>CBDEUV010000001.1:0-219424 GCA_965243385.1 Leptospirales bacterium
CCTGGTCTTGCTGAAAATAGTAGGTGCCCGGTTCAGGGTAACCGTAGCCGTTCTGGCCCGGTCCGAGCGCGGCGCTTACCGCCAGATCGCCGCCGCCGGGTGCGAAGAGCATGGGCGCGTCGCCGCCGCTTGCGCCGCACTGCATACTGAACGCCATCATCGCTGACAGCACGAGCGGGGTCGGCCAGAAGAGGCGTCGCCGCCGCGCGTGGTAGGCTGTGGCGGGATTGCCGCCGCTGGCAAAGGCCGCGGCGGTCGTCGGGCGCAATACGCCCATGTCGGCCAGTCGCCAGAGGCAGGCCGCCCGCAGACGCCCGACGAAACCGCGATCGTGGGCCGTGCGCAGCATGCGCAGGATAAAAAACGTACACACTGCCGCGGTGAAGAGCGCGAAGACGACGGCGCGGGCCAGGACGGCGCTTTGCGGATTGCTGAGGGCCGCCTGAATCGAATAGCCCATATAACCCGTGAGGCCCATGAGCGAAGACGTGCTGTACATTTGCGCTTTCAGAGTCGCGGCGGTGGTCGCCGCTTGATGCACTCCCGTCCCGCCGGCCAGGCCGCCGGTGGTTTCGCTGGTGAAGGCGCCGATGCGCCCGGAGGGACTGCTGATGTATTCTGTCTGGAATACGCGTCCGTCGGGATAGCGGGCGACTTCGAAATCGCGGCTGACGTAAATCGTTTCGATTCCCGAGCCGTCGGTCTTTTTTACACGCTGGCCGCCCGCGTCGTATTCGTAGAGGCCCGCGACCGCGCCGTCCCGCAGTACCCGCTGAATTTGATAGCGACCGTCGTATTCGTAATCGAATACCCGGGCGTCGCCGGTCTCTCGACGAATGACGTTGCCGTGCGCATCGTAAGCCAGACTCAGCCCGTCGCTCGCTCCGGTCGGGCGATTGCCGGCATAAGTTATTGTGAGATCACCTTTGCGCAGCAGGTTGCCGCTCTGATTGTACTCATAGGCGATATCGCCGTAGGCGCCGACCGCGCGGGTGAGATAACCGAAACCGTTGTAGGTATAGCTCGCGTCTTTATCGCCGGCCCGGTCGTCGATCGACAGTACTTCGCCGAGCGGAGTCCAGCTGTAGTGCTGGTCCAGGAAGGTTGCCGCTTCGCCGTTTTGTCCGGAGCCGACCGTAGTCGCCGAGCTCAGGCGGTAATTCGCGTCGAAGGCGAAATCGGTGCTCACGCCGTTGCCGAATTCGATGCGACCCGGCTGGCCTTCCGGAGTATAGTCCGTGTATTGCGCGAAACGTTGCGATTCCGACCCCGCGCAATCGCCGTCGGCCGCGACCCGGATGTCGGCCAGAAATCCCTGGCGATCGTAGTTATAGCAGGCCCGACGTCCGCCGGGATACAGAATATCGGCCGGTCGACCTTGCGGATCGGCGCTGTAGCCGACGGCGTAAGCCGCGCCGTCGATTTGCAGCGCGCTCACAGTCAGGTTCCCGTCGGGGTCATAGGCGTACTCGCGGCGCGAAGCCTCAACACCATCGGCCCCGGTGAAAATCGCGCGGGACAGACGGCCCTGGGCGTAGGCAATGGCGCCGTCGTCGTATTCGAAGCTTGCATGGCTGCCGTCGTGAAAATCGATGCGGGTTTCGCGTCCCATCTCGTCGTACGTGAAGTTTTTGATTTCGCCGTTGCTGCTTTCGCTGGCAAGAAAGCCACGGGCGTCGTACGCGTAGCTCGTGACTCCGCGGTCGTCGCTCGCGATGCGTTTGCGGCGGCCGAGGGAATCGCGTTCCACCGAGACAGAGGTCTGGCCGTCGCTCGCCGCGATCAGGCGATCGAGTCCGTCGCGCGCATAATATTGATCCGTATGTTCGCCGGTCGTGGTGTCGATCAGGCGCAATCGCTCGACCAGACCGCGCACATTTTCGCAGCGAATGCTGTGGCGACCGGGTCCGTTATTGCTGATGCTCGTCTCTACGCGCAGCTGATGGGCCTGGCACAGGCCGCCCATGCCGCGGCTTACGGTTACATTCGCACCGCCGGGATGTTGCAGCCCGACGAGGTCGCGGCGTTCGTCGTAAGCGTATTCCGTCCACTGCGCGGATTGCCCTCTCGCTGTCGGCGAGGACTCGCGCAGGACCTGGCCCCAGGCCCCGAACAGCCGGCTGCGAACGCTTTCGGCGTCGCCGCCCGCCGCCGAGACAATCCGTACCTCGCGACCCAGGGCGTCCGAGAATCGTTTGCGAGTCACGCTCGCGGCGCCGTCCCAGCTCTGGACGAAGCTGCTGGTCTGTGAATATAGATGATCGCTCTCGCGTGCGTAGCTGTGCGACTCCACCAGCGCCAGTCCGCCGTCCGGAGCCGTGCGTCGAAGCGTTCGCAGACGGCCGAAATCGTCGAGCTCCCGGCGCACCAGCGCCCCGTTCGCGTCGACTTCTCGCAAAATCGCTCCGAAGCGCGCGTCATATTCGCGGCTTTCGGTGAAGATTTTGCCGTCCGCCCTGGTCGTGATCGAAACCGGGTACGTGTCGTACGTCGAGTCGTAGGCGATGTCGACGACCGCGCCGCTTTCGCGGATCACCCGGATGCGGTTGCCGCGATTGTCGTATTCGTAACTCAGGGTGAGCCAGTCGTCGCGGGTGTCATCGTAAGTTTGAATGCTGTCCACGCGTCCGAGGGTGTCGTGGGTCATTTTTGTTTTGGACAGGGGGTTCGAACACGAGCAGCTGTCGCCGCTGACGCTGCAGCTCGTCGCCTGCGTTCGCCCGGTCAGCGGTCCCGGTCGTTTCGCGGAGAGATTGTTGGCGAAGCTGGAACAGGTGCTGAGAGTTCGTCCGCCGTCGAAGTCCGTGATCAGAATCGGATTGCCGAGCGAATCATACTGCATGGTGCTTTCGGTACGCTGTGCGCCCTCCGGAAACAGACGCTTCTCGACCCGTTTCGTCAGGCGCGGATGATAGGCTCCGGCAACGGCGCCGGCAGCGCTGACCGACGTTTCGGCCGAGGAGGCGATGACTTGCTTGCCGTCGGCGGTATGTGTCACGCTACTCGTGAGCCGCCCGCTCAGCGGAAAAACGACGTGGTAATCGGAAGCCGTACGAATGCCCTCCGCCGGGGAGGTCACGGTCATCCGTTGAAATCCCATAAAGCCGCGGCCGCCCCTGTGGCGGGTCGCCCCGCGATAATCATAGGTCCGGCGGATGGTCTGGGTGCTCACGGTGCCCGGCAATCCGGTGGGAACGATGCGCTCGTAGACGCGGAGCACGTTCATCGGGCTGCGAAAGCCGACGTGGCCAGCCGGGAAGTTCATGCCGGCGTTCATATTGTGACGCGACAGGCGTTGGTAGCCGAAGCGATGCGTGACCGGCCCCTGTAAAATGTTGGCGACCGATGAGTAGCGCAAATTGTCCGGCTTCTTCGCCGCGAAAAAGACGCCGAAGGTATTATTGGTATCGTCGTCCCAGGCGCCCTTTTCCTGACGAATGAAATCGCCGCGGCCATCGCCGTCGAAATCGCCGACGATAATATTGGCGCCGCCGTCTTTATTGTCGCGCAGGCCTTCTTCGTAGAGCCAGCCGCCGGGATCTTTGATATCGAAGAAACCGTCGCCCCGCGAAACATAGACCTGGAAGGCGTCTTTGCTCTCTTTGCGTTTTTCGCGGGCGATCTGGCGGATGAAATCCATCTTGCCGTCGCCGTTATAGTCGATTGGAATCAGATTCGACCAGTCCGACTGCAGCCAGCCGTTGTGTTTGTATCCCTGGCGCCAGTTCGATTTCTTATCGAAATTGCCGTCGCCCCGCGAAATCAAGACGCGAAAGAAGGTCCGGTCGCCCGGCGGATCCCAGATAAAGCTGCCCTGGGCCAGCAGATCGGTTTTGCCGTCGCCGTTGATATCCGCCGGCGTGATCCGGGCGCCTTTATTCAAACGCAGGTCGGCCTGCAGAAAATCGCCGGATTGGGCGACGACATCGAATTGTCCGTCGCCCTTCGATAGATATATGCTGAAGGTTCCGCTGGTGTCGTTGCCCCATTTGCCCTTTTCCTGACGAACGAAATCGGTTTTGCCGTCCCCGTTGAAGTCGCCGGGAATTAAAAGCGCGCCTGCATCGTAGCGCAGTTTGTCCTGATATGGATCGTGTTTTCTTTCCAGACCGGGCTGAACAATATCGAAATAACCGTCGCCGCGCGAAAAGTACACCTGAAAATTGTGGTTGTAGTTGTTGTCCCAGTCGCCTCTTTCCTGACGCAGAAAGTCGGTTTTACCGTCCCCGTTAAAGTCTCCCAGAGTCAAGACCACTCCCGGGCCGGCTCGCAGCGAGTGCTGGTAAGGGTCGCCGCTGCGATTGCTGCCGGGCTGGACGATATCGAAGTTGCCGTCGCCGCGCGAAAAATACACCTGGAAGGTATCTCTGTTGTTTTTGCCCCAGTCGCCGTGTTCCTGACGGAGAAAATCGGTTTTGCCGTCGCCGTTAAAGTCTCCCGTGAGAATTTTAGCGCCCGGGTCGTGCCGTAGCGAGTCCTGGAAGCGGTCGCCATCTACATTGCGGCCAGGCTGATGAACGTCGAATTCTCCGTCGCCGCGCGACATATAAACGCGAAAGGTGTTAACGTTGTCATTATCGCTTTTGCCTTTTTCCTGGCGGATGAAATCGGTTTTGCCGTCGCCGTTAAAATCGCCGGGAATGATCTTCGCACCGGGATCGTAGCGCAGGGCAGCCTGGTACTGGCCGCCGCCGGGGACGACGTCGCGGAAAGATCCGTCCGGCCCGCCGGGCCCGCTCCAGACGATCGTAATCGGATCCATGCAAGTTCCGCCGGAGTCGCATTCGTCGATCTTCGACAGCCGGCTGCGCGCGGACAGCGGATCGCCTTCGTACTTCAGACGGTAGGTCTTGAATACGCCGTTCGTCGTGCTGATTCGAATTTCGCGCAGACGCTTTGACAGCGCCGTGCGTCCCGTGCCGTCGTAGGCGATGACCTGATCGCGGACGCCGCGGTTGTCGTACGTGAATTCCACGCTGCGGCCGTCGTATTCGATGCGTTTGATGACGGCCGTATTCGCGCCGCCGTTCGTATATTCGAAACGCAACGCGTTGCCGCTGGCGTCGCGGATTTCGCTCATCAACCACTGGCGGATCTGACGCTCGCCGTCAGTCGCCCGAGCGGACAGCACCCGCGAATCGACAGTTCCACCGTATACGGCGACCTGACCATTTGGATAACGCGTCTCGAAAGAGCAGGGGCTTTTGCTGGCGCAAGTCCCGCCGGTCTGGATGGTTGTGCTCCACTCTTCGATTTCCGTGCTATATTTGTTGCCGAACCAGTAGCCCCGCGGCAGAATGATTCGCTTGCGGGCGATCAGGCGCTGGCCGTCCTTACACAGACGATCGGTGAATTTGTATTGGACGCCGCCCTTGCGGCCGTCGATCGGAATGCTTTGACCGCAGCGTAGGAGGGCCGAAGTCCCGCTTAGATTCCAGCCGATGCCCAGCGGACCGTTCGATGTGTTCTGGCTGTTGTAATTCAACGCCAGGTCGGGTTGCAATCCGCCGATGCCCGGGGGCACCTGAATGGGTACGTGAAAGGTCCCCGCGCCCGCAGGGGTCGCCGCGAAGCTGCCGGCAATCAGGCCGCCTGCGTTGCCGCTCGGCGAGGCGTTGCCAGGTCCGCTGTATATTGTGGCGAGCAACATCCCTCCGGCCAGGCAGGCCGCATAACGACGCGCGAACGACGATCGTAGCGCGGCGATCGACCCGGAATAAGGATTCTTTTTTTTAATGTTAGGGCGGTTTCGCATGATCTCTTCCCTTCGATTCTAAAAATACGAGTGCCGGCAATTTCATGCCGTCGCTTTCGCAACGCGAGCGATACGCAAGCGCAAAGATCAGGAAAGAGAAAAAGTCTCTTTAAAGGGGAGGGTTGTCGCGTTCGGAAGCTGGCGAGATCTTACCAGTGGTTGCGCATAGGTTCGGTACTCCAGCCGGGCGCGCTTATGCGAATCACAGAAGCGCGCCAGGCTCTCGCTACAGGACCTGTTCAGGGAACCTACGGCTCCCCGAATAGCCGCTTCCGAAGGTCCTCGCCCGCCCCCTCCAGGGCCGCCGTCCAGCCGCTGGTGAGCAGGGTTTCGTACACTGAGTTTCCAAAAGTCAAATTGTACACGCTGCCGACCGAATCGTTACGGAACTGGAATCCCACCCGGCCGAAAGCCCTGTTAATAGATCCCCGGCCCGGCCCCGGCACTAAAGTACTTACAGTCCACCCTGATTTGGCATCGACCTGCGAGGCGACTTCTCTGAAATCCCCGCGCATCCGGGAAGGACTGAAATGCTGCCCATCGACGACCTGCCCGACACGGCCATCGGGCAAGGTCGCCCGACTCGGCAGAGAAGCCCGGCCGTATTTGCGAATCCCGATCAAACCTCCCGCTCCTCCGACCAGGGTTTCGGTGACGACCTGTCCCCAGTCGATTGTACCTTTTTCAAGTTGCTGAATCACTGTCGCACCAAAGAAAGCTTCTATTGACGATCCCAGCATCGGCGCCAGATACGTGGCTGCGAATTGCAGCCCCTGTCGAACAATGCTCAGGGTGGCCCTGGCGGCCGCGTGGGTTAGAGCGATTGTGAGACCGCCGGAGATTCCCGCGCCCAGAACTCCCCCCAGAATGCCGATCCCTAAATTGATTCCGAAGTCCTTCCAGTTGAAGCTGCCGTCAATCAGCGCCAGGACGGTATAGCTGATTGCGGAAACGGCCCCGCCGATCAGCCCGCCGATGATGAGCAGCGGTATCCAGAATAGATTGCCGCCCGGATCGGAGTAGGTGACCGGATTGTTGCCCGAGAAGGCGTAGCGGTTCAGCGCGGCCGGATGGTAGTCGTTGGTTCCGAAAGCCAGCGTATCCGGCTGCAGGAAACTGCCCAGGGCCGGGTCGTAGTAGCGGGCGTTGAAATAGTACACCTCGCCGTCGCGATCGTATTCGTTGTTGTTGAATTTGCCGCGAAAGATGTCGCGACCGTCGCTCGCATCCTGGTACACTTCGCCGAAGGGTTTATAAACCGTGTAGGCCGCCTGCTTGCCGGCGTCGTCCGTTACCAGGCTGGTGGAACCCACCTGGTTGTACTGGAAATAGAAGGTGCCGGCTTCCGGGTAACCGTAGCCGTTTCCGCCGGGACCCAGCAGAAAATTGAAGGCGAACATTTCGCTGCCCGGCGGTGCGATTGCGAATTTCGCGGTGCCGGCGTTCGAGCCGCAGTTCATACTCAGCGAAAGCATGGTAATCGCGAGCAGGGTCGCGGGCGCCCGCAGGAATTGCCGCCGGTTATAGTTGTAGACGTTTTCGCGTCGTTCAGCGGGCGACAGCGGCGCGGTCGCCAGATGCTGCAGTCGAGATTGCAGCGCCGGATAGGCGTCCAGAGCCTTCGCGGCCGCGAGCCCGGTCAGAATGCGTTTGATCAGACCGCGGCGGCGAGCCGCGCGCAGCGCGTAGACCAGCGATGCCATAATGACGGCGGTCACGGCCAGCGCCCAGAGCAGAGCCCGCGCGGTCGCCGCGACTGACGGCGTGCGGACGTAGGCCATGGTCGTGTGGTTCAGGAAACCGGCGACTCCCGACATGCTCCCGGTCGTGTACATCTGCGCCTGCAGAGCGTGCGATGCCGGGCTGCCGTGCAGCAGGGCCGTGGGATTGGTTTCGTTGGAAATCGCCGCGATGCGTCCCGCGGGCCCCTGGATGTATTCGGTGGTCAGCACGCGACCGTCCGTGAAGCGCGAGATCTCCAGCTCGGGACTGACGTAGACGGTTTCGTTGCCGTTGCCGTCGATTTTCTTCACCCGCTGGCCGCTCGCGTCGTACTCGTACAGTCCGGCCTGGGTTCCGTTTTTGGCGATCTGTTTGATCTGGTAGCGGCCGTCGTATACATAATCGAAGCTGTCGCCGCCGTGGTTGTTCCGGCGAGCGGTGACGTTGCCGTGCACGTCATAGGAGAGGGTCTGTTCCAGACTATGGAAGGTCACGCCGCCCTGACCAATCTCCGCTTCGATCCTCGTCGCGACGGTCGGTCGGCTTCCCGCGTAGGTGATGATCGTGCCGGCTTTATTCGTCAGGTTGCCGGCGGGATTGTACTCGTAGCGGAGATCTCCGTAGGGTCCGACGGCGCGAGTGAGATAGCCGAATCCGTTGTAGCTATAGTCGACGTCGTCCGTGCCGGCCAGATCGTCGATGGCGTCGACTTCGCCCAGCGCCGTCCAGCTGTACTGCTGGTCGATGAGCGCCGCGCCGTCGCTATCCAGGGTTTTGAAAAATTGAACCCGTCCCAGATCGTCGTAGGTGAAATCGCTGGCCACGCCGTTGCCGTATACGACCCGCTCGGGCTGACCGAAGGCGGTATGATCCGAATAGGCGGCGAAGCTCTGCGCCTGCGAATCCGCGCAGTCGCCGGCGGCGACTTTAATATCCGCCAGGAAACCCTGCGCATTGTAAGCATAGCAGGCGACGCGGCCGCCGGGATACTGGATCGATTGCGGCCGGCCCAGCGGGTCGTTCTGATAGCCCATCACGTGGGTTCCGCCGCTGCCGCCGTCCATCACGAGCGTCGCGACCGCCGGTTCTCCGTCGGCGGCGTAAGAAAATTCCCGCCGGCTGGTTTCGCTTCCGTCCGAAGAACGCGCAATCGCCCGGGTGAGGCGGCCCTGGCTTCCGGCGAAGGCCGGGTCGTCGTACGATAACTCGACGCTGCTGCCGTCGCGAAAAGTCCGGCGGGTTTCGCGGGCGAGTCCGTCGTATTCGAAGCTCTGGTCTTCCCCGTTCTGCGATTGCGTGACCAGCAGGCCCTGCGCGTTGTAAACGAAGGTCGTGGTGCCGCGGTCGCTGCTGATGACCTGCGTTTTCCGGCCGAGCGAATCCAGCTGGATCGTGGTCGAGCTCTGCCCGTCGGCCACCGCCGTCACCCGGTCCAGAGCGTCGAGGGTAAAGGTTTGCGTTGTGGTCGCGTTGGTCGTGGGGTCCTGCATAACGACCCGCGTGACCTTGCCCCGCGCGTTTTCGCAGCGCACCGCGTGACGCCCGGCGCCGCCCCCAGCGGTACCTGTGGTGACGGTCGTAGCGGCGACCTCATGGGCCGCGCAGCCGCCGCCGGAGCCGTGGGTAATCGTCGTGACAGCGCCGGAAGGCTGGCTTACGCGTACCGGTCGCCGCTGATTATTGAATTCGTAGTCGGTCCAGAGCGGCGTTTCGCTCGCACGGTGCGGATTGGAGCGGCGGACCATCTGACCGTTCGGATCATAGACCCTGCGGCCTATAATACGTTCGCTGCCGGAACCGGTTTCCTGTCGCGATTCGCGGCCAAGTCCGTCGGTATAGGTCTTTCGCGCAACCAGACTGGAACGATCCCAGGTCTGGGCGATTTGCGACGTTTGCAAATACAGGCCGTTCGCCAGCAGATCGCCTTCGCGGCTGAAGCTGTGCGATTGAAGCTGCGTGAGCTGGCCCCCGGGAGCGGTTTTGCTGACCGAGATTTCGCGTCCGAAGGCGTCGTATTCGTACTCCGTCGCAACGCCGTTTTCATCGACGATGCGCGCAGGCGTGCCGTGCCGGGCGTCAAAGCTCAGCGATTGCACGAATGACTTGCCGTCGCCGCTGCTGGTAATCGTCGCGGGATACGTATTGTACGTGGATTCGTATTGAATCGTCTCGACGCCGCCCTGGGGCAGCGTGGTCTGCGTGCGATTGCCGTAGCTGTCGTAGGCGTAGGTGGTCGTCAACCAGGCGTCGCGCGTATCGTCGTACTCTTTGCGCGCCGTGATATTGTGATTCGAGTCGTGTTCCGACTCGACGACGGTGAACGCGGTGCTGCAGCTACAGGAATCGCCGGAGACGCTGCAGCCTTCGCCCTGGGTTACCCTGTAGGCCGGTCCGGGTCTTTTTTGGGCCGTATCGTTGCGATAGAGCGTACAGGTTTGACGCGTGCGGTCGCCGTCGTTTTCGCTTACCAGGCTGGGGTTGCCCAGACTATCGTAGGCGATGTCGGTGGTCGTGGTCAGCGTCTTCGCCGATTGCGTTCCGAAGACTTCGCTGCGGACGCTGCTTGCGACCTGAACTCCAAAGCTGCGATTCGCAGTGCCCGGCAGAGTCTGCCAGTCGTTGGTCGTCTCATGGATCAACGCATTGCTCGTAAAATCACGCACGGTGCGCTTCTGGACCCGACCGGCGAACGGATAGCGGCCGGCGTAGGTCTCCGTAATTTTCTGACCTTCCTGCTCCGCGATTGTCGTGACCTGCTGAAAGCCCTGGAAGCCGCGGCCGGAGGCGTCGATCGTGGCCCCCGTGTATGTATATTCGCGGTGCAGAGTCTGCACAGCGGTGCCGGCGCTCGTGGCGGAGGGCACTGTGCGAATATAGTGCTGCAGAACCGGCAGCGCATTCCGAAACGGGCGACTCGTGCTATCGTAGGAGCCGCCGGCCGTCGCGTTGTACGAACTCAGGCGCCGGTAGCTCAGCATATGCCGGATCGTGCCCTGCTGGATTTCCGCCAGCGTATCGTCCGGCTGCTCAAACGCGTTCTTCGCGGCGAAATAGACCTGGAAAGTACCGCTCGTGTCGTCGTCCCAGCGGCTGTGTTCCTGGCGGAGAAAATCGGAGCGGCCGTCGCCGTCATAGTCGCCCGGAATCAAAAAGACGCCCTCGTTCCCGTCAAGATAGCTCTGGTAAGCATTGCCGGACGGCAGGTATTGATCGAAGAAACCGTCGCCGCGCGATACGTAGACGTAAAAGGCATCGCGTTCGTCATCTATTGTGTCGGGCGCATTCTCTGTGTCCCATTCCCGGCGGAGAAAGTCGGTGCGTCCGTCGCCATTATAGTCCAGCGGAATCAGGTGCGAACCGTTGTAGACACTCAGATTCAAGGCACGGTCGGAAAAGAATCGAAAGTCACCGTTGCCAATCGATAGATACACGCCGATGCTGGACCGTGGGTCTCCGTCTCCGAGCGGTATGACTGGCTGGCGAATGAAATCGGTTTTGCCGTCGCCGTTAAAATCACCCAGAATCAGCTTTGCGAAATCGGGGTGCATCCAGCTTCCACCCTGAAAGCGATCGTTAACATCGGAATACTCGGGGTCGTTGACGATGCCGTTGTTGGAGGGGATAACGATATCGAAAGTCCCGTCGCCTTTCGAAAGATAGACGGAGAAAGTATTGGCGTGGTCTAACGTGGCCCAGCCGCCGTCCTCCTGGCGAATAAAGTCGGTCATCCCGTCGCCGTTAAAATCGCCGGGATGAATGATTGCGCCCGGGTCGGCGCGCAGCCAGTCCTGGTAGGGGTCGTCCGTTTGATTCGCGCCGGGACGGACGATGTCGAAGTAGCCGTCGCCACGCGAAAAATATACGGCGAAAGACGTAACGGTGTCGTTGTCCCAGCCGCCTTTCTCCTGGCGAATAAAATCGGTTTTGCCATCGCCGTTATAATCGCCGGGGATGATATTTGCGCCGTTATCGGAACGCAGGTGACGCTGGTATTCAATGCCTGACGGCGTAACGATATTAAAATATCCGTCACCTTTCGAAAAATACACCTTGAATGTGCCTACTTCGTCGTTGTCCCAGCCACCTTTCTCCTGACGAATGAAATCGGTTTTGCCATCGCCGTTATAGTCGCCAGGGATAATTTTCGCGCCCGGATCAAAACGCAGCAAATCCTGGTAAGGATCTCTGGCCCAGCCATTGCCGGGGGAGACAATCTTAAAATACCCATCGCCCTTCGAAAAATATACGCTAAACGTACCGCGAGTATCGTCGTCCGCGCCGCCTTTTTCCTGGCGAAAAAAGTCGGTCTTCCCGTCGCCGTTGAAATCGCCGGGAATGATATTGGCGCCCGGGTCAAAGCGCAAATAGCTCTGATAGACTGCACCCGACGGGTGGACGACTCGAAATCTCCCGTCCGTCGCGTTTGGGTTGGATTCGCTGTGCCATTTCAGGCTGATCGGATCCAGACAGACGCTGCCCGCGCACTCGGTGATTTCTTTGAGCTGACTGCGGCCGCTTAGAGCGCTCGCGGCGTACGTCAGGCCGTAGCGTTTGTATTCGCCGTCAACGGTGCTGACGCGGATCTTCGAGATGCGACTGACCAGATTGGTTTCGCCGGTCCCGTCGAAGAACGACGTCCACACCGCACCGCCCGAATGCAGCACTTCATAGTCGAATTCGATTTTGCGGCCGCTGTATTCAATCGAAGCGATTTTGGGAATCTCGCGATTCCCGTAACGAGTATAATTGTATACGACCTTATTGGCGCTGTTGCGACCGCGCATCTCTTTCAACTGCCACTGCCTGATCGGCTGCACGCCCGGAGTGGCGTAATTGGCGGTTAGCACTTTTGCGTCGCTTGAGCCGCCGTAGACCAATACCCGGCCGTCGGCCAGATGCGCTTCGAAAGCGCAGGGAGCGCCCGCGCAGGAGCCGCCGGTCGGAACGATTTCGCTCCAGTCTTCGACCTGTTTGCTATAGGTCTGGCCGGACCAGTAGCCTGCGTCGTCCGAATAGTCCTGCCGCGCGACCAGCCGCATTCCGTCCAGGCACAGGCGGTCCGATGCATCGTAAGCGACGCCGGTGCGTTTACCGTCGACGGGGATGGTCTGCCCGCAGCGCGCGATTGCGGACAGGCCGCTGAGATTCCAGCCGACGCCCAGCGGTCCGCTGCCCGGCGCCTGACTGCTGTAGACCAGCGCCAGGGACGGCTGCAGGCCCTGAATGCCGGGCGGTACACTAATCGGCACCTGAAAGGTCGCGGCGCCCGTCGGAGTACTCTGAAATTGCCCTCCGATCAGCCCGCCCGCGTTGCCGGAGCCGCCGGAGCTTGCCAGCGGTTTCGCGCCTGCCGCGAAGAGGGCCAGGGCCAGAACGGTCAGGCCGGCTATCGCGGGCGAAAGGCGGTCCCGTCGGAAGCGCGCTTTCGTTTTTCCGGCGCGTTTTTGTGAGAATAAAAATGTGTACATGAATCCCTGCCTGCGTGTAGCAGCGGCGAGGGTTCATTGCGGCTCCATAATTCTCAAGTCTGGACTCCGCGGCTTTATTAGAAAACCATTAGAGTCTCCTGTATGAGGAGAGTTTGAGTGGTCCTCGAGACAGAATTACCCGCCAGGCGCGAACCGGGCGGGTGAAATATCACCAGTAATCGCGCATCAGTTCCGTACTCCAGCCGGGCTGACGCACTTCGCTGACGGGCAGAAATTCACGCATGAGTGGTTTGATGTCGAGCACGGGCGTGCCGTCGATGCCGTCGAAGCGCCGCACGTGAATGGTACGTTCGGCGACATCCACGTGATCGATTTCGACGATTGTCGCGCCCAGGCGATTGGGGCGGGCTTTCTTGCGTTGCGCGAAGATGCCGACTTTGGGCCAGGTGGTGTTTTCGCGCGGATGGTCCGAGCCGGTAACGATTTCGTTTTCGGACTGCATGTGAAAATAGTAGATGATTTCGAGATGCGAAAAATCGTCCATCCCCGCCAGCGATTCCGCGGGCACGTGAGACTCGAGAACGATGCGAGTGGGAACGCGACCCCAGTCGTCGTCCTCATCTATAGATTTGCGCGAGTTGTGAGCAGTGGCGATCGGCTTCAGCAGAATATTCATGAATATCGATTAGACGGTTGAGACCTCCCCGGAGTTCTCAACCCGCCTTCAGTTTGTCCGCGAAGACCGTCTTGAATTTCTCCAGCTTGGGCCGAATGCCGAACAGGCAGTACGGCTGATTCGGATGGTCGTTGTAGTAGTTCTGGTGATAGCCTTCGGCCGGGTAATAATTGATCAGCGGGCTGATCTCGGTCACGATCGGATCTTCCCAGGCGCCGGACTGGTCCAGCTCGCTCTTGATCTGTTCGGCGAGTTTCTGCTGCTCTTCGTCGTGATAGTAAACGACCGAGCGATATTGGGGTCCCACGTCGTTGCCCTGGCGGTTCAGGGTCGTCGGGTCGTGGGTCTTAAAAAATACTTCGAGTAATTCAAGATAGCTGATCTGTGCCGGATCGAAGGTCAGGCGCACGACTTCCGCATGCCCGGTTCCTTTGCCGCAGACTTCCTGATACGTCGGATTCTCGACGTGGCCGCCGGAGTAACCCGACTCGACGCCCGTGACGCCTTTGAGATTCTGAAAGACCGCTTCCGTACACCAGAAGCAGCCGTTGCCGAAAGTGGCGGTATTTGCGGGGGCCTGTGCGCTCATACTTACAGCATAAGCGCGCCAGGCCTCCGCGTCAGGTAGTTTTTGGGGCGAGGGGACTTACTGGAAGGCCGCCCAACCTCCCAATTTCACCACTGATTTGGCTCCGGCTCTCATGAAGAACGATTTCACACCCAGATCGTATACATTGCCGCCGAAATCGATGACAGTGGTCCAGGGCATATCGTCAATGATGGCCTCGACGAATAATTCATTCGACCCACTTACCCGCGCACCGCTCGCCGTCGCAGGCGTCAGGAATTGAGCGGTCACGGATCCGTGCTCTGTCGCCTCGATGGCCGTCTTGTTCCCGATGTTCGTATTCGCCTTCCGGCCCTTAAAGATCCCGCGCACATTAAAAACGCCGGCGGCCGCGCCGATTCCAGTTTGCAGGCCGACGCTTTCCCAATCAACGCGCCCGTCGTTTTCCACGGCCGAGAGAATCGTTGAAGATACGAAGGACTCAACGGCGCCGCCGATTATGGGCGCGAGGAACTGCATCGAGGTCCTGATCACGCTCTGCGCAATTTGCGATGTGACTCTGGCCGCGAGGCTTGTGGCCATTGCGGTCAGTCCGCCGGTCACTCCCGCACCCAGTGCGCCTGCCAGTGCGCCGATTCCAAAGTTGATGAGCAGCCCCTCCCAGCTGAAGTCGCCATTCACGAGGGCCGTCACCGTATAGGTCACCGCGCTGACCGTTCCTCCGAGGAGCGCGCCGAAAAACAGCAGCGGCAGCCAGAACAGGTTCCCCCCGGGGTCGGAGTAGCTTATCGGATTATTCCCGGAGAAGGCGTAACGATTCAGAGCCGCCGCGTGGTCGCCGTTCGATCCGAAGGTGAGTTCGTCCGCCTGCAGAAATCCGCCGGTCAGGGGATCGTAGTAGCGCGCGTTGAAATAGTGCACGTCGCTGTCGCGGTCGTATTCGTTATTGTTGAATTTCCCGCGAAAGACGTCCCGACCGTCGCTGGCCTCTTCGTCGATTTCACCGAAAGGTTTGTAGACCGCGCGCGCGACCATCGCCCCCGCGGAGTCTGTGACCAGACTGGTCGAGCCGACCTGGTTGTACTGGAAATAGTGCGTCCCTTCTTCGGGATAGCCGTAGCCGTTGCCTCCCGGGCCGAGCACGAAATTGAACGCGAACAGACCGCTGCCGGGCGGGGCGATCGTGAAATTCGAGGCGCCGCTATTCGAACCGCACTGCATGCTCATGGCAAGCATGGTCGCGACCAGCACGGGCGCGGGCCAGCGCAGCAGTCGTCTGCGGCGATGGTATGCGTCCGCGCCTTCACCCGCCGTGGCGAAGGCCAGCAGGCCGTCGCTCAGGGCCGCGTTGCGCGGCCGGATCGCGTACGCCAGACGCATCGCGACCATGGCGCGCAGGCGCCCGAGCCAGCTGCGGTTGCGCGCGGTGCGCAGCATATAGATCGCGAAGGCCAGAATCGTCGCGGTGGTGGCGAGCGCCCATAAGAACGCGCGAGCGGTCGCGGCGATGGACGGCGTGCGAACATACGCCATCGTCGTGTGATACAGAAAGCCGGAGATACCCGCGACGCTGCTCGTATTGTACATTTGCGCCTGGAGCGCGTGAGTCGCCGGTGTTCCGTGAATCAACGCGGTGGAGCTGGTGCCTTCCGTTACGGCGGCGATGCGCCCGGAGGCCCCCTGAACATATTCGGTCGTCAGCAGGCGGCCGTCGTTGAAGCGCGTGATTTCCAGTTCGCGATTTACGTAAATGGTTTCGTTTTGTCCCCCGTCGACTTTTCGAATGCGATCCCCCGCGGCGTCGTATTCGTATTGCCCGGCCTGGACGCCGTCCTTCGCGATCGTCTGGATTTTGTGCTGCGCGTTGTATACGAAATCGTAGCGGCCCCGGGCCGATTCGCGACCGTTGGTTCCGGTTTCGCGCAGAATCACGTTGCCGTGAGCGTCGTAGTCCAGATTGAGCCCGTTCGAGCCGGTATCCAGCCGGCTGCCAGCGTACTGAAAGCTCAGCTGGCCTTTGCGGGTCAGGTTCCCCTGCGGATTATAATCGTAGGTGACGTCGCCGGACGGGAGGCCCGTGGCGCTCTTCAGATATCCGTAGGCGTCATAGGTGTAATCGACGTTGGTATTCGCGGCGAAGTCCTGGACGCGGTCGACTTCGTGCAGCGCGGTCCAGTAGTAGCGCTGATTGAGCAGGTCGCCGTTCTGACTGTCGACGGTATGAACCGTCTCGACTCGATGGAACGCGTCGTAGGTGAAATCGGTTTCGACTCCGTTGCCGTAGACGATGCGACCGGGCTGCCCGGCGGCCGTGTAATTCGAATAGGTCGCGAAATCTTCCGCCTGCGGATCGTCGCAGTCGCCGGTCGCTCCGCGAATGCTTTCGAGAAAGCCTGCGGCGTCCCGTTCGTAACAGGCGATGCGGCCGCTGGGATAGTGCACCCGGTGCACGCGTCCCTGCGGATCGTTTTCGTAGCGCATGGCGAACGATCCGCCCGCACCACCGTTCAAAATCAGGCTGACCACGGCGGGTTTGCCGTCTGTGCCGTAGGAATACTCGCGGCGGCTCAACTCGGTGCTGCCGTCGGAAGCCTTCATGATCGCCGCGGTCATGCGTCCCTGGCCGCCGGCGTTTGCGGAGGCGTCATATTGAAATTCGGCGACACTGCCGTCATGATAGGTGACGCTCGTGCGACGCTCGAACGCGTCGAAGGCGTACGTTCGAACTTCGCCGTTGATGGTTTCGGTCGCCAGCAGGCCGGCTGCGTTGTAGGCGTAGTCGATCGTTCCGCGCTCGCTGCTGGTGAAACGTTTGCGGCGTCCCAGGCTGTCGAGGTCGATCACGGTCGTGGACTGGCCGTCGCTCGCGCCGCGCAGTCGATCGAGCGAGTCCAGAGTGAATGTCTGGACGGTCTGCGTGCCCGCGGTGGTGTCGGCGATCTTCAGTTTTTCGGTTTTGCTCCGGCCGTTCTGGCAGCGGACGGCGTTGCGGCCCGCGCCGCCGGTCGTAGCCGCGGTGACCCGCATCTGATGGGCTTCGCACAGGTCGTCACCCACGCCGTAGCTGACAGCGGTGGTCGCGCCGCCGGGTCGCGCGATTTGCGAGACGCGGTGCCGGCGGTTGTATGTGTAGTTCGTCCATTGCGCCGTCTGGCCGGAGCCGTGGGGGTTCGATTCGCGAAGCATGTCGCCCCGCGGGCTGAATTCTCGTAACTGGCGCTGAAGATTGGAAGCGGCCCCGCGCTCCTGACTGAGTTCACGCCCCAGGCCGTCGTATATTTTCGCGTCGATGCCGACGGCGCCGGCGGACCAGCTCTGTTTGATCTGCGACCTGTGTTCGTACAGACCGCTCGTGGTTAAGTCGCCGACGCGGGAATAGCTGTGCGATTGGACTTCGACGACGGCGCCCGAAGAAGATTCAGGGTTCGTGCGGCGAATCGCGGTCAGTCGGCCGAAATCATCGTACTCCCACTCGGTGACCGCGTCGTTTTCGTCCGATTCGCGGCGCATTAGACCGTGGCGCGGATCGTAATCCTGTTCGCGCGTGAGGGTTACGCCCCCGGCGCTCGTTTCGATCGTTGCGGGATAAGTTTGATAGACCGAATCGTAGACGGTGACTTCTTGCGCGCCGGTGGGGAGGATCGTCTTCTTGCGGTTGCCCTCGGCGTCGTACTCGTAAGTCGTTTCCAGCCAGACTCCGAGCGTGTCGTCGTATTCCCGCCGGACCTGCACCTTGCCCGCGGGATTGTGGGTGAATTGGGTATCGGAAAGCAGCCCGGTGCATGAGCAGCTGTTGTTGCTCGCGCTGCAGTTCGTGCCCTGCCTGATTCTGGTGACACCGGGCATCGAAGGGAAGGGGCCTGAGCCGCCGACATCCGCGAATTCCGAACAGGTATCGAGTCCCTGGCCGCCGTCGGTTTCGGACAGCAGGACAATATTGCCGCGATCGTCGTACTGCATGTCGGCGGTGATGGTCTGGATTCCGTTGCCTGCGTGGCGATTCTCGACTTTGCGGGTCAGTGCGGGCGAGAGCGAAGCAGGGGCGGCGCCGGGCGTGGTGACCCAGTCGAAGGTCTCGTGCGAAGTCGTGAGCAGATGGTTAAACGGCGAAACGTATTTCGACTTCACCCGACCCGAGAGCGGGTATTCATGATAAAAGTCGGTGATGATGCGCTCGCCTTCTTCGGGGGCCTGGACCGATTCCCGCTGGAAGCCCTGGAATCCGCGACCACCGCTATGCAGAGTCGCGCCGGAATAATAATAGCTGCGGTTCACTGTTTGCAGATAGGTGCCTGTCGCCCCGGCGGTCGGCACGCTGCGCTGGTAGCTCAGAAGAACGGGCAGGGGCGCGCGGAAGCCCCGGTAGCCCGCCGGGAAAGCGGTGGCGCCGTTCGGATTGTAATCCGACAGGCGGCGGTAGCCGAAGGCGTGTTTCACCGGTCCCTGCTGGATTTCTTTGACCGTATCGAGCGGCGCCTGGCCCGCTTCGGACGAGGCGAAGTAGATGCCGAAGCTGAGGGAGAGGTCGTCGTCCCAGCCGCCCCATTCCTGGCGGATGAAATCGGAGCGACCGTCCCCGTCGAAATCGCCGGGAATCAAATTCGTGCCGGGATCGTGTCGCAGCCAGTCCTGGTAATGATCGCCCGGGCCGTCGTTTCCGGGCGCGCGAACGTCGAAGTATCCATCGCCGCGCGAAATATAGATTTTAAACGAGTTGCTGAAGTTATTGTCCCAGGCGCCGTGTTCCTGACGGATGAAATCCGTACGCCCGTCGCCGTTATAGTCTAAGGTGATGATCTTCGCGCCGGGGTCGGCCCGCAACCAGTCCTGGTAGGCGTCGTAATAAGCCGGATTGCCAGGCGAAACGATGTGGAAGTGGCCGTTGCCTTTCGAGAGATAGACCTGAAAGGACCCCACGAAGTCGTCGTCCATAGCGCCTTTTTCCTGGCGCAGAAAGTCGGTTTTGCCGTCGCCGTTGAAATCGCCGGTGATGATATTCGCGCCGGGATCGAAGCGCAGCAAATCCTGAAATGGATCGCCCAGCACGTTGTTCTGTCCGGGCGTTACAATTTGAAAATTGGTGCCGTTTTCAATCGACAGATAGACCTGAAAGGAATCGACGCGATCGTCGTCGCGATGGCCTTTTTCCTGGCGGATAAAGTCGGTTTTGCCGTCGCCGTTGAAGTCGCCGGGAATGATATTGGCGCCTTCGTCGAAGCGCAGCATATCCTGGAAGGGGTCGCCCGCGACGTTTTCGCCGGGCCGGTGGATGTCGAAATAACCCGTGCGGTCTCCCCGGGACAGGTAGATTGCGAAGGTCGTTATATAATCGCCGTCCCAGCCGTTTTTCTCCTGGCGGATAAAGTCGGTGTTGCCGTCGCCGTTGTAGTCGCCCGGGATAATGATCGCACCGTCGTCGGAGCGCAACCAGTGCTGGTAATCGTCTCCATAGACATTATTGCCCGGCTCTTTCCAGGTGAAGTTGCCGTCCCCGTTCGAATAGTAGACCCGAAAGGTGCTGATGGAATCGCCGTCCCAGTGCGCCCTTTCCTGGCGAATAAAATCGGTCATGCCGTCGCCGTCGAAATCGCCGGGAATAATATGTGCGCCCGGATCGTAACGCAGCCAGTCCTGGAAGGGATCGAGGTGGCGATTTTCGCCCGGCCAGCGTACATCGAACTGGCCGTTCCCGAGCGAAAGATATACGGCGAAGCTCCCGATGAAATCGTCATCCATGCCGCCTTTTTCCTGGCGGATAAAATCGGTCCGGCCGTCGCCGTTGAAATCGCCCGGGATAATATTCACGCCGGGATCGAAACGCAGCAGGTTCTGGTATTCGCCGCCGTTGGGCCATACCGGTCGAAACGTTCCGTCCAGAGTCGGCTGATCGTTCCAGCTGACGTCGATCGGATCCAGACAAACGCCGGCGGCGTCGCATTCCTGCACGCGGGTGAGGCGCTTGCGTTTGCGCATGACGCCGGTTTCATAGCTAAGGCGATAGTTCTTGTAGTTGGGATTCCCGGTCGTGCTGATGTGAATGGCTTCGATTTGCCGGCGCATTCGAATTTCGTTACTCTGCGTGGATTGTCCGGCCGTGGTGCTCTGGCCGGTACCGTCGAATTGAATGACGTGGTTGGCGGCGTTGGGGTCGTCGGGCAGATAGTCGAAGTCGATTGAGCGGCCGGTGTATTCGATACGTTTGATGCGGGGGGCGCTGTTGGTGCTCGCCCCTTCGTACGTGAAATCAATGGAGTTACTATAACGATCAAATATACGATGCAATAACCAGGTGCGAATCGGGCGCAGCTGCAGATCTTCGGTCAGGCCGGTCGTGAAAACCTGAGCGTTCGCGGAGCTTCCGTAGCGCATGATGCGGCCGTTCGGCAAATGCACGTCGTATCCGCATGGCCCGCCGGCGCAGGTGCCGACCGGTTTGATCTCGCTCCAGTCTTCGACTTCTTTGCTATAGCTGCCGGCGGCCCAGTAACCGTAGTCGTCGCTGTAAGCCTGGCGCGGCACCAGGCGCGCGCCGTCCAGACACAGGCGATCGCTGAAGCTATTCGATACCCCCGCTCTGGATCCGTCCACGGGCAGCGTCTGGCCGCAGCGTTCTATTCGCGAAAGGCCGCGCAGGCGCCAGCCGACGCCGACTTCGCTGTTGGCCGAGTTCTGGCTGCTGTAAACCAGACTAAGATCTGGCTGGAGCCCCTGAATTCCGGGCGGAACCTGAATCGGGACCTGGAAGACGGCCGCGCCGGTCGGAGTCGTGGAAAACCGGCCGTCGATCATGCCGCCCGCGTTTGCGGCGCCGCTGGCTGTGCCGGGCTGAGTTAAAAACAACGCGGCCGCCAGTACCGCCAGAACCAGAACAATCTGCGGCCTGTACATGGCCGTCTGCGGCAGCGAGCGCCCGGAGCGCGATCCATGCGATTTGTTAGAAGCGAGAAAAAGAAGATTTCTCAGGGACATTGGCGAATACCTCACAGCGAACGGTGAGCTTTCTGAGCTTCTTTAGGACTGTAAAGTTCTGGCTAAACAATTCTTAGAAAAATCTGCGAACTCTCCTCTAAGGGGAGTTTATGGTGCCGCGTCGCCGCTCCGCTATCGAATCGAGCGCTTTTCTGGCGGCTTCTCTCATCAACTTCAAATATTCTGATGCGGAAATCCTCTGGCCCTGCTGGGGCCAGAGGCCAGCGTACGACATGCCGCAATTTCAGGCCTTGTTGCGCAGACTCTTCCCCCGTACTCACGGAACTCTTTTCGATCTGGCGGTCTTCGCTTTTGCTTTTCTGCTCCCGTGGCTTTTGCAGCCGCTCGGCGAAGCGATTCGCGCGTTGATCGCGTCTTCGAAAACGGCGGGCGGCCTGCTGATGCTGGCCGCGATGTTGCTTCAGATTCCAGGCGCGCTGTTGAAACGCGAAGCCCTGCACAATCGGGTCGGCGCGAATCTCGATTTGTTTTCGAAAGCCTTAAAATCCGAAGCGACCATCGGCTGGCTTTTATTTCTGTACTGGCTGTTCATGACTTTTCTGGCGCTGTCCGCGGTGACGGCGCTGACCGACTGGAGCGCCGGTCCGGGAATGGGAACGACCTTGGCGCTCGCGACGATAGTCACGGCGGTCGTGGGATACGCGTGCTGGCTGCCCGCCCTCAAAGAGTCCCTTTCGGCCGGCCGTGTTGACCCGGATCGTACGTCGGATTCCAGCCGCGCGCGCTTATCGCGGGGAACTGCCGCGATCAACCGCGAACGCATCGCCGATGCGCTGTTAATCGTCGCGGCGCTGATTGTGATGTACGCGATCTGGCAGCCGTTCACCGATGAGATTACGTCGGGGGAAGGGCATATTCGCCGCGAAGCCTCCGGCAGCCTGGGTGGCACGATCGCCTATACAATCGTGCTCGCGCTGCCTTTCGCCATGTTCTATATCGCGCCCAGGCTTTTGTTTTTCGTCGAAGACGCCCGCGACCGCGGCACCTGGGTTCGTTTCGGCATCATTTATCTGTTCGCGGCGTATCGCATGTTTTTTGGTTAAGCGCGGGTGCGGCGCGATACTCAAAAAGAACCACGGGGCGCTTCCCGTTTCGTCGGCGGAGGCGTGCTTGAGAAACGCGTCGCTCTTCGCTCGATCATCGAGCGAGCTTGCGCTCCCTCGCGATGTATGCGACAGCGATGCGAATCGGTATCCGCCGCCTGCGTGGCCTCCGAAGCGGTGCGCGAAACGTCGAACGCTTTGCCCGCCGCTCGCCGAAGCGATACGACCGGCGCCGCGCGCGAAGCTTCGCGCTGAAACAGCCCCGTGGTTCCGTTGGTGCAGGATAGGCTCCTGCGGGCCTGCTTTGATAAGCCTGATGCTCTACCGTTGAGCTACCGCGGCGAACCGCGAACCGGAATCGAACCGATAACCCTCAGGTCCCTTTGCGTTTCGGCCGCCTTTCCAGAAATACTCCGGTCCGATCTTTCGCGGAGAATCGCAGGGATTCCGCGAAAGAGGTCGGAGCACCGTCGGATTTAAGAAATCCGATTAGAAGTGGGCATTACCTCAGGACCGATCACGGGGAGCAGCCTGCCGATCTGAAACGGAATCGTCAAAGACTATTCGAATGCGGGCGGTGTAACGCTGTCAGGATCCCGCGACGTCCGATTCGCGATAACTCAAGCGCAAGAGCGAAAGATCGTCAGTCTGTTCGCCGGCCGCGTGCAGCTGAGTCGCGATGCAGCGCAGATCGCCGCGGCACTGCGCCACGATCTTCAAGAAGCGCGCCGGATCGCTCTCAATCAGCTCGCGCCCCTTGCTTTTCAGCCGGAGATCGTCGCGACCGTCCGAACCCGCCAGGAGGGTGTCGCCGGACAGGAGTTGCATCTCGATGATCGCCGACTCCGGTGAGAAGGCGATGGGCGGATGGTTCGCGGGCGTATCGCGGTCGTCGCCGGACGCCGAGAGCTCGTCGTCGGTCCCGGAACCGATCGCGTCGTGGCTTTGTTCGAGTACGTAGCGGGCTTCTCCGGCGCGCAGCAGAACCGCCGGTGGATGTCCGGCGTTGATCGCGTAGACGCGTCCGGTCCTTTCGTGCAGCACGCCCATCATGAGCGAAACCATCATGCGGCCTTCAAACGGACGAAAGACCCGCTGCAGTTCTTCGACCAATCGCAGCAACCACTCGACCGGCGGTCGTCCCGAGATGGGAATTTGCCCGTCCGCGCTCAAATGCAGAAATGCGCGAAAGGCCACCGCCAGGACGATGGCGCCGCTGGCGCCCTGGACCGATTTGCCCATTGCGTCCGCGTTCATAAAGGCGACGTAGTTCTCGCCGTCGAGCAGCACCGGTTGGGCCATACACAGATCGCCGCCCAGCTCACCGGCCATTCCGCGAAACTCAAAACGTTTGTGTTGCGCGACGAGCGAATCGACCCGAATCACTTCGCCGTCGATAGTCGTACTGGTCATCGGACCCAGCACCCGCGAGATTAAAAGATAATCGCCGTCCTGCTGTTCTTTGAGCCGGCTAACTTCATCAAGCGAAGACTGTAATTCGGACGTACGCTGTTCGACGATGCTTTCCAGATGTTTCGCGTACACCTCAAGCGCCTGGTGCGCGGCGTGCAGATCGTCCTGAATGCGTACGTACCTTTGCCAGACTGCGACGCTCATCCCCAGCAACAACAATAAGAAGCCGTACGGCGCGAGGGCTCCGGGCCATCCCGGAATATAGCCGAGCGCCCAGAAGATGTCGCCGATTCCCGGCATAAAAAACAGGAGGATGCCCGCCACAATCACGCGTACTTCTGGAGGACCTTTGATCAGCGCGTGGGGCACCATGACGATAAATGCGCCCGCGTGGGCCAGCATGCCGTAGAGAAAGGCGCCGTACAGGCGATAGGCCGGCATCCATACCAGACTGCAGATCGTGAAGGCCGCCGCCATGATCGTAAGCGAAGACGCGACAAGCCGCGTCGGCCAGGAGTCCGCCGCGATCTTCTGAAAAAAATACACCAGGGTTACTGGCAAACAGTACAGCGAATAGTGTTCGGCGTAGTACCAGAGCATGGGTTCGTCGAGCAGCAGCGTCGGCAGGCGCATGGAGCGGTTCCCGATCATATAGATGCCGACGTTGCAGCTCAAGAGCGCGAAGGCCAGATACACCAGCTCGAAGCGCGTGCGTACGAAAATGATCAAACCGGCGATGCCCGCGGCCATGGCCATGACGCCGATCAGCAGAATGCCCATGTCTTTGCGAACGATGTTCTGCTGCAAATCGGCGCGACAGCCGAGTTTCGGCGCTCCGCCGTCGATGCCGACGTTACGAAAATCGGACCAGATGCGGAGCGTCAGCCAGCGCTGCCGTGACTTCCCTTCGGACGCCCCTGCTGACTCCGAAGCGTCCGGCAATGAAACCAGATGGAAGGGCCGTCCCGCGAAACCCTCTGGACCCTTTTCGATTTCGCCAAAGCGATAGATTTCGCGTCCATCCAGATACGCGATGAAACTCAGATTCACGACCCCGAAATAGATCGCCGGTTCCATGCAGCCGGTTGGAGTCAGGGGCAGCGGGACGCGCAGCCAGCGTTCGGTCGGCTCCTTAAGGCGAAAATAGAGCCGGCCTTTTTGAGAGGGATCGACAGGCGCCCAGCCGCCGGCGGCGGTCGGAATCTCGCAGGAATTTACGCCGGCCCCCTTGCTGGATTTATCCGGGGTGCAGGTCTCCCATCCTTCAGTCAGCGGCTGCGCGGAAGGCGCGGCGAAAAGCGGGGAGGCTGACAGAAAGATCGCCAGCGGCAGGGCAGCGATCGATCCGATGGCCGCCGCGGCAATTCTATGTAGAAGGGGTCGGCTCAGACTTCGGAGAGCTCCGCTTCGGAGTCCAGAAACTGGATCCGCTGATGCAATCGCGCGAGTTCGAGCACGCGTCGCAGGTTCTCCGGAACGGTCAAAAGCACGAAGCGGCCGCCGCCCTCGACGACCTGTTTGCGCCAGTGGACGATCGCGGCGATGCCGCTGGAGTCGATGAACTCCAGACCCGCCAGATCGAGCGCCAGGTTTTGATCCGGCGTGGTCAGGATTGTTTCCATCCATCGAGACGCCTCCGGGACGCCGTACAGTCCAAGCTCGCCCTTCAGGGCGATGACCTGATACGCTCCGACGGATCTAATGTTGATCTCCATCCTTTAACAGTGAAAGTCCCGGAAAATAGGTAATCGTCAAGCCAATTTCCCCCGAAAATCAGTAGGAAGCCCAACGTGATTCTGTACTTTCGCCAGTTGATCGCGTCTAAGTTTCACGGAGTAACATGTATTCAATCGGCGAGTTTTCGCGGCTGAGCCGGCTTTCGATCAAGACCCTGCGCTTTTACGATCGCGAGGGATTGCTCAAGCCTGCGGTCGTGGACCGCGAAACCGGCTATCGCTATTACCAACCGACCCAGACCCTGGTCGCCGAAAAGATTCAGTACTATCGAAACTGCGATCTGGCGCTGAAGACCATCGGCGAATTGCTGAAATTGCAGGCGCTGGGGGCCGAAGCCGAAATGCTCGCGCTGCTGGAGGAGCACGAAGCGAGTCTCTCAGAACGGATCTCCAGCATGCAGCGCATGCAGCGCTGGATTCGTTCGCTGCGGGCGTCGCGCGAGCAGGCCGCCCAGAGCGCCGGCGGCTCCCTGAAGCGCCTGGGCGACCCCGACGGCCCGATCGAAATATTACAAATTCGCGCCCAGACCGTGGTGGCGGCCAAAAAATTCGGCGAATACGAAGACGCCTTTCCCCTGATCGAAGAGCTGATCGATTTCGCGCTTTCGCAGTCCCTCAAAATCGACGGTCCGCCCATGCTGATCTGGGGCGAGGCCCTGTCCGCCGGCAGCGCCAGTCCCGGCGCCGCGGCCGAAGTCGAAGTCGCTGTGCCGGTGTCCGGGCGCTTCCAGTCGACCAGCGCCCTTTTCCGGCGACGCATCGCCTCCGGCGACGTGGCCCGACTGGTCTTTCGCGGAGCGCGTTCCGAATCCGGGCGGCATTACGAACGGCTCTTCAGCTGGGTTTTCGAAAACGGCTGCCAGATCGACGGCCCGTTTCGCGAAATCTTTCTCAACAGTCCGAACGACGTGAAAGAAGCCGACTATCTCACCGAGCTGCAGGTGCCCATCCAGATCGCCGCGAAGGGCCGTCGATCTGGCAGCCGGCGCTCGCGGAGCTGAGTTTCGCCGGCCGGTCGCGGGCCGGGCGCGATTCGCCTGAGTTCCGGGGCCGGGGTCGGAATTCGTCTTCATACACGGTCTGTCCACGGCGGGGGGCGGCGCGCCGGTCGGGGCCCTGGCATGCGACCGCGTAAAAATCGCGAAAATCCTCTTGCCGGATCTCGCGCGAAACCAGAATCTTCGGCCCGGCGCCAGTTTAAGAATCAGCCCGATCGGCGGCTGATATTTATCAGGCGCCAGGAGCTTGCAGGAGCGCGGGATTCTCATGAAGTACATTGCCTGGTTTGAAACTCTGCGGCGCGAAGACGTCGCCACCGTCGGCGGAAAAAATTCTTCGTTAGGCGAGATGATTCATCATCTAAAATCGGAAGGCATTCGCGTGCCGAACGGCTTCGCCACGACCGCCGACGCCTTTCGCGAGTACATCGAGCACAATCAGCTGATGGATCCGCTGCGCGAAAAATTTGCGGAGCTGGATCGCGATCCGAAAGCGCTCGCGCGGGTCGGTCGCGGTATTCGCGGGCTGGTCTTAAACGCGGGTTTTCCGCCGGCCATCGCCGGCGAAATTCGCCAGGCGTACCGCGATCTTTCCCAGAGCTACGCGATGGACGAAGCGGACGTCGCGGTACGCAGCTCGGCGACCGCCGAAGACTTACCCGATGCCAGCTTCGCCGGGCAGCAGGAAACGATCCTGAACGTGGTCGGCGAAGAAGAGCTGCTGGTCGCGTGCCGGCAGTGTTTCGCGTCGTTATTTACGGACCGGGCGATCGTCTATCGCCAGAGCCAGGGCTTCGATCATCTCGACGTCGCGCTTTCGATCGGCGTACAGAAGATGGTGCGCTCGGATCTCGCCGGCTCGGGCGTCATATTTTCGATCGATACCGAAAGCGGCTTTCGCGACGCCGCCGTGATTACCGCGGCCTGGGGCATCGGCGAAAATGTGGTGCAGGGCGCCGTGACGCCGGATGAATACCGGGTATTCAAGCCGCTTCTGGAGAAAGGGGACGCGCGGCCGATCATTCAAAAGGATCTCGGTTCGAAAGAATACAAGATGATCTACGCCCGGGGGGCGAGCCAGACGATCAAAAATACGGAGTGTACGCGCAGCGAAAAGAATTCGTTCGTACTGAGCGACGACGAGATTTTGCAGATGGCGCGCTGGACCGTCACGATCGAAAAACATTACGGCTGTCCCATGGACATCGAGTGGGCGAAGGACGGCCAGTCCGGGGAGTTGTTCGTCGTACAGGCCCGGCCTGAAACCGTCCAGAGCCGACGGGACGCGGGCCATTTTAATTCGTATTCGCTGAATCCAGACCACGGCGGCGCCATACTCGAAGGCATCGCCATCGGCGACGCGATCGCCACCGGGCACGCCAAAGTGATCCGCAGCGCGAAAGACATCGATCAATTCGAAGACGGTTGTATTCTCGTAACGGAAATCACCGATCCCGACTGGGTGCCGGTTATGAAACGCGCCTCGGCGATCGTCACGGATCAGGGCGGCCGCACCAGTCACGCCGCCATCGTCAGCCGCGAGCTGGGCATTCCCGCGCTGGTCGGGGCGAAAAACGCGACTCACGTCTTGCAGGATGGCCAGGAGGTCACCGTTTCGTGTGCGGAAGGCGCGGTCGGTTATATCTACAACGGCGTTTTAGAATACGAGGTTGAGGACATTCGCCTGGACGATTTGCCGGAAACGAAGACCGTCATCAAGCTCAATATCGCGAGCCCGTCGGCGGCCATGCGCTGGTGGCGGCTGCCCGCGAAGGGCGTCGGTCTCGCGCGTATGGAATTCATCATCAATAATTTGATCAAGATCCACCCCATGGCCCTGATCAACTGGCCGCATCTAGAAGACCGCGAAGCCATCGCGACCATCGCGGAGCTGACCGACGGTTATCCCGACAAATCCGAGTACTTCGTCGATCGCCTGGCGCTCGGCATCGCGCAGATCGCCGCCGTCCAGCACCCGCATTCGGTGCTCGTGCGCATGAGCGATTTCAAAACCAACGAATACGCGGATCTGATCGGCGGCAAACAATTCGAACCGGGCGAGGAGAACCCCATGCTGGGTTTTCGCGGCGCGTCGCGTTATTACAGCGAAGAATATCGCGAAGGCTTCGCTTTAGAGTGCCGCGCGATCCGGCGGGTGCGCGAAGAAATCGGCCTGGACAATGTGTGGATCATGATTCCTTTCTGTCGGACTCTCGATGAGGCGGATCGGGTGCACGCGGAGCTCGAAAGCCACGGGCTCAAGCGCGGCGAAAACGGCCTGAAAGTCTATGTGATGTGCGAGCTGCCTTCGAATGTCTTTCTGGCGGATCAATTCGCCGAGCGTTTCGACGGCTTTTCGATCGGTTCGAACGATTTAACCCAGCTGACATTGGGCGTGGACCGCGACTCGAGCAAGCTGTCGTACTTATTCGACGAACGCAACGACGCCGTGAAGGCCGCCATTCGCATGGTGATCGAGACCGCTCACAAAAAGGGCTGCGAAGTCGGCATCTGCGGCCAGGGTCCCAGCGATTTTCCCGATTTCGCCGAGTTTTTGGTCGAGGCGGGCATCGATTCCATGTCGCTGAACCCGGACAGCGTGATCGAAGTGCTGGGCCGAATTGCGAAGCTGGAGCAGAGTCGCAGTTGAGTTTCGGCGCAGGCTTCCGAAGATAAAAGCAATGATCCGACGATTGCCCGAAATTGCCGCCGGCGCCGCGAAGCTGGCCGGCCTGTCCATTCTGCTTCTGACATTTACTCTGGCTCCGGCGCTGCCTCTCTTTAACGGCGAGATCGCGGGCCAGAGTGCGCAGGACGAAAGCGGTCCCGAAGATTTCGATTGGGGTCTGGACTCCGGCCCCGGGAAAGACAAAGACAATCCGGGCGCAAAAAAACAACAACCTTCGAAGCAGTCGGAAGCGGTGCCCGCCGCCATGCGTCGCACCGTCGCCGGGCAATACGTCGAATTTCGCAACCAGCGTTTGCGCAAAAATCGCCAGGTGAGCACCGAACTCCTGCGGGTGATCGACGCGCCGCTTAAGAAAGTCTACGCGTCACTGGTCCTGCCCCGGCGTACGCTCAAGCGCGCGCGCGGCAGAATTGAGCTCGGGATCGAAGAGCTGCTGGTCAAGATCAGTCGGCGTATGAAAAGCAATCAGCGGGTCGCACGGGTGCGCATCGAACGGGCGCAGCCGGGCGGCGGCCAGGGCAATGTTCTGATCCACACCCCCGGACCGGACGGCGGCGATCTCGATCCGATCTTTTTCGTGTATCGTGTGAAAGACGACGGCCGCTTCGAATCGGACGTGATCTTTCGTCCCGGTTCCTGAGTCGCAGCGCACCGCACGCCCTGGTCCGCACGTACACGTCTGGCTCTAAAGTTCGAATAAAAATCACAGTCGGCGTATAGTTTTCGCGCGGTTTTCCGAAGCTGAAAGTATGAATACGGCGAAGCGTAAAAGTACTACTCTAATTTCGATTTTCTCGAGCGTGCTCTTGCTGGCGGCGGGCTTTGGATATCCTGCGACGATTAGCGCGGAAGCGGCGTTCGGCGCGCGCTATGCGGAGTATCGCAACCGCGCACTCGCGGGCGATCGTTTGATTCGTGGCGAGTTGCTGCTAAAGCTGGACCTGGATCTGGCCGGCGCCTATGAGTCGACGCTGGACAGTACGAATGAGCAGGCGAAAGACTCACGCCTGCAAAAGATCGAAGCGGAATTCACACGATTGCTGCGCGAATTGAGCGGGCGAATCGGCGCCAAACAACGCATCGTCGGGGCGCAGCTGACGACCGAAGGCGAGCACGCGTACGGTCGCCTGGTCCTGGCGGCGCTTCCGGGTTCCGAGTTCGAAGAGGAGCGGCTCCAGGCCGTGTACTTCGGCTATCGCGTCCGGCCGGACGGATCTTTCGAAATGCTTTCGGGACTGCCGTAAAGCGGGCGCTTATTGCAGCTGTACCGAAAGCCCTTCGATGCGCGTGATATTCGACTCCAGGCCGCTCGCCTGAGCCACCAGGTCCGCGATCGAACGTTCCATGTCTCCGAGCGCGCGCGATATTTCGGCGCCGCCTTCGGTCTGTTCGAGCGAAATGCGCTCCAGTTCGGCGGACGAATCGTGTAATTCGCGCAGCGCTTCCAGTACTTTGAGATTAGCTTCGCGCTGGGTTTCGACCGCGACGCTGAACTCGTGAATGCGATCGGCCAGAATCTTAAAATTCTGGCTCTGGGCGGTCACCCGGGCGCGGGCGTCTTTCGAGGATTCGCGCCCGGCTTCGACGTGTTCGCCGCTGTTTTCAATGATTTCGTTGATGGTTTCGGCGTTGCGCGCCGCGTTTTCCGCCAGACGCGAAACTTCGGTGGCGACCACCGCGAATCCGCGGCCGTGTTCGCCGGCCCGCGCCGCTTCGATCGACGCGTTTAACGATAGTAGATTCGTACGATCGGCGATTTCCGACATTAAGGCGTTGATGTCGCGCACCTGCTGAAAGGAATCCAGCACACCGTCCAGACTGGCAGTCAGCCGCCCGACGGAATCGGTTACGCTGGTGCTGTGTGTCCGGGCTTCGTTCGTTTCTTCCTGTAGCTGACCGGTCGTGGCGGCCAGGTGCGATAGAGTGGTTTCGAGCCGCGTCGCTTCGCTCTGGATGGAATCGATGCGGCCGAATTGGGATTTGATCTGGCTTGAGGACCCGGCGGTGGCGGCGGAAAGCTCTTCCATGGACGCGCTGATCTGTTCGATCGAAGCCGCCTGGTTCTGCATGCTTTCATTATGCGCGGAGACGAAATTGCGAAAGTCCAGGATGGCTTCGCGCAGAGTCGTGGCCGTATTCAGCATGCGCCCTCGCGATTCTTCCAGTTCGCGGGCGGAAGCGGCCGCCCGACCGGCCTGGTTCGCAATACGTTCGTTCAGTCCATTCAATAAGCCGATCACAGAACGAATGATCAAGCCGGTGGCGATGAAAAAGCTCAGCTTCACGGTCTCGACCGAAACCGAGAGATAGTCGGGATGCCCTTCGCGGGCGGCCGTCTCGTCGTACTGCACGCCCATCATGATCGCCACGGCCTGGACCCCCAGCAACATCAATGCGCCCCAGCCGGTCGCCAGCAGAGTGAAGCGCGGCGAAAACAAAAATGCGCTGTAGATTAAATATAAAAAGCCCGCCACAAACAGCGTCGGCGCCCGGGCGACGATCACGGCCTGCTGAACGCTTCCGAACATTCCGCTGGTCGTGACCAGCAGGTTTACGGTCAGATCCAGGAGTACCAGCACGTGCGGCAAATACTTCGGGCTGCGATCGTGACGGAGCAGGTACCATTGCAGCAAACCGTAGGCGCCCATGAATAAAACAGAGCCCAGGGTGACGCGAAAATGCAGCGGCTGAAAGGCGTAGTAGCTGCCCGAGATGGCGACGAGATAAAACGCGACCAGTCCCAGACGAATGCGATTGATGTACACCGGCCCTCGGCGTTCGATTTCAGATGTATCGAATAGATTTTGCGTCATGAGTCTCCGGATGTATTCTATTTCGCGGGTCCGCGTCGTGTATGAGCGATGATCTTCAGTCCCGATACAGAGACTGGATGCGATCCTGATACATATCTTCGACGACGTTGCGTTTGATCTTCATGCTTTCGGTCATTTCCACGCCCTTTTCGAATTCCTTATGCATTACGTAGAAATTTGTCACCCGTTCAAAGCTTTTGAAGCCGTTTTTGGCGGAGATCTGCCGTTTTACGATTTCGCCGAAAAATTTGCGAACCTCCGGATGCTGGTCCCATTCGCCCGGATCCTCGGGCGCGTTCACGCTTTCGCGTTCGAGGGCGACTCGCGCTCCGTCCCAGCGCGGCACGATCAACGCCGCCAGGGTCTTGCGATCCTGGCCCACGACCACGCACTGGCCGACGTACACGCTTTCGCTCAGCGTAATTTCAATCGGCCCCGGCTCGACGTTTTCGCCGCCCGCCAGTACGATGGTGTCTTTGGCGCGACCCGCGAATTTGACTTCCCCGGCGGTGGTCCAGGTGAAGATGTCGCCCGAGTTCAGCCAGCCGTCCTGTAAGACCGCTTCGGTTTTTTCCGCATTCTTATAATAGCCGCGCATGACGTGCGGACCGTGATGCCAGAGCACGCCTTTCTCGCCCGGCTTCGTAACCACCGCGCCGTCTTCCGGCCGCCGCAATTCGACCTGCGCTCCGGGCAGGGGTTTGCCCACGGCGCCGCGGGTCGGCCAGGGCAGGACGCTCATAACGGCGACGCCGGTCGTTTCGGTCATGCCGTACCCGTCCAGAATGGGAATCCCCACCGATCGAAAGAAGAGGCCGACCTGTTCGGGCATGGCGCCGGCGCCGGAAATGGCGAAGCGCACGCGGCCGCCGAAGATATTTTTAACTTTTTTTAGTATTAGCTGGGCGGGCGCGTTCAGAATCGTATAACCCGGCACCAGTAGTATCGAAAGCAATCGTCGACCGAAAGAGACGCCCGTGCCCGCTTCGGTTACGGCGAAGCGATTCATGGCGGCGTCGCGCGCGTCTCGCGAAGCTTTCGCCAGGGTCGAGGCGGCGCCGAACAACCCCCGGGCTATCGGCGAAGCTTTTTGCACGTTATCCAGCACCTTCTTGTACAGCTGTTCCCAGACTCGCGGCACCGAAACCACAATGCTCGGTCGAATGCGATGAAAATCCTGGGCCAGGGTGGCGATGGTCGAATTGGCCATGCTGGATCCGCAGGCGAAAAGCGTCAGTTCCAGCATACGCTCGGCGATATGCCAGGGCGGCAGAAAGATTACGCAGCTGTCGGACGGTCCGATGGGATAGTTTTCGCGGATTGTCTGGACCTCCCAGCATTGTGCTTCGTGGTCGATCATTACGCCTTTCGGCGCGCCGGTGGTCCCGCTGGTATAGATGATCGTCGCCAGATCGTGGGGTTGGACCGCTTCGCCGCGATGCATAATGGTCGCGTCGCCTTCGGTATGCAGAATTTCGCCGCCGGCTTTCAGCGCGTCCGCGAAGAAGTGAAGCGGAAGATTGCCGAGTTTCGCCTGCAGTTCGGGCAGATGACGATAGGCTTCCGGCGCTTCAATCGAAATCAGGTGCTTGATATGCGGTAATTCCCCGAGATTTTCGCATAAAACGCCGAGCATACGCTCGTGTTCGACGACGACGATTTCGGCTTCGGTGTGATTGAGAATATAGAGGATGTCCTGAGCGGTCGCATCGCAACCGCGGGGCACGTCGATCCCGCCCACGGAAGTAATCCCAAGGCTGATCATATTCCATTCGTAGCGGTTATCGCAGAGAACGCCGACGCGCATTCCGTGGGGCATTCCGAGCTTATGAACGAGAAAGGCCGAAAAGCGATGCATGTCGGCGCCCCATTCGGCGTAGCTGACGGGGCTGTATTCTTTTTCTCCGTTTTTCTTAACATGGTAGCATGTCCGATCGCCGTTTTGGCTTACAGATTCGCGTACCAGTGAATGAATCGTGCGTGGGGCGGTTTGCATGGGGGCTCGTATGAACTTTCGCGATGTTACGGTCAATCAGTTTCTGAAGATCGCGACCGGGCCTTATTGTTCGACGCACAACAGGCGATGCAGCTGATCGCATTGCGGGGGGCCGCCCCCGCCGCTGATCGAGTCGGCGCCGACGCCGTTCGCGCGGCCCTTCTCGCCCTGATTGGGGCCGCCCGTATTCAACGTCCAGTTTACGCAGTGCCGCGTCGAGGTGACCCAGTTTGCATTCAGGCCGGTCCAATATCGATCGCTCGTCGTTCCGGTCGAATTCGCGAGCCCTCCGAAAACGAAAATGCGATTCGCGTTCGTCGTAAACACCGGAGTCGTGCCGTCGATGCGCACGTAATTCCGATTCGCTTCAAGCATCCAGTTCACCTGGCCGTCACCCGCATTCGGCGAAACCGAAGCGATGCGGTTCGCCCCGTCGACGATCAGCGCTCGATAGGTGCCCGTCCCCGGCGCCGGATGATTTGCATCCGTATCGCAAAAATTGTCGGCTTCGGGGATACCGTTGCCGTCGGAGTTCGTGGCGCCAAAGGTGCCGCCGTTTAAGGCCGCGTCGACGTCGAAGCCGCCGTTGTGGGTCGCGGCGGTTACGAACATGCGTTTGCTGATGTCGTTGTCGGCAATATTTGTGGCCACGCTGCCGATGGCGATGCCGTTATAATTCGCGTCGCCGCTGGCGGCCGTGTGCGTAAAGGTGCCGTTGTGGGCGCCCTCCGTCACTGCGTCGTCCACGGCGGCGACGCTTACCGTCTGGGCCGTACACCAGTTGCCGGGACCGGGACACGCGCCGGTCGTGAAGGTCAGCGGAATCGGGGCGGCGGACGCGTTGGCCGTGACCTGGGCGTCCGGGGTCACCGTGATGGTGACATTGGCCGTGGGCTGGGTCGCAAGGACGAGTGTATAAGAATCTCCGGCGCCGCCTTCGGTCGCAGTGGTCGTGCCGCCGCTCTGCGTAAGTAAAACATTTGGCGAATCGTCGTCCTGGTTGGTCGCGCTCACATCGGCCGCGTCGACTCCGGAGTACTGCGCATCGGCGGAGACAGCCGGCGCCGTTATAATCTGATAGCTCTGGTTTCCGTCAGTGGCCGCGTCGTTGATTCCGGTTAGGGTGATCGATTGCGGCGTATTCCAGTTGGCGGCCGTCAGGGCGATGCTGGCCGGAGAGGGCGTGCCTTCGCCTGGGTCGCTGGAAGACAGAGCGATCGTCACGGTCGCCGATGGCTCCGCGGCCAGCGCGATGGTGAATTGCGCGGTCGCGCCGGCTTCGCTGGTCATCAGGCCGCTTTGCGGAGTGACCAGAATGCTTCCGCCGCCGGTCGTCGTTCGCGGACCGAAGAGCACCGGCAAAAGGGTACACTCGGAGCCGCATTGCGGCGGCAAGGCCGGCACGCAGGCGAATGCCAGAAACGATAAGCAGCTGAGTGCGATCGCAACGCAGAGGCCGTGCCCGGTGACCTGTGGCCGAACGACCGTATTCGTGGCATTGCCCATAGAACTGCGTTACTCTGCGCCAGTGAAAACCACAGGCGAAACATAACACATTCATCTCGAAAATGTAACAAAGCCGTCAAGCCAGAAGCTTCGAATAATACTAAAGGTTTATTAAAAATGCGATTTGAGCATTCAACTATTGGGGTTTCTTGTGATTTTTTATATTTTGCGCGGGATCCGTGCTCCTGTTCAGTCAGGCATGTACTGATTGGCGAGGGCGGTTCCTATGCGTCGCCTTGCAGGCGAATCGTTCCGCCTCGACTTACTGGAACGTTCCGTCTTTCAATACTGGAACGTTCCGTTCCAGGCGAAAGCTTCCAGCTTCGCGGGGCGGGCGGGCAGGCAGATGGCGGCGACGTGATCCGGATCGGGGTCGACCGCGTAGAGGCTATAGCGATCGCCGGCGGTTTCTGAGCCGTCCAGGCGCAAGAGACGCGGGGCCGCTTCCGGCCGCAATTCGACTTCAAAGCTATTCAGATCGCGGCTCAGGCCTTCGCCGTGGACTTTGATGAAGGCCTCTTTGCGAGTCCAGCAGTTCAGAAATCCACGGCGCTGCTGATCGGCGGACAGCCGTTTTAGCGCGGCGGTTTCGCCCGGGGCGAAAAAGCTTTCGGCGACGCCCATCAGATCGTCGAGATGCCGATTGCCGGCTTCGATATCGACGCCCACTTCGGCCAGGCGGGTAAAGCCGAGGAGCACCGCGCCGCCGCTATGCGAAATATTAAACTGCACGCTCTGATCGCTCAGCCCGGGGGCAAGCGCGGGTTTGCCGTTGCCGACTGTCGTGAAGCGGAGTTCGCCCGCCGGAATTCCGCAATAGCGACTCAGTTGTTCGCGCAGCAGGCCCCGGGCTACGATCGACGTTCGTCGATCCCTGGCCTGGAAATAATCGTCGGCCCGTTTGCGTTCGTCGGTCGAAAGCGTCCCGTGCAGGCGGGCCAGGGCGGCCGCGTCCAGCCGATCGCTGCGCACGTACCAGAGGTGAACGCTGGCCCCGTCGAGCGGCGCCACGTGCCCGGATTCGGCCAGGCCGACCGAACGAAATGCAATCGCCCCCGTCATCGCTCCAGCCGATCCATGATCTCGAAATGACCCATCGATTGTTAAGCCATGGGATTCCGCTTCGCGTGTCAAGGGGTCCTGGCGTCCGGCGCGAAACACTTTGAAGCGCGTAGACTCCGCACGGACCGGCCTCGGGGTTAGTACTGAATCCTGTATTAGGTTTTGTTTATAAATATCTCAATGTGATAATTGTCGGCTTTGCAAAAAATCGGGCGGGAGCTATAATCGGTGATCCTGAAAACAACGAGGTCCTTTATGAGACAGGCTCTGATTATTGATGACTCTGATTTTATCCGCAAAACAATTGAATTGATTCTGCGCAAAAAAGGCATCGCTTCGTTCCAGGCTGTAGAGGGCAGCGAGGCTCTGGAGCTTCTGAGCGGTTTTCTGCCTGATATTATAATCACCGATTATAATATGCCGGAAATGGACGGCCTGAGTTTCCTGAAGCGGCTGCGCGAGCTGCCGGCCTGCGGGCGGATCCCCGTTATTATGGTTTCGACCACGCGGAACCCGGAGATCATCGCCAGGGCGCGGAACCTGGGCGCCCTGTGGCTTTCGAAACCATTTCGCACGCCGCAGCTGCTTGCGGCTATCGAACAATTGACGCCGGTCTATTCCGCTGCGCGCGCCGCGGACTGATCGATTTCTTGTCGCGCTCCGGCGGTCGGGGTTCAGGATTCGCATATGCGACTGCGAATCACGAATCATCCAGGCGGAGCCCGTTTCGTTTCTCATTTCGTTTTGCGGGGAGTGCACACGCTGCTGTTGAGCGCGCTGCTTGTCTACTCGGGATGCGACGCGCCGGACAGCGCAAATCTATCGCGCAGTCCAGGTCCGGCCGGGGTTTCCGGCGTGCTCGTTTTGCTTTCCTCCGCGTCTCATCTCGAGCTGCGCGATCAGGCGCGCTATCCTACCGGCTTCTTTCTTAACGAGCTGACGGTACCCGTATCCGCGTTGATCGCCGCGGGTTACGAACCGGTGCTGGCGACCCCCGACGGAAAGCCGGCCCGGATGGATCCGGCTTCGGACCAGGCGCGTTTCTTTCGCGACGAGCGAGAGTACGCTCGCATGCGGGCTTTGCTCGAACGACTCCTGCCCCAAACGCGCGCGCTGGACGACGTGCTCGCCGAAGGCCTGTCCGCTTACGCGGGAGTGTTCGTCCCGGGCGGTCATGCGCCCATGCAGGACCTGGCCCGTGACCCGCGGGTCGGGCGCATACTGCGCGAATTTCACGACAGCGGCCGCACGACCGCGCTGATCTGTCATGGGCCGGCCGCCTTGCTCTCCGCGAGCGCAGATCCCCGGGGGGTGATTGCGGCGCTGGAAGCTGGCGACGCACGGAAAGCGCGCGAAGCCGCCGGCGATTGGCCGTACGCCGGATATCGCATGACGGCGTTTTCAGAGGCGGAAGAAGACGCGGTCGAGAGCTCAGGCCGCCTGGCGGCGCGATTGCGCTGGGACGTCGAACCGGCCCTGCGGGCGCTCGGCGCGAAAGTCGAAGTCAATCGCGCGAATTTTAAGAGCCGCATCGTCCGCGACCGCGAACTGATTACCGGTCAGAATCCCGCGTCAGACGGGGCCTTTACAGAGGCGCTGCTTGAAAGCCTGCGTACGAGGGCGGCCAGGTGAGCCGGCGGATTAGCATGGGCTGAGCACATATTAAGCCCTCCGGGTGGACCGTCGTGTGGATCAACAGCAGCCGGAATCGTCGGAGCTCTTCGAGGCTTCCTCGGCCCGGGCCTGCGGTCTTTCGCAGCGAATGAGATCGTAGACCCAGGCGCCGGCGGCCGTCCCCAGAAACGGTACGGTCAAATAAAGCCATAGATGCGCGAATTCTCCCGCGATCAGCGCCGGCCCCAGGGAACGCGCGGGATTCATCGACGCGCCGGTCAGCGGGCCGCCCACAAAGGCGCAGAGCGCCACGGTCGCACCGATGGCGATCCCGGCCAGCTCGCCGACCGCCCGGGAATCGGTGGCGACGCTCGCAATCACGAACATCAACGCGAAACTCAGAATAAACTCCATCAGCGCGCTCGCAACCAATCCGGTCGCGGGAGCGGTCACGCCGAACGAGTGATGCATGCCCCACAGAATCGCGTGCATCGATGACGCGAGCAGGGCACCCAGAATTTGCGCGCAGATATAGCCTGGCAGCCTTGCGGCCGGAAATCGGCCCATCGCGAAAAAGGCCGCCGTGACCGCCGGATTAAAATGCGCGCCCGAGATATGGCCGACCGCGTAGATCATCACCGCGACCGCGCTCCCGAAGACGATGGGAATGAACGGGGCGACGCCCGGTACGCCGGTCTCCGAGAGGGCGACGGCGCCGCAGCCGAAGAATACCAGAAAGAAGGTCCCGATGAATTCGGCGACATAGAGCGAAGCGACGTGGGGAGTACGCATGATTATTGCAAACAGATTACGAAAGGCCCTGACGATGAGCGTCGAAGGTGAGTCGACTCTATAGTGGGACGCCGGCCTCGAAGCGCTGTCAATCGCATTCGCGCAGTTCGCACCTGGCGCGATTCGTATATGCCAGCCGCTTTCGCGCAGCAGTAAGGACGCGCGACTAAAAAAGAGCGAGTTTCTTCTATTATAAAGGCAAGTTAAAACCGCCGCGAATTGCAAACGCGCTTCGCGACCCGACGTTGCGAAAACAGAGCGCGTTCGTTATTTATTGCATACGCAGGAAAAAATATCGTCAATCGGCCGTTTTTATATAAATTCCCTGAAACCTATTCAAATATCAAGCAAGGGGAGAAAAGAGATGAAGAACTTGGTCCGCGGGTTGTCCGCGACTCTGATCGCAGGAACGTTCATCGCCTGCGGCGCGCCCGCCAGCGGCGACGTGATCACGAAAGAAGAACAAAATCAGTTAACGCCGGACTCGGTCCTGGCTGAACTGAAAGCCGGTAACGAACGCTTCGTTTCGAATCGGATGATCAAGCGCGATTATGACGCGCAGGTGGAAGCGACCGCTGGCGGACAGTCTCCGCAAGCCGTAGTATTGTCCTGCCTGGATAGCCGGGTGCCTGTTGAGACGGTCCTCGACCAGGGCATCGGCGACGTTTTCGTAGCCCGCGTGGCGGGGAACTTCGTAAACGAAGATATCCTCGGCAGCATGGAATTCGCAACCAAAGTAGTCGGAACCAAGATCGTTCTGGTCATGGGCCACGAGCGCTGCGGAGCGGTGAAAGCCGCGATTGATGACGTTAAGCTGGGCAATATCACGCCGATGCTGACGAAAATCAAGCCGGCCGTCGCTACGACCTCCGCGGGATTCGAGGGCGATGCATCGACCAAGAACGCGGAGTTCGTCTCTAAAGTGGGCGAGCAAAACGTAAGGGAAACGATGGATGCTATCCGCGAGCGCAGCCCGATCATGCGTGAGATGGAAGAAAAAGGCGAAATCAAAATTGTCGGCGCTGTCTACAGCATCGATACCGGAAAAGTTCGCTACCTGAACTGAGCTCCGGTCCGGAGTCGGCGCGCAGACTGCAACTTCGTCAGAAGCGGCACTGCGCCCGGCGCCGGCGTTTCGCGTTCCTGTAGTCACTAACTATTCATACTATTATTTTAAAAGATTCATCAGCGGGCCGTTTTTTGGACTTGTCGCCGGACTGGCACTGGCAACGCATGGGCCGCATGATTTCGCAAATTTTTACGTACGCGGCGGCCGGTCTGGGAGTCCTGATTCTGCTGCTCGCGATCATCATCGTAGCAGGCGGCGGTTTCGTTTTCGCGGGTCCGGACTACAGCCGCTACGATACCGGCTCGACCGAGCTGGCCTCAGCGGACGGGGCTCGTGGCGGCGACGAAAGCCCCGAACATGCGGCCCTGGTGGAAACGATCCTGGCCGAACAATCGAAGCCAGGCCCCACGGGCAAAGAGCTGATCGACAGCATGCGCCAGAAGCTGGACGAAAGAGGTGCGGCTTTTCGTCCGGCGTTCGCCGCGGAATTCATTAGCGCGAACGCGGAAGCTTTCGCGGCCGAGTGGGTCACGACCGCGAATACGGATCCCCGTCGCCGAATGCTGTATTTACACGGCGGCGCATATGTGATGGGCAGTGCGAAGAGTCACCGTCCGATCACCAGCCGGCTCTCGCAGATTTCAGGGGCGGCGGTCCTCGCGGTCGATTATCGCCTGATGCCGGAGCATAAGCGCAGTGATGGCATCGAAGATTGCCGGAGGGCGTACGAGTGGCTGCTCGCCAACGGACCGCGAGGCGCTTCGCCGGCGAATACTCTGATCGTGGCCGGCGATTCTTCCGGCGGCAATCTGGCGCTTGCGACGATCGCCTGGGCCAGGGATGCGGGACTGCGCCCGGCGGAAGCCGTGGTCGTGATGTCGCCGCAAACCGACGCGACTCTGAGCAGCCCCAGCCTCAGAAAGAATACGGCGACCGACGTCATGCAGGGGAAAAGCTTCGGGCCGATCGTAAATGCGCCCTCATTTATCGGGCGCTGGTTCAGCTATTTCTTCACCACCGGGGGGATCAACCCGAGCGCTCCAGTCGTTTCGCCGCTCCTGGGCGATCTCTCGAATTTGCCGCCGACTCTGATCCAGGTTTCGCGGGTCGAGATGTTTCTGGACGATGCAGTGCGCTACGCAAATAAAGCGCAGTCTCAGGGTTCGCCGGTCGTATTGCAAACCTGGCCCTTCGCGTTGCATGTCTGGCAGGCCTTCGACGTGCCGGAAGCGAACGAAGCTTATGCTGAGATCGCAGGCTTTCTCGGGCGGTACGCGGTGGACTGAGGGAAGCGAAACGCCAGAAATTCGCGAATGGCGGTCGACATTGCGATTTTCAAGAGTCGCAAGAAGCTCAGCTATTCGCCTCCGCCTGGCCTGTCCGCCCGGTTTCCACCCAGGTGGCGTGCTCGGTATCAAAGTATTCCCGAACGTTCGCGAGCAGGCCGTCTTTGACTCTAATCAAGAAGTGGTAGTGGTTGTTGTACTTGCGACCGCTCTTGTGCGTGCCGAAGGATTCCACAACAACGGCGACGCGATCTTCTTCGGCGGTGAATTCGTGTAGCTCAAAGCGAAACCCCTCAAACAGTCGCGGTAACATCTTTAGCGCGGTCTTCATCTGACGTTTGTTCCGGCTTCCCGAGACCGCCGTATTGCCGACGATCCACCATTCGAGATCTTCCGTAAATAGATCCAGAGCGGTCTGGTAATCCCGCTCGTTCCAGGCGTTAAAAAAATCGCGCACGACCTTTTTGTTATTCTCGATTTGACTCATCGCATTCACCTCATGCATTGTTTACGGAACTTCGTTCCCGCCTGGTCAAGCTCATACGCCGGCCATGCCGTGTCGCGGCGAATTTGAGCTGTTCTCGGATCTGGTACTGGCAGAAGGATTCGCGGACCGTCGAAAATGCCTGCGAAAAACCGTAACCATGTTTTTTGCGCATTCGTCTGATTAACAGAATGAAAATCGAATTCAAGCGACTAAGCGAAGTCGAAAAGCCGGACCTTATCGAATTGATGAATCACGAGGCAGTGCGGCGACAGATGCCTCTATTTGCCGGCGACTTCAACGATAGCGTTTGCGATCAGTTTATTCGGGCCAAAGAAAAGCTCTGGACCGAGCACGGGTACGGACCGTGGGCATTCTTTGCGGACGGAAGCTTCGCCGGCTGGGGAGGATTGCAGCCGGAGAAAGGGGAGGCCGATCTGGCTCTGGTCTTGCATCCTGATTATTGGGGACTCGGTAAGCGGCTGTAAAAAATGATCATCAGCGAAGCGTTTGCATCGCCGGGCATGACATCCGTCACGGTGCTCTTGCCGCCCGGGAGAACGAAAGTGAAAGGCCTGCTGCGCCTGGGCTTCCAGCAGGACGGCGAAGCGCAGATTGAAAACGAACGCTTTGTCAGGTACAGATTGAGAAAGCCCGAAAAAGTGTAGACATTGGATTGAATCGCTCGTAGTATCGCCGGCCGGGACGGGGATCGATGCGAATCATTCGAAACAGCTTAGTTTTATTTTTCTTTGTGTTTGGCGGTTCGGTCAACGCGGATACGGTGTATATATTTACCGAAGACGGTCCCAAAGCGCTAAAGGACGGCAGAGGAAATGATATCTGCGGCGCGTACACCTGGGATGTGCGATTCCAGATTCATCCGCCGGCGTCGGACGCCGGTTATATTATCCAGGAAGTCCACTATCAACCGCAGGTGAATGATTGCGAAACTCCCTCTAATAAAATCGATCACAAACAGTACACTATATACGAAGCATGGCCGGTGTCCGCCGGCGGCACGGGAACGGATCGCCCCTTCGGCCAAACGGTGGACGACAGCTTTACTGTGAATTACAATCCCGCGCCCCATAACAAACGGACGCGCGGAACCGTAAAGATCACCGGTAAAATCAAATTCTTTCCCGGGAAGTCGTTCCCGGCGGATTTCCCACAACCAGCGCCCGCCGCCGGCGGGCCGGACAACGGCGGCTGGATGCAGAACAATCCGCACACGACCGGCACCGGCGCTTTACTGGCCGGCACGACGCGCCCCGACCGCGATGCGACCCCCAAATGGTGGCGCCAGCCCAACGACGGAACCAAAGATCACAGCATTGAGTATACCTGGGATTGCTGCAATCCCGCGCGTCCTTTTCATCCGAATTTCGATCGCCTGAAAAGAAAGCCGAGCGCATTCACCGAAAAACAGGACAAGAAGAAGATCGCAAGCCTGCCGGACGACGGCGAGAGTCGCCAGTACTACGCTTACGCTATCGGATTGGCTATCGCCATTGCACTCGCGCTCTTTTTTCTATTCGGCAGGCGTTCGCAGGCCCGCGCGGATTGAGGTGGGTTGGGAGATGAATTGGAGTGCCGTTTTGAATGATGCAGATGGCTACTTCCGATAATCATAATTATGTCTTATCGGGGAGTGGGCGTTTTTGAGTAAACTGGCTGATTGGTAACACTTTAAACCGGGCTGATAGGTGTCCGGATCACCACATCGGTGACAGGTTGGACTCATCACATGGGTAACACGCCTCGGTCTGGACCTAAGCACGGACAGTACCTTCTAATATAGAATCGAAAAAGGATTGCCTGCTCGCAAAAATCTAACAATCTGAGGTTCCCTCGGATTATGCAGATTCTTGAATACATCCGCGCGCCGGTGATCGCGATCGGATTGCTGGCAGCCATCCCTGGCACCCCTGGCTGTTTGCGCTACGAATGCATCGAGACCGACATCACCTGTAAACCGCAGAACGCTCTGCTCTGGCTCTTGGGTCCTCTGCCCACCACAGGCCGCGTGGCAGCCTTTCAGAAAATCAGCAGCACCGAGGGCGGGTTCACCGGTCCGCTGGATAATATGGATCGATGGGGCATCCCGACTTCCATCGGCGACCTGGATCGGGACGGTGTGCCCGATCTGCTCGGCGGCGCCAACCTGGACGATGACGGGGGTGCAAAGTCGGGGGGCTGTATACGTTCTTTTCATGAACGCCGACGGTACGGTCTGATCCGAGCAAAAGATCAGCTCGACTCAGGGTGGTTTTGTCGGTCCGCTTGCGAACGAGGATCGCTTCGGCCGATCGCTGTCCTCTATCGGGGATCTCGACCGCGACGGCGTTCCGGACCTGGCTGTCGGAGTTGAACGGGACGCCGGCGGGGGCGTCAACCGCGGCGCGATGTACATACTCTTTCTCAATGCGAATGGCACAGTCAAAGCAGAACAGAAGATCAGCGCAACCCAGGGAGGGCTCGTGGGACCGCTCAATGACGGTGACATTTTCGGTGTAGCAAGCGCGGGAGCCGGCGATCTGGATCTGGATGGAGTTCCGGACCTGCTTGTGGGCGCTGATCAGGACGACGGCGGCTTAAATCGCGGTGCGGCCTGGGTCCTGTTTTTGGAACGGGCCCCGTGAAGGCTTCAGACGGTTTACGAAGACAAGAACACGCACTGTGCAGACTCAGAGTTTATTCCAGTATCCGCTGGTGAGCAACGCATCGCACCAGGCTCCATTGCTCTGCGGATCGATCACCAGCACGTTGTCTTCGTCACGCGGAATCCCATAGATCTTTCCGCTGCGGGTAAGCACGCCCTGGCGATATTTTCCGGTTCCGGTCACTCCTGACGCGAACGAGCTGCTCGTATTCGTAATCGGCTCGATTTGCAAAACATCATCTTGTGTCCGCGGCGTTCCATAGATATTTCCGTTCGGCGCCGGCGTACTGCCGCACCACTTATCGACGCCCGCTGCAGCGGCCGCGAAGAATCCCACCGTATTCGTATTCGGATCGATCACCAGCACATTGTCGTTGTCATCTGATGTCCCGTAGATCAAGCCGTTCGCGGCCAACCCGCCACTGCACCAGCGAGCCGAAAGTGGCTGCCCGGTTGGAATTTTTGTGAGCGTGTTTGTCTGCGGATCGATGACCAGCACATTTGCGTTTCGCGACGGAATTCCGTAGATCTTGCCGTTTGGAGCCAGCACGCCGCCGTTCCACTTGCCCGGTCCCGTCTCGCCGGTGGCCAGGCTTAGGACTGCATTCGTATTCGGGTCGATAACCAGTACATTATCGTTTGTCGCGGGCATCGCATAGATCATGCCGTTCGGCCCCACGACGGCCCCCTTCCACTTGTCTGTTCCGGTCTGGCCCGACGCGAATACAGTAGTGGTGTTGGTATTCGGATCGATGACCAGTACGTTGTCGTTATCCGCAGGAATCCCGAAAATCAGACCGTTTGGAGCCAGCACACCACCGAACCACTTGCTCGCTCCTGTCTGGCCGGACGGAAAAAATGCAGGCGCGTCGGTGTCCGGGTCGATCACCAACACGTTATCGTTGGTGCCGGGGATCGCGTAGATCAGCCCATTGGGAGCGAGTACGCCCCCGAGCCACTTATTCAACCCGGACTGCCCGGACGCGAATGTAGATGTGATCGCCGGACCGCGCGAACCCAGACCGGCCTGCGCCTGGAGCTCCGACAGAACCCGCGCGGCGCTGCCCGGCTGGATCACCTGATCCCGGCTGAGGCTGCAGGCGCCGGAGGTGGCGATCAGAAGCGCGATCGGATTGCACACCAAATCGGTGCCGTGACACTCGGCCCGCAGACAGGCCGGCGTATCGACGAGCGCAAGGATCAGTAATAGCGGCAGAGCCCGCGTGCATACTCCTCGATCCATCATTATCCAGCGAGTATTGCGCGGCCGTCATCAGCTTACAAGATCTAAGAAGATGGAATCCCCCCCTGAATCGGGGGGTTGCGAATCCGATTCATTTGTCCGTTCGCGGTCGCGGCCAATCGCGTTCTCCGATACCGCTTGCGGTCGGCTGTTCGATAGCCTGTGCAGTACAGCGGAGCCAGCGTGGTTACACAGGGCTAATCTCCGGCCGTCGACACCCGCTGCAGATAAATCCGCGCGGCTTCATCGTTCGGGTTCTGCGATAAAACCCTTTCCATCAGAGCGCGACACTCTTCGTGATCGCCGGCGTTGAAGGCCCTGAGGCCGCGCTCGAACTCGCTCAGCGTGGCATCGAATAGCTGCAGGCGGTATTCCGCCTGGCCGTCGGCAACTTCGAAGATGTTCACGGGCTGGTTTTTGCCGCGGACTTTCACCCGGTCGATATAACGCATACGGAAACGCTCCGGGTCGTCCAGTCGTTGCACCAGGTCTTCCGAAACCAGAATCTGCGCTCCGTACTCTTTCGTGAGCCCTTCGATGCGCGACGCTGTATTTACATCGTCCGAGATAACCGTTCCGTCCATTCGATCGGCTGTGCCCACGGTTCCCAGAATCAGTCGTCCGTAGTGCAGCCCGATGCCGACGCCGATCGGTTCGTACTGGCTGCGCATCCGGTGATGATTGAAGTCCCGAATTACGATCTGCATCTGAATGGCCGCCTCCAGGGCGCTGTCCGCGTTACCCGGGAATAACGCCATGATGGCGTCCCCGATATACTTATCAATAAAGCCGCCGTGTTCGAGCACGACGGGGCTCACGCGGCGTAAATACGAATTCAGGAAATCGAAGTTTTCGCGTGGAGACATCGACTCCGAAAGTCGTGTAAAGCCGCGAATATCCGAGAAGAACAACGCCATTTCGCGTTCCACATGATCGCCCAGGCCGATTTCCGTGACGCCGGCTTTTTCCAGATGATCGAGAAACGGCGTCGGAACGAAACGCGCATAGGCCCGGTTCGTATCCTCCAGGTGCACTGAAAGCTCTTCGACACGGCGAAAGGCGCGCGAAAATCGAATCGATATTGCGATCGAAATGCAGAGGATCAGCGCGAAGAGGCCGAAGTGCAGAAGAAAGCCGCTGCGAATCCACTGGTTTGTGTATGCGATATCGTTCAGTGCGGAAATCACAACGGCGATGATGCCGATCAGAATCGTCTTTGCATTCTGCATCCGCCGGCCAATCGCTCGAAAGACGATATAGAAGCTGATAATCATGGCGCTCAGAATCACGGGCTGCCAGAAAGGCGTGATCCAGGAAAATTGTCTGACCGGAAGGAACAATGTCACGATCGACAGCGCTCCCGCCAGAACGTAGAGCCCTCGCACGATATTCCAGTGCAGGAAGCCCCGAAAAAGTACGTCCACCAGGTGCAGGCCCAGCACGCCGACGAAAAAGAAGGTGATATACTCGATGCGAACGTAGGTATCGTAATAGAGAAACGGAAAGACGTCGACCAGCAACTTTTCGCCGGTGGTCATGTGCCGAAAGAATATAACGAAACAAAACCAGGCGAAAACCAGACTGAGCCGATCTTTACGACGCATCGCATACAGGCCCGCGTGGTAGATGCAGATAATAAAAATGATGCCTGCAAGAAAGATATCGCGCATACGCGTCGACTGTACGTGGTTCAGAGTATTGGACTGACTGCCAATGTAGAGCCCGTGCCAGATGCCGCCGTTGCGGTGGTGGAAATTGCTTACCTGCAGGACAAGTTCCAGCTCCTCCTCCGGCGATCCCTCCAGAAAAATCAGAGCGGGAACGGTATGCGGGATCGACGTCGCTGACCCCCGTCCGACTGTGCCCGAACCCCCGACCAGGCGGCCATCGGCGAAGAGGCGAAAGGCTGTAGCCTGCTCTTTTACGCGAAGCGCGAGAGGCGGGCAATCAGGCGGCAGGAGAATCCGAATGCGAAAGCTTGCGAAACCGTCGCCGGAAAGCTCTTCGCCGTCCGCGAGCTTCTTTCCGTTCCAGGTGAACGGGAAACGAAACAATTCGCGCGAGGGTTCTTCGCCGAGATCGGCGGGCGCGTCGGGCAGCGCTCGCCAGAAGAACTCCCAATCGCCGTCCAGACGAATCGACTCCGATCGCAGCTCGCGATCGCGCAGGTCGATCAGGCCCCGTTTGGCCTCTAAAACCTGGAGCGCCGGACTTCCCCCGCAGCCGGCGAGAACGAATACCAGAAGAATCGATATCAGAAACAAACGCCGCGCGAACATGGCCCAGTCTCACGACCCGACCGCCGCATGGTCAAGCCGCAATCGCGTGCGAAGGCGGAGCCGGATTATGAGAGCTTGGTACTCTTTCGCCGCGGGGGGCCCGAAGACTTCGAAACGATTCCCGCGCCGCAATCTCAAGAAGCCGCTTCAGTCCAGCGCATCATGTCCTTCCGCGAAGCGATTTTTCTCAGATCGCGGCGGGCCGGTGGCTGTTGCGGCAATTCATCCGCAAGCGGCACTGCGATTGTCACCGCGAAGCGTTGCCTGGGCTCGCCATGCAGGTAGTCTTGCACCGTGGACACGCTCAGGCTGCCGCCGATCTTGTGCATCAACGATAGAGAAAAGCTGAGACCAATGCACAGGTCGTGACCGCTCAGCTGGAAACGCGGAAGATCGTAACCTCCGATAAATGGTTCGCCCAGTCCGCTTGTATCTATTTTTTCAACCGCTTCCAGTACCGAGGAGCCGGTCGCGCAACAGTTTACGATCTGAACGATCAACTCACCGCCCTTCGATGACAGAAAAACATTCACTTCAGAATCAGGGGGCGAGAATTTTATAGAGTTCAGCAATAGCTCTTCCAGCACTGCCTGGAGAATTTCGGGGTCCCCGAGCACACTGCGATGCTTGAATTCCGCCACCCTGATGCGCTCGGCTTCCGGAAGACCGCCCACGACTCTCCGAAACATCGACACCTGTTCGGCTTCCGGAATCGCCTGGAGGTCCGGTTTTTTCGAAAGAAGATCCGTAAGCTGAATGATGCGCGAGTACATTCCGCGTTGCTGCGACTCGAAATGAGCCATCCAGTCGAGCATTTCATCCACGGTTTCGTTGCCGTTCCCGGATAGTTCTTTGCGGAGCATCTCTACGGCGGTAACGATTTCTCCGCCGCCGTAGGTAAGCATTCGCGAGCGCAATGCGGAGAACGCTCTACCAATCCAGGCCATCCGTTCGTCGAGTTTATTCTTTTTTCTGTACTCTGCTGCTATTGTTACCATTCCAAACATCCCGATATGCAAACGTGCTTCATAAAACAAATGTCCGAACCAGAGAAATGCGAGGCAAATGAACACTTGAAGCTTTTTACAATCTTACTACAGATTTCCTCTGGCTCGCACGAACGTGTGACAGGAGCCCGTACTGCTCCTGGGCGATTGAGCCGATCGAATACCTGCCCGGCTGAACATCTCGGTTCGGCTGAAACAGATCGTATTCAGGAACCCGGATCTCGTTTCGAGAGTGGTTTGAACGGACCGCGCTTAAGCTGCATGAATACTCTGAAGACACATGCAGTCGACTCTTGCGCGGCCACAAATTGAGCACGGAGAAGCTACCGCCCGGCTTCTCCGTTATGGCAAAGAGGATACACGATATTATTATTCAGGCAAGTGTTTTTAAATGTGATATTATCTATACTAAATCAATGATAAATGTCGCGCCCTTTCGCTAATGTATTATGAAATACACTTAGCGTTTCAGAAGGTGTCCGGCGGAGCCTGGCGAATACGCACCCCGCTGCAATACGGAATAGCATGGAGTCAAACACCAGCGCACGTTTCATGCGCGCGAACCGGACTTCAGGGACGGCAATGGATCGCCGGGCATCGGCATGCAGCCACCATAAAGGCCCAATATGAGAGCAGCCAGGATCAGCGCGCTCCTGCGCCTCGCTTTCGCCGGCCAATTTTTAATCCTCGAAAGCTGGCTACAGACCAGAGGCCGCCGGGCGCCGACTGATTAGACGTCAGCTTTGTTGCCGCGGTCGGCGACGCGCGCCTTCCCGGTTAAGCTGCGTTCGTATTCGACCAGGAATTCGCGCAGGTCGTGCAAGGGCATGGGCGGGCAAAAGACGAAACCCTGAGCGGTATCGCAGCCGTGCGCGCGCAGAAACTCCAGCTGAGCCTTGCGCTCCACGCCTTCGGCGATCGTCCGCAGCCCCAGAGCCTGCGCCATACCCAATATGGCCTGGACGATGGTCGCCGCGTCCTTATTGTCCGGTAGAGCGTTGATGAGCGTCCGGCGAATTCGTAAATGATCCAGGGGGAAGCGCCGGAGGAAGGCCAGGCAGAAATGGCTCGCTCCGAAATCTTTGACCGAAATCAGGACTCCGATGTCCCGTAACGCGTTCAGCGTTCGGCCGGTCCAGTCGGGGTCCTGAAAGAATACATCTTCGCCGATTTCCAGCTCAAGTTGATGGGGATGCATCTTCGCGTCCCGGGTCGCGCTCAGAATTCGATCGGCGAGACCGTGAGCGCGAAATTGTACGCGGGAGCATTTGACCGCTATCGTAAAATCGTCCGTGCCCATGAGTCTGCGGATTCGGGCGTAGTCCGCAGCGCAGCGGTTCAGAATCCACTCGCCAAGCGGCTCGATCAGACCGGTTTCTTCGGCCAGCGGTATAAAATCGAGCGGCGGCACCAGGACCCCGTCGTCGCGAATCCAGCGCACGACCGCTTCGAATCCGCGAATTGTCCTGGTCGTCATGCAAATCTGAGGCTGATAATGCAATACGAAAGACCGATTCACGATCGAGCGATGAAACGCCTCCCGCATGCGATTGCGCTCGAAATCCGTCGACGTAACAGAGCGGCCTTCGATTTTACGGATGCGAAAAGGGACAGCGGTCTGGCTTCTCATATTTTGATTCCTGGAATTGTTTTCTGAGCGAGTATTCTTACTTGAAATCTGCTCAGAAACTAATACTAAGAACGAAAAAATGAAACTATTTAATCAAAGATAGAAGAACGATTCACCGATTTTTAACTGTTGCGAAGCTGATATTGCGAAGCCGCGCGCGAAACTATTTTCGGGCCCGGTACTGGTGCTGACGCCGGCTCGTACCGCCGCATTGCAGGTCTTTCCAGGAGGACCGATATCAGCGGCGGGGGCGATCCGCAAGAGCCTGATTGATTTCCTGCGGCTGCAGACCGTCCCGTCTCAGGGCGCGATACTCCAGATATTCTTTTACATAGGTGCCGCCCATGACCCCGTCCAGATACGGCAAAAAACCCGAGTAGTTCCCGTGGAAGCGCTTGTGGTGAAAATCATGATACACCGGGCCTTCATATACCGGCAGCCAGTGCGCTGGATTCCAGGGGATGTCGTAGCCGCAGTGTCCGTCCGAAGCTTCGAACTGGCGAAAGATCAGCCAGCCCCAGACCACGTAGATATGCGCGCCGATGATGGTCGGCGGTATCAGGGCCACGGTCGCCGTCAGAACGAATTCCAGCCAGTGGAAATAATTGCCGTTGATGGCCGTGGTATTGTGGATGCGATGATGGATCGCGTGCACGTTTTTTAACAGCCACTTGTTCTCGTGAAAATAGCGATGCATCCAGTAATAGATGAAATCGTCGAGCAATACGAAGAAAACGATTTGAACGAGAATCCAGTACCAGGCTGGCAGCTGGCCGTCGTGAATCGGAGAATGACGCAAGACCGGCCAGACCAGCGTTAATATCCCGAGCAGGATTAGAGCGTTCCAGAATGTACGCCCGATACTGGGCCAAAAATAGCGTGCGACTTCGAAGTCTTTCGATTGGATTTTGTATTTTCGCAGCGCCGGCGGATCGATCCAGGCGACGAGGGTCCAGGGAAGCGCCCAGAAAAGAAAGGCCCCGATGCTGATCGCCAGAGTCGCCACCGGGAATTTCAAAAACCAGGGGTCCTGGTAAATTGCAATTATATCCGTGAGCCATGCTTGCATCGCAATTCGATCCTCGCCGGACCGATGGAGTCAGCCCCGGCCTCCAGGGCAAGCAGATAAATTACGCGGAGTCGCAGGCCCCGTCGGCGTCGCATTCAGCGGGGGTTAATCCCGGCGGCCGGTTTTTCGTCCGGAGCGAGCCGCGGCCTTGCGACGATTTTCGCCGGCTACTCGAATCAGGCGTTGAAATTTCGGGCACTCCAGATGGTTCGGTGCCGGACACTCCGCCGCGTGTCGCAGGCCTCTTTGCAGCGCGACGAGTTTTTTGATCGCGGCGTCCAGTTCGTCCGCTCTGCGCCGGAGTTCTTTCCGATCGATGCGGACCCGACCGTCCGGAGAGAACATCGCGGCGATTTCTTTCAGCGAAAACCCGGCGTACACTCCAAGCGCGATCAGCGATAATTGTTCGAGTACTCCCGGATCGTAGAGCCGGCGAAGGCCATGGCGCCCCGTGGATTTGATCAGACCCTTCTCTTCGTAGAAACGCAGCGTGGATGCCGGCAGCCCCGAAGCGCGCGCGACCTGGCCGATATCAATTTTTTCCGCATTTACCATTCCAGTGCAACCTCAAGTTAAGTTCAAGTAACGGTGCGCGCGCTGTCAAGTCAACGCGGGTCGCCCCTGCCCGCGCCGTTATGCGAACGATGCGGCCGCCTGGCTCCAGAAATACAAACAATCTGCGATTTTTTTTACGCCGGCTATTGACCTCAAGTATGGTTGAAGTTGTATATTGCCAGGGAAAGATCGCGATGAACATCGTCGGGGGCATATATCAATGAACGCAGAATTCTGGAATGAGAGATGGCGGAGCAACCAGATCGCCTTTCATGAAGGCGAGGCGAATTCGTTATTGCGAGAGCATTTCCGGGAACTGGCGCTCTTTCCAGGCGAGCGGGTCCTGGTGCCTCTGTGCGGAAAAACCCGCGATATTCACTGGCTCCTTTCGGTCGGCCAAAAGGTCGTGGGAATCGAACTGGTAGAAAGCGCGGTCGAACAGCTTTTCGCCGAATTGTCCCTGGAACCGAGCATCTCGCAGGCGGGGCCGCTGAAACTCTATCAGGCCGAGAATCTGCACGTCTTCGCGGGCGACGTCTTCGAGCTGTCGTCCGCGAGCGTCGGTCCGGTGGATGCGATTTACGATCGCGCGGCCCTGGTGGCCCTGCCGGACGACGTGCGTCCGAAGTACGCCGGGCATTTAGTCGAAATCAGCGGCGGGGCGCCGCAGCTGCTCATCACTTTCGAGTACGATCAAAGCCGGATGCAGGGGCCTCCGTTTTCGGTCGACCGCGAGATGCTTGAGGATTATTATTCCGAAGCTTACGAAATTCGCGAGGTGGCAAGCGTCGACCTGGCCGGCGGTCTGCGCGATCTGGCGGAAGTTAAAGAGAGTCTATGGCTGCTGCGCTGAGTTTTGCGGCGTGAAATAATTATTACAGGGAGCACACCGGTCGCCGTAGATTGCGGTCGGCAACTTACATCGAGGTACAATGAATATGAAACGACTCTGGATTTTAATTTTTTCGCTCGGGCTGACGAGCTGCGGCGATGGAGGCGAAGGCGATCGTCACAGTCACCACGGCCATAACGGCGACATGAACGCCCGTTTTCTCGACCCGGGACTCAACGTACAGGAATGGGAAGAACGATTCGAAAACGAAACCAGAGATACCTTCAGGCATCGTCAGGCGATCGTGGACGCTCTCGGCCTCCGGCCGGGTCAATCGATCGCCGATGTCGGTTCCGGAACGGGCGCCTTCCTGCCGGCGCTGCAGCGGCGAATCGGTCCCGGCGGAAGAATATATGCGGTCGAAATCTCGCCGGTCTTCGTCGAACACTTAAAACAGCGGGCGCGCGTCGAAAAACTCGACTCCGTCGAGGTGGTCCAGGGCGACGCGTTACGAACGAATCTGGCTTCTGACTCGGTCGACACGGTTCTGGTAGTCGACACCTACCATCACTTCGACGATCCCGGAGCGATGCTCGAAGACCTGGCTCGGATCCTGAAGCCCGGGGGGGTGCTCGCGATCGTCGATTACGATAAGATTCCGGGCAAATCGCGGCAATGGGTCCTCGAGCATATTCGGCTGGAAAAGAGCGGCTTCATCGACGAGATTCGTGCGGGCGGTTTTGACTTGATCGAAGAGCAGCCGATCCCATTTAAAGAAAGCTTTATGCTTCTGTTTCGAAAACGCGACTGAGGCGATTGCCCGATTTACGCTTGCGAAACAATACTCCGGCGCGAGCGAATCGAGCCGAATTATTGCGCCGGGATCAGGTCGGATCCCATGGTCCCGGCGACCAGCTCCAGAAAGTCGGCGGTCTGGAAGGGCTTTTGCACCCAGCCGGCGCCGTTTCGTCTGGCAACGGTTTGCAGATGCGGATCGCTCCGCGAAGACAAGATCATAACCGGAATATCGCGCGTTCGTTCGTCGCACCTGACATGCGCCAGCAGCTGAAGACCGTCTAATCCCGGCATATCATAGTCACTGATCAATAAATCCGGGACCGTTTCCTGTAAAAGCTGCAGAGCTTCGTCGCCCTGCGAAGCTTCGCGTACCGCATAACCCTGGCTCTGCATCGCTACGCGCAGGACGGTCCGCATAAAGCTACTATCGTCGACGATCAAGATGGTTTTCGTTTCGGCTGGCATGACCGAATTGAAATACAAGTCTGGAATAATTCAATAAAATTTATCAATTTTTGCGTACACAACTGTTGGAGACATATTGTGTGGGCCCTGGCCAAATCGCAAATAATTGAAATACCTCAGTTTCGATAGGCTTATGTACCAAATTCTCGTTGGTGACTGCCGCAACTGCCCGAGTACGATTACGCGAATCATCGACTGCGCTTAAAAAGAAGAACCCGGCTCTTTCAGAAATTCGAGCTCTGCAGGCGTCGACTCGCGTCCCAGGATCGCGTTGCGATGCGGATAACGGCCGAAGCGTTCGATAATCACGCGATGTTTGTGCTCGAACTCCAGATTGTATTCCAATCCTTCGATTGAGTACAGGCGAACGGCTTCGTCGTGAATGGCCAGAGATTCGCTGTGCATACAGGGCATATACAGGAAGGATCGCTGCTGCACGCTCAGTTTTAGATCGTCGCCGGCGCGCACGGCTTCCTGGGCCAGAGCCAGCGCCAGCGAATCTGAAGCGAAGGCTCCGGGGCTGTCGCGATAGATATTTCGCGAAAACTGATCGAGCACGATGATCTCGGCCAGGCGGCCGATCGCTTCGTCACGCCAGGCGAAGAGCTCGCAACGCGTCGCCCGGGTGTGCAATTCGCCGAAACGTTTTTCGATCGTCGCGTCGAGCGCGGGATCTTTGACCCACCACTGCTTCGGCTCCAGCTCCTCGAACCAGAATTTCAGAACGTCGTCGTAAGACATGTCGGTCTTTGCCATACTCACAGAATACCAGGCAGCCTGGCGGGAAACCACCGAATTAAGACGGACCCATCCGCTTCGCCTTGACAGCCGGCCGCTCCGGACGCGAAACTCGGGCACGTATGAAAACCTTAAAGCTCCCCGAACGCATGCCACAGTACGCGAGCGAAGACGAACGGCTCATCGAGGCCGAATCGCCCGCCAGCGCCTTCGCCTGGACCTTCGGTGTGACGCTGCTTGTAGGCGCGTTGATATTCGGCTGGCTCGCGTGGGACGTCGGACTGGCGGGACTCGCGGAAATTCCGCTGGAAGATTGGACGATGGTCGGGCTGATCTTTTTGATCACGCCCCTCGTGATTGTCGGCTGGAATCTTGTGTACCGCGGGGCCTTTCGATCGATTCGATTGCAGGAGACCGGCATGGAGATCGTTGCGCGGCGCAGCGGCCAGGTGCAGCGCATCGCCTGGCGTAGAATCGTCGGCCTGGGGCGCGTTCGTAATCGTGTAGGCCTGGGGATAACGCTCAGGCTCAAAGACCCGAAACAAAAGATCAAGCTGGGTGCGCCGCCGTTTGACTCCGCGGACCTGGAAGAAATGTACGACGCGTTGCGGGACGCCTCGCAATAAAACTGTAATCGGGCGCATATAACAGCCGCCAATATTCACAGATCCGTAACCCAGGCGCCACTCGATATCGCGCGGCCTGGCCGATACTCTCACTACTCATGCGGATCAACATATCACTTTTAATTCTGGTCGCGCTGCTTCCGATTGCATTGTTTCCAGGCGAATCGCCGTTGCGCGCCGGCGACTGGAGCGATTGTCGTGGTGACTGGCAGCAGCTGTGCGCCGGTATCTCCGATCAGTATTCGGTATTCCAGTGTCTGCAGCGCGAAGAGCGCAAGCTGGCGCCGCAATGCCGCAGTCATCTGGCGAAAGAGCATGCGCGCATTCGGTCCGGAGCCCGCGAAAATTGCGGGCGCGACTATGCGCGCTTCTGCTGGCATGTGATTCCGGGGGACGGACGCATCTTCCGGTGCCTGAAGTCGCACCTGCCGGAGCTCTCCCCGGCCTGCCGGGCGCAGTTTGAATCTTTGCCGGAGATTTCAGGAGCCGGATGAGGCCTGCATTGCGCTGAATCGGTCTGGAACCCCGCTCTGGCCGCTGATTTTCTCCCGCTTTTTCGGAACAATTTTGTCACAATTCGGGTCCAATAGAACTCCGACGCGCACCGACCTTTATGGCGATCGGAGCGCGCCCGGAACGGACACGCATGCGATCGATTGGCGGCATATTCCCGGAAACGCCTCAGAAGGGGAAACCCGGCATAACTCCGAAACTTCATCTCTTTCACCGCATGCTCGTCGCCGCCGGACTGCTGGTCCTGACCAGCGCCGTCTCCCCGCTCCTGGCTCAGGCGCCCGCCCTGCCCGACTATGATCCCGACGACTGGTCGGATCTCGAACGCGAAGCGCCCTACGGCAGCGAGAAAGAAGATAAATATCGCATCAACGCATTGATCGTCGAAGAGGAAGCGTGGGATCGGCACTATTCGCTGGGCGTGCTGGGATTATTTCGTTATACGGATTATCCCGTTTTCCATTCGCTGCGTGTGTTGCCGTTTTATTCGAGCATCCAGGCGAAGAACGATCCGCGTCGATCGCGCTGGTTGTTTCCGATGTATTATTCGGAATTCGACGGTCGTTCGTATTTGCAGATTACGCCGCTCAGCTTGCGCAGCTACGATACGAACGGGGACGGCTTCGGCCTCTACGGCTATCTGTACGTCGCTTCCCGCGAGCAAAGCGAAACCTCGCATACGTTGCTGCCCCTCTTTTCCATAAGTCAGGACGCGGCACGCGACAGCCTCGGCCTGACCGTACTTCCGCTTTTTTACGCTCACTCCCTGCGCGACGAGTTTACACTGATCGCGCCGGGATTCTACTACGCTTCGACGCCCGGCCGAAGCACGACCGCTTCGCTCCTGCACTACTATCACAATCGCGACGACGAAGACGGCAACGCGACGACCCTGGTCGCCCCCGGCTACTACCGCAAAGGCGAAACGACCGCCGCCGGCGTCCAGCGTTCGCAAACGCTCGTCGGTCCGTTCTGGCATTCCAACGACGGAGAAGGCGATACAGCCTGCTATCTCTTTCCGCTTTTCGCGTACTCGTCAAAAGATGTCAGCGCGGCGGACGGTACGATTGTTCAGCGCACGCGCTCCACGTTCTGGGCGCCGATTTTCTTCCCGATCCACTATCGCAGCGACGACAGCGCCTCGGGCATAGCGCGGCTGTACGGACCGGTTTATTATGAACGGAACAGCGACGGCGAACTCGAAAGCCTGATCGCGGCGCCCTTTTATTTTCAATCCCGTAACGAGCACGGGGATTCCTCGCGACACGTCCTGCCCTTCTTCGCTTCCTGGCAGACAGCCGATCAAATGGGCGAAGGCGACTTTAGATCGCAGCTCCTCACGCCCCTCGCCTACTTCGACCAGGCGCCGGGTCGATCGCTGCACCTGAGCCCGTTTTATTTTTACAGCTCCCGGGAAACCACGAACTCGCAGCTCGCCGCGGGCGATTCAGCCGCGACCCGGGCGACCACCTTCCTGGCGCCGATTGTGCCGCTGTATTATGCGAGTGACGATCCCGAAACCGGTAGCGTGCGCTGGTACGGCAACCTGCGGTACAAAAGCGACGCCGCCGGCGAATTCGAATCCTTCTGGGCTGCGCCCCTGGTCTTTTATAAACCCGGGGAGAACGGCTATCTCTACGCCGCGCCCCTGTACTTTCGTTCGCGCTGGCAGGAAGAAGCCGACGAAACGCGCAGCTTCGGTTTCCTGCACTACTACCGGCATCAGAAGAACGAGGCGCGCGAGTCCGCTTTTTTTCTGACCTATCTCGCGTATTACAGCAGGGAGACGGAAACCGAATCGAATTCACAGCGCACGACGCAGGTGAACCCGCTCTATTTTTACAGCGATCGTCAGGAACGCGAAGGCACGGACCTGAGCTATCGCACGACGCTCTGGTTTCCGCTGCCCCTGCCCCTGCACTATCGCAGCGACGACAGCGAACGCGGCAGCGCCCGCCAGTACGGCCCGGTCTACTACGAGCACGATCGCCGGGAAAATCTGGAACGTTTGATCGCGGCGCCGCTGCTGTTTTATCGCCCGCGGAACTATCTGCATATCGTGCCGCTGTATTTTCAGCCGCGTCACGACCAGGCAACGCATAAGTCCTTCAGCCTCCTGCACTACGCGCATCTCCAGAAACGAAATACGCCGGAAGCGAAGGGCGTCGTCTGGGCCGGGCCGTATTATCGCAGCTTCAACGAAAAAACGAAACGATATTTCGCGCATCTCGCCCCGCTCTATTTTTCCTACGATACGCCTGAAAGCCAATTCGATCTGGCCCTGCCGGCCTATCTGCGCTACGAAAGCGAGCGGCGCTATATTCACGTCAACGCAGTCGGCCTGTCGATCAGCCGCGAGAAGCTGCCGATTCCGCGCCTTGCGCGCAGCGATCGCAACGAATGGTATCTCGAACAGGACATCGCGCTCTTTTATAATCTCTTTCGCCTGTCGACGCGCGTCACTCTGAGCGAAGCGGGCGAATCCGAATCCGCCGCGCCGGTCGCGCCGGAAGCCAGCTTCCCCGAAGGACTGACCGGCGAAAGCGCCGTGGAAGCGCCGGAGGCCGTCGCGAAGGATTGGCGCGAAGACCGCAACGCCGGCGACCGCCGGCGCAGCGTATCTCGGGAAAATTCGCGCAGCTACTGGGGGATCCAGTCGCTGTACGGCATGGTCGCCTATGAACGCGCCGACACGCGCCGTCATTTTCGGATCCTGCCGCTGTCCTGGTTCACCTGGGACGAAGCCACCGAAAACCGCGTTTATATGGTCCCGGGCGGATTTTTGTCGTACGTCGACGAAAGCACGGACCGGGAATATTTCGCGCTCTTTCCCGGCTTCGCGCCGTTGTACGGCTATCAGCGCGAAGGCGAATCGTATATTGCGGCGTACCTCGGCCTGGGATATATCAGCGAGTACGACGCCGAAAGCGAAACCCGCGAACACTCGATACTCTGGCCCCTCGCGAATTTTCATTCTTCGCCGCGGCGCAGCGGCGGCCGCGTGCTTCCGCTGTTCTACCAGCGCACCGACCGCGACCCTGAAGCAGACGGCGGCGAAAGCGAACGCTCCACGACTGTGTCACCCCTGTACTTCGCGCGCATCCATTCGACCACGAGCAATCGCACGACTCTGCGCATATCGCCGCTGTTTTATTCATCTTCGTTCGAGCCGTCCCCGTCGTCCCTCGCGAGCGGTCGGCCCGCGGCTTACGAAAGCACCCTCGTTTTGCCTGTGCCGGGAGTTCGTATCCGCGATACCGACCAGGCCGCGGGCTACAACTGGCTGGGGCTCACCGGACTCTATTATACGAAGACGCCGGCCCCGCACCGGAATAGCTCAGAGCAGAACGGGGTAGAACAAAACGCGCTTTCGCGATTGACGTCCGCCTACTTCGCGCCGTTCTATTTTTACAAAGAAAACGCATACTCCCATCTGCTGCCGCTGCACTTCAGCCTGCGTAATCAGGAAGACACCGCCGTAACGCACTTCGGGCCGGGTTATTATTATTCGCGGGACGCGGGCTGCGCCGACTGCGCGACGGTCGCCGAAAGCACGCTGATTTTGCCGGGCTTCTATCGTTCGGAAGACAGCACGGGCAGCCGCAAGAACGTCCTCCTGCTCGCCGACTGGTCGAACGACGCCGCCGGCGATTTAAATCACGTGCTCTTGTTTCCGTTGTTCGGGTACAGCCCGCAGAAGACTGCGCCGGAATCGACTTTGTCGGACGACGGCGGCTCCCACGCATTTTTCGCTCCGCTCTACTACGGCTATTCCCGCGAAAGCTCGGTTGGTCGCGAAAGCCTGAGCGTATCGCCCCTGTTTTTTCGATCGCATGAATCACGAAGCGCTTCCGACACGGAAAGCGATACATTATTTCTACCGGCGCCCGGTTTGTATCTCAACGAAAACGAAACGACGAGCACTTATAGCTGGCTGGGACTTGCCGGTCTGCACTTTCAGGAAAGCGAGCTGAGGCAGCTGTGGACCGCGCCCGTTCTGTTTTACGGGAAAGATTCGTTTTTTCATCTCGCTCCGTTCTACTTCAGCACCCGCAGCGCCGACGGAACGCGGCTGGCGCGCTTCGGACCGGGCTACTATTATTCCCGCGACGGCGACGACGCGAGCGTGATGGTCTTGCCGGGCTTCTATCGAGACCGCTATAAAGACCATACGTACACCAATCTATTGTTAGCCGCAAGCTATGAGCGCGACGAAGCAGGCTACGATTCCGCGGGCGTCTTTCCGGTTTTCTCCCACCAATCGAATCAGGGCGACGCCGGGCGGGATTCGCATCTCTACGCCTTCCCTTTCTATTACGGCCGCGAAGGCTACAGCCGCACGATTTCCCTGCACGTACTGCCGGCGATCTACAGTGAATACACTCGGGCCGGCGATTTCAAACTTTTCGCCGCGGGCCTCTACGTCCGGCGCTCGCCGGGTTACCAGCGCGACAACCTGCTGTATCTGATCGATCGCAAGCGGGAAGAAACGGCCGCCAGCGAAGTCTACAGCAGCTACGGCCTGCTCTTTCATAGCATGAGCTACGAAAACGAACCCGACGCGCATCGTTTCGCCATGGGCTACGGCTTCCTGGCCGGCCTTTCCAGCGAGCGATATCCGGACCTGGATGGAGACGCCGGCTCATTCGCGGCCAATCTGCTCTGGCTGACCCACGAGAGCCGGCCCGACTACACACACAACAGCTTCTTTCCGCTCTGGTGGTACGATCGCGATGCGGACCGCAGCCTGTGGGCCTTTGCTCCGCTCTTGAGCGGCGGCCTGCACGAAGGCGCCGAGACAACGCGCCTGATCGGGGGCGGAGCGCTCTACTACGAATTCGCGGACCGCTCGCGCAACGAATATTCGCGCGCGGTGCTTCTGGGCGTACTTTATAGCGACACGGCCCGCCGGGAACGGGGCTATCGCTCGCGCGGAAGCCTGTGGAATTATCTGTGGCAGTATCAGTCGGAGAGCGAGTCGGACTTCGAAAAATTTTCGCTGCTAAAATTCGTCTACAGCCGCACCCGCCACGCAGGCCGTACGCGTACCCGCGTGCTCGGCATTCGCGTACACGAGTCGTGACGAATCGCAAAATCCGGGCTCAGACCAGCAGCGCGGCCGCGATGGCCGCACGCAGAATTCGCGAACACTTTGCGTGTTTCCAGCCCCGGTCGCTGATCAGCAAATCATAGCTCTGAATCGACGAAGCGGACCAGAGATAGTCGGTGGCGTCGGCGACGGTCCAGTGCGACGCAAGCGCCTCCTCCGCGGCAAGACTCTGGATCAGTCCGCGTTCCCATGCGCGCAGATCCCGCATGCGATCCTCCCAGGCGGCGCTGGCATCCGGATCGGTCTTTCGCAGCCGAATCAAATCCGTGGCGACCGGCCGTATCTTTTGCGCGAAAGCGAACCAGACCTTCAAACAGGCGTCCAGGCGCTCCGCCGCCCCGGGAGTGCGTATCGCCCGCTCGAAATCGGCCTGGATCGTAAATTTCTCGTCCGCATGCCGCACGAGCGCCATCAGGAGGCCGCCCCGGGACTTAAAATGCAAATATACGGACTGGCGACTGACTCCCGTCGCGGCGGCGATGTCCTGCATTGAGATTTCCGCGCCGCGGCTGGCGATGAGCTCCCAGGCGACGTCCAGAATTTCGCTCCGGGTCACGCCCGCAGCCTGCTTTTTTCTTGACACGTGTAAAGAATCCTTTTATTTACAGCTGTAAAGAATACAGGAGGGCGAATGCAATGTCTGTCAATCAGGATCTACAGCAAAAAATCGAACAATTCCGCGAATGGTACGGCGACGCCGGCCCGTCCCGGACGCAATGGGAACGAGTCTTATCGCGGCCGGCCGATAAGGCGCTCACGCTGGTGAATTTTTTTAAGTTCCGCGCGAAAGCCGGTTATCCCGCGAATTCGGGCCAGGCGGAGGCGTCCGGCAACGAGGCCTTTCAACGTTACGCCCGGGTCAGCATGCCTGCGATGCAGGCCGCGGGCGGCAAATTTCTGCACGTGGGCCCTTTCGCCGGCAGTTTTACGGGACAGGACGAAGACTGGGATCTGGTGGCGATCGGCGCCTATCCCGATCTTGAGTCGTTCCTGAATTTGTATACGAACGAGAAATATCGCGCGGCGTTTGCGCATCGCAGCGCGGCCTGCGAGCGTGAAAAGGTCGTAATCTGCGAATAATTCGAGGCCGTCAGATCATCGACGCTCGCAAGAGTCGATGACTTGAGAGTCTGTTTTTCAACAGACTCTTGACCGCCAGTCCCCGCGGGGCCAGGCTGGGAGAATGTCGTTCTGTACGGAGATCGTAGTTGCCCGACCCTGATGCAAAGCACCCCGCCGGGTTGAGCCTGCGACATACGCTGCGCGGTCATACGAGCGCGATCCATCGCATCGGGTGGTCGGCTTCGGGCGAAACCCTGGTATCGCCTTCTCTCGATCAAACCACGCGTTTCTGGTCGGAGGCCGGCGAACTGGTCGGCATGTTAAAAGACAGCGCCGGCCGTTCGATCGCGGCGGCCTGGGCGCCCGACGGCGAACGCATCGCCCTTGCGGCGGACAACGACGTGCTGCGATTGTGGCACGTGGCGAAAGGCGAATCTATTCGCACCCGCAGCGGCGGCCTGGGACAGGTGACGAGCATCGCCTGGGCGCCGGACGACAGCGCGGTGGCGACCGCTTCGCTCAAGCACGGCGTCCGGCTGTGGGATACGGAGTTCAAGAATTTCCGATCGCTGACGAAGAAGTCCTTCGAGGCGGTGTTTTGTCTGGCCTGTTCGCCGCACGCGGCGCTGTTGGCCGCCGGGACGCAAAGCGGCGCCATTCACATCTGGAATATCGCCGACGACGCGGAAGTGAAGACCTGGACGGCCCATCAGGGCGGCGTCTTCGGCCTGGCGTATTCAAAATCGCGAAACCAGCTCGCATCGTGCGGCGCGGACGGCGTCATTCGGCTCTGGGATCCGACCACCGGCAAAGCTGAATGCGAACTGCAAGGACACCGCGCGGGCGTGAATTCGATTTCCTATTCGCACGACGGCCGCCTGCTCGCTTCGAAATCCGCGGACGGGACCGTTCGCCTGTGGAGTCTGGAGCTGGAAGAGTGCCTGCTGGTACTCGACGAACCCGTCGGCAAGACCTGGTTGCCGGGCGTCGCCTTTCATCCCTCGCAACCAGTACTCGCGACTCTCGGCGATGAGGATCGGATCGTGCGAATCTGGGATCTGGATCTCGGCGAATTGCTCGGCGACTGAGGCTTTCGCCGGCCGATCCGTGAATTGCGAATGCCGACTGCAGATTCAGGCCGCGGTTGAATTCAGTTTTTCGAATTCACTAAAGACGACGTATTCCGCCTGATGGATTCGGTTGCGAATCATGCCGGCCAACCTGCCGGCGCTCCGCGCGAGATCGATGCTCGTGCCATCGCGTTCCAGGCGATCGAAAAAATCCACGGCGAAATCCGAAATCTCTTCCAGCTGCGCGAAAAAGGGATCCAGCACTCGCGCGAGTTCTCGGTCGCAAATCGCCTTCGCTTTCAGCGGGGCGTAAACTTCATCGTTTTCTTTTTGCAAATGGGACAGCAAGAGCTCGCGCATGGAAAGCAGCTGCGCCTGGCCGGCCTTCGTTGCAATTCCGGTTTCGATCGCGGACTGCAGAACGCGCCTGATTTCTTCGTGTTCCTGTTTCAGTTCTTCTATGATTGATTCCACGGTTCAGTACCTTTCTTAAAAGACGGAAGAAAATCGACGGGGCGAAGTCGTTCTAACAAAGCGCGACGATTTTTAGTGGAATCGCAATATTGCGGGGCGGGTTATTTGTATTTCGCGTGGTATTGCAGTCCGGCCCTCGTACGGACACCTAAAGCGCCACTGCGGCCGCCACGCAAAATGATGCGAGAAATCGACGGGGCTGAAATATATATTCCGCAAGCGCGAAAAAAATATCCGGAAACGTCTGATTCGACCCCTGCCGATCGTTTTAATTCCGGAACCAGATTCATACTCAGAATCGAAGGAAGGATATGATGACACCGAATAAAACAGCGACCCGGAGCGAATGGCTGGCGGCCCGCCGGGATCTGCTTCAAAAAGAAAAAGCCCATACTCGCGAAAAGGACGCGCTGGCGCGGGCGCGGCGCGAGCTGCCGTGGGTCCGGCTCGACCAGAACTACGTCTTTGAAACTCCAGACGGCACCGCGACGCTGGGCGATCTATTCCAGGGCCGCAGTCAACTGATAGTATATCATTTTATGTTCGGACCGGATTGGGAAGCGGGTTGCAAGAGCTGTTCCTTTTGGGCGGACAGTTTTAACGGTCTCGGGCCGCATCTGAACGCGCGCGACATTTCATTCGTCGCGGTTTCGCGCGCGCCGATGAGCAAGCTGGCAGCCTTCCAACAGCGCATGGGCTGGAATTTCGCCTGGGTATCTTCGGCGAACAATCGTTTTAACGCCGATTTCAACGTGGGCTTTGGTCCGGATCAGCCGTCCGACGGGCCGCTGATGTACAATTTCACGGAGGTCGAAAACGTCCCGATGGACGAAATGCACGGCACGAGCGTCTTTGCCCGGGACGACGCCGGGAATATTTACCATACGTACTCCACGTACGGTCGGGGGCTCGATAATACGAACACGGCCTATAGCTATATCGACCTGACTCCGAAGGGTCGCGATGAAGCGCCCGAAGGCAATCCCATGGGCTGGGTGCGGCACCACGACGCGTATTGAGGGTCGCCTGAATGGCACAGGGGCAAGCGGCTTTACCAGCTGCCGCTGGCCCCGCCGCCGCCGAAGCTGCCCCCGCCTCCGCTGAAGCCGCCCCCGGAACTAAAGCTGGAGCCCGAACTCGAAGAATAACCTCCGCTTGAGCCGCTATACGATGAAGACGAAGAAGCGGAATACGAGCCGCCTTCGCGTAGCCAGCCGTTGACGACCCGATCCAGAACAAATACGAAAAACATCGCATACAGGAAATACAGAAAGCCGGCGATCAGCAGATGTTCGACGTGAAGAAAGAATGCAATCAACGCTCCCAACACCAGAACCACACCGAGCGGCACGAGCAGACCCCAGATCAGGCTTCTGCGAACGATTCCAATGAGCGCGCACAATAGCATCGTACCAAAAATGATAGGCAAAAAATAGTCGTCCACGTAGCCGCGGTTTTCCAGGAACCAGTTTTCGCCGCGTTCGATCGCGCCGGGTGCGGGCAGCGCCTCGGGGTCAATGCGCGCGATCAGCGCTTTCATACCGGCCTCAAGGCCCGCGCCGTATTCGCGGGACCGAAAATACGGCGCGATATCGTCTGTAATAATGCGTTTCGCCGCCGCGTCGGGAATCGCGCCTTCGAGACCGTACCCGACTTCGATTCGCAACCGGCGATCCTGAATGGCGGCGAGTATGATTACGCCGTCGTCGATATTCGCCCGGCCGATCTTCCAGGCTTCCGCCAGACGCAAGGCATAGACTTCGATCGCTTGGGGCGCGGTCGTATTCACCAGCACGATGGCGAGCTGCGAACCCTTGCGATCTTCCAGACTCTGCGAAAGCGCTTCGAGAATTTCGCGTTCTTCCGGCGACAGCACGCCGGCCGCATCGGTGATGCGATTGCCGGCGGGCGGCAACGGCGCGAGTTCGAAATCGGTCTGCGCAACGAGCGCTCCGCCGAGTGCGAGCAGTGCAAAAAGATATCCGGCGAGGAGCAATATCGGAGCCAGAATCGCGCGACCGCCGCTATGCGAAGCTGAATATATGCGATGCATGGATCAGGAGTGTGGCCGCGGAATGCGCTCAGGCAAGCGTTTTTGGCCACCCCTTACCGGCGCACGTCGCGCAGTAGAGTTACGCTGAGAGCGACCGCCAGCAGCGCGACGAAAGTACAGACGATCGCCACGATTTGCATGCCCGAGACGAAGGCCGGTCTCGCGATATCCAGTAGAGCCGCCGCGGATTCGGCCGGCATTTCGCGCGCGAGATCCACGGCCGCGCCCAGGGTATCGCGCGCGATCGGCACGATCTCGGAATCGACGGCCGGGGACGCCGCCTGAATCGCGCTCGGCTGCCCGCTCGCGGATTCAAGCGAACGGGTATCGAAGGCGGCGCGATAGAGCGCCACGCCGATGCTGCCCAGAATCGAAATACCGAGCGCACCGCCCAGCTCCGCCGCCGTCTCGGCGATGCCGGAAGCCGCGCCGGCCCGTTCCGGCGGCGCGGAGGATACGGCCAGCTCGGTCGTTTGACCGAAGACCGGCGCGAGCCCCAGCGAAATCAACACCGAAGCCGTAACGACGATCGCCAGCCCGTGTTCGCCGCCGACCTGACTCAAGACTGCCAGACCCACCGCCGCGACGAGCAGGCTGCCGCCCACGACGTAGGCCGGCCGCACGCCGTGAAAGAAACGCATCACCACGTTCGAACTGACGATAAAGGCGATGGCCGGCGGCACCGACCACAGCCCCGCCACGAAGGGCGAAAGCCCCAGCACGAGCTGCAGATACTGGGCCACGAATAAAAAATAACCGAAGGCGACGAAGACCGTAAGAATATTTACGGTTAAGGCCGCGGTAAAGGCGGGATTGCGAAAGAGCCCCACGTCGATCATCGGATCTTCGAGCGAATGCTGGCGACGCACGAACCAGACTCCGAAGGCCAGGCCCGCCACGAAGGTCGCCAGGGCGATCATAGTCGGGCCGCTCGTGGCGGTTTCTTTGATCGCGTAAATCACCGGCAGAATCGCGAAGAGCGAAAGCAATACACTCAGCAGATCGGTGCGGCCGGCGTTTTCGTCGCGATACTCAGGTAAAACAAAGGGTCCCAGGGCAAGCAGCAGGGCCATCACCGGAACGTTCAGCAAAAACACCGCGCCCCAGAAAAAATATTCAAGCACGATGCCGCCGAGCACCGGGCCGATCGCGCTGCCGGCCGAAAACGCCGAAATCCAGACGGCGATGGCGATGGACCTTTCTTTCGGGTCGTGGAACATACTGAAGATCAGCGACAGCGTCGAGGGCGCAAGCGTCGCCCCGGCGATGCCCAGCAGCGCCCGGGTGAGAATCAGCATCTCCGCGGAAGTCGAAAAGGCCGCCAGCACCGAAACGACGCCGAAGAGCGCCGAGCCGATCAAAAGCAGTTTGCGCCGGCCGATGCGATCGCCCAGCGAACCCATCGTAACCAGAAAGCCGGCGACCATGAAGCCGTAGATGTCGATGATCCACAGGAGCTGCGCGCCGCTCGGACGCAGGTCGGCGCTCAGCGCCGGCACCGCCAGATGCAGGACCGTCAGGTCCATAACGTACAGCACGCAGGCGATGGCGAGTACGCCCAGGCCCACCCATTCGCGGACAGTCGCCTTCGCGGGGCTTCCGTCCGCCCCGGTCTTCGCGGATATTTCGAGCTCCTGCATACGCGGACTCTCGCGAGGGGCCTTTGTCGGTAAACCGCTTTTCAAATATTGCGGCGAAAAGCTCTCAATGCGAAAAAATTTTCGTTTCGCATGTCGAATTCGCGATCTCAGATTCGATGTAAGCTTAGATCGGAGTTATTCAGATGCGTTATCTGCTGTTGATTCACAAAAACCTGGCGGAGCTGCCGTACGATTCCGCGGAGTACGTGGCGGGCATGGAAAGCCACGCCGCATTGCGAACGGCGCTGGAGGAACGCGGTGCGCTTTTGGCCGCCGGAGCGTTGCAACCGGCGGACACGGCGACGACCCTGCGACCAGGCCGGGAACGAACGGAGTTTACCGACGGCCCGTTTATCGAAACCCACGAGCAGCTGGCCGGCTTTTATCTCATCGAATGCCGGGATCTGGACGAGGCCATCGCGTACGCGAAGCAGATCCCCCGCGCAACCGCGGACGCCGTTGAAATTCGCGCGTTGCGAGCGGCGGAACCGGGGCCTGGCGAAACCGAATGATGAACGCTGAACCGAATTCAAAAGCAATCGCCGCGCTGGTGCGGTCGGAATGGGGCCGGCTCTTCGCGGGACTGATGGCGCGCTTTCCGGACGTCGAGCTGGTCGAAGACGCTTTACAGGACGCGGTGCTGGCGGCGCTGGACGCCTGGCAACGCCAGGGCCTTCCCGCCAATCCGGCGGCCTGGCTCGCGAAGACCGCCCGCCACAAAGCGATCGATCGCCTCAGGCGCGAATCGAACCGCGAACGCCTTGAATTTGCCCGCGAACGTGAATTGAATGCGACCGCCTGCGAAGACCCGGCGGCCGACGAGGGCGAAGGCGATATTCCAGACGAACGCCTGCGCCTGATCTTTCTGTGCTGCCATCCGGCCCTCGGCGAAAGCGCCCGCATCGCCCTGACCCTGCGCGAAATGGGCGGGCTGGCGGTCGAAGAAATCGCACGGGCCTTTCTGGTCAGCGAAACGACGATGCGCCAGCGGTTGGTGCGGGCCAAACGTAAGATTCGCGCGTCAAAGATTCCGTTTCGTCTGCCGGAAGCCGGAATCTTCGCGGAGCGCCTGGCGTCCGTACATGCCACGCTGTATTTGATTTTTCACGCCGGCTACGCCCCGGGCGCCGGCCCGTCGGCGGTTCAAACCGGGCTGTGCGATGATGCGATTCGCCTGGGGCGAGTATTGCACGAATTGCGACCGCGCGACGGCGAAACCGCCGGCCTGCTCGCGCTTATGCTGCTGCATCATGCGCGCAGTGCGGCGCGTTCGCCAGCCGGAGATTCCGAAGCGTACATTCCGATCGAAGACCAGGATCGCGGGCTCTGGGACCGGGTCGCCATCAGGGAAGGCGAAGCCCTGTTGAACGCGGCCTTACTGAGCGGCGCGCCGCCCGGTCCCTATCAGATCCAGGCGGCGATCAGCGCGCTCTATGCGGGCGCCGCAAGCTATCGCGAAAGCGACTGGCCGCAGATCGTTTTATTGTACGACGAACTGATCAAAATCGCCCCCTCCCCGATCGCGCAACTGAACCAGATCGCGGCACGGGTGGCGGGTGGCATGCTGGCGCCGGGCCGCGCTCTAACGGAGCTCGACGCACTCGCCGCCTGCGCCGGGAGTGCGCCGGAACTCGAGAGCTACCAGCCGTTTATCGCGCTCCGGGCCGACCTGCGCCGACGCAGCAACGATTACGCCGGAGCCGCGGCCGACTATCGCCGGGCGATAGAGATGAACGCCAACGCGGCGGAGCGCGCCTTCTTGCGCCGACGACTGCAGGATGTCGAGCAAAGTGAAAGCGAAAACGAACTCTTTGAATCAACACAACACCGGAGTAAGCGAGATGATCACACTATATGAATTCCCCCCGACCCGTTCGCAGCGCGCGAAGTGGGTTTTAGAAGAGCTGGGCCTCCCCTATCGCAGCCGCCTGGTCGATTTGCCAGGCAAAGAGCAGGACGGGCCGGAGTATCGCGCGATTCACCCGCTGGGAGTGGTTCCGGCGCTGCAAAACGAAAGCTATACGATTTACGAATCGGCGGCGATCGTGATGCAACTGCTGGACGAAAATCCCGAACGCGGACTTGCACCCCGGCCGGCTTCCGCGGAACGCGCGTTGTACTACCAGTGGTGCGTCTTCGCCGCCGCGGAATTCGATCCCGCGATCATGATGTACTTCGACAATACGATGCGGCCGTTAGAAGCGATGCGACCGCCCGGCGCGCAGCACGATCCGGGTCTCGCGGAACGCGGCCGCGCCGATTTTCAGATTCGCGCCGCGGCGCTCACGCACGCTCTTGCGGACCGCGAATATCTGATCGGCGAAAATTTTACGGGAGCGGATCTCTTGATCGGCCACAGCTGTTTTATGGCCGCGCACACGGGACTGATCGAAGGCTTTCCGGAACTGCAGGACTACCTTGCGCGGCTGCAAAAACGCCCGGCTTACCAGCGAGCGTACGATTTTCCGAATTAAGCGCCGGCGACGATTCTCAAATCCCGCTCCGCTCCATCTCCCAGAGCGTTCACGGCCGTCTGGTATTCCGGGCTGTCGTGAACCGCGATGGCCTGCTCCAGGCTTTCGAATTCGATGATTACAACGCGTTCCATCCGGCCCGCCTCGTGAATTTGCGCCGGCATACCGCGGACGACGAATTTCGCGCCCGCCGCCTGGATAACGGGGGAAGCCAGATCGCGATACGCGGCGACTTTCGCCGGGTCGCGAACCTCTCGAAACAGGATAATCCAGTAGCCCTTCTCCATAAGCGCGCCTCGCAAAAATATGGACACCACGATCGCCGTATCAAAAGCTCCTGTCAATTCTATGAATCCACTCCGGCCGCTGCCCACTCTTATTCGTTCCGTATTTGCGGGAATATACCTTTTCATTTTGCGGAAAGCGCTCGGCGTCGCAAAACCGACAGCGGACGAAGCGCGTCGCATGCGCCGGGGCCTGGCGGATCGATCGCTGAGTCGTTTCGAAATCGCGCGGTCGTTCGTACTCGCGAAAGATTTTCCAGGGCTCAAGTACGGCCTGCACGAACTGCTCTTCGATTCTCAGGAGATCTACGATTCAGAGAGCTTCGCGGAATTCGTAAAGGCGAAAGCTTATACGGAAGAACAGCTGGTCGAACTGGTCAATCCGCGCAAATGGCTGAACCCGGAGTGGTACGGCGTGCTCGCCGATATGCACGTGATCCCTCCCCAGCTGGAATTGATGCATCGCAAAGCCTTCGAGTGGGTGCAGACGATCTATGGACTGAAACGCCTGGGTCATTTGCGGCCGGAAGCGCGCTGTCTGGACGTGGGCGCGGGACACGAGGCGCTGGCTTATTATCTCGCGAATCACGTAGCCGAAGTCGTCGCGACCGATCTATACGAAGACGACTGGGCGCAGGCCGGCGCCCGGGAAGGCGCCGCAGACGTGCTGGAAGATCCCGCGAAGTACGCGCCCTTTGAATATCGAAAAGAACATTTAAGATTTATGCGCATGGACGGTCGCAAACTCGAATTCGATTCCGATAGCTTCGACTTCGTGGTATCGCTTTCGTCGATCGAACACTTCGGCGGGGTGGCGGCCGCGGCGGATTCGATGCGCGAAATGGGCCGCGTTTGTAAACCCGGCGGACTAATCGCGGTCGCCACCGAGCTGATTATCAACGACGCGACTCACGATGAATTTTTTAGCCTGGCCGAGTTACGCGAATTGGTAGCCGCTTCCGGCCTGAAATTGATTCAGCGGCCGGTCTTTCGCCTGCCCCGCGCGCTGCGGGACGCCCCGACCGTATTGCCCGATGAATTCTTTCGCGCGCCGATGCTCGTACTATCGGACCAGGACGTACGCTTTACTTCGATTCTATTGTTTCTGGAAAAGGAGTGAATATCGACTGGCGGCCCGTTTAATAAACGGCCCGGTCACTGGAATCTTCACGAACGCTTTCGCCGCGCAATACGGACAGCGCAAGCCCGCCGCCGACTGTAAACAGCGCGACCGACCAGACCGCGGCCGCGAACCATCCGGCGAAGGGATAGCTCGCGAAGAGAATCGTGAAGTCGATTCCGGTGAGCCCGACGAGATAACGCCCGGCGACATACGCTTCTTTTAACGGCAGATAGTACGCCTCTTGAAAATCGACAAAGGCGAGGCTCTGCCCCAGCGTAATCACGCCGCCGACCAGCGCGAGCGCCCCGAGCAAAACGCGTAAGCGGCGGCCGGCCGCGCGCCAGGCATGGAGCCAGCCTGCAGCCGCCAGCCAGCCGATCACCGGCAGCACGCTGACCCAGTAGCGTCCGGCCGGGCAGTAGCCGAGCAGCCAGTGGGTCTCCTCGCGTTGAAAGACCCCGGACAGATTCGTGAGCAGGATCAAAAGCCCGATGCAGGCGGCGAGCACCGCGTCTTTACGGAAGAGCAACGCGAAACCCGGGAATGCGAACACCAGCAGCGGGTTCAGCGCGAAGAGGCCCCGATCGGCGTCGATCAGGTACGTCAGGTAGCGGCGCCAGAAATCGTGCACGACGATCGAATGGTCTTTGTACGGCCCCTTCAGCACGTCTCCGTACATCAACCAGGCGAAAGCCAGAGCCGCCAGAGCGCCCACGGCCAGCACGCCGCCCGCACAGATAAACGCCCGGCGCTGCCCGCGCAATTTCCAGAGCAAGGCGCCGCCGCAGAAAAACGCGGCGGCGTTAAATTTCAGATTCAGGAATGTTAAGAGTACAATCAAAACGGCCGTAAAATAACCGGTGACCGGCGAGCGAATTTCGGGACCCGCAATTCGAGTAAAGATCGCGAGCAGGAGCAGTGCGCCCGGAACTTCGGGATAAATCTGATTTGAATACGAAAGCAAAGGCATGCCCGCGAAGACCAGCAGCACTGTGCAGAGCGAAAAGCCGATCGAGGCGAAGCGGAGCAGGCTCTGAAAGAAGACGACGGCTGCCAGCGCGGAGCAAACGATCATCACGGCCTTGCTGACCGTATACGGATCGATCTGCAGACCCAGGGCCGGTCCGAGAAAAGCCGGCGCAAGCAACACGGCGACCCCGGGATAGCGCGCGGTCAGCACGCCGTGTTGCGTTTGCACGGTATGCGGCAGAAGCTCGCCTGGATAGTAGGTCTGCCGCAGCAGGCCCGCGTAATTATTCAGAACGTCGTAGTCGCCGTCGACGAAGAGCGACTCCGCGAGCGTCATATAATGCGGCTCGTCGCCGGTGAGCGGGATCAGCGCATGGTCGTGAATCCAGAAAAAGATCGCGAAGCAGGCGATGAACACAGCGAAGCCCGCTTCCCGCTCGCGAATCATAAAATCGCCCGCGTTTGAATTTCGCGCGACAAACACCGCCAGGAGCAACAGCAAAGCCGCCGCAGTACCGGCGAGGTAGATTCCGCGACGCGCCCGGCGATAGTCCGTGGATTCGCGCTGGGTCAGGATCACCGAATCGAGCGCGCCCGCGTCCCGCCAGCGAAATCGCAGCAGCGCGGGGCCGCCGGAGTCCGAGACCGGCAATTCCACTTTGGTCAATCCGGGAGGGATCAGTAGATTGCTCCGAGCTTCGCGGCCGTTTGCGAAGATCGTTACGACGCCGGTCTCACTGGAGAAATTCTCGAGGTTGAACCGCAGCCGCCCGTGATCGGTAAAAAAGAGGGCCTCCCCGTCCGAAGAAACGAAGACGCGGCCCTTTACGCTACCAGCGAAAGCTGGTATTCGCCCGGAGTCTGATATCGTCGCGGCGTTTGCGGCTTGCAACGCGAACCGTGCGGCGAATACGAGCGCGACGGTAAGGCTCGCCAGACACACGACTCTGAGGGTATTGTGAAATAAGCGGAGATACATTCTACGACCAATCCGCACCACGATCGATGCGCCCGGTCGGAGTTGCAATCACGGAAATCCGGCACGAATCTTCCCGCTCGCCACTCTGGCGAATGGACCGCCGTCCAATCTTCTGGATGTATATAATAGAAGATTTCGCTCCGTTCGACGAAACACTATGAGAAAGATCAGATCGCCGCATATTAATACGAGTCATTTCGCAGGAAGATTATTATTACATTGCCTGAAATCTTGCCAGGCCTACGGCCCCTTCCTGTATTCGGGTCTCGACGGATACGCGGATACAGGAAGGGGCCGGGCCGCCGAAATTTTCAGGAAAGCCAATGCAGCCGTCCCCCCAAAAGATTCTCTTCGTCACCGACGGCCTGCGGGACGAAGGCGCCGCCCTGCGCGAATTATTCGACTTGATGGGCGACTCCATCGCCACTCTTAAGATTCTGGCGACGACTCCGACTCTGCCCGACCGGCTGAAAGAATTCAGAGACGATCTTCAACAGCTCATGATTGAGCGGCTGGAAGCGGCCTACGACGGCGCGCATCCGGAGGGCCCCAACGCGACTCCGCCAGTGAGCTTCGAGCTCGTGCACACGGACCAGAGCTTTTTAACGATCATCGATATGATTCTAAAAGGCGACTATGACGCCGTCGTGAAAACCGCGGAACCGAAGAGCCGGGCGAATGGATACAGCGCCCTGGACATGAGCCTCCTGCGCAAATCCCCGACTCCGCTCTGGCTGCTGAAGAACCATAACGCAGCGCCCGGCGAAATCACGGTGGCTGTCGATCCGGATATTAAGGAATCCCGCGGGGAAGCGCTGCCCATCGCGCTCTTGCGCGCGGCCGATCATATCGCCCGCAGCCTGGGGAGCTCTTTTGTAATCGTTTCCTGCTGGATATCTCCTCTGGGAAGCGCGCAGCGAAATCCGATTTTTCGCATTGAGGACGCGGAAATCGAAGAAGAAGCCAGGGAGCTTCAGCGCGAGCATATGCATAAACTCACGGCTCTCATCGACGAGGCGAATATCAGCTCTCCGTATGAAATCGTACAACTGAACGGCGACGCATCGTTCTTAATACCCGAGCATACCAAACGGGTGAAGAGTAGAGTTCTGCTTATGGGCACGGTGGCCCGGACCGGCATCCCCGGGTTTATCATCGGCAACACGGCCGAAGACATATTCCAGGAACTAAGCTGCTCTCTCATAGCCTTAAAGCCACCGGGTTTCGTGAGCCCGATCAGCGCGCAACAACCGCAATAAAATGAACACAACGACACAAACCGCACATACTGAAACCACTGCAGCGACCTGGCATCATCTATCCGCCGACGAAGCGCTCAAGAAGCAAAACAGCCAGGCAGACGGCCTGAGCCAGACGGACGCCCGGGCGCGTCTCGCGGAGCACGGGAAAAACCGTCTGCCGCAGGCTCCCGGACGCAGCGCGCTCGTGCGTTTTCTGACGCAATTTCATAATATTCTAATTTATGTATTAATTGCTTCCGCCGCGATCACCGCCTTGCTCGGTCACTACATCGATACCGGCGTAATCCTGGCGGTCGTCATCGCGAACGCCATCATCGGATTTATCCAGGAAGGCAAAGCCGAACAGGCCATGAACGCCATTCGCCATATGCTCGCGCCCCGGGCCGATGTGATTCGCGACGGAGAGCGGATCACGATCGACGGCGAAGACCTGGTTCCCGGGGACATCGTCTTATTGAAGGCGGGCGACAAAGTGCCGGCGGACCTGCGCCTGCTCACCGCGCACAGCGCGTCGATTCAAGAAGCGATTCTCACCGGCGAATCCGTACCGGTCGAAAAGCACACCCGACCCGTGGATCCGGACGCGCCCCTGGGCGATCGATCCTGTATGGCCTTCTCGGGCACGCTGGTCACCAGCGGCCAGTGTTCCGGAATGGTGGTCGCGACCGGATCGAGCACGGAGATCGGACGCATCAGCAGCCTGCTGTCGGAAGTGGAAACGCTCACGACTCCGCTGGTGGCGCAGATGGCTTCGTTCGCGAAGTGGCTGACTGTGCTGATTCTAACGCTCGCGGCGATATTGCTCGCCTTCGGTTATTTCGTCGCGCAGTACGATTTTCGAGAAATGTTTATGGCCGTGGTGGGGCTGTCGGTCGCGGCGATCCCCGAAGGCCTGCCGGCCATGCTGACCATCACCCTGGCGATCGGCGTGCAGGCCATGGCCCGGCGCAACGCCATCGTGCGCCGCCTGCCCGCCATTGAAACCCTGGGGGCCGTGTCGGTAATCTGTACGGATAAAACCGGCACGCTGACCCGCAACGAAATGATGGTGGCTTCGGTCTTAACGCATGCTCATCTCTTCACCGTGGAAGGCAGCGGATACGAACCCAGAGGAGCTCTGAAGCTGGGCGACGCCCGGGCCTTGCCCGCGGAGCACGCCGTGCTGGAAGAACTCGCCCGCGCGGCGACGCTCTGCAACGACGCCGCTCTGCGCAAGCACGGCGATGTGTGGATGGTCGAAGGCGATCCGATGGAAGGCGCGCTGGTGGCCTTCAGCGAGAAAATGGACGTCGCCGTCCGCCAGGAGCGGGCCGCCTGGAATCGCACCGACTCGATTCCCTTCGACGCCCGACACCGTTTCATGGCGACCTTGAATCACGACCACGAAGGCCACGCCTGCGTTTTCGTCAAAGGCGCGCCGGAGATCATTCTGGCCATGTGCGAAAACCAGCGGAGCGCAAACGGAACGACCGAAGCGCTGAACAAAGCCGCCTGGAATCAGCAGGCGGAATCCATCGCCGCTCTGGGCCAGCGGGTGCTGGCTTTCGCCGTGAAAAGCGTACAGCCGAAAGACACGGTTCTGGAACACGGCGATCTGCAGGGGTCGCTCACGCTGCTGGGCATGGTGGGCATGATCGATCCGCCGCGCCCCGAAGCGATCGCGGCGGTCGGCGAATGCCATCGCGCGGGCATTCGCGTAAAAATGATTACGGGCGACCACACCCGCACCGCCGCCGCGATCGGAAAACAGATCGGCCTGCAGAATCCGGATACGGTACTCACCGGGGTCGACCTGGACGATATGGACGACGCCGCCGTACATCAGGCGGTTTTGAATTGCGACGTCTTCGCGCGCACGAGTCCGGAACACAAACTGCGACTCGTCATGGCTTTGCAGGCGCACGGCGATACTGTCGCTATGACCGGCGACGGAGTGAACGACGCGCCGGCGCTCAAGCGGGCCGATGCGGGCATCGCCATGGGACAAAAAGGCAGCGAAGCCGCGAAAGAGGCGGCGGAGGTCGTGCTGGCCGACGACAACTTCGCTTCGATCGCGGCCGCCGTACGCGAAGGCCGTACCGTTTACGACAATCTCAAAAAGATCATCAGCTGGACCCTGCCGACCAACGCGGGCGAAGCGATGGTAATCATCGTGGCTCTGCTGATGGGCATCACCCTTCCGATCACGCCCGTTCAGATTCTGTGGGTCAACCTGATTACCGCGATCACCCTGGGATTCGCGCTGGCCTTCGAACCGACCGAAGAAAATACAATGCGTCGTCCGCCGCGCGCCCGTCACGCCCCGCTCTTAAACAGCGATCTGGTCTGGCATATCGTGCTGGTTTCTTTTCTGTTTTTAGGCGGCGTATTCGGGACCTATAGCTACGCTATCGCCCAGAACTATTCGGTGGAACTGGCGCGCACGATCGCGCTCAATACGCTCGTGGTGATGGAAATCTTTCACCTGTTCTTTATTCGAAATATTTACAGCACCTCGCTGACCTGGAAAATGATTCGCGGCACCCGGGTGATGTGGACGGTCGTTATCGCCGTCACCGCCGCGCAATTCGCGATCACCTATCTGCCGCCGCTGCAGGCGGTATTCGCCACCGCGCCGATCCCGTTCCTGGACGGGCTGCTGATCGTCGGCGTCGGGATCGCGCTCTTCGCCATCATCGAAATTGAAAAGCAGATTCGACTGACATTCCGACGCGTGGACAGCGCGTGATGCCGGACCTGAGTTTCATCCACGCGTCCCCTTTCTATGAACTAACGGCACTGATCGCGTTGGTCGCGGTGGTCGGTTTCATCGGGGTGCTGCTGCGCCAGCCGATGATCGTCAGCTTTATTTCCGTGGGCGTGCTGGCCGGACCGTCGGCGCTGGGCATCGTCGAATCGCGCGAGCATATCGAGCTTCTGGCGGAGCTGGGAATCGCCGTCTTACTCTTTCTGGTCGGGCTGAAACTCGACCTCAAGCTGATTCGAACCCTGGGGCCGGTCGCGCTCGCCACCGGACTCGGACAGGTAACATTCACCTCGGCCATCGGCTACGCGATGGGCATCGCGCTGGGTTTGAACAGCATGACCGCGATCTACGTCGCCGTGGCGCTGACGTTTTCGAGTACGATTATCATCGTTAAATTGCTTTCGGACAAACGCGAAGCGGATTCGCTGCACGGGCGGATCGCCGTGGGATTTTTGATCGTTCAGGATCTGGTCGTCGTGCTGGCGATGATGGTCCTGTCGGCATTCGGGCTCGGCTCGCATTCGGAAACCGAAAGCTTCACCGCCTGGACGCATGCCGGCCGGGTTCTGATGTACGGACTGGCGATGCTCGGCTTTGTGCTGTTTTTCATTCGTTATGTAGCGACGCCGCTCGTCAGCCGGGTCGCCCGTTCGCAGGAGCTGTTGATTACATTCGCCATCGGCTGGGCGACGCTGCTGGCGGCGACCGGCAGTCAGCTGGGTTTCAGCAAAGAACTCGGCGGCCTGCTGGCGGGCGTGTCCCTGGCCTCGACCCCGTTCCGGGAAGCGATCGTCGCGCGACTCGCTTCACTGCGCGATTTTCTGTTATTATTTTTCTTTATAGCGCTGGGCATGCACCTGGACCTCAGTCTGCTCGGATCGCAGGTCGGGCCGGCGCTATTGTTTTCGCTCTTCGTATTAATCGGCAACCCGCTGATCGTGATGGTGATCATGGGTTTCATGGGCTATCGCAAACGTACCGGATTTCTGGCGGGCCTCACGGTCGCGCAAATCAGCGAATTCTCCCTGATCTTCATGGCGATGGGCCTGAGTCTCGGGCATGTAACAGCGGAATCCCTGGGATTGGTAACGCTCGTGGGATTGATCACGATCGCGACCTCGGTTTATATGATCACCTACTCGCACGCCCTGTACAATCGACTCGAGCCCTGGCTGCATATATTCGAACGCAGAAGACCGTACCGCGAAGACTCCCTGGCGGACAAACGTACCCTGAAGAAACACTACGATGTAATTCTCTTCGGTCTCGGGCGTTACGGGCAGGCGATCGCGAGTTGTCTGCAGCGCGACGGATTCCATCTGCTGGCCGTCGATTTCAATCCGGATGAAGTCCGGCGCTGGCGGGCGCAGGGGCACGCGGCCCTGTACGGCGACGCGAGCAATCCCGCCTTCGTGAGCGACCTGCCGCTCCAGGGCGTCCGCTGGGTGGTGTCCGCCATGCCGCAACATGCGATCGGCGTAACGCACGAAGATCCACGGCTTTCGTTGATTGAGGAATTGAAACGGCAGAACTATTCCGGGGGCATCGCTATATCTACACGGCAAATGGAAGACCGAGAAATTCTCGAGGCGAAAGGCGCGAACCTGGTTTTGCTGCCGTTTCGCGACGCGGCGGAACAGGCTGTGGAGCGGATGAGGGCTTGAGTGTGGTTGGCGTGAGGCTTTTAGAAAGCATAGCATAATAGACTATTCGCAAACGGGATTGCTGACTTCGCCCAGATCGAATTCCCCGTCGTCGGTACGAATCGAAACCCGTACGACGTCGCCGTCTCTTAAATAATAAGGCGAAGACCGTTGCCGGCGCAGAAACGCGCGGCGAAAAAAACGTTCCGCCAGAAAGCGCCGGCCCACGCGTTCGAGTAGCGGCGGCTTAAAAGCGCGACCGACCGCAGTGCCCGCCGGCGTGCCGGTCAACACCAGATCTCCGGCGCGCAGATCCGCAAAACTTCGCAGAGAATCGACCAGCTCTCCGGGAGCATGAATCATATCCGCGAGGCCCGCGTCCTGACGCAGTTCGCCGTTCACATAACAGCGCAGGCGCAGTTCGGAGAGGCGGGCGCGCAGTCGATGGTCGAGCGGCGTAAGCCAGGGACCGACGGGACAGAAACCGCGATGCGATTTGCCTTCGTACCACTGCTGGCGCGCGAACTGCAGCTCGCGGGCGGAGACGTCGTTACACACGACCAGGCCCGCGATCGCGTCCAGTCCTGGCAGTGCCGCGGGCCCCGGCTGCGTTCCGCCCAAATCCCGCCCGACGATCAGGCCCAGCTCCACTTCGAAATCCAGGAGCGCCTCGCCGACCGGACGGCGCACCGGGGCCTGGCTGCCGATGATCGCTGACGCGGCTTTGCGAAAAAACATGGGCGGCGCGCCGTCAACAACTCGGCCCATTTCACGCAGCACGCCGCGATAGTTCAAACCCACGGCGGTCACGTCGCAGGGCGCGGTCACCACGGGCAGCGGATTCAGGGCGTCCACCCGGACAGTTTCGCCGGCGCCGAAGGCCGCCCGCGTCCGATCCAGCCCTCCGCTCTCTTGAATCAATTCGCGCAACGTCGACGGTTGCTTGCGCAACAACGTCACGTCTTCGGACGCGGCGGCCCCGGCTGAAACGGGCGCGACGACCCAGACCGCCCGACCGCGATACGCGAAGCGTCCGATCTTATCACTCGTGCGGCTCAAACGACGGCCGCCCGAATGGCCCGACTCAGTATTTGTAGATTGTCCGCTTCGAATACGGAAAAGTGACCGCCCGCAAGAGCGCGCACGTCGAGCTGCCCGCGAATCAATTCGCGCCAGGCGGCCGGCACACGGTCCACGCCGCCCGAGGCGAAGTACACCGCGTCGATGTCGGCGGCGACGGGTCGGTAAGCCATTTCCGCGACGACGTTCGCGGCGAATACCGGCAGGACCTGCAACAGCTCGCCGCCGAATTGCGTAAAGGTGCGCAGCAAAGCGGCCAAATCGAACGCGGCCGCGCCTGTCTGCAACGCGTTCGCGGATATGCCTGGCAGTCCGGCGGCCCGGCGCAGATCGGATTCGCCTGGATACAGAACTCGCCAGAGATTGCTCCAATCGCCGCTCAGGGCCACGCCCTGTAGCGGACAATCGATCAAGAAGAGCGCCTGAATCGCTTCGCCCTCTTCGCGCAACAATCGCGACATTTCAAATGCCACCTGGCCTCCAAAGGACCAGCCGCCGATCGCGTACGGTCCCGCGGCCTGCACGCCGCGCATGGCGCTAACGAATTCGCGGGCAATCTCGCGAGCCGAGTACCGGGGCCAGCGTCCGTCGCCCGGGGCGCCCGGAGTTTGCAATCCGAAGCTGGCGATCCCGTCGCCGAGCTCCGCCGCCAGCGGTAGATAACACAGCGAATTGCCCGCGGTGGGCGGCGCCAGAAAAAGATTTACCCGCGCGCCGGCCGGTTCTTGCAGCGGTACGATTAGATCGCCGCCTTCGCGCCCGGCGGACTTCGCTTCCGTGTTCGGCGAAGCCTGTGGTCTTTCCTGGCCGACTCCGGCCGCTGCCAGCAGGCGCGCCTGTTCCGCGACAGTCTGATGAGCCATAAAATCGCGGAGTTGAAACTCCGGCCAGACTTCGCGGCGCAAGCGGGCCACGGTTTGAAACGCCAGCAGGGAGTTTCCGCCCAGCATAAAAAAATTTTCGTGCACTCCGACGCTTTCCCGATTCAGGACCGCGCTCCAGGTTTCGGCCAGGAGTTTTTCGACGGGATTCCCGGGGGCGCCGGTCGGTTCCCGATTCGCTGCGCCTCCCGGGTCGGGCAACGCCCGGCGGTCGATTTTACCGTTCGGCGTGAGCGGCCACTCATCGAGTGCGAGGAAAAACGAGGGGATCATATGACCCGGCAAGCGGTCGCGCAGAAAGCGCCCGCATTCCTCCGCCAGAGTCGCGCGCTTCGCGTTCGCGCCGTTTTCGCGCCCGTCTTCGTTCAAAACCAGATAGGCGACCAGAGCCTGATTGGCGGGCGGGTCGCCTCGCAGGCTGACGAGCGCTTCGCGTACGCCCGGCATAGCTTTCAGGTGCGTTTCAATTTCGCCTGGCTCGATTCGATGTCCGCGCAGTTTGACCTGGTGATCCAGACGTCCCAGAAATTCGATTTCGCCGCCCGCTTCTTCGAGAAAACGACCGCGATCGCCGGTGCGATAGAGCCGCCGCCCGCCTTCTTCGACAAAGCGGGCGGCCGTACTCTCCGGCTGATTCCAATAACCCGCCGCGACTCCTTCTCCGCCGATCCAGATTTCGCCTGGCACGCCGGCCAGCACATTCGCGCCGGCTTCGTTTCGAATATAAATCTGCGTATTCGCGATCGGCGTGCCGATGGTAATGCGCTCAGGATCCTGGACTTCGAAAACGCACGACCAGATGGTGGTTTCCGTCGGACCGTACATATTTAAAACCCGCCCCGCAAAGCGGTCCGCGCTCAACTCCCGGGCCAGATCGTCAGGAAAAGCTTCGCCGCCGACCAGCAGCGTTTGAATCGATTTCAGCGCGGCGGCGGAGTTCTCGTCCGCCAGCAACATGCGCGCAAACGACGGCGTGCACTGCATATGGGATATATCCCAGGCTTCGATCAACTCCTGGGTGGATCGCGCTTCCTGATCCATTCGCTTCCAGCTGTTCCGGAGAGCGTCGAGGTGTATCATGTTTTCGAGCACCAGATCCGTTTCGACGCCGAAGTCGATCAGGCAGGCGATTTCATCCACCTCCAGCTCTTTTAGTTTGCGGACCAGTTCCAGGCAACTCTCCGGCGAACCGAAGAGACCCATCTCGCTCATATAACGATCCAGAGTTTGCTCGAGCATTCGGTCGGCGTCTTCGGACGAGAGCTCTTGCGCCGGCAAATCCGTAAATGTCTTCATGGCGGATCGTGCGAGCGACGAAGAGGAACGAATATAATCGCGCAGCGGTCCGCGCGCGGTATTCAGGGCGAATTCCCGATCCGCGGCGACAAAGGCGTGCAACATCAAAACGACGCGACCCGTTCCAACATGACCTGCTTCACGACGCGCCGCACGGTACTGCTGAATACGATCGGCCAATCCTTTTAGATCCTGGCCCAGCAGGTGGGTCAGGACGCCGGCTCCGGAACGGCCGGCCAGCCGAAAGGTCTCCGGGTTGGTCGCCGCCGTCAGGAAGACGGGCAGTTCCGCCTGGACCGGGCGCGGATGCAATTCGATCCGCACCGCTTCGCCGTCCCCGCTCCGCATTGTTAAGGATTCGCCCCGCCAGAGTCGGCGGACCTGATCGAGATGGCTTTCCAGTACGGAACGTCGTTTTGCAAAACGATCGGGAGCCAGGGCGAAATCCGCGGGATGCCAGCCGGTGGCGAACGAAAGCTCGACCCGACCGCCGGACAGGTTGTCGACAACGCTCCACTCTTCCGCAACCCGGACCGGTTCGTGCAGAGGCAAGACCACGCTCCCGGCGCGAATTCGAATGCGCTTCGTAAGCACGGCCAGAGCCGCGGCCGTAACCGACGGGTTCGGGAATAATCCGCCGAAGCGGTGGAAATGTCGTTCAGGAAGCCAAACGCCGGCGAAGCCGCGGTCGTCCGCGAATTTCGCACCTTCCAGTAACAGGCGATAAGCGTCCGACCCGGCGCTGTCGTCGCCCGCGAAATAGAATACGCTGAAGTCCAGTTCGCGTACGCTCCGGGTCGGAGGCGCGTCGTCGGCCTGGATGACCACTGTGAATCCCCGACTGAGAGTCCAGAGTAATTCGAGTACGGAGATATCGAAGGAGATGCTCGTTACCGCCAGCCAGACGCCGGGATGATCGGTCCCGGGCTCGATGCGATCATCCATGCCGGCGAAGAAATTTACAACGTTGCGATGCGACACGACGACTCCGCGCGGTCGTCCGGTCGAACCGGATGTATACAGAATGTACGCAGGATCTTCCGGGCGGGCCTGCCGCCCCCCGGTCGCGCCGTCGCCGATCGCAGATAGCGATTCCGCTTCGTCAGGCTGCGGAGAAATCAGTCGCGGGTCTCCAGGTGCGAAACCGGGCGGAGTTTCGCCTTCGTCGGATATGATGAGCTGCAGGTCAGCGTCCTGAGTGATAAACGCCAGGCGTTCCGCCGGATAGTCGGGATCGAGCGGAATATAGGCGGCGCCGGCGGCGAGCACCGCGGGTAACGCGATGGCCATTTCGAGTGAACGACGCAAATAGATACCGACCCGGACGCCGGGACCGGCCCCGCGGCTTCGCAGCCGACGCGCAAGCTCTAGAATACGCTCCTGCAGTTCGAGATAACTCAGCCGGCGATCTTCAAAGACCAGAGCGATTCGATCCGGCGTCCGTTCGACCTGGTCGAGAATCGCCGCGTCAATGCGCGCGTCCCGCGGGAATTCACGCTCGGTATCATTCCAGCGCGCTCGTTCCTCAAGCTGAGCCGGCGTGAGCAATTCCGCCGTAAACAAGGAGTCGCGCTCGCCCCGGCTCCGCAGAGAGTCCAGAAAGAACGCGTACGTTTCGCGCAGGCCGCGAACGCTGCGCCTGGAATAACGATCGCGGCGAAACTTAAACGCCAGCCGCAGTCCGTCAGCCGTTCGCACCGCTTCGAGAATCAAGTCGAATTGCGATTCCTGTTGAACGATCTGGACTTCCGTCCAGGCCTCGCCGGAATCGCCGGCGAAATCCAGGGCGGGATCTTTCCGGCGCGCGTCGAGAAAATTATATAGAACTTGAAATCCCGGAGTACGATCGACCGCTCGCGGCAGATCAAATTGTTCGACCAGCAGCGAATACGGATAATCGCGGTGGGCCTGGGCCTTCGCCGCGGTATCGCGGACTGAGGCCACGAATTCTCGAAGCGAGGGATCGCCTTCCACAATGGAACGGATCAACACGGCGTTGGAAAAATATCCCGGCACGTCGTCGAAGCCCGTTTCCGGGCGAATATCGGTAAGCATCCCGATAACCAGATCCCGCTCTCCGGATAGCCGATGCAATATTCCCAGAAAGGCTGCGAGCAGAACCGTCGAGAGGGTCGCGTCCAGATCGCTTCCGAATTCCTGCAGACTGTGCAACGACGCCTCATCCAAAAAAAAGGCTTCCAGTTGCTCCGCTCCGCCCGCGCCGCGTTCGCGTTCCAGCGGAAGACTCACGTCGGGCAATCCGCCGTCGCGGCCGGTCACTTCGCGCCAGAAATCCGCCAGCTGCGCTCCCCGGGGTCCGGCGAGCATGGCGCGCTGCCCGGCGACGAAATCGCTGTAGTCGTAGAGCGGGCGCTGCCGCGCCGCGATGCCGCGCGCATAAATCTCCCGCAACTCGCGAACCAGCAGTTGGATCGATCGGTGGTCTACGATTAAATGATGAAAGCCGAGGAGTAAGTACGTGGCGCCTTCGCTATCGGGCAGCATGACCGCGCGCCACAGCGGGCCTGCCTCCAGATCGAAGGGGCGACGGTGCTCGACCTGAAGCTGTTGAATCGCGGCGGCGACATCGTGCTGCGAATGAGGATTCGCGTCGCCGGCATCATCCCGGCTATGGCGGCCGGCACCCGCATGCGCGTCGTCTATTGTGGTGAGCTCAACGCGTTTGCATATCGGAGCCGGCGCCGAATAGATGGGACCGGTCGGCCGGCCGCTTCGAGCGGGAAAAGTCGAACTCAGAATCGGATAACGCGCCGCCAGACACTGCAACGCCAGATTCAGACGCTCTTCGTCCAGAGCTTCCGGAACGCGAAGCAGGCTGGCCACATTGTAGGCCGTGTCCTCTGGATCGGCCTGGTACAGAAACCAGAGCGCGGACTGACCGTGACTGAGGCCCGCCGTATCTCCGGACGAAAGTCCGGGGTCGGCAAAGGCGTGCGGCGGCGCGAATTCAGAATCAGCGTTTCGAGCGCCCCTTGCCAGTTCGTCCAGCCGGGCGCCCGTCAATACGGCTCCGGGCTGGATATCAATGCCGTAGCTTTCACGCAGATGACGTCGCAGGCGCAAGGCCAGCAGGGAGTCGACTCCCAGAGCGACCAGAGAACGGTTCCAGTCGGGATCGCCTGAAATGAACGGGCTAAGAAAATCGCGAATGCCGTTTCGCAATTGTCCGGGATCGACTGCGCCCACGGAGCGTTCGGACCACTCATCCCGCAACTCGGCGCGCAGGCTTTCGGCCAGGGCCGCCACTGCGCCCGGCCGGCGCTCCTCCGGGGGCCCTGCTGCCGACGAATTCGGCGGATCGTCCGCGCCGATCTTCGATCCCGACCGCTTTCCGAGAAATGCGAAGATCTGCGCTTCCGTTGGCCGCGGTAGATCTTCGAGTCGGTCATCAGGATGTCTCAAAATCCGCGCGACGACGACGCGGTAGTGCTCGGCCATCGCGAGAATGGTCTCTTTGGAAAACAGGTCTTCGGAGTATTCCCATACCGTGCGCAGGCGGTGCTTCTGGTCTTCCAGATACAAAAACAAATCGAAGTCGACCCCCGCCCCCACCGGGCCCGCGGCTTCGACGAAGATATCTTCCAGTTCCAGGTTTGCGCGGGGGGTATTGAGCAACGAAAACAGAACGCGCGCGGGCTGCTGAGGACCGCGCGATAGACGAGCGGCGTACTGAAACGGCAGATCCTGGTGCGCAAAGGCGCCGTCCGCCGCAATGCGCGCCCGTTCGATGAGTTCGACGCAGGTGGGGTTGCCGGATAAATCGGCGCCCAGCAGAACCAGGTTGTTAAAATAGCCGACCAGGTTCTCCAGCCCGGGACGATTGCGACAGGCTACCGGCGAGCAGACGAAAAATTTATCGCGCCGGCTGTGCCCGAAGTGATACAAAACGACGAAGAACGCGGCGAGCGCCACGGAATTGAGAGTCGTACGCCGGGCTCCGGCGAATCTTTTTAGATCGCGGGCGAAACTCTCGGGCCATTGAATTTGCAGCCGGCGTCCGGTATGCCGGGCATGCGCCTGCGCTTCGGGCAGCGGCGGCGAAACCAGGTCGCGTTCGCCGATTACGGAATTCCAGTATCCGAGCAGATCTTCGAGCAAACCGGGTGTCGCCAGCCAGCTTCTCTGCCAGGCCGCGAAATCCGCGAAATTGAGCGGCAACGTTGGAAGTTGCGAAAGCTGATCTGCTTCGCCGTTACGACAGGCCGCATAAAGGCGCGCCAGGTCGCGATGGATTGTATCCAGGGACCAGTAATCGAAGGCGATGTGATGAAATTCCAGACACAGAATATGTAGCTTCGCTTCGACCCGCCAGAGACGCGGGCGAAAGGGCGCTTCGCTTCGCAGGTCGAAAGGGATCTCAGGAATCGCGTTGAGCATCTCCGTTAATTCGCCTTCGTCGACGACCGCGGGCATCGTTTCCACGACCAGGGGCCGGCGCGCGAAGGCGCTGAGCCGCATCCGCGGACTGCCCCGCTTTTCAAAAAATCGAGCGTCAAGAATGGGATGGCGTTCCCGCAGGCGCACGAGGGCTAATTCCAGCGCCGGCAGCTCGAGTGCGCCGCGCAGCCGATAACACAGCGCCCGGTTATGGCCGGAGTGACCCGAAAAGCTCGCCTCCCAGATCCGTTCCTGGCCGGGAGTCAGCGCCGCGTCGGCTTCCGCCAGACCCGCCTGTAAGGGCGGCCCGGAGTTCTGCAATTCCAGCAGTCGCCGCAAACCGAACAACGCGCCCGTATCTGTTCCGCTCATAGATAGCTCCTCTCGCCATCTAGGCCGGTGCTTGCATGCGGATCGCGATGGCGGGTAGATCGTGATGCGGCCGCTGGCGAATTACGATGCAGTCCGCGATATCGAGCCACTCGAAGTACGGCGCGAAGGCCGAACGGATATTATTCACGCGGCGCTCTTTTAGTTCCCGCTCGCGCGCGGGCGTTTCCGGTTTGCCCTGGTTGGTGCTGCTGATAATCAATAAACGCGCACCGGGAGCCGCGTACGTCCGCAGCGTTCGAGCATAACACTCGTAAAAATTCACCGGCATGCCGTGCAAACAACCGCGGTCGAAAAGCGAGTGATAGATCGGCTGGTCCGCGGTATCGCGACAAATATCCACGACGTCGTACGACAGCCGGCCTTCGATTTCAGGAAAATTTTTGCGCGCGGTGTCGATGGCCGACGGAGCGACGTCGACGCCTTTCACTGCGAATCCCTGCTCCACAAGCCAGGCGGCCAGTTCGCCCCCGCCGCAACCAATGTCCAGCAACGGCCCACCGGGTACGAAAAAGCCGTCGCGGACCGCAAGGTTCAGAGCGTCGGGCACGCCGTCGACCCGCCAGAAGGGATCGTAATCTTTGCGCGACCAGCCGTATTCCCAGACGGAACTCATCTGGTCCATAGCCCAGTCGAGCCCCGCGGTTTTTTTTCCACCCGGGCCGGTCATGACGCACCGCTTTCGACCACGAGTTGCGATATCGCGGCGATGCTCTGAAAATTTTCGAACATGACCTGCTCGGGCGCGATCTGAATCTGGTAGTTTTCTTTGATAAAATTTATCGTTCGGATAATCGCCATCGAATCCAGAATGCCCAGAGCAATCAGATCCGTTTCCGACTCCAATTCCTCTTCGAGCGCCTCTACCAGAATTTGATCGACAATGAATTTTTTTAATCCCCCCCGGATGTCTTCCAGTACCAGGTTAGCCATTTTATGTTCCTCCTTTTATTAATTCCTGTCCGGTCATTTCAGTGAGCAGAGCCCGCCGATCGATTTTGCCCGTGGACGTTCGCGGAAACTCCCGCATTAAGATGATCTCATCGGGAACCATATACGCCGGGAGGCGCTCCGCACAGTAGGCCCGCAGACCCGCCGGAGTCAGTTCGCTGTCCGGATTCGCAATCAGTACGCAGGCCTTCAGAATATTTCCGAATTCGTCGTGCGGTACAGGTACGATCGCGCCTTCTTCCACGGCGGGGTGCGCGGCGAGCCGCGCCTCGACTTCACCGATTTCAATACGATATCCGCGGCTTTTGATCATTCCGTCCCGGCGCCCGACGAATCGAAAATCGCCGGCCTCATCCACGCGCACGATATCGCCTGTGCGATAGGCCGACCGCTCCCGGAGCTGCGAAATTTTTTCCGGATTCAGAAAAGCCTTTCGATTTTCCGGAGTCCGGTTCCAGTAGCCGCGCATCACTCCGGCGCCGGCCGCGCAGAGTTCGCCTTCGTCGCCGGGCGCGGGATGGGTGATCGCATTCCCTTCGTCGTCGATCAGAAAAACGCGCGTATTGGCGCAGGCCCGGCCGATGGGCAGACTGCTTTCATCCGTCCCGGGAAGTTCCGCGACCCGATAATAAGTACAAACGTTGGTTTCCGTCGGACCGTACAGGTTATAGTACTGCGGGCCCGGCAGCAGCGAACGCAATCGGCGCAGATGTTTGAGCGGAAAGACCTCCCCCGCGAAAAGCACATAACGCAGGGCGCTCAAATCCTGCGCCGGCAGGTCGCCGCGCAGAGTCAACTGGATCAGCGCCGAAGGAACCGAGTACCAGACCGTAATGCGTCGTTCCGCGACGAATTGCGCGAGCCGGGTCGGGAACAGGGCGACTTCGGGGGGAATCAAATGGACCGCCGCGCCGGCCGCGAAGCTGACGAACAGGTCGAAAATCGAAAGGTCGAAATGAAAAGGCGCGTGCGAGCTCACCCGATCATCCGGCTTCAACTGAAACTGCTCCCCGGCCCATTCGATGAAAGTCAGAGCCGCGCGATGATCGATCATAACCCCTTTCGGCGCGCCGGTTGAACCGGAGGTATACAGGATATAAGCGAGTGATTGTTCGGTACTATCGCGCGTTAAGTCGCAGGCGTCGCGATCTACGCGCTCCTGCGCGGCGGCGGAGCCATGCACGGAAATCATCGGAACGTCGAGGACACCGCCGGCCCGCAGCCGTTTCTCGCTCTTTTCGTCCACGACCAACGCGCGACACTCACAATCCCGCGCAATCAAGGCCAGCCTGGCCTTCGGCGCGTTCGGATCCAGCGGCACATACGCGGCCCCCGCCTTTACGGCGCCGAGCAGAGCCGCGACGGTAGCCGGCGATTTGCGAGCGCACACTCCCACGCGATCGCCCGGGCGGACCCCCGCCGCCGTCAGAGTCCGCGCGAAGTCGTCGGCCAGCGCGTTCAACTCCGCGTAGCTGAGCTCCGCTTCGACGTCGACTACGGCGGGACGGGTCGGATACTCCCGGGCCGAACGTTCTATGATATGCTGAATCAGGTACATGGCGATTTTAGTTTTACCGGCGGATTGAGCGATGCGAATGAACATCGCGTCAGGTGGCGGCCCCCTGCCTGCTGCAGTCCGCGATCATTTCCGGTGAAATCGCGTAGTCGTCGAACCAGCGATTGCCCAGTGGCCGGTCTACCTGTACGATCGCGTCCGTAGAATACGTCAGGACCTTTCGGTTCCAATCGACGATAGCCTTGCGCAACCCTGCAGGGGCGCGCCGGTCTTCGCGCAACACCGCATCGTATTCTTCCGTCAGCGCTCGCGATCGTTCCAGACGATCCAGGGCGGCGGCGCCGTCCGCAGGACTGAGCCGTCCGGTCTCCATTTTATGGCGCGTCATGCTTCCGAGCGCGTCATACACCAGCGGCAAAAATTGTTTCCTGGAAAGCCACCTGGTTTCGTAATTCAGGCGATAGTTCCAGCGGGGTTCTTCCAGAGCGGCGACGTGTTCGCTCAGCCCGCGAAAGAATACGCGATAGCCGTGCTTTTCCGGTTCTTCAAAAAAGCGGGAGCCTGGATCCAGAAAAGGCGCCATTGGAGTCAGTGTGGGAACGACCCGCGTTTCGTGCGCGAAGCGATCCATGAGTCGTCTTGAATAGGCGACGGTTCGCATGACCGACTCGGGGGTCTGACGCGGCATACCGATAAAAAACCAGACGTAAACGCCTTTTACCCCTTCGCCGAGGGCCATCTCAATCCAGTCTTCCATCTGTCGCATCGAATAGACGCCCCGCCCCGACAGACGACTCACGTCGGCGTCGCTCGACTCTGGTGAAAGATTGATGTACAGGCCCGCCCGGCCCGCGGCGTGAACCATGCGACGCAGGGATGCGCGCTTCGCGAGGTGAAATTGTTCGAGGGCGACCGAGCCGACGCGTCCGCTGTCGCCGACAGCCTGCAGGTACTCCACCAGGCGGCTTGTGGGTTCCGAATAGGCCTGCAACGAATATATATTCACGGGAGCCGGCAGCCGGTTGATCGATTCGACTTCCCGATCCAGAGCGCGCTGTCCGCGAAAGATCACGGTCTTTTTATCCAGTCCCATGATATTGCGGTAGGCGAAACGCGACCCGCCGCACCAACCGCAGTCGTGCGCGCAACCGGAGTTGGGCAGGATCATCAGTGTCGGCAGATTCAGGAGATTGATTCCGGTCGGCAGATAATACGACCAATCCACGTCCGTATCGTTGAGCTTCTCCGGTAAATAGTTGAACGGGGTTTCGTTAATATCGCCGCTGCGATCCTTAAAGCTCAGGTTCGGAATATTTTTTAGTTCGTCGCGACGACTCTCACAGATCGCGCTTACCAGTTTACAGGTCGGCTCCAGCGTATCGTATCCGGCGATCACGACGTCCACCTGCGGGTAACGAATCAATTCGTCCCGATAGTACGTGGCCGATATGCCCCCGAAGATGACGAATGTTTCCGGCCGGCGCCGTTTGAGTTCCGCGGCCGCCGCCAGAGAGCCCTGGCAATGGATCATCCAGTGCAAATCGAAGCCGATCACCGGAGCATCCAGTCGTTCGAGCAAACGTCCCGCGTCGAGATCCGGGAAACGTAACATCAACGACGCCAGGTTAACGATCTCCACCCGCAGGCCTCTGGCCTTCAGATAACTGGCCAGGGATAAAAAACCCACGGGATACATTTCGAAGACCGGAGTGATATTCACGCTGAGCGAATCCGCGAGAGCACCGAAGATCAGGTCGTCGCGCTCCCGAAAGTCGAAGACCGACGGGGCGTGGACGAGAATCAAATCTGCCTGAATCGTAGTACTCATGATGGTCTGGCCGGAGCGGACTGCCAGCCGCTCAAACGGTGTTTGTGGCCCGCCGCTTTCGGGTTCCCGCGGGGAATAGAAGCTCCAGGGACTCGTCCCGCCGGCAGGTTTTGGAGTAAAAGTCTTCGCGGTTGATCACCAGGTTTTTATAACCTTCAAACATTTTCTGATCGCGGCCTATAAGATCGAAGAGCTCTTCGTACTTCGCCGAGTTTTCGAAGAAATCTCCGGCCAGAATATAGTGACCGGCGGCCAGGGCGTCTGCGGAATCCCGCGCGAGAACGGACCCCGCCGCGGCGAAATTAACAGCGTGCGGGTCGTAATACAGACGAATCAGCTTGTACACCACGTCGTACGCGCGGTTGATCAGATCGTAGACCTGGACCAACGGGCCTTTGCCGACACCGTGCTCTTCCGGATGCTCAAGGATCTGATGCAGTGCGTCGCCCAATAGCGTTCCGCTTTTCATCGAAAGATATACGCCGCTGGAAAAGATCGGATCGATAAAACGCGAAGCGTCTCCGACCAGCGCGAAATTCGCTCCGAATTTTTCTTCGGAAAAATATGAATAGTCGCCTTCGACTCGCGGCGCCATAGTCAGCTCCGCGCCCGCGGTCAGCTCTCGGGTAAACTCGGTCTTCTGGATTTCTGCTCGAAAGAGATCGGCTTTCCAGTCTTCGCCGCCGTCTTTCTGAATCGCTTCTTTCTGAACCGCTTCTTTCGCCGCCTGAAAGCCGGCGTTGTCCATGACCACTCCCAGAGTCACCGTGTCGGGTCCGAGCGGAAAGATCCACATCCAGCCTTTGCGATCCCCGCCGAGATACATGATGATCGAAGTGCCCTCTTCAAGGCCGCCGCTCAATTCGCGTATTCCGGAGAAGTGGCTCCAGATCGCCGTCCGGGCCAGGCCCGCGTGCGGTTTGCGCTGGCCTCGCTTGTTTGAAAGAAATCCGGAACGTCCCGTGGCATCGACCAGGAATCGAGCGCGATATTCGCGTTCGCCGCCATCGGGGCCGTTCGCTCTGACCAGAACCCCTGCTCCCGCTCCTTCCAGGTCGACCGCGGTCGCCCGGGTTTCTTCGCGCACGACGACACCCTTCGAGCGGGCGTTTTCCAGCAGGATCTGATCGAATTCGGCACGTTTGACCTGAAAGGAAAGATAGCTCTCGTCGTGCAACACGTGATCGAAGCACCAATAGGTGGAATACGAATTGTCCGGACTGGCGAAACGCACGCCGGGTTTACGAACGAAACTGCCCTTCATTTGATCGAGCACGCCGATTCGTTTGAAGATGTCGTAACAAAACGGCAGCAACGATTCGCCCACGTGCTCCCGGGGGAATTTCTCTTTTTCGAGCAGGAGTACGGAATGACCTTGCTGGGCGAGTACGCAGCTCGTGGTCGAACCGGCCGGTCCACCGCCCATTACGATTACGTCGGCGTCATATTTGTTGTTCATCGTGATTTTCTCTTTTCCTGTACATTCAGTCGCCCGCTGCGCTCAGAGTCCGAGCAGGCCCGCAATCAGATTTTTTTGAATTTCGGTGGTGCCCGAATACAGCCGGCTGGCCAGGGCGTCCCTTAACTCTCGCTCAATTTCAGTTTCCTGGAGATAGCCTCTACCCCCGAAAATCTGCAGCGCGTCCAAACAGGTCTGAACATAAGCTTCACTGACGACGCACTTCACCATAGCCGCCTGCATAAAGATCATCTCGCCCTGTTGTTTGCTCCAGGCGGCGCGGTACAGCAGGCCGCGGGCCTGCTCCAGACGCAGCTGCATGTCGACGATTTTTTCCGCGATCATCTGGTATTTGCCGATCGCCTGGCCGCCCTGCTTTCTTTTGCGTGCGAAGGCGATGCACTGCTCCATGATTCGGCGGATTGTCCCGATCGCGGGCGCCAGAATAAAAGCGCGCTCCCACTCCATAATATGATTGAATAGAGCCATGCCCGCGCCTTCGGCGCCGAGCAATCGATTCGCCGGCACGCGACAGTCTTCGAGAATTAATTCGCCCATTTGAGCGGTGCGAACGCCCATTTTCGAATTTTTGATCACCCGGAGACCTTCCGTTTCCCGATCCACCAGAAAACAACTGATGCCGTCCGCGCCCGATCCACTTCCGGTGCGCGCGAAAACCAGAAAGATGGTCGCAACGGGCCCGTTCGTAACGAACAGCTTTCGGCCGTTTAGTATATAATCCGCGCCGTCGTTCAGGGCGCGCGTAGTCATAGCATAAATATCCGAGCCGGCCGCAGCTTCGCTCGCAGCGTGCGCTCCAATGAATTCGCCGGAGCACAGCCCCGGTAAGTACTCTGCTTTCTGGGAATCCGTTCCGAAGTGCAGAAGGGGCGTCTGACAGGCCCACATCTGCGCGTTCAAACCGAAAACCAGCCCGTTGTCGCGACAAGCGTACCCAAAGGCTTCCAGCCCGCGAATGGTCGTTAAAAGATCATATTCGCCCCCGCCGTAAACGCGGGGCACGATCGTTCCGGGAATTCCCCGGGAACAACACTTGCGCCAGCCCTCCGCGTTAAAACTTTGCTCCGCGTCGAGAGCGATGATCTCCGAATCGATCCGGGAGTCGCGGACGAATTCCAGGATTTCCTGGTGATGCGATTCCTGCCCGGCAGACCACTCGAAATTCATGTCGGAACCCGTAACGAGAACGTCATACTCGAAAATCACTCAAGAATTCGCGCTCCAGTGATTCGCCTCGTAAACTGATCGGGTTATATCAGCCTCGTCCGGGATTGTAAATAGCCCAAATGGTATACTGTTGAACAACGGGCAGATTATTTTCGCGAAAAAAATCAATTAGCTCAGGTTTCTTCTAACTTAAGCATGGATTAAATTTACTAACTATGAATGCGGGCGAAACGCCGAGCAGGAATCGCGCGGGATGCCGCTCTTGTGTTGGACGAATCCTCTGGGGACCGGGCCGCTACGAGATCTGCGGCGCACGCAAGCATACGCCTGGCTTTTTGAATTCTGAACGCGGCGTGCGGAATTCCTCCTGAAGGCCGTCGCAACTGAGATTTCCATGACCCCGAAGAACATCCCCCCACAGCATGGCCCGAAGCCGGCGACCGGCATGTCGGTTTTTGATTCAGCAATGAAACACGTTAGATTTAGCAAGCGTACATACAGTACAAATATAAAGGTCGCATTCTGTCTGGGACTTTTGCCGCCGGAGTTGGCCGCATTGATTCCGTCATCCACGAGAGCGGACTGGCGAAGGCGCGGTTTCACGCATTTTTTTGGATTGAATTTCCCGGGCCCCGTACTCGGAGACGTTCAGTTCCACCGCGAATTCGTCAGCGTCCCGGCGTTGCGTGCGATCGCGAAGGCTTTGTTTCGACTGTATCGCTTTTATGCGCGCGCCACCGGGCAAATTCGGGGGGCTAAGAAATTCTGGAAAAACAATCGTGAAAAGATCGTGGCGGCAGTGCAGTCTCTGCGGCCTGCTTTTGGCTTGAAGCGCGCCTGTCGTATGCTGCGAATTACGGTTTCGAAATTCTATCGCTGGCGAGACGCGGTCGCCTGTGTTTCGTCCAGCAGAGGCGTGTGTCGCAAGCGACATCCCACCCAGATTTCGTCCGCCGAGGAGCGCGCGGTTCGCGATTACGTGAACGATCCCCGTTTCGCCGGTTTCAGTATTGTAAATATCTGGCTGCAGATGATGCGGGACGGAGCGGCGGCGTTTGGCCTCTCTACGTTTCGAAAGTACGCCCGAATGTGCGAAACCACGCCCGAAAGATTTCACAAAGCACGACCACCGGCCGGTATTCGCGCGGAGCGAAAGCTGGAGCTACTGCATATGGATAGCACGGTTTTTCATCTGGCGGATCGCCGACGCATGTGGATTCATTTGATCATCGACAATTTCTCTCGCGCGATTCTGGGCTGGCGACTGATGGAAAGCAATCGTTCGCTGGAAGTCGCGGCCAATCTGCGCGAGGTTTGCGAAACGTACAAGCTGCGCGAAAAGGGCGTCGTGGTTCTCGCGGACGACGGTTCCGAAAACCAGGGCGCGGTCACTGAATTTCTCGCGGAGCCGGGCGGCATGGTTCGCCGACTGATCGCCCAGGTGGACATTCGGCCCTCGAACAGCATGGTGGAAGCCGTCAACAAGGTTTTGAAAAATCAGTTTCTTTTACCGCTGAAAACCGCGTTGCGCACCGCTCGCGAGCTTGAAAAAGCGCTCGCTCAGCAAATCGAACGCTATAATCATACGCCGAAATTCGCGCTGCATGGTCTGACTCCGGCCGAAGTGCTGGCGGGGCAGATTCCCGATCCGAAAATTTTCGCTGACGCATTGAGAGACGCGCGAATCGAACGTATTGCTGTGAATCGCGCGGCAGCCTGCGGAGTTTGTTAGAACGAGCGCGAGAAAACGGGCGACCCCGAGCCGCTCAGTCTTTTTCGATACGCGGTCCCGGGTTCATTAGAGGGGGTTCGGATACCCGGATTCCGATTCTCGTTTTGGCGTGGTGAGTGCAGCGCGCCGTGCAGAATTGGTTGGGTCTTAGGGTGGTTGGTTTCGCCCCCGAAATGGTTTCTATTTCGCAGGGCTTCCGGCACGACTTAGTCTCGCACCTCGTGAGGAGGAAAGAATGTTCGATGCGCCTTGCTCGCCATCGGACAGATTTGATGAATAAAATTCATTATTGTTCCTGGTTTTCTAAAGGCCCACCAGTCTCTGCTTGCGCCGCCTCCATTTTCACCTGGCGCTCAATCAATCCAACGGACGTTCCAAGAATCACCGCGCCTGTAAAGAGCCAGACCTGAAATACTCTCTGCTTGCTGCGAAATTTTTCATGCAGTTGGAATAGACCGCCCATAATGGTTGCCAGTATGAATGGACCGAATACGCCACCACCGATTAAATACAGGAATCCATTAGGGCTGTCTGTGTCTATGACAGCGACCATAATGATCAGCAGTGGCACGCAACTCAAAAGGAGCAGAAACAAAGCGCCGAGCATCCAGAGGACATACGGTTCTTTCTCGTTTGATTTCGATTCGTTCATTTTTCTCTCAACCAAACTGTTTGAGTTTTATCCGAAAGCCAAATATCGCCCTGTATGCGACGACTTTTCGTCACCACGCCGGGAACCAGCGCCGATGAGTTTTTGGACCTTACACCTGCCGAGAAGGCCCTCCTGACAATTTCTGGACCCACTCGGGATTCAAGTTGGCTCTCTCTAGAATTTGCGATATTATTCTCACCTCTACCTCTTCTGGTTCAATCAACACAAATTGGGGGAGCGCGCTTTTGCGAAAAATAAAGATCACAGTGCTATCCAGGCGCGATTGCATCTCATCCACCGCATGACGCGCCAGCAGTGCAAGTTCGTCTTGTATGGGATGGTCCAACTCTAGTTTTTGAACAAGTGTTGGGTTATGCTTATCAATCAGCCACACGGACGAGCGGCCTTTCGCAAAGAACAGCTGCTTGTCTCTCGCCGGGCACATAAACAGCTCCTCTTCAGACTCAAGGTTGATCCCCTGCTTAAGCTCATTTCGAAGAGAACTGAAAAAATCTTGTATGGCCGGATCATTTGGATCGTTTATCATTTATCTTAACCTTATTCGCCTTGCAGCAATGTCTTCAGGTATCAAGACCGAACTTTTTTGGCCGAGCCGAGAGAACATTAACCGATCGGCCACTGAAAATGAATGGTCCGTAACTGGATGAGTATGGGCTATAACGCGCTTAACATTATGCGGGACAAAGATCTCAGTTTCCGATGTACCGAGCACTAATTGGCGTAGCCCATCGTTCGTACGAATCAGACCTACCTCTCTCCCTGTAGCAAATTGGATGTCTTTCATTATCTGGGAATTGATCTCACCACGCCCGATAGTTAGAAGGCCATCAGCCGAGTCTTCGAAATCTCGAATATATTTTTGGGCTTCAGGGCTAATTTTGTTCCAGTTGCGCGTTGGAATCCAGTCATTTTTCGGTGAACCGAATTGCAAGTTCGAGCCTAACCGAGCCTCCGTGAGAGGGCCTGAGGCTCTGCCAAAATCGTCAATCGAATTCGCAAACCGTCGAGCCGTCCCCGCCTTCGCCGCAACACCAACGCCCGCCATCGCACTGGCAACCTCAAAGCCTACCTGGCCGGCGTTAAACTGCCCCTGTATCCGAGCCGTAAAATTCGCCGGCTGGTAGAAGGCCTCCGGCGTTGAGGCGCCGTAAGCCAGGTTCAGTTTCGTCTTCAGGCCGTTCCAGAGACCGGAGACGTCATCTCCGAGGCTCGCCTTGCCTTCAATACGATCGGCAATTCCGCCAGAGACCTCGCCAAACACTCCTGCCAGACGGCCTACCTGACCGAGCGGATCGCTCACGAAACGCAGGACGTCCATCGCTCCCTGGCCTACCGCATTCGTGATACCACGATAAGCATTATTACCGATGTGGTAATAGGCGTTTTCATAATCGCGCGCGCCTTCCCAGCCGCCTTGTTCATAGGCATCCTTGTGCCCCTCAACTGCCTCCCGGTACGCGGACGTGCTCGGATCGTTGAAATTCAGCACGTCATTCATCGTGTTCTGCGCCCCTCGCAACCAGTTATCCAGAGCCGAGAACGGATTGTACTTATGGTACAGACCGCCGGTTTTCAGATCCGTTTGCGAAACGCCCACTTTGCTCGTGCTGGCATAATTCATCAGCTGACCGTATTTCTGCATGCCGTACTGGTAACCACGGAATGGAAGGGCCACTGTACTGCGACCGGCTTGAACAGCAGCGCTGCCCCATTCGCCCGCCGTCATATTGCGCGCTTGATTGTATTTGCCGGTGGCTTTGACGTCTGTGCTCTTAAGGCCCCAGTCATCGTATTTCTTCTGCAGGTAGCCCTGAGTTTTCCAGCCTGTCTGCTTGTCCACCCAGCCGGCCATTCCATTAATCAGACCGTCTTGCAGGAGTAACCAACTGCTATCGCCGCGAGCCGCTTGCTGTTGAGCGACCTTCTGTTGCTGTTTGATCGCCGCCGCTTTCGCGAGCTCCGCCTGCTTGATTTGCTGCCGCCCGCGGTAGTCCGCGTTGATATACTTCTGATATTTATCCGCGAACTCGGTACTGAGACCTCGTTCACGCAGCTCGGCCTTCACCGCCAGTGCTTCCTTGATGCGTCCGCCCTTGTATAGTTTCTGGAACTCCTGGTTTTTCGCGTACGCGAATTCCGCGTCCGCATGCGATTGAAGCTTGCCGATGATTTCTTCGCGGCGATTCATCGAATAACCCATGCCGGCAATGATATCGCGCGCCTCATGGTCACTACGCAACACCCAGATCGCGCACGCTTCACTTCCTGTGAAGAGCGCTGCGACGACTCGCCTTCCTGGCTCGTCGGCTGGGTATTGCTTCGTTCTCGTTTGGGGCGAATCCCCCGCCCGGCTTCGCCGGCCAGGGGACCGGGCCGCTACGGGCTCCGCGTTCGCTACGGTCCTTCGCTTGGGTACTTCCAAACACTCGAAGTATTTCTGCAGATTTCGCCCGCTACGGACTCGCACTTCGTGCGACCCTGCACGTCCCTTTCGCTTGCTCTTCGCAGCGAAAGAACTGCCAATTAAGGGTGACTGACCGCTTCGCGGCCCTGGTAAACATTTGATTGGATCTCCAATTCTGCACGCGCCGTGCAGAATTGGTCGTATTTTTGGATGGTTGGTTTGGCCCCCGAAATGGTTTTTATTTCGAAGGGCTTTCGGCACGACTTAGTCTCGCGCCTCGTGAGGAGGAAAGAATGCTCGATGCGCCTTGCGCGCTATCGGACTGTTTTGCTGGGTGAGATTCATTTTACAACACGACGGTTTTTCGTCACCAGACAAAGGGAGGGCGCCGATGACTTTTTGGGCCTTACACATTTTGGATCTCACCATATACTTCTTCAATCCGTTCCTTAAAATATGGTGCACTTTTCTTGACCTTATTCTTGAAGTAGTCAGGATTTTTGTCCCAAGGATCATGCACGGCTGCACGCTCGCGCAATAGTCGATCAACTTCATCCGCCAGGTCGTCGTCTTCGTCTATTATAAAGAAGCTGAAAGCATCTACGGCCGTGTAGTGGACTCCAGTGGAATTGGGGAGAAAACCAAGAGTACGGATCATTCCCTCTCCTGCGACCAATTCGCGAAAAGAATCGAACGACAGTTCAACTTGAGGGAGCGCGCTCGGATGTTCTATTGCATGGATGCGCTCCAGATATGCCACAGCTAATTTCTCATTTGCGTCCGAATCAAATTGCACTGCCTCAAATTGGTCTGTCACGAAGTATCGCGAATTTGAGGGTGATTTAATTGATGAGGGATAGAATTTACCCTCCTGATCTAGATATATGGGAGGCTGGTAACAAAGAATCAGATTTTGTTCGTCGATTATCTCATTTGCAATCTGAGTAATATTTCTACTCCGCACCATAACCACCTTTTAGAGGAACACGTATGACCTTTTTAGATCCTGCAGATGACGAATTTCTCGCGCTTTATCTATTCACAAAAGGTATTCAGTACGTTCTCTATCCGATCAGACGGATAACCCGCATCGAATAGCTTCTTGCCTTCGAAATACTCTGATATATTGTCCCAGACATTTCTGATTCCGGCCTCCTGTCTTAGCCGAGTCTTAACCGCATCGTACAGTTCATCATCCTCATCTATCACGTAGAAACTATACGCATCAACAACTGTACGCAGCGAATTCCCCAAAAAACCAATGGTCCGAAGCATTCCGGGACCCTCCAGGTAGTTTCGAGCTACTTCCTTCGTTGGCCGCGAATCTGGCATCGGAGATGGATTATCCAGTGCAAGGACACGCTCTATGCTGGCCAAGGTAAACCTTTTTGCTTCCTCGTCTGGGAAGCTAGCGACCTCATATTGATCTGTCATGAAATACCTCGAATCGTTCGGGTCATCACCGTTTTGCGGCGCATAGAAGCCATTTGAATCAACGAAAGCCGGAGTATTGCAGCAGAGTATCAACGATTCCTCGCTGATTGTTTTTTCCACTATTCGATTCAAAGTATTAGAGTCTCTTGATTTCATCTCAGATTCCTCACAACCTCAACTCCCCCAATATCGTCGATCAGTATTTTCACTGCATTCTGGCTCTTAAGCCCCAGGTCCTTAAACCGTCTCGCAGAGGCCTCACTCCAGCGATACAGTTGGCCATCAAATATCACGTCTAAACTATTTAGCTTACCGCCGCTGGCTCGTCGTGCGTAAGAAAAGAAATCGAAATCTGCTTTGGACGGGCCGCCATAGTTAAAATGCGTATGTACCGAGACATCGGTGGACTTATCTGCAAACATTCGAATACTACGCTTCGTCAGATTTCCAGCTTCATCGTAATGATTCACGCCTCTCTTCAGCCAGAGCTTTCCTTTGAATCTAAACATTCCCCACTCATGCTGAGTATGCTTCGCAAGATGTTGCAACTGTCGTACGCTCAGCGCCTCTGAAATTTCCAGCCCATCCTCAAACTTATTGAGCATGAAATCGACGGAACGCTGCCCGGGCTGCCTGGGACTCCTAACACCCTGCACTCCCTGACGCATTTTACGCGCGTCGCCAAACCAGCCTTTCGCGAGGCTATCGCCATACGTCTCCTGGACCAATCGGCCCCGACCAGTCCCGGACAGGGAAGCCCCGGTCAGTCGCGATTCAAGCGTCGCGGCAAGGCGCTCTGTTCGCAGCGCATTCCGAACCTGCCCAAACCTGGCCGGGTTACCATACGCCAACCCAACCCGGCCGCCGTTGCGCGCTAGCAGAACCGAGCGACTCACCGCCGCAGCTCCTCTCAGGGCTGTGGTCGCGATCTTGCCGGCACCCCACGTCGCGACCGCTTCGCCGACGAATATCGCAGTATTGCCGATCATCCGGCCCGTGTCAATCGCACTCTGCGTGCCGTAGTACAGCGCCGCGTTCAACGCCTGGTCGTTCGATCCGAATCGATTCAGTTGCTGCAGCTCCCGCACTGGCTTGTAGTGATTCACTATGTCCTGGTTTACGTGCGCGGAATTTCGATGATACGTATCTTTCCAGCCGCCGTCCGCCTGGCCTACTGCCCATTGTGCCGTCGTCGCAATGCCCCATCCGATCTTGCGAATCGTCGTCTGGTAGTCGAAGAGCGCGTTCTTGACTCCAATCCATTTCGCCGTGCTGTTCTGCGCCATTTCGATGCGGTTCGGTTTGAACACAGTATCGTAGTTGCTGACTTCGCCTGGCCTCAATACGCCCAACTCCGCCCGGCGGCGGGCTGCGTTTCGGTCATAGCTCGGGTTCCGGCGTCCGCGCCAGGCCCGCTGGCCGGCTTTGTATGCGTTTTCGTAACGTTCCTGCTCAGCGATCGCCGCGATCGGACTCTCAAATCCGTTCTGGCGCGCGGCCATGTATTCGTTATATGCTTCTTCGCTGCCGAGGATCCGGATGCCGCGATCTCGCTGGCTTTCGCGGTTGTAACGTCCTGCATGTCCGCCGGGACGCCGTTCGATTTGCGCCGATAGCCTGCGGTATTCCATGACACGGCCGTGTTTTTCCACGAGTGCTTTCTGCTGCGCCTGCGCTTGTTCTTGCGCGATACGCTCCTGACGCTCCACATACGCTTTGCCGTACTTCGCAATTGCGATCGCCCGCGTGTTGCCGCTCGTGTTCAGTGCTGAGCGATAAGAGTCTACCTTCTTCGCCATCCCGCGAATGTCATAGCCGGCCAGCGCAGCTTCCTTCAGGAAAGCATTTGTCTGGCCGGTGGTCTGCTTCATGAACAGCTCTGAGTCAAACTTGGCTTCCAGTTCCGCGAAGCTCTTCACTCCGTGTTTCGCGAGCAGTGTTTCCTGCCGATCGATTGTGCCGAAGATCTCTTCGCGGCGGTTCATCGAATAGCCCATACCGGCTATGATGTCGCGGGCTTCATGTTTCTGCCCATTTCGCAGCGCGTCGCGTGCTTGCTGAATTTTACGTTCGGTTGCCTGCCGGTCCTGTTCGGCACGCGCCTCGTTCAGCTTTGTACTGAGCCCAATTCCACCCAGCGCGCCGAGTCGCCCGCCGTCCACGTTATACATCCCCATGAAGCCGCTCTGGTCCGCACCCCAGGCTCTGTACTTTCCGTATTCGCTGGCCACTCCGAAAGCTGTCGATGCTCCGTCCTGCGCGAGTCCTGCCGCGAAGCCGCCGATCTTTTGATCCTGCAGATGCGCTCCTACCGCGCTGCCCAGCAGGCTACCGCCGACCGCCAGCGCCGCACTGGCGCCCTGGTTCCCTGCGAAATTGAAGCCCTGGAGTGTGCCATCCGCACCGTAATTCGCACCGGCTCGAACTGCGGCGCTCGTTGCGCCGGCAATCGCATTCATTGTTGTCACTGTGCCCTGAGCCGCCCGACCCAGTTCCACCATCTTCGCACCGGCACCGCCAATGAATGAAGTGGCGGTCACCAGCGCGGTATCCATCGCCGCCTGGTCCGTCATCTTCATCATGCGCTCGCCGGTCGTGGGGTTCACCTGGATCGAGTTCGCGATTCCCGTAATCGCCATACCGGCAGCCGCCACGAGCAGTCCCAGAGGCCCGGTCGCTACCGTCATCGCGGCGCCGATGCCTGTGACCACACCGCCGGCTGCTGCAAGCGGCGCTTTAATCATGTTCAGGCTCTGCGCTTCCCACATGTATCCACGGCTCTTGCCGTTTACCTGTGCCGCGATCTCTACGTTTTTATAACTATTCGCCATCATCAGCGGAACGTTATACTGATTTAAGAACGTGCCGGCCATTACGCCCACGTCTGCGAGGACTGTGTTCTGGAACGGGCCGAATGCGACTCCGGGATCCGCCGCCTGCGCCAGTGCTTTGCTATCGCCCTGTCCTGTTAAACGACCCGCCAGTTCCAGCTGCGGATAGAATCCCAACGGCGCTCCACCGGGCCGCACGCCCATCACGCCCTGTTCGCCGAAGCCGGCGAAGCCCACGTATTTCAGCGCTGTTAAAGCATTGCCGCCGTCTGCCAGATCGATCTTCGCGGCCTGCACTGCATTGCTGGCCAGCTGCGATTCGCCGTTCGCTCCACCGGGCGCGCGTCCTGCCCACGTTCCGAAGCGGCCGATGATTTCTTCATCCTGACTTTCGCGGCGCTCTTCCTGAGTGCCACGCCCCATCAAGACTTCATAGACGCGTTGTAACGCCAGCTTCTGAACGTGAAAGAAGGCCTCCACTTCCACATCATCTTTGCCCGCCAGGAACGTCGTCAGCTCTCCGCCGTCCATTTCCTTGAAGCCGGACTTATCCAGCTCTTCGCGCAGTACGCCTGCGGTGTCGAAGTACGAATACGCATTCACGACTCCCAGTGCGTCTGATATATTACCCGATTTTACAAAAAACGCGCCGCTGCGTACAAAGCCTGCATTAAACGCCGCTGTCTGCGTCTGCTGGTCGATGATCGCGTTCTGGTCTTCCAGCTGAGCCGCGAAACCATCAAAGAGCTTTCTGTACTCCTCGAATACTTTCACATTCGCGAGAACCTTCAGGTTCTTCGCGTGCAGCCTGAGCGCTTCACGATAATCCGCATCCACCCCTGTGATCGCTGAACCGAGGTTGGCGCCGGTCAGTTCGGATACGCTCAAGCGCGTTTTGAAATCCTTGATGTTGTTATTAATCTTCTGGAATTTCTCCGTGAAGCTCGGCTTATCGTTCTCCAGCCCGGCCAGAATTTCATTCACGTACGCCGTCGTGCTGATCGAAGCCATATTCGCGCCCATATTCTGGTTCGCGATCGCAATCTGGTTATTCAGTTCGTTTACGGACTGAGTTAATACTGCCGTCAGATTCTCTTCGCTCGAACGATCACGGACATCCTGCTCCCACTGTTCTTTCTTCTCAAAGTGCTCCGCAATCTGCTCATCCCACTTCCGATTTCCTTCAGCCTCGTCGTTATCGAGCTTCCGCTCCCACTCACGCCACTCTTGTAAGAAGCGGTTCTCAGCGTTGCCCCATGAACTGCGACCGCGCGCAAGCAGCAGATCCATCTTTCGCTCCCACTCTTCGTAGCGGTCTTGCAGCTCCTGCTCGCGGAGGTCCCACTCTTTTTCCTGCACGACTACGCGCTGCTGTAGTTCGGCGTCGAACACATCGCTCTGGTTTTCCACGTAATCCGCGTGGGTCAGCCGGTAGCCGGTGTATTCCCGGCCGCCCTGGTCTTGGTCCGTGGCCTGTCCGTACAGGTTCTCGTATGTGGCGTCGCGTTCCTGGTAAAGGAACGTGGTATCCACTGTCGCTGCTGCGCCGGCTGCGAGATAACGTTGCTTTCTGTCGTTGCGTAGATCCGTTCCGTGCTGGACCAGCATATCCATGATGCTGCCCATATTATAAGCGTCTTCCAGCGGTTCGCTATCGTCGATGATGCGTGCGTATTGGTAAACGGTACCACCATTATTCTGCATCGCTCGGACTCGCGTATAACGCTGGCCACCGATGATATAGGCGTTGCCGTCGCGCGGTCCGCCGACTGACGTAAGAGTCGAAGGATCGTAGCGTCGGCCGAATGCGTCTTTGTATGTGACCTGGTCTTTGAAGCCGTCGACATCCAGCGCGTCGTTTTGCTCTTCAGCGGTCAGCGTCTGTGCGGCTCCGGTTTGTGTTTGATAGACGGGATCGCCGTTGCCGTCTCTATCGAAGAGATATTTCAGATCTTCATCTGTGAGATCGTACAAGTTGTTGGCGCTGTCGTTATCGCCGTGCTGCGCGCCCCATTGCACCATCCGCTCTTTCAGACTTTGCATATCCGGGACTTTGCTGAAATAGTCCACCGCGGCCTGTGCGTCTTCGTATTCCGCCTGCTTCGCACGTACATCGTTGATCTGTGGCATGAATCCGGCGTTAAACGTCGCCGCCCCCATGAATAGCATACTGAACAGCGCCACCATGTACTGCGCCTGGCTGATGATCATCTGGCTTTGCGCGTACGTGATCTGAGCCATACCCGCCGCGCGCATCGTCGCGGTGATAGCGGTTGCGGCTACGGCCGTGTACGGGTTCGCGGAGAGCGTCGCCTGTAACGCGCTTGCTGCGGCGATCATCGCTACCCCCGCGGCCATGACTGTTGCCATGAGCGTTTGCGTGATGGCGTTTCGGATCAGATCCAGATCATGCGCCATGATGGTCATCAAATAGCCGGTGTATACTCCCTGGAATCCGGAGAAGGCTGCCAGGTTGCCGCCGGTTCCTAACCACAGACCGATCGCATTCTGATCGCTGGCGGGCATGAGCGCCGCGCCCAGAATGCCGCTTGATGCTTCCAGCACCTGCCCAGGTGTGATCTGCACCTGCGTTCCACCGAGTGCTGCGCCGTATGCGGCCTGCCCGACGCTTCCTGCCCATGCTCCTGCGCCCCAAAACCACGATCGGAATTCGTTGACGTAATTGATGTCGCCGGTTTCTGCCTGCGCGGCCATGCGCATGTAGACTGCATCGCGGGCGGCCATGATTTCCGGGTCATTCTTCTGGGCTGCGTTTACCTGGAATACACTGTCCAGTTTCGCATAGAATTGTTGTTTCTTTTCATCTAGGACGCTTTGTCTGCGCTGCATCTCGGCTTCGATGATTTCTTCCGCCTTATGAATGCGGACCATTCTCATCGTATGTTTAATATGTTCGGCGCGCGCCGTGATTACATCCGCGTAGCGTTCGTACATCTCGCGGTGGGTCAGCTCTTGCAGTTCCGTTTCTTCGGCGGCTGTGAGCGTTTCGTTGTCCGTGAATTTCCGGTCGCGCAGTTCGAGCAAGCGATCGCGCTCTGTCGCTCCCAGCGGCGGGTAGCTTTGATTTGCTTCGATGCCGGTTACGATCTGGTAGAAATCCCCCAGATTGTCCTGCGTTTGCACGTTATACGCGGCCGTTTGCAGGCTGGCGTTGGCCTGGTCGAGTACGGCCACGGCTCTGCGATACTCTTCGCGGGCATTATTCGCCCAATCTTCGATCGTGGCGTTTTCGTCTTCCCCGTCGTTAATCAAATACGGTGTTTCGGCGTAGTCCTGAATGCTGCGCCGCATTTCATATTCGCCGTTCGCGGCCTGATAGTTGCGGTACCGGGACGCCATCTCGTTCAGCGCGTTGACGTGATTCTGATTCGCGATGGCGTATGCGTTCCGCAGGGCGTTTTCCTGGTCGCTCAGATTGCCCAGCGTGGTCTGCGCGAGATCGAATTCGTCGGCGATCGGCTGCATGACGTTGTTCAGGTACGCCACCTGCCCGATGGTCCGGATCTGGTTTCGGCGGCCGGCGTCGGCGAATTGTTCGCCGTTGCGTAATACGGTCGCGAGGCCTTGCTCGATCGCTTGTTGCTTTTCGCCGATCTGCAGCTGGCCGTGGGCCGCGAGTCTTGCTGTCGCGTCCTGTTCGATGGTCTGCAGTACGGTGAGGTCGTTTACGCCTGCGGTTGCGTTTGCGTCGTAGCCGGTGAGTTGCTGCGCGATGCGTTCGTCGGGCGGTGTGGCACGTCTTGCGTCGGCCATCTGCGTGGCGTTGAAGATATTCGCGAAGGCCGCGTTCAGATTGCTGGCGGCTTCCAGATAGTTATTCGCGAGATGTTCTCTAAACGTATACTGCAGCTCGACGTTGTAATCCGCGTTTGTGCGATTGTTCGGATTCGCCACGGTGCGGATTCGTTTGAAATCAACGGTGATATCGTCGTCCGGATTCGCGGTATCGGTTCCCAGATCGACTGTACCGGCAATCGCTGCGTCGTCTGATAGGAGGAGGTCTTCCCAGTTGGCGTTATCGAAGAGCGTATTCGGATCCAGGTTCAGGCTGTCTGCCGCGAAGATCTGGCCGTTGTGGTATTCCTCGAAAGTCTTTGGACTGCCGCTGGTGACGTGGTCCTGTTCCTGGTATGTGCGTTCCGTTCCGATATACGTGCGATAGTGCGCGAAGCGACTCGCAAGCAGATCGTCGCCCACGCTGTTTGCGAAGTCCTTCAGTCGGTTCGTCAGCTCGCGCTCGCGGGCGTATTCGCGTTCTTTGTTCTTTAAGTAGCGGCTGTGGTCCGCTACGGTTCCCTGCAATGCTTGCGTGAGTTCCTGCATCACGGCCGCGGTTTCCGCCTGGCGGATGCTCGTGCCGTAGCTCGGTCCTATTTTCTGGAACGGATCGAGTAAGCCGGGATCGGTTAAGATCTCGTCGATATAGTTGCGTTCGACGTCGGTCTCCATCAATTGCGTGAGATAGCGATCGATTAAGACGGCTTCTTTTTCCGCGAGTTCACGCACGGCCGGGTTGGCCTGTTGCGCGGCGGTTTCCAGTAGCGTCTGCAGTCCGGGGATTCCGCCCAATAACGTCGCGCTTTCCGCACTTAAGCTGCCGCGCACGCCGGCTTCGACCTGCAGCGCTTCTAAGTACGCGCGCATGATCCCGTTGCGGTTCTGGCGCGCCGCCTGCAGTTGCGTATCATCCGCGGTGCGGTTGATATAGGCGAAGGCCCCGGCTTCGAACGCGTCGAAAATACCGCTGGCGGCTAACTCCTGCGCACTCTTCACGTCGAAGGCGGTCTGGTAGTCGGCGATATTCGCCACTAAGGCCGCGCTGTCGGTTGCGCCCAGCGCAGTCCAGATCGCGGTTTGCAGCTGATCGAAGGCGGTCTGTTGCGTCGCGCTCATGCCGGCGTACAGCGCGGGTGTGCCGCCCTGACTTCTGCTCACGAGCGCTGCTAAGAATTCGCCGCGGTTTTCTTTGGCGGCTTGCTGTAGTTCGCCGTTTCCTTGCGCCAGTTCGGCGAAGAAGGTGTTCTCAACTTTCGCGTAGCGTTCGCCCTGCGCTGCGTAGAAATTGTTCAGCTGCTGGCGGTCAGCTTCGTTCGGCAGCAATTCGCGCAATACTCGATCCTGTCGCAGCACGTTTAACGGTGCAGTGGTTTGCCCTTGCGATGCGAGCACCGCCGCGCTGTGGTTCGCGCGGATCATATTCAGGAGCTGCGTGCGATCCGCGCCTGCGGTCGCGCCGTATCCCGCGCGATTTAGCACGGCTTCGGCTTCCGCGTCGCTCAAAAAGAGGCCGCTGGCGTTCGAGTTGCCGCCGTTCGCCGCAAGTAACACGTCCAATCGGCCGAGTTCTTCGGCGAAGCGTGCGTCCACTGCGGCCGCCATCGCTTTGTGGTCAGCGGTCGTGTAGCCTGCGATATTCGTTAAATCATCCGGCAGATATTCGTTCGCTGTCCTCACGGCGTTATTCAATTCGCCGGCCGTGCGTAGATCATCCAGATAAGCGGGTAGATATTCTTCAGTCGCCGTTCCGTTTTCGATGGCGTTGAAGCTCAATAATTCGAAGGCTTCCAGTTGCGACTTCGCGAGCAGGCGCTGCCTTAAACTCTCGCCGCCGCGAGTATAGGCCGCGTCGTCCAGCACCGCTTCGAAGACCGCCTCGAATTCCGTCTGGCGATCGGCGACGGTTGCTCCGGAGAAGGTGACGCCGTTGCGGGCGATATAGTCGCGCACCATGCTCAAGACGATCACCGGCCGGAATTCGCCGGCGTATTCGGTTTCGTTCAGGGTATACGCGTTGTCCGGCGTGGTCGCCAGTCGCTGGTATTCGCGTTGCGCCAATTGTTCAAACAACGTCGCGTATCCCGCGCCTAGCAGCTCCGGGCTCGTGCCGCGGTCGATCATATACTCTTCTATATAGCTGGCGATCCCGCGTCCGCCGTTCTCTTCGGCTCCGGCGATGTACGTCGCGTAGTCATTCGCCGCTAAATAGTCCGCGAAGTCCTGCACGGCCAGGGATCGCGCCACGTCGCCCAGCAGACCGCGCAGATCAAGCGCTGCGGCGGCGCGTTCGCTCTCCACGTCCGAATTCTTGCGCGCGAGATAGTCGGCGTAGCGTTGCTGGCCCGCTTCGTACTGGCGCACCAGTACGATTTCGCGCAGTTCCGCCGGATAGTCCGCGGCTTCGTACGTATCGGCGTACTGCGCGGTGATCACAGCAGTGCGCAGGCTGCGCGCGTACAGATCGTCTTCGAGCGCTACGGTCGCCGTGGGATTCGTCAGGCCGTTCAGATAATTCGTAAGTTGCGTTTTCAAATCGGCGGTGGTCGCCGCTCCCGCCTGAATGCGCTCGCGTAATTCCAGGCGAATCTCATTAAAGATCGCGCCGGGCAGTTCGCTTTCGACCGCCGCAAGCAGCTGTCCCTGCGCGACGCCTAAATTCTCGGCATCGCTTACGGCGGCGATGTCGTCCAGATAGGCCGTGCGCGCTGCGTTCGCCCGGGTGCCATAGTCCGCCAGAAAGTCGGCGATGGTCGTGGTCACTTCGCGGTCCCGCGCGGATACGAGCAGTTGCTCCGGTTCCGCCATCAGGACCGTTAAGCTGTTATCGATATTCGTTTGCAGATTCGCAAGTCTGGCCTGCAGCTCCGCCTGGAGCGCCGCGCCTTCGTTCAGGCTGCTGTGCAGCACGGAAATCGCTTCGCTTCTATATAAACGCGCGACACCCGGATTCGTATCGAGCCAGGTCCACAGATTCGCGCGATAATCCGCGTCCGCGATCGTATTGTTCACGGCGTCGACGACCGCGGTCCCGGCGATCTCCGGAAAGGCCGCGACGTACGCCTGCGCGGACGGCGGCTGCAGGGTAGGGTCGACCGAGAAGTTCACGAGGTAGTCCTCTAACGCCGTCGCATACTGTCCGGCGATGCCGCTGGTCACGGCGTCCACCCGCGCGGCCCGCAGGCGATCGGCAAGCGTTAAGAGTTCTGTGACCCGCGCCTGGGTTTCGGAGTCGGCCACGCCGTCCGCGTCACCGTTCATATCGTAGCCCGCGAAAAGCCTTAAAATCTGACGGTTCTCTTTCTTTTCAATATAGCTTAACGCTGCCTCGACCGGATCCGCGCTGTTGCCAATCGCTTCGTCGATCGCGTTTTGCAATTCGCTTTCGAATTTCAAGAGCTGTGCGAGCTTCGAGGTGCTGCTTGCATATACTTCGGCCTGCGCCCGGGCCTGCGCTTCCAGCGTGGCCATATTCGCCCCGCGATTGTCGATCATGCGCCGCGCGGCGAGCAGGTCCATAATGCCCCGCTCTAACTGGCGAATCGCGGCGATTACCTCGGGATCGATTTCAATATCTGTGGAACGCGTGTCTTCGGCTTCGCGTAACCAATCGAGCAGGCGCTGGCTCCAGCGCTCCAGATTGGGACCGGTTTGCGATCCGGAAAGCGCGGCACCCAGGTCGGCCGCAGGATCGGTATAACCCAGCGCCGTGAACTCCGCGCTGATCAGAGCGTTTCCGCCTCCGTCTCTTAAGATTTCGCCGTTCGCATCGGTTTGATAAAACCCAATAATCGCTTTCACCTGGTCTTCCGCCGTGGTTTCGCGCGCGGCTTCGCTTTGCGTTTGTTGTTCGCCGAGCAGCTGCACGGTCCACTGCATCATGTTCAGGCCGTTGCCGTCGTTGAGTAAGCCGGCCGAAAGCTCGGTCAACAAGGGCGCGGTCGAGGCGGTGCTGTTAATCTCCTGCAGCGTGTTCATTGCCGCCCGATAGCGCGCTTCCGGCGCGACGATGTCGGTTTCGATGGTCGTCACCCGCGTATCCAGTACCGCAATGCGATCTTCAATATCGTCAATCTGCTGCTGCAATTGCGCGATTCGCGCCGCGTCCGCCACGGGATCGAGTGCATCCCGTTCGGTGGTAAGTTCATCGCGATACTCCTGCAGCTCCGAACGTTCGCCCTGGGCCGCGGTCAGCCGGCGATTCAATTCGTTAAACTCCGCGCCTGCTGCGTTTAATTCAATCTGCTGTTCAATCGCGGTTTCGCGCAGATAGATCCCGCGATAGTCGCCGTAGGTCGCGGCCAGATCCGTCTCTAAGCTTTCGCCGATCTGCTGCAACGCTTCGCGCAGCTCAACCGCCGATCCGGTGGGGATGCCGGTCACATCGCCATTCGCTATAAAATACGATCCCAGCGCGCCGCGATCCGCCGCAGAGAGCGCGGCGTACGCCGCTTGAAGATTACCATTCGTTTCGGCGAGCACTGTATTCAGGCGCCCCTGCAGCCCCGTACGATCATTGCGATAATTCACAATCCATGCGTGCGACGCGCTGTCCGGAATGCCGTTCTGGAACTGCTGATAGAAATCCGCGTCGTTTACCAGATTGCCGACCGTCTCCAGGTAAGCCGTCCATTTATCGGCCACGGTGCGCTGGTCGAAATCGCCGCTCTGGGCCGGGGTATTCACCGCGTCGATGGCCGTACGATTGGCGGCGATGAAATTACGTAACGCCTCGGCAATCTCTAAGGCGTCGTTCGCCGGCGCCGCGTCGAGTCCGTAGCCGCTCTTCGTTAGATTCAGATTCCGTGCAGCTTGTGCGGCGGCCACCTGCGCGTTCGCCAGCTGCATCAGCTCGCCGTAGGTCTTTTCGCGATGGGTATTCAGAAAGCTGTCGATAGCCGCGGCGGCGTCCGCTCCGCGCGTATAGGCCCGGCTGGCCAGATCTTCTTGCTGGCTGTTCCACTGATTCAGGATCGCGTCCCGGTTCGCGGGCGCCGATCCCAGAAGATCGTGCACGGCGATGCGGCGGGCGTTCTCTTCGCCGCGAATTCCGGCGGCGATGGCTTCGATCGAGCGGTCGATCAACAGCGCGGCGTCGCTCTGCTGTTTGCGCAGATTTTCAATCGTGGCGAGCGGATCGCCGTTGGCGATGGCGTCGTTTAATTCGGTGGTCTTCGCGTCGTAGACCGCCCGCGCTCCGGCCAGACTGGCGAAGGCCTGCGGAATGCTTTCGTTACTGCGCAACACCGGATCCGCCGCGATTTCGTTTGCGAGATTCGCGCGCTCGGCTATGACGGCGTCCGCGCGGGCCAGCGGGTCGAGCGCGTTTAAGTCGGTCCCGCCCAAAAAGGTATTGAGAGTTTGCAGGCGGGTCTTCGCGTCCTCTAAACCCTGCACGAAGCGCAGGATATTCTGGGTCTGCTGCAGATCGCGGGTCGCGCGCTCCTGTTCCGAAATCTGATAGAGGTGTTCAATGCGCGCGCCTTCGACGACGCTGTATCGTTCGGTATCGAAGCCGGGAATCGTCTCCAGCTCCTGCATATAGTTCATGACCTGGCTCAGCTGCCGCGTCGTATTCATCACGTCGATGCGAATCAGTTCGTCGGAGTTCCCGGCCCGCAATACTTCAAAATCGATCAGCGCCGCGCGGTAACGTTCTCTCGCGATCTCCACGTCTTCGCGCGCGATCTCTAAGGCGTCGGCGTTGGTCTGCATATCCGCGCGGACCGTGTACAGCTCCGCCTGGTATTCGGCGACCGTGGGCTCGGATACCGCCAGCCGCACCCGGTCCAGCTCGTCGCGAAAATCGTTGAAGTCATAATCGGCGATCAGCTGGTCGACCTCGTCGCGCACGCTGCCGGCCCCACCCCCGACAATCGTCCAGCGATTCGCGAGTACTGCCGGGTCTTCGCCGGCCTGCACCCGGTCTCTATACGTTAAGAGCTTATCGCGCAGAATACTCAGGCGGTGAGTGGCCTGTTGATCGGCAGCAACCCGGGTCGTGAGATAATTATCGATATCCCCGACGGCCGTATTCAGTTCGCCGATCGAAGGATTCGCAAGCCCGGCGATGCCGTTTAAGATCGCCGACTCCGCCGCGAGATCCGCTTCGCGAGTATTCAGGAAATTCACGTCGATGCCGCGTTCGGAAAGCAGGCGCGTATACTCCGCATCGCGCACGACGGGGTCATACAGTGGATCGTTTTGTTTCGCGCGGTTGTCGACGGCCAGATCGCCTTTGATCAACATGTACGCCAGTTCGCGCAGGTCGCTGCGCTGCTGCGCGACGTCCGTACGTTCTGCCGTCACCTGGGCGAGTTCCAGTCCCGCTTCGAATTGTTCGGCGAGCTCCGCGTAACGTTTTACGGCCTCGGCGCGATGCAGGCGCTTCGCCAGATAATTCCGTTCCCGGCGCAGCAGCTCCCATTCGTATTCGGCCTGAGTCATTAAATACGGATCGTTTTCGTTACCGCTCAGAAAATAGCCGCCGAGCCCGTCTTTGAAATAATTCACCGTCTCGCGCTTCAGGCGCGTGTTTTCGTCGCTGGAATCGCCGAACCAGGTGGCGATGTCGGTTTTCATCGCCGCGAGTCGGGCCGCATCGTCCGGCAGCGCGCTGCGGTCCTGATTCACGATCGCGCTGAGTTCACGGATATGATCGTCGTACTTCGAATCCAGTCCGTTGATCAAACCAGTGAGATCCGCTATGCTGCCCGCGCTCGCGTACTCGAAGCCGCCGGACTGCAATTCGTTCACCCGATTCGTGAACACCTCATTGCGATCGATCAGCGTATTGATGTCGCGCTGGTACAACAGAAAGTCTTCGCTCTGAGCGTCTATCAACGCTTCCAGATCGTTGCGATAGTCGCCGGTGCCGATGGCTTCGACGTCCTGGGGCAGAGTGCCCGCATATACCCGGCGATCGTTCAAGAACCCGGTGGCGTTCCCGGCGCCGTGCATATTATCGCGCATGACGCCTTCGACGCCGCCGAGGATCGTCTGGAAGCGGCCGAGGGACGCGCCCATCTCGTCGCGCTGTTCTAAATAAAAACAGTACAGCGAAGCGTCGCGGTTTGCCGCGGGCGCGGGACACGCCGAAGGCGGCAGATTGTTCACCAGATTGTTGTAATAGTTATAGCCGTCTTTGGCTTCAAGCAGCGCCGCTCCGCCCCCGCGGACCATGTCGCCCAATTGCGCGAGCGCGGCGTCGCGGCGTTGCTGCTCCTCTTGAATATAAAGCGCGAGTTCCTGTTCCGCGCGCAGGCGGCTGTCCGCGAACTCCGCGAATTTCGCCTGCCATTCGTTCCGGCCCTCGGTGACTTTATCCTGCAGATCCGCGAGCCACTTTTCGCGCGCGGCTTTTAATTTCTCGTGATTTGCCTTCCAGATCGCTTCGCCTTCCGCGCGGGTACGTTTGGTTTCATTCAACCAGACGAGACGCTGCGAGTACAGCTGCTCTTCGGTTTCTTCCCAGCGGCGCAGGCCCGCGTCGACCACCGCCTCCATCTTGGCTTCCCAGTCGCCGGACAGTTCGTCCAACAGCGCCGGATCGAAAGTCGGCACGTCCGCGAGCTCGTTCAAATCCGCGTTCGCCTGTTCGATTAAATCGGTCGTTTCGGTTTCGAGCGCCGCCGCCGCGTCCGCGATCAACGCGTCGCCCTGGTTATCGGCGCTCTGCTGGTCCGCGAACAATCGCGCGCTCACGTCGTCGGCGCGTTTCTCGGCCACGTAGTCGTTGCGCGCGCTCAACACGAAAAAATTGTCGCGCAATTCGAATTCGGCGCGGACTTCCGCTTCTTTCGCGCTCAGCGCCGCTTCGAAGGCCGCCAATTCATCGCCGGCCAGACCCGCGTTCTCGCCGCGAATGCGGGTCATCTCGTTCGTAAGACTATCTTCAAAACGCTGCTCGAGCGCCGCGCGGCCCGCGTCGATCGCCGTATCCCAGCCGACCAGGTCCAGCTGCTGCTGTGCCGCGAGCGCCGCCTGCGCATCCGCCACGATCGCCGCATACTCCGCTTCCGTAATCGGATCAATCGTAACCGTAGCCGACTCCGCACGATATTCGCCGCGCTCTTCGAAGATGAAATCTTCCGCGTCCGCTTCCCACTGCACGACCGCTGCGTCGTAGGCAGCGGTGATTAAATCTTTCTCGAATTGTTTCTGATCGTCGTCCAGATTCTCGTCTTCGTCGATATTCTGAAACTCTTCGCGCACCTGTTCGAGGGCTTCTTCTTCCCATTCGATGAATTCGCTGGCGATGCCAAGCTGCACGTAATTATTCCAGGCGTCGGTGTCATTTAAGCGGCTCGCGCGATCCACGAAACGATCGGCGTCGTTTTTGGAACGCTGGTCGAAGTCCTGGAAATTGGGCTGCGCCGATAAGCCGGTCGACAGCGGCGAAAACCACGAAAACGCGCGCGACTCTCCGAAGCCCAGCGCGTTGCCGAAGCCCGAAAAACCAGGGGTCGTCGCGAAAGTCATGTGCAGCATCGCCGCGGTCGTGACCCAGGCGGTCGCTTTCATAAATTTCGAAAATCCGCGCAGATATTTCGCCGGATCGAATTGCGCGCGCTTGCGGCGCACGGCGCGGTTGCCGGGATAGTCCGTATATCCGGTCGCAGTGTTTGACGGCGCGAAGCGCTCGCGCAAATCCGCGAACTGCGCTCGCAGATCCGGCACGCCCAATCGCCGATTATCAAATCGCGCGGGCGCAGACGTTTCGCGCGCGCTTTGTTCGACGGCGCTGGCGGCCTGCTGTTTGAGTTCAGGATTCTGGATCGAACCGGTGATCATATCATTTCTCCGAAAGACAGCGCGCGACCCCCTCGGGACGACGCCTTAGAAAAAACCAATAAAGTGCGAAGAGCGAGGCGCGGCTGAGTGCGCCCGAAAACAGAAACAGAAGCGGAAAGAGAATTGCGAATGCGGCGATTGAGAACGATTGCGAACGATTGGGAATCGTGAATAGTAGCTGCGAGGACAGGAGCGGAAGAGAGTACTACGGCGGGCTCGGAAACGATAGAGTCATAGCCACCCGCGTAACCGTTCCGCAGCTGATGGTAGTCGCGATCGACCGTATTCTCGGCGAACACGGCGGAGCGCAAAGCACAGGCCGGGACCGCTATACTGCGAATCGGCCGCAGTCCCCCGGCGATGCCGCGCGAATCATCTGCGAGATCGAGTGCCATCGAACGGGGCGATGCGGCGGATAACCCCTGCCCGCCCGCGGCCAGAGCGTGATCGGGAAACGACAGCGGAGCGCTTGCACGAAGCGAGCTGCGCGCGGTTCGCCTGGAAGCACGTCGTTGTTCAACGTGCAGCTCCGCCAGACGCACCAGTTCGTGGCGGTGATCGCGCACTTCTTCGTACGCGTCCAGCTCCCGTTTGATGGTGGCCTCGGTCGCTTCGGTGGCTATGGCGGCTTCAGCAGTGATAGCGACAGTGCCGGCGCGGGACTGCTCTGCGATCATCCGACCCTCAGCGGCGGGCTTCAGTCGTGCACGCGGCAGAAGCTGGTCGATCCCATCCAGCTCCTGCTGGATCCTCTGGCGATCCAAGCTGAGCTCGATCGAGGCCAGGGGGGCCGGCGCCGTATATGCAGCGATCGGCTCTGCCGCGCGATCGGCACTCTCGACACTTATAATAGAAGAAAACGACACCGGGGCCAGCGACATAATCAGCGCGCCGAATAGAGCGGCGGAAACGACGCCCGGGAACACTGTCTTCTGATTTGCGACCACCTGCATGATTCGACGAAGATTTCGTCTCCAGCAGGAAGGTCGGAATCATAATTTTTATCAAGTGATAAATCGCCAGCATAGTGAGAAAGATATACACACTGCAATATTCTTACTAAAAGCTTACAAATCACACTCACCCGAAGAGTCGCCACAGGCTCCATGCCGGACGCGCCGGGTCCTTTAAAGCGTTTCCATCCTGCAGAGCGCTCAGGGCCGCCTCGATCGCCGCCTGATACACCGGGTCGGACGGAGCCCGGCCTGCGAATAGATAGCCGTCTTGAAACGGACCGGCCGTGCGCATCAGTATTTCGCAGCCGAAGTGGGCGCCCGCGTCCGCATCGAGACTGACCAGGCGCGACGCCGCGGCCGACGCCTGATAGGCCGACAAAAACGCGCGCCCGAACTCCGCCAGGCGTTTGCGTTCCGCCCTGCCCGCAACGAGCGTGCGCATGTACAGATGCGCCGCCAGATGCGCGACGTCCTGGGCAGGCCGGCCGAAGTGCGCGAATTCCCAATCGATGATTCCCATTCCGTTTGGAGTTACGAGTACGGAAGCGGGCCACAGATCGCCCATCACCAGGCAAAGGCCGGGTTCCAGCAGACGCCGGCCCAGCTCCACAGCGCGATCACCGCAGGCCTCCGCCGCAGCGAGCGGGACCTGCGCCTTCTTGAGATATTCGCGCGCACCCTCGTACTCCACCTGGTATCGTTTTACCTGCACGGCCTGGTTGCGAAATTGATCGGCGTCGATGGCGGTCTCATCGAAATTATGCAGACGCGCGAGCCAGCGGCCGAGGGTCGCGCCGTATGCAAAGCAATCGATCTCGCCGGCGGCGTCGCGATCAGGCAGCCCCGCGAAATCGCCAGGGCCGCTTCCGCAAACCCGGCCCAGATCCGGCGCATCGCCCAGGTCTTCCATCAGCAGTACCGCGTTGCGTGAATCATAGTCGTAAAGCCGCGGGCCGCGCACGACGAGTCGGGTCTCCGGATCCGCGTTTTGCGCAAGCTTGTGCTGAAGGAATTCTAAGGCCCGGGCCTCAAACCCCAGGCGGCCCGGGTCGAGCGCGATCTCCGGACGGCGCGCGACGAAAGGCGGCGCGTGCTTCAGGATCCAGCGAGCCGGCCGCGAAGCGGGAGTGCCATCGAATCCAGACGAAGCATTCGAACTAAACGGGGCATGCGATACCGAAAGAGCGCGCGAATCGGAGGCCGCGCCGGAATCGTCGATGATCCGCCACACCCGATTCAAATTCCCGCCAGAGAGCTCGCTCACGCGGAAAGGACCCGGCCCGCAGTCGCCGCGCGCTTCCAGATAGGCGACTACTCCCGCGGGAGCCGCGAAATCGAAATTCGCGCCCCGGGGTTTCGCGTCCGCATTATCGCTCACATCGTCCTGCTCATGTATTAAAACGAAAGATGCGGTTCCCCGACGCCACCGGCCGCGCCTCGGCCAGAAAATCCAGAACGATCCGCTCCTGCGCCCCACGCGAGCGTTCGAGCGATTCTTTGAGATCGGCTTCATCGGCGTCGTACTTCCGCGCTCCCGAAGAGTACTTGTGACCGACCACGAAACCGACTGTGGGAATTTCGAGCTCCGCGGCGAGCACGACCTCCGGCGCGAGGGTCATCGAATTCACCTGCGCGCCCAGGCCGGCCCAGTAGCGATTCTCCGCGCGGGTTTTCGTGCGCGGCCCGCCGACGTAAGCGAAGATCACGTCGCGAAGGGCGGGCTGTCCGTGTCGCTCGCAGATCGCGGCCGCCTGATCCCCGAGAGCGGTCGAAAACATTCCTTCTTCGAGTACGAGATGTCCCTGCCCCGCCCGTGGCCGATCGAAGAGCGTGCAGGCGGAACCGTCGGGCAGGCGATTGTCGGGCATCAGCAGATCGCCGAGTAAGAGCGGTCGATAGAGCGGCAGCTCCCCGTCCATCACGCCGACCGAACTCGTCACCATCAGCGAACGGCAGCCCAACTCCCGCAAACTCGAGGCGAGCGCGCGATAGTTAACCTGGTTCGGCAGAAGCGAATGCGGCAAACCGTGGCGAAAGATCACAGCCGCCGGACGCTGCAGGCCGTGAACGCGGTGCACCTGCTGCGGGCCGTACAGCGTTTCGATGCTTTGCGCTTCGAGCGAAATCCCCGCGGGCATTTCGTGAAAATCGAAGGCGCTGCCGAGAATCGCGACGGCGAAATCAGAATCGTGCGAATCGTTCATAATATTCAGCTTTCGCCCGCGCGTACCGGCGACACCGCGGGAGGCCAGATCAGACTGAAGGTGATGCCCGAGACGAAGATCGCCGGCAGGCCGTAGACCACCCAGTACCAGGTGTACATGCCGGCTTCGCCGAAATAGGCGTAACAAAAAACGCCCCAGACCAGACCGACGACGATGCTCGCGAAGGCGCCCGCGCGCGAAGCGCCGCGCCAGTAAAACGCGGCGAGCAGCGCAAAGGACAGCGCCGCCACGGGGATATTCGCGAGAATCAGTTTGTCCAGTATTCGATCGATGGCGATATTCGCGAGCAGCAGACTGAGGCCGGCGAATATAGCGGTGATCAGCATGTCGCCGCGCAAATTCGATCCAGTCCCTGTTGACTGCACATCGCCGCGAGGCGAAGCTCCCCGCTGCAGAAAATCCGTGCGCAGCATGGCCGTCATCGCGTTCCAGACTCCCGCCAGGGTCGTCGTGCCGGCAATCAAAAAGAGCGCGAAGGCCGCACCGCGCACGCCGACCGGCGCAAAAAATTCAATCGCAACCGGTAAGGCCGTTTCCGGATTCTCGACCGCCAGACCACGCAGGCGCGCGAAATACACCGCGGCGGTCATGGCGCCGTACAATAGAAAAACCAGCACCGCCGAAAGCGCGACCGAGGCGAAGGCGACCCCTTCGCTGCGGGCGGCGAAGATCTTTTGGCCGTACCAGGGCGCCAGAATATAGGTGAACATGGTCAGTAGAACCAGCGAAAACAAAAACGCGGGCGGCAGGGCCTGCTGTCCTGCTGCCAGACTGATGGCGCGCGAAGCTTCCGGAGACCCGCTCTCCGCCGGCGATATGTCGGGAAGCACCCTCGCTCCCGTTCGATCCGCGGTCGCGCCTTCGAAAAATTCGCCCGGGCCGCTGTAACCGCCATAAGCGACGCTCCACAAAATCGCCGGGATCAAAACACACACCGCCAGGAAAGCAACGATATCCGTGCGAATCACCGCCATCAACCCGCCGCGCAGGGTCATCGCCAGTACCAGCGCCACCGCCACGCACGATAAAAACAATTCGCCCGCCTGCGGAAACAACGGCGCGAAGATCAATACCAGTGAACGTACATAAGTAGCGCTAAAGCCGGCCATGGCCAGCAGGAGCGCGAAGCTCGCGGTTCGGCCGAGCAGCGGACCGTAGCGCTGCGTGAAAATATCGGCGACCGATTGGCCGTCGAAACGTTTCCAGTGTTTCGCGACCGCGACGGCGTAAAACGAGAGGCCCGCCAGAAATACGAAGGGCAAACCCAGGCCCCACCAGCCCGCGAAATAGCCGACGGACGAGAAGGCCAGCAGCGTCGTAGGATTAAACTCGGTCATGACCAGCGTCGCGGTCAGCGCGAAGAGGCCGGTTTTGCGAGAAGCGAAGAGATAGGCCGACTCGTCACGCGTCCGCAACGACCGGAATACGCCGCTCGCGAAGGTGGCCAGCAGCAGCACGGCGAAGGCCAGCCAGTCGAGAGAATCCATCAGAGCTTAGACCCCGACCGGAGCCCGTGGTTACGAAACACGATCAGCCGGTTGGGATGAACAGTCGGGACGCCGCTCAGCTGAACTGTTTTTTGATTTCGTCCGGCAACGCGATCGCGCCGAATTTCGCTTCGTATTCCGCCAGGTTTTTTTCCAGAGCTTTCGACAGCGTCCAGGCGGTTTGCGGACTCATGCGCACGTTCACGGCGCCCTTCAGATTCTGAGACGAATCCACGAGCAAATTCTGTAACTCAACCTCGAACGGCGAAACGTTGATGGCGATGGAGTTCGCATAGAATTCAGGGATCGGGGCGGCGTCTTGCGCGCCGGACGCTTCGGTTTGATTGGCTGGTTTCATAAAATGGCGGTTCCTCTGGCGCGACGACCGGACGTCACCGGAGGTGACGGACTGAACGCCGCTTTTCGCAGACACCAATTGAAGACCGGCCCCGGGTTTCGCGAGCACTATTTTCGCACGCCGGGGGCTTGTACGTGCGGGCAATCCCGACAATGGAATCGCGGGGCCTTTCATTCGCACGCTCCGCGAAGAGCTACTGAATTGCATGTCGCCCCGCAGCGAAGCTGTCGTTCGTCAGCGGCTACTGGAGGATCAAGAATTCGGTCCCGCATTTCGCACGCATCCAATGAACGACCATGACCCGTCAAGGGGAGGCCTCACGGACAAAGCGAACTGCCATTCAGTAGCATTGGATATCAAATTATATTCGATCTCGCATGTATTAAACTTTCTGTTAGATTTCTGTTAAAACTCTTGCAATCTAACATCGCTAAATACAAAACCGGGCAAAAAAATATATGGAGAGTTCCAATGAAACAAAAGATCGTAAGTGTTTTTGTGATTCTTGCCTCAGTCGCGTTTACAACGCAGCTGTCCGCATACGATTACGAATTCAGCATAATTGAGCCTGGAGATATAGATCAGGTATTACGTATAGGCAGCGATGCGACAGGGACGCCTCCGGCCCTGCAGGGCCTGTGGTGGATGGACGGCAATCCCCTGCCGGACGAAGTCGTTTCCTTTGCTGGAGCGGAATTCAGCGAGATAGTTCAAAACGGCGAAGTCGTCGGCCATCATGTCGTCATTAATACAACGGACGAAGGCGTTTGGAGCTGGCATCACAGTCTTCCGGGATATATGTTGTACTTTAACCTGCGCATGTCGCGAGCACAGCATATCATGGACTTTAATCTGGACTATAGCTACGCCGATCTCACCCTGGGATCAGCGCGCGGTTTTAATCTGGGCGATATCGTCGGCGGCGAAGGCGGCGATTCGTCGGCCACGCTGGTAAAAGTGAATGAAAACGAATACAGGAGAGATACAGTATTCTTTGGCGGGGACGTGAGGTCTTATCGACTGCGTCGAATCGTAGACGGAGACGGTAATCGCCTGCCCGCTTACCAGGATTACGTCGACGATCTGCACGCCCGAGGCGTCGATAAGTTGTTTCTCCCCTTCTGCACTATCGGCGACGGACAACAGCTACCCACGCCCTGTTTCGATTAACGCGTTCCGCGAGCGTTTCATACGTCGCCTCGAAGCCCAGAGCTTTCGGGGCGATTGCAAAATCGTTTAGGGCCCTGGATTCGAAGGACGCCAGAACAAACCGCGCAGTATCGTTCGCGACTTCGGCCTGACAAAACCTGGCCAGCACGCGTCCCGGGCGCGGCAATTTCCGTCAGTCGCCGCCGACTGTGGCCAGCACTATCTCCGACAGACCGCTATTGCCGTACGTCCCGATCGCGACCAACCGATAATAGTATGTTGTGCCGTTCACCAGACCGGTATGCGTATAACCCGTTACGGGCCCGAGCCGCACAGAAGGACTCGTCCATTCGACGCCCGGCGTATCCAACCAGAATACCAGATACTCCGTCGCCCGGGGCACCGCTTCCCAACTCAGCTCTACACCGCCGTCAATTCCGCGCGCCTCGAAGTGTTCCGGCGTCGGCGGCGCGCCTGGATTGGCGATGGCCTGCACCTCGCGTCCCGGTTCGCTCGTTCCGGCCGCGTTATCGGCGGCCAGGCGATAATAATAGGTAACGCCGTTCGTACGACCGGTATGATTATAACTCGGGGCCGTCAGCCCGGTGATCTGCGCATCGGCGGTTGTCACGCCGCCGACTGTATTCCAGTACAGGGTATAGCTGGTCGCCCCGACGGTCCGGGTCCACAACAACTGGACGAAGCCATCCCTACCGCGCGCCCTCAGATCCCCCGGGATCACAGCGAGCCGGGGGCCTGCGGGTCCGTCATCAAAGGCCATACCGAAAGAGTTACCAGCGAGGACCGAGCCGTCCGCAAAGATCGTCAGCGTGAGAAAGCGGCCGCCCGGCGCCTGGCACTGCGATGGGCCCTCCAGTAATTCGACTGAAAAATTCCCGTTGGCGTCCGTGCGAACCGTGGTGGAATAAGCGCCGGAAGTACACTCTACGTCAAAGTTTGCGAGCGCCTGACCGAAATCATCGCTCAGCGAACCCGAGACGGTGTACATTGGGGCCGACCCGCCTCCGGCGGCCAACCCCAGCATCAGAAGCTCTGACCCGGCGCCCGCTGTTGAGTCGCTCGACAGATCGCCAAGAACCGGCATGCAGGCCGCCTGCCCGCCCAGGGACAACACCGCCAGTATCGTCAGCATCAGGTTTGTGATATTTCTCATATCCGCCTCCCGGGTCGAATCGCTGCGACCTCAGAAACAACACCACGCAGGAGAAATCACTAACTGCAACGTCATGGCCGACAAGCACAAATCGAATAGCGGCGAATTTAGACCGGGGCTGGCGCCGACGACTCTTCAAAGTCCGCGCAGCTTTTTCGGCAGCGCCACGTCTTCCAGTAATTGCAGCGCAGCCAGAACTTTGCGGCGTTTCGCTTCCGAAAGTTCCGCCCAGCCTTTCCATTCGACGAGCTGTCGCGGCGGGCTCACCGGGCCGGCCTTCGCGTTCGATCGGCCGCCGGCTTTATCGGCTCCCGCGCCTGAGACCGGGCCGGCTGCGTAGTCGCGGCGCAGTTCCGCGAGCAGCCGCTGGGCCGTACCCTTTGGGATTTTGCCGCGGGACTCGCGCTCGATCTCCGCGGCGAGATTGCCCGAACCCTGTCCGCCGCCGTGTTTTTTACGGCGAATGCGCGCGCCGAATTTCGCGTCGATCCAGGCTTTCTTTTTAGCCGCGCTGTTCGAACCGCCCCGGCGCCGATCGTTTTCGGCCTCCATGATTTCGTCTTCGAGTTCCGGCGCGATTTTCGCCGGGCTCATCACGCGCCGCGCCGGCGCCGCCAGCAATTCTCCCAGCCGCGCCGCGCGAAAACGGTTCTCTCCGCAGATCAGTACATAATCCACGCCGGCCGGAGCGCCGTCGGCGGGGGTGGCGTCGCGCAGAATCAACGCGTTCAGGACCCCGACCCGCTCAATGCTTTCCGCCAGGCTCTGCAGTTCTTTCGCGCTCATCGACTCATAGTCGTTGCGCGGATTGGGCATGATGCGCGACAATTCGACGGGCAGGACTTTGCCGAATTCGACGACCTGGCCGTCGCGGCTCGTCGCCTGGATCGCCTCGTCGGGCTGCGCCTGGGTCAATCGCCCGAGACCGCCGCCCAGACTGCGGGTCGCCAGTCGCAGTCCGCCGGCTGCCGCGATTCTTTTATTTTTCGCCATAGGATTCGTCTCTTTGCTTTACTCGCGCAAGATTCGGTGAATCTTACGATGCTCCGGGCATGCAAGATTCACTGAATCTTGCTATGGTTCGGTCTTTCAAGATTTAGTGAATCTTGAAAAGCCTCACGCCACCTGGATTTCCTTTCGCAACAGATCGAGCTGCCGGATCGCCTCGCGTTCTTTCTCGCCCTTCGATTCCGGATTCAGCGCCGTCTTCTTGATCATGCTGGTGTCGATCGGCGAAGACTTGAGCACCCCGACGCCGGTGCACACATAACCTTCTTCCGCCAGCAGCTCCCGCAACTGCGCGTCCTGCTTCTCGGTGACATTGCAGGGCACCGCGAGATGCACCGGCGGCTTCAGCTTGATCTCGTCCGTAAACAGCTGCCCCAGCACCGCGCGAATATAGGCCAGACCTTTCAGGGAATCGGTTTTGAGGTCCGTGGGGGTCAGCAAAACGTCGGCGGCGTAAATGCCGGCCTGCTGCGAATACTGCGGCGACGGCGGGGTATCGATGACGATCAGATCATAGGGCAGGGCCTTGAGCGCTTTGCGCACCCGAAAGATGGCCGAGCGGTCGCGCATCATCTCGAAGCCGACCATGGCCAGCTCCAGAGTCGCCGGCATCACGTCCGGGCCCGCGGCCTTCGATCTGGCATCGGGGTCGCGGCTCGCATAAATACACTCTTCCGGCTCGCACTGCTCGGCCAGAAAATGATACGCGTTGCGTTCAAAAACCGGCGACTCCCCGGCGGATTCTGAGGGTGGCTCAGGGGCGGATTCCCTGAGAGACGGAAGGGCGTATTCGAAATGATCGCTGGCGTTCGCCTGAGCGTCCCAATCGCAGAGCAGGACCCGCAGGCCTTCGGCCGCCGAACGACTCGCGATATGCACCGCCAGGGTGGTCTTGCCCACGCCGCCTTTGTAATTCGCCACCGCGATGATTCTCGGGCCTTTCATGCCGCTTGCTCCTGTGCTCTTCCGTGACGGCTCCACCGGGATTCGAATATCCCGTAAGATTCACCGAATCTTACGGAGCCGCGCTCCCGACGATCAATGTACCAGTCCGGGGATTATGTCGCATATGACACGCTACAACGAGCCAGTCAATGATTTAATGCTTCCGCCCGGGGTAAGCGGGCTTGCGGGCCAGGTGGCAATCAGGCGCGATTCCGGACTCAATTCCGGGGGAGGGGAGGCCGAAGTACAAAACCTGTCTACTATGCCCGAAGTTCTCAACCCCGATATCCAGATCGCCCTCCAGGCCGCGGTCGCCTATCTGGCTGACACCGTCACGGCCGGCGAACGCGAAATCGGCATACCCCTGTCCGGCGCCTATCTCAACGGCTTCGTCTTTTCCTGCGGCCGCGCGCGTCTGATCGCATCGCAGCCAGGCGAAGCAACGAAATCTCTTGCGACCGATAGCCCCAAGCTCGACCCCGAGGACGACCCCGGGCCTGATTCCCTGACTCCGCAGACTCTTGAAATTTCGCTTCTGGGAGCCCACCGCGACGGCGACTGGCGCCATAGCTTCAGCGGAACCGCGGTGCTTTTGCCGGAAGATCGCAGCGCGGGCAGCCCCGACCTGTTACGACGACTGAGCGGCGGCCTGCAGGAAGTCCTGGCCGATACAGTCAGCACCGGCTTCGCGCAGCGCTGGAACCCCGACTGGCTCGAAAAGATTTCGACGCTCGAAAACGAAATCGGTATGACCCGCGGCTTTCTCGACGTCGCCGGCGAAGCCGAACCCGACGAAGCGGAACTGGACGGCCACCTCTTTCGCCGGGTCGCCGGACACTGGACCTGGATCGGCCGGGCCCAATAGAACTCGAAGAGAAGAACTCGCAGAGCAATAATCCCTTTTCCTTTTCACCAGTTCCAGAATCCTCGACGTTATGCTCCGGCCAAATCGCTTCGTCGTGCTCTTCATCGTCTGTCTGCTGGGCCTTGCGGGCGGCGGGGCCGTAATTTACGGACAGGCCGACGGAACCGCACAGGTGCCCGCGCTCGCTGCGGATGCGAGTAACGCGCAAATGTGCACTCGCATCGTTCAATGTGACCCGGAAGCCCGGGATGCGACGGAGTTTCGCAAAGACTGTCCTGATTTTCTCAAGCGCAGCGCCGCCCGCTTTCCCGTCCAGTTCGAGCCGTTTTCGCAGTGCGTACGCACCACGCGCTGCGAAAATTTGAGAACTCGCTGGTGCCTGAGGTCGTTCTTTACGGCGATCGACCTGGATCTCGGAAGCATCATTCGATGGCCGCAAATTCCGAAAACCCGACACGGGCCCATTCGCAAACTCGCCAACTGGCCGACGCAGACCCCGGAGCCCGATGAAGCCGAACTCGCGCGAATAAAGCGCATTTGCGAAAGCAGCCTTGCATGCCCCGGAGCGCAGCAAAACCCCGCCGCAACAACACAGTCTCGCAAATACTGCGGAGAATGGCTCAAAACCATACGCCGCGCGAAACCGGAGGAATACCCGGTAGCGGCGATTTGCCTTGAGCGACACCCATGCTCTCAGACCGAACGGTACAAATGCATAGTCCAGGAAACGAAAGCCGCAGAGGAAGCTCTTAAGCAGACACCGGAATACAAAGCTGCCCTGCGCGAAATCCAACCCTATTGCGATCGAGTCCGTGAATGCCACCGGAGCACGAGCGAAGCGGACAGCGAGCTCTCGGGCGACCCGGGCGCGCTCTGCGAAAATCTCCTGATCCGACTGGGAGATTTCCCAGACCATCGGGAAGAGCTGACCTCCTGTCTTAAAACGGAAGAGTGCACTCCGCAACTTTTCTCAACCTGCGTAAAGAAAAGCTGGATGTTCTCCAGCCAATAGCGGCCCGCGCCGCGCCTGGTGCATGAATCTGAAAATATTCGCTCGCCGATCCCGTCGCGAATTCCCATTTTACCGGGAATTATATGAGCGAAAATTTGAAAGGGACGACCGTCCTCATCACTGGAATCACCGACGCGGGCTCGCTGGCCATGGCCATCGCCAAACAGGTGCGCGAAGAAGGGGGCACCATCGTCTGTTCGGGCCTGGGGCGCACCCCGCACCACGAAGGCCTCTCAGAGCGCGCGACCGCCTTTCTGGATAGCACCTACGAAGCCTTCGAGAACACCGTAAAGAGCGAACTGGGCCCGGACACGCCGACCTTCCCGCTGGATGTAACTCTCGACGGCAGCATCGAGGACTTCTGCGTCGCGTTGAAAGCGAAGAATATCACGCTGAACGGCTTTCTGCATTCCATCGCAATGGACAAAACGATCAAAGCCGGTGTGGTGATCAAATCGATACTCGAGGTAACCAAAGACCAGTTCTTCAGCGCGATGGACGTCTCCGCCTATTCGCTCGTATCGTTGACCCGCGGTTTAATCCACAACGAAATCTTGCAGAAAAACGCGGCCATTCTTGCGCTGAGTTATCTCGGCGCCGAAAAGGTCGCCTATCATCCCTATAAAAATATCGGCGTGGCGAAAGCGGCGCTCGAACGCATCGTCGTCGAACTCGCGCACGAGCTGGGGGTATCGCACCAGATCAAAGTCAACGCGATCCGCTTTTCGCCTTATACCGGCAGCAAGGCCGGCAGCGCGATCCAGGGGCTGGCGGAGGCCGTCGCTTTTTGCGACGAGCACAGCCCGCTCGGCAACGCGCAGCCCGAGGATCTCGCCTACGAATCCGCCTATCTGCTACGACCCTACGGCCGGGTCACCGGCGAGATTCGCAACGTGGATGGCGGCTATCATATTCGCGGCTGAGCGATCAGATTCCGCCGCGCGCGAGCACAGCGATAAAATAGCCGCCGAACCACAGACCGCAGCACAAAAAGGTTCCGGCGAAGGGCGACCAGGCCCAGCTCAAAAACGCCCGCCCGGAGTTTTGTTTATAGATGCATTTGAGCGCCTTGATCGCCACGACCCCGTGCCAGACATAACCGCCCAGAAAGAGGGCCGTACTCAAAAGAGCGGCCGGACCGGCGGCGCCCGCGGGAACGCCCGGACCGGGCACGTAGGGAAATAACACACCCAGCGCGTAACCCGGAACCGAAAGCAGGATCAGCGGAACGCTCGCGTACATGCCGACTGTCTGCGTACGCGCCAGAGTCGCGTCGGGCTCGCCGAGCAGGCGGATCAATATGTGGCGCATCAGGCCGCCGTAGAAGATCAGAATGATCCAGAACACCGGGAACAAAATCCGGTTCCAGGCGACGCCTTCCTGGAGCCAGGCGGGCAGGGCGTTCGGCGGACCGTAACTCTTCATCGCCTGCACCTGGGCTTCCAGGGAGCTCAGATTCATAAACGTGAAGACAAAGTACAACGCCGTAGACGCCACGAGCACCAGGAGAATCATTCGTAGAGCGTCGCGAAATAAATAATCGCTGCGATCCTGCATGGCCTGCTCGAAAAACGCGCCCGGGGCGCGCAGCAGACTCAGTAGCCTGGCCCATTCCATTTTAAGATTCATTTCGTTCTCCTGTAATTTCATGCAGTTCGCTCAGTATGCGTTCTGCCGAATAGTTTTTCTTCGCCGCGAGATGCAGATATTTTTCGATGCGTTCTTCCTGCTGGGTCAAACGCACCACGACTCCATTGTAGGCGTCGGCGACGATCTTAAAATATTCGTCGCCTTCGCGGATGTGAAAGGGCGTCAAATGCCCCGGGACCTGATTGAGATGTTGGGCGAATCGCTCGTAGGGACCGGCCGCGAGCGCTTCGCCCCCCGCCTGGGCCAGATCCATCACGGCCCAGCCCCAGGCCAGCAGCAAGATCAGCTTCATGCCGAAGGACTCGTTCATCCACTGCCTGAGCGGCGTCAGCGCGGATACCCCATCCTGGGTCAGAAAAATCCAGTCCAGTAAATCCACCCCGAAAAACAGGACGAAGACCGCGAGCGTAATGCTCGCGCCGACTACGACCTTGCGAAACAGCGCCGGACTGTGGCGCAGCAGCTTCTGGAATCCGCTGCGTTCCCAGCTCCGGTATCCCGACCCTCGATCTTCCGCTGAATGCTCTTGCGAAACGGCCACGGCGCTACTCCCGTCTATTCCTGGTTCATCCGCGGACCGATGCGGTCTTTGAGCTGGCCCACGATTCGCGAGCGTTCCACCGCCAGTTGCTGCCGCAGTTGATCCCGACGCAGGCCGGCCAGGGTGTTCTTAATGACCTGCAGCGAGGCGGCTTCGTTCAAACCGGACGCATCGTAGAAGTCTTTGTTGCGTCCGTAATATTCCCGTGCCTCCGCGTCGGTCACGTTCACGCGAAAATCCGTGGCTTCAGTGCCCACCCGCTTGTAGAGATAATAATCCGCAGCGGCCTGGCGCAGCGCGTTCTCCATGAACATCTTCGCTTCCCGCTCGTTCAGGACGCGTTCCTGCAGAGCGGCGAAAGCCATCAAATCCGTTTCGTACTGCTCGCGAACATAACTTTCGTACAGCTCGCGGTCCCCCAAAAGCGACTGCGCTCCCGCGTCGCCGTACGTCAGCTTCGCGAGCACCGGATACAGATTATTCAAATGCACTTTATCGATATAATAACGCTCGATATTGTACTGCCAGCCGTCCGTTTCGCCGGCGAAGCGACTGAAATAGGCTTCGACCGCTTCGCGAGCGCTCGCGCCGTCGTCCTGGCGCATCACGACTACGAATGACAGGATGATCGCCAGAAAAAACGCGGCGTAGATCGCGCGCTTGTGGCGATGCGACCAGCGCTGAAAACGTCCGAAGGCCGTCGTGGGCGGCCCGCTGAAACGCGGGTCTTCGTACAGACCCTGCGGGTTCTCCGGGTTCAGTTCGCGTTCTTCGACGGCCGCATCCGGCTCTTCGTTTTCGATTGATTCAGGATCTTTTTTCTTTCCTGCCATATCACATACTCCTCTGGGCAATCGTACGATAATATAAATACGAGGCGAAGGGCACCAGCACCAGGCTGACCAGCAACGAGAGGCTCAAACCGAAAGAGACGGTAATAGCCAGCGGCCGCCACAGTCCGGAGCCTTCGCTGAAATCAACCACCATCGGCAGGAGACCGAAGACCGTCGTCAGTGTCGTCATCAAAATCGGGCGGATGCGAAAAGACGCCGCCCGCAATATCGGCCGGATCAATTGCGGCCCGACCGGCCGGGCGCCCGCGGCCCGCAGCTCCGCCAGGGCCTTGTTGACGGTGCTCACCACCAGGATCGCGTTATTGACCACGATTCCGCCGAGCATGATCAATCCAATATACACGCTCATATTGAGCGGCATGCGCGTAATCGCCAGAAAGAGCAGCACCCCGGTCGCCGTCACCGGCACCGTCACCATGATGATGAACGGCTGGCTATACGATTCGAATAAAAACGCGAGCAGCATGTAGATAATCACAATCGAAAGCCCGATGGCGATCAGCATTTCGCGCTGACTGGCCTTTAATTTCTCGTACTCGTCCCCGAAGGCGTAGATCGTATCCGGCGGCGGTTCGACTCCGGCCATCACGCGATCTATATCCGCGGCCACGGCGTCCACCGAACGCGATTTGATCTTAAAGCTGATACCCACGGACTTGCGTTTGTTTTTGCGCCAGAGCCGGGTTTCGCCTTCGCCATTGTCGAAAGCGACCATGCTCGCCAGCGGGATCGTTCGCTGGGCGAGCGGCAGCATGAATTTTTTGACGTCGGCCGGAGTCTCAAGCGCGCCGGGACGGCCCTGGAGTCGCACGTCCACTTCGCGATCGCCGTCGTAGTACTTCGTAATGATCGTGCCCGACAGGAATTGTCGCAGGGTTTCGCCGATTTCGCGAGTAGTGGTTTGATTCTGGGCGAGCTTGGTCTTCTGCGGATAGAGCAGGATGTCCTGCTTGCCGTCCCGAAAGCGCAGGATCGCCTGGTCCACGCCTTCGACTTCGCCCTGAATCTTAGAAGAGACTTCCCGGGCGAAAGCTTTGATGACGGCGGTGTCGTCTCCGAAAAACTCCAGATCCAGCTCGCGTCCGCCGGAGCCTTCGCCGGCCTCGTTATAGTACACGAAGGCCTCTTCGATCGGGTCGGTGATCTTACGCAACTCCGCAATGATCTCGGAGGAGGATTGAAAGCGGGTCTGTTCCGAATCGAGCTTGATATTCAGAGTCGCCCGGGATTTCTCCACTTTCGCGTTCACTTCTTTAACCGAAGGATGCTTGCGCACCGCCGCTTCGATGCGATTCGTGATGCGACGGGTATGTTCGAGGTGCGTGCCGGTTTCCAGGTCGACGCTCGCTTCGATATCGTTCGAATCGACGGGGCTTACGAATTCTTTTTCGATGATGCTGAACACCAGCGGGCTGACGGCCAGCACGACGATCGGCACCAGAAAGGCCGGCACGATGTTGCGAAACACTACCCGGCAACGCAGCCGGTACCAGCGCGCGATATCCTCGACGCGGAGAGTCTCTAATCGGCGCCACAGAGCGAGCAGGGGACGCGCGAGCGCGCTCAGAGCCTTCGCAAATCCTCCCGGCCGCCTTCCGCTCAACTTCGAAAACATCACATGAAGGCCCGCCCGCGATTCCGGCTCTCCGGCGCTCGAAAGCGAAACGAAACGCAGAATCAGCGAAGGCAGCACAGTCAGCGAAAAGAATAGCGAAACTAATAGCGAATAGATTACAGTTAACGAAAGACTTTCATACAGCTTGCGCGTTTCGGGATTCGAAAAAATCAGCGGGATAAACACCACGATCGTGGTCAGGGTCGCCGACACGATCTCCGCCTGCACGCCGACGGTGGCCGAACGCACGGCTTCGGCCACATCCCCCCTGGTGCTTTTAGAATCCGCAAGCGACGCGTCCGGACTGCGCAGATCCCGCAGCCGGCGATCGATCGCTTCGGACACCACAATCGAGTTGTCGATCAACATTCCGGCCCCGAGGGCGAGCCCGGAGAGACTCATCACATTGAGCTCGAGCCCGGACAAAAACATCAGAAAGAACGTCGTCATCACCGAAGCCGGAATTGTAATCCCGATGATCATCGTCACCGCCGCCCGGCGCAAAAAGACGTACAGTACGACCACGGCGATGATCGCGCCCGAGATCACGGCGCCGGTCACTCTATCGATCGAACGGCGGATATAGGTACCCTGGTTATAGGCCACGTTGTAGCTGATGCCTTCGCGCGCCTCCAGGTCGGCGAAACCCTCGACGATCGCTTCGCAGGCCTCGGTAATACCCAGGGTATTCGCATTGCCCGCCTTTTGCACGTAGACGGTCACCCGGTCTTCGCCGTTCGTCTGGGCGATGCTGTCGCGGTCCCGGTAATGATCGCGCACCTCGGCGAGCTGGCGAATTTCGACCGTCCCGCCCTGCTGGCCCGTCGTAAATCGCAGGCCGCCGATGTCTTCGATCCGGTCGATGCGTCCGTAGCTGTAAATATAACGTTCGGACTGCCCGCGGGCGCTGAGCTTGCCCCCGGGCAAAAAGATATTATTCGCGGCCACGGTCGAAGCCAGCGGCTGCACCGGTACGCCGTGGGCGGAAAGCCGCGCGGGATCGGCCAGCACCTGGATTTCACGTTCAAAGCCGCCGCCCACGAAGACTTCGCTGACGCCGTCGATGCGTTCGAAGCGGGGTTTGAATCTGCGGTCCACGATTTCGCGCAAGACTTTCAGATCGTGGCGTTCGCTTGCGAAACTTACGATGAATACCGGTTTATCCGAAGGATCGTAGCGGACGATCGCCGGCTCGTTCACTTCGCGCGGCCAATTCGCGCGCACCAGCCGCACCCGCTCGCTGCTCTCGAGAATATTTACTTTGATGTCCGAATTATAATCGAAAATCAGATTCACACGCGATTCGCCTTCGCTCGACGTCGCGACGATCTTTTCGATGCCCGGGATATCGCTGACGGCGCGCTCGACGGGTATGGTAATCAATTCCTCGATCTTTTCCGCGCTCACGCCGGGATAGCGCGTAATCACGGTAATGCCGGGCGACGCGAGATTCGGCAGGAGACCGACCGGCAGGCGGGGAATCGAGATCGCGCCGAGCATGGAAAAGGCGAGGGCGAGCATGGCGCTCATCACCGGCTTGCGAATAAAGATGGCGATCAGAGCTTTCACCCCCGCGGCTCCCCGCCGGATTCGCGGTCCGCGAAACCCGCTTCGTTATCCCCCCGATTCGTTCGATTCGTCTCGGGCCGGGGCAGGCGCATGCGTTCGAAGACGTAGTACAGAGTCGGAAAGGCGATCAGGGTCAGCACCGAAGACACCAGCAACCCGCCGATCACCACGATCGCCATGGGCGCCTGGAGATCGCCGCCTTCGCCCAGACCCAGCGCCATCGGAATCAATCCGAGAATGGTCGTCAGCGTCGTCAAAAGAATCGGCCGCAGGCGATGCGAACCGCTTTCCGCGAGAATCTCCGGCAGCGCTTCGATTTCCGCTCGCAAATCCGGGTCGTGCTTTTCGCGATACGCCGCCCGGTTCTGCTGTATATATTCGTACAAAACGATCGCCGAATTCACCACGATGCCCACCAGCAAAATCATGCCGATGGCCGAGGTAATGTTCAGACTGTGGCCCGTTACCAGCAGCGAAAGCGATACCCCGAACAACATCATCGGAATCGAAAGCGCCAGGGTAATCGGATGCACGATGGACTCGAACTGCCCGGCGAGCAACATATAGATCAGGATGCTGGACAATAAAAACGCATACAGCAGGTTGCTGAGCGAATCCAGGGTTTCCTGGTTCTCTTCGCGCACCCGCAGGTCCGGAACGCTTTCGGCGTCCAGGCCGTCCGGCGGATTCTCGCGCAGCTCCCGTCGCGCGTCGATCAACAGACTTTCCAGAGTTTCGCGCACGTCATCGCGTCGCTCCGGCAGAAACTCGACTTCGATGCGTTCGATCTTGCGCTGGTTGTCGCGCAGAATCGTCGGAAAGCTCAGACCTTCCTCCGGCCGGATCAAATCGCCCACTTCAATAGCCGCGCCGCCGGCGGTCGGCACATACAATGAATGCAGCTGGTCGGTACGCTGGCGGTCCGGTTCGCGCAGGCGTACGCGTACGTCGATTTCGCGGTCGCCTTCGCGATAGATCGTCGAGACCCGACCGAAGACTCCCGTGCGAATGGTGCCGGCCACAGCCTCGGGGGTCAGTCCGAACGCGGCGATCTTGTCCCGATCGAGATAGAGACGCACTTCCGGATCCCGCGCGACGGCGGTCGACCGCACGGCGGTGACGGCGCCGGACTGCATGACCTCGCTCTTTTGCAGACGCTCGTAGATGCGCGACGCGATTTCGCGGGCCGGCTCGCGGTCGCGGCTTTCAATTTCAAAGAGCAGTTTGCCGCCGGATTCGCCGAGCACTTCCTGTAAAACGTCGCCGCGTATGCGAAACGAAGCCCGAAGCCCGCCGATATTTTCCAGGCCGTGTTGCATGAGCCGCACGAACTCCGGGCTGTTGATCGCATCCCGATCCAGATAGAATTCGCTCTCCGAATAATTCGGTTTGCGCACGCCTTTGACCCGGCTCGCCAGGTCGTCTTCGTCGAAACCAATATTCGTAATCGTATGTACGGTCAGGTCGTTCTTGACTATATATTCATGAATCTTTTCAAGCAAGGCCTCCGCGTCGCGCATGCTCGTTCCGCCGGGCTGCTCGAGCACCGCCGCGACTTCTCCCTGGTCCACTTCCGGGAAGAGCTGCTTCTCGATCGGCCATAACAATCCCAGGCCGATGGCCGAAAGCAAAAAGCCGACCCCCAGCACCCGACCGGGGCGACCGAGCGCGAGCCCGAGGGCTTTCACATAACGTCCGCGCAGATTCTGCACGAATTCCTCGGTGGCTTCGAAGAAGGGCTCCGCGTTGCGATTGACCGCGGCGATCAGGCGGTCGACCCGCGAACCCGCGCGCGGCTCCACCGCGGCCAGCATGGGAATCAGCGAAAGCGCGCAGAAGAGACTGCTGGCGAGCGAAAAGGAAACCGTAAAGGCCAGATCGCGAAACACGGCGCCCGCCACTCCGGAGACGAAAATGATCGGCACGAAAACGATCACCGAAGTCAGGGTTGAAGCGCTGACCGATGCGAAGACGTTGCGGGCGCCCTGCACGGCGTTTACGGACATGGCCCGTTCCGGATAGCGTTCTTTTTGCTGATAGATCGATTCCAGTACGACGATCGAATTGTCGACCAACATGCCGACCCCGAGCGCAAGCCCTCCCAGACTCATGATATTCAGCGAGATATCCCGCAGAAACATCAAAACAAACGTCGCGATAATCGCGAAGGGAACGCTTGCGGCGATGATCAACGCGGCTCGCACGTCCTTTAAGAATAAAAACAGAACGAAAAACGCGATAAATCCACCCAGCAAAGCGGCGTTGCGCACCGAGGCGATGGCGTTTTGAATATAGACCGAACGATCCTGCACCAGATCGAATTGCACGGTGCGCGAAAAGCGCTTATTGATATCCGCAAGCGCCTTATGAATATTCTCCGCAGTTTCGATCGTATTCTTGCCCGGCTCTTTCTTAATGCCCACGACGACCGTCGGGTCGCCGTTATAATAGGTCGAGCCGCGCCGCTCGCGAAAATCATCGCGCACTTCGGCGATCTCTTTCAGAGCGATGGGCGTACCCGCCTCGTTGACCGACACGACGGTTTCTTCGATTTCGCGCAGATCGCTGAAATCGCCCATAACCCGCACGGTGAATTCGCGCTCGCCTTTCTTAACATTCCCCGCCGGGAAATTAAAATTCGACGCTCCGAGCGACTGAATGATCTGATCCAGACTGAGACCGTGGCCGAACATGCGCCGGCTGTCCACGTTGACCTGAATCTCGCGGCGAAATCCCCCGAGAATCGAAATCGAAGCCACCCCGGGAATGCGTTCCAGAAAGGGCCGCACGGCTTTGTCGAGATGATCGCGTAGTTTTTCAAACGATACGCCGACCGGCCGGGCGACCAGGGTCACGACCGGGGCGGCGGCCGGATCGAATTTAATTAAGATCGATTTGCCCGCGTCCTGGGGCAGGAGGGAAGCCGCCAGATCGACCTTCTGCCGCAGATTGATCACGGCCAGGTCGAGCGACGTTCCCCATTCCAGATCGACTTCGACGATCGAAAGTCCTTCCTGGGAACGACTGCCGATCTTGCGCACGCCGTTGATCGAGCTGACCGCGTCTTCGATCGGACGGGTCACCAGGTTCTCGATTTCTTCGGGCGCGACGTTGGAGTAGGGGGTCAGCACTGTCAGCCGGGGGAATTCCAGGTCCGGAAACAGGCTGACTTTAAGTCGCGAAAGGGAAATCGAGCCCATCAACGCGATCGCGGCGAAGATCATCGTCGTCGCGACGCGTCGATGTACGAAAAACTCGATCATTCGAATTCGTTAGAAGCTTCAGAACGAGAGAAAGAAATCGTAGTTCGCGCCCAGGGTATTGCCGTTGGTGTCTTCGGCTCCCCCCGCGCCGCCGTTCACCCGCAGTCGATACACCGGAATATCGCCGGGGTTCTTATTAAAGGCGCCGCCGATATACACGACGATCGTGCTGCCGGACACGCCCACCGGACTCGCCTCGACCAAATAGATACCCTGCGAATTCGCGCTGGGATCGATAATCGGCGTCCAGCTGAGATTACTCGCCACGCTCGAAACCACCATCGGCTTGAGGTTCGCGAGACTGTCCTGAAATGTCAGCTCGATGCGCAGAGCGCACTGGGCCGTCGCTCCCGGGTCGATGTCGAACAACTGCGCGGTGCTCAGTACGCTCAGATTCGTAAGGGCGGTCGCAGTCCCGGGCGTTCCGACCCCGTTCGTACATACCGCCCCGCCGCCGTTACGCTGCACGACCGCTGTAACCTGCGGTTGCAGCGAAGCGACCGCGTTCGTAAAAAACGGATACGAATACGCTTGATTCAGCGCGTTGCCCGCCGCGTCTCGCGCCGTCGCGTCGACGCTCAATGTATAATTCGTTTCGGAATCGAGGGCCGGCGAAAACGTAAGCGTCAGCTGATCGCTGGCCGGGTTCCAGGTCTTCGTATTCGCGACGAAGGGGCTGAGCCCGATCGCGCTTTCAGTGGCCGCCTGGTCCATCGCTTCGGAAAACTGAATCACAATGGGCAGCGAACGATCCACGCCGTTCGTATTGACGCCGTTGACCAGCGCCGGACCGCCCGTGGTTACGGCCGTAACGGCCGGCTGAATAAAATCGGTGCCGACGACGAAAGCGAAAGTCGTTTCGTTCTGGAGCGTATTACCCGACAGATCCTGAATGCCGGAGGTGACGCTAACGGTATAACTGCCGGGAGTCAGAGGGCTCGCGGGGACCAGCGTCGCCTGGGTGCGGTCGCTGCTCTGAGTAAAAGTAAACAGCACCGACGGCGAAATCGTGATGCCGTCGGCGAGGCTGCTGAAATCGATCGCTTCGCTGAAGGTGACGGTGATATTCGAGGTCGCCGCGACGCCGTTGGTTCCGTTCGCGGGATTCGAAGTTACGAAGCGCGGCCGCTGCTGATCGTCGCCCACGAAGAAGCGCACGGTCTGATCTTCGCCGAGATCCACGCCCTGGTTGGTTTCGGACTGGCGCCCCGCGGTCATGACGAATTCGCTGGTGCCGCTCAAGGGCGTCAGGGGAGTAAAGATCATGCGCGCGCCTTCCCAGCGAAAGCGACCGTTGACCGTACCAGAACCGCTGGAAAGCCGAAAGGCTTCCTGAGTTTTTTCGCGGTCCATTTCGGCCGAAAAGAGCATCCACATCTCGTCGGAAGGGCTCACGCCCACCGCCCGATCCGCGGGGTAGGTCAGCAACACGCCTGGCGAAAGGCCGCCTTCGCCCGGCGGCACTCCCAGCAGCGCGCTTTCGATGTCGTCCTGACTGCACGCGACGCCCGCGACGAAGAACGCGAAGAGCGCCGCGCAAACGCTCGTGTATTTCGTGATTCGATAATTGTAATTCTTTTGCGAGTTCATTTGTTTCTTCCCGGGATTCAGGTCCCTGTATAGCTTTCGCAGCGTAGCTTCCGTCATAGCTGGATAAAGAGATTCACCACGAAGTCTTCGCTCAAGAAGGTGCCGGTCTCCAGACCGACCACCGTCGACTTGATTCCGTTGCGACCGCCGATCAGCTTGAGCTGGTACTGATTCAGCTCATTGAAGCTATTCACGAAGACGGTCACCACGTTCCCGGCCACCGCGACCCCTTGAATGGAACTGGACCCGCCGGGACCGAATAATTTCGTCAGCGTGATATTCGTCGGGACCGTTCCCGCATCGATATTCTGCGAGAAGGTGATTTCGATCGTGCCGTCCGCGCCCAGATTCGAACCGGGGATATTCAGCGTCGTGGTCACCAGCGGCGAAAGCGTAATCCCCTGCACGGCGCCGGGCGCGATCTTTTGCATCGCCGTAACCGTCAGATAATTCGAGTTAACGGCGCCCATGGAATTGTCGACGGTGAAGGTCCGGGTGAGCTGTAGATCGAGGGCGTTGCCGGCCACGTCCTGCGCCCCCGTCGTCACCCGCAGGCGATATTGCCGGCTCGGCTCCAGCGGATCGTTCGGCGTGAAAGTCAGCTGGGTGAAGGTCGCGTTCCAGTTCAGCACCCCGGCGACGGTCGTACTATTATCCAGACGGGTCAGGCTGAACGCGCTCTGACTGGGACTGAAATCCATCGGCTCGTCGAAAGTGATCGAGAAGGCGCTGTCTTTGAATACGCCCGCCTGGCCGTCGACCAGGGCGAGGACGTTTCCGACTTCACGCACGTCAGTGACCGTCGGCTTCGTGAAGTCCGTGCCGACCTGAAAACTGAAATTATTCGTCGTCGAGAGCGAAATGCCTTCGGTGTCGGTCGCGCCCACGGAGATGGTGACCGAATAGGTCGTCGCGAAATTCAAATCGGCGAAGGGCGTATAGGTGAGCTGGGTGTCGCCGGCGCCCCAGGTGAAAGCGCCCGCCGCGGTCGGAGAAATACTGAACGCGTTCTCGACCGACTGGCGGTTCATGGCCCGCGAAAAATTCATGACGATGGCGGAATTCACCGCCACCCCCTGCGCGTTATTCGCCGGAGTCGAACTGAGCAGAGTGGGGGCGTTGGTCGCGGTGCCGATCGAAAAGAATACCAGGTAGTCGATCTGCATATTTACGCCGTCGCTCGACTCGGCCGTACCAGCAACCCGCAGCGTATAGCTGTTGCCCGGCACCAGCTCATCTTCAAGATCGTAATAGATCCGCCGGCCTTCGAAACGCAGCGTCCCGGCCGCCGAGGTCGAGCCGCTCAGCGAAAACGCGTTGCGCGTGGACTCCAGGTCCATATCGCGATCGAATTCGACGTAGATTTCAGTGCCGGCCGTGGCCGCCGTGGCGCCCTGGGCCGGGCTGGAGGCTATGATATTCGGCCGCAAACCCGCGGGCGAAACGGACGGCAAAAGCAGTCCGGGCAGATCGGATACGCGATCGCAGGCCGCCCCATGCAGCATGCAGGCGGCCAGACAGGCGTATTGCAAATAACGCTTCATCTGTGTCATCGTGGTAATTCCTGTGGTTTCTGATTCGTATTTGTATCTGTATTATTATCTGTGCTACCCGGCTCAGGCCGGTTTGATTCGGGCGCGGGATCCGTGCTGGAGGTCTGTACGCGCACGTTGCCGCCGTCTTTCAGGTTCTGTACATTCTCAATGGCGATCTCTTCGCCGACTTCCAGGCCGGCCCGCACCAGAATCTCGTCCCCGTAACGTTCGCCGAGTATGACTTTGCGACGCAAAACCAGACCGTCCTGAATCACGAAGACGTCGGCGACGTCATCGACTTCGTTTTCCGTGCGGCGGTCCAGCAACGCCGACTCGGGCACGGCCAGAGCGTCTTTGGCCGCGCGGGTGGCCACCGAACAACGCACGAACATACCGGGACTGAGGTCCAGTTCGGGGTTTTCGGCCAGCACCCGCAGCTCCGCGGTTCGGGTGCTCACGTCGATCACCGGCGAAATCTGATATACGCTGGCGGCCCGGGGCGTGTCCTGAAAATCGGAGAGGGCGTCGACGGTGTATGAAACGTCCTGAGCGGGTTCGATAAACTGAACTTCTTCTTCAGGGATGCTCGTGGAAATCAGCACGCGATCCATGCGAATCACTGTAAACAGGGGTTCGGTTTCTTTCGCGGTCTCCCCGACTTCGATCGCCCGGGACGCGATCACTCCGTCGAGAGGTGAACGAATCGTGGATTCTTGAATCAGCAAATTGATTGACTCAAGTTCCAGACGCGCGTTACGCACCGCGGCCTCGGCCACTCGCACATCGCCCAGTTCCACCTGCGTATTAAAGTCTATGAATTGTTCGCGCTTGTCCGGACCCTGCAAATCCGCGGCGATGTTTTCTTTTTCCAGATCTTCGTCGCGAAAACCGACGATCCGGATCTGATAATTCTTACGGGTCTGATAATAACGACTCATCGACGAGATATACTCCGCGTACACCGTCTTGAGCTGTTCGCGCGAGATGCCGCCCATCTCGTAGATCTCCTGCTGATTTTTCATGTTGCGGCGGGAGTTGAGATAGCTCGCCTTCGCTTCGATGATATCGGATTGAATGCGTTCGAGATCTTTGATCTGGCGATCCGCGTCGCGTCGCGCGTTTTGATAACGCGCCCGCGAAAGTTCAAGCTGCGCCTGCGCGCGATTCACGCCGGCCCGGGCCTGCTTGAGCTGCAGCTCCAGTTCGAAGGTTTCCATTTGCGCGAGCGGCTGGCCGCGTTTCACGTAGTCGCCCTGATCGACGAGCAGGCGCTCGACCCGGCCCAACACCTTCGAAGTCACCGCCGCCTTCTCGAGAAAGGTCACTGTGCCCGGCGCACTGATCGCATGCTGCAGATCGCGCTTCGCCACCCGCATCGCCTTCACCGAAGGCACAAGCATCGATGCGTCGACGTCGCTTTCGTCTTTCTCCAACAAAAAGGGCAGGAAGCTGCCCGCCGCGATCAACAACAGCAGCCCGATAAAGATAGGGGTGCGATAACGCAAGATTCGACGCATGACGCCCGCGAAGCCTCCGCCCGGACCGCGCCCGCTTCGAATGCCGCCGGCGCCCGCTCCCGTAGAGCCAGAACCCGCGGCAGCTTCGCCGTCCGGGTCGTGGGCCTGCGCGGCCAGCAACGCTTCGATTTCATCGGCCCCCTGGCCCGGGCTACGCTCTCCGCTCGATACGCCGGAGGCGGTCGTCGCCGGGACGGTTTCCAGCGCTTCGTCTTCGCCGTAAAACGCCTCCTGATCTTCGGGACGCGCCGGAACGTCGACCTGATCGGGCGCGGCCTTGCGCCGGGTTCGCGCATCCGCTTTCTTCGAACGGCGGGTACCGACCTTTTTCACGGCCCCTTTGCGTTTCTTGTTTTCATCGCTCCGGCGGGCCATGGTCAGGGAGCCTCCCCCGGGTCGTCCGAATCGAGCGCGCCTTCTTTCAATGAGTCCACGTCTTGAATCTCAAAGGGCGCGTTCGGCAAATTCAGTATTGTGCGCGGGCGAAAGCCGGAGCCGGCATCGTTCGCGGGCGGATCGTTGTCGCCGTCGCCGCCGACTTCCGCGATATCCACGAGCTTCAAAGAATCCAGAGGCAGTCCCAGATCGATCTCGGTTTGATTGGCGGCCAGAATCATATTCACGCGCCCGGCGACCAGATCCAGGCGCGCCTGGATCAGCTCAAGCTCCGATTCCAGAAAATCGCTTACGGATATTTCGCCGTTGCGAAAGCGCACCTGCTCGATCTTAAAGCGCTGTTCTCGCACCGCCAGCGATCGGTCGGCCAGTTCCATTTCGCGGCGGCGGTCGTAAAAAGCCCGTCGCAAGCGGACGACTTCGACCCGCACGGTGTCGGCCAGCTGTTTCTTACGATCCCGGGCCTGCATTAATTCGATCGTATTGCGTTTGTGCGGTTCGCGCCACGCCGCGTTATCGTACACGTTAAATTGACCGCTCGTCGAAAATCCGCGGCCGGTTTCGTTCTGCGTGCGCAATTCCTGAGCGTCGGTGTTGATCGTATTGCCGAAGACGCGAAAGGTAAAATTGACGCCGACGCCCCATTCCGTATTCGTGGGCGGCCACTCTTCGCCGCTCTTGCCGTAGTTGCCTGTCAGAGAGACAGTCGGCAACCACTCGTATTGCGTAATCAGATACTCGCGGCGACTGCGCATGACGTCGATCTTCGCCTGACGCACGTCGGGCCGACTTTCCATGGCGATATTATACAGCTCGTCCGTACTCAGCTGGAACTCGTTGACCTTAACGCGAAAGAGATCCAGGCCCTTGACGTCGGGACGTACTTGAGATTCCGGATCCACGTTGACCCGCAGCAACTGCGCGAAATCCACCCGGCCGTTGTTGTAGGCGTCCGTGCGCTGCTCCAGCTCCAATCCCCGGCGATCGAATTCCGTACGAATCTCCTGGTAGTCGAGTTCGGTAATCGCCCCCTGGCGTCGTTCAACGATCGCGCGAGCCAGAGTCGCCCGGGCGCTGTCGTACGCCGCGCTGGCGATGGCGATATTCTCTTTCTCCTGAACGAGCTGCAGGTAGGCCTGGCGCACCTGAAAGCGCAGCTGATTCTTGCTTTCGGTGATGCGCTCGCGCGCCAGTCGCGCGTCGATCTTTGAAATATCGTAGGCCAGCTTGGTGCGACCGCCGTCAAAGACCGGCTGCGAAAGCGAAAGCTGCAGCGAATGATTGCCGTTGTCGAAATCCCGCCGGGCGATTGTACGATTGCGGCGATAGGAGAGCGACAGACTGGGAAAGAAATCCCGCAGACGCGCGTCGATCGTATCCTCGGCGAGATCGCGCTCCATATTCAAAACGCGCAGATCGAAGTTATTCGACTCCGCGATGCGTTCCGCCTCCGCCAGTCCGAGAACCTGCTCTTCGTCGAAGTCCGCGTCACCCGTATCGTTTTCTTCGTCCCCATCGGAAGCGGCGCTCCCGTATCGCGTGTAACCGCTTTCGCCGTCGCTTTCGTCCGAAGCATTTCGAGAATTTCTGGAGTCGCTGGAATTCAGGGACTCTTCGCCGGGAGACGCGTCAGACGACAGCGGCTCGATGCGTTCGAAACGATCGACGATCTCCGCGTCTGAATCCTGCGCGAAAGCGGGGGAGGCAGCCGCGACGCCGATCGCCGCACAGTAGAACGCGCACAGCATCGCCCGCAGGACGAATCGAGATTCCTCCGAAGGGCTTGCGGGGTTAAACGCAATACGAGCGGCGTCGGTCTGCACCGACGACGCCCGCATACTCTGTCGCGACTGCGAACGCATTCAATCAGCGGCCGGGCGCTCCTCCATCACCGGCTTCGGCTTCGCCGCCGTCTTGCGCTTCGGCGCGCGCGGCCAGCTCCATATCGTTCGGGCTTACGCCCAGGGCCCGCACGCGAGCGAAGTGTTTCGCGGCCCGGCCCTCCATATTAATTCCCGTAAGCAAACGCCCCATATGCAGATGAATCTTTGAAATCTGATACTCCATGGCCAGCGCGGCCTGGTATTCGAGCAGCGCAGGGCGGATCTTGTTCTGCGCTTCGAGACAACGGCCGAGATAATAACGGGCCATATAATTTTCCGGATCACGTTCGATGATCGCGCGAAAGTGCTCAGCGGCCTCGGCCTGCCGTTCGTTGTCCACGGCGATGGTTTTGCCGAGCCACATAAGCGCGTGGGGATTCAACGGGTCTTCGGCGAGAATCTCGTTGAGCACTCGTTCGGAGTCCGCAAATTGCCTGGTGAAAAACAAAATACGCGCTTCGAGGGAGGCCGCCTCGAGCGAGTCGGGACGCTCTTCGCGTAGTTGACGCAGGCGGGCCAGCGACTCGTCGAATTTCTTATTGCGATAAAGCGTCTGCGCTTCGGTGAATCGCTTCAGCTGCCCCTCGTCCAACGGGCCGCTATCGCCGCAGGCCGTCGTCGCAAAGAGCAGGGTCGCGATCGCGAGCGCTCCGCAGAGCACACGTCGAATATCCGCCGGGACCGTTGATCCGGCGCCGGGAAAATCAGGCCGGGTCGCCGCGCCCCGCGAGATAAAAACTCTGCCCACAGTAATTTGCCTCATGTATACTCCGTTTCATATATCAGCGCCTCGTCACGGCGTTACTCTACCGCTCGTCGCGCTGAACGCAACGATCGTGACGGTCCGCGCTCGCGGATCGCCCATAATCGGATACATACATTTTCGGGCGGGGACATAAGGGTTTCTTAGCCCCCCATTGAATTATCTCTGTATAATGCGAAAAATAAACCTTACGGCGTCCGGAAGAGTTTCAGGCATGCGCGAAACGCGCGTCTTCGTCCGGAATGTTTATTTCGCTATGGCAAATAGAATAAAATTCGAGCTAAGCCGTGGGCGCAAGAAATTTGCGCTGGACCTTCTAAAATATTTATTTTTTAGCACCGATAGTGGTAGGGGAAACAGAACAATGAATTTAAATCACAGCCGCGTATTTTGTAACATAAGACACGCGTCGATCTACGCCTGCCTGCTGCTCGCCCTCAGCGCCTGCGGTAACGCCGGAGCCCGCCTCATTCAGGTCACGGCGGACTTGCGCGAGAGCGCGTTCGGCGAGGGAGGCGAAACCGTATACGGGTCCGCAGGCGACATAACCATCGGCGAACGGCAGCTGTACTACGCGAACGCCGCGTACGGGGTCTCAGAACCCGAGGATATCCTGGCGCTGTCAGACGGGGCCCGCCGGCTCGTAATCCAAAAACTGTTACTGCGGCGCCTGGCCATCGAAGCCGGTGAGGATGAGGGCTATTTTTCAGACGAAGAGGCGGCGCGCTACCTGGCGCCGCGCCTTGAGAAATTATTGGAAGAGTATTACTATCATCGCGCCGCGGGAGTCGAGGCCATTTACGCGGAAGCCGAACGGCTCAAACCGAACGACGAGGCCCTGCGTGAGCTGCTGGCGAACGATCCGACGCTCAAAGGCAAGAACCTGAGCGTCGATCAAATCCGCCGGGAACGCGACGTACTGATCCGTCGCATCGCCCGCCGGCGAGCGGAAGTCGCGCGCCAGAAGGCGATCGACGAACTGCTGAAATCCAGCGATCCCCTGGAAGTGAGCCCCGGAGGGCGACCCTGAACGTCAGCCGATATCTGGCGGCGCTGCCGCTGCTCGCGGCGGCTATTATCCCGGGTACTCCCGGGCACGGCCTGGCTCAGGGCTCCACGGGGTCCTCGAACGCCTCGTACCCGGCATCGCGCTCTGCAGACAGGGCCGATCAGCAGGCCGGGGATTTCGTGCCCGGCTCCAGCTCCATCGAAGAAAACGCAATTCTCAAGCGTATGGAACGCGAGCTGGGTCAGGAGTTCACGCCGCGGTCCAATCGGCCGCCCGAGCTGCGAACGCAAAAAAACCAGGGCCGGAAAAAAGCGCCCGAAGCCCCGCGCTTTAACGTGACCCTGAGCCTGGGCGGAGACCTGCGCATTGACGGCCGCATCGCGTTGACCCAGCGGACCCTTGAATTGACCGAGACCCGTAACGGTGTGGCCGTGCGCCATCGCATCCCGATGCTTGAAATCGGGCAGTTAGAATTTCTCGATTGGAAGGCGGTTCGCCTGCATAAGGATCCCGGAGGGGAAACGCGACGGCTCGTTTTTTTCCCGACCCGCTGCCGACTGACCCGGCGCGATCAAAGCCAGCTCGAAGGCAAATTCGCGGCGTTTGACTGGCTCGAGTTTCGCATGCAGAGCGGCCTGAGTTTCGGCAACTATCGTACTTATTTTTCGGTCGATCCGAACGATCCCGAAGCGCTCGCGACGACCAATCGCGACGCGAATACCGACGAGGCCGCGGAAGACCCTTCGGGGGACCAGGCGGAGAACAGCGCCACCGAAACCGAAAGGGTGCCGGCGCCGGAAGCGAAGGCGACGCCCGGCAGTCTGGCCGATTGGAACCAGCGCCCGGCGCCGCCCGTACCGACGGAAATCGTGCGTTCGATCGTCTTCGGCGCTCCCGTGCGTTCCGGCGAATCGGACGCCGAAAAGAATCAGCGGCCGGCCGATGCGACGACCCCGTCGAACGACAACGCCGGAGACAGCGATCAACTAGCCCCGGAACCCGGGCAAGAAAGAGAACAACCTGACGCGAATTCTATGGAGGCCGATGCCGATGCCATCCAGAACTAAGCGACGCCCATTTTCTGGCATTTATACGAACGTTCTGTACGGCGGCGGTCGATGCCTGCTGGCCATACTGGTGCTGCTGGCGACGGCGGCCTGCAAATCCCAGGTGCGCATTCCCGGCGACACGCTGACGCCCCGCAGCGCTCCCGGACCCGCGGCCGGCGCTGCCGAAATGCTGGCGGATAACATGGTGCTCGTGCACACCCCCCAGCATTCGTTTTTCATCGACCCATTCGAAACCGCGCAGCTCTCTACCGGCGATTATTTCGCCGTACGGAACCAGGATCCGCTCGTCGACCTGATGCCGGCGGACGCCGCCGCGATCTGCGCCGCGACGGGGAAACGACTCTGTTCGCGCTACGAATGGGTCAATGCCTGCCTGGGCACGCACCGCCGGCAGTACTCATACGGCGGGAAGTACAAACGAGAAGCGTGTCGCACTGAAATGGAAGCGGCGACGATCACCGGCGCACGGCCGGACTGCAAGACCGACACGGGCATTTATGATATGGTGGGCAACGTCATGGAGTGGGTGGCGGATGAACGCGGCGAAATGGCCGTCGCCGTGGGTGGATCGTATCTTTCAGGGCAGGGCGCCGACTGTTTCACCCGCTACTATTTTCCCAACCAACACCAGCACAAACAAATCGGCTTTCGCTGCTGTCGCAGCGTGAGTCCCGGCAGGTAAGCCATGCACTCTGTACTGAAATCGAAATCCAGATCGCGCATTGCGGCGCGAGGCGTTCCGGCAATATTGCTGGCGGGTCTGATCCTGTTTTTCGCCGGTTGCCAGACATATGAAACCCACGCCATTCGCACCAAGCGCTGGCCGGATACGCAGGCCGAGGGTCTGCGCGACGTGGGCATCGGCTATTTTCAGACGATGGGTTCCGGCAAGAGCCCGCTGACGCGCCAGAATTTCTACGACAGCCTGGCCTTCGCGCTCCGTGAGATGGGTTATATCACCGTGGAGCAATCCTTTATTGAGGAAGTGATGGCGAAATCGTCGCTGCCGAAAAAGCGATTGCTGTCCGACGAAGAAGTAGCCCGACTGACGCGGGAATTCGGCGCGCGGCTGTTTTTGCAGGGTCGCATTCAGGAAGTCAAAACCGAACAGCTGCTTGAAGATTCTCTACAGGTCGCTATCAGCGTGTGGATTTACGACGCGCAGCGCGGTGAAAAGATCGGCGAAATCAAACTCTTCGGGAAAGACCTGGAGTTTCATACGGCCCGGCAGACCCTGGAGATGTCGCGCATCGTCGCCGGCCAGCTGGAAGCGCTGATCGTCGACCGCGACGCCGACGCGACCTATTCCGCCAACTGAGGACGCATACACGAAATGAACGATAATAAACTCGCCTGGATTCTGACTCTAAGCGTGATGGGGCTGATCAGCGCGCTGCTGCTGGCCGCGATTTCGTATTCGCCGGCTCTGCCCGATGCGACTTCGGCGGCGGAGAACACGCCGACAACCGCTTACGCACGCATGTTTCAGGAACGCAATCGACTCCAGGCCCGCGTCAACTACTGCGAACAGCAACAGAGCGGGACGACGGCGGCCTACAGGCGAGCCTGCGAAGACGACGAGCTGGCGAAGCTTGATGAATACCGCGAGCGAATCGCCGAAATCGATGCGGAACTCAAAAAACTGCGCGGCTCGCAAGCGCCCTGACCATCACGGGAACTACGCCTCTGCGGCCTTCGAGTCTTCGCTCATTGCCGCCAGGCTTTTAATCGGCACGATCAAAGACATCCAGCCGGCGGACTCGCCCACACGCGCCGCGAAACGCACGCGATAGACCATATCGCCGGGCAAGGCCACGAAGCCGGCGTGCAAGAGGCCGGGATGGATGGCGTCGGCCAGTCCCGAAAAGAATATATGGTGGTCGCCCAGCGCGTCGCTCATACGGCCCAGGATGGGCTCCACAACGCGGTCCAGCAGCGCTGTTTCAGCACCCGTACACTCACGCTCCGGGCGCAGCGGCAGTCCCGGCCCGCCGGCGAGTCGATCCACGCAGGCGAAACTGATGGCCGCGCTCAGTTCCAGGAGCCATCGGCCCGGCAGCGGCTCGGCGTTCATGACAACGACAACAGCCGGTTCCTCGCGAGTCTGACGAAAACCAGCGTAATCCAGAGTTTCGAGCGACTCGAATCTGAATTGGAATGCAATACCGAGCAGGGCCGAAAGATCATCTGCGCTCTGGGCCGCAATGATCGGCATGGCCGCCGCAAAATTCTGAGCATAGAAGGGATCCAGCTCCGGCCCGGCGGATGATTCGATTTCGGTTTGAGAAGCTTCGGCCTGGCCTTGCGATTGCCCGCCGCCGACGCTCGCTGGATCTCCGCCGTCAGCGGGACCGGCGTCGCCGGTCAGTCCGGATTCGTCCGAGCGCTTCTCCATTTGCTCCTGGTCTTGCGCTGAAGCGTCGGCGGCCGAACGGTCTTCGCTCTGAATCCGATCATTGACGGCCTGCAGCACCTGAGGAGACCGCTCAAGCATTTCGAATAGCAAATCGGGATGCACACGCATCAGGATATCGCGCTGGGACTCTTCTTCGAGGCTCTCCACGATTTCCGCAGCCCGCTGCGGGCCACCCGAGTCAATCGGATCGACGGCCGCCGAAAGCAACTCCCGATTCAGCGCGCGGTCGAGAAGCTTTACGGATTCCCGGGCGACCTCGCGCAGTTCAGCGATCCGCTGCACGATCATAGCCTGTCGCGTGGAATCCATCGCGGAGAGCAACAACGCAGCTTTGGGAGTCTCCAGATTGCAGAGCACCAGCGCGATAATCTGCGGGTGCTGCTTCTCAAGCAGATTCAGAACCAGGTGCGGATCGTACGTGCGAAACTCATCGAAGGGCGGCAGCTCGAGCGAGCGGGTCAATCGATTGATGATATCGATCGCTCCCTGAACGCCGACCGCTTTTTCAAGCACGGTTCGGGCGTAGTCGATTCCGGTCGGACCGATGTCCGGAGGCAGTTCGGCGGCGATGCGGTCATGCTCGGCCAGCACATCGACTTCATACTCGCTCAGGTTCTCGACGGTAAGGCGGGCCAGCTCGAAAGTCAGCGCCTCGATTTCCCTCCATCTCAGTTCCGTAACGGCGCTCGCCGCGCGGTTCGGACCGACGATCTGGATCAGTACCGCCGCCATTCGGCGCGAAGCCCGCTGCAGCCCGGGCTCCGTTGCCGGATCTTCGGCCAGACTCAGCCAGTGCTGGAGCACTCGAAAGTCCAGCTTCCAGTCCGGGTCCGGCAAAGGAATGCGCATCGGTCGGTCTTACCGCCGATGCGTCTTACAGAAAAGCTTATTTTGCAGGATGCTCGGCGTCGTGCCGGGCTTTGAGCTCTTCGTGTTCTTTGATCATCGCCTCGTGATCGGCGCGCATGGTCTCGTGCTCGGCCAGCATTTGCTTGTGATCCGCTTCGATCTGCGCGGCGTCTCCGCCGGCCGCATGCTGTTTTTCCAGGTCCGCGTGACGGGCGATCAGCTCTTCGTGCTTTGCGATGATCGCTTCGTGTTTTTTGCGAAGTTCTTCGTGCTCTGCATCGTGCTTTTTAAGCAGGGCTTCGTCGCCGCCGTGCTCGGCCAGCGCTTCTTCGCGTGAGCCGTGCTCGTGGATCATTTTATCGTGCGCGGCGCGCATCTCTTCATGCTCGGCCTTGAGTCGGTCATGCTCGGCGGCCATGGCCGCGTGCGGATCTCCGCCGCCGCAGGCGACACCGGCCATCACTGAGGCCAGGGCCAGCAAGATTGCAAATAATCTGGTCATACTTCAATACTCCGTTGTTCTTCGGGACCGCAACAGGCAAAGCTCAGAATCTGCGCGATTTGCCTGCTTCAGGTCTGAATTCCGAGCCTGGTCCCTGACTGCGGTTTGCCAATCAGATTCCGTAATTCCTTGAATGATCAGCCTCAGGACCCGGTCCGCATGGCATCTCACTCACCCGGCTGCCATTGCGCTAACAGAAACCTTACAAAAAACTCACTAATCGGTCACTTTTGATGAAAAAGTCAGGCCTGTATTTGTTACTCCTATCGGGGGTCAGGTTCCGCCGCAGGTCCAACCTCATCCTCGATTGATTCATATGTACCAGCTCAAAAAAATACAAAACTGCATCATTTCAAAAATACTCCGCTTGAAGGCAATGCTGCTGCTTTGTTGTACAACGACGGCCGGCTCGATCACGGCCTGCCTGCCTGTTGAGTGCGCATTCGCCGACTCCAGCTGTAATCCATTCGCATCCCTGCTGTATCTTTCACCGGCATGCGGAAGCCTGAGCTGCAGCCAGATCATTCAGCCTCAGAATGCCGCCGCGGTCCTGACCGAGATCGGGATCCAGGCCTCCCTGGGAAGCCACGGAAGCGCAGTGGCCGGACTGATCGATTCGGGGCAGATCGGAGGACCGAAGTACTGGGGCGGCGTGCTGTCCCGCGAGGGACTGATTTACGGCATTCCCGCCGCCAACGACAACGTGCTTGTCGTGGACCCGAATACGAATACCTCGACGAGCTTTCCCTCCGGTCAGACCGGAACGCTCAAATGGTCGGGAGGCGTTCTGGCCCCGAACGGGCGAATCTACGGAATACCATGGGAAAACGACAATGTCCTGGTGATCGACCCGGAAACCAATTCCGCGACGAGCTTTCCCTCCGGACAAAGCGGTTCAACGAAATGGTCGGGGGGCGTCCTGGCTCCCAACGGGCTGATCTACGGCATACCCTATGACAGTGCCGATGTGCTCGTAATCGATCCAGAAACAAATACGGCCACGACCTTTGCTTCCGGCGCTGCCGGCATATCAAAATGGCAGGGCGGGGTCCTGGCTCCCAACGGACGGATCTACGCCATCCCCCGGAACAACGCCAGCGTGCTCGTCATCGATCCCAATACCAACACGGCGAGCACAATCGCGACCGGCGAGCTGGCGACGGGCAAATGGGCCGGGGGCGTGCTGGCCCCGAACGGCTTGATCTACGGAGTTCCCGCTTCCAGCGACAGCGTGCTCGTCATCGATCCGAATACGAACACGACCGCGCTCTTCGCCTCCGGCGCGACGGGCCCGGCCAAATGGGCCGGCGGAGCCCTGGGCATGGACGGCCTGATCTACGCCATGCCCAGCAACAACAGCAACGTGCTCGTCATCGATCCGAATACAAATACGACCACGACGTTTCCATCGGGAGAAGTCGCGGGCAATCGATGGGCCGGCGGCGTTCTCGCTTACAATGGCGCGATCTACGGCATGCCGGTTCAAAGCAATAACGTCCTGACTGTAGACCCGCAGAGCGACGGAGCGTGGTGCCTTGCGACTACGCGCAGCGCATACTGGAACAAATTCTAGCTTAATTAAAACAGAACTTACGCCAGCCGGCGGAGGCATTCATGGAACGATTACAGGTAAAGCTGGGGCAGGCGATGGTAGACTTCGAAACCGCGCTAATGCTTATGGATGATGAAATTCTCGAAGGCCTGCGAAAGGATGGATTCGAGTCCCCGCAAATTTTCATGGATCGCTACGCCGCGGAACATCGCCGTAAATTCGGAGAAGATTTCGGAAAGAGCTGACGCGGCCGATTGTCGGATGAGAAAGCTCAGCTATACCTGGGCGACGGCCGATTTCGAAAGCGTCGCAACATTCACGCTGACGCCGAATTGAGATGATTGGAGAAAAGGGTACGTTTGCGGAACTCTACACCCCGAGGGCGCCTGACAAAGGCGCAGAATACAAGCCCGGCGCTACCGGAAGCGAGCGTGCGCCGAGCGCTCAAGCAGCTCAGAAATTTCGGACATTGCGAAACCCTGGTTGTGTAAAAGCTGAAGCTCATCGCTCAGGCTGGTCCCGAACATAGCCGGATCGTCCGTGTGCACGCTCACATTGAGTCCGGCGTCGAACATTTTGCGAATCGGATGAGGAGCGTCCGGCGGAACGATCCCAAGAAGATAATTGCTGGTCGGGCAGACTTCGATCGGTATCCGGGAGATCGCAAGCTCGCGAACCAGGTCCGGGTCCTCCAGGCATCGGACTCCATGGCCAATTCGTTCGATTCGAAGCGATTCTATCGCCTCGCGAATGCTCTCGGGACCGGCTGCTTCTCCGGCATGCGCGACGACTCTGAGGCCAGCTCCTCGCGCGGCTGCATAGCTTCGCTCAAACAGGCGCGGAGGAAAGCCCTGCTCAATGCCACCCAGGCCGATTCCAATCACCAGGTCGCGCTCCAGTCCTGCAATCGCGAAATCGAGCACATCCTGCTGGGTCTCCGGACTATGCCGGGAAATGTCGGCGATAAAGTACAACTGCCCCCCGTATTTCCGAACCGCCATTTCGCGTCCGTTTTCAATGGCGGACAGCAATTGCGCCGGGGAGAGATTGGACAGATGCAGCGAAACAGAGAGGAATGCTTCCGTGTATACTATGTTTTGCGCCAGCTGCTTCTCCATGAACTCCGCGATGATTTTCGCCCAGTCCTCTTCGGTCTGGATGGCGGAAACGGAAGCGTCGAAGACCGAAATGAAATGCTCGAACCCGCGGAATTCGTACCTGGCGATCCAATCTTCTCGCGATAAAGCCGGGAGTCGGATCCCATTTTTCTGCGCGATTGACCAGATCAACTCCGGCCCCATTGCGCCTTCAATATGAACGTGCAACTCCGATTTGGGCATTGCCAGAATGGCATCAGAGATTTTGCGGCCTGCGCCATCACGCCCGACATATCCAGTCTTTTTATCCATATCCAGATTCCTGACAATGGAGATCGCCTCGCACTTTTCTGGCCCGTAAAACCGCGAGAAAGTTCCACGATACAAAAGACGATTCCCGACTGCAGAACGCCAAAACGAACGCCTTGTATGTTAAGGCAACAGGGAATATTTGGAGTACCTTATTGAATGATGCAGATGGCTACTCGAATTGACTCACTAATTAAGTGCACGAAATCGGGGCTGTTGACTCATTTTTTAAAGCATTTTTTCGGTTCGAATTTCCGTATCACAAATATCGTATTCCATGGATAGATAGCGATTCCCGGAAAATTCTGAAGAAATCAAGTCGCCAATGCGCTTTAGTTTAAGGGTCTCCGCCTCAAAACCCGAACTTTCAGAGCAGCTCTGTTCGCACATAGTCTGGGCTTCGCCACATTCACCACCCATCATACAGGCCGCTTTGCAATCATCCATGCAGGCTGAGTTCACATCATGACTAAACTGAATCGTGAGGGTTCCGGCATCGTCAACGTCCCAGGTTCCGTTTTGTGCAGGCCATTCCGCATCTCCCATAGCGCCAAGATGAAATCGAGCGGAATCGGCAGTGAGGTCTATCTTCAGCGCACCCTCCTGGATACCCCCGAAGGTAAAGTATGCAGGCGCTTTAATAGACTTAAAAGACAGCGAGGACGGACAACCCGAGTCTGATGAAGCTGTCGAAATTTCCGGATGGTTGCTGGCAGACACCAAAAACCCACCGAACACCCAGCCAGACTGATCTTCATACTGAACCTCAGTCCACTTGCCACGTTTGCCGGCCAGCTCAATCTCTTCGCCGGATGTCGATAGAATCTGGACCGCGCTGCCGTCTGGGATCGTCGTAATACGATTCGCGCTGGTGTTTGGCTCCGCACGCATTCGGAGGCCGCCGGCTGCGCTAACAGTCGCGGTGCTCGGCGCTTCGCCGCACGCGATCATCGAACCAACGAATAGCAATGAAGAAAGTATAGTTAAGCAACGTAACATGATCATGAATTCCTATAAAATATTTTTACGAAAATACTGAAGACGAGGGACTAGAGTCAAGGTGATTCAGCCTTCACACGGCCTCCCAATTCCCGCCGATCCCACAATTTTTGCAAGTCATTTCGCAGGCGAAACAAGCGTAGGCGATCCATAAAAGTATTCGCGGCTTTCGTGGTATCGTCTTCGCGCCGCCGCCCTAAAGCGGTATTGCTCACGCGTTTGGGGCGGCACTGACGTTCCTTGTTCAATTTTTTTCGCGGACGCGGCTTCTTCATCGCGATCAGCTCGTTCTGGAGCCGATCGATCTCCCGGCGCAGCTCAGCCGGGTTCAGAGAGCCGTATAGGGCCTTTAACTGGCGTTTCTGGCCTCTGATCAGGGGGTTTTGGGAAATCAGCCGCTGTTGGGGCGTCTGGGGTTTGTCGTACTTCCGGTAGGCTTTCGCTCCGGAGCGCTTCTTCGAGACCAGCATCATGACGGGCTGGAAGAAATTCGAGTACAGATTCAGATTGCGATACAGCTCCGCGAGGATCTCCCCGTGCTGGACTTCGTAGCGGAAGTAGCCCACATTGCGGCGGACGATCGTGTTGTTCCGCTGCTCCACGAAACAGGCGTCATTCTTGCGATACGGCCGCGAGCGGGTGAACTCAATCTGGTAGCGCCGACAGAAACGCATCACCGCATCGTTCACGAACTCGGATCCGTTGTCCGTGTGCAGACCCAGAATCGGGATGGGGAAGGCCCGCTTCACGCGATAGATCGCCTTCATCATCTGGAATTCCGTCTTCGAGGAAACCAGCGTCGCGATCGTCCAGCCGGAGGCCACGTCGGTTGCGTTCAGGGTCCAGAGGTGTCCGCCTTTCACGTCGCCGCCGTTGTGCGCGACGAGATCCATCTGAAGAAATCCCGGCACCACGTTCTTCCATTCGCCGAAGGTCTTAATCGGGATCTGGCTGAACAGATAGCGGTGCGGGTTCTGCGAAGTGTGCCGCTTGCGCCCGAGGCGATCCCGCGCGCCGGCCAGAAGGCGATCGGCGGTAGCGGCCGAAATCGCAAGCAGCTTGCGCTTCGTATCGCGCGAAACGGAAATTTCGTCCAGCTTGATTAGCCGTTCGAGTACATCCGGAAGGACAGCGACCAGCCGTTTGCCGCAGACATAATCCAGCACCGCCCAGACCTTTTCGAGTGCCAGCCGCACATCGGTGTCGTAGACCACACGGCCGGGACGCTTCTTGCGGACAGCCTTGACCGGCTTGAATTCCCGCAGCGCCCGGGTGGCGTAGCTGCGATTGTATCCGGTCAACTCCACGTATTCATCCAGCAGGAAACTCTTTTGTTTTCGGCCGGCTTTTCTGCATCGGTCCGCGAACACCTTGGTCAGTGTACGTCGTTCGCTCATGTTCAACCTCATTGAATACTCCAGAGGTTCCCATGAGAAAGCCCATATCAGGAGTACATATTTGAATGAGGCAACAGCAATGATTACGAGTACTTTTTATGATGAGGCAAAATGCTACTTCCGATAATGATGATTATGTCTTATCGGGGAGTGGGCGTTTTTGAGTAAACTGGCTGATTGGTAACACTTTAAACCGGGCTGATAGGTTACACCTGGTTCTCGTTGATTATTTGAGCGTCCGGGCACATGGGTAACAGATTTATCCAGGCACATGGGTGACACAGTCTAAATTCAATTTTTTCCGATTATCCAGTGCATGGGTTACACGGCTGTCCAGACACATAGGTAACACGGTTCAGATCGTAATAATCGGCATGGGATTGCGGTAGCGCAAGACCTTTCCAGTGAAGATGTCCAGTACCCCCAGAGCGGCGGTTCCAAAGTGAATTCTGCGGTGACGGTCCGATATGTCTTCCAGACCGACCACTTCGCCTCGCAGCGCTGCAGTTAGATGAACCCGGCATGTAGCGTACAGAATCGTCCCGTCGTCTCGCACGCGCATCGGTTCGATGTTCGTCTGGTATTCCATCTCGGGAATTCGTTCTGGATATTCGCGCTCCGATCGATAGTACACTTCGCCCGGAAATCGATTCTTCAGCGCTTCGTGAGGACGCTCGTGATTGTATTCGTATCGAAACCGGTCGAACGCTTTCTGTTGAGCGTTTACGGAAGATCGCGGCGGCAACGCCGTCGCCTGCTTGAGTGTTAGATGCATTCGCTCGTGACGACCATTCTGATGCGGCTTGCCCGGCTCAATTCGCTCCAGACGAATTCCGAGTTTCAACCACCAAACTGCGAGCTGCGTGAGTCCACCCAGCCCTCTCGCTGCGAAGGGTGCGCCATTATCCGTTCTGAGTGCCACAGGAAGACCGTATTCGCGAAAAATCCGCTCGAACGCCTTCTGAGACTCAGCGACGTTCGTCTTGCGCACAGCGTGACATTCCAGAAGGAATCGGCTGCTCGCATCGCTGATCGTTAATGGATCGCAGCGTTGACCGTTCCCAACCGTAAACCAGCCTTTGAAATCCGCGCACCAGACGTCGTTCGGATTCTCAGCATGCGCCAGGGGAAATTGTTGGTGGTGCTTCGGACTGATCCGTCGGCGTTTGCGCTCGCGGACCAGCCCCTCTCGTTTAAGCAAATTGCCAACTGTGCTTGCGCACGGCCACGACTTGATTTTCGGGTATCGCCCCTGAAGCGAAGCAAGAAGCTTGCGCGGCCCCCAACTCGGGTGGCTCTTTCGGGCGGATAAAATCAGCTCCGCAACTTTCTTCTGAACGGCATTTGGGTGATTTTTGGGCGCACGTGATTGGTCTTTTAACGCATCGAGACCGTTTGATTCATAGCGCTCAACGTATTTGTAGCCGGTCTTTCGGCTGATGCCGAATTCCCGGCAGAGATCGGACATTGTCCAGTCGCCGGACTTCCAGGCGACTATAAACTTCATTCTCTCTTCGTACACATGAGTCTCCTTCCACGGCATCGGAATTTCCTCCCGACGCCAGAATCTGAAGTGTTACCCATGTGCCTGGGCTGTTTTGTAACCTATGTGACCGGTCTGGACCTATAGTCATGGGATTCTTGTATGCAAGCAGTTTTCCGGTGTAGACATCCAGTACGCCCAGGGCTGCTCTTGCGAAGCGTATCCGGCGATGCCGTTCTGAAACTTCTTCCAGAGCCACGTTTTCTCCGCGCAACGATGGAGCCAGAAACACGCGATGCATTCCGTAGCGGATGTTGCCTTCGTCTGAAACCCTGAAGGTTTCCATGTTCGTCCAGTATTCAACCGGCTGAAGCCGTCCAGGAAATTCGCGATTCGACGTCTCGTAGACCGCCGCCGGCGTCTTCAGGTCCAGCGCGTGATGCGGCCGCACTTCGTTGTATTCTGTGCGAAAATCATCGAATGCTTTTTGCTGCGCCTTCAACGATGATCGCGGCGGCAGCGCCGTGTGTTGCTTCAACGTGAGATGCATTCGCTCATGTCGTCCGTTCTGATACGGCTTACCCGGCTCGATTCGTTCGAGATGGATGCCGAGTTTCAGCAGCCAGACTGCGAGCGGAGTTAAACCGGCCAGACCGCGCGACGCGAACGGAGCGCCGTTATCGCTGCGAATCGCGGCTGGCATACCAAACTCACGAAAAACGCGCTCAAAGACCTTCTGAACGTTCACAGAATCCGTTTTTTGCACCGTCTGACACGCCAGCAGATAGCGACTCACCGCATCGCTAATCGTGAGCGGATCGCAGCGCCGGCCGTTCGCGACGGTGAAGTGGCCTTTGAAGTCGATGCACCACAGATCGTTAGGCTTTTCCGCGTACGAAAGCGAATGCAGTTTCACAGGCACTTTTCGCCGTTTTCGGCGCGGCTTGATCAGCCCTTCCCGTTTCAAAATCTCGCCGACTGTGCTGACAGCCGGCCAGTCCTTCACGCGCGGATAGCGTCCGGCGAGTCTGGCAAGCAAGGTCACCGGCCCCCATGACGGGTGCTTCCGGCGCTCTTCGATGATCAGCTCGGTGATGAGCGATCGTGTTTTGTTGGGTTGATGATGAGCGGCGTGGGAACGGTCTTTCAGGCCGTCCAGCCCCTCGGCTTCGTATCGTTCGAGATACTTATAACCGGTCTTTCTGCTGATGCCGAAATCCCGGCAGAGTTCGGTCATATTCCAGCCGCCGGTCTTCCACGTGGCTATGAATCTGAGTCTTTCTTCCTGCACATTGGTTTCCTTCCAGGGCATCGACTTCCTCCGAAGTCAATGTTGAAATTGTAACCAATCCGCCAGGTGTTATTTGTTACCAATCAGGCCGGTTTGTACTTTTTTGTCCGGATCACCACATCGGTAACAGGTCTGACTCATCACATGGGTAACACCCGTACCTTCGTGTTTTAGGATTCAATAATCGGTGTTGGTTCAAAAATTTACAATAATACGCCGCCGAAAACGACTTCTATTGTATGTCCGGCAAGGCTAAACCAGCACCCGTGAGTCCCGAAGGGCGGATTGCACTCTCGTACCGGCAATTCGGGTCGCACCTCTTGCGGTTCCTGGCGGCACGCCTGGACGACGGCGCCTTCGACGAGGCGGAAGATTATCTACAGGATGTCTTTCTCGACGCCATCGCAGCCGGTGTCGACAGTGATGACCGGGATCATCCGTCCGACGATCCGATTACGGATCCCTCAGCCATCGAAGATAGCATTGAGGATCTGTCCGCGTGGCTCTTCGCGGTCGCCCGCCGGAAGCTCATCGACCGCTGGCGGCGCAAGTCTCGTCGTTCGCACCTCAGCCCGGGCGGACAGGATCCGGAGCTCGCGCTTGCATCCATCCCGGGCGATACCGACGTGGAAGCCGAGTTTCTGGGCGCGGACCTTCGCCGGCAGCTGGACCAGGCGATCGCCGAACTGCCGGCGAAGCAACGCCGGGCTTTCGTGGAACAGGCGATCGAAGGCCGGAGCTTTCAGGCGCTCTCCCGGGAAAGCGGCGAACCCGTGAACACCTGGATCGCCCGCAAACGCTACGCCCTCGAGTACCTGCGCCGGAGGCTCAAAGATCTTGAATAAGATGAGCGCAACGCTTCGCGCGCGTCGAGCACGGCGCGGGCGCAATCACACCGAATGGAGAATCGAAAATGAAACGACTTTTATTTTTTACGGCGCACCTGGCCTGGATCCCGATGGTAGCGCTGCTGTACGCGCTCCCGGTCCTACCGCTCTGGAACTGGCTCATGCCCGAACTCTTCGCTCTGCCGGCGATCAACTTCTGGCAGGCCTGGGGGCTGGTCCTGCTTTCGCACCTTTTGTTCCGCAGCGGCCGTCGGGGCGGCCCGGGGCGACGGCACGGCCGCTGGAATCGCAGGCGACGCGAATACTTCGGAGAGCGCCACGCCACTTGATCGCGGATTTCAGCCATGACCGCCGGGACGTGTACGGAGTCCGTTATTTGCGACGCCTGCACTATGTGCAGCATTCGCCCGGCGTTCAGAAAGACTCTTTCGATAATCGCAAAAATCTCCTGATTGGTGCAATCGGCTCTCTTGCTACACTTGCGGAACGCTATGGCCGGGATAGACTCAGACGAAGTCGGCTCATGTCCGCTCAGGAGATCTTTGTTTTATGTTGCGCATTTTTTTTCAGCTCAAGTGTACCCGGGTCCTGCTACTCCTTATATGCTTCGGCCTCGTCGGCGGCTGCAACAGCCTGGATCGAAAATACCCGGAAAGCAGTATGCTGGTTGTACAGATGGACGTGGAAGACCCCCTTGAAACAGCCGCAAATCTGGTACCCCTTTCGTTTGACTTCGGCGGCGAACAGTCCTCCGGGGGCCTCACAGAATTCTTTGTGAGCTACTGCCTGTGGAGCTCCGGCCTCATGCCGGCACCAGTGCCGGTGCTTTATATCCGAAGGTTTCCGGAAGACGGTTCGACGCCGGTCAGCTCATCTGAATATCACGAAGGGACCTTTATTTTTCCCGACGTCACCGCGGGTCGTTACCGAATTTTCGAATTGTGGCTCCCCGTAAACGGGGGCGACTTTGTCGACGATGAATTCGATCGTTTGCGGCGAATCAACACCGTAGTTGTTTCCTGGGATGCAGACAACGCGAAGCTCAGCGAGACGAACGCGCTTCCGCATACCGTAAACTTCATGGGCGAATACGAGGTGGAACTTCGAGCCCGAAACGATTGGACGATCGTCGGCGATACGTCCGCCGAAAAAGAAGAACGAGCTCTGAGTCAGGTCCGCGACGAATGGAGCGGCGATTGGCCCGAGCAGGCCGATTTACAGCTGCGCGGGGCATACTGAGCTCCGGCCAACCCGATCCGAGTTTTAGCCGAACCCGAATCTGCTCAGCGGGCTGCGATCTTTTCGCTGAAGATGCGCTTGAAATCCTCTTCGTTGCGAATGGAATCCAGATCGGAGTCCGCCGCACGCTCCACAACCCAGTCCGCGTTCAGCTCATAGGCCCGGGCCAGCGCTCGCAGCGCCTCCCGGGGTTCGTTCGCCCGGGCCATCGCCCGCGCACGGTTGTAGTGCCCTTCATAGTAGGCCGGATTCTGCATGGTCGCGAATTCGAAGTACATCGCAGAGTGCTTGAAGCTCCCCTGGGCATGTAGCTGCAAGCCCGCGTCATTCAGCTCGACGGCCGATTTCTGCGCCAGATGCGACGGCAGGTTGCGGCCTGCGTCACCGCAGGCGCTGCTCAGACTTACTGCAAAGAGCGCTGCGAGAAGGCCCACGGCCAGCCGGCCGGCCGACCTGGAAGTCCTGAAATTCGAAGAATAAGAATCAGAGTACATGGTTCATCAAATCCCGGTCGCGAGGACGCCAGCCGACATCCACGCGCACCATATGTTAGCTATATGTTAGGATTTGACGAAAAAAGGGTTCGCTTGTTCGAGACAGAAGTCCGAAAAACATCCCAAAACTAAAAAAATGCTAAAAATGCAGGCAGTCGACTCAGGATTCGCCCGAGAGTTGTTCCTGCGCTGCATCGACGGAAACACTGAGCTGAATCTCAAGCCCCATCGTCTCAAACACCCGGACGACGCCGGGATGCACACCCGCCAGCACCAGCTTCCCGCCCTGCTCCTGGCATAACTCGTCGACGCTGTGCAGCAGAGTCAGGGCGACCGAGTCTACGTATGAAACGCTGGCCAGATCCATAATCAGACTGCCGGTTTCCTGAGCGAGCCGGCGGAGTTCCGCCTGGATCTCGGCGGCGTGAACCCGACTGAAATCAACGGCGGTCACTGTGAAAATTGGGATCTTGCTCAAATTCCGGCTTCCGAATTAGATTATGGTTAGCTTCGGCACCCTCTTTCAATTCGCAAGCAATTCCCGGGCGCCCACGGCGGTTTTGGCATCGCAGTCTGCTGTCCAATGACCTGGCAAAACTCCGCCGGACCCGATCGGCCGATGTAAGAATTTCGCAATCTTTATGATTCGAGCGTTAAACCGGCTTGTAAGGCTGTGAAATCGGGATACTCTGATAGGAACTAATACCTGAGCAGGATTCACCAGGCAGGTGATCCGGAGGCCGTTTCCCCCATGCAGCAATCCGCGAAACACGCACTGATCATCGACGATTCTGATTTCATTCGCAAGACGGTCGCCGGCGTTCTGCAGAAGGCCGGCTTTGAAACACACGAGGCCGCGGAAGGGGCCGAAGCGCTGGAGCTCCTGGGCACGATAACACCTGATATCGTGGTTTGCGATTTCAATATGCCCGAGATGGACGGCCTGACCTTTCTCGGACGTTTGCGGGAAATCGAGGCCTTCCTCGAACTACCGGTCATCATGCTCTCGACCGAAACCCGGGCGGTCGTCCAGTCCGCCGCGGAACTCTCCGGTGCGCACTGGATTTCGAAACCCTTCAAGCCGGACGAGCTCCTGAAGATTGTGGATTTCTGCCTGAGCCCGCAGCGCGCGTCGGCCCACGGCGAAGAGGCCTGAGCCCGACGACCGGCCCGCGTCGCCTTATCGTCGCCCCTGCGGCGCGAAGCTCGTAACCCGGGGCATGATGTGGCGATGGAAATCGGCGCTGACTTTTTTCGCCGTCGGACAGTCGTAGTGAATCTGATCGACGAAACGTTCCCCGGCGATATACGGCTCGGGAAACTCAAGCACGGTGAACACGTCGCCGTATTCCGCGCGCAGGCCGTTCAGCCCTTCCGCGTACAGCCGGTAGTAACGCGTGCCGCGATAGGCGTCGACAGTCGGCGTGGGCGCAAGCACAACCCGCACGCCATGTTCTCGGGCGACCGCCAGCAACTCCGCCAGGGGGTCGAGCTCCGGTTCCACCCGTTCGAAATTTTGACGCGTCGATTCGATTAATTGCGCGCGCACCAGGCTGAACTGCAGCCGTTGTACCGGGGTCAGACGATCGCCCAGATTGATCCCGCCCATGCTGCGTTTCAGGCGCGCTTCGATCAGCAAATTATCCTGAGTGTGCGAGAGTTCCGGCCGGCACTCGGGTCGATCCAGAAAATCGCAACGATTGCATTCTTCCGGCAGCGACACCGGCGTGCTGCCTGCCGGACCGTACTTCAGATATTGCCGAATCGAATTGCGAAAGCGATAGCTGTAGTACTGCAGCGGCAAAGCTTCACGCAAGAGCAGCAGTCGCTCGGCTCCGGTATAATATTCGAAAAATTCGCCGGGCGAAAACAAATGCAAAAAACGATGCGAATAATCGTCGAAGCGCACTCCCGGCGGCAATGCCGGCTGCGCTGCCCCGCCCGCGTCTCCCAGAGCGGCGACGCGACGAGTGGTTCGCTTTACGAGGTATTCACCGAGAGATTCGTCCGGTCCGTCGGAATAGAGCAGCCCCTGATCGTGCAGCGGCCGGGCCCAGGCGTCCTGAAATACTCCCGGATCCGCGGCGAATACCACCGCCGCCGGCGGACGCTCGCGGGCGGCCAGATATTTGCGCAGATAATCCGCATAGTACCGCGCGCCCATGGCGGGCAGGCTCAGATTGTAGACGCTGTAGGGACGCTCCGCGGTGGGCGCATGCCCGCTGAGACTGAGACTGCGCGACTCGCCGAAAATGATATAATCGAAATCCGGCTCCGGTTCGACCGAGGCATCCAGGGAACGGCCCTCGACGACCGCCCGCCGGTGATTCGTCAAAAACACGCCCGCCCCCAGGCCGTACTCGAGCGGCAAGGTGCGCGCGAGAATCTCGATGAACAAAAAGATCCCCGCGGTGATCCAGGCGGCCTTGAATCGCAAGTTTCGGAGGCCGGATGAGGCTCGCTTCAGACGGTCGGCATAGAAAGAGGACACCACTCCCTGTCGCCGGCGGCGGGCAAAGCGTCAATCCCTTCGCGCGCTTTCATTCCTGGGTCGGCGCCGGCGGAGGCCCGCCCGGGCCGCCGAAGCGATCGGTCAGACGGCTCAAAACGTGCAGGAACCAGGCCATCAGCTCGATCATCAAATCGCTGCCCAGGCGCTCATTCAAATACGCGAGCTCGGAACGCAATCGCGAGTTCGCGAAAATCGTATGCGGCAGGGCTTCAGTGCTGCCGGCTTCGACTTCGACCAGCTCCCGCGGATCGACCTCGTAATATTCGGCCAGAGCGAAGAGCGTGCGCATGGGAATCTCGGCTTCGCCCCGCTCCATTTTCGAAAGATAGCTGGGGTCCAGCTTCACGCCGTACCGACTGCGAACTTCGCGCGCCACTGCCGTGGACTCGCCGCGGTGCTGGCGCACGGTGCGCAGTCGCGCGGCAACCCGGGCTATATGCGCGTCGATCGGTCGCATAAACGGAGCCTCACTCCGCCCGGGCATCCAATCAACTAAATTGATGTTTAGTAATCATGCTTTTCCCGTTTCGAGCTGGTTTTTTTCCAGGTTGAGGAACAGTGTTCCCCAATCCAGGGAAGCCGTGGAACATAGTGACCCGGGCGTGCGCGGCGCATCGCGCTAACTAAAACTCAGTAAGAATGATCAGCACAAGCTTAATCTGAGCGTAACATAGTTACCGATTCACCCCGCAGGCGCGCTTCGGCCAGACGCAGGCCGGCGAAAAGCGCCGATCGAATTCCGGATTCGTCGGCGAGCGGGATGTCGATCAGCCCGGTCGCGGCAGCGTCGTGGTCCGCGCGGGATTTGGTTTCGAACGCGGCCATGCTTTCTGCGCGCAGGGTCCGTGCTTCTTCCGTCTGGCCCGCCGCCTGGAGCGCGGCGTAGCGGCGCCCATGAAAGAGATCGAAGGCCGCCGCGGCGCCCATGACCGCCAGCACCGATCGATCGAGAGCCGCGTAGGCGACGCCCGGCCGCAGGAATTTCGAGAAGGCGTGAATCTGTCGGCCGCCGAAGTTCTGATTCAATACGACGCTGACCACGGGACACTCCGACAGTACGTTTACGTCGAGGCTTTCGCCTCCGATCTGCTGAATGCGCAAACGCTCCTGTTTCATACCGGGAACGAAACCCGGCGCACTGGACAACATCACCAGCGGGAGGCGAAAGCGCGCCACGAACTCCATGAAGATTCGGAATTTTTCCGTGCCCGGCGCATCCGGCGCGCCGCCCTGCACGGGCTGGTCCGCGATCAACGCGACGGTGCGACCACCCAGACGCGCGAGTCCGGTACAGAGGCTCTGCACCTGCCCCGCGAGATCGCCGTCCGAGTAGAATTCGAAATAGCTATTCGAGTCAAAGACCGCGTCGATGATGTCGCCGACCATATCGAAAGGCGCGGACGGATCCGCCGGCAGCGCGGGCCGTCGCAAGCGGCCGTTTGTTTGAGCGTGGTCCGCGTCGACTCCGGCCTGCGCGCTTTCGCCCGCGGGCTGCAGCGCCGCGATCAATCGCCGCGCGATACCGAAAGCCGCCTGCAAATCCGCGGCGCAGAACGTGGCCAGCCGCCGCGCGGTATCGCGCTCGGCGTCAGCCGGCGACGCAGCGTCCTCCCCGCCCGACAATGACGATGAATCCACGAAGATGATCGCGTCTGCCTGAGCCGTCAGCTCGATCCGTTCGAGGACCGCCCGGGCTTCGGTGCAAATCAGAATCAGCAGGCCACGGCGACGATCCGGACCGAGGTCGCGCGCGAATTCCTGATAACGTCGATACGCGGACGGCCCGTCGCTGCCCGGATTGAGTCGGTGCCAGGTCGCGCCGCTGACCAGCACAGTATGCGACGATGTTTTTTGAGCGACGCGAAAGAGTTCGCGCGCCCGGGTGGCGGCCGCTTCGGTGCTGGTGCCGAATTCCGTGCGCGGCCCGAGTACGAGCGCGCTGCTTCCGCCCAATCGTAGAAAGCCGCCCAGCAGAGATTCGGAACCCGCGTATTCCTCTTTGAAGGGCAGGAAATCGCCCGTATCGCCGACCGTGCTGAGAAAGCTTTCGCAGAATTCCATCGGCCGGCCGGCATCGCTTTCGCCCGGCGTTCCATCAGCCTGGATCAAGTCCGGCGAGTCGGCCGCGACCGTTTCAGCCGCCGAAAAGAGCTCGTGTACCGAACGCAGGCGCGAAAGCAGGTCCAGACGATCCAGCGCGATAATATCCGCCGTGCCCGTTTCGCGACCCATCACTCGCGCGCCGCCGATTTCGTAGTTCGTTAAATCTTCGCCCGTTACCGAACGAATCACGCTGGAACCGGTCAACACCCGATACGATTGCTCCGAATCGAGCAGAATCTGAACGGAGGCCTGCGACGATCCGTAGACGTCCAGACCCGTCGAAGAGCCCACGCCGATGGCGACCAGGAATACGTTGTCGGGTCGCCCTGCACGCCGCGAAAAATCGGCGATGCGAAATTGCCGGTCCAATTCGGAAAAGAGATCGGCGAGCACCGGGTCCGCGGATTTGCGCGTGTACTCAAAAAACTTCTGGTACGATACCGCGCCGGCCACAAGCGCGTTCATCATAAAACCCTGCGCCGCTCGATTGAGCGCGACCATGCCTTCTTTGATATTCGCGCCCGCGCCGTCGTTCCAGACGTAGAGCGGCGCGTTGTGCAGATACGCCAGATACGCCGCCGCCACAAATTTGCGGCCTTCGCGGTCGCCGGTCGCTCCGCCGTTGCGCCGCGAGTCTTTCAAAAAAAACCAGGCCGGGCGACCCGACATACGCCCGCGGTACAGCCGCGCGCCCACAACCACGGGGGATGACGAACCGGCCGGCGGCTCGTCAATCGAAGGAATTCGCAACTCTTCGACGGCGCCGTCATCGAAAGCTTCACGCGCCCAGATCTCCGCCGGCCACTTGCCTTTCGCGAAAAGCCGCGCGTTGCGCGCTTCATGATCGTCGACGACGGCGCCCGCCCGGGACGAATGATAGGGATGCCGGGGATCCTCCGGCACAAGCAGCGCGACCCGCATCTCTCCGGCGCGCATATAAAACGAAAGGTGCATGCGGCGGCGCGAGCCGCTGCGAGGATTCAGCGCGTCGACTTCAATCGAAAGCAAACGCAATTCGATGCGCGTAAAAAAGAGCATCAGCTTCGACGCCAGCTCTTTCAGGTTCTGACGATTCCAGACTCCGGGATCGGGTGATGTAAGATCGACGGGCGACGGATTCGTGCAGGCGAGAATTTCCAGACGATACCAGTTGTACAATTCGCTGTCGGCGTTCGCACCGCTTTCCGGGGGCGACGCCTCCAGTTCGCGCCGGCAAGCCGCGAGCATCGCCGCGGCGCGCAAAACACAGCTTTCGATATTCGGAGCGCCGACCAGGCGACCCGCGGCGGCTTCGCTGTTCGCGCCGCTCGTTTCTGAAACGGCGTACTCCCCGATCATGCGACCTTCGTGGGGCCACGCCAGGCACAGGTATCCACGATCATTCGCGTCGGCGCGATCGACCAGGCGATACACGACCAGGCTGCCGGCCGCGTCAAACGAGACCAGCGTCACGCGATAGCGATGCGCGAGAATCTCCAGGCGTTCGCGGACTTCGCCCGCAAGTTCCGCCGGCAGCCAGGCTGGCAGCAGCTGGTCGTCCTGCTCGGACGCGGCCCGATCAAGTGCCGCACGCAATTCATCGCGGCGGCCGGCCGAGGTGGAACGATAGTCCGTGAGCAGACGCAGCGGTTCTTCGATGAAGCTGCGATAGGCCCCGAGATGGTTTCGGGAGTAGACCGGGTCGGTTTCGCGAAAGCGAGGCGCGCGGCCCTGAAACTCTTGTAAGATTCCACGCAGGCGTTCTTCCAGGCGCTCCTCGGCGCGCGCGTTGCCGCCGTGGCGCGCAGACCCCGAATACTTCGATACGCTTTGCAGCAATCGGTTCAGAAGCGGACGGGCCGCGGACTCCGGGGTTCCGCGCGACCAGCGCGCGATCAACGGCAAAAGCAGAGCCGTTTGCTGATTGCCGGCGCGATACATACGCAGCATTTCAAATAAGACGCCACGACGATTCTGGGCCGCGAGCGGCCGTTCGTAGCCGCACTCGCGGGCGAAATGATCGAAGGTCGCCGTGACCGAATAGCGCGCGGCGCTGCCGGGATCCTCGGACTGACCGGGGACCGGCGAAGCGCGGCCGGCTAACAATCGATCCAGGTCGCGCAACTGCAACAGACTGGAAGCTCCTTCCGGAGCGAAAGCCCGACGCAGATACAAAAATGAACGGAGAATGCCTTCGGTCTCTTTGCGCAAAAGGCCGTCGTGCTGGAAGGCCGCGTCTCCGGGGCCCTCTAAGACCCGCAGTACGTTTTCAATAATCGCGCGGTCCTGAACCCAGCCGAAGAGCGCCGCGCGCGCGAGACCGAGCACAATGCGAATATGATTGCGCGAATTGGAATCGAATACCCGCAGCAGAGTGTCGCGATGCAGATGATCCAGCAGGTTGCGCGAAGCCTCGTTGCGTTCGTCCGCCGCCCCGTCGTCCGCATGCGTTTCCATGTTCATGCCGGATGCGTCGTCGGTGTCGGCGACGCCGGCTGCGATTCGATCCGGAGCCACGACGAAAAGCACATCGCCCTCGGCGATACTCTTGCCCTGCACCAGACCGTCCGGCGTATGCCCCAGAACCAGTCGATCCAGCCGGCCTTCGTCGACCATGAAACTGAGCACCCCGTCGCAGGGCGCAAAGATCCGCGTTTCCATCTTCATGGCGGACAGCGTAATCACGGCCTGCCCGGCGCTGACGCGATCGCCCGGACGCAACTCAGGCGCTGCATCGGCTTCGTTTTCGGAAGACTGCTGGCGACGACCCAGTGAGACAAAGGTGCCGCGAAACGGAGCCCGCACCATGCCGGCCGGATCCGGCTCGGGACCGCCGCCGTTCATGGCTTCGATGCGCATGCGAAAATAATTCACCCGCCCGCCCGCTTCCGTACAACGAACCCGGGTCACACCGGCGCGTTCTTCCGTTCGCAGCCTATAGCTGCGTCCGCCGAAGCGTACACGCAACGGGCGCGCCGGTCTGCGCTCCGATAACGCCTCGTCGTGCGCGAAACGATTCGCGTTCTGAAAATGCAGCAGTCCAGAATAGCGATCGTCGACGTACACATAGTAGCTGCCGCCGCCGACCTGCACCAGCTCGATACGCAGTCGTTCGCCGCACAGGGTCGCGCGAAAACGCGAAGGCAGACCGGACAGCCGCGTATCTTCCAGCAATCGGCGCAGATCCGCCGACGAGACGCCCGGCGCCCCCGGGCCGGTTTCGCCGTCGCCGTAGAAAAAGTCGCGATAGATTTCGGTCGCGGCCCGGCGCGCGAAATCGGCGCAGCCGAAGATCGCGGCCTCCACTTTAAGCGCCGCGTCCGGACCGGCGCCCGCGTCGTGCAGCTCGGGATATTTATCGAGCAAACGATTGTCGTAGCGACCCGAGCGAAACACAGGATGCCGTACGATGCGCAGGAGTTGGTCCAGATTCGTGGTTACGCCCTGGATGTACAGCTCGCCGAGAGCCCGCTCCATTCGCGCAAGCGCGGTTTCACGGTCGGGGCCCCAGGCCAGCAGCTTGCCGATCATGGGATCGTAACGGCCGACGACATCGTCGCCCGCCTGGAATCCAAAATCGCAACGCACTCCGTGAAAGGCCGGCAGCTCCAGCTCCGTAATGCGACCGGGCGCCGGAGCGTAGTCGCGAAAGGCGTCTTCGGCGTACACGCGACACTGAATGGCATGCGCCGCAAGCGCCGGGCGCGCGGCCGTATCGACCGGGTTCTTCGCCGCGGTTTCGTCCGTATTTCCGGAAGCGCTTTCGGCGGAACTCCCGGAAGTATTTTTCAGGGCCGCAGGAAAGCGACTGCGCACTTCGAAGTCCGGTCGCTGGAAATTCTCAATTTGCCAGGCGACCAGGTCAATATTGCGCGAAAGACCGGTGACCGCGTACTCGACCTGCAGCCGGGTATTCATCTCCAGAAAACCGAAGCTGCCGCGCGCCGCGTCGTATAAAAACTCGACCGTGCCCGCTCCAGCGCGATGTTCGGCGTAGCCCGAAGCCGCAGCCATGCGTTCCGCCGCTTCGAACAATTCCCGGATCTGTCCTGCTTCGAGCAGGCTCTCGCCGCTTTCCTCGACGACCTTTTGATTGCGACGCTGCACGGCGCATTTGCGAATTCCGACGGCCGCTTCGTTAAAGATCTGCACCTCGATGTGAACCGGCTCCACGATATAACGCTCCAGATAGAACGTCGCATCGCCGTAATTCGAGCGCCCGACCCGACGAATGCTCTCGACCGCTTCCGGCAGGGCTTCGGGAGCTTCGACGATCTCCATGCCTTTGCCGCCGCCCCCGGCGTTGAGTTTTAAGATAACAGGAAAGCCGACCGCCTCAGCGGCTTCGCGCACAGCGACGATGCAGTCGTCCAGCTCCTGGTCCGGAGCAAACGAATCGCTGCCTTCGAAGATCGGCACGCCGTGAGCCCGGGCCAGCGCCCGCGCGTCCAGCTTGTGGCCTACCCGGCGCATCACTTCGGCCGGCGGCCCCATAAAGATCAAATCCGAAGTCGCGTTCGCCTCTTCGATGGCGGCGGGCAATTCCGGATTTTCGGAGAGAAATCCGTAGCCGGGATAGATCGCATTCGCCCCGCTGGAACGCGCGGCCGACAGAATCGCGGGGATGCTGGTGTACTGGTCGCCGTCTCCGATAAACACGACTTCGTCGGCGGCATCGCTCCAGGACTGTTCGCGGTCGGGTTCAGTGACGATGGCGACCGAGGCGATGCCCGCTTCGCGTAGCGCGAAAAAGAAACGCCGCGCGATTTCGCCGCGATTCGCCACCAGAACTTTGCGCAGGCGACCGGACCACGCCCCCGCCATCAGCTTCGTCCGGGCCGATTCGGCGCCGCCGGCGTAATTTCCATTCTCCGCCTGATTCATCTTAACGCTCTCGTCCATCACATCCATTCAGCCGACTCAGGCCGGCATCAATCCAGGAAACTCCGCAGACCCGACGCCCGGTTCAACGCGAGCATTTGCACCGCAGGCGGTGGTACGAGCGACTCATAAAATTTACGCGAAAGCGTCGCCGAAGTGCGACCCGGTCCGAAGTCCAGGACGTGGGTCGGCGCGACGTAATTTTCGTGGATCGAGCGCATGGTGCGATACCAATCGAGCCGGCCGTGAAAGAGGATTTCCGTAAGCTCGTCGACAAGCGAAGATCCGCTATGCATATCTTTACCGTCAACGAAAGAAACGAGCGGAACACGAAGATCCCGCGAATGATAGCGAAGACTCGTGTACGCGACATCCCGGGCGAAGGCGCGCGAGATTTCGCGCAAATGCGGACCGGAGTGATAAGGGGCGCTCACGGCCAGATACTCCCAATCGTATTCATCCGCGACGAATTGCTCTAAATATCGCCTGCGAAAACGACATAAATCCACGGGATGGCCGGCCAGAACATGAACCGTGGGGCTGTTAATCAAAGCGATATGGATCGGCTGGCGCGCGACCGCGGGCGAATACGCCTCCATTTCGCGATCACTCGCCGCGTACGCTTCAATCCACTCCGCAATACGGGTCGTCCGGGCGCCGAAAACCACCGCCATGGGCGTCGGCCCGCCGCCGTCTGTCGCCAGCGAAAACTCCAGATCCGCGTCCGGCACCCGCGGCGGACGATATCCACGCTTGATATACAGTCCCGAAACGCAAAACCACAGCAGCCAGTCGTAACAGATCTGTAAAAACGCGTCGGGCGTGGTTCCGGCGGCCAGCGCGAAAACATTCGCCGCCAGAATGCCCTGACTGTGTCCGGTCGCGGCGATTGTTGGATGTCCCAGTTCTTCCAGCGGATAGCCGCCCCGGGCGATCGCGTATAGTTGCGCCAGCTGCAGCATGGTCGTACCGGGGAAGCTGAGCGGACACTCAAAGAGCGCGTCCGAGGGCGGCACGTCTTTGTCACGCAGCCAATCGCGCAGCGCAAAACCGTGCGGAAAATAGAGCCCCGGATCGGCGCGCACGTCGGCGCGGGCCTGCACGTCCGCGACCACGGCGAAACACATCTCGAAAAAGGGGGCGAATTCGGCCCCGTATTCCGCGTACAGACGCGTCAGCTCGGGCAAGAACGCGTTTCCCTGCCCGCCGAATTGCAATAGAAAGCGGGCTTTCCCGTCCCGGGCCATCTGACGTATCTGCGGGACATGCGAGGTCTGGGTCGCGACGGTCGGCGCGCCTGCTTGAGTACCAATAGGATTCATAGGATGTATTCAGTTTAAGAGTGGGATGCGCGGAACCGCGGCGGCCACCCGCTCGCCATCGTGACTGAGGCTGATCGGCACGCGCAGGGGATCGGCGTCTTCGCGCAGGCGCAGCTCCAGCCAGGGCGGACGACCGCTGGCCCGGCCGCCGTTGATCGCCATTTGATCACGACTAAAGCCGTATAGATCTTCCAGGCGCGCGAAGACGAGCTCGCGAACCGCGACGGACTCACCGCCCGCATCTGTATTGCACGAAGCACGCGCGTCCAGTACTCGCGCAGTGCAAGCCGACCAGAAGTGCGGCGGCATGGCCCGACGCGAATAGCAGAGTGCGTGCAATGATCGCGCTGCGTGCGCGAATCGTACAGTCAGTCCCGCGGCCCGATCGTCTACCGCCATCACCGAGGCCCTCTGCAGGCGCGCATCCGGTAGAACCTCCACGCTGCGGGGAACGAAAAAGACGGCCGACGCGCCGCGGTTTCCGGTTTCCCGATCACCGCGCGGATAGCCAGCCTTGAACACGGCCTCTTTCGCCGCCCACAAGCACCAGACCGCCCGGACGCGCGCCGATTGCGACCGATCGGCGAAAGCGCTGTCGAGCCAGGCAAGCTCTCGCTGCGTGCAGATACGCTCACTGTACCGCCTGAAATCGCGGGAGGGATTCGCGGCGGCGACCAGGTCGACGAGATCGTTGCCGATTCTCATATCAGACGCGCTTTCAGAAATCCCGCGGCGCTCCGCGAAACCGCCGCCTGGATGAACGGAGACCGACATCAGGCGGCGGCTCCCGCCCCCGGGCGTTTCGAATGCGAGGGGCCGACGACGTCGTCCCGGCCGGCGAAGTACTCCGTCTCCATCCCTGCGATTTCCGCGGCGATGGCCCGACTGATTTCGCGTGCGCCCCGCAATCCGGGTAGATCCGTACGCAGGGCCCGCGCCGGAAGCCGACGAGCGGCGATGCGAAAGCGCTCTCGCTTCTGCGGATAGTTCGAGTATGTCGCCTGCCCTTCACCGCGCAGATATACGCAGAGCACGTCGCATTCGGGCACGGCCTGCACCAGACGTCCGGCGCCGTACGTGATCTCGTCCGCCTGGAAACGACCCGTGCGAGAACGCGCGCCTTCCGGGAACAACATTACGTATTCGCCCTGCGACAGCAACCAGCGCAGCTTCGCGAAGATGCCGTCGATGTGCTGCTTATCGCCCTGCCGGTCGATGGGCAGACATTTGGCCAGATAGGTTACGATGCGCTGCGAGAGGCTGTGCGCGAAATTCTCGACCGCCGGAACGTTCCAGCACAGGCGCGAAAAGCGCAGCGTGTACTGCGCCGGCCCGGCGAAGGCCCAGAGCATGATCACCGAGTCGATCATCGTCAGGTGATTCGCGCAAACCAGCACCGGGGATCCGCTGCGACCCATCTCGCGAAAGAGCGCGCGCACCCGCTTGAGATCGCCCGCGTCGATGCGATAGCCCATGAGAAAGCGCAGCGCGCTCGCGAGCACCGTATACAACGCCGGGAAGATCAGGCGGCCCAGGATTTTCTGAATTCGCAGAGCTGCTCGGATTGCAGCCCTCGGGCGATCGACCTGGCTCTGGCTTTCGGCAGCGGCCTGCGCCATATCAGCCGGCCTTGCTGGTCAGCATACCCGCGATCATATCCACGGCGGTGCCGACGGTTTCGACGGCGCGCGCGTCGTCGTCGCCGATTTCGATATCGAATTCGTCTTCGAAAGCCAGAATCACGTCGACCAGCCGCGAGCTGTTGACTTTTAAATCCGTCAGGATCTTCGTATCCGCTCCGGCCGCGGCCAGCGCTTCTTTGTCTTTCGCGTACGGACCCAGAATCCCCACGACTTTTTCCATAATTTCCTGATTTGCCATTGTTCTACCTACTTGCTTGCTTGCTTGATTGATTGTTAAAATTCTAATCAGTTCTGTTCGCCCAAATCGAAACGGCGGAAAAGAACGCAACCGTTCACGTCGCCGAAACCGAAACTCGCCTTCGCGATCGTGCGCAGGCTCTGGTCGCGCGTTTCGCGCACGATGCTGCCCGCGTAATCTTCGATGCGTTCGTGCAAATCTTCGCAGTTCAACGAAGCGTGCAAAAAACCGCGCGAAAGCTGCAGCAACGCCGCAATGCTCTCCTGACTGCCGGCCGCGCCCAGACCGTGACCGATCAGCGACTTGGTGCTGTTGATCGGCGGCAGATCCTCCGGCGAAACGCCCAGACCGCGCGCCCAGTTTTCGATTTCAAAGGGGTCCGCGAAAGTTCCGGTCAAATGCCCGTTAATCGCGTCAATGCCGCGCCCGCTCAGATTCGCGCGCGCGAGGGCCAGGCGAATGCACTCCTGGACGGCCGTGCAATTCGGAGCGGTCATGCTGCCGCCCTGGCGATGGCCGCCGCTGTTGATTGCCCCGCCGATGATTTCGCCGTAGATTCGCGGAGCGCCGCGTTCGAGCGCGCTGGCGAGATCTTCGAGAATCAGAATCCCCGCGCCGGAACCGGGCACGAAGCCGCCGGCGCTTGCGCTCATCGGCCGCGAAGCGCGCTCCGGCTCGTCGTTAAAACCCGACGAGAGCACGCGCATGCTGTCGAAGCCGCCCCATAGATGCGGATCGGAGCCCTCGACGCTGCCGGCCAGCATGCGATCCGCGTAGCCGTCTTTAATGCGCTGGTACGCCAGCACCAGCGCTTCGGTTCCAGTATTGCAGGCGCTCGAATTCGTAGTGACTTCGTTACCGAGCGCAAAGGTCCCGGCCAGCTTCGCCGAAACGCTGCTGGCCATGACCTGTTCGACGACCGTGCCTCCCAGGCGGCGCACGCGACCCTGCCCCATGAGCGGTATGACCCGCTCGGCGATCACGTCCATTCCGCTCATGCCCAGCCCGACGATCGCGCCGGTATCCGCCTGCACGCGATCGTCAGCCGGATCCGGAACGACCAGGCCCGCGTCGCGCCAGGCGTCGACCGCGGCGATGCCGCCGTAGATCATATTTTCGTTCATCGAGAGTAGTTCGTCTTCGCGAAAGTACTCCGGCGCCTTCTCGATGACGCCCTGCGGAACGCCGCCCACCTGGCAGGCGAAATTCATATCGGCCAGCCTTGGGATAAAACGAATGCCGCTCTGCCCGGCGCGCAACGCCGCTTCGTACTCGGCCAGTCCGTGCGCATTGGGTGCGACGACGCCCATGCCCGTGACGACGACGCGACGGCCGGCCGTAGAACCGGCTTGATCTGCGTGATTTCTTCCGTGACTCATTGCATGCTTCTCCTTTCGTATGCCGGCCTGCTCGCTCGCTTTATCCGACCGATTCGGACGAGACAGCCACGCCGGCCAGTACCGCGCTTGCGATCGTCGCCCCGTCGTTTTCGCCGCGCATCTCCACGCGACACTTCAACTTGCCACGCCGAAAATAGATTCGTTCGCCGCGCACCATGACCCGGTCGCCGGGACGCACGGCCGCGCTGAATTCGATTTGATCCGCCTCCGCGAAGAGCGGCAATGTACGCCCAGCCGACGCTTCGCTTTCACCGACACCCGCAGCCTTCGCTTCGCTCAAATACAAAGCCATCGGCACCAGAGCGATCTGGGCCATGCACTCGACCAGGATCACTCCGGGCGTAATCGGCTGACCGGGGAAATGGCCGGCGTAAAAGAATTCGTCCTGGCGAAAGCGATAGGATCCGGCCGCGTGCTCCGGGCTGAGTTCGTCGATTGTGTCGACGAACCGAAAGGGGGCCTGCTGCGGAATCAGCTCCAGTATGCGCGCGCGGGTCGCCGCATCCGCCGCCGGACCGCCCTGCGACACCGAGACGGCATCGGCTTTAGTCGGCATAATCTCAGGCGCCGGCATACAGGCCTCCGTTCGCATGAATCGTCGTGCCGGTGATATAACTCCCGGCACTCGCCAGAAAGGCCACGATCTCCGCGACTTCTTCGGGTCGGCCCATCCGACCGAGAGGAACGCGATCCAGTAATTGCGCTTTCGCGTCGTCCGAAAGCTCGCGGGTCATCTCCGTGTCGATGAAGCCGGGCGCCACGCCGTTCACCAGAATACCGTAGCCCGCAAGTTCCTGCGCCGCCACCTTCGTAAAATTGTCGATGGCGGCTTTGGTCATGCCGTAGATCGACTGTGCCGGATTGCCGGTGCTCCCGACGACGCTTGATATATTGATAATGCGCCCGCGTTTTTCGCGAATCATCAGCCGCGCCAGACGCTTGCTCAAATACCAGGTGCCGTGCACGTTCAGCCGCAGAGTTTCGTCGAGTTCATCGAGACTGGCCGAAAAGAGCGGATTGTCCCGCACCAGGCCCGCGTTATTTACAAGCACGGCCAGCGGCAACGTGTGAGCCTTGATCGTTTCGTAGATTTGCTCGCAGCCTTCGCGGGTTGAGAGGTCCGCTCCGATTAAAACCGGCGCCTCCACCGCGATCGTTGCGCGCGACCCCGACCCCTGCCCGTAATTGGCGGCGGCCGCCCGGGTCTGAATTCGTTCCAATTCAGCGGCGAGCGCTTCGGCGGCCGCGCGATTGCGATTATAATGTACCACGACCGTATAGCCGGCCGCCGCCAGCTCGCGACAGCACGCCGCGCCGATTCCGCCGGACGCTCCGGTCACGAGCGCCAGTCCGCTGCGCGCCGGTCGTTCGCCGTTCGCACCGATTGCATCCGGAGTTGCGGCACCCTCAGCAGCCGAAGTCCCGGTCGCGGCGCCCGCGCCGGCTTGCTTAATATCCATTGTATTCATCTTAACTCGCGATCCCCTCGCCGCCGTCGACTCGCAGCACCGCGCCGTTGATCCAGGCGGCGTCGTCGCTGGCCATCATGGCCACGACGCCTGCGACGTCCTCGGGCGTGGTCGTGCGGCCCATGGGATTGCTTTCGCGCTTCGCCGCGAGCATGCGGTCGCCGCCGGGAATCAGGCGCAGGGCCGGCGTGTCGGTGACGCCTGGTTGTAAAATATTCGATTTGAGTTGCGGCGCGAATTCCAGAGCGATGCTGCGCGAAACCGCTTCTAAGGCCGCCTTCGCCGCGCTGACCGCCGCGTAGCCCCGCCATGCGACCCGGTTGCCTTCGCTGGTCAGGCCGATCACCCGCGCATCCTCCGCGAAGAGACCGCGATCATGAATATCACGCACCCAGCTGACGAGACTCGTGCCCATCGCGTAGACCGTTTGCGATATATCTTCGTCTTCGAGCAAGATCTCCGAATAACCGGCGGCCGGGCGCAGGGTTTTCAGATTTCCAAAAGCAATCGAATGCAAAAGCAATCGCAGGCGAGCCTGAGGATGTTGCTGCCACATATGAATGGTCAGTTCTTCCAGCGCCCGCGCGCGACCTTCTTCGCTCAACCCATCGATATTCAAAGTCAGTACGGAAACATCCTGCTCCCGCAGAGCCTCAAATTCGCGCTCGACGGCGGCCATGCTGCCGCGCCGATCCCGATGCACGATGCACAGATGCATTCCGGCCGCCGCGAGACGATGGGCGCTCGCCAGGCCGAAACCGCTCGAGCCGCCGAGAATCAGCGCCCAGTAATTGCGATCGCGAAACTCGGCGCTCATGCGACCGCCTGCGTGCGGGCCTTCGCCGCTTTGCGCAAACAGCGCACGGTCACAATCGATTGCGGCGGCGCGTAGCCCTGCCGTAAAAAGAATCCGCCCAGCGGACGGCCAGGACCGAGTTCTAAGATTCGGTCTTCGCAGCGTTCGTACAGCCACTGCATGTTCTCCGTCCAGCGCACCGCGCCGCTGATCTGGCGGGTCAGATTGTCGAATAGAGCTTCACGCGCGCCGGGATGCGGACGCCCGGTGAAATTCGAAAGGACCCGCGTCGCCGCCTCCGGATTACAATCATATTGATCCAGCCAGGCTCGAAAGGGCGTTTCGATACCACGCATCAAACCGCAGTGAAAGGGCGCGCTCACGGGCAGATCCACGAATTCGAGTTGCGGCATGTCCGCAGCCAGTCGCTCGCGAACGATGGCGACGCCGGCCGCCTCGCCGCTGATCACCACCTGCGAATTCGAGTTGTAGTTCGCGACCTCAACGTCGCCTGCAACGATCGCGTCGCGCACCGGCTCGTATTTCAGCAGGCCGTCCAGCTTGAGGGCGGCCATCGCGCCCCGCCCCGGCGGAACGGCCGCCTGCATGAGCTCGCCGCGTTTGTGCACAATGCGCACCGCGTCCGAGAAATTCAGAACGCCCGCGGCCACCAGCGCCGCGTATTCGCCCAGGCTATGCCCCGCGAAATAATCCGCGTTCAGCCCCAGCTCCAGGCAGGCGACGCGATAGATGGCGATTTCATTCGCCAGAATGGCCGGCTGGGTGAATTCCGTGAGATGCAGGCGCGCATCGTCCTCCGCGAAGCTGATCGCCTTCAGATCCACGCTGATTGCGTCCGAGGCGGCCTCGTAGGTCGTCCGGGCGATGGGGAACTGCTCGTAAAAATCCCGCCCCATGCCTTCACGCTGGGCCCCCTGGCCCGGAAAGAGTATCGCTGTCTTCTTCATAACTGTTCCTGTACGGTCACTTGTGTAGGAACTCCTACAAAAGACGCCCCGGGACCGCCCGGCGACGCCCATAAAGATTTTCGTTCGTTATAAATCCAGACACGAAAAAAGCGCCGCTTTCGGCACCTCCATAACGAACGAGAAACTTTATGGAACACCAAAACGAAACTCGTTCGCTATGTCAACCCGAATGGGGCGGCGGGGATGAAAAAGATGAAATTGTCACAGAATCGGCGAATACCGGCCGATATCGGCGGGAAAGGCGCCGATCAATGGCCGGTGGTGGATTCGAAGCGCCCGCCGGAGGCCAGCAGGTGGTGAAAATGGCGCAGCCCGTCTTCCAGCTGGCGGGCGCCGTGCTCCGAAATCCGGGAAACGCCCAGGAGCTCCATCGCGATGAGGCCGTAGAGCCAGGCGAACATGGTCCGCGCGAGCGCCTGGGCCTCTTTGCGGGAATACTGTAAATCGCCGGTTCGGTAGCCGCGACGAAAAGTGTCCAGATAGACCCGATAGGCGGGCGGAATCCGCAGATAGCGCTGCTGGCGATACATCAGGCGATGCATATCTTTGTGCTCGAGAGCGAAACGCCAGTAGGTACGGGCGACCGCCAGCAACTGGTCGATGGTATTCACGAATCCCAGCCGGGCCTTGCGCAATTCGCGCCCCAGCTCGCGCTCGGTTTCGCCGATCATGGCGTTATAGATTTCGTCGAAATTTTTAAAATGCGAATAGAGCGCCGAAACGCTGCAGCGCAGGCGGCGGGCCACCTGGCGGACCGTCAAATCGTCGACTCCCTGTTCGCGCACGACTTCCAGCGCCCCGGCGATGATTTCGCCGCGACTGAGACTGTTGCGGATTCTGCGACCGGATTCGTGTACTCGGGGTTTCAACATACAGCCCGTTACAGAATCGCGACGATTCGGGCGGATGTCAACCGCAGTTAGAGACGATTGGGAGAGTGCGCGCGAAGGGGTAGCCGGGGGAAATGCGACTCAGTTCAGGCTCTGGCGCCAGATAGAAACATCTTCGCCGACAGAGCCGCTCACCGAGTAGCTGGCCATTGGCTCTGGAGTAAAAACCAGGCTCTGAAAAATATATTCATCGCCCTGCCGCGGCTCGCTCTGCTCGGGATCGCCGGTTCCGGCTTTGCGGGCGAAACCTTCGACTGTCAGCGTATTGCTGTCCGTCGGCAAAAGCCGCGCCCGGATCAGGGTCAGCAGCATTTCCAGGCCGTCCGGCTTCGTGCGATAGATGGTAATCAGGTCCGCATCACAGGCGATATGAACAGCCGTATGCACGGCGCCGTTGATTTCGATGCGACCTTTCATATTCGTGCTACTCCCGCCGGACGATGCGGCCCGGATCTATTTGTCTTCGGCTGAAACGATAGCCAGATAAGCCACCACGCCGGCAAATCCGATGGTGCAGACCATGAGAAAGACAAAATAAAATACGCCCAAATCCATACCATCAATGAGCCGACCGCCATATGCGCGGTCAAGCCCGAAATCAATATTTCGCGGCGCCATCCACGTCTTTTCGCTTAGGTAGTATTACATAACGATATTAACCTGTTAATTTAGTCGGCGACACGCGAAAGCGAATACGAGGCGAAAGCTCTTATCCATGCACTGCGATTCGCGACGATTCGAAGTCCCCAAAGCGCGGCGACCCTTCGCTACCTGTCCTGCCTGCGCCCTCGCGCTCTCTCGCCATAAAGCCAGGCTGCAAGCATTAGCGGGCGGGCCCGCGTCAGGGGCGGAAACTCGGTCCTTCATCCGGGATTTCCTAATGAGACATAATCCAGGAGAGCGGGATTTCCGAAAAGCCGGCGGCGACCTTCGATCAGGATCCGGCTTGCAGATCAGGCCGGCTGTTCGCCGGCCAGGCAAATGCGATTCTTGCCGTGGGCCTTGGCGGCGTACAGCGCGCGATCCGCCTGCAAAAAGACTTCGCCGGGCTCTTTGCCGTGCTCGGGGAAATGCGCGACTCCGCCGCTGATGGTGATGCTGCCGTGCTGCAGTCGGGCTTCCGCCACCCGTCGAATGACGCGTTCGATCAACGGCCGGGCCTGACCGGCGGTCGTCTCCGGCAGGATCGCCACGAATTCTTCGCCGCCAAAACGGCACGGGATGTCTTCGCTGCGCAGAGTTTCGCGCAACAAAAGACCGACCTGACGCAGAACCTCGTCGCCGGCGGCGTGGCCGAAGCGATCGTTGTATTGCTTGAAATCGTCGATGTCGAAGACGAGCAGCGCCACGCAGGCGTCGTGTCGGCGAGCGCGATTGATTTCGCGGGCCAGCGATCGATCAAAATAGCGCCGGTTAAAGAGCCCGGTCAATTCGTCCTGGAGCGAGCTGCGCACCACCTCGTCGAAAAGCGAGATCTCGATCATCTTTGGGCTTTTCAAGATCCGATTCAGGCCGACGAAATAGTCGAGCATCGCCACTCGAAAACTAACAGGCCGGCCCAATTTTTGGCCGAGCTGTTCGCAGTGCCCGAGAATGCGCTGCCAGTGCTCCTGGGCTTCTTCGCTCGAAAAATCATAGTGCACGAGCACCCGGAAAAGATCCGTATAAAAATTCTCGCCGGAGTTTTTGCGCAGCTCCTCCAGCTCTTCCAGGACAAGCTGCTCGTTGCCGGAATCCTCCGCCAGGGCCTGCTTGATCCGATCCGAGAGCGTCGCCTCGGCCGCCTTCAGCTGATCGATGGTCTGGTGGAGCTGATAGATTTCTTCGCGACTGAGGTGCTGAACCCGCTCGTGCGCCTGGATCGTGCGGTCAGCTTCGAGCAGCTCGTCCCGGCTGTACAGCGTCAGCTTCTCGTAGGCGTCAATGATCTGCTGGAGCCGCCGAATCTCGGCCTGGGGGTTTTCCGGTTGCTGCGGGGTGCTCATGAATACTACGTATTATTGAATATCCGCTTCGAACATTGACAACCATAATTCGCCGAATTCCGGGGAAGCGCTTGACCCGCCGGCGGGATTTTCCAGACTCCCGGACATGTCGCCGCATCGTCGCTCACCCCGCGCCACCGCTTTCGATCGCAAGGTACGCCCGGCGGCAGCCGGCCGGCCCGGGGCCCGAATCCGGCGGGCCCGGCCACAGAGGACGGCCGCCGCGCAGCGCAGGCCCGGATTTGCGGCGCGGCCCTTCCTTTCGCTGGCGCTGCTGCTCTGCCTGGCCGTCGCGGGACTGCCCCGGTGCATCGCCGTTTACGAGGCGATTACGGCCATTGACATCGACGACATCCGGGACCGCGGCAAACTCAAGGTGATCACATCTTACGGCGCCAACAGCTATTTTATTTATCGTGGGCAGCCCATGGGCTACGAGTACGAGCTGCTCGAGCGCCTGGCGGACGACCTGGGGGTCGAGCTGGAAATCGTGGTCACCCGGGATATGGACAATATCGTCTATATGCTCAACAGCGGGCTGGGCGATCTGGTCGCAAGCAATCTGGTGGTAACCCGCCGGCGCGCCAAAGAAGTCACCTTCACCGAACATCTCATGACCACGCGCCAGGTGCTGGTCCAGCGCCGACCGTGGCATCGTCCCAAACCGGCCGAGGCCGATTCGCCGGAGCAGACCGCGAGCACCCCGCCGGCCGACCAGAGCGCGGCTACGGGAGACGGCGACGTCGGCAAATCGACCACGGAGCCCGACGAAACCGGCCCCGAACAGCCGGCCGGGCAAACAACGGGAGCAACCGTCCCGACCCCCGTCATCCGCGACCCGATCGATCTCATCGGCAAGACCGTGCACGTACGGGGCGGCTCGGCTTTTTACGAACGACTGCGCAATCTCGAAGACGAAATCGGCGGCGATATAAAAATCGAAACGGTACCGGGCAACGTCACGACCGAAGAGCTGATCCGGCGGGTGCACGCGGGCGAAATCGACTATACCGTGGCGGACGAACCGACCGCGCTGATCAACCGGGGCTATTACGCGGGACTCGATGTAGAAACCTCGGTCAGCTTTCCGCAGCGCATCGCCTGGGTCGTGCGCGGCCAATCGCCGCAATTGCGTGAAGCGATCAACGCCTGGATTCTGCGCGTCCAGAATAACGGCGACCTGACCACGCTGTACAATAAGTACTATCGCAACGACCGGGCCTTTCGCGAACGAGTCGACAGCGAATTCTATCTGGCGGCGGATACGACGGACGCGGACGCGGGGGCCGACGCGACCGGCGGAAGCGACGCGCAATCCGACCAGGGAGACGACCCGCAGAATAAAATCTCGGTCTTCGACGATCGCATTCGCGAAGCCGCGCGTACCATCGACTGGGACTGGCGCCTGCTGGCGTCCCTGATCTATCAGGAGAGTCGCTTTAATCCGCGCGCCCGCTCCTGGGCGGGAGCGGCGGGGCTAATGCAGCTGATGCCGGAGACCGGCCGGCAGTACAATCTGCGTAATTTCTACGATCCGAATCAGAATATAAAAGCCGGCGCCGCGCATCTCAAATGGCTCGGCACGCGCTGGAAAGACGAAATCGCCGAGCCCGAGGAGCGCCTGAAATTCATTCTCGCTTCGTACAACGCCGGCTCCGGCCACGTCGAAGACGCGCGCATTCTGGCCCGATTGAACAAACGCAACGCCGACGTCTGGGAGGAAACGGCGCCGTTTCTCTTAAAGCTGGCGGATCCGGAATATTATAATTTGCCGGAAGTCCAGCATGGCTATTGTCGCGGCGAAGAACCCTTTTTGTACGTCAAAGAGATCCTTTCCCGCTTCGAACAGTACCAGCGTTTCATAGAACCCGACCAACCCCCCGAGACCGAAAACGAAGCCGAGACTGAAGCCGCCGAAGAAAAAGCCATATCCGGCGGCTAAGCGCGGACGATGCGACGACACAGATCGCTAAGTTGCGGTCGGCGGCTTTTTGCGAGACGAACGCGCGGCGCTCTTTTTTTTCACGGTGCGCTTATCGCCCGGCGAAGGTCTGCGCTTCGCGGCCTTCTTGCCGACCGCTCCCGATTTACGCCGGTTCTCGAATTCGATGAGCCGCAAACGTTCGGCGGCGGCCGGATCATTGCGATAGTTGTCGAATACCAGGATTATGCCCGTCAACACAAGCGCGAGAGTATATACCGCTCCCACACCGGCGGCGAGCACGCCCAGCCATAATGTCGCCAGGAAGGACAGACTCAAAAGCAAGGTGCGGCGCGTGCGGCCGGTGGTCAGTAGATAAGAGCTTTTTAATGCGGCGCGCACGCCCAGCCCGCCGTCGATCACGAAGAGCGGCGCAAAGATCAGACGCGCCATTAACCACAAAAATAAACACAATCCCGCGACGAGGCGAATTTGAATCAGGCCCTGATGTTCATTGATATCGACGACGACTTTTACCAGCAGCACGTACAGAAAATAATAGTACACCAGGAATAGCAGCATGTGCCAGTACCGGCGCAGATCGGTCAAAAACAGCAGCCGCCAGGCGGGACTCTGCAGGGGCCCATCGGCGTCTCGCACCAGCCGGTTCATAAACTGAATCAGGCCGCCCAGGAAATACGCCGTGAAGGGCAGCGTCAACACGCTCAAGAGAACGTTCTGCTGATCGCGCATATGTACGACGGCGAGCACCAGTTGTATCGCCGCCAGGTGTACGCCGGTCATGATCAGACCAAAGAGCGCCGTCGCGCCCAGGGCCCGTCGCCACCGGCGCGCCACGATTTCGTGAGCGTAGAGGTAATAGTTGCGAACGATCCGGAAACTGATGCGGGGCAATTCCGGGATCGCCTGCCTGTGGGGCGGCGATGCAGGCACGACCCCAGAGGCACGCCTGGATTCAGGGTGTCTACTGTTTAATCGGCACGCAGGCGAACACGAAAAAACCGGGGCGTGCGCCCCGGCTTATTTCATCGCACTCGATCAAAATCGAATGCTGAAAGCTACCTGTAAATCAGGCTTTTTGGCCGATCGCGGACTCTACTTTGCCCTGCAGATCTTTTACAGACGCGATGCCCTGATCGATCAGGCCGCGCAGTTGAACGACTTGTTCGCTCTGGTCGGCGGCGCCTTTCGCTACCAGTTCTTCGTAACCTTTTTCCAGCTGCGCGCGCAGGCTGGTGAACTGCTCTTCCGCGCCTTTGATCAGGCCTTGCGGTCCGTTTTCCTGCAGATCAGCAACTACGGTTTCGATCTGACCTTTCAGATTCAGAATCTGGGTTTCGATTTCTTTATAGAGACCGAGTCCTGCGTTGAGTGCGTCGTGAGCGCCGGTTTCGAGATTTGACATTTGAATTCCCCTTGGTTTCTGGTTCGCAATATGGCCCGACCTGAATCAGGCCGATCACCCTTGTGCGTTGCGCCATGTTTTGTGCAGCGCACCAGAAGTCAAGTCAAAACCTAAAAATTGTTACGAATCCGACAGGAATTGAATCCGGGATTTGAACGATCCGGGTACCGGTACGATTTATACGACATAGTTCAGTAGTTTCCACAAGCTCTCGCATGGGTTTAAATCATAGCCTGATCGGCACAAACTGACGGAATCCTCATCGATGGCCGCGAGCAATCGTCGTCTATTAAGGTGCAACCATCGAAGAGGCAGGCGATATTATGGATAATTTAACAAAATCTTCCGAGCAGTACACCGTACTGGTTTCCGAAGACAGCGATTTCATTCGCCGGGTCATTTGTTCTACGCTGAAGAAATCGGGTTATCTGACGATCGAAGCCCGCGACGGTTCGGAAGCGCGCAAACTGCTCGCGACCGCGAACGCGGATCTGATTCTCAGCGATTTTAATATGCCGAATCTGAACGGCCAGGAGCTACTTGAGGCGGCCCGGAACGAACCCGCGACCGCCAACACGCCGGTAGTGATTCTCTCATCCGAAACACGGCGGGATCTAATGGACCAGGCGATCGCCGCCGGAGCGAGCGCCTGGCTCACCAAACCCTTCCAGACCGCAGAGCTGCTGGCGACGATCGAACAGGCGCTCGGAAAATCCGCGGCGCTCCCGACCTGATCAGCGGCCTTCGTCCGAAGCCGCCGCAAGTTTCGCGCGAATCGAGTCTTCCCAGGGACTTCCAGGCCACTCGCGCAATAGAAACTCCAACGCCAGTCGTTCGCCGGTTTCAGTTTTTTCGCCGGTCACTTCCGTTTTCGCCGGATAGGTCGAAGCCCGGCCGGCGAAATGCAATACGATTCGGTAGTCGCCCATATAGTGGACCCCGCCGACGTGGGCATCCGTCGTTGCGGCCTGTGCGACTTCGTCCTTCCAGGGCACCGATACTCCCAACTCGAATTTCGGCGAGAGGAAATCAAAGGGCGACTCCCTGTGCAGCGAGATGCCGGTCCGGTCCTTGAGCATAACCTGAGCGGTCGTGGGCCCGTTTGGATCGTATTTGACCAGGCGAAAGTACCCGCTCGAAACAGTGTAGGTTCCGGCCGGAACATCGGCGAAGACATAGTACATCGATTTCCGATGGCTCTGCGGGATCGGCTCATTTTGATCGAAGGGCGAAGAAACGATATTTAGAAATTCGAAAGCCGGCCGCTTTCTGATGTACTCGATTTTCTTACGCAATTCGATCTGAGCTTTTACGATCAGCAGCGAACTGTTCTCGGATTTACGATCCAGGCCTTTGCACGCCGGAAGGGCCAGGGCCAGAGACAGCGCAAAGCACAGGGTCGCGCCGCGACTTCGCAGGCCGGATGTCATTGTAGAGTTATGCAAATTCATATCGATTTTCAACTTCCATGATTGGCGCAGACGCAGAGCGCCCGGGCCGCTAATACGATTCCGCCATTTGCAGACGAACCTGCCGCGGCCATTCCCCGTCCCAGTGCTCGAGAATTTCGCGCAGCACGCGTTCCTCATCGGCGGCGTCGCGCGTCCCCTGCACCGCCGAAACATTGCGACTGCGCACCTGAATTGTATAGGAGCCCATATAACCGGCCACTCCCGCAAGCGCTTCGGTCACGCTCAGCTCCGCCGACGCATCGCGCCAGACGACAATGGTCGAGTTCAAAGCGCGCATCCGTCCGAATTCGTCCGGCACGTACGGCCCCGAATCCGGAATCACCATCTCGAACAGCCGGTAACGGCCAGGCGCAATATTCGAAAACAAAAAGAGATTCCCTGTCGAATGGGTCGCGGCGATCGGCCGCGATTGTCCCGCGGGAACGCGCATGATATACAATTCGCCCTCCGGCACGCCCGATCGATCGAACGACGAAAACACCGAAGAGCTTACCGGCAGATCGCCGACAAAGCTCAACTCCACCACAAGCATCGCGCTTTCGGGATGCGTACGATCCAAACTCCGACAGGAGCCGGAACACAGCCAGGCGATCACCAACGCGCCCGACAGCGCTATTCTCCGGAGCATACTCTGACCGAACGGCCTTTCAAAATTCGCACAAGCCTTTTTCGAATTCCATAAATGAACATTATGAATATTCAGCACGCAATGCGTAACCCGCCTGCAGATCAAAACACTTGACCCAGGCCGCGCGGCGGGCGGTAATTTCGCGTGCGCTCATCGATAACATGCGCCGCATTGCTCGGCGCGCTCAGCTTATTCACCGCCGGCGCTTGCGCGAGTCGGTGGCCGTGCGATTCCTGTGGTCCGATTGATGGGCTAATGTATCGCGCGGGATTCTTAAACGAAGCGAACGCCAGGCTGCAGGAATCGCGCCGGAATTCCAGTCTCGGAATCACCAGAGTTTTCGAAGGCGAAATTAAAGACGGCTGGCCCGCGGGAGCCGGGACGCTCAGTTTCGAAAACGGTTTTCGCGCGGGCGGCACCTGGAGCGGATACAGCCTGACAGACGGGCCCGGCTGGGTCGAGTTTCCAAACGGCGAACGCTTCGAATCGTCGTGGCGCAGCGAAAGCGATCGGGTCTGGCACAAACGTGCGGGGGCCGCCAGCATCTGCATTCAGAACGACTGCCGCAACGGACCCGGCGTCGAACTCGATCAGAACTTCGAATCCTTTTACGTAGGCGAATTTCGCGACGGCCGCTTCTCCGGACGCGGCGCACTCTTCTGGAAATACCGGCTGCTACCCGCCACGGCGGATACCGCGGAACCGGTCGCGGTCAGCGAACCCGATTTTTATATCTATGCGGGGGATTTTCTGGGCGGAGAGCTGAGCTCGGGGACTTTATTCTGCCTGCGCCATCTGCGATTTTGCCGCTATCTGGTGTCGGTTCATCAGCGGCGCCGAAAACCCGGCGCCAGACTCCGGGCGGAGTGGGTGAACAACTACGGCTTCTTTAAGGATCGCACGCGTCCCCTGCTGCCCGAATTCCAGGAAGCAGCCCGATACCTGAGCGCCGCAGGCGCGAATTAGGTAGGCCGCAGGCGCGAATTAAGTCGCGGAGCGACATCCGGGTCGCGCGCGCTGCACATCCTGTGCAGAGCGCTGCGACGGCTCGCACATCGTGTGCTCGCGGACCGGGTATTGCTGCGTTCTCCTTAGTATCGAAGTTCACGGCCAGGTTGCTATGAAATCCGCGCTCGCCTGGCCCATCGCGACAGTTTACGATACCCGGGTCGCTCGCGCTCACCAGCCGGCGGTGCCGGCTTCGCCTTTAAATGGGCCCACGATATCCTTCGTAACCCAGCCGCCGTAAAAGCCGCCTTTTTGAGCCTGCACCTCTTCGCCGTCGACCAGACAGCGATCCATGAGATGCGCGTAAAAACACAGATAGTCTTTAATGGGAACGAACGCGGCCGAGGGATTCGCATAGGTCCACACCGACCGGGCCGCGACCTCAGACCCGTCCGCACTCTGCAAATCGAAATAGGCGGCGGCGCCTTTCCACTCGCAAAATGAAGAGCCCTGCACCGACTTCAGCCGCTCCATTCGAACGTCGGCACGCGGGAGATAATAGGTCGGCGGGTGACTCGTTTCGAGCACGCGATAGCCCCGATTCGTATCGGCGATCTGTTCGCCCGCAAAATAGACCTGCAGCCGCCTGGCGGTCGCTTCCAGTCGCGGTGGACGCGGATAGTCCCATACAGACTCCTGGCCTGGACCGGGCTCGATTCTTTTTCGGGAGGGGCTATTCTGAAACATATAACTTCAGAATAGCCGGGCGCGGGGCCGGCGGCAAGCTCACCGCATGAAACGGAAGCTGCGACAATCAGACGAATCGAGACAATGTCGAGATGAAGCGAAATAAATTATCCGCTGCGATTCTAAACAAACATTCCGGCGGCTTCTTCCAGTGACTCCGCCAGACCGACCGGCTGATTCGCGCCGCCCACGAGCAGCAGTTTTCGAATTTGAGGGTTTTCGGTCACGACGACCAGGCGCCCGCCTTCCCGCTCGCATTCATTGCCCGCAGCGAACACGGCGGCGAAGAACGAAGAGTCCATGGCGCGGGCTGCGGTGCAATCAAGCACCAGGTTCGGACTGTGGTTTTTAATGATGCCGGTGAGCTTGAAGCGCAGGTCGACGGTCATCGACATCTTGAGCACCGTGTCTTTGAGTTCGAGCACGGTGTGATTATCAAAATCTTTGCGTTCGCTTTCCACGGTGGATACGACCTGAAAGCAAGCTCCGCGATTAGCGCGGGGGCGGCTTTAAGCCGCGAACTTCGCACCAATTGCTGGCGCCCCGGTACACTTCGCCGCCCTGGATCAACGCTTCCAGAGCATCTTCTTTTATTCCGGCTTCGAGGGCCTGAGATACCAGAAACGAGGTTCCGGCGAAGAATTTACGGATAATAGTCCGGGCTTTATGCAACTCGGATTCTTGCACTTCGACCATAGAGATGCAAGAAAATACCGGGCCGGAGCCGGGACAAGCATAATCCGAATGGATTAAAAAGAAAGCGACCAGGCGAAACGAATATCCGGCTCCGCCTGTGGACGCACGCCCAGATTGCGATCAGAAGCGAAACGCATCGACGGTGCGGGTTCCACCCAGACCGAAACGCCAGGAGCGCTTCCGCCCGCGGCCGCTTCGTACTCCGGTAGATCGGGACCGGCAAAGGCGTGGAAGGCGATGTGAGTGATATAAACCAGCAACGCCGCGCCGCCGAAGGTCGTATACTGCGTCCGACCCGCGTTGTATTGACTCTGTACATTGTTAAATACCGTCGTCGTATTTAAGGCGTATACTCCCGCGTTCGAACCAGTACCAAAATTGATCAGTCCGAACAAATACAGAGGATTCGAAAACGAGGGATACAGCGGATTGCTCAGAGCCCCTGAGGAAGCCGATGCTGCAGTCTGAAAGCCGTTAAAGGCCGCGACGCTCGCTCCCAGAAAGGCGCCCATCCACAAACTGCCGCGAACATATCTGCCGCCGGCGAAGTCCGGCAATCCCGGGATGAGCGAGGCGACCGAGAAACCGGGTTGGGTGATCTCGGGCGGCAGCGCTTCGCGTCCCGCTTCCGTGTTGGGACCTGGTTCCGCGCGACGCGGCGGCGGACGTTCGCGACCGCCTGTCGACTTTATACGAAAGGCCGCCGCCATGCGGGCGCGCACGTCGCCCGGATTCACGACCAGCAAATCGTACTCTCCAACCGGCGCGTCGTCAGGCAGAGCGAAACGCATCCGATTCGGCCCGACAAAATTCAGGGCGTCCACGGGAACCGCTGTCGAGCCCAGGAACACCTGAACCCGCGTTTGCTGCACGAAATTCTCGCCACGCAATTCGACCGTGCGCTGAGTCCCGGCGGCCGGCTGATTCTCCCCGGTGAATTCATCCGGAGATACGCTCAGAATTTTCGGCGGCACAGCGTAGCGAATTCGCAGAGGCGCCCAGTCGGACCAGGGAGTCCGGCGACGAAAGCGATCCACCGCGCGACTGCGCATCTCGTAAGTACCCTCCGGCAGCTTCAACAAGATCTGCGGGCGTTTGACGGTGCGCCGCAGCACCGCCGCTTTTTTCGCATCCCGCACTTCGAATAGATATTCGCGCGCGCCCGGAACCGCCGTCCACTGAATGGTCGCGCCGGAACGCTCGGCCTCGTTTCGCGCGTCGGCCACGCCCGGAGCCTGGGCCGACAGTCCCACCGCGCTCGAAACCAGCAGCGCGAAAGCACAGCTCATCAAGAGGGCCGCGGGCAAAGCCCCTGCCGGACTTACCCTCCGCCCCCCTCGAAGCGGGCGCATGATTGTACGAAGGCGATCGCTCACTGCGGTCCTCCGTTCGGCTGCTCTCGGCCGCTCTCCGCATCAGGGAGCGGTAAATAAAACTCTTCCTGGCCGGTCACGAATTTCGGTTTGTTGATTCGGGGCAAACGCAGCCGAAAGCGAGTCGTAACCGTCCGACTCCGGCGGGCGTTTTCACCGCTTCCGCCGATCGCGCTGATCCGCCATTCGTACAGCCCTTCGCGCAGTTTCGGCAGATCCCGGAAGCTGTAGCGCGTGCCCTGCAAATCAGCCGTGGCCAGAATGCGGGACTGGCCGCCGGTTAGACTCACAAACTCCAGGCGATAGGCCCGGGCGCCGCGCGAAGCCTGCCAGGCGAAATCGAGTGAATCCCGATCGCCCATATCCACCAGGTTGCCCTGCTTCGGAAAGACCGCCCGGGGATCGGCCAGCAGACTGCCGATGACGAAAGACTGCACTTCGCTGTCGGTAATCGGATTATTCGAAGCGTCGAGTAGAGCCACTTTCCAGAAATATTTTCCCGGACCGAGTCCCGCCATCAGCGCGCTCAAACGCCGGGACGTTACCGTGCGTGCGCCGTTCTGCAGCTGCGCATCCCGGGCCACAGTAACCTGGTAGGTGCCCGCGAAACCGGTCTTGCGCCAGCCGAAGCTGACGCCGGGCCGGGTCGCGGTGGCGAGATCGACCAGCGCGTCGGCGGCGGGCGCGGTCAGCGGAATCTTCGTCGATTCGCCGACGGCGAAGCGGCGCACCGCTGAAAAATCGGTGCCGGCGGCTTTGACCCGCCAGTAGTAAGCGCCGGCCTGCACATTGTCTCCTGCAGACCATTTTACAAAATTACTGCGGCTGCTCTGATCGAAGACCACCTGCTGAAACTGCGCGTCGCGAGCGACCTGCACCTGGAAATCTTTGAGACCCCCGGCCGCGAGCCAGTTAAAGGTGACGCCCTTCTGAGCGGCGACGAGTCGGTTCAAATCTTCGCCGTTGCGCGGCGAAACCGGGCGGGGCGCTTTCAGCGCTTCCGCGACCCGGACTGTAAAACGCTGTACGGGGCTTTCGGTGACCGCGGAAGGGTCGAGGCTGCTCGTTATGACTTTCCAGTAGTACTCGCCTGGTTCCAGGCGCTGGCGCAGATGTTTTTGCTGCGTGCCGATTTCGCGCGCATCGCTCAGGTCGCGGCTTCGGCCGAGCAGCACACGATAGCTGCTCGCGAAACGCCCTTCTTCCCAGGAAAAATTCACCGAAGCCGGGGCGGCGGCGACGTTCAGCTGCGCCCCATTCGCCGGCGCGAAGAGGCGCAGCGGTCGCGCCTGCACGACCGTCAGGCGGCGCGCTTCGCTTTTGCGTGCGCCCTGGGACTGGCGCACGCGCCAGTAATAGATGCCGTCCGCCAGAGTCAGCCGAAGCTGATTCCCGGCGACTGTGCTGCGACGCACGCCTTTCGTGAACCCGCGATCCGCGGCGATTTCAAAGAAAACCGGACCGCCCGCGTCACCCCAGCGAAAGGCGACCCCGCCGCCTTTTACGAATGCGCGGGCGTTCGCAGCGGGCGCGACCAGATTGATCAGACTCTGCTTCTGCAGTCCGTCGCCGACCTGCGCCTGCTGATTTTCGCCGAGTGCTTCGGTCTGCCCGTCGGCGCTGACGCTCGCTTCGCCTTTTTTCAGGGTGACGGTCAGGTCTTCGCCTTCGGTCTTGCTTAACGCCACGTCGCCCGAACTCATATCGACGATGCCCTGATCCGATTTGATCGAAAGCCCGCCTTCCCCGCCGTCGTCACGCACGGTGCGAATGCCCCCGCGCGCGAAATCGATTTCCGCGGCTTCTTCGGTTACGACGATAACGATCATCGTATTCTGATCCATTTCGATGCGGGTGCCGTCTTTGAGTTCGATTACGGCCTCAGCCGCGGTTTCGGTGCGAATCGTATCGTAGTTATAGACCGGTGCTCCGTTTTCGAGTCCGTTCCAGAGGGCCTGCTTCGCGAATTTGCGTTCAGCGACTTTGTCTTTATAGTAGATCTCGCCGACGATTTCCGTTTCGCCTTCGCCGCCCACCCCGAGCAGTTCGCGCGCCAGCAGAAAGGAGCAGATCGCGATGATGATAATACCGACCACCGGGAATGCAATATCGGCCGGCGTGATACCGGTCCGTAACTGCTGATCGTTGTAGGCGGGAGAACTCACGGTATTTGTTACCAGCCGTTGCGAGATCCGCCGTCGAAGCTGCCCGCGCGATCCACGGTTCCAGGTTTATCAACCGGAGCGGCTTCGTCGGCCTGCCGGTCGGGGGCCAGCCCGGAAGCGGCTTCGGGCGCTGCGTCGATGTTTTCGACGACCAGAAACTCCTTATCAACCTGCGCCGGCGCCGTTTCGCCGCCTGCCTGATCCGCTGCGGACTCAAGCGCCGATCGCGGTGCGGTTTCCGTTGCGGCCTGCGCGGTCGGGGTCGGGGTCGCGCCGGGAGCTGCCGCCGGGGCGACGGCAACGCCTGCGCCAGATTTCGCCGGCGATCCCGCGCTGGATGCCGCGCTCATTGTCGGCGCGGACTCGGCTTTCGGCGCGCCCTTGCCTGGCTGGTCCATGATCTCGTATTTTACTTCGCCGCCGTCTTCAACGACCGCCGGTTGATTCGCATCGCCGGCGGGATCGTCGGGGATGCCCAGCAGTTCGCGCAATTGTCCGATGGTCGTCGGCGCGTCGGGATCGTCGAAACGACCGAGCACCGCGTATACGGTTTGCGGTTCCGTCTTGCCTTTGACTTTAATAGCAGGCATGTGCTCCACGCGAAAGATGTCTTTGACATCGTCGTAGGTATCCTGCGAAATCAATAGATCCGTACGAAAGGGTTTATTGAGCGCTTCGATGCGCGAAGCCAGGTTCACAGCGTCGCCGATCACCGTAAATTCCAGGCGCTCTTCCGATCCGATCTGGCCGGCGATGACCGGACCGGTATTGATCCCGGAGCCCATCTTCGCGACCGGCCCGTATCCCTTTTCGTTGAATTCAATCAGCGCCTGTCGCATATAGAGCCCCGCGTTGATCGCCTGCTCGGACGGGCTGTCTACAGGCGTCAGCGTACCCCAGTGCGCCATGATCGCGTCGCCGATAAACTTATCCACGGTACCGCCCGTGCGGTTCACGCAATCGACCATGGCCGTAAAATAATGGTTCAGATATACAACAACTTCTTCAGGTTCCATTCCCTCAGAAAGTGCCGTAAATCCGCGCAAATCCGAGAAAAAGACAGCGCCGGCTTTTCGTTCCCCGCCCAGCTTCAGCTCGCCGCGCATGGCCTGCTCCGCGATTTCTTTGTTCACGAAGCGGCCAAAGGCGTCTTTCATGCGTTCGCGTTCGCCCAGACCGCGCGCCATATTCACGAACGAAGCCGTAAGCAGGCCGACTTCGTCGCGCGACCGGGGGCTGAGCTCGACGTCGTACTGCCCGTGTTCAATCTGTCGAGTGGCGGAAGCCAGGCTGACAATCGGAATACTCATACTGCGCGCGTAAAAATACACAACGAGCACCGCGACGGTCAGGAATATAACCAGCAACAGCAGGTTCTGATACAAAATCTGGTAAACCGCTTCCAGCGCCGCTTCGCGCTCGACCGTCGAGACCACGCCCAGGCCGGCGAAATCCAGACGACGATAGGTACCCAGATAATCGATGCCGTCTTCGTCATACTCGACCTGACCGAGCGGCACCTTGCTTTCGAGCAGAGTATTTACGATTCTGCTTTCGCCGAGATTCGCGCGCGAAAGCATTAGATCCCCGTCGGGATGCGCGATGACATCGCCCGCGGCGTTCACCATGAAGGTTTTTGTCAGGCTCTTATCGCTGCCGGCGAAGGCCCGCAAAAACGCCTCCGCATCCAGATAGATGACGAGCGCTCCGGCGCTTACACCGGCCGCTTCTTCTTCGCCTTCCAGGCCTTCGACGACGGCGGGCTCCAGCGGACGACCGGCGGCCAGGGCCGGAACGGCGAAGCCTGGCGAAATATTTTCGACGATGGTCGCGCCGGAGAACACCCCGGCGAACGAAGCGCCGTGCAGAAGATGCAATTCATCCACTTCAGTCGGCGTCAGACTGTTGCGGTCCAGAAAGGCGCGATTGTAATACACGCGATCGAAATCGAGGGCGGTGCCGCGCTGTGTGGCCAGGCCGACGAAGAAGATACCCGGATTCTTCTCGAAGAACTGGCGCGTGAATTCTTCGTCGTTCGAAGCGATCAAGAGCTCCGAATTGCTTACCGCGATCTGGAAATCCGCCTCGGCTTTCAGGCCGATCACTTCCGCCAGGTTCAGGTTGTTTTCCTGCACCCGCAGAATGCTATCGCTCAAAAAAGAACCGGTGGCCAGCAGAATCATCAGCGACATCGAAACGATAATGATCGCGGAAATGATGGTCAGCAGCTTGACCTTGATGGTGAATTTCGAAAGGCGAAACTCAAGCTCGCCGGAACGCTCCGGAGCCGATTCGGTCCCGGAGTTCGCGGCAGGCCCGACGGCTTTGCTTTTCCGCTTCGCTTCGGATTCTGGCGCGGGACGGCGCGATTCCGCCCCGCCGGTTTGGTCCGCGGCAAGCGGCTGGCGCGACGCCGGTTCGGCATCGCCGGAATCACGGGTCGGACCCCGGGAAATGCCGACCACTCTCTTTCGAATGCGTTTAATCATAGAGCTTCTTTATCAGTATCGGTCCCCGGACCGCCAAAACTCAGGGGATATATACACTGAAACGGTCTCCGTTGCCTCCGTGCAGGAGTAAGATGCTGTTGGGGTAGAGCGCCCCCGCGTCGTTTTGATACAAACGCCCCCCGGGGCCGACGTCCCAGGCGCCGTGCCCGCCGGTAACCGGGCCGGCGGCGAAGGTATTCGTGGCCGGGTCGTAGATTGCGGTAGCGGTGCTTGTGCCGGCCAGGACAACCAACTGGCGACCGTCCGGCATCTGCTGGTTCTGGCCACCCGGACCGGCCGCGGCCGGCAGCACCGGACCGGCGGCCCAATTGCCGGTCAGACGATCGTAGATGGCCGTACCCGTCGTCAATCCACCCAAAAGCACCATAATGTTGCCCGCCTGAGGGCCGGAAGAGATTGCGAAGGCCTGGGCGCCGGCGGCAGCAGCAGCGGGCAGGTTCATGCCAACGGCGAAACCCGGACCGGCCGGGTCGAATATCGAGGTGTTGATGCTGCCAACTCCATGAATCACCAACTGGCGGCCGGCATTGATTCCGGCGGTGATCGGCAGGGTCACCGAACCAGGACCGACATTGTTCACCAGGGCTGGCCCGTTCGCGAAGGTATTCGTGGTCGGATCGTACACATCGGTGGTCGTGCCGGTTGTAACTCCACTCAAGACCATCTGCCGGCCGGCGAGCGGACCGGAGCTGATCGCGAAATTCAGACTCCCGATGCCGGCAGGGTTGGTCAGTGCCGGCCCCGCGATGTACATATCATTCGCTTCGTCGTAGAGCGTGCTATTCGTACCGGTCGCCGCGGCCACAATCAGGATATGGTTCGCCTGCGGACCGGCGGTAATACGAAAGGCGTTCTGTCCGGCGCCGCCGGCGGTTGGCAGCGCCGGACTGGTCGCAATGCGATTCGTGCCTGGATTATAAAAGAAGGCTCTGGTGCCGACGCCGCCACCCAGCAACACCTGCCCCGCCCGCGCCCCGACGCCAATACGCTGAGCAAACGATCCAGCAGTCACGCCGCCCGGCAGTGAAATGCCGGTGATAAAACTATGCGTGCCGGGGTCGTAGATATTCGTGAGCGGAGTCAGGCCGCCGCAAATAATCAGAGTGCGACCCGCGTGCGTGCCGCTGGTAATGCTGATCGAATGCGCGCCCACGGCCGGCGGATTGGGTTGCACCGGTCCCGCGGCGATATTCGGTCCGGCCTGAGTCAGCAGATCGGTGGAGGTCGTGCTTCCGCCGTGTATGATTAAAAAATTGCCCGCCTGGGATCCCGACAGGATCGGAATCGTATGCGCCCCGTCTCCGGGGACGACGGTCAGCGCGGGCGACGGGGCCAGCGCGTCGGCGACCGGATTGTAGATGACGGTCCCGGTAGTTCCGCCGTCCGCCAGGAAGAACTGTCCGCTGGCAGGTCCCGCAGTAAGTTGCCGCACAAACGAACCCGCGGTCACCGTATTGGGCGCCAGATTCGGCCCGGGAACAAAGCCGCCCGTCCCCGGATTGAAAGCGACGGACCCGGAAACGCCGCCGCCCTGAATCATGATCGTCTGCCCCGCACGCGGACCGGTGCTGACCGCAAAATTATAAGAGCCGCCGTTGATGGCCGCGCCGGTAACCGGTCCCGCCGCAAACATATTCGCAGCCGGGTCGTAGAGCATTGTATCCGTGGCGGTGCCTACGCGAGACACGAGGGTCTGCCCACTCAGGGCGCCGGATGCAATGGTAAAATTCGAAGAGCCGTTGCCCGTCGCGGCGGTCATCGCCGGGCCGGCAACTGCGATACCGGTCGTCGGATCGAAGACCAGGGTACTGGTTCCGGGTCCGCCGCCCCCTGAAGTAATGATAAAGCGACCGTCGTTTACGCCGCCGGTCACCGCGAAATTCGTGGCTGAAATCCGGACCCCGTGCGGCAGCGCCCCGCCCGCGATCGCTGTATTCGTCGCCGGATCGTAGAGCGTCGTATTGGTCGACAGATTGGCGTGCATGATCAAATATTTGCCGGCGTCCGCGCCGCCCGTAATCAAAAAGCTCTGTGATCCGCCGCCCGGATTCGCGGGCAGGATCACCTCTTCGGAAAAGAAGCAGTTTGCGCCGCAACTGGCGGGCGGCGGCGTGGTGGTCGGGGCCGTGGGGTCGGTCGTACTGCCGGCTTCGGAAGACATGCCCGTCAACAGTGCCAGCGCCGTACCGGTCGAACTGTCACTGCCCGGCAGTGCGGGGATGCACGCTACGAAGACTGAGCCGCAAAAGACCCCGACTGCCGACAGCACGTACAGTCGACGGGAAAAAACAGAAACACAAAGCTGGGAAAAGAACATGGCGAGATGGAGTGCGGCGCTCTTCGGCTGGAAGCAGCAGGGCCGCTGTCATTAAATTAGGTCGTCTCTGGCGTTTTAGACGAGGACGGCACGGCAAAAATGCCTGAAAAAACAGACGATACCGGCATCAATCCGTGATAATACAGTATCGACAGCAGGCTGCGGGCAAGATCAGTTCACGTCCACTAAAAGATTGCGGAAGCCGTCCGGCATCACAACGTAATTATAATACCCGCCCGGGGTGTGACGCCGCAAGAGGTCCAACGCCGCAGGACATAATCCGAATTCGACTCAGCGGCCGGTAGCAGTTTTAACAGAATGACGCGCCACCCGGATACGGGATGCGCGTCGCCGGCTGCGATGCCGTTATTCTTTAAACGGCGGTATAAACAGGCCCGAGCCGCCCGGACGCGAGTGCGCGCCGCCGGCCCCGAAGCCCTTCGCTACGCCGGACGCCTGATCGTTGGAGAGATCCGAAGGACCGCGGGTCGGTTCTTTTTCCGGAAAGCTTTCGACGTGCAGCGTTTGCGTGGGATAGGCGAATTCGACTTTGAGCTCTTTGGCCAGACGCAGAATCTCCAGATATACGTTCTGGCGTTCGACAAGCTCGTTGTTCCAGTCCGGCACCTTAAAGAAAAAGTACACCATGATCACCAGCGCCGAATCGCCGAATTCTTTAAAGACGACGTGGAAATAGTCTTTGCGGGTCGCCGGATTGGCTTTGATGATATTTTTAATGCCTTCCATGAAAGCTTCGAGCACGTCCGGCGGGGTATCGTAGGTCACGCCCAGATTGGCGACCGCCCGACGAAATTGACGCACGCCCATATTATCGATCTGCTCGTTGGCGACTTCGGAGTTGGGAATCGAAATCACGGAATTATAGAAAGTGCGAATACGGGTCGAACGAAAGCCGATCTCCTCGACAGTACCTTCCGAACCGCCGACTTTGATCCAGTCGCCCACCTGAAACGGCCGATCGAAAAGAATCATCAACGATCCGAAGAAATTCGCCACGGCGTCCCGGGCGGCGAGCGCGAAGGCCAGACCGCCGATGCCGAGGCCCGCCAGCAGCGAGAGCACGTTCACGCCCATATTCTGAATTACGATTAAGACGCCGACGATTACGATAAAGACTCGCAGAGTACGAGTTAAGAGCGGAACCAGCTGATCGTCCAGAGTCGATTCGGTCTTCGAAGCCAGATCCGTCAGATAATCCGAGAGTACGCCGGCCAGGCCGTAGACCGTCCAGATCGCCGCGATGCCCAAAAGAATCTGCAGCGCAATCGTGAACACGCTGAGTACCGTGCCTTCGAACTGAAGTATTAAAAGCGCCAGAAACCAGAATCCGACCGCCACCAGAAATCCGACTGGAGCTTTGATCGCGTCGATAATGCGATCGTCCCAGTCGGTTGCGGAGCGGCTGGTCAGGCGCTTGGCCAGATTCAGAAGACGCCGCGCGAGCAGGCGCAGGGTCAGGCCGATCAGGACCGCCACGAAGATGCCGATCCACTGCCACCAGTTGAGCACCAGAAACTCTTCGCGCATCCAGTCAGGGATGTGTTTTTCAAACCAGGGCTCTTTGTACAGAGCGCCCTGGCCGCTGCCTTCCAGATAGGGACGGTCCTTCACTGCGTCGTAGAATTCGCCTGCGCGAAACACGGTTTCCTGGGTGAACAGATACTCGCCGGCGCGGTCGCCGGTCTCGACGCGCGCGATGGTGACGTTTGTATTGCGCAGGCGCCAGCGCAACAGCGGCTCTTCGGGATTTTCGCTTTCAGCGGGGACCTTATCAAAATCTACGACGATGATCCGGTCGATCGCCTCGGTCAGCAGGATTGCGGCTTCTTCGCCTTTTTGTTTGCGCAGAATAAACGGAGTATCTTCTAAATTGAGAGTGCGGATCGCGTCATCGATGCGGGCGCGCAGACGCTCGTCGCCGGTCTCGACGCCTTTGCGATAGTCGCGCATGGCGGTCATAAAGGTGCGCATGGTGTCGCGCGGGGTGTCGGTTTTGACCACAGCCGCTTCGGCTGCAATTACGCCTTCTTCGTCGGCTGCAGGAACCGGGGGCTCCTGCGCTGAAAGCGGAGAGTGCGCGGCCAGTCCGAAGAGCAGCGTCGACAGGAACAGTGCAGCCGCGCGACGCGGAATTGTTAGGGATCTAACACTAACGACCGGCCGCTTGCGGAGCGTTTCAACGGAGTTACAGGAGATGATAGAAGAGATCGATTTTGTCTGAGCCACGGGGACAGAAGCCACCGCGGAAACCTCATGTCAAGAAAAGCCAGTGGCCGCGCTCGCGGGCCCCGGCGACGATTCCAGGCTCGAAGATCCGAACGGCGGGCGGCGCCGGAATCAGAAAGCGATGGGCTCGATCAACCAGATCGTCACCAGCACCCACAGTACGCCGCACACCAGAATATGCGGATCCCGCACCAGATCCTTCGCGGTGTCTTCGCCGCCCCGTCCGGAATGCAAGAGGTGCACATAGCGAAAGAGGCCGTAGATGACGAAAGGCACCGTATAGATCAAGCTTTCGGTCTGGTGCGTCTGAATCGTGCGTTCGTTCATCGTATAGAGCGTATAACTCATGATGACGCAGGCCGCGGTCACTCCGATCATAATATCGAGATGCAACGGCGTATAATGATCCAGCACCTGACGAGTGGCTCCCCCGCCCTCGCGCACGTACATCTCCGCTCGCCGCTTGGTGAAACCCAGAAACAGCGTCACCATCAGGCCGCAAAACAAAAGCCACTCCGAAGGCTCGATACCGATGCCGATCGTACCCACGAGAATGCGCAGCATAAAACCCATGGCGATGATAAAGACGTCCAGGATTACGATGTGCTTCAGGCCCATGGAATAGGCCAGATTCATGACGAAGTAGATACCCATCAAACCCGCGGCGATAGGCGAAACGAACAACGCCAGGGCGAAACCTATACTGAAAAGCCCCGCGGCGAGCATGGCGGCTGCGGGGATGCCGATAGCGCCGCGCGCCAGGGGCCGCTCTTTCTTTTTGGGATGCGCCCGATCCCGCTCAATGTCCTGGATATCATTGAGGATATATACGCAGCTGGAAATCAGCGAAAAGGCGGCGGCCGCTGCTAGCGCCAGGGTGAGTTTGGCCGGATCCTGCCATTCGTGGCCGAATAAAATCCCGGCCAGCACGAAGGCGTTTTTGACCCACTGGTGCGGGCGGATTAATTTAAACAGATCGCGAGCGGAACCCAGCATAACGAGGAGGCAGAGTATACCGGCCCGGCACGGCCGTCAAGCCCCCGCCTGGTTGGCCGCCTGTCCGGATTCGCCGTTTTCCGCGCCTTCCTGCTCGCGATAGACGATACTGCGCACCTGGGAAAACATACCCAACAACTCTTCGTAGCTCGTATCCCGCGGAACCCGAAAGGTGCAGAAGGCAGTGCGAAAATAGCCTTCCTGCTCCAGGAATTCGAAACCATGATGCGTCAGCAATTCCGTAAGGCGCGGCAGGTTGTCTTTAACGCAGGCGATGGTCACCATGTCCGGCTTATCGAGCTTATAGTCGACGTGAAAGCAACAGACCACGTCTTCGTAATCCAGGCGATCGATCTCGTCTTTGATTTCGCGGAAGGTTACACGCTGACGCGGACCGGCGGGGTTTTTATAATTAATCAGGATGCGTTTGAAATAGTGGATCTTGCGGCCGTCCTGATCCATTTCGATGCCGTTGATGATACGGCGCTCGTTGGTCAGCTGCTTCATAATGAATTCGCCGCGGCCGCGCGAACTCTCGAAATCGAAATGCGGGCTCTCGATGTCGGCCTTGAGCGCGTTGAAGTTGATATCTTTCATCGTATAGCGCTCGCCCGGCGCGATTTCGTGTTTGAAGGTGGAGATCAGGCAGGGGTTCACGACGTCGTTGCGCATTTCAAAGCGCACGGTCGCGTATTTGCCGTAGCCGTGCTCGATGATATTCTGCAAAGCCTCGGTCGCCATCAGGCGAACCATATCCGGATCGAGTCCGAGCAGATGCGCGAAGCGTTTCGCCTGGTTTTTGATCTCGAACATGGTGCCCAGCTTCTCGTTAATACGCTGACCCAGTTCTTTTTTAACGATCTCTTCGCGGTCGATCACCACTTCGTAGACCATGCTGGCGACGGTGGACTGCATAAAGGGCGACTGGCGCACCGCATGCAGCTCATCGCGCAGGTCCTGGATTTCCGACTCTAGTTTTTCGATTGTGTTTTCGCGTTCCGACATGATCTTCCCTGTAAAATCCGGTACCACAGACGAAGTCATGCTGCAAAGCAATATTTCCGGGCGCGTCCTGTGGTTCTAACAATTTGCCTCAATTTCGCGCACGAATGCGCTAGAGCTGCGGGGCGTCGCTATCGTCGAGCTCCGGCTCTTCCCCTGTCTGGCCGGAACGGGCTTCGCGCCGCTTGCGTTTTTCATGTTTATCCAATTCGCTTTCGAAACGCTCAAAGGCGCCTTCGCCGTCCAGATCGCCCTCTTCGCCGGCTTTTTCAGCGGACGTTTCCGCCGGAGCGACGCTCCCGCCTCCTCCGGAATCGACCCTGGCGATGAATTTCTGCACGCGCTTTGCGCGCTCCGCCTGCAGCGGGTCGACGTTTTCATCGCCCAGAATACGCTCGAGTACGCGACGTAATCTGGCTACTCTTGTACGCCACTCGTGATTCAGCGGATACAGCAGTACGGCGTCGCGGGGGCTCTCGCCCTTGCCGCCCAGCGCCGCGACCTGGAAATTGTGTTTGCGCAGCATTTCCTGGAAGGTCGCCTCTTCCATATTCGCATTCGCCGCGACCGCGTCCTGAATTTCGCCCACCGAAGGCACGCGCCCGCGTTCAACGTAGGCGACATCGAGTTGCTCGACGATCTGGTTGGCCGCCGAAGCTTCGCGAATGCGAGCCAGCTCGGCGGAACGTTCCTCGTCCTTTTCGATCTTGCGTTCTTCTTCGCGCTTGCGGTTGCTTACAGCCAGGCTGCCCTGTTGCACCTGAATCGCTTTTTTGGCCAGTTGAAACGAATAGTCCTGAAACCAGGTGATGCCGAAAGACAAAAGCAAACGCAGATACCACGGAATATATCCAATGTAGACGCGCCGCAGCATTGAGCCGTACGAAACCAGAAAATCCGGGTCCTCGAAGAGGTAACGAAAATCTTCTTCGTGTTCTTCGAGAATGTGTTTTACCGCCAGCGCCTGCCAGGCGCGATCCGGCGTGACGATGGAAAGGGCCCGGATGATCGCGCGGATTGCGTCGGCGCTCGAACGAATATAAACGTGCACGACGCCTTCGCGACGATGCCAGCTGCCGGTCATAATCTCGGGGTCGGCGGTGACTTCACGTATGACCTCGGGCGGGAAGCGCTCCAGTTCTTCAACGCTCAGAAAGAGAATGGTATCCTGCCAGTCGTTCGAGATATTGATCAGCTTCTCGCGGAAGTCTTTATGGGCCTGGGCGATTTCGCGCTGGTGACGCTCGAGATATTTCTGCTTGGCCAGCGGCGCGAGCGCCAGAATCACCTCGATGGCCAGGCCGCCCTGGAAACGGCCCCCGCGGTAGCCCGGATCCGCCTGGATCGTCGCGCGCACCGCCTCCGCCCGGCGCAGCGCGAATTCCGGCGTGGGCGGCACAAAGTCCTCGAGGTGATAGGCCGACTCGTCGACGGCGATCGCTTCTAAAGCGCGCTTCAGCGTACCTTTATTTTTATAGCGGGGAATGATCTTCGCGTCCAGAAAATCGATGGCGGCTTCGAGGCGCTCCATCAGCTCCGCTTCGCGCATGGGCATCAAGCCGTAGTTCAAAAGCTCGACAATGCGGCCGCGATACAGGAGCTCCGCCTGAATATCGCCGATGGTCTTCTGCACCAGCTCCGGCACGGGCACCATGTCGAATTTACTGGCGTGCACCGAACCGAATAAGTCCACGAGATGCGAAGGCAACGCCAGGGGTTTGTTGACGTCGGTGGCGAAATCCGCGTCCAGATCCTCGAGGATCGCGGCGGACCCGGCGCCGGAGCGCCCGGTCAGGAGCGACTCAAGCGCCTGCACGGACGCCATGACCGTTTCATTGTAGATCAACGTCGGGTTGGCCTTTTCGTCCGCCGGACTGGCGATGAAACACGAAACCAGCGCCGGCTCCGACTGACCCGGATCGAATTCCAGGCGAAAGATCTGCGCCACGACCCGATCGCCGATCAGACGGCCGACGACGCTTCCCAGATCCTTGCGGGTCAGGTTGATAATGTCGGGGACTTCGGTGTCGAGAGTGAAGAGCTGGTTGCGCCGGGCGTGGGCCACGGTCGTCATTTGCTGGATGGCTTTGTAGACGCCGTGGTTGACTTTTTCCGATAGATTCGCGCCGCGAGCCAGGCCCTCGCTTTCGCTCAGGATCTCAAGAAACGGATAACGGACCTGCGGGGACTGACTCATGCTTCCAGTACGGCCGTCCTGAGAATCGGCTCCAGATGACTCATCGCCTCCGGAACGCTGTCGACGATATGAAAGAGCTCCAGATCCCGCTCCGAAATCATCCCGCACTGCGCCAGAAACTTAAAGTCAATCAAGCGCTCCCAGAAGCTTTTGCCGAACAAAAATACGGGAATCACGTTGTTAATGTGACGCGTCTGCTGGAGCGTCAGGGTTTCGAAGAGCTCGTCCAGCGTGCCGAAACCGCCCGGGAATACCATTAGAGCGCGCGCATAATATAGAAACCAGTACTTGCGCATGAAGAAATACTGAAAATTGAAATTCAAATGCGGACTGATATAGGGGTTCGGATCTTCTTCGAACGGAAGCTGAATACTGAGTCCCGCGCTCTGCCCGCCGGCAAGCTGCGCCCCGCGATTGGCGGCTTCCATAATGCCCGGACCGCCGCCGGTCATGACCAGCACCCGCCGCCCCTGCGGTTCCGCATTCTGCAGCGACCAGGCCGTAATCGCCCGGGCCATCTCCATCGACTCCACGTAATATTTTGCAAATTCGGGCGAGACTCCGGAAGCGCCCGACTCCGCGCCGCCTTCGTCCGGGCCTGACGCCGGCTGGCGCTCCGAGGCGTCGCCGGGCTTCAAGAGCTCTGCGGGCGGCTTGATGCGCGCGCTGCCGAAGAAGGTGATCGTGTCGGTAACCCGTTCGTCGCGAAAGACCGTGGCCGGATGCAGATACTCGCCGAGAATGCGCAGGGGCCGGGCCGGCGGACTCTGCAGGAACTCCTGGTTTTCCATGACGACGCCGGGCGTACCCGGACCCCGCTGCCCGGCAGCCGGACCGCGGGGAACCGGTGGGGCCAGCGGCGGGAAATCGTCCGGCAGCTCGTCGTCGTTCTCGGGTGAATTGGGGACCACGCTTCCTATATCGGCCCGGAAGCTGTTGGAAACGAGCCCGGCCGGACGCGAGCGGCGCGGCATTACTGGACACGGAGCCCGGCTCGCGGACCTGTGGAATCGTGACTGACCGCCCGCACCTGATCGCCGTCGACGCCCGGCCCCTGGCCTTTCCGGCGACCGGCAACGCGACCTATCTGCACCGCATGCTCGGGCAGTTGATGACCCTGCGACCCGAAGCCGAGTGGCTGCTGCTTTCCCATCGCGGGCTGCATCCGACCTTTGCCGATGTGGTCAACCGGCCGCGGGTTGAATTGAATGTGGACCAGGGGCTCTTTGCGAAAGCCGGTCCGCTCTGGATGCACCTGCGGCTGCCGACACTGATCAACGCGGCGCGGCCGGATCTCTTTTGGGGCACTCTGGCGATGCTGCCATTGAACTATCGTCGGCGCTGCCCGGACGTCCCGGCGATCGTGAACTTCCACGATCTAAATTCGGTCCGGGCTCCGGAAACCATGCCCCTGTGGAAGCGGCTCCAGCATCAGTTCCTGGACCGGCGCACGCTCCAGGCCGCCGACCGGGTGCTGTGCCTTTCAAAGACCACACGCGACGACATCCGGGCCGCGTTCCCCGCGCTGGATGCGGAACGCCTGAATGTGGTCTATCCCGGCGCGGAACTTCCGGATAGCGAAACTGCGGCCCCCGCCGGTCCGGCTGGCTCACTCACCAGTTTCATTTTATGCGTCGGCACCCTGGAACCGCGCAAGAATCAGGCGACTCTGCTCGACGCCTATCTCGCGGCGCGCAAAGCCGGCACGGGAGAGACGTCCCATACACTGCCGCCGCTGCTCTTCGTCGGCCGCCGCGGCTGGGACGAGGCACTGTATCGCCGGCTCGGTTCGGGAGAGCTGGAATCCGAGAACGTATATTTTCTGGAGAATGCTTCCAACGCCGAGCTGCAGTGGGCCTATCGCCAGGCGGCGTTCGTCTGCCTGCCGAGCCTCCACGAGGGCTTCGGCCTGCCGGTAATCGAGGCCTTTCAACTGGGCAAGACGGTCGTGCTCGCGGATATCCCGATTTTTCGCGAAGTCGGCGGGGACAGTCGCTTCGTAGAAACGAAAAACGTGGACGACTGGCGCGACGCGCTGCTCGAAACCAGCGCCCGGCTCCACTCCCACAACGGCGCGCAAACGCTGCCGGCGCCGGAGTTCGACGCGGAGTTCTGGTCTCACCGGGAGCGAGCCCGGGTGCTTTCAGGGATTATGGACGCGGTCCTGAGCGATTAGAACTCGCCGACTGCGGATTACGGCGAATTTCTGCAATCGGACCAGGCGCAGCCTGCCGCGCGGCTGCCTGTGAAAATGAAAACGCCCGCGTTTCGCAATCGAAACACGGGCGCGCTTGCAAGATCCAGGTCCGAACCCGGAGGCCGGACAGGAGCGGCGATTATTGCGGAATCGGCATTCCCATTCCCATGCCCTGAGCCACGCCGGCCAGACATTCGGTGAAATTCTTCTCTTCGCAGGACTGATCCTGCAGGCATTTCTGCAGATCCGGAAGTTTGTCCGGAAATTTCGCTTCGATGCTCACCATAAACTGGGTACAGATTTTCACCGGATCGGGAAAACTCTGGGTTTGCGCGTCGCATTTTACGGTCTCTTCGCAAATCGATACGAATTTCGACGCGTCGGGCTTGGAGTCTTTGCCGCAGGCGGCGGACAGTAGCAGTGCGCCAGCCAGTGCCAGCCCTGCCAGGGTTTTGACAGTGATTGTGTTCATGGGGGCCAGCATCGCCCTGGACACGGGGCAGTCAAGCAATGTATCCGGCGCGAAATCACGGCGAAAAAGCGGGCAGACGCGCCGTACAGCTTGCTTGACCCGCATCTAAAATCTCAGATTCTGGTCCAGCTCCATGAATTTCACGTCATTTCACTTCGTGGCGTTCTTTTTTGTTACCCTGATTCTGGGGCACCTCCTTAAGAACCGCAGCCAGCGCATTTTTCTGCTGCTGGCCTCGTATTATTTTTACGGCGCTTTTGAGCCGTACTATCTATCTCTGATTCTCGCCTCCAGCTTCCTGGATTATTTCGGAGCCCTGGGAATCCAGGCCCGCCGGCGCCTGAGGGGCGAAGCGCCTCCCGGGGAATTTTCGGCGAATTACGCCGCCGACGCGGCGGCAGCCGGCGATATCGCGCTCACCCGCCTGGATCACTGGCTGGCGATCATCCCCGCCCGGGGTTATCTGTGGCTTTCGATCGCCTTTAACCTGGGCCTGCTCGCATATTTTAAGTACACGAATTTCGGCATCGGCGTCTGGAACGATATTCAGCCCTACGGCGATACGCTGCTCTCCTGGCCGACGACCAATATCCTTTTGCCGATCGGCATTTCGTTTTATACCTTTCAGTCGCTTTCGTACACGATCGACGTGTATCGCGGAACGCTCGCGCCGCGGCGCAACGCCGTGGACTTTTTGCTGTACGTCGCCTTTTTCCCGCAGCTCGTGGCCGGCCCGATCGTACGCGCTCCGACTTTTTTTCGCGACCTGGACAAGCGGCCTGGCATTACCAAAAACGATATCATCGTGGGCATGACCCGCATCGTCGTCGGCTTCTTTCGCAAGCTGGTGCTCGCGGACAACGTCGGCGTTGTCGTGCAGATCCTCTATGGTTCTCCGGAAAACCGTCACTGGGTCGATATGTGGCTGGCGGCCCTCGCCTTCGGCTTTCAGGTCTACCTGGATTTCGCGGGTTATACGGACATTGCGCGCGGAGTGGCGCGGCTCTTCGGTTTCGAATTCGACGTGAATTTCAATTACCCGATGGCCTGCCGGAATATCGCGGAGCACTGGCAGCGCTGGCATATTTCGCTCACCACCTGGATTCGCGACTACCTCTATATTCCGCTGGGCGGGAATCGCGTTTCCGCGCCGCGGCTGTATTTCAATATGCTGATCATCTGGGTGGCGACGGGCATCTGGCACGGCCCGGCCTATCATTATATCGCCTGGGGCGTGAGCCAGTGGGTGATGATCGTCGTCCATCGCCTGTATTCGCAAACCCGGGCGGCCCTCTGGCTGAACGAAAAAGGCGGCCGGCCGTATGATATATTCGCGCGTTGCCTGACGATGTTCTGCCTGTGCAGCGGCTTCATCTATTTTCGCGCGCCGGATCTCGATACGGCCCACATGATGATCGGGCGCGCTTTCGGACTCTACAATCTCGCCGATCTGCCCGGCGCGTTCTTCGCGTATCTTTTCAGCTCCGGCGCCTGGGAGCCGGTTCGCGTCGCGCTGTCCGGACCCGAAGGCTTTACAACGACCGCGCCGCAGTTTACGAGCTACTGGATTCTGGTTGTCCTGATGTTCGTTTACGAATACGTGTTTAATTATTTGCGATTGGAATATTTCTGGGAAGAGCGCAATCGCTGGAAGCTGGTCGGCATGTTGTGCGCGATGGTCTTTATGATTGTAACGCTGCAGCCCACGGTATCGCCGGACTTCATCTATTTTCAGTTCTGAATTCGATTCGACGACTATGAGCGACGCTTTAATCAAATACCTGAAGGACGTACGCTTCTGGATTCCGGCGCTCCTGGTGATCGGTCTTGAGTTGTTCTTACAGACCCGCCTGTACGATCGCTTTATGCTCGAGAAATACTCGTACGCCGACAGCATCCGGCGCAACGTCGAAGTGATTGAGAACTCGACGGTTTCGCCCAACGCGCTGATCCTGGGGACTTCGGTCGCCTACCAGGGCCTGAACGTGGCCGAACTGAACACTGCCCTCGCGGCGGAAAATACGGAGATCGTCGCCCAGAGCGCCGCCTGCGAAGGTTGCATGCTGCAAACGCAGCACTTGCTGTATCGCGTACTGAAAGAACGCTGGCCCGCGGCGAATACCATCGTGCATGTGGCCGACACCACGCTGTCGTCGAAAGCGCGTTACGAATTCGACGTCGCCAACGGCAGCATGATGGCCCAGTTCTCCAGCGGCGAAGCCCTGGATCTACTGGAACTGCACGAATTCAAAACCGGCTATCAGGAATATTTCTTTTTCTATATTCGCTCGATCACTCACCGCTCCGATCTGCGCGAATTTGTTTTGAATCCCTTTCGCCGCATCCGCACGATCGGCGAACGCGCGCGCGAGACCTTGCCAGAATATACTCATATAAACGACAATCGTTACAGTTACGGCGCGTTCAGCGCCAGGGGCGACCTGGCGGCCTGTACTCGAAACGCCGCGTCCGGAGTCGACGACGACGGTCGACCCGTTCCCGAACACAAAGACGGCGAAGAGTACCAGCCGGCGCTGCATCGTACCGATCGCCACCACCGCAACGCCGTACAGGTCACCTGCGGCATCGCCTTTCACGAAAAAAACTTCGAGCCTCTGGGCGAAGCGCAGTGGCGCGAGCTGTACTTTCGCCGGGTACAGAAGCTGTACGACGAAATCTACGCCGACGGCCGCCGGGTGATCACTATTATTCCGCCGTACTCGGATCTGATCCAGCACGCGAACACGGACGAACGCATCGCTCGCTGGCGAAAGAACCTCGCCCGGATCAACGCCGGGCGCGAATACGCCTTCGTGGACATGCGACGCTCGCTGAATTCTTTCGATTCGCCGGAAGGCCGCAAATATTTTTACGACGTGCTGCACCTGAATTCGGAAGGTTCGCTGGTATGGACTCGCAAGGTCGCGGAGCGCCTGGCCGAATACGAGACGCTGATCCTGGCCGATCGCAGGCTGCCCGGCGGCGGAAAATGAGCCGGGCGAATCGCCGAACCTGATATATGCGCTTTACCACACTCAGCTTTCTGATATTTTTCGCGATCCTGTACCTGGTCTACTGGTCCGTAAACGGCCGCCTGCGGTTGCATTTAATTCTAATCGGTTCGCTGATCTTCTACGCGGCCTGGTCCATTCCTTTCGCACTGCATTTTTTCGGTATCGTCGCCATCAACTACGGGATCGTGCGCATGATGTTCCAGCGGCCGGGACGCGCGCGGGGCTGGATGCGACTGGCGATCGCACTGAATTTAACGAACCTCTTTTTGTTTAAGTACTTCTATTTGTTCCTGACGTTTTTGTACGACGTTACCGGGCAGGCGATCTTCCAGCACGAATTCTTTAATGAATGGCTCTACGCCACGACCGGCAACAACTCGATCATTCTCCCGCTGGCGATCAGCTTCTATACTTTCCAGCTCGTGGCGTACGTCGTCGACGTACATCGCGGACACATCACCGAAGACGCCGGCGCGCTGAAATTCTTCGTTTTCATTTTATTTTTTCCGCAGCTGGTCGCCGGGCCGATCATGCGCCACTCCGACTTCTTTCATCAGCTGAATGCGATCCGGCCGAACGAAGAGTATATGCGCCGCGGCGTGTACCTATTGCTCACCGGCTTGATCAAAAAAGTGGTGATCGCCGACAATTGCATCGCGCCGGTCGAGGCGGTGTTTACGGCTCCGGGAGAATACGACGGCCTGAGCAATTTAATCGCGACCTTCGGCTTCGCCGCGCGGGTCTATTGCGATTTCTCGGGTTATACCGACGTGGCCCGGGGGCTGGGTTATCTGCTGGGCCTGAAGCTGCCGGAAAATTTTCGCGCGCCCTATCTCAGCGATTCCGCGCGAGACCTCTGGCAGCGCTGGCATATCACGCTCGCGACCTGGTTGCGCGACTATATCTATATTCCCATGGGCGGCAATCGCGGCGGACCGGTGCGGGCGTACTTCAATCTGATCACGACTTTCACCCTGGGCGGACTGTGGCACGGCGCGAATTACACCTACATCGCCTGGGGCTTCTTTCACGGCCTGGCGCTGGCGGTCGAGCGGCTGTACGGCGAACTCCGGGATAAATGGCGCGCAGCCGCGGCCCGCAGAAGCGGGGCCGACCTGCACGCCGCGCAGACGAAGAACGACGAAACGCAGGCCCCGACCGGGCTGCGGCGCCTGCTCTCCGGTGTGGGACGCGGCACGCGCATGTTCGTCGTCTTCCTGGTTTTCTGCGCGGGCATTATCCCGTTCAATAGCCCCGATATTTACAGCGCCTGGATTATGACGGTGCAGATCTTCAGCTTCGCTTCGGAAGGCTTGCGGTCGAAATCCAATGATTTTCTAATGGGCATGCTGGCTCTGGCGATGCTCTTTAACTATCTGCAGTACCGGCGCGAATGGCGATTGCCGCGGCCGCGCGTTCAGTACGCGCTGCTTTTCGGGCTCGCATTCGCGACGATGGCGCTGATCGGACGCTACGCGCCGGGCGGATTCGACTATATCTATTTTCAGTTCTAGGCGGCGCGCAAGCGCCTGTGTTCGCGATGAGATCGTCGACGCGGCGAGTTTGAGACAAAAACCATGGATCTTCTGAAACATAAATTTCTCTGGCTGCCCGCGCTGGGTTTCGCCGCGCTCTTTTTGCTGGACAAACTCTTCTTTTTGCCGGCGGTCACCGACCACACCGTGCACTGGCAAAAAATCGAACCCGCTTTTTACGAAAGCCGCCGGCAGCTCTTCGAACAATTGAAGCGAGAATATCCCGAACGCCAGGCGCGTGGCGAAAAGCTCGGCCTGATTCTGGGGACCTCCAGGGCGGGGGAATTTGAACAGGACGACTACGCCAGGCTGATCCCCGGCTCGTATACCTATAATTTCAGCGCGCCCTTCTCTTCTCCGGTATTTTACGCTTACTGGATTGAACAAATTCTCGCGGCAGGCATGCAGCCGGCCTTCGTGATTTTCGAGAGCGATCCGGTCGTACTGACCGATCGAGCCATGGAATTCACCATGCAGTATTCGCTCGATTGGTCGTTCGTCCTGAAGCGAACGGAGCTCTTTCGCAGCGTGCCGCCGAACCCCTGGGACGCCGAAGGCAGAGGTTTTTCTTATAACGAATTCGAAGCCTACGCTTCGTCGGCGCTTTTCGGTCTGCATAAATATCCGATCAAACTCGACTCGATCGTTGCCAACAACAAAGAGCTGGACGGCCTCGGCATGCTGATTCCGTTTTCTTCGCCCATCGAATATCGCGACTACATCAAAAAGATCCTTCTGCTGGCGAATGAAAAGAAGCTCGGCGGCATTCCCAATCCGATGCAATCGCAAAAACTCCCGCACGAAATGGCCGCCGACGCCGAAACGAAATCGCAGGTCTTTCTGAAGAATTTCAAGATCGCCCCGACGCAGATCATCTTCGTAAAAAACACCCTGCGCCGATTGGCCGACCTGGAAGTCCCGGTGGTCGTCTACTGGCCTATTTCAACCCGCGAATATTTCGCGAAAGCCGTGGAGTTTAAGATCACCAGCGAAGTGCAGCAGCCGCTGAGAAAGCTGATCGACGACATCAATGCGACACACCCCGGCGCCCACATTCGACTCTACGATCCCAATCCGGACGAGCGCATGCAGTGCCGCAGCTTTTACGATTCGCATCATTTAAGCGGCGCCTGCTTTCCTGAACTCACCGGGCTGATCGTGGAGAATTTGCCGCGCAATTTGCGGAAGTGATTCGAGGATCGGCCACGGACGGCGCGGATGCGAGCGGCAGGCTGCTCCGATGTTTGCCACGGATGGCACTGATGTCACGGATTTGGCCCAGGAAGACCCAGATTAATTGCCATGGAGTCGGGTCAACCAGAAGCTTTCTTCGAGTTTTCCTTCTTTGAACTTTTTCGCTGCCTGATGTTTTCCCTGGCCGTAGCGAACCAATCATCACGGCTTCCCTGGAATCTATCCGTGGCAGACAAAGAAGACTAACCCCGGCCACCCATTGCCGGGCGGATGCGCACCTGGCCAGAGCCTTTCATCGCAGGATCCGTGACATCAGTGCCATCCGTGGCTAAAAGAAACGAATGACTATCGACTCGATTCGATATTCGAAATCAAGTACGTCGAGAATTCGTCGAAGCAGTCGCCCGCCAGGTGGCTCGCGTCGTAGTAGCTGTCGCAGCGAAAACCCGCGCCGTAATTCATATCAAGCATGGGCGCTCCGTACTTTCGCGCAAGTTTCTGCATGGGCGGCTGCCACTGTTCGCGCACAGTCTGTTCAATGGAAGCAGGCGCGACGATGTCCGGATTTTCCGATAGAGCCGGATCCGAATTCACGACGTCATCCGGGTCGCGGCCCTCTTTCAGCGCCCGCAGCTGCGGGCTGACCCGGGGCCAGACCAGCCGCGCGGGCACCCCCATTTCTTTCGCCAGGCGCAGGCACTCCTCCGTGAAAAACATCTCGTCCTCTGAAAGCACGAAGGGCGTAAAAAAACCACGCCAGATATCGCGAGCCTGGCGAACCATGCCTTCCGAATTCGTGGGCGAGCGTCCGCCGATGGCGAAGAAGACCGAACCGCGGGTGTCTTTCAGGTTCTGCTCCGTAAATTTCCAGAATTCCCGAAAGCGCTTCGCTTCGAAGCTATCGTTACGTGAACGTTTGAGCATATTGCGCGGGCTCAAACGATACTGGTAGCTCCAGAAAGTCTGTTTGGCGACGTAGTTACTTAAATCGTCCAGGCTGTACCGGCCCGCATGTCGCAAAACGAATCCCGGAGTCAGGCCGTTCAGCATCACCTCGTCCATCTGCGTGGCCGATCGCGCGTTAAAAGCCTGGGGCGTCACCGCGAAATAGATATAGTCCGGGCGAATGTCTTCCGCCTGGAATTCTTCCATGTATCTCAAAAAATAATCGGACACGCCCCCGGGCACCGAGAAATTAAACAAAATCCAATCGGGGTGATCGCGCTCGATCTGCTCGTTATTAAACGGCATCGTGCGTGAATTGCCGAAGAGCACCAGGGTCTTGCGGCGATCGGGGCGCTTTAAGTATTCCTTGAGTTCGGCTTTGAGCTCGACCTTGTGATCATAATTCAGAAACGAAAAGGTATTGAGAAAATAATCCTGTAAACCCAGCGCGAAGGGCAGCTTATCCAGGAAAAAAGCCGCCATAAAAATCAGAAACGGGAATAACAAAAATTTTCGTTTCAGCACGGAAGTGTCTCCTGATCGAACGGCGGCCGGGCCGCCTGCCCTGGTCTGTCTATTGGGCGCCTACTGAGTGAATACGGTGGAAATATGTCCGGGGAATTCCAGACTCAGCGCGAAGAGCACCAGCGCCGTATAAACGCCCGCCCCCAAATCGTCCAGCATCACGCCCCAGCCGCCAGGCGCGCGCTCCATGCTCTTGAGCGGCGCGGGCTTTAGAATATCAAAAATGCGAAACACGATAAAGCCGACCAGTAGCACGGCGCCGCTGCCCGCAAAGAGCATCACGCCGAGCATATAACCGGCGATTTCGTCGCTGACGACGTAGCCCGGATCTTTGATCTCACGGATTTTACAGACGACGTCCGCCGCCCAGGTGCCCACGAGAATCACAACCGCGACGACGAGAATACGCCAGGGCCAGTCCAGCCAGGCGGTCGCGAAGGCCAGCGGCACGGCGACGACGGTGCCCCAGGTTCCGGGCGCCACGGGGATATATCCGGAGTAGAATCCGGTCGCGATGAATTCCGCCAGTCTGAATTTCACGGTCTTCGCGGGTCCGGGCGCGTCACCCGGCGATTTTTTCGATGGCTTACTCAAAGGACTTACTCAAAAACCCGCACCTGAATGCCGGTGATGCGTTCGTGGCCCGCCGCGATATCCGACACGACGACGATTTTGTCGCCCGCCAGAACGCGATTGCGCGCGCGCAGTTTCTCGAAGGCCATGCGAATGGTTTTTTCAGGATCGCTGGAAAAATCCAGCATAAAGGGCACGACCGAACGGATCAGCCAGAGCTTGCGCCGGGTATTCGACATATTTGTGAAGGCGTAGATGATGGCCTTCTCGGGCCGGAAGCTCGCCACCAGATTGCCGAGCATGCCGCGCCGCGTGATTACGACGATCGCGGGGCTGCCCAGATTGTCCGCCAGGCGGCAGGCCGTGCGCGCCAGTTCGCCGCGGGTGTCTTCCGGCTCCCGGTCGTTGTGGAATCCCAGGCCGCGTTCTTTTTCGATTCGGCGCGCGATCGTATCCAGGGTCTGCACGCATTTGACCGGATATTTACCGGCGGCGGTTTCGCCGGAGAGCATAATCGCGTCGGCCTGCTCGTAGACCGCGTTCGAAACGTCCGTAACCTCCGCGCGCGTCGGCATGGGGTTTTCAATCATCGATTCCAGCAAGTGGGTCGCGACGATGACGGGCTTGCCGCCGGTGACGCATTTGCGCACGAGATCGCGCTGGATGACCGGCAGCTCCTGCATCGGCACTTCGACGCCCAGATCGCCGCGGGCGACCATGATGCCGTCGGAAACCTCTAAGATCGAATCGAAATTATCCAGGCCCTCCTGGTTTTCGATCTTGGAGATAATGCGAGCGTGGCCCTCCAGATCCTCGATCATCTTGCGGGCTTCGAGTACGTCGTCGGCGGAACGCACGAACGACAGCGCGATAAAATCGAATTCGTTTTCGATGGCGAAGCGAATGTCCCGGCGATCCTTATCCGTAATGGACGGCAGGTTCACCCGCACTCCCGGCAGATTGATATGCTTGCGCGAACCGAGCGTTCCGCCTTCAAGTACGCGACAGCGCAGCCGCCGCTCGTGAACTTCCAGCACGTCCAGGTTGATCAGACCGTTGTCGACGGTGATGCGATCGCCCGCCTTTAAATCGCTCAGCAAATGTTCGTAGTTTACGTGGACGCTCTTCTCTTCGGGGTCTTCGTCCGGCGAAATCGTGAACGAAAAGATTTCGCCGACCTTCAGGTGCAGATTATCTTCGATTTCCCCCGTGCGAATTTCGGGTCCCTGCAGATCCATCAAGAGGGCTACGGGATGATTCAGCTTGGATTTATTCAGGTTCTTAATCTGTTTGATGACTTTCAGATGCGACTCGTGAGAGCCGTGCGACATATTCATGCGCGCCACGTTCATGCCGGCGCGGGCCAGATCGGCCATCACCCGGGAATCGCTCGTCGCCGGACCGATCGTACAGATGATTTTCGTCTGACGAAAATCCCGACGCAGGGTTGAGACTCTTGCCGCGCCGGACTCCGATTCGGCCGGATTCTCGGATGTTTTGCTAGCTTCTGCCATGGCTCGGGCCAGACTGCGGATTCCGCCCGCTCTGCAAATCAAAAAAGCGCGCCTGGCGGGCGCCGGCGGTGAAGCCGGCGTACTATGGCCGAAATCTCCAGGACGCGCGGCGTCGAATAGACTACGCTGCGTCCATTGATCTGAGAAATGGAAGGTTTTATATGAACATATGGCGATACCCGGGACACTTGCTGCTGGCGATCGCGGTCATTCATTGCGCGTTCGGGGTGGTCGTGGGCGGCAAAATACTGCAGGAAATCGGCAGGGACGGAATCTTGAACACCGTGTATCCGCCGCTCTGGCAGCGACAGGCGATCTTCTGGTTCTTGATGACCGGCGTCGCCTGGGGCTGGTTGGGCTGGACCTGGCGCGAGCGAATTCGCGAAACCGGACGGCCTCTGCCCGCATCCCATGGATGGTTTCTTCTGGCGATCGCGGTCGGTACAACGATCGTGATGCCGGCCTCCGGAGCCTGGTTGTTTTACCCCCAGGCGGCGCTTATATTGCTGGCGGCCAGACGATCGGAAGCGCCGCACGAGTGACCGCGACCGGAAGAGCCGTCGCTATAGCGGGCCGTAATCCGGCAGAAAGAACCGATGCAAATCCGTATTCTCGCGAAAGAAAGCGGGAGTCCGGCCGGAGAAGAATTTCAGTTCCAGATTCAGATGCGACTGGTCTGAATATCCTGCCTCCAGCGCCAGGCGAGCCAGATCGAGCCCGGGCTCCCGGGCGATTCGGGTGAGGGTGCGCTGAAAGCGCAAGAGCCGGAGGTATTCAACAGGCCGCAGACCGAGCTGCTCCGAAAAAATACGCCGAAGCTGCCGCTCCGAATACCCCAGATCATCGGCCAGCTCTTTCACGGAGAAAAACTGAGCCGGAATCTCGTCCCCGGGCGGCAGACATGCGGCCCCGTGCCGGGATCCCCGCAGGGCCTCCAGCAGGGCCGCGTCCACGATTTCGACGCAAAGATGGAAGTCTAATTCGTAAAGCGCCGGCTCCAGCAGCCTGTACAATTCGGGAATACTGTCCGCGAGCGCCGGCAGGAGATCCCGCAATTCGGAAGCCGGGAGATTTCCCAATCGGCTGAGCCCGCCGGGTTCGAAGCGAATCGCGACGAACGAAAGCGCCTCATCGCAGCCGAGATCCACGTAGGAAAGCCGCGGGCCGACCACGTGCATATCCGGCATACGCACCGCTCGCGGCCCGGAGCCCGAAACGAGCGGCCGGCCGACGCGATGAATGATAATTTCCGTCTGAACCGCAGGCAGAGCCCGGGGCAGCGGCGTTCCGGCGGACGCGTCCCATCCCCAGTACAGCTGGACGTACGGAGCAAGGCGGCGATCCGGAGCGGCGAAGCGGACCCGCATAATCAGAGCTTTGGCAGGACGCGCCCCAGGAAGTCTTCGATGGAAGAAGCCACGTTGAATTTTTCCTGGTCCGGCATTTTCGCATTGCGCTGTTTGTTGGCCTGATCGGTGACTTTGTTGCTCAGCGATTTACCGTTACGCCGCAGATAACGCCGGGAAATCAGAATCGGCCAGATATACTCTTCTTTTTCGCTGCGCACGCGAAACGAGAGCACTTCTTTGCGCCCGTATTTTTTCAAGAACAGGATCAGTTCGTCTTCGGTCATATTGCCGAGTTTTTCGAGCAGATAGGTCCGATTGGGATGCATATCCTTCGACCAGGCGCCGTCGATGATATCGACGATTTTCTTGAGCTGGTTCTTCGCTTCCTCTTCGGATTTGAGCTTCTCTTTGACGACTTCCGGGTCTTCCGGCTCGGGCGGCTCGAACGAAGAATTCGATTTGTCTTCGCTCTGGGCGCGTTCCTTCGCGGCGTCGGCGACCTGATCGTCGGCTTGCATGCGCTCCGAGGCCAGCTTCTTCTGGGCTTCCCGGGCTTCCCGTTCGCGCAGGCGCTCTTTTTCTTTGTCCAGTTCCGCCTGGATCTTGCGTTTGATCTTTACGACTTCTTTTTGGTCCAGCTTCGTACGCCCGAAGAGCATGCGCCATAGCTTTTGTAATAAGGGCACCTGCTGAAAGAGCACGCGCTGTTCGAGATCCAGAAACGCCTTGTACTGATCCTTATCGAGATATTTTTCCAGACCCATCGCGGAGAGGATCTTCACCTGGGCGTCGTCGCCGCTGTTGTCGAAAGCTTCGCGGGCCGCTTTGATCGCGTCGGCCACGCAACTCTTGTGTAAAAAGAAATCCGTGAGGCTTCCGCGATGCGGAAACTCCGCCGAAAGCACGCCGTTCACGCCTTTGAGCGCCTGCAGCGTCGTCTCGGAAACGTTGCGCAGTACGGCCGCCTCGACGACCCGCGGGAATTTGCCGAGCATATCCAGAGCCTCTTCGAGCCCCTTTTTCTTTTCGGTCTCGGCCGCCTCTTTACGCTGACGGCTCACGGTCGGCGCGAGCAAAAACAGCTCTTCGACGACCTGGCGCTGCCCTTCGCTCATTCCTTCGTAGCGGCCCGCGTCGATGCCCGCCAGGCTCTGTTGCAAACGATCGGTCGAAAATTCGCCGCCCTCTTTCACGATCTGCTGGAAATAATAATCGCCCAGAATTTGCAGACGCGCGTCGGTTTCGGCGTTGCCGGGATAAAACACGCCGCTGATCGGTCGGCCGTTGGGCGCCTGGCTTTTGATCAAAAGCAGCTTCTTGCTATCGACCAGCTTTTGTAAAACGGGGCGCGCGAAGAGCGAATAGGCGAGCTTGCGTCGTTCCGGCGTATCGTCCAGGGTCGTATAAAAATATTTCACGATCTCATTGCGGGCCTGGGTGTCCCGCAGCTTCTCGGCCTGGATCGATTTTGTAATATAATCGCGATACTTCGCTTCGTTGGGCGCCCCGCGCCCATCGATCCACTTCGCCAGGGCCGAAAGATTCTTTTCGTTGTAGATCTGCAGATATTTGCGCGCGGTCGTGCCTTCGGTCTGCGTCGGCCGGCAGAAAACGGGCATGGACGAGATGCCGGCGTTCGCACCCGCGATAAACTGCAGAGCGGGCATAGCGAATACCAGGCGGGCGTCGGACTGGCCGCGACCCATGAGTTCCTGCAGATACTGCTGCACGCGCTCCTCGGGCATCTCGCTTTCCCGGGCGATCTGATCGTACGAGGGCAGAATCTGCCGGCTCGCGAAATTCCCGGTCCAGTCGTGAATCTGGTCGTATATGCGCTTGATGCCCTTGTACTTAAAATCCCCCCGGGCCTCCATGGCGGAGACGAACTCCTGGGCGGATTTTGCTTCGATGAGTTCGAGCGCGCTTTCCAGGCTGGCGACAGGGGCCGGACTCTGACTCTCGTTAGACATACGCGTTTTATGGGTTTACAATTCCAGGCTGACGCCCAGACTCGAATTGCGACCCATCCGAATACAACAAAACGAACCAATCCACGATATGACAAGCAGAACCAGGACCGACTATCAGCTCCCCGCGGCGGAGGGTCGGGCCGATTACATCCGCGACAATTTCGACGCAATCGCCGACACGTACGACCGATTTAATGATTTTATCACTTTCGGCATGCACCGGCTCTGGAAGCGCAAGGCGGTGCGCCTCACCGGCCTGCCCCGTCGATCCCGGACCGCGGACGGGCAGCACGCCCTGGACCTCTGCTCCGGCTCCGGCGACCTGAGCCTGCTGCTCGCCCGACACCTGGGACCGTCCGGACGGGTTTCGGCCCTGGATTACAGTCCAGGCATGCTTGCGGTTCTGGAACGCCGCCTGGCCCGGGATACGGCTCCCGCTGCGAACGGCAATACACGAAACGCTCCGGTCGATGTTCTGCAGGGCGACGCGACCGACCTGAGCCGCTTCCCGGACGAGAGCATCGACGCCATCACCATCGGATTCGGCCTGCGCAATGTGCAGGACCGCGCCGCCTGCCTGAAAGAATGCCGGCGCGTATTAAAGCCCGGCGCGCGCCTGGTCATTCTGGATGTGGGCAAAGTGAAAAGCCGCATTCCGGCGTTCTTTCACAATTTTTATTTCGAGCGGATCGTTCCGCGCATCGGACACTGGCTGCAGGGCAAGCACACCGAGATGTTCGAATATTTACCGGCTTCGGCGCAGATTTACCCCGGC
>CBDEUV010000002.1:0-4732500 GCA_965243385.1 Leptospirales bacterium
GGCTAGGAAGGACAAACATGGCGGATACCAACTTTGACCTGGTCGTCCTCGGCGGCGGCCCGGGGGGCTACACGGCGGCGATCCGGGCGCGGCAACTGGGGATGAAGACGGCGCTGGTGGAGCGCGAGCACCTGGGCGGGATTTGCCTGAACTGGGGCTGCATCCCGACCAAGGCGCTGTTGCGCACGGCGGAGGTCTATCACCTGGTCGAAAACGCCAAGGACTTTGGGTTGAAGGTCGAGGGCGCGTCGATCGACACCGACGCCATCGTCAAACGGTCGCGGGCGGTGGCCGGGCAGCTCAACAAGGGCGTCGGCTTCCTGATGAAAAAGAACAAGGTCGAGGTGTTCGACGGCCATGGGGCGTTGGCCGGTGGCGGCGCCGGTGCGCGGAAGATCGCCGTGACCAAGGACGGCAAGGACGTGGCGACGCTGACGACCAAGAACGTGATCCTGGCGACGGGGGCGCGGGCGCGGTCGCTGCCGGGGCTGGAGCCCGACGGCAAGCTGATCTGGACCTACAAGGAGGCGATGGTGCCGCCGGCGATGCCGAAGTCGCTGCTGGTCATCGGTTCCGGCGCGATCGGCATCGAGTTCGCCTCGTTCTACCGCGACATGGGCGTCGAAGTGACGGTGGTCGAGGTGCTGGACCGGGTGCTGCCGGTGGAAGACGCGGATATCTCCGCGTTTGCCGAGAAGGCGTTCAAGGCGCAAGGCATGGCGATCCACACCGGGACGACGGTGAAGGCGCTGAAGCCGGGCAAGGATTCGGTGACGGCGACCCTGGACAAGGGCGGCAAGACCCAAGAGATCACCGTCGACCGGGTGATCCTGGCGGTCGGCATTGTCGGCAACGTCGAGAACATCGGCCTGGAAGGCACCAAGGTGAAGGTCGAGAAGAGCCATGTGGTGATCGACCAGTGGATGGCGACAGGCGAGCCCGGGGTCTATGCCATCGGCGACCTGGCGGGGCCGCCGTGGCTGGCGCACAAGGCCGGGCACGAAGGGGTGATCTGCGTCGAGAAGATCGCCGGGCAGGACGTGCATCCGCTGGACACGTCGCTGATCCCGGGCTGCACCTATTGCCGGCCGCAGGTGGCGTCGGTGGGGCTGACGGAAGCGGCGGCGAAGGAAAAGGGGCACAAGGTCAAGGTCGGACGGTTTCCGTTCATCGGCAACGGCAAGGCGATTGCCTTGGGCGAGCCCGAGGGCCTGGTAAAGACGGTGTTCGACGAAAAGACCGGGGAGTTGCTGGGGGCGCACATGATCGGCGCCGAGGTGACCGAGTTGATCCAGGGGTACGGAATCGCCAAGACCCTGGAAACCACGGAAGCGGAGCTGATGCACGCGGTGTTCCCGCACCCGACGCTGTCTGAGATGATGCATGAGTCGGTGCTTGACGCCTATGGGCGTGCACTCAATATGTAGGGCCGTTTAGGGACTCGGACCTCAATATGGCGATGGACAAGGACTTGGGGCGCGTTGGTGCGGCGGCGTTGCGGCATCCGGAAAAGCGCAACCGGCCGGACAACCCGATCCAGCGCAAGCCGGATTGGATCCGGGTCAAGGCGCCGGTGTCGAAGACCTACACGGAAGTGCGCGACCTGATGCGGTCGCTGAACCTGGCGACGGTGTGCGAGGAAGCGGCGTGCCCGAACATCGGCGAGTGCTGGGCGCAGAAGCACGCGACGATCATGATTATGGGCGACACGTGCACGCGGGCGTGCGCGTTTTGCAACGTGGCGACGGGGATGCCGAAGCCGCTGGACCCGATGGAGCCGACCAACGTGTCGGTGGCGATCGGGGCGCTGGGGCTGAAGCACGTAGTGATCACCTCGGTCGACCGGGACGACCTGGCCGACGGCGGGGCGCAGCACTTCGCCGAGGTGGTGACGCGGCTGCGGGACACGGCGCCGGACACGACGGTCGAGATCCTTACGCCGGACTTCAAGGACAAGGCGGGGGCGCTGGACATCATGGCGGCGGCGCCGCCGGACGTATTCAACCACAATCTGGAGACGGTGCCGCGTCTGTACCCGTCGATCCGGCCCGGGGCGCGGTACTTTACGAGCCTGAGCCTGTTGCAGGACATCAAGCGGCGGGTGCCGGAGGTGTTCACCAAGTCGGGCATCATGGTCGGGCTCGGCGAGACCCGCGAAGAAGTGCTGCAGGTGATGGACGACCTGCGCTCCGCCGACGTGGATTTTTTGACCATCGGGCAATACCTGCAACCGACGCCGAAGCACGCGGCAATCGACCGGTTCGTGACGCCGGAGGAGTTCGACGGCTATGCGGCGGCGGCGCGGGGCAAGGGCTTTTTGCTGGTGTCGAGCAGCCCGTTGACGCGGTCGAGCTATCATGCCGGCGACGACTTCGCGCGGCTGCGTGAGGCACGGTTGGCGCGGCTGGCGGCGGCGGAGTAGTGCCGACCCACAAGGAAGTGCGGGTGCTGCCGTATAGCGCGCGGCAACTGTTCGACCTGGTGGCCGACATCGGCAAATACCCGGAATTTCTGCCGTGGTGCCTGGCATCGCGGCACTTGCGGCGGGACGGCGACGCCGAGGTCTGGCAACTGGTGATCGGGTTCAAGATGGTGCGGGAGAAGTTCACCTCCCGCGTCGTGCTGAGCGAGGCCGACGGGGTGCCGACCATCGACGTGTCGTATGTCGACGGGCCGATGAAGCACATGCAGAACCACTGGCTGTTCAAGCAACTGCCGGACGGCGGGTGCGAGATCGACTTTTTCGTCGACTTCGAGTTTCGCTCGCGGATTTTGCAGACGCTGATCGGGGCGCTGTTCCACGAAGCGGTGACGCGGATGGTGCGGTCGTTCGAGGCGCGGGCGGCGGACCTATATGGCGACGGCGGGGCGTTGAAGCCGGCCTAGTCGCCGAGGTCATTCTTCTTCTGAACTAGAATTTACCGTTGTCGTTTTTCCACTCGTGGCGTGGGGGGATGGCTTCGAGGGTGTCCCAGTGTTCGACGATCTTGGCGTTGGCGAGGCGGTAAAGGTCGTAGAACGAGGTGGGGACCCCGGCGCGGGTGCCTTCGTTGACGGTGAGAACAAAATTGCCCTCGGCGAGGAGGCGGTGGTTGTGCAGGTAGGCGACGGTCGGGGCGCCGTCGGTGGTGGCGGTTAGGGCGGCGTGGAGGGCGGGGATGCCGTCGGCGGTGTCGGGGTTGTGCTGGATGAACGGGGCGTCGTCGATGTAGCGGTCTAGGTGGTTGAGGCGGCGGGGGATGAGGCAGTCGTCGACGTAGGCTTTGACGACGGCGCGGTTGGCTTCGGTTTGGGCGTGGTCGGTGGCGTCGGTGGGGCCGTCGACCATGGTGTGGCCGGACGGGTTGGGGCCGCGGCGGGGTTGGATGTTGTCCCAATGCTCGACGGCTTGGTCGCCCTCGAAGCGGAAGACCTCGAAGCCGATGCGGCGGGTGGCGAAGTCGTATTCGGTGTGGCCGAAGACGATGTCGCCGTCGGCGAACAGGCGGACGATGTTGACGCGGGGGTTGGTCTTGGACAGGCGCTTGAACAAGGCGGCCAGGCCTTCGCTGCCGGCGTGGGTCTGGGGGTTGTGCTGGATGTACTTCTGCTCGTTGACGACCGCGGCGGCGGCAGGGTCGCCGGTCTCGATGCCCTTGAGAAGTGTGCGGATGGCGGTTTTGCGCGCTGCGGTCATGGCCGGGGCTCGTCGGGAAAGCGTTCGGTGAAGCGGGCGAAGATGGCGGCGAAGCGGTCGGGCTGGCCGGGGAAGGTCAGGGCGTCGTCGGGGGGACGGATCCAGGGCTGGGCGCTGTCGAGCCAGAGGTGGGCGACGGGGGCGAGCCAGGCGGTGTCGTCGAGGGTGCCGGGCTTGAGGTTGATGACGTCGGGGTTGCGGGACGGGGCGTGGAACAGGCGGGTGGCGCAGTGGGGGCAGAAATAGGCGGTGACCGTTTGGCCGCTGGCGGCGGGGCGGGTCCAGGTGCCGAGGGCGGCGAGGTCGCAAGTGACGGCGTTGCGGGGGACGGGCATGGACAGGCCGAAGGCGGCGCCCGACTGGGATTGGCAATCGGTGCAGTGGCAGGCGTAGAGGGTGAGGGGGCGGGCGGTGATGGCGTAGCGGTGTCGGCCGCATAGGCAGCCGCCGTGCATGGGTAGGGAAAACTTGGTCATGGTTGGGGCTGTTTTTGCAGGGCGACGGTGAAGTTGTTGGCCGGCATGGGCGCGGGTGGCAGCAGGGCGAACCGCGGGCCGGCGAGGGTAGCGAGGTCGGCGAGGTCGCGGACGCCCCAGTCGGGATTTTGGCTGCGTAGATGGTGGTCGAAAGCGGCGTTGCTGTCGGCGGTGTGATGGCCGTCGCGCTTGAAGGGGCCGTAGAGGATGAGGAGGCCTTGCGTGTCGAGGTGGCGGGCGGCGTTGGCGACGAGGTGTTCGGCGACGGCCCACGGGGCGATGTGTATGACGTTGATGGCGAGGATGGCGGCCAGGGGGGTCGGCGGGTGGTCGGGCTGGCCGAGGGACCAGGGGTCGAGGACGTCGAGGGCGGTGGGGGCGCGCAGGTTGGCGAGGTTCGCGGTGTCGCGGTAGGCGGCGATGCTGGCGCGGCGGGTCGGGTCGGGCTCGGTGGGCCACCAGGTGAGGTGGGGCAGGGCGGCGGCGAACTTCGCGACGTGCTGGCCGGTGCCGCTGCCGATTTCGAGGACGCTTCCGGTGGCGTCGGCGAGGAGGCGTTCGAGTTCGGCGGTGATGGGGGCGTGGTTGCGGTGGAAGGCGGGGGCGTCGAGCTTCGCCCCCGGGCCGGTTGTGGGATCTGCGCGGGTCATGTGGGGATGACGAAGCCGCCGCCGCCGGCGTCCATGCACTCGCCGGTGACGAAGGACGCTTCGTCAGACAATAGCCAGAGGATGGGGGCGGCGATTTCCGCCGGGGTGGCGACGCGGCCCATGGGAATGGTGGCGGCGATGCGGTCGTGGTGGGCCGGGTCGTCGAGCTCGGCGGTCATGGGGGTGCGGGTCATGCCCGGGCGGATGGCGTTGGCGCGAATGCCCTGGGCCGCGACTTCCCGCGCCAGGCCCTTGGTGAAGGCGTCGACGGCGGCCTTGGAGGCGGCGTAGACCGACCGGCCGGGGCGGCCGCCGGTGGTGGCGGCCATGGACGACACGTTGACGATGGCGCCGCCGGCGCCGCTGCTGGCCATGCGGCGCACGGCCTCGCGGCAGCACATCATGGTGGCGGTGACGTTGACGGCGAGGAGGGTGGCGACGTCGGTGGCGTCGAGAGTGGCGACGGCGGCGCGCTCGCCGCTGATGCCGGCGCTGCAGACCAGGGCGTCGAGGCGGCCGAACTCGGCGTCGACGGCGGCGAACATGGCGTTGATTGCGGCGGCGTCGGTGACGTCGGCGGCGACGGTGAGGGCGCGGGTGCCGGCGTCGCGAACCGTTTCGGCGACGGCCTCGGCGCCGGTGGCGTCGCCGCGGTAGGCGACGGCGACGTCGTAGCCATGGCGGGCGGCGAGGGTGGCGGTGGCGGCGCCGATGCCCTTGGAGCCGCCGGTGACGAGCAGGGTCTTGGCCATTTATTTGGTTCCGGTGGAATTGACCTGGGGCAAATCATGATGGTGCGCGGTGGGGCAGGGTAGGGGGATGCGGAACGTTGTCCAAGAGCTACGCAGCGAACACGCCAACATGGAGCGGCTGTTGGCGATGCTCGACACGCAGGTCGACGCCATTGAGGCGGCGGAACGACCGGACTACGGATTGATGCAGGACATCGTGCGCTATTTCCTCGACTTTCCCGACCAGTGCCATCACCCGAAAGAAGACGTGCTGGCGCAGAAGCTGTTGTCGATCGCCCCAGCGCAGGCGGAACCGCTGCGCGGGCTGGCGGACATGCACCATGAGCTGGGCGTGCTGAACCGGCGGGTGGTCGACATCGTCGACGAGGTGGTCAACGACGTGCCGTTGCCACGGGCGGAAGTGGTGCGGGTGGTGCGGGAGTTCATCGACTCCCAGCGGCATCACATGAAGATGGAGGAACGGCACTTCCTGCCGTTGGCCGAGGAACTGCTGTCGAACGCCGACCTGCGGGAACTCGACGCGGAGATCTTTTCCGCCGAGGATCCGCTGTTCGGGCCGCAGACGGAGCGGCGCTGGGCGTCGCTGCGGGACGAGATTTTGCGCTCGTAGGGCAAGGCGCGCTTCCGTTGGGGCGCGAAACGGCGCACACTGGCGCGGCCCGATGAAGGAAACCCAGGAAGACGTCGTTATCGCCGGTGAGACCGTGGGTCGGCTCGTCTACAACGGGCGCGACTACAAATTGCTGGCGCTGGATCCGCGGTTGCGGGAGATCGACGGCAATCGCTACGCCAACGTGGCGGCGGCGCGCGAGGCGGCGATCGTCATGCTGGACACGGAAGACCCCGACGACGCCGACTAGGTCAGCACGGATGTCCGGGCCCGTTGCCATCAGGAACTTTTCCGCCAAGTTCGCGGGGGATCTGATCGCCTATGCCGGGCGGCAGGGGGCGGACGAGGGGGCTTTGCTGGCGCTGTTGGCGGTGCCGACGGCGCTGTTGGGCCGGGAAGACATCCGGGTGCCGGCGGCGAAGATGGCGGCGGTCTGGCTGGCGGCGATGGAGCAATGCCGGGACCCGATGATCGCCACGCGCATGGGGCAGCAGGCGTTCTCGGCGCAGCAGACGACCAACCTGATCATGCAAAGCAGCGTTTCGGTGCAGGAAGCGTTCGCGCTGGCCGTCGACTACAGCGAACTGATTTCCAACGTGATGGTGGCGTCGATGGACGCCGACGACGCGAACTTCTACCTGGCGTTCGAGACCACGGCGGCATGGGGGCTGGCGCCGGCGCCGGTGGTGCGCGATTGCCTGCAAATCGCGATGCTGTCGGCGGCCAGGACGATCGGGCAGTTGACGGGGACGCCGGAGCCGCCCGCGGTGGTGCACTTTGCGTTGCCGGCGCCGCGGTTCAGCAGCGCGCTGTACGAGATGTTCGATTGTCCGATCCACTTCAACGCGCCCCGGCACGCCATCGGGTTCCGCAAAGACCTGCGGGAGGTGCGGCTGGCGGGCAAGGACCCGGGGTTGCAGGCGGCGATCCGCGACTATGCCGACGAATTGCGCCGGACCTACGCGAACGGTGGCGGGTGGACCGACAAGGTGCGCGCGGTGATGATCGAGGCGATGCCGAAACCGGTTGGTTTGGGTGACGCGGCGCGGCGGCTGAACGTCAGCCAGCGGTCGTTGCAGCGGCGGTTGCGCGCAGAACAAACGACCTACCGGCGCATCGGCGAGGAGGTGCGACTGACGTTTGCCGAACGGTACCTGGGTCAGGCGTCGCGCAGCCTGGACGAGGTGGCTTACCTGTCCGGTTATCACGACGCGCCGACGATGATCCGCGCCTACAAGCGGAAGTTCGGGCGGGCGCCGCGGCGTTAGCCGGCGTCGGGCAGGCGTTTGTTGAAGGCCAGGTGGTAGCCGAGGTTGTCCTGGATGGTGAAGCTGCGGTCGCCCCAGAACTGGTCGGCGATGGGTTGTTCGATGGCGACGTCCTTGGCCTGGAGGTCGCGGTACATGGCGTCGATGTCCTTGTCGTCGACGCGGATCCAGAAGTAGACGCCGCCGCCCTGGAGGGCGGCCTTGTCGGGGTTGAGGTTGAGCATGAGATGGCAGCCAGAGAGTTCGACCAGGGCGTTGACGACGGTGCCGTCATCGCCGGTTTGGTGGAACACGGCGTTGAAGCCGAGGACGTCGGTGTAGTAGGCCTGGCTTGCCGCGACATCGCTGACCGGGAGGACCGGCAGGGTGCCGTTGTTGGTGTTGGCGTATTCGGTCATGGCGATGATCCCCGACGTCGGTGTGTTCGGGGAAGACGTTAGGGCCGATGGGACCGGACGCGCATTGGCATTTGGCGCCGTTGTCGTGGCATTTTGCGCCGAGTTGCTAAGCGCCGGATCTGAGCAGGGCGCGGATCATGGCGAAGGCGCCGACAACGGTAGCGTCGCGGATGGCGTCGCGGCCGCCGGGGTAGAGTTGGGCGTGGTGATGGGTCGGGCGGCCGGTGCCGGCGGCGGCCATGTGGACGAGGCCGACGGGTTTTTCGGTGGTGCCGCCTCCGGGGCCGGCGACGCCGGTGACGGCGACGGTGATGTCGGCGGCGGAGCGGGCCAAAGCGCCCTCGGCCATGGCGCGGGCGGTCTTTTCGCTGACCGCGCCCTCCAAATTAATGAGCATGGCGGGGACGCCGAGCATTTCGGTCTTGGCGGCGTTGGAGTAGGTGACGAAGCCGCGGTCGACGACGTCGGAGGAGCCGGGGATCGCCGTCAGGGTCGCGGCGATCAAGCCGCCGGTGCAGGATTCCGCCGTGGCGATGCGGACGTCGCCGCGGCGGCATAAATCGAGGATCTCGCGGGCGTCTTCCAGGAGGGCGGGGTCAAAGGTCATGTGCCAGGTTCTGTCGGTCTAGGTGAAAATCGCGAGGGCGAGGGCGACGAGAATAGCGCCGTAGACCCCGGCGACAATGTCGTCGGCGATGATGCCGAGGCCGCCGTCGAGTTTTTCCAAGCGGCGGGCCGGCCAGGGCTTGGTGATGTCGAAGGCGCGGAAGGCGACGAAGGCGAAAACCCAGGCCCAGAAACCGCCGCCGACGACGGCGACGGGCAATAGGGTGAGCCATTGGCCGACGACCTCGTCGATGACGACGCGGCCGGGGTCCTTCTCCTCCATGGCGGTGGCGTAGGCGTCGGCGGCCCAAGTGCCGACGAGGGTGGCGAGGATGGCGGCGACGGCCAGGGCGATTGCACCACCGAGGTCGATGATGGCCCAGGCGAAGGGCAGGGCGGCCAAGGAGCCCCAGGTGCCGGGGGCCTTGGGCAACAGGCCGCTGCCGAACCAAGTGGCGATCAGGGCGGCGGCGCCGAACGGCGGGTGGGGAGGGTCGTCGGCCATGGCTGGATGCCGGACAGAAAAGTGGGATGGGGTGTCGGATGGGAGTATAAGTCGGGCGATGAATAGCAGCCTAGTCCTAGGCCTGGCGGCCTTGGCGACCCTCGTGCCCGCGACGGTGGCCGGGCTGCGGCAGGTGCCGAGGGGGACAAGCGCGTATTGGCTGGTGCTGGCGATCGGCGCGCTCGGCCCGGTGGTGCTGTCGGCCGGCATGATGGGCGGGGTGTGGCGCACGGGTTTCGGGGTCTCCCTGTGGGTGACCATCGCCGCGACGATGCTGGTGTTCGGGACCCTGTGCGCGGTGCGGGGCACGGCGGTGTGGCGCCTGGCGCCGCTGCTGCTGCCCTACCTGATCGTGCTCGGCGCCTTGGCGACGGTGTGGAGCAGCGCCGGGCCGGTGCTGGTCAGCGAGGCGCCGGCGGCGTGGGTGCAGGTGCATATCTTCGCCTCGGTGCTGACCTATGCGCTGCTGACCCTGGGCGCGGTGGCGGGAGCGGCGGTGATCGTGCGGCAACGGGCGGTGCGGGCGCGGCGGCCGGGCGGATTCCTGGCGCGGACCCTGCCGGCGATCAACGATGCCGAGGGGCTGCAGGTGGGGCTGCTGGTATCGGGGGAAGTGGTGCTGGGCGCCGGCATCCTGAGCGGCATGGCGACCCAGTACTTCACGAGCGGCGCGGTGCTGGTGTTCGACCACAAGGTGCTGCTGTCGCTGGCGGCGTTCGTGGTGATCGGGCTGCTGGTCATCGGCCACTACCGGTCGGGGGCGCGCGGACAGGGAGTGGCACGGTGGGTGCTGGTGGCCTACCTGTTGCTGACCCTGGGTTTTCCGGGGGTGAAGTTCGTGACAGATGTGCTGATCGCCTGATCCCGGCCTTATGCCGGCGGGGTATTTCCCATTTGTATGCGAGAGGGCTTGGGTGTTGCGGGCACGGCGTGGTATAGGTCATGCCTATTTTATAGCCGACTGAGGCGATTGCCTAAAAAATGAGCATACAGATCGGCGACCTGGTGCTGGACAACAACGTCCTGCTGGCCCCCATGTCGGGTATCACTGACCAGCCGTTTCGGCGGCTGGCGCGGCGGTTCGGTGCCGGGCTGGTGGTGTCGGAGATGATCGCCAGCAAGGAAATGGTGCGGCGAACCAACCAGTCGGAACGGCGCTCGACGGTGGCGGCGGACGAAGGGCCGGCGGCGGTGCAGCTGGCCGGGACGGACCCGGCGATCATGGCCGAGGCGGCGCGGTTGGCGGTCGACCGCGGCGCGGTGCTGATCGACATCAACTATGGGTGTCCGGCGAAGAACGTGGTCGGCAAGCAGGCCGGCTCGGCGCTGATGCGCGACGTGCCGCTGGCGACAAAAATTGTCGCCGAGGTGGTCCGGGCGGTGCCGACACCCGTAACCGTAAAGATGCGATTGGGGTGGGATGACGAACAGCGCAACGCGGCGGAACTGGCGCGCTGCGTGGTCGACGCCGGGGCGCGGATGATCACGGTGCACGGCCGGACGCGGGCGCAGAAGTTCACCGGCACGGCGGACTGGCGGGCGATCCGGCCGGTGGTCGAGGCGGTCGACGCGCCGGTGGTGGCGAACGGCGACATCCGCGGCCTGGATGACGCGCGGCGCTGCCTGGCGCAATCGGGCGCGGCGGGGGTGATGGTGGGGCGCGGCTGCCAAGGGCGGCCGTGGCTGGCCGGGCACATCGCCGCGGGGCTGGCCGGCAACATCCGGCCGGAGCCGACGGCGGCGGCGCTGCGGGCGATCGTGGCCGAGCACTTCGACGCCATGCTGCGGCACTACGACGGCGACGCGGGGATCCGCAACGCGCGCAAGCACTTGGGGTGGTACGCGCAAGGCCAACCGGGCGGGGCGCAATTCCGGCAAGTGGTGAACAACACGATGGACGGGCGGGTCGTGGTGGCGGCGCTGGGCCGGTTTTTCGGCGTCGCCGACAGCACGGTGGCGGCATGAACACGGTCGCGGCGGACCGGCCGATCGCCGACGAGGCGGCGCTGGTGCTGAACAGCGTCGACCACGCGGTGGTGGTGGTCGACGACGACAACCGCATCGATTTCGTCAATCACGCGGCGGAACTGTTCTTCGGCGGCAGCGCCGCGGTGCTGGTGGGACGGCGGCTGAGCGCGTTCATCCCCGACGACAGCCCGCTGTTCCTGATCCTGAGCCAGGTGCGGCGCACGGGGGCCAGCGTGTCGGACCCGGACGTGGTGTTCGAGAGCCCGCGGATCGGCGAAAAGCGCGCCAACCTGCGGGCGTCGCCGATGCTCGGCGGGGCCGGCGACCAGGTGGTGGTGACCCTGGCCGAACAGTCCCTGGCGCAGACCATCGACCGGCAACTGATGCACCGCAAGGCGGCGCGCTCCGTGTCGGCGATGGCGGCGATGTTGGCGCACGAGGTGAAGAACCCGCTGTCGGGCATCCGTGGCGCGGCGCAGTTGCTGGGCGGCAAGGTGGGCGACCAGGACCGGGCGCTGGCCGACCTGATCTGCGGCGAGACGGACCGTATCGTGGCGATGATCGACCGCATGGAGTCGTTCGGCGACAGCGGTTTGGTGTCGCGGGAGGCGGTCAACATCCACGAGGTGCTGAACCACGTGCGGGAACTGGCGAGCCAGGGGTTTGCCGCCGGCGTGCGCTTCAAGGAGCACTACGACCCGTCGTTGCCGCCGGTGTTCGGCAACCGTAACCAACTGGTGCAAGTGTTTCTGAATCTTGTGAAAAACGCCGCCGAGGCGGTGCCGGACAAGGGCGGCGAAATCAGCCTGGCGACGCGCTACAGCCCGGGGCTGCACATCGCCGGTCCGGGGCAGGCGAGCCGAGTCAGCCTGCCGCTGACGGTGATGGTGCGCGACAACGGACCGGGCGTGCCGGAGGAACTGCTGCCGCAACTGTTCGACCCCTTCGTGACGACCAAGGTGACGGGGTCGGGGCTGGGGCTGGCGCTGGTGGCGAAGGTGGTGAGCGGCCACGGCGGGGTGATCGACGTGATCAACAAGCCGCGGCGCACGGAATTCCGGGTGATGCTGCCGACGTCAGAGCATGACGGGAAGGACGCCGATGGCTAACTCGACCATCCTGGTGGCCGACGACGACACGGCGATCCGCACGGTGCTGAGCCACGCCCTGGGCGAGCAGGGCTATGACGTGCGCACCACGGGGACGGCGGCGAGCCTGTGGAAATGGGTGGCGGACGGCGACGGCGACCTGGTGATCACCGACGTGGTGATGCCGGACGAGAACGGCCTGGAACTGGTGCCGCGGATCCGGCGGCAGCGGCCGGACCTGCCGGTGATTGTGATGAGCGCGCAAAGCACGCTGCTGACGGCGATCAAGGCGGCGGAGCGGGGGGCGTTCGAGTACTTGCCGAAGCCGTTCGACCTGCGCGACGTGGTCGGCGCGGTCGACCGGGCGCTGGCGGCGCCGCGGACGGGCGGCGGGCTGGAAGCGGCGGCGGAAGACAACGGCGAGGACGTGCTGCCGCTGATCGGCAAATCGCCGGCGATGCAGGAAATCTACCGGGTGATGGCGCGGGTTATCGGCACTGACCTGACGGTGATGATCAGCGGCGAGTCCGGCACCGGCAAGGAACTGATCGCGCGGGCGCTGCACGACTATGGGCAGCGGCGGAACGGGCCGTTCGTGGCGATCAACATGGCGGCGATCCCGCGGGAATTGATCGAGGCGGAGCTGTTCGGGCACGAGCGCGGGGCGTTCACGGGGGCGGCGAACCGGACCGCCGGACGGTTCGAGCAGGCGAACGGCGGCACGCTGTTCCTCGACGAAATCGGCGATATGCCGATCGAGGCGCAGACGCGGCTGTTGCGGGTGCTGCAGGAAGGCGAATTCACGACCATCGGCGGGCGGCAGCCGATAAAGACCGACGTGCGGATCATCGCGGCGACGCACCGCAACCTGCAGCAGTCGGTACGGCAGGGGCTGTTCCGCGAGGATTTGTACTACCGCCTGGCGGTGATTCCGATCCGGGTGCCGCCGCTGCGCGAGCGCAAGGCGGACCTGCCGGCGCTGGTGCAGCATTTCCTGGCGGCGGCGGCGGAGACGGGGCTGGAAAGCAAGGCGCTGGATAGCGCGGCGCTGGAACTGCTGATGGCGCACAACTGGCCGGGCAACGTGCGCGAGCTGGAGAACGTGGTGCGGCGGCTGGCGGCGCTGTATGCGCAGCCGGTGATCGGCGCCGACGTGGTGGCGCGGGAACTGGGCGAGGACGCGGCGGCGGACGGCCCGGCGGGGGCGGCCGAGGACGAATCCCTGAGCGACGCGGTGACGCGGCACCTGCGGGCCTATTTCGCGGCGCACACGGACGACTTGCCGCCGCCGGGGCTGCATGGCCGGGTGCTGCGCGAGGTGGAACGGCCGCTGTTCACCCTGGCGCTGCTGGCGACGCGGGGCAATCAGATCAAGGCCGCGGCAATGCTGGGGCTGAACCGCAATACCCTGCGCAAGAAAATCCGCGAGCTGAACATAGAAGTCGTGCGGGGGATGAAGTAATCTGCCCTAAATGACTGAGGAGACAGGGCTTGGTTGACTCTGTCGCCGGCGGGCTGGAGCCCGATGGCCCAACGCCGGGGGGTCACCACCCGCAAAGGACCCGCAGCCCGAACGCCCTGCGGCTGATCGCCGGATTATGGGTGTGGGCGCGGCGCCGGGGCGTGACCCGCAATGCGGTACGGGTACTGCTCGGCGTCGGGGTGCTGTCCGGCATTCTGACATTCGTCGCGTGGACCGGGATCTTCGGGGTCGCGGTGACGCCGCGGGCCATCCTCGGCCTGCTGGTGCTGGATTCCATCGTGCTGACGGCGGTCACCGTGCTGGTGCTGGTCGGGCTGGTGCGGCTGTGGGGCCGGCGGCGGGCCGGGGCGGCCGGGGCGCGGCTGCACATTCGCCTGGTCGCGGTGTTCGGGGTGCTGGCGGCGGCGCCGGCGGTGACCCTGCTGGTGTTGTCGGCGCTGTTCTTCGACCAGGAAGTGCGGACGTTCTTCAGCAACCAGGTGCGGACGGCGGTAACGGAATCGGTCGCGGTGGCCGACGCCTACCTGGAAGAGCACAAGCGGGTGATCCAAGGCGACGCCCTGGCGATGGCCAACGACCTGACGCGGGCGTGGCCGGACCTGGCGCAGAGCGTATGGCGGGCGAACCGGGCGGTGGACGGCCTGGCGCAAGTGCGGCGGCTGTCGGAGGCGCTGGTGTTCGACGGTACCGGGCGGGTGATCGGCCGGTCACGGTTGAGTTTTTCGCTGGAATCGGCGCTGCCGGGGCCGGAGGTGCTGGCCCAGGCGACGACCGGCGACGTGGTGATCCTGACCAACGAAAGCGACGACCGGGTGCGGGCGCTGGTGCGGCTGAACACGGTGCCGAGCGCGTTCCTGTTCGTCGGGCGGTTCGTCGACCCGACGGTGCTGCGGCACATCGAACGGACGCAATTGGCGGCGCAGGCCTACGAGCAGTTGGAACTGCAGCGTTCGGGCCTGCAACTGACCCTGGGGCTGATCTTTCTGCTGGTGGCGTCGCTGTTGGTGATCACCGCGGTGGCGTTCGGGGTGAACTTCGCGAACCGGCTGGCGCGGCCGATTACCGGACTGGTCGGCGCGGCGGAGCGGGTGCGGGCGGGCGACCTGAGCGTGACGGTCGAGGAACAGCCGGACCAGGACGAGTTCGGTACTCTGACGCGGGCGTTCAACCGCATGGTCGGGCAGCTTTCGGCGCAGCAGCGGGAACTGGTCGAGGCGAACGGGCAGCTCGACAAGCGGCGGCGGTTTACCGAAGGGGTGCTGGCCGGGGTGTCGGCGGGGGTGCTGGGGCTCGACGCGAGCGGGCGGATCATGTTCCCGAACAGCTCGGCGGCGGCGCTGCTCGACATGGAGTTGGACGATCTGGCGGGCAAGCCGCTGGCGGAAGTGATGCCGGAGGCGGCGAGCCTGATGGGGCGGATCGCGGCACGGCCGCGGCGCATGGTCGAAGGCCAGGTCAACGTGGTGCGCGGCGGGCAGACGCGGACCCTGCTGGTGCGGATTTCCGCCGACATGGGGGACGCGGGCGGCAACATCGCGGTCGGCTTCATCGTTACCTTCGACGACGTGACGGAGTTGCTGTCCGCGCAACGCAAGGCGGCGTGGGCGGACGTGGCGCGGCGCATCGCGCACGAAATCCGCAACCCGCTGACGCCGATCCAACTGTCGGCGGAGCGGCTGAAGCGGAAGTACCTGGACGAGATCACGACGGACAAGGAGACCTTCACCCAGTGCACGGACACCATCGTGCGGCAGGTCGGCGACATCGGCCGGATGGTCGACGAGTTTTCCTCCTTCGCGCGGATGCCGTCGCCGGTGATGAAGGAAGAAGACCTGCGGCGGGTGTGCCAGGAATCCATGTTCCTGCAACGCAATGCGCACCGGGACTTGAGCTTTACGTTGAACATGCCGGACGATCCGGTGGTGCAGAAATGCGACAGACGGCTGGTGGCGCAGGCGCTGACCAATCTGCTGCAAAACGCCGTCGACGCGCTGGGCCAGCAGGGCGGCAGCGACGGCCAGGTGACGCTGGACTTGGTGGCGACGGACGCCGGGGTGGCGATCACGGTCGCCGACAACGGCATTGGGCTGCCGGACCAAGGGCGCGAGCGGCTGACGGAACCGTATGTGACGACGCGGGAAAAAGGCACGGGTTTGGGCCTGGCGATCGTGAAAAAGATCATGGAAGACCATGGCGGCAGCCTGCGCATGGCCAACAACGAGCCGCGCGGCGCGCGTATGACCCTGGTGTTTGGCCGCGGCGGGACGGCGGCCGCGGGGGACGACAAAGAAAAGCTGAAATAACCCCCCGATAAGGGGTGGCTTGGGCTTGCGCTCAGCCGTGGTGTTGCGATAATGCCACGCTTAGTGTGGTGGGGCGGCACCAACGACGGCACCGATGGCGGCGGGGGATCTCGTCCAACGCCGGTGGAGTAACGCAGGTCCGGCGGGCGCCGGTTGGACGGGACGCAGGCTGATATGGCCCATGACATCCTGATCGTCGACGACGAGGACGATATCCGGCTGTTGATCGCCGGGGTGCTGAAAGACGAAGGCTATGAAGCGCGCGAGGCGCGGGACGACGTCACCGCGCTGGCGGAGATTTCGGCGCGGCGGCCGAGCCTGATCATTCTCGATATCTGGCTGGAAGGCAGCAAACGGGACGGGCTGGAGATCCTCGATCTGCTGCGGCGCGACCACGAGACGGTGCCGGTGCTGATGATCAGCGGCCACGGCTCCATCGAGACGGCGGTGCAGGCGATCAAGCTCGGCGCCTACGATTTTATCGAGAAGCCGTTCAAGGCCGACCGGCTGCTGCTGATGGTCGAGCGGGCGATCGAGGCGGCGCGGCTGAAGCGGGAAATCCGCGAGTTGCGGACGCGGACCGGCGGCGACGTCGAGATGGTCGGCGTGTCGAGCGCGGCGGCGCAACTGCGCCAGCAGGTCGACAAGGTGGCGCCGACGGGGAGCCGGGTGCTGATCACCGGGCCGGCCGGGTCGGGCAAGGAAGTGGTGGCGCGGCTGTTGCACGAACGCTCGCGCCGGGCGGACGCGCCGTTTGTCGTGGTCAACTGCGCGACCATGTCGCCGGACCGCATGGAGTTAGAGCTGTTCGGCACGGCAGCGACGGCGGGGGGCGAGGCCAAGGTCGGGCTGTTCGAGCAGGCGCACGGCGGCACGCTGTTCCTCGACGAAGTGGCGGACATGCCGCTGGAGACCCAAGGCAAAATCGTGCGGGTGCTGCAGGACCAGACGTTCGAGCGGGTCGGCGGCAACCACCGGGTGCGGGTCGACGTGCGGGTGGTGGCGTCGACAACGCGCAACCTGCGCCAGGGCATCGACGACGGGACGTTCCGCGAGGACTTGTTCTATCGGCTGAACGTGGTGCCGCTGGCGGTGCCGGCGCTGGCGCAGCGGCGCGAGGATATTCCGGTGCTGACGGAACACTTCATGGCACGGTCGTCGGAGATGTCGGGGCTGCCGCCACGGGAGATCGGGCCGGACGCGGCGGCGGCGCTGCAGGCCTACGACTGGCCGGGCAACGTGCGGCAGCTGCGCAATATCGTCGACTGGCTGCTGATCATGGCGCCGGGGGAGGCCAACGAGCCGGTGCGCTCGGACATGCTGCCGCCGGAGATCAACGCCATCGCGCCGGCGATCCTGCACCTGGAGAACTCGGTGGAGATGCTGAGCATGCCGCTGCGCGAGGCGCGCGAGGAGTTCGAGCGGCAATACCTGGAAGCCCAGGTGACGCGGTTCGGCGGCAATATTTCGCGGACGGCGACGTTCGTCGGCATGGAACGTTCGGCTTTGCATCGCAAGCTAAAGTCGCTGGGCGTGCACGGCAGCCAAGGCGCGGCCGGCCGGGACGCACGGCCGTCGGCAAGCGGCCAGGGGGGCGTGCAGGGGGGCGGTATCGAGGATGGCGGGGCGGCGGCGCCACGGGCGGCGGCGGGTATCGGCGACATCAAGTAAGGCCGGCACATGAAGGCGATCATTTGCGGCGCGGGCCAAGTCGGCTCGAACATCGCGCGTGAACTGGCGGGCGAAAAGATCGATATCACGGTGATCGATCAGCGGGCCGACCTTATCGAGAAAATCAGCGACAGTCTGGACGTGCGGGCGATGGTCGGGCACGCGGCGCACCCGAGCGTGCTGGAAGCGGCGGGCGCGCGGGACTGCGACATGATCATCGCGGTCACCTTCGCCGACGAAGTCAACATGGTGGCATGCCAGATCGCCCATTCGATGTTCAACGTGCCGACCAAGATCGCGCGGCTGCGGGCGCGCGACTACTTGCAGGAGATCTGGTCCGACCTGTTCAGCCGCGACCACATGCCGATCGATGTGATCATTTCGCCGGAGATCGAGGTGGCGCGGGCGATTTCGCGGCGGCTGTCGGTGCCTGGTGCGTTCGACATGATCCCGTTGGCCGACAACAAGCTGCGGCTGCTCGGCGTGCGCTGCAACGAGGACTGCCCGATCCTCGACACGCCGCTGCGGCAATTGACGACGCTGTTCCCGGACTTGCACATCCAGACGGTCGGAATCATGCGCGACGGCACACAGATAGTGCCGAAAAGCGACGACGAGTTGATCAAGGGAGACGAAGTGTATGTGGTGGTCGACGCCGACCACGTGGGGCGGGCGATGGTGGCGTTCGGGCACGAAGAGCCGGAGGCGCGGCGTATCGTCATTATCGGCGGCGGCAACATCGGCGAGTTCCTGGCCCAGGAAATCACCAGCAACTTCGCCGGGGTGACGACGCGGCTGATCGAGCTCGACCGGGAGCGGGCGGAGCACGTGGCGCAGGCGAGTACCCGAACCGTGGTGTTGCACGGCGACGGCCTCGATCCAGAGATCCTCGAAGAAGCCAACGTCGGCAACGCGGAGGCGGTGATCGCGGTGACCAACGACGACGAGGTCAACATCCTGTCGTCTTTGCTGGCCAAACGTTACGGCGCGGAACGAGTCGTGACTTTGGTCAATACGACAACCTATGGGCCGTTGATCGGTCAGCTGGGAATCGACGTCGTGGTGAGCCCGCGGGCGATCACCGTGTCAACAATTCTGCAACAAGTGCGCAGAGGGCGCATTCGCTCGGTCCACTCCATTGGGGACAACTTCGGCGAGATCATCGAGGCCGAGGCGCTGGAAACGTCGCCGTTGGTGGGGACGCCGCTGCGCGACGCAAAACTGCCGGCTGGCCTTATCGTCGCGGCGGTGGTGCGCGACGGCGAGGTGGTGATGGCGCGGGGCGACACGGTGGTGGCGACGGGCGATACGGTGGTGCTGTTCGCGGCGAAGGAGATCGTCAAAAAAGTCGAGAAAATGTTCTCGGTACGGCTGGAATTCTTCTAAATATCACGGGAAAAATCCTGTCAAATTGCGTAAGCGATTTCGGTCGGAAAATCGACTGGGAACGGTAACAAATAGCGCTGATAAGGGTTCGCAGAAATCCGCAGTCCTGTTACAGTTACCTGCAGGCAAGACAGTCGGTGATAAGCGCCCGCGGGGGGTGCGACGCGCCGGCTTTTTGATGCGTCGAGACGACCAAGCGGCATCACCGCGGCGGCCGGCGCGGGAATGAGGGGCAGATCACTCAAGAAACGCCAAGAACAATGCCGCGCGGACCGGCGGCGAATTACGTGGTCCGACAGCCAAAGCATCTAAGAAACGCAGAATAACGGAGAGCAGTTATGGCTGCCGAAAAGTCGCAGAACGTGCAGGACGTATTTCTCAACAACATTCGTAAGAACAAAACCCCGGTAACAGTCTTTTTGGTCAATGGAGTTAAGTTGCAGGGTATCGTAACGTGGTTCGATAACTTCTGTGTTTTGTTGCGGCGGGACGCACACTCGCAATTGGTCTACAAACACGCGATTTCGACAGTCATGCCGTCGGTGCCGGTGCAGCTGTTCGAGCAGGATCGGACGGAGAACAGCGACGCCTGAAGTCAAGGACGGTACGGAACGCTGGCGGGCGCCGCGCCCGCCGCAGTTTGACTCCTCTGAGATAACGGCGCGCGCCGCGGTGATCCACCCGGCGGTGCGCGGACGGCGCCGGAATGGCGCGGCGCCGGACGCCGACGCGCGCCTGGACGAGGCGGTGCGACTGACGGCGGCGGTCGACCTGGAAGTGGTGCATAGCGAAGTGGTGCCGGTGCAACGGCCACGGCCGGCGACGCTGCTGGGCGGCGGCGCGGTGGAGGCGCTGGGGCACACCCTGAAGGCGCTGGACGTCACGGTGGCGGTGGTCGACGGGGCGCTGAGCCCGGTGCAGCAGCGCAACCTGGAGCGGGCCTGGAAATGCAAGGTGATCGACCGCACGGGGTTGATCCTGGAGATTTTCGGCGAGCGGGCGCGGACCAAGGAAGGCCAGTTGCAGGTCGACCTGGCGGCGCTGTCGTATCAGCGGACGCGGCTGGTGCGGTCGTGGACCCACTTGGAACGGCAGCGCGGCGGCGCCGGGTTCATGGGCGGGCCGGGTGAAAGCCAGCTGGAAATCGACCGGCGGCTGATCGACGAGCGCATCGTAAAGCTGAAGACGCAGCTGGAGGACGTGCGGCGGACGCGGGGGCTGCACCGGCAGGCGCGGCAACGGGTGCCGCTGCCGGTAGTCGCGCTGGTCGGTTACACCAATGCCGGCAAGTCGACGCTGTTCAACCGGCTGACGGCGGCCAAGGTGATGGCCAAGGACCTGCTGTTCGCGACGCTGGACCCGACGATGCGGTCGGTGGCGTTGCCGTCGGGGCGCAAGGTGATCCTGTCGGACACGGTGGGGTTCATTTCGGATTTGCCGACGGACCTGGTGGCGGCGTTTCGCGCGACCCTGGAGGAAGTGACCGAGGCCGACGTGGTGGTGGTGGTGCGCGACATTTCCCACCCGGAGACGGACGCGCAGCACGCCGACGTGCTGGCGGTGCTGGCCGACTTGGGGGTGGTCGGCGACGACGCCGACGGGGAACTGAACGGACAAGCGCGGGACGCGAGCGGCGGGCCGATCGTGGCGTTGAACAAGATCGACCAGGTGCCTGGCGGGGCGGACAACCCGGCGGTGCACGGCGGGGTCGCGGTGTCGGCGCTGACCGGGGCCGGGTGCGACGACCTGTTGGCGGCGATCGACGCGCGGTTGGCGGCGCGGGGGGTGCTGGTCAGCGTCGACGTGCCGGTGGGCGACGGGGCGAGCCTGGCGTGGCTGCACGAACGCGGTGACGTGGTGGCACAGGACCACGACGACACCATGGTGCACATGGAGGTGCGGCTGGACGCGCCGGACGTGGCGCGGCTGGCGCGGCGCGACGGGGTCAAGGTCACCGAACACTAAAGCAAGAACTGGGATGGCGGGGATAACCGTATGAGCGAAAAACAAAAAGTCGCGTTTCTCGGGCTCGGCGTGATGGGCTATCCAATGGCCGGTCATCTGGCGAGCGCGGGGCACCAGGTGCGGGTCTACAACCGCACGGCGGCGAAGGCGGAGGCGTGGTGCAACGCCCACGGCGGCAGCGCCGGCGCGACGCCGCGGGAGGCGGCGGACGGCGCAGCGATCGTGTTCATGTGCGTCGGCAACGACGACGACGTGCGCTCGGTGGTGTACGGCGACGACGGGGCGCTGGCCGGCATGGCGGCGGGGGCGGTGCTGGTCGACCACACCACGGCGTCGGCGGAGTTGGCGCGGGAACTGGAAGGCGCGGCCCAGGACAAGGGCGTCGGGTTCCTCGACGCGCCGGTGTCGGGGGGCCAGGCCGGGGCGGAGAACGGCGTGCTGACGGTGATGGTCGGCGGCGAGCCGGCGACCTACGAACTGGCGGCGCCGGCGATCGACGCGTTCGCGCGGAAGTGCGAGTTGCTCGGCCCGGCCGGGTCGGGGCAACTGGCGAAGATGGTGAACCAGATATGCATTGCCGGGCTGGTTCAGGGTCTCGCGGAAGGCTTGAACCTGGGGCAGCGGGCCGGGCTCGACATGGCAAAGGTAGTCGACGTGATCTCCAAGGGCGCGGCGCAGTCGTGGCAGATGGAGAACCGGGCGCCGACGATGCTGAAGGGTGAGTTCGACTTCGGGTTTGCCGTGGAGTGGATGCGCAAGGACCTGGGGATCTGCCTGCAGGAGGCAAAACGCTCGGGCGCGCGGCTGCCGGTGACGGCGCTGGTCGACCAATTGTACGCCCAGGTCGAGGCGCGGGGCGGCAAGCGCTGGGACACGTCGAGCCTGATGCACCTGTTGGCGAACGACTGACGCGCCCCAGCGCCGCTGCGGGCCTATTGGTCGAGCAGGCGGGCGCCATAGGGGTTGTCGATGACCATGCGCCAGGTGCCGTCGGGTTGACGGCGGAATACGGCGACGGACAGGCCGGTGTCGGTGATGGCGTCGCCGTTGGGGGCGGTCGCCGACAGGTTCCACGGCGCGAAGTGGATGGCGACATCGCCGGCGACGATAACCTCGTGGCCATCATCGAAAGAAAAATCGGGCTTTAGGCCGGCGAGTTCGGCAAACGCCGCGCGGACGGCGGCGCTGTCGGTAACCGGGGCGCCGGGCGCGAAGGCGACGGCGGCGCCGGCCTCGTAGGCACTCATGACGGCATCGACGTCGCCGGCCTTAAGGTCGGTGGACATGGTTTCGACGACGGCGAGAACGGCGGTTTGGTCGTTGGACATGGTGTCTCCAGTGGCGGTGAGGGGGAACAACAGGGCGGCAGCGACGGCGGCCGCGCGAAGCGGTTTCAGCATGAGTTCCTCTTTGGGTGGGGAGTTAGAGGTCGACGATCGCCGTGAGTTGGGCGGCGAGGTCGGCCGGGGGCGCAAAGCGCGGGGTCGCGCGTTGCAAGACATAGGCCCGCAGGTCGCGTTCGACGGTGCGGGCGCGGGCGGCGACAGCTGCATAGTCGGGGCCGGGGTGTGCCGCGAAGGTCACGGCATCGGGGTCGACGCGGCCCAAGGCCATTGCGGCCGGCAGGCGGCGCGGGCAGCGGCACTTGGCGTCGGCGTTGGCGAGGCCGCAATGATCGCTGGTGAACGCGACGACGCGGGCGCGGGCGCGGGACAACCGCTTGCGGTAGTTGGCCGGGGTGATGTCGAGAACGGCGGCGGCGTCGCGGTGGTCGAGATCAAAAACCTCGCCGAGGAGATAGGCCAGGCGGTGGTCGAGGTCCAAGCACAGTAGCAGGGCCATGGTGCAGGACAGGCGCAACTCGTTGAGCAGGACGGCGTCGTCGGGGCGCTCGACGGCGTCGGGGTCGAGGCCGTCGTGGAGATCGTCGCGGAACGCCCCGAAACTGAAGGCGGCGGCGCGGCGCTTGGTGTTAAGCAGGGTGTTGACGGCGATGCGGTGGACCCAGGTGGTGAACGCGGCGTTTCCGGCGAAGCTCGACAGGTTGGTGATGACGACGATGAGGATTTCCTGGGTGGCGTCGAGGGCCTCCTGCGGATCGACGAGGGTACGCAGGGCGAGGTGGTAGACGCGGTCCTGAATGGCGCGAACGATGCGCTCGAGGGCGGCGCGGTCGCCGGCCTGGGCGGCGGCGACGTCAGCGGAAGTGGGGGCGGGCTGGTTCGGGGGCATAGGGCTGTCCGGGGGTCCGTCCTGTGGGGCCATTTCCCTTTAGACACGGCGGGGACCGGATGTGTGACAGCTTTTCTAGGCGTCGGTGAACCAGGCGCGGGTGGTGGCGTCGGCGGGGAGCAGGGTCTCGAGGCGGAGGTCGTCGAGGGCGGGGTCGTGGCTCATGCCGATGGTGGCGATGAGGGAGAACAGGCGCAGTTCGGTGCCGTTGACCTTGAGGTGCAGGGTGAGGACCGGCGGCGGGTGATCGGCGGCGGCACCGCGGGGGGCGGGGTCTAGGCCGGCGAGGTCGCGGAGTTCCTGTAGCAAGGCGGCGGCCTCCGGGTCGCTGGGGCGGCGGGCGACCTCGAGTTCGATGAGGCGGAGCAGGGCGCGGGCGTTGTCGGGCCAATTGACGATGGCGTCGCGCAGGCGGCCGGGCTTGACGACGGCGCGGATCATGTTGCGCTCCTCAAGGTCGCCGAATACGGCAAAAAACTTCATGGCGGCGGGGTTGGCCTTGTGCACCGTCCAGCGCCAATCCATGGCGACGGCGGGGTAGGGCTCGTGGCCCTGGAGGACGTGGGTGACGGCGGCGTCGACGGCGTCGCGGGTCGCCGGGTCCCACGGCGCGGTGGCGCCGCTGGTGGCGAAACCGGCGGCGAGGAGGAGGGCGTCGACCTCGGCGGCGGGCATGGCCAACGCGGTGCCGAGTTGGCGGACGGCGCCGCGGCTGGGGCGGGCGCGGCCGGACTCTAGGAAACTGATGTGGCGCTGGGAGAGGCCGGCCTCGAGGGACAGGTCGAGCTGGCTGACGCGGCGGCGCTTGCGCCAGGTGCGCAGGAGATCTGGAAATGCGGGGTCGGTCATGGGGGTTCCGTGGCGGTTTTTTGCGAGCTTACGGCGATGGCGGGGGCGGTGCCATTACCTGGCAGGTAATTGCGCGTCGATGCGGGGATCTGCGAAAGGAGGCGGCAAGACGACAGCCTAGAGGATGCGGAAAATGAGCAATGCGGCGGTGAATTCCGGTATGGCGCGCGGGTTCCTGGGGGCAAACGCGGTGTTTTCCCTGGCCTGCGGCCTGGGTCTGGCGGTGTTCGCGCCGGCCTTCGCGGCGGCGGCGTTCGTCGACGCGGCGGCGTGGACGACGGCGCTGCGGTGGCTGGGGATCGGGTTGGTGGTGTTCGCGGCCGACCTGTGGCTGATGCGGGGCGACCGGTTCATCGGCAAGGTGCCGGTGCGGCTGGTGGCGGCGGCGGATGTTTTGTGGATCGCCGGCAGCGCGGCGGGGTTGGTGTGGTTCGCCGACCGGCTGACGGCGGTAGGGCAGGGGGCCGTGGTGGCGATCGCGAGCATCGTCGGGGTGTTCGCGGTGGGCCAGTTGCTCGGGGCGCAGCGGATTACCGCGCCGCAGAGCGTGGTTTCGGCGCGCCGGGACGGCGACGTGCTGCGCCTGAACGTAACGCGGCGGGTCGACGCGGCGCCGGACGTGGTTTGGCGGGTGATGACGGACCATCCGGGCTATGCCGACGTGGCGAGCAATATCGCCAAGGTCGAGGTGTTGGACGGCGACGGTTTGGGCATGCGGCGGCGGTGCAGCGACCCGAAGGGCGGCACCTGGACGGAAACGTGCGACGTGTTCGAGGCGGGGCGGCGCTATGGGTTTGTCGTCGACACGGACGCGGCGGATTACCCGTATCCGATCGCGGCGTTGCAGGGGCGGTGGTCGGTGGCGCCGGACGGGGCGGGGGCGGTGTTTGCCATCGACATCGCGGCGCGGCCGAAGGGGAATGGCCTACAGCGGTGGCTGTTTCACCGGCTGGCGGCGCGGCAGTTCAAGCCGGTGCTGATCGACCTGGCGGACGCTTGGGCGGCGCGGATGGAAGGGGCGGCGCTGACGGGTCAGGATTGATCCCGGGGACGCTGGCCGACGAGACCGCGCAGGTAGGTTTCCGTCAGATGGTGGGCCATTGCGTCGGCGGTCATGGTTTCCGTCGCACGGAGTTTGCCGGCGCGGGCGAGGGAAGTGATGCCGTGGAGCGAAGCCCATAAAGCGCGAACCGCAAGTTGTGCCGTCGCGGGCGGCAGCACTGTGGCATCCGGGGCGATGGCGCGGGCGGCAAGGGACATGGCGGCATCGACCTTGGCGACGTACCAGTCGGGCTGGGAAAAGCCCTCGGCACCAACATGTTGGACAATTGCGGCCCAGAGGTTCGGGTTCTCGGACTCGAACTCCAGGAACCGGGTGACAATCGCTTCGACATCGACAATCGGATCGGCGGTCAGGCGGACGGTTTCAAGGGAGGCGACCAAGCGGTCCATCGTCCGGGCGTTGAGATGGACAATGAGGTCATCGAGGTTGGTGAATAGGTTGTAGATCGACCCGGGCGAATAGCCGATTTCAGTGGCGATGCGGCGGGCGCTGAGGGCGCGCAACCCCTCGTTGGCGACGATTCCGGTCGCTGCCTCGAGGATAATGTCGTGGAGTTCCTCGCGGGTATGGTCTGAGCGTCTAGCCATATTTTTCAAAGGGTTAGTTGTCTGCGGGTATGTCGCGTTTTAGGAGATTTCATTTAATGAACAGTGTTTTATTTTTATTGAACGTCGTTCAGTTATCGTTTATAGATGGGTTGTGACGTACCTCTGGGGCGATCAACGCGGAGCACGACGATGGCCATAGGGCAAGCCGAAGTAAGGATCGATGGAATCGGCGCGGTTCGCTTGGCGCTTGGCATCCTGGCGGTGTTGTTCAGCCTACGCGTGGCTCTGCAACTCGTTCAGACGGTGCTGGGGTTGGATTCTCCGATTCCAATGGTGCGGTGGGACAGCGGGACCATGCCATATGGCGTTCTGTTGGCGCTGCAAGCGGCGATCTTGGTTGGGCTTGTCTGGTGCATACGGGCGGTAGACGGGCGGCGTCGACCGCGGGTCGGGCAATTGCTGTTGATCGTGGGCGGCCTTTATGGCGCCGCGATGGTGATCCGGATGGGCATCGGGGTCAGCGGGTTGAGCGCCCATCGTTGGTTCATGGCGCCGGTACCAACGGCGCTGCATATGGTGCTCGCGGGATTTCTCGTTGTGCTTGGCGGGCATTGGCGCGGGGGCTTGGCAGGTGTCGGGGGGCTGCTGCGCGTAGGATTTTATCCGCTGGCTGTAGGTGGCGGGATCGTGCTGTATCTGTGGGCACGGCAGGGCGGCGTCGCGGCGGCGCCAGCCGCCTACCTGGCGGTCATCATTGCCGGCGCGGCGATCGCCGTTGGTGAGTTGTTGTTGCCGTACCGGGGGGCGTGGCGGCCGAGACGGGGGACAGTCGGTGACGACGGCTTTTATTTGGCCGTGGTGCAGATTGCCTTGCCGGCGTTGCTCAGTGCCGGCGTGGTTGCCATGGCGGGGTGGGCCGGGGTGACGCCGCGCGGACTGTGGCCGCACCAGTGGCCAGTCGCCGGGCAGGTCGTACTGATGTTGGTGACCGCCGACTTCATGCGGTACTGGCTGCATCGAGCGAGTCACGCCTGGCCGCCACTGTGGCGGTTGCACGCCGTGCATCATTCGCCAGAGGGACTGTATGCGCTGAACGTGGGGCGGTTTCACCCGGTTGAGAAAGCGGTGCAGTTCACGCTCGACACGCTGCCGTTCGTTGTGTTGGGCGTGTCGGACGCGGTGCTTGGCGGGTACCTTGTGTTCTATGCGATCAACGGGTTCTTTCAGCACTGCAATATCGATGTGCGGCTGGGGTGGCTCAACTGGCTGATCAGCGGGCCGGAGTTGCACCGGTGGCACCACTCGCGAGATGCGAGGGTGTCGGGCCATAACTTTGGCAACAATCTAATCGTCTGGGACGTGCTGTTCGGGACACGCATGCTGCCCAAAGGCCGCCATGTCGGCGCATTGGGACTGAACAACCGGCGATATCCGGTCCGGCCGTTGGCGCAAACCGCCGCACCGTTTTTTGTCGACCCGAACGGCGCGACGGTTTCTTAGCGATGTTCGATCAGGCAATGCTCGGGCTCGCCATGGCCTGGGTCGATCGGACGCAGCGACGGCCGTTGTTTCAGGCGGCGGCGACGCCGGAGACAGTGCAGTTGGAGCTGCTCAAGCGATTGTTGGCGGAAAATGCCGAGACGGCGTTTGGGCGACGGCACAGCTTTGCCAAGATCCGGGGTTGGCAGGATTTTCGGGCGGCGGTGCCGGTGCAGACGTATGAAGAGCTGCGCGAATACGTCGATGCTCAGGCCGCCGATGGAAGCCCTTGTCTCACGGCCGCGCGGCCGATCGGCTATGCACGGACTAGTGGTACGGCCGGGGTAGCGAAGGACATTCCGGTGACGGCTTCGTGCCGGGCGCAGGGTCGGTATGCGCAGTTACAGACAGCACTGACGCTGCACCGTCATACGGGTTTCTTCGATGGCCAAGTGGTGGCGCTTGGGGGTGGCGCGGCTGAGGGCCAACGCGTGGGCGGGACCTACGGCGCGGCGTCCGGGCAGGCGTATCACGATCTGCCAGTTTGGCTGCGGCGCCGGTTTGTCGTGCCGCCGGCGGTGTTCGAGATCGCCGATTATGACCTGAAGTACTACACGGTTGTGTTGTTGGCGCTGGCCTCCGGTGACGTAACCGGCTTGGCAACGGCCAACCCGTCCTCGCTTGTGCGGTTACGCGACGTTGCCAACGAACACCGGACGACGCTGGCGGCGGATTTGCGCGGCGAGCCAAGCGCCTATCTCAGGGCTCTCGCTCCTGAATTGGCGGCGACGGTGCGGACACGTTTGCGATCGACTGATGTGGGTCGAGCGGTACGCGTGCTGGAAGCACCGAAGATTTCGGTCGTCGACTTGTGGCCCAAGTTGGCGGCGGTACTGACGTGGACCGGCGGCAGTTGCGGCGTCGCCTTGCATGGACTGTCGCGCGAACTGCCCGAGGGTTGCCGGGTTGTGGAGCTCGGCTACCGGGCAAGCGAAGTGGTCGGTACAGTGCCCCTCGACGCAAGCGGTGGCGGAGGATTGCCGCTGTTGCGCCATTCGGTCTTCGAATTCGTGGAACGGGATGATTGGGAGGCCGGGAAAGAACGGTTCGTGACCCTGGCCGAGTTAACCGAAGGCAGCCAGTACTACGTGTTCGTCACCACGGCGGCGGGACTGTACCGCTATGACATGAATGACATTGTCGAGGTGACCGGACGGGTCGCACAGACTCCGAAGTTGGCGTTTGTGCAAAAAGGCAAGGGCGTGACCAACATTGCCGGCGAGAAGTTGTCGGAAGGCGACGTTATCGCGGCGGCAAAAACCGGCCTGCACGGGATCCATGGCGTCGGGTTTGTGGCGTTGGTCGGCGACGAGACGGAGCGTTGCTACGATCTGTTGGTGGAGCAGGCTGACGACCGGGTCGCGGCCGCGGGCGTCGCAGAGGCGGTAGACGGTTCACTGCGCCGGCGCAATGTCGAGTACGACGCGAAGCGCGCCAGCGGGCGACTGGGCCCGGTGCGTTTGACGGTGCTGCGGTCCGGGGCGGCGGAATTCTGCAAACGACAGGCGTTGCGGCGTGGGCAACGAGAGGCGCAATACAAACCCATATGCTTGGCGTTGCGACGGGATTGGCCCGTCGACCTGACGCCCTACGTCGTGTCAGCAGAGCGTTGACGCATGGGCGAGTTGAGCATTGCGCGGTTTCCAGCGGCATTCAGATGGTCGTTCAAGCACGCATCGGCGACGCGGCGGGTCGCGGAGAATGTGCTGGTGTGTATTGGCGAGCCGGGAACCGCCGACTGCGGCTACGGCGAAGCTTGCCCGCGCTCTTACGTCACGGGGGAGACGACGGACAGCGTTGCGGCGTTTGTCGCGCAGCATGGGAGAGCGTTTTGCGACGACGTGCGTTCCGTTGACGATTTGCGAGCATGGATTGCCGCCCATGAGCGGCTGATCGATGGCAATCCGGCCGCCTTCGGGGCGTTGGAAATGGCGATGCTCGACCGTCAGGGCAGGTCGACCGGGCAAGACCTCGAGACGTTGCTGGGAATCGACGGCGGCGGCCGTCCTGCACAGTACTCGGCGGTGCTCGGGGATGCCGGGTGGCCGGTGTTCGCAGGCCAGGCGGTGGCCTATCGACTGATGGGGCTGACCGACGTCAAGATCAAGCTGAACGCCGGTTCGGCGCGGCCCAAGGTGGCGTTTCTGAAAGGCTTGTTTGGAAGTCGGCTGCGGTTGCGCGGTGACGGCAACAACCTTTGGCCCGACGCGGGATCCGCCACCGCTGCGTTGCGCGATGTGCAAACGGACATCTGGGCGCTCGAGGAGCCCGTGGCTGCCGGCGACCTAGTGGGTTGCCGGGCGGTGAGCGACGCCTTGGACGTCAAGGTCATCCTCGACGAGAGCCTGACTACACAAGCCCAGCTCGCGCCGGTTGCCAACGACGCCGCGCGGTGGATTGCCAACGTGCGGGTGTCGAAGATGGGTGGGATTATCCGCTCGGTGGCGCTGGCGCGGGCGGCGGCCGCGCAAGGTGTGGGCGTCATCGTCGGGGCGCATGTCGGCGAAACGAGCCTGCTGGCGCGAGCCGCGTTGGTCGTCGCGGCCTCACTACCGGCTGCGCCGGTGGCCATGGAGGGTGCCTTTGGCACTCATTTGTTGCGGGAGGACGTCGCTAATGCGCCGATCATGTTCGGGCGGGGTGGTCGGCTCGACGCGGCGTCATGGATCGGCGCAGGGTCGGGTCTGGCGATGAATCCGGCATTATCGGCGCGGTTCGCGCCGGTCTTGTGACGCTTAAGCCAGGCGGCGGCCGGTTTCGGGGTTGAAGGCGTGGAGGTGGTCGGGGGTGGTGCGGAGGGGGATGGATTGGCCTTCTTGGATTTGGGTCTTGCCGGCGAGGCGGACGGTGCAGGTTTGGTTGGCGAAGGAGCCGTGAATTAGGGTGTCGGCGCCCAAAGCCTCGACGAGGTCGACGGTGATTTTGGTGAGGGGGACGCCGGCGTTGGCGTCGTCGCCGAGGGTGATGTCTTCCGGGCGGATGCCGAGTTTGACGTTGGGGACGGTGGCGGCGTTGCCGTTCAAGGGCAGGGGGTCGCCGCCGGGCAGGGCGATGTTGCCGTCGGTGACCTGGGCGTCGAGGAGGTTCATGGCCGGCGAGCCGATGAAGCCGGCGACGAACAGGGACTGGGGGTCCTCGTAGAGTTCCATCGGGGTGCCGATTTGCTCGGCGATGCCGCCGTTCATGACGACGAGGCGGTCGGCGAGGGTCATGGCCTCGACCTGGTCATGGGTGACGTAAATGCTGGTGGTGCCGAGGGCGCGCTGCAGCTTCTTAATTTCGACGCGCATTTGCACGCGCAGCTTGGCGTCGAGGTTGGACAGGGGTTCGTCGAACAGGAACACCTTGGGCTCGCGGACGATGGCGCGGCCCATGGCGACGCGCTGGCGCTGGCCGCCGGACAACTGGCGGGGGCGGCGGTCGAGCAGGCCGTCGAGTTCGAGGATGCGTTCGGCCTCGGCGACGCGCTGGTCGATCTGGTCCTTGGGCATGCCGCGGTTGCGCAGGCCATAGGACATGTTCTGGCGCACCGACATGTGGGGGTAGAGGGCGTAGTTCTGGAACACCATGGCGATGTCGCGGTCGGCCGGTTCCAGGTTGTTGACGGTGGTGCCGTCGATGTGGATTTCCCCGCCGGTGACAGTCTCGAGGCCGGCGACCATGCGCAGCAGGGTCGACTTGCCGCAACCGGACGGGCCGACGATGACGATGAGTTCGCCATCGTTGATCTGCATGTCGATACCGTGGATGGCTTGAAAGCCGCCGGGGTAGATCTTTTCGACCGCGATAAAGTCGACAGTGGCCATGGTTACTTCTCCGTGTCCACGAGGCCCTTGATGAACAGCCGCTGCATGGCGAGGACGACGATCACCGGCGGCAACATGGCGAGGGTCGCGGTGGCCATGATCAAGTGCCACTGGGGCGTGGCGTCGGCGACCTGGACCATGCGCTGGATGCCCATGACGATGGTGGTGAAGGAGTCCTCGGTGGTGACGATCAACGGCCAGAGGTACTGGTTCCAGCCGAACACGAACAGGATGACGAACAAAGCGGCAATGTTGGTGCGCGACAACGGCAGCAGCACGTCGCGCAGGAACTTCATGGGTCCGGCGCCGTCGATGCGGGCGGCCTCCAGGAGTTCGTCGGGGACGGTCAGGAAGAACTGGCGGAACAGGAAGGTCGCGGTAGCGCTGGCGATGAGGGGCAGGCTCAAGCCGGCGTAGGAGTTCAAGAGCTTGAGATTGGCGGCGACCTCGAAGGTCGGGATGATGCGGACCTCAACGGGCAGCATCAGGGTCAAGAAGATCATCCAGAAGAACGCCATGCGGAACGGGAAGCGGAAGTAGACGATGGCGTAGGCGGAGATGATGGAGATGGCGATCTTGCCGACGGCAATGGCCAGGGCCATGACCAGGCTGTTGAGCATCATGCGGCCGACGGGGACGCTGCCGGCGGCCTGGTTGCCGGTGGACAGGACCTCGGCATAGTTGGCGATCAACTGGTCGCCCGGCCACAGGGGGATGGGCGAGGTGATGAGCTCGCTGGGGGCATGGGTCGAGGCGACGAAGGTGACCCAAATCGGCAGGCCGAGGATGATGATGCCGAGGATCAGCATGCCGTGGGAGAAGAACGTCAGCAGGGGTCGATTTTCGACCATTAGTACTCGACCTTGCGTTCGATGTAGCGGAACTGGATGACCGTCAGGACGATGACGACGGACATCAGGATCACCGACTGGGCGGCCGACGAGCCGAGGTCGAGGCCGACGAAGCCGTCGTTGAACACCTTGTAGACGAGGATTTCGGTGGCCTTGGCGGGGCCGCCGGAGGTCGTGGCGTGAATGATGCCGAAGGTGTCGAAGAAGGCGAAGACGACGTTGACGACCAGCAGGAAGAAGGTGGTCGGCGACAGCAGCGGGAAGATGATGGTCCAGAAGCGCTTGGTGGGGCGGGCGCCGTCGATGGCGGCGGCCTCGATCAACGAGCGCGGTATCGCTTGCAGGCCGGCGAGGAAAAACAGGAAGTTGTAGCTGACCTGCTTCCAAGCGGCGGCGATGGTGACCAGGATGAAGGCGTCGCCGCCGTCGAGGAGGTGGTTCCAGTCGTAGCCGGTGAAACCGATGAAGTAGGCGGCGATGCCGATGGTCGGATTGAACAGGAACCACCACAACACGCCGGCGATGGCGGGGGCGACGGCATACGGCCAGATCAGCAACGTCTTGTAGCCGTTGGCGCCCTTGATGATGCGGTCGGCCATGACGGCGAGCAGCAGGCCGAGGGACATGGACAACAGGGTGGTGGCGAAACTGAACGACGCGGTGACGCGGAAGGAGTTGAGGTAGTTGGGGTCGTCGGCGAGGCGGGTGAAGTTCTCGAGCCAGACGAATTGGGTGCTGAGGCCGAAGGCGTCCTCGAGGAGGAACGACTGGTAGAGGGCTTGGGCGGCCGGCCAGATGAAAAACACCAAGGTGATGGCGATTTGCGGCGCGACCAGGATGAAGGCCAGGAGCGGGCGGTCGAATGTGACGCGTTTGATCATATGCGAGGGCTTAGACGAAAGGCCGGCCCCGGATGGGACCGGCCCTCACGTCTAGGCTTGGTTAGCCGGCAGTGCGCTCGAAACGGCGCAGCAGTTCGTTGCCGCGCTCGACGGCGGCGTCGAGGGCGTCTTGGGCGGATTTCTCACCCGACCAGACGGCCTCCAGCTCCTCGTTGATGACGTCGCGGATCTGCACGAAGTTGCCGAACCGCAGCCCCTTGGAGTTCGCCGTCGGGGTCTTGTTAGTGATCTGCCGGATGGCGACATCGGTGCCCGGGTTGTCGTCGTAGAAACCCGCGGCCGCGGTGAAGTCGAACGCCGCGTTGGTGATCGGCAGATAGCCGGTGAAGGTGTGCCAGTCGGACTGGACGTCGGACTGGGACAGGAACGAGAAGAACTTCGCAACACCGGCATACTCTTCGGACTCGTGGCCGCGGAGCACCCAGAGGGTGGCGCCGCCGATGATCGAGTTCTGCGGCTCGCTGGTCAGTTCCGGCCAGTACGGCAGCATGGCGACGCCAAACTCGAAGTCGTCGCCGACGTTGGTGCGCACCCCGGCGTAGGCGGCCGAGGAGTTCATGTACATGGCACATTCCTGGGTATAGAACTTCGGCGCGCTGTCGGAGCGACGGCCGCCGTAGTCGAAGATCTTGGTCTTCTGCCATTCACCCATGGCGCTGATGTGGGCGACGTGGGCTTCGCTGTTGATCAGCAGCTCGGTGTCGACGCCCTCGAACCCGTTGGACTTGGTGCCGATGGGAATGTCGTGCCAAGCACTGAAGTTTTCGATCTGAACCCAGGACTGCCAACCGGTGGTAAAGCCACAGGTGACGCCATTGGCCTGGAGGGCCTTGGCGGCTTCCTCAAGCTCCGGCCAGGTGGCGGGCGGGGATTCCGGATCCAAGCCGGCCGCGGCGAAAGCGTCCTTGTTGTAGTACATCACCGGGGTCGAGCTGTTGAACGGCATCGACAGGATGTTGCCGGCGGGGTCGGTGTAGTAACCGGCGACCTGGCTCAAGTAAGCGGCGGGGTCGAAGGGCTCGCCGGCGTCGGCCATCAGTTGATAGACCGGGTAGACGGCGCCCTCGGCACCCATCATGGAGGCGGTGCCGACCTCGAACACCTGGACGATATGCGGCTGCTCATCGGCGCGGAAGGCGGCGATGGCGCCGGTCATGGTCTCGGTGTAGTTACCGCGGAAGACCGGTGACAGGGTGTATTCGTCCTGGGACGCGTTGAAGTTCGCGGCGATTTCTTCGAGCTTTTCGCCGAGAGCGCCGCCCATGGCGTGCCACCACTGCAGCTCGATTCTGTCTTGGGCCTGGGCGGCGCCGGTAAAGGCGAGCAGTGCGCCAATGGCGGTCGCCGTGGTCAAAATTCTCATGTCGTTCTCCCTGTGAGGGCCATCGTTTGGTGTCGGATGCCCGTTATGGGCACAACGATGGCACAGTTAGACAGGGTCTGTGAATGTTTTATGACAGTCCGGTGACAGCCGGCCGGCAACGGCGGCACACGCGGGGTTCAGGACCGTTCAGCAGCCTTGGCGGCTTGCCACAACTGCTCAAGTTCGGCCAGGGGCGTGTCGGCGACGGCGCGGCCGTCGGCCGCAAGAGTCTGCTCGATGTGCTTGAAACGGCGGACGAATTTGGCGTTGGTGGCGCGCAAGGCGGTTTCCGGCGCGGCGCCGAGGTGACGGGCGAGGTTGACCAAGGCGAAGATCAGGTCGCCGAGTTCAGCGGCGGCGGCTTGGCCGTCGCCGTTGGCGATTTCGTGGCGCAGTTCGGCGATCTCCTCCTCGATCTTGTCGAGGACGGCGCCGGCGTCGTTCCAGTCGAAACCGACCCGGGCGGCGCGCTTCTGCAGCTTCTCGGCGCGGAGCAGGGCGGGTAGCGCAGGGGGGACGTCGTCGAGGACGCCGGCGGCGCGGCCCTGGCGCTCGGCCTTGGAGGCGCGCTCGTCGGCCTTTTGCTGTTCCCAGATGGCGCCGGTGTCGACGGTGCGGTCGGGGTTTTCGAAGACGTGAGGGTGGCGGCGGATGAGCTTGTCGACGACGGCGGCGGCGACGTCGTCGAAGGTGAATTGTTTTTCCTCCTCAGCCATGCGGGCGTGGAAGACGACTTGCAGCAACAGGTCGCCGAGTTCGTCGCGGAGGGCGGCGAGGTCGTTGCGCTCAATGGCGTCGGCGACCTCGTAGGCTTCCTCGATGGTGTAGGGGGCGATGGTGGCGAAGGTCTGCTCGACATCCCACGGGCAACCGGTGTCGGGGTCACGGAGGCGGGCCATGACGTCGATGAGGCGGGTGATGTTGGCGGTCATGGCGATCCCTTAACCGGATTCGGGCGGCGGTGCAGCGGATCGTTCGCGGTGCCAGGCGTAGAGGCCGGCGGCGATGATGACGGTGGCACCGACCATGGTCTTGGCGCCGGGGATGTCGCCGAAGATCAACCACCCATAGAGTACGGCCCAGACCATCATTGTGTAATTGAACGGCGCCAACAGGGACGCTGCGGCGTGGCGGAAGGCGAGGATAATGAGGGTGTGGGCGGTGCCGCCGAGGAGGCCCATGACGACCATCAGGCCCAAGCCAGCCAGATCGGGTTGGCGCCAGAAGAAGGGCACGGCGAGGGTGATGAGGGCGGCGCCGACCATGGCGGTGTAGAACAAGGTCGACCACGGGTCGTCGGTGCGGACGCGGCGGGTGAGCATGAGGCCGATGGCCCAGAATACCGCGGCGCCGACGGCGAATACGGCGCCCAGGTTAAAGACGTCGCCGGACGGCCAGACGACGACGAGCATACCGAGGAAACCGACAACGACAGCGACCCAGCGGTGGACGCCGACGTGCTCGCCGAGGAACGGGCCGCTGAGGGCGACCATGAGCAGGGGGCCGAGGAAAGAAATGGCGATGGCGTCGGCCAGGGGCATCAGGCTGAAGGCAAGAACGATGCAGGTGGCGGAGACGGTGAGGGCGGCGCCGCGGGCGAGCTGGCCGGTGAGGTCGGTGGTGCGGACCATGCGTTTGACGCGGGCCGGGCCGGCCAACAGGACCATGGGGACGAGATGAAAGACGTAGCGGGCCCAGGCCACCTGGACGCCCGAGTGATCCGCCGTCAGCAGCTTTGACACCGCATCCATGGCGTTGAGCACGGCCATGCCGGCGATCATCAGGATGACGCCGAGGAGGACGTTGTCGCGGGGGGCGGCGGCCGGGGAGGCAGTCATAGCGGTCAGGTATCACGCCCGGCCACCGCGGCCCAGGGCGGTGGCAACTTTTTGCCGCCGCGGTTGGTCATGGATTGGCCGCATTGTCGGCGGAGTGTCGGTGTTGATTGATTAATCGAGGTGACACCATGACGTATTCAATGGGGCGGCTGTTGGCGGCGGCGGCGGTCGGCGTGATGCTGGCGGCGGGGCCGGCCGTAGGACCCGCCGGGGCGGTCGGCGACGAGCCGACAGCGGGACAAGAGCGACCGGGGGGGCAAACCCGCACGGGCCGCGCGGTGCGGATGATCGAGCGCGGCGCGTTCGAGGACGCCATCGCGCTGCTGAAGCGGGTGGTGCGGGAAGAGGAGAACAACGCGAACGCGTGGAACTGGCTGGGGTTCGCGTCGCGCAAGACGGGCGACCTGGAGGCGTCGGAGGTGGCCTATGACCGGGCGCTGGCGCTGGAGCCGGACCATAAAGGCGCGCTGGAGTACCAGGGGGAGCTGCGGTTGATGCAGAACAACTTGGCGGCGGCCGAGGGCAACCTGGCGAAGCTCGCGCAGCTATGCCCGGCGGGGTGCGAACAGTACGAGGATCTCAAGACCGAGATCGCGGCGTACAAACAAGCGCGGGCGTTGGCGAACTGAACCGCTAACGGGCGATGGCGAAATCGCGGAGGACGCCGACCTCCGTCGCCATTTCCTCGAGCCGGTGTTTGACCAGGTCGCCGATGCTGACGAGCCCGATGAGCTTGCCGTCCTCGACAACGGGGACGTGGCGGGCGCGGCGGTTGGTCATCAAAGTCATGACCTGCTTGACGTTGTCGTCGCGGGTGCAGGTCGGCCACTCGCGGGACATGAGGTCGATGGCGCGCTTGTCGAGGACCTCGCCGCCGTGGTCGACAAGGCCGGACAGGATGTCGCGTTCGCTGAGGATGCCGTGGATCTTGTCGTCCTGGGCGATGACCACGGCGCCGATGCCGTCCATGCGCATGCGGTGGGCGATGGTGGCGACGCTGGCGTAGGGCAGGGCGGTGACGACCTTGTCGCCCTTGGCCTGCAAGATACTGGCGATTTTCATGGCGCGTCCTTCCGTCGATCGTGTCGGACCGAGCGACAGAGAACAGGGCGAACCGGCGCGCCGATGCTGAAAATTTGCGGTGGGGCGCGCCGTCACGTGGTGCTGCACGATGCCGCTTCGGCCCCGGCGGGCAGTATAGCAGGTGGGCGGGAGGGCGGCGAGGCTTAGCGACCGCGCGGGGCGGCCGCGCGGGCTAGCGCGGCGTGAGGTGCCAGGCGTCCTCGCTGCCGCTGCAGCGGTTGGCAAGGGGGCCGGAGATCTCCGTCCGGTCGACGTGGTTCAGGTGGTAGTGCGTGTCGTAGAGACTGTGCAGCGCGGCGGCGGGGACGGAAAACGGCGGGCCGTCGGTCTGGGTCTGATCGTAGTCGTAGCTGATCAACAGTTGGGGGGCGGTATTGGTGAGCGTCGTCAGGTGGCCGACATAGTCGTTGCGCATGGGCTCGGGCAGGGCGACGAGGGCGGCGCGGTCGTAGATGGCGTCGACCGGGCCGAGGGTTTCGGGCGTGAGGGCGAAGAAGTCGCCGACAAACAGGTCGACGGAGTCCATGGCGTAGTGGGCGAGGCCGCCGCGGGTGGTGGCTTCGGGGGCGCCGCCGAGGCGCTCGACCGCGGCTTCGACGGCGGTGCGGTTTAGCTCGATGCCGACAACGCGGAAGCCCTGGGCGAGGAGCCAATCGAGGTCGTGGGCCTTGCCGCAGAGGGGGACGAAGACGCGGTCGCCGGGGTGCAGGCCGAGGCGATGGATGTGGCGGGTCAGCAGGGCGTTGGGCATGCCCTCGTGAAAGGCGATGCGGTTGTGGCGCCAGCGCGTGTGCCAGAAATCGTGATCCATTGCCGCCTCAAAGGTGTCGGTTGGCGTCCGCGGATCTCGACATAGGGTCGGAAAGAAGCTTCGGAAAGACCGCTCCGAGGCAAAAAAAGGCGGGTCCGCAAGCGGACCCGCTTAGCTTTGTCTCCAGTCCGATGCAAAAAAAAGGCGGGACGCTCTCACGTCCCGCTTAGGTGTGCTCCACGTTGTGCCTTGGCCGGGGTGGGAGAACCGGCCTCGGCTAACCGGGTTGCCTACCGAATGGTGGGGGGGACAGCCCGGTTACTCCGCGAGGCGAAGGTTGGTGAGCTCTTGGCCGATGGTCTCGAAGGTCTCGGCGAGGTCGGCGTTGGTCGGTGAGTTGAAGTAGTGGTCGGGATCGGTCGCGCAGTCGCTGAACAACTGTTGGGTGGTCGAATTGCTCAGCTTGAAGGTGATTGTGTAGACGATGATCCCCTCGTTCTTCATCGCGTTGCAGACGTTGAGCATGCGATTGTTGATCTGCGTGGTGACCGCGCTGGCCGACGTGGTGCCGAGGCGGCCTTCGCTGAGGCGGCCGTAGGCGGTGTAGTCGGCGTCGGGCATGGCGGCGGCGTCGGGCTTGCCGGGTAGGCCGCCGGGCCAGTCGTACCACTGGTTGACGCCATCGGTGAGGATGATGGCGACCTTGTCCATCAGCGGGGTGTTGTAGTCGAGCGGCAGCTCCGGATCGACACCGGTCCAGGCGCCGCGCCAGTTGGGCGACAGGGTGCGCCAGCCCCAGGCGAGGCCGAGATTGGCCATGGTGCCGCCGCGATGCCACGGCTGCATTTCAGTGATGGCGGCGTGTACGGTGCTCTGCTCGGCGACCAACGGGGTGATGGCCGGACCGCAACCCAGGTTGGGGCCGAGGCCGTCGTTCTGGGCGCCGTTGGATTCGTCGATGTTGCTGGCGTCCCAATCGTTGTCGCCAGTGGTCGGGTACATGCCCATGGTCGACTGCCAGAGATGAGGCGGCCAGGCCTGGACGGCCGGCAGGTCATCGGTCTGGTCGAACGGCGCGGGGCGGGCCTCGACACAGCCCTTCCAGGCGGTCGGGCTGTAATCGCCGGCGCTGAAGCCCTGGAGCCAGCCGGTGTTGGCGTTGCCGACATTGACGGTGGCGGCGTAGGGGACGAGGGAGACCCAGAAGTTCTCCACCGTCTCGTTGTTGCCGTAGAGAATGTCGATGAGGTCGTGGGCGGCGGTCTTCATGGTGTCGATCTTGCCGCCGCCACGCATGGAACCGGTGTTGTCCATGATCAGCGCCAATTCCATGCCGCGGACGGCGCGGCGGACGACGGAACGGGCGTTGACGGTGACGTCGTGGATGCCGAGGACGCTGACCAAGGTGGTCGGCATGGTGGCCGACGCGGTGACAGTGACCAGGCCGGCGGCCTCGTCAACGGAAATGGCCGGCGTCGGCGTGGGGGCGCCGAGGTAGTTGTCGGGCATGTTGGCGTAAAAGTACTGCTCGATGTCGGAATCGCGGTCGGGGTCGTTGATGACCCGGCCACCGGCTAGCGCGGCGGCGTCGACGGCCTGCTGCAACTTGGCCTTAAACATGTAGCCGCGGGCGGCGTCGGTGGCGACGCCGATGAAACCGAATAACGGCACCACCGCGACGGCGATCAGAACGGCGACGGCGCCGCGCTGGTTTTCGGCAAAGCGGCGTAAGCCGGTGAAGCGCGCTACCGCGGCAAGTAAAACTCCAAACTGCTTGGCGATGGATCCACGCATGACATCCCCATGATTTTCCGCCGGTGTCGGCTTCAGGTCCGGGCAGACATTTATTTGGATCATCGGGGTGTGTCAAAATTTTTATTTCGGCTTTGTTGCCGTTTTATTTTATCAATATTTTGAACTGCATTTTTGCTAACTGTGGCGCCGGGGACGGGCGCGAGCCTGCCGGGGGCGCCGACCGGCCGGCCTCCAGCCCAACGCATTTTCGAAGATTTGAGCGATAATAATAAAAAACGTTTTCGTGAAAACGAAAATAGATCTATTGGAAAACAAAGTTTAATAATGGAGAAGTAAATGTGTCTTTTTTAGTTCTGTTTTTTTTCGATCTTAACTTCCCGTAAAGACTTACGGCGAGATAGTGCCGCCCGTGATCGATGTGTCCAATGGAGGAACACGCAGCATGTATAAGCTTCTCAAGAGTTACGTGAAGGACGAGTCCGGGGCCACGGCTATTGAATACGGCCTGATCGCCGCGCTCGTGTCGGTTGCCGCGATTACCGCCTTGACTGCGATGGGTGGTTCGTTGGGGACCATGTTCACGACTGTTTCGACGAGCCTGAGTGCCGCCGTGGCGCCTTAAGGGTGCCCATCGGCGACTTCGGAACGCATAGCCCCGCGGGTCCCCCCGCGGGGCGCGTCCCGAACCGGCAGGCCAGCCGGGGCAAAGCCAACACAAGGAAAACAAATGGCCGTGCTCAGCCCTCTCTTTGTCATTTCTTTGTTGGCGTTTGCAACTCTGCTTTGCATCGCCGCGCTGAATGACTTCCGCGACTTCAAAATTCCCAACCGCATCAGTCTAGGGGTGCTGGCGCTCTACCCGGCGTTTGTCGTGGCGGCGCCGACGCCGGTGGACTGGCAAGGCGGGATCGCGGCGGGGGGTATCGCGTTTATCGTGACTTTCGTGATGTTCAGCCGGGGCTGGATGGGCGGCGGCGACGCCAAACTGATCAGCGCCGTGGCGGTGTGGGCCGGATTGGGCCACTTGGTTTTGTTTGCCCTGGTGATGCTGGTGCTGGGCGGGATGTACAGCACCTTCGAAGCGATCCGCCTGGGCTATCCGAAGCGGATCTGGAACCGCGTCAAGAAACTGCGCACAGGGGAGGGTGGTGACGTGGCACTGCCGCGGGATGCCATGCCGTACGGCGTGGCGATCGCTGGCGGCGGGCTGTACGTCGCGATGATGCAATTTTTAGCCAGCGCCTAAGGCGCGCCATAGGAGAAGACCCATGCGCGGACGTCTCGTTCTGCTGGTAGCCGTGGCCCTGATGGCGGCGGGTGCGGCAGTGTTCACGGCGCAGTCGTGGTTATCGGCGCAGCGCGACGCGTTGGCGGCGCAACAGCCGACCGAGGTCAAAGAAGTGGCCAAGGTCGAGGTGCTGGTGGCGAAAGAAGACCTGCCGGCCGGGCTGATCGTGACGCCCGACCACCTGCGGTGGCAGCCGTGGCCGGACGATTCCGTCAACAAGGCGTATCACCGGCGCGGCAAGATCGAACTCGAGACCTTCGCCGGCACGGTGGTGCGGGCCGGGATCGCGGCGGGCGAGCCGGTGACCGACACGCGGATCGTGCGGCCGGGGGAAAACGGGTTTCTCGCGGCCGTACTGAGCCCGGGTATGCGGGCGGTGACGGTGCCGGTGAACGCGACCTCGGGCATCAGCGGGTTCATTTTTCCGGGCGACCGGGTCGACCTGATCCTGACCCACGGGGTGGAGCAGGACGAAGAGTCGGACCGGACGCGGCGGGCGAGCGAAACGGTGCTGTCGGACGTGCGGGTGCTGGCGATCGACCAGACGACGGACGATCAGAGCGAGGAGCCGGCGCTGGCCAAGACGGCGACCCTGGAAGTGACGCCGAAACAAGCGGAAATGGTGACGTTGCTGACCGACCTGGGGCGGCTGTCGCTGAGCCTGCGCAGCTTGCAGCTCGACGACGAGGCGGCGGAGATCCAGGTGGCGGCCGGCGAGGACGGCGAGACGCCGGTGCTGAAGCGGGTCAACCGCCCGGCGCACCGGGAAGTGCGGTTCACCTGGGATAGCGAAGTCAGCCGGCTGTTGCACGGCCGCGGCAAAGTGCAAGTGGTGCGCGGCGCGGAAGAGAGCATGGTGGAGATCGGGCGATGAAGCGGCTGTCGGTGTTGGCCGGGGTGTTGGCCCTGGCGGCGGTGACGGTGTTCACGCCGGTGATCGACCGGGCGTGGGCAGCGGTAACCGAGCTGGCGACCGGCGAGCAGCGGGTGTCGCTGGAAGTGCAAAAGGGCAAGCTGTTGCGGCTGCCGCGGCCGGCGTCGTCGGTGTTCGTCGCCGACCCGGAGATCGCCGACGTGACGGTACGGTCGCCGACGCTGGTCTATGTCACGGCGATACGGCCGGGTGAGACGTCGCTGTTCGCGGTGGACGACGCCGAGCGGGTGCTGGCCGACGTGACGCTGGACATCAGTCATAACCTGAGCCGGCTGCAGTCGACACTGGACCTGGTGGTGCCGGCGGGTTTCGTGGAACTGAGCTCGGTCGACGGCGGGCTGCTGGTGCAGGGGGCCGTCGGCTCGGCGGCGGAAGCGCGGCAGGTCAACCGGCTGGCGCAGGAGTTCCTGGCCGAAGGCGAGACGGTGATCAACCAGCTGGCGCTGGTCGGGCCGAACCAGGTCAACCTGCGGGTGCGGGTCGCCGAAGTGCAGCGTAACGTGATCAAGAAGTTCGGCTTCAACTTCGACATCGCGCCGACCATCGGCAACATCGCGTTCGGCGTCACCCAAGGCAACGTGGTGCCGACGGTGTTCAACGAACTGATCGACGCGCCGTTCAACGCCTCGGGCGTGTTCAACAGCGGCAGTCTGGACGCCAACATCCTGATCGACGCGCTGGAGAAGGAAGGGCTGGTCACGGTGCTGGCCGAGCCGAACCTGACGGCGATTTCCGGCGAAACGGCGAGCTTCCTGGCGGGCGGTGAGTTCCCGGTGCTGGTGCCGAACGACAACGGCGGCATCACCATCGAATTCAAGGAATTCGGCGTGTCGCTGGCGTTTACGCCGACGGTGCTGAACCAAGGACGGATCAGCATGAAGGTGGCGCCGGAGGTCAGTGAACTGTCGACGTCGGGGGCGATCGAAGTCGACGGCTTCACCATTCCGGCGATCACGACGCGACGGGCGAACACCACGGTGGAACTGGCGAGCGGGCAGAGCCTAGCGATCGCCGGACTGCTGAGCAGCGACACGGTGCAGGACCTGCAGGAATTCCCTGGGCTGGCCGATTTGCCGGTGCTGGGCGCGTTTTTCCGCAAGACCGAGTTCGAGACCGAGGAAACCGAGCTGGTGATCCTGGTGACGCCTTACCTGGTGAAGCCGGTCGACGCGGTCGCCATGGCGACGCCGCTCGACGACTTCGTGCCGGCGAGCGACGCCGACCGGTACCTGCGGGGCCGGACCTACCAACCGCAAGTGCCGTCGACCGAGACGGGACCGCGCGGGCCGCGTAACCGCGGCCTGGCCGGGCCGGTCGGGTTCGAGCTGAATTGAGGAACGCAGTGATGACAAAACGCAAATCGGCGTTACGGCTCGGCGTGGTGCTCGGCGCCCTGGTGCTGGCCGGGTGCGAAGGCAGCCAGTACCTGCCGGTGCAGCAGCCGACGGACAACCAGGTGGTGTGGATCAACCTAGACCACAACGTGGCGTTTGCCGGCGACCAGGTCGACTTGTCGGCGTTGGAGCGGCGGCGGCTGGATGAATTCCTGGCGCAAATCGACGCGACGGCGACGGACAGCCTGGTGGTGGATCCGGGGGTCGGGGAAGACGCAATTGCCCAGGCGCGGGCGGTGGCGGTGATCGACCACCTGCGGGCGCGGGTGCCGACATCGCGGCCGCAAGTGCGGCGCATCGGGCTCGATCAAGGGCGCGACCTGCAAGTGGTGGTCGGCCGCTACCTGGTGGTGCCGCCGCAGTGCCCGAACTGGGGCAAGCCGTCGAACAGCGACACGCGCAATCAGCCGGCGGGCAACCTGGGTTGCTCGGTGAACGTCAACCTGGGGCTGATGGTGGCCGATCCGGGCGACCTGATCCGCGGCCGGCGGCAAACGCCGGCGCTGGGCGCGTTCGGCGCGGCGGCGGTCGACCGCTACCTGAACGACGAAGTCAAAGAGCTTGAGACGGACGAAACATCGGAGTTGGGCGAATAATGCCGGCAAGCGTGGCCGCGTTGGCGGTCAATCCCGACACGGCGCAATCGTTGGCGGCCTTCGCCGCCGACGAGGTGACCAAGGCGACTATCGAACACGTTGCGGGGCCGCATTGGCCGGCGGCGACGATCGAGGACGGCGGCCTGGTGGCGGCGGCGCAGTTCCTGAAAAACGGGGCGACGCCGACGCTGCTGGTGGTCGACCTCGGCGACAGCGAGCAGCCGTACGAGGATCTGCTCGGCATCGCCGACAGTTGCTCGCCGGAAACCAACGTGGTGGCGCTGGGTAAGATCAACGACCTGGCGCTGTACAAGAAATTCGTCGCGGCCGGGGTGGCCGATTACCTGGTCAAGCCGGTGTCGGCGGAAGATATGGAAGCGGCGCTGCTGGCGGCGGCGTTGCAACACGCGCCGCAGGCGGCGGCGGAACCGTCGGAGAAGCTGGGCGACGTGTTCCTGGTCGTCGGGACGCGCGGCGGCGTCGGCGCGAGCACGATTACGTCGAACTGCGCGTGGCTGGCGGCGCAGAAGCCGGACATCAAGGTGGCGCTGCTCGACATGGACGTGCAGTACGGCACCTCGGCGTTGGCACTGGATCTGGTGCCGACCGGGGGGCTGGTCGAGGCGCTGCAGAACCCGAGCCGGCTCGACACCCTGTTCATGGCCAGCGCCATGGTGCCGAAGACGGAACAACTGTCGATCCTGGCGGCAGAGGAGGAACTCGGGCGCGATCCGGGGTATGCGCCGGAGGCGTTCGAGCGGCTGCTCGGCGAGGTGCGGCGGAGTTTCGAGGCGGTATGGGTGGACATGCCGCGCGGCACTTTCGGGGCGCTGGGCAAGGTGCTGCCGCACGTGAAGCATGTGTTCGTGGTCTCGGACCTGTCGCTGGTGTCGTTGCGCGATGCCGTGCGGATCAAGGCGTTTTGCAACGAACACGCGGCATTCACCGGCATGTCGGTGATCCTCAACAAAATTGATAAGTCGCGGCAATCGATGACTGTTGCCCAGTTTGAGCGCGGTGTCGAAACCAAGGCCGCGTTGAAGCTGGCAGACGACTTCAAGGCGCTGGATGCCGCGGCGGCGGTGGGCAAGGTGCTGGCGGAGACCGCCAAGCGCCACAAGCTGGTCGCCGGCTACCGCCAAGTGCTGGACATCGCCATGGCCGACCCGAAAGAGGCGGGCAAGGCGAAAAAGAAGAAAAAGGCCGGACTGCTGGGCGGCCTGGGCAAAGGTAAGAAGTAATGGGTTTCGGGCGGCGAGGGGGGGCGGCAGCGGCGGTGCTGGACATGGAGCCGCGGCGCCCGTCGGACGCGCCGTCGGTGGCGGTGCTGGCCGCGGCCGAGCACATCAAGCGCGAACTGACGTCGCACCTGGGCGAGCTGCGGCCGCTGAAGGACAAGCGCGGCGAGTTGGCGCAAAAGCTGACGGCGATCGCCGAAGGCTGCAAGGACGCCAAGTACAAAAAGCTGGAGATGCTCGACCAACGGCGGCTGATAACGCTGCTGGTCAACGAGGTGTTGGAGGAGATTACGCCGCCAACGCCGGCGATCGAGAAGGTCGAGAAGGCCGAGGGGCAGAGTACGGGGCGGATCGAGGAAGCGCGGCTGAAGGTGCAACCGGTGCTGGTCGAGCGCATCGACGCCGCCAAGGCGGTGCAACTGCCGCGCGGCGAGCTGGCGCACCAGGTTTCGGAAGTGGTCGCGGAAATCCTGCACGAGGAGCAATTCCGGCTGAACCAGGCGGAACAGCGCGACCTGGTGACGGTGCTGCTGAACGAAATGCTCGGCCTGGGGCCGCTGGAGCCGCTGCTGGCGGATGAGGCGGTGACCGACATCATGGTCAACGGGCCGCATCAGGTTTACGTGGAAAAGGGCGGCAAGCTGACGCTGACGGACGTGCGGTTCCGCGACAACCAGCACGTGATGAACATCGCGACGCGGATTGTCAGCCAGGTGGGGCGGCGGATCGATGAATCGTCGCCGCTGTGCGACGCGCGCCTGGCCGACGGCAGCCGCGTCAATATCATCATCCCGCCGCTGGCGATCGACGGGCCGAGTATCTCGATCCGTAAGTTTTCGAAGAAAAAGATCACCCTGGAGGTGATGGCGAACCAGGCCAACCTGTCGCCAGAGATGTCGCAGGTGCTGCAGATCGCGTCGCGCAGCCAGCTCAATATCTTGATTTCGGGCGGTACGGGGTCGGGCAAGACGACCCTGCTGAACGCCATGTCGCAGATGATCGACCACGGCGAACGGGTGGTGACCATCGAGGACGCGGCGGAACTGCAATTGCAACAGCCGCACGTGGTGCGGCTGGAAACGCGGCCGGCGAACCTGGAAGGCGGCGGCGAGATCAACATGCGCGACCTGGTGAAGAACGCCCTGCGTATGCGGCCGGACCGGATCATTTTGGGCGAGGTGCGCGGCAGCGAAGCGGTCGACATGCTGCAGGCGATGAACACGGGCCACGAAGGCTCGATGTGCACGGTCCACGCCAACCGGCCGCGGGAAGCGCTGACGCGGCTGGAAAACATGGTCGGCATGGCGGGCATCAACCTGCCGGCGAAGGCGGTGCGGACGCAGATTGCCGCGGCGATCGACATGATCGTGCAGGTCAGCCGAATGCGCGACGGCGTACGGCGGATCACCAACGTGATGGAAGTCGTCGGCATGGAAGGCGACGTGATCACGACCCAAGAGCTGTTCAGCTATGTCTTCGAGGGGGAGGACAACAGCGGGCGGCTGGTCGGGCGGTTCGACTTCGCCGGGGTGCGGCCGGCGTTCACGGAAAAGGCGGAATACTTCGGCCTCGGCCGGGCGCTGATGGAGGCCGCGCGATGACGTGGTTCGACCGATGACGGGCGCGGCGATCGGCATCATGGTCGTGGTGTTGTGCGTCGTGCTGTTGGCGGCGCTGCTGCTGTTCGGCGGGCCGGCGGGGCAGATCGACCGGCGCATCGACAAGATCAAGCAACAGCAGGAACGCACCCTGGCGCCGCTCGACGCCGAGACGGACGTGCGGCGCGACCGGGGCCCGGACAGTTCGTTCCGGTTCCTCGACCACGTGATCAAGCGGGTGCTGCCGCGGCCGGACATGCTGCGGGCGCGGCTGGCGCAGACCGGCAAGAAGATCTCGATCGGCGAATACGTGCTGGCGAGCGCGGTGTGCGGCGGTATCGCCTGGGCGGTGGCGAGCATTCTGGCGGGGCAGGGGCCGGTGACGTCGGGGCTGGCGGCGCTGTTCGCGACCATCGGCATTCCGCACATGGTGGTCGGCTACCTGGCACGGAAGCGCAAGGCGGCGTTCACGGCGCTGTTCCCGGAGGCCATCGACCTGATCGTGCGCGGCCTGCGCTCGGGCCTGCCGGTGTCGGAATCGGTGCGGGTGGTGAGCGACGAAATCGGCGCGCCGGTGGGCGAGGAGTTCACCCGGGTGGTCGACGCCATCGGCTTCGGCAAGACGCTGCACGAATCCATGTGGGACGTGGCGCAGCGGATCGACACGCCGGAGTTCAAGTTCTTCGTCGTGGCGCTGTCGGTGCAGCAGGAGACCGGCGGCAACCTGGCGGAAACCCTGGAAAACCTTTCGGACGTGCTGCGCTCGCGCAAGCAGATGAAGATGAAGATCAAGGCGCTGTCGTCGGAACCGAAGGCGAGCGCGTGGATCCTCGGGTCGCTGCCGTTCCTGATGTTCGGGATTATCGCGCTGCTCAACTTCGGCTACGTGTCGCAACTGTTCATCGACCCGCGCGGCCATAACCTGGTGATCGGCGGGCTGATCTCGCAAGCCATCGGCATCGCGGTGATGATGAAGATGGTGAGGTTCGAGATATGAACCTGTTGGGCCTCACCGGCGGCGGTCCGGAGGAACTGATCCCGCTGTTGGTCGGGATCAGCGCGTTCGTCAGCGTGCTGGTGGCGTGGTACGGGCTGTTGGAGCCGGACCCGTTGGGCTCGCGCATCAAGTCGCTGGACCAGCGGCGCACGGAACTGCGCGGGGCGCGGCTGGTGGTCAACCGGCATCCGCTGCGGGCCAAGGGCCTGGGCGTGGCGAGCGAAATCGTGCACCGGCTGAAGCTGTTGCAATCGAACCAAGCGAAGAAGATCGGCGACCAACTGGCGCAGGCCGGGTGGCGCAGCAAGGACGCGATCATCGTCTACCTGTTCATGAAAGTGGCGGGGCCGGTGGTGTTCGGGGTGTTGGCGGTGGTGCTGCTCTACCTGCTGGGGATCGGCAACCTGCCGTCGATGGGCAAGATGACGCTGGCGATCGGCGCGGTGCTGCTCGGGGCCTACGCGCCGGAGATCGCGACCAAGAACACGGCCAAGCGGCGGCAGAAGAAGATCACCAAGGCGATGCCGGATGCGTTGGACCTGATGGTGATCTGTGCCGAGGCGGGGTTGAGCCTGGACGCGGCGTTGGAACGGGTGGGCCGCGAATTGCGCGGGCCGTGGCCGGAGATGTCGGACGAATGCACGCTGACGTCGATCGAACTGTCGTTCGTGCCGGAGCGGCGGCTGGCGCTGGAAAACATGACGCGGCGGGTGCCGATCCCGGGGGTGCGGGCGCTGGTCAACACCCTGGCGCAGACGGAACGCTACGGTACGCCGTTGGCGCAGGCGCTGCGGGTGCTGTCGCAGGAAATGCGGACGACGCGGATGATGGCGGCGGAGCAAAAGGCGGCGCGGCTGCCGGCAATCATGACCGTGCCGATGATCATTTTCATTCTGCCGACGCTGTTTGTCGTGCTGCTTGGCCCGGCCGGCCTGGATATCGCCGACAACTTCGTCTCGGTGTTCAAGTGATGATCGCGAGCGCCCGCATCGGCGCCGACGCGGCGTGGCTATTGGCCGCGCGACGGGCTGATCGGCGCGCCGCGGCGCAGGGCGCCGACGGCGGCGACCTTGGCGGCGTGGTCGCGGAGGTCGCGCAGGATGGCGTAGTAGGAGAGGTTCTGCAGGACGAGCTGCTCGTCCAAGTCGGTGCGGGCGAGGCGCGCGGCGTCCTCGGTCTGGCCGGCGAGGCCGTACGCCAGCGCCAGGTTCTGGCGGTGGCGGACGCCGGCGCCGGGCAGGGCGACAGCGCGCTCGAGGGTGGCGATGGCGTCGCGGTACTTGCCGCTGAGGGCCAGGGACAAACCGAGATTGGACAGCAAGGCAAGGTCGTTTCGCGTCAGGTCGAGGCCGGTGCGGTAGCTGGCCTGGGCGGCGTCGGCGTTGCCGAGCATGTCGTGGGCGACGCCGATCGCGTTGTGAAGGCCGGGGACCTCGGCACGGGACGCCAGGTCGAGGGCGGCGCGGAACTTGGCGAGGGCCAAGTGGGGCTGGCTGAGGCCGGTCAGGGCGGTGCCGTGGCCGACCAGGGCCGGGACGTCGTCGGGCGCGAGGATGAGGGCCTCGCGGAAGGCGGTGTCGGCCTCGCCGTAGGCGGCCATGGCATTGAGGGTCTCGCCCAAGGCGACCCATGGGACCGGACTTTCCGGCGACAGTTGCGCGGCACGGCGGTACAGGGGAATCGCCGCGCCTGGATCGCCCGCCTGGCGGGCATTTTCGGCAACCCGAAGCAGGGACGCCGAATCTTCACTCAAAACCCCTTGTTCCCGCTCCACGGGGCCGCCGCAGGCGGCGAGCACGAGCAGGCCAGCGACCGCAAATCCGCGGCAAACGCTTGGTTTCCTGTGCATTGGCCGGGTTTCACCTGGCAAAAATTGGAGGAGGAATAGGGATGCTAGGAGCAGTAGGGTTAGCGCCCGGTAAACAGCGGATCGGCCGGATCGCCGCGCTGCGGCGCTGGGCCAAGGACCGGCGGGGCGCGGCGGCGGCGGAATTCGCCCTGATCGCGCCGATGTTGGTGCTGGTGTTGGTCGGCATCGCGGAGATCGGCACGACGTTGTTCGTCGGCGCCTTGATGGAAGGGGCGGTGCGCGAGGCATCGCGCTACGGCATCACCGGACAGGGCGGCGCGGCGCGCATGCAGACGGTGCGCGACATTATCGAAGACACGACGATTGGCCTGGTCGACATCGACGTGGCCGATATCGGCACCAAGACCTACGCCGATTTCGACAGCATCGGCCAGCACGAGCCGTACACGGACGATAACCCGCCGAACGGCACGTTCGACGTCGGCGAGGCGTACGTCGACATCAACGGCAACGGCGAATGGGACACGGACCAGGGCAAGGACGGGGTCGGCGACCCCGGCGAGATCGTGGTCTACGACATCACCTATGACCTGCCGCTGCTGACCGGGATGCTGACCCAGCACTTCGGCCAGGGCGGGCTGATCAAGATGAAGTCGCGCATCGCGGTGCGCAACGAACCGTTTCACGACGACGGGCTGGTGCCATGAGTACGGCGACGAAACGTACATGGCGCCTAGCCGACGGCCCGTCGGCGTGTTTGGAGTCCTCCAGCCAGGGAAGGGGACGGATCATGGGGTTGTGGACGACTGCGAAGAGTTTGGGCAAGGACCGTGGGGGTGGCGCGCTGATCGAATTCGCGGCGGCGATCCCGGTGTTGGCGCTGCTGCTGCTCGGCGGCGTCGAATTCGCGCGGTTCGCGATCGCCAACCAGAAGATGGACCGGGTATCGAGCCTGGTCGGCGACTATGTGGCGCAATCGAACTTCGTCGACGCGGCGATCATGGCCGACTTCTTCGTCGCGGCGCAGGAGCTGGCGTCGCCGTTCGACTTCGCCGGCAACGGCACGGTGATCGTGTCGACGGTCGGGCAGGACGGCGGGCCGCCGGAGGTGCTGTGGCAGCAGACCGGCGGCGGCACCCTGGGGGCGTCGAGCAACGTCGGGTCGCCGGGCGGGCCGGCATCGTTGCCGCCATCGTTCCCGATGGACGACAACGAGAGCGTGGTCATCGCCGAAGTGTTCTTCGACTACGACCCGCTGTTCATGCCGTACCTGGTGCCGAACCCGCAGGTGTATTTCCGCAGCTATTACCGGCCGCGGCGGACGGCGGTGTTGGAGTTCAACTAACGGCCCGAGAGGGGCGCAAAGGTGGAGAAAGCAGATGGCGAACGGATCGGTGAATCTGGTGCTGGATAGCGGCGCCGCGGCAGGGCAGGGGGCTCAGGCCGGGGCGGGGCTGGCGCACTACGGTGAGATCACGCGGCTGATCGAGCGGCTGCACCGGCGCTACCTGGACGTGATCCGGCTGCAACTGAGCCAGGCCGGGTTGGACGACATCAACGCGGTGCAGGCGCTGTTGCTGATGAACGTGGCCGACGCGGAAGTGTCGATCCGCGAGCTCGTCGACCGCGGCTACTACATCGGGTCGAACGTGACGTACAACGTGCGGCACCTGGTGGAGGCGGGCTATGCGACGCAAAGCCGGTCGGAGCGCGACCGGCGGTCGGTGAAGATCCGGCTGACGGACAAGGGGCTCAACGTGTGCAAGGTGCTGAACGAGATGGAGCAGAAGCACATCAAGGGCATGGAGCACGTGGGCACGTCGGACGCCGACCTGATCGCGGCGCGGGACGCGTTGCGGGGCGTGGAGCGGGTGTGGTCCGATTCAATCCAGTTCTAGCTAGGCCGCGGGGCGGCGGTCGAAGATGGCGGTTTGCAGGCTGTTGCCGATGGCCTCGGCGCGGTCGATGAACAGGGCGGCGATGGGGGCCGGGCAGGTGGCGTGGGCGCTGACGCGGAATAGGGCAAGCCAGGCGGCGAAGTGTTCACGGGTAAGGCCGGTCAAGGCCTGATGCTTGGGCACGGGCCGGCCCTTGTAGCGGCCCGACATGCGCATTACCGACGACCAGAAATCCATCATCGTGCGTAAGTGCGGCTCCCAGTCGTCGCCGGGGATGGCGGCGGCGAAAATCGGGGCGAGGCGGGGGTCGGCGCGGACGGCAGCGTAGAAGTGGCGGACCAGGCGCTCGATCATGGCCTCGTCGATGGCGGGGTGGATGGGGGCGCGGGGCATGGTGTGCGTTCAAAGTTGTATTTTGGATGCCTCTTTAACTAGGAAGGCCCTTGCGAAAAGCAATATGCGGAATACATCTTTATGCCAGTGGTTGTAGGAAGGACCGAGGCATGCGGCTGACGCGGTATACGGACTATGCGCTGCGGACCCTGATGTATCTGGGGCTGAAGCCGGCGGGGGAGTTGGCGACGATCAACGAAATCGCGGTGCGGTACGGGATTTCGGAGAACCACCTGATGAAGGTGGTGCATCGGCTGGGGCAGGTCGGGTTGGTGACGACGGTGCGCGGCCGGCAGGGGGGCGTGGCGCTGGCGCGGGACCCGGCGGCGATCAACATCGGCGACGTGGTGCGCCAGTGCGAGGACGACATGCGGCTGGTTGAGTGCTTCGACCCGGAAGGCAACACGTGCCCGATTGCCGGGGTGTGCGGGCTGACGCCGGTGCTCGGGGAGGCGCTGGCGGCGTTTTTGGCGGTGCTGGACGCGACGACCCTGGCGGACTTGTTGGCGCCACGGAAGGCCTTAGAAGCTGTGTTGCAACCGCCAGCGGCGGGCTAGGGGGCGGCCTAGGCGTCGTTGTTTGGGGTCAGGCGCATGGTGATGGCTTGGGACGCACCGGGGGCGAGGGTGATGGTGCCGGTGTCGTCGCGGGTGTGGCGCAGGTTAAAGGCGTCGGTGTGGGCGGTGACGGGCTCGACGCAGAGGTAGTTTTCGCCGACCGGGGTGAACACCACCAGGTAATGGCACGGCGGCGGGGATTCGATGAGGACGCTGGCCTGCCATTCGGGCCAGCGCACAGTCGCCTGGCCGGACCAGCCGGTGTAGGTGTTGTCGAGGAAGATGTTCTCGGCGACCAGGCCGTCGAGGCGGCGTTCGGCGGGCGGGTCGACCAACTCGACGGGCATGACCTCGTCGTCGCCGAGCCAGACCTGGGCAACGCTGGCAGTGACGTTGGCGCCGGGGGTGCGCGGGAAGTAGGGGTGATGGCCGAGGCTGGTGGGCATGTCGGTATCACTCTCGTTGGTGATCTCCATGGCCATTTCCAGGTCGGTCTCGGACAAGGTAAAGCGCTGGACGGCGCGCCACGGCCAGGGCCAGGCGTCGGAGGTGTTGCGGACCTCTATGGCGATGGCGGTGTCGGTGTGTTCGATGACCTGCCAAGGCGACTGCCAGCCGAAGCCGTGAATGGCGTGGGGTGAATCGACAAAGTTCTTGGGCAACGCAACGTCCTTGCCGGCAAAGGAAAACTTGCCGTCGCGGATGCGGTTGGAGAACGGCACGAGGGGGAAGGAGGCGAAGGAGCGCATGTCGTCGCCGCCGTCGTGGGGGCGCAGCCAGTGGCGGCGCTCGCCGCCGCCGATGTCCCAGGAGAATTCGCTGACGGCGCCGCCCGCGCCGGGGTTGACGACGAGGCGGGCGCGCCCGACGGTGAGTTGAACGGTGGCGTCGGCGGCCATGTCGGCTTCCCCCCGAGATGTTGTTTGGTCTGCAATGACAGACGGTTATTGGCGGTACTGTAGGCGGCGCGGCGGCGGCGTATCAAGGCGCGGCGCTTGTGGTAGCATCGCCGGCGGGGAAGGGGTGGCGTGACCGAATACTTGCTGGAACCGCCGATCGAGGCGTACGACCCGGCGCTGTACCAAGGGGTGCCGAGCCCGTTGCCGGTGGCGCGGGACCTGAACGCGGTCGACGCGGCGCTCGTGCGCCAGTACCGGACGTACGGCTACCTGTGCTTTCGCGGCGTGTTGCCGGCGGACTTGGTGACGGCCGGGCGCGACGAACTGGTGGCGATGGCGCATGCGGCGGATCCGGACTGTGGGGCGGTGTTTTACGAGGCGGTGCTGCGCGAGCGGTTGACCGGGGACACGGCGGACGCGGTGGCGGCGTTGGACCCCGACACACGGGCGGGGTATGTGCGGAAATTCGCGTCTTACGTCGGGCAGCACCCGCCGTTGGCGGCGTTGGCGGCGTACGGGCCGTTGATGGGCTGGGTGGAGGCGTTAGTCGGTGGGGCGGCGCAGCTGTTCCAGGACATGGCGCTGGTCAAGCCGCCGCGGGGGCGCGAGAAGCCGTGGCACCAAGACCACGCGTATTTCAACTATCCGCTGGAGACGCCGATTGTCGGGGTGTGGATCCCGTTTCATCCGGTGGATGCGGTAAACGGCTGCATGTTCGTGGTTCCGGGCAGCCACCGGGACGGGCCGCGGCCGCATTACCAGCGGCGCGACTGGCAACTGTGCGACCGGGACATGCTGGGGCAGGCGGCGCATACGCTGCCGATGGCGCCGGGCGACCTGTTGCTGTTCGACGGCAAGCTGGTGCACGGGACGCCGACCAACAGCACCGACGAGATGCGCTGGGCGGTGCAATTCCACTACGCGCCGGCGACGGCGGTGGCGGCGGACGACGATACCGGGCGCTTGGCGGCGTTCGGTGGGCGCGACGCGGATTGCTAAGGTGCGTTAGCGGGCCCGTTACCTAACCAGGGCCTTGATGAGGCGGAAGACGCGGCGGAGCAGGGCGATGGCGATCAGGAGGGTGATCAACGCCACGAGAAGGGGTAACCCGACTATCGGGTTGAGCGCCGACGCCAAAATCGCGGCGGTAATTATGACGACGATTAGCCACATGGGACTAGGGTAGCGTCTGGACGGGGCCGCGTCTATTGGGATTTATTTTCTTGGGATTAGTGATGGCGGTTTTGTCATCAAAGTTTCATGCACTGGCCCCCAGTGAATGCACTATCGGGATTAGTACTGCATCGGCGAAGGCTGCTGTGGTTGTTCTCTAGAGGCGTCTGATTACTTGAGTGTTAGACCCCGAGCGTTTTTTTGTACTCCGCACGAGACCGCACATGGCGGGTGCGCCTCGGCCAGACTGTATCTGCCGGAGGTCGGGGTTTGGGCGCACGCGGGGCTGGCACATCTACAGATCCGCGCTTAGGCTGGTCGCGGATTCTCTAAACGATTAGGCGAAATCGAGGGGCGACGATGCGGATCATTGAGTGCGGCGTGGGTGAGATTGACGCCGAGAAAGCTCATATCTGGTGGAGCGTGGACGACCGAAAGGTAAAGGTCGTCCCGTTCACACTTGGACAATCGACTCCGTTGCAACAGCAGAACTACAACTGCGACGTTGGCGCTTCTTTGGCGGATTGGAAGGAAAAAACCGACGATCAAAGGGTGCTCGAAATGACCGAGATGGCAATCGAGTTTATGGTCTTGGGGTACGACGCGACGATGGTAGTACGGGAATTCGCGAAGGTGCGTCAGTTCTTGGAGCGCGGCTGCGAAAGCTACGAGATGGCTCGCGCGATCGCGACGGCGCTCACGGGAAAGGAGACGCACATTCATCCCGATGATTTTAAGGACCGGTTCGTTGATAGATAGATTTGACCCCCGCCGGGCATGAACGTAGCGGTGGCGAAATCCTAGTTCTCGGTTTTTGCAGTCGGTCCGACGAGATCGAGAACCTGTTCAAGCTGGTTCGAGTCCCAAATGATCGTGCGCGGGTGTTGGTTGGCAGCAACGATTCGCGCGATCTGGCCATCGGTCAATGCCACTTGGCGGAGTGAGGTAGCGCCGTCGATTAGTTCAGCTAGTTGGCGATCGTCGAGGACGACGTCGGTAGGCCTGGTGAATTGCACGAAAATCGACGCAACGGCGGTCAGGAATGTAACAACTATTGCGGCAATCGCGACGTTCAGCGCTTTTCGTGAGGATGACCGGGCTTCCTCGAGTTCTTGATGTTCTAGAAGCTGGAAATAGGCGTCCACATTGAGGATCCACTTGGCTGGCTCCCCATGCCTTGCCTGACGGTGGATTGTTACTATCGACCGGAAGAAGTGTGTCCGCACGCGGTCGCTCAATTCCGGGAATTCTTGATTGAGAAACTCGATGGCGTCGGATTCGAGAACGGTCCCGTCCCCCTGTGACGTTTTTCGTTCCAAGAATTCGATTAACGTGATGTAGACGTTCTGTTTCGCTTGGTTTTGCATCGGTGGGGGGCCTCGTTGTTGTCTCTGGTGCGAGATATAGGTTTGGCTGCAGGTTTTCGATTGGAGGCGTTTGGTTCGGGAACTAAACGATGCCTTACGCGCCGAAAAAACCTTGCAAAAGTCCGGGGTGTGCCCGCCGACCGATGACGGTCGGTGCCGGCAGCACAAACAATCGCCGACCTGGCAATACGATCGCAGTCGGGGCAGCGCAGCAAAGTGTAGCTACCACCACCAATGGCGCGGCGTAATCCGGCCGCAGAGGTGCGGGATCCGATTTGTAAAGCCAAGAACTGTGCCGCGCGAGGCTGTCGACCGCCTTCGACTACAACAATCTGCGAGAGAATGGACGATGGGGCGGCTACAGATGACCGAGGTTAGTGTTGGTTGTAGGGTCGCTTGAGGGGTCCTAGTTCCGTGCCGTTGACACTGAAAGAGGGATGTCGATGCGGTTGGGCGATGGCGTGCTGCGGAGCGTAGCTTTCTTTGGTCTGCCAAATGGACAGGGCGGAGTGACGTACCAAGGCACCGGGTTCTTTGTCGAGTACCAGGACTGCGGCCACGTATTCCGGTATCTTGTTACAGCCAAGCACGTCGCGCAAAACTTGAGCGTCGATCATGTGATTCGCCTAAATCGCACCGACGGTGGATCGGAGAAGTTGCCACTTCGCGAGACCGATTGGACTCATCATCCGCGCGAGGATGTTTCGGTGGCACGTTTCGATGCGGAGGACGATTTCGATGTGGCGCATTTCAACCTGCGCCATAGATTGACTGAAGAGAAGCGCGACACGAAACCCGTTCAAGCTGGCGACATCACATACATCGTGGGGCTATTCCGTCTACATGCGGGTGATCAACGAAACCTTCCTCTAGTGCACACGGGACACATCGCGTTGGCCCCGGCCAAAGATGAACTGATACCGTTGATGGACCGAAATACGCGGCAGACCGTTCACTCTTATGCTTACCTCGTTGAATCCCAGACGCTGGAAGGCTTGAGCGGTTCTCCGGTTTTCGTTCGGCGCGGCGTTATGGCGGTGCAAGACCCGAGGGAGAAGTCGGCCGTACAGCCTCTGGGTTATGCCGCGGTGTTCTTGCTGGGCGTTTATCTGGGTTCATGGGATGGCCAACCCGGCGAGATCCTTGCCAATGACAGGCGTCTGGAAAGTGACAACGCACGCGTCCCGGTAGGGATCGGCGCTGTGGCTCCAGCGGATCAGATCGTCGAAGTTCTTGAACGTCCAGAGCTTCGGGACGCGCGGACCGATGAGATAGTGCGGCGTCGGTCCTTCGACCGACACGAGTAAGCAACAAATCTCGCGCCAAGGGGGTAGGGGGCGAAAATTCTACAACCTTGCCGTAGCCGTGCAACGCTGGGCGAGGTGATTGAAAAGAACGGGCGGATCTTTTTCCCGATAATGTATATTATGGGAAATTTTGCGAACCGAACATTGCGGGTTCCTGGGGCCCCGGGCCGGCGCGTTCGGTGTTTGTCGTGTCATGGGGCGCGTGCCACCATCGTGGTCTGAGGAACTTCTGTGGTCGAGGGTGCGATGCGGGTGGTGTTCGTGTTGTTCGATTCCCTGGTGCGGCAAGCGCTGGGGTGTTACGGCGGCGATTGGATCAAGACGCCGAACTTCGACCGGTTCGCCAAGCGCGCGGTGACGTTCGACACCCACTACGTGGGGTCCCTGCCCTGTATGCCGGCGCGGCGGGACATGCACACGGGGCGGCTGAACTTCATGCACCGGAGTTGGGGGCCGCTCGAGCCGTTCGACAACTCGTTCGCGGTTTTGCTGCGCGGCGCCGGGGTTTACACGCATTTGGTGAGCGACCACTGCCACTACTTCGAGGACGGCGGGTGGTCGTATCACCAGCGCTATTCGTCGTTCGAGTTCATCCGCGGGCAGGAAACGGACAAGTGGAAGGCGATGGTGCGGCCGCCGTTGGACCGGTTTCGCGAAATCTACGACGTCGGGCAGTACGATTTCGACGCTTGGGAAAACCGCTGGATTACCAACGCGGTGAACCGGGAGTTCATGAAACAGGAGAAGGATTTTCCCTGCGTGAAGTGCTTTGACGCGGGGTTCGAGTTCCTCGACCTAAACCGCGACGAGGACTCCTGGTTCCTGCAAATCGAGTGCTTCGACCCGCACGAGCCGTTCCATGCGCCGGAACGGTTCAAGGCGGATTACACGACGGGGTACAACGGGCCGATCCTGGACTGGCCGCGCTATGGCCGGGTGGTCGACGACGCAGCGACGGTGGCGGAGATCAAGGCCAATTACGCGTCGCTGGTGGCGATGTGCGACCACTACTTCGGGCGGTTGCTCGACTACTTCGACGAACACGGGATGTGGGACGACACGGCGATCGTGCTGACGACGGACCACGGCTTCCTGCTGGCCGAACACGACTGGTGGGGCAAGAACCGGATGCCGTTCTATGACGAGATCGCGCACATCCCGCTGGTGATGTACCACCCTGCCCGCGCGCACCTGGGCGGCGAGCGACGGGCGGCGCTGACCCAGACGATGGACCTGATGCCGACGGTGCTGGAGATGTTCGGCGTCGAGGCGCCGGCGGAAGTACGCGGGGTGTCGCTGCTCGACACCCTGGACGACGACCGGGCGGTGCGGCAGGCGGCGCTGTACGGCATGTTCGGCGCGGCAATGAACGTGACGGACGGGCGCTACACCTACTTCCGGTACCCGCCGGACCTGAAGACGCAGGAGATCTACGAATACACGCTGATGCCGGCGCACATGGCGCAATTGTTCGACACCAGCGAGTTCGAGGGCGCGGCCCTGGCCGGGCCGTTCGACTTCACCAAGGGGGTGCAGGTGATGCGGCTGCCGGCGCGGGCCGGCGAAGGGCGGCGGCCGCCGGGACAGGACATGCAGGGCTACGAAGACGCGACGACGCGGCTGTTCGACACGGTGGACGACCCGGACCAGAACACGCCGATCGACGACGCGGCAGTGGTGGCGCGGTTGGAAGCGGCGATTGTCGAGATTCTGGCGGCGCATGACGCGCCGCGGGAGGCCTACGCGCGGCTGGGGCTGGCGGCCTAGGCGCCGGCGACGGCGCGGGCCGGCGCGGCGGCGGTAACGCGGGACGCGGGAAAGCGCAGGGCGACGGTGGTGCCGGCGCCGACGTCGCTGGAAATCTCCAAGGTGCCGCCGTGCATCTCGACCAAGGCTTTGGTCAAAGGCAGGCCGAGGCCGGTGCCCTCGTGGCGGCGGTTGAGGATACCGTCGAGTTGGCCGAACAGAGACAGGGCGTGGGGGATTTCGTCCGGGGCCATGCCGATGCCGGTGTCGGCGACCTCGATCATGAAATCGTCGCCGGGGTGGCACCACATGCGCACGGTGACGCTGCCGCCGGCCTCGGTGAACTTGACGGCGTTGGACAGGAGGTTGACGAAGATCTGCTTGAGCTTGCGGGCGTCGGCGGCAAGCCACGGCAGGTCGTCGGCGATGTCGACGACGAGTTTGACGCCGCCGGCGGTGGCGCGGTCGCGCAGCAAACGGGTGACGGCGTCGGCGGCGGCGGCGACGTCGAGATTTTCCTCGCGCAGCTCGTCGGCGCCGGATTCGATTTTCGACAGGTCGAGGATGTCGTTGACGAGGCCGAGTAAATGCTGGCCGGCGTCGTGGATGTCGCGGCCATAGCCGCGGACCTGGTCGTGGCTGGCGGAGATGGCCCGGTCGGCGATGATTTCGGAAAAGCCGAGGATGGCGTTCAACGGGGTGCGCAGTTCGTGGCTCATGTTGGCGAGGAACTCGGACTTGGCGCGGTTGGCGACCTCCGCCTGTTCCTTGGCGGCAATAACGGCACGCTCTGCCTGAATTTTGTCGGTGATGTCGCGATTGACCCCGACCAAGCCGATGATCTCGCCGTCGCGGACCAGGGGTACCTTGGTGCTCGATAGCAATAGCTCGCTGCCGTCGGGCTGCATGATGACCTCTTCGCGGGCGAGGATCGGTTCGCCGGTGCGCATCAGGCTCTGCTCGGTGGAGAAGTACTCGGTAGCGAGGTGATGGGGGTGGAAGTCGAAGTCGGTCTTGCCAACGAGGTCGTCTGGCGCGGCGACGTTCATGCCCTCGGCAGTACGGTCGTTGGCGGCAGTGAAGCGGCACTGGCGGTCCTTGACGTAGACCATGTCGGGCCAGGCCTCCATCAGGGTGTGCAGCAGGTGGCGCTCGGCGGCGAGTTCGGCCTCGGTCTCGCGATGGGCGCTGATGTCGCGCAGGATGGCGGTGAAGATCACCTCGTCGCCGATGGTGAGTTTGGAGATGGAGGCAACGGCGGGAAATTCGGCACCGTCCTTGCGGCGGGCCTGGATCTCGCCGCGGTCGGACATCAAGCGATTGATGGCGGCTTCGCCGGCGAAGGCCTGAATCATGCCACGATGGGCGTCGCGCACGGTTTCGGGCAAGAGGATTTCGATGGGCTGGCCGATGATTTCGTCGGCGGCATAACCGAAGGTGTGCTCGGCGCCCTTGTTGAACAGGATGATGTTCTGGTCGCGGTCGATGGAAATGATCGCCTCGGCGGCGATGTCGAGGATGCCGGCAAGGCGGGCCTCGGACGCGCGGTGGCGCTCGGTGATTTGCGACAACTCGGAGGTGCGGCGGCAGACGTGGTCTTCCAGCTCCTCCTGGGACGCGCGGACGGCCTTGGCCATGGCGTTAAAGTCACCGGATAGGCGGCCGATTTCATCGGCGTGGCGCGGCCGAACGTGGGCCGCGTTGTCGCCGTCGCCGAACCGCGCCATGGCGACGGACAGGTTGCGGATCGGGCCGGTGACCCAGCGGCGGGACAGCTGATGGCCCACGGCGACGGCGACGACGACGGAGGCGATCAACACCAGGACGATGATGATCTCGAAACGCCGAACGGGCGCGATGATGTGGTCGCGCGGCACGGAATCGATGACTTTCCAGTAGCGGCGCGTGTCCGTGACGTCGGGATGGACGACGGCATGGGTGATGACCAGATGGCCAGCGGCGTCGAGATACCCCGCGGTCGGGCCCGTCACCTCGCTGGTCCGGGGGCCGAAGTCGTGGGTCGCCGAATAGCCGTGTCCGACCTCCACGCCCCAGGTCTTTTCGGCGTTGGGGTGGAGATAGTACTGACCGGTGGCGTCGACGACGAAGCGGTCGTAGGCGGTGGCGTCGAAGTGGTTGGACAACGGCGTCAGGATGGCGCTCGCCGAGACGTTGAGGAGCAATACGCCGCGGCGGTCACCGGCGATGTCGACCACCGGTATCGTGATGTGGAGGACCGGGTTGGCGGGCTGCTCGATGCGGCCGTTTTCATCGTTGAGAACCGGATCGGAAATCATCGCGCGACCGCGCGGCGCGACCATCGCGGCGCGGAAATAGGACGTGGCGCCGCGGTCCTGCAGGTCGTCTGGCTGGGTGAAATGGGCAATGCCGTCCGCCATACGGACGCGGACCATCTCCATGCCGGTTTCGTCGACGTAGCTGAGCTGCTGGTAGTGGGGTTTGGCACGGCCGAAGCCGGCGAAAATGGTCGCGAGGCGGGCGGTCCACTGGTCGTAGGTGGAGCCGTCCAAGGGATCGACGCCGCCGCCGTCGCGGGCGCGGATGATGCCTTGGACCGGCGGGACCTGGGCCAGGAAGCGGATGTCGGCGCGGGCGGCGTCGATGAAGGTTTCAATCTCGGCCGCGGCAGCGCGGGTTTCGGCGTCCATGTCGTGTACGACGGCGGCGACGAGGGCCTGTTCGGTGGTGCGGGTGGCGACGATGAGAAGCGCCAAAACCGGGACCATAGCCGCCACCACGAGGGTGATGACGATCTTGCGCGTCAGGTTGAGGTTGTCGAAACGCCACACGGGAACGGCACCTGCCGGGATTTGCCCGGGTTATTGGTGCCGTAAATGGGTTGAAATTCGGTGAAATCCGATACTTAGGGGCGCTTCAGCGGTGGCCCGAGCGGACGCTCAGAGGTGGGACAGTTCCTCGGTCAAATGGCCGATGCTGATCCAGAAGCTGTAGCCGGCGACGGCGGTCAGCAGGACGGTTTCGGCCCAGGCCTTGAGCGGGCGGCGGCCGGCGAAGGCCTCGGCCAAGGCGGCGGCGACCAGGTAGAGGGCGAACAGGGCGGAGCCGACGGTGGCGACGACCCAGAACGGCAACCAGACCCCCCTCGCCTGCCCCAGGACAAACAAGGCGGCGAAAATGACGATGGCGACGGTCATGCCGTGGCGGCGCCAGCGGGGCTTTGGGTTTTCCGGCGGGTTTTCCGGGGTTTCGGTCATGGGGCGGCGACGCGTCGTTCGCGGTAGACGGCATACAGGCCGGCGGTGACGATGGCGAGGATGCCGACGGAGGTGAGCACGTCCGGGCGTTCGCCGAAGGCGAGCCAGCCGAGCACCAGGGCCCAAGCGACGGCGGAAAAGGCGAAGGGCTGCAGGGCCGAGGCCTGGGCGCGGTGCATGGCCAAAATCAGGGAAAAATGGCCGAGGGTGTTGGTCAGGCCGACGAGGCCGAACCAGCCCCAGGTGGCGAGGTCGGGCGGGGTCTGCCAGGACCAGGGCGCGACAACGGTCATGACGGCGAAGATGGCGCAGCCGCTCCATAGCAGCGTGGTTTCGGCGGTATCGCGGTGGCTCACGTGGCGCACGAGGATTTGGTATATGCTCCAGAGGGTTACGCCGAGAAGCGGAAGTAGCGTCAGGAGACCGAAACTGCTGAATCCGGGGCGGGCGATGAGCATCATGCCGGTGAAGCCGACGGCGACGGCGGCCCAGCGGTGCCAGCCGACGCGCTCGCGCAGGAACAGCACGGCCAGGACGACGACGACCAGGGGGCTGGCGGCGAGAATGGCGGTGACGTCGCCGAGGGGCAGGAAGCGGAAGGACATGATGAAGACGGTGATCTCGGCGACCAGGATCAGGGAGCGCAGGCCCTGAAGCACGGGGTGGTGGCTGCGCAGGGCCTGGCGGATGCCGCCGTGGCGGGCGACCCAGATCCAGGTGAAGGCGAGCCAGACCCAGGAGCGGACCCAGAGGACCTGCCAGATGGAGTAGGTCTGGGTCAGGTGCTTGCCGATGGCGTCGTTGGAGGCGAACAGGAAGGTCGAGGCGACCATCAAGAGCACGGCGACGATGGGCGCCCGTTCGATGGCGGCGGAACGGGAACCCGGGTCGGTCACGCCGGCAGCTCGATGACCAGGCCGTCGTGGGCCGGGGCGACGCCGGGGGGCAACTTGGCGGCGAGCTTGGCGTAGTCGAGGCGGTGGCTCATGTGGGTGAGAAACGCCTGGCGCGGTTTGACGCGGGCGATCCACTCCAGGGTCTGCTCGACGTGGCTGTGGGTGACATGGGGATTTTCGCCGACGCAATCGACGATCCAGGTGTCGATGCCGGCGAGCGTGGCAAACGCGGCCTCCGGCATGGTCTTAACATCGGTGGAGTAAGCCACTGGCCCGAAACGGAATCCCAGGGTGGTGCCGCCGGGGCCGTGGTCTTGCTCGAAGGGCACGATATCTAGGCCGCCGATGGTCAGGGGGCCGGTGATGTCGTGCGCGACGAGGCGGGGGCGGAAACCGGCGTTGCCGGCGCCGTCGGCGAAGACATAGGCAAAGCGATCCTCGAGTTCGGCGCGGGTCGCCGGGTCGGCGTAGACATCGATGGCGCGGCGCATGACGAAGTTCAGCGACCGCAGGTCGTCGATGCCGTGGACGTGGTCGGCATGGGCGTGGGTGTAGAGCACGCCGTCGAGGTGGGCGACGCGGGCGGCGAGGAGCTGTTGGCGCAGGTCAGGCGAGGTGTCGACGAGGACGGTGGTGCCGTTGGCCTCGACCAGTATGGAAACGCGGGTGCGGCGGTTGCGCGGGTCGGCGGGATCGCAGTCGCCCCAGCCGTCGGGGCCGAGCATGGGCACGCCGCCGGAGCTGCCGCACCCGAGGACGGTGATTTTCACGGGGCTCAGGAGACCGCCGCTGGGGTGCCGGGGGCGCGGGCGCGGGTGAACAGGCGATAGAAGTTGGCGGTGGTGGTGGCGGCGAGGTCGGCGCTGGACAGCCCAACGACGTCGGCCAAGGCGGCGGCGGTGTGGGCGACGAAGGCGGGCTCGTTGGTTTTGCCGCGGTGGGGCACCGGCGCGAGGTAGGGGGCGTCGGTTTCGACGAGCAACCGGTCGTGGGGCACGGTGGCGGCGATGGCGCGCAGGTCGTCGGCCTTCTTGAAGGTGAGGATGCCGGACAGGCTGATGTAGAAGCCGAGGTCCAGCGCGGCCTGGGCGAGGCCAGGGCCGCTGGAGAAGCAGTGCAGGACGCCGGTCAGGGGGTTGGCACCCCCCTCCTCCGCCCCTTGGCCTGCCCCTTCGCGGAGCATGGCGATCATGTCGTCGTCGGCGTCGCGGCTGTGGACGATGAGCGGCAGGCCGGTGGCGCGGGCGGCGGCGATGTGGGCGCGGAAACTGGCGGCCTGCTGGGCGCGGGGGCTGTTGTCGTAGAAATAGTCGAGGCCGGTTTCGCCGATGCCGACGACCTTGGGGTGGCGCGCGAGTTCGATGAGGCGGTCGGGGGCGTCCTGGCCCTCCTGCTCGGCCTCGTGGGGGTGGACGCCGACGGTGCAATAGACGTGGTCAAAGCGCTCGGCGATGGCACGGGTGCGCTCGAAAGTACTGAGCCGCGTGCCGATGGTGACCATGGCGGCGACGCCGGCGGTCGCGGCGCGGTCGAGGACGTCGTCGAGTTGGCCGGAAAGCTCCGGGAAATCGAGGTGGCAGTGGGAATCAACGAGCATAAGGCGCGGCGGTCTTGGCGAGGCTGAAGAAGGTCTGCAGGATGACCTGTTTGCGGTCGAGGTTGGCGCGGTCGGCCTGGTCGATCAGGTCGCGGGTGTTCTCCCACACGTCGAGCCAGGGCTCAAGGCGCGGCGGGTCGCCGAGGAGGCGGCGGTTGAGGTCCGGCAGGGCCTCGGGCGGCGCCGTGGCGGCGCCGCGGACGAGGTCGCGGAGCCACCATTGCAGCAGATCGACGAAGGTGCGGTAGGCGGGCTCGCCGCGGGCGCCGGCGAAGGTGTCTGCCAGGCCCATGACGGCGGGGCCGTCGAAATCGGGCAGACCGGCGAGGAGATCGAGCAACGCGTGATAGACGGCAAGGCCGTCCTGCTCGGCGAGTGCCAGGGCCCGGCCGGGGCAGCCGTCGGCGAGGCGTGCCAGGGTGTCGGCGGCGGCGGGATCGGCGGCCAAGGGGCCGATGACGACGCGCATTTCCTCGGCGTCGAGGGGATGCAGGGGCAGATGGCGGCAGCGCGAGCGGATGGTGGGCAGCAAGCGGGCGGGGGCGTGGGCCAGGACCAACAGCAAGGCGCGCCCCGGCGGTTCCTCAAGAAGCTTCAGTAAGGCATTGGCGGCGCTGACGTTTAGCTCGTCGGCAGTGTCGACGATGGCGACCCGCCAGCCGCCGTGGGACGGGGTTTGGCGGAGAAACGGGCCCAGGGCGCGGACGTCTTCGATGGTGATTTCGGTGCGCAGGCGGGGGGCGCCGGTGGGCGCCGGGGTGCGGTGGATGTGGCGGCAATCGGGGTGGGCGCCGGCGTCGATCAGGGCGTTCGCGCCTTGGGGGGCGGCCGTGTCGCCGGCGGCGAGGACGTGGCGGGCAAGCTGCCAGGCCAGGGTCGCCTTGCCGACGCCGGCGGGGCCGCTGATCAGCCAGGCGTGGGCCAAGCGGCCGCCGGCGTGGGCGTCGAGGAACGCTTGCTTGGCGGCGGCATGGCCGATCAGGGTCGGGGCGGTGCGCGGGGCCTCGATCGCGGCCGCGAGGGCCGCGCCATCGCTGGTGGTCATGCCCCTTGGTACTGGCTGGCGAAGCGGGCGTCCACCGCGGCGGTGATGGCGGCGGTGACCTGGTCGGGGGACGGGGCGGCGTCGATGAGGACGCAGCGGTCGGGCTCGGCCGCGGCGATGGCGTGGAAGCCGTCGCGGACGCGCTGGTGGAAGGCAGCGTCCATGCGTTCGTAACGGGTTTCGGCGGTGTCGCGGGTGCCGGTACGGGCGAGGCCGGTTTCGACGGGGAGATCGAGGATCAGCGTCAGGTCGGGGCGGAAATCGCCGACGGCCAAGGCGTAGAGATCGCGCACGGGCTGGGGGCCGAGGCCGTGGCCGTAGCCCTGGTAGGCAACGGTGGAATCGGCGAAACGGTCGCAGACGACCCAGGTGCCCGCGTCGAGGGCCGGCCAGACGGTGCGGGCCAGGTGGTCGCGGCGGGCGGCGAAGTGGAGCAGCATCTCCGTCGTGGCGTCCCAGCGGCCGGGATCGCCCTCGACCAGCAGCGCGCGGATAGCCTCGGCGCCGGGGGCGCCGCCGGGTTCGCGGGTGGTCAGAACGTCAAGGCCATGGGCCCTAAGGTGGCCGGCGACGGCGGCGATTTGGGTGGATTTGCCGGCGCCCTCCCCGCCCTCCAGGGTGATGAAGCGGCCGGCCATGGCGGCGTCAGTTGCTGCCGAAGACCAAGTGGCTCAAGGCGCCGGAAATGCGGCCGACAAAGTTGCGCCGATCGACGGCGTTAGCGGCGAACAAGGGCAGTTCGATTGTATCGACCTCGGGCGCGGTGATGACCAGGTTGGCGATTTGCTGGTCGGCGGCGATGGGGGCCGGCACCGGGCCGTCGTAGACGACGGCGACCTTCATGTCCTTACGGGCGGCGCGCGGCAGGGTGAGGACCAGGTCGTTTTGCAGGACCAGCGGCACCTCGGTGGCCTCGCCAAGCCAGGTCTGGGCAACGTCGACGGTCTCGCCGGCGCTGAACATGCGGTAGTTGTCGAATTCGCGGAAGCCCCAGTTGAGGAGCTTCTCGGCCTCCTCGGAACGGTCGCGGACGGATTCGAGGCCGTTGATGACGAGGTCGAGGCGGCGGCCGTTGCGGTCGGCCGACGCGGTGAGGCCATAGCCGGAGGCCTCGGTATGGCCGGTCTTGAGGCCGTCGGCGCCGAGTTCCTTGTACAGCAAGGGGTTGCGGTTGCCCTGCTTGATGCCGGCGTAGGTGTAGGTCTTTTCCGCGAACAGGCCGTAGTAGTCGGGGAAGTCCTGGATGATGCGCTGGGCGAGGATGACCATGTCGCGGGCGGTGGTGACGTGCTGGGCGTCGGGCCAACCGGTGGAGTTACGGAACACGGTGTCGGCCATGCCGATGTCGCGGGCGCGCTCGGTCATCAATTCGGCGAACTGTTCCTCGCTGCCGCTGAGGCCCTCGGCGACGACGATGGAGGCGTCGTTGCCGGACTGGATGATGATGCCGCGCAGCAGCTCGTCGATGGTGGCGCTGTCGCCGACCTCAACGAACATCTTGGAACCGCCCATGCGCCAAGCTTTTTCGGAGATCTCCAGGGTGTCTTCCATGGCGAGGCGGTCGTCGCGCAATTGCTCGAAGACCAGGTAGCTGGTCATGATCTTGGTCATCGACGCCGGAAACATCTGGGAATCCGCGTTTTTCTCGAACAACACCTGGCCGGTTTCGTGGTCGATGAGGATGGCCTGCTTGGCCTTGGTCTCGAATTCGGCAGCGCCGGCCACGGTGGCGGCGGCGACAAATGTCAGCAGAACGGCAAAGCGGGCGACGAAACGCGGCATGTGCGGGGTCTTTCGTTAGCGGCGCGGTGGCGAGACGCCGATCATTCTATCACCAGGGTGGCGTCGGTGACGCCGGCGCCGACGAGGCGGTCCAACAGACCGTCGGCGGCGGTGACCGAGGCGACGGGACCGAGGCGGACCCGGTAGATCGGCGCGCCGGAGACGCGCAGGCGGGAAATGGCGGTGGCGCCAAAGGCGGAAATGCGGTCGCGCATGCGCAGGGCGTTGCCGAAGTCGCTGAAGGCGCCGGCCTGGACGAAGATGTCGGCGCCGCCGACGGGGACGGTTTGCACCGATGTCGGCAACACCGGCGCGGTGACCGGCTCACGGCGCGGCGCCGGGTCGGCGGCGGCGACGGCGGGGCCGGCCTGGTTGGCCGGCTGGCCGGCGATATCGGGCAGTTCCTCGACGGTAACGGCATCGCGGGCGGGGGCGGCGGCGATTTGCACCTGGTCGGCACGGCCGGCCGGGGAGTTCAAGGCGGCGAGCTTGAGGCGGCGGCTTTCGTCGCCGAGGATCTCGACGCGGACCTTGGCGGTGCCGGCACCACGGAAGCCGAGCTTGTCGGCGGCGGCGCGGGAGACGTCGATGATGCGGCCGCGGGCAAATGGGCCGCGGTCGTTGACGCGCAACACCAGGCTGCGGCCGTTCTCGAGGTTGGTGACGCGGACCGCCGACGGCATGGGCAGCGTCGGGTGGGCGGCGGTCAGGGCGTTCTGGTCGAACCGTTCGCCGTTGGCGGTGCGGCGGCCGTGGAAGCCGGGGCCGTACCAGGAGGCGACGCCGGTCTGGTTGTAGCTGAAATCCTCGGCCGGATAGTACCAGGTGCCGGCGACCTTGTAGGGCTTGCCGACCTTGTAGGCGGTCGGCGCCGGGGCCGACGGCGGCACCGCGTTGGGGCTCCGCTGGGCCTGTTTGGCGGCATGGGCGAAGAGCTGGGTCTCGGCACAGGCGGTGAGCGCGAAGCACAACAAGACAAGCGGCAGCACAAAGCGCGGCGTGCGCATCACCCTCCCCCGAGCAGCGGTACGATCGCTCATCATCCCCTAACGCCTCGCGATTCGGTCGGAAAGAATGCCGACGGATGTGGCGAAATAAAGGGAGCGGTTCCACCGTAAGGTGGTGCGGTAGTTGTCGTAGACGACAAAGGCGCGGGCGCGGCTGTCGTCGGGGAAGACGATGGAGGCGTTGAGGGGGCGGCTCGGCAGGTCGGTGCCGTCGGCGCGGCGGACGCCGAGGGCCTGCCACTCGGGCAGGGTCTTGACGACGTCGAGGTCGGCCAAGGCGGGGTCGAAGCCGGCGGGCAAGCGCACTTCGCGGCCCCAAGTGATGTCGTCGCGCCAGCCCTGGGAGGCGAGGAAGTTGGCGGCGGAGGCGAAGACGTCGGGCAAGGTGGTCCAGATGTCCTTGGCGCCGTCGCCGTCGTGGTCGATGGCGTAGTTGACGAAGCTGGACGGCATGAACTGGCTCTGACCCATGGCGCCGGCCCAACTGCCCTTCATGTCGGCGGCGGCAATGTGGCCTTGCTCGAGGATGTCGAGGGCGTGGAGCAGTTCGGCGCGGAAAAACTCGGACCGGCGGCCGTCGTAGGCCAGGGTCGCGAGGGCGTCGATGACCGGGAATCCGCCGGTGAATCCGCCGAAATTGGTCTCGATGCCCCACAGGGCGACGATAAACCGGGGCTGGACGCCAAATGTGTTGCCGACCTCCTCGAGCAGCGAACGGTGCTCGGCAAGAAGGCGGCGGCCCTGGTCGATGCGGGCCTGGCTGACGATGCGCTCGACGTAGGTCTGGAAGGTGAGCGTGCCCTCGGGCTGGCTGCGGTCGAGCTCGATGACGCGGGGGATCGGCGCGACGCCGGCAAACGCGGTGTCGAAGGTGGCCGGCGAGACGCCGCGGCCGATGGCTTCGTCGCGGACCCCGGCGGTCCAGGCGGCAAAATTCTGGGTTTGCGCCGTCGCCGCCGGCATGGCGGCGAGCAGGCCAAGGCCCAGGGCCAAGATTGCACCGCCGATCGGCGTGCTAGACATCGCTTCCCCTCGCGTGTGTCCGTGTGTTGCGTCTGGCTCGCGTAATTGGGCCGGTGTGCCATAGAGCATGCCGGCAAGGCAACGACCGGTGCTGTGGATTCATTTGGATCCCCTGCCCTATTGCGCGGTTCGGCCGTAGTCCAGGCCCCTGGGTACTCGTAAATATTAACAAAACCTTTAACACGTACTGAACTCGCTCCAAAATTGACATGATCAGCGAAGTTGTTACGCGTCTATTATTCGGCTCGTTCGAGTTCTGCTTATGAACTTAACCACCATGTTTTCTAGTTTTGTCTGAAATTTCGGCGAAAGGCATTCGTCAATATTTCGGGCAGCGAATTGGGCCTTTGCATATGTGGGGAGAACGCAGGATGCGATCAATTGTAGCCCCGGCCAGCGACGCGGTGGCCGTCGACGCCCCGGTAGAAATCCCTTGGGCCGCGATGTCGCGGCGCTGGCGCACGGCGGCCGTGGGCGGTGTTGTCGCCGCCTTGATGACGCTTGGCACGGTGCCGGCGGCGTACGCCGAGGACCCGCCGGACACGGCAGAGGTCGACGTCGATTTTTCCTGGTTTGTCAATACCTTCCGGTCGGCTTTTGGGACGGATTCCGAGAACGATGCGGGACCTATCGAGGCCGACTCCGGGGCCAGCGCCATCGCGCCGGCGGCCGGTGACGACGGCGCGGTAACGGACCCGGCGGCGGCCTTGGCGGCCGAGACACCGGCGCCGTTGGCGCCGGGCCTGGTCGAAGAGGTGCAAATCCTGCTGACGGACTTGGGCTACAACCCGGGCGGCATCGACGGGGTCGTCGGGCCGGCGACCATCGAGGCGCTGGAGCAGTTCCAACGCAACCAGGGCCTGCCGGTGGACGGCGAGCTGTCGGTGGACTTGCTGAACCAACTGCAAACCATCGTCACGACGGCCGAGGCGCAAGAAGACGTCGCCGAGGAAGAAATCATCGTCGCTTCCGGTGCGGCCGGCAGCGAAGACGAAACGCCGCTGCTCGACGACGAACCGGAGATCGCTGAATTGCCGGACGTCGGCCGGTTCGAGGTCGTCGGCGTGCCCCTGGGCATTGGCCTGGGCACAGTGCGGCGGATGCGGCCGTTCGACCAACGGGGCACGCTGATCACCGAAGGGGCGATCACGCGGGCGAGCTTCGGGATCGCCGACGGCGACATTCTGCGCAAGCTGGAAGTGACGTTTGGGCCCGATCACCGGGCTGTGTCGGTGGAATTGGAGCAAGGCAACTTCGCCATCGACGCGATCCCGGAACTGGTGCGCAGCCTGTGCGAAAAGTACGGCGACACCAAGGGGTGCGTGGAGAGCGCGGCGGACTTCGAGTGCATCTCCGACGCCTGTAAGCGCGGGCTTCTGGCGCACGAAATGCGCTGGCGCGACGACGACGGGCGCGAGCTGACCGCGGCGTTCTTCACCGGCGGCAGCGAGACCGTGACCCAGGTGATCCTGAGCTTGGTCAACCACGGCGAAATCGAGCGGCTGAACGAACTTGCGGCGCAGGAACCGGTCGAGCGGCCGGGCGCTGATCGTCTGAAGCTATAGAGCACCCTGCCCTACCCGCTGGAAAGGTGCATCGCGCTGCGCTTGATGCACCCTACGGTTCTATGAATCCGCGGTGGCTTGGTCCTTTAGCGGTTCGCCTTGGGGGTCTAGGCCGAGTTCGGCGAGGAACTGGACGCGGGCGTCGGCGTCGGCGGATTTCCAGGCGGTGCGCAAGGACTTTAGCTGTTTGTCGGTGAGCACCTGCTCGTCGGGCATGGCGCGGCGCGGCACCAGGCGGTCGCGGGCGTCGCGGAAGGTGCGGGCGTGGCCGCCCTGAACCATGGACACGGCGCGGCGTTGGTCGGCGGGGTCGAGGTCGGCCAAGGCGTCGAGTTCGACGCCCTTGCGGAAGGTCGGCGTGGTGCGAATTGTTTCACGGACATCGGGGGCGATGCGCTCGGCGCGGCGGATGGACCGGTTGATGTGGCGCTTGGTCAATCCGGTCTGCTCAGCGGTGTCGGAGGCAAAGCCGCGTTCGTGTTGTGGCTTGGTGGGACTTTTTGTCCCGGCTAGTTCGTCTTCGCGACGGGCCTGTTCGCGCTTGGCCTCGAAGATTTGTTTTCGCCGCAACAAATGCTCGCCGCGTTCGCCCTCGCTGAGCTCGGCGCGCATGAGGTTTTCGTCGATTTCCCACAACTGGCGGTCCCAGTCGGCCATGTGGGCGACGACAAAGGCGTCGATCTCGGCCCAGCCGAGGCGGCGGCAGGCCTCCAGGCGGTGGACGCCGGCGACGATTTCGATGGCGCCGTCGGGGTGCCTGTAGACCGAGATGGGGGTGAGCAAGCCGAGCTCGGTGATGGAGCCCATCAACGCCTCGACCTGGGCCTCGTTGAACTGGCGCAGGCGGTCGGTGACCTGAACAGCGTCGATGGGCAGGCGTTGCAGCGGCGTGTAGTCGGCGTCGGTCATGGTTCCCCTCGCGATGACGCTTGGTTTCATACGGTGCGGTGGGCGAGCCGGTCCAGGGTGCGTTGGGGCGGCGCGGCGATCATGGCGGCGATGGCGTCGCGCAGGCCCGGCAGGTAGTCGCGCAGGGCGGCGAGCTGCGGGTCCGGGACGGCGGCGGCGCGGGCGATCTGCTGGCGGGCGATGACGGCCCACCTGATGTGGGCGGCGATTTGCCAGTAGGCGAGCTTGTCCGCGTCGACGGGATGGCGATAGGCGGCGAGGAAGGTGTCGAGGGGGGCGAGGCCGCCGGCGGCGTGGTCCGCGGTGTCGGGGGTCAGGCGGCGCCAGCAGTGGGCGGTGAACCAGCCGAGGTCCTCGTGGGGGTCGCTGGGGCGGGCGAACTCCCAATCCAAGACGGTGGCGAAGGCGCCGTCGTCGACGAGGACGTTGCCGACGCGGAAGTCGCGGTGGGCGAACACGGTTTGGTCGGCGCCGGGGTCGTTGGCGGCGAGCCAATCGATGGCGTCACGCAAAAGGGGGTCATCACCGCCATCGATCAGACCGTTTTGCGCGTCGGCGCGAAGTTGTTCACCGTGTGTCCACCGGTTATCCACAGCAACCTGTGGACTCTGTTTCATGTGGAACAATTTGGTGTGGACTTTTGCGAGTTGTTCGCCCAGCCGATTCGCGATGGCGTGGCGCCGGGACTCACTGAAGGCGTTGATGACCGCGGGCTCGGCGGTGCCGGGGACAAACTGGGCGACGTAAAACGGCGTGTCGAGCACGGACGTGTCGTCGGCGTAGTGCAGCGGCCGCGGCGTGGCGATGCCAGCGGCGTTTGCCGCCTTTTGGATATCGTATTCGACGCGTAAGGGGTGGCTGTCGCGCAGGCCGACGGGCGCGGGGGCGCGCACCGCAAAGACGGCGCCGTCGCCGAGGTCGACACGCCAGTTGCGGCGCACGGCGCCGCCGGCACATGGGGTGACTTGGATGGTGGCGCCGGCGGCGCATAAACCAGCGGCGTGGAGGTGGTCGGCGAGAGCGCCCGGGTTCACAGCTAGGGGTTCACGTTTTGGCGGGTGCGGGTTGTGGGGGGGCCGGGGTCGGGGCGGGCCGGTCGCGGAACAGCCACCACGACAGGGCGAAGGTGATGGCGGCGACGACAGCGGCCTCCCGCCACTTGCCGAAGAAAATGGCGATGGTGAGGATGCCGGCCTGGAGCATGACGAAGCTGACGGCCTGGTTGATCAGGTAGCAAATCAACCGGACCCAGCGCCAGCGGGCGCGCCAGACACCGGTGAAGGTGAAGACGAACAACACCAGCCAGGTGAAAAACAACGTCAGGTTGACGGGATCGGCCGGGTTAAAGCGGCTGATCACCGCGTTCACGAAGTTTGTCACGCCGTCCATAATCACTTCCCTCGCCGGATAGTGAAGACCACGACGGCTATGTTAACCGCCGTGTGGTTGCCAAAATGTGGCCGAGGCATCAGGTTTGCTGGGTAATGCAGATCGATATCTACTCCGACACCGTGTGTCCGTGGTGTTTTATCGGCAAGCGGCGGCTAGAAAAAGCGATGGCCCAGCGGCCGGAACTGGCGGTGGATATTGTGTGGCGGCCGTTCCAACTCAATCCCAACATGCCGGTGGGCGGGATGGACCGGCAGGAATACCTGTCGACCAAGTTCGGCGGCAAGCAGCGGGCGGGGCAATTCTATGACCTGATCGACCGCACCGGGCGGGGCGACGGGCTGGACATGCAGTTCGACCGCATCGCCGTGACGCCGAACACGGTGGACTCGCACCGACTTATCCGGTTCGGGCGGGCGGCCGGGCGGCAGGACGAAGTGGTCGAGGCGCTATTCCAAGCCTACTTCTTCGACGGCAAGGACATCGGCGAGACCGACGTGCTGGTCGACGTGGCGGCGGCGTGCGGGTTGGACGGGGATTCGACGCGCAGCTACCTGACGTCGGACCAGGACGTGTCGCAGACGCGGGCGGAAGACCTGCGGGCGCGGCGCATGGGGATCGACGGGGTGCCGTTCTTCGTCGTCAACAACAAGTACGCGGTGGCCGGGGCGCAGGACCCGGAGGCCTTCTTGCCGCTGTTCGACCTGGAGATCTCGCCAGCGTCGAACTAATTGCCGGTTAGCGTTCGATATACAAGACGATCGTTTCCGGCCGAACCCCGTCGTACTCCATCGCGGCCTTGCCGGCGTCGCTCGCCATCACGGTCTCCATCGCCGCCATGTCATCGACTTCCATGGTCACGCTGACGCGATTGGGCTCGGTGGGATGGACGTAGGTGGTGATGTTCCTGCCCACACCGGCGAAGACCTCTTCGCGTTTGGGCGATGCCAGCCAATGCTCCACATCATCGACTTCGTGGGTGGCGACTAGTTTTGGCATGGTTTTCCTCCTTGGCCCTTTTTTTGTTGGGTCGCGCAAACAACTATGACGCATTGCCGGCGTGGCGGCTACGCATCCGCGGGTGAACAGATCCCGCCGCCTAATCTGCCGGCTGGTCGATTTGGAGTCCTCGCCAGCGTTGGATTTGGCGTGTATGACGGCGCCATGCAGCCAATCATCTATGACGTTTCGGTCTCGGCGGACGGGTTGATCGACGGGCCGGACGGGGACATTTCGAAATTCACGCACGACGGGCCGGTGGTCGACGACTACATGGCGCGGCTGCAGGGCTATGCCTGCGCGATCATGGGGCGGGCGACCTACGAGTTCGGCTACCGGTTCGGGATGGCGCCGGGGGACAACCCGTACCCGCACATGCAGACGGTGGTGATGTCGCGGCAACTGGTACTGCCGGAGACGTCGCCGGTCGAGGTGGTGCGGGAGGACGCGGCGGCGCGGGTCGAAACGCTGCGGCAGACGGTGGACGGGCCGATCTACCTATGCGGCGGTGGGCAGTTCGCGGGATGGCTGCTGTCGCTGAGGATGATCACGACGCTGCGGCTGAAACGGGCGCCGATCGTGTTGGGCAGCGGGACACGGCTGTTCGGCGACAACACGGCGGGGTGCGACGCGGTGCTACAATCGTCGAAGCTGTACGACAACGGTGTGTTGTTGCAGGAGTTTCGGCTGGCCTAGGCCGCCGTGGCGGCCTTGCCGGTGGCGAGGTCGGAGAGGTTGGTCATGAGGCGGCGGACGCCCTGGAGGCGTTGTTTTTCCTGGGCCCAGTCGCGCTGATAAACGAGCTTATGGTCGGGGCGGAGTTTGACGGCGCCGGGTTGGCTGCTGATGAAGGCGATCAAGGCAGCCGGGTCGGCGAAGTTGTTGTCGCGGAAGGTGACGACCGCGCCCTTGGGGCCGGCATCGAGCTTTTCGACGCCGGCGGCGCGGCACAGGCGTTTTAGGGAGACGATCTGCAGGAGGTTTTCGACCTCGGCGGGCAGGCTGCCGAAACGGTCGATGAGTTCGGCGGCGAAGGCGTCGAGTTCGGTGTCGTCGACGATGCGGGCGGCGCGGCGGTAGAGGCCGAGGCGGACGGACAAATCGGCGACGAAGGATTCCGGGATCAAGACGGGGGTGCCGATGGTTATGGACGGGGTCCAGTCGTGCTCGGTGGTGGGTTCGGCGCTGCCGGTATCGCGGGCGGTGGCGACGGCGTCTTCCAGCATTTGCTGGTAGAGCTCGACGCCGACCTCGCGAATGTGGCCGGACTGTTCGTCGCCGAGGAGGTTGCCGGCGCCGCGGATGTCGAGGTCGTGGCTGGCGAGGGAGAAACCGGCGCCGAGGCTGTCCAAGGTTTGCATGACGTCGAGGCGCTTTTGCGCGGTTTCCGACAAGGCGCGGCCGGCGGGCAGCGTCAGGTAGGCGTAGGCGCGGGTCTTGGAGCGCCCTACCCTGCCCCGCAACTGGTAGAGCTGGGACAAGCCGAAGCGGTCGGAGCGGTGGATGATGATGGTGTTGGCGGTGGGGATGTCGAGGCCGGATTCGACGATGTTGGTGCTAAGCAGGACCTGGAACTGGCCCTCGTAGAACGCGGCCATGATGGCCTCGAGCTCGCGCGCGGGCATTTGGCCGTGGGCCATGGTGACCTTGACCTCCGGCACCAGCTCGCGGAGGCGTTCCTGGAGGCCGGCCAAGTCCTCGATGCGGGGGCAGACGTAGAACACCTGACCGCCGCGGAAGTGCTCGCGCATGATGGCTTCGCGGATGATCACCGGGTCGTAGGGCAGCACGAAGGTGCGCACGGCGAGGCGGTCGACGGGCGGGGTGGAGATGAGGCTCAACTCGCGGACGCCGGTCAGGGCCAATTGCAGGGTGCGGGGGATCGGCGTGGCGGTCAGTGTAAGGACGTGGACGTCCTGCTTGAGCTGCTTCAGGCGTTCTTTTTGGACGACGCCGAAGTGCTGTTCCTCGTCGACGATGACCAGGCCGAGGTTTGCGAAGGTGATGCTCTTGGCGAGGAGCGCGTGGGTGCCGATGACGATGTCGAGGTCGCCACTGGCCATGCCCTCCTTGACCGCCTTGGCCTGGGGGCCGGCGACGAGGCGGGACAACTGGCCGACCTTGATGGGCAGGCCGGCGAAGCGGTCGGCGAAGGTCTGGGCGTGCTGGCGGGCCAATAGGGTCGTGGGAACGACGACGGCGACCTGGCGGCCGGTCATGGCGGTGACAAAGGCAGCGCGCAAGGCGACCTCGGTCTTGCCGAAGCCGACATCGCCGCAGACCAGGCGGTCCATGGGGCGGCCGGAGGCGAGATCGCCGAGGACGTCGGCGATGGAGCGTTCCTGGTCGTCGGTCTCGTGGAACGGGAAGCGGGCGACAAACTCGTCGTACAGGCCCTCGGGGCTGGCGATGCGCGGGGCCTCGCGGAGTTGGCGGGCGGCGGCGACCTCCAAGAGTTTTTCGGCGATGTCGCGGATGCGTTCCTTGACCTTGGCCTTGCGGGCCTGCCAACCGGCGCCGCCGAGGCGGTCGAGGGTGACGCCGGCGTCCTCGGACCCGAAGCGGGACAGCAGTTCGAGGTTTTCAACGGGCAGGAACAGCTTGTCGCCGCCGGCGTAGATCAGGCGCAAGCAATCGTGGGGGGCGCCGGCGATCTCCAGGGTCTCGAGCCCCTCGAACATGCCGATGCCGTGCTGGACGTGGACGACGAGGTCGCGGGGGTGGAGGCTGGAGACCTCGGAGATGAAGTTCTCGGCCTTGCGGGACTTCTTGGCGACGCGGGCGAGGCGGTCGCCGAGGATGTCCTGTTCGGTGAGGACGACGACGCCGTCGAGCTGAAAGCCGCGTTCGAGGCCGACGACGACCAGGGGCACGCGGTCGGCGGGGACGGCCAGGGCGTCGTCCCAGGTGTCGCGGACCTCGATGCCGGGGATGCCGTGGCCGGTGAGCAAGGCTGTCAGGCGGTCGCGCGAGCCGGCGGTGTAGGCGGCGATGATGACGCGGCGGCCCTCGCCGTGTTCTGCGGTGACGCGGTTGGCGACGGCATCGAACAGGTTGATGTCGGGGCGGGTGCGGGCGTCGGCGAAGTCGGCGGCGACACGGCCGCCGATGTTGGCGAGGCGGGTATCGGGCGCGGCCTCGTCGACGAAGTGATCGAGGGCGGTGAAGACGGCGTGGGGGCGGTCGGCCAAGGTCGCGCGCCACTGGTCGGCGGTGAGGTAGAGGGCGTCGGGGGCCAAGGGGTTGTAGATGCCCTCCTCGGCCGCGTGCTTGGCGTTGGCCATGTCGCGGCGGGCGGCGAAGTAGTCGGCGATGAGGTCCAGACGGGCAGCGATGGCGTCGCGGGCCTGGTCGTCGAGGAGGACCGGGGTGGCGGGGGGCAGGTAGTCGAACAGGGATTCGAGGCGGTCGTAGAACAGGGGCAGCCAGTGTTCCATGCCGGGGTGGCGATGGCCGGCGCTGACGGCCTCGTAGAGGGCATCCTCGGCCTTCGGCACGCCGAAGGTGGCGCGGTAGCGGGAGCGGAAGCCGGTGACGGCGTCGTCGGTGAGCATGACCTCGCTGACCGGGCGCAGTTCGAGGGCGTTGACCTTGTCGGCGTCGGTCAGGGTGAGTTGGGTGATGGGGTCGAAGGCGCGCAGGGCCTCGACCTCGTCGCCGAACATGTCGAGGCGGGTCGGGTGGTCGGCGCCGGGCGGGAAGATGTCGATGATGCCGCCGCGCACGGCAAACTCGCCGGCCTCGCGCACGGTGCCGGTACGGACGTAGCCGTTGGCGGCGAGGAACCTGTTGAGGGCGTCGAGGTCGGTGGCGGCACCGGCGCGGATCTCGAATTGGGCGTCGGCGAGGAAGGCCTTGGGCGGGACACGCTGCAGCACGGCGGCGACGGTGGTGAGAACGATGTGGGGGCCGGCGGCGGCGGTATCGGCGGCGAGCTGGCCGAGGCCGACGAGGCGGCGGGCGGCGATGTCGGCGTGGGGCGGCACGCGGTCATAGGGCAGGCAATCCCACGCCGGGACGGCGGTGATGCGGGCGTGGGGGGCAAAGAACGCCAGGGCGGTGGCGAGGCGGTCCATGCGGGCGTCGTTGGCGGCGACGAACAACGCGGTGGCGGTGGCGTCGGGCGGCAACAAGGCGCCGAGGGCCAGGGCCTCGCACGGCGACGGGGCGGCGGTGAAAGCGACGGCGCCGGGGCTGGCGAGTACCGTGGGGTCGAGATTCAGCAGATCAAGGGCGGTCAACGGTGATGCTCTGCAGCAGGGTCATGACCGGCGTGTCCCACTGTTCCGGGACCGGGGCGCGGCCGCTGATCCATAGATAGAGGTCGGGGTCGGCGTTTTCGATCAAGGCTTCGTAATCGTCAAGCAAAGCGGCGTCGAGGGTCGGCAGGAAGTGCGTGGCGAAGTAGCCGAGCAGCACGTCGGTTTCCTTGGTGCCGGTGTAGCGGCTGCGGTAGGCAAGCCGCTTGCGGCGCGCGGCGTCGGGGTCGCTCATGCTTTTCGGAGACGCTGATGAGGCACTAGGATATACGCGGCCATCGCGGCGCTGTCAGCACTCGATTGCCCCTGTTTGAATGACCAACATGCGTCCGCAAGCCCTTAATCCGTTATTCGCGCCGCCGACCGCCCTGCCGGGAATCGGCCCACGCCTGGCCAAGCTCGTGGAGCGGGTGGCGGGGGCGCGGGTGGTGGACCTGTTGTGGCTGCTGCCGGTGGGGCTGATCGACCGACGGTACACGCCCGACGTGGCCGACGCGGAACCGGGGCGGGTGGCGACGCTGACGGTGACGGTCGACAAGCACCGGCCGGGGGGCGGGCGGTTCAGCCGCGCGCCTTATCGGGTGACCTGTTCCGATGACACCGGGGTGCTGACCCTGGTGTTCTTCCACGGGCGGGCCGATTACCTGCAAAAGGTGCTGCCGGAAGGGGCGACGCGGGTGGTCAGCGGCACGGTCGAGCACTACGGCGGCGGGGTGCAGATGACACACCCGGACTTTATCGCCGCCGAGGACGAACGCGAGGCGATCGAGACGGTGCAGCCGGTATATCCGCTGACCGCCGGGCTGAGCGCCAAGGTGATGGGCAAGGCGGTGGCTGGGGCGGTGGCGCGGGCGCCGGAGCTGGCGGAGTGGCAGGACGCGGCGTACGCAAAAAAGATGGGGTGGCCGGACTGGCACACGGCGCTGGTGATGGTGCATGCGCCGGAGGCGGCGACGGACCTGCTGCCGGACACGCTGGCCCGGCGGCGGCTGGCGTACGACGAACTGCTGGCCAGTCAGTTGGCGATCGCGCTGGTGCGGGCGCGGATGCGCAAACGGCGGGGGCGGCCGATCAAGGGGGACGGGCGTTTGCGGCGCAAGGCGATGGCGGCGCTCGACTTCAAGCTGACCAACAGCCAGACGCAAGCGATGGCGGAGATCCTTGGCGACATGGCGGCCGAGGTGCGGATGCTGCGGCTGCTGCAAGGGGACGTGGGCAGCGGCAAGACGGTTGTGGCGCTGCTGGCGATGCTCAATGCGGTGGAGTGCGGGGCGCAAGCGGCGCTGATGGCGCCGACGGAGATCCTGGCGCGGCAGCACTTCGAGACCATTGAACCGCTGGCGGAAGCGGCCGGGGTGCGGGCGGTGCTGCTGACCGGGCGGCACAAGGGCCGGGCGCGGGCGGGGGTGCTCGAGGGCCTGGCGAACGGCGAAATCGGCATTGCCGTGGGGACCCATGCGCTGTTCCAAGAGGACGTGGCGTTCCACGACCTGGCGGTGGCGGTGGTCGACGAACAACATCGGTTCGGGGTGCATCAGCGGTTGCTGCTGACGACCAAGGGCGCGGCGGTGGACATGCTGCTGATGACAGCGACGCCGATCCCGCGGACCCTGACCCTGGCGGCGTACGGCGACCTGGATGAATCCCGGCTGACGGAAAAACCGCCGGGGCGACAGCCGGTGGACACGCGGACGATCCCGCTGGAACGGCTCGACGAGGTGATGGCGGCGGTGGGGCGGGCGCTGGACAGCGGCACGAAGGTGTATTGGGTGTGTCCGCTGGTCGAGACCTCCGAAGAAGTGGACGCGGCGGCGGCGGAAGAACGCTACGCCGAACTGAAGACGCGGTTCGGCGAGCGGGTTGGGATGGTTCACGGGCGGCTGGCCGGGGCCGAGCGGGACAAGGTGATGGCCGGGTTCGCCGGCGACGGCATCGACCTGTTGGTGGCGACGACGGTGATCGAGGTCGGCGTCAACGTGCCGGAAGCGACGGTGATGGTGGTGGAGGACGCGGAACGGTTCGGGTTGGCGCAACTGCATCAGCTGCGCGGGCGGATCGGGCGCGGGCACGAACACTCGACCTGCTTGTTGCTGTACGCGACGCCGCTTGGGGAGACGGCGCGGGCGCGGCTAAAGAAACTGCGGGCGACGGACGACGGGTTCGAGATCGCCGAGGAAGACCTGCGGCTGCGCGGGGCGGGCGACGTCTTGGGGACACGGCAGTCGGGACTGCCGGGGTTTCGGCTGGCCGACCTGGCGGTGCACGGCGATTTGCTAGCGACGGCGCGGGACGACGCGCACCTTGTGGTGGCTCGGGATCCGGAACTGACGAGCGAGCGGGGCGAAGCGCTGCGGGCGCTCTTGTATTTGTTCGAGAGGGACGCAGCCGTACTGACGGCGCGCGCGGGCTAGTCCTTGCCGGCGGCGATGAGTTCCTGGGGCGGGGTGACGGCGGTGTCGTCGGCGCGGGCGCGGGCGGCGGCTTCCTCGGGGCGGAGGACGGCGGAGTTGGGGTCGTCGACGCTGATGATGCGCTTGATGCGCTTTAAGTCATCGGGGCGATTGTCGGGCGGGGTGACGATGCCGCCGGAAATGATCATCTTGGCGCCCTCCTCCACCGACATGCTGAGGAAAATCAGGTCGCGGCGGGGGAAGAACAGCAGAAAACCCGACGTGGGGTTGGGGGTGGTCGGCAGGAAGACGTTGACGAGATCGTCCTCGGAGAGGTTCTGGACCTCGCCCTCGGTGTGGCTGGTGACAAAGCCCAGGGCCCAGATGCCGCGGCGCGGGTATTCCAGCAGGACGACCTGGCGAAAGGCCTGGGACTTCTGGGCGAGGATGGTGTGGAAGATCTGCTTGGTGGCGCCATAGACGCTGCGCACCACCGGGACCCGGTCCATGATGCGTTCGGACAGGCGCACGAGGGTGCGGCCCAAGAAGACGGTGGTCAGGGCACCGATGGCGGTGAGCAGGCCAATAAGGACAACGAGGCCGACGCCGGGAACGCCGAACGGCAGGTAGGTGTTGGGGTTGTAGACGGCGGGGATCCAAGGGGTAACCCGGGCGTCGATGAAGCCGAGGACCTGCCAGGCGACAAAAAAGGTGATGGCGATGGGCGCGGTGACGAGGACGCCAGCGATGAAGTTGGCGCGCAGACGGGCGCCGACGCTTCGGTGGTGGCGGCCGTCGTCGTGGGGGTCTTCAGGGTGGCTGCGCGATGGATTCATAGTGCCAAGGGCCTCAACGCTCTCCCTGATTTCATCATATAGGTGGTAGTTTACCGAAAAACTACGAACGTGCGGGTTTCGGTTTTGGGAGGAATTTTATGCGGTTGGCGGGCAAATCGGCGGTTGTGACGGGGGCCGGATCGGGGTTCGGCGCCGGCATCGCGCGGCGGTTCGCCGCCGAAGGGGCCGCGGTGGTGGTTAACGATATCGACGCGGCCGGTGGCCAGCGGGTGGCCGACGAGATCGCCAACGACGGCGGGCGGGCGACCTTCGTCGCCGCCGACGTGGGCGACGGCGACGCCACGAAGGCGCTGGTCGACGCCGCGGTGGATGCCCACGGCGGGCTCGACATCATGGTCAACAACGCCGGGGTGGCGCAGGTCGCGGGGCCGCTGCTCGACGTCGACGAGGCGACGTTCGACCGGATTTTCCGGGTCAACGTGAAGGCGCTGTATTGGTCGGCGCAGCACGTGGTGCCGGTGTTCCGCGCCCAGGGCGGCGGGGTGATCCTGAACACGGCGTCGACGGCGGCGCTACGGCCGCGGCCGGGGCTGGTCTGGTACAACGCGAGCAAAGGGGCCGTGGTGACCATGACCAAAGCAATGGCGGTGGAGTTGGCGCCCGACAAGATCCGGGTCAATGCGCTGGCGCCGGTGGCGGGGGAGACGGCGCTGCTCGGGGCATTTATGGGCGGAGAAGTGACTCCAGAGGCGCGGCAGCGGTTTGTCGACACCATCCCGCTGGGCCGGCTGAGCACGCCGGAGGACATCGCCGACGCGGCGCTGTACCTGGTGTCGGAAGAAGCGAAGTTCATTACCGGGGTGTGCCTGGAAGTCGACGGCGGCCGGTGTGTTTAGGGCGGCGGCCGTCGTTGCGGCGCTGCTGGGGGCGGCCGGGCCGGCGGTAGCGCAGGACAACCCCGGCGTGGTGATGGAGCGGCACCTGCTGGGGCAGCTTGATACCTGGGTGGCGGAAGGCGGCGATTTAAGCCAAGTGGCGAACACCTTGGCGCCAACATGCTCGCAACTGGCGGTGCTGATCGCGACGGAGGCGGAGCGGGACGGGTTCCTCAACACCAACCGCGAGGAATACAACCTGCGGGTCGACGTGTGCACCAAGATCACGATGCACCGAGTGCACCCGCAGCCGGAATTCGGCGACCCGCGGATGATGTCGCTGGTGTGCGACCGGGGCCTGCCGCTGTACCAGCGGCTGTGCCGGCAGGGCGGCTTCCGCTAGACCCAGCGAAAGACGGCGACGGCGTAGATCAGGGAAATGACGATGCCGCCGTAGAGGGGCGGGCCGGCGAGGCCGAGCCACGCCAGGTTGATGAAGGCGCTGCCGAGCAAGGATATGAACAGGCGGTCGCCGCGGGTGGTGTCGAGGCGGAGGATACCGCGGCGCGGGTTGCCGCCGGGGTCGCGGATTTCCCACACGACCATGCCGGCGAGGGTCAGGGCGATGAAGGCAAAGAACGCGGCGGTCTGCCAAGTCCAGGCCATCCAGGCGAGATCCATCTAGTCCTCCCCTCCCCTGCTAGACACGGCCAAGGGAGAAGCCCTTGGCGATGTAGTTGCGGACGAAATAGATGACGATGGCGCCGGGGATGATGGTGAGGGCCCCGGCGGCGGCTAAGAGCCCTAATTCGAACCCGGAGCTACTTGCCGTTCGGGTCATGGTCGCGGCGATGGGCTTGGCGGCGACGGAGGTCAGGGTCTTGGCCAACAACAGCTCGACCCAAGAGAACATGAAGCAGAAGAAGGCGGCGACGCCGACGCCGGAACGGATGGTCGGCAGGAAGATCTTGATGAAGAAGCGCCAGAACCCGTAGCCGTCGACATACGCGGTTTCGTCGAGTTGCCGGGGCACGCTGGACATAAAGCCCTCGAGGATCCAGACAGCCAGGGGGATGTTGAACAAGGTGTGGGCCAAGGCGACGGCAAGGTGGGTGTCGAACAGGTTGATCGCCGAATAGAGCTGGAAGAACGGCAAGGCGAACACCGCCGGCGGCGCCATGCGGTTGGTCAGCAGCCAGAAGAACAGATGCTTGTCGCCGAGGAAGCTGAAGCGCGAGAAGGCGTAGGCGGCCGGCAGGGCAGCGGTGACGGAAATCGCGGTGTTGAGACAGACGTAGATGATGGAGTTGATGTAGCCGTTGTACCAGGTCGGGTCGGTGAAGATGGTGATGTAGTTCTCCAAGGTGAATTCCCGCGGCCACAGGCTGAAGCCGCCGAGGATTTCGTTGGTGGTCTTGAAGGACATGCTGAGCAGCCAGTAGATCGGCAGCATCAGGAAGATGATGTAGAGGGTGGGGATCAGCCAACGGGCGCGCATCAGCTTTCCTCCTTCCGCGTCATCACGGTGTAGAAGACCCAGGACACCAGCAGGACGATGAGGAAGTAGACGATGGACATGGCGGCGGCGGGGCCGAGGTCGAATTGGCCCAGGGCGATCTTGACCAGGTCGATGGACAAGAGGGTCGTCGAGTTGCCGGGGCCGCCGCCGGTGAGGACAAACGGCTCGGTATAGATCATGAAGCTGTCCATGAAGCGCAGCAGGATGGCGATGGTCAGGACGCGCTGCATCTTCGGCAACTGGATGTAGCGGAACACGGCCCACTTGGAGGCGCCGTCGATCTTGGCGGCCTGGTAGTAGGGATCGGGGATCGAGCTGAGGCCGGCGTACGCGAGCAGCACGACCAGGGACGTCCAATGCCAGACGTCCATGGCGACCATGGTGAACCAGGCGGACAACGGCTGGCGGGTGTAGTTGTAGTCGATGGACAGGGCGTTGAGGGTCCAGCCGAGGAGGCCGATGTCGGGCAGCGCGAAGATGTTCCACATGGCGCCGACGACGTTCCAGGGGATCAGCAGCGGCAGGGCCATGAGCACCAGGCAGACGGACAGCCAGGGGCCGGAGCGCGGCATGGACAAGGCGATGGCGACGCCCAAGGGGATCTCGATGGCGAGAATGACCGCGGTGAAGGCCAACTGGCGGCTCAACGACGCGTGGAAGCGGTCGGAGGCGAGGACGCCCTGGAACCACTTAACGCCCTCAAAGAAGAAGACGTTGCTGCCGAAGGTCTCCTGCACCGAGTAGTTGACCACGGTCATCAGGGGGATGACGGCGTTGAAGGCGACGAGGCCGACGACGGGGAGGACGAAAATCCAGCCCTTCTGATAGGGGATCTTGCCGTTCACGCCGACGCCTCCCCTTCAACACGCCAACCGTCGGCGTAGAGGCCGGTGAAGGCCGGGTCGAACTGGACAAAGGCGGTGCCGGACGGGACGTCGGCTTGCTCGCCGATCAGCACGTTGAGGCGGATTGCATCGTGGGTCGCCTCGACAATGCGGTAGCGGCCGGCGTCGCTGACCTTGGTGATGTTGACGGGCAAGCCGGCCTCGGCAAAGCGGACGTATTCCGGGCGGACGCCGACCTCGATGCGCTGGCCGGGGCTGACGCCGCCGGCGGCATCGGCCTTGACCACCGGGCAGCCGTCGACCGTGGCGACGCCGTCGGTGACCTCGCAGGGCAAAACGTTCATGCCGGGGGAGCCGATGAAATGGCCGACGAAGGTGTGCTGGGGGCGTTCGAACAGGTCGACGGGGGTGCCGATCTGGACGACGGTGCCCTCGTGCATGACGACGACGGTGTCGGCGAAGGTCAGCGCCTCGGTCTGGTCGTGGGTGACGTAGATCATGGTGACGTTGATGCGCTGGTGCAGCTCCTTGAGCTTGGAGCGCAATTGCCACTTGAGGTGGGGGTCGATGACGGTCAGGGGCTCGTCGAACATGATGACGTTGACGTCGGAGCGGACGAGGCCGCGGCCGAGGGAGATCTTCTGCTTGCCGTCGGCGGTGAGGCCGGCGGCGCGGCGGTCGAGCATATCGTCGAGTTCGAGGATGTCGGCGATTTCGGCGACGCGGGTGGCGATCTCGGCGTCGGCCATGCCGCGGTTGCGCAGGGGGAACGCCAGGTTCTCGCGCACGGTCATGGTGTCGTAGACAACGGGGAACTGGAACACCTGGGCGATGTTGCGGTCGCTGGGCTGGGTGTCGGTGACGTCGGTGCCGCCGAACAGGACCTGGCCCTCGCTGGGCCGGATAAGGCCGGAGATGATGTTGAGCAGGGTCGTCTTGCCGCAGCCGGAGGGCCCGAGCAGGGCGTAGGCGCCGCCGTCGGCCCAATCGACGTTGAGTTCCTTCAAGGCCCAGTCGTCGGGGCCGGACGGGGCGGCAAGGTAGCTGTGGCGCAGGTGCTGGAGGGTGATCTTGGCCATCAGGCGGTCAGCTTCTCGGGCGAGCCCGCGGTGGCGGGGCCGTTGGTGGGCGCGGCGATCAAGGCGCCGGCGTCGTCGAAGTACAGGCAGGCGGCGGTGTTGACATGGAACTTGGCGTCGGCGCCGACCTGCATGGCGTGGATGCCGTGGGACTGGGAGACCCAGTTGAGGTCGTGGTGGGTAAAGTGGATGACGCTTTCGGAGCCGCTGAGCTCGGTGATCTGGATTTGGCCGACGAGTTCGGTGGTGGCGCCGTCCACAGCGCCGGCGGTGATCTCGTGGGGCCGGATGCCGACCTGGTAGTTGCCGTCGGGGCGGTCGCGCAGGGCCGCGGGGACGGACCAGGACACGGCCGCGCTGAGGGTCATGCGGTCGCCCTGCTTGACGATGGGGGCGATGTTGATGGGCGGGTCGGAGAAGACGCGGGCGGTGACGACATCCTTGGGGCGGCGGTAGACGTCGGAGGTCGGGCCGAACTGGGTGATGCGGCCCTCTTGCACCGCGGCGGTGTGGCCGCCGAGGAGCAGCGCTTCCATGGGTTCGCTGGTGGCGTAGACGACGGTGCACTTGCGGTCGGCGAACAGCTTAGGCAGTTCGTCGCGCAGTTCCTCGCGGAGCTTGAAGTCGAGGTTGGCGAGGGGTTCGTCGAGGAGAATGAGTTCGGCGTCCTTGACCAGGGCGCGGGCCAGCGCGGTGCGCTGCTGTTGACCGCCGGACAACTCGGCGGGGTTGCGGTCGAGCAGCGGCGACAGGCGCAGGAGTTCGGCGACGGCGCCGACGCGGTCCTTGATCTGGGCCTTCGGCGCACGGGCGACGCGCAACGGCGAGGCGATGTTTTCGTAAACGCTGAGGCTGGGGTAGTTGATGAACTGCTGATGCACCATGGAGACGTTGCGGCGCTGAACCGAGACGCCGGTGACGTCGATGCCGTTGAACCAAACTTGGCCGGAGGTCGGGCGCTCGAGGCCGCCCATGAGCTGCATCAGGGTGGTCTTGCCGGCCAAGGTGGTGCCGAGCAGGACGTTGAACCCGGTCGGGGCCAAGGCGACGCTGGTTTGGTAGATGTGGGTGTCGCCGCCGACGCGTTTGACGACGTCCCGTAGCTCCAGACTCACGGCTGAAAGCTCCCCCGACAAAAAGCAAGCACGCCGGCCCGGACGGCGTGCGCCATCCGGGCCGGTCGCGTTAACCGACTGTTACGAGCGGTTCCAGCGCTCGATCAGTTCTTCGTAGTCGACGGTCTCGCCCTGGGGCTTTTCGTTGGCGAGTTGCGCCTTCGGGCCACCGGGGGTGCCGAGCCACTTGGACGGATCGGAGATCTCGTTCAAGCGCGGGCCGCAACCGCCGTAGACGTTGGCGGCCTCGTCGACCTGCTGCATGCGGGCCATGACGTCGTCCATTTCGGCGGCCATGCGGTCCATGGCCTCCTGCGGCGTGAAGGCACCGGAGTTGACGTCGCCGATGTTCTGCCACCAGAGCTGCGCCAACTTCGGATAGTCCGGCACGTTGACGCCGGTCGGGGTCCAGTTGACGCGGTCGGGCGAGCGATAGAACTCGACCAAACCGCCCAGCTTGGGCGCCCGCTCGGTGAAGGACTCATGGCGAATGTCGCTGTCGCGGATGATCGTCAGACCAACATGGCTTTTGCGCAGGGACACGGACTTGGAGACCGTGAACTGGGCGTAGAGCCAGGCCGCCTTGCGGCGATCAACCGGGGTCGACTTGAGCATGGTCCACGAACCGGCGTCCTGATAACCGAGCTTCTGGCCGGACTCCCAATACGGGCCGTGGGGCGACGGGGCCATACGCCAGAGCGGATTGCCGTCGTCGTCGACGGTGTTGTTGCCCTCGCTCTTCGGGGCGACCATGTTCGCGGTGAACGCGGTGTACCAGAAGATCTGCTGGGCGACGTTGCCTTGGGAAAGCGCCGGCAGCGACTGATAGAAGTCGAGGTCGGCGGCCCCCGGCGGGGCGTATTGGCGCAGCCATTCGTCCCACTTGCGGATGGCGTAGACGGCCGCCGGGCCGTTGACGCCGCCGCCACGCTCGACGGACGCGCCGGCCGGGTTGCAGGAGCCCTCTTCCATGCGGATGCCCCACTCGTCGATGGGACGGCCGTTGGGGATACCGGCGGAGCCGGCACCGGCCATGGACAGCCAGGCGTCGGTCATGCGCCAGCCGAGATCGGGGGCGCGCTTGCCGTAGTCCATGTGACCGTAGACGCGGACACCGTCGATCTCCTGGACGTGCTCGGAGAAGAACTCGGCAATGTCCTCGTAGGCGGACCAGTTGACGGGCACGCCGAGGTCGTAACCGTAGATGCCCTTGAACTGCTCCTGCAGTTCCGGCCGGTCGAACCAGTCCTTGCGGAACCAGTAGAGGTTGGCGAACTGCTGGTCGGGCAGCTGGTAGAGCTTACCGTCGGGGCCGGTGGTGAAGGAAATGCCGATGAAATCCTCGAGGTCGAGGGTCGGCAGGGTGACGTCGGCGCCGTCGCCGGCCATCCAGTCGGTCAAGTTGACGGCGAGCTGGAGACGGGAGTGGGTGCCGATGAGATCGCTGTCGTTGACGTAGGCGTCGTAGAGATTGCGCTGGGTCTGCATCTGGGTCTGGACGGCCTGAACGACCTCGCCCTCACCGAGGATCTGGTGGTTGACCTTGATGCCGGTGATTTCCTCGAACGCCTTGGTGAGGACTTGGGATTCATAGTCGTGGGTCGGAATGCCTTCCGACAACACGTTGATCTCCATGCCCTGGAACGGCGCCGCGGCGTCGATGAACCATTGCATTTCAGCGAGCTGCTCGCCGCGCGACAGAGTCGACGGCTGAAATTCGTCGTCGACCCAACGCTCGGCAGCGGCCATGTCGGCCCATGCCGGCGGGGCGACGGCAAGCATCGCCACCGCAGCGGTCATGAGAAGCGTCTTTTTCATGCTTGGTCCTCCCTCACTTGTTTTCACGATGTGTTTATTGAGGGCATGCTTTAGTGAACCAAAACGAATGTCAATCGAAAACTCCGTTGACCGGCGGGCCGTAGAGGACGACGTTGATCGTTGGAGAAACAGGGCAAACCGGTAACGCCATGGAACCGCTGACGCCGCGACAAACGGACATCGTGATGCTGGCGCGCACGCGCGGGCGGGTGAACGTCGATGACCTGGCACAGCACTTCGGCGTCACCGAGCAGACGATCCGCAAGGACCTCAACGACTTAGGTCGGCGGGGCATTCTGCAGCGCTACCACGGCGGCGCGGCGCTGGTGTCGGGGGTGGCGAACTTCGGCTACGAAGCGCGGCGGCAGTTGGCGCAGGAGGAAAAGCGGCGGATCGGGCTGAAGGCGGCATCGCTGATCCCGGACCGGTCGTCGCTGCTGATCAACATCGGCACGACGGCAGAGCAAGTGGCGATGGCGTTGAGCGGCAAACAGCAGCTGATGGTGATCACCAACAACATCAACGCGGCGCACATCCTGCAAGGGTTCGAGGAGATCGAGGTGATCGTCGCGGGCGGGGTGCTGCGGCATGCCGACGGCGGCATCGTCGGCGAGGCGACGGTGGACTTTATCCGGCAGTTCCGGGTCGACTACGCGGTGGTGGGGACGTCGGCGATCGACGGGGACGGCACGCTGCTGGACTATGACTACCGGGAGGTGCGGGTGGCGCGGGCGATCCTGGAATGCGCGCGGCGGACGATCCTGGTGGCCGACCGGATGAAACTGGAACGCGCGGCGCCCGTGCGGATCGGTCATATTTCCCAGATCGACTGCTTTGTCACGGATGCGCCGTTGCCGCCGCGATTGGCGGCAATCTGCCGGGAAAACGCGGTGAGCGTAGAGGTGGCGGGGGCCGACTGAGATCCGACTTGCGATTGAGAGCACTTTCGTTAATCTTCGAATACGGCTGAAAACGAAAATGGCAACAGGGGAGCGGTGGCGACACCGGCGCTGAACGTGACTTACGACGTGGCGATCATTGGCGGTGGGGTAAACGGCTGCGGCATCGCGCGGGACCTGGCGGGGCGCGGGGTTTCGGTGCTGTTGGCCGAGCAGAACGACCTGGCGAGCGGGACGTCGTCGGCGTCGACCAAGCTGATCCACGGCGGCCTGCGGTACCTGGAGCACTATGAATTCAGTCTGGTGCGCGAGGCGCTGACGGAGCGCGAGGTACTGTTGCGGATGGCGCCGCACATCGTGACGCCGATGCGGTTCGTGCTGCCGCACCACAAGGGTTTGCGGCCGGCGTGGCTGATCCGGCTGGGGCTGCTGCTGTACGACAACCTGGGCGGGCGCAAGCTGCTGCCACGGTCGCGGGGGCTGAACCTGACGCGGGACGATGCGGGCGCCGTACTGCGCGATGATTTCGCGCGGGGCTTCGAGTACTCGGACTGCTGGGTCGACGATGCGCGGCTGGTGGCGCTGAACGCCATCGACGCGGTGGCACGGGGCGCCGACGTGCGGGTGCGCACGGAAGTGACGCGCGGGACGCGGGAGGGCGACCACTGGGTACTGACCCTGACGGACCGGGACACGGGAGCGCAGACGACGGCGACGGCGCGGGTGCTGGTCAACGCGGCCGGGCCGTGGGTGGCGCGGGTGTTGGCGCAGGCGGTGGGCGGCAACGCGGCGGCAACGGTGCGGCTGGTCAAGGGCAGCCACATCGTGGTGCCGAAGGTGTTCGACCACGCGCGGGCCTACATTTTCCAGAACACGGACAAGCGGGTGATTTTCGCGATCCCGTACGAGCAGGACTACACGCTGATCGGCACGACGGACGTCGACTACCAGGGTGACCCGGGCGAGGTGGCGATCTCCGAGGACGAGACGGCGTACTTGTGCGCGGCGGTGAGCGAATATTTCAAGACGCCGGTGGCGCCGGCGGACGTGGTGTGGACCTACGCCGGCGTGCGGCCGCTGTACGGCGACCCCAACGAGTCGGCGCAGGAGTTGTCGCGGGACTATGTGCTGGAGCTGACGGACGGGCCGCCGGCATTGCTCAACATCATCGGCGGCAAGATCACGACCTACCGCAAGTTGGCGGAAGCGGCGGCGAAGAAGCTGGAAGGCGTGTTGCCGGCGCTGGGGCCGGCGTGGACCGATGGGGCGCCGCTGCCGGGGGGCGACTTCGGCGTCGACGGCGGCGTGGCGCTGCGGCAGGCGTTGCAGACGCAATGCAGCGACTTACCCCCTACGGTGGCGGCACGGCTGGCAACGGCCTATGGCACGCGGGCGCGGCAGATCCTCGGCAGCGCCGGTTCGGTCGCCGACCTGGGGACGGACTTCGGCGGCGGGCTGTACGAGGCCGAAGTCGCCTACCTGATGGATCAAGAGTGGGCGCGGACGGCGGACGACGTGTTGTGGCGGCGGACCAAGCTGGGGTTGCGGCTAAGCCAGGACGAGGCGGCGCGGCTCGGGCAATGGATGGCGGCGCGGGGGGCGAAGGCGGCTTAATCGCCGACGGTAAAGGCCAACACGCGGCTGATGTGGTTCAAAGGGCGGCCGCTTTGGTCCATCCACGTATTGAAGGCGGCCTGAGCGGCGGCCATGTCGCGTTTTGACGTCGGCGGCTTGTCGACGACGCCTTCCCGGACCAAGGCGGCGCCAACGTCGCGGGTGAAAATGACGCTGTCGACGCCGGAAGTGCGCAGGAAGTACTGGGCGGTGGTGCCGCCGAGGCGGTTGCCGCGCTTTTTCAGGGTGTCGAGGAGGCCGACGTAGTCGGTGGGCGGGCTATCGGCGAAGAACTTGCCGGCGCCGCCGTGTTCCTTGGCGAGATCGGTGACGAACACGGCGTTGTCGCGGACGGAGAGGATTTTCTTGGCGTGACGGACGATGCCGGTGTCCTGCAGCAGGCGGTCGAGGTCGGCGTCGGACATCATGGCCCAGCGGTTGGGGTCAAAGCCCTCGAACGCGGCCTCGAAACCGTCCCACTTGTTGTCGATGACGGACCAGTTGAAGCCGGCCTGAAAGACGCGGCGGGTCATTTCGGCGAGCCAGCGGTCGTCGGGGACGGCGGCGAGTTGCTTGGCCGATTTGGGCGTGTCGAACATGGCCTCGAGGGCCTTGGGACCGCCCTTACGCTTGGCGGCCCAGTCGAAGAGTTCCTGAAATGAGCGCATTTATGTTGCCTCCCGCCGGTAAGGTGGGCGGTGGGGGTGCGCCAGGCAACTGACTTGTCGGCTCAAGGATCGTGGCGTTTGACGGCGAAGTTGGGGGGGCGGCGGGTGCTGTTGCCGGGGTGGCGGGGGTCGGGGCCCCAGATGGCCTGGTAGGTGTCGATGGCGAAGCCGCGGGTTTGCAGCCAGACGGCGGCGGCGGCGAGGACGAGCCACCAGGCGGCGATGGTGAGCCACATCCAGCGCGGGGCGTTGGCGACGTAGAGGCCCGTGACGATGGCGCCGCAGGCCATGAGGATCGCGACGTAACCCGTTGACTTGTGGACGTATTCGAAGAGGTAGCGGCGGGGCGTCATGTCGTAGTGATCGCCGGTGGTGGAGCCGTCGGCGGCGGGCGCGGTGGGGCCGCCCTTGGTGCCGCGGAACCAACTGCCGGCGACCTGGGCGGCGAGCAGGCCCATGACGCCCCAGCCGACGACGCGGTGCCACACGGCGGCATCGCCGGCGCCGAGGCGGGTGCCGAAAATGAGCAAGAGGGCGAGGAGCGCGGCGGCGGCGCCGGCATATTGGGTGGACAAGTGGATGCGCCACCAGGTGGGGTTTTCGACCTGACGTGGCCAGTCCTGGCCGGGGGTCACCTTGAAGAACCGGGCGGCGAGGATGCCGGTGGGAAACAAGATGGCCCAGGCCAAGACCATGAACCGGCCGTGCCAGGCGGTGGTCATGGCGATGTCGTGGCCACGGGCGGGATCGAAGGGCGCGGCGAGCCAGGCGACAACGCCGGCGGCGGCCGGGCCGGCGGGGACGGCGACCAGGGCGGCGGCGATGAACAGGCGGCCGACGGGCATGAGGCAACTCGCGCGGTGGAGCGGTCTGTTTAGCTCACGGGCCGGACGGCGGCCAGGCGGCGGGTTGGGTCTTGCGCCAGGCGTGGATTGTGTGTGCAATTCGCTGTCACGGTTCTGATACCGTGGGTTTGGGGATTGGACGTTTGACGACGCAGGGCGACGCTGGCAGCCCCGACCCGACCGGCAACGGGGGTCGCGCGATGCATGGGGAAGACGGCGCCGACGCGGTCGGCACGGTAGGTGGCGGTAACAGCCAGTTCCTGCGGTTCATCGACGTCAAGAAAAGCTACGACCAGAAAACGCTGGTGGTGAAGGGCTTTAGCCTGGAGGTGGCGAAGGGTGAGTTCATCACCCTGTTGGGGCCGTCGGGGTCGGGGAAGACGACGATCCTGATGCTGCTGGCCGGGTTCGAGAGCGTGACCGGCGGGGAAATCCAAATCGATCGGGTACCGGTTACCCGTTTGGCGCCGTACAAGCGGAACATCGGCATGGTGTTCCAGAACTACGCGCTGTTTCCGCACATGACGGTAGCGGAAAACCTGGCTTACCCGCTGCGGGTGCGGAACATGCCGAAAGACCAGATCGGCGCGCGGGTCGAGGAGTACCTGGGACTGGTCGAGCTGGGCGGGTTCGGCGACCGGCATCCGACGCAGTTGTCCGGCGGCCAGCGGCAGCGGGTGGCGCTGGCGCGGGCGCTGATCTTCGAGCCGGCGCTGGTGCTGATGGACGAGCCGCTGGGGGCGCTGGACAAGAAACTGCGCGAGCAGATGCAGTTCGAGATCACCCGGCTGCACCGCAAGCTGGGGTTCACGGTGATTTACGTGACCCATGACCAGACGGAAGCGCTGACCATGTCGGACCGGGTGGCGGTGTTCAACGACGGGGTGGTGCAGCAATGCGCGTCGCCGGACGCGCTGTACGAACGGCCGGCGAACGCGTTCGTGGCGGATTTCATCGGCGAGAACAACTTGATTCCGGCGACGCTGCAGGGCGCGGCGAACGGCAAGGCGACGGTGACGGTGGCCGGCGGGCAAAGCGTCGAGGCGCAGCCGGGGGACCTGAGCGGCGACGGGGGCGCGTGCATTCTGTCGGTGCGGCCGGAGAAGATGTTCATCAAGCCCAGTGATCACCCGTATGACAACCAGATCACCGCCAAGTTCATGGTGCGCCATTATGTGGGCGATTTCATTCGGTATTACTTCGAGTTACCGGACGGTTCGGAGGTAACGATCAAGGTTTTGAACGATGTGGCGGCGCCGACCTTCAAGGAAGGCGAGGACGCGCAGTTGATCTGGCAGGCCAGCGACTGCTTCGCCTTTGGCGCCGCGTAACAGTGCGACCCGGAAAACCGGGGGCACGTCGGTCTCTGAACAATCGACATCGAGACCATCAGGAAGAGGAGAACAGAATGTCATTGAGGAACGTACTGCTGAGCGGCGCCGTGGTGGCCGCGATGGCCGCTCCGGCGGCGGCGCAGGACCTGACGGCGGTGTCCTTCGGCGGCGCCTACGGGGCGGCGCAGAAGGAGCACATGATCGACCCGTACATCGCGGCGACGGGCAAGAACGTGCTGTTCGAGGACTATTCGGGCGGTATCGCCGAGATCAAGGCGCAGGTCGAGGCCGGCAACATCCAATGGGACGTGGTCGACATCGAAGTGATCGACCTGGAACGGGCGTGTTCGGAAGGCCTGCTGGAAGTGATCCCGCAGGACATCCTGCCGCCGGGTGACGACGGCGTCGCGGCGGCGGACGACTTCTTCCCGGAGGCGCTGGCCAACGAATGCGGCGTCGGGGTGATCTTCTGGGCGATCATCTTCGCCTACAACAACGACACCATCGAGGGCGGTACGCCGTCGAGCATCGCCGACTTCTTCGACACGGCGACGTTCCCGGGCAAGCGGGCGCTGCGCAAGCGGCCGCAGGTCAACCTGGAATGGGCGCTGATCGCCGACGGCGTGGCGCCGGGCGACGTCTACGACGTGCTGTCGACGGACGACGGCCAAGCGCGGGCGTTCGCCAAGCTCGACACCATTCGCGACGACCTGGTGTGGTTCGATTCCTGGTCGCAGGCACCGCAACTGTTGAACGACGGCGGCGCGGTGATGGTGCAGTCGGCCAATGGCCGCATCTTTGGTGCAATCCAGGACGACGGCCGGCCGTTTGAAATGGTGTGGGACAGCAACGTGTTCGACCTGGACGTGTGGGCCATCGTCAAGGGCTCGCCGAACAAGGACACGGCGCTCGACTTCATCAAGTTCGCGACGGGCACGGTGCCGTTGTCGGGCATGCAGGACGTGGCCTATGGGCCGACGCGGCGCTCCGGCGCGGCGCTGGTGGACCCGTCGATCACCAACGATCTGCCGACCGCGCATATCGACAAGGGCCTGAAGGCCGACGGCATCTTCTGGGCCGATTTCGGTGAATCGTTGGGCGAGAAGTTCAACGAATGGCTGTTGCAGTAGGGTGAGTTAAGGGGGCGCCGGCCCGGTGCCCCCTGCCCTGCCCCGATGGCGGATATTGCGTTCGATCAGGCGTTGGCGCCGCGGCTGAGCCGCGAGGAAGCCCACGTGGCGCGGCGGGAGCTGAACCGGCGGCGGCTGATCGCGCTGGGGCTGGTGGCGCCGTTGCTGGTGTTCATCGGCTTCGCGTTTTTCGCGCCGATCGCGACGATGCTGCACCGGAGCGTGTTCAACCCGACGGTGTCGCAATTGATCCCCGACACGCTGGCGGTGCTGGAGACGTGGCCGGGGGACGGCACGCCGGACGACGCGGTGCTGACCACCATGGCGGTGGACCTCAAGCGGCTGGCGGGGGACCGAACGTCCGGGCGGTTCGCCGAGGCGCTGAACCGGGGGCTGCCGGGGACGTCCTCGGTGGTGAAATCGACGGCGCGACAGCTGCGGCGGGTCGAGGACGACGTGCTGGCGGCGACGGGCGCGCAGCTGCTGGTCGAGGCCAACGATAAGTGGGCCGACCCGGCGCTGTGGCACACGGTGCGTGAGGTCGGGCGGGTTTACACGGACGCGAATTTCTTGACGGCCCTGGACCTGGAGCGCGGGCCGGACGGCGGCATCGGGGTGCGTCAGCAGGCGCAGATCTACGTGCAGCTGTACACCAAGACCCTGCGGATCGCGCTGGTGATCACGATCCTGACGCTGCTGCTGGGCTATCCGCTGGCGTACTACCTGGCGAACGCGCCGACGAAGACGGCGAACATGCTGATGGTGCTGGTGCTGTTGCCGTTCTGGACGTCGTTGCTGGTGCGGACGACGGCGTGGATCGCGTTGCTGCAGACCAACGGGGTGATCAACTCGGTGCTGATGGCGGTGGGCATCACGCGGGCGCCGCTGGAGATGATGTTCACGGAATTCGCGACCATCGTGGCGATGACGCACATTCTGCTGCCGTTCATGGTGCTGCCGCTGTACAGCGTGATGAAGGGCATCGACCCGAGCTACATGCGGGCGGCGCAATCGCTGGGGGCGCGGCCGATCCCGGCGTTCTTGCGGGTGTACTTCCCGATGACGGTGCCGGGGCTGTCGGCGGGGGCGCTGCTCGTGTTCATCATTTCCGTCGGCTACTACATCACGCCGGCGCTGGTCGGCGGCACGGACGGGCAGATGATCTCCAACATCATCGCCTTCCACATGCAGCAATCGAACAACTGGGAACTGGCGGCGGCGTTGGGGACGCTGCTGCTGGTGCTGATCATCGTGCTGTACTGGGCGTACGACCGGGTGGTCGGGGCCGACAACATCAAGCTGGGATGACGGGGTGAAGGCGTTTCCCGACTACTACACGGTTTGGCACAAGGCCGGGGTGTACGCGCTGCGCGGCAGCGCGGCGGCGGTGCTGTTTTTCCTGATGCTGCCGATCCTGGTGATCATCCCGCTGTCGTTCAACGCCGAGCCGTTCTTCACATTCACCAAGGGCATGCTGTCGTTCGAGGCGAGCGCCTATTCGCTGCGGTGGTACGGGGCGATCCTGGAGAACCCGAACTGGATCCTGGCGATTAAGAACAGCTTTATCATCGGGTTCTTCGCGACGATCTTGGCGACGACGCTGGGGACGTTGGCGGCGGTGGGGCTGGCGAGCCCGAACATGCCGTTCAAGCGGGTGATCACGGCGCTGCTGCTGTCGCCGATGATCGTGCCGCTGATCATCATCGCGGCGGGGATGTTCTTCTTCTACACCCGGTTCAACCTGGTGGGGACGTTTCCCGGGTTGATCATTGCCCATGCGGCGCTGGGGGTGCCGTTCGTTATCGTGACGGTGACGGCGACGCTCGCGGGGTTCGACCGGTCGCTGTACAACGCGGGGCTGAGCCTGGGCGCGGGGCCGGTGCGGACGTTTTTCGACGTGGTGCTGCCGCTGATCCGGCCGGGGGTGATTTCGGGCGGGCTGTTCGCGTTCGTGACGTCGTTCGACGAAGTGGTGCTGGTGCTGTTCCTGGCGGGCCCGGAGCAGCGGACAATTCCGCGGCAGATGTTCTCGGGGCTGCGGGAGCAGATCAACCCGACGATCCTGGCCGTGGCGACGCTGCTGGTGCTGATCTCGATGGGGTTGCTGATGACCCTGGAACTGCTGCGGCGACGGTCGGCGCGGCTGCGGGGGGCGTAAGGCGCTATTGTTGCGCTAATTCAGCGTAGATGTCGTTGACGCGGACGATTTGTTGCGCCGTGTGGAAGTATCCGGTGTAGGCGATGGTGTCGGGGGTGACGTCGTGGTGGTAGTGGCCGGCCTCCTGGCGGCCGGCGGTGCTGAAGAAGTGGGTGTGTTCGTGGGACGGGCGGAGGTGGAGGTCGCCGCCGGTGGGGTCGCCGGTCCAGAGGACGGACATGCACATGAGGTCGGGGCCCATGCCCTCGTAGAACTGCAGGAAATCCTGGCGGGTGACCTGGTTGGTCACGGTGTCGTAGTAGGCGAAGGGGATGCGGTCGTAGTCGGGGGAGACGTGGGCGCGGACTTGGCCGGCGTCGACGGTGAAGATGCCGCCCAGGGCGATGTGGTTGTCGCCGTCGACCAGCGGGGCGATGGCGTGGCGGATGGCTTGGGACAGCGAGCCCTCGCCGCCGGTGCGGCGGCGGACGGTTAGCTTGACGACGTCGCCGGGGATGCCGTCGCAGGCGTAGAGGTTGCCGAGGCCGCCGTGCAGGCAGCTCGGGTAGTCCTCGACCAGGCATTGGCGCTCGGGGTCGGGGCCGACGCGGGCGATCTTGCTGACGGACCGGCCGCCGAGGGCGAGGCAGGGCATGAGTTCGCCACAGCGGCCGTTGGTGGCGACCAACGACGGGAAACCGGCGCCGAGGATGTGGGCATTGGGGCGGCCGCAGGCGGCGGCGATGGCCGTTAGGTCGAAGCTGGCGGCGTCGCGGTACTTGGGGTTGTGGGCATAGGGCTCGCCGCCGATCTCGATGAGGAACGGGGCGCCGCCGAGGCCGGCGAAGGCGCAGCCGAGGTCGCGCAGGTCGGGGCATGGGGCGACGGTGGCGGCGACCTCGACGTAGTTGGCGGCGAGGCCCGCGGCCATGGCATCGGCGATGTCGTCGAGGCGGGGTTGGTGGAACGCGGCCTGTTTGAGCTTGAGGTGCAACTTTGCTTCCCCGTTGGCCCGCCAAGGGCGCACAAGTTTTTGCGAACTCCGGCGATGCGCATGAAAACTTGCAAATTGGCCTCGCGTTTTGTCAAGGGACGCCGCAGAATTGGCGGGGGACGACGACGACGCCGAGGACAACATGAACGAGACACCGCGGGTGGCCGTGCTGGGTGCCGGCGCGATGGGTAGCCTGTTCGGCGGGCTGTTGGCCGAAGGCGGGCTCGACGTGACGCTGGTCGACGTGTGGCAGGACCACGTCGACGCGATCAACCGGGACGGGCTGAAAATGGTCGGGTTCGGCGGCGATCGGGCGATCTCGGTGGCGGCGACGGCGGCGCCGGGGCGCCTCGCCCCGGCGGACGTGGTGTTCGTGCAGTGCAAGGCGATGATGACCGAGGCGGCGCTGGCCGGGGCAGCGAACCTGGTGGGGCCGGACACGGTGGTGGTGTCGTTCCAGAACGGGCTCGGCAACGAAGAGGTGATCGCCGGGGTGATCGGCGAAGACCGGGTGCTGGGCGGGCTGACATCGCAGGGGGCGAGCCTGGAAGGGCCCGGGATCGTGCGGAACTATGCCGAGCTGCCGACGACCATCGGCGAAATGGCCGGGGGACCGAGCGAACGGGCGACGCGGCTAGCGGCGGTGCTGTCGGCGCACGGTCTGCCGACGGTGGCGAGCGAGAACGTGCGGCTGGCGATCTGGAAAAAACTGATGGCCAACGTCGGTGTCAGCCCGACGTCGGGGATTACCAACCTGCCGGTGGACAAGGTGATGGCGGTGCCGGAGCTACGGGAGACGATTTTCGCGGCGTTGGACGAGGCGGCGGCGGTGGCGCGGGCCGAGGGGATCGACCTGGACGCCGAGGAGACGCGCGAAGTGCTGCTGAAAGTCACGGGCGCCGGCGGCACGGGGGGCAACAAGTCGTCGCTGTGCCACGACCTGCTGAATCAGCGGCCGACGGAGATCGATTTTATCAACGGGGCGATCGTGCGGCTGGGGGCGCAACACGGGGTGGCGACGCCGGTCAACAGCACGCTGGTGGCGGCGGTGAAGGCGATGGAGAGCGCCTATCTGGGCTGAGGCCGATGACGGTATCGTGACCGGCGGTGGGGGTTTGATGGTGCGGCTGAGAGGACTCGAACCTCCACTCCCATACGAGAACTAGCACCTGAAGCTACGCTGGCCGGGCTCAACGTGGCGTTGGCGCATGGCAACGCCTGGCCGACGCCATGGCCGCGGCCGAGCTTGCAGGTGTCGGCCGATCTGGCGGGGCTGATCGTGGTGCTGGGTATCGTCGTGGCGGTGCGCGGGCGGGTGAGCCGGCGCTGGCAATGGGCGGCGGCGGTGGCGGTCGGGCTGCTGTTTTGGGCGCGCTATGGCGCAGTAACGACGGGCAGCCTGTTCGGCCGGCCGATCAACGTCTACTGGGAGGCGCGCCACCTGCCCAACGTGGCGGCATTGGCGTTTTCGACGGTGCCGTGGTGGGAATGGGTGGCCGGCGTGCTGGTGGTGGCGGCGACGGTGGCGGTGCTGCTGGTGGCGGCGCGGTGGGCGGCGGCGGCACTGGGCGACGCGCTGGCCGGGGCGCGGGTGCGGCGGGTGGCGATCATCGCCGGCGTGGTGGCGATCGCCTGGCCGGGGACGCCGGAGTGGCGGGCGCATCCGGCGGCGGCGCAATCGTTCGCGCGGCAAGGGGCGCTGACGGTGTCCAACATCGTACGGCCGCGGGTGCCGCTGGTGGCGCCGGTGGCGCTCCGCGACCCGGGGGTGCGGGTCGGCGGCGACGTGGTGGTGACGTTCCTGGAATCCTATGGCGAGGTGGCGTTCGCGGTGCCGGAGGTGGCGGCGCGGCTGGCGCCGGCGTACGACGACCTGGCGGCGGCGGCCGCCGGCGCGGGGTGGGCGGCGGCAAGCGGCTGGGTCGAGGCGGCGACCTTCGGCGGGGCGTCATGGCTGACCCACGCCAGCCTGTTGTCGGGGGCGGTGATCGGCGACCAGCGCGACTACTTGAGCCTGTTGGACGGCGACTACCGGTTGCTGACGGACGATTTCGGCGCCGCCGGATACCGCACGGTGGTGCTGGCGCCGGGGATCCGCGAGGCGTGGACGGACGGGGCGGCGCTGGGGTTCGACGCGGTGTACGACGCGGCGGCCCTGGCCTACCCCGGCGCGCCGGTGGGGTGGTGGCGGGTGCCCGACCAATACACGATGGCGTTCCTGGCCGAGCGGGAGCTGGCGCCGGCCGCACGGGCGCCGGTGTTCGCGATGTTCCCGACGATCATGAGCCACATGCCGTTCCAGCCGGTGCCGGTTTACACGGCGGATTGGGGCGCGGCGTTGGCGGGGACGATCGACAGCGGTCCGGTGGTGGCGACCGAGCAAGTATGGGGCGGCCACCGGGCGGCGTATGGCGATGCGATGGCCTACAACCTGGCGATGGTCGGCGGCTTCCTGACCGGCCAGGTGCCGGACGACGCGCTGGTGGTGGTGGCGGGCGACCACCAGCCGCCAGGGGTGGTCGCCGGGCCGACGGCGTCGTGGCGGGTGCCGGTGCACGTGTTTGCCAAGGATGCCGCGATGTTGGAGCCGTTCAAGGACTTGGGCTTCACCGACGGGGTGCGGCCGGGGACGGCGGCCGGCGAGGTGCCGGGGATCTGGAGCGTCGGCAACGCGCTTAGGGGGATGGTGCCGGAGTGAGGCGGGCGTAGATGTCGCCGGAAGCGGTGGCGCCGGTCAGGCCGGCGAGCCACTCGGCAAGGGCGGCTTGGCCGCGCCAGTCGTCGAATATCAGCCGCGCGGTCTCGCCCAACGAGACGTTGTATCGATAGGTGCCGAGGGCGGCGAGACGGTCGAGGCAGGCGGTGGCCTCGTCGCGGGCGGCGACGAGGAACTCGAACGACAATGCCGGGATCGGTTGGGATAAACCGGCGAGGACTTGGCGTTCATAGCCCTCGACGTCGATCTTGCAGAAATCGGGGACGCCGTGTTCGGCGATGAGGGCGTCGAGGGTGGTGACGGTGACGGGCACCTCGCGGTTCCAGTCGACGCCGGCGAAGGCCCGTTGGGCGCCGACTTGGCGGGCCCAATCGCCGGCGAGGGTCGACACGGTGGGGGTGCGGTCGCTGACCAGCATGGTGGTCTCGCCGGGCGCGGCGCCGACGGCGTCGGGGACAATGGTGACGCCGGGTTTATCGGCGTAGAGGCGGCGCAAGGCCTGGAGAAACAACGGCTGGGGCTCGACGGCGACGACGCGGGCGCGCAGGCGGCGGAACATGGCGACGCGGCCGCCGATGTGGGCGCCGATGTCGAAACACAGACCGCCGGGCGGCACGAACTGGGCATACAAGGCGCGGGCCCGGCGATGCTTGAGGGGCTGGCCGTGGTAGATGACCGCCGAGCGGGCGAGGCCGTAGAATTGGGAAACGGTGAGCGCCATAAGGCACCAAGATAACGCGGATGGTGGGGATCAGAAAAAGAGAAGAGACGCCAAGTGCGTGGACGCGGGAGTCCTGAACTTGGCGCCTCTACAGGACCACACGTCCGAACTGGACGCCGGCCCGCAGGTGACACCCATCGTCCCGTCAACGATGCACACCACCCAGATCCTCATCGGCCAACACAGTGCCCGCGAAACCGAAACACCGCTGCACCGCCGGCGACAGCCTCTCGCGTTGATCCGTCGTGAGCCGCCCGGACTGCCCTCATGAGGTGATCCCCCGTAAAGGTTCCAGGGACTCGTCAGGTACGAGCAAACCCCTCGCCAACCGCGCCCCGTTGTCCAGCCATGACACGCGGGCCGCGTTGACCTCGTAACATCCGTGTAGTTGCGCCCGCCGCGGAATTCCGCGCGCCCCTACATGCCGGCCCCACTCCCGCCGTGGGTCCTTGTGGCGGTTCTACCGTCGCCCGACACCCGTCAGTCTCAAGCGCGCGGCGGCCCCGCCGTGCCTGTTCCCGCCGCACCGTCGCGCGATTGGGAACCGGCGTGGTCCCGGTTGCCTTGTCGTGGATTTTCCCCGTCAGGAAGATCCGCAACGCCGCCGCCGCGACCGGTGTGTCATCGAGACCTGCGAGAGCCCTTGACGACACGCACGTAGTCTCGGCGAGAGACTTTGGGCTTGGCAATGGCATTCGCGCAAACCCAGCCGTTTTTCCTGTGAATAACCTGTGCATAACTCGAGAGTTCCGCACAATCGATTCACAGGTTATCCACCGGGATACCCACCGGCGAAACCGAACGAAAAACCACGGACGAGAAATCGCCATGACCACTGCGACCGAAAGGGGCAACGAACTGGTGCACCACATTTGCCGGGCGGCGGCGTGGGACGAAGCGGTGGCCGCGGGCAACCTATCAGGGCAGCGCGCAGGGACGCTGCCGACGGGTTCATCCATTTTTCGGCAACGGCGCAACTGGCGGCGAGCGCGGCGCGTTACTGGCACGGCACGGACAACCTGGTGGTGGTGACGGTGGCGGCGGCGCGGCTCGGCGACGCGTTGCGCTGGGAAGTGTCGCGGGGCGGCGCGCTGTTTCCGCACCTGTACGGGCCGTTAGCGGTCGCCGATGTGGCGCGGGTCGACCGGCTGGCGATGAACGACGACGGCAGCCACGTACTGCCGGCGTTTTAAAGGCAGGCGGTGAGGTCGGTGAGGACGGTGGCGTGGTCGCGCCACGGCAGGCCGTCGACAAAGGGCGCGGGGCGCGGCGGGTTGCGCCCCGGGCCACTCGGTGACGGCGACGGCGGGGCCGTTGCGTACGGTTTCGGTGAGAATATGCAAGCCGTTGGCGGGGTTTAGGTTGGCGGTGAGGGACGCGGCCCGGTCCGGCCAGAGGATGGCCAGGGCGCACAGCAAGGCCTGGGCCGCCCAGTTGGAAACGCCGGCGACGACCAGGTGATCGCACGGCACGACGCAGGCGATCCGGGTGGCGTTGGGCACGTTGGCGTGGAGCAAAACCGGCGGCAGGGCGGCCATGCCGAGCTCGTTGCCGCCGTCGCCGAAGCCGGCGGTGGTCCACGGCCCGGCGTGAAACAACTCGTGCAGCGGCGCGTTGACGTCGGCCATGGGCACGCCGCTGGCGCGCTTGGGCACGCCATCGGCGGCGGGGCCGCAGCGCTCGATGGCGATGACATGGGACGGCGGAGCGGCGCGCCAGCGGGCGACGATGTCGGCCAACGGCTCGCCGCCGGGGAACGGCGACGGGGCGCACGGCCAGCTGCCGTCCGTGTCGTCACGAACGCAGCGCTGCATCGAGAACCAGCGCCGGTCGACGCGCACGACCGACACGCCCGGCGCCCGGGGGTTGTCGAGCAGGAAGTAGCGCAGCGGCACCCGGGCGCCGTCCGGGTAGCGGGCCATCTCCGCCTCGAAGGCCTCGAGCGACGGCGTCTCGACCCCGTTCACGTGGGTGATGACCGAGCCGGGCGGCAGACCGACGCGGGAGAACGTGTAGCCCGGGTTGGCGACGTAGACCCCGCCGACCGGCACCCCGTGGTTGCGGGCCTGGTGGTAGGACAGCGTGTTGAGCACGGCGCCGCCGAACTCGAGGTACGAGGACGGCGTGATGGCGTGCAGGTCGTCGATGCGAAGCTCGAGCCGCAGCGCCTCGCCGCCGCGCTCGACGTCGAGCATCACGCTGGCGCCGACGCCGTCGTCGAGCCGCGCCTCGAGCGGGAGGAAGGAGTCGATCGGCTCGCCGTCGACGCGCACGACGACGTCGCCGGGCTCGAGCACGCCGTCCGCCGGCCCGCCGGGCACGACCTCGCGCGCCACGATGAGCCCCGTGCCCTCCGGAAAGGCCTCCCGCACGGCCGCCTCCGTCTCCCGGCGGAGCCCGAGGCGGCGCAGCTCGTCGTAGGGCTGGTGGACGAAGACCGTCTGGATCGTGCCGCGGGAGACGGGCTCGCCCCGCCGCAGCAGCTCGAGGGCGCGCTTCACGCGGTCGAGCGGCAGGAAGAAGCTCGAGGCGGCCATGCGCTTCCCGCCGGCGTTGATCGCCACGACCTTGCCGTCGATGTCGATGACGGGCGAGCCGGACGATCCGCCGGACGTCCCCGAGGCCGCCTGGATGTAGAACGTATTGAAGTCGTTGAACGAGTTCGCCCCGTAGTGGGGCGCCTCGCGATCGAGGCGGGCGATCGTGCCGGGCAGGATGGCGAGCTTCTCGCCGGCGTCGTTGCCGATCACACGGATCTCGCTGCCCACGCTGACCCGCTCGGGCGCGAGCTCGAGCTGCGGGACGTCCATGAACTTGACGCTCGCCGGATCGAAGCGGAAGAACCCGAAGTCGTGGACCGGATCGCGGTAGACCGCCTCGACGTCCACCTCCTCGTTGTCGAGGAAGACCGCCTCGGCGACGCCGGGCCCCGGCATCACGACGTGGCGATTGGTCAGGATCAGGCCCTGCTCGGCGTCGACCACGAAGCCCGTGGCGGTCGAGTAGCCCGTGCCCGTCGCGTCGAACGCCCGGGGCGCGCTCACGCGCAGCACCACGACCGCCGGCGCCACCCGGTCGATGGTGTCCTGCCAGCCGTTCCCGGTCTGGCCGAGGGCGGCGGAGGCCAGGAGGGCGGCGATCAGCGCTGTGGGCACGGAGGCTCCTGCTCGGGTGGGCGGCCGGGCGACTCGTTCACCCTGACGCCGCCGCCGGGCCCGGGGTTCTCTCGGCGCGGCACGCCTCAGCGCTGGAAGCGCAGATCGATCTCCTGGAGCATGCGGTCCCGCACGGCTTCGTACCGCGCCGGCAGCTCGATCGGCGGATTGGGCTGCTCGGGCGCGATCCCCTCGAGCTTCATCTCGTGATAGGCGAGCTTCGCGTCGGTGAACTTGAGGCCGTGCGCGGTCGAGATGACGACGACGCGGTCACTCGACCGGATCAGCCCGCGCTCCACGAGCTTCTGCATCGCGACGAGCGCGACGCCCGTGTGCGGGCAGTTGAACAGCCCCGTGCGGTCGGCCGCCGCGCAGGCCTCCATGATCTCGGCCTCGCTGGCCTGCTCGACCACGCCGTCGTAGCGGCGCAGCGCGTCGATCGCCTTCTCGCGGGAGACCGGATTGCCGATCTGGATCGCCGAGGCGACGGTCTTGCGCGCGGCGATGGGCTCGAAGACCTCGAAGTCGCGCTGGTACGAGAGATAGAGCGGGTTCGCCGCCTCCGCCTGGCCCACGCAGATCCGCGGCCGCTTGTCGACGAGCCCGAGCTCGAGGAGCATGTCGATGCCCTTGGCGAGGGCGGAGACGTTCCCGAGGTTGCCGCCCGGGATGACGAGCCACTCGGGCACCTCCCAGTCGAACTGCTCGATGATCTCGATGCCGACGGTCTTCTGGCCCTCGATCCTCAGGCTGTTCATCGAGTTGGCGAGGTAGATCCCGTCGCGCTCCGAGACCTGCTTGACGATCTCCATGCAGCCGTCGAAGTCCGTGTCGAGCGCGAAGACGATCGCGCCGTTCGCGACGGGCTGGATCAGCTGCGCAAGGGAGATCTTGCCGCGGGGCAGGAAGACGACCGCCGGGATCGACGCCGCGGCCGCGTAGGCGGCGAGCGCGGCGGAGGTGTCGCCCGTCGACGCGCACGCCACCGCCGGGATCGGCGCGCCGTTCGCGACCATCTGCTTGACCTGCGAGACCAGGGCGGTCATGCCGAGGTCCTTGAAGCTGCCCGTGTGGGAGTTGCCGCAGAGCTTGATCCAGAGGTCCTCGAGGCCGAGCTCCCTCCCGTAGCGCTCGGCCCAGAAGAGGTTCGTGTTGCCCTCGTACATCGACACGACGTTCTCGTTGTCGACGCCGGGCAGCACCCACTCCTTCTTGCTCCAGACCCCCGACCCATACGGCCACTCGTTGCGGCGGCCGCGGCGCGCGAAGGTCTCCTTCCACTCGACGGCGGAGGTCTTCTTGAGCTCCTCCATGTCGTGGACGACCTGCAGCAGGCCGCCCTCCGAATCCGTGTAGACGATCTCGTCGAGGGAGTAGCGCTCCGCGGGATCGCGCAGGCTCTCGAACCAGGCGCGGTACTCGGGCTTGCCCGCCGGCGCTGAAGCCATCACAAATCCTCCTCGATCCGGATCACGACCGTCGGGGCGGCCACGTCGTCGAGGCCGTCGACGACCTCGAGCGCGCTGCGGAGCGACGCCTCGTCGGTCGGGTGGGTCAGGACGATCACGGGCACGGTCTGCCCGGGGCGATCGCTGCCCTTCTGCACCACGGACTCGATCCCGACGCCCTCGGCGGCGAGCGCCCCCGCGATGTGCGCGAGCACCCCGGGCCGGTCGACCGCGGTGAAGCGCAGGTACGAGCGGCCGCGGACCTCGCCGAGCGGCACGAGCGGCTTGGGGACGAGGGCGTCCGGTCGGTAGGAGAGCGGCGAGACCGGTCCGACGCCGCCGCGCTCGATCTCGCGGGCGATCTCCATGAGGTCGGCCACGACGGCGCTCGCCGTCGGCAGCTCGCCGGCCCCGGCGCCGTAGTAGAGGGTCGGGCCGACGGCGTCCCCGACGACCTCGACCGCGTTCATGGCCGCGTCGACGTTCGCCAGCATGCTGCCTACCGGGACCATCGCCGGGTGCACGCGGGCCTCGATGCGCTCGTTGCCCCCCGCGTCGCGATCGCAGCGCGCGATCCCGAGGAGCTTGATGCGGTAGTCGAACTCCGACGCCATCTCGAAGTCGACCGGCGCCATGCGCCGGATGCCCTCGGTGGGGATCTCCTTGTAGGTGAGCTCGGCGCCGAAGGCCATGCCCGTGAGCAGCGCCAGCTTGTGGGCCGCGTCGATGCCGTCCACGTCGAAGGTCGGGTCCGCCTCGGCGTAGCCGAGCTCCTGGGCGCGCTTGAGGACGACCTCGAAGTCCTCCTCGGTGCGCTCCATCTCGGTCAGCACGTAGTTGGTCGTGCCGTTCAGGATGCCCACCACGCGGTCGATGTGGTTCGCGGCCAGCCCCTCGCGAAGCGAGCGGAGGATCGGGATGCCGCCGCCCACCGCGGCCTCGAAGAGCACGTCCACGCCCTTCTCCTCGGCCGCGGAGAAGATCTCCTTGCCGTGGAGCGCAAGGAGCGCCTTGTTGGCCGTCACGACGTGCTTGCCCGCCGCGATCGCCTCGAGGATGAAGCGCTTCGCGACGTCGTAGCCGCCCACGAGCTCGACGACGATCTCGACCTCCGGGTCGGCGATGAGCGCTGCGGCGTCGTCGTCGAACGCGATGCAGTCGAGAGGCACGCCGCGGTCCGTGTCGGTGTCGAGATCGGCGATCCGCACGAGCCGCAGACCGAACCCGAGACGCTGGGCGATGACCCCGGCGTTCCGAGCGAGCACCTTGACGACCCCGGTCCCGATCGTGCCGAAGCCGATCAGGCCGACGCCCACGCTGCGCTGCTCTCCGCTCATGATCCCGCGCCCGCCCCGCCCTCTCGCGCATCGCGCAGGAAGCGGCGGATGCCCCCGCACGGCCTGCCGGATGCGGTGCTTGTTCTCGACCAGGGCGAAGCGCACGAAGCCCTCGCCCGACTCGCCGAAGCCCACCCCCGGCGAGACCGCCACCTTTGCCTCCCGAAGCAGGATCTTCGAGAACTCGAGGGAGCCGAGCGACCGGAAGGGCTCGGGCACCTCGGCCCACACGAACATGGTGGCCAGCGGCTTCTCGATCTTCCAGCAGCCCTCGCCCGGCGCGCCGAGCCCGTCGATGAGGACGTCGCGGCGCTCCTTGTAGACCTCGACGTTCTCGTCCACGCAGTCCTGGGGCCCCCGCAGCGCCGTGATGGCGGCGATCTGGATCGCCTGGGGCATGCCGTAGTCGAGGTAGCTCTTGATCCGGCGCAGGGCGTGCACCATGTCGGGATTGCCGCACGCGAAGCCCACCCGCCAGCCCGCCATCGAGTGGCTCTTCGAGAGCGAGACGAACTCGATCGCGACGTCCTTCGCCCCCGGCACCTCGAGGATGCTCGGCGGCTTGTAGCCGTCGAAGGCGATCTCCGCGTAGGCGAAGTCGTGCAGGACCATCAGGTCGTGGTCGCGCGCGAACTCCACGACGCGCTCGAAGAAGGCCCGATCGACGACCTGGGTCGTCGGGTTCGCCGGGAAGGAGAGGATCAGCATCTTCGGCTTCGGCCAGGTGCGGCTGATCGCCGTCTCGAGATTGGCGAAGAAGTCGCTGTCACCGACGAGGGGCACGCAGCGCAGGTCGCCGCCCGCGATGATCACCGAGTACTGATGGATCGGGTACGCGGGATCGGCCACGAGCACCACGTCCCCGGGCCCGATCGTCATCAGCACGAAGTGGGAGAGCCCCTCCTTCGCGCCGATCACGGCGATCGCCTCGTGGTCGGGGTCGAGGTGGACGTCGTGGCGCCGCGCGTACCACTCGGTGATGGCGGCGCGCAGGTTCGGGATGCCCTGGGACGACGAGTAGCGGTGGTTGCGCGGGTCGCGCGCCGCCTCGGTGATCTTGTCGACGACGTGGTCCGGGGTGGGCAGGTCGGGGTTGCCCATGCCGAGGTCGATCACGTCCTCGCCGGCGCGCCGCGCAGCGCGGGTCAGGTCGGTGACCTCGGCGAGGACGTACGGCGGCAGGCGATTGAGCTTGTTGAAGTCGTGTCGGGGGCGCTGTCTCGGTTCGCTCATGGTGGGGCTCTTTCGTGGTTCCTGATCGGAGGTCGAGCTGCCGCTTCGGGTCTCGGCGCCGCAGGCGGGCAGAAGCCCCGGCCCCTTCGACCTCGCCCACCGCAGCCGGATCGGCCGCGATGGGCTAGCGGGCGATCCGCGTGCGGATCGTCCGCGCGCCGCGCGTCTGCGCGGCCGCGGCGAGCCCCTCGACACCACCCCACGCGAGAGCCCGCCCGCGGGGCGAAACCGCCTCGCGCGCTCCCTGTCGTCGTCTGGACTCGATTCCCTGCGACATGGCCCTCACCGAGGTCGGCATTCTACTGGACGTCCGCGTCGGTTTCAGCCCGCGACCCGCCCCCCTGATCGGCCGTCAGCGGCCCGGGCCGGAGTCCGGGCGCCGGACGAAGCGCCAGTAGAAGGGCAGCCCCGCCAGCAGCAGTAGGACGCTCAGCAGGCACTCGAAGGGCCGGCCAATGAGCATCGCGGTCGCGATGCCGAGGTTCGCGAGGAGGTAGAGGCCCGGCACCCAGGGATGCCCCCAGGCCCGGTAGGGCCGCGGGCGGTCGGGCGCCGTCCGCCGCAGCCGGTAGAGGGCCAGCACGTCGGCGGAGGTCGCGAGCAGGATCGCGAAGACGGTGAAGTCGAGGGCGGCGGGGAACGTCCTCAGGACGAGCAGCAGCCCGATCGCGACGATCGCCTGGACCACGATCGCGCTCATCGGCGTCCGGTAGTTGTCGTGGACGCGGTCGGCGCCGCGGAAGAAGAGCCCGTCGAGGGCCATCGCGTAGGCGATGCGCGGGCCGACCAGCACCGTCGCGTTGAGGGTGCCGAGCACCGAGAGGAGGACGAACGCCCCGACGAGGGATCCGCCGAGCGGGCCGAAGAGCGCGAGCCCGGCCGCGCGCCCGGCGTCCGGCACGTTCTCGAGCCGATCCATCGGCAGCGCGTACAGGTAGACGCCGTTCACGAGCAGGTAGATGCCGGCGCAGATCCCGAGCCCGAGGAAGAGCGAGCGCGGCAGGTTGCGCCCCGGGTCGCGGATCTCGCTGGCCACGTAGACGCTCGCGTTCCAGCCGAGGTAGCTGATCGCGTTCCAATGCTGCTCGTTCGACGGATTGACCAGGTTCAAGTCCAGGTTGGGATGCGAATACGCAACGACCACGTTCACGCCGGTCCATTTGCTGAACGACTCGACCAGTTTGCCGAAATCGGAAACGCTCTTCTTCAGGTTGATCGCGCGATACGGCAGGTTCAGCTTCTCGACTAAAACTACGGCCAGAATCGGCGGCAGTTGATTTCTGCGCAGGATGCCCTGCTCCAGCATCGGATTCAAAAGATCGGCCAGGTTCGCGCCCTTACCGGCTTCTTCGATCAGATTCGTAACATTGACGATGTGCCGGAGAGTATGATTGAATCCGGAACGAGTTCCCAGATGTGCCAGTTCTTTGCCCGTCGCTACACTAGTCATTAAACAACTCCTGAATAACATTGTCCCCGCATCGCGCGGGGGAACTCAACGAAAAAAACCCGCAGTCGGCTATCTCGACCGCGGGTTTGATGCGTTTCGGAGGCCCTGATTTACATCAGAGTTCTTTCAACCCCATTTCTTTGAGCTTGTCCTCATACGATTTGGGGGTTACGTCAGCCGATCCCTTCACCCCTCCCGCGGGAGGTTGTCCACCACCGGACGGAGGCGGCGGCGGAGGCGGAGGCGGGCTGTTACCCGGAGGCGGCGGAGCTCCTCCGTCGTCATCCCCTCCACCCGGAGGCGTATCGTACTGGCTGTAGGCGAGCGAAGCGGCCGTCTCTTTGGCCTCCTCTTCGCCGAAGCCTTGATCGATATCCGTGCGAACGGTGGAACGACGACGTTTGAACGATGCGAAAGCCGCATCGGCGAAGCCCTGTGAAATTCCGTGCAGGAATTCGTTCAGAACGTTGGCCATGGCCTTCATCATGTACTGCTTGCGTTTGGTCGTGGTCAGATCCACGTCCAGCAAGAGACCCGGCTGCAGTTGGTGCGGGTTGATTTCGTAGATGAATTTGTTGAATTCTTTCTCGAGAATATTCAGGCGCTCGTCAATCACCACGCGCTCGCGGGTGTTGATATAACCGAACATCTCTTCCAGTTTCGCCTGGAGATAGTTCAGCTTATCGCCGACATTCTTGATTTCTACCTGATAGGTGCGGTTGTTCTTTTCGACGAAGGTGTTCGCGGGATCGCGGAACTGCAGTTCGTTCCAGTGCAGCTCGTCTTCGTCCGAATTCAAGGCCTTACGCTCTTTGACCCAGTTGCGGGGCATCAGCTTTTCAGTCAGGTCTTCGAAGTCGGTCAGTTTCTTGCGCAGACCCAGGAACGACTTCTTGTCGCGTTCGTAGAGTTCGTGCACCACGTCCCAGACCGCTTCCACTTCGCGTAAAAACGCGGCGATGCGGGTGTCGTATACGCGCTTCAGTTCGCGGATCTGGTTCTGGTCGAAATACACCAGGCGGATCGCGTAGCGCTCGTCCGGCAGTTGCAGCGGATCGAGATCTTCGTATTCGCGAACATTACACTCGCGGGCGTTTTTGTTGTTATCACAGAACTGGTAACCCAGGCGCGAGGTATCCAGAATGGAAGTCAGGGTGTTTACGGCGGTGTTGAAGCCCCGGTTCCGAATATTTTCGGAGTCGATGATCTTCTTGATCTGCTCGCGCATATTGAGCGGATCGTAGTCTTCCTGATCGATTTCAGCCCGCAGGCCTTCGATCTTATCCAGGAATTTCTTCGCCATAATCGTATAGCGACGGCTGTTCGGGTCGGAGATATTGTCGTCCGTGAAGCGGTCGACCAGCTTGATCTTCTCGAACATCACTTCCGAGTCGGTCAGTTCCGCCCGGCCGGAGTCGATCATCTCTTCTTTGAGCTTCTCGATCTCGCGGTCGATCAATTCGGTAATGTGCTTCGACAGCTGCTCTTTCAGCAGATGCTCCACAGTCACCTGATAGTGGAAGATCGGCGAAATCAGCTCGGAGTCGAGCATATTGATGGAGAGCTTGATATCCGAAACCGTTTTCGGCTTTTGCGCGTTGTCTTTGAACGCACATTTTACAATCGAATACGCGTTCTCGCCGCGCACGAAGGCGCCGATGTCGGTCTTCTGACGCAGAATCGCGTTGGTTTCGTTCTCGAGGTCGTTCATCCCCCGCTGGATGTGGCCCTGGAGGTGACCGTACATGTTGACGACCGATTTCTCCAGTTCCCCGGTGTTGAATTTATCCGAACCGCCGATCTTATCCAGCAGCTCGACAATCTCTTTCGGGGTATAGCGGGCGAGGCTTTTGACTTCCTCTTTGTCCACGAAGTCGCGGACTTTCTTAACCATTTCGTCTTCAACCGTAATATTGTAACGGTTGAACATGTTCACATACGCCTGGTTGACGTAGTTGTAGATTTTGTCCTCAATGCTCGCCATGACGTCGACGTCTTTGAGCACTTCGGGCGGTAATTTCGTTTGCGTATACTCGGAGATATAGCGGGCGGTCTCGTCGATGATCTTCTTCGTCTCGGCGGGTTTATCGCGACCTTCCCAGACGAGGGATGTACGAGATGCCACCGCACTGGGAAGTACGGGATCGATTTTATTTGGGCTCTTAGGGAATTGACCCACTGCCATAGGATGCCTCCGGGTTGCTGCCTGATTTAATGATTTCGACCAGAATCTTCATTCGACTCCTGGCGGAGTCCTCTATCGATTCGGACTAAATTGATACTGTTGTTCTTTCTTGTTACGTGACCGTTCTTCTGCTTTTCTTTCGCCAACTGTCTTGCTTGCCTCTTGTCGCGCTGAACGCCGCACCGCTGTTTCGCTTCGCGGCCTTCGCCGCGCTGCGAGCTGTGTTTCGGCCGTCGATCATCGCCGCAGGAACGCACGCTTCAGTCGGAACCGTTTCCGACTCGCCCCATCATTCCGGCTTCGCCCCGCAGTCGTCCGCTCCCGGACGCGCGTTTCGATACAGAAATTTGAGGTTTTATGATCTTCAGCGTGGCCCCCTATTTTTACAACTAAAAAAATGTTTAACCCGTCCCCGCCCGCTTCGCCCGCGACACCGGGCGGCCCGCGACGTCGCGAACCGCATTCCGCCCGATTTCAAAGCAGGCGAAACGAGAGAGGGAACATAATCTCGTTATGTTCCCGGAATCGTAAAAAAATTCGCGCGGCGGCTAAAGGTCTTCGTCGCTGAACACGTCTTCCGGAGCCTGGATGACGGGCGCGGAGTCGCCGCCGCTCGCCGGACCGAGTGTCTCGTCGGACACTTCGCGGGGAGCGGTGCCCGGTAAAAACATTTCGACCATACGCTGCGGGCAATTCTCGCCTGGCAACATACCGGTATCTTCGCAGATCTCCACCCGCACCGCTTTCGAAGCCGGAAACGTGAAGCGATCCGGATTTTCAGCGCCGGGCAGTTCGTCCGGTTCACCGCGATGCGCGCGTTGCATATAACGACCCCACACGGGCGCGGCCAGCCCGCCGCCGGTCGCGCCGCGGCCGAGGGACATCGGGCGATCGAAACCGAGATAGACCGCTGTAACGATTCGCGGCGAAAAGCCCACGAACCAGGCGTTCGTATTTCTATTGGTAGTTCCGGTTTTGCCGGCGACCGGCCAGCCGCCGATGCGCGCGCCGCGGCCCGTGCCTTTCTCGACGACGTCTCTTAATATAGATGTCATGATCTCCGCTGTCGCCGGACTGATCACGGCTTCGCCCTGCCCGGGTTGATATTTGTCGCGCGCGTCATAAAGAATTTCGCCGTTCGCGTCCGTAATATGCGACAGGACGTGCGGCTGTACCGACCGGCCGGCCGATGCGAAGACCGCGTAGGCACGCGCCATTTCAAACGGGGTCACGGCGAAGCTGCCGAGGGCCACCGCCGCTTCCGCCGGTAATTTGCGCGGCGGTTTCGCGCTATTCATCTGCAACAAGCGTTCGACGATCGGATTGATCGCGGAGGGGCCGACCCGTTCGTAAACGCGTACCGCCACCGCGTTTTTAGAAAGGGTCAACGCACGACGCAGTCGAATCAAACCTTCGTACTGGCCGGAGTAATTCTCCGGAGAGTATTCGGACAGATCATTGCTTACGAAAGTAACCGGACTATCGTCGATCAGAGTCGACGCGGTCAGCGACTGTTTGCGCGCCTCGGTGTTGCGTCCGAAGTATTCAATGCCCGCCGAATAGACCAGCGGTTTGAACGCGCTCCCGGGCTGGCGCTTCGCGGTTAAAAATCTGAGCTGTTGATTCGAAGACTTGAAGCCCCCGCCGCCGACCACCGCCGTCACGGCTCCGGTGTGCGGACGCATGCTGATGAGAGCGCCTTCGACGGGCTGGCTCTCTTCGACGATGCGAAAGCCCTCGGCCGCATGATAGTCCAGGGCCTGATTGACGGCCCGACCGCCGCCCAGGTAGTTCAGCAGGTTCAGCTCCTGGGCCATATCCGTAACGAAGCCCCGCATCAGCTTGCGCTCTTCCCGGCTGATCTGAATGCGGAATTCGGGCTGTTCCAGCAGCAATTTGCTCAGATTCTGCAGCTCGCCGAATTCCCGGTCGAAGGCGTCGAAGAATTTGAAGGGCGCCCGGCGGCGGCGTTCGGTCTGCTCCAGCAGATAGGGGATCATGGTCTCTTCGGCCGCAGCCTGATGGCGATGGTCGATGGTGGTATAGATCCGGTAGCCGCCGCTGTAGATGTTGCGCTTGAATTTGCGCGGCAGCTGGCTCATCACGTAGGCCGTGGCGTAGGGATGTAGATTCAGGCGCTGGTGAAAGGCGCTGTCGTTCGGCGAGCGATCGAGCAAGGCGTAGAAATTCGCCTCCAGCTTGCGGAATTCCCGCTCCGCTTCCGGCACCGTCAGATCGCCGTTTTCGATCAGCTTTTGAAAGGTGATACGGACCTTGCGGCGCGACGACTCCGGATCCTTAAAAGGACTCAGCTGATTGGGACGGGTCGTCAGCGAAGACAGGACCGCGGCCTCGCCCCACTCGAGATCCAGAAAGGATTTGTTAAAATAGAACTGAGCGGCCGCTTCGATGCCGTTCGTGCCGTGGCCCAGCGGCACCATATTCAGGTAGATCTCCATGATCTCGCGCTTGCTGTAGCGCAGCTCGATCAGCACCGACAAAAAAGCTTCGCGCAGCTTGCGAACGATAGAACGTTCATTGTTCAAAAAGCGCAGACGGGCCACCTGCTGGGTGATCGTCGAGGCGCCTTCTTTGACTCCCCCGGCCAGCAGGTTCACGAGCGCCGCGCGTAAAATTCCCTCAAAATCCACGCCGGGGTGCGTCAGAAATTTATTGTCTTCGGTGGCGATGAAACAACGCACGACTTTCGACTGCATGCCCCGTTCGCCATCGCCTTCCAGTTCAATGACGCGGCGCGCGACGTTGCCGTACAATTCGGCGATGGGCATCGGCTGACCGTCAGGACCCGTTCCGTAGATGATGCTCGGCTGACGGTAACCCGAATCGGTGTACACTCGATAGAAATCGGTCGGCGCTCCCGCGAGCAGAAGGCCGATCACCCCCAAAAGAACAATCAGCGCGCCGGCCGCTTTCATGAGCGCGCGTCCGTCCGAGGCGCCCCACAGTCGATTCAAACGACGGTTGTAGCCGTAGAACATAGTGCGCGCGAGCAAACCACTGCGCCCCGGCGGATTAAAGATACTCGCACGGTAGACGCCCGCCAGCTCATCGACGGAACGCTGCGCGTCCGGGCGTGCAACACGCAGCACGCTGCGAGTCGCGGACCGGGCAGGCGCTTTGCCGATGACATTTTTCGACGGCTTTGCCGGCGCTTTCTTCGCGCCGGTTTTCGCGGTCCGCTTTTTGGCGGCCTTGCCGGCGGATTTTTTTGCGGCTTTTTTCACCGACTTTGCGGCGGCCTTTTTCGAGGCCCCGGACGCCGACCGTCCGGAAGCGGCGGAAGATGAGGATTTCTTTTTGTCGGATTTCATACACTGAGCGTCCGGGATCTGGATCAGATTTCAGGAAGCGGATCCCGATGAAAGGGAAATTTTCCTTTCGAGAAAAATCTATAGTAGCAGAAGACCAGGAAGGCCCAGCCGAACATCTGGGCGAACAGACTGGCCCAGGCCGCGCCGATAATGCCTTCCGTCGGGTAGAGTATCAGGTTCAGCACGAAACCCGCGCTCATGCGCAGCGCCGCTTCGATCGCGATCAACCGCGGCTGATCCAGAGCCACGAGCGCGACTCCGAGCGGCGCGAAATAGATGCGCAAAATGAAATTCGGATACAGAATATAAAATACGTCGATCGATATCAGAAAATCCGGCCCGTACCAGGTACTGATAAAATACGGAAAAATCACGAAGCCCGGCAAAAACAGGAGCGCGGCGGGCATTAAATAACGATAAATGCGCCCCAGCGACTCGCGAAACTGGGCCGGCGTTTCCAGATGGGCGAAGCGGGGCAAAAGCAGCGAGGCCATCGTCGCCAGCAGAATCAGAAAGCCCTGCATGGGCATCCGCGCCGCGTTAAAATGCCCGCTGTCGCCCTCCTCGGAGATGATCAAAACCTCCATCCAGTCCGAGACGATGGCCATAAAGGCCGCCGCCATCATCCAGACGTTAAAGCGCAGCAGGCGCGGGACAAGAGGCCGCCATCGCGCGGCGGGAACGCTCAACAAAAAGTTACGGGCGGGATAAAAACAGAAAAAGAAGGCGATGGCCAGAAAGGGGCCGAGCGCGAAGGCGTACAGCACGTGCTCCGCCCGCAGCCGGCCGGAAAAGGCCACCAGAAAGGCGGCCAGCAGCACAAAACGTAGAATGCCCACCGAAGGCAGCCAGAGCGACAGGCGGGTGAAACGTTCGTGGGATACCAACACCGCGTCCAGATACGTGAGAATCGACAGGCCCGCTCCGCCCAGCACGATGATCCAGGTTAAATTCAATTGATCGGGATGGGCCGCCGGCAGGATGCCCGGCGCAAAACCGGCCGCAAGGATCCCCAGATCCGCCAGCTGGTTCAAAAGCACGATGCCGCCCATGTACAGGCCTGTGACGACCACGATAAAGGCCAGAGCATAGAGCTTGAGCTGCAGCGAAGCCCGCAAAACCGAGCGATACTCGTCGCCGTCCTCGCGCCGCAGGGCCGGCACCAGAAAGCGAACGAGCGACTGCTGCAGCCCGACTTCGGCGAAGGCCTGCACGATAAAGATCCGGGCCAGGGCCCAGCCGTACACGCCGAAGTCTTCGACCGTCAGAATGCGCGGCATGACCAGCGAAAACACGAGCGAGACCATCGGATTCACGGCCCGTGCGGAAAACAGCAGAGCGGCCCGCCGAAGACCCGGCGAGGCAAGCAGCGGTATGATTTTCTGGATGGCGTTCAATCCGGGCCTGTTATGAATAACGTCGATGAGTATCGTCGCCGGAGCGGATCGCCGGGAACGTTTCGGCGAATCCCCCGGCGGCGGCCTCCGGTGCGCCCGGGGCTTAGCCGAAACGTTCCCGGCGAACCAGCTCTCCGTCTTCGTGTACCAGCAAACGCTGACGGTCGCCGTTCCACAGCACCGTGTACACACGATGCACGTGACGGCCGTTGCGGGTCACGAGCTCCACTCCGCGCAGAAGCGAAGAGGAGTGAATGCCCGAAAGCACGATTACGCCGCCGGCCCGCACGAGTTCCTTTTCCCGCAGAGTTTTGTTTTCCAGTCCCAGCTCGCGTGTTTCGGCGGTGCTGGCCTCGTCATGCGGTCGAACCCGTCCCAGAAAACCGCAGCCCGCTTCGCGCGCCATGAACGCCAGTACCACGCCTTCCGGCGCGCCGAATGTACCCCACAGCATATGCGTGCGGCGGCTGCGTCCCAGAATCACCCGAAAGGCGGAGGAGATGCTGCCCGAATCGATGAGCGAAACGCCCGCGCCGGCCGCGCGAATGGCCGCAATCAACTCTTTGTGACGGGGACGGTCCTGAACCACGACGCACATTTCGGAGACTTCGTTGCCCATGGCCCGGGCGATCTTCGGCAGGGCTTCGGCGACCGGGGTATCCAGATCGACTTCGCCGTCGAGGAGCTGCGCCGCTTCCCGTGGAACCAGCAATTGCTCCATATAAGTGCCGGGCACGGCCTGCACGCTGCCGGCCGGAGCGGCCAGCAACACGCTCATCGAATCTGGCAGGCCGTGAGCGAAATTGGTCGTGCACTCCAGCGGATCGACGATCAGATCATAGCTTTCTCGCTGCGCCCCGACATCGGCGTCTTTGCGCAGACCCAGCACTTCGCCGGAATACAGCATGGGCGCGTCGTCTTTGCCGCCCTCGCCCAGCACCACGTGAAATCGGCGGTCCAGACGATTGAGGGCGTCGCGCATGGCCTCGACCGCCAGCTGGTCGGCGGTGTTTTTATCGCCTTTGCCGGAATAGGGCATCACCGCCCGGGCGGCCTGTTCGGTGACTCCTGCCAGCTCAAATCCAAGTTCTTCCATAATAGTATTAATTCAACGTTCCAGCCAGAGAGTGTCGCTGCGACCAATTTCGAAGCCCAGAAATGTATACAGCTCCGTTTGCAGCATGGGCCGGCCGGGTCCCGGGCGCAGATGCATGCGAATCTCGACCGCGGCCTGGTCGCCATAGTCGACCGGCGATCCGTTCGAATTCAGGACCATCGGAGCGGATCCCGGCAACCGGCGCTCGCCGCTCAGTACCATCATCGCTCCCAGGGTTTCGCCTTCCAGCGCACCGAAGCCGTCGGCGTACTCTACCCGGGACTGCTGGTCCGTGATATAGTGGATCGACCAGCGGGTCGTGTCCGAAATGTCCGGCGTCGCGTAGCCGTAATCGATGCGATCGGTACAAACGCCGCGCTGGTCGGCGGGACTCGATTCGCAGGTACGCTCGATGCGGGCCACTTCTCGCACATTGCCGTTGCGGTCGTACACCGTCCGGTAGCCGATTTTCGCGCCGCTAAAATACTCCGAAGGCCGCCAGATCGGCTGCTGGCTTTTGCTCAGCCCGGGATCGATTCCACCGCAGCCCGGCAGAGCGCCAGGCGCCCCCAGCAGGGCGAAAAAAACAAACAGCAACAGCCGGCGAAGCTCGCTTTGAGCGCCGGGGGCTGCAAATCGCCCTCGAAGAGCGGCGCTGGTCGGGGTCACTCCGGAACGGCGGATTTTCTGGCCGGGAGCAGGATGGGCGAAGGCGCTGGCATTGCGGTTCGGAAGCATGTCTGTTCTGGCTTCTCCGCTGGCAGGCTGCATTCGGCAAGAGATTTCCCGCCGCTTTCAGAGGGATGCCGGGACGAAAATTCTGTTGCGATCCTGGTGATGTTCGTCATAGTCGAGAACTCATGTCGGACCAGCCAGACCACGCATCTTCTTCGGGACACGCAGAGCCCGGAGGTCCGGACGCAGCCCCGGATTCCAGTTCCAGGCAAGCTTCCCCGGAACTGGATCTCGAGCAAATGGTCCGCCTGTTCACCATTCCCATCGAACCGACCAAAGCGTTCTTGAAAGTACTCATGGATACTTTCTTCCATATAGAAGTCACCGGAGCGGACGCCATTCCATTGACCGGCGGGGGCATTATCGTCAGCAATCACACGGACTATATCGATGTGCCGGTGCAGGGCGTGCACTGCCCGCGCAAATGCGTCTACGTCGGGAAACAGGAGCTCTTCGAGCCCGAAAAAGATCTCAAGAAATTCTTATTCCAGGAGGGTTCGCCCCTCAATTTGCCGCCCTTCTTCGTGGCGAAGGCCCTGCTGGAGCGGGGCCTGGAAGTCTACGGCGCCGCAACCCGTATTCAGTTGATGGAATTCGGCGGTCAGCCTATCAAACGCAGCTTTAAGGGCGACGCCTCCGGCGGCCCGGCGAGCGCCCGGGATGCGGTGCAGTACTATAAGGATCTGGAGGATCACCTCGTAGAACTGCTCAAAGCGGGCGAATTCATCTCGATCTATCCCGAAGGTACCCGAACCGAGACCGGGGTCATCGGCCCCTTTAAGGCGATGGCGGCGAAGCTGGCCATCCGCGCGCAGGTGCCGATCGTACCGTCGGGAATTTCGGGCGCCTGGAAATTTCTGACGCTTGAAAGCTTCCTGAGCGGGCGCATGTTCAAAACGCATATTCAGTACAATATCGGGCAGCCGATCATGCCGACCGAATTCCCCGAAGGCGACGAAAAGCGCGCGGCCAAAGAGCTCACGGCGCGACTGGAAAAAGACGTCTACGCGCTGATTGAACATCCCGAGCGGCGCAACAATCCGCGCAGCCGCGCACGGGTGCTCTGATCCCGAGGCTGTTGAAAAACAGCCTCGGGGCAGGCTGATCGACCGCAAGCCGCTGCGCGCGCCTCTGTAGATTGCGACGTTAGCGGACCGATAAGAATCCTATGCCTGCTTCGCTTTCCGTCCACCATTCGCCATTCCGGCGCGACGACTCCGCCCCGACCAGGTACGCGGGTCGCTTTCCGGGCGTTTCGATACTCGCCGCGGCGTTGCTTGCGCTGTCGCTGAGCGCCTGCCAGGCCGACGCCGGCGTGCAGAAAGAGGCGACTCCGGAACCGCCGCGTTCGGAGCTCGAAATGTGTCGCGCATCCGGCGGCGAATGGATTATGTTCAACAACGGCTGCGTCGACATGTGCGAGTACCGCCGGGGCGAAGTGACCATGTGTACGCAGGCGCGCAAACTGGGCTGCTATTGCAAAGGGCATCGCTGCTGGAACGGCTCCCGCTGCGAAGACGTCTAGCTTGAGCGCAGGCCGTACAGGCTTAGAGTACAGGGCGTCGAGCTCAGCATTCGCGGGACGACACTGCCACAACGGCCCGGATTTAGAACGAAGCCCAGAACGAAATATTAAACGAAATCTAGAACGAAAGAGAAAGGCCCGCTTCGTAGTACGGCTCGGAGCGAATCTCCGCGTGGCGCTCGAGGCCGCTGCCGCCGGTCCCATCGCCGGATACGAACCCGCTACCGGAACTATAGCGACTCGCAGCGCTCGGATCGGCCCCGGAAACGGCATCTCTTAAGAACCAGGAAATTTCACCCGTTTCTTTCGCGGTATCGAGCATGATGCCCCGGATCAGGAAACCCGCGCCCAGCAGCACCGTGACGATGCCGATGCCCGCGCTGATATTCGCATTCCGCCTTTGCTGCGCGACCTGCCGATCGTTGTTTTGAATCAGCTGCGTCTGGTACAATAATCCCACGGACCCGCCCTCGCTGATCAGCGTCGGCAAACTCAGTATCGAAAGAAAGGGCAGTTGCGCGCGCAGGCGATCCTGAATGCGATTGGCGCGGATTTCGAAATGCACAAAACCCGCATAGAATCCGAGCCCGCCCAGAAAGGAATAATAGGCCACGTCCAGATGATCCCAGTCGAAGATCACGTAGTGCGGATCTTTGAAATGTGTTTCGGTGTCACCGGGTTTCAGCGATTCGTTCAACACGACTTCGTCTTCATTCCTGAGCTGCACGCCGATGAAGCGATCGACGTGGCCGGCCTTCGACAGTCGCAGGCGATGCGCGCCCGGCGGTAGATCGTCGCGCTCAAGCGGCGTCGTTCCGATGCGTTCGAGATTCAGATAGACCTCAGCGCCGTCCGGGTCGGTCGTGACTTTCAAACGCGCGCGATAGTCGTTTTTGGGACTGCGCACCCGAAAGGAATTGTTACGACCCGCGTCGATGACCACCCGCCGGCGAAAATCCTGAAAGCCGTCCTGCACAACGCGCAGCTCATAGCTGCCAGGCAGCGCGCGCCCCTGTACGGGACTGCGACCCAGATACAGATTATCGAGATAGACCATCGCTCCGGCCAGCGGGGTTTCCACCTGCACCGCCGCCGTGCCGCCCCCCGCCACGAAGTCGCGTATGCCCTCAGCCGGGGCGTCGAGCTCCCGGTAGATCGTCTGGATTACGCTTTCGAATTGCAGCGCGGTGGTACGCCCGCTGACCGCGTCGTAGAGTTTCAAACGCACCGTCACCGGCCCCCGACGGGTCACTCCGCTTTCGCGGGAAAGTCCCGAACCGGGAGCGTAAAAAAAGGAGCCGCTCACCAGGTAGTCCGCTTTTAGAGCGGCGGCCTTCGCCGCCTCGTCCGCCAGTCGCACCACTTCGTAGGTTTCTTCGTCCAGCCGGCGAACGTCGACTTTCAGCAACACCCGCTGCAATTCATCCGGCGCGGGACTGCCGTCCGCGGCGCGACTATAACGATCGACCCGCAGATCCTGGTTTTTCTGCAGTTTACGCCCGGACCCTGCGGCTGCGTCTGCTCCCGCGGAGTCCGGATCGACGGGGGCCCGGGGACGCACGAAGAGCAGACGCCCGGGACGTTCGGCGCGCACATAACCGATCGATTCGACTTTGCCGCCGAGAATTTTGATCAGACCGTTCGAGAGATAATCCAGCGACGAATCGCGGGTATCGTTCTCAAGCGGCAAAAAGACCAGCCGCCGCTCCTGTTCATAAAGGGCGACCTGCGGATCCGGCCTATCGTTACCGGGAGCCGCCTGGAGTGGTCCGGCCCCGAATGCCGTAAAATCGGTGAAGCCGCTGAACAATGCCGAAACGGGCACGCAGGCCAGCGCGAAGGTACTAACCGCGCAAACTACCGCGGTACAACGATGCAGGATTGAGCGGCTGGCTTTCATTCTGTCGGGCGGCCCGGCGATCAGGCCGGCGACAATCGTGTGCCGCGACCGCCCGGTCCTCTGTGACGACTGTCGAAGAGGGCCCCCTGCAAGACAACTCTCAAACGCTTGCGGACCAACCGGAAACCGGGCCTCTTAAACCGCGGCCTGTTCGCGGTCTTTCAGGCGCACGGACAGGATCTTGCTGACGCCGGCCTCTTCCTGGGTCACTCCGAAGATGCCCGACGATTTGGCCATGGTCAATTTGTTGTGCGAGATGACCATAAACTGCGTGCGCGGAGCGAAGCGGCCCAGCATTTTCAGGAAACGGCCCACGTTGTTGTCGTCGAGCGGCGCGTCGATCTCGTCGAGAAAACAGAACGGCGACGGGCGCACCAGGTAGATCGCGAACATCAGCGCGATCGCCGTCATGCTCTGCTCGCCGCCGGATAATAGCGCGATGCTGGAATTCTTCTTACCGGGAGGCTGAACCATAATGTCCACCCCGGAATTCATCGGGTCTTCAGGTTCGGTCAGGCTGAGGCTCGCCCGGCCGCCGCCGAAGAGCGTCTGAAAGATTTCGGTGAAATTCACCTGGATGCGTTCGAAGGTGTCGCGAAACAGAGTCTGGGACTGCGTATCGATTTCTTTGAGAATCGATAGAATATTCTTTTTGGCGTCTTCAATGTCCACGCGCTGCTTTTCGAGTTCGTCGTGGGCCTCGGTGGCGCGTTCCAGTTCCTCGATGGCCAGCGCGTTAAAGGCGCCCAGTTCGCGGATTTCCTGGTTGATGCGGCGATACTCCTCCGCTTCGCGATCCGGATTCAGGTTCAGTTTTTCGGAGCCGGCCTTGAGTTCGCCCAGACTGATCTGGAAATCATTATAGAGTTCTTCTTCGAGGGTACTGATCGAAACCCGAAACTGCTCCGCGTTGCGTTCCTGTTTCGAGATTTCCGGCAGAGCGGATTCGAATTTTTCCATTTCGCGCCGCGCTTTCTCGCGCAACGTTCCGACTTCGTTTCGGGATTTTTCGATTTGCTTTTTGATTTTATCGATGCCGGCGGACTGCTCTTTCGTGCGTTTTTGGGCCGCTTCGATGTCCGCTTTGAGGCCGGCTTCTTCCTGGCGGAATTTTTCCAGATCATTTTTCAGCCCGGCCTGCTCTTCTTTGAGATAACCCAGGCGCTCGGTGGCCTCTTTGAGCTGCGCGGCGATGCCTTCGCGAGCCTCGAGGGAAGATTCCCGGCGGACTTCGGCGTCCCGCATCTGCAGTTCGAGTTCGACTTTGCGATTCTTTTCTTTATCCAGCTCGGCCAGATGGCTTTTGCGCACTCCCTGCAGACGCACGATGTCTTTTTGTAAAAAATCCCGCCGCCGGGCGATCTCGTCCATTTCCTGGTCGAGCTGCTCTTTCTTCGCCAGCAGTCCGCTTTTGTCGAATAAGAGCGAGCGAAACTCCTGCTCGATGCTTTCGTAACGCCGAAAATCTTCAACGACCGCGTCCAGTTGCACTTCGCCCAGTCGATCCGCCGCAGCCTTCGCGGCCAGGTCGCCGGAGCGCAGCCGGCCTTCGACTTCGCGCAGTATTTCCACGCCGCCGCCCAGGCGCGCGACGATTTCGCTTTTGAGATTATTGCGATAGTCTTCACGACTCTCGAGCTCTTTCTTTTTGCGCTCCAGCTCTAAAATCAGATCCTGGGTTACGGCTTTCAGGTCTTCTAAAAGCTCCGCCTGGCGGTCCTCGCCGCTGTGAATTTCTTTCTGGCTGGCTTCTTCCTGCTCGATCGTAGAATCGATCGCGCCCCGCAATTCTTTGAGCTTCGCGTCGATGGTCGCGTTGCTCTTGAGCAGGCTTTCGATATCCGCCTGCAGATCCAGTTCGAGCTGCCGCGATTGCTGGTGCTTTTTTTCAAGCTCCGCGTGTTTCTTTTGTTCTTCTTCGATGCGGCCTTCTAAGGCGGACATGCGCGCGCTGCGTTCGCCGCGTTCGGCGTCGATCCGTTCCAGCCCGCTCTTCATGGCCTCGAGATTCGAGAGGTCCTGGTGAAAGGCGCGGTCCAGCCGCTGCATTTCTTCGATGAACTGCTGGTTTTCGCTTTCAATCTCCTGAACCCGCGCTTCGCATTGCCGCGAGGATTCCAGGCTTTCGTCGCGCTTTTTGATCAGCGCCGCGAGCTTCTCTTCGGCTTTGCGACTCTTCTCTTCGAGACCGCGATAGTTCAAAAAGCGCAGATTGCGGTCGTGCGCGTCCAGGTGTTCTTTTAATTTAATATAGCGACGGGTTTTGCGGGCCTGGCGCTCCAGGTTGTCCATCTCGTCCTTTTTGGATTTGAGAATATCGCCGAGGCGCAACAGGTTCTGTTCGGTATCGTGCAGGCGATCGAGGGTCTCTTTGCGTTCGGACTTAAATCGCGAAACGCCGGCCGCTTCGTCCAGGAGACCGCGCCGGCTTTCCGGCGTCGCCTTCAGGATTTCGCTGATGCGGCCCTGCTCCATGATCGAATAGGCGGACTTGCCGATGCCGGTGTCCATGAAGGCCTTCTCGATGTCCCGACGGGTGGTGCGCTTGCCGTTGAGATAGTATTCGCTGCCGCTCTGCAGATAGATGCGACGACCGATCACGACTTCGTTCTGATCGATCTTCAGCGAGCGATCTTTGTTTTCGAAGTAGATTTCGACTTCGGCCATGCCGGCCTGTTTGCGATGCTCCGATCCCAGGAAGATCACGTCTTCCATATTCTTGCCGCGCAGGCCTTTCGCGGATTTTTCACCCAGCACCCAGCGCACGGCGTCGAGAATATTCGATTTGCCGCAGCCGTTCGGCCCGACGATGCACGTAATCCCCGACTCCAGATCGATGATCGTTTCGTCGGCGAAGGACTTAAAGCCGACCATGCGTATTTTTTTGACCTTCAAGCTCGCCTCAAAATCGCGCGTTCGATTCGATGGAATTCGATTCAGAACGCGCCGTGCCGCCTTCGGTACTTGCGGTCCTGATTTGTGGGCAGCGATTGCCGCGCATCAGGACCGCCGGAGATCGCCGCATTACATCGCCGTGGCGATTCGTGCTTGCGCCCGTTCGGAAGGCAGATTATGTCGTATTAACTTCCCTGCACAATCCCGGAATTGCGATAGCCGGTCAGCCCTTTTTCCTTTTCAGAGCGGGGAAATAAACCACACCTTACGCACACAGCCTGCAGTCTGCCGCCAATGTCTGAATCCGTCGAGAGTCTTCTAATAAAGAGCAAGCCTTATCTTGCGATTTATTTCGCAGGCGCCGACAAAACCGAAGGTTCCACGGCGTCCGGCCCTCGTTTTCAGATCGACGCGGCCAAAAACGGTGAACCGGTCGTGTACGTTACGAACGACGACGAGAATCGCCCGACCCGACCCACAGCCCTGGCTTCCCGCTACGATCCCGGCAAGGACGCCGCCCGCACCATCGCCGCCCTGGGCGGCCGCCCGATCCGCGGAACGGACATCGTGCTGGTGCTGGGTCTGGGCAATCCGGTGATTCTCTCGCAGCTGACTCCAATGCTCGGCGAAAAACAAATCTGCCTGGCGGTCGACGCGCATCTGGAATTGGGCCGTCGGCTGTGCGCCGAAGATCCGGATACGCTGCGTTATCTCGCGCGGCCAGGCTGCCATCTCTTCGCGGGCGATGAGTTACTGGCTTCGCTGCGTTCGTACATCGAAGGGCTGCCCGCGGAGCGACTGAGCGGTCTGCGCGTGCTGCGCCATCCCGCGTCCCTGCGACTGGCGCAGGAGTTTTACGAAGCGGTCGAAGCGGAAATCCGCGATATCATCAAAAGCAAGATGTCCGATCTCTTAACCCGCTTCGAATTCGAGCAACTGTGGTTAAAAAATATCCTCATCAATTCGCGTTATCTGCCGCCGGGACCGGCCGGCCTGAGCGCGGCGATAGCGCCTTCTCAACCGGCAGCCAATGCGGAAATGCCGGGCATAGCGAGCGGTGCTTTCGCGCGTCCCGGGGAGCAATCGAGCGATACCGCGACTGTTTCGGCATTCGCGAACGCACTGAAAGGCGTGCCGGGATTGCTCGTGTCGGCGGGACCTTCGCTGCGCGATAGTCTCGAGCTGATCGCCCTGGCGAAATCGCGCGCCTTCATTCTCGCGTGCGATACCGCGCTCAAGCCCCTGCTCAAAGCGGGCATCGTCCCGCACGCCGTCATCACCCTCGACGCCCAGCGGCACACCCTCTTCGCCTTTCAGGGGACCGAGCCCGACGCCACGGTGCTCTTCGCCGATCTGGTAAGCAACCCGGGCGTGCTGCGACAGATCGCGGGTCGCTATCGGGGGCTGGTGTTTTCGACCACCGCGCAGATCAGCTACGCCGCAGACGGTACGCTGCATCGCGAAGTCACACCGGGGACCGAACACGCCGAGTTGATTCACGGTACGGTCGGCGCCGTTCAGTCCGGCGGTTCGGTCGCGACCTCGGGTTTCGATCTGTTACGCGGGCTGGGCTGCGATCCAATCTGCATCGTCGGCCAGGATCTGGCATATACCGGCCGGCGCATCCATACGGTCGGCACTCATCACCAGGAGCGCTGGCTGCCGGCGCTTTCGCGGACCAGGAGCCTGGAACACATCGTCGAGTCGGTCGTTCGCAAACGCAAAACCCGGCCCGTGCCCGCCATCCGGCGCGATCCCCCGGCGACCCAGGCGGCCGCGACAGTACTCGGGGACTATGTATTGAATCTCTATCGCCTGTGGTTCGATCAATCCATTCCCGCCGTCGAAACCCGGGTCGTGAATCTGAGCGCGGCCGGTCAACACCTGAACGGAGCCGAACACCCCGCGAATCCGCTGGGCTTCGTACGCGCCCTGCCGGAGATTGCGGATCCCGGCGCGATTTTCTCGGACGTGCAGCCGCCGCGGCAGTACGATCATCCGCGCAACCGGGAGCTCCAGACGGCGCTGCGACGACTGCTGGAAGATCTTGAAGGGCTTGAGGGCAGCGAAGGGATCGAGGGCCTCGAAGGGAATCCTGACGGCGAAGATGCGGATGGACCGATCGAAAAATTTTTCCAGACCTATCCCTATCTGCGACCGCTGATTCGGCGCAGCGAAGTCTATCTGAAACGCAATCGCGATAAACTGGGGGAAGAACGCGCCCGCAAGCTGGCCCGGCGCAATACCGTCGAAGCTCTGCGAAACCTCTGGCGCGGGCTCCGGCCTTATTTTTAGAAGCAAAGCGTCGACTCCTGGACCGGAGGATGCGCCCGCCCGGCTGATCGCGCTCAGATATCCAGCAGGTCGCGGATTTCGGCGGTGCGATGATCGCGGGGACGCAGGTGTTCCAGCTCCCGAAAGGCTTCGATCGCTTCTTCCCGACGGCCGACGCTGTCGTAGATGCGGGCCGCCAGATAGAGCGCCCCGGGATTTTCAGAGCGCAGACTGAGCGATCGCTTCACGTGATCGACGGCCAGCGGTACGTTATTCGTCAAAAGCGCGCACTCCGCGAGAATCGTATAGGAATCGGCGTTATAGGGTTTGAGCGCGTTGTACTGGTTCAGATAGTCGCTCGCTTCGCCGAAACGACGGGCCTGAAACAGGTATTTACCGAGTAAAAACAGCGACGGGGTATGCCGGGGAAAAATCTTCGTCGCTTCGCGCAGCAACTCGCACGCTTCGGTCACCTGCCCGTCGTTGTGTTTTTTACGCGCGTCGCGGACCATCGCGTTAAATTCGTCTTCGCGCTCGGAAAGCATCATCGTAATCACGGTCAGGTCATCGTCGGCGTCGCGGCCGAGGGTGAATTGATCGTAGAAAGCCATGACGTGTTCGCAGGCGCGCTGCACGTCCATTTCACGGGTTTCTTTGATGACCCGCACGAGCTCGGCTTCGCTCATAAAATCGTCGTGGCGGCTGCGGGCCTCGGTCAGGCCGTCCGTGAATACGAAGAGCTTATCGCCTGGCTGCAAACGAGTCTGCCTGTCTTCGTACAGCTTGCCCGCGTCCGGGAACATGCCCAGGAGCGTGCCTTTGCCCGCGAGTTTTTCGACTTCGCCGCTCTCCGCGCGCAAGAGCATCGGCGGCGGCGCGGCTCCGACGCTGTATACGATCTCATTCTGCGAATTGATGATCATATAGAAACACGTCAGATAACCTTCTTTTTTGACGTAGTCCAAAAGATCCAGGTTGACCTGGTTAAAGACCTGCGCGGGGGAATCGAGATTGTGCGACTTAAACGAAAGCTTGGCGATCGCCGAGATCAAAGCCGCCGGCACACCGTGACCGGAAACGTCGCAGACCATGATGCCGAGTTTGTTCGAACCCAGAGTGAAATAATCGTAGAAGTCGCCGGAGACTTCGGCCATCGGATAAAATTTCACCCAGAACTGGAGGCCCTTCCAGTCGGGGATGCGCCGGGGCACGAAGCCCTTTTGAATATTACGCGCCATGTCCAGCTCGCGTTTATTCATCCGGATCTGACGCTCCAGTTCCGTATTCGCGAGGTGCAGGTATTCCACCGCCGTTAACAGTTCTTTACGTTCTTTTAAGAGCTCGGCCGATTTGCGCACCACCGCGTCTTCACCGACGCTCGCCGCCCGGTCGCCGGCGGAAGCTCCCGGGCGTCCGCGCACGGGATCGCTCGACCATTCGAGCAGCACCGCCGGCAGGCCGCCGCCCGGCGGGTCGATGGGCGCCGCCGGAGCCGCACGCAGCTCGACCGCCTGGCTCCAGCCGCAGCGCTCGACGAAGGCTTCGAGCATGCCGCGCAGGTATTGCGTTTCGAATTCGAGCGGCGGCGAAAAACGCGCGTCGATGGGCGACAGACGAACGATGGCCCGATCGGCGCCCGCGAATTCGACGTGCAGCGCCGCGGCCGGCGAAAGTTCGCGCAGAATCAAAGGAATCTCGGAGAGCAGACCGCGACCTTCGCGTTCGACGATTCCAGAGCCCGCTTCCGGAAAATCGGAAAACTCCAGTTCTTCCACCGCCGTGCGTCCGATGACACGCGCCAGCCCCGGACCGGCTTTCGCCTGCGGTTCGGCGGCCGCGTATGCACCGAGAATGCGCGCTTCGGTTTCCGGGCTCAGCCCGGCCGGCGCTCGATCATCGCGCTCGAGATCGGCGCAGATGGCCGCCAGATCAGCCGGCAGCCCGGACGGTATTTCCGGGCGCAGTCGGATGCACAGACGCAGGCGCACGGCGGCAATCGACGGAGGCTCAATCACGAACCGCAGCCTGCATGGTGGGTTGCGGGCGTAAATGAATAAATCGTCCCGCGTCCGACTATCTGTCCGCAAGAATCGCCAGATGTCCTTGATCTGGAATCGTAATCCGGGCGTTCACCCCGGCGTCTTTAATCGCCCCGGCCAGATTACGCGCGGCGCTCTCCTCGCCGTGCACTAAAAAGATCTCTTTGAGATGGTGACGTTGAGACAGCTCCCGGGCGTATTCGCATAGCCCGCGGGCGTCGGCGTGAGCGCTGAATCCTTCGAGGCTGCGCACCCGTGCATTGACCTGACGTTCCTCTCCGAAGATTTTCACGCTGCGCTCGCCGTCGCGCAGCCGACGCCCCAGGGTATTCTCCGCCTGAAAGCCGACCAGCAGCACTGTATTTTCGACTTTGCCGAGACCGTTCGCGAGATGGTGTACGATGCGACCGTTTTCGCACATGCCGCTGCCGGCGATAATCACCGCGGATTCGTCGCGGGCCATCACCGCCATGCTGTCTTCCCGGCTGCGCACTCGAATAAAATCTCTCGTCGAGAACAGCGTTCGCCGCCGGTCTTCGGCCAGGGCCGTCAGTTCCTGGTCGAAGCACTCGGGATGCAAACGGAAGACGTCCGTTACAGCGATTGCGAGCGGCGAATCCAGATACACCGGCAATACGGGAATGCGTCCGTTCTCTTCCAGGCGATGCAACGCAAGCAAAAGCTCCTGCGAACGTTCGAGCGCGAACGACGGAATGAAAATCTTACCGCCCACGTCGACCGCCCGCTGAATTTCTTCGGCCAGTAACTCGTCCATTTCCGGACGCGCTTCGTGTAATCGGTCGCCGTAGGTCGACTCCATTACGAGCGTATCGACGCCGTCGACCAACTCCGGATCGCGCAGGATCGGCATATCGACCCGGCCGAGATCGCCGGTGAAGAGCAGCCGCCGCTGGCCGGCGCCGGAGCTCTCGGTAATGCAGACCAGCGCGGAACCGAGAATATGGCCGGCGTCGTACAGCGTGAACGATACCTGTTTGTTCAGGCGAAAGCTGCGGCCGTAAGGTACGGAGATGATCTGGTCCAGACTCTTTAATGCGTCTTTGACGGTATAGAGCGGTTCTACCGTTTCGTCCCGGTCGTTCGCACTCCCGTTTTTTGAATTCGCATCGCCGTTCTTTTTCGCGGAAGCGGCGGCGCGACGACGACGTTTGTTTAGAAACTTCGCGTCCTGTTCCTGGATAAAGGCGCTGTCCTGCAGCATCACGGCGGCGAGATCGCGCGTGGCGGGCGTACAGTAGATATTGCCTTCGAATCCGCGCTTCACGAGATTCGGAATATTGCCGCTGTGATCGATGTGCGCGTGACTGAGAATCATACAGTCCGCGTCGCGCGCGAAATCCGGCAGATTGCGATTGCGCTCGAGCGCCGCCGCGCGACGCCCCTGAAAGAGGCCGCAGTCGAGCAGGATATTGAGCCCACCCGCCCGCACGAGATGCATGGATCCCGTGACGGTACGGGCGGCGCCGTAGAATTCTATTTCCATATATACAGTACGATCGTTTCGGGCGCGCCCGTATCGTCCAGCCTATCGCCGACGCTCCGCCGCGAGCCGGGCGGCGCCTCACGCTGTTCGCAGCGTCAACAGCGTAATCTCCGAAGGCGCGTTCAGGCGCAGCGGCGGGCCCCAGTAGCCCGTTCCGCGATTGACGTAGATCCACATCTTCTCGTGTCGCTTCAGCCCGGCCACGTAGGGCTGGACGAAATGCACGAAAATCGTCGCGGGAAAAAACTGACCGCCGTGAGTATGGCCCGAGATCTGCAGATCAAAACCCGCCCGAGCCGCGCCGAAGACCGAAGCCGGCTGGTGCGCGAGCAAAAGACGAAAATCCGCAGCCGGCGCCCCCGCGAGCGCCCGGGCGGGATCGCTTTTGTGTTCGGGCACAAAATTATGCGCGACCGGATCGGTCACTCCGCCCGCAATCAGGCGGGCCGCGCCCCGCTCGATCACGCGATGTTCGTTCACCAGCGCCGTGATTCCCAGGCTCTCCTGCACGTGTCGGATCCAGGCGAGCGCCCCGGAATAATAGTCGTGATTGCCGGGTACGAAATACACCCCGTGCTTCGCGCGGAGGTCCGAGAGCGGCGCCACTTCGTTTCGCAATTGAGCCACCGAACCGTCCACCAGGTCGCCGGTAATCGCGATCAGATCCGGGTCCAGTGCGTTCACCCGCTCGACGATCGGCCGCACGTACGAGCCGCGAATCGTCGAACCCACGTGCACGTCCGAAATCTGCGCGATCCTAAAACCGTCGAGATCCGGATGCAAACCCGTAACGGGCACGTCGACTCGAACGATTTTCGCGGTCCGCCGCGCCTGGCGCAATCCGTACAGACTCAGCAATCCCGCCGCGGAAAGCACGATAGCGTTTAAGACCGCGAGCAACCAACGACGATCGCCGGCTTCCGGGGGCAGCGCGTCGCCGAAGAGTCCGGCGAGTCCCCAGCCTAAATCGCGCAGGATCAACAGGCTGCCGACCAGACACAGAAAACCGAAGAGCAAATAAGCCGCCCAGGCGACGTAGCGGGGCCAGCGGCGCGCCGGAAAACGAAACGGCAACACCATGGCGGCAAACGAGAGCGCGATCATGAATGCGACGCTCAAGATTCCGAGCGCCACGCCGGCGGCGCCCCAGTCCAGCGGCGCGATCAGGCGGTAGGCGATATAGCCGTAGCCGCCTCCCAATAACAAAACCAGCGTTGCGAAAAATGTCACGGATCAGGACCTCAAGCCACTATCAGGAATACCACGATCAGGAAACCACTTCGAGACCAATCAGAGTGATGTCGTCGGCGACGGCGCCCGTGCCCTGAAATTCGAAAACTTCTTCGACGATATTCTCCAGTTGTTCTTTCAGCGGATCGCGGTTATAACGCAGGCAACTCTGCGCCAGGCGTTCTTCGCCGAACATCTCTTCGCCGGGATTCATCGCCTCGACAATGCCGTCGGTGTACAGAATCAGGCGGTCGCCTTTTTGAATATCGATGACATGCTCTTCGAAAGACACTTCCGGTGTAATGCCGAGCCAGGTACCCTGGGCCTCGTGCCAGTGCACTTCTCCGTCCCGGATTAAAATCGCGGGAGGATGACCGCCCTGAGCGTAGATCACCTGGCGATGATCCGGCAGAATCAGACCGCAACTGCACGATAGAAAATTGTCCGCCGTGCGACCGTAGAGCGATTCGTTCATGAATTTCAAAAGTTCCGCCGGCGAATAAGTCCGGGTGCCGAAGGCTTCGAGGGTCATCTTCACCGCCGAGGCGAGCAACGCCGCGGGAATGCCGTGACCGGAGACGTCGCCGACGAAGATTCCCAGGCTCCCGTCGACCATCTTGATGAAATCGTAGAGGTCGCCGCCCACTTTGTCCATGGGCCGGTAAAATGAAGCGAGCCGGAGCCCCTGCACCACCGGCAAAGACTGCGGCAGCAAATTCTCCTGGATGCGGCGGGCCTGGGCGAGATCGAGTTCCAGCTCTTTCTCGCGGGCCTTCAGCGAAAGCAAATTACGAATGATGGCCAGCAATTCGCTTTCATCGAAGGGTTTGGCCAGATAGGCGTCGGCGCCGGCTTCGTGTGCTTCCTGCTTGGTCTGATCGTCCGCGCGCGCCGTCAAAAGCAGAATCGGCACGGTGCGATAGTCGGGATGTTTGCGGACGCGGCCGATCATATCAATGCCGGATACACGCGGTAACATGAGGTCAGTAATGATTAAGTCCGGGCGAAAACCGGGCAGCGCTTCCAGACCGGCCTGGCCGTCGGCCGCCTCGCCCACCCGGTAACCCTGGCGATCGAAAATCGCGCGCATATAGTCGCGTAAATCGTCGTTGTCTTCGACGATCAAAATCGCGCGGCCGCGCCCCCGGGCTCCGGGCCTGGCGGGCTCGGAACTCACAGCGGGCACCGCCGGCTCGAAATCCGCGTTGGTCAGCGCGAAATCCGCGCGATGAGCTTCGCGCGAAATATGGTCGGGAACGCTGCCGGCCGGCGCGGGCGGGAGCCAGAACCAGAAGGTGGCGCCGCGGCCCTCTTCAGATTCGACGCCGACCCGGCCGTCGTGCAATTCGATCAATTCTTTGACCAGACTGAGCCCCAGGCCCGAACCCGCCTGGTCTTTGACCGGCGACGGCCTGGAATAGCCGAAGCGCGTGAACAAATGCGGGATCTGTTCGGCCGGCAGCCCGATCCCCGTATCCCGGACTTCGACGCGGGCTCCGCCGTGATCGCGCAGCACCCGCAGCGTCACGCGGCCGTCTTTGTCGGTGAATTTCAGCGAATTGGAAAGATAATTGTACAGGCACTTGTCGAGCATTTCGGGATCCACCGAGACCAGCGGCAGATCCTGCTCGACTTCGGTGCTCAGCTGGATGCCGCGTATGCGGGCGTACGGTTCGAATGCGGAGGTGACCAGCCGCACGAATTCGGATAATTCGATCGGCCGGGGTTTGATCTGGAGGCGGCCCGCGGCGATCTTCTGCAGATCGAGCAGTTGGTCGACCAGGCGCTGGAGGCGACGCGCGTTCGAAAGGATCACCCGCTGGGTGTCGCGACTGATATCTTCGTCGCGGCGTTCGGCGGCCTCTAACGGACTTTTTATCAGGGTTAGCGGCGTGCGAAACTCGTGCGAAATATTCTGAAAGAAGGCCGTGCGACTCGCGTCCAGCTCGCGCAATTTATCGTTCGCTTCGCGCAGCTCCTGCATCTTCTTGCCGACTTCGATTTGCAGTGTGCGCGAAGTCTGGTCGGCGCTCTGATAGGCCGCCGTGAAGATTCCCGTCTGCACCGCGGACTGGCTGATTACGAAAAAGAAGAAGCCGTACTGCACGAGGTCGATATTCCGGTACACGCTCAGATACACTAAAGCGTCGTTGGCCACGCCCAGGGCGACCCCCAGACAGCTGCCGACGGTCAAAAGCGCCCCCGGCCGGCCCCGGACCGCCGCGACGCCGGTGGCGAATACGCTGTAAAAAACAATCGCGCCGATGAGCCCGAGATAGACCGGCAACACGCGGGTGACTTCCATGGTCGGCCGCAACAGATTATGAAAAACGAACAGCAGACTCACGATCACGAGCGGCGGCAGCAGCTTCGCGGGAAATTCGCGTTCGTAGCAGGCCTGCAAATAGGCGTAGTACGCCGCGGGCATTAGATACAGCGCGATCAGCTGAAACTTCAGCACCTCGACGTAATGCGCGTCTTCGCCCAGAAAACGTTGCACGAGGTCGTTGTTCGTACCGGTCCAGAGCAGAATGATGATCGCCAGCGCGCCGAAGCGCCAGTGGTTGCGCGCGTTACGCTGAAAATTCCACAGCACCAGATGATACACCGCGATCACCAGGGTCACGCCGGCCAGAACGAAGGCCAGCAGATCCTTTTGAAAGAGACGCGCGTTCAGGCGCAAAGCGGTGCCCATCTCCAGCGGCAAACGCGGGCCGCTCAGAGCGGTATGAAAATTCGACATGTGCCAGATGAACTCGCCGCTTTCGTAGCAGGCCGGCGTCAGCGCCGCGCGAACCGGTAGACGCCCGGGACGGCTGCTATCCGCATCGCGGCCCACTTCGCCGTTCGCCAGAATCAAATCGCCGCCGCAATAGAGGCGATAGGCGAGCCCCCACTGGCGGGTGGCCAGACGCAGATCGTCCGGAAATTCAAGCCGGCCGTCGCTTTGAATGCGCAAGCGCAGCGTCGCGTAGCCGCTCGAGTCGGGGCTCCGGTTTTCAGCCGCTGCGCCCGGCGCCTGGCGCAGCAGTGCGCGCGTCTTCGCCTGGTTCCAGACCGAAGGCACCTGAATCAACACGCGTTCGCGCGCCAGTTGTTCGGCCAGAGCGGGATCGGCGAAATCCTCCCGGGTGTAGAGACGATTCCAGTAGAATTCCCATTCCCCGTTCAAATCCAGCAGGGCGTCTTCGTGGAAATCGTAATCGCCGAGTTCCAGCACGCCGTCCCGGGCGACCGGCGCTTCGTCGGCGCTACAGGCCGTCAGAGAAAATGCGGCGAGGACCAGCAGAACGCCTGTCCATCGGCGGAAACGAAAAAAAGAGAAAGATCGGGCGCGAAAAGCACGGGGCCAGAGCCGAAACCGTATCCGGGAAGCGTAGGACATCTGCATCAGAACGAGAAAACGAGCCGCTCTGGTATGAAACCCGGGCCTCGCACTGTCCAGATCATTTTCCGCTCCGGGTCGGGTCCGGCCGTAAATGGGAAAAGAAATCTTCAGGCCAGTAGATTGATCTGAAAATTATCGAGCGGACCGGGGGCCGACTCCGCACCGGTGGTACGCAGATCCGTATCCGCCTGACGCGCGATATTGGATTCCGTCAATAGCTGCGTGGGCGCCGGCATGTTGCGGACCGTCAGGGCGCTCTGGCTCATCTGATTGCTGGCGGTGTTATTCTGCGCGGCGGCGTTGATTTCCCTGAGCATAATCCTACTCCCTGATCTATCGTTTCGATCGTGTTGATCGTATTTGGGCGCGGATGCCCGCAGGCTCCCGCGCCGCTCTCGAAGGTCCGTTCCATCGAACGGACCCCCCTCTTAATATAGAAAAGAAAGTCTCTGGCAGGGCGGCACACAAGGACTTTTCCAGACCCGGAACCGAAAAGCAAAGCCATCATCAGTATTTGTGCCTCATGGAATCCTGACAATGCTTTGACAGCCTGATCGGCTCAAATTCCCTGGTATGGGCTCCCGCTTTCAGACCGCCGGAGCCTGCATTCGCGCCCAAACGAGAGCCAGAGGCGTACCGACCGATTTCCGGCCGCCAGCCCTGCGTTCTGAGCGAAAATCGCTCCATGGCTGCTCCAGGACGGTCGACGATATACACAGCGAGCCCGCCGGCAGGCCTGGCTCCGATCAGTCTCGATCTGAATCACTTTTTTGTCTTACCCAGCGAAGTCTTTCCATGAAAATCTATCAGTTTCAACGCGCCTCTCTTCCGGCGACTGCTCCGGTTCGCGTAAAGCTCAAGCGCCTCGGCCGCGTCCTGTTGGGCGCTTTTATTGCGGTCCTGCTCTGCTGGCCGCCGGTCTACCTGCTTGGTGAACACATCGCCCCCGGGGCGCCCGTAGCCGGTCGCGCGGCCGTCATTCTGCCCTGGGACTATTTGAGCGCCGAATACGTAAAAAATCGGAACCAGGCTGCGGCCGGCGCAAAGAACCTGGGACAGTGGTTACATGAAGCCTACTCCAGCGTGTCCCGGCCGGCAGGAAAGCAAACCGCCGGCTCCGAACAGAACGTCCAGGGTCAACCCGGGCGGGCCAGCGCTCCGGTACCGCGCCCCGGCGATCTGCGGCGCTTTCATAAAGCCGAACAGAGCCTGGCCGGTTATCTGAATCAAACCGCGGGTTCCCGTAGCCTGCCCAATCTGGCGTTCGGGATCTATCGCGCCGGCACTCCGATCTTTTCGCGCGAGCAGGGTTTCACCGATCGAAGCCGCCGTCCGATCGCATCGGTCACGAAAACCTTTACGGCGGTGGCGATCCTCAAGTTGATCGAACAGGGCCGCATTCGCAAGCTGGACGATCCGATCCTAGATTATCTGCCGGAACTCGAGCTGGCGAAGAATCCAGCCGGCGGAGTCCCGGTTACGATTCGCCATCTCCTGCAGCAGAACTCGGGCATTCCATACGGTTCTTCGCGCGCGGGGCAAACGGTCGCGAGTCCGACACGCAAATTCTCGTATTATATTCCGCCGCAGTATCGCCCGACTGGCGAAAGCTTCGCGTATTCGAATCACAATTACTATGTGCTCGCGCTCTTGATCGAAACCGTGAGCGGTAAGAGTTATCCCGACTATGTTACCGAGAATATTCTCGAACGCGCCGGCATGAACGAATCACGGGTTTCGGCGACTTCGGCGGGCGCTTCCGGCGTCGCGAGCACGGTGGCGGATCTTGCGCGTTTTTCCGCGGCGCTCTACAATCGTTCGAACCCGATTCGGCTTCTGCGCCAGCGTTCGGTCAACGAAATGATGGCCGTGCCGGACTATGTCGAAACCCATCCGAATATGATGTACTACGGCCTGGGCGTACGCGTCCAGTATTGGGACGGAGAGCCCGCGGAAGTTTATCATACCGGAATCTGGACGGGCATCTTCGCCGAGCTGCGGTACTTTCCGGCCCGGCGCTCGGCTCTGATTCATCTCGGCAATCCGCCGAATTTTCGCTCGCCCGGCGTGAACGCCTACCGGGCCGGCTCGGTGCGCATGGCCGCCGACTATCTGCGCCTGCTGGATGAATTGATCCAGCGCGTCGAGATTCCGGCCGTCGCCACTGATTTTCCCGATCGGATCTGAATTCGCGCACGGACATTTTCGGCTGTCGATTGTTCCGGCGGGCGTGGTCTTTCGGAATAGCCACGGATGGCACGGATTACACGGATAGATTGCGAAGCCTCGGGGGAAGTTCATGTGCCCCAATGCGATAGCGATTAAAGAGAAGCCGCAGAAAATCTCCAACTAGACCGCGACCAAAGAAGATAAATCCGTGGCATCCGTGCCATCCGTGGCCTCTTCAAACACGCATAGCGCCACGAACACCGGGATGCGAAAAGCCACGGATTACACGGATAGATTGCGAATCTTCGACGAAATTCCTGGGCCCCAATGCGATAGCGATCAACCAGAAGTCGGAGCAAATCTCCAACCAGACCGCGACCAAAAAAGATAAATCCGTGGCATCCGTGCAATCCGTGGCCTCTTCAAAATCGCATAGCGCCACGAGCACCGGGAAACGAAAAGCCACGGATGGCACGGATAGATTGCGATGATTCGGAATTCGCATGCCCCAATGCGATAGCGATCAACCAGAAGTCGAAGCAAATCTCCAACTAAACCGCAGCCAGGAAAGATAAATCCGTGCCATCCGTGGCCTCTTCAACCACGCAAGCCGGCAGCCTATCCTACTGCTGCGGCCTGACCGCGTCTTTCGCGTCCGGCGCCTGCTTCTTTTTTGAATTACCAGAATGGTGCAACGTCGGGCGTTCGTGTTTGGTTTCGGCCAGTTCGGTTTTGTCCAGCGACACTTCCCCGTTCGCGAATTTGCGTTCGTAGAGCATGGTGCGTTTCGCCGCGAGCCAGACGGTGTTATCGCCGATGCTTGTGCTGTCGTCGAAGGTCGGCGCGAACCAGGGATTGCGCTCCAGATCGCGCACGGCCAGGATTAAATGCGAAAGACCGGGGCCGTAGTTGTAGCCGTAGCTGAAGGGCAGCCGTTCCGGCGCCTGTTCTTTCAGGGTTACGAATAGATCCGGCTGGAAGCGCGACTTAAAGAGCGGCACCGGGCGGCGATAGACTCCGAAGAGTTCCAGCTTCCAGCGGGCGTTATTCATATAATGGAAAGGCACTCCCGACGAATCCGTGAGAATGCAATTGCTGCGGCCGAGAATAGTCGAACGCATGCCGTCGAAGCTCGGGCGATACATTAAATACGACGCCGCCTTGAGTTTGGTGACGATCGAACGACGGCCGTCCAGGAATTTCTTGACGTTATCGCCGTAGACGCTGTCGGCCAGGTTGATGCTGAAATAGCTGACCTGCTGAACCGGCCCACCCGGCCGGCGAAAGAAATAGGTCACCCCCGTGGGCGGACCTTTGATCTGAAATTCAGCCCTGGCCGCGGCGTGCTCGCGAATGCTGCCGTCCGGCGCGATAACGACCGGGAAACCGTTCAGAACTTCGTATTCGAGATTGCCCAGAAAGAACAGCAGGAGGCCGGCCACGCCGCTGTAGTCGTTCTGGCCGACCTCAACCGCCATATCGATGGTCTTAAAGAAATTGCGACCCAGCACATCGCCGACCGCTTCCAGTACGGCATTTAGCCTGCGCGCTTCTCCAGCTTTGTTGTTTAGATTCGGCGAAGGAATCGGGCCCACCGGTTCCAGGCCGAAGAGCACGTACGTCGGCGCGTCGGGAAAGAGCGATACCGCGTGGGTGATGTCGGGACCCGAAAACGGATAGAAGACATTCGGACCGCAGCCTTTGTTTTTCAGCGTGGGATTCCAATCGCGCATCGCCGCGATATGATTCGTTTCGTAGCGATCCCAGGCGGCGCGGACCCGCTTCTGATAGGATTGATAGGCGCCGCCCGTCGTCAGCGCGTGCAACTGCGCATCCGCCTCGAGCGCCTGGCCGGCGATAAAGCGGGCCAGCTCCGCGAAACGCGGATTCGTTTCGACTTCACGTACGAGGCCCGCCGGCAGGCCGGGATCTTCCGCCTGCGACCCGGATGCGTCGCCGCCGCTGTGAGTCGCGGTGGGACCGCAGGCCAGCGCCGTCGCGAATACGAAGCTACAGCAGGCGAATGTCCACCGGGCCGCGACCGTAGCCCGGGCGCCGGCCGGACGCGCGTAAATTTCAAAAGAATTGCGCTCAGAGTTCATGATACAGTCCCTGGATCCTATCTCAGATATTGTTTAGAAATTTTTCGAAAAAGGCGAAGGACGGTTCGCTTTCGGCAGCCCAGAAGGCGAAGTCGTGTCCGGCGGCGGGTGATTTAAATACCAGCTCCAGATCCGGATGCGCCGCCTTCAGTCGTTCATAGAATTTTTGCGAGTGCACGATAGGCACGATGCGATCGGCCGTTCCGTGCGAAAGATAGAGCGGCGTGCGCCAGTCTTCCGCACGCCGCCCGGGATTATCAATGCTTTCCCAGCGCTCGCGAAACTGCGCGTACGGACCGTAGTGGCCGGCCATCAGACGGTCGCCGGTCTGGAGCGTCTGGTCGTAATCCCCGGACAGTCCGGAGGCCGCGGTAATTAAATCCGGACGGGCGAGCGCGATCAAAGCCACGCCGCGCGCGCCGGTCGAAAGCCCCAATAGAAAATTACGCTGTCCTTCTCGAAAGACGCCCTGGCTCTGCAGATACGGCAGCAGATCTTCGAGCACCCAGGCGAGCCCGGCCTTGTCGGCGTTCCAGCGCGGACCGGTCTCCGGAAAATAACGAGAGGCGTAAATCGAACGCCCCATCTCCGGGCAGATCAAACGCAGCCCCAATCGATCGGCTTCCGCTTTGATCGGCGTTTCGTTCAGCCAGCGCTTCCGATTGTACTTCCAGCCCGGCAATACCAGCACGCTACCCCGAATTTCGGGCGCGGCGCTTTCGGACGGAGTATAGACTGTCAGCTCGACGCCGGCCAGATTGCGCTCGACCTGACCGCGCGGGATCAGGACGGGCACGGCCGGTTCGGCGCTTTCGCGGGCGCCGCAGGCCGACGCCAGCAGCAAGGTGGCAGTCATGTACAGCGGCAGAACAAAGCGTCCGCGAAATCTATGAGATCGACGTTCTAAAACTGAATCGTGCATGGCTAATGGCATCGAGTCCTGTCATCAAAGTACAGGGCGCAGGTACCGGTGCTCTGCATGCGCCCTGCCCCCGGGATTGTCGACGTTATTTTTTGCGGGCATCGAAACGACGCCAGAGAAAATACACCACGAAACCCAGAAGCGCGACCAGCACTCCCAGCAGCGCCTGATCGGCGCCGTTGTCTTTGTATAAAACGGTCCCGATCAGAATGGCCGCGGTGGCCAGTACGTAGAAGGCCGGAAAGTACGGATAGCCGAGCGCGCGAATCAGCGGTCCTTTGCTTTCCATCTTCGCGATTTCGTGGTCTTTGCCGTGGCGGAAACGCAATACGAACACCGAACTGATGGTCATCATCGAAAGAAAGACCATCATCAGCGTGGTCAGACTCAGGATCGTATCGAAGTCGAGAAAGATGATCACCAGACCACAGGCCCACAGGCCCTGAGCCCAGAGACTCCAGGAAGGCGTACCGAATTTTGGATGCAGGTGTTTCGCCCGGGAAAAGAAAATTCCGTCGCGGCCCATGGCCAGATAGACCCGGCTGCCGGCGAGAATGGTCGTATTCAGCGTGCCCAGAATCAAAAACGCGATCACGAAGCTCATCAAAATCTTCGCGTCGCCGCCGAAGATCACGCCCATGACTCGCGCCGAAACGTCGCCGGGATTCGGTCCCAGCATTTCCGCGAACGGAATCGTGGCGAGCAGCACCGTGCAGAATAAAAAATAAACCAGAGCGACGAGGCCCAGCCCCACGATCATCGACAGCGGAATCACTCGCTGCGGATCTTTGATGTCCTCGGCCAGATACAGAGTCACGTTCCAGCCGGTGTAGGTGAAGAACACCGGGATCATCGCGGCGGCGAAAACGCCGGGGCCGGGAAAACCGCCCGCCCCGTGAAAGCTCAGATTCGCTTCGAGCGTGTGCCAGGCGGCGGGATCGAAAAAGAGGCCGCGAATTAAAATATAAGTGCCCGCCAGGAGCAGAAAGATCACCGGCGCGACGGTCACGATCTTTTGCAGCGTGAGACTGTTGGTAATGCCGCGAATATTGAGCATGGTCAGCGAAAGAATCAGCGCGCAGGCGACCAGGTGTTCGTGACGCAGGCGATACTCGAAGAGCTCGAAGTCGACCAGACCGAAGAGCGACCAGGGTTCGACGTCGAAACCGACGATTACAGTTTGCAGCCAGGTACTGTCGCCGAGAATCGTCGGACCGTTGTAATGCACGACGGCGAACGCCATTACCGCAATGGAGCCGGTGTACGTGAAGATCAAGCTCAGGTAGCCGTAGAGAAACCCCCAGGGCAGGCCGAAGGTTTTGCGCAAAAAGACGTAATCGCCGCCGGCATGGGGCATCATAATGCCGAGCTCCGCGGACGACATCGCGCCGGCCAGAGCGACAATCGCGCCGATCAGCCACATCGCCAGAAAGATCAGCGGCTCCTGGGTGATGCGGGCCACTTCGACGGGGGTGATGAAGATACCGACCCCGATGATATTGCCCAGGATGATGAAGGTCGCGTCCAGGACTCCGACTCGACGGCGTAGTTCGTTGTTTTGATTCACGTAGGCGGACACAATCGAACCCGGCGGCAGGATGGAAAGCAAAACGCGCGTCGGCGATTACAGAATCCGCAGAGCGCGCTCAATCCAGGCGGCGGCGTTCCAGTCCGCGGGATCGCCGTGCTCTTTCGAATCACCGGCGGCCTGTTCGCGCAGTTTTTCAATCGCCCCGGCGGCTTCGCTTTCTTTGTATCCGAGCTGGACCAGCGCCTGCACCGCCAGATCTTCCTGTTCGCCCAGCTCGACCAGCGCGGCGACGGCGCCCTTTTTCGCCGGAACGCCCGCTCCGGCCTGCGCTTCCCCGGCCAAAAGCAGCTTCGACCATTTCTCTTTGCGGCGATTGACTTCGAAAATCAGCGTTTCCGCGGTCGCCTTGCCGACTCGCGGAATATGGCACAGGGCCTTCACGTCTTTACGCGCGCACAGGTCCAGAAACTGCGCCGGTTCCAGATGGCTCATCAAGCTCAGTGCGAGGCCCGTACCCAGCCCCTTCACGCTCTGCAGAGCGATGAAGAATTCGCGCTGGGCCGCTTCCTGGAATCCGAATAGCCGCTGATCGTTTTCGGTAATGTGATGGTAAATCCGCAGACTTGCTTCGCCGCCGACTCCCGCCAGTTGCAGCACCGATTGCACTCGCAGAGGTACGTGCACTTCGTATTCGACGCCCTGCACGTCCAGATAGACCCGGGCCGCGCCGAAGCGTTGAATGATGCCGCGCAGACCCGCGATCATTCCGGCAAGCCTCCGGGCTTCTCTGAAACTTCAGAACGCTGCGATCGTGCGGCGCCCCGGGAGCGGCGCAGTTCCGATGGAGACGCAGCCTTCGCGGCGGCCTGCGCTTCCGCCATTGGATTCGGGGCGGCCTGGCCTTCGCGCGCCGGAACGTTCCCGGCATGCAGCGCCCGTGCGATCAAATTCTCTGAACGGGCGTGATAGATGCCCGCCACCGCTCCCGCCAGGGCGTCCGCCGCGTCGTCAGGTCGAATGGGTTCGCGAAAGCCAAGCAGTCGTTCGACCATCCGGGTGACTTCCGCTTTTTTCGCACGGCCGGAACCGGCGATGACCTGCTTGATCGTTCCCGGACCGATTTCGAGGATCGGGCGGCCGCTCGCGCCCACGGCGGCCAGCAAGACCCCCTGGGCCTGGTAGACGCCGGCGGCGGTCGTCGGGTTCTTCGTGAAAAACAGGCTCTCCATGATGACGTGATCCGGCCCGAATTTTGCGATCACGTCGGTCGCCTGTTGATAGAGATCGGCCATGCGATCGGCCATGATTCCGCCCGGAAGCGTTTCCAGAACGCCGTAGGCCACCCCGACCAGCCGGGAAGCTTCCCGACCGGATTCAACGACGCCCCACCCGGTGCGCCCGTAACCGGGATCGAATGCCAGTACTCGCACGCCCCGATACTGCGCGCCGGCCCGCGCATCCGTCAAGGGGATTATGTCGCGTCATGAGCCACGGATTTCGGTGATGAGAAGAGGCCACCGATGACACTGATTGCACGGATGGCACTGATTGCACGGATGGATGGGATCAGCCTTTGCCTGGTTACGACTGAGAAAGGGCCGCGCAGCTCGAACTCATTCTACGTGTCTCAAAAAAATCCGTGTCATCCGTGCAATCCGTGGCCCAAAAGATCCGCGCCATCAGCGGCCAGAAGAGTCCGCGCAAACCCGGCTCAAACCGATCTGCGCTATCCCGGCCGAATTCGCTTTACTCCATCTGAGCGAGCACTTCGTCCGGCACGTCGAGGTTCGTATAGACGTTCTGCACGTCGTCGTGATCGTCCAGCTGATCGATCAGCTTCATGATCTTGCGGGCCTGATCCGCGTCCGAGACGGTGATCTCGGTGCCTTCAATCGGCAGGAAGCGCACGCCCGATTCGTTGTTCTCGACTTCTTTTTCCGCGAGCGTCTCGGCGACTCCCGCGTAATCTTCGTAGGCCGTAAAGACTTCGTGCGCGTCGGCGTCGCTCTTGATGTCTTCGGCGCCGGCGTCTAACGCCAGTTCCATGATCTCGTCTTCGGAAATCGCCGTAGCCGGGATATTGATATAACCGCGCAGCTGGAACAGACGCGAAACCGCGTTTTCGTCCGCCAGGGTCGCGTTGTTTTTGTTGATAATGTTTTTGATCTCGGGCGTGGTGCGATTCTTTTTATCGGTCAGAGCGTCGACGATAATGCCGACCCCGCCCGGCGCGTAAACTTCGTACATGACTTCTTCGTACGTATCCGCGCCGAGCTCGCCGGTGCCCTTTTTGATCGCCCGCTCGATGCTGTCTTTGGGCATATTCGCGCCGCGTGCTTTGGAAATGGCGATGCGCAGACGGCTGTTGGAACCGGGATCCGCGCCGCCCAGCCGCGCGGCGACCATCAGTTCTTTCGAAACCTTCGTAAAGATCTTGCCGCGTTTTTTATCCGCGCCCTCTTTGCGGTGTTTGATATTGGCCCATTTGGAATGCCCTGCCATATAGGTCGTCCTGCTCCAGAATTATTTCGTCGATCTACGCGCACCTGTCGCCGGTCGCTCTCCGTCGCGAGAAGCGGCGATCGAATCAATCCTGTCCGTCGAGCACCAGGAGATGCTCCAGATCGGAAACGTCGCCTTCGCCCTGGCGTACCAGATGCGGCGGATCCTCGGTGCAGTCCACAATGGTCGAAACCTCTTTGGGGCGCACCCCGCCGTCGACCACCGCTTCGACCGCGTTGCCGTGAAGCTCTTCGAGTTCCTCGGGATCGGTCACGTATTCATCGTCTGTGCTCAGGCTTGAAGAGATCAGGGGGATGTCAAGTCGTTCCATTAACGCGATATGCAGCGGATGGCTCACGATGCGCACCCCCACTTCTTTTTTACGACCCAGGCCGCGGCGATCGACGTGGCGGTTGGCGCGCAGGATAAACGTATAGGGTCCCGGGGTGTGCGCCTTCATGAAACGAAACACCGGATTGGGAATATTGACGGCGTAGTGACTCGCCATGGCCACGTCCCGGCACAATAAACTCAGCGCCCGTTTCTCCGGCAGGTTTTTCAGGCGATAGATTTCGTTAATGGCCCGCGGGCTGTCGAGCGAAGCCACGAAGGCGTAGGCCGTGTCCGTCGGCAGAATGTACAGGCCGCCGCGCGAAAGGCCGTCGACCAGTTGTTGCACGAGCCGCGGCTCGGGATTCGTCGGATGCACGGAAATCAACATACCCACCCGGCCTCTTGATTCGAGGATCTTCGATTTGTTTTTTGATTCAACACCTTACTCGGAACTCCGTCGGGCGGCTTCTGGGGCGCTGGTCGCCCCGGACAGCTTTTCAAGAAGCTCGCGCGCGCTCTCGACGCTGCTATCGTTCGCGTCGCCCATTGCATTCGCGCCGTCCGTGTCCACCAGCAACGCCCGCAGCTCCGCCAGCGCATCCGAATGCCGCTGCAATTCGACCTCGAACGAAGTCACGCGTCGGGACGCCGGGGTCGCGAGCCGCAAAAGTGCGAGTCGAAAAAAAGCGGAGAGCGGCGAGTGCCCGGCCTCCCCGGGACGCCGACCATTTTCGAACAATGCCAGCAGCTCTTCGGGCGATCTGGCAAGCGCCTGCTCCAGCAGCGCCGGCAGCAGGCCCGGCAAGCGCTCCAGGAATGCGAAGAGCGGCAGGTCCGCCATCAAGCGCGCATAGATTTCGGATGCTTCCGACTCCGGAACCCGCATTCGGCCGAAGCAGCGCGCGAGCAGCCGACTGTAGCGCTGCTGCGGGTCCTGGTCTTTGTTGCGGCAGTCGTAGGCCTGGCAAATCGAAGCGCCGTAAAACGAAAAATTCTGGGTGTGAGCGAGCCCGGTGCGGGCCGGATGCGCCAGGCAGCCCGTGCGCCCTCGATCAGCACTCCCGTCGGACTCGTCCAGCAAACCGAAAAACGGACACACGTAGATTTCGTTATTATGGCGCGGAATGTCTTTTTCGGCGGCCTCCCGGCGCGCGCGATAGGCGACGAAGCTCGCAGCGTCCGTAAAACGCACCGCGGCGAAATCGCGGGTGCGCTCCGCCAGGAGCCGCGCTCTGGCCTGCGCTTCGCCGGCCTCCGGATCGGAACCCGCCCCGCGAAAATCGAGATTGAATACGCCGCAACAGGCGCCGCAGGAAACGCCCGCTTCACGCTGACAGGCAGAGGCGGTCACGGCCTGATATCCGAGTGTTCGCCGGCCTCGCGAGTTTCGAGGGCGAGCGGCGCGAGAATTGCGCGCTCCGTTTCGGAATCGTAGTCCATGCTGTCTTCGAGCGAAAACAAAATCTTGCGGCTGCTGTTGTAAAAGCATACCCGGTTCGCGTTCTCCTGAATGAGAGAACGCAGTTGCGTATCTTCGAATTCCGCGGGCAGCACCTGAATATTCCGATGCTCGATGCCGTTCAGGAGACGGGCCCGGCCACTTTCGCCTTCCAGGTATACGATTTGATAGCGACCGAGGGGCGCCAGGTCGAAGAGCAGGTTGTCGATGAAATAGTGATAGGTCACGATGTACGAATCGAAATAGTCTTCGCCCAGCCGGCCGCTGGCCCAGGCTTCGCGCGCGTCCAGAAATTTATCGATCGTATCGCGGTGCAGATACATGCATTCCAGCAGGCGACCGGGCGAGACTTCCATATTCAGCGATCTGAGGCGGCCCATCGCCGCATACACCAGGTCCACGTATTCGCGCAGCTGCGGCGGGCGCTCCGGATCAGGGGCGTCGACCTTAACATTCAGATAATTTGCATTACCGAAAATCAGCGCGCCGATCACCCGCATGATATTTTCGAAGACTTTCCATAGGCTCTCCAGACTGAGCGCGGGCTCCTCGCCCCCTTCGGTCAACTCCAGAAAGCGGCTGTATTCGAAAGCGATGTCGTATGGATAACTCTCGAGCACGCTGCGGGCGTGCAAAACATTGCGCGACGCGTCGAAACTGCGACGGCCGCCCTGGCGATAGATCCGCGACATGGGATTGCCGTGCAGTGAGTAGCGCGCCCAGGTGAGATCGGAGGATTCGTACATGCGCCGGGCCGAACGGCGGGCTTCATAGAGCGCTTCGCCGACCGAACGCTCTTCGAAAATGCTGCGATAAAACTGCAGGGCGAATTCAAAAGTACGAATATTATCGCTGATTTCCCAGTTCGTGCCGACGTAGGTGTGAATTCCCGCGCGCAAAAATGCCCCGGCCAGATCGTTGAATACATTGCCGCCGGGCTGCTGGAAATCCGCCGGCCCGTCTCCGGCCGTCCCCGTCGCCTCCGCTGGAGTCGCTGCTTCGCCGGAAAACTGAGCGCCGGCTTCGTCAGGAGCCAGGCCTCCGTCGGCGGATTGTCCCGCGGCGAAGCTCAGACAGCTGTTCGCGAACACCAGATCCGGAACCACTCCCGCTTTTTCGATTTCCCGGGCGCGCAGGACCTTACCGTCCGCCAGCAACCAGCCGCTCTCCTGCTGGTCTTTACTGTAGTACATGTGGCCGGCGTAGTGAATGATATCCCGGTCTTTGATCGCGTTCAACAAACTCAGCTTCGTGATCCGCCGGCCGGACAGAAATTGAACGTCCAGACGGTCGGGGCTGACCTCGGCGTTCAGCGATTCGAAGAGCCCCTCGCCTTCGGTGCGGGCCCACTCCAGATCCTCGGTCGGGTCGGCGATAATCAGCATCTTCAGGCGATCGCGTTCGCTGCGGGTCGAGTCGCGCCAGTAGCCCGCGATATTCTTACCCAGAAAGAATTTGTCCGCCAGAAAGCACTGCCCGGTATGCAGAATTTCCCAGGGTATATCGCGCAGGCGATGGTCGACGTGCAGAAACAAAAACGATTCGCGGGCGGCCCGCAGGCGCTCCTGGATTTGTTCCGGGAAAAACTGCAAAAAGAAGGTTTCCCCCATGCGGCGAAGTTCGCCCGAAACGTCGACGGATGCGGCTCCCGATCGCGCGGCCGGGCCCGGGGCGGCGCCGCCGGCTTCGAAGCTGTTGGCGATCCGGCTGAGGCGCTCGGTTTCCTGTAAGAATTCCTGGATGAGATCGTCGTCGACCCGGGTCTGCAGATGCGTATCCCGGGAGGGCAGCCGCCCCTGGACCATATTAAAAACGTTCGTTGAGTTTACGCGATCGATGATAATGCTGAAAAAGTCCATAGGAGGAGCGGATTTCCAAAAAAAGCGGACCCGGCGCGACTGTTGTAATGGACAGCATGCGCGCATCCCGTCCATTACATTTTGCAGCCCGCCCGCGGGCCTGTTTCGCTCATTGAAATTTCAGCCAGATGTCGTCGCCCCCCGCTATCATCCGTAGATACCAGATTACCGGCCGCGTCCAGGGCGTCGGCTTTCGCGCCTTCGTGCGAAACTCGGCTCGCGGGCTGCGGCTGCGGGGAACCGTTCGCAATCTGGCGGACGGCTCAGTGGAGTGCGTCGCAGCTTTCGAATCCAGCGCAAGCGGTGATCATCAGGAAAACCTCATCCGGGACTTCGAGGCCCGCCTGCGCAAAGGCCCGCCCTACAGCCGCGTGGACGGCGTGCAATCCGAGGACCTCGCGGCGGCCTTCGCCCATGAGCTGCCTCCGGGATTCGAAATCATTTGAAGCACAACGGTTTTATCATTTAATCCCGGCGGGCCGGACGACAGAAGACTTTCGCACAGCATGTTTCCCTCACTCGTTACAATCTATTTAGAGCTGGCCGCGGGACTCGTTCTGCTGTGGCCGGGACTGCGGGCTTTCTGGCCGGAGCGCGCGAACCGGGTACGGCTCTTCTTTTTGCTGGCGACCCTGCTATTGGCGACTTCGTTTTTGGTCGACGGAATCGGCCGGCTGCTGCTCTATCAGCAGTTTCTATTCACCGATCGTTTCTTTCGGGTGGCGGAGATTCTGCTTTTGCCGGCCGGTCTGTGCATGGTCTATCTCGGCGGAATCTTTCCCCGACGAGTCGGGCGCTGGGACTGGCGCGCGGGACGCCGCGACCGCCTGCTCACGCTGATGGGCGCACTCATTTTGATCGTGGTCGGCCTGGCGCTGCTGACGCTGCTGGACCTCCACTACGTCTACGATCGTCTCTACGATCCCGTGCCCGGCACGTACTACGGCGAACTGGGGCCGGTCTTTTATCTCAATCGCCTTTTTTTGCCGGCCTGCCTGTTTATCGCGGCCTACGAACAGCGGCGCTTTTTGCATTATCACGAGCGCGATCCGCGGCGGGTCCATTCGCGATACTTCATTCTCGCGCTGGTCGTGCTGGGCGCGCTGTTGGTGATCTTTTGCGGGCTGCTGTTGGTCTACGGCGGCTACGAAAACGAATTCATGGCGCTGCAGGCGGTGGCCTTCGTCGTCTTCGCCTTTTTCCTGCACAATATGCTCGAGAATCTCAGCGTGAGCTATCGCGCGAATCTTTTGCGCAACGGAGTGTTACTGTCGCTGTACGCGATTTCGCTTTTGCCGCTCTTTTACGTGATCGACCGCCTGCTGGTCTGGATGGGCCCGGAGCAATCGCTGTTCACGGCATTTGTGCTCTGCATTCTCTTTGTGATTTTTTTTCTGAGCGGCCGGGCGCTCAGGCCCCGTATCAGCCGCCTGCTGTTTAAGGAGCAGGCGCGCATCGAAGACAATATCGCGCGTTTTAACGAATCGATTCTCAGGCTGGGTAGCAAAGGCGAAGCGAATATCCCCCGGCAGCTGGCGGGCTTCATCGACGAAATCCTGGCGCCCCGGCTCTTCGCGCTGTATTTTCCGGATTTTCCGGCGGCCGGAACCGAGCGCCCCGACCAGCCGTCCGCGAATGCGGGGGTGGATTTGAATCCGCCGGAAGGCGCGAACGCGGCGATGAGCGAAGCCGGAGCCGGGGCCGACGCGAGTACCGGAATTGTGCCGGAGAAAACGAAGCTTCTGGTTCAGGACCGATCCTTCACCCGCGCGGCGGATCTGCAGTCCATTCCCCCGGATATTTTTCCGGCTGATCTTTTGGGTTTTCTGGGCAAGCTGCGCGAAGCCGAGGATCAGCAGGATCGCCGGCGGGACAGCGCCGACGCGGGCGGCCTGCTCGCGGACCTGCTCGTGCGCGCGGAAATGGTCGGCGACGAAACGACCATCGAAAGCCTGATGGCGCTCGCGACCTCCGGTGCTGAGCTGATCCTGCCGTTTTACGACGAACGCGGCCGCGGCGCGAGCCCGACGGCCGACAACCTGGACGAAACTCCGCCGGCAGAAACGACGACTTTGCCCGAAGCGATTTTGATCATCGGACTCTTGAGTTCGGGACGCCCCCTCGATCACGACGACGCGAACCTGATGTGGCTGTTGCGCACACCGATCCTGCTGGCCCTGAAAAATCAGGAACTCCTGCGCGACGCCACCGTGCTCAAAGAAAAGCTCGAAGAAGAAAACAAACGCATCACCCGGCGGCTGAACCAGAGCCTGAGTTCGTTTTCGCGCGATTCGGATCAGCCGGGCTTCGTTTTTCAGCCCGGCGGTCAGATGGCCGGCGTGCTCAGCCAGGCCGAGATCTTCGCCGGCCAGAACAGCCCCGTGCTGATCACGGGCGAGACCGGAACCGGCAAAGGCGAAATCGCACGCATGATTCACGGCCTCTCGGGGCGCGAGGGACGCTTCGTCACGGTGAACTGCTCCGCGATTCCCGCGGATCTGATTGAAAACGAACTCTTCGGACACACCAAAGGCGCCTACACCGGAGCCAGCGAAGCTCAGGAAGGCCTGGTCGCGCGGGCCGAAGAAGGCACGCTCTTTCTCGACGAAATCGGCGAACTGCCGCCCGAAGGCCAGACCAAGCTCCTGCGCCTGGTACAGCACGGCGAATACGAACCCATCGGTTCCAGCGATACCCGCAAGACCAGCGCGCGCTTCTTATTCGCGACGAACCGCGACCTGGAGCTGGACGTGCAGGCCGGCCGCTTTCGCTCGGATCTGTACTTTCGCATCAGTACTTTCGAGGTGCCGGTTCCCCCGCTGCGGGAGCGGGCCGAAGATCTCACGCTGCTGATCGATCATTTCCTGAAGACGGCGGCCGACAATTTCCATCGTCCCGGACTGACCATGACCGCCGCCGCGCGCTCGACCCTGCTGAGATACGCCTGGCCCGGGAATGTGCGCGAGCTGGAGAACCTGATCTTTCGCACGGCGGTGCTCAGCGATTCGGACGTTCTGGATCAGGATCAGCTGCCGGTAATGTTTCGCGACGAGCTGGATTTCAATCGCAAGCAGGTTCAGCTGGAGCGGATGGCCGAAGAGCAGAGTCGCCTGGAAAAGGAACTTTTAATGGAAGCTCTGCAAAAATCCGGTGGCAATCAACGGGCCGCCGCGAAGATCCTGAATATATCGCGGGGCTCTTTGCAGTATCGCCTGAAACAGCACGGGCTTTCATAAGGCGTTCCGCGCGAATCTTCATCGTACGACGTCGATGCTGGTATTCACGTTGAGCCTGGCCTTAGTTTAGTATGGAAAGCGAACTCCGGATTCTGCTGAAACATTCGTTTATCTCGCGTAAAGAATTTCGCGAGCTGCTGGCAGCGGGCTCCGGCGATCTGGAAGCGCTGCGTACGCTGATTCTCGAGCGTGAGATCATGGATCCGCCGGACTGGCGAGAGGCCATGCGCCATCTCAAGACGACCGGCCAGGGCGAACGCCAGCCCCCGGAGTCATTCAATCAGGCCATGCTGCAAATCCAGCAGACGGCCCTCAAAGTCGCCGGTTCGGACACCTCCATCCTGTTACTTGGTGAATCCGGAGTGGGTAAGTCCCGCCTGGCGGCCCGCATCCACCGCGAAAGTCCGCGCCGGGCGCAGCCCTTTATCACCGTCAGTTGCGGCAGTATTCCCGAGACCCTGCTGGAGTCAGAACTCTTCGGCGTGGAAAAAGGCGCCTACACCGGCGCAAACAAATCGCGCGAAGGCCGTTTCGCCCGGGCGCACGGGGGCACGATCTTTCTCGACGAAATCGGTGAACTGACGCCGCCGCTGCAGGTGAAGCTGCTGCGCGTGATTCAGGAAAAGAAGATCGAACCCCTGGGTTCCGCCGGCGAAATCGACGTGGACGTGCGCCTGATTACCGCCACGAACCGCAATCTCGAGGAAGACGTGCGCAAAGGCGAATTTCGCAAAGACCTCTTTTTTCGGCTGAACGTCGTGCCCCTGACCCTGCTGCCGCTGCGCGATCGTCGGGAAGACATCGCGCCTTTGACCGCCTATTTCGTGGAGCGCTTCGCCAGTAAAAACGGCATTCGCATCGACGAAGTCGATCCGCGGATCGGCGAGATCATGAACGTCTACAGCTGGCCCGGCAATATCCGCGAATTGGAGAATTGCGTGGAACGATTGATTGTGCTATCCCGCGACGGCGCTCTGTCCGCGGACGATTTTCCGCCCCGTATCCTGAAGGAATGCGCCGGCTCAGTGCGCGCCGGGGCGAATCCGGCCGCGGGCGGTTCCGGCTTCGGGGACGGCGGCGCCCTTGCAGCTTCCGATGCTGCGGACGTCGAGGGCCGGGATCCGGCGGCGGCCGGGGCGGACGGGTCCGGAAACGACGCGGCTTTTCCCAGTCTGCGGGAGCTGGAGGAGCAACACATCAAGGCGGCCCTGGCCCGCAGCCGCGCCAGTATCAATGCGGCCGCCGGATTGCTGGGCATTCATCGAAACACCCTTTCCCGCAAAATCGAAGAATTCGGCATCGAGGCCGCACGCTTCAAAAGACGCCCGATCCGGCCAAATTAGTTCTTCAAAAAAAGGCGAATCCTACCGAATCCAAAAAGAGACGGCCGGCGAACTGCCGGTCGGACCACTGGAACGCAGTACAGGAACAACGGATCGATTCGCATGAAACACCCGGCAGATTCTCGCAAAAAATCAGCGACACAAACCAAAAGCAAAACCGCGCACGGCTCGCAGGCCGCCGCGATTCAATCGGAGGCGCTGCTCGCCGCCTGGGATCTATACGCCGATGGCAACTGGCAGGCCCTGCTGGATCTGGAATCCGATCGAGCCTCCGCTCCGGGCGAAGACGTCGCCGATCTCATCGCGGCGGGCCGCTATGAATTCGCGGACGGCGCCTTTGATCCGGGCGTATCGACCGGCGGCGACAAGAGCCTCTTCGGCGCTTTGCGCGACGGACTGTCGGCCTGTTACCGGCACGAATATCCCGAAGCCGCCGATCTGCTGGGACGCTGGCTTTCCGAACGCGATTATTATGCGGCCTCCATTTTGCGGCGATTCGTCGACGCGGCCCTGTCCGGTGCGCGCTATCGCCTGCTGGGCGAAGTTTGCAAACGTTTTGTGGGCAAGCCCGCCCTGCAGCAGATCGCTTTAGAAGGCTTCTTTCTTTCGAATTTTCATCTCGAACGCCACAAAGAAGCCGTACTGGTATTCGAAAAATTTCGCGAACACTTCGACGACGCGATTCTTCTGCAAAAAGCGGCGCTTTCGCTGATGCGATTGGGTCGGTACCAGGAAGCCGAAGCGTTGCTCGCGCCCCTGTGTGCGCAGCTCAGCGGCGCCGATTTTCAGATGCGTTACGAAGAAGTTCGCGAAAGCTACAGCCAGTCCATCCAGAATCGCGCGAAACTGGCCAAAAAGAGCAATCGCAGCTTCGAGGAGTCCATGGAACTGGGCATGGCGTATCTCTTCAGCGGCGAATACGATCGCGCTCTGGAAATCTTTCAGGGTCTGATGAATAGCCGGGCCGCCTGAGGCCCTCCCACCGGGCCGGCTTCCGAATACAGGTCGCTTGACGCGGCGGCGGCCTGAACGCAGGCTGCGGCCATGAGCAACTCCCCCACCGGCGCGGCCCCCGCCGAATTTCAGCATCTGGCCATCGAACGCCGCGAGCGATTGGCCTGGATTCGAATCAATCGCCCGCCCCTCAACGACCTCACCCCGGAAGTCATTCAGGAGCTGCGCTCAGCCCATCAATTGCTGGCCGATGACGAATCCGTCTGGATGGTCGTGCTGGCCGGCGCGGGCGAAAAATTCTTCTGCAACGGTCTTTCGCCGGAGTACATCCTATCTCAGGATGCGGCCGGTCGCGAAGCGGTCTTCGCCGGTCTCTTCGATCTCATGCGCGAAATGTACGCCTTCCCTAAAATCGAAGCGGCGGCCATGAACGGACATGCGATGGCCGGGGGCGCGGTGCTCGGCATTCTCTGCGATTTTCGATTTGTCACGTCCGGCAAAGCCCGGGTCGGCTTCTCCGAAGTCGCGGCGGGCCTGACGATACCGGAGTTTCTGATCGACATCATCGAAGCCGTGACCGGGCCGCAGCATCTTGTGCAAACGGCGATGCTCGCGAAAGCCTATCTGCCGGATGAAGCGCGGGCCATCGGCCTGGTGGACGGCGTTTTCGCTCCGGACGAACTCGAGGAGAGGGTCGCGGACTATTTGAACGATTTGATGAATCGTCTGCCGCTGCGCAGCATGCAGAGCGCGAAGCAGGCCATTCGCGCGAAACGAATCGCCGGCCTGGAAGCAGCGTCGGTTCGCAGCCTTGAAAATCTGCGGCCGTTTTTAACGGGCAATTTCGACGAAGGCCTGCGAGCGGTGCTCGAACGCCGCAGACCTGTGTTCCAGAATCCTTAAGCTCTTTCAAAAACGCTTTCGGGGTTCTCCGGCCGCGCGCAAATCGATCGACGATGGACGATCAGCCGGCCGCCCGACCGGGGCCCAATAGCAGTACGCGCGCGTCGCCGCCGGAACGAGTAATCGCCCAGAGCAGATAGGGCCCGAAGAAGAAGATCCCCAGAACCGATGCGGCCGCTCCGAGAGCGATTCCGCCGGGACTGAACTCGTGACGCCAGGCCAGCCAGACGGCTGACAGAATCAGGTAACAGAGAAAGTCGTAATTGAACTGCCCCGACCAGTTCAGCGCGGTCAGATTGCTCAGGAACACGGAAACCAAATCCCAGCCGTGATTTGTCCCGGCGATTCCCGTATAGGCCACGATTCCCAGAGTCATGGCCAGGAGCAAAATTCGAAGTGCGGTCATATTCTTTCTCCTGCGCGAGCGCCCTGGCTACGATGATTCTTCGCCGGCGCGGCAGGCGCCGCCCGACTTTTTTGTAGTGCTCGCTACAGCCATCTTGAATAATTGTAATAAATGCTACAATTCTTTTTCGAACAAGGGCGCATATTTCCGGCAAAACCAGAAAATCAAACGCCGAACTGGAAGGCCAAAAACGGCAACACGAGAAACAGGAAAAACAGAACGTTCGTTACGAAGAGGTTGCCGGCGTAGTCCTGGTCCAGCCGGTACAGCACCGCCGCCACGACGGAATAGGTCGCCGCGGGAGCGAAAGACATGATCCAGAGCACCGAGCGCACCGACGGCGATAGCGCGACACCGCTGAGCGCCTCGCCTGCCTGAATTGCAAGCGCCGTGCAGGCCGGTACCAGCGCGAATTTGATCACCGCAAAGACCAGCGTCTCCGCGGGCCCCACGCTCAGACGACGCGTGTCAAAACTCAGCCCCAGCGTCAGGTAATAGGCGGCCACGGTGGGCACCAACAACCAGGCGATGGGCAGATCCCGATGCGGGCGCTCGATCCCCGCGAGCAGCAGGCCCAGGGCGAACAGCGTCGCATACAGCGGCAGATAATTCCAGCTCAAGAAGCCGCGCAGAAACTCCGCCAGGACCTCGCGTGGAGTCGGCCGCGCAGCCCCCTGCCCGTCCGGGCCAGAACCGCGGGCGTACGGAAAGATCACGAGAAAGATATACGGCGTGAAATAAAACGTAAAGATCGCGGCCAGCCCCAGACCTTCTTCGCCCAGCCATAAATAACACAGCGAAGCGCACATCGTAAAGCCGTGATTGCCCAGACTCGCGCTGATCAAAAAGACCGGCCGACGCGCGGCGCTCAGTTTCAACATCGGCGCAAATATTCGGCCGAAGAGCAGCCCGACGGCGACGATGGCGAAACCCGCGACCGGCAGCAGAATCTGCTCTTGATCCAGGGTGAGTCCCCAGGTCGCCCAGAAGACGATCGGCGGCTCGAAGGCGATCAGATTCATGCGAACCAGCCGCCGGCTGAATTCGGGTTGCGGTCCCAGCCGCCGGCGCGCCAGAGTACCCGCGACGAAAGGCACGAGTATCACGAACTGAAATAAAATGAAAAGCGTCGGCGACACCTCCCGGCTGGTAACCGCCCGCGCCTGTCGCGTAAAGCAGGAAACCGCGCGCCATCCGCTTTAATAAACGCGTGTCAAATTTCCGGAGTCTCGTCGCAGGCGAAGGCGACGCCGACACGGCGAAGACGACGTCCAGAGCACCGATACGACTGATACGACCGACAAGAATGGAAGAACTCATTACAGAAGGCGATGAATTCTATGAACGCGCCCTCTCGGCCATTCGCGCGGCGAAAAGCACGGTGTATCTGGAAATGTACATCTTCGCCGACGATGAAATCGGGCGCGAATTTCAAGCGGCGCTCGCCGATGCCGCGCGGGCCGGCCGTAAAGTGATCGTCATTTACGATCGGGTCGGATCTTTTTCGACGCCCGCCGGGTTCTGGCGCGAACTGAGCGACGCGGGCGTCTTCGTGTATCCCTATCTGCCCGGCGTATCGCGCTGGCTGCGGACCGGGCGGGGACTCTTCCGGCTCTGGAGCCGCCTGGCGCGCGCGCTGCGAGCGCTCCGGCGCGGATTTCTTCGCCGTAATCATCGCAAGACGCTGATCGTTGATCGCCGCATCGCCTTTACCGGCGGTTTTAATATCATGCGCGAATGCTCACGGCGCATCGTGGGCGACGAACGCTGGCTGGATACGATGTACATTACCGACCGGCCGATTCTGGCGCACGCGCTCGAAAGCTATTTCCGCGACACCCTGCAGCGCATTCGCGGCGCGCGTCGGGAAAGCGGCGCTGATTTCGACGCCGTGCGCAAACGGGTCCGCGAAGCGATTCTCTATCCCGCCCACGCGGCGCGTGCTCTTCGGCTGCGGCTTCCCGCTCTCGCGTTGTGGAACGGCGCGCGGGTGACTTACGACCGCCACCAGGCGGTGAAACGCAAAGGACTCGGCCCGCATCGGCCCGGCCTCTCTCCAGGCTATGTTCGGATGAGCATTCCCAGGGCCTTTAAGAAATTGCTCTTCCACAGCCGTCGGCGCATCTGGTTGACCTATCCCTATTTCGTTCCCTACGGCGGAATGCTGAGACTGCTGCACCGAAAAGCGGGCGTGACCCGCCCGTTCCGGGGCCGCGCGAATTCCGTACACAGCGTGGACCTGCGCATCTATCTGTCGATGGTCTCCGATCTGCCCTGGATGCAGGATATTACCATGTTAATCGCGGAGCGCTTGCGAAAACGCGGGGTTCCGGTATATTTATTTCACGGCCGCGAAAACGCCGCGATGTCAGCGCGCTTCAGCCACGCGAAGCTCGCGCTGATCGACGACTGGACCGGACTCGGCGCGAGCAATTTCGACCGGCGCAGCATGGTGTTGAACCTCGAGTCGCTCTTATTGCGGTATCGATCGCCGTTTCAGGCGGAGGTCGAAGACTTCTTCGCATTTCTCGAAAAGCACAGCGTACGACTGGACGAATCGAATCGCGATCAATTTCGCCCCGGCTGGCGGGCGTATCTGCTGTACCCGTTTCGCCGCTGGCTCTGAACGCGGTTTCTAATACAAACGTAATACTATTACTTAATTTTGGTTTACGATATATGCGGCGCCGAACAGCTTCTACAATATGGCACGCAAGGCATTGATCATCGACGACGACCCGTCGATCGTTTCGTATCTACGCCAGATTCTAAATGCCGAAGGCTTCGCCGTCGCTACCGGCGGACGCGCCATCGAAGCGGTGAATCTATACGAACGGCTGAAGCCGGACGTGCTGCTGCTCGACATCAATATGCCGGGCTCCGACGGCTTCTTCGCTCTAAAACGTATCCGCTCGCGCACCCGCACCGCCGGTCACGAAGGCGTGATCATCATGGTTTCGGCCCGGGAGGGCATCGAAGATATCGACGAGGCGATTCGCCACGGCGCGAACGACTACCTGGTCAAGCCCGTGGATCGGGCGAGCCTGATGCAGAAGATTCGCAAACATCTGCGGATCTGATTCTAACGACGCAAACCCGCGCTCTCGCCGCCGGCTCAATTATCGATGCGAAAGTACGTATTGTGCAGCCCGACGCCGATTTCGTTCATGCGTTGCTGCAGCCCGTCCAGATATTCGTGCAGGCCGACCTGGAATACTTCTTTCACCTCGGTGTATTCCAGATCCGAGCGCAGACGCCCCAGACCCTTCTCGGGATGATTGGCGAATCGGCGCTCGCCGGAACCCGTGATCTTCTGCAGCGATTCGGCCGCGCGCACGATACAAAACAGAATCGACCGCGGGAATTCCCGGTCGAAGATCAAAAACGAAACGAGAAAGCGCGGTTCGACCCGATCATAGACCCGGTTGTACATTTCGAAGGCGCTCGCCGACTTGAGCACCGACGACCACTGCAAAAGATCGAAAGACCGCCCCACGTCCTCGGCCCGGGGCAGAAGAATAAAATACTTCACGTCGAGCAGCCGGGTCGTCTGGTCGGCCCGCTCCAGCTGACGGCCGAGCATTCCGAAGTGCCAGCCTTCGCCGTGCGAAAGCGTCGCATCGAAAAGTCCGAAGTACAGATGGCTCATCTCTTTGATCATCGTGCAAAACGGCAGCGGATCCGCGAGCACTCCCGGCAGCCGGCCGGGGCTCATGGCTTCGCGCGATCTCAGATAGATTTCGTTGATCTGTTCCCAGATTTCCAGACTGAGCATTTCGCGCACGGAACGCGCGTTTTCCCGCGCGCGATAGAGGCAGGAGCGAATCGACGACGGGTTCTCGCGGTCCTCGATCAAAAAACGCAGAACCTGTTCGCGATCGGAGATCTGTTCGTCGTACAGACGGTCAAACAGGTCCTGGTCGCCGGTCGTCGAGATCAGGGGACGCCACTGCTCGGCCATCCCGGGCGGCAAATCCAGGGTCAGATTACGATTCGCGTCGATGAAACGCGCGTAGTTTTCCGCGCGCTCCAGATAGCGGTTCATCCAGTAGATCGAATCTGCGGCCCGGCTTAACACTGCTCTCCAATATCAGGGGCGTTCATCGCACTGGATCCCGCAAAACCCAGGTGTCTTTGCTGCCGCCGCCCTGGCTGGAGTTTACGACCAGGGATCCTTTTTTCAGAGCGACCCGGGTCAATCCTCCGGGAACGACGTGGGGTTCTTCACCGTACAGCAAGAACGGACGCAGGTCCACGTGCCGGCCTTCGATCGTGCCTTCCACGCCGTCCGTGCCATCCGGCCCGTCCACCAGGGTCGGCACCCGCGAAAGCGAAAGCGTCGGCTGCGCGATATAGTTGCGCGGATTGGAACGAACGAGCGAACGAAAGTCTTCGCATTGTTCACGACTGGCGTGCGGACCGATCAGCATACCGTAGCCGCCCGCTTCGTTGGCGGCCTTAACCACCAGGCTTTCGATATTATCAATTACGAACTGACGATCCTTTTCGTCTTCGCAGACGTAGGTCGGCACGTTCGGCAGAAGTACGTCTTCGCCCAGATAGTACTTGATCATGCGTGGAACATAGGCGTAGATCACCTTATCGTCGGCGATGCCAGTTCCAGGCGCGTTGGCCAGGGCGACGCGGCCTTTGCTGTAGGCCTCGAAGAGGCCCGGCACGCCCAGCATCGAATCCGGACGAAAGACCCGCGGGTCGAGAAAGACGTCGTCAATGCGACGATAGATCACGTCGACCCGCTCGAATCCGCGGGTCGTGCGCATCTGCACGTATTCGTCGACGATGGCCAGATCTTTGCCTTCGACAAGCTGCACGCCCATCTGTCGCGCGAGAAACGAATGCTCGAAATAAGCCGAGTTATAGATTCCCGGCGTCAGGACCACGACCCGCGGCGATTCGCGCTCCGACATGCTCTGTAAGGTTTGCAGCAAACGCATGGGGTAGTCGTAGATCGGCCGCACACCCATTTCCGCGAAGAGTTCGCCGAAAGTACGTTTCATGCTCTCGCGGTTTTCGAGCATATAGGCGACCCCCGACGGGCAGCGTAGATTATCCTCCAGTACGTAAAACTCTCCGTCGTTGTGCCGGATCAAATCGGTGCCGGCGACGTGGGTCCAGACTCCCCGCGGCGGGCGCAGCCCCATGCATTCCCGCAAAAATCCGCGACTGCTCTCGAGCGTTTCGCGCGGCAACACACCGTCTTTTAGAATCTTCTGATCCGAATAGATGTCCTGAATAAACAGATTGAGGGCGACCGTGCGCTGCTTGAGGCCCCGTTCGATGCGATCCCAGTCCCGGGCTTCGACCACCCGCGGAATAATGTCGAAGGGCAAAATGCGCTCGAGGGCCTCTTCGCCCTGGTCGTACACGTTGAAGGTGATGCCCATACGATAGAAGGCGCGCTCGATGGCGTGTTTGCGACGCTGCAGATCGTGGGCCGAAAGCCGTCCCATGTTTTCGTGCAGATTGCGATAGCCCTCGCGAATTTGATTATCCGCTTCGAACATTTCATCGTAGTAAGTACCTACTTCATATTGCTGTAACACGGGCCCTCCCGACGATGGCCGCGTTTCGCAAGATGCGGTCACGACTTCGCCCGGGCTAAGTTGCAATATTCATACCATAGCTATCGCGATAGACTCCTCCCAGGAGCGAAACGGAGGGCCCCTGCATCCCTGCACGCCGTCGCGCAGTGATTAGTTTCATGGCAGCCGTTCAAAAAAAACACAGCGTGTAGATTTTTTCTACAGTCGCAAGCGGCGGAAGCGCGGCGTTCCGAAACGCGTTTTGTCCCGGGTCCCCGAAACGCGGATTAAACCGGCGGCTGTCGGGCCTACGACGCCGCGCGATTCCCGGAGCCGCGACCGATGCGCGGGCATAGATGTTGCTTTGAAATCGGGCAGAGCTGAGACAGAGCCCGCCCTCCCAATGCCCACAAAAATCGCACTCCACCACAAATCCAGCTACCGATACGAACGCCCCATCAGCCTCGGACCGCAGAGCATTCGCCTCCGACCCGCGGCGCATACCCGCAGTCGCATCCTGGCCTATAGCCTGACGATCGAGCCGGAAAAACATTTCCTGAACTGGCAGCAGGACCCCGGCGGAAATTTCGTCGCCCGGGTCAGCGTTCCGGAGCGGACCCTCAGCTTCGGCGTCACCGTGGACCTGATCGCGGAGCTGCCGGCCGTGAACCCCTTCGATTTTTTCACGGAGGAGTATGCGCGCGAATTTCCATTCGAATACGATTCGGCGTTGCTCGGCGAACTCGCGCCGTTTCGCTCGTCCGGCGCGCCCGCCGGATCAGGTCTCTCCGAGTATCTGCGCGACGATCTCTTCGCGACCGCTCGCGCGCGCAATACGACCGAAACCATCGTCGCCGTAAACCAGCGGGTCGCGGCCGACGTTTCCTATTTAATTCGCATGGAACCGGGCGTGCAATCCCCCGAAGAGACTCTGGCGAAGGGCAGCGGTTCCTGTCGCGACTCGGCCTATCTGCTGGTGAGTATTCTACGCCACATGGGTTTCGCCGCCCGATTTGTCTCGGGCTATTTGATTCAGCTGACGACCGACGCGCATACCGCCGCGACTCTCGCGGAGCTGCATCCCGAAGCGCCACGCGGCCCTGAATCGGATTTCACGGACCTGCACGCCTGGGCCGAAGTATTTGTACCCGGGGCCGGCTGGCTGGGACTGGACGCGACTTCGGGCCTGCTGACCGGCGAAGGCCATATTCCCCTGGCCGCTGTTTCCGAACCGCCGAACGCCGCCCCCATTTCCGGGACGGCTGAAGTATGCGAAACCGAATTTGATTTTGAGATGTCGCTACGAAGACTGAGCAGCGCGCCGCCCGATCAATCGTTGTCTGTTCGCTCCGACTCGAAGCAGTCCTCGGCCGCAGAGACCGGCGGGACCGCGCCCTGGGCCAGAGATACCGCGGCCCGGCTCTTTCGCAGCGAAACTCCGGCCGGCTCTGGAGCAAACGCGACGCCTGGAGCACTCGCAGGCGAGAAGGCAGGCGAAGACACATCCGGAGCAAAGCTCGAAGCGCAACTGGACCTCGTGATGGAACAGGTCGATCGCGACCTGGCGGCGCGGGGGCTGCGGCTGACGATGGGCGGCGAACCGACCTTCGTGCACTACGACAATCCCGAAGCGCCGGAATGGAACCTGGCGGCCATGGGCGGCGATAAACGGGAACTCGCCGCGCGATTGACCTATCGCCTGGGCGCCGCTTTCGCTCCTGGCGGCGTATATTATCACGGCCAGGGCAAATGGTATCCCGGCGAGGAGCTCCCGCGGTGGGCGCTGGGCGTTTTCTTTCGGGTCGACGGCCGACCGCTGTGGCGCCATCCGCAGTACCTCGCCCGCGAAGGCGATGCGCAGAAACCCGGCGAAGCGCCCGACCAGAAATCCGCGCGCGGCTTTATCGAAGCGCTCGCGCGCAATCTCGGCGCCGCGCAAGAAGCGATTCGTCCGGCGTTCGAAGATCCCTATTTTCGCCTGTGGGAAGCCGGCGGGGCTTTCGATCCCACGGGAGCGCAGCCGAAAAGATTGCGTGAACTCTTCGATACGACCCGCAGCACGGTCGCCGCCTGCGTTCTGCCTCTGCAGCCGAATCCAGCGCGTTCGTTCGCGGCCGGCGACATAGATCCGGACGAAAACGAAAATCCTGCGCCGGATTGGCTCACCTGTCGTTGGGCCTTCCGGCGCGGCGGTCTGTATTTAATTCCAGGCGATTCGCCGGCAGGCTATCGTCTGCCGCTCAATCGTATTCCCCATCATCAAGCTCCAGGCTACGAAGTGCCGGACGAAAACGATCCGATTCAGTTCGGCCTTTCCGAATTCGAGGCTGCAGCCGCGGCGAAGCGCGGGCCCGGGGAGACTTCCACGACCGGTGCAGGCGAAGCCCCGGGCGCCGCTGCGAGTGTCACTCAGCCCGACACGCGCAACGCAGGCGAAAACGAAAGCGATGATCTTGCGCGGCGCATCGCCCGGCGCGCGAAAGGCAATGCGGCTGCACCCGCGGAGTTCATTTTCCAGACCGCGCTGACCGTGGAAGTGCGCGAAGACCGCTTACGCGTTTTTTTGCCTCCGCTCACCAGGCTCGAAGCATACTGCGATTTGATCGCGTCGATCGAAGCGACCGCTGTGCAGCTGGACCAGCCCGTGATCCTGGAAGGTTATCCGCCGCCCGTCGATCCGCGTCTGAACCGTTTAATGGTAACGCCGGATCCCGGGGTCATCGAGGTCAACGTGCACCCCGCGCGTTCCTGGCAGGAGTTGAAAACCATAACGCATACGCTCTATCGATGCGCCCGCGAAGAACGGCTGATCGCCGAAAAATTTCAAAACGACGGCCGGCCGATGGGCACCGGCGGCGGCAATCATATCACCCTGGGCGGGCGCACGCCGGGGGATTCCCCCTTTTTGTTGCGGCCGGATCTGCTCCGCAGCATGATCACCTACTGGCAGCACCATCCATCGCTTTCGTATCTCTTCGCGGGGCTCTTCGTGGGGCCCACCAGTCAGGCGCCGCGCATCGACGAAGCCCGCCACGAAGCGCTCTACGATCTGGAGCTGGCCTTCGCGAGCTTCGCGCCCTTTCAGTTTTCGCCGGCCGCGGCCGAAGCGCCTTCCGGACCCTTCCCGATGCAGGCGTCGCAGCTGTGGCTCATCGATCGACTGTTGCGCAACGTACTCGTGGATCTCACGGGCAACACGCATCGTTCCGAGTTCTGCATCGATAAGCTCTTTCCCGGCGAAAACCTGGCGACCCGCCTGGGGCTCGTCGAACTGCGGGCCTTCGAAATGCCGCGGGGCCCGGATTCGTATTTAAGCGTCATCGCGCTGATTCGCGCTTTAGTCGCCCGCTTCGCCCGGAAGCCCTACCACGAAGATTTGATTCGCTGGGGCACGCATCTGCACGATCGTTTTATGTTGCCCTACTATCTCTGGCGCGATTTCGCCGCCGTGATCGCCGACCTGAAAGATCACGGCTACGCCTTTCGCCTGGCTGAATGCTTTGCGGACGCGTTCGAGTTTCGCTTTCCGCTCTACGGTGAAACGCGCATCGAAAGTGTAGAACTGGAGCTGCGCGCGGCGATGGAACCCTGGCCGGTACTCGGCGAAACCAGCGTGGCGGGCGGCACTTCCCGTCCGGTCGATGCGGCTCTCGAACGCCTGCAGGTACGCGTGCAGGGTTTTGATCCAGCCCGGCACACTCTCAGCTGCAACGGCGCGGCGGTTCCGCTGCAGACGACGGACATCCCTGGGGACTACGTGGCCGGAGTACGCTTCAAGGCCTGGGCGCCGCCCAATACGCTGCATCCGCTCGCGCCCGCGCACTCCCGGTTGGTCTTCGACCTGCTGGACAATCGCAGTCGGCGATCCCTGGGGGGCTGCACCTATCACGTATCGCATCCCGGCGGGCGGGCCTACGACGGGCGGCCGGTGAACGGCGTGGAAGCCGAGGCGCGGCGGCAGGCCCGCTTTGAACACATCGGACACACCGGAGGCGACTTGACAGCCGTCCCGCGCCCGCGCATTCATCCGGAATACCCGGTCACGCTCGATCTGCGGGAATCGCCAGGCGTCGCCGGCGAAAGCGAGCGGGACAGCGCATCGACATGAATTCGACGGCGGTCGCCTACAACGAGGTTTTCGAGCAGCCCGGCCGCCCCCGGCCCCACTGGCAGACGCTCACCCATTCGCTTACGCAGATGGGTTGGGACGAGCTGAATGCGCGCCGCCTGGACGCGGCCCGTCTGCTCCGACGCAACGGCGTCACGTACAACGTTTACGCCGACAGCGACACTCACGGGCAGAGCGGAGCGCCGCCGGCGCTGGACTCCGGCGAAGAGCCGGGCCCCGCCGAACCGCCGGAACATCCCTGGAAACTGGATCCCATTCCGCTGGTGATCGACAGCGCCGAATGGGCCCGGGTCGAAACGGCCCTGGTCCAGCGCGGCCGCCTGCTGGATTTGATCCTGCGGGATTTGTACGGACCAGGGGAGTTGTTGCGGCAGGGGCTGATTCCGCCCGCGGCGATCTACAGCCATCCCGGCTTTCTGCGGCCCTGCGCCGGTATGCTTCCCGGTCCCGGCCCGCTGATCACCGTGGCCTCGGACCTCGCCCGTTCTACCGACGGCGGCTTCCTGGTCGTTTCCGATCGGGCCCAGGCGCCTTCGGGTGCCGGTTACGCGCTGGAAAATAGAATGGTGCTGTCCAGGACGTTGCCGGATCTGTATCGCGACGCTGGAGTCAGTCGGCTGGCGGTCTATTTTCGCACGCTCCGGGAGACTCTATCCGCGCTCGCGCCGCTGCCCGAACGTTCGAACGATCCGCGCATCGTGGTGCTCACCCCGGGACCCGGCAACGAAACCTATTTTGAGCACGCCTTTCTGGCCAGCTATCTCGGCTATACCCTCGTGGAAGGCAGCGACCTGACTGTTCGCGGCGGCCGGGTCTGGATCCAGACGCTCGAAGGCCTGGAACCGGTCGACGTACTCCTGCGCCGCATGGACGACGCCTTTCTGGATCCCCTCGAACTCAAACCGGATTCGCTGCTGGGCACGCCGGGCCTCTTGCAGGCGATTCGCATGCGCCAGGTGGCCGCCGCGAATCCGCCGGGCAGCGGCGTCCTGGATAATCCGGCTCTATTGCCGTACCTGCCCTCGGTTTGCAAACATTTGCTCGGCGAAAGCTTGTTGATGGACTCGGCGCCGACGTACTGGTGTGGAGATCCCGTCCAGCGCCGGCACGTACTTGAAAATTTTTCAAAGCTGATCGTTAAGTCGACCTTTCCCAAACACGGCGGGCGATCCTATCTACCGGAACGTATGTCGCAGGCCGCGCGCGAAGCCCTGCGCGCCGACATCGAACGGCGGCCCTATCATTACGCGGGCCAGGAGCAGGTGGCCCTTTCGAATTTGCCCTGCCTTACGGATTCTTCGCGGCCGGGACCGGACGATCGTTTTCAGCCGGAGAACCTGGAACGCCGGCCGATGATTTTGCGCACCTTCCTGCTCGCCCGCCTTGCCGGAACGTCGGGCAAAATTGATCGCTCGGGCCCGGAGGCGGCATCCGCGAATGCCGAAGCGGACTTTATCGTGATGCCGGGCGGACTCACGCGGGTTTCGAACGATACCGTCAATCCGATCATTTCGAACCAGCGCGGCGGCGTGGCCAAGGATACCTGGGTCGTCGACGGCGGCGCAGGAGGGCCGGAAGTCGCGCTACTGCGCACGCCCGGCGGGCCGGTTATACTCTCGCGCCATAACGGGGACGTGGCCGCCCGGGTCGCGGACAATCTCTTCTGGCTCGGCCGCTATCTGGAACGTTCCGACACGATGGTCCGGGTGTTGCGCGAAATCTATCGCACGCTGCTCGATGAGCCGCTGACGCCGATCACCGGACCGACCCGGGCGCTGCTGGAAATACTCACGCATCTGACTACGGTCTACCCTGGTTTCCTGGATGCGGCGCGCCGGGCGCAGCCGGAACGCGAGCTGGCGGCGCTGGTATACGAAGCGCAACGCCGGGGCGGACTGATCTTTAATCTGCGCGCCGCTCTGAGCGCCGGGCGACGCGTCCGCGACCGGCTGTCCGAAGATGCCTGGCGCGTGCTCAATACGACCGACGCTCCGTTCGCCCAGCCGGCGGGTCCCGAACGTACGTTGCGTCGACTGGAGAACCTGGCAATGCGGCTCGCGGCGTTCGCGGGCATCGCGGAGGAAACCATCAATCACGGCCACGGCTGGCGTTTTCTGCAATGCGGTCGGCGGGTCGAACGCGCGATTGGAAGCCTCTCGATTTTACGCTCCATCTTTTCGTCGGAGGTTCCGGCGGACGAAAGCCTCTTCGAAGTACTGCTGTATATGAAGGACAGTCTGCGACTGTATCGTCGCCGCTACCAGGGCCGGCGAGTCGAGCGCGAGGCGGCCCTCGACGTCCTGCTCCTGGACGAAGGACATCCGCAGTCGGTCGGTTATCAAATCAAGGCGCTGAATGCAATCGCCGCGGATCTGCCCGACGTCGGCCGCGGTCGCGGGCGCAGCGAACGATTGATGCTCGAAACCCAGTCCATGCTCCGGCTCACCGAAATCGCGGCGTTCTCCAGCGCTGAAGATCCGGCGGAATTGCTGGCCCGCCTGAGCGCCAATCTCTATCAGTTTTCGGAATTTCTGACCGAAGACTATCTCAGGCCGGGCGACGAACAGCAATCGGTGCAGGCGTCATGAACCGCTATCGCATCGTGCACAAGACGACCTATCGCTACGCGAAGCCGGTCAGTCTGAGTCACAACGAAGGCCACCTCCTGCCGGGCGACGACGAACACCAGATCTGCGAAAGCGCAAGCCTGCGCATCGAACCGGAACCCGCCGTCCATCACGAGCGCCGGGATCATTTCGGCAATCGGGTGAATTATTTCGCGCTCGAAGAAGCGCACGATCGCATCGCCATCATCGCAGAGAGCCGCATCGTTCGGCGGGTTTCCGATCGGGTGCCGCTGGACGAAGCGTCGAAGGAACGCGCGCTCGGCGCGTGTCCCGCCTGGGAATCGGTTCGCGACACTCTGACGGCGACTCCCTCCGGACCGGCCGGAATCAAAGAATTCGCTTTCGCTTCGCCGATGGTCCCGGCGAAGGCCATCGATTCGGCGGGCGTCCTGGATTTCGCGCGGCCCAGCTTCACGGCCGGCCGGTCTTTGCTGGCGGTCTGTCTGGATCTGAACGAACGCATCTTTAAGGAATTTCAGTATGACAGCGACTTTACGCGCATCGGCACGCCGCTCAGCCGCGTCATTGAACACCGGCGCGGGGTCTGCCAGGATTTCGCGCATCTGTTTTTAGCCTGCCTGCGCCGCTTCGGCATTCCGGCCCGCTACGCGAGCGGTTATCTGGAAACCAAACCTCCCCCCGGGCGACCGCGGCTACAGGGCGCGGACGCGTCCCACGCCTGGGTCTCCGTCTATATTCCCGACGCCGACGACAGTCAGTCGGGCGGCTGGCTGGATTTCGATCCGACGAATAATCTGCTGGCCGGTAACCAGCATGTGGCGCTTGGATACGGACGCGATTATTCCGACGTAACGCCGCTGAAAGGCGTAATCTTCGGCGGCGGCAAACACAGCGTGCAGGTCGCGGTCGACGTCCTGCCGCTTGAAGACTGAAGAAGTACGGGCGCGCTATTCGAAATGCCGCGACAGCTCGCGCGTGCGTTCGCGTACTTTCGGAAACCGCATCGGATGGAATTTCGCGACGCTTTCGCCGCCGCGCTCAATCTCGATCGAATAATCCCGACCGAGGGCGTCCGTCAGATAATACATGCTCACCAGTTCCGCCAGGTCTTCGGGCCACATCTGACTGCCGTACAGCGAGACAAACGGACTCTTCGCCAGACCGCGATAGATTTCCGGGGCTTCGGCCAGCGAAAGTTCAGGACCGCCGCGAAAGCCGTAGAATGTGACCCGCTCCCGACCCGGGAAGTCGAAGCCCGACCGCGGTTCGCGATAGTCCGACCAGACCCGATCTATGAAATCGCCCGCTCCCGCGTCGCGCGGTACGCTTTCCTGAAAGGGTCGTACCGTCGATTCGACATAAGGCGAAATCCGTTCGCTGTAGTCCAGAGCGTGGACCGCTTCGTGCATCAGCAGATAAGTGAACGCGTTCTCGCCGCCGTCCACGCGTATGCGAACCCGCACTCCCGAAGCGTCGTCGCGAAAACAGGTGCGTTCGCGCAGGTTCAATATGGCCTGCATCGAAGTTTTGAGCGTCTTCGCGTGAAAGATCATATAGCTGTAAATCCGCGCGGGTCCCTCATCGGGGCGAGTGGAAGCGATCGCCCAATCGGTCATACCACTCGTTAAAAAATCATCAATGAAATAGATGCCCAGTCCGCGGCGCTCCAGATTGCGTTTGATGCGCGGCGGCAGTCGATCCAGGCTGCGTCGAATCAGGCGCGCCTCAGCGGCGGTCGGTCGATACGGACGGTAGTCCGGCCGCCCGTCCAGGTCACGCACGTACGCCAGTACAGCTTCCGGAGCGGGGCCGACCCGCCGATGCAGTGGCGTGGCGGGATCGAATGCGTAGCCCTCCAGCCGATAGACCGGATTGCTCTCGACCAGGGCTCGCGCTTCCGCCAGGCCCCCGTCTCCTGTGGAAAGACAGGCAGCCTGAGCGCCGGCGAGTACTGCGAAGGACGCAAAGGCCGACGAAAGAATCGTTCGCGTCGCAGAGGTCCTGCAAGCGGAGATCGGAATCATACGCATAGCGCATGCTAAAGCCCCGCCTGCGGAATTCAATCAGGATTTCGGAGCCTGGCTGATCGTAGAAAGGCGCTGCAGCTGAAAACCGTTTTCAACCGGATCAAGCAGCGGGAAAGTCAGCACCGCGGCGTACCGTTTGGCTGGAACATCCCGGGAATAGTCGTGCACGTCCATAAAACGCAGTTCGCCGCGCATTTTGTGCACGAGGGCGCTCGAGAAACTCAGACCGATACACAGGTCGTGACCCGGAAGCTGGAAGCGAGGAAAATCGTAGCCGCCCATAAACGGCTCGCCCAGGCTTTCGTTCGTATCGCTTCCCAGCGCGTCAAAGATGCGGCTGCTGCGCAGACACGAGTTTACGATCTCAAGAATCAGGCGGTCCCCCGACAGATAGCAATGCAGATCGATCGGCGTATCCGCCGGCGAGAATTTCAGGGCGTTGATCAGCAATTCGCGAAAGACTGTCTCCGCGGATGTCTGGTCCAGCAGAATGCGGAAGGCTTTCCAGCTGGCGACCCGGATCCGGCTGGCCTCGCCGCGCAGCGATTCGGGCAGACCGGCGATGGTTTTGTATATAATCGCGCCGAGTTCGTCCGGCCCGCAGGCGATAAACTCCAGATCACCTTCCAGAAGCCGCGTAAAATCGTCGATCCGGGCGTACATCCCGCGCTGCTGGGCTTCGAAATGCGACATCCAGTCTACGATTTCCGAGAGGGTTTCGCTCGAGTTTTCACGCAACTCTTCTTTGAGCAACTCGATCACCGACAGCATCTCCCCCCCGCCGAAATTCATCTGACGGCTGCGCAGGCCAGCAAACGCTTTGCCGATCCAGGCGGCCTTCTGGTCCATTCTGGATTTGTTTCGGTAGTAGTCTTTGATCGCGTGCATGCCGTCGGCCCCCTGACAATTTTTGATATATGGGAACTATTTGCACAATTGATTTTTGTTTCCAGAACTGCATTCTATTAAAATTTTAATAAATATAGTTAACGATGACCGGGGATCGGCACGGTGACTCAGACGAAGCAGGCTCAAGGCCGTTGCAAGTACGTGGGTATTGCTACAGACAAAAGCCAATGTCAGAGACAAGCCCGAACATTGGACAAAATACGCGAGGTGGATTCGTGCCGATCGCGATCAGCGCTCTTAAGTTTCTTTCTATGCAACCTAAACGATTAACGCAACGGACTGTGCAGGGCGATCTTTTGAATCTCAAATATCTCGCGGATACCGCGTTCGGCCAGATCCAGCATTTGATCCAGCTGTGTACGCGAATAAGAACCGCGTTCGGCCGTGCCCTGAACTTCGATAAACTCGCCGGCCTGAGTCATGGCCACGTTCAGATCGACCTCAGCATTGGAGTCCAGCGGATAGTCCAGATCCAGTACGGGGACTCCGTCGACGATACCGACGCTGACCGCGGCGACCGGCGTAATGATGGGACTCTCGTCGAGCTGACCGTTATCGAGTGCGAATGTAATCGCGTCGCACAGCGCGACAAATGCGCCGGTGATCGACGTGGTGCGGGTGCCGCCGTCCGCGGACAGCACTTCGCAATCGCAGGTAATCGCGACTCCGGGCATTTTATGCAGATCGACGGAAGCCCGTAATACCCGTCCGATCAGTCGTTGAATTTCAGTGGAGCGGCCGTCGGTCCCGCGCCGCTTGCGTTCTTTCGTCGAAGACGGCAGCATATTGTATTCGGCGTTAATCCAACCCCTGGGCGGATCTTCGCGCAACAGCCAACCGGGAGGTTCGCTGGATACGCTCGCCGTACACAGCACGCGCGTATCGCCGCATTCGATCAAGACGCTGCCGGGAGCGGCGGTCGGAAATCCTCGCTGAATCAATATGGGGCGGAGTTCGTCGGGGCGGCGTGACATGGCCGGCACTGTGAGTCGCGCCCGTGGATTGTCACGGATCTTTTACTGATAATCGACAGGCTTTCGCGCGGATTCCACGGATCGTGTGGATCGCACGGATTTCGCGGACAGGGTTGGCCACGGATGACTCGGATTTCACGGATAGGATTTGCTCACGGATGATACGGATTTTATGGATAATGCGATGGATTTTACAAATATCGCGAACCCGGCCAGAGTTCGTTCGCCGGCAATCGAGTTCTAATGAGTCCGGGATCGCATTCTCAATGCGATGCGACCTCTATCTCTGAACCACGATTCCGTCGCGAAACACTTCCCCGAAAAATCCGTGCAATCAGTGAAATCCGTGGCCAAAAAAATCTTAACAAAGAAAAATCACCGTAATCAAAGTCCGAGAATCTTGCGCGCCTCGGCCGGGCTGGCGGCTTCGCGGCCGACGTCGCGGGTCATACGCACGGCTTTTTCGACCAGGTCGCCGTTAGACTGCGCCATCACCCCGGGGCTGGTATAGAAATTGTCTTCTAATCCCACGCGAATATTGCCGCCCATCGAAAGCGCCGCGGAAATCATCGCCCATTGCATATGACTGATGCCAATCACTTCCCAGTGTGATCCCTCCGGAATCTGTTCGACCTGATTCGAAAGATTTTTGGCTGTGGCGGGTATGCCGCCGAGCACGCCCATGATAAACGAAAATTGCAACGGCGGCTGGATCAGCCCCATGTCCAGGAAAGGCTGCACGTTGTGCACGTGTCCGGTATCGAAGCACTCCAATTCGGGGCGCACACCGTTTTTGTTCATCGCTTCGAGGTAAAAACGAATCGTATCGAAGGAGTTTTCGAAGACCCAGTTGAATACGAAATCTTTGCGCGACTTCGAATACTTCGCGTAGTTCATCGACCCCATATTTAAGGCGCCGATTTCCGGGTTGAGTTCGGTGACGTGTTTGATCCGTTCCTCCGGCGGAACGTCGACCGCGCCGGTCGAAAAATTAATGATCACGTCGCAGCGCTTGCGGGTTTCTTCTAAGATCGCCCGGTAGACCTCCACCCGGTGGCTCGGCCGGCCGTCGTCTTCGCGGGCGTGAATATGTACGACCGCGGCTCCCGCTTCGCAGGCCCGGCGGGCTTCTTCCGCGATTTCAACAGGCGTATAGGGAATGGCCGGACACTGGTCGCGGTTCGCCGCGACGCCGGTCAACGCGCAGGTGATCACCACCCGCTCTGCAAGCAGCGCCCCCGGATTCTGGGACAGGGACTGAATATTCAAACTCATCGCGGGACGCCTCCAGCTTCAACGACGGATCCGGACGGCGCCATCATACAGGCGTCCGATCCGTATTTCGTATAGCCGGCGACAGTTTTGTAACCGCCCCGCGAAAACGCAGCCTGTTTTTCAGCCGCGATTGCGGCGGCGCAAATAGGCGGGAATTTCCAGATCGTCCATATCCACGGGATTCTTCCGACCCGCACTGCGATTGGTTTGCTCTGGAATGTACTGCGGCAGCTCGTCCAGATCGGTGAGCTCGGTCAAACCCGCCGCCGGATCGAGCCCCGCCAGGTCACCGCTCATGGCGACAGCGCGCGCTTCAACCTCATCGCGCCCGGGCGTCGACCGGGAAGCCTGGCCGGCATTTGGGGAAACGGCGGTGTTTCGCGGAGCCTGCCCGGAGACGACCGGCGCCGGCGAAGTCTGTGCACGCGGAGTACTCCGGGTCTGGCCCCCGGATTGATTCATCCAGTCAGGGGCGCCGGCCGTTCCGGACGCGCTGCGCGTCGCGGAAGCCGGAGCGCTGTGAGCGTTTTGCGGGGCGGGGTTGGCCCCTCGCGGAGCGCTTCGATCGACGCCGGCAGGATACGTGCGCCCGGCCTGGGTCATCGGCCCCGTATCGCCGACTGCCCGGGGCAACGGCGCGCTTTCCCTTTCCGATTGTTCTTGAATGTTTTCGTTTTCGCTGAAAGCGGAATGGAAGCCGGTCGCGATCACGGTGACCCGAATGCGTTCGCGTAAAGCCCGGTCGATCGTCAGTCCGATAATAATATTCGCGCGCGGATCGACCTGGCGCGTAATCAATTCCGACACGTCTTTCCATTCGGTGATGGACATATCTTCGCCGCCGCATACGTTGATCAAGAGCGCGCTTGCGCCTTCGATGCTCGTCTCTTCCAGAAGCGCGTTGTGAATGGCCTGATTGACCGCGTCGGCCACCCGGTTTTCGCCCACGCCTTCGCCGGCGCCCATGATCGCGTCGCCGGTTTCGTCCATGATCGACCGGACATCGGCGAAGTCCACGTTCACCAGCCCCGCCGTGTTAATCAGATCGGAGATGCCCTTCACGGCGTTCAACAGAATCTCGTCCACCAGGCGAAAGGCCACGTCGACGGGCGTGCTCTGATCGATGACCTTAAAGATCGAGTCGTTGCGAATCGTAATCAGAGTATCCACTTTTTCGCGCAGAGCTTCCAGGCCGCGCCGGGCGAGTTCCATGCGCTTGCCGCCTTCCATGGCGAAGGGCATGGTCACCACGCCCACGGTCAGCGCGCCCATCTCTTTGGCGACCTGCGCGACGATCGGCGCGGCGCCGGTTCCGGTTCCGCCGCCCATGCCGGCCGTAATAAAGACCATGTCCGCGCCTTTTAAGACCTGGGATACGCGATCGCGATCTTCCATGGCGGCCTTGAGTCCGATGTCCGGATCGCCGCCGGCGCCCATGCCCCGGGTGGTCTTTTGACCGATGGCGAGTTGCTCGGGCGCGGAGCTGGTCTTGAGCACCTGCTCATCGGTGTTGATGACGATAAAGTCGACGCCGCGCAGCTCGGCCGTAATCATACGATTGACGGCGTTCATACCGGCGCCCCCCACGCCCACGACTTTGATATTGGTAGGCGAGGTTCTTTCTTCTTCCAGTTGCAACATGACAGTCTCCAAAAATACAGAATAACATTCGCGGGTCTCTTATACGCAGCAGTATCACTTCCATATAAAGACCTCGCGTGAGCTTAACGCCCGAACTGCGAGCTGTTTCCCGACGGCGGCAGCATCGCTAAAGATTCTCCGATATCCAGTTACGAATTCGTTCGGCCATGGAATTTCCGGATCCGGTCCCGGCCCGGCCTCCGGAACCGGCCTGCGAAGCCTGGCTCTGATCCCAGGCTCCGGACGCGCCGGCCACCCGGCTGGTATAATGCAAAATCCCGACGGATGTGGCGAACTCCGGCGTCGAGACGCGGTCGACGAAACCCTCGACGTTCATCGGCGAGCGAACAGTCGCGCTCAGCCCCAGAGTATCCTCGGCCAGGTCTTCCATTCCCTCTAAGAGCGATCCGCCGCCGGTTAAGACCACGCCCCCCGCCAGAAAATTCTTTTTGCCCGATTTGAGCAGCTCCGTGTCGATCATTTCTAAGATTTCGACCATGCGCGGTTCGATGATTTCCGCCAGTTGCTGGCGTAACACCCAGCGCGGCGGGCGGCCGGGAATGCCCGGCAATTCGATTTTTTCGGTGGGATCGACGACCGAGCTGCGCGCGGCGCCGTAATTTTTTTTCACGACCTCGGCTACTTCCATCGGAGTCTTGAGGCCGATCGACAGATCCTGGGTGACGTGAATCCCACCCAGAGGCACGACCGCGGAAAAGATGACGCCGCCTTCGACGTACATTACGATATCGCAAATACCGCCGCCTATGTCGACGACCGCCACGCCCAGATCCTTTTCGCCCGGGTCGAGCACCGCCTCCGCGGAGGCCAGGCTCGACATGACGCCCCCGGCGGCGTTTAAACCCGCTCCGCTGACGACTTTGTTAAAATTTGTGAGAGCCGTCACCCCCGCCGTTACGATATGCACGTCGGCCTCTAATCGAATGCCGGTCATGCCCACCGGGTCTTTGATGCCGGTCTGGTCATCGACGGTGAACTCGCGCGAAAGCACGTGAATGATTTCCTGGTCGGCGGGGATGCGAATATTCTGCGCGCCTTCAATCACCCGCAACACATCCGCTTCGGATACGATGCGTTCTTTGTTCGTAACGGCGATCACGCCCCGGCTGTTATCCCCGCGCAGGTGCTTGCCGGTGATATTGATCAGCACCTCGTCGGCGGCGAGCCCCGACATCAGCTCCGCTTCGCGCACGGCCTCGCTGACCGCCTGCACCGTCGCTTCGATATTGACGATGCTTCCGGAGCGAACGCCCCGGGTCGGCGCGGTTCCGACGCCAATCACCTCGACGTGATCGCCCGCCAGGTCGCCCGCAGACTCGCCGAGGGGCCGACCGACCAGCACCTGGCAGAGGCTCGATCCGATGTCTATGGCACAGATATAATCTTTCATCAAAAATTCGTTTCGCCGCCGGATTCGCTCCGGCCTGACGAATCCGCGTCACTCGGGCAGAATCACCACGCCCTCGCCCCGCAGATCGATGACCCCGCTCCGGGAAGCGCCGCCACTCCGCTCGAAGTACGCCACCGCCGCATACAACCGCTGCACGACTCCCGCCGAATCCAGCGAGCCGGGCAGCTCCACTCGCACCCGCGCCGGCTTCAGATAGAGCGTGAGTCGCCCCGTCCGCCGCCAGTGCAGCTCCGAAATCCGGTCGGCCAGCTCCGGATAATGTTTACGCAAATCCTGCAACCCGGCGATCACCCGGGCGAGGGCCGGATCGGTAAACCGCTCCAGACCCTCTTCATCCCGCGCAAAAGCCCCTCGCACGAGCGGCGCGTCTTTGCAGCGAATGCGATTCTCGGCCAGAATCACAAGCTCGGCATCCACCTCATAGAGCGTGGTACGACCGTCCGCCGGGCCGCCGCCGTTCTCATCTTCCGTCGACTGCTCCTGACGAATCACCGCGACACAGGCTCGCTCCGCCAGCCGGATGCGAACCACACCGCCGCCGACCTGTTCAATTCGCGCGGCCTTCACCGCCGGATGCAACGCCAGCCGCTCTTCGGCCTCTTCTAACGCGACATCGTCGTAGACCATACCGCGTTTGAGCCCGGAAAACTCGATCGCCTCTTCCGCGCTCAAATATCCCGCCCAACCGGCAATGCCCGGGCCTGGATCATCCTGCTCCAGATCCTGCACTTCAAAGCTGCGCACCGGTTTTGGGTCCAGCTCCGCATCGACCTGCCAGATCAAAAGCACGCTACCGCTCAGCAGCAATACCACCGCGATCCCGACCAGCCCGTACAGACGGGCCGATCCGGTATTGCCACCGCGCTCCGGATTCATCCTCAGTCTCCAGTATTATGTCGCATTAGCACTGGCAATAAAATTTTTGCCTTTACATTTTTATAGAAGAAAAACTTTCCGCGTAATCTTTGTATAGCACTTCGCCTCAGCGCAAGAGCTTGTCGAGCGGCATGCCCTGCTGGTTCACAAAGCCAGGAAAGCTCCTGGCCAGGAGTCGAAAAACCAGGGCATACACCCGGCCCATAAGCGGCGAAAATAGCAGCCGATCCCGCGCACGATATTCAGGGCGCTCCCGCAGAATCATTCGCAGAAAGAGCGGCATCAAGCGCGCGAACAAGAAGCCCCCGCCCCCCTGGCGTTGCTGATTCAGTAAATTGGTATCGATCTGAAAGCGATACGCCCGCGGATAACGTCGCTCGTACTCTTTGCACAGCTTCTCGATCTTTCGTTTTAAGCCGGGCGTGCGCGGCGCGTCAGCCGGCAAAATTCCGGAATACAGCGCTTCGCGTCCCAGGGCCAGCAGGCGAAAGGTATCGCTCTGAAAACGATAGTCGAAGGCCGGCATACCCGGTCGGCGCGCGAGTTTGCGCATCCGGTCGAGCTTCGCGAAAGCGGCGTGTCCGGCGGCCACCGATCGCGCGGCGGACTGCGCGTCGACGAAGCTCGCGTGCAGGATTTGAAAAACCCGGTTGATGGTCACGCTGTCCCAGAAGACGTGCAGGAGCGGCGGCACCCGCGCGCGATTCATATACAGAGTTCGCCGCGCGAAGGCGGGATCGTAGAGCAGCTCGCGAATCACCGTGTCCGCAAGATCCAGGAATTCCATCAAATCCGCGAAAGCCTTCGGCGGCGGCTTCCGTTTGCCGCGCGACGCGCGGGCCCGGCTTTTCTTTTCGACGCCTGAAGCATTCGGAGAGTCGCACATAAAATCGGCGACGGCGTCTTCGACGCTCATCCGATCGCGAAAGAGTTTCAGGGTCACATGGGTATTCAGCTCGTTCCAGTACGACGAGTTTTTGAGAAATGTAAAATTGCGAAAGCGCGACCAGCCCCCGGTCTGGCACCACACCTGGATGCCGACGATGCCCCGGGCCGCCTGCAATTCGAGATGCTCGCGGATATGCACGTACTCCCGACCGACGAAGGCGGGATATTCGCCGAAGCCTTCGTACTCGCGTCGGGTCTGCAGCTCGATCAACTTGGGGCGACCGTCCAGCAGGAAGTGTTTATTGGTATCCAGATAGCGAAAAAAATCGCTTTCGCCGTATTTCATCGAGATGATCAGCCGCGGACTATTAATGCCCGCGAAGACCGCGTCGTATGTGCGCCGATTCCACATGAGATCGCCGATCGCGTACGCGCCGACGGTCCAGGTGCGGAAGATCAGCAGACGTTCGCGCCGTTCGAAGAGGGGCAGCAGTCGTTTCAGCAAAGCGTTCGCGTCCGTCGCGTTTTTGATCACCAGCCGGCTGCGAAAATCGCCGCGAACGTCGACGCCGTCCGATTCGCCGATGCGCACGATAATCCCGGCGATCTGCGGAAATGTCCCCAGCAATTCGTCGAGCATGGCCGCCAGCACCTCGAAGACCCGGTCGCGTTTTCCGCCGGTCGCCTGGTCGATCCAGCGATTAAAGAACATGACGTCGGTCGTAATATAGACTTTCAGTCCGGCGCGCCCGGCGATATCAAAGAGCCGGCGATAGTACCGGCGATAACGTTCGATTTTGCGGCGTTGCTTCGGCGGATAAAAATCGGCCAGGGCCAATCGACTCAGTTCGTCGAGCGAAACGCCGTTGTATCCGATGCGCGCGACCCGCGCGGTGTAGCTTTCGAAATTCGAGCGAATACGGCGGCCGCGTTTCTTCGGCAACACGCCCTTTTTTTCGAGAGTATTGTGCGGGACTTTGGACCAGTTGATGACTTCGCGCGGGTGGCGCACGAAAAATGGCCCGATGCTGTCGATGATATAAAGTCTTTCGTTCACGGTATCGATTAAATGGCGATGGTTCTCGCAGATCGTTTTAGAATGCGTCAGGGTCCTTCAATGTATCTTATAGCAGCGGCGCATGTCCGTTTCAATCGGTGCCCGGGTCGTCGGGCGTCGCCGCCAGATAGGCGCGAATGCCCGCGGAGATATCGCCCGCGCCCAGACAGACGACCAGATCTCCGGGCCGGGCTTCGTCGAAGATCGCGGCAAAGGCTTGCTGGATTGTACTTGCCCGCGATGCAGCGGACGATTCCGGCTCTTTTTCATTGGGCCCCGCAAACAGACGCGGCGCGACGGCGGCGGCATGCCCCCTGTCGCCCGCGAGAGCTTCCGCAATCAGCGCCGTGTCCACGCCTTCGATCGGCGCTTCGCCCGCGCTGTAGAGCGGCAGCAGATACACGCGATCCGCGTCTGCGAGCGCCGTCGCGAATTCGCGATAGAGCGCGTTTGTGCGGGTATAACGATGCGGCTGAAAGACCGCGAGCAATCGTCCGCTCCCCAGTCGCACCCGGCAGGCCGCGATGACCGCCTGGATTTCGGTGGGATGGTGGCCGTAGTCGTCGTAGATTCGTGCGCCGGAATATTCGCCCAGAAATTCCATGCGGCGCTCGACGCCTGGAAATTCGTTCAACGCCTGCAACGCCCGGGCCGGCGAATACTCCGGACATTCGAGCAGTCCCTGGCTTACGGCCTGATCCACTAACGCGAAGACGCCCAGCGCGTTCGCGGCGAAGTGCCGGCCTGGCATCTTCAGCTGCAATTCACCCGCCGGCTCCGTTTCGCCGGGTCGGCGAACCGTCATGAGATCGCTTTCAGGCGCGAAGCGGCCGCGATACGATCGCGCAGCATCGCTCGCGGGAATATCCGCTTCCGGCGAGCCTTCGACCGCCGCGTGATAATAATAAGCCGCCGGGCTTTCGGCGCCGATCGCGCGCAGGTTTTCGTCGGCCGCGTTCAATACGCACAGGCGGCCGGCGGCGACGAATTGCGCGAAGGCCGCGCACAAATTCGCGAAATCGCCGTAGTGCTCGAGATGATCGTGATCGATATTCAGGACCAGACGCAGTGCGGGACGGGCTTTCAAAAACGAGCCGTCCGATTCGTCGGTTTCGCAGGCGCCTGTCCTGCCGGAGCCGTAACGCACCCCCTGTTCTAAATACAGCGGACGGCCCCCGACGATGATATGCGGATCGACGCCGAGCTGTATTAACAGCCAGCCGGCCATCGAAGAACTGGAAGTCTTGCCGTGAGTGCCGGCGACGCACAGCGCTTCCGGGCGATCGCGAAAGCACTCGTTTAAAAAGTCCATGCGATGCATGAGGCGGATCTTCCCGGCGTCCGCCAGCTCCAGCGCGCGCTGACGCTCGACGTGATTGCCGGCGATGGCGCTGCTGTAGACGACGATCGGCTGCTGTTCCGAAGTAGCTTCGCCGACCGGGGCGAACAGCGCGTTCAGATTTTCCGGGGAATGCTGGCGAAAAACGCGCGCGCCCTGCGCGCTGAGCTGCGCATATCGCGCTTCGCTCAGACCCGGATCGGAGCCGGCCACGAGATCATAGCCGGCCTGGAGCGCAAATTTCGCCAGCGGCTCCATACCGGAGCCGCCGATGCCGATTAAAAAGACTCTGCGGCCGCTCATCACTGTCCGGCAGCCAGGCCCGCCGCTCCGGGTTTCGCATGCCCGGCTTCGACTCCCGAAGCTGCGTTCGACTCAAAATCCGCGGCAATCGCCGCGCGAATTGTCGTGGCAGCGTCGGGTCGCGCCAGCTCAAGCGCGCGTGTCGAACGCTCCGCGAGTTGATCCGGATTCGCGCTCCAATCGCGCAGAACTTCGATCAGCTCGGCGGGGTCGGTATCGCGACGCGAAATACAGTGCGCCGCTCCGCCTTCGCGCAGATACTCTGCGTTGCCCAGTTGGTGATTGTCGGCGGCGAAGGGATAGGGAATCAGAATCATCGGCAGGCCGAAGACCAGCGCCTCCGACACAACGCCCGCTCCCGCCCGCGCGATCAATAGATCCGCCTCACGATAGAACTCCGCGATGCCGGGATGATAACCGAAGAGCGTAACGTCCGGGAAACGATCCTCCGGCAAGAGATCGCGCATGGCGGCGACGTTCTTTTCGCCGCACTGAATGATCCAGCGCGCTACGGGCCCTGCCGGACGTCTTTTCGAATTGCTTTTCCGCTTCGGGTTTTCGTTGGCTGCACTCAGTTCCGGGATCGCCGCGGCCACCATCGCATTGATCTGCGCCGCGCCCTGGCTGCCTCCGAGCACGAGCACCGTAAGTCCTGACCCGCGCGCTGATTTTTTTGAGCTCGTTTTCGCCGCGGCTTTTTTCGAAATCTTTTTCGAATTCTTTTTCGGGCGCGATCCCGGTTGCCTGCTCTTTTTGTTCTGTTTGGCGGCGACGGCTTTGAGCGCCGGCCGCAGCGGATTGCCGGCAATCATCGCGCGCTGGCCCGCAAAGACGGCCTGGCGACGCCCGGCCTGCACCGGAAAATTCAAAAATACGCGACGCGCGCCGCCGGCGAAGAGCCGCGTGGCCCGTCCCGGAATGGCGTTCTGTTCGCAGAGATAGTACGGTACGCCCGCCAAACGGGCGGCGAGAATTCCGGGAAAGATCGAATAGCCGCCCATGCCGATCATGCAGCTCACGCGCTGCTCCCGCAGCAGACGCTGCGCGCGCCGGAAAGCTTTCCAGAATCGCAGGGGAAAGGCCAGCAACGCCAGGGGACGTCGGGCGATGGGCGGTGCGGCGTAAAAATGAACGGGAAACGGCGCGTCTTTGAAATCGGCGTACGTGCGATTTTTTTCGAGGCTGAGAAATTGCACGGACTCGCCGGCCGCGGCGAATTCCAGCGCCAGTCCCAGACCCGGAACGATATGGCCGCCCGTGCCGCCGGCGACGATTAGATAAACGGATTTTTGCGCCACCCCTGACTGATCAACCGGCGTGCACCGCCGCTACAACTAATTTTTATCGGGCGCGGGCGTCATGAGGGGTCTGGCGACTTACGTTCAAGAGCAGACCCACGAAGCCCATCGTAACGATCAACGAAGATCCGCCGTAACTGATAAACGGCAGACTGACCCCGGTCGTCGGCACGAGACCGGTCACCACGCTCATATTCACGAGCGCCTGCAGCACCAGCATCACCAGGGTTCCGGCCCCCAGTAAAAACGCGAAGGGCGCTTCGATTTTCGCGACGGCGTAATATCCCCGCCACACGAACGCGACAAACAGCGTGAGCAAAGCCAGCACGCCGACCCAGCCGAAATTCTCCGCGAAGAGCGCGAGTATAAAGTCCGTATGTCCGTAGGTCAAATAGCGGTGCCCGAAACCTCCGGCGATACCGGCGTCGCTGCCGAACCAGCCGCCTTCCGCGAACGCACGAAACGAAGTTACGAGCTGATAGCCGCCCGAATAACGATGCGCCATCGGGTCGAGCCAGACCATCAGCCGCTCCAGGCGGTACTCCCACAGTACGACCAGGAGCAACAGCAAAGGTACCGTCGCCGCCGCCAGCAGAAATAAACGCAACATGGGAAAGCCCGAAAGATAAACCATCACCGCAAGCACGCCCAACATACACAGGGTCGTGCCGTATTGCGGTTCCAGCACGATGCTCAGCAATAGAAATAGAACCAGTCCCAACGGCGGCGCGAGTTTACGCATATCGTATTCGGTCTGCAGCTGATCGCCCTTACTGAAGACGCAGGCCACGTAGACGACCATTGCAATCTTCGCGAACTCCGAAGGCTGAAATACGATCGGTCCCAGACGCATCCAGCGGTGAAAGGATTCGCCGGAACCGCTCACGCTGTGGCCCAGGCCGGGAATAAACACAAGTAGCAGGACGACGATCGCGCCGAGCATGCCTGGCAGCGCCAGACGGCGAATCAAAGTGAGGGGCACAATCGAAGCCACGAGCAACAGCAGAAAGCCCGCGGCGAACCAGCCCATCTGACGTTTCAAAAAGAAATCCGCGTCGCCCAGTTCGCGCTCGGCGACGACCGCCGACGCGGGATAGAGCGCGATCAATCCGACGAAGCACAGCGCGATCGAAAGCGCGAAGAGGACCATATCGCGCTGACCCGCGTCGCGGCCGCCCTGCAGCGAACGCGCGAAGACGTCACTGTAGAGCCGGCGCAATCGCGCCGCAAAATCGGGCCGGATGCGTTGATTCAGGGTCGACATGCTTGAACTAATTCCCGGAAGTGCTCGCCCCGTTTTTCGTACGATGAGTAGGCGTCGTACGAGGCGCAGGCCGGACTCAAGAGTACGACCGCGCGACGGCCTGCGTCCGTACCGCTTGCTTTGCGCTGGTCTCTGGCGCCCGCTCCGGGACTGCTTTTATTTTCGGCAGCTTCGACCTGGGAATCGCTTTGAATCCAGGCCCGGGCCGCCTGGACCGCCCCGGCAAAGGCTGCGGGCAGGTCCGGGAAGACGGCGTTGGTGCCGGTGCGTTCCGCGATTTGCGGCCCGGCCTCGCCGAACGGGAACAACTCCACGCCCTCGCGTCCGCCCAGCTCGCCGAAATCGGCGCCTTTGGCGCGCCCGCCGCACAATAAGAACACTCGCCGCTCCGGCTCCGGAAACGAGGCAAGCGCGGCCACAACCGCCTGGACGGTCGTGGCTTTGCTATCGTTCAAAAACAGAATGCGGTCGAGTTCTGACGCGGCAGCCTCCGGGGAACCAGAACGAACGTTCTGTTCGTTTATGGCGTCCGGGCTACCAGAACGAACGTTCTGTTTGTCTGTGCCGTCTGGATTTCCAGAACGAACGTTCTGTTCGGAATCAGCGGGACGGCAGATTTCCATCCGATGCGGCAGGCCCCGAAAGCTGCGAATGGCGGCCGCAAGTTTTTCCGTATTCACATGCAGGCCGCGCAAATAGTGCACCGAAGCCTTCTCGAGAGACTCAAGAGCTCGCAGCGCGAAGCGCAGATTTTCCTGATTGTGGATCCCCGGCAGCGGGAAGTCCCGGGCCGCCAGCAATTCCCGCCCGCGATACTGCAGGTTCTCCGCCACGGGCTCCTCTGCAATGGTCGGCACGACGACGAGGCGGGGACGGCCGGGGCGCACCTGCACCGTATCGAGCGATTCGATTTCGACCGAATGCCCGCCGTCCGTATCCTTTTGATTGCGATCGGATTCATCCGGGCCGGCGGCGTCCGCGGCGCGGTGCGAGGCGGCGGCCGACTGTAAATATGGCCGGGCGTGAGCCTGTTCATAAATTGCGCGCGGAGCCAGCAACACGTCGCGTTCGTTCTGGCAGTTTATGATATTCAGTTTCGCATCCAGATAGCCGGCGCGATCGGGATAGCGGTCAAGGTGATCGTCGGCTATATTTAAGACGACGGCGACATCGGGATGAAAGCGTTCGACCAGCTCCAGTTGAAACGAAGAGCATTCCACGACCAGCACCGGCGGCAGACGGGCCGGTCCGTCGGCCGGAAAGGATTCCAGTGCGAGCTGCGATAACGGCAGGCCGAAATTACCGCAGGCGATGGCCCGCAGGCCCGTCGCCTCATTCACAAGATGCTCGAGCAGCGCGACGGTCGTCGATTTGCCGTCGGTGCCGGTGACTCCGATGATCAGCGGCGCCGGCAACATCGCGCGTTCGCACGCCTGGGAAATGACTTCGCTTGCGAAATCGTTTTCGCCGCGGACTGGAATCCGCGCTTCGCGGGCGGCTGTGAATAGATCGCCCGCAAGCGGAACCCCCGGGCCGGTGATCACGAGATCCACTTTATAGTCGGAAAGCAATTCGCGGTCTTCGCGCGGCCGCGCGTCCAGCAATCGCTGCTGACCCCGACCTTCGTTTTCGAGAGCTGAGCTCAGTTCCGGGCCGAGATCGGCTTCGGCGTTGCGATCCGACAGCACGACGCGCCCGCCCAGCTGCAAGCACAGGCGCGCGAGACTGCGGCCCGAAAGCCCCCCGGCCCCGCAGATCAGTATGGTATTGCCCGCTAAAGATTGATCCAAAAAGTACTCCGCAGATTTCGCGCTTATTGGATGCGCAACGTGGAAAGCGCGACCAGACTGAGAATAATGCCGATCAACCAGAACCGAATGACGACCCGCGTTTCCGGCCAGCCCGACAATTCGAAATGATGGTGGAGCGGCGCCATTCGAAAGATGCGTTTGCCGCGCAGGCGAAACGAAGCCACCTGCAGAATCACGGACAGGGCTTCCATGACGAAAACCCCGCCGGCGATGGCGAGCAGCAGCTCTTTCTTAATCAGAATCGCGGTCATACCCAGCGCGCCGCCGAGCGCGAGCGATCCCGTATCGCCCATAAAGACTTTCGCCGGCGCGGCGTTGAACCACAGAAAGCCGACTCCCGCGCCGGTTAAGGCCGCCAGAAAGACCGCGAGTTCGTGGGCGTCGACGACCGTGGGGATATTCAGATAATTCGCGGCGCGCGGCGTACCCGTCAGATACGCGAGCAATCCCATGGTAACCGCGACAATGCAGACGTTACCGATGGCCAGCCCGTCCAGACCGTCGGTCAAATTCACGCCGTGGCAGCTGCCCACGATCACCAGCATCCAGAACGGCAACGCAATCCAGGGCGTGAGGTCGAGCATCTGGCCTTTTACGAACGGCACGAACAGGCCTGTATTCGCGTAGGCGATTTCGCGTTCGCCGGCTTCCGGCGGAGGCGTCAGTAGATAATACAGGAGACAGAAACCGAAAGCCACCAGCAAAGAGAGCGCCATCTTCGTACGAGCGTTCATGCCGTTTTTCACTCGCAGCACTACTTTCGAGTAATCGTCGAGAAAACCGATGCCGCCCATCATCAGCGTACACAACCACAGCAACATAAAATGCGGGCTGTGAAAATTCCCGAAGAGCAAGCAGGGCACGCTGAAGCTCAACAGGATCAATAGCCCGCCCATGGTCGGCGTGCCGGCCTTCGCCCGGTGGCTTTCGGGTCCGTCCGTACGAATGGTCTCGCGAAATTTCAGATTGCGCAGCTTCTCGATAATGCCGTCGCCGAAAACGAAGGCCACGAGCATGGCGGTCATACCGGCGAGCACCGCACGAAAGCTTACGAAACCGAAGAGGCGAAACCAGCCCGGTGCATCGAAATGAGAGTAGATATATTCGAACATATTGACGTCTCTCTAAGCGTACGGGGTCTCCCGCAGTGCGTCACAGAGCAAATCCATGCGCGCGGAACGCGATCCTTTCACCAGAACGCCGTCGAAGCGGGCCAGCTCCGCGAGCCCCGTTTCGCCCGCTTCCGCCAGCAGGTCCTGCACCGTGGCGTGCGCGCTGGCGCTCACCGCGCGGTCGGCCGCCGTTTTGATGAAGCTATCCTTTAATGCTTCGGCATTTTTGCCACCGCACACCCCGACAAATTCATAAGCCTGGCGCGCCAGAACAGCCCCCACTTCCCGGTGCCCCGCCGGGCCGTACTCCGGACCGAGTTCCCCCATCTCGCCGGCGAAGCAGGCCAGCCGCCCCTCCGGCAGTAGCGCCCGGAGGGCTTCGGCGGCCCGCGCGAAGCTCGTGGGATTCGCGTTGTAGCTATCGTCGACCAATAATTGCGGAGCGCCGGCGGACGGCGATGCCTGGTCCCCCGGCCTCCGGGGCTTGCGAATGATTTCGAAACGCCGGCCGGTAGACGGCGCGATGCGAGCGGCGGCGGCGACCAGCGCGTCCGCTTCAAAGCCGGCGGCGAGCAGCAACTCGAGCACCGCCGTCAAATTCGAGGCCATGACGGGGTTGTGGTAAGCGGGAGCGTGCACCGTCCGCCCGCGCCAGTCGAAGCTCAGCCCCGCCCCGGCCACATCGCTCGCATCGCTCGCGCCGACATCTCCGGGAGCGCCCGGCGCCCCGACCGAGAACAACGCCAGCTTCGCTCCGTGCTGTCGGGCCGCGGCTTCGGCCAGCTCGCGGCCATGAGCCGCCTCAGGAAATACGAGGGTCCCCCCGGGTTCCAGTCCCGCCAGGATCTCCAGTTTCGCCCGGGCGATTCCGTCCAGGTCCGCGAAATTTTCGATGTGCACCGGCGCGATACTGGTGATCAGCGCTTGGTGCGGCCTGGCGATGCGACTCAAAAGCTCGATTTCGCCGGCGTGATTCATGCCCATTTCTACGACCGCGTACGCGACATCCGCGGGCATAGAAAGCAAAGTCAACGGCACTCCGAAATGATTATTGAGGTTGCCCATGGTCGCGGCGACGCGACTTGAATTCGAAGCGGCGACGCCGGCTGAATCTACAGGAGACGTCTCATCATCGCCGGTCAGAATCTCGAGCATGCCGGCTAACATCTCTTTGGCGGAAGTTTTGCCGTTGGAGCCGGTCACTCCGAAGACCTGTCCGCTCATACGCTGGCGATGATAGCGCGCGAGCGCCTGCAATGCGATCAGTCCGTCTTCGACCAAAAAGACCGCGACGCCGCCAGGATCCGCGGGATGCGGCAGCCCCAGATCCTGGACCAGGGCCGCCTGCTCTTCCACGACCAACCCCGCCGCGCCCGCCGCCAGGGCCTGTGCGATATACTCATGGCCGTCGGTGCGCTCGCCGCGGACGCAAACAAAAACGTCGCCGGAGTTCAGTGTTCGCGAATCAATACCGACGCCGGTCGCCCGCCAGTCCGGGAGCATCCTGCGCGGCGGCACGCCCAGCGCAGCGGCCATTTCCGAAAGGCTCCATTCAACCGTACGTGTTTCGCTCACTCGATCCCATCCGCTTGTTGATTTGTTTCGCCCGGGCGTGGCGCGTCGCCGCTCAATTGGGGGTTCGCCTGGGTCGCTGTCTTTGCCTGCGCCGCGGTAAAGGCGTCGGAAAGTTCCTGCGCGTCTGAAAAGTCAACGCGGCGATCGGCGAAGATCTGATACTCTTCATGGCCTTTGCCGGCGACCACGACCACCGCCGGCCGCGGCGATCGGCGCGCCCGGTCGACCGCGTCGCGGATCGCGGCCCGCCGGTCGCCGATTTCCTGGATGCGCGGCTGTTCGCCGGATGACGATGACGATGACGATGACGATGACGATGACGATGACGATGACGATGACGATGACGATGACGGATCGAACGCAATCTCGCGAGCGGCCGCCAGAATTTCCGCGCGAATGGCCGACGGGTCTTCGCTGCGCGGATTATCGTCGCACACGATCAGCTGATCCGCCAGGCGCGCGGCGATCGCGCCCATCAAAGGTCGTTTCCCGCGATCCCGGTCGCCGCCGCAACCGAAGACGCACACAATAGTGTGCACACCAAGGGCGCGCGTTTCCACCAGCAGATTCTCCAGCGCATCGGGGGTGTGCGCATAGTCGACAATGCCGTACAGATCGGAATCGCCGGCGCCGTCGGATGCCGGCGCCGGTTCGGGACTGTTAATGCGATAGAAGCGGCCGGGAATTCCGGCGTGCTGCGCCAGGATTTCCGCGATCTTTTCACGCCCGGGCGAAAGGTCCGCTGCTTCGGAGGAGAACGTCGCTTCGGCCAGCAAACAGGCGAGCGACGCGTTCCATTGATTAAAGCGCGTCGGAGCCGGCAGCCGTTCTATAAACGGAGCCGCCAGAACCTGCCGTCGTTCGTAGCCTTCAAATTCCCGGGCCAGCCGTTCGCCGGCTTCCGTCGCGGTTGCGATGCACAGCGTGCCATGCGCTTCCGCGGTCATCGTGAAGAGTCGGCGCTTCGCCTGATAATAACTTTCGAGGTCGCCGTGAAAATCCAGATGGTCGACGGACAGATTCGTAAACCCGGCCGCGGCGAAGCGGGTGCCCGCCAGCCGGCCCAGTGCCAGGGCTTCGCTCGAAACTTCGAGAGCGACCACTCGCACGCCGTCGTCGGCCATGCGACGCAGCAATTCCTGAAGCTGCGGCGAACGCGGGGTTGTATAGCCGGTCTGGATTTCGCGACGCAAAGGCCCATCACCGGATGCGAACTCAGCGGCCACCGACTCCCCGCCTGCATTGACCCGGTGTTTTGCGGCGGGCGCGCGCTCGTCGCATTCCCAGACTGCGCCCAGAGTACCGATCGCGCCGGCCGGCAGCCCCAATCCCCGCCAGATCTGATAGAGCATACGGGTCACGGTCGTTTTGCCGTTGGTGCCGGTCACACCGACAATCTGCAACTCGCGCGAAGGGTGATGGTACAATCCCGAGGCGAGTGCACCCATCGCCAGCGCGGCGTCGTCGGCACAGAGGAGCACCGGCGGCAGAGCTTCAGGCGCATCAGGACTCGGACCCGATTGCGCAGGATCCGCATTGGCTTCGCGCGATTGCCGGGCGCGTAGAGCCGCCAGGAACTCCGCATCCTCTAAAACGGCTCGCGGCAAGAGCAGTGCGCCGATCGCGCAATCGCCTGCCAGCAGTCGTTGCAGATGCGGCAGGCCCTGAGGAGTGGCCACGAAGAGCGTCGTTGCGTCAACGTTGCGGGAGTCGTCGCTGATACGCGCGAGCTCGGGATCACGGTCGCCGGCGACGACCTCGAAGTTTCGAGCGGTTCCCGACCGGGAATCGATGACGACCGGCGTAACGCGAGACGCCGGCTGCGGGTCGGCGCTTTGAATGAGTGCGCTGAGTTTCAATCCGCCTGCAGGATTTCCTGCGCGCTGCGGCCCGTAAAGCGTTCCGGCAATCGGATGCGGACAATTTTGTTTTCCGTGGCTTTGAGCGGCGAAACCGCGTCATCGTATGACTGCCAGCGATAGGGATTCTCGCCGGCCGCCAGGGCCAGCTCGGTCAGGGCCGATTTCAGCGCCCGGTTGCGTTTGACCAGCTCCTCTTTGCGCAGCTCCGCCAGATTGTTCTGGCGATTGAGCGATGACATGGCCACGTGCAGGCGCAGGTAGATCAAACAGACCGCGAGCGGAATCAGCAGTGCGACGGTAATTTGAATCATGCCGGCCGACTGGCGGATCAGTGCGCGGAAAAGCGAGCTCATAGGACCTTATTATTCTCGGACGATCGGGCCAGTACTCTGAGCTTTGCGGAGCGAGAAGCTGGATTTCGCGCGATCTCGGCCGCCGAGGGCGGCACCGGTTTTCGGGTCAGGATCTGAAATTCGGCGGCGGCGGCCCGGCGCTGATGAGCCGGCACTCCGATCTCCCGAAAGGCCTGTTTGACGATGCGGTCTTCGAGCGAGTGAAACGAGAGCACCGCCAGCCGACCGCCGGGCGCCAGCCGACCGGGAAATCCCGCAGGCCCGAGGGCTGATCGGGCCGCGCCCAGTTCGTCGTTTACGGCGATGCGCAGAGCCTGGAAGACCCGGGTGGCGGGGTGGGTCTGGCCGGAACGGACCGCGCCGCTGTCGGATTTCTTGCGTCCGACCGGCCCCCCGGCGCTCCTGCGCGTCCCGGTCGACGAGGATCCGGGGGCAAGCCGCGGCACGGCCTTTTGAATCAGGCGGGCCAGTTCCTGTGCCGTGTGGATCGGCCGGGCTTCGACGATGGTCCGGGCGATGCGGCCGGCGAAACGCTCCTCTCCGTATTCCTGAAAGATCTTTTGTAATTCGCCCTGTCCGGCCGTATTCAGCAGATCCGCGGCCGTGGGGCGATTGGGGCCGGGGGCGTCCAGGCGCATATCCAGCGCGCCCTCGTCGGTGAACGAGAACCCGCGACCGGCGCCCCGAAAGTGAAACATGGATACTCCCAGGTCCAGCAGCACGAAATCCGGCCGCAGATCTCGTTCAGAGAGCCAGGCGGGCAGTTCACGGAAATTGCTCAGCACCAGCTCGAAGCGGTCGGAGTGACCCGAGGCAGTCAGTCGGGCCCGGGCCCGTTCGAGCATCTGTGGATCGCGGTCGCAGGCCACCAATCGCGCCGACGGAAAGCGTTCCAGAAAGGCCAGGCTGTGTCCGCCGTCCCCGAGCGTGCCGTCCACGATGAGTCGAGGCTCGATTTCGGACGCGGACTGCAGGATTTCTTCTAATAGTATAGGCTCGTGGTACTCAGGTTCGCGATACTGAGATTCGGGATGTTCTGGTTCATTGTACTCAGATCCGGGGCTCTGGGGAGAATCCGACACCCGGACACGATCGTCCGCGGGGGCCATGTCGCCAGTTTTTTTGTAGACGCCAGCTTTGTTGCGGGGGGACATAAGATTGTGGGGCAAAGTGGAATTATTTCTTCAAATGAAAGCGAAGCGGCCGGGCTGAATCGCGATACCAGCACCGGAACTCCAGACGCTCCGGCCGGCGCGGGCGACCGCAGCCATCCCGAATACCAGTATCTGGATCTATTGAGCCGGATTCTGGCAACCGGCGAGGACCGCGGGGATCGCACGGGCGTCGGCACCCGCGGCATCTTCGGCGCGAATATGCGCTTTGGCCTGGATCAGGATTTTCCCCTGCTCACGACGAAGGCCGTGCACTATAAGTCGATCGTCTACGAACTGTTGTGGTTCTTGCGCGGCGACACCAACATAAACTATCTTCAGGAACACGGCGTATCGATCTGGAACGAGTGGGCCGACGAAAACGGCGAGCTGGGACCGGTTTACGGCGCGCAGTGGCGGAACTGGCGCGACGGCGGAAGCGGCGAAAGCATCGATCAGATCGCGCAGCTCGTGGACTCGCTGCAAAAGAATCCCTTCAGCCGGCGTCATATTCTGTCGGCCTGGAACGTGGGCGAGCTTTCGAAGATGGCCCTGCCCCCCTGCCATTGCTTCGTGCAGTTTTACGTGAGCGCCGATGGGCGGCTCTCGTGTCAGTTGTACCAGCGCAGCGTCGACGTCTTTCTGGGGCTGCCGTTTAATATCGCTTCGTATTCGCTTTTGACGCTGATGATGGCGCAGGTGACGGGTCTCGCGCCCGGCGAATTTCTCTTTTGCGGCGGCGACGTGCATATTTATCAAAATCACTTCGACCAGGTCAAAGTACAGCTCGAGCGCGAACCGCTGCCGTTTCCCGCCGTGCGATTGAATCCGGAAATCAAAGCGATCGATGATTTTCGTTTTGAAGACCTGGAGCTGGTCGACTATCAAAAACATCCGCGCATCGCCGCGCCGATCGCGGTTTAACCGCGCAATCATTCGGCAATGACGCGCCGCCGCCGGAAGTACCAGCCGTGTTAGAACCAGGCACCACCGTAGACTACGACCGCGAATTCACCACGCGGGCCCGAGAGCTGCTGACGGAGCGCGGTCTGCGCATGACCATGCTCTTCGCGCAGTCCTTGAACGGGATCATCGGCGATCAGGGCAAGTTGCTCTGGCATATTCCTGAAGACCTGAAGATGTTCAAAGCGACGACGATGGACGGCACGCTTATTATGGGGCGACTGACCTACGAGTCGATTCTGGCGACCCTCGGCAAACCGCTCCCCGGCCGGACAACAATTGTGCTTTCCACCCAGATGCTCGAAAATCTGCCGGAAGGCGTCCTGCTGGCGCACACACCACTGGCAGCCCTGGAAAAAGCGCCCGCCGGCAAAACCGTACACATCGTCGGCGGGGCGCGGGTGTACAATACCTATCTGCACGCGGCCGACGAGCTCTACGTGACCCTGGTCAAAGAGCTGTACTCCGGCGACGCGGTCTTCGATGTGTTTCCGCTCCTGTCTCCGGATCTGTGGCGCATCGCGGAAATCAGGGAACTCACGCCTGGCGCGACGCTCTTTCGCATTCAGCGCGCGGAAATCGAATCGCTCCCGTGACGTTGGGTAGCGGAGGCGCGTATGGTGCGGACGCTGTTTATACTGGCTGACCCGCCGGGCCGCAGCCAGGGGGGCGTCCCCCCGCATGACCGAAATCTGTACATTCGTTCCGGAGGAATTGCCTTTACGGCTGCGCGAAAGCGGCTCTGAATTGCGCATGCATTCGATTTCTTTCGCCGGCTTCGGCTCGGAAATTCCACCGCGACGGCTGACCAACGCTCAGGTCGAGTCCTTCACCGATACCACAGCCGCCTGGATCGAAACCAACGTGGGCATAAAGACCCGCAGCCGCATCGGCGAAGATCAAACGCTGGCGGATCTGGGAGCGGCGGCGGCGCAGAAGGCGCTCGCAACGGCCGGCGTCGCGGCTGCCGATCTGGACTTCGTGCTGTGCGCGACGAACAGCCAGGACGACATCTTTCCTTCGACCGCGTCGAAAATTCAGGACGCCTTAAGCGCGAGCGCCGCCACGGCAATGGACCTGCAGGCGGGCTGCACGGGCTGGTTGTATGGCATGCAGATGGGCACCGCCCTTGTTCAAAGCGGCCAGGCCCGGCGGGTGCTGGTCGTCGGCGTGGAGTCGCTGATTCGTTCGCTGTATCTGTACGATCGCAACAGCGCCCTCTTCGGCGACGCGGCGGGCGCGACGGTGATCACCCGGGCGTCGGACGACGCACAGCATTTCGAACCGATCTTCGCGACGCATACCACTCCGTCCTTCGCTCTGCATCACCCCGCGATTCATCGCGAAGAGCTGAACCGGGTGGAAGACTATATGGCCGGGGCGGATATGGACACAGTGGCGCGGCCGAAGGCGGTGATGGACGGACGCGCGTCCATGAAGCTCGCGCTCACGACGGTTACGGAAATGATCGACCGTGTCTTCGAACGCGCTCACGAACTCGGCCTGGGAATTCAAAGAGAAGACGTCGACGTGTTCATGCCGCACCAGACGAATATCCACATCATCAAGAAATTCTGCGAACACCTCGACTATCCCTTCGAAAATGTGCCGCTGATTCTCGATAAGTACGGCTGCGTGAGTACCGCCAGCATTCCCACCGGGCTCTTCGAACACCACGCCGCCGGCCGCATCCAGCCGGGCGATCTGGTGCTGTGCGCGGGCTACGGAGCCGGCTGGACCGCCGGGGCTCTGCTCTTTCGCTGGGAAATCCCTGCGCCGGCCGGTTAATCAAAACCGACCCGCGCTCGATTTTGGGCTGTGCGAGGGCGCGCCGGATTGATATTCTACGGGAGCATCGCCGGCAGACTTGCAATCCTGAAGTCGCGGGGAGCACAATACGAGACAATGACGGTGATCTTCAATAACACCGAACGACCATCTTCCGGATAAACAAAATGACGCAATCGACTCAAAACAAACGCGCGCTGGTGACCGGCGCGAGTGAAGGCATTGGCCGCGCTTTCGCGAAACAACTCGCCGAACAGGGTTACCAGATTACAGCCGTGGCCCGCAACGAAAATCGACTGAAAGAACTCGTCGGCGAATTACCCGCTCAAAATCAGCAGCAGCATGATTATCTGGTGGCGGATCTTTCTCAATCCGGCGACGTGGCCCGGGTGGCGGAAGCCCTGCAGGCGGACGCTTACGATCTTTTGATCAACAACGCCGGTTTCGGTGTAAAAGGGCGCTTCGAAGACATCGCCCTTTCGGAATTCAAAGGCATGACCGCGGTGAATATCGACGCGCTGGTCGAACTTTCGCACGCCTATCTGAAAAGCGCGCGTTCCGGCGACGCCTTGATGAACGTGTCTTCGTTTTTGAGTTTCATTCCCGTGGCCGATTTGAACGTGTATTGTGCGACCAAGGCTTTCGTAACTTCGTTTTCGGAGGCGTTATGGTACCAGCAGCGCGAGCGCGACGTCTTCGTGATGGCGCTCTGCCCCGGCGCGACCAGTACGAATTTCGACGAACGCTCCGGCGCGGACTACGACAAAATCCCAAAAGCGATGATTCAAAGCGCTGACGCGGTGGTAAGTTACGCCCTGCGGCACTTAAAGAAGCGTCGCAAGCCGACTGTGATTTCGGGTTTTATGAATCGTTTCATGGGCGGCATCCATCGCCTGCGTACGCGCAAGGGCTCGGTCAAAACCATGAGCGGCATGGACTTCTAAAACGATCCTCCTTTTAACGAAAGAATACCGCTTCAATCCGATCGTCTCCCAGGCCGTTCGCGGTCGTGCGATTGACGAAGCTTACGCCGCCGTCCGTTGAAAGAGCGAGTCCGCCCGGCGTCCCGGCGAAGATCGTCGGCGGGCCGGGAACGTTCAGGAGTACGCTGAACAGAAGCAGTCCGGCTTCCGGATTGCAGACCGTCGCCCGAATATCCAGAGCGCCGCATTCGAAGCGCAGGCTGACAGAGCCGAGGCTATCGTGTGGAACCCCCGGAAGCAATCCCGGATACGGGTAGGTTCAGACCGAGCCGCGCACGGCGATCTTATAATCGAGACGCCGCCGGCGCGACGGGTAATACGAGCCGCGCTTCATAGTACTTATAGTACTTATAGTACTTATAGTACTCAGGGTACTCAGGGTACTCAGGGGATACGGGAAGCGTGTTTTGAGAGTCCGTTTCGGCTGGCTCGCTCGAAGAATTGTCGGAAAAGCTCCCGCCGAGTTCCTGAACGCGTCGGCGAATGTTCTCGATACCCCGACCGCGCGGCCCCGGAGTTCGATCAGAGTTTCGGCAAGCGCGAATGCTTAAAGCGATCTGGCCTGGTTCCCCGACATCCAGCCGCCAGTCGCTGCGGCCCGAACCATACTTAAAATCGTTCGTCGCGAGTTCTTTGCTGACGCTGTAGAGGCAGGCCACGAGCGGATCCCCGGAAGAGAAACTCATGGTGCCGTTTGACTGAAAATCCAGAGTCCGATCCGCGCTCGCATAACGCCTTACCAGCAAGACCTGCAGCCCGATCGCCAGATCCTGCGAGAGCATGTACAGATCGTCTCCGTCCGCCAGGGTTTCGCGAAAGCTGCGCACCAATCGCCGCACCTGCTGCGATAATTCATCGACCAGCTTCCGACCCGACGCGTCCGGCGATTGCGCCTGCATCTTGTCCGTCAGAATCGTTATGTCCGTCAGCCCCGCGCCCAGGTGATCGTGAAAATCGGCGAGCATGTCCGTTCGCTGCCGGGCCGCGGCCAGCTCGACCCGCGCGGCCTTCTGTTCCGCCAGGGCCCGCTCCCGGCGAACGAAGTGAATGCGATCCGCGAGCGCGAGCGAAAGCAGAGTCGCCTCTAAAGCCGATCCGATTTGCAAACCGTACGTGGTAATAAATGAATGCGACAGGATTCCAAAATTCCGCAGGGACATCATAACCGCGGCGGTCAAAAGAGACGCGAAGGCGATCAAATAGAATCGCGCGGTGCGATCGCCGGCGAAGGCCCGTAGCACGCCCGCGAAGAGACTCGCGGATGCGCAGAGCATGGCCAGCAGCGAAGCCAGCCGCAGCCCCACCGTCAGCGGCAGTATCGTCAATGAAAGCGCGGCTCCGAGGGCCGCCGCGGCCGCCAGGCCTCGCAGCCATCGATCCAGACGCGGCATGTGAACGCGCAAATTCAAGAACGATCGGCAAAACAACACAGTCGTCACGCCGGCCAGAAAAACGCTGAAGCCCTGCGCATGATCGTTCCACCAGATTCGCTCCGGCCATAAATATTCGAAACCGACGCCGTTTTGAACGAGCAGCACGAAGACCAGGGCCACCATCGCCGCCACATAGTAGAGATAGGATCGATCCCGCAGCGAAAGATACAGCAGGAAATTGTAGAGGGCCATGACGAACATGCCGCCGTAGTAGAAGGCGAGTATGGCCCGATCGTTGCGCGCGTATTCCTGAAAGGCTTCGGCGGTGCGCAAACGCAGAGGAAACTGAGTGGAACTGGTTGTGTCGACCCGTAGATAAAACTGGCGCGTCTTCTGCGGCGGAACCTCCAGCTTGAATACGAAGTGGCGATGAACGACTTCGCGCGCGTGAAACGGCAGCGCGTCGCCCGTGCGAATGAGTTCCATCCCCCCGTCGATCTGCGTCGCGTACAAATCCACCCGATCCATCACCGGATAGGCCAGTTCCAGAAACAGCTCGCGTTGGTCGCCCTCGTTACGAATCTGAAAGCGAGCCCAGTGAACCTCAGAGGAATATCCCGGCCGACGATTGTCCGCAGCGAAATCTCGCGCCGCGGCTTCTTCCACGGTCAGGCGACCGCCGGTGTCGTCGACCAGCACTTCGATGGAGTCGCTCAAATCCAGGAAATCCGCTCCCGCGGGCAAAATCGCCGTTCCCGGCGGCGGTGGCTGAGCGCTGGGTTCGCTGGAATCACAGCCGAGTAGCGCCGCCGTACAGAGCAGCGCGCCGAACCAGTGACGACTACGCAAGACCCCCGGGACCGGAAACGGAAATCCAGGGAATCGGAAACGCATACAGCGAAACGTCGCGGCAGGCGCCCGGTCGGTCAAGAAAAGCGGCGAGCGATGTTTCGGACGGCGGAGGGGCCGCGAATCCTGGTTGGCGGCAGCGGGCGATCCGATTTTTTGGTCGGATCGACGCGAGAGCGAAAGCGATCGCGTGTTTCGACTGGAGAGGTGCCGGAGTGGTCGAACGGGGCGGTCTCGAAAACCGTTGTGCCCGCAAGGGTACCGAGGGTTCGAATCCCTCCCTCTCCGAAGCGCTATCCGGGACGCATTGGTCAACTGACGGTCGCCTCCGTGCGACAGCCAGTTGACCCGCAGCACATCCCTGTGCTGCGCGAGCAATGCGTCCCGAATACCTTTCCTCTGATCTCGGCTCCGGCCCGTGCGTGCTGCGAGGAACGCATGTCGAAAAAGCTTTCTTCTGACCTCAGCTCCCATGTGTGTGAGCTGAGAGCGATGTGGAAGGCGTGGCTGAGCTCTGCCCCAATTTCCCACTTTACCCATGGATTGAAGCGGAGTAGCAGGTATCCATGCCCGCACGCACAAAATCCGGAGAAATCTTAACGCAGATAATACTGGAGACATTCCGGCTGAATGGCGAGCTCTTAGAAGCGGGCAACTGGATCACGCAACCATACGGCCTGACCAGCGCCCGCTGGCAGGTCATGGGCGCGATCGACTCTCACGCAGCGCCCATGACTGTTTCAAAAATCGCGCGCTTGCGAGGCCTCAATCGCCAGGGCGTACAGAGAATCGTGAACGATCTGGAAGAACTGGGAATGGTGGTTCTAACAGAGAATCCCGATCACAAACGCGCGAAACTGGTTTCCCTGAGCAAAAAAGGCGCGAAAATCATGATCAAAATCAATGATGCCCAGGCCCTCTGGGTCAACGAACTCTCGAGCCAGCTTGGAAACGAAAAAATGAACCAGGCTCTTGCGCTGCTGCGATTAATCCGGAATCGATCCGAAAACTCCCGCCCGGTCCCTCAAAAATAAGCGCCCGCCCGTCATCGTAACTCAGGCCTGCGACAAAAAAGCCGGCTCGATCGCTTTGATCCGTGCGTCCAGACGCCACGCCCGTTTTTTGCGCAGCTTTCGCCAAATCCAAATTGACAACACATTGTCAATTTGGCAACCTGGATACAATTGTCGAAAGCTGCAGGCGCGGCACGAACTTATGCCTGCCGGGAGCTGACAGGAGTTAAACCAATGCGCACGAAAATTCATGCTATAGCCGGAGTCGTGGGCTTCCTCACCATCGCGACCTTCTGGTTTTCAACGCTTTTTACCGAGCTTTTGGGATCGCCGGCGGCGATCGCCACACTCAAGACCGGCATATTGTGGGGCATGCTCGTTTTGATTCCCGCGATGATGATCGTCGGCGGCTCGGGAATATCGCTCGCTCAGGGACGCGACGATCCGGGCGTTCTTAAAAAGAAAAAGCGCATGCCGTTTATCGCTCTGAACGGCATGCTGGTATTATTGCCCGCGGCTGTATTTCTGGCGATCAAAGCCAGGGCCGGCGAGCTCGACACGGTCTTTTATATTGTGCAGGGACTTGAGCTCTTCGCCGGCGCTGTCAATCTGAGCTTGATGGGAATCAGCATTCGCGATGGTCTGCGCCTTACGGGACGGATCGCTTAATTCTCGCGCAGGGCGACGGGAAAATCTTCGCGGCTCAAATACTTCGTATTGCCTTCTTCAACATAGACCACGGTCTCACCGCATCGCCGGCTCAATTATTTTTCGAATCAGACCGCAGTCCGAGCCCAATCCAATCAGCTGCGTATCGTTTTGACTGAATCCTCAGCGTCGCGCCCGGGCGGGACTGCACACGGGTGAATCGCTGATCCCTGGTGAATGTGAAAGACCGGCGAAATGAACTATTTGAACGACCGCGGGTCGCTTTCGCTTCGAAACAATCTCCGACTAACAATTTGTACAAAAACGCTTGAGATTATTCCACTGCGCGTTAGCGTTCGGTTAGGAGCGGCTATGGATAGCGTGGATGTCAGCGGCGCGGCGAATCGATACAGAGACTTCCTGGACAGCGACGAATCGGCTTCGACCGTCTTCGACGCGACCTTCCCGCTTGATCGCGATCTCGCCGAACGACTCGATAGTATTCTGTTTCCGCCCGGCAGCCTCTCGGAAAAATATCCTCCACCGGATCCGGCTGGCGAGTTTCCCGTCGATGACGGAACGGCGGGCAGCGTAACCCCGAGCGATATCGCGATCGACGGAGCCGGCTATGTGTATATCTCGGATCTAAAGCGTGGTCGGGTTCGCCAGTTCGACTCCGAGGGCCGCTTTCAAAAGGACTTCGGCGGCGAGGAAGCACTGGATGGGCCGGCCGGAATCGCGGTGGCCGGGCAGAATCATTTGCTGGTCGCGGATGCGGCAGCCGGACGCGTTTTTCAATTCGATTCGCGCGGCCGAATCTCCGCGACCTTCGGCGACCCTGCCCGGCTTCAAACGCCGACGCATCTCCTGCGAATGATGGATGGGCGGGTATTCGTCGTCGACAGCGCAACGCGCAAGGTGCTGCGCTTTTCGCCCGGCGGTGAGTTCGAGCTGGAATGGGGCGGCTCCGGCGAAGGTGACGGGCAATTCCAGGGCATCTCCGGCATCGCCGCCGGGCCCGACGGCAACGTCTACGTGGCTGACTACGGGAACGCGCGAATCCAAAAATTTACGCCGAACGGGGCGCATCTTCTGGACATTGGCGGCGCGGCCCGGCTGGCCAGCCCACTGTTGCTGGCGCCCCATGCGTCGCAGTCTGTACACGTGCTCGACACTCTCTGGAACGGCGATGTTCTGAATATAAAGATCTTCGGCGCTGATGGTTTGCAAATCGGCCGGCTCTCGAAACCGGATGCAATTACCCGCGCCGGTGGTTTTACACAGAGCGTGTCGGGGTCCGTATATCTGGCGGATACCCGGGCGCATGTCCTCGTCCGCTTGCATGCAGGCGGCGATCCGGACCCGAACTGGAACGAATCGGTCGCGGCTTCTGACCTGGTTTTATCCCCCGCGGCGCTCGCCGTCGACGCTGACGATACGCTGTATGCCGCGGTCCGCCGCACAGCTTCGATCTACTCGTCGGAACATCGCATTCTCAGGATTGCATCGAACGGAGGCGTGGAACTCTTTTCCGCGGACGCGATGCTCGCCGCCCGCGCAACGGACCTCGTCGACCTGGCCGTTCTTCCCGACGGCGGCGTGTGCGTGGCGCTTCGCTCCCGCTCGATGAACGATGGATATCGCGGAGTGCAACGCTATGACAGCGCGGGGCGTTATCTCGGCGATTTAATGCGGCACTATCCTTTCGATCTGCCGACCGATCTGGCGGTCGACGCTTCCGATCGAATCTACGTCTATGAAAGCGGGATATCGCGCCCCAGCGCATTCACCGGCGATTTTCGCGCCAACGGGGATTTCGCATCCGTCTGGAACCAGTCCGCGGACCTGCGGCCTCAGCTTCGCCATGTCGCCTTCGATTCGCTCGGGAACATGTACCTGTATCGCCAGCGGCGCATTCATAAATACGACGCAGGCGGAACTGCCGTTGCGGGTTATGCGGCCGATTTTTTCCAGGACTATCAACAGCGCTACCAGGACGGCACGTCGGAATTCGACGCGATTACAGTCGATGACGCGGGCAATCTGTACGCCGTCCGCCGGAGCCTCAGCCGCATCATCAAATTTGATGCGAATGGCTATGTCGACGTCGCCTGGACCGACGCGGTGAACGACGCCGGCGGCAGTCCCCGTTTCAATCTACCGGATCGCTGTGTGACCGACGGTACGCAACGCCTGTATGTTCTGGAGCGAAACTCGGGCAGAATTCACGTGCTCCAGTTAAACGACGGAGCCGGCGGGCTCGTCGACCTGCAGGGCGCTCTGGCCGCGAACCACCAGGCGTTTCATATCGCCGCATCGGCTGCGGCGCTTGTGGTCGTCGCCCGCGGCGGAGGCAGCTCGGCGGCTTATCGTTTCGCGGCCGACGGCACGTACGACCCGGTCTGGTCGGACGCCGCCCGGAATGCTCTGGGTCCTTACGCCGACCTGTACGGGGCCGCCTTTCGCGCCGGCGGGCATTTGCTGGTCATGGATCTGCGGCGCGCAACGGCGTATCAGCTTTCCGACACCGGCGAAATCGAATTCGGCTTCGGCGCGATGGCTTTCTTTTCGCGGCCGGAGCGCCTCAATGTGGACGACGCCGGCCGCCTGCTGGTCTTCGATTCCGGCACCCGCAGGATCTACCGTTTCGCCGCCGACTTCGCAGGGGAAGCGGAAGTGCTGCCGCAATTTCCGGAAACGGTTCTTGAGAACGCGCGCGACCTGCGCGTCCTGGGAAACACAGTCTACATGATCGATTCACGCCAGCCGGGCATTCAGGTGTACGACCTGGCCAGCGGCGAACGCAGACCGGATCTGGCCGGAGAAAACCCCTTTCACCTGCCCGGCGGTCTGGACTTCGACCCGGCGGGCGATCTGGTCGTTTCCGATTTCAAGGGCGGTCAGCAGGCGGATTCCGGTCTGCATTATATTCGCCTGAACTCCACCGGACAGGTCCTCTCGCGCGGCCGGGGCCCGTCGGAGATCACGAATTCGCAGTATTCATTCCACATGGGTTCGGATGGCTCGCTCTACTGGAGCTGGATGCTCAACGGGAAATTCTATCGTATCGGACCCGACGGAAATACGGACGAAGCCTGGGAGGAGCGGACCACCGCCGCTGCAGGCTTAACAAGCGCTGGAGAATTCCTGCCCCTGCCCGACGGCCGCTTCGCGATTTCCGATCGGAGCGATCATCGCGTGCGATTGCTCGACGCTGCGGGCACTGTCGAGCGGGATATAGAAGGCGGTTCACCGTACCGGGAACCCCGCAGCATCGCCGCCGACGAAAACGGTAATCTCTTCGTTCTGGACCACGCTACAGGTACACTCTTCAAGATCGCTCCAGACGGCACAATTCTCTGGGAAAACGGCGGGATTCCCCTGGAAACGATCACCGCCCTCGCCTTTCGAGAAGGTCGCGGCCTGTTTTTACTCACCAGCTCCGGACTCCAGCAACAGGAAACGAGTATATTTCGAATCGATACGAACGCAGGCGGCCACGGCCTGTGGTGGTCCGAAACCGATGAGGATTCGCCGATTTTTTATACGCCGCGCGATATCGCGATCGCGCCGGACGGCTGCGTGTACGTGGGCGAAGGTTATGGGAATCGAGTTACAAAATTCACTCCGGATGCCGCGGTCGAATGGCGCAAGAATCATAAGCAGGGCGCCCGGCAATTTCTCAGCCCTGACAGCATCGCCATCGACGGCGAAGGGTATCTGTACGTCGTCGAAGACCGGCGCGGCACCGTATCCATTCTCGATCGCGACGCTTTGTTTTATACGGATTGGGGCGATTCCGGCGCGGCCGAGTCCCGCATCGGAGGCCACCCCCAGGTCGCGGTGAACTCCGTCGGCGCTGTGTACGTCCTGGAACGCTTTAATTTTCGCGTGCGGCGCTATACGGCCTGGCCGTCCCGGCCGATTCGAAACGAATCGACCTGGGCGACGGTCGTCGATTTGCGGGGCGCGCGGTGGGCTTCGCAATTCAATCGATTGCGTGCCGAATATGATTTTGCGAAAGATCGTTTCGACGAAGTCGAAACCCTGCACGCCGAACGCACGACGTCCGGTTTCGCACCGGCCGCCGAATTACTGGAACTGGAAGATATGTTTCAAAACGCGTTCCGGGAATTGCTGCAGGCTGAAGCGCCCCTGGTCGAATTTAAAACCTATCTCGCGAGCAGAGGCGTCGGGGTCGGCGTTTCGCACGACGAAATTGCCGCGGAACTGGAAGCGGCGGCGCGCTCCGACGAAGAACGGCTCCGGAATCTGTACGCGGCTATCCCGGAGGACGCCGATCTCAGAGAATTCAACTATCGCGACGGCGAATTTCGGGATCAATACGGGCTGCTCTTACAGGACAGCGTTCGAAATCCGACCCCCGATCGAAACCCCAATACTCTATTCTTGATTCCTCTCGAATCCGCGGCCAACGGCGAATTAACCCGCGTTTTTCTGGTGCGCAACGCCGCGTACAGCGGACGTAGAATCAAACCGCCGACTGTCAGCTTCGAAGAAAGCTATAAGCTGAGCCTGGGCTGGCACGGGGCGTCACCCGGTGAGTTCTCCCACTCCATCAGCCTGCTGCCGGGCGAAGAACGTGACCTCGAATTAATCACGTCACGCAAGCGCTCGTTTCAGGCCGAAAGCACAGCGGCGAAGGATTCACGGAGTTCGACGAAATTCGACCGTACCGTAAAAAATAAACGCAACGACGATTTTCAGTCGAATGTATCTTCGCAGTTTAAGTCGGACCAACGGTTTAACCGAACGAAGACGAGGTCGCACACCAGCACTTCCACCTCGGGCGGCGGCGGCGCATTCGGTTTCTCCGCGGGGCCGTTCAGCTTCGGGGGCGGAATCGATACGAGCACGACCCGCGAAAACAGCATGAGCGCGAGTAGCTCCTATTCCACGGACCGAATGCGCAATACGGTGGCGACCATCGTTCGCAATACCGCGGGTGAAGTGTCGCGAAACAACCGGGTTTCATTTCGCGAATCGACCGATATCAAAACCGAATTCGAAACGCGGGTCAATGAAGAAGATCTCGATCATGAGCTTCAAAAACTGCGCGTCAAAAACATCAACGAGGGCCGCACAGTAAACTACGCCTTCTTTCAGGTCGCTAACAATTACGCGTCCGAGCTCCATCTGGAGTCGGTCCGCGTACACATATCGACGGGGATCGAAATTATACCGAACTCCGGCGTCGTCGCGGAAAAGAGCTTCAATCTGACGGACTTCGGCCGCCTGTTAAATGAAATCGAGATGCTCGATGAAGGCGAACGCAGAGAACTCTCCGCCGTTGTCGCGCAGCATATTCTCCGCCGTTATTTTCGCCTCCCGGACGAATCTCCCTCCGGCGCGCGTCTGATTTCGGTCGACCCCGCGTCGCTGTCCGGCAGCGGACTCAGCGCGGCTCGCCTGCGCACTTTGCGAAACGACGCGCACGCGCCGCCCGGCCCCGGAGACGATCGTTACGAATTATTCGAGGGGCGCCTGCTGGCCTTCGCCGGTCTGAAGTTTACGAGCGAAACGGTTTCGCTGGGCCTCCAGGAACGCTATTCCGTGAACTCCGGCAAATACTTCGTCGATGCGAAGGTCGGCCGCGTGCCAGCGACGGAGGCGTATCTCGAAGAACGCCGGACTATCGAAGCGGAACGGCAGCGCGCGGCCGTTGAGGATTTGCGCGCCCGCACCGCCGCCGGGGTTTTCGTTCACGAATTGCCCGAAGGGATCGAAGAGCTGAGCGTGACCGACGCGGACGCCGGGGAAAAAGTATGAGCGATACGAACGGAACGTACGACCCTTTTCTCTTAACGAATCAGGACCCCGTGTTGCGTTCTATGCGCTTCAGCGAAATCCTGGAACCGGATCACGACTTAAACGAACGCCTGCTGGACCAGCACTTTCGCCACTTCCGTCCGGAAGAATACGAGACGCCGGCCGACGAGCTGACGCCGGAAGAAAGCGTTCGCAATCTCTGGGAAAACGTAGAGCTTGCTTTTCGCGGCGCTTCCGACCTCGCGATCGGCGCAGACGGAGACGTCTTCGTCAGCGACCAGGTCTCCGATTTCGTACAGCGGGTGAACCCGGACGGTCGCATCGCCGGTGAACTCGGCCGATTGCGTTCGATCGCCCCGGGCGCCTGGCACGAAAAACACCTGCTGGGTCACTGGCAAGCACGAGTCGTCGACGGCCGGATCGAATATGAGAACCTCGCCGACCGCACCTGGACCGGCGACGCCGAGCTCGGCGGTTCACCGCGCGCAATCAGTACTCCGGCGGGAATGATGCTGGAGTATCCGGCGGGGGCTTTCGCCATATTCACGCGCGCGCGATTGGATACCGATCCCTTTCTGCTGCGTCACGCCTGGACGATCGCGGTCTGGGTCCGGGCGGGGTCCGCCGGCGGGCCGATCTTAGAACATCAATCCGACTCCGGCGAAACGAGCTATGCGATCACGCAAAACGAAAACGGCGGATTGCGAGCCGGTTTTCGGCAGGCGGACGGGAACTCCGTCGACATTGTCACCGCCGACGGTCTGCTCATCCAGCGCGATTTGTATCACGTAATCCTCTCGCGATCCGGACAGCAGTTGCGACTGTTTGTAAACGGCAAACGGGTCGGACAACGCGAATTTCGATGGCCGCCCCCGGCGGAAACGGAAGGCGTCCTGCGCGTCGCTCACGACGGCACGGCGACTTATGACGGCGCGATAGGCGACGTGCGCATCTGGACCCGGACTCTGGGGGACCGGGAACTGGACGCCCTGCCCGGCTTCGTAGACGACCGCGAACGTTTGGAATCTCCGCGCGGAGTCGCCGTTGATCGAGCCGGATTCATTTACGTGCTCGACGCCCGGCGCCGGCAGATATTGAAATTCGATCCGCAACACCGTCTGCAGCGCGTGATCCAGCCCCGCTCCAGCATGTTCGGCCTCTTCGAGGGCGATCTGGTCGACTGGTCCCTGCGAAAAGACGCCGCTCTAAAAGACGGGGACGGCAAGCTATATGATCCGCCCCGCTATCTCGATCGCGCATATCATACGAACGAATACGGATATTCGCAGAATAATGCCAACCCCTTAACGCTCCACTCCGCCCAATGGAAGACCGACGCCGATGCCAACGGCCGGACCCGCCTGTACTTTGACGGCCAGCAATCCTACGGAGAAGCCCGGGACAATCATCTGCTTCAGAATCCCCCGCTGACTTTGCTGGCCTGGGTGCGCCCCGAGCTGCGGGACGACGGCGACGAATTCCCCGCGAACGTGATCAGCAACAGCGGCGGCGGCGTATCCGGGTTCGGCTTCGGCGTGAATGTCTGGCAGTCTGTCACGCAGACCGCGGGTTCCGAGCACCGCGGATCCGCCCTTACGATCGAACACCCGCGGGGGACGCGCATCGTTCCGGAGCTCGCCTTCGAAGCGGATCGCTGGTACCATATCGCGATCAGTTTTTTCGCCGACTCATTTCGCGCGTACGTCGACGGCTATCCGGTCGAGGAATTTCAATTTCCTGAACCGTCCGACCCATCCCAGGACGATAGCTACGGTCTGACGGCAGTCCAGCTTGGGCGGCACTCAGCGGGCTTCGCTCACGGAACGCGGGGCTACTTCAAAGGTTATCTCGGAACTTCGCTGAAGATTTACGGTCGCGCGCTCGGCCCGGAGGAAATCGCCTATCACGCCGGAGTCAGCCTGACGAATCCGCATGCGATCGCTGTAGACGCGGAGGGTCATGTGCTGATCAGCGATACGGCGCAGGATCGAATCTACAAACTGGACCAGAACGGAAACCTGATGGGCTTCTGGGGGCGTCGCGGCGTGCTTGCCGGTGAATTCCGTTACCCGACCGCCATCGTCGTCGATACGAGCAATCGCATCTACGTCGTCGATCAGGACAACAAACGGATCCAGATCTTCAATTCGGACGGGCACTTCCAGGGACTGTGGGAAAACCGGACCGACGATCCGAACGGCATCCAGTGGCCCATCGACCTGTGCATCGACGGAGCGGGCAATCTATACGTCGCAGACGCCGAAGCGCGGGACGTTCTGATTTTCGATTTTAATCAGCGTTTCCTGACGCGGCTCGGCCTCCCGCAAGTTTCCGACAGTTATGGATCGCCGCTGCTGGTCGAAGTGAATCGCGAAGGGCACGTGTACGTTCTCACGAATCATAGCCGTCTGCATAAATTCAGGCCGCCTCTGCGCAATCGAGTCGTCATCGACCTGCGCGCGAGCAGTTGGCTGGCCGCCTACCGTCGCCTGCGAATGGAAGTGGACTTCGCCCTGCGACGTTATGAACGCCTGCATGCGCACCGCGAAAATCTGTTTCGCCTGGCGCGGGATGAGAACGCCACGATCGAAGAGCTCGACGCCAGCCGCGGGCTATTGCGAACGGCCCTGGAACGCAAACTGCGTCTCGAAGGCGAACTGGAAACATTTCTCGCGCAGCTGGCCCGAGACGAACCAGGCTTGCCCGGCCCGGATGATCCGGTCGACATCGAAGAATACCTGAGCCGGGTGGCGGAGCAAAACCGCTGGCAAATGAGCTTATTGCTTTCTCATTTCGAAGCGGAAGCGCGAAAAATCGACGTTCGTCGGTATCAAATATCCGGCGGGGAATACCTGGATCAGCACGGCGTCTCGTTGGAACAACATATGCTCTGGCTGCATCGCTTTCCGGACGCCCGTCTTGACACGGTGCTGGTACTGCCTCTGGCCGAGGAATTGTACAGTGCGGAGCCGGAACGATTTCTGATTTTACGCAATCCCCGCTTCAGCGGGCGCGCGCTTCATCCGCCGACTTGTCGTTTCGAAGAACGCTATCGCATCGAACTCACCTGGACGGGCATGCGCGCTCAAGGGCTCGCCAATTCAATCAATTTGATGCCAGGCGAAACGCGAGAGTTGACGATAACGACCAAACGCAAGCGCTCCTGGGAAAGCGTCAGCAATACCGAAACGCGAACGAAAACGAGTCGCTCTCTCGATAGCGCGACTTCGATTCAACGCAAAGATACTCTCGAAAACCGCTTTGAGGACGAACTGAATCGCAAATACGGAACTGTCGACACCCAGGAGTCTTCGCGGTCGACCAGTACGAGCACCGGCGGCAGTTCCGGCGGCGGCGTCTCCTTTGGTCCGTTCAAATTCGGCGGTAAAGCGAAGAGCAAAAGCACCAGTCACACGAAGTCTTCGACGAAGACGGTCAGTTCGTTGACCAATACCTGGAGAGACAGTCTGAAAACCCTCGACCGGGTGAGCACCGAGCTTTCGGAAGAGAACAATCTTTCGTTTCAAAACAGCGAGGAGTCGACGCGTACTGCGCGCACGACCGCCGGCGAAGAGGATCTGTATTCGGAAAAACGCAGAATCCTCGTGCGCAATATCAACGAAGGGCGCACGGTGAATTATAATTTTTTTCAGATTCAGAACGTGTATTCCAGTCTGCTGAGCGCCGAGAGCGTGGAGATTCACTTCGACACTGGAATCGAAATCCTGACGGGTACCGGAATTACCGTCGGCCGCAGCGTCGCGGCGGACGAACTGGACCGCTTGAAACGAGATCTACGCATCTATCCCGAGGAAGGTCGCATTGAAATCGCACGAATCCTCATGGCGCAGCTGCTCCGGCGCTACGTCGCCATTCCCGGCTTCGAGCCCGACGACCACCCCCGCGTGATTCTTCTGGATGAAAACGAACGCGCGACGATCAGTCTCGACGACCGCGACGTGCAGCGCGTCTATCGCAACGTCGCCCCGGTCGGCGCGGACCTCGATCGCCCCGGCGTGATCCGTGACCTTGATCGCTGCATACCGCTGCGCAAGCGCAGCGCCGCCGTTTCCGCGGGCGCCGATGCAAGTCACGCCGTGAACACGGGCAACTATTACGTGGATTCGCAGTTGGGCGCCGAACCCGCCACCGAAGAGTATCTGGAAGAACGACGCGTCATCGAAGCGGATCGCCAGCGCGCACTCGCAGAAGAGCAAAGGGCTCGCACTGCGGCCGGCGTTTTCTTCCCTGAATTTCCGGACCGGGCCAGGAAACTGCAAATTGAAACGGAGCAGCTCATCCGGGGGCCGGACGCGCCGTGAACGAATCCCGACATCCCGTCCTCGACGGTCGCACCGCGCAAAACGATCAGGTCTGGGATCTCTTCGCCGGAGACGACGGGGCTGCGGATTTCAGCCCGGAACGCCTGCTCGCTCAGGCCGGCGGCGGCGACGCGCCCGCCGTTCGCCGCGACGACGGGGCCGGACGCATGAATAAAGCGGATCGCATCGCGGCCAATCGAGCGATCCCGGCCGTGGCCGCCGCGCTGGAACGGATTCGCAACGCAGTCGCCGCAGAACACTCAGCGGCGGACGCCGACGATTTGATTGAAACGATCATCTCCACACGTTCCCGGAGGAGCCGCCGCTTCGTCGATTTCGAGAGACGGCCGATCTCCGGACGCGACGCCCTCACAAGCGCGAACGGGACGCTGACTCTGTTTCGCGGAGCCGACCGCTTGATCGGCGTCCGATCCGCCGACGCCGACGCGCCAGGTTTTCAAATTTTATTCTTTTCCGATCAGGGCGTTCCGGTTCTACGAACGATCACCTATCGCATCGCGTGGCGGCCGCGGCTGGTCGACGGCCGGCAGGTTCCAATTCGAAACCAGGCCGGCGAGATTACCGGCTATGAACGGGTGAAAGTTCTGGAGCTATCGGTCGGCGAAACGACAGGCCCGTTGTACAGCGCGATCGAAGTGGAACACGGCGGCTGCTACTGGTTCGAGGGGGTTCGCTTCCAGAACGGCGTGGCACGTTTTATCGATCGCGCGTATCCGATGAGTCCGGCGAGCCTCAGACCCGCTCCGCCGGACATCTATGTTCAGGATCTTTTCGAATACCTCGCGGGACTCAAGCCGCAGATGGCCGACCGCCGGCGTTGCAATCGGCGTGTGCACAAAGACGGGCGCGGTCACGGCGCAGCGGCGGTCAATGACGCGCATCTGAAAAACGACCGCCGCTTGAATCGCATCGCCGCTGAACTCTGGTTTCCGGACGGAGTACAGCATCGCTGGGTTACGCGAATCGGTTTCGTATTGAACGGTCGTATGCTGCTCTTCTCTCCGCCGGCCGCGCCGACGCGTTATTTACTGATTCGCTGGGGGGATGAGTCCCGGCTGATGAATACGATTTTTCGCATACGAGCGGGAGCCCGGTGAAGCTTTTTCCGTTCGCTCACCGAAGATGATCGAATATGTACAACAAGAGAGAAAAGCACCCGGCCCTTTTTTCGCGTACCGGCAATAATGATTTCGTCTGGGACCTGAATCAGTTCATGCACGGCGATCTGCTGGCCCAGGGAAATCCCGGCCGCGATGCGAACCGCGGCGTTGTAACGCATCGTATCATGTACAACCGGATCCGGGACTATGTTCGCAGATATACCACGAAGACATCGACTTACGAGGCCAATCAAATCCGGGCACACGTCGTATTTAACCAGGGCGGTCGCAACCATTATGGTCATATCGACTTGTTCTATCCGATTGAAGAAGGTACGATGAGCGCTCTGGTCGGCTATCGCTATACTCATACGACCGGACCGCAAAAGCCTGACGAGCCGGACTGGCTGTTCGCCCGCCAGCGCGTCCTCGGCAGTGTGCGACTTACCGCCAAGGAATATGCCGCCAATAACACTCCCATAAGCGACAATCAGGACCTGCAGGAAAGGCTTGAGGCGTGCAGCCAGGAACTCACGGCCCTCGGAGCGCCGGGCTCCCAGAGCCGTGCAATTCGAGGCCTGATGGATATCTTTGCGTTTTAAGCGATGGCATCAGAAGCGACTGTGATTCGAGCCGCTCCGGCGGCTTTTACTTCCAGGACGACCAGAGCGCCGCTCTTTATACAAACGCATTCTCAAAGACAAAAAATGCAGCGCATTCACAGAAAATATAATGGACGAGCGCCGCTCAGATGAGCGCATCTGTTAATATACTAAACTCTGAGCTTAAGGAAAGCGGCGATAGAATCGAATATGCCCCTGGCTTCGGGAGATGCAAAATCATTGAAAAAACGCAGCACACCGGCAGGATATCTGAAGGGAATCAGCGACATTCAACCTTCCGTGAAGTTGTTTCAGATAGCGCTGCAATACGGGCTATCCATTGCTTTGTTTGTGCTGTTGATTCCGTTCCCACTGAGCTTTCTCGGCCCGGAGGTTCTCGTGCTCGTCTGGGATGGAGCGTTTCGACTGGCGTCCTTTGCCGCACTTATACTGGCCGGAATGAGCTTCGCGTTCACAAAAAGCAACCCGGCCTCCAGCGCGCGGTGTTCTGTCGCCGCGACAGTTATACTTTTGTTGCTCCTGGGGCTCCTGATGAACCTGTCCTTTTTGGGCGTTCCTTCGGACAGCTATCATACTCCCGCCCTGGCTATTGTCGGTGTGCCCCTGCTTTTCTGCGTTTTGATATACCAGGACCTGCTTGCGAATCCCTATAAGTCCTTTCTCGCTCGGGCCGTATACGCTCTGCCACAATTCAGCCAGAACTTTGTGTTATTCGCATCAATGGTCACTGTGGCGAAACTATCCACGCTTCTATTCTTGTTCTGGTATCATAGCGATTCGGAACAATTTTTGAACCTCGTATTTCTGACGTTAATTGAAAGCGGCGTCGTACTGCTGTACATATACCTCATCAAAGAGTATCTCTTAAAGACAGGAAACAACACAAAAGAAAATTTTCTTCTTCAGGTAATCGCCTCCGCCCTCCTCGTGGCTGCGGTTCAGGGCGCCAGTATAACCCTCGCCGGACGGGTAAATTACGAACACATCGCGATGTTTTGCTTGATGTTTTGTATTTTCTACGTGGCACTGGATCCCGCGATATACAAATCTAAAATCGTCACTCTGATAAGCGTTTGCAGCTTCATCGTCGCCTATGCGAATATGTTCATAGCGAATTTTGCGCCAGACATTCTGGAGCATCTGGCGAAACCGCTGCTCTCAGAAGAACGAACACAGCTATTGACGGCAGCGCCCGGGCTGATCCTGCTGCTGAGCCTGCTCGGCTACATTTTCGGGCGCATTATCGGGCTCGTGGTCGATCAAATATTCAGAAAGACGAACACTGTAGTTCGCATTGACGAAGGCACTGTCGAGGCCGCCGCCGATGAAATCCTCGGCCGAGAAGGTTTCACGATTGATAGCGCGTCAAACGCAATCAATCTGGCTGTCTTTACCGGCCGCTTCGAGCCGGTTGAACGAAGCCTGAGCAAGTTTCACAAGCACAATCAGAAAGTTTCGCGAGCGCTTTTGCGTTTCATTAAAATCTATTTATTCTCCGCTCGCTTCATCTATGAGGACAAAGTCACTATTCGACGAAAGGGCTCCTCCGACCGACCGAACAGATCGAAAACGATCACGGAAAAGCAAGAGATGCGTCGCGAGATCCTGCACACTCTCGGAAGCCGCAAGTTTAAGTCGCAAACCCTCTGGCGGGCGCTGCGCCATAACACCTTCGTGATGCGGCTTGTGAACAAAGAACGACTTGATAAACATTCTCCCGACTCCTTCTGGAACACCCTGCGGCGAAGGGCAACGATCGCAATCCTGGCGATACTGATCATTCTTGCATTCGTTTCCAGATCCGTTCCGCCTGGAGCGTTCCGGGGGGCGTTGAGCTACATAGGGACCGTCTACGATTACGGTCTCTTTCGGCGCAATGTCCTGCGATTGAATTTCGTCATGCATCTGCGGAACGAGGGTGAAACTGCGGACAGCGAGATCGATTTTAGGATCATTGGATGGATATTCGAATACTTACAGTACTTTCAGCACACGAACGGCGACGTCGCCGGAGCGCTGAACAAGGTGCAGCCGTGGGTCGCCAAAATCAAAAATCGTAATCTGAACGATCGCCGTATCCAGTCCCAGTCTTCCGCAATATTGGGCGTTCATTTTAATCTGAAGGGGATGCACGATAAGGCCGCGGCCAACTGGCTCGACGCGCACGCGGCGGTGCAGGAATTCGCGCAAAAGGATGACTATCTATTGCACGCCGCTCGATCTATGCAACTGGCCGAAAACAAAGCGGCGGCCGCCGGACTGCTGGCGAATCGCATACAACAAGAATACGGAAATTACGAAAAGTCGACGGCGGCGCTCTGCGCCTTGCTTTTCGCCAACGAGGCGTACGAAGAAATTCTAACACAACTGAAAGATGTGTCGGAGAGGGAACCCGCGCCGCCCGTGCAGCTCTGCTATATGGCGGCGCGCAAGGAGATGGAAGAGGATTTTGATATGCGCCCGTTCACGCAAAGTCTCCAGAAGAAGAATCTGTATGAAGATAATCTCCCTCTGGACCCGCATGAAGTGATCGGTCTTGCCAGCTTTGGAGAGCGTCTTATGCTGGAAGCGACGTATGCGAAGGCCGCGCATGTGTTTTATTTAGTCTTCTCGCGATCGTCTATCGAAGAATTCGGAATCCTGCCGCCGCCCGTCCATTTCCGGAGTCTGGCTTATTTCGCGGACGCAATCAAAAAAGTGAATGAAGCCAATCCGAGGGATTACCGTGCATTTCTGTGGAAGGCCGCGTACTTTCATGCATACGGCGATGTCCGAACGGCGCAGGAACATGCGCAGGCATTCCAGAAGCTTCGACCGGGTCGGGAAATGAATTATATGCGTTATCTGCAAACCAAGAACCCTGGCACAGCGATGCCAGTCCGTTGAACCCGCACTTTCGCCACCATGCCCGTCCTACCGTCTCCGGTGTAATGAAAGACAGAAGGTTTCGCGCCGGCTCTAAAAAAATATTCGTTGCGAAGGCCCCCGCGTCCCCGGATCTTTGGTCGCCGGAAAAGCGCGAGATCCGGCTCAATCAAGCAATCACAAGGCGAAAGCACATGCCCCGACAACGCAAAATCATTCTGAGCGAAAACGAAATCCCCGACCGGTGGTACAATATCGCGGCGGATATGCCCAACAAAGCGCTGCCCCCGCTGAATCCGGGCACCGGCGAGCCAATCGGGCCGGAGGCGCTCGCGCCGCTCTTTCCCATGGAGCTGATTCAGCAGGAAGTCTCGACCGAACGCTATATCGAAATCCCCGACCAGGTGCGCGATATGTACAGCCTCTGGCGCTCGACGCCCGTCTATCGCGCGACCGAACTCGAAAAAGCCCTCGATACTCCCGCAAAAATCTACTACAAATATGAAGGCGTTTCGCCCGCCGGTTCGCACAAACCGAATACGGCCGTTCCGCAGGCCTACTATAATAAGCAGGCCGGCGTCAAACGCATCACCACCGAAACCGGCGCCGGACAGTGGGGCAGCGCCCTCGCCTTCGCGACGCAAAAATTCGGCATCGAACTCGAAGTCTATATGGTCAAAATCAGCTTTGAACAAAAGCCCTATCGCAAGCTGATGATGAACACCTGGGACGCGACGGTCATCGCTTCGCCGAGCGACAAAACCGAGGCCGGCCGCAAGATTCTGGCGGGCGATCCCAATTCGCCGGGCAGTCTGGGCATAGCCATTTCGGAAGCGGTCGAACGCGCGGCGACCAACGACGATACCAACTACGCGCTCGGCAGCGTGCTCAATCACGTCTTATTGCACCAGACCATCATCGGCCAGGAAGCTATTCTGCAGATGGAGAAAGCCGGCGATTTGCCGGACATCGTCATCGCGCCCTTCGGCGGCGGCTCTAATTTCGCGGGACTGGCCTTCCCCTTTTTGCATTTGAATCTGACCCAGGGCAAACAGATCCGCGCCATCGCCAGCGAACCCGCGTCGTGTCCGAAACTCACACGGGGCGTCTTTCGTTACGACTTCGGCGACACGGTCGGCATGACGCCGTTGCTTCCGATGTATACGCTCGGGCATAATTTCGTTCCGGATACCATCCACGCCGGCGGCCTGCGCTATCACGGGGCCGGCGCGCTCGTCAGCCAGCTCTTGAAAGATCAACTGATCGAAGCGCGGGCTCATAAACAGATCGAGTGTTTCGAAGCGGGCATCGAATTCGCGAAAGCCGAGGGCATCATTCCGGCCCCGGAGGCGACCCACGGCATCGCCACCGCGAAAGCCGAAGCTCTGCGCGCCCGCGAAGAAGGCCGGTCTAAGACGATCTTATTGAATCTTTGCGGCCACGGCCACTTCGACATGTCGGCCTACGACGCCTATTTCAGCGGGAAACTCGAAGATCACGAGCTGAGCCAGAGCGAGATCGAATCGTCGCTCGCGGACTTGCAGACGCCGACCATTCCCTGACAGATTTACCTGGCAAGAGAAGATACATTGTTTTCATTTCCACCAGGATTTCAGCGGAATAAGTACGTATACCTCAAACACCGCTGCGTTGGCTCGAATAATCCCGCTACATCGCCGAACCCGAGCTGCGAAAGATGATCGAAACGTCCGTCCATCAGTTCCGCTTCGCCGGGGACTTCGCAAAGCAAATCCCGCCGCCTGTATCGTCAGAGTACGCAACAGAATCGGGCGGTCTATGTAGATTACGACGCCGCGATATTCGACTGGCGCGAACCCTCCACGGCCCTGCTCCTCAAATGATCCGCGCGGTTATATCGTTCGGAGCACTCCCATTTCGGATTCGCACCTGAATCAAATAGGTGCCAGATGCCACAAAGGTTGAGGTGTAGGAATTGGTGGTAATAGAATCGCTCGCGGTGAACACCGATTCGCCGGAGGTGGCGAGCACCGAACAATCCGACCCGCTAAATCCCGACCGGAACAAAAAAGAGATGCTGATATCCGTCGTCGTCGATTGAAACTGCACGGATTGCCCGGCTGTAACCGTGACGGTGAAATAAGCCATCTGCGGCGCAAAATCGGATGAGCTGGTGGTCACGAAGCTCAAGGCCTGGGGCGCGGCCGCGACTGTTCCCGAAAATGTAGCGTTACATTCCGCTCGCCAGATTGCCAGTTTTTCCGCATTCGAGACCTGAAGCAGGGCTATAGTATACGGCAATAAGCTATCATCGCTGATTGGATCGGATTCTTCTACGTCTTCGCATCCGGCGGCAAAGCCCATGCTCAGAAATCCGGCCAGAAAAATCGATAGGCGTCTCTTCATTGCAAAAAACCCCGCAAAAATCTCCGCAAAGAAGCGCAAGCATACACCAGCCCGGCAATCAGGTCAAGTCTGTGGACCGTCGCCTGGCGATAAAACCGAAGCCGACCCGGGGCAAACAGATTCGCGCCACCGAAAAAAAACCGCCCCGCTCTTTCGAGCGAGGCGGGCGCAGCGCTACGACGCACGCTTCGCGTTTTAATCGAAAGCTATTCGTTCGGCACGAAATGGTTCCCGTACAGGATATTCTCGTTGAAGGGTCCCTTCGCCAGATCAACCGCGGAATCCCAGGCGAGGCCCCGCACGAAACCGCCCCAGTCGTAGCGCGAGTTCTTGCGATTGATCGCGAAGACCTTGTTCAAATCGACGTTCAGCAGATTCTTGCCCAGACCCGTGCCGTTAAAGGTTTTCATGGCGTTCGGCTCGGATTTCAGCGTCCAGAGCACGCTCGCCGTAACCTCCGGAAAAAACTCGGGTTCAAATGGAGATTGTTTGCGAAGATCGAAGGGCGCAGATTTACGTTTCGCCCAGGTCCGTTCGAGCGATAGCAGTTTTCCGCGAGTGCGTTCGGACACGGTCGTGGTTTTCGTATCGAATCCGATGCCCGTGCGTTTCGTGAACTGCGATTGCGCCGAACCCATCACCGTCGACGTGCCCAGGCTGAACGCGGTTCCGATAGCCGCGCCCTTGAAGACTTCGCCGGCGGTCCACTTATCGTCGGAGGTGGCCGCCCGGGACGCGGCCCCGGCCGCCGCGGATCCGAGATAATCGTTGGTCAGGCCGCCCAGAAAAAACGCAGCGCGCACCTGAAATTTGCCGGCCTGGGTCAACGCGAGTCGCGCATAATTGCGCATAATCGATCGCGAAACCATGGATCCGATGCCGGCTCCGATGCCGATCGTCGCCAGCGAAATCGCCGCGCCGATCGCCTCCTCGATCAACAGGCGTTTCCAGTTGACCTTGCCGCCGTTGCGCTTCGCGTAAATCGTCGCGCTGATGGCGGAGATGGAAAACGAAACGATCGTCGAGATCGCCCAGATCGCCAGCACGATCCAGAAATTGCCGGAGGGATCCGCGAAATTGATCGGGTTATTACCGAAGCCCGCGTAGCGATCCAGATTCGAAGCGTGCGGCATGCTGCCGCCGATGATCATGGTGTCCGCCTGAAAGAAGCGCCCCAGGTCCGGATCGAAATAGCGCGCTCCGAAATAATAGAGGCCCGATTCGTTGTCGTACTCTTTGCCCTGGAATTTGTAGCGAAAGTCGTTGGTTCCGCCGGTGGTATGCACCGCGCCGAAGGGTTTATAGATCGGCTTCGCGGAAGCGGTGCCGTTGCCCTGCGTAACGATGCGTACGTTGCCGACCTGATTGCTGTGAAAATAACGGGTCGTGTTGGCCAGCGGATCGCCCGCAGTTGACGCGAATCCCAGCAGCCCGAGCAGCTCGCTGCCGTCCCCGGGAATAAGCGCGCCGTCCAGTTCGTTATTATTGCTTGAGCACTGAAAGCTTAACATTCCCACGAGCGCGAGCGGCATGGCCAGCGAAAGCATTCGCCGGCGGCGCATAAAACCGGTGCCGTGCACGCGAGCGAAGGCGTGCGCTCGCACGGGACTCAGGATGCCGGACCGTGCCAGCTGCATCGCGAAGGCGATTCGCAGTCGGCCGAGCAGACTGCCGCGATGTCCCGATCGAAAATAGCTCCAGAAGAACGCCAGCAACGCGAGTGCCGTCAGCGCGATCAAAAGCAGGTTCGCCGCCGCCGGCGCGGCCGGATGCGTAGCGACCATCGCCATCGTATGATAGAACCAGGCGGTCGCGCCGCTCAGGGTCTGCAGGTCATAGAGACCCGCCAGCATCGTGTGCCGGGCGTGATCCCGTAGCAGACTCAGGCCGTTGCCGTTTTCAGTGATCGCCGTGACCGGCCCCTCCGGCCCGACCACGTATTCCGTGTGCACCCAGGAGTTGTTGCCTTTGTGCTGCACGTCCAGTTCCGGGGTGATATAGTAATGGCGATCGCCGTTCGAGTCTTTCTTGAACCAGCGCTTGCCGTCCGCGTCGTACTCGTATTCCGCGAGCGTCGTGCCCCCCGTCTTGACTTTCAGCATCTGCTGATCGTGATCGTATTCGTAGGTCTTCGTCGCCTCGCCGAATTTCGATCGCTGCTGGACGCTGCCGGCGGCGTTGTACGTCAACGCAAGCGAATCGCCCGTGCGCGACGCCACCTGGTGTGTGCCGGAATTGTACGTGTAGGTCTTGCCGTCCTTTTGAGACAGGCGGCCGGAACTATCGTAACTGTAGTTCAGCGTGCCGTACGAATTCGTGCCGATCGCCTGTTTGAGATAACCCCATTTATTGTAGGTGAACGCGAAGTCCTTGTTCGCGCCGGTCACGTCGTCGATCGTCTTGATTTCGTTGAAATCGTTGTAGACGATGTCCTGATCCAGATGGGTCTGTCCCCCGCCCGTGACCCGCATCTCGTCCAGACGATGATACGAATCGTAACCGCGTATCTCGGCCGCGCCGTTTCCGTACGCCACGTTTCCGGGGCGGTCCGCCGCCGTATAATTCGTGTACTGGTAATAAGTCGTGCCGTTCCCGATCGCACGCCACGGCCGGCCCATATGATCGTAGTCGTAGCTGACCACTCGACCCGACGGATAGGTCACCTTTTTGAGGTTTTCCATTCGACCGTACTCATAGCCCGTGATATACGTATTATTCTCCTGCTCGACCTTCGTCTGAACGGTCTTCACGTTCCCGCGATTATCGTAAGCATAGATGCGGGTCAGGAGTTTGGTAAAAGCGCCGCCGTTGATTTGCCGTTCGACGTATGTGCGGCACAGGCGGCCTTTCGCATTGGCCCAGCCGGAACAATCGCCGGCGTCGTCGTACGTCAGGCTGACCCGCCGCTGGCTGAGGCTCGCGCCGGTGTTGGGATCGTAGACGTCCCGGCCGATCAGGGTCGGGCGTTTGGAGGCGTCGATGAAATGCGTCTTCTCGCGGCCGATGCGTTTATTATTCGTATCGTAGAAGTTGATTTCACGCAGCATCCCGCCCCAGTTCGTATCGTTGGTGTACGTATAGATCTCTTTGCCGCGCTGATCGTTGTTACGTTCAGTGACCCGATCCAGCATATCATAGACGATCGTCGTACTGGTGATATTGTCGTTGACCTGCGTCTTACGACCCACCGCGTCGTACGAATGCGACTGCCAGCGCGTGCCTTCGTCGGCGGTGAAGCTGTGATAGGTGACCCGCCGGTGATAGTCGTTGTCCATGCGCTTCACCCGGGTGCCTTCGGAGCTGGTGCGGGTTTCCACGACGACCTGATTGCTCGAAGTCTGGTAGGTGAATACGGAGTCGGCGCCCACCGGCCGGTCGATATTCGTCAGCCGCTGGTAGGCGTCGCCGTAGGTATAGACGATGTCCCGGCGCGTACCGCCGCTGAAGACGGGCAGGCTTTCTTTCGTGCGCTGGTCGCGATGGTTGTACTCGTATAGCTTGAGAATCGTGCCGAGCGCGGAGTCGTTCGAAGAGATTTCTTTCGACACAAGGTTGCCGTAGGCGTTCGTATACTCCTCTTCGGTGCGTACGCGATTCCCGTTCCAGTTGACGTTGATGTCGGTTTTGCGCACAAGATTGTTACCCGACCAGCGATAACTGATCGTCCGGCGCCGTACGATCGAGCCGTTATTATGCGGAGCGTCGGCCGTTTTCAGGCGGCCGAAATTATCGTAGCTCTGCCGGAAGACGCTGCCGTTGGGGTCGGAGCGCTGTAGCTCCTGGCCCCACTTCGCGTCGTAATCGTAATTCGTTACGAGGCCGCCCTGGGTCACCACGTCCGGATGTCCGTTGGCGTCGTACGTATAGGTAGTGGCCAGGCCGTTGGGCGCGGTGATGGTCGTCGGCAGGCCCTTCGAGTTGTTCACGTAGAAGGTCTTGAGATTGTCGCCGGAACCGGAGCCGTAGTGACGTACTTCCAGACGTACGTTGCCGCCGCTGTCGTATTCGTAGGCCGTCTTTTTATAGAAAGTACCGCTGCACGAGCAGGAGCTTCCCGACACGGTACAGCTGGAAGCCGCGGTCCGGTCTTTGACGTCGTTCAGATACCAGACTCCCAGGTTGTAATAGTAATTCGTGCAGGTATAATAGGTCTCCATACCCACATAGCCGGGATAACTCGTTTTCACCAGCAGCGGGTTCATGCGCGCATCGTAGGTGATCTCGGTTTTCATATAGCGATTCACGCCGTTCGTATGCGCCTCGTCGTGGTCCTGGCGACTGTCGCTGCGCATCACATACGTGGAATTTCCCGATCCTGTGAGATAGCCTTTGATAAGCGTCCAGGTATGCAGATGGGGCTGGCGACGCAGGATCGTATCGTCGCTGTGACTCGCCGTACCTTTCGTATTATAGACGACGAGCCAGTCGACCCGCGCCGCGCGAAAATCGTCGAGGGCGTGAAATTCATAACGCGTGCGTGTACGCAGCTGCTTCTGCTGATTCGTGATTTCGATTTCCCGAAAGCCCAGCAGACCGCCTTCGTTGCCGGACACCGGAGCCTGGTATACATAATCGTCGTCGCGAATGCCGGGACTCGAGCCATGCGGATCCTGCCTGATTTTCGTCGTCAGCCAGAGCGCGGTATTGAGCGGTTGAATGAATTTCGAGGAACCGCCGTAGGTCGTCAGGGTGCCGCCGGTGGGATTCATCTCCGTCATCAGACCGTAGGTGATATTGTAATCGATCTTTCCCTGGGTGATTTTGCGGACGGTATCCGAGGGCTGCGAATGCTGGTGATAATTCGCGGGATTCAGATACACGGCGAAATTGTTATCATATGTGAATGACGGGAACGTGAAGACCGCCGAGCCGTATTCCTGTTTCAGAAAGTCGGTCTTGCCGTCGCCGTCGTAGTCGCCCAGGGTCAGAAAGACTTTGCCGGGTTTCAGGTCGTCCTGGTAAATCGAATCCGCCGGGGTGATCGCATTATCGAAAAGCCCGTCGCCGCGAGCATAATAGAGCTTAAAGCCCGTGTCGTCGTCCTGGCGCATGACGTCGGCTTTGCCGTCGCCGTTCAAATCGACGATGCGCAAGAACGCCCCGTCTTCGGTGAGCGTAACCGGCGTTTGAAACTGGCAGGAACCGTAACAGGTCAAATAGCCTTCGGCGGAAGAGGTGCCGATAAAGGGCAACTGCTCGCTTTGCGAATTAAACGGCGTCTTTTCTTCGAAGTAGCCATTGCCTTTCGAGAGCCAGACCTGAAAGGTCTTCCATTTACCGTCGCTGGTATTGTCCGCCCAGTCGCCGTAGCGCTGCGAGATAAAATCGTCCCGCCCGTCGCCGTTAAAATCGCCCGGGAAAATATTAACGCCCTGATTCGAAGAACCGTGCGTGCCTTTCAAATACTTTTGATAATCCGAATTCGCGGGCGGATCCACGATTGTGAACTGACCGTTGCCGTTCGAAAAATATAATCGAAAAGTCGAAATATGGTCGGTCGCCCAGCTGCCGTATTCCTGCCTGATAAAATCGGTACGACCGTCGCCGTTAAAGTCGCCGGGGATCAAACGCGTGCCGGAGGTGCTCGAATCGCCGGAATGCCGCCGGTGAGGACTTCGCCCTGCCCTGAGGGTGTCGCAGTCGTAAATCCGCCGCTGCCGTTCGAGAGATAGACGACCAGATTCGCGCCGTCGGTCCCGCCCGAGCCCCAGCTGCCGTGCTGCTGGGCCATGAAGTCTTCGTTCCCGTCGCCGTCGTAGTCACCGACGATCAAATAGACGCCGTTCGAAGATCCGCCGTGGGTGCCTTTGAGCTTGGATTGGATGCTCGCGTTCGTGGGATTCGTAACCGTGAAGGTGCCGTTGCGCAGACCGTTGGAAAGAAAAACGTTAAAGGTATTGGTAGAATCTCCGGCCCAGCCGCCGTATTCCTGACGCAGAAAATCCATGCGGCCGTCACCGTTGAAGTCGCCGAGCGCCAGGTTCACGCCTTCGCCGTTATCCGTGCGACCGCGAATGGTATCCTGATACGAGCGATTGGTATTCGTATTGTCTTTGTAGGTTCCGGAGGGACAGGCCCGGCTGAAGGTACCGTTGGATTTCGTGGAGCCGGTCGCGTAGTATACACAAAAGGACTCGGTGCCTCCGGTGCTGCCGTTGTGTTGCCGCAGAGCGATGAAATCGGTGCGCCCGTCGCCGTCGAAATCGCCGGGATACAAACGCGCGCCGGCGAACTGGCCGTACGGCAGATTCGTCAATCCGATCAAATCGAATTGATAGGTATCGCCCGAGCTTTCGCTGCCGGGTTGAAAGCGGCGAAAATTACCGCCGGAGCTGCCGTGATAATTAAATTCGTTCCAGGCTATATTCACCGGTTCCAGGCATTCACCGCCGTCGACCGCCGAACACTCTTCGATCTTCGTAATCAGATAGCGTTTGGTACTCGCGCTGCTTTTGTACGTGAATTTATAGGTTTTGAACAGTCCGCCGTTCGCGTACATCTCAATACGATTCAGACGCCGGTCGGCGTACTTCTGATCGCCGGAGCCGTTCGGACCGGTCGTGGTATAGAAAATCTCTTTGTTATAAACATTCGCCGCAGCGTAGATGAATTTGACTTTGTGACCGTTATAGGTGATTTCGTTCGGTCGTTCCATTCCTCCGGTATTCAAATAGCTGATGTTGATCTGATTGTTATTGCGATCTTTGATCTGGGTCAGATGCCAGCGTCCGGCTCCGTAGCTGCCGCCGGTGGCCGCCTCGCCGTAGGTCAGCGTCTTGCCGTCCCGGGTCTTCGCGGTGAAACTGCCCGGACCGTGGCTGAAGCTGCCGCTCACCGGCGTATAGCGCACCCAGGATTCTTCGTAGGTATGATAGCGCGCCGACGTACTCCAGTACTGAGAGTCGCTCGCGCCCGTGCTCGCGATCAGTCGCGCCCCGTCGACGCAGAGCCGATCCGCATTATTGTTTTCGAGAGGCGCAACGGTCTCGTCCAGTTGATAGCTTTTGCTGCATCGATAGACCGTCGAGAGGCCGTTCAATACCCAGCCCAGGCCCAGGATGCCGGGCTCTTTGCTGCGACTGTTGTACGCGAGCGACAGCTCCGGGGTCATATCTTTCACGCCCGGCGCGACCTGCAGCGGCAAAGAATAGCTGGCGCTCCCGGTGGCGGTGACGCTCGCTTCGCCGACCAGCACGCCCGCAATCGTGGTATTGGCGGCCCAGAGCAGGCCGGAACTCAGGGCGATCGCGAGCAATCCCACGGCCGGAATCCAGCGGCCAGAGCCCGGGTTCACGGGATGAATCCGGGACTTTGTATTTTTTCGATCTATTTGTAATCCGCGCCGGGACCTCCGGTCCCGGCCAGCCGTATGACGCACAATCTGTATCCAACGCAACATGAGTGACACTCCTTCCTGAATGACCGGCAGGCGAAGTGCATACCGGTCGTTATATCTTTCCCCGGACCGGAACGGGCATTTAGCGCAGGACAATGAAATTTTTTCGAAGGCCGAAGTTTTTCGAGTAACTTTCCAGCCCTTATAATGTTTGTCGAGAGTTGTTCGACCGGGCTTCGGCGTCGGCGCCCGCTGCGGTCCGCGGACCGTCGGGACTCTTCTTGAGAGCATGCGCTTTATTCCGATGTCCGAGCGTTTTTTCGCGGGCCCCGGGCTATGAGAATCATCATAGGCTTTCGCCGGTCGCATGCTGGTTTTTCCATTGCGAAGCCGCTTGCGCCTTCGATCCTGGAAAGAGCCAATCTCCGGAAAGCCTACCCATGCAACGACTGATCGCGTTCTTTCTCGACCGTTCTCTACTGGTAAATCTGATATCCGTCGGCATCATCATCGCCGGCTCGATCTTTCTGGTCACCGCCAAACGGGAGACCTTTCCAAAAGTAGATTTCGACTGGGTCCTGGTCAATACCGTCTATCCGGGGGCGACCGCCGAAGACGTAGAGACCCTGATCAGCATTCCCATCGAAGATCAGCTGCGCGAAGTCGACGGCATCGATCAGCTGACCTCGAGCTCCCTGGAAAATCTTTCGGCCATCGGCATTCAGCTGGACCCGGATCTGGATCCGGCGGACAAGACTCGCACGATCAACGACATCAAAAGCGCCGTCGATAAAGTCGACGACCTACCCGAAGACGCGGAACGGCCCGAAGTGCTGGAATTGAATTCCGCCATGTCGCCGGTCCTCGAGATCGCCCTGATCGACGACCGGGGCATCGCCGACTTCGCGTCGGAACTGCAGCTGCGCGAGCACGCCCACGCCCTGGAACAACGCCTGCTCGAAATCGACGGCGTCGGCCGCATCGAAAAGGCCGGCTATCGCGACCGGGAAATGATCGTGGAAGTCCAACCGCGGCTGCTCGACGAATACAATGTGGCCGTGAACGACATCGTCTTCGCCCTGGCCCGCAAGAATCTGAATTTCCCCGGCGGTTTGATCAAACAGCCCGACGGCGAAGTGCTGATTCGCACGATCGGCGAAGTCGAAGAGGTCGAGGAAATCAACGACGTCATGATTCGCGCAAACGATCGGGGCAACTGGGTGCGCATCGGCGACGTGGCGCGCGTCCGCGACGGTTTCGAAGAAGAGAAACTGATCAACAAAAGCCGCGGTCAAAAAGCGATCGTACTCACGGTGATCAAAAAAGAGTCCGCGGATATTATTACGACCGTTTCGGCGGCCCGCACGGTCACAGAGAATTTCGTGGCGATCCTGCCGGAACACTATCGTATCGACACTTTCGGCGATGTGTCATACTACGTCCAACGCCGGCTGAACGTTTTAATCAACAACGGCGTCGTCGGTTTTTTTCTCGTCCTGGTTTCGCTGTACTTCACCCTGGGATGGCGCATCTCGCTGGTAACCGCCATGGGTATCCCCCTGGCATTCTTCGCGACCTTCGTCTGGATGGCGACCCAGGGAATCAGCGTCAATCTGATGTCCATGTTCGGATTGATTATGGTGCTGGGCATGGTCGTCGACGACGCGATTATCGTCGCCGAAAACGTCTACCGGCATCTCGAAGCCGGAGTTGAAGTGCACGACGCGGTCGCGAAAGGAACTTCCGAAGTGATTCTACCGGTAGCGGCGACGATTCTGACGACCATCGCCGCCTTCTCGCCGCTGATGTTCATGAGCGGCATCATGGGCAAATTCATGTGGGTGCTGCCGGCCGTGGTCTCGGTCGCGCTCATCGCCTCCTGGCTCGAGTGCATGTTCATCCTGCCCTCGCATATCAAAGACATCGAAAAACTGGCGCAAAAACGCGGCGCCGCACCCGACTCGCATTCGAAAAAACCGCAGGGACCGATTCTCGTTCGAGTGCGCAAACTCTACGAAATCGTCATCCGCTGGATCTTATCGCGGAAATACACGGCCTTCGCGACGGGGGTGGTAATCTTTATCGGCACCGGGGTCTTCTCGTTCTTTTTTACGAAATTCGTTTTGTTTCCGCAGGGCAATATCGAAATCCTGGTCATCAAAGCTGAAGCCGCCACCGGCACGCGGGTCCAGACCATGAGCGAATATCTCGGCGACGTCGAAGCCGTAGTCGGCGCGCTGCCCGACTACGAACTCGACGCCTTCACGACGCTCGCCGGCGCCATGATGGAAGAAGCCGGCGATCCCTTCGGACAGATCGGTTCGAACTACGGTATCATCAAGGTCTTTCTGACTCCCGCCAACGATCGCGAACGCACCGCCGCCGACATCCTGGACGAGCTGCGCGAAAAAAGCCGGCCGCATTTCAAGAATTTCGAGAAGATCGAATTCAATACGATCAATACGGGACCGCCCGTCGGCCGGCCGATCAGCGTGTCGATTCGCGGCGAAGATTTCGAGACGCTCAAAAAGATCGCCGGCGAATACAAAGACTATCTCGGCAAACTTGACGGACTGAAAGAAGTCAAAGACGACTACGAAGGCGGCAAACGGATCCTGCAGGTGCAGGTGAACGAAAAGATCGCCGCGGTCGCCGGCATCACCGTTTACGATGTGGCCACGACGCTGCGCTCCTGCTACGAAGGCACCGTCGCCACGACGATCAAAAAATCCGACGAAGAAATCGACATCCGGGTGATTTTTCCGGAGAAACTGCGCGCAAGCGTTCGCAGCCTGGATCAGATCAAAGTCGCGAATCGTCTGGGCAACCTGATTCCTTTCCGGCAGGTGGCCGAAGTCAAAGAATCCCGCGGCCTGAGCGTCGTTCGCCGGCGCGACTGGCGGCGCACGATCACGGTCACCGCCGATATCGACGAACGGGCCCGGGGGGTTTCGTCGGTTTCGGTCAACCGGCTCTTAATGCGCGATTTCGAAGACTTAAAGAAACGTTATCCGACGTATACCGTGGACTACGAAGGCGAGTTCAAAGATACGGAAGAATCCGTCGGCGAATTGACGCAATCCTTCGGCATCGCGGCGCTGGTGATCTATATTATTCTCGTCGCCATGTTTCGCTCGTTGCTCCGGCCGCTGGTCATAATGGGCGTCATACCCCTGACCTTTCTGGGGCTGGTGTGGATCTTTTATTTTCACGGTATGCCGCTTTCTTTTCTCGCACTGCTCGGCGTTGTCGGCCTGACCGGCGTCGTGGTAAACGATTCCATCGTGCTGGTCGACTTTATACGGCGCGAGCAGGAGCTGGGCCTCTCCCCCTTCGAGGCGACGGTCCAGGGCGGCATCACCCGCCTGCGACCGGTATTTTTGACCACGATTACGACCTTTCTGGGATTGATTCCGACCGCGTACGGCCTGGGCGGTTACGATCCGTTCTTAAAACCGATGGCGATATCGCTTTCCTGGGGCCTGGCCTTCGGAACGCTGATCACGCTCCTTGGAACGCCGACACTGTATTTGATCTTCGCGGATGTGGTCCGGCGAATCACCGGCGAAGAATGGAAATGACCGCATGCGGATACGGTATGGGCCCGGGTGAGTACACCTGCCCATTCTCATTGTACGGATGGGTGTGACATTTTTGGCTTGCGCGGCGCGTTTTTTTGTGATACGGTCGCACGTTTTTCCGCCGGCCGGCCACGCGGGGTACTTCACCCCGCCGCCAGACTGCGAAAGTCCACCCACAAAGGGGGCGGGTGCGCCCGACGGGGACCGTCAGGCAATGGGTTTACCGCGCTGATCAATTTCACCGCGAAGAATCGCGAAGACCAGCTCGATGCGCTTGGTGCGCGTTTCGGGCCGTTTCGCCGAACTCACGCGATAGGCAAGTCCGCGCTGCATGCCCGGCGTACTGGCATCCCACAAGCTGCGCATGGCGGGATTCTCGCGAAGCGCCTGCTGTAATTCTTCCGGCACCTCCAGCGCGCTCTGATCGTCGACAGCGAAACGCACGCTGACCGAATCGCCGACCGTCGCTTTAATCCGACGCATAAAGGTTCCGGAAAGGAGAATGTACCAGCGCCCGCGAACGGGCGTCAGCGCGGCATCGAATGGATAGTCGTCGATTTCGCCCGTAATTCGCAGGCGTGGGTATTTCTTAAGGGGCAGCTCGGACGTCAATTCGGACGGCAAAAAAACCACTTTGTACACGTAGCGGGAACTACCAACGTCGTGTTCCACTACCGTTCCTTCGAATTCATGTGAAAAAAATCCGCTCATCGCGAAAGAAAGCAGCAGGCCGGAGTTATGATCCCACCGCCTCCAGGAGCGCGCGAAATTCCGGCGTAATCGGCGTCTTCGCACCCGCTGCGTAATCATAGGCCACAAGCACCGTCTTCGCCCGCGCGAAACTCGCAGCACCAGCCGCAGCGCCGCCGGTCGGCCGAATATCGTAATCAAAATCCCAGGAACTGGTTCCAATGCGCGGCACGCTCATGGCGATTTCGATGCGGGGCTCCGAAAGCCCCAGAGGCCGCAGATAATCGATTTCCGTGCGCGCCAGAATAAACGGCACGTCGTGTGCTCCGCCGACCGAATAGTGTTCCCGATACCACTCCAATCGCGCGACTTCGCAGTAACTCAAAAATGCTGCGTTGTTGACGTGCCCCATGCCGTCGGTATCTCGAAAGCGAATCTGAATTTCAATTGTATATGCCATACTGCTCCGTATTATGCGAGTAGACCGCACTGCCGGCCTGGATTTCGCCAGCGGCCGGCGTCTCTTTACCGGGTCGCCCCGACTATTCCAATCGCACGACCTGCGCGTTATCCAGATACGAATAATGCTCCGCGTACTTCTCGTCGACGTAGATCGGTATCGCGCCCAGCATTTCGAAATGTTTTAGAAAACGCAGCTCCCCGTCACCGCCCATAAAGCGCGTCTGGATCATATAGACCGCGTCGAAATTTACAAATTCAACGAAGACGAACGGAAACTGATGCGCCTTAGCGGCCACGTTGTTCACCATCGCGCTCACAATCAGCCGGCTAATGTGGCCGAGCGGAATACGATAATAGAGTTTCTTGTGCAGATACCGCTGCAGATGCGGATGAAACATGTCCTGCCCCGGGACCTGCGAATCGATCAGCGAACGATCGATGATCAGTTCCGTGTCGTCCACCTGCACCTCGCGGCCGTCGTATGCGCGGCGGCCCGCGTTCTTATAAAAATTGATGAGCATCAACACGAGCACCGCGGCGGCGACCAGAGCGTAAGCGATGGTCATAATCCGGCCAAACCAGTCGTAGTCTTCCCAGCCGGCGGCCAGCCCCATGCCCACCAGAGTCAGCCCGAATAGCAGCGCCACAGACAGGCTCAGCACGCACCCCGGCCGGCGATTGTTCGCCTTCGCCGCAAGCACCAGCCGCCGTTCGTACGGCCGATAGCGCGCTCCCTCCTCCGAAACCCGATGAGTCTTCGAACGCCGCGGATTCCACAGGAATTTCAGCACAGGCCAGAACACGTACCGAATCACCCCCACCGCGAATACCACGGCGAAAATCAGACCAATCAGCACATACACAAAATCCTGGGACAGCCGTTCGGGAGAGAGCATCGCGGAGGCGAGCAGAACCCCGCTCCATGCCGGGGTCAAACCGCTTTCGGAGCGGCTGCGCACCGAAACGCGGGCCGCCGGGCTTTTGCGGGCCGGCCGGAATCGCCCTCAGCGGAATCGCAGAAAATGAGTGAGTGATCAATCAAAATGATTGACTGATCACTCATCCGGACTTATGCTGTCCTGGTGCGCGGGTTGGTCGTCTGCCCAATGCCCGCACGAGGGGAGTCCTATGCAAAGATCAGCCATCCGGCCGCAGTCCAGGCGCGGCCGTTCGAAAATCCACCGGGGGGCCGCTCTGGGCACAGCCTTCGCGCTCCTGGTCGTAGGTTTCGCGGCCGTCGCCTGCCAGAGCGACAGCGCCGCCGAACGCACCGCCAGCTACAATCGAGAGCAGCGCATGCAGAACTCGCCCAATTGGAAAGACGGCGTCTTCGTGAACGCGCTGCCCGCTGAGTCGAACGTCGGCTTCGCGACGACCCTGAAATTCTTTTTCGGTGGAGCCGACAATCGCGAACCGGAGACGCCGCCGCCATTTTTGAATCGCACCGCCGGGGAATTCGAAACGCCGCCGGCCAGCGGATTGCGGGTGACCTGGCTCGGCCACTCGACCATGCTGCTGGAAATCGACGGCTATCGCCTGCTGCTCGATCCAATCTGGAGCAAGCGCGTTTCGCCGTTTTCATTCGCGGGCCCCGCGCGTTTTCATCCGACGCCGCTGCCGAAAAAAGAAATCTTAAAGATGAACATCGACGCGGTTTTGATTTCGCACGATCACTACGATCACCTCGACGAAGAAACCATTCGCTGGATCCAGGCCACGGGCATACGCTTTCTCGTGCCGCTGGGAGTCGGCGCGCATCTGCAGCGCTGGGGCGTTAATCCGGCGCAAATCGTCGAACTCGACTGGTGGGAAGATGTTCGCATCGAAATTAACTCGGGCAATTCGGGCGACTCAGGCGAGCTGCGGCTCGTGGCCACTCCGGCGCGACACTTCTCCGGCCGCACCCTCGCCGATCGCGACGAAACCCTGTGGACCAGCTGGTCGATACTCGGACCGCGACATCGTGTGTTTTTCAGCGGCGATACGGCGCTCTTTCCGGGCTTTCGAGAAATCGGCGACCGCTTCGGACCCTTCGATTTGACGATGATGGAAGTCGGCGCCTACAACCAGGCCTGGCCCGATGTGCACATGGGTCCCGAGCAGGCGGTCAAAGCCCACGAGATGGTGCAGGGCAAAGTGCTGTTGCCCGTTCACTGGGGAACCTTCGATCTGGGGCTACATGCCTGGACCGAACCGATCGAACGCAGCCTGGCGGCCGCCGAACAGCGCGGAGTCACCACCCTCACGCCGCGTCCCGGCGAAAGTCTGGAGCCGGCCGCGCCGGTCGAACTGGTCCGCTGGTGGCCTGACATTCCCTGGAAAACGGCGGAGGCCGACCCGGTGCATTCCACCGGTCTCGAGCCCGAGGACGTAGCCGGTAACGAATGGATCCGAACAAAAAAAGTAAATTAATCGAAAGCGCGATCGCGCTCTGCTCGGAACGCGGGATTCATTCCACGAGTACGGGTCAGATCGCCAGAGCGGCGGGAGTCGCGGCGGGAACCCTGTTCACGTACTTCAAGACCAAAGAAGAGCTGATGCAGGCCGCCTACGTCGAATGCAAATCCGAATTGATCGCGGCCATGCAATCGAATTTGTCGCTGGAGGCAGGCGACGCGAATCTCGTGCATCCCACCAGGTCCGCAAAAGCCGGCGGCGCAGCGGTCGGGATTGCGGACAATTTTCGCAGCTTCCTCCAGGCAGTCTGGTCGAATTCGCTGCAATGGGGGCTTTCCGCCCCGGCCCGGCACCGCTTCCTGCAGCAATTCGGCCAGTTGCCGGAAGAGGAGCGCACCACTCCCGAAATCAAAGCGCTGCTCGAGTCCGAAATGCGCTTCTTTTTCAGCGCGATCGACGGCGCCCAGGAGCGGGGCGAAATGATCGCCGTCGACCGCGAATATATGACTTTGCTCTTCGGCGCCTTCTACGATGCGACGCTCAAATATCTGCAGAGTCGAAAAAAGAAAGATCGGCCCCGGGCCATTCAGGAGAGCTTTCGCATGCTGTGGCGAACGGTCGGGGTCTGAGCCGGCTTCCGGACGCATTCGGAAAGTGATTGAGATACCGGCTATCCACTGCAAACTGGTGGTCGGTCTCGTCTGGCGTCGGCATTCGGGCCGATCGCCGCAACCGAATTCGTATGCCGTCCAGAGTACCTCAGAAGATCGCGGGTCTGTCGCTGCCGCCTTTCGATGAAATCGTAAAATTCGGCGTCACGGGCGTCATCAACACCCTGACACATACCCTGAGCTTCGTCTTCCAGGTCGAAGTCCTGGACATCGACCCGCTGATCGCTTCGGTCCCGGCCTTTTGTCTGGCGGTGATCACGAGCTATACTCTGAACCGCAACTGGGTCTTTCGCAATCCCGGGGATCACCGGGAGCAATTCACCCGCTTCTTCGTCGTTTGCCTGTTCGGACTGGGCATCAATCTATTGGTGATGTACATCTGCCTGGAGTGGTTCGGATTGCACTACCTGATCAGCCTGGCGATCACCGTTTTTATCCTGGCCGCCTGGAGCTACGGCCTGAACAAATTCTGGACGTTCAAATAGGCCGCTTATGCGCAAATCATCAGCCACCGCCAGCGACCGCGCGGCCGCCGACAATCCGCCCTTCGTATCGCTGGTCGCGCCGATGTATAACGAAAGCGCGGTGCTCGGAGAATTCTGCCGGCGGACGATCGGCGTACTGGAAGAGCACTCGATCGATTTCGAAATCATATGCATCGACGACGGCAGCCGCGACGATACCGCCGCGCTGCTGCGCGAAATCTGCGCCCGGGACGCGCGCGTCAAGCTGATCCGGCTGTCGCGCAATTTCGGCAAAGACATCGCGCTGTCCGCCGGCCTGGATTACGCCCGGGGCGATATGATCGTGCCCATCGACGCGGATTTACAGGATCCACCCGAGTTGATTCCGACCATGCTTGCGAAAATGTTCGACGATGGCGGCTACGACGTGGTTTACGCGAAGCGAACCCGCCGACTTTCCGAAAGCCTGACCAAACGACTGACGGCCCGCTTGTTTTACGCGACCATCGGCGCGCTCGGCGAGATCAAGATTCCGCCGAACGTCGGCGATTTTCGTATGTTCAATCGCCGGGTGCTGACGGCCCTGGTCGGACTGAAAGAACGGCGACGCTTTATGAAAGGTCTCTTCACCTGGGTCGGCTTTCGGCAAACCGCGATCCCGTATGTCCGCGAAGCCCGCGCCGCCGGCACGACGCACTGGAGTTACTGGAAGCTCTGGAACCTTTCCATTGAAGGCATCACGTCTTTTACGATCGCGCCGCTCCGCATCTGGACCTACCTGGGCCTCGTGCTCGCCCTCGGCGCATTCGTCTACGCTTCGATTTTAATCACGCGCGTATTCATCTACGGAATCGACGTGCCGGGCTACGCGTCCCTGATGGTGGTCACGCTCTTTCTGGGCGGCATTCAAATGATCACTCTGGGAGTCTTCGGCGAGTACGTGGGGCGTATCTTCGAAGAAGTCAAAGGACGGCCGCTGTACGTGATCAGCGAACTGGAAGGTGATTTGCAGGCCGTCCAGCCGACGACGGCCGGCGAAGCACGCCTCGCAGCGCCGGCTCGCAAAAAGACCGGCGGGAAAGCCCGCCCCCGCAGAGCCGGCCGCCGTTAATTCGAACGATTCGAGCAATTGCAACGATTGGATGCACGTCCGATGCCCGAATGGTCCGCGGAATTCGCGGAGTCTCGATACGGCGTACGCTGAATTAATCAGCCCGACTGCGGCGCGGATTCCCCCGAATACTCCAGCACAATCACCGTCAAATCGTCGCCCTGCCCCTGCACTTCCAATGAATCGGCGAATGCGGTCACTTCCGCCATCAGCCCGTCGGCGAGTTTGTCGATGTCCAGATCGTCCGCGCCGCGCAGAAAAGCTTCCAGGCGACCCGCGCCGTACTCTTCTTCGGCGGTGTTCGCCGCCTCGGTGATGCCGTCGGTGAACAATAGAATGCGGTCCCCCGGCTCCAGATCGAAACTGTTCAGGCCCAGTCCCAATTCCTCGAAGCATCCCAGGGGCATGCCCTTCGGATTCAACGTAATGACCTCGTCGCTTTTCGCCCGACGAATATAAGTCGGCAAATGCCCGGCGTTCGCCAGATGCATGCGGCCGGACCGCGAATCGATATAGGCGTAGACCGCCGTGACGAAATTCGTGCCGACCATATCGATCAGCATGCGGTTCATGCCCGCCAGCATTTCCACCGGCCGGTCCGCGGCGGGTAAATTCACGGCGAACGAAAGCTTAACCATCGAAGCGATCAACGCCGCCGGTACGCCGTGGCCGCAGACGTCGGCGACGATGCAGCCGCCGCCCTCTTCGGTAGCGTGGAAATCGTAAAAGTCTCCGCCAATTGCGGTCATCGGTCGATAGCGCATCGTCGCGCGCAGGGCGGAAATTTGCGGCGGGTTTTCCGGAAGCAGCGAAAGCTGGATGCGTTTGGCGATGGCCAGCTCCTGCTGCAGGGTCACGAGATGCATCTGCGAATCGACGGCGTTTTTCAGCGACAGCAGCGTATTGACGCGGGTCAAAAGCTCGTTCTGGTCGAAAGGTTTCGCCACGTAGTCGTTCGCGCCGACTTCGAAACCGCGCACCAGATCCTGAATGCGATTGCGCGCGGTGAGCATTAATATCGGCAGCTCCGAAAGCGAATATTTTTCGCGCAGCTGGCGACAGACTTCGTAACCGCTCATGCGCGGCATCATCACGTCCAGCAGGATCAAATCGGGAATGCCTTCGCTTTCCAGCACGCGCAGCGCGTCCTGACCGTCGACCGCCGAAAGTACGCGAAAGCCCGCGACCGAAAGCGAATTCTTCAAGACCTGCAGGTTGACCGGCTCGTCGTCGACCGCCAGCACGGTGAAATCCCGGTTCCCGCTGCCGTTCCCTGCCGATCCGCCCGCCTGCGTCTTGAGCGCGGCCGTGGCCGCGACGAGATTGCGACTGCCCGAAGCGGCCAGGACTTCGCCGTCGCCTTCGTTTTCCGCGGCGGCGCCCGCCCCGGACTGCTCTTTGCGAGCTTCAGGGTCGGGCAAAATCGCGCTGCCGACCGGAGCGCCCGGGCCGCCGGGAATCAAGACGGGTTCCGGGAATTCGCCGGCCTCGCTTTCCGTTTGATTCGTCGGCGCGGGCGCCGGCGCTTCGCGCGTGATCGGCAAGGTAAAATAAAAGCTTGAGCCGCGACCGTACTCCGATTCGACGCGAATCGCGCCCCCGTGCAGCTCCACCAGTTGCCGGCTGATGCTCAGGCCCAGTCCTGCGCCCCCGTACTCCCGCGTATCGCTGCTCGCGGCGGCCTGTTCGAACGAACGGAAGATGCCTTCCTGATCGTCGGGGGCGATGCCGATGCCCGTATCGCGGACTTCGATTTCCAGCGACTCGCCGGTCGGTAATACCCGCGCGAATACGCCGACTTCGCCCTGCTCGGTGAATTTCACCGCGTTGCCCACCAGATTCATCAGGATCTGCTGCAGACGATTTTCGTCGACCCGCACCGCCGGCGCGTCTTCGGCGACATGGTTCTCCAATCGCAGCTGTTTCGTTGCGGCCAGGGGGCGCACGAGTTCCACGACCAGCTCGGCGGCGGAATGCGCGTCGACCGACGTGGGAGCGATGCGTAGATCGTGATTCTTGAGTCGCGAAAAATCCAGGATATCGTCGACCAGCGAGGCCAGGCGGCGGCCGCTCTGCGAAATCAAACCGAGATTCGCCTGCAGCGCGGGGGTCGGCCGGCCCGCGGCGCCCGCAATCAACGACTCCGCCACGCCGATGATGCCATTCAGAGGCGTGCGCAGTTCGTGGCTGGTGTTGGCCAGAAAATCGTCTTTGATGCGGTCCAGAGCCAGCAGATCTTTGTGCGCGCGCTCCAGATCCCGGTGGGTCGCCGAAAAACGCGCGGCGAGTACCGTTGAAAAGACGACGATCATGGCGAAGAAACCTTCGCTGAGCACCGGCTCGACTTTGGAAATATCCAGAAAGTCGAGCATACTATAACACAAAGCCGCCGTGTACAGAATAAAACCAAAGAGGATCCGCCGGGCGAAGGGCCGGCCGGCCAGCGCCGCGCGCACACAGACCACCAGCAGAAAGATGGCGATCAACAGCGAGATGCTCATGAATCCCAGAAACAGAAACTGCGTGAAAAAGGCGATCAGCCCGGTCGCGAGAAATTCGCCCACCAGCGCGGCGACCAGCAGATACGAAAAATATTCGAGAAAGAGCGCGAAATAATTTCTGCGAAAATCGAAGAAAGAATGAATGAATCGCATGACGAAGACGTTACACAGGATCGCCCCCGCGAAAGTCAGCGCCACATAGACCGCGTAATTATCGAAAATATAAAAAATCAGCCCGCGATAGCCCAGAATCCAGGCGCCCAATCCGAACGAAGCCAGGGCGATATGCAAATTGTAGTTTTCTGTACGGCGCTGCCAGTAATAGAGAAAAAAATACAGGCCCACGAACATCGAAACGAAAGCCAGCCCCGAATAACGAATCATGCGCGCAAGCCAGCGATCCTCAAGCAGATCGGCCGCGCCGAAAAACAGGCTGCCGTCGAAACCGCCCCAATAGGAAAGCGCTCTCGTCCGCAGCGCGATCACGTTTTCGCCGGAGACCAGGAGCTCCGGCGGCAGCGGAATCAGTTCCGGTTTACCCGGGATTTTCGGCGTAATCCCCGCCTCGTCCAGGGGCCGCGTTTCGCGGACTTTGACCCCGTTCAAGTACACCTGCGCACCGCGATAGTGCAGCGGCACGAACAGCGCCGGACTGCGCAGATCCCCCGGCCGGGGAATGTCCAGTCGCACGCGAAACCAGGCCGGGCCCGCGACGTCTGCGAAATCCGGGATCAACACCCACGGCTTATTGCAGGCGATTTGCGCCCAGCCGGACGCGTCATAGTCCGGCGTCGCGTATTCCGGACGGTCGTCCGGCGCAAATGCACAGGGCCCCGCGATTTCGTACAGCCGCTCGGGCGCGTCGACCTGCAATAAGGGCGGTTGCGCCTCCAGCCGGTTAAACGCGGCGGCAATACAACCGACGCTCAGCAGGAAGCACAACACTCTTATTCGCATGAATCTTTCCGGGGTCCTTGTGGCGCGCTCGCGTCCATTCAGGGACGAGCGCGCCTATATATTAGTAACCTTTCAGCGGGCCATCGAGTTTTAGAAGCGATTCTTTATGTTTTAGAAGCGCATCCAATTCATCGTCCGACGGGGTAAAATCGGCCTGCTTCTCGAACCAGGCCTTTAACGCGTCTTTCCCCTCTTTCAGCTTCGCCAGAAATTCCTCGCCTGTCGTCGAATCCTCGATGCATTTCGCCGCAAAGTTGATAAAATCCATTCAGACCTCCATCCGGCAAACCCAAACACTGGATTTGCGATTTAGATTAAAATTCACCTTTCTGGAAAAATCGCAATTGAATTTTTTAAATATGCTGAACAATTAACTTAAGCGCATGCAAATCTTGCGCGGCGAAGCTTTGTGAATATTCTTAAGAATTTACAGCAGGCCCCGGACCGCGAAACCGCGGCGCCCCCATCCCGGGCGGAGGCAAACCAGGAATTGTACCGGTCCCTCAACCGGGAAATCGTTGAAGTCTGCCGCGATTTGCCGGACTGTCTGCAATTGCCGGCCACCCTCCAGCTGATGGCGGGCGGTCTGCGATCGCCCGCCGACGACGATCGCGCGGGCGAGCCCGAAGATCGTTCCGAATTCTTCGATTTCTGCTCCGAATTTCCCGCGCCCCTGTGGTCGATACTGACGCCCGCGGCGCTGGGTTCGGACGACGACGACCGCTCCGCCTCCGTCGCCGATCGGAAGGCCGCCGTCCGAACCCAGGCGATGGCCTTTTTGCTGCATCTTATCGACGACCATCTCTGTGACGGTCAGACCCCGCCGGATATCCTGGTCCTGCAGCTGCGAACGGCCGTCTGGAACCGATTCGAGCAGGGTTTACAGAAGCTGGCCCCGAAAGCGGTAAACGACGGCCAGGCGATCCGCGAGTGGGTGGACGCCTATTTCGAATCGACGTATCAGCCCACCCCGCCTGCGGATTTATCCGAATACATGAGCCTGGCGACCCGTCAGATGGCGATCTGGACCGCAGCCCCCGCGCTGCTGGCGCTGCGCGCCGGCGCGGAATTCGATGTATGTCGAAAAATCCACGAGATCCTGGAAGCGGTGACCCTGGCCTGGCGCCTGACCGACGACATAGACGACCGGCTGGAGGACGCCCGCCTCGGCCACCGGAGCGCACTGTACTTTTTGAGCCCGCCCTATACGCGGGTGAAATGGGAAGCCGCCGCGGCGAACACGAGCCCGGCGGCGGGATCCCGGTCGGAATCAGAGGCCGAGCTGGACGCGGCGCTGGAAGCCGCGAAGATCCCGGCCCGGGCCCGGGAACTCGCAAACGAGTATCTGGCCACCGCCCACAACGCCGCCCTTTCACTCGCGGGATCTTCGACGTCGATCGCCGGAACAGGAAACGATTCAACGTTCGCGGCTGAATGGACGGCGCTGGCCCGGCATATCGCGGCCACCGAAACGAGAGTAAAATTTTCAGGGAGCAGCAAGCGAGATGAACGCAGTTGAAAACGACGAAACGCAAAATACCGGAAATCCAATCGATGCGATCGCCCGGGCCACGCCCCGGGAGTCGCTGACCATTGAAGTCACCTCGAAATGCAACCTGGACTGCCCCTATTGCTTCGCGCTGGCGGACCTGCCGAAAAAATTCGGACTGAAAGCCGAAACCGCGAAGTCGATCGTCAGCGAAGGCCGCGAGTGCGGTTATCGCCATTTGCATTTGAGCGGCGGCGAACCGACGATGTGGCCGCCCTTCGCCGATTTAGTCGATCACGCCTTCGACTGCGGTTACGAATCGGTTTTCTTTAATACGAACGCCATGCTGTTTACGAACCGGCTTTTCGACCGGCTGCGGCCCCACGCCGGGAAAATCGCCTGCACGGTCAGCCTGAACGGCCCCCGCGAAATTCACGAAGCGTCCCGCGGGGCCGATACCTACGATCGAACCATTCGCGGCATTGAGCAGGCGCTGGAGAACGGCTTCGAAGTCGAGATCTTCACGACCGTGCACCGCCCGCTGCTCGCGGTGATGCCGGATTTTTTACGCGACCTCTTTGGACGCTTCCCGAATATTTCGCGGCTGACTCTGATCCAGCTGCACCGCGTCGAAAACGATTTCTACGATGTTTCGAATGATCTGCTTTCGCCGGAGGAATTCGTATCGCTGGTGCGCTTCGCCGGTTTCGTGGGGTTGAAGTACCCAATTCGTTTTCTGGACAATCCCCTGGCCGGCGTACTCGCGGCGCGCATGGGGCTCGACTGGGTCTGGTCGACGCCGCTGATCCGCCCCGGGCGCATCGCCGTACTGCATACGGGCAGCATCACCCCGGCGCATTCCAATAGAGCGGCCTTCGGCGAATACGAACCCGGCCGCCTGAAAGCGATCCACTCTTCGCCGGAGTATTTTGCGGCGATCTCCGCGGACGACCAGGCCTGCGCGGGCTGCGAATATTTCGGCGACTGTCGCCAGGGCGGACTGCTGCGACCCTCGGAGTCCCATCGCGATATGCACGAACAGATTCCGTTTTGCATTCGCACGAATCAGGCAGTCGACGCTCTGGGGCGCACGCTGCAATCCAGCGCTGAGTCCGACGCGCGCTCCGCCTGAGTGTCCGGCAATCGGCCGGAGGCGGACCATCGCCATCAGGCTCGCGTGCACTTTCGCACCGGCCCCGCTCGCGGTCCCACGGGACGCACGCCGCATATTCGCGACCTCTTTCCCGATTCAAGCGCCGGCCGCGCGATTCACAATCTGATCCGGAATCAGCGATGGGTTCGCCGGTAATTCCCGTTTCATGCGGCTCAGCCAGCGCGCGAATGCGAGCGGCGGCTGCGGACCGGTTTGGAACGCGTCGCGGCGAAAGCGCATACCCAGCAGTCGCGGAAAGACGAACTGCGGATACGCGCTCAGATCCGCGAGCGAAGGCGCGGCGCGTCCGCCGAGAAAGGGGCCCTCGCCCAGATGCTGGACGAACTCGGCCAGGATTCGCTGCCACATCTCGCCGCGGCTCTCTTCGCCGAAGCGTTTCTTTTGCCGGCGCACAATTCTATGTATAAAAGCGGCCCGCCGGATCAATAGCGGCCAGGCGATACGAGCCCAGACCGGCAGTGGTTTCGTGGCGTTCAGGGCCCGACTCAAACGCCAGCCGTTGCGAAAGCCGTCGGCGACGCTGCCCCACTCGACCGACTGGCGAAAAACCGCAGGAATCAGAGAATTCGAAACCCAGTCGTCGAGCTCCAGGATCTGCACACGATCCGCCGACGACGCACCCAGAATCGGGTGCTCCGGAAAGCGTTCGTCCAGCCAGACTCCGATCTCCGAGGAATCCCGACGCCATTCTTCATCGATCTGCAGTACGGGAATGCGCCGCTGTTCGGTGAAGGCCACTTCCCGCGCCGTGAGCGGATCAACGTAGACCATTTCATATGCAAGCTGTTTGTAGTCGAGATAGCACTTCACTTTCGCGGCGAAGGGCGAAGTCACGAAAGCGTACAGAGTGATTCGAGGTGGCATATCTTATTCAGACGCGCCTGCCCCGCGCTCGTTTCGAAAATGCGGGCGCGCTTCATCGCCTCGATTGCGACGGCGCGAGTAAGCGCCACGAGCACGAAAAAACCCGCCGCGTATACGCGACGGGTTTCATGCGATGACTGGATCGACCCCGCGGTCGATCGCCTGTCGGCTCTTGAAGCTACGCTTCGCAAGCCCCGACAGATGACGTTGTCATTTGTCCTTATAGATATCGTCGATCAGGTCCTGATATTTTTCGGTGATGATATGCCGCTTCATGGACATCTTCGCCGAAAGCTCGTCGCCGACCTCTAAGGTCTTCGGCAGGAGACGAATATCGCCGATTTTTTCGAAAGCTTTGAAGCCGTTTTCGGTGGTGACCAGGCCCTTCACTTCTTTCAGGATCGCCTTTTGAACCTCATCGCTCTTTGCAAGCGCTTCAACGCTGTCGCCGTAGTCTTTGAATTTGTCGACCACCGGCACGATCAGCGCGCCCAGAAATTTCTGATCCTGGCCGACGACCATCACGTGGTCGACGAGCTGCGATTGTACGATCGTATTTTCGATTGGTACCGGCTCCACGTTTTCGCCGTTTAAGAGGACGACCGTTTCTTTCGAGCGGCCCACCAGCTTCAGAGTGCCGTTGTAGGTCATGACACCGAGGTCCCCGGTGTTAAACCAGCCATCGTCGGTCAGAACTTTTTTGGTCGCTTCGGGGTTTTTGTAATAACCCTTCATGACCTGCGGTCCTTTCACGTGGACTTCGCCCTTCACGCCGCGTTTGGGCGGATAGAGGATATCGCCGGTGTTGATGTCCACCAGTCGCAGCTCCACATTCGGAAACAGCGGTCCGATCGAGCCGATCACCGATTTGGCCGGCGTGCGAAACACGAGACCCGGGCTGGTTTCGGTCAGACCATAACCTTCGAGTACCGGAATGCCGATGGTGTTGAAGAATTCGTCCACGTGGAACGGTAGCGCGCCCCCGCCGGAGACGGTGCCTTTCATCTTTCCGCCGGTCGCTCCGCGAATCTTCTTGAGCACGATCGTGTCGAGCAGCAGATACGGCAGCAAGAAGATGATGATCATCGGGATGTGATAGATCGCCATGAAGAGCGATACGATCGGGTTGCGGCCTTCGAGATCCAGGTGGTTGCCCTTCAGGAAGCGCACGCCCCGCTGTACGCGCTGCGCGCAGAAATACGCGGCCTTAAAAAGCGCGCGAATGACGGGTGAACCGCCCGCCACGTTGTTTTGAATACCCTGATACACGCTCTCCCACAGACGAGGCGCGGAAGCCATGAACGTGGGCTTTACGATGCCCATGTCCTCTTTAATGTTACGGACGTTGGTGTAGTGCTGGCAGCAGCCGGTGGCCACGGTCACCATCTGAAAAACGCGCTCGAAGATGTGCCATACGGGCAGAATCGAAAGCACGCGATCGTCCGGGCTGATTTCAATAGGAATATTCACCAACTGCGAAACCATATTCGCATGGGTCAGCATCACGCCTTTGGGTGCGCCGGTCGTGCCGGAGGTGTAAATGATGGTGAACAGATCGTCCGGTTTGATGCCCGCGACCCGCTCTTCGACCCGCTTGTCGCCGGCCGCACGCAGGCTCTTGCCCTTTTCAATCAGGGCTTCCATTTTCAGCACGTTGTCGCCCGAAGCGTCTTCGTTCGGATCCATGACGACGATCTTGGTCACGTTCGGCAGTTGCGGCAGGTTCTTCTGAACTTTCGCCAGGGTCGCCGTGTTCTCGACGAAAACCACTTTCGCGTCCGAGTGCGGGATAATGTACTGAATATCCCCGTCGGTGACGTCGGTGCCCCGCGGGACGTCTGCTGCACCGCACAATAGAATTCCAAAATCCGCGATGATCCACTCCTGACGGTTATCCGCCAGCAGGCCGACATGCTCCCGGGCTTCCACGCCGAGATCGATTAATCCCGTCGCCAGGTTTACGCCGAGATCATAGGTTTCTTGAAAGCTAATTGCTACAAATTCTTTGTTCTTATTCCGCGTCGCGAAAGCCGGCCGATCGCCGTACTTCTTCGCGGAATCAGCAAAAACTTGCGCCAGATTCGACGCCGTTATTTTTGAACTCACTCCCGTCCTCCACGCTCTTCGTCCCGATCTTCGTATTTGATCTGATTTCTTCGGGAAAGGCGGCTTGCACCCTCCCATAGCGCGAAGCGCGCCGTCAAGTTTTTCCCGCGCGCGCCAGGCGATGACGATGCGAACCGTGCGAAAGGCCGCGAACCAACCGCGCCGCAATCCGGGAAAGCCGCTCCGGACGTAATTCATCACCGTCTCGAAGCGGACCGGGCGGGACATAAGCCGCACGCCTCTCACTCCGGCGGCACTCTTCCGTCCATACTGTAGTGCAAAGCAGTCGCGCAAAGCGCAGCTCATGTGCGAAAGGTCTGCGCGAACCAGCGGCGTCGGGGGAAAAACTTGACGGCAGTATAATATTTTGCAACCCTGTGCTCCGCTTTTTTCAACCGCGCCGTGCAAATCAGCTTCGGAAACGCGATGAGAAGCATGGAGAACCTGGAGTGAGCACCAAAATCACAGCAAGCAACCTGGCAGAGGTCTATCGCAACAGCGCGGAGACATTCGGAGACAAACCCGCCTTCGCAACCCGCAATCAAAACAAAGAATTCGAAGCAATCAGCTTCCGGGAACTCTACGAGACCGGTCTGAATCTGGCGACGGGCCTGATTGATCTGGGCGTGGGCGCCCGGGAACACGTCGCGATTCTGGCGGACAACCGCAAGGAATGGATCATCGCCGATTACGGCGTGTTATTGTGCGGTGCAGCAGACGTGCCCCGGGGGACCGACGTGACTGACGGCGATATTCAGTACATCATCCCCCACTCCGATGCGAAAGTCGTCTTTGTCGAAAATCAGACCACCCTGGCGAAAGTACAGAAGAATCTGCCGCAGCTGCCGAACGTCCAGACCGTCATTCTGATGGACCCCGCGGACGACGCCACCGGCGACAACGTTCTGAAGATGGAAGCCGTAATTGAAAAAGGCAAAAGCCTCCGGTCCGGCGGCGACAAACGCGCGGAAGAACGCATTGCCGGCATCAAATCCGAAGATCTCTTTACGATTATCTATACCTCCGGGACCACCGGCGCGCCGAAGGGCGTCATGCTCACCCACGCGAATATGATTTCGCAGTTACAGTACATTCCGATGAAAATCGGTCCGGAAGATCGCATTCTCTCGATCCTGCCGGTCTGGCATATCTTCGAGCGGGTTTTCGAAATGGTTTCGATCGCCGTGGGCACGCCGCAGTACTACACCAGCGTACGCACTATTAAAGAAGATCTCGCAATCGTAAAACCCACCTTTATGGGTTCCGCGCCGCGCCTGTGGGAAAGCGTCTATCAGGGCATTCAAAATAACGTCGCGGCCGGTTCCCCGGTCGTACGGGGCTTATTTAAGGCCGCGTATTTCTGCGCCCAGCGCGTGCAGCGCGGCATTCGTTTTCTGCGCGGAAATCAACTCGATCTCGAAGGCCGCAATCCGATTGTTTCGCTCGCGCTGGCAATCTGGCACATTCCCATGATCGTGCTGTTTATGCTGCCGTACAAGCTGCTCGACGCAATCGTGTTAAAAAAGATCCGCATGGCAACCGGCGGCAAACTGCGCGGTTCGGTTTCCGGCGGCGGGGCCCTGCCCTTCCACGTGGATGAATTTTTTAATACGATCGGTATACCGGTGCTCGAAGGTTACGGTTTAACCGAAACCTCCCCCGGTCTGGTCTTTCGCACGCCGCAGAAACTCGTCATCGGCAGCGTCGGTCCGCTCTTTCCGAAATTGGAGATGCGGCTGGTCGACATCAACAGCGGCGAAATTCTCTATCCGCCCAAACGCGGCGTAAAAGGCGAAGTCCACGTGAAGGGACCGCAGGTCATGAAGGGTTATTATAAAAATCCCGAAGCCACGAACAAAGTGCTCACGAGCGAAGGCTGGTTCAATACCGGCGACCTGGGCGTGATGACTTACAACAATACGCTCAAATTAGTTGGCCGCTCGAAAGAGACAGTAGTCCTGCTAAACGGCGAAAACATCGAGCCCGTACCGATCGAAAATAAAATCGTGCAGTCGCCGCTCATCGACCACGTGATGATCGTCGGCCAGGATCAAAAATTCCTGGGCGCGCTGGTGGTGCCGGTGCTCGACAAATTCAAAGAACACGGCGGCAGCTACGAAGAGCTCGCGAAAAAAGACGACGTGCGTAAGGCGATTCTGGCTGATATTAAGGCCGCGATTACCACCGAAAACGGTTTCAAGTCCTTCGAGAAAGTCGGCGACGTGCGCCTGCTGCCCAAAACTTTAGAGGTCGGCGACGAACTCTCGGCGAAAATGTCGATGAAACGGCACGTCATCACGGACAAATACCAGGACCTGATCGACGATATTTACTCGGATAAATGACTCTGTCTTTTATCCGAGCCTGAGAAGCAAGGCTTCGAGGGCCACGAAGTGACGTAGTCACTTGTGCTGCCCGAGTAGCAAAGCTTCGAGGGCGGGCAGGTGAATTTTTGATTTCTATAAGCGCCGCAGACGAAGAATCTGCGGCGCACGACGCGCAGGCACGATCAATTCGGTCGTACGCTACCGCTAATATCCTCCCCGCAGGGCGACGTGTGTTCTGAATTCACTTTTCGTAGAATTCGTGCGGCGGAGATGACTGTACTGTTCCACCCGGCAGCAAGGGCTCAAACAACTGCGCCAGATATCCCCGGGGCCGCTCCTCGCCCGCAATTCCATAGCGCTCCGGCATGACGCCGGGATCGTAAAAGGTCCCGAAGATCACGTCCATCAGCGGGTTCAAATTCGCAAAATTGCAGCGCATCCCCCGCAGCGGCTCATGATGCCAGTGATGCAGTCGCGGCGACCCCAACACATATTTCAGCGGTCCCATACCAAAGCCTGTATTCGAGTGAATCAGGTTGCCCCAGAAACCGCGAAAAACGACGAACGCCGCCAGCAGCTCGAGAGAAAACCCCAGCGCCAGCGCCGGTAGATTCACGAGCAGGCGCGTATAGATATTGTCGACGGGATGCTCGCGAAAGGCCGCCGCCCAGTCGAGACGGGTCGCGCTGTGATGCACACGATGAAAGCGCCACAACCACGGAATCGCATGCGAAAGGCGATGCCCCCAGTAGATCAACAAATCCGACGCGAGCACAATCGCCGGAATCTGCAGCCACAACGACAGTTCCGCGAAGGCCATGCGCAGACCGGCGTACGCCGCCAGCTGCGCGCTCATGGCGTTCAATGCATCGTGCGCCAGCCATAAGCCCAGCAGCGTCAACTTCGTAAACAACAGACTCTGGCCGAAATAGAACAACGCGTCCGTCGCCAGCTCGCGTCGCAGCACGGGCTGTCGATGCGCCGCAAACGCGCGTTCCAGAGGAGCGAGGCCGATGCCCAATAGCGCGAAGTACAGACCAGCATCCAGAATATCGTGCAGGAAATGCATCGCCGCCCTATTCGCAGTGTCGCTGGTAGCGTTCGCGCATCGCGTCCAATCGCTCCAGATCCGCGGGCGACGGCCCGGACTTGGACGTGGTCATAAAGATATCGAACTGGCGAATTTCCAGTGCGAGACTCTCACAGGATTCGGGAGGCTGCGCATCTTCGTCGACTGCGGTCGGAGCCGGATTCGGGTTTTGCGACTCAGACGGATGCGCGCCATTAGAATCCGCTTCCGCCGGAGTTCGCGGCGAAGCGCCCCGGCATAAAACGATATACGATCCGACTCCAAACGCCAGCGCGAGCGCCAGGGCCCTGGCGAGATACTGAAAACTGACTCGTTGCATATAAGTTCAGACGAACATATTCCGAAGTTCGCGTAAACAAAAATGGACGGCGCTCCGGCGGCATCCCCCGGCTCCGCCTCCCGATCTGTCCGGCGAACGCCTCTGAACAACGGATGATTTGAATGAAGCTGTTATGAAATCAGCGGAAAATCGTTCGAGATAAAAAGTGATTGACTCAGCATCGGGAGCTAAAGAGCACACGGCCGACGTTGCGTGGAAAACCCACGCAAACGCGAGCAGAATAAATACAGGCTGGCCGGTAGTTTCTCTTCTGAGCGCCGGCCACAGATAGGTGATCATGCGTTATTCTTTTTTCGACAGGCTGTCGGGGCGTATCTCGCGGCAACGCGCCTTGCGTTTCGCGCTGACCGGAATCACGGCCGCCGCATTGGGCGGACTGTTCTATACAGTGACGCGCGGCGAAAACACGCAGCACTCTCCGGATCGATCTGAATCGACGGACGCTCGTGCGCACAGTGCGACAGCCGTCGGAGACAGCGATTTCGCAGACCTCGAAGCCGGCGCATTGCAAATCCGATTCGAATTGCGCTACGCCGAAATCGTCGCCAACACCCGCCGGCAAGTCCAGGCTCAGATCGCCAGGCCTGGATTCGCCTGGCTGCCCGCCCGAAGCCTGCAGAGCGCAATTGACATCGAATGTCTGCCGCGCATGCAGGCTCTGCGACGGCGGGCGGCGGACTACTCGTCCGAGATCCTGGCCGCGGCCATTCCGAATGAGTTGCTTTCGACGAAGCCCGTCGAGCAGTGCGAACGAATCGTTTACGAAACACTCTGCGAAAGCCGAGCCGCCCTCGCCCCCTGCGATCCCCGGCTGCTCCGCACTCGCCTGCAGTCGGTAGACCGGCTGCAATTCGATTTTCAAAAACAAAGGACCGCTCGATCCGGGGAGTCGACGAAGTCGGCGCCGCAGCAAGCACTGTCTGCTTTCGAAGAATACGTGGTCCGCCGCAAGCGCCTGCTCGGCCCATTTCTGAACGAAGAACTCTTCGCCGCCCAGGATGATCATACGAAATTACTGTACAGCTACGCCGCCTTTCGCGCGGATCCGGCGACGCGCGATCTTCCGGTAGCCCAACGCCTGGCTTATTATCGAAAACTCGCCGGCAGCTTCGAGGAGAAACACGGAGTCCGCCTGAAAGATCACGACAGCGAAAGCCGCGATCACGCGGCGCGGCTTTTGGACCTGCTCGACGGCGATGCGACTGAAAGCCCGGAACACGAACGCGAACGCTTCGAATTACTCAAAGAGCTTCGCGGCCCCGAAGCCGCGCGGCGGGATCGCGAGCTGCGCCGGGAGAGCCGGGCGGAGCGCACGCGGCTCGCCGCCTTTGAAACGGAGCGCAAGCGCATGCTCGCAGAAATCGACGAGCGGATCCGACGCCAGGGCGGCGGCGAGCGGGATCGTCGGAGCGCGGTTCGCACGATGGAAAAGCGGCTGAGCGAACGATTCTTCGCGAAACACTGAACCGGGTCGGCTGGCTGTTCGTGGCTGCCGCGGGCCGGAGAAACGCATACATACAAAATAAAATACAAAAGAGGTATCGAAGCATGCGAAAACAAAAATCACTGCAAAAGCAGAGCGAGGCGAAATTCGTCTTCGCGGCGCGAATCACCGGCGGCCTTGTGGCCCTCGCGAGTTTTGCGCTCCTGGCAGGGGCGATCACGGCCGACAGCGAACCGGACGTAATAGACGCGGCCTACAGCGAACGTCCCGCCGATTGGTGGAGCGAAGTCTCCGCCTCCAAATATTTCAATACGTCCAAAACCGACACCTGGATTCGCAACGAAAGCTGCGATGATTCCGGAGCGTTCAGCGTTTCGACCCTGAACATCTGGCAGGACGTTCCTTTTATTACCGACTACAGTGATGCCCGCGAAGACGATATCGGCGAAATCTTTAAATGCGCCGACGTCGTGTTGTTACAGGAAGCCTGGGACTACGACGATTTGATCGAAGACGGTGTGGACGCGGATATGCGCGAACGGGGTTATAATTATATTCGGCGCGGCGACGGCGGCAACGCCTATTGCAACGGCGCCGACATTGAAAACGACTGCAGCGGATTGTACCTGTATTCACGACATCCGGTCGTACGCGACCTGGGCCAGCGCGCTTTCAACGACGTAAGCTTCCCGGACAATCTCAAAGAAAAGGGCGTTTCCGGTTTTGTGGTACGCAAAGAGAATCGTTATTACTACGTCTACAATACGCACCTGACCTACGGCATCGCCGGACACGGCGAAGGCAACGCCGGAAACGACGCGAGTCGCAGATCCAATCTGGCCGATATCCGCGCCTTCATCTCCGAAAGCGTGGCCGCCAATCGCGGAGACTATCCGCCGGCGCAGGTCATTATCGGCGGCGATTTCAACAGCGATTTTTCGTTTAACAAAAACGCAACAGGCCTGCCGCCGCGCGGGGCGCGTCAGCTGAATACCGACTCGCATTTTCACGATCTTCGGTATTACTGGAGCCGGCGCGCTCAAAACGGTCACAGCTACGGAAAATTCGAATACGAAACGAGCGGCGGACGCTTTTATTCGAACTGGCCCGGCGACGCGAACGACAGCGGACCGAACGCCTTCGCCGGCGGCGGGCTGGCGAATTACGACGTCGTCTTGCTTGGACGGCCGGATGTATTCGCGACCTGCGAAACCGAAAGCATCGAATTCAGCGGCTGGGCGCCGCAGTGGGTCAGCAAAAGCAACCGCAGGATTACGCCTTCTTATAGCTGGTCCGACCACTACGGCGCGTATCTGAAAATTCGAGTCGCGCAGTGCGAATAGGATCTCGGTTATTGTATCCGCTGGCATTCGCCGGCGGATGTCTGGCAGCGACGGGAGACTGGCCGTCGCAACCGGACGTTTCGTCCGAATTGTGGCCGGCCTTCGCGCGCCTCGCGGCGGGCGTATCGGGGTTCGCCGTTTATTTCGCGATCGCTTTCATGCTTAGCGGCCGCGGCCGCGCGACAGACATACGCCTGAACGTTTCAGTCGGCGCAGTCCTGCGCGCGGCGGTCGCCGCGTTTTGCTTCGCGTCGGCCTTTCTCGGCCTGACCCTCAGCTGGCTGTACGACGGAAGTATTCAGTTTTTCGGAACTACAGCTGCGGCTCAGGGAATCGCTGTCGTCGCCGTAACTCTATTTATCTGCAGCCTGACCCTGCCCTTCGTCGGCACCAGCGCCTTGCTCGCGCTCATGCTGCCGCTCGACGCGCGCGTCGCAGGCGGACTACGGCTCTGGCTACGTGTCTGCGCCGTCGTGATGGCTCCGGCATGTTTGATCGCGTCGGTCACAGTCTGCCACGAAGCGGCCTTCGGATTCGCCTGGTTCGAATTCGGGCAATGGCTGCTGGATATTCCCGCGGCCGGGCCCTTGCTGCGGGGGGTCGGCGCACGCTGGGGCGGTATGATCCCGCTGGGTTTCGCGGCGGCGCTTGCACCGCTGCTGAGCGCCGCCGTGCGATCCGCGCCGCGGGCTTTCAAGAACGCGACGGCCGAATTCAGTATGCCGCGAACTGCGCTCGTCGGCCATGCTGATTTACGAATCATTCTGGCACCGCTCGTCATCTGGAGTGCGGGCTGCCTCGGCGCCTATCTGTATCTCTCGCCGCCTGCGGTGCTGGCTGCGCCGGAAACGCATTCCACAAACCGCATTCGGCTGGCGCTGATCGCCGGCGTGCCGGCCGCCAGCCAGCGCAGTCCCCGCGAACGAATCGCTCTGTACCTGGCGGAGACTTTGCGGCTGCTGGAATCCACGGCGGGTCAGCCGCCGGTCGACCTGATCCTGTGGCCGGAATCAGTCGCCGACGAGAACATCGCTCTAGCGCGCAGCGTTTTGCTCCGGCGACTCCAGGAGCTGGACGTTCGGGCCGATCTGTGGACGGGCGCCCGGGCCCGGGCCCCGCAGAATCGCGCATTCAATACTCTCTACAGCCTGCGGGCCGATCGAACGCTGTACCACAAACGCCGGCTGGTTCCGTTTACGGAACGCCTCCCCGCACCGACCGCGTTCTTTCGCTGGCTGGTGTTCGATGTACTCCAGCTGAATATCCGCAGCCGCGATCTACTGGCGCCCGGGCCGGCCCATGCGCGGACCGCTTCCAGTTTTCTCTGGCGCGGGCCGGCCGGCGAAGACATCGCCGTGCATTCCCTGATCTGTTACGAGACAGCCTTCGCGGAGCTGCGTCCGGAACCCCGGAGGCCGGGAGTTTCCGGACTCATACTAAATCCAGGCAATGAAAGCTGGTTTCAGTCGGAACTGCTCAAACGCTACACTCTACGCCAGGCCAGAACGCGCGCTCTCGAAAGCGGCCTGCCGCTCGTGCGCATTGTCAGCGACGGCTACAGCGGCGGGATCGACGGTGATGGACGGATCAAGCGCCTGGTGCGCGACGCGAGCGGAATCATAAGCATCGCGCCGGGTTCTTATAATCAGTAGCGGCCGGCTAACCCACCAGGAGATTCGTTGTCTTTTCCGCGAGATGAAAGCGCGCGGTCGAACCGGAGTTGAATTCCAGAAAATCGTCGACCATTCCGTCGGAAAAGATCACCCCGCCTTCCGGCATATGACTCTCGATGACCAGCTCCTGATGTTCCTGGATCTCGCCCGCGACCAGATCGGCCTGGCTCCATTTACTGCGAAAGGGTTCGCGCACCATAAACAACAGCCGACGTTCTTCCCAATCGAGCGTGCGCTCGCGACCGCCGGAAGCCGGCCCAGAGCTATTCGCCTTCGCCTTCCGCGAAGAGCCGCCGGTTTTCGTACGCGAAGCGTGATTCGACGCGGAAGCGGTTTTCAGAAGCGGCTTGCGGGTCTCCGCCGCGACCGGATACAGGAAATCGTGGACGCCTTCAGCCATATTGTAGAGGGAACTCAACCAGCCGGTGCTGCCGGCGGGTGTCGATACGATGACGCCGCTGGAGCTATGACGCTCCGATTGCCGGCCGTGCTGAATGCTGTATCGCGCGCTGATGTGCGTGTTCGCGCCGAGAAAAAAATCGTTGAAGGCGTACAGTTTCTGGCCGTCGTTCAGATCGACGCGCCCCATCGAAATCGGCCGCGACGAGAGTTCGCCGTTTTCCAGGCGACGCAGGGCCATCGCCACTTCGCTGAAATGGAAGGGCAAGAGCACCCCGTCGAAGCGATCCGGGTCGGGATTCACGGCAAGAATGGGCTGACCGGCGAGGTATTTCGCGACGTTTACGACCAGACCGTCCTGGCCGAGGGTCAATACCAGATCGCGCGCGGCGAATTGAAAATTCGCTAAAAAACTGCGATCAATGACCTGGAGCTGTACATCGCGCGGCAGGCTGCGTAACAGCTGGTCTTTCGCGCGCTGATAGTTCTCTTCTTCCAACTCGTAGTCGTCGAAAGACTGCCCCCGGCTCTCGACGAAGAATTTCGCCTGCGATTTAGTATTAAAGCGACGCACGCTGTCCTCGAGACGCGTGGGCCGGGTTACGACGATGATCTTTTCAATCTGCACGGTTTTGCATGCGGTCCGTTCCAGCCAGCAAGGACTCCAGCAGATCCGGCGAAAGATTAAGCGTGCCGATTTTGTCGGCGTTCTTGACAAGTTCACCGATGGACCGCGAAATCAATTTACGGGCGTCCATCTGATTGGCGGCGAGGACTTCGAGCAATGCAGGCGAAAGATTTCCGACGGCTTCCAATTCAAGTTTCACCGCGTCGGCCCGGGCCCGGGCTTCCGCCAGACTATTGCGGGAATGCTGCTCGACGAATTTTTCGCGCTGCGCTTCGCGCTGGATTTCCGCGGCGAGCGCTTCTTCCGCGATTTCGTTGCGTTTGCGCTGCACGGAAGCCTCCGCGTCCATGCGCGCCTCCTCGACCAGCTTCTGTTTTTCCTGCACGGAAATTTCGGCGTTCATCTGTTCTTCGCGGATCTGGCGGTTTTTTTCTTCGACGGCGATCTGCGTCTTGAGTTCATTCTCTTTGATCACCCGCTCCTGCTCGACGGCGAAATTGCGACGGGTGTAAATCGCGTCGTCGGCCTCTTTTAGCAGATCTTCGCGCGCCGCCGCTTCTAAGGCCCGCGCGATTTCCGGAGTGGGATTGATGCTGAGAATCGAAAAGTCCAGGATTTCCAGACCCAGTTCTTTTAGAATCGGCGCATCGCCGACCCGCTCGCGGACGAAGCTTACCAGTTCGGGCGCGGAGGTCAGCGCGGTCCGTAAATCCATCATTTGCAACTTTTCGCGCAGAATCACCTGCACCTGATTCGTGAGGCGCGTCGGCAACGCTTCCAGTCCGTCACCGACGTAGCGTCCCTGCACGTCGACGGTGAAATCCAGCATGCGCGCCAGTCGCGGCGCATCGCTGACCCGATAGGTGATCTGTCCCTGTACGTCGATGGTCTGAAAATCGTTTGTGCTTTCTTTAAAGATAAACGGAGCATCGCGACTTTCGGCCGGCACGATTACCAGACTGGCCGAAGGAGCGTAATACAAAAACGAAAGGCCGGCTCCCTGACGTACGATCTCGCCTTTGCGAAACAAGATCACATAATCCGACGGTTTGGCTTTGATATAACGTATTCCGAGCATGCCTTCGAAGATTGTTTCGTCTCAGACGCTCTGGCAAGCCTTTTTCAATTGCGGGCCGGCGGCTATGACCGTCGTCAGCTTTCTTCCGGCGAAATTCGGTTGATCGCGAAAAAGAGCGGCGCTTTATCTGGTTGCATGGCGCGTTCCACACGTCCAAAAGCTCCGGCGGCCGAGCCGGTCTTTCGCGGTCGCGGTCTGACCCGGATCTATCGAATGGGCGAAGTCACAGTCGCGGCGCTCCGCGGAGTGGACGTGGATCTATTCGCGGGCGAATTCGTGGTGATTCTCGGACCCTCCGGCAGCGGCAAGTCCACGTTGTTAAATATACTCGGCGGCCTCGACAGCGCGACGGACGGCGAGATTTATTATGCGGGCGACCAGGCGTTGCACTCGGCGAACGAAAGCGAATTGACCCACTATCGCCGCGAACACATCGGCTTCGTCTTTCAATTTTATAATCTGATTCCGGGCTTAACTGCCGCTGAAAACGTACGCCTGGCGACGGAGGTCAGCCGCAGTCCGCTGCCCCCGGAAGAGGCCCTGGCGCTGGTCGGTTTACAATCCCGGCAGGATCACTTTCCGGCGCAAATGTCGGGAGGCGAACAGCAGCGCGTGGCCATCGCCCGGGGCATCGCCAAGCGGCCGGACGTGCTGTTTTGCGACGAACCCACGGGCGCTCTCGACCAGGCGACGGGCAAACTGGTGCTTGAGGCCCTGCTGGAAGTCAACCAGGAGCTGGGGACCACGGTGGTGATCATCACGCACAACGCTTCGATCGCGGGTATGGCCGACCGCGTACTGTACATGGCCGACGGGATGATCGAAAAGACCGTGCGCAATCGCCGGAAAAAACAACCGTCGGAGATTGAATGGTAGCGGACGATGCAGGCGATCGATCTCAAAGTCCTCCGCGACCTCACGCGGCTGAAGGCGCAAATCGCGACGATTGCGCTGGTCGTCGCGAGCGGTATCGCGACATTTGTTTCTTCGCTGAGCACCTACTCGAGTTTGCTGCTGGCCCGCGACGCATTCTATCGTGAGTCGCGCTTCGCGAACGCCTTCGCCGATCTACGCCGGGCGCCGCTGACTCTGGGCGATCGCGTCGCCGACGTCGCGGGGGTGAGCGTCTTCGAATTGCGTATCGTCCAGGATTCGCTGCTCGATCTACCGGACGCCGGCGAGCCGGTGATCGGGCGCTTCATATCGTTGCCGGAGGGCCGCCAGCCCGCGCTGAATCGGGTACAGCTGCAATCGGGACGGATGCCGGACCCGTCGTCTCTGGACGAGGTGCTGGTGAGCCAGGGCTTCGCAAAGGCGAACGCCTTTCGACCCGGCGACAGCATCGCCGCGCTCTTTCAGGGCCGTTATCGCCGTCTGCGCATAACCGGCACGGCGGTTTCGCCGGAGTATATCTACGCCTTTCGCGGTTCGACGCCCTTTCCGGACGATGAACACTTCGGCGTGTTCTGGGCGCCGCGACCGGCACTGGCCGCGGCCACCGACATGGAAGGCGCTTTTAACTCGGTGTCCGTGTTGTATACGCCGTCCGCATCGCCATCGACGGTTCTGGCGGATCTCGATCGATTGCTGAAACCCTACGGCGGGATCAACGCCTACGATCGCGAGGACCAGGCTTCGAATATTTTTATTCGAAACGAAATCGAACAGAATCGCATCATGGCCTTTGTGATTCCAGCGATCTTTCTGGGGGTCGCCGCGTTTTTGATCAACGTGGTCATCACCCGGCTCGTACAAACCCAGCGCGGGCAGATCGCCGTACTCAAGGCGCTGGGTTATTACGATCGGGACGTCGCGCTGCACTACGCGAAACTGATCAGCGCGATGATCGCCCCCGGGGCCCTGATCGGGGTCGCCCTGGGAGCCTGGCTTGGTTCTTTAAACACGGAAGTCTACCGGCAGTTCATTCATTTTCCGGCGCTGCATTTCGTACTGGATCCGGCGGTCGTGGTCGTCGGCGTCGCGATCAGTCTCCTGGCGGCGCTGGCCGGCGGCGGCGGAGTATTGTATCGCGTACTCAAAACGCCGCCCGCCGAAGCCATGCAACCCCCGGCGCCGCCGCGGTATCGCGCGGGCCTGATGGAACGCCTGGGCCTCGCGCCGCATTTGAGTGTCAGTGTGCGCCTGGCCGTACGCAATCTGGCCAATCGCCCGCTGCGGACCGGCTTCTCGCTTCTGGGAATCAGCGCCGCGATATTGATCGTTCTACTCGGCCTCTTCTGGGGCGATACCCTCGACCACCTGTTTCACGTACATTTCAGCCTGAACAGCCGCGACGACGCCACGGTCAGCTTCCAGACCGCTCTGCCGGAGCGCAGCCTGCGCGAAATCGAAAGATATCCGGGGGTGCTGTACGCCGAAGGGTATCGAACGCTGGGCGTCCGACTGCACGCCGGACATCGCTCCGAAAAAACCGTAATCACGGGTTATCCCGCCAACGCGCGCCTGCGGATTCTGCGTGATCGGGATCTGAAGCGGATTCCGCTGCCGGCCGGCGGCCTGGTCATCAGCAGCACTCTTGCCGAAAAACTCCAGGTGCGGGCGGGCCAGCGGCTCGCAGTCGAAACCCTGCTCGCCGCCGATCAATGGAAAATTCATCCGTCCGGAACAAACGCCCCCGTTCCCGCAAACGCGCCGAAGCCCCCGGAGATCTCGGGCGACAGGCAAGCGGAAGATGCCGCGCCTTCCACCCGAATCGTACTGCCGATCACCGGCGTCGCGGAAGAGTTAATCGGCGGCGGCGCGTACATGGAGCAGGATGCCCTGCGCCGACTGCTCGGCGAAGGCCGTAGTTTTAATCTGGTCGCCATTCAAAGCGACCCGGCTCTCGCCGCTCTGATGTACGCGCGGTTGCAGGAGGCGCCGCAGGTGGAGTCGGTGACGACTCGCGAAGCCGGACTGCGGCTATTCAAAGAGACGTCCGCGGGCATGATCCTGGTCGTCGCCACGATCATCGTCAGCTTCGCGCTGTGCATCGCGTTCGCGGTCGTCTACAATACCGCGCGGGTTTCGTTTTCGGAACGCGCCTGGGAGCTCGCGACTTTACGCATCCTGGGTTTTACCCGGACCGAAGTCTTTCGGGTGCTTACCTGGGAACTCGCGCTCCAGACCGCTCCGGCTCTCTTACCCGGCTGCGTGCTGGGTTATCTCTTTGTTACGGCGCTACTGGAATCGATGCCGGTCGAAGGCATGCGCTTTCTCGTGATCATTTCCCTGTCCAGCTACGCTCTGGCGATCGTGGTCGTCGTCGGGGCCGGCGTGATCAGCGCGCTATTGATTCGTCGACGGGTCGACCGGCTGGATCTGGTCGCCGTCTTAAAAACCCGTGAGTAATAAACTATGAACCTGGATTTTCTGCACAACAAACGATTCTGGATTTACGCGCTCAGCGCCGTCGCCGTGCTCGCGCTGCTCTTTCTCTTGTTCCGACCGCAGCGGCTGGCCGTGGAAACGGCGCCGGTGGTGCGGGGTCCCTTTCAGGAAATTCTGACCGAAGACGGCGCGACCCGCGTGCGCGAAAAATTCACGCTACTGGCTCCGGTCAGCGGCGTCCTGCAGCGACTGACCGTGCATCCCGGAGACCGGGTTCGTCGCGGGCAACGAGTGGCCGTGATCTTGTGGGACCAGCCCCGACCGGTGCGCGCGCCGACCGCCGGCAGCGTACTGCGTGTACATCGCGAAGACGCCGGGCCGATCGAGATGGGTGCACCGCTGCTCGAAATCGGCGATCCCGCTTCGCTTGAAGTGGTAGTGGATCTACTCACCGCCGACGCCGTCCGGGTGCGGCCCGGTACTCCGGTGCGCATCGGTCGCTGGGGCGGGCAACAGGAGCTGGCGGGGACCGTTCGGCGCATTGAACCCTCCGCGTTCACAAAGATATCGGCGCTGGGCGTCGAAGAACAGCGGGTCAACGCCCTGGTGGAGATTACCTCGCCCGCCGAAGACTGGCTGCATCTCGGGGATAATTTTCGAGTCGAGTGTACGCTGATTCTTTCCAGCGCCGAAGATGTTCTGCAGGTTCCGTCGGGAGCCGTATTTCGTTCCGGCGACGATTGGGCCGTCTTTCGGGTGGACGGCGATGGAATCGCCAGGGAAACCCTGATTCAGCTGGCCGGGCGCAATCCCACCTCCGTGGCTCTGCAGGCAGAGCGTTCCGAGAACGAAGCAGACCCCGGCGACGACGCCCTGCAGGCCGGCGAGACGGTAATAGTCTACCCCGGTGGAGAAATTGAGGACGGAACCCCCGTCAGCCCGCTTTGAAGGCCAAATTTAGGGTCCTGCGCCGCCGGAGAAACGATTGCCGTTCCTTCCGGAATAAATTAACTGGTCTGTGGAATATGCATACCTGATGATTTCGCGTCTTGCGCGTGGATCAGCAGCGCGCAAAGGATTAAGAAGAGATGGCTAAAAAATTATTTGTGGGCGGCCTCAGCTGGGGTACGACGGACGACGGTCTCCGAGCTGCGATGGAACGTTTCGGCAGCCTGCAGGAAGTGAAAGTGATAACGGATCGCGACACGGGCCGGTCTCGCGGTTTCGGATTCGTAACTTTCGATGACGCAAGCGCGGCGGACCAGGCGATCGCGGAAATGGACGGAACGGAGCTCGACGGACGTTCGATCAAAGTGAACGAAGCCCAGGAAAAGCGCCCCCGCAATAGATACTAATCGCCGGATTCCCGGCAGCGGAGATTCACGCAATCTCCCGTAAAAAAATAAAAGCGGCCCCGCAATCAGGGCCGCTTTTTTTATGTAAGCAACTTCACGAAGTGAAGTTGCGAACTCCGCCGCAGGCGGAGAAGTGATCGATTCACGATCCCGCGAATCCTGCCCGCAAGGCCGCTTACGGAGTATTCTCGGCGGGCTGCTCGGCTTCCATTTCGTCTCCGGAATCTTCGCTCTCTTCTGATTTAACCTCTTCGATCGGCTCGATGGCTTCGTTGACTTCCGCTTCGGTTTCCGCCGCTTCTTCGACGGCTTCCTCTTCAGCCTTTTCCATCTCCTCTTCCATGGCCTCTTGCTTCTCTTCGACCATTTCATTCACCTGATCTTCAGCGGACTCGGTCGCTGCCTGGGTTTGAATGACGCTGATCTGGATGCGGCGATTCGCCGCCCGGCCTTCCGCCGTAGAGTTGTCGGCCGTGGCACGATTGTCGCCAAAAGTCTGCGCGCTCAAACGATCGCCGGAAATACCGCCTTCTGCTTTAAGATAGCGCACGACGCTGATCGCCCGGGCCGCGCCCAGCTCCCAGTTGGAGGGGTACTTTTTGCGTAGTTTCGGTCCAATGCGACGGCTGTCGGTGTAGCCTTCGATGATTAAAGAGTGATCGGGAGAATCTTTCAGCGCTTCGGCGAGGCGATCCAGAAGATCGCGGCCGGTCGAGTTGATGCCGGTGCTGCCGCTGTCGAAGAAAACGCCGTCTTCGACCGTCAGGCGCACAACGCCCTGAACCTGGCTGATTTTAATATTGCCTTCTTCCAGTTCCGACTTCAGAGCGTCGGAGAGACCGTTGAAAGTCAGATCCATGCTGCGCTTGCCCGCGCGCAAATTGGCGAGTTCGCGCTCAAGAGCCGCCTTTTCCTGCATGAGCTTCGACATGTCTTCGCTGGAACCGGTATCGGACGCGGCCTCGCTCAGGCTTTTGATCTCGGCGTCCTTGGCTTCGATTTCTTCAGTGAGTTCCGCGATCCGTTCATTCAGATCTTTGTTCGCGCTTTCGAGCTCAGCCGCTCGCGCTTCGGATTGTTTGTACTGCTCTTCCAGCTGCTCGTATTTGGAGCTGGAAACGCAGGCGCCGGTAAAGAGCGCGAGCGCCAGAACACCGGGGACATAATAAATAGCTTTCTGTAAATTCGATTTCATCGTGGAGAGCCTCCTCTAAAACGATTCCGCCGGGCACCGCTATTTCTGGCAACCACAACCGGATCAACGCGTCCGTCACCGGGCGCCCCCTTCGCTCCCGAACGCTGAAGCCCATTGGGACCGATGCCGCGCTGATCGACTCCCGCTTCGGAATCACGACAGACATGAGGCGAGCTTTCATTACCGACATTGACTTGCCGGACTGGCCCGGGCATGGAAAATCGGGGCGATGTCCCGGACCGAATCATCGCCGCCGCCTCTTTCGAGACAATCTGCTCCCGAACGAAGCAGCGCCGGCGCTAATGACACGCCCGCGCGGCAGAAGAACGCGACGGGTATCGAAAAATTTCGAGGCATCAATATCGCGCGATTGCTGTACAGCATCGCTTTTATTTCGCTGGTCTACTATCTTGAGCTCGACTATCCCCTGCTGTACGCGGCGGCGGGGGCTCATTTTGTTTTTTCGCTGACCTGGCTGATCCTGCTGGAAACCGAAGCGCTGGTCGAAAGCCGCAGCTGGTGGAGCGGCTATGCGCCGGCGACCGCGGACGTGGTCTATGTTTCGATGTGGATCTATCTGACCGGCAACGTGGCTTCGTTTTTTATCGCCGGCTATTTCGTTTCGATCTCGCTCAGCTCGATGACCGAAAAACGCAACTACGGTCTGTGGACCGCCTGGATGTGCGCGCTGTTCTTTTCGGGCATGGGCGTGCTGGTCTTTCTGGGTGTGTTGCCGGCGGTGAATATATTGATGGAAGCCGTGCGACCGACCGCCGGAGCGTTAATCGTAACGATCGGATTGACCTGCTTTTCTTTTTTGCTGGTGAATCGCATCGTCTCGACGCTCTTTTTGCGCCTGAACCGCGAAATCAGCGAGCGTAAAGCCGCCGAAGATCGATTGCTTCGCGATTTGCAGCTCGCGCGCAAAGTTCAGGAGAGTATTATTCCAACGCATGATCGCCTGCCGGCCAGCAAAGAATTGAGCTTTGGTTCTTTTTATCTGGCTCTCGAAAGCGTGGGCGGCGACCTCTACGATGCGCTACCGGTCGGCGATCATCGTTACGCCTTTTTGATCGCCGACGTTTCAGGACACGGCGTGCCGGCGGCGCTGCTGACGACGATGGCCAAAGCGATCTTCGCGAAAGCCGTGGCCGATCACCCCGATCATCCCGAAGAGGTCTGCCGCGCCATCAACCGCGACATGTATTCGTTCATCGGCGATCTACGGCACTATCTCACGGCCTACTATTGCCTGCTCGACGTTCAAAGTGGGAAGCTCGAGTACTGCAACGCCGGCCATCACCCGGCTCTGCTGTATCGGCCGGGAGAAAGCGGTCTGCGGGAACTGGATACAGAGAACAGTTTTTTCATCGGCGTAGAACCGGATTTCGTATTCGAACGCGGTTCGATTTCGCTGAAGTCCGGCGATCGCCTGCTGTTGTTTACGGACGGCATGATTGAGGGGCGCAACCACAGCGGCGAAATCTACGGCCCGGAGCGCTTCGAAAAATTCATAATCGAAAACGGGGGGCTCGGAGCCGGCGGCCTGGTGCGGGCTTTGATCGAAGACCTGGAAGGATTTCTGGGCGGCACGACGCCGGAGGACGACCGGGCGATTCTGTGTATCGACTATTCGCCCGGAGCGAGCTGAGTCAGGAGTTCTGGCGGAGCCGTCTCAAAGCCGGGACGAATAACCTTCGCCGGCACCATCAGCGGGTGTGCGGCTCAACCCGCAACCGACGACTGAATTTGCGATTCCAGCTCGTCCGCCGCGCCCTCCAGTTCCAGCCAGCGCGCTTCCCCCGCTTCGATCTCGGACGTGACGGCGTTCAATCGATCGCTCTTTTCGCGCGAATAGTCTTCGCCCGAAGCGAAGGCCGCCGTCAGCGCATCGCGCTCTTCTTCCAGAGACTGCATCCGCCCTTCCAGAGCGGCCAGGTCTTTGCGCAGGCGCTTCAATTCGGATTGCCAGGCCTTCCGCTGCAGATGCAGATTCGGCTTCCCACCCTTTGTCGACTCCGCCGATTCCTCCGCCGCATTCCGGGTCAGGCCCGCAGCGCCTTCGGCGCGCCGCTCGTTTCCGGCGGCCGCCTCCGAATCCGTGTCTGCGTCCAGGCGACGGCTCAGGCTGTAGACGTATTCGTCGTACGCGCCAGGATAGAACCGCACCGACCCGTCGCTGGCTTCCAGAATTTGAGTCGCGGCCAGCTTCGCGAAAGTCCGATCGTGACTCACAAACAGCACCGTGCCGTCCCAGCCCTGGAGCGCCTGACCCAGCGCTTCGACAGTTTCGAAATCCAGATGGTTGGTCGGTTCGTCCAGCAGCAGCACCTGGCAGCCGCCGAGCAGAATCCCGGCCAGGCATACGCGTGCGCGTTCCCCGCCGGACAGACTACCGATACGTTTTTCGACATCGTCGCCGGAAAACAGGAAGCTACCGGCCATATTCAAAATTGCCTGGCGCGATGTGTTGGGACTCGCAGCGCGTTCGAGGGCGGCGTAAATATCCTGATCCGGATCCAGGACGCCTGCTTCGTAGACATGCTGCGCGTAAAAACCGAGCTGCAGGCCTTCGGTCCAGCGCAACGATCCCGCCAGCGGTTCCAGGCGGCCCGCGAGCGTTTTCAACAACGTCGATTTGCCCTGACCGTTCGCGCCCAGAACGGCGACCCGCGCGCCCCGCTCGATGGTGAAGTCGATGTCGTCGGCGACACGCACCGTACCCGCCTGCGCATGATTCGCATCGGCCGCATCGCCGCTATAGCCGATCGCCAGATTTTCCACTCGCAGCGCGACTTTGCTGCGCCCACCGGCTTCCGGCAGATGGATCTGCACGGTGCGCAGCGATTTTCCAATCTCGATGGTATCGAGCTTTTCCAGCTGCTTCGCCTTCGACTTCGCCTGGGCCGCCTTCGAGGCCTTCGCCCGAAAGCGTTCCACGAAGGCTTCCAGCTCTTTGCGACGCGCTTCGGTATTGCGATTCAGTTGAATTTTCAGCTCTTCCTGCTCGGCTTTGAATGCGAAGTACTCCTCTAACGCGCCGGGGTACAGGAAAACGTCGCCGTTTTCGACTTCGAGAGTATGGTTGCAGGTCCGCTTGAGAAATTCGCGATCATGCGAAATCACCAGATAGGCCCCGTTGAATTCCTCAAGAAAGCGCTCGAGCAAGAGCAGCGTATTCAGGTCCAGATAATTGGTCGGCTCGTCCAGAAGCAGCAGATTGGGTTCGCCGAGAAGCATCGCCGCGAGTTTGACCCGCATCTGGAAGCCGCCGGCCAGTTGATCGACGGCGGTTTCGAGCAGAGCGCCCTTCAGGGCGAAGCGCCCCGCGACTTTGCCGCACTCCCAGCCTTCGCGACCGGTATAACGCTGCAGAAAATCGAGCACGCTCTCCCCGGGTTCGAACGGGGCGTGTTGTTCCACGTATCCCAGACGCAGCTGGCGGCTGCGGATTACATCCCCGGAATCGGCTTCTTCCTGCTCGAGAATAATGCGAAACAGCGTCGACTTGCCCGCGCCGTTGCGGCCGATCACGCCGATCTTCTGACGCTCGCCGAAACTGGCTGTCGCGTCCTCGAAGAGCGTGCGGGCGCCGTAGCTCTTTTTGAGCTTCGAGATCTGGAGCAGCGACTTCACCTGTTCCGCATCCCAGGCGGCCAGGGCGACGTCCAGCCGAAATCCCTGACCGTTTTCTCATGAAGTCGGGGAAAATTTCGTTGTGTCGTGCGAGAGCGGGCGATTAGATCAGCGTATGGGAATATTAGCGTGGATTGTTTTTGGATTACTGGCCGGCGTCATCGCGAAGGTGATCATGCCCGGAAAAGACCCCGGCGGCTGGATTGTGACGATTCTGATCGGAATCGCGGGGGCCGTAGTCGGTGGCTGGATCGGAACTCAGATCGGTTTCGGCACTGTGAGCGGCTTTAATTTGAAGAGTTTCGGTATCGCCGTGGGCGGCGCATTGCTGCTGCTCTTCGCGTATCGCGTCATCGCGAAATAAAAGCTCTACCCGCCCTCCGCCGCGAGCGCTGGCCGTCCGGTCGGGCGTTCGCAGCGGAGCAATTCCTCTCGCCCGGCTTCGCTCAGGCTTCCCTTCGAAGCAAAATTAGCCTTACACTCGCCGGCTGCATTCGTATTATCCACGGCCCGGTCGCCCGCGCGCAGACCGGTAATCGGAGGATAATTCAATTATGCAACTCAAGAAGCTGGCGGCCGCTTTCGCGGCGTTAAGCGTCGCGGCGCTCGCCTCATGCGCCGACGGCGCGGCAGACGACACCAACCTGGCGCTGCTCGCATCCCTGTCGAGCGCCGTGAATGAAACCGGCGGCGCCCTGGACGCGAACAGCACTCTGCTCAGCCCGGATCAGCTGACTCTGGCGACCATCGGCAGCCTGGGGGCGAGGCTTGGCCAGGAAATTCGAAATCAGGCGAATCTGGCGGGGGCCACCGCCCCCCCTGGCCCGCCCCCGGCGTTCGCCCCGACAGTCGGTTTTTCGGCTGATGGTTTGAGCCCTACGGGCAACGAACGCTACGCATATAGTGGAATTGTGCAGGGATGGGCATTCACGAAGCAAGAGGTAACCGAACACTATAGTTTGCAGCTGCCGGAGAACTGTCCGGTTACGGTCGTGACCGGGAATTTCGTAGAGCCCGGCGGCGAAGCAAGTGTCGCGGGCGGACAGCTGAACTGGCTTTCGTTGACATACGGATCGAGCGTAACATATGAAAGCACTGCCAACTATACATTACAGGGCTTTCACTTCAACTACATCGATGACTACTCCCTCTATTCGGCCTACGCTGGCACGGGCGTGAATCCCCTGAGTTACCCCGGCCCCGCGGAGGACTGCGCCGCGCATCAGTTCTTTCACAATTCACGAGCGGACAACACACATCTGCCGGTCGTCGATAGCGGCACGCTGAGTCTGACTTACAATGAATCCACTACCTACATCTATGGCATGAGCAGCGGCACGCAGATGCAGGACTATATCGTGGAAGCCTCGTCAGCTGATCTGGTAGTGGACGGAGCTCCCCTCGCCTTCGACATTCTCTACACTTACTCCGTCAGCTCCACGGTCTCTCCTCCCTGGGTCGTCGGCGGGAGCTTCAGCTACAGCCTCACGGTTACGGCTGTCGGTACCCTGAACGGAGTTCCGGTCGACGAGTCCTGGAGTTTGAATCTCTGAACGATGCAGGGCGATCAATTGTCGCAGGTAAGTGCAACGGCGTAACGCTTGACCCCGGCTCCGAATCGGCGCCTGCTCGTTTCGATGACCGCAATCGGACGGACAGGCGCGATACGCAGGGCCAAAAATCTCGGGCTCGCCGTTGCATTGCTCGTCGTCTGCTTTCACTGCGGGCCCCCGCCTCCATCGCCGTCGCCCCGGGGCGATGCCGGAAACCCGACGGCGATTGTGCTGAAGGACGACAGCCCGTCGAATCGGATCGGCGCACGCACGCTTGTCGAACTGGACCGGGCTCCGAGTCCCATTAGCTCGAGCGCGATTCCGCAAGGGCCGTTCGAAGCCGGGCGGGATCAGATGAATTTCGGCTTCACCGACGCGCGCATCTGGCTCGTCTTCAAGGTTCGGAATGCGGGCAGCCGCAACGACTGGATGCTGACGCTCGATTTTCCGTTAATCGATCAGCTGCATCTATTCGCCGCGCCCGCCAAGCAAACGACCGAGGCGGCGACGGCGCCCCCCGCGAACACAAGAACGGAAGCGAAGACGAGTGGCCTGGAATTGATCCAGCGCTCCGGAAATTTTGTGCCGTTCGGAGAACGCCCCCATCCCAGCCGGCGTTTCCTGCTCGACATGCAGCTGGAACCCGGAGCGGAAAGGCATTATTTTCTGGCAGTGGACAGCACCGATACCGTTCAACTGAATCCGGAGATCGTTCACGCGGAGGAATTTTTGCGGCGGGAGCGTCTGGATCGACTGCTGGTCGGCGCATACTTCGGTCTACTCGCGGCGATGCTGCTGTACAATGGATTTTTGTTCGCGGTCCTGCGCGATCCGTCTTACTTCTGGTATCTACTTTTTTTAATCAGCAGCGGCCTCTTCATCGCTTCGCAGTTGGGCGTGGCTTACGAATACCTCTGGCCGGATTATCCCTGGTGGTCGATGCGTTTCAATCCGGTCGGCAACGGAATCATGATCGCGATCATTTTAACCTTTTTGCGCCGGGTTCTCGATCCTGGATCGTACGCGCCCCGCGGCGAACTGGTCCTCAGATTCGGAATAGGCCTGGGCCTCGTTCAGGCCTTCGTGAGCCTCTTTGTCCCATTCACGGTCGCGGCCTTAGGAGCGGTAACGGTCAGTTCGTACGCCACGGTCGCAGGATTCGGCGTACTGTACCGGGCGGTCCAGCACGGAGTGCCGGGAGCCCGGGCGATCGGTCTCGCCTGGATTCTCTATATTCTGGGGGGCGTCGTCTATTTACTGAAAACCATCGGCCTCTTTCCGAATACGACGCTGACGGCCTGGAGTTTGCCGCTCGGTTCCGCCCTCGAAATGGTCGTAATATCCATCGCACTGGGTTCGCGCTTCAGCAAACTTCGACAGGAACGCGAAGAAGCGCAATTGCGTTTGCAATTCATCGAACAGGAACTGCAAATCGGCCGCAAGCTGCAGGAATCACTTCTGCCGGCCAGTGTACCGGAGCTTCCGCAACTGCAATGCGTTACGCACTACGCGCCTTATATCGCTGTCGGCGGCGATTTCTACGACTTCGCCGAAAGCGCGGCGCCAGCCGGCCTGGGCGTGTTGATCGCCGACGCGGCCGGGCACGGGGTCGGGTCGGCGCTGATGGCGTCCATGGTGAAGATGGCCTTTACCGACCAGCGATCGATTGGGCACCGACCGGCGCAGTTAATCGCAGCGATCAATCGCGCGATTCACGGCCAGTCCGATCAATCGATCGTATCCGCCGCTTACGTCTTTTTTGATTTTCAGCGCCGCCGGATTTCGTACGTCAACGGGGGACACCCGGCCATGGTTTATTGTCCGGCCGGCGGCGAACCGCGGGAGATCGAACACCGCGGTCCGCTCCTGGGGTGGCGGCCCGACTTCGAATATCATACGCACGAATTTGACGTTCGCCCGGGCGACCGTTTGATTTTGTACACCGACGGCATCACCGAAGCCCAGAATCTGGAGGGGGAACTCTTCGGCGAAGAGCGACTGCTCTCGGTGGCGCGTGACTGCCAGGGGCGCCCGGGGGAAGAGCTCCGGCTGCAATTACTGGATGCGAGCCGCATGTGGACGCTCGAAACCGGCGTTACCGACGATCTCGCACTGATCATTATCGATTTGCTCTAAGATTCCAGGTGCTGCCCGGGACGCGAAGACAAGGGCCCCCTCACAAAACCAACGCGGAGTGGTTTTCCGGATCGGCGGCCTGGCCTATCCTGCCGGTACTTTCGCCTGCAGAAACTGGTGCACCTGCTCGGCGCATTTGCGGCCTTCCGAAATCGCCCAGACGATCAGCGACTGACCGCGGCGCACGTCGCCGCAGGCGTAGACGCCGGGAACGGTCGTGGCGTAGCTGCCGGCGTGCGTGCCGAATTCGGCCTTCACGTTTTTGCGATTGTCCAGTTCGAGGCCCTTCGCCTGCAGCTGCTCCAGCAAACCGCTCTGGATCGGATTCACAAAACCCATCGCCAGCAGAACCAGATCGGCCTTCCATTCGAAATCAGTGTCGGGCACGGGCACGAATTTGCCGTCCTTGAACTCGACGTGATTGCCGTAGATGTGGGTCACTTCGCCTTGATCGTTGCCTTTAAAGCCGACCGTATTGATCGCCCACTTGCGATCCGCGCCTTCCTCATGCGATGAGCTGGTCCGCAACACCGCGGGATAGAGCGGCCAGGGCGTATGATCCGGACGATCCTCCGGCGGTTTCGGAAATAATTCAATCTGGGTGATCGAAGCCGCGCCCTGACGATTCGAGGTACCCACGCAGTCGGAGCCGGTATCGCCGCCGCCGATGACGATCACGTGTTTGTCGGTGGCGATGGGACGATCGGGAATATCGTCGCCGGCTACAGTCTTATTCGACGGCACGAGAAAATCCATGGCGAAGTGGACGCCCTTCAGTTCGCGGCCAGGCACCGGCAGATCGCGGGGGTGTTCGGAACCGCACGCAAGCACCGTCGCGTCGTACTCGTTCATGATTTCGTCGGCGCTCACGTCGACGCCGACGTTCACGCCGGTCTTGAATTCGACGCCTTCTAATCGCATCTGTTCCATGCGGCGATCAATCAGCCATTTTTCCATTTTGAAGTCGGGGATGCCGTAACGCAACAGACCGCCGATCCGATCGTTTTTTTCGAAGAGCGTTACGGAGTGGCCCGCCCGCACCAGTTGCTGGGCGCAGGCCAGACCCGCCGGCCCGCTGCCGATCACGGCGACTTTTTTGCCGCTCAAATCTTTCGGCGGCATCGGCTCGACCCAGCCTTCTTCAAAGCCGCGATCGATGATGGTGCGTTCGATGCCTTTGATCGCGACCGGCGGTTCGATGATGCCGAGCACGCAGGCGCCTTCGCAGGGCGCCGGGCAGAGGCGGCCGGTGAATTCCGGGAAGTTATTCGTAGAATGCAGATTGTCGAGCGCCGCGCGCCACTGCCCGCGATAGACCAGATCGTTGAATTCCGGAATCAGGTTATCGACCGGACAGCCCGTTTCGCCGTGGCAGAAAGGGATGCCGCAGTCCATACAGCGCGCGCCCTGGGTTTTGCCGTCTTCAGCGGTGAAGGAGTTTTCAAATTCTTTGTAGTGTTTGACCCGGCTTTCCACCGGCTCGCGGGTCAGAGGCGCCCGCGTATATTCCATGAATCCTGTATTCTTGCCCATAACGAAACTCCTCCCGCCACACTAATATAGAGGAAACTGATCCTGCCAGCATCCTGCCCCGGCCCGCCGGGTCAAGTGATTCAGGTGCTTGAGACCGGCAGGGTGACCGTAAACTGGCTGCCCTGATTGACGGCGCTTTCGACTTCGATCCGGCCGCCGTGCCCTTCGACGATATTCTTTACGATCGCCAGGCCCAGGCCCGTGCTCTTCTCTCCGGCCGTACCCTGGACACTGGCGCGCACGAAGGGATCGAAGAGGGTCGCCAGCTCGCCTTCCGGAATTCCCTGACCTTCGTCCCGCACCGAAATCCGCACGACGTCTTCCTGACGATCCGCGGAGATTTGAATGCCGGTATCGGGATGCGAATATTTGACCGCGTTGGAGATCAGGTTGTTGATCACCTGCTCGATTTTCCCGGGGTCGAGCTGAATGCGGGGCAGATCCGGGGCGTAGCTTTCTTCGATTCGAATGTGTTTTTTCTCCGCGATGATGCGATTCAAATTGGCGATGGACGACAGGAGTTCCGGCAGGGTGACTTCGACTTTATGCAAATCCAGCGCGCCCGCGGTCAGACGCGAATAGTCGAGCAAATCTTCGACCAGAGTCAGCATGAAGGCGCTCGAGTCGTGGATGCGCTTGAGAAAGGTCCGCTGGTTGTCCGAAAGATTGTCGCTCTCTCTCAGCATGAACTCGCCGTAGCCGCGAATTACGCCCAGAGGATTCCGCAGGTCGTGGGCCGCCATGCCGACGAGTTGATTTTTCTGGCGGTTGAGTTCTAAAAGCGCCCGGTTCTTTTTGGTTAATTCGTGATTCGCGTGATGCAGATCCGCCGTGCGTTCCTGGACCCGGTCTTCCAGATTCGCGTTCGCCTTCTTCAAATCCGTCTCCGCCTGCTTGCGAATCCGCACGTTCATAAACAAAAGCGCGATAATGATCACCAGCGTTAAGATCACAGCGATCGTTGAGTTCACGATCAGACGATACTTCGCGTAAAAGCTCTCGGGGCGATTGTGAACTACGCTGCCCTCCGGCAGGCGACGCTCGGGAATATGAAATTTTCTCAGCAACGCGTAGTCGAAAGCCGGACTGTATTCCGCGCGCGAAACGATGGGCAGCGCGTCGGGATCCGCACCGTTCAGAATTTCGCCGGCCATGCGCGCCGCGGCTCCGCCGTGGCGGTAGGGGTCGTTCATATTACCGCCGATCACGCCGTTGCCGATCAAAAGCGCGCCCCACATGCCGTAAATCGGCACCGGGCTCAGTTCCGCGAGCTCCGGCAGATCCTCATCGAAAGCGAAATAGTTTCCGTCGCGATCTTTGTGGATTGCAAGCATCAGAAAAACCGTGTCCACCGGAGCGGCGGCCACTCGTTCGCGCAGCTCCGGGAGCGTAAAATCGTCCCAGAGTTCGAGCACGGGCCCCCCGCGATTCTCCTGGTTCTCGGCGTTCGTATTCGTTCTGGCGGCGGCGCGTTCGGTCTGAATCAGGCGCGCACGCGCGGCCATACGTTTGCCGAAAGTCGTGCGATCCGAAAGCATCACCAGTCGCTTCGTGGTCGGCTGCAGGCGCTGAATCAAATCAACGTTACCGGCGATGTCCATGCCTTCGAGAATCCCGGTAAAGCCGCGGCGGCCCTGCAGTAGATTCGGGTCGAAAACGTTGACGCCGCAGAATACAACCGGTGTGCCCGGAAAGAGCGCGTCACGATTGCGCAACAAAAAATGAAAGGCGTAGTCGTCGCTGGAGATGATCACGTCGGGTTCAAAGACGCGGTACTTATGCCGGAGCAGACGCACCAACCGTTCTTGATAGATCGCGTCATCCACGAAGCGCCGGCCGTCCATGTATTCGATATACAGGTGCTCGGGCGGAACCAGGGTCGCCATGGCGTCCTGGACTCCCGCCACCAGGCGCGCCGTCCAGGAATACTGCGGGTGATAAGAATTGATCAGCAACACCCGACGTTCGGGATGTCGCACCTTCGCCGCCGGCCCGGCGCCAGGCGACGTCATCGGTATAGCCACCAAGAGAGCGGAGCTGAAAACGGTCAGTAACGACAGGCGGCGCAAGCGGGATTCAACGCGCGCAGTCGCAGGCGGAAGCAGGCTCCGGTCCCTGAAAGAAACTCTGAGATGCGTGGGCTTCAGGGAAGTGTTCACGGCTGTCCTTTATTGCTTTTGCCGCCCGGATCAACGGCGACCGTCTCCGGCCTGGACGACGGCTCGTCCCGAATGGATATCTCAAGGGGACGTCGGCGAATTTCATCCGTTCCCCTTGAAATGTCAGCCAGAAATTTGCGGGCGATGACCGCGCAATCCTCTTGACCCGGCGCCGCTTTCATTGTTCCCTGCGGCGGAGCGCAAGCATGCAGACCGATCATCGCCGAATTCTGATCATCGAAGACGAAGAAGACTATCGCTACTATTTTTCTTCGATACTGAGCGGCGCCGGCTATGAGTGCATAATGGCGATCAACGGTACGGAAGGCCATAACATGTACGAGAAAGAGCGCCCGCCGGTGGTTTTGCTCGACATTAATATGCCGGGCATCAACGGCATCGTCGCGCTGCGCAAAATTCGCGCGACCGCGCACTCCTACGGCCTGCATCCGAAAATCATTATGCTGACCGCCCGCAATGAAAAGGAATTCGTCACCGAAGCGCTGGCCAACGGGGCTGCGGGTTATCTTTTAAAAACCGTAAGCGCTGAAAAGCTGATCGAGACCGTGAAGCAGCATCTGCCCTGATCCGGCGGGCGATATCGGCCGCGAACGCATCCCGTTTCAAAACGCGCCGCGCAATTGCAAGCCGACCTGCTGCGGCCAGGTTCCGCTCCAGTTGGCTTCGAATCGTTGAAACGCGTCCGCCTCGGCTTCGGATTTCGGTCGCTCGGACGCGACGACCTCATGGGATGTCTGGCTGCCAATGCGCACGTCGTATTCACCCATGAAACCGGCGATGCCCGGCAGAGCTTCGGATTCACTCCCCGGTGCGAGATCCTCGGTCCAGGGAATTACGATGGTTTCCTTCGGCGGGGTCCGATTGACGCGCGCCAGTCGCGGCGCGCCGACCCCGGCCGGAAACCAGAGATCGACGATGCGATAACGCCCGGGCGCCAGATTGGGAAATATCGCCAGACCTTCTTCAAAATAAGTGGAAGCGATCGGTTGCGGAAACTCCTCTTCCGGCAGGCGTACGATAAACAGCACCGGTTCAGCTCCAGGATTCACTCCCAGCGCGCGCATCCCCAGTGTGGTGACGAATACAATCAAGCCGCCAGGGCTCGCGGTGGTCGTCCCGCTGGCTGACGCGGAAACGGAAAGGCCGGTGACCGGAAACGCGCTGTCGACCGCGCTTTTGATATTCACCTGCACCGCGAGCAGGCTGCTCTCGGGATAGCTGCGGTCCAGTGTGGCGCAGCTCGTCGCCAGAATCGCCAGAATCGCCGCAATGCAAAACGAGCCCGGTCGACGCCTGGAGCTTAAGGTCCAGGCAATCCGGGTTTGAGAGCGATCCCGGACTCGGCCGGAAACGCGTTTGGATAGAATACGTGCAAACATGCCCGCAGCCAGCCCGATCCGGCGGCGACCACAAGCAATATTTCATAAATAATTATTAAGACTCTGAACTAATGTACAGAAAGTTGATATTATCTTCAGCACCCGAAAAAAGCGGCTCGGCAGCCGAGCGCTTCAAATTGCCGACGGAAACCTTAAGCGTCAATGATTCGAACATAAGCGTCGTTCCTCTTAATGTGCGCCTTCGATCTGGCGCTCAAATTCGTTCATCGCGCGCGCCAGGCGAAAGTCGAGTTCACTGACCCCGGTCACCAGGTGCGTGCTCAGATCCACGGTGACCCAGCCGTACAGGTTTCGCCAGTCGGGATGGTGCCCGATCGCCTCCGCCTGCTTCGCGACCGCCGTCATGAAACGAAAGGCCGCGACAAAATTCGGAAAGCGAAATTCGCGGTGCAGTTTACCCTGCTTGTATTTCCATCCGGGAATTTCTTTCAGACGGGCCTGAACATCCTCGTCATCGAGCTTCACGAGATCACTCATGCTTCACACAGGGTCGCGCCCTCCGCCGGATTCAAGCACTTTCCACCGCCCGGACAGTGGAAAGCTGTTTACAGCGAATCGAGCATTCGGCATCTAAGAATCAATGTTTCGTTTCTGTATGATTTTGGCGACGGCGGCGCTGGCCGCCTGCAGTCCGTCGCAAGATGCCCGGGTCGCCGTTCTCTCGAATTGGGAAATGCGAACGGGCTTCCCAGAAATCGAAGTCGAAGTCGAAGCCGAAACTGACGATACGGCCGCCTGGCGCGAGATCGATCTGCCGCGCAACCTGAGCAACCTACCGGAGCTCAAAGACTATCGGGGTTGGTTGACGCTCCGCCACCCCGTACCCGAAACTCTGAACCGACAATTGTTAGACGGAACGCCCCTGGCGCTCAACGCCGGCCGGGTCCTGGACGTTTCGCGTTATTATCTGAACGGGCGGCTTTTCGGCAGCCTGGGCCAGGCGCCGCCCGTCGGCGAATACGCGGCCGCGGCCATGCGGCCCTTTCGCAAGAATATTCCAGTCGTGGGTCTGAATCGAGACGCCCCGAATTATATCACCATCGCCATCTATTCCAACGGCCGCTATCCGCTGCAATTTATGGATCCAATCGAAGTCGGCCCGGCGGACGCGGTTTTCGAACGGCATACCGAACGCGAAGTGTCGGCCTTCGCCTTTCTGACGCTGTACGCCGTGGCGGCTATCTATCACCTGCTCCTGTTTATACGCCGACCCGGCGAAAAATACAATCTGTACTTCGCCCTCTTCGGTTTCGCCACCGCCACCTACTGGTTTATCGCCAACACCAGTATGCGCGACGTGATCTTCAGCGAGTACGTGATGGCGCATCGCAAACTGGAGCATATGGTGCTGTTCCTGCTGCCGGCCTTCTTCGTGAATTTTCTCACGCATTTCTTTCATCGCCGCTATACCCGTTTCGGAGTCGCCTACGGCCTCTTCTGCCTGGCCGCGGTGGCGATCACCGGCGTGGGACCGCTCTGGCTGATGCGCATTTGCCGGGACGCCTGGTACGTTTCGCTGCTGGTCGTGGGCGCTTACAGCTTCTGGTATCTCGTGCGTGAAATTCGCGGCGGCGAAGGCTATGCGCGTCACCTGATCGCGGGCCTGGCGCTTTTGATTCTCGGCGTATTCAACGACATCCTGGTTTCTCTGGGAATCCTGTTTACGCCCCGGATCTACAATTTCGCATTTCTGGGTTTCGTGGGCGTCATGACCTACGGCCTGGTGCGCCGGTACGTGGATTCGCATATCAAGGCGGAACTGCTCTCCGCTGATCTGGAAACGAAAGTCGTAGAACGGACCCGCGACCTGGATCAGTCGCGACGCGAAGCCGAGTCCGCGCGATTGCAGGCTGAAAGCGCTCACAGCCAGGCTGTACGGGCCCACGACGAAATCCAGAAGCTCGACGAATTCACGCGCGAGCTGAACGAGTCCACGGACCTGGACACCGTGCTAAAAAAAGTATTCCAGCAGATGCTCTTTCTATTCGAGCTGGATCTGGTCTGGTTGCTTTTGATCGATAAAAAGAACAGCGCCGTGTATACGACGCACAGCAGCTTCGCCTACGCTTCGGCCTATCCGCCGGAGACGACGGAGTTCATGAGCCATTTCCGCTGCGATCTGAAACCGGGACTTTCGTTTCATCGTACGTTTACCAAACGCCGGCCGACCTACCTCAAACGATTGAAAGTCGAAAGCATGAGCGAGGTCGACCGCGAAATCGTCGAACGCCTGGGACTCAAAGGCTTTATTCACGTTCCCCTCATCGTCCAGGACGAAGTGATCGGCATTTTAACCTGCACCCGCCAGCGCCCGGGCGATATGGTGATTTCGCACGAAGACCGGGAAGCAATCTACCGTTTCGCCGAGCACATCGGCGGCGCAATTTACAGTTCGAATCTACTCGAAGAAGTCGAAGAGGAACGTCGCAAATCCGACCGCCTGCTCTTGAACATCCTGCCTGAAACCGTGGCCGAAGAACTAAAAGAGCATGGCCACGTGCAGCCGACGATCTACGAAAATGTTTCGGTGATGTTCACCGACTTCGTGGGTTTTACGACCATCGCCGAATCGATGGCTCCGGACGAACTGCTCGAAGAGCTCGACGGCTGTTTTACGCAATTCGACGACGTGGTCGCGCACCACGGCATGGAAAAACTCAAAACCATCGGCGACGCCTATATGAGCTGCGGCGGATTGCCGACCCCGAACAAAACCCACGCCATCGACGCGTGCCTGGCGGCCCTGGAATTCCAGGGGTTTATGAACCAAATGCGCGAAATCAAGAGCAGCCTGAATTTGCCGTTCTGGCAACTGCGTCTCGGCATTCACTCCGGTCCGGTGATGGCCGGCGTCGTGGGCAAAAACAAATTCGCCTACGATATCTGGGGCGACACAGTCAATACCGCCAGTCGTATGGAATCCTCCGGCGCCCCGGGCCGCGTCAATCTATCCGGTACGACCTATGAGATGGTGAAATATTTTTTCTCGTGCGAATACCGCGGCAAAGTCCAGGCGAAAGGCAAAGGCGAAATGGACATGTATTTTCTAAACGGACTGCGACCGCGACTGGCTAAAGACGAAGCAGGCCGCATACCAAACGACGAATTCTATCGCCTGTACGAAAAAATCCAGGCCGGCGCAAAGCTGCGCTTTAAAGACGAAGTCCGCACCTGAGTATCGCAGTACCGGGGCGCGACCGTTCACATACAGATTTACACCGTTCGTCACGCGATGCGGAATTTTCGCGACCATGCGCCTGGAAAGCGCTCGCCAGTCTGCGGCAAAAACATAATATCGGAGCGTCGGACGCCGGTCGTCAGGCGAAAGCCGCGCTTCAGCCGACCCCGCTCTCACTGGAAATCGAATCTATGCACCTGAATACGAAATCATTCCATCCGTTTCCGGACCGCTTGCGACTCCGCCGTCTCGTCCTTTTCGCCGGCCTGATAATCATCGCCGGCCTGACAGGCGGCTGCCAGAAATCGGGCGAAGAATCGACGCCGTTCAAACCCATCGGCACCGGCGAACGACCGACCGGCACGCTGCCGGATGCGAACGATTTATTTCTCGAAGCCGTGCGCCAGGGCGATACGGCGAAAGTCCGGCGCGAACTGAAATCCGGCGAAGTGGAGATCAGCGCCCGCGACGGGCTCGGCAGTTCGGCACTCCTGCTGGCAGTGCGCAAAACCGATCAATTGCCCCTCGTGCAGTTGCTCTATGAAGCCGATCCCTCCGCACTCGACGCGGCTGACGGACGCGAACGCACGCCCCTGAGCTGGGCCGCGCATTTTAACCGACCGGCCCTGGCCGAATACCTCATCGATAAGGGCGCGCAGCTCGATGCGAGCGACCGCGCCGGCAATACGCCGCTGGCCTACGCCGCCATGCGCAATTCGCTCGCGACCGCGAAGCTGCTGCTCGCGAAGGGCGCGCAGGTCAACCACCGAAACGATTTGTGCGATACGCCCTTGATGTTCGCCGCGGCGAAAGGTCACGTCGAGTTGACTCGCCTGCTCGCCCGCAACGGCGCGGATCCCGGCTACGAAGACCGTGAAGGGCGAACCGTAAACGATCGTCTGCAGCATCTCGACGAAGCGACCCGCGCGCAGATTCAGGCGATTCTCAAGACGGCGCCGCGCAGCGCCATGAATCCCGCCTGCGATCGCTGATCATTCCGTACTTTGCTTACGGTCATCGGCGAATGCTTCCGACGACGGACGCACCAGGTATTCGAAATAAAATGTGCCGCCAGGCACGAGTCCGAGCACGAAGCCCAGCACGCGCCGTTTCCAGCTCCACTCGAACAGACTCCCGGAACTGTAGAGCGCCTGGAGATAAAACAAAAACAACGCTCCGTGCGCCCAGGCCAGCAGTCCCGTGCCGCCGTCGAGCGAAATCCCCGCCAGGCGCCGCAACGGCATCGAGACGAATAACATCAGAATCAGGGACAGTCCCTCCAAACGCGCCAGCCATTGAAACCAGTTCCAGGAAACGACGCGGGTCGCCGGGTCCATCGGCGACGCGATCACGGAGTCATCCCCGGCGCTCGTGAAGCTCGCCACCAGAAAGGCGACCGCGCCTGCGAGCGTGGCCAGAGCAACGAAGCTCAGCGGGTCGACGACACGCAGACTCATGACCCCGACCGAAAAAAACAGCGCCGCCAGGGCGACGCCGGCGGTGAATCGCCCCGCTTGCCGGGCGTGAGCGAGCTGCGCCGCGTTCCACAGCAACACGACGCTCGCGGCGATAGCGCCCAGCACCCACGCTTCGAATAGAGCGCGCTCGCTCAGCTTGAGCAGGGCATAACCGCAAAACCACACGCCGAAGAGGCCGGCGTTGGTAAAAACGAGCGCGCGCATGCGTTTTTCCCGTGGATTCGAAAAAACGCCCGAAAACACCCCGCCGGCCAGGACGCAGAGCGAGAGAAATTTGACAAATCGCCAGAAGAGATACGCATTGATCACAGGCAGCTCCAGAATTCCTGAATTCCCGGCGCCTCCCTTTTTGTAAACAGTCATTTACATGAGTTCAAAAAAAACAGCCGGGAAAGCCGACACCGTTGCGGGCAAAAACGCCTCAAGGGATCGCGCGGCGACGGAAGCGAAGCTGCTGGCGGCGGGCCGGCGCGTCTTCGCCCGGGACGGCTACGCCGGCGCGTCGGTCCGCGAAATCGCGCGGCTGGCCGACAGCAATGTTTCATTGATCAACCGTTATTTCGGCGGAAAGGAAGGTTTGCTATTGCGCATTGTCGAGGCTTTCATACGCCGCAAGCAGGATGGCGCCCTGGGTTATCCACCGTGCGCGCGGCTGGCCGACGAGATTTTCGAATATTTGAAATTTCGCCGCATTGACGATGAAGCGAACGCCGACCTGATTCGAATTCTGATTCCCGAAATGACGGTAAACCCTGACTTTCGCGCGCGGGTACTGGCGGCCGCATCGACGGAGTCTGACGCGAATTTTCGCGAACGTCTGGCCCGCCTGCAGACCGACGGCGAGATTTCGCCCGACGTCGATCTGGACGATCTATTTCAGATCGTGGGCAACCTGTCCTTTTCTCTGAATTTCGTCGGGCAGATCCTGCTCGAACGCTCGCCGGCGGAGTCGGAACGAATCTTTCGCGAATTCGCGCAAACCTACAGCGCCGGCCTTCACACGCGCCGCGCAGATTCATAAACACGACGCGCGCAAGAAAAGCGGGCGGAGAATCCGCAGTCGCCGCTCCCCGACTAAGGACAATCCCGGGCCGGCATCTCCGCGATCCAGCGATACAACAGGTCCGCGCCCTCCTGGTGCGCGAGCGATCGGCCGAGCTGCGGCATCATCGCGCCCGGGTCCACGCTCGCCGTACGGTACCACAGGATGCTCTCTTCCGGCGAGCCGGGCACGATATCATAACGCAGTCCGCCGCCGCCTTTGCCAGCGGAACCGGGGGTTTTGCAGACTCCCAGATTCGACCAGTCGCTTTCGTGCACGTCAAGCAGCAGCTTCGAATTGATGCCCGTAGAATTGCCGCCGGTATGACAGTGACCGCAATTCGCGTCCATATAGGCTCGCGCGCGCTCGTCAACGCTCGCGCTATCGTCGCTCGCGTCCACCAGCCGCGGATAGCCGCCGAACAAGGGCAGCTTCGTCAACCTGCCCGCCTTCGCCAGATAATCAATCTGGTTCGCCGGGCCTTCGGCATAGTCGTACTCTTTGTTGATGTGGCGCGCTTTGGGTCCGATGGGCAGAATCACCTGCTTGCGTACGGTGCGGCCGTTCTTTTCGACCTCGCGGTACAGATGGTGGCAGGTGCCGCACTGGTTCTTCGCGGGCACGGCGTAGTTGAACTCCCGGCGCTCGCCCTGCTTATCGACCAGACTGATTTTCGAAACCTGTCCGCCGTAGGCCGCGGTCGCTTCGGTCTGCTCGTCGTTCCACACATACGAAAGCGCGGTCCAGCCTTTCGGCTGATGAATCAATAGCCGCGTCTCGATGCGTCGCACGTCCCGCTCCGGTTCGCGCAGATCCGCGGGAAACGAAAAGGTTTTCGAAATAATCGTGCCGACCGGAAATTCGAAAACCTCGCGCTCCCGGTAGTGAGCCTGCGTGCCCTCCGGAATATGCAGCACGCGATATTTCAGCGAATAGTCTGAAAAGAGCGGCGTATTCAGATCGTAGGGCACACCGCCGTCCGCGGGAGGCAACTCCGCGCCGAGCGCGCTCATATCTGTAAACAGCTCGAATTCGGAAAGCTTTGTGTGCACCGGAATTTTTTGCGCGTTCGGGTTTGCAGGCAGGGTCGTATCTTCTCCGCAGGCCGACCCGAATACGAGCAGGCCCGCGACCAGCAGATGGCCGGCTATCAGCTTATGCATATGCATCGCTCCTGTATGATCGATCAGTCCGGCGCGGCTCAGCGAGCCGCAACCGCGAAATCGACCGGCACGCCCGTCGCGACGAAACCTTTGCATGCGAAGCCGGCGTCGGGTTCGCCGCCGTAATTGCCTTCGCCGTTTTCGTAGATCACGAAATCTCCGGAGCGAATGGCCGCGAGTATTGAATCGGCGGTGGGTGCGTCCGAGTTATTCAGCAGCGCCGGCAGATTGTAGTCTCCGAAGGACGGCTGAATTTTACCGCGATCGTTGTTTCGCAGACAGATGTCGTTGTGATTACCGGGCTGATTGCCGAACATCGTATTGGTGAGCGCCAGCAGGGTCCGGCCGTCGTCCACGCCGTCGTAGCTGATATTCGGAACGCCGATGGCCGCCTGCCCCGCGGCTGTACGTTCCGCGTTCACGTGACCGAATATGGTTTCCATCAGCTTACCCAGCGGGCGGTCTTTTACGTCGGTGCTGCCGTTGTCGATGGCATCGCCGCTGCCGCCGTTGAAAGCGTTGCTGTGAATATAGATCGTGTGTACGCGAAAATTGTTTTGTTGCCACTCGGAGAAATCGGGCGTTTCGGTAATCAGCCCGTTAAAGAGCGCGATATCGGTCGTATTGTTGTTTTCGAATGTGTTTTCGAATATTTCGACTTCGCGGGCCGCGGTTATAATAAAGCCGACGCCCGCCGGTACGCTTTTAACGATCCCCGAGTTCGCGAAATTGTTATTGTTGTTGTTCACGACCGTGTTGTTATGCACTCGAATATTCCGGGTGACGATCGTATTTTTGTTCAGATCGTAGACTAACAGACCGCCGGTGTTATTTTTTACGACGTTGTTATAAACCTCGGCGTTGACCGTGTTTTCGATTTCCAGGCCCATCACGTTGAACTCGGCCAGATTATTGCGAACGACCGCGTTGATGCACTGGCCCACGTAGATGCCGGCATCCGAAGCGTAATAGCTTTCGCTGTTTTCCAGCAATACGTTGGCCACGTTCACGGGATAAAAACCGTACGCGCCGTTCTTGCCGCGCTCCGGTCCCGCAGTGACCGACCAGGTCGTCGTTACATTATCGATGTGAATATTTTCCGACAGGCGGATTTCGACGGCGTTTTTGGGACTGTCGACGATCTTCAGGTCCCGAATGGTGAAATGATTGGCCGACTCCACGTCGATCCCGTTTACGTTAATCGCGTCCACGAACTGAATGGTCGTCGCGTTTTTGCCGGCTCCGACCAGACTCACTCCATCGACTCCGGCGATGGTCATGGCGTTATTCAAAACGAAACGACCCGCCGCGAGCTGAATCGTCGTACATTCGGCGAGCGAATTGAGCGCGGCCTGCAGTTCCGCCTCCTGGCCCGGGGCGAAATTCAGGGTGGCGGCGGACTCGTTGTCCGCGCAATAGGCCGCGGCCGTCTCGAAAGTCGCGGGAAATTGGGCGTCCGTGCGGACCTCGGCCCGCGCGAAATAGATTCCGACCCCGTAGACCACGGGGAGCAGGACTAAGGCCGCCAGAATTTTGATCACTTTACTTTGCATTGCGTGCGTTTTCCTCTATATTTGTAAGCAGAATCCGGCCCGACATCCGGCCTTCATCCGCAGTTGCGTCACGGAATTTCCGTTCCGCGAGCATAGCACGCTCCGGGATGGAGTTCAAGCTCCTGCAGGATGAACGGCGAATTTTTCGGGATGAACGGTCTACCCTCCCCACAGGCACTATATATGGAAGAAATCCGCAAATACCTCATGTTCGCAGTCGTTCCGCTCGCGATCGTCCTGGGCTTCGGCGCCTGCCGGCCCGCCAACGGCGATGCGCCCGAAACGGAACGCCTGTCAAAAAACGCCCAATTTCGCGAATACTGGTTCGGGGGAACGGCGGAACTCAGTCGCTACCGGCTGGAGCAGGCCCGCTACGGCGAGCTGCACTCCGGCGAAGCGGTGCTGATTTTCGTAACCGAGCCCTTCCTGAAGGGCAAACAGGTCAAATACGAAGGCAGCTGGGACGGCCCGGGAGCCCGCGACGCGATTGACGTATTCAAACTCAACGCGACCCGCAAATTTTTTACCGGGGTCTATCCCTATTCGACCATGACCTCGACCTTCACGCCGGTCGATCAGGGCCCTGCGCGACGCCGCGCGCTCAAGATTACGACCGGCGTCCAGGAGTGGTGCGGCCACGTTTACGCTCAGCTGAATCTGCGGGGCGGCGAATATCGGGTGGCGTCGCATTCTTATTTTGAAGAAGAAGCCGACCAGAAATTCAGTATCCCCGATCACCTGACCGAAGACGGCCTGTGGGCGCTGATTCGCCTGCAGCCGGCGGCCCTGCCCACGGGCCGGCTGCAAATCCTGCCCGGCACCCAGTTCCTGCGTATGCGTCACCTACCGACCCGCGCGATTGCGGCGACCGCGGAAGTCCGCGACTTCAATCCCGCTTCGGACTCGCTGGCCACGGCGGGCGGACTGCGAGTCGGCGCGAAAGCGCTGCGCGTCTATGAACTGGTGTATGCGAAACCGGTCGAACGTACCCTGCGCATCGCCTTCGAGGCGGAGTTTCCGCACAGCATCATCGGCTGGGAAGAGCTGGGCGTAAGCGGCTGGGGCCCGTCGCAAAAAGCGCTAACCACCCGGGCGGTGCGCACGAATGTGATGCAAAGCGATTACTGGGCCAAAAACTCGAATCGCGACGCGCCGCTGCGCGCGAAACTGGGCGTGACCGCCTTCTAAGACGGCTCACGTTCGCGCATAAAACGACGCCAGTCGGCGAGATGGGTAATCTCGACGGCGCCGTCTTCTTGCGCCGCGAATGCTTCGCAAATAAAACCTTTGCGCGAGACGCCGTCGGCTAACAGCACCGTGCCGATTCCTAACGGCTCCGGAATACCCGCGATAAAATCCGCCCAGCGCTTGCGGGGCAGACCCCAGACTTCGACCGCCACTCCCCGGGGAGCTGGCGCGCCCGGCGCGTCTTCGCCGGCCGCCCGGACCGCCGCCAGATCCGCCTCCGACAGGCGGATCAATCCCGGCCGGGGAACATTCCCGGGCAAAGCGAAAAAGCGATAGACCGGCGCCGTGCGGGTTTTGCGGATCAGACGGCCGCCGCGTTCCACCAGCTGATGATTCAATGCCATACCCGACATATGCGCACCGCAAACCACGATTTCTTCGAGTTCCTCCGTGCGAAAGACGGCGTCCACGGGCGCGACAGTCGCGGCGGGCGTCACATCCGGCGACGCAGAAAAGGCGAGCGCGTCCGCATAATCCAGCAGGCGGTTATCGCTGCCCGCGTCCGCAAAAATTGTTACCCCCCAGGGCAGACCGTCGGAGCGGCGACCGATGGGCACCGCGACCGCCGCCTGGTCGAGCAGGTTCATATAATTCGTATAGATTCCCAGATCGGAGTTGAGCGCCAGCGGATCGGCCTCGATCTCCTGAATGCGATAGGCCCGGGCGATGGTCGGCGTCATAAAAAAATCGATACCGTATTCCCGACGCAGGCCGGCGATCTTCGCACGCAGCTCCGCCAGGCGATAGCTCGCGCGAAAGCCGTCTACCGCGGCGGGTGATTTGCCTTTGAGAATGATCTCCCGGGTGACGGGCAGCACGGCTGCCGCTTCGCGCTCGACGAATTCACCGACAGCTGCGAAACGTTCCGCCAGCCAGGGGCCGTCGTACAGCAGCGCCGCCGCTTCATGAAAGGGTCGAAAGTCCACCTCGATCGCCCGGCCGCCCAGATCGTCCAGCCGCGCCAGAGCGCGTCGCCAGAGTTCGTGAAACTGCGGATCGAGATCCAGGCTTTCGCCGCGCGGAATCGCGAAGACGAACGCATCGGCTTCGCGGCGCGGGGTCGGAACGGCGTACGCCGGAGCCGGGCGCGCGAAGGGATCGAGAGCATCGTAAACCGCGGTCACCCGCAAAATCTCCCGGGCGTCCCTCGCGTTTTTCGCGAAGATCGAAACGCAGTCGAGACTGCGACAGGCCGGTACCACCCCGCGCGAACTCAAAAGCCCCCGGGTGGGCTTGAGCCCCACGAGATCGTTGAGCGCCGCAGGCACCCGCCCCGAGCCGGCCGTATCGGTTCCGAGCGCGAAGCTGACCTGATCGAGAGCGGTCACGACCGCCGAACCGGAACTGGAGCCACCGGAAATGTATTCGGGCAGGAAGGCGTTCGAACAGGCGCCGGCGGGATGACGCGTTCCGACCAGACCCGTCGCGAATTGATCCAGATGAGTCTTGCCGAGCGGAATCGCGCCCGCCGCCAGCAATCGCGAAACCACATGAGCGGACTGCTTCGGCCGATAGGCGAAATCCGGACAGCCGGCGGTCGTCGGCAATCCACTGACGTCGATATTATCTTTGACGGCGAAAGGAATTCCGTAGAGCGGCATGCGTTCGCGTTCGCCCCGGCGCAGGTCGAGAGCCCGCGCGCGACGCAACAGTTCTTCTTCGTCAAAACGCGAAAGCCAGGCGATCGCCGGGCCGGCCGCCGCGCGACGCAGCGCTTCCCGCACGACGTCGGACGGCCGCGGCCCGTCTTCGCGAGCATAGGCGGCGCGCAGCGACTGCAGGTCGAAGGCAAGCTCGTTCACGCCTTGTCGCTCGCTGCTTCGCGCGTGTCGATCAGCGCGAGAATCTGTCCGGGTTTCGCGGCCGTGCCCGCCGCAGCGCGGACTTCCGACACCACGCCGTCGCGCTCCGCCTGAACCGCGACTTCCATCTTCATCGCTTCCAGCACCAGAACATCGTCGCCGGCCCGCACCGCGGTTCCAGGCGCGGCGACGATTTTCCAGACGTTGCCGTGCATGGGGCTCTCGACCGCGCTGAGATAGTCGGGCAATATTTCGGCGGCGTCCGCGGCCTCCGCGCCCGCGTCCTGAGCGGGGGGCTGCGGCAAATCGCGCCAGCGCTCGCGTTCCGCTTCAAAGGCCGCCTGCTGGCGTCGCTTGAAATCGGCGATGGCGGCGGCGTTGTCGTTCAAGAAACGATTGTAGCGTGACGCCGAAAAGCGGTGCGCTTCGATTTGCAGACCCGCCCGGCCGGTCAATAGATCCGCGCGAATATCCTGAAGCTCTTCCGGCGATACCGGATAAAAACGAATTTCGTCGAAGAAGCGCAACAGGTACGGCTTGGTAAATTCGCGCGTGCGCCGATAACTATTCCAGACCTGACACGTACGGCCCACGAACTGGTAGCCGCCGGGGCCTTCCATGCCGTAAACGCACAGATAGGCGCCGCCGATGCCCACCGCGTTTTGCGGAGTCCAGGTCCGCGCCGGATTGTACTTCGTCGTGACCAGGCGATGCCGCGGGTCGAGCGGGGTGGCGACCGGCGCACCCAGATACACGTCCCCCAGTCCCATGACCAGATAGCTCGCGTCGAAAACGATATCGCGTACGGCGGACACGTCGTCCAGACCGTTGATGCGCCGAATGAATTCCAGATTGTCCGGACACCACGGCGCGTCTTTCCAGACCGACTGCATATATTTTTCGGTGGCGAGCCTGGTGGAAGCGTCGTTCCAGGCGAGGGGCATATGAACCACCCGCGTTTCGAATTCCAGAGCGTCGATTTCGCGCAGCTCGTCTTCGGCCTGACGCAGCACGTCGACGAGGCTTTGCGCGTCGGTCTGCAGGCTGTCGAAATGAATTTGCAGCGAGCGGATCCCCGGAGTAAGATCCAGGACGCCCCGGGTGGCGTCGGGATGTTCGCGCAGCCATTCCATGAGCGCGTGAACCCGCAGACGCAGATTCAAATCCAGGATGATCGGCCCGTATTCGATCAGTAAATTGCGCTGGCCGGACTGGCGAATCACCACGCCGGTCGGATGCTGATCAACCCCGCGCGAAAAGAGAATCGCTTCGCCGTCGATATCTTTCGCCGCAGTCCGCGCGCCCTCTTCTTCCGGGCTGCTGCGCTTCGCCCCGGGAGTCTGCTCTACCGGCTCTGATGCCGGCCTGCTCTCGTCGCCTGCGAGCGTCCCGACTCCGAGGCCGGCGATCAAAGCTTCCTGTTCGCGTTCGAGAGTCGCGGCCGCTTCGCGATCCAGCCGCACGAAACGCACCCGGTCGCCGGGCCGCAGCTGGCCCATTTTCCAGAGCTCCGCCTGGACGATGGTCGCCGGGCAGACGAAGCCGCCCAGACTCGGGCCGTCCGGCCCCAGAATAATCGGCATATCGCCGGTGAAATCGACGGCGCCGACGGCGTAGGCGTTGTCGTGAATATTCGAAGGGTGCAGGCCCGCCTCGCCGCCGTCAGGGCGGGTCCAGCCCGGCTTCGGTCCGATGAGTCGCACGCCGGTCCGCGCCGAGTTGTAGTGAACTTCCCACTCGGTCGCGAAAAACGTTTCGATGTATTCCGGGGTAAAGAATTCCGGAGCGGCATGCGGCCCGTACAGTACGCCGATACGATACGCTTCGCCGGCCGGATAGTGCGGGATCAATTCCGGCGCTAATTTACGATCGCGTAAAGTTGGCGAAGCGTCATCGCCGGCCGACTCCAGGGTTCCAGAATCCACCGCACGCAGCACATCGCCGGCCTGCAGATTGCGCCCGGCATGCCCGCCGAATTCGCCGAGCGCGAAAGTCGCCCGGCTGCCGAGGTACTCCGGCACGTCCAGTCCGCCGCGAATAGTCAGGTACGCCCGCGCGCCGCCCGCGGGGCGCGCCGAATTCGTTTCCGATTCAGCGGCGACAGTGCCGATGCGCAGGATCGAGCCGGCGGGCGCTTCGATCACCCGCCAGTAATCGATGGCCTCGGCCTGGTCTTCACGGCGCAGATCCCCGTCGCAAAACAGATGCGCGCGCATCTGCGCGCCGCTCAGACACAGCGTTGTCGCCGAACGAAAGTGCAGAGTGGCGCCGCTCACGGTCATTTCGATTCCCGCGGCGTCGGCGGGGTTGTTTAATAAAGCGTTGCCCAGGCGAAACGCGAGGCCGTCCATCGGTCCGGAAGGCGGCACGCCCACGTCCCAATATCCGTGCCGGCCGGGATAGGCCTGCACGCTCGATTGCGCTCCCGGTTTGATGACATCGATTCCGCGCGACGCATAGCCGCGCTCGTCCAGCATCCGGGTCCACACCCGCCCGGCGCTGAAATCCGGATCCGAAACGATCGCCTGCAAAAACTCGCGATTGGTTTCGATGCCGTAAATGCGCGTCTTCGCGAGCGCCGCTCCGAGCTTGCGCAGTCCGGCTTCGCGATTCTCCGCGGTGACCATAATTTTCGCCAGCAGCGGATCGTAATACGGACTGACGACCGAGCCGCTTTCAATGTACGTATCGACCCGCGCATCTTCCGGAAACTCCACATGATTCAGTACGCCGGAGCCGGGTTGAAAATTCCGGGCCGGATCTTCCGCGTACACGCGCGCCTGGATCGAATAACGGCCGCGGTTTCCCTGAGTGTGACGATCTACGGACGACGAACGCCCGGCCCACTCTTCCAGGAATTTCGTTTCGCCGGCCGCCAGCCGGATCATCCACTCGACCAGATCGACACCGCTTACGTTTTCCGTAATTCCGTGTTCGACCTGCAGCCGCGTATTGACTTCGAGAAAATAGAATTCAGCGGCCGCTTCGTCGTATACGAATTCCACAGTACCCGCCGAGCGATAGTTCACGGTTTCGCCCAGGCGCACGGCCGACGCGCAAAGCTCTGCGCGCAGGGCGTCGCTTAAGCCTGGAGCGGGCGTTTCCTCGATGACCTTTTGATTGCGGCGTTGTACGGAACAATCGCGTTCGCCGAGGGCGACGACCCGCCCGGCTCCGTCGCCGAAGATCTGCACCTCGACGTGTCGCGCGCGCTGCACGAATTTTTCGATATAGATGCCGTCGTCGGCGAAATTACGACGACCGAGATCGCGCACGGTCTGAAATTCGCGTTCCAGTTCGAGGGCGTCCGCGCACAATCGCATGCCGATGCCGCCGCCCCCCGCCGTACTCTTTAACATGACGGGGTAGCCCACTCGCTCCGCTTCCCTGAGCGCCGCTTCCGCGTCCGCGAGCAGATCGCTGCCTGGCAAGAGCGGAACCTGGCTCTTTTTCGCGAGTTCACGCGCGGTATGTTTGAGACCGAATTCCCGGAGCTGATCCGGGGTCGGGCCGATAAAAGCGATATTCTCACGCGCGCAGGCTTCGGCGAAAGCCGCGTTTTCGCTTAAAAAACCGTAGCCGGGATGCACGCCCATCGCCGGGGGCCCGGCGTCTGATGAGGAAGCTGCGGGCGCCAGCCGGCGCGCGGCGGCGAGCACGGCCTCCACGTTCAGATAGCTCTCGGCGGCGGTGTTGCCGGGCAGCGCCAGCGCCTCGTCGGCGTCCAGTACATGACGGGCTTCGCGGTCCGCTTCCGAATACAGCGCGACCGACGCCACGCCCAGCGCTTTGAGGCTGCGCTGGATGCGCACGGCGATTTCGCCGCGATTCGCGATCAGGACTTTTTCAAACACCCCTTACTCCCAGATCAAAATTTCCACCGGAGTCGGATTGTAGGCGTTGCAGGGATTGTTTAACTGCGGGCAGTTGCTGATTAAGATCATTACGTCCATCGCCGCCCTGAGCTCTACGTACTTGCCGGCATGCGAAATACCGTCTTCGAAAGTCAGACGACCTTCGGGCGTGACGGGCACGTTCATAAAGAAATTGATATTGCTGGTGATGTCGCGTTTCGTCAGACCGCCGATCTGCGCGGCCGGGCCGTGCTGGCAATCGGCGATGGCCAGAAGAAAGCTGTCGCGGCAGCTGTGCATAAACTTTTTATCGAGGGCGTAACGCACCATATTGCTTTCGCTCGCGCAGGCGCCGCCCAGGGTATCGTGGCGCCCGCAGGTGTCGGCGGTGATTTCAAGCATCACCCGGCCTTCGTTCGATATCAATTTGGTTCCGGTGGTTAGATAAATATTGCGCTGCTCGCGAATCGTATCGACGGAGCTATAGCGTTCCAGCGGATCCGCCGCGCTGTAAAAAAGCGTATCCACCGCCTGGTTGCCTTTCAGGTCGAGAATGCGCACGGTCTGGCCGGCCTGGATCTCGTGAATGAAAGGATCGCCCGCGCGGACGGTATGGCGATAGAGCGCGTCCTCCGGATTTAACGGGCTTTCGGTCAGCTGCGATTTCGATTGCGTACTCATAGATCGGCCTGCGCGAAATAGTCGAGAGTGTTGCGAAAACCGCGGTCGTTTTCGGGACGCGAAAGCCGGCAGGGGTCCTCGGGACCGCCGCCGTAGCCGCTGCGCCAGATGATCATACGCACCGCCCCGGTAGGATATACTTTCGAGGGATTCAGCGGATGCGGACAGGAATTCAAGGCGCACAGCACGTTCATCTCCGCCCGTAGATCCACGAAGGCACCCGCCGGGGACGCGTTTTCGACGAAGCTCAGCGCTCCCAGTTCGTCCACCGTGACCTTGCTGAAGAAATTGATATTCGGAACCAGGTCGCGGATTCCCAGATTATAACGCCCGAGTTGCATCAGAAAGCCGTCCCGGCCGTTGCGATAGTACTCGTTGTGATGATCTTCGTAATGATGTTCGCCGTACTGCGCCGCGATCATCGCCGCGCTGGTCGTGCCGCCGATCGTATCGTGCCAGCCGCAGGTGTCGGCGGTCAGCGAGACCAGAATGCGACCCATATCCGAATAACACACGCAGCCTTCCGTCAGCCGCGCGATGTGCTGCGCTTTCAGAGTGTCGGGCATATTATAGCGTTCACTCGTTTCTTCGAGATTATAAAACAGCGCGCCGACATTCGCGCCGCCGGCCAGGTCGACCAGCCGCAGAGTATAACCCCGCTTGACGCGCAGCGACCAGTGTCCCCCCGCGGGAAGCTCTTCGTCGTACACGATCAGTTCCGGCGGAATCTCGCCGGCGCCCTGCACGCCGGTTCCTCCGGGAGAAGATTTGCTCTGGCTGGTGCTCATGGCTCTGGTCTCGATCCTGAAGCCGGTCAGTTACCGGCGTTTTCCTTTTCTTTTTCTTTGAGCGCGATCAGTTTCGCCAGGCTTTCGTTGCGCTGGTTCTGGCCCTGCCCCTGGGCATGCAGCAAATCCAACAACTCCCGCTTCATCTGAAAGAACTCCGGCGTCATCTTAATACTGAAGTCCACGCTCTTACGAAACGCAGCCGGCATTTTACGGTCCGCGATCACCCGCCCCGGTCGCGCACTAAAGACCAGCACCCGCGATCCGAGAAAGACCGCTTCGTCCACATCGTGAGTGACGAAAATCACCGTGGTCTTTTCGTGCTGGCTGATCAAAAGCAGGAGCTCCTGCATTTCCTCGCGGGTCTGCGAGTCGAGGGCGCCGAAGGGCTCGTCCATCAACATCAGCTTCGGTCGATTGACGAGCGTGCGGGCGATCGCCACCCGCTGTTTCATGCCTCCGGACAATTCGCGCGGATAGGCGCTTTTAAATTTCGACAGACCCATGATATCGAGCAGGAAATCCACTCGTTCGATGCGATCGAAAGTTTCACCACGAGTCAGGCCTTCGGTATTCGACGCCAGGCGATTGCTGAACGCGGCGTTCTGTTCGACGGTCAGCCATGGGAATAATGTATAATTCTGAAATACCAGCCCGCGTTCGCGACCGGGACCGTGCACCCGCTCTCCATCCAGCAGGATTTCGCCGGCCGAGGGCTGCTCCAATCCGGCGAGCATGTACAATAAAGTCGATTTGCCGCAGCCGGAGGGGCCGAGCAAACATAGGAATTCTCCGGACTCGACGGTGAAGCCGGTCGGCACGAGCGCCGTGACGTCCGGTGCCTGAGTACGAAAGCCCGTTTTCGCCCCCGGATAGATTTTCGAAACGTCGCGAATTTCGAGCTGCATCTTAAGCCTTCACGGTTTCGGCCCAGCGAAACGCGCGCCGATTCAATACCCGAAATAGATAATCCAGAAAGAGGCCGAAGATTCCGAGCAAAATCAAATACACGTACATCTCTTCGATTTGTTTATAACGATAAAAGCGCAGAATGCGGTATCCCAGACCTTCGCCCGCCGCGATCAATTCCGCCACAACGAGATAGGTCCAGGCCCAGCCGTTGCAGAGCCGCAGGGCGTCGAAGATTCCCGGCAGCGAAGCCGGAGTAAGCACCTGCGCGATTACTTCGAAGCGCTTTGCGCCCAGGGTATAGCTTACCTGTAAGAGATCGTACGCCACGCGGCGCACCTCGTCTGCGACCATCAGGAGCAGCTGAAAAAAAACGCCGACGAAAATCAGCATGACCTTCGGGCTTTCGCCGATGCCGAAGAACACCATCAATAAGGGAATCAGCGCCGGTACGGGAACATAGCGCGCGAATTCGGTCAGCGGCTGCAGCAGCGCCTCGAAAAAACAAAAGGCGCCGATCAGAATTCCCAGCGGCACCGCGACCAGCGCGGCGATCAAAAAGCCGGCCGATACGCGCAAAAAGCTGATTTTCAGATCGGTCCAGACTTCGGAGCCCTGAAAAATCTCGCGAGCGGCGGCCAGGAGCTCAGCGGGGCCGGGTACGAAATGTTCGTTTACGAAACCCTGGCCGCTGAGCCAGCCGTACGACAGAAAAGCGCCGAGAAAACCGAATGCCGCGAGAATCCGAAATGCGCGGGCCGGCAGTTTCCTGCGCAGCTCGAAAGCGCCTTTCAAATTCCCGCGAAAGCCAGTGCTCATATACAATCGATGATTCGAAGCTTAAGTGTGATTCGATATCGCAATCGGCTTATTGGAGCGCCTGCACGAATTTCGGTTCGATGGCCGCGGCGTAATCGGGCACTTCGGAGATTTCGAGCGCGGGCACTTTCAGATAGAAATCGCCGATGGTTTTGCCGCTGCCGTAGAGCGAATCGGCGCCCGGGCCTTTCTTATACGCCGCCAGGTTGTCGGAGAGAGTGAAGAAACGGGTGCCGGAAATAAAGGTCTGATAGTTTTCCGGAGTCTGACCGACCTTCTTCGCCATAATCGCGTAGGCTTCGTCCGGATTCGCCTTGATGAACTCCATCACCTCGAACCACACCTCTACGATCTTTTGAATTTCGGGACCTTTGCTGGCGACGACGTCGTCGTGAAAGACGAGCATATCGGGAATCAGGCCCGCCATTTCTTTCGAAGAGAAGAGCAGACTTACGCCGTCTTCCTGCATCGAATTGAACAGGGAAGGCTGCCAGAGCGCGGCGGCCGAGACATTGCCCAGGGTCACGGCGTTCGCCGCGTCCGGTACGAACATATTTTTGAATTCAACGTCGTCCTGGCTGAGGCCGGCCTTTTCCAGCGCGGTCAACAAAACGAAATGCGATACGGTGCCCTCTTCGGCGGCGACGGTCTTTCCTTTCAGATCCGCCAGGCTGCTTGCGCCTTTCGCGACCACGCCGTCGTTGCCGGCGGAGTTGTCGTTGATCAGAACGGCTTTCATCGGAACGCCGACGGTCGCCAGCGAGAAGATTGTATCGTTCCAGGTCTGACAGTTGCCGTCGAGCTGCTTCGCGTCCATCGCCTGCAGCGATTCAACGTAGTTGTCGAACCACTTGAATTCGACCGCGACGCCCTTTTTGTCGAACATACCTTTTTCAATGGCGATTTCCCACGCAACCCAGCCCGGCCAATCGCTATAACCGATCGTAATCGGCTCCTCTTTTTTCTCTCCGCACGCCGTGATCGCGGCGAAGGTCACTACCAGCGCCATCACGAAGCGCGCGACTCGTTTGCCGCCATATCGCGCGGATGCGTCATACGATGCTTTATACATAATACAGTTTCCTTATCATTCTGAAAATTCCCGTTCGCGATCAGACGCCGGGTTCGTACTGAACGCGTAATTGCAAATTGCGTACCCATTCGCTGGAGAGGCGGAGCGATAGATGATCGCGCCGCAGCAAACGCTTCGCAAACCAGGGACAGGCGAAGATTTGCGCACTGCTGGATGTTTTGCGGCGCGTGAACCTGGAATGTTTCGGGCAAAGTCGTTGCGTTCGCATCGGGGACTATCTGTTGAGAATTGCGACCGGCTGCCTGTTTTTTATACAGACCGGGCCCGAGGTCGGTGCGCAAAAAACAGGCGTCCGGGGAAGCGTCGGATCTTACTGAGTCAGGGTCTCAATTGCATTGACACGCCAGGGGCCCGGGTGAGGTTGAGCTATGAACGTGGAGCGGCGTATGAATCGGATGCGGCAGTGGGTCCCCGGCAGCCCTCAGGTCATCCGGCGCGGAGCAGCCTGCCTGCTGATCATCGCCGCGCTGAGCGCCAGCGCTCTGCATTCGCGGGTCTACGTTGGAACAGCGGCGGCGCTGGCGGAGGCTTTCCCCGGCGCAGAAACGGAACGCAAGGCCCTCTATCTGAGCCGGGCGCAGCAGACCGAATTGCGCAAAATCGCCGACCTGGATAAGATCGGCCGCTTTCATACCTTCTATATCGCCCGCGGCAAAAAAGGCAAAATCGCGGGTTATGCGCTCTTCGACACGCATATCGTGCGCACCAAAGAGGAGACCGTATTCGTCGCCCTGAATGCCGACGGCTCCGTGCGGGCGGCGCGCATCATTTCGTTCTTTGAACCGCAGGAGTACCTGGCCCCCGACCGCTGGCTGGCGATTTTCACCGACAAAACCGCGAGCGCCAGCCTCCAGCCCGGCCGCGATCTGCCGACCATCACCGGTGCCACGCTGACGACCCGGGCCGTCTCCACCGCGGTGCGCAAAACTCTGCAACTGCATCGCACTCACTTCGGCGGCTCCTGAAACCCGGGCATGAAATTCCTGATCACAGGGTCGCTCCGCAGCGACCGCGGCCCGCGCGCGTTGATCACGCTGAGCCTGGTTTTGTTTTTATGTTTCACTCTGGCGCACGCGCTGCGCGAATTCGGCAGCACCGGCTTCGTCCCGGAAGCGGTCGCGGCCAGTCTCTACGGCGGCCCCCACCGGGATCTGAGTTTCGCGGAAGCCCCGCCCGGCTTTATCGCCATACTGGAAGATCTGCATATGGATCTGTTTTTCTTCGGTCTGCTGGCGCTGTTTTTGAGTTCCGTGCTCTACCAGGTCCGCATGCGCGCCGCCGCGAAGCGCGCTTTGATCTACGCTCTCTTTTTGTTTCCGCTCGGGCATATCGCGGCCCGCGCGCTGACCTTCTTTTTCGCGGGAGGGGCGTGGCTGGTGACGCCCGCAGCGCTCGGCAGCTATACGACGTTCGCCGTGGCGATGCTGCTGATTCTGCGGGATCTATATCGCGCCCCCCCGGCCCCGAACGGATTACAGCCGGACTCCGAAAACGCGCCGCCGCCTTAAGCAATCAAAAAATATGATCGTCCAGTCCCAGGGTGATCGGTCCGCGCGGCCCTTCGAAACTCACGCTGTTGACGAAGCCCGCGGCCAGGGCCTGCGCTTTGCCTTTCAAGCTCAGTTCGACGGTCTTGATCACCTGCACGTTTTCGCGCACCAGCTGGAGCGTCGCCTCGCTGACCAGAATCGAGCCGGGTTCGGCCGCGCGCTCCAGGCGCGAAGCGGTGTTAACCGCGTCGCCGATAAAAGTCAGCTGTAGAAAATCGTCGGAGCCGATGCTGCCGAGAATGCATTCGCCGCTGTGCACGCCGATGCGCAGACTGACTTCCGGCTGCCCGGATTTCAGCCGGAAGAGATTGAGAATATTGAACTGCTTTTGAATCTCGATCGACGCGATGACGGCGTTCAGCGGCTTCTCGAAGACCGCGAAAATCGAATCGCCCATGATCTTGTCGACGAAACCGCCGCTGTGTAAAATCGTCGAAGAGGTCGCGCCGATCGAGACGTTCAGCATTTCCAGGATTTCATCCGGCGAACTCTGCTCCGCGAGCGCCGTATAGCTGACCAGGTCCGCGAACAAAAAAGTGAATTCGCGTTTTTCGTTCGGGATCTTATTATAGCCGGCCTGCACGGCGCTTTTCGCGCGGCTGCTCAGCTGTCGCGAAATGTACGGCCGCAGCATACGGCTCGCGCGAATGCTGTCTTCGAATTCGCCGGTCGCCAGGCGATACCGCTGCCCTTCGCGATGAATATCCTGCAAAAAAAGCGTATAACGCGCCTCGCCTTTCGAATCCAGGTCCTTATAACCGCTGAGCTGAAACAGGTACTGTTCGCCGCCGGCGGTCCGCAAATACGCGCGATAGTTTTGAAATGGACGCTCCCAGAGCTTCCCGGCGCGCACGAATAATTCCTGAAAGAATTCAATGCCCAGCAGGCGCACGACGCTGCGGCCCCGCACGTCGGCAGGCGAATAACCCAAAAGCTTCAGCAAACGCGCGGATATCGCCTGGATGCGGTAATCCCCCGCGACGACCAGAGGAAAGATCCCCAGACGCTGCATGGCTGTGCGTAAATCAAGCGGCTCCATAGATTCGCGGGCGGCCCAGAGGGCGTGCAAACGATCGCCCGGATTCGTATTCAGGCGATCGTGCGAACGATATTCCGGCCGCACGCGAAAGATTGAAACAAATTAATTTTCGCCCGGACGCTCGCCGAAATAGTCGGATCGCAACTGCTCGATTTTCGCCAACCGTTCGGCGACCGGCAAATCCGGATTTTTCGCCAGCAGCTCCTGCTCCGCGGCCAGAAAGGCTTCCAGATTCGCGTTCTTTTCGGCGGCTGCAGCAGCCGCTCGCTCTTCGTCGGCCAGTATCGCGTCGGCCCGATCCGCACCCAGATGCCGTCGGCGAATCGCGTGCATCACGCGCTGCCGCTCCGCTTCGCCGAGGTTCTCCAGCTCGCTCTGGCGCACGAGGACTTCAAATCCCAGGGCGGTATTCGCGGGCTGCCGTTCCAGCAAGGTCTCGTGATAGGGACCGAAGACCCGGGCGCGCGCCGTTTCGAATTCGGCCAGCCGCTCCGCGGCCGACAGGCCCGCCAGTTTCGGATCATCGCCGGCGAAGCGACGCACGACCTGCTGGAAATCGACATGGGCTTCGGAGAGTCCGAATATGAGGGCGGCGTCCTCTTCGCCGAAGATTTCGCGGCGCAGTTTACGCAACAACTCCCGGCGAGCGGCCGCGTCCGCCGACGCGGCTTCGGCGGCCAGCCGGCCCCGTTCGCGCTCGCTTTCGTACTCGCGATAGCTTTCAAAGAGCTGCACGAGCTTGCCGCCGTCGGGTTCCGGCAATCGATTCAGAAAATCGATCACCATCGCGTCGCACTCGCGGGCCGGGCCCTCTTCCGGACAATACGAACGCAGCCGCCGGAGTTCCGACAGTAAATCGATGCGTCCGGCGCGCACATCGTCGAGGATCGCGTCGCCGCGACCGGGTTCAATCAGATCTGTAACATACAGGCCGGGCCGGCCTTCGCCGCTCGCGTCGGTGGAACCGGACTCCGCCGCGAATTCTTCGAAACTCATGGGCCGCTCCGGTTCGGCGCCGCTCAAGAATAGCAGCACCGCCAGAGCAAGCGCGGTTGCCAGGGTCCCGGAGATTACAAGAATGCGTGCGGTTTTCATAATATAATTTCCGTATATATTAAAATGCGTTTTAGAGTGAATCATCGCCGCGCGCAGAGGCCTGCGCACAGCGATGACGTTGCGCCCGGATCAATCTTCAATCATCCGGGCGCGAAACCGATTACGGCCGCCAGTCGCCTTCGCGGCCGCGGTCCGAGTATTTTAACCAGGCGTCGTTGACGCCTCTGGCGCGCTTCGCTTCGAGCAGGCGCTGGTTTTCATAGCCGTTTACCGGCACCGCGTAGGCGTAACGACCGCCGGTCTCCGCGCCGCAGTAATGAAAGCCGTTCTGCCAGGGACCGGAAGCATTGGTCACGTACCAGTTGCCGGAGGAATCTTTGCAGGCGTAGCGATAGCTGACGTTGCAGTTATTGTCGTTCCAGCGGCCGTTGCCCCACTGGTGCGCGCAGTCTTCATTGCCGCCCCAGTCGTTCGGTTCGTTCTGGTGCCAGCTCCACACGGCGGCTTTGACGCGGCCATCGGTCGCCTTGAGTTTATCCGCGCCCGGCAGGTTCACGCCGCATTTCATCATCTCGGCCATATTCTGCGGAGTGGTCTTGCCGGAACCGCCGCCGAACCAGGCGGTCAGATTCGTGCGGTCTTCATAGTAACGCACCATTTTCGTATTGTAGGTGTTGCGGTCGAAATGTCCGCAGGCGCCGTAACTCGTAAACCGCTCGATATTCGATTCGGGCACGTTGTTGTTCTTGCGAAATACCCAGCGACCCCATTCGCCGCCAGGGCAGCCGCTCGACCACAGAATGATATTTTTGCCGGCGTTTAAGATCTGCCGCTTCGTGACATTCATCGGCACGTCTTCGCAGGTGGTTCCGGTCCGCGCCATATTCGGCGTATAGACCAGATCGCCCACCCGGCTTTTGAATACATTCAGCGCGTCGTTGTAACGACCGTCGAGATGCGTTTCGATATAAACGATGATGACCTCGCCGCGATTGGAACGAATCCAGCTGTTGATCTCGTCGACGCCTTTGCTGAGGTGGCGGTCGTACGAGCTGCAGCCGAGGTGGTTGCTCTGGCCGTGACACAGCAGCGGACGTTTGCCCCAATTCCAGGGCCAGCCTTCCATGCTGAAGTACCAGTGCACGTCGAGTTCGAGGGCCCGCACGCCCATGCGCAGTTGATCTTTGATCGTTTCGCTTTGATTCGGGTCGAGATAGCTGAAAGCGGTCGTATATTTCGAGCTATTGTAACTATTGTGCGTATGCACGAAGGTCGCGGCTTTCAGCGGCGTATCGTTTTGCAGTTTACGCTCCAGTTCCAGAGCGCGGCTTTCCCAGCTGCGCTGCAGGCGATCCACCGATGATTCCGGCGGCTTCGGGGGCGATTTAAAATAGACGAGCGCCGCGGCGGCGGTCGCCAGAACGGCGATCGTCTTCAGATAGCGGCCGCCTTTATTAGAAAGAAACTGCTTGTGTTTGGACTTGTTTGAGAACATGAACCTCTCCTGATCTGTCTTTGTATGATCCTGTCAGATTTCTGGCATCGCGTCAGCAACTGACAGTGATTCGAATAAGAGGTGTTTTGCAGAATGCGTGCCTGACACTGTTTGATAACAGTGTTAGAAAAAAAAGGCAGGCGATACGCCGTACAGCCGGAGAGATTTTATACAGAACTCCGCCAATCATCGCAAGAATTCGCCATGCATGCCGGTTTACGCCAGCGGCAATCCGTGCGTACAAAGACGAGCGATTGGGAGCAATCACGAATCAGGGCACAGGGCAACAGCTTCATTCAAGGCTGCGCATTAAATCGCGACTTCGCGCAAAGACCTTCGTGGCTTAAGTTTAAGCACGCCCTCTTTCAGTGCGCCTTGAACGAAGCTGTTACGATTGGAGCAAAACCCAGAGGCAGGCTGTGGCCTGCGCTCGCACACCCCACGGCTATTGCTGCGCGCAGAGCAACGGCAGCGGAGTCGTGCAGGCGGCCGCGCCGGTATCGAGTGCGCCTCCGCCGGTGCTATTCGCGTCGCCCTGCTGGCCGTTGCCGCCGGTGCCCGAGAAATTTCCACAGTCGTCAGTCGAGGTCGTCCAATCACTCGCCAGGCCAGTCCAGTAATTGCCGACCGCTCCGGTCACGGAGTTCGTCAGCGCGCCGAAGACGAAGATCGAATTGGCGTTCGTGCGAAAGATCGCGGTGTTGTCGGACCGGCGATAATCGATATTCGCCGTCAGCACCCAATTGATCTGCGAATCGCCGGCGTTCGCCGTGAGCGAAGCCCGACGATGCGGGCCGTCGGCCGCCACGGCCCGGTAGGTTCCGGCGACCGGCACATTCGCGTCGACGCCGCAAAAATTATCCATCTCCGCGATGGGACTGCCGTCCGCATTCACCGCCGCGTTCGCTCCGCCCGCCAGCCCCGCGTCGTTATCGAAATCGCCGCTGTGCGTCGCGGCCGTGACAAAGAGATAGCGATCGTTGTCGGTATTCGTAATCGTGCGGGTGGGCGAAGAGGTGCCGCTATAATTGCCGTCGCCGCTGGTGACCGTGCCCGGCCCCGTGCGAATCGTAAAGGCGACGTCCCCGTCGACGATGGCGTCGTCCACGCCGGTGACCGTGACCGTCTGGGGCGTGCACCAGTTGCCGCCTCCCGCGCAGGCGCCGCCGGTATTCGTAAATGTCACCGATGCCGTGGATAGCGTGCCTTCGGTCGTATCGCTGCTTTCGAGGGGCACGGTCACAATGGCGATCGGTCGCGAATTGAGGCGAATGCTGAAATTGGCCGTACCGCCGTTTTCGGTGACCGTGGCGCTCGCGGGCGTGAGCGTGATGCCCGCCGTGTCGTTGTCGGTATTGGTGATCGTCGGGTCGGGCGGATCGAAGCCGTTGAAGAAGGCGTCGCCGCTGGTCGCGGCCTGGATCTGCAGAGCCGCGGCGATATCGCCGTCGTCTTCCGGATCGTCGACGCCGGTCACCGTGACCGTCTGCGGCACGTTCCAGTTCGCGGAAGTAAAGGTCAGGCTCGCGGGCGCGACGGTGAATTCGGTCGTATCGCTCGACAGCAGGTTGAAGCTCACGTTCGCGGTAGGCGCCTGGCTGAGAATCATCTTGAATTGCACGGCGGCGCCGGCTTCGGTCGTGGTATAACTCACGAATTCGGGCGTTACGCAGCGGGCGATGCGCGAAGCGTTCGTATCGCAGTTGGTCACGTTCAGCTGGCCGGCGGTCGCGCCGTTGTTGTCGGTCGGAGCCAGGCCGTCATAGAGTGGATCGGCGCTCACCCCCACCCCGAGATCGATCTGGTAGGCGGTATCGGCGTCGCTGAGCGCGTCGGCCAGGCCGGTGATGGTGACGGTCTGCGGCACATTCCAGTTCGCCGGAGTGAAATCCAGAAAGGAAGGCGAAACGGTGGCTTCGGTGGTATCCAGGCTGCGAATCAAATTCGTGGGCGCTGTGGTCTTACCCACCCGCACATTGGCCGCCGGCTGGGTATTCAACTGCACCGTAAAGGTCGCAGTGCCGCCGCCTTCGTTGGTCATCAAGCCCGTAATCGGCGCCGAAATAATCCCGACCAGGTCGTTGTTTGCGTTCGTGCCCGCCACGTCGCTCGCGTCGCGATTGTTGTAATCCGGGTCGGTGCTCGTGGCCGCGCCCGTAATGATATTATAAGCCACGCTGCCGTCGGCCACCGGAATGACGTCGTCCACGCCCGTGACGGTGACCGTCTGCGGCGTGCACCAGTTCCCCGGACCGGGACACAGGCCCGCCGTGAAAGTCAAACTGGCCGGCGAAACCGTCGCCTCGGTCGTCGTATCACTCGAAAGCGGAATACTCACATTGCCGGTGGGCTGCGAAGTCAAAACGACCGTAAAATTCGCCGTCGTCGCGTTTTCGCTCGTGATCAATCCGGTCGTCGGCGTTACGGTGATGCCCGGCGTATCGTTATCGCTGTTTAAGGCGCTGAGATCGCTGAGCGTGCGCCCGTTATAATCCGCATCGGCGCTGGTTACGGTCCCGAACTGAATTGTATAACTTTGATCGGTATCGGCCAGGTCGTCGTTGACCCCGGTGACCGTGACCGTCTGCGGAACACACCAGTTGCCCGGACCGGGACAAACGCCCGCCGTAAAGGTCAGCGCGGCGGGAGCGACCGTGCCTTCGGTCGTGTCCGAACTGCTCACGTTCACGCTCACATTCGCGGTCGGCTCCGAGTCGAGCACTACTGTAAAATTCGTGGCGACCAGGGCCTCGGTCGTCAGCAACGGAGTCGCCGCGGGAGTCACCGTAACGCCGGGCGTATCGTTGTCGCTGTTCGAAACCGCGACAGTGTCCGTAATCGGCAGACCGGCGTAGGCCGGCGCGGTCGTACCCGCGTTCACGCTGGCCGAAATTGTTAAGTTTTGAGTGCCGTCATTTAGTCCGTCGTCCACGCCGGTGACCGTAACGCGCCGCGGTACATTCCAGTTCGCCGACGTAAATGTCAGGCTCGCGGGAGCGACGGTCGCCTCGCCCGTATCGCTCGACGACAGATCGACGATGACGTTCGCCACGGGCATCGTACTCAACACGACGAAGAAATCCGCGGTCGTCAGATTCTCGGAGACGACGAGACCGGTGGTCGGCGCCAGCGTTACCCGCGCGCCTTCGTTATCGGTATTGATGACCGAAACGCTACCGGCCGGCAATAAAGAGTAACTGGGGTCGGCGCTGATAGCCGAACCGAAATCGACGACATAGCTCTGGTTACCGTCGACGATGCCGTCATCCACGCCGGTGACCCCCACGCTCTGGGCGATAAACCAGTCAAAGGGAGTAAAGCTCAGGCTCGCTGTCGAAAGCACGCCTTCGGTCGGGTCACTGGCGACCGGATTCAGAATGACATCCGCAGTGGGGGCCCGGGTCAGCACCACCCCGATCGCGGTCGAGGTACCGCTCTCTGAGGTCAAAAGTGCAGTGTCAACGCTGAGCTGAACGCCGCTGGTCGCAGTCGAGGCCACGGTAGCGCCCAGCGCGCCCAGTACGAGCGGCGCCAGGAGCTGCGGCTCCGCACCGTACTGCGCGCATCCCGTGACCGCCGGCGCCGCCAGCATGGAACTCAGCAACAGCGACGCGAATCCCGCCTGTACCCGACGCGTAGTATTTTGAATGGCCGCCTTCAAATCTCAATCCAGATCCGGTTCCGGGTCCATCTTCCCGGTGCCTGTTTAGTATCGGTTTGGCCGGTATGTATTACAACAGGAGACGCAGGGATTCCAGTCATCTTAACCGATTGCGTACAAATTTTTGTGCGCGAAAAACGGCGCTGTTTAGCGAATCATTTGCATTTTTTGAAAGCCTGGCCGCAATGCGACAGAATCACTTGACCGGTTTCGTACGCGGTCGTATGCATCGATCATGATGAACTGGGAAAGCCCCGCGGACCGACCAGAGCAGTTGGGCTACTGGCAGACCGGCCGCTCCGGCGGGACCGGCTGCCTGCTGGTGTTCATGTGTTTGATCGCCGGTTTCTTCTTTCTGCTGGGCCTCGCTCTGGCGGCGTTCGCCGGGGACTGGTCGCTCAAAGCCATGGGAATCTTCTCCGCGGTCATCGGCGGCGTGGGCGTCTACGCCGCGATCGGCAACTGGAAGCGCGACTATCGTCAGAGCATGTTCTTCGATCGGCGGGCCGAAGAATTTCTGATGCAGAGCTCCGTCACCAATCAGGAGGATTTTCGCGTACCCTTTCAGCGCGTCGACCGCTTGCACCTGTATCGCGTCCATCGCCGCAGCTCCGGCAGCGATTCCACCACCCGCTATACGGTCTACCTGCTGGCCCTGGTCCTGCACGACGGCTCCGAGCTGGTCATCGACAGCGGCGGCGACGGCAACAGCATGGCGGAACTCGCGCGACAGGTCGCGGAGTTCACCGGCTTCGGCGTGACCTCCCAGTCCGAACTGGAACTGACGATTCCGGCTTCCAGATCCGGATCGCCGGGCGTGTCTTCGTCCGACCGCTTCGGCGCCCCGGCCCTCGCCCCCTCCGCAAACGTACGCGAATCGAGCGTCGCCGAAGGCCGCGAAATTCGCCTGCAGATGCCTGGCATGAGCACCGGAGCGAAAATCATTAATGTGCTCGTTCTGGGCCTGTTCCTGGCGGTGCCGGTCTTTATCTTCATGCAGGCCTTCGATATCTTTTTTATGATTTTCTCCGGCCTGTTCATCATTATGTTTTATTCGGTCGTCGCGCTGGTAATTCTCATGCAGCTGCGCGGCTTTGCGATCATCGTCAATCGCAGCCGCCTGCTGGTGCGCATCGAATTTCGCGCGCCGGGACTCTCGGCCCTGAATCAGGAGATTGAAATCCCCGCCGATCAAATCGAAGCGGTGCAGATCAATCTATCCGAAGAGGGCCACTTCTGGCTGGCGGTCTGCGTCGGCGCCGGCTTCGAGCTACCGACGGTATCGCAATTCCTGGCGAACGTCGGTCCGTATTCGAAAGGTCTGCAAACCGGTCCCGGCGAAGAGCGGCGGCTTTCGCTCTGGGAAATCAACGCCTTCCAGGCCCCGGGCGCGAAAGGCGCCTCGACCCGCGATCTGGAGTACGTCGCGGCGCTGCTGCGCGATGAGTACGGATTGAATCGCGCGGGAACGTCGGCATAAATGAAAAGGCCGAGACGCGAATCAATCTCCGGAGGATTGCAAATATGACCGCTGCCAGGGAAGCAAAAGAATTTCGCGCCGCGCAGGCGAACTCCCGGGCCGTTCAACTCGGGACGCTCGCGTTCGCGGCGCTGCTCTGCACACAGTGCGCGCCGGGCGCATTCGCGGAACCGCAGTCGGCGAATCCCGACTCCGGCTGCGAAGCGACGCCGCGGCGGCCCGTTCAGGAAGGCGTACGCGTTCACGGCCAATATCGCGCGTCGATCCAGAAGCCGGGCGCGCTGATCTGTCATGCGCAAAGCGACGAATGCGAAACGATCCGACTCACTCCCCCTCCGAAATATCCAGGCGATTCCGCAGTCGTGAATCTGTACGGCCTGGTCGACGATCGCAAGAGCGTGCTGGCGACCGTCCGTATCGCCGACGCTTCGCAGGACGTCGAAATCAAAAGCTACGCTCTGCCATCCGGCGTACTCCAGCAAAAATTCAAGATTCAGGGGCTGTTCGTGGCTGCATCGCTCTTCGCGCTGCTCGACGACCACCTGTACGTGCGCGACTGCGTGGGCGCGGGCCCGGGTTGCGGCGCGACGATCTATCCGCTGGGTCCGGGCATTTCGCAAGCCTTCGCGGTGCGGCCGCAAGCGGGGGAAGCCGGCGCCGAAGCACTGAATATGTACGAGGGCAGCGAAATTCGCCTTGAGCCGGGGCGCTGGGTCTTCGTTTCCGCGACCGGCGAACGAATCGTCTGGATGGATTTCGCGAAACGCCGCGCCATTCGCAGCGTGAGTCTTGTCGACCGCAGTCCGGGAATCGAAGCGCAACAAACGGCCTTCCCCTGGCTCGCAAAAAACGCCGACCCCTCCATCGGCAATTTCGCCTATCGGAAAGAAGACGCGCTGCACATCGTCTACGCCCGTTTTGAAAAACCGCCGGCGGACGGGAAGTACTGGCGCATTCGTATAAATCTGAAAGACGGCGCTGCGCTTGCGCCCGATCGCGTGAAGCTGTGTCCGTCTTCGTAAAGCTACTCGGCTGGCTGGTCGTCAACACGACCCTGGGGATCATGAACGCGCTGCTGATCTCCTTTTATAGCCCCGAACCCCTGCCCCGGGTATTCGCGGTGGCCCAGCTGAATACCCATACCATCTGCGCGCTGATCGAAATCTCGATCTACACCCTGGGCATCCGCCTGTACGAGGGAGGGCGGCGCCGCGGCCGACCGGTCCCGGCGTTTTTTCTGGTGCTGGGCGTGGCCATGCTCGCGGGGCTGATCGGCGTCTACTTCGGAGCATTGCTGAGCCGCAGCCTGCTGGACTTCGATCCGCTGGCCCACGGGCAGCAGCAGTTTTTCAGCGTCATCTACGGTTCGATCCTCGTGGCGATTATTATCACCGCCATCGATCGCTGGGGACGGTCGATGGCCCAGCGTAAGCTGCAGCTGGAAACCGCTCTGCAGGAAGCCCGTCTCAAGAGCCTGCAGTATCGCATGCGGCCGCATTTTCTATTTAATACGCTCAACACGATTCACGCGACGCTGCGCCGGGATCCAGGCAAAGCCGACCGCGCGTTGATGATGCTGGCCGGGAATTATCGTTTTATTCTCGAAACCGCCGAGAACGCGTTGATCGATTTCGCCGAAGAGTGGGAATTCACCCGCAGCTATATCGAACTGGAACATCTGCGTTTCGCCGATCGACTGACCCTGCGGCTGAGCGCCGGCCCGCAAGACGAAGACGCCTTCGACGAAGGCCGCGCAGAGCAGGCCGCGACCGCGCGCGAAAAAGCGCCGTCGCCCGAGCGGGTGCGCGAAAGCTTCGCGGGAGTGCGCATCCCCCCGCTGAGCATTCAGCCCCTGGTCGAGAACGCTTTTATTCACGGAGTCCGGCGACTGCGCGAAGACGGTCTGATCGAAATCACGGCGCGCCGCGAAGAATCCTGGGTGCACGTTCGCGTACGCGACAACGGTCCCGCTCCCGACTGGGCCCACGACCCCGCGTTACTCCTGCGCGGCGAAGGCACCCTGCCGCATATTAAAGAACGCATTCAGCACTATTATCCGCGCCGCTCCGATTTGACGATACGCCGCGTCGCTCCGGGTGTCGAAGCCGACTGGCCGAAGGGCTGCACGGAGTTTCATTTAAGCTTTGACTCCCAGGCGCTGCATTCCAGGCTTTAACGCAGCGCCGGGAGGCCGGACGAGCGATTCATCGTGAGCGAAGAGCAACTATCCACTTTCATCGTCGAAGACGAACTGCCGGCCCGGGAGTTGATGGTCGACTACGTACTGAGCCGCCCGGAACTGCGCCTGGACGGCATGGCCCGGGACGGCCAGGAGGCGATCGAAAAACTCCAGCAGAAACGCGAGATCGATCTTCTGTTTCTCGACATTCAGCTGCCGGACTGCAACGGCATCGAAATCCTCGAACAGGTTTCGCGCGTGCACCACGTGGTGTTCACGACCGCCCACGACAGCCACGCGATTCGGGCCTTCGAAATCGGCGCCGTAGACTACGTGCTCAAACCCATCGCCATTGAAAGATTCAACCAGGCCGTGGATCGAGTGCTGGAGCTGCGCGATCATCGCCAGTTCTTCCGGCCGTCGCGACTGGGCCTCTCGATTAAAGAAGGCGAAAACCACTACCTGCTGCCCTATCAGGAGATCGTCTATCTATCGTCGAATCGCAAACATACGATTCTGCATACTGTGCGCAAAGACCACGAGTCGGCGCGGCTCCTGAAGGATTTCGAAGAGAGCCTGCCTCCCGAACTCTTCCAGCGCATCCACAAACAACACATCGTCAATCTGAGCTTCATTTCGCATATCCAGCACCTGATCGGCGGGCGCTACGAAGCCTTTCTCAAAGACGAAGACGAGACCACCCTGCCGGTCGGCCGACAATTCGCCGATTCTCTCAAACAAAAGTTGAATATCGGCTGAGCCCCTCGTTCGGGTGGGTTCGTCATCACTGGTGCGGAATCATCGAACACCGGGCCGGACTGCTTCGTCCAACAACGTTCTGTTCCGGCAATCGAAAGCAATTACACCGGCGTTAGTGCTGGCCGCGCTCCTGTTCTCGCACTGCGAACAGCGACAGGCTGCAACCATGCCCGAAGCGAAAGCCGGCCTGCTGGATTTACGTGAATGGGATTTCGAACAGGACGGCCACATCCGCCTGGACGGTGAGTGGCTATTTAACTGGGGCAGTTTCGACATCGCCCCGGAAACCGCGATGATCGCGCAAGTTCCCGGCGTCTGGACCGAATTACCCGACCCCGGCGCTTCCGGAAACGGCAAGCTGCCGGCGCACGGCTTCGGTGTATATCGCCTGCGCATTCTGCTGCCCGGCGAACAACGACTGGTTTTCAAGACCCTCGATGTATCCACCGCTTATGATTTGCTGGTGAATGGAGAATCACTGGCCCGGGCCGGCCGGGTCGGAAGCACCGCGATGGAAACCCGGGCCGGTTCCGTGCCCACGCTCAGCGAACCGCGGACCCTGGGCCCCGTCATTGACCTGACGATTCGCGCGGCGAATTTCGACGAACGCAACGGGGGCGTCTGGGACAGCGTGCGAATGGGCAGGCCCGCCGACTTGCGTACCTACACGCGCATGCGCGAATGGTCCGATATCACTCTCTTCGCCGGCTTTCAGATCATCGGTCTTTATTATCTGGTGCTCTTTCTACTGCAGCGCAGCGAGCGCAGCGGATTGTTCTTCGGTTTATTCTGTATGATTCTGGCGTTGCGGGTCGTCATCGTCGGCGAACGCACAATTTTTCAAATGCTGCCGGACCTCGACTGGATGACGGCGATGGCGATCGCCTTCGCTTCGATCTTCGCGGCCAACGCCGCTTTCATCGCCTATATGCGCTGCCTCTTCGCGGAGGAGTTCCAGAAGCGTCACGCGCGAATCGCCGACGTGTATATCGGCGCCCTCCTCGTTCTGGTTCTGGCCGTCGCTCTTACGCCGATGCGTATCTTCGCGTTTACGCTGGACGCCTGGATCATTATTACTCTGGCGGGGAGCCTCTGGCTCGTTCAGCGCCTGGGGACGGCGACCCTGCGCGGACGCGAAGGAGCGGGCATCGCTCTTGTATCGGTTACGGTGATGTATCTGCTGGCCGTTTGCGACGGCCTGAATACGGCTCTGAATTTACAGCTTCCCTATATTGCGCGGTACGGGTTTCTATTTTTCTTATGCAGCCAGACTTTCGTCTTCGCCCGGCGTTATGTGAATACCCAACAGGTCGCCGTGGACCTGGCTGACGAACTGGATCAGAAAAACCGGCAGTTGGTTTCCGTCGACCGCATGAAAGACGAATTTCTGGCCAATACTTCACACGAGCTGCGTTCGCCTCTGCAGGGGATCATCGGCATCGCTGATAGCCTCAAACGGGGCGCCGGCGGCGCGGTCACCGGCGAGACCGCGCGACAATTGGAGCATATTGTCCGCAGCGGTCGCCGCCTGACGAACCTGGTGAACGACCTGCTGGACTTTTCTCGACTACAAAACCGGGACAGCGCGCCCATCGAACTGTATCGTTCTGCAGTCGACCTGCACGCGGCGACGGCGGCCGTCCTGGAGCTCAACTGGCCTCGCATGCCAGACCGGATCGAATTGATAAACGACGTGCCGCTGGATCTGCCGCCGGTGTTCGCCGACGAGGATCGAATTCAACAGATTCTGCATAACCTGGTCGAGAACGCCATTAAGTTCACGAGGGCCGGCAGCGTGCGGATCAGCGCGTCCGTCAGCCCGCAGCAGGGAATGGCGGTACTGGCGGTCGAAGATAGCGGCATCGGTATCGCGCCTCAAGATCAAGAACGCGTATTCACGCCGTTCGTACAGATCGACGGAGGTATCGATCGATCGCGTGGCGGAACCGGAATCGGCCTGTCCATTATTCGCGAGCTGGTCCGGCGCCATGGCGGTCAGATTCAGCTGGAATCCGACGGCCAGAGCGGCTCGCGATTTACAATTACTTTGCCGCTGGCCTACGGGAGCGAAGCGCCAGACGAAGCATCCCGGAAAGCTTCGAGCGAAAACGAGATCGGCGATCCGCCCCCCCGGCCACCAGACCCCACGGGCACGAAAACGCCCCCTTTGGGTTTTCCCGCGAGCGAACCGGATAAACAGGCGGGCGCCCGAACGATCGAACACGAAGCGACCGAAGGCGGACGCATACTGATCGTTGACGACGATCCGGTCATTCGCCAGGTGATGCAAAATTATCTGCGGCTGGCTGGCTATCATTCGGAAGAAGCCGTAGACGGCGAAGCCGCGCTGGCGACGCTCCGAATAGACCCCGAATTCGACGCTGTCGTTCTGGACGTGATGATGCCCCGCATCTCCGGATTTGACGTCTGCCGCGAGTTGCGCAAACAACACAACGCGCTCGACTTGCCGGTTCTCATGGCCACGGCCAGAGATCGCAACGAGGATCTGGTCGCCGCGCTGAATGCGGGCGCAAACGACTATCTGGTCAAACCTATCGAACGCGAAGAATTCCTGCTTCGCCTGCGTAATTTACTACAGGTTCGCCGGGCGCATCAGACCGAGAGCCGCTACCGCAGTTCCCTGCAACAGGCGGTCAAATCCGAACGAGATCGGATGAACGCCAATCTCCACGATCACCTGGGCGCGCAACTCGTCGATTTACGCCTGCTTTCCCGTCAGCTCGTCCAGGATGATTCGCGAAATCCGGACCTGATCGTGCGTCTGGACGACGAGATTAAAAAAACCGCCGCCGCCCTGCGGGAACAGATGCTCTTCAGCGAAGATCTGGATCTCCTGTCCGAAGATTTTCCGGGCGGAATCCGACTGCTGCTGATGCGCCGGTATATGAGCGCGGACCGGGAGCTGAACTTCGCCTGGAAAGGAATACCAAATCCGGGGGAGATGCTGGATAGCGATCGGCGCGCGGCGCTCTACGCGGTCATCAAAGAGATCGTCACGAATGATCTGAAGTACGGTCGGGACACTCCTGAGTGGACATTCGATCTGAATCCACAGCGCTTACAGATAACTCTGAAGTCCATCACGACCTACAGCCTGTCGGATCACGGCAGCGGTCGCGGCACCCGCAATATCGTCCTGCGAGCGGCGAAGCTGGGCGGCTCCGTTATGCACTACATGGAAGGCACCCGGATTGTGATTCAGCTTGAGTTTCCCGTGCTTATTGCGGCCCGCGAGTAACAGACCAGATCGCTGTCCCGGAACGGACGGAGTACCGTATGTTCCGGGCTCGCAGGACCGAGCGATACCGCTCGTTCCGGGCACGCAGGAACCTACGGAGTACCGTATGTTCCTGACTCGCCGGATCTCGCGTTACCGCTCGTTCCGGCTGAGTTGTCGTTTGTTCCCGGAAGGCTCCGCTGGTTCGGTCTTGCTTGCAATAATCGAACATTGCGTCTATAGTCGCTTCAGGAGTTAAGCCTCATGAGTTTTGATAAACAACCGAATCGCACGCGTTCGCGCCACCTGCGATTCGCTGGAATTTGCAGCCTGTCCCTGGTCCTCCTGGGCGGGATCTATCTGGCGGCCAACGAGGCCGTGCAGGCCGAAAAGAATAGCGCCCGGGTGGTCCGGCTGCTGGGTAAGGCGCGGGTCAAGAGCGCCGGAGACGAAAAATGGCGTCCTCTGCGCGTGGGTTCGATGGTCAAAAACGGCGACAGTCTGGAGACCGGGGCCAATTCGCAGATGATTCTGCGCTACCGTTCCATCGAGATGCGTCTGGGGCCGAATACCAAAACCCGTCTGGACGCGCTCGTCGGGCCGAAACAGTCCACGAAGGTTCACGTTTCGCAGGGCTATAGCTGGTTTAACGTCAAGAAAGGCAAAGTCAAAGGCCCCGTGAATTTTCGGGTCACCACTCCGACTGCCATCGCCTCGGTCCGCGGCACCAAATTCTCCGTCGTAGAAGATGAAGACGGTGCCGTATCGTGCGTATGCGAAGGCAAGGTCGACACCCAGGCTGCGGGCGCGTCGGGCGGCGAGAAACGCGCGGTGCCCGGCGACTCGCACTCGTATACAAAAGAGGGCGCGCGTCAGGAAAAAGACTTTGCGAAATACTTTCGCGGACTCAAAGTCGACCGCAGCTTCCAGAAGCTGATCGATTCCGACGAACGCCTGAGCTACTGCGCCTCCTGCCATACGATGACCGACCTGGCGACGGACAAAAGCCCGGATCCGGCCGACTATTAAGGCGGGATTCTAAGGCATCGCCAACGAACGTCCGGGAGCCGGCCAGCTCCCGGGCGAATTTGATGAGTGGAACCGAACTCGTTGTCTAAAAAACTATCCTATCTTAAACCTAAACTTTTCGCCGGCCTGTGCGCGGTCTCTCTGGGACTCTGTGCGGCCGGCTATTTCTGGTTACGAGAATCCGCCGAACTGTACGCGCAGAGCGACCCGGCGCGGATTGTGCGTCTGTTGGGTAAGGCCCGGATCAAGAGCTCGGCTTCCGCGAAACCGGACAACTGGCGACCGGCGAAGATCGGCGATTATGTACGCAACGGCGATCTAATCGAAACCGGTCCCGGCTCACGGCTGATCATCCAGCATCGCGGAACGCAGATCCGACTCGCCGCCCGGACCCAGACCCGCCTGGACAACCTGCTCGATCGCGGCCGGGAATCGCGGGTGCATTTGCAAAAGGGCTTCGCCTGGTTTCAGGTGAACGGCAAGCGTTCGCCGCGCGGCTTTCGCGTGACGACGCCGACCGCCATCGCCTCGGTGCGCGGAACTAAATTCTCGCTGGCCGAAACCGATCAGGGCGCGCTGTCCTGCGTCTGCGAAGGAGTTGTCGATATGCGTTCGACCGGCGGCGGCGGAGCGCGGGCGGCCCGAAATCGCGCGGACCAGGTAGCCGCGGGCGCATCCTATACCTACAACGAAGACGGCAGCAAACTCGCCAAAGATTTTACCGCTTATTTTCGCGGCCTCAAAGCGGACCGCAGCTTTCAGTCTCAGGTCCTGAAAGACAATCGCCTGAACTACTGCAAGACCTGTCATCGCATGACGAATCTCGCGACCGATAACAGCCCGGACCCCCGGGATTACTGAAACCGGACCGGCGCCGATTTCGCGCAGGATCCCCCAAAAGTAATTCGTATGATTCGCATAACTCGAAAAGCCGAAAGAGCGAATATCATAGGCCGCGGCGCGAAAGCGGGTTGACCCAAAGGGCGGTCGGCGGAGCCTTTCCGCACATGGCCAGACTGAATTTTGCAACCGCACTCATCGGAGCGTTCGCGCTCGCTTTCGCCGTATTCGCAGGCACCGGCTGCGACCCGAACCCGGGCGATCACGGCTCCTCCGGGGGGGATTATAACGCCGCCGGCACGCTGGGCGCAATCGAAGACGCTCCGGCCGACCAGCTGAGCGCTCATGCCCCCCGCATTCGAGCGGTGCCCCCTGGAGTGCGCATCACTGCGGCTTATATGCAGCTCGCCAATCGCACGAACGCCGACGACCGCCTGGTCGCTGTGCGCATGGCCGGCGCCGGCCGGGTGGAGATTCACGAAACCGTGGTCGACGACGAGGGAGTGATGCGCATGCGGCCCCTCGAAGCGGGATTGCCGCTGCCCGCAGGAACCATCACCGAACTGAAACCGGGCGGCGCGCATATCATGCTCATGCAGTTGCAGCTCGAACCGCAGGCCGGCGAAACCATCGCGCTGGATTGCGATTTCGCGGTCGCGGGCACCCGCCGGATTGAGGCGCGGGTTTTCGACGCGCAATAAACCGAAGCGAAAACAAGAGAGGCGGATCTTAGTGAATCATCGAGCGTGTTATTATCGGAGCATGGGGCGCCGCGCGGCGCTCGCGGGAGCGTTGAGTATCGTTATGGCCGCGGCATTCGGAGCGTGCGATCCCAACGCGGGCGAATTGCGCGATTTCGAAGTCGATTCGCGCATCGAACTCACGGATCAAAACGGCCGGCCTTTCTCGCTCGCCGCTCTCGATAACAAAACCGTACTGCTCTATTTCGGCTTCACCCACTGCCCGGATTTTTGCCCGGCGACGCTGTCCAAATTAAAGAAGGTCTATCGCATCCTGGGCAATCGCTCGCGACACCTGCAGACCATCCTGATCACAGTGGACCCCGCCCGCGATACCCCCGCGAAACTCAAAAGCTACGTCGAATACTTCGACATTGACGCCCTGGGGCTGAGCGGAACTCCCGAAGAGATTGCAGAAGTGGCGGGCCGCTTCGGCGCCCATTACGAGCGACAGAGTCTGAACGGCGAAGCGGCCGCTCCGGCGATTCCCGAGGCGCCGCCCTCCGCTTCCGACCCTGACGCGCCCTATACGGTCGATCATTCCACCGGACTCTATCTGATCGATTCAGAGGGCCGGGTGCGCCATGTATTCAAACACGGCGACAGCCCGCAGTTGATCGCGGAAACCCTGCAACTGATTCTGCCGTTCTTCTGATTCTATTGCCACGGATGATCCGGGATGGCGATCATGCGGCTAAGGCTGCGTACACAAAAAAACCGGCGGGATAAACATCCTCGCCGGTTTTTCGCGGATGGCCGCAGTCGTCGCTTACAGACGCTGCGCGTAGTATTCAACGACGAGCTGTTCGTCGACCTGAATCGGAACGTCATCCCGAATGGGCAGAGTCGCCAGCGAACCTTTCATTTCGCCGTTATCCATGGTCAGATAAGACGGCAGGCGCAGAGCCGGCGCTTCCAGCGACGCGGTAATGCGATCGAGCTTTTTGCTTTTTTCGCGGACGGAAATCTCGTCGCCGATCTGGCAACGGTAGCTGGCCACGTCGACTTTCGCGCCGTTGACTTCGATATGACCATGAGCCACGAGCTGACGGGCTGCGGGCACGGTCGGGGCCAGACCCAGACGAAAGACCACGTTGTCGAGACGTTGCTCCAGCAGGCGCAGCAGAACCAGACCTGTGGGCTCGCGGGAGTTCTTGGCCATCACCAGCAGCTTCCGCAGCTGACGTTCGCCGATGCCGTAGTTGTAGCGCAACTTTTGCTTTTCGTATAATTTCTTCTTGAATTCGCTGAATTTCTGGCGGCGGCTTTGCGCGCCCTGGCCCGGCGGATACGGGCGTTTTTGCGTCGACTTGCGGCTGAGTCCGGGCAGGGCTACACCGAGCCGGCGAACAATGCGAAGTCTGGGTCCTGAATAACGTGCCATGTGGTTTTCCACAAATTCAGAGGCGCTCCGGGTGTAAACCAAATCTCGGGCTCAAATCCGGGTTTGAGGCCATTCCAGGCCGCTTTTTGTCGTTTTCTGGTTTATTTTTTCCGGCGCCTGTGCGCTGATCCCGGGGATGTCCAACTCCGCAGCTCAATCCCGACTTACAGCTCTGCGCTGGCGCTTCGAAAGCGAAGGCCGGCGTGCCGGCGCTCTCACCGCATGGGGGTTGCTCGGGCTGGGGACCGCCGGCCTGGTTTTATTCTGCGCGTTTCTGAGCTACGCCTGGTCGGCGGTCGGCGCCACACCCGTTCCACCCCTGGCCCGCGGTTTTCTGTTCCTGCTGACGCTCGGCAGCCTGCTTTTGGCCGCATTCTTTTTCGTGCGCTCTCTGCTCGCTTCCGGCGCCGGCGAATATGCACCGCCGAACGAGCTGCGCTTAAACCCGGGTCTGGCGTTTCTGGGAGTCGACAGCCCCGGCGACAGCAGCACGGCGGCCGCCCTGGAACGGCTCAGTACGCAGTACGGCGCGGCCGCGGGCTGGCAGAGCACGCGTAACGCGGTCCGGACTGCGGATCTCAGCACCGGCGGCTGGAGCCTGCTGGCCGCCACGGTCTTACTCGTGGCGCTGCTGGCCTGGATCTTTCTCGGCGGTACGCCTCTCGGACCCACCGAACGCGGCGACTGGCTGCAATTCGCTCGCTCCGGCCAGCCGGCAGAGATTTCCCAGGACCGTTCTCTCGTTCCCGCGACGGCCGGCTCCCCCGCTTTCCGCGGCAGCGAACTGGACGGGGCCTGCTGTCTCTTCGAAGACCGCCGTCCGACCAGGAATTAGCAGGAACCAGCAGGAAATAGCCGCGATTAAAGATTGACCCGGGGGATTTCCTACTAAATCTGTCGGAAATGTCGGGAATCTATGCGGACAACTCCCTCTCGATCGGGCGCACACCGCTCGTGCGCCTGAATCGGGTGACGGACGGCGCGGGCGCGACCGTGCTTGCCAAGATCGAAGGCCGTAATCCGGCGTACTCGATCAAATGTCGCATTGGCGCCGCCATGGTCTGGGACGCTGAAGAACGCAAGCTGCTCAAACCCGGCATGGAGATCGTGGAGCCGACCTCGGGCAATACCGGCATCGCCCTGGCTTTCGTGGCCGCCGCCCGGGGCTATCCGCTGACGCTGACGATGCCCGAGAGCATGAGCATCGAACGCCGCAAGGTCCTCAAGGCCTTCGGCGCGAAGCTCGTCCTGACCGAAGCGGCCCGGGGCATGAAAGGTGCGATTCTGAAGGCCGAAGACATCTGCCAGAGCGAACCCAAACGTTATTTTATGCCGCAGCAGTTCGACAATCCGGCCAACCCCGGCATTCACGAACGCACGACCGGACCGGAGATCTGGGACGATACCGAAGGCAAGATCGACATCTTCGTGGCGGGAGTCGGGACCGGCGGCACAATTACCGGCGTCTCGCGATATATTAAAAAGACCCGCCAGCATACGCTGGAATCCATCGCGGTCGAGCCCACGGCGTCGCCGATTCTGAGCCAGAAGCTGGCCGGCGAAGCCTGCCGCCCGGGCCCGCATAAGATTCAGGGCATCGGCCCGGGGTTTATCCCGGCCATACTGGATCTGGATCTGATCGACGGCGTTGAGCAGGTCGGCGACGAGGAAGCGATGACGATGGCCCGCAGACTGGCTTCGGAAGAAGGCATCCTGTGCGGAATCTCATGCGGTGCGGCCGTGACCGCCGCGGTTCGATTGGCCCGGCGCCCTGAAAACGCCGGCAAGACGATTGTAACGGTGCTCCCGGACGCGGGCGAACGCTACCTGACGACCGATCTCTTCGAGCTTTCGTCATTGAACCTGGAAACGGCCGGAGCCTCGAATCGTTCGATCTAGGCCGCCCGCACGCTTCGCCGGTTCTTCCGCGAGAAAATCGCCCTGAAACCGTCGCCGCGAAGAAACCGGCTTCTATAATACGCGCGAAAAAATCGCGGTAGGGACTGATTCAGCGCCCCACCGGGAACCGAAACTATTAACGTATGCCCGCGCTCTTTCCAGGCCTGTCCAATACGCTGGTGCGTTCCGAAGAAGAAATTCAGGAAAGCCTGCTCGACGTGCGCGAACGCGTGGGGGCGGAACGCTTCGAAGCGTATCTCGAGTCTCTGGAAAAGCTCCAGAGCGAGGCCGCGCCGGATCGCGGCTTCGGAGACTGGTTCTTAAGTCAATATTGCCTCTTCGCCGGAGTGCTGCAGGCGGAGTTCCTGTTCGACGACGTTCAGGCGGTCTTTCGTTTCGGCGCGCCGTTGATTCCCTGGCAGGCTCTCGATCGCCCGCTGACCGCCGACGGCGAAGTGCCGGACGAAAACGATCCGGAAGAAACGCGCCGGGGCACCGCCCTGCCTCTGGAACTCAGCGCGGAGGGACCAGGAGCGCTGGTCGAATTACGCAAAGTCGTCCGGCGGCGCGATCACAATCTGAGCGCCCGGCTGATACTGCCGGCGCGGCTGGAAGACCTCGCCCGCAATTTGCTGGATCACGAGATTTTGCCCTTCGCCCGCAACTTATTCTTTTTTACGCCGGGCCTGGGCGACGCCCGGCGCGTCGATCATCTCGCGATTCTGAATCAGCGCGCCCTGGGCGTTTTGAACGACCATCTCGAACAGGGACAGCCCGTAACCATCAGTCATTTTAAGTTTCAGGACCTGCATATCTATCTTGAAATGCAGGGCGAGCATCGCACGCGCGAAATCCTGCGCGGGATCATCGAATATATTCATGGAAACTTAAAGAAGCAGGATCTGTTGCTGCAACTGACGCCGCTCTCGTACATTATGCTTTCGCCGGGCGCGACCCAGGAACAAATTCTCGAGCGCTTTCGCAGCATCTATTTTCAAATTCGCAGCCTGGTGCTCGAATACCAGATTCATCTGACGACGGTTTCCGAAAAACCGGTTCGTTTGAGCGAAGTCTGGAAAGACTTGAAACTGTGAACCGGGCGAACATTCTGGCGCGGGTTTATTGATGACGGCTTCGGACGCGAAAAAAAATCAACTATGGGCGGGACGCTCGGACGGCGAGGTCGCCGACATCACGGTCCGCATGGGCGAAAGCATTTCGCTCGATATTCAGCTCTACCGCGAAGACATTCGCGGATCGGTAGCCCACGCCCGGATGCTCGAACGCATCGGCGTGCTGAACGCGAACGAACGCTCCGCAATCGAAGAGGGCTTACGCAAAATCAAAGCGGAAATCGAAACGGGCGATTTCGCTTTGCGCCCGGAACTGGAAGACATTCATACCCATGTCGAAAATCGGCTGACCGATTTGATCGGGGACGCCGGCAAGAAGCTGCACACCGCGCGCTCGCGCAACGACCAGGTCGCCGTCGACACCCATCTGTATGTACGCCGCGCTTCGGCGGAGCTGGGAGCGGCGCTCGCGAAACTCTGCGATACCTTATTGGAACGGGCGAGCCAGCCGCAGACCCGCGAAATCGTGCTGCCTGGCTATACGCATCTCCAGGTCGCGCAGCCGATTCGGCTGAGCCATCACCTGCTCGCGCATTTCTGGGCCTTCGCCCGCGACGTCGAGCGTTTCGCCCGCGCGAACGATACCGCCAACAGCCTGCCGCTGGGTTCGGGCGCCATGGCCGGCGTCAACTACGCGACAGACCGCGAATTTTTACGGGCCGAGCTGGGTTTCGCCCAAATCGCGCCGAATAGTATGGACGCCGTGGCCAGCCGCGATCACATCCTGGATTTTTTATACGCCTGTTCGGTGTTTATGACCCACGCTTCCCGTCTGAGCGAAGAGCTGATCCTGTGGAACTCCGTCGAATTCGGTTTTATTACGCTGCCGGATGCGCTGACCACCGGATCGAGCATTATGCCGCAGAAAAAGAACCCGGATCTTGCGGAGCTGACCCGCGGCAAAGTCGGACGGGTCCAGTCCAACCTCTTTAATCTGCTGACGAATATAAAATCGCTGCCGCTGACCTATAACCGCGATTTGCAGGAAGACCGCTTCCCGCTCCTGGATTCCCGCGAGCAGGCGCAGATGGCGATCGAAGCCCTGACCGCGATGCTGGCGGAAGTCGAATTTCACGGCGATCGGATGCGCGCGTCCCTGGACCGCGGTTTCGCCCAGGCGACCGATCTGGCCGACGCCCTGGTCTCGGAACGCGGCGTGCCTTTTCGCGAAGCTCATCATTTCGTGGGCGCTCTCGTACGCGAATGCGTCGCCGCCGGCACGACCCTGAGCGCGGTTTCGAACGAAGCGCGCAAACGCGCGAGCGAGTACTTCGCGGACGACGAATTCTATTTTCGCGCGGTAAGCCTGGAAAACAGCGCGGATAAAAAAATTAGCTACGGGGGCACCGGCCGTGAACCCCTGGAAGAGCAACTGCAACGCGCCGCTCAGCGCGGCGCCGACGATCGCGGCCGCGATTGGCGGGCGCCGGACCTGGACTTCTGAAAATGGCGGCCAGGGACTCCAAAGATAATAAGACCGGCGACGCTTCCGACGTGCCGGACTTGCCCGCCGAAGTCGTTTTCGAATACACGCGCGTGCTCGCGGATCTGACGAATGTAATCACCAACGAACAGCTGCCGCTGCTACTCGGCGTACTGGAACGCGTTCCCGACGAGGCCGCGGATCTGCACCAACAATTCGAGACCGATGCGCCGCAACTCCATCGCGCGGTCAGCTGGCTCGACTATCTGCGGCTCCTGCGATTCAGCGCGAGCCTTTCCATCGGCCTTGCCGATCAGTACGATCTATTTGTGCAGGCTTATCAGCAACTCTCGGCGAAGACCGGGCTCGAAGAAAACGAACGCAAGCTGCTCGGCGAAATCGGGGACTTTATGTACGCAGTCGACGATCTGGCGGGACACTACGAACGCCACTCTCTGAAACTGATCACCGAATTATCGAAAAGCCTGAAGCTGACCTACGGAGTGCTGCACGAACCGAACCACGCGATGTACGCGCATGCCGTGCATGAGGACCACGCCCGCCGCCTGCATCCAATGATCGAAGAATTGATCGGTCTCGGCCACGGCATGCGCGAACAGGTCAATATCATGACCGCTCTCGTGCGCATGCGTAAATTGATTCTCGATTTCTGAGCGCGGAATCCGTTTACGCTTGACTCAAGAAGCGAGCGACAAACCCTCGACATAAATATCGGAGGAATATCGGTGAAATTCCGATGCTGGCCCGCAACCGTAAGTGGAACGCCGTCTGAATCAGACGACGATTTCATAAAGTCGGATACTCCTGCATTTGTAACCCTCGAGGACCGGGGCATGCACAACGAAACGCCGAATACCGGCGGATTGTTTCTGCACGACGCCGAACAAATGCCCATTGATTGGCGGTGCGCGCAAGCGCAAGCGTCTGAATTCGCGCAGGGGCCAATCTTCTGATGTACGTCTAATCAGGAGATTGTTTGAGTGATTGCCCCTATTCTTCGATTTAACGCAGGCCTTTTCGCGGTATTGCTGGGAAGCCTGCTCTTCGTTTCGCCAATCCGGAGCCAGACCCCGGATCCCGGCCCGTCCGCTCCGACTGAGCCCCAAAAGGATTCGGAAAATTCGGACGATTCCGATTCCCCGGAGACGGGCGAAGCGGACGAATCCGAACTATATGAAGCCGAGCCGGTCATCGTCGAAGGCGATCGCCGTGGCCGCACCGCCATCAAGCAGGATCTGCCGTTAAAAGAAATCCCCGCCACAGTGAATATCATCGACGCCGAGGAGCTCCAGGCGCGCGCCGCGGACGAGTGGATCCCCGCCCTCGCCTATACGCCCGGAATTTTCGCGCATCAGAACTACGGCGGTTTCAATACAATGACCATGCGCGGGCTCGATTCGCGAAACGTCCTCTTGTTGCGCAACGGCATTCGCGACGATACTTTCCTGCTGGTGAACAGCTCGCCCATGAGCAATCTGGTGGGCGTCGAACGCATCGAAGTCTTAAAAGGACCCAACTCGGTACTGTACGGTCAGGGAGCTCTGGCCGGGGTCATCAATATTATTTCGAAGAAACCCCAGCGCACTCCGGGCTACGAATTCTCTCTGACCGGCGGTTCGTTCGGCACGCGCCGGGTTTCCGCGGGCGCGACCGGTCCGATCGGCACGGAGTCGTTGCGTTATCGGGTGGACGCGGGCGCCTCGACGTACGACGGCTGGCGCGAAAACGGCCATGAGTTAAAAAGCGGCGCCGCGACGATCGAATGGGATATCAATCGCAATCACACGCTGACGTTTTTCGGAGCGACCAGCTACGACGTGTACGAAACCGACGCGGGCTTGCCGCGTGCGAACAATCAACCCATTCCCGGGACCAACGAAACCCTCACGACGAATTACCTGACCGAGCCCGGCGTCTTTCGCGATAACAACTATAATACCGACGACGACTATCTGCGCTATCGCAGCTCGCAATTTCGGGTTCAGCTGGACAGCAAGCTGGCGAGTTTCGTGAAGCTGCACGCCTTCGTCGCGCACATGCCGCAGTGGTACGATTATTTCGCCGTCGAAAGCCTGTCGCTCACGACCAACCCCGACGGCACTACCGCTCGCACCCTTGAGCGGGATCATTTTCATTTCGAAACCGTGCGCCGCCCCTTTCAGGGCACGGCCGAATTGGAATGGGCCTTCGATACATTCGGAATCGAACACCGCCTGCTGACCGGTTACGAGTACCACTGGATCTTCGATCGTCGGCGGCGGCGTTTTTTCCCGGGCGGAACGAGCACCGTCGATCTATATAATCCGGAGATCGATCCGATTCTCCCGCTTGAGGAAAACTATACCAACGCCACCCAGCTGGCCCAGCAGATGCATTCGGCCTACGCGCAGGATATCATCGAGCTGCACGAACAATTCAAACTGGTGCTCGGCGCCCGCTACGACGCCTGGACCCGCGAAAGCCGCAATGACACCCTCTACGACGTGAACGACAAGATCACTCAGTCCTTTGGAACCAGCGATCGCTCGTACGCGAAAGTGGTGACCTATCGCGGCGCCGGAATCTATCAGCCTGTCGATTGGTACCAGACTTACATCGGGTATTCGACGGCTTTCAATCCCGTCACCGTAATCGACATCAATCGCAACAAACTGGATCCGGAAACGGGAGAACAGACCGAAGTCGGCCAGCGCATCGAATTCGCCGGCGGCCGGGCGGCGATCACTTCGGCGCTCTTCGTCACCCGCAAAGAAGACGTTGTCGTTCAAATCCAGAACACCCCCGCCCTGCACGCCCAGGCCGGCAAGCTCTACACCCAGGGATATGAAATCGGCGCCGAATTGAATGTCATCGACAACTGGAAGCTGGAAGCCGGTTACGCGCATACCGACGCGGAGTGGAAATCCTTCGTTACGGTCGACTCAAGCGGCAATCCCCTGGACTTCACGGGCAATCGTCCGATCAACGTTCCACGCGACACCTTCAGCCTGTGGACGCAGTATCAATTCGATTTCGGACTGGGTTTCGGCATCGGCGGGCGTTACGTATCGGAAGTGGAAGGCGACAACGCCAACAGCTTCGAGCTGCCGGCCTACGGCGTGTATGACGCTCTGGTTTTTTACGATCTGTCGAATTTTCGTTTCCAGTTGAACTGGACGAATTTCACGAACAAAGAGTACTTCGTATCGTCGATTCCCAATCCGACTCCGGGACCTCCCGCGCAGGTCTATTTTACGGTCAGCGGAAAATTTTGAGGTCCCTCTAGTGCAATCCAGGCAAGCCAGGCAACGAAAAGCTGCGGCGAAATACAGCGCGCGAAAATCCGAACAGGCGACGCGCCGATGAAACGCGCCGTGCAAATTCTCGTAACGACCCACCGGTACGCGGGACTGGTGGGCGCCTTATTCTTCGCGATGTGGTTTGTCTCGGGCGTCTTTATGATGTACGTCGAGATGCCGTACTTTCGCCAGGGTGCGTTCGCGTCCGCCGGGGATCCGCCGCTGAATACGAACGCGGTGCGCCTGACTCCGACGGAGGCTTTCACGCGCAGCGGCCTGGTACAACCGCCGGACCGGATGCGCCTGGCCATGTTGCTTGAGCGACCCGTGTATCGAATGCTGTCCGCGGAGCGGGACCGACTGATCACGATTTACGCGGACTCCGGCGAATTGCTCGCGCCCCTTTCCGACGAGCAGGCCTTCCGGGTCGTCACCGATTTCGCGCGTCGCCTGCGAGCGGCAAAGAATACGACGCCGGTTCCAGCGCCCGCGGCTCCGGCCAACGCAGCCGCGCCCATCTCCGGCCCGCAGGCTCCGGAAGCGATCGAGCTAATCGATACGATCGCGGTCGACCAGTGGACGCTTTATAGAAACGATTTCGCGGCGCAACGGCCGTTTTATCGTTTCGCCTGGCGCGACGGCATGGGCACGCAGGTCTATGTATCGCAGGCTTCGGGCAAAATCGTCCAGATGACTTCCCGGCAGGAAAGACTGCTCGCCTGGGCCGGGCCCGTTTTGCACTGGTTGTACTTCGCCAGTCTGCGGCAGCACGCATCGCTCTGGTCCACGACCGTTTTATGGATCTCCGGCGGCGGCATGCTCGTGGCTCTGTCGGGTTTCGTACTGGGCTTCGCACGCCTTCGGCGGCGGGCGGGCTCCGGGCGTTCGTATGAGAGTCCGTTTCGCGCGCCCTGGTTTCGCTGGCACCACTGGCTGGGCCTGGCATTCGGACTCTTCGTGTGCACCTGGATTTTCAGCGGCTGGATGTCGATGACGCCCATGAACTGGACTCCCGGCACCGGCGCCACGGCCGAAGAAGTGAACGCGTTGCGCGGCGGCCCCCTGCGACCTGAGTTATTCGACGATTTTCTAACCACGTCATCGGCCGTGATCCAGAGCTCGCTTCCGGAAAATGCGAACGCGACACCGGGCCCGAATAGCGCGGCTACGATTCGCGAGCTGGAATTCGTGCAATTCGCCGGCAAAGCGCACATACGCTTCGTTGGCTACCGGCCCGGGCCGAACGGATTCACGCAAAACGACATCGAGCCACCGATCGAAGCGGAACGACTCTGCGCGGCTGCGGCGGCTCTGCGACCCCACGATCGCATGGAGAGTTGCGAACGGCTCGATGAGTGGGACGCGTATTATTATGCGAAACCGGGCACCCGTTTCCAGACGAAGGCGCTCCCCGTCTTTCTGGCGAGCTTCGCCAGCGCCCAGCGGCACAGTTACTACCTGGATCCCGCGACCGGTACGATCGCGCAACGCTACGAATCCCGCAGCCGGCTGAACCGCTGGCTGTACCAGGGCCTGCATTCGTTTTCGCTGCCGGCGCTGTACCAGCGACGGCCGCTCTGGGACATTGTGATGCTCGTGCTCCTGGCGGGCGGGCTCGGCCTCAGCCTGACTTCTATCGTTTTAATGTTACGCAAATTCAAAAAACGCGGATAAAAGCCATGCAATATCTCTTTGAACAAATCGCGCTCCTGGGGGACGTCTGGGTCCTCTGGATTCTGGTCGGAATGAGCGTGCTCGGCGGAGCGGTGTTCTTCGACCGGCGACGCATGCTGCAGAGCGCCCGGGGTTTCGGCGAGAGTCCCGGCGTCGCCGCCCGGGTCGCCGGAGATCTGGAATCGCGAGCGCCCAACCACGATCCCATCGTGCTCGAACAAACCCTGCAGGCCCTGCTCCTGCGCGCACGCGGAGAGCTGGAACAGCGCCTGGTCGTGCTGGGAACCATTGGCAGCAACGCACCCTTCGTCGGTCTACTCGGCACGGTGCTCGGGATTATCCAGGCCTTTCACGACCTGGCCGTCGCAGGCGAAGGCGGCACGGAAGTAGTGATGGCCGGCATCGCGTCGGCCCTGGTGATTACGGCGGTCGGTCTATTCGTGGCCATACCCGCGGTCGTCGCGAACAACTATCTGCGCACAATCATCGACGATGAACTGGCGAAAGCCGAAGCGGAAGGCCGCCTGCGCCTGGCCGATCTGCTGGCGAAACCGACGGCTCCGAAAACCGCCCGCAAAGGCGGGGCATCTGAAAGTACGTCGCGCGGAGCGCGACGATGAACACAAACACGCCGAATTCTGGCGGCAACGGGAACCGCGGCGGACTGATCGACGGCATCAATATTACGCCGATGGTCGACATCATCCTGGTGATCCTTGTAATCTTTATGGTCACCACGACCCTGGTCCACGAACGTTCGCTGCCGATCGACCTGCCCGAGACCGATGCCGCCGCGACCCGCGAAGCAGTCGAACGACGACTGACTGTCACGGTCGATTCGCAGGGCGCGCTCTTTCTTTCGCAGGAAAGCGCCGCGCTGGACCTGGAGGGCCTGGGTGAACTGCTGCAGGCCGCGGCCAACGCCACGCCGGATCTACACGTTGAATTGCGCGCCGATCGCGATTGTTCGTACGGCGAAGTGATCGACGTACTGGGCGCGATTCGCGCCGCCGGAGTCGAAAGCGTTGGATTCGCGGTTCATGGAGCCGCCGGGAGCGCCGGAACCCGGCTATAAGCATGCGACTCCCGCTGCTCTACTCGGCTCTCGCGCACCTGGCGCTCGCGGGCGCGTTTCGCACGCTGGTCTGGTATCAGGAAATTCAGATCCTGGACGCGCCGCAGAGCCGGCTGGAGTTTTCCGTAACTTCGGTGGAAACCCGGGCGGCGACCCGCAGACGACCCGTCCCGGCAGCCGAAGCGAACAAGACGACGCGTCCGCCCGACGAATCCACGGGCGCGCAATCGAGCGACGATCAGCAGGCGACTGAAGATTTCATACCGGTGGGACGCGCGGGCCGCGGACCGCGCTGGATTTCGGGGCATATCACGCGAGCGGACTACCCGCCCTCCGCCGAAGCGCAGGGCCTGGAGACGATCGTGCGGGCGCTCGTTTATATCAATCGCAACGGCACTGTGTTTCGGGTGCGCATTCTGAAAGGCCATCCGGAGTTTCACGAGACCGTTCGGCGTAAACTGGAAGCCGCGCGCTTTTCGCCCGCCATCGACGCGGAAAGCGGACGGCCGGTCGCGGTCCGTCTGATCCTGCCGATTGAGTTTCGCCTGCGTTGACCGCGTGCCGCAAAATGCTCGCCAACTTGCTTTTCAGAAATCATGCAGGCGATAAGCCTGCGGCTCTTCGGAGGCAGCCAGAGCCTCGCCGGTGAATTCCATTAGACGGTCGACCGAGAGGTCCACTCGCCCGCGAAAGCGAAATTCATGCAGCTGAAAGGCCGGCAGCCGCCGGCGGACCAGGCGCTGGCCCTGCAGGGCGAGATATGAGGGTTCTCCGGGACTCAACGCGGCCAGCAATCGATTGGCCGCCGCGACCAGCCGGCTCACGCGACGCACCGCTTCCAATCGCTGCGAAGCCTGCTCGTCTACAGCAGGGGGCGTCGGGCCCATCGATCTTTCAGAATAATAAAAAAATCGCCCGGCCGACTCCTGCCAGGCGCAGACGGGATGCAGCGTTTCAGAATCCGCTTGCGACTCTCCCGCCAGTCGCGACGCGCCTTTCCGACGCAAACCATCGCGAACCCGGTGAGCCAGCCGAATACAGACCGCCTGGTAAGCTGTATATAAAGCGCCCCGGTCCGACGCGGCCAGCGATGCAAAGCCCGGCAACTGGAGCGCAAATACAGAATCCACGCCCCCGGCGTCCGCAGAGCCCGTCTGAAGCGCGCGCGAAAATGCGTTTCGCGCACCCGGCCCTGCAGGCAGCCCGGTGTCCGATACGTAGGCCTGACGTTCACGAAAGCGTTCGACCGCGCGCTTCAGCCGCAATTCGATCTCAAGGCGATCCGTGCCTTTGGGAATAAAATCGTCGAGTCGTTTGCTCCAGCCGACGCTGCGCACCCGGGGATGATCGTGAGCCGTCAGCAGGAGCACGGGGATCGCGCTGGTTTCGGAAGTTTCGCGCAGTCGTTCGAGCACCTGCAGTCCCGAAACACCGGGCATGTCGAAATCGAGCAATAGAGCCTCCGGGCGCTCGCGGCGAACGAAGCGCCAGGCGAGACCGGGGCGATGACAGGCCGCGACCCGAAAGCCTCTCCCGCTCAAATACTCCGCGAGTTCATCCAGAAACTCGATGTCATCATCGACCAGCGCGACGTGAGTCACGGGCTAAGCGCGCTCCATCAATTCCAGAACCGTGCGGAGAATCTTGATGCGCGCGAAACGTTTGTCGTTGGCTTCGATCAAATGCCAGGGGGCGTGCTTCTGATTCGTGCGGGCCAGCATCTCGTTGACGGCCAGCTCGTACCGCGGCCACTTCGCGCGATTGCGCACGTCTTCGTCAGTGAACTTCCACTGCTTTAACGGGCTCTTCGCGCGCTCTTCGAAACGCCGGGCCTGCTCTTCCTGATCGATGTGCAGCCAGAATTTCGCGACCGGCATGCCCGCACGCACGAACGAAGCTTCCATTTCGTTGATTTCGTGATAGGCCCGGCTCCACTGTTCCGGCTGCGCGAAACCTTCGACCCGCTCTACCAGCACGCGCCCGTACCAGCTGCGATCAAAAATCGCCAGGCGACCCGGTTCCGGCAGCTGTCGCCAGAAACGCCAGAGATAGTGGCGCGCGCGCTCGGATGGTTCCGGCGCGCCGATCGGTATGACGCGATAGAGTTCCGGTAGCAGACCGCCCGTAAGCCGCCGAATCGCGCCGCCTTTACCGGCCGCGTCTTTGCCTTCGAAGACCAGCACGACGCTGCGCCGCTTTTTATAGAGGCGCACGGCCGCGGACGGCAGCGCCTTTTGCAGGGATTTGAGCTCTTTGCGATAGCGCTCGTCGTTCAGGCTCTGATTCAGATTCAGCTGCTGCAACAAAGACATAAGGCTCAGTCCGACTCCCGCGGGGATGCTTCCGGTTCGTCCGATTCAGCGGCTTCGGGCGCGGACGCCGCAACGGATCCGGCGCTCTGGCGACGCATGGCGCGCACGCGCTCCATAGCTTCGTCGAATTCCGCCACGGCCGTGCGCGAATCGAGCGAAAGCGCTTCTTCCATCCGCGCGATAATATAATCGAAAACCGCCCGGCCCACTTCCCGGCTGTTGCCGGCGGGCGGCGAAAACCAGGGGGCGTGCGGACTATCGCTCTTACGCACCAGGCGCGTGAGGTCGTCGACCTGATCGTCATAGTCTTTGAACAGCCGCCGAATGCGTTTGCCGAGCAACGCCTTACGCACGACGCTCGCGCGATCTTTTTTCAATTCGCGCTTGAGATCTTTTTGTTTGCGACTGATGCGAATCTTGAGCAGCAGATAACCGTTATCGGCCAGGGTCCGCTCGAAATTCTGAATCTCTTCTAAGAAAGCGCGGCGCTCTTTGCGGTCGAAGTCTTCGAGCAGCACGCGCGTATAATAGGCGCCGTCGAAGATCGCCAGATCCCCGAATTTCGGCAGCTTGCACCAGTACTGATAGAGCGGCGGCTGGTATTCGAAAAATTTGCCGGCGTTTTCGGGATAGCGGTGCACCGCGTAATGTCGCGGGTCCAGAACCTGACACAGGCGTTGAATCGTGGAAACGATATTCGCCACGCCTGCGCCTTCGAAAATCAGAATCACGCCCGGGCCCGACTGCTGGACGGCCTCACGAAACAGGAGCGCCAGTCGATCTTTGCGTTCGAGCCCTGAGGCCGAAGGGCCGAAAGTGGGCACACCGAAAGCGGGAGCGCCCGGGGCGGGCTCATTACCGGGCGACTGATTATCGGCTGATGCTGCGGGAACCAATCGTTTCGACATATGGGGCCACTGCCTGATTCGGGATTTCGCGTCTCAGGATTTTGCGTTTTTGGCGCCGCGCGAACGGCCGCGATCGCCGCCGCGGCCACGTCCGCGACCGCCGCCGCGATTTCCATTCCGGCGCACCGGAAAGAGACTGACGATCTTATTGACTTCCGGCGGACGCTCGCGCGGGCCGATTTCCCAGAACATCGCTTTTTGGATGCGCTCGTCGTTTTGTTCGGCCAGCGCGTTGATCTTGAAGACCATAAAGGCTTCATAAAAGAAAACTTTTTTGCGAAATACGTCGGGGCGAAAGCGACGCGAACGATCGGTCTGACTGAAGCGGCCCTGGCTCATAAAGATTTGCACCAGGCGATCGCGGTCGGCGTTCGAAAGCTGCATGCGGCGGCACACCGGTAGAATATGGTCTTTCACGTAGTCCATGACTTTGTTGTGCGGACCGTCGTCGTCGAAGACTTCTTTGACCATATCCGTGAAAATCAAAGCCATCATGATATTCACGGTCAGCTCTTCGCGTTCGGAAAGCGTTCGGTCGGCGATTACCAGGCGGCGGCCGATGCTGGATTCGAGAAAGCTTTCGGCCCGGGCGCAGTCCGAAGCGCTATGAGCTTCGGGAAACATCGCCTTGAATAGACCGGCTTCGTCGAAGGCGCGAAAGATCGCCGCGGATTTGCCCGTGCGAAAGATCTTGGCGTACTCGTCGAGCATGCGCGCGGGACTGGCTTTTGCGATTTCGTTTTTATTGCGTTTGATCGCCTTGAGGGTTTTGCCGTCGATTTCGAAATCCAACAGCGCGGCGAATTTGGCGGCGCGCAGCATACGCACGGGATCTTCTTTGTACGAAATATCGGGATGTCCAATTACACTGATGCGCTTCTTCTTGATATCATCGAAACCGCCGACGTAGTCGATCAGGCTTTCATTGCGGGGATCGAAAAAGAGCGCGTTCAGACTGAAGTCGCGACGGGCCGCGTCTTCCCGGGGCGAACCGTACTGGTTGTCCCGCTTCATCATATAGTCTTTTTCTTTCTGATCCGGCTCCAGGCGATGATCCGGCAGATTGCGGAAGGTCGCGACCTCTATGATCTTGCCGCCCTGAAAGACGACGTGCACGATCTTGAAACGCCGACCGATCGAGCGGCTGTTCGAGAAGACCTTGCGAATCTGAGTCGGGGTGGCGGTGGTCACCACATCGAAGTCTTTCGGCCGACGACCCAGTAGCATATCGCGCACGCATCCGCCGACCAGATAAGAGCGGTAGCCGTGGCGATTCAGACGATTGATAACTTTGAGGGCATCCTGATCCATCCCCTCGCGACGCAGTTCGTGGAACTCGCGGTAAATACGTTTGCCTTCGGGGTATCTGAGAACGTCGTCCAGCGATGCGGGACCGGACTTAAAAAGGCGCAGGATTTTACGTAACATTTTTTTGGTATGGGTACCTGTGAGGGCACCCGGGATCAAGCGAAAATTAAGGGCTTGCACGCGGAGATACGGGGAAAATGCTGTATTGGTGAACTGGCAGGAGTGGCTACAGCTCCAGTGGAATCGTCGTAAAAACTGGCTCGGACGCAAGCACAGCCAGGGCTGGCGAGGGCTCTCGATTCTGGTCTTCAAAGAAGACGCGGCCGAACAGCCGACGAGCCTGCGTATCAATTATTTCGTCATCGGCTTCGCCCTGCTCCTGCTGCTGGCCCTGCCGGTCGGCGGCGGTCTGCTGGTCATGCAGGAGAGTCTGAAAGCCGCTGACGCTTCCCGGGTCATAGAGAGTCGCCGCGCGCTCATGACGACCGTGCGCATGCTCACCGCCGAAAAGGCCCGCCTGGTCGAGGCGGCGGCCCGCGATATCGGCGAGTTTCAACGGCTGAGCACTCGCAACGATCCTCGCCGCCTGGTCGTGGGCTCGAAAAACAATGCCGTCGGTCCGGCGGCGGCCGAAGAAGTTCCGGGATTGGCGGAAGGACCGACGAGCGACCTGGAGCGACTGGCGGCGTTGAATCGACGCAGCGTGCAGGTGCTCGAACAGGAAGCCTACCATTCGTTGCGGCTGACCTGGACGCGCATGAATATCTACGGCGCCACGCCGCGCGGACGACCGCTGCCCACCGGCGTCGGCTTTCTAACCTCGGTCTTCGGATCGCGGCCGAACCCCTTCGGCGGAACCGACGCCGATGCGCGTGAAACGCATTCGGGCGTCGACTGGGCTTCGGCGCCCGGTACGCCCATCATCGCCACCGCGGACGGCGTCGTCATTCGCGCCATGGAAAACACCAATCAGGGCTACGGCAAACACGTGCGATTGCACCACGGCCTGGGTTATACCAGTCTGTACGCGCACTGTCGCGAACTCGCCGTAAGCGAAGGCGATTTCGTAAAGCGCGGCCAGGTGGTCGGCTATCTCGGGCGCACCGGTCGCGCGACCGGCAATCACGTGCACTACGAAGTGCAATTCGGCGCCGATGTCGCGACCGATCCTATGGAATATGTTCAGTTGAAATGAATCGCGTGACTGTACTCGGTTCCGGCAACGCCTTTAATACCGACGGCCGCGCCCACGCCTGTTACCTCGTAGATTGTGACGGCCCGTCGGAATCGTTTTCGGATTCGCAAACGAAAGCCTCCCCCGGGCAGGCGGGAACTCGCATCCTGCTCGACTGCGGCGCGACTTCACTCTATCGTCTGCAGCAGGAAGCCGTCGACCTGAACAGCATCGATGCGATTCTGCTGACCCATTTTCACGGCGACCACTTCGCCGGCCTGCCCTTTATTCTATTGCAGATGTCGCTGGTCTGCGGCCGGAGCCGGCCCCTGTCGATCTTCGGTCCCCCCGGCGTCGCCGACGCGTGCGGTGCGGTCGTGGAGCTGTGTTATCCCGGCTTTCGCTTCGAATTCGAGCTTGTATACCGCGAACTCGACGCGCGCGCGTCCACCGCGCACTCCGGGGATGACCGGGTCCCGGAGCGGGCGCAACACGGCCCGCCCTGTTCGTTTCAAAATATTACGATCGTGCCGTACCCCATCGAGCATCGCCCGGAAAGCACCGGATACCGCCTGGTGACATCGAACGGAGCGAGCTTCGCTTTTTCGGGCGACGCGCTCTTTGACCGGCAGCTGGTGGCGCTGGTCGACGGCGTAGAGCTCGCTCTGGTCGAGCTGACCATGCAGGAACAGTGGGAACCGCCCGTAGCGCACCTCGCCCTGGATGAAGTCCGCGAACGCGGACATCTGCTCCGGGCGAAGCGACTGGTCTATACGCATATCACCGACGATCTCGCGCGACAGGTCGTCGCCGAAGGCCTGGGCGAAGTCGCGTACGACGGACTGCAGCTGACGTTTTAACCGGCGTTTTGGTCGGGCGGTCTATTCGTCGTCGAGCGCGCGCAAAATATCCGCGGCGTAGACCGGCGCCATGGCCTGCAGTCCGCCGTAGCTGAGATGATGCGTGTCCAGGAATTGATTCGCGGGCAGCCGGCGCCGATGATCCGCGAAAGACAGCGACGGCCCGCCCGCGCTCGCCAGGCCGCGCATGTGTTCGAGATAGTCGCGATACCAGCGATTGTCGTCGTAAGCCGCCAGTGTGAGCGGGTTTTCGGGATTATTGACCAGCAAGAGCCGGCTTCGATGCGCCCGCGCGTCGGTCGTCGTGGTCTCATCCGGCGTAGTCATCGAGGCCGCGATCGGCGCCTGGCCTCTGACGGCGGTCACGTCGCGCGCGAAGCGGGCCAGGTCCTGCAATTGCTGCAATTCCGGCTGAAAGCGATACCAATTCGTATAGTACTTCGCGAGGCGAATCTGGTTTAACTGGCGAAAGGCCAGATGCCGCGGTTCCCGCCAGTCCACCGGCTCGATGCGCGCCGCGAAATCCGCGCGATACTGCGCTTCGTTCATGGCCGCCAACCGCCAGTCCTCCCAGGCCGGTCGCCGCTTATAGGCCTGGCCCGCCGGCAAACGCTCGATTCCAAAATTCCCCGGCAATCGGAGGCCCCGACCAATCGTCAGGCGTTTCGCAAGCGGCGATCGATCGATGGCCGCATCGCGATGCAGCTCAAGCTCCATTCTGTCGGGAGCCATCGCACGGTCCTGCTCGTGATGCGAATTCTCCGCAAGCGCGGCGGCGTAGCGGGCGAAGTCCGCATCGCCGGGCAAGAGCGGCGCTTCGCGAACAGCAAGCACCGGCGGCGCATCGGGCCGGAGCACGCTCGCCATGACATGACTCAGTTGAACCGTAATGATTACGTCGGCGGCGGAATCCGGCGCGAGTTCCAGATCCGCAAGAACCTCCGGCAGCGGGACGGCCTGCCAGCCGCCGCGTTCCGGTTCGAAGCGAGTCGGGGTCCGCTCGCTCTGCACCGGAAGGCCGCCGACGAAACTCGTAAAGATCTTCAGATGAAAACCGGGCACGCCGCTTAAGGCTCCGGGAATCTGTACGAAAATGCTTTCGCGCCCCCGCGCATCCGACCCGAAAACCGCGCGATGCCGGCGTAACGAAAACGAAAACTGCGATATGGTATGCCCTTCGCGCCACAGGCCTTCCGGAACCGGCACGCCCAGATAGTTCAGGTACGAACGCACGGGCGCACCGGGCGACTGCAATCTCGAACCTGCCTTGAGATTAAAGACGAGCGGATCCCACCAGGCGTCTTCAAAGCGCAGGGCGTAAAACGATTCGCGAAAGCCCAGACGCAGGGCCTGCTCGAGTGGTATTGCCGAATCCGGATCTTCGAGTACGGCGCGGCGCGCAAAATCGCGCGGATAAAAGACGCGCATGGGATGACGATTGGCCACGAAAGTCTTCGCCGCCGCGTTGTCGTAACCGGGGCGCGCCGCGCTGCCCGCTCCGGTGATTTCCGTCGGCGGAGCGTAACGCTCCAGATCCAGATCCGCCGGGCCGGTCAGATATACAACCAGGTCCGGGCGCAAGCTGCGAATGCGGTCCACATAAAACGACAGATCGGTCGGCAACATGGCCGCGTGCGAAAACACCCCAACGGTCACGTCGCCGTTTAACGCCGCTTCCAGTTCGCGTTTCTGGACGGAGTACTTGGCGATGCTCGAACCCACCACGAGAACATAGCGATGGTCCGCCGGCACCGCGTCACGTTCACGCAAGAGCCGCCGGTACTGCATTTCGAAATTGTACCAGGGGAAGCTGTCCCAACTCGTGCGATTCGTGGGAGCGAACACCAAATGGCCGAAAACCAGGCCGTCGAGAAACAGCGTCGCCAGTACGATCCCGGCCAGAATTCCCAGAAATCGTCGACGGCCGCCGCGCGCGTTTCGCGTAATCGTCCCTGCTGCAGTCGCCATAGATTCTTACATCTTTTTCGCGCAGCGTCCGAGCGCAAGAGTTTCGACTCGCAGGCGAATCAGGGCCGGCCCAGTAGCAGGCCCCGACCGCGCAGGCGGGCGTCCAGCCAGGGCCCCAGAGAGGCGGCCAGACCGTTGGATGCGATCCGATCGCCGCCCGCGGATTCGGCGCTCCCGGCCAGCAGCTCACGAAAGCGGCCGGCAAGATCCCGGCGCTCGCTGGCGGTGTGCCCGCCCGGCATCAACAGAAGCGCGTCTCCGGAGTGAAAAACACCCTCGACGGTTTTCAAAGTTCTCAGCCCGTTCGGCCCCGCTTCGCCCTGGGGCGCGGACGAATCCGGCAGGGGATAGAGGCGGCCGTTCTTGCGGCGAAAGAAGAGCGGCGTGATGCCGTAGGCCACGCAGCGAAAAGCGCCGGTCTCGCAATTGAGCTCCAGACTCAGGCTCTCGTGGGGGCGACCGGATCGCCCCGCTGAGTTCACCGGCGCGGCCTGCGTATGCGCGGGCAGGGCTCGCAACAGATCGCGGTGCGCGCGAATCAAGTCGCCGGCGAATTGCAGGCGATCGAAAAAAGCCAGAGCGTGGTCCGCCTTCAGCCGCTCGCCGCCCGCGGCCAACAGCGCGATGCGCAGATACTCGCCTTCGCGTCGGATATGATATTTGCGGCCGCCCCGGGTCGGACCGCGGGTGCGGCCGACCACCTGGTATTCCAGCTTACCCGCGCTGTGCACGGTCTCGGTCGGATCGGCGGCAGAATGATCGGCGCTTGCGTTCGCCGCAGTCAGTGCCGGATCGCCGGCTGCAGTTGAAATGGGCGCAGCCCCGGCGGCGGATGCCGACCGCGATACGGCCCGGGCCGGCTGCATCGTACGACCCACGAGCGCCGACTCCGCGTGCAACGACGACTCGCTTTGCGCGGACGGGCCCTCCGCTACCGGAGCGACCGCCATCGCATCCAGAGCCGACGCTTCGCCCGCAGAATCCATATCGCCGGCGGACTGCAGCGCCTTTTGCCAGGACTTCGTCGGGGCCGACCAGCGCGCGCCGAACCAGCGTTCCATCGGCGAAGCCTCGGCCGCCCAAAGGAGTACTCCCACGGGTTCGTAGTGCACGAAACGCCGGGAAAAAAAATCGCGGGCGTCTTCGACAGTCAGCAATCGCGCCGCGTCCGGCCCGCGGTCCGCCATGCGCAGCCAGTGGACCAGGCGCGTGCGCAGCCCTGCCGCAAAATCGCGCAGCTCGGCCGGCGCCTCGCCCGGGGCCCGCCCCGCCAGCACCAGGCCGCCGCGTAAAGGCTGGCGATCGTGCAGAAAAAAAGAATCCGAAGCGCCCAGAGGCAAACCGCGCCCGTGCAGATAACGCAAAAAGGGTTCGGGCATATAACGATCTTCGACGAACTGCAGCGAGCGCTGCGCCTGCAATTCGTCCAGCAGGCTGTGAATCAAAACCGGAATGGGCGTATTACGCAAAAGCAAACGGGTCAACCAGCCAGGCGCAGGCAGCTTCTCCCGCACCGCAAGATTCAGCTCGCCGGTTTGTAGAAATCCGGATGCGGGATGGGCCGCGCTCCGGGCGGGGGCGAGTTCACCGGTGACCATAGTGCTGCTCGACGACGCGGAACGCGGTTTGAATTCGACGGCCCAGAGCCCCGAGAATCTTAAAGGCCCAGCGGGGGTGACTCTGAAAGATAGTGGCGAAATCCTTTTCCTGTAATGCCAGAAGGCGCGTCGGCGCGGCGGCGATGAGAGTGGCGGAGCGCGGCGCGCCTTCGATCAACGCCATCTCGCCGAAGATTTCGCCGGGCCCCAGCGAATTCAGAACTTTGTACGAACCACGCTCGACCTTCTCGGTCACGACGACCCGTCCCGAAATCACGAGATACACTTCACGGCCGAAATCGCCTTCGCGAATGACGATCTGCTTCGCCTGATAGCTCTTTCCGTGCTTCTGGTACAGCTCGGCGGTGATGGCCCTTTCGCCTTCGGTGCCCAGCTTGAGCAGGTCGATGTCCTGTTCCGGTGTCGGTTTCGGTGTCATGGCGATGTTCGCTTCGATTTGCGGGCGACGCGGATCACTCCAGCTTTTTGATCCGGCCGTTGACCTGGCGCAGCATCTTGCTGAGATTTCGAATGGCGATCAGCGCGAATTTCAGATTGCCGATCATATTCTTTTCGAACTGCTCGCGGGTGAAACAAATCGCCTGGACTTCGGTGCGGGCGACGGCTTCGGTCAATCGCTCTGAGCCGGTATAGACTTCGAGGACTCCGATGATGTCGCCCTGAGTGTAGCCAAAGGTCTCTTTTTGCAGGGCATTGTATTTGTGTACCAGGTCGACCTCCCCGCTCAGGATCATGTACACGCAGGGTTCGGTCACCAGATAGTCCGCCCGGTAGATCACCTCGTCGATGCGATAGGTCTTACGGACCCCGTTTTCTTTGAGTTGCATGCTCATTCGTCTGCTGACGCCCGGGCGCCTGAATATACGGACTCTGCCCGGACTCCGCCGCCGGGCGGATCGAGGCCTGTAGGTTAATATCGGCCCCGGGTAAAACAATGCTTTACCGCCCGCCCGCGATTTTCAGACTGTCGGCCCCGATGAAAGTCTCTTTTGACGAGTGTTTTCAGACCTTTCCGCCGATCAGCGCGCCTGCCGACCTGGATCGCTACTGGAGCAAAGCGCTGCTCCAGCTCAAGAAGGCTCCGGTCGACGCCCGCACCCGACTCCAGCTTTCCAAATCTCTGGGCAGGGAATCCCGGAGCGAGGTCAATTTCGCGGCTCATGACGGCACCCGCATTGACGGCATCCTTTCTATACCACGGACCCGGGGCAAAGTTCCAGCGATTATTTCCTTTCACGACTATCACGAGCGGGACCCGGACCTGGACCGCAGCTCGCGCCAGGAAGGCCTGGCTCACCTTTCGGTCTATCTGCGGGGCCATGGGCCGACCGTGGCCCCGGATTCCGGGGCGACCGGCCAGCCAGACGGCGCAGGCCGGGCCGCCGGCTCCGGTCCGGCCCGCAACCCAGGCGCCGGACGCGGCGAAGCTCTAACCGCGCTGCCCTCGCATTTTCGCCAGCACGGCCTGGACCCGCTGGAAGACAGCTATGTGCTGGCCTGCTATCTGGACGCCGTTCGGTGCGTGGATTTTCTGCGCCTGCAAAAGGGCATCGACACGGGACGCATCGGCCTGATCGGGCGGGGTTTCGGAGCGGCCCAGGCGGTCTTCGCCGCCGCCATGATGAAGGAGAATGTGGCAGCCCTGGTTCTGGACCGACCCGGCTTTCTCTGGTTCGGGGCCTGGCTGGAGGATTCGGTGAGCGATCTCGCCCGTGAGATGGGATCGCTGCTCGGGAACGTCAGCCCGCGTAAAAAAGGCCGGCTCAAAAAGAATCTGGCCTATCTCGAACCCCTCAACTGGTCCGAGCAGCTGAGCCAGCCGGTGCTCGCGGCGATCGGTCTGGAAGACGAGGTCAACCCGCCCCGCGCGGCCTTCGGGTTCTTCAATCACCTGAAGACCGACAAATCGATGGAAATCTATCCCGACGAGAATACGGATCCGGACGGCCGCGAGCAGTTCAAGAAATCGCTGCGCTTTTTCGCCGAGCATTTGAGTAAAAAATGAGCTTTACGCCCCCGCCTGGCAGGCAGATCTGTCCATTTATATACCTATGAGCGAAGAACAAAAGACTGAAGCACGCACGGAACGCAGCGGTTCCGACAACCGCGAAGGATCGGGCGGTGGCTACGATCGCAAAAAGAACCAGCGCCCCCGCTATCGCAAAAAGGTTCTGGATACCCGGAATCTGAAAATCGATTACAAGCACCCCGAAGTTCTGGAGCGCTTCATCTCCAAAACGGGTAAAATTCTGCCCCGCCGGATGACCGGCGCCACGGCGCGCGTCCAGCGCCAGATCGCCCGCGAAATCAAACGCGCGCGTCAGATCAGCCTGCTGCCCTATACTCGTCGCTGAGTAGACCCACGTCATATGCGGAATTCGAAAGCCGATTGCCGCCTCTGTTGCTATATCAGCAAGAGGCCGGCAACGGCTTTTTGTCTATTATAGGGTCAGCCAGAACCAGACCCACCCGGGATAGTCCCAATGCAGAACGGAAACACCGAATCAGCTCTCAGCCCGGCCAATGCGGCCCTGCTGGAGGATAAATTCGAGGAATTTCAGCGCGACCCCTCCTCGGTCGACCAGCACTGGCGGGCGTTTTTCGAAGAGTACGATACCGGTGAGTTCATGCCGGCGGCCCGGCCGGGCGCGGCGGGCGGACCGAATATGAACGGCAGCGGTCACCCTTCCGCCGCCTCCGGCAACGGTCACCTGACCGGGTCGGACTATGAGTCGAAAAACCTTTCGTTCCTGGATCAGGGACAGGTGCAGGACGTCGCCGATCTGCATATGAAGACCCTGCTTTTGCTGCAGGCCTATCGTCGCCACGGTCACTACGCCGCCAACACCGACCCGCTGCAGCGCGGCGAACCCAACCGGCGCGGTCTGAAACTCGAAGACCATTATTTGACCGCGGCGGACCTGGACCGCGAGGTGAAAGCCTATATCGCCGGAAACGAAACGACCGGCAAGCTGCGGGATTTGATCAACCGCATGGAGAAAGCGTACTGCTCGAGCATCGGCACCGAGTATTTTTATATTCGCGACGAGAATCGCCGGCGCTGGCTGATGGAACGGCTCGAAGCGACCAAACATATTTCCGAATTGTCCATCGCGGAAAAAGAAACCATCTTCGACCGGCTCTTTCGCGCGGAAGACTGGGAGAAGTTCCTGGCCACCCGCTTCCCCGGCAAAAAACGTTTTTCGCTCGAAGGCGGCGAAAGCCTCATCCCCGCGCTGGCCTCGGTCGTCGAAAACGCGGACAAATTCGGTATTCAGCAGATCGTGCTGGGCATGGCGCATCGCGGGCGCTTGAACGTGCTCGCGAATATTATGCAGAAGGACCCGGCCCTGATCTTCGCCGAGTTCAACGAAAACGTTCCCGACGACGATCGCGCGGGCGACGTGAAGTACCACATGGGTTATTCCAGCGACGTGAAGACCAGCACGGGCAACAATGTGCATTTGAGTCTGGCGTTCAATCCGAGCCACTTAGAAGTGATCAATCCCGTGGTGCTGGGTTCAGTCCGCGCCCGCCAGGATCGCTCTCCGCAAGAAGAACGCACGGATATGCTCCCGCTGATCATTCACGGCGACGCGGCCTTCGCCGGTCAGGGCCTGAACTACGAATGTCTGAACATGGCCGGGCTGCCGGGCTACGCCGTCGGCGGCGCGCTGCATATTATTGTAAATAACCAGATCGGCTTTACGACCAGCGCGGAAGACGCGCGTTCGACCAGCTACTGCACCGACCTCGCGAAAATTCTGCAGGCGCCAATCTTTCACGTCAACGGCGACGATCCCGAAGCCTGCTACCGGGCCATCCAGCTATGCCTCGAATGGCGGCAGATCTTTCAGACCGACGTCTTTCTCGATCTCGTATGTTATCGCCGGCTGGGCCACAATGAAACCGACGAACCGACGTTCACGCAGCCGTTGATGTACAAAAAAATCAAATCGCTGCCCACGACCTTTAAGCTGTACGAAACAAAGTTGCTCGAAGAAGGCTTCGACAAAGCGAAGCTCGACGCGATCAAAAAGACAGCGCGCGGCAGGCTGGAAGACGCCTTTCAGCGCGTAGAAGAAGGGCAGCTGAAGGTCGAACGGGAAGCCCTGAGCGGCAACTGGACCGGCTTCGAAAAAGCCGACTTCGTGAATCCCGCTCCGCCGAGCACCAACGTAAATCGCGAAGCGATTGAACGGGTCGCGAAAATTCTCACGACGCTGCCGGAAGGCTTTCAGGCGAATAAAAAAATCGCCCGGTTGCTGGAACAGCGCCACGCGATGGTCTTCGATAAAGACGGCAAGCTCGACTGGGGCATGGCCGAAAACCTGGCTTACGGCACGCTGCTCGGCGAAGGCACCTCGATTCGTCTCTCCGGCCAGGACTGCAAACGCGGAACCTTCAGCCATCGCCACGCGGCCGTCTTCGAAGCAAGTACCGCCGAAGAATTCGTACCGCTGAAAAACGCGACCGCCGACGAAAGCATCCGCTTCGAAGTCGTCAACAGCCTGCTCTCGGAGATGGGCGCGCTCGGCTTCGAATTCGGATATTCGCTGGCGGAACCCTATACGCTGGTAATCTGGGAAGCGCAATTCGGCGACTTCGTCAATAACGCCCAGGTAATCATCGATCAATTCATATCAAGCTGCGAAGCCAAATGGAACCGTATGAGCGGACTGGTCATGCTCTTGCCCCACGGCTACGAAGGCCAGGGGCCGGAACACTCGAGCGCGCGTCTGGAACGTTTTCTACAGCTCTGTTCGCAGAACAATATACAGGTTTGTAATTTAACGACTCCCGCGCAGTACTTTCATTTGATTCGCCGGCAGATGAAACGCAATTTTCGCAAACCGCTGGTGATCATGAGCCCGAAGTCGCTGTTGCGACATCCGCAGGCTACCAGCACGGTCCAGGAACTGACCGACGAGCGTTTCCTGGACGTGATCGACGAGCGCGATTCGAAGATCGCGGCGGAAAATGTACGGCGACTGGTACTGTGCAGCGGCAAGATTTATTACGAGCTGCTGGCCGAGCGTACGAAACGCAAGATCACCGACATCGCCATCGCGACGGTCGAGCAGATCTACCCCTACCCGATCGACGCGATCACGACTCTGCTTCAAAAGTACGCAAAGGCCACGGAAATCACCTGGTGCCAGGAAGAACCCCGCAACCAGGGCGCCTGGATCTACATGGAAAACCGTCTGGAAGCGCAGATTTCCGAACAGCACGAACTGAATTATTTCGGCCGCCCGCCGTCGCCCAGTCCCGCGACGGGCTACTTCAAAGTACACCAGAAAGAGCAGCAGGAAATTATCGACCGCGCGTTAACAATCAGCGGCTGAGAGACGAAAGCTCGCGGCCCGTATCCGAATGCGCCCGGCGATCCGCCGGAAACGCGATTCGGAGCAAAACGGTATACAGATTAGCTGCGGGGCTTATTTAAGGGTTCAGCAATTTTCTATCGATCCAGGAATCTCCGACTATGGCCAACACACACGATATTAAAGTCCCGCCTATGGGCGAATCCATCACCGAGGCGACCGTCGCCGACTGGCACGTGCAGCCCGGGCAGGGCTTCGACAGCGGCGATATTCTGGTCGAGCTCGAAACCGACAAGGTCACGATGGAAGTGCCCGCCCCCGTGGCCGGCACGCTCAAAGAAATCAAAAAAGACTCCGGCGTGACCGTGACGATCGACGAAGTCCTGGCGGTGATTGAAGAGGGCGCCGGAGGCGCGGCGGCACCTGCAGCTTCCGCTCCGGCGGCCGAATCCGCGCCGGCGGCCCCCGCTCCTGCTGCGAGCGCATCGGCAGCGCCGGCCGCGAACCCGAATACCACGCTGGCGCCGGGCGCCCAGCGACTGGCCGCGGAAAAAGGCGTGAACCCGGCGGACGTGGACGGCAGCGGCAAGCGCGGCCAGGTTACCAAATCCGATATCGTCAATCATCTGGAAAGCGGCGGCGCGAAAAAACCAGGGGCCGCTCCGGCAGCCGCTCGCGGCGCGATGAAGCCCGGCGAGCGCGAAGAGGTCGTACCCATGTCGCGTTTGCGTCAGCGCATCGCCGAACGACTCGTGGAAGCCCAGCACACCGCCGCGATCCTGACGACCTTCAACGAAGTCGACATGCACAACCTGATGCAGATGCGGTCGCGCTACAAAGAGAAATTCAAAGAAAGTCACGGCGTCGGACTCGGCTTCATGTCCTTCTTCGCGAAGGCCTGCGTCGACGCGCTCAAAGCCTATCCCGGCGTGAACTCCGAAATCCGCGGTACGGATATCGTATACAAACACTACTACGACATTGGCGTGGCGGTCGGCGGTCCGAAGGGCCTGGTCGTGCCGGTCGTACGCGACGTGGACCAGCTCAGCTTCGCCGGCGTGGAATCGGAAATCATGCGCCTGGCGGGCAAAGTCAAAGAAGGCACGCTGGGGCTCGACGAATTGCAGGGCGGCACCTTTACCATCTCGAACGGCGGCATCTACGGATCGATGATGTCGACCCCGATCTTGAATCCGCCCCAGAGCGGCATTCTCGGCATGCACAATATCGTGAAGAAGCCGGTCGTGGTGAATGACGAAATCGTAATTCGCCCGATGATGTATCTGGCCCTGTCTTATGATCACCGCGTGGTCGACGGCAAAGAGGCCGTGAGCTTTCTCGTTCGCGTCAAAGAATGCATCGAAAATCCGGAGCGCATGCTGCTGGATATTTGAGCTCCCCTCTGACCCGACTACCACTCCGGACGCGTAAAGCGATCCCGGGCGATTCGAATACCTGGAAATATCAATGAGCAATCAGCACGATCTTGTAATCATCGGCGGCGGCCCCGGCGGCTATGTATGCGCGATTCGCGCGGCCCAGCTGGGCATGAACGTGGGCGTCATCGAAAAGCGCACCACTCTCGGCGGCACCTGCGTGAACGTGGGCTGCATTCCATCGAAGGCCCTGCTCGACTCTTCGCACAAATATCACGAGGCGAAAGAGGAACTGGATGTACACGGCATCCAGATCAAAGACGTGAAGCTCGACGTCAAAAAAATGATGGAGCGTAAGGTCAACGTGGTCAAAGAACTGACCGACGGCCTGAACTTCCTCATGAAGAAGAATAAGATCACGGTCTACAACGGCCACGGATCCTTCGTCAGCGCGAAGCCGGACGACATCGAGCTCAAAGTCGAAGGCGAGAAGGGCAAGAGTGAAAGCGTCAAGACGAAGAAAGTCGTCATCGCCACGGGTTCGGAGATTATCCGCCTGCCCCACATTCAGACCGACGGCGAAGTGATTATCACCAGCGACGAAGCGATCGCTTTAGAGAAAGTCCCGGATCATATGGTGATCATCGGCGGCGGCGTGATCGGCCTGGAACTGGGTTCGGTGTGGCGGCGCCTCGGCGCGAAGGTCACGGTCGTCGAGATGCTGCCGGGCATTCTGATGACCATGGACAAACAAATGCGCGATCTGGCGACGCGCACATTAACGAAACAGGGCATTGAGTTTCTCTTCGAAACCAAAGTCACGAAAGCCGAGAAAAAAGGCAAAAAAGCCAGCATTACTTACGAAGATAAAGACGGTAAAAGCACGACGATCGAAGCGGACAAACTGCTCGTGGCGGTCGGCCGCAAGCCCTATACGGAAAGCCTGAATCTGGAAGCGGTCGGCGTGAAGCTCAACGATCGCGGGCGGGTCCAGGCGGATCCGCATTCCCTCGAGACCGGCGTGGCCGGTATCTATGCCATCGGCGACGTAATCGAAGGGCCGATGCTCGCTCACCGCGCCGAAGAAGAAGGCGTAAAGATCGCCGAGATTCTCGCGGGCAAACCCGGTCACGTGAATTACGACGCCGTGCCCTGGATCGTATATACCTGGCCAGAAATCGCCTGGGTCGGCAAATCGGAAGACGAACTGAAAAAAGAGGGCGTGGCCTATAACACCGGCAAGTATATGTTCAAGGCCAACGGACGCGCAAAGGCTATGAACGAAGTCGACGGCATGGTGAAGTTTATCGCCGATAAACGCACCGATAAGATTCTGGGCGCGTTCATCGTCGGCCCCAACGCATCGGAAATGATCGCCGAAGCCGCCATCGCAGTCGAATTCGGAGCATCCGCCGAAGATATCGGCCGCAGCTTTCACGCGCATCCGACGCTTTCGGAAATCGTCAAAGAAGCCGCGCTCGACGTAAACAAAGAAGCGATTCATCAATAGCATTCACGAAGTGAATGCGCATCTCTGCCCAGATTTTTTTCGCCACGGATTCCACCGATGGCACGGATGTGTTTGTCGTAAGGCTTCGCTTTGTTTATTCTTTAAATGGAGCGGCGACGTGCCGGGAGGATCCTGGTATATTTTCATCCGCGGCATCGGTGACATCCGTGGCTGATCCTGGTCTCCCAGACCCATCATTGCGAATACCGACCACACCTGCTGCAGCAAGTGAAACGCCATTGAGCCCCCCAGTGAAAAAACATCCCGTCGATTATTCTCACGAGGTGGAACTACATCGCTCGCCGCTGGTCCGTTATCTTTTAGCGGGCGCGGGCCTGCTGTCGGTAACGCTCGGCATTCTGGGCGTCTTTTTGCCGCTTTTGCCGACGACCCCGTTCTTATTACTCGCCGCTATCTGCTTCGCGAATAGCTCGGAGCGTTTCTATAACTGGCTTATGAACCATCGCTATTTCGGAAGCTATATCCGCGAATGGCGATTGCACGGCACCATTCCCCTGCGCGCGAAAATCGTCGCGATCGCTCTTATCGTTTTGACCATCGGCGGCTCGATTTTATTCGTGGTGCCGCTCCTTCCCGTAAAAATCTTGCTCGGGGCGATCGGTCTGGGAGTGATCGTTTACCTTTTGAGCATTCCGACGGCGCCTCCCGACGATCGCAATTAAGCCAGACGGCGAGACTCTCACAAAAATCGCAAGTGAAGGCGATCGCGTCCCGGGTCTCGCGGCATACTATTTCGCGAGCCGGACTTTGCGGTAAGAGTTTTCAGAACGCTCCGGGATAAATGCTTGCCATTCCGGCAAACGCCGCGAGCTCTGAAATCTGCTATTGTATTACGGGGCGCGCGACGCCTGCTTATTGTTCACCTCGGCGCGTCTGCTGTTGGGGGCCGCAACGATCTTCTTCGCAGCGCTTGCAGGATCGGCGTGCCGCTCGATCGATCGAACATACGCGGACAGCAGCCTTTTGATCGCACAACTGAATTTCGTCGGCCCGGGCGAAACTCAAAGCGCTCGCGGAAAGCCGAACCTGTCTGGTGACGTTTATCCCGGCATCAACGCGCGCCTCTATATTCGGCCGGTCGGCGCCGATGAATCCGTGCGAATTCCGGCGACGCATTCGCTTTTCGGGACCTTCGTCTTCGCCAATATCACAGCCGGCCGATACGAATTGGCGGAACTGACTGTCGGCAGCGCGAGTCAGTTTATCGCCGGAGGCTCTTCCGGCGTCGCAACCGGCGATCAGGTGTATGTGCGCTGGTACGGTCAGGCGCTGAGAATCAGCGCGACGGAAGCCGAAGCGGGGATCGTCGGTTTTTTAGGAACCCACCACATCGAACTGAACAATACGAACTCCGCGCGCATAGCGGGCGAAAAGACGCCCGCGGCCATGGAACGCGCCTTCGAAAACATGCACGCGTATTGGAAGGGAGAATGGCCGGAGCAGCTCAGACTGCAGCTCAGCGAAGCCTATTAACTTCACCAGCTGCCGGAGTTTTCCATACTGGCCCACGGTTCGGCGGGCGGTAGATCGTCGCCCTTTTGTAAGAGCTCGATCGAAATTCCGTCGGGCGAACGGATGAACGCCATATGACCATCGCGTGGCGGCCGGTTGATCGTGACCCCGGCGTCCATCAACGTTTGACACAGCTCATAGATATTGTCGACCCGGTAGGCGACGTGGCCGAAATTCCGGCCGCCGGTGTATTCTTCGGTCTGATTATCTTCATCCGGCCAGTTATAGGTCAATTCGAGCATCGGAGCTTTGTTCTGTCGGGCCGCGGCCTCATCGCCGCCGGCCGCCAGAAAGACCAGTGTAAACCGGCCGCGCTCGCTTTCGCGGCGGCGAATCTCGACCATACCCAGTTTCTTCGTATAAAAATCCAACGATTCGTCCAGGTCCCGAATGCGAATCATTGTGTGCAAATATTCCATCGACAGATTGCTCCTGAAAGCCCGCGGGAGGCGCTTCTACGAAATCAATATAACAAATTATTCGCGATCTGCTCGTAAATACAGACCGGCCAGTGCCGCGAGCGCCGCGGTCTCCACTCTCAGGATGGTCGCACCCAGTCGACAGATCGCGCAACCGGCCCGGGCGAACTCCTGCAGTTCCTGCTCCGAAAAGCCGCCTTCCGGCCCGACGAAGATATGAACGGGCCCGTCCGAAGCGGCGGACCACAGAAAAAAATCCGCAATATTTTGATCGCCGCGAGGATCCAGAGCCAGGCGTAGCGGTGCGGGCGTCCGGGATTCAGATTCGATTTGCGCCGCGTTTTGGAAAGCGAGCGCCTGCGAAAACGAAAGCTCGTCGCATAACTGAGGCAAAACAAAGCGCCGCGACTGTACGGCGGCCTCAAGAATGATTCGCTCTTCGCGCTCGCGTTTGAGTTTGCGGGCTTCTGAATATTCAAAACGCACAGGCTGAATCGCGGTGGCTCCCAGTTCGGTCGCCTTCTGCAATAACCAGTCCCAGCGGCGGCCGTCGGGAACGGCGGTGAACAATCTCACGCAGGCTTCGGCGCCCTCCACCGGCGCGGCGCCGGCGACCTGAACGATATCATCGCCGCTGTCGCGCAGGCGATATTCGAGCCGACGACCGCGGCCGTCGCCGACGTGAACCGCGGCACCAGGACGAATGCGCCGGGCGCGCAGATGGCGATACTCGTCAGCAGACAGCGAAAAGCTTTCGGGAAAGGCGGCCGGGATCTCTCGAAAGATCAGGAACATGAAATCGTTTTTGCCTTTACATCAACCGGGGTGCAATTGTTTTATGCAGGCAAGCCGAAGTGGCGGAATTGGTAGACGCAGCGGATTCAAAATCCGCCGGGAGCAATCCCTTGTCGGTTCAAGTCCGACCTTCGGCACATTTCCACTTTTCTATCGCGACCTCGCCCGGGCGACGTGTGCGCGTTTTCCGGGGCTGGATTCGCCGGTCGGAATGGGTCCGTGCCCCCGCAGGCCGCTCGCGATTCAGAGCAGCTTCTTGATGCAGCTTTGATTCGGACAGCGCGTATAATCGATCAAACATTCCCGAAACTGAATGCCGGTGGCCGCATCGTCGGCGCGCAGTTCCACCAGGCACTCCAGTCCGGCGAATGGCGACGTTGCGGTCGCAGGCAATCCGGCGTATTCCGCTTCGCGCAGATCCGTTTCGATTCTTGCTAAAGACATTCTGACCCTCCGTGGTCCGGGTAGGTCATTCGTATAAGGCGGCGTCGCCGTATTTGTTGTATAAACGACTCTCGACCGCGCGACTTCGGAATCGCCCGATCGCGTCCGCGACGCTCTGCTTAGAGTATCGGATTATTCCATGTCGGAACTGTAGATCTGGACCTGATTTCTTCCGCCCCGCTTGCAGGCGTACAGGGCCTTATCCGAGCGCTCGACCATGGTTTTGTTGGTTTTCAGGTCTAATGCGGAATCGAAGAGGCTGACCCCGACCGACAGCGTGACCTTCATCTCTTTGCCTTCGTGCATGACGGTCATGGCCTCGATATTCTTGCGGATCATTTCGGCCTGGGCCAGAGCCTGCTCCTGATCGGCTCCCGGCATAATCATGCAGAATTCTTCGCCGCCGTAACGGGCGGCGGTGTCCGATTTGCGGGCCGCCGCGTTCAGGACCCGCGCCACAGCTTTGAGCACTTCGTCGCCGGCCTGGTGTCCGTGGGTATCGTTGAAAACCTTGAATTTATCGACGTCGGTCAAAAGCAACGCCAGGGGTGTTTTGCGCTTCGCGGCGCGCTCTCGCTCCTCGCGAAAGCGACTCTGGAAGTAGGCGTGATTTTTCAGGCCGGTCATCATATCGACCGTAGCGCGCTCGTACAAACGCGCGTTTTCGACGGCCACTCCGCTCAAAGAAGCCAGATCGACGAGAAACGAACGTTCATCGTCGGGATATTCGCCGCCGACAAGCTTTTCGCCCAGAATGATGATGCCGATCAGCTTGCCCTTCGCGCGCAGCGGCACGATCAATTCGGTGCCCAGCTTACGCAGCATGCTCGTCGCCTCGTCGGCGTCGACGGACTCTTCCATTTCGCGCATATTCAGCGACTTGTTATTCGCTTCGAACCAGTTTGCCAGCGGGCTATCAAGCGAAACACGATAACTATCGTGGGGATTGTTCAGTTCGAAGCCTTTGTAACCGTGCACGAGCACGATTTCCTGAGATTCGCTGTCGGGAGTCAGAAACAACGCCGCGCTCAGCGTCTGCACCTGGGCCAGGCACATATCCAGAACGGCCTGGATCAGGTATTCGTAGTCCAGGGTGGAGTTGAGAGCGCGCGAAATCTCAAGCAACTGCCTGAGATCGAAAATCTTTTTTTCGTAGTGTTGAATCTCGTCGGGTAATGACCAGGAGGACATCGGCACTCACCAAAGCAGATGAAAACTGCGCAATGCTCCATATATCCGCCTCAGAAACTACAATACTACTCATTTTTTGGGGAAAATAGCGTGTCAGGCGCGGCCTCTGGGCGATTTTTCGATTCGGCTTGACGTGCAACGAGCCCTGAATTTAATGGAATGAACACCGCGCGGTAGAGCAGTTGGTAGCTCGTTGGGCTCATAACCCAAAGGTCACAGGTTCAAGTCCTGTCCGCGCTAATCGGCAACGGCCGGGATATCGCCATTACAGAACGCCTTTCTGCGAATGTTGTGTCCCGGCCGTTCCTATCTCAAGAGAATATACGGCGAAGTAGCTCAGCTGGTTAGAGCAACGGAATCATAATCCGTGTGTCCGGGGTTCGAATCCCTGCTTCGCTACCATTTCTCCTGCTTCCCATCTACTTCCCTATGACGCGAGCGGCACCGGACCTGGCGGTCCAGGAACCGAATCCCTGCTTCGCTACCATTTCTCCTGCTTCCCATCTACCTCCCTATGGCGCGAGCGGCACCGGACCTGACGGTCCAGGAACCGAAGCCCTGCTTCGCTACCATTTCTCCTCCTGCTTTTCGTTGATCGACTCGCGATAGGCAGTCTGGACCGCGAAGCCGTCATCCGCCCGGCTGCCGTCCAGGGCGGCGTAGAGCGCGAGAAAGTACAATCCGGCCACCGCGAAATCGGGAGGCAGCGAAACACCGATCGCATCCAGCCGATCAAGCAGGAGCGGATAGCGAGCCAGGAAATGCTCCAGTTCAAACCGGGCCCGACCGCCCGCCGCCGCCACGCCCACATGGTCGATAAATACGTCGACGACCGCGGAATGCGCCGATGCTCTCAGCGATTCCAGCAGGCCCATGCGTTCCAGCCCGATCAAAAAGGCCGTGCGATCCACTTCATCGCCCGCATAGAGCGCTGCATACAGCGCTTGCATTCCACCACGCAGGTGCTCGGGCAGTCGCAGGACCGCGGGTCCGGGTCGCCAGACAAAGCCAGGCCCGGCTCCCCGGGGATCCATACCAAAGCTCCCGGGCGATAGATCCAGAAAGACTCCCGCCGGGGAGCGGAGCTGCGCAAAATACACCCGGAGCGCCTGGTGCCCGGCATCAGCAGCAGGTGCCGCGTGCAAGCCTGCCGTCTCCGCCGAATGATCGGGAGCAAGCAGCCGGATGTCATCGGGTAGAGTGGTCTGCACCGCATGGGCGACGCGCTCTCGATCGGCGGTCAGCGTGTCCCGGGCGAATTTGGCGGTCGCGCGCAGTCCGTCGATCAACGGCAGGCGCAGCGTCGCATGCGGCCGGCGAAGCGCCGCTTTTAACAGATTTGCAAACATCGCGAAAAAACGCCGCACTCACCCCGCACGCAACCCGCCCCGCATGCAGGGCAAGAGCCCTGCGGCGAGGTCCTCAGAATCTGGTGGTGGGTCGAAGTACTTACGCGACGGCCGGAAGAAGCGGGCAAGCCTATCACAAAAAAACGAAGCCCACAAGCCCGAAAATGTCTCACCCACCTGCTATGCTATGATCGGGGAGATTCGCGGTCGTCGCGCGTCGGGCGCTCGTAGGGATAGGGCATGCCCCCCGAGAGTTCGCCGATTTCGCACATGCGATCGTATAAAAATAGATCCGGATCCGAGTCGGCGGTATACTCCGCCGCTTCGCCCAGGCGCAACCACACCTCGGTGCGGCGAAAGCGACGCGGGCGATATTCAATTCCAAGAGCGACGACCTGAATCGGCGCCTGAGGTTTGCCGCACACGAAGCGAAAGCCGGGCACTTTGCCGCGCCCCATCCGTCCGGGCCAGTACGTCTGTTCGGGAAACAGACAGACGAATTCGCCTGCGTGCAGCAGGCTGCGCGCCATCAGCAGGCTGTCTTTGCTCTTTTCGGGATTCTTACGATTCAACGGAATACCGCCGCATTTCAACAAAAAGCCCGCCGCGCCGCTCAGGGTTTCTTTCATCAAACACCAGGCGTCGGGGCGCGCCGCCTGGATCACGTATGTGAATCCCAGAGGAATATCCATCAGGCGCTGGTGCTTGGGCAGAATCAGCACGGGACCGGTTTTCGCGATGCGCTCCAATCCCACGACGCGCACCCGAAAGAAGAGGCGCAGGATGGTCCAGGTCGTAAACATGACGAGCCAGATCGGCAGGCGGCTTTTCCCGGGATGATCCGGGAACTCCGGATATTTTCGGTAGATTTTTCCAGTCACGAACAACGAATATGCATTTCAACGTGGTCCGGCAAGACTTTCCACGGCGATCAGGCGGAGTTTTTGCCTTTGATTGAAGATATACAATACTGGGTGCTTGTGATCGCGGCGACGCTGATCCTGCTCAGCCCGCTGCAAATTCTTTTCACCGGCGCGGCCCTGCAGGCCCTGCTCCGTCGCATCTTCTATCGCCATACCAGTCTGGGCTTTCACGGAATCTTTTTCGTGCCCCTGCTCTATTTTCGCTGCGGCCGGCTACGGCTGATGTTTCACGGCGAGTCGACTCACGATCGCGTGTACTTCGAGGCGAAGCAGGTCAGCTTTCGCATCGATCCGTTTTTTTTGCTGCTGGGGCGGCTGCGGCTGGTCAACCTCAAGCTCAAAGAACCCTACCTGGAATATATTAATCGCATGGAGTCGCACAAAAAGAATCGATTCCTGCCTGGCCGCCATCGCATCGAACTCAAACGAGCGCATATAAGCGACGGTCGCCTGTTTGTGCGCGATGAAACGATGACGCCGGTCTACCGCCTGGAGATGACCGGTATTGATCTGGATAATATGGATCTAGACGTGGGCACGCCCATCGATTTTCTCTTTCGCACCGAACGCGGGGAAGCTGATTTCGCATCCGGCCGAATCGAAATCGGCCAGACTCGCGGCGTGGGTTTCATTCGCCTGCGCGACGTGGCCTGGACTGAAATCGCGAGTCTGGAAAAACTGCCCTTCACCGGACGCCTGGCGCTGTCGGTGACGCATACCGGCGGATCGCGCAGCCGCAGCGTTCAGGGACAGATCTCGGCGACGGCCGCCCCTGGAGCGAACGCCGCGCCCGACGAAAGCCAGGTCCGCGCGGCGAGTATCAAAGATCCGCATAAATCTCTGAACAACGTGAATTTCCAATTCGACATCGACTGGAACGACTACGGCGTAACTCTGGATCTGGGGCTACAGCGTCTGATCGGCAAGATTCTCGACAACGCCGATGCGGGCTGGCTCGGCCAGGGCATCGTGCTCGGCGGGAAGGGCGTGTTTGAGATTCTCAAGAAACCGGAAGCGTGAGCGAGCCTTGTCCCGGACGCGCGAACGCATCGAAGAGAGACCTGTTGATATCATGACCCGATTCATCTATTTCGTGACCGGTCTGCTTTGCTTCGCGCTGCCACATTGCCACCTGGCGGGCGGCGGATCCGGCATAAATGTCGTGGCCAGGGGGCCGATTGTGAATCCGGACTCGATTCAACTGCGCCCCGTGGTGGGGAACAGCACGGCAGCGCTGATGGGAGACGAACGCAATCTACGGGAGCTGCACAAAGTGTCGCTACTCTTTCGCGACGGCGCGCCCAACGCCGGTAGCGAAGCGAGACGGGCGCTAAAGAATATTCAAAACAGAACTCCCACAGCCCGCGAGCGGGATCGAGAGGTTCTCTTTCTGTGGCGTAAGGACCGACTCGCCCCTGACTCTCTCGAGCTGCCGCGCGAACTGCGTCTGGTGGCAGCTCCCATTGCGAACTGCACCGATATTCTGTCGGCGAGCAGCAGTAGCAACGACGACACGCAATACTATAAAATCGATTTCCAGTTGCGCGAGGAGAGCGTCGACGCCTTTGCGCGAGCCACAAGACGATTGGTCGGCAACGAAGTGGCGGTCGTTCTGCGAGGCGATATTATCCTGGCGCCGGTTCTGAATGAGCCGCTGCTGGACGGCGAACTCCAGATCACGGGCGAATTCTCGGCGGACGAGGCCGCCGCGATCGTCGCGAAGATCGCCACCTGCTGGGAAGACTGAAGCGCCGGTTCGACCACAACGATGGTACTCAGGGACGCACAATCGTAAAACGATTCAGCGGATTATACCCCGCCGTGAGCCGGCGCAAGAGCCAGGGCAGCGCGGCGATCATGAACCGATAGATGGGCGGCATCCGCCGCCGAAGCTCCGGCCCGGTGTCGAAGACGGTTTTGGAATACACCAATCGCAGCCCCCAGGATTCGAGGGCTGCGGGGTCATCGCATTTCCACCGATAATAACTGTCGGGGCTCATCGTTTTCATAATGCCCCGGCGGCCCTGGGTTTCGACGAGGCGACCGGTAATCGTATCCATAATCAATCGCGCGCTCCCGTCGCCGAAGCGATCGGCCAGATTACGAATCCCCTCCCGGACCAGCGCCTCCTCGAGATAGATGATCACCGCCTCCGATACGAAACAGTACGGCCCCGGCGACTGCGCCACCGCATCGTGCCATTCCCGATCCACAAAGCTGGCCGATATCATCGTGCGACGCGCGGTGTCTTCGAAGAAACGGCGGCGCAGCGCCATCGAATCGGGCAAATCCAGTTCCAGCCATCGGGCGCGACCGTTGTCCAGCCGCTCGTAGCGCGTGTTCAGCCCCGCGCCAATTTCGACCACGGTGCCTTCGGGATGCTCGTCAAGGAACGCCTGGACTTCTGCGTCAAAAATCCGGGTCCGCAGCGACGCGCCGGCCAGCGCGTCCTGTCCCTTCCATTTATCGAAATCATAGTTCAGGCTTTCGACAATTTCAACGGCCTTCGGATCGTGTATCAATCCCCGGGCTTTCCGGGTCTCCGCGGCCCGCCCGAATAGCGGGATCAGCAGCGTCTCCTGCACTGCCCCCAGTTCGACCTGCATTTTTTCCATTTGCCCCTCCGCGGGCCGACTGTGGCCCGCAGGGACAGAGAAATCCGACGCGGAATCTGAGTCAATTCAATTGAGATTGAATCTCAATTGAATTGACTCAGATTCGAGGGCCAGCTGAAGACCGGGAGCCACATTCCGGCCCTAAGGCGAACTGCTGGCTGCTTTACTCAGCTGGCCTCCCTGAAGCGAAGAACAGGCCGCGCAGTGCGGAAAGAGTCTGTGGATCTTCGGATCGTATTGACCCAGCTTCCCTTTGAACGCGCTCAGAGCCGGGACATGATCCAGGATGAAATGCCCGGATTTGGTTCCGGGAGTTTTGATCCCGCAACGATGGCAGCCGTTCTTGAGCCCGTTTGCGGTATTCGCTTTCTTCATGGCCGCGGTGAAATTTCGATTGGGAACTCCTGGAATCGAATCGTGACCGAATTGGCCGGCGGCGTGGATGCCGTCGCCGGTCGGGCCGACTCCCAGGCGCTCGACGGCCCGCCGAATGCGTTTCCCTGTGCGATGATCCTTTTGCGGGAAGCCGTGTTTCTTTTGAAATACGTCAGCCTTCGCCGCGGCGCGCGTCTTGGGTTTCAGCGGACAGACATTGTGCACCCATATTTGCGCTTCACCCACATAGTAGGTGTGATGATCGGCCACCTCGAAATTATAGGTGGTCGTCGTGCCCGTGCGCACCCAGACCGAACTCACCGACAGCCGGCGCTCTTTCGCATCGACAACCTGGTCGCCGTAGCGCAGGTTCTTCGCTTCGACCCAACCGCGCCCCGGCACGTAAAAGGGATGATCGGCCGTGACCTTCAGCGTTTCGTCAGGCTCCTGTTTGGTCGGCCGGGTGTTCGCATCCGCCAGCGGCCCCGCGCTGACCCCCAGTTCGCCGACCTCGTTATTGGGCGTGCGAATCAGTTCTTTGACGGTCTTGTACTCGGTTTCGCCGGTGGCGTCGTCTTTGCGCGATAGAACCTTATCGCCGACCTGAATTTCTTCGATCGCTTTGGGGCCGTCCTCGGTCTCCACGCTGGTACCGGCCGCGAAGCAGGTACAGCCGCCCACGCTCTTCGGTCCGCGCGTCGTGCCGCGGGCGCTGGCACTTTTCGAAACGCCGCGGGCGGCCCCGCCCGATGGAACTCCACCCAGCGCGAGACCGATGAAGGCGTCCGTCGCCGCAGCGCCGGGATCCACACTGCCGTACAACGCCGCCTGAGTCGCGGCGGAGGCCCCGAATTCCAGACCGAAACCCAGAGCCACCGCCGCGTGCGGCGACGCCGCCCAGACCGCCGGACCGAGACCCGCGGCCACCCCTACGACTGCCAGACTGATCGCGGTTCCGATCGCCCACTCTTTCATGACCCGCTTCCAGTTCATTTTCGAACCGGAAGCGTTCGCCTGAATCGCCGCGGTCGTCGCGATCACGGCGAAGTTAATGACGGCGATGGCGAGAGCGACCTGAACGATCACCGGCAAAAAGAAGATGAAGAAATTCCCGGTCGGATCCGCGTAGTTCACCGGGTTATTCCCGAAGGCCGCGTAGCGATCCATGGTCGCCGCCTGCGGGAAGCTTCCGCCCATGGACATCGTATCGGCCTGAATAAAACGCCCCATATCCGGATCGTAGTACCGCGCTCCGAAATAATAGAGACCGGTTTCGTTGTCGCGTTCCTTGCCCTGGAATTTATAACGATAGTCGTCCGTTCCCCCGGGGGTGTGCAATTCGCCGAAGGGTTTATAAACCGGCTTCGAAGTTATATTGCCGCTGCCGTCGGTTACCAAACGCACGTTCCCGACCTGATTGCTGTGAAAATAACGGGTCGTGCCGGCCACCGGCTCTCCGAGGGTCGAAGCGAAGCCCAGCAGGCCGAGCATTTCGCCAGCGGGCACGGCCGCACCGTCCAATTCCTGCTCGTTACTGGAACACTGTAAATTGAGCATCGACACCAGCGCGAGAGGCAACGCCAGCGACAGGAACCGCCTGCGACGCATGAAACTTGAGCCGCTCGTTTTCGCGAGGCGATAGGCCTGCCCATTGTTTAAGATTCCCGCTCCGGCCAGAGCGTATGCAGAGCGCACGCGAAAATTTCCGAGCAAGCCACCGATGCGCGCCGATCGCCAGTAGCTCCAGACGAAGGCCGCGATGCCAAAGCCGGTCAATAACATCAAAAACAGGGTTCCGGCCGCCGGAACGGACGGATGCGTGATCAGCATGCCCGCGGTATGATACAGGAAGGACGCGCCGCCGGTCACCGTGCCGGTGTCCATCAGGCTCGCCAGCATTTGATGGCGGGTGTGTTGTTCCATCATATGCAGCGCGGTGCCGGCCCCGGATTTCGTATCGGCCGCGATCGGTCCATCCGGGCCGTGAGTATATTCAGTATGCGACCAGGTGCCGCCCTGCTTTTGCGCTTCCAGTTCGGAGGTGATATAGAAGTGCAGCGTGCCGTCGGCGTCCTCTTTCATCCAGCGGTCGCCGTTCGCGTCGTATTCAAATTTCGCGACAGTCACTCCGGCCCGCTTCGCTTCGAGCAGCTGCTGATTGTGATCGTAGGCGAAATTATAGGTGATTCCGTTTTTCGTCTTCGAAACCACGCTGCCGGTTTTGTTGTAATGCACGTTCGTCAGTCCGGCCGTATGCGAAGTCACTTTGTGGCCGCCTGTGACATACGAATAGGTACCGCCGTCTTTCTGGGAGAGCCGCGCATGCGAGTCGTAGCTGTAATTCAGCGTGCCGTAATTGCCGGTGCCCGTGCTCTGCGCCTGCTTGATAAAACCCCAGTCGTTGTAGTCGAAGTTATAATAAACGGACTGACCGCCGGTGGTACCGGAAACCGTGTTGATCTCGCTGAAATTCGTGTAGCTCAGGCCGTGCCACAGAATCGAAGAACCGCTTTTCATTATGTTGACGACGCCCAGACGATTGTAGGCGTCGTAAATCCGATTCTCGACTGCTCCGTTCCCGAGTGTTACGGTGCCGGGTCGATCGGTCGCGGAATAGTTGGTATACGTCGCGCGCGGACCGGAGGTACCGGCCTGCCATATGCGGCCCATATGATCGTAAGTATAGTTCACGACGCGGCCCGCCGGAAATGTCACCTTCCCGATGTTCTCCATGCGGTTATACTGGTACTGCATCGTATAGGTTTTGTTGTGCTGCTCCAGCTTCGTGGACAGGCTCTTCACGTTACCGCGGGTATCGTAGCCGTAAATCCTGGTGAGGAGCTTCGTGAAAGCTCCCCCGCCGATCTGGCGTTCGACATACGAACGGCACAGGCGACCCTTCGCGTTTGCGAAACCCGCGCAGTCCCCCGCCTGGTCGTAGGTCATGCTGACGCGGCGCTGGCTGAGCGAAGCGCCGCTGGCGGGATCGTAAACGTCGCGGCCGATTAAAGTCGGACGTTTCAACGAATCGATGAAATGTGTTTTTTCGCGACCCGTCTTCTTGTTGTCCGTATCGTAGTACTCGACATAGTGCAGCATACCGCCCATGCTCGAATTATTGTTGTAAAAATATTTTTCATAACCGCGTTGAGTATTGTAAATCTCTGTTACGCGACTCAGGGAGTCGTAGGTCGTCGTGGTCGTCGTGAGCACATCCGATTCCTGGGTCACGCGACCGATCGAATCGAATTGCCAGGTCTGGGCTTTGTTGCCTTCGCTCGCGTTGAACTGACGCCGCGTCTCGCGGTCTTGAATATCGTAGCAGGTAACCGTAACCCGATTGCCTTCGCTGGCGTTGCGGGTCTCCGTCACCTGCTGCTCGCGCGAACCGCAAACGCCGCCGGTAGCGTAACTGATCGTCGAGTCGGCCCCGGTCGGACGATCGACGCCCGTCAGTCGGTGATAGGAACCGCTGTACGTATAGGTAACCCAGCGCGTGGTGCCACTCAGTTTGGGCAGACTCTCCCGCGTTTTTTGATCGCGAAGATTGTATTCGTAGAAAGTGGAGATCGTACCTTCGCCCGAATCCGACGAACTCACCTCCGTTTTCCTCAAATTCCCATAGGCGTCCGTGAAGGCCTTCTCGGTCCGGACTCTTGCTCCGTTCCAGTTTACGTTAATATTCGTTTGCTCGACGAAATTGTTCCCGGACCAGGCGTAGCTCATGCTCTGGCGCACCGCGCTATTTCCGGAATTATCGGGAGCGCTGATGGTTTTCGGCCGTCCGAAGGCGTCGTAAGTCCGGCTGAACACCCGGTTATTCGGATCCGTCTGGGATGTCTCGAGCCCCCATTTCGGATCGTAATCGAAATCGGTCGTCAGCGCCTGCGCTCCTGTACCGAGCGTGCTCAGATTCGGAAAGCCGTTCGAGTCGTAGGTGTGATCCCATCGCAGACCGCTCGGTTCCGTAATCCTCCCGGGCAGTCCGCGCGAATCGTAATTCGAATAGGTCGTGGTCAAATAGCTCGAAGCGTTATAATGATCGCGCTCCTGAGTCACGTTTCCGTTAGAGTCGTAGATATAGGCGACCTTGCTGAAGATGGTGCCGCTACAGGAACAGGTGTTGCCGGACGCGGTACAGCTCGAAGCCACCGTTCGATCCTTCACCTGATCGAGAACCCATGTGCCCTCCGCCGTGTTCACGTTGTAATTTGTGCAGGTATAAACGGTGGGCGTGCCGGCATAGCCCGAATACGATTCCGCGATTAGAATCGGATTCAGCTTTGAGTCGGATGTAATATTGGCTTCGTGCATCCACAGCGATCCATTCGCATGTTCATAGTCGAAATTCCACTGCGCGAATTGTCGCATCAGATAGGTCGAATTCCCGCTGCCGGTTAAATGCCCCTTCTGTAAGGACCAGCCCCGCAACGGTGCATAGCGCATCAGCACGTCGTCGCCGGTGTCGGTCGTGCCTTTCGAATTGTATACGAAGGTGTGATCCGGCCGCCCGGCCCGAAAAGTGTCGAGAGCGTGAAATTCGTACGTGTTCCGCGTCAGAATCTGTTTTTCGACTTCGTGTATACTGATTTCGCGAAAACCCAAAAAGCCGCCCTCGTTACCGCCGACCGGTGTGCCGTACGAATATTCCGCCCGACGACTCGCCGGGGCGCCCGTGCTCAGGGGGACTTCCCGAATCTGCGTCACAAGCCAGGTGGGCGAATTCAAAGGCTGCGAAAAATTCGAAGAGCCGCCGGTCGCGCTTAGCGTGCCGCCGCTCGGATCTACCAGTGGATCTGCCATCAATCCGTATGTGATTTCCTGACGGAGTTTACCCTCGGTGATATGCTTTACCGTCTCGTAAGGCTGCGGATACTCATGGTAATTCGCCGGGCTCAAATACACGGCGAAATTATTATCGTAGGTATAAGAAAGCGCTCCAAAGTCGAAGACCTCGGAACCGTATTCCTGTTTCAGAAAATCGACCCTGCCATCGCCGTCATAATCGCCCAATGTCAAAAAGACTTTGCCGGGTTCGAGATCGCTCTGGTAATCCGTTCCCGAAGGGGTGAGCGCGTTATCGAAGAGTCCGTCTCCTCGCGCGTAGTACAGCTTAAAGCCCGTATCATCGTCCTGGCGTATGACGTCGTCTTTGCCGTCTCCGTTCAGGTCGGCGATGCGCAGAAAGGCGCCGTCCTCGGTCAGAGTTACCGGAGTTTGAAACTGGCAGGAGCCATAACAGGTCAGATAACCTTCGGCGGAAGAAGTGCCGATGAAGGGCAACTGACTGGACTGCGAATTAAACGGAGTCTTTTCTTCGAAGTAGCCGTTGCCTTTCGAAAGCCAGACCTGGAAGGTCTTCCATTTGCCGTCGCTGGTGTTGTCGGCCCAGTCGCCGTAGCGCTGCGAGATAAAATCGGTCCTCCCGTCGCCGTTAAAATCCCCCGGGAAGATATTTACACCCTGGTTTGACGAACCATGTGCGCCCTTGAGGTACTTCTGATAATCCGAATTCGTCGCCGGGTTGACCGCCGTGAACTGACCGTTGCCGTTGGAGAAGTACACCCGGAACGACGAATCGTGGTCGGCCGCCCAGCTGCCGAATTCCTGACGAATGAAATCCGTGCGACCGTCCCCGTTATAATCGCCGGGGATGAGCCGGGTGCCGGATGTGCTCTGATCGCCGGGGATGCCGCCGGTCATGATTTCCCCCTGGCCCGACGGGGTCGCGGTCGTAAAGCCGCCGCTGCCGTTCGAAATATAGACCACCAGATTCGCTCCGTTGCTGCCGCCGGAGCCCCAGCTTCCGTGTTGCTGGGCCATGAAGTCCGCATTCCCGTCGCCGTTATAATCTCCGACGATCAAATAGACCCCGTTCAAAGAGCCGCTGTGAGTGCCTTTGAGTTTTGACTGGATGCTGTCGTTCGTCGGATTCGTAACGGTGAATGTACCGTCCTGCTGACCGTTCGATAAAAAGACATTGAAGGTATTCGTGGAATCGTTCGCCCAACCGCCGTACTCCTGGCGCAGAAAGTCCATTCGACCGTCGCCGTTAAAATCGCCCAGGGCCAGATTCACGCCTTCGCCGTTATCCGTACGCCCGCGAATAGTATCCTGATACGATCGATTCGTATTCGTACTGTCTTTGTAGGTGCCGGTTGGACAGGCCCGGCTAAAGGTACCGTCGGATTTCGTGGACGAATTCGCATAATATACACAAAAGCTCTCGGTGCCGCCGGTGCTGCCGTTGTGCTGCCGCAGAGCGATGAAGTCGGAGAGGCCGTCGCCGTCAAAGTCGCCGGGATACAGGCGCGCGCCGTTGAACTGGCCGTACGGTAGATTCGTCAGACCGATTAAATCGAATTGATAAGTGTCGCCCGAAGTTTCGACGCCGGGCTGATAGCGTCGGAAATTGCCGCCGGTGCTGCCGTGAAAATTAAATTCGTTCCAGGATATATTAATGGGTTCCAGGCACTCGCCGCCGTCGACCGCCGAACATTCTTCGATTTTCGTGATCAGGTAGCGTTTCGAACTATCGCTGCTTTTGTACGTGAATTTGTAGGTCTTAAACAACGAACCGTTCGCATACATTTCGACGCGATTCAGGCGGTATTCGGAGGACTTCAGATCTCCGGAGCCGTTGGGGCCGGTCGTGGTATAGAAGATTTCTTTGTTATAAACGTTCGCCGCCGCATAAATGAACTTGATTTTGTGCCCGTTGTAGGTGATCTCGTTCGGGCGTTCCGTGCCGCCGGTGTTGAGATAAGAGATGTTGATCTGATTGTTATTGCGATCTTTGATCTGAGTCAGGTGCCAGCGACCGGCTCCATAGGTTCCGCCGGTGGCGGCCTCGCCGTAGGTCAGAGTATTGCCGTCCCGGGTCTTCGCGGTAAAACTGCCCGGACCGTGAGTGAAGCTCCCGCTTACAGGAGTATAGCGTACCCAGGACTCTTCGTAGGTATGATAACGCGCGCCAGTGCTCCAGTACTGGGAGTCGCTCGCGCCGGTGCTGGCGATCAGCCGCGCCCCGTCCACGCAGAGTCGGTCCGCATTGTTATTCTCCAGCGGCGCGACCGTCCCGTCGAGCTGCTGGCTCTTGCTGCAGCGATAGATCGTCGAAAGCCCGTTCAGGGTCCAACCCACTCCCAGAATGCCGTTGGTGCGAATTCGGCTGTTGTACGAAAGCGAAAGCGTCGGAGTGAGATCGTTTACGCCCGGAGCGACTTCCAGGGGGAGATCGTAGTTCGCGCCGCCGATCGAATCCACGCTGAGCTGACCGGCGACGATTCCAGCGACCGTCGTATTCGCCGCCCACAGCATAGTCGAAGCGACTGAGACGGCGAGCAGCACGGCGGCCGCGTGCGGAATCAAACGACGTAGGCGCATGCCAGGCGGCCGCAGGCGAGACGCGGACCACCCCGTTCGATTTTGTCGTACTTTTTGAATAAACCGAAACATAGAAAGAACTCCAGAAAACGCAGAGCGCGTGCTGAGCCCAGCGAGGACGGGAAACGCGCAACGCGACAAGCATATCTTGTCCGGGTCCTAAAAGAATGAAGAACCTTCCAACTGTTAGAATGGTGCTGAAAAAACAGGCGATCGCAGAAACGCCCGCGTACGGGACATTGTAGACGAATCCGGGCGTTTCCGCAGATTTGTCCGACGATGAGAATCTTAATTGCGACAGTCGGCACGCGCGGCGACCTCCAGCCTTTTCTCGCGCTCGCCGTCGGTTTGAAATCCGCGGGGCACGCCGTAAGCCTGTGCACCCACGAACGCTACCGCGAAACGATCGGCGACGCCGGAATCGACTACGCGCATATGAACGACGATGTGCTCGAGTTATTGGACTCTCCGGAAGGCAAAGCCATCACCGAAAACTCGACGACGATCTGGCGACTGATCCCGATCGCCCTCCGACTGCTGCCGAAGACGAAGGCGATGCAGGCCCGCCAGATGGACGATTTCTGGGAATCCATTCGCGCAGCCGATCCGGAACTGCTGCTTTATCATCCCAAAGCGGCCGGCTTGCATTTCGCTGAAAAAACAGGCATACCCGCGATCCTGATCAGCCTGCAGCCGATGTTCGTGCCGACCGGCGAGTGGCCGGCCATGCTCTTCCCGGCCCTCCCGCTGGGGCGGGCCTACAATCGCTGGACCTTTCGCCTGCTGGAGTGGTTTACGAAATTGGGAACCGGCGCAATGGTCGCCGCCTGGCGGCGCAAAAACGCGATGCCGGCCTGGAACGGACGCAGCCTGGTCCGCGCCGACGGGCGCCCTGTCCCGGTGCTGTATGCCGTAAGTCCCACGGTATTGCCTGCGCCCGCGGATTGGCCCGCGACAGCCGCGATTGGTGGTTATTGCTTCGCGAAGAGCGCTTCCGACTACAGTCCTCCACCGGAGCTCGCGAGCTTTCTCGAGCAGGGTCCGCCGCCGGTATATATCGGCTTTGGCAGCATTACGGGTGCGCATCCCGCCCGTCGAACCCGCGAAATTCTGCGCGCGCTGGAAATCACAGGCCTGCGGGCGATTCTCGCTGTGGGTTGGGGCGGCATCGATCTGGATATCGATCTGGATTCTGGAGGGCTTCCAGAACACGTGCTGCTCATTCGAGCCGCGCCCCACGATTGGCTGTTCGAGCGCGTCGCCGCTACCGTGCATCACGGCGGCTGCGGCACGACCCACACGGCCCTCAGGTCCGGCAAACCCACGCTGGTGTGTCCCTTCTTCGGAGATCAACCGTACTGGGGTCGGCAAGTAGCGCGACTGGGCTGCGGGCCGCAGCCGATTCCCGCGGCGAAGCTAAACGCGCGCAGGCTGGCCGCCGCGTTACGCGAGATGACGACGAATGCCGGAATGCGCGAGCGCGCGGCCGCAGTCGGCCAGGCGATTCGCGGCGAAGACGGCGTCCGGAACGCCGTGGATTTCATCGAAGCGATGTGTAGCGACGCCTGAAGAATCGTCGCAACGGCTTTGAGGAACCGGCCCCTCAGCGAGAGCGAGCGGCGGCGAGTTTGCGCAACTGCGCCCGACGGTTTTCGATAATATAAACGACGAAAGCCTGCATCTTCTGCTCCGAGATCGGCCAGCGAAAATAGTGATCGTTGCGCCAGCTGGCCCAGGTGATGCCGCCCGGCATATAGGTATCCGAAAGCAGCGAAACCCCGTCGTTGGGTCCGTAACGCACCAGGTATTCGTAGTACGGCCGGGCGCGATTCGTCACGAAGCGCCAGGTCGGCACACCCACGACGTTGATCAATAAAATCTGATCCGGAAGCTCCAATTCGAAGTCCAGCGGCGAGCCCTGATCCGCGCGCATGGTCTGCACGCCTTCCCAGTCGTATCCCTGCAGACAGAAATAGGTGCGCGCTTCCCATTTGTTGGCCCAGTCGTCGTTCAACGCATTGACGAGTACGCTGCCTTTGTTGATGCCGCCGATATTGTACCAGCCGACCACTTTCTTGAAGTACTCCTGGTCTCCGCACTGCTTGATTGCCATCTTGATATCGCTGGAACCTTTGCTCACGGACGCGAGGATGATCGCGTTCACGTCGTCGCGCTTTTCCAGATAATCGCAGATGATCTCGGCGTTGCGATACACTGAGCCGGTCTGCTCGACCCGAATCATATCTTCTTTGAGGCCCATCTTCACGACCAGCTCGCGCAGCTTCGCTCCGTCCGCGCCGATGCCGGTATTGTCTTCGTAAAAAGCGCCGGGTACGAGCGCCAGAAGCACGTTCAGCCGGGAGTAGTCGGGCGTGGACGCGACCAGTTGCTCCTCTTTGCGGATCAGGTATTCGTAAAAACGTTTGTTTTGCGGCTCCCGAATCACGCGGCTGTAAAACACGGCGGCTGCTTTGTCGACGTCCTTCGTCGACTGCGTAATGCCATACAGCACGTCGCGATTCAAATCGGCGAGTCGCGGATATTCTTTTAGCTCTTCGGCCCACTTGAGATAGGCGACCTCGTCTTCGCACAGATTGTCCACGTAGTGCGAAGTCGTGGTACACTCCACTTTTTTGATTTTCTGGCTGGGATCGTCGAGCTTGCGATCCACCCGCGCGCAGGCGGCCGTCGCGGCGAGTAGCGCGATGATCACGACGCCGCGAGCGCCGCGACGAAACGACGACAGCCCGCCCCCGCTCGCAGCCGCGCGAGAACGATCGAACGCGAAAAACGTCGCCCTCGCCCCTTCGATTTCAGAGTTTTCGATATGAGAGCGCATCATGCGGCCGCCTCCGGCGCGGTCCCGGCCGATTCAGCGGCGGGCCGATGGTTGTAGGTGTAGATCGCGAAGAATATCAGCGCGAAGAAGGCCAGATCCAGGACGCTCTGGGGCCAGACGAAAGCGGCCAGCACCAGGGCCAGAATCAAAAGAGCGATGCGAAACAGGCCGTAGTAGTACTGCCAGCGACGCCACTGCACGGGATCCTTCGCGTTTTCGGCCTTGCGAAAGAGTAAGACGTCCAGCGGAAAAAAGATCAGCGGAATCAGCGTGCCGTCCATGAAGTGAAAGAGCGTCAGCAGGCGAATGATCGTGGCGTAGATGCCGGCGATACCGAACACCAGAGCGAAAGCCCGCTCGCCCCAGATGCGATACTCACGCAAGCGCGAGTGCGGCAGCATGGCCAGCAGGATAAAAAACATCAGCGCCGAAAAGAAGAGCTTCGAATTATAGCTGTTCGACGAAAACTGATTCAGCTGCGGCGGGAAGAATTTCTGCAAAACGTCCGATTCGAAGATCCGGGCGTAACGATAAAAGACCGCGGGATTGTGGCTGTGGCGATGCGGGACCAGCACCCGGCTATCACCGGTCAGGCCCGCCTGCTGCACCGCGAGCAAAAGATCGTCGGGCATGAAAATCAGCTCGTGTCCTTCCCGCAGGCGATCCGTATCCGGATCGAAGAGCAGATTTTCGTTCATATAGAGCCAGATATTTTCGTTCGACCAGACGTAGGTTCGGCCGCGCCAGGTGTTCTGAACGCCTTCGAAATTCTCGGGCGGAACCCGGCTATCGTCGAGCGCGTCGAGGGAAAGCTTCACGCCCGCCGCCCCGTCGATCACTTCCCGAATATAGGTCACGCAGTTGTTATAGAAATTATCGTATTCGTAGCCTTCGCTCTGATTCGCGAGCTGTTCGTTCACGGCCTGCACGAGGCGGACCTTCTGTTCCGCGTTTAACTTCAGTTCCGTGACGAGCATCCCCCGGGCCGCGGCGTCCCAGGAATTGAGCGCCCCGCCCGTCTCGCCGACCGTTACGTAAAAGCGGGCCCGACCGCGCAGAAAGCGCCAGAGGAATCCCAGGGATTCGTCGTACTGTCCGAAATCGACGTAGTAGTCGCCTGGACCGAATTCTTCGCCCGATATGATGCGCAGCGCCGAATGCCCGAAAGCAGTCGTGGGCGTGGGTCCCGGGCCGACCGTGGCCAGTTCGACGGCGACGGCTTCCGCGGCAGCCGGGGTGATTTCTTCCGCGAAGCGCGCAAAATTTTCCTGTACGTCCTCGAGTGTCCGGGGGGTGTCGGCGACAGCCTCCGGCCCGGGTTGCGCCATGAGGACTGCGGACGGTGCGACCAGGGCCAGCGAGGCCGCGATCAAAAGCGTCGGGGGCCGAACACCCGCGAAACATCGCCTACCCGTACCCGGGAATGCGCGTGATAGAAAGCGAAAAATCATGAGGCCAGAAAACTGTCCGGGGTGGGTCCGAAAACCAAAAATTCAATCAGGCAGCCGCGGTCGCCGTTCGAGTGCAGTCGGTGCGAACAACTCCCGGGAGATCAATACATCCCTGAATGAATAACGCCAGACGATATCTCGGTTGCGCAACAGGAGTGAGATTTCACCGGAAAGCGAAGTTCTTTACAAGAATAGGAAACGCGAAACCGGGTCGGACAGGAAGTCGGGAGAAACAAAAGAGAGAAAGGAGAGCGAAACGAAGGGGAAAGAGGAGGAAAAAGTAAAACCACCAGCCCCGTGAAGGGCTGGTGGAATTAAAGGGTGATCAGTCACCGTGTACGATGGTACAGGTGTTAGACAGAACGGAACCCAGCAGGTTGTCGTTCCGGTAATCGATACCTTTAACGGTGGTGATACCACCAGCAGCAGCTGCAGCTTTTACGCCAGCGTCACCGGAAGAGATGATGCCAACGATACCGCTTGCGCAAGCTTCGCCAGTCTTGGAGCCCAGATCGGTCGGACCACCTTGCAGACCATCCTGAGCGGTGGTGTGCAGAACGGTGTTCTGGATGATCGAGCCACTGGGTGCAGAGTATCCGCCACCAGAGCAAGCGATAGCAACAGCGATAGCAAAAGCTACTGCAAGAGCTAAAAATTTATTCATTTTTTTCTCCGTCGTAGGGAAATTTTTTATCAACCTGTACCCCACCAATAGCATTGCAACCAAAAATTTTATTTCTTGAACCTTCGGCCCACCGCAGAAGAAAATCTCCTGATCGCACAGGCCACGCGCCCGGCCGACCGGGATCCGGCTCGAAATACTCCATGACGCAACCATCTCCTTCGCTTTCCAATCTGAGTTTCTTCATAATAAGCTGCTTTCGCCCGCGCTTCCCCGGCCGACCCCGGCAGCTTCCCCGGGCCCGGCGGCTGACAGGGCGATTTTTTCTAATCGCGGCGATACTCTTCGCCGGCGGCCAGTGTCTCCCGGCGAAAGACGGGCCGCGCGGTCGCTTCGTCCCGCGCGGAATCGATGTGAACCGCGAATTCGCCGAGGCGTTTGCAAATTTTTACGCCCCAATCCATCCCGAAGACCTGGCGCGGCTCCAACAGACCATCGCCGACAACTGCGATATTCGCCGCGCGGCGCGCGGACTGCACTACAACGCCGTTCAATCGTACCAGGGGGATTTTACTCCCCGCGATACGAAAGGCACCTTTTGCTTCTGGAATCAGCGCGACGAACTGGTCGAATTCGGGCAGTACGACGCGCAAGGCGAATTAACAGGCGTGCATGCGACTTTTTACAGGCAAAAACTGCGTAGTTTACGGACGCGGGTCCCATCGGCTCCCGCGGTTACGATCGCCCGCGGTTGGGACTGGGTCATGCAGAATCGCGAATGGAAAGTTACGCTGGCTTATGTCAAACTCGAGAATCTGAGACCGAATCGCACGGTGGAATATATTTTTGAACGCGAATCCGGCCACCTGATCAAACGCAGGGAATATCGCGAAGTCGCGGTGAGCGGCGGCGAAAGCAAAAAGATTCATCTGGGCGTGCATTACAACGGCTACCCATCGAAGGAATACCCGCAGTGCGTGGAGTATTTGCCCGGCGGAAAAAAGCGCGTGATAGAGCAGCGCTGTAGCTTTCAGGACGAAATCCTGCCGGATTCCAATCGTTTTTGAGTGGACCCTCAGCGCCGAACGCAAGCTATGATAAAGATCACCCCGGCATTCCACGGAAATTTAGAACGAATGATGCAAACGAAAAGATTTTTTATTCAAGGCGCGCTTTTATTATGCGCAAGCCTCTTGATTCAGAACTGTTGTACGAAAGCGATCAAGATTCCGCCGCGAGTCGACGGCGACAATATCACGCTTGAGAACGCCCGCAAAGGCTACTATAATCTGGTCGTGCAGCTCGAAGCCTGCGAACTGTGCGATTCGGACCGCGACCTGGCCGACGCGGTCAGCGACAACGCCGAAGAAATCTTCGAACTGCGCAGCGACGAGCTGCTGAACAACGAAGAATACAACGCCTACATCGAAAGCATTCAGGCGAAGCTCATGGACGTCCGGCGGGTTTGCAACACCCTCGCCATCGCGGACGAAAACGCGAATGTGCCCGGCAACGAAGGCAAATACAAAATGTCGGAAAAGGCCGTGGACCTGACCGAAAGCCTGAACGTGGCCCTGGCCCATTCAAAAACGACTCTGGCGGAAGCCCGGGAGTTCGTGCGCAACAAATAATGCAGTATATCCTGAGCTTCGGGGTCCTGCTGGCATTCGCGCTGGTCGCGTTTTGCACGGTCAAGTGGTGGAATTTGCGCTGCGTGGGCGTCGCGCCCGTGCATCTGTTCACCTTTATCGCGATCCTCTTCACCTCCGGCCTGGACGTGGGCCTGATCATGTTTCCGCTGACGGAATTCGGCGGCTACGCCGAAGATCCCGCCTACGCCTTCACCAATCCGCTGGCCATCGAATTCGGTTTCTGGGGTTTCTTGATCTGGGCCTTTTATTTTTTAACCGCCTTCTATTTTTGTATTATTGAACCCCGGGTGCGCTTTTTCGAAAAGCCGCTGGTCAAAATCGTAAACAACATCGTGATCGTCGGCACCTGCGCCTTTACGGCCAGCCTGTTTCTGGTGTATCTGCCGGGTTATATTCCGGAAATCGGCGACGGCGAAACCGTGGTCTTTACATTTTATGTGATCGTCTTCGCGGTGATTCTGGCCGCCGCTTATTCCAGCACGGATATCAAGTACGTGCGGGTGCTCAGCATCGGATCGACGATTTCGTTTTTCGTTTTAATCCTGGGTCTGTGGATCCACTCGGGCATGAGCCCGACGCAGTTCGCCGTGACCGCAAGCAATCTGGGCGGCTATTTCGCCAATCTGCATCGTTTTGTTTTGCCGATCACCGATTATCACGCGTTCTATCTATTCTGGTGGTTCGCCTGGTCGATCATGATCGGGCAATTCACATCGCGTTTCGTGGGCGGATTAAAAACGCAACATCTGCTGCTGGCGCTGTTGATCTGCCCCTCGGTTCCGCTGGCCGTCTGGTTTACGGTGCTTTACTATTATCATCTGAACGCGATCCCGACCGCCGGAGTCATCAATCTGGCGATGGTCGCCGTGGGCGTCACCTTCGTAATCAATTCGCTGGACAGTCTGATTCGACTGTACACCGACAATCTGGGGCTCACGACCGAGCGCCTGGGCAAGCCGGCGTACATCGCCGGCAATGTGGCGGTACTGTTTATACTGACTCTGCTTTTCCAGAGCCAGTGGCTGCAAATTCAGTGGATCGGCGCGATCGTCGTGGGAATTTATTTCGCCTGCCTGCTGTTTATCACGCTTAAGAAACGACGCGAAGTGCTGGCCATCGACTCTTCGCCGGAAGGCCGCCGGCTCGATTTTCACAAGATCGACACGGTACACTGAGCGCCGCGCCGACACCGAGCGATGCGATGCGATGCACGGCTCTTTATTCGACGGGCGGCATCGGGGGCACGGGGACTTCCACCTGGTCTTCCGCTTTTAGAAAGGTCTTCACATAGAGATCGACGGCTTCCAGTATTACGCTGCGGGCGGTTTTCGCGCCGGAGAATTTTTCAACTGTGACCATGCGGCCTTCGTACTCAAGCGCCTTGTAGTCCGTAAAAAATCGACGCAGCTCTTTGAGTTTGTGCGGCGGCAGATCGTCGATGTCCATGAAGTGATTGAATTCAGGATCGTCGGCGTGCACGGCGATAATCTTATCGTCGCGCTCTTTGTTATCGATCATCGTCATCACGCCGATCGGCTTGGCCTGCATGAGCGTGCCGGGGTAAACCGATTCCTGTCCCAGGATCAAAACGTCGAGCGGATCGTTGTCGTCGCAATAGGTCCGGGGAATAAAGCCGTAGTTCGCGGGGTAATGCACGGCGGAATGCAGAACGCGATCGACCATGACCAATCCGGTGGGTTTGTGTAACTCGTACTTATACTTTGATCCTTTTGGAATTTCAATAAAGCAGTAGATCGAGTCCATACCGCCCACGTCGACCGTATGCCAGGGGGTGCGTTCCAGATACGCGGGCGTCTCCCACGGCGTCAGGTTTTCCGGGTATTCAACTACAGCCACAGCCCGAAGTGACGCCGGAGCGCCGGCTCACGCAAGTCTTTTTTCAGGCCGCCGAATGCTTCCGTGGGCCAGAAATTAATTTTCTCCAACTAATCACTTGCGTGAGCTGCAGCCTTCGTCTAATTTCGTCAGATAATTGCAGCTATGATTGAGCGCGTAAAATGGTATCGCAGCCTCTCTTTTCTGGGCTTATTGGGCCTGACCTTCATCCCGCTCTGGGACATGGCCGGAATCGTTACGATTATGCGCACTCGCGGACACGACCTGGTGGTGCAGGAGTCCGCGCGCTTGCTGGAAGAGACGGGTAACACCGCTATCGCTGAAATCGGACGACGTTCCCGGCAAATCGGCGGACTGGCCCGCAGCCTGGCGCTGGCCGCGGAAGTGCTGCCCCGGGACACGGCGCTGGTCAAACAGGTCATCCCGCATATGATCGGTTTTCACGGCGACATGGACGTGGCCGGCGGCGGCATCTGGCCCGAACCCGGCCGCTTCACTCCAGGAGTCGCCCGCCGCAGTTTCTTTTACGGCCGCGATGCGGACGGCTCGCTGAAGTACTATGACGATTATAATCACGGCCGGGGTTACCACAACGACGAGTGGTATCCGGTGGCGCGCTATTCGCAGCCGGGGCGCTGCTTCTGGAGCAAGTCCTATATGGACCCGTATTCCTATCAGCCCATGGTGACCTGCACCGTCGCGATGCGCGATCGCCGGGAGTTTCTCGGAGTATCGACTATCGACCTGAAGCTGGAAGGTCTGCACGCCTTCATGGAACGCATTCGCAAAAAGACCGGCGGCTATGTGTTTCTCCTTGATCGCAACAATCGCTTTTTGACTTTTCCGGAACCGGAGCGCGTGCGCGACAGCAGCACCGACGATCAGGGCAACAAGACCGTCGACTTTATTACCGCCGCGGACCTGGCCGAACGCGAACCGGATTTTTCACCGATCGCCGAAGCGGTCGCGCGAATGAACCGCGACATTCTGGAACGCGGTCGCGCCAGCCGGCGCTACGACCCGTCGATCGCGGCCCGCATTGACGCCGATTCGGACCAGATCGATCGCGACGAAGCGGAGTTCATAGCCGCAATTCTCGCCGACCCGCTCGACAGCCAGGAGCGGCCTTCGCATCTCGCCGCGAAATTTCGCACGCCTTCGGATTTCGTAAACCAGGAAGAGTCCCTGGTGCTGATCTTCAACGTGCCGGAGTCATACTGGAAGCTGGTGGCGGTCAAACCCATGTCCGAAGCGCAGGCTGTGGCGACGGAGATCACGAGCAGCCTGATCCTGTTGATATTCATTACGGTTCTCCTGGGAATCCTGCTGGCGGCGGTGATGATGCATTATTTCTTCACGAAGCCGATCAAAGAAACGACCAACGCGGTACAGGTCGTCGGCCAGCTGGTCGCGGAAAAACGCATCGACGAGTTGAGCCGGCACAGTATACCCGCGCGACGCGACGACGAACTCGGCAAACTGGCCAACGTCATCAACAAGCTCGGCGCCGAATTGCAGAACAGCTACACTTCGCTGCTCGATCTCAACGCGAATCTGGAACGGAAAGTCGACGATCGCACCGCGGAAATCCAGAGCAATCTGAACGAAATTCAAGAGCTGAAATCCCAGCAGGACGGCGATTATTTTCTTACGACTCAGCTCGTGCAACCCCTCGGCGGCAATCACAGCCAGAATGAAACGGTCGAAGTCGAATACTTCGTCCGGCAGAAAAAACAGTTCCAGTTTAAAGAGAAACACCTGGAAATCGGCGGCGATTTGTGCGTATCGCACAGCCTGGAACTCCGCGGGCGACCCACGACCGTATTTTTGAACGCCGACGCCATGGGCAAATCGATCCAGGGCGCCGGGGGCGTGCTCGTTCTCGGCGCCATCTTCGACGCGAATATCACCCGCACGCGCATTTCGTCCGCCCTGCGTTCCCAGTCGCCGGAGCGCTGGCTGAAGAACACCTTCACCGAAATGCAGAAGGTCTTCGAAGCTTTCGACGGCATGATGTTAATCTCGCTGTGCATCGGCGTGGTCGACGATCTTTCCGGAACCCTGCTGCACGTAAACGCGGAGCATCCGCGGCCGGTGTTATATCGCGACGGGCGCGCGAGTTTTCTGGGTTCGCATCCGCCGTTGCGCAAGCTCGGCTTCATTCTCTCCCCCAACGACCGCCTGTACATCGAATCGCACCGCCTTCTGCCGGGCGACGTCATTCTCACGGGCTCCGACGGCAAAGACGATATCGAAACCGGAGTCGATGCGGACGGCAATCGCCTCATGAATCACGACGAAACACAATTTCTGCGCATCGTCGAACGATCCGGAGGCGTCCTGGCCGACATCGCCGCGGGCGTCGCCGCCAGCGGAAAACTCACCGACGACCTTTCGTTGCTGCGACTGCGCTTCGCGGGGCAGACCACGGGCGTCTCGGCCGCCGGCCGCGAACGGCTCAAGTCGGCGAAGGCGCTCGTGGACGACGGGCGCCTGCAGGCGGCCTTCGAGCTGCTCGATAGCGACGAAGAAAACCGGGACGCCGCGCCGCTGCTGGCCAGCCGCGCGAAGCTGAAAGATCGTATGGGGGATTCCCGGGGCGCGGCGGAGCTGGTGCTGCGTTATATGGAACACCATCCCTGGGATACGGATTTCCTGTTTACGGCGACGCGCATCCTGACCCGGGCCGGGTTCATCGATCTGGCCCTGGACGCCGGCGAACGGCTCCGGCTGCGGCGCCCCGATCATCGCAGCAATCTCGAACACCTCGCTGCGATCTACGAAGAGGAAATGGGCAACCGGGAACGCGCCCGGGAACTGCGTGCGGAAGCCGCGGCGTCCGCGATTCCCGACGACTGAAGCGTTTTCCGTTGCGGAGCGCCACATCTCCTGTATAGGGAGAGTTTTTCATTTTTTTGATCTGTGTTTTGCCGCAGGCATTGCCGGAGCGGGAGCCGGCGTATAGTCTGTCCCCATCGCCGGTCTCTGATCGGTCGCCGTCTTCAGGGAAACCCGGAGCCGGCGTACAATCGTATACATACAGAGCAGGGTTGGAGTCGGCGCAATTCGCGTTCGCTCCGACTCTGCGCTTTTTTTGTACGGCTCCCGCCTCCAGACCTTCTCCGGGTTTTTGCTTGCCGACGCCGTAGAGCAGCGCTTCCCTTTCTTAGTGGGCAGCCATAACAAACAGGCGAAGCGCGATGAAGTTCTGAACCAGGGCCTGCGGCTCATTTCCGAACAGGGTTATAATGCGACCGGCGTCAAAGAAATCGTCGAGGCGGCCAGTATTCCCAAAGGATCCTTTTATACTTACTTCGATAGCAAAGAAGACCTGCTGCTCGAAGCTCTGCGGCAATACTCCCGGCTGGGCGAAGACCATGCCCGCGCGGTACTGAGTGATCCGCAGCGCAGTCCACTCGAACGCATTCGCCAGCTCTTCCAGCAGCGAATCAGCGAACATCTGAGCGCTCAGTGCCGACAGGGGTGCTTTGTGACCAACGTCTGTCATGAGCTGGCCGGAATTCACGAGGGCATCGGTCGCGCCGTGAGCGAACACCAGGATACGATGCAGAGCTTGCTGGCGAACGCCCTGGCGGAAGCCCGGGACCGGAATGAAATTCAAACGAATCTGCAGGCAGACGAACTGGCCGAGCTTATCGAAAACAGCTGGGACGGGGCCCTCACCCGCTCGAAGGCCCGCCGATCCACGGAACCCCTCGAACGCTTTCAGAAGACCCTCTTCGAAAAAATTTTGTAAAAACCCTCGCCGTCGAACGCCCCGGTCCCCTTTCTAATCAAAACCAGACGACCGGTCAGTTTCACCTGAAGGTCGCTTCGGGCGCGGCTGCCAGTGCCGCAGACGGCGGCACAACGGCCAGCAGCGTCCAGAATAACTCATCAGGAACTCAATCCATGACTCAAAACAACTCACAACCCCTGCTTCAATCGTATCAGATGGGACCGCTCCAGCTCAAGAATCGAGTGGTGCTCGCGCCTCTAACCCGCAACCGGGCCGGCGAAGGCAATGCGCCGACCGAGCTGAACGCCGAATACTACGCCCAGCGCGCAAGCGGCGGCCTCTTAATCACCGAAGCCACTCAGATTTCACCCCAGGGCGTGGGTTATCCCGCGACTCCGGGCATCCACTCCCCCGAACAGATCGCGGGCTGGAAAAAGGTCACCGACGCGGTGCACGCGAAAGGCGGGCTGATCTTTCTGCAACTCTGGCACGTGGGCCGCATTTCGCATCCCGACTTTCACGGCGGCGAATTGCCCGTCGCTCCATCGGCCGTTCGTCCGGCGGGCCAGGCCTTCACCTTTACGGGTCTACAGGATTACGTAACGCCGCGCGCGCTGGAGCTGAGCGAGATTCCCGTCATCGTCGCGGATTTTCGTCAGGCCGCGCTGAACGCGAAGGCCGCCGGTTTCGACGGAGTGGAGTTGCACGCCGCGAACGGGTACCTGATCAATCAGTTCCTGGACGATCACGCCAATCGACGCACTGACGAATACGGCGGCTCCATCGAGAATCGCGCGCGTTTGCTGTTCGAAGCTTTGGACGCGGTCGTCGACGCCTGGGACGCCGACCACGTCGGGATTCGCCTGTCGCCTTCCGGAGTCTTTAACGACATGGGCGACTCGGACCCGCGCGCGCTCTATACGTACGTGATCGAAAAACTGAACGATTACAAACTCGCCTACCTGCATCTCATGAATCCAATGGCGCCGATCGACGACTATCCGCAAATGGTCGCCGATGTGGCCGGCGTATTCGCCCCTCTGTATAAAGGCACGCGTATGCTGAACTCGGGTTATACGCGCGAAAGCGGCAACGAATTGATCGCGGCCGGCGGGGCCGAATTAATCTCCTACGGCAAACCCTTTCTGGCGAATCCGGACCTGCCGGAACGCTTCGCGCGCGAAGCGGCGCTCAATCCGCACAACGAAGCGACCTTTTATGGCGGCGGCGCGGAAGGTTATACCGACTATCCCGCGCTGGAAGCGACGCCGGCGTAAAGCCGGCCGGCTTCGGTTTTATAATGCGGCGGTCTGGCCGTCGCCCTGAATCGCGATTCCCGGCAAACCCTACCCATATAGGAGGGTTTGCCGTTTTTCCCATACTATTTCAGAATTCAGACGGATTTATCGGAAAATATCTGAGCCATGCTGCGGGCATTCCAGCGAATGGGGTTCGCGATCATGTTCAGTTTTTTCAGACAAAATCAATCAGCTAATTCTATACAATCAGGCTCCGGCGGCGCCCGCCGCTATTTGCTTATAAGCGGCCTGGCCGCCGGGCTCTTTCTGCTGTCGCCGGCGGGAATCATTTCCAGTTCCGGCCTGCCCGCAAACGCCGGCGGCGTCATCTCGGGCGAATTTGCGGCCACGTCCACCGGCGCTGCGACCTTCAACGTGCCGATTCAGGTGCCGCCCGGGGTTCAGGGGTTGCAGCCTTCGCTGGGCCTGGTATACCACAGTCAGAATACCAGCAGCAGCACCACCGGCGTCGGCTGGCGTCTCAGCGGCCTGCCCGGCATCGAACGCTGCGGCAAGCGGCGACCGCTGGATGCCCGGGCCTCGGCTGTGAAATATACTAATGAAGACCGCCTGTGTATGGATGGAGTCCCCCTCCTGCCGAAGCAGCCGATCGCGAATGACAATGACTACTGGTCGCAGTCCGGTCAAACGTACGGCAAAGAGCTGGAAGACTGGAGTGATATTCGCCCTGCTCACGGCGGAGCCAACGGCGGGCCCTGGGAATTACAGGCGACGATGCCCGACGGACGGATCATGTACTACGGCGGCCACGTCGGGGCGCGGATCTTATCCGCGAACGGCAATCAAAAGGTTCGTAAGTGGTTGCTGCGCGAGATTCGAGATCGCAACGGTAACTCCATTCATTATTCGTATCTTCATGACTGGGGCCATGCGCGAGTTAGTCGCATAGACTACGCAGGACGCAGCATTCAATTCGATTACACGAAAATTAATGTCGCCCAGGATCAGGTGATTCGCTCGATGGGCAACGAACAGATGCGCATTCGCCAGCGGCTGAATCGAATTCGCATTTCGACCGCGGATAACCCCTCGTACAAATCGTATTATTTAAGCTACGGCACGAGCAACAGCTCCGGCCGCAGTCGCCTGGAGCGTATCGAAGAATGCGACCCCAACAGCTGTCTGGAACCCCTGCAGTTGACCTGGAACGACACGCCGCCGTTAAACGGCACCTTTCGCAAGGTTCGTACGCCTGGCTACCAGTACCAGCTCTGGTTGCGCAGCGATCATGGCGTAAATATTATCCCGGGAGATTTTAACGGCGACGGCAAAACCGACTTTATCCGCCAGACGAAAAACGCCTGGGACGATGTCGTCCAACGGGGCAACTTTATGGTATGGTTTTCGAACGGCGACGGCACCTTTAACTATGTTTTTCCGGAAGATAACGGCATTTACCAGGACCACCTGCGCTACGATCCCGGCGCGAGGCTGATTACAGGCGACTACAATGGCGACGGCAAAACCGATTTTATCCGCATGCCGCGTCATAACTGGGGCACGTTCCGCGTATATTTTTCGCGCGGCGACGGCTACTTCGATATGGCGGTAACGAGCAACAGCGCGCACCAGGCCTGGCTGCGCGACAGTAATGCGAATTACTACACTGGAGATTTTAACGGGGACGGCAAAACCGACTTTCTACGCCAGGAAAAAGGCCCCTGGGACGATACCGTCAACTGGGGCAATTTCCTGGTCTTCTTTTCCAACGGGGACGGCACCTTTAATCACGTTAACCCGGGTCACGGGGCAGTCGGAGATAAATTTCAGGACTGGCTGCGCGCGGATCCCGGCGCCCACATTATCGTCGGCGATTATAACGGCGACGGTATGAGCGACTTCGTACGCCAGGAACACAGCAGTTGGGATGACGGAACTGATAATACGTTTATGGTCTATCTTTCCAACGGCCACGGCGGATTCACGATCGTAACTCCCCCGGAACGGCCGACGAATCCGGCGAAGGGGGAATATCCCTACCAGTCATTGATGCGCTTCGATCACGGCGTAAACCTGATACCGGGCGATTTTAACGGCGACGGCATGACCGACCTGATCCGCCAGGAAAAAGGCGGCTGGGATGACGATAAGATCGCAAGCTTTCAGGTATTCCTGTCCCTGGGCAACGGTCTCTTTTCCGTAACCACCCCGAATAGTTATCTCTTCCAGGATTTTTTACGATACGATCTCGGCAGACAGATCATACCGCTCGACTATAACGGCGACGGCCGCACGGACTTCATCAGCCAGCCGCGCGCGACGATAAGCGATTTGTATTCGGGCGATATCTGGGTTTATGTTTCCAGAGGCGACGGTTATTTCGATGCGAAGACGCTGCCTGGCGCGCCGATCGATGCGCCGTCCACGAAAGGAGTCCATATTATCACCGGCGATTTCGACGGGGACGGCCGCTCGGATTTCATTGGCCAGGACCACAGCGCGCGAGACGACGATCTTGACAATAATTTCAGGGTATACTTCTCCTCGCCGACCCCGAACAGCGCTCCTATCGAAACCATCGCGCGGATTCAGCAGGGCACCGTAAGCCACGACCTGAGCTATCGTCGCCTGTCGGAGTACGCTCCCAACGACGGAGATCCCCTGCAAAACTTCCGCTATCGGCGCCTGGAAGGCGCATCCATGGCTGTACTCTGGAAGTACCGTCGCGAAGTGCCGACCGCTGTAGAAAACGGCATGGCCGCACAAATCATAAATCGCACGTACGATTATAAGAACCCGCGGATGAGCACCGAAGGGCGGGGGTTTTTAGGTTTCGAAAAACTGACCATTGACGCGCCCGAGGAAGGCGAACGAATCACCGAGCGCTACGGTACAGCGTTTCCGTTTTCGGGCAGATTGTTGAGTCGCCACACCGCTAATTATTCGACTGGCCAGGCCATCTCCTTCGTGAACCACGCGTGGCAGGGCGCGGGGGGTTCGACGAACAGCAGCAGCCTCTACGCCATGCAAATCGCGCGAACCGAACGGGTGAACTACGCCGACGACGGCTCTTCGCAGCTGATCAAGACCGAAATCAGGTACGATCGGTGGGGAAGTCCGAACCTGGTAACCGACACTGACGGCGGCCGGGTTCTGCAGACCTGCTCCGAGTACAATAACAGCTACAGCAACGGCGTCGGAAGGCCCGGTCCGATCGCCCGGGTCGTACAGGGAACCGGCTGCACCGTATCGAACAACGTCTGCAGCTGCAGCACGCGATTGACCGAAACGCAAAATATCTACGACTCAAAGGCGAACGTCATCGAGCGGAAACAGTACGACAGCACGCGAAACGCTTTCCTGACGACCGCCCACGCCTACGACTCGCGCGGTAACCGAACCCGCACCACGCTACCGACGGGCGCCGTAGAGACGATCAGCTACGAATCGACGTACAATACGTATCCCGAAACGATCACAACGACTTTCAACGGCACGACTCTCACGAGATCGCAGTCGTATGACGCACGGCACGGCCTGCCGGTTGACGACGTGAACGAGAACGGAGCGCTCACCCGGCGCAGCTACGATAATTTCGGACGCCTGGCCTCCGTGCATAAAACCGGGCCGCAGGGCCTTGTGCTGGTCGAAACTCACAGCTATCAGCGCCAGGGCGATGTCTATGCGGACCTGATCGCGACCAGGCAGGCCTGGGACAGCGCGAGCATGACGCCTTCCAGAGATTTCCGGGACGGTCTGGGTCGCGTCACCCAGCGGCAGATGGGCTCCGGCGGCGATCAGACGACGATCATTTCGATCTATAACGCCCGGGACGATCTGATTCAAAAATCGATCCCCCACCGAAGCGGCAGCAATCAGGGATGGACCCGCTACAGCTATAACTCCCGACATCGAGTGGGCGCGATCCAGCGTCCGTCGGGAGCGAATAGCACCCTCACCTACGCAACCGGCGGCCTGTGCGGCGCCAACAGGTGGCGCACGACCGCCGTCACCGCCGGGGGCGCGGGTCGCAACACCCTGCGCTGCGAAAACGCCCGCGGCAAAGTCGAAAAGATCGTGATGACCGACACGAGCTCGGGCACGAGCACCACTCAGACCTTTACTCTCGATCCCCTCGACCGGATCGTCGGCGTCAGCGACGGCCAGGCCACGACGGATTTCACTATCGATTCCCTCGGTCGGCGCACGGCAGTTTCGAGCAGTGATCGCGGCACAACGGAATATTTCTACGACGCGGAGGGCCAGCTTGCCCGCGAACGCAGGAACGGCGAAGACCGGACCTTCGCTTTAGACGCTCTCGGTCGCGAAACCCGGGTTAGCTACCACGACGGCAGCGTGGCCGAGTTCGAGTATGACGACGCGGCTTTCGCCGGCGGAAAGGGCCAGTTGACTCGCGCAATCATGCGAGCGCCCGGCGGAGTGGAAACCAGCCGCCGCGAATTCTCGTACGACGCCGACGGGAAAGCCGCCGTCGTTCACCTGGCTTTGGACGGCGGCGCCGGCGGCTCGCATACGATGGAATATCGCCACGATCCGACCGGCCGGCCGCAATCTATCCAGTATCCCGGTGGACGCATCGCGTGTTACGCGTACGACGGGGTCGGCAATCTCTCGGAGATTCAGGTGGCCACCGGCGATTGCGCCGATCCCCAGGCGGAAGTCTTCGCCGCCTATTCGGCCTACACGGCGCAGGGCCAGCCCGGAAGGGTCGTATACGGCAACGGCGTGACAACCGACTTTATGTACGACAACCTGAATCGGGTCGCGACGGTCAAAACCCTGGATAGCGAAAGCGTCGCGCTCCTGGACCAACGCTACGACTGGACGCCTTTGCATGAAGTCGATCAGATCGAAGACCTGGCCGGGGACAACGATGTGAATTATAGCTATAACGGCTTCGGTTATCTGACGCGGGCCGTGGGTCCGTACGGCGATATCGCCTACGAATATAACCCGGCGGGCAACCTGACGAAAAAAGGCGACCTGAACATCAGCTATTCCGGCAGTCGACCGGTCAGTGCGGACAACGGCCTGGCCCTCAGCTACGACGCCCACGGCAACGTAACGCAGCGCGATCGGGGCGACGGCAACGTCTTCCAGTTCACCTACGACGGCCGTTACAAAATCCAACAGATCGCCAAAAACGGCGTGCAGGCCGGTCGCTATGAATACGACGCCTTCGGCGATCGCGTGAAAAAAACCGACGGCAACGGCACGGAAACCATCTATGTGAATCGCGAGCTGGAAATCACGCGCTTCGCGGGCGGTCGCCTGTTAACCACTGAATATATCCAGGGCCCGACCGGGCGCATCGCCGCGATTTCAACCGGAACCGATCCCGTCGCGATGATTCACGGGACCAGCGCGACCCACGCATTGCAGGCCGAAATGTACAATCCCGCCAGCATCGCGGGACTCGCCGGTTTCTTAAATCATACAGCGATGAGCTATATTCGCAACCCGTCGCTGGCGGCCACCGGACGCGCCCTGCTCTGGGCCCTGCTCGCGACGGCCGTGATCATGGCCTTCGCCGTCTATACGATTCGCACCGCACACAATCGCGGCTGGCTCGGACGCCTGCGTTCGAAGCTCGCTCATCGATTGGCCGAAGCGGCCTGGTTGCGCAACAATGCCGCAATGCAAACACGACTGGCGACGCTCGCGACCGGCGGCGAAGCTGCCGGCGCGTATCACCAGCGGCGACGGCGGCTACTGCGCGGACCGGCGACGATTCTCGCAGTAACTATGCTGTCCATGACCATGCAGTGCGGTTCCAGCAACGGGGGCTCGAATATAACGATTGCGCCGCCGGGCAGCGACCTCTTCGCCTTTAATTTTCTACTGGGTCCCGGCGGCAACGGATACGGCTATCCCGAAGAAGGAACCTTCTACTTCCAGTACAACCAGGTCGGTTCGACCAGTCTCGTAACCGACTCGGCGGGCAAACAGGCGGCCTATACCGTCTACAAACCCTTCGGCGAGATCTATCAAGACGCGAGCGACGGGCGCGACATCTTTCGCGGCAAATTCAATAACAACGAATTCGACCGCGACGGCGACGTTCACTTCTTTAACGCGCGCTATTACGATGCGTCCATCGGCAGCTTTTTGCAGGCCGACAGGCTGACCTACGGAACCAACGACTATCATGCGGCCGGCTTAAACCGCTACGCGTTTTCAGGGAACAATCCGGTTACGTATTCCGATCCGGGCGGGAATTGGTTCTGGATTCCTCTGATTATCGGGGCCGCCCTGGTCGGCGGAACCGTCAGCGCGGTCGTCTATACGGTCACCGCCGTTGCGACCGGCACCTTTACCTGGGAGGGGCTTGGAATTAATTTCGGCATCGGCCTGCTGGCGGGAGCACTGGGAGGAGTGGTCGCCGGCGGCGTTGCCGCCTTCGCGACGAATCTGGCTCTCCGGGCGACCTGGGCCATAACCCAGTCGGCGCTTCAAGCGAGTTCAACAATACTGGCCCCTGTGCTCGGAGCCGCAACCGAATCCTTCGTTGGATCCGTTGTCCTCCAGATGATCGAAAAGAAGGGTACCGTCGACTGGGAGCAGGTAGGAATAGATACAGCCATCGGAGCGGCATCGGGCGGACCGATTCCCGGCGTGGGGAGGATTCGCTCGTTTGGACGCACAAAACCGGGAAGCGAAGTCAGGATGCTAACTCCAGACTTCGATATAACGTATCGTCCTAACCCGTCGGCAACTCACTACGACTTCGCAGGAAACGCTTATGATCTATCCAGCAGCGCCATTAAGAAAGAGATTCGAAACGCTTCCGGATTTGGATTGCTGACCTTCATCGCGTTCGAAGGCGAGGCAACCCTCGAATCCTGGTTCGGGGCGAATTAAAACAATCCTCGCCGGCGTGCCGGGCCCATTTCACTCTGTACTTTAGAACGAGTGATCGAGCCCGGACGCCGGTAAGCGGCGGTATCGGCCAGCGCCGATCAGAACACAATCGAAAGCCCCGCGCCCCAGCGCGGGGTATCTTCGCGACCATCCAGGCCGAAGAAGATCCCCGGTCCGACGTATAACTCGTCGCCGACCTCCCACTGCACACTTAATTCACCGAGCGTCGCGCTTTCGCCTTCGATTTCGCGCGGGCCTTCGTGCACCACGCCGAATAATATCGCAAGCTCCTTCGATGGCTCCCAGCGGTAGCCCAAACGTCCCGTATAATGCTGCGCGCGTTCCCCGGCTTCGATATCGTCGTCGAGAGGACCGGCGCCGCCCAGGTTCACATAGACCCGCCCCGGTCCCAGGGTTTTCGCGAACACCAGCGCAAATTCGCCGACGCTTTCCCCGTCGTCGCCGGCAGCAATGCTCAGACCGGCGACGGTCGAGATCATAAAGCCGGGCGCGTCGCTTTCTTCAAACCAGCGCTGCGTCCAGCCGAATTCCAGGTTCGTTTCGTTTTCCGCGCTGCGCGAAGCGCTTTCATAACGACCGGCGCGCACGCTTTCGTCGCGGGCTTCCGGTTGGCCCGCCAGCAGCCGCAGCTGATGGTATTGCAAAAGATCCGCACGCGAATGGAGAGGAAAAGGCGCGCTTAACAGAGCGGCGATAGCATCGACGCTGCGCGCGCCCCCGAGCGAGCGCCCGCCCTGAAACAGACCGACGTCCCGCAGGCCCGCCGCGTCGCCGGCCGCCTGATAGTACTGCGGGACGTACGGCCGCAATAATAAATAGTCCTGCAGCTCGGCGATCAGATTCGACGAGGCGGCACCCGCATCCGCGCGGCCCGCCTGGACGAAAGCGAATTCCCGAAACGATACCGCGTTCGCGTTCGGTTCACTTTCGCGCTCCCATTCGATTCCGAAGCTCACGCGTAGATTGCGCCAGAACCAGCCGTTCAGTTCCGGCGTGTACTCCAGTTCCACTTCCATGGCGGCGCCCCGCTCCGCTTCGGGAGTTTCGTAAGCGCCTCCGGCGATTTCAATCTCCAGTTCACCGGGCTCTTCGGGTTCGCCGTCCAGAAACGAAGTAAAGCTTTCGATTCCGCGTTCGCCGGACTCGTCTGTATCTTCGCCGTCTTCGTCTTCCTCTTCAATTTTTTCACGCGAAGGGTCCGCGAAAGTCCCGTCATTCGCCTGTCCATACAGGCCGGCCGCGAAGAACAATGCAACGAGTAACAGAACAACTCGTGACATTATGAGCATATGGTTACGTTGGATGGAATGCGATTCGCGGGGCACAGACCGGGAATAAAGATCAGGGCCGCGAGAGCAAGGCAATGTTTCGGTAAACGCCGGGGCCGCGGATCGGCTTTGGACCGATCGAAGACGTTGCGGCAAGCGGAGCAGGCCGGGCCCCGTATTTGAATCGACGCCAGGGCCTTCCTCCGATTTCAGTCAAATCCATGAGCGAGCATCTCGACGCTATTCGACAGATCCTGGCGGAGCTGCCTCCATCAGGACCCGACCAGGACAGCTGGCTGGCCGTCGAAGAGCATCTGCGACAACTGGTCCCAGGCGATCGTCTGGAAGATCTCGAGATGACGCTGCGCAACTGGCCCGCGCATATAACTATGATATCCCTGAGCCAGTACGCGGGGCTCAAGACGCCGCCTTCGCAGACCCTGCCCTACTGGTCGGTCGTACGCGGTCTGTACATTGACTCGATGTTCGTCGACCTTACGGATGTACCCGCTCTCGACGCCATCGAACGCTTCGCCGACGATCACACTAATATTCAGTATTTGCACCTGGGCGACGAAGCTTCGTACGACCGAAGCGAAATTGATTTCATCGACGCCCTGCCCGGGCTGCGCAGCGTATGGCTCGACGGTCCGTCGGAAATCAGCGACCTGTCGGCGCTCGCCCGGTGTCCGCGGTTGGAATTCGCGTCGCTCTTCGGCTATTCTAATATTGAAGAGTGCGCCAGTCAGTTAGCGGTCCTTGAGGACTGCACTCAGCTTCGCCGCCTGTATCTCGGGGACTCCTTCATCGCGCATGCGGAAGACATCGGCACCTGGCAATTTCCAGGCGGCCTGGCCGAACGCCTCACGCACCTGCGACTGCCCGCCTGGTCCCCGCTGGCCCAGGACTGGAGCCGTTTCAGCAGCCTGACGGAACTCAGCATCGTGCCCGATGAAATCGATCCCGCGAAACCGGCCGACGAGATTCGCGCGGCGGATTTCGCCGGCACCGACATCGAAACCATTCTCCAATCCCTGGCCCACGCGCCGGTCCTGCGACAGGTTTTTCTGGACTCTACGGATCTACACCTGGCGCCCGAGCAACGTGACGCACTCAATACCATCTTCGCCGAAATGCTGGCGAACGGGCGTCAGGCCGAACAATCCGCCACGCCGCAACCGGTCCTGGAAGTACACAGCGCGAGCGATCACGAGTGGTCCGCCCTGACCGATCGCTGGCTCGCAGAGGTCGACGGGAACTGAACGGCTTCAGGGTGCTACGGTCGGCGAGAGATGCGGTGTGCCGCCTGGCAAAGACTATCAAAGTCCGCCCGGACGTGGGCACTGCACGCTGGCAGGTAAAGACTAATATCTGCAGGGAAGCCCCTCCCCACCTCAATGAAATCGGGGCCTCATTGCCCGAGGACATGGAGGTCCGAGGCCATGCGCGCTAAGACACGGACGTCGCTGCGCGCATGGCAATGAGGTCCAGATTTCAGAAGGGCTCAGCGTTACGAATGGCTTCTTCGATTTCTTTGAGCTGGGTCGAGATGCGCGCGTCGATCGAGCCGACGTCGGTTTCGATGATGCAGCCGCCGCGGTCGATGCGCGAATCTTCGTAGATATTCACTTTGCGCAGCGATTCCATCATCTTGATCAATTCGTCTTTGTGCGCCGTGGTCAGTTCGAGATCCGCGAAATTCACGCGGATGTCCACGCGGTCGCGGTCTTTGATGCGCTTGAGAGATTCACGAATATTATTCAGAACGACTTCTTTCCGTTCGACGACTTCGTCTTTGATCACTTTTCTCGCGATCATCAGAATCATGTCGACCATCTGCTTTTCGGAGGCGGCTATAATTTCTTCGCGTACGTCAATGGCCTGCCCGACGATGGTGCCGAGCCGATCGATCAGTCGCCGGACTTCGGCCTGGCCTTTCTTAAAGCCGACTTCGCGACCCGCGTCGTAGCCTTTTTGATAGGCCTCGTGCTCGATCTCGGCGACGCGCATCTCCGCCTCTTTGACCATCCGCTCGACTTCGAGCTTGGCGCGTTCGATGATCTGGTCGGAATTCAGGCGAGCCGCTTCGTCTTCGCGTTTGGCCTTCTCTTTCGATTCCTGGATTAAATTAAAGGCGACCGCCTTGCCTTCTTCTTCGATCTGTTTGGCGCGCTCGTGGGCTTCTTCGAGTTCTTTTTGAATGCGCTCTTCGGTTTCCTGACGATAGCGTTCAAGTTCCGCTTCGATCTCTTCGATGGTCGGTCCGTGATACTGTTCGATCACGTTGCCTTCGGCGTCGACTTCATACTCATCAGTTTCGTCGATGCCCTGGTACTTCTTGTACTTATCAGGGAAGTCGAGTTCGACCGACTCCTGCACGTTTGCGATCTGCTGTGGTTTAAAGACGAGGTTTTGCGAAGCCATAAATCAGGGGAACCTATGTTAAGTACTCGAAACGATTGCTCTCGCGTTCGCCGCCGACGACGCCAGGCGCACCAACGTTTATAGTATCGGTACTTTTCGTCCAGGAAAATCATTATTCCCGGAAGATCGGTCAGGCGGCCTTCGGCGGGGTCGCCGGCCGGGCCGGATTATGTCGCATTCCAAATCGGGCCGCGCTGCCGGGAATCTGGTTGCAAGCGGAACCGGAACCGGGTTTTTGCCGTTATGTCCGATAACGGCAACGAATCCGACGTTTTGAAAATCGAAACCCAGGCGAGCCAGTACGGCGGCCACGTCGCGGCCTGGCAATTGAACCGCCCCAACGCGGGCAATTCGGTCAGCCTCGGACTCTTAGCGGCCCTCGAAGCCGCGGTCAAAGACGCCGCTGCAGATCCGCAGTTGCGAGCGGTCATTATTCGCGGCGACGGGCAGCGCTATTTTTGCACCGGCGCCGATCTAAAAGAGCGGGCCACGATGTCGCCCAAACAGGTAACCGATTTCCTCGATCGCATTAACGCTCTCTTTCGCGGGATTGAAACCCTGCCCTGCCCGGTTATCGCCGCGATCGGGGGTTACGCCCTCGGCGGCGGTCTGGAGCTGGCCCTGGCCTGCGATCTGCGCATCGCCGGCGAAAACGCGCAGCTCGGACTGCCCGAAACCAGCCTGGGAATCATTCCCGGCGCGGGCGGCACCCAGCGATTGAGCCGGGCGATCGGGCTCCCCCGTGCGAAGTCGATGATCTTCACCGCGGAACGCATCGACGCGCGCCGGGCTCTGGAGATTGGTCTCGTCCAGTCCGTGCATCACACGCCGGACCTGGCCCGGGCCGCCCTGCACCTGGCCGCGGACACCATCAGCCGCAACGCGCCCATCGCGCTGCGCCAGGCGAAGCTGGCCCTGAACGAGGGCTATGACGTCGGCCTCGATGCGGGCCTGAAAATCGAACGGAAGGCGTACGCCGTGACGATCCCCACCGAAGACCGGGTCGAGGCGCTCAACGCCTTTCGCGAAAAACGCAAACCGCGCTTTCAGGGGAAATAAGCTCCGACTGATTATTATAGAAGACAACTGACCGCAGAATAGCTACAGGAACCAGCCACGCATGATACTTACCGGACCGGAAATTCAGAATCGCATGGGCGAAGATATCGTCATTGAACCGTACGACGCCAATCTGATGAACCCCAACTCGTACAATCTCAGACTGCATAACGAATTTCTGGTGTATACGAACCAGCAGCTGGATATGAAACACCCCAACCCGACCGAGAAAATCATCGTCGGCGACGAAGGCCTGCTGATCGAACCCGGCCGGCTTTATCTGGGCCGCACTCTCGAGTACACCGAAACGCGCAATCTCGTGCCCATGCTCGAAGGCCGTTCCTCGATCGGACGCCTGGGCATGTTCGTGCACGTAACCGCCGGCTTCGGCGACGTCGGCTTCAAGGGCTACTGGACCCTCGAAATTTCGACGATCCAGCCGATTCGCATCTACCCCGGCGTCGAAATCTGCCAGATCTTCTATCATACGATCCAGGGCGACATCATCGAATACAAATCGAACAAGTACCAGAACAACCGCGAAATTCAGTCGAGCATGCTGTACAAAGATTTCTCTTGACGTTTCGCCTGGCGGAGCGAGCATTCAGTCGCCTATGTCGAAACGCATGTGGAAACAATCCTTCACGTTCTACGTGCTGCTGCTCGCGGTTCCCAACATCGTCCTGGGACTGTGGCTTTCGATTTACCCCCAAACCTTATTGCCCGCCTTTCTGCCCGCGAATGCCGGTGAAATAAGCGGCGAAACCGGACAGCCCGCGAAAGCCGCGGCGGTCCGGCGGCCGGCTCCCGGCGACGAAGCGGCGACAGAAGAAGCGGATGATAGTCCGGGATTCTTCGGCGATCTTCAGGGACCGCTTTCTCCGGAGCTGAAATACATCGCCCGTCTGGCCGGACTGGGCCTCTTTATGGTCAGCATGCTTCTTTTTACGGCACGTCGCAATCCGGGTCAGAATCGGGAACTCATGTTCTGGATGAGTCTGTACTACGCGGGCCTGGCAGTCCTGAATCTGGCGGCGGCCTATTTCGGCGAAATCAGTCTGTGGACCCTGCCGGCCGGAGTTTTCTGGCTGGCCGCGGCGGTCTTTTTGATGTCGTTCGCTTCGCGCTATTTGTTGGTCAGAGAATAGGGCCTCGGAAATCGTGGACGCGTGCTGAAGCTGTTCAAGGACATCCAGGCGATCAAACGCAACGACCCCGCCGCCCGGGGACTCGAATTCTTATTATATCCATCCCTGCACGCCATCGCCATGCACCGGCTGCTGTGCTATCCGCTGTATTGCCTGCGCTTGCGCTTTCTGGCCCGTTTCTTCTCTCAGCTCTCGCGATTTTTTACGGGTATGGAGATTCATCCCGGCGCGAAAATCGCGGAGGGTTTCTTCTGCGATCACGGTATGGCGGTGGTGATCGGCGCCACCAGCGAGATCGGCAAAAACTGCGTAATGTTTCACGGGGTCACCCTGGGCGGCACCGGCAAACACGAGGACCAGCGGCATCCCTGCGTGGGCGATAACGTCACCATCGGCACGAATGCGACTCTGCTGGGGCCGATCAAAGTCGGCGCGAATTCGAAAATCGGCGCCGAAACCGTCGTGATCAATCGCGACATACCCGCCAATTGTACGGTGGTCGGCACTCCCGGCTACATCGTACGCCGCGACGGCCGGCGGGTGGACCCGCCCGAGCCGCTGCCGGTCAGCAACTATCGAATTGATGAAATCGCGGCGGAGGCCCAGGCCGAAAAAAACGGGCATCCCGACGGCTCCGAACGGACCGATTCGGCCGCTTCCCCTGATTCGGGCGAAAATCGCGGTTCCGGCGAGGGCCAGACCTCGCCCGTACCTCCTTGACGGATCCTCCGGGGCTGAGTAATTTACGAGTAATGCTGGAATTCCAGAGAGGAAATTCAGACCATCCCACCGGGAATTTGATGGTCTATTGTCACGTACGGGGACATAATCCCGTCCAACCGGGCGGTGATTTGATCGTCTGCAACGTGGTCGTCAGCTACGTTTCGGCCAAAAGCAATCATTTCCCGGTGGTGATCTTTCCGCCGACTTCCCTGCCCGGCTACGAAGATCTGGAAAACCTGCTGGAACTCGGTCACAACTACGACCTGGTCCAGCTGGAAGACTTCGAAATTCCGGACGATCAGGACGAAGACTCGTACGTACGCGAGCGCCTGGACGCCTTCAACCGCTACGTCATGGAGTACGTAGAGCTCTGCCGCGAACACATCCAGGAGCAGATCAGCCGGCAGACGCCTCCAGAACGCGGTCAGTTTCGCGAGCTTCCGGACCTGCGCCCCGAATCGGAGCGCAGCGAGAGCGGCAATCCGGAAGACGATCTGCGGCTGCTGGAAGGTCCGGTCGCCGATCGCGGAAACTCGCCTGAAAATCCGCGTCCCCGGGCTCGTGGCCGTGGCATCAAAATCGCACGCTTTCGCGGCGACGAAGCCTCCGCTCTCGACTTCCTGGAATCCTGGGTGGATCGCAGCGCCGATCCGGACGCGACGACCGGCGGGAATTCCGACGAATTGAATCGAGTACTGCGTTTTATCGCGTCGAATTATCCGCGCTACGATATTCACAATTTCAAGCGCACCCTCAGTCGGAGCCAGACCGAGTTGCCGCGGCTCTATCTGCAAAAATTCCGCGCGATCTACACGGAAGCCTACGAACAGGCCGCCGAGATCCAGAGCGCGATCCGGCAGCTCGAAAAAAAATCCTGAGCCAGGCGATCCTCCGCCGTCGTCTTCCAGCACCCGTCGCGTTTTGGCACACCAGCTCTACCAGCCTCGCACCATCCCCGGCCGCGCGACGGTGGACGGAACTCGTTCGTATTTCGACGAGCTCCAGGGAACGCATGCCGACTATCTTCCTGAATTCTGGTATCGCCGCCTGGCGGAGCCGCTCGGGCTGTACGTATCGCGATTGGGTTTCGGCAGCTATCGCATCGCCAGGGGTCATCGTCCTTTCTTCGACGCTTTACGCGAAGCCCTGATCAGCGGCACAAACGTGATCGACACCGCGGCCAACTACGCCGACGGCGAGTCGGAAGGGCTGGTCGGGGACGTGCTTTCCGAAGTGCTGGGCGGCGGGCGGGTCCGCCGGGAGCAGCTGGTTTTAATCGGCAAGGCCGGCTATATCCAGGGACGCAACCTGGAACTCTACGAGCGCAATCGCGAGCGTTATCACGAAGCGGTCTGGATTAATCCGAAGCTCCTGCACTGCATTCAGCCCGAGTTTTTGATCGACCAGATCGACTTCAGCCGCCGTCGACTGGGAGTCGAAACCATCGACGTCTTTCTTTTGCATACGCCGGAATATTTTCTCACGCGCTGCCAGGCCGACGGCGTCGATCACGAGCAGGCCCACCGGGAATTTCATCGGCGGCTGAAACGCGCCTTCGATTGTCTGGAAGACCTGGTCGCGGACGGCCACATCGGCGCGTACGGAATTTCGGCGAACACCTTCGCCGCGCCGGTCGAGCAGTACACCGCCGTCGATCTGAGCCGGGTGCTCGAATACGCTCCGTCCCATTTTCGCGCGATTCAGTTTCCCGCGAATCTGGCGGAAAACGATTTTCGTTATTCGCGTCTGGCGGGCGGCGGGATCCTGGCGGAAGTCGCGGAGGCCGCCGGACTGTGGACCATCGCGAACCGCCCGCTGAACGCCACCCTGCCCGGCCGCAGTTTATTGCGCCTGGCGCGCATTCCCAACCCGCCCCCGGACGAAGGCGCGAGCGCCATCGCCGAATTCAATCGCATGGCCGATCGCCTGGTCGAAACCGAAGAGCAGGTCACGCGCATCTTCGCTCCCCGCCATTTCATCTTCGATCAGCGCACGCCCGCGCCCAGCGGCATGGTCTATCACTATAAAAACGCGTTCACGCATCGCGAGAGCTTTCGCGAGAATCGCGTGGCGCTCACCCGCGAAGTGCAGCGAACGATCAACTATCTGAAGGCGCTGGCGGAAAGCGACGAAGAAAACTACGCCATCGAAAGCCTGGTGCGACTGACCAACGGGGTCTTCGGCCTCTGGGAGCGCTACGTCGACATGCGCTACCATTATCGACTCAAACACCTCGAAGAAAGCCTGGCGGCCGCGAGCCCGCAACTGGCGGACCGGGCCCTGGCCCAGCAGGCGCTGCTCTTTTTGCTGGGAGCGCGCACGCCCGTGACCGTGCTGGTGGGCATGCGTCAGTCGGCCTATGTGCGCCAGCTGCACGAATGTTACGGCCTGACGCCGCCCCCGGAAACCGAGCTGCTGCGCATTGTTACGGCGGCGGAAAACGCCTTCGACGAAATCTAAAGAGTCTGTTGAAAAACAGACGCTAAAGCGCGCGGCGGGCTCCCGCTCCCGGACGACCGGCGGGCTCCCTTTTTTGTTTGCCAGAGCGTGCGGGAGCGAAAAACTATCGTAATGGGACTCAACGCGACGCAACAGCAGCTACTGGAACAGTACAACACCGCCCTGGATCTGTACAAGCGCCGTGAATGGCAGGCGGCCCTGGACGCATTTAATAAGGCTCTGGAATTCGAAGCGGATGACGGGCCGACCCGGGTCTATATCGGACGCTGCGAGGCCTACCTGAAGGAGCCGCCGGGCGAGGACTGGGACGGCGTCTTCGAAATGAAAACCAAATAATATGGCGAAAAAGAAAGACAGTCTGCTTCCCGAAATCACCGAAGGCGGAGCGGTCTCCACCGTCCTCGGCAAAGAGACCGATTTTAACGGTCTGCTCGAATTCAAAAAACCCCTGCAAATCAACGGCAATTTCGAAGGCGAAATCGTAACCGACGGAGTGCTCCTGATCGGCGAAACCGCCACTGTCCGGGCCAATATCCAGGCCGGTACAGTCGTCGTCGGCGGAGAGGTCTTCGGCAATATCACCGCCCGCAACCGCCTGGAGATGCTCCAGACCGGCCGGGTCCACGGCAATATCAAGACCGCGAAGCTGCAGATCGCCGACGGGGTCGTCTTCGACGGCAACTGCGAGATGATTGATCCCCAGAGCGCCTGACAGCGCTCTGTAGCTTGAGGCGCGTGAGCGCTCTGTAGTTTCAAACGCGTGAGCGCTCTGTAGTGCGAGACGCGCGCAACGCCTCATTTTTTCGAGGAGGCTTTCTTCTTCTTGTTCGAGGCCGGTTTTGTGGCGGCTTTTTTCGAATTCGCTTTCGAAGTCGTCTTCCGGGAGCCGGACTTTACGGCTTTCTTTTTCGCGGCCGGTTTAGTGGCGGCCGGGGCCTTCTTTCCGGCGTTTGCTTTCCCCGTCCGTGATCTGGATGCGGACTTCGCCCTGGACGCCCTGGAATTCGGCGACGTCGAAGCAGATTCGGGCGCGGCCATTTTCGCCGACTTCCCTGCGACATCGGGACCGCTCTTTGCTTCGAGCGGTATCTCAAGCTGGGTCCCGGCGTGGACCGCAGAACGATCCTGGCGTTCCGTGGAATTCACCGCGGCTTCCGGAGCCGCGGAAACGGCCGTCGGGTTTTCGCCGACTGCGACGGCGTCAGCGGCGGGCGCCGGGTCCTCCGCCAGCGTTTCAGTTTGCGGACCCGCCGCAACAGATGCGGCGGGCGACTCGTTGACCACCGGGGGCTGCAAAAATTTCAGAAATTCGCGATGATAGATCGCCGCCGTGCGTTCCCAGGTCCACTCGTGTACGGGAAACGTCGGAGGAACGCTCGCGCCGCGAGCTTTCTTTTTCGCGGCGGCCGGCGGAGCATCGATTGTGTATTCTTCGAGCGCCGCCGCCCAGGCCTCGACGTCTTCCGCGGGTAAATAGCGCGCGAAGGCGCCGCCGATTTCATGAAAGCAGGGAATATCCGAAGCCAGCGCGCGGCGGCCGTTGCAGAGCGCCTCGAGCAATGGCAGACCGAAGCCCTCGTAGAGCGACGGCATCACGAACAAACCGCAGGTGCGATACAATTCGTTTAAGTGGCGATCCGAAAGACCTTCGAGCGTATAGATGCGCCCGCATTCCCGCTGCGCGTCTTCCAGTCGCCGATAGAATTCCGGAGTCTCCCATCCGCGCCGCCCGGCGATCACCAGCGGAAAGGCGCGCAGCCCCACCCGGCGATAGTATTGCATATAGGCGTCGAGCAGTACGCCGTAATTTTTGCGCGGTTCGATCGTAGAAACCGCCAGAATAAAATTTTCGCTGGGCCGAAAGCTCAATCGCAAAGCCACTTCGCCGCGCAATTGCTCGCGTTCTTCCCCCACCGGCACTTCCGGCATTTCGTAACCCAGCAAAGCCACTCCAGCCTGCTCGATGGGGTATTCGTATTCCTGGACCGTGTCGTCGCGGGTCTGGGTTGAAATCGCCAGAATGCTTTCGGCCCGCCGCATACTCAATCGCATTACGGCGCGCTGCTGCATGCGGGCCAGCGGACGCATGGTGTCGGGATAGAAGCTCGCCACCAGATCGTAACAGGTCAGGACTACCGGTACGTCGCGGGACAGGCCCGGCGGAATGACCTGCTGGGAACCCCAGAAGAGATCGACCGGGTCCCGGCGTAATAGAACGGGTAGCTTGAAATTGTACCAGAGACCGGCCCGCTTCGCCGTCCAGCCGTCCCCCTGCACCCAGGTGACGTTCGGCAGATTCACGATCTCCAGAAAATCCGCGTGGCACGGGCGGCTCGCATACAAAACGAATTCAAATCTTTCGCGTTCGGGAAAGTGCAGCAGGACGTTCGAAATGACCCTGGCGACTCCCGACATGGGCGCGGTCAGGGGGCGCGCATCCACCCCAATGCGAAATTTCCGACTCATCTGGCTCACCAGCTTTTCGGAGTCAGAGATCCAGGGCCACGAAAAAAAGAAAAAAGCCGGGCAGGCTGTCGAACAACCCGTCGATCAGCCTGCCCCGCGGCTCTTTCTCAACAGCCTCTCGGGGGAGCGGTCACGTTCTCAGGAAGAATGGGACGGGCGCGGCGGTCGGGGCGAATGCAGGCGCGCGGGGAAAAGCGAAGTTACGGAGTGTTTATAGATCAGAGTGTTGTTCTTTTCGGTTTCTACAAGCACGGTAAAGGTATCGTGCGCGACGATGCGGCCTTTGATATGCACGCCGTTCTTCAGGTACACAGTAATACTCTTCGCCTTCTGCATGGCGTTGTCGAGCAGGCGATCCTGATAGAGTCGATTGGCCCCGGTCTGCGGCATATGCGGTATCCAGGCAGCGACCGCCGGGAATATCAATCCTTTTTCGGTCCGCCCGCCCCGCCTGATCCTCAGTCGTAGCTATACCGCAGCGGCAGGCCGCGCTGCTTCCGAAAAGCCGCGAATTCGCGTACCAGGTCCGCCGCCCCGCCGGCCAGACCGATGCTCTTTAATTCGCGACGATTGAAGCGCTGGGGCGCGCCGTGCTCCAGCTCAATCAGGCCGGCCTCCGGCTGGCACAGAAGCAGCGCCGCTCCTCCGCAAAGATCCCACTCGCTTTTGGGATACAGCGAGACCACCAGGTCCGCCCGCCCGATCGCGACCAGCGCCATCTTGCGCGCGATCGAACCTTCAGCGGCCAGCTGCAGCTCATCCGCCACGTCGGCGTACGCTCCCCGTTTGCTTTCCGATTTACTGACCAGAATCCGCGCTGTTTGCAGACGCGGCCCCTCGCCGTCGGGACGAGCGCGCAGCCCGGCGCTCTCCGCCTCGAAGGCGCCCGCCGCGTCGTACCGCCAGACCCGCAGTCCCAGACCGCGAGCGCCCACCGCGATCAGGTTTTCGCCAGGCAGCGCGACCCCACCCAAATCGGGTCGGCCGTTGATCGCGAGCCCCGCCGATATCGAATACTCGCCGCTGCCGTCGACGAATTCGCGGGTGCCGTCGATGGGGTCGACGATCCAGAGACGTTCCTGATCGAGGCGCGTCTCGGGCCGGTCTTCGTTTTCTTCGGAAAGCCAGCCGGCCTCCGGATCGATGGCCGGTAACGTAGAACGCAGAATCTCGTTCGCCGCCAGATCGGCGCTGGTCAGCGGCGTATTGTCGCCCTTGGTTTCGACGTCGAAACTACGGTCTTCATCCAGGGCGCGCACAGCCAGGGCCGCGCGGTGCAGGGCGTCGCGCAGGGCGATCAGATGGTCGGTATCTACGGAAAATGGGGACACGCTTTCACGGGAAATCTGCCCGCCCGGGCCGTCCATGAAAATCGACGTGCGAAATTTGGAACGCGGGAATCGAAAACGGCTCCGCGAAAGGGAGCAAACGGAGCGGGCGGAGTCACCCGCTCAGGCTTATTCTTATTGGCCGGCCGCGTCGGGAGGCGTTTCGGAATGCGCGCCGTTTTCGCCGCCGATGATCAGGAATTTTTCGTAGGTCGGTGCCTGGGTGTACAGCTCCGGATCGCGGCTGTAGTCGAAGCGCACGATGAAATTTTTATATTTCACGTAATATACTTTATCCGAAGTCGGATTTTCGTACGCCATCGTGTCGGGGTTCAGATCTTTCAGGAAGTCCTGTTTTTCGTTGTGAAAGCGCCGGGCGATCGCCAGCCGTACGGCGCGCAGCAGATTGTCTTCGAGAGTTCGCTTGCGAGCTTCCGGCGTTTTCTGGGCATTGCGAATGGCCTCTTCGGTCGCCCGGAACTCGGTCATAATCCCCTCTTGAGGACCGGCGGCGAGTGTCGCCGGTAAAACAAAGGCCGCAATCAATAGAAGTGCCGGGATGATAAAACGCAATTTCATATTCTACTCCGCTCTCTGACCTATCGACCGCCCGGGCCTCCGAATTAACCCGTCCCGGGCTAAATCTTCGTCAGCGGCGTGTACATGGTCAAAAAATTACGCTCACGATCCTCGCCGTCAAACAGAATCGTCACCTTCTGTCCCGTGGGAGTCTGCTCGGTCGCGACAATCGAACCCGGTCCGTACTTCTGGTGGTGCACCCGATCGCCCCCGGCGAATTTTGCGCCGCCGCCGCCGGACTTGCCGGCCGGCCCCGATTTCCACTCCATCCGGCCGACGCCGGCCGAGGCCCGGGGACTCCGGGTTCCATAGCCTGCAGCCCCCCCGTAACCGCCGCCGTAAGCCGAACGGGACTCTTCCTGCTCCACTACGTCCGGATCGATTTCGTCGAGAAAGCGCGAAGCCATGCGATCCTGCCCGCTGCCGAACATCCAGCGCCGCCGGGCGTAACTCAAAAACAGCTGCTCGCGAGCGCGGGTGATACCCACGTACACCAGCCGGCGCTCTTCCTCGATATTATTCTCTTCGACCGAAAGCGAATGCGGCAAATAACCTTCTTCGAGCCCGCTCAAAAACACGACCGGAAACTCCAGACCCTTGGCGTTGTGCAGGGTCATCAGATACAAAAAGTCCTCGGGTTCGTCGGTCGCCTCGCCGCCGCCCGCGCCTTCCGTATCGGTCGTATACAGCGAAATGCGCTGAATATAGTCGGCCAGATTGGGTCCGCTGAAACTCTCCTGCCCGCCACTGTCGACCGCCGGCGCCTGCGGCACCGCATCGCCCGCGCTCTGATTTTGCGCGACGATTTCGCCTGTGTCCGGAATCACCGAAAAACGTTCCGGATCCACGCCCGGGTCGTAGGCGGAGATTTCGCGTTCATCGAATTCCTGCTCGTATTGCTGGAGCGCGCCCACGAATTCGTTTAAGTTTTCTATGCGCGCCGGCGCTTCATGCGAAGGATCCTGCTGCAGCGTGGACAGATAACCGGATTCTTTGAGCACCTGCGAAGCGATGATCGACGGCAATTCCCCCGCCTCGTGCAGCGCGCGCCATTCGCGAAACTGTTCGAAGAGGGTCTGCACTTTTTTCGCGGCACGAAAATTCGGAATCTCGCCGGCCCGGGGCAGCGCTTCCAGTACGGAACTGCCGGCCATGCGCGCCAGATTCTGCAAACGGCCGAGTCCGGTATCCCCCACGCCCCGGGCGGGCGTATTGATAATGCGTTCCAGACTGAGATCGTCGGCGGGATTGATAATCACGTTTAAGTACGCGAGCAGGTCTTTGATTTCTTTGCGTTCGTAGAATCTGAGCGCGCCGACGAGCACGTAGTTGATATTGTTTTCGCGCAGAACTTTTTCGAAGACCCGCGACTGCGCGTTCGTACGATAGAAAACCGCCATGTCTTTGTATTTCACGCCTTTGCTTTTGCAGCTGCGGGCGCGACTGACGATATTCATCGCTTCCTGCGTCTCGTCGTCGTACGCGGTTTGATGAATGCGCTGCCCGCCTGCGGAGCGGGTGAAGAGCGTTTTTTCGCGACGGGCTTTATTGTTGGCGATGACGGAACTCGCCGCTTTTAAGATCAACGGGGTGCTGCGATAGTTTTCTTCCAATCGCAGGATCTTCGCTTCGGGATAGTCTTCTTCGAAGCTGAGAATATTCGTGATATCCGCTCCGCGCCAGGAATAGATCGACTGGTCATCGTCGCCGACCACCATGATATTGCGATGTTCTTCGGCGATCATCTTGCCCAGCAGATACTGCACCCGATTCGTATCCTGGTATTCGTCGATCATGAAATACCGCCACAGCTTGCGATAGTCCGCGAGCACTTCGGGATAACGCTGAAAGATTCGCAGCGTTTCGAATTGCAGATCGCCGAAATCGACGGCGTTGTTTTCGCGCAGGCGGGCCATATATTCCGTATACACGTCCGCGATCATCTCGCTGTAGATGTCTTTGTGATTGGCAGCGTACTCGGCCGGGGCCTGGAAGGCGTCCCGGGCTCGATTGATTTCTGAAGCGATGGCCTGGTGGCTCAGCTGCTTCGGATCGATCTTGCGTTCTTTCATGATCCGCTTGAGCAACTGCGCCTGGGCCTGCTGATCCAGAACGGTGAAACCCGATTTCAAACCCGCGAGCTGCGCGTGGCGGGTGAGCACGTACAGACCGAGCGAATGAAAGGTGCGTACAAAAACGTTCTGAGCCATCGGACCCATCAGCGCTTCCAGGCGTTCGCGCATTTCCCCGGCGGCCTTATTCGTAAAGGTGACCGCGGCGATCTTCCAGGGGAAAACGTCGCGAATGCGGGCCAGATAGGCGATGCGATGGGTGATGACGCGGGTCTTGCCCGAACCGGCTCCTGCGACGATCAACAGCGGTCCTTCATCATGCAGCACGGCGGTGCGCTGAACCTCATTCAGTTTGCCGGTTAGTTCGTCTGCGATGTGGTCTTTCAGAGTCCGGGTCATAATCGTGTTCTTGTATGGGTCAGGAAAAACCAGGCGGGTCAGGACGGCTACCCGGGTTCCGGGCATGGGTGTTCCCGGATCAGGCGTCGCTCCTCCGACCGCCCGGCCCCCGCACTTCCAGGACGTCCGCACCGAGATCCAGGCTCGCGCGGGGCGCACCGACCAGCGCTCCGGCAGGTGCGCGCACAATCGCTGCTTGCGACGGACCGCCTTCGAGCAGTTGCGACAGGCTTCGCTTCGAGCGTAACAGGTACAGACGATCGGACTGATCGGCGGCTCGATCGTACAGCGCCGAAAACAAAGCGGCCCCGCCTTCGACCATGACCTCGTTGTATCCCAGGTTCCCGAGCCAGGCCCGCAGTTGAACGGAAAACTCCGGATCTGTCAGAGCGGGCAACTCATGCGCGGCCCGAAGGTCGAAGATCGCTTCGGTGCGGTTCTGCTCCAGCTTCGCCGTTTCTCGCCTGGCTTCATCAAAGAGCGGTCGCCAGAGCTCACGACAATCCGGCAGAAACGCGAATCGCGCCGGACGGGCGGTCGTCTGCGTTAGGTCGAACTGTCTGGCCAGTAAGGCTACGGCCGCGGCGAAAGGCCGCCCCAGAATCAAAACGCGCTCGGGCTGATAAGCGGCGGGCGTCGCCGCGATGGTTTCGCGAACCGCGAGCTCGTGTTCGCGGAGACTATCGAGCAGGAGATCGGGCTGGCCGGAGCATTCGCCGTCGAGTATTTGCGTGCGGAGCTCACCTAGCTCTTCGGGCCGCAGCGCGAGCGACGGACGATCCGCGGCGATCGTACCCGGACCGACGACCACCGCATCGAGCTTGGCGCGCAGCAACTGTCCAAATTGCAGCGCCCGCTCGCCGGAGATCATCAGCCGGCGCCCGGATACGCCGATCGCTCCGTCGTGAGTGACCGCCAGCTTAAAATGCAGGCGCGGCCCGCGCCCGGCGATGCGCGACCGAAACCCTGCGAGCATTTCCTGACCCAGCGACGCCGTCAGCGCGCCGCTCGCCGCGGCGAAGCGTCGAATCGTCGCCGGCCCGGCCTGCGAAGTACAAGGGGTATCAGGAGAACCAGGGGCGACCCATCTTTCGCCGCGCAGTCGCACGCGCCGATCCGCAGCTCGTAGAATTTCGCAGCCGCTGCGCGGCAGGGAAGGATCGGGAACGAGCACGATCAAATCGCGTAAACTCGCATAGCGCAGGATGCGATCCGTGCAGGGTGGAGTGCGGCCGTGGTGCGAACAGGGTTCGAGGCTGACGTACATGCGGCGGGCCTGCAGGCGCGGCGGGAGTTCTTCTTTCGCTGCGGCGCAGGCGCCGAGCAGTTGCGTCGACTGGCGAATGAAATCGTCGAAGGCGTCGAGCGCCACGACTTCCGCGTGGCGACCGCCCGGAGGCTCGGTACCACCGCTGAAAACCCGCGGCTCGCCGCTGGTGTGAGTTAAAACCCCGCCGGCGGCAGGGAGTCCATCGACTTCCGCTTCCGCCAGCACTACGGCGGAGACGGCGGGATTGGGAGCCGTGCGTCCCAGAGCCACAATCCACTCGCGGCGTAAAGCCGTTGCGACGGCGCTGATAATTCGACGATGGCCATTCACGAATCGGTCCTCAGAATGCCTGCCAGCGCGGGCGAATTCGATACGCCGTTCGCTCTCCTCCGCCTTCGCGATATTCTAAAGCAGCGGGCCGGTCGCCGCGGATTCAGCGCCGGATCCGCAAAGAGTCAGCGACTCTTCCATTTGCCGCGCAGCTCTTCATAGAACTGCACGAAATGCGAAGCGACGAAGATCGACGAATAGGTTCCCACGAAGATACCGAAAATGATCACGATCGCGAAATCCGCCAGGGATTCGGCGCCGCTCATTAAAAGCGATACCAGCGCCAGCAGGGTTAAAAGCGAGGTAATCAAAGTCCGCGAAAGGGTCTGGGTGATCGCCAGATCCACGGTCGCGCCGATCGTCGCCTGCTGGCGATCGCTCACATTCTCCCGAATGCGGTCGAAGATGACGATGGTATCGTTGATCGAATAACCCAGAATCGTCAGCACGGCGGCCAGAACCGGAATACTCGGTTCGATCTGAAAGGCTCCGATAAAGCCGATCGTCATCAAGAGGTCATGCACGAGAGCGAGCGACGCCCCCAGGGCGAAAGGGAAATCGAAACGAAAGGTGAGATACATGCCGATGGCGATGATCGTATAAATAAGAGTCTTGACCGCCAGCCAGAACAGATTGGCCCCGTAGCTCGCCGCGATGGTTTCGCGCGATACGACCGCGTCCCGGTTGATCTGCAGTTTCGGCAAGAGCCGCGCTTCGATGATTTGCGCGACGCCCGGCTGTTCCTGCAGCTCTTCGGGAATCGGTTCCCCTGCCTGGCGCAGCGCTTCGATCTTCTGGCGTCGTTCCGCGGCCACGGCTTTCAGTTCTTCGGAAATCTCGCTCTGCACGTCCGGGCCGAGCTCCAGGTCGTACTTATTCGAGCGGAGATCGGAAAGCCGCACCTGAGCGCGGTCGAAGCCGGCTTCGGTCGCCGCGTTTTTCAGATCATCCCCGCCCGCTCCCGGCGGAAGCAGAATCGAAAAGCGAATGCCGCCGTTAAAGGTGATCGACGACGCGAAACCACCGTACTTTCCATAAGTAACGCCGAAAAGCCCGACGAGACTGAGGATCGAGATGGACAGGAAGAAGAGTCGAAATCTGGAAAAATTCATGAATCAGGCGTCCGCTTATTTAAATCCGTAACCGATGGATAGTTTTTTGTATCGCAGCAGATACTGGGACCAGTCGAGGATCAGCTTCGAAATAAAGAGCGAGGTGAACATCGAACTCACGAGTCCGAAGAAAAGCACGATCGCGAAACCCATAATCGGTCCGTCTTTGGGCAAATATAGAATCACGGCGGCGATCAGCGTCGTCACATTCGCGTCGAGAATGGTCCAGAACGACGCGGCGAAACCGCTTTCGATCGCGACCGAGGCGGATTTGCCGGCCCGCAAATCCTCTTTCATCTTCTCGAAGATAATCACGTTGGCGTCGACCGCCATACCGACTGTCAGAATCGCTCCGGCGAAACCGGGCAGAGTCAGCGTAAATTCCAGCAGGCTCATAATCGCGCCCATAATCAACAGGTTCAAAAAGAGCGCGACGATCGCGACGAAACCCACCAGACGATAATAGCCGATCATAAAGGCATTGATGACGATAAAACCCAGCACGATCGACACCACCCCGGCGATGATCGATTCCTGGCCGAGGCTCGGCCCCACGAAAGACACGGAAAGCACGTCGAGCGGCATGGGCAGCGCGCCTTCGCGAATCACTCCGGCGATTTCGCCGGCCTGCTCTTTCGAGAATTCGCCGGTGATCTGCGCCTGGCTGCCGTAGATCGGTTCGTTGATATTCGGATCGGAAACAACGCGGTCGCCCCACAGAATCGCCATGCGACGATTGACATTGGCTTCGGTGACCTGGCCGAATTTACGGCTGCCGGTTTCAGTCAGACCGAACGAAATCAGATACCAGGCGCTCTGGCCGCTGGCAACGGCCTCGGCGTATTTCAGGTCGCCGCCGTCCATGACCGGCGGGCCCAGCACGCGGAGTTCCCGGGGCAGCATCGGCGACTGGCTGTTGCCGCGCGCGCGACGCCAGAACAAAAAGAGCCGCCCTTCGTCGGAGCTCAACTGCGCGTTCGCCGCGATTTCGTCCATGAGTTCCTGGACGTCGACCGGGTCGGGATTCCCTTCGCGATACAGCAGCTGAATTTCCCGCAGCAACGCCAGGTTCGCCGCGTCGTTTTGCGCGCGAGCCGTGGCGTCGTCGTTTACGATACGGTATTCGACTGTTACGGTATTCTGAATGCGGTTCATCACTTCGCCGGAGTTCGCGACCCCCGGCATGTCGACGGAAATGCTGAAACTTTCGGGCTGCGCGCGGACTTCGGGTTCGGTCAATCCCTGCGCCGCCAGCCTTTTATCGATAATGGTTTTTGCTTCGTTCAGCAGTTGCTCTTTGCGCGCCGCGCCGAGATTCAGAGTCTCCTCTAAACGACGAATCCCGTTTTCCGCTTCGGCCCGTTCGTCCGCCGGAGTGTCCGGACGCGCGACTTTCGCTTTGAGCGATTCAAGCTCGGCCGCGTTGACCTCTTGCAAACGCTTGAGATAGGTATCGAAATCCGCGCGAAAGATGGCGCGCATCCCGCCCTGCAGGTCAAGGCCCAGTTTGATCTTTAAGTTCTTAAAATCGACTTCGGTCAAGAATCCGAAGAGCCGTTCAATGCCGTGGGGTTGCACGCCTGAACGGTTTTCGTCGAGCATCTGGCCATGCGCCTGCATGAGCTCGTTTACGCGCGCCGAAGTAATAAAGCGGGCTTCGAGGCGGCAGCGATGGCTGGCCGGGGTTTTATCGTCCGCTTCCGGAACGCAGTCCGAATGCGGAAAGTACAGCTTCAGACCGTTTTCGCGGTCGTTGATAAAATCCTGAACGACCTGCGGGGGGATCGCGACTTTCTCGTTGCTTTCGTTGCGCGCGGTCTCCTTAAATGTAAGCACCAGACTCTGGTTTAAGAAATTCGGAGCGATGATTAACAGGCACAGGCCCAGTATGATGACGGCGGTAATCGTTCTACCAATCAGATCTTTAATATCCATTTGCGTTCCATTCAGCGCAGACCCGGCGTGGCGCCGGTCTTACATATATCCTTTGCGGCCGCGACCGTTGCGCAGACGAAAGACGATAAATATCAAAATCAATGCAATCACGATCATGCCGTTTCGTACGGTGCGGTCGGCCCAGATCGAATCGTACAGCTGCGAAAACCAGCCGGGGCCGTCGCCCTGAGCGTCGCCGCCGTTCTCCTGGACGTCGCCGGCGGTCTCGCCGTTATCCCCGTTATTTGGAGCGGGGGTCGCGGCACCGTCATCCAGCAGATGCGGAAATTCGCGGGGCGGCTGCTGGAGCGTCTCATAGTCCGGCAGAAGCTCGCGATCGAAGGCCGGCAATTCATCCGCCATACCCTGCGCGATCGGGATCGGGGTCGGCGCCGGGACGTCTGCCGGAGCAGTCTGACCGGGAGCGGGTTCCGGATCCGGGCGGTTCGCCGCATCGTTCGGAGCGCGAGCCGGCTCCGGATTGCGGCGGTTTTCCGTTCGCACTTCTTCGCGGGGCTCTCGAGCGGGCGCGGGGTTCTTGCGTACGGGAGTCGCCGGCGCCGCTTCGGTGCGGGCGGGCGGCGTCGTTTCCGCAGGAGCGGGCGCCGGCGCGGGAGCCGGGTCAGGCTGTGCGGGCTCTTTCGCCGCCGGTGAAGGCGCGGGCGCTTCGGGTTCTGGTTGCTTTTCTTCGGGCGCCGGCGAATCGGCCGGAGCCGGAGCGGGGCTCTCCTGAGCGGCGATCCCCGGCTCGACGATGCCAGCCACACTCAAAGACAACGCCAACAGCAACAACGCCGAACAGCCGCTGGCTGCGGCGCGCGGCGCGAAGGCGGAGAACAATGCTGGGATGACGCGGTCCATTTTTCGCAGGAATCAGAACGGGCTTTATTTATTTTTTGGTTTTGTCGCGGACGGAAGCGACGGCGGAGCGCAGAAATTCGATACGCGAACCGTCGCCGACGTTCAGGGTAATCGTATCTTCTTTAACCGACGCAACGGAACCGAGGATACCGCTGGTGGTCACGACCTGATCGCCTTTTTCCAGGGTCGAAAGCATCTCTTTCTTGCGCTTCTCTTCCTGGCGCTGCGGGCGAATCATCATGAAGTACATGAAGACGAAGACGCCGCCCAGAATCAGAAAAAAGGTCCAATCAAATCCCGGCGCGGCTCCGGAGCCGGCAGGAGCGCTGCCGTTCGTCGTTCCGCCCTGGGGTTGCACGACTTCCGCGGGTGAGGGCGCGGCCGACTGCTGCGCCAGATACTCGGTCCATTCCATGCAAACATGACTCCCCGGCCCCCTGCCCCTGTCCACAACAAAGGCAAATGGCCGCGGTTCACGCGCTAAAAATCAGCAGACCCAGCGCGCGAGCAGCTCCGCGCCGCGTCCGGCGCGCAGGCCTTCGAGGCAGGCCGCGCCCGCAGTCTGCAGATCGGCGTCGTTCACCATTCCGTAGATCAGAGCCGCGTTCATGGCGATGGTGTGGTTCTCCGCGTCGCTGCCTTTGCCTTCGAGAATCGCCCGGCTGCGGCGAATCGCGTCTTCGCGATCCACCGGGCGCAAATCAGCGAGATCGGCACCATTCAATCCGAAGTCCGCGGGGTTCAGCTGCCCCTGGTCTGTGATCTGCCCATCGGCGATGCGGATAAAATGCGTGGCGGCGGCCGGCGAAACCTCGTCCAGCCCGTCCTCGGAGTGCAGGAGATAGGCGCCCTTGCGACCCTGCAGCGACAGCGCATGAGCCATGCGCTCCATATAGTCTTTGTGAAAGACGCCCACCACCTGGTAGTTGACCGGCGCGGGATTCGTGAGGGGCCCCAGCAGATTGAAGACCGTGCGAAAGCCCAGACTCTTGCGCACCGGCGCCGCGTACTTCATGGCGGGGTGCCAGGTCTGCGCGAATAGAAAGGTGATGCCCACCCGCTTGAGCTCCGCGGCCACGTCTTTGGGCTCTTTGTTCAGGCGCATGCCCAGGCCTTCCAGCAGATCGGCAGAACCGGTCGTACTCGAGACCGCGCGGTTCCCATGCTTCGCCACCGGGATGCCCATGCCCGCCAGCAGCACCGCCGAGAGCGTCGAGATATTCAGGGTTCCCTGGCTGTCACCGCCGGTGCCGCAGGTGTCCACCAGAACGGGCGGCGCTTCGTCGGGCCAGCGCAGCGCGGCGTGACGCATGGATCGCGCGAAGGCTTCGATTTCCGCGCCGGTTTCACCTTTCAGCGCCAGAGCCGTCAAAAGCGCGGCCGTGCGGGCTTCCCCCGCTTCGCCGGTCATGATCATGGCCATGGCCCGGGAAGCCTCTTCGGCGCTCAGGTCGCCTTCTTTGCGCATGAGTTTTCTTAGTACGTCTCCGATCATCCCCTGGTCCTCGCCTGGTCCTCGAATATGGTTTTGAACGTCGTATGGGCGTTTCGTCTGGCTGTCGATTCGTTATTGGCGACGGCTCAAGCCCCGTCTCCTGCGTCGCGTTCGACTTTCGCATAGGGCGGCAAGAGCAACCGGTAGTTCGTATAAAGATAACGCAGACCGGAAATCACGGTCATCACCGTCGTCAACAGCATCAGGTAGTACGGCACGAAGCTGGCCAGTTCGTACGAAACGCTTTCCACCGGCCCGGCGAAGAAGCGCAGCATATTCTCCGTCGCAACCTGGTAGGCTCCCTGTCCGGCTTCGCGGGCGGCTTCGTAGACGGCGTTGATGGTGCCGCGTTCTTTGTGGGAGATAATCAGGAAGCTGACCAGAATCATGGTAATACAGAACATCTGAAAGGCGGTCTTGACTTTGCCGAAGACCGAGGTGCGCAAAACCACGTTTTTACGCACAGCCAGCCAGCGCATGGCCGTGATCATCATATCACGACCGATGATGATCAATACCATCCACAGCTGCACCTGCGCGGACAAAAAGATAAAGGTCAAAAACGCGGCGGTTACCAGCGCCTTATCCGCCAGGGGGTCCATGAATTTGCCCAGCTCGGTTTCCTGCTTGAAACGCCGGGCGATATAGCCGTCGACCAGATCGGTGATCGAAGCCAGAGCGAATAGAGAAAAGGCGATGATCCGGCTGTTTAAGTCCGGCTGCAGGAGCAGATAGATAAAAATCGGCACGGAAAGAAAACGCAGCAGGGTCAGTATGTTCGGAATATTCCAGACAAATTTCACGATTGCGAACTCCCCACCCGCTTACCGGTCATATCATACTCGTAAAAACCGGTCAGCTCAACGTCCAGTAAATCGCCGATTCGCGGCGCGTTTTCCGAAGCGGAATTTCCAGGTTCGACGAACACCGCCTCATCGACCTCCGGCGCGTCCTGCGCCCGCCGGGCCACGATGCGGCCGTCGCTTTCGATCTGGTCGACCATGCAGCGCACGCGGCGTCCGACCCGCTCTCTGTGGAGCCCGCGCAGAACATCGAGATGCGCGAGACGGACTTCGTTGATGCGGGCCGCCTTGGTCGCGGCGGGAATGGGATCCCCGAGATCGAATCCGGGAGTTCCCTCTTCGGGACTGTAGCTGAAGAGCGCGAGTTTTTCAGGCCGCACCTGTTCGATAAACTCCAGCACCTGTTCGAGATCCGCTTCGTCTTCGCCGGGATAGCCCAGCAAAAGCGAGGTGCGAATTTCCACTTCGGGGACCAGCCCGCGGATCTTCGAAAAGAGCGCCGAAAATTTTTCGAAATCGCCGTAGCGTCGCATGGCGCGCAGAACCTTCGCCGAAACGTGCTGCACAGGGCTTTCGAAGTACGGCACGACTTTCCCGCCGCGATCGCCGGCATCGTTCCATAACAAACCGCGATCGACGATGCCTTCCCAGATCTGCTCTGTCCGCAGATCGGGATACAGGTACAGCAGGCGAATCCAGCTGAGCTGTGGAATTCCGTGCAGCTCTTCGAGCAGCTCCAGAAAGGCGGCCGGACTTCCGCCGTACTGATTGGTATCCTGGCTCACCAGGCAGACTTCGCGCACGCCTTCGCGCTCCGCGAGCTGACGGCACTCAGCCACGATCTCTTCGCGCGGCGTTTCGCGAAAAGCGCCGCGAAAGCCGGGGATCGCGCAGAACGCGCAGCCGCGATTGCAACCGTCCGAAATCTTGACGGCGGCGTACGGCGCGGCTGAATTCGCGGGATCGGCCAGATCAATTAAATCGGCGGCGCCCGGAGCCTGGTCGCCCTGGCTGCGGCCCGGTAAATCGAAACGGTCACCGATGATTTCGCCCGCGCGATGATAGAGACCGGTGCCGAAGCTCAAATCGACTTCCGGCAGCTCGTCGCGCACCGCCGCGGTATAACGTTCGCTGAAGCAACCGGCCAGGATCAGCTTCTGGTCCGAGCCGGTGCGCTTGAGCCCCGCCGCTTCCATGACGGTCTGGATGGTTTCGACCCGCGCCGATTCGATGAACGAACAGCTGTTGATCAAATGAAAGTCGGAACTCTGCGCGTCGGTCGCCCGCCGCAATCCGCGACGGCGCAGGCTGCGCTCCATTTCGCGGGAGTCCGCCTGATTCTTGGGGCAGCCCAGGGTGGTGATATAGTACGTGGCGCTCAATCTGTGTGCCGAACGCAGGCGCTGCGTTTATGAGTCCGTTATTGGGCGACCCGCACGATCTCTTCGACCTTGCAGCGCCCCGGATCCAGCGGATCGGGAACGCGACGGTATTCCAGCTCGACGATCTTACCAGGGGGGCCCGCCACCCGCGGCGGTGAACCGTCGCGAAAGATACGCACGCCGCCGCCGTTGCCCACGCGAATCTGGAGGCGGCTTTCCGCTTCGAGCGGTCGCGTTTCGCCCGCGGCGATGGTGCGGCCTTGATGCGAAGTGCCGTCTTCGGACCACTGAAAGTACGAGTCGCTGATAAACTGTAAGGTAACCTGAATTTCGCAGGCGGCCTTTTGCACGGGCTGCTGGCCGTCCTGCGGGGTTTGAATGGCGACCGGATTCGCGCTGGCTTCGACACGAAATTCAACGCGCGAAGAAAACTCCGCCAGAATTTGGGGCGTGATTTTGATTTCGCGGTTCAGCCCTTCGAAAGCGCCGATGTCCGGACTCAGGGTGACGGTTTCGCCCTGCAGGGCGGTGAAGCTATAATTGTCTTCGTCGTTGATGCGAATGCGAAATTCTCCGCGGGCGGGCTGCCCGGGATTCTGCTCGATCTTTTGCAGGCAGAATTTCAGGCTCAGACTGTCGGCCGAAAAACGCAGGGTATTAGAAGTATTCACGTCTTCCAGACGCGGCGTCGTGCCCTGCTGGGGCAAAGTCGTGGCGATGATTTCGCGATTGGGATCGTCGCAGAAAGCCGCTTCGCCTCCCCCGCCGACCGAGCCGCCGAATTTCGGCAGGCTGAGCGTGCCGGTCGCGAATAGAGCGATTACGCCGCCGAGGAGCAACACGACCAGCGCGACTCCCAACAATCTCGGGTTCACGCCGGGCAGCGAAATCGACGGCATGGAAAGCGAAGGCATGCGAAAGCCGACCCCGCCGGTCGGTTTGGTCAGCTCTTTGAGCGGCGCTTCGGACAGATCGATTTGATGGCCGCGATATAAATTCAGAAGGTGTTCGGTATCCAGATTCAGATACTCGGCGTAGCTGCGCAGAAAACCCAGCGCGTAGGTCTCGCCGGGAAAGACCGAATAGTCTTCGTTTTCCAGAGCGTCGACGTAGCGCGGTGTGATATTCGTTTCGCGCCCGACGTCTTTGAGCGAAAGTTTGCGTGCTTCGCGCGCTTCGCGCAGAATCGTTCCAACTCGTTTCGAAAGGACCATAGTACCCTTGGTGTGAATCAATCCTCTTTAACGAGGGGGTTCAGTACGACCCGCACGCCGTCGTCCGGCTGATACTGAAAGAGTTTGCCTTCCAGTTTGCGACTCGTATTGATATCGGAGAAAGAGATCGAGGTTTGTTTTCCGTAACCGTCCGAGGCTTCCGCGCGACGCACGAGATAGCTTTCGGAATCGACGAAGAGGCGGATGCGTTCGTAGCCGCCGATCTTCTCGCGCTGCTCCATATCCAGAACGAAGAAGGTGCCGTCGTTGAATTTGCGGGGCTGCTCGGGAGTGTCGAAGCGGTAATGATATTTCCGAAACAGGCGTTTGAGGCCGCTGCTCGGATCGGCGGTGAACACGTCGCGATTACTCGCGTTCTTCTTTTTTAAGGTGAGCTCCTGTTTACCGACGGCGTTCAGCCGCCGGATATAAAACCACATGATGCGTCCGTCGGAAACGATCAGGTTGCCGGCCGGCTGCGAAAACTCATAACGAATCTTGCCGGGCTTCTGATAATAGAGGCGCCCGCTCATATTTTTGACCCGACCGCCCTCTTTCGTGGAGATACTGAAGCGGGCCGAAAATTGCTCCGCGCCCTCAAAGGTCTTCTGGACCGCCCGCGCGACTTCGGCGTGGGAATGCCAGTTCCGCTCGCTGTCGTTCGACTGTTGGGCCGGGGCCTGAGCGCGCAGCAGGCCGAACTCCGGAACGCCGAAAACGAGGGCCAGACACGCCGCAGCCGTAACGCCCGGAACGGCCAGCATTCCAGCCAGGCGGCCCCGACCGAATCGCAGCGCTGCTTCGGATTCGGCGCGCGAAGGAGCGGCGGATGTGCGATATTTGTTAGGGAAAAAACGCATGCTTCTGACACCTGACAGGGCCTCCGCCAGGAGGCAAGAGTCAAGATCTTTTCAGTATTTCCCGGGGCTTGTTCCCGATCGCCGGACTCAGATAGCCTTTTTGCTCCAGCATTTCGATCAAACTCGCGGCCCGATTATAACCGATCCGCAGACGGCGCTGAATATAGGACGTGGAAGTCTTGCCCGATTCCAGGACGATCTTCCAGGCCTGTTGTAGCAGCTCGGAGTCGACGTCGTTCTCCGCCGCCTCGGTGCTTTCCTCTTCGATGTAGGCCTCTAAGTCCACATACGCCGGCTCGCCGTAGCGCGCGGTTTCCTGAACCACGTTTTCAATTTCGGCTTCGGTCAAAAGCGGAGCCTGCAGACGCACCAGCGCGGTCGAGCTGGGACTGCGGTACAACATATCGCCTTTGCCGAGCAGCGTTTCGGCCCCGTTCATATCGAGAATGGTGCGACTGTCGGTTTTCTGCGCCACGTGAAAGGCGATACGCGCCGGGCAGTTCGCTTTAATCAATGCCGTAATCACGTCGACCGACGGGCGCTGGGTGGCCATCACGATATGGATTCCGACCGCCCGCGCTTTTTGCGTGAGCCGAATGATCGAGTCTTCCACATCTTTGGCCGCGACCATCATCAAATCCGAAAGCTCGTCAATAAACACGACGATGTAGGGCATCTTCTCGCGTTTGCCGGCGGCGCCCTCGGGCGGCGGAAATCCCGGCAACTGAGTTTCGGCGGCGATGCGGTCGTTAAACGAACGAATGTCGCGGCTCTTCGAGTGCGAAAGAATTTCGTAGCGGCGTTCCATTTCGTTGATCACCCAGGTGAGCGCCTTACTCGCCTGGCGCACATCGGTAATCACCGGCATGATCAAATGCGGAATGCCTTCGAAGAGTTTGAGCTCGACCATCTTCGGATCGATCATGATAAAGCGCACGTCTTCAGGCGAACGCGTATATAGCAGCGATGCAATGATCGCGTTCATATAGACCGACTTACCCGAGCCGGTCGATCCGGCGATGAGTAAATGCGGCAGACGCGCGAGGTCCACGTACTGCTTTTCGCCGGCAATGTTTTTGCCGAGCACCACGCAGAGCTCGTTGCGGGCCATCACGTCGCGGTCCAGCATATCGCCCAGCACCACTCCTTCGCGGTGGCGATTGGGAATCTCGATGCCGACGGTGGGTTTGCCGGGGATCGGTGCGATAATGCGAATCGAAGGCGCCTCCAGATTCATCTTGATCTCGTCGGAGATGCCCAGAATGCGCGAAACCCGCACACCCGCCTCGAGCTTGACTTCGTACAGGGTAATGATCGGTCCCCGCTGGGTCCGCACGACCCGCGCCTGAATGCCATAATCCTGCATTACTTTTTCCAGGCGTTCCCTGGTGACCTCGATTTCGCGGCTCACGTCTTCGCGCGGCGGAGCTTCGCCGGGTTTCAGCAGATTGCCGGGCAGATGATAACGCCGGGTCGCGCTCTTCGCCTGAAATTTCGGTACGGCCGAAAGCGGAACGGGTTTTTTACGCGGCTTGCGGGCCGGCGCCGGCACGGCCTCCGGAACGGCAGCGCTCACGACTGCATCCTCCGCTTCGACCATAGCGGGCGCTGCGATTTCTTCTGCAGGGGGCATCTCGTCCGCTGCCGGGCTCGCCGCTGCCACGCCAGGCGCATCGAGTGCGTCTTCGTATTCGACGTCGTCTTCGATATGTTCCGCTTCAATTTCAATGCTCTGCGCCGCATCGGGATTCGCATCGAGCACGTCGCGGTCATTCGTTGCGAGTTCCGATTCCGATTCCGATTCTGCGAATGACGTCGATTCCGCATCCGCTTCGGAGAATTGTACCATGCCTGCGTCCTGCGTATCGTTTTCGGTCACAGCGTCGCTTTCAAATTCGTCCACGACGCCGGGCGCCGCCGGTAGATCGTTCAGAGCGTGCGATGAATGCGCGCGATCGTTTCGACGTTCGCGACGTTGCAACAGCTGTAAGTCGAGCGGTTCCAGAATGTCCGCAGTCGTAGCGCGGAAATCCGTCTGCGGGGCGCGCGCAGGCGCGGCCGGCTCTGATTCGAAGGTTTGCGTTTTCGCAAAACCGGTCTGGCTTGCGGCGGTCGCCGCGTCCGCAAAAGCTGAGCCACGACGCGCGGCTCTCGACTGTCGCGATGCGGGCGCCGCGCGAAAATGAAAACGCGTTTCGTCTTCGTTAAAAAAGCCGCTCAGGTCCCCGCCTTCGCCCGCGCCTGCGCGCGATTCAAGGCCGGCCGCAGCCGCGGGCTGGCGTCCCGGCGAATCGTTCAGCCAGTCCGAGCGGCCCGGGCGCGATTCGATACGCGAAAGGGCCGCCTGCAGATGCCGGGCGTTGCCGGACAGACGGGTGCGCTGCTGCAAGCCGCGAATACTCGTGGAGCCGCCTGTCGTTTCGTCGGCCTCGTCCGCTTCGGGAAAATCATTGTACAAAATGTCGTCACCCGCTTCACCGGCCGGGTCCGAGAGCGGCGCTTCGCCAGCTTCTTCGCTATCCTTTTCGGCGAACGCGGGCGGATCGCCGGCGTCCCGCCCTTCTTCGTATTCTTCTGCGGACTCTTCTTGCGGATCGACCGCGACCCGCTCGATCCACGGCCGGCGCTCGCCGGCGGCGCCGGCTTCTTTATGCAATAGACCCGCCATCATATCGGGCTGCTCTGCGCCCGTCGGCGGGGCGGGTTCGACCGAGGCGACGCCCTCGCCTGCGTTCGAGCTCTCCTCAGGGGCCCCTCCGGCCATCGCGTACGCTTCACGATAACCCATCTGGCCTTCGCCGCTGAGCGCCCGGGAATAGGCGCGAATCGCGGCCACAATCCGATGGTTGAGCTGACCCAGAAAAACCGGCACGGGAATGCGGATCGCAAGAAAAACACCCGTAAGAAAGATGCCCATCGCCAGAATGAAGCCGCCGTAGGTTCCGAACAAAACCTGGAAGGCCTGGCCCACCTGGGCGCCCAGCAATCCACCGGCGGATTCCGACGGCCGGCCGTCGACACTGTAGAGCAGCGCGCCGAGCAGCGAAGTGCCCGCCATCACCACCAGCACCGCGACCACGCGCGAGAGGGGATCCGTAAAACCGCCCCGATAAAAGGTTAAGAATCCAAGCAGGAACAGATAGGGTCCCAGCAGAAAAGCCGATTTACCGAATAAGAACATCAGGAGCTGCGCCGTGTAGTGCCCGACCGTTCCGATCATATTGGCTTCCGGCAAAACCGCGCCGGGGTCGGCCGAGGCTTCGACGCCGAGCTGGCTCTGAAACGAAACCACTGCCAGGAAGACCAGGATTCCGACCAGGATCATCAGCGTTCCGAAGATTTCGCTGACGCCGGATTTTTTCGCTGGCTCGCCGACCGGACCTGTCGCGGGCGAATTGGCTTCTGTTTGCTCCATACCGGTACATTATCGGAGCAGGCCGGAGATCGGGGCGGGGATTTTTGGCCGGAAGGGCCTGGAAATTCGCCTGCGGCCTCAATGTCACTCGCCCGCTGCCGGGGACCCGGGACGCCCCCTGCGCTCCGCGCTTAATACGCGAAGCGCACGCCGTATGCTACGAAATTGCTGCCGCAAATCGACGGACAGAGGGTGCCGAATATCCCGCTGCGATGGTGAACGCGTACAAAGGCCCGCGGCCTGTAATAATCGAAAGGCACGGCCATCTCCAGCTCGAATACCAGGTAGTTCAGCAGATTGCGCGAAGTCTCCGTGCGCAGATCGGGCCGGCTGATCGAACGGCGCGGGTTTTCCAGATCCGGGTTGCGGGTCGCCAGCGAAAGCCCCTCCCCGATCGCCACGCTGAAGGGCGTGCCGCGAAAGGGTTCCGTGATGCGCGCCATCACCAGGCCATTGAATTCCAGGTGTTTTTGAACGCCCGTATGATGCACCAGCTGCCCTTCGCCTTCGAGATCCGCTCGCCATAGACGGGTGGCCAGCGGGCGGCCCAGAGTCAGAACCGAAATATAGCTGGCTTCGTAACGGGTGCGACCCGCCAGCAGGATCTGCCCGAGATTGGTCCGGGTGTATTTGCCGCGATAGAACGAGATATCCCAGGTCCGTTCCGTCGCCCGAAGCGGGGGCGGCTCCTCTTCCGAGTCGTGGGTATGGGCCCACAGGTCCGGAGCCAGACACAGCAGCAGGCCGATCAGCATCGCCCGCGCGCATTTGCTTCCGGAAAATATCGTCTCTGCCATGATCCCGCAACGCCTCGCTGGAAGCTTGGACGGCGACGACGGGTTAGATGTTCGTTCGGTTTCGTTCGGTCTTAGCCGGACGGCGCGCCGCCGCGCTCTATTGCGCGGCGGACACCTGGAGCGAATCCAGCAGCGCTTCGATTTCATCGCCCGGCCGATACTCGAAACGCGCCGTGAGCCCTGCGCCGGCCTCAACCGTAACGGCTTTCGGCAGCGGAATCACCAGGTTCTGATTCATCCATTCGACGATTCCAGGGCTCACCGCCTGGCCCGCCGAATCCGGAGCGATGGCGGCAGTTGATTCAGTCTCGTCGATCGCGAGCACGTTTTTCGTAATAAAACGCAGGGCATTGCATTCGCCGGCGGCCTCGATCGCGAGCGGCCCCTCGTAGCCGATCGTTTCGACCGGCGCGTTCAGATAGTCTACGATTTTGTAAGGCACGACCGGACCGAGCGCACGGACGCGCTGATCCAGGGGATTCGCCGGGTCTTCGAATAAGGGCAGCGGCGCGCGATAACCGAAAAAGTCGAAATCGAATTGAATCGGCTCCACCCCGAGCAGGCTGGCCTGCGGTACGAATACCGGCAGGGTCGGGCCGAATTTCTCCTGATAACGCGCGCGAAACTCGGCCAGCATGCGAACCTGGGATTCGCGCAGCAGCGCTGAGTGCAACATTTCGCATACGACCACGTCCACGGGTTCCGGCGGCAAATACGCGAAGGCGTCGCCGGTTACGACTTCCACCTGGCCTGCGACGCCGTTGTCCGCAAGCAGCAGTCGCGCGCGCTCCGCCAGCTCCGGCTGGCGTTCCACGCACCAGACCTGAGCCGCCCCGCTGCGAGCCGCGAAAAACGACAGCACCCCCGTGCCGGTGCCGAGCTCCAGGACCCGACCGCCCACCGGCACGACCAGCTCCAGCGCGCGGCGAAAGCCGATCATGCGCGCTTCGTCGAGCAGCATCTGATAGTGATAGTGTTGCGGAATAAAGCGACCGAGTTCCGCTTCGCCCGCGCTGTGCTGGTGATGAGAAGAAGAAGTTCCTGAGTTCATACGCGTATCAGGCGAGCCCGGTGCTGCCGAAACCGCCCGTGCCGCGTTCGGTGCCGCTTAAATCGTCGAGGCCTTCGACTTCGTCCCATTCGAACGGCTGTATTTTTTCCAGCATCAACTGCGCGATGCGATCGCCGTGGCGCAGACGAATGGGGTCGCGGCTCAGATTGCCGACGATCACTTTGAGTTCGCCGCGAAAATCCGCGTCGATGGTCGCCGGGCTGTTGGGTAGAATCAGGCCGTCGCGCAGGGCCAGACCCGAGCGCGGGCGCAGGGAAATAAAATAACCTTCCGGAATTTCGAAGGTGAGCCCGGTGGGCACGCTCGCTCTCGAACCCGGCGTGAGAATCATCTCGGTGTCGGGAGCCAGGCAGGCGTGCAGATCCAGCGCCGCCGAACCGGCGGTCGCCCGTTCCGGCAGCTTCGCGCCGGGAGCGCGATGGATCTTAACGCGGGGTATCACTGGAGTGAGTTCACCTGTCCGGACTCCGGGACGCTCCCAAAAAAACGGAAACGCCCGGGTCCGTTAGCGACGACTTATCGCCGGCCGCGATCGCCGCCGCGACCACGGTCTCCGCCGCCGCGGGGGCCGCCCCGACCACGATCGCGATCGCCGCCGCGACCGCCACGATCGCTGCCACCGCGATCGCCGCCGCGGCCATTAAAGCCGGGTTTGCCGTGCAGATCTTTGTGAATCAGGTCCACGCGGCCCTGACGGTCCACGCCCATCACGACGACCGGAATGATATCGCCTTCTTTGTACAGCGAGCTGACGGAGGAGACCCGCTCTTCCGACATTTTCGAAACGTGGAGCAATCCTTCTTTGCCCGGGAATAATTCGACGAAAGCGCCGAATTCCGCGATCCGCTTCACGATGCCTTCGTAACTGTCGCCTTCGTTCAATTCGCGGAAGATGTCCTCGACCATGACCTGCGCCGCGTCGAGCGAGCCCTGGTTCGGAGAAGCGATCGATACGGAGCCGTCGTCTTCGACGGAAATATCCGCGCCGGTCTTTTCGATGATCGCGCGAATGATTTTGCCGCCGGGGCCGATCAGCTCGCCGATGCGATCCTGATCGATCTTGATGGTCTTAATGCGCGGCGCGCTCGGAGCGAGATCCGAACGCGTTTTGCCCAGCGCCTCGTTCATCTTATTCAAGATGTGCATCCGGCCCTTCTCGGCCTGCTCCAGCGCCTCGCGCAGGCGCTCAATCGAGATGCCGGTCAATTTTAGGTCGAGCTGAAATGCGGTGATGCCTTTCTCGGTGCCCGCGACTTTGAAGTCCATATCGCCGAAGTGGTCTTCGATACCGGCGATATCCGAGAGTATCGAATATTTACCGTCGTCGCTGGTGAACATACCCATCGCGATGCCGGAGACCGGCGCTTTGACCGGCACGCCGCCGGCCATCATCGCGAGCGAGCCCGAGCACACGGTCGCCATCGACGAACTGCCATTGGACTCCATGATCTCCGCGACCAGGCGAATCACATACGGGAATTCATCGTGCGAAGGCAGCACCGCGTTTAAGGCGCGCCACGCCAGGTTTCCGTGACCGATTTCGCGGCGGCCGGGGCCCATCATACGTTTTACTTCGCCGACCGAATAGGGCGGGAAGTTGTAGTGTAAAAGAAAATTCTTCTGCTGCTGACCGAATACGGTTTCGTAGCGCTGGCCGTCGGAGCCCGTGCCGAGCGTGAGCACGCCCAGGGCCTGGGTTTGACCGCGGGTGAACACGGCGGAACCGTGCGCGCCGGGCAGCACGTCAAGCTCGACGGAAATGTCGCGGATCTCATCGGGCGCACGGCCGTCGGAGCGCTTGTTGTTTTCGAAGATGTTGTTGCGAACGACTTCGTATTCCAGCTCGTGCAGCTCGTGCTTGATGTCTTTTTTCGACTGATCGAGCTTGCTTTTTTCCATGCCCGCCGCCGCAAGTTTCTCTTCGAAATGAGCGACGGTTTCTTTGTTCACTTCGCGGATCTGATTGCCGCGCGCGATTTTGTCGGTGTTATTATTGGCGACTTTCAGCTTTTCGAAAGCGTACTCGCGCACTTCTTTCATCAACCCTTCGTCGGGCAGGCGCAGGCTGAGCTCGCGCTTGGTTACGCCGGTCGCGTCGCTGAGCTCCGTTTGGAATGCGAGTTTCTTTTTGATATTGTCGTGTGCGAACTGGAGCGCTTCGAGCATCTCTTCGTTCGTGAATTCGTTCGCGCCGCCTTCGATCATGGTGATCGCGTTTTCGGAACCGGCGACGATCAATTCCAGATCGCCGGTAGCGCGATCGGCCAGCGAAGGATCGGCCACAAGCTTACCGCCAATGCGGGCGACGACCACGCCCGCGATCGGGCCGTGAAAGGGGATATCCGAACAGGCGATTGCCGCCGAAGCCGCGGTCAGCGCGTGGCCTTCGACCGAAGTGCCTTCGTCGGCGGACAGCATGGTGATCAGCAACTGAACTTCGGAGAAATAACCGGTGGGAAACAGCGGACGAATGGGCCGGTCGATCAAACGCGACATCAGCGTTTCGTGATCCGCGGGCCGGTTTTCCCGTTTGAAATAGCCGCCGGGAATCCGGCCGGCCGCGTAGAATTTTTCGCGATAGTCGACGGTCAGGGGAAAGAAGTCCTGACCTTCCCGGGCCTCTTTTTCCGCGCAGACCGTGGCCAGCAGCACGAGATTTCCGGAACGATAGACGACGGAACCGTGAGCCTGCTTGGCCCAGTTTCCCGTCTCAATGGATATAGTACGAGAATCGATCTCGACTGATTTGTTATGAACTGGCATAATCCACCTCGCCGAACAGGGGCCAGCCGGATTATTTGCGGATGCCGAGGCGCTCGATCAGAGACCGGTAGCCTTCGAAGTTTTTGCGCTTCAGGTAATCAAGCAGACGACGCCGTCTGCCCACCATTTTGAGAAGACCACGCCGGGAATGGTGGTCTTTCGTATGGGTTTTGAAGTGTTCGGTGAGCTCGCGAATGCGGGCCGTAAGCAGCGCGACCTGAACTTCCGTAGAGCCGGTGTCCTTGTCGCCTTTCCCATAATCCTGGATGATTGATTTTTTCTGCGCCTGTTCGATCATGTTTTCAATTCTTCTTGGTAAATGCAAAGATTTCAGGGAGACCTGGCCCGCAAAGCACTTTTTAACACGGCTCTGCAAATGTCCTTGCGCCTGAGCCCGGTCCCGGGTCTGAGCCTCAGTTTCCGCTGAATCTCAGCCGAAAACCCGCATATATTTATACGACCCGGGCCGCGTCACCCGGGCCCAGGCGAGCAGCCGGCCCGCAACCCCACTGGAGCCGGAATTCTCGTCTGCGCCACCCGTATCGAGCGCGATCGGGGCCGCCCCGGATTCGATAAAGAAATCCGTCCCGGTCCGCTCCGGCAGCGATTGTAAGATCGGGCAGCGTCCCTGGAGAACGTCCGCAAGCTCCGAAGCCGGCACCTGGCAGCGCGGCCAGTCCGGGAGAGCCAGGCGCGCGTCCCGGACCAGGGCCGGCGGACCGTCGGCTGACGCGGCGTGCGCCCCCGCCGGCCGATCTCGCGCCGGTCGGGGCGCGGCGTCTGAAAATCGCGGCCGCCAGATCAACGGAGGCGACGCTGCGTCTTCCGATCCAAAATCGGGCATCGCGGCGGTGTCATTGTCAACGCCCGCATCCGGGAGCCGGACTGCCTGCACGTCGCCGTCGAGCCGATGCCCGCCCAGGCGATAACGGCGGAGTTCCGAAAGATGCACGGGAAAGTCTAACTCCCGGCTCAGGTCCCGGGCGAAGGCCCGAATATAAGTACCTCCGCTCACGTAGAGATCCAGATCGAGCGCTCCCGCCTCCAGGTCGTAACGCAAAAGTTCCAGCTCGTACACCCGAATATCGCGCCAGGCGGGAAGTTCGGTCTGGCCCCCACGCGCGCGATCGGAAAAACGGCGGCCGTCCTGCTTGAGCGCCGAATAGAGCGGCGGCTGCTGCCGGGTCGCCTCCCGAATGGCGAGCACCGCACGCATGACGCGCTCCCGTTCGGATTCGAGAAAGCGACGGGTTTCCGCCGGCGAGACCGACTCGACGATTTCGCCATGGGGATCGTGGGTGTCGGTGAAAGCGCCGAATTGAAAGCGGCCGACGTAGCCTTTATCCGCGTGCAGAAATTGATCGGCAAGCGCCGTGGCCCGCCCGGTCAGAAGCAGCATCAATCCGCTTGCGAATCGGTCGAGGGTGCCGGTATGACCGACCTTGATTTTTCTCTGAGGGGCGCCGGAGCCCGGGCCGGGTTCGCCGGCCGGCGCGCATTGCGCGGCGCGGCGTTTCAATTCATGTTTTAAGCGACCTACCAGGGCCGCCGACCCCAGGCCCTTCGGTTTATCCGCCAGGACGAATCCTTCGAGTAAATTCAACGAAGCTGCTCTCCGGCCGCAATCAATCCAGGTCGCCGCCGGCGCCCGTCTCGCCGACAGAGGTCGATTCGGAGGCGCCGTCTGCATCGCGCGGATTCGCCGGCGTTTCCAGTCGCGACTCTTCCGGCGGCCGCTCGCGTTCGATCATTTCAATAATCCGATCGCCTTCGGCGATGCTGGTGTCGAGGGCGTATTCCATGCGCGGTGTATAACGCAGCCGCAGATCTTTGCCGATCTGACTTTGAAAATAACCCAGATTCGCCGCGAGCCCCTGCCAGGTTTCGCGGTTCTCCTCTTCGCTGCCGAAGAGCGATACGCGAATGATCGCGCTGGAAAGATCCGCCGCCAGATCGACCCCGGTAACAGATACCAGCCCCAGGCGCTCGTCCTTGGCGCGACGCTTCATGATCAAATTCGCGAAGCCGCGCATCATTGCGGACTCCAATCGCTTTTTTCGAAGGGGTTTCATCAGAGCGGTTCGGCGGGAACCGGATCACGAAAGCTTGCGGGCGACCTCTTTGATCTCGAAACCTTCGATATGATCGCCGATCTGAATGTCGTTGTAGTTATCGAAGGACACACCGCACTCGAAACCTTCGTTGACTTCCATCGCGTCGTCTTTATGCCGCTTGAGCGCTTTGAGGGCGCCGGTGTGAATGACGACGTTGTCGCGAATGACCCGCATCGAATCGTTGCGGCGCAGCTTGCCGGAGAGCACCATACAGCCCGCCACGTTGCCGATGCGAGAAATCTTGAAGACTTCGCGAATCTCCGCGCGGCCCACGACTTCCTCGACCTTGTCGGGTTCGAGCAGACCTTCCATCGACTGCTTCACGTCGGTAATCACGTCGTAGATGATGCTGTAGTACTTGATGTCGACTCGCTGCTGTTCCGCCAGCTCCAGCGCCCGCGGCGTCGCGCGTACCTGAAAACCCACGACCAGCGCTTCGGAAGCCGATGCCAGGTTCACGTCGTTTTCGGTAATCGCGCCGGTCGCGCCCTGAATCACGCGCACCGTCACGTCCTCGGTGGCCAGCTTGGTCAGGCCGTCGCGAATCGCTTCGACCGAACCCTGAACGTCGGCCTTGATAATAACTTTGACCTCTTTGACGTCCTGAGCGTCGACCCAGCTCTTGAGATCGGTAAGGGTGGGCGCGCTGCGCGAAGCGGACTCCGTGATCTGCTTGTAATGCTGACGTTTTTGCGCCACTTCGCGGCCGTACTTCTCGTCTTCGACCGCCTGGAACGGATCGCCCGCTTCAGGCACGCCGTCGATACCGGTGATTTCCACCGGAGTCGCCGGGCCCGCTTCTTTTACGCGGCGCCCGAGATCGTCGAACATGGCGCGCACGCGGCCGGAATAGATCCCGACGACGTACGGATCGCCTTCGCGCAAGGTTCCCTTTTGAACGAGCACCGTGGCGACCGGACCTTTGCCCGGGTCGATCTTCGCTTCGACGACCCGGCCGATGGCACGCACGGTCGGATCCGCTTTGAGATCCAGCAGGTCCGCCTGCAGGAGAATCATTTCGAGTAAATGGTCGATGCCGATGTTTTGTTTCGCCGAAATCTCGCAGAAGACGGTATCGCCGCCCCAGTCTTCGGAACTCAGGCCGTACTGCGAAAGCTCTTGCTTGACCTTCTCGACGTCCGCCGCGGGCAGATCGATCTTGTTCACAGCGACGATGATCGGAACCTTCGCTTCACGGGCGTGGGTAATGGCTTCTTCGGTCTGTTTTTTAACGCCGTCGTCCGCCGCCACGACCAGAATGACCAGGTCCGTGACCGCGGCGCCGCGCGCCCGCATCGCCGTAAAGGCTTCGTGACCCGGAGTATCCAGGAAGGTGATTCTGCCCGCCGGGATCTGAACCTGGTAGGCGCCGATGTGCTGGGTGATCGCGCCGGCTTCGGTGTCGATTACGTTCGCGCTGCGAATGGTATCGAGCAGCTTGGTTTTACCGTGGTCGACGTGGCCCATAATCGTAACGACCGGGGGCCGCTTGACGATTTCCGCCTCGGTAGACTCTTCTTCCTGAATCTGGGTTTCGTCGTAGAGCGAAATCACTTTGACTTCGCAATTGTATTCGGACGCGAGCAGCGTCGCCGTATCGGCGTCGATCGCCTTGGTGATCGTGACCATCTCGCCCATCTTCATGAGCTTGCCGATCACTTCGCCCGGCTTCAGATTCATTTTGCGCGCCAGGTCTCCGACCTGGATGCTTTCCATAATTTCGATGGATTTCGGAACTACCGGAACGACCGGCGCCCGCGATTTGGCTTTTTGCTGGCGAAAGAATTTTGAGTTTTCCGAGCGACGATCGCGATCGCCGCCGCGCGCACCGCCGCGACCGCGGCCGCCGTAGCCGCCGGGACCACCGGGACCACCGGGACCGCCAGGGCCTCCGGGTCCACCAGGGCCGCCGGGACGCTGTCCCTGGTAACCGCCGGGTCCGCTTCCAGGACCACGACCGCCTCCGCCGCCGCGCTGACCGCCGGGACCGGGCCCCGTACTCTGACGCCGGGTGCTTTCTACGACCGCGTCAAACGGAGTCGCGCCGCCAATGCGGGCCTCCGGACTCCGGCCTCCGCCGGGACGCGGGCCGGGTCCACCGGGACCGCGACGCGCCGCCGGTCCACCACCGCCGGGACGTCCGCCGCCCTGACCCTGATAACCGCCGCCGGGACGACCGCCGCCCTGACCCTGATAACCGCCGCCGGGACGACCGCCGCCCTGGCCCTGATAACCACCGCCGGGACGACCACCGCCCTGACCTTGATAGCCACCACCCGGACGACCACCGCCCTGGCCCTGATAACCACCACCGCCGGGACGACCACCGCCCTGACCTTGATAGCCACCACCGCCGGGACGACCACCGCCCTGACCCTGATAGCCACCAGGACGACCGCCGCCCTGACCGGACGGAGCTCCGCTGGAACGAGCCGGAGGCGGCTGGGTCTTCGGTCCGGGAGGCCGGGCAGGTTTTTTGGTTTCTTCCCGGCGAAAGTGCTCGGAAATATCCTTCTTCTGCGGGGCAACCTTCTTCTTGATGACCAGCTTCTTCTTGGCTTTGCCGCCGGACTTCAGCCCGTCTTTGGTTTTGCCGGTGTCGTCTTTTTTCTCTTCTGCCACAATAATAGCTTCTATATTGGAGAGAACCGTCTCAAGACAGCCCTCTCACAAATGCAACCTTTCTGTCGGCCCGTCCAGGAACAAGGACAAACAGGCAGCTACGCTTAGATTTCTTCGAATTCTACGGATTCTGCAAGAATCTTCAGAATTTGCTTCGCCGTATTCTTGCCAACGCCCGGAACCTGTTCCAGACTCTCCTGTTCCATCTCAATCAGGTCCTCGACCGACTTGATTCCCGCGCCTTCCAGCAAATCGACGACCCGCTGGGTCAATCCAGGCAACTCGGAAACCGGCGTGTAGTCGAGTTCCTCGACCTCTTCCGGTTCCAGCGGCGCAAATAACGCTTCCAGCTGGGCGCGCGCTTCGGGCGAAGCCATCTCTTCGCTGAACTGGCTCTGGGATTTTACGACCAGACGGTACTCCGTCAGTTGCGAGGCCAGACGTACGTTCTGACCGTTATTGCCGATCGCCAGACTGTACGAATCGTCGGGCACAACGACCAGCGCTTCCCGATTGCGCGGATCGATCCGTACCTCGCTGACTTTGGCCGGCGAAAGCGCGTTGGCAATCAAATCTTCCAGCTCCGGGCTGTAGTTTACGATGTCGATGCGCTCGTTGCCGAGCTCCCTCACGATCGATTGAATGCGGACGCCTTTGATACCCACGCAGGCGCCGACCGGATCCACATCCGCCCGATTAGAACGCACCAGAATCTTGGTTCGATAACCCGGCTGGCGGGCGATGCCCAGAATCTCGACCACGCCGTCGTAGATTTCGGGGATCTCCAGTTCGAAGAGCTTCTTCACGAACTCCGGGCCGGCCCGGGACAGAGTGATAAAGGGACCCGGCTCCCGGGATTTTTCTCGCCTGAGCTCGACGTTTTTGATGATCGCCTTCACCCGATCCCCGGTACGAAAACGCTCGCCCGGAATCTGTTCGCGGCGGGGCAGAATGCCCTCGGCCCGGCCCAGATCGACGTACATCACATCCCGATCGCGCCAGCGCAAAAAGAAGCCGTTGATGATATCGCCTTCTTTTTCAATGAACTCGTTATAGATGATCTCGCGCTCCAGCTCTTTCAGGCGCTGCAGGAGAATCTGTCGCACATTCGTCGCGCCGATCCGGCTGAACTCAAACGGGTTTTCGCGCAACTCGTAAGTGCCCCCGACTTCCAGATCCGGCAAGGGATCCGAAGATCCGGTTTCTTTTTGATGCGCGGCCGCGTCTTTCTGCGCGTCTTCCAGAGTAATCTCGAGCGATTCGTCGCTAACCTCTTCAACGATTTTGCGACGGTAGATCACCAGAATCTCCGGCTTCTCGGAGTCCAGAATGACTTCCAGATTCGCTTCCGGGCCATACTTTTTCTGGTACGCGGTAACAAAGCTACCGGAAACGACTTCCGTCACTTCGTCGAGGGAGAGGCCCTTCTCCGTCGAAATCGCCTGCATATAATCAAAGAATGCCTTGAGATCGGGTCCTGTATCCTTCTGTTTTGATTTTGCCTTCGCCATCTGCGTTCCACCTGCCCGAAAAATATAATGTACTGATCAATAGTCCAGATACAGATTCGCTTTTAACTTCGGATCTGCCAGTTCCTGCGGTCCCAACCGCAGCAGTTCGTCGCCACTCTGATTCCCGGCCGCCTGCGGGTCCTTCGCGGCTTTGCGGGCTTCCCGCTTTTCACGACGGCGGCGCACCCGGCTCGCACGCGTGCTCGTCGCCAGATACTCCCGGAAACACCAGTCGTCGGCCTGTCTGCCGTCGAAGACGACCAGGCGCACGCTGACCGTTTCTTTACCGTCTTCGGTCCTGACCGGAAGCTTCAGACGAATCGGCTGCCCTTTAAAGCGCTCCAGGTCCTCGGGGAGACGCAGGCGCCGCTCCGCGCCGGCCGACGACACTTCGATCGTATAATTCTCAACCGTCAGCCCGGCCGGCAATTCCACATCGCCAGGCGCGCTGGAATCTTCGGCGGCAAGAATGCGCTCGTCCAGATAGTGCGCCAGATTCCGACTGAAGCTTTCGCACTGCGCCAGACTGACCGCTCCGCGCGGGTCCGCCAGGCCGTCGAGCACCACCTCGAAATGGAAACCGCCCGACGCGGGCAACACCCGGGCCTCGAAAATTCCCACATCTTCCGGCGCGATACTCTGCACCAGCTCTACTATATCGGTTGCGACGACTGGACTGACCCCCAACAATAAAAAAGAGAGGTTCGCACCTCTCCTCAAATAGCATAGAATTAGAAGAGAGTCGTGCCGTCAAGTACAATCCTGGTTGACTGTCGCGAGGCTTCCTGACGGCTATTCTTCGGCCCCCGGGCCCGAACACCATGCGCCACAATACCCATCGTTTCACCATTCGCTCCATCGCCGCCGGAGCGCTCTTGCCTGTACTCGCCCTGGCCGGCTCCGGCTGCGCGCGTTTTCGCATCGAAGAGCTGACCCCGCGCACCCTGTTTTCAGCGCCCGTGGTTCGTGCGGAGCTGGAAAACCCGGGGGAACAGATTCAATTAGAGGAAAGCGGCCGGGTACCGTTCAATCTGCCGGTCCGGCCGGCCGCCAATCCATCGAGCGCTTATATCGCCGACCCGGCCCGCCGACTGATCCGCATCTTTAACGCCGGCACAGCCGATGCACCGGAAACCGTCCTGGCCGGAACCGGCGCCCGAAACCAGGACGGCGGTGAAGTACCACGCATCTCCCTGAAGATGGGCATCCCCGGCTGGCTCGCCGTCGACGAAGACGACGAACGCCTGTACGTCCAGAGCTTCGCGCGCGATACGACGCCGGTCAATCGCTCGGAGCAGCCGATCGAAAACCGTCCGTCCAATCAGACCTCGCTCATCCGGCAAATCCCTTCGACGGTGCTGATCCTCGATATTGATAATGGCTTTCGCAGCGTCGGCATTCTCGGCGTCGACGGACTCGACACGGCGCCCTTTCCTGAAATCCTGCGGCTGCTGGCGGAAGACGACGGACTCCTGCACGTGCTCTATCGCGAAGCGAGTCCGGCCAATACCAGAAAAGGCGCACTCCCCGCGCCGCCGATTCTGGCCACGTACAGCGACGGCGCGCTGCTGCGGCGCTTCGCGCCGTTTGAAGCCGGCGCGGCGACTTCCGAAGAGCAGCGCCAGTATCTCGTCGAATGGGAAGACATCGTTCCCGGGCCCGGCGGAGCTTTTGCGCTCTACAGCGTGGCGTTGCGCCAGAAGTCCAGCTACGATTTGATCAGCCGGCGCATTTTTCGGCGAGACGCGCCCGACGCGCCGCCGCGGGAACTGCTGCGCATCGACGACCCGGCCGACTATTTCGTATCCAGCCGGCCCGACGGCGGTTTTTATTTGATGAACGCCGAAGAGGACGGCTCGCGCATCCTGTTTAAGACCTTCAGCCCCGACGGCGAGTATCTGAACAACCGGCTGATCATCTTTCCGGGTCTGCGCGCGGCATGGCGCGAGAGCTTTCTGGATTTGAACGGACGCATCTTCAGCTCGCGCCTCTATCTGGGCAAATTCGAGCTGTACGAATGGAACTGAGCGCCCTCTTTCGCTTCGATCAGTGCCGCGCACTCGATGCGGACAGCATCGCAGCCGGAATACCCGAACAACAGCTGATGGGCCAGGCGGCGCTGGCCAGTCTGTACGTTCTCGAAGCAGCCGGCGCCCTGACTCCGGGCGGCCGCGTATTCATTCTGTGCGGCCCGGGCAACAACGGCGGCGACGGCTACGCGCTCGCCTGCATGCTCGCCGGGCGAGTGGCCGCTCGCGATATCCCGCAAATCACCGCCGGTGGCACCGGAGTCGACGTGCGCCTCTTTACAATTGCGCCACCGAAATCTCCGGCCGCTCAATTTTATGCGCAGCTCGCGGAAGGGCTGGCGCGACAGAGCGATGCATCGTCAGACCGAAACCAAAACGGCCGGACGAGTCTCTCGCTCCATTCCTACGAAGACTTCTTGCGAATTTCGAGCGAGCAATTCAACACTTCCGACACCATCGTCGAAGCTCTGCTGGGCACCGGCCAGACCGCGGCGCCACGCGGGGCCATTGCAAAAATACTGGAGCATCTGCGCGAATTGCGCCCCGACGCCCGCCCCCACCTCGTCAGCCTGGATCTACCGGTGGGTCTGCGCGAAGACGCGCGCGGCGAAAACGACACCCGACTCGTGCCGGACGAGATCCACAGCTACGGCGTCGACAAAGCGGCGCTGCGCCTGGATCCGGAGATCGCCGCCCACAGCCGCGTTCGCGTACTGCCCATGGGATTTGTGCCGCTGGATCCGCCAGAGGCCGCAGGCCTCGATTCCGCAAAGACGACCGGAGAGCGAGCGCCTATTCGTTCGCTGGAATTCGCCGCCGCCGCGCCCGATCGCCTGCGCACGCTCACGGCGAAAGATCCGCTGTCGCACAAGTACCAGGCGGGCCACGGTCTGTTGCTCGGCGGTTCACCCGGGATGGAAGGCGCGCTCTTGATGGCGGCCCGGGCTTTTTTTGCAAGCGGCGGCGGAATTTTACACGCAGTCGTGCCCGACGCGGAGTCGCGTCATTTTTTAACCGGAACTCTGCCCGGGGTGATGTTTCTGGATCACGACCGACCCCTGCCCGACAATCTCAGACCGCGGGCCATCGCCGCCGGGCCGGGACTGGCCCCCGCCGATCTGGAGGCCGGCATTCGGCTATTAGAACCGCTCCTGGCATCCGACGATTTCGAAGCGACTCTGATTCTGGACGCGGGGGCACTGCCTTTTGTAAACGACGCGCGCTTTCCGGAACGCCTGCGGGGCCGCACGTTACTGACTCCGCATACCGGCGAATGGAAGCGGCTCGGCGGTCCGAAGGTCGACTGCGTACACGCTCTGGACGCGGCGCTCGATTTTCATCTCGGCGAATCCGGACCGCGGACATTTGCGCTGATCAAAGACGCGATCTCGATATTATTCGGTCCAGGTTCGGGCAATGCGATCGGCGTTCGGCATCGGCCCAACCCGGCGCTCGCGGTGGCGGGCTCGGGAGACAATCTGTGCGGAATTCTGCTCGCCCTCTTCGCCCGGCGTGGTACGGTTTCGTCATCAACCGCCGCCGACGGGACGCCTGCGTTTTTCGAACGCATCGCCGCCGCTCTTGAAATTCTGGATCTCGCGGCCCGTCAGGCGCACCATCCGCGCGCCGATCAGTTTCCGGAGCTGATTCGACGCGCGCTCGCCGCTGCGCATGGCTCCGATCCGGACGAAACGAGCGACAGATCGCGGCCAGGCAATCGGGAGGCGCAACAATTATGAAGTACCACTACAAATCGCCCGAAGAATTAAACGAGCGCGCCGAACGCCGGGACCAGGAAGTCAAAGGCAAACGCAACCGCGGCAATCTGCTGATCTTCGCGGACCTCTTCGTGATCTGCCTGATCTTCGCCGGGATCTATTATAGCGGAGCGTTACGACCCGATCGCTATGTTTCGACCGAAACGACACGGCATGCCGGCTTTGAGTTTTCCGGCAGCGTGGAGCTAGCGGCCGATGCAAAGGCTCCGCTCAGTTTTTATCTGAACGTGAAGCTCATTGGCGACCGCGCCGTGGTCTTCCCCCGCCTGAGCACGCAGGCGATCGACGCGCAGGGAGCCGCGCCGACCGCGGGCGATTCCCCAGATGGCAGGGTGCGGGCCACGATAGAAATCCTGCAGAGTGATCGATCGGCGGACGCGAGCACGACGTCGCCGCAGGAGCGGCCGGTCCGATTTTCGACAGACTACCCGCTCGCATTGCGTACGATTCGCCCGGGAGAGACCGCAATCTATCGCACGGAGCTGCCGGTGCCCGGAGGAACCGACGGCCTGCAGAAAGGGGACATCCGCATTCGCCTGGATTTTCCAGACGGCGAGCAGGCCCAGGTCGACCTTTAAGTAGTAGAACCTTAAACGGTTGAGCCGTAGAGCTTTGAATTGAACGGCTCGAATCGCTCGAATCGAAGCGTACGTCAGGAACGGCCGGTGTCGGCGGCGATTAGAGCCGGCGAAGCGACGATAGCGTCCGCGGCATGCACCGCCGGATTCCCGCGACCGAGTTCCCGACGCACGTAGTCGAGCTCGGCGACGATACCTTCGCGATATTTGCGATCTTCGAGGATGCGTTCCACTTCGCGCACGATATTGTCGCCGGTCACTTCGCTCTGGATCAACTCGAGAATGGTCTGGCGGCGCGCGAGTAAATTCACGATGCCGATGAAGCGCGTGCGAATGACGAAGGGCGCGATCAAAAGATTCAGCAGACTGATTCTGTACAACAAGACCATCGGCGTACGAAAAAAGGCGCCCTCAAGCGTCGCGGTGCCCGAGGCGATCATCAGCACGTCGCTCGCCTCCATGATGCGCAGACTGCGGCCGTAATATAATTCGACCTCGTCCTTCACGTCGGGATAATCGTCAAGAATGCGGGTAATGATCGGCGCCTGACGCTCTTCGACTCCCGCCAGTAAGAAGCGGGCCTTTGGATATTTTTCGCGCAACACCCGGGTGGCTTCCAGCATGGACGGCAGCAGCCGGGTGATTTCCGAACGGCGACTGCCTGGCACGAGCCCGATGACCGGCCGGGCCTGTACTTTTAACGGCAGCGTTTCTTCGCGACGCAGCCGCCGCGGCACCCGCGAAATCAGCGGATGGCCGATCCACTCGCAGGGTACGCCCTCGCGGTCGTACATCTCTTTCTCGAACTTAAAGAGCGGCAGCATTAAGTTAATGTTTTCGCGAATCGTATGAATGCGGCCGTACTTCCAGGCCCAGATCTGCGGGCTCGCCAGAAAGACGACGCGAATGCCTTCCGCCTGCAGCATCTTCGCCAGCCGCAGATTGAATCCCGGATAATCGACAAGCACCGCGAAACCGGCGTTTCTCCGGCGGGCCTCTTCAAGAATGCGGTCGGCCAGCGCTTTCAATCGGCGATAGGCTTTGATCACTTCGACGAAACCGATGATCGCGAGATTGTCGACGTGCTCGAGTAATTCGACGCCCGCCTGCTCCATATGCGGCCCGCCGGTTCCGAAGAATTCAGAGTAGCCGCGTTGCCGGAGTTCGGCGACCAGGTCCCCGCCGAGTAAATCCCCGCTGTGCTCCCCGGCGATGACCAGCACCGGCCGATCGGAAAGCGGGCTGCGCGCGCGGCCACGTGAACCAGCCGCGGTCCGACTCCGGGCGAAGGACCGGGCCCGGCTTCCAGTAGCCGCTGACCGTGCTTTCGCGCTCGCGCTCTTTTTTTTCGCCGTCTTTTTCGATGCCATTCGGAATTCCTGAGTGCCTGTACAGGGAAGCGAAATCTCAGCCGGCCCGGTAGCGGGCAGTGCGCGAATTCATACGACGCAGGTATTGCGCGTCTTGCTGTTCCAGCGCCGGATTCAGAGCCAGTACGGTAATGCCTTTGCGTTTCGCTTCGTTCAGAAAGCCAGGCGGATCGATGACAAAGGTATGCGCGGCGTCGAATGCGAGCACCCGACAGCCCGAAGCGGCCATGGACTCCAGGGTCGACGCCCCGGTGGCCGGTATATCGAATCTACGATCGTGGTTTTCTTTAGCCAGTTTGCAAACAACCGCGCCCTTATTACGAAAGAGTTCGCCGCCGCGACGAATGCAGCGGTCGGTGCCTTCGGCCGCTTCGACCGCGAGCACCGCCTGATCGCCGACGACCACGGTCTGCCCGATATCCAGGCGATTGATTTCGCGCGCCTGCTCCAGACCGAAAGAAACGTCGGCCAGTTGCTTTTTTCCAAGCTTCGCGCCATAGCGCCCTTCCGGTAAAAACAATTCGCCGAGATATTCGTCCTGGGGGATGATTTCGAAACCTTCTTTTTCCACGACGTCCGCCAGAAACGAAAAGATCGCGTAATCGCTCTGGCTGACCATACGGGCCAGAAGTAAAATCGTTCGCGCGTCAAAGCGCGGTTTGTTATACAGAATATCGCGCGTGGATTTGCCGAGCAGCAGCATGCGTTTCACGCCCGCCTTGCGAAAGGCCCGCAGCGTCGACGAATAGAATTTGGTCAGAATAACACGCTCGGCGTGATCGCTCAAATCGGCGGGCGGCGCCTCGTCGGTAAAACAAAAGGCGCGCACATCACCTTCACCGCGGCGAATCGCCGCACGGACTGCCAGCCAGGGCAGATCGCCCGCGCCTGCCAGAATGCCCAGTCGACCGTCAGGGGCCGCGCCGGCACCGGCGTCGACGCGGGACGGAGTGGAACGCTTTTTTTTCGCGGCGCGCTTTGCGGTTTTGGAAGTGCCCGGACGCGTGGCGCTTCCGGCACGCAGAGTGGATCGTTTGGTCTTTTTTTTGGCCACGGGCGCAGTTGTTGAATCGCGGATGGTATTTTTTAATCCGCCGATTTTGCAGAGCTGGAACTGGAGGCGCCGCTTGATCCGGAAGCGGACCCGCTTGAGCTGCCGGCCGACGCGCCGCCCGCCGACGATCCGCCGGAGTCGCCCGACCCGTTCGATCCGGAGGAGCTACCGGCCCCACCGCCGGCCCCGGAACCCTTTTTATAATCCGTCACGTAGAATCCGGAACCCTTAAATACGATTCCCGAACCGCCGCCGATGACTCGCTCAACGCGGCCCTGGCACTGCGGGCATTCGGTATCCGCAGCCGCCGACATGCTCTGAAAGGCGTCATAGCGATGGCCGCAGTCCTTGCATTCATACGTATAGGTGGGCATAACCAGAAATCGCAGGGACGGCCGATCAGTCGAGCCGATTTCCACACAGGCCTTCCGACCCCTCTATCCACGCCCCCGGATGGACTCCGGCCGGCAGACACCGGACAAAAATTAATATACAATACAGGGTATGGTATATTAATTTGATAGAAAGGAGATTCACCATGTCGCTATTCCGCCCGCTCTTCGATTCCGACTCCAGTACCTGGACCTATCTACTGGCCGATCCAGCAAGCGGCGAGGCGGTGTTGATCGATCCAGTGCTCGAAAAGTTGCAGGACTACCTGGGCCTGCTCGGTCAGCTGGAACTGAAGCTGCGCTACGCGATCGACACGCACGTGCACGCCGACCATATTACGGCGCTCGGTCAGTTGCGGGAACGCACGGCCTGCACAACCGTAATGGGGCGCGAAACGACGGCCGAATGCGTATCGCAAAAGATCGAAGACGGGGAAGAACTGCGCTTCGGCGCGGGACGTCTGCGGGCGATTTACACTCCGGGACACACCGACGACTCCTACAGCTTCTACGACCCGGAAGGCGCGCGGGTCTTCACCGGCGACACCCTCTTGATTCGCGGTACGGGACGCACCGATTTTCAAAACGGCGATCCGATCGCACAGTACGCCAGTCTCTTCGAAAAATTGCTGCGGCTACCGCCGGAGACCCTGGTGTATCCCGCCCATGACTACAAAGGCTGGGCCGTGTCGACCATCGGCGAAGAGAAGCGCTGGAATCCCAGGCTGCAGGTAAATGACAGCGCCGAATACGCGAAGCTCATGAACGGCCTCAATCTACCGGATCCCAAACGCATGGACGAAGCCGTGCCGGCCAATCAACGCTGCGGCATGCCGGCCCAGAACTGAGGCGGCGGGCACCCGCCCGGAACTACGAACCGACCGCCCGACTGATCCAATCAATCAGCGGCCCGTAACCCGCGGGGGCAAGCACGCCGGTGATCAAAAAACCCGCAAGCGCGCCGCCCAGATGACCCTCATGGCTGATCCCGTCGCGGGTATTGCGCGAGATCAGATACAATGAGATCAAAATATAGACGGCCATAAACACGGGCCCCGGAATCGGAATCGGTATAAACAAAAACACGACCGAGATCGTGGGGTCGATCAACACCGCCGCCGTAACGATACCGAAGACGCTGCCGCTCGCGCCCAGACTGCGATAGGTCGGATCGTCTTTGCGCAGCACGTATACAACCAGATTACAACCGGCCCCGGCGACCGCGTAGATAATCATGAAGTCGAGCGCTCCCAGTTCACGCAGCACTCCTCCCGCAAAAGAAAAGAGCGCAAACATATTAAAGCCGAAATGCAGCCATCCCGCGTGGGACATGTTGGAAATCAATACGCCTGGAAATTTTTGGCCGCGGGCTACGGCGTATGGAATAAAGAGAAAGGTATCCGGATCGGAAAGCGCGCTTCCGCCTCCGACATAGGGACTATCGCCGCGGGCGGCGCTCTCCCGAAACGCGCGAAAGCCCAGCAGGCTCACGATCAGATTGACGGCGATAATGGCGAAGAGCAGCGCCAGTTCCGGAGAAATACCCATACGTTCATAATATCCGCCGGGGCCGCGTCGCGGCTACTCGCTTTTCGGAATCGCGGCCGGGCGCAATGGCGATGACAGCCGGGAGCCCGCGAAAATGATCGTCCGCGTGAGCGCCGTACAAACAGGCCCGGACCACGTTCCCGAAAAGAGGACCGCGCAAGACGCAGCGTCGCAACACCAGGCGAAACCAACTCCACTGGAAGCGGAATTCGCCCCGGTCAGCGCCGTCGTTCCGGTGGCGGATCGACCGCAACTGCTCGCGGACGCTCTGCGATCGATCTGCTCCGGCAGCATGAAGCCGCGCGAATTGATCGTAGTCCTGAACGCGAAAACGCCCGGGCGCGCGGCCGACCGCCAGGCCGCCGAAACGGTCTTCTCCGAAAACAGCGCTGCGGGTATTGAACTCCATTTGATCGAATGCGAAGACACCGGCCCGGGACCGGCGCGCAACGCGGGTGTCGCCGCGGCGCGACAGGACTGGCTGGCCTTTCTGGACTCCGACGACCTGTGGGCGCCCGACAAGCTCCGGCGGCAGTGGCGTTATTTACGGCAGCGTCCGTATCTGCAGGCCGCGCACACCGCGGAACGCTGGATCAAAGACGGCCGCGAATTGAATCAGCCGGCCCATTTACGCCCGCATACCGGCCGCTTCCTGACCGCGAGCTTTTCGCACTGTCTGATCTCCTGCTCGTCATTCATACTGCGACGCGAGCTATTTGCCGCGCTGAACGGCTTCGATCCTGCGTTTCGCGTGTGCGAAGACTTCGAACTCTGGCTGCGGCTGCTTGTGCGTCACCCCGTGGGTCTGCTGCGCGAAGCACTGACCATCAAACGCGCGGGCGACTGGCCCCAGGAAAGCCGCCGCTTTCACAGTCTGGACGCTCTGCGCATCCGGGCGATCCTCAAGCTTGTGCGGAATGCGAAATCGCAGCTCAAGCCGCAGGAACTGGCCGCCGCGCGCGCCGCGTGCGAAAGCAAGCTGGCCATTCTCAAACAGGGGGCCCGGCGTAGAGACCGTGCCGCCGAATTGACGCCGCTGGTTCACGAAATCCGCTCCGTCTTTCCCGGGCTATAGAATTAAACGAAACCGGGCGGCCGGATCAATGAAAACGTCGAGCGATTGTTTCGAACGAAAATCAGTGCGAGCGATCGCGCTCGGCCCGACGATTCACGTAACGCAGCGCTTCTTGATAGTACTCCGATTCATTCGCGTAGCCGGTCAGAAGCGCATCGACATCCGCGGCGGCCGCATGCTCATACAGCAGGTGCGCGCAAAACACTCGCTCCAGGTCCGCGCCGGAACCGCTTTTGAACGACGCCGCCCGGCCCGGCTGCAACCCCAGGCGCTGCCGGCAAACGGCAGCTGTCCCCGGCGCGTCCCGGGCCAGCAGGGCCTCCGCGAGATTACCGCGACGAATCGAATTCAAGGCGACGGCAGCCGCGGGATCGCTCATCTGTTGATTGCGCAGGGACTGCGCGTTGCGAGCGCGCAAATAACTCAGCCAGGTTTTGAGCAGCGCCCGCGTAGCGTCGTCGTTCCACGTATCGTTTTGAGCAGTCGATTTTTTTGACGACGCGGTGGTCGCCGGCGCCGCGAAGATACGATAGCGATACTGTCCCCCGCCGATCGGAGCGCGCAGGCGCAGCAGCCTGGGATTTTGAGCGGTATCGGCGAAATGCAAAAGGATCGCGCTGGACGGCCGGCGCGGGGCGACCAGCAGACCGCCCGAATTCGATTCAGTCGACGAAGACCCGGGCGAAGGAAAGCGCTGCGCGAGAACGTCGGCGACCGAAAGCAATCCCGGCAAATCCCAGTACAGACTGATATTCTCGCGCAGAATTAGAACCGCCCCCGGCTGCGAGGGCAGTCGGATATAGTCGGTATAATCCGCGCCGCGAAAATCCACACTGCCGGCGAGCGTCTGCCCCTGGATACTCACGGCTCCGGCCGGTCGGGCGTCCGCGCCGGAGTTACGGTCCGGTTCGAAGCGCGAGCGCTCCAGCTCGACATAATCGCCTGTACTGCCGAATTCGTAGCGACTCACGCCAGGCTGCAGCCGCACAATAGCGACCGAATCGTCCTGAAAGATATCGCGTTCGATCAGTTGCAGACGCACGCCGGTCGACTCCGCAGTGCCCGGGTCTTTCGCTGCATCTGCCGGCTGTCCGGCGGGGTCGGCCGGATAATACAGATTTCCGTACAACGCAGAACGGGCGAGCACCGCTCCGGAGTCGGTCAGAATCCGCCAGCCGAACTCCGGCGCGCTGAAGGCGTCCTTGTGCTTCTGCGTGGTTTCGCGGCTGATGAAGGCCGCTTTAACTTTCAACTGAGTCCAGATCGCCCGGTCAGCCTGACCCGGCACATTCGCCCGCAAAGCCACGCCCCCGCCAAACAGAACGGCGACGAAGGCCGGCAGAACGAAAAACGCCGCGAGCCCGCCGGGCGCGCGACTGTGGTGGTCAGGGCTGGATGACATCCTCTTCGGTCTGCATGCGATCGACGACAGTATCGATGTCGATGGCGTATTGAGAGAAGATCGTGTTGCGGGTCAGATCGTAGCGCACCAGCGAGATATTGTAGTTGATCGTCGCTTCCATCATAGCCTGGCGCGACTGAACCAGCGCGTCGAGCGCCTCTTTGACCGTATTCGCGTTGAAGCGGCCCTGGCGATAGCGGCGCACCAGGCCGGCGTAGAATGCGCGGGTCTGCGTGAGCGAAGTGCGCGCCTTCTGCATTGCGGCGAAGGTCACGCGAATATTTTCCAGCCCTTCGTAGATTTCGTCGCGAATCTGGCGGCGAAGTTCGTCTTCCTGAATCTGCAGCTGGCGCAGACTGAGCTTCGCGTTGCGCGCGTCGACCTGCGCGCTTTCATTCCAGAGCGGATACTCGACTTTGAATTCCAGACCCACGTCGGGATACCGACCGCGATGCACGTCATGATACGCGGAACTCGCGTGGCGTCCAAAATCGCGGCTGCTGTACGAACCGCCGACGGTAACCGACGGCAATAGATCGTTTTCGGCGACCTCGAAGGCTTTGCGCGCATTATCCATCTGCAAGCGGATCGAACGAAAATCGGGGCGACTGTCGTAGGCGGTGGCCAGGTCGCGTTCCGCGTCCAGACCTTCCGGCAGCTCCGTGATCAAACTCGACGCGCCCGTCAGCGCGAGCGAAGGATCGAGGTTCATCACGCGCAATAGCGCCCGGCGTTTTGAATTGCGATCGAGCTTCGCGGTTTCCAGGCGAATTTCGGCCTGCGCGAGCAGAGCGTTAAACTGATTCACTTCGAAAGATTCGGCCAGACTGATGCGACGCTTCTGAATCGTAATCGCGCGAATATTTCGCGTATTGCGCAACAGCTCTTCGGAAGTGCGCACGTTTTCTTCCGCGATCGACAGCTGCCAGTACTCGACCATGGTCTGGACGACGAGGCCGGTTAATTCGAAGATCAGATTCTGGCGCTGAATGGCGGCGTTGTTGCGATTGATGTCGTTGATGCGGCGTTGATTGTATCCGAAGGCGTTTTTTAATAACTCCTGACGCAATACGAAAGTCAGCGCTCCGGTATGCAGCGGGCGAAAAGGACGCAGCTGATCTCCGCCGCCGCCGATCAGGCTTTCCCCGAGATCGCCTTCGTTTCGGTTGCTGTCGAAACGGGTATCGGAGACTTCCGCTTCGAAATAAGTACCGGTTTGAAACAGCTTCTTGATTTTACCGTAGATGCGGTCCGTATCCTGGATATTGCCCTGCACCAGATAGCCGGGCTGCTTTTGGTCTACGGTCTTACGACCTTCGTATCCGCCTTCCAGAATCGGCGCGTACTGCGCTTCGTCTTTTAAGAGATCCGAATCCGATTTAATGATTTCAAGCTGCTGAATTCGCACCTGATTGTTGTTATCCAGGACGAGGCGCACGGTCTGTTCCATGGAAAGCGGGATGGGCTTGCCGTTTTCGTCGACCGGCACAGTGCCGTACTGCGGAACGACCTGAGCCGCGGCTTCTTCAGAGTCCTCCGCAGAATCTTCCGCAGAGTCTTCCGGGGCGGCGGTCGTCTCAGGGCTTTCGGTCGGCGCATCGGCGGCCGGCGATTCGTTTTGTGTCGGAGACGACGCGGGGTCCGCAGGCTCCTGAGCACTCAGGGACAGGGCGACCCCGCCTATTAGAAACGCGGCACTCATCAGAAAGGAGAGCGTCGTCAATGCCAGACTGGAACGGAAGAAACTCATAATCCTACCAGTTCAAACAGGTCGCTTCTCAAGGCCAGACTTTTAAGACGAAAGTGAATGAAAATCATTCACTGATTCATGGTTGCTTGCGCGACCGCGACTGCTCCACTGGCAGTGGAGTTGCATGCATGCCTGACGCTTTTCTATCAACGCCGGCTCCGACTACCCGATCGGGTGTCCATCGCCGAACATCCAGCCGGGCCACTGACGGGCCGGCCGCGGCCCCCGGCCCGTCAGCCGGCATGCTGCGCCGCCGGGTCCTTTTGCCGCTGATCTTCGGTCTGGCGCTCATCTGTTCTACTCTGGCCTGCCGCTCTGGTATGTCGGCGCCCGCCCCCGCTGCGTCGCCGGATCCACTGACCGAACTGCCGGCTTTTTCCTTCCTGCTGCCCGCGCCTTTCACGCTCACCCGGACCGACAATCATTTCAATCGCGAGCAGAGTCTGCGGCTGTTCACAGCACCGGTGCTCGATCCCGCCGGCATCGAAGCCCTGGCTGCTCGATACGAACGGCGCTCTCGCGAGCAATTGACGGAACGCCGCCAGACGCTGATCCGATTCGTCTGCGATCTGGCGCCGGACTCCCGCACAGACGCCGTTCGCCGGCTGGAAATCCGTCGGGCGCAACAGTGGAATCGCTGGCTCAATCTACAGGAACGCTACGAAGCAAACCTCCGCTACCGACTCGGCCGGGACGTGCACGCGGATGACGCCATCGCCCAGGCCCGCCTGAACAGTCTGCTCTCCGCACGTGAAACCGTCCGGGCGCTGCAGCGCGAACGGCAGCAGTTGATCAGCGAATACTACGGTGATTTGCTCGAGACTCTCAAGAATCGAACTCCAGGCGGCGGCGACGAGGATACGGCTTGCGACGCTCCCCTCCAGAATCTCTCTCTGGAAAGCAATACGACGCGGGGAACGGGCGCCACCACCACCGGCGGCCAGCTCCAGGCCGGACAGCCCACGGAGTACCTGTACCTGCCGTATTATCTGGCCCTCTACCGGTTCCTGAGTCTGCTCCGTCCGGAAGAGCGGGCCCGCCTGCTCTTTGCTCTGCATTCCGGCGAAACTTCCGATAATTAAGGCATGCCGTTCCTGCGTCTGCCGCGTCTGCTCCTGAAAAAATCCCTGCCCGTACTATGCGCGTTGCTCTGCGTGCCTCCCGCAGCCCTGCAGGCGGAACGCATTCTGGCCGGCCAGACGGGCGCCGAGAATTTCGCGACGATCGCATCAATGCACGGCACAGAGCTCTTCGCGGCGCAGGACGCGAGCCAGGATATTCGACTCCAGACGGTATCGTACCACGGAGAGCCTTCGAATCTAATGTACCTGGACTTCGACCAGACCGTGCCGGAACTGCTGCGCGATCAGGCGGGCCGCTATCGGGTAGCGGAATCGAATTATATCTTTAACGCCGACGCGCGCCACGGCACTGGGGCTGCGCTTTTCAATCGCCTGGAGAATCGGGTGGTCATTCGATCGCCCGAAGAACTATGGCCGGGCACCGGGCCCTCCGGCGATTTTACGATCGAGATGTGGCTCAAGCCGATTTACTTCTATAGAAAGAATATCATCTTTCGTAAGCTCAACATGCTCGAGGGTAAGCGGCGGGGACTGCAGATTTCTTTTGAAGACGATCGCCTGTATGTGCACGGCGAGAATTTATTCGAAGACGCGGCCGGTCGCCTGCACTCTCTGAAACTCGGCAGCCGCTCTGCGGTGCGCACTGATAAATGGGTGCACCTGAGCGTGAGCTTCGAAGCCGCAAACGGCATGTTGCGATTGTTTCTAAACGGCGAAGAAGAAAACGTGGCGCCCGCCCGGGACGCGAGCGGCGTCTGGCAGATGCGTTTTCATCCGCTGGATCGTTCGCCGATTGTGCTGGCGGAAAGCTACGCCGGGGCGCTGGATGAGTTTCGCCTTTCCAAACGCGCGCTGCGGCCCGGCGCACAGCAGGCGGCCAATACGACGACCTACGCGCCGTTGCAGCTGGATTACCGAAATCTGCGGGGCAAGCAGCGCACCGGCAGCGTGGTCTCCGAAGTCCTGCGACCGGCGTCGCATGCGCAAACCGCGGGGGTCGGCGATATGCACCCCGCAGGATTTACGGCGCGCTCCGGCAGGGTCACCTATCGAGCGAGCGAACCGGCCGGTACCATCCTGAATTTTTATGTGCGTTCCTCGAAGCAGCCTTTCCAGCGCGACACCTCCGAGCGCGAGCTACCCTGGCGCCGCCTGCCGCGGCCCGGCGACAGCCATCAGCTGCCGATGTTTTCTTATTTTCAGTGGCGCGCGGAACTGCAGGCCGATCCGACCGGCGAGCATAGCCCGGTACTGCACGAACTCGCTCTGAATTTTCAGCCGTTGATTCCGCCGCCGGCCCCGGGCAAACTCAAGGTTGTGCCGGGACTGGAGCGCCTGGGGCGCGCCGCGGTGCTGGAATGGGACCAGAGTCCCGATAGCCAGGTCCAATCGGCCGGTGGCGGCTATTATATTTACTACGGCCTGCGGCCTGGAGAATATCTGGGCCGGCTCACGCGCAATGCCGACGGCCAGCCCATTCGGGACGGCCTGGCGCCGGCACAGCAGACGGCGCTCCTGAATGCGGGAGAACAGCTGATCAGTCGCAGCCGTCCCGATGAGCTGCGCCGGGCGCTGCGCAACCGCTTACGCATTCGCATCGACAACGATCTGATTCAGACGAATACCCCGCAGAATCCGCAGTCGCCGCGGCTGCCGTTTCTGTATCCCAACCGGGTCTACTATTTCGCGGTTTCCGCCTACGACTCCGCGGGCGCGGAATCTCCGCTTTCGAATGAAGTGATCGTGACTATTCGCCCCGATTCGTGAAGCAATCGACCCCGCCCCGAACACGCCCCGGAAAAAGACGCACCCGCCCCCTTTGTGGGCGGACTCTTTGTGTTCTGGAGGTGGGTCGCATATATTCCGCGCCGGCGGCCGGCCGGGCTTTTTTTGCGAAGGCCGGGTTCGTATCACAAAAAATGGCCGCCGACAAGCAGAAACTGTCACACTATTCCGTACAATGAGAATGGGCAATTGCGCCAATTCGCTGTAATTCTTGAAATTTGACCGCGGCCGGGCCGACGCAAACACTCATTGCCAGGCGCCATTCCGCATCTCTGTCCGACCGTACCCAAACAGTTCTCCGCCCCAATCCGCCATTCGGCGTGGAATCCTGGCATCTGGCTAATTTTCTCCGAATTGGGTTGACAATTTCCCCCGTCTCTTTATTTATAACAAACGTTCGAAATAAAAACGAAACGGCCGCTGGCCGTCGGAATTACCGCCCATGCCCAAAATCGTCGATCATCAGGAACAACGCGCCGCCATTCTGGAGCGCTCGTTCGAGCTCTTCGCCCGTCAGGGCTACGCGGCTCTGACCATGCGCAAGATCGCCACGGAACTTGAGATTTCGACGGGAACTCTCTACCATTATTTCCCGACGAAGGAGAGCATCTTCGAGGAGATGTTCGGCCATATGAGTCGCCAGGTGGTCAATGACGCCGTAGCCATGCTCGCGGCGAACGCGGATCGCGCCGACCGAATGACAGTGCTGATGGAGTACGTGCAGGCCAACGAAAGCCGGCTGCAGAATATGCTCTTTCTGATTCTGGATTTCTACCGGCACCAGAATCCCGACGACGCGACCGACTACAGTCGCCAGATCGTGGGTTTCTTTCGCCAGATGATTTCTGAACAGCTGGGATTCGACGATCCCGACCGGGCGGCGGCGACCTTCAGTATGATCCTGGGGATACTGTTTCACCGGTTGCTGGATCCGGCTCACGAATTCGAACGCCTGCTTCGCTTTGCAAATTTAGATTAAGAGGTTCATCCCATGCATGCGCTAAAATATTTATTCGGTTACTCCATACCCCTGCTCGCCGCGGCCGGCATTTTTTTCGGCGGCGGCTGGTGGTCGTACTCGGCGCTGATTCTGGCCTTCGGAATCATTCCCCTGCTGGAAGTCGTCCTGCCGGCCCCGCGCGCGAATAGCGGCGCGGGCGATGCCACGAATTCCCGTTTTTTCGATTTCGTTTTGTATCTGTCGGTGCCGATTCAGTACGGCCTGATCGGCTATTTGCTGGTTGCGGTTTCGCAGGGCTGGTACGCAAATTACGTAGAGTTGATTGGCTGGATGTTAAGCGTGGGAGTTTCCTGCGGGATGCTGGGTATCAACGCCGCCCATGAACTGGGGCATCGCAACAAAGCGCACGAGAAATGGTTTTCCAAAGCGCTGCTTCTGACTTCGCTCTATCTGCATTTTTTCATCGAACACAACCGCGGCCACCATCGCCACGTGGCGACGCCCCTGGATCCGGCCACGGCGCGACGGGGCGAATGGCTGTACAGCTTCTGGGCCCGCTCGGTGATCTTCAGTTTCGTTTCGGCCTGGCAAATCGAGGCGAAGCGTCTGCGCAATCTGGGTTTCGCGCCCTACGGTTACCGCAACACGATGTGGCGTTATACCCTCGTGCAGCTGAGCGCGCTGGCGGCGATCTTCCTGATTGCCGGTCCGATGGCTCTGCTCGCCTTCGTGGTCGCGGCGACGATGGGATTTCTCCTGCTGGAGACGATCAACTACGTCGAACACTACGGGCTGAGCCGCACCTACGATCCGATTAAGAAACGTTACGAAAAAGTGCAGCCGCACCACTCCTGGAATTCCAATCATCTGCTGGGACGCCTGCTGCTCTTCGAACTGCCGCGGCATTCGGATCACCACGCCTTCGCCGAGCGCCGGTACGAAGGCCTGCGGCACTTCGACGAAAGCCCGCAGATGCCCGCCGGCTATCCCGCCATGGTATTGATGGCGCTGGTTCCGCCGCTCTGGTTTTTCGTGATGCATCGCCGGCTGGAACGACTGCAGGCGGCGGGCGCGCCGGGCGTGGCACCGGCGGCCGCATAAAGGCGCCATGTTATGAAGCGGCCCGGGCTGTTCACGATGCGGTTTCTGGCCGCGACGATTCTGGCCGCGCTGGCAGGGGCGGCCTGTCTGGCGCCGCCGCCCAACGCGGCCGGCGCGCCGCAGCGCTACTCCGTACACGGCATCGACGTATCGCACTGGCAGGGCCGCGTGGACTGGCCCCGTGTCGTCGATTCGGGCATTCGCTTTGCCTTTATGAAAGCGACCGAAGGCTATAATTTTCGCGACCCGCAGTTCGAACGCAACTGGCGGGCGCTCGCGAAGACCGGCGTCCTGCGCGGAGCCTATCACTTCCTGGCGCTCGATAAAGACGGAACGCGGCAGGCGCAGAATTTTATTCGCACAGTGGGGCAAATCGAGGATTCGGATCTCGCCCCGGTACTCGACGTCGAAACTTATTATTTCGTCCCGGAAACGGAAAGCGAAGTCGCCACGGCTTTGCAGGCCGTCGACGACTGGTTGCGCGTGATCGAAGAGCACTACGGCCGCCGCCCGATCATCTATACCAACGAGATTATTCACCGCCTGCACCTGCGCGAACGATATCCCGAACACGAATACTGGTTCTTCAATTATCAGCAAGAGCCGATGTCCAGGCAGGCGGCGCTCTTCGGCCTCTACGAAAGGCAGATCCGCTATTGGAGCTTCTGGCAGTACAGCGAGTCCGGGAGAGTGCCCGGGATTCGCGGGAACGTGGACTTGAACGTGTATCGCGGCACCCGGGAAGAACTGCAGGAGTCGGTCGTGCGCTCGCGCCACAAATAAAACCAGGCAAATTTAACATGCACGCAATCATTTTTTGATTGCCTGCTTTCTGGAGAATTAAATAGACTGGCTAGTTATTAACAAGGTTGAGTTAGAGGGGCTGAACGGAGCGAGCGCCTAACCTGCGACCAAAGCGGCGGGAGCGTAGTGTGCCAACGATCAAGGAACTATTATCAAAAAGGCTATGGCTTCAGTCGCAAATCGAAAAAAACACGTATAAAGAGTCCCGGACCAGCTTTTCTTTTCTAAACGCAGCTCCTGACAAACGAAAATTTTCGAAAGAACGAGTGGGGCTTTGCCAGATCCGCTTCGATTTCAGGCCGCTGCTTGACCCTCCACGCGAACACCCCGAAGCTCATCTCTACAAGCTGGGCGTGGCTTTGACTCAGGCAAGGGACGCCGGTATAGACACCCTGTTTTTTCCGGAACTGGCCTTTCCACCCGTTGGCTCCCGGGCTTTTGAATTGCTGCAAAAGCAGTTTCGCCAGTCGGGCATTACTGTAGTCGGTGGGTCCATCATGCCGGCCGTTAAGAAAATAGATACTGTGCGCCAGATTCTCATCGATCGTTCGAGAATCTTAAATCGACGGCTATCCTATGTCGCCGGTAAAGAGGCGCGCTCGGGCGAAGTAGAAATTGAATCCGGTAACGGTCGACCGACGACATCAGAACGTATTCGCAAGCTACTTGCCGCAGATCTTAAGCAGAGAGACTTCTTGAGCGGCGACTTAATCGAGCGTTCCGCAGACTATTTTTACAGCGTCAAGAGCTGCTTCACAAACGGACGGGTTTCGCACTTTAAGAAGTCCGTTTGTACTCAGGACGAATTCGAAGGAGGGATCACTCCCGGAGCTGAATACGGAGCGATTCATTCGAAGGTCGATAGCTACTTGCTGGCCTCCGGCGCTGAATTTCTGGGCAACGTGCCATCCGGCTACGAGGGAGAGGCACGGCTGATTGATAAGGTTTTGAATTATTTGGCCGGAGACGGTACAAACCTGAAAGACTTTTACCGTCTGGAACTGAACGAATTGTACTCGCAGCGCAAAGTCAACGGAGCCCCGGGACTACTGGCCGTTATTTCCTACGAACCCCTCGACGCCAGGTTTTATGTTAGGCCCGTTGAATATCTGCTGAAACAAGTCCCGTCCCTCTCCCTGGTTTTCTATACAAACCACTCCGGGGAGGGCCAGACATCTATTTTTGTCAGACCCTCAATAAACCGAGTGGCGAATATCACAAAAGGCGAAATCAAAGTTGAGGAGCTTGAGAACGCCCGTCGCTTCTACCTACCAAGAGACTCGGAAGCGCTTCTGATCGCCGACCTGGAACGGAACGGCAACGGTCTAAATCTAGTCGGAGTAAAGGCCATACCACTAACCTGAGCTGCGGCTGACGAACCCGCCCGACCGCCTACTGCTCCGCGCAGATCAGGCGACCGGCGGCTCCGCCGCAACTATAGCCGCCGCCGCTGATCGAACCCGTGCCGGTCGTATACGGATCGGAGATGCCGCCGCTGCCCGCCCCGGTATCCGTCCAGCCGTTGCAGTTGCCGCCGCCGAAGGTGCGCCAGTCGCCGCTGAAATTCGCGAACGAACGCCCGCCGCCGGCGGTGAACGCCGTGGTCAACGGGAAGGCGAAGACGCGGCCGCCGGTTGTAGTTCCGATCAGCGCGTTATCGTCGGCGCGATAATAAGTCAGATTCGCATAGAGCACCCAGTCCACGCCCTGGTCGACCGTGCAGTTGCCGCTGGTGCAGGCGATGCGGGTCGGCGGATGACTCGTGTTGCCCTGCCCGATCATCGCCTTCCAGGTGCCGGGATAGCCGCGGACTCCCGCTTCCGCGGTGCAATTCGCGTCGGCGCCGGCCGTGCCGCCGATCAATCCGCCCTGCCAGGAACCGCTGGTCACGTAGATGCGGCGGGTTTCGTTATCCCAGTTCATAACGTTCACGTCGGAAGGATTGATGCCGGTATAGCCGGAGCCGTCGCTGCCGGTCGGCGTCGCCGTAACAATCGTATAAGCGATATTTCCGTCCACGGCCCCATCGTCGACGCCGGTGACGGTTACGATCTTATTCGTATTCCAGTCGCCCGTGTTAAACGAGACCGACGAACCCACCGTGCCTTCGGAGGTATCGCTGCTGCTCAGACCGATATTCACGGTGCCGGTCGGCTGCGAATTCAGACTAATGGTAAAGGTCGCGGTGCCGCCGAGCTCGGTCGTGCCGCGGCTGATGGTGGAGACGTTGAAACCCAGGACATCGTCGTCGTTGTTGGTGACGTTGACCGATGTATTTATGCCGGTATAACTGGCCTCGGTGCTCGTGCCGCCGCTGACCGAAATGGTATAGCCGATATTGCCGTCGACCACCAGGTCCTGCACGGGAGTCACCGCGACGTTTTTGAACGTGGTCCAGTCGGCGTTATTCCAGGAGACCGACGCGACGACCGTGCCTTCGCTGGTATCGTTGCTGACGAAGGTCGCCGTAATCACATTTCCGCCCGCGGGCCGGGTATCGGGACGCATCGAGAAATTCACGACGCCTCCGCCTTCGCTGGTGGTGACCGGCGTGCCGGAGAAACTGAAGCCGGCGCTATCGTTGTCGCTGTGAGTGCCGTTTACGGTCTGGCCGCCCAGTCCGGAATAAGACGCTTCGGTGCTCGCGGCCGGATCGATATTGATCGTATAGGGAATCGCGCCGTCCGTTAGATTGTCGTCGACGGGAGTTACGGTAACCGTCTGGGCGGTCGTCCAGTTCCCGTTGTTCCAGCTCAGGTTCGCGGGAGAAACCGTAACTTCGCTCGTGTCCGAGCTGCTGAGAGCGACCTGCACGGTATTGCCGCCCGCCGGTTGCGTTTGCGGGCGAATGGTAAATTGCACGGCCCCGCCGCCTTCCGCCGTGGTGAGCGGCGTGCTGGTGTATACGAAACCCGCCGCATCGTCGTCGTTATTGGTCACGTTTACGGTCTGGCTGCCCATGCCCGCATACGAGGCTTCGGTGCTCGCGGCCGGATTCAGGGTAATCGTATAGGGCACTGCGCCGTCGGTCAGGCTGTCGTCGACCGGCGTTACGGTGACGGTCTTCGCGGTCGTCCAGTCGGCGCTGCTCCAGGTGAGCGCGGCAGGCGAAACCGTGCCTTCGCTGGTATCATTGCTCGTAAAATCCACCCGGACCAGGTTACCGCCGGCCGGTTGGGTTTGCGGACGAACGGTAAAGCTCATATTGCCGCCGTTTTCGACGGTGGTAACCGGCGTGCCGGTGAGGATCAATCCGGGCGCGTCGTTGTCGTTGTGCGTCACGTTCACCGATTGCACGCCGAGACCGGGATAACCGGCTTCGGTGCTGGCGGCCGGATTCAGATCAATGGTGAAGGCCTGGGCCCCGTCCGTTAAGTTATCATCAACAGGAGTTACAGTAACCGTTTTCGCGGTATTCCAGTCGCCGTTGTTCCAGGTGAGCCCGGCGGGCGAAACTGTCACTTCGCCGGTATCGTTACTGACAATCGAAACGCTGACGATATTCGCGCCCGCCGGCTGCGTATTCGGTCGCACGGTAAAATTCTGCGCGGTGCCGCCTTCCACGCTGGTCACCGGCGCGCCCACGAAAGTAAATCCGGGGCTGTCGTTATCCGAATTGGTGACCGTGACGTCGTCCGGATCGACAGCGAGATAACCAGTGGTATCGAGCGTACTGCCGCCGTTCACCGTAATCGGAAGCGCAATTACCTGCGCGCCGTCGATCAGCGCATCGTCTACGCCGGTGACCGTTACGGTCTGTGCGTTCATCCAGTCACCCGTCGTAAAGGTCAAACTCGTATGGCTGACGTTGACTTCGGATGCATCCGGATTCACGATATCGAGCACAACTGTATTGTCCGGCTCGGTATTCAGTACGACGGTGAAAGGCAGCGCGTTCAAATTCTCGGACACCGTCAGTGCGGTCGGATTGACGGTGACTCCCGGCTGATCGTCGTCCGAATTGACGACGATGATATCGGTCGGGTCTATATCTGTATAACCGCTGGTGTCGGTGGTGCTGCCGGAGAGGGTCAGAATCAACTGAACGGTCTGATTGCCGTCCGCGACCGCGTCGTCGACTCCGGTGATCGTGACGGACTGCGCGATATTCCAGTTCGCCGGAGTGAAAAGCAGACTACTCGTGGCACAGTAGGCCTCGGTCGCATCGGAGACCGCCAGGTCGACGACCACATCGCCGTCCGGGGCCGCGTTCAGCCGCAGACTGAAAACGGCGGCACCCCCGCTTTCACTGACAGTCAATTGCGCCGCGCTGCTGATGAATGCGGGGCCCGCGGCCGCGACTCCGCCGGCCAGAATCGCCAGCTCAGCTGCGTCAGCCTGGCTTTCGCCTGTACCGAAGAGGAGCCCCGTCACAGGGTGCTCGTACCAGCAGGCCGTCAGAAGCGGCAGGCTCATTAGTACTAAAACTCGTCTCATGCCTGGTTTGCAATCCGACGCGTTTTCTGGTTCCGGCCGGATGTATCGAGACAACAAATCTTCCGCGCAATTTATGCACGAATTCCCGCCAACCGCGTTAGATTAGCGTTAATTAAGAGACGATGGAAAATCGCGGTTTGCCAGGACGGCGGGATGAAATTCGGAAAAAAACGGATTAACGGAATCAAAGACAACGAACTTGAGGGAACTACGGCATCCGATCGGTTGCAGCCGATTTCCAGAACGGTGAGTCTGTTCGCCGATGGCGGCCCGCGTAGAACGCAGGACCACCGCCTGTGGGTGCGCGCCGCCGACCCCTCAACAGCAGGAGCCGGCGAAGCCCTGCACCTCGCCTTCGCCCGAACGGGCGGCCGGAGTCGTGCACTCGGGGAACAAACCGAAGTGTCGCACGGGCGCCGTAATATCGAAGTAGCGGGCCAGGCGGCTTTCGCCGAGCATGCGGGCGGTATTGCGGCAGATGTGAGTCGGCCGGCCGGCCTCGAAGACATGGCCTTCGTCGAGGATAAAGCGTGCCGGGGAACTCGCGTCGCTCGCGTTGGGAAAGCTCTTGAGATTGCCTTTGTAGGTTGCGGTCTGTCCGAAGTCTTCGCAGCGGCGATCCATATCGGCGAGTTTGAATCCCCGCCAGATGACCGAGTAGAAGTCGGCCGCTTCGCCGCGCTCAATCACCCGGGGGTTCTCCGCCAGTTTGCGGCGATGAAAGACCCGCACGTCCGGAAAACCCGCATCAAACATGGTATCGTGCGCGTCGTGAATATAGGGCGCGAGGCCCAGACATTCGGCCACCAGCACCGGATCGTCGGCGAGCTCCACCCGCCGATCGGCGACGATGTCTGAGATGAAGAATTCCCCGCCTGGTTTGAGAATGCGTGCGATCGTTTTGTAGACCAGGTCTTTGCGCGGACTCAAATTGATCACGCAATTCGAGATTACGAGATCCACGGAAGCGTCCGGAATGGACTCAGCGGTTTCGATAAAATCCTTCTGAAATTTCAGGCTGGCCGGATCATAACCAAGTTTCCCCATGAACTCCGGGCCGGCTTCGCGGGCGATGGACAGCTGCTCGTCGGTCATATCCAGACCGATCATGGTACCCGTCTTTCCGAGATAGGCCCGCAGAATCATCGAGTCGACGCCGCTGCCCGAGCCCAGATCGACCGCGGTCAATCCTTCGAGGGTCGGCAGATCGTCCGGAAGGGGACTGCCGCAGCCCAGGTACTTCTCGGTCGCCCTGCCCGGGATCAGTTTCACGACTTCGCTGTGCTGCTGCATGGTATTCACGTCGCAGCAAGCGTTGGTTTCGAGATCCGCGGTCTTTTCGATCGCGCGGCCGTAGAATTCCTGTAGCTCGTCGCGCAGCTCCTGCTTATCGTCTGTCGCGATGGTATGGTGAGCGGCCTGGTTCGTTTTTTGATTTGCGATTTGATTCATATGGATTCAGCGGTCCGGGTTTTTCGTACGTATTGATTGGAATAACTTCTGATTCAGACGCCCCACGCGATAAACGGTTACCTGATTTTGGAAGTCGACCGCAGCTTTTTCGAACGACCCGGCTTCTGCGAGTCGGCCTTCTTTTTCGAAGCGTTTTTCTTTTTGGCGCCGCGGGGCGCTGGCGCCGGAGACGGAATTCGGGCGCGCCTCGATTTCGAAGCGGCATCGTCATCGGAAGCGGAATCAGCCGGCGCGGCCTGGCAACGCTCACAAATATGCGTTCCCCGCTGGGCGACTTTCAGCTTCACGATTTCTTTTTTACAGCGCAGGCAGGGCTGCCCCTGACGATTAAAGACCAATAGCTCGTCGGTATAGCCGCCCTCGTAACCGCCCAGAAACTTAAAATTCATAAACGAAGTGCCGTTTAAGCGAATCGATTTTTCGAGCACTTCCCGAATTGCGCCGTGCAGCCGGCGAATCTTCGCCGCGGGAATGCGAGCGGCCGGGGTCAGCGGATGAATCTTCGCCAGCCACAGAGATTCGTCGACGTAGATGTTGCCGAGCCCGGCGATAAACTCCTGATCTAATAGCAGCGGCTTGATCTGGCGTTGTTTTTTCGCCAGGCTGTCAACGAGCCAGTGCGGGGTGAAATCCGCCTCCAGCGGTTCCGGACCGAATCGCCGCGACCAGGTATCCAGCGCCGGGCGGTCGGCGAAAAAATAAATGCGGCCGAAACGCCGCTGGTCTTCAAAAATCAAGACTTGCGCATCGTCGAGTTCGAAAGCCGCCGAAATCAATTTGCGTTCGGCCTTCGGCGGAGCGACCGGCAGCGGATAGAGCTTGCCGGTCATGCGCAAGTGCACCAGAACGAAACCGCGGTCCAGCTCAATAATAACGAATTTCGCGCGACGCCGTACGTCTACGACTCGCCGGCCGACCACGGCCTTGCGAAAGGCCGGCAATGAAATTTCATGCAGGGTGCGCGGCCAGTAACGCTCGAACCCAACGATGGTGCGGTTCTCTAAAAGCGGCCGCAGGCTGCGGGCCACGGTTTCGACTTCCGGAAGTTCGGGCATTCCGGCTCAGATTTTCTGAGCCGGCTATTATGGCAACGATTCGAATGCGCGCAGGTAGACCCGGCCGGAGTATCCCCCGACCGCCAGCAGCGCCCGTCCGGCTTCCGGATGCCAGGCCAGGGATTCCAGGCGATCAGCGACCGTGTAGGAACTGTACAGCGCTCCGGTCGCCACCGTATAAATTTCAACGGTCGAATTCTGACCGGCGCCACCGGACGACGCCCCGGCCTGCAGCAGCGCCAGCCGCCGACCATCGGGACTGAAGGCCGCCCGCCGCGGAGCGAGCGCGAAATTGAATTCAATCGTGGATACCGGTTCGCCGCTGCGAGTCGCACGAATGCGACGTCCGTCAAAATAACTCCCACCGTCCGGCGCGAAGACGAAGAGCGGCTGGTCGACGGCGCGAAAGGGGTATTCGGTTTTGTGCAGCACCCGGCCGGTTTCCAGTTCGATCATCAGCATATAGTAATCGCGCCAGTCGTGCACCGCAAGCAGCTCGAGCCCTGGATCAAAAGCGAACGGCCGTTGCAGGCGACGGGGATCTGTCAGCCGGGGCAGACGCAAGGATCGAAGCAGGCGGCCGTCGTTCACGGACCAGATGCGCACCTGCCCGTCGTCGCTGGCGCTGGCGAGTCGTTCCCCGTCCGCGCTCATACCCAGGGCGGTCAGATAGCCGGGATGCGGGCCCAGCCGTTTCGCCACGCGGCCCGTCGCCAGGTCATAGAGCGGAATACTCTCCGGGCGCAGGGCGCCGGCGTTTCCGTTCGAATTTCCGGCGCGAAAGCGTCGACGCGGGATTCCGCCGGCGCAATCCCGCCGCCGACCGTAATAGATCAGACTGGTCGGACTGAAACCCGGCCAGCGAAGCGCGCAGGCGGCGCCCTGAAACGATCCCAAAAGCGGATAACGCTCCGTCGATTGACGCGATGCCCCTGCGGCGCCGTTCGCCGGGGACTGGCCGCCGGCCGGCGGAATATGAATCAGGCGGGCCCGGCCGTCGAAGCCTGCGGCGAGCACCGTCCCGTCGGAGCTGAACGCCAGGGATTCGACCGGATCCGGCGTGCGTACGATGTCGGGCTGGTCGACGGCGGTGGTCATGGCCAGCAATCCACCGGCCAGCGCCGGCAGGACAAAAGCGATGAACACGGCGGACAGGCGGAATGGGGCGCGCGAAGCCGGCGCCAGTTTTTGATCTGTTTTTGCGATTTTTTGAGTTTCGCAGATGGACATCAAAGCGTTTCCCGCGAGCCCGTGCCGGGCTTATATAGTTGACTTCGGCACTTTTCGGAAAATCGAATACATCAAATCGAAGATTTTCTTCTATATATAGATACGGATTTCGCGCGCTCAGAATCGCGCCCGGCAACCGCCGGTCGGCGACTGGCGCGAAACCGAACAGAGACGAGGTACCCGCGATGAGTCATTCTGCACCCGCCCCCACTCCCCTGCACGCCGCCGGCCAGAGCGCCCCCGAAAACACGGGCTACACCTGCCAGAACAAAGTCCGCTTCGTCACCGCGGCTTCGCTCTTCGACGGCCACGACGCATCGATCAATATTATGCGACGCATTCTACAGGCCTCCGGCGCGGAAGTGATACACCTGGGCCACAACCGCTCGGTACTCGAGATCGTCGATGCGGCGATCCAGGAAGACGTGCAGGGCATCGCAATCTCCAGCTACCAGGGCGGCCACGTCGAGTATTTCAAATATCTTCGCGATCTACTGAACGAACGCGGCGCGCAGCATATTCGCGTCTTCGGCGGCGGCGGCGGGGTGATCGTTCCCGAAGAGATTCGCGAACTGCACGAGCACGGCATCACCCGCATCTTTTCGCCGGAAGACGGCCGCAAGCTGGGCCTGCAGGGTATGATCGACTTCATGCTGAAAGAATGCGATTTCAACACCTGCCCTTCGCTGAACGGCCACTTCGACGCGCAGGAGGTGCCCGAATTCTATAAACTATCGCGCGGCATCACTTATCTGGAAAACGCGCACGCAGGGGAGACCGGCGGCGATCCGGATTCCGCGCGGCTGGCGGAAGCCATTCAAAAGATCGCGGCGAGCGCACGCGGCTCGCAGGCCGCGCCTGGCGAGACAAAAGCGCCGGTGCTCGGCATTACCGGTCCCGGCGGCGCCGGCAAGTCTTCGCTGACCGACGAACTCTGTCTTCGGTTTCTCGAAAACAATCCGGAGCTGCGCCTGGCGATCATCGCGGTCGATCCCACCCGGCGCAAGACCGGCGGCGCCCTGCTGGGGGATCGCATTCGTATGAATTCGCCGACGCTTTTTTCCGACCGCGTCTTCGTGCGCTCGCTCGCCACCCGCGGCGCGAATCGCAGCGTTTCGCAGGCGCTGCGGCCGGTCCTGAATCTCTTGCAGGCGGCGAATTTCGATCTGGTGCTGCTGGAAACTTCCGGCACCGGCCAGTCCGACGACGAAGTCACCGAACTCGCGGATCGCACGCTGTACGTCATGACCGCCGAATTCGGCGCACCGACTCAGCTGGAAAAAATCGCGATGCTTGATTTCGCGGACGTGGTCGCATTAAATAAAGCCGAGAAACGCGGCAGCGCCGACGCCGTGCGTCACGTGCAAAAGCAGTTCCAGCGCAACCATACCCTTTTCGATCAGCCCGTGGAAAAAATGCCGGTGCACGCGACCGTCGCCAGCCGCTTTAACGACCCCGGCGTAAACGCGCTCTATAACGCACTGACCGCGGCGCTCGAAGGAAAAACCGCGCGACCGCTTGCGAAAATCGAAAACACGAACGAAAACAACGGCGACATTGAAATCATCGAAGCCGGCCGCGCGCGCTATCTCTCTGAAATCGCCGAGACGGTCCGTTCGTATCACGCGGAGGCCGCGAAGAATATCGTGCGCGCTCACGACCTCGACGCGGTGCGGCGTTCGATTCAATTGCTGGGCGGCGATTCCGCGAATCCGGTCATCGCCGCGCTGCAGACCCAGGAATCGGAAATCCTGGACCGGCTTGACCCCCGCCTGCGAAAATTCCTGGACGCCTGGCCGGAAACCCGGACGGCTCTCCGGGCCGATCAATTCGAATACAAGATCCGCGACAAAACGCTTACCCAGCCGCTAACGAGCGAAACCCTGTCCGGACTCAAATTGCCGGCGGTCGCGCTGCCGCCGTACGAATCGTTGGGCGAACTCGCGCGCTATTTTTATAAAGAAAACCTGCCCGGTAATTTTCCGTTCACGGCTTCGGTCTTTCCCTTTCGCCGGGCGGGCGAAGACCCCACCCGTATGTTCGCCGGCGAAGGCGGACCCGAACGCACGAATACCCGCTTTCACTATCTGGCGGGCTCCGGCAATCAAAGTGCAGGCGAAGCCGCGGGGCCGGCCAGGCTTTCGACCGCCTTCGATTCGGTTACGCTGTACGGCGAAGACCCGCACCATCGCCCGGACATCTTCGGCAAAGTCGGCAACTCCGGCGTAAGCATTCCCAGCCTGGACGATTGCAAACGGCTCTACTCGGGTTTCGATCTAATCGCGCCGTCGACCTCGGTCAGTATGACCATCAACGGCCCCGCCCCGGTCGTGCTCGCGTTCTTTTTTAATACCGCGGTCGATCAGCAGGTCGAACGTTATCTCGCCGAACGCGGCGAGCTCGAAGCCGCCCGCAAGAAGGTCGCCGACTTCTACGCCGCGAAGGGTCTGCCGGCGCCGCAATACCGCAAAGACCGCCCGAAAGGTCACGACGGCCGCGGCGTCGAATTGCTGGGGCTCTCCGGCGATCGACTGCTTGAGCGCGAAGTGTACGAAAAGATCAAAGCCGACACCCTCACGAAAGTCCGCGGGACCGTACAGGCCGACATCTTAAAAGAAGACCAGGCGCAGAATACCTGCATCTTTTCGACCGCCTTCGCCCTGCGCATGATGGGCGATATGCAGGAGTTCTTCGTTCAAAGCCAGATTCGTAACTTCTATTCGGTTTCGATTTCGGGTTATCATATCGCCGAGGCCGGCGCAAATCCCATTACGCAGCTTGCTTTCACCCTGGCGAACGGCTTCACCTACGTCGAATATTACTTAAAGCGCGGCCTGAAGATCGACGACTTCGCGCCCAATTTGAGTTTCTTTTTCTCGAATGGACTCGACGCCGAGTATTCGGTGATCGGTCGGGTGGCCCGCCGCATCTGGTCGGTGGCGATGGCGCGACTATATGAGGGCTCCGAGCGTTCGCAGAAGCTGAAATATCATATTCAAACCAGCGGTCGTTCGCTGCACGCGCGCGAAATCGATTTCAACGACATTCGCACGACCCTCCAGGCGCTTTATGCGCTCTACGACAACTGCAACAGTCTGCACACGAACGCCTACGACGAAGCGATCACCACCCCCACCGAAGATTCCGTCCGGCGCGCGGTGGCGATTCAGCTGATCATCAACAAAGAACTGGGCCTGAATAAAAACCACAACCCGGTCCAGGGCGCCTATATCATCGACGAGCTGACCGATCTCGTCGAAGAAGCGGTGCTCGCGGAATTCGATCGGCTGACCGAGCGCGGCGGCGTGCCCGGCGCGATGGAAACGATGTATCAGCGCGGCAAGATTCAGGAAGAATCGCTGCACTACGAACACCTCAAACATTCCGGGGAACTGCCGATCATCGGTGTGAACACATTTTTGAACAACGCTGTCGAAGAGCAGGCCGAAACCGAACTGATGCGTTCGACTGACGCCGAAAAAGAAGAGCAGATCGCCGGCATCGAAGCCACCCAAAAGGCCTTCGCCGACGAAACCCCGGCCGCTCTGCAACAGCTGAAACAGACCGCGCTCTCCGGCGGAAATATTTTTGAAGAGCTAATGGAAACCGTCAAGGTCGCGACCCTCGGACAGATCAGCGGCGCACTGTATTCGGTCGGCGGCAGCTACCGAAGAAATATGTGATGTTGGCGGTCAGCTGCCGCTCAATGAGCGGAAGCTATCGAAGAAACATGTGATGTTGGCGGTCAGCTGCCGCTCAATGAGCGGAAGCTACCGAAGGAATATGTGAAACAGCGGACAGCTGCCGCTCAATGGGCTGAAGCTACCGAAAGAATATGTGAGCCTCGCCTGCGCAAATAACTGGCTTTACCCCCACACCTCGCGGCGCGACAAAGTCGCATGCCCGCTCCCGCCGCATCGCAAGAATCGTCCAGCACCCGCGCCCTGATCCCGCTGCTCACCGTAAATATGATCGGCACCCTGGGCTTCAGCCTGGTGTTGCCGTTTCTGGTCTATATTGTAGACCGCTTCGGTGGCAACGCGGTCATCTACGGCCTGATCGGCGCGACCTATTCGTTCTTTCAATTGTTCGGAGCGCCGGTGCTCGGCAGGCTTTCCGACCGATTCGGCCGGCGTAAGATTCTCTTCGTAACCCAGACCGGCACGCTGCTCAGCTGGCTGGTGCTTTTGGTTACGCTCTTTTTGCCGGTTACGACCCTGGCCGAAATCAACTCCGGCTGGCTCGGCAGCTTTACGCTGACGATTCCCCTGCTCTTGCTGTTCGCCGCGCGGGCCGTCGACGGCACAACCGGCGGCAATATCTCGGTGGCGACGGCTTACGTCGTGGATCTTTCGAACGATCGCACGCGGACGCGCAATATGGGACGCATGGCGCTTTCAACGAATCTTGGTTTTATACTCGGCCCAATGATCGCCGGCGTGCTCGGAGCCACCGCCCTGGGCGAAAAGCTGCCGGTACTGGCGGCGATCGGAATTTCCGTAATCGGATTGCTGTTGATCGTGTTTTTATTGCCCGAGTCCAGGCCGGCCGCGATCGAGGGGCCGCCGTGCGGATCGCCGACCCGGCGCGTACTGGGCGCCGAAACCCGCGATTGTTACGACGCAACGGCGCGTTCCAGCTCCGTGCGCGATCTGCTGCGAATTCCGAACGTGCCCTTAATGTTCGGTCTTTATTTCTTTATATTCTTCGCCTTCAATACCTACTACGCGTCGTTTCCCATGCACGCGGTAAAAGCCCTGGAATGGGATACAGCGGAGCTGGGCTTTTTCTTTTCGTTCGCAAGCGCCGCCTTGATCGTCGTCCAGGGCCCGGTACTCGGCTATCTTGGCGAACGGGTTTCCGCCGCGATTCTATTCGGCGTCGGAGCCTTCGTTATGTTCTTCAGCTTTTACGCCTACAGTCTGCCGTACGATGCGGCGGTGTATGTTGCGGCGGGCCTGTTCGCGATCGGCAACGGCATTATGTGGCCTTCGTACATGTCCATGCTTGCCACACTCGGACCGGCCCATCAAAAAGGAGCGATACAGGGCGTCGCCGCGGGCATCGGCAGCCTGGCGAGCATCCTGGGATTATTGCTCGGCGGCATGATCTATGCTCAGTTTCAGGCCGCGACATTTATCGCGGCGGGGGTGATCTTTTTACCATGCGTCGTGCTGGCGTTCTGGTTGCCGCGGGGGCACTAAATGCAAGCGCCGGCGAATTACGATTAAGCGCGACGGGGATTATGTGACATTGGCGGTGATTTTTTAAAATAAGGTGCTTGCGACTACTGCACGAGAGTCTCTAAGTTTGTTTTCATTTTTGCAACGGCGCTTGTTGCCGAAACCGACAGTCCAATGATCGACGACCGCCTCGCCATTCTTTTTGACACCGTAGACCATGTGATTGCGAACCGCTATCTTGATTCCGGCGAGAAGCGGCTGAACAAAAAGCGCCTGATTCCCAGCGCTTACCGCAATCATTTGCTATTGCACAGATCGCTCGCTTCGGTGCTAAAATATTTCGGCCTACTCGATGCGGTCGGGCGGCGCGTAGAGCATCCGGATCACGGTCGCAAAATGGCCGAGCGCCGCAAGCGCCTGATCGAAATCGTCTTCTGGCGCATTTCGTCCGCCTTTTACCCGCGCGGCAGCGCTGTCTTTATATCCAAAAAGGCCCTGCGCGCGCTGGGCGCTCGTTTTGGGTTTCGAGAAATCTTCGACGACGCGCTTTACCTGGATCTACTGGCAGCGTTTCGGGTCCTGGGCTTTACCGAGGGGCGCCGTAACGGAGGCGGCGGTCTGGAACTCCTGCCCCCGCACGCCCTGGAGCCGTCTCTGCATACTTCCAATTCGAGGGGAGTTTCGTCGATAGCCGCCCCGTGGAATATTAAAAACGAATACGATCTATATAATTCCAACGATGCAAAGCTATTGCAATTCATTCGAAATTCATTGCTCGACTCGCGGCAGGAGCATTACTCTGGATGGCACATCGTTTGCGACAGCCGCGGCGCGGCTCCCATTCGAGATAAAGCGGACCATCCGGATCGTGGACAGTGGCAAAACCCGGACGTGTTCTGCTATCGTAAGAATGAAACAGCCGACGATGTGGAGATTTTCGCCTTCGAAGTAAAACTCAAATTCGATAAAGAGGCGATCGGTGCGGCGATGGCATACCGGAACTTCGCGAATTTTTCGTACGTTGCTATCGCCGAGGATAGCCGCACTATTCTGAGCAAACGACGCTTCGTTGCCGAATTGAGCGCAGCCGGCATTGGCATTATCGGCCTCGGTCAGCCGAAGAATTTAAATACCTGGTACGAAATCACCCCGGCCGCTTTTCGAGTTTGCCGCACGGTGAACCAACTGGATATCATGCGCGGATACGAGCAGGCTTTCGAACGGCGACGACGCCGAGAAGCGAATCAATAATCCGGCGTACAAATCATCGGTTGCTTCGTTGAAACGACGAAAGCGGCGCCGAGAATCCGAGGAACCCGGCGCCGCCCGTGATGATTGAAATCGCCCACCCTGTGAAAGGCTCAGGCCGCCATTCCGCCGTCGACTTTGTACTGCGCGCCGGTAATATAGGCCGCGTCGTCCGACGCGAGAAACGCAACGATCGAGGCGATTTCTTCCGGTTTGCCAAAGCGTCCCAGAGGAACCGAAGCCTGAATGCCGGCCGCCATCTCATTGAGATCTTTTTCGGACATGCCGATTTTCGAGAAGATCGGAGTTTCTATCGGACCGGGGCTCACTGTATTCACCCGAACCTTTGCCGGCGCCAGTTCTTTCGCCCAGGAACGCCCCAGCGCGATGACCGCCGCCTTCGTTGCCGAATAGACGGAGCCGTTCGCCATTGGATCATCGCCGACGACCGAAGCGTTATTCAGGATTACGCCGCCGTTTTTTTTCAGATGGGGCAGCGCCTGCTGCGTTACGTCGATCAGCCCGCGTACGTTGATATTAAACTGCTCTTCGTAGTGCGCGGCGTCCACATGCTCCAGCGGGACGAATTTCGCGACGCCCGCATTGTTGAACAGAATATCCAGGCGCCCGTGCTTCGCGACGACGCCTTCGACCAGCGCCTTCACCTGCGCCGGTTGGCTCACGTCCGCGACGATATAATCGATGCGTTCGTGCGTCGCCGCGACTTCTTTTAGCTGCTCTTCGTTGCGCCCCGCGACGACTACGGTCGCCCCGTCCGCCGCCAGACGCTCGGCGCTCGCCCGGCCGATGCCGCTTCCGCCGCCGGTCACCAGCGCGACTTTTCCGTTCAATTTTGATTCTGTGCTCATTGTTGCTTCCTCTCTTTGCTGCTCTTGATTAAAAATTTGGCGATTTGCTTCCCGCGGGCCAAAAAACAGAACGTTCGTTTCGTTTTTTCCAGACAGAACGTTCGTTCTGCTTGCTTCCGAATAGAACGAACGCTCTGTTCTCCCTACCAGAAAGTATCCGATTTAGTTACATTAACCGTTGCAAATATGATGAATTGAAACCGGATCGGATACATTTAAATCCTGAAATCCGAAAAAAAAGAAATCAGCCCGGTCAGGCTTTATGATTTACCCGGAGCCTTCGCTTCCAGCTGTTTCTCCAGCTGGGCCGCTCGATTGCGGTCGATGCTCGAAAGTACGTCGCACAGGGAATATCCGGCCAGACGGCCTTCGACAGCTTCCTCGACGTCGTCGCAAATCCCCTGCAATATGCCTTTGATTTTGCGGTTCACCACACAGCTGCGTTTGCCCGGGTTAGGATGCACGCTGAAAGCCGACTCTTCGCCCAGGGCCTGGTGAACCTCCGACAGGCAGATTTCGCCTGGCGAGCGGGCCAGCCGCACGCCGCCCTCTTTACCGCGACGGGTTTCTACCAGACCGGCCTGCGCGAGCCGCGAAGTCAGCCGCCGAATCACAACTGGATTGGTGCCGACGCTCGTCGCGATTTCTTCAGACGACAGCAGCCGGTCCCGGTTGTAAGCCAGGGCGGCCAGGGCGTGCACCGCCATCGAAAACTGAAGATTCGCTGCCATCGTATTAATAGACTAAATAGAAACCGCGGCTGTTACACACAAATTTTTGGAAAAAGCCGCCGGAAACTCAATCATTCATTGACTTTCCTGGATTTTCGGGCATATTCCGCGCACATGCAGGGTACACGGGCCGTTCTGATCTACAATCCCAACAGCGGTCGGGGCAAAGCCGCCATGCGGGCCACCGACTTTTTTCAGCACTGGGAGGACCGCGCCGGCACCGAACTGCGGTTGCGTCCGACTCGCTCGCTGGCCGACATCCGGGTGGCCGCTCGCGAAGTCCAGCCGGGAGAACTGCCGATCTTCATGGGCGGCGACGGCACCCTCTCGGAATCTCTGCAGGGCCTGGCCGAAGGCTCGAATTTTCAGCCGTTAGTAGACCGCCCGGTGGGATTTCTGCCCGGCGGCACCGGCAACAGCTTTCTGCGCGATTTCGGCATCACCGATTACGATGCGGCCCGGGACGCCCTGCTCGCGGCGATCGCCGGCCAGCAAACTCTCGCGGTGGACGCGGGCATCGTCGAGTACACTCCGGTGCCCGACGCGAAAAACTCGCAGCGATCAGGCTCTACTCAAGCACCGGCTGGATCCGGCAACGGCGAGCGCAGCCGGCGCATCACCATGAATATCTGGGCGGTGGGTTTGATTCCCGACATCACCGAACTCGCCATTCGCATGCGCGCCATCGGTTCGCTGAACTACTCCGTCGCTTCGCTGATCAAACTGCTCGGGCACAAACCGCAGCGTCTGCGGGTCAAAGTGGACGGGGCGGAACGCGAAGTGGATTGCAATTTCATTTGCATCTCGAATTCGCGTTTTACCGGCGGCGCCATGGAAATCGCGCCGGCGGTGCGGGTGAACGACGGCCGCCTGTTTTATCTGTGTCCGCAGGTCAAAGGCCGCCTGCAGTCCTTCGGCTTGTTCCCATCGATTTTCAAAGGAAAACACATCGAGCATCCGCACATCGATACCGAGTTCGTGCGGTCGATCGCTCTGGAAAGATCGGAGCCGTTCTTGATGAACGTGGACGGCGAACTGGAACGGGGTCTGAATCCCGCCGTAACAATTCAGCCAGGCTTTTTTAAGTTATATATGGATCCCGCGCGGATTCAGGCCTGAAATTGTAACGGCTCAGGGGCCGTTGCCGCCAAATGAAATAGCCGCCGCGGTAGCGTAGACCTGGTCCGGCTGCAGGCGTCGCTTGACTTCATGGATGCGATTCAGGCGAATCTGGCACAGGCGGCGGACTTCTGCCATCTCTTTCGGATATCTTTTGAGCGTCGGGTCCTGCTCCAGGCGCCCCTGCATTTTGCGAATCGATTCGCGCACGAAACGCAAATCGTCTTCGCGACTGATGCGGCCGCCCCGGATCAGCGACCGGAGCACATCAAACTCGTATTTACGCAGATGGACCCGGACTAAAAACTGCACGCCGTATTTTTGAACCGCGCGGCCCCAGCCCCCGCTCAAATCCATCGCCTGGAGCTCTTCCAGCTCGGCCAGGTCGACGGCGCGTCTGCGCGGGTCTGCATCGAATTCGCCAACGGGCGGCGCCGCCTGGTTCGCGGCGTTCACTGCCGCCGGCGTCGCCGGAGCATCGACGGCCCCGGCGTCCTGGACTGACGGCGTAGCGGCGGCGGACTCCGACTCCGCCTCGCGTTGCTCCGACACAGGCGGCTGCTTGCCCGGAGCCCCTTCGCCTGCGCCGAAACGTTTTTGCGGGTCGGGACCCTGCGACTCAAACGAAGCGATATCTTCTTCGCTCGCCAGAGTGGATGAAATCAAAGCGGATTTCAACGTCTTCCACTTCCAGCCGTCGGTGAATTCGCCGAAGGCTTCGACGATCAGCTTCTCGTACTGCAGCAGCATCGACGCGACGTTCAGACCGCGGCCGAGCTCGGTATTATTAAAGCGCCGGCTTTCCGGAATCAACTCCCGCAGAATCGGCATGGCCTGCTTCCGGCGATAGAACTGCTGTTCGTAGAGTCCTTCCAGGAAGCTGTTAGCCCAGACGCGAAGCTTGCCGATCAGGGGTAGTTCCGCGACCAGATAAGCGTAGACGCCCGGCACCTTGCGTTGCTCGTCAGGCTCGACGATCTTCAGGCGAAAGATATAATGGGCCTCGCTCAGCGCCTCCAGATACTGATCCAGTTCGTCTGAAGACTTCACCAGATTGGACATGTGCTTGCGATAGATGTCGTCCGAAGTCATCAATCGGAACGTGTTCTTTTCGTCCGCGTTGAATTCGCGCAATCGAGCGAAGATTTCTGAGCAGAGTTGTACGGCGGCCATGGATTCCCCACGGGCAGGACATAATCCTCCCCTGCTTATATAGACGCACGAAGCACGAGTCGCGGCAAGGCGGGTGCATTAAAATTTGATTTGGAAAGCGTGATTTCTGACGGCGCAGAAAACCCGTATGAATACGGAGTACCTTCCGACTACGCGGGTTGCCGCGATGAAAATATCCAGGCGACCAGACGCTCGCGCGCGATCAGAATGAGCAGGCCGCCCTTAGCTGCGAAAATCGAGCAGTTGTCCGGGAGCCGGATCCGACTGACGATTGAGACCGGGGGCTTCCGGAAACGGACTGCGCACGAGCAGCAGGCGCTGCACGTCTTCCAGGCTCATCACCTGATCCAGACGATCTTCGACCGAAACCTGGCTCGGACGCAGAACCAGCCGCTGGCGCTCTTCGGTGCTGACCTGACCGCGCTCTCCGTCGAGTCCGGGAACGGATACGCCGGTCGCATCAAGCGTCCGGTCGATCCCGTTCGCGCGGCTCTGAATGCCCGGCGCCGCCGGATTGGAAGCGGACTGAATCCCGACCGCTCCGCGCTGCTCGGCGACCGAAGCCGAGTTTTGAGCTCCCAGAGCCTGCTCCGCCTGCCGCAGCAGGCGACTCGCGACCGCCGGCAGACTGCCCGCACCGGGAATCGTGTGATTTGTAGCCTGGATCTCCATTTTTTGCGTCGAAATGTGATCGTTTTGGGAACGAAACCGTCAAAGGTTTGACACTTCTTCCTGTACCGTACCTTCGGAATCTCCCCCCATAACATTAGCAAAAAAATCTTTCAAAATGCAAGAAAAAACCGATAGAAGCTCCATCGCGACTGGTGGTTCTCATATATATGGCCTTTTTCATACAGCCCATTCCGGATTTCTGTCTCGATACTCGTCCGTCCCGGGCGACCGTCCAGACTCCGGCGCGCGCCCGTTCTTTGCTGCGTCCGGGAATGGCGCTGCTGCTCAGTCTGGCGCTCTCCTCCCTGCCTGGAATCTCAACTGTATTCGGGGCCGCTCCCCTCTTCGCCCAGAACGCCGGCGGCTCCGAACAGGAGAGCGACGATTTTTCGGACGAGGGCGGTTGGCTGGAAACCTGGCTGGACGGCTTCAGCATGCACGGCTCGCTGCAATTTCAGCCGTTGTACGCCGGTAATTACGATTTCCGAAACAGCACCGACGATCACGACGAACTGGTCGGCCAAAAGATTCAATTCGGATTCCAGAAGACATTTCAGGGCCGCTATACAGCCCGGGTTACCGCCCAGGATTCGCGGGTCTGGGGCGGGACTCCGGGTTCGGATACGGGTTTGAATACCGCCAACAACGCCTCGACGGAAAGCCTCGATTTACGCGAAGCCTGGCTGCACGCGGATCAATTGCTGGGTCCGGTAGACGTACGCCTCGGTCGCCAGATCCTGAAATTCGGCGACCAGCGCCTGGTGGGCACCAACGAATGGGGCAACGTGGGCCGCAGTTTCGATACGATGCTCTTTAATTTCGAGACCTCGATCTATGAAGTCGACGCCTGGGCTTCGGTGCTGGCCGAAGAGGATTCCGACAACGGGGGCAATACCACGGCGGTCGGCCGCAGTCAATCTTCGAATTTCAACATCAGCTGCGACTCGACGGGCACGACCTGCCAGATCAGATCGGGCACGCCCAACGAATTGGATGACGCCTATTTCACGGGCGTGTACAACCGCTTTCGTTTCAGCGAACACTTTTTCCTGGACGCCTACTATCTGGGCGTGCACAAAAAATACATCAACGACACCACTCCAATCATTAACTTTCCCGGCGCGACAGTTACAACCGAAGACCGCAGCCGCCAGCGCGATAATCTGTATACATTCGGCGGCCGCGCAACCAACGCCACGGCGGGCACCCGGCGGGCGGTGATCCCTTTCGACTGGACGATTGAGTACGCCTGGCAGACGGGCATTACCGGCCGTGAACTGGACGCGAGCTGGGATTATTTACAGGTCAGCGTGCCGCGCGTCGATCCCCTCTCGGGCGCGCCTCTGCTGGACGGGGCGGGACAGCCGCTCAATTCGCGCATTTATAAAGAAAAAGAACGTTACGACGCCTTCGCCTTCGAAGCGGACGCGGGGCTCACGCTCTTCGACACCGTGCGCATCGGCGGAGAATACTCCGTGGCCAGCGGCGATCCCGATCGCACCGACGGCGCGAATTCCACGTTTAATACGCTCTTCGCGAACGCCCACAATATGTTCGGCATCAGCGATATTCAGGGCTGGCAGAATATGGTCGGTCGCTCGGCGAATCTTACCTTTTTCTTCGGCGATTACGGCAAGCTGCTGCTGGCGTACTGGGAAGTCGACAAACATCGTATGCAGGACGGCTGGTACAACGCGATCGGCGGCCTGCGTTCCGGTGTGACCACGGAATCGATCAGCGATAATCGTTTTCTGGACACCGTCGACGCGAACGGCCTGACTTCGCTGGGAGCCGGCAAACTGCGTAAACATTTGTATCGCGAATACGATTTGCTGTATCAGATCAAGTACGACGGCATCTTCTTTGAGCTCGGCTACTCGCTGATCCATGCCGGCGATGCCATCGGCGCGATCAACGGCGACATCTTCAGCTTCCCGGGAACGCGCCAGCCGGATTTCGACCCGCGCGCGGACCGCATCTTCGCGACCGTGAAGTACAGCTTCTAGGTCGGCGGCGGAATCTCAAACGGCCCGTCGCTTCGCACGTACAACAGGCAGCGCGCAACTGCTTCGCATTCAGTCGAGCAGTTCGCCGGATTCGCCTTCACCAATTTGTTTCCAGCGCGAACGAAACCGCGCCGGTCGAGCCCGATTCGAGCGCGTTGATGACCAGATCGAATGCGTAGAAATGCAGCTTCATTCCGGCTGTCACGAAGGGCAGGAAGGCGTCCGAATTCGCCCGTCGACGATTGTACGCGTTAAACGTCGGCAGGCTCCGGCCGCTGACCAGACCGATCAGATTTAAGAGCGCGGCCTGATCGGCGGCCGGGGCGCCGGAATTCGCGACCAGTCCGGTAAAAAAATCTTTCGTCGCGTTGCTCGCGCTGCACGAAGTCGCCCCGGCGCAGATCTGACCGTCGTAACGGGTTTCCACGACGTGGCGGCCGTGATTCAAAGCGCCGCCCAGGCCGAAGCTCACGCTGAAAATCCCCAGGCGTACGCCCGTGCGAACTTCAAGCGGGACGACGAAATTCGTGGATTCGTTTTTTTGAATCGTGCGATATTCCAGAGACTGCTGCAGCGCGAAAACCCGGGCGAGCTCCGCCTGGGATACCGCGGTATCGGAACTGTTCAGATTCGCGAGATTCACGCCGCCGAGGGCGTTGGTCTGAATGAATTTCTGGCTCTGGGTCGCCGTTTCGAGGTGGCTGCGATTGTGCGCGTATGTGAAGCCGATGACACCCTGCACCCCGTTCCAGCGCAGCGCCTGCCATCCCGCCGGATCAACGAGCGGAATTCCCAGGCGCACGCCGGCATTGCGCGTGCGGACCGTATAAGAATCGCGGGTCACCGCGGCGGCGGGATCGAGCAGAGCCGCCTGGGTATCGCCCTTCGCCGCGATGCTGTGAAAACCCGCGTGTACGCCCAGCACGTAGTCGCGACGCAATCCAAGTACGCCGCCCGGTAAATTCAAATAGAAGCTGCTGCCAAGCGCGCCGCCGCTGGCGGGCAGCGCAACCGGCCAGCCTCCGGCGAAGATGTTCGCGTCTTCATGCAACAGAGGATTCCCGTCGGAATACTCGCGCTCCTGATCGCCGAAGGCTCCGTTGATCGAGAAACCAAAACCGAAATTCTCCGGCGCTTCGATGGCGAGCGGCATGGCCAGGACCGCGCTCAGAGCGCCGGCCCGGGCCGATTGCTTCGCCGATTCATTCAGTACGTTGCGTGTGACCGTCGGCGCGAATGCCGCTCCGTATTCCTGGCAGCTCGCGGACGTCGCGCAGACCACCTGAGCGGAAAGCGCCGCCGGCCAGAACGCAATCATCGCCAGAGCGAAACTCAGTGGCGCCAGCGTCGCTCGTAAAAGGAAACTCCGCCGGATTCCCAAAGGCAAGCGCCGCGCGAACCGCCTGGCGCAAAGCGGCGCAGATCCGAACAACGAACCGCTACGGTGCTTCATAGCTTCATCCCCACGCCAACAATCCAATTGTCACGAAAGATCCGCGCGTCGCCGGCTTTACCCGACAGCCACTGGCGGCCGAGCCATACGCGAAAACGATCGAATTCCAGAGCGATGCGCACAGCGGGCCCGCCGTACTGCGGATTGCGAATCCGATAGCGCTGGATGCCGTCGAGCTGATCAAGAACCAATCCCTGGTTCAGCGTCCACTCCGGTCCATAAAATTCGCGGCCCATCTGCGTGGCGGCGAAGGCGTAGAGACCGCGCAGATGCAGCGCGAAACTCTCGCCCAACTGAAAGCGCGCGCCCAGGGAAGGCCGCACGAAAAACTCCCAGCCCGACAGCGCCGGATACAGCAACCCGGGCCGCAGCTCGTCACGGCGATACAAAAAGCCCGCTTCGATTCCCCCCATCAGCCAGGGTTCCCCTACCGACTGCTCGTAAAAGAGGACCGGAGCGAGCGCCCCCTGCGAGCCCATCGTTCGCTCAAAGAGATGATTGCCGCCGGCCAGATTCGTGGGGCCGTCGTAAAAGAAATCCGCGGAAGCCGCGTCGTGAAATTCAAAGCCTGCACCGAAGGCGTAGTCGCCGAGCAACTCCCCGAGACTCAGACCGGGATCACCTCTGGCATCGCTTTCTGAATCGACGGTTGTTTGCTCTGATTTTTCCTGCTCGATACGTTTGCGTTCGGCTTCGCGTGCGGCCTCTTCCTGTTTGCGCAGGCGCTCCGCTTCGCGTGCGGCCTCCTCCGCTTTGAGCCTGGCCTGGCGCTCTTCTTCAGCCTTGCGGGCGGCTTCGGCCTGCTGTTTGCGACGGCGCTCGGCGGCCTCCCGCTGGCGACGCTGCTCTTCTTCGCGTCGCACAGCATCGGGGGATTTATAGTCAATGCGGCGAATCTGCGATTTGAGAATCGTGCGGCGCCCGTTTTCAGTTTGAACGGTGATGGATGTCTTATTCTGCGAAACGACTTTCCCGCTCAAAATCTGGCCGTTCTTCAGAACGATCGTTTCGGCCCGCAGAGCGTCGCCGGAGGGCCAGAACAACGCCGCAAAAACGCAGAGTAACAACGCCCGCTTCGCACACGTCGATCGATTGAAACTCTTCGTGCTGTACAAGGCAGACACTCCTGTTATTGAATGATCTCCGTCGCATGCACCGTGATGCGACCGCCGCTGGTCTTGACCACGGACCCAAAGACGCGTACGACCTGACCCGCCTCCAGATCCGGCGGCGACCCAACGCCTTCGCTCTGCTGCGCCATAAAGAGCACCCCGACCTGCACGGTCGGGGATGATCCTGGCGCGCTTTCCGTAGCATCGCCCGCCCCCTGAGCGGAGCCCGATTCCGAATCCGAATCCGATGAACCAGGCGAGTCGTCCGCAATCGGGTCTCCGACCGCGTGCGGTTCAGTGTTGGTGCCGCGCGGCAAAATAAGATCGAAACCGACGCCCGCTTCGCTCGCGCGCGGTGCGGCGACCCGGCCGCGCCAGTCGATCTGCGCGTCGCGATAGATATAAGGTTCTTCCAGAACCGAAGCAACGTCAAGCGGATCCCGAAAATCGCGCACGCCCACGCGCGGAATCGCATCCCGTAAAAGCAGCGCGCGTTCTTTAATTTCAAAACTGGCGTTCGAAAGCTCCAGCCGGCCCAATAGGTAGCGCGCCTGGTTCGGATAGCCGGCCCCGATCTTTTCGCGCGCTTCACGATACTCCGCCAGCGCCGCGGCCTTGTCCGGATAGATAAAACGGGGAGCTTCATCGCTGTACGCGTCCGGGCGAATCACCGCGCCGCCGGCCGGCACGTCGGGCAGATCTTCGCGAACAGCGCTGTACGGATCTGGAGCGAAGAGCCCCAGAATCTCGTCGAGATAGGCTCCGAACCCGACGCTGAGCGTGCTGATCAAAACAATGCCTGCCAGCAGCCACCAGAACGCGTCGCGGGTGCGCTCGCCCTGGCCGGCCGCCCGGCTCCGCGAATCGCCGGCACCGACCGGATTCCCGGGGCCGCGGGTTTTGGAATCGACCGGCTCGAGCGGCACATAGCGCACGAAAGCCCCGGGCTGATTCAGCTCGCTCTTGACTCGCTGCTCCCCGCGCTTGAGTTTTTCGATCAATTCGTCCGCGAAGGTTTCGGAGGGATCGTCCTGAACAATGCGCGTCCAGTACAAAAGCGCTCGATCCGCGCGCCCTTTATGCAATTCGATATAGGCGGCCAGATATAGATGCTCCGCTCGATATTTCGTGAGCTCGCCGTGCGCCTCGACCCATTCCTCAGCCTGCAGTATATGCCCCAGTCCGAAAAGCGCGCAGGCGCCGGCGTACAATACCCCGGCCGGCGTGCTTTCCCCGCGTTCTTCGCGCAGGGCCCGCGCGCTTTGAAAGGCCTGTTCGTATCGGCCTTCGAAGAGCGCGGAATACAGCGACGCGTTTTTCGCGCGCCCGGGCCGGGCCGGACGGCGGTCTCGACCGTCGGCTTCGCGCTGGCGAAAATCTGGCTGGTATTCTTCGTTCATACTGCGCGGGGGGATTCAGAATTCAGATGGGCGATATCTTCGGCTGCGGTCGCGCGCCACTGCCGAAGCGTTCGGCCTGCTCGGCGAAGGCGGCCCGAAACTCCGCTTCGGGCACTTCCACGCCGTAGCGCGGTTTACCGGCCCCCTCGAGTAAAACGAAACGGGGAATCCCGCGCACGCTTTTTTTATCAAAGCGCATATGATCCAGAACTTCAGCCGCCGAGAATCCGGCTGTGTCGCCGGGCAGGCCCAGCCGCCCGCATAGAGCGAGATAGCGTTCCACGGCTTCATCCGCAAGGCCCAGCACTCGCCGCGATAAAAACAACGCGGTCACCAGCCCACGGGCCACGGCTTCACCGTGCGAAAAACGTTTATAGTCGGTCAAAGATTCAATGGCGTGCGCCGTGGTATGGCCCAGGTTCAGAATCGCCCGCAGGCCGCCCTCGCGTTCGTCCGCGCTCACGACCCGCGCCTTGAAGGCGGCCGAGTCCAGCACCGCCCTGCGCAGCCTGGGCGATTCGGGATTGCGCAGTTCCTCACAGTGTTCTTCCAGATGGGCGAGCAATGCGCCGCTTTCTTCAAGGCAGGCGTGTTTGACCATCTCGGCCAGGCCGCAGACCCATTCGCGTTCGGGCAGCGTGCGCAAAAAGCCCGTGTTAAAATATACGAAGCGCGGCTGATAAAAAGCGCCGACCATATTCTTACCGCGATCGACGTTCACGGCGGTTTTGCCGCCGACGCTCGAATCCACTGCGGCGAGCAGCGTCGTGGGAATCTGGACGAAGGATACGCCGCGCAGCAGGGTCGCCGCGACGAAACCCGTAAAATCGCCGACGACTCCGCCGCCGAGCGCGATCAGGCAGGACTTGCGGTCGACGTCCTGTTCGATCAGCCGATTGTACACCGGCGCCAGTCGGTCGATGTGTTTGCTCTGTTCCCCCTGGCCGATCAGGAGCACGCGCTCCCGGGACAGACCGTCGGGCAGCGTTTCCCCGAGCGTTTCATTCAATGCCGCAAGAAACGGGGCCACGACCGTTTCTTCGAGACCCTGCTGGGATATGATAAAAAACTGACTGGCCTGCAGATCGGCGAAGGCATTCCCGGCCCGCAGGCGCGCGAAGTCCGACTCCACATAGACTGGATAAGCGGGCGAACCGGTCGGCTCCACTCGTAGAAAATCGGCGTCAGCTTGCGAACTCATAGACCCTGCTTCTCTGTTGCGATTCGATTGCGATTCGATTGCGATGCTCGCTCCGTCCGGCGCGCCGGGTCCGCCCGACGGCCGCAGGCGAACGATGCCTCAGCCGCCGGCGATGCGCGCGGCGCCCCCCGCGTCCCGGGTCGATTTTTGCATCGCTTTCAGCGCGTTCGAAGCGGCCAATTGCTCGGCGCGCTTGCGGCTCGCTCCCCGGCCCCGACCGGCTTCGCGCCCGTCGATCAACACGCGACATTCGAAGACCCGTTCGTGATCCGGCCCGGCCTCCGATACGATTTCGTACACGGGCCGTTTGCGGCTTTCTTTCTGTACGATTTCCTGAAGTACACTCTTCGAGTCCCGGGCGGCTCCGGGATCTTCAAAGGATTCCAGCACGCCCGCGAGAGTTTTCAGTACGAATTTTCGGGCCGCGGGCAAGCCCCGGTCCAGATAGATGGCCGCGATCAGCGCCTCGTAGGCGTCCGCCAGATTGGAGCTGCGTTCGGCGCCTCCGCTGGACTCTTCGCCCCGGCCCATCATCAAAACCGCGCCGATTCCCAGACTGCCGCCGACCGGCGCCAGAGACGATTCCGATACCACGGCGGATTTAATCCGGGCCAGCTCCCCTTCCGCGAAACCGGGATGGCGCAGGTACAGCGCTTCGTTTACGATGAGACCCAGAACCGAATCGCCCAGATATTCCAGTCGCTGGTTGTCCGGGATACGATGGCCGGTCTCGTTGCGCGTGGAGCTATGCGTCAGCGCCTGGTCCAGGAGCGTCAGATCCTTTGCGGAATATTCAATCCGACGCGCAAAGGCGAGCAGCTGTTTGCGGCGAGTCGGCGGGAGCGCCGCTTTTTTAGACCGGAAGCGCACAGAAGTACGGAAGCCGGAGGCCGGTGCACAGAGAAAGGAAATAATTAAAAAAATGAAAGCTACGGGAGCGGGAGAAAGAAAGGCGGGAGAGAAATACCGGCCGGCGAAATCGCCGGCCGGCTAAAAACTGAGCTTCTCAGGAAGCGTGTTCGTCGACGTATTTGCTTACGTCGCCAACGGTTTGGATCTTTTCTGCATCTTCGTCAGAAATTTCGATGCCAAACTCCTCTTCCAGAGCCATCACCAGCTCGACAGTGTCGAGAGAGTCAGCGCCCAGGTCATCGATGAAGTGTGCTTCCGGGGTAACTTCGGATTCATCCACACCGAGTTGTTCAACGATGATTGCTTTGATTTTATCAAAATCAGCCATGCCAGTTCTCCTTAAAGTAACTGAAGGTACGAATATTTTGTTGTTTTGAGCTCGCTTTCGCGAGTCAACAACTGGCGCAACGTAAAAAGTCTCCCCTTCCGGGCAAGTGGAAAAATCGAAAAAAATTTCCACAAATGAAATTTTTTCTCCGTCAGTCTGACGCCAGAATCTTGCGCGTACGGCCGCTGATTTTCGGTATTTCCAGACAAATAGCGAATTTCCGCCCGACTCTTTTGCCGATAATTGGAACAGCGCCATGCTGCGATCCCGAATCAAATTCAAGAACGCACACGGTCTCGCTTTCGAGAGCCGCCTGCCGGAGACGCTGGCGCAACCGGACTTCGAGCCCGTCGTCGCGCGATGGGCGGCCGGTGGAGTTCGCGGTCTGGTGATCTGCCTCCCGGACGCCCACGAAGCACATGCCGGGGAAGCCGATCGTCTGCAAAGCGCCGCCCTCGCCGCCGGGCTGCGGGTCGGCATGCAGACGGTCACGACCGGCCCCGCGGACCATCTGTCCCTGCAGCGATTGGCGAAAGAAGTCGTATTGCCCGGCCTGAAAACAGGACACGTACTCTGCCTGTACAGCCCGGACTCCGACTTTGAGCAGTTCGCGACCCAGCTGCTTTTGACGCTCCCCACCCCGCACAGCAAGGATCCCGGACAGGCCATTCGATTCTTATTGAACCGCGACCCCGACCCGATCGTCGATAAAAATATATTTGTTTTCAAACAAAGGCTGGACCCGTCTTATATAGGGCCGCCCGCGGCGCAATCTCAGGAAACACTCATGAATCAATCCGAACCAGCTCTCACGGAGGTCCCGCAGACGCAAGACTCGCCGGATGCGAAGAGCGACGGTTACTCATTCCACGCTTCGAAATTCACGATCAAAGTCAAGCTGCTGACGATCATCACCGGCATTCTGGTGATTTCGCTTTCGGTGATGATTTTTCTGGCTTCGGGCTTTTTCCGGGAAGATTCCCAGGCGCGAATTTCCGAAAACAACCTGAACCTGGCCACGGTGATCGGCAGCCAGGTCGAGTCCGAGCTCCAGGGCATCGGCTACAAATCGAACCTGCTGGCCCTGACCATCGACCAGGGCATCGGCACCGCGGCTCAGCAGAGACTCTTCGTAGATCTATTTTTCGAAGACAACCCCGAGTTTATCTTTCTGGCAATCGCGGAACGCGCGGGCGCCGGCCTGCGGGTCAAACGCCGTCTCTACAACGAAAAATATCTGGTCGAAAACGACAGCCTGGATCGCGCGAAGCTCGCGAACGTCGAAGCGGAAAACGTAAAGGTGTTCACGAAGTCTCTGAACGGCGCCTTCGTCGTCCACAACGCGTCGGTCGACGTGCCGCTCATCGCTCTCAGCCAGCCGCTGGGCAACTCGGTGATGATTCTGTATCTGGATCCGTCGAAATTTCTCAAAGCCTTTCAGACCGCGGGCATCGTCGAGACCTTCATGGTCAACGACCAGGGCGACGTGATCGCGCATTCGGATTCGCGCATCGTGCTTTCGCGGGCGAATTTCATCGAAAAGCCGATCATCGACGCGTTATTAAAAAGCCCCGTGCCCCAGGGCCAGCGCCAGTACGAAGACGACGGCGTGAATTATCTGGGATCGTTTCGCAAGCTCAATCTGGGCGGGCTGGGCATCGTGTCGACGGTGCGGGCGAGCAAGGCCTTCGAAGCCGTGGACAATATTCAGTATCGCAACCTGTTGATCATGGCCATCGTCTTGATTATCGCCTTCATCATCGTTTATTTCTTTTCCAATACGCTTTCCAATCCGATCGTCAAGCTGGTCGAAGGCAACCAGCTCGTACGGGACGGCAACTTCAAAGTCAATATTCCGCCGTCCACCAAAGACGAGGTCGGCATACTCACCGACTCCTTCAATTCGATGGTCGTGGGCCTCGACGCTTTCACGAAATTCGTAAACAAAGAAGTCGCCGAGCTCGCGCTGCACGGCGATATCAAACTCGGCGGGGAAACCAAAGAAGCCGCTGTTTTCTTCTCGGATCTTCGCGGCTTTACGGCCATGTCCGAGAATATGACGCCCGAAGAAGTCGTGGCCTTCTTGAACGAGTACTTTACGGGCATGGTCGGCTGCGTCGAAGACACCTTCGGCATCGTCGATAAATTCATCGGCGACGCGGTGATGGCCCACTGGGGCGCCTTTAAGTCCGAAGGCAACAACACCGAAAACGCCATCAACGCCGCCTTGATGATGCGCGCTTCCATCACCGAATTTAATGTACGCCTCAAAGAACGCGCCGAACGTTCCGGCCATAAATTCGTGCGCGCGAAGATGGGCTGTGGCATCAACACCGGTCCGGTGGTCGTCGGTCAGATCGGCTCCGAGACCCGTCTGGAATGTACGGTGATCGGCGACGCTGTAAACCTGGCCAGCCGCATCGAAACTCTGAACAAACCCTTTCGCACGGACGTGCTCATCTCCCAGGATTCCTATGATCTGGTCCGGGACACCTTCGCGGTCGAGGCGATGCCTTCGATCAAAGTCAAAGGCAAAACCGAACCCCAGGCGATTTACGCGGTTCTGGGCCGCAAAGACGATCCGAAGTGTCCGGCCACTATGGACGAAGTCCGCGAAATGCTCGGCTTCGAAACCGGCTCCGTGGCCGACGTCGATCCGGACGCCAAAGAAGAAAAATTCGAAGTCATCGGAAACTAATATGTTTATCACCAGCCGCACAGACTACTACGTAACCCTCACCTGCGCCGCACTGCTCGTGATCTTCAGCATGCTCCTGTATCTGGATTTCAATCGCCGGGTCCAGGCGGGCGGCGAACAGATCGGCACCCTGCGCCAGCGGGTCAATAAGGCCCAGCGCAAGTACACCAACCAGGTAGTCTGGGAAGGCCTGGAAAACGAAGTACCGGTCTATAACAACGATTCGATCCGCACCGGCGATTATTCTTCGGCGGTGATCGAGCTGCGCGATGGAACGCAAATCGATCTATCCGAAAACAGTATGATCGTATTGAATATCTCCGAGGAGGCGATGGACATCGACTTCGCCTACGGTTCGATCGCGGCGAAGCGCGGCGAGGGAGCCGAAGGTGCGGAAGATTCCGGGGATGCGCCGGCCGAACTCAATATCCGTTCCGACGATAAAGTGATTACTATAGAAGACAGCGACGTCTCGCTGGCCCAGGGTGCAGAAGGCAAAGCCCTGGACGTCACGGTCAGTCGCGGCGAAGCGAATATCTCGACCGAATCGGGGGAAACCCAGACCGTGGGCAAAGACGAACGCGCCCGCCTGACTGAAGAAAAGATCGAGGTCAAAAAGATCAGCCTGCGCCCCCTGGGCCCCGCGAACGGCGGCCGGCTGTACGTCAGCGGCCGCGGGACGGCCAGCGTCAATTTCACCTGGTCGGTCAGTTCCGATAACGCGGCGGCGACCGCCGTGACTTTCGAGGTCAGCCGTAAACGCGATTTTTCCGAAATCACGAATCGCCAGGTTGTGCGGGGCGCCTCCGCCGCGGCGAATCTTCGCGAAGGCACTTACTACTGGCGCCTCTCGGCCACCAACAACGCGGGGCAGGTGGATCGCTCGGCGGTTCGTTCGCTGACCGTGTTACGCAATTCGCCGCTCAGCCTGCAGTCGCCCGCCGCCGGCGCGCGCTTTGAATTCGTTACGACGAAACCGCTCGTAAATTTCGCCTGGAGTAAAAACGAACTGGCCCGGGGCTATGTACTCGAGATCGCCGGGGATCGCGGCTTTCGCAACGTGATCGAACGGCGCCGGACCCAGGTGCGCAATACGGCGCTCAGTCTGGACGCGGGCACCTATTTCTGGCGGGTGCGTACGCAAACGGCGAGCGGCGGACAGGCGACCGTCAGCCCCACGGGCACCTTCCAGGTCGTTCAAAACGAAAAGACTCCGCCCCCCGCTCCGCTTTCGCCCGTGCGCGGACAGGAGATCCCGGCGGTCTTCTTCGAAAAAGAAGGCGTTGTATTCAGCTGGAAACGCAACGCCGACATTCGTTCCACGACTCTGCAACTCGCAAGCGACGCGGGCTTCGCCAATATCATCGTCAGCCGCGACTCCAACGGCAATTTCACAAATCTACGCCAGGCCCTCCAGCCCGGCACGTACTACTGGCGCCTGCGCGGCACCGACCGCGACGGACGCGCCACCGACTATTCGCGCGCTCTGCGCTTTGAGGTCGGCGCCGTCGCCCGCCTGAATCTTGTGGGACCGATCGACGGCATGCAGGCGGATCTGGAAGGCGTACGCCAGAACGGCCTCGCCTTTCAATGGAACGCGGCGGGCTTTCCGGGAACCTACCAGTTGTTAATATCGAAGAGCCCCGATTTTTCGAGCGCCATCGCCGTCGATCAGCGGGTGACGGGCCTTTCGAGCCTGATCCGACTGCAGGAAACCGGCGACTGGTACTGGAAAGTCCGGGTCCTGAGCAAGAACTCGGAAGTACTCACCGAAAGCGAATCACGAAAATTCGCGATCGCGGACGCTCTGAATCAGCCCACGCTGGTCTATCCGGCCGCGAACGCGACCATCGACATCAGCAATCTAAACGCCCTGACCTTTCGCTGGCGAGCGAGCGGCGGCGTCTATTACAACATCCGCGTGGCGGACAACCGGGGGCGCACGATCCTGAACTCGCGCAGCAACACCACCAGCGTAACCATGAACGATCTCCGGCCTCTGGCCGACGGTCGCTTCAACTGGACCGTCACTGCCTGCCGGGACGAAAACCGTTGCGCGCCTCCCAGGTCGGCCAGTTTCGCGGTAACCGCGGGGAAAGTTGCGCCGCCGGCCATCACTTCGGACGATACTCTGTATGTGATCCAGGAATAAGGCGGACGACCCGCTTCATTGATTTTGACCGGCTTCAATCAACATTCACGGCCGCGCAGCTTGCGGCTTGCGCTGGCCCGACTGCGTTTCGCGTTTTTCTCGGGCGCCGTGGCCGCCCTGTGCCTGCTCGCGCCCATCACCGGGCTGACAGCCCAGGACGATCCGCTATCAGTGCGCCTGAACTGGGAAGCCCGCCCGGGCGCGTCCGAATACTGGCTGCAAATCCGCGACGAAGATCGCGAAACTGTAATCGACGAACGGGTGCGCGGGGATTCGTATACGTTTCGCCTGGAACCCGGCGACTACAGCCAGCGCATTTCGGCGGTCAATCGCCTGGGAACGCCGGGAGTCTGGTCCCCCTGGCAGTCGCTGCGCATTCGCGTGACCCGGGTGCCGCTCATCGGCGCGATCGTTCCCCAGGGCGAAGCGGCCCGCGACGGTTCGCGCACGGTCGAAGTGCGTGGTCGTTTTTTCACCCAGCACACGAAAGTCTTTCTGGAACGCCCGGGGCTCGCGCCGCAGGAAGTGCCGGTCACCCTGCGCGAATCGTCGCGCATGCTGGTATTGTTACGCCCGGCCGACATCGGCGACGGGCGCTATAATCTGATCGTACAAAATCCCCGCGGCTTAAAAAAAGCCAAAAACGATACGGTCGCCGTGATCAATCGACGCATTGAAATCCCGCAAGAGGCGCAGCAAGCGGTTCCTGAAATCGCGGAGATTCCCGAAGACGCCGATAGCGACGACCCGGTGCGCAGCGGGGACTGGCGAACGCTGATCCCCGGGCTGCCGGCGTATAGCCGCGGCGAAGGCGGCGGCGCCTGGTGGGGCGCGCTGGGCGGCATGCTGGTACTCGCGGCCACGGAATTCGAAGCCGGTACAACCGCCCGCGATGCTTTCGAGCGCAAACCCTACGCCCGCTATTTTAACAACATCGGCCTGTTCGCGGTACTTACAGCCGCCGCGAACCCTTCGCAGCAACAGCTCGGACTCTACAGTCTGGCCTATTTGCGGGACCAGCGCGAAGCCGAGCGCGCCTATACCCGCCACCGCAACAATCAGCTCTATCTCGGCGGGGCCGCGCTCCTCACCTGGGGGGCGCACTTCCTGTACGAGAATCGGGATCGCTGGCGCGCCTCGCATCTCGTGCCCGGCCTGACCCATATGCGACGCGGCGAAGGCGCTCGCGGAGGCTTCTGGTTGGGCAGCATGAGCGCGATCGGCGTGGCGGCGCTTTCGGAATATCGCGCGGCGGAAGTCGCGTTTCGGGGAGTGGACCGCAATGTCGCCGGCAAACTCATCGCGGAGCCGGCGGTCGCCATCGTGGGTTCGCAATTTCTGGGGATCAGCACCGATCTGGCGGTCCTGGGTTATAATCGCGCGCGCGCGGACCAGGCCCGCAAACTACAGCGGGCGCGTGCGCGACAGCGCAACGCCAGTTATCTCACGGCGGCCTTCGCGGCCCTGTACGTCGCCCAGGTGGTCGACGCAACCCTCTCCGGCGACCGGCCGCTCGATAGCGGCGCCCCGGACGCGGGCGGCATTGAAAGCGAAAGCCAGGGCGGCGGCGCCTTCGCTTCGCCGAACAATCAACGCCTGTATTCTTCGCTCGACCCCGCGGACGAAGTCCATCATCTGAGTTTCGAGATTTACTTCGAATAAAGCACGAATCGGTCAGATTTGCTGAGAGCAGATTTACTTCGAATAATCGGGTTCGATCTTTTTGCCGACGAGCGCTTTGCCGCTGAAGTCTTCGCCAATCAGCAGGTTCACGGTTACCCCGTCGCCTTCGATAATATTTCCTTTGAGAATATTAATCGTGACCGGGCCGTTGGCCACGGTGCCTTCCATGAAATTGATCCACAGGTTGCGAATCTTGCGGCCACGCACGTCGCCCTTCAGATAGTCGATGGCGACGGTCTTCGCGTCGGTCACATCGCCTTCCACGTACGTGAAATTTTTCCCGCGCGGCCCGAGCAATTCCCCTTCGTGGATGCGCACTTCCGGCGCTTCGGTTTTTCCGCCGGGACACGCCGTGAGCCCCAGAGCCAGGAACAGAGCGGCCGGTAATATCGTTGCGCTTCGCAGGGGGAAGCGGCGCGGGCCGCGGTTGCAATCTTGATGATTGGTGATAAGGTGATTCATATTGGTTTTCTTCATAATAGATTACACGGCCGGAACGGCGCGCGATTTTCGCCGCAATCAGGCGTATTTCTTGATCTCGGCGGCGATGCGCGCTGAGAGATCGACCCGGGCGGCGTTTTCGACCGCGCGAATGGCGTTCTTGTAGGCCTGGGCGTTCGAGCTGCCGTGGCCGATGATGCAATTACCGTTCACGCCGAGCAGCGGAGCGCCGCCGTATTCGGTGTAGTCCATGCGCTTGCGAATCATCTGCAGCGTGGGTTTGAGCATATAGGCGCCGGTGCGGCCGAGAGCTGTCGCGCCGATCTCTTCTTTCATGAGATTGAAGATCGATCGCGCGAGACCTTCGGTCGCCTTGAGTACGATATTGCCCAGAAAGCCATCGCAGACAACGACGTCCGCGGTCCGGCCCCCGCCGTACAGATCGCGGCCTTCGATGTTGCCGATGAAATTGTACGGTAATTTGCGCAGCGCTTCGTGAGCGGTCAGTACGACGTAGTTGCCTTTTTTACTCTCTTCGCCGTTCGAAAGCAGCGCCACCCGGGGTTTTTCGACTTCTAAGATTTCGCGAGAGTAGACCTGGCCCATTATTCCGAACTGTACCAGCCAGGGCGCTTTGCAGTCCACATTCGCGCCCGAATCGAGCAATACGGTGGTGCCCCCGTCTTCTCTGGGTAGCGGCGAAGCGATACTGGGGCGATCGACGCCTTTAATGCGGCCGAGTTCCCACATGGCCGCGGCCATGGTTGCGCCGGTATTCCCGGGCGAAAAGAACCCCACCGCGCGGCCCTCTTTGACCAGACGGGCGGAGACCATCACCGATGAATTCGGCTTGGCGCGCACGGCCCGGGCCGGCGACTCGCTCATTTCGATCACGTCTTCGGAGGGAACGATTTCAATATTCGCGGTGTCGGCGGAATGGCGAAAGAGCGCGTGGCCGACGGCTTCTTCGTCGCCGACCAGAATCACGCGGGAGTTATATTCACGGACGGCCTGGACCGCGCCGTGAACGGCGGTCTCCACGCCCGTTTCTCCGCTCATGACGTCTACGGCTACCCACACAGTTCCCGGGTAAGTGCGCGTCACCGGGACGTAAAGCGATTATTGCAATCGCCTGCAGCGGGTATAGCGGGCGCCGCTCAGACGCCGTTGGAATTACAGAATGGACGCGACGGAAATCAGGCCGCGTTGTTTTTGGCTTTCGGCGTAATGACGACGCGATCTTTGTAGAAACCGCACTCGGTACAGACCCGGTGGGGCATGATAAAAGCGCCGCAGTTCTTGCAGGGGACCAGATGCGGCCGCCCGATGGCATGGTGCGCCCGGCGGGATCTCTTTTTCTGCAACGATGTTTTTCGCTTTGGTACGGCCATTTGGGACAGCGTTCTGTGGACAGACGACGGGTCAAGCAGCTTTGCGGGATTCGGCCCGTGCACAGGACGGAGTCCGGCTCCCGGCCCCCTGCAATCCCCGGAAACCTTGACACCTGGCCCAGGAACGGCGGCCTTGCCTGCTATGGCTGAAGAAAGCGAAGGCAGCGCACTGCAATCCCGGATTAGCGAACTCGGCCGGGCGGCCCTCGACGCGCTCGACGGCTGCGCCACGCCGCAGGAGCTGGACGAAGCCTATCAGCAGTATCTCGGTAAAAAAGGGCAGCTGAGCGGCCTGATGAAAGGCTTCGGCGCGCTCTCTCCGGATGAGAAGAAATCCACCGGGCAGGTCATGCACCAGACCCGTACGGGAATTGAAGAACGATTCGCCGCTCGCAAACAGGAGCTGGAAGCCGCGGCTCTGGCGGAACGTCTGGCAGGCGAAGCCTACGACGCCCTGCGTCCCCTGCCCGCGACCCGGGGCCACCTGCATCCCATTTCGCAACTGCAGATGCAGGTCGAAGAGATCTTCGGCAATATGGGCTTTCGCATTATGAACGGGCCCGAAGTCGAAACGGATGAAAACAATTTCGGCCGGCTGAATTTTTCCGACGATCATCCCGCCCGGGATATGCAGGATACGATCTGGACCGCCGACGGCAACCTGTTGCGCACGCACACCTCCACGATTCAGGTGCGGGCCATGCGCAAGCTCAAGCCGCCGTTTCGCATCATAGCGCCCGGACGGGTCTTTCGTTACGAAGAGACCGACGCCACCCACGAGAATACATTCCACCAGGTCGAAGGTATGCTGATCGATCGGGACGTGAGCGTCGCGCACATCATTCACATTATGAAAACCTTTCTCTCGGAGATCTTCGAGCGCGAGATCAAAATCCGTTTGCGCCCGGGATATTTTCCCTTCGTCGAGCCCGGTTTCGAACTGGACTATCTGCGCGAAGACGGCCGCTGGCTGGAGTTGATGCCCTGCGGCATGGTGCACCCGAATGTATTGCGGGCGGGCGGCCTGGATCCGGAGGAGTGGTCCGGCTTCGCCTTCGGCCTGGGCCTCGATCGGCTGGTCATGATGCGTTACGGTATCGAAGACATTCGCCATATGCTCGCCGGCAATCTGCGCTTTCAGCAGCAATTCTGAAGGCCGGGCTGATTCGCAAAACGCGAGAAGCATCCGACCCAATAAACAACGATATAATACTACGATCGAAGAACTATGAAACTATCACTGAACTGGCTCAATGACTACGTCGACCTGCGCGACGTGTCCGTCGAAAATCTCGTAGATCGCCTGACCCTGGCCGTATGCGAAGTCGAGGGCGTCGAAGAGGTCTTCGCGCATCTCGATCAAATCCATGTGGCCCTGGTCGAAAGCGTCGAAAAACATCCGGACGCGGACCGACTGAACGTCTGCAAAGTCCGGGACGGCAAGGCGACGCACCAGATCGTTTGCGGCGCGCCGAATGTGCGGGCGGGAATGTTCGCCCCCCTGGCGATTGTCGGCGCCCGTCTGCCGAAAGCCGAAGACGGCGAATTTCTGGAAATCAAACCCGCGAAACTGCGGGGGGTCGCCTCGCACGGCATGCTCTGCAGCCCCGGCGAACTGGGGCTGACTCCCATGACCGGCGAAATCGACGGGCTGATCGATCTGGAAACCCTGCCCGGGCTCGCGGCTTCCGGCAGCAGCGCGAAAAACAACGGACTCAAACACGGCACCCCGCTTTCAAAACTATTACCGCTCAAAGACACCGTTCTCGATATCGACAACAAATCGATCACGCATCGCCCCGACCTGTGGTGCCACGTCGGCTTCGCCCGCGAAATCGCGGCGATCTACGGCAAAAAACTCAGGTACGATCCGACGAAAACCCGCGCGAAACGCCAGCCGAAGACGGACGGCAAGCTCAAATCCAAAAAGATCGTCATTGAAAGCGGCGCGGCGAAAGCTTATTACGGCCGCGCTCTCGCCGGGATCACGGTGGCTCCCGCCCCATTGTACATGCAGGCGCGTTTGCTGAATGTCGGCCAGCGTCCGATCAACAATATCGTCGACGCCTCGAACTACGTCATGCTCGAACTGGGCCAGCCGAATCACACCTTCGACGCGAAAACTCTGCACACAGATACAGTCACGGTCGCTCTGGCGAATCCTTCCGCGCAGGCGAAAGCCGACGCGAAAACGAAGGGCGGCGCGAAAGGTGCGGCCGCCCTGTCCGGCTATAAATGCAAGAGCTTTACGACCCTCGACGGCCAGGCACGCGAACTGGCCGAAGATACCATTCTGATTCTCGACGGGCCGGCCGGCGCGAAAGCGACTCCGGTCGCGCTGGGCGGAATCATGGGCGGGGAAAACTCCGGCGTGGCCGACGATACCGCCGAACTCTTTCTGGAGTCGGCGACCTTTCCACGGGAACGCATTCGTCCGGCGATCGCGAAGCTGGGTCTGCGTACAGATTCCGCCCAGCGCTTCGAAAAAGGCCAGGATCCGGCCAAAGCGAAACTGGCTCTGGATCGCCTGGTGGAATTGATCGCCGAGAGCTGTCCTGATCTGCGTCAGGGCAAGACCACGGGCGCAAGTCCCGAAAAAGAACAGCGCAATAAGATCACGGTGACCCTCGATTTTCTGCGGCGGCGCCTGGGCTTTGCGATTTCCGACAAGCTGGTCACGGACATTCTCACGCGACTCGACTTCGAGGTGCAGGTGAAAACGAAGGGCGCCGCGAAACCGGCCGCCGGCGGCTCCGCCAAAAAGAAAAAGAAAACGACCGGCAAGCCGGGGGGCGAATCCGCCGACATCGTCTTTCAACTAACGGCGCCGACCTATCGCTCGCAGTACGATGTGAGTATCCCCGAAGATATCGTCGAAGAACTGGGGCGGGTCTTCGGGTACGACAACGTGGAACCGCAGGCGCCGCTTGCGAAAGTCGAACCCACGCCGCCCAACCGGGAACGCCTGCTCAGCAATCGCATCAAAACTTATCTGGCGACTGCCGGCGGCTATAGCGAAGCTTACGGTTATAGTTTCGCCGACGCCAGGGACAACGCCGCCTTCGTCGATGCACTGCGCTACGACGCATGGTCCGAAGATCAGAAAGCGGGCGCGGCGGCTGCGAAACCGGCGCCGGTGGAATCAATCGTGGCGCTTGCTTTGAAGAATCCGGTCTTCATGGATCGCCCGGAGCTGCGGCTTTCGCAGTTACCGGGATTGTTGCGACAGGTGGCGGGTAACCAGGATCGCTTTTCCGACGTACGCCTGTTCGAATTCGGGCGGGTGTACTACAAGGCCCCGGAGGATCTGAAAAAATCGAAACTCGCCACCGAAAGCAAACGCTTCACACTCGTGCATCTGCCGGCCGCATCGGCGAAGACGACCGCCGCCGCGGGATCGCCGGCCGAGCTGGAAGCGCGCTCCGAATATCGCGCGCTGCTCGAACTGCGCGCGTTTATGACCCGACTCTTCGGCGAAATCGCCTACGACGGCTGCCTGCGTTTCCGAGCGGCGGCGAAGGCGCCCGCCTGGCTGCATCCCGGAGCGGCGCTGGAACTCGTCGCGCAAGCTGCATCCGAATCCGGCGGCGAACTGAAGGCGCTCGTACTGGGTCACGCGGGTATCCTGCACCCGGCCGCGCAAAGCGCCGCCGATCTCAAGCGGGCCGCGGTCGTGGCCGATCTCGACTTCACGGCGATTGCCGCTATTGCGGATTCGGCCCGCCAGCGGATCGCTTATCGGCCGCCGTCGGTATTTCCGGATTCGCATTTCGAAATCTCAGTGATCATGGATGACCGGGAAGGCACGCATCGTCCCGTCGAATTGATCGAAGAGCTGGCCATGCCCGAGATCCGCGAAATCCGCATGCTGACCAGCTACCGCGGCGAACCACTGCCCGCGGACAAAAAATCGGTGAGCTACGAGCTGTTTGCGGCCCGGGACGGCGGCACCCTGACGGGCGAAGAACTCCAGACCCTGCTCGACCGCATCGTCGAGCGGCTGGCCGAGAACGGTTTTCCCCTGCGCTGAGCGCGGCGCGATTTCCAGAGAATCCAGCGGATTTGAGCAAATGCACGGGGTCGCCCCGCTGGCCTCTCGCCCGCCAACAAAATAGATAGACTGATCTATATATTTTTAAACTTGACTGGAGAAGCATCAGGGGGCGGATCTGGGGCAAATCCACCTGAGGAGTTCCAGCATGAGTACTTTTTCGCACCAGACGGCGGTGCCGGCCTTGATTCTGGCACTGAGCCTGAGCGCCTGTTCCGGCGCAGATCCCATCGCCTACCAACCGCCGACAGATCCCGGATTCTCGCCCGGGACGCCATTCGCCGCCAATCGGGACCTGCAGTCGGGAACGGCGCTACCGCTCGCACCCGGCATTGGTCCGGAAGATATTGCCGTCGGTCCGGACGGCCGGCTCTACGCCGGCTTTCACGACGGAACGTTTCAGAGGGGCGGGATCCTGCGTATGCGCCCGGACGGCGGCGACCAGGAGATTTTCGCCGATACTGGCGGCTGGGCTACGGGCCTGCACTTCGACCGCAACGGAAATCTGCTGGCGCTGATTTTGAACCGGGGACTGGTTTCCATCGCTCCGGACGGCAGCGTGCAAACTCTGGCGACGGAGCTGGACGGTCGGCCCTTTTTGATGGCGAACGATATCGACGTGGGACCGGACGGCCGGATCTATTTTTCGGTGACCTCGACCCGCCGCAGATTCTCGGGACGCAACGCGCTGATTCTGATCAGCGAAGCGCGTAGGGACGACGGCGGCCTCTATGTATACGATCCCCGGGCCGCAGCCGGCCAACCCCGCACGCGGCAATTACTGCATGGTCTGCACTTCGGCAACGGCGTGGCCGTGGATCCACGCGGACGCTATGTGCTGGTCGTCGAAACCGGGCGCTATCGCGTGCTGCGCCACTGGCTGGCCGGAACGGCCGCCGGCACGACCGACGTCTTTCTCGAAAACCTGCCGGGCATTCCCAACGGCATCGCCACGCGGCCGGCCTTTCGCCGGGATTCCGGATCGATCGCGGACAGCCGGGCGACTGCGAACACGGAAACGCAATACTGGCTGGGTTTTACGACGCGTCGCAACGCCTTTCTGGATACGATTCACCCCAGTCCCTTCTGGAAAAAGGCGCTCTTCGCGCTACCGAACGCGCTCCTGCCGGCGGCGGAACCGTACGGACTGGTGATGCTTGTGGAATCGACGGCGCGAGCTTCGCAAGAAGATCCGGCCACGGACCAGGGAGGCCGGGTCCTGCGATCGTTTCACGATCCGGACGGCCGGCTGGTCAGCGAAGCGGCGTCGGTGGAAGAATACGACGGGCATCTATACCTGGGCGGCGACTATACCGAAGCCATCGTCAAGTTTGCATTGCCAGCGGATTTGCGTTAGTCAGACAGAGTCATGAGCAAGCCTGAAGGCGGCGCGAAGTCCGCTCAGCCAGAAAAATATGAAAAGGGCCGCGCCAGCCGGGATCGCTTCCTGCTGGCGGCGGCCGAGCTCTTACAGGAGCGGGGCTACTACGGCACGGGCCTGAATGAAATCCTGGCGCGAAGCGGTGCGCCGCGCGGCTCGCTGTATCACCATTTTCCGGGCGGCAAAGACGAACTGACCATCGCCGCGCTCCGGACTGCGGGGGAACGGCTGAGCGCGAGCCTGGCGGCCGGCCTGGAAAGCGCTGCGGACCTGGCCGCCGGACTGAGAGCTTTCTTTGATTATTTCCGCAACGAACTGCGGGCCTCGGAGTTTCGCAAGGGTTGTCCGATCGCCGCGGTCGCCCAGGAAGTCGGCGGCGACCATCCCGAAATCCTGGCCGCATGCGGAGCGATCTATGCTGACTGGGAGCATCAGCTGACCCGTCTGTTTTCACCGAACAGAACGATCGTTTCGGAATCGGATACTGCCAGCGCCCCGGAACAAAATAGAACGTTCGTTTCGGTTGCCGGGTCCGATTCGGAGCCTGCAGCGAACGAAACGCGCCGGGCCGCTGAAGCGGCGCGGCTGGTCCTGAGCACCCTGGAAGGCGCCCTGCTCCTGGCCAGGACACGTCACGACCTGAGCTATCTCGATCTGGCCGAAGCGCATCTGGTAGAGATGGTGCAGGCGAACGGGGGCGCATAAAAAAACCGGGCCCGTTATCCGGGACCCGGTTCTGGCGTCAGAGCCTGCAAACTCAGCATCGACTGAGAAAGCTGATTCGCCGAAGCGAGCGAGATTATTCGCCAGGAGCGTCGGAAGATCCGGACGAGCCGGAGGTCTTCTTTTGTAGATCGCCCGTTTTTTCCTGAACGAACTGTGCCAGCTCTTCAAAACGAGCGTTCAGATCGTGGATCCGCTCTTCCCCTACGACGGTTCGAGCCTGCTCCAGAATCTGGCCATAGTTCTTCCGGGCCTCTTCCAGGACCCGATTGAAATTGGCTTCGGCGGTGGTGGAGACGTCTTTCACGCCCCGAATGGTGTTATCCAGCACTTCCCGGATCTTCTGAGCGGACTCCGAAGTGTCCTCCGCGCCCTTGCTCTTCAGATCTTCAAAGGCCTTCGCTACGCCTTCCAGAGCCTGCTGAAAGCCTTTCTCGCCCTCTTTCAGCAGTCCGAGGCCGACGTTCAATACATCCTGTAGACTTTTTTCCAGCATTGATTCCCCCGCTTGCACTTTCATCATTATGCAATGCACCAACGATAGTGCAGTGCATTATGCGCGCAAGTTTTTTCTAATGTAAAGCGGCTCTACACCTAAATTTTTTTTAGCGGTTCCGAGAAAAAATCGTCTATGGGGGGCAGACAGACATTCGGTGAAAAATCGCGCAGGACGCTTATATTTGGATTCCTGGCTTGACGGGATTGGCGTTCTACTACCGTGTGGCTATCTTTTGATTTTGCAGGGAAGGCCCGATGGACAAAGCGAAACTCGAAAAGTACAAGAACAGGCTGCTGGAAGCCAAAGTGGAGATCCTGAAGGAGCTGGAGCTCGAACGCGAGTACGTCAATTACAACGATCAGGGCGACCTGGTGGATCTGGCGGACGGCGTGATCAACAACGAAGTCCTGAGCCGGCTCTCGGATATGGACGTCGACAAGCTCAAGCAGATCGAAGTCGCCCTTGAGAAGATCGAAAAAGGAACCGGCTACGGCATCTGTGAAGGCAACGGGAAAAAGATTCCCGAGGCTCGCCTCAACCATATTCCCTGGGCACGCTACACCATCGAATACGCCGAGCAGATGGAAAAGAATCGGCGATAAACGCCGACCTCCAGGTCGACGCTGATGCGCGTCGGCCGGCCCGGACGGGGCCGAGCCCCGGGACCGCCTGACTGCGGACCTCCCGGCGCGTCTCGACCGAGACCTGCCTCCCGCTCATAATTCCGCAATAGTATACGGAATTATAGTGCTTTACAGATTTTATGTCTCCCCGGCACCCTCCTGAGGGTATGGCTAAAACCTCAAAAGATTACGATCCGCATATGATCAAGGTCCTCAAGGGCCTGGAAGCGGTCCGCAAGCGCCCGGGGATGTACATCGGCACCCAGGATACGACCGGTCTGCACAAGATGGTCTACGAGGTGGTCGACAATTCGATCGACGAACACATGGCCGGGCACTGCGAGGCTATCGTCGTTCGGATCCTGCCGGACAACGTCATCGAAGTTCAGGACAACGGCCGCGGGATCCCCGTGGATATGCACCCCGAGGAGAAAGTCTCCACTCTGGAAGTGGTCATGACGATTCTGCACGCCGGTGGTAAATTCGAAAAGGACGCCTACAAAGTCTCCGGCGGTCTGCACGGCGTGGGCGTGTCGGTCGTCAACGCCCTCTCGAGCTGGCTCGAAGCCGAAGTGCATCGCGACGGTAAAATCTATTATCAGAAATATCAGCGCGGAGTGCCCGTCGCGCCCGTAAAAGAGAAAGGTAAAACCTCAAAGAACGGCACCATCGTACGTTTTAAGCCTGACGACGAAATCTTCACCACTACCGATTATAAGTACGGGGTGCTGCACGCGCGCCTGGAAGAGATGGCCTTCTTGAATAAAGGCCTGCGCATCGGCCTTTTCGATGAACGCAAGAAACCGGCGAAGTCCGAAAACTTCATGTTCGCGGGCGGTATCCAGGAGCTGATTCAGCGCAAAGCCGAGAAGCGCGGCATGCTGCACAAAAAGATCATCTACTTCGAAGGTCAGAAAGACGAATTGATGGCCGAAGTATGCATGGCCTACACCCAGAATCAAAGCGAAGACGTAATGTGTTTTACGAACGGTATTCGCAACGCCGACGGCGGTACGCACTTAGAAGGCTTTCGGGCATCGCTCACGCGAACGCTCAACGAATACCTGAAAAAAGACGAGACCATGAAGAAGAAGCTGGGCGGCAACCTGTCCGGCGACGACGTGCGCGAAGGCCTCAACTGCGTGATCAGCGTCAAACACCCCGAAGCGCAGTTCAGCTCGCAGACCAAAGAGAAGCTGGTCAACGCCGAGGTCAAAGGCCAGATGCAGACGATCGTGTCCGACCGCCTGTCGCTGTTCTTAGAAGAGAATCCCGGCGAAATCAAGCCGATTCTCGAACGCTGTATTCTATCCAGCAAAGCCCGCGAAGCCGCCCGTAAAGCCCGCGAGATGGTCACCAAACGCAAAGGCATTCTGGAAGGCGGCGGTCTGCCCGGAAAGCTTGCCGACTGTTCGGAAAAAGATCCGGCGCTTTCGGAATTGTTTATCGTGGAGGGCGATTCGGCCGGCGGTTCGGCGAAGCAGGGTCGCAATCGAAACTACCAGGCGATATTGCCGCTGAAAGGCAAGATCCTGAACGTGCTCAAAGCCCGCGACGATCAAATCTTGAATAACGACGAGATCAAGACGCTGGTCACGGCGCTCGGCATCGGCTTCGGCGTAGAAGGATTCGAAACTGGCAAGCTGCGCTATCACAAGATCATTATCATGACCGACGCGGACATCGACGGCGCGCATATTCGCACGCTGCTATTGACTTTCTTTTTCAAGAAGATGCGACCGCTCGTCGACAACGGATATCTGTACATCGCGCAGCCGCCGCTCTTTTTACTGAAGAACGGCAAGGTTTCGGAATACGCGTTTACGGAAGCGCAGCGCGATCGTTTCGTTAAAAAACACGGCGAAGAGAAAACGATCATTCAGCGCTATAAAGGTCTCGGTGAAATGAATCCCGAACAGCTCTGGGAAACCACGATGGATCCCGAAAAGCGCGTAATGCTCAAGGTCCTGCCTCTCGACGAGAAGGCCGTGCTCGAAAACGTCGAACGCACATTCGACGTGCTGATGGGCGACGAGGTCGAACCGCGGCGCCGTTTCATCGAAAACAACGCGCTTGAGGTTGCTAATCTAGATTTATAATTTTGGTAAGCAACCCGCGCATTCTGGCGGTGGCCGCGGCGCGGGTGAACTGGAGCGCCCGATGAGTGATTCGTCCGACTTCAAGAAGCTCCGCAAGAAACTGCTCGATCGCGACATCTCCTTCGGCGAAATCAAAAAGATAGCGAAGGAGATCAAAGTCGACCATGACCTCGCGATGCAGCTCTGGAATTCCCGGGAGCGGAATCCGCGCCTGCTGGCCGTGCTCATTTTCGACAGGAAACTGCTGAACGAAGCGATGCTTTTGGAACTGGCGGCCGATCTGCAGAAGGCGGATGCCGGGGACCGCGATCTGATTTCCGAGTGGTTGCTCGCAAACCAGCTGATGAAAGCCAAAGGCACCGTTGCGCTTCTCAATTCCTGGGAGCGCCACCGGCTCCCCCTGCTGCGACGCCTCTTCTGGTACTACCAGGCGCGGCTGCGCTGGACCGGCAATACCGACCACGATAATACGACGGAACTGCTGGAAACCATCGAAGCGCAGCTGGAGACCGAAGTTCCCGAAGTGCAGTGGGCCATGAACTTCACCGCGGCCCAGATCGGAATTTTCGTGCCCGGGCTCCGACCGCGATGCATCGAACTCGGCCAGCGCGTGGGACTGTATCGGGACGACCCCGTTGCAAAAAACTGTACGCCGGCCTATTTGCCGGAATTCATTCGCATTCAGGTGGGGAAGCTGGAATCGAAATAGGCGAACCAGAGCAGTCGGCGTTGCGGCGCCTGGGTCAACCCCGCTCAGTATCGAAGTACTTGATCAGCAGAACCTCGTTGCCCTTCGCGTTATAACGCACCTGGTCGAAGGCGCTTTCGGTCATTTTGATGCCCCGGCCGTGACTGGAAAGCTCCGCGTCGAGATCCTCGAGGGATCGCGCCCGCATGGCCTGGTGATCGAATCCCGCGCCTTCGTCGCGAATCAAAAAGAGCACCCGTTGCGGCGAAAGGCTGTAATGCACAGTCACCGAACGCTGGCGATATTCCGGATCCGACTGCCTGGATTTGATAAAATTCTTATAGTTACCGCTCAGTATCTCGCGCGTCTTCTCGTCGTAGGATATGCCGAGATTGCCGTGTTCGATGGCGTTCACCAGCATCTCGCGCAGTCCGAAACGCACGCCGGTCAGGCGCTGGTTGTCCAGATATTTACCGATATTGCGCACCAGCCGCTGCGAAAGTTCTTCGGCGGTGATCAGCGAATTACCAACCGTGTAGCGCTGGCGCTCGGAGATAAAGAAACGCAGCAGATTGTCCTCGAGCACGCTGGACGCGCGCCCCAGAATTTCGGGCTGACCGCCCTGCACGTCGACGTGTTCGAGCCGCAGGTGTAATTCTTTAGGTTCCGCCAGGAAGCTCGAGCGAAAGAGCACCTTTTGGAAAATCGGTTTGCGATCAGCCGCGAAATCGTCCAGCTTCGCCTGCAGCGCCTGGCGACTGTTGAGCGCTTCCTGATCGCGGTCTTCATCCGGATCCACGTACACCAGGTCCAGAAAATTCGTGCCGGCCAGCCGTTCCTGACTGATCCCCAGGGTGCGATGCATATTGCGATTGGCCCGCACGAATCGAAATTCCTCGTCCAGTGTAAATATAATATCGTGCGACTCTTCGACCAGGGTGCGATAGCGCTCCTCCGAATCGCGCAGTCCGCGGTTGGCCTGATTTAATTCGACGATGCGAAAGCGCAGCTCCTCGTTCAGGCTTTCCACCTGATGCACCGCGGCGATATAGCGATTCGCAAGCACCCCGGCGATCCCCATAATGAATACGAAAAAAGCGTAGCGAGTCAATTCGTCCGCGCGATGCAGCGCGACGGCGTCGACCACGTCGTAAGTCGCCGACGCCCCCAGAATCAAATATCCCAGGAGCAGATTGCCGGGCACTGTACGGGCCAGCGTGAAACGCAGCGCCTGAAACGCGTCGGCATGCCGGCGCAGCTTCTGTTTGATCCACTCGTAACGCACGCCCTGCACCAGCTGAATCAGGAAGTACAGCATGAAAAGCATCGCGCTGAGCTGCCAGATTTGCAGGGCGTCCCAGGCCAGCGCGATCGGCAAGCCGAGGGCGCCCGTGGAAAGCGCGAGGTGATAGAAGAGACTCAGTCTGCTCAGGCGGCCGACTCGACCGTAGAGCATCGTATCCATGAATAGATGAAATAGAGGCACGGTCCAGTACAGACAGAGCAACTCCAGCCGGAGCAGGATTTGCAGATCGCGGGTGATTTCAAAGACCGCCGGTCCGCGACTGAAAAAGTACAGAAAGATCGCCAGTGCGAACAGGCCGAAGTACAGGCTCGCCCGTTCGGCAGGACGCAGCGCGAAGAACAACAGGTGAAAGGCCCCGGCCGCCAGATACAAAACGATCAGCGCGAGCTCCAGCTGTTCGCGCAACGGGCTCTCGAAGGCCCGCGCCGGCGCGATGTACTGGGGGCGACCGATGGCGATACCCGAAAGCGCGAAGCCGGGCTCGGCCACGATACGAACGAAGATTTCGTTTTCGCCGCTGCGCAGAGTTTCGGCGGGAATGCGCGTCCGATGATCGCGCAGGTACATCAGCCGGTCGGTTTCGCCAGCGGCGTCGCGATGGATTTCGCTTTCGACCAGGAAGCCGTTCGCGTAGATCTCCCAGTTCACTCCGATGGATCCCAGCACGAGCGCGAAGTCTTCCGGCCGAATTCCATCCCCGCTGGATTCCGGCGCAGCCGGCAACGCGAAGCGCAGACGCACGCTGTACTCATACGATTCGGCCGTATTCGCACTGGCGTCGCTTTCACTATCCGGCGAGGGCTCCGGCTCCGCGGAAAGACCGAGATCGCGGACCCCCAGCGGACGGTTGCCGTGCCGGCCCGCCGGAACCAGGGTCCAGCCTTCGCCGCACCAATCGGACTGGAATTCGTCCGTGTTCGACGCAGCCGGCGGCGCGTCGTCTGGCGCATCGTCGATCGCTTCGGCCGGCGGCATAAAGCGCGCCTGCGCTTGCGGCCAGGCCGGCTGGAAACCACGGCGCGCGCAGGCCGGCAGCGCGCTCAAGTCCACGCCGCGATTGGCGAAGGCTCCGCGGGCCATCCCCGAATCACAGGCCGCGATTCCAGGCAACAGCGTCGCAAGCGTCGCGTACATTACGAACGAAAGGCGTCGGGCCCGAATCGACCGGCGCGCCGTCGCGTTCGTGACAGCTGTCGGCGGGCGCGCGATCATTCGCCTGGCTTCCGGATCAAAAGGACCGCGGCCGTGCATCCCACCCCTTCCTGGCGGCCCAGGGCGCCCATCTTTTCGGTGGTGGTGGCCTTGCAGGCGACGCAGTCCAGCGGCAAATCCAGCATGCGCGCGAGACTGGAACGGATCTCGCTTTTATGGGGCGTAAACTTCGGGCGTTCGCCGATTAAGGTCGCGTCGACATTCCCGACGACGTAGCCGCGCTTCCACACTTCTTTGATTACAAATTCGATGATCCGTCGCGAGTCCATATTTTTGAACTGCGGGTCGGTATCCGGAAAAAACTCCCCGATGTCGCCGAGCCCCAGCGCGCCGAGCAGCGCGTCGGCCAGGGCGTGTAACAAAACATCCGCGTCGGAGTGGCCCTGCAGGGCGAGCGGCCCGGGAATTTCGACGCCGCCGATCATCAGCGGACGGTCCTGGTCCTGAATCAGACGATGAAAGTCGAGGCCGTTGCCGACCCGAAAGGGCGGTCCGGAAGCGCCGGCCGCCTTCGCTTCGGAGGAACTACGCTCAATTTCGCTCATGCACTGTCCGGCGACGCGGCTGGTTCAGCCGATCTCCAGCATTCGATCGACCGCGGCCCGAGCCGGCACCCGAATATGTTCCGGGACTTCCACTTCGAATTGGTCGTACAGCAGCGCGTCGCGAACTTTTTCGAGCGTAATCTTTTTCATATGCGGGCAGGTATGGCAGGTCGATACGAAATCGCGTTCCGGAAACTGTACTCGCAAATTGTCGGCCATGCTGCACTCGGTGATCAGCATTATATTTTTGTGATCGCTTTTCGCGATAAAATCGGCCATCTGCGATGTGCTGCCGGCGAAATCCGATTCGCCGGTCACGTCCGTATCACACTCGGGATGCGATATCACCACCAGATCGTCGAATTGCTTACGCGTGTTGCGAATATCCTCGGCGGTGTACAATTCGTGCACCATGCACTTGCCCTGCTCCCAGGAAATAATTTTCTTATTCGTTTGCAGCGCGATATTACGGGCCAGATATTCGTCCGGTAAAAAAATTACGGCGTCACCGGGCACGCTTTCGACGACCTGCAGGGCGTTCGCGCTCGTGCAGCATACGTCGGTCTCGGCTTTGACTTCCGCCGAGCAATTCACGTAGGTCACCACCGGCACCCCGGGGTGCTGGCGCTTGAGTTCGCGCACGTCCGCGCCGGTGATGCTTTCGGCCAGACTACAGCCGGCTTCCGGGTCGGCGATCAGCACAAGTTTGTGCGGGTTGACGATTTTTGCGGTCTCCGCCATGAAGTGCACACCGTTAAATAAAATGACGTCCGCTTCGGTCTCGGCCGCCAGCCGGGCCAGGCCCAGACTGTCGCCGACGAAATCGGAGACACCATGATAGACGTCCGGCGTCATATAGTTGTGCCCCAGGATCACCGCGTTTTTCTTTTTTTTCAGCGCGTGAATTTCTTCGATCAGGGGCAAGGCCTGGTCGATCTCATGCGGCAGCATGGTCGAGGCGTCGAGCGCCCGCCGAATTTCTGTCAGATCCTGGGTGGCCTTCATTTGTATAGTGAAAGAAAGCACCCCGGATCTTTCAATAAATAAATCCGGGAATTTGATTGCCCCGCACAGGGCCGGCCGCACTGTACCTCAAATTATACCAGCATCGCAGGACCAGCGCCCCATGTCCGATTCCCCTCCAAGTACAGCTATTCCGCTCAAAGTGCCCGACATCGGCGACGCGGAAAAAATCGAACTGGTCGCGTGGTACGCAGCCGCGGGCGACGCGGTCGCCGAAAATCAGGAGCTCTGCGAACTGGTTACCGATAAGGCGGCCTTTCCGCTGGAATCGCCGCAGAGCGGACAACTCGGCGAGATCCTAAAACCCGCCGGATCGCAGGTTAAGGTTGGTGAGACCCTGGCCCTGCTGACCCCGGCCGATAATTAAACGCGCGCCAGCGCCCCCCTATGATTCAAAGGCTGCTCAAACATCTCGGCATTACCGACCGCGAATTTTCGCGGCTGCTGTCGATGAGTTTGCTGTACTTTCTGATTTTCCTGGGTTTCGGTTTCGGTCGCTCCGCCAACGAATCTTTTTTTCTGAAGGTCGCCGGCGCGACCATGATCCCGTACATGTACATCTTCAACGCCGTGATTACGGTGTTCGTGTCCGCGGCCTATTCCCTCGTTGAAGATCGCCTGCCCCGCTATCGTCTATTTTATATCATTCTATTTTTGTTTTCGGGCAGCCTCTTCTGGTTGCGCCTGGAAATGAACACCGAAACCGACGCGGACGGCGGGGAAATATCCTACTGGCTGCCCTTCGCGGTCTTTTCGTACTACGAGCTCCTGCTGAATCTGATTCAGATTCATTTCTGGACCTACGCCAACGACGTCTTCGATCCCCGCGAAGGCAAACGCAACCTGCCGTTGGTCGGCGGCGCCGGTCTGATCGGCCTGATCACCGGCGGCGTGCTGGTCGGACAGGTGTTGCGCATTCCGTCCATCGACACCGAAGACATTTTCATCGTGTGGTCCGTGCTTCTTTTAATCGCGGTGCCGGCCGTGTGGTGGACCCGCACTGCCGCGGCCAGAAGCGGCGTTCAAATCGAGGCGAGCCCCGGCCGCGACGAAGGCGTCTCGTTCGGCGGCATGGGCGAGCTCTTGCGCACGCCGCTGATTCGCACGATCGCTCTGATTCAGATTCCGCTCTGGTTCGTGGTCAACACGGTGGACTGGCTCTTCTTAACGGCCATGGAAATCCGCTACGCCGACGACGTGGAGCGCACGGCGGTGCTGGGGCTCCTGAACGCCTTCGTCGCGCTAAGTGGCCTTTTAATTCAGTTAGTAATTACCGGGCCCTTTTTACGTAAGGCCGGCGTGGCCAACGCGTTTCTCGTTTACCCGATCTCCATGACCCTGGGTTCGCTTGCTCTGGCGGTCCGCGAATTCGTTCCGGTCGGCTACGCCGCCCTGCGTACGAATCTGGCGAAAACCGTTCGCTTTCTCGATGAAGGTATATTGAATTCCATCTTCGAATCTTCGCTGAATCTGTTGTACAACGCGATCCCCGGCGAAAAACGCGGCCAGGCCCGGGCCCTGATCAACGGCATGGTCGAGCCGGGCGCAATTTTATTCGGCGGCGTGATGCTGGTCGCCTTCGAAGCGTACGACGTGAGCTACGCCGTAATCGCGATGGGCTGCGCGGCTACGGGGCTGGTATGGATCTGGCTCGCCCGCCGGGTGCGTCACGATTATATGCACGCGCTGGTCGACAGCCTCAATTCGCGCGACCACCAGCTGCGCACGCGCGCGATCAGCGAGCTGGGCGACCAGGTCGACGAAAATACCATCGCCGGACTGTTCAGCGGCCTCGGCTCCGAAGATCAGGAAGTGGCCATGCTGTCACTCGACTATCTTTCGCGCCTCAAGAACGAAGCCGTTTTGCGGCGCCTGAGTCAGAGCCTGGAGTTCGTAGCGCCCGATCTGCAGATTCGTATGTTACAGCACCTGAGCCGCTCGGGCTTTCAGGAATCCGCGCCGCGTATTCTGGAGCTCTGCGATTCGCCGAATCCCGGGGTGCAGGTCGCCGCCATTCGCGCGATGGGCGAACTCGAACGCACCAGCGCCGCAGGCGGCAACGGACTGCTCGCGCCCTTAAAACGATTTCTAAAATCTCGCTCGCCGGAAGTGCGGCGCGCGGCGGTCGTGGCGGGCCTGCCGGCGGCGGACCAGCCGCTCAGTCGTCGCAACTCCATCTTTCTCGCGCTGCGATCGATGGTACGCAGCCGCGATCAGGAGCTGCGGCTGCAGGCGGCCCACGCCATTCGCGAAAGCGGACGCCACGATCTACTCGATCTGTTGCTCGAACTCGCGCGCTCGAAAAATCCGGAAGTGCGCAAGGAAGCCGTGCGAGCTCTCGGAACCTCAGGAGATGCGAGCGTAGTGCCGACTCTGATTCAGTACCTGACGGACGACGCCATCGGACATCTGGCCCACGGGGCGATCGTACGATTGGACCGGGCGTCGCTTGAACCCCTGCATGCCGCCTTGCCGGGAGCGGATCCGGCGCATCTGAGCCCGATCCTGGAATGTCTGGGCGAGATCGCGGCACCGGAAAGCGCGCCCGTACTCGGCAGCGCGATCGAAGATTTGCATTATCGCCAGCAGGCCCTGGGGGTCGCCGCCGCGGTCCGGGCGCTGGGACGTATTCAGGAACGGGTCACAGTCGAACATCCCGACGACTATCCGGAAATGCTCGGCGACTTGATCACCCCCGATATGCAGGAGGTGTTGCGCGAAGCTCTCGAAGTCAATCTGGCGCGCATGAACCGCGACGACGTGCAACGCCAGGTGCTCTCGGCGGTCAAAAACGATCGCGCGCGCGTACTGCTGCTCGACGCCCTGCAGCGCGAAAGCACCGAACGCGAAGACCTGGCCCTGGAAATTCTGGAATTGCTGTCGGATCCAGGGATGGTGCGCACCGCCGCGGTGGGCCTGCGCAGCACCAACCGGCGAGCGATCGCGGATTCGGTCGAATTACTCGAAGGCGTCGGCCCGGAAGGCGCCGAGGTCGCGGGCCTCTTCGAAAGCCGCTATTTAAGCGACGACCTGGTGCCTGCGGGCCTGAGTCCGGCTCTGCCGCTACAGGAGATTCTGAACGAACCCCAGCACGACTGGACCATCGCCGCGGCGCTGTACGCGGTCGGCGAACTCAAGCTGCGCAAACTGGCCCCGGCCGTCCGCCGGCACAAGAATCACCACGATCCGCTGATCCGCGCGAACGTCGGACTCGCCTTGAAACGACTGGGGGAACGTCCGCCTTCCGGTTCGGGTTTTCGGCGCAGCGACATCAAAGCGGTCGAAGAATACATGGAACGCATTTTGTTTTTGCGCAGCGTGCCGCTCTTCGCGGATATTCACAACGAAGACCTGAAGCTCCTGAACAGCATCGCGCGCATTCAGGGCACGTGCAAAAAGCAGATCATTTTTCACGAATTCGATTCCGGCGACGCCATGTATATTTTGCTTTCCGGCAGCGTTCGTCTTTTGAAAGGCGAGGGCACCGAAATCCTGCGCATGAAAGAACGCGAATGTTTCGGCGAAATGGCGATTCTTGATCGCGAACCGCGCTCGGCCACGGTGCAGGTCGTCGACGCCGGCGAAGTGATGGTCATCGAACGCGAAGATTTTCAACGGCTGCTGTCGGAACATTCGCGACTGGTCATGTCACTGCTCAAAACGATGTCGCGCCGATTGCGCGAAGCAGCCCAGCGCTTCGCCGATTCCCGCGGCGAAGAAGAAGCGGCTTGAGATCTGGCCATGGATCATTGGTCGCAGATGGCACGGATGTGATTGGGCCACGGATTACACGGATGGCACGGATGAGTTGTTTGGTGTAGGTCGAATTTTGACCGAGTGGCAGTTGTGAAATTTCGACGCAAGCGTTCCTCTGCTTTGAATTATTCTTCGCTTTCACGTAATCCATAATCCTGAAGCATTCCCGATGCTGCTGAAATCAGGCCTCTGACCCATCCGTGTAATCCGTGCCATCCGTGGCAAAAAAACCACGCCATCAGTAATTAAGAATACGTGAGCGAAAACCGGCTTCGTCCATCACCGAATTCGACTGTATTTCAAAAAGACTTCGCCGCCGATCGCTTCGGAACGATCGAGCCGCCAGCGGTGCTGATCGAAGCGCGGGAAAGCTTCCCCGCCGTCTACGATTCCCGGCAGATCGCGCTGGCCCAGGAGAAAGGGAACGAGGGTTAGATACACCACGTCCACCAGATCCGCGGCGAAAAAGGCGTGGTTCACTTTCGGGCCCCCTTCCAGCAGTACCTGGCGCACGCCCCGCTCCCGGTAGAGCCAGTCGAGCACGTTGGCCGGTTCCAGCAATTCACGTGCGAAAGGCAGCACCCAGGCGTCTCTTACGAGGGCGTGCATATCCTCCGGCGCGGCCATCGGCAGATCTCCGGAAGCGAGCGCGGTGCCGGCGGCCGGCAGCCGCACGCCGTTACTGACCGAAGGCTGGTCGCGGCCGACGAAGAGCATCGGACGCACGCCGCGGGCGCTGGATTCCGTAAATAATTTGCGATTCGCGGGCGGTAGAGAAGTACGCGCGATCATGCAGGGCACCGGGCGCAACGCCATCGACGGGTGAACGACCTGGCCGTCGGCTCTACGCAGCTGCGGGGGCAATACGATGGGATCGTCCGCGGCGATGGAATTCTTGCCGACGAAAACCACGTCCGCCGCCTGGCGATAGCGATTCATGCGCGCGCGATCCGCATCGGAAGTCAGGCCGTGCCAGCCGCCGTCCGGACGCATGACCTTGCCGTCGAGGGTCATCGCCATATTCACAGAGACGAAAGGAAGATCGGGAGCGCTCATAGATACCTCCCATAATAAGCAAAGATCGAAGCCAAACTAAAAAAAATCACGCCTTCGCGCGGTCTCGCCAGAGCGGCTCTGCAAAACCTCAGTTCATGCCTTCCACTTTGCGCGACTTACCCAGAATCTCGGTGACCTGCGGATGCAGCAGCCCGTTCGACGCCACGACGTCCTGGAAAAAAATATCGAAACCCTGGCCGTCGAAACCGGACAGGCGGCCGCCCGCTTCGCTGACGATTACCGAGGCGGCGCAAAGATCGTGCGGATCCATCCCGCGTTCCCACATCGCGTCGTAGCGCCCTTCCGCCAGCCAGCACAGATCGAGAATGGCCGAGCCGCTGCGGCGCAAACCGGTGCCGCTGGTGATAAACGCGGCCACATCGCCGATGATTTCGCCGATGACTTCTTTGCGTTTGTACGGCAATCCCGTCGCGATCAGCGTACGCTCCACGGTCGACAGGCCTGAAACGCGAATCGGGTTGTGATTCTTATAGGCGCCGTCGCCCAGAATCGCGTGATACATTTCCGAAAAGGCCGGCACCATTACGACCCCGGCGACCGGCCCGCCGCGAAAGCAGAGCCCGACCGAAATACAAAAAAGCGGCACGCCGTGAATATAGTTCCGGGTTCCGTCGATGGGATCCAGCCACCATTCGAATTCGCCGTCGTCGGATCCGGAGCGACCGCGCTCCTCGCTGTAGACCCGGTCCCGGGGGAAATGATCGCGAATGGTGTTGATCAGGTTGTCTTCGATCTGCAGCTCCGCCTTTTTCATCAGCTCGCGATCCGCGGTCGCCGACGCCGACCTGGCGATCGATACGTCTTTCTGGAACGTCAGCAGATTCATGCCGAGCCCCGGCAACAGGTGCATGATATGGCTGACCCGGCTCTCGACGTCGTCCTGGGGAAATGAAAGTTCAGCGGTTTCAGTCATGGGTGGCGGCCTGTGAAATAGATGAATCGCATACCTCGCCGCCAGCGGTCAAGCCCGTGTCGCCGCTTTCCGCCCGCCCGGCCGAGCCGTCGCGCCGACACGAAAACAGCCCGGGCCCTGCGCAGCGGCGGAATTCAACCCGGCAGACCGGGGACGCGAATATGCTTCCAGTTCGCCAGGATCTTCTCGATGCGACGACGATTCTGCATGGTCGCCGCGACCTGGGTGGTGAGCACGTTAAAATCCGGATACAGGTCGGACTCCATGGTCTGCGAGCCGTAGAGCTTACGCAGATTGAATTCGCCGCGCTGGCCGATTTCGGTGTTGATAAACAGCAGCGCCTTTTTGTATGAGCTCTCCAGGTGGGCGCGCTGGGAGATGATATTGTGCGCCTGAATCAGGGAAGCCTGAATGCTACGATCGAGTTCTTTGCGATCAACCTGTTTATTTTCCAGCTGCTGCTTCGCCCGAAACTTAAAATGCCGGAATTTCGCCTCGACCACGTCGACGCTGGTCTCCAGGAATTCGAGGTTCTCGCGAAACCACTCCAGAAAACGAAACAGCGCGTAATAGGTCCGGGGTTTCGCACGGTCGATGAGATGTCCGTTTTCTTTGGAGAAATGATCCTGTTCGAAAACATAGGGCCGCATATGCGGATTATCCGGAGAGAAATTCAACTTCAAGAAATACTCCCACGGATAAACATTCGGCGGCGGTATCTTAAAGCGCAGCTTCATGATGCTGTCGTGATTTTCTTTAAACAGCATTTCCAGCGCCACGTTGATTTCGTGGGAAAGAAAATCTTCGATTGGCGGCAGCGTTGCGTCAGTCATGCAAAAATTTCCTGTATGTGAACCCGCGCTCCGGGGCGGCGGAACCCGGCTCCTCCATCGCCGGCCCGCAGCCGGCCCGCCGGAACCGGAGGCCGTCGCAACAAGGCGGGTTCGCCCGACGCAGACACGAGTCCGTACTTCCCGCAAGAGCTCTTGCGAATCGGCGCCGCCCTGCCGGCGCGCGCTGCCGGCTGGTCTTCGCTGCTTGCGCCTGTCAAATCTGCTGTCATAAGCGGCGGGGGTCCAGCTGGGAATCCTGCGGTTGCGGTCTCTTGATGTAAAGGAATTTTGACGCGCCCGGCCGGACCGAAAATCGAGCCCGAAGTCGAACGAAAGCGCGAAGCCGCCATCGAAGCACCCAAATGCGGGGGGCCGCGCGACGGGTGTTTTCGAGGCGGCGGCGGAATCTACTTGCCCGGCTCCCCGGCGATTTCAGTCTGGAGGCGCATGCCGTCGCAATCGAGCTACAGTCCCGGAGATCAGCTGTTGGAGACTCTCGATCGTCTGCGCTCCCGGCCCGCCCCCGGGCTGCAGGGCGAGCTGGACTTCGAATTGAACCTCTTTCTGTCGCGACTGGAATTGCTCGAAACCCGCTTTCTCCCCGAAAAGAGCGAAGATCGCATCGACCTGCCCCGCATTCGCGGCCAGCTGTACGCTTTCTTAAAAGAAGATCTGGTCTATTTTCTACATAAAATTCACTCCGGCAACTATCATCCGCCAGCGGGTTTTCCAACGCTGCCCGACCTCACCCGCGACGTCGCGGACATTCTGCGCGAGCTGCGGGTGTATGCAAAACCGGGAGCCCGGGACTACTCGGCGTCGACCATCCTGGAGCGCTGGTACGCCGGCATCTTAAAAGACGGCCCGCTCTCCGCTCACGCGGTTCTGCATTATTTCGCGATCTATCGCGGGCGGCTGTACGCACTGCAGCAGGAAAAGGAACGTCCCTTTCTATTTGAAAATCCGGCGAGCCTGGTGCGACACCTGATCCGCGAGCCCCGGGATCTTGCCCCGGGCGGTGCGGGCGAGTCGGCCGACGACGCGACGGGGGCCGGCGAAGATTTCAGGCCCGAAAGCGTTGTCGGCGAACAGGGGCTGCGCTTTGAAGAAATCTATCGGGCCGAACTCAAGCTGCGCGAAGAAATCCAGATGGCGCTGCTGCGCCATCACGCCGATCAATACGACAAAGAGCAGCGACGGCTGGATTATCTAATCGCCAAACAGATGGTGCTTGATCTGTCCGACGCCTTCATCACCCGTCTGCACCAGGAATTCGAAGCCTACTACGAAGAACGCCTGGCAGCCCAGGCTCGATTGCAGGCGCGCATGGCCGCCGAAAAGGACAATCTGGATCGCGAACTGCGCCAGGCCGCGCGGCTCCAGGCCCGATCGATCCAAAAGGAGCTGCCCTCCGGAGATCCGCGTCTCGAATTCGCGCTGTGGTACGCGCCTTTCAGTACGGTCGGCGGCGATTATTATCGCGTGATTCCGCTCGAAAAGGACGTCTACGGTATTTTCGTGGCGGATATTACCGGGCACGGCATCAGCGCGGCCATGCATTTCAATACGGTGGTCAACAGCTTCGAAAAATGTTCGGGCTATCTTGATCGCCCGGACAAACTGTTGCGCAAACTCAACGAAGACCTGTACGGTCAGCTGCGCGATCATTTTCTTACGGCGATATACGTGCGCCTGGATTTGCGCAAACGCACTCTGGATTATTGCAACGCCGGCCACCCCAAGGCTTTTCTGGCGGCCCTGCCGGATCGCGAAAGCCCCGGCGTCTCGAATACCCCTTCCGCCGCTCCGAAAGACGACGCGAAAAACGGTGCGAAGGCCGGAGCAGATTCCGCACGCCGGCGCAAGGTCCGTTTTTTACGACCCAACGGCAAAGTGATCGGAGCCTTTCGCAAAGCCGAATTTTCGCGCCAGACGCTGCCGCTCCCCGATCGTTGCCGGCTGATCTTGTATACGGACGGAATTTCCGAAACCATCGACCATCGGGATCCGAAGGGCTACAAACTGCTGGGCGAACGCGGCCTGCTTGATTTATTCGACGCGGGCACCACCGCCTGGGATCCACAGCGCACCCTCGATCATATTCGCGCGAGCGTGGAGCGCTTTCAGGGGGCAGCCGCGCCGGAAGACGATCGCACGCTTTTGATCACCGACATTGACTGCCTGGGCGAACGACCGAAAAAAGAAACGCAACAAAACGGAGGCGAAACGTTATGATACCCGAATCAATCAACAGGCTCGGCGCCGACTGGATCCTCTGGATGCAGGCGCATTTCTCCGGTCTGTACGGTCCGATGGAATTGTTTACGCTGCTCGGCGAAGAGCTGTTTTATATGATTCTGATTCCGCTGATATATCTATCCATTCATCGCGGCACGGGGCTGCGGCTGCTCGCTCTGATCACAACGAGTTCGTATCTCAACGCCGTGCTCAAATGGACGCTGTACAGCCCTCGACCGTACTGGTGGGAGCCCGAAGTCCTGGGCCTGCGGGCGGAAGCCGGATTCGGACCGCCTTCCGGACATTCACAAAACGCCGTTACCTTCTGGGGTTATCTCACGGCGACCCTGAGACGTTATCGCCCCTGGGTCTGGCTGTGGCCGGCCTTCATAGTTCTTGCGTTTTTAATTTCTGTTTCTCGAATGTTACTGGGAGTGCACTTCCCGATGGACCTGTTACTCGGCTGGACCGCGGGCGCTCTGTTCTTGATCGCCTTCTGGAAACTCGAACCCCGCTTCGAAAGCTGGTTTCGCGGCCAGAGTTTCGGCGGGCAAATCGGAAGCAGCCTGGGAATTTCACTGGGGCTGCTCGCGCTGGCGATCGTCTACGGCAAATTCCTGGCCGGCGCGATCGCTCTCGATCCGGCGTTCTTCGAAAACGCCGCGGCGGACCAGCCCGAGAAAACCATCGCGCCCTTCAGTCTCAAATCTCCGGTCAGCTTCGCGGCGGTGATCGGCGGCATGGGCGTCGGTTCCGCTCTGATGCTGCGCGGAGCAAATTTCAGTTCCGGCGGTCCGGCCGGCAAACGCACGTTGCGTTATATTATCGGCCTTCTGGGCGTATTCGCGATCTACTCGCTGGGGACCTTCGCGCCGGAGTCCCTGGGCGAAGCGCTCTACCTGGGACTGCGTTATTTGCGTTATTTCGCCATGATGCTCTGGGCTATCTGGCTGGCTCCGCTGCTGTTTATCAAGATCGGTCTCGCCGACGAACTCAAGGCGGCGGGCGGAGCCGACGCCCGGCCGGGCGCGTGAGCCGGCGCACGGACGGAGATTCGAATCTATGAAAATCTTGTTTCGCAGAATAACCACCGGCGCGCCGACGCTTCGGTCGCGCCGGGGGAGCGGCGCCTTCCCTTCGCGGCCGGCGCAGGCGACGCTCGCGTTCGCGCTCGCGCTCACAACGCTCGCCCCGGCCTGCGTTTCGATGCGCATCAGCAGCCCGCACGCGGACGGCCAGCCGGTCATCTTACAAAACGCCGCCGCGGAATGCCGGCCTGTAGACAGCTTCAATCAGTTTTATCTGCTCTTCGGCGTGGCACCGATTCGCACCATTCCCCAGGAACGCATGTTTCCCAAAACGGATCAGTCGTATCGGGTGACTGAAGAATTCAAATGGTACGATATGGCGCTGAGCATCGTCGGCGGCGCCTTTCTTTCACTCACAAAAAACACGGTCACCGTTGAAGAATGCGACGGTCAGCCGGTCTTCGCTTCAGCCGCCCAGCGGGACGAGTATCTAAAACGAGAAGCCCGGACCAGGCAGGACGAGATCGGGAAGCGACTGGATGATTTCGTAAAAGCGCAATCGGAACAGCTTCCAGCCGCGCTGGTCCTGAAGAACGGGGAAATACTCGGCGGTCGGGTCAAAAGCATATCCGAAGAGGCGATCGTCCTGGAAGTCGTCGCAACGGACGGTGGCGAAAAAACCGGCAGCGAAAGCGAAACCAAAACGGAGAGCGGCTCCGAAAAATCGACGCGGGTCATCCAGCGCCGCGATATCGAAAAGATCGAATTCCGGAACGACTCGTGAAGCCCGCTGCCGCGCCCGGGGAAGCGGGAAGCGCCGTGCGATGGAGCGCGTTAAGCGCTTTCGCGGCGGTATTCATTCCCGGTCTGCTCGTGGCCGCGACCGGCATCGGCGCGGGCGATCTGATTACGGCGGCGCTCGCCGGTATTCGCACAGGCGTGGACTTGCTGTGGGCCGTCGCCATCGGAGCGCTCTTAAAATGCGCGCTCACTGAAGGACTGGCCCGATTTCAGCTCGCCACCGATCGGAGCCTGCTGGAAGGCTGGGTGCGGCATCTGGGCTTCTGGATCCGTCCGGTGTTTTTATCGTACTTTATCGCCTGGTCCTTCGTGGTCGCGGGAGCCCTGATGAACGCCTGCGGCGTCGCGGGCACGGCGATCTATCCGCTGCACGCAGACTCTGCGATTTCTAAAATCATCTGGGGACTGATCCATTCCGCGGCGGCCTGCGCTTTGATCTGGCTCGGCGGCCTGCGGCTCTTCGAAGGCGTCATGTCGGCGGCGGTCTTCGTTATGTTCTTCGCGGTGCTCGCCGGCGCGGCGCTGCTGCGTCCCGATATGGAAGCGATCGCGCGCGGCTTATTCGTTCCGGGGCTCCGCGAAGCCGGGGATGTGCTCTGGGTTTTCGCGCTGGTGGGCGGCGTCGGCGGCACGGTTACGATATTGTCGTACGGCTACTGGATTCGCGAACACGGCCGCCAGGGCGCCGCGGGACTGCGCAAATCGCGCATCGATTTAACGGTCGCCTACGTTCTGACCGCGCTCTTCAGCATCGCGATGATCGCACTGGCGGATCGCCTGGCCGTGGAATTCCAGGACGGCGGCTCAAAGATCCAGCTGCCTCTGCTGCTGGCGGCGGAACTGCGGGCTGCGATCGGGCCCATCGGCGAAACGGTGTTTTTATACGGCTTCTGGGCGGCGGTGTTTTCCAGCATGCTCGGGGTCTGGCAGTCGGCCCCCTATCTCTTTGCGGATTTCGCACGGCTCTGGAAAGCGTCCTCCGGGTCGACGCCGCAAACGATGACCCAGGCCGGAGATTTACGCGCCTCACACGGCTATCGCCTGTATCTGCTGGCGCTCGCGACCCTGCCGGCGATCACGCTCTTTTTGCGCCTGGAAATCGTACAGCTGACGTACGCGGTGCTCGGCGCGTTTTTTATGCCGATGCTGGCGGGCACCCTGCTCTATTTGAACAATCGCCGCGAGCTCGTGGGCGAATTTCGCAATAGAGTCTTCGCGAATCTGACGCTCGCAGCGACGCTGTGCCTCTTCGCCTTTCTCGGAGCCCGGCAGCTCTTAAAGCTGGCCGGGCTTTGAAACTCAGCCCCCCACCCACGCAAAAAAAAGCAGGCGCGCCGGTTGCTATTTTAATCCGTCGTCTCTCGATCCACGAATTCGCTCCATGCTTCGTTCGCACCGGTAGCCCGCTGCGCCCGGAGCAGATTCTTCATGCGTCGTTCGTGACGCAGCTGTTCCAGGGTAAAGAGCGCGCAGCGCATGCGCATCGCGTCCATGGATTCCTGGCGCACGCAGTTTTCCATGATGGGTAAGAAGCGCTCCTCCCACTGATGCAACGCCAGACTGCCGAGCGCTTCGTACCGCAGGCGCCGGGGAAAGCTCCGGTCGTTGAATTTCTCCAGCAGAAAGCTATTCACTTCGACCGTATCCATAAAGCGGGTCGAATTTAACGCCAGCTGCTGCAGACCGAAATCATCCAACGAAAGCGCGTCTTTGACGATCGACATCAGTTTCGGATCCCCGCTATTGCCGACGTATTCCAGGACCGTCTGCCGCTGCTCGTCGCTCTTCGCGGCCCGCCATTCGTCCAGAATCCACTGCCGTAGTTTTTCATTCGGTCGGTTGCGCTGCGCGCTGCTGAGGGCGAGCGCCGCGCGACTGCTGAGATCGGGATCGTCCCCGGCGTAGGCGTCTTGCAACATTGAAATGGCCTCAGGCGTCGCCGGCTCGTCCATGAGGGTGAAGGCGTCGATGACGCTGCCGCGCGCTTCGGGGTCCAGATCCTCATCGCCGAACAGGCCCATTAATTCTTGCTGGGCCGCCGGCGAACCGGAAAAACTGAGCGCGCCCATGACCATCTGATAGCGGTGATCTTCACCGGCGTACTGCCGGGCCGCGCGGGCCGCGTCCGCCCCGACCGCGGGGTTCGCCCGCACGGAAACTGCCAGCGTATTAAAAATCTCGGTACGCTCTTCGCCGTCCATATCCGCCGTGACCGCGGTCAGCCGGGGCTTGATTTCCTTCCAGGGTTTCGGTTTCGTGCGTTCCGGAATCTCCACTTCTGAATCGGAAAGATAGCTTTCCACGTCGTAGATATCGCCGGGAATCACGAAGCGTTCCAGATCCGCCTCCGTATAAACGGAAGACGATACATCGTTTAGATTATAAACATACTGCAGAGAGGAATCGACCTGGAAGTCGGAGGCTCCCATTCGAAATTCGTCCGTGCCGGCGCTGCCGCTGAATACGCCGTGTTGAATTTTCCAGACGATCTTGTGTTCGGATTTCTGAATTTTAATCGGCGTCAGACTGTCTTCATAATTCGCTTTCGCCAGATCGTAGCGCAGATCTTCGCCCGACGCTTCTTCGTCGACCAGCAAACTGAGCGCCGCGGCGTAGAGCCCCTGAGTATCGGTTCCCCGCACCGCGAAGACGGCGGTGCGTACCGCCTCTTCGCCGAATCCGAACAGCGAAGAAAGCCAGGATCCGCCGGCGGACTCCGCACGGGGACGGGCGCCCGGCGCGGGCAGAGGTTGCAGCCAGGTGGAAATCACGTCACGGATGATCCCCTGCTCCGTTCGGTCCGGGTTCTCGCGGTCGAATCGTAAAAACAGCGGCTGTCCGGACCGATCGATTTGCAGATGGGCGAGATAGGCGGGCGCGGAACCCGGATTGCGGCCTCTGGCCGGCAGATCTTCCGCATCGATGCCCAGGGTTTTATCCAGGCGGACATGCATGATCAGGTCGAGACGACCGTCGCGCGCCCGCACGACATGCGGCGTTACCAGGCCGCCGAGCTCCAGGTCTACCATCGTTTCGCCCTGGATCATCGCGTCCAGACTCCGGGTAAAGCTGTATTCATAAGCCTTTCCCGGGATCATGCGATATTCCAGCAGCTCGCCGGCCGTTTCCGCAAAACCGCCGTCGAAAGCTTCGTCGTAATCGTAGCCGCCCATTTCGCGGGCCAGGTCGTCGACCCCGGCTCCGGATTGCGGCCTTCCCGGCGCCTGGCTCAGGCTCACATAGAGCGCAGTCCCCAGCACCAGGATGCTCGCTCCAACGACCGCCGCCCACAGACCAGGGCGTCGCGACGTCCCCTTTCCAGTTGAACTGATTTTTTTAGCGTTCATTCGATTGTACCAAATAGTGCGTGAATTTGATTTAGAAATTATTTCGGCCCCGCATCAGCGCGATGGGGCTTCTGGAATTCAGATGATTTCAGTTTTTTGCCCTGCGCGGGCAGAGCCGGCTATCGCGTAGCCGACCCTGCCGCACTTCGTACGCTTTATCGCATCATCATGCGCGCATCGCGCAGTTGATGATGGCCGCCGCCACCTCCGCCGCCGCGATAGCCGCCCGAACTGCCTCCAGAGCCTCCGGAGCTGCCAGAGCTACCGGAGCTGCTGGAACCGCCGGATTTTTTTTCTTCGCACTTGAAGCTACCATTGGTGATATTCTTGAGCGGAATCCGACAGATCGTCTTGTCTTTGTTGATATTCAGGGCTCCGTTCATTTTATGCAGCACTTTGTAGATCCAGCGCTTCCATTTGCCGAAGACATAGTACTTCCGGCGATCGACGAATGCGTAGACTTCGCCGCTTAACGCCTTCAGGCTCGCGACGGCTTTAAAGGCGAAAGATTTGTCGCCCAGAATCTGCAGAATGCCTTTCACGCCGGCCGCGCCCTGGATCAGATTTAATTTCACGCCGACGCCGCCGCGCAATACGTAGATATTCGGGCCGCCCTCGGCGTAGGCCGACGCGGACGCGCTCGGCTTTAACTCGGCGTCCACTCCGAGTTTCTTCAGATCGAATCCGAATTTCGGCTCGACGCCGAATCCGCCGGAGGCGCCGAAACGAATTCCGAAGGGAACCGGGCCGACCATAAAGGTGATTTTGGCGATGTCTTTGCGCTTGTACTTATACGAGCGAAAGGGTTTCCATTCTTTCTTTACCGAACTGCCCGTAACGCTCTGCGGAGCGGGATGCAGTTTATCGACCAGGGTGACGCCGAAAATTCGGAAATTAGAACGCAGCTCCCAGTTCTTTCTTTTATTTACGTCGACTCCCGACGGGACGTTGTATTCGCGACCCGCAATCTTCATTTTTTTCTTTTTGTAGCTACCGTAATTCCCCAGCTCGATTTTGCCCTCTGCCAGATAGGGAGTGTTCTTTTTAAAGAGACGCGCACCGAAAGCGGCCATCGCGCCGATGTGCGATTTTTCGTTACTGGTGGTGAAGGCGTCTTTGGTATCCAGCTCATAGATGATCCGGGCCGCGAAAGAATTTCCGCCGATTCTGGTTTCTTTCGGAGCCGCCGCGAGCGACGTCCCGCCGAATAGAAAGGCCGCACTTATCAGGAGAGCGATCGAGTTATTTCGAATCCTCTCACAATGCTCTGTAATTCGCATGTTTTTGTTTCCTCGTCTGTAATTTGAGTATCCATCGCGCCAGACGACCGCCTGGGTCGCGCGCAGACGAACGCACATTGCAATAGCCATGCCGCTCGCATGGACGCCGGAAAAAAAACACGCAAACGCAAAGGTACGCGGCCAGCTCGGCCGCGTTTCCCGGAAAAAACCCTTATAGAGGAAGGCCTGGCGGAAAACCGGTGGAGGATTCGGCGCACATTCGCCAGGGATGGATGCGGATTCGCCCGACGAGAGTCGCGCGCAGGTGCCCGGGCCCGCGAATCTGATGGCGATACTACGGTCCCGGATTGGACATGACGAAAACTCGTCGGCGGAATCTCGTCGCTGTCAGGATGTCGAAATCACCGCGGCGCCCCGGGCCATGCAGAATTCATAGCACGGCGGGGGCGGTGGAGATGCCTAAACTTTCTTCAACAGTTCCTGCGCGTCGTCGCAGAATTTTTGCCGCAGAATCTTTGTCTTCGGTTCTTCGGGGCTGGCCAGAACTTCTTCCAGCAGCTTCTTCGCATCATCCTTCTTGCCTTTGGCAATCAGCAGATCCGCCAGGTAAGTCTTATTGAATCCGAAGTCCGGTGCGATCTTCACGGCCTTTTCCAGGCAATCCAGGGCCTTTTTGTGATCGCCGGAGCCGACCGGCCAGCCGGGAGCCTGGTGGTAGAAGCGGCCCATCAGCCGCAGCGGGCCGGCGTGAAAATAGTTTTCGTCCAGTTCGATGGCCCGCTTGCCGTGCTTTTCGATGGGCCCCAGGTAGAATAGGCTCGACATCATTCCGCGCATTAGCCCGTGGTTGCCCATATTCGAAGCATACCACATGTGCGCCGCCACTGAATCCGGCGCCGCTTCCACGGCTTTTTTTCCGATTTCGACGCCCTCGGCGTAGATTTTCTCTTTTTCGGCCGCATCGCTCGCGTAGTCGCCGAGCCAGAAGAGCACTTCCGTCAATTTGGGCAGAGCCCCGGCCGCATCGCTTTCGGCCGCCTGTTCCAGGATTTCACGCGCTTTATTCAGATTTCCGGGATAATCGAGTTCCCGGTCGTCGATCAGTTGTTGTGCCTCTTCCATGTAATTGCTCACCGCCTGTTGGTTAGAATTCCGGGTGAAATGCCGGATAATCTGGAAGCCGCAGGGAATCATATTCCGCATACGAGGCGAGAACTTTTTGGAACTGCGGACGGCAATCCGGACTGAAAGCGGATGCGCGCTCAGGACTGTACGTTAAAGACTTTGTCCAGTCCGGCGATGTGCAGAATCTTTTGAATGGCCTCGCCGGGCTGCACGATCACGAGCTCCCGGCCGCCGGCCTGCAGCTTGCGATTGAGCGTAATCAACAGCCCCATGCCGGAGGAATCGATGAACGAGAGGCCCTTGATATTAAAATGAATGTTCTTACGATCCTGCTCGACGATTTTAATGAATTCGTCGCGGAATTGCTCGACGTTATGCAGAACGAGCTTGCCTTTCAGATTCAGGATCCGATGGTCGCTACGCTCTTCCACGCTGTAGTCGAGTTCTTCATCTTTCACGAGAGACCTTTCCGTGGGATTCCGGCGTGGCGCAATACTTTTTGCCCGCCGACCGGAAAAACGGCCTCTCCCGAACGCTGCGACCGGCCGCTTCAGGCCCGGGGTGAGTACAGATAGCGGCGAATCTTTTCTACTCGTGCGTCGTCCGGCGCCCGGGTTCCGGCCATTTCGAGAAAACCCGCGGCCCGCTCGTACTGATCGGTGCGGGCGTACAGCTCCGCGAGCAAGATCAGTGTCTCCAGGTGCTGGGGCTGCCGAATGGAAGCGCGCTCGGCCAGATCGATCGCCAGCTCCAGTTTGCGGGCCTTTTTACAGAGCCGGGAGGCGGCGACCAGCATTTCAAAGTCGCAGGGGCGCTCTTCCATGTAGGCCAGGGCCGCCTGGGAAGCCGCTTCGTAATCCTTCGTCTTCGAATACGATCGCACCAGTTCGCGGCGCAGAGCGGGGTCGCCGTTATTCTCTGCGCCTGCCGCCAGTAAGCGCTCAATTGCGCCGGGCCAGTTATCCGAACGAGCCAGGCTGCGGACCTGACGAAGAACCAGAGCCGGGTTCATGTGGCCCGCCTTCGGTGAAGCTTCTTCAGAAGCCGCGTTCACAGGCTTATACTCGATTCGCATAAGAGAAAGGTCATCGCTCAATTCGCCGCGCATCAGCAGGTGCCCGCGAATTCGGGCGAGATCGCCCCCGGCCTCTTCCACGACGGCGAGAAATTGGTTCTCATCCTGGGTCATGCTCTCCACGCCTCCTGCGTCCGTGACGATCAAATCGTCCCGACCGTCCGAACCGGCGATCAATACGTCGCCAGGTTCCATTTGCAGCGTGCGCACGGAAAAGCGCGCTTCGGGCTCGGGCATACCGAGCTTGCGAAAATGCGGCTCCGTTTCGATAAAGCTCGCCCGGCCCTGACGATAGAGCACGCTCCAGGGATGCTCGGCGTTCACGTAGTACAGCGTGCCGCTCTCGTCGTCGATGACGCCCAGAGCGATGGAAACGAGCATCGACCCGTCGAAAGTTTCGAAGATCAAGTTCAGCTGCTGAAAGGCGTACTCCAGCCATTTCTCCGGATAGCGGTTGGCCGACGCGGGGTCGGACTGGGTGCGATCGATGATCGACTGGAACGCGGCGCCAATGACCAGCGCGCCGCCGGCCCCCTGCATGGATTTGCCCATCGCGTCGGCGTTCAAAAACACCGTGCAGGACCGGCCGCGCAAACGCAAACTGTGGGCGACGCACAGATCGCCTCCGATTTCGCAGCGCCAGCGGCGAAACTGAAATTTCTTCTTTTGTTCAGTTAAGGTCTCGACCTGCACATTCGCGCCCCGGGCCCGGTTGGAAGTCAGGGGCGCGATCAGAAGCGAGGTCAAATAATAGTCGCCGTCCTGTTCGGTTTTGAGATCTCGCAATTCCTGTAGTGAATCTTCCAGTTCTCGGGTGCGGCCGGCCACCTGCCCTTCGAGTCTTGTATTCATGCCCTCCAGGCGGTTTTTCATGGTGTTGATTCGATCCGCGAGGCCCAGCGAGAGCACGACGACCTGCACCACCGTCCCCAGGGGAATTCCCCAATTGCTTAATACGCTCGCCGGCAGCACGCCGAACTGCCCCAGAATCTGAAGAGCTGCGCCCAAAAAGCACAACACAAACGCCGCCAGATAAAAGGCGGCCTGGCGGACGCGATGCCGCAGCAGAACATAGGACGCAAGCCCCACGAAAGCGACCGTGCTGAGCGCCAGCAAAACCCCCGTGGTGACCGCGATCCGATAGAACTGAGCCGCAGCCGGATTGCCGATTCCGAGCCACAGCCCTACGGGTGCTCCCAGCAACGCCAGCACGAAAATGGAGCGGGCGAGCCAGGCGAGCACACGATTCGCGGCGCGCATCGTATCAGGCAGCTCGAGAAAATAACGGGTGAACTGGGCGAGCGCCCCGCAGGTGAAATAGATCGCCAGCAGATTGAGAATTTGCGCGCCCGCCGGCCAGTTCGGCCAGAGGTACTGCGGACCCGTGCCGTCCACCCCCGCCGTTACGATTGTCAGCGCCAGCAGATAGAGCACATAAAAGGCGTAGGCCGGATCGCGCACCGAGGCGTAGACGAATAGATTGTACGCCATCATAGCGAGCATCACGCCATAGTACATCCAGATCAGCGGCTTTTCGGTGGCTTCGTTTTGATAAAAGGCTTCGGGGGTCCAGGCGACCAGGGGCAGGCGCAGCGAACCGGCGGAATGCACCCGAATATAAATGGTTTGTTCCTGAGCGGCCCCGATCGCGATCGGAAAGACAAAGGTACGATGTTCGAAATCACGCGAAGCGAAGGGCAGATGATCGCCCGAACGATAAACCACCGTCGGCTCCGATCCCGCGCCGTATACGAATACATCCAGCCGGTCGATCATCGGGTAGCTTTGCTGCAACAGCCATTCCCGATCGCGACCATCACCGCGGACGGAAAACTTAATCCAGTACGCGGAGGCGCTGTAGCCTGGATTAAACGATTCGCGGTCTTTTTGCGGAGTCCGCCAGTTCAGACCGCCGCGCAACGAATCAAGGCGGCGCAGATCCGTGATATTCATACGGGCGGCCGGCTCTTCGAAATAGACAGCCCGGGGAATCAGCGCCATCGAACCTTCGGACTGCAAACGCCCTATCTCCAGCGGCTCGGCGGCCAGAGCTCCGCCGCAGAGCAGCGCTGCGAACGACGCCAGACACCATAATTTGATTTTTATCACTCCTGCATCTCCCGGTCGAAGCTCTCGCCCCGGCTTCACCATACGACGAAAGAAGTCGGGGGCCAAACGGTGATTAGTTAATATTTTTTATCTTTTGATTTATAAATTTCTGTAAAGTGATGTCTGCCAGTGACACAGGCGGTCCTGGATTTATTAGAAGAGTGTAAGCGCGGCGGACTCGACCGGGACCGCATGCACGAATTTCGCCGGCCAGAGCCAGGCGGCGAGGAATCGCTAAAGACATCCGTAGTAGCCGTTAATTTATGATTCCCTGACACAATTCTCATATATTCATTTGCCTGATCGCATTTTCTATGATATAGTGTGCGTCCGATAGGATAGCGGGCGCGTTGCGCGCGACGGTTTATCTCTACGACGCGAATTCCAATCGCCGGACCTTCGCCGGGATGCAATCTGCGGCCGGCACGCAGATTTTCGTGTCGTATCCGGCCTTTCCTCTGCAGTCCGGGTCGGAGGCTCTGCTTTCGCCGGTCAGCGGCGGCGCGGGACTGCAGTGGCGTTCATCTCAAGAGAGTTCTTTTTCAATTAGCATAGCCCACTCTTAATTGCACAGTTTTCGGATACTTACAAGCCGCGTCCGCATGCAGTCGGGCGCGGTTTTTTTTGTACGCGCGCCGTCAGAGCTGAAAGAATTCGGTTTCGCCGAGCAGGTTTTGCGAACGATCCAGCAGGCCGTCCGCGAAGGCGCTCATGGCCGTGGCCACCGTGGCGATCTTTTCGGTGCGACTGGCGATTTGTTCCAGTAAAGCGGTGATCTCTTTGAAGGCCGCGGTCTGCTCCGCCGTGGACATTTCGATCATGCGCGCTCTCTGCATGACGTCCTGAAAGGCTTCGCCGACCTGAGAGCCGACGTTCTGATGTGCTTCGGCCTGGGTGCCAATTTGATGAAAGAGGCCCAGGTTTTCGGAAACCTGCCGCATGGACTGGATCATACCGTGCGACGCGGAGGTTACTTTGCCGACGCCCGCCTCAATCGTAGAAGCCGCCTTTTCGCTCTCTTCGCGAATGCTGCCGACATAACCCTGGGTGCGTTCCGCGAGCCGTGAAACTTCTTCCGCCACGACAGCGAAGCCGCGACCGTGTTCGCCGGCCCGGGCGGCTTCGATCGAAGCGTTGAGCGCCAGCAGGCTCACCTGATCCGCGATTTCGTGAATGCTGCCGACCGAGTTTTGAATCATAGCCGTGGTATCCTGCACGGCGTTCATGGCGCCGATGGATTGCTCCATGAGGCCCTGCCCGGCCCGCGCCTGCTCCTGGGTTTCCTGGATTTTCTGCACCGCCTGCCCGGCGGCCTGCGCGGTCTCGCCCAGCTCTTCGTTCAGGTCGGCGAGGATTCCGGCTACGCGATCGGCGGCTTTGCGCTGCTCGATGCTGTTCTCCGAAATATTCTCCGCGCCGCCTCCGGCCTCTTCGATCGCCGCAGAGATCTGTTCGACCGCGGCCGAATTCTCCTGGGCGTCCAGCGCGAGCGAGTCGCTGTCGACGGCCAGCTGCCGTGAGCGTTCGTTTAGCGATTCGGCGGTCTGTTGCATTTCCTTCACAGTCTTGCGCAAGGTAAAACTCAGCTGGGTGATCGACTGCGCCACGCCGCCGATTTCTTCGGAGCTGACCGTCGGCACGCCCTGATCCAGTCGGCCCTGGTTCAGTCGGCCCAGGGATTCTCCAGCCGTAATCAGAGTCGTTCGAACGCTGCCGACGTACGCGGCGGCAGTCGCCCAGGCGCAGCCGGCCAGCAGCAGCGGAAATCCGATCATCTGCGCCAGCGTATAGTCTTCGTTGAGCAGTCCGAACCGGCTTTCATACCAGAAGGCGAGCAGGACCAGGACGGTCGGTATAAATATAGCGAACTGCGCCGCATACACACGGCGCGCGGCGGGAAAAACGAGAATGTCTTTCGAATCCACGGCTGTGGCCGCAATGTCATCGCGATTCAAGAAGCGCGCGAAATACTTTTCCGCATGAAAATAAAACAAACACATCGACATGGGAATGCAGCAGATCAGAGCGAGCCCCCAGGTCAAAACCGCACGCAGCCGAAATTCGTAGAGCAGGCCGAGGATCACGACGTGCAGAATGATTCCCACCCACCAGCGTATGCCGATATTGAGCGCTTCCATTAACGGTGCGCGCAGCAGCAATCGTTTGTAGTGAACCAGGTCATCGACTTCCGCAAGCGCCTGGCCGGACAGCAGGTTCCGCAAATGACGGGCGACGAAAAAATAACGAAAGGCCTGGCCGAAAGCCATTGTGACGACGATCGCGATGGGCATGCTCGCGTATAAAAAGCCGCGAATCTCGTCCGCGCCGGATCCGGCCAGGGCGACGTACATCGCCACGGCGAGTGATACTGGCAAAGTATAAACGACCAGGTCGAGTCGCCAGATCAAGTCTCGAATCAATCCGCCGGGAGTCATAGCGTTCGGCCCGGCAGACGACGACTGCGGCGGCTCCGGGCGGCGATTGGAATCCTGCTTGCGAGCGGTCATCCCTGTCGCTCGCGGAGCCTTCGCGGTGTTGATCGAAAATTGAGCGTTCATAAGCCCGCGGCCCTCGTTAGAATTTATAAGTGAAACTGATATGCGGAGTGATTTGCCGCATGGTCACTTCGCTTTCGAAATTGCCGACCCGTATGTCGTTCAATCCGTACACCGCGTGCAGCAGCTCCCAGTCATTCGTATCATTGCTGCGATAGGTCGCCGGGAAGGCGTATTCCAGGGCGAGGTCGAGCACCGCGTCTCCGAATGTGATCCCCAGGCCGACGGACGCGTGGTGTTCGGCGATGGCCGGAAAAAGCGGCAGCACCGAGTTTTCGCGCATGGGCGAGCGGCCGTAATTATAACCCGCGCGATAGGCGAAGTCTCCGGAGGTGTACTCGAAGCCGATCGCATAGACGCGCTGATCGTTCCAGTACTGATTAAAGACCAGCTCGGGCAGTCGATTGCCGAACGGCGTATCGATCAGCGGCCGCTCCAGGCGAAAATCGACCGTGCGATACGCGCTGGCCCACTTGAGATAATTAAATTCCAGGCTGATGGCCAGATCGCCGATATCAAAGGCGAATCCGACCGAGTGAATTTCCGGCGTCTCCAGATAGGCCGATACTCGCGAAGGCCACAGAAAGCTCGGATCGCCGGCGTTTACCGAAAACGTTCCGTCGTAATTGCTGCGCGAACGCGCCTGGTAAGAATAGGCCGCGGCCACGGCTTCGGTAATCTCCCAGGTCAATCCCGCTTTACCCGAAAATGAAATGGCGGTATCGCTCTTATAGCGCAGGCCCGCGCCGGGCAATTCCAGGGCGCCGGTCGGATCGAGAAAGGTCAGCCGGTACTCCAGCTCACTCGCGTCCACGTCCCCGGCCACGCCGATGTGGAAATCGCCCAGGCGTACACTGAGCCCGGAAGTCAGGCGCGCCGTGAGCAGACGCGAATAGGTGTTTTCAGTAATGGTCTTATATTGACCCAGCAGCGGAACGTCGCCGCCCAATTTTTGCGAAAGGGTGATCGGCGGCGAGCCGGGATCGTTCAGCGGCCGGCGAATGCCCTTAAACTCCGCGCCGGCTCCGCCCAGGCCGTAGAGCGCGATGCCCCAGGCGAAGCGGTCGCCGATGGGCGTGGCGAAGGCGATATTCGGGATCGGAAAAACCGCCGGAGTGGAGTTGACCTTGTTGCTGTAGGCGAGACCCGGATCGGAACTGAAAAAGCGATCGCGATAGGTCAACGAGGGTGTGAGCGCCTGGAATCCGCCTTCGAGCATGGTGTCTTTCAGGCGCGAAAGCGAAGAAGGATTGGCGTGAATTTCCATCGGGCGTCCGCCCAGAGCCAGAGTGGAACCGCCCATGCCCGCGGAGCGCGCGCCGTAGGACGTAAGCAGGATTCCATTGGTGGCCGACAGCCCGCTGATGCCGCAGGCGAATAAAACTCCAAACGCAAGCCAGCGCCAGAGCGGCCGGCGCAAAGCTTCAGAGCACCGACCAATTAATACGTAAAGCATATCTTTCCCCTCTTCTGGAGAGGAGACGAAAGATAGCTAAAATTCCCTTATTAAATCATAAATTTCGCGCGCCGAAGAAGGCAAGCTTACACAATACTAAATAAAGCTTAATATGCTAACGCGAATATAATATTAAAGCGCGACAATCGCCGGAAAGGAGCGGACGCGACCAGGCGGGTTCTGCTCACATGAATCCGAATCACTACGGCCCCCGCTCACAAACTAAAGGCGCTGGAAATGACTTCTTTGAGATTGCTTTCGAGTTCGCGCTCGGGAACTCCGCGGTGAATGCATTCGGACAGGTGGCGTTCGACGTAGGCTTCGCCGAATTTTTTGAGCGCGTTGTTGGCGGCCTTCAGGAGCTGCATGGTCTTGAGACAGTCGGTACTGTCCGGGCTTTCCAGGATTTTTTTGATCGCTTCGATTTGCCCCTGGGCGCGGTTCAGCCGATTGATCAAATCGCGGTTTTCGCCGGTTATGCTGCTCATACATTACTATAGGGGGTAAGGTATACTCTGTCAAGCCGGAATTTCAGCCGCCATTGCGTGCCGGGCCGGATCAAGGCATGTTTCGAAATTCGGATTGAATCCTTCAGGAACGCGCGGAACTCTGTCGGCGTGGATGGCGGACAGCTACTGATCACCGGACGCCTGATTGCGATTTCGCATATTTGCCTCTTGTGCGGCCTGGTGTTGCTCCGCCTGCGTTCATGGGATCGGCTGTACGCCGGCATGATTGGACTCGGCGCGGCAAGCTCGGTCGCCTTGCCGCTCGCACTGCAATGGAACTCGCCGCTGTGGCTGCGTCTGGCACTGGCCATACCGCAGATCGGTCTGACATTCTGGTTCTGGCTGTATGCCCTGGCCGTGCGGTCACCGGAATTTCGTCCGGGAATCTTACACTGGAGCGTATTGCCGGCCAAAATCTTCGTGACGATCTTGTGGGCAGGCACCCAGAGCCAGAGCGAATTGTCACTGCTCGCGCTCAGCGACGAAGAGCGCGTTCTGTGGCGCTCTCTGGTCCCCGCGTTATTCTCGATGGGGCTCACGGCCGCTGCGGTCTACGTCGCCGGTCGTGGACTGGAAGATGAACTCGACAGCACCGCCCGTCGGGTTCGCCAGCTGTTGGTGTACTGGGGCGCCGCCGCGATTACCGCCACCTTTCTGATTGTATCCGTCCTGCGCGGTGAACGCCTGGACACGATCGCGGCCTGGCTGGTGATCGGGTTGGCGATGGCCATCTGCGTGAGCGTGCATGTACTCGTGCTGCGCTCAGCACCCCTGGCGCTTTCAGCCGCGCCGGCCGAATATCGCAGGCACAGCCCGGAAACGGCCGACGATCGCGAAGGGCCCGGCGCCGCGCCCACGGAAACGGAGCTGGCGCTCGCGCAGCGAATCGAAAGCTGCCTGCGCGAAGAAGAATACTTTCGCACGGAGGGCCTCACGGTCTCCATGCTGGCCTCGCACCTGCATGAAAAGGACTATAAGATCCGCCGCACGATCAACCAGGTCCTGGGCTATCGCAATTTCAACGTGTTCCTGAACGAAATTCGCATCGCCGTCGCACGTCAGCTCCTGCGTGAAGAGCCGGAGCTGCCCGTCATTCGCCTGGCGCTGGATCTGGGTTATCGTTCGCTGGCCGGGTTTAATAAGGCGTTTAAAACGGATACCGGTCAGACCCCTACGGAGTTTCGCCGCCATTCCCTCGCGACGGCGACGACTAACCGGCAGGACTCTGCGCCTGAAACGCCTGGATCCCGCCTTTCAGATTCGTAACGTCGGCGAATCCCGCGGCGACAAGCGCGTCGCAAACTTTCGCGGAACGAGCGCCGCTCTTACAATGCACGACGACCGACCCGGAAGCTTCCAGCTCATGCAGACGGGTTTCGACATCGTTCATGGGAATGTGCAGGGCCTGGGGAATGAGAGCCGTTTCGCGTTCATGGTCCTCGCGAACATCCAGCAGAGTCGGCGGATTCGGTCCGGCCAGCATATCGATCAGATCCGGCGCGCTGATTTCTTTATAGGCCCGCTTTGCATTCTCAGGCGGCAGGCCGCAAAACTGCTGGTAGTCCTGCAAATCCGTCACCACCGGCGCGTCTCCGCATACCGCGCAGTGCGCGTCGCGTTTGATCTTCAGCTCGCGAAAGCTCATCGACAGCGCGTCGAACAACAGATAACGACCGCTCAGAATATCTTCTCGCGGCAGACCGAGGATCAGCTTGATGGCTTCGGTCGCCTGGATCGAGCCGATGATGGAAGGCAATACGCCAAAGACCCCGCCTTCGGAGCACGACGGAGCGAGATGCGGCGGCGGCGGTTCCGGATAGAGACAGCGATAGCAGGGGCCACCTTCGTGATTAAAGACCGCCGCCTGGCCTTCGAATTGATAGATGCTTCCGTAACAAAAGGCTTTGCCCAGCAGTACGCAGGCGTCGTTCACGAGGTAACGAGTGGGGAAATTATCCGTGCCGTCGACGACCAGGTCGAAATCCTTTATGATTTCCAGAGCATTCGCGGAACTCAGGCGCTGTTTCATCTTAATAATTTCCGTGTGCGGGTTCAGCTGTTTCAGACGGGCTTCCGCTTTGTCCACTTTCGAAGAGCCGACGTCCGAAACGCCGTACAACACCTGTCGCTGCAAATTGGATTCGTCCACCACGTCCGAATCCACCAGTCCCAGAGTGCCGACCCCCGCCGCGGCCAGATAAAGCGAGACCGGAGAGCCCAGACCGCCCGCGCCGATAACCAGAACCCGCGCGGCTTTCAGCTTCTGCTGGCCGGCCAGACCCACGTTGGGCAGAATAATATGCCGGTCGTAGCGGCTGATTTCCGCCGGCTCCAGTTCGGCCAGACGGTCATCCGCGACGAGAGGCCGCTTTCTTAATTGTGATTCCGCGATCATTAGATTCTCCTCCGCGCCTGTTTATCAGAGGCTGCAGGAGTATCGATCGTGAACCGCCCGCCCGTGTACATAAGAAAAGCGCCCGGCAAGTCCTGATCCCGCCAAACTCTACTCTTAAGGGAGTGTTTGGCGGCATTTTGTTTTCTGCAAATCGTAGCGGCTTGTCGGCGAGAACGACGCCGCGACTGATGTCGCCAGCGAGGCGTTCCAATGAATGTACAATTCCACGAATTGAATCAAAGCCGGCCGGAAGATCTCCGCTCGTGGGTGGAGTCCGTGGCAGGCGATTTCCTGAAAGAGGTTTCCCGATCCGCCAGAGAACGCGATCGCAAATGCGAACCCTTCGATCGCGCGCTGCTCGCCGCGCCCGCAGCCCGCGAATTGCTGCGGGCTTCCCTGCCCGCGGAAATCGGCGGCGGCGGACTGAACGCCGCGCAGTGGGGACGCGTACTCGAACACGTGGGGCGGATTTGCGACGACGGATCTTTTGGACTGTGCCTCAGCCTGTTTCCCGCCGTCGCGAATATGATCCACGCGTCCGGCAACGAATACCTCATCGATAGCTACGCGCGGGGCCTGGTTTCCGGTAAAACCGTCGCTTCGTTTGCATATACCGAAAACGCCGACGGCCTGGACTTAAAAAGTACTCTTAATAAAGAAGACGATCAGCTGATCGTTAACGGCGAGAAAGTAATGGTTACCGGCGGCCTGCTGGCGGACGCGTTTATGACATACGTCGTCGACCAGGCAACGGACGAGCTGTGCGTGGTGATCATCGAAGCGGGCGATCCGGGCGTGCATCTGGAGCCGCTTGAGACCATGGGATTTCGTTCGGCGGGCCTCGCGCGCATCTCCATGCAGAACGTCCGAATCCCGGCGAATCGCGTTCTTTCGCCGGACGACGGTCTGGCCCACGTTCAGAAATTCTTGAATCCGCGGCGAACCCTGCTCGCGTCCGCGTCTCTGGGCCGCATGGCGCGCACCATCAGCCTGTGCGTGGATCACTTAAATCGCACGATTCGTCACGGCCAGCCGCTCTCGGCGCTGGGCTCCGTGCAGGCGAAACTCGGCAGAATGCGCGTCGAATACGAAGCGGCGAAGGCCATCATCTACGCGTCATTAGACGCGATAAGCGAAGCGGAACGGAACGGACGATTCGACGATACGCCCTCGATCGCCAAATACAAATGCACGGAATCCATCGTCAACGTGACCCGGTGGGCCTTCGAATTGATGGGCGGCAACGCCTATCTGTGTTCGAATCCAATCGAGCGTTATGTGCGCGATTGCTTCGGAATGATTCCCGGAGCCGGCGCCCAGGACGTGCTGGAAGTGAACACGGGCGTCCAGACCCTCTTCGACTTTATTTGAACAGAAACAGCGATTAAATTTCCATCAGATTTAAGGAGCGAAAGAAGATGAATATTACTGTAACCGGCACACTGCAGCGCTTTACGAATTACCAGCGCAATCATCAGACCGAGGCGGAGAACGTAGAACGGGGTCTTGAGATTCTCACGGAAACATATCCGGATCTCAAAAAGATTCTCTTCGAAGCGGACGGTTCCCTGCGCCAGATTCACAGACTCTTTCTGAACGGCGAACAAATCCAGCCGGATTCCATGCAAACCCGGGTGGGGCCGAACGATAAGCTGGATATCATTACTGCGATCGCCGGAGGTTGATATGCGAAGTTCATTCAAGGTACTGCACGACACGAGCCTCTTCGACTCGCACCAGATGCAACCCCGCGCGATATTGCAGATCGGTATGCGCAGCTGGGCCAGCACGATCAAAGCGCACCTGAAGAGTTTTCCGAAACTCTTAACCGAGGACCATTTCGGCGTCGCGGTGCTCGGCGCCCGCATTCGTTATCTCGAGCCGCACAATTTTTTTACCGGCGACGAGTTCCAGGTATCAGCGCAAACAGAGCTGGTAAACAAACGCACGGTGATCTGGGGACAGGCGTTTTTGAATAACGGGCGCCACGATTTCGCTTCGCTGGAATTGATCGTCTGTCCGCTCCGACTGGAAGACGGTCAGTGGGCCGCGTCGCCCGAACCCGTCGGGCCGCCCGTGCTCGACTATTTTCCGCCGGACGGAGTCACGAAGCGAATCGTCAGCTGGCGCTTAAAACCGCAGCTGGCCGGTTTAGGCAAATGCGATTTAGTCAAAACCACGACGGTCCAGCATCGGATCTACCGTCACGACTGCGAGGCGGCGGATCAGTGGTCGTACATCGAAGCAGGCGCTTTCGCGGCGTCCGCACGCGAAAAGCTGCTGCTGGAACTGGGCGACGAAGCCGACGAATATCCGGAGCTTCGCACGCTGTTGAACCGACCGATCGCGAAAATCGATCTGCAGTTTTTTCGCCCGCTGTACCTGTACGACGATTTTACAATCGAAACGGAACTGCGTCGCGGCCCGCAAGAGATCACCTTCATTCATCGTTTTCGTTCGCAGATGGGCGGCGAACACGAACACGCCGTGGTTATCGAAGCGTTTGAAAACCCGGTTCCCGCCACCGGAGTACAGGCGAAGCTCGCAGGCGCGGAGGCTGCAATCAGATGACTCGAGAAACAGACGTAATCGTACTCGGCTCCGGCCTGGCCGGCAGCGTTCTGGCGATGGTACTGGCGAAGCAGGGACATTCCGTTTGCATGATCGAACGAGGCGCCCATCCGCGTTTCGCCCTGGGGGAAGCCATGCAGCCCCAGAGCACGATCTGGCTGTACATGCTCGGAGAACGTTATAGTATTCCGGAGCTGGTGGATCTATCCAACCCGCCCCGCTCCCGGCACGCCTTCGCGAAAAGCTGTGGAATCAAACGATCTTTCGGCTTCGCCTATCATCAGCCCGGCCAGGAACAGGTCGCCGATCACGGCCGCCAGTTGATCCCGCCGGAACTGCCGGTCATTCGCGAAAGCCATTTCTACCGCGCCGACGTCGATCATTTCCTGGTGCAAAGCGCGCAGTCCTACGGCGTGGACTACCTGGACAATACGGAGCTCACTGACATTCAGCTCAGCGACGAAGAGGTATCGGTAACACTGGCCGGACAGGACACAGTGACGGGAAAATTCTTCGTCGATTGCACCGGGAAAAACTCGCGCCTCGTGGAAATGCTGAATCTCCGCGAAGAGCCGACGCGCTTCAAGACCAACTCGCGCACGATCTTCACGCATTTCAAGAATGTCCCCGCCTACGACGAAATCGGGCCGTCGGAAGGTTTATCGCGCAGCCTGCACGAAGGCACGATGCACCACGTCTTTCACGGCGGCTGGTTCTGGGTGATTCCGTTTAATAACGATTCGCGGCGAGACGGCTCCAACGATCTCTGCAGTGTCGGCGTTACCGTCGACGCGAATTTGTATCCGGACACGGGGCTCGCTCCGGAAGAGGAATTTTTTCAATTCGTGAATCGATTCCCCAGCGTGAAACGACATCTGCGCGACGCCGAATCGACGCGGCCTTTTATTTCGACCGGGCGTCTGCAGTACTCGGCGAAAAGCGCAGCCGGCAAACGCTGGGCGCTCATGAGCAACGTCTACGGCTTCGTGGACCCGCTGTTTTCGACGGGCCTGATCAGTTCGCTCGACTTCGTGCACTTTCTCGCGACAGGCCTGGACCACGCCTTAAGAAACGATAGTTTTTCAGAAGAAAGCTTCGCCGGCCTGAATGAATTAACCAGCGCGCTCGACGCAAACGACGAGTTTATCGCGGATATGTATCGCTCGACGGCGCACCCTGAATTATGGAACGCGATGATCATGGTCTGGACGGCGCTGGGTATGATTCAGGATCTGTGGTCTTTCGGATTGGTAGTCAAATATATCACGACCCGCAATCAGGACCTGGTTCCGCTTTTGCGCGATAGCAGCGCATTTTCGGGGTTTACTGACCACCTGATTCAGAGAGCGCACGAAGTCCTGAACGCGGTCGAACGCGAAGAGACGACGCCGCAAGCGGGCTCGACGCAGATTTACGAGCTCCTGGGCGAGGCCGAATTTTTGCCGACCGATATCGTACCCCTGCACTCCCGCGAAACTCGCGGCGTCGACCTGAGCATCGACAAAATCCTGCGCCTTATCAAATGGGGCAAAAAGCAGGCCCCGGAACCGATGCGGAGCCGCATGTTCGATCTGGAAATGACGCCGATGGTCGTGGGCATGCTGTCGATGCCGCGGTGACATTCGCCGGGCTGCGCTCGATCGCCTTTGGCATCGGGCTTCAGAATTATCAAGCATGCTTCGCCACGATCAGCTGCGCGCTATTTTCGGGTATAGAATTCCGAATCCTGAACGAATTGATTGAATACGTTACGCATATTGCGATCCAGAGACTCATCCGGACCAGGAAAAACACTCCCATAAAAGGGAGGCCCGCCAGTCTCGCGGACTGTGTTGGCGCGATAAACCTTCTCGGCGCCATCCCAGCGAGTAACGTGCATTTCAAAGCCAGACAGCTTACGAAAAAAGGTTTCGCGTAAGCGACCTGGAGCGTCTCGCTCGCGATCAAACTGATCGCGCCAGGCATTGTAATACTTAAGACCCGGCGAATAATTCGCTCGCGATGAATACAGTCTTCGCTTTCGCACGCGACGCGCAGCCTCATGCCACGTGACCAGATCCGCGATTCCATCCGACATCACTCTCGCTCTGTTTTATATCATATTTTTAGCAAACAAATCTCTTGTGCGAAGCACCTTCCGGATCTGTTTCTCGGAAGCGAACCCGGAATGCCCCGGGTGGGAGAGGTACTCTATGAATTCATCAACAAGATTCTATGGCCTGCACCGCACGCTCGCCCCCGCGGCGATCGTATGGTTTTGCTCCAGTCTTGTACTCTGCGCGCCGGCGAAGACCGAGCAAATGAAACAGGCGAATCTCACCTTCGGAACAATTCCGAAAGCGATGCCCGGATCCGAAGGCGATTCGCGAGAGTTAATCAGCCTGGGCGAGAAACTGTATCATGAAACCGCGCTCTCCGCGAACGGAACTCAATCCTGCAATAGTTGCCACGATCTAAAAGCCGGTGGAGTCGACAATCAGGCCGTTTCCGCGGGAGTCTTCGGCGAAACGGGCGAACGCAATTCGCCGACCGTCCTGAACGCGGGGTTTCACCTCGCGCAATTCTGGGACGGCCGGGCGAAAGACCTGCAGGAACAGGCGGCCGGGCCGATCTTAAATCCAATCGAAATGGCCATGGCCAGCGAAGCGGACGCGGTTAAGAATATTCAAGCGATCCCCGAGTACGGGAAATTGTTCGCGGCTGCCTTCCCCGATGCGGAGCAGCCGATTTCGTACGAAACGATTACCCAGGCGATCGCCGCGTTCGAGCGAACACTGACTACAAGCGATCGATTCGACGACTTTCAAAACGGCGACGATCAGGCTCTGACCGCCAGCGAAAAAGCAGGGCTCGACGCGTTTGCCAGCGTCGGATGCACGGCCTGTCACAGCGGCCCTCTGCTCGGCGGCCATATGTATCAAAAATCGGGTCTGCTGGAGCCTTATCGGAACCGGAAAGACACCGGGCGCTTCCAGGTGACAGGCGAAGATAGCGATCGTTATGTATTCAAAGTTCCTTCGTTGCGAAACATTGAACTCACTGCGCCGTACTTTCACGACGGCGGAGTCGCGACTCTTGAGGAAGCGATCGACGAGATGGCCCGTATCCAGCTCGGCAAAACACTGAGCGACGAAGAGCGAACCGCGATTCTGGATTTTCTACGCGCTCTGACGGACGAATCGCGACGGCCGGGGTGAAGCCTGGTGTTTTTTGTAGTTTGACGCCCGAGAGAATAAATAACCGTTACCTATTTATAAATTTTCTCCATAAACGATATCGAGATTGATTTTCTTTGCGTCAAACCGAGCGAGGGTCAGAGCACGGAATCGCCGGCGACTGGACCGTCAGGAGAAATTCTTTCGTTCCAATGCAAACCCTGTATCTCCAGCAAATTCGCCGGCGACTCGCCGTCCGCCTCAGAAATCGAAGGATCGCCGAAGGCTTTCGCACGAACCAGGAGCTGGCCGATGCGATCTACGCCGACCAGCGCATTCGGATCGATCCGGACCTTCTCGTATCGATCGAGAGATGTCTGATCGACTGTCCGATTTCCACGCTCTGGGTCATGGCCGAATTCTACCGCGTTTCAATAAACCAGCGCATCGCCATGCAGTATGAAGCCTTTATGGGGCTGAATTGATGGGACATGCCAGTAAACACTAACAGGTGACGACTCACTTCACCGGCTCCGCGCGGGTGCAAACAAAGCCACGATGTGTCTATGGTTCAGCGGGCGAGCTCGCATGCACATTCCGGCGGACCGCATGGCTACATGAATTCGCGCGTCATGCGACAATAAACTCCTTACGCAGTCTTCGCCGCACTCGCATCGCCGACTTCCTGTAGAATTTCATCGCTAAGTATTTTTTCTCTTGCGAAATAAAAATACGAAGCATAATGGTGCCGGGAATTCTCTCGACCTGGAGAAAGAAATGAGCGGCGCGCTGGCAGATAGTTCGATCTTAATCGTAAACGCACCAGGATTGACGATTGGAGGGACGGCCAGATCGGCTAAGACAAAAATTATTCGCAAAGGCTACCTGAGTCGCTTCGAGATAAAAAAGGAGCTAAAGGAATACGATTTACTGATCGCTCATCATCAGCCGACGCGCTTCGACGCAATCCGAATCGCAGACGCCGCACGAAAACACATTGCGACGCTACCTGTTGTCATTACCGGCGCAGGCAATGCGCTCCAGACCCCGGTAGAAGAAAGCGCGCGCGGCGCTTTGATTCTAAGAGGCCCCATGCGCGCCGACTATGTCGATGAGCTGATCGACTACGCGCAAAGACGAACGGATCAGCAGCCCGACACCCGCGAGCAAAGCCTGAACACCTCCACTGCTTATATCTCTCCAAAGGGCCTGGAGCATTCCCGGATTGAATTTCCGGAATCTATCGACTCCAGAAACGTCGATAGAATTCGGCAGACGATCTTTATGCAAATGGCGACGAACGGCGGCCTGCGCTCCAGATTGATTCTCGACTTCGGCACTGTACGCTGGATCGACTCGGAAGGCGTGCGCATGCTGGAAGCGATGACGCGAGAATTCAGAGGCCGGGGCTACAAGAGCGTCGAGGCGGTCGGCGCGAGCCCGGTGATACAGTGTTCGTTGCAGAATACGATACTGGTGCGGCTGTTTGGGCTGGAAAGCCGGACGGAGGCTCCGGGGAGCTCATGAAGTAGCTCATTCAGAGCCGCGACCCGGACTGTGCACGATCTCTTTGCTACGGCCCGCAGGACTCGTGGGCCGGGCGCAGCACCGCGTGCGGATTGGTGTTTTGCGATGAATACGATCGTCGGCCCGGACGCTGGTGTGTTGATACGATTGAAGCGGGTCGGGCTGACCCGGCTAATCGTAGTTTCCGTACTACATCTCCAGTTCGAAGCAGGTGGATTCCGGCAAACTCATTAATTGAAACCTTCTCTGACTTGTATCGGCGATGGCCATATCAGCCGTAACCCCGTCTGAACGCAATTTAAACCCAACGCCATCCCCGTCAGGCAATGTACAGTTCACCATCTGATACGGTGCGGCGGAATCGGAGCGATCAAGCACAGCCTCAATTCTGAAATAGTTTTCTCCGTTCCGAATCAACCTGCGCACCAGCCAGACCTCGCGACCTATTTTTGTCTCAATAAAGTCAAACCCAAAATCTCCATCGAACGCACTTCCGCCTATCGTCGTATATTTTTCACCATTCACCAGAAATTCACAAGGCAAACCTTCGCACTTGCTCTGAAAGATTTGCCCCTCCAACGCATATTGTTGATCCATCGTCTGGCCAGTACCAGAATTTGCATGGGGTACGCAACATCCGTTCACTGCAACAATGACGAGGGTCAGTTTTCCAATATTTTCTACGAACATAAAAACCTTTTTCCAAACTTGCAGCCGTCAATCCAATCTCTCAGTGGCGGGCCCTCGGTACCGTTCCCTTTTACCTTATTACGGATGCCAGTCGGTTGAGGCATTGTGACTGTGATGACCGTATTCACTCAGGAGCTCGTCAATGAGACAGCTCCTCCCCGCGACAGGAAGTCGCAGGGCCGCGAAGTACACGGATGTGCGAGTGCGGCCTTTCGTGATCCATCCTTCCCCATGAGCTTCTCTATTCTCATAGCAACCTGACAGCACACGCAGCTCTGTACATAAAATTACTGTCACTCTGATACCGTGGGATGTTTCTGGAAATCTTTACAACCTGTAATCTCGCCTGCAGACCACTCTTTGGAGGATTATCCATTACTGACCAAACTGCTTTTGAGCTTGCTGTTATCCCAAAATATCATGTAGAGCTTCTTCCAGATCGACCACGCTAAATTCGGAGTTTAAAACACGTAAACTTGATTCGATCGGCGCTCATGCTTGAAAGGCTTCCGCGAAGATATTGAAGTCGTAGCCTCTCACAGAGGAAGCCTGCGCCCAAAAATAGTATTATGAGCCGCCCTCCGCCAGGAACCGTAAGATCCCGTAGTCTTGAACACTGTCTGGCCTTATGGACCACTCTAAATCGATATGCTCTCTCCATATGTAAGAGCCAGCACCGCTATGATTAGAAGCCACCTCGGACTTGAAAGCTTCAATTTCCTCAGGGATCTCGCTTAGAGGCTCCTCGAATCACCAAAGCGTTTATAAATAGCCCACTTTTCCAGCAGCGCCGGCATGAGTGAAGTGCAAATAGCAATCATCTCCAATCTTGACTCTCACTGATGCCATCGCTTCAGATCCCGAACCGCTCCATTCTAAAATCAAAATCGGTTCTACCAGGGTCGGGCCGTTAAAGATTTGTCTCATATCATTGGCGGGAGGCAATCCAGTGAGATTGAGAATAGTATTTTTCGTTTTCTATCGGAAAGATTCGCAGATTCAAGTCGCTTGTCTCGCCTTTCTAGTTTGCAAAGAAAACTGGCTGACAGCCGCACGGATAATTTAGTCTATAACAATATGAGTAATGTAAGGAATCTGATCATCTTCGTGGATGTCGATGATACTTTTGTGCGGACCTTTTCTCGAAAGAGAATGCCAATTCCCGGCACCATTGAGCACCTCAAAAAACTAAAATCCGAAGGAACTATACTTTACTGTTGGAGTTCAGGTGGCGCAGAATATGCCAGAGAATCAGCCAAGGAGTTTGGAATCGAAGACCTTTTTGAATCGTTTTTGCCTAAGCCGCAGGTTCTAATCGATGACCAGTCGGTCGAGGATTGGAGAAATCTGCTCCAGGTTCACCCCAACGAGTGTTCAGACATGGACAGCGCAAAATATCGGGAACGTATATATGGAGCCTCACTCTAAACGAGACCATCGTTTCAGCTAAAGCATTACGAGGTTCACGAACCTCTCCACATTCGATGCGCTTCATCTGAAACGCTTTCCTGCAATGTCATCTCAAAGATAAAGAATTTAGAGATGCCAGCGTTGCGCGTATTCCAGCCCTGTCTTCAATTCCAATTGATTCCATACTCCTCCGCTCAAAAATCCGTCGGATCTATCTCGATTTCTGAAAGCGGACGAGCCTCAGATCTCTTGCTGCGCGAGACAGCCCCCGGGTCAATACCCGGAGTCTGTCCATAAACCTTTCCTGCCAGATACCGGTGGTGGCCATCCACAATGATTCCATCGTCGACTTTAATGTTTGGAGGTCTTTCTCCGTGATGCAGACGTTCTACGTATCTCTGAATCCGCGGCAAGGAAACTCTGCGTTGTGCTGATCGCATTTGATCACCAGAGAGAGCCTTACGAACATGGCTCTCGGTTATTCGTCCCAGCGCCCCGCTACCGACACCACCATTACGTCCTCCGCCTCCTGCTCCTGGTCGTCCACCAATACGCCTGGTAATCAACCCAATCGTCAGATCCACACCCAAAGCGCCGGCCGACCGTCCAAAAGCATATGGATCATCGCTCGCCAGCCCCTCATATGGCCGGATTAAGGACATTGGATCCTGCACCAAAGACGAGATCAGCATGGTGTTCTGATAGGCCATGTATCCCGCAGCCGGTAGACCGGTGATCGGGTTCGACAGAGCCAGTCCCACCATCAAAGAGTCTCTGAGCCCATGCGCGTGAGTATGCATGCGATCGACGGCACCCGCCATTACAGCCTCGTGCGGGATCGGCCCGTCGGGTTTGTTACTGACCCGCGTTCCTTTTCGTCGTGTACTCGGAGCCGGCTTGTTTACGCTTCGGGTCGTTTCGGCGTTCGCGGTCTTGCCTCGCCCCGGCCGCGTCGGCCCGATAAAATTCTTCTCTCCCGGTTTGGGCCCGCGAATGAAAGGCGATACAGTTCCACCCCCGCAACTGGCTTGAATTCCTCCAGCACAAGGAGCGTGCCCCGTTGGATCCTTATACCGCACCGGATTCCCAAAAACGTAGCTATACCGGTTCCAGGCTTGCGTATTCATGCCGCCAGGTACGATACTATCCGCACTCGTAAACCGCGCCACCTGCGGATCGTAATACCGCGCATTGTAATAGTACAGCTTGCTCTCCGGATCCAGTTCCTGGCTGTTGTACTTCGGAGCAAAATCCTGGTCGCCCTTATGCACGAAGGTTTCGCCGTACGGTTTGTATTGAATCCTCGTTAAGGTTTCCGCAGCGTCGTCTAAGACGTGCGAAACGGAGTCCACCTGGTCCGTGAGATAATACGCGAGCCCGCCGTTCTCAGCCATCGCCGCGACGCGGACGCCGTTCAGATAAATATTGTTAATGGCCGACGTCGTACTGTCTTCGGGGACGTGTTCGAGTCCGAAGAACATGGACGGATATAGGATGTTGACGTCTTTGTATTGTCCGCCTTTCAGCAGGTTCGCGGTTTTCTGGACCCGAAAGCCGCCGTCGTCGTAGCGATAGGTACCGACAATCAGATTGCGGCCGACGTCGCGGACCGTGTGAATGCGATTGTACGAATCGAAGGTGATCTCTTTTTCGAAGCCGGTGACGTTGTCCCTCTGATACGTCACGTTGCCGACCGCGTCGTACGTTAGATCGTGGCGGCCGGCGCCGGTTGCCGTGCTGTCGATGCTCGTGACGGCGTGGTTCGTATAATTGTAAGTCCAGCGGTCGTCGAGCACGTCGGTCGCGGGATTGATGGTGTCTTTGCGAATCAGGTTACCGTTCGCGGCGTAGCCGTAGGCCAGCTTGTATTCCTGCGGGGTGGTATTCGCGGTGCCGGAGCCGTCGTCGATTTCGACATACATCCCGTTCGCGTTCGTCAGGCGATTCAGGCCGTCATAGGTATAATTGTACGACGTGGTATAAGCGGTCGCCGTATTCGCAACGCTCGCGATGCTGTTGTTCGGATTGAAATTGTAGACCGCGTCCTGCAGCGTTTTCGTCGCGCCGCTGACCTGGCCTTCGCTGCGAATGCGGATGATGCGACCGCGAACGTCGTGAGTATAAGTCGTGCTTACGCCGTTGCCGAGCGCGAAGCCGGCGGTCTGGCCGAATTCGTTGTACGTTATATTCGAAACGATGTCTTTGCGGTTGCTATCACAGCCGCCGCCGAACATCGGCCAGCCGGCCGCGTCCGTGTTCGCAGAAACGCCGGTGATATAGCCCGCGCTGCCATAATCGTAGCATACGCGAATCTTCTGATTCGCGAGCGGATGTTCCGGATAGTCGATGGCCTTGACCCGGCCGAGCAGATCATAGCGATACTCGGTGGTATACGGCACGTCGAGCGCGACCACGCCCGGATTCTTGATTTCGCGTATTTCGCGGCTCGTGCGACCCAGTTCGTCGTAACTGAAATTCTTGGTCTGGGTCGCGTCTTCTAAGCGCGCGAGTCGGCCCACAGCGTTCTGGCTCCCGCCGTAGCTGTCGTACGTGTAGGCGACCAGGCCTTCGCCATTGGGCAGCAGCTTCGTATCCGGACGTCCGAGGCGATCGTAGGTGACCGAAGTCGTGCGCGTGGCGGCGTCGGTCATCGAAGTGACGTCGCCGAAAGCGTTCACGACATAGCTCGAAACGCCGAAGTCCGGATCGCTCTTCGCGCGCATCTGACCGAAGGCGTCGTAGATCCAGTAAGCGTGGTTTTGCCCGCTCAGGTCTTTCGTCGGCGCAGTGCTTCCACCGGCGCCGCTGCAGCTCATCGTCTGTCCCCCGTTTAAGTCGGACTTCTTGATCATCTGACCGGCGATACTATAACAAAAACCGACCCGGGCCGAAACGCTCTGCCCACCATCGCCGGTGCCGAAGTCTTCGACGAAGAGCGTTTCGCCGCGGCCGTTCGATACCGTGCGCTTCGATTGGCCGCCACTGTGATGCTGCACGACCTGGTAGGGATCGCTATAAACCACCCGGATCGTCGTCGGGCTGCTTTCGCCCTGCGCCTGGGGCAGCGTCGTGCGAATCACCCGGCCGACGCCGTCGTACTCGAAACGGGTGGGGTTGCGCAGAATCGTATGGGGAATGAAAGTATCGATTTCGCCTGCGCCGGCCCACTGAGTCTGACCGCGCTGCACAGGGCGACCGGCACCGTCGTACAGCGTACGACCGCTGCGCACGTACTGACCGCTGGAGGCGCTCTTCACGCTGTGCACGCCGCGGCCGAGACCGTCGACGTAGGTGCGGCTCACGAAATCCGGATCGCTGTTGCCGGAGTAGAGCGTGGTCTTCGCCGAAAACGGAAAGCTCGTATCGTAGCTGTAGGCCGCGAGGGTCTGCGTGCCGTTCGGCGTGTCCGCTCGAAGCGCGACGAGTCGTCCGTGGCTGTCGTAATCGTAGAAGCTCTGGTTGTTGTTCGGGTCGGTCGTGCTGTCGGGCGCGCCGAAAGCGGCGCCGTAGTTGATCGCATGTGTGGTAACGATATCCAGCGTCGGTCCCACGGCGCGCTCTTCGCGTACGAACTGGTGCAGCTGCGTATCGTACGCGGTGCGGGCGATGCGCGCGGGCGTCGAGCTCACGTCGCGGCTTTCGATAACGTTGCCGTAGCTGTCGTAGTCGTATTCCTGAATCTTTGCCGCGACCGCGGGCAACCCGCTGCCCGTCGCCGTACTGGTAGTGCGCGTCGCGTTGCCCCGCAGGTCGTAAACGTAAGCAGTCGTGATTTCATGCGGCGTGCCGACGAGACTACGCGATGTCGTCGGCCGGCGCTGGTTCGTGACGGCGCTGGTTTCGAAATTTACGCTGCTGGTGCGGGTCGTCGCGGAATTCGCGGCGTCGCTGTAGTGGTCGGTCGTCGCGCTGGTCTGCGAAGCGAGCACGTACTGACCGCTCGCGAAATTCATCTGCGAGGTACTGGTCGTAACGAGCGTCCCGCGGACGCGGTGATCGCTTCCGGATAGCTCCGCGTAATAGCTCGCGACCGCCGTTGACTCCTGGATGCGATGAATGCGGTATTCGTTGGTCGTGACGCTGTGCAGGATATTGTCCGTGCCCAGCACCCGCACTTCGCGCACGGCGCCGCCCAGCGCCCGGTTTTCCAGGTAGTTCGAATACTCCCGGTTATAGTGCCGGCTGATGGTGCGACCGCCGAGCGCGTTGCGAATCGTAAATTTTTCGAAACCGAAGTGGTCGATCTCTTTGCGGCCGTTGACAAACTGCGAGTGTAAGTTGCCGCCTGCGTACTCGTAGCTGGTGACGATGCGATTGTTAAAGCCGTCGTCCGCCGTGATTTTGCTGACAACCAGGCTGCGGGTAGGCAGATCGGGAATATCGTCATCACCGGTGTTATCGAATTCCGTGGAGTGCGCATACTCGAAGCGATAGTTGCCGCCGATGCCGTTCGCAACCCGTTCGATGATATCCGGCAGCTGGCCGTCGCTCATCGCGAAGTACCAGGTCGGTTCTTTCAGATGAAAGAAACCGACGTCGGTCAGTCCGTCGCCGTTGTAATCGCCCTGGATCCAGCGAAAGGGATAGACTTTCGTTAACAGATCCGGTCGAGTAATGCTGCGCGCAACATGTGTACTCGTGAGTGCCAGCACGCGATTCTGATTCAGATCGAATATAACGACGCCGGACGCGCCGCGCACAATGGGATTGCCGTTGTGATCGCTTTCGCCGGCGTAGCCTGGGTACTGCGTCGGCGCGACGTGGGTCGTCTGCGAAATCGTCGATCCAGCAATCTGCAGGCGATAGAAACGCAGCGCGCCGGATTTGCTGCGCGACGCATAAACCAGCGAACGGGTGTTGCCGTTTTCCGGACGCGTAAAAAATGGCAGCCCCGCCGCGTTTTCGCCGATTTGAAAATCCGCAGACTGCAACTCCAGCTTCGGGTTTCCGCTGAGCGCCGTCCAGAGAATGGTGCCGGCAATCGTATCGACCGTGCCGAGATAATAGCGATGCGTTCCGGTCTGGCGATCCACGAGCAGCGGCTGCGCGATACCGTCTCCGTTAAAATCCGCGCTGAATACGCTGAAGGCGTTGCGCTTCAGACGATTGGTATACGCCCCGTTCTGAAAGACGTTCTTGAAGTCGGCTGCACTCAGCGCGCCGCCGATTGCCAGCGGCGTTTTTGTCGTACCTTGAATATGCAAAAAGCGCGCAACGCTGCGCTGATCGTCGAGGACCAGCAGGCTTTGCGCGCTCGCGTTCGCGAAGTGATCGCTCAGATAGAGACTCTCGGCCGCGTCGAAGTTCGCGATGTCGGCCGAAGCGAACTCCGCGAAATTCGTATCGGCGAAGGCCGTGCCGTTATGCGCAAGCAGGCGAAAGCGATGCGCGACGCTGCCGCCGGAACTGCCTTTTTCGTAATACAAAACACCGTCGCGTCCGCTCGCGGCGTAGCCCGCCGGCCGGCCGCCGTTCAGCAGCCGCGTGTCGCTGCCGTTCAGGTCAAGGTCGGTCAGGACATCGGGCGTATACGCCGCCCCCTGTTTGAAATGCAGCCGCCGATCCGCACGATTATAGATTAAGAGCTCCGGATTCGCGGAGCAGTCCGCGACGCTAAAACAGCCCGCGAAGACCTGTTCGCCGCGCTCCGGTCGCGCGTTGCCGTCGTACTGGTAGTCCAGTAGCAGCGTTTTCGAGTCGGCGGCGGTCGCGAAAGCACGCGTGGCGTTTTTGAGTTCGACTTCTTCTTCTGGAAGCGGAGTCGCCAGCACGCGCGCGGGATCGGGCCCGAAGCTCATGTCGCTGTAGATCCGGTAGCGAAATCCGTTCGCGCGCGATTCGCCAATCCAGAACTTGTTGTCGGTCGCGGAATAGAAGCCGATGTCCGTGCGGCCGTCGCCGTTGAAATCGCCCTGCAGCCAGCGGGTGATGGCTTTGAATTGCGGGGCTTCGGACCAGACACGAAACTGAATGGTCTCGTCGCCGACTGCCCCGAGGATCCAGCGGCCCTCTTCGCGATCGAATACTAGGAAGTCCGAAAATCCGTCGCCGTTAAAATCTCCGGAAAACTGCTCGTGCGCGAACAAAGCCTGCTCGGGTGCCGTAAACTTTTTGTAGATCTTCCAGTGCAGGCGAAAGACGGTCTGCGAATCGGGATGGTTTTCGCCGACCCACCAGTGGCCGTCGCGTTGATCGTAAAAGGCGACATCGCTGCGGCCGTCGCCGTTGTAGTCGCCGTTCGTAAAACGCACCAATCCGCGCGCCGCGGCCCGGGAGTCGCCGGTGCTTCTGCTGTTGAGCGTGGCATCCGGGGAGTAATCCGCGCGAAAGAGATTCTGGAACTGCTTCGCGATGATTCGATACTCAAAGCGCCCGCCTTTATTCAGCGCGAGCAGCCAGTCGCCGGTCGGTTCGTTAAAGAACAGCGCGTCGGAGAGACCGTTGCCGTCGTAATCACCGGGAAATAAAATCGCCTGGGTCGGGTCGATCTCAAGCGCGAAGAGCCGCCCGTAGTTGCGAAACTGAAAGACCCGGCCGTTGTGCTCGGCGACCCAGAACTCACGGGTCTCGGGCAAATACATGGCGATGTCCGCACGGCCGTCGCCGTTGAAATCGCCGCTGAGATTCGAACCGAAGAAATGAATGCGTTCGTCGGAGTCGTAGCCGCGAAAGCGGTTGCCGTATATTTTGTAAGTAAAGCCCCCGCCGCGCTTGCCTTCGGCGGCCTTCCAGTTCCCGGTCTCGGGATTAAAGAAGACCATGTCCGACAATCCGTCGCCGTTGAAGTCGCCTTCGAAATAGCGGGTAACCTCAGGATTCGTTTCCGGATCCGACGCGCTGTTGTTCACGACCGACTGCCAGACCAGCTGTCGCCCCTCATCATCGTTGTGATAATAGAAGCGGGGCTGCGACGTCGTACGATTCGACGCGACGGTGCTCAGAAGTGGCCGGCCGGACTCCGGCGAGGTTTCGTAGACCAGCTGGTAATGCCAGAGTTCGCCGCCGGTCCAGCCGACTGTCACCCGATCCAGCAGCTGATCCATACGCATGAGAAAGCCGGGCGCCTTCGATACGTATTCGCCGTAATTTTCGCCGCGCGCACGTTTGTGAAATCGAACGTATTGTCGCGGAGTGTGACCGGCCGCGGCGTTACCGGTGTAGCGAATCTCTTCTAAATAGAGAACGCGATCCTCCGCGTAGTGCGAAGTGTCGTACACTGCCTGCATATCATTGCCGTTGCGATCGGTGCTGCGGCTGTAGTACCAGCTATAGGTCTGCGTCGCGTCTTCGGGACGGCTAATGCGGCTATCGCCATCCGCGCCATAGACGGTTTCGGTTCCGCTGCTGTCGCGAACGCGCCACACGCCGCCGCTCGTGCTGTCGCTCAGGGTAAAACGCAGCATCGCGCCGCTTAAGATTTCCAGACGATAGACGCCGTCCGCGCTGTTCGCCGGGCCGGAGACTTTGATCAGACGTTTGCCGTTATAAGTGAAGATATCGCGATGATCGTAGGTCGGCGGGCCGTACTCGGTGCTGCGCGAAATCGCGCCGAGACCGAAATTCCAGCCGATGCCCAGCCAGCCGTCGCCGGAAGACGCCGAGTATGACAGCGCAACGTTCGGCTGCATGCCCGCGCGCCCGGCCGGTACGTCCATCGGATATGAAAAGCCGAGCGAACCGTAGTGATTGGGCTGCGGCGGCGCGACAAAACCCGCAGCCGCCAGCGGATCCGCTTTTGTTTCGGGATCGTCCACGGCTTCGCTGTAGTTCGTAGATATTGAAAATAAGTCGCTGCCTTCCGGAGTCGGCGCGTTCGCCGGGTCGGTGGTCGCTCCCGAAGCGGGAAAGCCCGCGTCTTCAGGAAGCCCGCCGCCGAGGCCGAGGGCTGCAAGGAACGAAGCGTCGCCGCCTGCACCTCCGCACGCGGGTGCTGCGAAGGCGAAAGCGCCCAGTAGCACAGTGAAGGCGCAGGTGGTGGTGACGGTCGTGAGTTTATGAATGATGGTGTTCACGGTTTCGTTCCTGAGAAATGTATAATTGCGTTATATAAACTTAAGTGTTCGAAAAGAGCGCTTGCGCGCCCGCGCAATACACGCGCGGACCGCAAGCGAAATTCAGAGAATTGACTACGGAGTAGTCTGGATATTGGCCCGCACTTCATACAGTCGCCGGATCAAAGGCGCGCTGAAGAAGTTGTTCAGTCCGAATGGCACGGGGAACAGTTGTTCGATGTCGATATTGCGTCCGCGAATATCGTAGTCAGAGCCGTTATCGTTCGACTGCCAGGCGACGAAGCCCTGCTGTCCCGCGAAGTGAATCGACGGGAGAGCCTGAGTACTAAGGTCGACTGTATTGATCGGGAACGCGGGAGGGTTCAAGCGCGTTGCAGTAGTGAGATCTATAACGCTGCCGTAAACATTTGCGTCGCCGGAGTGGCTTGAATGCCAGACGACCAATGCCTTTGAGCCGTAGGCTGCGACGGAAGCAAATGGCCACGGTGTCGTGCCGGTAATCGCCGAAAGGCTTACCTGCGGTGAACCCACGACCAAACCCGTCGTCAGTTCTTGAACAACGGAAACGATCTCCTGAGTGGGGCTATGTTGTTTCCCTGCAAGGATAACTCGCGAACCAGAAGCAGCTAAAGAATCCAGCTCTGGCAGAGTCACGATAACGTTCGAAGTCGTCACTGGCGACGCAGTTGAGAAACGGAAAGACCGAGTTAGAGTCGTCCCATTGCCGTCCCAGTGCCTCCACGCGACAATTCCGTAATCTCCGCTGACCGCGATCTTCGCGAATCCGTGTGAATAGTCATCGGGTGTTAGCTGCAGTTCCGCCGAACCCAGCAAACTTGCCGTCGGAATGTCGAAGAAGCGGGTTCGAATCTGAGCTCGATCTTCTCCCGTAAAGGGCAGCGTCCATGCAACCAACGCCCGATTCCCGGATATACCGACAGCAGGACTCTGCGCACTTTGCTTGTAAATATCCACGTATTGACTGACCTGGAATTGAGCCGAGTCGAACGTGCCTGTTCCCACGTCGTAGACACGGGCGAAAACTTCTTTCTGCGGAGACGTACTTAAGCCGGCAATCCAGGCGAAAACCGCTTTCGATCCGGACACTGAAACTGTAGCACTTCCGTTCGCATCAAAGGTGGCGTCGTGAATGTCGAACTCGGACCCAACCGTCGATCCGGTCGCGAGATCAATCACTCGCGCTCTTACAATAGTCGGAATCGAATTAGTGGCCCCCCAGACCACAACCGCCCGGGGCAGGCTGTCCGACACATCGACTGAATACGCATAGTCCGCGAACGGTCCGGATACGGTACTGATCGCAATTTCGCTTCCGACCGGTTGTCCTGTGGACACGTCAACGACACGGCCGACAAGGTGCCCGGACGTAGAATCTCGCCACACCGAGAATGCCGAATTCCCGAAGGTTACGGTTCGTACCCCCTGCTGATCTCCCGAATTCGATAGACTCACGGGCACATCTTCGCCACGCGCCAGAAATCGCATCGACTTACCGGAAGTGGCAACAATCGTCGGCAACCCATCGGCCAGATAGCTGACGAAATCGCCGGCATCCGCCCAGGCGTTCCAGTTCGGTACGCCGACGTTGTTGTTGCCGAGCCAGTTGCCCGCTACGTAGTCCACCGAGAATCCGAGGCACTTAACCGGGTTAAAATTGAGCGGCGAACAGCTCTGGCTGTCGCTGGCAAGCAACGGCGCCTTTTCGGGAGTCCGCCAGTTTGCGACGTCCGGAAACGCAGGCGCGTCAAGGTTCCAGTCTGTCAGAAATCCGTTTTCAACAGACAGCTCCACGTTGGGCGCGCTGACATTCGCCAGTACGTACGCCACCTGAGAGCGTTCCACGTCCTGTGTCAGAGCGTTATTCAGCGTCACGGTGTAGACACCGCTGGATTCGCTTACGGTGGCCACGTCGTACGCGACCGTATCTCCGACGAAGTACAGATCGTCTCCGGGGATTACCTGGCCTATCGCCGTTTCCAGCTCAATCGTCGTTTCGCCCGCGTCGTACGCGTTGCGGGTCAAGGAACGAAAGCGACGAACTTCATCGAACGGCAAAGGCCATACGCTTTCGCGGTAGCCCGCGTTCAGTGAGGGTCTCAGATATACGTTGATCAGACTGGAGTCGGGATCGACATAGGGATGAGCCGTGGGCAAGGCGATACACAGGTAGAACTCTTGATTTACGAAGTCCAGGGAGGTACCGCACGAAGATGGCTTTTCCGGAACTCCCGGAGCCAGATCGCGCATCACGTGAAACCAATCGCTGCGTTCTCCACCAAAGCCCATGCTGATCTCAAAATCCGCGACTTCGCTTAAATTAAAGCGCGAAGTGATAGCTCTGGGATTATATGTAAACGCATCGTACACTTGAGCGCTACCGGTGGCCGTCCCGGTTCCAAAATTCGGATCCAGGTACGCGGTTTCGGTGAGCTTAATGCGCAGCTCGATTTTTTCGCCGAAACCGGCCTGGCCGAGAAACTGCGAGTTTACGTCGGGATCAAAACCGTCGGTTCCGAGGTCCTGCGAATTCCAGATCGTATCCAGCACGATTGGTTCGGACGGCCGTTCGAAAGGATCGGCTCCGTAGACTCTTCTGACGAAATCGCCATAGGTCAGATAAAAGATCTCGAAGTGATCGCCGGCCCAGACTCTGGAGTTGATACCCTGAATCATCGGAATCGCAACCTCACCCGGGGCAGGAGTATTGAAGTAACGTTTCGCTCCGCTATCCAGAACATACTCCGTGTGATTATAGTAGCGCGCATCCGAGAATACGACCCACACGCCGTTGTTTTCGATTTCTTCCTGGGTCCACTCATCGAGCGGTTTCTGAACGCAGGCGGTCCGCTGAACGCCGTCGCTGCCGGTATGCGTTTCGTCGGTACAGGGAAAATTCGACTCGTGCGCGCCGATCCTTTTGATCGTGGTGAGATGCAGTTTGTATTCGTCCAGCTCCGGCAGAGCGTCGCCGAGGTCGATTACGTAATCGCCGAACTCCATTCCTACTCCGGAACATTGAATGCGTTCCAGCGCTTCGAGCAGGCTGATACCGGGAGCCGCCTGCGTTCCCTGATCGCCCGAACACTTGTCCGGATTGGTTCCGTCCGTGGAGAAGGCGGATACGCGGTACATTTCGCGCACGCCGGGCGCGAACAGTTTAACCCGGGCCGTGCGGCCTTTAGCGTTCTCTTCGATGATCTTAACATTGTCGCCGCTGTAATTGAGCAGCGAAGAACGATAATTCGAGTCCGGAACGTGCGCCATATCGTAGTCGGCGATAAAAATCTTGGGCGTATAACCCCGCGCGATCGCGTTTTCGACTTCGACTGTATTCAGGCCTTCCAGGGCGATTACGTACGGCCCAAACTCGGTGCCGCCATACACGTCTACTTCGAACGGAGAGTAGTCGTCATTGCGCAAAAAGAAACTCTGCACCGGAATCAGCTCACCCTCGGCGTTCTCGAACATGAGAGAAGCGAGGATATTGCTCAGGCGAACCGGCATATTCGTCGAAAGGTTTTTGATGTAGAGCGCGGCGCGGACGAAACCCGCGTTCGACTCTACGACGGAAGTTTCGTCGACTTTGCTCTGTTTTTCCTGGCGAAATTTGCGAGCCTTCGTCGCCGCGTTGTTGGACTTAAGCGACCAGGCGTCCCGATCCAAATTATTACGAAATGGACGGTCCGCCCATTTGGTAACCTTTCCGGATTCGATGCGAGTCTGCTCCCAGCTCAGGGAAAGACTCAACGATTTACTGCTACCACTGGCGGTTGCGCCCTGCCATGCCTCTCCGCTACCGTCGTTGGCCGTCTCTCCGTATTGACCGGAGTACGACCGACTGCGGCTACCGGAGTTGCCGTATCCGATCGAAATAGCCGTACTGTTGTCGTTGAAGTACTCGTCCCGATACTGAACCGTTCGCAAATTCACTTCGTTTCGATGCGCCTTCTCGGTCCCTTCCGTACGGTTATTCTCGTAGTCATCAGAAGTGATTTCGCTAACGATTTCGTCGTTCGACTGCGTCGTACTCTGCAGAATCTCAATCTTCAGAGTCACCGGGGTGGCAATGTTCGCCTCGATGACCGGATAGTCCGCGACCCAGAAATTCGAAGTCGTTTCGTTGTCGTTCAGTATCCCGTCACCGTCGAAATCCTGAGGCAGGCTCGTGCCCACGGGATCAATGGTCCCCGCCATACTCGCCATCGGCGCGAATTGCCCCGGCGGCAGCGAAAACAAATTCGCCAGCGGCGTATTGTCCGGCTGCCCGATCGCCGGGCTGCCCGGGCCTTCGCCCGGCTTAAACTGCGAAGGCGTCGGCGCAGGCACCGCAAGTAGCGGTATCGCAGTTGATAGATCGACGTCTCCGCCCTGCCCGCCTGCTGAACAGCCGGCTGCGAAAAGCGCCAGACAGACTGCGGCGGCCAGACGTCGATAATAGCTTGTAATTAAATCGTAATGATCCCTGAGTGGTCCCATTCGTCTGACTCCTGTAAAAAATTTTTCGCCGCGATGCGAAAACGCAGTCCGCGGTTCGGAGTCAGGCACAAGGGCGAATGCCCAAAATTGTCAAGGAACGACGTTCTTTGATGCGCAGCTTTTCATTCAGTCGATCCGCGTCGCGTTCAGCGCTCGCTCATCGCGTTCGCGACAGGCGATTAGTATTACAAACAGATTTCGCAACGAGGCTCCCGAAAATGGAGGCGAAGGTGCGCGCGAAAGTCGCGACAGGCGCGTGTGCGATAAATCATAAACTGTTAAAAATGCTTGCGAATTCGCAGCGCAGCTGGAGTATGTTAAAAAAAAGTTAGTAGTATCCCTGTACAGTAGAGAAAAAAACTATCAGGGTAATCCAAATGGAGAATCTACAGAAGCCTTTCGAAGTGCTGGTCGCCGACGAAAACGTCGTAACTCGCGAGCGCACTATTGATTTGGTCCAAAAGCATCCGTCCCTGCGCCTGCGCGCCGTGGCGGCTTCGCCGTGCGAATTGCAGTCGAGTTTGACCGAGCTCACACAACCGGAAATCGCATTCGTCAGTGTGAAATTCGGATCGCAGGCGGTTTTCCCTTTACTCAAGTCGATTCCCAATCGACCGCCGATCGTTTTAACATCTCAGGATTCCGATTTCGCGCCCGAGGCATTTGAGATTCGCGCGCTGGATTATCTCTTAACGCCCTTCGGTCCGAAACGTTTCGCCCGCACGGTGGATCGAGCGCTACAACGGGCAAGCCGTAGACGGGAACGCGCCTCTCAAAACCAGGAATACGGTCTTCTGCTATACCGTTCCGGCGAATTCGACCTGATTCCTTTTCAGGATATCATGTATCTACAGTCCCGCGATAAAGGGACCCTCGTCGAAACCGGCGGCGCGCAATATCAATCGAAGCGCTATCTGGCGGAACTGGGCCGGGGTCTGCCGGCGCAAATGTTTCGACGTATCCACAAGCAATACATAGTGAATATATCGCAGATTACAAAGCTACGCTCGGTCGCCAGCGGACGTTATGCCCTGAACCTGCGCAACGACCCCGCAACGACTCTACCGGTCGGGGCCCGCTACGCCCAGGATCTCTTACGCTTCCTGAAAATCTGAATCAGCCGATGGTCGCGGCGAGCATCGAAACGTCGTCGAGTTGGCGATAGCCGCCGCGAAATTCGCGCCACACGCGATCGACTTCGCCGAGAATCGCCTCCGGTTCGCGCGCGTCGCCGATCGCCAGCAGGGTTTCCATAATAGCGTCGACGCCGAACTCCTCTTTTTCGCGATTCTTCGCTTCGTTGATACCGTCCGAACAAACGAAGAGCGCGTCGCCGGACCGCAGCTGAAAGCTTTTCCCGCGAATCTGGAGATCCGGGTCGATACCGAAGAAGGGCACGCCGCCCGACGCGTCGAATTCTACGCTGTCGCATAGATTGTAGATCTTGTTCTTGCGGCGGAGCCACACCAGCGAATGGCCGAAGTCGAAGAGTTGCATTACCCGCCTGGAGCGGTCGAAAAGCATGGCCACGCCGGTCGCGTACATGCCTTCCGGATTGATATCGTATACCAGTCGATTGAGTCGATGCAGTTTCGCCCCCAATTCGTATTTTAAGAGATCAAGTTCTTCGGGCCGGCGATCGAATTCCAGCATCGTACGAATGGACGTGGCGATGGTCGCGACCATCTGCGAAGCCTTGAGGCCCTTGCCGCAAACGTCGAAGAGTACCATCAAGGTCAGCCGTTCGTTCAGATCGAATACCGCCGAATAATCTCCGCCGGGTCCTGTCAGCGGCTCGACCCGCGAAGCGGCCCGCAAAACGGAATCGGCCGAGGCGCCGAAGCCGCCGGTTTGCATAACGCTGCGTTGCGCTTCATCGCACGCAATCAGGTCCTGCTTGAAATAAAAATTCAACGCGTCGAGCACCCGCCGGACGGAGGAGATGCCGTAGAATTCGCCTTCGTGGGTGATGACGAAGGGGTCGAAGCGTACCTCGTCTTCGCGGCTCATCAGGGTTTCCGACGCCTCGGGTAAACGAGTATGCGAATCCAGACAGATCACGCGCGGATCCATAATGCCGGCGACGGTCATGTCCGGCTTGAGCAAGAGATCGCGCATGAATTGGTTCTGACTCAACGCCGCGAAGAACATCTGCCGGCGAATATAACCGGTAATGCGGCCGGCGTCGTTTTCGACCGGCAGGAAATCCATCTCCGCGTATTCCTGATAGATGTCGTGGACTTCCGAAGTGCGCGTATTTTCGTTCAAAACGATACTACGACCGCCCGTCGCCTGGCTGATCTGCGCCGCAGTGCGCGCGGTCTTGCCGACTTCGTAAGCGGAAAAGATCGGGCGTTCGAAAGCAAGTGGTGTAACGACGAGCTCCGGCGAATCGTCGCTCATGGTGCTCGAGTGTTCTAAAATCGATTCGGTCATTCTGGCCTCCGTTCAGGCACTGACTTCGCGAGGCGCGTTCAGCGCCTCTTCCTGCGATTCATATACCTGGAAAAAAGAAAGCAATTTCGTCATGCGCAATACCGCACGTACGGAACTGGCGGGATTGCAAATCGCCAGCACGCAGCCGGCCTTCGCCAGGGCGCCCTTGCCGGAAATCAGCGCACCGATGCCCGACGAATCGACGTACGAAACACCGGCCAGATCGACCAGCGCCATCCGCGGCGGCCGGGCGACCAGGGCCATGAGCGTCGACTTCAGATTGCCGGAGTTATAGAGATCAATTTCGCCGGCGACTTCGAATACGATCGCGTCGGCTTTCGCGATTTGCCTGATTTCCATCGTCCCACATTAAGCGCGAGCCGTTGCAGGCAGTTTACGAAAAAGTGAAGGGTCCAAATTCCTTTCGTGACAAAAAAAACCGGGCGCGGAATCCGTTGATGGATTCTCGCCCGGTTTTCCGCGCGTAGATTACGCCGTGATTACATACGCGACGAATCTGCAATTATTTGGACGCGATTCGACGGCCTCGCGCGGTTTTATACGCATCGAAACCGTCTGGCTTGCGAATCAGAATTTGTAGTCCAGGCTCGCCGAATAGCTGACGCCTTCGCGATACGAACGAACCAGCTCTTCGCGATTGCCGAGCAGCGGGTTCTCCAGCACGACCTTGAAGCGCGTGTCGAGAATATTCTTCACCGACGCTTTTACGCTCAAATTTTCGCCGAAGGTTTGTTCGTACACGAGGTCCAGAATGCCCGCGCCCTTCTCGATCGCGTTCGGATTTCCGTTCGCGCCGACGCTGTCGAGGCGATCGTCGAAAACATTGTACAACAGGCCGATGGACCCGGTCCGTTCGGGGTTGAAATAATAATTCAACTTGAAGTTGTAAACGAAATCGGACTGGCCGACCAGGGAGCTTTCCAGCGCCGAGGGATTCAGGAGTGCCTGACGCGAGAAGGGATCAACCAGGCCGAGACGAATGGCGGTCAGGTCCTCCCATTTAATCAGCTCCACCCGCGAACGAATGAAGAACATATTCGCCTGAAAGCTAAATACTTCCGCGAAGAATTTTCTGAACTCAAGTTCGATACCACGAATACTGCCGTCTTCACCATTCGTGAACGTCGCGTCCTGGTTCAGGTTGTTTGATGCCAGGCCGATTTTCGTAATGGGCTCAGAAATGCTCTTATAGAACAGACCCGCTCCAAGGTACTCTTCCGCGGATAGATACCACTCCCAGCGAGTGTCGTAGTTATGGATATACGCGCGACCGAGATCCGGGTTACCGAATAGACGCTCGCCTCCAAACTCCGTGCGAAAACCGAATTCGGAAAGATCGCGAAAGTCGGGGCGGTTCAGAGTCTCGGTGTAACCGAAACGCAAATTCATTTCCGGATTCATTTCCCAGATCACATTCGCGGAAGGCAGCAGGTCTTTGCTGGCCAGTTCACCGACCCCTTGCTGGGCCCGGCGACCGGCCGCCCCGGCGTCATACTGATACGGGAAAAAGAAACCTCCGGGTCCCGCACCCGAAGAAATGAAGGTGCGCACAAACTGGTAGCTATCCTCGTAACGCGCACCGCCGACAAAGCGCAGTTTGTTTACGATCGGCGTATCCAGCTGTCCGTAGTACGCGTGAATCTTCTGTTCCGCGTCGAAACCGTCGAAATTCTCGGCTTCCGTAAAGCGGTACAGCCCTGACAGATAAAACGGGCCGTTGTAGAGCAGGCTTCCTGGAATACCTTCAATCGGCGGAGTACCGCTAATCAACTGCGTCTGATAGAAGTCAGAACGAAAATTCTTCGAACGATCCGAAGCTTCAGCGCCAAACTTCGCTTTCGCAAGCAAACCGCTCCACTGAACAAATGGAATCTCATAGTCCAGTGTGACGCCGTCCGTCTGGTCCTCCGAATCGGAGTAGAAGCGCCAGCCCGTCCGGTCGACGCCGGTTGCGTTCTGGTAAAGACTCAAAGAGCCCTGAGTTTTCTGCCAGAGTTGCTGGGTGAGGTTCGGTTCGTCCCGATTCGCCCGGGAATGGTAGTAGCTCCACTCCAGCTTGTGCGGCCGACTGCCGGAAACGACGTTCAGTGCGTGATCGCCCGAGAAGACCTGATGCACGACTTCGCGGCCGATCCAGCCGGTGTTCTGGCTGCGGAAGTCGAATCCGGCTTCTGCTTGCGGCAATGCGAAACCTTCCGATGTGGTCACGAATTTATCCGACTGGCGCGAATAGAAAGTCTGCGAACTGATGCGCTGGTTGGCGACCGGCTCATACGAGAAGTTCAAGTTGTGGCCCCAGAGCACCTCTTCGTTATTGCGGGTGATATCGCGATTGATCTCGGGTTCGAGAAAGGAGAACTCGGACGTCGCGTCGCTGATCGGAGTGCGCGCCAGATAGGTATTTTGTTTCTCTTCGCGCTTTCTCCACTTGCGGCTATAAGAGGTTCCGTAGAGGAAACCCAGGCGGCCCCAGCGTCCTTCTTCACCCAGTTGCACCGAATTACCGATCGTGAATTTGAGGTCGCGATCGAAGGGGGCGCCGATCGTCTTCGCGTCCCATGTATTCGGAAAAAGGCTGCCGATCAGGTTTACGCCCTGCTCGGGCAGACCGCCGAAAATATTGCCACGCACGAGTCGCAGCCACTCCGGAACTTCGATCGGACGATCCCGGGTTCCGTCGTCGGCTCCCAGATAGTCGGTGCCGCCGCCTTCGTAGGTTAGAAAGTGACGCTGGGTAGTATTGTAGTTTCCCCCCAGACCGAAACCAAGGCTCATGACGAACTCGTCCGGAAATTCTTTGGTTTCGATCTTGACGATGCCGCCGGAGAATTCTGCCGAATCTTCAGGCAGAAACGATTTGATGATCTGAATATTCTTGATCAACGACGCCGGAAAGAGGTCGAGCGGCACGACGCGTTTGTCAGGCTCAGGTGAAGCCAGGCCGGCACCGTTCAATTCGGTGCTCGAATACCGTTCCCCGAGACCGCGCACGAATACGAATTTACCGCCAACGATGGTAATACCGGTCACACGCTTCAGCACGTCGCTTGCCGAAGAGTCCGGACTGCGTTTGATCGCTTCCGCGCTGATACCGTCCGAAACCGCGCCCGACTTCTTTTGAAGCGCGAGCAGAGAAGCTTCGGTATCATTCAAAGCGCGATCCTGAACTTCGACCACGTCGAGAGCCTGAATGCCCATAGTGATATTCAACGAAGCGACCTGGCCAGCGGTCACGGTGACGTTACGGCTCTGGTTTGCATAGGTCACACCCTGGAAGCTCAGCTCGTATTCCCCCGGAGGCAGATTTAATACATAGCGACCTTCGAAGTCGGTCTGCGCGAAGGCATCGCTGCCGCTTGCGGTGACCGCAACTCCGAAGACCGCCTCGCCCGTTTCGGAATCGATGACGATACCGCGAACGCTACCGGTCGCCTGCGCAAAGAGCGCGCCGGGCCACATCAGACTGATCAGCACAATCAGGCCTGAATACCGCAGCAGTTTGGTTTTGATTGTAAGGCACATGAGTTTTAGTAGTATCTCCTGAAAATAATAGTTCTTAAAAATCGAGCGGCCACAGTCGCGTCGCTCGCCAGACCTGACAGAATATGTTTAATCCGGTCCGATCTGAGCCACCTTGAAGCGCCCCTGGTGCTCCACAATGGTCCGGATATAGTCTACCGGGACGACTCTGCCGGTCTTTACCGCGCGAAGCTCAAGCTCTCCTGGGTAGTGCAGCAGCAGCTCGCCGTATTGTTCGGGATCGCGGCGATATTCAAGCTTCGTCAGTCGCAGACAATGGCCTTCCCAGCTCTGCATTCTGGGCCAGACCACGCCCGTGAGGGTCTGAATGACTTCCCAGTAAGCGTCGGGGTTATGTACCGCATCGGGTTTGTCGGCCTCCGGGAGATTCGGCCAGATAATCTCGCGGTGCTCTTGCTGATTAGAAAGCCAGGCGGCCGGATCTTCTTCGGCCTTGCAGAATCCGTCGATCAGGCGTTGCACCGCGATTTCAGGCGTCGCGCTGGTGTTCCGAATATCGTAGCGTTGTTTGCGGTGTTTCGCAACGAAAGCGGCCTTGTAATCCGCGTCGGCCCATACGCTCCGCGACTTCGTTTCGGGTTTTCCGCAAGAAGAAATGCAAATAAAGATGGGAATGAATAAGAAGGAAAATGGCAAGGAAGGATTAGAAATCATCTTTATTGTAGTCATGCACAAACGAGCCAGAGGGAATCTCCCTCTGGCTCGCGTGATTCGAGACGAACGAATATTCGTCATAGATCGATCAGTTGGTGCGCCAGTTGGTCCAACCAGCGGTCCAATCCAATCCGCCCGGATCAACCGCGCCGGAGTAGGTGGTGTTGTCGAAGAAAGTGTCGCCGACAAATCCGGCCCGGGTTTGCAGAGCGGGTTGGCCCGTAACCGTAACGGTCGGAATCAGGTTCGGCGCAGTGCCGGTCTGCTCGTCCGCAATGGAAGTCAGAGCGATACCGGTGTTCGGTACGGTCTTCGTGCTGTTGTCGGTGCACGCGGATGCGTCATTGTTCGAGAATGCCGTGCCCACCTGGGTAATCACCGTCGAATCGATTACCACATTCGTGCCATTCGCAGGAGCGGCATCGTCGTCGCAATAGATCGTATTCGCAGCTCCGGGGAAACCGGTGATATATCCGTGAGCGACATTTCCCGTAGTTCCTTCGCGAAACAGCATCTGGTTCGGGTTGTTTTCGCCCGTTCCAATAGCGTCCGTGTATACGCCCAGCGGTCCTACGAGAGTGAAATTCGCCACTTTCGCGACGCTTCCGCCGCCGAAAGCACCAGCGCCGCCCCCGGAACCGTCGAATTCGAAGCCGCGGCCGTCGTTCGCGGACACGCCGGCGGAGCCGTCGTCGAATTTGTAGCCCAAAAGATGCTGGAGTTTCCCATGATAGCCTTCGTCCATGTCGAAGTCGTCGTCGGAAACGCCCGTCGATACCAGGAATTTGCCGTTTACTGCGCCGCCGAACCATTCGAAGGAATCGTCGCGACCTTTGTGACACTGCACGTTCGTCAGCGTGGTGCCGCTACCTACCGCATACATAGACAGGCAGTTCAACTCGTTTCCCGGGGCGACCGTATCACCGGCGAATTCAATGCGCACGAAGTTTAAGAAACCTGATGAATCGGCGTCGTTCGTGCCTGTGCCGTAGTTCTGCGGATTTGTTCCTTCGGTAACGTTATTACCACGGTTCGTCGTAGCGTTACCGATCATTACGATGCCGCCCCAATCGCCCGCGCGACGGTTTCCTACAGCCTGGGCCGAAGAAAAAACAACAGGATTGGCTGCAGTGCCGGCTGCATTCAGCTGAGCGCCTTGCAGAATGAACAGCGAGCTGCCGTCCGCGCCGAAGATCTGCCCGCCTTCCGGGACCGTCAGGCTTGCGCCGCTTCGAACAAAAACCGTGCCGTTCAAAACGCCACACTGGACCGTGATATTGCTCGTGATTTCCCCGCTCAAATTGACCGGTGCGGCGGTGCGGCAGCCACCCGTCGATGCGCTGGCCGCCAGCAGCAGCGCGAAGAGCGCCGAGTCGTCGCTATCATCGTCCTCTAATCCCAGAAACTCGCAATGAGTCAGGGACAAACTGAATACCAGCGCGAGGATCGACGCCAGCCTGGTTTTCTTTTTGAAATCCATGTTAATTTAGCTCCTTAAAGATTCCAGCTGCCGTCCGAAAACTATCTCGATCCCGGCCGCTGGTTCCCGGCGATCGACGCGCGGGTTTGATTGAGTTCTAATGAATGCTTTATCCGTGAGATGTGTTACTGGATTGTTACAGCGAGTTGAAGAAATAAACTTCAGAATACTTCGTTCGCCTTAGAATGTGTCGCACGCGAAACACGATATCATCAGTTCAGCGAATAACGAACCGGCACAATGATCTTGACCGTGATCGGATTGCCCTGCATGAGCGCGGGTTGGAAACGTTTGCGACGATAGGTCTGAATAGCGATGCGTTCGAGACCGAAGCCCACCTTATTGCGCGGGCGCACCATCAGCACTTCGCCGGTATCGGCCACGACGATTTCCATGTAGAGCTTACCTTCGAATCCGGCCTGACGCGCTTCGGCGGTATATTCCGGCTTCACTGAAGGCGAAAGATCCACAGGCGGGGTCGCGTTCACCTGAAAGGGATTCACCGCGCTGGCGATGCGATCATCCAGCTTATCCTCTAAAATCTTATCAGTGGCTTCGATTTCGCCTTCCGCCGCTTCTTCCTGGCCTTCGTCGGTTTCGACCTGTAAATTCGAAACAAAAGCGATCTGGTCGTAGACCTCATCATCGCCGAAGTCAGGGGGCGTGAATTCAATGCCGTAAATCGCGGCGATCTGAACGAAAACGGAAATGCCGCCGAAAATGCGAAAGCGATTCTGAAAAAACCAGATCTTGCGCTGTTCGGCCTTCGTACGTTCGATTTTATGCAGAGTCATAAGATGTTATTTTAAGATTTCGAGAGAGCGCCGCGCTTAGAGCTTGCGGTTCTCCTGTTTCGTTACCATCGCGAAATTCTTCACTCCGGCGAGCCTCAGTTGATCCAGGAAGTCCTGAACCACCGTGAAATCCAGTGAATCGTGAGCCTGGATGGCGATGCGAACGTTTTCGTCGGTCGTCACTTCCGCGCGAATGCGGGCGACCACTTCGTCACGGGGCATTTCCAGGTTCTGAAACCAATAGCTGCCGTTTTTGGCGATCGATACATTCACGTCGTCGTCGCCCAGTTCGGTGCCGGAAGCGTCCGGCAGATTCAACGGAATCTCCGCATCCACTTTCAGAACGGAGGTCACCATAAAAAAGATCAAAAGCAGGAAGGCGATATCCGCCATCGAGCTCATGGGCACTGCAGCCAGGAATTTGCGTTTCTTAATTGCCATTATTTCTTGTTCGATTCGCCGATCCGGCTCATCTATTTCTTCTGGAGCGAGATCTTCTTAAAACCGCGATCGCGTATAATGCCGAGCGCGGAGACCATCTCCTGCACCGAAGTCGGCGACTGCGAAGTCAGGACCGCGAATTTCTCCGGCATATTCGGAATCTCGAGGGCTGTAAGCTCTTCCGCGAATTCCTCGTGGCTCGCATATTTCGCGTTGCGTACAGAGGGATGCTCAAGCAGCACGCTCTCGCCCTGCACGACCACGCGATATACGTTTTCGCGCAGAACGACCTGCGGCTTCGAGTCCTTCTTGGGCATGGAACTCGCGATGCCTTCTTTTACATAGAAGACCGACGCGACCATAAAGAATACCAACAGCAGAAAGGCGATGTCGGACATGCTCGAAGAGGGAATCTCTTCGATATGCAGTTTTTTGCGCAGATTAACCATAGTCTTTCGTATCTCTGGCGATTCGCCTTTCGCTTTCGCCTTTCGCTTTCGCCTTTCGCTTTCGCTTTCGCCTTTAGGTTTTACTTTCGCTTTCGCCTTTAGCTCAAGCTCAGGCCGCCTGGTCGGAACCCGGGTTTACGGAACCGCCGCCGCCCTGGCGACGCAGCAGCTCTTTATACAGCGAATTCGCCGCTTGCTCGATATCCGAAGCCCAGCCGTTTACGCGGCCTGAGAAATACTGAAAGAAAGCCATGGCCGGAATACCGACGATCAGACCGGTCGCGGTCGTAATCAAAGCTTCTTTAATACCGCCCGCGACGACTTTGGCGTTGACCGAGTCGGCCGTGGCGATCGCGTCGAAGGCGCCGATCATACCGGAAACGGTTCCGAGGAATCCAATCAAAGGCGCGATCGTCGAAACCGCGGCAAGCACCGCCAGACCTCGTTCGGAGGCGACCATCAGACCGCCCGCCGCGCGTTCTACGCCACGGGAAAACAGATCCGGATCTTTGCCGGAAATTTCAAGGCCCTCTCGCAGGATCGTCGCAATCGCCTGATCTTTATTCTGTTCGAGGATTTCTTCAGCGCCGTTCAAACCATTGCTCAACGTCGCGTCGCTGAGATCCTGCTGAAAGGTTTTGGTGGTTACTTTCGTAACTTGATAGTAATACAGGCGCTCCATGATCACCATCAGGCCGACGATCGATGACAGGAGCAGCGGCCACATGGCCCAGCCGCCGGCGTTGAAATGCTTCACCAGAGCGAAGGTATCTGACGCGGCTTCGCCTTCGTCTTCCGTTTCCGCGTCTGATTCAGCCGCTTCGCCTTCAGAATCGCCGGCCGCTTCAGATTCTGCGGCGTTCTCAGCGCCCTCGGCGGTCGGCGCCGGAGCTTCTTGAGCCTGAAGGGGCGCCAGGACCTGGCCGTGTTCGATGAAAAGCCCCGCGTAGGCCGCGAGCACCATCGCCACCATCACCGCCACGCGGGCGTGTTTGCGATTGTTCCAGTTGATCCCGTCCAACCGGAATAAATTAAGAATACGTTTCATATGGCGGCATATAACCCCGCCCGCTTTACAGAAATGTTACATAACAAATACGTTCTCTTGTACTAAATCGTCATAAAAAGGCCGTCCGGGCGACCGAAAAGGGTTGCCCGACCCGATCCAGATCGCCCAGAATTGAAGAGAATGAGTATATCGAACCGGATTCGCCGCTTTCTTTCCACTACCAATCACGCCATTTTCTGTTCCTACGCGACCTTCGCCGCCTTCAGCGTCTATTTTTGCATGTACGCCTACCGCAAACCGTTCTCGGCGGCGGCCTTCGCGGAAGCGGACGCGGTCCCCCTGCCGGGCCTGCCGGATCTACAGTTCAAAATCGCGCTGATCATCGCCCAGGTCCTCGGCTATACGCTTTCCAAATTCTACGGCATCAAATTCATTTCGGAAGTCTCGGCGGCCCGTAGAACCATATCGCTCATCACCCTGATCGCGCTGGCCGAAGCCGCGCTGATCTGCTTCGCTTTCGTTCCGGCGCCGTACAACGTCGTATTTTTGTTTTTGAACGGGCTCCCGCTCGGCATGATCTGGGGGCTGGTCTTCTCATTCTTAGAAGGGCGGCGTTTCACGGAAGCCCTCGGCGCCGGCCTGAGCGTCAGCTATATCGTATCGAGCGGGGCGGTCAAAAGCGTCGGCGGCTGGCTCATGCAAATGGGCGTCGGCGAATTCGCCATGCCCGCAGTCACCGGCCTGATATTCTTTCCGCCCTTTTTGCTCGTAGTGTGGCTATTGAGTCTGGTACCGCCGCCGACCCGCGAAGACGAAATTCTGCGCACCAAACGCGAACCGATGTACGCCGAAGATCGCAAACGATTCCTGAAGCTCTTCGGTCCAGGCCTCTTCGCGTTAGTATTTCTTTATATGTTCTTAACGGCCTACCGCGATTTTCGCGACAATTTCGCCGCCGAATTATGGGCCGCGCTGGGTTACGGCGCCCAACCCTGGATCTTTACCTTTTCGGAAATACCGATTACGCTCATTGTACTCGTCGTGCTGGGCCTGCTCTTCTTGATCAAAAGCAATCGCCTGGCCATGGACGTGATTCTCGCGGCCATGCTCGCGGGCTCCGCGCTGATCGGCCTGAGCACCCTGCTCTATCAAATTGGCTGGCTGAATCCCGCCGCCTGGATGATTCTCGTCGGACTGGGATTGTATCTTGCGTATGTGCCCTACGGCTGCATCCTCTTCGAACGCATGATCGCCGCCGTGGGCTTCGCCGGCACCGCCGGCTTTATGATCTATGTGGCCGACGCCTTCGGCTATCTCGGCAGCGTCGCGCTGATTCTGTACAAGAACTTCGGCGAACCGAATCTCGCCTGGGAAGACTTCTTCGTGCAGATTTCGTACGTCACCTCCGGCGTCTGTGTCGTCGCCTTTATCTTCTCCCTGCTCTATTTTTCGCCGCGCATGCACGCTCACGAAAAGGCGAACGCGCAATAGGCAAAAGCGAAACGAAGCGCGAAAACGAGCAGTGAAATGATGCGGGGGGCGCCGCCCCCCGGGCTCCGGCCCGGCGTTCGCCGCGACTATCCCGCGTTTCTGGTGGCTTACGCGCCTGCGCCACCCCCCGGTCACGGGAGCGCGCCCGTAGCTCAACTACAGCGCCGCGAATACTCGATCAAGTCGACGCACGCGCAGCCCGCCCCCGTGGGAGGACGTGATATACGTGGCGGAGGGTCGAAGTACCCGCGGGCGGGACCGGTTGGCTCGACCGCGAAGGGCGGCGATCATATCACAAAAACCGTCCGATCACAAGCCGAAAATGTCGCAGGGGCGTGCTAAGCTACGATGGGGAGCCCTGCCTTCTCCCCGACCGCGCCAACCGCGTTTGAAGCAACGGCCGGGCGATAGGTCTATCGACAGGCCGAAATAGTCGCAAGCGCGCGGCGAATGTGCGCCTTTTCGAACGCGTCCACGCCGTCGTCGAGGCTCGCCAGGCGCCCGCGCATATATTCTTCCCCGGGGCCGAAGGCGGGCGGACACATGGTCGCGAAAAATTCGTAGGCCGACAGACGATCGTAGTAGTTCTCGCCGCGCATTCGCAGATAATAATACAAATTCGTGCGATCGCGATCGGAAAGGTTCAGCACGATAAAATATTCTTCGCAGCGTTTGATCAAAATATCCGGCAATTCGTTGGCGCTGTCGCAACCCCGGGCCAGTTCTTTCACATACGCGTCGTATTCCGCGAGCGCCATATTGCTGGCGTCGCGCCGACTCGAAACGTCGAGAAATCCTTTGCGCACCAGGGTCTTATCGAAGGGATTGATTAGCTCCAGGCTGTAACTGCCTTCGCTCGCCTGCGCGACCTCCAGCTCGATGACCAGCCGCCGACCGTCTTCAGAGATTTCGAGATCGCGAACCGGAATATCGCGTTGCGAAGCGTCGTTGCGCACCCGCACCCGCGTGACGTCCTTAAAGAAATTATTCCCGGTGACCGAGAAACGAAAGCGCTCCTGACTGCGATTGTTTACGGACAAGACCCGATCGCTTTCCGGGTCGAGCTCCGGCCGGCGCGAAATAATGATACGCAGAGGTTGCCAGGCCGACCAGACCGTAACCCGCCCGAAATCGTTCAGGGGCGTCGTGCGAATCTCGTAGCGGCCCACCGCCAGGTCGACCTTCATAAAGGTCGCGCGGACGTCGGTTTCGCTGATGATCTTATCCGGATTGTCGGCGCTGCGAACCTGGACCTTGTAGCCGCGCGCGCCCGAGATCGGCTTCCAGGCGACGTAGCCGTCTTTTATTCTTTCGGGAACGTCCTGCGCGAAGGCGCCCGTCGCGACCAGCATCGCCGCGGTGGTGAAAGCCGCAATCAAAGCGGCCGCCGGCGCGGCGAAATGATTCAAACGTGAAGAAGCGTGGCGATGCTGCTGCATCTGACCATTATTTTCGGGCCGCTCATTCCTTGTAAATCGTATCGGGTGAAATAAATTCAATGTCTTCGGGCCGCAAATTGTCCAGTCGGTTATCGGTGGTGATCGTAAAGCGCGCGCCGGTCTGCTCCGAACGATTGGAAATCGGTCGGGCCTGGGCCTCCCAGCTGAAGGCGCCGACGTCGAGTTTCGAGAAATCGCTCAGCGTAAACGCGGGTCGATTCACGTTTTTTTCAAGCACCAGCTGCCGGCCCCCGCCCGCGCCTTTGTACAGGCGAAAGCGATAGCCCCGCGCGCTCCGCGCGGCCTTCCAGCGAAAACCGATCGACCTGGCGCCGGAAACATTCACCCGTGAATTCACCGGAGCGATCGCGGCCATCGTGGGACCCTGATTGCGCTCCGCTTCCGCGGCGTTTTTACGCGCGGCCTCTTCCCGGGCGTTGGTCGCGGGATCGGCCTCCTGATTTTTGCGCGCAGCAGAACGTGCCGCGATTTCGGAGCGCTCCAGCACTTCAAAACGGGTCGAAGTGGAAAAACTCGACTGCGTCGTGCCGGAGCTGCCGCGCACGCGCCAGTAATAGGTGCCCGTCTCGGTCACCGGATTTTGAAAATAGCTGCTGCTTGTCGTCTCGTCGACGATGATCGTCTGAAACGAAGGATCCCGACTGACCTGGACCTGAAACAAATTCATCTCCGGAGACGCGCGCCAGGCGAAGGTGACGTTGTTCTGTGCGTCTTCCCGGGCCAGAGGCACGCCCGCGCTGGGAGCGCCCGGCTGCGGAACATCAAAGCCTTCTTTGCGTTCGATACGAAAATTCGAGGCGGCGCTCAACTGCTCCGGCACGCCGTCCATTCCCGAGCGACTGCGCACGCGCCAGTAATAGCTGCCGGCGTCCATACCGGAAACCGAAAAGGAATTCGTCGCCACTGGAAAGCTGCGCAAATTATTGCGAAAGCCGGGGTCCCCTGCGATCTCCAGAACATAACGATTGGCCAGCGCGTTCGCAGACCAGGCGAAACCCACAAGCGGCGGTTCCAGCACGTACGAGAGCCGCGCGCCGCGGGCCGGAGCAGTCAGGCGCACCGGCGTATTCGGCACGACCGAAAGTTTGCGAACTTCGCTGAATTCGGTTTTCCCGGACTCCTGATTCTTGCCCCGCAGTCGCCAGTAATAATTGCCCGGCGGCATGGCGATGGTCGCGCCGTTCGCCCCGGCCGCGCCGCTCTTTTCGACTTTGCGAAAATCGCGCGAACGAGCGACTTCGTAGCGCAAATCATTAAATTTTTCGCGAACTTCCCAGCGCAATGGCACGCTACCGGAACCGCTCTTCTCAAGCGGCACCACGCTCTGATTGGCGGGCTCTTTGAGCTTGAGTTTAACTTCGCGGACAGTCACGCCCTCCTCGGAGAGATTCGCTTTCTGATCGGCGCCGATCGCGTGCGTTCCGGACTTTGTCTGAATGCTGGCGTTGCCTTTTTGCATGATCAGACTCAGCTCTTCGGGGTCGGAGCTTTCGATTTTCAGATCGGAACCGGATGCGACGTTGATTGTACGATCGCCGGTTTGAATGACCAGTTCGGTCTGCCCGTCTTCGCCCTGCTGAATTTGCACGGCGCCGGTGTGAAAGCTGAGCTTCGGCTTCGCGCCGGATAGATCGAGAAAGAACATGCTGTTCTCGTCGATTTTAATGATTGTGCCGTCGTTTAAGTGTATGACCGCGTCCGACAATTTCTCGGAACGGATCGTATCGCGATTCGTGAGCGCGCTGTTGTTTTCGAGGTTACTCCAGACGACCTGGTCTTCGAATTTGCGCTGGACCCGATTATTTTTATAAGTGATATAGCCGATCGCTTCGCGGTTGCCGATATCGATGGTCCGCGAATAGTCCAGATAAAACAGCAGCAAAAAGAAAATCGCCACCGCCCCCATGATGGCGGGGTACTGCCACTCTTTACTTAACGGACTCATATTTGGCTCCCGAGGCCGCGGCTCTGGCGGGATCGTACTGGATACCCACGTACTCCCGCAGCTCTTCCAGATTGGACGGTCCTTCAGGATCGTCCGTTCGACTGAGAACGGCGAAAACGTGAATGGGTTTGGTCTTGCCCTTCACTTTCATTTCGTCCATCTTCGCCACCCGGTACAGGCCCTTCACCCGATCCAGCACGTGGTTGGTGATCAATATGTCCACGCCAAAGTGTTTGGTCAGCATCTCCGTCCGGCTGGCGAGATTCACTGTATCGCCGATCACCGTATATTCCAGCTTTTCGTCCGAACCGATTTGACCGGCGACCACCTGGCCGATATTGATGCCCGCCCCCATGTGGATCAGCGGCTTACGCGCGGAACCCCGGCCCTTGTTAAAATCGATCAACTCGTCGCGCATGCGCAGCGCCGCGTTCACCGCGTTTTCGGCTTCGTTGCCGTGCGGACGAAAGGCCCCCCAGACCGCCATCAGCGCGTCGCCGATGTACTTATCGACGCGGCCGTCGGTCTCGTTCACGCAACGAACCATGCGCGTAAAATAGCCGTTTAGAAATTCGACCACTTCTTCCGGTCGCAGCTTTTCAGACATTGCAGTGAAACCGCGAATGTCGGAGAAGAACACCGCCACCTCTTTGCGTTCACCGCCGAGCGCCAGTTCGCCGGACATGGCCATCTCGGTGAGCTCTTTATCGACGAATTTCCCGAAGCTCACCTTCAGGTTCTCGCGTTCCATCAGGCCGTGGCTCATATTGTTAAACGAATCGGTCAACAGGCCGATTTCGTCGTGGCTCTGAGGCCGCAGATCCACGCCGTAATTTCCGTCGCGGATCATGCGCGCCGCGGTGACCAGCTTGAGCACCGGCTGGGTCAGCCCGCGCGCGAAAAAGAATACGATCAGTACGGCCAGCGCGACCACCACGATCATTAAATACAAATTGCGGCGCTGGATATTATTCACTTCGGCGAAGGCCTTATCCTCCGAAACGGTCGAGATGATACCCAGACCGCCGAAGGGCAGCTTGCGAAAGCTGCCGAGATGCCAGTCGCCTTCCGAATCCTGGTAGCGCATCAGGCCGTTGTTCACGGGGTTCGTGCGCATATTCGCGACGATCGGCGAATCGGCCAGGCGCGTTCCGGACACCACGATATTCTGATCGGAGTGCGCGACGACCGTGCCGTCGTCGTTGACCATAAAGGTTTCGGTGATCCCCGAGGCCTGGAAAGCTTCGAGAAAGAAATTCATGCGCAAATAAGTAATGAGAATCTCGTTTTGTTTGAACGGAAAGCTGATGCCGACCAGCGGGGTGCTGAACCCCGGGCTCGCATTCACCAGTACGATCGAATCGGTGAAGGTCTTGCGAAACTCTTTCTGATATTTCGGAGTCAGACCGGTCAGATCGCCCGCGCTCAAATCGAATTCGCGCAAGAAGTCGGGGCTGATCAGCCGACGCTTCGCGCGCAGCCCGCCGCCTTCTCGGGCGTACACTCCCAGATAGATCAAGTCGCTGTCGTCGGTGAAGATGCTGCGTTCCAGAAGGTCCCGCGTATTCCCCTGACGTTCTAAGATTTCGGCGGAGATACGCACGCTCTGCCCGATCGTATTGACGCTGTTGCGAATATTAAGCGCGATGACTTCGTTGAGCTTGAGTCCGTTCTCCTGAACGCGCAGCTCGGAATCTTTACGAAAGAAATAACTGGCCGTAAGAATCATCCCGAGCAAACTTACGAAGATGATACCCGAGATGATGAACTGCAATTTGATGCGGATCGTCCATCGCGACAGGCGAAACTCGGCTACTGTATCGTTCAAATCCATCTAATCCACTCCCGCCCGAACCGTTGCCTGTCTGCACAAGTCCGTCGACGACATAATCCGCAGGTACACACCCGCCGAAAACAAGATTTTTTCAGTTTCATAAAATGGAGCGCCTCATCCCTCATTTGGAGGGGCGACTCAGTATCTCGACCGCCTGCCGGATACCCGCCAGCGTCATATCCTGCATCGGAAACACTTCACGTATCTGGCGCAGCGTCCAGGGCCCCCGTCCTTCCGCCCACCCACTCCGGGGAAGCGGATTCAACCAGACCGAATGCGCGAATCGCTCTCGCATTCGACGTAACCAGTAGATTCCAGGTTCAGCGCTCTCTTCACCGTAGTTGATAGATCCGTAAGCCGAGTACAGCTCGTCGGGGGCCATACTCGCATCGCCCACTATAATCAGACGGGTGTCGGGGTGTTGTTCTTTCAAAAAACGTTCAGTCGGTATTCCCCGGGTTCGGCGAGCGTCGGTAAATAAAATGTCATACGGTGTATTATGGAAGAAAAAGGTCTTACATTCCCGAAAACGATCCCGTACCCGGTAAAATAGTTCCCGGGTTACGTCCACAAAAGGCAGCATCGATGTGCCGCCGTTGTCGAGCAGCAGGACGACCTGAATGCGATCGCGCAGCTCCGGGCGAAACTCCAGCTCGATCTCCCCACCGGCCCGCGCTGTTCGATAAATGGTTTCGGGGACGTCGAGCTCGGTCGGCGCGCCGTGGGGTTTCATATGTTTGAGCACGGCCAGAGCGGAGCGGATATTGCCGCCGGCCAGGCTTTGTTCCGAGGAGTATTCAACATAGCGCCGATCGCCGATAACTTTCGACGCGCTTCGATTGAGGCTGTCGCCGAATACCCGAAAGCCGCCGGGAACCGGCGCGCCGGAATGACCGAAGGGCGAAGTCCCGCCCGTGCCAATCCACTTATTGCCCCCGTGGTGCGCTTCGCTTTGTTCCCGCAGTCGTTCTTCAAAGAGCCGCATCAGCTCTTCGCGACTCAGATTTTGGGTCACCGGCTGGATCTCGCCCCGCTCGATGGCTTCGCGCAGCCAGTCCCGGAACTGTTTCGTATACACCACGTTCGGATCGTTCAGGGCGACCGCCGGAAGATCCACGCCGTAAAAATAAAAGGCGAATGCGCGATGATAGGCGTCGTTGTATTCGACTCGCTTCACGAAACACAGGCGCGCGAAAAGATAGAGCGCCTGCAGATCGGCGGCCATGCCGCGCCGGATCCCGCGCAGCAGCTCCAGATACTGATCGGCCCCGGCCGGCACGCCGTACTCGCGCAGCAGATATACAAAATTTCGCAGCAGCACCGCCCTTAGCACGCTTCGCCCCATCCGGCCTGTCGAGCAGTTTATGACGAATACTGGCCCATCATATCCCGATTTTCAATTGACCCTGCACAGAGGTACGCCGGCAAAATCAAGCTGTGACGGCGAACCCTGAGACCAATCCCCCGTTCCACTCCAGCTCCGCGACAGCGGTGATCGCCCATCTGCACAGTCGCTCCGGCGGGCTGTCGTCGCAGTCGGCCCGGGAACGCCTGGCCCGGCAGGGTCCCAATGAAATCGAAGCAACCGGCCGGGTCAGCGCACTGACGATCCTGATCCGACAATTCCAGAGCTTCATCGTTTATATTCTGTTGTTCGCCGTGGGTTTTTCAATGCTCCTGGGCGAACACGTCGACGCCGTCGTCATTCTGATCATCCTGGCCGCGAATACGATCATCGGCTTTTTTCAGGAGCACAGCGCCGAACGTTCGCTGGAAGCCCTCACCCGCATGAACATCGTGCAGGCGCGCGTGCTGCGCGACGGCGCTCTGCATTCGTTGAATTCCCGGGAACTCGTCGAAGGCGATGTAATCGAAGTCCGGGCCGGCGATCAGGTGCCCGCCGATGCGCGCATCATCAGTCAAAACGGGCTGCAGACCGATGAAAGCAATCTGACCGGCGAATCCCTGCCGGTTTCCAAAGACGCCGACGCCCTGCCCGACGGCCCGGAACTGCCCGTCGCGGACCGGCGCAATATGCTCTACTCTTCGACGAACGCGGTCGGCGGCAACGCCCGCGCGGTCGTCACCGCCACCGGCATGCGCACCGAAATCGGTAGAATCGCGAGTCTGGTCGGCAACGCCGCCGAAAGCCGACCGCGCACGCCGCTGCAAATCCGACTGGACTCCTTCGGAAAGCGGCTGGGCTACGCGGTCATCGCGGTCTGTATGCTGGTCTTTTTTGCGATGCTGGTGAAATCTTCCGGCGCGCTCTTGAACGTCGGCGGCGATCAGGCGGCGGCCGACGCGACGTTTTCGTTCGCACGCGCACTCGACGCCTTCGCGCGCATCGATCTGCGACTCGTCGCCGGCTTTGCGCTCGTCGCGGTGAGTCTCGCCGTCGCGGCCGTGCCCACGGCTCTGCCGACGATCGTAACGGTGGCCCTGAGCATCGGCGTCAAACGCCTGCTGAAAAAAAACGCGCTGATTCGCAGGCTCTCTTCGGTCGAGACCCTCGGCAATTGCGATATCATCTGCACCGATAAAACCGGAACGCTCACGTGTAATCAGATGAGCGTGCAGGCGGTCTTCAGCCTGGACGCCGAGCGCGCGCATGACGCTGCAGCGCAGGCGACCGGCGCGAACGGCCCGCCCGAATCCCTGGCGCTGGTCTATCGCATCGGACGGGTCTGCAACGACGCCGTTCCGCTGCCGGGTGCGGACGGTTACGGCGGCAGCCCGACGGAGATCGCGCTCATGCAGAGCGCGGACCTGGCGGGGATCGCAGACCCCGACTTCGAGCGAATCGCCGAGCGTCCTTTCGAGAACGAACGCAAACTGATGAGCGTGCTCGTACGCGGTAAACTCAAAGACGGCGGCGGTCCGTCGTCCGCAAGCGCCGCGGTCGACTCGACGATCTATGTGAAGGGCGCCGCCGATCGGCTGCTGGAACGCTGCAGCCGGGCGCTGGTCGGCGGACAGGTCACCCCGCTTACGGACGAGCTGCGCGCTCGCATTGACGCCTGGCAGGAGAGTCAGGCCGCGCGGGCCCTGCGCGTTCTGGCTTTCGCCTATCGTCCTTTCGTTTCCGACGCGGGAGCCGCCCGACCGGGCGCAGGCGATCCCGCGCCGCAATCGCCCGGCGAAATATTCGAATACGACGAAGACGATTTGATCTTCGCCGGATTGCAGGCCATGTACGATCCGCCGCGGCCGGAGGTCCCGGCGGCCATCCAGCAGTGCGTGAACGCGGGCATTCGCGTGATTATGATCACCGGCGACTACAAAGAAACGGCGCGCGCCATCGGCCGCCAGATCGGCCTGGCGATCCCGGAAAGCGGCGGCGTGCTGACCGGCCGGGAGCTGGATCATCTCAGCGACGAAGAATTAAAACACGCGCTCGGCCAGGAGCAGGTCAACGTCTTCGCGCGCGTCACCCCCGAACACAAACTGCGCATCGTCACGGCGCTCCAGGATATCGGCCATACCGTGGCGATGACCGGCGACGGCGTCAACGATTCCCCCGCTCTCAAGCGTGCGGATATCGGCGTGGCGATCGGCAGCGGCACGGCGGTCGCCAGAGAAGCGGGCGACTTCGTCCTGCTCGACGATAGTTTTAACAGCATCGTCGCCGCGATTTACGAAGGCCGCGGCATCTATGATAATATTCAAAAGTCAATCATGCTGCTATTGTCCGGCAACCTGGGAGAAGTGCTGATCATCTTCACGGCGGTGATGCTGGGCATGTCGCTGCCGCTGACGGCCATCATGCTGCTGTGGATCAACCTGGTCACCGACGGGGCGCCGGCGCTGGCCTTCAGCGTAGACCCCTACGGCAGAGACATCATGAACCGCCGGGCGCTGCCGAAGAAGTCGGGCATACTACCGCGGCGACTGCTTATGCTGCTGGTCTATCTGGGCGTGGCCGGTACGGGCCTGGCACTTGCGCTTTTCGCCGTGTACGCTCCGGCTACGACCGGGTCGCTCACTCTCTCGACCGACGACGCCTTCGAGCTCGATCGCGCGCGCACCATGGTCTTCAATTTCGTGGTGCTCTACGAAATCCTGCTCGTGGCGATCATTCGCTTCGAATACCGGGTGCCGTTGTTTACGAATACCTGGCTGTGGCTCGCGGTCCTGCTTTCGCTGGCGCTCCAGGCGATGATTCTGTACACGCCGCTGCGGGTATTCTTCGGCACGGTTCCGTTAAACGCGCTCGACTTCGCCTATCTGGGCGCGGCGGGCCTGCTCTTCGTCATCGCATACCTCGCGGTGGTCGGCGCACGCAGGCTCGGGCGACCGGCCGCGGCCTGAGTTTTCGCGACAGGTACAGGAACGAAGCCGCGTGCGGATGGCCCGCACGGCGCCTGCACGAAAGCGACGCTCAAGCTCAGGACTCAGCAATCAGGAACCGCGAAACGCGTTCAGATCCCCCGTGCGCTTTAGCAGAATGCCCGGAAAGGGCATCCCGGCGGATTCTTCCGGACTCAGGCCGGCGCGCTGGAGGGCCTCAAGCCAGTTCAGCAGCTCGGAAGTGGCCGGCGGTTTTTCATAACCGCGCGCCCGGAGCTCGTAAAAGATCCGCAGACCCGCGTCCACCAGCCCCTGGTCCATATCGCCGAAATGCAGGCGCACGATTTCGCGCATTTCTTCGGGATCAGGAAAGGCGATGTGATGGCAGAAGCAACGTCGCAAAAACGGATCCGATAATTCCCGCTTCGCGTTACTGGTGATAATGATTACCGGATTGTGTTCGGCCTGTACGGTCGTATTTACTTCGCGAATGGTGAATTGATTCGCTTCCAGTACGTCGAGCAAATTGTCCTGTACGTCGGATTCCGTTTTATCGATTTCATCCAGCAAGAGCACCGTCCGTTCCTTCGCGCGAAAGGCCCGGCCGATCGGCCCCCATACCACATAATCATAAAAATCATTTACGTTTCGCGCGCTTTCGCCCGGACCGAAGCGCGCGTCGTTCAATCGCAGAACGGTATCCTGAACATAACACGACTCTTCGCCGCGAATGGTCGACTTGGCCCGCAAAACTTCGAGCGGCATAGCCAGCGCGCGACTGATTTCGTAAGCGAGCTGCGTTTTGCCGGTGCCTGGCTCGCCGGTCAAGAGCAAGGGCTTATTCATCGCAATCGCCATATTGACGATGGCTCCTAATTCCGGGCTCAGATAATAGCGTTCCGTGCTGGCGAAGGATTGCTTCGCCCCGGCTTCGCCTTCGCTCGAAGCATTCGCTCCGCCGGCCTCTGTCGTATGATTCATATAATTCTACTCCTCGCGTATGAGACTTTAACTATACTTCAATAACCGTCCCGGCGCGAACATTAAGGAATGCTCGCCTCGTGGACTTACCTGAAATATTCCGAGATATTTATATACCGTTTGCACTCACAGTTTTGATATTTTGATTGAAAATAAATTCGCACTCGGCTTCAGTTAGTTTATAAATGAAGGAACTCCCGAGATGACAGTCGCAAATATTCATGCTCCGTCCCAGTCCGCTCATCGCATGCCCGAATCATTATCTCCAGCCAACTCCTCAAGCCGCGCCTATCGCATCGCGCTGACCGACGACCACGCTCTCGTTCGCGAAGGTCTGCGAAGACTCCTCGACGGCGAAGAGGATTTCCAGGTAGTCCTGGAAGCCGACAGCGGCGAAGACCTGCTCACGCAGCTCAAGGAAATCGCCTGCGATCTGGTCATCCTCGATCTCTCCATGCCGGGCCAGGGCGGGCTCAACACTCTGGCCGCCCTCAAGCGACAGTTCCCGGAAATTCGCAGTCTGGTTCTGACCATGCACAACGAACCCGGCTATATGCAGAAGGCCCGCAACGCGCAGGCCGACGGTTATATTCTCAAGGACGAAAAATTCGACACTCTCATCCAGGCTGTGCGCTCGATCCGAAAGGGCAACCAGGTCTACAGCAACCGGGTCGACCGGGATGAATCTGCGGATGCCGCGGACTCCGCACAGCCTGCCGTTCCCGGGGAAATCCTCTCGGTCCGGCGCTCCGAATCCCGATTGCCTGCCGCCGCCGGCCACGGCAATCTGAATCTGCTCACGCGCCGGGAGATGCAAATTCTCAGGCTCATCGCCCGCGGCAACATGAATAAAGAGATCGCGGCGGAGCTGGGCATCAGCAAGCGGACCGTGGAATTCCATCGCGCGAATATCATGGAAAAACTCAATCTGCGCAATCTCAGCGAGCTCGTGCGATTCGCGGTCACCGAAGGGCTGGCCTGACAGCGGCCGGCCGCCTCCACTTTTGCTGGTCGACAGGGGGCCGGCGCCCGAAAAACTGTAACCGTCCGCTCCGGACGCGTTCTAACTCAATAAGGCGGCGTTTGCATCGGAGGCTTCCGGCGACCCCCGGTTTCCAGCCCTGTCAACCGGCCCACTGCCGCCTCGATCGTTTTCGACTGTCCTGGGACCGTCCTGCGACCCTGTATTTGCATGAGCCCATCGGATTCTATTTCTGATTCATATCCCGGCGACGCGGCCGATTCCCCGTCGCTTGCCGCGGAAAATCGGCGGGCGGTCCGTACCGCGCTCTCGGCCATGCTCGGCCTCCTGGACAATGTGGCCGATCTCGTCGAGACCATGGACCCGGAGCTGTACCGCGACGTCGGCGATCCGATCTTTCGCAGTTCCCCGGGCGGGCATATCCGACATCTGCTGGATCACGTGCGGGCGCTGCTGGTCGGGCTGCGATCTGCGGAAGCTCTCGTTTGCTATGATCGACGCGAACGGGGCACCGACGTCGAAAACGATCGAGAATGCTGCCTCAATACGCTCCGCGAAATTCGCGCGGAACTGGCGGAGTGGAGCACACGTTTAGAATCGAATTCGGAATCGGCAGCGGCGCCGGAGTCCGGACCTGTCGCCGATGAAAGCATGAACGGAGGGGCGGCGGTGGGCGACGCGGCCTTTGCGCCCGAGCGACCGCTGACCGTCGAGCAGATCGTCGACCCGGCTCGCGATGCGATCCTGCTGCAGAGCACGGTCCTGCGCGAACTGGTCTTCGTCTTTCATCACAGCGTGCACCACGCCGCAACGCTTGCAGCCCGCATGCGGGCCGCGGGTTTCGCGGTCCCGGAACACTTCGGCATAGCCCCCGCGACGCTGGCCGGGGGCCGTTGAGTTCGCCTCCGAATTCCAGGCCTGAGGCGCAGCCGACCGCAGAGGGCAAAGGCCGCCGCATCGCCGTCGCGGCCGTCGCGCTGTACGGTGCCCTGCTCTTCGCATCGCATCTCTCCCAGGCCGCCGGCTGGGTCGCACAACCGGAAATTCCCCCCGGCGAATTCATCATCGATACCAGCGCCGCTTCGCGCGGCGACGGGATGCGGCGATCGATCCAGTCGCCGGTCTTCGAAGCCGCGGCCGCTATTGCGGCTGGCGTCCGGGATAGCGGTGTCGATCTCGACCGACGCCGGGTCCGCTTCAGCTATCTGGAATACGGTGCAGACGCGAAAGCCGCGGCGAGAATCGCAGGGCTGTCGGCGACGCAAACGCCGCCGGTCGTACTGGCCCTGCACGGCAGTCCGGGGCAGGCCCGCAATCTGGAACGGGTGGCGCGCGAACTGGCCGGCGAATATCGGGTGCTGGTGCCGGACATGCCGGGCTTCGGGCGTTCCGAGCGCTGGCTGCCGGACTACAGCATTCGCGCCCACGCGCGTTATCTGCTGGATCTGATGGACCAGACCCGCGTCGCGCGCGCGCATATCTTCGCTCATTCGATGGGATCGGGCGTCGCCCAGGAACTCTATCGTCTGGCGCCGGACCGCGTACAGAGCCTGACGATCTACGGCGGCATCGGCGTACAGGAAGGCGAAGGCAGCGGCGACTATTATATAGAGCACTTTAAGTATTTGTGCGGCTACGCCCTGCTGGTGGTTTTACCGGAGGCCCTGCCGCATTTCGGCCTGCTGGGACCGCGCAGTTTTCGCCATGCCTTCATCCGCAATTTCTACGACAGCGACCAGCGCCCCCTGCGCGCCGTGCTGAAAAGCGTGCGCATCCCGACCCTGATCATCCAGGGCGTGCACGACCCTTTAGTCACCGCCTGGACCGCGGAGGAACACCACCGATTAATCCCGCACAGCGAGCTCTTAATGCTCGATGAAAGTCACTTTATGGTTTTCAGCGAAGCGGGTTCGCGCCGCCTCGCCGGCTACACGCTCGAATTCCTGCGGCGCTATCGTCCGCTCTTCGCCGGACCGTCGCCGTCGCCGATCGGCCCGCAGGCCGTGGCCTTCGCGCGCGAATCCGGCGGAGCCGCAGGCGATATTCAGTCCGAATACAATGCCGCATATTACGGCGAATACGAAGGCCGCGCGCGGGGCCCCGGAGTGGCCGTCCGCGAAAGCCGCGAACATTTGAAGCGCGTCGAATTGCCGGTGGAGCTCGATCTCGGACCGGGCATCGGCGCCTGGGCCAAACTCGGCGCCATCATCGCCGCGACCTTCGTTTCGGAGGACCTGACGTGCATCAGCGCCGGACTTTTGATTCGCGCGAACCGCCTGGATTTGTTTACGGGTTTGCTGGCCTGTTTCATCGGAATCTTTCTGGGGGACCTGGGGCTCTATCTCATGGGCCGCCTGGTGGGCCTGGGATTATTGCGCAGTCAGCGAGTGGCGCGGCTTTTGCCGCCGGACGCGCTGGCGAAACTCTCCGCCCGCTTCGATCGTGAAGGCTGGAAGCTGATCTTTCTCAGCCGCTTCGTGCCGGGCACCCGTTTTCCCGTATATACCGGCGCGGGAATCATCGGCGGGCGGGCCGGCCGATTGATCATTATCGCACTGCTGGCGGGATTGATCTGGACTCCGGCCCTGGTTTTGCTTACGGTCTTCGCCGGCCCGGCGGTGCTCGAACCCATCGAATACATCGCCGGCGAAGGCTGGCTCGCGCTGATTCTGGCCGTGCTCTTGATCTTCTTCGGCCTGCGCTTCGTATTTCGCACGCTGCTGGCGCTGGCGACCCGGGACGGTCGCCGCGATATGGCGAACGCGATGCGGCGTATGACCCGCGTCGAATTCTGGCCGGCCTGGTTGTTTTACGCACCGCTCGTGCCGGCCTGCGTATGGTTCATGATTCGTTATCGCGGCTTCGGCACAATGACCGCGAGTAATCCGGGCATTCGCGACGGCGGCCTCATCGGCGAATCCAAGGCGGAGATCTTAGGCGAACTCCCGGCGAAATGGGTGTTGCCGTATCTACTCCTGGACTCGGGCTCTCCCGAAGAACGCGCGCAGCGTGTGCTCGATCATATGCAGAACGAACGCGCGGCCGGCGAAGCGCGCTGGGATTTTCCAATCATCCTGAAACCGGACGTGGCCCAACGCGGCTTCGGTCTGCGCCTGGCCCGGAACCCCGAACAGGTGCGCGAGTATTTCGAAACGGTCCGGCAGCCGGTCCTCGCGCAGGTCTATCATCCCGGCCCCCTCGAAGCGGGCGTTTTCTATTTTCGCATGCCGGGCGAAGAGACAGGGCGTATCTTTTCAATCACCGATAAGGTCTTTCCGGAAGTGACCGGCGACGGGCGCTCGACTGTCCGCGAATTGATCTACGCGCACCCCCGCTATCGCCTGCAGACGGCGACGTTTTTTGAACGCCACGCGGAGCGCCTGGACGATGTGCCGGCCGCCGGACATATAGTCCGCCTGGCCATCGCCGGCAATCATTCCCAGGGTACGCTCTTTCGCGAGGGCAAACATTTGTACAGCGAAGCGCTGCGCGCGCGCACGGACGAGATCTCGCGACAATTCGACGGGTTCTATTTCGGCCGCTTCGACGTGCGTTACGCCAGCGCGGAGAGCCTGATGAGCGGCGAAGAATTCGCGATCATCGAGCTGAACGGCGCCACCTCCGAATCGACGAATCTGTACGATCCGGACGCGAGCATCGGCTTCGTGTACGGTACGCTCTTTCGCCAGTGGGATTTGATGTTTCGCATCGGCTACGAAAACCGGAAGCGCGGTCATAAAGGTCTTTCGATTCCCGGCATTGTGCGCGAATTGTGGCGCTATCGACGCAAGCGTACGGCGATCCAGGGCGACTGACGGAACCGGGCGCTTTTTCGGATTTTTTCGCGACCGATCCGAAAATGCTGTAAGGCCGGCGGCCCGCAGACCGACGAATGATAACAGGCAAGGCGGTACTGGAATTATGCTCGAAAAAACTGGCAAACTCATTGCATTTTTATTCGGAGACCCCCGACGCAATTCCCTCGAACACCGGGTCTTTAATACGATCAGCCTGCTCTTCGGAATCGCCAATCTGGGCGGCTCGCTGAATTTCATCGACTTCGAGCAGTATCCGATCTTTCTATTCCTGGCGCACCTGATCAGCGGGGCGCTCTTTCTGGTCTTCTATTATCTTTCACGATTCCTCAGCATCTATCGCGTCCTGTACTGGCCCTTTCTGCTTTTGATCTCGGGCTTTCTCACCATCAGCATTCTGCGCGACGCCGGTTCCATGGGCGGCAGCCACTATTATATGATCATGGCGGTGCTGGTGGGCACCATTCTCGCGCGGCGCATGGGCCAGGTCCTGCTGGCCTTTGTAATGTTCGGTCTGTTGACGGCCGGCCTGTTCTATATTGAAATCGCGCACCCCGAGATGGTCGTCGCCTATCCCGGGACGAACGACGAACGCCTGATGGAGCTCGCTTCGCAATTTATCTTTATGATGATTTTTACGGCGGTGATCGTTGAGATACTCGTGCGCAACCTGAATCAGGAACGCAGCAAATCCGACGGCCTGCTTTTGAATATTTTGCCGGAGTCGATCGCCGACGAGCTCAAGCGCAACGATCGGGTCGCGCCCCTGCACTACGACGGCGCGTCGGTGTTATTTACAGACTTCGTTGGTTTTACGCGCATCGCCGAGCAGCTGACGCCCCAGGAATTGATCACCGAGCTGGACAATTGCTTTCGCCTCTTCGATCAGATTATGCGCAAGCACAACCTCGAAAAAATCAAAACCATCGGCGACGCTTATATGGCCGTCGCGGGCATTCCCGAAAGCAATCCGACCCACGCGGTCGACTCGGTGCTCGCGGCGTTGCAAATCCAGCGCTGCATGGACCAGCTCAAAAAAGAAAAGCAGGCCGAGGGCAAAGACTTCTGGGAGCTGCGCCTGGGAATCCACAGCGGGCCCCTGGTCGCCGGGGTGATCGGCGAAAAAAAATTCGCCTACGACGTCTGGGGCGATACGGTCAATACCGCCAGCCGCCTGGAATCGAGCGGCGAAAAGGGCCGCGTCAATATTTCCGGTCCGACCTATCAAATGGTTCAGCAATTCTTTCAATGCGAATTCCGCGGCAATATACACGCGAAAAACAAAGGCGATATCGAAATGTACTTCGTCACCGGAATTCTGCCCCAGCTCGCCGAAGCGGACGGCATTACGCCCAACGCGCGCTTTCAGAGCCGCTACTGGGCGCTCTGATCGCGCGGCTCTGTTTCCCGAAATACGGCCGGGAGCCTTCGCCCTCAACTCCGCAAGTCGACGCTCTCGATCACCCGGCGCAGCCATACGCGCCGCGCACGCCAGAGCGCGGCCGCGAAAAGCAGCAGCGCAAGCAGGAAGAAGCCCGGTTCATCCAGGCGCACCGGCTCTTCGCCCGCGTCCAGCGCGCTGTGGCCGCGCAGCACCTGATCCTGCTTGCGTTTGAGCGCGAGCTTCTGCGCTTCCGTTTCGACCGATAAAAACGAGGTCGACTGCAGAAGCATATGCGCGCCGAACGCAGCGCGCACCATCGCCAGGTATTGCGCCGCGGCTTCGGCGGGATACAATAGATGATTGCGTTCGATCGCTGCAGCGGCCAGCAGCATGGCGGCGGTACTCCGGCTTGCGTGACGCTCGTTACTCTGCTCGGCCTGCGCCGCGCCGGCGGAATTACCGGACGTCGCTGGTCGAGCACGCACCAGCGCCGAGCGCGCGGGATCCAGCGGAATTCCGGTCACAGGCAGAATGGTCGCCCGGCCGTCCTGTCGAACGAATAGCGGGGCGACGTGGTTTCCGCGACCGGCGGCCTGAACGGTCGGCCAGGACGTTTTTTGTGCGGCGGCGTTCAGCGTTTCCGGCGCGATGCGGATTGTCGGCGCGAATTCGAGGCGTTCCAGCGGCCCGGTGAAGCCACCCCCGAACGCGCTACCGTAGAGATACAGACCGAGCGCGTCGGGCACGCTATCCGTTCGGTCCCTAAAACCCGAGAGCTGCAGCACGTAGTACGCCGTCATTTCAGGTGCGACCCAGGCCAGATCACGCAAATCGCGCAGGTCGCGCAGATCGCTGCCGAACACTTCGCCCGGCTCCGCTTCCGGATCCGGCAGCAGAATGAACACGGGAAACGAATCGGCAGCGCGATCTTCCCGGGGAAAGCGGGCGAGCAGGCCGCGCATGGCCCGCCCGGGCGCGAACTGGCCCCGGCGTGGAATTTCGCGGCGCAATTCAGTGGCCGCTGAAACGAGCGCGGCGCGATCCGGCTGTCGAATGCTACGCGTCGCGTATTCGTAATTCGCGCATACCAGCACGATCTCCTCGCGCGCGTCCGGCACCCGTCCCCCGGCCGTCACGTCGAGTATCGCCTGCACGTAGAATTCGTCTTCGGCTTTGATCGAAACGCCCGCGCTCGCTCCGTCGTTTGCGCCCTCTGACTCCACAGCGGTCTGCGCGGACGCGCTCCGGGCCGCGCAATCCATCACAAAATGAATCTGCGGCCGGCGATTGCCCGGCCCCGCCTTCGCTTTCGCGGCCGCCGAAACATAAACGCCTTCCCGAAACGCAATCAGATCCGGACGCGGTCCCGGCGCGCTCAGACGCAGCCGGCGGCCGTCCACTTCCAGATCGAAGGGTTCGATATGCGCGATTTCGAAGCCGGTCGTACGCCGCTGGCCTTTGAGTATGGGAAAGACCCGCAGAACGAGCGTTTCCGGATCTGCATAGTACAGCAGGCCCGGGTCCTGGCGAAACGAAGTGATTTGATTATAGATCCACAGCGCGCTCTTTTTTTCCGCGAGCATGCCGTATTCGCGTTTGCCGGCGATGTCGAGATAGTATTCGGTAATGCGCGCGCCCGACGGCAGGCGAAAGCGCGTCTGGTATTCGGTTTGCGCATCGCTGCCGCCGAATTCCAAATCCGCGCCCGCGGGATAGAGCAAGCTCAGATCCACGGTGCTGCGATATACGCCGGCCTGCGGATCATAACGGGTGCGGCTTACGGCGCCTTCCAGCCGGCCCAGCGTGGACGGCGGCCGCATTCCGCCGCCCATTCGACCGCCGTTTCGCGTCCGCGTACCCCACAGCCCGCTCGGCACGGGTGGCTCTTCGGTTTCGCCGAAAAACAAAAGCTGCAGGGAATCCAGCTTCGCGTCGCTGACGGTTAGATTATCGAGTACCAGCCACTGATAATACAGGCCGAGATACGGCGTCCCGGCGCTCGATTTATAGCGCCGAATTTCGAGCAGGACTTTGCGCAGGGCCCGCGGATTGATCCCCGCCTTGTTGCGTGCGGGATCGGGCTGGTACGCATAGTCCAGCGCTGTATGCAGGATCCGTCGTTCGTACAGATAACTCGCGCTGATCAGCAGGGGCCAGAGCAGCAGCGCCGCGAGACCGCTCAGCAAAGCGGTGCGCGCACGAAAGGGCAAAAGCGACCCGGGCAAATTTTGCAGATACGCGTAGTCGCCCAACAGCGCGCGAATGTGCACAATCGTAAGAACCAGCGGGGTGAGCATTAAGAAGCCCAGACCGAACAAGAACATCGCCAGCAGGGCCAGAGGCAGATACGGTAAAAAGACGAAACAGAAGTACAGCGAAAACGGAAACAGGAACAGGCGAGCCAGAAAGAGGCCTGTGCGGTACAGGGGCTCTTCCCGGTCCGGCAATGCCAGAGCGACGCCGTTCAACAACGCGAAAATATAAAAGCCGGGGTGATCGAAGTCGCCGAATACATGCGTCATTTCGCGCAGGCCGATCAACTCGCCGTGATTATTTAAGACCAAACCCAGCAGCGGAAAGACCACTCCGATCACCAGACGAAACGGAATCTGCACGCCCGGAGCGCTCATCGCTTCCCCGAGCCGACCGCGTCCCAGAAGCAGCACCGCGCGAATCAATAAAAAGAAAAACGCGACCGTCGCCGCGATCAAAAAGATCGGAAACAGAAACTCCTGAACCTGCGAAGCGCCCGCGACGCGCACGTTCATGATCAACATCAGCGCCAGATAGCTGCCGATCGGCAGCAGTACGACGCCGGCAAAATTCAGAAGAATGCGGCGCGCGCTTTCGTCTTTCTCCGGTGTCAGTTCGAAGACTCCCAGAATCAGCGCGTACAATAATCCCGGCGAAAGAAACGTTAAAACGTAAATCAAGCCGTTTTCCGATGAAGCGATCCAGGCGGGGACCGCGTTCGAATACAGATAGCCCCCGTTCGCAATGAACGCGTACAGGCAGGCGATATAGAGCACCAGCGCTACCGGCGAAAGCCAGGCCCCCTTCAAGGGACGCGAACGGACGAGGCACCAGATGCCGTACGCGGTAAAGCCTGAGCACAATACAGCCAGGACTCCCAGATAGAGATGCCACTGCGCGAGATACTCCGCGGCGATCTCCGTTCGCAGGATCTGATAGTCTCGCCCGAGAAAGAAAAGCAGCAGGGCCTGCGGAACGGTGATCGCCGCCAGCAACCAGGCGGGATGTCGAATTCCGAAGACAGGACCGTCCGCGGACGGCGGCTCCGCGATATTCGAAGATGGGGATTCTGAATTCGACGACATAGGCGATCCTGTTCTGTTCACGGACGCTGCCGGAAGACCGCGGCCGTTTCGCTCCGAAAAACGAATCTGCGCATCGTTAGACGGAGCGCTGAATAAAACAGTATCAGAAAAACCAGGTACACGAAGCTTCCGACGCTCAGGTGGGCGGCACCCGGGTGCAACACCTCCGGACTGAACGTGGCGGCCAGCGCGAGCAACGCCAGCATGCGTCCGGTATTCGCAAGCAGGGTAAAGCCCAGGGCCGCAACACAGGCGACGCTGTAATAAAAGACTAAACCGGGCCAGCCCCCGGCGTCGCCAGTACTTCGCGAACTCCCGTCGGCGGGAATCGCATCGTCTCCCGAATGATTTGCGCCATCGCCTGAGCTCCGCTGGTGCGGCGAGCCCGTAAGCTGCGTTTTCGAGGGAATTTTGAAGGGAGTTTTTAAGGGAGCTTCGAGGCGCAACGCCAGGGGTAGTAAACCCGCGAGGAATCCGGTGAGCACGAGAAAATTCAAACCGGAACAGCCGCGGTACAATAGCAGTCGGCCGTCAGAGCTCAAATACCCCTGCCCTTCCGCGAAATGAAATGGAATGCCGGAGGCCGCGCTGAAAACCCGGGCGGTCGCCGCCAGCAACCAGCGCGGCTCATCGTCGGCGGCGCCGCTGTAGTACAGCTTGAGCCCGACGCCGACCAGCGTCAAAAGCAGCAGCATCACCGTGGGAATCGTCGCCCCGCGCAGAAGCCGAAATTTTGGGTTTTTCGAGATCTGCGAATGCGTGGACTTCTTCGAATCCTCAGAGGCGGCGGAACTCAAGCAGTGCACCGGAGCGCGGAGCCGGCGCTTATTCGTCAGTCACCATCAGCGCGGCGATCACCTGGTCCGGCAGATCCACGGCGCTGGTAAATCTCAGCCCCAGCAACTGGGCCTGCTGGCCGCGCTGCTCTCCTGCGGACTGCCAGACGAGCTCGGCCTCGAAGGCCATCTCTTCCGGCAGATAGCTGCCGCCGATGGTCCCGCTCAGATGCGCGCCCTTCTCGATCGTCGGCGGCTTCGAACCAGGAATCACGGCGCACATGCCCTCTTCCGAGATATCGCCGATATAGCCGGTGTGTACGGCCTCCGCCTGGTTCAGACGGACCTCGAAGTGATTCATCTCGTTGGTGTAAACGCGTGGTTTGTTCCGTTGCTGAATCATGGGCCACCTCACCGACTTCGCGCGTCCCGCGTTTTAGTTTCGTTAGAAAACGGGAGACGCACTCGGTTCAATATAACAATCGCTGCGACTATGCCGCGAAAGATCCTGCGCCCGCGCCAGTCATTTTTTGAGCGTATCCCGCTGGATGTTTGGCGAATATAAGGGAACGATTTTTTTTCCGTGACCCGAAACTATATTTCGAAAAAAATCAGCGCGCCGCGAGATAGCGGCCGAAGCCCTTTTCGCGTCCGACTCCCGCCTGCAGCGCGCCGCCCGCGACCGCCAGGCGGCCGTTGACCAGTACCGAGCGAACCGCGCGATCGTTGCGGCGCACCAGCCGGACCAGTCCGCCGAATTCTTCCGACATCGGCGCCTCGTGAAATTCCTCGACCGACTCGTCGAGCGCCTCCGGATCAATGACGGCGATGTCGGCCCGACAGCCTTCGCGCAAATACCCCGTACGCAATCCAAACCAGTCCGCAATCTCGCCGGTCAATCGCCAGACGGCTTTTTCAATCGGCATGATCGGCCGACCGGCGCGCTCGGCGTCGCGAACCATCTTCAACAGGCGCAGCGGAAAATTGTAGTGGGCCATATTCCGCAGATGCGCGCCCGCGTCGGAGAAACCGATCAATACATCGGGATGGCTGACAATGTATCGCAGCGAATTCGCGCGGTCATTGGCGACGACCGTATACCAGCGGATGTCGTTGCCGAATTCCGCGCACAGATCGAGAAAGGTATCGACGACGTGTTGATTGCGTTCCCGCGCGATTTCGGCGAAGCTCTTGCCGATCAGTTCCCGATTGGGACACTCCACGACTTTCGACTGATTGAAATCGCGATGAAAGACCCGCGGTAAAAAACGATTGGTCCACTGGCGGCGAAACCATTTGCGATATTTCGGATCCTTTAATAATTCCCGGCGTTCGGAAAGATCGCTTAAATGCAGCGCCGCCGTCCCCGCCCCGAATTCCTCGAAGACCACGATGTCGACGCCGTCGGCGAACAGATCGAAGATTTCCGGCAGGGCCTGCAGGCGAATATCCGCGCGCAACAGACGGTTGAATATTTTCAAAAGCCAGCCAACCAGGCGATAGAGCATGCGGTTCGATCGGGGATCCATGAGGGAAATGATCGTGGTCTTGAGTTTTTTTCTGAGAAAGCCCGTGCTCTGCGCGAAAAATAAAAGCACATTGTACTTGGTCGAGACGTCGGGCACGCCCTGGAACACCCGACCGCGTCGACGCAGAACGTCATTTAAGCGACGAAACTCCGACCAGCGCGCGAAAGTCGACGGCAGCGGTTTGCTGCGATGGCGTTCGCCGTCCATCTTATCCCAGGTGAGCGTGTTGATCGAAAGCCCGAGATAGCCGGCGTCCAGCCCCTCTTCGACCAGGGCCTGCATGGCCTGTAGCTCAGCCCGTGTGGGTTTGATTTTGTGATCGAGCGAACGGTCGAGGCCCATGACGTGCGCGCGAATCGCGGAGTGGCCGATGAAACTGGCGACGTTCGGTCCCAGCGGCAACTCGCCGAGATGTTCGGCGTATTCGCCGAGGGTGCTCCAGGTTTTCTTTTGTTTCAAAAGCGGCAACACATACTGGCGGGGAATCGCTTCCACGCGACTGAACATATCCGCGAGATCTTCGGGCGTGCCCAGGGCCAGCGAAAGCGAACAGCTCCCGAGAGCCACGGTCGTGACGCCGTGCCGCAGACTTTCGGCGAGTTCCGGCTGCGCCTCGATTTCCGCGTCGTAGTGCGTGTGAAAATCGATGAAGCCCGGCGTCACCCAGCAGCCGCGCGCTTCAATGGTTTCGCGCGCCTCGAATGCCGGAACGGGCGTCGACTGCTCGCGGCGGTCGACGATCTTCGCCAGGCGCCCGTCTTTGATATACAGATCGCACGGCCGGCCGGGCGCGCCGCTGCCGTCGAAGAATAATCCTTCGCGTATCAGTTTATCGTATTGCATCTGTCAGAACCTCGTGTATCAAAGCAACGGGACAGAGTCTTTCGCGGCCGAATGCGCGGTCAATAATTCTCGCGCGAAGGTGCGTCGCACAAATAAAAAAGATGGACTTGTTCGCGGGCATGCACGTCTAATTGTTTCAACTCAAACTATATGCGAAACTCCGATAGTCATTTCATCGCCCGTCTAAAACAGGAGATTCCCCGCCTGATCGGTCTGGGAATGCTCGGCGAAGACCAGGGCCGCAAGATTCTTGATTTTTACGAGCTCGAAGCCACGGACCGCGACGCGTCGCAACACGCCCGGCGACGCGAAAGATTTCGATCGCGGATTCCCGCCATCGTCATCGGCATCGCGGTGTTATTGATCGGTGTGGGGCTGATCTTCTTTTACGCGGCGAACTGGCGCTGGATGCCGCCGACCGCGAAGCTGATTCAGGTCTTCGTGCTCTTGATTCTCATTTACGGCGCCGCCTGGTATCTCTTGTTCGTTCGCAACTACCAGATCCTCGGCCGTGGACTGATGCTGCTCGGCATGCTCGCATTCGGCGCGGCCATCGGTCTGGTCGCGCAGATCTACCATATCAGCAGTCAACCGGCCAACGGCGTTCTCGCCTGGCTTCTGGGCGTACTCGCGCTTTCGATGATCACCCGCGAAACCTGGGGTTATTATCTGGCAGCGCTGCTCGCGTTTATCTGGAACGCCTGGGTGACCGACCTTCCCGGGAACGCGCCACCGGAGGCTAATTACGTCTTTCTCGGATTCGCTTTGTTATTGGGCTGGCTCTTCTATCGCGAAAAATCCGGGGTCGGGCTTTTGATTTCGGCGGCGCTGTTCTTCTTCTGGTTTTATCAGACGAACCTGAACTGGATGGAGAGCCTGCCGAATACAGCGGACGCCGAGGCCGCGGGCGTCGCTTTTTTCTTCACGCACACGGCGCTCGGAGTGACGCTGCTCGCCTGCGCGCGACTGCGGGATCGCGAATTCATGTTCGCGCCTTCCGGCGTGTTAACGATCGTCGCCTGGGTCCTGATCGCCGCGCCGTTCGTGGCGCTCTCCTGGCCGATCGACTTCGAATTCGGTTTTTACGCTTTAAGCGCCCCGGCGCTGCCTTTCGTCGCGCAACAGTTGCTCTTTACCCTACTGGCCGGGGCGCTGCTGCTGGTGCTGCTCAAGCGCGGCGACGACGTACGGCTGCCCGGAGCGATATTGCTTGCAGCGGTCATGGCGCTGTTTCTACCGCTGGGAATTCAGTCGGTACTGCTGGTCTATACCTATGTCGGCCTGCTGGCCCTGATCGGCGGCATGCTGTATTTCGCCTACGCCGATCGGACTCGCGACGGCGCCGCGCGGCGAACCGATCGTTTCGCGGCTTTGCTGCTGGCGATTCTCACGCTGGCAATGAAAGGCGTCGGCCTGCTCGTGCTCGCCTTTGACAACGACGACTTCTTCGTAGCGTACGGCGCGGGATTTATCATATTCGCCACGGTTATTTTTCTCATCAATCAATTCGCCCGCGATCTCCTGAAACGCGGATTCGGCGCGGACGATCCGCGCACGCTCGCCTACCGGGGCGGCTTAATCGACGGCGCGACCGCGATCGCGGCCTTCGGCATGATGTACGCGATGTCCTTCGAAATGAGTCAGCAGAATTCGATATTCACAGCGAGTGGGGTGGTCATCGTATTGTTGACGCTCTTTATCGCGGTCGCTCTCACGCTCTTCGCGACGCTCTGGCTGCGCGGCGCGGAACGACTGCCGCTGGCACTATCGGGCGCGGTCTTCGGGGCCTCGCTGTGTACGCTGCTACTGGCGAATCCACAGGTGCCGGGCATGGCTTACGCGCTGGTGTTTAATCTGTTGATCTTTTTGTTTACCGGCGTCCTGATCTATTATAGCACGCGCATCTCTTCAATTGCGCTGGCGAATTTCGCCATCGCCGGGCTGGTGCTGCAGATCATGACCCGCTATTTCGACTGGTTCTGGGATCTATTGAGCGGATCGGTACTGTTTATCACCACCGGTCTGCTGGTACTGGTCGGAGGATTCATTCTGGAACGCAATCGCCGGCGCCTGATCGCCGCGATTCAGGAGGGCGAAGATGCAGGCGCTCAATGATTTAATCCAACGCTTTCGGCCGCAGCTGTTTATCGCGATCGTCGTCGTCCAGCTGCTGGTGCTGGCAGGCATGGTTTTCAAACGTTCGCAGCTGCTGGCCAGTCCGCATTCGGTCCTGTTACAATGTGAACCGGTCGATCCGCGCAGCCTGCTTTCGGGCGACTACGTGATCCTGCGTTATACGATTTCGGAATTCAACCCGCGCGAAATGCGGCGGCTGAATTCATTCCGGGAGAATTTCAGTTACGGCGAATGGGTCTACGTGGCCCTGGAACCCGGCGCGCGCGCAGGCGAAGCGCATCGTGCGGTCGCAGTTTCGAAGAATCTCGAAAAGCTGCGCGAAAAACACGCCCTGATTCTACGCGGAAAATCCGTGAGCGACTATGTGGCTCCCGAGGCAGGCGCCGTTTTATCCGCCGATTCTGATCAAGGCGACTGGAATGAATACCTGAGCCTGGAGTACGGCGTCGAAGAATATTTCGTGCCCCAGTACGAAGGCCTGGCGATCGAAAACGAGATCGCGAAGACCACTGTGGAAGTCGCCCTGGCCGCTTCGGGCGAAAGCGCGATTCGGCGGCTGTTTCTTGATGGCGAAGAAGTCGTCTTTTATTGATGCTGACGATTATGCGAATTTCCTGCGGCCTGACTTTTCATAAAATGCGCGTACGGCTTTTGCCGGCCGCCCTGTTCGGCGTTCTGGCGCTGACCGTCGCGTACTGCGCGCCGCAGGCCCCCGCCGATGCCGCCCGGAATATGCCGGGCGAGAGCCGGGACGCCATAGGCCTGAACGCCGCCGAACCGGATCGACCCGACACGCAGCACTACGACGGCGGTCCGATTCTAATCGAGCTCTTCACGTCGCAGGGTTGTTCCAGTTGTCCGCCCGCCGATCGCGTGCTGTCGCTTTTGCGCCAGACCGGCCAGGTCGACGGCATTCCGCTGGTCGTGCTTTCGCAGCACGTCGACTACTGGAATCGACTGGGCTGGAAGGATCCCTATTCGAGCAGCCAGTTCAGCGACCGCCAGGCGGCCTACGCTCGCGCGATCAATCGCTCGAATCGTATCTATACCCCCCAGATGGTCGTCGACGGAAGCGAAGAATTCGTCGGGCATAATCTAAGACGCGCCACCGAAGCCGTGCGAAGAGCCGCGACCCGCGCGCGGATTCCACTGCAGCTCGATATTACGCGCGAAGCGGACGCGAAGTACAGGGCGCGCCTCACCCTGCGCGGCACCGCCGCCGGAAACGATGCGAGTCAGGGCGACGCGGCGCGGCTGCGCGAACGCCTGAGCCGCGCCGACGTGCTCTTCGCCGTTACCGAAGACGGCCTGGCCGATCGGGTGGGGCGCGGCGAAAACGCCGGACATACACTGCGCCACGACGGAGTCGTGCGCCGTCTGTTTCGCGACGAACCGCTGTCCTCCTCCGGCCCCTCACGCGTTTTTTCTCTCAGCATGGGTTCTGAATGGAAGCGCGAGAATCTGCGGCTGGTCGCCTGGCTCGAAGACCGCGAAACCCGGGCCGTGCTCGGGGCGGCGGTTGCGACCGTGCCCGCGCAATGATCGCAGCCGGTTCCAGGCGAGCGCGCGTCGCGATTACGGCATTCTTCTGCTGCGCGGCCCTGGTCTTCGCAACGATCTCCGGCTGCGCGAGCGGTCCCCCCGAACGACCGCTCAATCTCGCGCCGGGCGATCTGAGCTATCTAAAAGAGTATATGGGCTGGTTTATGCGCAAGCGTATGAACGAGCGCGGATTGCGCGGATTGAGCTTCGCGCTGGTCGACGAAAGCGGCACGCTCTGGAGCGGCGGTCTGGGTTTCGCGGACGTCGCCGCGCGTTTGCCCGCAAACGAAGATACGATCTATCCCGTCGCCTCGATTTCCAAAACGATTACGGCCGCGGCGGTGCTCCGCCTGGTCGAAGGCGGTCGTCTGGATCTGGACGCTCCGCTGCGACGTGCGCTCCCTGATTTTCGTATTCGTTCGCGATTCTCGCAACCGGGCGATCGCGGTGTTACGCTGCGCAATATCTTATCGCACCATTCCGGGCTGCCGTCGGATTATCTCTACGGTTTCTATTATCCAACGCCGGCCGCGGTTCCTAAAAACCTGAACGAAAATTTTCTGCAATTGCCCCGACTCATGCACGCCGAATACGTGAGCGCCCCGCCCGGCCGCGTCTTCGCCTACAGCAACCTGGGCTACAGCCTGGCGGGGGCCGCAGTCGCACGCGCGGCCGGCGGGGATCGCGCGAGCTTCGCGGATTTCGAAAATTATATTCGGAAGTCCATTTTTACGCCGCTCGCAATGCAACGCTCCGCTTTTTCGACCGCGGGCATCGCGGCCCACTCCCCGAAGAATCGCGCCCGGGGATACCTGGATTCGGAAGCATTGCCCCGACCGCGCCTGCGCGATCTGGCCGCCGGCGGCCTGCTCAGCACCGCCGGGGATCTCGGTCGTTTTACAACGATGCTGATCAACGAAGGCCGGGCGGCGGCGCCGGCGGGTCGCAGCGGTGCGCGAGTGCTTGCAAAAAGCAGCGTGCGCGAAATGCTGCGCATCCAGAACGCGGACACGCCCTTCGACGCTTCGTTTCGCATCGGCGCGGGTCTATTCCTGGACCAACGCGAATTTCCAGGCGAAACGCTGGCCGGTCACGGCGGCGACCTCCCGCCTTTTCACGGGGCGATTCTCTTTTCGCCGGAGCGCAGGCTCGGCGCGGTCGTACTCACGAACACCAACAGCAGCTCGGGGGAAATGCAACGAATTGCGGCGGAGTTTGTGCGTACTGCGAGCCTGACGCGCTCCGGCATCGCGCCCTTCCCGCGCTCTGGATTTCAGCGCCAGACGGGCGGCCCCGGCGCAGGCGACGGTGATCCCTGCGAACGCTGCGATTTTTACCGGAGCGTGGCCGGCGATTATGAAGCGGCATTCGGCGTGCTGCGCGTCCTGCACCCTGACGAAAGCGCGGCGCGCCTGTACATAGAAATCGAAGGCTCGCGGCTGGAGCTGATACCCGGCTCCCGGCCCGGCGAATTCGGCGTGCAATATCGTCTGCTGGGTTTGATCCCCATCGACCTGCCCGCTCTGCGCGGCATGCGCGTGCGCTTTCCCGTCGATCCACTAAACGGCCGCCGCAACCTGGGAATCTACGCCGAAGACGTTCCGGTCAGCGTGGCCAGACCTGTGGCGGAGCAGCGCGCGGCCCTGCCACCGGCCTGGCGCGAACGACTGGGGGCCTATCGGGTATGTAACCGTGTGCCGGGCGGATCGCGCTACGAGTTGATGCGAAATATAAAATTATCATATGATTCCGAAACGAGGCTGCTCAAGCTCGTAAGCATCGTACGCACGATCAAGAGCGAGCCCATGATTTTGCCCCTGCGCTGGCTGAACGATCGTGAAGCCGTAGTGTACGGTCTGGGTCGCCATCAGGGCGATTCGCTGCGGGTTGCGAGCCAGCCCGATCCGGCGACGAACGCAGCGGCAGGCTCGTCGTCGGAGCCCGACTCGCATACCCTGTGGTATTCCGGTTTTCGCCTCTGCCGGACCGGACCGTGAATTCGACCGCCGCTTCCCGCGCTGCGTGAGCCGCACACAGCGGGGATCAAATCAAACCATGCAGGCTGCCGCCCCGCGCGAAGAATTCGTCGACCCGCTTCGTGATTTTCGGGTCTTCCAGTAACGGCGGCGCGTGATGCGGTTTGCTGCGAGCGTCCATGATCAGCGGACCGCGGCAGCCCCAGTGTTTGTGATCGACGAAGCTGTCGACTCCATACAGGTCGTGCGAAGGATTCGAGCGGGTGAAGGCCGCCCACAAATAATTGTTCAGCTTGCGGGCGATGAACTCGCTGTCGTCCACAAGTACGATTAAAGGCAGCCCTTTCCACTGTGCGACGGTACGTTTCAGGGCGTCCGCGAATTTTTGCGCCTGAGTTTCGCCGGCCTTCGCGTTTTTACACGGCGGAGCCTGCACCGCGACAATCCCTGGCAATACCAGCCGGGGGTCTTTATAGCCCGCAGGCAAACGCAGATTGGCAGGCAGGCGGTCTTTGAGCCTGCGAACGGGCGGGCCCGCCGCCGCGATCACCACTTTGGAGCCCTGATTAAAGCCGGTGCCGGAATAGTCGAGGGTATCGATCGTGGTCTTCGTTTGAAAATGCAGATCGCGGGTCCAGTCCACGCGCTCGAGTACGTGCGTAAAAAAGCGCGCCGGATCATGCAGGTCCAGCGAAGGATCGTCTTCGCCCGCGGCGATGATCAGGTACTTCGCGAGCGAAGCCTGATTAAATCCTAAGATCGCATTGGCGATAGTTAAGATTTCCTGCGGCACTCGTTTTTTCGCGTACGGAACATAACGTTCGCTGCCGATCGCGAGCAAGAGCGGATGGACGCCCGCCGCGTCGACCGCGTGCATTTCGCGGAGTCCGGGAATGGAAACCGGCACCATCGGCCCGGTCATCTCGTGGATCAGCTTGCCGAAGGCCGTATCTTCCTGTGGCGGGCGGCCCACCACTGTAAAGGGCCAGACCGCGTCCTTGCGATGATAGACCGCTTCCACCCGCAGCACCGGGAAATCGTGTTTGAGCGAATAATATCCGAGGTGATCGCCGAAGGGCCCTTCCGGAAGCGTTTGCTCTTCGATGTGGCCGACGATGCAGAAATCCGCGTCGGTCGAAATCACGTGGCCGTTCTTGCGGGCGAAGCGAAACGATCGCCCGGCGAGCGCTCCGGCGAAGGCGGTTTCCGGTAAACCTTCCGGCAGCGGCATCACCGCGGCGAAGGTATGCGCGGGCGGACCGCCGACGAAGATGCTGACCGGCTGCGATTTTCCCGCGGCGATCGCGCTCGCGTGGTGTACGCCGATGCCGCGGTGAATCTGATAGTGCAGGCCGATCTGCCGGTTCGTTTCGTAACGGTTGCCGCCGAGCTGCACGCGATACATGCCGAGATTCGATTTGAGCGCCGACGGGCGATTCACGTCTTCGCTGTAGACGATCGGCAGAGTAATAAACGCACCGCCGTCTTTGGGCCAGCACTGAATCTGCGGCAGGCGATCGATCGTGGTCTGGTGCCCCAGTACCGGCCCCGTCGGGACGCGCAGCGGCAAGGCCTTCGGGCCCGCGAAAGGCACGCCCAGAAAATCCTGAGGGCGCCGGGCGAGCGAAGCGGGATCGGCTTTCAATTGAATGACGGCTTTCACCGCTTTGATCGTCTTACGAAAGATGAAGCGCGCGCGCTCGACGTCGCCGAAGAGATTCGAGACCGCGGGGAAATCGCTGCCTTTTACCCGTTCGAAATACAGCGCGGGGCCGCCGGCCTCGAAGACCCGCCGGTGGATTTCCGCCATCTCCAGGTACGGGTCGACGCTTTCGGTGATCCGCACCAGCTTTCCGTTGCGCTCCAGGTCCAGAACGCAGTCTCGCATACTCTTGTAGGCCATTCCCTCTCCCGCCGCCGGCTTTCTCCGCTAGTAAGGTGAGGCCCGCGCGATTCAGCAACGGCTTTTTACCGGCAGCGCACGCGGCGAGCTGTTTCGCAGCGGCGTCCCACGACGGTCCGGCCGGGCATGAAGAAAGTCTCGACAGGAAACGTGGCGTGCCGCGCGCTTAGTTTTCACCGGGAGTCTGTTTTCAACAGACTCCCCTTGCGTCTGTTTTTCAACAGACTCCCGGAGAGTCATCGAATGCGAGCAGTTCAGATTCAAAAATACGGCGCGAGTGACGCGCTGGATCAGGTGGAGCTCCCCCGCCCGGAAGCCGGAGAGAATCAGGTGTTGATTCGAATTCTCTCCGCCGCGGTCAACCCGATCGACTGGAAGCTGCGTAGCGGCGCGATGAAGTTGATCTATCCGCTTTCGCTGCCGGCGATTCTGGGTTTCGATCTATCCGGGGTCGTCGAAGCCGTGGGCCCCGGCTCGCGAAAATTCAAAGTCGGCGACGAGGTCTTTTCGCGTTCGAATAAAAAATCCGGCGAAAGCTACGCGGAATGGATCGCGCTCGACGAAGACGTGGTGGCCGCCAAACCCGCCGCGCTGTCGCACGACGAGGCGGCCGGCGTGCCCCTCGCAGCGCTGACGGCGCTACAGGCGCTGCGGGATCTCGGGAAACTGCAGGCGGGCCAGCGCGTCCTGATCAACGGCGGCTCCGGGGGCGTCGGATCCTTCGCGGTGCAACTGGCGAAGGCGATGGGCGCTCATATAACCGCGACCTGCAGCACAGCGAACGTGGACTTTGTGCGTTCGCTGGGCGCGCATGAAGTGATCGACTATAAAACGAGCGACCCGCTCGACGCCGCCTTGAGCGATCACTCCGCGGAACAGTCGCAGAAATTCGACGTCATATTCGACGCGGTGATGAGTTTCGATTTCAAACGGGCCCGCCGCGCTTTGAAACCCCGCGGGCATCTGATCGCCACTTCGCTCAACAACGACCTGATCTTTTCGCTTTTAGTGCGAAATCATTTTTCATCGCGCAAGACCCATTTGATTCTCGTGAAATCCAGCGGAGCGGATCTCGAATATCTGACGGAACTCGCTCAAAAAGGCGAACTGGTTTCCACGATCGACAGTGTATATTCATTAGAAGAAATTCGCACGGCCCACGAGCGCAGCGAATCCGGCCGGACCCGCGGAAAACTTGTGATCCGGATCGATCCCGGGGAATGAGCCGGCACGACGGAAAGCCGCTTGACAGCCCCGCGGCGCGACGGGGAGCCTGAAGAGCATACTCTGGCCTATTCGGTTCAGCCTAATTCAGCATTCGGGAGAATCGCCATGCAGATCGTTAAAATGAAACAGGAAAATATGTTCGCCGTGGCCGGCCTTTCGTTCAGCGCATTAAAGACCATCAAAGACGCCTGCAAACTGTACGGCACTCAGGGTTCGGCGCTCGCCAAAAAGATCGCCGAGGAACTCGAGCAGCGGATGGACGAAGTCGAAATCTGAAGCGTCGATTCGTAGTCACTCTATCACGCTTTTATTATGCCTTTCATCGAAAGCTCCGATTATTCCGCGCCGAAGCTAATGCGCGGTAAACATGTTTCGACGATTCTGCCTTCCCTCTTCCGCCGCGTCCCCGTTCCGGCGTACGATCGCGAACGACTCGAATTGCCCGACGGCGACTTCGTGGATCTCGACTGGGCCCGGGTCGCGCCCGCGAATAGTCGCCTGCTGATCCTTTCGCACGGCCTCGAGGGCGATTCGCGGGGGAATTATATTCTGGGAATGGTCCGGGCCTTCGCCCGCGAAGGCTGGGACGCGCTCGCCTGGAATTTTCGCGGCTGTAGCGGCGAAGACAATCGGCTGCTGCGCACCTATCACGGCGGCGCGTCCGACGATCTCGCGCACGTCGTCGCCCGCGCTCTGGAATCCAAACACTATTCCGAAATCGTACTCGGCGGATTCAGCATGGGCGGCAATATCACTCTCAAGTACCTGGGCGAACGTTCCACGAAAATCGATCGGCGCATTCGCGCGGGCGTGGCCTATTCGGTTCCCTGCCATTTCGCGGACTGTTCGCAGGTGCTCGCGCATAAATCAAACCGCATCTATATGTGGAAATTTCTGAAGACCTTGCGCGAAAAGGTGCGTACGAAAAAGGCCCGCTTTCCCGACCAGGTCGACGACAGCGATTTGCACTTAATCAAAGATTTTCTGGGTTTCGACGAAAGATTCACGGCGCCGACCAACGGCTTTCGCGACGCCATGGATTACTGGACCAGCGTGAGCAGCCTGCAATTCGTCGACCGCATTCGGGTCCCGACCCTGTTGGTCAACGCCCGGAACGATCCCTTTCTCGCCCCGACCTGTTTTCCGTTCGAAGCGGCGCGCCGGAGCCCTTATTTCCACTTCGAAGCGCCGGAACACGGCGGCCACGTGGGCTTCGCCCGCTTTCATACCGACGGCCTGTACTGGTCCGAGAAGCGCGCGCTGCAATTCGTCGGCGAAAGCCTGGCGGAACCCGCGCCCGCTTCCGGAACGAACGGGCGGTCCCCCAAGAACTTATCAAAGCACTCATCGAAGAAGCGCGAGCCGAAAAAACGCGGCACAGCCCGGGTTTCGAAGAAAAAGACATCCGCTCTGAAATCGAAGCCGGCGAACGCCGGGCGCGCGAAAAAAGCGGCGGCAAAACCGCGCGCGACCAAAAAGAAAAAGGCCGCGCGGAGCTGAGCCGTGCTGCCCGATCGCGAAATTTATACGCCTCCGGGCGGGCCCCCGCAAAAACCGGTCGATCGAGAGTTATTCTCCGTTCTCGGCGAAGAAAAAATTCGGCGCATGCTGCTTTTGCATTACCAGGCGCTCGCCGAATCGGGCATCAGCTATATGTTTCCGGATGATCCGGACGCGCTCGCCGCGGCGGCTGACCGCTCGGCGGATTTTTTTATTCAGATCATGGGCGGCCCCGCATACTATTCCGAGCGACGGGGCCCGGCGCGGATGCGCATGCGCCATCTGCCGTTTGAAATTCACACCGCCGCCCGCGATCTCTGGCTGGAGTGCTTTCGCGACGCCCTCGACGCCCTGCCCTTTCCGGACGACAGGCGCGCCGACTTCGAAGAATTTCTCGACGGCTTCAGTATGTGGATGGTCAACGCCCGTTGATCGTTCGGCGCATTCCCGGACGCGGGGAGTCGTGCGTTGCTCGATTGCCGTCGCCGGCCAAAACGCCTATTTGATTTCTTTTTCCCGCGTCGTATTCACGAAGAGCATATTGCCGATGCTTTCGTAGCCGTCGAAATATTCGACGGTGCTCTTCTTCTTGAGCAACTCCCCGCGGAAGCCGACCATCGTCAGATCGGCTTCGCCGGAGTGTTCGTTGATGATGTCCTTCTGGCTGCGGTCGCCCGTGCGCGGAAAGATCGCGATGTGTTTGGCGGAGATCGGCAGGCGGCCCGCTTTCACCAGCGCCGTGATGCGTTCGCGTTCCGCTTCGATTCGATCCGGCGCCGCGATGTACTGAATCTTAATGACGCCGCCGCGCCAGTCGGGATGCCCGAGAATGATATAGGCGAGCAGGATCATCAGATTCGCGTTTTCGTAATCGTTTTCGGTGATCCAGACGTGGATCTCGCGCATATAACCGAATTTCTTCGGCGAAGATCCCAGAATCAGAATATCGAAATCGGTGGCGTTGATCAGCTGGTAGTTATCGACGATGTCGGTCAGTTCTTTCGAATTATTTTTCTGAAACTCGAAGAGCGTGGTATTGTTGTCTTTGCCGGTAATGCCCGGCAGCTGCAGCACCTGGGCGACGGCGGTGGTATACGACGGACTGACGATCGTATCGAAATAGACGTTGCTTTTGCTGATATTGGCGATGCGCACGAGCTTCGTCAACGCTTCGTCGGCTTCCGAGCGCGCGCTGCGCGATAGATAACCGCGAATCAGATGAATATAAGTGCCGAAGCCGTAGGTATGCGAAATCCAGCGCAATAGATCGAAGGCGTCGAAGCGCTCAAAAGACCGTTCCGACAGGCACACCACGGCGGGACGCCAGGCGTCGTCCGCATCGGTCGTCGCGCTTTTTTGTAAGATAATCTGCAGACTGCGCGCCACCTGAAAGATCACGCCCTGAAAGATCGCGGCCATGCCGCGCATGCCCGGATTCGCGCGGGTGACCGCCACGTGAATGAAGATCATGAATACGAGCGCCGCGAGTGTAAAGGCCGCGTCGATGCGAAACATCAGCCAGAAACACAGCAGCGCGCTCGCGAGCGAGATGTACCAGCGCGACTGAAAGGTCGGTCGATACGACGGATCCGCGGCGAAGTGTTCCATAAAGGAAACGAGGCACAGGGAACCGTAAGTCAGCATGAAGAACATGGTGATAATGCGCGCGACGAAGTCCACGTCGCCGATCACCGTAAAAAAGAGCGCCACCACGAAAGTCACGAGCAGCGCGCTGCGGGGTTCGTTATTCTTGCTGATCCGCGATAGATTGCGGTTGATCACCGGGTTGCCGAAGATGTGATCGTGGGCCATCGCCTGCAGAGTTCGCGGCGCGACCATTATCGACCCGAGCGCCGAAGACAGGGCCGCGCAGGCCAGGCCGATGGGAATGATCGGCCCCCAGGTGGAAATATCGCTCATGATCAACTGGTCCGCCGCGAGCTCTTCGGCGCTCGCGGACAGCGCCAGCTTGTAGGCGACGCCGATATAGATCAGCATGCCGATGAGAGTCGCCGCCATCGTGCCGACGGGAATCGCGCTGCGCGGATTTCTGAGATCTCCCGACAGCCCCACCCCGGCGGTCATACCCGTAAAGGCGGGAAAGATAATCGCGAAGACGACGAAAAACGAATCCGGATTCTGAATCCGCCTGTAGAGATCCATCGCGGCCGGCGCGTTATCCGTGGCTTCGCCGCCGAAAAATAAAAAGAGCGCCACGGTCAGGACGCCGACGATCAGGTACAGGAGCGCTGTCCCGGTGCTCGCGCCGCGCGAATAGATCATCAAAAACAAAAGACACAGGGTCGGGATACTGACCAGCCTGGAATCCGGATTCGCAAAACCCGTATAGTCCGCCAGCCACAAAAACAGCGGATCGAATGCCTCTGCGAAGGCGATCAAATAAAAGGCGACGCTGATCGCCCGCGCAAGATACAAACCCATCCCGATCGACGCGCCGATTGGAATGCCGAACGACCTGGAAACGATATAATATTCGCCGCCGCCTTCGACGCGCTGGTTGGTCGCGATCTCGGCGATGGCCATCGCCGTGGGAATCGTCACCGCGTGTCCCAGCAGGATGATCAGCCAGGTTTCGAAGAGGCCGACGTGCGCCACGGCGTAACCGAAACGCAAAAACATGATCGCGCCGAGAATGGTCGTGATAGACGTTAGAAAGACCGCGCCGGTGCCGAGCCGGGCGCGAGAAGACAGCTTGCTGGATTTGCTCAAATTAAAGAATAACCGGAGAACGCGTAATCGGCTCTTCGCGACCCTGGGCCGGAATTCGAACGCAACGCGTGAGAATGTCGGGGGTGATTAAAATAACGTCCGATCCGCGGGGTCTGTAAAGTCAAAAATCCTGGGGAAATGATTTTCCAGAACGACCGCGGACCTGCCCCCGTATTCGGGTCGCAACCGTCGCTGCTTTTTTACAGCTCATGGAGTGAATTTCCGATGTTCATTCAGAGCGCGTCGCGCAGCCTGGAGCGATGAACCGAATTCATTCCCGGGCCGCCTGGGCCTGCGCTTGCTTTTTCGCTTTTATTTTCGCATTCGTCGGAGCGAGTGGAGGGCTCGCGGCGGAAACAGTCGCCGTTCCGGAACCATCCGCTGAAACGCTGCGCTACTATCACAGCGGCAATGTACTCTGGATCATCAATGTGCTCTTCGGATTCCTGGTGCCCCTGGCGATTTTGTTCACGGGTCTCTCCGCGAAAATACGCGATATCGCGGCGGCCTGCGCTCCCCGCCACCGTATCCTGAACTGGTTCTTTACTATTCTGTTTTATTTCTTAATGTACAGCCTGCTCGTATTTGCAGTAAATCTACCGCTTGATTTTTATCAGGGTTTTCTGCGTCCGCACGATTACGGCCTTTCCAATCAGAGCTTCACGAAATGGTTCACGAATCTGTTGATCGGTCAGGGGATCGGCCTGCTGATCGGAGGCCTGATACTCTGGGTGCCGTACCTGCTGCTGAAAAAAGCGCCGCGCACCTGGTGGATCTGGTCGGGACTGGCGGCCGTTCCCTTTACGATCTTCATGATGTTGATTTCCCCGATCTGGATCGCGCCGTTGTTCAACGACTTCGGCCCCATGCAGGACAAAAACCTGGAAAGCAGAATTCTCGCGCTCGCGGATCGCACGGGCATCGAAGGGGGTCGCGTCTTCGAAGTGAATAAAAGCGTCGATACCAAAACCGTAAACGCCTATGTGACCGGCTTCGGCGAAACCAAACGCATCGTATTGTGGGATACGCTGCTTGCGAAACTGAACGACGAAGAAGTATTATTTGTAATGGGCCACGAGATGGGGCACTATGTACTCGATCATGTTCTGCAGGGGATCGCGCTTGCCTGTATCGGGATCTTCGCCTCGCTCTTCGCGGTGCATATTCTGGCCGGCTGGTCGCTGCGGCGCCTGGGACACCGCTTCGGCTTTCACGAACTGAGCGATGTCGCGTCCCTGCCTTTGATTTTATTGATCGTCAGCCTGATCAGCTTTGCAGCCCGACCGGCGCTGCTCGCCTACAGCCGTCACAACGAACACGAATCGGATCGCTTCGCACTCGAACTGACCCGCGATAATTTCGCCGGCGCCTCCGCCTTCGCCAAACTGCAGGCCGAGAATCTGGCGCATCCCCGGCCGGCGGCCTGGGTCAAATGGCTGCGCTCCGGACATCCCCCGCTCGGGGAACGCATCGAGTTTTGCAATCGCTATCGCCCCTGGGAAAGCGGCGAAGAGCTGCGCTACGAGCGGCTCTTCGATCGCCGTTAGGAGCGGACGAGGGCCGCCGACCGCGCAAGCGTTCCAATAACGAAAATCGCCTTGACGCTCCGCGCGAACCCCGCAGTGGTAGGGCGAACTCCGTCGACCGATTTCGTTATGAACTCCAGCCCTCGTTCGTCCCGCCTGCGCTCAATTGCACTCAATACCCTGGTCGCATGCATCAGCCTTTTGATCCCCCTGGGCGCGGCCGAAGGGCTGCTGCGGTTCACGGACTTCGAGTTCCGCCTCTATCCAAAAGAGATTCGCTTCGCGCACACCGGCGACCGGCAGACGGAGCTGCTCTTCCAGGCGGATCCCGATCTCTTGTGGGTATCGACCGGCTATGATCAGATCCGCAAATTCTATCAGGCGAACAATCCGCGCATCGCATTCATCGGCGATTCGTGTACCGCGCTGGGCGACTATGCCGAACGATTCGGCGCGCTCTATGCGAAAGAAAACCCGGGCCGGCGTACTTCAGTCGCCCGCCTGGCGACCATCAGCTGGTCATCGTACCAGGGCCTGCAGCTTTTGCGCCGCGACGTGGGCGCGATAAATCCGAAGATCGCGACATTCTATTTCGGCTGGAACGATCACTGGAAGGGCTTCGGCGTGCGCGACAGCGACGCGGCCCGCGCGAATTTGATCAATCGCATCGGCCTCGGCGATTCGCGCTTGTTTCAGTTTCTGGCGAAATCGTATCTGGTGCTGACCAAATCCGGCTACGACGCCCGAGCCCCCGTACGGCGAGTGCCGCCCGATCAATTTCGTGCGAACCTCAGGGAAATCGTCGCCACTTCGCGAGACATGAACATAGTTCCTGTATTGATTACGGCGCCCCACGCTCACGTTCAGGGGCGCGAACCGGAATATTTGCAAGGCCCCTGGCTGGACGATTTAAGCGAACTGGTACCGCTGCATCAGGAGTACGTCGCCATCGTACGCGAAATCGCAAAGAGCGAAGGCGCGGCCCTCTGCGATCTTGAGCAGAATTTCAGCGCCATTCCGCAACGGCGTAAAGAAACGGAGCTCTTCTGGGAAGACGGGATCCACTTACACGATCCCGGCAACCAGTTGATCGCGGAGTTTTTGTATCAATGCTTCACCGAACACCAGCTCCTGGATCTGGCCGCTGAATCGACCGGCCTGCCTGATTCCTGAACTCCGGCGCTCAGCCCCGCCGCAAAAAGCTATCGTCAGCCGATCAATCCTTCACTTCGAATATCAGAATGGTCGAATCGTCCGCGAAGCCGCTTTTGTCCGGTTTCGGTATCAATAGATAGCGCCCGTCCGCGCTCCAGACCATGCTTTCCGGACGAAATCCCCGCGGCGCGCCGAAGATTTTGCCGGTCGCGAATTTGGTGACGCTTTTCGAATTCATCGCAGGGAAATCCCGGGCCTGCACGTGCTTCGGGCCCTGAATCGAATTCCAGAAGATCAGCGCGCGTTGCCCGCCGGGCGTCACCACGATGTGGTTCATCAACCGCAGGCCTTTCGCGGCCGCTTCCACTTTGCCCGTGTCGAGTCGCAGGCGCGTAATCGTGCCGGCCTGGCTGGAACCCAGCAAACACTGCGTTTCATCGCAGGCGATGGCGTAGGGTGTAACCGGAATGCGAAAGCGCCAGCTCTTGCGCGTGGTCGGATCGATGATATAGCCGTCCGGAGGATTCTTCGCGGCCACGCCGCGTTCAGTGTAATTCAGGATGGCCAGATATTTGCGCTCGGCGGTGAAGCGCGGTCGCGCGATCACGCCTCTGGTTTTCAAATCGACTCGCCAGTCGTCGACGACGCCCGTGGCCAGCTCGAGGCGACGCAGCGCGACCGACCGATACTGACCGCAGCCTGCGTCGTCCGAATAGAGCGCATAGTATAGATGGCGCTCGTCCGCCGCAATATTATAAAAGCTTTCCTGTTGATTCGGCGCGCCGATTTCGCGCAATTCACTCAGCTCTCCGGATTCCGTATCCAGCGTAAAATAATAATAGCCGCGCTCCCAGCCATGAAACACGCACTGCAATTTTTTGGCGCGGCGGCCGTCTTTGACGACGAAGCCCGCAATACGGCCGTCGAAAGCCACGAGATCCGCCACAGGCACCCGGCTCCGGCTCAATAGCTTCGCATTGGCTTTGCGTAGTTCATCGTACGGCAATTTGATGGCGCCGGTGCGCTGCGAAGGTAAATGCGCGAAGGCGTACGCCACTCCCGTGGCTTTGCCGCTTGCGTCGCGCAGCCATTCCCGGCCAATGTACACATAACCTTCGGGATGCAGCAGCGGATCTCCCACGTTACTGTAATAGGAACTGTAGTGCGCGGGTTTCAGCTCCGCGACTTTGCTGACGGTCTGGGCTGCAACAGCACTCGAAGAAAGCAGTGCGGCGAAAAGAGCGCAGGTAACGATTCCGTACACCGGCAAACGATCGAAAGCCTTTATAGAAGAGATTGATTGCAATCGCATATTTGTCTTAGACGAGCGATTTCGAGGGATGCGCGCGCAAAAAACGTGTCCGGACCCCGTTTTTGCATTGCGCTCTCGTCTATCCAGAGCTTACTCCCGGGAAACCATGAAACTACCCTTCGATCTCAGCCGCGCCGTGCTCGAATTCGCCGATCAGGTCTCGGCGGGTACGCTGTCCGGCGCCCGCAATCTCCTGACCGGTTCCATGCAGTGGACCGCCGAGCAGCTGGAGGAGCTCTCGCGCATTGCGCCGAAAGAATTCCCGGAAGGCGTGAGCGCCGGGCTGATGGACGCAGCCGCCGGACTGCGCGACGCGGGGAACGGAACCGGCGAAGCCCTGACGACGGCCATCGAAGCGACCGCCGCGGCCTTCGAAAGCGCGCATTCGGCGGTTCACATCGCGGATGACGTAACCCGCCGCACTCTGTTTGAAAATCTACAGGTTTCCAGCGTCGTCGGCGAAAGCTTCGCGGGCCTGGTTACGACATCTAAGATCCAACCCGCGTTTCGCCTGATTACAAACGGCGCGGGCGTGGACGTCGACGCTCAGGCGGTCGCGGCGGATTACAAAATGTTTCGCGAAACACGCCCCGTCGTACGCGGCGTCGTACTGTGTGTGCCCGGATTGTTCTGCGACGAAGGCCTGTGGGAAGACGCGGGGATCAGCGGCCTGTTGCGCGACGCCGGATTCTATCCCGTCTATATGCGTTTCAATCCCGGCGCACACATCAGTGTAAACGGCCGGGCGCTGCTGTCTATGGTCGGGGAACTCCTGGCCCTCCCGGAATTCGCAAAGGTGCAGCCGGATCTAATCTCGTACAGCCAGGGCGGTCTGATTGTGCGCAGCATGTTGTATTATGATGGCGCGCGCGCCGAAGGCGGTGCCCGGGACAGCGCGCACGATGCGGACCGCTCGCCGGAAGCGGCCGAACTTGCAATCGACGAACCCGAGCGAATCGAAGCGGGCCCGCTGGCCGCCCGCCTCGGACGCTGCATCAGCATCAATTCTCCGGACGGCGGCTCTTATCTGGAAAAAATCGGATACTGGCTGGGAATCGGTATGGAAGTGGCGCCGCTGATCAGCCTGAAAGCCGTGGGTTTCATCGGCAATCAGCGCAGTAACGCGATCAAAGATCTCAGCCACGGCATTATTCGCGAGAGCGATTCGCAGCGGCCGCATCATACAGAGCGCTACGGCCGCGATTTCTATTTCGGAGAATTAGACGCGATCGACGCCTATCAGATCTGCAGCTTGATTTCAGAAAGCGACGGCCCCTGGGAATCCTGGCTGGGAGACGGTATCGTGGAAAAAAACAGTCTGCTGTTTTTGACCGACCGCGTATATCGCAAGAAAGCCGCAGGACCGGACGGCGCCGGGCGCACGCACTGCCTGTACGGCAAGTCGCATTTCCAGGTCGTACAGGCGCCGGAAACCCACGCGATCGTACGCGCGATTCTGGTACGCGACTGAAGCGCACGTTCCATAGCTCATCACCGTGAATTTCGCGCGCGACAGATCCAGCGGCAGTTCACCGCCGCGTGATAATTCCCGAAGCAGTCGGGGCCGGCCCGGGCGGCTTCGACTCGGCGGCATCGCCTGCTTCGCCTGCGTGATCCTGAACGCCTGCAGTCCTTTTTACGCGGCGCTGAACGCGGGCAGCACCCCCGATTCGGAAGGGCTGAACCAGGATCTGATCGTAAACGCGTTATTGCTGGCGGCGAGCGTCCGGCCGGTGCGCTATATCTTCATCACCAACGGCGTCTATAACGGCGAACACGACGGCGACTTCGGCGCATTGAATGGGAATGGCATCGACGACGCCGATGCACGCTGTAATACGGACAGCGCCCGGCCCCGTAGCGATCTGAGCTACGCGGCGCTCTTAAGCGACGGCCTGTTTCGCGTGGCCACGACTTCGCCGAATTGTCGCAACGGTTGCACGGGACAACAGGACTGGCCGCTTCTGAAATACACAGACTATATCCACGCCGACGGTCGACGCATTTTTACGACCGATGCCGCGCCGATATTCGTCTTCGGCCGGCTTTCGGACGTTCTGAGTACGCAGACGGGCGCGACCCACTGGACCGGCCTGAACGACGACTGGACCACCGCGACCACCTGCCAGCGCTGGACCAATAGCGGCGCCACCAGCGGCCAGGTCGGTATGGTCAACACCCTCGACGGACTCTGGCTCGAAGCGGTCACTTTCAGCTGCTCTTCGACCGCAAAGCTACTCTGCGTACAGCTATAGCCGGCACAGAACCCAAGAGGCGGCAGGCGGACGCGTTCTGCGCGGCGGCGCGTTTTTGCCGCCTGTTTTAACTCCCGATGGCGCCGGAGGCCGCGAAATTCAGTTGTGATCCGGCGGGCTCCTGCGCTTGTGGATCTCGCCTCTTGATTTGCGTTACCAGCAAGCGCTTTTCCCCATATGAACCTGCTCTCCGTCGACTCGATCAGCAAAAGCCAGGGCGATAAAAGCCTTTTCGAGAATATTTCGTTCGGCATCGACGCGGGGGATCGCATCGGTCTGGTGGGCGTGAACGGTTCCGGCAAAAGCACGCTTCTGAATTTGATCGCGGAGCTGGACGTTCCGGACGCCGGCCGCATTTCGCGTCGCAAGAATCTGCGCGTGGGCCTGCTCCGTCAGCTGCCCCCCGCGGATCTGGATCACAGCATTCGCGAACACATCTTCGCCAGCGACAGCCCGTTGATCCGCCTGATCCACGACTACGAGCAGGCCTGCGACGATCTGGCCGCGCTCGAATCCGAAAATGCCGATTCAGGGGCGAGCGCCGACGATCGCCAGCGGGTCCAGGAGCGCCTCGACCGCCTGAGCGTGCGCATGCAGGACGAAGACGCCTATACCTACGAAGCCGAAGTCCAGTCGATTCTGCGCGAACTGGGCATCGTCGACCTGAATCGCAAGATGCGCGAACTATCCGGAGGCATGCTCAAGAAAGTCGCTATCGCGCAATGCCTGATTGACGACGCGGATCTGCTGCTGCTCGACGAACCGACGAATCACCTGGACATCGATTCGATTCTATGGCTGGAAAGCTATCTGGCTTCGACGAAAAAAGCCGTCTTCATGGTGACCCACGATCGTTATTTCCTGGAGAATATTACGGACCGCATCTTCGAATTAGACCCGCCGGACGTCTATCAGTACCGGGGCAACTACGGTACGTATCTGGAAAAACGTTCGGAGCGCGAAGAACAGGCCCGACAGAGCGAAGCGAAGGCCCGCAATTTTCTGCGCAAAGAAGTAGAGTGGTTGCGGCGCATGCCCAAAGCGCGGGGCACCAAACAGAAAGCCCGGATAGATCGCATTCACGAGGTTCAGAACCGCAAAAAACTCCAGCAGGATCCCGCCTTCGCTTTCTCGGTCAGCGGCCGGCGGCTCGGCAACAAAATCCTGGAAGTCCGCGAAATCGGTAAATGGTTCGCGCGACCGGACGAACAGCGCGGCGCGACCCGGGCTCCGGATCAGAATACCGCATCTGACGAGCGTCAGATCCTCTTTGAAAATTTTACGTACTATTTTAAGCCCGGCGAACGCATCGGCGTGGTGGGGCCGAACGGCGTCGGCAAGTCTTCGTTTCTGAATGTACTCACCGGACGGCTGGCCCCGGACGCAGGCGAAGTGATTCCCGGAGCCAACACCGAATTCGGTTATTTCGACCAGACCAATATGGACATGCCCGCCGACCGGCGCGTGCTCGAGTTTATTCGCAAAGAAGCCGGCGAAATCCTGAAGCTGGGCGACAAAAAGAATCCGATCGAAATGCCGGCCGCGAAAGTTTTAGAGTACTTTCGCTTTGACGGCCGCCTGCAGCACTCGGTCATCGGCAAGTTATCCGGCGGCGAACGGCGACGACTCTATCTGGTCTATGTGCTCATGCGCAATCCGAATTTTTTGATTCTGGACGAGCCGACCAACGACCTGGACGTGCAAACGCTTTCACTGCTCGAAGATTTTTTACAGGACTACGCCGGCTGTCTGCTCGTCGTTTCGCACGATCGTTATTTTATGGACCGGGTCGTCGATCAACTGTTCGTATTCGGAGCGACCGAGAGCGTTTCCGGCGAAAATCGCGAAGCCCGGGGTCCCGGGCAAATCGAAGTTTTTCCCGGTAGCTACGCCGACTATCTGGAATACCGCACGGCGGCACGCGAAGGGAACGCCGGGAACGCGCAGAGCGGCGCAAAATCCGGAAACGCCAGCGCACCGGCCGCTGCCGCCAGTGCATCGCCCGCGAGCGATCCGACGCAAAGCGTCGCGAAAAAAAAGAAACGTTTCTCTTTTAAGGAGAAACGTGAATTCGCCGCGCTGGAAACGGAAATCGAGGAACTGGAAAGCGAAAAGGTCGAGCTCGAAGCCCGGCTTGCCGGCGGCGAAGGGGACTTCGAAAAGCTCAGCGCCTGGGGCGAACGCCTGAACGAAATCGTCGGGCTGATCGAAACGAAGTACGAACGCTGGAATTTTCTGGCCGATTCTGTCGAAGAAATCGACTAAAGTCATCGGCCAGCCGGGGGCTGATCGAAGCGAAGTACGAACGCTGGAATTTTCTGGCCGATTCTGTCGAAGAGCACGACTAATGTGATCGGCCAGCCGGGGGCTCGCCGAATCAGTCGAAGAACTCGATTGATTTACCGGCGTCGAGCAGCGTGCGAATGGCCAGGCTGCCGTGGCGTTTCGCCAGCCGCCGGCCGTCGTCGTCGCGCACCAGATCGCAGTGATAGAACTGCGGCACTTCCCAGCTGAAATCTCGATAGATCAAGAGCTGCCGGGCCGTCGACAGCAGCAGATCCGCGCCGCGCACGACTTCGGTGATGCGCATCAAATGGTCGTCGACGACGACCGCGAATTCGTACGAAGGCCAGCCGTCTTTGCGCCAGACCAGAAAATCGCCGAAGTCCCGCCCCGCGCGATACAAGCGCTCGCCCCGGGCCAGGTCGCGAAAGGCCACGTCCTCGCCGTCCGGCACACGAAAACGCCAGTTGATCGCGCCCGGCTCCGTGCGATCCCGAAAGGGATTGCGCGCGCGATAGTCGGAGCCCTGCAGAGCCTCCGGCCGCAAGCGCGCGGGAAACATCGAATCGCCTTCGCCTTCGCCGTGTTCTTCAAGCGCATGATCCACGGCGGGCGGCGCATCCGATTGAGCGGCTTCGCTTTCCGCGATGGCCGCTCGAATCTGCGCGCGCGAATATTCGCAGGGATAGATCGCCCCCTGCGCGCAGAGCTGACGCCAGTACTCCCGATAGATTCTTAAACGATCGCTCTGGCGATACGGCGCGAAGGGCCCGCCCAGGTCCGGCCCTTCCTGCCAGACGATTCCCAGGCGCGCAAGATCCACGAGCGCGGCTTCGGAAAATTCCGCTTTGCTGCGGGCCCGGTCCAGATCTTCGTCGCGATAGACCAGAACACCCCCGGCGTCGATTGCGCGACGCGCGGCGATGCGAAAGGTCCGCGCATGGCCGCGATGGAGTAAGCCGTTCGGTGAAGGCGCCACCCGACCGCGATAGACGGGCGGATGCGGCTGATTGGATTCGTTTGCGGATTTTTCCGAAGCGCCGCTAAGCGGCCCCGGGTTTTCGCCTGCAGAGAGCGCGCTCACGGCTCATTTATTCAGGAGCGAGTCTTCGCCCTGGAGCTGAGTATAGGCGAGGTAGTTGATGCGTCGTTCGAGCAATCGCAGGGCGTCGAGGTACTCGCGCAAAATCTTGATGCGTTGGTTCGGATCGCGAACGGGCAATACCGGCGAGTCTTTCAGCGCCGCGTATTCAGGGAGTCCGACGTCGCGGTCATTGTCGCGCAGATCGCGGCCCGTGAAAAAACGATAATTATAATAGCGGGTGTAGAGCGAGTCGGCCTTTTCGCCGATCACGATATTCATTGAAATGCCGTCGAAAACCACGACGTCTTCATTCTGTCCGCCGGCGTTCGGGCGCTGCTCTCGCTTTCCGACCTCGCGAATATACCAGGTCTTGCGCAACAGATAACCGGACCCGGCGATGCCCTTGCGTTCCTGAAACATGATCGAAACGATGCGGCCCCCGTTCCATTCGATCTGCATGGTGCCGTTGTAGATCTTACGTTCTCGGCGACCCCATTCGGTCTGCATCGTCGCTTCAAGCGGAATGCGCGAAAGCTTCCCGTCTTCGGCCAGGCCCATGCGGTTTAAGAATTTATAATAGCTTTCGATTTTGCGCGAAACCGCGTAAATATTTTTTTCGGCGTACTCGATCTGCGCTTTTTGCAGCTCGTCCGCCTCTTCATACTGCACTTCGTCGAGCCCGGCCGCTCCGCCCTGGGCGAGCAATTCGGGTCGCCATGATCCGGGCAGTACGAGGGTCAGGAGGGTGCAGGCCAAAAGCAGGCGGGACGCCAGACCGGACAGGCTCCGGCCAGCGCGTCTCCGGGCGGCCGGCGTCAGAATCGAAACAGACCCGCCGGATACGGCGGGATGCGCGGCGCGGTTCGGCCGGTCAAAAACGGATGCAGTGGGGCGGGTCATGGCGTCTCTTGAATCAGGATCGGAAAAAAACCCGCTTTTCCCGCTAAAAATATTGGCGGACGCCGGGTTCCCGACTTGCTTTTGCATATGGGACGTGTTCTGCAATTTCTGATTCAGAGTCTGACGGCGCTGATGCTGAGCTTCTTCGGCCTGCAGCTGACCGCCTGCATCGCGGGCTACCAGCGCAACGGCGGGCCCTCCGTCGGTTCCGCAGCGGCGCTGGAGACGAGCCGCAGCATTCCCGGACGCGACGCGGGCGCCGCCGGAAGCGAGCGACGCGATCGGGTACTGAATTTCGCGCACCGGGGCGCATCGGCCTACGTCGCCGAGCACACCCTCGAGGCCTACCAGGCCGCGCTGTCCCAGGGAGCGGATTATCTCGAGGTGGACGTCCACGGCACACGCGACGGCGAACTGATTCTGATTCACGACGCGAGCCTGGAACGCACCGCCGGCGAAGACTCTCTCGTACGCGAACTGCGCCTGGCCGAAATTCGCGCCATCGATCCCGCGGTGCTGACCGTCCAGCAGCTCTTCGACGCTTTTCCGAACACGCCGATCAACATTGAAATCAAGCAGCGCGAACCGTCGATCGCATCGCAACTGGCGGAGGCCGTGCGCGCGGCGGACCGGGAATCCCGGGTGATCGTCTCGAGCGGCAGCGGCGACGCGATCGAAGAATTTCGCGCGGCCAGCGCAGGACGGGTCGCCACCGGGGCGGCGCTGACCGAAGTCCTCGGCGTGTACGGTAATTATCTATTCGGTCTGCGGCTGGACGAGCCCCTGCCCTTCGACGCGCTACAGGTGCCGTACAAATCGCTGGCCGGAATCGATTTAAGCACGCAGGAATTCATCGCCTACGCCCAGGACCACGGCCTGGAAATCCACTTCTGGACCGTCGATGAAGCCCCGGAGATGGAACGCTTGATTCGCGCGGGGGCGAACGGAATCATGACCAACCGTCCCGACGTGCTGGCCGGCGTAATCTCCAGCATGAGCGGACTTCAACAAGAAACTCGGGGCGAAACTCAAGGCGAATCTCAAAGCCTCAGCCAGAAACTATGAATCATTGCTCGACTATGCTTTCCGACTCCCTTCACTCCAATTCCGGCGCAGCGACAATCGCCCGCCGGGCGCGGCAGCGCTTCATATTCGCGACGCTTCTGATCGGCGCGGCGCTGCTGGCGGCCTGCGGTGATTCCAGCGATTCGGCTCAGGCTCCGGTTGGCGCTGCCGGGGAAACCCAAAAGCAAAATCGTCCCGCGATTGTCTTTCTCGGCGACAGCCTTACCGCCGGCCGCGGGCTGGCCGCTTCGCAAAGCGCTCCGGCGCTCATCGAAACGAAGCTGGCTGCAGCGCAGCTCGACTACGCGGTCGTAAACGCGGGCCGCTCGGGCGATACGACCGCCGGCGGCCTGGCGCGCTTGCCCTGGTATCTGGATGCGGAAGTGCAGCCCCGGGTGCTCGTGATCGGGCTCGGTTCCAACGACGCAATGCGCGGTCTGCCGATCGCAGAGATTGAATCCAATCTGCGCAAGATCGTAAGTGCGGCCCGGGACTATTATCCGGAGATGCAGATCTTTTTGTATCAGATGCACACGTTTCCGAATATGGGTCCGCAGTACGCCGGCGATTACGAGAAGCTCTTCGCGAAAGTGGCGCAGTCGGAGAATATCGTGCTGCTGCCCTTTCCGCTCCTGGGCGTGGCCGGCGAAGCCCGCCTGAATCAGGACGACGGGATCCATCCGACAGCCGAAGGCACGGTGATCATGGCCGACAACATCTGGAAAGCCCTGAAACCGCACCTGAAAGCTCCGTAATTCGGCGAAAAAAAGACCGCTCCCGGGTTGGGGTCGGCCGCGATTCGGACGAAGTATTTCCTATGAACGTCCTGAAGATCGAACCGCAAGCCGCCGCCAACGCAAGGTACAAACTCCAGGGCGTCCTGCTGGCCGGACTGCTGGCCTTCGCCGCCGGGTGCGTGGCCCCGGAAAAATCCCCGGAAAAATCGGTCCAGGCGCCGGAAGAGCCCCGGCCGGTGACTCTGGTCGTGCCGGGGCATAGCCAGACGGATCCCGCCCCGGATTCGGAAGTCGATTCGCCGCGGGTGATCTTCGAGCAGGAACTGCGCCGCGAGAAGCTGCGCGAAGACCTGGCCGGCTATTTGACCGCCGCCGATAGCCGCCTCAAATCGGAACTCCCCGCCGGCTGGGACACGAAATTCCAGTTCTTTCGCGGACGCCTGCCCTTCCAGTGGAGCGGCGATGCGGGCATCGGCATTCGGGTGGACCTGGTGAACCGCGACGGAGCGCCCCGGCTTACCCGCTATTTATATTATCAGCTGAACGCCGGCTTTTCGCAGCCCATGTCGTCGCGCATTCGCCCCGACCGCATCTACGGCATTACCCGGGACTTCGTCGTAATCATGCCTTCTTCGTCGACGCCCGAAGCCTCGTACGAAAACCGCAAGCTACGCCCGCTCTTCGATCGCGCCTTCGAGGTTTCCGACGCCAACACCATTCGCTACGCCGTGCGCATGCCCGCCCTGCCCGCCGACCCCCGCGGTCTGAGCCGCAGCTATCCGGATCGCAAAGCGGCCATCGCCGGGGATCCCGAAAATCAGAGCACCTACGCTCTGTGGGTGCGTACCCTGCGCTGAGGGCGCCTGCAACTGCGCATTTGATGCGAGGCGGATCCCGCCGTACACAAAAAGAAATTTCGTTGACCGGTTGATTTTTAATTAATCATTTGGTTAAATATGGATCGCGCGACTCTCGACTTTTTCAAGCAGCTCAAACGCAACAATAACAAAGAGTGGTTCCACGCCCATCGCCCGCAGTACGAAGCGGCACTCGCTGATTTTACGGCGCACGTTGCGACTTTGATTCAGGGAACACGCAAAATCGCGCCGGACCTCGGCCCCCTGAACCCGAAGGACGCGATCTTTCGCATCTTTCGCGACGTGCGTTTCGCGAAGGACAAGACGCCCTACAAACCCCACTTCGGCGCCTTTATCGCGCCGGGCGGACGCAAGGGCAATCGCGCCGGCTATTATGTACACATCGAGCCCGGGGGCGAATCCATGATCGCGGGCGGCATCTATATGCCCCCGGGACCACAGCTGCTAAAAATCAGAACGGCCATCGCGGAGGATTCCGCGCCGCTGCGCAAAATATTAAAAGGCGCGAAATTCAAGAAAACATTCGGGGAATTCACGGGCGATCGCCTGAAAACGATTCCACGCGGCTTTGCGAAAGACCACCCCGACCAGGATTTGTTGAAACTGAAAAGCTTTATCGTATGGCGCAAGCTCCCGGACGCGGACGTGCTCAAAACGGATCTCGCGAAAATCACGATTGCGGATTTCAAGTCACTGACGCCGCTCAACGCCTATCTGAACGCGGCGCTCGAAAGCTGATCGCGAAACCCATTTCGATTTACCTTGACATCTGCGGCGAAAGGACTCATTCTGCGAGGCTATGGCGCGGGTAAAATCAGAAAAGCTGGACGCGACCTTCGCCGCCCTTTCGGATCCGACGCGCCGCGCGATCCTCAGTCGACTGGGTCACGGCACAGCCACCGTCGGCGAGCTGGCCGAGCCCTTCGATATGTCGCTGCCGGCGATTTCGAAACACCTGAAAGTTCTGGAAAGCGCCGGTTTGATTCGCAGGGAAAAATCCGGTCGCAATTTTCACTGCAGCCTGCGCGGCGAAACCATGCAGGAGGCCGCGGAATGGATCGCAGGTTACCGCGAATTCTGGGATCGCAATTTGCGCTCACTCGACCGCTTTCTGAAATCGCCGCCCACCGCTGCGAAACCGCGGTCCGGCGCGAAACGCGGCGTTCGCTCCCGCTGATCCGGAGCCGAAGAGTTTTTATACCCGGCGCGGCCGGTTGCCGCCAGCCTGTATTCTCAACTCAATCTCATTATTGCAGCAATGACCCGCGTCGAAATCAAAGAAAGCTATTCGGTTCCGCGCGAGCGGGTCTTCGACGCCTTCGCAAGCGCCACGGCGATCGAACAGTGGCTCGGGCCTTCCGACGAATTTCGCACGACCGTTCACGAATTCGACTTTCGTCCGGGCGGCGGCTACCGCATCGAATTTGAATCGCCGGAAGGCGAGCGGAGCGTTCTGAGCGGAGTCTATCAGACCATCGAACGACCGGAACGAATCGTGCTGAGCTGGCGCTGGATTCAGAATACCGAGTTTCCCGACACAGAAACCCGGGTAACGATTCGGTTGCAGGACGCCCCCGATGGTAAGGCGACCACGCTACATCTTACTCACGAGAAATTAACGCAAGGCGTCATGCGCGAGCGCCACGTCTGGGGCTGGCAGGGCGCCTTCGCCCGCCTGGGGCGATTGCTCGACCAGAGCTGAAACCGCCCCAGGCTGCCGGACGGCTACGGTCCTCCAATCGGCGCGGCGGCCCGCGTGCGCACCGGCAGTTGACCGGTAGCACCGCTTTCCGCTTGACCGGCCAGCGGATACCACCCGAATAAGGGATGCTCAAATTCCCGGTGCTCGCTCGAATCCGTTCCGCGCCGAATGCGGCCGCCGCCTGCTTCCTGTCTATCTCCTGTTTGCTGCTCGTCGCGGGCTGTAAATCCCTCACCGTCGAAGACGAAGCGGTACACCTGAAGGCGCAGAACTGTTCGGGAGAAGCCTTTCGACTGACCGGGCTGTGCGACGACGAGATCGAACTATTAAAGAGCGCGCTTGGCGATTCGGCGGTGCGCTCTTCGGAAGGCTCCGATCGCGAGCATCTCCGCAGGCTGGGCGTGGAACGCGGACTGGACTATGCGACCGCGGTTTTCTTTCAACACGTGAGCGCCACCCCGGCGACCCGCCGCTATCTGAAGCGGGTCGATGGAATTCTTGCGCGGCTGTCACGGCAAAAAGAGCAACGCCCCCTGGGCCGGGAAGACATCACCCTGGCGATGATTCCCGCCATGTACTACGATTCGAACGCCTCGGTCGGCGGCGACGGACGGGATATTCGAAATATGGCCGGCCGGCTGGGAATTCCCAACGAGCTGGTGATCGTAAACCCCGACGGACATGTAAACGAAAACGGCGCCTTCCTCTGCGAGTGGTTGCAGCAACGCCCGAAACGTAAGTTCTTATTCGCGAGCATCAGCAAGGCGGCGCTCGACATCAAACGCGCGATCCAGCTCTGCGGCCAGGCGCCCGACGGCGGCGTTTTTCGAAACGTGGTCGGCTGGCTGAACGTCGGCGGCACGAATCGTGGAAGTTATCTGGTCAACGAAATGGATTCGTACTGGGCCTACCGCTGGCGCGCGAAGTATTTTTTCTGGCGCGAAGGTTATACCTACGATTCGTTTTTGAGCGTGCAGGTCGACGAAAGCGCGCCGTATTTCGCTCATGTAAAATTTCCGCCGCGCATGAAAGTCGTAAATGTAATCGCCACCCCGATTCGCCAGCATCTGACCGCGCGATCCGCCGAAGCCTATCAGATTCTTTCAAAGCACGGTCCGAACGACGGCCTGACCTTACTCGCGGACAGCTTCATGCCCGGCGCGATCAATGTTTCCCTGTGGGGCAACGATCACTACTTCGCTTTCCCGGCGAAACGCGAAATTCTGCTGCGAACCGCGCTCACCGAGTTCATCGAAAACGCGCCGCGCTGATCACCCGGCCGCGATCGCCGGCGCCCCCCGCGAAAGCTCCGAACCGGTGGGCCGGCGGGAGGCGCGACGACGGCCCGGATCTCAACCCGGATCGCGCAACACCGCGAGCGGTTTGGTTCGGGCCACGTCCCGGCTGATAAACAACCCGATGCCCACATTCAATACGACGATGCCCGCGATGACCAGTCCGAGCGTCCCGTAGGGGACTACAGCGGCGGCTTCGAAGAACTGAAAGAGGATCGGCCGGTTGATCGACTCGGCGAGCAGATAGCCGCACAGGCAACCCAGCGCCGCGAGTATACCGTACTCGGCGATCAGGATCCTGCGCAGATCATTACGATTCGCGCCCAGAACTTTCAACAGCATCGACTCTTTCAGGCGCGCGAAACGCCCCGCGGCGATCGCGCCGCCGAGAATGATGACCCCGTTCAGCATCGTAATCGCCGCGAGAAAACTGATCACCGCCGAGACCTGGCCGAGAATCAAACGCACATTCGATGCGGCTTCGGTGACGTCGATTACGCTGGCGTTGGGATAAGCCCGCACCAGCCGCGACTGGAAGCGCATGCGTTCCGCGGGATCGTCGATGCGAAAGCTGGTGGCGTACATCGGCGGGACGGCTTCGATGCGGCCGGGGCTCAAGAGCAACATGGCGTTCGGTCGCAACGCCTGCCATTCGATCTGACGAAAGCTGGTCACCGTGCCCTGAATTGGACGGCCCTCGACGGTCAATGTGATGCGATCGCCGAGCTCCACGTCCATACGCGTGGCCCAGTCTTCGTCCACCGACATTTCCTGGCTCGGGGGTCGCCCCTCCCAGAATTTGCCGGCGGTGACGGTTTCGTAGTCCGCGGCCCGATCCCGGTAAGAGATAAAATACTCGCGGGTGCGCACCCGGTCGCTCCAGGTCCGTTCGACGGCGTTGCGGGTTACGCTCTTGCGGTCGACCGCTTCGCCGTTGATCTTTTGAATGCGGGCGCTGACCATCGGCACCGAAGTGATTTCTTCCGCGCCGGCCCGGCGAATGCGCTCGAGCACCCCGTCGATTTCATCGGCCTGAACGTTGATCACGAACAGATTCGGCAAATCGTCGCGGTCTTCGACGGCGATTTCGCTTTGAATCGACTCTTCAAGGATAAACACGCTCGCGATTAACAGCACGCCGATCCCCACCGCGGTGATTACCGACGCGGTCTGATTGCCCGGGCGATAGAGATTCGCGACGCCCTGCTTTAAGTGATAGTTGCCGATGCCCGGAATGATTCGCCGGGTCACGAAGATGACCAGACGCGCGGCGAGCGCCAAAAGCACCAGCGCCGCGGCGATCGATCCTGTGAAGGCGAAGGCGACCGTCAGCGAATTCGTTTGCGTCACGGTTAAGAACAGTACGAACAAGAAGATCGCGAGCATTCCGGCGGCGAGCACCAGTAGATCGCGAAAGCGAAATTCGGAAGACTCCGCTTCGTCCATCCGGCGCAACACCCGCAGCGGTGAAACCCGCCGAATCCGATACACCGGATACAGGGTGAATAAGAGCGTGGCGATCATGCCGGCCGAAATCCCCTGCAAACACGCGAGCCAGGAAAAACGAATGTCGAGTTCCACCGGCAAGAGGTCCGCGCCGACTCCCGAAGACGCAGCGGCCTCGGCCGCAAGAATCGGCAAAAAGGAGCCCGGTAAAACGCCCAACAGACTGCCGGCCAGGCCGAGCATGGCGGCCAGCGCGAAATAGATCGCGAAGACCTGGCCCGGCCGCGCGCCCATGCTGCGCAAAATCGCGGCGTGGTCGAGCTTGGCTTTGATAAATACGAACATGGCCGAGCCGATGCCCAGACCGCCGAGCAGCAGCGTGATCAGCCCCACCATCGTGAGAAAGTGCGACAGACGAAACAAAAATCGCTGCAGCTGCGCGGCGGATTCGTGATAGGTTTGAATCGTAACGCCGTCGTCGATGGCGGCGGCGAAGTGTTCCTCTTTGAAAGCCTGCGGGTCGATATTTTCCGGCAGGGAAAACAACGCCTGATAGCGTACCCGGCTGCCGTACTGAATCAAACCGGTGCCCGCCAGAAATTTCTGGTGAATATAGACGGCCGGCGCGAAGCTGAAGCCGGAAGTCGGCCGTCCCGGTTTTTTTAAAAAAGTCCCATGAATCGTAAACGATTGTCCTCCGAGGCTCACCCGGTCGCCGTTTTTCAGATTCAGAGTTTCCAGCAGCGAACCGTCCGCGATCAACACCGGCTCCGCGCTCGCCATCAGAGCCGCCCATCGATCCGGCGGGTCGGTTTCGATCGCGCCGTAAAAAGGAAAGCCGCCCGAGACCGCCCGCACCTGCACCATATGCGTCTGGAGCAGTTCATCGTCTTCTGCCGTTTCCGGCTGATTCGCGGTGGCGCCCGAGTCTTTGATCATCATCGAATTGAGTTCGGTGACCGCGGCCATGCGGGCGCCCGCCGCCGTCAGCTTCGCGCTGAGTTCGGAGGCGACTCCTTTCGCCACCGACGCGTTTGAACGAAACATCAGATCGGCGCCCATTAAGGTTTTGGACTGCGCGGCAATGCTGTCTTCCAGGCTGATGATCGCCGTACGAACGGCGGTCAACGAACCGACGCCCACCGCGATCGAGAAGACGCAAAAGAGCAGCTTACCGTGTGAACGACGGGTCTCCGCGTACGCGAGTTTGATCAGGGCCCGCAAACTCATCAGGCTTTGCCTCCGCGTCCGCTGCGCGCGGCGGCTTTTTTAGCGCTCGCCTTGCGCGCGGATTTTTTAGCGGTTTTCTTAACGGTTTTTTTTGCGACGCCCGCGCCCTTGCGAATCTTCGCGCCTGGTTTCGCCCCGTTCTTTTTGTGCACTACGATTTCGTGAATGCGGCCGTCTTTCAGGCGGATCTCCCGGTCGGCCAGCGCGGCGAGCTGGGGATTATGCGTCACGAGCACGAGAGTACACTCGCGATTCAACTGCAGCAGCATCTCCATGACCGTATCGCCGTTCGCCGAATCCAGGTTGCCCGTGGGTTCGTCCGCAAACAGAATCTTCGGCCGGGTTACCGCTGCGCGGGCCAGCGCGACTCGCTGCATCTCGCCGCCGGAGAGTTGACCGGGATAGTGTCCCGCGCGGTCGGAGAGCCCCACCCGATCCAGCAGCTCGCCTGCCCGGGCGAGCGCGTCTCGATCGCCCAGAATTTCGGCGGGCACCTGCACGTTCTCAAGAGCGGTCAGGGTCGGGATTAACTGGAAGCTCTGAAAGACGAAACCCATCTTGCGGCCCCGGAGTTCCGACAGAGAATCCTCGTCCAGCCCGGTGATTTCAACTCCGTCGACGGTGATGCTGCCCCGGCTCGGCTGATCCAGCCCGGCCAGGAGTCCGAGCAGGGTCGATTTGCCGCTGCCGGAATGGCCGGTGATGGCCACGAACTCTAATTCTTCTATATTCAGATGGATGTCGGTGAGGACGGTCAGGCTGGCGTCACCTTTTGAAAAATCCCGTCCCAGATTTTGCACTTCGATCATATGCTTTGTAGGAACTCCCTGTCAGCTGCTGCTGGTCGCTTTAATATAGAAAGAAACTCTAAAATCAGCCACGCTTCCGGCTGAAACCATGCTGGAATCCTGGAACGGCCGTTCCGGGCCCGCTCCAGGCTTTTTTTGCAACAATCCCCCCTGAAGGAGTTCCTACACTCCGATTCCCCGCAAAATTAGAGGAAATTGATGCAAGCTACCGCAACGCAAAGCCCGGCCACTGCGCCGGAAACCGCCGCCGCCCCGGAATGGATGAACTACAGCGGGCCCGGCAAACCGAAAGGCGTGCTCTGGCGCGACCGCTACGGCACCATCACTCTGAGTTCCTTGCCCTTCGCACTCCTGATGCTCTCGGGCCTCTTCGTCTTTACGACTCACTTTTCCTGGCTCGGATTGGGCGTGTGTTTCATATCCTGGGCCGTTCGCCAGTGGGCGATCACCGGGGTCTATCATCGCTATTTTTCGCACAAGTCCTACAAAGTGGGCCGCGTGACTCAGTTCTTATTGGCGCTGCTGGGAACGACCGCCGCGCAAAAAGGGCCGCTCTGGTGGGCCGCTCACCATCGCCATCATCACGGCTTCAGCGATACCGAAAAAGATCTGCACTCTCCGAAGCGCGGTTTCTGGCGTTCGCACTGGTTCTGGTTTCTCTATCACGAGACCACCGAAGTGGACTATAAAAAGATCGTCGACTTCGCGAAGTATCCGGAACTGCGCTGGCTGGATAAGTACTGGTATCTGCCGCCGACGGTGCTCGGCTTCGGCATGTTTTTCATCGGCGGCTGGCACATCGTGGTCTGGGGTTTCTTCGTATCGACCGTAATACTCGCGAATCTGACCTATACGATTAACAGCTTCTGCCATCTCATCGGCAAGCAGCGATTTCATTCCGGCGATACGAGCCGCAACAATTTCGTCTTCGCGCTGTTGTTACTGGGGGAAGGCTGGCACAACAATCATCATCGCTATCAGCAGAGCGCCCGCAACGGCTTCTACTGGTGGGAAGTGGACATTACGTTTTATGTAATCAAGCTGATGAGCTTTGTGGGTCTGGCCTGGGATCTCAAGCCGGTGCCGGAAAAGGTACTGCAAGAAGGCCGCGAAAACGACCGCCTGCGCAGAGAAGCGCGCAAGCAGGGCCAGCGTTTCGCTCCGCCCCCGCGCGCCACCGGCGTACGCCAGGTAGCGGCGGGCTTGGCCGGGAAGTAGTTCCCGGCCTATCGTCGGTGGGAAATAATTCACGGCCTATCGTCGGTGGGAAATAATTCCCGGCCTTTCGTCGGTGGGAAGTAGTTCCCGGCCTATCGTCGGTGGGAATGAACTCCCGGCCGATCGTCGGCGGGCGTGCCTCCCGATGGCGAAAGCGTCTGCGGGTTGTCCCTAAAACGTAACTACGGTGGCGCCCGCCAGCACGTCTTCGCTATAATCGGCGTGCTCATGCCCCTCGCCCATGATCGGAATATCCAGGGCGCTGACCCTTTCGCGAACGTCGAAGCGCTTCGCGCACATATTGCAGACTCTGACTCGATCGCGCACGGCATCGAAATAGTGCCCGTAGTGCGTGATAAACTTCGCGCTATTTTCATTTCGCTCGGCAAAGCCCGGGACCCAGGTCACGCCCTTACCGTCGAAGTACAACTCGACTTCGGCTCCTTTGTTCACCAGGTTATTCGCCATTTTTAATGCGGTAATCATGCGCCCGTTATCCGTCGGCGTCTCACTGTCGCTCATTACGATTAAAATGTGTTTGTTCATGATGCTACTCCTGCTTGTCTTATAAAATCTTCGAATGCCGGCAGCACGACCGCCCACGCCCGCTCGAAGCCCGGTGAGGTTTCCCGCCACGCGTCGTCTCGACTGAGCAGTTCCCGATGAACCAGATCTACGCGCGTCGCATGCGCCTGGCGATGAAAGCGAATCTCGACTTCCGTCTCCAATTTCTCACCGGCTCCGAGCGCCCAGGAGAATACCAGGCGATTCGGTGGCTCCCAGCAGCGAATATTGCCGAAGCTTTTGCGACCGCCCTCGGGATCGACCGAATAGAGCGCGCCGCCTTCGCGCGGTTCCAGAATCATCGACGAGCGCGCATCCCGCGACATCCGATGCGAAGCCGGCCACCAGATGTGGATCTGGTCTGTAAAAACCCGGAAAGCGTGTTCGAGGGAACACTGCACGGTAATCGACTTCTCGACTGCTTTATTCAAGATCGGGCTCCGATTGTTCCGTGTTCTCGGCGAGTAGTTTGTATCGGCTCAGCGCATCGTCCCAGAATTGGTCCAGCCAGGCCGAGGCTTCTTCGAAACCGGTCGCTTCCAATTCGAATACGCTCTGAGTCCCTTCCGGTCGGCTTTTGACCAGACGGGCGTCCTTCATAATTCGTAAATGCTTCGAAACCGCCGGGCGACTGATAGGCAGCCGACCGGCGATTTCCCCGACGACCATCGGGCCGCGGGACAGCATGCCGAGAATCTGGCGGCGAACCGGATTCCCCAGCGCGTCGAGGACTCTGGCACTGGACTCTTTCATAAGATGAGTAGCTGGCCGGGAGCCTGGTCTGGCTGGCGATAGCCACAACTCCTTTTTGCAAAGAGCCCGCGCGCCTCTCCGTCACTCTCCGAAAGCGCAGGCCTGTTCCAGGCCATTGAAATACCCCATGCGAAAATTCGCGCCAGGAGGACTTTCCGGCAGGGCGCCAGGGGCCTCCGGGTTTCCGGTCGCGACCGCCAGAGCCGCGACCCCGGCCCGATTGTAGACAGGCAGAATCTCGCGCCCCCACCAGGCCATGTAGGCTTCCTGCCCTTCGAACTCTTTTTGACCGCTCACCCAGAGAAAACCAGGGCTGCTCTGGTCCAGTGCGCGCGCGTCGATTACGGCGATTCCCGGGCGATGGCGTTCGCAGAGCTCCGCAAATGCCCGCACTCCGTCGGCCATATCAGCAATGCTCAGTCCCGAAACATGATGCCAGGTAAATACCAGCGACTCACCGGCCTCCTGAATGCTGTACTGCGCATTCTCTTCGATCGTATCTGTGCTCATCATATTCTCCCTCAATGGACGCCGGCGTCGGCGTTTCGTGTGCCCTATGGTAACTTTAAAGTTACCATAGGGATCCTGCGGGTTCGGGGCAAGCTTTTCTTTCATTTTTTGGGAAAATATACCGGGATCGTCAGCCCGGATTTGCGCGGCGGCTTGCTGTCGATCAGCCGGGCCTGCGGCTGCTTATCAACAGTCGGCGGACTTCAGCCGCGGTTATGCGGTTCGTTGAAATCGATGATCGGTCCGAGCGGCACCAGCAATCGCGGGTTCACCGATTCGTGACTGGTATAATAGTGCTCTTTGATATGATCCATGTGACAGGTTTCGGCGACGCCCGGGATCTGGTAGAGCTCTTTGACGTAGTTCCAGAGATTCGGATAATCTACTATGCGACGTAGATTCGTTTTGAAATGAACATAGTACACCGCATCGAAGCGATAGAGCGTCGTAAACAGACACCAGTCGGCCTGAGTAATCCGATCGCCGCACAGATAGCGCCGCTCTCCGAGCACCTGTTCCTGGTGATCCAGCGCCGCGAAGAGTTCGGTGACCGCCTCGGCGTGGGCCTCCTGGCTGCTGGCGAATCCGGAGCGATACACGCCGTTATTGATCGGATTATAGATCGCGTCGAGGGTCGCTTCGATTTCGTCAGCCAGATCCGCGGGATAAAAACCGACGTCCGGATTCGCAGCGATCGCCTGAAATTCGAGGTCGAGCATCTTGATGATCTCGCGGGACTCGTTGTTGACGACCGTTTCGAGCTGCTTGTCCCAGAGAATGGGAACGGTCACTCGTCCCGTAAATTGCGGATCGGCCTTCGCATAGATCTCGCGTACGAATTGTGCGCCGTTGACCGAATCCCGGATAGCGCCGGGCGCGTCCGAAAAAAACCAGCCGTCTTCGCCCATATACGGGTCGACCACGGAAACTCCGATCGCGTCTTCGAGACCTTTCAGCTTTCTCAAAATGAGCGTGCGGTGCGCCCAGGGACAGGCGTACGAAACATAGAGATGATAACGTCCCGCTTCGGGCTGGAATTCGGTGGAGCCGTCCGCACGGATCCAGCTTCGGAACGTGGTCGAGGGCCGCACAAAACGCCCGCCTTTGTCTTCGTTGGCCCGCGTGCTCTGCCAGTTGCCGTCGATCATCATTCCCAGTGCCATCGTCGTATCACTCCCTGTCCTATTACATTAATATTGATTTACAGCGAAATCGAACTCCCTAAAATAACCCGCCATGAAAATCCGGGAAGAACGCACCCCCGCGGAATTGCGCCTGTACCTGGAGGGCGATCTGGACGTGTATCAGTCTCCGGCCCTGAAGGTCAAAATCATGAGTCTGGCCGAGGACGAGGAGTTGCCGCCGAAGTCCGTGCTGGATTTCAGCGCGGTGGACTACGTGGATTCGGCCGGCCTCGGGGCCGTCATCGACGCCCACCGCCGGCTGCAGTCGGCCGGCAGCCCCCTGCGGCTGGTCGGTTTGAACCAGGATCTGTTTCGCATCTTTAAGTTCGCGCGGCTGGTGGGTTTTCTGAATATCGAAGCGCCCCGTTCCTGATTCCATAAGCTCCCGCGCGCTCCGCGCCACGTAACGATTCGAATTTCCCCGCAAGACTGAGCCGCCGCTCGCGACAGATTTTGCTGGTCACGCCGGGCGGGCCCGGGAATCTGTACGCATGAATCGTACGTACCCCATCGCAGTACCTGTCAAACTGATGCTGACGCTGATAGCATTATTGGCGATCTCCGGCGCAACCGCATGTGCGCCCGCGACTGGAACGAATCCGGAAGGACTGAAGGCCGCCCCGCAAAACGAGAGCGCGGCGGATGCGTCTTCCGAAACGAAGCAAAATGATAAGGACAAACAGATGCAAGAAGTTGTGGTAATCTCCACCCCGCACGGCGAAATCGTAGTGCAGTTTTTCCCGGAGCTCGCTCCCAAACACGTGGAGAGCTTTAAGAAACTCGTAAAAGAGGGTTTCTACGACGGGACCGCCTTTCACCGCGTAATTCCCGGTTTCATGATCCAGGGCGGCGACCCGAATTCCAAAGACCCGAACAATCGCGCGGCCCATGGCACGGGCGGTCCCGGCTACTCGATCCCCGCTGAATTCTCTGATCGCAAACACACCCGCGGCATACTGTCAGCGGCGCGTTCTCAGGACCCCAACAGCGCCGGCTCGCAGTTCTTTCTGTGCGTGGCCGACAGCCCCTGGCTGGACAACCAGTACTCCATCTTCGGCGAAGTCATCTCCGGAATGGAAGTCGCCGACAAAATCGTAGCCGAAGAACGCGACGCGCGCGACAATCCCCTGAAACGAATGGAAGTTACGATGACACTGGAGGAGCGCTGAAGAGCGTTCCTCGCGGCTCTGCAGGCGCAAGCCTGTAGAGCTGGCAGTCGATACACCACGCAACGAACAGCGCTTCCGCGTTCCAGTCGCACAATTCCCTCCCGATAGAACTCACTATTTTCCGCGCGTTCCAGGCGCGTACACCCCACTCAAAACTCTCCAGCCCCCCACCGCTCTAAACATTCCAACCGTTATAAGCTTTGCCACGATTTCTCCCGCGATAACTAAAAAGGGTCGACTCGAAGCTTTCATGCGAGTACGGCGTGGCCCTGAGAAATACGAATCCTGAAGCACACCCGATGCGCTGCAGATCTGAATTTCAAAAAGGTCAGAGGTTGCTAAAATGAAAATAACGGTACTTAAACCGCCGGGGCGCGAGCGTCATCGGCGATATTCCATCGCGCTCGGGGGGCTGACGCTGAGCATATTCGTATTCGCATGCGGCGAGCAGCGGGCTTCGAACGATTCCGCGGCGACCGCTTTGCTGTCGCTCTTCGGTCAGAGCGGTTTTCAGACAGGCATGTACGGCGTGCAATCGGAAGACACCCGTGCAGATTTAAACGAAGAGCGGGTTTCGTGTTACGCGACGATCGCAGATAAGGCTTACGACGCCATCAACACTCTCACCAGTACCTGCGCGACCAGCACCGTGAGCAAAGACACCCGCAACGGCATGGGTCAGTGGACGCTGCAATCGCAGCAATCGACCGCCAACGGCGACATCATAAAATTCTGGGAGCGGACTTCCGGGAATCGCAAAGAGATCGCCATCGGTATGCGCGGATCCGTTACGGCCGGCGATTGGTACCGCGACGCGCAATCCCAATTCTGGGTCAGCCGGGCGCCGCAGGACAACGCGATCAGCAATATGGGCTCGGCTCCCAGTATCGACATGGTCGGCGATAACCCGAAATTCGACGCGGGATTCGATACGCGCGTGAATAATCTGGCGCCGGAAATCGCGCAAAAACTGCAGGAGCTGGAAACCTGGCGTTCCCAGGCCGCCGGACGGGAAATCGGCGTCAAAGTCTCGGGCCACAGCCTGGGCGCGGCCACTGCTACGATTGCGGGCCTGTATATCGCCGATCGATATAACGGCGACAATAACGCCGACGTCGAAGTCTTCGCGTACAATTCGCCGAAACCAATGAGCGAAGACATGTCCGATACGTACCGCAAAGCGGCGACGAGCTGTAATTTCAACGTGCACGTCTTTAATAATTCCAGAGACGTCGTTTCGGCGGTTCCGACGGGCGCCCATCACGTCTTCGACGAAGCCGATAACGGCCCGTTGCAATTCGGACGCGAGGCCTGCGCCTACAAAGGACATTTTCGTCAGAGCACCGGCCTTTCCGGCATGCACCTGCCCAGCGCGCTGAACCCGCTGGCCATGGCCGCCCAGGCCACCGGTAACTACGTCCTGAGCCGCCACGACCGCAATCAATGGATTCTATCCGAGCCGGTGAGCCGCCTCCAGCATGCGCCCAAACAAATCGCGGCGAGCTGGTTCCCGATCGACGATATGGGCGGTTCGTTGACCAACGTCACCCTGCCGCCGGGCAGAACTCCGGTCGTGGGTATCTTCGACGCGAATCTGTATAATACGACTCACGGCAAATATATGCGCGCCGTTCCCAACGGAACCCGGGATGTTCGATTTGATCGCACCGTGGCGGGCATCGACGAACGTTTTCGTTTCACTCCCGGCGACAGCGACTGCGTACGCCACGGCGGCACGGTAACGCTGAGACCGGTGGCGAACTACGGCTACTATGTGAACGCCATCGGTGGAGCTCTGAATTCTCAGACCTGGCTCTTCGCGTTGCGCTGGAATTCGTTCACGGTCGTCAACCACACGAATATTCTGGGCTGCATCGCGCAAAACGATATCATCTCGCTGCGCACCTGGGACGGTCAGTACGTGGTCGCCGAAGACAACGGCGACGGCAACGCCAACCGACCGCACATGCTGTCGTGGGAAAAATTCACGGTTCGCAATATCCAGAATATTACGCCCATCCCGCAACCCGGCGACGAAGGCTGGAACCGTATGGCCGGCTTGCTCAAGCAGATTTCCGTGGGATACGGCGGAGAGATCTGGGGCGTGAATTCCAGCGACAATATCTATCGTTATAACAATAACGATAGTTGGACCCAGATATCCGGAGCGCTGAAAAATGTATCCGTGGGGCAGAACGGCGTGGTGTGGGGCACCAATGCCGCCAACAACGTCTATCGATACAACGGCAATAATACCTGGACCCAGATTCCCGCTCCGTCCGGCGGTATGAAGCAGGTCTCCGTAGGACACGACGGTACCGTCTGGGGCGTACAACCGGATAACGATCTCTATCGTTACAATACGAACAACACCTGGACCCTGCTGAATGGGAAACGAAAGTACGTTTCAGTGCGCACGGAAGAAGACGTCTGGAGTATTGATCCCAACAATAACGTCTATCGCGCCGACGGTCAATTCTGGTATAGCGTTCCCGGCCCCGCCGGCGGCCTGACGCAGATTTCCGTGGGCATGGGCGGCGAAGTCTGGGCCGTCGCTCCCGACGAGAAAGTCTATCGTTACGACGATCCAGGCTGGACGCTGATTCCCGGAGGCGCTCGTAAAAAACACATTTCAGTCGGCTTTTACGAAGAAGTCTGGGGCGTGAATTCGGCCGACCAGGTCTGGCGCCTGAAAAACTTTTGAAGACTTTTGAAGACTTCTGAAGGCTTCGCATAGCTACGCAGCATATGATCCAGAACACACTCCCGATGTGAAATTGAGGTGGGCGACTGCAGCCCACCTCGTTTTTCTGTCCAAATACAGCGGCACAAAAATAATCGCCGCCTGATCGACTCCGGTCGATGCAAATCCATCTCATAATACTCGATCAATCGACCGAACATGGTCGGTTCTCATTCGTCAGACTGCACATATAAACAATTCGCCGCAGAGCGCCGCGTCGTTTCGCGACTCGTTGCGGGAGAGGTATTTATATGCTACAGTTTCTGGATCGCCTGATGTTTGCGGCCGGCGCGGTGTTGACTACCGGTACCGCGGGCGGCCTGGCCTGCGCCACCGCCCTGGGATTCTTCAACCCGGGCCCTGCCGACGTGCCGCCGCCGCTCGACTATGCGCGCCCCGCCGCCTGGGCCGCCCACCCGAACACGGTGGATCACGCGGACTTCGCGCCGACAGGCTATCGCAATCGACAGTCAGAAAGTGCAGCCGATGCGTTCTTCGTCTACGGCGGATCGCCCTCCGGTTCTGAAGCCTTCTTCGCCGCGAATCTGGATCCGCGCGACCGGGGGCCGGCCACGCGCCCCCCTTCAAAGCCGGAGCGGGCGATGCGTACTCAGGCATCGCTGTTTAACTGCTGCGCGCGGGTCTTCGCGCCCCACTACCGGCTCGCCGTACATCCGCAGGCCCCGACGCCTGCAGGCGAAGCGATTGCAGGCCGAACAATTTCTACGCAGAGGACCGGCGACGCCGCGGGATCAAAACGGACAGTCGGATTCGACCTGGCCTACGCGGACGTACGCGAGGCCTTTCGCCTGTATCTGCGAAATGAAAACGGCGGTCGCCCGCTGATTCTGGCCGGTCACGGACAGGGCAGTCGCCACGCAATCCGGCTGCTGCGGGAATTCTATCCGCAGATTCGCGGGCGGCTCGTCGCTGCCTATCTGCTGGGCGCCCCGGTGCCGGTAAACGCGTTTCACGGAAGTCAGGCCGCTGAGGAACTGGAGCCCTGCGATCGCGACGACCGCCAGACCGGCTGCTTCGTCAGCTTTACGGTTCAGGCCGGCGGTGCAGATCAGGCGCGGCTATCGCGAACGGCACAGTCAGGCGTTCCAGCCCATTGCGTGAATCCGCTCACCTGGCGGGCCGACGATCACGAAATCGGCCCGGCCGCCTGGCATCAGGGCGCGCTCGCCCCGGCGGATCAAGTCCGGCATGAATCTCGGAACAGTGTTCAGGGAGATGCTGAAAATCATCAACGGGGAAGGGGCGCGGGCATTCGGCCGGCGCTCAGCGATGCGAGCTGCGTGAACGGCCGCCTGCTCGTACAGGCGGCGGCCGCCCGAAAGTACGGTCCGTACGCAAACAACGGAGCTGAGTACGGGCTCTTTTACCTGGACCTGCGCCTCGACGTCGCGGAGCGCCTGCGCCGGTTTTCCGGCCGCGATCTCAGGTAACTCCTGATCACGCGTCAATTAAACGACACGCAGTGAAATCCGGGGGCCGAAATCGATGGCCGGCCAGGCCGCGCCCGCGCAGGCTGGAACAATGGCCGGGGAATCGCAGTCGCCGCGCAGGCAAAAAGACCGCCGCTGGCAGCGCACCCGTCACGCTCTGCACGAAGCGCTGATGGAGTTGGTCGACGAAGGCCGCGACTACGACGGCATTCACGTCCAGGAGATTTGCGAGCGGGCGGCCATCGCGAGGCCGACCTTCTATCTGCATTTCCGGGACAAACACCAGCTGCTGTGGAGCAGTATGGAGGCCGATTTCGAAGCCCTGCGCGACGCGATGCGGCCGATTCACGGCGATACCCTCCTGCCTGACGACGGACGCCCGCTGACCTACATCGTCTTCGAACACGTGGCGGCCAACCGCGGATTCTATCGGGCGATGCTGGGAAAACACGGGTCGCCGGAGTTCATCGTACGCTTTTTAGAGCATATGGCCGAAGCCTTCTATCAGAAGCACGCTCCGCTGCGCAAACGCGCGCCGCGCTCCGAATTTCCTCCGACGCTGATCACGCATCATCTCGGGGGCGCGCTGATCGGCATGATCCAATGGTCGCTCAATCAATCGGAGCCGCCTTCCGCCGAAGAAATGGCGCGGGCCTTTACGCATCTGAACGCGCCCGGAGTCCTGACTTCAATGGGGCTTTCGGAAATGCTCAAGACGATCTAAATTATGCACACCAAAACACGTATCGGCTCGCTGAACACCATCGAAGTCCCCGGCTCCGAAAACGGACCGGCCATCGTTTGCTTTCACGGCTTCGGCGCGAACGCCGAAGACCTCTATCCTCTGCACGCCCACGTGCGGGCACCGCAGGGCGCGCACTGGTTTTTTCCGGACGCCATTCTCGAACTCGCTCCGGGCATGAACCCGGCACCCCGGGCCTGGTGGCCGATCGACGAAGCCGCCCTGCAATACGCGATCGAACGCGGAAGCCACCGCGATCTCTCCGGTTTCGCGCCGCCCGGCATGGTCCCCGCCCGCGAAGCGGCCGTCGAAATGCTGCGTGCGTTGCTGGAAGACCGCGGCTTTGCCTTCGACCGTATTACGCTCATGGGTTTCAGCCAGGGCGCGATGCTCGCCACCGAACTCACGCTGCGTTCGAATGAATTCTTCGGCGCGCGACCGGCCGGCCTGGCCATGCTTTCAGGCACCCTGCTCGACGAAGCGAATTGGAGCGCGCTCGCCTCAAGCGATCATTTCCAGGGTTTTCAATTCTTTCAGAGCCACGGCGGACAGGATCCCATTCTGGGCTTTGCAGCGGCCCGTAAACTGGAAGGCCTGCTGCGTTCGAGCGGCTGGACCGGCGAATTCGTAGAGTTTGCCGGCGGCCATACCATTCCGCCGGAAGTCGTCGCGCGACTGGGACAATATCTCACTCGCTTTTGAGTTCGCACACGCGCGCGATCCGATCCATCTCCTGTATAACGATCGTGTTTTTACTCATTGGCGCACTCACCTTGCTCTTTTTGCTGACCCTGCTGCTCTTGCCGACGGTGGTGCGCGCTCGTGCAGCCAGCGCGGACGCGAGCGAAAAAACGGCTCCGAACGCGCCGCAAATTACGGACACGAATCAATCCGAACTGGCGCGTGCTCTGGAAAGCGATCCGGGCTTCGCCGAACAGGCGCGCGAATTTCGTCGAAACGGCAAACTAATCCTGCCGGCGATTAATTTTCGTCCGAACGAAGCGAGCATCGACCGCCCCTCGCCTGCGCTGCGCCGGCATCTGGAGCTGGTGCGCGCCATCTTCGAAGAGCGCGGCCAGTCGGAAGACTTCGGAAACCGCGCGAAGCCCGGACAGGCTCCCGGCGCTTCGCCTCCGACCGTTTTGATCAGCGGCCACACCGACCGCCAGGGCAGTCGCGAACACAATCTCGCGCTCTCGCTTTCGCGCGCGCAGGCCATCGCGGATCTGCTTCAGAATGAATACGAGCTGCCGGCGGAGGCCCTGCGCGCCGTGGGGCGCGGTTTCAGCGAACCCATCGCCGATAACAGCGGCGCCGAAGGCCGCCAGCGCAATCGGCGCGTCGAAATCCAGCTGGATGCGCAGTAGAATAAAGCCGGCGACCACGGCGGCGTTTCAATCGACCGGTACGGTGATATCAAAGCAGGTGCCCTGGCCGGGTTCCGCGGTAATGCGCAGCGTGCCGTCCAGATCGTCGACGCGGCGGCGGATATTATCCAGGCCGAAACCCCGCAGGTTGAGCCGGACCGCGTCGGGAGAAAAGCCGCGGCCGTCGTCTTTCACGATCAGCTGCGCGTCGCTTTCGCGATCCTCGAGCTGCAGGCGTACGCGACGAGCACCGGAGTGTTTGACGATATTCGTGAACAGCTCCTGGACGATGCGAAACAAATGCGTTTCGACGGGCCGCGGAATCTTGAGGTTGAGCTGAATGTCCAGCTCAACGTCGATGTTTTTGATTTCCAGAAAGACTTTGCTGTACCACCGAATGGCGGCTTCCAGCCCCAGATCGTTCAGGACCGAAGGATAGAGTCGGGTATACAGATCGCGCAACTCCTGGGATGCGCGATCGATCAGGTCAAGGCCCACCGGAAAGCGATCCCGGAACTGCTCCGGATCTTTCTCATAACTCGTGAAATTCAACTTCGCCGCGAGTATGGTCTGGCCCACCCCGTCGTGCAGCTCGCGCGCGACCACCTGGCGTTCGCGCTCCTGCAGATGCAGCAATCGCGAATGCAATCGCACCACTTTTTCTTCGAGTTTCTTAATCCGGCTGATGTCCTTTAAGATCAGTCCGATCTGTTCACCGAAGCGAAAGATCGTATAACCAACGATGCGGCCGCCGGATTTGAATTCGCAGTTCTCGACCATCCGCAGCCGGGACTCCTCGACGTTCGCGCGAAAGACCTCTTCGTGCGGGCGACTCATGGCGAAGATATCGAAAAGCGATCGGCCTTCGACCGGATTGTCTGCTTCGTCTTCCGCATCGGAACCGGAGACCGCCTCTGCGTCGAAGACCGCATCCGGAGCGGCCGCGGATAGCTCTTGCGCGGTCGGCCCAGAATCGGTATTAGAATCGATATCTGGATCGGAGTCCGCCGATACGGCCGGAACCGGAGCCTGGTTCTTGCGGCCCGCTTTCGCGGGCGGCGTTTTGGACGACGCATCGCTTTCGAGAAATTCGCGGCGAAAGGTCCGGTTCGCGAATTGGATGCGATAGTCGCCGTCCAGCGTGACGACCGGCGAAATATTCGAGACGATGCTGTCGAAGCGCGCGTAAATCTTACGAACTTCGCGGGCGGTTCCGGTCAGACCCGTCAAATCCACGACGATGCACTGGATCGCGGCAATGGCCTCCGGGTTCTCCGGCGCGGTCACGACCCCGGAGGCGTCGAGCGGGTTCAAAAAATAACGCACGTGAATGCGATCGCCGCCGGCGGTCGTACACGAACCTTCCGAAACGAAGGGGCGTCCTTCGCGCACGACCCGCGCGAAAAAGGCGGGAATCCCGCACTCTTCGAAGGGTTTATATTCCAGCAGGTTCCAGCCACCGGACGGTCGCCGGTCGACAAGCTCGGCGGGCAAATCGAAGAGCGCCGAAAGCACGGGATTGATCTCCAGCACCCGCCCCTGGCGATCCGCCTGCAATATGCCGAGAGGCACGGTCGCGAAGAGAGATCGATACGCGGAGTCGCCGGTCACCTCCGAAGAATGCCCCGGCCCCGGAGCCCTGCAAAGTAAAAAATCAAAATATCTGCGGCTATTACTGAAAAGACTCAGTTTAAGAAAGGAGAGATTTCTTCACTGAGGGCCCGCAACATCAGAGCTTCATAGTCCCTCAAAAAGAAATGACCGCCGGGCAATATTCGTAAGCGAAGATCGACGGCGCTATGAATATTCCAGGCCTGGATTTCCGTCCGGAGGGCTCTCGGATCTTCGTCGCCGCCGAACACCAGAAAGGGCATCGGCAGCGGCGGCGCTTCCTGATACGGCCAGGTCTCGAATAATGAAAAATCCGCCCGCAGGAGCGGCACGAAGATGTCCATCAGCTCGGAATTTTGCAGCACGGCTTCCGGGGTTCCTCCGTAGGCGCGCAATCCTTTGATGAAATCGTTTTCGTCCAGCTTGTGCATCAACGGAAAACGCTCCGCCAGCTGCGGCGCGCGCCGCCCGGAAATACAGAGCGCCACCGGCAGTTCCCGATCGCTGGCCCGCAAACGTTTTGTCAATTCGAATGCAATGGTCCCGCCCATGCTGTGACCGAAAAGCGCGAAGTCCCGCCCCGGAGATCGGGCGGCCTCGATCACGGGAACCAGCTCATCGAGCAATTTCCCCATATCGCTGAAGGCGGGTTCACTGAGGCGGCGTTCCCGGCCTGGCAATTCGATCGCGTGAACTTCGACCGACTCCGGCAGTCCGCTATGCCAGTTGCGATACAGCGCGGATGTTCCGCCGGCCGGCGGAAAACAAAAGAGGTCGAGAGTCGCAGACGGCCGCGGCCCGGTGCAGATAATCCATTTGTCCAGCATCGTCGGGAGTCAGCCTGAAGCCGCTTCCCGCCGATTCCAGTCTTTTTTGCCAATCCGCCGCAAAGTCCGGTTCCAGCGGCCTTTACGTAACCATCTACCTGAACGGCGACGGATTTCTGCAAAAGCTTTCCAATGGGCGCTGTCGCTCTGCGCTTATACCCGGGATTTGGCTCTGGATTTTCGAGCGCCGCCGGCTGCGCTCGCGGTTCGGCGAGTGCCGGTCGTTTTCTTCCGTCCGGAAGCAGCCGTCTTGCGGGCGGTCTTCTTTTTACCGGAGCGGGCCCGGGCGGTCGTCGAAGTGCTCCGGCTGCGCTTCTTCGTCGCGCGGGACGGACGACGCTTCGCAGGCGCGGCGGCTTCCCGGGATTGACGCAGTTTCGATTGCAGACTGGATCCGGGGGGAAGTCGCATCATTTCTCTTTCGGGATAGGGAACCTTTGTTCGGTACAGTCCCAGGGCCGAAGCGATTACCCGCAGCAGAACGTACGGTTGAAAGAGCGCCGCCGGAGTATTGATAAAGTGCAGAACCTTGAGAAACTCCGCCGCGATCCGACTGTCCTGTCCGGCCAGCTGATTGACTCGCGAAGTATACCAGTGCAGCAGCGGTAATCCAAACGGACGCTTGCCCGGAGTTTCTTTGTGGCGATAATCTTCCGACGTCACAAGCATCCACGGGATAAAGATCACCTTCCAGTACGCCTGGCGGAAGAAACGGTGCTGCAGGCCTTTGTGATTTCCACGGCGCAGTAGTTTTTCCAGGAGCGCCACCGCGCCGGCGCCGATGCTCATCCCCTGGCCGTAGATCGGATTGAAAGATGCAAGCGAGTCGCCAACCGCAACGAAGCCCTCCGGCAAACGTCGACAGCGGTCGTAGCGCAGGCGACGCGTGGCCGGGAACTTAAACACCCAGAATTTAGAAAGCGGGCGTCCTTTTTGGATCCAGTCGTAGATATCGGGTCGGGGAAGACACCGGGCGTGCTCCATGAAGCCGGCTTCCGTAGCCGGCGCATGATCGCCGAGCGCGCCGGCCATGGTTACGATCCAGCGTTGTTTTCCGGAAGCGTCCGGTTCGACGGGGTAAATATAGCCCAGTTTCTTCTGGGGAGCCCGCGCGTAGATCATCATCGCGGACCAGTCGCGATCCGACGGCGGGGCCTGCTCGTAGAGCCTGGTCGTATAACCGATGTTGACGGTGTGCTTTTCCTCGACCGGTTCATCGTAGCCCATATCGCGCAGCCAGCGCGGCATCCGCGATCCCCGGCCGGCGGCGTCGACCAACAGCTCGCATGGCATTTCGATCAGTTCTTTACGCGGATTCGGGCGACCCCGAGGACGTACACGAACACCGGTGATTCGGTCGCTGGAAGCCTCGTGGATCAGGCTATCGACTTCCAGCTCGTTTTCGATTTTCACATTCGGACAGTCGCGCAGCAAACGCGTACGAACGACCCAGTCGACCAGCGGCCGGCTCTGCATAAAGAAATTCACTCCGGATTCGCCGCGCGCTTTCCAGACTCCGCCGTGATGCCAGGCCAGGTCGCGAACACTGTCGGCTTCCAGAGCGCCCGCTGCTTTCAAATCTTCGAAGATGCCCGGAAAAAATCGCGAGATAATCGTTCGCCCTTTGTCGAGAAGCACATGAACATGCGCGCCCTGAGGCGATCCCTGCCGCGGGAACGGGCCGACGGGAGGCTTATCGCGTTCAATGATTCGGACGGACCGAAAGTGTTCACTCAAAACCCGCGCCGCGAGCATACCAATCAGACTACCGCCAATTACGATAGCATCATTACCAGGATGATTGCGTTTCATCGTACTCTCCCAATCACTACTGGCTTAAGATTAATGTGTTAAGGGATCCTGTCTACAAAAAAGTCAGAATCCACTATTAATACGTCTTTTCCCAATGTTACGTTGAACTAAGGCTTTTCGCAGAGAAATGTAGTGCTAAAGTATTAGATGCTCGTCCAAAGACAGCGCGCGAAGAGGCTTCAGGAATCGACGACGGCTTCATTGAGAAATTCCTGCAGAGGAGCAGGCAGGGCGACGCGCGTCAAAAATTCAATCCCCAGCAGAAACGAATGCGCGTTGCGAAACTCCGCCATATCCTGCCAGGCGACGCGCGCATCAAACTCGAGAACTTCCGACATTTCTTTGCCGAGAATGCTGCCCCGGATTTCAGCGCCGATTTCCGTCGCGATTTCGTTTTCGTCGTCCCCCGCCGGAATTACCGCACAAAGCCCCTCTTCCGAGAGATCCCCCAGAATCCCGAAGAATTCGGATCCGGCGATATTCAGGTTCAGTTCCAGCTTAAATTTGTTTAATTGATTGTGATAAAGGCGAGGGCTTCTTTTGCGAAACATATTTGACTTCCAGCAAAGCAGAGTTACGTCCCAGCATCAATAGAATCGGGATTCCCGCTACAAAAAAACAGATGCGAAACGAATCGCGAATCGCAATCTGACCGGGTGCAATTGCAGGCCGACCCGAACGAATGGCTGATCCTGGATTCCGTGGATTCCACGAATAGCTTCCTGTTGCAGTCCACTCTGCCTCCGGGCACGGTTGTATTCGCCCGGGAACAAACCGGCGGCCGGGGGCGACGCGGTCGCAGCTGGAGCGCCGTTCCCGGAGATAGCCTGATTTTCTCGGGCCTGCTGGAATTCCGCATGCAGCTCGTGGGAGAGCGAATGCGATTTTTGCCGCTCCTCGCCGGACTGGCGGTCTTACGGGCGAGCCGCCGGGCGCTCCTGAACAAATCCGGTGAATCCGATGAATCCGATGCGTCCTCGACGAATGACGCCGTCCAACTCGCCGTCAAGTGGCCGAACGATGTATACCTGACTCGCGATGGAACCACCGGCAAACTCGGCGGAGTGCTGGTCGAGAGCGCCATAGCCGGCGACGCGTTTCGCCTGGTCATCGGCGTCGGCCTGAATTATCGCGGAGAAGCGCCCGGGGTCGACGCAGCTCTGATCCCGCCGGCGGTTCTCTTTCCGGGCCCCCATCGGCGCAGCCCGATTGAAAGCTTCGGCCCCCTGCTGATCGAAGAAATCAACCGGGAGCTGCCGGCATTGCTGGTGGAGGGACCGCCCTCCTTTTTGGAAGCGCTGCGCGCCGCCAACTATTTGCGCGATCGATACGTACTCAGAGGCACAACCCGGTACCGCGTGCTGGATTTCACCGAAGGGGGCGAATTGCTGCTTGCAGACGCCGAAAGCGGCGATATCCTGCGCACCGACGACGCGAGCGAAGACATTCGCATCGTCGATTAATGCCGCGCCAGCGGCCGTATCGCTCTCCGAATCTAACCGGACGCGCCAGCGGCGCTCACTCAAATGCGTCCGCGCAACGTTTGCTCGCTTCGCCCAGGCCGCGAATCAGATGCTCGCGAAGCTCCGCGACATCCCGCATGCTCCAGTCCAGAACACCCGAAGTGGTGGCGTCGCCCGTCGCGCTGGACTTGCGGTTAAAGTCTTCCAGAAACTTACGATGATTCGCTGCGGCTTCCGCTTCCTGGCCGGTACTCATGAGTTCGCGGTGAGTGGCTCCCTGGAATAGATCGTAAGCGGCCTGGCCGCCCATCACCGCGATCAAAGCGCGGTCCAGCGCGATATAGACGATGCCGGGCCGCAAAAATTTACTGAATGCGTGAATCTGGCGACCGCCGTAGTTTTGATTGAGGACCACCGATACGACCGGGATGCGTCCGAGTACATTCGCGTCGAGCGATTCCGCGCCGATCGCCTGAATGCGCAGGCGTTCCTGGCGCGTGCCGGGCACAAATCCGGGCGCGTTCGAAAGCATCACCAGCGGGATGCGGTGTTTGTTCAATAGCTCGGTGAAAAAACGAAATTTCTCGGTTCCGGGCGCGTCGGGAGCGCCGCCCATAATCGCCGGTTGGTCGGCGAGAATGCCGACGACTCGCCCGTTCAGCCGGGCGAAACCGGTCACAAGCGCCGGACCGGTGATCGGATCGTTCATGGCCTGGTGAAATTCCAAAAAGCTATCCGGATCGAAGGCGCGTTCGATGACGCCGGCGACGATATCAAAAGGCTGATTGAGTTCGGAGGGAATAGCGGGCGGCGGCGATACGCTTTCAAAAACCTGCGGCCCGGCTTCGCCCGGTCCCGCGAAGATCGCAATCGCCTTTCTTGCGATTTCAAAAGCTTCCGCGACCGAATTCACAACGAATGCCGCACTCTGGCGAATCACTTCCTGCTCGCGCCGATCGGCTTCATTCTTTTGAACGTAGATGACGGCATCGGCCGTGCAGTTCATTTCGATCAGCTGCAGCCCCTCGATGTGGGTTACGATATTAATCTGGGGCGCGCGTGGATCTCTGAGTGTGTTTAGAAAATCCATTCGCGCGCGAATTCCCGCGGATTCGTCCGAAGCCGGCGGCTGGAACCAGCGCCGCCCGAATACCAGAATCCGCGGCGTCTGCGTTCGCGCTCCCGTGCGCAGCAGTTCCCGGGAACGAATGACGGCCGCCGTGGAGCGTACGCCGAAATGGCTGCGCGCCCCGAGTACCAGCACGCGGTGTCCTCCCAGCCGCGCGAAGCCTCCCAGAATACTGCCGGCGGCGAAGTACTCCTGCTTGAACGGCCAGAAATCCTCCTGATCGACGACCGCCCGAATCAAGCGCTCGTTCAATACCGTGTGCGCCGACAGGGTACGATCTTTCGTATCCCCGGGCCGCGAAGACTCCGCGGCGAGCGACGCCGGCGCTTTTTGGGAGACCGCGAACAGGCCGTGCAGCCGTCGGACGATCGCCAGTAGATGGATTTTATCGCGCGCGATGCAATCCGCGATGCCCGTCCACTTGCCCATGATGCGGGCGCCGCCGATTTCATAATTCGTAAAATCTTCGCCCGTCACCGAGCGAATCACATTCGATCCGGTCAGCACCCGGTAAGACTCGGGCGAATCCAGCAGGACCTGCAGCGTGGCCTGACTCGATCCATAGACGTCCAGACCCGCGGAGGACCCGATCCCGACCGCGACTGTAAACAGGGGCTGGCGCGGGTTTGCGGCGTCGTCACGGATCAGGCCCGTCGCCTGGACTTCCGCAATGATCGTTTTCAGCGCGGGGTCGAAATTATTGTCGACATAGGCGCGGAAGCTCGCCGCGTCCACGTTCTCGGCCAGCAGGGTATTGAACATAAAACCCTGCGCGGCTCGATTCAAAGAAATTACGCCTTCTTTAATATTCGCGCCTGCGCCGTCGTTCCAGACGTACAGCGGCACATTCTGCATATAAGCGAGATAGCCGGCGGCCACGTATTTCAAACCTTCCAGATTACCGGTCGCGCCGCCGCGCACCCGCGAGTCTTTCATGAAAAACACAGCCGCCTGATCGTCAATGCGGCCGTAGTACAGCCGCGCGCCGACGGGCTGAAAACCGCGTTTGCCGGTTTTCGGATCGACGTATTCTTTTTCGTCGATCGAAGGCAATCGAATTTCGGTGACGGAGCCCGCATCCATCATCTCTTCCAGCCAGAAGCTGACCGGCCATTTGCCTCTGGCGAGCAGTCGGCTGGTCGCGGGGTCGAGCGCTTCAGCCGTTTGCGACTCCGGTTCCGATCCGTTGCGCAGATGATCGACGTACTCCAGCTGCAGCGATTCCCCGTCGCCTCGCATCTTAATGCTTCGGGCTCGCGCGCGCGGCGAATCCGATCCGCCTCCGTTTTCGCGGGCGCCGACATGCAATAAAACCGATTCGAAATTCGTAATCTGCAAAAATGAGAACCGTTCGTCCAGTTCGCGGGCCAGAACCCAGTAATTCACTCGTTCCGGATGCGGATCGCTCAGATCGAGAGCGCCGTCAAAATACACTTCGACGCTGTGCCCTTCCCGCGGGATTTCGAATGGCGGATTTTTTCCGACGAAACGAACGGCGAATAAGACCTGCAATGAACGAACCACGGCCGTCCAGATCGATCGGGCGCAGTCGGCGGTACTGTTTGAATCGTCTGCTTCGACATGCGCCAGAACGACGAGGCGCGGCGCCTGTCCGGCCTCCGCCGCTTCGCACAGATAGATGAGTACGTCGTCTAGGGGCGAATACAATCGTTTCAGAACGCTGCCGTCCGAAGCGCTGCGCGCGAGCTTCTCGGTGAGATGGTGGCGGAAAGCAGGCGATACTGCGTCCGGAATCAGCGCCGAATCGGAAAGGATTCCCTCGAGCGATTGCGCGATGTTATCGTGCAACTCAAGAACGTCGCGATCTTCGAATACCAGCAGGGGATGAGCCGTATCCAGGGCCGTCATAGAACGACCGGCCGGTTCGGCCACCGGCGAGACCAGCGCCGGGTCGGGCGGAATATTGTGCAAAACCTCGCGCACGTACTCCGCGAGAGATTCGTCCAGATTGGTCAGCTCCTGTTGCCACAATTCCTCCAGACAATCGCGGATGGATTCGCGCAGCTCCGCCTCGATCTTTTTTTCGCAGGCGCGCGCGAGTAAATGCACAAGACACTGAACCAACTCCCGACGTTCCGTACATGCCATGCGCGACTGAAACATGTACATATACATGTGGCCCCGCATCGCGCCGACTTCGTCGGTATCGGGATCGTCGGGGTTAAATCCATAATACGCGAACAGCGGGTCAATTTCGTTCTGGAAGGTCTGAGACGGTCGGTACCTGCCCTGCCCGGAGCGATTCATGTACAGATTCAACTCGGCGAAGTACGAAACGTCGCTGGCCAGAACCGGCGAGAACACCCGCTTGATGCGAATATAGTTGCGCAAAACCGCCAGCGCACGCTTCGCGAAGACGGGATTGACCTTGTATTCGCATTCGTCAGCGCTGATTTGTTTGACGATCTCTCCGAAATTTTCTCCCAGAGCTGAATGCGGGATATAACCTTTGAGAACGGATTCGATGATCTTTACGACACGCATCAGGTTGCGCTGCGGATTCGCCACGAAGAGTGTTTCCAGATCGCGCTCGAAGAAACCTTCGAGTAAACTCAGCGTACGGCCCGCCGGCGCCGCTTCAGATTCCCCGCTCGCGGCTCGCCCTGGACCGCTCGTTTCGGCATGGCCCCCGGGCCGCTCTGCGGCTTCTGCTTCGAGAGCCGAATCCGGATCAATCATCGCCAGCACTTCGCCTTCGGCGATGCTCTTGCCCAGTATTCGACCGTCAGTCGTCGTTCCGAGTTGCAGACGCGACAGATCGCCGTTCTCGATCAGATAACTGAGCTGACCGTCCACTTCCGCGTAAACCGTGGTCTCCATTTTCATGGCCGAGACGACGATCAGGGGCGCGCCGCGTTCGACCCGATCGCCCACCTTGAGCATTGCCCCGTCGGCTTCCGCCAGTTTTACGAAGGTCCCCTGGAAGGGCGCGCGAATCGTCTCCAGCAGGTTTTCGCTTTCGCCCACACCCTGGGCCTGGACCCGCAGGCGATGGTACTGTACTTTTCCGCGGCGGTCTTTTACGCGAATGATAGTGAAAGCGGGCTTGCGGTCCGCTCGAATATGAAGCGAGCGACTGCCGAAGCGTACGACGAATTCGTCTTCCTGTCCGGACATGCGCGCAAGACCGATCTGCCCGTTATAGACATCGTCGATATAAACGTAGAAATTCGCCATCGAACGCTGTATAAATTTAACGCGAAAGCTCGCGCCCGCGTAATCCACGTCGTAGATATGCGGCAGCTCTTCCACGACGGGATCGCTCAGCAGTCCCGGCGCGTTCGCCCCGGACTCCCATTCGCGCGCTCTGACGCGCAGCTGATGGATATGAGCGGTAAAGGCGCCGAAAAGCACCGCCGCGATCCGGCGGCGATCCGCTGCAGCCCCTTCCAGATTTGCGTCGCCGCTCTCCAGCTCCGGATTATCGGCCAGGAGGCGGTTCGTATAGCCGGCGTCCAGGAAAGCGGGACTGCGCACGATTCGCAACAGCTGCGCGATATTCGTAATCGGTCCTTTAACGTAGATTTCCTGTAAGGCTCGCTCAAGCCGACTTAAGGCCTCGGGACGATCTTCTCCATAGACGATGATTTTACCGATCATCGGATCGTACGCGGGCAGGACGCGGTCCCCCTCGCGAAAGCCGAAATCGCAGCGCACGCCGTTAAAGGTCGGCAGGTCGATTTTAAGAATCTTCCCGGGAGACGGTAAATAATCGTTTTCGGGATCCTCGGCGTAGATTCGGCATTCGATCGCGTGGCGCGGCGCGTTCATACGACCGGCGCGGGTCTGATCAAATGGAATCTGGTCCGCGCGGCCGTCGAAGAAACGAATCTGCCACTTCACCAGGTCCACTTCCATGGACTGATCCGTCACGGCGTACTCGACCTGCAATCGCGTATTCATTTCCAGAAAGCCGAATTCGCCGGAATCGGCGTCGTACAGAAACTCGACGGTGCCCGCGCCGCCGCCTTCACCGTATCCCGATATGCGGGCCATATTCTCTGCGGCGGCGAAGAGCTTTTCGCGTACGTCAATTTCGAGAAAGGCCTGGCCGTTCTCTTCGATGATTTTCTGGTTTCGACGCTGAGCCGCGCATTTTCGAATGCCGACGGCCAGGCCGTTGAATATTTGAACTTCAATGTGGACCGGTTTCTGGATCAATTTCTCCAGATAGAAACTATCGTCTTTGTACAGATCTTTGCCGATACGACGGGAGGATTCGACGGCGGCCGCCATTCCCCCCGCCTCGAAAACCGGCTCCATACCTTTGCCGCCCCCGCCGGCGTTCAGCTTGACCAGAACCGGATAGCCGATGCGCCCGGCTTCCGCCAGCGCGTGTTCCACGTCTCGAATTTCTTCGCTGCCCTCGAATACCGGCACCGAATTGTTTTTGGCCAGATTGCGGGCGTCGAGTTTATTGCCGACTTTTCGCATGACCGTCGCGGCCGGGCCCATAAAGATCAGCTCTTTGCCGAAGTGCGCCGAGGCTTCGTTAATGCCTTCCACGAACTCCGCGTTTTCCGAGAGGAAGCCGTAGCCCGGGTAAATCGCGTTCGCGCCCGAGACGAAAGCCGCGGCTATGATCGTGGGGACGTGCGCATAATTATTCGCGTCGCCGATGTATACCACTTCATCGGCGAATTCATACCACGACTGGCCAGCGTCGGGCCGCGTGACTACGGCCACCGATGGAATTCCTTCTTCATGCAGGGCCTGGAAGAAACGCTTCGCGATCTCGCCGCGATTGGCCACGAGCACCTTCTGCAAGACTCCTGAACTGCGGGCGCTTTCCTTGCTGCGTCGTTTCCGCGAACGGCGGTTACGCCGGCGCAGATTCTGATTGGCCCGAATAATTTCTTCCATCATGGTTTTCAGGTTTTAGGAGATTCCAGTCTTTAGAGATTCAAGTACAGGTCGCAGGCGATTCGACCGGCGGGCGAATTCATCGCTTCTTGAGTTATTTCAGTTTTCTTAAGGTTCTTTAAGACAAGCGAACGCGCTCGTTACGTTAAGATCAGCCTCCTTTTACCAGGATCGAGAAGTCGGTCAACCGCATAAACATACGCGGCCCGCCACTCAGAAAAATTCCGGCGGAGTCGTGCAGGTAGTTCCGCCCGAAGGCGGAACTCTTAAGTGAATTACGGAAACAGTGATGAAGTGGACTTTAGGCGGGACTATTTCTTCTGCATTAAGAAGAGCGTCACGTCATCGTCCTGATGATCCATAAACTCGAAGCAGGCCGTAACGATTCGATCTTTCACGGCCGTAATGCCTTCGGCCGCATTCTCCTCGATGACCGACACGAGCCGTTCGGTATCGAACTGTTCGCGATTTCGATTCCGACACTCGATGACGCCGTCGGTAAACAGAATGATGAAATCACCCGCTTCGAGTCTGAAGTTGGACTTCTCGACCATATTGTCCACGTCGGGGACGATCCCCATCCAGACGCCGTCGGTCTTGATTGTCTCGACTTTTCCGGTCGCCTGACGCCAGACCAGTATATCTTCGTGCTTACCGACGTATTCGAAATTGCCTTCCGCGTCGGCCTTGAGGGCGGTGAAGGTCATATACAGGTTCTGTTTCGTCCGCGTGGCCATATTATCGTACAGGGTTCGGTTCACGGCCTTGAACAACTCTTTCGTATCGGGCTGAGTAGTACTATTGAGGTAGGTACTGAACCCCGTCTGCGCCATCAACATCAATAGGCCGGAATTGAGTCCGTGACCCGTAACGTCTCCGATCGCGATCCAGCGGCTGCCGTTCAGATGGTAGTAGTCGTAGTAGTCTCCACCCACCTGCTCCGCGGGAGTCATATGCGCGGCGATATTATAATGCTCGTCTTCGGTTTCCTGGGGCAGAATCGACATCTGAACGGACTTCGCCATCTCCATTTCTTTCTGCAGTTTCTGGCGTTCTGTTTCTTCGGCGACCAATCTCGAGTTCGTCAGCGAAATCGCGGTCTGCGACGCCAGGATACTCAAAACTTCCAGGCGGTCCGGAGTGAAGGCGTTGGTCGTAAGATTGTTTTCCAGATACAACAATCCCATAGTCTTGCCCTGGTTGGTTACGGGATGGCAGATCAAAGATTTGGTTTTGTTTTCGACGATATACTCATCGCGCGTAAATTTACCTTCCGATGCGGCGTCCGTGAGCACCACGTCCTGGCCGGTCCGGAAAACGTACTGAATCACAGCGGCCGGCACATTGGCTTCCGCCAGAGGAATTGACTTGAGAACGATCGGATCGCTCATCGTCGTCGAGTCTTCCGCTTCGAGATACAGAACGCCTTCTTTCTCCATCAACAGGCAGGCCCGTTCCGCGCCCGCGTTTTCGATCACGTTTTTCATTAACTTAGCAAGCAGGTTTTCCAGAACGATTTCGCCGGAGATCGCCTGAGTCGCCTTGATGACGGTCGAAATATCCAGCCCGCTCGTCGATCCAGTCGAATTGGTCGATGTCGTTGTTCCAACCGTATGCAGGGTTCCAGTTGTGGTCTGGCGCGTGGAACCGACACGTCCGCCTGTTACGCTTGCCGTTCGTAGCAGGTCGGGGTACTGCGCGACCATGTCTTTGGTTTTCGCGACCGCTCCCCAACGCGTGTACTGGCGATAGGCTTCCTGAAGATACATACCTGCAAATTTTCGTTTTTTCTGAGTGAGGTAGAATTTGCCGGCAAGTTCATTGCTGAGGGCGCGCAGAAAAGGAATCCCGGCCTGCTCGGCTTCTTCGATAGCCTGATCGTAAAGCTCTTCGGCGCGATCCTCTTTACCCCTGACACGCGCCTCTTCAGCGAGTACCAGCGTAAACTGCGACTGGAAATTCTCCGGACAGTTTTTGGCGGCGTGCTTCAGGAGGAATCGGTTCAGCTTGTATGGAATCTTGACGCGGAGACGCTGCCAGAATGACATCCGGTCTTTCATCGCCAGCACAGTGAGAACGTAGTAGAAACGCGCGGCCTGATCGAGCAAAAGGCCCAGAACTTCGATCACGATCCTGAAGCTCTTTTTCGCGAAACCCAGAGCTTCCTCATATTTACCGAAGGTGTAGGCCTCGATCATCTTAAATGCGAAATAATAATTCCGGACTACATAATTGCCGGGTTCATGCATTTCCCGGTCGTATTTCTCTTCGTCGAAATCCAGGTCGTTCGGTACGTCATCCATTGGCTCCTGCCGCAGCATGCGGATGAATTTCATCAGGAAATACTGATTCAAGATCACTTCGCGGTCGTTTGAAACAAAGTGGTCTTTGTAGAATACGAGATTCTCTTCGTCGATTTCGGAAAGCGGCTTATCGTAGTACAGAATACTCTGAGTCCGACAAAAAGCGACCGAATACTGGCGCCAGTGAACATTCCCGGTTTCGCGAAAGCACTGGCGCGACAGATTCATGTACTCTACGTGATCAGCGATCGGGCTCCGCCAGTGGTGCGGCATTCCATTGTGCACGAAGTTAACGCGACCCAGAACCTCCACATCCGGAAATTTCTCATTTAACTCAAGAGCCATTCGAGAGAATTCATCGGCAGTTTTGAATTCTTTAGTCACCCCGGTCTGGGCGACCGAGACCATTACGTACGCGAATGGGGCGTAGATCGAATTCCCGTGGGCCAGACATTTGCGGGCCATCAGCAGGCATATATATCCCATCGCGTCCGGTGCAACGATATAGGTCGCCGGAGTAGCGTCGAAAATAATCTTACAGATATTCAAAACGCGCTGATTTTTTAGCACTGGTAAATTTAGCAGGGCGGCGGCCTTGCGAAATCCAAGCGCCAGACGAAATCGCACGTACTGGTATCCCACATGAGCTTTGCCGATTTTCTTGGGCATTTTGATACCCAGGGATTTGAGCGCCGTCCGGCTGACCTGGACTCCATCGTCATGGCGACTTTGAAGAAAGAGGACTCCCAGGTAGGTCTGATACAAACGAACGCGCTGGTCTTCCGTCTTGCTTCGCTCAAGAGCGTAGAGAATGTCCTTTTCGCTTTCGTCCAGCATCGTACTGCTGAATTCTGCCGAAGCGCGATCTGCGTAGATATTCCAGATCAGTTCCTGGTGTTCTTTCCAGGCTGTGGACTCGTCGAGAGTGGACCCGGCCAGCTTCAAGTAGGTCACGGCTGACTGGAAGGCCGATGATTTCATAGCCCGCGTGCCCGCTTTCCAGTTGTATTCCGCGAGAGACAGCTTCTCCGCGGGATCCGTTAACAGATCGATCCCTTCGTTAAACTGATTTACGATGTCGAAAATGCGATCTTCGATTTCCGCTTCGCTGCTGTGCGAAAGCAACAATCGGCCGATCTTCAGGTGGACCTCTTTCTTTTGATCCTCGTCGAAGAGCTCATTGCTCGCCTGTTGAACCCGGTCATGCGCGAATTTAAATGTCGCTTTCGCAATCTCAGAATGGTCGACTTCGTGGGCCTGTTGAATCAGGCGATAGGTTTCGTCCAGTGGAAGAATCATCGACTCCTCCACAGCAGGCCACAGATCTTCAAGAGTCTCGCGCGCGTCTTTTTCGTGAATGATCGATAGAATATTTAGATCGAATTTATTACCAATACACGAAGCGAGCTTGATCACGTCCTGAGTCGCCTGTCCCAATCGCGATAGTTTTTGGGTCATCAGCTCAACGACGTTGTCGGTGATGCTGAGATTGCCGATATGCGCGACGTCCCAGACCCAGCCCTGACTGAAATCGAACCGTAAATGCCCGTTTTCGTACAGATCTTTCAGCAATTCCGTTGTGAAAAATGCGTTCCCGCTGGTCTTATTATAAACCAGCCCTGTAAGCTCCGCAATTGCGCCAGTTTCAACGAGCAACGCGTCGGCCACCAGCTGACTCACGTCGGTCATCGTCAGATTCTGGAGCACAATATCGTGAACGGGCACCTGAGCCTTTTCGATTTCCTTCGTCGTAAGCACGAAGGGATGCGAAGCGTCGACTTCGTTATCCCGATAAGCGCCAATCAATAAAAAGTAGCTGCTATCCGGATCGGTCATCAAAGTCTTGATCAACCCCAGCGAAGCGCTATCGGCCCATTGCAAATCGTCTATGAATACGACCAACGGGTGCTCCGGCTGCGCGATCGCGCGCACGAAGTTTTGAAAGACCTGATTAAAACGGTTCTGGGCTTCCTGGGCGCCGAGTTCGGGCACCGGAGGCTGGGCTCCGATCACATTTTCGAGTCCTGGAATAATGCTGATCAGGACGCTGCCGTTTTCGCCCACAGCGTCCAGAATACGCTGCTTCCACTTTTCGAGCTGTTCCGCACTTTCGGTTAAAAGCAGCTGGGTTAAGTCTTCGAACGCCTGCTGAATTGCGTAGTACGGAATATTGCGTTGAAACTGGTCATATTTACCGGCGATGAAATTGCCGCGCTTGGCCGTAATCGGCTTGTGCACTTCATTCACGAGCGCGGATTTTCCAACGCCGGGTACGCCGGAAACCAGCATCATCTCGCAGGCCCCGGCCGAAGCGCGATCGAAAGAGTTCAACAGAGTAGTCAGTTGCTCTTCGCGGCCGTACAGTTTTTGCGAAATCTGAAAGACGCCCGAGAAGTCTTTCGAACCCAATTCGAATTTTTCGATCTGACCGTCCGCTAATAGCTGCAGGCACTGTTCCAGATCATGCTTTAGACCCAGGGCTGACTGGTAACGCTCTTCAGCGTTCTTGGCCATCAAACGTTCGACAATATCCGAAAGCACTTCCGGGACCTTGGAGTTGACTCTGTGAACTGACTCCGGCATCCGGGCGATATGCGAATGCACCAGCTCCATGGGATCGCGGTTTTCGAACGGCAGCCGGCCAGTCAGAACTTCGTAGAAAGTAACGCCGAGCGAGTACAGATCGGTGCGATAGTCGACGACGCGATTCATACGCCCGGTTTGTTCCGGTGAAACGTAGGCGAGCGTGCCTTCGAGCACCTCGGGATTCCCGAGGTGCTGCGTCTTAACATTGAGTTTGGACGAGATACCAAAGTCGATCAACTTAACGACATTGGTATCGGGGTTTACCAGAATATTCTGAGGCTTGATATCTTTGTGAATAATGCCGGCGGCGTGAATCGAGCTCAGATGCGAAGCCAGAATTCGTGCGATCTTTAAGAATGATCGCACGGCCAGGCGCCCGGATCCAACCAGATCCTTGAGAGAAATGCCCCCAAAATCTTCCAGAATCAGGGCAACCGCGCCTGAAGATTCCTGCAATGCCAGAGGCCGCGCGACAACTTCGTCGCCGAGCTCCTTGCCGAACTCAAATTCCTGCTGGAGCTTGCCCATTTCCCGGAGGCCCGGATCCGGATTTCGCAGTAATTTCACGACCACGGGGTCGCCGCTTTCTTCCAGGCGGGCTCGATAGACTACCGTCAGATTGCCTTCATGAATTTTATCGCCGAGTGAATACTGATATGTCGAAATCGTCTCGTTTGCCATCTGTTGTGTGCCACCTGCGCAGGATCATGGAGCGCAAACCCGGAATGAGTCTAGACTATGTCACTAAGCCCCGGAGCGCCCGGGACCGTTACCCGGGCGAGCGTCCGTGGATTTCCGCAATCTGGCAACTCAAAAAAGAAAACTCTTAATATTAATGAAAAGTGCACAAGCGCGCCGTGGCGCGACACAGTCGGCTGTCGCAGCAGCGACAGCGGAAGCGAAAGTCCGGGGGCACCCGGCGCCGACAGGGTGCGATTCAGTGATAGTTTACCCGAAGAGCGGGAATCGGCACGGCCCGGCGGCGGCGAAACGGCGGCGTGGGCAGGTCTCTGAGCTTTTAATGGTCTTCAAGTAACTCACCGATGCACGGCAAGCATCCCAGGGCGGTGAAAAAGGTCTGGGCGTCGAAGGTGTGCCAGTCTTCAGCCAGTCGTCCGTCCTTAATGCGCCATATTCCCACGCCCTGAATCGACAGACCGCGGTGGCATGGCTCGATTTGGAAGAACTTCCCGGTGTGCGTGCCTTCGATCCAGTACTGCGCGGAGAGCCGATCGGATCCGTAACAGATGGATTCGTCTTTGAGCGTGATGCGCATGTCGGGGAACGCGTCCCTGTATATTTTTACGAGTTTTCGCACGCCGGCGTGGCTCACGATGCCCGGAGCCGCCGGATCGTGGCGAACGTAGTCGGGTGTATAGAGCTCCTCAAGAGCGTCCGGATTCTCGCCGGCCCAGATTTCGCGTAAGACTCTCCTGACGACTTTTTCGAGGTCCGTTGCGGCTGCGGTTTGTATTGCTGACATATAGATTTCTCCAGATAGGATTACTAATTTTTAAGCACCCCGGCTTAGCTGACGGCCTTGATCACTTTTTGTAATTTCGAAACCAGGGTGCGCATCAAATACTCCCGATGAGTTTGCATATAGAAGTGATTGCCCGGATACATCGTGATATCGTATTCTCTCGTGGTCTGCTTCTTCCACTCTTCGATCTCTTCTACGATGACCAGCTTGTCCTGGACGGCGCCGAAAGTCGACAGTGGAATATCCAGCGGCGGCTCGTCGATGTACTGGTAAGCCCGTAACAGGTCCAGATCCGCGTCCATTACAACCCGGGCCAGGGTCATCAGTCCAAGGTTGTCCAGGACTTCTTTCGGGGTTCCGCCCAGCTCTACGAAGAAATCGTCCACCATGCCTTCCGGAATATTAAAAATAATCGATTCGCGTTCCGGTTTCGGAATATGCGGACTGATGAACGACGAAATAAACATATGCAGGGGTAGGGCGGCGCCGAGTCGGCGCAGTTGACGCACGACTTCGAAGCTTGTCAGCCCCCCCATGCAGTGCCCGAATGTTACGAAGGGTTTGTCCAGAAAGGGAACCAGATTCTGGGTCAGCGCCTGAATCATCGGCGAAAAGTCGCGATACGGAGTTTCATTCAGACGATCTTCACGACCCGGCAGCTGCACAGCGCAAAGTTCGATCTCTTCCGGTAGATCCTTCCACCAGTCGCGATACAGGGAACGGGCCCCGCCGGCATAGTGAAAATTGAACATGCGCAATCTCGCCTTCGGGTTTTCGTGTACGACGTGCACCCAGGGGTTCGCCTGTTCCGGCTGTCGTTCCGCTACAGCCGCGGCCGACCGGGCCGGCGCGACCGTCGCGACGCCGGCACGACTGGCGGGCGCGGCCGGTTTCGCGGATTTATTTTTAATCTTTGCGATGAGTTCTTGTTTTTTATTCATCCAGCTAACCTTCCTCTTCTTCCAACAACTGACTGCGCACGATTTGTTTCAAATCGTCCTGCGAGAGATTCTCGAGCTCTTTGAGCGCTTCGTCCAGTGCCAGATCTTTTTCGCGCTGCGCCTTCCGCTGCAACACAATTTTTCCAAGCTCCGAGATCGTGGGCGCCAGGTACAGGCTGCGAACCGGCAAATCGATGTCCAGCTCCTCGCCGATCCGCGAGACGGCCACTATGGCCAGCAACGAATCCCCGCCCAGATCAAAAAAATTATTATAGATCCCGACCGTAGCGTATTCTCGTTTGAGAACCTCGACCCAGACCGTCTGAATCACCCCTTCAATCGAAGTCCGCGGGCTCACGTAAGTAAGTTCCGCTTCGTAGTAGTTATTGTCCGGGAAACGCAGTGCGGTGTCGTTTATGGTCCCGTCGGGAAATTCGGGCAAGGAACCCAGAATGACGAAACTGGTCGGAATCAAATAGTACGCCAGGCGCGTTTGCAAAAACGTTCGTAGCTGCGTGATGCTGAGCTGCTGATGTTCTTTGAAATGCATGATAAACTCATGCAGTCGCTCGCGGGCCTCTTGATTCGGATCGAAGTTAAAACCGGTTCGGTTCTTCTTGTCCCGCCAGGCGAGAGTGCACAGCATGCGCGGCGGTTCGATGATGCCCGGCAGGTTCAGCGTGATAAAAACCTTTTTCCCGATCTCCCAGGAGTCCGGCGCGTCCAGAACGCTGATGCCGCTGGTCGAAATCTCACTCGCCGTTAAATCGATGCGCTGGCCGGTTTCCAGTTCCACCGAACAGCGTCGGCGTATGGGAACCCGCGGCATCTGGCTTTCATGAGCCATCGTGAATTGTTCCAGCTCAAGCAAATAGGCCAGACTTTTTTTCAACATGGACTCTTCGACGGGCGAGGTATTAAACTCAACGCCGGCCTGCCCCTGGCGGATCCATTTCACTTCCCCCTGCACCCGGAATTCGTCGAAGAATCCAGGCAAGAGCAGAGTCATGCGCAATTCCATTCCGACTTTCCAGTCGGCCGGAATTCCCTGCAATCGCAAACCGCCTGAAGATACGTCCTGGGTTACCAGCGTCACTTTCTCTTTGCTTTTGTCTTTGCTATCGTATTCGACGTGGCAGTAGATCGTCGTAATCAGACGATCGACGATTCGATCGGAAACGATGAACGCGATTACGCCGTTCGCTCCCAGATCTTTGTTCTGAGTTACGTAGGCCTCCGCGATGGCCGGATGTTCTTCGATCACCAGCTCGATCTCGCGTAGATTCATAGAACGCCCGCGAAATTTCGCGCTGCGATCTTCGGAGCCGACGAGTTGAATCTGTCCGTTTAAATTGTATCGGGCGCGCATGCCGGTCTTAAACATTCGAGCGCCCTTCTTCTTCGCAAAGGGATCTTTCAAAAAGCTTTCTTTTGTCGCGGTGGGATGGCCGCGATAGCCCCTGGCGAGCGAGCTTCCGCCCACGTACAGTTCACCGATAAAACCCAGCGGGACTTTGCGCAGGCGGTCGTCCAGAATGTACATCTGCGTTCCATCCACGGGGCGCCCGATGGGCAGATAATCCGGCCAGTCGCCGCTGCGCAGATCCGCCAGGCGATAGTTCGCGAAAGTCCCGGTTTCGAGTAAAGTGAAGCGGTAATTCACTTCGCAATACCCCAGCTTTTCGAGCATCTCGATTAACTGCTGGGTGACCGACATGCGGTCGCCGATCAAATTGATTTCACGCAGATAGCGCGGCGCCAGGTCCTGCTCGTACGCGACCCGGGAAATACCCCGCAACAATCCCTGAGCCACGAAGATGCGCTCGATATAATTCTCCTGCATGAATTTGACCAGGTCCGAATCATGCCGATCCTTTTTCGATCTCAAGATCAATGAGCCGCCGGTCACCAGAGTGGCGAATATTTCGTAGTAGGCCACGAGCGAATTCACCGAATTATAGTGCAGCGTTCGCGCGCCCAATCCAAGCGAAGAGCTCTGCACATAGTATTTGAGTGAATGGGTGAACGCCTTATGATCCACTTCCGTGCCCAGCGGGAGCACCTTGTTTTTGGTGCTATAAAATACGAAGGCGGTCGCCTCGGGATCGTATTCCGGTATGGGCTTCTTCTTCGAGGCTTTCTTGAAAATACTCTTCGCCTCTTTATCGACGAGCACCAGCTCGACCTTCGAATCGTCGAAGCGCTCCTCGTAGTGTTCGAGCGTCAACATCAGTTTCGCTTTCGAATCGTTAAGAAAGATATTCAGACGCGCGATCGAGTACGCCGGATCCAGCGGCACGACCGCGTAACCGGCTTTTAATACTCCCAGAACCGAAATTAAGAACTCCGGCGAGCGTCCCATACAAATCACGACGGCCGAACCCGGTTTCAGGCCTTTCCCGAGCAAATATTGCGCGAGCTGATCGGCTTTCTGGCTTAATTCGCTGTACGCAAGCCGGCGTTTTCCCGACAGAACCGCGACCGCCCCCGGCACCATATTCGCGACGTCGTCCACCAGCTCGTGCACAACGGGCGTGCGCAGATCGCCGGAAGGCAGAAGCGAATTTTCGCGCGGATCCGCCGTGACGGACTCCGGGTTTTCCTGCCAGATCTTTTGAATCTGTTCGTCGACCGGCACCGCGTTGTAGTCGATCTCGCCCAGCGGCCGCTGCGGATCTCTGACGGCGCTTTCTAAAAGCGTGTTCAGCGAAGCGGCGAATTGTTCCATCGTCGCCGCGGAATACAACTCCGCTTTGAAGCGAAACTCCAGGCGCACGCCTTCCGGGCCGCTGTGGCACAGCGCGGCCATCTCGTCGAATGTTTCGGTTTTATCCAGATCCAGCGCGTCCACACCGAGTTCTTCGAGCAGCGGCGCGGCCTCCCCGGCTTCGGTGAAATGAACGGTAAAAGGCACGACCGGCGAACGGGCGGGATCGCGCAGCGGGTTGGTTTCGCGAATGATATCCTGGAACGGATAGGCGCCGTGCTTTCGAATGTCCCCCAACATCTCTGTAATCTGCCCGACGAAATCCGCGAAGCTCGAGTCATCCCCGACCTTCGCCCGCAGAATCACGAGATTCGTCATAGCCCCGACGATGCTCTCGTCCCCGTCGGGGAGACGCAGATACAGGCCGACCGGAACGTCGTCGTGCCCCGTAATTCGCGCGAGCATCGCGGTATAAGCGGCGAGAATGACCGGCTCCAGACCTCCCAGACTCTGCACACCGGCCACGACATCTTCCGCCAGATCAAAGCCGACGGTTTCCGCTCGATAGGTATGCAGCGGCGGAATGCTGCGGGTCACCGGCAAACGCATCGCCGGCATATCGCCCTTCAAATATTCGCACCAGAATTCGCGATCCGCCTTAAATTCGGATTCCGATTCCGATTTCGCGACGCGCGCCTGCGCGTATTCCTGAAATGAAACCGGCGCGTCGACGGGAGCCTGCCCCGCCGCCGTCTGAAGAAGTTCCCGACAGACTTTTTTCAGGGACCCCTCGTCCAGAGCGATCGAATGCGCGACCGCGAGCAGGATATGCGCGCCGGACTCCAGAGGATAGAGCCGCACTCTCAAGAGCGGCGCCTCCGCGAGCTCGAAACCGGTTTCGATTTCGCGACTGAGTAAATCGAAAATCTCTTCTTCGTCGATCGACGCGCTGTCTATGATTTCGAAATCGGGAGTGACCGCTTCGAAAATGAGCTGCGTGGCGACTCCGGTCTTCGCGACCACCGCGGTGCGCAGTACATCATAACGTTCGCTCAGTTCCCCTAACGCGGAGGAAATCCCCGCGGCGTTGAAATCGGCGTCCAGCAGATACGCGCTATGAACATTCGCCACACTGACCTGGGGCGCCAGCTGCGTGAGAAAAAAGACGCCTTCCTGTTCGGCGGAGAGCGGCGCTTCCGCGTACTGCTGTCCCGCGGCCGCGAAGGGCAGCTCAAGATTTTTGATTACGAACGAAGCCAGCTGCACGATGCTTGAGCCGTCGACGATGCGCGCCGCCGACAGTTCATAGTCCAGATCGTTCTGAATCCGATTGCGCAGTTCCACGCCCATCAACGAATCGATGCCGATTTCTTTCAACGGACGGTTTACGTCCAGCCGGGCGATAGGATAACGCATGATCTCCGCGACGTGGCGGGCCATATACGTCTGCACCAGTTTTTCGCGTTCTTCTTCCGTCGCTTCTGCCAGATGCTGCAGCGTCAGAGCTCCGTCCGGGCTTCCCTCCGCGCCGGAGGCGGCGGCTCCCCCGGCCTGAGCGGACGGCACGGCGGCGGCCTGCGCGACCAGATTGGAATACAGGGGCGAAACCGCCGCTTGCTGCATGGTTTTATAGAAACGATCCCAGTCGATGCGAATCGCAATCGGAGCCGCAAGGTCGCTGCCGATGGACGCGTCGAGGATTCGCAGCCCTCGACGAGAGGACAGACTGTGAATGCCGCGCGAAAGCAGGTTTTCGATCATGCGATTGCCGGTCTCGGATTGAGCGGCGAAACCGGTATCGGCCCAGGGACCCCAGATTACGCTCGTGGCCGGCAGACCCTGCGCACGGCGATACACCGCGAGATAATCCAGAAACGAATTCGCGGCCGCGTAATTGGCCAGTCCGTCCGCCAGCCCCGTTACGGTGCCCGAGACGGATGAAAACAGAACGAAAAAATCCAGATCGGCGTCGCGCAAACACTTATGCAGCACCCAGCCGCCGTCGACTTTCGGCTGCAGCACTTTGCGCAGGGCGTCCGGCTCCAGGTCCATCACGGAGCGGCCCTCGAGTACGCCGGCGGAATGAATTACGCCTTTGATGGCGGGGTGCTTTTCGGAAGCGTAACTCTCGAGAAATCCCGCGAACTGCTCCTCGTTCGACGTGTCGACGGCCGCGGTGATAATCGTGGCGCCAAGTCCCTCGAGATGCTGAACGGCCTTGATGCGCTCCAGAACGGATTCTTTATGAACGCTGTCCCACTCCGAACGATCCGGCAGCGGGGTGCGGCCGAGCAGCGTCAGATGCGTCGCGCCGTTTTGAATCAACCAGCGCGCGACGAGCAATCCGATTCCGGTCAGACCGCCGGTGATCATATAGCTGCTGGCCGAATCGATGCGCGTGCTCTGGGCCGCGATCGGCTTGATGTGCGTCATGCGAGCGACGTATCTTTCATTCGCCCGAACGCATACATAATCCTCGGGGCTTCCGTTTTGAAATTCGGAATACAGAATGCGCGCGGCGTCGGCGGGTTCTAATCCGCTTTCCAGATCAATTAAGCCGCCCCAGGCAAGGGGATGTTCCATCGCGACCGCCCGGGCGAAACCCCAGAGCGTCGATTCGACCAGGGCCGCGGGCGTTTCGCCGTTCAGGCTCTGCACCCCGGCGGTGACGAATCGTACCCGCGGCCGGTGATCGGACGGAACGGAATGCTGGGACTGGATCAGGCGTGCGGCGCTCATCAAAACGCGCTGGTGTACGGCTTCAATCGACTCGACCGTAATCTCTTCGACCGCAAGCGAGTCGGTCGCCCAGAGATGCACGACCGTAAACTGCGACTCAGGGGCGGTTTGAATGAGTGTATCGCGTAATTTGTTGAAGTCCGCCTGGCTATCCGGACGAACAGAGTACTGGCCGCGATCGAGCTCCTGAAAGCTGTCGCCGGGGAATACCAGAACGACCTCTTGGCCGGCCGCTTCGGCGAGTTCCGCCAGCGCTTTGCCGATCCCCTGCGTGTCGCACAGAATCAACCAGTGGGAAATCGGCGCCTGGACTTCATCGGGCGCGTTCTCTTGCGACCACTCCAGCTGGTACATCCAATCGACCAGGCTCTCGCCGTCAAGAGCCGACGCCGAAGCGCTCGCGACCGGTAGACTCAGCTGCGCCTGGCCCGCGTCCGCGAATAGATTGCGCCAGTCGATGCCAACGCCGGCGGCGAAGAGCCGACCCGTAGCCGCCAGCACCATGCGAAAGCTGTCCATATTCCGACGCAGGGTCGGCACCACGGTGCCCGGGACTCCTGCCTTCGTCAGGCATTGTTCGACCGGAACCGACAGTACATTATGCGCTCCGATCTCGACGAATACCGCGCCCGAATTGTCGCGCGCGATGCTGTCGATGACCGGTGCGAAGGCGACGGCGTCTCGCATATTGCGCGGCCAGTACTCCGCGCCGAATTCCTCGCCTTCCACGAGCTCTCCGGTGACGGTCGAGTATACGGGTATACGGGGCGCCTGCGCGGAAACGCCGCCCAGGGCTTCCGCCAGCTCCGCCTGAAAGGGTTCCATAATCGGACTATGGAAGGCGTAGTTGACCGGCAGCATCATCTTAAAGACGCCGTCGGGTAGCGAATCGAAAATTTTCTGAACCGCCTGCTCTTCGCCCGAAAAAACGATGGAATCGGGACTGTTGTGAGCGCCGACCGCCACGCGATCCTCGTTCCCGTTGATATATTGTTGCGCGTCCTCCGGGGAGATTCCGGCCGCCGCCATGCGGCCCAGGCCGGTCGCTTTTTGCATTACCAGCGCGCGATGATAAATGACGCGCACCGCCGCTTCGAGATCCAGCGCCCCGCTGATATGCGCGGCCGCCACTTCGCCCACACTGTGACCGGCCAGCGCGTCGGGCTGAATCCCGTAGTGGGATAAGACCGCGACCAGGCCGACCTGCAGTGCGAAAATCGCCGGTTGAGCGATTTCGGTTTCGCCGAGTCTTGAATCGCTTTCGGCTTTGTTCAGCTCTTCGGTCAGGGACCAGTCCGCATATTCGCTCAGTAAAGCTTCGATCTCGTTAACTTTGTCGCGAAATACAGGTTCTTGCTCGATCAGAGTCCGCGCCATTTGCGGCCACTGTGAACCCTGTCCCGAAAAAACAAACACCACGCGCGGCGCGCCGGACGCGGCCTCTGCGCGATTCACGAACGGGCTTGAGCCGCCGGCCAGAACCTCGTCGAGCAGCTCCGCCATTTCCGTGCCCGTACTTGCGACGACGCTCATGCGATGTGTGTTGTGACTGCTATGCTGCGCGGCCGTCGAACAGAGCGCCCGCATTCCGATCTCGGCGTCCTTGCCTTTGAGCCAGTCGCGATAGGTGCCGGCCTGCTCGTCCAGAGCCGCCGCGTCGTCGTTTGAGAATACGAGCAGCCGGGGTCTTTCGGCCGCGGCCGCTTCGTCCGCGGAGGCGCCCGCAATTAAGCGTTCCCAATCCGCGTCCTGATCCGCTCCGGCGACGAGCTGCGCTTCGGCGGGCTGTCGAGAAATGCCGCCGCCGTAGACCGCGTCCTTAAAAGCGACGTCGATCCAGAAGCGCTGGCGGGTCCAGGCGTACAACGGCAAATCGATATGAGGAGCGCGGGTCATATGCAGTCGTTCCAAACGCACCGGGACTCCGTTACAGTGCAGAGCCGCCAGCGCCGTCAAAAGCGTGGCCAGACCCGCGTCGCCGATGGAGAATCTAATAGTTTCGGCGGCCGCTGCATCAAGTTGAGCGGCGATGTGATCACTCGATGAAATTTCGATGAAGAGCGATTGATCCTTTTCGACGATTCCGCTGATCGCCTGTGCAAATTTGCCCGGCTGACTCACAGCCGAGGCCCAGTGCTGTGAATTCGCCCGGGCGCCGTCAAAAAGCTCACCCGTTAGCCCCGAATAAAACGGGACGCGGCCGGCCTTCCCGGAAATCGCGCCCACAGACTTCGTAAACTCTGCAACAGAAGCCTTGCTTAATAGCACTCCGCCTTCGCTTAATCGCCCGCAGTGGTACGCGAGGGTCAGCGCCTCTTCAAGCGAAAGAATTCCGGCGACGTGGGCGGCAGCAGCCGCGCCCGCATCGTTACCTACGACGGCCGCAGGCTGTAATTCAAGCGACTGCAAGAAAGCGACGAGCGCAAACTGATGAGCGAACGAAGCCGCGAGTGCTGTGTCTTTATTCTGAAGTTTGACGCCGGTCGGGTCGGATTCGATGGCCTCGATCAGCGACCAGCCCGCCAGATTCTGTATGATAGCCTCGCACTCTTCGATCTTTTCGCGGAACGCCGCTGAAACCGTCATTAACTCAGTCATGCGCGTCGCTTCCGGCGCGCTCGCCTGCAGTCCCGCGAAAACGAAAACCGGCCTGAATCGACGGCGAGGATCGTTTTCGCCGGATGCGACGCGGGGGTGATCCGCGTCGCTCAGGTAATTTTCCAGCGCGGCGGCCAGGTCGCCTTTTTCGTGCCCGACGACCGCCATTCGATATCTATGCTGGTCTCGATAAACGAGTGCATTATAACAGATATCCTCTAATTTTGCATCGCTCTCACTTAAGAAGCTCTGGTAGCGGTCTGCCATCAAGCGCAGGGCTTCGGGGTTATGACCGGAGATCGTCAGGATCAGCGGCGCATCGGCCAGCCCTGGCGCGGCGATGCCATCCACCACGTCCTTCGTTTCCCGCGGCGATGCAGGTGCATCGCTCAGAATCATGTGAGCGTTCGTGCCCCCCATGCCAAAAGAACTCACGCCGGCGTACCGTTGCGAATCTTTCGCGGCGGGCCATTCAACCGGCTGAACGGGAATTTGCAGCTGTTTCTCGTCGAGGCTAATGTGCGGATTCAGCTTTTGAAAGTGCAGGTTTCCCGGAATGCGTTTGTGCTTGAGAGCCAGCAGCACTTTGATGAGGCCGGCCACGCCTGCGGCGGTTTCCAGGTGTCCGATATTAGACTTCACCGCGCCGAGCACGAGCGGACGTTCGCGCTTCCCGTTCACGACGGACGAAATCGCTTCAACTTCAATCGGGTCCCCGAGTTCGGTTCCGGTCCCGTGAGTTTCGATATAATCAAGGTCTCCGGGTTCGATACCGGCCACCCGCAGGGCATCCGACAGCAATGCCTTTTGCGCCAGCATATTCGGCTGGGTCAGTCCGTTGCCGCGACCGTCCTGATTCACCGCCGAACCACGCACGACTCCCAGAATGCGGTCCCCGTCTCGCTCCGCGTCTGAAAGCCGCTTCAAGACAACGAGCCCACAACCTTCCGCGCGGACAAAACCGTTTGCACGCGAATCGAAAGTCTTACAGCGGCCGTCCGGCGAGAGCGCTCTTAACTTTGACACACCGAGAGTTAACCCCGGAGTCAAATGCAAATTGACGCCTCCCGCGAGAACCATATCGCATTCACCGGTGCGAAGCGCGCCACAACCCAGGTGAATGCTTACCAGAGACGCGGAACAGTGAGTATTAACAGGCATGCTCGGCCCGTGCAGATTAAAAAAATAGGAAACGCGATTCGGTCCGAAACCATGATCGTCCCCGGTACTGGTATAGGGATCAATCAAATCCAGATTCGCGTTGGTCAGTTGGCCGTAATCCCGACTGTATACCCCGGCGTACACACCGGTCCGGCTTCCGGACAACTGGCTGAGCGTATAGCCCGCATCCTGGAATGCTTCGTAGGCCACTTCAAGCAGCAGCCGCTGCTGCGGATCCAGTGTCGTCGCTTCGCGCGGGTTGATCCCGAAAAATTCTGAGTCAAATTCGTCAATCTGATCCAGAAAACCGCCCCACCTGGAATGGATTTTACCCGGAGCGGCCGTATCCGCATCGTAGAATTCATCGAGATTATAGCGATCTGCCGGCACTTCGCGAATCGCGTCGACGCCCTCGTCGAGCAGTTTCCAGAAATCTTCTTTGCTGTGAACGCTACCAGGAAACCGGCAGCCGATGCCTATCACTGCGATCGGTTCGCTCTGCGCGTATTCCAGATCCTCGATGCGAGCCCGCATCTTTTGCATGGCGACGAGCGCTCGCTTTACGGGAGAAAGTTCTTTAGACGGTTCGTTCTTTTCTGTCATGTGCTATAGCTCTTCACTCGAACATCTGCAATTCTTCTAAAAGCAGAGCTTCTGCGTCCTCATCGGATAATTGATCGACTTCTTCGGCGGCCAGGACCTTCGCTTCGCGGTCTGACTTTTTCCGTGCGGCGACCGGACCGCCCTCGCCGAATCCCGCGCCGCCATCTCCTGCGCCTGCTCCGTTGGCGTCAAACGAGAGCCCCATCTTTTCCGCCAGATGCGGACTCATGACCGCGATCGTCGGATAGGCCCAGGCGATAGTGGCCGGCAGGGTCAAACCGGTAGTACTTTCCAGGCGATTGCGCAATTCCAGAGCCATCAAAGAGTCGAGCCCGAGAGACCCAAGGGGCTGAGTGATATCGATATCGTTTGGAGAAAGCCTCAAGACCTGCGCGACAATGCCCCTGATGTGTGCAACGAAAATCTCGCGCCCCTCTTCCCCGTCGCTGGCGGCGCCTACCAGGTCTTTTATTTTTACGCCATCATCGCTTGTGGTTCCGCCGGCGGGAGGTACCGCCGCATGCGCGAGTTCAGCGAACATCGGAGACCTGGCCGCGCTCTGGTAGGACTGAAACCACTTCGCCAGATCGAGAGGCATTACGGCGCCGCGAGTCGCGTCGGCCTGTAACAAATAATCGAGCGCCTGAATACCCGCGGATAGCGAAAGGCTGCCGAGGCCCCGGGCAGCCAGACGATCGCCGCGCACTTCCTCCGCCGCGGCCAGGCCAACCTCGGCCCAGGTTCCCCAGTTGATACTGAGCGCGTGACGCCCTTCGCGCCGAATGCGATGCGCGAGCGCGTCCATAAATGCGTTCGCCGCCGCGTAATTGCCCTGCCCCACGCTGCCGAGAATCGCCGCCGCCGATGAAAAGAATACGATAAAGTCGAGCTCAAGCTCTCGGGTCAGAGAATACAACAACCACGATCCCTGAACTTTCGACGACATGACCCTGTCGAAATGTTCCTCGGTCATTTGCAGAATCGTACTATCATCTAACGTGCCAGCAGAGTGAATGATACCCTTGAGCGGAGGCAGATTTTGCATTTCCTCCAGAATCCTGCGGACTGCAGCTTCATCCGAAATATCACCCAGGACGATTACAACCTTGCTACCCAGTCCCTCGATTTCCTGGATCTGCGCTTGCACCGATTCCGAAGGTGCACTGCGACCGGTAAGCACCAGCGTTCCGGCGCCCTGTTCGGCCATCCAGCGCGCAAAAGTCAGCCCGAGTCCACCCATGCCTCCGGTAATCAAATAGGTCGCGTCCTGGCGAAAGTCCGATGCGCCTTTCCCGGCAAGCTGCTGAATGCGCGACTTGTTCACATGCAGTAATCGAGAGCCGAATCTCGCGCCGTCTCGCAACGCGATTCGATTCTCGCTTCCATCCGCCTCCACTTCCTGTAGAAAAGCAACGAGATCGCGCCCCGAGAATTCGGCGTCGAGATCTACGAGCGAACAGCGAAATTCCGGGTGCTCGTTTTCGATCACCGCCGCCAGACCCCAGACCGCGGATTGCGCGACGTTTAGAGCTTGCTGAGAATCGCCCGCCGCCTGGGCGCCGCAGGTCGCGATCCAGAAACGGGGCTGATCCGCGAAGTCGGACTTCAGGAAAGCCTGCATTGCGTACGGGATACTCGCGGCCCCGGGCAATCGCGCTGCAAGCAGATCCGCGACGTCCGGCTCGGCGTTGCGAAACGGAAGATTCCACAGATGTAATACGGCAGTCGGCGGATTGTCCGCGAACGCGTCCGAGAGGACTGCCGCGTAGTCTTCGACCCGCGCCGGATCCACTTCGTAATCGCTACCGGTTTTCTTGAAAGCAACGCCCTTTCGTACGAATACAATATCGACTTCTCGCGACGCGCAGTCCTGCGCGATATCCGCATCCGCGTCGTCGCCATTGCCGAAGACCAACCAGCGTTCCTTTTGCCCTGCCTCGTCCGTCGCCGCCGCTTTCGCTGTCGGCGTATCCGTCAGGGGCATCCACTGACGATCATAAAGCAAATCCGAGAGGCGCTGCTCTGAACGCAGCAGACCTTCGACCGGCGTGCGTTTCACGTTAAAATTCGATACGTCGAGGATTACGCGGCCCTGTCCGTCGAATAAAATCAAATCGCCCGCGAATAGCTCACTATTCTCGGCGTCGCCCGCGGTCAGCTTATAATAGCACCACAAATCGTCGGCCGGAGGTTTTTCATAAAACCGCAGTCTTTCGAATGTAAAGGGAACGTAGAGCACATCTTCGCTCAGGATCCATTCGATGCCTCCCGGCAGGCTATTGCAACTGTGCTGAAAGCAGGCGTCCATCAGGCCAGGGTAGATTTCATAATCACCAAGCTCGGTGACCACCTCCGGCGCTTTCATGCGACACAGTGCCTCGCCGTCGGTGCGCCAGATTTCTTGAATCCATTGAAAACGGGGACCGAGCTCGTAGCCGGCAGAGTGAAACACCTTGTGGAAATCCGCGCCGCTAAAATGCTGAGCGCATCGCTCCTGGATCGCCGCGATATCGAGATCGCAGGTTTTGGTTTCAGACTGGTCTTCGAGTTCAAAACGACCACTGGCGTGCCGCGTCCAGTCGGCACTCGCATCCTCGTCCGAGCAGCTATAAATTTCGAGAGCCCCGCTTTGATTTCCGTCCTGCGGCGAAAAGATCAGCTGAGTCGGGCGCGTTTCGTCCGGCCGGATCACATTGGCCTGCAAGAACGAAATGTCGCGCAGAGTACAGCTGTTTCGTCCGAAGGCCTCCTGGATTCCGGAAACCATCAAAGCGATATTACACGCGCCAGGCACGACGACCGTTCCGCCGATCACATGGTCCGAATAAGAAATATTCTCTTCGGTAAAGGCAGCCTCAAAGATGATATCCTTCGTTGCGGTTCGAACGCGGCCACCCAGAAAGGGATGCTCGCCGGGCTGAGGCCGCCCTGCGTACTTCGGGCCTTCTTCAATCCAGTAAGATTTGCGGTTCCATTGATAATTCGGCAGCGGCGTGAGATTTCCGCCGTCCGGATACAGCTCCCCGAAATTCACGGGATACCCTGCAGTAAACAATCCCCCGAAAGCGCTGAAGATCATGAGCAGCTTTTCTTCGACATCCCGACGCAAAGTCGGCAGTACCACGCCTTCAAATTCCGCGGCGCCCATACATTGCGAAACAGAGCCCGATAGCGCCGGATGTGGAGCAATCTCAACGAATACACCGTGCCCTTCGTCCAACAGCCGGCCTACCGTATCCGAGAATAAAACCGGCGCGCGAATATTTCGCGCCCAGTACGCGGCGCCCAGTTCCGTGCCGTCGATATAGTCGCCGGTTACGGTCGAATAAAAGGGCGAGCTGGACTGGCGCGGCGCAATCCCCTGCAGGGCCGCTTCGAAGTCGGCCTGGATCGCTTCCATCTGCGGGCTGTGCGAAGCGAAATCCACCGACTCCAGGACTTTGCAGAAGACTTCGTCTTTTTCGAGCTTCGCCACGACCTCGTTAAGAGCCGCGGTGTCGCCGGAGATTACTGTGTTGCCCGGACTGTTATTCGCCGCAATCGACAGTTTATCTTCATAGCCTTTCAGATATTCTTCAGTGTCCTCCATTGAAAGATCCAGAAAGGCCATCTTGCCTTTACCACAGAGGGTTTGAATCAAACGCCCGCGATGGTAAATCACGCGCAGCGTATCTTCAAGGCTCAGCGAACCGGAAACATACGCCGCAGAGACTTCGCCCATACTGTGACCGATCACAGCGTCCGGAACCACGCCGCGAGCCTTCCAGACTTCAGACAGCGCGATTTGAACGGAGCACAGACCGGGCTGAGTATATTCGGTGCGGTCCAACTGGCACTGGTCTTCGGGCATCGTCAGCTGTTCGAGAATCGACCAGCCCGCCAGGTCCTTCAGAATCGCGTCGCATTTCTCCAGAGTCTCGCGAAAGACCGGTTCTTTTTCCAGTAACTCTTTGGCCAGCGGCCAGAATTTCGGCCCCTGACCTGAACACAGAAAAACCAATTTGGGATCGCCGCCGGGCAGGCTCTTGTGAAACACCATCCCGTTGCGTTCCTGGCCGGCCGCGAAGGCTTCCAGCTTTTCCGCCAGCTCATCTTTCGTGTAGCCGGCGACAGAAAGTCTTAAGTCATGGTGCGTACTTCTTAAGCTCGCGCTATAACAGATATCGGTCACGGTCGAATCGTCCGCCGTCCTGAGCAATTCCGCGAAAGCGCGGGCCCGACGATCCAGAGACTCCTTGCTGCGCGCGGAAATCGGTAATAGGTAACACGGCGCCTCGCTACTCGCTTCGATACGTTTCGATGTAGAATCCGTCGGAGCTTCTTCCAGGATAATATGACTGTTGGTGCCGCTGATACCGAAAGAGCTCACCGCTCCGCGCAATTTATCGTGGTCGGGCTCCCAGTCCGCGGGGGCGGTCGGCACAGTGGCCTGAATTTCGTTTAAGGCGATCAGCGGATTCGGATCGCTGAAATGCAGATTCTCAGGAATCTGGCGATGCTGCATACTGAGCACGACTTTGATTAAGCCGGCAATCCCGGCGGCGGCTTCCAGGTGTCCCATATTCGTTTTTACGGAACCCAGAAAAAACGGCCGCTTGCGGTCGACTTTTCCATACACAGCGCCCAGGGCGTTCGCTTCGATCGGGTCCCCGAGCGGTGTTCCCGTTCCGTGAGCTTCGACGTATCCGACGTCTTCGGGATTCAACTTCGCGTTTTCCAGAGCGGCGCGAATCAGCCTCTGTTGCGATACTCCGTTGGGCACGGTTAGACCGCTGCTCGGCCCATCGTGATTCACGGCCGAACCGCGGACCAGTGCGAGAATCGGATCGCCGTCGCGACGGGCGTCGGAAAGACGCTTCAGAGCGATCATCCCGGCACCTTCGCCTCGCACATAACCGTTCGCGCTCGCGTCGAAGGTCCGGCACTGTCCGTCGGGTGAGAGCGCATGGGCCCGCGACAGATAGATATGCATGGTCGGCGCCAGCATCAGATGTACGCCTCCGGCGAGCGCCATATCGCATTCGCCGAGCCGCAGACTCTGGCACGCGAGATGCACCGCCGCCAGCGAAGAACCGCAACCCACATCGATCGAATAGTTTGGGCCCTGAAAACCCATGACGTAAGAAATGCGCCCGCCCGCCACGCAGAATAAACCGCCTGTGCCGGTATAGGCATCGATGGCCGAGTCCCGGTTGGAGTTCATCGCCATCATCTTATAATCGTCAATGCCGATTCCGACGAAAACGCCGGTCTTACTGTTTTCGAGTTCGTGAGCCCGCTGTCCGCCGTTTTCAAGGGCTTCCCAGGCGACCTCCAGAAGCACCCGTTGCTGCGGGTCCATGCTGTCGGCTTCCCGCGGTGAAATACCGAAGAATTGCGCGTCGAATTTATTTATTTCTTCCTGTAAAAACCCGCCTTTGCGCGTTACAATTTTTCCGGGTTTATCATGATCTGCGTCAAAGTACGCGTCGCCGTCCCAGCGCGAAGAAGGAGTATCAATGATCGCGTCGCGGCCTTCTTTCAAGAGCTTCCAGTAGGCCTCAGGGCTATTCGCGCCGCCCGGTAAACGACACCCCATCCCGACTATTGCAATGGGCTCGTTCTGCGCATGTTCATAGGCTTCCAGCTGAGCGCGCATCTCCTGCATGGCGGCCAGCGCCTGCTTGACGGCCGATTTTTGGCTTACCGTACTCATGTCTTCTTTCTCGCCTTAAATATATTGAGCTCCTGAAGTAAGAGCGCTTCTGCATCGTCATCGGATAGTTCATCAAGCTCCTCTGCCGCAAGGACCGCTGTCGCGTCCCCTGGGGAGGCTGGAGCAAGTTCCGGGGCTTCGCCTGTTTCGGAAGCCGGCGTCGCCCTGTGCGAAGTCGCAGTCGCTGTGCTCGGCGCAGGAACGGCTGTGGCGGGAGCGATTACATCAGGAGCAACATCGGCCGGAGCCGTTTTTTCAATCGTCTCTTCAATGGCTTTGATTTTCTCGGGCAATATCTCTTTAGTCAAAAACGCTGTTAGCGTATTCACAGTCGGATAATCGAATGCCAGGGTCGACGGCAATACGCATCCCAGTCCGAGCTGCAGGCGGTTGCGTAACTCGATCGTCATCAGGGAATCCATTCCCTGATCCTTAAATCCTTTACTGACTTCCACCCGGCGATCCGCCTCCATTCCGAGAATTCTACGAATGTGCTCCTCGACGTACTGGCGTACGACACTTTCGCGTCGTGCAACAGGGGTGGTCGCGATTTTTTCTAATATGTCGGGACCTGCCTGCTGCTGAAGCGATTCATCGGCACCCGCTTCGCCGCTCCGATCAATAAAGTTGATTAGATAGGCTGGTTCTCGACCAGCCGCGTACTGACCGATATATTTTTGCCAGTCAACCGCGAAAGCGCCAGCTTCGGTTTTATCGGAACGTAACAACTGGTCGAAGGCTTGTAGTCCAATTTCCGGAGGCAATAGCTGGATGCCCCGTCCTTCCCAGTTCGTTGCGCCCCGCTCACCCAGCGACGCGATCATCCCGATCTCCGCCCATGGTCCCCAATGAATGCTGAGCGCAGGCAGTCCCTGTGCGCGTCGGTGCCAGACCAGCGAATCAATATAGGCGTTTGCCGCAGCGTAGTTCGATTGGCCGGGACTTCCCATTATCGAAACGAGCGAGGAGAATAATACGAAAAAGTCCAGTCGCATGTTCTCGGTTTGCCGATGCAGATACAGCGAACCCGCTATTTTCGCTTCGAACACCGAACGATATCTTTCCCAGGATTGATTGGCCAGCATCCCATCGTCGGTAATGCCCGCCGAGTGAATCACGCCGCGCAGGGGCGGCAGTTCTGAGTCAATGTGCGCAAATATGCGGGACAGATCGGATTCGTCGGACACGTTACCCTGCATCGTCACGATCTTCGTATGCCCTCCGCTTTCGATCTCCTGAATCGTTTTGAGTACGTCCGCAGAGGGCTTGCGCCGACCGGTCAATACGACCGCGCCGGCGCCCTGTTCGGCGAGGTGCCGCGCGAATAACAACCCGAGTCCCCCCAGACCGCCCGTAATCAGATAGCTGGCATCGGGTCGAACTCCCGGAAATTCGTCCCGCCCGGCCAGCGCCCCGTGCCGCACTACGATTTTGCCGACATGTTTGCCCCGCGACATATAGCGAAAAGCGTCTTCGACCTGCGCCAGCGGATAGAGGCGATGCGGAATGGGCTTGAGCTTACCGGCTTCGAATTCCTGCACGAGATCGCTCAATAGAGAGTGCACCAGATCGGGCGTCTGCATCGCCACCTGCATCAGATCGATGACGAAATATGAAACATTCTTGCGAATCTTCGCGACTTCGCGCGCGGACAGTATGTCTTTTTTTCCGATTTCAAGAAATCGTCCGCCCTTGCGTAAGATCGAAAGCCCCTTCTCGACGAATTCTCCCCGCAGGGAATTCAGAACGATGTCGACTCCCTCTCCATTCGTCGCCTTTAACACCTGATCGGCGAAATCCAGGGACCGGGAATCGAATATGTGTTCCACTCCGATCGACTTCAGATACTCGCGTTTTTCGTCGGTGCTGACGGTCGCGAAGACCTCCGCGCCGAAGTGGCGCGCGATCTGAATCGCCGCGAGGCCGACTCCGCCGGCCGCGGAATGAATCAATACCCGATCCTTTTCTTTGATCCGCGCCAGATGATAGAACGCGTAGTACCCGGTCAAAAATACGAGCGGCAAGGTCGCCGCGTCCGGCCGGGCCATGCCGACCGGTTTGCGTACGACCAGATCCGCGTGGGTAATGGTATACGAAGCGAAGCTGGCTTCCGTACAGATCGCGAGAACTTCGTCGCCGACTTTGAGGCCTTCAACGTTTTCGCCGAGAGATTTGATGCGGCCCATGCACTCGACGCCCAGGGGCACCGGCCCCTCGGGATACGAATCCAGAGCGGAAAGCACGTCGCGAAAATTCAGGCCCGTGTATAAGACCTCCAGCTCGACTTCGTCCGGCGCCGGCAGTCGGCGCGTGATCGCTTGCAGTTCCAGGTTTTCTAAGAGTCCGCGACCGCGACTTTCAAGCACGACGGCTTCCGGCTTATGGCCGCCCTGGCCCTGCTCCCGGGAAGACGCGGTGCGAGTATCTTCTCGCTCAAGAAATTGCGTATACCGTTCCCCCCGACGATACGCCAGCCGACTGGCGCGATCGCCGGTAAGCAATTCGGCGACCAGCAGACTCGCGGCCTCACCAGCAACTCCCGGCTCAAAATCAATTCGCTTTGAACCCAACTCCGGATATTCCTGTTCGATAACGGCGCCCATACCCCAGAGGGTTCCGCGACTGAAAGCCGGAACAGGCTCGTCGGCTTTCACAGCCTGTGCGCCGCGCGTCGCCAGCAACAGACGGGGAGTCAGGCTCGCGCCGGCCAGGCTCTGAACGAGGTGTAATAACGAACCACAGAGCTTTTGTTGATCGGCGACCCAATCGACTCCGGCTTCCGATTCGCCCCAGCCCCAGAGATAAATCACACCCTGCAGATCTTTCGTATTCTGAATCAGCTGCTTAAAATCCTCGGGCGCCGACGGGCGCACGCGAACGATATCCTGCCGGTCCGTTGCGGAATCCTTTTCGTCGGATAGAGCCAGTACGCATTCGAAACCCTGTTGTTTCAGAAGCTCCATGGTCGCCATGGACGGGCCGTCGTCGGCTTCGCCGAAAATCAAAACCGAACCGGGGCTTGCGGGAGCCGTAGCGCTCGCAGCCGCCGACTTACGCCAGTCCAGTTGATAGATCCAGTCTTTCAGGCCGCGGTTCGATTCGCGTAGAAACTGCGGATGGTCCACGGCCGCGAAACGCATCCCGACGATTTCCGAAACCAGGCCGCCGCTCGCGGAATAAAAACGAATATCGCCCGCCAGCTCACGACCGCCAGCCGCGGGGGAAGAAGCGACTTCCGCCTGGACCCACGCCACCGGTTCCGCCGAAACGACCAGCACTCGCTCGAGACTCCCGGCGACCCAGGCGTGATCGGACGCCGGCTCGCCCAGCAGGGCCGATTGGATTAACTGCATTCCGCCGGCGATTACGCCGCTATTGAGCGATTGCGATTGGCTCAGGCGGGCGATCGCGGCCTGCGCGTCGTGGCGTACGCTTTCGATCGTCTGGTACGCTCCGCCCGCTGTGGAGTTGTATTTTGACAGCCGCGCGTAAAAATCGCCCGCATTCATTTCTGTCTTCAGTTGCGCGAATCGCTTTTCAATATCGATGGTGTCGGGCTCGATCGCCGCCACGCGCGTTTTGTATGTCGCCTGGAGATTTCGTTTCCAGGGGTCGGTCGGATCCTTGCGCGAACGATCGTAGGCGCGCAATACGCCGTCCGTATTCGTCGGCGAAGTTTCCGAAACGCACAGAAGCTGAAAGCCGGTCTTCTCGCCTTCGTCCAAGACGACCCGGCGTTCGAATATAAGATTCTCCAACTCGACGGGCCGGCCCGGAGCGAGCTCCGACAGGGCCGCGACGCTCGCGCTCACAATTTCGGAGTGCGGCAACACCGACACGCCGAAGAGTTTCGATGAATACAGCTCCGGCCGCTTTTTGATCGATAATTCGGATTCCCAGACCGGTTCGGCGGTTTCCAGCTTGCGCTCGAGTAAAGCAGTCGCGCCGTTCGCCCGGCTTTTTCCCGGGGCGGCCTCGGGCATCTCCATCCAGAAGCGCTGGCGCTGCCAGGGATAGGCCGGCAATTTCACCAATCGCCCGCCCTGACGATGCATGCGATTCCATTTCACGGGATAGCCGCGAGCGTAGAGAGTCGCCAATGAACGCAACATGCTGGCGCGCTCGGGCTTTTTACGATTCAACGAATGAACGACCGTCGCTTCGCGCTCGGCGCGCTCCACGCACTCCGTAACATAATTCGAGAGCGCGGGATGCGGTCCGATTTCAATAAAATTCGCGTACCCGTCGCGAATCAGTACGTCCATCGCCTGGGCGAATCGAACGGGCTCGCGAATATTATCGCCCCAGTATTCGGCTTCGACTTCCCAGCCGGTCATGCGTTTCGCGTGCACGGTCGAATACATCGGCAGTTGACCATCGCCCGGAGTGATCGACGCGATCGCCTTGATCAATTCGTTTTTGTACGGCTCCATCTGCGGACTGTGAAAGGCGTAATCCACCGGGAGCATCTTGTGATAGATATCTTTCGCGGCTAGTTTCGCCACGACGCTCTCCAGCGCCTGTGTTTCGCCGGATAAGACGACCGAAGAGGGGCTGTTATAAGCCGCGACGCCCACCCGATCCTGAACGCCGGCCAGGTACGGCTCCACATCGTCGCCGGTCAGCGCTACATGCACCATCTTGCCGGTGCCGGTCGCCTCCTGCATAAACTTGCCGCGATTATAAATCAGCATCGTCGCGTCGTCTAAACTCAAGAAGCCGGCGACATGCGCGGCCGCGACTTCTCCGACGCTGTGACCGATTACGGCGCCCGGTTGAACGCTCCAGTGTTTCCATAACTCGGCCAGAGACACCTGCAGAGCGAAGATGGCGGGCTGGGCCACCTCGGTTTCCATAATGCGCGAAGCCGTTTCTTCGGCCTGCAACGCGGCGATAATAGACCAGTTTGCGAAGCGCTGAAAGAGCTCGTCGATTTCCTGAAGCTTATTGCGAAATACCGGTTCGCTCTCCATCAGCTGGCGGCCCATGGCGAACCATTGCGCGCCCTGCCCTGTAAATACAAAGGCGAGCTTTTTGTTGTGTTTGGGATCCACTCGCGAACGAACGATGCGTTCGTCTTCCGTGGAATCCGGCGAGGCGAAGGCGGATAGCGCTTCGATCAATTCCGGCCGCGAGCGGGCTATGACCGCGGCGCGGTGGTCGTGATGATTGCGTTTCAGTGCGGTCGTATACGAAAGATCGCGCAGCGACACGCCTTCATGCGAACGCAAATAGTCGGCAATGATCCCGGCGTATTCGTTCAGACCTTCGTCGGTCTTCGCGCTCAAGAGAAAAATATCGGCGTTCGTTTTTTCCGCTTCGATCGGAGCGGAGGGTCCGGCTCCATTCGTTCCCGCGCTGATCGTCGCGGGCAACTCGTAGACGCCGCGGGCGTTGGAATACAGAGCATTCCAGTCAACCGGCGCACCGAGCGTGTACAATCGTCCCAGGCTCTCCAGGATAGCCGCGCGTTCGTCTTCGTCGCGGCGGGTCGTATGCAATACGGAGCCGCTCCGTTTATAATAAGCGATCGTCTGCTCCACCGGATTGGAGAGTACCGGGTGCGGGCTCATCTCGATAAAGGTATCGAAGCCGTCGTCCAGCAGAGATTTCAGGGACGCGGCGAATTGTACAGTATAACGTAGATTCTTTACCCAGTACGACGCGTTCATCTGACGGCCGTCGATCTCAGCGGCCGTAACCGTCGAAAACAGCGGGATCGTACCTTTGCGGGGTTTCACGTCCCGCAATACCTGAAACAGCTCGTCGAGCAAGGGATCCATCTGCGAACTGTGCGAGGCGAAGTCCACGTTCACCAGGCGACAGAAGATTTCGCGACTCTCGAGATCCGCGAATATGTCCTGCAGATCGTTGGAATCGCCGGCGAGTACCGTCGTCGTCGGCGAATTACAGGAAGCCACCGAAACGCGTCCGGCTTTCGGCGCGATCAACGCTTCGCATTCTTCCGCCGGCAATTCCACGACCGCCATGCCGCCTTTACCGGAAGCTTTTTTCGCGAGCACGCTGCGCAAACAAATGATGCGCGCCGCGTCTTCTATGCTGAGTATGCCCGCGATATACGCCGCCGCGACTTCGCCCATGCTGTGGCCGATCACCATTTCCGGCACGATGCCCCATGATTTCCAGAGCGCGGCCTGGGCGACCTGCATGGCCCAGATCGCGGGTTGAATGACGTCGACCTGCGGATTCTCGATCCGCGAATCCGCGGGGTCCGCGTTTAACTCCTGTAAGAGCGACCAACCAACCACGCCCTGAATGGCCTCGTCGCATTGTTCGAGCGTCGCGCGAAAGATCGGTTCGCTGCGCATCAATTCGCGCCCCATTCCCAGCCACTGGCCGCCCTGGCCCGGGCAAAAGAATACGATTTTCGGCGCGGCGGCGGAAGCTTCGCCTGCGATAATGCCTGGTTTCGCGCGGCCTTTCAAATACGCGGAAAGCTGCCGCGCCATATCGTCTTTGGATTCCGCGGTAAGCGCCAGGCGCTGCGAACCTCTGGTCAGAAAGCGAGCGGCGGAAAAACAAATTTCCTGGAGCGCGATATCGCGAAAGCTTTCGGCGCTCGCCTGTTCGCTGCGAACCTCGGCCTGGATCGCGCTCAGCATATTCTGAGCGCTGGCCTGCAGACCCTCCGGAGAGTCCGCTGAAATCGCAAGCAGCTGGGCCGGACTGCGAACGAATTCCTCTAATACGACGTGGCAGTTCGTGCCGCCGAAACCAAACGAACTCACGCCGCCGACCGCCGCCTCCTTATTCGGCCACGGGCGATAATTCTGATTCACCTCGACGCCAATATCTTCGAAGGGGATGTGCGGATTCGGTTTTTCGAAATGCAGACTGCGCGGGATCGCGCGATGTTGCATGGAAAGCACCAGCTTGATCAAACCGGCCATACCCGCCGCCGCTTCCAGATGACCGAAATTCGTTTTGACGGAGCCGATGATCAACGGCCGGTCTTTGCTGCGACCGGCGCCCAGCACGGCGCCGAGCGCGTTGGCTTCGATAGGATCGCCGAGCATGGTGCCGGTACCGTGAGTCTCGACATAGTGAACACGCGTGGTCGGCATATCCGCGTTGCGATAAGCCGCGCGCAGTACGTTCTGCTGTGACGCCGGGTTGGGCGCCGTCAGACCGTTCGACGGACCGTCGTTATTGACGGCGCTGCCGCGAATCACGCTGTAAATCGGATCGCCGTCCGCGAGTGCGGCGGCCAGCGGCTTCAGTACGACGACTCCGGCTCCTTCGCCGCGCACATATCCGTTCGCGCGATGATCGAAGGCCTTCGAACGCCCGTCCGGCGCCATCGCGCCGAACTTCGACATATTCACGGTACTGTCCGGGGCGATAATTAAATTCACTCCCCCCGCGATCGCCATCGTCGCTTCGCCGCTGCGTAAAGCCTGACAGGCGAGATGTACGGAAACCAGCGAAGAAGAACAGGCCGTATCGACAGCCATCGAAGGGCCCTGTAAACCAAGGATATACGATACGCGGTTGGCGACGATGCTGTAGTGCGAACCGGTCGACGTATGTTGTTCGATGTAATCCGTATTCCCGCGATGCGATAAAGTCGCGTAATCGTTCCAGATCTTACCAATATAGACGCCGGTCAGACTATCGGTCAGAGCGGGGATGTTGATGCCCGCGTCTTCCAGGGCTTCCCAGCAAAGCTCCAGAACCAGTCGTTGTTCGGGATCCATCTGAATGGCTTCGCGAGGAGAGATGCCGAAGAATCCAGCGTCGAATTGATCGACCTGATCGATAAAGCCGCCCCAGCGGGTGGACATTTTCCCGGGCTCGCTCGTGTCGGGACTGAAGAATTCATTCAGGCTCCAGCGATCCGTCGGAACTTCCTGAATCGCATCCACTCCGTTCTTGAGCAACTCCCAGTACTTTTCGGGGTTGGGCGCGCCCGGAAAGCGGCAGGACATGCCGATGATCGCGATGGGCCCGCCAGTCGAATTTGCGCGCGCCGCCGCAGCGCCGCCGTTACTGCGGACGACGTCGGTCGATGCGGACTCAGAGGGAGCCGGGCCTCCCGCATCCGCGAGATACTCCGCCACTTTGTCGATCGTCGGATAGTCCCAAACCAGGGTGGGCATGAGCTTACGCCCCATGACCCGCGAGAGTTCGGCCACCATACTCGTCCCGACGGCCGACTTAAGGCCATAACGGTTGAAACGTTCGCTGGTATCAATGTCCTGCGGATCCAGCTCCAGGGTATTTGCGAGATGATGGACCAGCCAATCTTTTATGTCGTCGATTGTATTCAAATTCGATTTCCGATTTTCCGCCATGCGGTAACTCCCGTAAACCTTATGTCCCCGTAGCGATCCGCAGCCGGCTCCATAGATTGCTGCAAGCTTCCGGGAGCGCCGCTCTTTTCCGATAGATTCGCATCGCCATCACGAAAAAAATTCAAGAATAAGGTGATTCGTTCAGTCTTTGCTCATTCGACGTAACATTCTTTGCTATGCACCGAATGAACCGTCCCGTCGTTTCCGCTCGACGAAAACCAAAGCCCTTCGTTCCTGCGCGATTTCTTCCGGGCAGCCAATACTATCAAAAGTGCTAAAAACACAGCTTCGAATAGGTTACGGATTAATTTAAGAACCGCGCGCGCAAGCTCACACAAAAACTAATATAAGTTTACGATCAATAGTTCTTAAGGTTGACTGGCGACCGCTGCCGAAAATTTCAAGTACTAATTTTTACTAATCAGGAATTGAGCGGCCAAAAAGATTTTAGCCACCAATTTTCGTTTAATGCGGCGAAGCATATCGGAGTCGCAAGCCTGCGCCCTCCGACTCCGACGAACGAATCGTTAAAAACACAGCCTGCAAGCGCGCGCAGTCGATAGCGTTTCGCCAAACATTGACCAGGTATTCATTTGGAAGAACCCAATGCGGCTTGCAATCCGGGACCGGCATTGATTTCAAACACGGTTCGCGAATTCCGAAACGATGAAACTCAAAGTCACCGGGCGGCTTCGCGCCGGGAGTCCGGCATCCGAATGAATACCGGGCGAATGCAGAGGAATCGTGCCGCGCGGTCAGCGATCTTCGCGCATCGCACGCCCGGAAGATTCCAGAGTTGCAATTTCAGCGATTTAGTGGAGGACATCGCTCCGGACTGAGATATCGGACATGGATTGCCCGGGTGGGACGGGGGATGGAGTGAGTGGATGGAGTCGGAGACCGCCCCGCTTGCTGCTGGAAGCGGAGCGGTCGTTGCGACTTATTTAATATAGGGTCGCAGACAGTTCGTAGCCGCGACACAAGCCGGACCGGTGACGGCGCCGCCGGATTTCTGATAACAGGCCACGGCGGCCGCTTCAAATTTAGCACAGCTCTTAATGCAGTTCTTGCGAGCTTTCTTTTGCTGGCGCTGGAATTTTTTCCATTTCTTCTCAGCGTCCGCATCGTTCGGATTCGCGTTCAGATACGCCTTCGCGTTCATTTCAAAACAGGATACCGTGTAGTCGCAGACCGCCGCGCAGTTGTTCGCCTGTGCCGGACTGGCCAGCAGGATAAGACCGATCAAAGCCAGGGCAGCCAGCGCCGGAGCGGCCAGCAGTTTGGAGAAAGGTCGGTTGTTTTTGGTTTGTTTCATATGCGTCTCCTGATCCCATCGGGAGCTGGAAGTGCCAGCGCGCCGATGGTGTATCACTTTCGCAACACTTTTGTTGTGTCTGCCTGTACGACGGAGCCGATTCGCCGGTTGTTGTTCTTTTTTTTGCGCCGCACAGAAAAAGACGGAACTGACCGGCTTCGGAATGAAAATTCACCGGTGGCGTCAGGCCTGGGGCTCTACGGGCGCTCTATATATAGAAGAAACCCGGTCGTGCCTGCAAGCAGAGAATACTGCTGATTTTGTAAAGCGGGTTGACATGCCGCTCCCCGGGGGCGATTTCCCCTGGAGTCATCGCCATGTCCGAATTCCAGGTTCACACAGAACGAGACCAGCTCGTCATTCGCATTACCGGCCCGCGGATCGATATTAGCTCGGTCAGCAGCCTGCGCAAAGAGCTGCTCGACTACATCGATCGAGCGGAAGAAGACCAGAAGCTGCCGGGCCGACTGGCCGTGGACCTCGGCGATCTGATGGCGCTGGACTCGACCGGCGTGGCGCTGCTCGTCAATCTCCAGAAGAAGCTGGCTGGTTCCGGACGCAAATTTCAGTTGCGCAACGTCAACGAAACCATCGAGAAAATGCTCCACCTCTCCAATCTGGCGGACTTTTTTCATATCGCGCGTTAGTGGGTGGCGGCGGAGACTGAAGGCCGTAGCATAACATCAGCGCTCCGAACAAATCCGCATGCGAAGGTCGCCGCGCGCCGGGGACAGAAAACCCGACGGCGCGACACCGAAATTGTCCTTAAAGGTTCGACTCATGTGAGCCGAGTCGGCGAAGCCGGCGGCATGCGCGGCTTCGGTGAGGGTCACCCCGGCTTTCATCATGCGCGCGGCCTGGTGCAGACGCAGCCAGAGGATATAACGGCGCACCGGTAGACCCATCTCGTCTTTGAATACGTGCATGAAACGATCTTCGGACAGGCCCACCCGGGCGGCCAGGTCTGCGGCGCTAACCTGCTCGGGCAGCTCGGCCTTGAGCTCTTCGATCAGCCGCGCGATGCGGTCCTGAATCGGGGACGCAGGCGCATCGCTTCCGCCCCATAGCTCGTGCAGCAAGTCGTGATACAAAACGTCCGCTTCCCGGCATTCGAGCATCTCCAGGTACAGCTCCGAAAAACGAAAATCGAAGGGCGCAATCCGCTCATATGGAATCTCGCGCCAGCCCGCGTCGCCGAGCCAGCGCCCCATGGGCTCATACAGCGCGCTGTCCGGATCCAGCTGCAGCACGATCACCCGCCCCTGTCCGATTGAGCGATGATGCAGATTCGGCCCCAGCACCGCGGCCCGCGGGCGACTGCGTTCGCCGGCCACGTCCAGAATCAGGGGCTCTTCCAGGCCGATCAGAAGCGAAGCCGCGTAGTGTCGGTGCGGTTCCGTCGCGTATCCCCGCGTGGCCGCGTACAGAATCCGCCCCTGCCAGATAAAGAGAATATTTTTTTCGGGAATCACCTTGCGGGGTAACAGAAATCATGCTTTCGCGCCCGGGACAACCCAAAAAGCGGCAGGCCCGACGCTGCCCCTTCCGATCGTGCGTCGCGGACGGCCTGCTCGCTTGAAAGCGAGCGGAGAAATTCTGCAATGTATATAATCAAAATTTACAAAAGGTTCATAGTATTCAGGAATCCGAAAAAAAATCCGCTGCGAACGCGAAGGCGCGCGATCCGGACGCGAGATTGATTGACGTATCGTTGCGAAATCGCTTATAGGATTGCCTGCGATCAGGACGACGCCTTTCGCGAAGACGCGCGACACGATGCGGCGCGCCGCGGGCGAAAGGCGAAGCCAAAAAGCAAACAGGATTTTAATAATTAAAAAACTGAAACTACCGTTTCCGAAGATCACAGACGGCGACAGGCAAAAGTAAGTCCTCGCTATTCGACGATCTACTCGACAGATGCAGATGGACGTATCCGAAATTCAGAGCAGCGCGCCCGGCCGCGCAGTCTTCGCGGACCAGGAGAAAGCTCTCTTGCGGCAATTGCTGCAGGCCGAGCTGCCGCCCATCGCGCGCATTCGCCAGCTACTGGAAATGGCGCAACCGGACGCGATCGCGGAATTGATTCAGGAAAATACGGGCCTCGAATTCACGATCGATTATTATTTTCGTCTGCTGCCGGCGCGCCTGGGCGCGCGCATCGTCGGCTCCGCGCGCTTCAGCGTGCGCGCCGCGGTGTGTCTGTTTTATTGTCAGTTGCTGCGAAGTACCGACGAAGGCGCAGGCGACTCCGGCCGCAAGCGCCGCCACAGAATGGAAGGCTACTGGCGACTCGTCGCCCACGAAAAGCTGACGATGATTCTGCGGCAATTATTGCACATGGGCGAATCCCGCGCCGGCGTCTTTTCGATTCTGCGTTATATGGACCGCGACAATCTCGTGAATCTGCTGGCGGATCACGAAGTGGACGCGCGGGCGCTACTGGATCTCTTCCGCGACCAGGACGCCGACGTTTATGATTTATTCGCAGAGAATCTCGATCTCTTCGACTTCGTGTGCCGGCTGGCCAGTGAAGCGGACGACGATGAATTTCTGGAGCGCCTTTCGGACCAGGGTTTCGCCGCGACCATGATGGAATTGCGCGTAGCCGAAACTCTAATCGAAGAAGCGGTGGGTCATATCAATCGACTGCAGGGCGCCAGCGAGCGGCGGGAACTGCCGCTCAGCGTACTCGTCCATCTTCTCGACGATATTCCGATCAACGTGCGGCGACTTGTGCTGGAACGGCTGGAGAGCCTCGGTCACGTTCCCCCCGGACTCGCGCTGTCGTTTATGGAACAACGTAACTGATAACTCGACTCGCGACCGCCGGGCGCTTCGAAAGACGAACAAAAAAACCGGTTGCCATTGACAGAGACCGGAATCAATATCTGCCTCCGATGAAAGCGGGACTCATTGCGTTGCTCCGTACCTTAATAGCCCGGCCGGTGCACAAAGCCGCGCTCGCGGGAATCTTACCGGGTGTCGCCGTTCTGCTGGATCTGCTCCGCGTCGGCACGAACGACGGCCCTCCCGCTTTCTCGCCGGCGCACTGGACGGCGCTCTTCGGACTTGCGGTCGGCGGAAGCCTGGCGGATCTGCGCGCGCCGCTCATCGGTTCGCTGGCCGCCTTCTATTTCGTCGGACGCGGCGCCGCGGACGGGGGATTGCCGCCGGCGATGGCCGCGGCCTGCCTGCTCGGCGTCATCGTCACGGTAGCGCTGCAGAGCCGCTCGGGATATCACCGGCAGACGCAGGATGGGGAATTTCAGCGACTGAGTCAGCATGTCGGAAAAATGGCGGCGCTTGATTTTCAAAATCACGACCAGCAAAGCCCGGCGGCCGACGAAGCGGGACTGGCCGGCCAGCTCCAGTCTTCCAGCACGAAACTCGCTTCGCTCTTCGGAGATCTGGGCGGAGCGCTTTCCTATATGAGCGAAATGAATTCGCGGCTGGAAAACAGCGCGCGGGTATTCATCGACAGTACGGAGAATCAGAACGAAGCTCTGGAGGAATCCACGGGCGCTGTGCGGGAAGTCCTGGGAGCGGTCGATGAGATCAAAAACAGCGTGAATTTCGCGGTGGCGAGCGCTTCGGAAATTCAAAACACCGCCGGAGCTCTGCTGTCGTCGATCACCGGCATCCAGGCGTCCATGCAGGAGTTCGCGGACCTTTCGCAGAGCCTCGGCGAACGCACGACGACCGCGAGTCGTACCATCGACAGCACCATCCAGGCGATGGAATCGATTCAGGACAGCTCGGCGCGCATCGGCAGTATTCTCGATACGATTACGGATATCTCCGACCAGACCAATCTCCTGGCGTTGAACGCGTCGATCGAAGCCGCGCGGGCCGGCGATGCGGGACGCGGCTTCGCGGTCGTGGCGGATCATATTTCGCGACTGGCCGAACGCACCAACAGCAGCGTCCAGGACATCGGCCGGCTGACCGAGGAAACCCGGGCGGCCGTGACCCGGGGCGGCGCCGAAGTCCGCGAGCTGAATCTCGCGATTCAGAGCACGGTCGCTGGAACTTCCGGTATTCAGAATTCAGCCGCGGCCGCAATGCAAGGACTGGCAGAGCAATTGGATCGCATTCGCAGCATCAACGACAGTCTGACGAAATTCGACGACCATTCCACCTTCGTCCAGAATGTAGCGGGAGAACAAAAAAAATCGGTCGATCTGTTAAACGATAAAATGGTGAATTTGATGCTCGAAATACAGAACGTGGCTTCGGGTTCACAGGACCTGATGACGATCTCCCAGGAAATGGGACGCTGGACCGAACATATCCGCGAAGCGCTGGGCCGCGTTCGAACGGGATGAAATCATTCACTCAGGACGCCGCAATCGCGCGGCGCCGATGAATTTATGCGCGCGGCCAGGCGGGGAAGCCAGCCGAATTTACGTCTAATTAGCCCGGCCCGAGCTATTAATTACGAAGCCACCTTCTAAGGAGAGACACTCATGCCCACCATCACCGCCACCGGATATTCAAATTCGACCTCGTCGAGCGCTGCCGCCGCCGAAGTTGCCGACCAGGCGCTTGCGGCTTTGAACGGCCAGGCGCCAAGCCTGGCGTTGGTTTTTTGTTCGACCGGCTACGATTACAACGAACTGCTGCGAACTCTTAAAGATAAGCTGGGCATTGACGCGATCGTCGGCTGCACCACCGCGGGGGAATTCAATGAAAACTCAAGTTCGGAAAACGCGGTCAGCCTGATGCTGATCGCCTCCGATCAATTTCAGAAAGTCATCCGCGCCGCTCGCGGCCTCAAGAACGACTACCAAAAGTCAATCACCGGCGCGCTGGGTAATTTCAAAGAAAACCAGCGCAATATGATGGCCCAGGGTTATATGCACAGTACGATCCTGGTTCTTTCGGACGGGCTGGCCGGGCGCGGCGAAGAAATGGTGGCGACGATTCAGGAAATGACAGGCGCGGCGACGCAGCTGGTCGGCGGCGCGGCCGGAGACAACGGTAAATTCGAGCAGACTTCGATCTTCGCAGGCGACCAGGCCTACACCGACACCATCATCATGGTGCAGCTTTTTTCAAAAAAGCCCATCGGCATCGGCGTGCGGCACGGGCTGAATCCGAAAACCGAAGCGATGCGGGTGACGCGCTCCGAGGGCGCGGTCTTGTACGAACTGGACGGCAAACCCGCCTTTGACGCGTACCGCGAATACGCCGCGAAACTGGGCCAGACCATCGATCACGAAAACGCCGGCGGCTTCATGATCGCGAATGAACTCGGCATTCAGATGTTCTCGGACGTGACGAAGATTCGCGCGCCGCTATCCGCGAATCCCGACGGCTCGCTGAATATGGCCACCGAAGTTCCGCCCAACGCGATGATTTCGATTATGGACGGCGAACGTCCCGCGCTGCTGAGCGCCGCGGCCCAGGCGGCGGAGGAAGCGAAAGTCAACTTAAGAGGCAATCCCGCGGCGGGCATCGTCGTCTTTGACTGCATCTGTCGCGGCATCATGCTGGCCGAAGATTTCCCGCGAGAAATCGAAACCATTCGCAGTCCCTTCGGCGAAGTGCCGGTCGTCGGCTTCCGAACCTACGGCGAGATCGCCAAATTCGGCGGGCAGCTGAACGGCTTTCACAACTCCACTGCGGTCGTCTGCGCCTTCCCTGAATAAAAGGTCGCCAGTCGATCGCCTTAAAGATCCAGAATCTTCGTCGTGAAGGGCGTGTAGCGACCGCGACTCGTGCTTTCGAAACGGAGCCCGGGTATTTCGTGCACGCTTCGATTCGGACCGGCGACTGTTTCGATGCGCAGTCCACGCAGGACGAAGCCGTCGAAACGATTGTCATACTCGGGAAATACCAGGCGAAAGCGTTGCGCTTCGCCAGGCATCATCCGGGCCGGCGCGGGACGGTCCCCGGCCTGCGAGACCAGGCTTTCGCCGCCCAGCGGATCCAGGTCCGCCATCGCGCGACTGACAATGCGAAACGGCCGCACGACCGTATCGACTTCGAGCTGTGTCAGATCGTCGCCTTTGCCCAATACAGCCCGCCATTCGTCCGGCATGATCCGCAATTGCGCACCATCGGCCGGGGCGATCGCGAGCACGACATTCAGATTTTGAGGAAATTCCTTCGTTCCCGGAACGATCGGCAGGAGACACGGGCCGAAGGCGACGCGGCGACTGCCGCTGAACGGCACCCAGGCGCTCAGCTGAAAGTCGGGCGTTGTATATACGGCCTGGACGATTTCGAAACCGAGCAGCGGGTCGCGGGTTTCGCGAATTACAATCCGTTCCGATGACGCCACAGGTCGCTGAACGATGTCTCGCGAATAGGTGCTGCAAGCGCCGGCCGTCAGGCTCGCCAGGGCGCTGAACAGCAGACCCGCGACGGCCGACCCGCGGGGCCACGCTCCCGACCGGAGTCCGGATCGTCTGCTCGTACCTGACTGCGCGCTGCTGAAATGCATAAACAAAGTACTCCCCGTCGACTGCTCTCTGATCCGAATATCGGCCGGTTATACCGGCAAGTGGAAAGCCGGCGCAATATTTAACTCTTGACCGACCCTCTCGTGCGAGTCCGTTTTTCAACAGACTCGGACGAACACACCCGGGGCATTGTTCGTATGATTTCGTTTTCCAACAACCCAGAGGACCTGAAGCACCGCCTGCCGCGAGTCCGGCGGGCGCATCCCGACGAAGGCGAAGACCTCACCCGTCTGGCGATTCGTTCGAAAGCCAGTCGGGGATACGACGCAGAGTTTATGGCCGCCGCCCTGCCCGATCTGCAGGTCGAGACGGAATGGATCGGCGCGGGCCGGGTCTTCGTCGTCGAACAGACCGGCGCCCTGTTGGGTTTTTGTTCGCTCGAAATTGGAGCGCGGGACAGCGCAAGCGCGGAGCTCACGCAGCTGTTTGTCGAGCCGGATCATATGGGACGAAATTTCGGACGTCTGCTCTGGAACTACGCCCTGCGCGAACTGCGCCGCGATCATCCAGAGGTTCGGCGGCTCTTCGTGGTGAGCGACCCGGACGCCGTGGGCTTTTATGAAAAATGCGGCGCCCGTCGAGACGGCTACGAGGCGTCGATTGTGGACGCAAAGCGACTGCTACCCCGACTGGTGTATGAAATCCCCTCAAAAAGTACTCGACAATAGGCGATTTCTCGCTCTCAATCCTAACGAAATTCCAACGGTTCAACAACCATCCGACAATACTGCGAGCTTCCTCTGTCTTTTCAGCATAAGAAGCGGGGCCGCTACGGCGATCGGATGATCACATTTGTTGAGGAGTTCCAGAGCCATGCAATCGAGCCAGTCATCCAGCAACGCCGCTGGATCATCCACGAAGCGCGCCGCCTTTCAATTCGGCGGCGAGACCGGCCCGGCCGCCGCAATCGAGCGGGGCCCGGCGCGGGATCTGCTGCTCTGGCGTATTTTGCAATGCCGCCCTGAAGTCAGAGAAGGTCAGCTCAAATTACTCAAGAATCCCTTTCGTAATGAAATTCGTAAGAACCCGGCCGATTTCGCTGAAGCGAATACCGCCCTGGTCGGGAACCTCAAAGCTCTCATCGAACGAACCGGGCGCTCGCGGATGAACGCCAGTCTGGCGAAGATCGCCATCGAAGTCGCGTCCGCGTACCGGCGCGAATGCATCGCGGCGAACGAAACGCATTTTGGAATCTCTTTCGACTTCCTGTATCAAACCGTACAATTGCTTTCGCTGAATACATCGCGCGAAGACGCCGAGCGTACGATCTTGCGCATGGGCCGTGCGAACAGCGGCACCAGCCTCAGCGAAACGGATCGCGGGCGCTTGATTCGCAGCTTTCGCGCGTATGTGGCCCTGGCCCGACGACTGCGCGGCATGCGCACCATGCGCACGGCCGTCGAAATGCAGGACGATGTGATCGCCGAAGTTTTCGCGCTCGATTCGGCCGTGAGCATCGTCTTTCTCGATCAGGCGTACCGCAGTCTGATCGCACAGGTTATCCTTTCGAAAAAATTTCGCTGCGATACTCTGCTGGTGGAGTGGCTGCGCGAATACGATCTGGAGCCGGATCATCTCGTGCGAATGTCGCAGTACATTCCCTATGAAACCGAATTCTGGCAATTTCGCAAGAGCTATCGCGACGCCATCCGTTCGCTGAAAGACTATCTGCCGACCAGTAAAGAACCCCTGGATTCGGACGTCTTTCTGCTGCGCTCGCTCGGCAATTTCTACACGTCCTGGATCATGCAGACTTCGCGCCAGATCCCGGCCTGACCCCGCCCGATTCCCGCTCATTCAGGCTTCCGTCTTTCCACTCGTATTCACACGTGCAGGCAATCGTCGTACACGAACCCGGCCCGCCCGCCGTCCTGAAATATGAATCGCGCCCCGACCCAAGCGCCGGCCCGGGCCAGGTGGTGATTCGCATCCGCGCCTTCGGACTCAATCGCGCGGAGTTGTTTACGCGCCAGGGCGACTCGCCGGGCGTCGAATTCCCGCGGGTGATCGGCATCGAATGCGTGGGCGAAGTCGTCGACGATCCGTCCGGCAATCTGGCCGCCGGCACGAAAGTGGCGGCGATGATGGGCGGGATGGGACGGCAGTTCGACGGCAGCTACGCTCAATACACGGTCGTGCCCGCCGAACAGGTGCTGATTATCGACACGCATCTGAGCTGGGAACGCTTCGGCGCGCTGCCGGAAATGTTTCAGACCGCGCACGGTTCGCTCAAGATCGCGCTCCGGGTAAGTTCCGGAAAAACTCTGTTAGTCCGCGGCGGCACCAGCTCGGTCGGACTCGCGGCGATCGCTCTGGCAAAAAGCTACGGTCTGAAGGTCGCGGCCACGACCCGTAACCAGGATCGTTCGGATTTTCTCCACGAACAGGGCGCCGACGAAGTATTACTCGACGACGGCCGACTGTCGGAGCGCGCGTTTCAGCTGGCCGACGGCTTCGACTACGTGCTGGATCTGGTCGGCACCCGCACCCTGAACGATTCCCTGGACTGCCTGGCCGACGGCGGCACGGTCTGCATGACCGGCATCCTCGCTGGCGAATGGGAACTCAATTCCTGGAACCCCATGGAACATATTCGCAGCGGCTGTTATCTAACCGCTTATAGCGGCACGGGCATGGAACGCGAAGCCCTGCAGTCGATCGTCACGGCCGTCGAAGATGGAACGCTGCACCTGAATCTGGACCGGGTCTTCGGCTTCGACGAAATCGTCGCCGCGCACGAGTATATGGAAGCCAATCGCGCGACGGGTAAGCTGGTCGTCAGGGTTCCGTAAACACCCCCGCTCTTTCTCTTACCATGCGTCGATCATCCGCTTGCGGGTTGTGCGCGCGGCCCATCCCGTAACCGGCGGCAAACTCGCGAGTCCGCGTACGATCCAATCGCGCGAAGCGGCCGGATCGATCACGTCATCGATTTCCAGATGGGTCGCCATATTCAGCGCTTTCCCCTGCTCGTATGCATCGCTCACGAGCTTCTCGAAAAGCTGTTGCCGTTCGTCCCAGTCTTTGACTTCCGCCAGCTCCTTTTGAAAGCCGGTGCTGACCGCGCCCTCGAGACCCATCGCGCCGAATTCGCCGGTCGGCCAGGCCACCGTAAATACCGGAGCGTGAAAGCCGCCGCCGGCCATCGCCATCGCGCCCAGGCCGTAGCCTTTGCGTAAAACAATCGTAAACACCGGCACGCTGATCGCGCCCGCCGCCAGAAACAAACGCGACGCGTGACGCACGAGCGCCTGGCTTTCGGCCTCGGGGCCGACCATGATGCCCGGCGTATCGCAGAGCGAAAGCACCGGCAGGTCGAAAGCGTCGCAGAGTTGCAAAAAACGCGCGGCTTTGTCCGCGGCCGGGGCGTCAATCGCTCCGGCGAGATGGGCGGGATTGTTCGCCAGCAGCCCCATCGGTCGGCCGGCGACGCGGATCAGCGCGGTGATCATACCCGGCGCGAAGGCCCGGCGTAACTCCAACACCGAGTGCTCGTCCGCGAGCAACTCGATGACTCCGCGAACGTCGTAGGCCCGCAGACGTCTTTCGGGAACGGCGTCGCGCAAGAGCGCCTGGTCCGCCGCGCGAAAATTGCCAAGCGAACCCTGAAAGTACGACAGCGCCTTTTTCGCCGTATGTACCGCTTCGGCTTCATTTCGCACGAGCACGTCGACCACGCCGTTTTCAGCCTGACGCGACGCGGGACCGATTTCTTCAGCGCGGAAATTTCCCAGGCCCCCGCCTTTGACCATCACCGGCCCGCCCATGCCGATCGTCGCGTCTTCCGTGGCGATGGTCAGATCGCTGCAGCCGAATAGCGCGGCGTTGCCCGCGAAGCAGCGTCCGGAAGCGATGGCGATGCGCGGCGCGATGCCGCTCAGCGCGGCGTAGTCGCGAAAGGTCGTCAGATCCAGGCCGGCGATGGCCGCGACGTCGGTATCGCCCGGTCGACCCCCGCCGCCTTCGGCGAAGACGATGAACGGCAAACGCAGATCGCGTACAATATGCAACAGGCGATCGGTCTTTTTGTGGTTCATGGCGCCCTGGGTGCCGGCGAAGACGGTGTAGTCGTACGACATGACCGCGCAACGCGCCGGATGGCTCCCGGCCGGGGCGCCGGAGGCGTTTGCGGAAACGGCGGATTTATCATCGCCGCCGCCGGGCGCTCTCGCGGCGCCCCCGAACAACTCCGCGTTCACGGTGCCCAGCCCCGCGACCAGTCCGTCGGCCGGACTCATCTGAATCAGATCTTCGAGCGAACGCCGCCGGCGCTGCGCCGCCAGCGCGAATCCGCCGTACTCATGAAAGCTGCCGGGATCGCAGAGATCGGCGATGTTTTCGCGCGCGGTACGCTGGCCGCGCTTGTGGCGCTTCGCGACCGCTCTCGGCCGCGAGGCGTCTTTGGTCGCCGCGCGACGCTCCAGCACTTCGCGCAGATCGGCGCGCAGTGAGCCGGCCGCGCTGGAATCAGAGTCGTCGCGCCCCGGATCCGCCGCCCCGGCGTGCCCGGGATTCGACTCGGGCGGCGAAGCTTCCGCGACATCGGGCTCATCGATCATAAATAACAGTTGCCCTTCGTCGACCGGGTCCCCCGCCCCGGCATGGACGGCCGTCAGCAGGCCGTCGCACGGCGCGGTGATCACATGTTCCATTTTCATGGCTTCCAGCACCGCAAGCTCTTCGCCGGCCCGCACCGGGTGATGCAAGGTCGCCGCCAGCTCCAGTATCCGACCGCGCATCGGGGCGCAAACAGCGCCCCGTACTTTGTCGGCGCAAACAGCGCCCCGTACTTTGTCGGCGCGAACAGCGCCCCGTGCATTGTTAGCACCGACGTCATCGCGCTCCTGCGAAGGTTTTTCGCCGCCGGGCACCCGCTTCGTTTCAGATGCCTCCGGCGCCGATTGTTCCGTCGTATTCGCGCGGCGGCGATCGCTCTCGGCCAGCAACTCCGATAGATGATCGTCAATAAAGCGCGTATAGATCTGGTGCTCACGCACGCGGGGATGCGCCAGCAAACTCGCAAGCAAATCGCGATTCGTTTCGATGCCGAGCACACGCAGCTCCGCGAGCGCCGCGGCGGCCAGGTCCAACGCGCCCGCGAAACCCGCTCCAGAGCGCCGCACGATCAGCTTGGCCAGCAGTGAATCGAAGCCCTCGGCCGGTTCATAGCCCTCGGCGGCAGCCGTATCCAGACGCACGCCAGGCCCGCCGGGACTTGCAAAACGGGTGAGACGTCCCCCGGCCGGCAGCGTGCGACCCTCCGAGTCAGTGCGTTCCGCGTTGATGCGCAGCTGGATCGCAAAGACATCGCCCGTGCTATGCTCGCGTTCCGCCTGGGATTTCAGCGCGGCGCTGAGACCGGGGATCGCGTCGAGGGGAGCGCCGCCCGCCAGTAGAATTTGCGCCTGCACGAGATCCACCCCGTTGATTTCTTCGGTGACGGTGTGTTCGACCTGCAAACGCGGATTCGCTTCGATAAAATAAATGGCGGCCGGGTCGCCAGCCGACGCGGCGTTGCCGTCCGATTCGGGAACCAAAAACTCAAAGGTGCCGACGCCGCAGTATTTGGCGGCGCGCGCAAGCTTAAGCGCACTATCGGTTAAGGCCCGTCGCAATTCCGGCGCCAGCCGGGGAGCGGGAGCGATTTCAATCAGCTTCTGATGTCGACGCTGCAGAGTGCATTCGCGTTCACCGAGATGACACGCATCGCCGGCTCGATCCGCCAGAATCTGCACTTCGATGTGACGAGCCCGCGGTAGCAGACGTTCCATGTACAACTCGCCCGAACCGAATGCGGTGCGGGCTTCCGAACCGGCCCGCGCGAAAGCCTGCGGCAATTCCGCGGCGTCGTGCACGATGCGCATACCACGGCCGCCGCCGCCCGCGACCGCCTTGAGTATCCCGGGGCCGTTGAGCTTATGAAAGAATGCTTCGGCGGCCGCCAGATCCGCCAGCGTCGAACTTCCTTCGATCACGGGCACGCCCTGTTCTCGGGCGAGGCGAAGCGCGGCGGCCTTGTCGCCGAAGACCCGCAGGTTTTCCGGATCCGCTCCGATCCAGAGCAGACCGCGTGTCCGGCAGAGCTCCGCGAAGGCTGCGCTTTCGCTCAGGAAACCATAGCCGGGGTGCAACGCGTCGCACTGCTGAGCGAGGGCGAGCTCCAGCAGCGCGTCCTGGTCCAGATAGGCGGCCGGGCCGGCGGTTGCGGATTCAGCCATCCCGGCCATCGCGGTCGTCAGCAGGGGTCCCGGCGTTTCTTCCCGGGCAAGTAATCCATAGCTCTGCATTCCCATCACCCGGGCAGTTCGCGCAATGCGCAGCGCGATCTCCCCTCGATTGGCGATGAAGAGGCGACTCGCGGGAGCGCCAGCTCTGGAAGATATAAAAGTGGAGTGCACGTAGAGCGACCTTGATCCGGGATTAGGGAAGCGATGCTTCGAATGCGCGCGAAAACGCTGCGCGGTTACGGTTCCCGCCCGAAGCCCTCCTGTCACGTGCCAATTCCGGATCGCACTGGCTCCGGACGCCACGAATCGCCCCTAATAAAAAAAATGCCCTCGGCTGCTCTTTTTTTAGCGAAGCCGGCCGCTTCTCGCTCGCCCGGAATCAGCTTTCACACGCCGCACAATTTTTCTGGTGCAGCATGCTAATTGTTTGCGCATATTTTTTGACAGTTTCGCTATAAGAATAAGCAATCGACTATCAATATATGATTATCGCAATATAAACTCTGATACAAATTATTTAACGCGTACTGATAAGGCGTACTGCCAAGAAAGAAAGCTTCGACAGTTTGGCACGCTCATTGCAATGAGCCGGGCAAGGAGTAAGTCTATGACTACTAAACCTGGCTCAAAGGCCACACGAATTCATCTATTCAGTTTTAATACGCCCCAGATGCGGACCTTCCATCTGACCTGGCTGGCGTTCTTCCTGTGCTTCTTCGGCTGGTTCGGAATCGCGCCGCTGATGGTCTACGTTCGGGACGAACTGGGACTGAGCAAAGCTCAGATTGGCAATATCATTATCGCCTCGGTGGCGATTACCGTCTTCGCGCGACTCGCCGTCGGCTGGCTGTGCGATAAAATCGGTCCGCGGATCGCTTATACCATCGTCTTGATTTTCGGTTCGCTGCCGGTCATGGGCATCGGCCTGGCCGACAGCTACCTGAGCTTCTTGCTCTTTCGTCTGGCGATCGGCGTCATCGGCGCTTCGTTCGTAATTACGCAATACCACACCTCGGTGATGTTCGCTCCGAACGTGGTCGGCACCGCGAACGCGACGACCGCCGGCTGGGGCAATCTCGGCGGCGGCGTTACGCAGATGGTGATGCCGGCCGTTTTCGGATTCTTCGCCGCCTTCGGCGCGACGACCGCGATGTCCTGGCGCTACGCCATGATCGTTCCCGGCGTAATTCTGTTTATCATGGGCTTCGTTTATTATTTCGGCACCCAGGATACTCCCGGCGGAAACTTCAAAGACATCAAAGAATCTCATCCCAAATTTCAGGGCGGCCAGAAAAACTCGCTGCGCAATTTTCTTTCGGTCATGAAAGACGTGCGCGTCTGGGCGCTCTTCGTGATCTACGGCGCATGCTTCGGTATCGAGCTGACCATCAACAATATCGCGGCGTTGTATTATGTTGACCGCTTCGAATTGACTCCCGCTACCGCGGGTCTGATCGCCGGCCTCTTCGGCTTAATGAATATCTTCGCCCGCACCCTGGGCGGTATCTTCGGCGATCGCTTCGGTAAGAAATGGGGACTCAAAGGCCGCGTTCAGTGGCTCGCGATCGCTCTCGCGGGCGAAGCCGTATTCCTGATGGTCTTCTCGCAGATGAACGTTCTGTACTTCGCCATCGGTGCTATGATCCTGTTTAGTCTCTTTGTGCAAATGTCAGAAGGCGCGACCTACTCCGTTGTGCCCTTCGTCAATCGTAAAGCCGTCGGCGCCGTGTCCGGCATCGTCGGAGCCGGCGGTAACGCGGGCGCGGTCGCCGCCGGCTTTCTCTTTCGCGGAGACTTATCCTATCAGGAAGCCCTGCTGACCATCGGTGTAGTGGTCCTGGTCGCGGCCGCGCTTTCCCTGGTCGTACGCTTCTCGGAGGCCGAAGAACAGGCAGTCGAAGAAGAAATGCAGAATCTAATCAAAGAGGCGGAGGCGACGGCCTGAGCCGCGCCCATCTGCACGCTTACGAATAAACGAAACGATTCGGTCGCAATCCAGATGCTACAGACGAAACATAAAACCACCTGTTCGTACTGCGGCGTGGGTTGCGGCCTCATCGTCACAGAAGAAGATCCCCGCTCCGGAAAGCTGAGCGTCCAGGGCGATCCCGACCATCCCGCGAATCTGGGGCGGCTCTGCTCGAAAGGCATGAACCTGCACCACGTCGCGATGGACACCAGCGATCGTTTGCTCTATCCGCAAATGCGCCGCAGCCCCGGCGCGCCTCTCGAGCGAGTTAGCTGGGATCAAGCCATGCAGCGCGCGGCGGCCGTCTTTAAGAGCGTCATCGATCGCCACGGACCGGACGCGGTCGGCTTTTATGTTTCCGGCCAACTGCTCACCGAAGAGTATTATCTGGTCAACAAGTTGACCAAAGGCTTTCTCGGCACGGCCAATATCGACACGAATTCGCGTTTGTGTATGTCTTCGGCGGTCGTGGCTTACAAGCAGGCGCTGGGCGAAGACTCGGTGCCGATTACATATGAAGACATCGACGAGTGCGAAGTCTTCTTTATTGCCGGAGCGAATCCGGCCTGGTGTCATCCGATCCTCTTTCGCCGCATAGAAGATCGCAAAGCCGCCGCTCCGAATACGAAGATCATCGTGGCGGATCCGCGGCGCACCGATACCTGCGAACTGGCGGATCTACATCTCCAGCTCAAACCCGGCACCGACGTCACATTGTATAACGCGATCGGCCGCTGCCTACTCGAAAGCGGAAAAATCGATCACAAATTCATCGAAGCGCATACGGAAGGCTTTGAAAAATTAAAAGCCTGCGTTTTCGAGCGCGACGTGGCCGAAGCCGCCGCGATCTGCGACGTCCCCGAAGCACAGATCCGCCTGGCCGCGGGAATGATCGGCGACGCAAAATCTTTTCTGACATTATGGGCCATGGGTTTGAATCAAAGCGCGATCGGCGTGCGCAAAAACCTGGCTCTCATTAACCTGAACTTAATCACCGGCCACATCGGCCGGCCGGGCTCCGGTCCCTTCTCATTGACCGGACAACCCAACGCGATGGGCGGCCGCGAAGTGGGCGGACTGGCGAATATGCTGGCCGCGCATCGCGACCTGACGAATCCCGCGCATCGCGCGGAAGTGGCGGCGCACTGGAACGTGCCCGCCGAACGCATTCCGCAAAGCCCCGGCCTCTCCGCCGTCGATATGTTCACGGCCCTGCGCGAAGACCGCCTGAAGGCCGTGTGGATCGTATGCACGAATCCGCTGGTCAGCCTGCCGGATACGAATCTGGTCGAGGAAGCCCTTTCGCGAGGCCGTTTTGTGATCGTGCAGGATATTTCGCGCAATTCAGATACCGCTCATTATGCGGACCTGCTTTTGCCGGCCGCGGGCTGGCTGGAAAAAGAAGGCACGATGACCAACTCCGATCGGCGGGTGAGCTATTTGCCGCGGCTGCGACAGGCCCCCGGCGAAGCGCTGCCCGACGCCGAAATCTTCGCGCGCTTCGCACAGGCGATGGGTTACGGCGAAGAGTTTTCTTATTATTCCGAAAGCGCGAAGGCAAGCGCGTCAGGCGCATCAGAAGCCAGCGGTTCGGCCGCGGTCTATCGCGAGCACTGCGAATTGACCCGCGGCACGAATCTGGACGTGAGCGGCCTGAGCTACGAACGACTCAAGCAGGGTACAGTGCAGTGGCCCGTACCCCGCGCCGGACATTCCGGAACGCCGCGGTTATTCGCGGATGGTCGCTTTTATACGCCGACCGGCCGCGCGCGCCTCTTCGATTGTCCGGACGAAAACACCAGCGAAAGCTGCAGCCCGGACTACCCTTTCGTACTGACCACCGGCCGCATTCGCGATCAGTGGCATACCATGACCCGCACCGGCAAAGTCCGGCGGCTGGGCACGCATATTAAACGCCCCTATCTTGAAATCCATCCCGTAGACGCGGCGGCACTCGCTATAGCGAGCGACGATCTGGTCGAAGTCGCCGGGCGCCGCGGCTCGATTCGACTGCGTGCGAAACTCACCGACAGCATCAAGCGCGGCGTGGTTTTCGCGCCGATGCACTGGGGCAAGATCCTGAACAACGCCGGCGCCCGCGCGAACAATATCACCAACCCGCTCTACGATCCGGTATCGAAAGAGCCGGATTTCAAATTCTCCGCCGTGCGCGTTCAAAAATATTCGCCGGCCGCGGCACGGCGTATCGTCGTCATCGGCGCCGGGGCTGCGTCTTTCGCATTTGTTGAAGCGCATCGCCGCGAAAACCGCGCGGACCGCATCACGATTCTTTCGCGCGAACCGGAAGCATTTTACAATCGCATTCTGTTGCCGGAATACATCGACGGCCGTCGACGCTTCGAGGATCTCAGGCTGGCCGCGGCGGATTTCGCCCGCGAATACGACGTCGAAATCCAGGCGAATACCGGCGCCGGGCATATCGATCGCAAAGCCCGAAGGGTCGTCGCCGAAGACGGCCGATCCTTCCCCTACGATATTCTCGTGCTGGCCACCGGCAGTCGGCCCCGGCGCCATCCGCATCCGGCCCTGTCCGCTTCCGAAAACGGCGCGCCCGTCTACACTCTGCGCAATCGCGGCGACGCGGAACGCATTCGAGATCGCGCCGGCTCCGCTCCGTTAATCGTCGGCGGCGGACTGCTGGGCATCGAACTGGCCGACGCGCTGCGAAACGCACCGCGCGCGAACGGCGACGCGCGCAGCGAGAAACGCAGAGTGCTTCTCGTGCATCGCTCCACGCATTTGATGAGCAAGCAGCTCGACCGCAGCGCGGCCGGACTACTGGCGGACGCTCTGCAGACCCGCAAAGGGATCGAACTCTATCTGAACGACGAAGTCATCGGACTGTATCCGGAAGGCTCCGGCGCGACCGCGACGCATTCCAGCGCCTCAGCGGCCGGGGGCGAGCCCAGGTGGACGGCCTATCTTGCGAGCGGCAAGCGCCTCAGCTGTACTTCCGTGATCTGCGCGATGGGCACCGAACCCGAAACCAATCTGGCCCGGGCCGCGGGACTGCGTACCAATTTCGGCGTGCTGGTCGACGAGTATTTACGCACCAGCGATCCCGATATCTACGCCATCGGCGAAGTCATCGAATTCAAACACCGCACGTACGGCACCACCCTCGCCGCGGCCGCTCAGGCCGAAACGCTGGCGGGCGTACTGGCCGGCGATCCGACCGTGCACTACCAGGGTTCCATCGATCTGAATATTCTGAAAGTCGAAGGCGTTCCGCTGGTCAGCATGGGCGCGATCAAAATCGAGCGACCGGGCGACGAAGTGCTCGTGGCCAGCGACCTCAGCCGCGGTCACTATAAGAAATTTATCATTCGCGACGGCCGATTGGCCGGATGCATTCTCGTGGGCGACACGTCGCAACTGCCGGTACTGCGCAATTTTCACGAAACTCAGCTGGAACTGGAAAAGGAGCGCGAAACGCTGCTGGGCGGATCGGGCGACGGCTGCAGCAAAGCGGCGCAAGGCCCGGTCGTGTGTTCGTGCAACCAGATCGGCGAAGGCGATTTGATAGACGCGATCGACGCCGGCGCGGCCGACGCGGAGAGCCTGTGCGCCGCGACCGGCGCCGGCAGCGGCTGCGGCAGCTGCAAACCGGAAGTGCGCAGACTCTTCGAAACTCTGGGAAGCTCTAAAAACAAATCGAACGCGGCGACACCGATTGCCCCAACGACCGCGATGAGCGGCGCGGTCGTGGGAGGCGCGCAGTGAAATTTTTTAATTCCGATCCATCCACGTGTTTCGTATGCGAAGCGCCCGGCGGCGTTTTTTCGCCCGGAGCGCTGGGCGAACTCGCGCGGGCCGCGCAGCAATTCGGATCCGAGGCGATTCGCGTCGCCCTGGATCAGAAGCTCGCCTTAAACCTGCCCGATGCGCGTTCGGCGAAGGCCTTTCGCCTGAGCGCGGCGGCGCGCATATTCGCCTCATCCGCGGACCGTCTTTCGGTCTCGTCTTCGATTGCAGGCGTCGACACGGATACGAACGCCGGCACTCCCTGGCTGACCGAAAGCGTCTATCTCGACCTGATCGCGCTTTGCGGCTCGCAAACAAGGTCTCCTGAAAACGCCGCCGCGCCGCGCCGCGTGCATATCGGGGATCCGCGCTTGAGTCTGAGTCCGCGCTATCCCTCCGACTGGAATTTTCTCGCTGCGGACATTCGCCATCACTGGCATCCCGGCGTTTACGATCAACACGGCGTCTTGCGTACGGCGCCCTATCTCCTGCCCTCTTATCTGTTGGGCCAGGTTCTCGAAGCGGGCGCTGAATTCGCCGCCTCTCACGGCAATGCCGACGAACCCGGCGAAGACATTCTGGAATGGCTGAGCCGGCGCTTCGCGGATTCCATTCTGACTGTTTCCACCACACACGATTACACGCCGGTGATTCCCGCGCCGGAAAAGAGCATCGCGCCGTACGAAGGCCTGAACGAAACTCACGACGGCTCCAGCCTGTGGCTCGGAGTATGCCGGCCGGCTCCAGGTTTTTCGCCGCTCTTTCTGGACGAGCTCGCCTACCTCTGCCGGAAATATGAAGTCGGCCGAATTTACAGTACGCACTGGCATTCATTGATTATCAAAAATATTCCGCTCGCGTCGCGCTCTGATTGGCTGGCTCTGATCGCGCGCCACGGTCTGAATCTACGCCACGACAGCGCCGCGCTGTACTGGCAGGTCGCGGACGCTTACGAAACGATACGCGAACGAATGGTGCAGGCTCTGCGTGCAACCGACGCGGGCACGGCAGGACTGAGTTTCGCTGTGGGTCCGACGGCGCTGCGATCCGGAACGCTGATCGCCATGGTACCGGAAGGCCGCCGCCTCTTCGGCGAAGTCTTCGCGCTCTATCATCGCCAGAATTTCGATTGTTCTCGCCACCACTGGCAAAAATTCGCGGGCGGCCTGCGAATTCGCGAACTGATTCAGGCCGTATGCGAACTGCGCGCGCAGTTTCTGGCTGAGTTTCAAGTCAAACGCAGAGAGCCCGGCGGCGGGTCCATTGAAATTGAGGCTCCATTGGCCGCCGACGAAAGCGCCCCGGCCACGACAGAACACGCCGACCTGGCTTTGTGGAGCTGCCCGGACTGCCAGACGGTTTACGAGCCGCGCTACGGCGATATTCGCTCGGGTACGCCCGAGAATACGAGCTTTGAAGAGCTGCCCGACGAATTCCGCTGCCCGGTTTGCGAGGCTCCGCGTGAAGCATTCGTTCGCGGCCTGCCCGACGACCCGGCCGCGACCTCACGCCAGTCGGCGATCGCGCAAGTATAATCATCTCCCCGAATTTAACGCACGGATACAAAAATGAGCATAAACAAGACCACGGATCATCAACAAAACCAGAACCAGCGTGAGAAACTGATTATCGTCGGCAACGGCATGGTCGGCCATCGCTTCTGCGAGATTCTGAGCCAGTGCGGCGCGACCAAACGCTACGCGATCACAGTCTACGGCGAAGAAAAGCTGCCGGCCTACAATCGGGTCAAGCTTTCAGAGTATTTTGAGAAGCTCAGCGCGGAACCGCTTATGCTGACGGACGCCGCCTGGTACGCGGATCACGACATCGAACTGAAAACAAGTTCGCGCATCAAAGAGATCGACCATATTCAACAATTCGTCGTCGACGACGCGGGCGTCGAACACGCCTACGATCATCTCGTGCTCGCCACGGGCGCGGAAGCGTTCGTGCCGCCGCTACCCGGCAAACAACTGAAAGGCGTCTTCGTCTATCGTACAATCGAAGACCTGGAGGCTATCATCGACTACGCCCAGGACGCGAGCTCCGCGGCGATAATCGGAGGCGGTCTGCTCGGGCTGGAAGCCGCGAAGGCTTCTCTCGATATGGGGTTGAAAACCCACGTAATCGAAATGGCGTCGCGCCTGATGCCGCGCCAGCTCGACGAACAGGGCGCGAGTTTCCTGCGCGAAAAGATCGAAATGCTGGGCGTGAATGTACATACCAATGTTCTCACTCGCGCGATCATTGAAAGCGGCGAAGACGACGGGCGGGTTTCCGGCCTCGCGTACGCGACCATGAACGAAGGCCAGTCGCCGGCGGATATGGACGGAGTGGAAGGCGACGTGCTCGATGTGGACCTGGTGATCATCAGCGCCGGCATTCGCGCCCGCGACGAACTGGCCCGGGACAGCGGTCTGACGCTCGGAGCGCGCGGCGGCATCGTCATCGACGAACGCTGTCAGACGAGCGCGGAGGGCGTATACGCAATCGGCGACGTGGCGAGTTTCAACGACATGGTTTATGGCCTGGTGGCCCCAGGTTACGATATGGCCGAAGTGGTCGCCAACAATCTCATGGGCGAAGAGCAGAGCTTCGCGGGCGCCGATCTTTCGACTCAGTTGAAGCTGATCGGCATCGACGTGGCGAGCTTCGGCGACGCTTTCGCGGAAACCGAAGACTGCGAAGTGGTCCGTTTCGTAAACCCGCAAGGGGGCATCTATAAAAAGCTCGTGGTTTCCGGCGACGGACAGCGGCTGATTGGCGGCATGATGGTGGGCGACGCGACCGACTATTCGCGCCTCACTCAAATCTGCGATAACGACGTGGTGTTGCCGAAAGATTTAAGCGCCCTCTTTTTTCAGGGCGGCGAAGGCTCGCAGATGCAGGTTACAGTCCCGGGAACGGCGCAGATCTGTAAATGTTATAGCGTGACCAAAGACAATCTGCTCGAAGCGATCAACCAGGGCGGCTGCACCGACGTGGGGGCGCTAAAAGAAAAGACGAAGGCCGGCACGGGCTGCGGCGGTTGCCTGCCCCAGATGGGCGAATTGCTGCACGGCGAACTCAAGAAGATGGGGCGCTCGGTGGTGCCGCATCTATGCGAACACTTCGCTCTCACCCGCCAGGAACTCTTCGCGGTGGTAAAGATTAAAGAATTGAAGACATTCGCTGAAGTAATTCAGACCGCGGGGAACGGCCACGGTTGCGAAATCTGCAAGCCGGCGGTCGCGTCGATTCTGGCAAGCGTCTGGAACGACGTGGTGGCGAAACCGGAGCATACCGTCATTCAGGATACGAACGATCGCTTTCTGGCGAATATTCAAAAGGGCGGCAGCTATTCGGTGGTGCCGCGCGTGCCCGGCGGCGAAATCACGCCCGAGCAATTGATTCGCATCGGCGAGGTGGCGAAAAAATACGAGCTGTATACGAAGATCACCGGCGGTCAGCGCATCGATCTATTCGGCGCCCGCGTGGATCAGCTCCCGGGAATCTGGGAGGAGCTGATCGAAGTCGGGCTGGAAAGCGGTCACGCCTACGGCAAGGCGCTCCGAACGGTCAAAAGCTGCGTCGGTTCGACCTGGTGCCGTTTCGGCGTTCAGGATTCGACTACGATGGCCATTCGCATCGAAGAACGTTATCGCGGCCTGCGATCGCCGCACAAACTCAAATCCGCGGTTTCCGGTTGCATTCGGGAATGCGCCGAAGCCCAGAGCAAAGATTTCGGAGTCATCGCCACCGAAAACGGCTGGAACCTCTACGTATGCGGCAACGGCGGCGCGAAACCGCAGCATGCGATTCTACTGGCGAGCGATCTCGACGACGAAACACTGATTCGCTATATCGATCGCTTCTTAATGTATTATGTGCGCACGGCGGACAAACTGGAACGCACCGCATGGTGGTTTAATAAACTCGAAGGCGGCGTCGAACATCTGCGCGACGTGATCATAGAAGATCGCCTGGGCATCGCCGCCGAACTCGAGGCGGATATGGAACACCACGTCGCCACCTATCAATGCGAGTGGAAAGCCGTCGTCGAAAACCCCGAGCTGCGCATGCAGTATCGCCACTTCGCCAACGACGACGCGCCGGACGACAACATTCGATTCAAAGAACAGCGCGGCCAGCGGGTGCCGGTCGCCTGGGACGCGGCCACAAACGACCGCGAAACGGTGCAGCAGGGCTGAGCCGACAGGCCCGCGAATACGACAAAAGGAGCGAAACCATTATGAATCATTTAGCAGAACCCGCCGGTGACGCGGTCGCGGAAGACAAAGCAGCCATCGACTGGCATTCGATCGGCGACGTAGCGAAATTCCCGATCAACGCCGGCATCGCGGTGAAACTGAACGAGCGCCAGATCGCGGTCTATCGCTTTCGCGCGGTCGATCTGGATCCCGGCTCGCAGCTCGACGAATGGTACGCCTGCGATAATACCTGTCCGCACAAGAACGACAACGTGCTCGCGCGCGGACTGATCGGGGATCACAAAGGCGAGCTCATGGTAGCATGTCCGATGCACAAAAAAGCCTTCTCGCTCAAGAACGGCGCCTGTCTGAACGATCCCGACTACAGCGTGCAGGTCTATCCGGTGCGACTGGAAGGCGATCGGGTCATGCTGGGACTCTCGCCAGGCTGATCGAGCCCCTTCTTCCGAATCGCGAATCGATTCCGAAGAAGCTTAACTGAAAAATCACATCACGCCAAACCTTTAAAACTTTCGAGAAATCGAAGGGCCGGCAAAATCTATCTTTCAGGAAAACAACAAGATGAAGAAACTAACGATAACAACCATGATCATCGCCGTGCTTGCGGCCGCGCCTGTATGGTCCCAGGAGCCACCGACGTCCGGCGAAACGCAAGCGCCGTCCGCGGAACTACCCACCTGGCTGGACGGTCTCAATATATTCGGACTGGTGCGCTTTCGACCCCAATACGAAGGCAACTACGATTTTGACAAAACCACCGACGACATCAATGAATACGTCGGATCCAAAGTCCAGGTCGGAGTCCAGAAAGACTTCGGCGAAGACGTGATGGCGAAAATCGTCATTCAGGATACGCGCATCTGGGGCGGACAACCCGGTTCGGATACCGGATTGAACACCGCGAATGATTTCACCGGCGAAAGCACGGATATTCGCGAAGCTTATCTGCGCGTGAAAGATCTCGCCGGTCCGGTCGATCTGATCGCCGGACGGCAAATCCTGGCCTTCGGCGATCAGCGTCTGGTCGGCCATCTCGACTGGACCGACGTGGGCCGCAGCTTCGACGGCTTTCGCTTCGTTTTTAATTCGGACGTCTTCGACAGCCATCTGTGGGGCACCGTGCTCGCCGAATCCGACTCCGGCCCGGCCGGCAACAGTACCGCCGTGGGCAGCTCGAACAGCTCCGGATTTACGACATCCTGCGATTCCACGACCGGCGTGTGCACTCTAAACGCGAGTACGGTCCAGGAGCTCGACGATTCCTATTTCACCGGCTGGTACAATACGATCAAACTCGGCGAGTGGGTGCATGCGGATTTGTATTATCTCGGCAGACACCGTAAATGGAAGCCGGCGTTCAATCCCGTAAGCATCGCGCCGAACGCCAGCGTCGCGACCGAAGACCGTCGCCAGGATCGCGACAATCTATATACTTTCGGTTCGCGCATCACCAACCGCACGATCAAAAAGGGCGGACGGAAAGTGGCGCCCATTCCGCTCGACTTCACATTCGAATACGCGTATCAAACCGGCGAAACCGGCGTGCGCGTCGATCCGAAATGGGACACCGCGCAGGTGATTGTGCCGGTGGATCCGACGCTCTTCACTTCGACGAACAATCCCTGCAAGGGTTCGTTTCAAAGCGGCGGCTGTCGTCTGTACACCGAAAAGCAACGTTACGATTCTTTCGCCTACGCCCTCGACGCCGGCTTTACCATCGCCGACTTCGTGCGCATCGGCGGGGAGTACAATGTCGCGTCCGGCGACCCGGACCGCACCGACGGCGCGAGCGCGACCTTCGACAATCTCTTTCATACGAATCACGGGTTTTACGGCCAGGCGGATCAGGTCAGCTGGCGCAATATGATCGGAAAAAGCGCGAATCTCAGCTTCTTCTTCGGGGCTTATGGTACGCTCAAGCTCGCTTACTGGGAAGTGGATAAATTCGCCCTACAGGACAGCCAGTACGCCGTGACCGGCGCCCCGAAGTCGAATTTCACGACCGAGTCCCGCGCGAACGCCCGCTTCGGCGATATCACCGACAGTACCGGAGCGGTCACGTCAACGGGCGTCGCATTCCTGAAAGGGCATCTGTTCAAAGAGTACGATCTGACGTACTCTTTGAAATACAAAGGCATCGGCTGGACCTTCGGCTATAGTCGCATTCACGCCGGTGACGCGGTGGGAGAAGTGAAAGGCGATCGCCGCAACACGGTGTTTTCACGTCAGGATAAATTCGACCCGACCGCCGACTTTGCCTATTTGATGATGACTTATAAATTCTGAAGTCGAGTTCTATTCCGGGAGCGTGCTCTACGCTCTTATTATAGAAGAAACCGCGAGCTTATGCGCCGCTTTCGCATCTGGCCAGAATCAAAAGGCCCGGGTCCGGGAGCGGCGTTTCGCGTCTCCGGCATCGGATTTGATACCGTGGCCAGCTTTTTCTTTGTTATCTAAAAAATAACTCGGCTCAAGCGGTATTTTTTCGCTATTTCCCTGAAACCCCACTGTCGCAGGATTCAGGAAATTGAATGAAACTTAAACTTACCGCAATCATCACCGCTGCCCTTTTCGCCAGCGGCGCTCCGCTTTTCGCCCAGGATTATACGGAAGAGCCGGAATTGATCGAGGCCGCTCCGCAGGCCGAGGTGCCGGCGTGGTTGGACGGCCTGAAAGTCTTCGGCATGCTTCGCTTTCGGCCGCAGTTCGAGTCGAATTACGACTTCGACAAAACCAACGACGATGTTCGCGAATACGTCGGTTCGAAACTCTGGCTGGGCGTGGAAAAGAGCTTCGGCGATGACGTTACGGCCAAAATCATGCTGCAGGATACGCGCATCTGGGGCGGACAGCCCGGCTCCGACACCGCGTTGAACACCGCGAATACCGCCACGGACGAAGCCGTCGACGTGCGCGAAGCCTATCTGCACATCAATAATCTCGTCGGCCCCATCGACCTGCGCGCCGGGCGGCAGATCATGCGCTACGGCGACCGACGACTGGTGGGCAACACCGACTGGAACGACGTGGGCCGCAGCTTTGACGGCTTTCGCTTCATGTTCGATTCGAAGTATTTCGACAGCCATCTGTGGGGCACCGTGCTCGGCGAATCCGACTCGGGCACAGGCGGCAACAACACCGCGGTCGGCAGCGAGAACAGCTCCGGCTTCACAACCGAATGCGATCCGACGACCGGCATCTGTACACTACGCGCAAGTACCGTGCAGGAAATCGATGACGCGTACTTCACCGGTCTGTATAATACGATCAAATTCGGCGAGTGGGTGCACACGGAGCTCTACTATCTGGGACGTCATCGCAAATGGCAACCCGCCCTGAACCCCGTCACCTTCGCTCCGAACGCGACCGTAACAACTGAAGACCGTCGCCAGGGCCGCGACAATCTGCATACATTCGGTTCGCGCATCACCAACCGCACGATCTCGAAAGGCGGGCAGAAAGTCGCTGTAATCCCCTTCGACTTCACCGTCGAATACGCCTATCAAAGCGGCGAAACCGGCGTGCGCGTCGATCCGGGCTGGGATACGGCGCAGGTGGCCGTGCCGGTCGATCCCACGCTCTTCAATGCCACAAACAATACCTGCCAGGGCAGCTTCTCGAACGGCAGCTGCCGCATCTACTCGGAGAAGCAACGTTATGACGCCTACGCCGCCGTCGCGGATGTGGGTTATACCATCAACGATTTCGTGCGCATCGGCGCGGAGTACAACGTCGCCTCCGGCGATCCGGATCGCACCGACGGCGCCGCGGCGACTTTTAACAACCTCTTTCCGGCGGCGCATTATATCTGGGGACAGGCCGACCGCACCAGCTGGCAAAATATGCGCGGCCGGAGTGCGAACCTCACCTTTTTCTTCGGCGCTTACGGCTATCTCAAGCTCTCGTACTGGGAAGTGGACAAGCACACTCTTCAGGATGCGCAATACGCCGTCACCCAGGCGCCTCGCACGAATCTCACCACCGAGTCTCGCGAGAACGCGCGCTTCGGCGATATCACCGACAGCACCGGTGCGATCACTTCGCGCGCCGTGTCGACCTTACGCGGGCACCTGTTCAAAGAGTACGACCTGCTCTACAAGGTTAAATACAAAAACATCGACTGGGAAATGGGCTACAGTCTGATTCACGCAGGCGACGCCGTGGAAGAAGTGCTCGGCGATCGGCGCAATCCGGTCTGGGCGCGCGAAGATCGCTTCGATCCGACCGCGCATTTCGCCTATTTGATGATGACCTATAGTTTCTGATCTTCATCGGCTGAATCAGAGTCCGGGCGCGAAAACCAGCGGCCGGGACGGGACGAGCGCCAGCGCTCGCGCAGTCCGCGAAGGCGAGCGCCCGGGTCCGCGCCCGGCTTTGATTCGAACGCAGCGCTCGCGCCCTGTGCGCTTTTCGGAGCCCGGGTCAGGCGCGAACGCAGCGGCCACAGCCTGCGCGCGACGCCTGTCGCGGAGCGACTGGCGGCCACGTCGATGACTACGAAGGCGATGTCGTCGCCGATGCGATCGTCGCCGCCGCTCCAATCAATGACCGCTTTCATCAATCGGTCGGAAAAACGATCCGGCGAAAGGGTTTCGTTCGCGGCGATAAAGGCCCGCAGGCGATCCAGGCCGAACTGCTCCGCGGTCTCGTCCGCGCGAGCCGCTTCGTACACTCCGTCGGTATACAGAATAATGCGATCGCCCAATTCCAGGGGGGCGCTCTGTACATCAAATTTCGCGTCGGGCATCAGTCCCAGCAGGCGACCGTTGGGACGCATCTCGTGCAGCTCGCCGGTCGCGCGCTTCCAGAGCATGAGCGGCGGATGCCCCGCGTTGCTCGTCGTCAACGTCATGCGATCCAGATCCAGATAGGCGTAGCAGCCCGTAACGAATTCGCCGCTGATATTATCGCGCAACAGATCGTTCATGCGATCGAAAAGCGTTCCCGGGTGCGGCAGCTCCTGCTTTTGATACCAGAAGGCCAGCTTGACCATCGACACAATCAGCGCCGCCGGGATACCGTGACCGGAAACGTCGGCCAGCAGTACGCCCACCTGACCGCCGGCCGCGTTCGTATTCTCCGGCAGATTCGTGCGAAAATCGTAAAAATCCCCGCCGACGATTTGCATGGCCCGGTAGCGCGCCGCAATGCGCAGGCCCGGCACTTCCGGCGGTGCGATCGGAATCAGACTCTGCTGGATGCTGCGGGCCGTATCCAGTTCAAGATGCAGGGCTTCGATGTCCTCGAAGGATTCCGCCGAGCGATGCAGTTTATGCGAAATCGATTCGAACATGGCGAAGGCCCAGGCGAAACGTCTCGAAAGCATCGCCCCCTGGACCAGCACGAACACAAAGAGCGCCGGCGCGAACAATACCAGTCCGCCGTGTTCGGTCCCCGCGAAGGCGAACATATCGTAGAGGCCCGCGGCGACCAGCACCGCCACGCCCGGCAGCGCGAGCCTGGCCCCCGGCGACTTCGCGCGCCAGGCCCGAACCAGAATCCAGAGCGCGACGAGTACCAATAGCACCGACCAGACACGATAGACGCCCAGCAGAATGCGCGCGATATGCGGCGGCATCAGGACCAGTACGACGCCGACGACCGCGGCGACCGCGTATACGATGCGCAACGGAAGCCGGGCGCGGGGCCCCGCGAATAATTCGCAGACGAAATGCAAAAACACCGGCGCGATAAAGGCCACCGTCAACAGTTGCAATCGATCGATGATAATCGAATGCACGTGCAACCCGAGCGAATCGTTTAAGTACGCGAATAGAAAGCGATCCCCGGCGAGCGAAACGATGACCGCCGCCAGCAAACAGAAGACGCCGAATAATAGAAAACTGCGTTCGTTGCGTCGCGCGAACCACAGGCTCACGTACGACAATCCGATCAACACGAAGGCTCCCAGAATAAAGGCGTACCACGCCTGGTTGAGTTCGAAGGCCGCGTGCATCCCCCTGGCCGGCCCGATCAGCACGACCGGACGCGCGGGAAAGGCACCACCGGCCTGCATTCCACCGGGCGGTCCTGGGAGCGCTCTCGCCTGCGGGCTGCCGACGCCCGCGGGCAGAATCTGATTTTCAAGAATCAGACGGATTTCCAGTCGATCGCCGGCGCCCCGGCGCGGCGTCAAAAACAGGGTTCGCGACCTGAGCCGCGGAGCCAGGCGCGCATCGACAATATACGCGTCGGCGTATCGATCCCCAGGGATCAAACGGTAACCCACGCTCAGAGGCGGCAGTCGTAGCCCCATCTGCGGCGGAACCTCGCCAGGACCTGCGACCGGCAGTTGAATCAGCACCCGCAAGCCCGCCGTGGACGCTTTGGTTCCCGGCGCAGCGCCCGGCGTGCCCGGCTCCGGTACGAATGAAGACCAGCGACGCAGGCTGATAGGCCCGTTGCGACGCCAGTCCACTTCCCGGGCGTCGAAAACGGGGCGCCCCTCAGGATCGACATGCAGCGGCAGCTCGTTCACGGCCCGCACGGAGGAATGTTCGTCGCCTGTCTGCTGATCGCCGGCGGACTGCTGCGGAGCCACGCCCGGGACGCCGCACGCCGCCGCGCAGGCCAGAGCGATCCCGGCGAAGAAGACGGCGCTTGAGTACCCGGAGCGCATCCGCCCGCTTCGCGGCCGGCGCCTGTTCCGGCTCTCGTCTATTCCAGCGTTCATATAGGACCCGGATACTCACCAGGCCCAAACCAACGGCAAGCTCTTTTGAGTCCAGCCTGGTGAGCATCGAACGGACGACGACGCCGGCAAGCGGCGAAACTCAAAAAAACTCAAATTGCGAAAAAACCGATTGCCAGTTCCCGGGGTCAGTCTAAAGAACTGCCCTTGTGAAGTTAAGCACTGAAATCTCAGATCATTTAACGAAACTATGTTCCGGGCTGCACGACAGGCTTACAGCCTTCGCCGAATCGGAACTGAGCGCGCTCAAAGCCGACGAAGGCGAACTGGCGGCGCTGATCCGACAATTGCAGGCCAGCGAAACGGCGCTAATAACCCGGCTGGAAGCGGCCCAAAAGGCGCAAAGCACCGGCGAAGGCGGCGCACAGCTTTCCGCCGAAGATACCGAAGCGAGCGGCGCGGCGCTGGAATTCGGCGTCGCGCTCGCCGTAATCGAAGCGGCCCACCCCGAACTCGCGCGGCTCTTAGGACTGCCTGCACCAAAGCTTACCCAGAAACACCTCGATTCGTTTCGGGATCTGATCGCCGCGGGGATCGTGCTCTCTGACGGCACAATCGTCGGATTCAGCAAGTACGAACAGCTCGACCTGGGCTGGGCTTATGCGCCGATCAACTACGTCTTTAATCTGATCGACAAAAACGCAATCGCGAAATTTCGCACGGGCAATGTGAAAATGAAAGCGGCGTCCTCCGATTTACGAGTGGGCGTTTACGGCGATTGGGGTACCGGTTATTTCCCGGACGGAAATCTGGACTCTCCCGCGCAGATGGTCCTCGCGGAACTCGAAAAACGGAACAGTGTCTATAATATTCACCTGGGCGATGTCTATTACGCCGGCACGGATAAGCATCGCTTTCCCGCGGGCGAAGAGCAAAACAACTTCATCAAGCTCATCGCGCAATCGAAACTCCAGAACAATCTCACGCTGAACTCGAACCATGAAATGTACGGCGGTATGAACGGCTATTATGAAGCCCTGGATTCCGGAAACTTCCCCGGTCAGCAGGGCATCGGCTATTTCGCCGTAGAATCGGACGACTGGGTTCTGCTGGGACTCGACTCGGCGTACGACGCGACCTACAAAAACACGAAAAACATTCTGTACATGGAAGGCGCGATCCGGGAGGCGGCGCAATTGGAGTTCATCGCCGGCTATGCGAACGACGCGCGACCGCTGATTTTATTTACGCACCACGTCTGCGTGAATTTCGATGGAGACCAGGCCACGGGCCTCTGGAACGATGTAACCGGCGCGCTCGGCCGGTCTCCGGAGTTCTGGTACTTTGGACACACGCATACCGGCGTCGCCTATTCGGAACAATCGTATCCGGGCCAGCAGGGCTGCGTCGCGCGCTGCCTGGGCCACGCCGCCATTCCCTACGGCAAAGCCCACGGCCTTTTCGAAAAGAACGGCAAACTGAAACCCGTGGCGGACTGGGTCGCCCACGAGCCGCTGTCGGCCGCCTTTCCCAATACGACGCCGGCCCAGGCCAATCGCGTGCTGAACGGCTTCGCCACTCTGGATTTGACCGCGACGGGACTGACGGAAACGATGTACAGCCAGACCGGTCAGGTCGTATTCAAAAAAAGCTTCGATTTTCGCTGAGCCCGGCTCCCGGGAGCGCCGGGAAAGGATTGACTCCCTGCCGGCCTGAGGGCTCTCATCGAATCGTCATGCTGGAAAAGCAGCGAGCCCGCAATCCCGAAGAAAAAGAACACCGCAAGCAGTCCATCGTTGAGGCGCTGGAACGGCTGCTCGAACGATCTCTGCATCCGCTGCCGTCGGCGAACGACATCGCGCGCGAAGCCGGCGTCACCAAAGGCGTGATCTATTTCTATTTTAATACCCGCGAAGAGATTTTTCTGAGCCTGCTGCTGCAAATCGGCGAACGCGTCTTCCAGCGCATTCTCGGGGCGGTGAGCCGGAAGCCGTACGACCGCGAGCACGTCAAAGCCGAGCTGATCGACGCGTGCAGCACGAATCCGGTATTCATGCAGCTGGGCCTGCTCGCGCCGGGCATCCTCGAAGCGAACGTCTCGGACGGTTTTATTCGGGAATTCAAAGTGGAAAGCGGCCGGCAATTCGAAAAAATCGCGCTGGCGATCGCCGATCACGAAGAGCAGATCGATATCGCCCTCTGCCGGAAATTCTTTCTGCGTTTTTATTTTCTCGCCCTCTATTTCTGGAAACACCATCATCCGCCGGAAGCCGTCGTGCGCGCCTTCGACGGGGACCTGCCCTGGATCCTGCAGGGCGATTTGAAAAGCGAACTGGGCGAGAGCTTCGACTGGCTGTGGGCCGGCATGCGGGCTTGCGGCGCATCCGCGGGCGCCGTAAAAGAATCAACGGACAACTCCAGAAAAGCCGCCGGGAGCGCCGCACGATGAGTGCTCCCCCGGCGACCGCCGAACGCGATTCAAACGCCTCGAATCAGGCCGGCGATACGTCGGATCCGCGCGAAGTGCCGCGCTTGAGTCTGCGAGCGGGACTGCGTTCGATCAAAGACTTCGCGGCCGATCCACTGTCCGCGCTCAAAGCGCTCGCCAATCGCGGCGAGCGGCTGCAGCGCCTGCGGGGCATCGATCTCAGCCTGGTCATGCTGCACGATCATGAACTCATCGGCGAAGTGCTCTTAAACCGCGACGACGCCTTCGTAAAAGATCGTTTCACCCGCGACCTGGAGATACTGCTTGGCCAGGGTCTTTTAACCAGCGAAGGCGAATTGTGGAAACGACAGCGGCGCATGATCGCGCCGTCGCTTTCGCCGAAGCAAATCGCATCGTATGCGGAGTGCATGGTTCGCCGCACGGAAGCCTACGTGCGCGAACTGCCGGCCGATTCTGAAAGCGACGTGCACCACGATCTCATGCAGCTGACTCTGGATATCGTAGTCGAAACTCTTTTCGGCGCGCAAATGAACGCCGACGAACAGAACGACGGCGAAGTCGGCGCGCTGCTCGAACAGCTCATGGCGGACTACGTGCTGCTGGTCCGGACCTGGCGCCGGCTTCTGCCCCGCTGGTTTCCACAGCCGGTCACCCGCCGCATCCGGCAGGTCAGCGACGCCATCGATCGCATTATCGACCGGGTCGTGCGCGAAAAACGCGCCGGCGATCTGAGCGGCGACGATCTCTTGACCCGCCTTCTACTTGCGGAACGCGAACAGCAGGAGGGCGGCGCGGACCAAAAACAGAGCGGCCCCGAACCGATGGATCACCCCCGGCAGATGCGCGACGAACTGGTGACGCTGTTCACCGCCGGACACGAAACCACCGCCCTGACCCTCGCCTACTCGCTGTACTTACTCGCGGACCGGCCGGACATTCAGGATCGCCTGCGCGCCGAAATCGAAGCGCTCGCGCCGGGCCGCGCGCTGACCGCAGCCGACGCCATGAGCCAGTTGCCCTATTGTACCGCCGTGATTCGCGAAAGCATGCGGATCTATCCGCCCGCCTGGATTATCGGGCGCGAAGCCGTGCGCGACTGCCGCGTCGGACCGTATCGCATCAAACGCGGCGAGCAGCTGTTGATCGCGCCTTATACACTGCATCGCAATACGGAATTTTTTCCGGACGCCGAAGCCTTCCGGCCGGAGCGCTGGCTCCCCGAAGACGCTCAGGCGCCGGGGAATTCGTCGGAGCCGGCGGGTCTGTACGAACGACTGCCGCGATATGTATATCTGCCCTTCGGCGGCGGACCGCGCATCTGCGTCGGCAATCACTTCGCCATGATGGAAGCGGTCTTGATTCTCGGCACGCTCGTGCGTTCGAAACGTTTCGCGCGATCGGCTTCGAACGATCGGCCGCTGCGCTTTTTTCCGGCGGTTACGCTCAGACCGGTGGGCGAAATGCCCCTGCGCGTTTCGGACTGAAACTCGTTTCAGCGCCCGCGCGAGCCGCTACGATAAGCAGAACCGCCGCGCGATCCTCGCGAACCGCCAGTAGCGTTTCTGGCAGAAGCTCCTGCCGGGCGCTTGCCTCCGGAGGATGAACGGTTGCCGCCCGAACCGCTTCGCTGCCCTCGATTCCCGCGATTGCCGGAAGCGCCGCCGGAAAAATTGCGATTCTGTTTGCCGCCACGATTGCCGGCGCCGGGGGTTTTGCCCGTACCTTCGCCCGGAGTTGGTTCGAAACCCGGCATAATTTCATGTTCCAGATCGCGACGCAGCACCCGTTCGATGGCGCGCAGCAACGGCACCTCGTCGGCGGAAACCAGCGATACGGCTTTCCCGGAAGCTCCGGCGCGGCCCGTGCGACCGATGCGATGCACGTAGTCTTCCGGCACGTTCGGCAGCTCGAAGTTCACGACCCGGGGCAGCTGTTCAATGTCCAGACCCCGCGCCGCGATATCAGTGGCGACCAGGGCCCGCACGCCGCCCCGTTTGAAATCCGCGAGGGCCTTCGTGCGAGCGCTCTGGCTTTTGTTCCCGTGGATCGCGGCGGAACGAATCCCGTCGCCTTCCAGCTTACGCGCCAGACGATTCGCGCCGTGTTTCGTGCGCGTAAAGATCAATACCTGCCGCCAGTCGCCGTCGTCGATCAGCTGCGAAAGCAGCTCGCCTTTGCGGGCCTGGTCGACGCGCACGACCTGCTGTTCGACGGTCTCCGCGGCGGTGAATTTCGGACTCACGTCCACGCTGGCGGGATTGTTGAGATATTTCGCCGCCAGTTCGCGAATCTCCGGCGCGAAGGTCGCCGAGAACATCAGGTTCTGTCGTTTTTCCGGGAGCAGCTTTACGATGCGGCGAATATCGTGAATGAAGCCCATGTCGAGCATACGATCTGCTTCATCGAGCACGAGCACCCCGAGATCCCCGAAGTCGACGACGCCCTGACCGTGCAAATCCAGTAAGCGGCCAGGCGTGGCCACGAGTACATCGACGCCGCGCTTGAGTCGGGTGATCTGCGGCTGAATGCCGACACCGCCGAATACGACCGCCGACGTCAGTGGCAGGTATTTCCCGCACTGCTGAATGCTTTCTTCGACCTGAGCTGCGAGTTCCCGGGTGGGCGTTAAGATCAACGCGCGAATGCGGCCGGGGCGCGGTTTGCCGGAATAGAGTTCGGTCAGACGCTGCAGGAGCGGCAGAGCGAAGCCCGCGGTCTTGCCGCTCCCGGTTTGCGCCGCCGCCAGCAGGTCGCGGCCGGCGAGCACGGGCGGAATCGCTTTCGTCTGAATGGGGGTCGGCGTATCGTACCCCTGATCGCGGATGGCCCGCAGGAGCGAATCGCTCAGTTGGAGTTCCGCGAAGCCGCCGGCTTTGTCGGTTTCAGTCGCCGGAGAGGAGGTAGTGGACTGGCTCATATAATAAAATTCCTGGTAACTGCGTTCCTGCGGTTCTGTGTCAGGACCGGACCGGGTTTTCGAGAGATCTCGCAGTGCTGACTGCTGAACAGGGCGGACGCCGCGGGAATTCTGGAGATGAAGAAACGGGGGCAGTTAAGATATCGGTCGAGATTTGCTTGAGAACGCCGCACATATCCGGCGCACGGTCATCGTTTTCCGGGGCCGCTTTCCTGGCGACTCCGAAATACGTGGCTTTTTCCGCAGTTCGGGCTTATTCTGCATTATATGCGAGGCATTATCATTTTGACCGGCGGCCTCTTCGCGGTCTTCACTTCCCTCTTCGGTCTGAATATGTACTTCGGCTGGATCACCCCGCAGAACTTAGAGGCATGGCTGACCGCCATTCAGAATTCCCGCGAAGCGAGCATCTGGCTGGCCGGAGCGGTGATTCTGGTTTTGTCCATAGACAGTGTATTGACCGTACCGACTCTGACCACGGTGGCCCTGTCCGGCTTTTTTCTCGGACCGCTCTACGGCGGACTGATCGCTTCGGTGGGGCTGATGGCCGCGGGCTCCATCTGCTTTTTCGGCAGTCGGTACGGCGGCATGCAGCTCTTTCGTCGCATGATCGCGAACGACGAAGCCGAGCGGCTCGCGGAGTGGTTTCATCGCAGCGGCGGCCTGGCTTTGATATTATCGCGGGCGCTGCCCATGTTTCCGGAAGTGCTTTCGGTGCTGGCCGGCGTCTCGGGCATTCGCGCCGCGCTCTATTATCTGTACTTCGGCCTGGGCAGCGTACCGTACGCGTTTCTCGTGGCCTGGGCCGGTTCCGAAAGCACGCTGCAGAATCCCTGGCCGGTGCTGGCCATCGGTGTGGGAGTGCCCGCGGTCGCGTGGCTGGTCTATTATACAACGGGGTTGCGCCGGGCCCGAGCCGCAGGCGATTCCCCCGGATCCGATTCGGCCTGAGTCCAGTTCCGGCGACGCTGAGCCCTCCGTCGTTAATTGATGCTCTCCGAATTTTAGTATGTCACGCCAGGATTTTCCGCCTCGATTGCATTTGCTGCCGGCGCATCAGGCGCAATCACTGGTGATATTGCGGCGCGGACCTTCGAAGCTCTTTCACGTGCTGGCGGTCGACACGCGCACGCACGCAGTCGAAGCGGGCTCCTGGTTTCACGGTAAGCTGTATCCCAAACGCTGCGACCTGTCGTTCGACGGCCAATGGCTCGTCTATCTCGCGATGGGCGCGGACGGCCGAACGTGGAACGGCGTATGCGCGGTCCCCTGGCTCAAAACCTTCGCGGAGGGTTCGAACCGCGACGGCACCTGGTACGGCGGCGGCGTATTCACGGACAAAAAGACCCTGGCGCTAAACTACTGGCAAATCGACTCCGGCAATCAGGACCTCTTTCGCACGGAACCGCTGCCCGCGCGCTTCGGCGGGGAAGACCTGAATGTATTATACCAGCGACTGGAGCGCGACGGCTGGCGGCGAGCCGGCGACAACTGGGGCGAAGACCAACGACTTAGAGACATCCCGCAATACCAGGTCGCCTGCGTCGGCGACGACGGCTGGCTGAATCAGCCGCATAAGCGACGGCCGTCACTGCGAATGCGCTACGCGGGTTATCTCGAACACGGCTATACTTTTCGCTTCGATTCGCCGGACGAAAGGCTGCAGGCCGTTCTCGGCGACGACACCGAGTGGGCGACCTGGGATTCTTCGGACAACCTGTGGCTTGCGCGCGCGGGCTTCGTCGAAAAATATATCTTCCCCGGACCGAATAAACAGCGGCCCGGGGGCCCCGCACCGTCTCTCGCCTGGCGCCTGGATCTAAATGACATGCGTCCCCCGGAATAACGGGGTGCGGCCGAAGGGCGGGCTGAGTATCATCGACCCGCGCGGTTTAACTCATGCGCACCGGCCAGCCATTCTGTTTGCAGTTGGCGATCATCACGGAAAACGCTTCGCGCAGAAATTTTTTCAACTCGGCCTGATTCACTTTATCCAGATCTTTAATATTAATGCACGATTTTCCGATCTGGACTTTGCCCAGGCGATCACGGTATTCGTCAGTCAGATAGGCGTCGTCGCGGGTCGCCATGGCCGCCAGGGAGATATAACCTTTGCGGGCCGACCAGCCCACGAGCATCCAGGAGCCGGTGCGACCGGTCTTGTAGGTATAATCGTAAGTCCCGTAGCCCACGTGTTGCGAGTTCCAGAGGCGCGGCTTGATCTTCGGGCGAATCGTGCGGATCATTTTGTCGAGCCGCACAATCTGTTCTTTTTGCGGATGTTCGAGCTGTTTGATGTACTGCGCGACGGTCATACTGCCTCCGATCGTATATGGCCAGCATCCGGGGCGGCCGGCGAATTCAGCAAGCGCCTTTCCTCGCAATCGGCGACCCGAAAATTCTGCTGGCCGCGTCGCCGGCCCTGGTTGCTATTCGTCGTTAATCCTATGAACGCCAGCAACCTTTCCGCCCCACAGCCCGCCGTAAGCATTATCGTGCCCACACTCAACGAAGAGGAGGATCTACCTGTCCTGCTCGAATCGATTAAAGCCCAGAGTTTTACGAATTACGAGATCATCGTGGCGGACGCCGGCTCGAAAGACCGCACCCGGGAAATCGCCGAAGCCGCGGGCGCCCGGGTCGTTCCCGGCGGTATGCCCGGCCCCGGTCGCAATCGCGGAGCCGAAGCGGCGCGCGGCGAGCTACTGTTTTTCTTCGACGCGGACGTCGACCTGCCCCGAGACTTCCTCGAAGAGGCCGTCTCCGAAATGGACGAACGCATGCTGGATCTGGCGACCTGTGAATTTAAACCCAAATCGGCCTTCAAGCTCGACGAGATCATGTTTCGATTCGCCAATCTTTCGGTGAAGATGAACCAGGACATCAACCCCCGGGCGGCGGGCTTTTGTATTTTCATTTCGGCGCGACTCTTTCGCCGCGTTCGCGGCTTTGACGAAAGCCTGAAGTTGGCCGAAGATCACGATCTGGTCCAGCGTGCTTCGAAATTTCGCCCGCTGCGAGTGCTCAAAAACACGACGCTGAGCGTGAGCATTCGCCGACTGGAGAAAGAGGGACGCTTCAATCTGGTCCAGAAATATATGCAGGTCGAACTGCATCTGCTCCTGAAAGGCAATGTACGCGACGAGATCGTCGAATACGAATTCGGCAATTTCGCGAATGAAAGCGCGGGGGGCGGCGTGCTCGACGATATCGAATCGCGTATCATTCAAATCGAACGCGCCTACCAGGAATTCAGCGAAGCCGTAAACCCCGAAGCCGGCGACGAAGATCGCAGCGGAGAACAGGGCAAAGCCTTCTTCGAAAAATGGCGTACCGGTTTCGATGCGGCGATCAAAGCCCTGGGTCAGATTGCGAAACCTCCGCAAAAATAATTCGCAATCGATCGATTGATTCCGATACAGAATTTCTTCGATTTCCTGTGACCAATTCGCGCGAAGCGAATCGTAACAGCAGGAGATACTTATGAAATCGATCTTCTCGCGAGCGGCTACAGCCGCCGGCGCCATCGCCGCAACGGCACTGGCCGCTCTGGCGATTGTCGTTACGAGCGCCTGCGGTGGCCCCCGCGGCCCGCAGGCTCTACAGCAAACTCTCGAAATCCACGGCGGCCTGGAGTTCGCGCATTATATCGTTTCGTTTAAGGCGCTGGCCGGCGGCAAGGCGCCCGCGGAGCTTGAGCGTCACGTGGTGGCCTTCGAGTGGCAGAGCGTCGGGGGTCTCGTCGTACCCGCGAAATTCAATTTCCACGCCTACGATCCCGAAACGATCGTCGGCGAGCGGCTGGCGAGCGTCGGCATTGAGAACGTCGAATTCTCGAAGTCGAAGCCGGACCAGGCGCTCTTTCAGAAACCGGAAGGCGCGACCGTGGACGCTTCGCACAAATAATCTCGCGCGAAACGGCGGGCGCCCGGGCGTCCGCCGTATGATTTCAGCGACTCAGCGCTTCAAAAATTCGCGATACCAGCGGCCGCTGTCTTTGACCGTGCGCTGGAGGCCGTCCTCGAAATCCACATGCACCAGCCCGAAGCGGCGATCGTAGCCTTCGCGCCATTCCAGATTATCCAGCAAGCTCCAGGCCAGATAGCCCCGCAGTTTGCCGCCTTCGCGTACGCTCCGCAAACACTGCGCGAGATAATCCTGTAAGTACTGCGTGCGCTCCGGATCGTGCACGCGCCGTTCGCCGTCTGTCAGCGTGACCCGATCGTCCCAGGCCGAACCGTTTTCGGTGATATAGAGCGCGGGAATCTCCGGGTAAGCGCTGAATTTTTCGAGAATTTGATGCAGGCCCGCTGGAAAGACTTCCCAGCCCATGGCCGTCCGCGGTGCGCCGGCATCCGTCGGCAGCTCCCGGAATTTCAGCCAGGGAATATAGCGAGCGGAACGCACGACCTTGCGCGAATAATGATTGATGCCCTGGAAATCGAAATCGAAGGCGATGGTTTCCATATCCCCCGGCCGTGCGTAGCGCCGCTCCATGCGCTTCAGCACCGGCAATTCGCCTGTGGGATAACCCCGCCCGACGACCGGATCGACGTAGAGCCGGTTAAAAAAAGCGTCGTGACGCGCCAGAGCGCGGCGATCGGCATCCGTATCGCGGGCGGGATAGCCCGCCAGAGTCGAGTTCGTGGTCCCGAGATTCAGATCGGAGCGCAGTTCCCGCATGGCTCGCGCCGCCCGGCCCTGGGCCACTAATGCGTGATGAGATGCTTTTAAGAATTTCTTCAGGCCGATGCGGCCGGGCGGAAAATAGCCGACCCCGTATCCCAATAAGATAAAAATGAACGGTTCGTTCAGTACGATCCAGTCTTTGACCCGATCGCCCAGCTTTCGCACGCATAGAGCCGAGTACTCCGCGAAATCGTCGATGATTCGGCGGTCCAGCCAGCCGCCGTACGCGCGCTCCAGAGCCAGGGGCAGATCCCAGTGAAAGAGCGTCGCGAAAGGTCGGATCCCCCGCTCCTGTAATTGATCGCAGAGGCGCTTATAGAAATCGAAACCCGCCTCGTTTACGCCGCCGCGAATCGTGCCGGCCGGCAGCACCCGCGGCCAGCTGATCGAAAAGCGATAGGCGCCCAGGCCGAGATCGCCCATTAAGGCGACGTCCTCGGGCATGCGATGATAGTGATCGCAGGCGACGTCGCCGGTGTGACCGTTTTTAATTTTGCCGCGCCGTGAAAATTCGTCCCAGATGGACGGACCTTTGCCATCGACGTCGTGGGCGCCTTCGATTTGATAGGCCGCCGTCGCCGCGCCCCACAAAAAATCGGCGCCGAAGTCGGAGGCGCGCAGGTCGGCATTCGTCGCAGTCGATGGGTCTGGATGCTCGCTCATGAGACGACAGGATTCACAGCCCGTGTGAAACTGGCAAGTGATCCCGGAGGAGGCCCGCGATCAATCCCAGGCGTCGCAGCGATTATAGCCGCCGAGGTCGGCTTCCAGCCGCGCCGCGACATCGAACAGCAGCTGTTCTTTGCCGGGCAACGCCGCGAGCTGCAGGCCGATGGGCAGTCCCTCATCCGATCGCCCGAGCGGTAGAGACAGACAGGGCAGACCGTAGACGGTTCCCAGGGCCATGTACGGCAACACCCACCGAAAACTTTTCGAAATGTGAAAGATTTCGCGATAGATTCTTCCGTGGCGTTTCGCGGGGGAAGGATACACCGGACACAAGAGCAGACCATCGCCCTGACCACCCTCGCCGCCCAGCAAATCATCCAGTTCGCGCCGGCCGCGCTCCACGCTCGCGCGCATCCATTCGAGCTGCTTTTGCGACGGCGGAAAGAGCATCGCCCCGATCAGTCCCCAGGATAAATAGGGATGCTGCAATGCGCCGAGACCCAGACGCGCTTTCAAATAATCGCCGACCACGGTGAGCGCCGAAACCCGCCCGTCCGCCTGCGCCCGATGCGGATACGCCCGCGCGGCGATGGACTGCCCGCGGTCTTCGCTCATGTACAGTTGCCAGATTTCCGCCGCCGATTCCAGCGCCGCCGGCGGCTGCGTGCGAATCTCGTCTACGCCCTGCCCGCGAAACCAGTCGAGGGTACGCTCGAAGACGGCGATAGTATCGCCGGTGCAGCGGGTCTTCGGCAAATCGGCGAAGGCGACGAGTCGCAGATTCGCTTTCGCCGCGTCTTTACGAGTATTCCGGTCCGGGGATTTTTTCGCGGGGCTTTCGCCGCGGGCGATTGCATACAGCAAAGCCGCATCGCGCACCGATTTCGTAATCGGACCGAAGACGCCCATGCCGCTCTGCGCTTCGGTGGCCGCCGGCGGCGTGTGGCCTTCGCCGGGCAGGCTGTGCGCCGCCGTCTTAAATCCGACGACTCCGGTGAAATGCGCCGGGAAGCGAATGGAACCGCCGATATCGGAACCAAAACCCGCCGCCGCGCCGCCGACCGCGACCAGACCCGCTTCGCCGCCCGAAGATCCGCCGGTTGTATACGCGGGATTCCAGGGGTTATTCGCGCGGCCGAAGCCGTAGCTGTCCGTTTCCTGACAAAAGCTGAACGTCGGCGTCGAAGATTTGTTTAAGATAATCGCGCCGGCACGTCGCAGGCGATGCACGACTTCGGCGTCGCTTTCGCGGGCCGCACGCAACGCGCGCGCCGCGGCCGGCGCATGGATCTCCAGGCGATCCGCGTCCAGGCCCGCCACCGTGCGCATACCCTGGACATCGAAAGCGTCTTTCATGGTAATCGGCACGCCGCACAGAGGATACTCCGCGGCGCCTCCCTTTTTCCAGAGACGATCCGCCGTGGCCGCCGCGGCCCGCGCCTGGTCATAGCGATCTTCGACGACGTAATTCAAAGGCGGATTGATTTTCCGCTGGTGCGCGATATAGACCTCGACGGCCCGCGAAGCCGTACAGCGCTTTTCGCGATACGCCGCGAGCAGTTCGTGCGCGTCGGCGTTGAGTATATCCGCGTCGTCGAGCGGAGTCGAAGCTGATTTTTTCGCGCGAAGGGGGCCGTTCATTCCGTCGATTTCGCGCGCGACGGCTGCAAGGTCAATTCGAAGCCGTCGAATTTTCGCCGCGCACGAGATACACGTCCATCAAACCGCGGCCTTTGATTTCCACCCGGCCGCGGGTTTCGGTTTCGTAATTTCCGCCGAGCAATTCGCGGGTGGCGGAGCTGATCTGAATATCGCCCACCACACCCTGGGATTCCATGCGGCTGGCCAGGTTCACCGTATCGCCCCAGAGATCGTAGAGCTGCCGGCGCGAGCCGATCACTCCGGCGAAGACCGGGCCGGAATGCACGCCGATGCGCAGCTGCAATTCGCCGCCGCCGATTTCGCGAACGGCCGCGAGCATACCGCGCGCCAGGCGAATCAAAGCTTCGGCATGATCCGCGCGCGGCGCAGGCAGGCCGGCGGCGGCCATATAGCTGTCCCCGATGGTTTTGATTTTTTCGACGCCGGCCTCATCGCACAGCCGGTCGAAGCGTTCGAAGAGGCGATCAAGCAGCCCGACCACTTCGCGCGCCGTCAGGCGCGCCGAGAGTTTGGTGAAGCCGACCAGATCCGCGAAGAGAATGCTGACCGCGGGGAATTCGTCCGCGACCCGCTCGCCGCGCTGCATGCGCAGAATCACCGACTGCGGAAAAATACGCTGGAGCAGCAGGTATTCATTGCGTCGCGCCCGGCCGGTCGAGCGATCCGCGATGATGCCCAGTACGTTGACGGCGATCAATAAAAACAGATTTGAGTTGAATACGGACGGATCGAGCAGCGGTAAAATCAAAAGCACGACGCCGACTGAATACGAAAGCCCCAGCACCAGGCGATAGACGAACGCCAGAGGCACGATCGTATAGGCCGAAAGAATCAGAGCGCCGGCCACCGCGACCGCGACCGGATCCGGCGGCAAAAACAAGGACACCGGTAGAATTGAGCCGAAGAAGGCCAGGCCCGCCAGGAAGGTCCAGCGATGAGTCCACACGGGCGACCTGGCCCACCCGGACGAGAGCGCGATCAAGAGCGCGAGCGAAGGCAGCAGTCCGCAGATTCGCAGAAGCAAGAGCTGGGCGAAGACATCGCGACTGACAAAGGTCCAGTCGACGTAGGCGAAGAGCGCCGAAAGCCCCGCCATCGAAGCGAGCACCCAGCGCAGCCCCTGCTGATCCTGTCCGTGGCGAAACTCAAGATAGCGGCGTTCCAGCTCTGCGTTCGCGAAGCGGCCGCTCCAGGGCGATATCAGTCCGTCGTCTTCGCGTAAATCTCGTTCCACGATTCACAGAGTACGATCAGCCCGGGGGCTGGCAAGCAGGAACTGCGGCGCATCAGAGATCCAGCAAATAAGTCACCTCGAAAAAGAAATTGCCTTTGACGCTCTCGGATTCGCGGCCATACACGAAATCGTCGGTGAGCAATTCAAAGAAATCTAAAATCACGCCCGAAGTACCATCACTGGAACCGACAAGTCCCAGCTCGAAATAGCCAGGATAGGACAGCTGACTGCGTTCCTGCCGAAAACCGCCGCTCAGTCGCCAGTTCTCCGCTGGATAATAGCGAACGCCGAAGCTAAAACGATTCATGGACCATTCGAAGTCGCTGTTGATCTGTCCCAGTGCCAGGCCAAAGCCGGAATTGCCGCCGAGTCCCGCCGCGGTTAAGTCGAAGCTCCCTTCGGCAGAACCGCCTGTTGGAAGAGCCTGCCAGTAATCCGCGAAGATACCCAGTTCTTCCAGCACTCTGTACTCCAGCTCCAGGCCGAAAGCCGGACCCATCGCATTCGCATCGCGCGTTTCATTGTTCAAACCGATCGCCGTGGGCGAAAAAGCCGTCGATTTACGTTCGATGCTTTGAGCGAAAGATGCGATGCCAAGCCGCGGGCTGACGCTCAGACGATTGTCCGCGAAGAGCCCGCGATAGCCGGCGAAAAGATCGCCCCGCAGCCGTGAATAACGAATTTCTTGATCGGTAAAGCCCGGCCCCGCGGGATTAATAACGTTATTTGAGTACAGGGCGGATGTGGCGAAGACGTCCAGACCAAATTCGACGCCGCCGTTCTTTCCCAGCGGCGCGATATAGCCCACCCCCAGCGGCACTGCGAGCGTATTCGCGGAATCCCAGCGGGTGCTGAAGGACGGCGATCCGCCTAATAGAAAATCGGTAGCCAGCGGGCTTTCGAGCCCGGCGTCCTGGGGACCGTGCCAGGCGCCGACGCGCAGTTGCAGGCCCGGCGCGAAAAGCGGCCAAACGCCGTCGGCGGACGCGGCGCTTGAGTCGGACGCTCCATCGTCGTCAGCGGCGTTCGCATCGTCGTCGGCGACCTTCGCATCGTCGGCGGCGGTTTTCGCATCGTAGAGAATGCGATCGATCTGGTCGCGCCGAATCAGGCGCAGCTTGCCGTCGACTTCCACGGCCAGGTTCGTTTCGTCTTCGTAACGAATGACTCCGTCAATGAGCTGCCCGTCTTTTAATAAGAAAATCTCCGCGGCGATCGGGCCCGCCGCACTCAGGCAGGCCGCCAGCGTCGCGGCGATGAGTAGTCTCTGTTGCATAAATTCCGTCCAGTTGATGTTTACCGATTATGGTGAGGCCCGGAGTCGGAATCTTACAGAAGCGACAAAAAAAGCAGAAAAAATAAAGGCAGCGGGGCGGAGCCGGCCTCTTCGGAGTTCTTTAGAGGTTCAGGAAGAAGCTGGCTTCAAGAAAGACCAGGCCCTTGCGGTTCTCGCCGTTCCCGCTGTATATCAGAGCATCGGACAGCAACTCCAGCGGATCCAGGAACAGCTCGGGAGCCTGTCCGTTCGCGATTCCCGCGGTGATGTCGCGATAACCGGGAAAACGCGTCCGCTGAACGGACTGGCGCCAGCCCGCCGATATCCAGAGCCAGGGAGCGAAACGATAGCGCATGCCGATCGACGTCCGGTCGGCCGACCAGCGCAATCGGCCGCCGGATTCGCCCAGCAGCGCGGTATTCCGGGTGCTGTCGCCAATTACGCTCCCGAAGGTCAGGGACTCCCCGGTCGCCGATCCGACGCTTCCGGGCACGGACAGATGGTCCGCTATCAGGCTCAGCCGTTTCGTGAAGCGAAGCTCCGCTTCGATCGCCAGAGCAAGCCCGACGGCCCGGGCGCTGCGCGATTCTTCCGTTCTGAGAAAACTCTCCGCGGAGAAAGTTCTGAGTTCCCGTCGGGTGGTCTGAAAAAAAGAAGCGATTCCCGCTCCGGGCGCCAGGTTGAGGCGGCCGCCGAATAGGGCGATGCGATAGGCGGCAAGCACCTCTGTCTGGCCGCGGGTGTATGCGATTTCCTGCAATCCGACCGTCGAAGCGTCGAGCGCGACGAGATTGTTTCCGTACGTGGCGTTTGTTCCGAATACATCCAGACTGAACTCCCACTCCCCCGCCCCCGTTGGGAGAAAGAAACTGAACCCCACGGGCGACGCGAGTGGGCTCTCATCGCTCCAATCGGTGCTCAGATTCGGTGCCCCGGAAGCGACCAGGCCGTCAGCGCGCAAACGATCTTCAAAATCTCCGCTTTCGCGACCGAACCACCCTCCGCTCCTGATAGCGAGAGCGGGGCGAGAAAACGGAGCGAAATCGTTTTGCACAGCGCTCTGGCTTTGCCCGCGGTTCGTATCCGATCCGGGTCCATCCGGCGCGCCGCTTCGGTTCTCCGCGTCAGCGGCGTTCTGGCCGCGATTTTCGTACAGGATCTGATCGATCTCGCTGCGCTGAATCAAACGCAATTCGCCGTCGACTTCGATGGCCAGGGCGCGATCGTCTTCGTACCGAATGATACCGTCGATCAGTTCACCGCTTTTTAGAACGATTATTTCGGAAGCGATCGGGACGGCAAAGATCGAATACAGAGATAGAATAATGACGCTGAAGAGGGTTCGACGCATGATATTCGACTGGCGCCGGGTTTGTCTTATATTACGTACACATTACACGGGGCCGACGCACGGACAGCGTCCCGCGCTTCGCCGGGCCGGCAAGCAAAAGCTATCGAAAATCGGACGACTCACTCCGCCCGCGAAAGATAACACGCCACGACCGGTTCCGTTTTGCCTTTTAGTTTATATTTTAAACGGCGATCCACTCGCGCGCCGCTATCGGTTCCCATGCGGTCAATCACCGACTGCGCCGCGAGCACGAGTCCCGGTTCACAGGCCGATTGCAATCGCGCCGCCACATTCACCACGTCGCCGATCAAAGTATTATCGCGCCGGGAGTCGCCGCCCACGTTCCCGCGCACGACCGGACCTTCGTTCAGGCCCATGCGAAACTCCATATGCTGCGCCCCTTGTGAGGTTCGGGCGGCGCCCAGCTCGTCGATCTGCGCGCGAATGGCCAGAGCGGCCCGCACAGCGTTCGGAGCTTCGTCAAAGATGGCGAAGACCTGATCGCCGACGAATTTATCGACGTCGCCCCCGTGCTCGTGAATTATATGCACGATGGGTTCGAAATATTCATTCAAAACGGCGATGACCTCTTCGGCGGAATGCGTTTCCGCGAAGCGAGTGAAGCCGACGATGTCCAGAAAGAGACAGGTATGCGCGGCCTTTTCGTCTTTGATAGCGACCGCGCCGCTCTCCGCCGAAACATCGGCCCGCTCCCAGATGCTGCGCGAAGTATAACGTTTCAGAATGCCTTCGAGAGCGAGCGCTTTGCGATTCATCATGCCCAGCTCGCGCAAACTTTTACGCAGCTCCAGTTGCGACATGACCTGGCGGCCCAGAATGCGCAGGGTTTCGCGTTGTTCGTCACTGAATTCGCGGGGCTTGCTGTCCAGCACGCACAGCGTGCCGATGTTGTGGCCGTCTTCGGTGGTCAGCTGTTGCCCGGCGTAAAAACGCACGCCGTTTTCAGTAACCATGGGATGATCGACGAAGCGGTCGTCCTCGATCATATTGGGTACGACCATAATCTCGTCCTGAGCGACGGCGTGCGCGCAAAAAGCCGTATCGCGCATGGATTCGCTGCCCGCGTCGACGCCGACCCCGGACTTGATCCAATTGCGCGCCGAATCGACGATACTGATCAAACTCATGGGCGTATTCAGGATGCGCGAAGCGAGCTGGGTCAGCTCGTCGAAGGCCGCCTCCGCCTGGGTATCCAGGATTTCGTAGCGCCGCAGGGCGGCGACGCGCTGGTCTTCGGTTGCGGGAATCGGAGCAGTCTTCATATGGATTTAGTCGCGCGAAGGCGTTCCCAATCACAGGATTATTTTCGCCGGAAGCCGATTTTTTCGTCGCAGATCGATGCGCGCGAAACCCGGCGAACGCGCATCCGGCAAGAGCTCAACGCCGTGCAACCCGCTCCGCCTCCACGGCCCGGCGCAGAGTTTTCGCGCCGGGTTGCCGCACAAGGTCGGCCAGCAAAGAATTCACGAACTGGCCGAAAGCATTCAGGCGCTCCGGCTGATCCGCGAATAAGAACTGCGCTCCAATCAGGGCGGACAAATGCATGGTCGTCACCGAAAGGGTCGCGTCCGACGGGAGGCGACCGGCGTACAACGACGCCAGAAAGGCAGCCCGACTCTCGTCCATACGCTGAATCTGTTTCGCCACCCCGGTATCGAACAGCGACCAGGAACGCAGCGCGGCCTCGCAACGATGATCGAGTGCGTCGTTCAGGCTTCGATTCAGGGCCCCGGGCCCGAGGTTCGAGCGCAGATCAAAGCCCGCCATCGCCGCTTCGACGACGCGTCGCTGCTGGTCGAAAAAATCTTCGAAGAATTTATCAAGAAAGTCCTCCCGTCCGCTGAAATGATGATAGTACGAACCGGTCGAAACCCCGAGATGCGCGCAGAGGTCTCGAATCGTCAAACTTGCGAAACCCCTGGTTTTCAGGATATGCCGGGCGGCGCCATACCAGTCTCCGGGCTCCAGCGGCCTGGCCGGGCGCCTCGCCTGCGGGCGGCGGCCTCGTTTAGGGGGCTGCGGCGCTTTGCGAGTCACATCCGGCTCCAGGGAACGCGGCGTTTTCGATAGATTTTCACATCGACAGCAGAACATAACATATGTTATTGTGTCAATATGAAATCGAACCGGCGGAAATGGAAGATTGCGATCGTCGGAGCGGGCGTCGGCGGCCTGAGCGCGGGCATCGCCCTGCGCCGCCGGGGTTTTCCGGTGCAAGTTTACGAACGCGCGGCCAATTTCACGAAAGTCGGCGCGGGGATCGTCGTGGGAGCTAACGCGATGCGGGTCTACCAGGAGCTGGGTTGCGCGGAACGCATCACCGCCGCCGGTCGGCCGCTGGAATACGTCGAGTTACGCACGCAGCAGGATCGCGAATTGACCCGTATCAACGTGCGGCGGGCCGGGGCGACGCTCAACGCAACCAGCTGCGCGATTCATCGTGCGGAGTTGCATGCCATACTCGCCGATCGCTTCGAGCGGCTGGGCGGCGAGATTATTACAGGCCGCGAATTCGTCGAAATGCGATTCGATTCCAACGGCGCGACGCTATCGTTTGCGACCGGCGATGACGCAGTTTGCGATATTGCGATCGGCGCGGACGGAATTCACTCGCGCGTGCGCGCCGCCCTCTTCGGTTCCCCGCGCATACGCAAGACCGGGCAGAGCTGCTGGCGCGGAGTCGCGGACAACTCAGCGTATTTAGATTTACAGGCGGACGCTTCGTTACGCGAATTTCTCGGGCCGGGTTCGCGCTTCGGCGTCGTGCCGATCAACGCGCACAGCGTATACTGGTACGCCGTATTGAACGACTCCCGGTCCGGGACGTCGCCCGACGACGCCGAATTTCAGGAACACTTCGGAAACTGGAACGCGCACGCGAAACTGTTGATCGCCGCGACTCCGAAACAGACCGTTACCGGCCTGGCCCTGGCGGACATCGCGCCCGCCAGTCAGTGGCATCGCGAATGCTGCGTGCTGCTGGGAGACGCGATCCACCCGACTACCCCGAATATCGGCCAGGGCGCGGGCATGGCGATCGAAAGCGCGTACGCGCTGGCCGAGTGCCTGGCCGGCGCTACAAATCCCACCGAGGCTTTCGCTCGTTATCAGCGGATCAGGTATCCTCGCACGAAACTGGTTACGGAACAATCGCGGATGCTGGGTCGTATCAATCAAACTCGCAGCCGGTGGCTGGCGGGGATGCGCGATGCAGCGCTGCGAGTCGCTCCGGGGCGCCTGCAAACGCGCTCGCTGCAAAGATTTTTGCGTGGCAACCCGGTCGACCGGGCGCTTTCGGTCTAATGCTGAGCGCTCTTCCGGCGCGGGCCCGGAAAGAACATATTCGTCGTCTTGCGATACGCTTTGTATCCGGGGCGTTTTTTTACGGAGTAGTATTCAGAGGGCACCGCTCCGGTAAAATACACCAGGGTCGTATACATGAGACGGGAAACGAAAAGCAGGGCCGCTCCGAGTACCGCCCAGACCGCGAAGGCCGGCAGATCGCCGGCGAGCGGATTTACGAAAGCGTATAACCACGCGGGAATCGCGGCCAGGATTAAAGCGTTCCATACCATCCACTCGAAAAAATAATTGGGGTGCCGGCTGTATTGCCAGAGACCGACGTCGCAAACCGCCTTGCGATCGCCCGCAGCCCGGGCCCGCCCGGCGAAGCCCTGCTTCTGACGGTCCGCAACGCTTTCCATCAAAAATGCGACCAGCCACAGCAACGCGCCGGCGATTTCGAGCGGATGTACGGTCGCGGCCGCGTGCTTCGCGATGAACATCGCGGGCAGCGCAAGAAAGCTCATATTCGCCAGCGACTGCAGTAGAATATCCACCTGCATGGCGAGCGTTTCGTTTTTCTTTCGTTCGCGGCCCCAGCGAATGCGCTGGAATCTATAACGGGGCAGCTCGACTTTGAATTCGCCGCGGAACCACCAGAGCAGCGCCATAACCCCCATCCTCAATCCCATGAATAGATACAGACCGCCGATCGCGTATTTGCGCCACGGCGCGCCGTCTCCCAGCAATATCACACTTCCGCCGATTACGGCGAGTCCGAGGGGCCAGCCGATATCGACGTATGACATACGCCCGGTACGATACGCGGGAATGTGTACAACAAACAAAAAGAGGACAAATTGCGCGGCACCGTTCCAAATCGTGATCTCTCGAAATTCGGGACTCACCAGCAGTGCGACGAAGACCGGCACATACATTAAGAGCGGCCGAAAATAGTGCATACGAAACGATGAGCCGTCCCGCAGCGCTGTCGAGCCGGTTTTGACGGGCGAGCCGCATATCGCCTGTGCCGCGAGTGTACGCAGTCAGCGGCAATCCGAAGCTTTCGGAACCGGCCCCGCGATCTACGCCCCTCCATCGGCCTGGCATCGCCGCCACTGCCCCTTGCCCGGGCCTCCGGTCGCCGCGGATCATGATCCGCATCGTTGAGCCGGGCCCCATTTTCCTGGAATGATCCGCCTGGGTTTTACCCCCACAGATGCCGATAATTACGAGCAAAAGTCGAGCGCCCCCCTCATTCGGACGGGACTCACTTGACTTATAGATCGGATTTTATGAAAGGTTCGTCAGCAATCGTCAATTTCGCCCGTCCTATCGACCGGCGCCCGACGCCTGACACATAACGGATCCCGGAGTATTCATTCATGGCTGAGAAAAAAGCAGGCGGCAAGATTAAGGTCAGTTTCGGACAGGCGCTGGGCCTGCTCGGGCCCTACGTCCGGGAACGCTTCATGGACCAGGTCAAAGCGGTCTGGCTGATCATTCTCTATCTGATCGTCTTTCAAACCGTCATTCTCGGGATTCCGATCGCCGATGCTTCCGTCATCGCCGTGGGGCTCTCGCTGGTCGTCGTGGGCCTGACCTTCTTTATGGAAGGCTTATTGCTGGGCCTGATGCCCCTGGGCGAAGTGATCGGCGTCAAGCTGCCGCAAAAATCGCCGGTCTTCGTGATTCTGATCTTCGCTTTCATGGTGGGCATGGGCGCGACCTACGCCGAACCGGCGATCGGCGTTCTGAAACAGGCCGGCTCCGCGGTGACCCCCTGGAACGCCCCGCTATTATTCTTACTTCTAAACAAACACTCCGGCACCCTGGTTCTGGGCGTGGGCGTCGGGGTCGGCATCGCGGTGCTCTTCGGAGTTCTGCGTTTTCTCTATAATTGGTCGCTGAAGCCCTTTATCTACGTTTTGATTTCGGGCCTTACGGGAGTTACGATCTGGGGCTATTTCGATCCGAATATGTTGCACCTGACCGGCCTCGCCTGGGACTGCGGCGCCGTTACCACCGGCCCCGTTACCGTGCCTCTGGTTCTCGCGCTTGGCATCGGTATCTCCCGGGTCGTCGATTCGGGGGATTCGGATTCGGCCGGCTTCGGGGTCGTGACCCTCGCATCGCTCTTTCCGATTATTACGGTGATGAGTCTCGGCATCTTCTTTCTCGGCAGCGTGCCCGCGCCGGCCGCCGCCGCTGAATTTCTGAACGCTCAGAATCGCGATAAGGTCGTGACTCTTTTCGAAAGCGAAGAACACCTGCAGGGCTACGCGCTCAAGAACTCTTATTTCAATATCGAACGCAAGGCCGGACAGCCCGCCGAACCGATCGAAGCGCTTTTTGACGGCGACGCCGGGCGGATCGACGCCTTCCTGACTCAGCTGAAAGGCGACGCGGGCCTCACTGAAAAAATCCTGGGCGCAGCCGACGGACTCGAACGCTGGGCCGCCCGTCAGGGCAACGAAGCGCAGCGCCTGCTGGTTTTCGGCTCGGCCGACGCCGTCACCGCGGCGGCCGCGAAATACGCCGGCGCGAGCGCGAAACCCAAAGGCCTGCAGGAATTGCTGACCGGCAATTTCCAGCTGGCGGTCCAGGCGATTCTGCCGCTGACGCTCTTTTTGATCCTCGTGCTGGTCATCATCATCCGCGATCGCCTGCCGCGGCCCGACGAGATCATGCTCGGCATTTTCTTCGCCATTCTCGGTATGGGTATCTTCAATATCGGGATTGAGCTGGGTCTGACCAAGCTGGGCAACCAGGTGGGCGGCAAACTGCCCGCTTCGTTCACTTCGATCGCGCTGCCGGAACGCGAGCGCACGATCAGTAATTTCGACGAAGAAGTGGTTAAGACCGCCATCACCGAAGAAGGCCAACAAGAAGACTTCTTCTATATTAAAGACGGCAACAAATACCAGGAAATCCCCTTCGACGACACGAACTACGACGCGTCGACGAAACAGTATAGCTATACGCCGACCATCGGGCCGCTCTTCGGACGCGACAAAGGACTCACCGGGATTCTGGTCGTATTGCTTTTCGCTTTCATCATGGGTTACGGCGCGACTCTGGCCGAGCCGGCGCTGAACGCACTCGGACTTACGGTCGAAGAGATCACGGTCGGTACATTCAAAAAATCCCTGCTCATGCAGGCGGTGGCTATCGGCGTGGGGGTCGGCATCATGCTCGGGGTCGCGAAGATCATCTGGAATATACCACTGGTGTTTTTGCTCGCGCCACCCTATATGCTGCTAATGTTTATCAGCTGGGCGTCGACCGAAGAATTCGTAAACATCGGCTGGGACAGCGCGGGGGTGACCACCGGTCCGATTACCGTTCCCCTCGTTCTGGCCATGGGGCTCGGCATCGGCGGCCAGATCGGCGTGGTCGAAGGCTTCGGCATTCTTTCGATGGCTTCGGTCTGCCCGATTCTTTCGGTATTGTTAGTCGGCATGAACGTCACCCGCAAACGGAAAGCCGCTCTGGCCAGCGCGTCGGGCGAAAATCAAACAGGTCAGCAGGTGGCGGCGTAATCTTATGAGTAAAGCATCCAGAATCACAGCAGTCATCAATCGGGGCACGCTTTCGCAGTTGACCCACGCGCTGAGCGTCAACGGCGTACGCAGCATGCAGGTCAGCGCCGGCCGCGCTCCGGCCCTGCATGAGCCGCGCGGTATTCGCGCTCTGCTCAGCGCCGGCGGTTCCAACCTGGAAAGCGATCCGGTCGACATCGTCAGCTTCCTGGTCGAGTCGGCGCGCGAAGATCAAATGCTCAGCCTGATCGCCGAAGTGGCCCGGCTGAATATGCCGGGAATGGGTTCGGTCTTCAGCGAAGAGGTCAGCCTGATCGACTCGCACAAGCTCTGCGGCTTAAACGAAGTGCCGTCGGCCTTTCTGGCGAAACCCGAAAATCTCTACTCGGAGCTGGTGGCCATCGGCTGTATCGTCCAGCGCGGTCAGGGCGACGCGATCGCCCGGGTCGTGCTCGAATCCGGCGCGGGAGTCCCGGTGATTACCTACGGCGACGGCACAGGCGTCCGGGACAAACTCGGAATTCTGCGCATTACGATTCCAGCCGAAAAAGAAGTATTAAATATGGTCGTCAGTCGTTACGACGCGGAAGAGGTCATGGAACTAATGATCGCCGCGGGTAAATTAGACCAGCCGGGTCGCGGCTTTATCTACACGCATCCGGTGAAGCAGGGCATCCTGAATAATCAGATCACACGCGGCTCGTCCGGCCACGCGGCCAGCATGGAGCAGATCATCTCCGCGCTGGACGGCGTAAAGGGCGGCATTGAATGGCGACGGCGCGCCGGCGCCGATTCAAACGCCAACCAGCGGACTTTTCTGGGCGGCATGACCAATCTCAGTCTGATCTGTAACGAAGGCCGCGCCACCGATCTGGTCAAAGCGGCCATGGAAGTCGGCGCCCCCGGCGCGACCATCAGCAAGATGAAGAGCGTGGTGCCCCGGGAACAGGAAGGCAAACACGTCTCGCCCGCCCGCGAAATCGCCGTGCTGATTATTTCCGAAAAACAAACCGAAGACGTGGTCGAAGCGATCCGCAAAGCCGGCGGTTTTAAAGAACAGAGCCAGGGCGAAATTGTGGCATGCAATGTACCGCGGGCCTTTACGTATCTGGCGCCTCAGAATTAAAACGGCCCGCGGCGAACGCGGCCTTCGGATTCCAATAGCGCCGGCCGGTCCCCCCGGCGTCGATTGCGGCGAGAGCCCGGGTTGGAACGGTCGTCAGGCATTGGCCGCAAGCGTCTGAAAAACCGGTTGAAGCGCCAGGCGGCCGGCCGATGCTGGGGCCAATGCTCGATCCGAATAATACTTACGTTCGAATCTTTCATTATTCGATCCACCTGCTGGTGGTCTATTCCGCGATCGAAATCCCGCTGCGCTTCGCTTTACATTACGAAGTCACGCCATGGCTATTCGCGATGGACATCATCGTGATTACCCTGTTCGCAGCGGACATCATTGTAAATTTCAACACCGCCCTGATCCATCGCGGGGAACTCTGTGACGATCCCAAAATCGTTCGGAAGAAATATTTACGCGGCTGGTTTACCATCGACCTGCTGGCGACCATTCCGTTCGAGCTGATCGCCCAGGGGCTTTTCTCGGAAACTCATCGTGTGATCCGTATCGTGCGCTTGCTGCGATTGTCGCGCTTGCTCAAGCTGATGCGCTTCAACAAAATCTCTCAGGACTGGCACACGAACCGGGTCCTGAATCAGAGCGTGGTCCGGTTGGTGTTCTTCTCGTTCTGGATCACGCTGATCGCCCACTGGCTGGCCTGCGGCTGGATCCTCCTGGGCGGCGTGGACGATCCAGCCCACGACGGCCGCGAATATATCAGCGCTTTATACTGGGCGGTCACCACTCTGACGACCGTGGGCTACGGCGACATCACGCCGATTACCCTGCCGCAAACGATCTATACGATGGTCGTGATGCTCTTCGGCGTCGCCGTTTACGGTTATGTCATTGGTAATATCTCCACTCTGCTGGTAAACACCGACGAAGCCAAAGCGCGCTACGTGAGCAAAATCGAAGAGCTGAACGCCTTTTTTACCGACAAATGCCTGCCGTACGAACTCCAGGAGAAGATCCGCGATTATTATAATCATCTCTGGCAGAGCAGCCTGGGCCACGACGAAAATCAGATTCTGAACGATCTGCCGCCGACCCTGCGAACCGAGGTCGCGCTCTTTCTAAATCGCGACATTATTCAGATGGTGCCGCTCTTTCGCAACGCTCACGAGGATTTCGTACGCGAACTGGCTTCGCATTTGCGACCGGCGCTCTTTATGCCCGGCGATTATATCATCCACAAAGGCGAAACCGGCGATCAGATGTACTTTATCAGTCGCGGCACCGCCGAACTGCTGGACGACGAAAATCATCCCATGGCGACCTTTACCGACGGCAGCTTCTTCGGCGAGATGGCGCTGATTCTCAGCCAGCCGCGCACCGCGAATATTCGCGCCGTCGATTATTGCGACGTGTATATTCTCCGGAAAAACACATTCGATAAACTGCTGGATAAATTTCCGGATTTCCGCAAAGAGATCAACAAGACCCTGGCCATTCGCCGCAACGCGCTGCCGGGCATGCAGAGCGCGGAGAGCCAGGCGGAAATCGCGCAACCGGACGCGGGCTGAGATCGCTTCGCGACTCAGTTGCCGAACAAAATCGCGATCGCGGGGCCGGCGGAATACGTGATCAGATCCAGCTTGCCGTCGTTATTATAATCTTCGATCCCCGCACGCAGCGTCGCGTCCCTGGAATTTCGCTACGCTCAAAGAATATACGCTTTGATTTTTCGCTACGCCCAAGGAATATTCGCTTTGGTTTTTCGCTCCGCTCAAAGAATATACGCTTTGGTTGTTCGCTCTGCTCAAGTCCTGAAGAACGCCGCTTTGGTCGCCAGGGTTTCGGCGGTCTCTTCAGCGGACCTCGCGGTTTCGGCCAGCTGCTGCGACTGCTCGACGAATTCCTGAGCCCCGTTATTCAACTCGGACATGGCCTGCGAAATCTCCGAGAGCGATAATTTCTGTTCCTGCGAAGTTTGCCGAATGCTGCGCGACAGCTCTTCGATCCCGCCGATATCCTGGACGACCTTGCGATAGGCCGTGGACTGTTCGGACATGGCGGACATAAAACCGGCGATCGTGCTGCGGATCTTCTCGATATCGGCGATTACAAAACGCAGATTTTCGGTTCCCTGGTTCACGTTCTCCAGACCGTTTTTGATTTCCTGGCTCATGGTATCGATGCGCGCGTTGACCCGCTGAATGCTCTGGCCGGTCTGATCGGCCAGTTTCGAAACCTCGTCGGCGACGACCGCGAAGCCCCGACCCTGTTCGCCGGCCCGGGCCGCTTCGATGGCCGCGTTCAGCGCCAGCAGATTGATACGATCCGCGATATCGTTGATAATATTTACGATCTCGATCATTTCCCGGGACTGGGTATGGATCGCGTTCATCGAATCGTCCATCACCTTGATGGCCGCGCCGCCCTGCACCGCGCGTTCCGACGAACGACCGATGACTTCGTGCGCTGCGCTGAGCTTCGTTTCGGTTTCGCCCAGAGTTTCGATCAGACCGCGCGCCTGGCCGGTGAGCGTCGAGAACTCCTGAAACTGACGATCGGTGCCTTCCGCGATATTGTCCGAAGACGCGGAGAGTTCTTCAAGCGTGGCCGAGATTTCTTCGAGATGCGCGGCCTGTTCCTGCATACGGGTTTGAAAAAAATCCGAGGCGCGACTGACCGCCGACGAAGATCCGCGGGTTTCTACGGAAGATCCTTTGACTTCGGTGATAGTCCCGCGCACGACTTCGATAAAACGATTGTACGAATGAATCGCGCGGGCCAGCTCGTCCCGCGTGCGGCTTTCCAGACTGAGCGTCAGATCGCCTTCGCCGCTGGCCATAAATTGCATGGATTCGCTCAACTCCTGGATCGGCCGGGTGATTCGCAAATTCAAGACGATGCTGTTCATGATCGGCAACGCCAGGATCAGGATTCCGAGAACCGTGAGCTCGCCGAGCGCTTCGGCGAAAAAATCTTCGCGAGCCTGAGATTGCGGCCAGTGGTACAACATCGCCATGAAGCTGGTGATCAAAAGCAAAATGGCGCCCGCGAAATTCAGCGAAAGCACGGTGGCGATCTTCGCCCTGACCGAAAACCAGCCCGCGGTCTCGCTCCAGGGCAGCGCTGAAGCCCACTCTTCGATTCGCTGCAGAAGAAACATAAAGGCGGTTGAAGTACACAGAAAAAAGACGCCCATCGCGATCAGAGTATCCAGCAGACGATTGAACGGGGAAACCTCGATCGCCAGCAAGTTAATATTCGCTCCGAGGACCGGCAACAACAGGCTCACGGCGAATAGATACCAGGGGATAAAAACGAAAGCCCGATAGCCATCCGACAGTCGGGACGAATCAGCAGCCGCGTCAAACCCGGCCGCGATGCGTCGCATCGCGATATGAATCGGCCCATAAAAGCAGAGCACCATCAGGATCGCCAGACCGTTCGCAAGCGGATCGGTGGCCATCGCGAAGAATTCCGCGCGATCCAGAGCGCCGGTCAGCCGCATCACCAGAATCCAGATGATGATGGCCAGGACCGTCCCGCCGAGATAGAGCGGGAGAATCCTCGGCGGCCGACCGCCGTCGAGGAAAGCGCGATGATCAGGCGTGCTGTGCGATGTCATAATTTCCGGCCTTCGCTTCGACCGGCCATCGGTCAAAGCAAATCGTAATACAGCCATGATAATCACTCGCAACGCCGCTTGCAAGTTCCCAGAACGCACCCAGGTGAGAACCCACTATGCGAATTCGCATAATAATCAATCGACGCAAAACTCTCTAATATACTTGCGACATGCCCCTGCAGTCGCCCCTCCGTCTTCGCCCGGGTGCAATATTCTACAATTTTTTGCCACTATCCTGCAAGAATCTCCCGGCTTCGTGCGCTACTCTGCGACCACAACTGAGGAAACGGAGGCATTCCATGAAAACCAGAATCACGACCGCCCTGCTCGCGGGCGTGGCGCTTCTTTTGATCGGCGCCTGCACACCGCCCGCCGACGAACGCGGCGCGGTCCAATCGGCCGTCATCGATATGTTCGTCGCCGTAGACGAGCGCGACTGGCAAAGCGTGCGCAAGTCCTTCGCGGACCAGGTGCGTCTGGACTACCAGTCCATGACCGGACTTGAGCCTGCAGACCTGAGCCCGGACCAGATCGTCACAGCCTGGTCGGGTTTTTTACCGGGCTTCGATCACACCCACCACCAGCTCGGAAATTTTCAGACCGAAATCGAAGGCGATCAGGCCCGGGTGCGCTTCTACGGGACCGCAACCCATTCGATTTCCGACTCCGGCGTCTGGACCGTGGTCGGCGGTTACGAAGCGGCCCTGAGCAAAAGCGGCGACGCCTGGCGCATTCACGCGCTGCGGCTGAATTTCAAATACGCTGACGGCAACCTGCAACTCCCGGCCATCGCCCAGCAGAAAATACAGACAGAGTCCTGACGAAAACAGCAAACGAACCATCAATGCACTATACCAGGAGGCATAACAGAACCATGAACGCACAAAATTTCATTCGAACATCAAAGGTGCCGCGCTTAATTACAGCGAGCGCGTACCTGACGGTCGTGGCCGCGCTCGCGATCTTTACCGGCGCCTGCGGCGAAAAACCCGGCACACCCGGCGAAATTCGCAAAGTTGAATTCAAAAGCGAAGGCGCGACCCTGGTCGGCAATCTGCACTTCCCCGCGAATTACGAGCCCACGCTGAGCTATCCGGCGGTGCTGGTCACCGGCAGCTGGACCACCGTGAAAGAGCAGATGGCGGGACTCTACGCCCGCAAACTGGCGAAAGAAAAAGGCGTTATCGCGCTGACTTTCGATTTTCGCAACTACGGCGAAAGCGAAGGCGAACCTCGCTTCTACGAATCGCCGGCGTTGAAGGTCGAAGATATTCAGAACGCGGCGAAATACCTGGCCGCCCTGGAAGCGGTCGACAGTCAACGAGTGGGCGGCTTCGCGGTCTGCGCGAGCGCCGGCTACCTGCTCGAAGCGGCGGCTCAGAATAATAGCCCGATTCACGCGGTCGTGACGGCGGCAAGCTGGCTGCACGACGCCGAAGCGGTAAAACTCTTTTACGGCGGAGCGGAGGGCGTTCAGGCGCGCATCGCGGCGGCCCGGGCCGCGAAGGCGAAGTACGCGAAGAACGGCGAAGTCGAATATATTCCCGCAATCAGTCAGACCGATACCAGTGCGGCGATGTACGGGCCATTCGATTATTATCTGAATCCGGAGCGCGGCGCGATTCCGGAATGGAGCGCCGACAAATTCGCGGTCATGAGCTGGGAAGACTGGCTGACCTACGACCCGATGCCGACGGCGGCGAGCCTGAATATTCCCGTGCTGATGATTCACTCCGACGGCGCGGTTCTGCCCGACTATACAAAGCGCTATTTCGAGAATATTAAGAGCGATCGCAAAAAGCTGCACTGGATCTCGAGCGGAGCGCAGTCGCCTTTCGAACAATTCGATTTCTACGACGACGCCGAAAAAACGCAGCTGGCTGTAGACCTGGCCGGCGAATGGTTCGGAGCGAATCTATGAAAGCCGTGAAATTGATGTCCGCGCTCTGGACGGTCATTCTCTGTTTCGGGCTGCTGTCGATTGGCGGCTGCACGAAACAGAACGAAATTCGCGAACGCAATCTGCAAAACGTGCAGAACTTTCTTCGATTCTTAGAAGAAGAGCGAATCGAAGACTTTCTGCAGCTTTTCGCCGAAGATGGCGTCCAGCGCAATCTCTACGCCTCCGGGCTGTTGCCGGCGGAGGTCGCCGGCAAGCAGGCGCTGCGCGAATTCTGGGAACCGGTGCCCGGGCGCTTCGACGGGATGCGCTTTCCGATCAAAGAAATCGTCCCCATGCACGATCCAAATCGGGTACTGGTTCGCTTCAGCGGCCGGATCACACTCAAAGGCGGCGCGGGGGAATACAAGAACGAGTATATCGGCCTCTTTCGGTTTAACCGGGCGGGCCTGATTGCAGACTACGTGGAGGTGTTTAATCCTCTGGAAATCGTTCGCAGTTTCGGTCTAAAGGATCAAATCTAGAAGCGCTCACAGCGACGCGCGCCGCCGATAGGCTCCCGGCGACGCGTTGAAGTGTGACTTAAAGACCCGCGAGAAGTGGCTCTGATCGCCGAACCCCAGGCGCAGAGCCACTTCCGAGAGCGGCAGAGCGGACCCGGCAAGCAATTCCGCCGCGCGTTTCATCTTCACCCGCACCAGAAACTGGTGCGGTGTGAATCCGCTGGCCTTTTTGAATTCGCGCAGAAAATAGAATTTGCTCATATTCAGCTCCGCGGCCAGGTCCTCCACGCTGAGAGCTTCGTCGACGTTTTCCAGAATAAAGTTCTCAATCGAATTCACGTCTTCGCTTTTCACGCGCGAAGATCCGGCGCCGCCGGCCTTCGCAAGGTCGCGATAATCCGAATAGTTGTTGATATAATATTCACATAGCGCGCTCAATAGATTGCGCAAATAGCGCGCTCCGTTTTTCGCGCCGCTCTGCGCCTCGAATAAAAACATCTCGATAAAATTCTTGAGCAGCGGGTCTTCGACGTTGTAGTTGTTCAAGAACTGCAGGCGATCCCGCGGCAACGCTTCGGGATGCGCGTCTAAAAAGGTCTCCGCTTCGATCGCCAGAATCGTAAAAAAGCAGGGCTGATCGATTTTGTGCGTGAACGGCGTTTCCGGAGGATTGATCCAGATCTCGCCCGGCGTCGTCTTGAGCGGCTGCAGCTCTTCGCCGTGACGCGCCTCCCAGCGCAAATCCTGTTCGAGAGCGAGAGCGAAATAGAAATACGGCGTGAAGACGTCGGTCGGATAAAAATGCGGAGACCAGCCTTTTTCCAGGACGACGCCTTCCCAGCCGCAGTCAGCGCTCGATACCTCGATTTGCAGCGGCGCTCCGCAGTCCGAAAGCTTGCGGCTCGCGGCTTCGTAAAACAGAAGATTCGATTTCATTGGGATTCGCGCGTGAAGCTCCGGCCGATCGCCGCTTCGTATAAGCTAACATCTCGACCGAGCCGTTTCAACATATAATAGTCCTGCAGTAAACGCCCCTGCTGTTCGTAGCGATAATCCAGCAAAGCCGGCGGTCCGGTCGATCCCAGTTCGTAGTCGTAGACCCGTCCGAAATGGCGGATGTGTTCCAGTCCGGCCTTCAACCAGTGATAGCCTTTCAAATTCTGGAACTGCCAGACGTGCATCAGCTCGTGGACCAACAGCGCCTGCAGGGTGACGGCGACGTCGGCCGCGGCGAAATCGGAGCGATAGCAGCGCCGACTCAGGAATATCGTATTGCGGATCGTAACGCCGTCGGCGAAGGGCGCGATCAGCGCGCACAGCCGCAGGCGAACGGCGGCGTAGTCCAGGCTGTCGCCGAAGACGGCGCGGGCGAAAGCGATCTCTCCCGACAGGAGGGAGCGACTCCCCCCGTGCAAGCGCTGATTCATAAAACCCGAGTCCGCCACGAATTCAATCAGATACCACCAATATGCACCGGGCTTCAGCCGGGTTGCGATTCTTCGAAGATTTGATTCAGCTCGCTCTGGGCGATCTGGTGTTCCGCGAAACCAAAGGTCCCGTGCTCCAGCATTTCTTGCGCCGCCTCCCGCATCCGATAGTACATCGCGCGAGCCAGACTCCCCCCGATGCTGATCCGACGGACGCCGAGCGCCCGCAGCTCGCTCATTGACAGATCGTTTCCCGCGAGCCCCATTACGACGTTCATCGGTCCCTCCACTTCGCCGACCAGTCGCCGAATCGACGTAGCATCGGCCGCGCCGGGAGCGAAAAGACAATCCGCGCCCGCCTCATAATAGGCGTTCGACCGCTCCACGGCCTGCGCGAAACCGTCGGCCAGAGTTCCGTTCAGGGCGTCGGTCCGGCCGACCAGTACGAAAGGAATACCGCTCGCATCGACCGCCTCCCGAGCCGCCTGAATTCGTTCCACCGCCAGTTGCCGATCATACAGCGGTCGGTCCCGGTCGCCGGTGTAGTCTTCGATATTTCCGCCGACCGCGCCCGCCGCGATGGCCCGACGTACGGTTTCCGCTACCGCCTCGGGGCTTTCGCCGTAGCCGTCTTCGAGATCCGCGCTCAGGGGAAGCGAAACCGCCCCGGCCATTCGCCGCACATGTTCCAGCATTGTATCGCGATCGAGCCGCGCCTCCTGCGAACAAAAGACGTTGTCGGGACGCCCGAGCGAAAACGCGATCCCGGCGCTCGTCGTACCGATGGTTTCGAATCCGGCCGACGCCAGCAGCTTCGCGCTGCCGATGTCCCACGCGTTCGGCATTAAAAAGCAGCCTTCGCGTCTGTGAAGTTCGCGGAATAGTTGCGCCTTGCTTTTCTGCGTTCCGTTCATTGATCGCTCCATTGCGAATCACCGCGAGTCCGACGGTGGGTCAATCCCCGGCGTCCAGCCAGGCGAGGCCTTTCGCATGCAGGCTGTGAATGTACATACCGGCGGCCGTCTCGGTGACGCCGGTCGTATCGGGATATTCCGGTTGGGCGTCCTGCATCCGGCGTACGACCTCGCCGTTGATATCGATCGCGATGACGTGGCCGAAGGGCGGCGGCACCGGATACAGGCTCTGCGGCAAACGCAGCATGATCTTTCGCAGCCAGGGTCTGGCGGCCATGGCATCCAGCAATTTGCTGCGGGGTTTGGTGAATCCGATCCAGTAGCGACCGTCCAGTCCCTTTGAAATATTGTCGGGATACCCCGGCATGTCAACCACGAGCGGCCTGGCCGTGCCCGCGTCTTCGCCGATCAGAGTGTAGCTCAGTACCCGGCAGTCGCCGGTTTCGACGACCAGCACGCGCGAAGCGTCGGCGCTCACAGCGACGCCGTTGGCGAATTGCAATCCGTCGAGAAGCGTGCGAATTTCGCCGGTCCGGGGATTGTACGACATCAGGCGGCCCGTCTTGCGGTGTTCGACGATATCAAACAGACTCGCGCGAAACGTGCCGCCCATAGCCCGCGCGCAAAAGCGATTCGTCGAGTCGGTGAAATAGATCATGCCGTCCGGACCGACGTCCACGTTGTTGATATAACAAAGCCCCTGATCCTCCGGTTTCGCCGGGCCGGCGCTTGTGTCTTGCGCTCCGCGCGCGGGAATCAGCGTTTCGATGAGCGGCGCTTCGGTCGCGCCCGCTGAACCAGCCGAACGAATCCGCAGCAAACCCCGAAACGGATCGGCGACGATCAGGTCCCCCGTCGCGTCGAAGACCAGACCCAGCGGACGGCCGCCGGTGTTCGCGAATACGTCCACCGTTTTGCGATCCGCGCTGATGCGCATAATCTCGCCGTTCAGCGTCGCCGCGAAGGCTTCGCCGCGCGCATTGACGACGACGTCTTCCGGTCCGATGCGGCCCGCCAGATCGATGATCTCGACCCCCACGAGTTTATCGTCCTCGGGATAGGGCGCGGGCGTCCCGGGCGGCTCATATGCGACCGGCTGAACGTCGCCGATCGGCCAGGCCAGCAGATACACACATCCGAGCGCGAATGCTCCCGCAAAAATCTTGAATGCCAGTTTGCTTTTCATACTACACTCTGCTTCTCCCACAAGCGGGAACGTCGAGCCCCCGCAATCGGGGGTTATCGCTCAGGAGTTTTCAGTCCGACTTTGAACGACGGTAGAAAATCCGACAACGAATTCCGAACGCCAGTCACGATATCCGGAAGCGCATCAGGGTCAGGAAGCGGAACGTTTTTTCTTCGCAGGCGATTTTTTCGCGGCCTTCTTACGCGCTCCGGCCTTCGCCTGTCCGCGAGGTTTCGTTTTCGCGCGGGCCGGTGATCGCGCAGGCGTTTCCGGCTGCGCGTCGCGCGGCCAGACTCCGGGAATTTCTTCGAAGAGTTTCATCGCCGCCATACAGATCGCCAGGGCAGGCCAGGGGGCGCTCGCCGTGTACAGCAATTGCTCGGATTTGCGCCGGCCGGGTTTGACCAGGGTGCAGCTGTATTCGCCGTCGCGATTGCTCAGCCGCTCCAGGCGGGTATTGTGCGGTTTGCGGGCGAGCTCCTCAATGACCTGCATGGCCGCGCCCGCGTCCGTGCTATAGGCCGGTACAAAACCGTGACCGCGGGAATTGCGATAGCCGAAGCACTGGCGATCGGGCCAGAGGCGGCCGTGTCGATTGCGCACCCAGCCCATGACGTGCTCGGCGATCAGCAGATCCAGTTCGGGGTCGGGGGTCGGAGCTCCGGCGGTCATCGTTATGAATATCGACCGATTCGTCCGCGCGATCCCCCATTTTTCGCCCGGCGCAGGGCGACGAGTGCACGCCGGAACGGCGGCGCCGGAGCGAGCGATTTCCGAACTGACAGCCGGCCCCGGGCGAAGCTCAATGGCCCATGCGCTCGACCGCCGACGCTTCACCGAACGATGCCCCGGATCCTTCGCACGCCGCTTCCGGGCCGGCGCGGTACGACGCCATCGTAATCGGGTCGGGCATGAGCGGCATGGCCGTGGCCAGTCTGCTGGCGCAGTTGCGGAATCAACGGGTGCTCGTGCTGGAACAGCACTACGTTATGGGCGGCTTCACCCACGAATTTTCGCGCATGTTCGAAGGCCGGCGCTATCACTGGGACGTGGGCGTACACTATATCGGCGACATGCAGCCGGGCTCGATTCTGCGAAAAATTTTCGACCGCGTGACCGACGGCGGCGTGGAGTGGGCGCCCATGCCCTCGAAGTGTTTTGAACGTTTCGAATACCCCGATTTCGCCATCGACGTCCCCTCCGACGAAATCGAATATCGCCGAACACTGATCGAGCGCTTTCCCGACGAACAGCATTCCATCGATCAGTACTTCCGCGACATCAAAAAGGTCAACTCCTGGTTCGGCCAACATTTCATGAAAACCGGATCGGCATTCATCGATCGCGCCCGGGGTTCGCTGCGCATTCATAATTTTCGTTCAGCGGATATTACAACCGGCGAATATATGGATCGCAATTTTTCGGACCCGCGTCTGAAATCCGTGCTGACCGCGCGCTGGCCGGACTACGGCGTGCCCCCTTCCCGGAGTTCGTTTCTCGTGCACGCCACCGTCGACTGCCACTATCTGGCCGGCGGATTCTTTCCGGTCGGCGGCGCATCCGCGGTCGCGCAGGCCGTGCGGCCGTTAATCGAAACCGCGGGCGGCGAGATCCGTCTCGCGCATCGCGTGGATGAAATCCTGTACGCGGACGGCCAGGCCGTGGGCGTGCGCGCGACGAATCTGCGCGCGCGCTCCGCGAAGGGCGAAAGTACAGGCGAAGAATTTTACGCGCCGGTCGTAATTTCCGCCGCCGGAGTCTATAATACCTATCGCCGCCTGCTTCCGCCGGCGCTGGACGTGCCCTTTCGAGCGGCGCTCGAAGAACGTTACGCGCGACAAAAACCCGCAAGCGCAGTAACCGTGTATTGCGCTCTCAAGCAAGACCCGCGCGCGGCCGGTTTCGATTTTCAGGGCGAAAACCGCTGGATGTATTCTTCCCACCAGCCGGACGCGGTGCTCGCGAACGGAATCGAATGGCTGAACGGCCGCGGCGAATTGGGCTGGGGGTATCTGTCGTTTCCGTCTCTAAAGAATCCGCAGGCGAAAAACCATACCGCCGAGATCATCGTCATCGCCGACGACAGCGCTTTCGAACGCTGGCGCGACGGAACCACCTGGAAAAAACGCGGCGAGGAATACGAAGCGTTGAAAGCAAAAATCGCCCGTGACCTGCTGGGCCTTGTCGAAGCGCGACACCCGGGCTTCGGCGAATTGCTGGCGGGATTCGAAGTATCGACTCCGCTCAGCGTCGAATATTTTTCGCGCCATCCCGCCGGCGCGGTCTACGGGCTGCCCTGCGTGCCGGAACGCTTTCGCACGCAAGAGTCGCCGTGGTGCGCCATTCGATCGCCGGTTTTATCCGGACTCTATTTGACCGGCGTGGACGTCTGCCCTTCGGGAGTCGGCGGCGCCCTGTTGTCGGCGATCGGTACGACCATGCAGCTGCCGGCGAAGATCGACTTTAACGAAGTGATGAAGGCGAAATCCGCGACTGTCGCAGGCTAAAACCGCCAGCCCGATTTTCAGCAAGCAAACGCCGGCTGCATTTTTTGCCACAGATTTCACCGATTGCACGGATCAGATCGAATCAGTTCTGAAATTTATCAGTGCAATCCGTGAAATCCGTGGCTATCCTCCCACGGCCAAATCAATGCACGGTGGTGCCGCCGTCGAGTACGAGCGTCTGCCCGGTCATGAAGCTCGACGCGTTGCTCGCCAGAAAGATGGCCGCGCCCACCATTTCTTCCGGCTGCGCGATGCGTTTCATCGGCGTGCGTTCGATCGCCGCTTTCAACACCGCGGGATGTTCGGTGATCGGCTTGATAAAATCAGTATCGACCAGGCCCGGACAGAGCGCGTTAATGCGAAACTTATAAGGGGCCCATTCCATCGCCAGACAACGGGTCAGCTGATTGATCGCGCCTTTGCTGCTGCAATAGACCGAAGACATTTCCGTGCCGACGATACCGAGAATCGAAGACACATTGATAATGATTCCGCCGTGTTTGCGGTGATGGCGAAAGTACGCCTGGGAACCGATCATCGTACCTTTGTAATTCGTGGACATGACGTCCTCGACGCTGTCCGCGTCGTGCCAGCTCGCCAGCCGCCCGTCGGTAATACCGGCGTTGTTGATCAGGCAATCGAGCTTGCCGTGTTTTTTTACGATGTCGCGGATAAAGGCGTCGGTTCCCGCTTCGTCGCGCACGTCCAGCGCGCGGCCGACCAGATTTTCGTCGCCCATCCAGGCGACCGACTCAGGCTGCGTTCCGGTGCCGTAAATGATCGCGCCGGCGTCGCGCATGCCCAGGGCCAGGGCGCGGCCGATCCCTCGACTGGCGCCCGTAATCAAAATCGATTTGCCCCGAATGTCCAAAGGATTCTGCCAGCCGTGGGCCGCGTTCGCCGCTTCGCCCGAGCCTTTATTTTTTTTTGCTTTTCTCTGAAGCATGCAACCGCCGGTTTCCGTTTGATCTGATTCAGTCCTTGATTGCGACTCCGGAGACGCGAACAACCAAAAAACGTACGCGTGCGCGGTTAGCTTTCGCCAATCGAAGCGACCCGCCCGGATGGAAGGCGCGATTTGCGGCGCCGAATCTCAGAACTTGCCTTTTTTTACCAGGACCAGATATACCACGGCCGTAATCACGCTGAAGAGGAGCGCGAGAATCACCCAGATCGCTTGCTTCTCCCGGGACATACGCTTTTGTTTGGTCAGTACGTCGTAGATCACCCATAACGCCGCGGCCAGCCAGATGAATCCTGCTAATGATAGTTCCATTTATTTTAACTCTCCTGTTTTATTTATAGATGCATGGCGCTATCGAGACGCCGGGCCTTTCAACGCGAAAGCGCGGGCGGCGGCCTGGCTTTAGTTTTCGGGCAGCTCCAGAGCGACGGCTTTTTGAAAACGGTCGATATCGTCCTCGTATCGGGAATCCGCGCGCCCGGCCGTTACGATCTGCAGTATGGAATCAAATACGCACTGGCCAACGGCGTCCACGCAGATCTGTCCCGCGCTCGCGTCTTCATCATAGTCCCCGGAATCTTCGCTCTCTTCGGATTCCCGTTCGTAACGCGCAAAAAAGATCGGCGGCGCCTGTTCCGGAGCGAATACCAAAAAGTCAGCCCGAAAGACGCGCGCAATATTGGTGTCAACCTCTCGCCACGGGTCTTCCGTGAAAGCGCCGTCCCCATTAGACGGATCGCTTCCGGAATTTGAGCCCGCGAATTCCGTCCGGCTTTCCCGGCGCATGGAATTTTCGCGTACAATCGTCACCGCGAAGTATTGTTCGCGTAAAACGCTCGGCCGATTTTCCGGGGAGAACTCCGGCGTTCGGGATAATGCTTCCAGCGCTCCGGAGCGCGAGGCCGCGGGGGATCCGTCGAACGCCGCCGCCAGAGATCGAGCATAATCCCGCAAAGTCGAAGCTGGATTCGCCGCGCGCGCGAAGCGGATTGCCGGCCGGAATTCGCGCAGGCGTTTCAGAAAGGCGTCTTGAAAAGCGCTCTCCCGAATTGTGCCGGTGCGATCGACTACGGGCAATATATAAATCGTCGCCTGCCGCGCCCGCAAAGCTAAATCCGGCGCCGCCTCTCGACGAACCACATTGCCGATTTCGCACGACACGATCAGCACGAGAAAGGCCGCCGCACAGAGCGAAGCTTTCCGCGACGCGAACCTGGCTTTACAATAGACGGCGCCCGCGCACGCACCCGTGATGGCGGATATCGTCGCCGGCGCGCGGCCGACCCGCGTTACAACCGACCAGCGCCGAATACCAGTGGAGCGATTCCGCATGACCGCCATATTGACGACTCCCGCGCAGGACGCAATCCAAAGGATCGATGCGTAGCATTCCCGCGATCATATTCTCCGTAGCGGCCGTGCTGTACTGGAGCGTCGGTCCCGGCGCAGTCGGCGCCTTGCAGGCGGCCCCGCTGGCGCTTACAAACGAGCGCGGCTCAGTCTCGCTGACCACCGCTGGCGTCTACTTCGTCGACACGGACGGGGACCTCACGCTGCCCGATATTGTAAAACTGCCGCCGCAAAGCTGGCGCAGTACCGACGACGAATATTTGAATCTGGGTACGAACTCCGACGTCGGCTGGCTCTTCGCCCGGGTTTCCAATCACTCGGATTCGGAAGACCGTCTGCTGGTCTGGGAATACCCGTGGGGGGACCGGGCCGAGGTTTTCGTATTCGACGAGTCGCGGCGCGTATCCCGCTCGCTCATCGGCATCGACGTCCCCATCGACGATCGAATTTACCGACATCGCATTCCCGTCGTGCGCTTAACGCTGCCGCCGGGGTCGCAGCGCGATATATACGTGCGAATCGAAAGCACCGGCACGAAAGTCGCTCGCTTTTATATCGACGACCTGCCGGACTTTCTGCATCGGGATCAACGGCACGCCTTTAGCTTCTATCTCTTTCTGGGGGTACTTGCGCTGATGCTGGTGCTGAATATTCTGCTGGCCCGGGCCACGCGATCGGTCGGGCCCCTGTACTACGCGCTGGTGCTGCTCTTCTACGGACTGAACGTCGCGCTCTTCCGCGATTATCTGACCGAAGCGTTGTTCGCATCGGACCCGGTCTGGAAATATCGATTCACGTATATTCTGTCGCCACTGATGGCGATTGCGGTGATCGCCTTCTGGAGATGGTTGCTGCTATTGCCTGTGCACGCTCCGCGGGTCGATCGGGCGTTGATTCTGGTGATGCCGGTGATGGCCGCCATCGCGGGCATGGCGCTGCTTCCGGAACCTGATTTTTTGTTTTTAAACAGCTTTGGCAAGCAGGTCTTCTATGTCGAAGGGGCTCTGTTGATCGCCGCGGCGGCCCTCGCGGTGCGGCGGGGTTTTTATCCCGCCTTTTATTCTCTGAGCGGTTTGCTTTTTTTGCAGGGCAGCATCGTCGCCTATCTGCTGGCGACGAGCGACGCATTGCCCATGAATGTTTGGACCGAGCACGTACTCTATCTGGGGCTGATACCCGAATTCGCGTTTTTCATGCTCTCGGTTTTCAAGCGCACCCGATTGCTGGAAACTTTCCACCCCGCCGGCGAAGAGGCGACTGAAAAGCAACGAATCGCGGCGTATCGCCGGCACATCCGCAAAGGGGCCGGCCGGTACAAAAAGAGCAAGGTCATTCGAATCAATACCGAAGAAACCCTGGAGCAGCTGAGCCGCCTCATGAACGAGGAGAAGCTTTTCTGCGATGAAGATTTGAGTCTCGCGCGGCTCGCGCATATACTTTCGATCACGCCCTACCAGCTCTCGGAAATAATCAACGCGAATTATAACAAAAACTTCTTTCGTTTCCTGAACGAATATCGCATCGCCGAAGCCCGCAAGCTGTTGCGCATCCATCCGAAACGGCCGATCGCGGCCATAGCCCGTTCGGTGGGTTTCGCTTCGCTTTCCAGTTTCAATACCGAATTCAAACGCGCCACCGGTACCACGCCCTCACGCTTCCGGCGCGACGCGGCCGAATAGACGAATCTATCCTATTCAGGATATTGCCCGCATGGTTTCAGATGATAGAGTCTGAGCTGGATGAAGCAGAGACAATCCAGCCAGCGCTGAGCGCGCGGCGCTCCAATCGTAGCGCTGTCGAGTTCAAGTACTCATCAGTCCGCCACAAGTCAGCGCGCCTGAAATCGGCTCAATTGAGTGGCCAGTCCGGAACGCCCGGGTTAGAATTGCCCCATGGCCTTTCGCGCAGGCGCCCCGTGGATTCGGGCCCCGCGCGAAAGGCCGGCGAACTACTTAATCTATCTCCCCCGCGGTCTTCGGGCCGCGGATTTTTTTTGCGGCCGCGCGGAATTCCCCCGGCGTAGCTCCAGTTTCCGACTTGAAGACCCGATTGAATACCGCCTTGCTGCGAAAGCCGGCTCGATAGGCGATACTTAAAATCGTTTCGTCCCCCAGGTCAGGATCCCGCAGCAGCTCCGCCGCTTCCGCCGCCCGATAGCGATTGATCAGTCCGTAAAAATTGGTGCCGAAACCCGCGCTGATGGCCTCGGATAGATGATGCCGCGATACGCCGAGCTCCCGGGCCAGATCCATGAGCGACAGCTCTTCGTCCAGGTAGACCCGCTCCTGTTCGAGCGCCTGGCGCAGCCCGTCGACCATGAACTGCAGCCGCTGCGGCGGGAGCGTCGAACGCGCGGCGCCGGACGCCGCATCCGCCGGGGCATCCATCGCCGAATCCGGCAAACGTTCGGCGGGGCCCATGGCCCGGCGCAGCGCAAGAAAGAGCAGCGGTACGAAAGCGAAAGCCGAAACCGGCAGCAAAAACCAGGGACGCGAGAACCCCAGCAGGCCGACCAGCAATTCGGTGATTAACGGCGTGGCCAGCCAGGCCGCGCACAGAGCCAGAAAGGCGTACATCTCGCGTACGCCGCCGGAGGCGGAGCCCGCGCGGTACTGCGGGTAGCGGCGCCGGTACATGCGCACCCAGAACACGATGCGCCAGAGATTGTACGAACAGAACGCGGCCACGGCCAGGATCATGCCGGCGAAATAGACGCGAAAAGGACCGTCCGCATCCTGCATGGCTGCCACTCGCGAGGCCCAATCGGTCGTGGCATACAAGCAGCCATGCAGGACCAGCGCGAGGGTTCCGACGATCGCCGCCGGCGCGAGCGTTCGCCGCCAGCGCAGACCGTCGAATTCAAAAAACGAGGAGCGCGCGTACAATTCTATCAGCGGTCCGTGAAACCAGGCGAGTCCCACCGCCGCGAAAGCCAGCTGCGGGGCCCAGCTCAGCTGGGCGAGCATCGCGTAACGCAAAGCGTACATCAACGCGACCAGCGCGAGCAGACTGCCCATGAAGCGCGACGAAAGCCGGCGGCGACCCGAAAACCAGAACAGCAACGCGCCGAACCCGGCCAGAACGCCGACCGCCAGCGTAATATTCTGCGAAGCCAACACGCGATTTCTTCCGACCCAACCGGCGATTCGCCGTAGCAGCTTGAGCCGCCGGGACGGGCTGTTTTTTTCGCAGCCCGGGGGTCCCTCGGCCGACTGAGACGACCGGCCGGGGGAAGTGGCCTATTCTGGGGCATGTTTTTCAAGCCCGATTTCAAATTGGATTCCGGACCGACCGCTCTGCCCGGCCGGCCCACAGCGATCTTGCATCTACTCGGCCTGACCGTCACCCTGATCTGCGCGAGCAACTGCCTGTCCGATCCCGTGTGCGCGGGCACCGATATCACCTGTAGCCCGGCGGCGGCGCTTTTGTATCAGCCGGTGTGCACCGGCGAAATCCAGGCGGTCTTTCGCAGCGACCGCGACGGCGACCAGGAGGTCTACGGCGGCAGGCCGGGGGCCTTCACACGGCTGACCGACCTGGCAGGCACGGACTCGCAGCCGGAATGGACCGCAGGCGGCTCCCGCATCGTTTTTATGAGCCAGCGGGACGGAAACCAGGAACTCTATTCGATGGACGCAAACGGCGGCGACGTGCAGCGGCTGACCGCCAGTCCCGGGCTCGACATCACGCCCGCGCCTTCGCAATTGACCGGGCGCATCCTGTTCACTTCCGAACGGGATGGGAATCGGGAAATCTATGTCATGGAGGCCGACGGCGGAAATCCCACGCGGCTCACGAACGATCCGGGCGACGACAATACACCGGTCTGGGCGCTCGACGATTCTTTGATTCTATTCAGCTCCGACCGCACAGGCAACGACGAAATCTTTGCGATGAACGCGGCGGGCGGCGAGCTGCGCCAGCTGACCGGCGATCCCGCCTCGGATAAGGGCGCGAAATGGTCGTCCACGCGCCTGCAGATCTTGTTCAGCTCGGACCGCTCCGGGACGGACCGTATCTACAGTATGGACCTGGACGGCGGAAATCAGAGCGAGCTGACCGCTTTTCAGAGTTCCCAGCCGGACCCCGCGCCCTGCGATCGCCGCCTGCTGGTGCGATCGAACGCCGACATCGACGGACTGAATCCGGACCTGGACGATGAAATCTTTCTCGTGGATCCGGACGCGGGCGCGGCCCGCAATCTGAGCGACGACCCCGGAAGCGACACCCAGCCCGACTGGTTCGGATTCTAAACGCGGAGCTTCCGCCGCTGCGCAATTTTCGCTTGTGAAGGCTACGGCCCCCGCCATGCTTTCGCGCATGCAACAGGTGTTTATTACGAAGAACGGCGGTTACGACGTACTGCAGGCTCAGGACGCTCCCGACCCGCAGCCGGGCCCCGGCGAAATCCGCATCGCGGTCAGAGCGAGCGGCGTAAACTTCGCCGACATCATGGCGCGCCAGGGCCGCTATCCGGACGCGCCGCCGAAGCCCTGTGTAGTCGGCTACGAAGTCTCCGGAATCGTCGACGCCGTGGGAGCTCCCGCCGATGCGTCCCCGGGTGACGAATTTAGAACCGGCGATCGGGTTTTCGCCATCACCCGCTTCGGCGGCTACGCTTCGCACGTTTGCGTGCCGGCCTTGCAGGTTTTTCCGATGCCCGCGGACATGTCCTTCGAAGAGGCGGCCGCGATTCCCGTGAACTATTTCACGGCGAGCCTGGGCATGTTCTTTCAGGGCAATCTGAAAGCCGGCGAAAGCTTTTTGATTCATTCAGCCGGCGGCGGAGTCGGGATCGCCGCGATCCAGCTGGCGAAAACGAAAAGCGCGCAGATCTTCGGCACGGCCTCGTCCGGCAAACACGCCTTCTTAAAAGAAATGGGCGCGCACCATCTCATCGACTATCGCAGCCAGGACTTCGAAGCGGAGATTGCGCGCATTACAGCCGGCCGCGGCGTGGATTTGATTCTGGATCCGGTGGGCGGGGAATCGTTCGCCAAAGGCTATCGATCGCTCGCGCCGCTGGGCCGCCTGGTCATGTTCGGCATGTCCGCCATTTCCGAAGCGAGCCTCTTCAAAGTGCTGCGTACCTTCTGGGCGCTGCCGAAATTCAAACCGCTGCCGCTCTTAAATGACAACAAAGGCGTCTTCGGATTAAACCTGGGACATCTCTGGGACGAAATTCCGCGACTGCGCGATATCGGACTGGAGCTGGTCGATTTGTACAACGCGGGGGCGATTAAGCCGCAGATTTCAAAGACCTTTCCGCTCGCCGAAGCCGGCGCCGCGCATCGTTTTATTCAGGAACGCAAAAACACCGGAAAAGTTCTCTTGCTGGTCGATTGACGCTTCGCCGCGACGGCTTTGCGCGGCGGTCGTCCGGGCGACTCGGACCCGACTAGACGATCGGTTTATACGTCTGCACCGCGTCGTCGCGGCCCTTGACTGTCAGCGGCGGCTGCGATTCGAATTCAAACTCCGCGCCCGCGGCGCGCTGTGTATTTTCGTCGCAAAGAATGGTTTCCGCGTTCACCATCAAACGCGCGGCCAGATTCACGTTCGTGCCGTGCATTGTGTATTCACAGCGAGTGTCGTTGCCGACAGTGCCGCAGAACGCGCGGCCGGTCGCCACGCCGATGGCGCAGTCATAGCCGACTACTTTGAGCGAACGGCGAATATCCACCGCGGCCCGTACTCCGCGCAGCGGATCGTCGGCGTGTACCAACGGCGGCAGGCCGAAGGCCGCGAGCAGGATCGCGCCCTTTTCGTCCACGCCGAAGCGGTTCAGACTGCCCTCATAGCGATACACGCATTCCTGCATGACCAGCATAATGATCTGCACGACCGCGGCGGGGGTCTCCGGCGAAAACTCGACGCCCTTCACTTTACAAAATAAAACGGTGACCGGCCGCAACTCCGCACGCATGCCCGTCGCGTCGCCGACCAGTACGGCCCGGGGCACATAAACATTAAAAGCTTCGCGCGCGTCGGCCGGAATCATCGAACGTTGCAACGGCGGCGCCTGCAAATCGGGCGGCAATGGGGGCATACCCAGCGCGGCGGGTCGGGCGCCGTTCGCCGCACGGCGCTGCCCGGCGCCGTGGCGCTCCAGCTCACGCACTGCGCGCGGTCCCAGTACGACCTGACCGGGCTGGGCCCGGGTGCCGGCCTGCCCCGCCTGGCCCATCGCCCGTCCGGCGAAGAGCTGTTCCCAGCGCTCGAGATATCCGCCGAGATGCAGCTCGTGCAGCGGACCAGCGCTGACGCCGACGCGGAGGGCCAGCGTCACGTCGTCGTCGACCCGGTAATTATGAAGCTGCTTCTGAATTTCGAGGCCGCAGTTCGCGGCCAGCCGAATCACCCGGACCAGGTCTTTGTCGGCGTCAGTGGCCGGCCAGATGGCGAAGCACGCGTCTCCCGCGAATTTGACGATATCGCCCCCGCACTCGGTGATGATATCGACCAGCCGGCCAATATAGATATCCAGATAACCGGCCAGTTTTTGCACGCCCAGGCGCGGGTCCTCGCGGGTCAGACGCTCCGCCAGAATCGTGAAATTCTGCATGTCCGCGAACAGAACGGCCGCGGGAAAGGACATGGCGATGGGCTCGTCGGGAACCTGCGGACTGCGCTCCAGATAGCTGAGCAGACGCTGGGAGGCGTATTTTGCGAGAGTTTTGAGAGCAGAATCCACAGACACTGGCCGTATCCGGGCAGTTCAATGCATCGAAATCACGAGTAAAGCATTTGTTTTTCAGTCCCGTGAGATGCTTTTGAGCCGGAGATTCTGGCTGCGCCCGGATCGGCAATGCGAGAAGCTGACTGAATGCGCGACCCCGACCAGCCGTATCGCCCATCGGCCGCCGCCAGCGAATTACCGGAACGGGCTCCGGGCGGCCCCTTCGATCCGGAGCGCAGCTGGTCTATCCCGGATAATCGCCTGCTCTCGATCGAAGAACTGGCCGCGATGACCACGCGCCTGATTGCCGCCTGTGGAGGCGCGATACTCCTCGTACTCGGCGTGATCTGGCTCCCGGTGAATGCGATCGAGCTGTACCTGGAATTCTACAGCGGTTTATCGGACGTACCGATTGTGCTGCAAATCGGCCTGTGGGCGGTGGACATTGTCGGTGGATTGGGGCTGCTCTTCGTCGCCCGGGACCGGCTGCTGGGCGATAAAGGCGCCGAATTCTAAGATATCGTCAACCGGATCGCCGCGCGCTATCTGGCTGTGCTCACGACGGAAGCCCTGGCCTTCATCGCGGTGATCATCGGACTGCTGCTCCTGATCGTGCCCGGCATTTTCGCCGCGCTGTATCTGGCGTTCACCCTGCCGGCGGCCGCTCTGCGCGATCGCAAAATATTCGCGGCCTTTGGCTACAGCAAAGACCTGGTCAGCGGTCGGGGCGGCGAAGTGCTCGTCCGCCTGCTGGCGATGAGCGTGCCCCTGATTGCGGCGGCCGTAATCACTATCGTCGGGAGCGTGCTGCTGGAAAGCGGCGAGCTTTCCGTTCCAGCAGCGATGAACGACGAATTCACTATCGCCGCCGTCAGCCTGGCGTGGTTCACCCTGATCGATGTGAGCTATCTGCCGCTCAGCCTGGCCGCGTTGATTTTGTTTTTCAATCTGGAACGAGTTCAGGCCTTCGATCAAATCGCCGTGCGCCAGGGGACATCGTGATGGCCGCACCGCTAATGATCCTCAGTCATACAGCGCGGTCGGCGAATTCCTGCGCAGTTTCTTTCGATTCGCGCACAATATATTCGAAGAGGAAGGTTCCCGCGGGAACGAGTCCGAGCAAAAAGCCCAGCGCTTGCCGCTTCCAGCTCCAGTGTAAAACGCTTCCGGTGCTGTATACGGCCTGTAGATAAAACAGAAACAGCGCGCCGTGGGCCCATGCCAGCAATCCCGTGCCGCCGTCCACCGAGATCCCTGCAAAACGCCTGAGCGGCATGGATACCAGCAGCATTAAAATCAACGAGAGGCCTTCCAGGCGCGCCAGCCACACGAACCAGGACCAGGACGCGGCGGAAATCGACTCAAGCGACGATTCTCTTTTTCCTGGATCGACTGCAAAAGCGACGATCAGAGCTGCAACGACGCCCGCGATTCCTGCAAGAGCCGCGATACCGGTCAGGTCCACGGCCCGCAAGCTCATGACTCCAACCGCAAGAAAGAGAGCCGCAAGCGTAAAGCCCGCGGTAACCCGGCCGGAGCCAGGAACATGCGCCATACGCGCCGCGCAGAAGTGTAGTACGACGCTCGCAGCCATCGCAACGAGCACCCAGGCTTCGAAGAGACCGCGGTCGCTGAGCTTGAGCAGCGCATAACCGCAAAACCACACGCCGAACAGCCCGGCGGTCGTGACGGCAAGCGCACGCATGCGTTTTTCGGAACGATTCGAAAGAACGGAGGAAAATACTCCGCCGGCCAGAAGGCAGAGCGAGAGGAATTTGATAAAACGCCAGAAGAGGTACGCATTGATCATTAAGGTTTGACTCCAGGCTGGGTCTTTGCTTCAGAAGCAATATTCAAGTGAATTCTAGGACCCGAGCGAAATCCGGAATCATTGCGGCCGCGCCAGCGCGCCGTCCAACAGGATGCCGAGGATCTGTTCGCACCACTGCGCGCGGTACTCCGGGTTCTCGATCGAATCGCCGTGCGCCTCGTCCGCCCCGGGACAGTTCAGCACCATCATCAGCGCCGGCTTCATCAACAGCTGCGCGAAAAGGTCCGGATCGATTCCGCTTCTGAGAATGCCCGCATCCCGGGCCCGGGAAAAATAATACGCCAGAAAGCGCGGCGCTTCGCTCAGCGATTCCAGGGTTTCCGGAGGCAGATGGGCTTCGCCGCGAGGCGAAGCTTTAAGAAATTCGGTGTGCACGATCATAACCAGATCGCGCTGCTCCAGGAACGAAGTTAAGGTTTCCTCTAAAAAGATCTGCAGCCGGGTGCGAAACTCCGACGCGTCCCGGGGAGTTTGCGCGAGAGCCCGGCGCGCCGATGCAAGCGTCTCCGCGCCGAATTGACGCAGGATAGCGGCGAAGAGGCCGGGCTTGCTTTCGAAATGATAGTGTACGGCGTTCGCGTTGCAGCCGGCCGCGCCGCAGATATCGCGCACTGAAACGCCGTCGTATCCGTGGCGCGCGAAGAGGACGCGCGCCGCGGCAAGAATTTTCTGCGCCGTTTCCCCCTGGGATCCGCTCGCGCCCGCCGCCGCTTCGTTTGTTTTCGCCGCCGCGAGGGCGCTGTGTTCTGTTCCCGATGCTTCCAGTGTTCTCTCGTCCTTGCGTTGAGGCAATATCGGAAGCCTTATTTACCGCGGACGCTCCGCCGCAGCGTACCTTCCGCATGTACGGTTTCGGAATACCCCGCCGGGGAAGCGTCGCCCGATGCGTCGCGCACCCGTTGTCGGCGCCGCTCGCGGAAATCGCGCAGATCCTGAAAGGCCGCGAAGACCGCCGGCACGAACACCAGCGAGCCGAAAGTACCGAAGGCCAGACCCCAGGCGAGCGCCAGGGTCACCGGTATCAGCATGGGGTCCGAGCCGCCCAGACTGTAGGCGGTCGGAAAGAGCCCGCCCATCGTCGTGAGGGTGGTCAATAAAATCGGGCGAAAGCGCTGCCGGGCCGCCTGGACCAGCGCCTGGCGGGGATCCATTCCGGAACGCCGGAGCTGGTCGATAAAGGCGATCAGCATGATCGAGGCGTTCACCTGCACTCCGGCCAGACCGATGATGCCGATCATCGCCAGAAAGCTGAGCGCCTTCGCCGAAATCAAAAAGCCCACTACGATACCGACGATACCGAGCGGAATCGTCGCGAGAATTAAGAGCGGTTTGCGGGCGTCGTTGAAGATCACGGCGAGAATCGCGAAGATGGCGAAGATCGCGAAGAGACCGGCACGGCCAAGCGAAGCCATGGACTCATTCGTATCGTCGCTTTCGCCGCGCAGCACGACCGCGTAGCCGGGATACCGTTGTGGAATATCTTCGAATTTCTCAAAGATCATCGCGTTCGCTTCGTTCGAAGTAATCAGGTCCTCGTAGATTGAAGCGGTAACTACGATCGAGCGTTCGAAATTATAATGCGAAAGCGCTTCCGGGCTGACGTTGCTTGAGCGGGTCGAAATCGCGTCCAGACGGGTCATGAGTCCGATGCGATTGGGCACCCGCAGACGACCGAGGGTTTCCGGCCGCGCGCGATAGGGCCCGTCGTACAGCACTCGCAGCGTAATTTCATCCGTGCCCTGGCGAAGCGTCGAGACTTCGTTGCCCTCGAAGGCCGTGCGCACGATCATCGCGACCTCGGAGGCGCGAATGCCCGCCTGGGCCGCGGCTTCCTGATTCAGTTTTACGACCAGCTCTTCGCGGCCGTACTTGTAGTCGTCGTCAATGCCGTAGATCGCCACTTTGCCGGGAGCGGCGCGGCCATCGGAATCGGGGTTGGCCCGGCCGGGGGCGCGGATGGTTTTCAAATAGTCTTTGATTTCCCCTGAAATTTTGCGCAGCGTTTCGTATTCCGGCCCTTCGATCGACACCGAAATCGCCGGTCCGATGGGCGGGCTGGGAACGAGTTCTTCGGTGGCCATATTCACCAGGCCGGGTATTTCGCGGATCTGCGGCTCCAGCTCGTCGATGATTTCGCGGGCCTTGCGCGTTCGGGTGACCTCCGGCGTCAGAAAAACGTGCACCATGGCCAGGTGTTCGCCGACGCGTTGCAAGGGATCGTTGGGATCGCGCTGTTGTAAGCCGCCTTTAAGACTGTAGCTGATCAGCTCGCTGTCCGGCAGTTTGCGCACGATGTCTTCGATCGCGCCGACTTTATCCATGGTCTGCGAAACCCGCAGCGAAGGCGCGAATTCGACCGTAATCAGAAACTCTTCGACCTCCTCTTTCGGAAAGAGGCTGAATTTCATATTCGCCAGGCCCACGAAGGCCATCACCAGAATCGTAAACACGATCGACAGCGCGCGAAAGGGATGCCGTACGATCCTCGCCGCGAAGCGCGAGAAGGCTTCCGACACCCGCTCGAAGCCGCGGTTGATGGCGGCCCGTACGGGATTCGTGCGAGCGCGCATGGCTTCCGGTCCGCCGTAAAAGGCGATCCGGGCCGGCAAAAGAAAGAACGACTCGAAGAGACTGCCGGCCAGAACAACGATTACAACAAACGGAATCTGCCAGACGAATTTGCCCATCAAGCCCGACATGAACATCATGGGTAAGAACGCCGCCGCGGTGGTTAAGAAGCTGCCGATGATCGGAATCATCAACTCGGTCGCGCCTTTGACCGCCGCCTCGGTCGGTGGATAGCCCTCTTCGCGGTATCGATAAACGTTTTCGGCGATGACAATACTGTTATCGACGAGCATCCCCAGCGCGATGATCAAACCCATCATCGACATCATATTCAGGCTGATGTCGGCCATCGGGAAGCTCATCAGCGCGGCGCCCATCACGAGCGGCAGCGAAAGCGCCGTAATGACCGCCATGCGCGAATTCAAAAATACGAGTAAGATAATGACGACCAGCGCCAGACCGATCAACGCGTTGTTCGTAACGACGTCGAGCTGCCGCCGGGTCTGGCGCGAGAAGTCGTTCACGATCAGCGTTTGCAGCGTACTGTCTTCGGCCTGCGCGGCTTTGAGCTCGTCCATGCGCGCGCGCACATTGTCGACCAGGGTGAGCACATCGGCGCTTTCGCGCTTGAGCACCTGCAGGTTCACGGCGGCCTGGCCGTCGGTGCGGGCCAGCAACTGCGGCCGTTCGTAGGTATCTTCGAAGCGCGCGAGATCGCGCAAATAGATCTGGTTGCCGATCTCGCTCGCGATCACCGGCAATCCGCCCAGCTCGTCGATCGTATCGAATTCCGCCGAGGTGCGAATATTCTGAGCCGCATCCGCTTCGAGCACGCCGCCCGGCACGTCCACGTTGCGACCGCTGATGGCCCGGCTGACGTCCATCAGACTGACATTGCTCTGCACCATCTTATCGGGCTGGATTAAGATATGCCACTCGCGATCGCGTTCGCCGAAGACGTCGACCCGCGCCACTCCGGGAACCTTTTCGAGCTGCCGTTCGTAAAAGCGGCCCATCTCGTAGAGCTCCATTTCATTGCGGGCGCCGTAGATCGAAATTTCAAGCACCGGAAACGTACCCGATTTAATCTCCGTAAACACCGGCCGGTCTGTGACCTCCGGAGGCAGATCGGTCACACGATCCAGAACGCGACGAACCTCGTCCAGCACCCCGTCCGGATCGCTTTCGTTAAGGTCCACTTCGACGTTGATTTCAGAAACCGACTGCCGGGAAATGGAGCGGACCTTCTTCAGTCCTTCGATCTCCCGCAGCTCCTCTTCGATGGGAATGGTCACCCGCTGCTCCACGTCCGCGGCGGCGGCGCCTGGAAAGACGGTCTCAATCCGGGCCTGATGAAACTCGACCCGGGGAAAGCTTTCGCGCTGCAGGGACAGAATGCTGACCAGGCTGCCCAGTACTAAAAAGCCGATCATCAGCCACATAATCAGCTTCTGGGTTACGAAATATCGAATGATCGCGCTCATATGGAGAAGGGTTCCTTCCGGTTATTTCCGGGTTTTCGAATTCTTCGAGATTCTTGCCGGCTCCGACACGGCAGAATAATTCTATCGATCGATATAATTATTCTGCCACATGAACCAGCCCCCGGACTGGCGGCAAATACATTTGTCGAACCCGGGCAATTTTTACAGTTTTGAAATGCAAGTCGCTCCTGCCCACTTTTTTCGGTAGGCGCAAGAGCGGTCCCCCGGGCCAATCAACCGTGAAATCAGAAGTGAAATTATCGGCCCCGCAGCGCAGTTTTATCGACGACCGAATGGAGCGCGAAGTTCTCGATAATGAGATCCTGCGGGCGAGCCTGCTTTTGGGGGTCTTCCTGACTCTGGGTTCATTCTTGAGCCTGCTGCCACACCTCTTTCCGGCCACCTTCGAGCGCGTCTCACAGGGTGCGGTTCACTGGTTCGCGCCGATCGGTTTCTTCGGTACGGTGTGCCTCTTTTTCTATCTGCTGCGGCGGCGACTGCTCATACTTCGCCGGAACAATCGGCCGGTTCCGCTCTACGCCCAGTACCTCAACGCGTTCCTGGAAACCTCGCTACCCACATTCGTCATCGTGATGACCAGTCTGACGCGCGAACCGGCACTCATGGCCCTGGACCTCCCGCCGACCTATGTGTACTTCGTATTCATTATCCTTTCAGGTCTACGGCTGAATCGGAACCTTTGTTTTTTCACAGGCGCGGTGGCGGGTTTGCAATTTCTGGTCGTGGCTCTCTGGATCCACGCGCACAACGAAACGCCCGTGGATCCAGGCCTCAGCAATCCGTATTTTCACGTCGTGAAGGCTATCATGTATATCGTCGCCGGAGTCCTGATGGGCTGGGTGACCGAGCGCAATAAAAGCAGGTTGATCGACGGCTTCAACGCTCAGCAAGAACGCAACCATGTCACCGGAGTCTTCGGTCAGCACGTTTCGCCGGCGGTCGTCGACGAATTGCTGCGCCAGGGCGCACAGGGCGGCAGCAACCAACAGAGCCAGCTGCGCGAAGTGTGCGTACTCTTTTTCGATATTCGGAATTTTACGGCGTTCTCCGAATCGCGCAGTCCGGAAGAAATCTTCGCGCACTTAAACGAAGTCTTCTCGGTTTGCATCGAAGCGGTGAACGAAAACGACGGCATCATCAACAAATTTCTGGGCGACGGCTTTATGGCGGTCTTCGGCGCGCCGCTTTCCTCAGGAGCGGACACTGCGAACGCGCTGGACGCCGCACGCGCCATCGAAGACGCGCTCGCGAAAAAATTTCCGGATATGAGCTTCGGCATGGGACTGCATGCGGGCTTCGCTCTGACCGGCAATGTGGGTTCGGCGGTGCGCAAAGAGTATACGATCATCGGGGACGTGGTCAACGTGGCTGCGCGCATCGAGCAGCTGACGAAACAGTACGAGAGCCGCGTTTTAATTTCGCAGGAAGTCCTGGAGCGTTCTGCGCGGGCGAACCCCGATTCAGTGGCCGACGCCGTTTCCCTGGGCACGGTCACCGTCAAAGGCCGTAGCGGAGAAACGCATATCTATAGCATGGGTTGACGCCTCAGGTGAAGCCGTTCACGCGCGCGAGTTCCGTTGCCATCGCCATTAATGGCAGTACGGCGACGGCCGCGCCCATTTGAATCGCTTCCCGGGGCATCCCGAAGACCGCGGAGCTGGCTTCGTCCTGGGCGATGGTATAGGCGCCGGCCCTTCGCATCTCCAGTAATCCGGCGGCGCCGTCTTCGCCCATCCCGGTCAGAATCAGGCCGACCGCCTGCGCCCCGGCGCATTCCGCCACCGAACGCATCAGCACGTCGACGGAAGGGCGGTGGCGATTGATCGGCGGCCCTCCCAGCAATGCGACGCGATAGCCTTCGCCGGCGCGACGCAGTTGCAGGTGCTGATCGCCGGGCGCGATCAAAGCGAGCCCCGATAACACGGCATCCCCGTCAGCGGCTTCGCGCACTTCGATCCGGCAACTCTGATTCAGCCGATCCGCGAAGGGACCGGTAAAACTCGCCGGCATGTGCTGCACGACGACGATACCCGGACACTCTTCGGACAGCGAACCGAGCACCTGGTCCAGGGCGACCGTGCCTCCGGCCGACGCCCCCATCGCGATCACTCCGCGCCTGCGTACGGGAACCTTCGCGGCGTCACCGGACGGGGGCGAGGCGGCCGGAGCGGCGGCCGTTCCAGGTTCGGCGGCGCCCGACCGGGAGGCCGTGCCGCCGGAAAAATCTCGCCGCCGGGTGTCGGCGTCGAGACCCGGCAGAGCCTGGCGGCCGCTGCGCCCCGCGGTTTTGATCGAATTAATGATATTCTGGCGGGCCGAGTTCAGATAGTCCTTCAGTCCGACATCCGGTTTGCTGATTATATCGATCGCGCCCAGGGCCAGGGCTTCGATGGTCTGGCGGGCGCCGGCTTGTGTCAGACTCGAACAGATCAATACCGCCGTCGGCCGCTCCAACATTAACTGCTTCAAAAATGTCAGACCGTCCATTCGCGGCATCTCGATATCCAGGACGATGACGTCCGGCCAGTGCTGCTCCATTTTCTTTCTGGCGAAGATCGGATCGGCAGCGCTTTCGATCCGGCCAAAGCCAGGCGCCGCAGTCAGTATCTCGCTCAGAGTCCTGCGAACGACCGCCGAGTCGTCCACGATCAAAACGTTAATGGGCGTCACAACCATAATCCACGGCCTCCTTCGGACTGCCTGCATTCAAGCGCTGCGCTCGGGCCGCAGGCCGGCCGTCGCCGGAACCGTGCGTTTGACCCAGACATGTCCGCTCCACAGGTCGAAATAGATCTTACGATGATAAAAGCCTCCGACGTCTTCGCTGACGATCTTCAGGCTTCGGTCCTCTAAATAACGCCGCGCGAAATCGATATTGTTCGCGCCGATCCAGGCTTCGCCTGTGGAGTCGTGGACGTTCGAAAACATATTCCCGCCGCCGAACATTTTGATCTGGTATTCGTTCGGAGCGGCCCGCGATTTTCGAATTTCGTCCAAGAACATGCGCATGGCTTCCGTCCCATAGCGGCCTTCTTCGCCGCCGTTGCGCGGGGCCGACTTCTCCGGGAGCATGAAGTGGCACATGCCGCCGTGCTTTCGCCCGGGATGCCAGAAGGTCAACGAAATACAGGACCCCAGCAGAGTTTGAATCCGCGTCGTTTCGCCGCCCCAGTAGAACTCGCCCGGACGCAGGTAGATCTCAATAAAATGCTTTGGTAAATCTTCGTTCATTGGCGCTGATAGATCGACGGCTGTACGCGTCGAAGGTCCCCGGCCAGATCGTGCAGCGATTCGGAGTGACCCGTAATCAAATAAGCTTCCGGCAGCAGATGATCGCTGAGATTCGCCACGACCTTGCGTTTGGTGTCGCGATCGAAATAGATCAGGACGTTTCGTAAAAAAATAAAATCGAAATCGGGTGACCCTCCCCCTGCTTCCAGAAGATTTGCGTGCTCGAAGTGAATCGCCTGTCGAATCGACGGATCGATTCGGAAGCGATTCGACATTGAGCGCACTCCGCGCAAACAATAGCGGCGTAGATAATAAGCGGGAATCTCGCGGGATTTTTCCAGAGGATAAACTCCACGTCTCGCTCCATCCAGAACCCTGCGGTTCACGTCCGTGGCCAGGATTTCGAAACGCTCGCCGTCCCCCAGGCGATCGTTACAGATCATCGCAATGCTATAAGCTTCTTCGCCGGTCGAAGCGGCCGCCGACCAGATTCGCAGCTTACGCCCTTTCGCCTGACGCGCACGTTTTTGCGCCTGCGCCCCAAACCAGCGGAAATGAGCGGGCTCTCGGAAAAAATGCGTTTCGTTCGTCGTCAGGCGGTCGATCGCGAGCTGCCGCTCTTCCGGCGCAGCCTGCGTGCTAATCAGTTGATAATATCGCTGAAAATCTCCGCCGGCGACCGCGTCCACCCGGCTGCGCAATCGCGCCTGCACCAGCGGTTGCTTGCGATCGCCGAGATCGATCCCGGCTTCGCGATAGATGAAGTCGCGAAACAGAGCATAAGCTTCATCGTCCAGCACAGCGCGCCGGGCGTCGGCTGCCGCAAAAGCGCCGCCCATTGCAACGCGGCCGTTCGCGGTCCCCGCGGATTTCATCGAATCTCCGAAGCGATCGCCGCGCCTTCGGCCGCCTCGCGGGTGCTGTCAGCCAGAATTTGAATCTCTTCCGGGCCGAGTATCATAGCCAGATCGAGCAGAATCGCGAAACCTTCGCCGTACCTGCCCATTCCCGCAACGAAACGCGCACGCTCCCCGATCCCCACCGCCGGAGTGCTTTCAATATCCCCTGCCGCCAGATCGACCACCTGGTCGACCATATCGACGATGATACCGGCTTCCAGAGCCGTGTCCGCATTCGACGCGGCCCGGGCTTCCACGATCACAATGCACGAGCGTCTGGTAATCTCCGACGCCTGGCGATCTAAAAGACAACCCAGATCGATCACCGGCAATACGCTGCCCCGTAGATTTATTACACCCGCAAGATAGTCCGGCGTTCGCGGAATTGCGGTAGGAGCCGAGTACTGCTGGATTTCTTTGACGCATAAGATCGGGACGCCGTACGGCTGCGATCTGAGTTTAAAAACCAGAAACTGTTCACTTCCTTCTTCGGAATCGGCCGGCGGACGATTCGCCGGCGATTCGTCGTTTTCGTTTCGTCCCCCGGCTTTGATTGCTTCAGTGGCGCGGCTTCTTTCTTCAGATACCATTATAGTTCTCCCGTGTCGAAAGCCAGATCGCGTTTCAAAAACGCTGAAAGTCCTCGTCATTGATCGCGGCTTCATCCGGCGACTCAAGCGCCGCGGAAGCGTGAGCGAGAGCCGCGACAGGCCGTGGAGCCTGTGGTACGGCCGCGGCGCTGGCAGCGACAGCGACCGATTGTAAATTCACCTTAAAGAACTCCATAATCTGCTGGAGTTGTTGCGCCTGACCGGACATCTCTTCGGCAGTGGACGCGAGTTCCTCCGCCGAAGACGCGTTGCTCTGTGCCAGCTTATCGAGCTGCGTGATGGCCTGATTGATCTGTTCCACGTTCGTATTTTGTTCCTGACTGGCGGCCGTGATCTCCTGAACGAGGTCCGCCGTTTTTTGAATGGCCGGCACGATTTCTTCGAGCAACGATCCGGCGCGCTCGGATACGTTTACGCTTTGCGCCGCAAGCTGACTGACTTCCTGCGCCGAAACCTGGCTGCGCTCGGCCAGCTTGCGAACCTCGACCGCCACGACCGCGAAACCTTTGCCGTGCTCCCCCGCCCGCGCCGCTTCGATGGCCGCATTTAAGGCGAGCAAATTCGTTTGATACGCGATTTCTTCTATAATGCCGACTTTCTCCGCGATCTGGCGCATGGCGGCGACGGTTTGCGCGACGACCCGACCGCCTTCGGTGGATTCGGAAGCGGTTTGCAGCGCGATGGTCTCGGTCATCTTCGCATTGTCTGCATTCTGCGCGATGCTCGCCGCCATTTCCTCCAGCGAAGACACGGTCTCTTCAACACTCGCGGCCTGTTCGCTCGCGCCCTGGCTCATCGCCTGGGCGGTGGCGCTGACTTCCTCCGAAGCGCTGGCGAGATTCTCCGCCCCGTTGCGCACGGTCGAAATCACTTCCGATAGCTTTTCCTGGGTGTTATTCGACGAAGACTTGAGTTGCGCGAAGATTCCGCGATAATCCGCCTCGATTCGCCCGGTCAATTCGCCCTGCTCCATGGCCGCGAAGACTCGCGCTATATCGTTCAGCCCTGAATTACTGATATCCATGAGCTGATTGACGCCCTCGGACAGCCGACGATAGAAACCGTCTTTATCAGCCATCTCAATTCGCCTCGTAAGATCCCCCGCCACGGCGGCCTCCAGAATGCGTTCCACTTCCGCTTCGATGCCGACTTCCACAGTTCGATCGACCCACTCCACGACGAAACCGTGCTTGTCGCCGCTTTCGGTAACGACCTGAGTGGCAGCGAGAGCGAAATGGCGGCCGCCGATCTGGATGGTCTGGCGGTGGACTCCGCGCAGATTTTCCAGCAAGCCCTTCTGGTGCGCGGGATCCCGGTGATACATATCGATATTTGAACCGATGATCCCATCCGCCGAAAAGCGGGGCAGGTCTTTGCGAATTTCCGCTTCGCCGGCGGCGAACATCTTCTGTATGGCTTTATTCATATAGATCACGTCGCGATTCTCATCGGCGATCATGACGTTGACCGCGACGTTATCGAGAGCGACCTTGACCCGCGAGATTTCCGTCAGGCTGCTTCTGAGTTTTTCGGTCATAATCTTAAGCGATGCGAACAGACCGCGGGCGTCGCGCTCTTTCAATTCCTCGGCGACACTCAGATCTCCCTGCGCTACGCGTCGCGTGATATCGATGAGTTCCGCCGGTTCTCCGCCCAGTTGCCGGAAGAGATTGCGCACGACCGCAAAGCTGATCAGGAGCGCCACAACCGTCAATGCGGCCAGAGCGATCGAAAAACTCAACAGGGCCGAATGCTCGTGTTCTTCAGCCTTCAGCATTGAGCTGGCCGTAAATTCGGAAACTTCGTTCAGAATCGCTTTAAAATCTTTGTCGAGGGCCTCTTCTTCCGCGAGAAGCCCCGGCAGGAGGGTTTGCGCCTGGCCGACCGAACCGACGAGGAATAAACCCATTACGTTTTCCGCCTTTTGATTGTAGAGCGCATGACGATCGTAAATATCCTGAAATTGTTTCTGGAGGCTCTCGAATTCTTCGCGTGCACTATTGGACAATTCCCCGCGCAAATTCTTTTGCACCAGGGATTGAGCGTTTCGAATTTCTTTGTTCGTTTCTCGCGATTGCAGTACGAAGGCTTCCGTCGCCGCTTTGAGCGGCGTCTGCCGGCCCATTTCACCGTGACGCAGAGCGCGCTCGAAGAGAATCGCCTGTTCCAGCTGATGTTCGGTGGCCAGGCGCACGTGATTCGTAATCGGAATATCTTTTTCAGCGATTTCGGTTAATTCGAAGCCGATCGATCGCATCTGGTAAATCATATAAGCGGAAACCGTTCCGTTCATCGCGATCAGCAGGATGACCATGCCCACGATTTTCGTGCGTAGTTTAATGCGATTCAAAATATCCATGACAAAACCTCTGCGAAAATAAATGCTGATTATCGAAATCTGAGAGCTGAGAATCACTCCGATCGCTTTCTAAACTCCGGCTCCTTCGAGACCGGATTGAACGCCGCGCAAATCTACGGGCCGCGTCGGTACGGCTTCGCCGTCGCACCATTTCAGGAGCGCAGGTACGTCGAGCACGATCGCAATCGCTCCATTTCCCAGAATCGTGGCGCCGCTCAGCGCGCGTAAGCCGTCGAAGAACGAACCCAGGGGTTTGATTACCGACTGATATTCGCCGAGCAGTTCGTCTACGACCAGCCCGACTCGCGATCCAGCGTGCCGCACAACGACCAGACTCTGACGCATCGCGCGCGGCGGGGTACCGTCGTCGGGCGTCTCGAGTTGAAAGAAATCCTTTAACTCGACGACCGGCAGGGGCCCTTCGCGGGTTGCCATGATTCGATTGCGTTCGGAGTATTCGCGTGTGTCGAACTCCATGCACTCTTCGACCAGATCGAGCGGAAATACGAAATGCGAAGCCCCGATGCGAACCAGAAAACCGTCTATGATAGCGAGAGTCAGCGGCAGACGAATGCGGACTGTGGTCCCGGCCCCCGGCGGCGATTGTAGCTCGACCCGGCCGCGAAGAGCCTCAATATTCTTTCGCACGACGTCCATGCCGACCCCGCGCCCGGATATCCCCGTAATTTTTTCTGCAGTGGACATGCCGGGGAGAAAGATCAACTCAAAAGCCTGCGCGTCCCCCATCTCAATGCCCGCCGGCACCAGCCCGCGCTCGATCGCACGGCTCAAAATCCGTTCGCGGCTGAGTCCCGCGCCGTCGTCCGTGATTTCAATTACGATTTCGCCGGCTTCGTTGTAGGCGTTCAACAGGATGCGGCCTTCCGGATTCTTGCCGGCCTCCACTCTAACGGCCGGACTTTCGATGCCGTGATCCACGGCGTTACGCACCAGATGCATGAGTGGATCGGCGATTTTTTCGATCATCGCTTTGTCCAGACGCGTCTCGGCCCCTTCGATTTCCAGACGCACGCTTTTCTCAAGCCCGGCAGCGGCGTCCCGCACGACGCGGCGAAAACGATTGAAGAGCGTGCCGATCGAAAACATGCGCAGCCCGAAGGCGCCGTCGCGAATTTCGGAAATAAGTTTCAGCATCCCATAGGACGCTTCGACGATCTCCGGACGCTCACTATCATCGGCCAGCTGATTCAGCCGGGCCATCGACACCACGAGTTCTCCGACCAGGTTTACGAGATGATCCAGTTTGATCGATTCGACGCGGATTGTCCGCGCCCCATTCTGCTCCGGGGCGGCGGTTCGCGATACTGTTTCCTCCGCGGGCCGGTTTTCCTGAATTGCGATTTCGCAATAGGCTTCGACGAACTGAAAGACCGATCTGAGCTCGGTCTCTGAAGCGGCGCTTTCAAGGATAATGCGAAAATCCAGATAGCAGCTTTCCGGTTCCAGTTCAGAAAAGGCCGGCAGCCTGTTCGCCACGGTACGCACATCGCGGATGCTTCCCAGTTCCCGTAGATGCCGCACGAAATCGCGTGGATCGAGCCGCTGACGAAACACCTCCGCACCGAAGCGTAAGTCAATGGTCCAGATCGAGGCCGGCGCTTCGGTCTGCTGCGACGTATTCGACAATCCGGCGTTCCCGAATGTTTCGAAGGATTGCGTCGCCGGATCGAGAGCCTGAATGAGCTTAACCAAATCCGCCGTGGCAGTGATCAGCTCGGGGTCTTCACTCGCGGATTCGTCGGGCGCGGCCCGCACCAGCCGAACGAGATGATCGCGGCTTTGCATCAGCAGCTGGACCAGATCGGCGTCAAGAGCCAGGCCCCCCGTTCGAATGGTGTCGAGCAGCGTTTCCGTCACGTGGGCGAAGTCCGCCACGCGCGTAAAACCGAACATGCTGCCGCTGCCTTTAATCGTATGGACCGCGCGAAATACCGCATGCACCGCTTCCGGATCGTTGCTATCGCGTTCCAGACGCAGCAGAGTTTGCTCCATAGCCTCCAGTAACTCGTCGGATTCCTGAAGAAATACGCCTGTAATTTCGGAGAGATCCATTACCCGGCCCTGGGGACTCCCGATTCGCGCTTCAGTCCGTATTCAAAGCCATATTGTTGTTTTTCGCCTTTCTTGAGCATGATTCGATCGCCGAAAAAGCCGACCAGACCGTACAGGGCGAAATATTCGAGTACGGCCGGAGAGTGACCGACCAGACGCAACGCGCGGCCTTTTCCGCTGAATTCGCGTTTCAGTGCGATCAGGAATTGCACGCCGGCCGTATCCAGGTCTTCGACTTTGCTCAGATCGATAATGATTTGCGAATAATCTCCAGGCATTGACCGTAGTTTTTGATGAACTTCACGAAGCCCGCTCAAAACTAATGCACCTCGGAGATGAATGCGCCGCCAGCCGTCTACAATTTCGCTTTCGATTTCCATCGGCGAGTCCTAGACGATAATACGAGTGACGACTTCCAGTAATTGCTCGGGTTGAAACGGCTTCAGAATCCAGGCCCGGGCGCCAGCCTCTGCTCCCATTTCTCTCAAGCGCCCTTGAGACTCCGTCGTCAGCATTACTACGGGGACCTCGCGACTTCCCGGTTCCTGGCGCAAATGCTTCAGAAACGTGATGCCATCCATTTTCGGCATATTCACGTCGCAAATGATTAGATTTACTTTTTCTTGCTTTAGCCTCTCCAGGGCTTCGGCGCCGTCAGCGCTCTCCACCACCGTATGACCGTCGCGGCTGAGCACCATCGCCACGACCTTGCGCATTGAAACCGAATCGTCGATCACCAAAACTTTTTTCGACATAAACCCCGCCAGACGAACCGCATACTGATTCGACGCGGCAAATGCGCGCCATTCAAGACGCCATCATTAACACGACACGATATGAATTGCAAGCTATAGTTTTTCCGAACGGAAAATATTAAATAAATACTACTTTTCGAAAGCCTTCAAGGCTGAACTAACAGAACGCAAACGAAAGACAAACTCTATTCAAAGATAAGATTAAGTCGGTCACCCAAAACACCCGGCGCGGCGGCGATCGACCGTCAGTTACTGCGGAACTATCTGACAAACAAACAGATAAAATTTAAAGAGTAAAAACTAAACTCCGACTGACCACACCGAGATTTTTCCTGGGTGATCTACAGCCAGCGCGAAATGGATGGATGCTGCACGCGCCAGTCTTCGGAACGAACGAGTCACCATCCGTACTTCCCCGCATTCGGAACAGGATTACCGGTTCTGCGGATTGTGATACTGCGCCATATCAGCAGGCGAAAGGCGGGCTGATCTGAATACGACGTGCGTTTCAGGCCCTTAGCGCGCCTTCGAGTTCCAGCAGCCGGCGCTTGCGTTCGATACCGCCCGCATATCCCGTCAGGCTCCCATCGCCGCCGATCACCCGGTGACACGGAAAGATGATCGCCATCCGATTCGCGCCGTTCGCCGCGCCGACCGCGCGCACCGCACTGGCTTTGCCGATACTCCGGGCGAGTTCACCGTAGCTCCGGGTTTCGCCGTATGGAATTTGAACCAGCGCGTCCCAGATCGATTGTTGAAACTCCGTACCCAACAGCGGCCGGCGAATGGGCGTCGTAAATTTGCGGCGCTTACCGGTGAAGTATTCGCGCAGATCTTCGGCGATGGCCTGCAACACCGGGTGCGTCGCGGGCCGGTCGGCCGACTTCCCGTCCGTGATCTCGCAGTCCAGCCGGCGTTTGAAGAACGCAAGCTCCGCCGCCAACTCCGGGCGATCGGCAAATTCCAGCAGGCACAAACCTTCGTCCGCGGCGACGGCCACCATCGCGCCCAGCGGCGTTTCGATTTGCATACGATAGAGCATCGAGTCAAAGATGGATTGACGGAGCCCCGGACGTCGACCTTCTTTTAATAATATGGAAGCTTCTGGTGCCGGACGCCGGCCGGAGCGTGGCGCAACGCCGATCCGGCGACTCGCGACCGCCAGTGCGATCGCACTTATGGCGCTACTCGGTCTATGCGTGCCCGTCGACGGCGACTTCGGCGATCCCCGGGCGTCACCGCAAACCCGCTGCGCGCACGGAACGCCGCAGCGAGGAGGCGGTCAGTCTCCCGGGCGCGAAGACGTGCTCGTGCTCGCCTGCTATCTGTTGTGGACCAGCAACTCTGCACTGCCATTGGAAGAACGGCTGCTCGAAATTGCCCCGTACTGCCTGGCCCTGAAGCAATGGCGGGACGGCTGCGACGCGCGGTCGGCGAACCCGTACAAATAACTCTGTGCTTCCGAAAATCCAGGCGCGATCGCCGTCGGTCGCCCGGAATAAACGGCGAGATCGTAACAATTTTTTTTCCGCATCGGGAACCAAAATCCGGTTCCGCGGGTATATACAGTGTTCGGACGCCGCACCGGCTCCGGGCACAGGCCAGCGCGAGCGGCGACTCCGGTTTTGGATCGCGGCCGTCTGGCGGCAGTAGAATCCAGGAGGAAATTCTATGAACCGAAAATTGATTTCAGCCCTGACGCTCGGTTGCGCGCTCAGCATCGCCGCGGGCGGTCTGGTCGCCGAGCAACAGAAAGACGACGACGCAAATCGCGCGCAGCGTTTCGAACGCCGCCTCGAAAAAATGAAAAGCCAGCTCGAACTGAGCGACGAACAGTTCGAAAAAATCAAGGCGATCGGCGCGAAATACAACGAACGTCGCAGCCAAATGAAAGCGCAGTTGCGCGAGGCCCGGTCTGGAGTGCGGGCGCTGATGCAGGCGGATACCCTCGACCGCGAACGGATTCGCGCCGGACTGGAACGCAGCGCGAAGCTGCGGGTCGATCTGGGTATGCTGCGCGTTGATCAGCGCATCGAAATGGAGCGGGTACTGACGCCCGGCCAAAAAGAAATGCTGCGCAAAAAAATGAAGGAACGCCGTTTGAAAAATAAAGACCGTCGCGAACGCAAAAACAAAGCCGCGGCCCGCGGGGAACGCTCCTGAGGCGCCGCCATGACCGAAGCGGAATTCAGTGAATTCGTGGCGAGCACGAAAGCGGTTGTGCTCGCCGCGATTCGCCGCAATTTAAATCCGGCCCTGAGCCACGCCATCGACGACGTGGCCCAGGAAAGCTATTTGCGAGCCTATCGTTTTCTACAAAAAAACGGCCGCGACGCGCTACGCGCCGACCAGACGAAGTCCTGGATATATACGATCGCCCGCAACGAAAGCCGTCGGATGAATCAACGCCACGGTCGCGAGGACCGCAACTTGCGGCTCGCGGCGGACCGGCTTCCCCCACCAGGTTCGGCGTCGCCGGCCGATGATACGCCGGGCGACGCGGCCCGGAGCACAATCGACGCGCTTGAAACATTCGAAACATTCGAAACAATCGAATCGATCGCGGGCGACGATCGGCAGCTGCGCGCCATACTGGAAATGAAAGCGCAAGCCTATCGCGTACGTGAAATCGCCGTCAGTCTTAATATCCCTGAAGGAACGATTAAATCGCGGCTGGCCCGCTTACGACAGCGCTTGCGGGCCGCGGCGAAACCTGGAGGTGCTCCGCAATGAAGCCCGAAAACAATCCGAAATCCAACCCCGGGAGGTATCCAGACGTCGCGGACGCGGCCCGGGATTTCGAAGCGGCCTTTCAAAAGCGCCTGCAGGACGAAGGCTGGGAACGCAAAATCGCCGCCGGAGTTTTCGAACAGGAACGCGCCGCCGGCCGGCGCCAGGTCTGGCGATGGTCGACAGCACTCGGGGCCGCGGCCGGATTGTTCCTGACTCTGGGCGTCTTTTACGGATGGGACGGGGGCTGGATGAGTCCGCCCGACTCCACCGCTCCGGACGCGGGATGGACTGCGCTCTGGGCGCTGGAACTGGAAGACCAGGAGAGCCTGGTTTTTGACGGGACAGTCGAAGAAGAGCTGACGATTCTGGCGGCATTTGATGACTGACGAACTCCACCAGAGCCGCAGGCGTCGGCGGCCAGCGTATGCAGCGCTGCCGGCCGCCGGTCTGCTCGCGTTATTATTCGCTGGCGACTGCAGCCCGCGAACCGAAGCCCGGCCGGTGCAGCCGGGCGCAGAGAATCGCATGCTGGTGATGGTGTCCGCGCCGTCGATCGACGATCCTTATTATCGCGAGCACTTCGCGGCTTTCCTCCGCTTTTACACGGACTTCGCGCGGGCCGCCCGGGACCACGATCATTTTATCGTGCTCGCCGACGCGGAGACCCTGCCCCGCCTGCGCGGCAAGATTCCTGACCGGCAACTTCTCGAAGCGAAGGTGGCCGACGTCTGGGTTCGCGACTTCGGCACGTTGCATCCCCGGCGCATGGTCCAGTTTCGGTACGATCGACCCCGCGAAGCTTTTATTCAAAAGAGCTTTCGTGACTTCGCACGACGCCGGGGGCTGCGCTTCGAACAGAGTTCCCTGAAAATAGACGGCGGAAATTTCGTCGATAACGGCGGCGACGCGGCGATCATGACCGACAAGATCTACGCCCGCAACCCCGGAATCGCGCCGGGGCAGCTGCGCGCACAGCTGCGAAAGACTCTGGGCCTGAAACATCTCGCGATCATACCCATGGACGACGAATACCTCGGGCACTCCGACGGGATGGTGCTCTTCGCCTCGCCAAATACGGTGTTGATGAACGAGTACGCGGACGATCCGGAGTTTACCGGGGAAGTCGAAGCGGCTCTGCGTACGGCGCTGCCGGGCTTTCAGATTCATCGGGTTCCCGGCGCGGGCTACGGCGAAAAGTACGGACGTTACGCTTCGGCCTGCGGCATCTACGTCAACGCGACCGTCACCGACAACGCGATCTACGTGCCGGTCTTCGACGACGCAAGCGCGGATCGGGCGGCGCTGGAAGCAATTCGCGCCCGTACACAGAAAGCGGTCGTGCCCGTCCCGGCCGGTGAGATCTGCGAACTCGGCGGCAGCGTACGTTGTCTGAGCTCGCAGTTGAGCGGCGAAAACGCGCGCCGACTGCTGGCTGCGGCGCGCGCACGCTGACCGCGACCGGCGTTCCATCAGGCGAAGACGTCGGCGGCGTAACGGCCGTGAACTCGTTCCAGTTCTTCCAACCAGGCTTCCGAGTCCCGCGGCGCCAGGCCCGTGCGCGTTTGATGCATCCGTACGAATGCGTCGCGCACGGCCGGCGCCATATGCCGACCGTCGCCGCAGACGAAAACATAAGCTCCCGCCTCCAAAACCAGATCCATCACCCGTTCGCGCTCCAGCCACAGCCGGTGTTGCACAAAACGGACTTCGAAATCCCGCGGCTCGCTCGCGTCGCCTGCGTTCGTCTCCGCGATCAGAGCGGGTTGATTCATAAAAGTGGGGAACAATTCGACGAAGCCCGCAGCGCGCCAGGCCTCAAGCTCCGCCTGGTAGATATAGTCGGTCTCGGGATGATCGCAGCCAAAGAAGAGTGCGGCCTGGCCGACGACGACTCCGCGCGCGTGTAAATAAGCGCGCTCCTGCAGGAATCCGCGCAGGGGCGCGATTCCGCTGCCGGCTCCGATCAAAATCAACGGAGTCTCTGGATCCTCCGGGAGATGAAAGACTTCCGGCGACTTGCGCACCGCGACCGAGATCAGGCGGTCCGCCGCCGCGTCGGCCAGAAAGCCTGACGCCGCCCCGCGAAAGCGCCGCGTGCTGTCGCCCCAGGCCGGCGCGTCGACGACCGCGACCGTGAGCGAACAGCGGTCAGCCGCGACCAGCGGCGATGAGGAAATCGAGTACTGACGCGGCTTCATGCGCGGCGCCATACTCAAGAACTCCGCGAAATCCAGCGGGCACTCCGGGAATCGTTCGAGTAGATCCAGAACGCTGAGTCGCGGTTCCAAAACCAGTTCCGGGTAACGAGCATCGTCGGCGAATTCGCGCAACTCTGCGAGCGCCGTAGGCACCGCTTGCACGCGACCCGCGTACAATTCCGCCAGACGTTCCACCTGACGACGGGTCGCGGGCTGCGCGAGTTCAACATAGCGCTCCAGGAGTTCACGCACGCGCACGGGAGCTTTCGTCGGCAACCCCGCGGCGCCGCTTCGAGCAGCGTGCAGTCGGACTGTATCCTCGGGATGAAAATCGAAACGGCGCAGCGCGCGGTCTACCAGATCGCCGGAATTCTCCGGCAAAACCGCGAGATAGTCGCCGGCCCGATAGGACATAGCGGCGGGCAGCGCGATTTCCAGATGACGCTTCGAGCGAAAGCCGGGCCCGGCGGGATTCGCGAGCTCTCGATTTTCCAGCACCCGCCCCTGAACGAGATCGGGTTGTCGCAGCAACTCCGCCGCGCCCTCCTCGCGCTCCAGCCGCTCGACTCGCAAATGCATACCGGAGTCTTCGCGAAGCCCGATTCCAGTCGCAGCGCCGCTCGCGAGGCCATTCGAGTCGGCGGGTGAATACTCCGCAAACAGCCGCTGGCGCAAACCCGCATACCAGTTTTCGAAGGCGCCGAAGAAATCGCCGCGGGCGTCGGCTTCGCCGCGTTCGTAAATGCGCGTCGCCCCGGCCGCCGCAAGCAGCGCGTCGATTTTTCGCGGCACAGCCTGGTAGGTGCGCGCCCAGTCGCGATTGCCGCAACCGAAGACGCTATAGCTGAGACCGGCAAGCGGCGCCGATTCCGGCTGGAGCGCTTCAAGCCAGGTCAGGAATTGCCGCGCATTCTCACAGGGGCGGCCTTCGTACGAAGCGGTCACAATCACCAGCGGGCCTTTCGCGAGCGAAGCTGCAGTCGCAGACCCCGGGCCCTGCGACTGCAGTACCTCGCGCAGATACTCGTCGAGCGTGAATAATTCCGTCACGAAACCGACCGGACGCAGGTCCGCGACAATGCGGCGGGCGAAATCTTCGGACGAACCGCTGTTGGATCCGAAAAGCACGGGCAGTTGTGTATGCGCCGCAATCGCGGATTCCGACGACGGGGCCGGCGAAGCGAATTGCGGCGCTTCGCCGGCGTCGCGGTCGACCGCCCCCGTGACCACGGACGCACCCGCAAAATCCCGGCGACGGCGGACGCGCAAATAAAAACCGTCCGGCTTCATTGTCAGCGATTCTTTGATTCGCAATGTATACGCCGGATCTTCCAGATTCAGATCGAAGCGTTGCAGGATCATGGCGAGCGCCAGAGTCGCCTCCTGCATGGCGAAGGGCCGGCCGATGCAGGCGCGCTTGCCGTTGCCGAAGGGTTTCCAGCTGTGTTCCGGACGACTCGCTTCAGCCTCCGGGGTGAAACGTTCCGGACGAAATTCATCGACGTCTTCGCCCCAGACGGCGCGGTCTTTGTGCAGAGCCTGGATATTCATAACGACGGTCGCGCCTTCGGGCACGCGGTACTCGCCGCCGAGCAGGGTGTTTTCGCGGGCCCGCAGCAGTATCGCCCCGACGCTCGGAGTCAGTCGCAGGGTTTCTTTTAAGATTTGATCGATATATGTTAGCCGGCCCATCTGTTCGACCCGGGGACGCCCGTCACGGCCGATGACGTCCACGACCTGCCGGCGGGCCCGCTCGAGAATTTCGGGGTGTTTGACCAGATGGTACAGGGCGAAGCTCAGCATGCCGGAGGTGGTTTCGTGCCCGGCGATCAGAAAGGTCGCCATCTGATAGCGGATATTCTCGTCGCTGAGACCTTCGCCGCTTACGGGATCGCGCGCTTCGAGCATGCGATTCAAGAGATCCTGCTTTTCGCGGCGGTGCGGGTCGCGCTTGCGGGCCGCGATCAGTTCGTCGGCGACCCTGTGCATATAAGCGATATTCGCTTCGTACTTGCGGCGCGTCAGAAATTTGAGTTTATTCATCAGACCCAGTCGCTGGCGTTTTTTCAGTGCTTCGTCCAGGCTGTCGACCATCGCGGTAACGTACGGATGCATATCGTCGCGATAAAAGCTGTTGAAGCGATAATCGAAACTGCACAGCGCGATCGTATCCAGCGTCAGGCGGGTCATATCGTCGCACACGTCGATCTGCGCGTCCGGCCCCTGGCGCTCCCATTTGAGCACGAGCTGTTCGGCGATATCGTACATCTGCTCGAAAGATTTCTGAATGCCGGCCGGGCTGAACGAAGGCGTGAGAATCCGGCTGGCCTTGCTCCAGTTGCTCTCGGTATTGCGCGCCGTAAACAGCCCGTCGCCGCCCAGCGCGCGCAGGTCGCTCAGACTGCCGGTCACCGCTTTTTCGAAGCGTTCTTCGTCGCAAATTTCCTGAATCAGGCGATGCGAGTTGACGAAGATCATCGAGTCTCGAACCATCTGAAAACGAAAGATCTCGCCCAATCGATCTGCGATGCGACCGAAGGATTGAATGGGCGCGTTCGGGTCCAGCTGACGAATATTACCGAGCAGCGGGTCCGTCGGATCCTGGGGAATGGCTTTGATTTGGACGGGTCGGTTCATGCGGGCCTCTGAGAGTGGCTTGATTTATGATACAACCTGTATTATAAGGGCGGAAACGTCGAGCACTTTACAATACATACTGTAAAATAAAATACGGAATGTATTATTTTGTAGGAGTTCCTACGGGTTTATGTCCCGTCAGGGGGAGTTTTGAGCGCAAAAAGAACCGAAAAAGGCATGGATCTGCGGCAGATCCGGACACGGGAAGTCCTGCTGCAGGCCTTTCAGGAGCTGCTGGAATCGGAGGAATTCGATCGTATCAGCATCGGCGATATCGCCAGCCGGGCCGGAGTCGCGCGCCCCACCTTTTATCTGCACTATAAAGATAAGAGCGAGTTGTTAATGGAGCCGCTGGAACAGCTCTTCAGCGACATTGCGCAGTTGCCGTCGCCCGGGATCCCGGGCCCGGAAGGCCAGGAGCAGATGCGCGCCCTCATTCTGACCACGCTGCGGCACGTCGCCCAACGCCCGGCGCTCTTTCGCCTGATTCTAAATGGACGCGCGGGCGCGATCGCGAGCCGGGCGATTCACGAACAGATGCGCCAGCTTCTGGAACGGGCTTTGCGCGCGTCCGGCGCGGCAAGCGGAGCGGTCATCGCGGACGAAGTGCAATTCGACCTGAGCTGCGGGTTTCTGGCCGGAGCCACGAGCGGACTCATCGGCCGCTGGCTGGAGCGCGATATGCCCTGCGATATCGAAGAGCTGGCCAGCCTGCTGATGGACCTGTGCGAACGCGATTTTCGCGAGGTGATTCAGCCGCGCGAGACTCCGGGATAACAGCGAATCGCGCCCGCAAACAATCAGCGCGAATCAGCGTCTATTCCGCGGCGACCGTTCGCGCGAGACTGCCGCTCGAGTTTTCGATTTCCTGCCCGATTGACCGAAGCTCCTGCGCGGAGTGCCGTAAATTCTCAGAAGCGCTGCGCACGGATTCGATCGCCTGCTGGATTTCGCGCGCGCCGGCGAGCTGTTCGGCGGTCGCCTGGCGCAGAGTTTCGGCCATCGCCTGGACTTTTACGGTTTCTCCGGCGACGGCCGCGCTGGCGGAGGATTGCCGCTGGGTCGTTTCGTAGATCTGCGTGATATTGCCGGCCGTCGAACGAATGCCCGCTAAGATCTCCTGAAGAGCGGTTACGGTTTCACTGACCGAAACCACTCCGGATTCGGTCGTGGCGCGGGTTTCAGTGATCATCCGTTCGATCTCTTTCGCGTTGCGGCTTGAGAGTTCCGCGAGCTTGCCGACTTCGTCCGCAACCACCGAAAAGCCGCGGCCCTCTTCCCCCGCCCGGGCCGCTTCGATGGCGGCGTTCAGAGCGAGCAGATTGGTTTTGTCGGCGATGCCGTTGATAACGGTTACGATCTCGGCCACGCGATCCGAGTTTTCTTGAATGCTGTTGATCTTTTCGGCGGCGACGCCGAGCTCCTGCTCGCCGCGCTCGGCGGCCTGCAGGGTTTCGCGCAATTCGGCGGTCGTGCGTTCGCTGAGCGCGGCCAGTTCCTGGGTCAGCCCGTTCAGCTGTTTCATTGCTTCAGCGTTCGCTTCGGAGATCTGGTCCTGTTCCCGCGCGCGGTCCGCTACACTCTGAATCGAACCGCCCAGTTCTTCGATCGTCGCCGTGGTTTCTTCGATGGCCGCCAGCTGATCCTGGCCGCTGTCGTCAGCGACAGTAGCAACATCGGTCAGCCGGGTCACCGCGACTTCCAGACCGCCCACGGTCGAACGCGCCTCGCCTACGATTTGGTTCAGACGCTCGAAATTCTCTTCGGTACTTGCGCGGGCCTCGGCGGCCTGCAGGACCAGCTCGCGAAAAAAGCGCATGGCCACCGCCAGAATCATTCCTGCCACGACTGGATAGAGCGACGATAAAACGAATTCGGGAATCGCGATCGTCCGGGGCGCACCAAGGGCCGGTTCGACCTGTACGGTCAGGTCGAGGACCAGAATATAAATGCAAAGCACTGCCGCATAGCCCAGGCCCATCGCCACACCCTGCACCAGACACAAGCGCGGCGAAAAGCGCAGAATCGACCCGCACAAAAAGACAAAATATGCGCCGTACACCGCGAAGCTCTTGATAGCGTTGGTCTGAAGTTCAGGTCGATTGAGAATATCGCTGCTGATTACAACCAGAAATGTGAGCAACTCAAAGCCGGTTAATATATATTTCGTCGACGGAGCGTAGCGCCCACGAGCCAGCAGCAGCTTCGAAACGGCGAACGTCAGCAGATAACCGCAGCAGCCGGCGATGTATAACGGCAGCTGATCGTAGCTGATTCCGCCGGCAAGGACGCCCATCGCGGTGGCGGCTCCGAAAAACAAAAAGAAAAAGATTCGCAGGTAATTGTAATACCGTTCTCCGCGAATTTCCAGATCCAGAGTACCCCGGGCAGCATCACTCATGAAGCGAGGCTACCGGAACGCGGCGTCAGAATACAAGCCGATTTCGCATAAGGGGCGCGCGGTTTCAGCAGTTCGGATTTTTTATTCGCGGAGTGGAGGGAGCCGCCGGCAAGCCTCGACACGCTGCGAAAAGCGTGGACAGTCCGCGACGATCAGTCCCTGATCGAGCGGGTTCAGCTGTAACCCAAATCATACGCACGACGCATGAGCTCGACTTTGTTACGTACGTTTAGCTTTTTGTAGATCTTCTTTACGTGATTGCGGAGCGTTCCGACCGTAATTCCCAAAAGCGAGGCAACGTCATCCGAGGACGCACCCGTGGTCAATTCGCGCAGGACCTGTTCTTCGCGCGCGGTCAGTCCCGGATCGTCCTGGTTTTCGCCGGGACGAAACGACTGCATCACCCGCACGGCGATGGTCGGAGAAATCACCGCGCCCCCGTTCATCACCTGTCGAACTGTTTCGCCGAGGCCCTCCGCTTCGGATTTGAGCACATAGCCCACGGCGCCGGCGCGAATCGCCTCGAAGATCACATCGTCGGACGAGATGCTGCTGAGCACGATCATCGGCAGCCCGGATCGCTCCCGGTTAATATGCCGGATCAATTCGACTCCGCTCATATGCGGCAGACGATGGTCCACCAGCAGCAGATCGAGATCTTCCAGCCGCTGATCGCGCAAAAGCAGCTCCGCCGATTCAAAGGTATGCACTACGCCGACTTCCGCTTCGTCGAGCAATTGGCCGGCGAATGCTTCCCGGAATCGCTCCTGGTCTTCGACCAGGCCGATCGTCCAGCCGGATTGTTCAGGTTTTCCCGCGCTCGAACTCTGCGAAATCTCGTTCATAATCCAATCAACACTTCGCATGCTCCAGTTCTCATATTTTTCATCAATTCAAAAAATTTAAGTTTCGACGAACAGGCCTCTGTATTAGATCTCCAGCATGTCCGCCAGAACAGACACTCCGGCCGCCGAGGACCTTGACCCCGAAAGCGCGGCTCATCTGCGTAGAATCGAACGGCGCTACGAAAACTACGGAGAACGCACCGCCTTTGTGGTGCGGCTCTATTTCTGCGCTTTCACCACCCTGGCCGCGGTGCTTTCGCATCTCGGCGGCCGGCCGGCAAGCGAGCTAATCCAACAGCTGACTACGATCGGCGTGTATGCCGTATTTTGTGCAAGCATGTATGTTTTTCTGGGACGGACCCGCACCTATCATCCGGCCATTAAATATATATCCAGCTTTGTAGATGTGGCCCTTTTGACCCTGCTCACCTGGTTTTCGACCCGCAGTCAGGAAAACCCGATCCTTTCGTACTTCACGCCGATGACCCTGATCTACTTCGTGTTCCTGACGATGTCGGCCGTGCGCAATCGCCTGCGAGTCATCGCCTTCACTCTCGCGCTTTGCCTGCTCGGATACGGCGGGCTCATGATCCTGGCCTATCCGGAAATGTTCGCGCTCAATACGCGGCTGGCCGCCGCCACCGCCGAGCTGATGCCCGCAACGGCCGCCAGCGGCGGCGAATTTCGCCTGCCCTCCGGACGCCCGATGGGCATCGTCCTGCGCCTGCTCTATATGGGCGTGGCCGGCGGACTTTTGATCTACGCCGTCTACGGAGCGCGGCGGGTCGCGCGTCAGCAGACGGCGTACTTATTGGAACAAAAGGCGCTGAAACACGCGGAGATCGATAGAATCAAAACGAATTTCTTTTTGAATATGTCGCACGAGTTTCGCACGCCGCTGACCCTGATCCTGGGGCCCATCCAACGGCTGCTGAATCCGAACGAACGACTTTCCCGACAGAACCGCGAAGAGCTCTTAAAGATCATTTTGCGCAGCAGTCGGTCGATGCTCACGAATGTAAACAATCTCCTGGATTTTTCGAGGCTGCGCGCCGGCAAACTCCAGTTGCAAAAAAAAGCGATCGATCTGCGGGCGCACGTCCAGTCCATCGCCGAAGCCTTTCGCTTCGAAAGCGAAAGCAAGGGCCTGCGCCTGGAAATCGAATTGCCCGATGGAGCTGTGGCGGCCACGGTCGATCCATACCTGCTGGAGCGCGCGCTCAGCAATCTGCTGGCGAACGCGGTGCGCTTCACCGCAAGCGGCGGCGTCGCGATTCGGATGCGGGTCGCGCCCGCGCCTTCCGCTGTTGAATCAAGCGAGCGCATCCAGATCGAAGTCAGCGATTCAGGCCCGGGCATTCCATCCGAACGCGCCGCCGCGATCTTCGAACGTTTCGAAACCGGGAACGCGAGCGGGGGCAGCGGACTCGGACTGCCGCTCTGCCGGGAAATCGTTGAGCTGCACAACGGGCGGATTGATCTCGTGCCGGAGCCGGACGCGGGCGCCTGCTTTCGCATAGACTTTCCGTCCAATGCCAACGCCCCGGCGACGCCGAAAGAACTGCATGAATCAAACGCAACGCAAGCGCCGGCCGCATCGCCCGACATCATCAGTGAGGCCGCAGTCGCCGGGAAAACGCGCGGCGCTCACGCTGATTTGCCAGTTCAGAGCGGAGCATCCGCAACCGCTGCCGGTCCGGTCGCCGGCCACGGTCCGGTCGCCGGCCACGGGCAGGCGGACGTTCTGTTGGTCGACGACCACGGCGACATGCGCGATTTTATACGCGGCATTCTGCAGCCGCACTATTTCGTGCGCACTGCTAAGAACGGGCGCGAAGCGCTGGAATCTGTACGCCGTCGGCGGCCGGATCTCCTGATCGCCGATGTGATGATGCCGGAGATGAGCGGCCTGATGTTATTGGAGATTCTGCGCGCCGAACGCGAAACCGGCCAGCTGCCCGTGATCTTACTCACCGCCCGTTCGGAAGCCGGCGATCGCCTGGAAGGCCTGCGGAGCGGGGCCGACGCCTATCTGACCAAACCCTTTCTCGCGGAGGAGCTGCTGCAACGCGCGCAGAACCTGATAAGGCGCAGTCGCGACGCCGAAACCAATCTGGCCCGCGAACGCCATCGCATCTATAACGAATTGCACGATAGTCTCGGCGCCCGCTTAACGGATCTCGCGCTGCAGGCCCGCCGGATGAATCCCAATATGCTCGCGAAGGGCGAGCTGGACAAATTCAACGCAACGGTGTCGAGCGCGCAGCAGAGCCTGCGCAACGCCCTGTCGGACTCCGAAGACCTGGAACGGATGCGCACCGATTTTCCGCTGGGATTGCAGTTGTTCTTACTACGCCGTTACACGGTCGGCGGGCGCAGCCTGCGCTGGATATTGAGTCCGGAAGTCGAAGCCTTGCTGAAGAGTCCGCGCTTGAGCGAACGCACGCGGCACTCGCTCTTTTCTATCTTGCGCGAAGTGACCACGAACGATCTAAAGTACGGTCACGAAACTTCGCGGATTGAATTTGATGCCACGGCGACCGGCGATGCCGACAAAACCGGCGCTCACCGCGTATTGCGCGTACGATTCTTCGCGCCCAGCCGTTACGATCCGGATGGACGCAGCGCCGGCCGCGGTCGACATACCATCGCCGAACGCGTCGCGGAGCTGGGCGGCAAGCTCGAACAGTCGCTGGTAGACGGCAGTTTCCAGATGCAGGTTGAAATCCCGCTCGCAGCCTGATGCTCGAACGCGACGGCTGATGCTGCGCCCTATCGCGCGGTCCTCAATCGTGCGGTGTTCAATCGCCCGCCACGATGTAGCGACCGGCGGGTGCAAGCCGTCCCCTGTCGACGCAGGCGGCGAGCGGCCTTCGAGAATCAGAATCTCGTCGAACAACCAGCGCCGGATCTTCGCTGCGATCCGCGAAGACGAAATCGCTGTTCTTAATCGCTGTTCCTGTTGTTGGTCTTCGTTTTTTTCGAAGCTTTCTTTTTGGGAGGCGTCGGAGCAGTGTAGCCCAGGATCACGCAGAGATCCACAATCTCACCGGCCCGGGCCGCGGCCGCGGATTTATCCGCGAAGCTCAGGCTGCTTTCGCTGCGGTGTTCATCATCCTCGAATGCCCCGCTGAAACTGCCGTAGTCCGTGGCGAAGCGTAGATGCAGCGCATGTTCTTTATCGCGATGCAGTTCCAGCCGCCCGCGATCGTTCCACTTTAGTTTTGTTTTCGCCGGCGGATCACCGGTCGGAGAAAATTTCAGCAAACCGCAACGCTCGATCGCATGCTCCAGCTGATCCCGACTCGTATCCACGCCATAATCAGAATTTCCGTTCAGCGCCGATTGTAGCTCCTCAAGCAGCTCTTGAGAGGGCTCGCCGTAGCGCGCGTAGACCATAGCCAGCCGCGATAGCAGCGGATTCTCCCGCGCGAAGTGGCCGCCCGGCCACGCGGCCTGCCGGCGCAACGCCGTTTCGATGGCCGGCCGGGCGCCAGCCGCATCGAGCATCCACGCCCGGGCCGCGACGAAATCCATAAAGGCCAGCTCGCGCGGGCCAGGGCCGGTCAGAGCAGCCAGTAATTGTTCGAGCGTTTGTGAAAAGAGCCAGCTCATCACCTCCGCCTCGGAATCCAGCAGGCGCATCAAAAAGATCGTATCGTTCTTGAGTCCCGGCTCGCAATACTCCAGTTCGAGCACCGCCTGCAGAGCGCTCTGGGCCGGCCGCCCCTGCACCGCCATCGCCTTCCAGGCCGCCCAGTATCCGTCGAAAGTGCGGCCGCTTTCGTCGGCGCTGAAGCGCAGGATATCCACCAGCGCATCGCGAATGCCCGTGATCGCTTCTGGATGCTGAAATTTCGTTTTGCGAATCGCTTTGAGCACGCTTTCGATATGATATTTTCGGGGTTGGTGCAGAGCCTTCAACAGCGCGTCGCCTTTCAGACCGAGCCCGAAACTATCCGAGTCGTCGAAGGGAGGAACCTCCGCCTGCCCGGTGGCCGCCGCAGCGACGAAGGCGAGTTCTTTGATGTACTCGTGATAGCGCATAAATCGATTGGTATCGCTGTACAGGTGATGGCGCACCCAGACGAACGATTCCGGAAGGGCCGCGACTTCCGCCGCTCGCAAAGCCGGCGCCAGTCGTTCATGATTGTCCCGATTGCCAAGCAGGCGTTCCAGCCAGCCGACCAGCCCGGAGACGTCGATTTTCAACCCCGATGAATCAGCTTTAGCCAGAACGAAAAGCGCGCCAAGCAACGCGGCCTTTAGTCCCAGCTCGTATTCCCGCGACGCAAATTCCGTCGCAAACCAATCCGGCAACAGCGCGCGGGCGCGATCGGGATCCAGCTTCGCCAGCGCGATGCCCGCCTCGGCCAGATTACACATTTCGTTCAGACCGATCTCGGTCCACTCGTCGACCTTCGCCGCGCGACGCGTTTCGATAAACGCCAGAATGCGCTCGTTGTAATCGACAATATCGCGTTCGCCGAATACGCGCATTGCGCGGCCGAAATTCTTTTGAAAGAAATGCGCATGCGATTCCAGGTCGAAGATCGCGCGCGCCAGTTTTTCCGCGCCCGCGTCCGATTGCTGCAGGCGAAGTTGCAGCGGGACGTGAAAAAAATTTTCGACGCCCCACATCGTATTTAAGTTCAGACCTTCTTTTTCGCGTTTGGCCGCGAGCCCCTCTTCCTGACGAATCGCGGTTTGCAGATTCTCGAAAAAACGCCACGCGGCGCGTTCAATCAATTCGGGCGCCCGGGAATGCCTGGAATTTCTGAGCGCTGCGAAGACGTATTCGGCGCGCTCGTCGTTCGGCTCCAGGCGCTCGACGGCTTCCGAGAAGGCCGCCATGGCCCGGTCGTCGTCCAGCACGCCGAGCGCGCGCGTAATCCCGCAGCAGGCCCGCTCATGTTCGGAGCTGAAATTCAGGCCGGCGGTAAATACCGCCGCGATCGGAGTGGAAAGTCGCGAATCGAGCTTGTAGCCGCGTTTCAACTGCCAGGCCGCGGGCCAATCGTTAAAGGCGTCCGCGTGGCGTTCGTCAAAATAATCCTGGATCGCGGTTTTCAGTCCCTGATTTTGCCCGGCGGTCGCGGATAACGCTTTTAAGATTCGATCGTGCGCCGCGACGTCGGCGGGGTACTCTTCGAGGGCCGCCCACAGAGCCTCATGATCTTTCGCAATTTTTTGAAACTCAGCATCGCTCAGTCGTCGCAGGCCTGTTTCGCCGCGTTCGCTTTTGATCTTCGCGCGTTCCGATTCCTCAAAGAGCTCAAGGCCGGCGTTGCGGCGAGTGAGGGCGATCAGTTCATCGACCGTCGCGCGGGCCGTTCCGAGCAAAGGCCCATCGCCTTTTAGATACGCTTCGATCGCCGCGGCCAGAAAACGAGTCAGCCGGCCGGGACCGCCGTTTTGAGCTTCGCGAACGATCGCGAGGGTTTGCGCGAGCGCCGATTGATTGCCCAGATAGAAATGGTGCAACAACCAGTAGTTCGCGATCGCAAATTCGCGGGCGATCAGCTTCCGCTCCGCTTCCCACTCTCGCATGGTCGGCGCGTCGCTCAAATACGCCGCGAAATTGAAGGTCGCTTCGCCGTTCAGATGCTCCAGCACCCAGTGTGATCGCTGAAATAATTTGATCGGGTCCCGAAAGAACGAGCGGGACTTTGCGGACTTCCGGCGGGATTTTTCGAAGGCCGCGATATGAGCGGCCACCGCTTCGCGAGATTCGCCCAGGAATTCCGGAAAATCGTCTTCGGGCACATCCTGGTCTTCCAGATCCGGGTCGCTTTCCGGCCCCACGCCGAAGACATCCGCGAAAAGCGCCGTGACCGAGGCGCTGCGCTGCGATTCGATCGTCCCGATTTCATGATTGTATACGAATGCGGGATGCGAATCGTCCGCCGGCCACAACGCGACCAGACAGCCGTCGCTGTGTTCGTCGGCTCCAATGCGCTCGACGCCCGTCAACAGGGTCAAGCACGCGTTATAGGATCCGAAAAACTCTCCGGGATCGCCGGCAGCCGAGAGCCGATCAATATCGCAGCATTCATCCCGGAGCGACCAATCATGGGACTCAAAAACTTCATAATCCCGGCGACCGGAGCCTGCATACGCATCCAGCAACAATCCGAGCTGTAAATATTCGTCCGCCGGCGCGACGGCGAACAGGCTTCGATATTTTTCGCGGCGATCTTCAACGCCGGCCTTTGCTTCTTCCGCGACACTCTGATTGCTCAAAGCTTCGAGCACTCGTATAAAATTACGGCCGGACAGATCTTCAGGTTTTGTGATCGCTGCGCTCATGAATTCCTCGCGTGCGCATTTTCCTGACGGCTTTTTACGCGACAAGCCTTTCGCGAAGAACCCCATAGCGCGGCACCGCGAAGAAGATCGCGCTGGCCGCCGCGCCGCAGCCAGCGAAGCCGAATGCGAGCGGAACGACCGACGCGCCGTCGTACGCGCCGCCGATGACCACGGCCAGCGGCAGCGAAAGCGCCGTGGACAACGCTCCCACGAAGGCGGCGCCGCTGCCGGCGACCTTCCCGAGCGGCTCAAGGGCGAGCGCGTTCAGGTTGCCGATCAGAATTCCGAAACAAAATAGAACCAGGGTCAAAAAGGCCAGCAAAGACCAGAGGGGCGGCCGGCCGGAATGCGCGAAGACCCACACGCTGTAGGTGAGCGCTACCGCGGTAGAGCTCAAGAGCGCCGCCGCGCACAGACGGCGCATTCCCACCCGCAAAACGAGTCGACCGTTTAGAAACGAAGCGGCGCTGATCGCGACCGCGAATAGAGCGAAGTATCGCGGATAAGCGTCGCCCAGTGCATACAGCTCCTGTAATATCGGCTGCGAAAGATTTACGTACGCCAGAAATGCGCTCGTACTCAATGCCGCGATCAGAGTATAACTCATGGTAATGCGATTCGTTGCGATGGTCGTAAAGACCGTCAGCAGCCCCCCGGGCGAAAGGGACGTCCGGCGGGCCAGGGGCGACAGCGTTTCCGGTTGCCGGACGGCGAACCAGCCGAAGGCGCCGAGCGCCAGCAAGAGCATGCTCCCGTACACCCAGCGCCAGCTCGCCCAGGCCAGAATTGTCTGACCGATCGCGGGCGCAACGGTCGGCACGAGGGTAAAGACGATCATCACAAACGAAACGACGCGGGCCATTTCGCGCCCGACGAAACGGTCGCGAATGATTGCGACCGTAACGATCCGCGGCGCGCCCAGTCCGAAACCCTGCAGCAGCTGCGCCGCAAGCAGAATTTCAAAGCAGGGAGCGCTCAAAGCCAGCCCGCAGCCCGCAACGAAGATCAGCATCCCCGCGTACATCACCGGCTTACGACCGAAGCGATCCGAGAGCGTGCCGCAGACGACCTGTCCGACCGCCATGCCGGCGTAGATCGCCGTAATCACATACTGAATGTCATTCGCCTGCCCGAGCTGCATGACGCGAATCAATTCCGGGAAAGCCGGGAGAATGGTGTATACGGCGAAGGCGACCAACGCCATGAGGGCCGCCGTGAGCAGCACGAATTCTACAAGTTCGGGGTTCTTACGCATGCCGAACAGATTAACAGAATTGCGGCCCAATAAAAGATCCAATTATTAAATAAAAAAATGGACCATTCAATCAGGGGCGTCACAGTGAACGAATGGATTTCTGGATTCCTCTGGAGCGCTACGAAGCGCGCTATGCCAGCCGCTATCGCGCGCTCTATCACGCGCTCCGCGACGCAATCCGCGAAGGCCGCCTCCAGACTGGATCGCGCCTCCCGGCGAGCCGCGAACTGGCAAGTCAGTACGAAATGGCCCGGGGGACCGTAAGCCGCGTATACGAAATGCTGATCGCCGACGGATTTCTGGAGAGCCGGCCGGGTCGGGGCACTTTCGTTCTGGAGCACGAAAGCGAAAGCAGACGAAACCCGGGCCGAGCGCATCGCCCCCGGCTTTCGCGCTGGGCGACGCGCATACCGGCGTCGCCCGCGCACTCCAGGTCGCCGGCCGCGGCGCCGCGTTTCGATATGCGGGCAGGCGCGCCGGATCCGGAGATCTTTCCGCATCGCCAGTGGCAGACGGCGATGATGCGGGCGGCTCGCGAAGACCGCACGGCGGGCCGGCGATTCCGAAGCGCGGCCGATCGGGCGCCTTCGGGAGTCATGGAGTTGCGCGAAGCGATCGCCGCCCATTTGAACCGCAGGCGCGGGCTACATATTGCGGCCGAATCGGTCGAGATCGTTTCCGGCTCCCAGCAGGCCCTCGGGCTGCTCACGCATCTGTTGATCGACCCGGGCCAGCCGGCGGTGCTGGAAAACCCCGGATATTTCGGAATTCAAAACGCGCTGGCCGCGGTCGGCGGGCGCGCGATCTACGCCCCGGTCGACGGCGAGGGTCTGCAGATTTCCGACTGGCGCGCGCGACTGCTCTTCGTGACGCCTTCGCATCAATTTCCCACCGGCGCCGTGCTCGCCTGGCATCGCAGACGCGCGCTTTTGGACTGGGCCCGCAAGCGCGACGCGATGATTATCGAAGACGATTACGACAGCGAATTCAAACGCGAAGGGCTGCCGGTGGAACCTCTGTGCGCGATGGACTCCGGCGACGGACGCGTAATCTATACCGGAACATTTTCGAAAACCATCCATCCCGGACTGCGCCTGGGCTATGTCGTCTTACCGGAGGGGCTGCGCGACATCTTTCGCCGTGCCCGGAGGCTGTTCGAAGCCGGCTCCGCGTCGCGCCTGGAACAATTGACCCTCGCGGCTTTTATGCAGTCCGGCGACTATGAACGGCACCTGCGCCGATCGATTCGAATCTATCGCGAACGGCATCGGGCGATGCTTGCGGCCTTCGCGCGTTATCTCGACGGCGCTTTCGACTGGCATGCATCCAACGCCGGGCTGCACATATTCGGCAGATGGCGCCGGAAAGGGGCGGCGGCGCAATCTTTCGCCCGCTTTTCGGAGCGCTGCGGCGAAGCGGGAATTTTATTCAGCCCCGGCGCAATATTTTACGCCGCGGAGGCGGGGCGCAGACCGCCCTGCGCCCTCTTCGGATTTTCGCAGCTCAATCCAGATCGGGCGACCAGCGCGATCAAAACGATGGGCCGCATCTACCGGAGCCTCGGAGACCCGGATTGAATGCCGAATCGTGCCCGCCGAAAACCGGGGGGCGATCCGTGTCCAGACCGCGCTCAGATTCCGTCGATAATCGCGTTCAGAGTCGCACTGGGTCGCATCGCCGCGGAAGCCTTCGCGTCGTCGGGGCGGAAATAGCCGCCCAGATCGACGGCCGGCCCCTGGCAATCGTTCAATTCGCCGACGATCTTCGTTTCGCCGTCGCCCAGCGCCTTCGCAATCGGCTCGAATTTCTTTTGTAGCTCTCCGTCTTTCGACTGGGCGGCCAGCGCCTGGGCCCAGTACAGTCCCAGATAAAAATTACTGCCGCGATTATCGAGTTCGCCCACTTTACGCGAAGGGCTGCGTTCGTTTTCCAGGAATTTACCCACGGCGTCATCGAGGGTCTCGGCCAGCACGGCGGCCTTCGCGTTATTATTATTCGCCGCGATGTGTTCGAATGATGCGACCACGGCGGTGTATTCGCCGAGGGAATCCCAGCGCAGGTGCCCTTCTTTTACGAACTGCTGCACGTGTTTGGGAGCCGAACCGCCGGCGCCCGTCTCGAAAAGGCCGCCGCCGTTTAAGAGCGGAACGATCGAGAGCATGCGCGCGCTGGTTCCGAGTTCGAGAATCGGAAAGAGGTCCGTAAGATAATCGCGAAGTACGTTACCGGTGACGGAAATCGTATCCTGACCTTTGCGAATGCGTTCGAGCGAAAAGCGCATGGCTTCGACCGGCGGCAGGATCTTAATTTCAAGACCGGCCGTGTCGTGGTCTTTGAGATATACGTCCGTTTTGGCGATCAGCTGCGCGTCGTGAGCGCGGTTTTTATCGAGCCAGAAAACCGCGGGGCTGCCCGAAGCGCGGGAGCGGTTCACGGCGAGCTTCACCCAGTCGCGAATGGGTTCATCTTTGGTCTGACACATGCGAAAGATATCGCCGGTCGCGACCTTGTGTTCCATCAGGGTTTTGCCGGAGCCGTCGAGCACGCGAATTACGCCTTCGCCGGGCGCCTCGAAGGTTTTATCATGCGAACCGTATTCCTCGGCTTTGCGCGCCATGAGTCCCACATTCGCCACGCTGCCCATGCTCGAAGGATCGAACTGCCCGTGTTTCTGGCAGTCTTCGATGATCGCCTGGTACATCGTCGCGTAGCTGCGATCGGGGACCATCGCGATGCAATCCTGAAGCGCGTCTTCGGTATTCCACATCTTGCCGCCGTCGCGCACCACGTTCGGCATGGACGCGTCGATGATTACGTCGTTCGGTACGTGCAGATTGGTAATGCCTTTGCGCGAATCGACCATCGCCAGGCCCGGTCGCGTTTTGTAGACGGCCATGATATCGTCTTCGATCTGCTTGCGCTCCGCTTCGGGCAAATTTTCCAGGCGCGCGTACAGATCCGATAGTCCGTTTTTGACGTTCACGCCCAGCTTCTCAATCGTCGCGGCGTGTTTTTTGAACACCTCTTCGTAGTAGACTTCGACGCAATGACCGAACATGATCGGATCGGAGATCTTCATCATCGTGGCCTTGAGATGCAGCGACAGGAGAACGCCGTCCTGTTTCGCCGCGTCGATGGTCTCCGCGAAAAATTTACGCAGCGCGGCCACGCGCATCAGCGAAGAATCCGCGACTTCGCCCGCCAGAAGCGGGATTTTTTCTTTCAGCACGACGCTCTTGCCGTCCGCGCCGACGTATTCGATCTTCGCGTCGGTGGCGGCATCCAGAGTTACGGACTGTTCGCTTTCATAAAAATCGCCGCCGCTCATATGCGCGACCCGCGCCTTCGAAACGCCGCCGGACGCCGCCGGCCAGTCCTTCATCATGCGATGCGGATTCTTCTGGGCGAATTTCTTGACCGAAGCCGCCGCCCGACGGTCCGAATTGCCTTCGCGCAACACCGGGTTTACTGCGCTGCCGAGCACTTTCGCGTAGCGCGACTGGATTTCTTTTTCCGCGTCGTCTTTGGGTTCGCGGGGATAGTCCGGCAGCTTGTAGCCCTGCTCTTGCAGTTCTTTGATCGCGGCTTCCAGCTGTGGAATCGAAGCGCTGATATTGGGGAGTTTGATGACGTTGGCTTCGGCTTTTTTTACCAGATCGCCCAGATACGCCAGCTCGTCGGCCAGCTTCTGCGCGTCCGTGAGCCGCTCGGGAAACGCGGAGATGATCCGACCGGCGAGCGAGATATCCCGGGTTTCGACGGAAATACCGGTGCCTTTCGTATAGGCCTGGAGAATCGGCAGGAGCGAATAGGTCGCGAGCGCCGGCGCCTCATCGATTTTGGTCCAGATTATCGTAGCGTTCTTGTCGGTCATGGTTTCCTCTATATAATAGCTAAGTCCGCGCAGCGAAAATGCGGGGGACTGGCTACCAGAGACGCCGACCGAATCAGGGCGTCAAGCGGCATCGGCCGGGAGTCAGTCACCGGCCGAGACCGGGCGGATCCGCGCCCCGAAGAAAGCCAGTGCCCGGCCCGTGGTGTCCACCGACGGCCAGGCGGGGCGCGGCGCTATGAGCGAGCGCCAGGCCTAATCGCATAAACAGCTGACGCCCCCTCAATGCCCTTGAATTGCACTTCGCGTTCGAAGCGCGCCGCGTACGGAGCTTCGATTCGTTTCGCCAGCGCTTCGGTCACGAGGATCTGCCCGCCCCCGGCGGCCGAACACAGACGGGCCGCAAGATTTACGGCGGAGCCGATTACGGTAAAATCTTTGCGCGCTTCCGAACCGATATCCCCCTGGATGACGACGCCTTCGTTAATTCCTATACCAATCGAAACCGCTTCGCGACTCCCGTCCGTCGCGGTCGCCTGCAATTCCCGCTGGATATCCATGGCTGCGTTCAGGGCGTTTCGCAACCGATGCTCTCCGCGAAATGTAGCCATAACTTCGTCTCCGACGAATTTATCAATATTACCGTCGTGCGCGAGAATCACCTGGGTCTGGCGGTGTAATAAATCATTCAGCAAACGAATCACGTTTTCGACAGGATGCCGCTCTGAGTACGCCGTGAACCCACGAATGTCCGAAAACAAACAGACGATGGTCTCCCGGGTTCCGGACAGCACCGCATGCGAATCTTCGACGGCGGCGACGCGGTTCAGCGTATCCCGCGAGACGTACTTGCTCAAATGCATACGTTCTTCGAGCGCCCGGGCCATGTCGTTAAAATGTCGTCCCAGCGCTTCGAATTCGTCGGTGCGATTCAGACGCAGCCGATGCTTGTAATCCCCTTCGCCGATCGCGACCACCGCCCGGGTGAGAGCCTGAACGGGTCGGCTGAAAGTATTCGCGAGCCAGACCGAGCCGATGATCGCCAGCAAAAGAATACCGGCGATTCCTAAGAAGACTCTCAAGAACTGTTCAAATAAATACGACTCGATAAAATTCAGATCATAGTCGATTTCAAGAATGCCTTCGACCTCGCCGGCAGCCGTCCGCACCGGCGCGAAACCCGAGATCCAGGCGCCGTACGGCGGAAATTCGTAGATGCCGGTCGACGTCGCCGAAGCCCCTTCGTACACGATGCGCCGCATTTCGGGTCGCAGGGGATAGCTCACGTCGTTTCCGATATAATTCACATCCGGATCCGCCATACGCGATACAGGCGCGACGCCGAATTCGAAAGCGTCGTCCCCCGGTAGATGGGCCGCGAAATAGATTCGCTCGCCGGTGGGATCGTCCGGGTCCTGCCGGATCACGTAGATGTTGTCGACTTTGAAATTCTTGCCGGCATTCTGGACCAGCACTCCCTTCAGCGCGCGATACACAGCCGCGTACTCCGGGCTCTTGTAGTCGTCGGCAGCTCGCAGTTCGCGCACGTCTTCACCGCGCAACTGTAATGCGGCGGTCGCCGCCATCACTTCGACCGTGCGCTTCGTGGACGATAGTATCTGCCCTCGCAATACGATATAATTGTACGCCAGACTGAATGTCCCGACCAGGAGGACGGCCAGTCCGACGAGTAAAATCAACTTCGCGCGAAACCCGAAAGCCATGCGGCGAGCAACGCATGGATTCGCGCGTCTGTCGAGCGCTTTCGAATTCCGGATGCGCCCCATTGCGCGCATCCGGATTGCAGCTTACGGTAGCGGCGCCTGACCGCCATGCGGCGTATTCTGAATAATCAGCCGCGTGATGGTCCAGTTCGGGTCGCTGCCGCCCTCGTCCGAAAAACGCAGCGAAAATTTACCGTCGGTGACTTCCGCCGCGACGAACTCGTTGCGATATTCATTCGGCTGTGTCGTAATATTCGAGAGCTGGCGCACGCCTTCCACGTCCACGGTCTGGTTGTCGTGCAGATAAACGTCGCCGAAGGTTATCAGCGCGTACCATTTGCCGTTCGGTACGATTTGCTCGAAGGTCCGCGGCTGCGAGTTGAATACCAGATCCCGATTCAAATCGTTGCGTGTGGAACCGGGACCGCGATCCCGTTCGGAATTTCCGGCGGTGTTCGTCCAGCCATAGGCCCGGCCGCCGAAAGCAGTGCCGGCGCTCACCCGGGTGTATCCGCTGAAGACCGGCGAATTCGAAGTTCCCAGATCGTAGCGATTGACCGCGGTCGGCGTTTCGAAAGGCCCCTGAGTCGGCTGCGCGAAACGTACCGTACCGATCTTCTGAACGCCGAAGTCCGACAATTCCTGGAGCGCGCCCCAGTAGCTGACGTTCGAAAACAGGTGCTTTACATTCGCGTTGCCGTGGGAGCTGCCCGCCAGCCCCTGGCGATAGAGCGGCTGGCTGAAACAGCGCGAACCAATCGAGGTCCAGCGCACCCCGTCCTGCGAAGCGAAACCTGCGGCGCATTTACCGTCGTTATAAACGTCCATCTTCATGTACGTGAGATTGGGTTGATCCAGACCGTCGGCGTAATTGATATTCACGTCGCGGGCGCCGCTGTTCGCGCCCTGATTATCGCGCCACTGGATGCGGATCTTGCTGTTGTCCGCGGGACGACACACCGCGAAGTACGGGCTGCCGGTCGACATGTGCTGTCGCGCCATGAGACAGCCCTTCGCCCAGCGATCCACGTGACTGCTCGCGGTGGCGACGGACGCGATCCAGCGGCCGCCGGCCGTGCCCCGTCCCTGATGCAGGAATACGAAATGATCGTCGCGGCCCCAGATGTCCTCGGAATTGACTTCGACGCCGATGATATTCTCGTTCGAAGCCGGCGTGGCGCAATTCACCAGGCAGCGAAAAGGCCAGCCCAGGATATTATGCGTTTTAGCCCAGCTATCTTTGCGATAGTTGATTTTATTCGTCGCGATATGATGAACCCGACCGGCGATCGCCGCGTTAAAGCTATTCTGGTCGTCGACGACGTACCGCCGGCTGACGAAGCCCTGATTAAAAACATAAGTCGCAAGACCGTTGTTCGAATCGCCCTGGTTAAAAAAGATTCGACTCGAATTGTCAACGTCGGCGTTGTTATTCGCTGTCGCGGTGCTATAACCGAGCGCGTTCGCGCGGTTGCCGTACGAGCCTTCGGTCACCACGAACAGCCACTTGCCTTTCATCGCGTTCAGCGTGGGCCAGCCGCAAGTACCGGTGACGGCGGAACGAATATTTGAAGCGCCCGGGCAGGCGGCGATTAGATCCGACGGTTTGACGATATCGTCTTCGTCGATGTATTGTTTTACGAGACTGTCGAAACTGTTCGGGTTTTGCCCGCCGCTCCAGCCGTCTTTGATATCGAACCACACCGTAACCACGTCATGATCGGGATGCATTCGATCGAAGACCTGCAATTCTTTCAGGCAGTGGCTCAGCTTATCGCAGCTCGTGCCGGTGTCGATCACCGGCGTGTGATATACGTACCAGTCGTCGCTGATGCCGGGCCGGCCGAGCTTGCCCCGGTAGATGTCGAATTCGATCGAACGAATCCGGTGAAATACCAGTTGATCCAGCAGCCCTTCGTCTCGCGAAAAGCTGTTGTGCGAAGACTTTTGCTGCACCTGGTTATAACGCAGCTGGCCGGTGTCGCCCAGGTTCAGCAGCTGACGGCCGCTCAAAAGCAGCCGGTTGAGCGCGTCGCCGGAACCGGGCAAAAACGCCTCGTTCGAATCCGCTCCTGGATTCGCGCAGTTCTGGGCCAGGAGGCCGATCGCGAGCAAGCCCGACATAAAGAGGCACCGCAATGCCCTCGATGAGCGGCGCGAACCGCTCCTTTCCCCGTTTCTGAATTTCATGATCTCTTCCTGAATGTCGATTTTTGTTGAGTCCCCTGCACCGACAGCCCCGCCAGCTCGCGAGAAACGCCGAAACACAAGAAATTGACCGGCATTTGCCGACTATTATTTCAAAAAATCAAGAAGAAAACAAAAAATCGCACATTTTGACCGACATTTGTCGACAAATGAACGACCAAAAGCGCACCCGGGTGGGCAAAAAGGGGAAATCAGGATAGATGCAGGGAGATGGAGGCGGCGAGCCATGAGGGCGAAGCGGCGATTGTCCGGTTCCCGCTTCGCCCGCCAGGCCTTATTGGGGCTTCTGAAATTTCAGCGTCATGCGGTCGCTTTCGCCGATGGCTTCGTATTTGGCGCGTTCTTTGTCGCCCAGTTTGAGCGCGGGCGGTAGAGTCCACACTCCCTCGGGATGCTGGCGTGTGTCTTTCGGGTTCGCGTTCAGCTCCGATTTTTCAACCAGCCGGAAACCGGCCGCTTCGGCCAGCGCGATTACGTACGCTTCGTTGACATAGCCGCTCTTCGCTTCCGGATCCTGGGTCACGGCCGGATCGCCGCGGTGTTCGACCAAGCCGAGAACGCCGCCGGGTTTCAGCACCTTATAGAACGAATCAAAAACCTTCTTCGCATCGCGCTCCGGGCCCATCCAGTTGTGCACATTGCGAAAGGTCAGCACCATGTCCGCGGAACCCGCCGGCGCGAAATCGCGGTCGCCGGCGCGGGAAAAAATACTCGTCTCGACTTTTCCGTAAACGTCCGGCGCCGAGTCGAATTTCGAGCTCAGCTTCGCGGCGCTCTTGCGATAGTACTCGACCGAAGAATTCGGATCAAAACCGGCGACGGTCAACGCACCCTGATCGCGCAACAGCGGCGCCAGAATTTCCGTGTACCAGCCGCCGCCGGGTCCGATTTCGACGACGGTCATATCGCGCTGGATCCCGAAGAACTGCAGTGTTTCGTAGGGTCGCCGGTACTGATCGCGAGCGGCGTAGGCCGGCGTGCGATGTTCGCCCGCGACGATGGCTTTGAGCGCCGCGTCCGTCGACATGTCGGCCGTGATTTCCGGCGCCGCCCCGGCTTGCGTCGCGTCCGGTTCGCCGCAGCTTACGATCGCGAGTCCGAACAGGGCGACCGCGGCCGCCTGAGAGAAGTTCAATTTCATGGGTTACCTCGCATACAATCTCGGGAACTCACGCCAGGGCGGCCACCCGGATTCATTGAGAGCGCTCGCGGGCGTATCGACGCCGCGATCGCCGCGCCTTAATTTTTCCGTAACCAGGCGGCGATTTCCGTACCGATTTTCGTGGGCTGCGCTTCCTGGATATAGTGCAGACCCGAACCCACGAAGACCGTCTCCATCCGCGGCAGGTCGCTCTTGAGCTCCTCTAAGAACGCGTCTTTGACGATTACGCCGGGTTTCGCATGGAGCAGAAGCAGCGGAGTCGCAGCCGCTTGCAGCCGCTCGTAGTTTTCGCCCATCCGAGTGACGTTGCGCTCCGGGCCTTCTTCGATAAAAGGAATTTCCCGGGGCCACTGCGCCACCGGCTTACGCGAAGCCACAGTCGGAAACGGCTCGCGATAAGCGCGCATTTCTTCCGCGCTGAATTCGCGACCGGACATCATCGGCAGCATTTTCTCGACGAAGAAATTATCGACCGCGGCGATCTGATGGCCGTCCTCCGGATCCCGCAGGCGGCCGAAGAGATATTTTTCAGCGGCGTTGGCGGCTTCCCAGCTCATGGGTTTCATTACGGCTTCCATATAAACAATGCCGCGTACATTCTTCAGATTTCGAACCGCGTAATCAGTACCCACGCCGCCGCCCCAGTCGTGCAGCACCAGCGTCACGTCTGTCAGGCCCATGGCCTGTACGAAGCCGCTCAGGTATTCAGCGTGATCGGCGAAGACATAGTCCAGTTCGGGTTTATCGCTCTTGCCCATGCCGATCAGATCGACGGCGATCACCCGCCCTTCGTTTTTCAGATGCGGAATGATATTGCGCCACAGATAGGACGAAGTCGGGTTCCCGTGCACCAGCAAGATCGGCCGGCCCGCGCCCTCTTCGACGTAATGCATGCGCGCTCCTTTCACATCGATAAAACGTGATTCATACGGAAACTCCGCGGAGATATTCTCCTCAACGTCGTCGATACCCGGCGAAAGCATGGCCATGAGATTCAGGCAAGCGCCGGTAAAAACAAGCGACAGGGCCGCCGCAGCGAATAGCAAGCCGCGCGACCGCCCCCGACGCGGATGCGCGCCGGGCCGATTCGTCCGGCCGGGCAAAAATAGAAAATTCATAAAGAGCCTCCAAATTGACTGATCCGTCAAATACAATCACCGCACACAACAGCAAGCCTTTTTTGACAGATCGGTCAAAAAAGGAGTCGCCCGGCGGAGCCCGATCTCTATTTTGCGAAATATGGGGAGAAAAGCGCAGGCCCGCGAGGCCATCCTGGAAGCCGCCCGCATGCTCTTCTGGCGCAAAGGCTATGCGGCGGTCGGCGTGGACGAGATCTGCGAGACCGCCGGAGTGAACAAAGGTTCGCTCTATCACTATCATCGCGATAAAGCCGACCTGGCCTGCAGCGTAATCCAGGACAACGGCCGCATCGTTTTCGAGAATATTGAATCGAATTTGCGGGAGTTGCCCCCGCGCGACCGTCTGCTGGGTTATCTCGACTGGATGATCGCGGGCCAGGTCGCCGAAGGCCGGGCGTCGGAACAGTTTTCCGGTTGTCCCTTCGGCCGACTGGCGGCGGAAACCGCCGGCGCCGAGCCCGGGATTCGCGACGCGGTCGAAGCGGTCTTCCAGGGATTGATTCAATTCATCGCGCGGGCCGTACGCGAGATAGCGCCGGATTTACCGGTGAAAAAGGTCCGGGTCAAAGCGCAGCAGATCTTCGCGGGCTGGCAGGGCGCGCTGGTATTGTCTCAGGCCCGCAATAGCGCGCAGCCGCTCCGGCAGTGTCGCGAGATCACGCTGGAGATTCTCGACGAGCTGGCGGTAGAATCGCGCCGGAAAGCCGGAAAAACCGACAAATAGTGCTTGTAGCCCGGTAGTTCGCCAGTCCAGCTTCGAGCTTGATGGCCGCCTCCGATGAGTCCGCCGGCGCAGCCGGGAATTCTTTTTTACAGGGCCTGCAGTCGGCCTTCAACGCGGGCAAAGAGCTTTCCCTCGAAGGTTTATCGCTCGCTCAAAGCACAGGCCGCGAACTACAGAGTCCCCTGAACGCGATCTTCGGCGATCGCCTGGAACGCATGGGCAGTCCCCTGGCGCTGCAGATGCAGCTGCTTATTGCGGCGGCAAACGACGGAAGCAAGCCCGGCGAATTCGCTTTCAAAGCGATCGATCTGGAAAGCGACGCGCTCAAACAGGCGTTCAACCCACAGAAGCCGCCCGATCGCGTTTGCATTTTCATTCACGGACTGGGCAGCAGCGAACGCACCTGGGAGGTGCGCCGCGCCGGCAATCGCAAAAAAGCCGGCGAACGTCGCAAGCAGTCCGCATCCGCCGCCGGGTCGCAGACGCCCGAACAGAAAGCTGAAAGCTCTAAAGCTACTGACAATCCAGCAAAGGCGAAACAGCTCTCGCAGACGGATAGCTATACGCGACTGCTCGACCGCGACACGGGCCACGCCTGTTTTTATTTGCGTTATAATACCGGCCGACATATTTCCACGAACGGCCGCGAGCTGGCCGATCTCTTGAACCGATTCGCGAAGGTCTATCCGGTAAAGTTGCGCGAAATCAATTTAATCGGGCATAGCATGGGCGGGCTCGTATCGCGCAGCGCGGCCTACTACGGTAAGCAACGAAGATACGGCTGGATCAAATTGCTGGCGCGCAATATGCTGCTGGGCAGCCCGCTCCTCGGAGCGCATCAGGAACAGATCGGCAAACTCACCACCGATGTATTAAACGCGATTCCGCTGCCCGGAACCCGGATCACCGCTCACTTCCTGGACTTTCGCAGCGACGGCATACAGGACCTGGGTTATGGCTATCTGCGCGACGAAGACTGGAACGATGCCGGCGCTGAACGGGGCCCCGGCGGTGCGCTCAAGAATCGACGCAGCCCGGCTCCGCTCCTAAAAAAGACCCGCTATTTTCTGGTAGTCGGATCTTTAAGTAAAGATCCCGAGAGCATCGTCGGCGGCTTTCTCGGCGACGGCATCGTCAGTCGCTGGAGCGCCCGCGGGGCCAGCGGCGGCGATCGCGAAAGCTACGAAGAATACGGCGCGACGTCCGCGGACGATTCAAAGAATTCAAAAGTTGTGGCCCATGAAATCGCCGGACTGAACCACACCGCCATTCCCGGAGATCCGCGCGTCTATCGGAAACTCCGCGACTGGCTGCGTGAAATATAAGCGGTTTCAGGTTTCCGACGAGAGAAGCGCCCCCTGTACTGGAAGAAGCGAATGAGCCACCGAATCGATGCCGGCGAACACACCAGGCGTGCATGGAAAGCGAAGGAGTTATTAGCTCCGGATTTCGAAATCGAGGACGTATGGCGTTTGCCCGTAGAGCTTGAGGAGCGGCATTCGCTGGCGATTTTCGAAGAGCAGTTTCGCCTGGCGCTGGAAACGATGATGCAATCTGGACTCGCCGCAAAACTGTTTCAGCTCCGCTTCTTCCTGGGACGCCTTTTCGGCTGGGATGCGGGTTCTGAATCCGCCGCGAACACAGCAAAGGAGCGCCCTGCGCGCCATCCTCGTCCAAAGCCCGGTAGCCTGCGCGCTCGTTTTGCGGCGCAGAGCGGGAATGATCCGTCCGTGCTTCCAGCTCCGAATAGCGCGATAGACGGAAATTTCGAGGCGGTCTATCACCTCGAAAACGAATCGCTGGCCGAACTTGAAAACGCAACGGTGCACGCCGCACTGCATTTGGGTCGGGTTCCGTCTCCCGACCGACCGTCGACCTGCACGATCGAGCTGACGGTCTACGTTAAACCCAAAGGATTGTTCGGTCGCAGCTATATGAGTTTGATAAAACCCTTTCGACTGGCGATCGTTTACCCGGCGATCATGGCTGCCGCTCAAAAGCAGTGGTCGCTGTATTTGTCTCGCGAAAAGAGTTCGTGAAACATCTCTGATCGACATCGAACCCGGCCATCCGCGGGGCTAGCGTTTGCTGCGCGCCTGATTGCGGGCGTGAGCCGCGGCGAGATTGCAGCTATCGTGCAGGGCGCCGGAAGTGAAGCGCGCCAGTTTTCGAAGCCAGGGTTGCGGCAGCTTCGACTCGACCAGGCGAAATAGATGAAAATCCGCGGGTAGACCGTCCTGCATGGCCAGCACTTCCCGCGCCACCGCAAGCTGCAGCACCGAACCGCGCACCAGGTCGTTCAGCATTTCGGTTTCACGTGGATTATGACTGCCGCCGTAGCTGCGTTCGATTAAGAGCACCTGTCCGCTCGCCTCCAGTGGCGACGGTTCCATGTGTTGCTGTATCTGCCGGGCGATCGATACGCCGAACTCGCGCTCCAGCTCCGGCAGCAATGCACGCACCCGTTCCAGATACGCTTGCGTGCTCGTCGCCGACGCGGAACGCAGATCGATCGAAAGCACCGCCGCGCCCGACGGCCGCAGAAAGCTCTCGGCGTGCATGCGGGAATGCTGCAGTCCTTCGCCGCCGCGCACTACGGGTTTCGCGAGTTCCCCGCTCGCCAGGCCCTGCAGCCGATGCAGCAGCTCTTCGCGCGCTTCCGAATCCAACGGGGGCACGACGCCCAACGATAGGCTAACTGCTCCTGGAATCACATTACGATTCGTGCCGGGCGTCGTGCGCAGATTGCCGATCAGGGGCCGGTAGGAACGCCCCGTTCGAGAAGCGATCCGGGCCACAGTCGCCGTGAATTCGCGGCAGAGCCGGCCGGCGGCGACTCCGGGATCCCGGCGATCGTGGGTCGGGGTCGCGCCGGCGTGATTCATTTCTCCTTCGAGGGTCAGCCGCATCACCAGTCCCGCGCCGTTCTGTATCTCGAGCGGCGGCTCCGCGGCGCCGGTGTTTGCGAAGGTCTCTGCGCCGCGCGTTTCACGCCCAGAATCTTCCCCGGCGATGCCTTCGAAAATTCCGGCGGCCACGCGCACATCCTCTCCCGCCGCCAGCATTTCCAGAGCGATTTCGCGCAGGCGTACATTCATTTCGAGGGCCGCGGCTTCGGCGCGCTCGCCCCGCAGCAGAAAATCTTCTTGATAGATGCCCATGACCACGTCGACCAGAGCCATGGACACTGTATGCCGATCGAGAATCGGGCCCTGCTCGATATGCCGTTCATAGCTGTGCGGCGAATAGAAGTCGGTCGGCTCGAAACACGCGGCGATTAAGTCGCCCTCGTCGGAAAAACGATTTAATAATTCGAAGTCGCCCTGCCGCTCCGCCGCCGCGATTTGTCGCAACAATTCCGGGAAGAGATCGCCCCACGCTTCGCCGTCGCCGTTGGTCATCGCATAAACCTCTTGCACTGAAGCGCGACCGCTGACCGCGGCGCTGCCCGGCATGGAAACGCCCTGGCCGGTAAAGCTCATCTCTTCGCCGATAAAAGCGCTGACCGCGATACGCGGTCCGCCACGGGATTCCCGTTTCCCCGAGAGCGCCGGCACTCCGCAGTATCTTTCCAGATCTCGCAGAACGTGGGCGGTTTCGACGCCCGAAAGCACGCCCAGACGACCGTCGAATTTTCCAGCGTCATACACGGTATCGATATGCGATCCAAAAAGCAGGCAGTTGTCCATGAAATCACGCGGGCGGGCCGCGCCGCTGCGGATCGCCACGGCCTCGTCGCGACTCAGGACGATACCGTGCAGATTGCCGACTCGATCCACAGCCACGCTCAAACCGGCGCGATGCATATCACGAATGGTCTCGATGGTGGCGCGCGCGAAACCGGGCGTAAGCGCCCGCGCGTCAATGCGCCCATCGGCCGCCCGTGAAAGCGTTCCGGCTCGATCGATGCGCCGTCGCAGGCGCACGCCGACGCCGCGTACCAGACTCAACTCTTTGCGATCGCGCAAAACGTCCGTCAGGGCGTCTCCGTTTTTTAACATACGCGCAATCTGCGTTAAGCTATTATAATAGGCCATCGCCACGGCGATATTCGCCAGCGGCTCGAGCGCCGCTTCGGCCCAGATCGCGTCCTGCTGCACCACCCACTCCACCCGTGATTGCTGAATGAGTTGCTTGAGTTCCGCAAGCACCACCGGAACCTCTCCGGAACAGGCTTCGCGTCCCGCCAGCAGGCGTTCGGTCAATTCATAGAAGGCGTCGCCGCGGCCCGTGCGACGCTTGCGAGCTTCGTCCTGGCGGTGGGCCTGATCATGGCCGAGCTGTTCGGTGCTGATATTATTGGCGTAGGTCCAGGTCGCCGGATCTCCGGGGGAACCGGCCGCCGCGCCGCTCAACTCACGCACCAGTCTCACATGCGCTTCGGGGGCGAGCGCTCCGACCAGGCTGGCCGACTCTTCGTCGCCCAGTATATCCACGATCCTTTTAAATTGTTCGACGCTCAGTTCGCGCGAATCCAGACGAAAACGTCCGAGCAGCGGCGCGCGAAAGATCAGCGCGTTCGGAGCGCTCAAGAATTCACGCACGCGACTGACCGGAAAGCAGCCGTTCCGGTTCTGGGTGGGATCGATCACCCGGCGCACCGCACGGCCGTGCACCTCATCCCAGAATGTCAGCACCGTAAAAATATGCGTGCGTGCGATCGCAAACTGCACGCTCGGCTCGTGATGCAGAATGAAACCGGCGGCGCGGATTTCCCGATCGTCGATTTCGATATCCGGACAGGCCTCGTGCAGGACCGCGCGTAAATGCGGGTCGCCCAGGTCGCCGAGACTGTACAACGGATTGGCGAGCACCAGGGCGTTGCGACGCCTGCGCGGATCAAATTCCGCGATGGCTTCGGGCGACATATCGCGCTCCATCACCAGGCCGCGGGCGACCGCATACGGCGGAATCCCCAGACTCAGCAGATACGCCAGCAACATGCTGGCCTTTTTGCCGCAGCCGTACTCGGCGACGGAATACGGCAGTGCAAGATAGGTCAGAATCAATTCGAAAATATTGTCTTCTTCGGAAAGCAGCGGCAGCCCCGTCGAATCGTCTTTCGCGATAGTGAGGGGCAGCGTTTCGTGATCGGCGTCGAAAACCTGCATAGGACAAACTGCAGTACGTCGTATGCAGGGTCAATCGCGGCTCGTTTCGCTTTCGTTCGCATGCTTTTTACTGCTTCACCCTGGAAATCCAGGGGAAATCAATTGACCCGAAGCTTTCGCTCGAAACTCTGAATTGTCTTTTCGAAAGAGTATTCTTCTATAACGATGTCTGTGAAAAAAAACGATCCATCCTACGACTTTATCATCGTCGGCGGCGGCTCCGCCGGCTGCGTGCTGGCCAATCGCCTGAGCGAAAACCCGGAACACCAGGTGCTGGTGCTGGAAGCCGGCCGCCCAGACTATTTCTGGGATCTCTTTATTCATATGCCGGCGGCCCTCACAATTCCCATCGGCAGCAAGTACTACGACTGGATGTACCAATCGGAACCGGAGCCCTTCATGAACGGGCGGCGCGTCTATCATGCCCGCGGGAAAATTCTCGGCGGCTCGAGCAGCATCAATGGTATGATCTTCCAGCGCGGCAATCCCCGCGATTACGAAAAATGGGGACGGCTGCCCGGGCTGGAGCGCTGGGACTACGCGCACTGCCTGCCGTATTTCAAACGCATGGAAAGCTGCATGGCGGAAAAGAACGCGCCGGCGTCGAGCAAAGCTAAGGCCGGGAACGGCGACGTGAATCGCGATCGCGAGTTTCGCGGCGTCGGCGGGCCGCTCCATCTGGAACGCGGTCCCGGCGTGAATCCGCTCTTCCCGGCTTTTTTGAAGGCGACCGAAGAGGCCGGCTATACGCGCACCAACGACGTGAATGGCTATCGCCAGGAGGGTTTCGCGCTCTTCGATCGAAATGTGCGGCGCGGGCGCCGGTGGTCCGCGGCCCGGGCCTATTATCATCCCGCGAAAAAACGCAAGAACCTGGAACTACGCAGCCGCGTCTTAACTTCTCGCATCTTATTCGGCGAATCGCCGTACGCGAACGCAAGCGCCGGGTCCGAAAAAAAAGCCATCGGCGTCGAGTATATGAAAGGCGGCCGGACGCACCGGGTATACGGAAAAGAAATTATATTATGCGCGGGAGCTTTTAACAGCCCGCAGCTACTCCAGCTTTCCGGCGTCGGCGATCCAGAGCATCTGCGCAAGGTCGGCGTCGACGCAGTGCACGCGCTACCCGGCGTCGGCGAAAACCTGATGGATCACTTAGAGGTTTATGTACAGTACGGCTGCAAGAAACCCGTCTCAATGAATCCCGCCCTCAAGTGGTGGCGCAAACCGTTTATCGGATTGCAGTGGCTGTTTCGCAGAGGGCCCGCGGCGACGAACCACTTCGAGGCCGGCGGTTTTATAAAAAGCAATCCGAACGAAGCATATCCGAATTTGATGTTTCACTTTCTACCGCTCGCGGTGCGTTACGACGGCTCTCAACCCGAAGGCGGACACGGCTACCAGGTACACGTCGGTCCCATGTTTTCCGACGCTCGCGGTCACGTTCGCATTCGTTCGAAAGATCCGCGCGAACATCCCGAAGTGCTGTTCAATTATCTAAGCACCGACCAGGACCGCCGCGAGTGGAGCGAAGCGATTCGACGCGCGCGCGAAATCCTGAACCAGCCGGCCATGCGCGAATTCAACGGCGGCGAATTATCGCCCGGGCCTTCCGTTTCAAGCGACGCGGAAATTCTGGAGTGGGTGGCGAAGGACGCCGAGACCGCACTGCATCCCTCCGGGACCTGCCGTATGGGCGTCGATGAAAACGCGGTCGTGCATCCCGACAGCCTGCGAGTGCACGGCCTGGACGGCCTGCGGGTGGTCGACGCTTCGGTCATGCCGATCATTACGAACGGCAATATCTACGCGCCAACGGTGATGATCGCCGAAAAAGCGGCGGATTTAATTCTGGGTAAAGAGCCGCTTTCACCGGAGCGGGTCGAATATTTTTGAGCCGGGTGCCGGCGGCAGCGAGATCGCATACACTGCCCCATTCTATTATACCGCCGGGTGTGACAGTTTCCTGCTGGCCCTGCGCGCTTTTTTATGATAAAATGCGCATCGCCGTCGCGCCGCAGCCGGCCGATCGGCCCCGCCCCGCTCCGTGCGGGAAGATTGAGCCCGCCTCCATAACCTCCCACATGGGGGTGGGTTCTGAACGGCGCGTTTTCTGTTTGGTTACTGCTTCCCCAATCGTAACTGCTACAGACACATTTTTTGCGTAACCGAATGCGGTTCGGCCTTTCTCAATAGAAAATCGGGCGGTCGCCCCCGTCGTCGCACAATTTCGCAAGGAATCCCAAAATCCCATGTCGCAAAAACCGCACTTAATCAGCTTCAAAATCTGTCCGTTCGTCCAGCGTTCGGTGATCACTCTGCGCGAGAAGCAGGTCGACTTCGACGTGACCTACATCGACCTCGCGAATAAACCCGACTGGTTTTTGAAACTATCGCCCCTGGGCAAAGTGCCCGTCCTGCAAGTCGGAGAAGAAGCGCTCTTCGAATCGGCGGTGATCAATGAATACCTGGATGAGACCAATGCGCCGGCCTACCATCCCGCGGACCCCTTGCTGCGCGGCAAGAATCGCGCCTGGATCGAATTCATTTCGCAAATCCTGATGGACCAGTATCGCAATCTGGTCGCGGCGACCGAAGCGGACTTCGACCAGCACCTGGACGCCGCCCGCGAAAAAATTGAGCGTCTGGAAAGCGTATTCGGCGAAGGTCCCTTTTTCAACGGCGCGGAGTTTTCGCTTGTCGACGCGGCCGTCGCACCGGCCTTCGTTCGCTTCGACGTCCTTGAAAAAGCCCTGGGCGATCGCCGGCCGCTGCAGCTCTATGCAAACGCTCCGAAGGTCGGTCGTTGGGCCGACGCATTGATCGCTCGCGATTCGGTGCGCGAATCGGTCGTGCCGGAATTCGCGGAACTCTATATCCAGTACGCCCGCGACAACGGCAAGTGGGCGGCAGAGCTTTTGTCGGCGGCGTGAGCCCTCCCGACGGGTGGCGCTCCCGGACGGGATCGCCCGGCCCGGGCAAAATTCAGGGGCGACGAAAAAGGTCGAAGCCAACCAGGGAGTTTTTGGATTTTTCACGAAACTGTCTCAAAGAATTGATTAAAAATTTTATCAATTTCTTAATAATTGCCAAACCTCTGGCTCCGGCCTGCGATTGATTCCCACACAGCGATCAGGATGCTGGTCGCATCATGAATCGAATCACCAGATCTACGAACTTCAGTGAGTCGCGCCTCGATCTGCGCTCGAATTTTCGAACTCGGATCCGGCCCCTGACAGGGCCTGCAGCGGAGGCGAAAGCCGTTCCGGGAGACCGTCCGTCTCTGCTGTTTCAGGCCAGCGACCAAAACGCCAGCTTCGAAATCGGCCAGCTGCTGAACCTGATAATTGAGATGGACGAACCGGAGCTTGAGCTCTCGATCGACGCCCGGGTGCTGGATTTGCCCGCGGAAGAGGACGCGCGACTGATCGCAGCCTACCCCGTCCGCGAAAGCGCCGATCTGCTCACTCTACTGACCCATGCACCCGAAGCTCCTGACGCATTCCTCCGCTAAAACGCTCGTCGATAACGGCTGATCGGGCCAACAGAATCGTTCAAAACAGAGCGCGGCAAGCCGCGCCTTTTTGTTTGACGGATCCATCGTAAACACCGGAAATCGCCCCGCGTCTTCGCACTCCGTTTAGCGGGTGCGAAGACCAGGTTGCACGCCCGGGCTGCGCCGGCACCTCGGTCGGACGCCAGCTCACATATATACAGGCAGGTAGTGTTTATGAATTTGATGTCCCCCACCATTCCCGAGTACGATCCCATCGCCGCGAAGCGCTTGCCGTTCGCGGAAAAAGCGCGGCTGGTCTGCAAAGCCTGGGCCCTGGAAGGCTACGGCTCCCCGCTCTCGGCCTATTTATTTTATCTGCTCAAGATCGGATTCTATATCTGGGCCTGGGCGGCGTTCTGTTCGTTCAGTGGCGGCGCGAATATGGGCGAACTGTCCGCGGCCGGCGCATGGATCTTTACTCCGGTCGCCTTTCAAAAGGCGATTCTGTGGAGCATGCTCTTCGAAGTGCTGGGCCTCGGATGCGGAAGCGGACCGTTGACCGCGCGCTATCTGCCGCCCTTCGGCGGCTGTCTGTACTTTCTGCGGCCGGGCACGACCAAGCTGCCGCTCTTCGAGGGCGCGCCGCTGGTCGGCGGTCGAACCCGCTCGTTGCTGGACGTGGTGGTATACGCGGGCACGGTCGCGTCGCTCTTCGTCGCGTTGATCCATCCCCAGCCGGGCCCGCTGCAATTCCTGCCAATCATATTATTGACCGCCTTCGCGGGAGTACTGGATAAAACGATCTTTCTGGCGGCACGGGCCGAACATTACTGGGTCACGGTCGTCGTCTTCGCGTTCGAACCCAACTGGATCGCCGGTGCGATGGTCGTCCAGCTCGCGCTCTGGTTCTTCGCGGGATTTTCGAAGCTCAATCACCACTTCGCGACCGTCGTCTGCGTCATGGCGAGCAACGGACCCTTTACGCCCTTTAAGTGGTTTCGCAAGAGCATGTACCGCAACTATCCCGACGATCTGCGCCCGTCGCAGATGGCGATTGTAAAATCCTGGATGGGCACGGCGCTGGAGTTGAGCGTACCGTTGGTTTTGTTAACGGGCGTACTTTCCGGTTCGCGCGAAATCGTACTGGCGGGAATCGTACTGATGGTGCTGCTGCATTTCTATATTACCAGCAACGTGCCGATGGGCGTTCCGCTCGAATGGAACGTGATGGTCGTCTACGGCGCCTTCTTTTTATTTTTCGCGAACGGTCATATCAGCCCGCTCAACTTGAGCTGGCCGATCGGACTCTTTCTGGTTTTGATTTCGATCGTCGTGCCCTTCGTGGGCAACCGCTGGCCGCAGAAGATTTCGTTTTTATTCGCCATGCGTTACTACGCCGGCAACTGGGCGAACAGCGTCTGGCTCTTCAAGGGCGACAGTTACAAAAAGCTGGAGCGTTTGACCAAACTATCGCCCTGGGTTCCCGACCAGCTCAGCTTTCTGTACAACGAAACGGTCGCCGAAGCGATCTCGGGAAAAGTGCAGGCCTTTCGCCTGATGCATATGCACGGGCGAGCCTATCAGAAACTTTTGCCGCTCGCCATTAAAATGGACGAGTTTCCGGATTATACCTGGATGGACGGCGAGCTGGTGGCCGGCATGGTGCTGGGGTATAATTTCGGGGAAGGCCATCTGCACGGCGCTCAACTTTTGCGATCGATTCAGGCCCAGTGCGAATTCGAACCGGGAGAGCTGCGCTGCGTCTGTCTGGAATCGCAACCGGTAGGCAGTTCGAAACTGGACTATACAGTCTATGACGCCAGCGACGGACTGCGCGAAAGCGGTCAGGTGGACGTCAACGAACTGCGCACTTTACAGCCCTGGCCGGTGAGCGGCTAATGATTCGCTCGCTGCGACGCGATATGCAAGATCGGCCTGCGTATGCCCGCTGATTCGCCGGAGTACGACGCGTGCATCGTCGGCTCCGGTCCCAACGGACTGGCCGCCGCAGCCCTGCTCGCCCAAAAAGGCGCCCGCGTCTTGATTCTCGAAGCCCGGGATACGCCGGGCGGCGGGATGCGCACGCGCGAATTGACTTTGCCCGGATTTAACCACGATGTTTGTTCGGCGGCGCATCCCATGGGCGTGCTTTCTCCGTTTTTGTCGACGCTGCCCCTCTCTGAATACGGCCTGGAATGGCTGAGCGGAGATTCGTCGGCGGCGCACCCGCTCGATGATCAGCCGTCCGTCTTCTTGCGCACATCGTTAGAAGAAACCGCGCAGGATCTGGGACCGGACGCCCGCGCCTATGCGCGCATGCTCGCGCCGTTTTTGAAAGATCCGGAGACCCTGCTTTCGGACGCTCTGGGCCCGCTGATCGGACGCATCCCGCGCCGGCCTTTCGTAATGGCCCGTTATGGACTGCTGGGCTTAAGTTCCGCGTTGAATCTGGGCCGCTCGCGCTTTCGCGGCGAACGGGCGCGGGCTTTACTCGCGGGCTGCGCCGCGCATTCGGTCCTGCCCCTTTCGCATCGACTGACCAGCGCCCTCGGCCTTATGTTTTTGATCACCGGCCACATGCGTGACTGGCCCGTAGCCCGGGGCGGTTCGCAGTCCATCGCACGCGCTTTAATCTCCTATATCGAAAACCTGGGCGGCGAAGTCCGCGTAGACTCTCCTGTGCGTACATTAAGCGATGTGCCCGCGTCGCGCGTCGTTCTCTTCGATACGTCCCCGGCGCAGCTGGTCGCCATCGCCGGGGACGCGTTGCCCGGATCGTACCGGCGACGGCTCGGGCGCTACCGCTACGGTCCCGGCACCTTTAAGCTGGACCTGGCTTTGGACGGTCCCATTCCCTGGAGCGATCCCCGGACCAACCGCGCCTCCACGGTCCATGTCGGCGGCACCCTGACACAAATCGCCGAAGCCGAAGCGCTGGTCTGGCGCGGCGAACACCCCGAGCAGCCCTTTGTCATGGTCGTCCAGCAAAGCGAGCTGGATGCGAGCCGCGCCCCCGCGGGCAAACACACCGGCTACGCCTATTGTCATGTTCCGGCCGGCTCCACCGTCGACATGAGCGCGGCGATCGAAAAGCAGATCGAACGATTCGCGCCGGGCTTTCGCGACCGCATACTCGCGCGTCACAAAATGTTTCCGGCGGATTTCGAGAAACACAACCGCAACTACATCGGCGGCGCGATTACAGGCGGAGTCGCGGATCTGCCGCAGGCGTTTTTGCGGCCCATCGCACGCTGGAATGCCTACACGACGCCCAACCCGCGGTTGTTTTTGTGTTCCTCGGCGACGCCGCCCGGCGGCGGGGTGCACGGCATGTGCGGCTATTATGCGGGCCGCGCGGCCGCGCGACGCCTCGGGCTCAGCTAAACTCGTCGAGTAATTCTTCGACGCTCTTCGAATACGAAAGCGACCAGTTCGGATACTCATGCACCGTGCCCGGAAGGTTCGGCTGCGCGGCTTCGTCCAGTAAATCGTGCAGCGAATGCAGACGGGCCCGCGAGCCGGAACGCGCCAGTAACTCGTGGACGGCGCTTCGCAACTGCGGCGAATACCGCTTCTCGAAGCCGGCCCGGTCTTCCGGCCCGATCAGCTCGCGTTGCAAAAGCGCGTCGAGCAGCCTGCGTTTATCGTCTTCGCGCTCTTCGCGCGCGCGGGCGGCCTCCATGCTCGATAGCGAGCCCAGATTTTCGCGCAGACGAATATCGGCGGCGTTCCAGTAACCGCGTAGCGTCGGCAGATCGTGGGTGTTCACCGTGGCGATCGAATTGTCCTCGTAGTCTTCCGGCGGCACGAAGCCTCCGTCATCCTTTTCGAAATACAAAAGACGCCAGGACAAAATCCGGCGCGCGGCGAGTTCCGTGCGAATATTTTCGGGAACCGTTCCCAGATCTTCGCCGACGATCGCGCAGCGCCGACGACGGCTTTCCAGACACAATATGCCCAGCAGATCCGCGAAGGGATAGTGCACGTACGCTCCCCGGCCCTCGGGCAGACTCCAGTACAGACGAAAGAGCTGTGCGATATGATCGATGCGCGCGAAACCGTCTTCAGGCAGATTCGCCTGCAGAATTTCGATGAACGGTCCGTACCCTCGTTCGCGCAGGCGATGCGGGATTAACGGAGCCAGGCCCCAGCTCTGGCCTTCCGGCGCGAAATCGTCCGGCGGCGCGCCGGCAGAAGCCTCCAGCGCGTAAATCTCGCGATCCATCCAGGTTTCAGAGCCGCTCGCGTCCGCTCCCACCGCCAGGTCCAGATTCAAGCGCACCCCGTCGGCCAGCAGTCCCGAGCGCAGCTCTTCGCACTGCCGGTCAGCCAGCCAGTACAGGTATTGATAAAAGAGCAGCCGATGGGACCGCTCGCGCGCGAAAGCCGCCGCGGCGCCGCCGTCCGGACGGCGATAAGCCGGCGGCCAGGCGCGCCAGCCGTACAGCGGCGGTTCGTGCCGGGTCGCGAAGTGTTCGTATAGCGCATCGAAGAGCGCCTGACGCTCAAGGGCGGTTCCCCGCCGCTGCTGAAAACGCCGGAATTCCGCGGCGCGCTGCGTATCGCGGGCGAGATGTTCGCGTTCGAAGCGCGCGAAGAGTCGTTCTAATAGCGCGAAGCGCCGGGTATGCGCGGCGACGTAGTCGATAAACGGTCCCGCCTCGCCGACTTCGGCGCCCACAGTCGCGGCTATGGTCGTCGCTTTCGAATCGCTTTCGTGGCGCGCCGAGCTCTGCTGCGGCTGTTCGGCCGAACGCCCGTTCGCTTCGATTCCGTCATTCGGATCGTTTGTCAGATTCGCTTCGACTCCAGCGACCGCCGCTTCGCCGGATACGGCGGCCCACTCCGGAACGCGACGGGGCGCGATGCAGGCCGGGTTTACGAAATTTCGACTGGATGGCGAGTACGGACTGCAGTGTCGCGGATTGGCCGGAAAGCCCGCATGCACGGGCGATATGGCGGCGACGCCGTAGCCCCGCTTTTTTAACCAGGGACCGAGCGCCCCTAAATCCGCGAATTCGCCGGAGCCGCAATTGTCGCCGGAACGCAAGGCGTACAATTGAAGCGATACGCCTTCAGAAGGCTCCGCCACGAAGCACTCATCGGGATGCGAAATCAAAAGGCATTCTCCGGGATCCGCTTCGCCCTGCAGAGAATCTTCGCGATAGATACGCAGCCGGTGATAGCCGGGGGGCGCGGGCGCTTCGATTTGAAAATAGCGCAGCACGTAGGTTCTACCGTCGAAAGCGATGCCTTCGTGCGCGTGTAAAAAATCAGCGTCCGCAATACGTTCGCTCAGAGTCAGACCGCCTTCGAGCGCGAGTTCGTACATCCAGCCTTCCGGACTTTCGTGGGCTGGAAGGCGAGCTTCGACTCGCAAAGGAAAACCCCGCGCATATGATGCGACGATCACCGGATCCAGAATGCGCGACCGGGCGCGCTCCGCTTCGCGCAATGATCTGCGGCAGGTGGCCGCGTCGTGGGCTTCCACGCCCATCGCCTGCAATGCCAGACGCAGATCTTCGTTATCAGCGTAACGCATTTCGCCGCCGATCGCTTCGTACGCGAGCGCTACGCCGTAACGTTGCGCGAGTTCCCGTAGCGGGTCGGTGTGTCGTTCGGCTGTCATCGTTTTCGTTGATCGTTTTCGTATTAAATACGAACAAAGGCCGCGACGGACCTGCCCTGCATCCGGTATTCTTCGCCGCCAGGCCGCGCGTAGTGCGCCTGGTCGAAGCCAGGTCGCACCGTATCGAATTTACGTTCCCACACCGCTCCCCCGTCCGGCTGCGGCAGGTGAAAGTGCACGCCGTCTTCCCCCGCGTTGAACAGCGCGAGCAGCGCGGACCGGGGATGCCCTTGCGGGGGCACGCCGCCCGAAGTCAAAATCACGCCGAAACTCCGGTAATGGTCGGCCGACCAGTCCGCCGAAGCCGGTTCCGTTCCGTCCGGCAGGAACCAGCGCATAGCCTGTTCGACCCCCTGCTCGTTTTCGACCGCCTGGATTTCGCATTCGCGGCGCAGCTGAATCAGGTCGCGAACGAAATCCCGAAATTCGCACCGGGCTTCGTCCAGATCCCAATCCAGCCAGCCGTTCGGGTTGTCCTGGCAGTACGCGTTGTTGTTGCCGGCCTGGGTGCGCCAGAACTCGTCGCCCGCCTGGAGCATGGGTACGCCGCGAGAAAGGAACAGAGTCGCCATAAAATTGCGGGTCTGCCGGCGGCGAATTTCGCGCAGCTCAAAATCTCCGTCGCCCGGCGGCCCTTCCCGGCCATAGTTACGCGAATAATTCGTATCGTGTCCGTCGCGATTGTCTTCCCCATTGGCCTCGTTGTGTTTTTCGTTGTACGACACCAGATCATTCAGAGTGAAGCCGTCGTGAGCCGTAATATAATTGATCCCGGCCGGGACCCCCTGCACCCGACGCGCGAAGCGATCGCTGGAACCCGCCAGACACGCCGCCGTATCGCGCAGGGTGACGGGGTCGCCGCGCCAGTAGCGGCGCAGAGTATCGCGATAATCGTCGTTCCATTCGAAGAAGGGTTCCGGAAAACGACCGCCCTGGTAGCCGTCTTCGCCCGGGTCCCAGGGTTCGGCGATCAGCTTGACCCGCGCGAGTTCCGGATCCTGTAAAAGCGCGGCGAAGAGCGGCGCTCGCGGATCGAAACCGTCTCCGAACCGGCGACCCAATGCCGTCGCCAGATCGAATCGAAAGCCGTCGACGTGAAACTCCTGCACCCAGTAGCGCAGACAGTCCATAATCCACTGCACGACGCGCGGATGTTCGGCGTTGATCGTATTGCCGCAGCCGGTCACGTCCGCGTACCGGTCGGGATCCGCGGGATCGAGGCGATAATAGCTGCGATTATCGATCAAACGCTGGCTGCTGGCGGGCTGATCGACGCCGCCTTCTCCGGTATGGTTAAACACCACGTCCAGAATCACTTCGATGCCGGCCTGGTGCAGGCGATATATCGCCGCTTTGAGCTGGTGTGCCGCGTCGCCGGGATGCGCCTCCGAACGAAAGCGCTCGTCGGGCACGAAGAATGCGATGGTATTGTAACCCCAGTAGTTGGTCAGTCCCTGTCGCACGAGATGCGCTTCATCGAGGCGCTGTTGCAGCGGCAACAGCTCCAGGGCCGTAACGCCCAGTTCCCGATAGTGTTCCAGCATCGCGTCGCTCGCCAGGCCCGCAAAGGTGCCCCGCTCCGCTTCCGGTAACTCGAGACGGGTGGCGGTCAAACCCTTCACATGCGCTTCATACACCACTGTCTCACTCCAGGGAGTACGGGGCGCGCCATCGCCGCTCCAATCAAAATCGCTCTGCAGAGCCTGGACAATCGCCGGCGGGCCGCCGGCCGCGCGAACCGCGGGTTCGTTAGGATCTGCAGCCAGCCCGCGCGCGCAGGGATCCAGCGCCAGTCGCTCCGGTTCGAAGCGCAGACCGGGTCCATGCGGTCCATAGACGCGATAGCCGTAGATGGTTCCCGGCGCCGCCGCGGCGCACACGCCGTGCCACACGCCGTCGGTATGGCTGCGCAGTCGATAGCGATGGCTTTCGCGCAGAGTACCCCCGGCATCGCGTTTTTCGAACAGGCACAGCTCGACGGCGACCGCATTCGCGGAGAAGAGCGCGAAATTGACTCCGCCCGATTCGAGCGCACGCGCTCCCAGTGGGTAAGGCGATCCCGCAGGCAAACTCACCGTGTTATGAAACGCCTGACTCATCTTCTGTCATCAAAATGGAAAATACGATTCTTCGCACGCATGCCAGCCGACGCGCGTCTGTATGCTGCCGGCCGGACGAATGCGAATGGGCACTTTTGTTAATTAGCGCGAATTCTTCACACTCTATCTTATTCGAACATGGCTGTCCTTGTTTTTTCGTTCAACATATTAAAAATTCAAGGCGCATGACGAGAATCATGGCCCGGCCCGCGGCCTTCCTGTATATTCAATCACATCTGGATTGGAATCGCTGTGATCATTCGCCGCAAAATATTTATGATCGGCTGGGAATACCCGCCGCATATCACCGGCGGACTGGCGATTGCCTGTCGGGGTATCGCGCGCTCGCTGGCCGCGCGCGGGCATCGCGTCGACTTTCTGGTGCCGCGGCACGCCGCCGGCAGTCAGGACGATCACGGCGTGCGCGTGTTCGCGCCCGAAGCCACGCTGTTTACGGTACGCGAACTGGAAGAATACGCCGAGCAATGGCGTCGATTTCAGGCGGGCGTCACACCTTCGCCGTACAGCTCGGAAAACGTACGGGCCGGAGAAGATTACGAGACGATCGAAAGCGACAGTCGGGGCGTTTTGCGTACGATCGAACGGCGCAGCGGACCGTTGCTGAAAGGCGGCTACGGCGATCACACGTACCAGGAAATTCACGGTTTCGCGCAGCTGGCCGCGCTGCTTGTACAAAAAGAAGAGTACGACCTGATTCACGCTCACGACTGGATGACTTTCCCCGCCGCCATCGAAGCGTCGCGGGTTTCCGGGCTACCGACCGTCGCTCATATTCACGCCACGGAATTTGACCGCAGCGGCGAGCAGGTGAATCAATACATCTACGATCTGGAGCGACATGCGCTGCACGCCGCGACCCGGGTCATCACCGTCAGTAATTATACCAAACAGATTCTGACCGACCGCTACGCGGTGCCTTTTGATAAGATCACGCCCGTACACAACGCCGTGGAATTTGAACTGCCCGCCAGGGTGATTACGGCGCCCGAAGAGTCCGACAGCGCCACTCCAGACACCGCCCAATCAACTTCGGCCACCCCTGCGGATTCGCCTGCCGCTGCAGAAGGCGGCGGCCCCCCCGCCCGGGATCGCATCGTACTCTTTTTGGGTCGCATCACCTTTCAGAAAGGACCCGACTATTTCGTACGGGCCGCGCGCAAAGTCGTGGAACGGCTGCAGGGCCAGCGAGTGCGATTCGTAATGGTCGGCGCGGGCGATATGTACGCGCGCATGATCGAACTGGCCGCGGATCTCGGCATCGGCAAATATTTTCATTATACGGGTTTTCTGAATCGCGAACAGGTACAGCGCATCTACTCGATGAGCGATCTGTACGTCATGCCTTCGGTTTCAGAACCCTTCGGCATTTCGCCGTTAGAAGCGATGGTGCACGGAGTACCGGTGATCGTTTCGAAACAGTCCGGCGTAAGCGAGATTATCTCCAATTGCATCAAAGTCGATTTCTGGGACGTGGACGCGATCGCGGAATCGATTGTACGCGTTCTGGAAGACGGCCGCGATCGCGCTCGCTTACAGGAAAACGGTCGCGCGGAAGTGCGACGCATCACCTGGTCCGGCGCGGCCGCGCGCATCGAACAGGTCTACAACGAAATCGTCGGGGGGCCCGCAGGCGAACTGCGCATGGAGCTCTCGCTGTCTCCCGACGCCAGCGCGGAACAGGGCGGCGCGAGATCCGATTCGTCCGCGCCTGGCCGGTCCGAAAACTAAATCTTTCATCGCCGTCGCCCCGTGGGGATGCGGCGGCCAAACAGGGGGAGTCTATGAACACCGTGTGTTTCTATTTCGAGGTACATCAGCCGTATCGTCTGCGGCCTTATCATTTTCTGGACATCGGCGACGAACGCGACTGCTTCGACGACGCCAAAAACCGCGCCGTCATGCGCAAGGTCGGCGACAAGTGTTATCTGCCGATGACCGATCTGCTGCTGGAATTGATCGAACGTTACGGAGAAGACTTTCGCTGCACCTTCGCGGTCACCGGCACCGCGCTCGAACAGATGCGCGACTGGTATCCCGAGGTGCTCGACAATTTCAAGCGTCTGGCCGACACCGGCTGCGTCGAATTTCTCGGCGAAACCTACTATCATTCGCTGGCGTCGCTCTACAGCGACGACGAATTTCGCGACCAGGTTCGACTGCATTCGCAGTTGATGCAAAGCGAGCTGGGGGTGCGGCCCACGGCCTTTCGCAACACCGAGCTGATCTACTCGAATCATACGGCGTATCTGGCCGCCGACCTGGGTTTCTCGGGGCTGCTGCTCGAGGGCGCCGATCGAGTGCTGGACTGGCGCTCGCCGAATTTCGTCTACACGCCGCGCTATGCTCCGCATCTCAAGCTGCTCACGAAAAACTACCGGCTCTCGGACGACATCGCCTTTCGTTTTTCCGAGCGCAGTTGGTCGGAATGGCCGCTCACCACGGATAAATTCGCGCGCTGGACTCACGACATGGCGGGCCAGGGCGATACGCTGAATCTGTTTATGGACTTTGAGACCTTCGGCGAACACCAGTGGGCGGATTCAGGCATCTTTGAATTCATGCGCGAATTACCCGAGGCGATCGGCCGGCATCCCGATTTTTGTTTTCGCACGGTCTCCGAGACCATGCACGAACATCCCGCGGTCGGCGAACTGGACGTTCATGAGCCGGTCTCCTGGGCCGACACCGAGCGGGACCTGAGCGCCTGGCTCGGCAACTCCATGCAGCGTGAGGCGGCCGAGGCCCTGTACGAACTGGAAGAACGGGTGCGTTTTCGCGGCGACGCGCGGCTGCTCGAAATCTTTCGCCGACTGCAGACTTCGGACCATTTCTATTATATGTGCACGAAGTACTTCAACGACGGCGACGTACACAAATACTTCAGTCCGTACGAAACGCCGCACGAAGCCTACGTGTATTTCATGAACGCCCTCGAAGATTTGCGCAGGCGCATCAAGCCGCGGCCGACCCGCAGCGAAAGCAGAAAAGCGAGCGGCGGCGCGGGAGTCCGCCGACGGGGCATGGCGCCGGTCTCCGGACCGGGCACGCTGCAGCATCACGGTCGTAATCCTCAGCCCCTCTTCGAGACGCAACGATGAGCGCCCACGACGGCAGCGGCGACGGGGGCAGCTCCGGAACAGCGACCGAAAGCGGCGAAGCATCGCAGCCCGCGGCGAAGGCGACGCGGGACGCGAAACGCGAAAAGCTGTGGGAGCTGCTCGACCGGGAACCCAATATCGATCTATCTTCGCTGACGAAGGCCTTCGCGCATCATCTCGAATACACGGTCTGTAAGTACCGCGATACCGCCCATGGTCCGGATATCTATCAGGCGCTCGCGTTCACCGTGCGCGATTTTTTGATCGATCGCTGGAATCAAACCCAGACCGAAATTCAAAAGAAGCGCTCCCGTCGCCTCTATTATATTTCAATGGAGTTTTTGATGGGTCGGCTGCTCGACGTCAACCTGGTGAACACCGGCATGCGCGAGCAGGCGGCGAAGGCGCTCGACGAATTCGGTTTCGATCTCTCGGAAATTCGAGACTACGAACCGGACGCCGGGCTCGGCAACGGCGGACTCGGTCGACTGGCCGCCTGCTTTCTCGAAAGCATCGCCACGCTGAATCTGCCGGGCTCGGGTTCGAGCATTCGCTACGAATTCGGAATCTTTCACCAGCAAATCGTCGAAGGCTATCAAAAAGAAGCGCCGGACGCCTGGCTGGCCCGGGGCAATCCCTGGGAAATCTGCCGCCACGATATCCGCTTCGCCGTAAATTTTTACGGGCACACCGAGCGGTACGTCGACGACGCGGGAGTGGTACGCTCGCGCTGGATGCCCGGGGAATCGGTCATCGCCCAGGCGTACGATATCCTGCAACCCGGCTTCGATACACGCATGGTCACGCATTTGCGTTTATGGGGCGCCCAGGCCGGTTCCGAGTTCAATTTCGACTATTTCAATCACGGCGACTATATGCGCGCCGTTGAAGATCAGCTGCACAGCGAAACCATTTCGCGCGTTCTGTATCCGAACGAAAATATTCAGCAGGGCAAAGAACTGCGGCTCAAGCAGGAATATCTGCTGGTCTCGGCCACGCTGCAGGACGCGCTGTCCACGTTTCGCACGGAAGAAGATCCGGAACACCGCGAACGGCCCGACGATGCGGACGGCTGGGATCGTTTGCCGGAGCGGGTGTTTTTTCAGATGAACGATACGCATCCGGCGCTCGCGGTCGCCGAACTCATGCGTATTTTGATCGACGAACACCTCATCGATCGCGACCGGGCCTTCGATCTCACGAGCCGCTGCCTGGCTTATACGAATCATACGGTGCTGCCCGAAGCGCTCGAGCGATGGGACGTCGAGATGTTCGCATCGCTTCTGCCCCGGCACCTCGAAATCATCTACGAAATCAATCAGCGCTTTCTGGACGAACTGCGCGCGAAAGGCGTCGCCGAAGACGTCATCGCCCGGGTTTCGATCATCGAAGAGGGATCGCAGCGCAAAGTGCGCATGGCGAATCTGGCCTGCGTGGGATCTTCGGCGGTGAACGGCGTCGCGGAACTGCATACGGAAATCATCAAACAGCGCGTATTCCACGATTTCAACGCCATCTGGCCGACGAAGATTCGCAATAAAACCAACGGCATCACGCATCGGCGCTGGATGAGCGCGGCGAACGGCGAGCTGTCGGACCTGATCGCGGCGCGCATCGGCGGAGGCTGGCAAAAGAATCTGGAAGAGATTCGCGGACTGGAAGAATTCGCGGGCGATCCCGAGTTTCAGGCGGACTGGAATCGGGTCAAACAGTCTAATAAAGAAAGTCTGGCGAAGATCATTCAATTCGAATGCGGAGTGCTCGTGGACCCGGAGAGCATCTTCGACGTACAGATCAAACGTATTCACGAATACAAGCGCCAACACCTCAACGTACTGCGGGTCATTCATGAATACCAGCGCATGAAAAGCGATCCGGCCTTTCGCGAAAACTATACGCCCCGCACGGTGATCTTCGCGGGCAAGGCGGCGCCGGGCTATCATCGCGCCCGTATGATGATCAAGCTGATCTGCAGCGTGGGCGATATCGTTAATCACGATCCGGAGATCAGCCAGCGACTGAAAGTCGTCTTCTTGCCCAACTATCGCGTAAGTCTCGCGGAACGTATGTTTCCGGCGGCCGATCTTTCCGAACAGATATCGACGGCGGGCATGGAAGCCTCCGGCACCGGCAATATGAAATTCATGCTGAACGGCGCCCTGACCGTCGGCACCCTGGACGGAGCGAATGTGGAAATTCTGGCGGAGGCCGGGGCCGAGAACGCCTATATCTTCGGACTCACCGCCGCCGAGGTGGAGGCGACGCGGCGGGACGGCTACGACCCGGTGCATATCTTCGACACGAACGAAGACGTGCGTCACGTTCTGGACGCGCTGCGCGGGAACTATTTCAATCGCAAAGAGCCGGGCATTTTCCAGGAGCTGTTTCATTCGCTGGTCTACGGCGGCGACGAGTATCGCCTGCTGGCGGACTTCGACGCCTATCGGGATATCCAGGCGCGCATCGCCGCGGATTTTCGCGACCGCAACGACTGGACCCGCCGCTCGATTCTGAATACGGCCCGTTCAGGACGCTTCGCTTCGGATCGCACAATCCGCGAATACGCCGAAGACATCTGGCACATCGAGCCGATCGAGCTGCGCCCGCCGCGCATACGCTCGCTCTAAGCGCCCGCGAGCACAGAGCGTACGAATCAGCGACGAAAGCGTCTTGACACGCCGGCCGGAACGCGACCCTGCTCTCCTCACGATGAGCGAGTACAGTGCCGGATTCCTGCTGACCAAAGCCGCGAAGCTTGTACAAAAACGTTACGAAGAACGCCTGCTGCCCTTCGGAATCACCCCGCAACAGAGCGGCGTGCTCGCGATCATCGGAGGCTCAGACGGCATCAGCCCGGCGGAAATTGTTCCGCAGATGCACTCCGACAAGGCGACCATCAGCACCATGCTGAACCGCCTGGAAAAACTGGAACTGATTGAATTTCACAAATCCCCTGACGACGGCCGGGCCCGGATTCTGCGCCTCTCGAAAGCGGGCCGTAAGATCCTGCCGAAGATCCAGGCGATCGACGCGGAGATCAGCGCCGGGCTCACGGATGCCCTGTCCGCGAAAGATCGGGCTGTAGTGAAAAAATTTCTGCTGGATCTGTACCGCAGTGCTTGACGATGCAGCGGCGCATTAGTTAGTTAGTCAAACGAACCAAAAACAGGAGCGCATTCCATGCAAATTAAAACTCAAATCCGGCCGGAGCGGCTGACCCTTTCTCCGCTCGCCGCCCTGCTTACGATTCTGGCGATCTCGGGTCTGGCGGCCTGCGGCGGACCGCAGCCCTTCACGGTCAAGGCCGCCGGGCTCTATCCTGAAGGACTGGAATACGACGCGGACCGGGGGGCCTTTCTGGTCACCTCGCTAACCCGGGGCCAGGTACACGCCGTTCGAGCCGGCGCGGAACCCGAATTGATTGTCGATGATCCGGAGCTGGTGTCGGCCATCGGACTGCGGATCGACCGCAAGCGCGGGCTGCTTTTCGTCTGCAGCTCGGATCCGGGCGTGAGCGCGAAGACGGACGCGGCTACGCAACGCAAGCTGGCGGGCCTCGGGATTTACAATCTGGCGAGCGGCGAAAAGCAGCGTTTTATCCGCCTGGATCGCCTGAACGAAGGCTTTCAGTTCTGCAACGACATCGCGCTCGCCGACGACGGCACATTGTATGTCAGCAATAGTTTTTCGCCGGTCATCTACCGCATCGACGCGAATTTCGAGGCGTCGGTGCTGGCCAACGACGAACGATTCGCGGTCGACGGTTTCGGTTTTAACGGCGTCGCCCTGGCCGGAGGCAGCCTGCTCGTCGCGCATTCCGTCAACGGGACTCTGCACCGGGTCGACATTCAGAGCGGCGTCTTTCAAGAAGTGCAGCTTTCAGAATCCGCGCAATACGCGGACGGGCTGGTAATGCTGGACGCGAATCGAGTCGCCGTCGCGCAAAACGAAGCGAATCAGATCGCGATCTTCGAAAGCAAGGACGGCTGGCGGAGCGCAAAGCGGGTTCGCGTCTACGATCAGGGATTTTCGTTTCCGACGACCGGCGTTCTCGCGGACGGCAAGCTTTTTTATCTAAACGGTAAGCTGCACGAGCTCTTCGGCGGCAACCGCGACATCGCCGATTTTGAAATACGAGAGCTGGCGCTGTAAGCTCGCCTGACTGCCTTTTCGTACGCTATCCCGCGGGCGTGATAGCGGCAGTCAGCGAGCCCCGGAGTCAATCGCCTGCGCGCGATGCTCCGGGCAATCCAGCCGCAGATCTTCGCGCAGCAGTTTTCGCTCGAGCAGACGGCAGTAAAAATCTCCGTCGCTTTGCTCTTCGAAGTGCGCGCAGGAATAACACATGCGTTGCACCTCGAAGATTCCGCTACGGTGCAATTCGAAGATGGTCTTCAAAAGCGTGTCCAGCAAGACGCGCTTTTCTTTTTCTCCGACCGCCCCGAGGGGCTCCGCAATTTCAGAAGCGAATCCGCTCAGACTGCTTGCCAGTCGTCGCCCGGCGGCGCTCGGCTCCAGGCGAAAGCTACGCGCGTCTCCCGCTCCGCTTTTCTTCAGGAGCAGCTTCTTATTCACCAGAGATTTCACAGCGTCGCTCACCGTGGCCCTGGTCACATTAAACTCACGGGCCAGGTGTCCGACTGTGCACAACGCGTCCGCATGAAAGCGAACGAAGAGCAAAATTTGCAGCTGAATCGGACTCAGGCCGGTTTCCCCGGCCTGCCGCCAGAGCAGCACCCGAAAAACCTGAGAAAGGCGTTCGAGCGCCGCGACGATTCTCAGGTCCGGATTTCCGGCCTGAGCTTGCGGATCAAAGAATTCGCCCATGATACCCGGGATACCACGCCGGCGACTCCCCGCAAGTTTTTTAGTAAGGAGTCCTGACTTTTTATTGACGCGTCGATGGGGCGCCGGTATGCCGGGAATCCAGGAATGTAAGGAGTCCTAACATTCCTGGATCATCAGGAGGGATCCACTATGAAACTCTACGAAAAAGGCTTTATGGCCATCACTCTGATCGCCGGCATGACGCTGCATTGCGCTCCTGCTGACGACGCGACGAACGCCTGCGTGGCTCCGGAGTCTCCGGGCGAGGTGTCCCCGGATTTCGATTTGAGCGCGAGCGCAGTGCGCTACGACGCGGAGCTGGATTTGCTGATCTTCGAACAATCCGTGGCGGGAGTCGCAGGTCGTACGATTCCAGAAGCCGCAGGACAATTGAACGGCGCACCGGTGCAGGGTTACGTATTTCCGACCACCCTCAAATCATCCGACGTGGGTTTCGACCAGCGCGAAGGTATTGTCGCGCTGGCGGTGACTTCCCATCCGGATTTCGACGACACGCCGCTCTGGGATGAAAATAACGATCGCGACTACGGCAACGACGGCCCGGTCTTTCATTCGCACTGGGTGTTGCTGCAAAAAGATGAACGCGTGGCGGGCGGATTTTCCGTGCAGGCGACGGACGACGCTTCGGTTTTACCCGCGACAAATCCGGGAATGCCGATGTATATGGATTCGCCGGGTTTTTCGATCGTAAAACAGGGAAATCGTATTCGAGTGCTCGTCCCGGCGCAACGCGTGAATCACCAGACCGGCTTTCGTTACGACGGTCTGACGGCTTTTCTTCGCGTGTCGCTGGGCGATCCCGACCGACCGATGCTGGGCGTGTACGAAGTATACCGGATATGCTCGGGCGACTTGAGCCTCCCCTTTACAGTGCGCCGCTGACATGGACGTATTTCAGCTCCAGTATTCACACGTACTTCAGGGCGACTTCCGTCTGGCTGAACGCAATCTATTGCTGGTCTTTCAGGTAAACTGTCCGGGCTGCTTTCTGTACGCTCTGCCTTTGCTGGCGGAGCTGCACGCCGACTATGAGAGCGAAGGCGTTCAATTCCTGGGACTCTCGACCGCGTTCGAAGACTTTGAATTGAATACGCTCGAAAACACCCGGGCGCTGGTTGAAGAAGGGCTGCTCGTCGGAGAAACCCGGCGAGCCCTCCAGTCGCAAAATCTGGAACGAGCGCCCTTCCCGCTGAATTTCCCGATCGCCTTCGATCGCCTGCGCGCGCCCGCGGATTTCGATGACCGCGATTTTCTGAAACTTGCGGAAGTGCAACCTGGCTTCCAGAGCATGCCGCCGGGCGACCGGGAACGCTTTATCGAACGAGTCCGGGGCCACTACCAGAAACAGCCCTTACTGGCGGAAAGCTTTACGAAAAATCTGCTGCCCGGCACACCGTCCTGGATCGTCTTCAGAGATACCGGTGAGATTCTATTTCGCGCCTTCGGACATCTCGACCAGCCGACGCCGATGCTCAAAGCGCTGGGACTCGCCCACAATACCTCATGAAACCCTTTCGATGGAATCTGCACAAACGCGAGCAACTCGGACGTCTCCTGAATTCGAGCGCAAGCGAGAGCAAGAGCACGCCCGATGCCAGTGCCGACATATTAGAAGGCGCGGGTGCAGGTTTCGCGGATCAGCTTGCGGAATGCGCGGCGAAACTGGTGGCGCGCTCTGCGGACTCCCGACTGATTTTCGTCGGACGCTCCCCGGAGAATTTATTCGACTATCTTTCCGGCGTATTCGAAAGCACGGGTCACGAAAACCGCATCGAACTCTTGAATATTTCGAATCGCTTTCAGGACATCGACGAAATCCGCACCGGGTCTCCCGACGCCTTTCGCGCTTTGCAAAACCATTTCAAAGAACTGAAGATCGCTCCCGGGCGGATCATCTCCAGCGAAAGCCCCCGCGTAATATTCTGCGATCTCGTGGCGGACGGAGGAACCTTCGCCGGCATCTTTCATTTTTTACGCAGATGGACGCTGCATGAACAGCGCGATTTATATGCGCTGCTCCGCAAGCTCGGTTTTATCGGCATCACCTGGCGTCAGAAGACCAGTCCCAATACCTGGCGCTGGCAGCAACAGGCCGACTGGGTTCAGGCGCATCCTCAGCTGTATATAAAAAACGTATCGGCTCCGGGTCCGCTGTGGAGCTACTGGGGCAATCAGCAGAAAAAAGTCACGCGCACGAATCCGCCTGCAAGCTGGAATCAAGAATCAATCCTGCTGCCGCCGCGCGACGAAGACAATCTGCAGGCACTCGCCCAGGCCTTCGCAGTCTATCGCTTGGGCATGCGGCACCGGACGCGCTTCGCCGAACGCCTGAGCGGCTTACAGGAAATCCGCGAAGCCTGGCTGCGCGCACTCGTGGGCGATCTGCGGCGGCCGGGTTGAATCTTTTCGTCGGCGCATCCGTCGGCGCATTGGATTTTCACGCACCGGCCGGCAAGCCTCCCGGAAAAATCGCTGGCGATGCGGCGGCGCGTACGGGTAGATAGCTTATGATTTTCCTCAAGCCGACCAGCCCGGACGGACGCGATCCGCATTACCTGCGCAGCCAGAATCTCGTCCGCGCGGCATTGCCGCTGGGAGTCGTAGGCCACGCGCTCGTCGCGCTCTTTTCCGCCTTTCTTTCGGCCCCGCTACTGGCCGGCCTCCACGGAGTCAGCAGCGGGATCTACGTACTTTTATTTCTGACGGTGGGTCGAATCGGTTTTCACACGGCGATTTTCGTTTCGATCGTCGAAACTTTCGTAGCGACCGTCGTGGGTACTTACCTGGTCGGCTGGGAGAGTGGCTTTTTTCTCTGGGTCATCATCGGAATCATGCTCCCGTTTGTGGGCTATCGTTGGACGTTATTGCTCAAGATCATACTGGTTTGCCTGGGACTGGCAACGCTTGCGGGTCTCAATCTATTCATGAAGGCCTGGCCGCCTGTTTATGCGCTCGACGAAGCCATTATGAGGATATGTTTTCTCGGAAATCTTGTAATCCTGATCGGAACCGCCGCCGGCATTATGTTCTTTTTTACCGGGACGACCGAGCGAGCGGAACGAGAAGCGCAGGCCGCCCACGACGAGACGCGGGCGCTCCTGTTGAACATCCTGCCGATATCCATCGCGGACCGCCTGACCGCCGGCGAAGCATTGATCGCGGACTCCATTCCGGAATGCACGATTCTGTTCAGCGATCTGGCGGGCTTTACGCGCATGTCTACGACGATGCCGGCCGAAAAAGTCGTCGAAATGTTAAACGAAATCATCTCCGGTTTCGATGAAATCGCCAGCAGTATGGGCCTGGAGAAGATTAAGACGATCGGCGACGGCTATATGCTGGCGGCCGGCGCGCCGGAGCCCAGGCAAAATCACGGCGTCGCGGTGATCAATTGCGCGATCCATATGCTGAATTTCATTAAAAAATTCAATGAAGATCATAACGCCGAAATTCGATTGCGGATCGGGATCAACTCCGGCCAGGTCGTCGCCGGCGTGATCGGAAAAGACAAATTCACATACGACCTGTGGGGCGACACGGTCAATACCGCCGCACGCATGGAATCGCACGGGGTGCCCGGAAAAATTCAGATCAGCGCGGCCACATACGAGCTCGTAAAAGATGTATGTCGCGTTAAACCGCGTGGGGCCATTGAGGTAAAGGGCAAAGGCGAAATGCGAACGTACCTGATCGAAGGGATTCGCAAAAGCCATTTCATCGGCCTCCCCGACCCGATCTAATCTGATCCTATTCATATGGAGGGCGATTGAAAGCGCTCCGGATCGGGAATAATGACCTCAATCAAACATCCGTGGCCGATCGAGCGGCCGCAATATTCGCCAGGCTCTGCAGCAATAGCTTTCGTTGCAGAGGTTTCGCGAGATGAGCGTCGCAACCGGCCGCCATCATCGAACGGATCTCGTCGGGCATCGCGTGCGCCGTTAAAGCGATAATCGGAATGCGGCCGTGGCCGTTCGGCGGTCGATCAGATTCCGTCGCTTCGATTTCCCGAATGCGCTGAGTGGCCGCGTATCCATCGACCCGCGGCATCTGCATATCCATCAGGATTACATCGTAACGCCCGTTCTGGTACTTCTCGATCGCCACCGCGCCATCGTCCGCGACGTCGATTTGCACGGGATGCCCCGCCAGAAACGCGAAGAGCAGCGCCTGATTATCAGGATTATCTTCGGCGACGAGAATCGACAGGGGCGGCAGAGTCGCTTTGGCTGCCCGTGATGCGCCTTCGGCCCCGGTGTCTTTGCGCTCCAGCGCGTTCAATTCATCCGGCGGCACCAGACGACACGGAATGCGAAAATAAAATCGGCTGCCGAGCTCCGGTTCGCTTTCGACTCCGATGTCCCCGCCCATAAGTTCGACCAGCCGTTGACAGATCGCCAGCCCCAGACCGGAACCGCCGTACAGACGGGTCGTCGAATTGTCGGCCTGGGTGAAGGCGTCGAAGATAGAAGCGATTCGCTCGCCGGGAATGCCCCGTCCGGTGTCGCTCACCGCGAACTCCAGCTGACCGGGATCGGACGCGGCGGCCGGCCCCTCATGGCGGGTTGCGACGCGAAGCACGTGCAGCGCGACGGATCCCCGGTCCGTAAATTTAATCGCGTTGCCGATCAAATTCACCAGGATCTGGCGCAGGCGCGTAACGTCCGCCGCGATGTATTCGGGGACGTCGTCTTCGATTTGAAACGAAAGCGAAAGCCCCTTCTGGGCGGCCTGGGTTTCCATCATCTCGACCAGCGCACGCAGCGTATCGCGTAGATGTACAGGCGTCTCTTCCATCTCCAGGCGACCCGCCTCGACTCGGGCCAGATCGAGGATGTCTCCCAGAAGCGCGAGCAGGGTTTCGCCGGATCGCTGAATGATGCCGACGTAGCGCGTGCGCTCTTCGAGCGCTGGATCGTCCGCCAGCAGATCGGCCATACCGAGAATGGAATTCATCGGCGTGCGGATCTCGTGACTCATATTCGCCAGAAACTCGGATTTGGCGCGGCTGGCTTTTTCCGCCGCGTCGCGCTCGCTGCGTAATTCGTCGACTTTGCGTTTTTCGACCAGGGCCCGCCGCAATTCTCGCGAAACGGAATCCAGTTCGTTGAAGGCCCCGTGAAAGCGCGCCGCCAGAATCGACGCCTGCGCGAAAATAAAAAAGAACAAGCCCGCAGGCGAAAGAAAAGGCGTTTGTAGAATTCCATTCGATCGCAGGATGTCATTCAACACGGTCAGGAGCAGCACGGCCCACCCGATCAGAAAGGAGCGGGCGCCTTTCGCAGAGCGCCTGGCCGCAAGTACGCCCACGCCGATGACAAAGACCCCGACAATCAGAGTGATTATCTGAAACAATACGGCGGAATAGGTCAGCAGTCCGGTGGGTAGTCCAAGCAGGCTCAGGCAGGCCAGGCTGCCGAGGATCTGAATCGCGCGCAAAACCCTGCGCGAAAACTGATCCGGAAAGAGCCCGGCCACGAAAGTGGCGAAGAGAGGAATCGCGACGAAGAACGTGAAGAATTCGATCCGGTACAGCGTTTCAAAGGACCACCCCGGAAAGATCTGCATGATATAACGTTCGCCGGTCAGAAGCATGCGCAGCGCGACGTCCAGACAAATCGCCCCGAAGAACAGAGTCGTTCGCTCCTGAGGGCGCATGGCGAAGAGCCCGAGGTGATACAGTCCGAAGATGCTGAGCGTGCCCAGCATGAAGATATCGAGGACCAGGCGCCTTTCGCGCCAGCTGCGAATATGCTCTTCGGAACCCAAGCGCAACGGAAAAAACAGTCCCCCGTTGCGATCGTGAAAATTCGCGACCTGAATAGCCAGCACCAGCGTGCGAAGTTCGTTCGCGCCCGAAGAGCTCCGGCCGAGCGGCAATTCCACCACCTGCGGCAAATAGAACGGAAGCGTGCTCGCGGCGTCCGGGCCGACCGTTCCACTGAAAGCCACCAGCTGGCCGTCGACATAAACCCGGTACGCCGATTTTTGATCGCGAATATAAAGAGTCGGTTGAGCCAGGTCCGGCGGCAATTGCAGGCGCAGCACATATGTATGCGCGCCCTGCGCTTCGATCGCGGTTCCCGCGACGCTCTGGGCATTCCAGGCGCGCGGAACCTGAACGAACCCGTCCGGCTGACCGCTCCGGCTCTCGTCGGGATGCGACAGCAGCTGATTTCGATAAAAGGCCCATCGGCCCTGCAGCTCAATCGAAGCGCTGCGGCCGAAATCCCAGTCGCGCAGATCCAGCAAGCCGGCTTCAATCTCCGGCGATTCGATTTCGGATTCCGCCGCGGGCGAATTTCCGCAGCCGTTGAAGCAGGCGAAGAGCAGCAGAACGGTCGCAATCGCCTGCGAAAACCGGGCGGCCCGCGGACGCGCGAAAGGATACGGAACACCCATCGCCTGTCAGTGGAACGGTTTTCGCGGATATTGCAAGCGATTGCGATGGGGGATTGTCGCTCTGCGACAGAGTGAGCGGAACCTGCGGTTCTCTCATTCAGAGCATTTTGTAGCCTTGCTACGAATAAGTAGAATGCCGGGCGGCATTCCTTGTTCAGAGCAATTTATCGCCTTCGGCGATAAATCAGTAGAACCTGCGGTTCTTCTATTCACAGCAATTTGTAGCTCCGCTACAAATTGCTCCCCCGGTTGGACTCGAACCAACGACCAATTGATTAACAGTCAACTGCTCTACCGACTGAGCTACAGGGGAGTGTCAGTACATCGGCGATCTCATTGCGATCCCGCCGTATAGGGACAAAAATCCCGGGCCTGGGATCGTGTCAAGCCGGACGCAAAAATGGCCCCAGGCGGGCGACGCGCCAGGTGCCTGGAGGGGCGTAGCGTCGGCCGAAGGTCGACCGAGCGAACAGCGAGCCCGGAAGGGACCGACCCTGAGCACGCCCGGGGCGTGCGCGGGGTGGCGCCCAAAAAAAGCGTTTGAATCCGGGAGCCGAACGCGATCCTCCTGTCGTTCTTTGCTCGACTCGCAGGTCCGGACCTGTCGAAGTATTCCGGGTTAGCCGCTATGCCCGCAAGTTTTCCTGCAGATTCAGATTCGGCCGACTGCGACGATTGTCGCCCCGCCACGTCCCCGTTGCGCGCGATCGATCCCGAAAGCATTCGGCTGCTCGTGCATCGCTTTTACGGCCGCGTGCGCGAGAATTTTTCGCTGGGTCCGATCTTCGAAGGCGTGATCGGCAAAGACGATGAGGCGGCCTGGGACGCGCATCTGGAAAAGCTGTGCGATTTCTGGGAGACCGTGCTCCTGGGCGTCGTAAAATACAAAGGCCAGCCGATTTCCGTGCATCGCTCGATGCGGGGCCTGGAGCCGGCCCATTTTACCGCCTGGCTCAATCTGTTTGAACAGACCGCGCGCGAAATCTTCGCTCCCGAAGACGCGGACCGCATCCTGAAGATGGCGAAACGCATGGCCGTCTCGATCCAGCGCCGCTAAACGCGAGCGCGTTTTCATCACCGCGCTCCAGCACGCGAAGGCTACTGAGTACTGCGTCGGGGAATCTAGAAAATCTCTTCGAGCACGTAGAACATATTGCGATCCGTGCCGAATAACATCCGTTTGCCGGAGATTACGGGAGCGCTCAGCACCGCGCCTTCCAATTCCATTTCCCACAGTACATCGCCGGTGCGCGCGGACAGACAGATCAGCTTCGGCGCCGCTTCGATGACGCCGCCCTCTCGATTGCGTTCGTCGCCGAGAATGCCGAAGTAGATGCGATCGCCCGCGATCGTCGGCGCGCTGGAGGTGTGATAGTCGAACTGGCGGGTCCAGGCGACGTCGCCGGTGTCTTTGTCGAAAGCGCGCACGGTCGAATCGCCGCTCGTATAGATGACCAGATCGCCCCAGAGCGACGGGGCCATATAATCGAGCAAATCCACGTGACGATAGAAGACGTTATCCGCGTTCGGCTCAGCGAAGCGGCTCCAGTCGAATTCGCGCTGCTTCTGCCAGACCTCGCCGCCGCTCACGCGATTGAGCGCGTAGTACTGCAGTCGCGATTCGCGGCCGGTGAAGACGTTGCTCGCGTAATAGACGTTGTCTTCGTCGATCGCGGGGAAAGAATACCACACCGGATAGTTGATATTCACGCGCACGTTCCAGAGAAAGCTCCGGCGCTCGATGTCGTAGGCTCCGAAACCGCGCAATCGCGGGGCCCAGTAGACCACGCCGTCATACACCTGAAAGGTATGGTGCGACCAGACCGGATTCGGAATCTTATGCTGCAGCTCGCCTTCGAGGTCCAGAAAGAACGTCGCTCCGGTATCGCTGGTAAAAATAACGTTGTCGTTATAACGCAGGATCAACGACTGCACGGTGTTGCCGGTGGCGAAACGCCATTTCTCTTTGCCGTCTTCGATGTTTACGGCGTAGACTGTGCCATCGTTGCTGCCGAAGTAGACCGTATCGTCGTCGGCGAAAGGCACCGAATTTACGGCGTTTCTCGTAGGAAAAATCCAGCGCATATAACCGGACTCGGCGTCCAGCGCGTAGAAATTCCCGTCGCTCGATCCGAAAAAGATCGTTTCGCCTTTGATGATCGGCGGATTGAACGAAGCGGCTTCGTCGCCTTTAAATTGCAGACGGAGCTTCCAGCGCAGGCCCAGCGGCGGATAGAGCGCGTTCGTCGTGGCGCCGGAACCGTCTTTGCCCCGATACTCGAGCCAGTCCAGCTGCTGTTTGCAATTCAGCGACGCGAGCGCGAAGCCGAAGCACGCCAGCGTCAACACGAGACCACGTAAAAAACGGCGAGCGATTCGACTCGCGAACGGCGAAAGCGATTCAGAGCGGCCGTTCAATAGTACAGACTCCGTAAGCTCAGCAATCTGCGCAGCACCGACAGCAATCCGGGTCGGCGCAATTCGACGAGAGCGGACCGATGCTGTTCGTTCAGACGCTGCCAGAGGGCCTCCTCTTCTCCCGCCGCGTAGTTTCGTTTAAACAATAGCGTCGTATAGGTCGCGGCGAAGGGCCGCAGCGCCGGGCGCTCTTCCGCGTATTCCAGCGAAGTCTGCGACGGCGCTTTGATCGGCTGCCCGTCGCGGGCGAGCTGCATCAACAGATACGTGAAGCGCGACTTCAGCGCGCGCCGGCTGCGACCACGCGAAGCGAAATAATAATACCACTCGCGCCCGAGCCGCATGAGATACAGGAGCGCCAGCACGCCCAGGATCGCAATCGCCAGTACGCGCAGCGCCAGGCGCGTCGGAAATACAAACTCCGGTTTTTTCTGCGGGACGGCTTCCTCTTCGATCATCGGAATCAAAACGTCCATATTGTTCGCGTTCATTTCCGGTTCCGGCGGAATCGCGAAAGCCGTCGTTTCGAAATCGATCCAGCCAAAACCCGGCAGAAAGAATTGCACCCAGGCGTGACGATGCGCATTCGTCACGAGATAGAGATGCTCCATGGGAAAATCCTGCAACGGTTTGATGCGTTTGCGCAGTTCGTGCATACCCCGAATATGCGCCGGGGTCTGCAGATCGTCTGAGGCGAGATAGCCGACCACGACCCGGGCGGGGATGCCTTCGAGACGGGCGAGCATCGCCGCGGTATGCGCGAATTCGGTACAGTCGCCGGTTTTGGTTTTAGTCAGGAATTCGTGCAGCTTCGCGGAACGGGTGTCTTCGTCAAAGCCCATCTCGTACTGATATTTTTCAAAACCGCGCAGGATCGCCTCGAGCAGTTCGAAATAGCCTGGATCTTTGAGACCACGCTTCGCCTGCGCGAGATGGCGACGAAAATCGCGTTCTTGAGCCGGATCCAGCTTCACGAAAAGATCGTCGGCCATGCGTTCTTTTTCGATTTCGTTTAAATCGCGCACCAGCTTCCAGTCGTCCGGCGCCGAGAGGCTCACCCGGGATACGGCGTGATACGATAGATTAAATGGATAGTAGCGGGTATCCTGTACGGTCGGCCGGATCTTGAACGGACGGTATGCCACGGCGCGTTTGCTCAGCGTCGAAAGATAATAGATTTCGACGGGTTCCCGTTTGTCGTCGCGACTGCTGACCTGGTCCTGCCAGGTCTCGACGAGATGCTGCGTGGTCAGTTCGTTTAAGGGCTCACGCTCGACGGGGGTCCGCGTAAAACCCGTCTCTTCTTCGAAAAGCCCCCAGTATTCTTCGGCGGCGTATACCGGATCCACAGGCGCGGCGATGACCATTACGGCTTCCTGGCGCGGTTCGCCGCCTTCGCCGCCCTGGCTTTCGTTGCGTTTATCCCACTGATCGGCCGGGATGCCTTCCACTTTCTGGTCGCTTTCGTTGCCCTGCCCGTCGCGAGGCGTTCCGCCCCCGCGATTCTGACGGCGCTGCTGGCGTTCCTGCTGCTGGTTTTCGTCGCCCTGGTCTTGTTGCTGCTGACCGCCCTGCGGACGACCGCCGCCCTGGCCGCCGCCTTCGCGCTGTTGCTGCTCGCCCTGCGCGCCGCCGGAGCCGCCGCGGTTTTCGTCGGGACGCGTCTCATTTTCCGGAACGTCCTCCAGCTCTTCGCTGCCGCCGCCCTGCCGTTCCGACGGATATTTCTCTTCGCCTTCGCCGAGCGGCAGGCCGTTTTGATCGCTATCGCCGGTTCCGCCTTCACGCCCTTCCAGACCTTCGCCTTGATTTTCTAAAGGTTGCGGTTCGGGCGCTTCGCGGTCGTCGTTTAAGGCGATTTGATTTTGCACATAGTCGAGCGGAATAAAGAAGGTCGCCAGCGCGAGCAGCGGCACTCCCACGAGTAAAAAGACCGCGACCTCTTTGCGCCGGCGATCGCGAGTGCGGTCCGGAAAGGCCGCCAGGTACAACACCAGCCCGTGAATCAAAAACGAAACGACGGCAAGTACGAGTAACACTTTAATCAATCCGGCGTTGGCCAGCGCGATCTCTTCAGCCGAACGGGTGAAACTCAAAATCTTAAAATAGACCAGGCCGAATAAGAACATCTCGAGCGCGGCAAGCCCGAGACCGCGCTGCCCGAAGACAAGCCGGGTCAATACGTAGGCGCCGACTCCGGCCCCCAGATACAGCAACATTACGCTGAACTCGAAGCCGGCGAGTACCGCCATCGCAAACAACAACAGTCCCGCGGCAGTCGCGGGCCCGGCCCACCAGGCGACCCGCGGAGGGCGTAGAAAAAAGGCCGTGAGCATCATGGCCGGAACGAGAAAGAACCAGGCGAATTTGCCCGTGCGATCGTACGCGACCACCACGGCGTCGCTTGCCACGTACGGCACCGACACGAGAATCGCGTATAACAAGAGTCGGGTAAAAAACAATAGAGTCTGCATTATACCACCTGCCCTGTCGCTCGTTTCATATTAAATTCGCCAAGATACGCTCAGATACGCTCAGATACGCTCAGTTTCGCTCGAGCTGCGCCTATAAAAGCGAAACCTTCAGCCGCTCTTCAATCAAACGGCCGCCCCGTCCCGCGACGACGCCGGCCGCGTCGCCCGCCGCAACGGTGTGCTCTTTCGCGTCGCGCCGAAAGAACCACCAGCCCGGATAGGGCACGCGGTGTTCGAGCGGCAAAAAGCGCACCCGCCGTAATTTCTTTTCGTCGGTGGCCGGCCCCTGCCCCGCGGGCGCCGGGCGTGCCGCCGTGCGAAATACATTATAAATAACGCCCGGCTGCAGGCTCGCGGCGAGGCCTTTATCATAGGGCGTCGAGAAGACGAATTTTTCGCTCGCGGGAGCGGCCTGGGGCAGTTGCGATCCGGCGGAAGCTCGCGAGAATTGCAGGGTCGCGAGTCGATTGGCGAAGTCCTGCACGTCGGATTCCGATTCAATTAAAATCGTATCCTGAGCCGTGAGCACGCGAAAGCGAAACTCGGGATGCTCTCGTTTCACCTGACTCAGAAAAGCGAGCAGCCAGCTCTTTACGAAATTCAGGTGCAGCAACGCGGCCGGAGTGTCCTGGGCCGCGCTCGAGAAATTGCGAAACTCAACGTGCAATAGGCGTGACTCTTCCGGGGATTTCGGCGCGATCCGGGTGATCATCTCGCCGATGCGAAAGCTCGCCTTCCAGTTCAGGTCTTTCAGTCGGTCGCCCGGCTGGTACTCGCGCATATAATATTTTTCTTCGTCCGCGTTGCGCATCCGGCGGGTGCTTTCAAAAGCCGCGGCGTTTCGAAAATGCAGTGGCGGTTTGCCCGGCAAGAGCGGCGGCTGGACGTACAGGGTGCGATGCTGGTCGCGACCGAGCCGCGCGCGCGTAAGCCCGAAAACGTCTTTTAAGTACAGGCGTCCGACGACCCGCGCGGAGCCCGACACCGGGAAATACAATGGAAGGTCGATCTCGCTGCCCCGCGAAGAAGCGCCCTCTTCGTGCAACAGAAAGTTCACGTCGCGGCCGGCTTCGAAGCTCCCGTGAATTACGAAATGAAAGCGATAGAACCAGTGCGGCTGCGACGTTCCCAGGTGCAGGCGTTGCTTCATATCGCTCAGGCGCGCCACCAACGGGCCGGAACTTTCCCAGACCACGTCGGGGTTCTGCATACGTAAAGCCTGGAGCCGGCCGTCGAGCGTCAGCACGAAGAGCAGGCCGAGAGACAGCGTGGCGAAAACGGCCGCGAAAACATTTAAGGTTCCGAAAGTATAACCTACCAGGTAGATACCGATCAGAAACAGCACGGTCCCGGTGACCGTGAACGGATAATAGTAGACGATCGTTTGCCAGAGACCGGAGGCCGCGGTCTCAGTTTCCTGTTGCCGGGTTTCGTTCATAAATGGGGCGGAATGCGCGCGGACCCGCGCCGGGCGTCCGCGAATTGCGCGTCGGACCGGCGGCGCTTCAGGCTGTGATCTCTTTTTCGATCTTCTGCAGAATATCGCCGGGGTGCTGGCCGGGGTCTTCCAGTTCGAGACGATGCGCGAGCGCCGGTTCCAGCAACTCCTTCACAAGATCGATGGTCACGTAGTTCATCCCGCGCACCAGAGCCAGAGCTCTGGCCAGACGCGAGAGTTTGATGCCGGCCCGGGGACTGCAGCCCGTAACGACGCCGGGGTAACCCCGCGTGCGACGCGTAAAACGCACGATATAGCTGACGACTTCTTCGTGAATGGAAACCTCGTCGACGAGTTTCTGCCAGGCGATCAGCTCCGACACTTCCGCCACCGGCGCGAAGCCGGCCCAGGAATCTTCGGTGCCGTGTTTGTGTACGATGTCGATTTCGCTCTGCTCGTCGGGATAACCCATCGATAGCTGGACCATGAAGCGGTCGAGCTGCGGAGCCGGCAGCGGAAAGAGGTGCGCCCCGCGCAGGTTCATCGTCGAAATTATAAAAAACGGATCGGGCAATTCATAGGTCCGCCCTTCGATCGAAACCTTCTGTTCTTCCATCGCCTGGAAAAACGAACCCTGGGTCTTCGGCGTGAGCAGATTGATCTCATCGCACAATACGAAGTGAGCGAAGATCGGACCGCTGTTGAACACGTAGCGGTTATTGTGCATATCGAAGCGATTGAATCCCAGAATATCCTGAGGGAGTAGATCCACCGTACACTGAATGCGATTGAAATAGTGTACGTCGACGCCCTCGGCGGTTTTATCATCTTCGCCCCAGCGAATGGAGCCCGCAAGCGCTCGCGCCAGACTGGTCTTGCCGACGCCGTGCGAATCGGCCAGCATCACATGGCCGCCCGCGATTTTCGAGGCGATGATGTGTTCCAGCTTTTCCGAATCGATGGTAATCACGGAGCGGATGTTTTGATGGACCCGGGCGATGCCGTCCCGGGCCGTGGTGAAGATAGCGGGATCGATTGTGGATGAACTCATGAATACCTGAAATCGGAAAAAGAGGGCTTCTGCTGAAGCTTTCCGGGGGTTTTATAAGAAAAACCAGGCGGGGCCGCTCGTGGCAACTGTTCTTTTCAACATCTCCGGCTTCCCGCCCGAGGCGTTCAGCCGAGGCCGTCTGCGGTGGCTGGATCGGGAGCACGCTCTGCGCGAATCCGCTCACGCTCGAGCCGCAGCAGATAATCGGCCATGCCCCGGCGAAATTCGAGCAGCGCGTCTTCGTACTGCAACAACCCCCGGTTGCGACTGCCGGGATTCATTTCGGGGCGGCTGGTCGGGAATGCCAGGCGCTCCAATTCATCGATCAGGAGCAGACGCAGACGCCGCGAAAACCGCCCGCGCAAGAAAGCCTCGAGCTCCGGAGTGGCGTGAACCAGAACATGCGCCAGAACGTTCGGCGAATTGTGGGCGATCATTTGATCGGCGTCGAAGGGACTCCAGCGCAGTAAATCCGAAGGCTGCGGCGGCGCTTCCGGGATGGACGGCCCGCCGGGCGACGCCGGAGAGCGCTGGTCCGGGTCCGATTGAGCGTTCGCGCCGGAAAGCAGCGCCTGAAACAGCGGCAGGCTGGGCTCCGCCGGCGGCTCCGCGCGGCCCAGGAACCCCCCGGCGTTTTTTTCCTGCAGGCCGCGGCACAGCTCCACCTCGGACATGCGCAGCAGGCCCTGAATTTTCAAGCCGCCCTCCGGGCTTTTCTGGCTGGTCAAATAGGGCTGCGTATTGACGAGAATCGAAACGGAAGAGGAACCCGGCGCCTTCGCCGGCAGCTCCAGACGAAAGAGATAGTCGTTGGTCTTGGTTACGGTGTAGGAACCGGCGGTCGGCAATTCCCCGGGCGGCGCGCTGCGAACCACCAGAAAGGCGTCCAGCTTCCGGCGCAGCTCGCCCAAGAGCTGATCCAGTCGCTCGTCGGGCCCGGGCTGCGGGGCCAGATCGGAGTCGGGGGCGGATTTCCGTCTTCGAAACGGCCCGCCGCCGAAAATGCGCCTCCAGAAGGACATAATCCAGAGGCACAGAGCGTCAGCGAAAACGCAATTACTTCATCTTGTATTTTTTCTTGAAGCGATCGACGCGACCGGCGGAGTCGATGATTTTCTGGGTGCCGGTGTAGAAGGGGTGACAGTTGGAGCAGATCTCCACGTTCATATCGCCCCGGGTAGACCGGGTTTTGTATTCAGCGCCACACGCACATTTGATGGTCGCTTCGACGTATTCGGGATGGATGCCTGCTTTCATGGTGTAGCTCCTGATTTTCTCAGCCACGTCTGGTGTCAACCCTATATATAGAAGACATTCTTCGTCACGCTGGTATAGATTGGATGCGAGCTCCCTCAGGAGGTTACAGGTCTGCCGCGCTTTGGGAAAGATCCGAGCAGCGAGCCCGCAAACTCCGCCACCGAGCTCCTTCCCCGGTGAGCGAGCGGGAGCCGGCCGGGCCACCGGCAATGGCCGCCTCCAGATAACGAACCCGCTCCTCGTCCGCGGGATGCGTGCTCAGAAAATCCGGGATCGCCTGCTCGAGATTTTCGAGTGAATTCTCAAGCGCGGCCTCGAGCGAATCGCTGTCCGTTTCCTGACCGTCTTCCGGCGGTTTCGTTTGCGCCACGTCCTGATCGGCCGGGGAATCCGTCGCTCCGGCTGCGCTCACCCGGCGCGCGAAGAAATCCACAAGCCCGCGCGCCTCAATGCCGGCTGCCTCCAGCAAGCGCAGGCCGTACAGATCCGCTTCGCGCTCGAAATCGCGCGAATATTTGAAAAAAACCGCCACGCTCGCCAGTTCGGTGATGGTCTCGGCCGCTTCCAGTTCTTCAAAGCCGGAGCCCAGAATCATCGTGGTCAGGTAGGCGACGCCGAGCGCCTGGATCAACTGGCGCATGGAATGGCGTTCCTCAATGTGTCCGATTTCATGCGCCAGAACTCCGGCGACTTCGGCCGCCGATTCGCTTTCGGCCAGCAGACCGCTGAACAAATAGATATTCCCGTTCGGCAGCGCGAGCGCGTTGACCTCGTCTTCGCGTACGATGCGTACGTTATAACGCTCCGGGGCGTCCTCTCCGGCCAGGCGCACGAGCATCTCGTTTACGGCGGCCCCCAGCCGCGGGTCTTCGCAGAACTCCATGCCGTTTTCCAGATAAGCCACGGCGTGATCGCCGAGGCGCCGGTCGGCCGACTCCGGCACCAGAACGTGCGCGCCTTCGATGCCGAACAAAAAAACGCCGACCGACAGCGGCAATAACAGCGCGCCGATCAGAATTTTGCGGGGCGTAGACCACGCTGCGAAATACTGAACAACGCCACGCAGCCCGCGGGCGTTTTCGCGGCGGCCCTGTTGAATGCGTTCGAAGAGCGCACGATCGGAAAACCGCAGCTCGCGGCTTTCGCCCGCGTCGATGAATATCTGAACGCGGAATTCATTGGCGGCGGCTTTCGTTTCGCTGATCTGATCGTACGCGAAATGCGCAGTCGCGCCCCTGACCGCCGGGCCCGGGGCAACAGTCGCATCACCTTGCGAGTCCGGCTCAAAGACGACGCCTTCCGGGGTCGCCGTCAGCACGCCGGCGACCGCGTTGGGACTCATCCCATCGAAATATTTCGCCGGCGCGCTCGCGTGCATGTGACCGTCAGTTCAACCCAGAACGCTACCGACCGCGTCGGCCGCGTCGCCGATACCGTCGGAGAGCGAAGAAGCGCCGCTGTCTTTGCGGCCCGCAATGCGGTCGAGATCCAGAGCGCCTTCAATGGCGGTGGTTTCCAGATACAATTTTTGCAGCTTGATGATCGCCCAGGGGAAGGCCAGGCCGAGCGAAAACACGACCATCAGCAGAACCACGAGCGTCGTAACGAAAATCTGTCCGCCGGTGATGTCGGAACGAAAGCTGCGCCCCTGAACGCTCGTGCGTTCGGCGTAGAAACGAGTCAGGCTCGCCTGCAGCCAGGAACCATAGATTCCCAGAGTCACGATCGTCAGCAGAAAACCGACCAGATAGATCTTGAACAGCTCGAGACCGTCGTTTTCGCCCGAAAAATGAAAGGCTTCGCTCCCGTAATTCGAATGATTTGTGAAAAACGTGCGCATTTTGAGCGCGAACCAGGGCCCGTAGATTCCGAGAGTGACGACGGTCAAAAGCAGTCCGATATAAAAATCCTTCTGCAGCGCCTGAGGCGTACCGCTGAAATGGAAACGCAGATTCCGCCAGGAAGAGCGGGCCTGATGAAAGCGCGTGCTGCCGACCAGCAAGAACGGTATCGCCGCGATGATTCCGATATAAAAAAGTAAGGTCGCAATGAGCGCGCCGGTTTCGCCGATAATCGACGTCAGAATAAAGCTAACGATCATGAGAGCGACGATTGCGGCGATGACCACGCCCAGACCTTTTAAGAATCCTACGAATAGTTCTTTGCCGGTTGCATGATAGTCGAAGTTTTCATCGAGCAGATATGTATTCTGGTACAGAAATTTTTGAATCTTCACCCGCGCCCAAAAGCTGTAAATGCCGAGGGTTACGGCGGTGAGAATCATATTCACGATATAGATTCCGAACAATTCGCCTCCGCTTCCGCGGAAACTAAAACGTTGCTCCTGGTCTGACATGCATGAACTCCATTGCTTGAATTAGTTGAATAATTCTTTCTATAGAGCCGGCCCGCCAGAGAACAAACGATATTTTAACCGGAACGTTTAGATTGCGTAAAAAAAGTCCGGCGACAGAGACGAAGACGCCGTCTCGCGAGCGCAGATTTCCGCAAAACCCTGAATTTAAAACAAACAAACCCGCAACGAAACTCGTCGCGGGTTCAGATTCAATCAGCTGGCTGGTACGTTCATAGACGCGAGAAAATCCGCGTTGGTTTTCGAGCTTTTCATGCGATCGCGCAGCAGCTCCATCGCTTCGGTTGTGCCCATCGGACTGAGCGCCTTTCGCAGAACGAAAACGCGCTGCAGTACTTCCGGGGCCAGCAACAACTCTTCTTTGCGAGTGCCGGATTTGTTCAGATCGATGGCCGGATAGATGCGTTTGTCCGACAGGCGGCGATCCAGATGGATTTCCATATTGCCGGTGCCTTTGAATTCTTCGAAGATCACCTCGTCCATACGCGAACCGGTGTCGACCAGCGCGGTGGCGATGATCGTCAGCGAACCGCCGTTTTCGATATTGCGCGCGGCGCCGAAGAAACGTTTGGGTTTATGCAGCGCGTTGGCGTCGACGCCGCCGGTCAGTACCTTTCCCGAAGTCGGCACGACCACGTTGTAGGCCCGCGCCAGGCGCGTAATCGAGTCGAGCAGAATCACAACGTCGCGGCCGTGTTCGACCTGGCGTTTCGCTTTTTCGATCACCATTTCGGCGACCTGCACGTGACGCAGCGCCTGTTCATCGAAAGTCGACGACACGACTTCGCCTTTTACGTGGCGGGCCATGTCGGTAACCTCTTCCGGACGTTCGTCAATCAGCAGCACCATCAGCTGCACTTCCGGATTGTTCGCCGTGATCGCGTTGGCGATATTTTGCATGAGAATCGTTTTACCGGTCCGGGGCGGCGCGACGATCAGGCCGCGCTGGCCCTTGCCGATCGGAGTCAACAGATCGATGATGCGGGTATCCATCTGGCCGGGATTCCATTCCATTACCAGGCGTTCTTCCGGATAGAGCGGCGTTAAGTTATCGAAAAGAATCCGACGATGCGCCACATCCGGAGATTCGCCGTTGACCGTATCGACCCGCAGCATGGCGAAGAAGCGCTCGGATTCTTTGGGCGGTCGAATCTGTCCGGTAATGGTATCGCCCGTACGCAGGCCGAAGAGCCGAATCTGCGAAGGCGAAACGTAAATATCGTCGGGGCCCGGCAGGTAGTTGTAGTCGGTACTGCGGAGGAATCCGTAGCCTTCGGCCAGGCGCTCCATGGTGCCGGAAGCGTAGACGACGCCGTTTTGCTCGGCCTGCTTCTGTAAGATCGCGAATATTAAATTCTGTTTTTTCTGTCCCGACGCGTTCTCGGCGCCCATCTTATCAGCCATACGCGTGAGGTCAGCGATGGGCATGCGCTTGAGTTCGGTAAGATCGATGGGTTCCGGCGGCTGGCCGCCCTGAGATTTCGCTTCGCGCGAAGAACCTCCGTTCGACTCTTTGTCCTTGTCTTTGTCGCCGCGGCCGCCGGAGGATCGGCGTCCACCGCGCGATCGACGACCGTTGCCGCTCTTGCCGTTTTCGGCGCTCTCCGCGTCGCGCGTGCTTGCTTCGGGGTCGTCGTTTCCGACATTGTCGTCCGCTTCGGCCTGGGCCTCTTTATTTTTGGTACTTCTCCGGACTGCCATATTAACTCCTGAAAATGAAAATGCTGAAAAGAATGGGAAAGTGAAAAAGCCGGTGCTGTGGGTTGATTCGTCGAAGCGCGGCGAGGATGCCGTGCGTCAGAGGTGCAGGTTCTTACTGATGATAAACCGGTCGATAAGTGGTTGATCCTGGAATTCCGAACCGAAACGGCCGGGCGCGCGGTCGAAATGTGGCCATCGTCATCGGCCGGACTGAGCGTTCCAGCGACGATCCCACGGGGCAGGTGACTGTGAAAAACACCACGCCCTGTCTTTCGTCAAGAAAAAAAGGAACTGTGACTGCACGCCCGAATTGAATCTATGAATCAATCAGAAGCGTACGTATCGCCGCGGGTTCACCACGCGATTGTTTCTGATCACTTCGAAATGCAGATGCGCGCCGGTCGATCGTCCGGTGTTGCCGGAGGTCGCGATGCGCCCGCCCGCTTTCACAAATTGGCCGGGCTTCACGTGAGTTTTGCTCAAGTGCGCATAGAGAGTTTTAAAGCCACCCTCATGGCGGATAATAACGGCTTTCCCGTAGCTACCAAGGTAGCCGGCGAACATCACCTGCCCGTCACGAGCCGCACGCACGCGTTTGTACGCGACGCCGATATCAATACCGGAATGCAAATGACGATGGCCGAGAATCGGATGGCGACGATAGCCGAAGCGCGAAGTGATGCGACCGCCGATGACCGGCCGTACCCAGATGACCGGCGGCGCCGGGATCTTCGCATTCGGTAAAAACAGCGACTCGCCGGGTTCGACCAGGTCCAGATCGGCCAGGTCGGGATTATCGATGATGACGTCTTCAATCTTGACGGAGTAGTGCTGCGCTACCGCGGCAAGGGTATCGCCTTTTTTGAATTTGTAGACCAGGCCCGGACGGTCCGGAATCGTCAGGATCTGCCCGGTGGACAGCGTGGACTGGACTTTAATTTTCGAAGCCACCGCGATCATACTCGCCGGCACCCGGTGCTTCAACGCGATCTGGGAGAGCGTATCTCCCGAGCGAACTTTGTATTGGATGAATTTGACTTTTCCGCTTTTGCGGGTTTCTTCTTCGGTGGTCGTCAGGCGATCCTTCAGCTCGTCCGAAGCGAGTTCCAGCTCTTCGAAGCGGCCTTCGGCTTCCAGCCGCTTGAGTTCGTTGACCTGAGTAATCGGATCCGCAGTGCCGGAACCCGACAGCAGCGTGATCAGCATAAAAAAGAAGGTGCTGAAGGCGACCGCGCCCAGACCTCGATTGCGGTATTTTTTGCGGCCCAGCTCCAGCTTGCCGACGATGGGGTATTTGCGGCCGGGGAAGCTGTAGAGAAAGGTTCCGCCGCCCAGATGCATCAGGGAAAAGCGCCCCTGGTAATTGAAAATACGCCGACTGGATTTGTTCTTAAAACGGCGCTGGTGCATTGAATTCTGTGTTGAGGACTGTTCAGTGAGATGCGGCTGGCCGCTCTCTGTCCTGTCTTCCTAGTCTATTCCTAACATTTCCGGGTACCACTGGATACAGTAGCTTCCCCGCTGTAAAAGCACTTTTTCTATCTTTGCGTATGATATGAGTCCGCCGCAGCAGCGGGGGGCTCTCTTTCTATTCTCGGTCGGCCGAAGCAGGCCCGGCAGCAGAAATTCTTCCGCCGGCAAGGCCATCGGCGACGGTTTCCGCCGGGTTCTTTTATTTATCGGACAGACGCAGCCCTCCGTAGGACTCCTCGATGACCTTTTTCACGTCTTTTTTCTGCCCGCCGGTGATGGTGATCGTGCCCTGGGCGACGACGCCAGGCGCAATGTGCAGGGTCGGGGCCTGGATATCACCCAGCAGCTTGCCGCTCTTTTCCAGGCGAACTTCGCTTTCGGCGGCGATATTTCCGATCATTGTCCCGGCAACGATCACTTCCCGGGCGCTGATATTGGTTTTGATCTTCCCGGTCTCGCCCACCATCAGGGCGTCTTCGGTCTTGATCTCCCCTTCGAATTTCCCGTCGATTCGCAGAGAACCGGAGATATAGAACTTACCCTCGAAAATCGACCCGGGGCCGATTACGCTGTTCAGAGAGTCGTTCTTGATCGCCATTCCGCTAAGGGCAGGGTCCCTGAGCTCCCTGACAAGGAATTTTTGGCGCAGCGCACCTGGAATGGCACGCAGGGCGGCGATTGGCGCTCAGCGTTCGAAGCGCGGATCGAGGAGCGGTTTACGCAAACGACCGTCGCCTAGGGTCAGGTTGATCCGATCGATATTGTCCCGGGCGCGGGTGATTTGCGCCCCGTCGCCGCGAGCAATGATCTCTCGATAGAGTTGCAGAGCCTCGGGAAAGCGGCGTTCCTGGACCGCGAAAAAGGCCTGACGCTCCAGTACCCCGCTGATCGGGAGAGCGCGCAGACGAGCCCGCAGAAATCCCGCCCGTTTTTCGGCTGCGGGGAGATCCAGACGTTGCAACTGATAGTAGCGTCGCTGTAGCGCCGGTTCCTCCCGGCTCAGCAATTCACGTTTTACTTCTATTATAGAAGACTGTGCGGCGCGCTCGGCGCCCAGGGCCGCCTGGTATTCCGCTTCGATTGCGGCGTACGCCTGCCGGGCCGCGGTCAGGGCCTGGCGTTCCTCTGCCCCGCGGTAGTTCCGCCGGCGAATCGCCGCCAGCCGGTTCTGGATGCGAAAGGTGCCGGCATGAAAACGAGCGCGCGCTTCGTACTGATCGGCTCCGGCCGGGGGCGCCCCGCGCTCGGCGATCACGGTGGCATACAAACTCTCGGCCCGGGGCAGTCGGCCGGTGTGTTCAAAGTGCAGATCCGCGAGCCCCAGTTGAATCTGTCGGAACTCCACGCTGCCCTGCTCTGCCGCAGGAACCCGCACCAGATACTGCTCAAAAGCCTCCGCCGCGCGAATGCGATTGCGCTGGTCGGAGTACATACCGCCCAATCGCAGATAGTGACGGGGCAACTCCAGGTCGGTCCCTGGCGGATTGGTGATCCTGGTCGCCGGGTCGGGAGCCGCCTCGCTGGCAAGTGCGAGCTCCAGATAACGCTCCTGAAACGCGATGGCTGCGCGCAGTCGGCGGCTCGTGCGAAAGTCTTCAGTCAGTCGATCCAGATACACCAGGTTCGTGGGATCCAGGCTATGCGCCAGCTGGAGCAGCATGCGATATCCCGGAAAATCCCGATGCGGCGTGCGATCGACGCCGGCCTGGTCACCGATGCCCCGTTTGTAGGAACTCCTGCGTTCATTGCGGTCGCGGGACTTATTCCCCAGCTCCAGTTCGCGACTGATCAGCGCCATCCGGAAGGCCACATCGCCCTCGGAGCGACTTTCCCGCTGGCGATAACGCTGATACGCTCCGGTCCGCGCGGTCTCCAACTGCGCCGTCAATTGATCGAAGCGAGCCTGGCTGGCTTCAAGCGCGGCCCTGGCTTCGGCCAGTGTAGGAACTCCTACAACTCCCCGCACCGCCGCGGCTTCGGCCACGCTGATCCCCCGCCGGGCTTCGGCCAGCTCCGGCTTCAGGCGAGTGTATTCTTCTAACAATCCTGGAAAATTGCGAGCAGCAGCGGCGATGGCCGGATCGCTTTCCTGGGCTACGCGGTCCGGGTCGGCGAATCCACGCAACATGGCGATATAAACTCGCTCCCGGGCAATCTGCGCCCCGGAGGAAACGCCCGTGGCGGTCGGGTCGGCTGCGGGGTCCGGAGCCCCGTCGGCTGTGGGCAGTACCGGCGTTCCGATCGCCGTCAATAACTCCGGCAGCGGACGGCCGGTGTAGCGCAGCGCCGTGGCATATTCGCGTAGAGACCGCCGGAGGTCCGCGGGATACTCCGGCGCCTGGTACACCCGGCCCAGGATGCGATGCAGTCGAAACAAATACGGCGATTCCCCCTGGAATTCCGGGCGGGCGTACTCCTGGTCCTGCCGCAAAATCAGGCGGCGCAGCGCGTTCGCATCCAGATTGCCGTAACTCAGACTGCGATCGCGGCGCTCGTCGGCGGTCAGCTTCTCGTGAATAAACTGCCCGTAGTATCGGGCGAGCTGCGCGCGCGCCTCCGATTGAATTCGATTCAAATCCGGCGCGGCCTGCTCCAGCTCGCGCTCCAGACGCTCGATCACTCCTCCGTCGATCAGAGCCTGGGGGCGTTCGTACAGCGCGGCGCGACTCTCGGGATCGAGCGGGACCTGCGCATTGATCGGCATCGCGATCGCGCTCAGCAAAATCGTGGCGAATAGAACCGCCCGGGAAAGCCGGCCGCTCCCATAACGATTGCAAAAGCGAAGTCGCATATTCTTACTATCGGCCATCCGCGGAGAAGCTCAAGCGCGATGCAACCCCCGTCCGCTGAAAAACCTTTACAGGCGGAGCTCTCCACACAAAGCTCGGTGCAGGAGCGTAACTACAAAATGGAAAGCTTATTATATTTTCTTCTGATCGGACTGGCGGCCGGCTGGTTGGCGGGACGCATCGCGCGCGGAGCGGGCTTCGGCCTGGTCGGAAATCTGATCGTCGGCGTGATCGGCGCGCTGTTGGGCGGCTGGATCTTCGGCCTGCTGGGGATCGGCGGCTACGGTCTGATCGGCAGCCTGGCCGCGGCGCTCGTCGGGGCGCTATTGCTGCTGTTCTTGCTGCGCTTTATTAAGAGCTAGCGGGCTGTCGAAAAACAGCCCGCGGCCTGCACGGATGCAGGCCTCTTCGCGAAGCGAAGTGTAAGTAAAGGCGGCTTTGCCGCATTTACGACCGCTGAAAAAGTCCATGGATGGAGTTTTTCAGCAAGCTACTGAGAACGTGAATCCTCGCAGCGGGTGAAGGCCGTCAGGGCCTCCGCCCGTGAAGGATACACGGTGATGAAATCCTGCAGACGGCTGAGTTTGATCACCGACTCCACGTTCTTCGGAACGTTCGTATAGTGGATCATACCCGCGGCCGCGCGAAAACGTTTTTGCGCGGCGATTAGAATTCCAAAGCCCGCCGAATCTACGAACGGCACGTCGCCCATATCCAGTACCAGCCGTCGATGCCCCTCATCAAATAATCGATTCAGTTCTTCATCGAGAGTGCGATCGTTGTACAGATCAATTTGCCCGGAGACGATCAGGACCGCCGCCGCGTCATGATTCTCGATTCGAAGCTCCAGTGGTAAGGGATCCTGCCGCAAAACGATTCTTCTCGGGATCGAATTCAGAGCAGCAATCGACGCCTCACAGGACCGCTTCGCATCCGCTGGCTCAGCTTTCGATTACCGCTGAGAACCATGACGGCAACCGCACGGTCTGATGACAAACAGATAAAGCGACGGGTCCAGTCCGGTCTCAACCCTGACTCGCCCCGGGCTGAGCTTCGCGGGCCAGATCTTCCAGGCGTTCGGCGCGCTCGATCGAAAACTGCGACAGATGCGGCCAGATTCCGGCTTCGTCGCGCAACGCCCGCAGTTGACGGAGCGCCTGCTCCCGATCCCCCGGGCCGTTACGTTCGATGCGGCACTCCGCGGAGTCGAGCAAATAGGCGGCCAGCTGGTCGTACGACTCCACCCGCATGCCCTCGGTCGCCTGCCACACGTTCTGGGTGAGACTGTACTCCGCGTCCGCGATCAACGCCGTCATCGCGTAGCTGCCGATACGCACAACGCATTCGATGCTGGCGTGGTTGTCGCTCTCGGACGCGGCTTCAATCGCAAAAATTGGAGAGCAGACCAGCGCGCCGAGGGCGATGCCGCCGGTCGTATACAGAATCGTTTCGGTGACGGCGACCGAACCCGCGGCGGCGTACGAAGCTGTGGTTCCGGCCAGGCTCTTGCTCTTCTGACCGAGCTGGCTGATCTCACGCGATTCGGCGTAGCGAGCGTAGTCGCTCTCGCAGCGCGGGCCGGCGACGCGCTCGCCGGCTTCCGCTCCGCTGCCAGCCGCATAAGCGTCATCGCCCGAAGCCGCAGTGCTCCGGCAGCCCGCTACCATCGTCGCCACCAGAAGTAGCGCGCCGGAGGCCAGCGCCAGGCGATGCAAGCCGGTCTGCGACACATGTCGGGGCGAGCGATACTGCGCGGGAGAGGGAGCGGAAAATACGAAAAACATTCTGTCTATATTTGACGAAAGAGCGCTGCTTCGAGTTGATTATTTTGGAAAAGACTGTCCACCGATTTATTGCGGGCCAATCTGTCCCCGTTAACAATGAATCCGAAAATCACTCCAACCGCGCATCACAGCACGAATCTTCCGCCGGACGGACATCCCGTCCAGGCCGTCATTCTGGACTGGGCCGGCACCGCGGTCGATCACGGCTGCCTGGGACCGCTGGCTCCGTTCGTGGACGCCTTCGCCGAATTCGACGTGGCCATCACGGCCACAGAAGCCCGGGGACCTATGGGGCTGCCGAAGCGCGATCACGTCGTGCAAATCTTCGAACTGCCGGCGGTCCAGGAACGCTGGCGCGAGCGGCACGGGCGCCAGCCGACGACCGCCGACATCGACGCGGTGTACGCGCGCACCGAACCGTTGATGATTGAAAACGCGCCGGCCTACAGCGAACCCATTCCCGGTTGCGTCGAATTCGCGCAGGCCGTGCGCGAGCGCGGAATCGCGCTGGGTTCGACGACCGGCTACACCCGCGCGATCATGGACGTGGTCGCTCCGGTCGCCGCACGCCACGGTTACGCTCCAGACTGCATCGTGACACCCGAAGACGTCGAAAAGATCGGACGGCCCGCGCCCTTCATGTGTTATGAAAACGCGCGGCGCCTGGGGCGTTATCCGCTGCACGCGATGATTAAGATCGGCGATACGCTTTCGGACGTGCAGGAAGGTCGCAGCGCCGGCATGTGGACGATCGCCGTAACTCATACCGGAAATGAGTTAGGCCTGAGCCTGCAAGAATATATGCAGCGAATGAAAGGCAACTCCGCGCAAGCCACGAACGCAGGCGGCGATCCGGAACTCGCACAACACCTGGCCGCGATCGAACGCCGCTTTCGCGAAGGCGGCGCCGACTACGTCGTGGCGAGCGTCGCCGACGCGACGCCTTTGCTCGATACAATCGGCGAACGCATTCGCGCGGGCGAATCCCCCGGCGCGTTGCGGCCGCGCGCTACGAACGTAAATTCGACCGTAAACGCGAATACGCACGCGAACGCGAATACGGATCTCGACAATCCTTATCTCCTGTTGACCCCCGGCCCCCTGTCCACGAGCCCGGGAGTACGCCGGTCCATGCTGCGGGACTGGTGCACCTGGGATGACGAATACAACGCCATCGTCCAGGAGATTCGCGGAGAACTCGCGCGGCTGGCCTGTCCCGATAGCCCGGGCGCGGCGGCTGAGTACAGCGCGGCGCTGATGCAGGGCAGCGGTACCTTCAGCGTGGAGTCGGTGGTGGGCAGCGTTTTACCGACCGACGGCACTCTGCTCGTACTTGCCAACGGCGCTTACGGCCGCCGCATCGCGAGCATCGCGCACGCTCTGCGCATTCAAAATATCGTGCACGACAGTCCGGAGGATTGCCCGCCGGATCTGGAACGACTGGAGCAGGCCCTGCGTACGGACCCGTCGATCACGCACGTGGCGGTCGTACACTGTGAAACGACGACCGGAATGCTCAATCCCATTCAGGCGATCGGAGCCATCGTAAAAAAATACGAGTGCACCTACATCGTCGACGCCATGAGCAGCTTCGGCGGCGTCCCCTGCGATATCGATCGATTGCATATCGACTATCTGATCTCCAGCGCGAATAAATGCATTCAGGGCGTACCCGGTTTCGGTTTCGTCATCGCGAAGCGGGACACCTTTCGCGCGCTAACCGAAAACAAACGAATTCGCCCGCGTTCGCTGTCATTGGATCTGTACGACCAGTGGCAGACGATGGAAAACGGCGGCGGCAAGTGGCGCTATACTTCGCCGACCCACACCGTGCGCGCTTTCCGGACCGCCCTGAGCGAACTTGCCGATGAAGGCGGCGTCCCCGCACGCTTCGAACGTTATACGGAAAATCAGCGTGTGCTGGCCGACGGCATGCGACAGGCGGGCTATCGTCCCTTTTTGCAGGACGAGTACCAATCGCCGATCATCACCGCCTTTCATTATCCAGGAGTTGCCGGATTCGAATTTCGGACGCTGTATGATCGTTTGAAACAAGCGGGCTTTGTTATTTATCCAGGCAAAGTGTCGACTGCGCAGACCTTTAGAATCGGTACGATCGGCGAGGTTTATGTCGCCGACGTCGAAGCTCTGCTCGCTGCCATTCGCTGAAAAATTCCGCCGGAATGTGATTGCGAAACAAACGCGGGAGCAAATATTTCCCGCATGGCGCGTAATACCCTGAGTCGCATCCTGTATGTCGAAGACGAACAGGATATCCAGGAAATCGCACGGATGTCGCTGGAAACCGTCGGCGGCTTCACGGTTAAAACCTGCGACTCCGGTCCCGAAGCGATCGAGGTCGCGCCGAAATTCAATCCCGACGTGATCCTGCTGGATGTTATGATGCCCGGCATGGACGGCGTGACGACCATGGCGAAGTTACGGGAAATCCCGGCGCTTGCGGAAACGCCGATCGTCTTTGTGACGGCCCGGGTGCAGGCCCACGATATTCAGGAGTATTTGAGCAAAGGCGCGGCGGCCGTGATTACGAAACCCTTCGATCCCATGCAACTGCCGGACGAGGTACGCGGCATCTGGGAAAAAATCCTCTGAAAAAACGGATGGGCATAATTCGAGCGCAGCTATTAACAGCCGTCGCGCTCCTGACCGCAGGGTCGGCGCTAACAGGCATCGGCGCAAAACTCAACGCAGCAACTCCGTCCGTGGACGGCAGGGCCGGCGAAGATATCATCGCTCTCGCCTTTTGCACCTCGTACAATCACAGGCTGAGCCTGTCCCGCGATGAAATCAATCGGGTCTCGCGCTTCTGCGATCAGATCGCCGGGGCGATCCACCACTCAAATCTGCTGCGCGCGCACGGCAGCGTCGAACCGATGTTCCATGAATTGCGCATCGGCATTCACAACGGTCCGGCGATGGCGGGCATCATCGGTAAACACAAATTCGCCTACGACGTTTGGGGCGACGCGGTGAACGTGTCTTCCCGCATGGAGTCGAACGGCGCAGCCGGCCGCGTGAATATTTCGCAGGATACGCACGACATCATTAAGTATTTTTTCGACTGCGAGTATCGGGGCAAGATTGAGGTGAAAAATCGCGGCGAGCTCGATATGTATTTTGTAAATAGTATTCGCGTGCCCCTCTCTGTCGAGGGCGAGGGACGGGTGCCGAATCAGAAATTCCAGGCGCTCTACCCCCGGCTCAAGGCCGGGCATAAGATGCGTTTTCGCAGCGAAGTACGGAACCAATGAGCGACGATATCGAAAAATTTCAGGAAAAGCTCGCCAGAGTGCGGGAACGATTTCGGACCGGCCTTGAAGAAAAGCTGCCGCAACTGCGCGCGCTCGGCGAACGACTCGAATTGCCGGAAGGCTCCGAAGCAAGATTCGATCTGAACATCGCCAGGCAATTGCGGCAGATCGCCCACGGGCTGGCAGGCTATCCCATCGGGGTCGCGCATCCCGAAATGAACCGACGCGCGACGCTCCTGGAAACTCTGCTGCAATCGATTCTGCAGGGCGGCGATGCCTCCAGAGGCAAAGCAGAAGCGGGTCTCGCCCCACTGGAATACCTGCCGGAAATTCGCGACCTGATCCGTTCGATCGAACGCTACGCCGCCATGCCCGTCGCTCCCGAATTTGAATTCGCTCCCGCGGTGCCCGAACGCAACGCCCGCGGACTCTATCTCGTAGACGACGACCAGGACTTCGCGACGAATCTCGCCGATCAGCTCGATCACTTCGGTTACGAAACAACGGTCTTCGCCGCGCCCGAAGCCATGGAACAGGCGCTCGAAAACGGACCGCAGCCCGCCGCGATTCTCATGGACATCGTATTTTGCGAGGATAGCGACGCCGGCCTGGATTCGGCCAGGCGGCTGCAGAACGGATCTTTCGCCGAAGGCGTGCCGCTGATCTTTCTTTCGGCCCGGGACGATCTGGTCGCCCGCTTAGAAGCGATTCGCGCGCGAGGCCGGGCGTATATGACCAAACCGCTCTACGTAACCGCGCTGGTCGATAAGCTCGACGAATTGCTGGGCGTCGTCTCGGAAGATCCGTTGCGCATTCTAATCGTAGAAGACGACGGCGTTCTGGCCGCGTACTATTCGCTAATACTCGAGCAAGCGAACTTGAGCACTCAAATACTTCAAAATCCCAATGATATATTCGACACCCTGATTGATTTTCGCCCGGATCTGATCGTGATGGATCAGTACCTTGAAAACGATTATCTGGGCAGCGATCTCGCGCAGGCCATCGGGCAGCACGAACAGTTCTTTGATATTCCGGTCGTCTTTTTATCCACCGAAACGAGTATCGAGGTGCATTTCGACATTCTGGCCGCTGGCGGTGACATCTTCTTGAGCAAGCCCGTGCGGCCGGATCATCTCATCTCCGTGGTCACAACGAAAGCCGAACGCTCGCGCAAATTGCACGCCCTGGCGATCCGCGATAGCCTGACGCGCCTTTTGAATCACGCCGCCGCGAAAGAAGAGCTGGTCGCTCTGGCCGCGCAGGCCAGAAGGCAAAAGCAGGCGCTCTCTGTCGCCATGCTCGATCTCGACTATTTCAAGAACGTCAACGACACTCACGGACACGCCACAGGTGATCGGGTCCTGCTTGCGCTGGCGCGAATATTGAAACAGCGCTTGCGTAAATCCGACGTAATCGCGCGCTACGGCGGAGAAGAATTTCTCGTCGCGTTGCCCGCGACCCCCGGTCCGGCCGCGGCCCAGGTGATGGATGAAATCCGCGAACATTTTTCTTCCGTCGACCTGGCGGGCCAGGGGCCGCGTCGCTTTCGCGCCAGCTTCAGTTGCGGGGTGGCCGAAATCAGTCAGGCGGCGGACGCCCCCGCCCTCATCGACGCGGCGGACCGCGCGCTTTACGCCGCGAAAGACGCCGGACGCAACCGAGTTTTGCTGTACGATCCCGCGGTTCATCTCACGAGCGATACGCCGGACGAAAGCGTATCGTCCACGGGAAGATCCCGGAGGCCCGACCGGGATCGCCGGGGACGCGACGCCATGCAGGTCGTCGCCAGCGGTCGGGGCCACGCTTCTAATCCCGTGGAACGCCTGAAGGACGAATTCATCTCGGCGGTCAGCCACGAACTGCGCACTCCGCTTACCGGACTGCGCGGCGCCGTCGGCCTCTTATTGGGCGGCGCGGCGGGCGAGCTGACGGAGCGAGCGCGAGAACTCCTGTTGATGGCGGAGGGCCAGGGCGCCCGGCTTTCCCGACTGATTCACGACTTGCTGGACATGGAGTTGATCGAAAGCGGCCGGATTCGTTATCGCTTCGAGTCCTGCGATCTCGCGCATCTCGTGCGTGAAGCGGTGCGCGAAGCGACTTTATTCGGCGCCGCCCGCGGAATTTCCGTCACGCTTTCGGCGACGCCCGACGAACTGGTTTTGCCGCGCCTGGATCCGGTGCGCATCCGCAAGCTGCTCGACAATCTTTTGCACAACGCCGTAAAATTTTCGCCCGACGGCGGCGAAGTGACGGTGCGCCTGAGTCGCCTGCAGTATCGCAGCGAACGCCGGGTGCGCTTCGCCGTGACGGATCAGGGACCGGGGATTCCGGAGCAATTTCGCGAACAGGTATTCAATAAATTTTCCCAGGCCGACGGTTCGGCGGCCCGCAGCCGCGGTGGGATCGGATTGGGACTGACGATGTGCCGCGCGATCGTTCGCAGACACGGAGGCAGCATCGCCTTCGAAAGCGACTCCGAAAACGGAACGACCTTTTATTTCGAGCTCAAAGACGCGCCCGTTCAGCCCGCGGGCTCGCCGTAGTTCACGCCGTAGTTTTCTTCCGGCAAGCCCAGAAAGCGCATGAAGGCTTCGCGGTCTTTCAGCAGATCTTTCGAAATCTCCTGAATCCTGATCGCGTCGACCGATTGACAGAAATTCCGCGGTCCTTCGGGTTCCTGGTCGAAGCCGTTACGACGCGGAGTCCGCAGAGCGGCGCTCACCCCGACGTTGCCTTTGCTGTCGATGAGCAGCAGTTTCGCCGTGCGATTTTTGTGCACGTTGATTTTGAACTCAGAACCGCGCGACCAGCGGCTGAAGGCTCCGCGATAGTCCAGACCGATGCTGAACACCTGAAACTCGCCGCTGAAGACGCCGGCCGGATCGTCAATCTTGCCTTTCACGCAGGCCACGTGCGGATAGGGTTTGTCGAAATTCCACCAGGTCATGCCGTCGATGGCGAAGATATGCGCGCCCACCACGCCCATTTCTTCGAAGCCCTCACCGTTTTCCGGATTCCCGACTTCTTCGCTTATCCCATTCACATCATCGCCGCCGGCCGCCACGACCTCCCCGGGATCACCGGGCGCGACGACTCGCGCGCTGCTTCCACGACGCACCCACTGGCCGGCGTCGTTAGTGCGAAAGATCTCGAAATCGCCGGACGCGACGTTCGGAAAATGCACCACGATCTTCTGGTCGGGAGCGAGAATCAGTTCTTCGCCGCCTTTGGTCGCCGATACGTGAAACATACCGCCCGATTGAAACCATTCCCGGCGGCCGTTCTCGGTATATTCGAGGCCGACCGGCGCGATAGCGAAATCGAAGGCGTCGATTACTTCACGCAAGACGATTCGCACGCGCCCCTTGACCGGCGCGCCGTTCTTTTGAACGAAAGCCCGCGGAGGGATGCTCAGTCTGGTTCCGCGAGTTCCGGTCACCACGCCGCCCGCCGCGGCATCCACCTCGAATTCGCTTTCGGGAACGGCCATTCGTCGCAGCGCCGGATGCAGGCCGCCGAAATCGGCGACGGCTTCGCGACTCTCAACCTCACCATAGTCCAGCACTCCCTGCGGCAAATATTTCTGATCGCCGTCGGGTTGAGCCATCACGCCCGCGCCCGAAATAACACAAACGCAAATGAACAGCAGTATTGCGCCAGTCGCGAAGGCGTGCGGTCGCATCCGTCGTCGCCAGACGCGCGGTGGATTTAATCGAGTGCGATCATTGGCTTGCATATCGGCTTTCCTGAATGGGATATTCAAAGCGGGACTCAACGTCGACGGCTCTTGATCGAGGTCCGCAGCGCGTCGGTTAATCCGTTCACCGGGTTAATGCGATCGGCGCGATTCAGATCCGAAAGCGCGCCGCCCGGATCGCCCAGCTTCGCGCGTACAACCGCGCGATGATAATAGAGATCGAAGAATTCGCGGTTCAGCTGCACGCCGCGGTCGAATTCGCGCAGGGCTTCTTTGTATTTACGCTGCATCGTATACACGCGTCCCAGATACAGGCGCGCGTAAAACTGATCCGGGGCGTCTTTGAGCACTCCCGCGAAAACGCGGCCGGCCTCTTCAAAGCGGCGTCCGGTAAATAAAAAGACGCCGAAATTCAGCCGCGGCTGGATTCCGCGCGGCTGGAGCGCCAGGGCCCGATCGTGGTGATCGCGGGCAGCGTTCAGCCGGCGTAAATGCGCGAAGGCCACCGCGAGATTCGAATGCGTGCGCGCCGTGGCTTCGACGTCGATGGATTTTAAGAACGCCGTCGACGCTTCGCGATAGCCGCCAAGACTCATGCGCACCACCCCGAGCGCGTTCCAGCAATCCGCGCTCCGTATCGATCGGCACAGATCATCGTAAATCGCCGCGGCTTCCCGCAGTCGATCGCGGTCCAAAAAGAGTTTCGCTTTGAGCAGTCGCGCGGAATCCGAAAGCTCCGCATCCGCCAGGCTTTCCAGCAGTTTCAGGGCCGCCGCGCTCTGACCGGCGCCGCGCAGTTCCATAATTCGACTTTCGCAGGCGGCGAAGCTCACGCAGTCCCGCGCTTCGTTCGCGGATTTTGCGGATTCGGACTGAGCCGGCGCATCGCCGGCCGACACGCTCAGAGCGCATGTCAGGACCAGCGCATACAAAGCACATCCGGGTCCCCCGCCGGGCCCGAAGCGCGCCGGGGCCGCTACCCGGATGCGGAAAAACGCCCGGCGACGCGGCGCCTGGTTCTGGTATTCGGCCCTGATCATATAACGATGCTCTTCAGACTCCCTCTTCATCGACCGCGTTCATAAAAACATGAACGCCGGAGCCCGCTTTCGGTCCAATTTTTGTGACCAGACCGCTGACGGCGAGCGCGCTGCGGCTCAAGTTTCGCGGCATGCGGCCGATGCATGCAATCTACCGGATACCGGAGGCACGCGCTATGATGAATGATTCTATAGAAGAAAACGGGAAAAAGGGAAAATTCAGCGGGATACGCCAGGCGCGAACCCGGCGACGCGGGTTTCGTATGATCGCGGGACTGCTCTGCGCCGGCATGCTGTTCGCAACGGGTTGCGTTTCGCAATCGAAGTACGACCAGCTGGCCAGCAGCCTGGCCGACCGCGAAAACGAACTGGCACGCCTGAGCCAGGAGCGCTCGCTCATGGCGAACGCCCTCTCCGACTTCGAAAAACGCAGCCAGCAGGCCGATGCACGCATCGCGGAATACAACGCTTTGCTCCAGCGTTTTCAGAAGTTAATCGACGCCGGCAAACTGAAAATCAAAATTGTCGACGGACGCATGGTGGTCGAATTGCCTTCGGATATTCTTTTTGCCAGCGCTCAGGCCCGCCTGTCGCGCGAAGGCCAGGAATCGATTCGCGAGATCGCGGCGGTGCTGGCGGAGGTGCCCGATCGCCAGTACCAGGTCGAAGGCCACACCGACGACTGGCCCATTCAGACCGCGCGCTTTCGCAACAACTGGGAGCTTGCCGCGGCCCGGGCGATTACCGTGGTACGCACGATGGTCGACACGGGACTCGCTCCCGAGCGGGTCAGCGCCGCGGGCTACGGCGACACCCGTCCGGTGGGTGACAACGAAACCCAGGCAGGCCGCGCGCAGAATCGACGCATTGAAATCGTAATCGTTCCGGACCTTTCGGCTCTGCCCGGATTCAACGAATTAAACGCAATGCAGGACGAGAGCCCTGGAGAGTCGGCTCCCTGATTCAAAAGCCGCAGATTCGATTCGACGCGGACGGAGTGCCCGTCTCCGTCGAATTCGACGACGTGTATTTTTCGCGCGCCGGCGGGCTCGCAGAAACCCGGGCGATTTTTCTTCAACAGAATGGGCTGCCCGAACGGTGGCGCGCCCCGAACGAAAGCACGAGCCAGCTGTTTACGATCGGCGAACTCGGCTTCGGCACCGGCCTCAATTTTTGCGCTACAGTCCGCGCCTTTCGCGAAACCGCGGAGCCCTGCCGGCGACTGCGTTACTACAGCTGCGAAAGCCGACCGCTGAGTCGCGACGATCTGGCTCAATCGCTGAAACCCTACGCCGGCGAGCTGACTGACGAAGTCGAAGAGCTGCTCGCGATCTATCCGCCGGCGATTTCGGGAGCGCACGTTCTGCCGTTGAACGGGCGCATCCAGCTGGTACTCTTATTCGGCGAAGCCTTGGAGAGCTTCGCCGCACTGCGGAGCGCCCGGGATTTTTTGAACCCGGCTTCGAGCCCGGGTGCTCCTGAACAAAACTCACCGGGAGTCAACGCCTGGTATCTGGACGGTTTCGCGCCCGCCCGCAATCCCGCGATGTGGAGCGCCGGGCTCTTCGCCGAACTGGCCCGGCTCTCCGCACCGGACGCGAGCTTCGCGACCTACACCGCCGCGGGAGCCGTACGCCGGGCGCTGCAGTCCGCGGGTTTTCGCGTTCAAAAAATTCCAGGTTTCGCGGGCAAACGCGAAATGCTTCGAGGCCAAATACTTCGGCGCGACGTCGCTGCAGGCGAAGTCGCCGCGGACGAGACCGATTCCGGCAACGATCGACCGCCGGAAGGCAGTCCGCATCACGCGCGGTCTTCGGCGACTTCGCAGGCGAACGAAAAGGGAAACCCAGCCGTACAGCCGGTGAAAACCCGCGAGAGCCGCGAAGGCCGACCCGAAGCGATCGTTATCGGAGCGGGCCTGGCGGGAATGGCCGCAACGCGCGCACTGGTCCAACGCGGGTATCGCGTGAGCGTGATCGAACGGGAATCACGAGTGGCCGCCGGCGCTTCGGGCAACGCGCTCGGAGTCGCGGCCCCCGCACCTACGGCGCAACCGACGCCCCTATCGCGCCTGACCCGGGCCGGGCTCTATCATCTGCGCGCGGTCCTGAACGAGCTGCGTACGGCGGGCTCCGTGCAGGCTCCCAAAAGCTACGGCGCGGGAGCACTCCTGCTCGCGCATACTCCCGCACTCGAACGGCGCTTCGCCGCCTTCATGGAAAGCGCAGCCGGCGCCGCCGATCGCTCCCGACCGTTTGCTCGAGCGCTGAGCACGTCGGAGGGCGCGGAGATTTCCGGCGCCGCGCTCGCGCATCCGTCGCTGTTTTTTCCCGACGCCTTTTGCCTATCGGCGCCGCGACTGTGCGAAGCCCAACTGAAAGCGGCGGTTGCTGACGGAACAAGATTCGGCGCGGGCGAAGCGAATCCGCGGCTCATATTGCACACCGAAGCCATCGCGCTGGAACGCGAAGCAGGCGGCTGGCGCGTCCTGGACGCGCAGGACGCGCTGCTGGCCCGGGCGCCGACCGTGGTACTGGCGAACGCCGCCGACCTGAGCCGGCTGGAACAGGCGGCCGGCCTCCCGCTGCAGCGAGTGCGGGGTCAAAGCTGCGCCCTGCCGGCCGGCGACGCGACGCCCGGTCTCAAGACGGCGCTCTGTTACGACGGCTATATCACGCCGGCTTCGCCGGAATCTGCGAGCGAAGCAAGGAGCGAAGCAAATAACGGATCATTGGAATCCTATTCACACGCCGGCGGGACGGGCGAATCGGCGCCGCCGGAATTTTACCAGGTCGGCGCGACCTTCGAATCCTGGAACGAGAATCCCGAAGTGGAACCCGAACAAAACCGCCACCTGCTGGAACGACTGCGCGCCGTCGCACCCGGCTTTGAAAACGCAAACACGCAGCCGCCGGAAACGCTCGGGGCGCGAGTCGCCTTTCGCACGGCGAGCTCCGATCGCCTGCCGCTGATCGGGCCGCTGCCGGACGCCCGGCGCTGGGCGGCCGCGGACCCGGCGCTCGCCGGCGAAACCGAATTTCGGGCCGACCAGCCGGGACTGTTCGTATTCTCAGCGCTGGGTTCACGCGGCCTGGTCTATGCGGGCATCGGCGCCGAAATTCTGGCGGCCTGGATCGCCGGCGAAACCGCTCCGCTGGAAGCGGAGTTGATCGACAGCGTGCGGCCGGATCGATTTTTGCGACGGACGGCCCGACGCAGCATGCGGACTCGCCCCGCCAGGCCGCGCAAAAACAGCGCCGCATCAGAAGCTTCCGGCTCTGAATAACAGTCCGTCGGATATCGCAAAAAGCACGAGCGCGCCGCGGAAAAACCTTGCAGAACCGCGGCGCACGGCTTCTACTGCGGTATGCCTTTCATCACCGCTGTCGCACCTCCGGCTTTTATCTGGATGCTACAACTGATTGGCCTGTACTTCATCATCGGCGTCATTACCGCCGGCGCGCTCATCATCCTCGGCAATCGCGGACTGGGCGCCTTCGACCCGCACGCTTTACGCGACGCGGAAGGCAAAGCCACGATTGGCTTTCGCATCCTGATCTTTCCCGGCATGGTCGCGCTGTGGCCGCTGCTCCTGCGGCGACGAATGCAGAGCGACGCTTCCCGACGCGAATCACGCGAAGCTCCGCCGCATATCGACCGCCGTCATCGCTTGAGCTTTATTCTGCTGCTCGTATTTTTGCCGCCCCTTTTTGTGCTGGCTCTCTTGCAGGGTCGCACCGCCGGCCCGCCGCTCGATACTCTGGCGGGGATCGAAGCGCAAACGCAGCAGCAAACGACCGGCTCGGGCGTGCCGCTGGCGCGGGCCACCGTCGCGACCGATCTGGAAAACGCCTTCGTACCGCGATTGGAACTGGACCTGCTGATCGTACGCGAAGCCGCGACTGGCGGCCGCTTATGGCTGCATACGCGCTCCGCTTTAGAACTGTTGCCGCCCGACACTTTGCTGTACTGGACGCCGCATACGAATTCGGCTGACAGCGCTTCGGATGCGAGTGAAATCTCCGAAGCGTATCTGCTGGGAGCCCTGCCTCCGGGATCGGGCCGCCTGGAGCTGCCGGAAAATGCGACGGCCGGCCGCATTCTGGGATACAGCCTGGCGCACCAGAAGATTCTATTTCGCGCGGAGCCGCGGGCGGTCACGGATCCGTAGCGCGCGAAATCTTCCAATTCGATACGAGCGATATCAGGAGACAAACAGCGAATGAGTGTACGTTACGCGGCGGTCGGCTGGAACCGGCAGAAAAAAATTTACGACCGAACGGCGGCCCTGGGTGTGGTTCTGTATATCGTCGCCTTCGTTTTAGTCTCGGCGTTGCTCTTTCCCACAGCCACGGCCGAAACCCTTTTGATTCGCGCGACCGGCACCGCCGCCGTTCTGCTCCTGCACGTCATCTTATCGATTGGACCGCTGTGCCGCATCGATGCGCGCTACCTGCCCCTGCTGTACAATCGCCGGCACCTGGGCGTCATCATGTTCTTGCTGGCGCTGATTCACGGCGTCGTGTCGATGATTCAGTTTCACGCCCTGGGCGACGCCAGTCCGATCGTCAGCCTGTTCTTCGGCCATACCGACTACGACCGCTTCGTCGATTTTCCCTTTCAGACTCTGGGCTTCTTCGCTCTGATTATATTCTTTTTTATGGCCGCAACCAGCCACGATTTCTGGCTGGCGGCGCTGGGACCGCGCGCCTGGAAAGCTCTGCATATGCTGGTATATTTCGCGTACGCGCTGGTCGTGATGCACGTCGCGCTGGGCATTCTGCAGGACACCCGCAATCCCGCCTTCGCGATCATCATCGGCGCCGGCATGCTCTGGCTGCTGGGCCTGCACCTGTACGCCGCGACCCGGGCAAACCATCGCCCGCTGCCGGAAGCCGCGAGCGATTCCGGCCAGGCGAATATACCGGCGGGTTTTCGCCGGGTCGCGCACGTGGACGATATCGAAGTCGATCGCGCGATCACCGTCAGGCTGGGGGAGCAGCGCATCGCCGTCTTTCGGGTGGCCGGCGAAAGCGCTCCCGATACAATCTACGCAATCTCGGCGGTGTGCCGCCATCAAAACGGCCCGCTGGGCGAAGGGCGCATCGTCGACGGCTGCGTGACCTGCCCCTGGCACGGCTTTCAGTACGATCCCGCCACGGGCAAATCGCCGCCGCCCTTCACCGAAGAAGTGGCGCGGTTTCCGGTCCATCTCACAGCCGACCGTGAAATCTATGTTTCCGAAGAGGCCATCGCATGAAGCAGAACAGCGACAAACATGAATTTTATGTCGGTTACCAGCATCATGCGCCGCCCGGGCTCGCGGCCTTCATGACGCGGCGGGTGCTGATCATCGCCGTCCTGGTCCTGGTAAGCGGCGTAGCCATCGCCGCGACTCAGAACCGCTTCGCGCCGGCTGTATTCGAATTCGGCGAAGTGCGCGAATTCGAAGGCGTGATCCAGGAGCGCCCCTATCCGCAGCTCAAAGTCCGGCGACCCGGTCGCAATCCGGATCTGCGTTTTCTTTCGAGTTATTATCTCGTCGATCCATTGAAGTTCGGGGCGGAGCCGTACGTGCGCGGCCTGGACGGCAAACGTGTCCGGCTGAGCGGCGAATTGCTCTATCGGGAAAACCAGACGATGCTGGTACTCCAGCCCGAATCGATTCGCGAAATCGATTCGGGCGAAGGCGAAGCGGCTACCGCGGACGCGTCCGTTCAGGATACAGCGATTGAAGCGCGGGCCCCGGCGGGCGCGGCGATCCCGCACGGGCGGGCGACCTTAACCGGTGAAATCATCGACAGCAAATGCTACCTCGGCGCGATGAATCCCGGCGAACGCAAAGTCCATCGCGGCTGCGCGATTCGCTGCATCAGCGGCGGCATTCCTCCGCTCTTCGTCGTGCGCACTCCGCAGGGACCGCAGCATCTGCTGCTCGTTTCGCCGGAAGGCAAGGCCGTCAATCAGGCGGTGCTCAAGTACGTGGCTCTGCCTCTGCGCATCACCGGCGAAGTGCGATACGAACACGGTGTGTACACGTTCTTCGCGGACCCGCAACGCTTCGAACGGCTCTAATGCAAACCGGCGCCGCGTTTTATACGGCCGCGCTGGCCGCGCTTTCGCTTTCTCCGTTCGTATAACGACGGAGTTCCGGAGAAAATACCACGCCCAGCAGGGCCGCCGCCGCGATAAAGACTCCGGCAATGACCAGCGCGTTCTCAAGTCCCGCCCGATCGGAAACGATGCCGATCGTAAAACCGGAAACGGCCGGCGTGGCCTGGAAGACGAGAGTATAAAAACTCAGCACACGACCGCGAATGGAATCCGGCGCGACCTTCTGTAATAGCGCGGGTATCAGAGTCGAAACGATTCCCCCGAAAATTCCGGCCACGACTAACAGCGCCGCCATGGGATAGGCTTCGCGTACGCTGCCGGTTACGATCAGAATGCAGCCGATGGCGAAGCAGCTTAACATAATCCACCAGCCGTGATTGCGCGCTTTGCGGCCGAGCGCGTGAGCCAGCATACCGCCGACGAAGAGACCGATACCGAGCGTCGCGAGCAATATTCCGCGCCCGCGTTCGTCCATGCCCATCAGGTCGCGGGCGTAGCGCGGCAGCACGACGAAAATCGGGCCGACCACGAAGAGCCCCACGAAAGTAAAACCCAGCAGCTCTTGAATCAGGCGGCTCGAACGCACGAAGCGCAGACCGTCGCGAAAGCGATCGAAGGCCGACGCATCTCCGGCGAAAGCGGTCGGGTACGACGGCCGAATCGGAAAGAGGGTGATATAAGCGACGATCAAAACGGCGCCGATCGAATAAAACAGAACGTGCCAGTCGTGGTATTGTTTGATCAAACCCACGAAAACCGGCGCGATACCGAAACCGACGATCACCAGGATATTCAGCACCATGGTCGCGCGGGGCACCGCCGACGGCGGAACGATATTCGCGACCAATGCGAAGCGGCCGGGAACGAGAAACGCCAGCGCGGATCCGTTTACCAGCGCGATCATGGGCAGAATCCAGCGGGTGCTTTCGCGTACGACGTCGAAGAACAATAAGCTGGCCAGACAAAGCGCGGTCGCGATAAAAAAAGACTGAAATATATAAACGATGACCAGCCGCGACTTACGATCAAGCAGCGTTCCCGCGTAGAAACTCAAAAACAGAGTCGGCACGTAATTTGAAAAATTGACCAGCCCCGTGAAACCGTCTGAATTCGCCGTATCCGTCGCCAGGATAATCAGACCGTAGTTGAACATATTCCCGCCGATCAGGGCCAGAAAGGTGTTGATGTACAAAAACAGCAGCGAGCGGACGGGCATCACCCAGTTTCAAATCGGGAGAGTTTCGGGGTAGCACTATTTTCGAGCATCGATCCCGCCATTCGACGCGACGCGCTCCTGTCGCACGCTTATAACACTCAGCCTTCGCGGGGCCGCGACGCGAAAAACGAACGCACGCCGAGCCCGACCAGATAAACCACGCCGGCCAGCGCGACGATGGTCGCCCCCGAGCTGAGGTCCAGAACATACGAAAGCCACAGTCCGCCCAGATTAAAACACGCCCCGAAGAATATCGCGAGGGCCATCAATCGCTTGAGATCGAATGCGAACCAGCCCGCGATCGCGACCGGAATCGTCAGGAGCGCGATAACGAGAATCAAACCGGTCACGCGCATCATCAAAACGATCGCCACGGCGATCAGCGCGACCAGCGCGAGATAGAGTCCGGCGACCGGCAAATTGCGTACGGTCGCGAAGGTCTCGTCGAAGCAGATCGCCACGAGTTGCCGATAGCAAAGCACGACCGCCAGGAGGATGACCAGATCGAGCGCGAACATCCACCACAGATCCGCGGCGGACACCATCAGGATGCTGCCGAATAGATAACTCATCAGGTCGCCCTGAAAGCCCGGGCTCAGCTCCAGACTGATCACCCCCAGAGCCATCCCGACCGCCCAGAGCACGCCGATGATTGTGTCGGCCCGTTCGCCGGCGCGACGCTGGACGACGCCCATGCCCAGCGCGGCGCAAAAGGTAAACACGAGCGACGATACCACCGGCGAAATCCCCAGGAAAACGCCCAGACCCACGCCGCCGTACGCCGCGTGGGCGATGCCGCCGCTTAAAAAAACCATGCGATTCACGACGACGAAGACGCCGATCACGCCCGTCGCCACACTGACCAGCAGCGCCGCGGCCAGCGCGTTGCGCATAAACTCGTACGATAAAAATTCAAACATGAACCGGCGCCGCGCGAATCAGGCGACCTCCTCCGGACGCGTGATTTCGCGCAGCCCGCCGTCGATTTCGAAGAGACGATCGCCCGGTCGTCGCACGTCGGACGCGTCGTGGGTGCTCATCAGAATCGTCAGACCGCGGCTTTGCAAATCGCGCAGCAGCTCGTAAAAATTCGCGACCGAACGCGCGTCGAGAAAACTCAGCGGTTCGTCCAAAAACAGCAGGCGCGGTTCACTCACCAGCGCCCGGGCGATAAAGACGCGCTGCAGCTGACCGCCGGAAAGCGAACGAATCGGATCATTCGCGCGCTCGCCCATGCCGACCGTTTCTAACGCCGACTGCACCCGGGCGCGTTCCTCATCGCGTGCAAACGCGCGACTCATACCCGGCCCGAGCGCTCCCATCGCCGTCAGTTCGCGAACCCGGAGCGGAAACTGCGGATCATAATCGTTGCGCTGGGGAACGTAACCGGCGATGGCGCGGCCCTTCTCGGGCGACGCGTCGTTCAAAAGCGCGCGGCCCGTATAGATTTCGCAAATTCCGAGCAACGCGCGAAAGAGCGTCGTCTTACCGCCGCCGTTCGGTCCGACGAACAACGCGAAGTCCCCGGGCGAGAGCTCAAAGTTCACGTCGCGCAATACGACACGCTCGCCCAGTCGAACGCCCAGAGCCTCCGCCCGCACGATCGCCCGCTGGCTCATGGAGCGAGCGCCTCCGCGATGAGGTCGGCGGTATCGCAGAGGTTTTGCTCCCAGTCTTCCGCCAGCGGATCGATGGTTTCGACGCGCGCGCCGATATCCCGGGCGACGACTTCGACCGACCTGGGATCGAAACCGGGTTCGGCGAAGACCGCTTTTACGCCGGCTTCCCGCGCGGCGCGCACCAGTTGCATCAAATCCCGCGCGGAAGGCTGGTGTCCTCCGTCCTGAATGGCCAGCATTTTCAAGCCGTATTCATGCGCGAAGTACTCCCAGGAGGGATGAAAGACAACGAGTAAGCGCCCGCGAACCGGAGCGAGTCGCCGCCGAATATAACGATCGACCCGCGCGATGTCCGCCTGCAGTTCGCGGTGCCCGCGCTCGAATCGCGAACGCTCTTCCGGTCTTAGCTCGCCCAGCGCATTCAGGATGAGATCGCTCTGGGCCCGCACCAGTCGCGGCGAAAGCCAGGTGTGCGGATTCAAATGATCGTGATGGTCCGCGTGCGAATGCGATGACTCGCGAACGGCAGGCGGTCCGACGACGCCGGGGCCCAGGTCCACGACCTGCATCGCGGGATTCACTCCCTGCAGGCGGCGCAGGCAGGCCGTTTCGAATTCCAGGCCCTGACGAAAGTATACTCCCAGATCGCTCAGAACCCGGAGCTGATCCGGCCCCGGTTCGTACGAATGCGGATCCGCGCCGGAAGGAATCAATACCTGCACCCGGGCCCCGCCCCGGGCGATGCGCTCGACGATGAATTTCTGCGGGGCGACGCTCACGCCGACTTCGAGCAGACCGGCGGCCGGCGATCGCTCCGGCGGATCGCAGGCGATCAGCGAGCCCGTCGTCGGCGCAACCAGAAGCAGTGCGAAGGTCAGTCGAAGCGACTTCATTGGCAGCTCGCGCAATACCCGTAAACTTCGAAGGCGTGGTTTACGACGCGAAATTCCCGGCGCTCCAGGTCGCGAAAAAAACCTTCGGGCAGCGGACACTCGCTCAAGCACAGTGAATTGCCGCAGGTCAGACAGACCGCGTGGTGATGATGATGACCGGCCCCCTGGAATTCATAGACCAGATCGGCGCCGTGCAGCTTGATCTGCGAAAGCACGCCCAGATTGGCCAGGGTGCTGAGCGTGCGATAGACCGTGTCCAGGCTGATCGAACGGTGCTTCTTGCGAATCTCCTGGAAGACGTCCTGCACGGAGTGACCGCCGGGACGCCGGGCGAGCAGATGTAATATATCTTCGCGCTGCGGGGTGATTCGCAGTCCCTCGGATTTCAACAGCTCCAGCGCCTTCGCAACGGCGGCTTCCGCCGCGCGTCGATCTGTCGCGGCTTTCGAGGATGCCGGGGGGGTGGCGGTCCGGGGGCGATTCGATTTCGTCGTTTTGCCTGCGGCTCGAGAACCGGCTTTCGCTGTCGTTGTTTTTCGGGTTGCCATACTGAAATGAGTACCGGGCGCAGATTCCGGAGTACTCCTAAATAAGAATATTCCGATTCGGGCAGGTTACAGAAAAGCGGGCTCCGGTCAAGCCGGAGATCGTGGGCTCATTGTTCGACGCAGATTAGATGCAGCGGAGTCGCGCAGCTCGCCGGCGGGGCGACGCGCTCAATGGCGGTGGCGGCTGTCGCCGCGGGATCACCGGTGCGACCGGTGCCCGCGGTCGCGGACCAGCCCGTGCAACTCAAGCCTGCCACGGTACGCCAGTCCGCGCGCAACGCGGTCCAGTAGTCCCCGGCCGAGGCCGCGAACGAATTCGCCATGGCGCCGAATACGAAAATGCCGGCGGCATTGGTCGTAAAGAGCGGCGTGGTGCCGTCCTGGCGATAATAATTGGTGTTCGCAGCCAGCGCCCAATCCACCTGGCCATCCCCGGCGTTGGGGGTGGTGGATCCCTGGCGGTTCGGTGCGGGAGCGGCTTTGACCAGCAGAGCTTTGTAGGTCGAGACATTCGGACGGTTCGCGTCGGCCATACAGAAGGCGTCCGCTTCGGCGATACCGGATCCGTCGCCGTCGCCGCCGAGCGCAGCGTCGTTGTCGAAATCTCCGTTGTGGACCGCGGCCGTGCGAAAAGTGAATTTATCGTTGTCCACCACCGCCACGTTTACGTTTTCGATCGCGATACCGTTGTAATTCGCGTCCCCGCTTGCAGCCGTATGCGTAAAGACATAGCCCCGGGGCCCTTCGGCGACCGCATCGTCGACGCCGGCCACAGTAACGGTCTGAGCCGTGCACCAGGTTCCAGGCCCGGGACAGGCTCCCGCGAGAAAGGTCAGCGGCAACGGCACGACTGAGGCGTTCGCCGAAGCCTGAGCGTTCGGCGTAAGGGTCACCGTAACGTTCATCCCCGGGGCCTGAGTGAGGACGATCGTATAAGTGTCGGTCGCGCCGCCTTCGGTCACGATCGTACTGAATGCGGTTTCGGTGACGATGATATTCGGCGATTCGTCGTCGAGCACCGTTACTGAAACATCGGAAGGATCGACTCCGTTGTAGTTCGCATCGCCGCTGACGGCCGCGCCGACGTTCGCGCTCACGGTTTGATTCATATCGACGGCGGCGTCGTCGACGCCGGTCACCGCCAGGGCCTGGGGTATATTCCAGTTCGCGGGCGTAAATGTCAGCGACGCGACGCTTACGGTCGCCTCGCCAGTGTCGCTGCTGCTGATCGGCACGGTGACGTTCGCTGTGGGCGCCTGATTCAGCACGACCGAAAACGAACGCGCCGTTCCCGTCTCCGCGACCGTAAGACTCGCAGCGGAAACGCTAAAGCTGCCGGTCGGCGTGATCGGATTCGCGGCGACTGGTCCCGATCCGATGGCGAGCAGCGTGCAGGCTTCGCCGCATTCCCCCGGCAGAGCAGGCACGCACGCTGCATTCGCCGTAACTAAGCACAGAGCAATCGCCAGACCCGAAAGAGTCCGGGCCGCCCGCAGCAGGACGACGTTTCCCTGATCGCCGCCTGAATTCTTTTTCGGATGTACCACCACTCCATCCCGTACGGGGCCGAATCTGGCCACGTATTGCTACTTATTCGGATCAGACGGAAGGAGGGCGAGCAATTTTTGTCGCAGGTTGGCAGTTCCATGAAATACTTACGAATTTTTAATATGAACCGATGATACCTCGGGCCAAAACCAGGATTTGTTACCCGCCGGAGACAGGTGCGCGAAAACTCGCACCGGCTCCCGAATACGTCCGCGACCGTATCTTTCCTGTTCGACACAAATCAAATGCTGCGGCCCCGGGCAGAACCGCGGCGGGAATATTTAATTCGCCGAGAGCGCCGGGCCATTCGCCGGCCAGAATCGTAAATCAATCCTTGAGCCACTCGACGCGATACAGATCCAGACGCCGGTCGCGAAAATTACGCACGCTGCCCTGGTAGCGCAGGTCTTTGAGCAAATCCAGATTCAGATCCGACACCAGGGTCATCTCGGTATTGGGCGTCGCCTCGGCGATGACGGCATCATGCGGAAAGGCGAAGTCCGCCGGCGAAAAGACCGCCGCCTGGGAATACTGGATGTCCATGTTTTCGACTTTGGGTAAATTGCCGACGCTGCCGGTGATGACGACGTAACATTCGTTTTCGATCGCGCGGGCCTGGGCGCAGCGACGCACGCGCAGATACGCGTTTTTGGTATCGGTCCAGAAGGGCACGAACAGAATCTTCATGCCCTGCTCCGCCAGCAGCCGCGAAAGCTCGGGGAATTCGACGTCGTAACAGATTAAGACGCCGACTTTGCCGACGTCGGTTTCGAAAACCGACAGCTCGTGTCCGCCGGTGAGCCCCCAGTAGGCCTGCTCGTCGGGCGTAATATGCAGCTTGTGCTGCGTCGCATAGGTTCCGTCGCGCCGGCAAACGAACGAGGTATTGTAAATCATTTCGGTTTCGACGTCGAGCACCGGCATGCTGCCCGCGATAATATTGATATTGTACGCCAGCGCGAGTTCGACGATTTTTTCGCGCAGAAAATCCGTATACCCCGCGAGATGACGAATGGCGACGCCGGGCGTGCGATCGTTGGACTCCGCCATCAACGGTCCGTTGAAAAACTCGGGCAACAAAACGAAATCCGCTTTATAACCCGCGATCGCGTCGACGAAATATTCGATCTGGTCGACGATCTCCTGGGGATTATTCACCCGGCGCATACCCCACTGTACGGCGCCCACCCGTACCACGGTTTTACGCTGGGTGAATACGTCCAGATCGCGCTCTTCATAGTAGATGTTGATCCACTCCAGCAGAGTCGCGTGCGAATGCGACTCGCGGTCTTCGGGGATATAATTACGGATAATGCGGCGCACGTGAAAATCGTTGGCGAGCTGAAAACTGAGCACTGGATCGTAGAGTTCCGAATTCTTAACTTTCTGTATATATTCTTTAACGGTCAGCGAGTCCGCGACTTTTTGATAACCGGGAATGCGACCGCCCGCGATGATGCGGCGCAGATTCAGCTCTTCGCACAGCGTCTTGCGGGCGTCGTACAGCCGACGGCCCAGCCGCAGACCGCGATACTCGGGATGCACGAATACGTCGATGCCGTAGATCGTATCGCCCTTCGGGTCGTGAGTGTCGAAACGTCCGTCGGCGACGATCTGTTTGTAGGTATGATTGTCGCCGAATTTGCGATACTCCAGCTGCAGACTGAGCGCCACCGCCACGACTTTGCCGTTGTCTTCGATCGCGATTTGCCCTTCCGGAAAACGATCGATGAGCGCATCCAGATAACGTCGCTCCCACGCTCCGTGCATCAGCGGGTAAACGAGATCCATAATTTCTTTTAGATCGTCGTAGTCGTCTTTCTGCAGACCGCGCAACACCAGACGGTGCTGGACGGTTTCCTCCTGTTCCGGGACGGCGCCTTCGGAATATGCACTGGATTCTGGCGGAAGCAGATCGGACATGTGCCTGAGATTATTTGCCGCCGCCGGACAGTCAGCTCATTTCTCGTTTTCAGGCCGCACGAAAAAGACGAATGCCGCGGGGTATGGACGGCACGGCCGCTGCAGTTCGAAAAGAAGTCTGGTCGCTGGTCGAAGCGGCGTTAATACAATACGACCCGCAGATCGTCGCGGCGGGCTGATACGGTCGAATTTCAAAAGCGCTTGCAGCCGCAGGAGCTCTTTGATTTTGATCGAGAGCGTGCGTTCTTTGTTTTTGTGGCTGCTGGCCGCGCTGATCTTTCTGTCGTATGCTGCGGTCCTGGTCCCGATTCTATGGCTCCGGCCGCAAAACCTGATACACCGCGCCGCTCGCAGCTGGTCGCTGCTGGTTTGCCGTATCGCGGGCGTGCGCGTTGATATTCAAAGACCGCCGGCTTCGCACACCGGCGGGCAGGCGACGCCCGAACACCAGCCGCTGGTCGTCGTTTCGAATCACCTGAGTCTCTTCGATATGGTCGTGATGTACTGCGTCTTTCCGGAACTGCAGTTTCGCTGGCTGGCGAAGGCGTCGCTCTTTCGCATTCCCATCTGGGGCTGGGGCATGTGGGGCGCCGGCTATATTCCGGTGAAACGCGACAACCCCGCGAACGCCCGGGAGAGTATGCAGGCCGCCGCCGAACACGTACGCGGCGGCAAATCGGTTATCGTCTTCGCCGAAGGGACGCGCGGGCCGGGCGGCGGACGTATGCTGCCTTTTAAAAAAGGCGGCTTTGTACTGGCGAAGCGAGCGGCCGTCCCGATTCAGCCGATGAGCATTCTCGACTCCGATCGTATCATTCCGCCGAAAAAGAAGCAGTGGATCCAGCCCATTCGCAAAGGTACGGTGCACGTAGTCTTACACCCGCAGCTCAGGCCCGAGACCATCGAAGCGCTGTCGGTCGAAGAACTGCGAGAGCAGCTACGCGAAACGATCGGCGCTCCGTTGAATCGCTGAGCTTTTGAGCGGGCGAATAGCGCGGCGCGACGCCGGCCGGCTCAGTCCACCGGTCGATACGGTTCTTCGCGCACGATGCGACCGTAAACGATCTTTATAAACAGCACTGGAATAAACCACTCCAGATACGGAATGGGAGCGACAAAATAGAGCTCGACGAGCAGCACCGCGAGAATCCAGAGCATCGCCAGCGGCCGGCGCAAATAGAGCGGGACGCAGAGCGTAGCCCATACCGTCATTTGCAGAACCAGGTACCATCCCAATCCATAGAGCGGTCGATCGAAAAGCCAGCCGACGAAGATTGGATGCACATGTACCGCGGCGAAGGCGACATGATTTCTCAGGAAAACGCCGACCCCGCTTTTGGCCGGGCTGGAACGCGCATCCGACGTCGCGCCGCGATGATAATAGCGTTTGCACGAGTTCAGACTATTCGCAATCATTCCGCCCGCGATGTCCGCTCCCAATCCCAGTACGATCGCCCACAGCCACCACGACCATTCCGGGCCGCGACCCGTGAACTCCAACCCTGCATAAGCCGCAAAGAGCAAGAACACCCCCAACCAGACCACTCCGCGTTCCGCCCCGGTCGCTCCGGGGCCGAAAAACCCGTCCGGCGGGCCCGAGTAATTCCATTCAATATTCGCCGCTTCGCGCGGCGCCTCGGTCATAAATCGATTCATCCTTTTCGTTTTCATAAGTTTCCCTCATCTGTAGCTAACGCGGCGGTGGAATTCGCCGTCGGCCTTTCGACCAGCTCCTGAAAAAAATCGCCGACCCGTCGCGAGCCGACGCGTTCTCCCACCGCGTTCACGATCAGAGCATGCATCAGAAAATCGACGGGGCCGCTGCGCGCTTCCGGCAAGAGGTGGCGGGCCAGCCAGGCGATCGTCCGGGCCAGCCAGCGCGGCAAATGAGTGATGCGCGTCGGTCGATTCAGAGCGACGAACGCCAGCCGGGCGATGTCGTCGTGACTCAGGATTTCCGGACCGCCGACTGCGATTGTGCGCTGACGATATCCGGAACTCATCGCGGACGCAGGCGCGCCGACGCCATGGCCTCTAATGTCCCGGGCGCTCATATCTGTTCGACAGAGTACATCGGCGCAAACGCGGGCCAGGTCTTCGCCATGGATCGGATTCATCTGAACGCGACCCGGCCGGCCGAACACGAACGCGCGGCCCCGCTCCGCCATACGCAGAAATTCCGTCAGGTCCGAAAAGAATCCCGACGGCCGTAAGACCACGCTGTCGATCGGCGCGGCTGTGAGTTCGGCCACGAAACGCTCTTTGGCCTGGATCAGGGCGACCCGCGGCATATGCTCAGCGCCCAGCGAGGCGACATAGACGAAGCGGCGCGCTGGCTTTTTTTCGTGCAGGGCCGCATCCAGCAGATTGCGATTGTACCGATAGTCCACGTCCATATAACGCAGGCCGTCTTTCTGGCGGGTGATACCGACCGCCGAAAAGATCGCGTCCATTCCCTGACACGCCCTGCGCAAAAACTCGCGCCCTGCGGAGTCCGCGTTCTGCTTCGTCCTGTGGACCAGGACTTCATCGGCCCATCGAGCGACCGCCGCCACCTGCTCCGGCCGGCGCACAATCGCCCGGACAAAAGCGCCCCGGGCCTGTAATTCGCGCAGAACGAATCCGCCGAGATACCCGGTGGCTCCGGCGACCAGCACTCGCGGCCGCCGGAGTTCCGCTCCGATGATTTCTCCAGGATTGCCCGCATCCTGATTTGCATTCATAAGCGCCTCCCCGAACAGCGTGCAAATGACCGACCAGCCGGTCAATAAAAACAAACAGGCAGGGCGGGCCGGCGAGGTTTTTTTACTGACCGGCGGGTCGACTTGCGTCACCCTGGTCCGCAAATGGCTCCCAAAATCGTCGATCGAGAAGAAAAGCGGCGCACCCTGCTCGCGGCGGCCGGACAGGTATTCAGCGCCCGGGGCTTTCATGAGACCCGTATGGCCGAAATCGCCGTGGCCGCCGGAGTGGGTAAGGGCACGATCTACGAATACTTCGAGAAAAAAGAAGATCTGCTGGCGGGCCTCTTCGATCTATTCTGGGAAGGCTTCGAGGCCCGGGCGGCCGCTCTATCGCAGCCCGACGCTGACGCCGCCGGACATCCGGGCGGCCGCGAACGCCTGATTCAGCACTTCGTCGAAAGCGTGGAAGCCTCCGAAGAGCTCGCCGAAATGATTCCCATCTATTTTGAATTCTTCGGCGCCCGCTACACCCGACCGGACGATCCCTATCGCCGGAAGATGGAGGAGTTGATCGCAAGCCTGACCCGCTCCTACGCCGCGGCGATTCGCCGACTGCAAAAGAACGGCGAAATCTCAGCGGACCTGGACCCGAACGCGTTCAGCCGTATGCTGTTCGCGTCGCTTGACGGCATTGTGTTACACTTCGGATTTTTCCGTCCGAACGCCGCGAGCTTCCGCAAACAAAAGCGGGAGCTGCGCCGCATGCTGGAAACCGCCCTGCGCCCCAATTCCTGAACCGCCTGCCTGCTTGAGCGCCGGACAACCGGCGCGGTTTCGTGCTTGACTCGACGCCTGCGGACCGCGCATCACTGGAGGGCATGAAATTTCATAGCTTCGATTTGATCGCGCTTATTGTTCTCGGAGCGAGTCTGCTGGTACGCCTGCTCCTATCGCTCGACATTCCGCTCGTAGCGGACGAAGCCTATTATTGGGAGTGGTCCCGCCAGTTGGACTTTTCCTATTATGACCAGGGTCCGGGCGTCGCGCTCTATATCCGCGCGTTTACGGCGATTCTCGGCGATACGCATTTCGCGCTCAAGCTGGCGGCGATTGCGGCGGCCCTGATAACGGTGCTTTTGTTTTATGCGACGACCTGGCGACTGGGGTTCTCGCCCGTGCGCCGAATGCTCGCCGTTTTGATCGTGACCTTTTTGCCCGGTTATTTCGCCGGCGCGATTTTGATCATGCACGATTCGCCGTTCATGATCGCCTGGGCCGCGGCTCTGTACTTTACGGTCGCCTATATTCGCAGCGGCGAATCGGTCGCCACGCGACGGCCGCTGTATCTCTGGCTGGTCTTCGCCTGCGTGGGCCTGGGTGAATTGTCAAAACACACGATGGCTTTTTTCGCGCTATCTTTCGCCATCTGGATGTTCACGGATCGGCGCGAGCTGCGGCTGTTTACGAAGTGGTACTTCTGGGGCGGCTGCGCCCTGGCCCTGGCGCTGGTGAGTCCGATCCTCATCTGGAACGCGAACCATAACTGGGACGGCGTAACCGCGATTCTATATCTGCGGTCTTCGCTCGGCAGCTCCGGCGGCGCCGAAACCGCCGCGAATTATCTGGTCGGCCAGCTTTTGACTTTTTCACCTCTCTGGCTGTTGGTCTTCGCGGGGCTGGCGATCAGCGCTGCAAACAAAACGATACGCGCGAAACTCGCCGCCTTTCGCGCGCGGCGCTCGAAATCGAACAAGAACCGTGAAGAAGCTCAGAGCGACGGGGACGCGAAAATCGAGGACTCGCAGAGAAACGACTCTACGACTCCGCCGGAAATTCGTTTTCTGTGGATCAATGCGCTGATTCTGCCGTTGTTCTTTTTGTATCTTTCGGCTTCGCGCGAAATCCAGGGCAACTGGACCTTCGCCTCGTATCTGGCCTGCGTCCTGCTTTTAGTGCGGGCGCTTCCGGAGCGGTGGTCCGCGGCGGGCCGCAGTGCGCGCCTGGCCGTGATTGCTTTCGCCGCCGGCACGATCTTTACCGTGGCCCTGAACGTGCTCGCGTATTTCTCGATCCCGCTGGTGAAAATCGCGCAGGCGCAGGGCTACAAAATCGAGTCGTACTTCGTGCCCGGCTACCGCCCCGTGGGGTTCGCCGAAGCCATCGCCGAAATTACCGCTTTCCGGGATCGCGAAGCGCCCGACGCGGGGATCGTCGCGTCGAACCGTTATCAGGACGCGGCCGTGGCCAGCTGGCATTCGCCCGGGCAGCCTTTCGTGACGTCGATGAACGTCATGCAACGCAATCAATACAACTACTGGCCGGGGCTGGAAAAAGGCCGCGACTACGTCGTCTATTATATTCACGAAAAGACCTGCGAACGCTCCGAAGTCTTTATTCAGCCGACCCTGGGATTCATGTTCGACGAGGTCGAAGAGTTTCCCGAGCGCGACGTGGTGGTCGACGGCACGGTCGTCAAACGCTACCAGGCCTATATCGCGCGCAACTATCGTCGCAGCTGGGAAGACATGGTATATAATTATTTCGTGCGCCGTTCGATTCAGGATATGATGCCGAATCTGCGCGGGTACTTTTCAAAAGTCGACACGAAGGCCGGTCAGGCCGACGCCATGCTGGCCCTGCAACGCCTGCGGGCGGCGCGGGCCGGAGGCGACGGCTGTGGATTTTTGAGCGGTCTTTAGTATGAGCTGCTCAGACTTCGAAAACGCGCAGAAAACCAATATGGAAAGCACATCATTGAACGCAAAATCGATTCACAAGAGCGGCGGCGTCCGATTCACCCGACTCGAGCCCGGCACGTCGCGCATTCTGCTCGCTATCGCGCTGGTACTGGTGTTCGCGAGCGGCTGTCGCGAACCGAAGCCGGAGCTGCCTTCGCCCGCGAATTATCCCGAGTTCATTAAAGGCGGCGCGGAAGCGATCTGTATCCGATTAAAATACTGTACGACGAAAATCATTCGCACGCTTTCGCCGGGCCTGCAGAACCGGGTTACGGTCTCCGGCTGCGTTGAAACGGCTCTTGCCGACGCCGAAAAGAAACTCGCGGTGCATACTCCCGAGATGATTCAATTTTCCGTTTTGTGTTACCAGGCGATCGTCGAAGCGCCGTGCGATCAAATCGCGCTGATGGCCTACTGGCATCCCGCCTGCAATCGGCTGCGGCAGGTTTCCAACGAACGCTTTCGCCTGTACCCCGTCGCCGAGCCGCCCACGTACGACTGACAATCAGGAGATCCGAACATGAATACAACAAATCGCATCGCGGCGGTCGTCTTTACGATTCTATTCGGCCTGCTGTTGATCTATCGCTTTTTTCCCGGCGTAACCCTGGCGGCCATCTACCAGAGCTACGCTCTGCGCTCCGGCGTATCGGCGGAGGTCGCGAAAATCCCCGCGACTGATGGCGCGCCGGCTCTGCGCGTTCCGTACTATCAGGGCGGCCAGAATCAACAAATCATGGTGTTGCTGCACGGCTTCGGCGACTCGAAAATCTCGTTCGTGCAGGCCGCGCGCTGGCTCGTTCCGCACTATACCGTAATCATGCCCGACGTGCCCGGCTTCGGCGATACCGATTATTCCGCAAACGAAAGCTACGGACCGCGTTCGCAGGTCGCGCGCCTGCATCGATTTTTAGAACACATCCAGGCCTTGCGTAACGGTCCGATCATCCTCGGAGGCAATAGCATGGGCGGGCATATCAGCGCGGCCTACGCGCTGCAGTATCCGGAAAACGTCCAGAAGCTGCTGTTGCTCGACTCCGCGGGCCTGCGGGTCGACGACCCCGTGCCGTACAAACCGAGCGCGGCTCCTTTACGCACGAACGAAGACTTCGACGCCTATCTCGACGGCAATTTTGTAAAAAAGCCGTGGGTACCCGGTCCCTTTCGAAAAATGTTTATCGAAAAATCCCAGGCCAACTTCGAACGCTTGAATCAAATTCGCGCGGATATTCGCGCCGATCAAGACTATATCCTGAACGATCGCATTCAGCAAATCGCGCAACCGACCCTGGTCCTCTGGGGCGACCAGGACACCACGGTCTCGCCGGCCCACGCGCGTTACTGGGACGCGCAGTTGCCGGATTCGACGCTGATCATTCTGGAGGCGATGGGTCATTCGCCGCAATACGAACGCCCGCAAGAAACCGCGCAGTTGCTGCTCGATTTTCTACAGGCGCCCTGAGCGGCATCCGGATTCGATTCTCGGCCGGCACGCTGGCCGAAACGGGGGCGAGCCTCCGGCTTATAGATAGCGACGCAGTTTTTCGAAGAGCTGCGGCATCGCCCGCTTCGGTTCGCGGCAGATGTAGACCGTGACCTGGACCGTCCTGCCCATACAGTATTCGCAGTGCACGGTTTGGGCCGCACGAATATCGTCGAAATGCTCGCGCAGTTTGTTTTCGCTGAAGCCCAGCGCGACCACGGTCGTCGCCCGCCCGCCGGGTCCATGCATGTACGGCCGGCTCCAGAGATAGTAATTGTTGTGTCCGCTGATGACCGGTAATTCCAGTCCGGACTGGCGCGCGTAAAATTCAACACTGCCGGCGAAACCGTAGCTGCCACCCAGAATTATAGCGCGTTCCCGCTCCGCGGCGTCCAGGTTCTGATACGCGGCGATTGCGGCGGCCGCCTGCTCCGGAAAACCGAACATACCCGCGAAATGCTGCGGCATCTTCGCCAGGTTCTGATGCTCGAGCTTCGGCGGCCGGATTCCCAGGAAACGTTCATACTCAAGGTATCGTTCCGGGGCAAGCAGCGGCAGGCTCAGGGGTGCCAGCACCGCGCCGGCCAGTGCGATCAGGCCGAGCACAGCAATTTGCGCGCTTCGCACCACTTCGCCGCGCGCAAAAACTCGCGCAAGACCGCGTTCCAGCCACACGGCGCCCCCGGCATACAGCACGGGATACGCCGGCGACAGGTAGTAGGTCTTGCCCTGCAGCAAAACGAAAAAGACGAAGAGCACTCCGTACAACCAGGCCGCGATGCGGTACGGCGCGGCGGCCCGCGCGAAGGCGAAATAAAAGAAACCGCCCGCCCAGAGCGGCAAAAGCAAGGGGTGCTGTTGCAGTATTTGCGCGCCGACGAAATCGCCGAATTCGAAATAGTTTTTGTGCGCCCGGGCGTTTTCCATAAATTCCAGGGTCGGCCAGCCTGTCGCGATTTGCCACAGTACGTGCGGAGCGAAGAGCGCGAAAGCCAGCCCCGCCGCCAGGTACGGTCCCGGGGTCGCCAGATAACGACGATTCCGGGTAAAGACCAGGCCCACGGCGATCGCAAAGCCCAGAAAGAGCATGGAGTGTTTGTTCAACAAACCCGCTCCGAGCACGCCGCCCAACAGGAGCCACGACCCCGTAGTCGTCCGGCTTCGATCGCCCGCGATGCGAAGCAATAGATAAATCGCAAGCGTCCAGTACAGGATCTCGAAGCTGTTCGTCGTATAAAATTTGTCGATGCCGGTGTAGATCGGAGCCGCCACGACTGCAAGCGCCGCTGCGGCCTGCGCGAAGCGCCCTCCCCCGACTTCGCGGGCCAGCAAAGCCGTCACGAAGACCGTGGCCGCTCCGGTCAACATGACGGCTATGCGCAGCACGTAGATCGACTCGCCAAAAAGCCAGCGTAGCCCACCGAGTAAAAACACGGCCAGGGGCGGATGATCGACATAACCCCAGGCGAGGCGTTCGCTGCAGGCGATATAATAGTATTCGTCGATGAAAAAGCCGTACTGCCCGAGAGCCGGAATATGCAGCAGGATTTTTAGTAACGCGACCGCCAGCGGCGTCGCGTAGACGGTTTCAAATAACTGTCGATTCACGGGTGTTGTCGATTGGACCCGTTATTCAAATCTTCGCAAGCGGATTTCCCGGACCGCGGCAACAGGCCCCCGGGCAGAAGCGCGCCGAATAATTCGCCAGAGAGGTCTTCGCGCACGACCGCTTGCTCGACCCCGACTTCAGACAGTACGTTTTTGCGGGGATGCCTGAAACTGCCGAAGACCACGTCCCACACGCTGAGGATATTGCCGAAATTGCTGTTGCCCAGGTCGAGTTGGGTCGAATGGTGCAGATGGTGCACGCCGGCCGTGTTAAAAATATAGTGCGACCAGTCCGGCATCCGATGTCGAAAATTCGCGTGGGTGATAGTCCCGAAAATATTCGTCGCCGCCGCATAGGCGATGAACAGGGGCGCGGGCGCTCCGAGCGCCACCGGCAACGCGAATTTGAGCATGGTTCCGATAACGCCGCTGAACCAGTGGACCCTTCCCGCTTTTAAGACATGCATGCGCTTCGGATTGTGATGAATAGAATGCAGCCGCCAGAGCCAGGGCACCCGATGCATGATGCGATGCCACCAGTAACTCGCGCATTCCATGTACAACAAAAAGACCAGGCATTGAACGGCGAACGGCCAGTCCGCGGGCCACAACTGAACGGACGCCCAACCGGCAAGCCCGGCCGCCGCGAGCGCCACGAGCGCGTTCAGCAACGCCTTCCCCAGATTTCCCGCAAGCACCGACCCGAGCAGGCTGTGAATCACGTCGCTTAAAAGGGTGCGGTCCGAATGCAGGGCCCAGCCGGAGCGCTCGGGTCGCCAGGCTTCCAAAAGCGCGATCGCCACAATGTTTAGGATCGATTGGGCGAATAGCACCGCCCCGGCCGCAAAACCCGATTCGAGTGCGGCGACGACGCCGTACAGCGAAATCCCAATAACCGTGGGCCCCAACAAATAATCCAGAATCCTATCGAAACTGAGGCGGACCATCGCATCCCGTCGCCCGCCGATACTTATATCGTTCATAACATACTTCTCCTGAAAACCGGGCGCAGTCTGACACATTCGGAGGCCGGAGTCGTCCGAATCGATCGCCACGGAGCGGACACGGGGGTTCGAATTGATCGACTCGAACTTTTCAGAACCCGGATTCGAATGCACGCGACCCGAAGGTGCTTGCGGTCCAGATCAGCGAAGCAAGCCTTGCGTCAGGAACGCGGCGGCGGGCGGCTTCGCCTGGAACGGCGGCGACTGAATAATGATCACACTCAATACATGGCTGGCTGGCATCGTGGCTTTCGGCGCCGGACTGAGTTTATTGCAGGCCGTGAGCGCCTGGCTCGACCGGGATCGGACGAGCCCGCACGTATGGTTCGTCAGCTGTCTCTTTGTCTGCCTGGCGCTGTTTCTGGCCCGCGGCGCTCTGGAATTGAGCGGGAATCTGGCGCGGCACGCGGGATTCTGGGTCATGCAGTTCAGCTGGTCGTACTTAATCGGTCCGCTCTTATATCTATGGCTGCGCTCGACGATTCAGGGGGCCTATCAGCCTGGCGGCCGCTCGGTGGCTCTGATGTTCGGCGGATTACCCTTCGCGGCGCTGGATCTGTACATTCTCGCGCAGCCGGAAACGCACGCCGAGTATCTGAACACCTGCCTGGTCTCCCGACTGGGCGGCGAATCTTCGATCGATTATTTTACATTGTCCGGCTGGGCGGCACTCGCGGTGTATGCGACGAACGCCGCGTTTTCGGTCGGCACCCTGGTGACTCTGCGCGGTCTGTGGTCGGGCGCGAGCATGCCCGCAAGTGTGCGTCTGCTGTGGATTTTTCTGGCCGGCGCTCTACTGGCGCTGCCGCTCCTGTTGCTGGGGGATCTCTTCGTCTGGCCCCGGGCCACGCACCTGGGGCTCATCGCCATTACGATGATGCTTGCGGTGCAACACCTGGCCCGCCTGCGGGATCCGCAATTGGTGCCGGAACTGCGCCGCACGACCCGTCGCAAATCCTACGAGCGCTCGGCGCTCCAGAACATCGACGCGGAAGCCGCTCTCGAGCGCCTGCGGCAACTCATGGAAGAAGATCGACTCTATCTTGACGAAGAATTGAGTCTGGAAGGACTCGCGGAGGAACTCCGGATGAGCCGACACCAGCTCTCGGGATTGCTGAACGAAAAAGCGGGCAAAAACTTCCACGCCTTCCTGAATGAATACCGCGTCGCCGCGGCGTGCGCGATGCTGCGGGACGAACCGCAGCGTTCGGTGCTATCGATCGCTCACGCGGCGGGCTTCAATTCGAAGAGCAGCTTTCATTCCGCTTTCCAGAAATTCACCGGAGTCACGCCGCTCCAGTATCGTGCACGCAACTCACGCGAAGCCCCGGCCTGAATCGCGCAGAGTCACGCGGAGTCGCAGGGTCCGATCGATACATGGGCCGGCTGGAAATGAAAAACCCCCGCGCCGCATGAGTATTCAGCGACGCGGGGGCCTGCGTTGTTCTGAAACGTCGCGCCGGCGCGCGCTGCTTCAGTTGTTGCCGGTTGCTGCGACGAGACCGGAACCGGGACCGCCCGCAGCGGGGGCCGCAGCAGGGGCCGGAGAATCGCCCTTTTTCTGCAGACGCGCTTCTTTCTTCGTCCGCTGCTTCGCTTCTTTGCGAGCGAGTTTCGCGGCCTTTTCGGCGGCTTTCTTTTTAGCTTTCTCGGTTTTCTTCGCGAGCTTTTTCGCTTCCTGAGCCTGACGCTTCGCCGCTTTGTCCGCGGCTTTGCGGGCCTTCTTCGCCGCCTCTTTTTCTTTGCGGGCCTGTTTGGCGGCGGCTTTTTGCGCCCGGCGCTCGGCCAGCGGCATATCCCGACGGGCCTGCTTTTTCATCTGGCGCGAATGCCGCAGCTGCAGCAGTGCGACTTCCGCTTCGTTCAGGCTGCGCGAGATCGTGCCGTTCAGTTCTTGAAGGCTCTTCAACTGCGCATCGACGGTTTCCAGCAGCTGACGATCCGCTTCTTCGGTCCGCAGCTGCTTGCCTTTCACCAGAGCCAGGGGCAAATTCTTCAGACGCTTCGCATTGCGTTCGAAATTGAATTTCGCCGCTTTCGCCTGAGCATAAACTTCTTTCGTTTCCACCATTTGGGATTCACCTCTCGCCTCAAAGTATCGCATTCGACGCGGCTTAAATCAACACCTTTTCACGCAGGCCCCTACCGGAGTCACCACCCTCCACTAACATCTTAAAAATAAAAGTTAGTAAGTCACCTGACAGAGACGTATCGAACTCAAGCCGCCGCCGGAGTTACCGGCCGGCGACTTTTCCGGATAGACTGCCACCAAATTGTCACTAACCAGGCGCAATTATCCCTTGCGCGTAACGCGGGAGCGAAGGATTGGTCGGCACGTACTCTGGACGGATTTCCGGAGTGCGTAATCGAAACGACACAAATGATACGCAATCGAGCGGCCACTCGCGAGCGCCTGTTGGGCGCGGCGGAACAACTCCTGATCAAAAAAGGATTCCAGGCCATGGGAATCAATGCGATCGCCGCGCGAGCGGGCATCGACAAGGTTCTGATCTATCGCTATTTCGGCGGTTTCGACGGACTGCTGGAAAGTCTGGCCGCCGAGCGCGAAATCTGGCCGGACGTGGCGGTGCCCGAATATCTGTCCCCGCTGCAATCGACGGACGGCGTAGCCGGGCGTTCGACTCCCGATTCCAATCATACGGCGGAGCCGGGACTCTCTTCGGCCAGGTTGCCGCTTTCGCGCCTGGCAGGTGGGCAGATTCTGTGGCAGGTCCTGCAGGCCAATGTACAGGCGCTGCGCGGGCATCCCCTCGCACTCGAGATCCTGGTGTGGTCGTGCGCCGAGTCGAATGTTTTGACCCGGGCCCAGGCGAAGCTCAGGCGCCGCCAGACGCGCAAACTGAAAGAACAGCTGGCCGGACTGAGTCCGGCGCTTCCGACCGGCGACGATGCGCCGTCGGTTTACGCGCTCGTCTGGAAATCCTATTGCTTCGCCCTGATGGAAAACCATCGCAAAGAAATTTATAAACCGAAGGACTGGCAGCTCTTTGACCAGGCCGGACAGGCGCTCTTCGCCGCGCTGCCCGTCGCAAATAATAAAAAATCCGGAAAGCATTCCGGAAAAAAGCGCGAGAAGGGCGGCGCAAAAGACCGCGCCGGATCCGGAGATCGCAAAAAGAAAAAGTCTGAAAAATCAGCGCGCCAGAAAAGCAAGGCGGAGCGCCCCGCGCGTTCGAAAAGCGCAGGCTAATCCGCGAAGAGAAACTCCGCCGCGTCGTACGCCAGCCGTTCCCCTTTTTCGAGAATACTGCGCTTCCAGGGGATCTCAGAAGGCGCGAAGATCTGTTTGATCGCGCGTTTGACGGGATGAAAGAGATCGCGCTCGTTGCCGAAACGATGCAGGCGATTCTCGTCGCTCAAGACAGACAGCACCCGAAAGCCGTTAACCGTTCCGAATTCCTGAGTGATAAAATCAACTTCGGTATGCCCGGCGTCGAAGACGCGCGGAACGCCCGCGTCGATGCCGCCGCGCACCTGATAGACGATCGCCGGTTCGTCTCCGGTATTGTCCAGCTCGTCCGGATAGCGTGTCTCCAGATGCCGGTGAAAATCGCCGCCGTGATTGCGCTCGAGAATGATCAGCTGTTCGCCGGAACGTCCGAGGCCGCTGTGCACGTCGATTCCCAGCACGCGGCTGCTGTCTTTGAGATTGCGCTTGAGCCACTCCAGATAGAGTGCGGGGCCGCGTTCCAGGCGCCGGCCGCCGAAGAATAAGCCGTGCGGTTTTTCATACTGGCCTTCCGCGCCGGCCTGCCGCAGCCGCCGGGCGCCGTGTAAGAGCAGCTTGAGGGTCAGGCGGGGCGTAAAAAACCGCGGCCAGCGACCGGGCGCCGTATGCGGATTAAACAAGGGGTCGAGGATTTCGTAACCGTCGGGCTGCCCCGCGTAGCTTTCGTCAGGGCCCAGAAAATTACGATTCAGATCGACGTTGTTTTCGTTTACCCGTCGTAAGAAACTCATGCCGTACGGATTCAGAATATGGGCCAGCACCAGCGCACCGTTCGCGGGAATCGCCGGCGGACGCTCCAGCAGTCGTAGCTGAATGGCGGAGCCCGCGAAGCCTTCCACGCCGTGCACCCCCGAAGAATGCAACAGCACCCGCTCCGCGACGGGCGCGCTATTTCCCTCATCCCCGTCTTCGCTCGACGACGGAACGGCCGGCCCGAGCAGGGCCAGATCGATGCTGAGCGTTTCCCCGGCGGCGCCCCGCAGCCCCAGATCGATGCTGTCCAATCGCGCTCCGGCCCGAGCGGCGGCCTCCCGGAAGCGACGACGAGCCGTCCGGTAGTCCGGGGAGAAATACAAATCCGTGTTGAGGGGCTCGGCCATAGCTGGGTTGCACGCGGGAACCGGATCCCCGCTTCTAAGAGTATCGGACGGTGCGGGCCTTTTGGTTTACGAATTCAGGGCCTTCTGTTTTCTTCTATATTACTGTTCGCATGGCGTCCGAGAAAGACATCCCCAAAAGCCAGACCCGGCAGACCGATTCCAGCGCTACCCCTGCCGCTCGCCGCACGAAAGCGAAGGCCGCCGGCAAGGTCGACGCAGCCGATCATTTCGAGCAACTGCGGAAAGCGGTTTCGCGAGCGCCCACGGGTCCCGGCTGCTATCTCTGGAAGAACGAGCGCGACGAGGTGCTCTACGTCGGCAAAGCCGTGAATCTGAAATCGCGGCTGCGCAACTACGTCAGCGCCTCTTTCGACAACAGCCGGACCTACTGGCTGATGCAGCTGGCCCGCTCCTTCGAGACGATCCTGACCGACACTGAAAAAGAAGCCCTGATTCTCGAAGCGAATCTCGTAAAAAAGATCCAGCCGCGTTTTAACGTACGCCTGAAAGACGACAAACGTTATCCCTATATCTGCGTTTCGCTTTCGGAACCCTTCCCGCAGATCTTCATGACCCGCACGATCCGCGAAGACGGCAACGCCTATTTCGGACCCTATACCGACGTACGCGCCACCAGAAATATGATCGCGCTGATTCATAAAATCTTTCCGATACGCAAAGTCCGCCAGAAGCTGCCGTTAAAAAAACCGGGCCGGCCGTGTATGAATTTTCACATCAAACGCTGCCTGGGACCCTGCCAGGGCACGGTGCCCGAAGAGGAGTATCGCCGGATCGTAGACGAGATCGTTTTATTCTTAGAGGGCAAACGCGAAATCTTAGAGAATATCGTCATCGCGCGCATGCAAGAATACAGCGCGGCCGAAGAGTACGAAACCGCCGCGATCTATCGCGATATGCTGATGAATATCCGCTCGGCGACCGAAAACCAGAACGTGGTCCAGAGCGGCCCGTCCGGAGCGACCATCGAAAACCAGGACATCCTGGCGCTGGCCCGCCGCGACGATCACGGACAGATCGCGCTTTTGGAAATTCGCGGCGGCCGGCTGCTCGGCCGCAAGAGCTTTCCATTGCAGGGATTGAAAGGCGCGGTATCCGGTGCTGCCCGCACGAAAGCCGAAAAGACGAATCAGCTAAACGCCGCGGGGCAAACGACCGACGGCGATCTCGAAGCGGAACTCGACGCCGACGACAGCGAAGTCATCGAAGCTTTTTTACGCGATCACTATCTGGGCGCGAGTCAGTTGCCCGCGCAAATCGTCGTGCCCGTCAATTTCAAAGGACGGAAACTTTTCGAAGCGGCGCTTTCGGACCGCGCGGAACGCAAAATCAAAGTCGGACCGAGTCGCGCGCCGCAGATCAAATCGCTTTTGAAACTCGCCACCCGCAACGCCGAGCTCTTGTTAAGCGAACGGCTGATGGCGACGCGCATGCGCGATCGCGAAACGGCGCTCACCGATCTGGAAACGATGCTCCATCTGGACGCGGCGCCGGCCGTTATGGAGTGTTACGATATTTCGCATTTCCAGGGATCGCAAACCGTAGCGTCGGGCATAATGTTCGTGGACGGCGCTCCGCATAAAGCCGGCTATCGCCACTATCGCATTCGCAGTCTCGAAAAACCCGGCGACATCAACGATCCCGCGTCCATTCGCGAAGCGGTCGGCCGACGGATTCAACGACTGCTCAACGAAGACCGCAGTCTGCCGGACCTGATTCTGATCGACGGCGGCGCCACCCAGCTGCACGCAGCCTGCGAAGCCGCGGCGGCGATCGGCGCCGGCGAACTGCCGATCGTCAGCATCGCCAAAGAACGCGAAGAGATCTATCTGCCCGGCGAAAGCATCCCCCGCTCCTTCGACCCCAATCGGCCGGGAATGCGGCTCTTGCGTCAGATGCGGGACGAAGCTCACCGCTTCGCGATCACGCACCATCGCAGCAGCCGCAACAAACAAACTCTGCGGCATGTGCTCGACGACGTGCCGGACATCGGCCCCGCGCGCAAGAAAGCGCTGCTCAAACATTTCGCGGGCGAACAATCCATCGCCGAGGCCAGCGTCGACGATTTGAGCGCGGTCAGCGGGATCGGCCCCGAGCTGGCCCGCAAGATTCGCGAGTGTCTCGATCGCCGCGCTGCCGACGCGCCTTCATTTACACGCTCCTAACATGCGAAAACGCAAACGGATTGACGCGCGTCAGGTCTCGAATCAATCTGAGGAGATGAATCTCCGCCTGAATCCCACATTTTCCATTCTACTCACGCTATTCACAATATCCGCGCTTGTCGTCGGCCTGTCGCCGGCCAACGGTCCGCAGGCGCTCCACGCGGAAGCGCCCGAATCGATCAGCGTCGCCGGGTTGCCGGCCGATACCGAAAGCTTTCTGGAATTGCGCAATGAAATCGCCAATACGCCGGAAGGCGGGGCGGCGATCTTTCTGCTCGCGATGATGCAGTACGTAAACGATCCCGAACTGGGCGAACAATTTCTGACCATCGCCCTGGCCCGCCGCAATCTGAACAAAAGCGCGGGCGCCGGCAGCTATAAGGGCTTTCGACCGGGCGCGTCGTTGCAATATCACCTGAAACGACTGCAGAAGCTCAAGCATCTGCCTGGATCCTACGTCGCCGGCACCGGCCCCGACAACGGCTACGCGGCGCAGGCGCCGTATCGTTTCGATTTTTCGCGCAACAAGTACAGCGAAAAAGGTCCGCGCGAAGTGAAGGTTTTCGTGGCCTGCACCGGCGCCTCCTCTCCACGGCCGGTCACTCTCAAACGCAACGACCGCGGCGTCTGGAAAGTCCACGAAGCGTCTTCGCTCTTCGTCGGCGTTGCCGCGCCCGCGGCCGACGACGGCGACGATATTTGAACGAAAGCGGCACACGCGAGGCGCGCGGAGAGCACAGCGCGCGAATTTCCGAAAGGTCTGATTCCGCCCGGGCCGGAGCCAATCGCTTCGTTTCGCTTACGGTCGCTTTGCTGCTCTTCACCGCCGCCGCGATTCTCGGACTGAGCTACCTCGTCGCCATTTTACAGAACGATCTGGCGGCGCGGCAGTCGCGGACGACAGTAGAAGCGCTGCTCGAACGCGAAAAAGAAGAAATCACCCGACAGGTTCTGGACTACGCCGTGTGGGACGCGGCCTACCAGAATCTCGCGCGCAATTATCAAGCGGCCTGGGCCGCCGAGAAACTGGGTCCCTATCTGAGCGCGGAGCTGAAGATCGACGGCTCGCTCGTACTCCGCCTGGATCCGGGAAGCCCGGCTCAGACGGCGACGGCGGTTGCGCGCTTCGCGATGCTCGACGGCCGCGTACTGACGCCGAACGAAATCGAGCGCGCGGACGGCTTCGCCGACCCCGCCCTGATCGCGCTGGTCCAGAACGCGGCGCAGGACCGGCGGGCCCTGCCCGAACCGCAGGCCGCCTATATTATGCTTGCGGGGCGTTTGTACATGGCCGGCGCTTCGCCCGTGACCGACAAAGCCCGCCCCGAACTGGCAACCCGCCCCGGGCCACGAACGGTCCTCATCTTTCTGCGCGCAATGAACGCCGCCTGGTTCGTGAATTTTCAACGCGGGTTCTCGTTCGCGGGAATCGGCTTTGTCGAAAACACCGCGAAGGATCTCAAACCCGCCCTCAGAAAAAAGCAGGCAGGCGGCGATGATCCGAAAGCGAAGCGCGCGGACGCCAATCGCAGCCTCCCCGGAGACCCGCATCTGAGTCTGGAGCTCCGCGATCCGCTCGATCGTTCGCCCGGCAGCGTCGTGTGGCGTCCGCCGGTTCCGGGTTCCCGCCTGTTGTGGATACTCATGCCGGCAGCCGCCGCCGTCCTCGCGCTCTGCGGCGCGGTCACCTATGTTCTGCTCTCGCAGTGGCGGCGGCTTTACTACTCAGTGCTCGCCGGGGAAAGCGAAATGCGGCTGGCCCGCGAACGGGCCGAGCGGGCCAATCAGCTCAAAAGCCAGTTTCTGGCGAATGTCAGCCACGAAATTCGTACGCCGATGACGGCCATTCTGGGACACACCGAAGTCTTGCAGGACGCGCTGCAAACTCACCGCGACGCCCCGCCGAAACCGGAAACGCAAAACGCGCCGGAACCGAATCTGGAACCGACTCTCGAAGGCTCTCTGGAAAGCATCGAACGCAACGGCCGGCACCTCCTGGCGATCATCAACGACATACTGGACCTTTCACATCTGGAATCCGGCCTGGACCTGCACGAGCTGCGGCTGGAATCCATCGACCTGCGGCGTTTTCTCGCGGAAAGCCTGGCGCTCATCGAACAGAAGGCCCGCGAAAAGAGTCTGGAGCTCGCGTGCGTCTGGGAAGCGTCGATCCCCGCCCGGATCGAAAGCGATACGCTGCGACTCCGCCAGATTTTGATTAACTTACTCGGAAACGCGATTAAGTTTACGAACGCAGGTTTCGTTCGGCTCGAACTGACGCTCCAGCCCGGCGAAGGCGAACAGCAAGCGCGCCTGGAATTCGCGGTCGTCGATAGCGGCCGCGGCATCGACCTGGCGCGCAGCGAGAATATTCTGCAGGCTTTCGTTCAGTCGAACACGAATACGGCGAACGACGGCGGCACCGGTCTGGGGCTGGCCATATCCAATCGACTGGTGCAGGCCCTGGGCGCCACATCGGGGATTCAGGTCGAGAGCCGACCCGGCCGCGGCAGCCGCTTCGCTTTCGCTCTGCCCGTCTTGATCAACAACCCCGGTCAGGCTCCCGGCGATACGCTTCCCCCCGCAATCCTGCGCAATATCGTCTCCGGCGAAACGACAGCCGCCGGGCCGGCCGGCCCTTCTCCGGAATCCGCGCAGGCCCCTGGCAAAGCCGCCGCGTCCTCCAAAAAACAGGCGCCGGATCTGGGACACCTGCGGGTTTTGCTCGCGGACGACGGTCAGGACAATCGAGTGCTGCTGGCGCGTATTCTGCAGGCCGCCGAAATTACGGCTCACGTGGTCGAAAACGGCCAGGCCGCCGTCGAGGCCGCGCAAGCAGCGGTAAACGCGGGAACGCCGTTCGACGCGATCCTGATGGATATGCAGATGCCGGTGCTCGATGGATACCAGGCGACGCAGAAGCTGCGCGCCGACGGCTATGACGGACCGATCTTCGCGCTGACCGCCTACGCGATGCCCGAAGACCGCAAGCGCTGCCTGGAAATCGGCTGCGACGAATACCTGAGCAAACCCATCTCGCGCGCCGCTCTGTATGAATTGCTGGCCGCGCTACCCGTAAAAACGCTTCGCGATCCGACGCAGGCGTAAACAATGGTCCGGTCGTGTCGGATTTCTGGCAAAAAATTGTCGCGCGTCTTTTTTCACGGCGACCCGGCAGGCCGGAAACGCCGGCGGGCTTCGAGTACGATTTTGTTTTACGATTGATCCGGCTGATCGGCAATACGTACGTCGAATATTTCGCGACGCGCTACGGCCCCCGCCCCGAGGACTGGAAACCAGTTTCAGCTCGCGCGAACTACGAACGCTATTTGCCCGCGACCACCCCCGCCGGCTACGAATCCCTCTGCACGATCAATCTCGTCGGCGGCGAAAGCCGCTGGCCGATCGGCCGTATTCTGCGCGCGAAAGCTGCTGAGAACGAATTCTATCTCGTCTTTCGCGGCACCGTTTCCGAAGAGGAATGGATCAAAGACGTGCTGGTGATGCAAACTGAAAACCCCGTGAGCTTGCCCCAGGGCACGCCGGGGGGACGCGTGCATCTCGGCTTCGCACGCATGTTTCGCCGGCTGGATCCGCCCCCGGAGGCCTGGGCGGAGTATCTGGGTGTATCCTCGCAGCATTCGGCCGGAACCTCAGCCGGCGATGCGAACGGGGCCGCGGGTATTCGCCTGCACATCGCCGGTCATAGTCTGGGCGGCGCGCTCGGTACGCTCGCGGCCCTGCATTTTCATCGCCTGCGCCCGACGCTGTGGAGCTTCGGCTCGCCGCGTCCGGGGGATCCGGTCTTCGCCGCGAGCTTCAACGCGCTCGTTCCCGACGCGCATCGCTGCGCCAATCACTGGGATCCCATCATCGATCTGCCCGACTCTAAGGTGGATCTGATATTTCGCAAATACGCGTACGCGCACGTGGGCCGGCACACGCCGATCTTCGCCCTTTCGCAGATGAACGGGCCTTCGCTTGCGAAAATCGTCGACGAAAACGAAAGCTGGCGCGATTGGAAAGACTATGTGCTGGATACTCTGCTGGATCCCGCGTCGGGACATCGCATCGACCCCTTATTCGCACATCAACTGCGCTGCTACGAGTACGCGATCGATCGCGATCGCCGCCTGGCGGTCGAATGATTCAGGTCGGCGAATCGCGAATTAATAACGCGCCTCCCCCTGAGCCGGCGTTTTTGTTTCGCCCGCGCCCTCACTGACTTCGTCGTCGCTCGCCGTTTCACTTTCGCCGGCGAGTTCCCGAATAGTACCCAGGATTTCCTCGCGGGAGCTGCGCTTGAGATTCGTTAGGCGTTCGCTGCCGTAGTTCTCATAAAAGCCCGAGGTCTCACCCGCGGCCACCAGCCGATCGTTTTCGAGACGATAACAGGCGGTGGGTTCGTCGCGACGCACGATTTCGAAATCGCGCGCGAGCACCGTAAAACAAATGCGTCCGTCGTCGATGCGATATTCGCCGGAAGCCGGTCCGCACTGGCAGGCCGTAACGTCGCAGCCGCCGAAGAGGCGCGCTTCGAATGTACCGTCGCCGCGAATTTCGAGGTGGCTACGGCGGCCGTCGCACAGATTGTCGCCCAACCAGAAACCTTCGAAAATCCGGTCGCGTTCGCTGACCGCGTCGCCGCCCTGGCTTTCGCTGCCGAGATAGCCCCCGAAAACCCAGCCTTCAAAAGCTTTGTGACGAACGCGCACCCACGGCGCTTCGATCCCGTCGACGGAAAGCATCACCTCCGAACGTTCCAGCACCTCCACCCGTTCGGCGGGGGGAATCAGAGCGATGCGCGTGCCGTCGGTCGAAGGCTCCGATCTGAGTCGTAGTCCCGATTTCGCGGTGACGTACATCCATTCGGACTGCGACTCGCGCGCGGACTCTTCGCCGCCGCAATTCGGCGAAAGCGCAAGCGCGACGCACGTCAGCATGGCGAACGCAAAATATCTGAAATAACGAATCGGAGAAAACATCGTATCTGCTCCAGACTGAAGTCGTATACTATAGCCGCATATCGATCGCGGCGGAAGTGCGTGACATATCGAAATCCCGTCGCGCTATATCGCGGGCGTTTTTGCCGAAGCGCGAACGCAGGCGATCGGATTCCACCATCTGTCGGATGCGATCGGCGAGTTCCGCGATATTGCCCGGCTCCGCAATAAATCCGGACACCCCGTGTCGCACGATCTCTTCGACGCCGCCGAGCCGGCCGCCGATCACCGGCGTTCCAAAATGGGCCGCTTCCATGAAGACCGCGCCCAGGCTTTCAACATCGTCGTCGACTTCGCAGCCGGGCTGGATCAAAACGTCCGCGCGATGATAGAGACTCGCCAGAGCCGCGTCGTTGAGAAAACCGGTCATCGAAACGACTTCGTGCAGATCGTGAATGCGAATCAGTTCTTTTAAGTACGCGAACTCAGGCCCCGATCCGGTTAAGACCAAATGCATGCGTTGCTGGAGATCGCCGAGCGTTTGCAGCGCTTTCAAGGCCGCGTCGAATCCTTTGCGCGGCAGAAAAGGCCCCAGCCCCAACAGCAATACTTTATTGCGCACTCGATCCTGCAGTTTTTCCGGCAGCGGATTGCGTTTGCGTCCGGTCCAGCGCGGCTCAAAGCCGGGCGGCAAAACCGTAATGCGATCTTCGGGTATGCCGAAGCCGCGCGCGTCCCGGGCCAGAAAACGCGAGATAGCGAATATATTGCGCGCGCCCAGAATCAGACGGCGTTCGAAGATGCGCGTAAAACCCAGCTTTCGTTTCAGATCGCCGCCGGTTAAGAACACCGAATAGGGAATGCCCGCCATATAAGCGCGATTCGCGAGCGCGCGCGAAGTACGACTGACGTCGCTCAGCAGGATATGCGCCGGTGCGAAGCGTTCGAGACACGAACGAAAAAGATGATCGATGGTACCGGGCTTACGCAGAAAACCGCTGCGAACGCCGTCCGAGCGATGCACGATATATCGCTCTTTCTCGTCGAATTTTTTTATATCGGCGTCGGTACAGAAATAGTGTTTCCGGTCCGCCGCGACGATGACTTCGATTGCGTCCGGATCCCAGTTACGGGCGATACCGGTGAAGAGGCCTTCGAGTCCGCCCGGTTCGGGGCGGAAGAACTCTGTCAGCAGAAGGACGCGCTTCATATTCTGAAAAAAACCGGAACGAGACGCCGGTCATACGCCCTTCGGGGGTATGCATGCGAATCGACCGAACTCCGTCCATTTACGTACCGCCAGGACCCGGTGCAAGCTCAAAACAGCCCGCTTTCCGGAATCGACCGGCGGTAAATTTCTCGCCGGGCTCGGTTTCGCCGTTCTTTACAGCGCGATTTGCGCGTGCGCGGCTTCGCAGTCGAGCGCGAAGAACTGGCTGTATCCGCCGGGCGTAGTGGGACCGCAGGCCGGCCTGAGCGTACATTTCGGTGGTTTTACAAATATCAGCGCCGCGACTCACACGCCGGTCGACTCTGAAACAGGCCAGCCACCGCCTCCCGGGCCTTTACCGGATCCGCTGGCCTTCGCGGAACACTTCGTCGGCGACATTCCGCAGGACGCGTTTTCGGCCGGCGGTCCCGATATTCACTTCGAAGCAGACCGCGAGGCGCGAACGCCAGCGGCTGCCGAATCCGATTCGCCCGCAGGGAACGAGCGAGGCCTCATCTGTCTTCGTAATTTGCGCGCCATCCTCTTCGGTCTCGAAGCGGGCCTGCGCATGGAATATTGCCTGGCCGGCCACGCCGATGGAGCGACGACTCTGCGCGCGACAATCGCAGGGATTTACGACGCGAACCGGCCGACCGCGTATCCCCGTTACTCCGATGGAAAGCTGGAGATTCAGGCGCAAAGTCCAGCGGAGCTACGGCGGTCGCTGGATCCCGCGCAAATACTCGTATCGATCGACGGCGGACGGGTCGCGCGCCTCGCGGCCTGGCGGCTCGCGTCCGCGTACACGCGCTTCGCGTACGATTATTCCGCGACAGATGATCGCGCAGGGCCCGACGAACGGGCGTTCCCATTGCCGCGTCGCTTTCCCGGAGGCGAGTTTGATTGCCTGCTCACACAAAACGCGCTCTACTGGATGTTTACGCTGCCGAACGATTCGAATCGTCTGCTGGTCGTTCGTATAGAGGACGCGGACGCCGTACGCGCGGCGCGCATAGCTTTCGCGCGTATCCCCCGACTGCTGGCCGCGCATATTCAGCACAGTCGTACCCGTGAAATTCAGCCGGGCGAAATTTATTTTCGCGACCAGAGCCTGGCGCTCAGCGCCGATACGGCCAAGCGGCCCGATGAATTCGTGGAGCTCGCTTCGGGAAGCGAAGACGCCTTCGCGAAGATTCGACTGAGCGGCGAAACTGCGGGGCCCGCGAACGAAGCCGCAAGCGCCGAACGCGAAGTATTCTTGTTCGCGCATTCGACGCGCTTGATTTCCCGCTCTGCAAATTTTCGATTTGATGGCGAAGTGCGCTATCGCGCCGGCGCCCATGCAAACGAAACCAGCTATCGCCTGGTCGACCTTCCGAACGGCGTCCTTCCGCGCCGGTCTTATGTTCGCACGATTCACCCGCCAGACGAATCGCCGACGAGCGCCGCCGCGAATTCGCGATCCGGCGGGGCGCCGACGGCAGGGTTGCACGCCAATACGGCCTGCCGCGGGGACTTCGCGGAATACGCGCGGCTCTGTGCGAATCCCGGGATCGCGCCGCAGCTGGCCCGGGCGCTGCAGGAACGAGAACTCAACGCCGCTCAATTCCCGGAGTCTGCGCCGCTGTGCGAGCCCGGAGACTTTACGCTGAGCGAATTCAATCCGACGGGCGTCTATCTACCGCTGCAGCGGCGGCTGGCGGACGACGGAAAATTTCTGGAACTGCAGGTCCGGCGGGATTGCCGGAGCGACGCGGTCTGGTTTCGGGTCGGCGGTACGCTGCTCGATCCCGGAAGCGCCCGACTCCGAGCCGGGCAGACCCTGCTCTTTATCGCCGCCCGCGATCCCCGTCGCTATCTCGATTCAGTTGTAGATCCGTCGTCCGGGACCGCGCTTTTCAGCGCTCCCGCTCTGCGTTCCAGCCGGGCTGGCGATTCGATTGCAGTGTACACTGCTCGCACCGAAAACTCGCCTGCATTCGAACGCGTACTGCGACCGGCCGCCGCGGACGTCCTGTACTGGACCGGCATCGGCAATACGCCATCCGATGATCTTGCACGCGAGACCGCCTCAGATTTTCGCGCCGTGCACTCGCTCGAATTTCGAGCCGCAGGAGCACGCGAAGCTTTTTCCGCCGGAGCGGGGACGGGACTGCGCCCCGATCTGCGCGCATTCAACGCGATGAGCCCCGGCCGGTTTTCGGAAGACGCTTCGCCGCGAAATACAGAGACGGTCATCGCGTCGGATTCCGAAAGCGACAGCTCAAATTATCTGGACGTCCAAATATCTGAGGTTTTACCCGCAGGCGGATACGATCTCGATCTGCAGTCCCTGCCGGGCGAAGAGTTCATAGAATTTCACGCCTTCGTCGACCCCGTGCAGCCGGGCCTCGACGGGCCTCCGCGCGACCGGTACGCGGGCTGGGAATTACGCATCATACGCGAAGCCGATACTGACGCCGACGCTACCGTCCAGCAGCGCATTCGATTCCCCTCCCCGGAACGAGCCGGTCGTTTCGTATTTCGGCGGGCGGCTTCGCGGTGCTTCGCTCCTCCGGTCGGGGCTTCGCAGGCCCTGATCGGACGGCTTTCGCTGCCGAACTCGGCGGCCCGTTACGAATTGATTCCGCTCGCGTCTCCGGATGCAGACCCACGCGATCGTTTTCGGCTCGATGCGGCGTTCTATTCCGAGCTGGATCGGGCCGGTCAGGAGCGAGCAAGCGCGAGTCGCTCCAGGAGGATCACCGCGCCGGCCACCGGCGGCTTCGGTGAATTCTGGCGACGAAGCGACGGCCCGGCGGCCACCAGTCCGTACTGCGGCCGGCGAACCCTGGCCACACCCGGGGCTCCGGCCGCTTTCGCGCCATTTCTCCAGCGCGAAGATCGGCCGCCCTTTCGTCTTCGGCTCTACAGCGAAGACGGTCCCCGGGAATTACGACTAAGGCTGAGCGCCGATTCGAATGTGACATTCGTCGAAGTCGATGTATTCGCAGAGCACGGCCAGACCCTCGATCTCGCCGCACTGCTCCCGCCAGGCTTCGCCGCCTACCCGCGAATTCTTTATACGATTCATGCGAACAATCGACGCCTGAGCGCGGGCGAAATCTTCGCGTCTGATGTTCCGCTCATAGTAAGCAGCGTCGCGCCGACGCCGCCGCCAGGCCAGGTCGAGTGGATTCGCCTGTGTTCGCCCGACGGCTTTTCGCCGTCCGCTATGGCAAATGCATCCGACGCGCGCGCGGCGATTCTCGAGCGTTCGGAGCTGCGTGTCGCCGACTCCCACAGCCATGACCGTATCGTTCCATTCAACGAGCGTTCACGAATTTCACAATCGCCTGTCGCGGCGCTGAACGGCGATAGTCTGGAGCTGGCAGCCGGCGCGTGCGCGTTGCTGGTCGATCCGGACTTCGCCGGCCAGGGACTGCCGACCGAAGCGCGTGACGCGGCGCTGTGGACCATCGCCGAATCGAGCGCCATCGGCAACGGACTCTCCGCGGGCGAAGGACTGCGAATTTACGCGGCGAGCGATGCCCGGGACCCCGGCGTGACGCTTGCGAGCTACGGACGTCCCGATCTGCCGGATCCGTTTTCGCTCTCCGTCTCCGGCGGGCGCTACGTTTCACGCATCGCTCCCTTATCCGCCCGCCTCTTCTTCGACGAAGCCGCGCTCTTTGAAATGCGCACTCCGGAGTAAAAATGCAATTTCTACGAGTTAGCAGACGAAAGCGAATTCCAGGTCGCTCCAGCGCGTTATCCAACTCCATCGCAAGTCGTTTTCCAATCGCGCTGATCTTGAGCGCATGCTTTCCGATCTGCGCGCTATATTCGCAGAGCCCGTCAGTGCCCCGCGAAGAGCCGGGCTTTCGCGCGGAGCTTCGCGGATTTCTCGAAGGCTCCCGCTACAAACCGGCATCGCCGGCACAATTCGCGCAGATCCGACGCTCGAACGCGAACGTCAGTCCGGGAGCCTTCGCCGGCGCGAACGACGCGACGAAAGCCTTCGATTCGGATCTGCTGAATCCGCGCGACCCCCTGTCGCGCACGGATCAGCTGCAGGCTGTGGGCCTCGCGCTCTTCGCTGGCGGCGGACGCAATCTGTTCTACGATCTAAGCGCCCTGCTCTTAATGCAGCAGGGCGAGTCGCGCTTCGCGCGCGGCGCCGGTCAACCGCAGGGCGCGGAAGAATCCGACGCCCTGCGAAATCCGGAGACGCTGGCCGCGTTGCCCGGCGATCAAATGCGACTGGGGCTCCGCTTTTGCGAAGGCCTTTGCGAATTCAGCCTGGGGCGCCGCGCCGCCGGGCCATTCCTGGACGGCCTGAGCGGCGGGCACGGTGCGCTCACCGGGGCGCATCTGTACTTCGAATCTCCGAAGTACGGCAGCGTCTACATCGCGCCGCTCTATCGACCGGAACTGAGCGGCACGTACTTCCGCGCGCCCCCGCGGCCCGACGCAACCTCGCCGGAAGCCTTCGAGCTTTCGGCGACGGATGTTCCGGGCCATTCGGGCGCGGTGCCGCGGCTGCGCGATGATTTCACGACGGTCGCCCGCAAGAGCCGTTCCTATGGCCAGCGCATCGTGGGCGTCGGGCGCTTCGCCGCGTTGCACGTGAGCGTTGACTACGCGAACCACCGGCAATCCGACACTGCGAACCCCGCCGAAACGCAGCAGCAGTCGCCGGGCTTTCGCCGCTCGGTTGATTATATTCATTATACCGGTGTGGGACTCGGCTATCGCGGTCAAAAACTGGAGCTGCGTCTGAACTATCAGCGCAGCACCGGCGCCTATCGCACGCTGCTGCCCGCGCCTGCGCCCGCGCAGCAGCAGGGGGAAGGCGCTGCCGACGCAGAGCGGGCAGTCGAACGCAGAGCATCGATTGCCGGCGGCGCTCTATTCGCCGCTCTGGCATTGCAGCACGGCGCCTTTCGACTGCGCGCGGATTTCTTTCTGCCGGAACCCGCGGCCGCGCGCGAACCCGGCACGCCGGCCGGCGGAGGCGCCAGCGGTTATATCGGCTTCGGTGATACGCCGCTGACTTCGCCGATTCTCGCGGGCAACCTGGACTTTCGTCCCGCCCCGCGGCTCTGTCATGAGCGGGGGCTGTGTGAAGGGCTGGCGATTCGTAATTTCGCGGCCGACCGGGCCGCCCTGTCCGGATCCGACGACGACGTTCTGGAATATGCGTTTCGCGATCACGCGGCCGTATTCACCTTGCGTTTCGCCTTCGACCTGGACTTCGATTCAGATTTCATTTTCGGCCGCTTCACTCCTGACCTGGGCCTGACAATTCTTGCGCCCCTGGCTCCCCGTCCCCGTGGCGGTCGCACGCCTTTCGAAAAAATCAAAAAGGACCCCCACTCATTTGAGTATCGCGAAATAGAAGCCGGCGGCGCCTGGCGCCTGCCTGACGAAGGCGAAATCGGTCTGCGCTATTCACGGCTCTACCGGCGTCACCGGGCCGTCGGGACGAATCTGGCCGGCGAAAGCCTGCGTCTGGAATTCCGTTATCAGTTTTAATACGCCGTCGCGGCGAACCCGCCTCAGGAGATATATGATGAAAATTCGATTATGCCGTTTCATCGGGAAACAATTTCTTAACATGTTATTTATATTCAATTCTATCGGCTGCAGCGCTGCCGCAGGCGACAGGGCCGTGCCCGCTCTCCTGCTGGAGCAGTGGCGAGCGAGGCCGGCGCGCGTTTATTTCACCGACCCCCGTCCCGCGATCGCGAGCGATTTTCGTTTCGCAGCCCGCGACCGGCTGATCGATCTAATAGACAATGCGCAGCAGGAGATTCGCGTCTGGGCCTACGGCCTCGACGAACCGCGAATGATCGCGGCGCTGGTTTCCGCCGCCGCGCGCGGAGTGCGCGTTTCAGTGATTGGATCCCCGGATCAGGATTACGCGGAACTCGAGAAGGCATTCGAACGCGGGCGCATCCGCCTGGATCTGGCGATTCGCACGCGCAGCGGACTGCAACATCTCAAGCTGGTCGTCGTGGATGAAAAAACAGCCTTTAGCGGCACCGGGAACTTCACCCGCAGCGGCTTTCTGTTTAATCACAACGCTTTCCTGGAATTTCAGATTCGCGATGCATATCGCCGGCAGTGGCGGGGCTTTCTGCGCCACCTGGAACGCGAAACCGAAACCCGGGACGCCTTTCTCGAAGAGTCGGGCGCAACGGCGGCGACGGGCCCGCAGTTTACGCTGGCTCCCGGAGTGCACGCCATCGTTTCGCCGGCGCACGGCCGGCTGATTCAGTCGCGTCTGACCCGGGCGGTTCTTCACGCGCAACGACGCATTCGCTTTTTGATCTTCAGCTTTACCGACCCGGTTCTGGCGGCGGCGCTATTGCGACAGGCCCGGCGCGGGATCTTTTTACAGGGGATCGCCGATGATCCGCGAAACGCGGGGATGGTCGATCCGGTTTCTATGGCCGGACGGCTGAACCGGAAACTTGGATTTTCCACAGCGGAACTCTATCTCGAAGGCAATCGCCGGGTCTTCGCGGAAGGCGGCGTCTTTCACGGAGGACATCTGCATCATAAGACGCTATTGATCGACGACCGGCGCGTGCTGACCGGCAGCTACAACTGGTCGCTCTCCGCACGCGATCGTAATCTCGAGGTGTTATTCGACATCGAAGACGCCGAAATCGCCGCGGAGTTTCAGCGCGAGTTTGAGCGCATTCGTCGCCGGGCCGTGCTACTCGGTCGGCCGCCGCAAATCGTCGCACCAGAATCGGCCGAATATGATCCGACCGCGGACCGGATCTGCGCGGCGCCCGCGGGCGAGCTTACAAACGGCGAAGACCCATTCACATTCTTCGCGGGATACGGCCCCTATTTTCGCGCCTTTCATTTTACAACGGCCGCCATGCAGGCCGACGCAAAATCGCCCGGTTCCCGATGCGCTCCTCTGGCCGCCGCCGGAAAGGCCTCCGCTGGAATCCAGACCGGCAAAAGCTATCAGCTCGCACCGGCCGGCGAGTCGCTGGAAAGCCGACGCCCGTGCGCCACGGCGACCGATTGCGACCCCGTCACGCTTCGACGCGCCAGCCTGAACGAAGGCTGGCTCTGGCTATCCGAGGATGCGTCAGCTCTTTCGCCGACCGGCATTACCATCTGGAATCACGACGGGGATTCGCCCGCTTCGGACTCGCGCCTGGATCGCGCCCCGGAACCCGGCTTTTATCGCTTCGAAACGCGAAGCGCGAGCGACGCGTTGCTCTTCCTGCAAGGCGCGGGACGCGTGCGTATCGCCTGCGTGCGGTACGGCCCGACTCTGGAACGACCGCTGCGGGAATTCCTGGCGGCCTTCGCCGCGGAGCGCGGAGTCGCGCCGCGTTGTATTGCCGGTGAATAACGAAAAGACGGGCGATGTGTCGGGATCGATCCTGGAATTTCTCAGCAATCTTCGAAGCCGCAGTCGTCGTCTTCGCGTTCCACTTCGATTGTCGCGTGACTCACGCCGCCCGCCTGCTTCAGCACGGCGCGCAGCCTGCACTTGATATCGTGCACTTCTTCAAGCGTCGCCGACTGCGCGACGACGACGTGCGTCGTCAGGACGTTATAAGCGCCGTCCAGCGACCAGAGATGCGTATCGTGCACCGATTCGACGCCGGCCGTCTTCTGCATTTCCGCATCGATGCGTTCCACGGTAACGGAGCCGGGCACGCTCTGCAGAAAGACCTTCACGGTTTCCCAGAGTACGCGACTGACGTTAAACAATATAAAAAGATTGATCCCAATCGAAAGAATCGGATCGAGCACCGGCAGGTCCCAGAACAGCATGACGATCGCGGTGATCAAGACCGCCACCCAGCCGAGAACGTCTTCGAACAGATGCCAGCTCACCATTTTTTCGTTCAAACTCTGGCCGCCATGCATCTTCCAGGCCGCCAGACCGTTAAACAGAATCCCTGCCAGGGCGAATCCGATCATCCCGGGAACATAGACCGGCTCCGGCGCAAAGATGCGCGGCACCGCTTCAGAGAAAATAAAGACGGCGCCGACGACGAGCACCAGGCTGTTGATCAGCGCCGCCAGCAGCGAGAAGCGCCGATAACCGTACGAAAATGTCGCGTCGCGACCGCGCCGCGAAAGGCGCTGCATGATCAACGCGAGCGCGAGCGAAAGGCTGTCCCCCAGATCGTGCAGGGCGTCGGCGAGGATCGCCATCGAGTTCGTCCACAGACCGCCGATAAACTCGGCGATCGTGAATAGAAAATTGAGCCAGAAGGCAATCGTAAGATTGCGCACGCTTTGATCACCGCCGCCGTGATGGTGATGGTGGCCGTGGTGATGATGATGGTGCCCGTGCGATCCGCTCATGGGCGCTCCAGGGTGCCGGCGGCGCTCGCGAATTCAGGGGGCGGACTCGCTTCGCCGCTTGAATTCGCGAAGTGTGAATCCGCGACATGAGCATACTCCGCGAAAGCCGCCGGCAGGTCCGCGGGCTCACACGCGCCGTCGTTGTTGTTGTTGATGTTGATTAATGGCGCAAGCGGACGGCTGTTGTACGTGGCCCAGAAGAGCGTCGTCCGCCCGCGCTCGATCACGCCGGCCTCGATGTCCGCCAGCAGCGCGGCCATCGCCTTGCCCGAATAGGTCGGATCGAGAATCAAATCGGCGTCGGCCCGCGCCCGCTCTATCGCGGACCGGCTGGCCGGTGTTTCGCCGTAGACGCCGCCATAATATTCATCGCGAATTTCGACGCCGAGCCGCTCGAGCGTCCGGCGCGCTTCCCGACGACCCGTACGCCACAATCGCGACCCGAGCAGACCGGCCCGGAGTTCGGGCTCGATTTTTTCGAAGGCGTCCGGTTCTCGTGCCTGTAAATAGCGAGCGCTTCTGCGTACCAGCTGCAACAGGGCGGCCGCGTTCGTCGTGCGCTCGTCGATCGCGCGCACGGCGACGAGCCGGGTCGTATCCCAGCCGAGCAATCGCAAACCCAGAGTCAATCCCGCCGCCGATCCCATCGACCCCATGGCGATATAGATGCGATCCGGCCGCGACATGACCCCGCGGGCCACCTGCGCGCCGAGCTCCAGCGCCGCGTTCACAAAGCCGAGCACGCCCAGGGGCGAAGATCCGCCGACCGGGATATGTGCCGGCGGACGGGCGTTCAAAATTCGCGATCGCAGGCGGCGGGTCGCGCTCAGTACGGCCAGTCGACCGGCGCCCCGTACATGATGCAGTTCGGCTCCCGCAGATTGCCCGAGCAGCAGATTCTGCAATACGTACGGCGCGGGCTTCTGTGGCGATAGATACGAAATACCACGGAGATTCAGCCGGGAGGCGTACAGCGCCGTCGCCGCCGCGAAATTCGATCCGGCGTACCCGTAGGTTAGAGTCTCGACGGCTCCCCGGGCGCGCGCGTCGGCCAGCAAGAATTCCAGTTTGCGAATCTTGTTGCCGCCGTACTCCGGCGCACTGAGATCATCGCGCTTCACGAAAAGGCCGCCGACGGCCGGGGCCAATCCGTCGCTGCAGGCCTGGACCGGCGTCGGTAGATGGCAGAGCGGCTCGTGTGCCACCTGCCGCGCCAGTCGCGGAAATCTTTCGAACAACGGAAGCACGGCTGCAACATTTCCTCAAAGGCCCCGTGTGATGCCAGCCCCTTTTCTTGCTTTTCCCCCGGCGAATCACCGGTCGGCGGCCGATACTAAAAAGAGCGCACCGTTTGTTCTATTTTGACCAATCTATGAAAACCAATCAAGTCATGCCTTCCGATGTCCGCCGGGATCGACGAGCGTCGGCGCTGCGAAGCCTGCTGCTGCTTGCGGCGCTTTGCGCGCTCGCCGGCCACGCTCCGACGGCTGGCGGCGTCCACGCCCACTCGCTCCACGGCAGCCGCACCACTCAACCGCCCGCGGATTTCCAGATGACCCTGTACGCGATAGGCGGGCTCAGCGGCGAATTCGACGTCGGCCCCGACGGCCGCGGCGGCCTGGCTGCACTGCACACGCTCGTCGAACGCAAACGCCGCGTAGCGCGAGTCGGCGGTCGAGGCGGAGTGCTGCTGGTCCAGTCCGGCGATTTCACCGGCGCAACGAGCGATGCGGCTGTACGCCGTAAGCTCGATTATCCGGAACTGAATCTGGCGCGCTATTTGCGATTGGATGCGATGGGAGCGAGTTCCGGGGAAACTCTGGCCTACACTCGACTGAAACAGAGCGACCGATCCGCTTTCGCGGGCGTCCCGGCGGTCAGCTTCAATCTACGTGGAAGGGGCGGCGCCTCCCCGCAGGCCGACGCCGTCGCCCCGCTGCGGCTCGTCCGCCGCGCTCAGTACACCGCTTTGATCAGCTCCGTGACCAGCGGCGCGGAGCCCCGCTTCGAAACGCAGCCGACCGCGCTTCTGGCCCGCGAGTTTCGTCGCCAGAGCGGCGCCGACCTCTACGTGCTTTTGCTCGATCGCCGCAAAGACCCGCGCCCCGCGCCGCTCGTCGACTCGCATAATCTGCACGACGCTCAGACGCCCAAAAAGCTTTCGCCCTATCTCAATTCCATCGACCTGCTCGAACGCGCGGATTTCTGGGCGGCGTTCTTTCCAACCGCCCCCGGTGAGATCGCTGACCCGTACGCCCTGCCCGATCAGAAATTGGCGCATCACTGGCTGATCGTAGAAAGCCACGCGGAGCGAAACGATTTTCGACGCCTGCCGGCGGGTCCGTATCTCTGCCGCCTGGCGAACGATGCGGTCTGTGAGATCACCGTCGAATTTCGAAGGCGCCGGGTGCGCGGCGTGCGCGCGCGTTTCATCCAGCTGAACGGACCGCAGACTCCGGGTGGCTGGGTAACCCCCGACCCAATCTTACTCAAAACGCTGAAAAAACAGACATGACTTTTGAGACGTCGCGACCATCCTCGTAAATCAGGATGGCGCAAAACGGTGAAGCAATCCCCCTGTTCGTCAGCGGCGAATCGCCTTTCGCGCAGCAACTCCGCGAAACGCTGGCCGCGCGCTCTGATCTTCAGCTGGTGACCCTGGCCGGCCCGGACGCGCATTTCGGAAGCACCCCGCATACTCCGCGCATCGGCCTGATAGAATTCGATACGGAAGCCGCGCGGCGGACCGGCCAGCAATCCGTGGCGGTGCTTGCACGCGCCTTTCCGGAAGCGGGCTTGATTCTCTTCGGCCGGCTGCGCGATGCGGCCAACATCGCCCAGACGCTCGCGCGGGGCGGCGCGCACATCCTGGAATATCTCTCGCTGCCCGCGCTGGAAACGCCGGCCGAAATCGAAGCCTATATCTCCGAACGCGTCCTGCCGCACATCCGCGAGGTGGCGGCGGCGCTGCCTGCGAACGGTTTTCCGGTCCGGGAAGCGGAATCCATTTCTGGCAGTGCGCTGCCCCTGCCCGCGAACCGCGACCGTTCACGCATCTCCGACCGCTTCGATCTGTGCGCCATCGGGGTTTCGGCCGGCGGACCGCGGGCGCTGGATCGCTTGCTGCGATTGTTGCCGGCTCAGCTGAACGGCGGCATCCTGATCGCCCAGCATATGCCGGCCGGATTTACGGAACAACTCGCCCGGAGTTTGAACGAACACTCGCCGCTCGAAGTCATTGAAGCCCGCGACGGAGTGCGGGTTGAACGCGGCAAGGTCTATCTTGCGCCGGGGGGACATCATACCACCGTGCGAAGGCGGGGCGATCGGGTGGAACTGCAGGTCGCGCCCGGACCGCCGCACAATCACTGCCAGCCTTCGATTGATTTGCTGCTGGAGTCGCTCGCAGAGGTAATTCCCACCCGGACTCTGGCGATTCTGATGACCGGCATGGGCACCGACGGCAAGGACGGACTGGGCAAACTCAAAGCGGCGGGCGCCTACAGTCTGGCTCAAAACGAAGCCAGCTGTACGATCTTCGGCATCCCCGCGCGCGCGATCGAAGCCGGCTTAATCGACGAAGTGCTTTCGATCGAGGAGCTTGCGAAGCGCGTCATTGCCGGGCTGGGCGTCTACGACCAGACGGCCCGGGCCGACGCCCGGACCTGATCGCCCCTCAGCCGGCAACCGCATGCAACATCTTGCGCCCGGACTCAGACTGAGCTGGCAATCTCGATGCGCGTGCCGCCGGCCCGCAGGCGTTCGACCAGCACGTCGCCGAAAGCGAATGCCGGCGTCAGAAATCCGAGCCGTTGATCGGGGCCGCCGGGCAAGGCCTCGAGATCGCCGGCCAGGGCCAGAGCCGCTTCGCATACGAACTGCACCGTCGCCCGATTTCCCGGATCCCGATCGTCGGCGATTGTGATATTCACCCGCTGTCCGTTTTCACCGGTCGCCACGACTTCAATGCGATAGAATCCCTTTTCGATGACCTCGTCCGAAGGCCCGGAACCGGCGGCGGGGCCCACCGTGCGCAGGACCTTGCGCACGGCGCCGATGGTCCCCAGGGTTTCGAAGATCCGCATACCGGAAGCCATGGCCACCGCGGGCACCGGATTCCAGCGACCGCCCAGCTTGAGCGCTTCCGTATAACCAAAGGCCGAACCGTACGGGGCGTTCGCGGCCGCCGCAAGAGCCGCGCTGCGATGTACGACCCGCGTATTGATGCGGCCCATTATGAACGGGGCCACCCAGCTTTCGACTTCCGCTTCGTAGCGCGCCGATTCATTATCCGCGGGCGGCGCGACCCCGCCGGCGTCTTCGGGCAAAAGCAGACGCACGTCCTGCATACGCACGTGCGCGCCGCTTTCAAACATATTCAGTCCCGAAAGAAAGGTGCCGCCGTTAAAGCCGCCGCCCAGCGAATAATACCCGCGCGCCGATACGGTTCCGGTCTGAGAGTTTTCGCGCAGCGTCTTTTGCGCGAGATAGACCGCCAGATCCGCCGGCACCGAATCGAAACCGCAGAGCGGCACGAGCTTCGCGCCGGACGCCCGGGCGGCCGCCGAATGCCTTTCGATCATGTCACGGACAAAAGCCGTTTCGCCCGTAATGTCGACGTAGTGTACGCCCTGTTCGGCGCAGGCCCGCACCAGTTCCTGGCCGTACAGCGAATATGGTCCCGCGGTCGTCAAGAGCACCCGGGTGCGAGCGACGAGCGCGTCGATCGCCGCGGCGTCCGCGCTGTCCGCCGCGATCATTCCGACCGATTCGCCCGGAGCCAGCTCGCGATGCACGGTCTCGAGTTTTTGAATATTACGTCCGGCGATCGCGTACCGGACGCCGGCGGGGGCGTGTTTATAAAAATATTCCGCGGTCTGGCGGCCGGTAAAACCGGTCGCGCCGTATAAAATCACGTCGAATTCTTTTTCGCTTTTCGCGGCAGACATGCGCCGTGTCCCGGATTACAGGCCGCGCTCTTTTTTCAAACGAGCTTTGACCCGGGCGCCTTTCTTTTTCAAAGCGGGCAAGAGCGTGCGCCGCACCGCGGGGAAGAGATAGGCAAAAGTCGCGAGTCTTCCGGAAGAGGGGCGGATCTTCGATTCGCGCGCACCGTCCACCGAACGCTCCACGATCAGTTCGGCGACTTCTTCGGGCGTGCAGATCGGTTGCGAAAAAACCAGATCGGGAACCTCGTCGATGCTCTGCATCACGAAGTCCGTATCGATCGGACCCGGCGATACCACCGAGACCCGCACGCCCTGGGACGCCACCTCTTCATGCAGCGCCATGCTGAACCAGCGCAGAGCCGCTTTCGTCGCGGAATAAGTGGCCTCTTCCGGCACCGGCACGCAGCCGGCGATCGACGCGACGTTCACGATCGCGCCGCCGGTCTTCTGCAAATGCGGGAGGGCCAGCTTCGCCATGGCGATGGGCGCGCGTAAATTGACGTCGAGGATATGCAGCACGTCCGAAAGCGGCACCTCTTCGAGGTCGCCGCGCGAATTGTAGCCGGCGTTGTTGACCAGCACGTCGATGCGGCCGAATTTCTTGATCGTCTCTTTGATCAGGCGTTCGGCGTCCTTCAGATTGGCCATATCCGCCTTCACGACCAGGGCGTCTTTCGGCCGTTCCAGGGACTGCTGGGCCGCTTTCAACGGACCGGGACTACGCGCGGATAGCACGACGCTCGCGCCTTCCGCGGCGAATCTTCGCGCGGCCATCAGGCCCACTCCTTTCGAAGCGCCGGTTACGATGACGACTTTTCCCTGAAAACGTTGCGAATTGGCTGCGGTCATGAGAGCTAACCAGGTGCGAAGCCCGGAGTCGGTCAAGTCTTTTCATGATCGGCGCTTTCGCGCGGAATGCTTCGCTTGACGCCCGCACGAATCCGGAGTCCGCTTTCCCGCACATTGCCGTCGCTACGAACGCAGGCAAGGACCCATGCGTTGAATCAGCAAAATCCCAAAACGAGCGACAGCGCGCAGGATCCGGGCCGGCGAAGAATACTAATCGCCGATGACGATCCGGATATGAGCGTGCTCTTGAAACGCGCCCTGCAAAACGCAGAGATGTCAGTACACCTGGTGAACTCCGGCCAGGCCGCGCTTGCGATCTTTCAAAAAAATCGTGAGTCGGCGGACTTTGAATTCTTTCTGACTGACCGCAATTTACCCGATATCAGCGGCGAAGATCTGTTTCGCTTTTTTCGCGCCGCGCCGGGCCGCGGTCATATTCCCGTGGCTCTGATGAGCGCCGACCTGGACGCGGCGACCCGCAATCGTTTCTTCGCCATGGGTTTTACCGAGGTATTCCAAAAACCTTTCGATCCGGCGAAGATCGCCGATCGCATCGACGCGATCCTGAACCTGCTCTCGTCAATCGAAACAGGGGACACGAGCGTAGAATGGAGCAGCGGTGGAACAATCGACGCGAATCATATTGTGGACTCTGAGCTCCGGACCGAGTATCTTTCGGGGCTGACGACCAGAATTCGGGCGATCGAAGACGCGAGTGAAGCGATCGCCGGCGGCCGACCGGATGCGCTTGAAAATCTCAAAACGGAAGCCCATAGGATCGCCGGAACCGCGGCCATGTTTGGAGTGCCTGAACTCGAAGCGCCGGCGTCAAAGATCGAATCAACCGCCGAAAAATTGACTGACGAGAATCGCGTCCCGACCGAAACAGAACGCGAAGACCTGGCGACCGCGATCCGGTTGCTGAACAAGCTCGTAAGAAAACAAGCGACATGAGTTCCGTAAAAATATTGGTAATCGACGACGATGAAATGGTCCTGGAGTACGTAAGGCGAACGCTCCATGCCAGCGGTTATATCCCGCATACAGCTCTGAGCATGGACGACGCATGGCCGCTTTTCTTACAAATCCGCCCGGCGATTGTATTAATGGACGTGGTCATGCCCGGTCAGGACGGTCTGGCCGGGTTGAAACGGCTGAAATCGGTCCTGCCGGAAATGGGTCACAACACGCGCTTTATTATGCTGACGAATAAGAAGTCGCGGGAGACCGTCGCCGAGGCGATTTTGAACGGCGCCCACGACTACCTGGCAAAACCGGTTCGCCCGGCTCAGTTGCTTGAAAAAATCAAGCGTCAACTCGAGAAAATCTGAGCTTTCCCTCAGCGACGGGAGGCGGGTTTCGCCGCGCGCGAAAGCCGTACCGCGAAAAAAATTTCTTGTAAGCGAAAGGGGGCCGTTCCAAAAATCGTGCATGTACGCCGCCGCCCAGATAATCTTCCTGCTGGGGTTTCCGCTGCTGGCGATCTTTCTGGCCGGCCGCTTTAAGATCTTTAACGTCATCGGGGCGGTCGTACTGTGTTATGTGGGGGGCGTGCTCTTCGCGCTCGCTCCAGGCTTTCCGCTGGAAACGAAGCTCTCCGAGTCGCTTTCGGAGGCGGTCGTGCCTCTGGCGATTCCACTGCTGCTATTTTCGATGGACTTCATGTCCTGGCTGCGTTTCGCCCGCGGCGCGGTCGTGTCTTTCGCGCTGGCCCTGGTCAGCGTCCTGATCATGTCGATCGTCGGCTTTTACGTACTCGGTCATACAGTCGAAGACGCGCCGAAGCTTTCCGGCATGTTGATCGGAGTCTACACCGGCGGCACACCCAATATGGCGGCCATCGGCAATATGCTCGACGTTCCGAACGACACCTATTTGCTGATGCAGACCTCGGACGTGCTTTTGGGCGGCATCTATCTGCTCTTTTTGTTATCCGTGGCGCGGCGCTTCGTGCTTTTATTTTTGCGGCCCTTCGAACATCCGGACGGCGGTACCGAAGACCACGTTTTGGACAGCCATGACGTGGAGAGCCTGAGCCGCGCCGACCTCCCGCCGATCCTCAAAGGTTTCGCGCTGTCCGCTCTGATCGTAGTGCTGAGCGCGGGCGTCGCGATCGGCTTCGGCAAACTGACCGGCGCTAAGGGATCGTTTGTACCGCTGGTGATGCTGGGTCTGACCGGCTTCGCGATCCTGGCGTCGCTCAACGGCAGCGTGCGGGCTCTGCGCGGGACCTATGAAACCGGAGAATATCTGATCCTGATCTTCTGCGTCGCGATGGGCAGTCTGGTCGATCCGGCGAGCCTGTTTACGACCGGCACGCAGTTTCTGCTCTACTGCGGTTTCGTTATGCTGGGCGCGATCGTGCTGCACATGTTCTTCGGCTGGCTCTTCCGCGTGGACGCCGACACCCTGGTCGTAACTTCCACCGCCGCGATCTACGGTCCCCCTTTCGTGCCGGCCATCTGCGACTCTCTGAAAAACCGGCACCTGTTAATCTCGGGTTTGACAACCGGCCTGGTGGGCTACGCCGTCGGCACCCCCCTGGGGTGGGCGGTCGCCAGATTTCTCGGGGGCTGATCGCACCCGGCCCCCCGCGTAGTTCCGCGAAGCGCGCGGCTCTAAATCCGACGGATTTCCCTGTGGATTTTTCGGTGGATTTTATTTGATTGTGACCACAGGCTCGACGATAATTCGTCGTAGGAGTCTCCGAAATATCGACCCGCTTCTCGACCGTCCCGCACACCCTCTCTGATCATGACCACAGCACAAACCATAGAAATTACCCAACCCTATACCCGGCTGCCGAGGGGAGGTTATCTCATAGAGACCTCCGTGGGGTACATGCAGGTGGGTTCGCCGCCGGAGACGATCAAAGACACCATGAGTCTGCCCCGGGGCACCCCGCAGATCTTTATTCTGCCGCACGAATTCTTTCATATCCGCAAAGGCATCACGGTCGCCGAAGTCGAGTTTCCCATTTACTACAACTTCTTCTTTCGCAAAAAGAAGACCTACATCGTGTGCACACGCGAGCAGCGAACCCGCTTTCGCAAAGTTCTTCAGGAGAGCCTCTTCGGCCCCGAAGTAGTGGACCTCAAATCCGAGTACGTCGACGGCGAAAAAGCCTTCGGCTACCCTGATATGGCCGCCGAGATCGAGTACTTTCGCGGCGGACGCACCATGGAGGACCACCTCCAGTTCGTCGTCTTTAACAAGGACGGCAAAGTCTTTATAAACGACGTTGAGATCCAGCGTCGCGACGACGATTTCAAACTGATCGACCGGGGCTGGGATCGCGATACGAGTCTGCCCGCGGAAGTCGACTTCAACATCATCTACGACGTGGGCGCCGCCCTGCCCGAGCCGTACGAACCGCCGGTACTGGGCATCACCTGTCTGGGGCCGAGTCACGGTTTCGACCCGGAAGAAAACACGAGCGGTTTCATCCTGTGGGTCAATCACCAGGGGATCATGATCGACCCGCCGGTGAATTCGACCGAGTGGTTGCGCCAGTCAAACGTCAACCCGAAGAATATCAATAGTATTCTTTTAACGCACTGCCACGCCGACCACGACGCCGGCACCTTCCAGAAAATTCTCGAAGAAGGCAAGATCACGATCTATACCACGGAGACGGTGATCCACTCCTTCATCCGCAAGTACACCGCCCTCACGAATATTCCCGCGAAAGAGCTGTTTTCGCTCTTCGATTTCGTGCCGGTGATGATCGGCCGCTCCTACTATATTAACGGCGCCGAATTTCGTTTCAGCTATGCGCTGCACTCGATTCCCAGTCTGAGCTTCGAATTCACTTTCGAAGACCAGAGCTTCATCTATTCCTCGGATCACCTCAACGATCCGGATCGATTCAAAGAATTGCTCGATCTGGGCGTACTCACCGAGACACGCTACCGGGACATGCTGGATTTTCCCTGGCACAACCAGATCATCTATCACGAAGCGGGCCCGCCGCCGCTGCATACCCGGGTCGACTATTTGAATTCGCTGCCCGAAGAAATTCAAAAAAAGATTCACGTCTATCATATCGCCAAAAACAATATGCCCGAAGACACGCACCTGACGCTGTGTCGTTTCGGTATCGAGAATACGGTGTATCCGGAAGTTACGCCGCCGAAAATGGAAGAGGTCTATCGATTGCTCGACGCGTTATCCAACGTCGATATCTTCCGCGGCTTTCCGGTTTCCAAGGCCAAAGAATTCATTGAAATCGTCGAAACCGAAAACTTCAAGCGCGGGGAAAAGATCATCGAGAAAAACACCCCCGGCGATCGCTTCTTCATCATCATGTCGGGCAACGTTAAAGTCGAAGGTATGGAACAGGGCGAAGTTTCCGAAGAAGCCAAGAAGAAGCGTTTCGGCAACTATGAGTATTTCGGCGAAGCTTCATTGATCAACAATCTGCCCCGCAGCGCGGACGTGGTGGCCGAAACCGACGTGGTCGCCCTGACCATCGGCAAATCACGATTCTTGAATTTCATCAAGGGCAGCGATCTGCAAAAGAACCTGTCGATGCTGCATGACGTGCGTAAGACCGGCACCTGGGACGTACTCACGGTTTCGCGTTTTTTCAAGGACGGCACGTCGGCCCAGAAAACTCAGCTCGAACTGCTGATGGAAATCACGGATTTCCCGAGCGGATCGGATCTGGTCAGCCAGGGACAGCACTACGAATACGCGTTTATTATTAAAAGCGGAATGGTAGAAGCGATGCGCGACGGTCAGGTAGTGGAGCACCTGAGCCGCGGCGATTTCTGCGGCGAAATCTATCAGGTCCAGAAAGACGCGCCCAGCACGATTCAGTTCAAAGCAGCGACCGACGTCGAAGCCTATCGCCTGGAACGCACGGCATTGATGGAATACATCGCCAACAATCCCGGCGTCTACATGCGCCTGAACTATATCTACGGCAACCAATAGGTTTCGCCGGTCGATGATATAGAACCGCGCCGGGACGGGATCTATCCGCCCGCGCGCAGTACGAAAAATCCCGCCCAGACCGCCGGGCCGGCGAGTCCGCCGCCGTCGGGATGCGGATCGTGTAGCATTTCGAAACGGACTCCGAGCGAAGCGCCAGCCTTCGCGGCCGCCGCCGGGGCCATTACTGGAACTTCGCCTGCCACTAAATCTGCGACCACCCGCGCGACGACGGCGTGTTTGAAATCGCCGCGGGGACTGGGGCCGGCCAGTACGCACAAGCCGGGTCCCGCCGGGAACTCCAGGCGGCCATTCGGGCTGAGCCCGATTTTCGCAAAGGCAAGACCGCGGGGCGCGAGCCAGTCATCGATCACATACGGATACTCGACGCCGCTTTGACTCGCCACTTCCAGAAAATTCGGAACCTCCGCTAATTCCAGATCGAAGATCGACGCGAAACAGGCCTGCAGAGCGTTACCCCGGGCCGCCGAAAAATCCGTCTGAAACACCGCGCGCATTTGATGCGAATGCTGAACGCTCAGCCCGCTGCGCGTCAAGTCCGGATTCAATTTGCCGAAAGCGCGGCCAAATTCTTAAATGGTCCATGGCGATCGGTGAACTGGAAACTCTGAGCGGCGAAGGCGATGCCGACGGGATCTACTGTCTCGAACATGCGCAGCATATGCCCGGCGGCGTTTATTTCCCCACGCGCATGACGCTGATTCGCCTGCAAGACGGCGGGCTCTGGCTGCACTCCCCCGTACCCGTCGACGACGCAATGGCCGACAGGATCGACGCGCTCGGTCCGGTGCTTCACATCGTCGCGCCGAATCATTTTCATCATCTGTACGTGCTGCCGGCGCTCGAACGCTGGCCGAACGCGCGTCTGTGGATTTCTCCCGGGCTCGAAAACAAACGAAAGGATCTGCCGAAAGACGCGACGAAGCTTTCGGAAGACGAAGGCGACGGCTGGCCCGCAGAAATCGAACGGAAGATGATCGCCGGTGCGCCGGATATGAACGAATCCGTTTTCTTTCATCGAATCAGCGGCACGCTCATTCTGGCGGATCTGGTCTTTAACTGGGGACCGCCCCGCGGTTTGCGACAGTGGCTTCTGTTTACGATCATGGACATCGCGAACGGCCTGCGCCAGAGCCGCGTATGGAGAATGATCACGAAAGACCCTGCCGCCGCCGCGGCGAGCTGCGAAGATATCTTCGCCTGGCCGATTCGGCGCATCGTTCCCTGCCACGGAACGATTCTAAGCGACGCGACGTCGGAGCGGCTGCGCGCGGCCGTGAATCGCTTCGAATAGTTTCCGGCATATCTTCGCCGCTGGACTGTGCTCAGCTTTCGCCGGCTTCGCTCATCATCGCGCGAAAGCGTCGCTGCATTTCCGCCGGCTCCACAACTTCTATGCGCTGTTGCAGGGCCCACTTATGTCCGAAGGGATCCGTCAGCCAGGCTGTGCGATGGCCGTGAAACTGATCCGCCGCCGGGCGATCCACCCGCGCGCCCGCGGCCTGCGCTCGCTCGACGGCCCCCTCCACTTCGGCGACATAGAGCGTCAGACTGACCGTGGTGTCGCCGAGACTCTGCGGGCCGACGCTGCCGTACTCCGGATATTCTTCGGCGAGCATGAATCGGCCCCCGGCCACTTCCAGTTCGGCGTGCGCCACGCGCCCGCCCGTCTCGCTCAGTCGATAGACTTCGGTCACCTCAAAGGCCCGGGTATAAAACTCGATGGCGCGCCCGGCGTCACGAACGCTCAGATACGGAATGACCCCGATTTCCGGGGATGGTTGCGGTGATGACATATACGCTCCTGCTACGATAATCTTACAGGATCCAGTATAGACTGCCGGCCGGCCGCGGGTATTGGATAAAATTTACCCGGCGTGCGGCGATTGAGCGGCGGCCGGCAAGCGGCTATCGTCGGGATCCGCGCTCTGCGACTGTTCCGGCGCGGCTTCCGCTGGATGTTCCAGGCGTTCCATAAAATAGCCCAGGCAGTCCTGACGCACGATTTCCGGATCCACCGTAAGCATCGAAGGCATGACCGCTTTTTTCAGACGGATCTCGCGTTCGCCCGTATTGTGCGATTCAAGCGCATCGCGATATTCAAAAAACTCAGCTCCCACTTCGCGCCCCGTTTCGTCCCAGGCGGCCAGGCGTGCGCTCCCCTGCGCGTTCCCGAAAACCGTTCCGTTCCCGAGCTCGCGAAAATTCCAGCGGTCCAGATCCCCGTCGAAAATCAAATCCGACTGCATGGCCCCGGGCGCTTCCGTCGCGGCCGGCGATTGAAAGCGGAAACTCATCGACTCCGGCACTTTCACCACCGCGACCGTATGATAGAGATCGTATTCCCGCGCCGGCGGTCTTTGTGGCGCGAGTTCTTTCAAATGCAATACCGTTTCGACGAAATCCATGGCGTGCCGGATCCCCGTCTGGCCTTCCGCTTTACCGCATTCAATCGTGACCGCAGGACAGAACTCCGCGAAGGCCGCCGACTGAACTCCGAGCGGGCGCAAAAAATAGATTACGGTTCGACTGAAGAGTCGCGCGAGATTCAAAAAAGCTCCATCGAGTTTATTCACACACCCGTAATGAGGATTGCTGCCGGTGGTGTTGTGAATATCGATGCTCGCAAAGCAGGCGCGCGCCCGCATTTCTGCGACGACCTGGGCCATAATCTTCGCGGTGTCCTGCGCCGCGCTTTCCGATTGCGGCGGCTCCGCGAGTTCGTTCGGCCGGGCCGCGCTGTCGGCCAGCGGCCAGACGCGATTGAAATCGAGTTGCTCGTCCAGACGACGCGCGCCCCGGCGCGCCGCTTCGATATTCCCGAGAAAGAGACTCAGCGCCCGGGGCGGCGGACGATCGCGAAATTTTCGCAACAGCGCGCGCATGGCCTCCCAGCCCGTGGTTTCGTTACCGTGCAAAAGCACCGAAACGAAGAGCGGCTCGGGGCGCTCGCCGGGCAGATGGATCAGGGTCGGACCGCTGAAATGTCGATGCAGATCGGTCGCCGCGCATTCCAGCGCCTCCGGCGGAAATTGGTCGAGAATTGTAAGCTGTGTCATAGATCCCAGGTGTGCACGGGTTCCCCCGCGTCCTGCCGTTTCAAATAGGCGGCGGTCAGGCCGCGCATATCCGCGCCGTATTTCGCGACGAAGCTGCGCTGCCAGCAGGCTCCGGTCTGGCCGCCGGCCGTTCGCGCTTCGATAATATTCAAATAAAATCCGGCGTCGTCGGCGTCGATCCCGAGCGACTCCAGACCGCGGGCCGCGCGCGGAAGCAAATATTTCGTAATCAAGCGCGAAGCGGCGATGCGCTCGTTATCGTACCAGCGCAGATGCGCGTGCAGTCCGTGCCGGGCCGCGTTATAAAAATTATCGCGGGCGCAGGCGAATTCAAGACGCTCCGAGCAGGCCGGCGCGTCGGCCATCAAATCCCAGGCGAGTCCGAAGAAAAACGCCATATTCGCGACTTCGTCGGAGATGGTCGGCCCGGCGGGCAACACGCGCTGTTCAATGCGCAGATGCGGGCGGCCCGCGGAATCGAAGCCGATCAGCGGGCGGTTCCAGCGCCAGATCGTGCCGTTGTGAAAGCGCAGGTGATCGAGGCGGCCGGATTCGTTTTCCAGAGCGACGGGCAAGAGCACCGGAAAATGCTCTAAGTTCTCCTGAAATACTTCTAAGAGCGAATCGCGCGCGAAGCCGCTGCCGAAACTCACGCGATGCAGCGGACCGGAGGCCGCTCCGGCGAAACCGCCCGCCTCGACGGCTTCTTCGAAAACCGGAATGCGCGTTTCTTCCCACAGATCGCGGCCGAATAAATAGGGCGAATTCCCGGATACCGCGATCAGCGGAGCGGAGGCGACCTGCGAGGCGTTGTACAGCCGCACGCCCAGGGAAGCCGGAACCTGCATATGAATTTGAAATGAAGTGGCGGCCGCTTCCAGCATGACGTCGGCGTGAAAGACCTCGAGCCGTTCGCGGCCCACGATATTCAAATGCAGCGGCTGACCGTCCCGCGCGCGCAGGATCTGCTCGTTCAAAGCGGCGTAGCGCGCCGACTTCGAGATATTCGCCAGGCACAAATCCGCTTCCCGTAACTCCGGCAAAATTCCGATGCGCAGCAGCCGGGCGCCGGCGTCGCGCGCGACCGCGCGGGCCCGCGACCACTGAGTTTCCAATCTGGCGGCGAAGTCGCTCAGCGCACGACCGCTGAGTCGCGCCGGTTCGCAATTAAACTCCACATTGAACAACGCGAGCTCCGGCGAAATCCAGTCCTGCTCCTCCGGGGCCAGTCCCGCGCGAAATCGATCGTAGCACGGCTTCGGCCGCAATTCAGCGTCGTCGCATACCAGCCAGGCTTCGAGCTCCAGACCGCCGACGGGATGACCGTCCGCGAAGCGCCCGGCCCGCTCCCAGGCCTCCAGCTCGCGGGTCTCGGACTCCAGGCGTTCCTGAAAGCGAGCGAAATCCCGCGCTTCGAATGTTTTGTGCTCGATCTCCTGTCCCAAGACTGCGCGGACTCCCCGGCGGTTGTCGAAAAACACCCGCAGGGCAGGCCAATCGAATGCAAGCCTGCCCGCCCCCGCTAAATCTCTAAACCAGGGCGAGCGCGAAGGCAATCACAAATCGGCCGGCATGAGATTCCTCACACAATCTGATTCACGTCGCGAAACGGTCCGTGGCGTTGAGCAGGGCGGTGCGGGTTCCGGGTTCCATGGCCGAGTGGCCTGCGTCGGGAATGATCTGCAGCTCGGCTTCGGGCCAGTTGGCGCAGAGATCGTACGCGTTGCCCAGGGGGCAAACGACATCGTAACGGCCGTGCACGATCACGGTCGGAATAGATCGAACGCGCTCCACGTTTCGAATCAGCTGATCGTCCGTTTCCATGAAACCGCCGTTCACGAAATAATGACACTCGATGCGCGCAAAAGCCAGGGCGAAATTCGCGTTGCCGAAACCGGCGGCGAAATCCGCGTCGGGATAGAGCTTGCTCGTACTGCCCTCCCAGACGCTCCAGGCCCGGGCCGCCGCCAGTCGTGTTTCCGAATCTTCCGAAGTCAGCCGCTTATGATAGGCCGCGATAAGATCGCCGTGTTCTGCAGGCGGAATGGCGGCCAGATAGTGGCGCCAGGCGTCGGGATAGATGCGGCTCGCGCCGTCCTGATAAAACCATTCGATTTCACGACGTCGGAGCATGAAGATCCCGCGTAATATCAGCGCCGTCGCCCGGTCGGGATGGGTTTCGGCGTAGGCCAGAGCGAGAGTGCTGCCCCAGCTGCCGCCGAAAACCGCCCACCGATCGATGCCGAGCTGCGTGCGAATTTTTTCGATATCCGCCACGAGATCCCAGGTGGTGTTTTCGCGCAGCTCCGCGAAGGGCGTACTGCGCCCGCAACCGCGCTGATCGAAGAGAATGATGCGCCACTTTTTCGGATCAAAGAACCGACGGTAATTCGGCGTGCAACCGCCGCCGGGTCCGCCGTGCAGAAAGACCACGGGCTTGCCGTCCGGGTTGCCGCACTCCTCGACGTAGAGTGTATGCAGCGCCGACACCGGTAAGGAAAAACTGTTATAGGGTTCGATCGGCGGATAGAGTTCACGGACGCTCATGCTGCCGACAGGAAAATCAGCGACGGCGCGGATCGCCGCTGTTTTTTGTTTTTATTTTCGGGAACGCCTTTCGCGGATTCGTTTTATTCTCTATTTTTTAGCGGCGTCGGTAAATTTATCCAACAGGTCTTTGACCACGTCCTGCAAGTCGCCGCGGTTGGGCAGCTTGCCCATCATGCCGTACATCGCCGCCGAGCGTTTGGGCAATCCGCTGCCGCCCATTTTCGAAAACATGCGCGTGATACCGCTCGCCATGCCTTCGGGCAGGACGCCCAGCGCGCTGCCCGCAAGCGCGCCGACCTGCGCGTTTAGTTTGCTCAAACTGAAACGCCGGGCCTTCGCGATCGCGTCGCGCAAATCGCTCAGGAATTGGTCGAGGCTTTGCGAATGCGCCCAGTTTACGGTCAAATGCAAACTGGCCGGATACTGCTGGCGATCCATGTGCCAGCCGCGCACGCTCATCTCGTCTCCGATTTCGTAGATGTCGAGCGAAGGATCGTCCGCCGCCAGACACATCACGCTCATATGCGGTTCACCCAGAATTTTGACGCCGTCCATTTCGCGCACCCCGTCGGCGATGCTCTGCACCGTATCCATCACCGTGCGGGTAATGCCGAGATAACCTTCTTCGCCGAGATAGTTCATGATCGCCCAGGCCGCCGCGATCGCGCCGCCGGGCCGGGTGCCGGCCACGGTCGGGCTCGCGTAGATGCCGCCGGGCCATTCCGTATAGACGAAGTACTGGTGCCGGCGCAGGTCCTTATCGCGATACAAAACGCACGAAGCGCCTTTCGCGGCGTAGCCGTACTTGTGAAGATCTACCGACATCGACGTGACGCCGGGCACGCCGAAATCGAAATCCGGCAGGGGATAACCGAGTTTGCGAACGAAGGGCAGCATCATCCCGCCCACGCAGGAATCGACATGCATGAGTATGCCGCGCGAAGAAGCGAGCTCCGCCAGTTCGCTGATCGGATCGACGACCCCCTGCGGATATTGCGGAGCGGAACCCACCAGCATAATCGTGCGATCGGTGATCGCATCGCGGGTCGCCGCGACGTCCGCGCGAAAATCGGAGCCGACCGGGATATGCCGGATCTTTACATCGAAATAGTGCCCGGCCTTATCGAAAGCGGGATGCGCCGAAACCGGCACGAGAATTTCCGGCTCGGTAATCTCCGGGCGTTCGGCGCGAAATTTCTGGCGCGCGGTTTTAACGGCCATCAATATGCTCTCGGTGCCGCCGGAGGTCATATTGCCCGCGGTCTGCGCGTCGCCGCCCAGCAGGCCGGCGGTCATCGACAGCACTTCGCTTTCGAATTTTTTCAGACTGGGAAAGGCCCCGGGGTTCAGCCCGTTCTCCGAAAAGAACATCGTATAGGCTTCTTTCAATATCGAGAGCATCTCCTCCCCGGCGTAGAATACCAGGCTGAAGGTTCGCCCGTCGCGCCAGCGGGTGTCCTTGTCGCGAACGGCTTCCATACGACCGAAAACTTCGTCGCGGCTGAGTCCGGCGGCCGGCAGAACCACGGGAGGAGAATAGGATTTACTCATTTCGGAAAAATGAATGATTATTCCGCATTCGTCAATCTTTTCCACGCAGAAAGCACGGATTATTTTTCACGCGGATTCGGATTCGGTCGGGCACCTGCATCTGAATCGACACGAACGCTCCGACGAAGCCTTGACATCCATACAGCGCCGATCGAAAAATAGCGAATGCTTACTCTGCGCCGCGTTTCCTGTATGCTGATCCTTGCTCTGCCTCTGCTATGGGGCTGTAATACGAATCCCGACGCCTTTCCGTGCAGCTTCGGAGAGCATGGCAAAGAATGGGAAAAGCGGACGTGCACCGGCGCTCAATTCGACCGGGCCGAGCTGCGGCGCTTCAATCAGGAGCTGGGGCTGGTTTGCGCCGCGGGATTCTACTCGAGTTGCTGTCCTGAAGCCACGGGATGCTCCACCCAACCCGGCAATTGCCTCGACCTGTTCTTGTGCGCGATACCGGGCGTCGGAGTCGATCCGCGTACTCAGCTTTGAATCCGGGTCACGATCAGAGCTTGCGGCGCACCCGCTCGAGCGCCGCGCGTAGCGCTTTCGATTCGGGACGCAGCGCAAGCGCCTGTTCGAGATAATCGCGAGCCTCGGCGTAGCGCTTGAGCCCATAAGCCGCGGAACCGGCCAGGCTTAACAAACTTGCGTTCCGGGGATGTTTGCGCAAGAGCGCTTCGCATTGTTTTAGAACATAGTCGAAGCGTTTCGCCTGGAGCGCCGCTTTCAACACCGTCAGGGCGTTCTGTTTTTGTCCGGCAGCGGCGCCCGTCCCGGAGGACCCCCGCCGCGTCGCAGACCGCGACGCACCGGCAGCAGAACGAACCGCCGCGCCGGATTCAGACGCGGGCGTTCCCGACGGGCTCAGCTCTTTTTTGGCGCGATCTGGTTTTGAATACCGGCCAGCACGTCTTCGAGATTGCTGAGATCCAGCGGTAAGATCACTTCATTATCGGCGTTCGCGAGTCCTTTCAGCTTACTGAGAAATTCCTCGGACAGCGAAAGCTGCATGGCTTCCATACCGCCGGGCTGACTGAGAGACCCGGCGATCTTGCTGATTCCGGCCGCAGTCGCCGTGGCCAGCGCGCGAATCTCGCTGGCCTCGCCGGTGGCTTCGTTGATCACCCGGGTCTTAAATCCTTCCGACTTGTTGATCAACTCCTGCTTCAAACCTTCCGAACGGTTAATCACCGAAGTCATCTCGCCTTCCGAGTTGGCGATGGTCGCCCGCTTTTCGCGTTCGGCGGTCATCTGCTGTTCCATTGAAAGCAGGATTTCTTTCGACGGCGTGATATTCTGAATTTCGTAGCGTTTGATGTCGACGCCCCAGAAAGCGGCCGCTTCGTCGACCACCTGCACGATGCGCTGATTCAGAGCGCCGCGTTCTTCGAAGGTTTTGTCGAGATCCAGGTCGCCGAAGGCCGCGCGCATGGTCGTCTGGGCCAGCTGAATCACGGCGTATTGATAATCGCTGACGTTGTAAACCGCCTTGTACGACTCCATGACTTTCATATAAACGATGCCGTCGACTTTGACCTGCACGTTATCTTTTGTGATACACAGCTGCGCGGGGACATCGATCGACTCCTCTTTCAGCGTAACGATATAGGCCACCCGATCGAAAAACGGAATCAGCGCGTGAAAGCCGGCGCCCAGAGTCTTGTGATATTTGCCCAGCCGCTCGACGATATACTCTTCCTGAGCCGGCACGATTCGAATGGCCCGGATGAATTTATAGGCCACGAAAATGAAAAAGAGTACGTAGATTAGAATTCCAATTTCTTCCATTGTTGTTATAACGCCTGTGAGTGGATTTTATGCTTCGCGATTCGAAACTCAGGAGCCGGGATTGCCGCCGCCGCTCATCGTATCCGTGACTTTCGCCACGCCTTCGAATACGCCTTTGATATTCGCCAGACTCAGCGGAACCACCTGGGTTTGCGATTTCGCCACGACGTCGCCGAATTGTTTGATATATTGCTGAGCGATTCTGAGATGGACGGCGTCCCGGCCGCCCTGCCCGTTGACCGCGTCCGCGACGACTTTCAGCGCTTCCGCGGTGGCGTCCGCGATCAGCTCGATCTGCTTCGCGTTACCTTCGGCTTCGTTGATGCGCTTCATCTTCTCGCCTTCGGAGATATTGATCGCCTCGCGTTTTTCGCCTTCCGAACGATTGATCAGCGAAGCCCGCTCCCCTTCGGAATGCAGGATTTCGGCGCGTTTATTGCGTTCGGCCTTCATCTGCTGTTCCATGGCGTCCAGCACCGAATTGGGCGGCAGGATATTCTTAATTTCGTAGCGGAGCACTTTAATGCCCCAGGGATCGCTCGCCACGTCGACGCTCGCGACCACCGCGTCATTGATTCTTTCGCGTTCCTTAAAGGTCATATCCAGATCGAGTTTGCCGATCTGCGAACGCATACTGGTCTGGGCCAGCTGAATCGAAGCGAAGTGATAGTCGTCGATGCCGTAGCTGGCGAGCTTCGGGTCCAGCACCCGCAAATAGAGAATGCCGTCGACTTCCACCTGGACGTTATCTTTGGTGATACAACCCTGAGGCGGAACGTCGATCACCTCTTCTTTGAGCCAGGTACGATAGGCCACGCGATCGATAAAGGGAATCAGGAAATGGAATCCCGCTTCCATGGTGCCGCTGTATTTTCCGAGGCGTTCTTTAATATAGGCCGCCTGATTGGGCACGACCACGAAGGTGCGGGTTACGAAAAAGATTAAGAGCAACAGAAATACGGCTGAGCCAAATACAAACATGAGTTTTCCCTGAGGACGATTGTTTCGTTTAAGTTAAAAAAGACGTACGATTAGCAGCCCGCGGTACGCCCTTCAAGCGTACGGGCCGGTGTCTGCATCGGACGACGATCGCGGCGCGTCCGACGCGGACGAAGATCCGAAAGCGTCCGGCGACCCGCCCGTTCCGACGTCGGGCTCTGATCCTGCACTTACCGGCTCCACGATCAATAACAAATTTTTGCGACCGACGATTTTTGCCTCCGAACCGGAATAGATCGGAGTTTGGGCCGTGGCCGCCTGCCAGTTCGCGCCCTGAAGCCGCACGAGCCCGCCTTTACTATCCGGCAGAATGTCTTCAATAACCTCGACGTGGCGGCCGAGAATCTCCTGATCTTCGGGGCGCGGGTCGTAACGTTCGAACGCCGGAAACCACTGCGCGATTTTACGGCGAAAGAGCAGCACCAGCACGAGCGAAGACAGCACCCAGGTCAAAAGCTGCGCCTGCAGACCCGGCAGCACTTCCGCCATGGTCAAGACGCCCGTCAGAATCGCGCCGACGCCGAAGAAGATGATCACCGCCCCCGGCACGACCAGCTCCAGACCGATCAACGCCAGTCCCAGCACGATCCAGGTCGGGCCGGAGAATAGCAGGTTCGCGAGGTTCGTCATGATGCGAACAGCGGGCCTCGCCGCTGCGGATCCGTAAATCAGAAATCGTCGAGGCCGGCGCCGATCACTATATTATAATATTATGACCCTCACCCAGCTGCGGTACATCGTCGCCGTCGATCGCTACGGCGGATTCGCGCCGGCAGCCAAACACTGTCTGGTCACTCAGCCGACCCTCAGCCTGCAGATTCAGAAAATCGAGCAGGAGATCGGCGCCGAAATCTTCGACCGGCGCAAAAACCCGGTGACGGCGACCCACTACGGACGCCGCGTAATCGACCAGGCCCGGAGCGTACTGCGCGAAGCGGAAAAAATCGAAGAGCTGTTTCGCGAGGAAGAAGACGAACCTTCGGGTGAGATCACCCTGGGAATCATTCCGACCGTAGCGCCGGTACTCATGCCCGCGCTGTACGCAACGCTCGGCAAGAAATACGAACGCCTGCGCTTTCGCATATTCGAGCTGCCGACCACGCAGATCATCGAAAAGATGCGGGCCAGCGAAATCGAACTGGGGATTCTCGCCACGCCGCTGGGTTACAAAGACATCGTCGAGATTCCTCTATATTATGAATCCTTCGTGGCCTATTTTCCCAAAGACTACGACGGCCCGCAGACCGACCTCGATCCCCACAGCGAACGGCCCGGCGGCTACGAGATGATTCTTTTGGGCGAAGATCACTGTTTTCGAGATCAATCGCTGCGGGTCTGCGGCAATCGCAACACGAGCCGCATCGAATGCGGGAGCCTCGAAACCCTGATGAAGATGGTGGATCGTGGAGCGGGCATGACGCTTTTGCCGCAGCTGGCCGTGAGCGGCGCGACGGGCAAGAGCGGCTCGAAAAAAAATAAACGCGTCGCGACGTTTCGGGATCCGCAGCCCTCCCGGGAAATCAGTCTGGTACACCACCGGGATTTCTACAAAAAGCGGGTCTTCGACGCCATCCGCGATATCGTGCTGAAAGAAATTCCGGCAAATCTGCGTGAAAAAAAGGGCCGGCAGTTGCTCGACGTGGACGCCGGCGCTTGATTTCGCCCCTATTGATTTCGACTATGTCGCCATTTATCCTATTTATTTGATCTATTAGACCAAATCGGCTATGTTCTCTTCAGATCCACAGAGGACAGGCTGACGAAAAAGCCGCAAGTAGCGGCGCACGCCGCAATCTGCTTCGCAGATTGCTCGCAAACCCATGGGTGCGCCGCTACTTGCGGTCGATCAGCCTGCCCTGCGGCTGTTTTTCAACAGCCTCAGGATCACTGCATAAGAGGAGCAATAGCATGTCTAAAATCAACCAGCGCATTCCCAATTTCAAAGTGGAAGCATACCACAACGGCGATTTCAAAACCATCACCGATACCGACGTAATCGGCAAATGGTCGGTCTTTTTCTTTTACCCGGCCGATTTCACCTTTGTATGCCCCACCGAACTGGGAGATCTGGCTGACTACTACAAAGAGCTGCAGGACGCAGGCGTGGAAGTCTACTCCGTATCGACGGACACCCACTTCACGCACAAAGCCTGGCACGATACGAGCGACACCATCGGCAAAATCAATTTCCCGATGCTCGGCGACCCGGCAGGCGTGCTCACCCGCGGCTTCGACGTGATGATCGAAGAAGACGGCCTGGCTCTGCGCGGCACCTTCGTCGCGGATCCCTCCGGCACGATCAAAATTCAAGAAGTGCACGATCTGGGCATCGGCCGTTCCGCTCAGGAACTGGTGCGCAAGGTCAAAGCGGCTCAGTATGTAGCCGAGCATGACGGCGAAGTTTGCCCGGCGAACTGGCAGCCCGGCGACGAGACCCTGACCCCCGGTCTGGATCTGGTCGGCAAAATCTGAGAATCGATCAATCGTTTCGGCGTCGCGGTCTCCGCAGCTGCTACCGCGCAGCACGGGGGCCGCGACGACCTTTTCGCAATTATAAAATATTTATATTATCAACGAACGCAATTATTCACCGCGATTCATTCGCAATCATCAAAACAACCTATTCAAGAAATTTGCAAGCCAATCGGAGAGACCAATGTTAGACGCAGCCATCAAAAAGCAGCTGAACGAATATTTCCAAAAACTGGACCAACCGGTAATTCTGCGCACCTATTCAGGCGAGCACGCCAAAAAAGACGAGCTGCACAGGATGCTGAAAGACATCGCCGGGCTCAGCGATCATATCACCCTCGAAGCGGCGGCCGCTGAAGACGCGGCCCACGCGGCGGGCGATCCCGAAGGACCGCTGCGCTTTGACGTGCTGAATCCCGGACGCGAAACAGGCATTCGTTTCAGCGGCATTCCCGGCGGCCACGAATTCAGCTCGCTGATCCTGGCGATTCTGCAGACCGGCGGCTCGGCCTTAAAGCTCGACGGCGGCATTCAGAAATTCGCGAAGGGCATACAGGCGCCGCTGCGCTTTCAAACCGTCGTCTCGCTTTCCTGCCACAACTGCCCGGACGTCGTGCAGACTCTGAATTCATTCAGTCTATTGAACGAAAATATTTCGCACGAGATGATCGAAGGCGGCGTATTTCCGGAGTTCGTCGAGAAACACAAAGTCCAGGGCGTGCCCGCGGTATTCTTGAACGGCGAACCCTTTGCAAACGGTAAGCTCGACGCCGGTCAGATCATCGATAAACTGATTCAGTATCTGCCCGCGAACGACGCGACCGGCGCCGATGCGGGCGAAACGCAGGCCGCCGACGAACAACCCGAGGAATTTGACGTGGTCGTGGTCGGCGGCGGCCCCGCCGGCGTGGCTTCGGCGATTTACAGCGCGCGCAAAGGACTGAAAGTCGCGGTCGTCGCGGATCGTCTGGGCGGGCAGGTCAAAGATACGATGGGGATCGAAAACCTGATCGCGCTGGCGAAAACCACGGGACCGGAACTGACCCAGTCGCTATCCGAACTGCTCGGCTCGCACGACATCTCGGTGAAAGAACACCTGCGCGTCGAAAACATCGCAAGCGGTGAACGCGACTACGATCGCAAGCTGGTGACTCTGAATACCGGCGAACGACTGGCGAGCCACACTGTGGTTCTGGCGACCGGAGCGAAGTGGCGCGAACTGAACGTGCCCGGCGAAAAAGAATTTCTCGGTAAAGGCGTGGCCTACTGCCCGCACTGCGACGGCCCTTTTTTCAAAGGCAAGGACGTCGCGGTCATCGGCGGCGGCAACTCCGGCGTCGAAGCCGCGCTCGATCTGGCGGGCATCGTAAAATCGGTGACAGTCGTGGAATTCTCGGACAGCCTGAAAGCCGACCAGGTATTGCTCGACCGCCTGGATCGTACGCAGAATATTTCAGCGATCGTCAACGCGGCGACCAGCCAGGTGCTGAACGACGGCGATAAAGTCACCGGCCTGAAATACAAGGACCGGGCCGACGCAGAGGACGCTCCGGAACGGGACGTCGTCGTCGACGGGGTCTTCGTACAGATCGGGCTCCTGCCGAACACCGGCTTCGTCAAAGACCTGGTCGAATGCAATCGCTTCGGCGAAATCGTCATCGACGACGCCTGTCGCACGAACGTGCCGGGCGTCTTCGCCTGCGGCGACGCGACCACGACGCCTTATAAACAAATCGTCGTGGCCCTGGGCGAAGGCGCGAAGGCTTCGCTTTCGGCTTTCGAATATTTGCTGAAGCTGCCGCAAGAGGTATCAGCGATGACGCCTGAGCAGCCTCGCGAAGCCGCCACGACGGCGGTCGCCTGACCGGTCAAAGCAGCGAGTCCGCGCGACGCCGCCGAACGGGAGCTTGTCCGGCGTCGCGCGGATATACACAAACGCTCGCCGGCCGGCGCGAAGTCGCGTATATTTATACAGTCCACAATTCAATTCCCAGGGCCCGCCATCATAATATGAGCAGTGCTTCTCAAGTTCCCGGTGACTTGCTCAAAAGAGTCCCGGGATTTTTTTTGCTCTGCGACGAGTGCGAGGTGCGTGAGGGGCGCGCGATTTTTTACTTGCCCGCGAACGCAGCGAGCGCTTCGCTGCCCCCGGCCTGCAAGGGCCGCTCTATGGAAATCTACAGCCTCCGCTAATTCTCATCAGGAACAGCCGTACCATTCTTACGGTTGCGCGCCGTTCCGCCCGACCCACGCGACAAATCGCAGCGTCGTTTGTATGGACGCGCTACGCGCACTCTCACGTGGAACGCAACGGAGATTTCCATATGCATGCTCTTCTTGAGCTTCGTAACGCGAGCGCCAGCTTCGCGGATCATCTGTGCTTCGAGAATTTTCACGCGCGGCTGCACCCCGGCGACCGCATCGGCGTGATCGGTCCGAACGGCTGCGGGAAAAGCTCGCTCCTGCGCATCATCGAACGCGGCGCCGCGCCAGCAAGCGACTCCGCTTCGAATTCAGCTTATGCCGACGGCCTGGAAGGCGAGCTTACGGGCGCCCGCGGACTGCGGGTCCTGCGCATGGATCAGTTCCCCGCCGCTCCCGGCCGGCAGAGCGGCGGGGAACGGGTTCAGCATGAATTCGCGCGCTTACTGCGCCAGTCGCCCGATCTGCTCCTGCTCGACGAACCCGGCAATCATCTCGACGCGAAGCATCGCCGCCGGATGCTGCGCCAGCTGCGCACCTTCGACGGTACACTTGTGATCGTAACCCACGACGTCGAAATTCTGCGCGAATGCTGCGCAAAGCTATGGGTCTTCGAAGCCCGGCCCGCGCATATCGCCGCCCGCTTTGACATACGCGTCTTCGACGGCGGTATCGACGCTTACCGCCGGGAGAGCGCGTACGAGAAACGGGCGCACGAGACGGAACGCGACGAGTTACGATCTCGCGAGCGAAAGCTCCAACAGGATCGCCAGCGCGAAATTCGCCGGGCCGCCGGCAGCCGGCGCGCGAACCGCGGCGAAAGCGATCGCAATCTGCTGCGCAAAATGCAGGACCGGGGTTCGCGTACCGCCGGCAAACACGGCCGCCGCTCCGCAAACCAGGCGAGCGAGCTCAAGGCGGACGTCGCGGCCCATCGCGAACGAGACCGCCGTGCGCGCGAAGCGCGCTTTCGTTTTGAAGCGCTTCCGCCGAAACCAGGCGGGCAGGCGATTCTGAGCGTGCGCGACGGCGCTCTGGCATTTGGGACGCCGCTCTTCGCCCCGGTCAGTTTCATGCTGCAGCCCGGCGAAAGCCTGGCGCTGGTCGGCGAGAACGGAGCCGGCAAGAGCACCCTGTTGAGATCGCTCTCCGGGGGGCAGACCGCCGCCCGCCGCACAGGCGAATGGTATCTGCCCGCGCCGGCGAATCGCAAGGACCAGCCGGGCGGCGAACGCATCGCCTGGATCGAACAATTCTTTCAGCAGCTTCCGACGCACGGCAGCGTGCTGGAAGCGCTGCGGAACATACGGCCGGACTGGGATCACGCGCAATTGCGCCGCCACCTGAACGACGCGCTCTTTTCGACCAACGCGGACATTTCCCGGCCGGTCAGTGCGCTATCCGGCGGCGAACGAGCTCGATTGAGCTTCGCCTGCATCGCCGCCAGACCGCCGGCGCTGCTGCTGCTCGACGAGATCAACAATCATCTCGATCTGGCGACCCGGGCGGCGATCGCGGAGGCCCTCCGGTCGTACTGCGCGGCCGGCGGAGCGCTCTTGATCGTATCGCACGATCCGGAATTTCTGGAGGCGGCGGGGGTGAGCGCCGAACTGCGGCTGAAGGCGGCGAATCCATGAAGCTGCATGCGAAGCGGGGGCGGCTTTTCTTCACAATCCGCAACGCATGCAAGAATTGCTTAACAATTCCAGGGCGTGTGAATATCTGAGTCGGTGAGCGAATCCGCGAACCGAAACGATGCCCCCGGTCACCCCGCCTATCCGCCCGGCGGGATCATGATCTGGCTGATCGTATCGGTCGAACTGATGACTTTTATCCCGGCCCTGATCTGGTTCATGGCCGAACGTTCCCTGCAGGCCGACGTCTTCCAGGCGTCGGCGGCGTTGCTCAACCCGCTGGCCGGAACGATCAATACGATCCTGTTATTAACCAGCGGCTGGCTGATGGCCAGCGCAATCACGGCTCTGCGCAAGCGGCAGGAGGCGCACGCTCAGAAATTTCTGGGCGCTACGATTTTCGCCGGCTGTTCGTTCCTGGTAGTTAAGAGTTTCGAGTACTGGCAGAAACTGGAAGCCGGACTGGATCTGAGGCACAACGACTATTTTACGTTTTACTGGCTGCTCACCGGCTTCCACTTCGTGCACGTCGCTGTGGGCGTCTTCTTGCTCGCGATCATGTGGTTCGGTCTCAAAGGACGGCGTTACTCCGGCGATGATTATTATGACATTGAAACCAGCGGCGTATTCTGGCATATGTGCGATTTGATCTGGATACTGGTGTTCCCGATCTTCTACCTGATTTAGAGCTCGACTCAGCATGCAAAACTATCGGACGAATACGATTCTGTGGCTGGCGCTCTGCGCGCTGGTGGTCTTCGCGTTTTTATATGCGGAACACCAGGGCGCGGGATTTCTGTTTTTAATCCTGGCGGTCACCGCCTTAAAATTCACGGCGATCGCCCTGCAGTTTATGGAGCTGAGACACGCGCATCTGGTGTGGCCCGCCTGGCTGCTGGCGCTGCTGTTGTTTTATGCGGTCGGCATTCTGAGCTTCGTCGGGCAGTGAACGGGCTCTGGAATTGGGGTATGGTGCCCTCCGCCCGAAGCTCGAGGAACCGCTCCAGGGGAGCGGGAATCGCCTGAAAAATTCTAAAAAAAAGTACACCGCCCCGGGGTCTTCCGGGTCTTAGTTATAGCACCGTGCAGACTTCGAAGATCATCAAAAGCGCCCGGACGGCCCGGCTGGCGAAAACCGCTTCCGCGGTACGTCGAGTTTTGCCCGCAGATATGCGCAAAGCTGGCCGCCGAACCGCCCGCCTGGTGCGCCGGGCCCGCAGCGCCAGCCCCCGTCATCGGCGGCGCGCCGCCCGGGCCCTCGTTCGTCTGCATGAAAGCCGGGCTCGGGCCTACGCTCGCGCCATCCTGAAAGACGCGGATCTGGCGGAAGACGCCGTTCAGGAGGCCTGGCTGGACTGCTTTCGAAACCTGAATTCCCTCCGAGAACCAGGCGCCTTCGCCTACTGGTTTCGCCGCCTGGTTTTCAAACAGTGCGACCGCATTCGACGCCGCGCCGACTTTCGCGAATTGCAGGGCGATCCGGCTGATTTAGAAGCGGCCGCCGCGGACGCAGGCGACGGCTGGCTGCGGGGCAAAGCTGACACGAATGATCCGGCGAAGATCGTGGGCGACAAACTGGAACGCCGCGAAATCCGCCGGCGACTCTTCGCGATCTATCGGCGGCTTTCAAGAGCGGACCGGCGATTGGTCCGCATGCGTTTTTTAGAAGAGCGTCCCTACCAGGAAATCGCGCACGAGCTGGGGATTACCACCGACACGATCAAAAACCGCATTCGTATATTACGTAAGAGTGTGCGGCCGGCCATTCAATCCGATGCGGGTTATGGACTTCCCGGCGCGTTTCGCGCGCTCTCTTCCGCGCGCCTGGCCCGGCTGGCGCGAACCAGTCGGCCGGTCGACGGCGGCGCATCGGTTCCAGGAGCGGCCGCAGGGTATGCAACGCCCTTCGTTCCTGTAAACGAACCGGCCGGCGATCTGCATCAAGATCCGCTGCGCGATTTCGTGGCGCCGCGTCCCCCGCTCGTGCATCGCAATCCGGCCGTGCTTGCGCCCACAAGCCCGCAGATCCCCGCGGCTATGCCGGCGGAAACGATCGTCGACCCGGCGCAGAACGAGCGCCAGACCGCTCTGGACCTACGCTGCAACCGTTCGATCGCCTGAGCGTCTCGCCCGCCAGGCCCGTTAGAACCATTCCTGATTCGTACCCGCGTTTCACTTTTCACTTTTCGCACGAAACGAAACACGATCGACTTTCGCGTACACCGACGCGCTTTCGCCTGGGTCTATATCATATGACCCGATTGCATACGAACGAATCCGCACCCGCTAAACTCGATAAAAACGAAATCGGCGAGCCCCCCATCGCGCATCGCCTCGAACAGTTCTTCTTAACCGAAAAACGTCAGATCTTTCTGTGGGGCCAGGTCGACGACGCCTCGGCGAAACACATCGTCGAGCGTTTGCTCTATTTGAGCGCGATCGATCCGGACCAGGACATCAGCCTCATGATCAACAGCCCCGGCGGTATGAACACGGCCGGCTTCGCCATCCTCGACGCCATGCAGATGATCGCCGCCGACGTACGCACGACCTGTCTCGGACTTGCGGCCTCCTTCGGCGCGCTGCTTTTAATGCACGGCGCGAAAGGCAAACGCTTCGTGCTACCGCACGCCCGCATAATGATCCACCAGCCCTGGCTGCCCGGCGAATATCGCGCGACGGCGACGGAACTGCGCATCCAGGCGGAAGAAATCCAGAAGCAACGCGACGACATCGACCGGATGATCGCAAAAGCGACCGGCCGGCCGTTCGAAGAAGTCGCCGGAGATACCGACCGCGATCACTGGCTCGATGCCCGGGCTGCGGTCGAGTACGGCGTTGTGGACGCGATCGCGAATTCGGTAGACTGATCCGCCGGCCGCGGTTCACCACTCTGGCCGGACCGGAACGACCGGGCCGGTCAGCTCGATTGAGTCGCCCCGGCCCCGGTCAGCGCTTCGCCGGTCTGGTCGCCTTCGCGACCGGTCTGCTCGCCGCCGGTCGACTGCGAATCAACCGGCCGCACGTATCGCACGAGCACGGTGCAGACCAGCCCCGCGACAATCGCCAGATAACCGATGTATTCGTAACCGTCGAGCCGGCCGTCCGGCAGGGTCGTAATCAAAAGACCGCCCACGAAGGCCGCCGAACCGGAACCGAGCTGCTGGACCGAAGCCTGCACGGACAGAAACCCTCCTCGCGTTTCGGGCGGCGCCGCCGAAGTGATCAAAGCCATGGCCGGAATCATACGCCCGCTCGACGCAATAAAAAAGAGAGTCGTGACCCCGAGCACCACGCTCATGGACGATACTCCCATATTCGTAATCCAGTAGATTGGCACAAATGTAAACAAGAGGAAAACTACGAATACTCGCGCTTTACCGACCCGGTCCGCCAGGCGCCCGACCAGAGGACTGGTAAAGATCGTCGAGAAACCGCCGACCATATAAATATAGAGGATGTCCGCTTCCGAAAAGCCCACGTTCGCGACCATGTAGGGGCTGATGTACGGGATCACGGCGAAGTGGCCGATCATCATCAGAAACATCAACAAGAGCGCGCGCAACTGATTGCCGTCCGCGAAGATCGATCGCAGCACGCGAAAGAGATCGTGCGCCTGTTCTTCCGGCAGCGGCGGACAATCGGCGATGCCGTCATGCGCAATCACCCCCGCCACCGTATTGGCTTTCGCCACCGGCAGCCGCCGGCGCATGTGTCCGTCGAGACGCGGCACGCTCATATAAGCCAGCGCCAGAACGAAGACGCCGGTTGCGACCAACAGATAAAATGGCGCGTGCCACTCGAATAGATTGGCGAGATAGAGACCGCTGGGAACCCCCAGCACCGATGCCGCCGAAAAAGCGAGCATGACGATGCCCATCGCCCGGCCGCGGCGATCGAAGGGAATGGCGTCGCCGACAATGGCCAGGACGAGGGCCCCGATCAATCCGCCGAAGAGTCCGGTTAGAACGCGCGTTCCCAGCAGGATAGTATAGGTCGGGGCGATGGCACAGGCGAGCGTACCCAACAGAAAGCCGGTATAGACGAAGAGCAGCGCCTTGCGTCGATCGAATCGGTCGATATAAAACGAGCCGAGAAAACCGGAGACGCCGGCGCTGAATGTATAAGCCGACACCAGAATGCCGAAATTGCGCGCGTCGATATCGAAAACGCGCATCAGCTGCGGGCCGAGCGGCATCATGATCATAAAATCCATGATGTGCGTGAACTGCACGGCGGCCAGAGTCAGAAGTAAAAGCAGTTCGCGGGACATACGGCGGAATAGGGGCGGAATTCTGTTGCAACCGGGCCCGGATCGTACGGGAATGGGTCGTCCTGATCTACAAGATCCCAATCATGCCCGCTGTCAGCTACTGGAATTTTAACGACGTCTTTATTGCGATTCTCTTATTCGGCGCGGCCTTCGCGTTCGTCCTGGGGGTCGGGCAGTTTCTCGAGCGCGACCGCAATCGCGGTCACGAAATCCTGGGCGCCCTGCTCTGCGTGCTCGCCCTGCCCCAGCTGAATCTGGCGGCGGAATACCTGGGTCTCTTTGTAGCCTATCCGCATTTGAATTTCATTCAGCCGCCAATGAACGTGATCATCGGCCCGCTGGTCTTCGCATATTTTCACCGGATTCTGGTCCCGGAGTACCAGCCGCGCGCGCAGTTGCCTTTGATCTTCGGCGCGCTGATCATAGCCTACGCCGGAACGCTGCCTTTCATCTGGCTCGCCCTCAAGCTCGGCGCGGATTTATGGACCGCTCGCAATGAGTACCTGTTCTTGATGAACCTCTATTTCGCCACCTTGCAGGTCTTTATCCTGGCGTATCTGGTGCTGACCCTGCGCGACTTCTGGATCGTATTGCGTCACCGACCGCGACCGCTTTCGCCGATCTACAAGCTTACCATCGCCTTCGTCGGCCTGGGTCTGGTGATTATGGCGCTTTTGATTTTCAATCAGCTGTCTCGCGTGAACTGGATGCTCAAGAGCGCCTTTATTATGCTCGCCGGATTTCCGGTGCTGCTCTTCTGGGCCGGGGTCCGCTTTCCGCGCTATTTCCAGCAGATGCATCAGGCGGTGGCCCGCGGACGCTACGAACGTTCGCGGCTGGGCGGCGTCGACACCCCGGCGATCGTCGCGCGGCTGCGCGAGCTGATGGAACTGGAACACCTCTACGCCGACGAAGACCTGAGCCTGGCGGGACTCGCCGCCGAAGTTCGGATTACGCCGCATCAGCTCTCGGAGATTCTGAACCAACACCTGAATCAGAGCTTCAAACACTTCGTAAACGACTACCGCGTCGCCGCTGCCAGGCGGCTGCTGTTAGAAGACCGCGAACGCTCGGTCCTGTCGATCGCCGGAGCCGTGGGCTTCGCTTCGAAGTCCTCGTTCAACGCGGAGTTCGCCCGCATCGTCGGTAATTCACCGTCGGTCTTTCGCAAAGCCAGTCCGCCTCCGTCGCTATAAAACGACGGACCCGGTCCGGCCGGACGTCCGGAGTTATACGGCCGGTCGCGATCACCCGACCGAATCTATACCCCCGGACGACAGGGCCCCGGATCCCGTGCGATACTCGCTCCAGTCGTCGCCCCCAATCGCGACGCACATCTGGATAAACCGGACCGCGGGTCCGGCAACGGGAAGTCTCAAAATGAACGAAAAATTATTAACGGCCCCCTGGCAGGAAATCATCCTGCCGGTGATCGGCGCGGAATTCACCTTCTGGCTCGTGCGCTACTCGCTCTTCGTGGGCGCAGGCCTCGCGCTCGTCTATTTAGTACTGAAACGCTTCGCGCCGGGTTTGCGCATCCAGCCTCGCAACCCGTCCGCCGCTCAGCTGCGCCGCGAACTCTACTGGTCGATTGCGACGATGGGCGTTTTCGCCTGTATGGCCTGGGGCGTGGTCGTTCTAAAACGCAACGATCTTACACAGGTGTATACTTCAATCTCCGACTACGGCTGGGGTTATTACGCGCTCTCCTGGGCGCTGCTTTTGCTGATCCACGATTTCTATTTCTACTGGGCGCACCGTTTCATGCACTGGAAGCCAGTCTATCGCCACGTGCATTCCGTACATCACCGCTCGACGAACCCTTCGCCGCTGGCGGCCTTCGCCTTTCATCCGCTCGAAGCGATGATCGAATACGGCTGGTTCATTCCGCTTCTGATGGTAGTGCCCATGCACGTATCGGTGCTTGCGCTCTATCCGTCGCTGATGCTGATCTTAAACGTGCACGCCCACCTGGGTTACGAAATTCTCCCCCGGGGTTTCGCCGCGAACCGAATCGGTAAATATCTTCTGACCGCCACGCTGCACAACCAGCACCACAAACGCTTTCACTATAACTACGGCCTGTGGTTCTTCTGGTGGGATCGCCTCTTCGGCACGATCGATCCGCGCTACGAAGCGGAGTTTCGCCGGGACGCAGCGGCGAAGCCGCGGTCCTTCTTCATTGACACTGCGCCCGCGGCCGGGAGAATCGCGCATGTCGATGCAGGCGAAACTCATTGATTTTTTTGCGCGCTATCGCTGGCCGCTGTTCGCATTCTGGGTGCTGCTCTTTCGTCTGCCGCATATTCTGGGCGCGGATCGCCGGCTGGACGGCGACGGGGCGCACCACTGGCTCGTCATGGATCGCATCTATCAGGGCGAAGCCTTCGTGCTGCACCCGCACGGCATGGACCACATCGGCCTGGTGGAGTTTTTGCTGGCGACGCCATTTATTCCGCTCTTCGGTCACACCCAGCTGGCGTATCAGCTGGGGCTCTGCCTGATCTTTTTTTTGACCGCCTGGCCGTTGTTTCTCTTCGCCAGGCGCGCCTACGGTCAAAACGCGGCAAGCTGGGTTCTGATTCTGCTCGCGCTGCCACATCCCTTCTTGCAATTTATTTCGCTGCGGCCGTACGGCGGCCACCTGCTCTGCAATTCGCTGGGCATGCTGGTACTCTATCTCTGGTGGCGCCGCGTCTCGCCGGGCGCCGCCGCTGCCGGGTCCGATCCATCCCGCCAGGCGAATGCGGGCGATGCCCTGGCCGGCGGCGCGCGCGACGTGCTGTACTGGGCCGGCGTGGGCGCGCTCGCGGGTCTGGCGCTGTATACCAATCGACTGTACGCCATTCCCCTGGCCGCGCATCTGGGAGTCTGGGTGCTGCATGCCCTCACCCGCCGGGACGCGCGCTGGCCCGGCGCGCTTTTGATTTTCGTCGTCGGCTTCGCGGTGGGCGGAACGCCGCAGTGGCTGGGCGGACTTTTTGAACCCTTCCCGCCCAACTATCCCAACGCGGGGTTTCAGCCAGGACTCGATAACCTCCAGTCGAACGCGGCGGTTTTCGTTTCGAGTTTGTTGCCCAATCTGTTGGACGCGATCTATTTCGACGGCTTCGGCGAAGCGGGTTTCGTGCCCCCCGGCGACGTAAAGAAACTGGTCCCGATCTGGCAGATTTTCATCGTACTCGCGGCGATCCCGCCCCTGTTGCGACTCGTGCCCCGGGGCATCGACTATCTGCGCGGGCGCGGCGAACTCACGGTGGGCGTGCTGGCGGTGGCGATCATCACGGTAAATACGCTGGCGATTCTGATTACGAAGCTGCCGATCTGGGGTTTCTCGGCCCGCTACCTGATCGCATCGATTCTGATCCTGATTCCAGTCTACGCCGCCTTCGCCGCGGGTCTCTACGACGCACCCGCTGTCGGTAAAAACTCCGCACCGGATTCCGCCGCAGGCGAAGCGCCGACCCAGGGCAATAAGGGCGCTGTGCTGATCGGCCAGGCGACCGGCTTCGCCGCGAAAATCTACGCCTGGTTTCGCGGTCGCACGGCACGCATCTTCGCCATCGGTCATCTCGTGATCTTTATAGCGGCCTACGCCTACGGCTATCGTCCGGGAGGCGTGATCTATAGCGGCGAGGCGACCGCGGGCGCGGATGAAGTCGCGGCCTATCTGCAAGCCAACGGCCACGATCGCTGTGTGGCGAATTACTGGATCGCCTACAATGTAATCTACAGCTCCGGTCGCACCATTCTCGCGAGTCCGACCGAATTGTACCCGGGCCTGGGGCCCGTGCGCGATCCAGAGATCGAGCGGGCTGTGCTGGATGCTCCGGATGGAGTCCGCTGCGTGATCGATCATCGTTTTACGATGGCCGGAGCGCGGAATGCGGAACCCGGGAAAATCTGGCGTCCCGTGGCCGACGGGCCGCTGGAGCTGGCCGTCGATCGCCGCGAAGTGATCGCCGACTGGGTAATTCTTTTTGGCACGCAAAAAAATCGGCAACGCTGAGCGCGGCCGGCTGTAATCCCGGATAGAACCCGCCGGATCTCGTTTGCCATTCTCGCGGTCCGGGTCCGGACCAGGAGAATCTCGTTGCTTTTCTGGCTGCCCCCAATCCATTTGCGATATTGCCCGCGGCGTTGGGGCGCGATTCATTCGCACGCCCGACGGCGCTCGAACGATTGCGCGGCCCGGTGCGGCCCGGACGCCGGCATACGCATAATGAGCGATCTCGACGCAAATGCACCCGCGAATGCGGAGTTCCAGCGCCTGTTCGCAACGCATCGCGAAGCCGTGCGACGCTATTTACTCAAACTCTCCCGCGATCCGGACATCGCCGACGACTTATGCCAGGACGTGTTTCTTCGCGCGCACGAAAAATTTCACCTCTACGATTCCGAACGCGGCAGCTTTCTCAGCTGGAATTTCGCCATCGCTCATAATATCTTCCTGAACTATATTCGACGCGAAGGCCGGCTGCGGCCTCTGGGCGACGCGAACGACCAACACCAGAGCGCAGAGCTGGCGGCCAGGCTCACGGACGACGCGGACCCCGCATCCGAAATCGAGGCGAAGCTGCTTTCGCGCCAGATTCGCGAAGTGATTCTCGCGCTGCCGGAACCCGAACGCAGCGTTTTCTATTTAATGAAAGTCAAGCATCGCACCCGGGCCGAGATCGCGGAAACGCTGGGTATGGGAACGCGCACCGTCAGCCGCAAGCTGGTCAACGCGATCGAATTATTGCGCAAAGGTCTGGAGGCGAAGCAGCTGCTTTCGTAAGCGCGGCCGTTGTGAAATTCAAAATGCAGGCGAACGAGAGTATAGAAGATTTCGAAGAGTTGCTGGCGGCGCTTGCGGCCGGCGAGATCGACACAGAGGGCTTTCGCGCACTGGCCGGTTTCGTACGGGACGACCCGCGACTCGCAGAACGCTACCGGCGTTTTGTGGAGACTCTGGACGCGCTGAATCTGCCGGGCCCCGGGGAACTCGAAATTCCCGAACTGGAACGCCGGACCGCGGAGCCATCGCGGCAACCCGACACAAGCCATCTCCGGAACTGGCGGCCCGCGCTCGCGCTGGGGGCGCTTTTGATCTGCGTTCCACTGCTGCTTCCGCTGTTTCTATCGGACGATTCGCAACCCCTGGATCCAGTGGCGGTCGTCACGCATACGGACGGCCTTTGCACCGGCGGCGAGACCGGAGATGCGCGGGCGAAACCAGGCACCCGGCTGAACTTTCCCGAACTGAGCGCCGGACCTGATTCGATCTGCGACCTGGAATTCCAGGCGCCCGTCCGCATGAAACTGCGCCTGCTTTCCAACTCGCGGCTGAAATTCGTTGCGCACGACCGCTATCTAAATCTATCTCTGGAAAGCGGCGAAGCGCTGCTGGACGCGGAACGCATGCCGGCGAACGTGCGGTTAAGCCTGCACACCGCCGGGCATCTCGTTGAAGTGCTGGGCACGCAGTTGGTCCTGCGCCGCCCCGACTTCGAGAATATGCAGGTGGAACTTGTAAACGGAGCGGCGCACGTTCGTTCCGCTCACTACCTGCATCTCGACGGCCTGCGACACGGCCTGCACACCAAAAAGCGGCAGCATGTGAAGCTCGCCAGAAGCTTTCCGGAACTGTTCCGGGAAGTCCGACACGTACTGACGGCGGGCGGACATTTAAGATTCGCGCATCCCGCGGACTTCGAGCGTAAGACCGCTGCGCTCTTCGAGCGTTTGAATGCGCACGTACTCGCAGGCGGCGCTCCCGACGATGATGCAGGCACAGGCCCGGCCGCGAGCGCCGCTCACGCTCACGCTCCCGTAACCGCGGCCGGCGGCCATGAGATTTCGCCGGAGCTGCTCGAACGCCTGCAGGCCACCTACGCCGGACACGAACATCTGCACGAACACTTTCGCGACGGGCCGCCGCCAGCCGAAACCGGAACGCTTTCCCGCGACCGGTCCCGCCGACTGAGCGAGCACTTTGCAGATCTCCAGGCGCGCGCCGCCGCGGGACGCTGAGCGCACCGGTTTCTGCTTGCGGCCAGATCGCCCTGGAAATTTGCTTTGATCCTGTGAACCGGCGCGGGTGCACGACTGCATCCCCGCGTCCGAACTTTCCCGACGATGCAGTCGTCTAATCGTGCTTTAGCACGCCCGAGGCCTCACCATAATGAAAACCGCCGATCTACTCGAGTATCTCAAGAGTTTCTTCTATAGTAGTCACAGCGAGAAGCGACCCGATTCCGCCGCCGCGGGTGCACGGGAACACCGGCTCAACACGCCCCTCGTGGCCGGGGGCGGCGCACTGGCCAGCGTGCTCGCAATTACAATCTTCTTGTTTATGGGCGCGCCGGCCAGCGGCGAAGACGTGGCGCTCAATTTCGGGGACGGTACCTCCGGCGAATTCGCCGAACCGCCGGCCTACGACGACAGCACGCTGCAGGTGGTTCAGACCACTCCGACCGGCGATATTTCCGTAAACGATCTAAAAAAAGAAGTAGTGGTCGTTTTTAATCAGCCCATGATTCCGCTGGCGAAGCTCGCCGACGACGCCCGCACGACGAAAGGGGCCTTTCGTATTTCGCCGAAACCCGCCGGACGCTTTCGCTGGTACGGCAGCCGGGTTTCGGCCTTCGTGCCCGATGAGCCTTTCGCGCCCGGCGCGAAATTCACAATCACCGTTCCCACCGGCACGAAAAGCCTGAACGGCAAGACGCTCGCAAAAGCCGTCAATTTCAGTTTCGCCACGCCGCCTCTGCGACTGACCGGCTCCAGCCCGAATCCGCGTTATAGCAAACGCATCGAATACAAACAGAATTTTCAGCTCTATTTTAATTATCCAATCAATATCGTCGCGCTGCGCAAACAGCTGCGCTTCACAGCCGCGGGACGTGGCGTCGCCTTTGATGCGAGTCATCCGCAGCCCGAAAAGAATACGCCCGCCCCGCGATTAGAACAGGAGCGCCGCGAAATGAAACGCCGCGTAATCCTTCGGCCGAAGGCGCCGCTGCCGCGCAACGCCGCCGTAGAGATCAGCCTGCCACGGGGATTTCCGCCCGCCCGGGGCAACCGCGGTCTGACCCAGGCCGTCAAATTGAATTATCAGACCTACGGTCCGCTGAAGGCGTCGCTCAGCAATAACGCTCAGTTCTTTCGAAACCTGTGGCGACTGCGACTGGAATTTAACAACCCCGTTCTGCGCAAAGACATCGGTCAGCACATTCGAGTGCGGCCGATCACCCCCGAAGGTAATCCGGGCAAGCCGGTCAAAATGGTCGCGCGCGAAGGCGGCCGAACGCAAACAGCTTCCCTGGCATTCTGGGAAGTCAAACCCTCGCAACGCTATCGGGTGAGCATCGCCGGAACCATGGTCGACGCTTTCGGCAACCGCATTACGGGCGCGCGCAGTTTCGACGTCGAAACCCCGCGGCTGCGCAAAACCTTCTCCAGCGAAACCGGAGTGCAGGCGATCGAAGCCCGTATGCGAAAGCAGTTGCCCTTGCACGTCAGCGCCATGCCGGAGATCAAAGGCGAAACCGGGCGCTTCGACGTCGACGCCCTGAAGAGCTACGCCGCCGCTGGTTACTCCGGGCGTTTGAAATATACGAACGCAAAACCCTTCACCATTCAGACGAATGTTCCCTTTAACCTGCGTACGACCATCGGCTACGACGTGGCCTCCTATCTGGGAGCGGATGCGGGCTGGCTCGCCATCAACTACAAGGACGAAGTCGAAGACTGGCAGGGCAAACCCACGACCGCGAATTATACGCGCTTTATCCAGGCGACCGATTTGGGACTGCTGGTCAAACAGGGCGCCGGCGGAGCCCACGCTTTCGTGCACGCGCTTTCCAGCGCGAAGAGCGTCGGCGGCGTAACCGTGCGCGGCTACGACGGCACGAGCGAACTCGGCAGTTGTCGAACGAACGCCGAAGGTTATTGCGAAATCAAAATGCCCGGTCGATTACAGGCGCCCCGCAAGGCGCTGTACGTCGCCGAAGCTCCGGCCGCATCGCAATCGAAACCGGCCGACCGCGCTTTCGTTCTGGGCCGCCATCACTCCGTGGAAATGTGGGCCATGACCGGCAATTATAATTCCCGGGCGGCGCTCCCGTCATTGCAGGGTCAGGTCATCTTCGATCGCAAGCTCTATCGCCCGGGCGATACGGTCGAAATCAAAGCGGCTCTGGCCGTGCGCGAAAACGGCCAACTTCACACGACTCCCGCGAAGCTGGGCGGCGTGAGAATTCTGGTGCGCGACGCGAAGGGCGGCCAGTTGCTCAAGACGACGCTCAAACCCAGCCGCGAAGGCGGCGTCTGGACCAGCGTCAAAATTCCTGCGGACGCGAATCTCGGACACTACAGCGTACGCCTGTCTTCCGATCGGCTGAAAGACAATTCACCGAACCAGGTCTACGAAACATTCCAGATCGAAGAATTTCGCCCGGTCAATTTCACGGTCTCCTCGGAAGGCCTGCGCGACGACGCGCAAATCGGCGATAATCTGAAGCTAAAGATCGAAGGCCGCTATCTCTTCGGCGCGCCGATGCAAAACGCCCGGGTACAGTACAATCTCAATCGCCGACCGAAGTCGCTGCGCTTCGACCGCCTGCCGGGCTTCGCCTTCGGCGATTACGACTACGGCGATAGCTGGGATTCGCCGTCGTATTCTTATTTAACCGGCACGGCCACCACTCTCGACGCGCGCGGTCGACTGGAATTCACCGCGCAAACTCCGCCCTTCCCCGGAAAAGGCCTGGAAAAACTCGGACTGCAGCGCGCCTATGATCTTGAGCTGGAAGCGACCGTCGCTGACGTCAACGACCAGACCGTGGCGAACAAAAGCTACGGCGCGGTCTTTCCAGGGAAAAACCTGCCCGGGGTAAAAACGGAAGACTATTATCAGCAGGTCGATCGGGCGTTTCGCTTTCAGCTCGTCGCCGCCCGACCCGACGGTTCTCCCGGCCAGAGCGCGAGCGGCGAAGTGATCATCACCCGCAAAGAATGGAAGTCGATCGAAGTCAAAGGCCCGGGCGGCAGCCTCCAGCGCCAGAATACCCTGGTGCGCGAAGACGTGTCGAAAAAATCCGTACGACTCGGCGCGAAACCCATCGCTTATAGTTATACACCGAAAAAGCCGGGCAATTATACGCTGACGGTGCGCATCGGCAAAGCCTACAGCCGCGTGAATTTCTACGCCTTCGGCGGCGGCTATATCGGTTGGGATTTTCGCAACGACGATACGATCGAGATCCTGAAAGACAAAGCGGAGTACAAACCGGGCGAAACGGCGAAGCTATTGATTCAGTCGCCGTTCAAACGCAGCCGCGCCATCGTCACAATCGAACGCGAAGGCGTGCTTTCGACGGAGAGCTACAAAATCGAAGGCAACGGCGAACCTCTGGAAATCAAGATTAAACCCGAATACGTGCCCGATGTGTACGTGAGCGTGATGCTGGTGCGTCCGCGCATCGACGACCCCCACGCGAAGAAAGGCGCAGGCGAGGCTTCAAAGAAAAGCGACGACGCGCCGGTCGGCGACTACGAAGCCGATCGCGGCCGGCCGCGCTTTAAGATGGGTATCGCGCATCTGGTGGTCAACGCTGAATCGAAGCGCTTGCCGCTCGCGATCACCAGCGATAAAAAGAAATACAAACCGGGAAGCGAAGCGGTCATACGGGTCAAGACCGCGCCCGGCGCCGAAGTTGCGGTATCGGTGGCGGACCGGGCGGTGCTCGATTTGATCAACTACAGCTACGGCGATCCGATCAAGAAATTCTACAAGAATTGGCCGCTCGGGGTTAACGTCATCGAAAACCGACGAACGCTGGTGCGCCAGGTGTCGTACGCGATCAAAGGCACCAGTCCCGGCGGCAAAGCGGCCGACGCCACCGAAGGCGGCGGTTTCGCCTACGATTCCGAAGACGGGGCGCGCAAAGACTTTCGACACACCGCGCACTGGCAACCGGCGGTCGTCGCCGATTCGAGCGGTATCGCCGAAATCAAAATCAAGCTGCCGGAAAATCTAACGACTTTTCGCGTGCAGGCCTTCGCCGTAAAAAGCGGCAAGTACGCCATCGGCCGCCACGAATTTCAGGTCGCCAAAGATCTTGTGATTCAGCCATTTTTGCCGCGTTTTTTACGGCCGGGCGATCAGGTGCAAATGGGCGCCGTGTTAACGAATCAGACCGGCAAACGCGCGCGCTTTCGCGTGGCTCTGCAATCGAAGCTGCTGAAATTCACGCCCGACGCGGGCGACCAAACGCCCGCCGCCCGCGACGCCATCGCGCGCATCGTGGAAATCGGTCCAGGCGAAGCGCGCGAAATCAGCTTTCGCACAAGCGTCAACAGCGCCGCCTACGTCGCGGCGAAGAAGACGGCGGCCGAAAAATTCGCGCAGGCCGTGCGCGATTCGAATTCCGGCAAACTCAAGCGCGACCAGTCGGAGTTTATCATCGAAGCCGCGAGCGTGAAAGGCCTGATCTCGGCGAGACTGGAAAATAGCGGCGGGGGCGGCGAAAGCGATAAAACGACCTTCGCCTTTCCCGTACGGGAACATCCTCCCGTCGAAGCCTTTACCATCGGCGGCCTGGCCGGAGGTTCCAACAAAGCGTCAATGGGCGATCAGGCCCGGAGCGAAGAAGGCATTCAGCTACCGCGTTCCTCCGAAGTCATCGAAGATATGGCGCACTTAGAAGTCGGTCTGAGCTCGACGGCTTTGACCGGAATTTCCAGGGCTTTCGCCTTCTATAAATCCAATCCGTACTTCTGTCTGGAACAGCGCGCTTCGGCTTATATGACCGCGTTGACTTCCGGAGAGCTGCTTGCCGGCCTGGCCGAACCGCCAGCGAAAAACGGCTATGATTTCTTAACCGTGCAGGACCAATTCTTAAGAGATCTGGGACGTTTTCAGAACCGGGACGGCGGCTTTCGCACCTGGCTCGACAGTCCGCAGTACAGCAATCCCTATCTAACGGCGTATATCGTTTTCGTGCTGCAGACCGCCGATCAGTCCGACCAGGCGTCGCCCAAATACGACCGCGGCGTTCGCAGTCGGGCCCTGGATTTTCTGCGCGCCTATGTGCGCAAACCGTCCCGCGACGGCTATCGCTATGTGCTCGAAAGCTTCGCTTTCATTCATCACGTTATGGTTCGCGAAGGGCGCGGCGACGCCGGCCTGGAAAAATTCCTGCTGGAAAACGAAAAACGGCTTTCTCTCAGGGCGCGCGGGCATCTGGCCCTGGCTCTGGCGCAACGCCGCGGAATCAAAGACTATCGTAAAGACGACGATACGAAGCGCATCATGGAATATCTGCGCAACCGCATGGAGATCAGCACGCGTAAAGTTTCATTTAAGGAACCCTCAAGCGGCAGTTATACCCGCGCTTATTACGCGCCCGGATCGACCATGGGCGTTTTGCTGCGGACGTTTATCGCCCTCGATCCGAATCACCCCTTTATTCCGCAGATGGTGCAGTACGCCCTCGGCGATCACAGCAGCCGGCTCTGGGGTTCGAGTCATAGCGCCGGCCAGCTCGCGTATGGTCTCTGGCGCTACAGCAAAACTTACGAGAAAGACGAACCGAGTTTCAAAGCGGTCGTAAAGCTGGCGGACGGCGAGCTCTGGAACCAGAGCTTCAGCGGACGCAGCGACTCGACGCGCAACCGCCGGGTGCCGCTGGCGGACCTTCAGAAACTCGCCCCCGCGGGCAAGGTCGTGCCCTTCGCTTTCGAAAAAAACGGCGCAGGACGATTGTATTATACCGCGACGCTGAGCTACGCTCCGGCGGCGGCCACGCGCCTGAAAGCGCGCGACGAAGGCATTGAAGTCCGGCGCGAGATTCTGAAACTCGGCGGCGGCCCCGGCAAACTAAAAGAGCAGGCGATGAAAGGTCCGCTCAAGCGCGGCGACGTCTATCTCGTGCGCCTGACCGTAGTTACGCCGAAGCCGGTCTTTCAGTTTATGCTGCAGGATCTCCTGCCTTCGAATATGGAAGCCGTGCAAACAGGCTTCGCGACCGAGAGCTCGACCTATGACCGCTTTTTGCGCAAAAAGCGCCGGGACTCGCGGGGCAACCAGTACTGGTGGGAATTCGATTGGGCGAAATATGAATACCGCGACGATCGTTTCCTGGCCACTCAGGAGTATCTGTCCGCGGGCATTCACGAATATTTTTATTTTGCGCGCGCGAATCTGCGCGGAGAGGTCAGCCATCCCGCCGCGCGCGCCTTCGCGATGTACGAACCGGAAGTCTTCGGACGCACCGATTCCGGCGCGACCGAAGTCCGGTGAAAGCGATCGCCCGCCGCCTGGCGCGAGCCTTCGCGCGACGACGCGGACAGTTTCGTCGCAGACAATGGCTCCGTGCAGCCAACCCGGCTTTCGCGCGCCAGGCCTTCGCCGGAATCGCGCTCACCGGCGCGGCGCTTTTCGCCGGATGGTTGATGCTTCCGCCGGACGAGCAGCGCATGCAATCCGCGGGCCGCGGCCTGACAATTCTGTCGGCCGAGGGCAACGAACTGCGTCGCTTTCGCGAGGGCGTTTCCGGCTCGTATACGCGTCACGGCCGGGATTTGCAGGCCTATTCCCCCGCTTTGATCGAAGCCGTACTGCGAGCGGAAGACCGTCGCTTCTATTATCATCCCGGATTCGACCCGGCGGCGATTCTGCGCGCCGCGCTGCAGAATCTGCAGGCCGGGCAGATCATTTCGGGCGGCTCGACAATTACGCAACAGCTCGTGCGTTTGCTCTATCGAAGCGAACTGCCGCGCGACGCCTATCTACGAAAAATCGCGGAACTGCTGCTGGCCCTGCGCCTTGAATTGCACACGACCAAAGACGAGATCCTGCTGGCCTATCTCAATCGGGTGCCCTTGCCCGGCAATCGCAGCGGCATCGCGGCCGGCTCGGAGTATCTCTTCGGTCACGACCCTCGTTTTCTGACCCGCGAAGAAAGCCTGGCGCTCGCGATTCTGATCCGACACAATTATCCGGGGCCGGAATCTTTTCGGCGGCGCTACCGGCGGCTGGCCGCTCTGCTTCCAAATTCAAACCTGAAGGCGGCGGCGACGGCGGAGTCTTCGCGTACGGACGAAGCGCAGGTGAAAGCGAATCGCGATCCGCACGCCTCCGAAGTTCCCGACGATCTGGTTCGCCGGATCTTCGCGCGCACAGCCACCCGCGAATTGGACGAACCCCGGGGCGAAAGGGCGAGGCCCGCGCGCACGCCCGGACACAGCCCGCATTTCACGGACTGGTTGCGCAGTCAATTTCCGGATCTCAACGGAGTCGTTCGTACCCGGTTGTCCGAAAACGAAAACGAAAGCATTCAAAATATTCTGCACGGCGAACTGGATGCGCTGGCGAAGCTCAACGCCCGCCATGCGGCGGTGGTCGTGCTGCGCATCGATCGGGAATCCGGGCGATTGATTCTGGAAGGGCTGGTCGGCTCGCGTGACTACGACGATCCGTCCGGCGGTCAGATCAATGGCGCGACGACCCGCCGCGTCGCCGGCAGCACGCTGAAACCTTTTATTTACGGCCTGGCTTTCGAAGAACAGAGCCTGCGGCCCTATTCGATCGTATACGACGACGATTCAAACGTAAGCCTGGGCGGCGGCGCGACCTATAGACCGCGCAATTACGATCTGAATTACTGGGGCGCGATGACCGCCCGCGAAGCGCTGGCCACTTCCCGCAATATTCCAGCCGTGAAACTTACGGAGCGCCTTGGCGAAGAACGCGTATTCGAGTTTCTCGGGCGGGCCGGTTTTTTTCCGGTTCCGGAACAAACTCGCGGACGGGACCGGTCGGTGATACACGCAAACCCGAGCCGCATAGAGATCGAAGCCGACCCGTACGCCTTCGGCCCGGGCATCGCCCTCGGAATTAGCGGCGCGACGCTCCTGGATCTGGCCCGGGCGTATTCGGCCTTCGCCGCAGACGGCGATCAGTATCCGGTGCTGATCGGCGAGCGCGAAGACGGGCGCCAGCTGTTGTACGGCGCCAACGATCGCCTGTTTTCCGAACAGACCGCGCACCGGATCACGCATATACTTTCGGATCGCAGCATGCGGCGGCGCGCTTTCGGCGAACGCAGCTTTCTGGATTTTCCATTCGACGTGGCGGCAAAAACCGGGACGTCCAAAGACTATCGCGACGCCTGGACCGTCGGCTACAGCCGCCGCTACGTCGTCGCCGTCTGGGTCGGAAATTTCAACGCGACGCCCATGAAAAACGTATCAGGAGCCCATGGCGCGGGACGCATCTTTCATCAGGTGATGCGCGGCCTGCATCGCCGGCAAAAACCGCGCTTTCAGTATCCCGAAGACTGGCGACGCGTGGCGATCTGCCGGCACACCGGGCTTGCGGCGGCCGAGACCTGCGAACACTTTTCAGAACTGATTCCCTCCGAAGAAGTCACCCCCGTCCAGTGCCACGGCGAACATCACCGCGATTCGCTTGCGAGTCGCGATGCCGACTCATTTATGAGTCGCGACGCCGACTCGTTTACGAGTCGCGATGCCGGTTCGCTTGCGAATCGCAGTGCCGACTCACTTGTGAGTCGCGAGCCCGGTGATGATTCCGCAGACTTCGCATTCGATACCAATTCCGGCGATACGCAAGACTCCACAGCCGGCGGCCGACGCCATCTGCTTTCGCCCACGCCCGGAGCGGTCTACTATCTCGACCCGCACGCGCCCCGGAAAATACAGGAAATCCCTCTGCGATTGCACGGGCGCGGCGGCGGACTCCTGCTGGAATTGCCCGCGCAGGCCGTCGGGGCGCCGCGCAGCTGTCGGCCCCCGGGGTGTCCCGCGACGCTCGCCCTGGATCCAGGCGAATACGAAATTCGCGTGCTGCGCGAAGGTCGGGAAATCGAACGGGTTGAATTCAGCGTGCGCTGAGGCGCTGCCGGATTTTTGACTTTACGGCGCGTCCGGCCGCGGAGATTTTTCGCCATGGGCCTTAAAATCAATAGCTACGAACAATTCGAAACCTATATCGGCAAAGAGCTCGGCGTTTCCGAATACGTCGCAATCGACCAGGCGCGGATCAATGCCTTCGCCGAGGCGACGCTCGATCACCAGTGGATTCACACGGATCCGGAACGCGCCGCGAAAGAAACTGAATTCGGAACGACCATCGCCCACGGATATTTAACCCTTTCGATGGCGCCGTATCTGCTGGGACAGATCATTGAACTGGACAATCTCAAAATGGGTGTAAACTACGGCGTCGACAATTTGCGATTCATGAGCCCGGTCAAATGCGACAGCCGCGTGCGCATGCGTGCCGAACTCGCCGAAATGAAAAATCTACGGGGCACCGCGCGCGCGAAAATCAAAATCACCTTCGAGATTGAAGGCGTCGAAAAGCCCGCCTGCGTGGGCGAAGTCACCTATCTGTATCAATTCGCCGATTAGATAAGGCGCGCCCCCGGCGGCGGAAGCCGCTCGCTATGTCTGGCGCGCGTTGTACGCCCAGTAGTCGCGGCCGTAGCGGTTCACGTCGACCCCCAGACGATCCAGCAACCAGATGCGCACATCGTGAAAAAAAACGCGGGCCACGCCGTCGTCCAGAAATCGCCGTGCGGAAGTCCGTACCTGTGCCGGCGCGATTCGCAGACGACCGACGCGGCGCAGCGCGCGGCACAGAAACGCGCTCTCGAGTATTTCGACTTCCGGACAGCCGCCGACGGCCTGAAAATCGGCGGCGCGCGCGAAGACCGCCTGATCGCCGTAGTATTCGCTCCAGACTGAATATCGCAGATGGTTGATAATTTCGATGAGCCGCAGGCCGAAGCTGCGTTCACGAAAACGCAGGCGAAAGGCGCCGCCGACAATCCGCGCATCTTCGAGAGTCCGCAAAACGTGTCCGGCGAAATCTTCAGGCAACAGAGTGTCGGCGTCGAGAAAGAGCAGAACCTCGCCGCGCGCCTTCGCGGCGCCCAGATTAAGCGCCGCCGCCCGACAGCGAATCGGGGTCGGGGAAATCGCGAGCGTACAATTCAATTCCCGGGCGATCCCGGGTGTGTCGTCGCTCGAACCGCTGTCCGCGACAATGATTTCGATCTCGTGCTCCGCGTTTCCCGCGACGGCGCGTACGCGCTGCACGCACTCCGCAAGATTCGACGCCTCGTTTAAAGTCGGAATAATCACACTGATTCGCATTCGTCTCAGCTCCCGCTCCAGACACCGTCCCAGTCGTTCGGGGCTTGCGCAATCAAGCGCTCCAGGCGCTTGAGATACACCGCCGCGGCGCCGTCCCCGAATTCGAGAGCGCGCAAATATGATTCAAAGGCGGCGCGCGACTCCGCGAAGTCTCCCGCACGATAGGCCAGCAGCGCCGTCATATACTCAGGCAAGCGCGCGAGGCGTTCGTCGCGCACTTGCTCCGGCAACGTATTTAAGAATTCGTACAGTACGATTGGTTTCTTTTTTCCGCGCACCCGAATCGCGTCCAGCTCGCGAGCCTGAAAATCGGAATCGTCTCGAATCGATTTGTATACGGCGTCGGAAACGACCACTTCGCTGCCGTAGGCTTTGTTCACGCCTTCGATGCGGGACGCGACATTGACGGTGTCGCCGATGACGGTTGTCTCAAGTCTGCGCGGCGAACCCACCGTGCCGAGCATCACATCGCCGCTGTGCAGACCAACGCCGATGCGGGGCCGGTGAACGGCGCGAATCGCGGCGGAGGCTACGGCCTGCTGCATCGCCACCGCCGCCCGCGCGCCGCCGGCCGGCTCCGGAAAGAGCGCCATGATCGCATCGCCGATAAATTTATCGATGAAGCCGCCGTGCCGTTCGATCAGCGGCTCGAGCAGGCCGTGAAATTCATTTAAAAAAGCGAAAGTTTCCTCCGGCCCCAGGTTTTCGCTCAGAGTCGTGAAACCCCTGATATCCAGAAACAAAACCGCCATATTCTTGCGCACGACGTCGCCGCGTTCGATCTGAATGATGCTGTCCTTGCCCAGGAATCGCAAGAACTCCTCGGGAACGAAACGCGCGAAGCTCGCCGACATCGTGCGCTCGCGTTCTAAAGCCGCGGCCTGCTCTTCGACCAGCAGGCGCCGGGAACGAGCGTCGGCTTCTTTCAAAAGATTGATGCGATAGCCCAGCGCCAGACTCAGCAAAACCGCCTCTAAACCCGCGCCGATAAACAGACTGTACTGCGTGGTAAATCCAGACGGAATCAGCCCCAGGTTCTGCGCCACAAACAGGAAAGCCCCCGCAATCAAGGTCGCCCAGGCGATCAGAAAATATTTCGCCGGCCGAAAACCCCGGCGGGCCAGCAGAATCGCGCAGCCCAGGAGCGTGCCGATCGAAAGCAACGGCAAAGTATTCGCGAGAGTGACGACGGCCAGCGGACCCAAAAATCCCATCAAAACGATCGCCGCGATATGAATCGCCAGCACCACGTCGATCAAGCGCGACGCCCACGGGAGCTGACTGCGAACCAGAAGAAAGCTGCGCGAAAACTGCAGAGCGAATCCGGCCGCCACCATCGACATCGGCGGCGCCAGAATCTCAAGCCAGTGCAGACGGTCGTTCGACAGGAGATATACGAGATGCCCGCTGACGGCTGAGAAGAACGCACTGATCGCAAAGATGTACAGTACATAGTACAGATAAGCCCGATCTCGAATCGATAGATACAAAAAGAAATTGTACAGGGCCATCACCAGCATCAACCCGAAGAATAATCCGAAGCCGAAGGTTCGCAGCATATCCCACATCGGAAACGAAGCCGCGGTCCACAGAAACAAAGGCAGGTTCAAAGCGGCGTTTGATCGGACGCGAATATAGATCGTTTCTGACGCGGCGATTTCGCCGAGCGGAATCACAAAATTGTGGTGAGCGTACGGCCGCTCCAGGATCGGCGTGCGCGTGCTCAATAAAATCGGCGCGCGGTCCGCTCGATAGATTCGCAGATCCGAAAGCACGGAGTTCGCGAATTCAAGATGCCAGGCCTGGACGGCAGCGGGTTCCGGCTGGACCGTAAAACGCAGCCAGATCGCGTCCGGAGTGATACCGAAAGCCGGATAGGCGCCGGACAGCGACTGGAAATCCCCGGAGCGGGCCAGTACGTCGGCCAGCTCCAGCCCTCCACCCGGATCTCGCAAATACTGAGTGTGCGGCCCGAGCCGAAAAAAACCACGCTCCGTTTGCAAGAGTGCCGGTCCATTGCTCGCCGCTCCAGGAGCACAACCCGGTGTGAGAGCGACGAGCAGCGCCAGCGGAAAAACCAGGAGCAATGATCGAAGGCGTTCCGGGAATTCGAGCATACCTGAGCGGACATCGAAGCGCACGGCCTGTCAATCTTTTGTGGCGGGCCGCATAATCCGGGAGACGCAGGCCCAACATTCGACTTGCCACCACCCGGCCCGCGGGCTACGGCTGCACAAAGATTCCGGCGGGGCCCGCGCCGATTGCGAAGTATAGTGAGCGAACTGCAAAACCAAATCGATCAACTCTATCGCCGCCACTACGGCGACATCCTGGCTTTTTTGTTAAAGCGCATTGGCTTTCAGAATTTCGAAATCGCCGAAGAAGCCGTTCAATCCGCTTTCGAACGCGCTCTGGTTCAATGGTCGCAGTCGCACGCCACTGAAGTCGAGTCAGCAAGCCAGAATGCGAATCGAATTCCCGAAAATCCCGCGGGCTGGCTGAGCATCGTCGCACGCAATGCCGCAGTCGATATGCTGCGCAAGCAAAAGCGACAGGAACGCCGCGAAGCTGAAGCGCCCTCGCCTCCGCCGCCTTCGCTCGCCGCAATCACAGACACCGAAACCGATCTGAACGATCTGGCGAAGATGCTGCTATTGTGCTGCAATCCCGACATCAGCACCGCCGCTCAGGTGTGTCTGGCGCTCAAGGCGGCCTGCGGTTTTCGCGTGCGCGAAATCAGCCGGGTGCTCGGAATGAGCCTGGAAGCTACGAAAAAAAATCTCAGCCGCTCGCGGGCCAGAGTAGCCGCGGATCCGGACGCACTCGGCGAACTGTCCCCGGCTCGCATCGAAGCGCGATTCGACGCGGTACTTGAAACCATCTACGCGATCTTCACCGAAGCGCACGCCGCGAGCGCAGGCGAAACCCAATTGCGGAGCGACCTGGCCGGGGAAGCCCTGCGGCTGGCCGACCTTCTGCTGGCCAGTCGCTGGACGCCGACCGAACGCAAACCCGGCCTGCACGCTTTGATCGCTTTGATCTTCTTTCAGATGGCGCGCTTTCCCGCGCGCGTCGACGACCGGGGCGTGCCTGTGCAGTTGAAAGATCAAGATCGCAGCCGCTGGGACCGCGCGCAGATTCGCGCCGGTTTCGCGGCCCTCTCCTCTTCGCAGGCCGCCGGCCAGGTGACCGCATATCACCTCGAAGCGCGTATTGCAGCCGAACACGCGCGCAGCGCGACCTTTGAGGAAACCGACTGGCGCCGCATACAGCAATTGTACGAGCAACTATTGACTATAAAAAAATCACCGCACGTACGCCTGAACCGAATCGTGGCGCTGCGCTACGCGGCCGGGCCCACCGCCGCCCTGCGCGAACTCGATCGCATTACGGAATCGGAAAGCGGTTTCGCCCCGAGACGAGTTTCCGGGGACGACACTTCGCGCATGGCCTGGAGTTTCCTGTATCACGCGGTGCGAGCGGATCTACTCGAAGCGGACGGCCAGTCCGACGCGGCCAGACATGCCTGGGAAAGCGCCCGGCAGGACGCGCCGACCGGGGAAGACCGACGCTTCATTGAAGAGCGGCTGAGCGCGAACGAAGCGCCGGCCGGCGAATAGCGAAAAAAAACGCGGGGCGTGTCCCCATTTGCGGGGTCTCGACGACTGTACTCTGAATTCACATCGGGAGGATCAATCGATGAACTACTATATGCTGCTGCTCCGCCAGGAGAGCATCGACTTCGGCAGCTACGGCTCCGAGGATTTTCAAAAAATCGTCGCGGACTTCGACCGCTGGAACGCGGCCATGATCGCCGAATCGCAACTGATTTTAAGCGCCAATCTGAAAGACGGCGAAGGGCGAACCGTACAGAGCGACGCTGTGGTGAAAGACGGGCCCTACACGGAAACCCGGGAGGCTGTAACGGGAATTTTCATTATTCGCGCGAACGACTATGATGAAGCGCTGGAGCTGGCGCGCGGGTGTCCATTCGTGGTTCGCGGCGGCAGCGTGGAAGTCCGTCAGATTCCGCAGCTGGAGTTTGAAGACGCCGCCGTGCCTCTGGCGACCGAACAGCGGGACGCGCGCGCGGCCGGACAGACGGGGGACAATTAACATGTTAAACTATGCGCATAAAATCGCCGCGGGGATTTTCGTCCTGTGGGGGCTCGCCCACGTCGCCGGAGGTTCGCTGATGCTGCAGGCCGCGCTTCAGGACGCCGAATCGTTTCTGAATATGCTGACCGGCGCCGTCCCGGCTGACGCATCCAGCCCAGGCCTGTCCGCATCCACCGGGGAAAACGGTCGCGGCCCGGCTTCGGCGATGGTCTTCGCCTTTCACTCGTTCAACCTGATCTGGCTCGGGGCTCTGTCCATCGGCATCGCCGTAACCCTGAACTGGCGCAATCGACCCGCGGGGGCCTGGATCAATCTGGCGATTGTGGGATTGGCCGACGCGGGACTGTTGATCTTTATGGTCGGCCCCGGGGTTATGGGAATCGCCGACGCCTGGATCGGGCCGCTGCTGTTCGTACTGGCGGCTTTGTTTTTGTGGCTGGCCGCGAATCACAGAAAACATCGAGACGCGCAGCAGTCGCCATCGCCGGCCTGAGGATCATGCCGGCCGGAGCAAATCGCACCGGTCGGCGCTCACCCTACTCGTTTTTCAACCAGTCGTCGATATAACGTTCCATCGCGTTCTGGCCCACATAATAATAACTCTCTCCGGAAAGGTGAATCGAATCCGTGAAATTGGGCAGCTTGAACATAGCTTCGGGCGGCGACGGCAGGTCGGTGCGGCCGCCGGCGAAGGGCTGATAATTCTCGTTAAAATTTCCGGGAAAGGGCACCGAATTGGGAGCCACCCCGTGCTTTTCATATCCGTAGACGTATTGCAAGAGCCCGAAGTTGTTCACGTACTCGACCCGGTCCACCTTCGCCGCGACCGCGCGAAATTTCGCGCCGAGGGCGGCCACCGCCGTATTCACCTGCAGCGGCGTGGGCTCGCCGAGACGTTTATAATAGCGGCGGTTCGCGTCGTTCAGCCGGCTGTCGAGGGACTCTACTAAGTTCGGATAATCATAACCCAGCAAAACGATGCGCAGATTCGGCCGCACCAGTGTCAGGGTGCGAACAATGGTTTCGACGTGACCGGCGATCTTTGTGAATTCTCGATCGGCGGCTTCGGCCGACAGGCGCGTATTCCAGCTTTCGATCAGATCGTTGCCGCCGATAGTCAAAACGATGACGCTCGTGTCTTTGCGTTCGACCAACAGCCTGGAAATCGCCGCCAGATTCGCGGGTTTCGCCCACTGGTAAGCCTTACTGCCGATGAGCGCCGTGCTGCCGGCGTAATAATCGGGATAACCGTAGTCGTGCAGCAAATGATCGAAGGTATGATTGGAGGTTAAAAATTGCGCCCAGCTGTCGCCGATGACCATCAGCTTGCGGGTTTTATTTTTTTTCGCTTCGTCCTCGTTGAAAACAAAACCGGTGAATTTGTCTTTCGCACGGCGGATATCGCCGGATTTACAGTTCGCGGTCGCGGCGAAGCTCAGGCTCAATATCGCGCAGGCGAACAGAGCGCGACCGAAGCGACCGAAAAGAAGATTGCGGGGGGCACGGGAATTCATGGCCGAAGACTGCGCGCCCCGGCGATAACCGCAATTCGGATTTCGGCGATTCGCGCAGGAACCGCCGTTTTTCGCGGCAAAACGTAACTATATGAAAAGCGGCCTTAGAGCCCCTTTGCTTCGCGCCTGACAGATCCCATCACTGATGCACATCTCGTTCGCTCCGCAGTTCTTCCAGATACTCCGCCAGCTCACGGCGCACGAAAGGCGCGAGCAGATACAGCCCCAGGATATTCGGCACGCAGATCAAAAAGACGAGAGCATCCGAGAAATCCAGAACCGCGTCCAGGCGAATCGAAGCGCCCAGCACGATAAAACCGCAGAATACGAGTTTGAAGGCGTAGTCGGCTCCGCGCCCGTTGCCGGCCAGATAGGTCCAGCCTTTGAGGCCGTAGTAGGCCCAGGCGATCATCGTCGAGAAGGCGAAGAGCAGCGCCGCGAAAGCCAGCGGCACGGGCGACCAGGCGAGCCGGCGTTCGAACGCGCGTGAAGTCATTTCGACTCCGCCGGGCTCCGAAATGAAATCCGGCTGAAAGTACAGCGTCGTTATGATCACCAGGGCGGTCGTCGTACAGATTACAACCGTGTCTATAAAGGGTTCGAGCAAAGACACGATACCCTCGGTCACAGGCCGCTCCGTGCGTACAGCCGCGTGAGCGATCGAAGCCGAACCGATGCCCGCCTCATTCGAAAACACGGCGCGCTGAAAGCCGATGACCATCGCGCCCAGCGCTCCGCCCGCCGCCCCCCGAACGGTAAAGGCCTCGCCGAAAATCCGCGCGAAGGCGAAGGGCAGCGCTTCGTAGTTCATGGCGATCACGACGAAGGCCATGCCCATATACAGCGCGGCCATCAGCGGCACGATCTTTTCGGTTACGCGAACGATGGTCGTCAGGCCGCCGATGATTACGAATCCCACGCAGAACGCGAGCGCCAGCCCGAAAAGCCAGCCCATGCCGGCGAAAGGCGACGCGGCGCCTCCGCTTACGTTCAGAAATTGTGCGTACGCCTGGTTCGATTGAAACATATTGCCGATGCCCAGGCAGCCGATAAAGATGCCGACCGCGTAGAATCCGCCGATGATTCGACCGAGTCGCGGCAGACCGCGTTCCGCGAGACCGGCGCTCAGATAGTGCATCGGCCCGCCCGAAACCGTGCCGTCCGCATGCTCCCGCCGATATTTTACGCCGAGCGTACACTCCACGAATTTCGTCGACATCCCCAGAAAGCCGGCCACGATCATCCAGAAAGTCGCGCCCGGACCGCCGGCCGATATGGCCACCGCGACGCCGCCGATATTGCCGATACCCACGGTTCCGGAGAGCGCCGTCGCCAGGGCCTGAAAATGCGAAACCTCGCCCGCGGGCTTGCGCGCGTCAGCCTCGCCTCCTACGACAGGTCCATGTCGCGTGAGTTGCGGTTCGCGCGCCGTCCGGCCGAAGACCAATCGCAGGGCGTGCGCGAAGAGCCGCAGATTTACAAAACGAAAATAGAGCGTAAAGCTCAGTCCGCCGGCGACCAGCCAGAGCACGACCAGCGGCATCTCCGCGCCGAAAAACGGAATCTTATAAAAAACAAGTCCGGACAGCACATCCGTGAGCGGCCGAACCGCTCCGTCGATCCATTCGTCGATGCCGTTCCAGTCTGAGCTCATGCGCAATGATCGCCGCGCGCCCGATCAGTGTCAATGCTTCCGGCCGGCAAACAGCGCGAGGCGATCATGCTCTTCATATAGTGTAAACGAGTTCTCGCAAAGGCCCGTTCGTAACATCGCGACAACGCTGCGACGCCCAAAAAGACGCGAACGATTAAAAGCTGCCGCTCGCCCCGCCGCCACCGAAGCTGCCACCGCCGCCCGCGATCCTGCCTCCTCCTGCGCCGCCGCTCGAAGAACTCGAAGAACCAGCCGCGCCGCCGGACGCCGCAGCGGCCGCTCCCTGCCCCGCGGCCGAACCCGCCGCTCCGCCCAGCACCAGCAGAAACGGGCCGAACATATAAAAGAGCGCAACCACCCACAGAGGCGGCGGATGATTCTCTGGAAAGAAGATATGATCCGCCACCCACATGCAGGCGATGAAATTCAATGCAAAGAAAATCCCACTGAGCCAGAACCAGGCCTTCATTGAATTCAAAACGCCGGGAAAGCCGCCCGGTATTACCGAAAGATACAGCCAGAAGATGAACCAGCCCAGACCGATGCCCAGCGGGGCGAGCACTTTGACCAGACGCTGTCCGAGCACGCGATGACGAATTTCAGAGCGCAGCATTCCGACGAGAGCCAGAAAGAGCGCCATGGGCGGTAATGTCAGACCAAGCAAAGTTACAGTCAGCGCGGGCACCACAAACGGATCCCAGTAGCGGATATCTTCCAGGCGGGTGCCCCAGATCAGATATGCGCGAAAACCCAGCGTATCGCCGTTGAGCTGCGCCGCAACCCGGTCCACATAACAATCGACGTTGGCCCGGCGTTTTTGAAACACGTCGTCCAGATCGTAGTCGATTTTATCGTAACACTCCTGGTGCAGATAGCGGGTCAGATGCTGGACTTCGCCGGTTCCCAGATCCGCGTCTTCGCCGTCCGCCCGCAGCAACTGCGAATTATAGGCGTCATACAACACAATGATCAAGCGATCCACGTCCAGGCCGCGTTTCGCTTCGTGGTCTCTGTGGTCTCGGCGATTTCTGTGGTAGGCGGCGAATTTTTGAACGAGCGAGCGCTTGCGGCTGTCCATGAGATAGCCGGCCGCGACACCGCCCGCGACGAGATAGTCGCCGTCGGGCCCTGAAACGTTGCGCTCGACGTAGTATCTGAGTCCTTCGATGGGCGCCGCGTCGGCCGGCCCGGAATTAGAGTCTAACTCAGAATCAGAGTTCAGAGAATTCGAATCTTCACGACCGGCGGGAAGCGGCGACTGGGCTACAAGCGGCGCGCAAGAAGAAAACCACAGGAAGGTCGCGCATAAGGAAGCCGGAGCGCCGCGCGCGAAAATCATCGTTTTGCTCAGCTGCATTTTTTGTTAACAGCGTCCGGGGGCGCCGTGTCCGCCATGTCTATTGGACGAAATCTTTTACGACTGCGCCCCGGTCGACAATCCCTTTATGATCGCCGTACACTCCGCCGCCATTCGCTCGACGATTTCGGCGGCGGCTTCAATGCCGTTGATCTGTGCGACGCCCTGACCGGCGGACCAGATATCGCGCCAGCGCTTCATCTCTTCTTCCACGACCGCGCCCTCGCCTTCGCTTTTAGTCGGAGCGGGATCTCCGGTTCCGGCGAGACTCATAGCTCCTCCGGATTCAGCTCCGCGTGAACGTTTCCAGAGATCGTAGCTGGGCCCCAGCCAGTTCGCGGGAATACCGCTGATCTCCGCCGAATAAACGATGTCGCTGGCATTCGATTTCAAAATCAGCTCTTTGTATTCCCGGGCCGCCCGCGCTTCGGGGGTGGCGATCAAGCGGGTGCCCACGTATACGCCGTCCGCGCCCAGACAGAGCGCCGCGGCCATCTGGGCGCCGGTCGAAATCGCGCCAGCCGCCAGGACCGGCACATCGATGTCGGGATGCGCTTTGATTTCCGGAATCAGACTGAAGGGCGTGACGGTCCCCGCGTGGCCGCCGGCCCCCTGGCACACGGCGATAATCGCGTCGACTCCGGACTTCGCGGCGACCTTCGCGTGTCGGAGGGTCGTCACGTCGAAAAACACTTTCGCGCCGGCGGCCTGAGCTTCGCGTACAATGTCGCGCTTCACCCCCAGACTGAAGATGATTACGTCGGCCTGATGTTTTAAGGCCGTATCGAATTGCCCGCGCCACTGTGGATTGTGGCCTTCGTGCAGAATGATATTCACCCCCAGCGGACGTCCTTTCGGTTTCGCTTGCGCTTGCGCGGCGGACGCGTCATTCCCCGGGGCCGCGGGCGACGGCTCCGCTCCGTGCGTACCGTCGGCGAGCAGCGCGCGCATCGCCTGAATGCCCGCGCCCAGTTCGTCCAGACTGCGATAGTTTGCGGAAGGAAAACAACCCAGACCGCCCGCGTTGCTTACCGCCGCCACGAGCTCGGGGTACGATATCAAAAACATGGGCGCGCCGACGATCGGAATCTCGATGCCAAGCATTTCGCAGATCGCGTTCGCTGCGAATGGATTGTTGCGTTCAGTCATAGATTCGAATCCCCTGATCGGTCGCGATCCTCGGCGTATGAAATTCGTTGAGTCGCGAATTTTCGCGCGGATAACCCAGGCTCACACCGCACACGATCTTTTCGTTCGCCGGCAGATCCAGTTCGCGTCGGACAACGTCGGGAAAAGCGCCCAGAGCGGCCTGCGCACAGGTGCCCAGTCCAAAAGCCCGGGAAGCGAGTAGAATGGTCTGCAGGGCGCAGCCAATGTCGAGGCCGGTAAAAAAGTTACAATCAAAATCCGTCGCGATAAAGATCGCCGCGGGCGCGCCGAAGAAACGATAATTGTCCAGCATGAACTGATCGCGCGCGGCCCGGTCTTTGCGATCAATGCCCGCGACGCCGTAGATCTGCATGCCCAGATCGAACATGCGCCGCTTCGCCGCGGGGGGATAGACTTCCGGCCAGGCGAGATCCGGGGCGGGCTCGCCCCCAAGCGCCGCCGCGACCAGAGCTTCCGAAACGCGGTTCCGGGCCGCGCCGGTTACGGCGTAGAATTTCCAGGGCTGCGCGTTCTTCCAGCTCGGCGCGCGCAGAACGTGTTCCAGCAATTCACGCAACAGTTGCGGCTCGATGGGGCGCTGCTGGTATTCGCGCACGCTGTGCCGGGTCTGGATGGCTTCGACGACGCCCGGCGCCGGATGATGCACCGGCCGGGAAACCGCGTCCGCCCGATCTGACGATGAAGGTTTTTCTGTGGATTGCATTTCATATCCCCTGTGTATGGATTGCCCCGAAGAGACAAACAGACAGACTGGTCTGTCTGCAGAGAGGTCAATAGAAAAACCGGGGGATTCGCATAAATTTCGAAATCCCGTACGGCGAACGCAAAAAGAAAATATCTTGCTGGTCGCGTAGAGCGGGCGGGGCAGAATACGCGCATGCGAGCCAATCCGCAATCCCGCGCGGCAAGCCAGACCGGTCATTCGAAACAGACGGTTCCCGACCGCATCCTGGACGTCGCGGACCGCTTGTTTCGCGCGAACGGCTATCGACAGACGGGGATCAATCAAATCATCGCCGAATCCGCGACAGCCAAAGCCAGCTTCTATCAGTACTTTCCGACGAAGGACGATCTGGGTCTGGCGTATCTGGATCGATACGGCCGTGAAAACCTGGCGATGCTGGAACGCCTGTTTCAGCGCTACGACCGGCGACCGCGGGACTTTATCCAGGCCTGGGTGCGCATATTGAAACGCGAAGCCCGCGAAGAAGAACTGCACGGTTGCCCGATGGCGAACCTGCGCGCTCAAATCGCCGAAACCTCGCCCGCGCTCCAGGCCGCCGTCAATGAACTCACGCGCGAAACCCTCCGGGAATTCACGCGCTATCTGAAAATCTTTCAGGCGCGGGGACTGCTGCGCGACGGACAATCGCCGCGAATCGCGGCCCGCCGGCTCTTCGCCGCTTACCAGGGCGCGCTGCAGATCTGGCGACTGACCGGCGACGTGGCCGCGTTAGAAGATCTGAACGCCGCCGGCGATACGCTCTTTCTCGAATCCGCCTGAGTTCTCCGATCCGATCACTCTTCAATCGATTGCGACGGCGATTGCGACGGCGATTCCGCTTCGAGATACGCGCGCCACGCTTCGCTTTCCGCGACCTGTTTGATGATCGCCCCGCGTTCGACCAGCAGGCGACGCATGTATCGATCCAGGTACAGACGCTCCACCAATCGCCCCAGGACGCCGGCGGGCGCGCGAAAATCGAAAACGTCAATCATCCGGGTCGCGACCGGCGACTCGCGCGCTTCGAAAATATGATCGTGATCGAAACCCGCGAAAACTCCAGAGCCGGGCACCATGGAATCCCGAAAGCGGCGGGGACGATCGTACAACTCCGGCGCCAGGCGCGACGTCAGGCGCTGGCGGATCCCGAAGTGCACCGCCTCCCAGGTGACGCTTTCGCCGGGACCGATCAAGCCACGGGTTGTGCCGGCGACGGCGCGCTCGCGGTGACGGGTCTGGGTCGCGACGTGCAGGTCGATGCTGCGCGCGAGATCAAAAACGCGTTCCACCGGCGCAAAAATATCCGTATAAATTTCTATGCGACCCATAAGATTTGCGGCTGATCCCCGCCCGGCCGCACCCGCACGCGAAAATTCAGGCGGGCGCGAAGGCCACGCAGGATTAGTATAAATAAAGGAGTTCCGGAGATATGTTCGATTTCTTAAAAAGCGACCCGCGAAAAAAATTGCAAAAAGAATACGAACGCAAACAGCAGCAGGCGCGGGATCTGCAGCGTTCCGGCGACATCCAGGGCTTCGCCGCGCTGACCGCCGAAGCGGATCGAATCTATCGCGAGATCCAGGAGTTGTCGCGGGAAAAATAGATCGCTCGAGTCGGCGACGCCTCCGACGAAGGGGAATTCTGATTGCCCGCGACCGCGGGTCGCAGGTGGCTGGCCTCTATGAGCCGCGAATTCGATCCCGAGAATCCGTCCAATCCCTACGCGTCCGACAGCCAGAATCCGTACGCCGCGACCACGCACAGTAACTCCCCACGATCGGGCGGCCTCTTCGACGATCTCGTTCACGGCCTGAGAGAACGCGAATTCAGTTTAGAAGAGCTGATCAGCGTGAGCCTGCGCCTCTATCGTCGTTATGTCAGAGAACTGGCGGGCCCCGCTGTGATCTACGGCGTGGTGCTCGGAGTGATCAGCTATTTCGCCTTTCAGCACGCGCTGGACTGGATGGTCTTCCAGATTCTGCAGGATCCGGAGGAAGAGCCGGATATCGAACGCTTCCTGGAAATTCTGAAGCCGCTGCTTTCCACCGACCTTCTGGTCCTCAACGTCGCCACGCTCGGCGCGCAGGCGATGATCGCGCTCTACACTGTGATTCGCACGGCGGAACGCGCTCGCAATCTGGATCGCGCGGTTGCGGTCGGCGAAAGCGCGCAGAATGCTCTGCAGAAGCTGCCCCTCTATCTGACGGCGACGCTCATCAGCTATTTTATCATACTCGTCGGCAGTCTGCTGTGCCTCGCTCCCGGGATTTACGCGGCCGTGCACTTCACCCTGCTGGCGGCCGTGATCGGCGTCGGCGGCGAAGGCCTGGGCGGGCTCAAAAGCTGCTTCGCGGTCATGCGCGGTCGATTCTGGAAAACCATCGGCGCCCTGCTGGTCTGCTATCTCGCACTCAATCTGGCGCCCTTCGTGATCTCCGCGTATTACAGCGGACTCGTTCCGGGTATGATCGCGGAACAGGTCGCGGCGAACCCCGAACTCAGCGAGGCCGACGCGGCGCGCGCGATTCTGCAAACCCCGGCCTACTATCTGGCGACACAGTTGCCGGCCGTCATCGCCGGAGCGCTCTTCGCTTCATTCAGCAGCGTGCTGACCGCCGTCATGTATTTGAACTATTCTCGCGGCGATGCGACGCCGGACGAACACTGAATGCGGCGTTATTCGCCCTGCCCCATGGAAAAACCGCGTTCGCCGTCGAAGAAATACAGGTTTTCGGTTTTGATCGATTCCAGACCGGCCTCGTGGATACGCGAAAGCAGACCGAGCACGTCTTCGCCTTTGATCGGCGGATAGGTGGGCTGTCCTTCCGGGCCTGCATTCGTGCTCGCGTCTTTGTGAACGAAGCGGCAGCGCCAGTGGTCGGTCAAAAAGGTTTCGGGTAGACCATCGGGATATACTTTTACGCCGCGATTGGTGACCAGCTTGAGCTTCATATTATCGCCGGCGGCCCGGGTCAGGGTTTCGCCGAGGGCGTTCGGGTCTTGAGTTTCGTCGCACAAAAACACGTCGACCCCCACCAGCTGGCGATAGACTTTGCGGCGTTTGTATGCCGGAACCGTCAGCGGGCGGGTTTCGCCGAAGGCGATCGGCCGAAACTGCCCGGGCTCGCGCCCCAGACGTTCGATGACCGCCGCAGCGAAATCGCGGGTTCCGACCCGGCGCTTGCTGACGCCGGATTTATAGATATCGCCGGTGTGTACGCCCTCTTCAATCGTACAGAGCCAGGCGTTGTAAATTTTTGCGGCGGCTTCGGGCAATCCGATATGTACTAACATCATCACGGCGCCATTTAAGAGCCCCGAAGGATTCGCAATGCCTTTGCCCGCGATATCCGGCGCGGAACCGTGAATGGCTTCGAACATGGCCACGCTTTCGCCGACGTTCGCCGAACCCGCCAGGCCCACGGATCCGGAAATCTGCGCGACGATATCCGAGATTATATCTCCGTACAGATTGAGCGTACAGACCACGTCGAATTGAAAAGGCCGGTCCGCCAGCAGCGCTGAGCCGATGTCGATGATAATGTGTTCTTTTTCGATTTCCGGGTACTCCGCGCCGATTTCGTCGAAGACTTTGTGAAACAGACCGTCGGCGTGTTTCATGATATTGTCTTTGGTCATGCAGGTGACTTTCTTGCGCTTATAAAGACGCGCGTATTCGAAGGCGTAGCGCACGATCTTTTCCGTACCTGGACGGCTGATCAATTTCAACGACTGCACGACGTCGGTCGTCTGCTGGTGTTCGATTCCGGCGTACAGATCTTCTTCGTTCTCGCGAATGATCACCATATCCAGTACAGGATGCTTGGTTTCGACGAACGGATAGAGCGAACGCACAGGGCGCACATTCGAAAAGAGGCCGAGGGTCTTGCGCACCGTTACGTTCAAACTTTTATAGCCGCCGCCCTGGGGCGTGGTGATCGGCGCCTTGAGAAAGACCTTCGTGTCGCGCAGATATTGCCAGGCGCTGGATTCGATTCCCGAACTCACGCCGCGCTCGTAGACTTTCGAGCCGATGTCGATGAAAATGGGTTCGATGGGCGCGCCGGCGGCTTTCAGTATTTCCAGGGTGGCGTCCATGATTTCGGGGCCGATGCCGTCGCCGCGGGCGACCGTGATTTTTACGGGAGTCGTCATAGACCTTAGCGAGTGCCGGGCCACCCAAAGGCTGTCAAGGCCCTTATGATCTCAATATTCATGACATATGCATGGCGTGCGCGAAACCTTCTACAGATCAAAAAAAGGCTTGTACTTCGCGCGGTACCGGCCAGGCTGTGCACTCGTGGGCGCAGTCTTTCCGGAATTGCCGCCGATTCAGTGGCCGCGGGATCGACACTGTTTTGTTATCGGGCTGACCGGCGGGATCGGCTCGGGGAAGTCGGCGACGGCGCGGGCCTTCGAAGCGGCCGGCGCGAACGTGGCGGATGCGGATCAAATCGCACGCGATGTGCTGCATTCGGCGGCGTTGCGCGAGCCGCTGCGGCGGGCCCTGGGCGACGGGATCTTCGATGCGGACGGCGAAGTCTCGCGACCGGCCGTCGCGCAGGCGGTCTTCGGCGAGCCGGAACGCCTGGAGCGACTGAACGCCCTGATTCATCCCGCGGTGCGCGCGGAGTTTGAGCGGCTGCAGACGAGCCTGGAGCGACGAGCGACGGAAGAAGCGGAACTCGACTGCGTGCTGGTGTATGATGTGCCGCTGCTTTTCGAAACCGCTCAGGAAGAGCGTTTCGATCTGCTGGTGGTGGTCACTGCGCCGGTCGAGCTGCGCTTCGCGCGGGTGAAAGAGCGCAGCGGCTGGAATCGCGAGGAATTCGACCGGCGCGAAGCGGCTCAAATGCCGCTACGGGAAAAGGCGAAACGCGCCGATTTTGTAATCGAGAACGCGGGCAGCACGGGCGATCTCGAACGGGCGGTCCACGCTCTGTTCGCAGAAATCGTGGCCGCCCGACGCGCGGTTCCGTAAAGAAAATGTCATCCGCCTGAATGCAGGCGGAGACGCACGCAGGAAGCAACGCAGTGAAAAAACGAGTCTTTTATGTAATCAACCTGGACCGGGGCCGCATCTGGATCCTGGCGACGCTGTTGGTCAGCACCCTGCTCTTCGCTTTCGCCACGGGTTTCCGCGTGGGCGCCGCGCGCCCCGGAGATTCCGGCGCGAACGCGGGTACAATCGGCGACCGCGGCTTTGGAGGGCCGGAAGAACTGGAACTGGCCGAGCTGGGACCGACGACGGGGCAGCAGGAATCCCTCGACGCGCTGGATCCGCTCGAAGCGAACGGCGATCTGAGTGCTGACGCAGCGCTGGAAAACGCAGGACACAGTCCTTTTGAAAAACGCCCGGGCCTGAATGGTCCGCATTCCAACGACGGCGCTTTCGCCCGGGACAATCCTGGTTCGCAATTTGATTCGACCGCAACCGGAGCAGCCGAACGCCAGCGCGATCTTGACGAACGTCGCCGTCTGGCCGCCGCCCGGGAGGCGGCGGAGAAACGCGCGAAAGCCGAACGCGAACGACGCGCGGCCGCGGCGAAGAGTCTCGCGGCGAAACGCAAGGCCGAAGCGGAACGCAAATCGAAAAATTCTGCTCAAAAAAAAGGCAAAGCGCTCGCCAAAAAGAATTCCGCGCAATCTGCGAAATCGAAGCAGTCTAAAAAAACCGCCGCGCCTTCCGTGGCGAAGAAATCAGGCGCCGACAAATCCGTCGCGTCTGCGAAGCCCGCGGGCAATCCCCGTTCCGCGCTGCTCGACACCAGTTCCGGTAAGCTGCGCATGGCCAATATTTCAAAGCAGCCGCCAGGCGCGACTGCATCATCCCAGAAGAAGAGCGCGGCGAAAGCCTCGACAGACGTCCGGCCTGCGCCCGCGAAAAAAGAAAGCGCAACGAAAGGCGCACGCAAAACCTACAGTCTGCAAATCGGCGCCTTCAGTTCCCGCGCGGCGGGTGATCGTATGGCCGCGACGCTGAAAAAGCAGGGCTTTCATCCATATATAGTTGAATCGCGCGGAAAGTTTATCGTCCGGGTCGGTAAAAGCGATACGGCGAAGGGCCTCTGGAAACTCGAAACCCGCCTGCGCAAGAACCAGTACGCGCCGATGCGGGTCTCGACAAAAGCACGCTGAGCCGCTGCTTTCCCTCCGGCGATTCCGCAATCCGCCAGGATCGGCCCGGTTTGCGGTTTGGGTGTTTCCTGGTGTTTTTGTAGAGTATCAGTTTTTGTAGCGACAGCGGGATACACGCCTCCGACAGCGCCCCGGATTTTAACTTGTCATGAGACCCCGTTTTGTGGCGCAGTCTTATTGTGACGCCGGAAGAAAAACAGGTTAAGTCACTCGTGGTCAGTACGATGATAGACCGCCTCGAGGCGACCTATCAGGATTTCATCACCGGGAAAAAGGGCTACGAGAAGATCGCCGACTTTTTTCGCGAACACCTCTATTCGCCGCCCAACAAAGAAGCCCGCGACGCGGCCCTCGACGATCTCTACTCGAAACTGAAATCGGTCACCGGTAAAGAGATGACCGAAAATATTCACAAGCTGATCGTTTTGAACAGACTGACCGACGATCTCGATCTGGAAACCGCCCGGGTCCTGCTGGCCGGCAAATTCAAGAACATGGATCTGGCGGAGCTGGAGCGGCAAACGCTCACAAGCGACGAACTCAACGAAGCCATTTCGGAAGCCGGCCGCTTTGAAGATCGCGAAAGCCAGATCGATATGGTCTGCGAATCCCTGGCGTTCTTCTTCGCGCTGTCCAAACTCCCGCTGATTCGCCTTGTTCTCGCGCCGATCAAAGTCGCCGCGTCAATGGTCGGAGCCATGGATCTGGTCGGAACCATGGAAGCCGGCTATGATTTGTCGCGCGGCATTAAAGATATGAAAGAATTCTCGGACGCTTTCGCGGAGCGCGAGAAGACTCTGATCCGTTCGCTCAGCGCGACGGCCTGAATCCGCAATGGCGCTCCCTGCCTGCGATGAATCGCGGAGCATACCCGGAGCCCGCGTGATGCTGGAGGCGGCCCGCAGCCGCGCGCTCGCTTCGAATTCCGCGGGAATCATTTCCGGAGACCAGGTTTTGTTTTATGGCCGAGAATACGAAAAGCAAAAGTACAGCTCAGGGCGCATCGGGCAATTCGTCCGGCCGCGGTAAAAAGCCGGCCGCCGGCGGCGCCGCTCCGGTCACGCTGTCGCGCACGAACTACTCGCTGTTTTTCAATCGCGAATTGAGCTGGTTGCAATTTAACAAGCGCGTGCTTGAAGAAGCCGGCCGGCGCGACAACCCCTGGATGGAACGGCTCAAATTCCTGTCGATTTTCGAATCGAACAGCATCGAATTCTTTATGATTCGGGTGGCCGGCCTTAAACAGGTTGTCGCCTCCTCGGTCAAAGAAATCCAGATCGACGGCAGCACGCCCGACGAAGCGCTTCAGGAAATCTCGCGGCAAACCCAGCAGGTCGAGCAAACGGTCGGCCGCCACGTCCGTGAAGTTTTTACGGGGCTCGAAAGCCACGGCCTGATCATCCTCCCTTCCTATAAGGACCTGACGCCGAACGAAAAGAAATTCGCCGAAGAGTATTTTAACAAGAATCTATTTCGAATTCTCACCCCGCTGGCCATCGATCCTTCGCATCCCTTTCCGCATATCGCCAACAACCGCCTCAATCTGGCGGTGACGCTGCGCCGAAAAAACTCCCGGGATAAAACCGTCGATTCGTACGCGGTGGTCGAAGTGCCGAACGTGATGCCGCGTTTCATCGAATTGCCCGCTCGAAGCCGCTCGGGCCAGGCGAATCAAAAACGTTATATCCCGCTCGAAGAAATCATCAAGCTCAACGCTCAGGTGCTCTTTTCCGGAACCACGGTCAAAAGCCTGACGGGTTTCAGCATACTCCGCAACAGCGATATTTCGATCGACGAGGTCGCGTCGGACAACCTGCTTTCGACGATCGAAGACGAGCTCAAGAATCGCCGGTGGGGCGAAGCGGTGCGATTGACCTATCGCGCGGGTATGCCCGAGAATATCCGCGAATTTCTACGCGAGAAGCTCGATTTAGAACCGCATGAGATTTACGAACGCGACTATATGCTGAATCTGAACGATCTCATGCAGATGTACTCGGCGGTCGAGAACCCGGCGCTCTACGATAAACCCTTCATCCCCCACAGCGGCATCAAGCTCGAGCATCCCAAAAAAATCTTCGCGGCCATTCGCAAGCAGGATATTCTGCTGCACCATCCCTACCAGTCCTTCCAGACCGTCGTCGATTTCCTGGCGATCGCCGCCCGGGATCCGAAAACCCTGGCCATCAAGCAGACCCTGTACCGGGCGGGACGCGACAGTCCCATCGTGCAATCGCTGATCGAAGCCGCCGAAAACGGCAAACAGGTGACGGCCTTAGTGGAACTCAAAGCGCGCTTCGACGAAGAACGCAATATCACCTGGGCCCGCGCCATGGAAAACCACGGCATCCACGTGGTCTACGGGCTGGTGGGTCTGAAGATCCACGGCAAGATGCTGCAGGTGGTACGCAAAGAAGCGGACGGCGTGCGGGCCTACGCGCATCTGGGAACGGGCAACTACAATCCGGTCACGGCGAAGCTGTACACGGACATGTCGTACTTCACCGCCGACCCGGAAATCAACAACGACGTCACCAACCTCTTTCATACTCTCACGGGCTACGCCACTCTGCCGAAACTCAGCAAAATCGCCGCCGCTCCGATTAATTTACGCGAATCGCTGGTTAAGCTGATTAACAAAGAGATTTCGAACGCCGAAGCCGGCAAGCCGGCCGGCATCGACGCGAAGATGAACAGCCTGGTGGATCCGGATATGATTCTGGCCCTGTATCGCGCCTCCCGGGCCGGCGTGCGCATTCGCCTGAACGTGCGCGGCATCTGCTGTCTGCGGCCCGGCCTGCCCGGGGTGAGCGATAATATCCAGGTCGACTCGATCGTAGGACGTTATCTCGAACACAGTCGGGTGTTTTGTTTTACGAACGGCGGCAGTCCAAAGGCGTACATGGCGTCCGCCGACTGGATGCCGCGCAATTTGAATCGGCGCGTCGAAATTATGTATCCGATCCAGGATCCCGCCCAGGTGCAGACCATCCTGCAGATTATGGACATCACCTTTAAGGACAATCACAACCGGCGGCAGTTGCAGCCCGACGGCAGCTATCTGCGCGTTCGGCCGGCGGCTCAGGAAAGCCGCTTCTCGTCGCAGCGTTATTTTCGCGAAGAAGCCGACAAACAGTTTAATCAAGAAGAGAAGGCCCGCCGGACCAGACGCAAAACCATCTTTCAGCCGCTGACCAATCCGGATCGCGCGTTGCCGGAAGGCCTGGCGGAAGATCTGCCCGGCGATGAAGGCGACGAGGACGGGATCACCGGCCGCGTTTGAAAAACCGCTGTGCGCTTTGCCGGGTCGCGCGTATCTTTTTCAGGTATGTTCGACTCATCGGCCCGCCCGTTCGCCGCCCGCGCTTTGCAGTTATCGCTCCGTTCGTTGTATACAGGCCTCTCTGCTCTGGCCATCATGATCGCACCGGCCTGCGTCAGTCTGGACCCGGATCGGGTGAACTCCCCGCATTTTCGCGACGGACGCTATCGTAATATCGACCCCGACGAAGCGCTTGCCGGGAAAGGTTTCTCTTCGGTGCTCTACTGGAAGCTGTTCGGCGAAGTCGATCCAGCGGCTCCCGGATCCGGGCCGGCAGACGACCGGCCGCCGACCAGTACGAAACTATCGCGGGCGGACCTGCTCGCTCCGCCGAATACCGTGCGCATTGTCTGGCTGGGACACAGCTCCGTGTGGCTGGCCAGCAATCGCAACGGCCGGCGCTTTCATTTGATTTGCGATCCGGTCTTCGGTTCGGTCTTCACCCGCAGCCGGCTGTCGGCGCCGCCCATCGCCGCCGACGAGCTGCCGCCGGTGCACGCCATCGCCGTCAGCCATCCGCATCTGGATCATATGGACTTCGACAGCCTGCGGGCCATACAGGAGCGCAATCCGCAAGCGCGGCTCTATCTACCGTCGGGCACCCGCGCGCTCGCCGAAGACGAAGAGCTTCGTAATATTCGTATACTCGAATGGTGGCAGTCCGAAGCGTTCGCAGAGACCGACGGCGAAACACTGCGCATTCACTATTTGCCCGCCCACCACTGGAGCCGCATGGGCATCAACGATTTCATGCAATCCCACTGGCTGAGCTACGCGTTCGAGCTGGACGGCCGTCGCATCTATTTCGCCGGCGATACGGGTTTCTCTTCGCATTTTGAAAAAATCGCCGCGCGCTTTCCGCAAGGATTCGACGCGGCCTTGATGCCGATCGGCGCCTTCAAACCCCGCTGGTTCATGCGCCAGGCGCACATCGATCCTCCGGAAGCGATCCAGGCGAGCGATCTGCTGAAGGCGAAGCGCATTTTACCGGTCCACTGGGGGACTTTCAATCTGGGCGACGATCGCCCGCAGGAACCGGCCGCGTACCTGCGCAAACTGCTGAAAGACTCCGGTCAGAGCGAGCGGGGTTTGATCTGGCACCCCGGGGATCGGCTTGACTTAGAATAAGGCGAACGAAAGCTATTCTCTAAGTCATGGCAAAGTCCGTCTCAAGCTGTAGCGAACAAGTGCACGCGATCACCGCGGATCTGGTGCGCGCCGTACGGCGCATGAAATTCGGAGCTCCCGTCGCGTATGTTTATAATCCTCTGGATTACGCCGCCGCTTCGCACTCCCTGTATATCGACCGCTTCGCGGCGAAACGCAAACGCGTCGTGTTTCTGGGCATGAACCCCGGCCCCTTCGGCATGGCGCAGACCGGCGTACCCTTCGGCGAAATCGCCATGGTTCGGGACTGGATGAAGATCAGCGCTCCGGTAAAGAAACCGAGGCGCGAACATCCCAAACGACCGGTGCTCGGATTCGACTGCGCGCGCAGTGAAGTCAGCGGCACGCGATTGTGGGGCCTCTTTCGGGAGCGCTTCGGCCCCGCATCGAAATTTTTCGCCGCCCACTATGTGGCCAACTACTGTCCGCTGATCTTTATGGGCGAGTCCGGGGCGAATATCACTCCCGACAAACTCGCCCCGGAAGAACGCGAACGCCTCTTCGCGGCCTGCGATCGTCATCTGGAACGACTGATCGAGATCTTGAGTCCGAGCTTCCTGGTCGGCGTGGGAAAATTCGCGGAGAAACGGGCGCGTATGGTTCTGCATTCCGACCTCGCCGCCGATACAGCCGACGCTGCGCGCGCGGGTCCTTTTTCGAAACTTGCGATCATCTCAGTTTTGCACCCGAGCCCGGCCAGCCCGGCGGCCAATCGGGACTGGGCTGGAACGGCCAGCGCGCAGCTGGTCCAGGCCGGCGTGTGGAAGGCGATCTAAGACCGGCCATCGCCCGCCGCGATTGTATTCGCGGACAACAAGCAACGTCGGCATTGCTATAGAGACGATCGTTTCGCCTGTGAATCAGGCGAAGTTGCGACGCAGTACATGCGACAGAGTACGATCAGAGAGCGTACTCTTCATTTGCACGGCGCCCGTAAAAAAAACGAATGCAAAGCAAGGCGTGAGTGTTTATTTCATAATGGCGTCAATGGTATGACGCCCGGCGCGCCGTTGAGACGCGTAATCCTGGAATATGAAACTCCTCATCGTCGACGACTCCGCAATCATTCGGATGCATCTGCGGGGATTGCTTGAGCCGCTGGGCTTGAGTATCATCGGCGAGGCGCAAAGCGGCGTAGAAGCGCTGGACATTTTCGCGAAACAGAAGCCGGATCTGGTTACGATGGATATCACAATGCCGGAAATGGACGGCCTGAGCTGCACCCGCGAAATGATCCGGCAGCAGCCCGCCGTGAAAATCGTGGTCGTCAGCGCGCTCTCAAGCACCGACGTCGCGATCGAAGCGGTCGCCGCCGGCGCGAAAGACTATCTGCGCAAACCCTTCGAAGCGGAAGAGCTCGAACGAGCGATCCGGCGACTGCTTTAGCCGCAAAATATAAACCTGCGAGAGATTCAGAGCATGACCGAAGCGCAGATCACCGATTTTACCGAATCCATTGTCGGGTACTTTCAAAAAAATACCGGCACCAGCCCCCGGGTCGGCGTTCCTACAACGCTCGGGACCGAGTTGCGACTGCTCGACTATTCCGGTCTGATCGGCATCAGCGGTAAACACCAGGGCTGTTTGTGTTTCACGGCCGGCGCCGAAATGCTGCGCCAGCTCGGCGAAATCTTTTTGCCCGGCCAGACCGTCGAAGAGCGTTTGCTGCGCGATCTGGCCGGCGAAATCGCGAATACTCTGGCCGGCAACGCTCAGCTGATCTTCGGCGAAGGCTTCCATATCAGCGTGCCGATTATGCTCGGCGGACGGCCCGAAGAGCTGGTACTGCAAAACTTAAAGGATCCCGTATACCAGATTCCGCTGTTCTGGAACGATACAAAGGGCGTCCTGATTCTGGGTGTGGACGCGTAGATTGTGAGCGCCGCCGGCGACAGTCGTTTTTCCGGGTCGCGCCTTACGCGCAATTACGTCATCGCCCTTTCGCTGGTCGCCGCGCTTTCGAGCCTGGCCTACGTCAGCCTGCAGTCGGTCATCGCTTCGCAAGAGGACGACGCGCCCGTGATCAATGTCAGCGGTCGACAACGCATGCTTTCTCAGCGAACGGCGCTCTTCGCGCAACGCTACGCGACCGCGACAAACGCAGCGGAACGTGAACGCAGCCGCGCGAAGCTGAGCGAAGCGGCCGAGCTGATGCGACGCTCGCATCGCGGATTAATCGACGGCGACTCGCAGCTGAATCTGCCGGGCATCGAATCGGAAGACATTCGCAAAATGTATTTTGCGCCGCCGCTGGAAGTCGATCGGCAGGTCCGCGAATACCTGGAGCGGGTCGATCGCTTGCTGGCGGCGCCGCCCGCCCGCCTGGGCGCGGCGAACCCCGACCTGATTTTTATTCAAAGCGCCGCCCCCGAAGGCCTGCTGGACGCGCTGGACGCTCTGGTAAACCGCTACGAACGGGAAAGCCGCGACCGGGTTCAGAACCTGGAATATATGGAGACGGGGGTTCTGCTGCTGACGCTGCTGATTCTCTTACTGGAAGCGCTGCTCATCTTTCGACCGATGGTTCGAAAAATCGTGCGCGAAACCGAAAATCTGCGGCGCTCCGAACGCAGCCTCTCCGAAGCGAAAGATGAAACCGACGATATCCTCGATTCGGTCGAACAGGGGTTCTTTTTATTGTCGTCCGATGAAAGCGGCGGCGGCCCGCCGATGATCGGCACCCAGTATTCGCGCGCACTCGAACGCATGCTGGATCGCGAGGATCTGGCGGGCCGGCCCATGTTGGACGTGCTGGGATCTCAGACACCGCCTGATGAATCCCTCGAAGCTCGCGAGCGCAGCCTCCAGGCCTTTCTCAAGCTGCTCTTTCGTGCCGACATTCGTGACGAAACTCTGGAGAACCTGAATCCGTTTCGCAAATTTGAATTCCGCCGGGGAAATCTTCTCCGGACTCTGCAGTTTCAGTTTCGACGGGTATATCGGGAATCGAAAATCAGCGCGGTGATGGTCTCCGTACAGGACCTCACCCGCGAAACCGAGCTGGCGCAGGAACTGGCCGTGAACCGCGAAGCCAGTCAGAATCAAATGGAGCGCCTCTTCCAGATTTTGCAGATCGAGGCCGCGCCGCTGAATCTGTTCATCGAACACCTCGACCGCGAACTGGACCGCATGTCCCGGATCCTGGCGCGCGAAGACGACGATCTGAGCCAGACCGCCCTGCGCGCGAAATTGCTGGAACTCTTTCGCAGCGTGCACACGGTCAAAGGCGAAGCGAGTTTGCTGCGACTCCATTTTATAGAAAGCGAATTGCACGCCCTGGAAGATAGAATCGACCTCGCGTTGAACCGCCGCGACGCCGACGCGCCACCGCTGGAAGGCCGCGATTTTATTCCAGTCGTGACGGCGATCCAGGCGCTGCGAGTGCAGCGCGGCGAACTCGGTCGTCTGCTTGATCGCCTGCTCAAATTCCACTCCAGCTGGGACGGCGAAAGCCGCACCGCCGGCGACAGCGTCGACTGGCTGCCGAATCTATTCGCGGGCGCGTACGAATTCGCGAATTCGGAACGCAAACGAATTCGGATCGAGGCCGACGGTTATACGCCGACCCACATCCCCGCGACGCTCCGGCCGGTTCTGCGCGAAGTCATGATCCAGCTCTTTCGCAACGCGGTCTGTCATGGCCTGGAGCGGCCAGCCGAAAGGGAAGCCGCGGGCAAAACCACCGAAGGCCTGATTCGCATCTCAAGTCGCCGACTCGGGCCGCAGCAGGCGTCTGGTAACAACGGAAGTACAAGTGCGACAGCGTCTGAGAAATCCGTGGAAGCCGAAGGCATGCACGAAGGCGAACGCGTGGTGTTAACGATCGAAGACGACGGACGCGGAGTACAGATCGAAAATATCCGGCAAAAAGCGCTCGCGACGGCCCCACCCGATCGTCAGGCCGAGATTGAAACCTGGTCTGACGATCGCTTGATCGATCGTATTTTCGAACCAGGGGTTTCGACCCGGGAGCAAGCGGACGCCCTCAGCGGTCGCGGCATCGGCATGAATCTGGTGCGCTCGCGCGTCCATGAATACGGCGGATGCATTCGCGTGCGCACAGCCAGCGGCCGCTTTACCGCTTTCGAAATCGAACTTCCGGTGCCCGCATCCGGCGGCAGCGGCCTGCGATCGTCTTCCAATTAGACCTCAGGCCATCTGGATATTACCGGGCCCTGGCACTCGCGGCCGATCGCTGTCTGCGCGCGAATTAGAAACGATGAACCAGAAAGCCTGATCGGAGCTTCGGTTCAAACCAGGTGGATTTCGGCGGCATGACTTTGCCCGCGTCCGCCACGTCCAGGAGCTGCCCGGTCGTAACCGGCGGCATGGCGAAGGCGACCGCGAATTTTCCGCCGTTCACCAGTCGCTCCAGCTCTTCGTCGCCGCGAATTCCCCCGACAAAGACGATGCGATCCGAAGTCCGCGGATCGGCGATGTCGAGCGTCGGCGTGAGCAGGTGATTCTGCAGAACGCTTACGTCGAGACTGTTGATTTCGTCGGCGCCGGCGTAGGTCGACTCCGTCGCCCGTAGCGCGTACCATTCGCCCCCGCCCTGCCCGTTCGTCAGGTACATATTCAGTTCATGTACGTCGGGGCTCGCGTGTTTGCCTTTTTCCAGACTGAAATTCTTTTCGATCTGCTTCAAAAAATCCGCGCTCGAAAGCCCATTCAAATCTTTGACCGCGCGATTGTACGGCAGAATGGCCATCTGATCGTCGGGAAAAATCACAGTCAGAAAGAAATTAAACAGCTCTTCGCCGGTTACGCCCGCGCCGGCGGCTTCGCGCCGCTTACGACCGATGGAGTTCGCGGAAGCGGCGCGATGATGTCCGTCGGCGATATAGGTCGCTTTGAGTTTCGCGAACAGGTCCAGAAGTTTCGCCTGCAACTCGCCCGGGCCGACGGGGTATACGCGATGACGAACGCCGTCGTCGAAACTGACGTCGTACAGCGGCTCGTTCGAGTCGGCGTGCGCGTCCATGATCTTTGCGATCTCGGCCTGCTCGGCCGAACGATAGAGTAAAAAGACCGGACCGGTATTCGCGCCGAGCGTATCGATGTGGGTGGTGCGGTCCTTTTCTTTTTCGGGCCGCGTAAACTCGTGCTTTTTTATAACGTCGTTATAATAATCGTCGATCGCCGAAACGGTAACCAGCCCGGTCTGCTGATGATCGCCCCGGTTCAGACGATAAATGTACAGCGAATCTTCCGCTTCGCGCACCATGCTGCCATCGGCGATGAAGTTTTCGAGATTCTCTTTCGCCCGCGCGTAAATCGAATCGTCGTACGGATTCACGCTATCGGGAAATTCCAGGTCCGAGCGCACGACGCGCAAGAAGGAAACGGGATTGTCCCCGGCCATCGCGCGGGCTTCTTCGCGGTCCAGAACGTCGTAGGGAACGCTGACGATTCTTTCGGCCTGTTGGGGGTCCGGGCGCACGGCCCGAAATGCACGTATTGATACCATATTGGGACAGACTCAGCCAGCGAGCTGTCCGGGCAAGCCAGGTTTCTACGGAAGACCCTATTCGCCTGTCGGATCCGGCCCGGCCCGCGCCGGTTGCGAACGTACTTCCCCGATTATAGCATAGCACGCCTCTGTGACGTTTTTGCTTGCCCGCGCGCCTTTTTTGTGCTACGCTTGCGGACTTTTTCCAGCGCCAGCCGGTTGCCCGGTACGGGATACCCGCCTCCAAATAGATCCTCCCACAAAGGGGGCGGGTGTGCGAGTGTGCGAGTGTGCGGGCGCCGGATCGGCCTATTGGGAAAAAGATCTTACACCAGGTCTTCTTCCCAGTAGGCGGCGGGCTGACTGTACGGCGTGCCCTGGGTCGAATACGCGGAATAGGATTCCAGAAACATGCGGTTCTCGTCCTGGAAATTCGCCAGACGATGAAAGAGAAAGCGAATATTCGGATCTTCGAATTTGCCGGCGATTTTGTGATAAAACTCGGCCGCGTCTTCGTGCTCCTGAGTCGCCAGGCTCACAGCCTGCAGTTCATCGCCTTTCGCGTCCTGTTGCGTGTTGCGATCCAGTTTGCGCATCAATACATTCAGCGAAGTCTGATGGAATTTGCCGACGGCCGACATCATCTTCAGGTTCGGCAACGCCTGGCCCTCGGAAACGTTTTCGTAAATTTCGCGGATCATTTTGATGTGTTCGTCGACCTCCGCGGCCAACTGGTAAAACAGATCTTTGATCGGCCCTTCCGGTAAGGTATCGCCGTTGCGATGATAAAATTCGAATACGCGCTTTTCGTGATCGATGGCGGACGCGACCGCTTCCAGAAATGTGGTCTTTTTAACCGGCTGAAATTTACCCATGAGCAACCCCTAATCGGTCGCCGAAAATCCGTAAATCAAATTTTCCGGGCCTTTCGCCGGGCCTGCTCCATTCGCTGCGCGTAGCGCTACGGACCGCATCCAAACGCTTAAAATCCTTCGGACGGTCCGACCTTAACGTGCAAACCCTGGAAACCCGTGCCGGAATACGGAGCGATCGGCGTTCCAAAATTCCCGTCGCCGCCGCCGGATATAAAGACCCCGTTATCGCAGCTTCGAATGGCTGCAGGAGGCACCGCCAACTCATTGGTCGCCCCACCAAAAAAGCTATGGCGTCGAAGCGCGCCCGTATTGGCGTCGATAGCTCCCAGCACCAGATCGTTGCCGCCCTGGTACGGCCGAATGGGCGAACCAAAAGTAGCGCTCGCGACTCCCGCAAATACCAATTCGTCGCTGGCATTTCCGGGAAAGGCCGAAGCGAGATTGCTGCCGGCGGCACCCGCATTGCCATAGAAGCTATTCCATAACAATGCCCCCGTAGAACTCAGAGTAAACAAGGTTATGGCGGGCTGCGCGCCGGGATCGGGATGCGCGTTGGCCGGCGAGCCCCAGTTCGTTTGCGACTGCCCCCCCGCGAGAATTCGACCGTCCGGAAGAACGGAAAGAAGTGCGAGATCGTCGTTGGTCGCAGTCGCTCCCTGAAAGGTATGCCACTGGTAATTGCCGGACGAGTCCAGCGCGACCACAATATAATCATGGAACGCGCCGCCCGCGCTAAAAGCGTTGAGCTCCTGGTTAAAGCTGGCGTTGAACACGGCGGATCCAAGAGCGCCGAGCAGAACGCCGCCGCTGGAACTCGCCACCTCGACTCCGACTTCGGTACCGGTGCCGCCGATATGACTTTGCCAGAGCGGCGTACCCTGACTGTTGATTGCCATGGCGAAAATCTGGTCCGTGCCGGGATCCGTATTGTTGATGACGATAGGCCCTGCGTTCGGGATATTCGCCGAGCTGCGACCGACGATATAATAATTGCCGTTCCCATCGGCAGCGATCCCCGCCAGACTTTCGTTCCCCGCGGTTCCCACATACAGGTGCCACAGCAAATTGCCGTTGAGATCCAGCTTCGCGATGATGCCGTCGTTTGCGCCGGAAAACGCCTGCAGCGGAGACCCGAAGCTCAGGCTGGCCATTCCCGTTACGATATAACCGTCGCCGGTCGCAGTCATACGCACGGGCCGGTCGCCAGATTCTCCGAGGAAAGTATTCCACACGAGCGCGCCGTCTTCGTCGAATTTCGCGGCAAAGATGCTGCGCGTTCCAGGCGAAGTCAGCGCGATCAGCGGCGATCCGAAGGTATCGCGCGATTTACCCGCGACGACGAAGCCGCTGTCCAGCTCCTGCACGACCGATTCGGCGACCGTGATATTGGTCGTCGCTCCGTAGAAGGTCGTCCAGTCTCGTGCATGGCACGGCGCGTTGTACAGCCAGAGCGCCTGCAGATCGCAGTAGACGTCCGCGTTGTCGCAGCTCGTATCGAATGCGCGACAGGCGGAAGTACACAACAGCGCCGCCAGGACGAGGGTCGGCAAAGCCCGCAGCCGGCCGCAGGCCGAACCATAGAACATACCGTGCAGGGCTCGCTGATTGGACAGATATCGCATTTGTAATCCTTCTCCCGGCGCCGCTTTTTTTTTATTTATAGCGCCTTCGTGGGCGGTCAGGCCTTCGCGATTACGATGCGCACGCTCTCATCGTCGACGGATACGCTCTGATCGCCGGCGGCATTCGCGGGAGGCTCTGCGCCTTCGACGACTTCCGCGAGGGTTTCGTTCTGAATAAACGCCGCAAATTGCTGGATCGCTTCGCTGGCCCCCGCTTCGTTCGCCCCCCCCTCAACGCCGAACCACAGCTGAATACGATCGGTGACGTCCAGGCCGGACTTCTTACGCAGCTCCTGCACGTTTCGCACGAGATCCCGGGCGACGCCTTCGCGCAGCAGGTCCGGCGTGAGACTCGTATCGAGGGCGACCAGCAGGCCGCCGCCTTCCGCGCCGGAAACGCCGTCTTTCGAAATCGACTCAATCAAACAATCGTCGATGCCGAGCGAAATCTCGTGGCCGTCGGCACAGACGATCTTGAGTTCGTCGCCGCCCCTGAGGATACGCACGATTTCGCCGCCCGCGGTCTCTTTAAAATAATTCTGCACTTCGCGCACCCGCGGCCCGAGGCCTTTGCCGATGCGCGGTAGATTGGGTTTTACCCGGTAGTCGAGAATGCCGGCGCCGTCTTCGATAAACTCCACCGACTTCACGTTCAGCTCGTCCAGCAGCACTTCCTGGTTTTCGACTTTCTCGAGCGCCTGGCGATCGGCCGCCTGGTCGGCGTGTACCATCATCCGGCCCAGGGGCTGACGGACTTTGACGCCGCTTTCCTGACGGGCGGCGCGGCCCAGAAAGGCGGCCTGCTTGATCACATCGCCTTCGCGCAGGATCTCCGGGTCGTGCCACTGCTTTAGATCGTGGGCGGGCCAGCCGGCCAGCTGCACGCTTTCCGGCGCGCCGGATTTGGCCAGGGGCTCGCTCACCAGCGTACGAAAGATCGACTCCGAGAGAAAGGGCGTGAAGGGCGCGGTCAGTCGCGCGAGCGCGACCAGGCAGCGATAGAGAGTATCGTAGGCCGAAAGTTTGTCCGCATCCAGCTCGCCCTTCCAGAAGCGACGCCGATTACGACGGATGTACCAATTCGAAAGCGAATCGGCGAATTCTTCGATCTGTTTACCGGCGCCCTGACAGTCGTACTTTTCAAGCCCGTCCGTCACGTCGGCAATCAACTGCTGTAGCGCCGACAGAATCCAGCGGTCGATTGCCGGCCGATCCGCAAACTTCGGCGCGCTTACGCCCTTGTGCGAAATGGGATTGTGCTCCCAGTCTTCGCCGGGAACGACACCGTCGATATTCGCGTACATCGTAAAAAAGCTCACGCTGTTGATGAGCATATTCATGAAACCGTGCACGATGGCGACCGGATCGTTTTTCGACCCCGGCTGCCCGACGCGCCGGCTATTGCCCGGCGGGCTGTTCGTCAGAAAGTACCAGCGAATGGCGTCGGCGCCGTGACTGTCGAAAACCTTAAAGGGATCGACGACGTTGCCTTTGCTCTTGGACATCTTCTCGCCCTTTTCGTCGAGCACGTGTCCCAGACAGACGACGTTTTTATACGAGGTCTGATTGGAAACCATCGTGGAGATGGCGAGCAGCGTATAGAACCAGCCGCGGGTTTGATCGATGGCTTCGGAAATAAAATCCGCCGGAAAGTACTGGTCGAATTTCGCCTGGTGGTCTTTCGCCGGCCAACCCCATTGCGCGTACGGCATGGCGCCGGAATCGAACCAGCAGTCGATGACCTCCGGAACGCGGCGCATCGTCTTGCCCGTGTCGGGATCCTTGAATTCGATCTCGTCGACGTGCGGGCGATGCAGATCCATTGCGCCCAATTCGCGACCGGCCAGTTCACTCAACTCCGACACTGATCCAATAATGCGAAAGCCGCCTTCGCCGTCGGTCCAGACCGGCAGCGGGGTGCCCCAATAACGCTCGCGGCTCAGCGCCCAGTCACGATTGTTTTCGAGCCAGTTGCCGAAGCGCCCGTGCTTGATATTACCGGGCACCCAGTTGATCGCCTCGTTGTTCGCGAGCAGCTCCGATTTGAGGTCGGTCGTACGAATGTACCAGGCGTTCTTCGCGAAGTACAACAAGGGCGCGCCGGTGCGATAACCGAAAGGATAGTTGTGCTTATAACGTTCAGATTTCCAGACCGCGCCCATCCCCTTCAGTTCTTTGACGATGGCTTTGTCCGCGTCCTTAAAGAAGGTCCCGGCGTGCGGCGTGCCTTCGACGAAGTTGCCGTCCATACCGACAGCGTGGATCACCGGCAGCTTGTGTTGATTGCCGACCTCTAAGTCGTCGGCGCCGTAGGCCGGCGCGATATGCACAATGCCCGTTCCGGTATCCATCGTCACGAAGTCGGCGGTCACCGTATAGAAAGCCTGCGCGTCGGAGTCCGGAGTTATATAATCCAGGATCTGATGATACGATACCCCCGCCAGATCCGCGCCTTTGAACGTTTCCACGACCTTGATCGCCGCGCCGGTCTGCGCCTCCGGGTCTTCACCGAAGATCGCGTCTTTTAGAGCGGCCGCGCAGATCAAGCGCTCGGCCTGGCCGGCGTCGACTTCGCCTTCCGGACGCACGCGCTCAATTAGCAAATACTCTTCATTGGGCGCCAGCGCCAGCGCGACGTTCGAAGGCAGCGTCCACGGGGTCGTCGTCCAGACGAGAAAGCTCGCATTCGCGCCGAAGCGTTCGTTCGCGGGCGCGTCGGTCAGGCGAAAGCGCACGGTCAGCGAAGGATCTTCGGTTTCTTTGTAGCCCAGGTCGACTTCGGCGTCGGACATCGTCGTGCCCATCACCGGATCGAGCGGAACCACTTTGTAACCCTGATAGATCAGACCTTTGTCCCAGATCAACTTGAGCACGTGCCAGACTGATTCGATGAACGAATTGTCCATCGTAAAGTATGGATCCTCCAGATCGACCCAGAAGGCCATGCGTTCGCTGAAGTGGTTCCAGTCGCCGACGTATTTGAGCACGGACTCGCGGCACAGCTCGTTGAATTTCGCGATGCCGTACTTCGCTTCGATCTCCGATTTCGTCTGAATTCCCAGCTGTTTTTCGACTTCCCGCTCGACCGGCAGACCATGACAGTCCCAGCCGGCGCGGCGCGGAATGTGACAGCCCCGGCTGCCGTGAAAGCGAATATAAATGTCTTTGAAAACGCGACTTAATACGTGGTGAATGCCCGGTCGTCCGTTCGCGGTCGGCGGGCCCTCGAAAAATACGTACGTCGGACCGCTCCGGGTGCGCTCCCCGGTCTTACGAAGGATGTCCTGCTCTTTCCAGAACGCGAGAATCTCCTGTTCGCGATCGGGGAGGGATGTGCTGCTTGAAAATTCTGGAAACATGGTAAGTTACAATCAATTGGAATGTGGCCAGCACACGGGCGGGGTCCCCTGCCATCAAGTGAAATGAATCGCGGGGAGCGTGCCGGGCTCCGTTTCCGGCGCAAGCCGCCGCCGGGAGGCGCGAAAATGGTCAAAATGAAATTCTTTAAAAAAAAGAATTGCCCGTTGACCTCAGTTAGAGAAACGATCGGAAACGAGACCCGTTGAATCGATCCGGATTCGGCTAATCGGGCCCGGGCTTCCCGCAACGGGAGCCTCCCGGGCCGACGAATTCGGGCAGGCGATCGACGGAAAGGAGCGCCTCTTTGAGTTACGATAGACATGCAGCCCGGGCCTTCGTGGAACTTCGCTTCGGCCCGAAGTGGACCTATATTTCTACGGTCCGCACCTTTATCCAGAATTTCCTGGCCATTACCTTAGAAGACAAGATCAAAGCCGACAAAGTCTCGATGGCTGTCAGTGAGCTGGTCGAAAACGCCGTTAAGTATTCCAATCAAGAAGACACCTTCCTGCGTCTGGAAGAGCCGCCGGATCGCAATACCATTGAAGTGGTCGTCAGCAACAACGCGGCCGAAGAGCAGGCCCAGCAGTTACTGGGATTCGTCACCGAAATGGAAAAGCTGCCTCCCCTCGAAGCTTATATGCAGATGATGCGCCTGAGCGCCGAACGTCAGGACGGCAAAAGCCAGCTGGGTCTCGCTCGTATTCGATACGAAGCAAACGCCACGCTGAACGTCACATATGAGAACGGACTGGTGACCGTCCGCGCAAATTTTAAGTTGGCCTGAGCGACCAGACCGATAACCAGCGCCGACTCCGAACCACACCCGCAAGGATCGGCCGAAGAGCTTTCAAGGACTGAAATAATGGGTAATATTAATATTGAGAATCTGAAGTTGGACAAGGTTTCCATTACCGTCGCTGACGGCGCAGACGCGGCGGAAATCAAACTGGTCGGCGAAATCGACCTGGAAGATCCAAGCATTGAAATCAAACCGTTTCTGGCGAAACTCCACGACGCCATCATCGCCGCCGGCTATAAGACGGTGAATGTGGAAGTATTGCAATTAAGCTTCATGAACTCCAGCGGCATCAAAGAGCTGGTGAACTGGATCATGAAAGTGAACGTAACTCCGCCGGACCAGCGCTATAAAATCAATCTGGTCTATTCGAAAAGCATCACCTGGCAGGAGAGCTCGCTACCCGTACTGCACAAGCTGCATCCCGACGTGGTAGAAGTAAAAGCGGTCTAAGCCCCGCGACAGTCGGGAAAACGCCGCTGTGTATTCGCCATGCACGCGATCACAGCGGCGCCTGCAACCCGGCCGGTCACTCCAGGCACACTCATGAGCGAAGCAGGCCCGCTACCGGAGCAGGATCAGGAAGCCTTCTCCGATATCCTCAAACGTGCGAACGTCGGCCTGCTTCTGCTTGCCGGCGAAAATCAGGGCCACCGCGTTCTGTACGCGAACGCCTTCATGGAAGGCCTCACCGGCTTCGCGCCGACTGAAATTCAGGAACGCGGCTTCTTCGAGCTGGTGACCGGCGGCGATGCAAGCGCCGTCCAGGATTACCTGAACAAAGTCAAAATCGCCACGCGCGAACCCCCGCACGATTTCGACGTCGCCGTTCAGCGTAAAAACGGCGACAAAATCGATCTGAACATCACCACCTCGCTGATGGAAACGTCCGAGGAGGAACCCTACGTCCTGCTGATCGTTCAGAATATCACGAATCGCAAGGCCTTCGAACGGGTCATCGTCTCCAGCTTCGATAAATTTATTCAGACGACGATCGAACTCGACGCCGCCCTCAAGAAGATTCGCGAACAGAGCAAGGCGCTCGCCAATTATAAAGAAAAGATTCAAAACGAGCTGATGATCGCGTCTTCCGTTCAGCGCGCGATGATTCCGCAGTCCTTTCCGACGAACGAGCTCGTCGATATCTGGGGCCAGTCCATCCCCTGCAGCGAACTGGGCGGCGACTATCTGGATATCTTTCAGCTCGATCGCAACCGCCTGGGCATTTTACTGGCGGACGTTTCCGGCCACGGCGTGCACGCCGCTCTGATCTCGGCCATGGCCAAAGTGTATTTCGTGAACTACAGCCGCCACTACGCCGATCCGGCCCACGTTCTCGCGCGCGTGAATTCGGATCTGGAAAAAATCTTTCGCGGCACCGGCTTCTATCTCTCGGCCGTCTACAGCGTGCTCGATCTCGACACCATGCTGATGCGCACGGCGACCGCCGGACATGAAAATCCACTCTGTTATTTTCAACACGAGCCCACCCCGATCAGCCCCCTGGAGCCGGCGGACCTCGAAAACAAAGAACAGCTCGATTCGACGACGACCCCTCAGGAGTTGCTGCGCATCGGCAATTTAGAAGGCGGCGCGATTCTCGGCAGCCTTTCGCCGGGCGAAGTCCATTATAACTCGCAAACCAATCAACTGCGCGCCGGGTCGACCATCGTCTATTATACCGACGGCATTCCCGAAGCGCGCAATGCTCACAATGAATTCTACGGCGACGACAGGCTGCATGATTTTATTCGCAAAAATCACTATCTGTCCGCCCGCGAATTCACCCAGAAGCTGCTGCGCGACACCGACGCCTTTTACCAGGGCGCCGAACCGAACGACGACCGCACTCTGATCGTATTGCAAATTTTGAAATCGCCGCAGATCGCCGTCCCCACCCGGGGCAAAGAACAAATCCGCGAATTCTTTAATACCGGTCAGGGCCTGCTGGATCGCGGACAATTCGAAGACGCCATCGTCGAATTCCGCAGAATCATCGAGATCGATCCGGACAGCTTTCGCGCGCACCATTTCATCGGTCGCGCCCTGAGCGGCCTGCAGCGCTTCGAAGAGGCCGAAGAGTACTTTCAGAAAACGATCATTCTCAATCCGGAATATCTGCAGGGTTTCTATCAACTCGGCATCGTCGTCTACAACCAGGGCGAATTCGAGCAGGCGCTGCGGATCTGGAAGATTCTGTACAAAAAGACCGGCGAATACAAGAAACTCTCGCAGTTCATCGAAATGGCCGAAAACCGCACCCGGCGCTGATCCCGCCCGATCGCCGCGAATCCCCCGATTTAGCTCGCGAACAGTCGTCGTCCAGGCCCGCAGAATTGAGAACGGCGACGGCTCGAATCTGCCGATATTGTTATCAGGAGCGAGAATATGCGGCGGGAAAGCGGCTTGACAGGCGAAAGGGCTCCGGAAACTCTGCCTGTATTCCCTCCTACCCTATATCAGTCCTGATATTTCATACATACATTCCCTGATCCGCTGACTGTGTAAAGATGGGGAAACTAAATTTGTAAGATCATTTTATATGATCCGATAAATCATTTTTTGATTCGGCCATCACCCGGACGTCGTCGGAATTCAGCGTTGAACGGATACAGCGCGAAAACAATTAAAATCGAAACGCATTTCAAACGGTAAAGCAATGTCACAACAGGTCACGGAAAACGACACTCAGGTATCGAGCGATCCTCTCGCCGCGAAAATTATCGCACAGATAAACGAAGAGAAACTGGTCAAAGACCATCTCGCCAATCTGCAGCTCAGTCGCCTGAAGACTTTCGACGAACTGGCCGCGGCGCTCAAAGAAGCCGGCCCGGAAAAGAGCGTTGAAGCCCGTAAGCTCCTGAGTGAAAATTTGAGCGAATCGGCGGGATCCCTGGTATCGCGTTATATTCTGGGCGGCCTGGAAATCTTAGAACAGCAGGAAGACGAGTCCGGTCACCTTCGATCGCTGCTCGGCGAATTCATCAAAAGCGGAAAGTGGACCATCGTCGACCACATCGCCGACCTGATTCTCGAACACGACGAAAAGAACCGCGCGGCGCTGCGCGCGAAAGTCGACTCCACCGAACGGCTCAAAGGCAAAAAAGAGCTACGCCCTTTTCTCGAACGCCTGGCGCAAATCGACCGCAAGAATCCGGACGTCGTCAAGAAATACGCCCTCTCTATTTTAGAAGAAGACGCGGATTCCGCGGTTTCCTATCTCAAGCAGGCCGGCGAAACCTACGCCCGCCTCAAAGATTACAAGAACTTAGAAGAAGTCTGGAATCTGGTCGTCGAGCGCGATCATAAAGACATGCCTTTCTTCGAGCGCATCGAACGCATCCTGGTGGGTAACCGGGAGCGCGTGCGCATGGCCGCCTATCTGGTGAGCCTGGTCGATCCCTATAAAAACGAAGAAAATTGGGACGCCGTCATCACGATCTTAAAAAAGATCCTGGAATACGAGCCGACCTCTTCGCGCGCGCGCTCGGATCTGGTCCGGGCCTATCGTTCGCGCTTCGAAACGCACTCGCTCTTAAACGAGTTCCTGAAGATGTCGGACCTGACCAACCACAAGAAGGCGGTCGGCCCCTGCATCGCGCACTTCGAGCGCAACATCGTCTTTGACAAAGACAACTACGTGTATCACCGCACCCGCGGCGTAGGCAAGATCACCGAAATCGACAAAGACCAGGTGATCGTGGATTTTCGCGACAACCCCGGTCAGCGCATGTCCATTCAGATGGCCATCTCCAGTCTTCAGCCTCTATATACCGAACACATCTGGGTGCGCTACTACGAGAACCCGGGCGAGATCGAAGAGATCTTTAAAGAAGACACGGCCATGTTCTTCGAAATGATGCTCTCCAGCTTTCGCAACAAGATGATCATCGGCGACGTTAAGACCGAAATCGTTCCTCGCTTTCTCGAACTCAAAGACTGGTCCAAATGGTGGACCAAGACCCGCGCTCAATTAAAGAAAGATCCGAAATTCGGCTTTAATCCGCGCAAGAAAGACGAACTTCTGCTGCGCGAAACGCCGATTACGCTGTCGGAAGAAATGTCGATGCGATTCCAGTCCACGAACGACTGGAACAAACGACTGGAAATCGCCCTTGAGACCCTGAAAGATCAGGATACGGAAGGCGCGGCCGAACTGGGCGTGCAATTCTATCGCGAAAACGAAAGCAACAAAGACGCGCTCAAGCAACTGCACAGCTATCTCTTTCTGGAACTGGCCAGCCAGGCCATGGGCGAAGACATCTCCGACCGCAAACTTAAAAAGAGCCAGGTGCAAGAGGTCTTCAAGAACGCGGCCGCCGCCGATCTGGTGAAGTGGTGCGCGGAAAGCCCGACGGTCGAATTCAAACGCGAAATCGTAAACCTGGTCATCCACAATCGCGATGACTATCAGGAGATTCTCGGTCAGATCCTGTTCGAAGTTCCGATCAAAATCAACCGTTATGTTCTAACCGAACTGAACCGCCTGGAGCAGTTCGACGCGCTGCGCAATTTCCTCAAACGCACCTTTACGAAGTACCGCGATTATCCCGAAATTTTTCTGTGGGTCGCGAAATCCATTCTGACCGAACAATGGAACTACGAGTGGATGGAAAAAAGCAAAGAGGACGTGCTGCTGCTCATCTTCCGCCTGCTCAAAACGCTGGTGAATATCGAGAAAAAAGGCACGCGTCTGAAAAACACCGCCATCGAATCGATCTTCGGCGCCACGAATATCACCGTGGAAGCGGTGCTCAGCCAGGAAGTACTCGCGGAAGTCATCAAAAACGCGGAGCTGCGGGTTCTGCGCCGGATGTACGCCCTCTTCCGGGACGTGCCTTACGCCGCCGACGCGCACAAAGAAAACTTCTTCGAAGCTCTGCAGCAACTGCGTCCCGATTTTAACATGGACAGCGACGAAGAGGAAGACGCGGAAGTCGAACAGGCCGCCGAAATCGAAAGCCTCTTCCCGCAAGACGGGGTCATTCTCGCCTCGCCCGACGCCCTGGAAAAGCGCAAAGCTCATCTCGATCATCTCATCAATGTGGTTATGCCCGCGAACTCCCGCGACATCGGCGAAGCGCAGGAAAAAGGCGACCTTCGCGAGAACGCCGAATACAAAGCCGCCATGGAAAAGCAATCGCAGCTGCAGGCGGAGATTCAGGTGGTCTCAGACGAAGTCAAACGCGCCCGCGCGATCAAGGCGGCCGACGTGCGCACCGATCTGGTCAGCATCGGCTCGAAAGTTACGGTCAAGACCAACGAAGGCGAAACCATCACTTACGATATCCTGGGCCCCTGGGACGCCGACGCGGAACAGAATCGTATCTCGTACGAATCGCCCATAGCGATCGCGCTGATCGGCAAGAAAGCCGGCGAAACCGCGAGCCTGAGCGAGGGCACGCGCAGCTTTCAGATCGAAGCCATCGCGTCCGCGCTCTAATAACGGCGGAGCCCGACCATGCAGCAGCGCTCGCTCCGGAACCAATCGCCAGCGGTCCGCAAAACGCGGACCCGCCTGCGATTCCGGAACATCGCGCTCGCGTGCTTGCTGGCAACGCTTGCCGGATTGGGACATCCCGGTTTCGCGCAGAATTCCAATCCGACGGCCGGCGCGGACGGCCCGAAACGCAGCCCGGCGATCGGGCCGCAAACCCGCGGTTCCGCCGCGACCCGCGCGAAGCCGGACCGCAGCCGCCGGCAGAATCGACTGCCGGCGAACGGCGGGCAGGTCATCGACCCCGCGAATCCGAATCAGTCCGGCGACAATAACGGCTCGCCTGACGATTCCGGTAAAGACGACGGCGAATCCCAGGGACCGCAACGCAAAGCTTTCGATCCCGAAGAAGAACGCCGCACCCGCGCATCGATCCAGGCTTATATAGATCCGTTGATCAAAGACCTGATGAGCGAACTGCGCATTCCCGGCGCAGCGATCGCAATCGTCCGTCGCGATCGCGTATACATGCTGCAGGGCTACGGCTTCGGCGATTTAACCGGTAAGGCCCGCGTGGACGCGATTCGCACCCGCTTTCCCGTCGGCCGCGTATCGGCGGCGCTCACGGCGGCGGCGGTTTTGCACGCCCACGATCGCGGGTTGCTGGGACTGAAGGCGCCCGCGGATTCGTATCTGGAATATCCGCTGCCGCGGCCGCTCGGCGCACGGCTGAGCGTCGAAGATCTGTTGCTGCGCGAAACCGGATTCGCCGCCGTCGGCGAGAACGGCGGCTACGCCGCGCCGGGCCTGGCGCCGGGTCTGGATGAATATCTGAAACGCACGCGCCCCGCATATCGTCGGCGCGACAGCGGCCCCTCGGATTACGAAATCAATTTGCTCGGCCGGATTCTCGAACGCCAGAGCCGCCTGAGTTTCGCCGCGCATCTCGAACAGTTTTTCTTTCGCCCCATCGGCATGAACCGCTCGAGCTTCGATTATCTCAATCCCCAGAACGCTGCATCGAATATTCCATCGGGCGATTCCAACGCGACGCAGACCGCCGCTGATCAAAACGCTCCCGCGGGTCAGGCGCGGCCGTATCGTTATGAACCGGCCGCCGCGGCCGGCGGCGAAGGCCGCTATATACAGCTGCCCGCGCGCTATTTCGCGCCGGCGCCCGCCCTGGGGCTTTCTACAACCGCCGGCGATATGGCGCGCTACCTGGTGATGCTCCTGGACGGCGGGCGTTTCGGCCAGGCCCGATTGCTTGCGAAAGACAGTGCGAGTCGCGTGCTGGACTTGCGCGACGACGATCGATTTTTGCGCCCGAGCTATCGCTACGGACTTGAGCCGCTCCTCGCCGACGCGCAGAATTCGAACACCGTACGTGATGCAAAATCGCAAAGCCTCGTCGTATCCAGCCGGCGCGCTCTGATCAATCGGGGCGATCTGCCCGGCTACACCGCCGCATTGCTGTTCGCTCCCGATCAAGAATACGGCGTCTTTCTGGCGGCCAACAGCGGCTCCCCGCAGTTTCGCGAGCGCGTGCTGCAGGCCTTTTTGAAACGCTTCGTCTTTCCCTGAAACCGGCGCCTTCGCAATCGACTGACCGCGAACGCTCTCACCTTAAAGTTTTAGACTCAGCTCTCGCGCGTATACACGTAGGCCCAGGCAATCAAGACGCCCTGGAAGAGCAAACGTACAATCAACATGCTTTCCGGAATATCCATCCCGGCGCCGCCGCTCGTATAGTGGTAAATATTCGCCGGGAAGACCGCGATCAACAGCAGGATCACGCCCCAGGCGGCCAGCCGGCGATATTGCGGAATCAGCAGGCCGACGCCCAGAACGATCTCGGCGACGCCGCTGATATAAACCAGCGCCTCTGGAAACGGCAGATACGGCGGCACGATCTTTAAGAAGAACCCCGGATCTACGAAGTGCATCACGCCCGCGAAAATATAGAGCGCGGCCATTAGATACAGCCCCGCGGTTTTCAATATTGCCATGGGCGATTCGAGCCGCGACCCGCGCACTGTCAAGCTCGCCCGCATTCCCGCGAAATTCGAAAACCAGGCGACAAAAAACCATGGCGACTGTAATCTACGAAAATGCCTCAAGCCGCGAATGCCCCCCGTCCCCTGCGCCGCGTGTGCGTATTCTGCGGTTCCAGCCCGGGGGCCCGACCTGTTTATCTCGAAGCGGCGGCGCATCTGGGGCGCCTGCTGGTCGCACGCGACATTGAACTGGTTTACGGCGGCGCGGACGTGGGGCTCATGGGACATCTCGCCCAGAGCGTGCAGGAACAGGGCGGCCATGTAATCGGCGTAATTCCGCAGAGCCTGGTAGAAAAAGAAGTCGCCCATCAAAATCTGCCGGATCTGCGCATCGTCAAAACCATGCACGAACGCAAAGCGCTGATGGAAGAGCTTTCGGACGGTTTTATCGCACTGCCTGGCGGCTTCGGCACCCTGGATGAACTGGCGGAAATACTAACCTGGGCGCAATTGGGCTTTCACGATAAGGCGATCGGGCTGTGGAACGTCGGCGCGTACTTCGACGCCCTCATGAAATTTTTCGAACACATGCTGCAGGAAAAATTTCTGAAACCCACGAATATGGAACTTCTGTTAAAACACGACGACGCTGAAGAACTGCTGAACGTAATGGCGGCGTATCGCGCGCCGTATCGAGAGCAGCTCATGGAAGGCTGACGAAGGAAGCTTTCCTGGTTCAAGGCTGACGAAGGAAGCTTTCCTCGTTCAAGGCTGACGAAGGAAGCCGTGCTTTCAGGGCTAATCGTCCGAACGACGGATCGCCACAAGCCGCCGCCAGACGAATCGCAGGCTGTAAAGACCCGCGAGCGCAACGGCCCAGGGCAACGCGATAAATTTCAACTCGCTGAGAATCACCCGCAGTCCCCATTCCGAGAAAAATCGGCGCGCGCCGATCGGCGAAACCTGGACCACGCGCCATTCGTCCGGAAAAAAATAGCGAGCGTTGTCGAACGGGAAAAAGAAAGCCACGCCCAGGCCACCGTTCGTCAGGGCGTCGAACAGCGAATGCGATAAAGTACACAGAAAAAAATAGGCGAAGAGCACGAATCCACTGCCGCCGGTCGAGCGCGGCGCTGCCGACTTCGCCGGCGATTCCCGGACCGGTCCCGGCGCGGCCGGCGGGGCACTCGCCCGCCGCCGGAACCGCAGCGGATACGCACGCAGAAATGGCAGGGTCAGAAGCGCCCCGAGCAGCAGCGCGAAGGCCAGCGAATGCGTCGCCCCGCGATGTCCAAAGGGATGATCGTACGCGATTCCGTATCGAAAGGCCAGCACATCGGCGTCCGGCACGATCGCAGCGAAGGCGCCCAACAGCAGGATCCAGCCGCGGTGTTTTGCGAATTCCGGAAAGAGGCCGGCCGAAGCCGCGACAAAGCCGTGAGTAAATAACGACGCCATGCGGCACTGTGGCACGCTCGGCCGCTCAAGCGATATCCTTTTACACCAAAGCGTGGCCGCTGGCGTTCGGGCGTCGAAATTCAATTGACACCGACGTCAATTTTTGCCTTGAATGGGACACAGAGCAGAGTCGGCCGTGTAACGCCGACAAATGCCGGCCGCCGCACCAGAGAGGATCCAGATGAAAACGAAAACGCGCAGTACTGCTTACGCAAAGATCCCCGTTGAGATCAAAGCCATCAAAGAACTCAAAGATACGCGCAACAGCAGCGCCCCGAGCGTGCGCCTGGAAGAGACGCGGAACGCCGCCCATCGCCTGCGCGATAAGCTCAGCTCCGGTCCGCAGGCCGCGTACTATCGCACTTTCGACTTAATTCGCGCGCCGTATCCGACGAAGTACGGACTGCTCAACGCCTTCAGTCTGCCGACGCCGTTCATGCATATTCTGAATCGACTGTTCGTGGTGCAGTACGAAAGCAGCGCCGGCCTGAAGACGCTTTTGTTTTCGCCGTCGGACCTGGACGGCAATGCGGAAACCCCTTTCTTTAAAAGGCTCGCGAACAGCTTCGGTCCCTTTCGCGATCTCGGCAAACGCCTGATCGCGCCGACCCTCAATACGGTCGAGGACTGTCTGGCTGAATTAAATCTGCGTCCGGACCAGATCGACTATATCTCCTACGATCATCTGCACACCCAGGAACTGCGCAAATGGCTGGGTACGAACAACTCGCCCGCGTTTTTTCCGAACGCAAAACTGCTCGTCATGCGCCAGGAATGGGAATCCGCCAACGGCGGGCTCCTGCCGCCCCAGGCGGACTGGTATTGCCCCCATGGTACAGAAGGCGTCGATCCGAAGAAGATCGTATTGCTGGACCACGACAGCCTGCTCGGCGACGGCGTCGCCCTCATTCGTTCGCCGGGACACACCGAAGGCAACCACAGTCTCGCGGTGAATACCCCGGAAGGCGTACTCGTATCGAGCGAAAACGGCGTCAGCGCGGACAGCTATTCGCCATTGCATTCACGGGTGCCCGGCGTGCGTAAGTACGCCGAGAAGACCGGCATGGAAGTTATCTTAAACGGCAATACTCTGGAAGGCGGCCTGGACCAGTACATCTCGATGGTGCTGGAAAAGGAGCTCGCCGGTCCCAGTCCGCGCGACCCGAATTTTTACAACGTCGTGCCCTCCTCCGAGATGACCTGGTACTGGGCCTTCCCCGGCATCAAACCGACATTCAGCTTCGGGCAGCTCGAATACGGCGAGCTGGACCTGAACGTCCGCGCGAACGCGGGATCGACTTCCAAAAGCAGGCGTTCCGGCAAGAGCCAACGGGTTGACCGCCGGCGTGCGGCCTGATACAATCGCTGCATGGCGCGTTCCACCAGCTCAAAAAAGAAATCCACTCGCAAATCGTCGAAATCCGGCGGCGCGAAACGCAACGCTCGATCCACGACTCCCGCGCTGCCGTTAAATCAGGAAGTGTATCTGATCACCGGGGCCGCGAGCGGCATCGGACGGCGCCTGGCGCTGACCTTCGCCCGCCGCGGAGCCCACGTGATCATGACCGACGTGAACGCGAAGGGCCTGGCGGAAACCGCGGCGACCGCGCGCCAGAAAAGCTATAGCTTCGACCAGGCGAAGCTCGACATACGCGTCGAGAAAGACTGGAATCGACTGGTCGACGATATCTACAAGAAGTACGGCCGCCTGGACGTGCTCTTCAACGTGGCCGGCTATATTCAACCCGGCTACTGCCACGAGTCAAGCGGTGAAGACGTGCACAGGCACTTCGACATCAACGCCAAAGGTCTGATCTTCGGCACCCAGGCGGCGGCGCGACGTATGGTCGCCGCCGGCAAAGGCCACATCGTGAACTTCGCGAGCCTGGCGGGAGTCGCGGGCATTCCCGGCATCAGCCTCTATAGCGCTTCCAAGCATGCGGTGCGCGGCTACTCACTCGCCATCGCGCAGGAACTAAAACCGCACGGCGTCGACGTGACAGTCGTCTGCCCGGACGCGGTGCAAACGCCCATGCTCGAACTGCAGGTCGATCACGAAGAGGCGGCGCTCACCTTCTCCGGCGATCGCTTCTTAACCGTAGAAGATATCGAAAAAGTCGTATTGGAAAAGGTGCTGCCCAAACGCCCGCCGGAAGTCTTAATTCCAGGTTATCGCGGCGTACTGACCAAACTCGGCGCGGCCTTTCCGTCGCTGGCCGCCATGCTCGCCGACTCGCTCAGTAAAAAAGGCCGCAAAAAGCAGGCGGCCATTCGATCCGGCGAAACTTGAACACCACCTGGGCGGTGCTTCGCCGGCAGAGATGCAAGCGACGCTTCGGACGCTTCCGACGTTTCGAGCGCATTACAAATTCGTCAGTCAGCGCGGCCGACTCTGAAAGAGCGCGAGCATGATCACACTCCACAATCCCGTGGAAAGCGCGAAAGGCAAAAGCAAAAGCCACAGCACCGAGTCGCCGAGCACGACAATCCAGAGCGTGGCGGCCGTCGACGCCAGCAGCAGCCCGACCCAGGCGCTCACCAGCAACCAGCCGACCGGCCGCGGCGGACGCCCGCGATTGAACAGGCCGCGTTTGCCTTCGCGCTGGCCGGAGCGGCGGTCCGGACCCCGGACCCGCTCGCGGCGCTCCGGACCGCCGTCGGCGGGTTGCAGAAAATCGAAATTGATATTGCCTTTGCGAAAATCGCGCCGGACGGCTTCTTCCTGCCCGGCGCCGGATCGCGCTTCGCTATCGCTCATGATGTTCATTCATTCCAGCATTCGTCCTGCATTGCAAGTGATTCCCGCACCCCGTTAGCCGGGTGCGCCCAGGGGCCGCTCCGGAGAGCGGAGCGGAGTCGAATTCTGGACCCGGAGCCAAAATCTTTACTTGAGTAAAATTTTATATTGCAAGTAAAAGGAGGCGATTTAGTTTCGGCCCGTGCCCGCCGCCCAACACAGCCGTCCCGGACTGCGCGAAATCAAGCGCGCCCGGCTGAAGCTGGCCTTATTGCAGGCGGCGATCCGCCAGATGGGGCACCACCGGGGCGGGCTGGGGGATCTGCCGGTCGAAGCGATTTGCGGGGAAGTCGAGGTTTCCCGGGTGACCTTCTTTAACTATTTCCCGCAGAAGGCCGACCTGTTGAATTATTTTTTGCGGGTGTGGTGTCTGGAACGGGCGGTCGAGCAACTGCGGACTCCACTCTCCGGCCTGCGCGCTCTGGAACGCATCTTCCTGCGCTCGTCGGAAGCCAGCGCGGCGTCGGCGGTTTTTTTGAATCTGATCGGCTGGATCGCGAGCCTTTCTGCGCCGCCCCCGACGATTGAAATCAGCGCCGCCGAACGCTTTGTATTGTATCCCGATGAAGCCGCCGTGGCCGATATCAAGATTCCACATCTGCGCGATCTGCTGGCGAAGCACGTCGCCGAAGCGCGTGCCGCGGGCGAACTCAAAAGCCGGCTGCCGGAACGCGAAATCGTAGCGCATCTGTTGACTTTGTTTTACGGCGCGCCGCTTGCGCTGCACGTTACGGGAGAGAAAGATCTGAACAAACGCTATCGCGCGCATTTGCAGCTGTTGATCTCCGCACTGCAATAATGATCGGTCGGCGGCATTGATTCGCATTCGGAACCGTTTTATACAATAAAATCCAAAAACCACAGCTTATTCTAAAAGAAGATTCATGCAGACCAAAAACTATCTGATCATCGGCGGGCGCAGCGAAGCCGGCCAGAGCGCCATCCAGGCGATTCGCGAATACCATCAGGCGGGCGCAACTGATACGCCCGCCGCAAAAATATTCGCAACCTCATCCGCTGCGGACGCGGACCGCGACGCCGTGGCCGGCGCGGACGTGGTCATTCCCGGCATTGATCTGAACCAGGGCGACGCGGCGGAGCGCGTGTGCTCCGCGCTCGACGCAATGCAGAAGCCGGACATAGACATGCTTTTTTTTACGCCGGCCTTCGGTCCGATCGGTTATCCGATTCGCGCCGCGACCAATCCAGACGCCGACCTGGCAATCCAGTTCAGCGTAGCGCCCATGCGAACTCTGGCCGACGCACTGCAGCCGCGACTGACGGTCGGCTATTCGGCCTTTTACTGGCTGCCGCACGCCCTGGTCGGCTACGGCTCGATGTCCTATGCGAAAGTCTTGCTGGATACGCTCGCGCACCGGCAACCCGATCGCTTTCGGGCGATTCGCGGTGGAACCTTCCGCAGCCCGGCGACGCGCGGTATCGGACTTTTATTACAACGCGCCTTGAAGACGACCGAACACGCGGAGTTAAAAGAACTCGGTCAGGAATTCAAAAAGGGCGGCGGAAAATTCTCGGAATTCTTTTTCAATTTCGCGTTTTCGCACGAAGCGGCCGCTTTCGGCGAGAATTTCGACACGCCGCACCGCGCGACGAGCCGTGACGATCTCAAGCTGGCGACTCTGCGCCTCTTGCAGGGCGAAGACGCCCCGGTACTCTGCGTAATCGGCGACTGGATCTGGGCGGAACACGAAATGCCGGAGCTGGATCCGAACATTTTTCAAATCAAAGCGGAGGTCCTGAAGCGTCACGGATTCTGAAAGCGACGCGACGCAGGGCCCGGGAGCCGGCGTGACATTCGTAATTATCGCATTAAAATTTTTCGAATCGAAGAGGAGAGGTTAAGCTCATATGGATTTTCAAATTGCACCCGAAGTCGACGAACTGCGCCAGAAGATGCGCGCCTTCGTCGAAGAAGAATGTATTCCGGCGGAAAAAACCTTTGATCACCACGACGGACGCTTTCCCGTCGCGGTCACGCAGGATCTGCGCGCGAAGGCGAAGGCGCGCGGTCTGTGGACGCCGCATCTGCCCAAAGAGCTGGGCGGTTTCGGTCTCGACGTCATCGGCACTTCGATCATCTTCAGCGAACTCGGCCGTTCGGCGCTGGGCCCCTTCGCCTGCAACTGCGACGCGCCGGACGAAGGCAATATGCATCTACTGCATCACGCCGCCTCCCCCGAGCAGCGCGAACGTTTCCTGAATCCCCTGATCGCCGGCGAAATTCGTTCGGGTTTCGCCATGACCGAACCCCCGCCCGGGGCCGGCGCCGACCCTTCGCTGCTTTCCACGAACGCGGTCAAAGACGGCGACAGGTACATCTTAAACGGCCACAAATGGTACTGTACCGGCGCGAATTATTCCGACTTTCTGATCGTATTTTCACGGGTGGCCGGCAGCTTTCGTAAGTCGACGCTCTTTTTGGTGCCGACCGACAGCCCCGGCTACGAGATGGTGCGCGAAGTGCCGGTGATGGGGTCCCACGGCCCCGGCGGACACTGCGAGCTGAAATTTAAAGACGTCGTCGTTCCGGAAAATATGATTCTCGGCAAAGTAGCCGAAGGCTTTCGCCTGAGTCAGGTGCGTCTCGGCCCGGCGCGCTTAACGCACTGCATGCGCTGGCTGGGTCTCGCGCGCCGCTCGATGGAAATCGCTTTGAAATACGCGAAAGAGCGCGAAGTCTTCGGCCAGAAGATCGCCGAACACCAGGGCATTCAATGGACGATGGCCGAACGCGCCCGCGATATTGAGATGGGCTGGATGCTCACGCTGAAATCCGCCTGGTTGATTCAGCATAATAAAGACGCGCGCCAGGAAATCTCGATGGCGAAGTGGCACGTGAGCGAAACGCTGTGTAAGACCATTGACGACGCGATTCAAATCTGCGGCGGCACCGGTTACAGCCAGGATCTGCCGCTTGAGATGTTTTATCGCGACGCCCGGGCCGCGCGCCTGGCGGACGGCCCCAGCGAAGTGCACAAGATGGTCATCGCGCGCAATCTGGTCAGCGGCAAAGCGGGGTTCTGATTCATGGACGCGGAAGTCGCAAAACTAAAAACGCAGATCGAAGCTTATCTGACGCGGCGCCTGGGAGGCGAAGCGACGATCTCTTCAATGAAGAGCCTGTCCGGCGGCGCCTGCCAGGACAATTACCTGGTCGATCTGAATATCGCGGCGGGGGACGAAGCCGGCGATTACGGCCTTGTTTTACGCACGGACGCCGGAGCGGCGCTGCTTTCGAGTCTGGGACGCGCCGAAGAATATCGCGTGGCGAAGGCGGCCTACGATAACGGCGTAACGACTCCCCGGCCCTACTGGCTCGAAACGGATCTTTCGGCGATCGGCAAGCAGTTCTATTTTATGGAACGCATTCAGGGCAAAGCCACCGGTCGATACGTCGTAAAAGACCGCGAGCTGAATGGAGTGCGCAAAGATTTCGCGCGGCTACTGGCGGAAAATCTGGCCGGAATTCACGGAGTCACGCCGGAGAAAGCCGACGACGATCTAAAAAAAGTGCTGAACGAAGTGCCCCCGGCGAACTCCAACGCGATCGCCCTGAACGCTATTCAGAATTTGCGTGATATGCTCGCGGATCTGCCTGAAGCGCATCCGGCCCTGGAGCTGGCCGCCAACTGGCTGGAAAAAAACGCTCCCGCCACGGACTCCCCGGTTTTGATTCACGGCGATTTTCGCACGGGCAATTTCATGGTTTCGCCGGACGGCCTGCACGGCATCGTCGACTGGGAATTCGCCCACTGGGGCGATCGTCACGAGGACATCAGCTGGCTGTGCATGCGCGACTGGCGTTTCGGAAAATTAAACAAAGAAGTCGGCGGTTTCGCGGACCGATCTGAATTTTACGAAGCCTACGAAAAAGCATCCAGCGCCGCCGTCGACCCGGCGAAAGTGCGCTTCTGGGAAATCATGGGCAATAGCCGCTGGGCTATCGGCTCGGTACAGCAGGCGGAACGCCACCTGTCCGGCGCGGACAAAGGCATTCAGCTGGCGGCCATCGGCCGGCGATGCTGCGAAATGGAATACGAAGTGATGAGGTTGATCGATCATGCAGGATAGACCCGAAGCCCCGGCCTTGCTGGATGCAATCGCCGAATTATTAATCAAAGAAGTGTTGCCATTAGTGCAAAAACACGGCGACGACGCTCTGGCCTATAAAACTCTGGTGAGCTGGAATATGCTGGGCGTGGTTTCGCGCGAATTGCGCGGCGGCGAAGAGCTCCTGAATCAAGAGATCGCGCGCCTGAAGGCGCTGCCCGAAATCAATGCCACAGCCGATAACTCCGGCGACGCCCCTTCGAGCTATCCGCAAAAACTCGAGCAGGTGCGCGCCTGGAATCAGAAGCTGGCCGACGCGATCCGCGAAAACAAGATCGGCCCGGAAAATCAGGCGCTCTGGAGCCACGCCCGGCAGTCGCTGCAAGAAAAGCTGAGCGTTTCGAATCCGCGTTTTTCCCAGGACTGAATTCGCCTATGACCGCAACATCGCCAGACAAAAGAAAGCTGTATTTGATTCGTCACGGCCAGGCCGGCGGCGAGAAGTACAACAAGCTCACGCCCCTCGGCGAACGCCAGGCCCGCGCGCTTGGCAGCTATTTCGCGCGCCACAAAATCCAGGTCGACCTGGCGGCCACGGGCACCCTCGAACGGCAGCAGGAAACCTACGCTCTTTTCGCGGAAAGCTTCGCCGCCGAAACGGGAGCGCCGCCTCCGGAACCGCAAATCGTTCCGGGTCTGGACGAAATCACACCGGACATCTGGTTTACTCTCGGCGAAGAATTACGTCACAAGGACCCGGAATTTCGCGGCGATTTCAAACAGTGGCTTACGTCGCTGCGCGAAAGCGAGAAACGCGGCGTCGCCAAAGAAGCGTACATCAACGTGCTCACTCAGGTGATCAAAGCGTGGGTCAAAGGCGAATATAAAGCCACCGACATCGAGAGCTTTCAAGATTTTCACGAACGTGTTCTGGGAACGCGCGGGCAGCTGCCGATCGCGAACGCGAAACAAAAACCCGGCGACCTGGTGGTAATCAGTTCGGGAACGCCCATCGCGCTTTTGATCGGCGAAGCGCTGGGTTTCGACCTGAAACGCAGTCTGGAGTTTACGCGACGGGTCGCGAATACTTCGCTGAGCGTCTTCGAGACGAACGGCGCGCTACACTGGGAGCCGATATCGATCAACGGCCTGCCGCATCTGAGTCACGACATTACGACCGAGATCTGAATACCGGACGATCGAGAAGCGCGCTACGGACCGCCGGGACTCAGTCGCGCGCGGGCCCGGGCGGCGAAACCGCGACGTCCCCGACCTGTGCGCGAAACCCGGAAAGCTGCGCACTCAAATCTTCCACGACAGCCGTGAGAGCTCTGGCGCTCGCGAAGATCTCCTCGGTGCTCGCGTATTGATCCCGCGAAATCGACGCGATGCCTTCGATGCTGCCGGCCGAGTCTTCCGCAACCGCCGAAACCCTTTCAATCGAACTGACGACGCTGTCCGTATTGGCCGCCGCCATAACGAGTTCGCCCGCGACCGCTCGCGCTTCTTTCGAGGCCAGCTCGGCCCTGGACATTACAGTCTGGAAGGTGTCGCCGACTTTATCGATAACAATGACTCCATTCTGGACTTCTTTCAGCCCGTTCGCCATAGCCGCGTCCGCGTCGCGAATACGACTCTGAACCTTGCGGATCAGGGTCGCGACCGACGCGGCGGCGCGAGTCGAGCTCCCCGAGAGTTTGCCGACTTCGTACGCGACGACCGAGAATCCGCGGCCGTGGATTCCCGCCCGGGCCGCTTCGATGGAAGCGTTCAACGACAGGAGACTGGTCTGGTCGGCGATCTCGCTGATCAATACTATAACGCTCTCAATTTCCGCGCTCAACTCCAGCAACTCCGCTACCGCTCCGGATACTTCGGTCGCGGACTCCTGAATCGCCGTCATACGGTCGGACGCGTTCATAACCTGCAACCAACCGTCGACCACGCTGGAGCGAGTCGAGTCTGAAAGATCAACCGAAGCTTCCATGCTCCGGCTGACCTTTTTAATAATCGAATTGACGGTGCGCATTTCCTGGAAGCTCTGCGCCAGGTTGATTGAGATTTCTTGAGTACCCTGCGAAAGCTCCGCCAATTTCAATGAAACCTGCTGTGCGCCCTGTTTAGACTGTTCGACGGTTTTATCCAGCTCGTGAGCAGTCGCGGCAATCTCCTGGGTGGCCAGCGCGGTTGAATCGATGAACCCCGCAAGCTTCTTTAAGATGCCGTTCATAGAATTAAAGCAAAGGTAGAGCGCGCCGATATCGTTCGACTCCCAGGCTTTGAAATCCGAAACCTGCAAATCGCCGTTGGAGACGGAGCTCATTTTTCTGGTCAGATTTCGCAGGAGGCCGCGAATGTCGAAGCCGACTCCCGTTACGACCAGGCTCGAGAGCGCCAGAGCCAGTAGAACGATGGCCACGATCGAGCCCACCGCCTCAGCGGCGTTTTTCTGCACGTCTTTTTGGCGATCGCTCGCGCGGCTCTCGATGCGATCCGTGATCTTCTTGACGTGTTCGAATACCTGGAACGCCAGCGTTCGCCGATCTTCGGCCAGTCGCAGCGCGTTCGGCCGATCCCCCTGCCGGATGCGCGCAATTACGACGGCTCTTCCGGCCCGATATTTCTGCAGGGTTTCCTGTAAAAGCGCGACCTGTTCCAGCAAATACTCGTCGGAAAGCTCCGCGAGCTTCGTTTTCGTCATGAGCAGGTTCCGGTCGACGCGTTTCGCACGAATTTCGATATCCTGGAGGTATATTTCTACACCCGACCGGCCGCGTTCCATATTGAGAATCGCCTGATACAGATTCGTTCGATTCGCGTTCAGATCGATTCGCACGAGGTTGATCCAGCGCACAGGTTTGAGATTGTTTTCAAATATTACGTTTACGGACTCCACTTTATCGTGCGCGGTTCTATATCCCTGGTAACCGACGACGCACATAGAGATAAAAGCGAATGAAAAAGCCAATAAGAGCTTGTGAGTCGAATCCAATCTCCTGTAGAAAGAAAAAATTTTATGTACTTTTTTCATAAATAAGCTCATGTATTCAACTCGCGGAACAGGCAAAGCATGTCACCATACTGTAACTGTGGGGCGCACATAATCAGCTCCCCACATAGCGTCAAGATCTTTCCACGGCGAAGCCTGGAGACCCGGGGAAAAACCGATGGGCCGCAGTTGCGCAAATTGGATTTGACGCGCCGCCGGAAAATGTTAGGATTCCGTTATGCTTTTTGCGGCATCCGGAATGGCGGCTTGCATGCGGCCAACTGCTCCGGGGGGACCAGTTCCAGCGGCGCGGGCGGTGGACGGTACGGCGATCGCGATACGACTACGACCCAGAGGATTTCAGATAACAGTCAGCTCTGTAGCGAATCGAACCGCCTGATATGCGTATGCTTTTAGTCTGAACCATCGCAGACAGCTCGGGTCTGCGCGTCTTGCGTTAACCGCCCCTCAACCTCCCATCGACCGGCTCATAATCCGTTCGACGTCTTCGGGTTTCACCGGGCGATCTTCGGCGACGTGATTCCAGATCACATGGCGCAGCTTCTCCGGCACGATATCGCCGGCCAGGTAGGCGTCCACGAGCTCGGGCGCGCCGATGCGGGCGAGTTCGCCCATATCCTCCCACCATTCATGCAGGTCCGGCCAGTCCTGCATGCGCTCAAAAAACTGCTCGCGATGCGGATGCGTTCGCAGATGGTTCCAGATATCCGAATAGCTCATAACAACAGCATACGGCGTATTCGCTCAGGAACTATGAGTTAGATCAGCGTCGCACGAAATTCTTTTTATGCAAGCGGCCGGCTCTGAAGATCAACGAACGATATCGTGCTCGATCGCCGCCTTGATATTCTCCACGAAGGTAATCTTTCGCTTCAATGCGTCCAGAGCGATGGGATCCAGACCCGCGGCGTAGGCGCCGTACAATCGGCCGGTATCGTCCAGGCGCTGGTGCAAAAATCGATCGATACGCCCGAGTATCGCTTTGCGCTGCCGGCGATAATAGCTCATGGGAATCACCAGGCGATCGGAGCCGCGCAATGGCAGCTCGTGATATTCTTCGCCCATGTGTACGCGAATGAGATCCAGCGGTTCTTTTAAGAGCGCGCTCAATTCGCGACTGACCGGAATCGTCAGCTCCGGGCTTTCCCAGTATTGCGTCAGCTTTTCGACGTGCCGCCGACCCGCGTCGTTGATCGAAGCTACCTCCCGGGGCTTCAGCTCGGGACCGCTTGCGCCGGACTGCTTGCCCAGGGATTTTCGAGCAAGAGTCCGGCGCCGGGATTTGATCTGCGCGCTTTCGGCGCGGCCAATCGCGGCCTCGCGCGCCTGGAGCAGGCGTGCGTTCGCGGTTTCGATTTCACGCAGCGGTCCGTGTTTGCGGCCGGTCAGCCACAGTATAAAAACGTACCACAGGCGTTTCCACCAGGACAGACTTTCTTTATAGAGCAGCGGCTGGTTCTGCTGATAATAGCTTGCGATATTGTGATGCATTTCCGGTGTACAGCGTGCGGGATCGTCGATTCCGCGCCGGTACATCGCCTGCAGCGGCAAGAGTAAACTGAGATCATGTTTGTCCGCGGCAAGCCGGCTCGCCACGGCCTGGAGCGCGTCGACGTTCTCCGCGTGCAGCGCGCCGGTAAATACGCGGCGGCCTTCGCGCATGCGAAGCGTACATACGCCGGTTCGCGCCGGGTTGCCGAGCAATTCGAAAAAATTCGGAAACTCCTCGAGCAATTCCGGAGGAACCAGCTCTTCCAGGTTTACGAAGCGCCCTTCGACCGCTCTGACCCGAGACGCGATGGCTTTGATATGCCCCTCCAGGCGGCCCCGTCGTTCTTTTTCATTCGCGGCGGCGAGGGTCCGCGTATGGTCCAGAATCTCTATCGCGCAATTTCGAACGAAGTCAAACTGCGCATCCTGAATGCTTTCGTCGAATACTCGAAAGAGAGCTTCGATGAACCCGCGCAACACCCCGGGGTCGGGACCGGATTCGCCGCTGCCTGGTTCCGTCGGCTCTTTCTTGTAGGCGGAATAGGCCTTGCGAAACTCCGAATCCGCGACGCGGCTGAGATTGTCTTCGATTATATCGAGAGACGCGCGAAAGGCTTTGATCAGCGCGGCGAAGATCTCCAGATGCTGGGGCAAATGCGCTGTCGACCAGGCGGAAGGGTGACGGACGATACCCTTTTCGCGCGCGTCTATCACCAGGGCGTTGCTTTCCGGATCCAGGCTGGTTCCGGTCAGATAAGCGTAGACGGGCTGGAGACAGTGGATGGCGTACCGGGGGTGCAGGTGGAATTCCGCATCGGCCCGCGGCTGTCCGGCGCCCGCGTTTTTCTTTTCGAGCCGCTCGCGCATGTACTGTTCCCATTCGAGACGGAGCGCGCCCAGCATATGAAAGTACGGCAGATAACGATAATAAACCGGATCGCGCTTGCCGATCGCCTCTATCACCGATGGGACCGGAATGCTGTAGCGCTGCTTCAACCACATTCTGGCGACATTCAGGCTTTCGCGCTGCGCCTGTTGCTCCAGCTTTTGTACGGGCAGCGGCGCGCTCGTGTTTTTGCGCTGGGCGACGATATATTCCCGACCCGACAGAGAGTGATCGCTGAGCGTCAGAGCCGGCAGGATTTCAATAATCTTCTTTTCGCGCAAAACCGCCAGGGCGTCGAAAAATTCAAGACTCAGTTTTTTCCGCGGCAGCGCCGACCGCGCCTCCGCGCTCACGTACGCTTCGAAGGCGGCCGGCAGCGCGGGCATTTGAAACAGATCCGCAGGCCCGCCGTTTTCCCGACCGCGGTCGCTCTGTAAATCGAGCAGGATATTGTATATCCGCCCCACCCGACTGTCGATGGAATGCGAACGCAACAGATTCAAAGCGTCGCCGTAACCGTAGAGCTGATCGTGCAGCGCGCCTTCCACGGAGTGTCGCAGCGCGCCCGCACCGCCGCTTGAAGAAGAACGATTGTTTTCGTTCGCCTGGGTTGCGGAGTTTTCGGCATACTCCTCGTCAGTTGAGTCGACAGTTGTCGCGGGGTTCATCAAATAAAGATCCGGCTTCTGGTCTTTATTAAGAGACGGCAAAGCGTGGCGCTTCGCCATGACCTGCTCCGCAGCCCGCGTATGATCTGCGTCATAACAATCCGCAATACATCGGCTAATCTCATCTTCGGCAGGCCAGCGCGTGAACGCATCATTTCAAATACCGCCGGAAAAAAAGCTGATCATCGTGGACGCGCATGACACGGTGCTCCGGCGCGATTTGAGTCGTTCGCCTAAGAATATTTTCGGTGATCCACGCGAAACCGAATCGATCGTGTGGTCCATTCGCGACGGCCTCTTGAATTTTCTCGAGTACTATCACGGCATTCTGAAAAAACGAATCGTAATCAGTTCCGACGGTTCGCCTGCCCGCCTTGCCGCGGTTTTCAAAAAATTCGGACTGGAACACAGTATCGAGAAGATCTACGGGCGCGAACATTTGCACCGGGAGTCGTATTTAAAACAGCTCGATCTGATCGTGGCGGACGCCGGCCTGCAAACCGAAGACGCCATCTTCATCGGCGACAGTCGCATCGATCGGCTGTCCGCGGAGCGCTACGGCGTCGACTTCGTTCAGGTGCCGGGCACTCTCGAAGAGCCGCATTTTTCGTTTAATAGTTTTCTACATCTCGATTTCGCCGACGAACACAGCGGGATCTACGGACTGGCTCTCCAGAAAATCACGAATATCAAACGGGCGTTTCGAAATCTTTCCACGCCGGAGCTGGTAGAACGCATCGTAGACTCCGACGAAGGCCGGCTGATCCACCTGGGCCCGGTGGCCTGCGAGACCGGAGAGCATACGGACTATCTGGCGTCGGCGCGCTACATCGTTCGCGAGCCATCCAGCGAATCCCGCGTGTACTGGGGCGAGGAGTACCAGCCCTTCGATCCGGAACGCTTTCAGCAATTGTATCTGCGCATGCTCGCTTTTTTACAGGACCGGGAATTATATATTCAGGACTGTTTCGCGGGCGCGAATCCGGCCAGCGCGGTCCCGCTGCGAATCATTACCCAGACCGCGGCCCACAGCCTCTTCGCGCGCAACACCTTTATTCAGGCGACTCCCGAACAACTGGCGAGCTTCTTTCCGGAATTCACCGTGATCCACCTGCCGCATTTCAGGTCCTTACCCGAAATCGACGGGACTTCGCCGGACGAAGCCAACGGCGCCTTCGTCGTGCTGCATCTCGCGCGCAAATTGGTTCTCATCGGCGGCACCGCCTATAGCGGCGAGATTCGGCGCTCCGCGTTTTTATTACTGAGCGACGAGTACATCCAGAAAGACATACTTCCCGTGCGATGCTCTTCGAACCGGCCCCACAGCGGCTCCGGCCGGCCGGCCCTGTTTTTAGGCGAAACCAGCGTGGAAAAAGGAGCGCTGACCTTCGATTCGGAGCGTTTCTTTTTCGGCGACGCCTATCACGGCTGGGCCGCGTCGGGATTTTTTAATCTGGAGTGGGGCACCTATCCACCCGTGCGCGCGATCACCCGCAAGACCAGTCCGGCGATTTTCGATTGTACGCGCCGCTTCGGAACCCTGATTGAAAACGTATTCATCGACGAACACCGCCGGCCGCGTTTCGCGGATGCCCGCACCGCCGCCAACGCGCGGGCTTCGTTTCCCATTACGCATCTCGATCGGGTCGACCGCAAAGGCGTGGCCGGCGCACCCGCGGATCTCTTTCTCGTGCTGCACGACGGCACGGGCAGCCTGCCGCCTCTGGCGCGCCTGACCCCCGAACAACTCGTGGTCTATTTGTTGTTGGGTTACGCCGCCCCGCGGCCGTCCGGCGATATATTTCCGCCGCTGTCGTTCGAAGCCTTTTACCGCGGCTATCCGCTGCTCTTTCATCCGGCCGTTTACGCCTTGCGATTCTGGGAAAAATTAAAACGATCGGAGGCTCGTTGCTGGTTGATCAACGTCGCCAAGGCCCGTGAGTTGCCGGAGAACGCTCTCTTGCACCTCGTGGCGGCCGTACACGCCGACGGCATTACCGACAACAATCTTACGCACGACAGCCTCTGGAATTTTGAACGTATCGTGGGCCTGAGCGGATTCCCGGCCGACTTCTTCGATCCTTCCTATTGCAGCGGCGGCGATCGCGCAGCGCCGGGCGATGCGTCGGCGGATCGCGCCGCGGAATGGAACGCGCGTTTGATCGCCGCCTTTCACGAACGCTTCGAAAGCTATCGCCCGCTCTTGAAAGCGGAACTGTCTGCGGCCCTGCCGCCGGGGAACGTCGCATGAATCCGGCCGTGAAAACGAAAATCCCCGCAATGCTGCGGCAATTGAGTTCGGTGGTCGATCTCGACGAAGAAGGCGTGGAGCTGCTCGAAGTCTATCCTTCGAAATACGGGCGCCCCCTGGCGCGGCCGTACCATATTCACGAATTATTGCGAGTGCGGCTGCCGGAAAGCGGGGCGCCGGAGTACGTCGCGAAAGCCGAGGACGTACTGCTCAAACTGGACTACCGGCGGCCCGTCGACTATCGCAGTTTCGCGGCCTTCACCCGTTCGCTCTTCGAAGAAGGCGAAGGCGTCACTCCGCGTCGTGCTTTCGCCTTCAGCGAAGATCCGGAAATCCCGGCCGTAGAGTATTCGTACAGCCGGCTCTTCTCGAGTTTCTCCGGTGGCGATCATCCAGGCGGCCAGACGATCGCCGGTATACAGGACGACACTCCGCCGTCCGAAATCGCCGACCCGGAGCTGCGCAGTCTTTTTATTCTGTATCTGGCCCGCAAAGAAAAGAGCCTGCTGCGCCTGGAGGACGGCGATTACGAATTCGTATACCAGCGTCACGGCCGCGATATCATCAATGAGGTTCTGGCTTCGGTGCTGGGACAGTTGCTCTCGGTGCCCGTTCCGGAAAATCGTTTCGGCTTAAAAGACCTGAACTATTCCGCCGACGAACGACGCCGCCGCATCCGCCTGCGATACGTACTTTCGCGGCTTGCCGCGCCGATGCCGGTCGTGTCGTTGCAGGAAGCGCTGGCCACGCTTCGCAAGTCCAAACAGAAGCGTGCGAAGGCCGGCGACCGGGAGGCGGACGAATACAGAGATCCGGGCTATCGCTGGCACGAAGCCAATCCCTGTTCAATCGCCGGATTCGAATCGGACGACGCGGATCCCGAACGCGAATACGTGCTCGAATGTTTCGCCTGCAGCGCGGATCTGATTCGATCGGACGTTCTGGATCGCCTGTTGGGGACGGCGCAGGACCGGAAGCTGGAAGAATTTCTTTTACCCTTCGGCAACGACGGCCCCATTCATACCGTGGACTACGGCGAAGGTTTGTTCCCGGAACTGGAATTCGCGCCGGAGGACCGCCACTACTGCGAACGACGGGAGCGATTTCTCGACGAGCTCAAGCAGTACGTGCGACGCCTGCATCGTATGGCGCCCGACTGCATCTATCGCAACGTCGCGGATGAAACTCTCGAAAGATTCGCTGAGATTCCGCCTGACTTTTTTTCCCGGGCGGCGCTCGCCATTCCGCGGCGCTTTTTGTGGTACCACTGGGACGAGCACCGGCCGTGCTATCGCCCGGATACCCTTGCGGATTTCTTCGAAAGATTACAGAGCGCCGTCCGCGCCGCGATCGGCGAGCCGGAAGGATAATACGCCGATCTAACGACAGGCGGCCCGGTGCCGCATCTCCATCTATACGCAGAATACGAAACAATGCCTGCAAACGATCCTGAAAAGCTATCCGCGGAAACCGGTTCCCCCCGGCGGATGTTTCTGGTCATGACCGCGATCGGCCTGTGCTCGGCCGCGCTGATCGTGACCGTCGTTAGTTTTACGCGGCCCTTTATAGCGGCAAATCAAAGCGCGGCGCTTGGTTCCGCGGTCTTCTCCGTGCTGCCCGGAGCCGAAAGCAAACGCACCATTCGTCTGGCGACAGATTCGCCGGATTCAGGGGCGGATGCGAAAGCGCATTCCACCGTGCCGGCGCGCCAGATCGTGTACGCCGGCTATAGTCGCGACGGCGAATTGGTGGGCGTGGCGATCGAAGCCCGGGGCCCGGGATTTCAGGATACGATCCGCTTGCTCTATGGATACGCGCCCGATCGCCGCCGGGTAATCGGTATCTTCGTGCTGGAAAGCCGCGAAACGCCTGGTCTTGGCGATCGCATCGAATTCGACCCGGATTTTCTACGCAATTTCTCGGACTTAAGTATTGATAATATTCAGTTTGTGAAAGCGGGGCGGTCTTCACGCGCGAAACGCAATCCAGCGCAAAACGCGGGGAACGACGCGATATATGCAGGCGAGATCGAAGGAATCAGCGGGGCCACGATATCGTCCCGGGCGGTCGCGCGAATCGTATCCACCAGCATCGAAACCATGGCGCCGTTGATCGCGGACCAGCCCTCCGGCGCCTTCGCTTCGACGGAGCCTTCGCGGAAAACACCGCTAACCGGAACGAATGCGAAGACGAAGACACCAGGCGGATCGGAGGACCGCTGATGAACGGCGCATCGTCTGAAAATTCCGCGCTTCCGGTTTTGCACGAAGCGCCGCCCGCCCCGCCGGAGTTATTCTGGAACGGATTATTCCGGGAGAACCCGGTCTTTGTGCAGCTACTGGGCATGTGTCCGGTGCTCGCCGTTACAAATTCCGTTGTGAACGCGGTCGTCATGGGCGCGGCGACCTTCGGGGTATTGGTTTTATCCGCTCTGTGGGTTTCATTATTGCGCCACTGGATTCCCCCGCAGGTGCGCATCGCGTCTTATATTCTGATCATCGCTACGTTCGTAACAGTCGCCGACTACGCGATCCAGGCGATCAGCCTGGAAATCCATCGGGCGCTCGGCGCTTATATATCGCTCATCGTCGCGAATTGCATTATCCTGGGCCGCGCGGAAGCCTTCGCGTCGAAACACCCGCCCCTGCCGGCTATGCTGGACGCCGCGAGCATGGGCGCCGGTTTCACGGTGGCCGTAACGCTGCTCGGCGCCGTACGCGAAATTCTGGGCAACGGCAGCTTTTTGGGATTCGCGATCCTGCCGGCCGATTTTCAGCCGCTGCAGGTAATGGTGCTGCCCGGCGGCGCGTTCTTCGTACTCGCGGCTTTATTCTGGTCGTTTCACAAACTACGGGGCGGCATCGATCCGGACGACGGTCGGAAAATAAAACGAAGCGCAACGACTGAATCAGGAGGAAGGGTGAAATGAGCGAATTATCGCCGGCGTCAATTTTTCTGGACGCCTGTCTCGTGAACAACTTCGTACTCAGCACTTTCCTGGGCATCTGTCCTTTTCTCGGAGTTTCGGGCCGCGTCGAGACCGCCGCCCGCATGGCCGGTGCGGTGGCCTTCGTCATGTTGCTGGCTTCGCTCAGCGCGTACGGCATCAATATCGTACTGGAGTGGCTCGGCGCTCCGTATCTGCGCCTTATCGCGTACATTGTGGTCATCGCTTCGGCCGTACAGTCCGTCGAAATGTTTTTTCGAAAATTTTCGCCGGCCATCTTCCGGGCTCTGGGAATTTTTCTGCCGCTGATTACGACCAACTGCGCCATCCTGGGGCTCGCCCTGTTTCAAACCAATCGCGAGTATGATTTCATTCAAAGTCTGGCCTACGCCTGCGGGGCCGCGGCCGGTTTCGCGCTCGCATTGCTGTTAATGTCCGGCCTGCGGCAGGAACTGGAATCGCGACGGGTAGACATCTCCGATCCGGTTCGTTCGACCACTTTCGCTTTATTCATCGCCGGCGTTCTGGCCCTGGCTTTCATGGGTTTCGCGGGCATTGGAGGAGAATGACGATGGAATTCGCGAACGTTTGGGGCTCCTTCTTCTCGGAACTTGCGAGCGCGATGGCGATCATGTCGGTTCTGACGACGCTCTGGCTCGCGCACGCCGCCGCGCTCTGGATACGTCGCGCGACGCGCAACGAGAATAGCGCTGAGCATAAGCCATCCTGCGGCGCGCAGAAGCGATGCGCTTGCCGGTGCGCTTGCGAAAGCACCAGCTATGACGCAGATCATTCACGCACGACCGCCGACCCGGTATAATCGGGTCATTATGCTGGCCACCGAAGAATACAACCCGCAAACCACGTTTCGCGCACGGGTGATGGAAAACGAACGTATCACGCCGATCGGCGTACGCGAAGTGCGCCACCTGCTGTTACAGACCGACTCGGAGATCGCACTTAACGCGAACGATCTCGTCGGAGTGGTCGTCAAAGGGCCGCTGGATTACGGCAACCGGGAACACTTTCGCCTCTATACCGTCGCCGGTGTTCCCTCGTATCCGGAACCAGGCGTAGAACAATTCGAATTGTGCGTGCAGCGCAGCAGTCGTATCGACGAATTCAGCGGCGTCGAATACCCCGGAGCCGCGTCGAATTATTTGTGCAATCTCAAACCAGGCGATCAGGTCGCCTTCTCGGGACCGCATGCGGGCCCCTTTCAGATCCCCGGGGAACCCGACGCGGATCTAATCCTGATCGGCATGGGTACGGGAATCGCGCCCTTTCGCGCGCTGATTCAGAAACTGCTGAAAGACCCCGGCAAATGGCACGGAAAAATCCGGCTGTTCTTCGGGGCACGAACCGGATTGGAACTGCTCTATATGAACGATCAGCGCGACGATTTCACGCGCCTGATCGACGAACGCACCGATGACGATACCTTTCGCGCATTCCGGGCCGTAAGTCCGCAGCCGCATCTGGGCGAACCCGTCGCGCTGGCGGAAAGCATTCGCGACCGCGCGAGCCAGGTTTCGCATCTCCTGCACAAAGCTCACACGCGCGTCTATGTCGCGGGACTCGAAGGCATTCGGGACGGTCTCGATCAGGTGCTCTCTGATATGCTCGGTTCCGAAGAAAGCTGGCAACGCCGCAAAGCGGAACTCGTAGCGGCGGGACGCTGGGTCGAACTTGTGTATTGATAGAATGTTTTCGCCCGCTCACATCATTTTTGATTTTTTCGCGACCGCGCTCTCGCCGGTATTCGCCATCGGCGGGCTGGCAGGCGGGCTTGCCCTGATTCTCGCGGTCCTGCATCGCGCGCTACACGTAAGCGAAGACCCCCGAATCAAAAACGTCGAGGCCATGCTGCCGCATACCAATTGCGGCGCCTGCGGTTTTCCCGGCTGCCGGGCCTTCGCCGAAGCTCTGGTCGCCGGCGAAAGCGCGCCCGCGGCGTGCACGGTGGGTTCCGGGGCGGATCACGAACGCATCGCCGCGTACTTAAAGGTCGCTCCCGGCGAGTTTCAGCGACGCGTGGCGCGGCTGGCCTGCGGCGGCGGAGCGAATGTCGCGCGATTTCAGGCGCATTATTCCGGACCGAAAAATTGCCGTGTCGCGATGCAGGCCGGAGGCGGAGGCAAAGCTTGCGCCTGGGGCTGTCTGGGCTTCGGCGATTGCGAACGCGCCTGCGAACGCGCGAGTTTCCAGGCGATTCACATGAACGCGGAGTCTTTGCCGGTCGTGGACCCGGAGCTGTGCACGGCGTGCGGAGATTGTGTAACGGCCTGCCCCCTCGAATTATTTTCACTGCAGAGCCGCGAACACCGGCTGTGGGTCGCCTGCAAAAACACCGAAGCCGGCGACGCGGTCCTGGCGGATTGCGCGGTGGGCTGCACGGCCTGCGAAAAATGCGCGGTCGACGCCCTGCCCGGCTTAATTACGATGCAGGCGAATCTACCGCGAGTCGACTATAGTCGCAACGAGCTGAGCAAACGCGCGGCGATCGAACGTTGTCCGACGGGCGCGATCGTATGGTGGCTGTCGGATTCTGAAAGCGTTCCCGGTCGCGAAAGCCCCCGGCTTTCACGCCGGCGGCCGCTCCCGGTGGCCCGGATCTAATACTATTGGAGGCTTCGAATGTTTTCCAGAGAACAAACCCGATTCCCATTTCCAGGAGTCCGCGCCGCGCTTGACGGCAACGAGGCCGTCATCCACTGCGAACGCGAATCCTCGGACGCCGCCGGGGCTTACCCGATCACGCCTTCCACTCAAATGGGCGAAGGCTGGGCCGCCGAAGCCGCCCGCGGCCACTTGAATATCTCGAATCGCCCGCTGATCTTCATCGAACCGGAAGGCGAACACGCGGCGGCGGCGGTTACGGCGGGTCTGGCCATGACCGGGCTGCGTTCCGCGAATTTTTCCTCCGGCCAGGGCATCGCGTACATGCACGAATCCCTGTACGCGGCGGTCGGCAAGCGCCTGACCTATGTCCTCAATATGGGCTGCCGCGCGATGACCAAATCCACGCTGAACGTTCACGCCGGACACGACGATTATCATTGCGTCGACGATACGGGCTTCTTTCAACTCTTCGGTAAAAACGCGCAGCACGTCTGCGATTTGAATATTATCGCGCATCGCATCGCCGAGGCGGCGCTGACTCCGGGCATCGTCGCCCAGGACGGTTTCTTAACGACACACCTGATTGAATCTCTCAAAATTCCCGAACGCGAATTGATCGCTCAATTTCTCGGTAAACCCGACGATATCATCACCTGCCCCACGCCGGCCCAGACGATGATCTACGGTGAAACCCGCCGGCGCATTCCCGAACTCTGGAGCGTCGACAATCCGGTCATGGCGGGCATCGTACAAAATCAAGACGCCTATATGCAGAGCGTCGCCGCCCAGCGGCCGTACTTCTTCGAACACATCCCCGGCATGGCCGACCAGGCCTTCGAAGAATTCTATGAACTGACCGGCCGGCGTTACGCGCGCGTACTGGACTATCGTATCGATGACGCGGAGTATTTGATTCTGGGCCAGGGTTCCATGTTGCCGACGGCCGAAGCGGTCTGCGACTATCTGCGCGAATCGCGGGGAATTAAGGCGGGTGTGATCGACCTGGTTATGTTCCGGCCGTTTCCAGGTGATCTCTTGAGCCGTCTGATTAAAAACCGCAAAGGCGTCGTCGTGCTCGAAAGGATCGATCAACCCCTGGCCGAAGACCTGCCGATCATGCGCGAAGTGCGCGCGGTCGTAAGCAAATGCCTGGAAAACGGTCGGAGCCGGCTGGCCGGCAAACAGAATAAAAACGCGAGTCTGCCCTTTCCGGAATACGAGATCTACGATCCGACCCGCCCCGCCGAAACGCCCGCCCTCTACTCCGGCAGCTACGGCCTGGGCAGCCGCGACCTGCAGCCGGAAGGCCTGATCGCGGCGCTCGAAAATATGCTGCCCGACGGGGCCGGCCGGCGCAGCTTCTATCTATCGATCGACTTCGTACGCGAAAAAGCGGCGAACCCCAAACAGGAACTGCATATGCAGCGCCTGTTAGAAGGCTATCCGCACGTGGGCGAGCTGAGTTTGCGCGGCAGCGAAAACCCGAATCTGATGCCCGAGGGCAGCGTGACCGTACGCCTGCATTCGGTGGGAGGCTGGGGCGCGATTACGACCGGCAAGAATCTGGCGCATACGCTTTTCGATCTACTGGGCTATCATATCAAAGCGAATCCGCGCTACGGTTCCGAAAAAAAAGGCCAGCCCACCACCTTCTTTCTATCGGCGGCGCCGGAGCCCATTCGCATCAACTGCGAATACCACTACGTCGACGTGGTCCTCAGTCCCGACCCGAACGTCTTTCATCATACGAACGCGCTGGCGGGCCTGAAAGCCGGCGGCGTTTTTGTCATTCAAAGCGAATTCGAGCAGCCCGAAGCGGTCTGGCAATCGATCCCCGAACGCTACCGTGAACTGATTCGGGAAATCCAGATTAGAGTGTACTATCTAAACGGATTTCGCATCGCGCGCGAAGAGGCGAACGATTCGGATCTGCAATATCGCATGCAGGGCATGGCGTTCCAGGGAGCGTTCTTCGCCGCCACGGATCTGGCCGCCGAAAAAGATCTCAGCGGCGAGCGTCTCTTCCAGGCGATCGAAGCGCAACTGCAGCACAAATTCGGCGAACGCGGCGCACGCGTCGTGCAGGACAATCTGCGAGTCGTGCGCCGCGGCTACACCGAAGTGCGCGAAATCCCCGCGGAGATCCGGAGCGCGCCCGAAGCCGCGGCGAACGAAACAAAATCCGGCGACAGCAATGCGAAAAACGGCGCGAAGCTGCCCGAATTCTTAAAGCACACGCCCCGCAGTCGCATGCCCCTTTCGGATATCCATCGATTCTGGGAACAAACCGGCGCCGCGTACGCGGCCGGCGCGGGAACGCAGAACCTGGCCGATCCCTTTATCGCATTGAGCGCGATGCCCGCCGCGACCGCCATGTTTCGCGATATGACCGGCATTCGCTTCGAGCACCCCGAGTGGATTCCGGAAAGCTGCACCGGTTGCGGCAAATGCTGGGCGGTCTGCCCGGATACGGCCATTCCGGGAGTCGTCAACGATTTCGATCAGATCGCCGCGGCGATCACGGACGAGATGAGCCGCGAAGGGGCCCCGATCACTTCAGAGTTTCGTCGTCTGCTGCCGAAAATCAAATCCCGCTTTTACGAGCGGGCGAACGCGACGGACACGACGAAGGCGACGGAGCCCGTTCGCGCGCTGTTGATGGACGCGGTGGACGATGCGAACGGCTCCGCCGCGAGCGGCGAAGAATTGCGCGCGGAGTGCGATCGCTTCACGAATTTATGGAATCGCCGGCAATTCGCGCTGACCCGGCCGTTTTTTACGCTGCCCGAAAAACGCGAAGCCGGCGGCGGCGGACTGCTGCAGCTGGCCGTAAATCCGACCACCTGTAAGGGCTGCGCGGAGTGCGTTCAGGTCTGCGCCGATGACGCGCTGCGAATGATTCCGCAGACCGACGAAAGCGTCGGCAAACTACACGCGGACTGGAAATTCTGGCAGGCGCTACCCAATACGCCGCGTAAATATATTCGTATCGACGACTTAGAAGCGGGCATTGGTTCTCTGGAAACGCTGCTGCTGGATAAAACCAACAGCCACGCGGTAACCAGCGGCGACGGAGCCTGCCTGGGCTGCACCGAAAAGACCGTCATTCGTTTATTCAGCGGAACGGTCGAAGCTCTGATGCAGGACCGTGTCGCGAAGCATATCGCGTACTTAAACGAGCTGCTCGCGAAACTCAAAAGCCATCTCAAGCTGAAACTGGCCGAAAGCATCGACTTCGACGACACGGATATTTTGCGTACGGCGCTGGAGCGCCTGCAATCCACAGGCGGCGCGGGCGGCCCATCATCCAGGCCCCGGGCATCCACCGCGGCAAAAGCGAGCGGCGGCGCGGACAGAGCGAAGGCGCCCGAGATCACCCTGGCCGGCCTGTCGCGTGCGATTGAATACCAGGACGATCCCGACGCGGTGCACGCCATCGATCCGGCGTGGCTGGATCGCATGCTCGAAATCGAAAGCGGCCTGGAAAATCTAATCGCGAAGTACACCGACGGCACGACCGGACGTTCGCGCACCTCGATGGGTATCTTAAATTCGACGGGCTGCACTTCGGTGTGGGGCAGCACCTATCCCTTTAACCCCTATCCATTTCCATGGGCGAATCACCTCTTTCAGGACGCGCCGTCCATGGCGATGGGCGTTTTCGAAGGGCATATGGCGAAGATGGCCGAGGGATTCAAAGCCATCCGGCGGGCCGAACTGGAACTCGCGGGCGAATACGAGCCGGCGACTCACGATTCGTTTTTTACATACTTCAGCTGGCGCGATTTCTCCGACGAAGAGTTTCATCTCTGTCCGCCGGTGGTCTGCGTCGGCGGCGACGGCGCGATGTACGACATCGGTTTTCAGAACCTGTCGCGTTTGTTGATCTCCGGCAAACCGATCAAAGTCGTGACCATGGACACCCAGGTCTACTCGAATACCGGCGGCCAGGCCTGCACTTCGGGATTCTTCGGTCAGATCTCCGACATGGCTCAGTTCGGCAAAGCCATTCGCGGCAAAGAGGAAATTCGCAAAGAGATCGCCTTAATCGGCATGGCTCACCGCAATACCTACGTGATGCAGTCGAATATCGCGTCGCCGGGTCATATGATCGAAGGTTTTATTCAGGGCCTGCGCGCGAAACGGCCGGCTCTGTTCAACATCTATTGCGCCTGCCAGCCCGAACACGGCATAGCCGACGACGCAGGCGCCCGCCAGGCACGGCTGGCCCTGGAGTCCCGGGCCTATCCTTCGTTTCGCTACGATCCCGACCGGGGCGAAACCCCCGCCGAATGTTTCGATCTGGAAGGCAATCCCGCCCCGGACCAGGACTGGCCGGAATATACTCTGCGCTATACCGAAGACGGCGTCGAACGCGAACTCACGGCGGCCATGACCTTCGCCGATTTCGCGGCGAGCGAAGGCCGCTTTCGCAAACACTTTCGCCACGCGCCGGAAGACGTGCATCACGAAGATATGCTGCCCCTTTCGGAGTTTCTGGATCTATCGCCGGATGCGCGCGAAGGCAAGCTGCCGTATATCCAGGCGGTGGGGGCGTCTGGAAAATTATTACGTTTGATGGTCTCCGAATCGATCGTCGAGTCGTGCGAAGACCGGCGACATTTCTGGCGCATGCTCCAGGCGCTGGCGGCGCAACCCGGAAGCGGAACGGGAACCGCTCGCGAAAGCGAAGCTCAGCTGAGCGAACGGCTGCGCGCCGAGATCGCGCAGAATCTCGTACACAGTATTCTGAAATTGTCCGACGGCGGCGTGGCCACGACGGTCGCGACGCCGGGGATCGCTCAATCCGGGGCCGCGAGCGAATCGCCCGCTGGCGTTTCGCAATCCGATTCGAATGCCGGTCCCGGCGCAGACGGCGATTATATCGCCCCCTGGCTGGAAACGGAACATTGCACCGCCTGCGATGAATGCATGCAGCTCAACGCGAAGATCTTCGCCTACAATGCGGATAAAAAAGCCGTGATCCAGGAGCCGCGCGGCGGACCCTATCGTGATCTCGTAAAGGCCGCCGAAAAATGCACGGCCGGCGTGATCCACCCCGGACTGCCCGACGCGGTCGAACGCGCCGCGACGCCGGACATCGAAAGCTGGATCAAACGCGGGGAAAGATACAATTGAAGACTTTCGCGCACGGCGTCCATCCGCCCGCGCACAAGCAACTCACCGCGGCCACGCCCGTCCGTCGCCTGGGTTTCGCGCCCGTTTTGACGATTCCACTCTCGCAGCATATCGGCGCTCCGGCGCGCGCGATTGTACGGGCCGGCCAGGAAGTCGGCCGCGGCGAAATCATCGCCGAAGCCGACGGCTTTCGTTCGGTGCCGATGCACGCGCCCGCGACGGGGGTCGTTCGCCGGCTGGCGCCCGCGCCGAACGAAAAAGGTCGCATGGTGGACGCGATCTGGCTGGAACCGTACGCCGCCTCGACTCAGGACGTGCAGTGGCCGTCCCCCGAATCCGCCGGGCCGCGGGATTTTGCGCACGCCGCGCCGGAAGAAATCGTCCAGGCCGTACAGGATGCGGGCATCGTCGGCATGGGCGGCGCAGCCTTCCCGACTCACGTTAAGCTCCGCGTGCCGCCGAAGACGCGCATCGACACCTGCATCGTTAACGGCGCGGAGTGCGAACCCTATTTGACTTCGGACCATCGGGTCATGCTCGAACGCACCGCAGACATCTTCGCGGGAATTCGCATCGTCGCCCGGGCAACCGGCGCCCGCCGCGCGATCATCGGCGTCGAAAACAACAAAGCGGACGCGATCGCCGCCCTGCGCGCCTTTCGCGACCGGGCAGGCGGAGATGAAGCGAACACCAATAACTTACAAATAGAAATTACGCCGCTTGCGGTGAAGTACCCCGAAGGCGCGTCGCATATTCTGATCAAGGCCCTGCTGAACCGCGAGATTCCGCATGGCGGCCACGCCTCCGATGTGGGTGTGGAGATTTCGAACGTGGCGACCCTGGCCGAAATCGGCAAGCTGCTTCCGCGCAGCCAGGGTTTGATCGAACGGGTCATCACGGTCAGCGGCCCGGGGGTTCGGCGGCCGGGCAACTATCTGATTCCGCTGGGTACGCCTTTGTGGTTCGTGCTGGAAAGCGTGGGACTGATCACCGACGCCTCCGCCCTGCAACTGGTTCTGGGCGGCCCGATGATGGGTACGACGGTCAGCAACGTAAATATCCCGGTCTCGAAGGCGATTACGGGAGTCGTTGTACTGCCCGACGAGGATTCGCCGGCGCCCGAATTCCCCTGCATCCGCTGCGCCCGCTGCGTCGACGCCTGTCCGTTGTTTTTGAACCCGGCGCGGCTGGGGGCCCTGGCGGCGCGCGAAGAATATACGCAGATGGCGGACGAGGCCCATCTGTGGACCTGTTTCGAATGCGGTTCGTGTTCTTTCGTCTGTCCTTCGAATATTCCGCTGGTCCAGCGCTTTCGCGCGGCGAAGAGTTATCTCAGACAAAATGGCTGAACGTTTTCACAAAGAACTGGCGCTGCGTTCTTCGCCGCACCTGAAGTCCGGCGGCCTATTGCGAACCGACCGGATCATGTTGCACGTGTGCTTCGCGCTTTTGCCGGCCGTGGCCGCGAGCGTCTGGTTCTTCGGCCTGAACGCGCTCGCGATTCTGAGTGCGGCGACCGCCGGCTGCGTGGGCGGCGAATGGTGTTTCGAGCGTCTGCTTCGGAAATCGAATCGTGCGGAAAGCTTAAAGGACAATTCGGCGATCTTAAGCGGGCTGCTCTTCGGATTGACCCTGCCTCCCGGTCTGCCGCTCTGGATGGCGGTTCTGGGCGGCCTGATCGCGATCGTCGGCGGCAAATTGATTTTCGGCGGCCTCGGCGCGAATATTTTTAATCCCGCGCTACTCGGCCGGGCGTTTCTACAGGCCGCGTTCCCGATTACCATGACCACCTGGCAGGCTCCGCTCTTACCCGGACGTTTCGCAGGCCTATCGCCGTCTCTGCTCGCCTGGCCTTTCGCCCGACCGCCGGTCTCTCCGCCGCTGGCGAACTCAGATGCGGCGCTCGATGCCATCAGCGGGGCAACACCGCTGGGAGCGAAAAAATTCGACGCGGTCCTCACGTCGCTGTCGGAGCTCTTTCTGGGTCAAACCGGCGGATCGCTCGGTGAAACCTGCAGTCTTGCATTAATCCTCGGCGGCGTCTATCTGGCGGCCCGGCGGCTGCTGGACCTGAGGATCGTCGCGGCGCTGCTCTTGAGCGTTGCCGGTCTGAGCGCAGGGCTGCACTGGTGGGAGCCGCAGCGTTTCGCGCCGCCGATGTTTCATCTGCTATCCGGCGGCCTCATGCTGGGCGCCATCTACATGGCCACCGATCCGGTCACTTCACCGCTAACCCGGAACGGCATCTACGCATTCGGCGTTCTGATCGGCATACTGGTCGTTGTGATCCGCAACTGGGGCGGTCTGCCGGAAGGCGTGATGTATGCGATTCTACTGGGAAACGCAGCGGCGCCGTTACTGGACCGCATAACTCAACCACGACCGTTTGGATTCCGGCCAGGCAAGTCATAGATCTCCGCTGATATGCGTCATAGCCTGATTCCTTATTTCGGGTAGTATCCGGGCATGCACTATATGGCAGCGGAGGATTTGAGCGCGCTTTTTACGTCGCTCCAGAAGCGCGGCTTTACAACCATCGGGCCGACCATCGCCGAAGGCGCGATCGTCTACGATGCGATCGACGGTCCGGAGCAGCTGCCCGTCGGCTGGACCGACCGTCATGCCGCGGGCGAATATCGCCTGGAACGCCGCGAAGACCAGGCGTACTTCGGTTATAACGTGGGGCCCTTCGCTTATAAAAAATTTCTATTCCCACCCCGGGTGACCATGCTCAGCGTCGAAAAACAGAGCGGTGGAAGGGATTTACAATTCATCGACCGCCGCATCGAACAGCCGCCGCCACGCCAGGCGTTCATCGGGGTACGCTCGTGCGAATTGCACGCGATTCAAATTCAGGACCGCGTCTTCATCGGCGACAATCCCGAACTGAGCGACCCCCTGTATCGCGGACGACGCGAAAAGCTGTTTATCGTCGCCGCGTCCTGCATTCAGGCGGGCGGAACCTGCTTTTGCGTTTCGACGAACACGGGTCCGCAGGTGAACACCGCGCGCACGCCCGCCGATCTGCATATACTTGAAGTGCCCGCCGCCGCATCTTCAGCTTCGTCAATTTCATCCGACGCGCACTATTTTTTGATCGAAGCCGACAGCGAAGAGGGCCGCTCCGTTCTGGAAGAGTTGCCGCTGCGACCGGCGACGTCCGCCGAAATCGAAGCCGGCCGCACCCGCGTCGACGCGGCGGCGGATCAGATGGGGCGCACGGTCGATCTAAAACACGTTCGCGAAAAGTTACTGGACCGGCCCGAACATCCCCGCTGGGAAGAAACCGCGAAACGCTGCCTGGCCTGCGCCAACTGCACGATGGTGTGCCCGACCTGCTTTTGTTCCACAGTAGAAGATACCACCGATCTGGCCGGCGAAACGGCCGAACGCATTCGTCGGTGGGACTCTTGCTTTACCATGGGGTTCTCGTATACGAACGGCGGCCCCGTGCGATCCAGCACCGCCGCGCGATATCGCCAGTGGCTGACGCACAAATTCGCATCCTGGCACGACCAGTTCGATACCCAGGGCTGCGTGGGCTGCGGTCGCTGCATCACCTGGTGTCCGGTGGGCATCGACGTGACCGAAGAGCTGGAAATCATTCAGGGGACCCAGGAGTAAATATGCAATCCGGCGAATTCGAAACCCTACTGGCGACCCATCCCTTTTTCTCGGGCGTACCGTTTGAATATATCGTAAAGCTCGCGGTCTGCGCCGACGCGACGACGTACGAAACCGGAGACTGGATCATCCGCGAAGGCGACGACGCGAGCCACTTCTTCTTGATCACCGCGGGGCACGTCGCCCTGGAAACGCATTCCCCGGAACGGGGTTCCGTTTGCGTACAGACCCTGGGGCGCGGCGACATCATCGGCTGGTCCTGGTTGATCCCGCCCTACCACTGGCGCTTCGACGCGCGCGCCCGGGAGCATACCAGCGCCATTCGCCTGGACGCGGCCCGCCTGCGGGAGTACTGCGAAGAGGATCACTCCCTGGGATACGAACTCATGAAACGAGTTTCCGAAGTATTCGTCAACCGCCTGGAAGCCGCGCGCGTACAGCTGCTGGATCTCTACGGACACAGCCGCTCCGTGCCTCCGGGCGAAGGAGCCTGGTGAACGCGATGTTACCGCAGACTTACAGAATCCGGACGAAACACCGCGAAACGAAAAACGTCTTCACAGTGGAGCTGGTGCCGGCCCGGAGCGACGCGCGGGGCGTTCCCGCTTTCGCGCCCGGCCAGTTTAATATGTTGTACGGTTTCGGCGTGGGCGAAGCGGCGATCTCGATCAGCGGGGACGCTGCCGATCAGCAATCGCTCATCCATACGATTCGCACCGCCGGCTCGGTCACGGACGCCCTGGACGCTCTGCATCCCGGCGATACGGTCGGACTGCGCGGCCCCTTCGGAGGCGCCTGGCCGATTGAAGCGGCCCGCGGGCTGGATCTAATCCTGATGGCCGGCGGCATCGGTCTGGCGCCGCTACGACCGGTGCTCTATCATATTCTGAAGCATCGCGACGATTTCGAGCGGGTGTCACTGGTGTACGGCGCGCGCTCTCCGGACGATTTGCTCTATGCCGACGAACTTGCAGAATGGCGATCGCGGATGGATCTGGACGTCGACATCACGGTCGACACGGCCGGCCCTCACTGGCACGGCAACGTCGGCGTCGTTACGAATCTGCTGAGTCGCAGTCCGGTCTCGCCGAAAGAAACTCTGGCGATGATCTGCGGACCCGAGGTCATGATGCGCCATTGCGCGCGGGAGCTCGGCCAGATCGGAGTCCGCGAAGATCGCATCTATCTTTCGCTCGAACGCAATATGCGCTGTGCGATCGGCCAGTGCGGCCACTGCCAGTACGGCCCTTATTTCGTGTGTAAAAACGGGCCGGTGTTCCCGCTGCCGGCCATTCGAAATCTAATCGGAGTACGCGAGATATGACGCCGGCCCACTCCGAAAAAACGCCGCCCGCGAGCCGACGCCCGAAGCTGGCCGTCTGGAAATTCGCCTCCTGCGACGGCTGCCAGTTGAGTTTACTCGATTGCGAAGACGAATTGCTGGCGGTCGCGGGCGCCGTCGATATCGCGAACTTCGCGGAAGCTTCGCGCGATATGCGCGCGGGTCCGTACGACGTTTCGCTGGTCGAAGGTTCGATTACGACGCCTCATGACGCAGAGCGCATTCGCGAGGTTCGCGCTCAGTCGCGGGTGTTGATTACGATCGGCGCCTGCGCGACGGCGGGCGGCATCCAGGCTTTGCGCAATTTTCAGGACGTCGACGAGTTCATCAAGATCGTCTACGCGCGTCCCGAGTTCATCGACACCTTAAAGCATTCCACGCCCATCGCCGACCATGTGAAAGTCGACTTCGAGCTTTCGGGATGTCCCATCAACAAGTACCAGTTGCTGGAAGTGATCAACGCCTTCTTGAATAAACGGCGGCCGGTCATTCCGGATTACAGCGTTTGCGTCGAGTGCAAATTGCGCGGCAATATTTGCGTGATGACTGCGCAGGATCATACGCCCTGTATGGGACCGGTGACCCGGGCGGGATGCGACGCGATCTGCCCCGCGTACCATCGCGGTTGTTACGGTTGCTTCGGCCCGCTGCCCGGACCGACGCCCCCGAATACGAAATCGCTGAGCGATTGGTGGCAACAGAGCCTCGACGTGCGCCAGGCCGACGCCCTGAACGCCTTCCGTGGATTCACAACCCACGCGCCCGAGTTTCGTCAGGCGGCCGAAGCCCTGGGCGGCGCGCCATCGAATGCGCCGGATTCCGATGCAGAGCGCCCGGAGAAATCTTCCTGACCCGGAAAAAAGAAGAAAACCATGCCCCGTAAAACTATAAAAGTCGATTATCTGGCCCGGGTCGAAGGCGAAGGCGCATTGTACGTGCGCTTCGACGATCAGGGCGTCGCCGACGTGCAGCTCAAGATCTTCGAGCCACCGCGTTTCTTCGAAGCGTTTTTGCGCGGACGCCCCTATCGCGATGCACCGGATATCACCGCGCGTATTTGCGGGATCTGTCCCGTGGCCTATCAGATGAGTTCCGTGCACGCCATGGAACAGGCGCTCGGCATCCAGATCCAGGCCGGTCCGTTGCGCGAATTGCGCCGCCTGCTCTATTGCGGCGAATGGATCGAAAGCCACGCCCTGCATATTTTCATGTTACACGCCCCGGATTTTCTGGGATTTCCGGACGCGATCCAGATGGCTCAGGCGGGTCACTCGGAGCTGGTGAAAAAGGGCCTCGAAATCAAAAAGATCGGCAATCAAATCGTCAGTTTGATCGGCGGGCGCGAAGTCCATCCCGTAAATGTTCAGGTGGGCGGGTTTTATCGGACCCCGACGAAAAAGGAACTCGCGCCGCTGCGCGAAAAGCTATTAACCGGCCGCGATCTAACATTAGAGACTCTCAAGTGGCTGACCGAGGCGCTGAATTTCCCCGACTTCTCCCAGGACTATGAATTCGTGGCCCTGCGACATCCGCATGAATACCCATTTAACGAAGGCCGGCTGGTTTCGAACAAGGGGCTGGATATCGCCGCCGAACAATTTGAAGATTTCTTTACCGAGATTCACGTCGAACATTCGAACGCCCTGCACTGCGTGCTCAAGCAGCGCGGCAGCTATTTCGTGGGCCCCATGGCCCGCTACAGTTTGAATTTTGAGCGCCTGCCGCCGGCGGTGCAGTCCGCCGCCCGCGACGCGGGGCTCGGCGAAATTTGCACGAATCCATTCCAGAGTATTCTCGTGCGCGCGATCGAAGTCCTGTACGCCTTCGAAGAGGCCCTGCGAATCATTGAAAGCTATACAGAACCGGAGCGGCCGGCCGTATCGCTTCCCGCTCCGGGCGAATCGAACGACTCCGGAGGAGCCGCTCCTCTGCGCGGGCACGGCATAACCGAAGCCCCGCGCGGAATATTGTATCACCGCTACGAACTGAATTCCGACGGCAGCATCCAGAGTGCGAAGATCGTGCCGCCCACTTCCCAAAATCAAAAGCAGATCGAAGACGATCTCTGGAAGTACTGCGCCAATCACATGAATCTGGACGACGAGCGGCTTACCTGGGAATGCGAACAGGCGATTCGCAACTACGATCCCTGTATTTCCTGCGCGACGCATTTCTTGAAACTCAAGGTCGAGCGAAGTTGATGAATATGAGAACGAACGAACACGGTATGCTGCTGCTGGGGATCGGCAATCGCTTCCGCCGGGACGACGCGGCCGGTCTGATCGTCGCGGATAAGGTGGCCGAACGACTCGCCGCGCTGCCGGATCCAGCCGACGCGATCGCGGTCCGGCGGTGCGCCCCGGACGCAGCTTCGATACTCTCCGCCTTTCACGGCTTCGCTCTGGTCGTTCTGGCCGACGCCATCCTGCGCCCGCCGAACGTACCGGTCGGTTCGGTCTGCCGCTTCGACGCGACCGCCGGCCCGCTGCCCGCGGATCTGGCGACGGTATCGACCCACGGCTTCAGCATCGCCGCGGCGATCGAACTCGCGCGCACCCTGCAGCAGTTGCCCGAAACCGTGGTCCTGTTCGGAATCGCCGCCGATGATTTCGCGATGGGCGAAAATCCCGGCGCGGCGGTCTTGAGCGGTTGCACGGAAGCGGCGGACCTGATACTGGATCTGCTCCTGCACCGCGCGACGGTGAAACCGGATTTCACAGGAGAATGGTATCATGCATGAAATGTCTTTGCTGGCGGACCTGATGCGCAAACTGGAAGACATCGCGCGCAACGAAAACGCCCGGGCCATTACGCGCGTCAGTCTGAAACTGGGCGCGCTGGCGCATATTTCGCCCGATCATCTGCGCGAACATTTCGAGCAAGCCGCGCGCGGAACCAGCGCCGAAAACGCGGCTCTCGACATCATTGCATCCGAGGATCCGAACGATCCCCACGCCCAGGAAATCAGACTGGACGCGGTGGAAGTGGATACGGCATGAAGCGGCAGCGAAATAAAATCGAGCGGCAGCAAAATGAGAACGTGCGCGAGCTGGACATTCATGTGCACGGCATCGTCCAGGGGGTCGGCTTTCGACCTTTCGTTCATCGACTCGCCGAAGAATTCGACCTGGCGGGCACGGTTCAAAACCAGACGTCCGGCGTTGCGATTCAGGTCCGGGGCGAGCCGAGCAAGCTCGGCCAATTCCTGCGTCGCCTGCGACGCGAACCGCCGGCGGCGGCAAATATCCAGGACATTCAGACGCGGTCTCGATTCGTCTCGGATCCAGCCGCCAGAGCGCCATCGCATCGCGCCGGCTTTCGTATCCTGGAGAGTCAGGCAAGCCAGGCCGGCGGCCCGCGCATGCCCGTTGTACCGCCGGATCTCGCACCCTGCCCGGACTGCCTGCGGGAGCTTTTCGAGGCATCGTCCGCGAATCGACGTTACGCTTACCCCTTTGTGGCCTGCACCCATTGCGGCCCGCGTTATAGCACGATTTTTGATCTGCCGTACGATCGCTCGCGCACGACGATGATCCATTTCCCATTGTGCGACGCCTGTCAACAGGAGTATCTGCAGCCCGACGACCGCCGCTTCCACGCCCAGGCGACGGCCTGCCCCGATTGCGGTCCGCAGCTGAGTTTTGAGAATCATGAAGGCGCGAAACTCGCGCAGGGCGATGACGCGCTGTCCCGTGCAGTGCGAAGCCTGGCCGGGGTCGACGGCGAAACCGGGATCCTGGCGCTGAAGGGCGTCGGCGGATTTCAGTTGCTGGTTGAAGCGGCGCACTCCCGGGCCGTCGCTCGCCTGCGCCGCCGCAAGCGACGACCGCACAAAGCCTTCGCGCTGCTCTACGAAAACCTGACCGAGCTTCGTAAAGACTGTCAGGTCTCAACGCAAGAAGCCCGGCTGCTGGAGGGACCCGCCGCGCCGATTGTGCTATTGCGCCGCCGCCTGTGCGAAAGCTCCGACCGGGCACACCCGCGAATCGCGCGCCAGGTCGCCCCGGACAATCCTTATCTCGGCGCGATGCTGCCGGCGAGCCCGCTGCACGCACTTATCTGCCGCCGCTTCGCGGAGCTGACCGGCCGCCCCCCGGTCTTCGTCGCGACCAGCGGTAACGCCGCCGGCGAACCCATGTGCATCACCGACGACGAAGCACGCGAGCGACTCGGGCATATCGCCGATAACTTTCTCACCCACAACCGCCCCATCGTTCGCGCGCTGGACGATTCGATTTTTCAGGTCGTTGACGGCCAGGCCATGACGCTCCGGCGCGGTCGCGGTCTGCCGCCGTATACGGTCCAGCTCATATCGCCGGCCCCGCGCAAAGCGTTGGGTGTCGTGGCCGCCGGCGCACAGCTGAAAAACACGGTGGCCGTCGTGAATCGGGCGGGCGTCGCGATCCAGAGTCCGCACATCGGCGATCTGGAAAACCTCCCGGCATTCGAAGCGCATCTGCGCGCTCGCGAAGATCTGTGTTCATTTTATGAAGTCCGGCCGGAACTATTCGCGGCGGACGGACATCCCGACTATCGTTCTACAATCAGTGCTCGCGCGGCGGCCGAAAGCTCCGGCTCTAATTCCCCACCCGGGCAATTCTATTCCGTACAGCATCACCACGCTCACGCGCTCGCCGCCTGCGTCGAACACGGCTTGAAACCCGACGAAGTCGTCGCCGTTGTATTCGATGGTATGGGCCTCGGGGGCATGGGCCTCGGCATGGAACTGACTTCCGGGTCGAAACCTGTAAGCGGGAACGGCGCGCGATTATGGGGCGGCGAAATTCTTTTACCCGGCTCAGCAGGCAACACTCTCCAGAGCTTTCGACGCTTCGCTCATCTCCGCGAGTTTCCGTTACCGGGAGGCGAAGCGGCCGCCCGTGAGCCGCGTCGCGCCGCGCTCGGCCTCCTGTACGCGATGTACGGCGACGCCCTTTTCAATAAAGAAGGCTCACGCGGAAACGCGGTCGCCAGGCTGCTGCGCTGGTTTCGCGCGGACGAATTGGAAAGCCTGCGCGTGATGTTGAATCGCAAATGGAATTGCCCGCAAACCAGCAGCGCAGGACGCCTCTTCGACGCCGTCGCGGCCCTCACCGGCATTCATGAAATGCGCAGCAGCTTCGAGGGCCACGCGGCGATGAACCTGGAATTCGCGGCGCTCGCGCAATTCGAACGCGAAACCGCAAACGAAAGCGAAGCCGGCCGGCCGATCGCCGGTACGGCCGGAGAACCGACAAACACGCGGGCGAGTACCGATAAACCTTTTTTAATATCCGGAAGTGACCCGCTGGTCCTCGACTGGGAACCGCTGCTGCGGACGATTCTGGCGGAGCCAGGCGAATCCCGCTCTTCGCGCCCGGCGCAGGCTGCACGCGAACGCATCGCCCTGCGCTTTCATCAGGGACTCGCGCGGGCGATTCTCGCCAGCGTCGCGCGGGCTCGCGAGACAACGGGCCGCTCTACGATCGTTTTATGCGGAGGATGCTTTCAAAACCGACTCCTGCTCACGCTTGGTCGCGCACTCCTCGCGCAGGCCGGACTGCGGGTATATGTTCCGGAACAGCTCCCCCCGGGCGACGGCGGCATCGCCATCGGTCAGGCGGCCGCCGCTTATGAATCGGCTTTCTCCCGCGAGGCGACCGCTAACACCGCGCTCCCGGACGATGCCCTGAACTCCGTTTATACGCAGGCGTCTTCGCCGCATACAGGAAACCGAAATGTGTCTTGCGGTACCCGGAAAGATTGAAGCGATCCACCAGGCCGGTGCGAACGTGTCGCCAACCGCGGCTACGACGGTCGGCGATGCGCTCCTGCGAATGGCCAGCGTGAATTTCGGCGGCGTTCGCCAGACCGTAAACCTGGCCTGCGTGCCCGAAGCCGGAGTCGGCGACTATGTTCTGGTGCACGTGGGCTGCGCAATCAGCGTACTGCAGCCGGCCGAAGCACAACGCGTCTTCGCGTATCTGGAACAATTAAACGAAGAGGAGCCCGGGCCATGAGGTACGTCGACGAGTATCGAGATCCGCCGGCGGCGGAAAAGTACGCGAAGGCTCTCCGTAAACTGGTCACGCGGCCCTGGCGTATCATGGAGGTCTGCGGCGGTCAGACGCATTCGATCGTGCGCTTCGGGATCGACCGGCTGCTGCCGGAAGGCGTGGAGTTGATTCACGGCCCGGGTTGCCCGGTCTGCGTCACCTCGCTCGAGACCATCGACCAGGCCATTCGCATCGCCGAGTTGCCGGGCGTGATTCTCTGCACCTTCGCCGATATGTTGCCGGTGCCCGGCGGCGCGACGACTCTGGCCGGCGCCCGGGCTCGCGGCGCCCGCGTGCGGGCGGTCACATCGCCTTTCGACGCGCTGCAGGCGGCGCGCGAGAATCCAGAAGACCAGGTCGTTTTTTTCGGCGTGGGTTTCGAAACCACCGCGCCCGTGAACGCCCTCGCCGTTCAGCAGGCGGAGCGCGAAGGCCTCAGGAATTTTTCGCTGCTTGCCAGTCACGTTCTGGTTCCGCCCGCTCTGCATACGATTCTTTCGGCGCCGACCTGCCGCATCCAGGGTTTTCTTGCGGCGGGCCACGTCTGCACGATCATGGGGACCGCTCAGTATGAACCCATCGCCAGGCGGTATCGCGTACCCATTGTCGTTACGGGATTCGAACCCCTGGATCTTCTGCAGGGAATCTATATGTGCCTTCAGCAACTGGAAGCGGGACGCCACGCGGTCGAAAATCAGTACGCGCGCTATGTCCGCCCCGCAGGCAATGTGCATGCGCGCGCGGCGATCGAAGCGGTATTTGAAATCACCGACCGCGATTGGCGCGGCGTCGGCGCGATCGCGGACAGCGGGCTCGCGATTCGCGAACGCTACGCCGACTTCGATGCGGACCGCCGCTTCCCTGATACGCACGCGAAAGCGAAAGCCCGGGACGCGACAGGCGAAGAATCCGAATGCATCGCCGGTTTGGTTTTGCAGGGCGAAAAACGACCGGCCGACTGTCCGGCCTTCGCTACACGCTGCACGCCGGAAGCTCCGCTTGGCGCGCCGATGGTCTCCAGCGAAGGCGCGTGCGCCGCTTATTATCGTTATCGCAATCAGAGCCGACCGCAGGCGCAGGCGGTCGGTGGGACAGCTCTATGAATGAATCGTCGACACCCCGACAAGAATATCCATCATACCAGTCCAACGGCTGCGACGTGCTGCCCGCGGGGGAACCGGCCTTCGCCTGCCCCACACCGCACGGCGACGAAGGCGTGATTGAGATCGCGCACGGCGGCGGCGGACGTAAAATGCATCGCCTGCTGGAGACGGTCTTCGCGCCGCTCATGGCAAACGGCGATGTGGAGCAACACGACGGCTATGTCTTTCCGGCGAATTTTCGCCGTATGGCCACCACAACCGATAGTTACGTGGTGCGACCGCGCTTCTTCGCGGGCGGCGATATCGGCTCGATGGCCGTAAACGGCACAGTCAACGATCTGGCGATGTGCGGCGCGCGACCGCTCTATATGAGCGCGGGCTTTATACTCGAAGAAGGCCTGCCGCTACGAGAACTGGAACACATCGTCGCGAGCATGGCGCGGGCCGCGAGACAGGCGGAAGTCCGGATCGTTACCGGCGACACGAAAGTCGTCGAACGCGGACGCGGCGACGGCGTATATATCAATACCGCCGGCGTGGGCGGCATCATTGAATCCGAATATGAAATCGAAAGCGACATGCCGGACAACGGCGGTCGCGCGCGAACGACGCGGGGGATCGGCCCCCGGGCCATCCAGGCGGGCGACGCGATTCTGCTGAGCGGCGACATCGGCCGACACGCGGCGGCCGTGATGGCGGCGCGCGAAGGCATCGACTGTGATATAGCCAGCGATTGCGCCCCGCTGCATCGTCCGGTGCTGGCCCTCTTAGAAGCCGGGCTAGAGGTACACTGCCTGCGCGATATCACCCGGGGCGGGCTGGCCACAGGGCTGGTGGAACTCGCCCGGAGCTCCGGGTTGCATTTGAATATCGAAGAAGCGCGGATTCCGGTAACGGCGGCGGTTCGCGCGCTGTGCGAAATTCTGGGCCTGGACCCGCTGTATCTCGCGAACGAAGGGCGCTTTGTGACCTTTCTGCCGGCGGAACAGGCCGACACCGCGCTGAGAATTTTGCGTTCGTTCCCGGAAACTTGCGAAGCGGCCGTCATACTGGGCGAAGCGCGCAGCCCGGCGAATCAAAACCGGGCCGGCATGCTTACGATGACCGGCCGCCTGGGCGCGGACCGCATCGTCGATATGTTAAGCGGCGAACAACTGCCGCGCATCTGTTAAATGATAACGAGCAAGCGACACACAATGAATCGGGGAATCGTAATTTTAATCTGCGGCCTGCCGGGTTCGGGCAAAAGCTATTTCGCCGCGCGCCTGGCGGCCGAAACGAAGGCCCTCCATCTAAGCAGTGATCGCATTCGGCGCGAAATATTCGCGGCCGGCGATAACGGAGCGGACAGCGGGACGGAGCTTTATTCGCCGCGGAACAAAACGGCGGTCTACGATGAGATGCTCGCGCGCATGCGGGCCGCCTTATCCGAAAACGAAAACGCATCCGCGTCGCCGGTTATTCTGGACGCGAATTTCGCCCGCGCCGAGCTGCGCGAAAAATTTCAATACGCGGCGCAGGCCGCCGGCGCGCGCTTTTTTATCATCCAGCTCGTCGCCGACGAAGATACGGCTCGCAGGCGCATCCAGCGGCCGCGGCCGGACAGCGACGCGGATTTCGCGGTCTATCTCAAATTACGGGACGCCTTCGAAGCTCCGGACGCCTCCTGCCTGAAGCTCGAATCCAGCGATGCGAATATCAAGAGGCTCCTGCACCGCGGCCTGCACTATATCTACGGCGCGCAGCTCTCCAGCGAAGACTTAGACGATCTGCGGCGGGAGCGGGCGTTCGCAGACGCGCGAAACGCGACGGCCGAAATGATCGAGACCCACATCTCATGGGTGCTGCTGGGAAAAGACCGCGTGTATAAAATCAAAAAGCCCGCGCGGTTTTCGTTTCTGGATTTTTCCACCCTGATGCACCGCTACCATTCTTGCCGCGAAGAGGTGCGGTTGAATTCACGCTTGAGCGATATCTATCTGGGCGTTCGGGCGATTCGGCGCGATACGAAAACCGGTGTTCCGTTTTTCGCCGGAGCGGGGGCGACCGGGAGTTCGACGCCGATCATCGGCTTCGCCGTGGAAATGGAACGACTCGACAATCGCTACGAAATGGATCGCATGCTCGCCGAAAATTCGTTTCACCCGGAGCACGCCGACCGCATCGCCCGGACCCTGGCCCGCTTTCATCGCGAAGAGGCCGCGGTCGCAGGTCTCGCGGCGGATGGCGCGATGCCCGCGGGCGATCCCGCACTGTTACAAAAAGAATTCGCGGATCTCGAATCGGCGTATAAAGGCGCGCGAGAATTCCTGTCGCAATCCGGCAGAAAGATTTTCCAGATAGACGGTCTCGAAACGAATACGCGGAGCGGCGATGCTGATTCCCAAAGCCCGGCGGACCGCATCGTGGCCCGCGCCTGCGAAGCTTCGCGCGAATTTCTCGCGGCCCACGCGAATGAAATCCGTCGTCGCAGAGAATTGGGTCTGGTCCGGGATTGTCACGGTGACTGCCACTCCCGGAATATCTTTCTACCGCCCGACCGCGAACCGGTATTATTCGACTGCATTGAATTCAGCGCAGAGATCCGCCGCATAGATCTATTAAACGAGATCGCGTTTTTGTGTATGGACCTGGACGCCCTGGGCCACGGCGAGATGATCGAAGCTTTTGTGGAAAGTTATCTGGCAGCCGAACCCGCGCCAGGGGTCGCCGCGACGACTTTGTTTCAGCCGCAGCTCTTCGCGTATTTCCTCGCGTATTGGGCGAATATTCGCGCAAAAGTCGCGCTCCTGCGAATTGCGCAATGCGCGGACGATCCGGAACGTTTTGATCCGGCCAGCCGGGAGCTGGAACTCTATCTGAAGCTGATGGACGACTATGTGAGCCGCTTCGCACCGACCGGGGCCCTGAAGTATCCAAACTAGAGCATTCGAGCAGTTGAAGCCTTTCGTTATGCGACGCCGTCTTCGCACAATGCGACGCGCACCGATCGACTCGCCGACAGGGCTTCGCGCGGGCTGAGTCCGAACAGATCCCGAAAGCTCCGGCTGAAGTGCGCCTGATCCGCGAAGCCGGCCGAGTGCGCCGCCGTTGTCAGCGATTCACCAGTGGCGACCGACGCCACAGCTCTGCGAATTCGCAGCCATGCACTATAGCGGCGCAGAGGCAATCCGACTTCCTGCTTGAATAGATGGGTCAACCGACCCGGCGACAGGCCCGCGACTTCCGCGGCCTCTTCCAGCGAAACGCGAAAATCTTCCGTGCGCGCGATATGCTCGCACAGGCGGCGGATCCGGGGATCCCGATTCGAGCCGCGCTCGTCGGTGGATACTGCGAAGAGCTTCGAAAGCAATTTGCGGCGATGCCCGGCCGCCTGCGCGCAGGAAGCGGCCGTCAGTTCGCCCTCTCTATCAGAATCGAAATCAGAATCAAGCCCGGAGCAGACGGTCTCGAATGCGGAAGACTCCGGTTGGTAATGCGACCTGGACTTCAGATAGCGCTCCATCAGGGTTTCTGCGGCCGTGCTTTCGCGTTCCAGCAACAACAAGCTCTGCCGGGAGTCGCCTCCCTCCAGAGCGTGTTCGACATCAGGCGCAATCAGAATACAACGCGTTTCAATTTCGCTGGCCTCGATTCTGATGCGAAAAGGCCGCGGACCGGCCACCAGCTGCAACGCGTGATGGCGATGCGGCTGATTATCCCGAACCGGCCCGCGAAAAAGCGCGCCGGTCGCGAACAGGTACAGATGATTGCGCACGCCGAATTCCGTCATGCGAATGCTTTGCACGCAATCAAAAGATCTCCCGGTTTCGCTCAATTTATTATAATCCACTCCCCGACCCGAACGTGCCGATAGCGCTCGCCGAACTCCCGCGCGAAACGCGCGATCACCTCGTCCGAGCTGTCATGACCGCCCAGAGCAACGATGGCCGGCTCCCGCGCTTTTAACAACTCCAGATCGCGCTCGACATCCGTCCATTGCAAAGGCGCCAGAATTCCGCTGCCGGACGCGAACAGGCGCTGTCCGTTGATCCCCAGCAGATTCATACGTCCCGTGGGAATCGGATAGTGCAGATCGCCGACGACCGCGTAGATCCGTTCGCGAAACGTACGCTCCACCCGTGATAGCAATTCCTTTAGAGTCTGATGCCCACAACCTACGATCAGTACCAGCCCACGACCTCGCAGATTCACGACGAGCGCCTGTTCGTCGATGCGGCCGATCATCAGACGCCGGGGAATCGTACCGGTGGTCGCGATTCCGGGCAATAAAGCCTGCGGCTGCGATGTTTGCACCGGCGTCAAACCGGGATAGCTGAGCGGTATCGGCGTATAGACCAGCAGATCGGGCAACGGCTTCTGCCGCCGGCCGAAGCTGAAACTCTTCGCCTGGGACCAGCGCCGCCCGCCCAGGTGGTCGAAATGCGCGTGAGAAAGAAACAACACATCGATGTCCGCGATTTCGATTCCCAAAACTTCAAGATTGTGTTCAAGCGGCGAAGGCGATTCGTCCCGGGCATTGTGACCCAGGTCGAACAGGATTTTAGTCGCGTCCGCTTCGACCAGATACGATACCCCCACTTCTGTGCGCAGGTCGTCGGAATTCCCATGCCAGTTTACGACCGGCAGAATCCGCAGCGAGTTCACCGAACCCATATCGCGCACGGCGACCGGGCGATATTCCCGCAATTCCCGTTCGACCTGTTGCTGCCCCAGATCGTGCAGATAGAGCCAGATCGCGAATGCGGCCGCGATGACGAACAAACACAACGCGAGCAGGGCTCCGGTCCAGCGCGCGAATACGACGATCCCGCGCGACGCCGGCTTGTGCGAACCGGCGCTCACGCCGCCGCATCCTCGCCCTGCAAAATTTCGCGCAGGTCTTCCGGCAAGGGCATCGGCTCAAGCGGGCTGACATCGGCGCCGCCGGTATTGCCGATCGGCACCCATACCCGCGAAATCACCAGCGATGCCAGAATGCGCAGGATCTGGCCGGCGATTTCACGGATATCGGCGCGGCGCACGCCGACCTTCAGCATCCACCAGTGCGAAAGCGTATGCGGTCCTATCCAGCGCTGTCCCAGAATATGCGCCCGCTCCAGATGCGAAAAGGATCTCGAAAGCTCTCCCGAGACGTACGCGCGCCGCGCGAGACTCATCTCACTTCGAAAGGCCTGCTTGATTTTAGAATTCATAGATCGCTCCTCAATTGTTGAGGCCAATCTACACCAGGTCGCCCGCGATTTCTTGAATAAACTGGCTATCTGGCATGCACGTGGAAATCCGAGAGCTGCGCGCTCAGATTCTCGACGACATTCGTTAAAGACTTCGCGTTGGCGAAGATCTCCTCGGTGCTCACGTACTGGTCGCGTGAAATCAGCGAGATGCTTTCAATGCTCTCGGCGGAATCCTTCCCGATCTTCGAAACGTTTTCGATCGATTTCACGACGCTGGCCGTGCTGGTCGAAACACTGGCGACTTCGGCGGCGATTACTCTCGCTTCATCGGCGGCCTGTTCCGCTTTGACCAGCACACCTTCGAAGGTATCGCCGACCTTTTCGATCGTAACCACCCCCTCGCGGACTTCTTTCAGGCCGTTCGCCATCGCCACGTCCGCGTCGCGAATCCGGCTCTGAACCCTGCCGATGAGAGTGGCGATCGAAGCGGCGGCGTCGGTCGAATTGCCCGCGAGCTTGCCGACTTCATTTGCGACCACGGCGAATCCGCGGCCGTGTACGCCGGCCCGGGCCGCCTCAATCGAAGCATTCAACGCCAGGAGACTGGTCTGATCGGCGATCGTGCTGATCAGGGTTATAATCGTTTCGATTTCCGAGCTGAGCTCGAGCAATTCCGTAACCGCTCCCGAGACTTCGGTCGCCGACTCTTTGATCGAAGCCATACGATCGATCGCCTGCAGTACGTGCAACTGCCCGTCGGCCACGCTGGCCCGGGTCGCGTCGGAAATCTGAACGGAGTTTGCCATACTCTGAGTGACTCGTTGAACGATTGTGTTCACCGCATGCATTTCCTGGAAACTCTGCGTCAGATTCTTTGAAATCTCCTGGGTACCCCGGGACAGTTGCTCGAGCTGCATCGAAATCTGCTGCGCGCCGAGCGTCGACTGTTCCGCCGTTTTATCCAGCTCATGCGCGGTCGCGGCGATTTCCTGGGTCGCCGACGCGGTGGAATCGATAAAACCCGCGAGCTTTTTGAGAATGCCGTTCATAGAATTAAAGCAAAGATAGAGCGCGCCGATGTCGTTCGATTGCCAGCTGGTAAAATCGGCAACCTGCAGATCGCCGCCGGAAACGGCCCGCATCTTCTCCGTGAGCTTGCGCAGCAGGCGGCGAAAATCGAAGCTGACGCCGGTCACCAGCAGACTCGAGAAAATCAAGGTCAATAGAACCAGAGCGGCGATCGACGCCACCGCGGTATTCGCTTCCGTCTGCACGCGCTTTTGCCGGTTTTCCGCGCGGGCCTCGATCCGGTCTGCGACATTCGTCACGTGTTTGAACACCTGGAAGGCCAGGTCTCGTTGCGCTTCGGCGAGCTCCAGGGCGTTCCGTTGATCGCCCCGTTCGATGTACTGAATGACGACCGACCGGCCGGCCCGATAGCGCGTTAAAGCGTCCTGCAGCAAGTCCAGCTGTTCGAGCAGATAATCGTCGGAAAGCTCCGCCAGCCTGGCTTTCGTGGCCGCCAGGTTTTCGTCAATACGCCCGGCCCGAAACGGAATATCGTTGAGATACTTATCGATATCCGCGCGACTGCGACCGATGTTCACGATGGCGTGATACAAGTTGGTGCGATTCGCATTTAGATCGATTCGCGCCAGATTGATCCAGCGAACCGGCTTGAGATTGTTTTCGAAGATGACGTTGACCGACTCGACTTTGTCCTGGGCGGTTTTGTAGCCCTGGTAACCGATAAAACACATGCACGTAAAAGCAAAACCGAAGGCCAGCAACAGCTTATGCAGCGAATCCAGGTTGGAATAGAAAGCGAATATTTCTTTTATTTTTTTCATAAATATCACCTGTGGATTCGGCGCGCGGGAACCGCCAAAAAGATGCGTTTTTTTACTAACAACCAGACGCAGAAAATCGAATCAGGGATATGAGTCAATATCAATCAATCGACGACCAGTGCGAGTGCGACCTGAAGCCAGCGATCACCCGTTGCGAGCGATTGAAAGCGAGTAGCTCGATTGCGGCCGAATGTTAGTTTTTTGTTATAATCAGAGCCAGGCCCGACGGCGCGCGATGTAATGGGCCGTACACTCGGGCTGTGCGTTGACGACCACGCACTGCTCTGCGTACAGAAATCCGCCGGCGGCCTTTCGGAAAGCAGCGGGAGCATATGCGCCGGCTATTGCGATAAAAGCTATGCCGGGCTTTTCGCCTCATTTCCGCCGGGAAGCGAGCGGGGACGCCTGGGCCGCCCCGGCCTGTACGCGAAATCCGGAAAGCTGGGCGCTCAGTTTTTCGACGACGTTCGTCAGGGACTTCGAATTCGCGAAGATCTCTTCGGTGCTCACGTACTGGTCCTGCGAAATAAGCGAGATGCTTTCGATGCCGTCCGCGGATTCTTTGCCGATCGCCGAAACGCTCTCGATTGAGCTGACCACACTGGCCGTGTTGGTCGAAACCGTTACCAGCTCCCCGGCGACCGTCCGCGCTTCCTTCGAGGCCTGCTCCGCTTTGACCAGTACGCCTTCGAAAGTGTCGCCGACTTTTTCGATGACCATGGCTCCGTCCTGAACTTCTTTGAGGCCGTTCGCCATCGCCACGTCCGCGTCGCGAATCCGACTCTGAACTTTGCGAATCAAATTCGCGATCGACGCTGCAGCCTGGGTTGAGCTGCTCGCGAGCTTGCCGACTTCGTTCGCCACCACCGCGAATCCACGGCCTTCTTCGCCCGCGCGCGCCGCTTCGATCGAAGCGTTTAAGGACAGCAGGCTGGTCTGGTCAGCGATGGTGCTGATCAGAGTTACGATGGTTTCGATTTCCGAACTCAGCTGCGAAAGTTCCGAGACCGCTGAGGACACTTCGGTCGCGGCCGATTTAATGGCCCCCATGCTATCGACCGCCTGCAATACGTGCTGTCGCCCGTCGACCACGCTGCTTCGCGTCGCGTCCGAAACGGCCGCGGAGTTTTCCATACTGCGCGTGATCTTTTGAATTATGGCGTTGACCGCGTGCATTTCTTCGAAGCTTTGCGTGAGACTGCGGGAACTCTCCTGGGTTCCCTGAGACAGCTGCTCGAGTTTTGAAGACATCTGTTGCGCCCCGAGCGTGGACTGCTCGGCCGTTTTATCCAGCTCGTGCGCGGTCGCGCCGATTTCCTGGGTGGCGAGCGCCGTCGAATCGATAAAACCGGCCAGCTTCTTTAAGATGCCGTTCATGGCATTGAAACACTCATAGAGAGCGCCGATGTCGTTGGGCCGCCATCCCGAAAAATCCGAGACCTGCAGATCTCCCGAGGATACCGCTCGCATTTTTTTCGTCAATCGTCGCAGGAGATTGCGAATGTCCAGACTGACACCCGTGACCAGCGCGCTCGAAAATATCAGGGCCAGCAAGACCAGCGTCAGGATCCAGACGACCGCGCTTCTGGCTTCAGCCTGCACGCGCTTCTGCCGGGTCCCGGCGCGAGTCTCAATATGATCGGCGATATTCGCGGCGTGGGTAAATACCTGAAAGGCGAAATCCCGCTGCGCTTCGGCCCGCTGGAGCGCCCCCGGTAAATCACCGCGACGAATAAACTGAATTACGAGCGCCCGGCCGGCGCGGTATTCGCTCAGCTCTTCTTGCAGCAGCGAAACCTCTTGCAGCAAATAGTCGTCGGAAAGCTCCGCCAGCTTGACTTTCGCCGCCGCCAGATTGTCGTCGATGCGCTTCGCCCGAATCGCGATATCGCTCAGGTAGGCTTCGAGATCCGCGCGATTGCGCCCTATGTTTAAGATAGCGTGGTACAGATTCGTGCGATTCGCGTTTAAATCGATTCGCACGAGATTGATCCAGCGTACCGGCTTGAGGTTGTTTTCGAAGATGATATTGACCGATTCGACTTTCGCCCGGGCCGTTCGATAACCCTGATACCCGACGACGCTCATGCAGAGAATGGCGAAGCCGAAAGCGATCAGCAGCTTATGCAGCAGATCCAGATTCGAATAAAAAGAGAAGATCCCCTTCAGATTCTTCATAAATAGTCTCTACCAGTTTTAAGACACGTGCATGACACGAAATGCACGTTTTAGCCGCACCACGCCGCAGACGGCGCGGCCGGACAGATACGCTCTCCGCCGACTGGAAAGATGGCATAGAAGAATATTGGTTTTCTGGTATGATTTATTTCAGAGTAGAACGCTTTCGTCCAGGGTTCGTTCGCTGTCGTACCCCTGAACGCTTCTCGGGCCCAACTGTATCTCGAAACTACTCTCGCTCGCGTTTCGAAACTACTCTCGCTCGCGCTCGAGGGCAATCATCTGAAGCTTAACGTGTACGCTCGAAAGCAAATTTTGCAGCGCCGTAATATGTCGCCGCAGTTCCGGATCCTGTTTCTCCAGCGCGCGCGACTGTAGAGTGCGCACTGTATCGCGTACAAATATCAGATCGCTTTCGCGCGCGACGCGGCGCGTATTGACCAGATATTTAATTTTATTAAATTCGTTTTTGCGAAAATGAATGCGCAGTAAAAACTCGACGCCGAATTTTTCGACCGCCCGCCCCCAGTCTCCGGAAAGGTCCATGCGTTCCGCTTCCAGGCCGGAAGGCGTATCGGTAGCGCGCCGCGGATCCCCTTTCGGGGGGTCACCGGCGCCGGACGACGCCTCCGCGCCGGCCGCGGTCGACTCGCCGCGCTCAGAATCGCGCGCCTGCAGCAACTCCTTCAGGCGCGCTTCTTTCGCCGCGGGTAGATAGTCGTGGCCGCCGCGCCCCATCAACTGGTCGTACTGCTGCAGCATGACCGCCGCATTCAGCATTCTGCCGATTTGACTGTTGTTGTATTTACGAATGTCCTGCATCATCTCCTGAATAATCAGCGCCGCAGTCCGCCGGCGATAGAACTGGCGTTCATAGGCGACTTCCAGTCGTTCGAAGATAAATGCCTTGAGTTCGCGCACGACTTCCGCTTCGGCGACGATATAACCCATAACGGCTTCGACCTGCATGCGCGGGTCGGCTTCCACCAGACGAAACGCGATCAGGTGTCGCGATTCCGCCAGCATATCCAGTACCGATTGCAGGCGACCGCGATCCCGATAGAAGGCCTGATCAAGCAGCGGGCCCAGGTCCGCGGCCACGGGAATCGGATCTCGATCGCGGCGGGTATTCAGACCGCGAACGACGTCCACGACTTCCCGATACGCCTGTAACTCTTTAGAATGTGCAGCCATGCTCTTAGAGGCCCAAACGCGATGCGGTCGCGAGGTCTCCGCAGTCCTCTCGAAAAGCCGGTGAAACTCCGTCGACACTCCAATCGAGGCCGCAGCCTCTGGATTCTCCAGTCGGCGACCGCTCTGTCAATCAATCAAATTTCCGGCGGCGGGAATTCGAAAAAAGCTCTGGCGTTTCCAGCAAACCAGGCGTTCCTTCGACGAGATGCCGCACTCGCAAGCGAATCCCCCGGCGACGAAGTTGCGCGCAGTTATCTTCGACGCCGAAGGCGTGGTGATCGACACCGAAGGCCTGTGGGATGAGAGCCAGCGCATGCTGCTCGCCCGCCGCGGCATAGCCTACGAACGCGAACGCATCAAACATCTGCTGGCCGGCCGATCGCTCCTGGACGGCGCGCAGATCCTTCGCGAAGAATACCGACTGCCGGAAAGCGCCGCGGAAATCGCGGTCGAACGCCGGAACCTGGCCCGGGAGTTGTTCTCGCAGACCGTTGGTTTCGTTCCGGGTTTTCAGGAATTTTTCGAAGGCGTTCAAGCGGCGGGTGTTCCATGCTGTATTGCCACGTCCATGGAACCCGGGCTCTTTGCAGCCGTCGACGCGCGTCTCAAGCTGAACGAATACTTCGGGCGACGAATTTATTTTACGAGCGACGTCGACGGACGCGCCAAACCGGATCCCGCCCTGTTTTTGTTTGCGGCCCAGAAACTGAATTGCGTGCCCGGCGAATGCCTGGTCATTGAAGACAGTCCACACGGGGTTGCCGCAGCGAACGCCGCCGGTATGCGCTGCGTCGCTCTGACGACGACCTTCGAGGCGAAGTTGCTCGGACAGGCCGATTGGATTTGCGAGAGCTTCGAACAAATCCAGCAAATCGATGCGCTTCAAAAGATGTCTGCAGACTGAAGAACCGCAGACTCAGGCGCCGGCCGGGCTGGCGCCAGGCTCCGGCGCTTCCTGCGCCTCGAGAGCGGCTTGCATCTCCGGTGGTTTCGTTTTCCAGCGACGGTGCACCCAGAAGTACTGTTCGGGATAGGCGCGGATGTCTTTTTCCAGCGCGCGCACCCAGACTTCGGTATAATGACGCAGGGCTTCTTCGCGATCTTTGAATTTCTTCAGGTCGATCATGCCCAGATCCTGGATGCGCAAATGGACCTTCTTATCCGCGCCGTGCACCGCGCTGTAAAACAGCATGCCCGAACCGGAGATGCCGGCCATCAACGCCGGCCCGCGAAACGTCGCCGCCGGGCGATTCATAAAATCCACGAAGATGCCTGAGCCACCTGCGTTTTGATCCGAAACGAATCCCACGCGACCGCCCTTGCGCAGATAACGAATCGCCTGCTGGGAATCGGCCACTTCAAAAAGCTCGATCCCGCTCGATTCGCGCAAATTCTTGTACCAGCGGTCGACCCAGGGGTTGCTGAATTTTTTATAGATGCCGCCCCCGTTTAAGACGCGGCCGGTGTACTGGACCAATAGTTCCCAGGTGCCGAGATGTCCGCAGTTGCAGATCACGCCGGTGCCGCGCGCGAAAGCCGCTTCTTCCGCTTCGCGCGAGCCGGGATCGTAAACGCAGTGCTTCTCGTAAAACTCTTTGGTCATGCGCGGCCCGTAAAAGGAATCCGCGAGCAGCAGACCCATGTGCCGCCAGTTTTTCTTAACGAGATCCTGAACCCAGGCTTCGTCTTGCTCGGGAAAGGCGTGGCGAATATTCTCGGCGGCGATACGCTTCCACTTCCCGGCCAGCGGAGAAAGCATAGCCGCTATACATTTGCCGTACGCCAGACAGGCGCGGTAAGGCAGAATCTTAAAAGGCAGCGAAAACCAGACGATCGCCGCATAAGCGAGAAAATTTCCAACCATAAACGGACACAATGAGGCAAGGAAATCTGTTGTCGACCAGGATTGCGGCCGACCGGGATTGCTGTAGAAGCTTCAACGGCAGCCGAGCCCGTCCAGATCGCCCAGGGCCAGACCGGCCGAAGGGGTGCTGTCCGCGCTGGCACTTGCGGTAGTGAACGCCGTCGCGGTGCCGTCGTTCCAGTAAATGCGATCCGGCTCGGCGCCCTGGTTGGCGGCGTAAGCGTCCAGATCCCCGTCTCCGTCCATATCGCCGAGGGCGACCCGCACCGTGGTGTCGGTCCCCGGGGCGGCCGGAGCGGATGCGAATGCCGTGCCCGTTCCGTCGTTGAGATAGACGACATTCGCCGCTCCGACGACGGCGGAGAAAACGTCCAGATCCCCGTCGCGATCCAGGTCTCCCAGCGCCACGCCTCCCGAAGGATCGGTTGCGACGCTGGCATCGCTCACGCTATACACGGCGCCGCTCCCATCGTTTAAATATATCTGATCGGCCTGATTGTTATTCGAAACGAAGGCGTCCAGATCCCCGTCGCCGTCCAGGTCCCCCAGGACCACGCCCGTGCTGTCCCGGGTGCCGCCGCTTACGGCGCTGATCGCATACGAGACGCCGCCGCCGTTATTCAGAAAAACCTGGTTCGCCAGCCCGAAATTCGCGACGAACGCGTCGAGATCGCCGTCGCCGTCCAGATCTCCCAGCGCGGCGGCCTCGGAGCCCTGAGGTGTGGCTTCGACAACGGAACTGGCGAAGGTGCCCGCGCCGCTATTCAGATAAACACGATTCAGATCGCCGAAACTATTCGCGGCGAAGGCGTCCAGATCTCCGTCTCCGTCCAGGTCTCCCAACGGCGCGGCGCTCGTGGATTGATTCACGGCGTCCGCGTCGGAAACGGCGAAGGCGATGCCGGTGCCGTCGTTGAGATAGACCCGGTTGCGTTCCCCGAAGGTATTGCCCACGAAGGCGTCAATAACGCCGTCCCCGTTCAAATCGCCCAGGGCCGCGGAGAAACCGCTATCGGCAAGCGGATCGGCGTCGACGCCGGCCGGCAATCCGCCGGAACCGTTGTTGAGATACACCCGGTTCCGGGCGCCGAAATTGCCGATGAAGACGTCCGGACAGGCGGCCTGCCCGGATTGCGACCCAACTGCGAAACCGCCGAAAGCGGCCAGAACCAGCGCGGGAAAGCTATCGCCAATCGAAGATTCCTGTCCGCCGGCTCCGGTGAGGGCCTCGTAGCCCACGAGCGGATGCGTGGAACAGGCCGTCGCCAGAAGCAGCGGCAGGCCGCATTGCAATAGCGGGCGGCGGGAAAGCGGGAAAGATGATGTAGCGGACAGAAGCATGCGGTCGTCTCCTGTCTGAATACAGTCGAGGACCGGCGAGCTTGCCGTTTTCAGAGAAAAAAATTCGGTTTTCGCGGCCGAAACATTCGCAGGCGGCGCGAGCCCGTATGCACGCGAAGCATACGATCAATCAGAAATTTGCGACTCCCCGCTCTGGCGCTCCATCAAGCGCCGCACCAGATCCTGGTACTTCTCGACTTCACCCTGGAGAATCTGAAACCTACGCGCGATATAACCCGTATACAGGCCGACCACCCAGAACACCGCCACTTTCAATATCTCGCCCTGAATATTCGGCACGACCAGGTCCGGATAGTACTGATAGGCCAGCACCGCCACGTAGCAGAGATTGAAGGTGAACGCCCCCGCGAGGGCCAGGCGCATTCCGTAGCGCAGGCTGTTGGAAATGATTACGATAAAATAAACGACGAAGAAGATGCTGCGGTCCCCGCCGGTCGGCAAGAGCACCAGGGAGATGGCGATAAAGTCCACGATCATGCTGAGGTATTTGAGTCCGGCCCGCATGGCCATACGACCGCGCGCCACCGCCGCCAGATACAGAGTGAAGATCAGATTCGCGGTGGCCAGGAAGACCGTAAGCCCGACGATGTAGCTCAGATTAAAAAGATGCGTGGAACCGATCTCTTCCCCCTGCCCGGTCTGGAGAATATAATACAGATAACCCGCGATCAATACCATCAGGAGCCAGCGCACGTTGACTTTGTTGCGTTCGTTTTTCAGTTCCCAGGCGGCTTTTTCCGGTCGCATGCGCTGCATGGCGACACCGAACCAGGCCCGGGTCAAACGCTTTTCGGCGACGGAAATTCCGGCGGGCTCCCCCCGCGATCGCGTCGGCCGACGGGCCGATTTGCCGGTGATTTGCTTGCCCGTGCGGGCGGTCTCTCGAATCTGAACCCCGTATGCATTCTTTCGTCCTTCCTCACACCAGCGACGGAGTCGGCGGTCCGGTCCTCCTGGTGATTCTCGACGGCGTCGGCCTGTACCGCGGCCAGGCCGAAGGTTATCCCGGCAACGCTCTCGATCTGGCGAAGGCTCCGGTGCTGAAAGAATTGATCGCGCAGGGACCGGTGACGACGCAACTCAGAGCCCACGGCACCGCGGTCGGTATGCCCTCCGACGACGATATGGGCAACTCCGAAGTCGGCCATAACGCGATGGGCGCGGGACGCATCTTCGACCAGGGCGCGAAGCTTGTGGCCGGCGCAATCCAATCCGGTCAATTGTTCCAGAGCGCCGAGTGGCTGCGCCTGATCGGCCGCCGCGATGAGCCGGGCCTGGCGCTGCAAGCGCGCGAAGCAGACGGCGAAAAGCGCACGCTGCATTTCCTGGGCCTGCTTTCGGACGGCAATGTGCACAGCCACATCGATCATCTGCTGGCCATGCTGGACGAAAGCGCGCGTCAGGGCGTCTCGAAAGTCCGGGTGCACATCCTGCTCGACGGACGCGACGTTCCCGAAACCAGCGCCCTGCAATACGTAACTCAACTTGAGAATAAGCTAAGCGAGATCAACGCGGGCGGCCTGGATTACGCGATCGCTTCCGGCGGCGGACGTATGCGCATCACGATGGACCGCTACGAAGCCGACTGGCCCATGATCGAACGGGGCTGGCAAACCCACGTGGCGGGCGAAGGGCCGCTCTTTCCAAACGCGACCGCGGCGATCGAAGCGTTGCGGGCTGCAACCCCCGGGGTCATCGACCAGGATCTGCCGCCCTTCGTCATTCACGACCCCGCAGACGCGGCGAAAGCGACCGGCAAGATCGTCGACGACGACGTCGTGATCTTTTTTAATTTTCGCGGAGACCGGGCCATCGAAATCTGTCAGGCCTTCACCGCCCCGGAATCGGATTTCCCGCATTTCAAACGCGAGCCGAATAGTAAGACCCACTTCGCGGGCGTCATGGAGTACGACGGCGACCTGCACGTTCCGCCGCACTATCTCGTGCCGCCCCCGGCCATCGACCGAACGCTCAGCGAATACCTCGTACACAACGACATCAAGCAGTACGCGCTCTCGGAGACGCAGAAGTACGGGCACGTAACCTTCTTCTGGAACGGCAACAACTCCGAGAAATTCGAACCGGCCTTAGAGGACTGGGTCGAGATCCCCTCCGACGTGGTTTCCTTCGATCAGGCCCCGAATATGAAGGCGCGCGAAATCACCGACGCGCTGATCAAAGCCATGGAATCCGAACAATATCGCTTTTTGCGCATCAACCTGGCGAACGGCGATATGGTCGGTCACACGGGAGTGCTGCCCGCCGCGGTACAGGCGGTCGAATGCCTGGACGAATGCGTCGCCAGGATCGTAAATAAAGCGACCGAGCTCGGCGTGACAGTGATCATCACCGCCGACCACGGCAACTGCGACCAGATGATCGAACTGGACAAAAAAGGCGAAGCGAAACGGGCGAAAGACGGATCATACGTTTCCAAAACCAGCCATACGCTCAACCCGGTTCCGTTTATCCTGACCGGCCGCGCCGCGGATCAATACAAAGTAAATCCGGACGCGGGCGGCGTGGGTCTGGGCAATATCGCGGCGACGGTTTTGTATCTGCTGGGGCTGGAAGCGCCCGAAGACTATCTGCCGAGCGTCGTCGTGCGCAAATCGCCCGCGGGTTAACGGCCTTTCGCGCGATTGCGCAACATCGTTTCGCCGAACCACTTCTGAACCGCCAGCGGTGAGAGGCGCGGCGCCAGTGCGTGCGTCAGTATATTCAAGAATCCGGGAATGTACTCTTGCTTTCCGTTTACATAAGCCCGCACGCAGCGCTCGGCCATTCGTTCCGCTTTCGCCCGCGGATTGATCCGAAACCAGAGAATGCTCGCCGGCACAGAGTCGATCATCGTCGTTTCAGTGAAAGGCGGATAGGCCGAATAGATGCGCACGTCCGGCCCGGCGCCCGCAGCCGACGATCGCGCCGACCGGACCGCGCCAAGCTCCGCGTTAATCGCCGCGCTCAGTTGCAATAAGAACGCTTTGCTCGCTCCGTATGTTGCGAGATAGGGCGTGGGCTGATACGCGCTGCCGGAGACGATGTTCAGAATTCGACCGCGACCCGCCGCCAGGGCGTCGGCCAGATAGAATCGACTCAGAAGCAACGGCGCCAGATCGTTGACCAGCACCTGGTGTCGCAGACGCTCCGGATCGATCTCCCAGAACCGGCCGTAACTCAAGAGACCCGCGTTGTTTACCAACAGGTCCGGAGGCGCATTTCGCAGCGCCGCCTTCGCGCGGTTATAGAGGTCTCGCGGACCGGAAGGCGCGCTTAAATCGCCGGTGATCGTGTAGCAGACAGCTCCGAATTCGCTCTGCAATTCGGTCGCGAGCAGCGCGAGTTCGTCCGAGCGCGAGGCATGATCGCACAACACGAGTCGATCGGCCTTACGTCGCGCGAAGGCCCGGGCAAGATAGACTCCCAGGCCGCCGGTCGCTCCGGTAAGCAGGACGCTCTGCTCGTTCAGTATGTTCGCGGCCATATCGCTTCGCCTTTATACCAGCCTGCCAGTCCTCTGAAGCGTCGGAAGCGCCTGACGCGAACCCGGGCGCGCGAAGCGAACCACGGCGCAGCGCTGGCGGATTAATTGCGAGCGGGTTCCGATACGAAAGCGTTGTAACCTTCGGCGCTCAGACGCGCTTTAAGCTGCTCGGCTTCGTAACGCGAATCGAAGGCGCCGATTTTTACGGCGAACATTCCGTCCCGACGCACGACCTTCATGGGATGGCCATAATGCTTCAGATACCGCTCCAGGCTACGGGCGTTTTTCAGATCCGAGAAAGCGCCTACCTGTAAAGAATAGTCGCGACTCGCGCCGTCTTCTTCCACGTCGGACGCGTTGAGATCGACTTCGTCGCTGCCCATGGCCGCCGCCTGGCCGTCTTCGTCAAAAAATCGTTTCGTAGCGCCTTCGGACTCGGCTTTGCCTTTACCCAGGCGCACGACGCGGATGCCCACGGTCGTCAGCCCCTGCTCTTTATAACCCAGAGTTTCCGCGCCGTATTCGCTCATATCGAGCACGCGGCCTTTCACGAAGGGCCCGCGGTCGTTGATTGTAACCAGAACTTCGCGATTGTTCTCCAGATTGCGCACCAACACGATGCTTCCCAGCGGGATCTTTTTGTGCGCGGCCGTCAGTTTGCGGCTATCGAAGATTTCGCCGTTCGCCGTGGGTTTGCCGTTGAAATCGCGGCCGTACCACGAGGCCGTGCCGACCTCGTTGAAATCGCCGCCTTCCGGCGGACTGTAGTCGCCCGCGCCGTTCGTATCGGTGGCGGCGTCAGCGGTTTCGCTTTCGGGCTGCTTCGCCGGTTGATTCGAATCAAAATAGCTTTCGTTCGTCGTGACCGGCGTCGGCTCCGGCTGCGTATCGGCGACCGTCGTATCGGTGGCTTCGCACGGACAGTCGTCGCCCGTTTTCGCGGCCACTTCGGTCACGCCTTCGGTTTCGGGCGCGCCGTCCTGAAAGGCGTCGTCCTGGGCGGATAGATCGTTGAAAAAGCTCGCTTCCGGATCGTCCGCGCGGGTCGCATAGCTCTCTTCCGGCAGTCCGCCCTGCGAACCGCCGGTCTGAATATTCGTCGTGGCGCAGGCCGGTGCGAGCAGCATGAAAAATAGCACAGGCAGGCCGATCAGCAGGCGCGACGCGGAGCGGCTTCCGACGGCTTCGCCGGTAACTGCTCCATCGCTATCCCGAAAATGACCAACAGTTTCGGTTCTGTGTTTCATAAAATGCCCCATATTTCTGCTCTGCCTGATATAGAAAAACCAGCGGAATCGCGCGAAATCGTCCAAAGCGAGCGAAATCGTGCGAATTCTGGCCTCTCCTTATTGAATATCGGACGATGCGGCCGGGGCTTTGAAAATTTTTTGTCTGTAGAGATCGGAGAAAGCGACGCGGAGCGCTCAAGCGTGACCGCGGAACCCACGGGCTGTGCGAAGCCCCCGGGCCGCCTTCAAAAAAGCTTGTGAAATCGGAGGACCGCTTCAGGCTCCGGCCATGACTTCAGCCTCCGAACCGAACGCGACGCAAACTCACTATCGCACCTGCCCGCTCTGCGAAGCCACCTGCGGCCTGGCGATCGAAACGGGAGCCGGGCCGACCGCGACGGATCTCAAGCCCGTCGAAAGCGTGCGCAGCATCAAAGGCGACAAAGCCGATGTGCTCAGTCGCGGCTTCCTGTGCACGAAAGGACTGGCGCTCGGCGAATTGCACGCCGACCCGGATCGCCTGCGCGCGCCTCTGATTCGCGATCGCGCGACGAATCAGTTTCGCACAGCCGGCTGGGACGAAGCCTTCGCGCACGCGGAGCGGGGACTCAACGCGGTGATTCAAAACCACGGGCGCGAATCCCTGGGCATCTATCTCGGCAATCCGAATACTCACAACCCCGGGCTGTACTTTTATACCCCCGCTTTGATTCGAGCCATGCGCACGCGACACATCTACTCCGCGAGCAGCGTGGATCAATTGCCCAAGCAGCTATCGAGTGCGATGATCTACGGCCTGCCTTCGAATATCGCCGTGCCGGACATCGACCGCTGCGACTACCTGCTGATATTGGGCGCGAATCCCTTTGTCTCAAACGGCAGCCTCTGGACCGCGCCCGATATTCCGGGTCGGGTGCGCGCCCTGAAAGAACGCGGCGGGCGACTCATCGTCGTGGACCCCGCCTTCACCGTCACGGCCAAACACGCCAGCGAACACATTCCGATTCGGCCCGGCGGCGACGCCTATTTGCTCGCGGGCATGGTTCATACAATCTTGAGCGAAGAGCTGACGAACACAGGCCGCCTGAGCGATCATATTCTGGGCCTGGACGGACTGCAGACCGCCTTCGCCGATTTTTCTCCGGAAGCCGTGAGCGAGCGCTGCGCGATTCCCGCCGAAACCATTCGCCGATTGGCGCGGGAACTGGCGGGTCTGCGCAAGCAGGGAAAGGCGGGCACGGTCTACAGCCGCATCGGTTCCTGCACCCAGGAGTTCGGCACGCTCTCGAACTGGCTCGTCGACGTGCTGAATATTCTGACGGGCAATCTGGACGAAGCGGGCGGCTCGATGTTTCCGCGACCCGCTGCGGCCGTGCCCAATCACAGCCCCCGCACGGGCAAAGAGAAGGGCTACCGCGGCGCGAAAAAAACCAGCCGGGTGCGCGGCCTGCCCGCGGTCTTCGGCGAATATCCCGCCTCGTGCCTGCCGGAAGAAATTCTCACCCCGGGCCCCGGGCAGATTCGCGCCATGTTCACCCTGGCCGGCAATCCAGCCGTGAGTACGCCCGACTCGCAGAATGTTCAAAAAGCCTTCGCGGATCTGGAATTCATGATCAGCGTCGACATGTATGTGACCGAAACCACGCGGCACGCCGACGTAATCTTTCCCGCGCTTTCGCATCTCGAAGATTCGCATTTCGATTTCATCTTCTCGCAGTTCATGGTGCGCAATGTCGCCAATTACAGTCCGGCGGTGTTCGAAAAATCGCCGGAACATCTCTACGAGTGGGAGATTCTCCTGCGGCTCACCGGCATCCTCTCGGACAAAAAAGATCCCGGCCGCGACGTTTCGGCTCTCGACGACGTGGTTCTGCGCCAGTGGATGAGCCAACTCGGCGAACGTCCGAATAACATACCGGTCGAAGAGCTGATGCCCGAGATCGACGGCGGACACGGTCCCGAACGCATCGTCGACTATCTCGTGCGCAGCGGCCCCTACGGCGAAGGCTTCGGCAAAAATCCGGACGGTCTCAGTCTGAAAAAATTGCGGGCCCATCCGCACGGCGTCGACCTGGGGCCGCTGGATCAACGCCTGCCGGAGATTCTGCGCACCGCTTCCGGCAAGATTGAAATCGCGCCGCCGATATTGATCGATGATCTCGGTCGCCTGAAAGAACGCCTGGACAACGAGGGCTCAAGCGCCGGCTTCCCGCTGATGCTCATCGGCCGACGTCATATTAAATCCAACAATTCCTGGATGCACAATATCGAACGCCTTGCGAAAGGCGACGACCGGGCCGCGCTCTTTTTGCATCCCGAAGACGCCCGCAGTCTGGGCGTCGACGACGGCGGCCGGGTGCGGGTCGCCTCGCGGGTGGGCGCTCTGGAAACCGTCGCGAAAGTCACGGACGGCATTATGCCCGGCGTGGTCAGCCTGCCGCACGGCTGGAAAGGCCCCGACTCCCAAAGCGAAGATGCGGTCGGCGAAAACCGGTCCGTCGGCGACCGTCGGATCGTTGCGAAATATCCCGGAGTGAACAAGAACGTCCTGACGGATCCGGAGCTCTACGACGTTCCGTCCGGAAATGCGGTACTCGACGGCATTCCCGTACAGGTCAGTCTGGCCGGTTCTTGAATCAGGAGTTCCGCGCGAAGCGTTCGAATTAAGAGTTCCGCGCGAAGCGCTTCACGAGCACCACCGCATTGCCTTTGTCGTTGTAGCTGACGACGTCGAAGATTTCGCGAGCCATCGCGATTCCGCGACCATGATAGACGTTGCCGTCCGCCCGGCGGCGGGTCATCTCGGCGTGGTCAAAGCCTTCGCCCTCGTCGCGAATTACGAACATCACCCGTTCCGCGTTCAGCGAATAGGCGATGGATATCTGGCGATCTCGATAGCGCGGGTCCTGCTGTCGCTCGGAGACCAGCTTAAAATACGATTCCCCGCCGGGAGTGGAGGTCGCGCCGGTCTTTTCGTCGTAGCTGATATTCAGGTTCCCGTGTTCGATCGCGTTGTACAGGATCTCTTTGGCGCCGATGCGAATTTCGCCGGCCGTCGCGCGGCTGCAGTAGCGATTCAAATTCGAAGTCATGGTATGCACGAGCATATCGCCGATCGATAGATAATTCCCCAGGCGATAGCGGCGGATTTCGGAGCGACAGTACTGCGCGAGAATATCCGCGGTCAGGGCGCGCGCTTTGCCATAGACGAAGACGCCGCCTTCGGCGTGCACGTATTCGAGCTGCACGTTCATTTCGCGGGGTTCGTTTTGCGCGGTGGCCAGATGCGTGCGAAATTCGGCGCGGCCTTCGGTGCTCTTTACGTCTTCGAAACTCTGCCAGAAGGTGCGCTGACTCACCAGGTCCGGCGGCCCGCCGGTCAGATACAATAAATCCGCGAAGGATCGGCCGATCACCCGGGCCGGTGCCCGGCCCAGATGCCTGCGGCTCGCGCGGTTCATCGTTAAGATGATACCGCGATCGCTTAACGAAAAGATGATATCGTGCGAATCTTCGACGAGATGTTTGTACTTGCGTTCCGAATCCCGCAGATCCTGTTCGCGCAGCTGAATCTGACGGGCCATATCGTTCACGCTCGTTACGATGCGATTCACGTCGGCCTGCCCGACCGTTTCCATGCGGTGATCGTAGTCGCCGCGCGAAAGCACGCCCAGACCGTCTTCCAGACCCTGCAGGGAACGGCGCAGATGAACAGCCACCAGCCAGCGCACGCACCAGAAGATCGCGGCCAATAAGGCAATGCCCGCGAAGCCGGCCACCAGGACCAGGGTCAGGCCCCTATCATCTTCCCATGCTCCGCCGAGATGCGCCCCGCTCCACAGACAGAGCGCCGCCAACGCCGCGCACACCAGGCCCAGAACCAGATACGCGGCCGGCGGCCCGAGACCGCGCTGTATATTGCCCTCTTCCCGCTTCATGCTCCGCTGTGTTCCGGCATGCGCAGCCGGAATTCGCAATAACGCCCGGGCGCGAAACGGGTTTCAATGCGACCGCCCGCTCCACGAACGCGCTCGCGCACCAGGTCCATGCCGACGCCCCGGCCGGCGTCGCCGTCGGCGCTGCCGGCCGTCGAAAGCCCGGGAGTAAAGATCAAAGCGGCCACGTCTTTGTCGGCCCAGTTGGCGATTTCTTCGGGCGACCAGCGCTGCATATCCCGCGCCTTTTCGCGCAGCTTTTCGAGATTCAGGCCCTGCCCGTCGTCGCGCACTCCGATCAAGACCTGACGATCGGGCGCGTCGGCCAGGCTGATGCGAATTTCACCTACGGGCGGCTTGCCCTCTGCGGCGCGCTTTTCCGGACTTTCTAATCCGTGCACGAGGCTGTTGCGTACAAGCTGGATCAGCGCGTCTCGAATTACACCGCGCGATTCGGAAGACAACCGTTGCCAGAGCTTGTCCCGGCCGGCGAATTCATCCGTTTGAAGCTTAACAGGTTTTTCCAGACGGGCGCTCATGCGATCCGCCAGGCGCCCGAGCCCCCGAATCAATCCGGCGAGTCCGGTTGCATCTTCAGCGTTCGATTTTTCGCCGAAACCCGCGCGAAAATTCTTCATGCGCTCCAGATCCTCGCGAATATCTCCCAGCACGCTTTCGAGATCGGCGAGCCCCCTTTCGATCTGCGGGGCCATCGCGTCTTCGCGGTTCTGATTTTCCAACAGGCTTTCGCAGCGATGCGCGCGCTCCGCGAAAAACTGCAGCTCCAGCATGCCCGCGTCGCCTTTCATCGCGTGGACCGAACGAAAGACGGCGTCACGGTCTCCGGCCGTAAAGGCGCTCCGCGCGCTCTCCAGCTCGACTTCGCAATCGCGAATGAATCCGGCCAGTTCGCGGGGATCCGTTCGCAGCACCGCGTACAGGCGGGTGCGCTCGGCTTCGCTTTTTTCGCGTTCGCGCAACAGATTACGCGCGAGCTCTTTCTGACGGGTCACGTCGATGACCACCGCCATCAGTTGCGGATCTTTTTTCGCGTCGCCTGTTTCGGAATCCGGCGCGTCGGACTGTAGTCGATAAAAGCTGAATTGCAGATCGCGACGCTCGCCGTCTGCTATCTGAAGCGTAATATCGCGCAGCGGATTCAATTTGGCGAGCATCTTCTCCGACAGCTTGCCGGCGAACATCAAATCGAGATATTTTTTCAGCGCTTCTAATATATCGGCCGGCTCGCGCAGCGCGACATCTGCCGTCGGTTCGTGCGAGTCGTCCGGCTGCGCGTCAATAGTTTCGATAGACTCGATAGATCCATCCGGGGCTTCGTCTGCGGCCGCAGCGTCGATCAGCATGGGCCCGATCAGCTCCATGAAATTCCGGCTGCCGATGTCGCGCTGACCGAGGATTTCTTCCAGACGCCGGGAGTACTGCACACCGGTGGTCAGTCCGCCGCCCGAAGCTTTGTATAATAAAAACAAACCTTCCTGCACCGTGTCCAGGATATCGTCGGTTTCGCGTTTCGCTTCGCGCAGTTCGCGAGTGCGCGCGTGCACGCGGTCTTCCAGCTCCACGTTCAACCGCTCCGACTCGGTATGCACCCGCGCGAAACGATTCGCCAGAGTGCCCGCCACCCCGAGGACCACCAGCAAGAAGGCTTTGCTCGCGACCGAGACCGGCGGAATATATTCGGGCAATCCCGGAATCGCCGCGGCCAATTGCCGGAAGACGCCCGCGTTGTACATGATATCGTGCAAGGTCGCGGCCAGGAAAAACAAAACGCCGAAAACTAAAAACCCCGCGTCGGGCCGCCCCTGACGCCATGCGCGAAAGACGTAAAAGATAATATAGAGCATGAGCGGCACGACGCCGGCCTGCCAGATTTTCAACATCAGCCGTTGGATCGGAAAGGTACCCAGGAGCGCGACGACACACATAAATAAAAAGATGCCCCAGAGCACGAGGGCCAGCCGCGAATGCCGCCGGTAAAACAGATGCGACAGGAACAACAAAAACACCGGCCCGAGATTGTACAGGATCACGTGCTCGGTCAGCATGCCGGCGATGACCGCGTCGCCAAAGACAATGCCACGCAGCTCGGTATCGAAAAACCAGTAGCCCGCCAGGAACACCGTGAAGAGACCGAAGTACAGATTATATAGTTCCTTCGGCCGCCGGCTGACCAGCAGCAGATGATACGCTCCGATGATGAAATAAATCGTGAGCAGCGCGAAGACGATGATTTCGCCGCGATAATAAATCGCGTAAACGGTCTTCGCTTCGCCAATTTCGAAGGCCGGCCCCAGCACCGACACCGGGAATTCGCCGCGCGTATAAATCAGAATGCTGATAAAATTCGACCGGCCGTCGCGATAGGCGGCGTAGCCCGGTAGATCGACCGCCAGCGTGCGAAAATAGCCCGGCCGGTACGGCTCCGCCTGACCGCGACCGCCGGCGGGAGTCGTATTCAAATAGATCCGGAAAACGTCCGAAGCCATACCGAGATTCAGCGCGACCGCCTCGCGTTTTTGAAACAGCCTATCGATCGTCCGGGGCAGCCGTTTGCGCAGGAGCACCCATCCCGGGCGACCGGCGAGCCCGACGGCATCGGTCAAATCGGCGGGCAGAATTATGTTTTGCGTTTCGCCGACGGCGGTTTCCCGTTCCGCCTGCGCGAAGAGACGAGCGAAGGCCGCGTCCTCATCTCCGTTCAGGCCACCCTCTTCGCCCGGCGCGATTGTGGTCATTTGCCATTCGCCGCGCAGAGACAGGGGCAGCCCGCCCTCCGTGCAGCCGGTCGTATGAATTGCCGCGAATGCGAGCAGAGTCGCCAGGGTCAGTTGCGCCCACCCGGGGCGGCGCGAGCCGGCGGTCATGATTGCCCGATAGCCTCCGCGAAAGCCTCTTTGACGTCGGTCGCGGAGAAGGGTTTGATCACCACGCCCTTCGCGCCGAGTTCCAGCGCGGTCAGCGCGGTCGTCTCCCCGGAAAGCGCGGTCACCAGCAGGACCTTCGTATCGGGAACCAGACTCAACATTTCTTTCAGGCAACTCAGGCCGTCCAGTTTCGGCATGGTTACATCGAGGGTCACCCACTCCGGTCGATGGGCCCGAAACAACTCCAGCGCCGCTTCGCCGTCCGAAGCTTCGAATACTTCCGAAGGTGAGAATTCCGCGAGATAGCTGCGTAGCGCGCGCCGGATGATCTCGGAATCGTCGACGATCAAAAGCCTCATACGACGTGGGTCCCACAGACCCTGGACTCGTGCAAGAGTTTTCGCGCGAGTGGGTCGCGCTTCTCTCCGAATTTCCGTCGCTTGCGACGATTTCGATACAGTTTTTGTGCGAACTGCGGAAGAACCCGGCGAATCGGCAATCAGCTCAGCGCCCACCGGAGCGATGGCGCATTCGGCTCAGCGCCCACCTGGGCGATGGCGCATTCGGCTCAGTGCCCACCGGGGCGATGTAGCGTTTAGCTCAGCGCCCGTTCGAAGTCCGCCAGCAGATCTTCCGGATCTTCAATGCCGACCGACAGGCGGATCAGACCGTCGGCGATGCCCATCGAAGCGCGGCGCTCCGGTCCCATTTCGTAAAAGATCGTATGCGCGACGGGAATCGCCAGGGTCCGATTGTCCCCGAGATTGCTCGATGAGATTACCACCTTCAGGCGATTCAGAAAATCGAAGCAGTCGATGGACTCGTCGAGCTCGAAACTCAGAAGGCCCCCGAAATGCCGAAACAAATCCCGCGCGATCGCGTGCTGGGCGTGAGCGGCCAGCCCCGGGTAGTTGACTTTTTTTATTTTTGCGTGGGCGTCCAACCATTCGGCGAGGCGCAGGGCCGTTCCGCACTGGCGCTCCATGCGCAGAGCCATCGTCTCGGCGCCGACCGAAATATGGTGAGCGGCTTCCGGCCCCAGGGACCCGCCGAAATCCCGCAGACCTTTTTTGCGAATCTGGGTGATGCCCTGCCGGGCGGGATCCACGCTGCGATAGCTGTCGTAAATATTCGCATACTGAGTCCAGTCGAAGAGACCGGTGTCGGTCACCGATCCGGCGAGCGCGTTGCCGTGGCCGCCGGTGTATTTGGTCAAACTCGAAGTGACCAGGCTCGCTCCCACGCTTTTCGGACGAAAGAGATACGGCCCGGTCATCGTATTGTCGACGACGTAGATCAGTCCGCGTTCTTTACACAGCTCGCCGATGCGACCCAGATCGCTGACCTGGGTCGCGGGGTTGGCGATGGTTTCGACGAAGACCAGCTTCGTATTGGGCCGCAAAGCCGCTTCGACATTCGCCACATCGGTCGCGTCCACGAAATCGGCCTCGAGTCCGACCGTGCGCAGGGTCTGAAACATGCTATTTGTATTGCCGAAGAGAAACGAACTGGATACGAAATGATCGCCCGATCTGAGCAGCGCCAGCAGACTCTGAGAGATGGCGGCCATACCGGTGCCGCAGCAGACCGTCGCCACGCCGTCTTCCATACGGGTGATCTTTTCTTCGAGGGCTTTGTTGGTGGGATTGTTCTGCCGGCCGTAGGCGAAGCCTTGCGATTTATTCTGAAAGACCGCGGCCAGGTCCCGGGCGTCTTCGTATCCGTAGGCGACTGAAGTATGAATCGGCTTGTGCAGCGATCCGTGCTCGGGACCGCCCATTCGATCCGAGTGCAAAATCGTGGTGGTAAAGCCTTGCTCTTTCATTCGATAAATTCCCCCGTCCGCCGGCGAACGCCCCCCGCCGGTCACGAGTAACGAGACGCGAGGCACATTAAGCCGGCGAACGACCGATCCGGCCAGAATGCATCGGCGATCGATGCTCACCACAACTAAAAATAGACCGGCAGCGCACACAAGTCGCCGCGGGCCGGTTTTACATGGCCAGCAACGAGCGAATGAACTCCGTTATCAATACCCCGATCATCTCTGTTTTTTCACGCAGCAGGAGATTTCACAATCACGCGGGTGATCCGCACTCTATAAATCCAGCAGGGTCAATACGCCCGCGGCCCACTCAGGATCGGCGTTCACGCAGGGTACGTAATAAAAATTTTCGCCGCCCGCTTCACGAAAAGTCTCACGGCCGGCCATGTCGAGTTCTTCAAGAGTTTCCAGACAATCGGCCACGAAGGCCGGACTGAAGACCGCCAGATTTTTTACGCCGCGGGCCGGCAGTTCCGCCAGCTCGAAATCGGTATAAGGCCTGAGCCAGGGCGTACGCCCCAGGCGCGATTGAAAGGCCACGCTCCAGGCTCCATCCTGCAGTTTGAGGCGCTCCGCCAGGCCGCGGGCGGTCGCGTAGCAGTGCGCTCGATAGCAGTACTGATTGTCCGGGCCGATGCTCGCGCAACAGGCGTCGGTCAGCTTGCAATGATCCTGGACGTTGCCTTTGAGAATGTGTCGCTCGGGAATCCCGTGAAACGAAAACAGATAGTGATCGAATTTGAAACGCCCCTGAGACTCCGCCTGATCCAGGCGTTCCCGGGCGAGCTTCGCGTACGGGTCAAGGTACGCGGGATGCTGGTAAAAAGGCGATGCGATTTCGATAGCCGGCAGGTTCCATTCTTCGGACGCCGCTTCGAAGACCCGCGCGATGCTCGACGCCGACGCCGCGGTCGAGTATTGCGGATACAGGGGCAGCACCCGAATGCGCATCACGCCTTCGCGCCGGAATTCCGCCAGGGCTGCGGGGATCGAAGGGTTGCCGTAACGCATCGCCAGCTTCACGCGATATTTCGACCGCCCCCCCGCGCCGGAGCCGTAGCGTTCTTCCAGAAGCTGCGCCACCCCGTCCGCGAGATCCCGGGAATGCGCGAGCAGCGGGCTGCCGCGATCGGTCCAGATCTTCTGGTAGGCCGCCCCGGACTTGCGCGGTCGCAGCGGCAATATGATCAGATTCAGGAGCAGCCAGCGGGCCGCCGCGGGAATATCGATCACCCGCGGGTCGGAAAGAAATTCGCGCAGATAGCGCCGCACGTCGCCGGGTCGCGGACTATCCGGCGATCCCAGATTGATCAATAAAATCCCTTCTGGAGCGTCTCCAGCGCTTCGCTGAGCGCGGTCGGGTTTGCTTTTCATGAGTGCCATATAGAGAGCCGAATTCTCGTTTTTTTCAGCGCATGCCGGCGCAAAAATTCCAAAAAACGCGTCCTGGTCTTACGACATAAAATCGCGCCGCGTCACGCGGATGAAATCGATTTTGGCTGGCCAACAGAGCCTTTCTCCTGTACGCTGCAAAACGTATGAAGGAAAACATCCAAAAACTAAACGAGCAACTGGAAGTCACCCTAAAAGATCTCACCCGCCATCTCGCGGACAAAGCCCTCACCGACGGCAAGCTATCTATTGATAAAATGGACGAGAACCAGTACGTCCACTACAACCTGGCCTGGCACACCGCCGAAGCCAACATCGCGGCCTTTTTCGAAAACCACGCCTTCGACGCAAGCACCGGCTCCGGCGAATTGGAGCAGGAGCTCGCCTACCTCTTCGCCGGCGAAGCGCTGAACAAACTGCGCAGCGAAGTGGCCGGCCGCCAGGCCGAATACGGCATCAGCAACGAACGCATCGCCGAGCTCTTCTCTCCGGAGATGAACCAGCTCATCCAGGACGCCTGCGCCGCTGAGCGTTATAACAAAGTCGCCGACCAGGTACTCGAAGGCAACTACGGGGCCCACGGCCTGGGCGAAGACCACCTGATGATGCGCGATACCTTTCGCCAGTTCGCGGAAGAGCAGGTCATGCCCCGCGCGGAACACATCCATCGCAACGACGAAGACATCCCCGACGAAATCATCAACGGCCTGATCGAGCTGGGCGCTTTCGGTATTACGATTCCCGGTAAGTACAACGGCTATCTCGACGACTACGGCAACGTGGGCATGATGGTCGTCACCGAAGAGCTGAGCCGCGGCGGCCTGTCCATCGCCGGTTCGCTGATTACCCGTCCGGAAATTCTGAGCAAGGCCCTGCTGAAAGGCGGCACCGAAGAGCAGAAAGATAAGTGGCTGCCGCTGCTCGCCAGCGGCGAACGCCTGAACAGCGTCGCGGTCACCGAGCCGAACTACGGCTCCGACGTCGCGGGCATGAAAGTGACCGCGGATAAAACCGACGGCGGCTGGGTCATCAACGGCGTGAAAACCTGGTGTACCTTCGCCGGCCGCGCCGACACCATGCTGGTCCTGGCCCGTACGGAAAAGGATCCCGGACTCAAACACAAGGGCATGTCGATTCTGATCGCCGAGAAGCCCCGCCACAGCGGTCATCGCTTCGAGCATGTCCAGGACGGCGGCGGTAAAATGGAAGGCAGCGCAATCGCGACCATCGGCTATCGCGGTATGCACAGCTTCGAAGTGAATTTCGATAACTACTTCGTGCCGGACGAAAACGTCATCGGCGGCGAAGAAGGTCGCGGCAAAGGTTTTTATATGCAGATGGCCGGTTTCGCCGGCGGGCGCGTTCAAACCGCGGCCCGGGCCTGCGGCGTCATGCAGGCGGCCATGGAAGCCGCGGCTCGTTACTCCAACGAACGCAAAGTATTCGGCAAAGAAATCGGCAATTACCAGCTGACCAAATGGAAGCTGGCGCGTATGGTGATGATCACCCAGGCCACCCGCCAGTATTCGCTCGCCGTCGCGCGCATGATGGACGAAGGCAAAGGTCAGATGGAAGCCACGCTGATTAAGTTCTATGCATCGCGCATTTCCGAGTGGGTCACCCGCGAGGCGATGCAGATTCACGGCGGCATGGGTTATGCGGAAGAGTATCCGGTTTCGCGCTATTTCGTCGACGCGCGGGTCTTCTCGATCTTCGAAGGCGCGGAAGAAGTCATGGCGTTGCGCGTATGCGCCCGGGATCTCTTGAACCAGGTCCTGGCCGTCGCGAAGTAATTTAGAGAAAAGATAAAAATAATCGATCACAGACGCGCGGTCGGCCGGTAAACAATCACAGAAAAGGCCGATCGCCGTTCAGAATCAGGGAGCACAGAGATGGCAGCAGAAATTAAGATGGGCGCGGAAGTCGGACTCAAGACCCTGACCAACAGCCCCCGCACCGAAAACTTCGCGAACCTGCCCGGTCGCGATGTCAACAACCGCATGGCGAGCGAAAACGATCGCGCTTCCGGCGCAACCCGTCCGTCGGAAATGCAAAACCGCTACCGGCTGAACGGTAACACCATCGACATGATGGCGTAAGCCGCGATACTTCGCTTACGCTCTGGGCAATTCGTTCTGAGCCGGGGAATGGAGTCCCCGGCCTGATTGCCGCAGGCCTGTCCCGGCAGCGGATATGGATTCGCCACTGATTTCACTGATTCCACGGATGTGGAGTCTGTTGGCGGTGTGGAATGGATGCTTTGACCGGCACGAGAACGTACGAGTTCATGCGCTAAAGCTCTATCAGGTCAGTCCGCCCACGGCATTCCCCCACCTATCGCCGCTGGCCACAGCTATCCGTGGCATCCGTGAAATCCGTGGCCTTTCCGGCACCATAAAGCCTGAGGCGCGTTTAAAAACAAAAACGCCGCGAATTCTCGCGGCGCTTCCCTTAAATCCCGCCCCGGTTCCAGCCGTCCGGAGGAGCTTCGCGAATCACTCGCGATAAAACAGCTCGATCAGATTTCCGTCCGGATCGGCGATCAACAGCGACTCCCCGCCTTCGATGCCCACGGGGCCGGTCAGAATTTCGATTTCTTTTTCTTCGAGCTCCTGCAGCGCGTTGGTGAAATCGTCGACGTCCAGGATGAACGACAGGCTCAGCTCGCCGGGATTCGTAATCTTGCTTTTGTAATCCGGAATCAGGTTCAGGCGAATCGTTACCGGATCCTGGGCCAGCAGGACGTACTGCTCGCCTTCTTCCTGCAGCTCCAGGCCCAGCAGGTCCTGATAGAACGCAACCGAGGCTTTCAGGTCCGAGCTGCCGAACGAAATGTGGTGCAATCCTTCCAATAACATCATATGAGAGTATATCCTGCCTGAACTGCCAGATTAAGTAGCCAGCATTTTCAAGTCTACCGACCGTATCAACGAAATAAAAGGCCCCCTTCCGGGCTGGTACGGTTTTTGTCCGACAGGGCATCAAGCTTTCCCGAAATTGGACGATTTTGTAATATGAGGATTCGCACGACCAGCTCCGATCGGCCTCGCGTCCGCCGCCCGCGTCGCTCAAAGGCCCGGGGAATGCGCCGGCTCTCGATGACTTCGGTGGGCGCCCTCATCTTCCTCTTGCTCCAGGCCGCCGGCGCCCCCGCGGCCGAACCGGCCGCTCCGCAAACGCCTTTTCGCTTCGACCTGCAGACCGACGATATCCTGATCGTCGACAAATACCAGGATATTCGCGTGCGGGATCGACGCGGTTGGCAGAGCCGCGAAGAAAAAAACCGCATCGTACTCAAAGTCGTCGCGCGCGAACAAAAAGCCGCCGTGCTCGCGGGATCGTTTCATACTTATTCGCGTAGTCCACGGGCCGTCGGCGAATTTCGCCGCGACCGGGATTTCCGTTCGCGCTTCAAGATCCGCGACAACGGCCACTACGAAGTCGCCGACAACTACGTGATGCCCAATCTGCGGGACCTGCCTTCGTTTCCGGATCGTGCGCTGAAGATCGGCGAAAGCTGGGAAGACCACGCCGTCGAAACTATGGACTTCGGCGCGGCGAAAGTCAAAATTCCGATTCGTGTAAAATACAAATACACCGGTCCCGCGCCGCTGACTCTCCCCGGCGGGCGCGAGGCGACCTTCGACCGCTTCGAGTACACCTATTCGTTTCAGAAGCCGACCCGGGAAGCCCTGGGCGCGGGCATCCAGAGCATCTCCGGAACCTCGGCCTGCGAGCTCTGGTTCGATCGCGAGCGCGGCGTGCCCGTCTTCGATTCGAATCGCCTGATCTATAATTTCCAGCTCGTTGACGGCTCGAGCCGCGAGATGCTCTATCGCATCGATTCATTTTACCGCAAAGCCCGGCGCACGACCGAAGCCGAACGCGGGCGCATCGCCGCCGATATTCAAAACGACCTGAATAGCCTGCGCGAAGGACCGGGTTTCGATCCCAGCGCGGCGCGTCCCGACGGCGGCAGGCAGCCGAATCCGAATCCAGGCCTGACCGTCCGCGAGAGCAACGAAGGCGTGGTTCTGACGCTGGACGCCATCCTCTTTGACCACAACTCCGCGGTGCTTTCACGAGAGGCGAAAGCCCAGCTGGGCCTCGTCGAACGGATCTTAAAAAAACATCCCGACCGCGAGATTCGGGTCTCCGGCCACACCGACAATACCGGTTCGCAGGCCTACAACCAGACGCTTTCCGAAAATCGGGCCCGAGCCGTAGTACGAGAGCTGCAAAAAAACCACTCCGTGGACGCTCGGCGCATGTCATACCGCGGCTACGGCGAAAATCAACCAGTCACCGGAAACGACACTCCCGAGAATCGCCGCAAAAACCGGCGGGTGGAAATTCTGATCGTGACCGAATAGGCAACGACCGCGCTGCTGGCTTCCGCAACTCAAACAGGATTGAGCGCGAAACAGATCTCGCAAACAGAACACCGCTACCCAAAAATCCGTGCCATCCGTGCCATCCGTGGCCAGAAAATAGAAGCCACAGATTTCACGGATTACACGGATAAGCCGTTCGGATCGATTTGAAATACATTGAGGCAGTTTCGTCACTGACCAGACAGCATCATTGAGCAGTTTCAAAATACTTCAACGCTGTCTGGCGCCCCAGCTCGATACAGCGATCGCCCAGGTGCAGCTTGCCCGGCCCCGGCCGCGGCGCGACCGTTCGCAGTATCGTGATGTCCTGACCGCGGCTGCGGGCAAGCTCCAGCTTTAAACGAAAGATCTCGTCACTGATAATCTGGTGGCAGCGATTCAGGCCTTTATAAAACGAAGGATGCGGATTCTTGCGTTCTTGAATGTCTTCGGCGTTCACGACGAGGTGTACGACGATGCGCTTTACATCGCGTCGCCCCAGCCATTGCTCGAAGGGAATCGGGTCTGCGACGCCGCCGTCCCAGTAATACGCGTCGTCGATCTTCTGGGCGCGAAACATACCCGGTACGGCGCAGCTCGCCAGAACGAACTCCGCCAGCGGCCCGGCGTCGACGACCTGCGAAACCGAACGGCTTAAATTCGCGACGGAGAGCGAGAAGCCGGGTTCGCTCAAATCTTCGATGCGCCGATCGCCGAAATAGCGACGCAGCATCTTCAGGGCGCGACGTCCCGACAGCGCGCCCGTGTGACCGTCTCGGTTCAGGAAAGTCCCCAGCATGCGTCCGAAACCGGGGGCGCCCTCGCGAAAGAGCGACGCGATTTCGGGATCGCGGACCATGCGCAGAATTTCATCGGTGGGATAACCCGCCGCGTAAAAGCCGCCCGTCAATGCCCCGGCCGAGGCCCCCGCCACACGCGCCGGCCGGAGTCCCAGGCGGCTCAAGCCGTCCAGGAAACCCGCGTGAGCGAAAAAGCCGAAGAAAGATGAGTTCAAACAGAGCGCGAAATCTCCGGACTTCTTTTTTCGAAATACCATCGTTCTCCCGATTGCGGACCGAACACGGCGCGGCGGCGCCGGTTGCGGTGGAATATGATTGTCACGACGCCCGCCGTGACAGATCCGTCTATACTATCATGGGAAGCAAGAAACTCACCGCAAAAAACGCCGACAAATTCATGCTGTACGAGGAAGCCGTACAGAACGTGGAATTTGAAGCGGGGGTGATTCGTCGCTTCTATAAAAAGCTCAGGGACCGGGAACCCGAGAGCCTCAAAGAAGACTTCTGCGGCAGCTTCGCGTTGTGCTGCGAATGGGTTCGCCGCAACAAACAGGGCACCGCCGTGGGCGTCGATCTGGAAGACAAGGTCCTCGATTGGGGCCGCAAACACAATCTTTCCAAACTCAAAGACGGCGACAAAAAGCGCATCACGCTGCTGAAAGACGACGTAAATAATGTCACGAACCCGAAAGTCGACATCGTCGCGGCCTTCAATTTCTCCTACTGGACTTTCCGCACCCGCCAGGAACTCTTAAAGTACTTTCGCAACGCCTACAAATCGTTGAAAAAAGACGGCATCATGGTGCTGGACGCATTCGGCGGTTCGGCCGCTCAGCTGGAAAACGACGACGAACCGGAAGAGCGCGAATGCGAGGGTTTCACCTACGTTTGGGAACACGCGAAATTTCATCCCGTAACGCACTACATGGAGTGCAAAATCCATTTCGAATTCGACGACGGCTCGCGAATCAAGAACGCATTTAAGTATCAGTGGCGCCTGTGGAATCCGCCGGAAATTACGGAGCTGTTGACCGAAGCCGGCTTCGACGACGTGCAGTGGTACTTCGAAGGCACCGACCATAAGACCGGCGAAGGCGACGGCGTGTATCGCAGGTCGCTCAAGGGCGAAGCGGCGGAAACGTGGCTGGCCTACGCGGTGGCCCTGAAATAAGCCGCATCGCCGCGTTCTTAAAAAACGAAAACGTACAGCAATCCGAAGACGCTGATAAAAGCGATCAGCAAGAGTACCAGCGCGAGCGGCCCGCCGACCAATCCGGGGGCTTCTGAACGGCCTGCTCCGCCGCCGCTTCGGCGACTTTTGCCGCGGCCCGCGTCCGCCATCTTCACCCGGATATCCTGATTCTCTTCGATAACGTAGGCTTCGGCTCCGCCGTCGAGTTTGAATTTCACGAGCACGTCGCCTTTGCCCGGACGGGTCCCCAGGGATTTCAACACAGCGTCGCTTTCGTAGCGGCCGTCCTGGGATTTCACGCCCATGCGTTTGATATAATTTGAGGTGCGGCCGTCTTTCGGTTTCGCGAAACGCACGTGTACGCGGTCGCCGGGAGTCAGGCGGATCAGCGGCGTACCGGCGAAAGGCGAGACCACAAAGCTTACGGGGATTAATCCGCTCAAATCTTCCTGAGGAAGCCCGGAAGCGCCCGGAGTCTTCGCCGGCGGCACGTACTCCGAGAGATCGAATTGCATGATCAAATCTTTCTGACCGAGGGCGATCTCGAAATCCTGGGATAATTCGTACTGCAGGCCGCTCAGATCGCCCACCCGCAGAATGCCGCAGAGATGCGAGACCCAGTCGGGATTCTTGCCGTGCTTTTCGAAATAACGCACGAGATCATAGGTGCGGGATTCATCGCGCTTGCCGTTGAATTCCATATTCTTGAGCCAGCTCACGAATTCGCTCAGCTCCAGGTTCAGCGGCTGCGACGCGAATTCGAAATGGTCGCCGGCGATGGCGTGAACTTCGTTGAGCGTTTTACGAACGACGTCCAGCCGCAGGCAATAAACATAATAGGCTCCGTCCGGAGACTCGATGCGCGATTTGAGAATGAGTTCGTTAGCCATGCGATCACCTCCCGCCCGCTTCAGCGCCTAATTCGAGAACGGATAATGCTTCGCGCGCGCGAAAATTGGGCATGAAGCGCACCCGACCGAATGAATTAAAGAAGGCGTTATCGTGAATCGAGATATTCTTCGCGGAACAAAACTCGCGAAAGTCGACGATCGAAAAGAACTGGATATTCGGACTCTCGTACCACGGCAGCGGCGTGGCCTCCAGTCGGGGCGACACCCCGCCCCACATCAAATGAAAGCGATAACGCCAGTAGGCCAGGTTCATATAAGCCAGAATCACGCGACGGCTCACCCGGAAGCTTTCGCGTAGAACGCGCTCGGGGCTCAGCAGTTCCTGAAAGGTGCCGATCAAAAGTACGTAGTCGAAACTATTGGATCCGTATTGATCGAGGCCGTCGAGAATATCGCCCTGGTGGACAATCAGGCCGCGTTCGATACAGCGGGCGACCATCTCAGGGTCGACTTCGACGCCTTCGCCGTGTACGTTCTGTTTCGATCGCAGGAGTCGTTCAAGCAGCGAACCGTCCCCGGTTCCCAGATCGAGCACTCGCGAACCGTCGGGGATGCTCTCAATGACCTGATCGTATAAGAACTGATTCATCTATCCTGCAGCTGCCGTTGATAATCCTGAATCAGATAATTATGAACGATGCGGGTGAACTCGGGGTTCTTGATCAAAAAAGAATCGTGACCGTACGGAGTTTCCAGATTCACGTAGGTCGCGTGACGATTCGCGCGCTTGAGACTGCGCACCAGTTCCCGCGACTGCGACGGCGGATATAACCAGTCGGATTCGAACGATATCACCAGAAAACGCGCGGTCACGTCCTGAAAGACTTCGTTCGCGGCCCGGCCGTTCAGCCCGTCGAACATATCCAGAGCCTTGGTAATATACAGATAAGAATTCGGATCGAAGCGACGCACGAAGCTCTCGCCCTGATACTGCAAATAGCTTTCAACCGAAAAGAAGGCCGGGAACAAATCCTCGGGCGCCGCCGGTCGCTGCAGTCGGCGGCCGAATTTGCGGTGCATCGAATATTCGCTCAAGTATGTGACGTGGCCGATCATGCGCGCGACCGCCAGGCCGTGTTCGGGGCCGGCCCCCTCCTGGTCGTAATAATCGCCGTCGGCCCAGGCCGGGTCGGTCAGAATCGCCTGGCGTCCAACTTCGTTGAAGGCGATCTGCATGGCGGAATGCGCGATACCCGAAGCGATGGGGATGCAATTGCGAATGCGATCCGGATAGTCCAGAGCCCAGACCATGGACTGCATGCCGCCCATGCTGCCGCCGATGGCGGCGAAAAGCCGGTCGATGCCGAGATGGTCCATCAGCAGAGTCTGCGCCTGCGCCATATCCCGAATCGTAACCGGGGGAAACGACATCGCATAACGCTCGCCCGTAGCCGGATTTATCGAAGACGGTCCGGTCGAACCATTACAACCGCCGATCACATTGGAACAGATTACGAAAAAACGATCGGTGTCGATGGTCTTGCCGGGCCCGACGTGAAAATCCCACCAGCCCGGGCGTTTGGTCTCGGGATCGATGCCGGCCACGTGAGCGTTACCCGAAAACGCATGGCAGACGAGCACAGCATTGTCCCGCTCCGGCGACAGCTCGCCCAGGGTCATATAAGCCAGCTCGATTTCCTGGAATTCGAAGCCGGACTCGGTGCGAAATCCGGGCAGGCGAACGGTCTGCGTTCGGGTCACGCCCAGATCAGAGTGATAATCCGCGATAGTCTGATCCTGCAGATCCGTGTCCGTGAGAATATCTTTGGATTGATCCTGCATATATTGAATTACGGAAAGGAATAAGATAATCGGCTGCGCACCGGAGGCCTGACAAGTACTAAACTACCAAATCCGCGGCGCTCTGGCTCGCACTCAAGTCGCCGCGCACTCCAGTTCCGGCCCCGATGCCGGCCCTCGTCAGGACTCGTTCGCCGGGCGATCAACGCCGTAGCGCAGACGCTCGAAGAGATCCGGCAGGGGTTCCACGCCCGCCCCGTTAATGGAATACTCGGCCTGAAGATAGCCAGGACTGAACCAGTTTTCCGCCGGGGGCGCTCCCGGGACGGCATCGGCCGGGACGAAAAACCGACGCACCGGAGCGGCCAGATCGGGGTGCACGTGAATGGATCCGGCGTGGCGGCCGTCTGGCTGCGAGTTCCAGGATTCCAGATGCGCGGCGAGCTCCGCGAAGACCCGGCCGCGACCGACCGGCGCCGGATTTGCCGGCCCCCGGCGCACCAGGCTTCCCGGTCCGCGAGCGATCGCCGCGACCGCCGACCAGCCCCGTCGACCACGGCTTTCCAGGGCCCGGCGGCTCCGGTCGGAAAATGCAAGCAGCTCCCTCAGGCTCAGGATCAACTCAAGCACCCGGCGTTCCAACTGCGCCGCGGACCGATCCGCCCGGCCGCCGCCTGTCTCCGGCTCCAGAAGCTCCAGGCCGAAAATCCGATCGTCGCCCAGGGGCGCGAGCAATCCCGCCGCCGACAGACCCCGGCGATAATGATCCACGCAGAGATCCCACTCATGTTCGAATTCCGCCAGTGCCGCGCCCGCGTGCAACCCCGCCTCGCCGCCCCGGCTCGCGAAGTCGGCCGCCGCGGCATTTAAATCCGGAAAGGCGACGACCACGCAGAGCATATCGCCTGCGGCGGCGCTTACAGGCAGATGCTTGCGATAACGCCGCACGCGATCCGGCGTCAGGAGCGTCGCTTCCAGCAGGCTGCTTTCCCGGGCCTCGATCGTATTCGCGCGGCGCCGCTCGCGCACAGCTGCGCGTTTCGCCAGAGCTATTTGCATGTTCCCGCCCAGGGCGAGTCGTTCCCGCCAGAGCAGCAACAAGCCCAGCGCCAGTCCGCCGGCGGCCGTCAGAATCTCACTTTCGCCGGGCCAGGCGTAACGCAGACCGGCGGCATAGACCAGATAACCCGTCGCAAACAACAGGAGATGGGTGAGCGGCTCCGCAGCCGATCGCGATCGGCACAGGATATGCAACGTCGGCAGCAGCCGCAGCAAAGCCGCCGCAGGCGAAAGCGCGCTGGAAGCCAGATAAATCGTCATCGGTAGGCCGAGCACCGTATGATTCAGGTATTGCAGCCACGCCCTGCGGCGGGGACTGAGTCTTCGTTGCCGAACGCGCCGACGCAAGAGACCGTCCAGCAGAAGTTCCAGAAAACTGCCGGCCAGAAAAACGCCGCTTGCAAAGAAGGGTTTGCCGCCGTGCAGCAGGACTTCCAGCGAAAGCCAGAGCAGCGGCGCGAAAAAGATCAGCAGATTTACGCGAAAGGCGGGGTCGAAGTCGAAAGGCAACCGGCGCCAATCGCCCGCCCGCGACGGCGCGGTTTCATTTCTGGACGGTCCCGACATAGATCTTCGCGGCGCCGGATTTGCGCAGACTGTCCAGGACTTCGACGACCTGTCCGTGGCGAGCGGAAGTGTCGGCGTTCAGCACAACGCCCAGATCCGCGCGTTTTTCCAGCAGCTCTCCGATTTCGCCGACCAGAGCCTCTGCATTCGCCAGAGCGCGGCCTTCCAGATAAATCGTACCCGCTCGATCGAGCGAAACCGTCACCTTCGCCGGCACGTCCGGATCGGAGCTGGCCGAACCCGGCAGCGTAACGTTCAGACCCGAACTCAGCAGGCCGGGAGCCGCGATCATAAAGATAATTAACAGCACGAGCACGACGTCCGTGAAAGGAACGATATTGATCCCGCTGAAGAGGCCTTCGCCTTCGCGATATTTTTGATAGTCGATCATGACTTACGAACGCTTGCTTTTAGACGGCTGGCCGCGACTTCCACGCTCAGGACCATCGCATTGACGCGCCGGCGAAAATAGTTATAGGCCACGGTCGCGGGAATCGCTACGAAGAGTCCCGCCGCGGTTGCAATCAGCGCTTCGGCGATGCCCGCGTTCAGTTGATTCATGCTGGCGGTCGCGTCGGCCCCCGCGCCGCCCAGACTCAAGAAGGCCCGAATGATACCAAGCACCGTTCCGAGCAGCCCGATGTACGGACTGACCGTGCCCAGGGTCGCGATGATTCCCAGATAGCGCTCCATGTCCGGCAGCTTCTCGGCGATGGCGCGACTCTTGACCTCTTCATATTCTGTAAAGTCGCTGGAGGCGGGACCCCCGTCGATCTTTTGCAGCGCTCCCGAATCGACCAGCTCCGCCAGCACGTAGCCCGCCGGAGTGGCCCGCATTTCCGCGGAGTCCGCACCCGAAAGCTCGCGCCCACCGCTCAGGCGCGACAGGAAATCCTCAATCAGAGCTCGCGGGTCGATCGACTTCGAAGCGAAGAAGAGCGTGCGTTCGATGATCACAACAAACGAGACGATCGAACAGATCAAAAGCACAATCAGGGCGGGACCGCCCGATTCAAACAGACGATTCCAGCTCAGAAATTCAGCCATAGGCGGACAGCCTGCGCCGCCGCGTCCCGCTGGCAAGTAAAGTCCCCGCCTCGCCGCACGAGCTCCAGCACGGCAAAGCGCATCGTCCGAAGGGATCCAGGCGTTAGCCCGTGTCGCGGCCGTTCGATTCGGCCGGCGGCGCCTGCAGCTTCGCCAGCAAATCCCGAACTGCGCCTTCACAGGTGCCGCAACCGGTCGCGCACTGCGTTTCCGCCTGCAGCGCCTCGAAGCTTACCGCTCCATCCGCGACGGCCTGCCGGATGCGCTCTTCGGGCACTCGTTTGCATACGCAAACCATCCGCGGCCGCATAAGGGCGTTCAGCTGGGCCTGTACAAGATTGTCGGGCATAGTCGTATTATTGATTTTTCGCGGCGGAATCCGCGCGGCCTCGCTGCTCAATAGCGGCCGCATTGTAAGAAGAACAGGAATCCACCGGCCTGCCACAAAAAAAGGCGACCGCTCCGAGGAACAGTCGCCCGTTTTTGAGCCGAATCGCGCGATCCCCGGTTCGCAAAGAACCCGGCGATCGCTCGCTTCGCCTGTAGATTACGGATACGTAATATATTCGATCTCGTTCGTCTTGAGACGACGCACGCCTTCTTTGGTGTGCACGATCAGTACGTTTCCGGTCTGCGCGATTACAGCGCCGGTGATGCTCTGTCCGCTGCGCAGGTTCAGAGTTTCCAGACGGTTGTAGTGCTGGCGAATTTCTTCTTCGTTGTTCAGCTTCGTGCGAGACGCTTCTTCTTCGATCTGGTTCAGAACCAGCTCTTGCTTGGCGTCGCGCTGACGGCGCATTTCTTCGAGAGCCTGGTCGTCGCCTTCGCGAACGCGGCTGGCCACGTCTTCGTCGACGGTCACCAGAGTCGCCTTTTCAGCCATCTCTTCGGTGGTTACGTTGGACTCGCTCAGCTTCACGACTTTCTCGTCGCCTTCTTTGCTCAGAGTGGTTTCCACAGCGGCGGTCATCTCTGCAGCCTGAGCCGCATCGAATTCGCCCGATTCAACCTTTTCGTTGAGAGCCAGAACTTCTTTTTCGACTTCCGGATCCAGAATAGCTTCGGTGCGCTCTTCGATGATCACTTCTTGCTTAGACTGGATCTCTTCCAGCTTCGCCAGGTTCTCATCGCTCTGAATTTCTTCCGCGCTGAATTTTTCGAGGGCCGCAACGCGGGGTTTCATCGCAACGCTGCCATCGAGTACCTTCACACGAGTGGGCTCGCCTTCGTTGGAATCGACGCTGAAGGTCGTTCCGCGAACGCCAGCGATTGCGGTCGGGGTGGTAACGGTGAAATTTTCTTTGCCGCTCTTACGTTTTACCGACGCCAGCAGGCCGCCGTGTTGCATGCTCAGACGGGTGTCCGCGCTGCCTTCGCCGTACAGTTTCGAGATCGTAACGGTGGTATAGTTGCGAATCCGAACGGCGCTGCCGTTTTTGGTTTGCAGATCAACGGTGCCCTTCGTCGTTTTGAGGACGTCGTTCTCATTGACCACCATGCCGACTTTCGCCGGTACTTCTTTACCCTCACGAACGATCATCGCATTGCCGGATGCAAAAACGATAATCATCGAGCGCTGCGCCTCGGAGGGCTGCTTTTCGCCGCAATTCACTAATGCGACGCCGACCGTCAGCGACAGCACGAGCGCTGTCAACAGACCGGTCTTACGCGTGACCATTGCTTGTTTCATATCCTACTTCTCCTTTTGGTCTGGTCAGGTTCGAATCCCGCGCCGTGACGCCTGGATTCTCGACCGATCCGGAAAACGCGCGACCACCGGGCCGCCGTTCTCGTTCTTTTTTGTCTAAACCGTATTATCTATATTTATATAATCGATTGCGTTTCGTTTTCAGTACGGGCTGCCGCCCCCGTCTCCGGGAAAGTACTCAATCCCCTGAATATCGCTGACGCTCAGGGACATATTCTCCGAACCCGATTCCACCAGCACGCGCTGGCCGATTTGTCCGACAATCTGTCCGCGAATGCGCGAGCCGTCTTTCAGGTTCAGCACCTGACTGGCGGATTGTGCATCCGCGCGCCGCGTTTCCGCTTCGCGCGCGTCCGCATCCTGCTCGCTGCCCACGCCCAGAGCGGCCAGCGATCCCGATTGCAGATTGGTTATACGACGAGATAGTTCATAAGAATCCCGGCTGTCCGTGTACAGCGTTCCCGGCGCCGCGGTCAAAAGCGGGCGTTCGTCCGTCGCCTGCACCTGCGCGACCTGGTGCGCTTCGACAATCGCGGGCTCGGCGTCTACGGCGCGCGAACGGATTTCCATGCCGCCCCGCAGAATGTGCACGATGGTACCCCGCTCGTCGTCAGCGGAGATGCGAAACGCCGTCTGCCGCACTTCGGCGAAGGCGTCCCGGGTCACGATATGAAATTCATCCATGCGGTGCAGACCTTCGGCCACCGCGAGCAGTCGTCCGTATTCAACGAAGATCTGAAAATCGCGGCCACCGTCACGCTTCTGGCTCAGGCGCTCCACTTTCAGCCGCGTATTTTCTTTGAGGCGCAGGAGTACGCCGTCCGCCAGCGCCAGATCCGCGGCGCTGTCCGGGCCGGTCATCACAATCGCGCCGGAAGACAAAAGCGAGCCGCTGTTGAGGTCCTCGCCCGGCCACAGAGCGTCGGCTGCGGAGCGCGGTTCGGCCGGCTGCATGACGACCACGTTACCGCCCGCGTAGACGACCGCCGCTTTCAGCCGATCCTGAGTGCTCGACAACGCCAGGCTGACCGCGCCGACGACAAGCACGAGAGCCGCGGCGACGGCTCCGGCACGATACCAGCGCAGCCGAATACCCCGCCGGTCTTTCAAAAGATCGTTTAAGAGATAGTCCTCACGTAGAACCACCCGGGGCTCAAAACCCGGTTCGAGGGCTTCCGGAATCGCCGGCAAATCCACAGCGGGCACCCGTGCGAGCAGGCGCCGGTACGCGTCAAACCCGGGGCTCACATCGCCCGCCTCAGAATGGGGTTGAAGGGCGTCGGCTTGATTGGCTGGTTTTAGAGGTTCCATGGCTCTTCAATAGTAGCAACAGGTGCTCGGGGGGCTTTTTGCATTTTTTTGCGGGCCTGGGACCGTTTGCGATAAAAAAAATGTCAGAATTTTGTTAGTCCATTCGTCGCAAATCGCCCATTTCCGGCCCCGATTCGGACGCCCGAAACCGCCTTCAGGGCAACTCCAGACCGCGTTTGCGGCCTTCCTGGACGAGCGCCTGCTCCGCCTTCTGGATCATGCGCGAGATCGTGGAAATGGACAAATCCATGATCCCGGCAATGTCTTCGAGTCGGAGCTTCGATTGGTGGCGCAACAGCAGCACCGTTTTCAGATCCTCTTTCAAAGTATCCAGAAGCTCGGCCAGAATCTGCTCCGATTCTTCGGCGTGCATCCGGGTCAGCACCTGGTCTTCCGGAGTCGGACCGCCCCGGGAGCGATTGATCGCCGGAGCGTCATCATAAGATTCGACCAGATCGACCCGCCGGTTGTATACTTTTTTGCCGTAGTTGATCATCAGATTGCGCGCGATCTTGAAGAGGTACATCCGGCACTGGATATCGTCCGGCAGCTCGCGATCCTGGTAAATCCGGCAGAAGTTGTAGAAGGCGTCCTGGAGCAGATCGAGGGAGGTATCCTCCTGGCGCATCGATCGCTGGATATAGGCGAACAGATCATCCCGCACGTTCGCATAGATCCGCGCGAATCTTTCCTCTATTTCCGACATATTTTCGAATGCAGACCTTTCGAATAATACGACTACGGCGTCGAATTGCGCGGCGCTTTCCGTGGGGAAAAACGCGGAACGCACGAAACGTTCAATACCCTCTCCTGTATGCGAATGCTGATCCTGTTGGTCGCGGGACTGTGCGCCTTTCCGCAACTGACAGCCAGAGACGACCGACGCTCCGTTTCGATCGATCTATTTGAAACCGGACCGGGCACGGAAAACGAAACCGCGTTCCGGCCGCTCGAAGACTCCGTACGCGAACTCCGGGCCGCCGGCAGCGCGGGCTCCGGCCTGAGCGTCAGCGGACAGAGCGCCCCGACAGGACTGCCCTTCGCGCTTCTGAGCCTCGCGAACTCCAGCGCAGAGTATGTGTTATTTGTAGAATCCCGGGAATCAATCAAAAAAGACTTTCTGGCATCTATCCGCATCCGACATCCCCTGCTGGAATTAGACGCGGGAACGCGCTGGTTGCCAGGTCCGCGCACGATATTTCTGGCCGCGCCGGACGCTCGCAGTCTGTTCGCTCGCCGCGCTATCGATTCGTCCAGAGCCGGGCCCGCGACCCCGGCGATTCCCGACGGCCGGCGATTTCCGCTGCTATTCGCCCGCATTCCACTGAGCGCCTGGGCGCCCGGCGTCTTTGGCGTTCGCGGTGATCCCGAGCGCGATAACGGCTTCTATTTTGCAAGCGAGCGCCTGCTCTTCGCCATCGGCCGTCAGCGCGGCGTGCTCGCCATGCATGGCCCGCTGGCGCTGCCGGGCGGCGAACGCTTCGCATACGGCTGGCTTGATCTGGAGCGCGGTCGCGAGCGGCGTACGCAGTGCGCAGCGCACGACAGCCTGGCGGAATTCGAAGAAGCAGCCGAATTCTGCCCGGCGGGAGCGCGTAACTATACGAGCCATGCCGGCTATGGCCGACTGCTGGCCGACCGGCATCCCGATTTTTTGCTGGCCGGACTCGAAGTCGAGCGACGCACCGCCTGGGACTACGCCGACTATGATGCACACCGACTGGCGTCGAATCGCGCGGGGCGTTCCGGCCTGGTCGCGGCTTCGCTGCGCGCATTGCAGTTGCTGGAAGTCGAAGGCGCCGGGCAGGATAGAGGGAACGACGGTTTTCGCCTGGGAGGCATCGCGCTTGCACCCGAATTGCACGAGTCGTTGCCGGGTCTGCGCGAGGGCGGCTCCGGTCGCCTGCTGGTGCGCGCCCGGGCTTACCGGCGCCGACGCTACGGACCGCAGGCGCAGAGCCCTGCTCGCGATTCGCCGGCGCTGCGCCGGGAATTTACGGCCGGCGGCCTGGGCTATCGCCTGCGAACTCCCGGCAGCGACTTCGAGATATACGGCGAAGCCCGCCGGCACGGCGGCCGCAGCGTGGAACTGCGGCTGGAGCTGGGTCCCCGACCGGGACCGCCCGAAGCTCCGGGACTCGCTTTACTCGAGCCAGGTCGCGAAGCGCCGCCGGATCGTGAGGAGATCCCATGGGGCTGGCGCTTTTCAGTCTCGCTGATTTATGGAAAGCTCACGGGCGGGGCCGACGAGTTTTTGTTCGTACGTGCGCCGCCCGAACGGGGCGCCGGGGTCCGCTTTTTCGGCGAAGAAAACGGGGCTCTGATTGTACGGCTCCAGTCGCGGTACTTCGCTCTCTATCTGGAATCGCGGCTGGCCGCCGCGACGGGCCGCTTTTCCACCCTCGCAAATTTTCAATTTCGCGTGACGTTCTGATGAACGCGCCGGGCCTGCGAATTATTTCGCGTAGCTGCACATGAAGCCCACCCGATAGTTCGATACGCCTGGCTTGAAATCCGTGGCATCAGTGAAATCCGTGGCGACTGACAGAGGCCACGGATGGCACAGATTGCACGGATCCGTTTTTCGGGTTTCAGCGTATTCTTTTCAACTGAACCCGGTCTATTTTCGAAACGAGAAATCGGTAGATGCACGAAACGGTGTCTTCCCCTGACGAGCGACATGGTCTCATGAGGGCTTCCTGCAACGGCACGGTATCGCATGGATTACATGCGATACTTCTGGATAATATGGATGATCAGCGAAACCAGCCCGGTAGCCGTATAGATCGTGATGATCATAAAGATGCCGGCCGCCGAATAGTCCGCGCCGTAGCGATAGCCAATGTACACGAGGCCGATCAAAAGCGCGCCGAGTAAGATGCCGAGGCGCAGGGGCGAGAAGCGTTTGAGCACGACCGCCTGGGGTTTCGCGTAGCGAATCGTCGAGACCATCAAGAAAGCGGCGAGCACGAAGATCACCGTGAGCAGCCAGGCGGGAATATGGATTTCGCCGAAGGCCAGCGGCATCAGCGCGACCGTTACGCCCGCCACCGGCGAAGGCAGCCCAACGAAACCCTGGTCGTCGTGCACCAGGTTGAAGCGCGCGAGACGATAGGCGGCGCAGGCCGGATAGACCGCCGAAAGCAGCATGCCGGTGGGAATGGTCAGATCCGGACTCGCGACGTAATTGTATTGATGCAATACGAAACTGTAAAACAGCACCGCCGGCGCGATACCGAAGGCGGTCAAATCCGCCAGGCTGTCGAGCTGAGCGCCGAGCTCTGATTGCGCCTTGAGAATTCGCGCCGCGAATCCGTCCAGACCGTCGCAGAGCATGGCCAGCAGAATCAATATCGCCGCAACCACCAGCAGGCGATCGTTATAGTGCGCGCGCGAAGCCAGCAGAATGGCGAAGAATCCCAGACTCAGGTTGCCGAGCGTAAAGAGATTGGGAACCCAGTTGAGTCCGCGTTTGATTGCACCCATATTGTTTTATATCTCAGGAAGCGGCGTCAATTGGCAAATACCTTTTGCTGGCGACGCCGAAATCCAGACCCGGTGCGCGAAAGCCGGGATGATCGCGCAGATAGTATCCCGCCGCGGCGATCATGCCCGCGTTGTCGGTGCAGAGGAATTTCTGTTCCGGCCAGACGAGAGCCCCTCCGCGCGCTTCCAGCTCCGGGCGCAGGGCGGCCAGTCGCTCGCGCAAAAATCCGTTCGCGAGCACGCCGCCGGAGGCCACAATCCGCGCGATGCCGGTCTGCTTCACGGCGCGGCGAAGATTGCGCTCGACCAGTTCGAAGGCCGTGTGCTGGAAGTCCCGGCAGATCCGGCCCCCGTCGACGCATTCGCGGTGCGCCCGGGCGACAGCGGTCTTGATGCCGCTGAATGAAAAGGCCAGCTGATCCCCCGCGAGATTTCGCAGCAGCTTTGGAAAAATGCAAACGCCGCCCTGCCCCCGCTCCGGGTCCCCGGCGTGCGTGGGAAAGCCCGCGAAAGCGGGACTGCCGGCGGACGCTTCGTACTCGCGCGCGGTACGTTCGATATGCGGACCGCCCGGATACGGTAAATCCAGCAGAGTCGCGATCTTATCGAATGCTTCGCCGCAGGCGTCGTCCATCGTATCGCCCAGCAGCGTCATGCGGCCGGGGCCGTCCACGCGATAGATGGCCGAATTACCGCCGGACAACAACAGGCCGAGAAAGGGGTATTGCGGTCGATAAGCGTCTTCGCCCGGCAACGCCGCGTCCAGACACGGCGCGTACAGATGCGCTTCGAGATGATCGACGAGAATCAACGGTAAGCCCTGCACAAGGGCCAGGCATTTCGCGAATTGGGCGCCGACCATCAGCGAACCGATCAGCCCAGGGCAAACGGTGACCGCCACATAGTCCAGGTCTCGCGCTGGGATCTCCGCACGGGCCAGGGCTTCCTCATAGAGGTAGTTGATTTTTTCGAGATGCGCGCGGCTGGCGATCTCGGGCACGACGCCGCGAAAGGGCGCGTGGGCTTCGATTTGAGAAAAGATAACGTTGGCCAGCGAACGCTGACCGTCGGCGACGATCGCCACTGAAGTTTCGTCGCAGGAGCTCTCGATACCCAGCCCCAGAATCGGGGGCCGGGCCGGGTCGGAGCCGCGCTCAGTCGAGTTTGTCTTCGGATTCAATGAAGGTGAAAAATTGTTCTAAGGCGGCCAGCCGCAGAACATTGATAATGTCCTGGCCGACGCCCATTAGCGCGAATTCGCCGCTCTTTTCGAGCATCTTCTTGCGACAGTGAGCCATCAGCGCGATTCCGGAAGAATCCATGTACTTGAGATCCGTCAGGTCGATGACCATTGAGGAAACGTCTTCTTTCAACAAGGGCTGGATCTGCTTCTTGAGCTTGCCCACGTTGTAGAGGTCCAGTTCCCCGGACAGCACGATAATCTTGTGCCGCCCTTTGTCTTTCATTTCCATTTCCATATATTGCTCCTGTCTCCGGAATAGTGAATCGGATGTCAATCTTTTCGATTTGGTTTACCGTATGCGATTTGCGCTTCAGCCGTCGCCGGCCGGGACGCGAAGAAAAAAAACGGTGCGGGAAGCCGAGCTTTCGTACTGCAGCGCGGTTTGCTCCAGGCCGCAGTTCTGAAGTATTTTGCGCACCATGCGCAGACCGAGTCCACCGCCTTCGCCGGATACCGACTCCCCCGACGGTTCCTCCGATTCCTGCTCATCGACGTGTTCGTCGGTATACAGCAATCGGTCCACGAGCTCGCGTTCGGCGGGCAGCATTTCGGTATTGTTCATCACGCTGACTTCAAATCCACCCGGGGTTTGGGCCACGCCGGAAAAGCGCACGCGGACGTAGCGGTCGCTCGCCTCCGCCTTTTGCAGCAGCTGCGGCGAAATATTCTCCAGCGCTTCGCGGAATTCGAGGGCCACCGCGTCCTGTCCGTTTTCTTCTATAAATATACGTTTCAGATTCGCCTTAATGCTGTTAAACACGAGTTCCCGCAGAATATGCTGCATGGGTGAATAGGGCAAGCCGGGATTGTGCTGCCCGAGATGATTTTTCAGATGCTGCCAGATTTCTTCCAGCTTCTGCTCGTCTTTCGATCGCAGTTCTATTTCGATATTTTCGCTGTTACTCACGCTACTCTTCCCGCGCAACGCCGCCGCGCTGCGTCTCTATGTATATCGGCCCCGGGCAGCCCAATCCACACGCCCGCTCCCGAAGGTCCGGACGAATTCCGGCGGGCTTGCGGACTCCGATCGCACCCGCCCGGAACGCAATCAGATTAAAACCGCAATTGCAGCCCGACCCGGTACACCTCTTCTCGATATTCCCCGTCCTGATACTGGTACCCGTCCAGATGTATGGCCGGCCGATTGGCGTCTTTCGACCCGCCTCCCTGTGGAACGGCCGGATCGCCGAAATAGAACCAGTCCACGAGATGCCAGGCGTAGACCAGGCCGGCGGCAATGCCGAACATCATCTGGTTCCGCTGGTGCCGTTCAAATTGTTCCAGATAGCTGGTGTTATTGAACAGGAGTACGGTCGGGTCGCCCGCCGCCGCGGCCGAGGCTTCCTGCGCGGCGCGAAATTCCCAGAGCACCGCGAAAAGCGCGAAATGAAAGCCACCGAAGAGACCGTAGCCTTTCATGCGCTGATCGCTGCCGAGCTGCGGAATCCCCGGATACAGGTCGCTATAGCGAAATTCGCGCTCCGGACGCGGCCGCTCGGATTCCGGAGGTCCTTGAAATGCCACGAGCTGAATGCGACCGTCTTCGATTTCGCGCAGCTCCCCGTTTTCGTCTCGAATCAAAACCCGGTCGCCGCGTATTTCCGCGACGCTGCCTTCGATAATATCATCAGGATCCGGCTGATTCGCCTGGCCGTCTTCGCCGGGCGTAGCAGAACCGTTTTCGCCCGCGACATCCGTCGGGTCTTCGCCGTTCGACTCTCCGGGTTTCGCTTCGGGGTCTTCGCCGTTCGACTCGCCAGGTTTCGTATCGGGATCGCCCGTTTCGGATTGCCCGGGCTCTCCGGACTCCGCGTCACCGCCGTCGCCCGCACTCCCGTCCGACCCGTTTTCGGATGCTTCCGTCCGATCGCGTGCCCGGGTCGCACGCACCTTCAGGTCCTTCGTCAACAAGGGCGCGATCTTCTGAAAATCGCCGACCCGATTGAGTTCGGCGAACCCCACGTCGTAGATGTCGATGGAACGCAAACGCGTGTATCCTTTTTGATCGGCGATGATCATCTTGTCGTCGCGAATCTCGTGCAGCAGCACGTTGCAGACTTTTTCTTCGGGTTTCGCCCGGGTGCTGTAGCACAGCGGCACCCCCGTATAGCCGAGCTCCAGTCGCTTGACTTCGTCTGCAGGGATCTTACGGTCAGTGCCGTCCGCCATCTTAAATTCTACGAAGCCGTCCGCTTCGCGCACATAAAACCCTTCCAGCTCGTCGCCGTTCTTCATGTGCAGCAAATCCGCGGCCAGCGGCGCCCAGGGCAGGAGGAGCCCACCGACCAGCAGAGCCGGCCAGAACCCCGAACGCCTGAGCCTGCGCCGGAATCGCTGAATTGTATTTGCGAAACGCATTTTCATGTACGCCGACGCAACGGATCAGGGCGACTCCAGTTTGCCGACTTCGCTCAAGGGAAGCGTTCGCGTTTCGGTCGCGCCCGCGCCGTAGATCCGCAACACGCCCGCGGCCGCGTCCACCTCGATCCGCCAGGCTCCGTCGTTATTCTCGTCTTCGCGTACGCCTTGATTGTTCATGACCCGAATGCCGTCCGCCTCAGCGCTTCCGGGAGCCGCGCCCACGGAGGGGTCGCTCGTCACCGGCCGCCCTTCCGAATCGAAGAGACCGACGCGACGGACGACCGACGCCGGAACCCGGGACGGAAAATCGCCCTGGATGGCCAGCTCCGCCCCCTGAAAATCGACGGAACGCGCGCGAATGCGGCGACCGTCCCGAAACTCGATCATTAGACGACCGGAAGTTTCGATTTGCACGCGCGCGGGAAGATCTAAAGCGAGCGCCGACAGGTCCGGAATACGGTAGGCGCCGCGTGCCTGTCCGCCAGGCGGGGTTCCGGGACCGGGAATCAGGGGACGGGCCATTTGCTGCAGCGGCGCGTCCAGGACGATATTCTCTTCCAGCTGCTTCGCCAGGTCTTCCAGGCCGGTCTCTTCGCCGGATTCCGCGGCGGTTTTGATTTCCTCGATGACGACGGCTTCCCGCAACTCTTCGGCCGCTTCTTTGATTTCAACGAGGGCCGTTTCGTCGCCCAGTTCGGCGGCGTTGCTTTCGGCGTATTCGCGCACCCGGGCGCCGGCTCCGTTAAATGTCCCGAGTAAAAGCAGGCGGCGATTCGCTTCCCGTACCGCGGCGGCGTCGCGACGGGCGCTGACGATGGCGATATAACCCTGGATCGCCGGTTTGATCTGGCCGGTTTCTTCGAGCGAACGGTTGAGTCGATAGCGATCGTACGGCGCGAGATTCTGTTCGCCGATCTTCTGGAAGAGCTCAAGCGCGTCGCTCCACAGCGCTTCGCGAAAGAGCGCCCGGGCGCGTTCTAAATCGCTGAGGCCTTCGCTTTCGATGATTTCCCGGCGGCGTTCGCCTTCGAGCAGAATATTGATCAGCAGTATGGCCGTTTCGGCGTAGTGCGTGCCGGGAAAGGTATCGCGGGTCGACTCGAGTTTGGTCAGCGCCGCTTCGTTTTCGCCGGTGATCGCCAGGCAGAAGCCGTGGTGCAGCGAAACGAATCCCGCCATTTCCCCGCTGTCCCCCAGGCGCTCTTCAAGCTCGGCGTAACGTTCGACGGCTACGTCGTAGCGCCGGTTGCGTTCCATGAAAAAGGCGTACTTAATGCGAGTCAGGGTCTCCTGGTTTTCGCGTAGCTCCAGCAGCGGTTTGAGCGAAAGCAGTCGGACCGAGTTGATCACCGCCATGCCCACGGTTTCCAGCGCGCCGCCTTCGAGGGCCTGGGGGTTGACCTCGTTCATGATGGTCGATTCCAGCAGATTGCGCTTGATCTCGTTCTTAAACGAGTCGTTGCGCGTTTCGTTCTGGCTGGCGATCATTTGACGAAAGCGGGCTTTGAGTACGCGACTCGACAGCTCGTAGTTAAACAGGCGATCGTGCGAAACCTGAACGCGCAATTCGAGCAGCTTTACGCTGATGATCGCCTGGCTGACCAGGGCGAAGAGCAGTAAAACGACGAGTATATAAACTATATTGCGGCCGCCGCCCACTTCAGGGAATCTCCAGCATCAAAAAGCTCACGTCGTCGATATAGTTAACGGCGAAGTCCGTAAACTCGCGCTCCACCAGGTCGGCGACGCTCTGATTCTCTTCCTGCCAGTGCCCGAGCAGGTGTCCGTGCAGGCGCTCCAGGCCGTATTGCTCTTTTTCGGCGTTAGTGGTTTCAACCAGACCGTCGGTATAAACGAAGATCTTATCCCCGCTGCGCGTATTGATCTTGTTCATCTTATAGCTCATGTCTTCCATGAAACCAAGCGGCGGACCGTGCGAGCTGATCTCCGTAATGACCTGATCGCCGCGCGCCGAAAGAAAGATCGGGTCGTTGTGACCGGCGTTGGTGATATAGGTACTCCCCTCGGAATCGAAGAGCATGAAGGCGGCCGTCGCGAAGAAACTGGTGTCCAGGCGCACGGCCATCAGGTCACTCAGGCGGGCCATAACTTCCGACGGACGCACTTTGCTCTTGAGCGCTTCCTGCAAACTCAGGATCGTAATCGTCGTGACCAGCGCCGCGGAAACGCCGTGACCGGACGCGTCGGCGAAAAAAACGCCCTTATATCCGTTACGAAATTTATAGAATTGGTACACGTCGCCGCTGACTTTACGCAGCGGGCGGTAATACAACGACGGTTTGAATTCTTTGATCACGTCCAGATCGCCCAGAAAGAGTTCCTGAACTTCCTGACCGATCTCCAATTCGTTCTGGATCTGGTTGTTCAGATTCGTAATCGTCTGTACCTGGTTTTCGATATTCGACGCCATAGAGTTAAAGGCGTCGCCCAGTTCGTCCAGTTCATCCGGCGATTTGCCGCGCTTCCAGTCGGCGCGGGTCTCGAGCGCTCCGGACGCCATTCCGTCGGACGCCTCTTTCAGGAAGCCGACCCGCCGAAAGATGACGCGATAGACGAAGAGCGCGAAAGCCACGTGAAAGATCACGCCCCACACGACCGCCAGAGCGACCTGGTAATAGAGATAGTTCAGGCGTTCGCGAATCGTATTCACGCTGAGCGATGCATTCAGGAATACACGGTCCTCGGTTTTGCTTTTGAGCGGCATCAGGAAATCCAGCGAAAAATCGTCTTCGTTCAGATCGATGACGTAGCGCGAACGAAAGAGGCTCTCTTCGGTCGTGAATTCCACGGTTTTACGGCGCAGCTCTTCGTCGATTTTACCGGGTTCGGTCGGCGCGGCGCTCGCGGCGTCATCCGCCTGCGCATCCGCATCGGCGTCGGCCGGTGCATCGGGTTCGGCCGGCGATTCGTCATCGCTATTAGATTCGCCCGGCGGCTTCGCCGATGCGGCCGCGCCGCCCTCCGCGTCGTAGGCGTACCATAAATCGCCCTCGGCCGTAAAGACCCGAAAAGACTGCACGTCATAGGACTTCAGACTGTTCACGAGCGTGCGATAGCTCAGGTCCTCTTTGTCCGGCGAAAACTCGATCTCCTGAAGGTCGTCGTCGAGCACAGTTTTCACGATACTTTCCGCCTGGTACTTAAAATTGACCAGCAGCAGGTCGGTCTGGTTTTCCAGAATCACGACGGAGAAAAAAGTAATGTTGATCAAAGCCAGCAGAATGTACAGCAGGCCGATTTGAACGCTGAGCGATCGACGACGTTTCGGCTGCGCCGCGCCGCTGGCGTTGTCTTCGCCGGCGGGCTGCGCCGGATTCGCTTCTTCTAATTGCTGATTGGATTCGCTCATCAATATCCTCAGGGCTGCTCGCCCGCGTATTCATCGTCGCGAAATTCGCCCGCCGTACGACGACCGTCGGCGTCAGTATAAACGCCGGCGCCGTGCTTGCGGCCTTTGCGAAAGGCGCCCTCGTAAACGGCGCCGCTTTTGTATTTCAGTACGCCCGGACCTTCCGGCAAACCCCGCGTAAATCGGCCGGTATATTCGTCGCCGTTCGCGTAGACGTAGCGACCCTGTCCTTCCATCCGACCGCGCACGAAGTCGCCGGTATATGTCGCGCCGTCCGGCAGCTTGAGTTCGCCGTCGCCCCAGGGCAGACCGTCGCGAAACTCACCGCGATAGCGGGCGCCGTTTTTTTTGCTCAGAGTTCCACGGCCCGCGGGCAGGCCGTCCTTGATCGCTCCGGCGTAGCGGTCGCCGTTTTTGTATTCGATTTCGACGGCGCCGGCGGGCTGGCCGGCGCGAAAAGTCGCACGCAGAACGCTGCCGTCTTTGCGATAGAGCGCGCCGCGACCTTCAGGTCGATCGTCGCGAAAGGCGCCTTCGTAGCGCGTCCCGTCGGCGTACCGCAAGGTGCCCTGGCCGAATTTGCGCCCTTCGCGCACCTGGCCGGTGTAGACGACTCCGCTCGAGTACTGGATGCGAGCCTGACCGTTGAGTTTGCCGCCGGCGAAGACGCCTTCGATCCGCGTGCCGTTGATCGTACGATAAACGCCCCGGCCGTGCACTTTACCGTTCTGAAATCCGCCTTCGTAGCTTTCCCCGTCCGGCCATTCGTAGCGCCCGCTCCCGTTTTCGCAATCGCCACTGCGACAGCCAGTGCCCCCGGCGGCCGGCGCGTTCTGAGCCGTCAGCCCTCGACCGCCTGGAAACGCGAAAAACAGGACCGGACTCAGCGCCAAAACGCCGACGGCGAGCAGACCCCGCCCGCGAGCCACCCGGCGATACGAGCGCCACGGGCGGCGAAAATCGAACGGACGCACGACGGGCGAAATTCGCCGGTCGGCCGTCACATGCGGGCGTAGGGGTCGCATATCATACAACATCGGTCGATGCAATACGAATGAGACGGAATTTTGGGGGAAATTTTCCGATTTAGCGGGCGGCCTGCAGCGCCCGTAGCTCTTTCAGGGCCCGGGCCAGTTGCGGATCAGCCGCCGGATCGGGTTTCCCGGGGTTCCAGATACGATAGCGATCCTGGAGCGTGAAAACCGCGACCGAGCGTCGCATGCTGAGCTCGCGAGCCTTTAGCTCCTGAAGAAAGCGATCCACCAGCTCTGGTTTGTATTCAGGATGACGCCGCTTGAAGTCGGCGAAAAAATCGGCCTCGTCCAGGCTCTGGAGGGCCGCGATTTCGCCCGCGTTCGGCCGCAGAGTCGGCACGACGATATCCGGGGTCAGGCCTTTGCCGTGAATGCCGCGTCCCTCGGGGGTAAAGTACTTCTGAATCGTGATTAGAGCCGCGGTGTCGTCGGGCAGCGGCCGAATGACTTTCTGGACCGACGCCTTGCCGAAGCTGCGCGCACCGATCAGGGTCGCCCGTTTGTGATCCTGCAGCGCTCCGGCCATGATTTCCGAAGCCGAAGCCGACCCCTCGTTGATCAAGACGACGACCCGCATATCCTCCGGAACAATGCCGACGTCGCCCTGGGCCCGGATCTCCGAATTCATTTTTTCCGAACGGCCCTTCGCGCGCACCACGATCTGGCCTTCGTTCAGAAAATAGCCCGTGACGATCCCGGCCATCTCCAGATGACCGCCGGGGTTGCTGCGCAGGTCGATGATGACGCCGCGGGCCTGACGCCGCTTGAATTCCTCAATGCCCGCCCGGAATTTATCGACGCTGCCGGATTCTTCACCGAAGAAATGATAGAGGCGAATATAACCGATCCGTTCTTTTTCGAAGTACTGCGTGCGCACGTACTCCAGCTCGAATTCGCCGCGGGTTACGCGAATGGTCAGCGGCTTTTCAAAAGCGTCGCGTTCGATGCCCAGAACCACCTCGGTGCCCCGCTCGCCCGTGATGCGCTCCACCAGCTTGCCGAAGGGCACGTCCTCGGTCTGCTTGCCGTCCACCGACAGAATGCGGTCGCCGGGCTGAACGCCTGCGGCCTCCGCCGGCCCGCCCGCAATCGGAGCGATCACGACCGGCAGCCCGTCCTGAAGCGAAACCTCTACGCCGATCCCGATGCGTTTGCCTTCTTCCAGGCTGAGAAAATCTTTGAGCTCGGCGCGGTCCAGAAAGCGCGTATAGGGATCACCAGAGGCGGCGAGCAATCCACGCACCGCTCCTTTCAACAGCTCTTCTTCCTGCACGGGTTCGACGTACAGATTTTCCATATAGTACAAGAGGTGCTGCAGGATCTGCTGGTAGCGATGACTCTGTTCGCGATCAGCAAAACCTGGCGACGCGAAAGCGAAGAGGTTTACGCAAACGCTGACGGTCAAAAGCGCGAACCACACCCGGCGTTCGCGCGGCAGGATCCGCTTTCGAGACCGCCGCCGGCGCGCGCGGTCGCCGCGAGCGGGCGGCCGGCCGGAACTTTCGTTGCTGAATAAAGACTGAGACGACATAAGACTGACCTGCTGTTGATTACGACCGATTGGCCTGAATTGTTTCCAAAAGATTCTGTAGAATTCGACGAAGAATCGAGCCGCCGTGATCGTTTATTGGTGTAGCTTCTCGTGAAATTCCGGATCGGATTCCTTGAGCATCTCGAGCACCGGTTCGCAACGCACCCGGTTTTCGGCGCAGATCAGGCGAAACAATTCCAGATCGCTTTTGCCGGCGAATCGTTCGTCAAGAGGCGCACGAAAGCGAAATGTCAAAAATTCTTTTTTGATTCGTTCCACATCGTCTGCGCGCGGCTCCGCACCGCAGCTTATGAAACAGAATGCGACAAATCCCAAAACTGACGCAATGCGTAAGGTCCTCGCAATCCCGACTCGTATCGATGGCTTGTTTCGTGTTTTATTTGATGATGTATTCAATGATATATTCCTGAGCTGATCGCAAGCGTTTCGCAGCTTCACGCCCGCAGATGCATCCCCGCGACTTTAGGCCCCGGCCCGGGATCCGGGAACGGCCTGGTGTGAGCCAGCCGGCGAGCCCAGATGCCGGGCAAGCGCCGCGACGTCCTCGATTTCAACGCATTCTACGCCGGCTTCCGAGCTCAATTCCCGGAGCTGCCGTTCGCCGGCCGACCGGTCGCTCGCATTTTTCGGCTGCGCCGGCACCAGTATCCGCCGGCATCCCAGGCGCGTCAATTCCGCCACGCGCTCCGACAGCCTCGCTACTGGCCGCACTTCGCCGGATAAACCGACCTCGCCGATGCAACCCAGTCCCTGTAGATCCGCTTCCTGATAAGACGAAAGAATCGCCGCACATAGAGCCAGATCGAGCGCGGGTTCGTCGGCCGTGAGCCCGCCCGCCAGGTTCGCGAAAATATCGCACTCGGCCAGCCGCGCCTTCAGGTACTTCTCAAGCACCGCCGCCAGCAGGACCAGCCGGCGGTTATCCAGCCCTTCGGCCATGCGCCGGCACTGTCCGTAAGCGCTACGGCTGACCAGGGACTGTACCTCAACGCCGATTGGACGACTGCCTTCTAAGATAACACTATAAACCCGTCCCGGCGCGCTTTCATGAATCACCGTGGGTCGCAGACCATCGAGCGGCGCCAGGCCCTCCCGACCCATCTCGAAAAAGGCCGCTTCACCCACGGGACCGAAGCGGTTCTTGATCGCCCGCAGCATACGATAATGATTCAGGCGATCGCTTTCGAAGTACAGCACCGTGTCGACCATGTGTTCCAGCAAACGCGGGCCGGCGATGGCGCCGTCTTTCGTAATATGCCCGGTAACGATGAGCGGCACCCGGCTGGTCTTCGCGGTTTCAAGCAGGAGCATCGCCGCTTCTTTGAGCTGGGCGACCGAACCCGGCAGCGAATCACGAGTCGCGCCGTAGACTGTTTGAATGGAATCGATGACCGCCAGAGCCGGCCGTTCGCGGCTGATGCGCGTACAGATGCTCTCCAGATCGGTTTCGCGCGAAATGTACAGCTGCTCGCCCCGCGCGTTCTGATCGATGCCCAGCCGACGCGCCCGGAGAGCCACCTGTTGCACGGATTCTTCCCCGGTGAAATAATACATCGCCCGCGGAAAACGCCGCGCGATTTCGAGCAACAGCGTCGATTTACCGACGCCCGGCTCGCCGCCGATCAGCACGAAGCTGCCGGGCACAAGACCTCCGCCCAGCACCAGATCGAGATCGTCGATACCGGTGGCGAAGCGCTCCTCTTCCTCGGAGCCGATCGCCGCCAGAGCTTCGAGCGGTTCGAGTCGGCCCCGAATTCCGCCTCCGCCGCCCGACTTTTTCGAGCCGGATGCTCCACCCGCGACCGCGGGCGCCGCCGGCATTTCTTCGAGAGTATTCCAGGCTCCGCAGGAGTCGCATTTACCGCCCCAATGGGCGTGCTCGGCGTGACAGTCCCGGCAGACGAACGAAGAACGGATTTTCTTTTTTGCCATGGCGATGAGTCTAACACAGGGGTGTGACACGTCGCCCGGGTCAAGCGGGTTCGACCGCTCAGCTTTCGGCGATATAGATACTGAGATCGCCGAAACCCGCATCCCGGAGACCGACGATATCCTGATATTCCCGATCGGCGAAGGCGGCTTCGATTCCGTCCGGATCCGGAAAGGGAATGCGCAATAGAAACGCCGGCTGCGGCACGCCCGCCAGCACCTTCGAAACCCGCAGATTTTCCGGCGGGAGCTGCCCGCCGTATTTTTTCATAATCGGCCCCGCTTTGCTTTTGTAGGCTTCGACTTTCTCCGCATCGGCAACGCGGCCCGAAACGATCAGATAAACTTGCGACATTTTTGACTCCTACGGCGCGACGCGGCACACACCGTCGACCACCGACAATTCTAGAATAATCACTCCAGAATACACCTCGAGAATGCCCGCCTGTCAAGAATTTTAGAACAAATGACCCAAAATAGCCTTCGCGACTCTCTTTTTTTATTGAAACGAACGAGGAACCCGGGGGTCATACCGGTATGCCGCGCAAGCTGGAATTCGATGTGGAAGAATCCGTAGACCGGGCGACGCGCGTCTTCTGGGACCGGGGCTATGAGAATACGAGCATGGAAGATTTACTCCAGTCCATGCACATCAGCCCGGGATCGTTTTATAATAAATTTCAGAGCAAGAAGCGGCTATATCGCATCTGTCTGGACAGCTACAATGAAAAATACACCGCCCGCCGGACCGCCGTGCTCTTCGACGAGACGGTACCGGTCCAGACCGCGGCCCGCGAATTTTTTCGGGTGGTGATTCAGGAGATCAGCCGGCCTAAAGGACCGAAGGGGTGCCTCATGACCAATAGCCTCTGCGCGGAAGTGTTGAGCGACGCGGAGCTGAACGCATACGTGACCGACGGCATGCGCGGAATGAGCAAACGTTTTCAGGCGCGCCTGCGCAAGGGCGTCGAAGCCGGCGAACTGCCCCGGGACTTCGATGCGGCGACGGCGGCCGAATTGATGATCAGCTGGATCCAGGGTTTGAACAAATCCGCGCAGCTCGGTAAATCAACGCGCCAGCTGCAAAAAGAAACCGATTTGCTGCTGACCGGCATCGGGCTTTGAGCTCCCGCCGGAGATCGCGACAATGGTCAGAAAAACCCGCCGCCGTGGGAGGTCCTGTATTTCCGGCGGAGGGTCCAGGTCCCCGGGCCTGGCTACATAGAAAGCGATCCTTTGCGAAACTCGGATTTCCCGAGCAGTGCATTGATCAAGTACGGCGCCCCCGCGCCGGCCGCAGCCCGCGCGTCAGCGAGTACGCCTGCCACCTCTTCCGCCTGGCTTGCGACGCCTCCCCGCCCGCCGAAAGATTCCGCGACTTTGTGATAGTCGGTATAGCGCAATACCACGCCTACATCGTCGTTTAAGATCTCAACCTGTTCCCGCGCGATCTGATTCCAGCAGGCATCGTTGCCTACAACTGCAATCACCGGAATTTCGTGACGCACGAATGTATCGAATTCAGCGATGCTGTAACCGCATGAGCCGTCGCCGTATAGAATCCAGACTTCGCTCTCGGGTCGCGCAAGCTTCGCACCGAGCGCGAAACCGGCGCCGACTCCGAGCGTGCCGAAGAGTCCGGGATCCAGCCAGGTGAGCGGCCCGCGCGGTCGCACGATATAGGCGGCAGTGCCCACGAAGTCCCCGCCGTCGGCGACGAGAATCGCGTTCTCGGGCAGCGCCGCTTCGACCGCGGCGCAAAAGCGCACAGGATTGTTGTACTCCGTCTGCTCTTCGGCCGTGCCTGCGATCTCGGCTTCGCGCTTCGCATCTCGCTGGCGGAGGGCAGCCAGCCACTCGCGGCGCTGTTCGTCCGGCGCATCGCCCGTGGCCGATTGCCAGGCTCGCGCGAGCTCTTTCAGAAATTCTCCCGGGTCGCAGTGCACGGCGAAATCCGGGCGGCGATTTTTATACAAATCTTCGCGGCTGCGATTGAGCGCGATATACGTGCTGTACTTCTTGATATGGCGCCCGTAGTCCAGGCGAAAGTCGGCGGCCAGACCGGCGGATATGACCAGATCGCATTCGCGCAGGGCGTCCCTGCGCTTGTGTCGCATTTGCAGGCTGTGATCGCGTCCAAGCAGGCCGCGCGCCATTCCGCCCAGATACACCGGGATGCCCAGGCTTTCGACCGCCCGGGCCAGAGCTTCAATATCGCCAGGGTCGAGCGTGGCCTGACTGCCGATCAAAAGCAGCGGCCGCCGCGCGCGAAGCAGTTGTTTCAATACTCCGCGAATTTGACCGGAGCTATGCCGCGGAGTCCGCACGGGGGCGGGCTTCGGAATCGCGACGTTCCCGGCTCCGGCGAACATGCGATTCAGGTGCATCTTCAAATAGCGGTTCAAAATCCAGGCTGCCGGACCGCCGGACTGACCCCCGCCTTTGCCGAGATACCAGTCGCGCACCAGCTCCTGGGAATAGAGCAAGTCCACCGGCAACTCGACAAACACCGGACCCGGCACGCCCGATCGCGCGCGGCGAAAGGCTTCGGTCAGCACGCGCGGAATATCGCGGACTCGCTTTACCGACACGCACCACTTCACATGCGGGCGCAACAGCGCTATCTGATCGATATCCTGCAGCGATCCCCGGCCGCGAAGCACCGTCGCCGTCGCTCCGCCCAATAGTACCAGCGGGCTCTGGGCGAGCTGCGCATTCTTCACGGCGGTGATGGTATTACTCAGGCCCGGGCCGGCGGTGACCGCCGCCACTCCGGGTACGCCGCTCAGCCGCGAAACAGCATCGGCGGCGAAGACGGCGTTCACTTCGTGACGAACGTCAATAACGCGGATGCCGTTCGACTTACATGCCGAAAGAACCGGCGAGATATGCCCGCCGCACAACGTAAACAAAAACGGGACGCCGTGCTCACGCAGAACCGCGGCGACCAGATCACCCCCGTGCATCTGCACCGCCTCCGTCCGCAGTCGCAGTCGTCTTAAGACTCTCTTCGCGCAGTTGCTTGCGCAGAACTTTTCCGATCGGGCTCAACGGTAGTTCGGAGCGAAACTCGTAATGTCGCGGCACTTTGTATTTGATCAGGCGTTCTCCGAGAAAATCGCGCAGTTCTGCAGCCTCAAGCTCCCGGCTTTCATGCAAGGTGATATAGGCTTTCGGCACTTCGCCCAGGAACTCATCGGGAACGCCGAGCACGCAGGCCTGTCGTACTGCCTTGTGCTGGTAGAGCACCTCTTCAATTTCGCTCGGGTAAACATTGAAGCCCCCGGAGATAATCAGATCCTTTTTGCGATCGACGATATAAAAATAACCGTCCTGATCCCGGGTGCAGATATCTCCGGTGAAGAGCCAGCCGTCGCGGATCGTTTCGGCTGTCGCCTTTTCATTGCGCCAGTAGCCGTCCATCATCGCCGGCGTGCGAATCAATAACTCCCCGGGCGAATCGGGCGGCAGCTCGCGCTTCGGATCTTCCGGGTCTACGATCTTAAATTCAGTATCCGGCCAGGGGACGCCGATCGAGCTTTCCCGCGACTCGCCCCGGCGGGCTTGCTGGTACGGCGCGGCGCAATTGGCCGTGACGGTTTCAGTCAAACCGTAGCCTTCGATCAGTACGCCGCCGGTGCGTTCCTGAAATGTACGCTTCAGGGTTTCGGGAACGGGGGCCGCTCCGACGAAGCTGCCGCGCAGCTTCGATCGTTTCAGCTTTTCGAAGTCGGGATGGTTTACCAGCGCGATGTACATCGTCGGGACCGCGGCGAACATGGTCACGCCGTCCCGCACCAGATGCCGCAGGACGCCAGCGCAGTCGAATTTCGGCATTAAGATCAGGTGAGCGCCGCTTAAGAGGCCGACATGCATGCCCATGCTCATACCGAATCCGTGAAAGAACGGCAGCACACAGAGGATCACGTCCGTTTCGTTGAAATTCACCCAGCCGCGGCCCTGCGTGCAGTTCACCATCATCGCACGATGACTGAGCATCACGCCTTTGGAAACTCCGGTGGTCCCTCCGGTATACAGAATCACCGCCAGGTTGTCCGCTTCGCGCGGCTCTTTGTACAGATCTTTCGCCAGAGGTTTGCTGCGTTTGAGGACGGCGCCATATCGTTCCAGCGGAATCGTTCCGCGCATGCGGTAGTCCGGAAGGCGACGGCCGAGAAAACGTTTTTTCACGCGAAAAAGCTGACGCTTAATAAAAGGCAGATAGTCCGCAACGTCCACAGCCAGCATGCCGCGAATCTCTTCACCCGGCTGCGGGGATTCGAGCAGACGCTGCACGGATTCATACAACAGATCGAGAAAGACAACGAGCTTCGCGCCGGAGTCGCGCGCCTTGTATTCCACTTCGGCCGCGGTATCGAGCGGGCTGGCGGGCACGACCACGCCGCCGCAGAGATGCACGGCGAACGCTGTCGCCACAAACTGGGGCATATTGGGCATCAGCAAGAGTACACGATCGCCGGGTTCGACGCCGCGCGTTTTGAAGTACGAGGCGAGCCGGTAAACCACGTCGGCCAGTTCGCCGTACCTGAGAGTCGTCCCCAGAAAACTGAGCGCCGGGCGGTCGCCATGGCGTTCAACACTTTCCAGGAATGCATCTGCGAGGGTCCCTTCGGGGTAATCGAGGCGCCGGGGAATGTCCGGATCGTACTGCGCAAACCAGGGGAATGCGGTGCCCGGAGAGTCTGAAATTCGAGTGGCCATACAATTCCTCCAGCGAACGAAGCACTATCAATCGGGGCACTGCGAAACGCGAACCCGGCTTGCGCACCGTCCCGGCGATGCGCGCATTGTGGGGGCGAGCGGCGCGCGGCTATCTGATCGGAATCAGGAAAAGAGATGGGTTTCGATCATAGTCCGATGCGCGGCGCAGGCGCGACCTGGACGCCTTGCCGGACGATCGCTGAAACGCCGCGACGAACAATCCCGGAACCCGCCCCCGTGGGAGGACCATGATTCTGGTGGTGGGCTTAAGTACCCGGGCGAGGCCGGGAAGCAAACGACGCAGATGATAACACGAAAAAACGCAGCCGGCAAGCCGAAACGGTCACACCCCCGGTGTATACTACACTGGGGACATCTTGATTTGGCGCAGGCGAGTTGGCGAGTTGGCGAGTTGGCGAGTTGGCGAGTTGGCGAGTTGGCGAGTTGGCGAGCAGGCGAGCAGGCGAGCAGGCGAGTTGGCGAGCAGGCGATCGCAGACAGCGGGTGACCGATAGACTCAGCCCGACCGGCTCAGTAGCCTTCGGACTCGGCGACGCGATTATCGAAACGGTTGATTTCCGGGCGAAAGGCGAGTCGAAAGCTGTCGACGGGCCCGTTGCGGTGTTTGGCCAGTATCACTTCGACCGTGCCGCGATTCTCCAGGTCTTCCATGCTCTCCGCCTCGCCCGGTTCCGGGTGGTGAATGAACATAACGATATCGGCGTCCTGCTCAATCGCGCCGGATTCGCGCAAATCGGAAAGCTGCGGACGCGCCGAATCGCCGCGACGCTGTTCGACCGAGCGGTTCATCTGCGAAAGCGCGATAACCGGCACGTTGAGTTTTTTCGCCAGCTGTTTCAGGGTCCGCGAAATGGTTGCGACTTCGTGCTGGCGGCCGTGCTTGCGGGCTTCCGGGTCGGTAACGAGCTGCAAATAGTCGACGATGATCAGACCCAGACCTTCCCCGCGCTGATCCAGTTCCACTTTCAGTTTCCGGGCGCGGGTGACGAGCTCCCAGACGTCCAGGTCGCCCGAGTCGTCGATATCGACCGGCCAGGCGCATACCCTTTCGATCGCTTCTAAAATCCGTTTCGCGCCGTCGCCGTGGACGTTGCCGCGCTTGAGGTCGCCGTTCGCGAACTGCGCCTCCGAGCACAGGAGCCGCATGACGAGCTCCATGCGGCTCATCTCCAGCGAATAGATCAGCACATGGTGCTTGTTGTACTGCGCCATATTCGCCGCGATATTCAGCGCGAAAGTCGTCTTGCCCATACCCGGACGAGCGGCCAGAATGATCAGCTCGCCGCCTTTGAGTCCCGAGGTCAGTTGATCGAAGCCGGTGAAGTGCGTGGCCGAGCCCGTCAGGCCGCCCTTCGCTTCGATCATATTCTTGAGATAGACGCCGAAGTCTTTCTTAAGTTCCGAAACCGGAACGATGCCTTCCGAAAACGAGCTGTTCGTGATGCGCAGAATGCGATCTTCGACGCTGCGCAAGAAAACATTTTCGTCTTCGGACGGTCGAGACGCGTCCTCGACGATCGAGCTCGCCGCCGTCATGAGCGCGCGCCGCAACGAAAAATTCTTTAACCGGCGCGCATGTAAAGTTACGGACCCCGGGGCCATCACGTCCTGCACGAGCTGCATAACGTAGGGGCCGCCTCCGGCCTGGTCGATGAGCGCGCGGTCGGTGAGATACTGAATGATCTGCACGGCGTCCAATTCGCCGGCGCTGCTGTTACCGACGTCGTGGATCGCCTCGAAAATCAGACGATGGCCTTCCTGATAGAAATCGTCTTTGCCGACAATGCCGGCAATGCTCAGAATTAGATCCGGGCGGATCATGAGAGCGCCCAGCACCTGGCGCTCGGCTTCGGGATCGTGAGGTAAACGGAGACTGGCGGCCGCAGTCGATTCGGTCTCGTCTGCAGTCCAGGTATCCATTGCTTTTTGAAAGAGCCTTATTTAGAACGTGAAAGCGGTCAGGAAATCGGCGTCGATACGCCGCGAAATCAATATTACAGGTGCGTCATCTACGGTCGTCCGACTCTGCGCGAGCCAGGCCGGCGAGGCGGATGACGCTGTCAGTCCAGGCGAAAGGAACTGGCCGGGATTATTCGGCCGGCGTCTCGGAGGCGGCTTCCGGCGCGGCGTCTTCTGCGCTTTCATCGCCGGCTTCCGCATCACCTTCGCCTTCTTCAGAAGCTTCGGGCGTTTCGCCACGCTCGGCGGCTTCCTGAGCAGCCTGCTGCGCCTTCGCGCGGGCTTCCATTGCCGCGACTTCCGCCGCTTCTTCCTCGGCCGCAGCCTGGGATTCGGCGTCCGCGACGACCGACAATTCCAGAGGCACGAGAATCTTTTCCGCCAGGCGGATCTTGATCTGATAATTACCGAGGGCGCGAATCTTTTCGCCCAGCTCAACTTTGCGTTTGTCCAGCGGAAAGCCCTTCTCGTCGAGCAACGCGGCGATTTGCGCGGTCGTGACCGAACCAAACATACGATTGTTCGCGCCGACCCGCACGGTGATTTCGAGGCTTTTCACGGCGCCGAGGTCCTCAGCGACTTTCGTCATCTCGGCATTGCGCTTCGCCGCTTTCTGTTCCATGATGCGCTTGTGATGTTCGAGCGCTCGCTGCGATCCGGCGTGCGCGGGAATTACGAGCTTACGGGGGAGCAGATAGTTGCGCGCATAACCGCTCGCGACCTCTTTGATTTCGCCGGCGTCACCGAGGTTCGCCACGTCTTTTTGTAAGATGACTTTCATGCTGTTGACCTGATTTTCTTTGAATGCTTCTTTTGAATGCTGCTGTTTGCTCAAATCTTGCTTACAAGGTTTAGAGCTGATAATGCAATACTATTAGAAAGGAATATCGTCGTCGTCCATGGAGTCGCCGCCGTACGGAGGCGCCGGCTCGCTGAATCCGCCCTGGGTCACAGGCTCGGACGAGTACCCGCTGCTGTGACCGCCGCCTCCGCCACTGCCGCCGTAAGATCCACCGCCGCTGCCGCCGCCGTAAGATCCGCCGCCACCGTAGGATCCCCCACCGTCACCGCCGCCGTACGAACCACCGCCGCCGCCCTGACCATCGCCGGGGGCGCCGAGCATTTGAAGATTCTCAACGACCACGTCCACGCTGGACTGCTTCTTGCCTTCTTTGTCTTCCCAGCTGCGCTGCTGGAGGCGGCCGTCCACGGCCACCTGCTTGCCTTTGCGGCAGTATTGATTGATGATTTCCGCCTGCCGGCCCCACGATACGCAGTTAAAGAACGATACTTCTTCGCGTCGTTCGCCGTTGGTCGTATAGTTGCGATTGTTCGCGATACCGAAGCGACAGTACGAGGTCCCCGACCCCGTCTGACGGAGCTCGGGATCCCGGGTCAATCGCCCGATCAACTGGACTCGGTTGAGGTCGTTGGCCACTGATCAGGCTCCGCGGCCGAACATATAACGGGCGACGCTCCCCTCAAGCTGCAACTCGTGCTCCATCTCTTTGATGGTGGCCGGCTGAGCGTGCAGCGTATGGTACAGGAAACGCCCCATGGGCATCGTGCCGTCGTCGTGCGGCATGCGCTTATCGCCCCAGTCCTCTTCTTTGTGACCGGTGGCTTTGTTCCGGCTCAGGATTTCGGAAACGGCTTTGCGACCGCTTTCCAGCTTCGCCGGGTCATGAATGGTAATCAGTTCGTAGCTTCTCACGTGAGATTCCTCAAAATAGGCACTCTTGCCACGAAATGCGAGGTGTCAAGGAAATCGGCGGGGAGAGGCTCCGACGGGACGGTGGCTGCCCGCGCATCGCCCGCCCCCGGGTGGACCATGATTCTGGTGGTGGGTCGAAGTACCCGGTGGAGCCGGTCGGAGAGCGGCGCGGAGTTTATCACAAAAAACCGCCGCCCGCAAGCAAAACCTGTCACAGGCAGGCTGTATACTATTCTGGGAAACTGCAGCCCAACGCGAGCGGCGGCGCAGCGGAGCTCCGGGTTCCCGCCGATTTCACCGATTCTGCTCGTTTCAGGACGGGAAGTCCAGCAGGCGCTCGATGATGATTTCCCGGTTCAGCTCATGCGAACGCAGGCGGGTATACAACAGCCGATCCACCGCCCGCAGGAGGCGCTTGTAGCGCACGATCATCCGGGTCTGCTCTTCGTAATCCAGCGGAGTTTCCGGCTTGTTCAAAAACACGCTCTCAATCGGGTTAAAGCCCTGACTCAGATCTGGAAGCGGAATGCCGTCCGAGCCTTCCCACACCGGCTTCACCGACGAAGCGGCTTCGTAGAATTCCAGGGTCAAATCGCTATTGTCCAGCAGTTCAACCGGGGCGGTCTGCTCTTTGTCCGCGGCCTGAGCCAGATCTTTGGGATTCGGATGGATCAGCCGCCGCAGCTCTCGGGCGTATTTGCTGCCCGTGTAATTCACGCGATAAAACTGGAAGATGATGCGATCCAGTTCGCCTGTTTCGGGATTTGGAAATAGATAGCAGTGCGCGCGAAAAACATAGTTCACCGGAAAGATGTCCGTGCTATAAGAACTGCCCTCGCGCAGAGTCAGCCGCACGAAAGGATCGCCGTGAACGTCTGTGCCTTTCGCCATCAGACGATTGTCCGCCGTTGCGATCAGCTCCCAGAAATCATCGTATGATTTGGGATCGGTTTCGTCCGGCTTGGTTTTCAGATCGGGGATCAGAAGCACGCCGGCCAGGTTACGCGCGATGCGGCCGTGCAGCATATCGATCTCAAGATCGCCGAAGCCGCTCTGGCGTACCAATTCCCGGGTGCGGCCGTATTGAATGCTGTCCGGAGATTGGGCGTCGTCCACCACCCGTTCGCCAGTCGTCGCGGGCAGCGCCGCTGTGGTCGCATTCGTGGCATTGCCCTGGCCGGCGGCGTTTCCACCGCCAGCTTCGGCTTCGGTCGTGATCGTCGGCCCGCCCTGGTTCTGGGCCAGAATGCCGGGGGCGATGATTGCCAGAACGAAACCAACGACCGCCGCCAGCGCGATTCGGTGAGCCTTATATTTGAGGAAAGCGGACATCTTCTTATCAATTACGGCGCGGCGCCTGCTGTAATTTAATCAGCCCCGGATTTTTCGCGAGGGATTTTTTGCAGCAGCAGGCCGCGCCGCGACTCAAGTCACGGTCAGGGAAAGCGCGCCAGACTGCGCTGCATATGATCCAATCCCCGATCGATGGTCCAGGGGCTCTTGCTGTAATCCCGGCCCATTTCGGAGTGATCCAGATTGACCCAGCGCTGCTCGTGCCAGCCGCCCTGAGCGGTATCGCCCCGGGTATATACAAATGCATGCACTCCGAGCACCGGCACCACCGCGCCGCCGCCGACGACCATATGAATCCCGAGATTCGTTTTGTGCGGGAACTGACTCGCAAGATTCGTATAGAAACCGTGATGCTTCGAATTGTACGGGTTGCCGTATTTCGTTTTCGTCGTTCCGAGTTCCCCCTCGCCTTTGTCGCAGACGGCGTCATAGCCCTGCAGGATCATGGGTACGTTTCGATAGGCAGAATGCGCCCGTAAGCGCTTGCCCAGGCGAAAGGCCAGACAGCCGCCGCGGCTCTGTCCGCCCAGATAGAATCGTTTTAGCCTGTACGAGTACACCCGATTGGTCAGCCAGCGAAAGTACGCGTTTTCGATTTTGTTTTTTTCGTTTTTCGATATCTCGTAATTGAAACGCGCGTCGAAAACGAGAACGAATAGAGTCTTATTCAACGGAAACTCGCCGGAATTGATTACGTGACGCGCCAGACTACGCCCGTCGATTTGCCGCCAGCAACTGGCCGTTTTGCCTTTGCAGTTCTTCTTGTACTTTTCGGGCTGGCCGGTCACGACGTTGTTGTAGCCGTTGCCGTCGAGGGTCGTCTGCTGACCCGCCGAAAGAAAGACCACGTTTTCGACCGATGAACGGGCGGGTTCGCTCACCACCGCGATGTAGGTCTCGCGCTGCTTACCGCGATCCACGTTTTCTTGCTCCCATTCCTGAAATCGCGACGCTGTGGTCGCCCGGGTACAGAAGGTGTTTTTACAATATCGCACGCGCTCGGCCTTCACCCAGTATCCGGGCAAGGCGGATAATTCGTTGGTCTGTGTTACGGCTGAATTCACCCCGGCGCTCAGGGCGGAAAGCAGCGCGACGCCGGAAGCATCATCGCTTTCCCCGGGGGCGGCCCCCGCATGACACCCCCCGAGCACCGCCAGCGTAATCAGCGCCAACAGCAGGCGTATCGTTTTAATTTTTAATTTTCGCATGTTCCTCTCCAGTGAATCAGTGATTCGTTTTCTTTTATATATTTTGCGCGATGGATTGTGCGCGTTTTAGTCTCAAGGCTCGCGCCAGGCCGCTACAGACCGTAGGCGGCCCGGGCGTTCGCTTCGGATGGCTCGCCGCGCAGCCTGCGAAAATAGCGTAACGCATACGTGGACGAAAGCACGGCAAAAGCGGCGACAGCGATTAAAACGGATTCGCGAGCCCCCGGCGCGAGCACGCCGTACTTTTCGAATGCGAAGAACAGGGCGGCGACCATCAGCGTGAGGCGTCCGATTTCAAGTGGCGCCGCCCACGCCCGGCTTTCCAGGATCCCGCTCCAGGCGACGACCATGGCCCAGATCAGCAGGCTGAAGCCGAATTTCTCGAGACCGCTTAAGGGGGATTTACCATCGATTACGAAGACCATGAAGCCCAGCCCGGCGATCATATGCACGATCAGATAGGCTTTCGCGCCCGGAAACATTTCGGACCGATAACGGATCTGCTCTTCGCGGGTCATGCCCGCCGCCTCGGCGGTATCCGATTGCGCCAGTCCGCGCGGCACATAGGCCGGCGGCATAAACCACAGCTTGATCTTTTCGCTCCAGTACGGCGTCGCGCGGGTCAAACGCACCAGCTTGATCCAGTGCTGAAAATTAATATACAGCGGATTCCAGGAACGGGTCGGATCCAGTACGCCGTAACAGACCGGCTCGTCTTCCGGCTCGAAGGTTCCGAAGAGCTTGTCCCACAGGATCAAAAACTCGGCGTAGTTTTTGTCGAGATACTGGGCGTTCGTGCCGTGGTGCACGCGATGGTGCGAAGGCGTATTGAACCATTTTTCGAACCAGCCCAGCGTCCGAATCACCTCCGTGTGGTGCCAGTAGCCCATGATTAAATGGACGCCAATGGTCATATACATGAAGTGCGGGTCGAATCCCAGAAAGGGCAGCGGCAGAAAAAACGAAAACGAAAACAGCCGCTGCGTAATGCTCGCCCGCAGCCCCACCGCCAGATTCATTTCTTCGGCCGAGTGATGCGGCATATGCGCGGCCCAGAGTAGATTCACCCGGTGTCCCGCCCGGTGAAACCAGTAGAACAGAAAGTCGATCAGCAAAAACAGAACAATCGCCGACCACCAGGCATTCGGAATATCGAACAGGGCGAAATTCGCATGCAGCCAGCCGAAGCTCTGGTAGATCAGGGCGGCGACCAGCAGGTTCATGGTCTGATTGCCGATCGCCGTGCCCATATTGGCGATCGTCTCCTGAAAGCTGTACACCCCGCGGCGGGCGACGAGACTGTAGATCAGTTCGAAGATCAGGAGTCCCAATGCGATGGGCGTCAGGAGCGCCCAGATATTCACGTTTTCCATGCAGAAGGCCATTGCAAATCCGGTGCCAGCCGGAAGGCCCCATCGCGCCCCCTGGGGCTGGTGCGGCAGCGGTCATCCAGCAGCTATTATTGAAGAGAATGGCCACCGAACCAGGTATCACGGACCGGCACCCGCAGTCCTGGAAACGCCTTCGTCAATTGTCAAAATATTGACGCCGCCGTCCGGCTATGTCAATTTTTTGACATGGCTTTCTGGCGAAATGCTTGCGGTCTGATCGAGACCGGCCAGGCTAATTGGTCATGATCGACGATTCGCTCCTCTCTTTCTTTCTCGTTCGCGGCACGAGCCTGCTGCTGGCGGTGGTCCTGGCCGGTCTGGCCTGGCGACGCGCGAGAACCAATTATCTCATTCGGCCGGCCGCATTTCTGTTGCTGGTCGCGACGACCTGCTGGTGGCTCGCGACTCCGGCGGAGCTGAATCGTGCGCTGTACTTTGCACCCGCGGCCCTGTTCGCGCTGGCCGGTCTGTGGTTCGATCGACGTCTGCCGGCCCGGGATTATCGCCAGCGGTCCGTGCGTTCCGACTATCGGCGGACTTTGGTGGTCAGCGCGACCATCGGCCTGGGCTTCGCAATCGGAGGGCTGCTCTTTTCGGATGCCGGGCCCGGCGGGCCGGGCGCGGTCAGCGGATCCAACGCATCCAGCGAAACCTCAGGTCCGACGCTGCTGGATACCGCGGCGACAATCGGGCCACCGCTCATCGCACTGCCGGTATTGCTGTACGCTTTTACGGCGACGGTCAACCCGCTCATGAATATGCGCCGCGTGCTGCTGCGCATTCTGGTCTATCTGGCCCTGATTCTCGGCGTCGCCCTCGCGCTTTACGCCTGCATCGCCATGGTCGCGGGTCAGACGCCGCCGCTCTTTATATTGCACGCGACCTTTCTGGCGAATCTGGCCTGCGTGACGGGTCTGGCTTTTATCCATCTGCGTTTCCTGAACGTAACGGCGCAAACCCTCTTCTTTCGCGACGCCTACGCGCGCGAACGCATCCTGCAGGAATTCGTCGGCCAGATTCAGGACCTGGGCGACAACCGCGAAAGCCGGGAAGTGCTGCTCGAAGTCATGCTGCAGAATCTGTATCGCGCGTTGCGCTGCGAACGAGCGGTGGTCTTCACGGTCGATGAAAACCGCGAAGACCAATCGCGCTATCTGGGCGCGCCGCCGGTCGGCGGTCCGCAAGCACGCGCGCCCTTCGCGCGCTGGGCCGGCCGACGACTCTCGCCGGAAATGCTCGCTCGCCTCGATCGCGTGCACCCGCTCGAAGCGGGCCTGCCGCTGCCGGAGCTTTCGCCGGAGAGCGGCCGCGCTTATCCACGGGCGTCGGCCGCTCTTTCGCGGGGTTTTGCCGCGATGCGCGACGACGGCTACGAACTCTGCTTTCCGTTAGTGTACGCCCGGCGTATTCTTGGCTTCGTATTTCTTGGCCGCAAACAAAACGCCCGCCCCTATTTCGGCGCCGAACGTACGCTGCTCGATCGCGCCCGACCCGGCCACGCTCTGGCGCTCCACAACCATTCCGTGCTTTCCAGCCTGCGAGCGCGGGCGATCGCCAATCCGCTGCCTGAATTCCCCGCACAGACAGACGCCCTCCAGGAAGTCGCGCTGAGTGAGGACCGCGCCTTACTCTATCACGAAAGCTCGCCGATGGCGCAGGTCGTGGCTCGCACGCGCCGGACCGCCGCATCCACTTTACCGGTGTTGATCCAGGGTGAGACCGGCACCGGTAAAGAATTGATCGCGCGACTCTTACACCAGACCGGGCCTACAGAGAACGCTCCCTTCGTGGCGGTCAACTGCGCGGCGATTCCGGCGACCCTGTGGGAAAGCGAAATCTTCGGGCATCGCCGGGGAGCCTTCACCGGCGCCGCCCGCGATCGCGCCGGACTGGTAGCGCAGGCCGGACGCGGCGTTTTGTTTTTCGATGAGATCGGTGAGATGCCGCTCGACGTTCAGCCCCGAATTCTCCGCTTGATCCAGGAGCGTTCCTATTTACCGGTCGGCGCTCGCAGCCCGGAGCGGGTCGACTGTCGGCTGATCTTCGCCACCCACCGCGACCTGCGAGCCATGATCGAAGACGGTTCGTTTCGCGAAGATCTCTATTACCGAATCGGCGTGCATGAACTGAAAATTCCCGCGCTGCGCGAGCGCGCGATGGATATACCCGGTATGGTGGAATATCTACTGACGAAGTACGCACGCATGTTAAACCAGCCGGGCCGCGACATCGAAGCGGCGGCCCTTCAAAAGCTCACCCGGTACTCGTGGCCGGGGAATATTCGCGAATTAGAAAACACTCTCGTGCGAATTCTTACGGAGCTGAGTTCCAGCGCGTCGGATTCGGCGATCACGGCGACGGATTTACCCCGTGAACTCGAAGCCGGCCGGCGTTCGAAGCGTTCGCCGGATTCGAACTCGCGCGGGCAGCCGGACCGGGACGCCGCGCCCCTTGAGGACGCGACTTTCGATTCCGGGTACGCAAGCGGCCCGGGCGATGCCTTCAAAACGTTTCGAGACCGCGCGTACGCGGGCGGCGCTCCAGATCCGCAACTGACCGGCGCTCCCGCTCCCGGCACGGGCTTCGATCATTTGATGCGCGACTACGCGACGCGACTGATTCAGCACACGCTCGCGCGCAGCCAGGGGAATCGCACGCGAGCCGCGGCCCTGCTCAAAATGAAGCGCACCCGTCTGCTCTATCAGATAAAGGAACTGGGCATCGATATTTGAAAGCTTAACTAACAATACCTGACGCTGAATACTCTTCATCTAAAGACAGTATTCGAAAAAGCTTCGCGAAGGGCGGCGGAGCTAATTTTTTAATAGCCGGAAATCCTGACGGCCGCTGTATTTACCCGACGGAGTCTTGCCCGCCGCATGAGTATGGAACGAATAGAAAACGCCAGTCGCGACGAGTTATTAACCGAAATCGCACGACTGGAGAAAATGGTTCAGGCCTACGAAAATATAAACGCGTATTCCGAGCGCGAGCTGGTGAAAGCCAACCGCATGCTCACAGCTTATGAAGAAGCGCAGGACCTGACACCGGCGGAAATCAACCAGCTCCAGCAACAAATGCAGCGGAGCTTACGCAAGCCGGTTTCGGACGAAGGCGCGCGCGAGACGCTGCAAAACCGAATTCGCGCGGCGATCAGCGAAGGGCTGTCGGATTCCGGAACGCCCGGTCGGGACGACCTGGCGGGTTCGGGAGAAGTTCTGAATCGCCTGGAAGCGGTGCGGGCCACCGCCGGCGCGGGCTTTTACGCCGAGTTCTTTCGCCTGATGGTGCATCTCGATATCTCCGATCGCGAAGCGCAGGTCTACTGGGACGATATCGTCGATCACACGCATTTCCTGAGCCGCGCTTTCGGCCGTGCGATTCCTTTTCGCGTGGCCATGTTGGACTATTTTCTCCAGCGCAGCCCCTTGCTGCGCAATCCGCGCATCATTGAGATGCACACTTTCGACGACGTGGTGCGTACCTCCCTGCAGGACGAATTGACCGGCCTGTACAATCGCCGCTATCTGGACCGCTGTCTGCTCCAGGAATTTCGTCGCGCGGAACGCCACGGCAAACCCGTTTCGATCGCAATCTTCGACATCGATAATTTCAAAACGTACAACGACACCTTCGGGCACCCGGCCGGCGACGAAGTCATGCGCACGATCGGAGCGCTGATGAGCGCGACATTCCGAGAAGAAGACCAGGCCTGTCGCTATGGAGGCGAAGAATTCGTCGTGGTCCTTCCCGAAACGGCAGCGGAAGCGGCCGCCGGGGTCGCTGAGCGCTTTTTGAAGATCGTACGCGAAACGAGCTTTCCGCACCGCGCGATTACGGTATCGTGCGGCGTCGCGGACTTCCCGCGTCTGGGTCGCGACCCGGGCAGCGTTTTTCTGGCGGCGGATCAGGCACTGTATCGTTCCAAAGATCAGGGCAAAGATCGTTTGATTATCGCCGAATCGCAGGACTCGGTCGATACAGGCGCCTCCGATTCGGGCCACGCGGGAGCGCTCCCGAAAGCCGCCGCGAAAACAAAAAAGTCCACGCGACAGCAGCAGCCGGCTTAATCGTCGAGCGCAGCAAGCAGACGGTCTTCGCGTTCGCGCATCCGCACCGCGTCGCGCTCAGCCGTCTCGTGGTCGTACCCGAAGAGGTGCAGGATCCCGTGCACCAGCAATCGCTGGAATTCGTCCATAACGCTATGGCCGATTTCGGCGGCCTGCCTGGCGCAGCATTCCTGCGAAATGACGATGTCGCCCAATTCGTACGGCGCCTGCGGATCGTTTCGCGGCCAGGCGTTCAGAACGGCGGCGAGGCTCTCCCCGTCGATTTGCCTGGTGCCCGGGCCCGCCGGGAAATCAAACATGGGAAAGCTGAGCACGTCAGTCGGCCCGCTTTTGCCCCGCTGCTCGGCGTTGATCGCGGCGATACCGGCGTCGTCTTCGATTACAATATTCAGGCTGAACGCGCAAAAAGCTTCCGGGAATTCGTCGACTTCGCACAGAGCGCCAAGCGCGCGCCGGGACTGAAAGACAATCGTTTCGAGATCGGGAAATCCCGCGGGCCAGCTTTCCGCCGGCGAAACGATTTCGACGTTCGGGCGATGACGCTTCAGTCGCTCGTCGTGATATACTGATCGTTCACCCACAGGCCCTCCTGCACGGTCCCGTCGGCTCTGGTATAGCGCCCCTGGCCGTTGCGCATATCGTTTTTGAATTCGCCGACGTACTTTTCGCCGTTGGAAAAAACGATGGAACCCCGCCCTTCGCGCTTGCCTTTGACCAGCTCGCCTTCGTACACGGCGCCGTTGGCGAGCATCTGGCGGCCTTTTCCGGTCAGTTCGCCCGCCTGAAATTCGCCTTCATAGCGATTGCCGTTCGCATAGTCGATGGCGCCTTTACCGTCCGGCAGGTCGTCTTTCATTTCGCCGATATATACGTCGCCGTTCGCGAAACGATATTCGCCACGGCCCTGCATTTTCCCCTGGCTCCACTGGCCTTTGTATACATCACCGTTCGGCAGGCGGCCTTCGCCCTGGCCGTTACGAACGCCTTCGATCATTTCGCCTTCGTAGCGTTCGCCATCGGCGAATTCGTAAACGCCCTGGCCGTTGGGTTTGCCGTTGCGAAAGCCTCCGCGATAGAAATCGCCGTTTTCATAACGGAATTCGCCGACGCCGCTCTTGCAGTTTCCGGTCATACAACCGTGGCCGCGCAGGGTGGCACAGCCGGAGATCGTCGCCGCAACGGCGAAAGCGAAGAGCAGCGCTCCCATGCCGGAGGACATGCTCCGCGTCGTCAGGGATTTTTCCTGAAGGATTCGATAAGGTCTGCGAAAGGGACTTCGGTGGTTCATGGCCGTGTTTCTCCTGAGACCAGCTTCACCGTCGCAATTCCGGGCGCCAGCATTTTGTACAGCACCGCCGCGTGCTCACCGCCCGCAGAAGGCGGTGAGCGTCGCCCGAATACTACGGCCGGATCGGCGTCAGGCGGCGTCAGGGCGTCAGGCCGCGGATCGGTTGATGCTTCGTGATCAGCTGCATCGGCCGGCCCTGCGAAGTATAGATCGCCGCCTGCGGATCGACCCCCGCCGCGGCATACATCGTCGCGACGACCGAAGACACGTGAGCCGGATCCTTCGTGGGTTTGTGGCCTTTGTCGTCGGTCGCGCCGATGACCGCGCCGGCCGGCACTTTGCCGCCGCCCATCAGCATGGTCCAGGCCCGCGGATGATGATCGCGCCCGTCGCCGTTGCCGGCGATGACCGGCGTGCGTCCGAATTCGGAACCCAGCACGAAGAGCGTTTGATCAAACAGCCCGCTCGATTTCAATTCGTTGATTAAAGCCGCCACCGGGGAATCGAGTTCGCCCAGAAGTTTGCTGACCCGTTCGCGGTTATTATTATGCGTATCCCAGCCGCCCATCGTAATCTCGATAAACGGAACTTCCGCGGCCGCCAGGCGCTTCGCCATCAAGAGCGCCTTGCCCATGCGCGAATCGCCGAAGCGCCGGCGGGTCGTCGCGTTTTCCTTCGCCAGATCGAAGACCGCGAGTTTCTCCGAATTCATAAACGCAAGCGCCGACTCGTGCATTTCCGACCAGACGGCGGTTTCTTCGGAACTCACGCGCCCCGCGAAATTCGCGTTGATCGCGTCGAGAATCTGCTCGCGGCGATAGAAGCGATCTTCGGTCAGCCGGCGATCGCGCGGTGTGAGATTCGAAAGCGGCCGATCCACGTTACCGATGTGATAGCTGTCGAAACGCACGCCCAGAAAACCGGCGTCCCCGGCGAGGCCTCCGCGACCGCCGATCGTTATATGCTCGGGGAAGTACGGGCCGGACTTCTGCTTCGCGTAGGCGATGACGCTGCCCACGGACGGTTGGCTGCGAAAGCCGGCCATCATGCGATGGCCGCTGTGCAGCAGATATTGGGCGCGACTATGGTCGCCCTCCTCGGAATAGACCGAACGAATCAGGCTCACGTGTTTGAGCGCACCCGCGGTTTTCGACAGACGATCCGTAACTTTTACTCCGCGAATACTTGAGTTGATCGACTTAAAGGGACCATTGCCCGGCTTCGGGTCGAAGCTGTCGACGTGACTCGCGCCGCCCGCCAGGTTAATAAAGATCACGCTTTTCACCGGCGAGTCGAGGGCGATGTCTTCCGGACGCTGCTTCGATTTAGAATTTTGCGCGAAGACTTTCGTCGGAGTCAGGCCGCCGGAGCCGGCGAAGAGGCCGAGACCGGTCAGGGAGAGCAGACCGGACGCCCGCAGAAAATCTTTACGGTTCAAATTTTGCGGCGAACGATCCAGCGGCTCGCCGCCTTGATTCATCGCGCTGCCTGCGCCGATTTTTTCGTTTTCTTCGATTTCTCTGATCTCATTTTTAAGTTTACGATTCATAAAATTACTCCTCGGTATATGAATGAGTCTTACAGGCTCAATATACGTGGATAAACTCCTGACTCATCACGACCGCCCATACCAGGTCCTGGACGAGACTCTGATTAAAATCCCGATCGCGCTTGAATTTACTCTTCGCCATCGGCATCAGTCGCTCGCGTTCCGCCGGACTTATGGGCCGACTGAGCAGGCTGCGATAGACCGTATCCAGGGTGCGAGCGATGTCTTTGTGTTCGCCGTAGTCTTTGCGAATCCAGGAATTCTTGTCGCCATAGCGGCGAATGATATCGCCGGTCATGCGGCCGTTTAATAGCACCAGCACCTGATCGATAGTCGGCGTCGTGCTGGAATCGTCCACGTCGTTACGATTGCCTTCGCCGAAGATCGCGAGAATGGTGCGTTCGTGGGCCGGCCGGGGAATTTCGCAGGCGTTCGAGAAGTTGCGTTTCTTGCGATCGCCGCTCGGCCCTTTCAGAGCGCCCATGCCGCGCAGGTCCACGTCGCGACGTAGATCTTCGGCGCGTTTCGCCTGATCCGCTTCGATTTCGATCTTATGAGCCCGCTCCCAGATCTGCGCGGTCTGCTGTGTTTGCGTGCCGCGTAAAAGAGAATTGAAGAGCTGCGACGCGTCCATGCGGCGCGGCTGATAGAAGGCGATCGAAGCGCGTTCTTTTTCGGCCACACCGGTTCCCGGCGCGCTGCGGGCGTAGGCGTCGGAAGTTACAATATATAGAATCAGATCTTTGATGCGGTATTTCTTTTCGAGAAAGACCTGGTCGAGATGATTCAGGATCGCTTCGTGTTTGATTTTCGTATCCGGCTGCCAGTCGTCGAGCGGCGTAAAAAAGCTCCAGCCCATCAAACGCGTCCATACCCGGTTGATCAGCACTTTACGAAAGCGGTCGTTGTCTTTCGCGGTCAACCAGGTCGCGAATACTTCGCGGCGGTCCTCGCCTTTGTCGACGATGGCCCGCGTGCCGTCGGGATATTTCAGTTTTACGAGATCTCCGCCGGGGGCGTAGTCGGTGTGCGGAAATCGAAGCTGCAGGCCCGGTTCGACTACGACTTCGGCGTACTCCAGCTTATTTTTCGCGCGCCAGGCTTTGCGCTGCTTGTCGCTCATCTTATTCCAGACGTTGCGATACCAGTCGCGGCGTTTTTCTTCATACTCTTTGCGATCCGCAGTCGGAAAGTGTTCCATGCGTTCTTTGGGCAGAAAATCGCCCTTTTGATTCCGACGCACCCAGGCCTGACTGAAGAAAGCGGCGAAGCCGTAATAGTCGCGACGGGTGAAATCGCGGCGAAAGGGATGATCGTGGCAGCGGGCGCAATTCAGGCGGGCGCCGTAAAAGACGCGGCCCACGTATTCGGCCACCTGCAGCGGGTCGCCGTCGTCGCGAATATAGAAATTGGCGGCGGGGTTTTTAACGGTGTCCCCGCGGGCGGTCAGGAGTTCGCGCACCATCACGTCGTAGGGTTTATTCGCGTGCAGCGAGCCGCTGAGATAGGCGAAATAGCTTCCGGTTTTGGTCCGGTTGAATTGCGTGCGCTCGCGCAAAGCATCACCGAAGATCGTACCCCAGTAGTGCGCGTAATCGGGATCACGCAAGAATCGCACGGCGAAGCTGCGCGCGCGGGTCTCGGCCGGCGCCCGTTCATACGCGCGGTTTTCGCCCAGATCCGGAATGACTCCCCGAATATGCAGCGACATGCGGCGCAGGACCGTATGCGGGTCGGCCGCCTTCATATTATCCGCCGCATCGCCGGACAATTCCGAACGATACACACGATCCAGCGGGTGCTGTTGATCTGGATCCGAACTGAGCATGACGCCCGCGCCCGATCCCGCCAGAACCACGGCGGCAAGCAATGGAATCGACGCGCCGCGCGAACGCAATGAGGAGATGGTTTTAGAAAATAGACTGCGAATTGTAGACTTCATAAGATCACTCATTTGAGCTCCTGTATGCCTTTTTGACGGCGTGATTTTTTTTCAGGTTGTTCGGTTTCTGTGAAAACGATGAAAAACGACGAAAATCATTCCTGACAATTCGCGATTTTTTGCGAACCCGCGACGCAGAGCGCGGACACGGACAATTCGGGCGCGATGGAGATAGGCGAATGATAATTCCTCGCCAGCGCCCGATCGTACGCAGCAGGCGCCGGGATTTCAGCGGCGACCGGAGCTTTTCTTTTTTTGGGCGCGACGTCGATCCGGTCGCGCAGATCCGCTGCGTCCCGCCTTCGCCGTCTTTTTCGCCGCGGCCTTCTTGTTGCGCCGGGCGCCGTTGGAACCGGACTGATTGCGCGACTCGAGCTTTTGCGTTTCGGCCTGGTTCGGATATTTCGGACGACTGTGAAACGAAGAGATCAATACGTCGACGAAAGCCTCTTTTACGATACTTAAATCGCCCATGGTCAGTCCGGATTCATCGAGCTGATTCTCCTGGACTTTAATATTCGTGATCTTCTGGATCAGATGGCTCAGACTTTCTTCGGTCACTTCATCCAGCGAGCGACTGGCGGCTTCGACCGAATCGGCGATCATGGCGATGCCGGTTTCTTTCGACTGCGGGATCGGGCCGGGGTAACGAAAATCTTCGCGGCGGACCTTGCGCTTCATCTTTTCGAGCGCCTTATGATAGAAGAAAGCCATCGTCGAGGTGCCGTGATGCTCGGGAATGAAAGCGATCACCTCCCGGGGCAATCGGTAGGCCTCCGCCATCTTAATGCCGTCCAGCACATGATCGATGATCACCCGGGCGGCCTGCTGGGGTTTGTCGCGGTCCACGTTCTCGGGCTTCGGGATCAGATGCTGATTTTCGATAAAGAAGCCGGCGTTTCGCATTTTGCCGATGTCGTGAAAATAGATGCCCGTGCGGGCCAGCGCCACGTTCAAACCCAGCCGTTCACAGGCCTTTTCGACCAGCGCCGCGACCATCAGAGTATGCGTCCAGGTGGAGGGCGCGAGTTTGAACATCTCTTTCAGCAGCGGATGCGAAGGATCCGCGAGCTCCGCCAGCCGGAAGCGGGTGGGAATATTAAACAGGGTCTCGTAGACCGGCAGCACGATCATGACGATGAAGGTGAGAACGCCGGACAGTAGCGCCACTGAAACCGCCTCGGTATAATGCTCGGAAAAAATCACATCGGCCCCGGCGCCCGCCAGAACAGGGCGGCTGCCGTACAGAAAGCCAACCGATACAAGCACAAAGTTAATCCCGGCAAGCATTAAGGCTGTCGTAATAAACTGAACGCGCTTCTTGATGCGCGCTCCGAGTATCGCGCCGACGACTCCCAGAGTCGCGGAGATCATCAGCGATACGCCGTCGTAGCGACTCGAAATAAATACGAGAAAGGCCATGTAGAGCGCGAGCGGCAGCGTGAAGACCTCGCCGAAGATAATCGCGAACATCACCGCGAAAAGACCGATGGGCACCCAGGCGCCGAAGAAATGGGTGACTTCGTTATGATTCGAATTCGCGGTCCAGGCGCTTTCCAGAGTCAGAACCAGAAGCGCGAACAGCCAGATCGTAATAAAGACGATCAAATTCGAACTGACCGCGCTGATCTGGCGGGTCGCGAAACGCATCGCGAAGTACAGCAGCAGGCCCATCAAAATCGCCTGCTGGGCGAGGATCGCGACGATCTGCCAGAAGCGGTCCCAGGCGCGGCCCTCCTGGTGCAGCTCCAGCGCCTGGTAGTCCTCTTCGGAAATGATCTGATCTTTCTGAACGATGGCCTGACCGCGTTTGATCTTTCGAACGTGCTCCGACACGGGCACTTCGTTGCGCGCCTGTTCGCGGGAGAGCTGCGAATCCTCCAGATCGAAACGACTGCCTTTTAAATCTTTCAGATAGCTCTGGCTGAGTTTGGTTAACGCCCGGCGGCGCAGCGCGCTGAGTTCGGGCATCAGGTTCGTGGCTTCGCGTTCGAAGGCCAGCAACGTGGAGCCGTCGCGAATTCGGCGACGCTCAATGACGTTTTCGGCCGGCGGATCCCCCGGTTCGGCCGCGCCGGTATAATTGATATTGCGAACCTTGACGGCGGAAAAATCGCGAAACTCCGGCGCCGGGATGCGTTCTTCCAAAAAGACGAAGCGCGAAAACAGAATACTGACAATGCGTTCGATTTGACCAAGCAGCGCCCCCTGGTCGAGCGAAGTGAGGTTATAGATTTCATTGTCGGTCAGGCTGCGCCAGTGGGGCACGTTCCGCCGCACGCAGTTGGGGCCGGCCGTACCTCTTCCAGTGCCGCGACACTCCGCGATCTGCTCCAGATCCGCCGAAAGCATCACCGAAAAATTCGCGTCGCCTTCGTCTTCATCCTGCACGGGCGCCGAACCCGCGTCGCTTTTTGTGAGCACGCCGAAATCCCGGGTCAGGCGCACAGGCGCCGTGCGGGCCGCGCGCACCCGCGCTTCTTCCAGGCTCTTTTCCAGTACGAATTCGATGTCGGTTCCCGCGACCACGTCCTGGAGCGCCGTGTTGCCGGCGCGAAAGGGGCCGTCGGGCGAAAGATCCAGATCGGGCTGCGCCCAGCCCGGATACGATAATGCGAAGGTTACGATTAAAACGGTGATTCCCAGCAGGATCAGCTGCATGCGCCGGACTTCGTCGGCGGGGCGACTGCGCGTCAGGAAACTCGAAATGCGCATCTGCAGGCGCTGGAAAAAATTTCCGGTGAAATTCTCGGAACGTTCGTGGAAGATCGGGCTGTCTTCGAAACGCCGTTCGCGTCTGGACTTTTCTTCGCTCACTCTGCCTGCCCACCAGCGTTCAGATTGGTATGATCTTCGAAAGCTCGCGTAATACGTTCGATCAACGGGTTACGAATGATATCCGCGCCGCCGAAGCGTACGACTCCGATGCCCGGAATATTTTCCAACAGCTCGATGGCGAGCGGCAGGCCCGATTTGCCGCGGGGCAAATCCACCTGAGTGATGTCGCCGGACAAACACATGCAGGAATTGCGGCCGAGCCGGGTGAGAAACATCTTCAATTGCGCCACCGTGCAGTTTTGAGCTTCGTCGAGCACCACCACCGAATCGTTCAGGGTCCGTCCGCGCATAAAGGCCAGCGGCGCGATTTCGATCTTGCGGGTATTGATCAAATCGTGCACCCGCTCCGTCCCCAGACATTCATACAGCGCGTCGTACAGCGGCCGCAGATAAGGATCGACCTTCTGAACTAAATCGCCGGGCAGATAACCCAGGGATTCGCCGGCTTCGACGGCCGGGCGCGTCAGGACGAGACGGTCTTTGTCGCCGTTGATAAACATCCGACATGCGGCCGCAATCGACAGAAAAGTTTTACCGGTGCCCGCAGGGCCCATACAGATCGTAATTTCGTGCTGCAGCAAAGAGGCCACGTACTCGGCCTGGCGTTCCGTGCGCGCTTTGATCGGCTTACCGTTAACGGTTTTAAAAACGGTTTCGCTGTTCTGCGACAACCAGCGTTCGCGTTCGCCGGAGGAGCGACTCTCTGAAGCGCTCGCGTCAGACGCGGCGGACGCATGATCGCCGTCGCCGGCAGCCTCGCCTTTGAGGGTTCGATACAGATATCGCACATCGAAATCCGAAAAATCTTCCGACAGCGGAACGTCGTTTTCCCCGTAGCGCTCTTCGAGCACTGCAAAATAGCGGGCGGCGAACTGCGCTCGCTCGGGTTCGGCAGCATGAATCAAAAAGGAATGCCCGCGCGGAATCAGCTTCACCTGCAGGAGTTCTTCAAGGCCGTTTACGCCCGAATCCGCGACTCCGCAAAGCTGGCGAAACAATTCTTTGTTTCGAAATTGAAACTTACGTTCGTGACTGACCGGGCCGTTTACTGAAGTCAGACTGTCTTTACTCATATGCAGGGAATGCAGATTTGAAAATTGCGGGGACCCACGCATCCTGATCAGGCAGCAGGTTTTCAGCAATCAAAAAAGCGGCGGAATTCGGCAAGAATTCCAGGAATAATTCCTGCGATTCAGGCCGGGACTGCAGCCGGCGGACGCCGCTTAGCCAGACGCCCGCATTTGTTCGCGATAGCGACCGGGCGTCGTTCCGGTGAGCTCCACAAAACCGCGGTTAAAAGCCGTCTTGGAACCGAAACCGACGGATAGGCCAATCTGCAGCAACGAGTCGGTGTTTCCGCTATCCGCCAGCTTCGCACGAGCCGCATCGACCCGAAATTTACGAACGAATTCGCTGAACGATATATTCAGCTCCTGATTCAGCAACTCGGAAAGTTGATGGGAGCGCAGACCCACATGCGCCGCCAGACTTTCGAGACGCAGTTCTTCGAGTTCGTACAGACGATCGCCGCGCATCGCTTCTAAGAGCAGGCGCTTTTTCGCGGCGACGTCGACGCCGCGCAGTTGCGTTTGTGGCGCGCCGGCTCGCGTCACGGTTCCACCGGGCGCGGCGCTTACAGTCCGGGACGCGCCCCCCGTCGACGTCCCGGATTGTAAACGGCGCGTGAGCTCCGCGTACCGTTCACGCAGTTCGGCTGCGGCGCGACTGTCGGCCTGACCACGCCGATACGAACCGATCGCGAAGCAAAGTAGAGCAAGCGGAGCGGCCAGCACGGGAGCGTTTACAAACCATACATTGTATTCGGTCCAACCAAGAAAATTCGAAGCATTCAATAAAAAGGCCACCAGGACAAAAAGCCAGCCGAGCAGATACAGTCGCGCGGGTAACTGACCGCGTCGTAGCTGAATCCAGGCGGCGGGCAGTACCAAAAATAGCGCCGCGAAAGGCGAAGCGAACATAATCAAAGCATTCACGCTGCGCAGGACCGGAATAAAAGCGCAGATCATGCTCAGTATCTGGAAAGCGATCACCACGCGAATGCCGGCGTCCAGTCGCGGCAACTCCGGCGATCGCAACAGCGGCCGGCTGAAGAGCCCCGCGAAGAACGCGCCGAGAGCAGTCGTGAATCGCACCGCGAATTCCTGAATCGCAGGTAAATCGGGCCACAGATAGATATACGCGTCGCCGTATACGATAAAGAAATTCAGAGTCACCGTCGAGAGCAACGCCGCGAAGTATAAGTACAAATAACGGCCGCTGACTACGAACCATACGAAATAAAACAGAGTCGCCAGCGCCGCGACCGCCAGCAGGCTGAACTGGGCGATCTGACGCTGCTGGATAAAATTCAAATAGTCTTCGAGCGAAAAGAACAGGCGCACCGGGAAATTCAGAATGCGCCCGGAGCGAATGCGAAAATAATAAAGCTCGTCCCGCTCTCGGTCTACAGTGGCCGCGGCCGGAGCGCGCAGGCGAAACGCCGGAAAACGCAGCTTCTGAGGCCATTCCGGAAACGGCACCACCGCACCGGCGAATTGCGGGCGATCGGGCGCGCAGTACACGACTTCCGCCACCATCTGCTGCTGAAAGACAACGAAACGATCATCATCGCCGGCAGTCGCTTCTATGCGATTGCGATTGCGATCAGCGGGAATTCGCAGGCGGAGCCAGTGCGGCCCGGAGCGAAAACCCAGATCCAGAGTATTCGAAGCCAGCCTGCGCCACTGCAAATTCGCCGCCGGGGACTGCGCCGAATTCATGCCTTCGGTATTGATCAGGCGCCGGCAGTCCTGGGCCGCGTCGCCGGCGCCGGCTCTCGATTCAGCGGCCGCCACGCTCAGTTGATAGCGCAGCGCCGTAGTCGATTGAGCCGGGTCTACGCTCCGGACGGGCTGTGCGTACAGGGCGCCGCCGCGGCCGGGTGTCAGGCCGGCGAAACAGACTCCTGCAATCGATAGAGCGAAGACCAGCGTGGCCGCGAAGCCGAAGCGCACGGCGCGCGAGCCGCTCATTACGATCCTGGTGCGGGCACCGATTTAATCGCGAGCTCCGCGAGCTGCAGCGGACTGACTTCCGACGGAGTTTCGGACATCAGGCAATGGCCCTTCTGTGTCTTCGGAAAAGCGATCACGTCGCGAATGGAATCGCGCTGCAGAAAGAGCATCATTACGCGGTCCAGACCGAAGGCGATGCCACCGTGCGGCGGCGCGCCGTACTTCAGCGCATTGACGAAGAAACCGAATTTCTCGGCGGCCTCTTCTTCGCTGATGCCCAGAGCCTTAAAGACCGCGTGCTGAACCTCGGGCTTGTGAATACGAATCGATCCGCCGCCGATCTCCGAGCCGTTCAACACCAGGTCGTAGGCGCGCGAAAGCACGCCGGTCGCTTCTTTCGCGAAACGTTCCGGATCCATGACGATGTCGAGCTGATCTTCATGGGGCGCCGTAAAGGGATGATGCACGCTATAAATTTCGCCGGTCTTGTGATCGCGTTCGAAGAGCGGGAAATCGCGTACCCAGGTGAAGGCCCACTGGCCTTCGGGAATCATCTCGAAGCGCTTCGCCAGTCGCACCCGTAAATTTCCGAGCGTCGCGTTGACGATGCTTTCCGGTCCCGCGCCGAAGAAGATCATATCGCCGGGTTTGGTGCCCAGATACCCGGCCAGCTCGCCGAGCAGCTCCGGGCTGAAGAATTTCGTAATCGCCGACTTGAGTCCTTCCGCTTCGTGTTTGATAAAGGCCAGACCCTTCGCGCCGAAACTGCGCGAAGCCCAGTCGGTGAGGTCGTCGATATCTTTGCGCGAAAGGCTCGCGCCGCCCGGCACCGCAAGCGCTTTCACGCGCCCGCCCGATTTCAGCACGGAATGAAAGACCTGGAATTCGCTCTTTTGCGCGATCTCCGCCACGTCGCGCAATTCCATCTCGAAACGTACGTCGGGCGCGTCGACACCGTAGCGTTCCATGGCGTCGGCGTAGCTCAGCTGCGGCAACGGCAGCTGAATTTCAATGTCGAAACATTCTTTGATCACCCGGGCCCACATCGCTTCGATCAACTCGACGATCTGGTCTTCGGTAATAAAACTGATCTCCATATCGAGCTGGGTGAACTCGGGCTGGCGATCGGCGCGCAGATCTTCGTCGCGAAAGCACTTCACGATCTGAAAATAACGCTCAAGTCCGCCGACCATCAGGATCTGTTTGAACAGCTGCGGCGATTGCGGCAGCGCGTAAAAAGTGCCGGGGGTCATGCGCGCCGGAACCAGAAAATCCCGGGCGCCTTCCGGAGTGGATTTATTCAACACCGGCGTTTCGACTTCGAGAAAGCCTTCGTCTTCCAGGTAGCGACGAATGCTCTGATTCAATTTGCTGCGCATCCAGAGGGCCTGCGAAAGGCCTTCGCGGCGCATGTCCATATAACGGTATTTCAGACGCAGCTCTTCGTGCACGTCATGGTGTTCGTCGAGCTCGAAGGGCGGCGTTTCGGCGGCGTTGAGCACTTCAAAATCTTTCACCAGGATTTCGATTTCGCCGCTTTTCAGGCGCGGGTTGATATTCTCCGGCGTGCGTTTGCGCACGACGCCCACGACCGCCAGCACGTATTCATGGCGAATGCGCTCCGCCTGCGCGAATTTCTCGGGGATGCTGGACTGATCGAAGACCAGCTGAATCAGACCGGTGCGATCGCGCATATCGACGAAGACGCAGCCGCCCTGATCGCGATAGCGAAAGGCCCAACCCGAAACGCCGACGGTCTTGCCGGCCGCGGCGACCGTCAATTCGCCGGCCGGCGTACGATTCGCGAAGATATCGGCAATCAGATCCGGCCCGCCGGCCAGTTCCCGAACGCCCGCGGTCTTCGGCCGGGAATTCTGCGAGCCGACAGTCGACTTCGCCGCTTTCGCGGAGGAGGGCTTCGCCTTCGGCGCGGCTTTCTTTGAAAGCTTTTTGGAGGCCCTTTTAGAGGCCTTTTTGGCGACTTTTTTGGCCGCCTGCTTCACCGTCTTTTTCGGGCTGCTTTTTGGGGCGGATTTCGAAGCTTTTTTCGAAACCTTTTTTGCGGCCTTCTTCTTCGTTTTTGCCATACAATCTTCCTGTATCCGGAGGCTATTGAAAAACAGCCTGTCGGCCAGAATTCTGCGGCGCGCGCCTCCGGCGAGTAAAAATGAAAAAGCTCCTTTTCATCTGGTCTCGATTCCTGCGATTGACGGGGCATGGCGGATTGGTTCGAGAGATTGAAAAACGAGGCGGCGCGCAGGCGAGCTCGACGCGCGGCACGGTCGCGCCCTGCCAATTTCGTTCCCGCCACGGCCGCACTGCTTGTGCTGGCGGGGCTCATCAGCGGCTGCGGCGAAACTCCCGAAGAGACCCGCGCCCGACTCACACAGATGATCGCCGAAAATCAGAACGAGGCGGTGCTCGCCGAAATCAACGAGCTCCTGATCGAAAACAATCGCGAGCTTTCCACTCCCCTGAACGAAGACTCCACGCCCCGCATTCTAAAGCGCAGTCTGGACGGGAGCGTCGCCGCCTGGACCCAGGCCGACGAGTTTCATTTTCATCGCGCGGACGCCAGCGGTTCCGTGGATTTCGACGACGCCACGCCCCGGGACTTTACGCTGTCCTACGGCGGACAATTCGCCGTTGTCCTGGTCGAGCTGGAAAACGGCTGCCGGCCGTTCGTCGTATCCCTCCGGCGCGAACGAATCCTTGAGCGCGATGATTTGCCGGACGGCTCCTGCTACGAAGCACCGGTGGTCAGTGACGACGGCCGATTTTATTATTACGCGGAGAAAGGCGGCGTCCGCGTCATCGATCTGGATCCGACCGCCGAAAGCGCCGGAGACCAGGCGGCGGCTGCGGGTCTGCCGGAAGATCTGCCCGAGGATCTCCCCGAAGATCTCCCGTCGAAACAATTTCCGCCCAAATACAAAAAGATCACAAATCAATTCTTTCTCAATCAGGTCAACGAGCGCGGGCTCTTGATCTTTCACGGCAGCGCGGGAGCCTACAAATTATATCACTACTCCGGCTCCGGTTCCAGTCTGACCCGACTGAAGCCGTCAGGCAAAGACATGATCGCGCGGCCGCGACTGTACTCAGTTTTCGAGGGCGATACCATTTCCGGAAATCTAGCGGCGAATGAAGCAGCCGAGAACGGCGAAAACGAATCCGGCGATATCAGCGACGCGCCTGCACGTACTCGCGACGATCCGTACGGACTGGATACCGCGCAGGCTTTCGTGTACGCCGGCGGCGCGGGCAAACGCCGGCTGCACGGCCTGCGCTTCGCGGACCAGCCCAAATTCAATCGCGGATTTTCTGCGCGGGTCACTCAGCACCTGTCGTTCGTGCGAGACCGTCGGGAGTTTCTGATCCTGCACAAAGACCACATGTCGTACTGGGATCCGATTCGGAACAAAAAAGCCGCCCTCCCGCTTGTCGCACGTGGCTTCGTGCAGTATTCAGGCGGTCTGGTTTATATCGATCTATTAAACCGGCTCTATTTGCGCAAACAGCCCTTTTCGCCTTTCGAAATGGAGCTCATGCGATTGCGACAGGAGGCGAGCCCCCGCCAGAACCAGGCGCGCAAATAGAGCCGTGAGGCGAGTGCTTGACGCGCGCCGCCCGGCTTGTTTTCTTCTAAAGTAACGTATGAGCGATATCGACAAATACCTGCCCAAAAGCAAGATTAATCACCATCAGGTCGCTGACAATATGAAGTCGGTTCTCGAAGCCATCGGCGAAGATCCGGAGCGCGAAGGCCTGCTGAAGACCCCGGATCGGGTCGCGGGCGCGTATGATTTTTTGACCAGCGGCTATCGCATGAAGCTGGACGATATCGTGAACAACGCCGTGTTTTCGGACGCGAACGACGGCATGGTTATCGCGCGAGATATCGAGGTCTTCAGTCTGTGCGAGCATCATATGCTGCCTTTTTACGGGCGCGCGCACATCGGTTATATTCCCAATGAGAAAATCATCGGGCTCTCGAAGCTGGCGCGCATCGCCGATATGTTCGCGCGACGCCTGCAGGTTCAGGAGCGCCTGACTGTACAGATCGGCGAAGCCCTGAACGACGTGCTGGAACCCCAGGGCGTGGGCGTCGTCATCAAGTGCAAGCATATGTGCATGATGATGCGCGGCGTCGAAAAGCAAAACTCGGAAGTATTCACCAGCAGCATGCTCGGTTCATTTCGTTCAAACGAAAGCACCCGTAGCGAATTTCTGGACCTGATTCGCACGCCGCACATTATGTAACGCCCTGCTCGCAGATATATCGTCGGTATAGCGCCCCGCGGCTTCGCGCCGGGACGAAGCACCGCAGGGGACATAAAGCGCAGCCGAAACCCGGCGAAAAATATTTGGGTTGCCATTCAATTTACGGTCTTCGAAACTCCGATATTAGAGGAACGTATGCGAAAGCCAGGAAGCAACACGACGGGAATGCCGCGCCGACCCCGCGGGCGAAGGGCGCTGATCATCGCTATCGCGCTGACGGCCGGCCTGATGTTCAGCTGTACGGACGACAGCGAAAATATGGACGCGAGCCTGATCGGTCCGCTGGCGACCGAATTCGGCGGCCTGTTTCGGTTCACCGGTCCGATCGACAATACGCTGACCACCAGTTGCGGCACAGTCAGCGCCGGTTCGACCGATACGTCGAGTTCGGACACCAGCTCCGGCACCAGTTCCAGCAGCAGCTCCAGTTCTGAAGACCAGACCGAGTTCAGCATCAACAGCTTTTATCAGTTTCAGAACGGCGAATCCCTGTTCCTGAAATATACGTACTCCACGACCGAAGAATCGTTTCGCCTGACCCCGACAACGTCTTCGGTCCAGACCTGTTTCACGACCGACTTTACGAACTGTAACGGTTCCGACGGCAACCCCACCTGCGAGACGATCGACGGCGTCAGCTGCGGCGGCTCCAGCACCTTTATCTTTACCAGCGTCGTGCCGGTTCTCGCGTTCCAGGCCCGCACCGGCACCATTCGCTGGGATGAAGGATTTCGCCTCAACTCCGAGCAAAACAGTGTTGTCCTGGCGGATCTGGAATTTGATATGGTCGGAACGGACGGCGTCTCTCTCTTTCAAGGGGAAGTGCGGTGTTTAAACAACGATTAAACACCGCCTGACCGGACCCTCGCGAAATAGCGAACGGCCGCCCGCTCTGAAGCAAACGATCAGACGCGGGTCGCTTTCAGTCGTCGTCGCCGCCATCGGGTCAACATGAGCCAGCCGCAAGTTTCCGTTATCATCCCCACATACAACGAAGCGGAGAATATTCCCATTCTCCTGGAGCGTCTGGAACGCACCCTCGCCGACATCCCGCATGAAATCATCGTCGTCGACGACAACAGCCCTGACCTGACCTGGCAGGTCGCCGAAAAGATATCATTAAACAGCGCGAACCTGCGGGTTATCCGTCGCCTGAACGAGCGCGGGCTTTCGAGCGCGGTTGTGGCGGGTATGTCCGCGGCGAAAGGCCGCTGTCTCGCCGTAATGGACTCGGACCTCCAGCATGACGAAGCGGCTCTGCCGGAAATGATTCAAACCGTGCTTGCGCCGGATGCGAAGTACGAGCTCGCGATCGGCAGCCGCGGCGTGTCGGGCGGCAGTTACGGCGATTTCTCGAAAGGCCGGCGCTTCATGAGCTGGGTGGCCGCGGCGATGGCCCGGGTGCTTTTACCGGTAAACGTAAAAGATCCAATGAGTGGTTTTTTCGTCGTTCGCCGCGAAATCTTCGTGGAATGCGCGGATCGTATTAATCCGCTGGGCTTTAAGATCTTGCTGGAATTCATCGGCCGCAACCCCGGCATCAAACTCAAAGAGGTCGGCTATACATTCCGCCTGCGCGAGCACGGCGAAACAAAACTGTCCGGCTCGGTAATTCGCAATTATATCATCGCGCTCTATGATATGCGCTTCGGCAAGTACGTCACCTCGACCTTTATGATGTACGCTTTCGTCGGCTCCACCGGCGTAATCGTGAATCTGATGGGCTTCGCACTGGGCGAATTCATCGGGCTGCCGCGTTTTAACTCCGGCCTGCCCGCTCTGGACCCGCTGTATCTGTCCGTGCCCTTCGGAATCCAGCTCAGCATCATCACGAATTATTTTCTGAACAACTACATCACTTTTTACGAGAGCCGTCACAAAGGCGCGGCGCTGTTCAAAGGGCTGGTGATGTTTCAAATCATCAGCATGGTCGGCATCGTAATTCAGTGGTCTGTCTTTCAGCTGCTGCAGACCAACGGCTTTCTGGCCGGGTTTCTGGCGGAAAATCTGCGATCGTACGCGAATAACGCAATCGGCATCGTGCTCGCGACCGTGGGAAACTACTATTTGAATTTGAACGTCACCTGGGGCCTGCGGGGCAAACCCAGCGCCTGACGCCGACGCGGCGACTGACGCCCGCGCTTTGCTTGATTGCGGAGCCGCTTAGAGATCGAAAACGTCGTTTTCGCAGGCGATGAAAATCTCAGGACGGTGGCCGTTCGCGTTCTGTTCGAGATGTTTCGAAGCTTCCGCGAAGAGCGTATGAATCTTTTCGTCCTGATGGGCCGGCTCATGGTGGGTCAATACCAGCCGTTTGACTTTCCATTTTAAAGCGCAGTCCACGGAAATCACCATGGCCGTGTGCCCCCAGCCGATCTTCTGTTTCGCTTCGTCAAGGGTGTACTGCGCGTCCATGACCAGCAGATCGGCTCCCTCGAAGAATGAGCTATAGCGCGCGATTTGTTCGTCCAGATCGTCTCCGGAGAACTCGGTGTCCGTGGCGAAGATGAATTTCTTGCCGTTGGCTTCGATGCGATAGGCGACCGAGCCGCCGGGATGCGCGAGCTCCAGAGTGCTGACCTGAAAAGGCCCGACCGCGAAATTACCGCCGGCCGGAAAGGTGTGGAATTCCTTCTTCGACATCATGGCGTCGAATTCCACGGGAAAGTGATCGAAGTGCTGCTGGCGCTGGAAGCGCTGGTGGCAGTTTTGAATGCAGGAATAAAAATGAACGGTATTGTCGGGAATATATCCCGGGACGAAAAACGGCCAGCCCTGAATATGATCCCAGTGAGTGTGGGTCACCAGCACGTGGATGTCGCCTTTTACACCGCGCGACAGCATGTCGTAACCGAGACGGCGGGCGCCCGTACCCAGATCGATAACCAGTTGGTGTTCGCCGCTGCGAACCTCGACGCACGTGGTTTCGCCGCCGACCAGATTCAGGACCTCCGGAGACAGCTCTGCAAGCACTCCCTCGGCTGACAGATCCGGCTCACTCTGCCAGCGCTCTCGCGCGTGGCTTAAGGCGACCTTCAGCCGCTCGCGATACTCACCGGAACTCAGCGGTGTGGGAATCGACCCCCGTACGCCCCATAATTTTATTTGCACTGCATCTTTCCCGTACCGAGCATTCGACAATCCGGACCGGATCCCGATCAATCCGACGACCATAATTTTCCGGGCCGTCGTCCTTAGATATTATTTATCGACGCTTTTAACTATTCTACAAACACACTCGTAATAAATTGCAAAAAAAACAGTTTTGGTTCGATTGAACGCATATTTTTTATGTCTGAAGCCCTTCCAGCCCGCCTATTTCACATTGCAACCCGCCATCGCCCGATCCACGATCAACCCGAAGTCATTGTACCTGCCGCCGCGGATCTCCCGATTCCCGCATCGAGCCTGTTTCGGCCTGATGCGGGCGAAAGCTCGCTCCTGGCGAATGCCCGTGACGGCCAGGCCGGCGAAGGCCTCGCGGCCGCCCACCCGCAACGACGACGTATTCTGGAGCTCGGATCCGGTTGGGGTGAATTTTTGGTCGCCTGGCTCAAGCAGCACCCCGGGGATGATTACGTCGCTTTCGAAATCAAGAGCGATCGGATTCGCCGGACACTGAAGCACGTGCGCAAACGCGAAGGCGCGCATCTGCGGCTGATTCCGGTGAATTTCGCCTGGTTTTTGGAGACGATTCTACCGCCGGCCAGCTTCGACTGGATCATTGTCAATTTTCCCGATCCCTGGCCCAAACGGCGCCACTGGAAACATCGCCTGGTCCAGCCGGATTTCCCGGAGCGAATGACGGGGCTGTTGCGGCCCGGCGGTCAGATTCATCTGGCGACGGACTATGGGCCCTACGCGCGCCGGATGATCCGCTATTTTCGTCGTGCGCCGAATTTCGAGGCGATCTTTGAGGGCCCTGGCTATCTGCGCCAGAGGCCTGAAGACGTGCCGCCGACCCGCTTCGAGCAAATCACCGGCGAGGGCGAAGGGCGCACTCCGTACTTCACGCGCTGGCGGTTGCGGGATCCGGCAGGGCCCGCCGCGCCGTAGGAACTCCTGCGGCCGAAAGAGCGCGCGTCCTGAGCTGTCCGGCAAGCGTAGGAACTCCTACACGCAGGAGTTCCTACAATAGAAGACACAGTGAAGCGCCAAAATCGTAGTGGACAGCGACCCAGGGCGGGCCCCAATGGAGGGGATGGCCGGCAGAATCAAGAAGGCTACGATTGCGGAGCTCGCCCGGCAAAACGCGGCCATGCGCGAGCTCCTGGAGCAGTGGCCCGCCCGCGAAATCATGATGGACTACGAAAAGGAATGGAACGAACACCGCACGAGATTTCTCCAGACCAATTCGCCGCCCGAAGTCGATCCGGATTTCCTGCCCGGCTGATGCTGACGGTTCCGCGCTCGAAATTTGCCGGAGGCTTTTGATTGCTCCGGCTCCTCCTGATTCCTGGTTTCTATTTGCTGATTGGCTGCCTGGCGCTGTTCGCGCATTTGAGCGAGGCCGGCTATACGCACCTCTGGGCCCTGCGCCCGACCGCCGGCGCATTCTGGTTCTACTGGCTGCTCGGTTTGCTGGCCGCCGCGCTGCTGCTGCGCACGCGAGCGAATTCCCAGGCGCAGGCGCCGCTCCCCCACGGACTGGCCGAGCGGCGGCTCGGCTTCGGCCCCTGGTCGAGTCTGCTTTTGATGGGGCTGATGGTCAGCAGCGCCCTGCTCCTGCTCTTTGAATTTCGCCAGCGCCTCTTTCTCGCGCCGCCGGACGGCCTGGGAGACAGCCTCCTGATTTTAGAGCAGGTCCCGGTTTATACGCATCTGCTTGGTTATCTCGATAGCTTCGACGAACTGCTGGAACTCTACTGGCATTGCAAACTGTATCTGTATACCGCGACGAACTTCGGCTGGCACGTCGAAGACGCGTACGCCCTTCTGAGCATCGGCGCCTTCGCCCTGTACGGACCGGCGATCTTCTATTTCTTAATTCGCCGATCACTGCTGGAAATCTGCCTGGGCCTCGCGCTGCTGGTCTTCGTGCCGGCGCTGCAGCTTTTCGCAGGCTACGTCGAACACTATACGCTCGCGACCGCCTGGATGGCCCTCGCGCTGCTGGCCGGCGCTTTCGCACTGGAACGGGTGGGCGATGCCGATGCCGGGCATTCGAACCAGGCTGCCCGCGATGTGGACGCCCCGCCGCCCGGCGAGAAACCGCAAACCGCCCTGGCCCGTCCGGAAATCGCCGCGGCGGTGTGCGCGGGTTTCGCGGCGCTGGCAGTCCTGCACCATTCGATTACGACGGTGATTTTGCCGGCCCTGGTCTATCTGGTCTACGAACTCGCGGGCAGACGCCTGCGCGGGATGATCCGACCGGGTTTGATCGCCGCGGCCGTGGCGCTGCCGGTGCTCGGCGGCACCTGGGCGTGGTTCATCCTCTTCGCCGAACCACCGCTGGCGTTTTTTGATTCGCACGTCTCCAGTCCTCCAGTCCATCGCCCGGGGGAATTGTTCCAGCCCGCTCACCTGCGCGATATGCTGAACCTGCTGTTTATCGCATCGCCGGGCGCTCTGCTTCTGCTGGCGGCTTTCGCTTCGGGCAGCTCTGATTTACGCTCCGCCGGCGTTGCGGCTGCGGCCGAATCCGGAAGGGCCGAAGCTCAGACGGAAGCGATTGGCGCGCAGCCGCGTGCCGGGCGACTGCAGACGTTCCTGGCCTGGATTGCGCCGGAAGCGGTGCATCGCTTTCTGTTGCTCGCGACTCTGGCGCTCGGCGGCATCGCCTTCGTGATCGAGTCGCTGATCGGTTTTCCGGCGGACTGGGATCTGCTGACGATCTTTCAGTTTCCGCTGAACCTGTTTTTGTTTTATCATTTTCGGACCGCGTGGCGAAAGCAATCCACGGCCCGCCCGATTTTGAAAATCGCGGCGCCGCTGCTTTTGATTCTACACGGGTTTATTACGATCAACTGGATCGGGCGCAATGCGGAGTCCACCGAACTCAGCCGGCAGAACGTCGAACTCGCGCGGCGGAACGTGGACCAATCGCTGGCGATCCTCCGGGCCGATTCGGTCTTCGCGGCCGTGCGAATCGACTATCCCGATCGCGAGAAGACCTATATTCAGGTGAAGCTCTTTTTTATCCGCTCACGCAACCGTTTGCAGTCCGGCGCGGGTTCGTTTTCGCCGGCCGAGCGCCGCGATTTGCTGCAAAGGCTGCAAAGCAGCGAGGCCCAGTTTCACGAGTGGATGCAGATGTCGCCCGGGGCCTTCGAGGAACGCTATGACCCGCTGTGGAAAGCAATGTCGGAACTGAACGTAACGATCAACGCCGGCGAATAAAGGCGCGCAGGGTGTGCCAGGCGAATCGGAGCCGCCGAAAGCGAAATGGAAAGCGGGCGGACGAGCCCGGCGCCTATTCGTCGACCAGGTAGAAGAACAGAAAGGCCAGACTGCACTGCTGGTTGCACTGCTGGTTGCAAATATTAATGCCGAACTCTTCGGAGCCCTGGATGATCCCGTTGCCGTCCGTATCGTTCGAGGTAAAGCAGTTATCGAAACAAACGAAGGGGCCCGTCGGGCAGGAAAGCAGAAAGATCGAAAGCTCTTCGTCGGCCAGATCCTGATCTTTGGTACAGGTGGCGAATACGAGAGGCAGGACGAGCAGCGCCAGTATCACGCACACTCGGCGGAGCTTCCGCATCAGAGATGTTGAGGGTTCTCTCATGGCAGCCATGTTGTCCAGCGCATAGAACGCCTTGCTAAACAAAAGCCATTTTCCAAAAAAATATTCACGGCTGTATGAAGCCAGGCGGGAAATTCGTGGCCAGTTTCGGGCGGGGCCGGCAGCTTCGGCCGCATATGATCCGATTGGCGAGCGCCCTGATTCCCCTTCTGGCGGTCATATTCCTGCCCGTTTCAGGGGGGCTGGCGGCGCAAACCGGGCCCGGAGCGCATCCCGGACCGATCCGGCTGTCGGAAAATCTGCGAGACTATCCGATCGGGCTGCATACGGAGTACCTCGTCGATTCCACTGGATCGCTGGGGTTGGTGGATATTCGGAATCTCGGCCGCGGCCTGGATGATGCGGCGGCATCTCCGGGTTCGCCGGTATGGCGGCCCGGCCCGGCGGAATTGCCGGCCTTCGGCTTCAGCTCCGGGACCTACTGGGTCCGTTTCTCGCTCGAGAACCCCTCGGATCTGCCGCAACCCTGGTATCTTGAGCTGGCCTATCCGCTCATCGACGAGATCGATATGTATATTCCGACCGGGTCCGCGGCGGCCGAGCCGACCGATCTTCCGGGCTATCGCCTGCTCAAGCGCGGCGACCTGCGCCCCTTTGCGCAGCGGGACGTGCAGCATCGAAATATCGTCTTTCCCCTGGAAGTAGCACCGGGGCGCGGCGAATACTACGCCCGTATTCAGACTTCGAGCGCCGTCAATGTATATCTCAGCCTCTGGCAACCCGACGATTTTCTGGATACGGTCTACGCCGAGCAATTGGTGATCGGCCTGTATTACGGCGTGATGGTCGTGATGGCGCTCTACAATTTGTTCTTATTCGTCTTCGTCGTGGATCGCAGCTATCTCTACTACGCGCTGTATATCATCGGTTACACCCTGTACCAGGCGACGCTCAACGGGCTCAGCTTTCAGTACCTGTGGCCCGCTTCGATCTGGTGGGCGAACAACTGCCTGCCCCTGTTCATGGCCTTCGGTTCCATGTGGGGCCTGGTTTTCACGCGTTCGTTCCTGAATACGCGCGGCAACAATCGCTATGTCGATCGCGCGTTGCTGGTCTTTATCACGATCAACGCGGTGAATATGCCCCTGGCGATGCTGCTGCCCTATGAGTTGATCATTAAGATCGCCACGGCGACCATCGCTTTAAGCGTGCTTTTGATCTACGCCGCCGGCCTGCGCAGCCTGATGGTCGGCTTCAAACCGTCGCGATATTTTCTGATCGCATGGACAATGCTGATATTCGGTATCTTCGTCTTCGCCTTAAAAAGCTTCGGAATTTTGCCGTCGAATTTCGTTACCAACTGGAGCCAGCAAATCGGCTCGGCGGCCGAAGTTCTGCTACTCTCGCTCGCCCTGGCGGATCGTATCAACATTATCAAAAAAGAGAAAGAGGCCGCACAGCTGGAAGCCATCGAAAGCTTACGCAAGGCGGACGCCCTCAAAGACGAATTCCTGGCGCGCACTTCGCACGAATTGAAAACGCCGCTCAATGGAATCATCGGACTGGCCGAAGGCACTGTCGAAACGGTCCGGCGACGCCAGGCCATCCCCCGCCGGACTTTTTATGAAAATATGGATATGGTCATCTCCAGCGGGCGGCGGCTCTCCGCGCTGGTAAACGATATCCTGGATTTCTCGCGATTGAAGAACGCAGATATCGAACTGCGGCTGCAGCCTGTCGACGCGGGACGCGTACTGCAGCTGGTCGCTACGCTTTCGCAGCCGCTGCTGAACAGCAGCCAATCGTCGATCGGCGATTCAAATCACGCGCCCGTGGCCATGCGCATCGAGTGCCCTGACGATCTGCCCCTGGTATTGGCCGACGAAGACCGCCTCCAGCAAATCCTTTTGAATCTCGTCGGCAACGCCATCAAATTCACGCATCAGGGCGAGATCGTTCTCGGAGCAAGGCAGATTACGGCGGCGCCCGGGAATGATCCGGCCGTGTCTGCGGTCGGACGGAGCACGGCCCCGGCCGAGTTCCGTAATGATTTCAAGGGCGGCGATGCGCCGATCGAGATTTTTGTGCGGGACAGCGGCATCGGCATTCCCCTGGAAAAACAGGAGCAGATTTTCGAAAGCTTTCAACAGGCTGAAGACAGTATCGCGCGCGAATACGGCGGCACCGGCCTGGGGCTCGCGATCGTGCGCAGCCTGGTGGGTCTGCATGGTTCCCGCGTTACGCTGGCAAGCGAAGCCGGCCGCGGCTCAACATTCGCCTTTCGCCTGCCCATCGCCCGCCAGGATCTGGCGGCCGCTGAATACGCGGACGACCTGAATGTTCCGGCTGCGAAAGCGGCCGGCGACCAGGATCTACTGTACGGGGGCGCGGCCAATCACGCGATCGCCGGGGTGAGTATGCGATCGTATGCGTTGCCGGCGGCGCCGGTTGTGACTACGGGCGCATCTGTGGATCCGCTGACTGCGCGCGGCGACAGCTCCGGAGCGCCGGCTCCGGTTCCCGGGGCGTCGGGGGCGTCATCCGGGAACGCGCCGAAGATTCTATGCGTGGACGACGAGCCCGTGAATCTCCGGGTGTTGGAAACGATGCTCGCCAGCGGAAACTTTGAGGTCTTCACCGCCGCCGACGGTCCCACGGCGCTCAATTGGCTGGCGGAAAACCAGCCGGATCTGATCCTGCTGGATTTGATGATGCCGCGCATGTCCGGCTTCGAGGTGATTCGCCGCATTCGCGAGGAACACTCCGCTTCGCTCCTGCCGGTCATCATTCTGTCAGCGAAGAACCAGGTTACCGATCTCGTGCAGGGTTTGAATCTGGGCGCGAACGACTATTTGACCAAACCTTTCAGTCGCGAAGAGCTCTTCGCCCGCATGTCGGTCCACCTGGATCTTCGCGCGTCAATTCGTTCCCATATGCGCCAGGCCCGCGCGTTCCAGCGATTCGTGCCCACAGAATTTCTGAACCTGTTGGGTCGCAAAGACGTGAGCGAGATCGAGCACGGCGATTCGAGCCAGCTGCGCATGAGCGTATTGTTTTCCGACATTCGAGCCTTTACCGCTCTGGCCGAGAATCTGAGCGTAGACGATAACTTTAAATTTCTGAACGACTATCTAAATCGCATGGTGCCGGATATTCTCAAACACGGCGGCTTCGTGGACAAATTCATCGGCGATGCGATCATGGCCCTCTTTCCGGAGCTAATGCCGGCCGACGACGCCGTCGCATCCGCTTCCGGCGCATTAAACGGCGAGGCGGACGGCGCCATCCGCGCGGCGCTGGCCATGCGCGCTGCCCTGCGAGTCTTAAATGCGGAACGCGCCGTGAACGGACTACACGCCATAGATTTCGGCATCGGCATCAATACCGGCGACCTGATGATTGGCACCGTCGGCACCCGCCGGCGACTCGATACCACCGTCATCGGCGATACGGTGAACCTCGCCTCAAGGCTGCAGAGCCTCACCGGACTGTACGGAGTTCCGCTGCTGATCAGCGACCACACACTGCGCAGCCTGAAGAATCCGGACGCCTTCGCGACGCGCGAAGTGGATTCGGTAACGGTCAAAGGCAAAAAAGTCCCGGTCGTAATCTACGAAGTTTACGAAAGCGACGAAGCGGAGCTGCGCGCGGCGAAAGACGCGAATAAATCCGATTTCACCCGGGGCATCATCCTGTACAAGAGCCGCGAATTCACGGGAGCGCTTGAGATATTCGACCGGATCGTACGCGAATGCCCGGGCGATCCGGTCGCGGCTCTGTACGTCCGGCGTTGCCGCGAATATCTGGAACATCCGCCGGCGGAATCGTGGCAGGGCGTCGTCGATCTTCAGCAAAAATAGAGCGACGCGGCGACGGTGAAGACTGCGAACACTGTAAAGACTGCGAAGACGACGGACATTCGAAAAGCAGCAGCCTTCGTTTGTTATTCGCCGGGGTTTTTGATCAGCGCCGGCAGCGTTTTGATTACGATCATCAGATCCAGCCAGAAAGACCAGTTCTCGATATAATAGATGTCCGCCTCAGCGCGCTTGGAGATCGAAGTGTCGCCGCGATAACCCTGAATCTGCGCCCAGCCGGTAATGCCGGATTTCACCGAGTGGCGGCGCATATAGTGCACGTCGGCGTAACGCTCTTTGAATTGCTCGACGAAATGCGGGCGTTCGGGGCGCGGTCCGACGATCGACATATCGCCGGTCAGAACGTTCCAGATCTGCGGCATTTCGTCGAGGGAGGATTTGCGTAAGAATTTTCCCAGGCGGGTGACGCGCGCGTCCTGCTTCGAGCCCCAGGTCGTGTCGGACCGGCCTTCGCTCTGTACGACCATCGTGCGAAACTTCCAGACTCGAAAGGTTTTGCGATCGAGGCCCACTCGATCCTGTGAAAAGAAAACCGGACCACGCGAATCCAGTTTGATCAATATCGGCATGATCAGATAAAACGGCGAAGCGAGCAGCATGACTGTCGCGGCCACTACTACATCGAAAAGCCGCTTGATGAAAGCGTTATAGCCGTTCTTGAGCGGAATATCACGAATCGTCAATAACGGCATGCCGTCCATATCTTCCAGACGGGCCCGGGCGGTGATCAGTTCCATCACGTCGGGTACGATCCGACAGTCCATGCCCTCCTGGTCCGCGAATTCAATAACGTCGTCGAGCTGCTTTAGATCCATCGGCATCGCGTAGACGATCAGGTCTGGATTCAAGCGGCGCGCGACTTTCTTGAGATCCCGCTGCCCGCCTTTGATCAACGGCTTAATCTCTGGATCGGTCTTCGTTTTCGGGCCCAGCAGCCCCACTACGCGGTAGCCGAAAATCGAATGTCGCTTTAAGATCTGATAAAAACGCGCGGCGATATTGCCGGTCCCCAGAATCAAAACGTTGCGCGTATTATAGCCGCGCGAACGCAGCCGCCCCAAAAATATTCGGAAGAAATAATGTCCAACCGAGATGACGAGCACAGTGATGACCGCGTTATACACGATAACCAATCGTGAAAAGCTCGTGCCGCGATAAAAGAAAAGCAACGCAACCACGATCAGAATATTGAGCCCGACTCCGCGGGATATCCCGATCAGCTCTTTCAGGAGGTTGGTGCCACGGCGCGGATGATACAGATCGGTGGCGATAAAGACGATCACCTGGGAAACGCATACGAATACACCCAGATACAGATAGGTCATCCAGAACGAAGCCTCGTCAAATTGCATGACCTGCGCCGCGAAATCCGCGTAGGTATTCTTGCTGAAGCTTAGCGACGGGACGACAAACTGCCGCTGTTCCGGACTGATGATATAAAAGTGCAGAATCACCGCCGAAAAATAAGACAGCGCCGCCAGGACGATATCCAGGCCAATGAACATCAGCTTAAATGTTTGATTTCGTTCGCGTAGCATAGATGACTGAAGATCGGCTCAAGCAAGCGCCGCCTGTAACGCCTTTATCGTATTCGGGTCGCCCCGACCGGAGTCCGCGCGATATCGCCCGGCAGCACCTGCTGGCGGTTTACGATGAAGCGACTGGGCTGGTTGCTCACGCCGCCGACGTCGAAGCGCAGGAGGGTCGCGCTGAAGAAGATCCGGTTATCATAAAAATTGACCACATCTACGGTGTTGACTCCGCCGAAAATCGTCCGTTGCTCCAGCTCGTAGCCAATGCGATATTCCCAGTCGTGTACGTCGAGTATCAGCGCCGTTCGAAAGAACGCTATATTAAAGACTGAATCCTGCCGTTTTTCCGAGCCGGCGAGTCCGGTTCCATTTACCACGTCCTGGTAGAATGGCACGTAGTCGTCGACGCCCTGATCGTCCGTCGAGCCCCGGCTGTATCTCCCGATATCCGTCGCCCGCGACTCCAATTCCAGTTCCAGATAACCCCAATCCCATAGTTGTAGATCGGTCTTGAAAGCGAAACGCATATGATCCAGGTCGGGATTAAAGTACACGTGATACCAGTAATACGTAAACTCCAGATAACGCAGACGCTTCAGGAACCACATATCGAAGCCGCCCATTTGATAGCTGAGGCCGAATACGTTTGAGTGATCGCGTTTGAGGACCGGATCGTAAACATAGTCGTTGGTCAGGCCCAGCCCCAGAAAATGTACTTTGTTGCGGGTCAGCAGGTTTTCGCGTTCGGGGCGGAACCAATTCAAAAAATCGAAGAAGACTTCTGAGCGAAAGACGGGATAGTACCAACGCTCGCTATTCTTTACGGGTTGTTCGAAGCGGCGATGGTCGTAAATACTCGTTATGGAAAACGTCGTATTGATCAGCGGATTGAATTCCAGACTGACTTCGGTTTCGTTTACTTTTTGGGCGCCGTCGAAGCCGGTGGTATTTACGACCGGCGTATCGTTCTGTTCTTCTTTAAACGATTTTTTAAAGCGATAGGTCGTACGTAAAAAAAGCACGTCCGGACCGAAGGTCAGCTGGTCTTCGGTGTAAATATACTGGTAGCTGTTCTTGCGCGATTCCCGTTCGAGAGCCGCTTCGGCCGATGCGTCGGTTCCACGATATTCGGGAACGGTCTTCTGGGCGCCGTATCCGACCGAGGGCGCGAATGTGATATAGGGGAAAAACGATATGAAAGTACGCAGGCCTGTGCGATACTCGTTGTTGTTCAGGTTTTGAAATTCATCGCCGTCGGAGTATTGTTTCTCCAGATCGACATGCAATTCATGATCCCAGTATACTGGCAGGTCCACGTAGGGAATGCGGCCCACGTTCCAGCGCTTGGTAATATCGATAGACGGAATAACATCGTTGACCGGTTCGTACTCGCTGTCGTCAAACTGGTTTACGGTATTTCGCCACAGATTGTTCCGAGTCGCTTCGACACGCAGTGCCAGGTCGTCGCGCTGCTCGTTATAAACGAGGTTCCAGTTGGTCGTACTTCGAATCAGGCCGCGCCCGATTTCATTATTCTCGAACAAAGCCGGGATCGTCGACGTCGGCTGATACCGACCCGCGAATTCATAATCATATAGTTGATGCGAATAGTCTTCGTAGCGTACGTTCACGTTGCGAACCACGTTATCGCGCAAATTCTGACTCCGATAATTCACGATTGCGAAGATCTTATACCACTTTTCGAAATCTTCACCGACTGTACAATAGTAGCCGGGCTGGCCGGGCGTGCCGTTGCAGCGCTGAACCTGGTTGGTAATTGCCAGCGAGTCGGTTTCGCGAATATCGCCCTCGATACCATAGCGACGATAGCGAGCCACGCCGAAATCCAGAACGTAATTCAGATTGGGCGAGAATTTGTACAGCTCTGCTCCAAAAGCCTCGCCGGTTTTTTCGTAGTAGTCCAGCTTGAAGCGATAAGCATTCGGGGCCCACGGCGAATAGACGGCCTCCGGATCCCCGAATTGATAGGTCGTCTGAACAAACCAGCCCTGCAGCTGACTGAGACCGACCTGTGCGATAACGCCGGTGCCCCAGTCCGAGGAAAACAAAAACGGCAGGGGCAACAGCGGGACCCCGCCGACGTGATACAGGACGCCCACCGCGAAAACTTTATTGTCGTCGTAAATCCAGAGCCGCTTCGCAGTAAAATTATAGTGTGGCTGCTCGGCCGTGCATCCCGTAAAAAATACATGGCTCGCGGAGTAGCGGTCCGTGCCGATCCCCGTCAGGTTCTTACCGATGAAATGCACCGGGCTCTGAAAGCCCGACGCATTGTAAACGATGCCGTTTTGGAGCTTCTGATTATATATTATGCGCTCGGCCTGGATTTCCGTATCGTTTCCCTGAGAGCCGATGTAGACGACGTTGCCCTCGCCGTAAATCTCCTGGCGATTCGTATCGACCACAACCCGATCCGCGTAAAATATACCGCCCGGCAGTCGTACCCGAATTCGGCCGTAGAGTTTCAAGAGACCACGGTCGTCGTCTTCGCCGCTCATAAACTCGCCCTCGCTCGCGTTTTCGATGGCGATGCGGGGCGTCCCGGGGGCAGGCGGCAGACTGGGCGGCGGTTCAATCCCGAGGGCCGCCTTCAGTCGCTCGCGGCGGGCATAAATCGAGCCCTCCCGGGACAGGCTCATCAGCCCGAGATTCTTGTCGATTTCGGCCTCGTCCATGGCGTCAATCGCGGCCCCCAGAACCCGTTTCTGATGATTTGTCAGGCCCGGTTGGCTTCTGCGGATAAGCTCCCGGATCACTGGATTGCGAGTCAGCTGCTCCAGCCGCCGGCTGAGAGTCTCCTCGTCCAGATCCTGAGCATCGATTGCTGTAGGAACTCCTACGATGGCCAGACCGACCAGAATCGCGGCGGCCAGGCAAGAGCGCAATATGTAGGAACTCTTACGTTTCAGAGGGGTCTCTCTGGGAGGGTGGGACTGGGGAGGGGATATTTTTTTCTATATACACAGAATGGCGTGCATGACTTTATTCCGGAATACCCTGTCTGCGTAAAGTGAAAGTTCTGACATGCTGATTCTCGATTTCTATGTGGACGAACCTGCCTGTTTTGGCGTCCCGCCCTATCTTTCTCCCTACGCCCGATATGCTGCCGGGGCGCTTGTCGCCGACGGAAAGATCGCTCCGGAAAAGATCTCCTATCTGACCGTGGACCAATGGAGAGCAAACGACAAGGAGCTTTCCGACGACCCGGAACTGGTAGCCCTGGTCGCAGGTCACACGGTCCCCGGAAAATATCTTGGCGGAAAAATCGGTACCGTGACCGAAGTGTTGGAGTTCCTACAGTGGCGCAAAAAACACCAGCCCTCGGGCGTCACGCTGGTTGGCGGCCCCATCCGCTACGCTTCTCCTGAAATCCGAAAACTCATCCAGGAAGCCGGCGGCCACCTGGTCCGGGGGGACCTGGAGTTCTACCTGTCTGAGCTGGCACAACATGTCGGCCGAATGAAAGCCGCGGCAGAAACTCTACTGGCAGAACGTGGCCCCTCACTTGGCAGCCGCCGCGACTACGAACAGGTTGATCGTTGGGCTGAAGCAGGAGCCTTCCTGACCAATCTGCATCCTAATTTTCCGTTCTTGATTCTGGAGCTGGAAACGTATCGCGGCTGCACACGAAGTGTTTTTTGTTCTTTTTGTACGGAAGCATTTTACGGACGACCTGAATTCCGGAGTCCGGAAGGAATTTTCGCCGAAGTAAGCGAGTTAAACCGTCTTGGGAATCGCTTCTTTCGCCTGGGCCGCCAGGCAGATCTACTGACGTACCTGCCCGAGATGTCCGATTTTCGGAATAGCTTTCCACGGCCCATACCGGCGAGCCTGGAATTACTCTATTCAGGCATTCGGAAAGCCGCTCCAGATCTCAAGCTTTTACATCTCGACAATATTAACCCGGGGCTGATCGCGACATTTCCGCAGGAAGCACGGGAAATAACGCGGATCATCTGCGATTATAACACTCCCGGCGATACGGCAGCAATGGGGCTTGAGACCGTGGATCCAGTCGTCGTCAAACTGAACGATCTAAAATGCAACCGTGACGAAGCAATGCTTGCGATTGAAATCATCAATGAATTCGGTGCACGGCGGACCGGTGGAGTGCCCCACTTGCTGCCCGGAATCAATTTGATCCACGGCCTTCCGGGAGAATCTGACACGACTTTCCAGGAGAATTACGAATTTCTCCACGAGGTTATGGCGCGCGGCCTGTTACTGAGAAGAATTAATATTCGTCAGGTCGTCGCATATAAGAGCACAAAGATGGAGAGCTTACAGCAGGACCCTACATCGGAAAGCGAAATTCCGAGGAAACGCCGACGACCGGCTGCATTGGGAAAAAAATTCGAATATTTCCGCGACCGAATTCGAAAAGAAATCGATCAGCCAATGTTGATGAAAACCTTTCCCGTTGGAACGAAGCTCACCTACGTAATTCCTGAAGCTCGCAACCAGGGTTATATCCTGGGGCGGCAATTAGGTTCATATCCGGTTACAATTAAAATCCCCGCTGATGATCGCCGAGCACTTGCCGCGCAGGAGTCACGAGAGCCCCTCACAGTTCTTGTTCTTGGTGCCGAAGAAAGGAGCCTGGTAGGGTTAAGCTGGCCGCTGCAGGTAAATCGCTTAACGCAGCGTGCACTTGAACACATTCCCGGTGCAGGAAAAAAACGCGCTGCAAAAATAATGCTGGCTAAACCATTGCCCGACTTCCGGTCTTTGCTTTCCATTCTCGAAGTAAACCCGCAAGTCTTTCCGCTCCAGGAGTCGGACCTCGATTTCCAGGAGCACTCGACATCGTCCCCTGCAGCGTCAGTTCATTCTGCCGACCTTGTAGGAACTCACCGCAACGTCTAGATCCGCAGCCGGTTTAGCGCCTCATATCTGATATAAAAGGGCAATTGTTCATAAGCGTACGGTATCAATGCTGCCATACGCTGCCCCTCCCTACGCCCGGGCATTAATGATTCTTCGAACAGAATTCGCAAGGGACGTTCCAAATCAAAGCGCGCGGGCTCTTCCGTTGGAGTTCCTACAGGGTCCCCGAAACCATCTCTAGCAGCTGCCTCCAACAATAGGGTAAACAGTAAGCACCTCGAAACCCCAAGATAAGCCGCCATTTGCCCAAACTCCAGCCAGACGGCGTTTTCGACCCGAAAGGTCACTTTGACCAGACGCTGACAGGGCCGCTGATATACTCTCCGTGTTGAACCGGACTGCGAGAACTCTCCTGAAAAAAAGCTCGCTCGATACGAATGTACCAATCTTCGCAAGAGGACGCCAGTATGACCGTTGCTTTCGCTACGACCGGCGGCAAAATCTGACCAGAGTCGCGACGGAATCAACAGTGATGATGGGAATTCAGAAAAAACTCCCACAGAAAAACGGGTCTTTATCTCTGCTGCGTACCGATTCGTTTCGAACATATTCGCCCCACACCTATTGATAGAATGTGGCGCAAATTAGAATCGTTGCGGAGAATATTCGTTTGCGAACGATTTTATTTCGCAGCCAGCCAGAGGCGTCTGTAGGAGTTCCTACAGACGCCTCTCGGACGATGCCATCGGGACCTATACTCGATACAATAGATCCAGATAGCGCTTCAGCATATCGCCAACAACCCCACGCATAGGAAGTGTGGCAGCCATACCATAGACCGGCGCCATGCCGCCCTTCGCAGCCGGATTCTCTCGAACGAAATCAACAGCGGCGCCGAGATCCTTCAGAAACCGAGCAATGACTCCAGGCTGCGTATGGCGCAGAGTGACGCACAGATGCACGCATGCGGGACGATGAAGGCCGTTTAAGTTCCAGCCGCGGGCCGTCATGTATTCCATGACACGGTAAATATTCAGAGAATCAGATCCAAACGCGATTACCCAGAGCGGATCGCCGAAGACCTGTAGGCCGGGAATCGCTTCGATACCCGCGCGAACTCGCGCACCTGCTTCGAGAATCTTGCGCGATGCTTCCAGATATCCAGCCTCGCCCATGCTTACAAGCGCTGCCCAGCAGACCGCAGACAGGGCTCCGGCGCGGCTTCCGGCGAATGTTGGCGAGAAATACATACCTCCGGGCCAATCGGTGACGGTGTAATACTGGTAACGGCGGAGCGCGACGGTGCGATACAGTACGACCGAAGTCCCCTTCGCAGCGTAACCGAATTTGTGAGTATCCGCTGACATCGATGTGACACCGGGTAAGCAAAAATCAAAGTCGGGAACCGGGTAGCCCAGTTTTTTTGCAAACGGTAGAATGAAGGCTCCGAGACAGGCATCAACGTGAAAACCAATGCCTTTCTTGCGAGCAATTTCGGAAAGCTCTGCGATATTGTCGATGGTACCGTGCGGAAACGATGGGGCCGACCCCACCATCGCAATCGTATTTCGATTGATAGCCCGACGCGCCGCCGCGACATCCATACGATAATCCGGACCTACTGCGATTTTAATCTGTTTAATTCCGAAGTACTGCGATGCCTTATCGAAAGCCGCATGCGCTGTTACCGGAACGATGATATTCGGTCGCCGGACTCCCCGTGTCTCGCGCGCCAGGTCACGATAGGTTTTCATGGCCAGCAGAATACTCTCGGTCCCCCCCGAGGTAACGGAGCCACAAATATCGGCAGTCTCGCCAAGAAATTCGGGGCGCCCTTTCCCGTCGGCCGGCAAGCGGGCCTCCGCGGCGCCGAGAATTCCTGCAGTCATACTTATGATTTCGGCTTCGAATTTCGTGGCGCTGGGCCAGAGATCCGAATGCAGCGGATTCGCCTGAGAATGAATAGCGTAAACTTTGTTTAAGAAATCGATATGCCGGTCATCGCCATGGTATACGGCGCCCGAAACATATCCCTTCTTCCAGCGATCTTCTTCTTTTTTCTTCATCGCGGCCATTTCTTTCAAGATCGCCGCGCGGCCCTTCCCTTTTCCAGGAAGCTCCGCGAAACTGGAAAAGCCCTCGCGGTACGGCTTCAAATCCGATTCCAGCTCGTTCATTACGGAATCGTATTCGGACTCGATCATGCGTCGCACGGCGGGAATCCGGCGCGCGTATTTTTCAACGATACGTATGATCCCTGGCGGAACCCAGCCCATTTTAGTCTGTACGAAGTTCATTACGTCCATTAAAGCATTCCTGATTCTGTTTAGAGATAGAAGCGGCGCATTATGAGTGCGTATCGCGGTTCAGGCGTGCAAAAATTTTGCGATTCGCCTTATATATTCGAGTAAACTCTTGAAATAAGAGATCGTACGTCGCGCGATGATCGGCGTTTGGAGCATATTCGGCCTGGATATGAACGCGATCACCAATGTCCTCGAATCGCATATATCCGAGCGCAACGGCTGCCAGGCAGGCCACGCCGCGGCTGTTCGCCTGAATCGGATCTTCGACCTGCTTGATCTTGCGATTCAGAACATCGGCGTGAATCTGGCACCACACCGCTGACTTCGCGCCACCCCCGATAATACGGATCGATTCGAATGGGCGCTTAATGAATTTTTCAACCGCGCCCAGAAGCCATCGCGTATTAAAAGCCACTCCCTCCAGAACCGCACGACACATATGCTCGCGTTTCGTTTGCAGCGATTGATTATAGAAACCGCCGCGCACAGTATGATCTTCGATCGGCGTTCGCTCGCCGTACAGCCAGGGCAAAAACAGCAACTGATTGCTGCCTGCCGGAACGCGCGCCGCGATTCGATCGAAAGTCGAGAAATAATCCGCGGGGGGCGCACCCGTCTTCAGCTCATCGTCCGGATACAGAATATTATCGCGCACGTATTTCAGACAGACGCCGGCGCTTTCCTGCTCGTTTGCAATAAAATAGCGGCCGGGAATCGCCGACGGCAGGGTGGTCATATTCGTGCCGACGTCGGTCTTCTTAAACGGCATGTGGCAGGTCAGCCAGGAACTTGTGCCGATATATAAATGGCCTTCGTAGTCCCGAACGGCGCCGGACCCGACCGCGGCGCTTTGTAAATCGGGCGTTCCCATTACCACGTCGATCTTTTGATCCGACGGCAACCCCAGTTCCGCCGCGGCGGTAGTCGACACGCCGCCGAGAATATCAATAGAACTTCTCAACTCCGGCAGCTTCGCCGGATCGATCCCGCTTCGTTTCAGCAACCCGGGATGATAGTGTACGCGCGATAGATCGCGATTGTCCGTAACCCAGTGCAGCGCGATCGAATCGTGCGAAGCAGCGCAACGTCCCGTCAGCCTCAGATTCAGGTAATCTTTGGGCTCCAGAAATTTATTAGTACGTTCGTAGATCTCCGGACGCTCGTGCTTTAAGTACAATATATGCGCGATAGGATCTTTACCGGACAACCCGGGAATCCCGCCCGTTACGGGCAACCACCTTGCCAGCGATCCCAGTCCGTATCCGCTGACCTTTGGAAAGCCGCCGGTTATATCGCGGACATAGGGGGCACCCCGCGAATCCATCCAGATGATGGCGTTGTGCAGATGATCGCCGTTCGCGTCGACGGCTACGGTTCCGGACCATTGTGAAGTACAACAAACCGCAGTGATATCCGAAATCGGGACGAGATCGCGGGCCAGAAGACTGCGGGACGCTTCGCAAATCGCCGACCACCATACATCGGGATCCTGCTCGGCCCCGCCGCCTTCAATCAATTCCACTGGAGTGTCGACGAACTCCGAGCCGATCGCCCGGGCGTGAACTGTGTACAGAGATACTTTCGGTCCGGAAGTTCCCAGATCCACGGTCATTATGTATTTATTTCCAGCCGTTTCGTGTTCGGTCATCTTTGGTTGCGCATGAAATATGTCCGTTCTCACCTCGTCCGCGTACAAAAAGACGATAACAGGTTCATTCAAACCGGACTGTGTTTGACATTATTGTGGCACCAGTGGCCTGTATGTCAATGCCTCGTCGCATCCTTCGCATCAAAAAATCCGCCGAGCGCTTCGACCCCTGGTCGACGGCCAAAAAATCAGGCCAGAAATCAACTCCAGGCAGCTCCGGCAAGGAGATAGGTTCAGCGCCCCGCCCTGAAGCGATAGACGAACGCAATACCGGTGAAATCTTTACGATGGTCGCCCGCACCATACGCGGACTTGAGCCGGGTCTCACTCAAGAACTCGCCGACCTGGGCGCACAAAATATTTTCGAACACAATCGCGCGGTGACCTTTCGCGGCGATCTCAAGCTACTGTATCGAGCGAATCTGAATTTACGAACGGCCCTGCGAGTACTGAAACCGATCTATACGTTTCACATAAAAAATCAGCAGGATTTCTATCGCAAACTGCTCGAGTATCGCTGGTCCGATCATATGCAGGTCGACGACACGCTGGCAATCGATACCGCAGTTCATTCGGAGATCTTTTCCAACTCGCTGTTCGTGGCGATAAAAACGAAAGACGCCATCGTTGATCAATTTCGGAAAGACACGGGCCGCCGGCCGTCCGTGGATCTGGACCAGCCCACGATCCGATTTCACGTACACATCTTCGATAAGCTGTGCACGGTCTCCCTGGATAGCTCCGGAGAAAGCCTGCACAAGCGTGGCTATCGAAGCGAAGCCATGCAGGCTCCTATTAACGAGGTGCTCGCCGCCGGGATGATCGCCCTCGCCCGCTCCAGCTCCGCTACCGACAGCGGCGTGTTCGTCGATCCCATGTGCGGCGCCGGCACCATCGCCATCGAAGCCGCACTGGCGGCCTGGAACGTGGCTCCGGGGCTCAGCCGCAAACGCTTCGGATTCATGAACTGGCCCGATTATGACGCACAGCTCTGGAGCGCCGCGCTGAACGAGGCCACCGCCGCTATTCGCGAACGCGGGCCGACGATCTATGCCGCCGACGTCTCCGCTCGCGCCATCCGCATCGCCGGCGAAAACCTGCAGCGAGCGCAGTTGCCCGAAGACGCCGTGCAATTCGAAATCAAACCCTTCGATCAGTATCAGCCGCCGCCCGGTCCCGGAGTAGTCGTCATGAATCCGCCCTACGGGGAACGGCTGAAAGTGAAATCGGCGCCGAATCTCGAAGCCTTTTATGCATCGATCGGGGACCGTCTCAAGCAGAGCTATAGTGGATATACCGCCTGGATCCTGAGTTCCAATTTGGAAGCGCTCAAACGGGTAGGTTTGACAGCCGATCGGAAGATCCGACTGTACAATGGACCGCTGGAATGCAGTTTTCGCAGGTACGAACTGTATTCCGGGAGCCGTAAAAAAACTGAATAATTCTCCGGATTCTACGTCCAATAATGCGAGCGGCCAGCCCGGAACATCGGGTCCGACCGCACCCTGAGATCCGGAGAAAGACAATGTTACGCAAGATTATCGTTCACACCGTCATGCTGGCCGCTGTCTTCTGCCTGGCGACCGCCCTGGTATTCGCCCGCGACGCTATTGCCGGACCGAACCACCAGCTGGTTCATTCTGGCGAAACGGGCGCTTCCACGCTGGATCACCAGCGTTGAGCTGACAGTCTGCGATTTTGCAGCAGGCGCGCCTGCCGGGTCCAGGACGCCAGGCTAAAATATTCAGGCTTCGCTGCGGGCGCGCTTGCCCGTGGCGTGTTTGTTCTGCGTCGGCGGATTCTTCATCACGAAGCGATGTTCTTCAACCAGCTGTAACAAATCGAAGCTGCTGATCACACCCTCCAGCCGGTTTTCTTTTAGCACCACGAGATGATGGATGCGGTGATTGCGCATAATGCGCGCCGCCGTCGAAACGTCTTCATACTGCGGGATCGAATACACCTTCTTCGTCATCAGGCCGCTGATCGGCGAACCGTCGGCGACGTCTCCGAGGAGGTCGTTGGCGGAAATCACGCCCAGCACTTCCTGCTCGGGCCCGACAACGGGCAGAAAATTTACACGGTGCTCTTTCAGGACCCCTCGCACATGCCCCACAGTTTGATGCGGGGTCGCCGTCATCACCCGGGATTTAAGAATATCGTCGACTTTTACATTCATCGAGACTGATATTAGTTCCGATTCAGTCAGACTGCCAGGACATTGACCCCGTCGAGGCGCTGATAAAAATCATATTCGCGGACTCCGGTCTGAAAAAACGGTAGGCAGCCGCCGGGAGAGCCCCGCGATATACGAATGCTTTTTCGAACCGCATGGACTCTGAGTTTCTTTTGCGCGCTCTGTGCGACCGCCTGCGAAGCGCCATCATTCGCCGCCGATGAGCTGGTCGGCAGAGTCGTTCGGGTGGCCGACGGCGATACGATCACCATTCAAACGGCCGCCGGTAAACAGGAAAAGATCCGCCTCTTCGGCATCGACGCACCGGAACGCGGCCAGGCTTTTGGCCGTAAATCGCAGCAGACTCTGGCCGCTCTGGTCGCGGGAAAGGAAGTCGTGATCGAGATCGAAGACGAAGATCGCTACGGCCGGCTGGTCGGCATGGTCTATCGCGGCGATACCAACGTGAATGCGCGCATGGTCGAAGCGGGCATGGCCTGGGTCTATCGCCGGTATATGGACGATCCGCAGTGGCTGGATCTCGAAGAACGCGCGCGCGACGAAGGTCGCGGCCTCTGGCGAGACCCCGACCCCGTCTGGCCGGGCGAATGGCGGTCGCAAAACCCGCGTTAGATTCGCCGGGGACGTTCCTCGATCATATCGCGGTTCGCCGCGCCGGCCGGAACCATGGGCAACACCAGATCCTCCGCAACGCACGGCGCGCGAATCACGACCGGCCTGTCGTCCGCCAGCGCGCGAGCGAGCATCGCGCGAGTTTCGCTCTGATCTTCCGCCGCTCCCAGATCGACTCCCGCCACGCCGAAGGCCCGCCCAATGGCCGCGAAATCCGTTTGCGAATCGAAGCGCGATCCGTGAAAATTTTCCCGGTAAAACAACTCCTGCTGCTGGCGCACCAGGCCGAGATGTCCGTTATCCAGAATCAGAATCGCAACATTCAATTGCAGCTCTGCGAGCGTCGCAAGCTCCTGGAGATTCATTAAGATCGATCCGTCGCCGCTGACGCATACGATCTTCCGCCGCCGCTCGTTCTCGCACGCGGCGGCCGCCATTCCGGCTCCAATCGCCGCCGGCAAACCGAAACCCATCGTACCAAGACCGCCGCTGGTAATCAATGACCGCGGCCGACGAAACGGAAAAACCTGCGCGACCCACATCTGATGCTGGCCGACATCCGTCGTGATAATCGCGTCGGCGGGCAGCATCTCGTCGAGCGCCCGCAATAGATGCAGCGGCCGGCAAAAGTCGTCCGGGCCAGGAGGGACCGGCAGCGGATGCTTCGCGCGCAGTTGATCGATACGCTGCAGCCATTCCGACGATTGCCTGGAGTTCGCGTCCGCCTTCGAGATCGAGGTCGGCAGTCGGCGCGGCGTCCTGTTCAAAGTTTTCGACACATCGCCCGCCCCGTTCGTACCGAATGATTTTTCACGCATATCACGGCCCGGGCGCGTATGACGGCCTGCGCGCCGATCGGCGGCTTGCAAGAGCGCGTCCAGGGCAACGCGGGCGTCCGCCACAATGCTCAAATCCGCAGCCTTGATCTTGTCGATCTCATTCGCGTCGATGTCGATATGCGCGATCCGCGCGTTCGCGCAGAAATTCTCAGGATCCCCGGTCGCCCGATCGTCGAAACGCGCGCCGATGCAGATCAAAAGATCCGTTTCTTCAAGAACGTGATTCGTCCAGGGCGCTGCATGCATGCCCGGCATTCCGAGAAAGAGCGGATCCTCTGCGGGCATCAAACCGAGCCCCATGAGCGTCGTCGAAACCGGAATGCGAAATCGCCGCGCGAATTCGCGAAGGGCGTCCGCGGCACCTGCATGAACCACACCGCCGCCGGCGAGAATGATCGGCCGCCGGGCCACAGCGATCATTTCCAGCAGGCGATCGGCCCGTTCCGTCAATCCCGACGCCGGCGATTCCCGACCGGATTCTTGAAGCAGGGCCGCGCCCGCTCGTTCCGGCCAGCGCGCAAACTCGCAGATCTCCTGCTGCACGTCTTTCGGAATATCGATGACGACCGGCCCCGGCCGGCCGCCCTCCGCCAGATCGAAAGCCCGGGGCAAAATCTCGAGCAATTCGCGTGCGTCGTTTACCGCGAAAACACATTTGCTGATCGGCAGGCACATTCCGCGCGTATCAATTTCCTGAAAGGCGTCCGTGCCGATCAAATGGCGCGAAACCTGCGCGGTTATGGCGATCATTGGAATTGAGTCCCGATAGGCATCCGCGATGCCCGTTACCAGGTTGGTCGCTCCCGGTCCCGAACTGGCGAAGCAGACCCCCGCGCGACCGGCGAAACGCGCGAAACCCTGCGCCATAAAAGCCGCCCCCTGTTCATGCCGAACGAGAATATGCCGCAGGCGATCCTGCCGCCGAAAGAGTTCGTCGTACAGAGGCAAACTCGCTCCGCCGGGCAAACCGAATACGACGCGCACGCCGAAGCGGATCAGGCTTTCGATGACGATCTGCGCTCCGCTGCGGCGATAGGCGACGCGACCGGGCTGATTGTGTAGTTTATTCATGGTTTTCCTCAACGTTCTATTGATTGCGAAAACCCTTGGCCCGCTCCGGCGCACGTTCTGAAAAAACAAAACCCCCGCCGGTTGGTCCGGGCGGGGGCTTCGTGGATCGCGTGTACTATGCGATCAAAAAAATAAATACGATTCGCTCAGTGAATATGAATCAGAGTGACTCCTCTCCATGTCTGGCAGCGTCCCGCGCGGCTGGTAGGTAATATGTGGCTCAGCATGGGTACCGCCACCAGCAGCCGGGACAGGGAAAGGCACAGTACTCCGAGCACATTCGTTCCAGCGCGGAACGATAAAGCGGACTCATCGCTCAAGGCGATTTCGCGCGTTGACCGGCGCGAGCACTGTACAGCAATGCGATGCATTCTGAACCAAAGCAACGGTCCGACGCCTGGAACGTCAAGCAAAAGCCATAAAAATAAATCGAAGGCGGCCTTTCAGCCCGCCGTATTTGCAGATCTCATTCGAGAGGCCATAACCGCGATCGAATAAACGAGAAAGCCCGCCAGCATACCCGGCAGCACCGCGTACACGGAAGACTGCACGCTCGCCGGCAGCTGCCACCAGACCAGCACCGTGCCCAGGCCGCCGATCATCATCAACAGGGCGACAGGCGTCGAAACGGGACGGCGAAAGACGCGCACGATCAAAAGCGGCCCCAGACCCGCCGCCAGGGCCGCCCAGGCGTCCACCACCAGAGCGAATACGCTGTTCGGGCCATACAGTGCGAAAAGATAGGCGACCGTGGCCACAAGCAAGGTGCCGAATTTCGCGCCGAAGCGCTTCGCGCCCAACTCCGGAATCGTATCGTTGGTCAGGGCGGCCGAACAGGAAAGCACCTGCGAGTCCGCCGTAGACATGGTCGCCGCGAAGAGGCCCGCCAGAGTGAGACCGACCAGCACGTCCGGAAACAGCAGTCGAGTCAATTCGGGCAATGCCAGCTCCGCGTCGAAATTCATGGCCGCCTCGCCCGTAAGTATCGCCCGACAGCACAGCCCCACGATGATCGCTGCGGCCGAAAACGAAGCATAGTAGGCCACATAGATTCGGCGCGCCCGGGGAATATGATCGGCGCTGTCGATCGCCATCGCGCGCACCATTATATGCGGCTGTCCCGTCACGCCGATGCCCGCAGCGACCCAGCTCAGAGCGTAGACCGCGAAGCCGTATTCCAGATCCCCCGGAATCCAATTGAGTAATTTCGGGTCGATGGCGGTCAAACTCTCGACGAGGCCCGCCGGACCGCCCAGTCGAATCAACGCGAAAACCAAAAGCAGCGCCATCGAAAAGGCCATCACGATCGCCTGTGCGGCGTCGGTCCAGATCGAAGCGCGCAGGCCTCCCGCAAAACAGTACGCCACGACGATTATGAAGCCGATCGTCGCGCCCACGGAATAGTGCCAGCCGAAGAGTACGTGCAGCGCCTTACTGCCGGCCTTGAGCTGCGCGGCCGCGTACAGCCCCAGAAAAAACAAGATCATCAGGCCGCCCACCGCGAGTAAAAGGCGGCGGCCCGCACCGGCGCTGTCTCCGCCCAGCATCGCAGGAATCGACTCGGCGGCGGTCTCTCCGGAGTATTCACGCACCCGGCGATGGACTCTGAGCCAGGCGAGATAGTCGCCGAGCACCCAGCCGACCATGATCCAGATCGAAGAGAGCCCGACCTGGTAAGTCATGCCGATCAAACCGATGAACATGAAGCCGCTGTTGTTAGTCGCGGCCGCCGAAATCGCCGTCAGCCACGCCGGAACGTCGCGCCCGGCCAGATAATAATCCGCGTTTCCGGAACGCGCCCTGGTTGCGGAGTATACCCCGATGCCCATGAAGACGGCGAGGAAAACGAAAAAGCTGATGGCAATTAGATTCATACTGGCGACGAACGGACGAAGCGAAAATTCAAGACCTCAGGAACGCGAAAAACGCAGGATGCCCCAGGCGAGATAGCCGGCCTTCCCGGCTTCGATCCAGTGACCGAGCCCTTTAATCATGCGATCGATGTATTCGCGATCGCAGACTTTCGTGACTTCGTCGTAGCGTTCCTGAATCACAGCCCGCACGCGCGAATAGTGATTCACGAGCTGAAACGTACGCTCGTCGAAATTCTCAAATACCAATCCGTACTTCGAACCGACTTCGCGATAGAAGCCGGGCGAGCCCATCGTATCGAGGTGAATGCGATCGAGCACCGGCTGCAGCACGCCCTGAGGACAATCGTCGCTCTGCATCGGATCGGTGAACAGAAATACGCCGCCGGGCTTTAAGACGCGCGCGACTTCGGCCAGTACGGTTTCCCGCTCGCCGCTGTGTAAGATCGCGTCCTGGGACCAGCACAGATCGTACTTCTGGTCCGGAGCGGGAATCGCCTCGAAAGAACCATCGATGACTTCAATATGCTCGACGAAGTCCGCGCCGCGATCCGCGTTCATGTCCCGATTGCGCTGATTCTGAACTTCGCTCAGATTCAAACAATCGACGCGGCAACCGAAGCGCTCGTACAAATAGCGCGCGGCGCCGCCGTAGCCCGCCCCGAGATCCAGGACGCGGGCCGGATCGCCGTCTTTTCCCGCAAGAACCGGGGCCGCGCTATCGGCGATTTTTTCAACAGTCCGGCGGCTGGCGTCGAAGATAGACTCGTCCGGAGTATCGTAGAGGCCGACGTGAATATCTTCGCCGCCCCAGACCAGCGAATAGAAACGATCCGCGTCGTCGCTATTATAGTATTCGCGGGCGGTCTCTACGGATTCGGAGTAGCTCATTGGGACTCCTGCATATCCTGTACGTCATCCGACCCGGAAGCCTCGTCGTCTTCGACGTATTTCTTCTCGGCGATGTGGACGAAAAAGTCGGGATCGTCCTGACGATAAGTTTCCTGAAAATCACCGTAGGTCCGCACGGTCTGAAAGCCGACGTCGTGCATTAAACCCGTAACGTATTTTTTCCGCAGCGGATACATATTCAGATGATACTTCGTATTGTCCGGAAATTCGTAGGTAAAGCGGGCGAGGCCCTCGTCGACGTGTTCCGGAGCGACCTTCACATTATCGCCGCAATAATAATAGACATGCTTCGAAGAATAACCGTTGTCGAGAATCGAGTCATAGTTACGCTGATCGAGCATCAGAATGCCGTCATGGCGCAGGGCCGCGTAAAACTCGGCGAGAGTCTTGCGGCGATCGCGTTCCGAGAACAAATGCGTGAATGAATTTCCCAGGCAGATGACCGCGTCGAATTTACCGTGCACGTCGCGGTTCAGCCAACGCCAGTCCGCTTGAACCGTACGCAGAATCATATCGCGCTTACGACCGTTTTCGAAGGCCATCGCGAGCATCTCCGGGCTGCCGTCGGCGCTAACGACTTCGAAGCCGGCTTTACGCAAACGGATGCTGTGGAATCCGGTGCCGGTGGCGACATCCAGAATCTTGCGTGCGCCGCGTTCTTTCAGTACGCGGATAAAGAAATCGCCTTCGCTTTCGGCCCGCGCCTCCCAGTCGATCAGCTCGTCCCATTTCTGAACGAAACCGCGGATATATTCTTCTTTATAGTGACCGGTGTCCCGGACTTCGAGCGGATTGCTTCCGTAATCTTGTTTCAGTTGTTGACCCATAGTACGACCTCCGGCGCAGTTCGTCGGTTCGCACAGAGCCCCCGAATCGACGCTCAACGCCGACCGATCATAACTATCTTACGCGTCTCAGACGCCTTGCCGCAGCCTCGAAATCGGGTCGAGGAGCGTGCGAATGTCACGCGATTGCGATACAACGCGCGAACAAGAAAGCAGATATTTTTAGAAGAAAGCGGAGCTTTCTGTGAGACCAAACAAACGTAGCCTGAGATGACAGTCTGTAAGGTCGCGAAGGGCGTGTCAAGTAAGCATTCATAAAAAACGCCCCGTTTGCCTGAGCAACGGGGCGTCGAAAAAGGAGCGGTGCGCCGAAATCGTCTCAAGCCACGCGTGCGCGGCCCGAAGCGATTCCGGCGAAACCACTTATCGCAGTAACTGCAGTACTGATTGCGGGCGTAAATTCGCCTGCGCGAGCATTGCAGTTCCCGATTGAACCAGAATCTGGTTCTTGGTAAATGCCACGGATTCCTCCGCCATATCCGTATCGCGGATGCGCGATTCGGAAGCCTGCAGGTTTTCGTAACCTACCATCAGGCCCTTGGCGGCGTGTTCGAGGCGATTGTAATAGGCGCCCAAATCGGCCCGCTGCTTGTTCACCCGATGCAGCGCGTCGTCCAGGACGCCTATTGCGTCATTCGCGAACTCCATTGTCGAAAGGGTGAGTAATGTACCGTCGGCGCGAGTTAAATTCAGCGCCTGGGAAGTCATCGTTCCGATGTACACCCGTTCGCGCTGATGCTGGTTCGCACCCATATGGAACCACATGGAAGAAACACGCGAACCGCGTGCGAAATCTCCCTGCAAGAGATTCATTTTGTTGAACTCAGCCTGGGAAGCGATCCGATCGACTTCGTCGATCAGCTGAGAAACTTCAACCTGAATCATCTGACGGTCGTTCGCCGTGTAGATACCGTTAGCGGATTGTACCGACAGAACGCGAACCCGTTGCAGAATGTCCGCGACTTCGCCCAGATAACCTTCCGTCGTCTGGATCATGGACATACCGTCTTCGGTGTTCCGGGTGGCCTGGCGCAGACCCTGAATCTGAGAACGCATCTTTTCGGAAACTGCGAGTCCCGAAGCGTCGTCTCCCGCGCGGTTGATTCGCATACCGGAAGACAGTTTCTCCATGTTCTTGTTTACTTCGACATGCTGAAACTTCAACGTCCGATGCGAATTAATCGCGGACATATTGTGGTTAATGATCATGAGTTTCCTCCGTGAAACTATTATGATCCCGGCATCCTTGCCTGGATCCGCGGCGCGAAACGCGCGCCTGTCCCGAAGAACAGGCGTCGCCTCGCGGCTCATGCCGATCGAGCATGAGCTGAAGGCCGCGACCTTTTACGATTCAATCATCGTGATTTCGAGGGGTCAAGATTAGAGGTGAGCGTTTTTTTTGAAAAAATAAACGCGAATCCAGTTTCGGAAGCTTTAGCAATCCGGGCGATTTTTTTTTAGGCCCTTGAAAGATTTACGAAATTATAATCGAAAGCTCTAAAGGCCCGGGAACCGCTCAGGATTCGAAAACGAGAAAAAGCTTCGAAAGCGCTAAAGGCCGCGATCAACCCAGGCTGCGGAATTGAGTCAGCGGGTCGATGATATGGGTGATCTGCACGCCGAAGAATTCGTCCAGCACGATCAAACGACCGCGGCCAAACAGACGATCGTTGATCAGAATGTCGACTTCGTCTCCTACGTTTTTGTCGAGCTCCACGATCGAACCTTCGCCCAGATTCAGAACGTCTTTGATGTACATCTGCGTACGGCCGAGCTCCACCGAGAAACGCAGAGTCACGTCCATCAACAGATCGACGTTCTCCGCCTTGTCGCCTCCGCGGCCGCGGCCACCGCCGGATGACGCGGGCCGTGCACCGCCGCCGCTTGCCGGAGCCGGGCCGCCGACCGCCCCGGCCAGTGCGTTCAACGCGTCCTGATCCAGCCCGGTTCCGCCGCCGGCGTCACCGCCGCCACCGCCGCCTCCGAGCAGAGAATCCAGGTTTAAGTCATCCGCGCCGCCGCCGGCATCCCCGCCGCCGCCCAGCAAATCGCCGAGACCTCCGTCTCCGCCGCCGCCGCCGGAATCGTCGCCCATATTCAACAGGGCGTCGATTTCGTCCTGAGATAAACTGCCGCTATCGTCTGCCATATCTGCTGAGATTATCGGATCATTCGGCGAAAGTCAGTATGAATTGCCGTCGATACTATAGAGAGGCGTCCGGCTGTGTTCCAAACGCTATGGCAAAAAATACTGGCAGGCGGCCGCACCCTGGCGAGCACAATTCCGGAGCGCTTTAAAAAAACGCCGGAATTCGACGGCGCAGCCCGCCCGCCGGACGCTCCGCAAGCAGGGGCCGCAATAAGCAATCAGGGCCGGCAAATCCTGCCCCGACTGGCCTACTGGTTCCGGCGTTCGCTGCCCGCTTTCTTTCAGCCGGCCCGCCGCAGCGTCGAATACGAAACCCATCTGTCGATTGAAAGCGAAACGGGACTCGAGATTCTGGACGGGGCCGCGTACAGCTTTCCCCTGCCCTTTGCCGGCCAGAATTTTCGCGCTCAGGCCGCGCCGACCGAAGCCCGTTCCGGAGAGGGCGCCCACTCTCGCGGCCTGCGACTGGCGCTTTTGATAGAAGCGGAAACGACGACCCAGGCCTGGTTCCTGCGCCTGCCGGCCGTCCGCTCTCGACTACAGGAACGATTGCGACACCTGGCCGCGCGCATTTTATTTTACGCTCGTAGCGGAGAACATCGCCAGTACGCCTTTTCTTCCCGGGAATACGCGACCGGCCGATGGCTGCGCGAACTCTATCCGGCGCTCAACCCCGCATCTTTTCCCGAAGCCGGCTGGCTGCCGGCCGGCTGGCACGGCAAGATCAGCGACGCTCTGCCTGCGCTGATTGCGCCGCCGCAGCACGCGGCCTTCGCCGAACGCCGGCGCATGCCGCTCCGGCGCCGACGACGGATTCTGCTGATTCCCATCCGCGCGCGACGCGCCGAAGTCGAAGGCATTCTTCCGCCTCCGTTCGAAGCCCGCTGGAGAAATTCCCGGGAGATTCCAGCCGGGCGCGCGGAGCTGCGCCTCTATCTGCGCATCTGCCTGGACGGAGGCCCGCTCCTGGGCGCGGACGACCGCCGCAAATTTGAAATGAAAACCGATGCGAGCGGCGAAGGCGCGCTCCCGGGCCTTCGCGATTACAGCAAACACGCGCCGCCCGATCTCAGCGAATATGAAACACGCATGCACAGCGGCGATGAAAACCATCTATATATAGAACTGCTCTGCCCGGCACTGCTGCACTCCGATCCAGTGCGAACGCGCGGATGGTTGCCGCTCATGGCGCGCCGCTTTCCGCTGAATCGCCCGGTGCTGCCCTGGGACGAATTGAGCTGCAGCTACCGTGTCCGCTCCGACGGCTTGCGGTTTTGCCTGGGCGACGCGCGACGGCGATTGCTGGGTGCCAGCGTCTGGCGACCGCTCCGCGGATTGCGGGCGGGTGAATTCCCTCCGCGACTGCTGCGCAGCCGACCCGCCGGCGTCTTCGTGCAGTCGCCGGAGAGTTTGGACGTGCATCTGTTTCGCGAGTCCGCGGTGGCTCCGGCCAATCGCATCTATCTGCTCGAACGACTCGTTGCGCCGGCTCCGCAGGAGTCCCCCCCGGGCGAACGCGACGTATGCGATTTTCTCGGAGGGCAGCTGGGGCTTGCGCTGACGGCGGAGCGCCACGCCTGGTTCGCCAGTTACGCCGACGTGGCCACGCTCTCAGAGCAGCGCATCCCACTGGATGAGTGTCATTATCGCAATCCGCGGCCGGCAATACTCCTGAATCCAGGGTGACACGACAGCCGGTCGAAAAACTGTGGTCATATGGCCGGACTCTTCGAATCGATTCAGAATACCTTCGACGACTCGCTCAAGGCGATCGATCAGGTGAAGTCCGGCGTCGAAAGCACCGTGAAGGGCGCGCTGCGGGTCGGCCAGACCACCGGTACTCTGGCAAAGCAGGGCCTGGGCTGGATTCTGGGGGATGGCATGCCCGTTCCCGCCCGACTGCGCCAGACCTTCGAAGAGCTGGGCGCGACTTATATTAAGTTAGGGCAGTTCATCGCCTCGAGCCCGAGTCTCTTTCCCGCGGAGTATGTCGAAGAATTCCAGAAGTGCCTGGATCGCACGGACCCGCTTCCTTTCGCCACGATCGAAAAGATTTTAAAACAGGAACTCGGCTCCGACCTGACGCGGATCTTTCAGGAAATCGACGAACAACCCCTGGCGTCCGCTTCGATCGCGCAGGTTCACGCGGCGCGGCTGCGCACCGGCGAAGACGTGGTGCTGAAAGTACAGAAGCCCGGCGTGGCGGATGTGCTTCTAACCGATCTGAATTTTTTATACATCCAGGCGAAGCTGCTTGAGTTTTTCGCGCCCGGCTTCGCGCGTACATCTCTGTCCGGCATCGTCACCGACATCCAGAAGACCATGCTCGAAGAGTGCGATTTCTTAAACGAGGCCCGTAATATTCAGGACTTCCAGAATTTTCTGGAACAGAGCGGTCTGACCGGCGAAGCCGCCGCTCCGCGCGTGCATCAGAAATATACGACGCTGAAAGTGCTGACCATGGAACGCTTTCACGGCGTACCGCTGACCGACCTCGAGAGCATTCGCAAATATACGAAACATCCCGAACGGACGCTGATCGCGGCCCTGAATACCTGGTTTGCCAGCTTGATGGCCTGCGATAGCTTTCATGCCGACGTGCACGCCGGCAACCTGATGGTGCTCGAAGACGGCCGCGTGGGCTTCATCGATTTCGGCATTGTCGGCCGTATTCGCAAAGAAACCTGGCTGTCGATGAACGATCTCATGCAATCCATGGCGACCAAAGATTTCCCGTTGATGGCCCGTTCCCTGGCCGGCATCGGCGCGACCGACGAGGCCGAGAAAATCGACTTCGATCGATTCGCGGCGGATCTCCAAAAACTGTTCGAAAACCTCGAAAAGATCGACCTGCCCCTGCCGGATCCGAACCAGCCCGGCGGCGGCATAGGGGGAAACGCCTTCGATCCGAACAATCCCTTCGCCGGACAGGAGCAGGAAATGAACCGCCTCCTGATCGACATCGTCGAGCTCGGCGAGCGCAACGGCATTCGTTTTCCGCGCGAATTCGCCCTGTTAATGAAACAGTTCCTCTACTTCGATCGCTATATTCAGATTCTCGCCCCGGGCATGGATATGTTCGGCGATGAACGTCTGAAACGCCTGAATTAGAGCGCGAGTTCACCGACGAAAGCCCGCAGCGCCGCGCCCCGGTGCGAACGCGCGTCTTTGTCCGCGGGCGACAGTTCCGCGAAGCTGCGATCGCTTTCAGGATCCAGGAACACGGGATCGTAGCCGAAACCGCCCTGCCCGCGTTCTTCTGCGAGGATGCTGCCTTCAGCCTTGCCCTGGTAGAAGCGCAGCTCCTCCGAATCGAGACACAGCGCGAGCACGCAGACAAATCGTGCGGCGCGGGCGCCGGCAGTCTGCGGCACGCCAAGCCGCTCGAGCTCGGCCAGCAAGAATCGGCGACGGCCCACGTCGTCGAGGCCTGGCCCGCCGTAACGCGCCGAATACACACCAGGAGCTCCCGCCAGCGCGTCAACGACCAGGCCCGAATCGTCGGCGATCACCGGCCGGCCCGCGTGTTGAAAATAGGCCCGGGCTTTCAGCGCCGCATTGCCCTGGAAAGTATCCTCGGTTTCGGCCACGTCCAGGTCCAGCCCGAGGTCCGCCGCGCTCACAACTTCGATCGCGAGCGGATCCAGCATGCGTTTGAACTCAACGATCTTGTGATCATTGCCGGATGCAAGTACGAGACCGCTGGCCTGCAGTCTCTTTTTCAGATCGGCGGTGGGCACGGGTCAGAGAATCGATGCGGAATTATTCAGGAACTTCTTCTCCGAAGGCGCGCAGAGCGTCGGCCGGCTCGGAGTGAATGGGAAAAACTTTATCGACCATGGTCAAGCGCAGGAGTTCCAGAACTTCCCCCGGCGCGACGATCAAACGGATTTCTCCGTTGAGCTTTAAGACCTGGCGCTTCAGGGCGATTAACGCTCCCAGAGCGGACGAACACACATAGTTCACGCTGCTCATATCCAGAATGAACTGGCGTTCCGAACCGCCGATCAGCTGAGCCAGGGCGTTTTCAAGAGTCTCGGTGTCCGCCATGCGGATGCGACCGCCCAGATTAAGGACGGCGGTCTTGCCGACAGTGTTCCTGGCTCCCAGTTCCATGCAGTTTTAGTCATAGAAAGACTCCCGCGGTCAGATGCGCTCAACCCGCCCGTCCGTCTCTCAATAACAAACTGAATACAATTACCTGCAACGCGCCATTCTTTTTTAGTATCCGCGCGGCTTCGTTGGCGGTAGCCCCGGTGGTGAAGACGTCTTCCACCAGGAGGCAACGTCGGGCTGTCCCGGGTCCGCAGAACTCCAGCGAGTCATGTAGCGCAAAGAAGCGATCCACAAAGCCCTGACCGCTCTGCTGTTTACCCTTGCGTTTGCGCAGATCGGCGCCAGAACCGAAGACCGGCCTCAGGATCGACGCAAGGGCGCCGGCCAGATCGGCGCAGGGTTGATAATTTCGCAGGTGCCGGCCGGAACGGCCCGAATCGATCCAGACGATCCGATCAATGCCGGCCTCACGCAGTTCCATTACGCGTTTCCGGTTTGCCGCAAGGCCCGGCTCAAGATCCCAGAAGAGGCGCCAGAGACGGCGGTCGTTTTCGTACTTCCAGCGATGCACGACTTCCCGCCACAGCCCCTGCATGGGCGCCAGGCTCAAATGACGATCAAAGAAAACCGGCCGGCTACGGCAATACTCACAGGCTCCGGAACCAGCGAGAGATTGAAAGCACCGCCCGCAACGATCGTGCGGCTGGATAGCCAACGTGCGCAGCTCTGCGAGACAGTCATCGCACGCGCCCGCGCCGTCCGCAACGAGCCCCCGCTCACAGCCGGGACACACCGGCGGATACCAGAATTCGATGCAGCGCTGCGCCCCGAATCGTCCGGCACGCACAAGAGACCCCGCCATATTACCCCCCGAATACCATGGACCGTTTGATTTTCAACAGCCTCTGGATACCCGTAATGGTGGGCGAAACGGGCGGACGTTCCGGATTTAAACACAAAAAGCGCGGCGAATACCATTCCCGATTTTCCGGGAAGGATTCGACCGCGCTTGCGTGTCGGAGCTGACGTAGGGTCTTATTCGACCGAGGTCTTGAGTTCCGTCGTCGGCGGGTTGTCGTCTACGATGAAACGGCTGGTTGCAATTTCACTTTCGTTGCCGACCGCGTCGACCGCCTTCGCTTCGATGGAGTGTTCTTTCTCAGTGTCGAAGTAGATGGTGTCGGTATAGGTTTGCCACTCTTCCGAGCCGTCGATGCGAACCATGATCATGGTAACTCCGGAGCCCAGGTCCTGAGCGTTTACGTCAAAACCGGTGTTGCGGCGCGCGTAGAGCTTGTCGTCCACCGAAATCAGCGGCTGGCTGGGAGTAATTTCGACCGTCGGCTTACCCGCATCCACCTGAACGAGCATGCTGCCCACGGTTGCGTTCTGCAGGTTGTCGGTTGCTTTGTACTGAATGAGCTGGCTGCCGGAATCGGTCAGCTGGATCGCTTCATTCTTGCTGTAACCCTGCAGCGCACTGGTGTTCACGCCGTATTCCACGGACTTGATGCCCGCCAGGGCGTCGATGGTCCGAATGGTGAAGGTGTTTCCCGGAGAGGTGTAGAGCTTACCGTTCAGATTGACGAAAGGCTTCGCCGGCAGAACGTTCACGGCCGGTCCGGTGTTATCGATGGTAACGTTGTATACTTGATCTACTTCGTAGTTTCCAGCGCGGTCCACGGAGCGGTATACGATCACGTGGGGGCCTTCCTGAGAAATCGTGAAGGGACCTTTGTATTTGATGAAGTCTTTCGCGTCGTCCATGCGATATTCGATATATTCGATATCAGACAGATCGTCGCGCGCTTCGAGAATGAATTTTACTTTCGAGTTAGCGTAGATGTTGCCGTTGGGATCGGTCCAGAGCACACCACCCACATCTCCATCGCCGGCGTTGGTTTCCGTCGTCGTGGAAGAAGTGGTTTCCATTTCGCCCGGCTCTTCGCCCGGGGAAAGAGACTCTTCCGTCGACTCTTTGGTCTCGCCTTTGCTCGCGTCGGTTTGCGCGAAGGCCGGAGTCAGAACGCTAATAGCAAGTATAATAGTAACAAAATTCCCGAGAATCCAGAGTCGGTTCATTCATTCCTCCTGTAGACCCCACTAATACCAAAATCGACCCCGGTGTCAAGCTGTAAGAAAAAATATTTTTATGCCGATAGTACTACCATGAAATTCCGGCGAATAGCAACGGGTTTCGCCTGCGCCGCGCTGCTGGCGGCCGGGGGCGTCGCGACGCCCGCCGCGGAGCCCGATCGGATTTCGCCTGCCGCGCTCTCGGAGCTCTCGGAAATTGAACGCCCCGTCCTGCTGGCGGATTTCGAGAACGGAACCGACTGGCGACTCGGCTATCGCGTCCTGTCGGGCGGCAAAGGCAGCGTGAGCACCGGTCAGCTCGAAGCTCCGGCCATTCCGGGGAGTAATGCTTACTTATTCGTCAACTTTCGCGCGGACGCAGCGACCGGTCTGCGCGTCCGGCCGCCGAAACCCGTCCGGCTCGTCGCGTACGTCCGGCGCTTCGAGTTCTGGATCATGGGCACGGGGCGCGCGGACGAAGCTTTCCTGGACCTGATCGACGCGACCGGCCGCTCGCATCGCCTATCCGCCGGACGGCTGGATTTCTCCGGCTGGCGAAAACTGCGGGTCGTTCCGGGACCGGGGATCCGGCAGCGCGCCGCGGACGGACGCACCGGAATCGAGTTTCGCGGCCTGTATTTGCAGCCCGCTCCGCGCCCGACCAGCGGGCGATTTTCCCTTTTTTCGTTGCGCGTCTACGCGGATCATTTCATCGCCATAACGAGAGATCATTTGCGCCAGCCCGCCGACCGCTGGCGCGATTTGAATTTGTAATGTCCGCTATCCGAATCCTTCTCCGTCCAGCGCTGCTTGCGCGCGTACTGCTCCCGGTTTGCGCGCTGGCGCTGACGATTGTGCCCGGATGCGGAACGGATGAACGCGAATACGCGGTCTTTCAATTCGTAGCCGGCGAGGTTTTTATTCTAAAGAACGGCAGCCCGCAGGATCGCCGACGCGCCTTCCCTGGCGCGACCGCCGGACCGCAGGACGTCATCCAAACCGGTCCGGACTCGGCGGCGGAACTCCAGGTACGCGAAATGGGTATCGTCCGACTGGGCGAGAATTCGCGCCTGAAGCTGGGCGATCTGAGTTCTCAGGGTCGCCTGAATATCCAGATGCAAAAAGGCCGCGCCGGCTTTTTGATGAAGCGCCTGAAACCGAATTCTGAATTCCGGGTCTCGACGCCCACGGTCATCGCCGCCGTTCGCGGCACATCATTTCTGGTCGGAGTCGATTCGCTCGAAAGCGACCCGACACGGAGCAGTGCGGAAGGCGCGGCTGGCCAATCCGGAGGCCCCGTATTCGCGAAAGTAGCCATGTTCGACGGAGCCCTTGAGCTCGCAGCGCCCGATGCGGAGGATGTCGCCTCGGAGACTCCTGTGCCCCCGACGATACTCGATCGTCCGGGCGAGGTGCGGCTGAAAACCGGCGACCGGGTGTCTCCGACTTCGATTCAGCCGCTCAGCGCCGAATCCATCGCGGAAATGAAAGCGCTCGAAGAAATGACTTCACCGGCGGGCCGAGCGCGTCCCGACACCGACATGATTCCCCCCGGCCGGGACGGGATCGTTCCGCGCGCAACTCCGCTGCCGCTGCCGGAACAATGAAGCTCGTTTTTCAGGACTCCCGCAAGAACCCGGTCGCCTACGCGGTGCTGCTGGGCAGCGTGCTCCTGACGCTGATGGTCTGGGTCTACTGGCAGGGGCTCGAAAAACGCGAAGCCCGTAGTCGGTCGAGCGCGCGCATCCAGGTGGAAAAAGAATCCATTCAGCTGCGGCTGCGATCCTTTCTCGAAAATCTGCGGGCCCTGCGCAGCCTCGCCCACGCGACACCCGGCGTCGACCGGGAGCGCTGGAACGCTTTTATTCGCGATCTGGAAATTACGGATCGTTTCGCCGGCATCGATTCTCTGGTCTATTACCGAACGCGGGCGGGCGCGGGTGACGCGGGAACCCCGAACGACGAGTTGCAAATCGTGTGGCTGCACGATCTGGGCGCGAACGCGATCACGGCGGATGCAGCCAGCGCGAATCGGCTCAGTGCGGATTGCGCGGACGCACGCGCACGGGCGATCCACGAAACCCGCGCGACGGGCGAGCCCCGGGCCTTCTGTTTGAAAACGGCCCTGAATCCCGACTCGGATCAGCTGGAAATCGTACTGGCCGACCGGGTCGCGCCGGGACCGCGATCCCTGACCCGATCGGCCACGACGATCGTGGGCATTCGTTTTTCGTTTACCGGATTGCTGGAAGGACTGTTCAACGATAACGTCAAGCACTCACTGACCCCGCACTTCTCGGACGGCTATACCGAAATCGTGAGCGTCGACGTGGCTGGCGAAATTCGCAATGTGTATTTCTCGGTGCCATTGAACTCGGCGTACCTCGACGCCCCCGTGGCCAGCAGCGCGAATATTTTCGTGGTGAGCGGCTTTATTATCAGCCTCATGTTCTTCAGCATTGTGCGTTCGCTCTCGCTGGCCCGCCGCCGGGCGGTGCAAATCGCGGAAGGCATGACCGCCGAACTACGCAGCGCCAGGGACCACGCCAACCAGGCCAATCGCGCGAAGAGCGAATTTCTGGCGCGCATGAGTCACGAAATTCGCACGCCATTGAACGCGATCATCGGACTTTCGGATTTGATGCAGGATACGGAGCTGACCGAAGAACAGAGCGAGTACATTCGCATCTTTCGCAAGTCGGGCGAAACGCTGCTGACGATCATCAACGATATTCTGGATCTTTCGAAAATCGAATCGGGGCATCTGCGACTCGAGAATATTCCGTTCAGTCCGCGCGAATTGGTCGAAAGCACCGTCGAGATCTTTCGCACCAACGCGACCCGGCGCGGCGTGGCGATGCTCAGCTGGCTGGATCCGGAGCTGCCGGAGCAGGTGCTCGGCGACCCGACCCGGGCGAAACAGATCGTCTGGAATCTATGCGGGAACGCGCTGAAATTCACACAGGCCGGCTGGGTCGAGGTTTGCGTGCGCGTCCTCGAACGCCGGCCGGGCCTGGCCGGCGAAAGCGAAAGCGTTTTGCTCGACTTTTCCGTGACCGACACCGGCATCGGCGTACCGGCGGACCGCGTGGAGTCGATCTTCGAGAATTTCTCCCAGGTGGATTCCTCCGTATCGCGACAGTACGGCGGCACGGGACTGGGGCTGGCCATCTGCCGGAATCTTTCGCGCATGATGGGCGGCGATATTTTCGTGCGCAGTTTTCCCGGCGAAGGCAGCGTCTTTCATTTCCAGGCCGCCTTCCCGGTTACCAGCGCCGACTATCTCCTGGAAAAACAAAGCGCGGGCCGAGCGGCCGGGGAGCGCAAACCTGGCCGGAGTTCGCATCCAATCGTTGAGCGGGGGCGCGACGACGCGGAGCAGCCGCCAAAAGCCGAACGGCGCTACAAAATCCTGATCGCCGAAGACACGGAAGCGAATCGCATGCTGGTCCAGGCCTTCTTGAAACGCGGGCCCTACGATCTGGACTTCGCGGAGAACGGCAAGATCGCCGTCGACAAATTCCAGGCCAGCCGCTACGATCTGGTGTTTATGGACATCGAGATGCCGTTGATGGACGGCTACGGCGCGACCCGGGCCATGCGCATCTTCGAAACCGATCACAGCCTGCCGCCGACCCCCATCATCGCGCTGACCGCGCACGCCCTGCAGGAATATATGGACCGCAGTAAAGAGGTCGGCTGCGACGCTTATTTGATCAAACCGCTGCGCAAGGCGACTCTGCTGGAAACGATGGACGAATATCTGCACCGACCGCGCAGCTCTTAATCTCGCCGCGCCAAAAGCTCAGTGATGAAAGCTCAGAGATCGGCTGGCCGGGGGGCGCGCTCTTTCCCGGAGTCTTGCGATTTGGCCGGGCTTTCGTCGGCTCCGGTTTCGCTTCCGGTTTCGCGCACCAGCTTACCGTTCGCGAATTCGCCGGCGACCCGGGAACCGTTCGCCCGGGTCAAAAGACCGGGACCGTGAAATTTGCCGGCCCGAAAACGGCCTTCGTACACGGTCCCGCTCTTGAAGGTATAACGGCCTTCGCCATGCGGCGCGCCGTCCTGAAACTCGCCCACGTATTCTGTGCCGACCGCCAGCTTGAGGGCGCCGCGACCATGATAGCGACCCGCACGAAAGCCGCCGGAATACTCGAGTTCGTCCTGGACCGTTAAATCGCCGTCGCCAGAATACCGGTTCGCAGCGAAGCCGCCCTTATAACGCCGACGGCCGGCGTCCCACTCCAGTTCACCCTGACCGTGCATGCGTCCGGCGAGAAAGCCGCCGCGATACTGAGCGTCTCCGGGACCGCTCCACTGATACTCGCCCGCTCCGTGAAATCGTCCCGCGCGAAAACCCCCGGAGTAACGATCCCCGCCGGGCAAAACGAGATCGCCCCGCCCTTCCGGCCGGCCGCGACGGTATTCGCCGCTGTACTTCAGGCCGTTCGGCCACTGCAACTCGGCGCGACCATGCGGCCGATGATTTTGAAAACCGCCTCGATAAAAGCCGCCGCCGGCGAAACGAATCGTACCGGCGCCATTCAGACGACCGGCGCGCCACGAACCCTCGAAGCGATCGCCCCGTCGATTGCGCGCACGACCGCGGCCGGTTGGCCGGCCCTCAACGAAGCCGCCGGCATAAAAGGCGCCGCCGGGAAATCGCAAATTTCCCTGGCCGTGCAGATTGCCCGCGCGCCAGCCTCCGCGATACGTCGTGCCGTCCGGCCATTTGCGTTCGCCTTCCCCGTGCATACGACCGCGTTCGAAGGCGCCCTCATAGAAAGCGCCGGGTTCCGGAAAATCCATCCGGCCGGCGCCGTGCATCAAACCTTCTTGAAATTCGCCGCGGTAAACCGTGCCGCCGGAAAAGCGCAGGACTCCCGTCCCGTCGCGGCAGTCGCCCTCAATGCAGCCGAGAGCCTGGTTTTCGTCGGCGGTCTGCGCGGCGGTATCTGCAGAAGTCGCATCGGAAGGAGCCTGGTCGTGGCTCGCCGGATCCGCTTGTAAACGCAGGCAGGCCAGCGCGGTCAGGCCGCAAACCAGGACGGCGGGCAGCAGCGCGCGCCGTACGAGATATCTGAATGATCGCGGCGGCATGGTCTGGATGAATAGGGGATCAAGAAACGCCGGCTACGATTCGCCGGTCAGTAGTCCTTTAGAATTCGTTCGCGCTGAGTCTGATATTCCTCTTCGGTGATCAGCTCTTCGTCCAGGGCCTGTTTGAGTTTGCGCAGTCGTTCGGTCGGATCGCGGCGGTCAGTGTTTTCGCTTGTAAAGCCTTCGTCGAAATAGCTTTCGCCGGTCTGAGTCTGCGAGTTCTTACTGGCGTCGCTTTGCTTACGGCGATTGGCTTCCCGGGCTTCCGCCTCGTCCCGGTCGGTCTGCTCCGGTTTCGGCGGCGAATAACGCAGCGCGGCCAGGTCTTCGACGGGAATCACGGCCCAGGTGCGATGGGTATAGCCGCCGACCTGCTTGAGTTGAAAGAAATCCTGAGGCACCAGTTCGAGATCGGGGTAGGCCCGCGCGAAGCTGACCGGCAAAACTTCCGTCCAGTCATTGTCCACGCGAAAGTCGTTGTTCGGAATCTCTTCGCGAATTTCGCCGAAGTTTACGTTCAGACCCGCGTCGTCGGTCCACAGGACCAGCGAATTGCGTTCCATGCGGCTCAAAACGGATTTGTCATGATCAAAACGAGTCACCACGATCAGGCGGAATTCCGGTCCGGTATTGGCCATCGCCTCGGCGATCGACGGGGCGATCAATCGCAGCTCTTCGTCGTAGAATACGCGCGCGTGGGTTTCGCCCCAGGCGCTCTGGCGTTTGTACTCGAGATTGCCCAGCGCATCGATGAGTTGCGAGGCCTTCAGCTTCGGAAAGGGCTGCACTCCGGTCAGAGCGTCGCCGATCTCCCCGCCGGGGTAATCCGCGGCCGGAACCCGATAAACCGCGACATTCTTGCGGTAGAGCACCGGCTCCTTGGTGTAAAAAGCCGTGCAGCTCGCGATTGTCACCCCGGCCAGCGCCGCCGACAGCAAGGGCAGCAGGAATTTCCGCAGGCCTGATCTCCACAGGCTTTCGGGCCGTCTTCGCGAGGACTGATCTGTGAAACTCTGACTCATCCCTATCTCATCGGCCCCCGGACGCCGCAATCTTGAGGCGGAGACCGCACGAATCCGCCCGTATGCCGGGCGAGAGGTCCAGCCCGCCCGCCGCTCTCCGGTTTATTGTGGGGCCTCAACGGCCAGTTCGGGAAACTCACGCCGCGCCTGATCGTCGTCCAGTAGCTGGAAGATTTTGAGCAAACCGGCCAGCTTGAAGACCGACAGGAGCGACCGACTGAGACCATATATATAGAAGGAACCCTCACGCTGTCGGAGCTGGTGCGCGCATTTCAGCAGCATTCCCACGCCTGAGCTGTCCACAAAACGAATCTTGCGGAAATCCACGACGACGATCTGGTGATCCCCTACCAGCTCTTCCTGGAAGGTTTCGTAGAACTCCGGAGCGTTTTCCATCTTCAGATCCGAAGTCAGCTGCAGAATGAGGGTGTCGCTTTTCGAACTGAGGGTCTTAAACATCGTCCGCCTGAATGTCGTAGACCGCGGGGTATTCGCGGTAATCGCGAGTCCGGGGCCCTGCAACGGCAGTTCGGACGCGTCGACTCCTGCCTACCGCCTCCGGGTCGACCAGTCAATTGTAAAACTCGCCCCCGCGAGACGGGAAATTAAGAGTCGGCTTCGGTCAGTTTCGAGATTACGAGTCCGCTTCCGCCAACTCGTCTGCCTGCACGCCCGGGAGCAGGTTCGGGTTGCCTTCGCGGTCGATGAATTCGACCGTAATGCCGTCGTCCGCGATTTCTTTCACGGTGACCGTGCAGCCCTGAAAAACGAAAATTCCGTTGTGAAGAAAGGTCGGCCGATTCAGCACTTTGCGCTGGCCGATCTGCACCGCCGCCTCGCTCATCCGCCGACTTCCGCCGGATCTTTTTGCGCGGCCCCGGTTCCGGAAGCGGATGCCGCGGTCTTCAGACCCAGGCTCGCCGCGTCGCTTTCCAGGTAAATGTCTTTGCCGCCCTTTTGCATCACGCCAAAGAGATGCGTGTGGCGCGGGTCCAGACGCGTGCCGATATCGTAAAAGGCGCCCTCGAATTTCGCGTCGGTAACGTCCGTGCCGGTCAGCTTGGCCCAGCGCAGGTCCGCTTCCCGGAAATCCGCGCCGCTCAGATCCGAGTTATTCAGAAACGCGCCGCGCAGGCGGGCTCCTTTCAGATTGGCGTTTTTGAAATTGCAGCTGATCAGGTAGGCGTGGCTCAAATCCGCGCCTTCGAAATCGACGCCGCTCAGGTCTTCGCCTTCTAAGATCACCTGCTTGAGCTTTTCGCCGCGCAGATGCCCCTGCTCTTTCAGCTTCGCGAGCGCCGCGGCTTTCGAAATCTGCTCTTCGGGTTTGATGCCTGTGCCGTTTTTATAATCGGCCAGCGCTTTCTGCAGCGCTTCGACCGCCGACTCGGGATAATTCTTCCGACGTTCGGGAAATTCGAACATTTCCTCGAGTTTCGCGGCGCTTACCGCCTCCGCTTCGTCCAGGCTTTTGCCTTTGACCCACTCGGTGGCCATCGCGAGCGAAACCAGGCCGAAGCCGCAGCCGGTCGTGGTATAGCTGGCGTCGGTGATCTGCTTTTGATCTTCGTCGATCTTCAGATACAGGCGATAGCCGTCCCCGCATCCGGTGTTGCGATACGATGACACCACAGTCGCCCCGTCCATCTCTCGATAATTCAGGCGCTCGTCGTTGATCTGCTTAAATCGTTCAAAATCCATTGCCATTGTGTCGGCTCCCGCTGCGGTACTGGTGTAGAATCTGACGCAGTTTGTCTACAGAAAGATACGGTTTTTCGGGTGCGGCGTCGAGCCCCGCGGCGGCACCCGGGTGCCCCGGTTTTGAGAAGCCGGTATGGTATTGCCAGCTCCGCAGGATCAGGAACCGGCAATGGTCGGCGAGCTGAAGCTGTGCAGGCCGTGGACCGAGCCCTGGGCCTGGGCGCTGACCGACCTTCGCTCGAAGCGGATCCGGCCGGAATAGAGGCGCTCGTGCAATTCGCCTATAGTTCGCACGCCCATGTCCTGGAAGCTGAGCTTCACGCCCTGCACCAGATAGGGCACGTAGTTAAACATCGATCCTTTGTCGATTACCGCGCCGGTTACGCCCTGGGCGACTTTCACATTCAGGTCTTCGGAAAAATAACGTTTCTTACCGCCGGCCTCCATCGCTTCCAGCGAAGCCATGCCGCGATAGCGTTTGAGACGCGCGCCGTTTTCGTAAAAATATTCACCGGGCGCTTCGTGCGTTCCGGCGAACATCGAACCCATCATCGTGGTGGATGCGCCGATCGCCAGAGCGTTCGCGATGTCCCCGATATTCGAAATGCCGCCGTCGGCGATGACCGGCACGCCGTACTGCCGCGCGAATTTCGCGGTCTGGTAAACGGCTGTGGCCTGCGCGCGACCGACCGCCATCGTATCCTGGGTAATGCAAATCGAGCCGGGCCCCATGCCGATACGCAGGCTGTCGGCGCCGGCGCGAATCAAATTGCGGGCCTGGTCCGTGGTAACCACGTTACCGGCGACCACGTCGATCTCGGGATGGGTTTGCTTCAGCCAGCGCACCATCTCCATCTGATAGCGGCTGTTGCCCTGGGCGGAGTCGATCACGACCGCGTCCACGCCGACCCGGGCCAGTTCGTCCACCCGATCGCGGGCTTCTTCCTGGGTTGAAACCGCGGCGCCGACTCGCAGACGCTTGTACTGGTCTTTCGAAGCGTGGGGAAAATCCTTGTGCTTTTTCAGGTCCGAGCGGCAGATCAGCGCGACCAGTTGACCGCGGTCGTTTACGATCGGCAGCTTGCCCTTTTTGGACTGCTTTAAGATCTGGTTGGCGTCTTTTAAGCCCAGCCCTTCGCGCGCGGTCACGAGCTCCGAGAGCGGAGTCATCACATCGCGCAGTTTGATCGAAAGATCCTTTTCGAAATCGATGTCGCGGTTGGTGACGATGCCGACCAGTTTCGAATCCCGGGTGCCGTCTTCGGTCAGCGGGATGCCGGAGAAGCCGTATTTTTCTTTGGTTTGATAGAGATATTCAATGGTGTGTTCGGGGCTGAGGACGATCGGATCGATGATGAAGCCGTTCTTGAATCGCTTCACTTTTTCGACCTGGCGGACCTGCTCTTCGAGGGTATTGTTATAGTGCACGATGCCCATGCCGCCGATCAGCGCCATTGAGATGGCCATCTGAGATTCGGTCACGGTGTCCATGGGCGAAGATACCATGGGCCGCTGAATCATAATATTGCGACTGAATTGGGACTGGAGGTCGACTTCGGTGGAGTGGAAGTCGATATAACCGGGCAGCACCAGGTAATCGCGATAGGTAATGCCGGTGTTACCGCGTTCGAACAGTTGCTCGCCCGAGCTGCCGTCCATCATCTCGTCTTCTCGATCCGGTAGCGCCTCGTGCCCTGTTCCGGCTTCGAGCGACCCCGGATTCGATTGGCTCTGCTTGTGCTGATCCGTGATAAGCGACATATAATCCCCCGATCAGGTCAATTTCCGGCGCTGACCGCCTGTGCCCAGTCTTTTAAAAAGAGATCGAGCGTTCGGATTTCGGCAAGGCATTTAAAGCAAAAAGGGGCCCCGGAGTCTTACACTCCGGGCCGCTGCTCGTATCATTCCTCAAAGAAGGACGGACAGACCAACGGCCGCCTCAGGCCCGCCGGCGGTTTCTGCGAGGATATATGACAGAACACGAAATTCGTTTAATTGAGGACTCCTGGGCGGCGGTGGCCCCGATTTCCGGCGACGCCGCCGCACTTTTTTACGACCGCCTCTTCGAAATCGATCCCCGGGTCCGCAGCCTGTTCAAGGGCGACATGGAGCAGCAGGGTAAAAAGCTTATGCAGATGATCGGCGTAGCCGTGGCCCATCTGGGTCGCACGGAAGAAATCGCGCCGGCGGTGCGCGCTCTCGGGCAGCGCCACGCCGGATACGGCGTCCAGCTGCAGGATTACGATACGGTCGGGGCAGCGCTCCTGTGGACTCTCGGGAAAGGACTCGGGGCGGCCTTCACCCCGGAAGTGCGCGCCGCCTGGTCGAAACTGTACATCCATGTGGCCGAGACAATGAAAGCCGGCCAGACCGCCGACGTCTGAGCGAGGCGATCAGCCTTCTGACGGGATAGCACGGGACAGTCGATAGTCCAGACTTACGAATCACCGGGCTCGGGCGGGTCCGGCGGTCCGGGCTCCCCTTCTTCCGGAACGACGACCGGTGCCGGATCGAAGACGTCGCCGGTCTCCGGTCGACCGGCGGCGAAGAGGCCTTTGATTTCGCCGGCGCTCAGGGCCCGCCCATAGAGGCGCAGATCGTCGACGCCGCCGCCGAAGGCCAGGGCATTGGTATCCCAGGGGGCGATGGCCACCCGCAACGGATTCTGGTTGCGGCCGATAGGTCGGTCGCTCGCCGGAATTCGCTTCACTTCGCGCCCGTTGACATAGCCGATCATCTGGCCCCCGCTCCGCCAGGTCAGCGCGAGATGGGTCCACTCCTGAAATCCAAACGAACCCGCGCGAAAGACGTGCTGCTTGCCGTTCGCGTCCCAGACTTCGGGATAGAGGCTGTACTTCAACCCCGGCCGCACATCGGTGCCCAGCACCCAGCCCCCGTCGAAACGCGCGTTGGTTTTGCCTGCGATCTTACCGCCGCCAATCTTAATCGGGCGGCCGCCCTGCCAGATCGCGTTGGCCGGGAAAATCCACACGGCCACGGTCATTTCGCGCCCCGGCTCCAGCCCCCGGGAGTGCGGCACTTCCAGCCACTCCCAGTGCGACGCGCTCAATCGAAAGAATGCCTGGCCTTCGCCCGCTTTCGGGCAGGGAATCCCACCGCCGCACCGCGCGTGGCGGCGGTTACCGGACGCGTCCGCGAACTTGCGGGCCCCGGGAGCCTCGTCCAACTTGAGATGCAGAAGCAAACCGTCGCGAGCGGCGAAGCCCGCCGTCAGGCTCCCCATGAGAATGGCTCCCCCGATCAAGACTGCGAGAACATGGATTGTTTTTGTAGTCGCCGGCATGAATCTATTAGAGTCCGCCGGACAGGGGGAGTTCGCGCGAAACCTGGCCCGACTCAAGTGTGCCGGCGGATTTTATTTAATAGCTGCATGGGATCGACGGGCTTGACGAGATAGTCGACCGCTCCGAATTCCAGCGCTTCCGAAATATCGTCGATCGAGTCCCGGGCCGAGATCATGATGATCGGCGCGTCGTGACCGCCCCGCTCCCGCTGGGAAAAGATACGCTTTAACGCGGCCAGGCCGTCCATACCGGGCATGTTGATATCCAGCAGCATCAGGTCCGGCTTAAGGCTTTCGTATAAAGCAACGGCCTTCGCCCCGCGATCGCCGTACGTCACGGAATGGTCTTCCTGAGTCAGATGCCTGCCGATCAACTGCGCCTGATCTACATCGTCCTCTATAATCAAAATCGACGCCATAAATCCGGGGAAGTACTGACGAACCCGGCGCTGTGACAACCAGAATTCACCAGAGACTCGAGAAATATGCGCAACGGTTATCGAATCGTTAGCCCCTGGCGACTAATTGGGAAATATTATTAACGATATTACTATATCGCGCGTTTTTTTCGGAGCGCGTCGAGCGCTTCGTCGTCAAAGCCGGCTTCGCGTAACACTTCTTCCGTATGCTGTCCGTGTTCGGGCGGCGGGGTTCGCATTTCGCAGGGCGTATCCGAAAAACGAAAGGGCGATCCGATTTGCAGCACCTGGCCCAGGCGGGGATGTTCGATCGTCTGAATCATGCCGCGTTCTTTTAACTGCGGATCTTCGAAAGCCTCGGCCACATCGTTGACCGGCGCCAGACAGGTCTCCGGATTCAAAAAGAGGTCCTGCCATTCGTCGCGGTTCCGGCTCAGAAAGATCTTTTCGATTTCCGGTTTGATCGCGGCCAGACCTTCCGGCGTCAGTTCCACGCCGTCGAGCAATTCTTCCCGATCCACCTGGCGCAAGAAACCGCGAAAGAAACGCTCTTCGAGCGCGCCAAGAATTACGTAGCGGCCGTCTTTGCATTGATAAACGTTGTAATTCGGCAGCGCCCCGCTCAGATCCATCTTACCGCGTTCCGGGCTTTTTCCGCTGGCGATATACTCGCCCGCGTGCAGCGACAGAAAGCTGAAGGCGCCGTCCATCATGCTGATATCCAGAAATTGACCGCGGCCGGTTTTTTCGCGCGAGTACAGCGCGGCCAGAATCGAACCGACCGCGGCCAGCGTTCCGCCGCCGATGTCCGCCACCTGGAAGCCGGGAATGACCGGCGCGCCGTCGGCCAGGCCGGTGATACCCAGCAGTCCGGAGTAGCCGATATAATTGCCGTCGTGACCGGCCAGTTTTTCATAGGGACCGCTTGCGCCGTATCCGGATATCGCGCAATAGATCAGCCGCGGGAATTTTTCTTTTAATTGCTCGTAGCCGATGCCCATCGCTTCGAGAGTCCCGGGGCGAAAGCCTTCCAATAAAACGTCCGCGTCTTCGAGCAGCTTCAATAAGACTTCGCGTCCTTCCGGCCGTTTGATATTGATCGTAATCGCGCGCTTGTTGCGGTTGACCATTAAGTACAGGCCGCTTTCGCTCTCGGCGCCCCCGTCGGGATCCTTCGCGTCGACGTCCTGTTTGCCGCCGGGGCCGAGGCGCGTCCCCATCAGACGGGTCAGATCCGGCATGCGAGGGTTTTCGATTTTGATCACGTCGGCGCCCATGTCGCCGAGATACATCGAACACAGAGGCCCCGGCAAAAGTAACGACAGATCCACGACGCGCACGCCCGCCAGCGGACCGCCACGTTCCGTTTCCGATTTTCCGCCATTAGTTGCTTGATTCGACATGATCGTTATAAAACCTCTCCGTGCGTCCGAGACCGCGGCCCGACCTCTCGATCGGCTGCGGTTCGCGCGGATTCACCGCCGCGCTGCGGACTGGATGCGGGTCATTCCCCGGCCTGCGCGATGGCCGTCAAGTGAGTGAGTCCGCGGCTGACCCTTAATTGGAACTCAAACGGTTTGATCGACTACTACGAAAGACTGGGGCTCGCGGTTGATTTCATCGAGCGCAATCTAAAATCAAATATTCGGGTGGCCGACGTTTCGGCCGCGGCTTTCCAGTCTCACTGGCACTTTCAGCGCATTTTTCGCTGGCTCACCGGGCATTCCGTAGCCGCCTATCTGCGGCGTCGGCGGCTGGCCGAAGCCGGCTGCGAACTCGTGCGGCCCGGAACCCGGGCCCGCATCATCGATGTGGCCCTGGAATACGGTTACGAATCGCCGGAAGCCTTTTCACGAGCCTTCCGCAAAGAATTCGGAGTGAACCCGAGCGGCCTGCAAAGCCTGGCCGAGTTTCCATACTTCGAAGCCATCGATATCAACGACGGCCGCTTTCGCGACGTCTATCCGAACGTGACAATCGAAGAGCGAGTCGTCGTTCGCAACGCGACCCGGGTGTGCGGCCTGCGCACGCGCACGACGATGCGCGACAATCAGCAATTCCAGGATATTCCAGAGCTCTGGGGCCGCTACTTCGCGCGCAATCTGCCCGCGACGATTCCAGACCAACTACGCCCCGGCACGACCGTCGGCGTCTATTCCGACTGGGACTACGACGAAGCGTTTAATCTAACGATCGGCGCGCCCATCGCATCGGAGCCCGAAACCGGGCGGCCTGGAAATTCGGAGACCCGGCCGGCGTCCGAAGCGCCGGAAGCGATCAAGACGACGGAGCTCACGAACATCGAAATTCCCGCGGGCAAGTATATGGTGTTCACGGTCCCGGGCAGCGCACCGGAAGATCTGATCGCCGGCTGGAAGTACATCTACGGCACCTGGATGCCGAATACGAAAAGCGAACGCGAATTCGGAGTGGATTTTGACCTCTTCGACGAACGCTTCACCGACGGCCCCGACGCCCTGTCCGAGATCTATATTCCCATCAAATAAAAGCACAAAATATCAGGCGCGGCCCGGAACGCTGTGGCATATTCTCGTTCATTCACACAAACGGAGCAATCAATGTCTGAACAACGCACTGAATCCTACGTGGTCGGGATATCCGCCGTAACCAACAACGCCGACGAGATGGCCGGCAAGGGCTGCATTCCCGCGCTCTGGGAACGCTTTGTCGCCGAAAAGATCGGCGAGCAGATTCCCAACCGCGTGAGCGCGCCCGGCACGCCCCATACCGCCGTCCTGTATACGGACCTCGAAAGCGACGAAACCGGTGACTATCGCATCGTCATCGGCGCGCTGGTCAACGATCCTGGCACGGTTCCGGAAGGCATGACCGCGCATACGGTCCCCGCCGGCGAATTCGAACGATTCACCACGCGCCGCGGCCCCTTCGTCGAAGTAGTGCCGGAAGCCTGGCACAAGATCTGGAACGATAAAGAACTTAAAGCTCGCCGGGCTTATACCGGAGATCTGGAGCTGTACGACGAACGAAGCCAGGACCCACAGAACGCCGAAGTCGATATTCTGATCGGGGTGAAATAACGCGACCCGATCCATTCGAATGCGGGCGCAATCCTCGCGCGACGCAGGCGCGATGATACAACGCGACGGGCGGCCGCCAATCTTAAGATTTGCGCCTCAGAACATAAGCGACCTCGGCGACCGACTCGACTCCGCCCTCGACGAAGCGCGGATTGCGCGGCGGCGCGGCCTTGCGCTCTTGTTCTTCAATCGTGAAATGAGGGGCATACAGCTCCGCGACCGTCTCCGGGGAAATGCTGAACGGCGGCCCCGGAACTTTGCGCTGATCATATTCGAATGTGACCAGAAACATGACGGCGCCTGGAGCGGCCAGGCGGGCCACGTTTTGCGCGTAGGCCGGCCGCATTTCCGCGGGTAGCGCGACGAGGGCCGCGCGATCGTAAATAAAATTCGCAGGACCGATGCCGGCGAGCTGCGCCGGGGACGATCCCAGAAAGTCGCGGCAGAAAAGCTCGATCTTTTCGGATACGAAACGACCTGCGCCCGCGTCGCGATACTCGATGCGGTTTTCGCGAAAGAACTCGTGCACCGCCTGTTCGATGAATTCGACGCCCTGGACCTTCGCTCCGGGGCCGCTGGCGAGTTCCGCCAAAAACAGGAGATCCAGACTTTTGCCGCACAGCGGCACCAGAACGCGATCGCCCGGGTTTATTAATTCGGGCACGTGAGTTTGCAGCATCGGATTCACCTTAGATTGATGAAAGCCGATCTGTCCGTTCTCCCAGCGTTCGTTCCAGAAATCCTGTTCCATAAGCTACTCACCTTCAGGCTCACGAATCGCGGCCCTGAAGACCATGATTTTTCGCCGGCGGTTTCCGATCCGCTTTTTCTTGCAGACGAAACTTCGGGCAATTCAATGCTGTCGTATCGCAGGCCGGAACTCTATGAATGAGCGCGTGATCTTATTTCTGGGCGACAGCCTGACCGAGGGCTATCGCCTGGCGGCGCGACTGGCATTCCCCGAACGGCTGGTCGAAAAATTCGCGCAGGCCGGCCGATCGGTGCGGACGATCAACGCCGGAGTCGCCGGCTATACGACCGGAGACGCGCTGCGACGGCTGCCGCTCCTCCTGCTCGAACGACCGGCCGCCCGCGCAGGCGGGCGCCACGACGAAACGATCACGGATTTAGTCATTGAGCTCGGTGTAAACGATCTGCTGCAACGGGTGCCGCTCGCGAAGGTGCGCGAGAATTTGCTCGCGATCATCCGGGCCGCGCGCGAAGCCTTTCCGCGAATTCGCATCTTTATGTTTCGCGTGCCCGCTCTCAATTTGAGCTTCGAGTTTTTGCCCGATGGAACGGACGCCCTCAGTCAGGGCGACGGTGAGGCCGATGAATACGCGCGCGAATTCGCGGCGATCTATCCGCAGCTTGCCGCGGACGACAATCAGCTGATCCTGCTGCCCTTTCTACTGGACGGGGTCCTGATGCGGCCCGAATACAATCAGCCAGATTTGATACATCCAAATCCACGCGGCCAGGAACTGGTCGTCGAAAACGTCTGGCGTTCCCTGAAAGACTATTTTTGAAGCCGGAAGCGGGCAGACGGCGATGCCGGCCTCGCGCGGGATCAGGCTTCAGTCACATTCTGCAAAATTTCAGCCCGCGAGCAACACAGGTCCCAGCACCCGTTCGAAAAATTCCGCACCGCGATCTTCCAGAATTTCGAATTCGATTTCCAGAACGTGGATGCGCTCAAACAGCTCCGCTTCCAGGTCGGAAAGCGCGGCCAGACGCACGTGGTCCTTCGCGCTTGTAACGAACGGCAAATCGGGATAGCCGGCGCGTTCGGCGTCGCGAAAGAGCGTCCGGATCTCGGCGCTGGTATAAGGGTGATGGTCCGGAAAGGCGCGCGTGAACACCGCTTCGAATTCATTCGGCGGCAACGCCAGGCTCTGAAAAAAACCTGCGGGATTTCCCAGTCCGCAAAGCGCGCCGATCGCTGGCCGCGCATGATCGATGCGCTCGATATTCACCGGCGCCGGTGCGTGGCGGCCGCGAAAGACCGGCGTTTCCGGAGCGATGTTTTGAATCAGACCCTCCAACGCGGCCAGCGCGGCCGGCGCGGCGAGATCCACGCGAGTCAAAAGAATCGTATCGGCGCGGTCCAGCGCTTCGGGCGGATCCCGGAAGCGGCCGCCAGGAAAAACGCGCATGCGCTCAAGGGGCACCAGAGCGTCGACCAACACCAGTTCGTGATCGCGACCCACAAGCGGATTCTGAAAGGCGTCGTCTAACAGGACCGCCTGTGCGTCCCCGGCGAATTGCAATATCGCCGCCGCGCGGTCCCGTCCGACAGCAACCCGCAAGCCGGGCGCGCGCGCGAAGAGCAACGCTTCGTCGCCCGCCGCCGCGACATCGGCCAGGATCCGCTCGCCGTCCGAAACCAGCAGCCCGGAAGTTTCGCCGGCCGCCTGGCCCACCCCGCTCTTTTTGGAAACCGAGCCGCCATAGCCGCGCAGCACCGCGAGAGTTTGCACGCCGCCCGCACGCAGTCGTTGGGCCAGCGCGAGCGCCACGGGCGTTTTGCCTGTGCCGCCCGCGGACAGATTACCAACCGAAACAACGTAAAGGCTTTCGAAAACGGTCTGCCGGGCCAGCCGCCGACGATAGGTTCGCCGGTGCGCCCACAGATAGAGGGCTTCCAATCTGCGCAGAATCCAATCAAACATGGGTAATAACAGGCGCCTGGATTCGCTTCGCTTTCGTCCGCGGTCGCGGCGATCAGGCGTTCGCGGAATCGGCCACGTCGCCGGTACGATCATCATTCAGATCATCTTTGAGTTCGTTTTCGGCGAACTGCAGCTCGTAAAGCTTGCGGTAAATCTTTCCATGATCGAGCAATTCCTGGTGGTTGCCCCGTTCGACGATGCGCCCGTTTTCCAGCACCAGAATCGCGTCGGAACGGTAGACCGTCGAAAGGCGATGCGCGATCATAAAAACGGTGCGTCCCGCGAGCAGCCGTTCGACCGCCTGCTGCACGAGATACTCGCTTTCATTATCCAGATTCGAAGTGGCCTCGTCGAAAATCAAAATCGGCGGATCGAGCAGCAGAGCGCGCGCGATGGCGATGCGCTGGCGCTGTCCGCCGGAAAGCATCACCCCCCGCTCGCCGATGGGTGTATCGTATCCTTCCGGCAGGCTCTGAATAAATTCGTCCGCATTCGCGGCCTTGCAGACTTCAATCACGCGGTCGAGCGGCGCGTCCGGTCGGCCGTAGGCGATGTTTTCGCGAATGGTCGCGTTAAAAAGAAAAGTCTCCTGGCTGACCACGCCGATTTGAGTCCGCAGATCTTTCAGATCCAGTCGGCGAATATCGCGCCCGTCGATGGTGATCGCGCCGGAAGAAACATCGTAGAGTCGCGGCAGCAAATCCATGAGGGTCGATTTGCCCGCGCCCGACGAGCCGACGAAGCTCACGGTCTGCCCGCGCTTCACCGTAAAGCTCACATCCTGCAACGCGGGGCGTTCGGCGCCGGGATAGCTGAAGTCCACGGAAGCGTACTCGATTTGCTCGCTGAATTCTTTGTACGGCGCGGGGTCTTTCGGATTCACAACGCCTTCGGGTTTATCCAGCATCTCGAAGATGCGCATGGCCGCCGCCTGGGTCGCGCTCAATAAATTGACCATCACCGAAACGCTGCGAATGGGCTGCATTACGAAGATCAGCGTAACGAAAAACGTAAAGAAGCGACCGCGGTCGAGCTGGCGATCGTAAAAGAACGTAAAATATTCGGAATAGGGTCCCGTCGCCGCGAATCCGGTGATCTGCCAGGCGCCCCAGACCAGAAACATCACGACGACCACCGTGCCGGTGAATTCCGTCAGCGCCGGGCCGACCTGGTGAAAATAGTGCCCGCGATAGGTGTGCTCGTACAAACGTTCGTTCACGACTTTGAAGCGATTGCGCTCGAAGCCTTCCATGGAAAACGCGCGAATCACGCGAATGCCGCCGATCATCTCCTGTACATGACCACCCAACTCCGCCAGGCGCTCCTGCTGCCCAGTGTAGGCTCGCCGCACCCGCGTCGCGAATTTGCTCACCGGCGAAACGATGAGCGGTACAACAATGAGCGCGATCAAGAGCATCTTCCAGGAAATGATGGCGAGCAGAGCCACGTGCGTGATTATATAGAAGATATTGACCAGCGACTCGTTGAACTCAACGGAAAGCGAACGACCGACCACGTCGACATCGTTGATGATGCGGCTCATCACCATACCGGTGCGCTCTTTCTGGAAATAGTCGATGCCCAGATGATTGATTTTGCCGTACAGCTCGTCGCGCAAATCGCGCACGGCGAAGAGGCCCGCCGTGCCGACGAAATAGATCGTTCCCGTGACGCACAGAATCTTCAGAAAATAGACGGGGATGATGGCGAGACACAGCCAGATGATCGCTTCGCTGGAAGATTTGCTGGAGAGTTCGTTGTTCATCCAGACTTTCGCGTGCGTTGCGTAGCCGCGAATTTTTTCATGCAGGGGCTGATCGCCGTCAACCAGCCAGATCTGATACTGCTTCGATTCGTCGTTGCCGAGTTTGAACAGACCGATGGAACCTTCCTGGCCCATCGCGTTAAAGATCGGAACGAAGGCGCTCAGGGAAGCCAGGTTGGCGATCGAAACCAGGAACGACAGCACGATGCCCGCGAAAATACGAAAGCGATAGCGGAATACGTAGCGAAAGAGCCGCGCCAGAATTTTCCATTTACCCGGCGCCGCGTCTCCGGCGGAAGACTCCGAATCCGTACGAAGCGGATCCGATGCTCGCGTATTTGCGCCGCCGCCGGACATCAGAAACGTACATCCCCGATTCCAAAAACGAATTCGAATTCATCTTCGCCGGGTATCGGCTTGAATTTACCGTTCCCCGCGTAGAACATTTTCTGCGCGAGAAACAGTCGCAACGGTAATACTGGTATCTGAATACGCAAACCGAATCCCCAGGAATACAGAGCCCGGTCAAGGGCCAGGTTCCGCGTCGACAGGACCGCCCGCTTGGGATCGTTCCAGTCGCGCAACGATCTGAAGTGATAACCCTGCTGAAAAAATGTCAACGGATCTCTTGAATCGGCGAGCAGCGCCAGCAGCGGGTCGGCGCGGGCCGTCGCCAGGTTCTGAGTTTCCTGATAATTGTCGGTGGTTTCTCTGAGGTCGCCGGTGTATTCGCCAATATTATCAAAGACCGTGCCGGAATCCAGAAAGGCCACCAGCCAGAGAATACTGGGTTCGATGGGCACCCGGAATTCGGTCGAGCCGAGCAACATATGGTTGCCCCCGTCGCGCCAGACCGCCGGATACAGCGGATCCTGCGGATCATAGCCCCGCAGCGTATTAAAGCCGCCCAGATAGAGACGGTCTTCCGGTTCGATAAACGGATTCTCTTCTTTATCCTGCGTGCCCCGGAAAGGACCGGTTTCATGCGTGAAAGTGCCCTTCAAACGCACTTCCTGCACGACCCGCCAGCGCCGCAGATTGTTGTTCCGGAAGAAACCGAAGAAGGTGTAGTCGAACCACCACCAGTAATAATTGTACGAAGCGGTGTAACGATTGTAATGGTCGTCGCCGCCCAGCGCCTGGCCCGTGATTTCAATCGAATGATTCGCGCGAAAGCCCTGGGTCGGGTTAAAGACGTTGTCGATCGTATTATAGATGACGCCGTTGGTCAGACTCGACTTGAACTGCCAGCCCAATTCGACCTCTTGTAAGACGGCGTCGTTCACGAGCGACGTCGGCCTGGTGGCCACCGACCAGGACGGAGAATAGCTGTGGTAGTGAGCCCAGTTCACCAGGAACGAGTGCGAAGTGCCGATATCCAGACCGAAGCGATTGCGCTCGAACTCGGCGTCTTCGAAGAGGTCGGTCGCATCGAAGCTGACCGCGAGCGGGCTTACGTCCTGGAATATATTCGACTGATAAAAAGCGCCCAGGCGCAAAGACCAGGGACGCGGAAAACTACGATAGCATTCTTCTTCTTCGGCCACGTATTTGTAGATCACACGGCGGATGCGGACTTTTACGCGATCCATGCTTTCCACGCTTTCGTCGCCGCCCGCTTCTTCAACGTAGGTGGCGATCACCGCGCCGATCGAACGATACTGATTCTGCAGCGATTCCGCAGTCTTCAGAATCGTGGCGAAGTCCTGGGCGTTGTCGAATTGCGACATCTTATTGCGCCAGAACGAGCCGGTGCTGTCTTCGCAGGTTTCGTAGAACCAGGGATCGGTCCACTCAATGCCGACGGAACGACGCAGCGGGCCGTACTCCAGGCGCCCGCTGATCCGTTCGCCGGCGCCGTTCAGGTTGTTTTCGCCGACCTCGGTGAAGATCGAAAAGCCGGACTGAGTACCGAAGCCGCCGCCCATGGAAATCGTACCGGTGGGTTGCTCGGTCACATCCAGGATCAGGTTCATTTTGTCTTCAGTGGAACCCGGTCGGATCTGGAGGTTCACTTCTTTAAAGAAACCCAGGTTGATCAACTTTTCGCGACTGCGATTCACCAGCGCCGAGTTGAAAAGCTGCCCTTCTTTGACCAGAAGTTCGCGGCGAATAACGTTTTCCTGAGTCTTGACGTAACCTTTGATGATGATGTTTTCGATATAAGCCAGGCCGTTCTCTCGCACAACGAAATGCACGTGGCGTAAATTGCGGCCTTCTTCTTCCGGATACTCGGCGAGCCTTTCGCGCAGAGCCGGCAGATCGAGCCACTCCGCCTCGGCTTTACAGCGCAGAGCGGTCGCGCTGGCGGGAGACTCGACCGCCGCGCAGGCCTCGTACTTCTCCAGGTTCTCCAGGGTGAACGGCATATTGATATATACCGGCTGGATCTGGGTGAAGACGTATCCCTGGGTTGAATACAATTCCTGCAGCGAACCGCGATCGCGAAAGAAGCGGCCTTCGTCGAAAATCTCGCCGAGGTCCGCTTCGCTGAATTCCATGGAACGAATCAGAACGTCCGGATCGTAAATCGGGGTGATATCGTCCCGGACTTCGCGTTCGGGCGGATTGAGCTCCTGGTTGATGGAGCGCGGATCGTGGTCCAGCGAATAGCCGCCGAAATAACTGATCTCGCCCTCGAGCAATTTGTAGGTAATGACGACCACACGGCCTTCTTCCGGTCGGCGCGGATTCAGATAACGAATCTCGTAACCGGTCGCTCGCGGATCGATTTCCGCATCGAGAAAACCGCGGCTCTTGGCGAAAGCCAGAATCTTGAATTTATCTTCTTCGAATTTGGTTTCCTGAAAAATGCCGTCGTCCAGGAACCCCGACTCCTGCTGATCGAGGATATCGAGCAGATCTTCGGGATCGAGCTGTTTGGTTCCCAGAATGTTGATCTTCGAGATCGGGATATTCGAGCCCTCGTCGATGATATAAGAAACGGAGATCTGATTGCTACGCCGATCGACGCGGCTCACGCGATACCAGACCTCGGCGAGAAAGAAACCCTCTTCGCGATATTTGTTTTCGAGCAGCTGTACGGCCGCTTTGACTTTCGCGACGGAATAGACGTCGCCTTCGCGAAAGTCCAGAACCGTTTTGAGCTCCTGCAGGGCGAGCTCCTCCGCGCCCAGGAATTTGATCGAACGAATGCGCGGAAGCTCGGTGACCTCATAAGTGACAGCCACTCCCCCGTCCGGAGTCAGGCGTACGCGCATCAGCACGTTGGAAAAATAGCCCGTACCAAACAGGGCTTTGAGGTCCGCGTTGAGCGCCTCTTCAGTGAGGGGCTGGCCGAACTGGGTCAGCAGCAGAGGGTAGAGGTCGTCGGCGGTTACGTTTCGCAGGCCGACGAATTTCACGTCGCTGACCGGCTTGTCCATGTACGCGTTTTGTTGCGAAAAAACGGGCAGAATGAACAGGGAGCCCAGGACGAAAAGCCCGGCCACCAACAGGCGGGCTCCAGGCGCTCGGTATATCGATCGGATTTTTCGCAATCCGCTATTCAATTGGAGACAGCCATCCGGAAAATTGCCGAAGACTTGCCGGCCAAACCAGAAAATAATCTACCAGATGACCGTCATCTCTAATTCAATGGGTGCCATTTGGGGCATTTGGGCGCGCTCAGCAGGCACTGGACGCCGGCATCCCGTTTTGTCGCAAATTCAATGGCTTCTATAATACTTTTCCCGCAAATTCAGGACGAAAAGCAGGCCAATTCGGCAAGCGGGCGGCCAGCCCTATCAGCCTGCCCTCCTGGGATCCCCCGCCAGCGGCCCGCCAGGCCACGGCGCGGGATCACGAATCCGGCAGCGCGGCACGAATCACGCCGGTGGGGGGACCGGGGGACTGCGTGCTCAGGAGGCCGCCGACTGATTGCGTTCCAGCAGCTCGCGCGCGTGCTCCATCACCACTTTCCCGGAAGACTCGCCGCCGAGCATCCGCGCCATTTCTTTGAGCCGCGCCTCGCCCTGCAGTCGCTGCACGCCGGTTGCCGTGCGACCGCCCGCAGCGCGCTTGCGAATGGAAAAGTGCTGATCCGCAAGACTCGCGATCTGGTGCAGGTGCGTTACGACCATCACCTGGCTCTGACCCGCCAGCCGCTTTAATCGATTGCCGATCGTGTGGGCGACTTCGCCGCCGACGCCCGCGTCCACTTCGTCGAAGACGATTGTGCCGGTCGTACGGTGAGCAAAAAAGATCGACTTCAGCGCCAGGGTGATTCGGGAGAGCTCGCCCCCGCTGGCGACTTTGCGCAACGGCTGCAGCGCTTCGCCGGTGTTGGCGGCGAGCAGGAATTCGACGCGATCGAGGCCCTTTTCGTGGATCATATATTTTTGATTCCGCTCAGCGTCCGCAGTCGCATCGGGATCGACCTCGCGGCTGACGGCGACTTTGATCCGGGCGCCCGGCATACCCAGTTGCGCCAGCTCCTCGGCAATCTGCTCTTCGAGGTGCGACACCACCGCCCGGCGACGGCGCGAAAGATCTTCCGCGTGTTCAAAGAGTTCCACCGCGGTCAGCTGGAGGCGAGACTGGAGCTGATCGAGTTCTTCTTCGCTCATCTCGATCGAAGTCAGCTCCCGCAGATAGGCCTGCTGCTGGTGCAGAACAGCCGCCGTGCTGCCGCCGTACTTTTTATGCAGGCGCTGGTAACCGCTGATGCGATCGGCGATATCCTCCAGCCGTTCTGGAGAAAAATTCAGGCGGTCCTTCTGGCTGCGCAAAAAATCGGCCATCGCTTCGAGCGAATAGACGCTTTCGTTTGTGGCGCTCAGGTGCTCCTCGATTCCCTGCAGGAGATGACCGTGCCGCTCCAGTAATTCGAGCACCGTCGCCAGGCGATCCAGCACCGAGTGGTCTTCCTCGCGCAGGGTGCTGTAGGCGGCGCAGAGATCCTGAAACAGGCGACCGCTGTTCTGACCGAGGGCCTTTTCCTGCTGCAATTCCTCGAATTCGCCTTCGCGCGGCTCGAAACTCTCGATATCATCGAGAGCGAATTTCAGGTAGTCCAGCCGGCGCTCGCGTTCGTCCGCTTCAAGCGTCACCGTGCGCAGCCGGTTCTTGAGATGGGCATAGCGATGATAGAGCGCGGCGGTGGCATCGCAAAGCTCCGCGGTCCCGGCGAATTGGTCCAGACTGTCGAGGTGTTGCTCGGGGTCGAGTATGCGCTGGTGCTCGTGTTGTCCGTGCACTTCGAGCAAATGTCCGGCGATGGAACGAACCAGGGTGAGCGTGCTCGGAGATCCGTTCACGTAAATGCGCCCGCGGCCATCGACGTTGATTTCACGGCGCAGCTCCAGATAGGAATCGCGAAATTCTATGCGCTTCGCCTCCAGCAGTTCGCGAACGACCGGGAGCCGACCGGTATCGAACAGCGCCTCGACGCTCGCTTTATGCGCCCCGGTGCGCACCAGACCGCCGCCCGCCCGGGCGCCAAGAACGGCATCCAGAGCAGTTAGCAGCAAACTTTTGCCAGCGCCGGTTTCGCCGGTCATCACGTTCAGACCGGGCCCGGGTCGGACCCGCAACTCTTCAATGATTCCAAAGTTTTCGATTTTTAGTTCGAGCAGCATAACGACATAATAAATACTCATCATTTGTAATGCAAATAAATTTTCAGTTATTCTGAGTAAAAAACGCAGGCGCATTTTTTGCTCCTTTTCGAAAAATTCAGGCTGCCCCGGTGCCGGCCTTTTTGTAACCTCTACTGTAACCTTTAGAGCGGGCTGCAGTCTTATTCGCTGCGAGTCGAGACCCGCAATATTAAACAGGAGAATTTAAAATGAAAATCGCAACACTTGTGGCCCGGGCGTTGGTCGGGCTGATCTTCGTAGTCTTCGGCCTCAACGGCTTCTTACAATTTATCCCGCTACCGGAACTGCCCGAACAGGCCGGCGCATTCATGGGCCTCCTCTTCGGTTCGGGCATCGGCACGGTCGTCAAACTGCTGGAAGTGGTCGGCGGCGGGCTCCTGCTGGCCAGCATCGTTCTGAACCGTTTCGCACCGCTGGCGCTCACCCTACTGGTTCCGATCGTAGTAAATATTTTTCTGTTTCACCTCCTGCTGGCTCCCGAAGGCATGGCGATGCCGGTCGTGCTGGTGGTACTGAGCGGCTATCTGCTCTACGCATATAAGGACAATTTCGCGGGCATCTTCGCCGAACACTGAATCATTTCAGTCTGGATCGGAGTCTCGTCGCCGGCGACCGCAGGCCGTGCGACGAGCTGCGGTCTGTCCGGGATGCAGAATCGGGACCGGATCTACGAAAGAAAGGGAGGCGCGCCAGCGCGAAAACAGCGGGAGCGCAGTGCCGGAGCGGAATCGAGGCGAAAATCAGGCTTGAGAACGCAGTTGTTCTACAGCTTCGTCAACACTCTCGTAGATTTCGAAGAGCGTATCCAGCTTGGTGATGGCCATCACCTCTTTGCCGGTCTGGTGCAGGGCGGCGAGGGCCAGACGGCCGCCGCGATTCTTAAAGTCCTGCGAAAACTGAATCAGGGTGCCGAGGCCGCTCGACGAAATCAACGTTACGTCGCGCAGCGAAAACACAATCAGCAGGTTTCCCACGGCCAGCCATTCCTCTAATGAATCCTGAAGCCAGCGCATACTGTTCAGGTTCATGGGTCCCTCCAATTCGACGACAGTGACGGGACCGATTTGATGTGAAAATGTTTCCATCAGCAGGCTCAATTCTCGGTGACGACTGTCAGGCTCTAAGCGCGCTTTCGAAATGCACAGTTTTTTTCGCCGCGAAGACCCCGCCGCCCGTTGAAAAACTGCGGTTTGCGGCGTCTCGCGCAGGCCGACCGCGATAAGATCGATTTTTTTTTCATTTACAGGCTGCCGACCGCGACCGCTGCATCTCAGCTACTCCTCTATGTCCAATATCCTTATAAATGAAGCGAATCCTTACGGAACCCGCATCGCCACTCTGGAAGACGACGGGCGTACGCTGTATCTATACCTGAGTCCGCCCGAAGATCTGCCGGGCGAAACCCGGGCCGTCTGGGTTCGCAACCTGGTGCCCGCCCCTGAAGAGACCGACCACGCGGCGATGCAGGCCGGGCAGGCGCCTCTGCTGCGCCGCGAAGCATGCGCACATCCTGAAGGGCTCGCCGCACCCGCCAGCGACGAGCTGGATCTGGTCTGGTTCTCAGAAGGCACCGGCGTCGTGCTCTACCGCAACGGCGAAGCGGAGGCGGCGATTCCTCCCTGGAGCGGGCGGGACGGCCTGCAGGGGTACGCGCGGGAAGCGCTCGCGCAGGATGTCGGCACCCTGCCCCTGCCGCCCACCAGCCAGCAGGGATTTCACGATCGCCTGCGCGAAAACCTGGAGTTCTGGACGGCCCGTTCGCAGCAGACCCACTGGGAGGGCTTCCGCGATCGCCTGCTCGCGCACTACGAAGCCGTCTACGGCAAGCACAAGACTTACTATGCGGTCACGGACCGGGAGTATCCTCCGCTCGCGGTAGCCGAATTCGAATTTGAAGACGGGGTCATGCTCGCGACCCTGGGCATGTCTAATCAGAATATGCCCGGAGTCGAAGGCAATGTCGCCGGCGACGCCCCCAATACTCGAATGCGGGCGGAAATCCTCAGCTACTCACCGAACAAGCCCGAGTGGCTGCCGGGACTGCTCGGGCGGATGGCGATCTTTCCGTGGCTGGCAGGGGCTTTTTTCGACCACGGCCACACCTATGAATCTGGACTGGAACAGGCCCACTCGGACTTTGTGCTGACCCGGGAATTCGACCGCCTGCACCTGACGGCTCCGGGAGAGCTGGTGCTCGACGAACGGTATCCGGTCAACTGGCTGCTCGCAGCTCCAATTCCTCAAGAATACTTCATGGTGGCGAAAGTCCGGGGCATCGAACACGTCCTGGAAAAGCTCTACAGCGCCGACGAATAGGCCCACATCGACCGGCGCCAGGCGCGGCATACCGCCGAAATCTACTTGCCGGCCGGCGGACTTCGCCGTAAAATTTTCCCCGAAAACGAACAGCGCAGCAGGTTTGTTCAAGCGCCGCCCGCAACAGGCGTGATACAAACAGGCACAATCAACACCGCGTCCGAATTTGGGCGCAAGCATTCAGGCCGCCTGTGTCGCAGCTTTTGCGAACGGCCCGTCCGGGTGCGGAGGAGGTAACTCATGAGATTCGCAAAAGAGATGGCATTCTATTCCGCCTATCACCAGGAACATCGCAATATTATGATCCACGTGGTCGGGGTGCCGATGATCAGCTTTTCCCTGCTCGTCGTTCTGAGCTGGGTGGATCTGTTCGCGGTCGGCGGCTTTAATATAACGCTGGCTATGGTCTTCACCGCACTCTTGCTGCTGTACTATTTCACCCTGGACCTGCGCTTCGCAGCGGTTTGCACCGTGCTCTTCGGCGGGCTGCTCGCGCTGGCCCATTATATTTCGTTTATGGGCCCGACCGTGGGCTGGTCGATTTTCGCTTTCGCGCAAATCACCGGCTGGGGCGCGCAGTTCTACGGCCACTTCGCATTCGAGAAAAGCCGTCCCGCGCTGTTTGACAATCTGTTCCAGGCTCTCGTCTCCGCACCGATCTTTGTGGTCGCCGACGTACACTTTGAGCTCGGATTTCGCAAAGACCTGGAGGCTCAGGTCAAACAAATCCTGAAAGAACAGGGCAAACTAAAGGTATTCAACCCCGCAACCGCGTAAGTCCTGAGAGACGCGTAGCGTCTCGAAATGTTCGCCGCAGGCAAACCGCTTCACCTGCGGCGAACTCGACTCCGGTCGGGCTCTGACCCCGATCTCTACCGCTCCCATCTGATCTGGATCATAGCAAGTACGTCAAAGCTTCGTCATACTGCATGGACTATGGAATCCACAATAAAAACGGACGCGATTCGGAGTGAACTCACTCGCCGTCTGAACGAACTGATCGACCGCGAAGAGCGACTGGAAGACGATATTCGTCACACCCGCGAAGCTCCCGAACAGGACTCCGAAGAGCGGGCCGTGCAGCAGGAAAACGACGAAGTCCTGGACGCGCTGGACCAGGTGACGCGCGGGGAAATCGCTCGTATTCGTCATGCGCTGGCCCGGCTGGATGCTGGCCTGTATGGCAAATGCGAAACCTGCAATCAGGAAATCGCTCCCGCCCGCCTGCAACTGCTGCCTCAGACGACGAACTGTTCGCATTGCGCCCCCTGATCGCTGGAGATTGCGGCAAGCGCATCGCAGTCCCGGTGACCCGCGGCCGCCAAAAAACCAGAACGAACGTTCTTTCTTGACTGAGCTCGTCATCCCGGGCACGATTCGGGAATGGCGCAGGCAAAATCCAATCGCCGTCCCGAAGCTTCCGGGGCGGCCAGGCTCACCCACGATCCTAAAACCTACGGCAGCGGCCGGCCCCCGAAGTCGATGAAGGTTTATTCGCGAGTCCTCGATCGGGCGCAGCATCTGTTCTATCACAATGGTTACTACCGCACCGGAGTGCGTGAAATCGTGCAGGCCGCCCGCGCCGCGACCGCCAGCTTCTATCAGAACTTCGGCTCCAAAGAATATCTGGCAGTGGACTATCTGCTGGCCGAAGAGCGGGCGATGCGCGATAATCTGACTCGCCTGATGGAGCAGGAACCGGATCCGCTCAAATTTCTGCGAGTCTGGTTAGTGGCGAAAAAAAAGGATCTACGCGATGGGCTCTTCGTGGGTTGCCCCTTCGCGGGCTTCGCCTACCAGTCCGCAGAGATCGAAAAGATCCACCGGGAGACCCTCGCCGATATCATGCAGCGCTGGGAGTCGTTTTTGGAAGAGTACCTACAGAACGCAGTTGAACTGGGCTTTCTGAAACGGGCCACAGATTCCCGACTGGTGGTTCGCCGGATCATCTTGCTGTACCAGGGCGGAGTGGCGGCCTGGCGCATCTCCAAAAACGAAGAGTATATCAAGCTGATGCAGACTTCTATTATGGAAGAAATAGAATTGTATCGATTGTGAGGGAACGCCGTCCTCCGGGCCACGGCGGCGCACCGACTGCCTGTATGGATGTTTCGTGGTTTTTGCCGGGGATTTTCGGTTTGGCGGCCTTCTGCCGGCATCCGGGCAATTCTTTAAAAAACAGAACGTTCGTTCTGTTTTTCTTGACCCCAAAACCAGAACGAACGTTCTGTTTTCGGACAGAGTATCGACCGGTACCAGACTAAACAGAACGTTCGTTCTGGAACTGAATTTGGACAAGCGAGGCAGCATGAGCAAACAGAGCCTGAAAAAAACCAGAATCCAGGCGACAGCGGCGGACGGCTGCCCCCTGCAAATCTACGGTTATCTGCCCGCCGAAGCCCGGGGCACCAGCGTGCTCCTGTTTCCAGCGATGGGAGTCCCCGGCCGGGCCTACGCGAAGTTTTCCAATGCGCTGGCCGGCCGCGGCCACCCCGTCTTCGTCACGGATTTGCGAGGAACCGGCGAAAGCGGGCCACCGCCCTCCCGGAAGGTCGATTTCAACTACGACACCTACCTCTACTCCGACTGGCCGGCCGTCATCACGGCGGTGCGCCAGGCGATGCCCGCTGGAAAACTGACGCTCGCCGGTCACAGCATCGGCGCTCAACTGAACCTGATCTATAGCGGTCAAAATCCGGGCGCAGCCGACGCGTTGGCGTTGATGACTCCCAATACTTCCTACTACAAATGCTTTCCCGGGGCGAGCGCGCTGCGATTTCGATTCTGGTTTCATCTGATGCCGGCGCTGGTGAGCCTCGTCGGCTATTTCCCTGGACACCGTCTGGGATTCGGCGGCAAGAATGCGGCCGGCGTCATCCGCGACTGGGCCTACACCGGCCGAACCGGCAGATTTCGCGGATCAGACGGCCGCGACCTGGAGCCCGCCTTCCGCGATGTTCAGACGCCGGTAGCCGCGATCTCATTCGCCGATGACGCTCTCGCTCCGCGCGCGGCTGCGGACAATCTGCTGGGGCGCTTAAACCCGGCACTGCTCAGCCGGCTGGATATCGAGCCGAAAGCCGGCGCCGCCCTGGGACATTTCGGCTGGATGCGCGACACGGGCACCTATCTGGACTGGCTCAGCGATTGGCTGGCAAAGATCTGATTGTACAGCCGGTTTCCGGCCCATCGGTATCCTGATCCTGACCCCGGATACGACCGCTCGCCAGCAGAACGCTGGACTCGCCTCCGGCAATCTTCTCGTTCTGAAACTTTAAAAGCGATTGATTCTCAATAGCATTCTCAGCGACTGACCATAAAGACGCGGAATCGCAGCAGGCCTGCGATCTCCAGCCCCTGGAGCCCGAAACGACCGTGGATATTTTTCAGACCAATTTCATGCTGGATTACCGACCGCAAATCTTCACGGTCTTCGGCGTACTGATCATCATCGAGATCATCTGGAGCTGGCGTGCGCGCAAGCAGGCGTATAATTTCAAAGAGAGCGCCGCGAATTTCTTTATGTACGGCACGCTGCTCGCAAGCAAGATCGTACTCGGCCTCTATCAGATCTGGATTCTGACGCTAACTTACGATCATCGTTTGTTTACAATTGAATCGAATATCTGGAGCTTTCTTGCGGTATTCGTCCTGGCGGAATTCACTTACTACTGGCAGCATCGACTGATGCACGAATCGAAACCCTTCTGGGCCATGCATCTCGTTCATCACTCCAGCCCCTGGATGAACCTGTCGACCAGCCTGCGTTTGCCCTGGCTCGACCCGATCGTGCAGCCGATCTTTCATTTGCCCATGATCTGGCTGGGCTTTCATCCGCTGCTGGTCGGTTCCGCAGTGCTGCTGAATCTGTTTTATCAGTACTGGTTGCATACGGAAATGGTTCCGAAGCTCGGCTTCATCGAAGGCTGGTTGAATACGCCGTCCGCGCATCGCGTGCATCACGCTTCAAACGAGATCTACATTGATAAAAACTACGGCGGCATGACGATGATCTTCGACCGCCTCTTCGGCACCTACCAGGCGGAAACCGAGCCGGTGCGCTACGGCGTGACGACCGGCTTTCAAGGGCACAATCCCTTTAAAATCCAGGTCATCGGCATATGGGATCTGATCCGCGGAAAATTCGACTATAAAGGCTGACGCGAATCCAGACCGCAATGCGGGATCGCCGATGCGACGCAACGGGAACTCAACGAAATGAGCGAAAGACAGCACTACCTGGACTGGATCAAAGTCCTGGCGATCCTCTTGCTGGTGGTCGCGCACGCCGCGCGGGTCTTCGATTATCTGCCTTTTTATGTAAAAGACGGCCAGCATATCTGGGCGGAAATCCTGATTCGTTTTCTCGACTCCTGGTTTATGCCGCTCTTCTTCGTCATCGGCGGGATGGCCGCCTGCTATTCCATTGAAAAGCGCGGCGCGGCGAAATTCAGAGCGGAGCGGGCGAAGCGCCTGCTGGTCCCGTTGGGATTCGCATTGCTCTCGACGCTGCCGCTGTTGGGCTATGTCGCTTTTCGTTTCAGCCACCCGGAAGCCGACGCGAATTTTTGGACCTATCTGCCGCGATTTTTCACATTCGACGCGAGTCAGCTTCAGGGATACACCGGAACCTTCTCGGTCGCGCATTTATGGTATCTCCTGTACCTGTATATCTTTTCGATGCTGAGCGGTCCTGTGTTCCGCCGATTGCACGACGGCAGCTTGCCCGCCTGGGCGAAGCGTATGCCGCTGCTCTTCGCTATCATCTGTGTTAGCCTGGGCAAGCTGACTCTCCTGCCGTACCCCAACCCGATCTATTTTCTCGCCTTTTTCTGGCTGGGTTACGCAATCGCCGCCGATCGCGCGGAGTTCGACCTATTTCGCCCCTTGCGCGAACGCCCGGCGCTGGTATGGGCCGCGGCGATCATATTGATGAGCGTACTCTGGGCGGCCCGGATCTATTATCTGCCGGGCTTCGGTCCGTTTGGAGTATACCTCGCGCTACAGCCGGTTTATACGATCAACGCTCTATTGTGGGTCCTGTTGATCCTGCATTACGGCGCGAAGATATTTACACGACCGCACCCGCTTCTGGCTTATCTGAGCGAAGCTTCGTTGTACGTTTATATCATTCACATGACCATCGCGATGTACTTCGCCTGGCTGCTCGTCGGGAAACTTCCGAGCCCGATAGCCTGCGCGATCATCACAATCGCAACGTATTTCTGCACTTTCGCAATCTACGAATTGCTCGTGCGCCGCTTGAATCCGGTGCGCTTCGTATTCGGTCTCGGCCCGAAAAAATCTTGACCGGATCTCCCAAAGCCACAAAAAGAGACCGAAAGGTCTTTTTTTGTGGGCAAAGGCGAGGATACACGCCAGCGCATCGTCGATTGCGCGATGGAGCTGATCAACGAACGGGGTATCGCCGGCACGGCGATTTCGGACATTATGGAATCGACGGGGCTGCAGAAAGGCGGCATCTATCGACACTTTTCGGATAAAGACGAAATCGTAAGCGCCGCATTCGGGGAATACGTCGCGCGGGTAAAGGCGGAGCTGAAAAATTGCGTGCAGGGCCTGGAGCGAAGTCCGGACCGACTCAAAGCGATCATTCGCCTGCTGGCCGGCATCGCGACGAAGCCGATCGTTCCGGGAGGCTGCATGCTCATGAACCTGGCGACCGAAACGGATTTCTCCGGGATCGGCCCGCGCCAGGAGGTGGGCGAGACCTTTCGCCAGTGGGAACGCATGCTAACAGACGAACTGCAGCGGGGTATCGCGGCCGGCGAGATTCGGGCCGACGCGGACGTGGACGAGTTTATAGCGCTGTGCCTCAGTGCAATCGAAGGCGCGATCGTTCTGCAGGCGCATAGACCGCGCCTGCGACCGGCGGCGCGCACGATTGAGCACTTCGAACGCTGGCTGGACAGGCTGAGCGTTCCGTAAATTTTTTGCCGCAAAAGAGACCGAGCGGTCTCAAAAATAATTCTATCGAATACGACTTCGCAGATCGATCGACGGAGGACTGAGAATGAAAGGACAGCTTTATGGAACCATCGCCTGGGGCGAGCTTACCCGGGGCAATCTGCGCACCGGCGACAAGATTCGACAGCTGCTGGGCCTGATCGGCATCCAGCTCGATGAAATTCTGCATCGGCGGCGGCCCGTCGCCATCGAATTGAATTTTAACGCGCTAACGCCGCCGGACACGGCTGAAGCCAGGCGCGCCACGGAACTCTGCTACGGGGAATCGACGGAAGCGCTGGCCGCCCACTGCCTGCGCACCTATTTCTGGGGCGCCATTATCGCGCAGCTTGAAAACCGCGATTACGATCGCGAGCTGTACTATGTTACGGCGATGATGCACGACCTGGCCTTAACGCAGCGCTTTGAATTCTCCGGGCGTGCGCATCTCAACTGCTTCGCCCTGGAAGGCGCCGACATCGCCCTCGACGAAATGCACGACTGGAGCTGGTCGGCGCAACGCAAACAGGCGAGCGCCGAAGCGATCGCCCTGCATCTGAACTCGTCAGTGCCTGCGGGCAAATTCGGAACCGAAGCCTATTTGCTGCACGAGTCGGCGATGCTTGACGTCGCCGGCATTCGAGCCGCGCGCATCCACCCGTTCAATCGCGCGCAGGTTTACGAACGCGCGGCGCGCGGCGATTTTCTGGGAGAGATTCAGGAAACCGCCGCCCGACACGCCGATCATCGACCGGGCTGCCGGATCGCCTTTTTACATCGCAACGGTTTCGCGCAACTCGCCAGGAAAGCCGACGCCGAAGCGACCGAAGTCTCCCGGCGATACGCTGCGATTTCGCGATAAGATCATCGCAAAGGGGTGCAGAAGCTCACTCAGCCCTGCTCAGTCCGCGAACAAATCCGCCGCTGTGCCGTTCGCTGCGAGCACTCGCTCTATAAACTCGCGAACGCTCAGCAGATATTCGCGATCACTTTCTTTGCAGTGACTGTGATAAGCGGCGGGAATCACCGGCACCACGCCGGCTTCGCGCATTTCGTGCAGTTGCGCCGTCGAAAAACCCTGCTGGAGCGTGCACAGGTATTTTACGGGAATGCGATCCGCTTCGTTCAGAATCTGACGCCAGCGGTCTTTACACGTGGTCTTCGCGCCGAGAAAAAACAAACGATCGGCGGGGAACTGCGGGTCGCGATAGGCCTCTTCGCCCGGAAAGATAAAATCGGGTTTGCGATGATCTTCGGTCGTCGCCTGGCAGCTGTGCGGCACATGCAGTCGATGAAACAAAAACTGCAGATGGTTCTCCAACGCGAGCCCCGCCCGGGACTTGCGACGATTGTTGATTTCCAGTGAAACCACCAGCAGATCTTCGATGCGTTCGAAGGCCCGCTTGAGCAGCGGCTCGTATATGCTGCGTTCGATATAGCGAAACAGAGTATACTCGATTTCAATCAGATGCAGCAGCGCCCGATCGGGGTTCTCCAATTCGCCGGCGCCGTAGAGCTCTTCAAATATGCGCTGCGATCTGCGCGAAATATCCCTGGTGTCCGGAAAAACTCCGCCAATGCTCTGGAGATATTTTTCGCACTCCGGGAGCAGTCGTTCGTTCAGATCGAAATTGAGCGTCTGCGCGGTTTCCGCGGGAGTGATCCCGAGAAAATTGAGCACCTGCTCGATGTCTTCGTCGCTCTCCAGAATTCGGCCGGTCAGTTCGCCGTGAGTGTCCGACGCATCGAGCAACAAAAACAGCGCGCCCAGGCTGCGCTCTTCGCGATGCCGAAAAAGCGCCGTGGTCTGCGTAATGCGATACTCTTTTTTACTCGCGCCGTACCACTTAAACATCGCGGGGGTGCGGCGACCGTCGCCCCAGTCGATCGTCATCAGGCGCTCGAGATTTTCGCCGGCCGGACCGGGCGCGTCTAAAAAAAACGGCCAGCAATCCTTCGAAAGATAGATCCCGCGCTGATGCGAACCGGTCAAACCCAGATCGTTGGCCGAGAGAAACTTAACGTAGGTATGCTTCGCGCGCGAAATCAGATTCAGCGTTTCGGAAACATCAACCGGTGTTTCGATTAAAAAATGCTGCATGATGCGAAACGAGCCGCCGCTGGGACGCGGTCGGGGTTAATAGCCGGGCGGCGGCGGAAACAAAAAGCGAATGCCGAATATATTGCCGTAGGTATCCAGCACTTCGGGCGGCGGCGGGCCGAAATTTTGATGCTGCAACGCGTTCACGCAGGCTTCGTCGACCACCCGCTGACCGATGCTCGAAACGACTTTTACGTCCATTACGCGGCCCGTATCGTCCACGAGAAACTGCACCGCGACGATCTGCGGTTTGACCTGTTCGTTGATGACCACGCCGTACGGATCGCGATAGGACCAGTTCCCGAGCAGCGGAAAGCCGTCGCGAATCTGACGCATCATACGGCGAAAATAATGATAGCCGACCAGCTCCTGACGCGCAATCGAAAAGAGATCCTGGCCGTCGTAGCGCAGCGCGAAGTCTTCGCGAAAACGATAATTCGACGGAATGCGCGTAAGCCGTCCGGGATTCGGCCGCGCGTTCTGCGCTTCTTTTTGCGGCGTCGGCTGCGGACGCGCCTGACTCTCCGGAAGGCTTTCCCCGGGGCCTTCATTTGTCTGGCGCTCTTGTTCCGACGGCCGGTTTTGCGGCGTGGGCGCGGGAGAAGGCGCCGCCCCCTGTTCAAAGGTATCGTCGTTGGCCAGAGTATGAAAACCTTTCGCCAGTGTAATCCCGCCGGTGCCTTCCGCGCTCACATCCGAAAGCGCCCGATCCTGCAAAGTCTTGACTTCCGGCCGGTACTCCTGCTCGACGAGCACCCGGTAGACCCGATTGCGCTGTTCCTGCAGGGCCAGCGCTTTCTGCGGTTCGTTCATGCGCGACAGAATCGGCGCGATGCGCTCGGAATAAATCGCGCCGAAGACGAAGGCGCATACGAAGAGCACCGGCACGGCCGAAGTCAGAAGCCGACGATCGTTTTCGCCGACTGTCGCGGGCGGGGTGAATTTTCGCAAAAGCGGACCGATCACCGGCACCGCGTCCAGCCGGCTGACCGGAGCCCTGCCACTGGAAGCGTTCGCCGGAGGGGCGTCGTCGGAGACTCCGACCGGCGATCGGTTTTTGGATGTCGTGCGCCTCGCTGACATAATCTAAAAGGGCAAATCCGCTTCGTCGGAAGCGGGGTTTCCTGTGCCGCCGCCTGCGCCCGAAGATGATCCGGTGCCCGCTCCGGCGTCGCGTTCCGGAATATCGTAGCCGAGATGCGTATACGCGAGATTGGTCGCCGTGCGTCCTTGCGAGGTTTTTTCCATTAAAGCGCTGCGCAGCATAAACGGTTCGTGATCTTCTTCGATGGTTCGTTCTTCTTCGTCGACCAGGGCCGCCAGAGTTTTGATCCCTACCGGACCGCCGCCGTAGCGTTCGATCATCAGACGCAGAATCTTACGATCCAGTTCGATCAAACCCATCGCGTCGACGCCCAGCCGATCCAGACAATCGCAGGCGAAGTCGCGGTCGACGGCTTTCACGTCGCCGATGGTCACATAGTCGCGAATGCGACGCACGAGTCGGTTAGCGACCCGCGGCGTCATACGCGCCCGCGACGCGACTTCGAAGGCCGCCGGCTCGTCGAAATTGAGTTCGAGGAGACCCGCCGACCTGGCCACGATATTCGCCAGGTCTTCGCTGCGATAGAACTCCAGCTTCAGGTCGATACCGAAGCGCGCTTTCAACGGCGAAGATAACATCCCCGAACGAGTCGTGGCGCCGACCAGCGTGAAGGGTTTCAGATGCAATTTAATGCTCTGAGCGGTAACGCCCTCTCCAATAATGAAGTCGATGTATCCGTCTTCCATCGCCGGATAGAGAATCTCTTCGCAGGCCATGCTCAATCGATGGATCTCGTCGACGAAGAGAATGTCGCCGGTTTCCAGTACGGTTAAGAGTTTCGCCAGGTCTTTGGGTTTTGAAATCGCCGGAGCGCTGGTGGTATGAAAGCGGCTGCCCAGCTCGCTGGCGATGATGGCGGCCAGAGTGGTTTTGCCGAGACCCGGAGGCCCCGAAAATAATACGTGGTCGAGAGGTTCGCCCCGGGTTTTAGCGGCCTGGACGGCGACTTCCAGTTTCGCGCGCACCTCGGGCTGCCCCACGAAATCCGCCAGCTGCAGCGGCCGCAGCGCGCGATCGTCGTCGGTTTGAGCGCGGCCGGGATCGCCCGAACGGTCCGGATTGATTTCAGAGAGCGACGAATCGCCGATTGGCTGATTTTTTTCGCTGGCAGTGCCTGGCATACGCATCCCGAACGCTATAGGCCGGAGCGACCGCAGCCGCCGAACCCCGCATTTGTTAAGGTGTGGGAATGCGGCCCGGATTTCAAGTGTATTATTCAGATCGGACCGCCGGACGCAGTCCGGATGCAGCGCTCACGCTTCAGATCGCGACAGACTGTACACGGGCACTTCAAGCGATTTGCCTTTGACCCGGACGGTCTCGAGGTACTCGAGCGCATAGCGCCCCGGTCGAATCAGTGCGTCCCGGGTCGCCGCACTCACAATAATATCCGCACCGAGCACCCTGGTTTGCCCTTCCAGCCGGGCCGCGAGATTCACCGCGTCCGAAATAACCGTGCCGTCCATACGCTCGACTTCCCCCACAGTGCCGAGCATCAGCAAGCCCGTGTGAATCCCAACGCCGATTCCGATCGGCGGTCGGCCGACGCTCTCGCGCTCCCGATTGAAATCATCCAGCATCGTGTACAGTTCCCGGGCCGCATCCAGGGCCGCGTCGGGCTCGCCCGGAAATAACGCCATGATCGAATCGCCGATATATTTATCGATGAATCCGCCGTGGCCGCGAATGACGGGCCCCGCCTTTTTGAGGTAGTCGTTGATGAACGCGAAATTTTCGCGCGGGGACATGCCTTCCGAAAGCGCGGCGAAGTCGCGAATATCACTGAAGAGCACCGTCATGGTTTTCTCGATTTGATCGCCCAGGGCGACATCAACGATATTCGCGCGCCCGAGTTCTTCTAAGAATTTGCGAGGCACGAAGCGCTCGTACGCGCGATTCAATCGCGTTAATTCAATCGCGCGATCCTCCAGCTCCTGCTGCGAACGGAAAAAGCGCCGGATCAAGATCACGATTTGCGCGGCTCCGAAAGCCGCAAAGCCCCAGGTGCTGATATAGATGGTATCCACCAGAATGCGTAAACTTTTCAGTAGATCGTTCACCGAAGCGGCGCCCAGCAATAGAAAGCCGATCAGAAAGATGCGCGCGTCAATGTCGCCGCGCGCTGTATGATGGATCACATGCACCAGAATCAGCAACACGACCGCCAGCAGCACGACGTACATCGCAAAGCCGCCATCGAGATCTACGAAACACCGCAGTACGGTCAGGACCGCGAACGCCTGCCAGCAACGGCGAATGATTTTCAGAGGGCCCGGGCCGAAGAGCTGATCCAGCACGAGGGCGATGCCCGTAACGAAGGCCGCCTCGGTCACAGTCTCCAGCCGGCGAAACGAAAGCGATTCGCCGATGATGGCCGCAAGCACGTCGCTGACCGAAAGGCAGAACAGCCCGACCGCCGTCATAAAAAAACCCATGGCGAATATGATACGCTGTTCCGGACGCGCCACGCCGATTCCGAACAGCACCAGACCGGCGAGCGCGAACAGGACGCCGAACAGAAGCGCGTCCAGATCACCGAGTAAAAAGCGGCTTTGAAGATCCTGCGGAGCTCCGTAATAGACGCCGCCCATAATGCCTTCCGGTTCGCCGCCGGGCTCGTAGCAAAACAACTCCAGCAGATTCGGGCTTTGCGGATCAGCCAGGGCGGAGTCCAGGCGAATCACGGGCCAGGCGCCGGTCGCCTCAATTCGGCTGATACGATTTCCATCCGCGCTGCCTGCTTTCATGGCTCCGCTATCGGAGCTTATGTTTTCGGAAAGCTCGCCGGGCGACGCTCGAACCCGCGCGCGATGTACCACCTGCCCGTTAAAGCGCGCGAAAATCAGCGCGTTTACATCGTGAAAATATACCGCCACCGGGCCCGGCGGTCGCGGCGGCAGCTCGATCCGCAGCCAGAAATAATCGCCCGCGGACTTTCTACCGACATGCGCGCGTATTTCATACGGCTCCCAGCCCGCGCTCGCCGGCGGCGCTTCGTCGCCGGGATTGTATTTGAGCACACGCACGGATTCCCACGGACCGGCCAGGGGCTGCCAGGCGGGAGGCACCGAGCAGGCCGGCCCCTGGCCCGCGAACACAAAAATCACTAGAACGCCGATCGCGGAATATTTGCGCATACGCGGCCAGTGCAAACGGCAACAAGCTCATCGCAACTGAAATTAGCGGCGGCGCCAGGCTACCCCCGAATGAGCGGGATCTGGATCTCGGTCAGATACTTCGCCGGGTTGCCGCGAAAGATCATGCCCGGGCCCTTGAGATAAACTTCCCGGGTCGGCGGTCGCAGCTCGTAGCCGCCTTCCGCTAAATGTCGCAGCACGATTTCATAGCTACGACCGAGTTCGCTGTACGGCCCGCGGTGCACGACCGTCGCGGCCCGCACGCCTTCCAGTTCACGGCATTCGAAGCCGGCCGTTAGTTTCGACTGCGCGATCGGGCGTCGCAGGGGAAAACCGGCTTCGTAGTCGGCGTCGTTTTCTTTGTACATGCCGTCGTAACAGATCGACAGCGCCGGCCCGCTGATGTGCCGGCCCGCGCGACGAGCGACGCTGCCGAACAGCGGACCGATTTCTTCCCAGCGACCTTTCGTGCGCAGGCCGCAAAACAGAAACGGCGGCAGATCCTTTTCGAGCACGCGACCCGCCGCCTGCTCTTCGCGCGTCCGCCGGGCGTGGTCGAGCAGCATTTCCAGTGAAGCGCGACTCGCCTGAAGCGCCTTGATCTCGCTGGTGATGGCCGCTGCGCGCTCTTCGAGAAAAGCCACGACATCGGCGTCTTCGCTGCAGTCTTTTAAGATCGCCTGGATTTGCTGCAGGCCGAAACCGATTTCGCGCAATTGCACGATCACCCGCGCCCGTTCGACCGCCGGTCCCCGATAATAGCGATAGCCGGAATCCGCGTCGACGTGATCAGGGACCAGCAGCCCGATTTCATGATAGTGCCGCAGGGTCTTGACCGACAGCCGGGTCATCAGTGAAAATTTTCCGATCGAATACATTCCAGACGGTCTCCGTTCGATTGCGTTTCCGGCCCGCTTGCGCCGGCCGCCTCAGCTTTTCGCCGCAGTAGCTTCGCGCGCGGCGGCGCCCGCCCCCGCCATCGCCAATGCCAGGCCCGTCGCCGTGATTGGCATCGCCAGATAACCCGCGCCGATGCTGAGCATGTACTCCATCGGCGACTGTCCGTTCAAGGGCAACAAGATCAAAAAATCGAGTGCCCAGTTGATGGCCAGCCAGAGCGCGCCGGTCGCCAGGCCGAAACGCCAGAAGCCGCCGATCGCCAGGATCTCCGGGGCCCGCTCCGCAAAGCTGCGGCCCAGGTGCCGGGTCAACAGGATCACTCCGCTCAGAGAACCGACGACCAGCATCAGTGACTTAAAGGCGAAGATATCGATCTGCAATTCGCCGGAGCGATTAAAAAACGGAACGGAAACCAGAAATGGAATCGCCCAGAGCGCTACGGCATAACCGACGGAACGCAGCCAGACGCGAACGGGACCGGCGGCCGTATGCGCTGCGCCGGTTTGATCTGATATAGAATTACTGTGTGTTATCATGCGGCGATTCTCGACCCTCCCCCCGCGGGAGACTCAAGCCCGGAATTTCGCGCGTTAGATTTCCGGCGAAAAAGTCTTGTATTTCCGCGTCGCAGAAGCACTTTTGTGTCGGTTCGCGCGATCGCCGAATCGCGATTTGCGCGAGGGGGACCATATGAATTCGAAATCCAACGTGCGAATGCTGGCGATGGCCGGCGCGATCGTGCTGATTCTGGGAGCCGTGGTATATTTCGCGCTCGCTCCTGCCGACAGTTCGGAATCGCTGAACGAAAATCGTACAGGCAATACTGGCTTCAGCATCTTCGATATGCTCGATACTGAAGACCTTTCGGCCGAAGAAGAGCTCACTCCGGAATTCGCCGCGCTGCTCGACATACCGAATCCGCGTACCGGCGACAGATACACCGAATCAGAAGCGAAGAAAGTCCAGTTTCTCGCGAAAAAATTTCCGGACAACGACCTGATTCCCCGTCCTTTAAGCGACGACGAAGTTCAGGAACGCGAAGCTCGCATGAAACGCTACGAAGATCAGGGTTTTCGCATTACGGGCGGCGAAGCGAGCGCGCAGGAAATCGAAGAGTACTACGAATTCAAAACGAAGTTTTTTACCGACAAAGTCGAGCTTCTGAAATTCGGCCTGGCGACGGAAGGCGCCGACGACGCGTCTTACGCCCGCCTCGAAAAGATGCTGGAAGCCGCCAATAAAACCATCGCCCGCCTGGGAGAACGCAAAACGGCCTCGCTCGAAATCCAGGCCAGGCACGCCGCCGGTGAATTCGATCCACAACCCGCGGCCTCAGAAGTCGAAGGCATTCCGGCCGATCAGGCCGCGCCGACGGCATCCGCACAATAAGCGGCCGGGCGCAACGGGTCGTAAAAAAATCTGAAAGCAGGTGCGAATGGGTGCGGCGGTATTCGCGTCGCGCCCGTTTGCATTCTGACTCTCACTACTCCTCTAGCAGGCGTTATTGATCCTCTACGCGGACCTACCTACTGGTCCTCTGCGCGGACCTATTGGTCCTCTACGCGGACCTACTGGTGCAGGTGGTTTGAATCCACACCCAGTAACTCAATATCGTAATACAGTCCTTTCACCAGCGGCTGCGCGGTCGAAGCTGCACCCGGGCTGGCCGGCGCTTTTTCGGCCGGCAGCTTGTACGGCGGCACAATAATGCGAAAGCGAGCCCGCGGTTTCATCAAGGGAACGACGGCGTTCCAGCTGGCGGGCACTTCGGGCTGGCCGATGTGAAATTCATACGGCGTCGCGTAATAATCCGAAGTGTCGAGCAGCTGGCCGTCGGCCGTATATTTATGGTACTTGAGCATCGCATATTCGCCGCGGCGGGGGGCGTCGCCCTCACCCGGACTCAAGACGATGTATTGATAACCCGCGGGATGCCGGCGCGGTTTCGCATCGCCGACCTCCCAGGCTTTGCGCGCCTTGTTGATTTCTACAAGCTCCATTTCGAAATAGAGCGTGGAATTGGGCGGGATAACCTGGCCTGCGCCTTCTTTGCCATAGCCCAATTCCGGTGGTACGATTAACGAGCGCTTTCCGCCAACCCGCATATCCTTCAGGCCGATCAGAAATCCTTTGATCAGCCGGTCTTCGAGATAGGGCAACGTTACCGGGCGCTTGCGGGTTTGCGAATCGAAGAATTCCACGTCCTGCCCGCCGACGACGGTTTTGCCGGTATAGTGCAGCTTGAGAATATCCCCGGGCTGCGGAGTGTCTTCGCCTTCGCCGACCGCGTTGTCGCGCCACTGCAATCCCGATTCATGTTTTTGGTACGGGCCGGGGCCGCAGTGCGTTCCGATCGTCGCAATCGAAAGGGCGATCGCGACAAAAATAAGGCTCCGGGCGCCGGCGCGAAGGCGGGCGGCGGAGCGATTCTTAGATGATTGCGTCATTGATGATTCCTGAGGATCTCCGGGTCCGGCCGGACCCCGACCGATTTTAAACAAAGTCGGGCGCGAGACTGAAACCCGCGCCCGATTCGATCAACTCTTTTTGACCGGCGGCCGCAGGGTCGACCGCCGATCATCTATCTGTGATTGTCCGGGCGCTTGTCCGGATGGATGCCGGCCGCTTATTTCAGCGGACGGGAGTTGTACCAGTAGCCTTTGTTCCAGAGACAGCGACCGTTGTACTGGAATCCGCCCTTCTTCGAACACTTCTTCTTTTTGATCTTAAAGGCGGGAATCGGCTTACAGACCGGCTTACCGGCGTACGTCCAATTGCTGTGACGCGTATACGGCACCGGACATTTATCCGCGACGACTTCACGCGCTTTGTACATATCGCTGGTATTCTCGATACACCACTCTTTATTGAACTGATCTTTCCAGCGAATCTTTCCGCCGCCGGAGCAATTCCGACGCTGAATATTGAAATGCGGAACGCGCTTGCAGACCGGCTTCGAACCGTAGCCGCCCAGTTTTTCGCGCCAGCCTTTGCAGGGATCGACGAGCGAGTTATGGTCGATGCCGCTGTCGCTCGCGTTCGACGCGTAGACCCGGCCCCGGGAGCTGGAATACGCTCGTTCCCACATTTTCGTAAACGCTTCGGCCGAGTCCCAGATCTGATTGGGATCGACGCCTACCCGCCGCATATCGGTGAACATATGCTTCACGTAGCCGATGTGCGCCAGTCCCACGTAATCGTAATTCGTATAGGTTCGGCCGCCCTGACGCGCTCGTTCGTACGCCGAGGTTACGCGGGCCACGCGCTTCTCTTTCTCGGGTTGACCGATTACCGTGGCGGACAGTCCGCGCTGCACGTCTGCGCCGCAGGCCCATTGTTCCTTCGAAGACTGCGAATTCCATTGATTGCTGCCCAGGAAACGCGGGCGAATTTGTTCGATGCCCCCGTTCATGTCGAGCGCGAGCCCCTGGATCATACCGTAACCGCGCGAACCGAGCATATACATCTGCGCCCAGGAACGGGTGGAACCCTGGCAGTTGTTCGCGACTCCGGAGCGGCTGTAGGTCTTGGTGCGTTCCTGTCCGGTTCGCAATCCGATCACGCCGCCGGAACGTTTGATCGCGTTGATCATTGAGGGCGAGAGTTTCTTCTCGTCCTGCTTTTTCTTATTGAAAATCGAACGATAGTGCGCGTGTGAAACGTGCAGCGGATAATATTTATTCGCTTCGGTTTTGCGAACCGTATCCCAGAATCCGCGCTCGGAGATATGCGCGAGATCGATGATGATCTTCTTCTGCATCATATAGTCGATCAGGCGATGTCCGAGGGGCGTAAGGCCTTTCAGATTATGTTTCTTCGAATCCAGCTTCATCTTGTTCTTGAAGATGCTGGCGATAAATCCAGCCGGACCGCCCGGAATCCAGGACTGGGCCTGGATCGTTTTAACGATGCCGGTGCCCCAGCTGAAGATTCCCATAAAGAAAGCGGCGCCGGAGACGTTGTTATCGAATTCATGCACGGGTTGCATGGCGCGCACGCCCATATTGTAGAGCGAATCGACGCGATTTTTGATCGCATTCCAGTCGTTGTAGTTGTGTCCCCACATTGCGCTGGCTTCGACTGAGAGTATTACAGCCAGATCGCCTTCGTCGATAATCTGGCGCACTTCCGCCGGTGAACGCGCGATGCGGTACCAGGGATTCGCCGCAGCGAAGGCGTGCGCCGCCTGAATCTGGCGAACGATATTACTCCAATCGTCGCAGGCGACCGGGCTGATGCCGTGCTTTTTCGGGATCACTCCGCAGACCAGCTCGTTTGAGACCGCAGACATTACGAAGAGCTGCAGGCCGTCATTGTGCGCCTGTTTGAGCCAGCCTTCCCAGTACTGCTGATGATTGACCGATTTCCAGAGCGGCCAGTGTTTGTAAGTCGGATAACCCTGGTTTTTATTTCCATGAGCGCCGACGCTGACATTCAGCAGACCCGGCACCCAGCTGAGGCCGTGGTTCTTGCCGTTGCAATTCGCAAGCGCGTGGTTGGCCGGGCCCTTGTGTTTGCCCCAGACGAAACCGCCGCCAAATCCTAATTCGGACATTTGATGGGCATGATAATCGGACCACCCGTCGATGGGCGCTCTGCTCATTACTCTGGAAACCGAGGCCGTCCGGCCGGACAGTCCCGAATCCAGAAGCAATCGCGGCTGACTGTTGAGTCCCGGCACCGCGGCCAGAACGAGGCCCACTCCCAGCGCACGGACTCCCAGCCGCAAGATAGTTTTGCGATTCATGTTTGTACTCCCCCCTCCCGGAATGCTTCCGGGAGTATGAACTTGACTCTTCGTTTTTCTTTGTTTCTATTTTAGATTTGAAGACACGATTTCCGACCCGGGACTCTCATCAAAATCAATGGTGATGATCCCGGATCGCTTCGCGGTCCCGTCGCTTATTTCAGCGGACGAGAATTGTACCAGTAGCCTTTGTTCCAGAGGCAACGACCGTTGTACTGGAATCCGCCCTGCTTCGAACACTTCTTCTTTTTGATCTTAAAGGCGGGAATCGGCTTACAGACCGGCTTACCGGCGTAGGTCCAGTTGCTATGACGGGTGTACGGAGTCGGACACTTGTCCGCGATCACTTCGCGAGCTTTGTACATATCGCTCGTATTTTCCAGACACCAGTCTTTGTTGAATGGATCGCGCCAGATGAATTTTCCGCCGCCGGAGCAGTTGTGACGCTGGATATTGAAATGCGGCACGCGTTTGCACACGGGCTTGCTACCGTAGCCGCCCAGCTTTTCGCGCCAGCCTTTGCAGCTGTCGACGAGCGAGTTGTGATCGATATAGCTGTCGCTCGCGTTCGGCTTATACACCCGGCCGCGGCTTGAGCTGTACTGACGCTCCCACATCTTCACGTAGGCTTCCGCGGAATCCCAGATCTGGCTCGGGTCGACGCCGATGCGCTGCATATCCGTAAACATGTGTTTTACGTAGCCGACGTGCGCGAGACCCACGTAGTCGTAATTCGTATAGGTGCGACCGCCCTGGCGACCGCGTTCGTAAGCGGAAGTCGCCTTGGCGACGCGCTTTTCTTTTTCGGGCTGGCCGAGGGTCGAAGCGGACAGACCGCGCTGCACGTCCTCGCCGCAGGCCCACTGCTCTTTTGAAGAATCGGCGTTCCACTGATTGCTGCCCAAAAAGCGCGGACGAATCTGCTCGATCATGCCCGCCATATCGAGACCCAGACCCTGAATCAGACCGTAACCCTGCGCGCCCAGGCGATAGACCTGCGCCCAGGAGCGAGTCGAACCCTGGCAGTTGTTGGCGACGACCGGCGAACGGGTGTAGGTCTTCGTGCGTTCTTTACCGGTGCGCAGACCAACGGTACCGCCGGAGCGTTTGATGGCGTTGACCATCGAAGCGGAGAGTTTTTTCTCGTCCTGCTTGTCTTTGTTGAACATTACCCGATAGGTCGCGTGCGAAACGTGAATCGGATAATAACGATTCGCCTCGGTCATACCGACTGAATCCCAGAAACCACGCTCGGAGATATGCGCGAGATCGATGATGATCTTTTTCTGCATCATATAGGTGATCATCTGGCGGCCGAGAGACGTAAGACCCAGGCGGTTGTGTTTGTTCGAGTCCAGGTCCATGCGATTTTTGAATACGCTTGCGATGAAGCCGGCCGGACCGCCGGGAATCCAGGTCTGGGTGTTGATCGTTTTTACGATGCCGGTCGCCCAGTCGAAGAGACCCATGAAGTACGCCGCGCCCGCCACGTTGTTGTCGAATTCATGTACGGGCTGCATGGCGCGCACACCCATATTGTAGAGCGTGTCGATACGATTCTTGATGATGCTCCAGCTGTTATAGTTGTGGCCCCACATATTGGAAGCCTCGACCGAAAGCACAACCGCCAGATCGCCTTCGTCGATAATCTGCCGCGCTTCGGCGGGAGAACGGGCGATGCGATACCAGGAGTTCGCCGCGGCGAAAGCGTGCGCGGCCTGAATCTGGCGCACGATATTCGACCAGTCGTCGCAGGCGACCGGGCTGATGCCGTGCTTCTTGGGGATCACTTCGCACATGAGTTCGTTCGAAACGGCCGACATGACGAAGAGTTGCAGTCCGTCGTTGTGCGCCTGCTTTAACCAGCCTTCCCAGTACTGCTGGTGGTGAACGGTTTTCCAGAGCGGCCAGTGTTTGTATGTAGGATAGCCCTGGGTTTCGTCTTTATGAGTGCCGACGTTTACGTTTAATAAACCAGGCACCCAGGTCAGACCATGATTGTTGCCGTTGCAATTGGCGAGCGCGACATTCGCGGGGCCGTTGTGTTTGCCCCAGACCAGTCCGCCGCCAAATCCCAGATGCGACATCTGGTGCGCGTGATAGTCCGACCAGCCGTCGATCGGTCCGCTATTCATAACGGCCGAGACGGATGCGGTGCGTGCGGTCGTGGGCTGCAGCAGCAGACGCGGCTGACCGCTGACGCCCGGCACGATCGTCAGGGCCAGCAGCAGGCCCAGTAATCGATATACATATTTGCGTTTCATTGTGATCGACTCCCCCTACCCGGCTTCGCTGACACTCTACCGGGTGCCGACGTATTGCAAGATGCGGACCAGAACGGAAAAAATATTCCGCAGAGCTACGTGAGCGCAAAAACGGGCCTTTTCGCGACATTTCACCGCCTGATCGCGTATAGTATTGATGAATCTGTAAATTCAAAGCGGGCTTTCACCGATTCAGCAGACCTCAGCGAGCGCTCGCGCATCGTATCGACGATATTTCGCCGTCGATATCTCGTCACTTTCCGGGAGGTGACGAGGACTCGCCGCCCGACAGCGACCGTAGGAGTTCCTACGATATGCTACACTCCGTCAAAATTTGCACCAGTTGCAGGAAGCGAGCCGGATTGTTTCACTATCTGCAGTTTCTTCCCAAAAAACCACAGGCCGGCAGCCAGGGCCGGTCGTTTCGATTTGAAGAGCAGAATGCAGGACGATACACACCTTCGGAGATGAAAACCGATGTATCCCGAAATTCTTTCGATCCCCGGCGACGCTACAGCGGGGTGCGCCAGCAGCAGGGACGTGTCTTAACCGACGCGGACTGGAACGAACAGCTCGATAGCGCCGCCTACCAGACCGAAAGCGACCGCAGGGACGGCTTCGGACTTTCCGGAGCCCCGGCGGCCAGTCCTGGATTCGCCATTCAAACAGCCGTCGATGCGGAGAACGGCGGTGCTTCCACTCTGGCAATCGACGCCGGACGTATGTACGTCCAGGGCGTGCTCTGCGAAAGCTTCGCGCAGCGTTTGTTTCGCGAACAGCCGGATCTGCCTGGCGCGAGCCTGCCGGAAGTCGACGGTCAATACCTGGCTTATTTGGAAGTCCGGCGCCGTAGCGTAAGCGCCCTCGAAGATCCTGCGATTCGTGAAATCGCTCTCGGCGGCATCGAAACCAGCACGCGCGATCAAATCGTAACTCAGGTAAAGCTACTGCCGCTGGCCGCGAACCCCGCGGGTTATACAGCTCGCAGCCGGCCGCCTGAATGGGAAAGCCTGCTGGCGACGTCTCACGGACGGCTCACGGCCCGGACCATCGCCGACGGCGTGCCCGCGAATCCCTGCGATCTCGCCGCGCGAGGCGGATACACCGGCACGGACAACCGACTCTATCGAATTGAAATTCATCGCGGCGGCGCGCCGGGAACCGCCACCTACAAATGGTCGCGCGACAATGCGACCCTCGTCACTGAATGGCTGGGGCAACCCGACGCGATCACCCTGCAGATTCGATCACGAGGTCGCGACCGCACGCAGACGTTCTTGCCCGGCCAGTGGATTGAAATCGACGACGAGGGCCTGGAGCTGGAGCGACGCCCGGGCACGCTCGCACGCATCGCGCAGGCCGACGACCAGAACATTACCATCGATCCGGATACGCTGATCCACTTCGATGCCGGGGCGACAGCGCTGGACATTAACGACTTTTCGCGCGGAGTACGCCGCATTCGTCGCTGGGATATGGTCGCCGACGTGGGAGAACGCACGGTCCCGGCAGGTCCGGCCGAGAGCTGGGAGAGCATCGAAAGCGGAATTCAGATCGCTTTCGATGCGAACTCTGCGCGTCTCTATACCAGCGGCGACTACTGGCTGATTCCGGCGCGGCCGGTTTCGCGCAACATCGAATGGCCCTGCGATAAAGATGCGGGTACGCCCCTGGCCGTATCGAGCCCGGCCAATCCGAAGCTGAGTTCGCTCGCAATCGTCGAACGCAGCAGCGCGGTCTGGAGCGTGCTGGCCGACACGCGGCGGATCTTTCCCGCGCTGACCGACCCGAATTTGGCCGCGATCGGCGGCGACGGGCAGGCTCTCTTTCCGAACGCGCGGCTCGCCGAAGCGCTGGCCGTACGTCTGTCGAACGGCGGCGTCCCGGCTCCGGGCGCGCCGCTTCGGTTTTCAATCACCGCCGGCGCCGGTACTTTAGAAGAAACAGGCGACGCGACGAACACGGGCGCGTCGATCGACGTCGTCACCGATTCGCAGGGATTCGCCGCCGCCTACTGGACTACCGGCGCCGACCGCGATTCGCAAACCGCGACGGCTGTCTTGCTGGACGATCGCCCCGACTCGCCGACCAACGGATTACCGCTCGAAGCCACTCGCATCTTCTTTCGTGCGCACAAAACCCTCGCGACGGCCACCGAACACAGCCCCGCGGCCATGCCGGATCCCGACGGCGCGGACTTGATGGCCGGCATCGACACCGTCGCGCAGGCCCTCGACCGCCTCGGCGAAACCAAAGTCAATCGTGCGGGCGATGTAATCACCGGCGATCTGGAAATCCAGGGCAATTTCACCGTGCGCGGCGACGTCATTGCGCGCGACACCGACCATATGCCCGGCGATGTTTTGCTCGGCGATCAGGACGAGGATACGATCACCGTTCACGGCACGCTCGCCTCCGAACATACGAGCGACGCGCTGGTCGTAAACGACGGCGTGCAGATCAACGCGCCGAAAGCCGACGAAAGTCCACTGGCGGTCAACGCGACAATCACCGGCTTCGCGGGCCGCCTGTACCGCGCGCCGATCACGCTGGACAACGCCGCGAATTCTTCGACGCTTACGAACTACCAGATCGCGCTTACCATAGATACGGCGACGCTGATCGCGGCCGGCAAGCTGCGCCCCGACGTCGGCGATCTGCTCTTCACCGATTCCGACGGCACGACGACGATTCCGCACTGGATTGAAAGCGGTGCGAATACCGCGTCGACGCTCGTCTGGGTGCGCGTGCCCGAACTGCCCGGCGCGGCTTCGCATACGATCTATATGTACTACGGCAACCCGGCCAGTTCTACGCCGGCGAATCCCGAATCCGTATTCGTGCGCACCATCGGCGGAGTGCTTTCGGCCTACAATTTCGACGAAGGCTCGGGCACCCTGGTCACCGACGCTTCGGGCCAGGGTAACGACGGCGTAACCGTGGGCGCGGGAGCGGGCGGCCAGCCAGTCTTCACGAATAGCGGCCGCTTTGATGGATCGCTCGCCCTGGACGGCGACGCGCAGTACGCGACCTTGCCCGCCTTTGGTGCGCCGACCCAGCTCAATGATTTTACGGCCAGCATCTGGGCGAAGCTCGACACGGGCCTGCCCGACGACTCGTACTATATGTTCGATCTGCGCGGTGATGGGCCTTCGCCCTCCGAGGACAGCTTCGGCATGGCGGTTAGTTACAGCGCCGGTCAGGTCAGACTGAACCACTTTCTTGCGTACAATCCGGGCACGCCGATTTCCACCGTGATGGTCACGCCCATCGCGGACCCGAGCGGCGTTTGGACGCACTTCGTTTTTTTACGGCGTGGTCCCAATCTGGAAGCCTACGTCAACGGCGTCCGGGTCAGCGAAGTCTTCGCCACCGGCAATCCCTGGGTACCGCCCCGCACGGATCCGATGAGCCTGGCGAATCCGAAACGCATCGGCGCGCGCTACCAGGATTTTTATTTTCAGGGCGAACTGGACGACTTTCGCATTTACAATCGCGCCCTCGAAGCCACGGAGGTCGCCGATCTCTTCGCGAACCGCAGCTACGTCACGCCCAATCTACCGGGCACCGAGCTCGTGCGTCGGTACGCCGTAAGCGATCCGACGGTCGCGCCCGGAGTCGAAGAAACGCTCACGTCGAACCAGGGCAGCGTGCTCTATATCCAGAGCGGTTCGGGGAATATCGGCGTCGGCACGGCGAATCCCACGGAGAAATTGAGCGTCGCCGGCATCATCGAAACGACCACCGGCGGCATCAAATTTCCCGACGGGACCATACAGACCACGGCCGGGGGTTCCGGCTTAATCTCCGGCGGGGCGAACTTACCATTGGGAACGATCATCGCCTGGCACCGCGATCTGGACGGCAATATCCCGCCGCTGCCCGACGGCTGGGCCGAGTGCGACGGCTCGACTGTCAGTGATCCGGACAGTCCGCTCTTCGGCAAAAATTTACCGAACCTCAATGATCCGCTGCAGGGCTGGAATTCACAGGGCAGTTTTTTACGCGGCGGCGCGACATCGGGAAATTTCGAAAACGATCAGATGCAGGGGCATATCCATCGCGTATATCCTCACGCGGGTACTTTTGAGGAGGCGATCTATCCGCGAACCAGGTCAGGAGCCGGCGGAGGCGACAACACCACGCCAACGGCGGATTCGCTTACGTCGCGCCCGGCGAACGATGGCACGAGTAATGGCAATCCTCGCTACGGGCCCGAAACCCGACCCGCGAATATGTCGGTCGTCTGGATCATTCGCATCAAAGACGTCGGCGGCGGAGGCGGCGGGCTGTGGTCGAACGCGACGGGCGGCATCAACTTCGACGATGGCAACGTCGGCATCGACAACAATACGCCACAGGCGAAACTGCACGTCGGCGGCACTCCCGGCGTGGACGGCATTCTATTTCCGGACGGCAGTCTGCAAACGACGGCGGGCGGCGGTTCACAGATGCCCATCGGCACGATCATGGCCTGGCACAAATCGCTGCCAGGATCGCCCGGGCCGACGCTTCCGGACGGCTGGGTCGAGTGTAACGGGCAAACCCTTAACGATCCACTGAGTCCGTACAACGGCGAAACGATTCCGGATTTGAATAATCCGTTGAATGGCGACATTCTGAAAGGACGATTCCTGCGCGGCGGCACGACTTCCGGCGATTTCGAAGAGGATCAGTTCCAGGGGCACTGGCACAACCTGAACGATTATTACGATAACACCTCCGGCCGGGAATACTGGCACGAGAACAACAATCAGGGGAATGGCAATCGCATCATCAACGCCTATATGCGAGTCACCGACCCCATCTCCGACGGCGCGAATGGCGCTCCACGCTTCGGACCCGAAACTCGCCCCGCGAATATGACCGTCGTCTGGATCATGAAGGTCCGCGACACGGCGCAGGTGAACGCGGGCGGGTATGCCCATATCATCGATCGTAAACCGTCGGGCACGGCCGGCGGACAGGCGGTGGCCGGCGCTTTTCAGACCCGCGACTTGAACGTAATCGATACGAATATAGCGGGCGCAAGTCTCGCGAACAATCAGTTTACCCTACCAGCCGGCACCTACCAGCTGCATGCATCCAGCCCCGTGCATCGCGTGAATCGCGTTAAGACAAAGCTCGTGAATATTAGCGACGGAGTGGACACGCTCTTCGGTCCCAGCAGCTACAGCAGCCAGGGCAACTTCGACAGTCTCGACGTCGTATTCACCGGCGTATTTACAATTCTGGACACGAAAATTTTCGAAATCCAACAATACACCGAAACGACTTCCGGCGGCGGGGATCTGGGAGTCGCCACCGGCGCTGGAATCGGCGACGAAGTTTATACGCAGGTGAGCCTGCTGAAACTCACGGCACCGGGTTTGCCGCCGCGTCCGCAGGAGATTGGCTTCGGGGCGCGGGGATTCAACCACACTTCCAGCGGCGCGGCGTCTGTCCTTTCGTATTCTGTCGTCTATACGAATGCCGGAAACGCATTCGACGGCAGCATTTTCACAGCGCCCATCCCCGGATTGTATTCATTCAGCGTCAGCTTCATGGAAATCCTCGCGAATCCGAATGTCTCCGTTTGGATTCGCGTAAACGGCGTAAATGTCGAAGGCACGATTGCCGGCAGCGATTCAGCTCAGCGCGAATCCGGCTCCATTTCAGCCGTACTGGAACTGCAGGCGGGAGACCAGGTGGATACCACTATCGAAACCGCCGGTGGAGAACCGCGTAGCGTCGACCCCCACTCTTTTTCCGGGCATAAGATCTAAGCGGGCCGGTGATGACACGCGCGCCCGCGCGCGGCCGGGCATGCTTTGCGCCGATGATAGCATAGCATGCGAGTGTGACATTTTTCGCTGGCCGGGCTGCGTTTTATATGATATGCTACCCGGCCCTGCCGCCGACGCCGCCCCTCGCTGAGATTGAAAGCAATACGGCAGACAGCCCGCCACCGAATACCACCCGCAGGGGGTGGGCGAGCTGTGTCCGAATCCGGCGATCAGGCTCCGCGCTTCGCGCCGGTCGAACGCATCAGCCACCGAATGATCCCCGGCATAAACGGATTGAGCGCCACAGTCGCCGACATCAAAAGCGGCGGCACCACGGTCTTCTTGCGCGTGCGCATATTCCTCACGATCGTCTTCGCGACCTGCTCCGGCGTCAGCGTCGGATAAAACATATCAACGATGCCCGGGATGCGATCTTCAGCGCCTTCGTTCGTCGAAAAATACGGCGTGGAGACTTTTCCCGGCGCGATCATCGAGACTTTCACGCCGGTTCCCATCAGATCTTCGCGCAGAGAATCGTTAAAACCGCGCAGGGCCCAGCGCGTCGAGATATAACCGGTCGCTCCGGGGAAGGCGAAAAAGCACGCGGCCGAATTAATATTGATGATATGCCCTGAACCGCGCGCGATCATCTCTTTCACAAAGGCCCGCGTCGTAAAAAAAGCGGCGAAGTACGGCGCGTCCATCATAGCCCGCGCTTCTTCGCCGCTGGTCTCGTCGACGAAGAGCCAGCGGCCGGCTCCGGCGCAGTTGACGATGACATCGGGCACCCCGAGCTCCGATTTGATTTTGGCCGCGCTCGCCTCGACCGCCTGGTTGTCGGCCGCGTCGACCGGATAGACGTGACTCTTGCCCCCTGCATTCGAGATTCGCTCGGCCACCTCCTGCAATTTGTCGCGATTGCGAGCCTGCAGGATCAATTCGCCGCCCTGTTGGGCCGCCAGTTCAGCTGTCGACGCACCGATCCCGCTCGATGCTCCCGTGATCAGGATCTTTTTTCCGTTTAATTTCATATCGTCGCCCCCGGGCCGCATTTCACCTTTGATCGATTTTTCGCCAATCATTAAATTCGCGCGGACTCGGCCCGGGAGGGCTCCAGACCGCGTAACGGTGCCGCTCACGCCTGTGCCGGCGACGGGCGCCCTGCCCCGCGAACGCCAGATTTGGAGCGACTGCCGGCAGACGGAAGGAGCCGGAGTATGAGCAGGATCGCATACAGCCATCGCAAGTCCCGCTGTTCGGGAACGTCCTCCGGGCCTGGTGAAATATGATCGGCGAGTCGAGGGTTGTGATTCCATACTACGGTCACGCGTGTATCGAATGGCGCAGATCGTTACCGGCTGCGCAGTCGATTCGCCCGCTGTATCATCAGAAAGCGCGATGGATTTTGACTGAGTTTCACAGAGGAGCACTTAAAGCGTAAGATTCTACACGAAACATCAAAAAAAACCCGGGATCCGCAAAACGCGATTCGCAATCTCGTTGCCGGCCAGCCGCAATCGCGCGTTAGCATCGCCTCGCAATCCTTCGGAACGGGTCTCCGGCGAAAGCTCATTCGTAAACGCGGCACGAGAATCGCGCCCCGCTCTTCCAAACCGGTAACATTATGAAATTAGATATTTCGCGCGACAGCAGTCAGCCCAACAACAAAGCAGGACAGGAGCGGAACTACGAAGGGCTCTTACATCAACAGGGTCGCGTAATCACTGACGCGGACTGGAATGAACAATATCGCATTCAGCGTGAGATTCGCGCCGAACTTTCGCGCGATTTGATCGGCCTGACCGGCGCGCCCCGCGCACGGGCCGGCTTCCAGCTCACCGCGGTAACCGGGCCGGACAGCCAGCCGAACCTTAACATCTCCGCGGGGCATATTTACGTGAACGGCGCCCAATTGCGCCTGGCTGACGACGTGTTGTATACGCAGCAGCCGTTACTGCCCGGCGCGACTCTCCCGGACGCCGACGGCGATTATCTCGCTTATCTGGACGTGTGGCGGCGCGGTGTGACATCGCTCGAAGATCCGCGCATTCGCGAAATCGCTCTCGGCGGTCCGGAAACGGCCGGGCGCGAACAGTTGATCGGCCAGGTAAAATTGCTCCCGCTTGCCGACGGCGATTACGACGCGGCCAGTCAACCACCGGAATGGACCGCCCTGCTGGACACTGCCAGCGAAAGCGGCGGACGACTCACCGCCCAGACCATCGCCGACCAGAGTACGGGCGGCGATGTTTGCGCCATCGGCGCGCGGGGCGGTTACACCGGAACGGACAACCGGCTCTATCGCGTGGAAATTCACGACGGCGGCGCGCCGGGGGTCGCAACGTTCAAATGGTCACGCGAAAACGCGACTCTGGCGACGGAATGGCTGGCCCTCGACGGAAACGCCTTAACCGTGCGCGCCATCGGCCGCGACCGTGAGCTGAGTTTCGCCGCCGGCGATTGGATTGAAATCGACGACGAAGGACTGGAACTCGAAGGCCGGCCCGGTACGCTTGCGCGTGTCACGGACGTCATCGGCCAGACGCTGATGATCGACGAAGATAGCTTAACGCACTTCGACGGCGCGCCGGGACCGAACGCGGCCGGCGGTCGCGCCCTGGACATCAATGAATACCAGCGGGGCGCGCGCCGGGTGCGACGCTGGAGCATGCCGGAAGCCTCTGGAGCGCTGCCGGTTCCGGGCGGAAGCGAAGAGACCTGGCTCCAGCTGGAACAGGGGCTGCGCATTCGTTTCGACTTCGACGCCGAGCGCGAATACCGCACCGGCGACTACTGGCTGATTCCCGCGCGCGCCACCAATCGCAATATCGAATGGCCTTGCGACGAGTCGGGCGAAGCGCTTCCGGCGCCAACCGCCATGCGCCACGATTACGCCCGACTGGCCTTCGTTCGACATAGCGGCGGCGGCTTTACGGTGCAGGCCGACGCCAGGCGAATCTTTCCGGCGCTGACCGATGCGCAACTCACGTACGTAAGCGGCGACGGGCAGGAACTGTTGCCGGGAACGCAACTCAGCCAGGCGCTGGCTGTTCGCGTACAGACCGCAGGCGGCGAACCAATCCCGGCCGCCTCGGTTCGCTTTCGCGTGATCGCGGGCGGCGGCTCCCTTGAAGCGACCGGCGACGCGACGAATACCGGCGCCGAAATCGTAATCAAATCCGGTGCGGACGGCCTGGCCCTCGCACGCTGGACCACGGGCGGCGCGGGCGACGATCCAGACTATAGAAACGACCAGAGCATCGAGGCGCATCTCTTAACGGAATCCGGCGCGGCATTACCGGCCCTCGTCCGTTTTCATGCACACAAAGGATCCGCCGAAGCGACCGAATACACACCGCCGGTATTGACCGCCCCCGACGGCAGCGATCTCATGCTCGGGGTCGAGACCGCGAAAGACGGCCTGGACCGCCTTGCCCAGATCAAAGTCAACAAAGCCGGCGATACCATGACCGGTTCGCTGCAAATCGACCAGGATTTAGAAGTCAAAGGCACGCTGACCGTGCGCGGCGACGTCATCGCCCGCGATACGGATCATATGCCCGGCGACGTTCTACTCGGCGATCAGGACGAAGACACGATCACCATTCACGGTACAGTGAGATCCGAACACAGCGACGGCGTCTTGCGGGTCGAAGACGGTCTGCGCATTCGCACGGACGATGAAACGGACACGCCCTTCCGGGTGGACGCACCTGTCGCCGGCCTGGCCGGACGCCCCTATCGCGCGCCGCTTACAATCGACAATACCGCGAACGCCCAGGCGCTCACGGACTATCAGCTCTTAGTCACGCTGGACACGGCGGCGCTCGTTGCCGCCGGCAAATTGCGCAGCGACGCGGCCGATTTAATTTTTACGGACACCGACGGCACAACGCAGATCCCGCACTGGCTCGAAAGCGGCGCGAATACGACCGGCAGCCGCTACTGGGTCCGCGTGCCGAATATCCCCGCGAATGGTTCGGCGACAATTTACGCATATTATGGCAATCCGGACGCGACCTCGCAGAGTTCGCCGGATTTAACCTTTGCCCGGACGATCGGGGGCGTGGCTGGCGCCTGGAAGCTCGAAGCCGGCAGCGGCATTAACGTGCCCGATTTCTCCGGCGGGAATAACACCGGCACTATCAACGGGCCGGCGGTCTGGTCCGCGGACAATCCGTTTAACAGCGCGGCTTCGGGTTCCCTGGAATTCAACGGCACGGACAATCATATCCAATTGCCCGGCGGCAATATCGTCGGCGCGGGCAACGATCCCTTTACGGCTTCGGCGTGGATCTTTCAGACAAAAGATATGAGCGGCGTCGCATATTATTTCGCGCTGCGTTTCCAGCAGGACGCGCAGTTCTTTTTCGCGGTCAATAGCGGACTGGGCGGCATCTTTTCGTGCTTTCGCGGTTCGGCTCAATGGGGCGTCCCCTTCGATGCGACGAGCATCGCGAATAGCTGGCACCATCTCGCAGTCGTCTACGACGGGGGCGACAGGAATATTCCGACCAGCTATACGGTCTATCTCGACGGCGCCGCCCTGCCTGCGCCGTCGATCAATGCTGGCATCGCCGGCGGCTCCAGCAACGACAACGTAATCGGTTCCGACGACGACGGGACCGGCAATAATACGATCGGCCAGTTTCAGGGACGCATGAGCCACGTCAGGGCCTACAACCGCGCGCTGTCCGCCGCGGAAATCGCCGACGCCGCGAGTCTATACGGATACGTTACGCTCTCCTCGCCGGGCACGGAGTATCTGCGGTCGATCGCCGCGAACGAACCCGTGTTAAGCGTTGGCAGCGAACAGTTAGTGACCGGCAGTGAGCAGACCATCGTTTATATTCAGCCCGGCTCGGGCAACGTCGGCGTGGGCACGACCGCCCCGGGCGAAAAGCTATCCGTCGACGGCATCATCGAAACGAAAAGCGGCGGCGTCAAATTTCCCGACGGCACCATTCAGACCACGGCGGGCGGCGGAGGCGGCGGCATGACCGGCGCTTTCGATACGCTGCCCTTAGGAACGATTCTCGCCTGGCATCGCGACATCGCGGGCAACCCGGAGCTACCGGACGGCTGGGTCGAATGTAACGGCCAGTTGGTCGACGATCCGCTCAGTCCCTTTCACCAGGTGCCGAATGTCGTGCCGAATTTGAACGATACGCGCCAGAGCTGGAATTTTCGAGGAAGCTTTTTGCGCGGTGGCAATACATCTGGACTCTGGCAGGACGATCAGTTTCAGGGGCACGGCCACCGCGAAAGTTCCGGTCACACCCACCGCGAGCAGGGGGGAATCAGAAGCGATTTCTCGAATTTTACTGGTGGGATTCAAGGACAGGACGTCCCACGCCCGGACTTACCACAAATCATAACATATCCGACGCAGGTAACTGTCGACACGATGATCGGAACCGTGAACGGCACACCCCGCGCCGGTTCCGAAACCCGCCCGGTCAATATGTCGGTCATCTGGATCATGAAGGTCCGCCAGAACGGCGTCGGCGACGGCCAGAGCGTCTATATCAAATCGAATTTCCAGATGCTCGATTTCATTCAGAACGTGCCGGTCATGAACCACACGCTCACCGAAACGCAGCAATTTTCGGGCGTGTGGCGCGATTTCGGCGGCAGTCCGATTACGATTACCCTGCCGACCACCGGCCGTTTTTATCTGCGCGGTCAAATCAGCTATTTCAATCGCACCACCGGCGCAATTAACGTGCGCGCGCTCATCGACGATTCGATCATCGGCAATGTGCTGACCTATATTCCGTGGTTGCAGACCCAGGACGGCGGGCTCGGAAACCAATCGTTTACGACGCAAATCGTCGCCGGCATCGGCGGGGAACAGGACACGCTGGCGGCCGGCACGCATACCGTCAAATTTCAGATCGAGATGCAGGACACCGGCAGCCTGGAATTCAACCGCACCGGGCGCGGCCACGGTATCAACAACGTCGAAGTCTTCGGCTACGATTTAACGGCGCAGTCGGTCGGCCTGTGGGACGCACAGGGCGAGAATATATCGCGCGATGCGGGTAACGTCGGCATCGGCACCGATCAGCCCGAAGCGAAGCTCCATATCGCCGGCGAAATCGGCGTGGACGGCATCCTCTTCCCCGACGGCACGCTGCAGACGACGGCGGGCCAGGGCGGAGGCGGCGGCAATCTACCGCTGGGAACCGTGCTCGCCTGGCATAAATCGTTTAACAATACGCCGAACCTGCCCGACGGCTGGGTAGAATGCAACGGGCAGACCTTAAGCGATCCGGCCAGTCCGTATAACGGTCAGGTGATCCCGGATCTGAATAATCCAAAGAACGCCTGGAATTCGAAGGGCAGTTTCTTGCGGGGCGATACGAGCTCGGGCGACTTCGAACAGGATGAATTTCAGGGCCACCGGCACAGTCACACCGGACGGGTTTGGAGCGATAATAGCGGTCCCTGGCAGGTGAATCTGAATTCGGGCGTCTGGCTTCAACACGATATATTCAGGGTGGACGGACCGACCGAATTGTCTCAGGGCGCGCCACGCTTCGGCGACGAAACCCGCCCCGCCAATATGTCCGTCGTCTGGATCATGAAAGTCCGCGACAGCGCGCTCGGGCCGCCAGTGGGCGGCTACGCGATTTTCAAGGATCGCAAGCCCAACGGGGAATGGGGCGGGACTGTGCCGGTGCTGTCCAGCTGGTTTACGCGGACGCTCAATACGATCGACACGAACATCGGCGGCGCCAGTTTAACTTCAAATAATATCACACTACCCGCGGGGACTTATTTGGTGCGCGCAACCGCACCGGCCCACAGAGTGCAGAGATTTCGTATTCGTCTTCAGAATTCGACGGACGATACGACGGCTATTCTCGGAAACTCTAATTACGCCTCGCATACTGAAAACGAAGAAGAATCGAATAACGCAGTCCTGATCGGAATGGTGAGCATCGATTCGCCGAAGTCATTTCGCATTGAACAGTTTTGCGAGGCATCGAGCGCGGGCGTTGCCGGGCTCGGCCACCAGGCCTCCACCGGCGATGACGAAATCTACACCCAGGTCGAAGTGCTGCAATTCGTGCAGCCGACGCCGGAAGGAGTCGATCTGGTCGCTTCGGTGCAGTCGTTCGCGACCGAAAGCGCGCCCCAGGGCTGGCTGGAATGCGATGGCCGCGAAGTTTCGCGTACGCTTTACGCGCGCCTCTTTCAAAGAATCGGCGATCGTTTTGGCGCCGGCGACGGTTCGACGACTTTCAATGTTCCCGATATGCGCGGCGAATTCATTCGCGGTTGGGATAACGGCCGCGGCGTCGACTCGGGCCGCGGCATGGGAACGGCTCAGGAAGATCAGTTCCAGGGACACTGGCATCGCTGGTTCGCGAATAATTCGACTGCGGGACCGGGCAGCGCAATCAGCGCCGATTGGTTGAACGCGGCGCCCGATGGAACGAACGACCAGAGCGACCAGCGGGTACGCGAAGCACTTCCGGATGGCGCGAACGGCGTCCCCCGCACCGGTCCGGAAACCCGCCCGCGAAATATCGCGCTGTTGTATTGCATTAAGTACTGAATCCCGGAGCACGCACGCGGCCGGGCCGAAGTCATCTGGCCGCGCCTTACCGCTTTCCGCATCTCCCGCTGACCGTAGCCAGATCGTAATCGGTCTGGGCCACAGTACCCCGAGTCTATCATAGCATCCACCTGTGACAGATTTGGCTTGCTTGATCGGATTTTTTATGATAAGATTCGCTCGTTCCTGACGCCGCGCCGCCCGCTTAATTTACGAAGCAATCAAGACAACCCGCCCCCATTGCCTCCCACGGGGGCGGGCGACGTGTGTCTTCAAACGCGAATCGCGTATTTGAGAACTATCGCGACGCCCAGGAGCCCGGACGCGAAGACATCCGCGAAAAAAATACGCCGCATCGCCGGGCCCGGGTTTTCCGTGAGCGCGTACAGCAGCATGAATCCCAGCATACTCACCATGCCGACGACGATCGCGGTCAGCCGCAGTTCCGACACGAAGGCCCCGGCGAGTAACACTCCTCCGATCAATGCGAACATCACCGCGCGATGGCGCAATAGCAGAACCACGTCGGCCGAATCCAGACGCACGCCGTACAATGCGAAGAGTCTATCCGCGGACAGGACGCCGCTCACGGGAATCAAATGAATCAACGCCGCGATTACCAGAGCGGCGCCGAGCGCAATATTAGAAATAGTCATGCGCTGCTTGTATCATCGCAGAAAAATATTCACTTGTAAAAACCTGCCGGCGATTCAAAAAAACGAATGTCCCCGACGGCGGTCTATTTGTGGAGCGGGCGATCCCTGGTCTGCGCTCGTCTCGACGACCTGCCGTGGCACCGGCACCAGGCGGCGGGAGTCTGCATCGCACTGGATCCGGAAGCGTCGCCGCTGTTTCAGCGCGAAGCCAGCGGAGAATGGCGGGAATTCCGCGCGTTGCGCGTGCCGCCCGGCTGCGGCCATGCTTTTCGTTTTCGCGAACAGGCCATGGCCTTTCTATTTTTCGATCCGGGTTCGCCGTACTTCGAAATGGTTTTTGATGGCATCACCGGACCGGAGCTCTGGCAAAACCAGGCGGCCCAGGGGACGATCGCGAATATCGAAGCGCTCTGGAACGGCGGCGATCCCGGCGCCATCGGCGAAACGGTGGCGGCCGGCTTGCTTGCGGGCATCCCCGGCGACGCCCGGGACGCGACCGGCACGCCTGCGGATCAGGCCGGCGCCACGGATACTGGTCCTGCGCGCGAATCCGACAGCGACCCGGAGCCACTCGACACTCTCGAAGAGCTGTACGGCGATCCGCGCATCCAGGCGGTCGTGCGTGCGATTCTGGAATGGCCCGAGCCGGACGCAACGCCGCGTATCGAAGATCTGGCCGCGGTCGCGGGCCTTTCGCCTTCGCGGCTCGCGCATCTATTTCGGGAACGGGTGGGCATTCCCATTCGCGCGCTGCGCACCTGGTTTCGCCTGAAAGCCGCCGCCATTCTCATCCGGCGCGGCGCGAATTTGACGGACGCCGCCGTGGGCGCCGGCTTCTACGACCAGGCTCATTTCACGCGCACATTTCGCCAGATGTTCGGGCTGCCGCCTTCTCGAATCTTTGCGAAAACGCAGGCGAACACGCACTGGTTTATCGAAGCGGAGGCTTTGACCCTGACTCTGAACTCAGTCCGACGTCCATGAGATCGGCCGATCGATGCTTCACGCGACGAATCGACTTGACCGCTATTTTGCCGCGTATTTGATACGGTATGCACTGCTGCCAGCCCGGGAATTCTCATTATCGCGGAACGAGCCGAACGGGAGGAACCAACCGGCTCTTTTCGCGTTTCTCGCGAGGCTACGCGAAGTCGTTTCGTCGCAAAGGCCTCGAAAAAGTTCAGCGCCTCCTGCAGGAGGGCGTATTAAAGGGCGCGAGCGAATCCGCCAACGGATTGCAGGATCTTGAAATCCTCGACATCGGATGCGGCGTCGGCGGATTGCATATGACGCTGTTAGAACAGGGCGCCGCCCGCGCGCGGGGCATCGACATCGCGGAGGGCATGCTGGATCACGCGCGCGAAATCGCCGCGGATCGAGAGCTCGGCGATCGTGTGGAGTATATCAACGGCGATTTCGTGGAACTGGCGGAATCCGTTCCGCCGGCCGACGTAACGCTGCTCGATAAAGTCGTGTGCTGTTATGAAAACGTCGAGGACCTGGTGCGTCTGTCGACGGAACACACCCGCCGGATCTATGCGGTCTCCCGGCCTCGCGATATCTGGTTCATGCGATGGGTCTTTCGCAGTCAGTCCTGGATCATGAAAACCCTGCGTTTCGCCTTCTATCCCTGCTGGCACAACTGGAACGAAGTTCACGCCCGGATTCTGGCTGCCGGTTTCGCGCCGGTCTTTCAGGAGCACACGACGCTCTGGGACGTCGCGGTCTATCGTCGTGCCTGAAGCTTGCGCGATTCTCACGTACGCCAGGGTCGGAGCGCCGGGGCGGCCGTTCTTTTTTTTGTATTAAGAACAGAGTCCGCGCCGATTCGCTTAACATACTGAAATATATACTTAAAAATCCCGGCACGGTCGGGCGGGTCGCCCGCTTTGCCTTGCCGCCTTCTTTCCACTAATATAAAATCGCGCCGGGGGACGCCCTCCTGCCCGCCGCCGAGAGCCTTTCGTCGCCCCGTCCTCCGGAGGTTCGCATGAAAGCAGATCTATCACGGGATAGTTTCGAGCCGGCCGATCGCAACACCGCGGTCGTACAACAGCAAGGGCGCGTCATTACCGACGCGGACTGGAACGAACAGCAGCAGATCCAGAACCATCTGCGCGAAAGCCTGGCTCGCGACGCCTTCGGCCCCACCGGGGTTCCGCGCCGTGAACCCGGCTTCGCTATCGCGCCCGCCACGAACCCGGGCGGCCAGCCCGATCTGCTGATATCGAGCGGGCGGCTCTATCTAAACGGACGCGGGGCCCGCATTCCGCAGGATTGCTGGTTTACGGCCCAGCCGGACCTGCCGGGTGCCGGGCTGCCCGATGAGGATGGTTTCTATCTCGCGTACCTCGAAATCCGCGAACGCACGCTGACCGCTCTGGAACGCCCCGAACTCCGCGAAATCGCTCTCGCCGGAGTGGAATCGTCCGCCCGCACGCAAACCATCGCTCAGGTGAAATTACTGGCGCTGGCGGACGCCGGACCTTATGGCCGCACCAGCGAACCCCCGGAATGGACCGCGCTGCAGAATCGAAGCCGCGGCCGGCTATTGGCCCGCACGCTTGCCGCAGCCGGATCAAGTGAGAATCTCTGCGCGGTCGGCGCACGGGGCGGCTACACCGGAGTCGACAATTATCTGTATCGCATCGAGATTCATCAGGGCGGATCGCCCGGCGACGCGACATTCAAATGGTCGCGTTCGAACGCCAGCTTCGCCGTCGAATGGCTGGGCCTCAGCGGCAATACGCTGACGATTCGGTCGCCCGGGCGCGATACGATGCAGCGTTTCGCGCCCGGCGACTGGCTGGAGCTCAACGACGAGGGCCTCGAGCTGGAAAACCGGCCGGGCAGCTTCGCCCGCGTCATCGCCGCCGACGATGCGAGTATCGTCATTGATCCGGAAAGTCTGTTGCATTTCGACGGGGCGCCGGGGCCGGCGCAACCGGGCGGGCGCGCTCTGGCGATCGAAGAGTTTGCACGCGGCATACGGCGCGTGCGCCGCTGGGATCGCACACCAGGCGACGCCGACGCACCGGTGACGCTCATACCGGGCGGCGGCGAAGCAGTCGCAATCGAAAACGGCATTGAGCTTGTATTCGATACGGATCCGGATCGCGAATATCGTAGCGGCGACTACTGGATGATTCCGGCTCGCAGCCTGACCCGCAATATCCTCTGGCCCTGCGACGATGACGGAGAGCCGCGAATCGTCGCCGCGCGGCCCGTCTTCGACCGCAGCCGGCTGGCCTTTCTCGAACGCAGCGGCGGTAACTGGAATCTACTGGCGGACGCCCGCACGATCTTGCCCGAAGCCGCCGACGGCTTGCTCTATTACGTGAGCGGCGACGGCCAGGCGATCGCACCCGGCGGCGAACTGGCGGAACCGCTCCGGGTTCGGGTGGCCGCGGGCAATATCCCGCTCCCGGACGCGCGCTTGCGTTTCAGCGTAAGATCCGGTGACGGAATCTTAAGCGACCTGAGGGATCTGACAGCCGCCGGCTCGCCAGTATTGGAACTGCATACCGACGCCCGCGGGCTGGGCGCGGTCGTCTGGAAAACCGGCTCGGATCCCGAGGTATCGCAAACTGTGCGCGCGGAACTGTTAGATGACGACGGCGAATCCACAGATGTTTATCTGGACTTTCGCGCGCACAAAAGCTTCGCAGCGAGCACGCAGTACGCGCCGCCCGGAGCTCCCGATCCGCTCAGTTCCGCGACGACCACTCAGGCGGCGATCGACGGGCTGAACGCTCTCAAAGTCGACCGCGCGGGCGACGTAATCGACGGCGACTTAGAAATCAAAGGCAAACTCACAGTCCGGGGCGACGTCATCGCGAAAGACACCGAACAGATGCCGGGCGACGTAGAACTCGGCGATCAGGACGAAGACACCGTAACGATTCACGGCGGGGTACAATCCGCCCATAGCTCTGGAGCGCTTGTCATACAGGACGGCCTGGAAGTGCGCACTGTCGATCCGACCGACGCGCCGCTGCGGGTTCAGGCTGTAGTCCAGGGCGTCCAGGGCCGCAGCTATCGTCGCCTGGTCAACATCGACAATACTGCGAATAGCGCACCACTGAACGATTATCAAACCCTCATCGAAATTGACACGAGCGACGCGGTCGCCGCGGGAAAAATGCGGCCGGACGGAGCGGATTTGCTTTTTCGCGCCGGCGACGTGACGCTTGCGCACTGGCTCGAGTCCGGCATCGGCACAAATGCGACGCGCATCTGGCTGCGCATGCCTGTCATTCCTGGCTCAAGCGTACAGGGTATCGACCTGTATTACGGCAGCGAAACGGCCGCTTCGCGTTCTTCGAAAGCGCAGACCTTTTTGGGCGAAGTAGGCGGGATCGCCGCCGCGTATGAATTCGAAACCGGAGCGGGCAACATCGCTTTCGATAGCGCCGGTTCCGGACTGGACGGCACGATCGAAGGCGCGGTGTGGAGCCCGGGACGCGCGGGCGGCGGACAGGCCCTGCTCTTCGACGGCAACGATCGGGTCGCCCTGAGCAATCTCGCGGGAGCCGGCAACGCGCTCTGGCGCGGCAACGCCTTCAGCATCGCCGCCTGGGTACGCGCCGATCAGCTCAGCGACGATACGACCGGCCACGCGGTCTTCGACAATCAAAGCGGCACGTCCGCGCCGGAACGTTATTATCGCCATTCCATGGCGCTGCTCACTGACGGTTTCGCCTTTCAAATCAACCGCGGCGATACGGTCGCCACGCCCAACAACTTCGGTCGGCTGGTCATCGCCACTCCACCGCAGATCGGCGAATGGTACCTGCTGACGATGACCGCCGAAGATCTCGGGCCGGACTTCATACTGCGCGCCTATATCAACGGCATCCTGGCAGGAACGCAAAGCTTCACCGGAGCGAATCTAAGCGATTATCCCGCGGGCGGCACTGCGACGAGCTTCACATTGCTCGGCAATTCGGACGACAATCTGGTGCCGTTCTTCGGCGCGCTGGACGGAGTACGCTTTTACAACCGCGCGCTATCAGCAGACGAAATTACGAAGCTCTACGATTTTCGCAGCCTGACGACGCCCGCAAATCCAGGGCGCGAATTGCTGCGCCGCTACGCGGTGAACGAACCCGTGGCGAGCTTCGGCGGTCCGGAAGAGACCCTCGGTTCCAGCGATGAAACCATGCTCTTCGTCGAAAACGGATCCGGCAACGTCGGCATCGGGACAGACACTCCCGACGAAAAGCTGAGCGTGGCCGGCATTATCGAATCCAGCGAAGGGGGCATTAAATTTCCGGACGGCACGGTTCAAACGACGGCGGGCGGAGGCAGCTCGCTAATCGCCGGCGGGGCGAATCTACCGCTGGGAACGATCATCGCCTGGCACAAAAATTTCGACGGCACCGTTCCCGATCTGCCGGAGGGCTGGCTGGAATGCAACGGACAGACCGTCGACGACCCGGCGAGTCCCTACTTCGGCAAACAGATGCCGGACTTAAACAACGCGAAGAACCCGTGGAACTCGAAGGGCAGTTTTCTTCGCGGCGGGCTGACCAGCGGCGGACCGTTAGAGGATGATCAGCTTCAGGGGCATCGCCACCAGGACACCGGCCACTCGCACAACTACCATATGCTCATTAACGAGCGCTTGATCAACGGTAACGTGGTAAACGGACACGCGGGAAACTGGCATAGCCAGTATAACACCGGAGCCGCGTCGGCGAATCTGACTGATCCGACGGAATCCAGTTTCGGCACCCCGCGCATCGGCCACGAAACCCGTCCGGTAAACATGGCGGTTGTCTGGATCATGCACATCCGCGATGCGGCGGGCGGAGGCGGCGCGGCCGGTTTGTGGGACGCAGTCGGCGGCGGCGCGAATTTCAGTCTGGGCAACGTGGGCATCGACGAGTCGAATCCGCAGGCGAAGCTGCACCTGGGCGGCGCGGCCGGCCTCGACGGCATTCTCTTTCCGGACGGCACGCTGCAAACGACGGCCGCGGGCGGATCGCATCTGCCGGTCGGCACGATCATCGCCTGGCACAAGTCCCTGAACGGTACGCCGAATCTGCCCGAAGGCTGGGTAGAATGCAACGGCCAGATGTTGGTCGATCCACAGAGTTTGTACAACGGCGAAACCATGCCGGATTTGAATAACCCGCAGAACGACTGGAACGACAACGGGAGTTTTTTACGCGGCGGTCCGACTTCGGGCGAATTTGAAGCGGACCAGGTCCAGCAACACAGGCATCATTTTAAGGGCCGCTCCCTCACATCAACGCCTCCAGGGCCGCCCTACTTCGGCGACCACGGTCCGGGTTATCAACAACAGGACGTCAATTACGCCGGCGTCGATGTCGTAACCGAAGCGCGGACCGGCACAGAAACCCGCCCGGCGAATATGACCGTGGTCTGGATCATCAAAGTCCGCGACACCGCGCAGATCAACGCGGGCGGTTATGCGTTTCTGTACGATCGCAAGGCTTCGGGAACGCCCGGCGGCACGGCGACCGCGAATGCCTGGAATGTACGCGAGTTAAACGTGTTGAATACGAATATTCCGGGCGTCGCGTTAAATGCGAATCGTTTTACGTTACCGCCGGGCCAGTATACAATCGACGGCGACGCGATCGGCTATCGCACCGCCGTTCATCGTCTGCAAATCTGGAATCTCACGGACGACGTCGCTGTCCTGACGGGAATCAGCATCAACAGCAATATCAACGATTCCTGCGGGATTCCCGCGCGCATCTCCGGAAATCTGACGATCGCCCGAATTACGGAATTCGAGCTGCGCCATTTTGTACAGTCTTCGACTCAACCGCCGTTCGATTTCGGCAGTCCGATCGACATCGGTCTGGACGAATGTTACGCGCAACTCGCGCTGCTCAAGCTCACCGCACCCGGTATCGCCCCCGCCAGCGGGACTGAAGCCGGCGCGGTCCAGGCCTTCGCCATGGCGACGCCGCCTACAGGCTGGCTCGCCTGCAACGGCCAGGAGGTGAGCCGCGAAAGCTATCCCGTACTCTTTGAACGAGTCGGCACCGAATACGGCGCGGGCGACGGCGCAACGACTTTCAACCTGCCGGACCTGCGCGGCGAATTCATCCGTGGCTGGGACGATGGTCGCGGCGTGGACGCGGGGCGGGCTATGGGAAGCTCACAGGCAGACGCCCTGCAAGATCACACGCACGAAATGTTCATGAGCGATCCCCCGCGGGCCGGGACCGGCACGCGTAACTCGCATTCGACCGGTCCTCGCGATTCGTCTGTATTCAAGAAAACGTACGGCATCGAAGACGGCCGATCCGCCAGCGAAACCCGCCCGCGAAACGTCGCGATGCTGTATTGCATCAAGTACTGAAGCGCCACGAATTGTGCGACGACTCCAGCGACCGGGCCGAAGACGCCCGGCCTGTCGCTCCTGCGATCCGCATCTCCCGGCGACCGTAGCCATCTGATCCCGGGCCGGGCGCTATTGCCCACGCTCCAAATTCTGTAACCAATGCGCCGATGCGACATCCAATCATGAAACTCAAGAGGAGACGCCATGCAGCGCATATTCTATTCGGCGATTTTTGTCGCGATGGCCGCAGCCTGTGCAGGATCATCGACCATGTCAGACACCGGACTCATTCAAATCAAAAGCAACCACGACGTGAACGCGACCGCGGACCGTCTCGAGTCGACGCTCAAAGAAAAGGGAATGAACGTCTTCGCGCGCGTACCGCACAGCGCCGGCGCGGCGAAGGTCGGGCTTGAACTGAAACCGACGGTGCTGCTGCTGTTCGGAAATCCGAAAGCGGGCACGCCGCTGATGCAGGAATCGCGCACGGTCGGGATCGATCTGCCGCAGAAAATGTTGATCTGGGAAGACGATGCGGGCGACGTCTGGTTGACGTACAACGATCCCGCGTATCTTGCGCGACGCCACGGTCTGAAAAACGAAACGGCGATTGCAAAGATTTCGGGCGCGCTATCCAATTTCGCGCAGGCGGCGGCTCAGTAAATATCGCCGCAAAACGCGAGACGAACTCAGCGCGCCGCCAGTTCGCGATCCTGCGCCCGCAGCTTTTGTAGATCGGCGAGCAAGCGATCGTGGTCGCCGGTGCCCCGGGCGCGATAGACCCCGCGCAGATAGCCGCGGCGGTCCAGCAGAAAAACGTTTTCCGTATGCACAAAATCCGTCAGGCTGTCGCGCCCGTTGACGGTCTGCACGTCCGCGCCGAATTGTTCGCGCGCGAATTGATAGATGGTGATCCGCGGACCCGTCAGGAAAAACCAATTAGGCTGCGCGATATCGTTGTTGCGCCGGTACTCGTCAAGCTCCGACGGCTGATCTTCGTCGGGGTTCACGGTGATCGACACGAATTGCAGATCGCCCTGAGCCGCGATACGCTTCGAAAGCTTGCGCATATTGTAAGTGATCATCGGACAGATGCCGGAACAGCGCGCGAAAAAGAATGTAACCAGCGCGTACTTCCCGTCGAGGCGCGCGTCGTCGAAACGCTGCGCGTCGTGCGCGGTTAAAATAAAATTGTCGAGGCGGCGCAGGTCGCCGGGCAGCTTCGCGTTGCCGGTCGCCGCGGGCCAATAAGGGTCGAGTATCGCGCCTCTGAAATACGGGGGAATATCTTCGCGTGGATTCGAAGTCTGGCTCAGCTCGCGTGGGAACGAAGGCGGAGCTTTTTCGCCGCAGTACGGCAGGCCCGCAAGAGCCGTGAAGAGAAACATCACAGCAACGCTTGTCCCGGTCGCCGAATTTTTTATTCGTTTTTGATTCATACTCATCGTTCGTTCTGCATCGACTATTTCGTAACCGAGCCGATATTGCCATAAAAAAATGATCCCATTAAAGTTCGAATCGTCGCCGTCGCGTCGAAGGCATAGTGATAGTGATAGCGGCCCCGGGGGAAATGGATCGTGCGCGCGAAATGACCGTGGTGTGCATCCAGCTTCGGGGTACCCTGCCCGGGCGGCAGATCGTCGAGCGTCTTCGCCGTGCCCTGATCGCAGAGCAAACCGTAGATAGGATAGCCGTCGAGGGCCAGGCCGACGAGCTGTGCGTCGCCATGCGTCAGAGACAGCGGTTCGGTATGGTGGTGATAGGTCCCACTGCTTTCGGGATGCCCGTTATAGCTATCGAAAGTGCGCTCTTCCTCCGCCAGCACGTGGCCCGGGGCAGCCGCGTTGTTAAAGATCGCCAGCCCGTTCGTCGTGATTCCGATCGAACTCAGACCGCCCTGGGTGCCGACGAGCGTCCCCGTATTGGGGGTCGGATTCATCGGGATCGCATATACAAAATTCTGACTCGCGATCCGACGATCGATCGCCGCGGCGTGGCCGGTCGGAAACTCCGCATACAGCGCCGAGTCTTCCGCATAGTATGCGCTCGGATGATTCGGCAAATTGCGGGACGCGAAGACGTAATTCGATCCCGATACGCTAATATTCGCGCACTTGAAATGATCTCGAATCCAGGCGGGCAAATTCGAATCCACCGAAGTCGAGATGCCCGTCACGCAACCGGTCTTCGCGTTCAGGGCATAAGCGTCGCCCGCCTTCGAGGCCACGGCCACGCGCACGGCCGACAGTATCGGGAACTGTAGATCGTCGTAGCCGGCAACTCTGAACAACGAGCAGCTCGCGGTGGTGTATAGCGTAAGAGCGAATGTTGCAACCATGGGAAGAGGCATCATAGTATCGAGAGACGATGAAAAAGCGTAGCTTTCAAACGCAAATCTTTCGGGCGCCGGGAACGACGTCGAATCGCACTGAACGACGCCGGACGCAGCGTCAAATTTAGCGGCGTTCGTTTTTCGCCAGCGCGGGCGTTTCCGAAGTCGGATTGCAGACCTTGCTGCCGGGCAGGCCGAATTCCACGCCGTCTTTTAATACGAGATTCGTATAAATCAAACCGTTGGCCCGCCATTTTTTGAAGACAATCGTTTCGCCGGTCGGGGAATAACGGGTGTATACCGCCGGTCGACCGTTGCGATGCCACCCGAGGCTTTCTTTTACATAACGGTCTCGCTCGAATTTCGCGTAACTTTTATCGGCGCCGTCGTTGTACCAGGTGCGGTGCACGCCGTGCTTTTCGCCGGCGACGTAGGATCGCGTAGCGATCATCTGACCGGAATCGTGATACGCCACCGCGACGCCGTGCTTTACACCCCTGCGATACGGGGTGACGTGTTTCTCGCCCACGGCGGGAATGGACTGACGCAGGACGCCGGTGAAGGGCTCGCCGAGCAGAAACACTTTGCCGGACTCATGAGTGATCCGGGGGTCCATATTGCTGATTTCCAGCGGACGATCGCCGCAGGAAACGACGGCCGCGCTCAGAAACAAGAGCGCGGTCGCCGGAATCAAACGAAAGCGAATCATTAGTTCGTGACCGTGCCGACAATCCCGTGATAATTGGATCCCATCAGTGTGTTGATGGTCGCGGTCGCGTCCAGGGCGTAGTGATAATGATAGACGCCGGCCTGATGAATCGTATTCGCTATGTGACCGTGACGTACGTCGAGCGCAGGGGTGCCGGTGCCCGGGGCCGCGTCGTCGGCGGTGGTGGCGGTTCCCTGATCGCAGAGCAAACCGTAAATGGCGTAGCCGTCCAGCGCGATGCCGATCAGATTCGCGTCGTTCTGAGTCGCGATATTCGCCGGATTGATATGGTGGTGATAGATGCTCTGCTCCTGCGGATGACCATTGAAATTATCGAAAGTTCCGACCTCGTTGGCGAGAGTATCGCCCGGAGCCGCGGCGTTGCTGAATACGGTCAGGCCGTTCACGGTCATGCCGATGGCGCCGAGCGAAGTGGCGGTCTTCGCGCCGCCGTTTACGGTCGGCGTGGCCGGGATCGTAAAAGTAAAATTACCGGAACCGATCAGGTTCGAGCCGGCGGGAGTATTTCCGGACGGCAACGCTTCAAATAACGGCGAGCCGCTTCCGTAATAATAGCTCTTCGTATTCGGCAGATTCTGCGACGTGAAGACGTAGTTGCTGCCGGATACAGTACCCACGGCGCAGCTAAAATTGTCGCGGATCCAGGATGGCAGGCTCGTGCTCATGCTCGAAGCCACCCCGCTCACGCAGCCGGTCGTTGCGTCCAGAGTGTAGCCGCTATTGAGAGCGACGACCGCCGCCAGCGCCGTCAGCAGAGAGGTATCGTCGCTTTCGTCTTCATCGAGACCGAGCACGCTGCAACCGGTGAAAGCGGTCATGGCCAGCAAGCCGATCGCCAGACGGGCGCTTTTCTTGAATGAATCCATTGCAATCTCCTGTCTTAATAAAGACGGATCAAATACAGAGAATCCCCGCTCTGGCAAGCCGAAAGGCATATTTGCGCGGAATCTGGGCGGCAATGACGAATTTCAGGAGCGAACGCCGGTGAATGGGCGAGGTGAATGTGAGCCTTTCATTAGCGTCAAAATGCAGAATCATAAGCCGCGACGCTCGCGTCGACGACGAATGCGATTTCCTTTTCGAGCCCGCGGATATGCGCCTGGTCGCCGCTCATCGCAAAGATCGTAATCCCGCCCTGGTACATCAGAATGATTCGATCCGCCAATTCCTGCGCCGGAAATCCCACAGGCAACGGGCGTCCCCGGTAAGTGCATCGTTTCAGATACGCGGCCAGGCTGCGCCGCCGACGCGCGACGATTTCCTTTAATTGCATCTCAAACTCCGGGAGTCCGGAAGCCTGGCCTTTGACATCCGTCGCCAGCTGAGCGAAAGGACAGCCGGTGAATTCGCCTTCGCGCGCTTCGCGTCTGAGAATTCGCATCCACGCTTTCAGAAACGCTTCGAAGTCTTCGTACCGTGCGAGCATCCCATCGAAGAAATCAAAAAAGAAATCGGCCTGACGCTGCAGGTACTCTCTTCCGAGATCCTCGCGCGCTGGAAAATAGCGATAGAAAGATTTTTTGTAGGCCCCGGCCCGCTCGATCACTTCGTCCACGGAAACCTGCGCGTATCCCCGGCGATAAAAGAGTTCCAGGGCGGCAGCGACAATGCGTTCTCGCGGGCCGCCCTCATGTGCGGTCTCCGATCGTTTTCGCGTTTGCTTCGATTTACGCGCTTGCATGGTTCAATGAAAGACGCGCTCAGTCCGCATTCAGGAAAGCGTAGCGCTCGGGATGATGCGTACGCATATGTTCGATATAGTCGCCGAAACGAAAGCCGCAGGGATAACGATCCCGCCCCCAGAAATGAATCGGCTCGCCCAGTATCCGCCAGGGAATTCCCACCCGTCGATGGTATTTATAGACCAGCTTCTCCATGTCGGCGATTCCCAGATATTCGGCCGCTTCGCCTTTGAAGTCCAGGGTCAGACCGCGCATCAGCAAATCGAAAATGAAGATCGATCGGTTGCGGTCCAGCTGCAGCGTTTCCAGCGCGTCCTTATCCACGGCGGTCCGCCAACCGTTAAATAAATAGCGTACGTCCGGGGCTTCCATAGTTTCCAGAATGCTTTCGGAGCTCAGGCCGTAGTAACTCTGCGTCGGCAACTGGAACTCCGCCTGGTCAGGGTCCTGTAAATCTTTGAGCACCAATCCCCAGGTCCCGACCAGCCGACCGGAGTTATGACGCACTCCGCAGACCCGCGCCCGGTGGAAATAAGCCGCGCTCTGTTCTTCGATGTCCTGAACCGGCACGGCCGGCTCCTCCGCTGAGAAAGCCTCGTTATAGACTTTCAATATGTAGCTGTTAAACTCTTCGATCACGTCCGTGCCCAGCAGCCAGAGCTGCAGCTCGCCGTGTTCCTCGAGCATTCGGGATTGAGCTCCCGAAATTTCCGTGGCCTGTGGTTTCATAAGCGCCCCCAAAGACATGGGCACCCGGGTAGACTATTTCGTCTACTTTTTAATCACCAGCAAAATCAAAGCCGAACCCTTAACATTCTGAAGCTTTAGACAAAATACCCTGTCCGACTCCGGCGACCCGGGGGATGATTTCTTGCCCGAAGTTTTCCAGCCGGCTAAGACGACCGGGTATCCACCGCCTCCACATACGCGCCGCGCCCTGTTCTGAGCCAGAACCACCCGCACACAAAAAGCACCGGAGTCGGAAATCCATCCGAGAGCACAGCATGAAACAGGACATCTCGCGCGAAAGCTTCGCGCCGCAAAAGAATTTCGTAGCGGTCCGTTCTCAACAGGGTCGAATCATCACCGACGCCGACTGGAACGAACAGGCGGCGATTCAGAATCATCTCCGGGTTAGCCTCGCGCGTGATTCCGTAAGCCCCACCCCGGGCGGAGCGGCTGCGGCGCCGGCCCATCGCCCTGGTTTCGCGATCGCGCCGCAACTCAATCCGGCGGGCGAAGCGGACCTCGAAATCTCAGCCGGCAGCGCGTACATTAACGGCCGGCTGGTCGAAAACTTCGGAGCCGCTTTCTTCAGCGAGCAACGCGACCTGCCTGGCGCGACCCTGCCCGATACAGACGGCGTATATCTGGCGTATCTGGACGTTTGGGAACGCGGCGTCGGTTTTCGCGAACATCCCGAAATCCGGGAGATCGCGCTGGGCGATGTGCCGGACAGCAGCGCCCGCACTCAGCTGGTCCGGCAGGTACGCCTGCTGTCGATTACGGGCGGCGACAACGCCGACGCCGCGACGATTCCGCCGGAATGGTCGCAGTTAATTTCGCGTTCGCCCGGCCGGCTGGCGGCGCGTACGATGGCGGACGGCGTCAGTACCGACCCGTGTTCGATTGGAGCGCGGGGCGGTTATACCGGCACAAACAATCAACTCTATCGCGTGGAGGTTCACGCACCGGGCCCGGCCGGCACAGCCACTTTTAAGTGGTCGCGGGACAACGGCTCGATCGCGACTGAATGGCTGGATCAGGACGGCGAACGACTGAGCTATCGATCGCTCGGGCGCGATCAGGCGACGGCCTTCGCGCCCGGTCAGTGGATTGAACTCGACGACGAAGGCCGCGAACTCGACGGCCGGCCCGGGACCTTCGCGCGCATCGCGCAGGTTTCCGCGAACGATTTGATCATCGACCCGGACAGCCTGATTCACGGTGACTCTACGAGCATCGCCCTCGACATCAACGACTTCGCGCATGGCGTACGGCGCATTCGCAGATGGGATATGATCGCAGCCGGCGGCCCCGCGACGGTGCCCGCGGACGGCGCTTTTATCGCGCTCGAAAGCGGAATCGAAATCAGCTTCGACGCGGACCCGGCCCGCGAATATCGCACGGGCGAAGCCTGGCTCATTCCGGCGCGCGCCATCAATCGCAATATCACCTGGCCCTGCGACCCGGCTTCGCCCGGCCAGGCGACGCCCTTATACGTACCGCCCCAGAGCAATCAGCACGAATACGGCCGCCTCGCTTTTTTAAAACGCGAAGCGGGAGTCTGGACCGCGCTCGCGGACGCGCGGCGAATCTTCGCGGCGCTCGCCGAGGCGAATCTGTATTACGCGGGCGGCGACGGCCAGGCGGTCATCCCCGATACCGAACTCGCGCAAGCTTTGCGGGTCAGCGTACGCTCGGGGCCGTACGCGATCGCGGCGGCGCGCGTCCGCTTCAGCATACTGAGCGGCGGCGGTCTGCTCCGCGCTGCGAACGATCCCGCCAACGCCGGCGCGATCATCACGGTACCGGCGGACGCGGAAGGCTTCGCGGCCGTACGCTGGCAGTGCGGGGCGGCAAATCTCAGCGCGGCGCAGGTACAGGCGGTGCTGCTCGACGAAAGCGCTCAACCCCTGCCCGCCGCCGCGCTGGACTTCCAGGCCCATCGCAGCGACGCCCGCACAACCGACTATAACCCGCAGGCCGTTCCGGATCCGGAAGGCAGCGATTTGATGCAGGACGTCGCGACCTCGCACGCGGCCCTCGACCGGCTCGGCGAAATCAAAGTCAATCGCGCGGGCGACGTCATCGAAGGCGATTTCGAGATACAGGGCACGCTAACAGTACGCGGCGACGTTGTCGCCCGCGATACCGACCACATGCCCGGCGATGTACTGTTAGGCGACCAGGACGAAGACACGGTTACGATTCACGGCGTCCTGAAGTCCGAACACACCAGCGGCGCGCTGCATATTTCGGACGCTGTCGAAATTCGCAGTCCGGACATCGCCGACCACCCGCTGCAGGTTTATGCGCAGATCCAGGGCGTGGCCGGCCGGGCCTTTCGCCGCGCGATCACGCTCGATCACACGGGCGGCGCCGAAGCGCTCGCGGACTATCAGGTGCAGCTCACGCTCGATACTGCAGCCCTGATCGCGGCGGGCAATCTGCGGCCGGACGCGGGCGATCTCCTGTTCGTCGACGCGGACGAGACGACGGTCTTGCCGTACTGGCTGGAAAGCGGATTAAATACGAGCACTACGAAACTCTGGGTCCGGGTTCCCGCCATCGCCGCAGGCGCGACGCACACGATTTACGTGTATTACGGAAACGCCGACGCCGTCTCGCAGTCTTCGCCGGGGCTGACCTTCGTGCGCGTCATCGACGACGTGACCGCGGCCTTCGCCATGGACGCCGGCAGCGGGACGAATATCGCGGACAGTTCCGGCAACGGTCTTTCCGGCGCGATCAACGGCGCAACCTGGACCACCGGACGTTTTAACAACGCCCTGCAATTCGACGGCGTTAATGACTATATAGGCCTCGGAACAAATCCCCTGCTCTTTCCCACGGCTTCGGTTTCTCTGAGCGCCTGGATGAAGTTCTCAGGACTTTATGGCTTCCTCTTTTCCAACTGGTGGGGCAACGGCGGGTGGCGCGGTCTGAATATCGGCGTGTGGGGCGACGGCGAAAACGGCCCGAACGCCACCGACTTCGGAATCTTCGCGGGCGGCGACACCGCGGGCGACCAGCTCGAAGGCCCGTCGAAGTACAACGACGATCAGTGGCATCACGTCGTCGCGGTCTACGATCAGGCGAATTTACAGCTAAGGCTCTATATCGACGGCGCGCTGATTGCGAGCAAAACCACGACCGTCGACGGCATTCAGTACGGTGCGAATATCGCGACCGAAGCGCGCATCGGAGCATCGGCGCATACGAGTGGCACGCACTACCATTTCGCGGGGATCATCGACGAACTAAAGCTGTACGGCCGCGCCTTAAGCGATCAGGACGCCGCGGAGCTTTTCCAGAACTACGGCTACGTCACAATCGCGCTGCCCGGACGCGAACTGGTGCGCCGCCTGACCACAATCGAACCGCTCAGTGTCGTCGGCGGCGAAGAAGCGCTCAGCGCCAGCGAGCAGACCGCTTTATTCGTACAGAGTCAAACCGGCAACGTCGGCATCGGCACGACGACTCCCGGCGAACGCCTGAGCGTCGCGGGGCTCATCGAAAGCACGGTCGGCGGCATCAAATTCCCCGACGGCACGATCCAAACCACGGCCGGCGGTCCGGGAGGCGGCGGCGATTCGCTGCCGCTGGGAACGATCATGGCCTGGCACCGCGATCTGTCCGGAACACCGCCGCTGCCCGCGGGGTGGGTCGAGTGCAACGGCCAGATTGTCGGCGATCCCGCGAGTCCGTACAATGGACAGACCCTGCCCGATTTAAATAATCCAAAGGAAAGCTGGAACAGCCAGGGCAGTTTTTTGCGCGGCGGCGCGACCTCCGGCGAATTCGAAGACGACCAGTTTCAGGGTCACTGGCATCAGGTCATTAAGGACCAGCGGGTTTTCGAGTGGTACGAAAACACACCCAACGGAGCCTATACGCTGATCAACGCGCCGCATCACACGCCGCGACACCAAACCACAAGTAGCTGGTACACTGCGGTCGACGCGATCGCCGACGGCGTGAACGGCGACCCCCGCACCGGAGCTGAAACGCGCCCCGCGAACATGACCGTCGTCTGGATCATCAAGATTCTCGACACGGCCGGCACGGGCGGTACCGGGGGCGGGCAGTGGAGCCGCAGCGGCGATACGATCTTCTATAACAGCGGCAAGGTCGGCGTCGGCACGAGCAGCCCCAACGAAGCGCTGACCGTCGACGGCGCGCTCAGCCTGAAAGAGCAGCCACAGCTCGCGGACGGCACCGCGAATCACGGCAAACTCTATGTACGCCAGGGCGGACCGGTCAGCATCAGCTTCGACGGCGTGGACGACTATGTGGACCTGTCCGCGCATATGGCGGAATTCGGAGCGCTGACGACCGGCACGGTGAGTTTATGGTTTCGTTCGCGCAACGCGAGCATCACGTCGGGTTCTTTGTTCCGCTACGGGCAGACGACCAATAATGACGACGCCTTTGAACTCGGCATCGGTCCATGGGCCAGTCATATCAGCGACGAATCAATGTTCTTAAATATATCGGGCAATGGAACGAAGTACATAAACGCGTACCTGCGCCGGGGCGAACAACTGCTGGCCGATCAGGAGTGGCATCATATAGCACTGGTGGTCGGCCCCAATTACAACCGTCTGTATCTGGACGGCGAGGAACAAAGCCTGAGTTATGAAGTTGGCGGCCCAACCACCGGCGGCGTTTTTTTCTCGTCTCCAGTAGCGAAAGACCTCTTCACGTTTGGATTTCGCCGCCCGTCTCTGCCGGGCGACAGCCCCCTCAACGGCTACCTCGACGAAATCGCGATCTTCGACCGGCCCCTGGCGGAAAGCGAAATCGTATCGATCCATGAAGCGAATCGCACGGCGGATCTGGCGCAGGATTTCGAAGGCGTCTTTTCGCCGAATCTGGCCGCGTACTTTCGGGCCACTAATTTTGATACAAACACACTTAACGATTCGAGCAGCAACGACCGCGACGGCATATTACAGGGAGCGCAGGTCACGCCCGACTATCCGGCGGCATTGATCTACAAAGATCCCCAGGGCGTCGAAAGTATTTTAAACGGCGGCGCGGGCCTGCCGTTGGGTACGATCATCGCCTGGCACAAAGATTTGACCGGTACTCCGAATCTGCCCGACGGCTGGGTCGAGTGCAACGGCCAGATCTTGAACGATCCCTTTTCGGCATACAACGGGCAGACTATGCCCGATTTGAACAATCCGAAAGAAAGCTGGAATACAAAAGGCAGCTTCTTGCGCGGCGATACGACTTCGGGCGTGTTCGAGGACGATGAGTTTCAGGGGCACTTTCACGAAATTACAAGCGATTTCGCGGGGCGGCGATTCTCTGAATTTCGCGCAGGCGGCGCGGAGGGCGGCGACGTCGTGGTCGGCATCAACGAACGCCCGGATAACCTGACGGCCAGCAATCTCCGGTCGAACGAGCTTAACGGCACGCCCCGCTTCGGTTCCGAAACCCGCCCGACGAATATGTCGGTAGTCTGGATCATCAAAGTCAAAGAAGCCGCGCCGCCGTCCGCGCCCGGGCCGCTGCAGTATGCGTTTCTGTACGATCGGAAGGCCAGTGGTACGCATGGTGGTACTGCTACGCCGAATCTGTGGCTTCGCCGCGATCTAAACGCTATCGATACGAATATACCCGGTGCCGGGTTGAACGCAAATCAGTTTTCCCTTCCGGAAGGCACGTATTTAGTAGAAGCGTTTTCATCCGCTTTCGAGATTGGTTACCATCGAACAAAAATCGTCAATATTACAAACGGACAGGATGTGCTCTACAGCGAAAACGGTTATAACGCTGCCCCCAGCAATAATAGTACTCGTTCCCGCATCAGCGGAGTCTTTACAATCGCCGACCAGGCGATATTCGAACTTCAGATACGAACCACTCAAACCACAGGCCCGGGCAACCTGGGACTGGCCACAAACCTCGGGATCGACGAAATTTACACCACCGTCAAACTGCAGCGAATCGACGCGCCGGTTCCCGCAGTCGCCGATCCCGCTCCCGCCCCGGACATTGGTTTCAGCGCCTCGGGCGGGGCGCATGTATCGAGCGGCAGTCCGTCGCCCCTCGTCTACAGCACGATTTATACGAACGAAGGCGACGCCTTCGACGGCACGAATTTTACGGCGACCTACGCGGGATTGTACAGCTTTACCGTCACCTTCGTGAAAGACACCTTTAACCAGGGCGGCACCGATGACGATGTCTGGGTCTCCATACTGCATAATGGAACCGGCAAAGGACGGGCCACCGCGGGCCAGGGGGCCGGCCACCGCGATTCGGCCAGCTACAGCGTGCTATTAAAGCTCGAAGTCGGAGATGTCGTGCATACGGTCGTAAGCAGCGACGAGGGCGGCCTGCAGCGTCACCTGCCCGAGCATCATTTCCAGGGTTATCGGGTATAGCCGTTCAGAAAATGGGAATATGCGCGCAATTTCAGAGCGCGCACTTCCGAAAAAGCCTTCAAAAGCGCCTTGCTCTCTGCCCGGGATCGTGAGAGTCGTCGGAAGATGGTGCGGCCGGACCGACGCTTATTAATATCGATTGCGCTGGCTTTAACGAGCGCCTGCGGCCTGCCGCCCACGCCGCCGTTCGAATCGGAGATTCTCGTTTATTGCGATGCAAGCGAAGGGCTCGCAGTCGCGGACGTACTCAAGCGCGTCGATCAATTCGAAGCGGCGGAAACCACGCCGCCCCGCAGGTCGCGCAGTGCGGGCGTTTGCTGGTTTCGCTACGAACTGCAGGCGAAAACGGCCGCCGCACCCGCGCACGCACAAGCTGCCGCCCATCCGGCGGGGCAGGTCTATCTCCAGGTCCAGACCATTACTTCGCGAACTCTCGACGTTTTCGTCGACGGCGAACAGCTGGCGCGCATGGGCACGACCCGCAGCTTCGAAAGCCGACCGATTCCGCACCGGGGTTTTGTCATTCCGGTAATGCGCCCGGACAGGGGGTCAAAAGAGATTTTATTTCGAATCGGCACCGGCACCGTGGCCGAAGTACCGCTGCGCGTCTGGGAGCCGGCCGCCTTTCATGAAGCCGCTCTCGCCGAGTACTACGCATTAGGCGCTTTCTTCGGCGTCCTGCTGGTAATGGCCGCCTACAATTTTCTTTTGGGACTCGCGATTCGCGAACCGGCCTATCTTTACTACGTGTTCTATACCTTCAGCGTGGGTTTGTTTATCGCGAACGAAGACGGACTGGCGGCCCAGTGGTTTAATCAGGCCGAGGAGACCGGGCATTTATATTTCGCGGCCAGCATGTCCTTGCTGGCAATCAGCTCGATGCTCTTCGCGCGCTATTATCTGGAAACCTATCGCTTCTCGGTGCTGCTGGATCGCGCCCTGTTGTTTTGGGCGCTGTTCTCCGCGATATTGCTGGTGTTCGCGCTGACCGCCATGCCGCTCGCCTATCTCAGTCCGATCTTTAATCTAAACAATCTGCTGGTAATCTTGCTGGCGATCTGGGCGATCAGCGCGGGCGTGCGTCGCGGGCATCGGCCGGCGCAAATCTTCGCCGTCGCGTTCTTCGTTTTTATCGCGTCGGTTCTCCTGCGTATGGTATGGCTGCTCGATTTGCCCATCGCTTCGAACGCGGTTTTATTGCACGGACCCAAAATCGGCGTCTCTCTGGAACTCGTAATCCTCTCGCTGGGTCTCGCTGATCGCTACAATCGCCTGCGCAACGAAATGCTGACCAGCCGGATGCGACACGCCGCCGAGCGCGAACGTCTGCTCGGCGAAGTGCACGATTCAATCGGCGCACGCATCTCCGCCGCTTTGATGCAAGTGCCTGCAGAAGCTCAATCAGCGGGGCTGCGCGGAATTCTGGAATCGGCCCTGGAATACGCGCGGGATCTGAGCGCTCTTCTGCGGCAATCGGCCCACGAAGAGAATTTCGAAGACGACGTCGTCGGCTATATCCGCACCCTCGACGGTTTGCCCGGCGTACGGATCGATTTTCATTTCGACGCGGGATTGAACGCGATCGAAGGCCAGCGGCGCATCGACCTGACTCGCGTTTTCCAGGAGTGGATCAGCAACTGCGTGCGCCACGCCGGCGCCCGCGATCTTAAGATTCAATTCGAACGCCGCGGCGGTCGCGCCGTTCTGGCGATTCGCTCGGACGGCCTGCCCTTCGCCTGGCGGGGTCGCCAGGATTCCCCCGGCGCCGGCTCCGGGCTGCGCGGAATTCTGGCGCGCGCGCAGCGCCTGAAGGCCCGCTTCCGATCAATGGTGGCGCGACCTGCGCCTGCCCATTTGGACGGCGATTCCGATTCAAAGGCGAACGGCAGCCTGTTCGTACTGAGCGCGCCGCTGACAGACGCCGAATGCGAGGCCGCGACACAAATCAGAAAATCGCCCTAATACTTCTCGAAAGCTCTCGGAACTTTTCGAGACTGCCCGCGATCGAGCGCGAATTGCGAAACCGTGCGCGCCAATCGGGCGCGATCCTGTTTCTTTCTATATTATATGCAAGACTGTTTGATCGTAGGCGGGGGCCTCAGCGCGCTACTCGCCGCAGATAAACTGCACGCCGGCGGCTACTCCGTTCAGCTCATCGACAAAGCGCGCAGCGTGGGCGGGCGCATGGCCACCCGGCGCATGCCTCTGGATGCGTGGAGCGATTCAAAGGGCGACTCCCCGGCCGCTATAAAATCCGCGCAGGCCGCAACGAAAGCAGTGGCCATCGATTTCGGAGCGCAATTTTTTACCTGTCGCTTTCCGGAGTTTCAGGCTTATATCGACGCCTGGACCGCATCCGGGGTCGCGACGGTCTGGCACCGCGGGCAGGACGGTCAGCATCCACGCTACCGCGGCGTGCCCGACATGAAAAGCATTCCCGAGCAGCTCGCGAAACCCCTGTTCGACGCCGGGCTGATCACGCTCGAAGAGCGGGTGATAGAGATTCACGCGCGGGCATCTGCGGATGCCGGAAGCGCCACAAAAACGGGCTGGCTCATTCGCTGCGCTTCCGGCGCGGAGTTCAGCGGGCGCAGCGTACTCTTGACCGCACCGGTGCCCCAGTGTCTGGCCATGCTCGGTCCGGAGGCGAATATCCCGGAGAATGCGCGCGCTACATTATCAGGCGATCGTTTCGCTTACCGGCCCTGTTTCGCTCTCATGCTGGTATACGATTCGGGGCGCGCCGCGCCCGCCCTGCCCGCCCCTGGTTACGCCAACGACCAGGAGCATCCCGCGATCACCGGCCCGGCCATTCGCTGGATGGCGGACAATCGCCAGAAAGGGGTTTCGCCCGATCAGCACGCAATCACCGTCCACGCCACCGCCGATTTCACCGAAGCCGAACTGGACAGCGATCCCGAAAGAGTCCGCGAACTCTTAATGCAGTCTGCTCCGATCTTAAGGGATTCGCAACCGGCCGCATGGCGGCTGCATCGCTGGCTGTACAGCGAACCACGCCGGCCCGGCACCGCACGTCCGGAACCCGGCTATTATCGCGTGCAGTCCTCGCCGACCTTGCTGCTGGCCGGCGACCTCTTCGGAGGCGGGCGGGTGGAAGGCGCGGCCTTCTCGGGTCTGGCCGCGGCGGAGGCCCTCAAGAATTCGCTGAACGAGCTTTGAAGTACTGCATCGAGTTCGCGGCCACGAAAGTACGGCTGCGAGATTTACTGAACGTCAAGCGACAGAAAAAAGTCGGTCAGACTGAAACCGGCGTCCACGCCGCCGCCCCGCCAGTTAATATTTCCATCCAGCTCCCCCCTGGGTCCCAGACGAATCAACGAGCGATCGAATCCGGCCGCGCCGCCGGTATCGGAAACGCCGCCGGCGAAGTACGCGCGACCGAAACGATCGAGTCCGACTCCCACGTAGTTGTCCGTCTCCGAGCCCACGTTCGTGCGATAGTTGCTGAGATAATTGCCATCGAGATCCAGCCGTAGAAACTGACCTTCCAGCTGCGCCGCGCTTGCCGTCGGGTCGATGCTGCCGACCAGGTACAGGTCCCCGGTGACGCCCATGCTGATTGCGAAGAGCTGGTCGGCGCCCCCGGCGAAACCGAAGCGCACGGGAAAATTACCCGAGAACTCCGTGCCGTCCGGAGAAAACTTGCGCAGATACCAATCGTTGTCCCCCGTATTGATCGTCGCCGCCACGTATAGATTGCCCGCCGCGTCCGCGGCCATCGTGCATGAAGCGCTGCAAACGATCGTCGTTCCGAAACGTTTGTTCCAGCCGGCGGTGACTTCCGTACCATCGGGCAGATATTTACGTATCGCACCTTCGTTGCCCGCTCCGTCGTCAGTGCCGCCGCTCACGTAGATCGAACCGTCCGTCGAAACGTGGATCGACGCGGGTGCGTCGTTCATATTCGCCGTACCGTTTAAGACTTTGTTCCAGCCGATCGTGTCTTCGACGCCGTTCGCATCGAATTTCTTAATCCACCAGTCGGTATTCGCGCCGTTATTAAAATCGCCGAGCGCGTAAATATTGCCGGCGGCGTCGACGTCCGCCGCAGCCGGGGTTTCGTTCCCGGGTTGCCCCCAGGTCCGCTGCCAGAGTTCCAGACCGTCCAGGCTGTACTTGAACAGATAGTGATCGCCCCCGCCGCCGCTGTCGGAAGAACCGTAGATGGCCAGCGCTCCATCGTCGGTCACGCGGACTTCCGCCAGGGTATTGATCGTCGTGGCGCCCTGAGCCTCGAATAGATTGCGGGTCCACAACGCCGTCCCGTCGCCATCCAGGCGTGACACCTTCCAGAACGAAGTACCGACGGTCGGCGAGACCGTGGCGCCGGTGATGATCGTCGGCTGATACAATGTGTAGAGCAAGGGACCGAATTCGGCGCAGAACAGGTCCGAATTCGAACAGCGGTCGGTTTCGAAATTCAGACAGGCGGATGACGCAAAGGCCGCGATCAAAGCGCAACCCAGAATCGGAAACTGAAGGGGACGGGCAAGGGACATACAGAAAAGGTGCTGCTCAAACCAGAGACCCGACGACGCCAGCGTCGTCCGCGGAATGAAGCTCATATTAGACGTAAGCGACCCGCCGCGGGTTGTGGGATTTTTTATAAAATCGCCGCCTCAGAACGGCAGCACGATCTTCTTCAGCTGCTCGAAGACCCGTTCCGGCGAGATGTACTCGACGCAGGACTGAAATGAACAGCTCGGGCAGTCTTTGATGCAGGTATCGACCGCCGGCATGATATGCCGCTCGAGCGAATCGGCTAACTTAATATAATACGAAGTCAGTGGAATCGCCTGCTCCCGCAGGGCGGCCAGAGAGTTTTTCAGCAATTTATTCGAATCACGCTTCGAATCCGGCCCGGAAACGGGCTCGTCGGAGTTTTCCCCCGCGGCGGCTTCGTCGAAACGCGAGCCTTCGTCCGTACGAATGTCGTGCAGGCCGGGCGGGCGCACGTGGCCGGGATGATTCCGATACGTCTTCATATCGTGCAGAACGATCACGGGCTTTTTCAAGAGCGAGGCGAGAATCGTTTCCGGGCCCGCCGGTCCGATAACCAATTTCGCCTGCAGCATGGCCGCCGCGCGATCCGCCGGCAGGCAATCGGAGAGAATCCGCACCCCGGCTTTCGTTCGCAGGTATTCGACCTCGCCGGCCAGACGACGCAGCTCTTCCGGCTGGTGGCGGCCCGCGTCCTCTCCCGAATCGCCGTTGCCGCCAGGCCCCAGCGCCGGAACCGGAACGACCAGCTCAATGTCCATCGTCTTGAGTAAACGCGCCAGGCGGGCCGCGTGTCCCAGCGGCCAGCCCCCGGTCAGATCGTGAGCGTCGAATAAAGAGAGCACCGCGAAGTCGCCGGTCGGCAGCGCCAGACCGCTCGCGTCCAGATCGCCTTCGATTTTCAGATCGGTGAGCTCGGGAAAAAGATCGAAGCCCCGTCGCTTCAAACGCTGCAGATCTTCTTCGTGGTTGATTTTATGAAAACGCAGAAGTCGCGAAATCAGGCGATGGCGGGTTCCGCCGATGCGCACCTTCGCGCCGGTGAAGAGCGTCGCCAGATGAGCGCGCAGCCCCTGGTCGGGTAGATACAAGACTTCCGGCACGAAATCCAGGATCCGGTGCCGCCACAGATCGTCGGCTTCGAGCTCCAGGACCTCGTCGAATACGCCGGTCAGCTTCAGCAATTCCGCGTTCTGGGGATGCGCAAGAATACCGGCGTGAATGCGTTGCGCCGGCTCGTGGCGTTTTTTCAGCAGACGCGCCGTGTAGACGCACTCCAGCAGCACGGCCAGATTATCCGCCTCCGGCGCGACCGCCAGAAAACGGCGTTCCGGAACGGCGTTCGCGCTCCGGCGCAGCCCGATCCGATTCAGCAGACCCTGTTTGCGGGATTTCGGCGGCTCCCGTTCCGGGAATTCAAGCGCCGCGGTATCAGCCAGGGCGGCGTCGAGTTCGCCCCCCGATTCCAGCTCGACATCGACATCGACTTCGGGCCCGCCGGTCTCGATCGGGCCCGCGCTCAGAGTGCTGTTCTCAGAATCCATGTATACGCTAAGAATCGGCTCAAATGCGCGAGAGCATGAATTTGCGGCCGATTCAGGCAATCACCGCCCGCAACCAGGCCAACTGTAAAGCATTTTAACGAAAGCACCGGGGGCCGGTAAATACTCCCTAAATGCCCTCGGGCGGCGGCGCAGTCATACAAAATGAGCCGCATCCGGCGGAGCGGATTCGGCCACTGGAAAGGGCTGCTGGATGGCCAGGCCCGCATCCCGGGCGGCGGCGGTCAGCTCCGCATTTCCGCGATCGATGAGGATGCCATGGCGCGCGTGCCGGAGCAACTCGAAATCGCCGATCGAGTCGCCGATCATGAAATCGAGCGGGCGATCCGCCTCCGATGTGAGCATCTCAACTTTACCCGCCTGGACCGGCATGGGTTCGACAATCCGCGGCAATAGCAAATCCACCGCCGGGTCGTCGCTCTGAGCGAGCCGCATCCCGTGCACCCGCTCTTCGGAAATTCCCCAGCGATCGATGACCGCCTGGATCAAAACCTGAGGCGAAGCCGTGACGATGCGCACGTCCCAACCGCCGGCCAGCATCAGACTGATCAAATTCTCAATCTCACGATAGACCCGAATGCCACGCGGCACGACCAGTCCGGAAGGCAGCGTGGTTTCGCCCAACGCCTGGTTTTGTTCGTACGCGAAAACGTACTTCGCAATCGATCGCAGCTCCTTTTCCGGCTGGAAGGCGAATAGCACGCGGCTCCAGCGATAAGCTGCGGCCATTCCGGAGTGTTCGTACACCCGGGCGTAGAGCGGCGCAAGACCGTCCACGAATTCCAAATAGCCGTCGACGTCTTCGTCGCCGCCCTGGGCTTCGACTCCGCGCCAGAGCGCCTGTAGATTTTCGAGATCCGCGGCCGCGATGGAGGGGTGCCGGATCTCTTCCCAGAACTCCGGCAGGTCTGCGCGCAACAACGCCTGGAACATGATGTAGTACATCACGGCTTCGCCGAGGTCGTTGCGAATTAAGGTGTTATCGAAATCGAAGGCGGCGAGACCGGGCGGTCCCGCCAGCACGCGCTCCGTTATAAGCTCGTAGGCCGGCGCATCCCAGCCCGCGCGCTCCAGTTCCATCTTCAGTTCTCGACGGCTGCGTCGGTCAGGCGACCGGCGTCGTCGAACATTGCGCTTTCGTGTTCGATGTTCGAAAAATCCATCGGCGTGCTTTCGCGAAAGACCACGCCGGGTTGAATCAATCCGGCTTCCAAAAAGTCTTCCGGATTCATGGCGATGTTCTGGTAACGCACTTCAAAGTGCACGTGGGGTCCGGTGCTGCGACCGGTGTTTCCGGAAAAGGCGACCGCCTGTCCGCGGCGAACCTCTTCGCCGATTTTTAAGAAGACCGAAGTATTGTGACCATACCAGGTGACGATCCCGTCGGGGTGGCGAATCGCGACCGCCTGTCCCAGGGCTCCGAACCAGCCGGAGTGAGTGACGACGCCGTCATTAGCCGCGAGCACGATCGTATTCGGAGCGCAGGCGAGATCCAGACCGTTGTGGTTGCCGCCGCGACGAATGCCGTAGCGCGAAGAGTACGCGGGATTTTCCACCGGCCACAGCAGGCGGCGCGGATCCAGCTTCACCACGCGACGACCTTTGCCTTCGTTCAGGAGCTCGTTGTACTTTTCGAGACCCATCGGCACGAAGATCATGGCGCGCACGCCCGCGAATTGATCGTTGATCTCGCGAATCTCTTCGGTGGTCACACCGTAGTTGCGGGCCAGCACGTGCAGCGGTTCGGAACCGGAGCGAACCCAGCGGCCCAGGCGACCGCGATGGCTCTGGATGTACTTGTTGTCGATATGGACGTCCATGAGTTCGGCTTCGAACTCGGGAGCGTAATTTTCGGCGGCCAGCAGAATGCCGGGAACGATAACGGCGACGGCGCAAAAAAGGCTAAAAATACGGGCGAAAGGTCGGGAAAGGAAACGGGGTGAGTCTTGCATGGATACCAGTAGTTGCTCTTATATTATCGGCGAATTTTTCGTTATAAGTAAGAATCGCAATTGTTTTTTCGTCATGTCCCGGGCGAGCGCTCGCCAGGCCGACGGAAATTCCATTCCGGCGAAGGCTTGCGAGCCGCCGCGAAACGAATTGACGTACCCTCGAACGAGAAAGCACAGTGGGCAGCCAGGTTGACCCAAAATCGACCGCGCGAATGAACGACCGATTGTCCCGGACGCTCCGCTTCCCGCCCGCAACAGCCTGGATCTTCACTGGAAATTTGACCTGGAATGGAACCCCTGCGCATTGAAAGGTACGACCAGGAGCTGGCCGGAACGATCGAGGATCGGCTGAGCGAGGCCACACGCGAAAGCTGGCTCTCGGATTATGTTCCCCAGGTCTTTCAGATCTGCGATGAGCTGATCAAAAACGCGCTGAAATCGAATTATAAATTTCTGCTGATGTGGGCCGCGACCCGGGAACGGCTGCTCGAAGCGCGGCCGGAGTACCAGGCGGACGAGCTGGACGACTGGCTGCGCGAGATCTTTTTCTCAGGAGAAGAGCGGCTGGTCGAGCAGCATCTGGCGCGCATCGCGGACCAGACCGAGCGCATTCGCCGGGAGGTCCGGCACCTGCTGGACCTCGAAAACCGTTATATTCGCGAAGGGCGGCTGTCGGCGGAGCTGCCCCTGGATGCAGGGCCGAATTCCGATCCGCTGCTGGAAGCTCTGCTTTCCACGAAGCGTCTGGCCCGGGATCTGAATATTCACGCCCATCTGGAAATCCAGCGTTCGAACGACGAATTGCTGGTGACGATCGCCAACGATTCTCCGATCTTGAGAGAAGACGTGGATCGCATCGCCGGAGTGCGACGCCGCTTTCGCGAATACCGCGAGAGCGGCCGGCAACAGGAATTCTTCATCGAAAACCTGGATACCTCCGGCGGCGGACACGGCCTGGGCTACGCGATCATGGACTCCATACTCTGCGAAATGAACCTGGATCCGGAACGCAGCCTGTACTTAATCTCGGCGACGCGCACCCTGGTGCTCCTGGTGCTCCCGCTGCAGCAGAACGCCAGTACCGCCGACGCCGACCGGAGTGACGCATGCAGCGCACGGTAACAGGCATCGCCTGTCTGCTGATGCTGAGCCTCGCGGCTGTACGCTGCGAAACTCTGGCGGCCTGCAATCTTGAGATGAGCGAATTTGACCTGCTTTCCACCGGCTATTCGAAGCTCTTCGGAGTGAACGATCTGGAAGTGCCGGAGCTCTTCGAGTGGCGCAAGTCGGACGCGACCCGACCGCTGCTCTTCATCGACGTTCGCGAACCGCAGGAACAATCGGTTTCGCACCTGCCCGGCGCCGTGCTGGCGCGCGTCGATGAAGATCTGGGTGGGCTTCCGGCCGTGCGTGAATTCCGCGAACAGTACGCCGCCGATTCCCGCGCGCGCATCGTCGTCTATTGCGCGGCCGGCTATCGTTCGGGCCGGTCGATCTCGGAGATGAGCGGCGATATGGACACCGCGCCCGCGGTGTTGAATCTGCGCGGCGGCATCATCGCGTACGCGAACGCCGGCGGTCCGCTGGTGACGCCGGCCGGCGCGGCCACAAACAAAGTGCACGGCTACAATGAAAAATGGAGTTCCTATCTCAAGCCGCCCGCCCAGCCTGTCCTGGAACCGCCGATCCCCGACGCGTGAAGTCGACGCCGGTCGGAAATCACCGCGGCCGTCAGTCAGACCCATGTCCGAATCCCAGCAATCCACATCCGAACCCGAATTTCACTGTACGGTCGAAGACTTCCCCGTCAAAGAACACGGCATCTATTTGAGCCACTGCGGCATTTCGCCGCTGTACGCCGGCGCCGCCCGCGCCGCCCGCCGTTTCGATCAGCTACATTCCACCCGGGGGGTCGGCGTCTTTTATGAGTACGGTGATATTCTGGGGGACCTGCGGAACGCGGTCGGTCGCTTTCTGGGCGTCGACGGTTCGAACGTGGCCTTTCTGAAAAACACCGCCGAGGGACTCTCGCTCGTCGCCGCGGGTTACCCCTTCGAAGCCGGTGACGAGGTCATCAGCTATATCCACGAATATCCATCGAATCATTACCCCTGGCGTATACAATCGGCGCGCGGGGTCGCACTCAAACTCTTACCGAACCGCGATTTGCGCGTGACGGCACCCGCCGACGACCAGGCGAACCCCGGCGACGCGGGCCAGCGGCCGCTGGCCTTCAGCACCGATGACTTAGAAGCGATGATCACGCAACGCACGCGCATCGTCGCGCTCAGCCACGTACAATTCACCAGCGGCTTCGCGGCGGATCTAAAACGCATCGGCGCGATTTGCAAATCCCGCGGCGTGCACCTGGTGGTCGACGCCGCCCAGAGCCTGGGCTGCCTCCCGATCCGGCCGGAGGAATGGGGCATCGACGCGCTGGCGTCGGCGGGCTGGAAATGGCTGCTGGGTCCGATCGGCACCGGGCTCCTGTATACGAGTCCGGATTTTCGGGAGAAGCTCGCCCATACAATGGCCGGCGCCGACATCGTCACCCAGGGCGAAGACTATCTCGATCACAGCTGGCAGCCCCACAGCGACGCCCGGCGCTTTGAATACAGCACCGCCCCCGTCAGCCAGGCGGTCGCGTTACGGGCCTGCTTCGACGAGCTCTTAAATCGCTACGGGATCGACGCCATTCACCGCCGCAACCAATCGCTGCGTGAACGCCTGCTCGCCGGCCTGGATCCGAATCTCTTTCGGCTCACGCGCTTCGCTCCGGAGCATCAGTCCGGCATTCTCGCTTTCACCCTGCCGGAAAACAAAGACCCCAACGCTTTCGCGAAGGCGGCCTCGAAAGCGGGCGTGCTGCTCTCTTCACGCGGCGGATATCTTCGCATCGCCCCGCATTTTTGTACGACCGAAGCCGAAATCGACGGCGCGGCGGATCTTCTGAATCGACTCTGAATCGACTCACGGGGACCGCCCGCCAGATCGCGTTAGAATTGTATGAAACGCGGCCGTATCTGGAGAAAGCGCCTCGACACGGTCAGCCTGATCGGGTAATTTTCGAATATCGCGGCCAACCCGGAAACGCGATTGTCCGTCCAATTGTTCATGACAACGCGTCTCCCACAGCCTGCTTTCCGCGCCTGCATCCCGATCCTGACTCTGATCGCGACCCTCTTATTCGGCGCAACGCTGGCCGCCTGCCAGTCCGGCGAACATACCGATGCCGGAGACGGCGAAGCGGGCTTTCCGATCATTCGCGACGCCGGAGCTTTGCAGCCGGCCCTGGCCGACGGCCTCAAGCGCTGGCAGGCGAGCGTGCAATCGGCCGGCGCGACCTATTTTTACTGGCGCGTGCGACCCGGCAGCGAAAGCGGTGTGCGCGAGATTACGGGCGTGCAAATTGTGAACGGACGCGCGACGCGGCGGTACATCACCCGGGCACGGATCAATCACGCCGGCGGCGGAGAAGCGTCCGTCTTCGAACGCGTAAATGAAGTCGTGGGAGCCGGCCGACCGAACGCCGCGGGATTCCCCGCCCGGACGATGGAAACCCTTTACGAAAACTGCCGGCGGATTTTGCCCCGCGGAGCCGCCGACCCGACGGCCGGACGGAATCATTTTGAGCTGCGACTGGACCCGCGCGGAGTACTGCGCGCCTGCTCGATCGCGGAGAAACAATGTCAGGGCGACTGCACGACCAATTACGGCGCGGCCGGTCTCGTATTTCGGGAACTCTCCGCGAGCGAAGTGGACGCATTTATGAAAACGACCAATCCGCGTCTGAAACCCTGAGGCCAGACCGGGCGATTTTTCGACGCTGCCCCCGAACAATCAACGCCAACGCATTGGAACAATTGGAACGACACATGACATCTGAAATCAAAAAGACCAAGCGACCGAAACACCTGAAACGCTGGCTGGCGATTCTGCTGGTCAGCTCGGTGGGGTTGACCTCGTCGTGCACGAAGAGCTCGAGCGGCGGCGACGATCTGTTGTTGCTCTTTCTCTTTCTCTTTTTCTTTAACCAGAGTCAGTGCACCCAGCTAACCGCGACTGCATCGAGCCCGCCCGCCTCCGACGCACCGCACTCCGACGCCGGCAGCAGCGGCGCGCACGTCAGCGGAGCCTACGGCGAGTACTCTCCGAGCTTGAACACCGTGCCCGCCGGCCCGCTGAAGACCGGGCTATTCGAAATGCCCGGCGGACCGCAGTGGATTCGTTATTATGAAAAAGACGGGGTAGCCATCTTCGGCGGGGACATGCGAATGCCCATGTCAAAACAGATCGACCCTTCGCAATACAACTCCGCCGTGCAGCGTTCAGTGGGCATCGCTTCGTCTTCAACCCGCTGGCCGACTCAGGTTCCGTTTCAATTTCTGGTCGGCGGCAGCGCGATCGCGGACGAAACCGACGTGCGCAACGCCATGGCCCACTGGGAACAGTACACGAATTTTCGTTTCATCGCGCGCACGACCGAGCCCACCTGGATGAGCTTTCAGGCGGACGGCACGGGTTGCTATTCTTTCGTCGGGATGGTCAAGACCGGCGCGCAGGAAGTGAACGTGGACGCGAACTGCGGCTTCGGCGCGGCCGTGCACGAAATCGGACACGCGCTCGGACTCTTTCATGAACAGAGCCGCAGCGACCGCGATTCATTCGTGAATATCGACTTTTCGAATATTACGGGCGGTTTCGCGAGCAACTACGACATCGCCAGCGGCGCGTCGGATCTGGGTCAGTACGACATCGGTTCCATTATGCACTACGGCTCGTTTTTCTTCGCGGCGGATTCCAGCCGGCCGGTGATGACCACGAAGAGCGGCGGCATCATCACGCCGAACCGGACCGCGCTCACGCAATGCGACGTGAACGGCGTGAATTCGATGTACGGTTTCTGAAATCGATCTGAAATCAGCGCATACCGCGACTTGCGTGCGTGCCTACGGCAAACGCAAACCGTGCACCGTCGGGTTCTTGCGCTGGCCGTTCTTGCGGACTTCAAAATGTAAATGCGGTCCGGTCGCCCGGCCCGTCGAGCCGACTTTGCCGATAATTTGATCGGCCTTCACGCTTTGCCCTTTGCGCACCAGAATCGCCGAGAGGTGTCCGTAGTACGTGCGATAGCCGAATTTATGCTGGATCACGACCAGCTTGCCGTAACCCTTCGCCTTTTTGGAAACGCGAATGACCTTACCGCCGCGGCTGGCGTGTACGGGAGTTCCGCGTGGAGCGGCGATGTCGAGTCCGCCATGAAAAGTGCGGCGTCTGGTAAAGGGATCCGAACGCATTCCGAAACGGCTGGACACGCGGCCGGTTTTCAGCGGCGGCAAAAAACCATCGCCGCGAAAATAGGCCATCTCTTTGGGCAGATATTTTTGACCGGCCAGGAACCAGAACTCGCCCGCGGGGCGGATCGCTTTCGACGAAACCTGATAGCGTTTCGCCAGTTCCGCCGGATCCTTCGCTTTTAAGAAGAGACCGCGCGCGTTGGGAATCAGGATGCTCTGACCGGGACCCAGCGCGTTCGGATTCGCCAGGCCGTTCAGCGACGCGATAGTGTCTGCGTCTTGCGATACTTTGGCCATTACGAAATAAAAATTTTCGTCGGCCCGCAGCGTATAACGCAGGTAGCGCACGGGCCAGCGCAGCTCGCCGCGCCGGGCGGTCGCCTTCAGGTTGTCGGCGATTTCGCGGCGCAGCCGTTTGAGATCGGGATTGCCCGGCTTCAGATTTTTCAGCGGCCGCGAAGCGAGCGGCCGCGCGGTCGTCGCCTCCGAAGTTCCGGCGATCACGGCTTCACTGGCGGCCTTTTCGGCCGACGGCCGCGTTTTCGAAACCTCGGCGCGGACCGGTTTCTGGATCGCCCCTGTAATCAGCAGCAGCGCGCAGACCAGCGCGGTTCGGAATGCCGTCCCGGCGCGAGCGAATTCGAACCAGCCACTGCCGAAGCGAAGCGGAATCGTGAAACGCGGAAGATTCGTCCGGGGGTCGATCATGGGCCTGGTTCTATCTTCGAATCAATCCCGCAAAAATCGCACAAAATTCGCGCAAAACTCGCCCTGAACTCCCATCGAAAACAAGCCGGACCGCGCAAAACAGGCGGCCAGAGCTCCGATCAAAGTGCCGGGAAAAACCAACAAAGGATTGCCCTGCGGACCGGCGCCGCGTCCCCTGGGGCATCGTGCGTGATTCCACACTCCGGAGCATCGGTCGGGCGCTATTCGCGATGGCCTTCGTTTTCGTGGTTTTCGTGCTATTCGAGCAAACCCACCGCGTCGCCCTGAACGCCCTGCGGCTCCTGACCGTCGATTGGAATCTGGACTGGCATCGAGACCCGCTGGCGCTGGCGCTCGACCGGCTGTGCTACGGTCTGTTTTTAAGCGGCGCCGGCTGGTTGCTCTTTCGACATCTGCTGCCTGCCCCGGCTCCCGCAGGCGACCCGCAGGAATCGACGCAAACTTCAGAATCGGAGCCGCAATCCGCATCAACGACACAGCCGCCGTCGCGAGCCGCGGGATGGGCCGTCGGCATCGTAACCGGACTCCTGCTGTTCGCGGTCATCGCCGGGATGCACGAGATTCTCCTGACTCTGGGACTGCAGCCGGCGCCGCAACGTACGGGCCTGGCCGCCGCGCTCGATTCCGGATGGCGCATTATCGTCTACCATTTGATTTTCACGGCGGTCGTCACGGCGGCTCTCGAGGAGATTTTCTTTCGCGGCGGCCTCCAGAGCTTTCTACAAACGCGCGGCCTGCCGCCGGTCCTGGCCATGGGATTCCCGGCGCTGCTTTTCGGACTCGTGCATCCGGCCGGCGTGTGGCCCGCACTCGCAGGCGTCGGGCTGGTCTTCGGCTTTTTATTCTGGCGCTACGGACTGGGCAGCGCGATCCTGGCGCACACGGTCTACAACGCATGTTTGCTGTTGTCCCGTTTCGTTTTTCAGGAGTAAACACCCCCCGTGTTGTCCGCAGACCGCCGCCCTATAATATCTCTATTCCGCCCATCGCGTTCGATTCTCAAACAACTGGCAGCCCCGACCGCTTTCGCCGCGATACTGCTGTGCCTGTCGTTCTCCGGCGGGAGCGCGATCTTCGCCGACTCCGTTTTGACGTACGAATCGCAGCTCGGCAACGCGGAAACGGACCAGGCGATCGAAGAGTTTCTGAACAAATTCGACCCCGATCGTTTCAGCCGCGAAGAGGAAACCGAAGGTTTCGATTTTTTGTTCACCAGCAATTTGCTGTCAGCTTTCGATTATCAAATCTACGGCGGCCGCATCTCCGCTCGCATCGATCAGGCGATCGTGCGCGTCGAAGGCGACAGCGGCGACGTGGAGACCCTCTCCCGCATTTTAGAAATCGAAAACATTCTGAAGCCGGGTTCGACCGTCCCCTTAAAGGGGGAAGCGGTCGCCCTCGATTATAAATCCCACTGGGTGGGCCAGGGCCTGAATCTGGTCGCACCCTGGCTGAGCGTTTTTTACAACGGCTATCGTTCACCGCGCATGACACTGGGGCAGACCTGGCTGAGAGCCGGCCTCTATTTTCTGGCCGACGGTCTGATGGTCGCCGCGGGCGGCACCAAATTCTTCAGCGAAGGTTTCGACTCTTCCGCGAACGGCGGGCTGATCGCGGGCATGCTGGTTTTACCGCGCGTCGTCGGGGCCGTACAAACCGCCAACCTGAATCGCGGGCACAATCGCCTGGTGGAATTCAAGTACACTTTCTATTTCGACTGAGCCGCGCCGATCGTCTCGTGCTGAACGTATTGTATCAGGACAATCATCTGCTGGTCGTCGAAAAACCGGCGGGCGTACTATCGCAGAGCGATACCCCGAACGGAACCGACGATCTACTCAATCAGGCGAAGGCCTATATCAAACGTGAGTTTCAAAAACCCGGCGCGGTGTGGCTGGGTCTCGTACACCGCCTGGATCGCGAAGTCGGCGGCGTAATGATCTTCGCGCGCACGTCCAAAGCGGCGGCGCGGCTCTCTGAAGAAATTCGCGCCGGGCGTACCCGCAAAGTCTACCGCGCCTGGCTGGAACGCGAACCCCGACTGCGCCCGGCCGATCGCAAGTCAGAAGAAGATTCCCGGGAATCCTGGATCCTGCTCGAAGACCACGTCGCCAAAGATGCGAAACGGCGGATGGCGATCCGGGTTCAAGACCCCGATCGCAGATCGAAGCGGCAGCCCGGCGGCGATCCAGGCAAAATTGCACGATTGCGTTATCGAACGATCGGACGCTCGAAGATCAGGACCGGGCCGGTGCTCGTCGAAATCGAACTGGAAACCGGTCGCTTTCACCAGATTCGTTTTCAATTCGCGGATCGAGGCGCGCCGATCCTGGGCGACCGCAAGTACGGCGCGCGCAACTCCCTGCCGGGCGTTCGGCTGGCGCTGTACTGCGTGGAAATGGGAGTTCGACATCCCGTGCGCGGAGATTTTTTGAGCTTCCGCTGCGAACCGCCGGCGGAATGGAGCGCCGCAACTTAAGCTCTGAACTTAAAATTGAAATCTTCTTGCTGAAAGTCAGGCCGGAGCGGCAGACTGTTATTCGTCTTCGGAGGAATATTAGAAACATGCAGCCATTTATCGCACCGGGGTTTAATTTACCGCTGGCCTGGACCATGGACCTGCTCCTGCCGGTTCTCTTAAAAGCGGTCCACAATATCGACGAAGTGATCGTCAGCCCGGACGACCGCAAGATGCTGCGCAGCCTGCGCGATGAACGCCTGCTGTTCTTCACGAACCATCCCACGACGGCCGAACCGCCGATCACCTACCACCTCGGCAATCTGATGGGCGCCCGCTTTCAATACATGGCGTCGCGCCAGGTCTTCGACTGGAACGGCGGTATCGCCGGCAAAGTCATTTCGAATCTGGGCGGTTTCTCGGTCATCGCCGGCATCAACGATCGCGAATCGTTTAAGACCGCGCGCGCCGCGCTGGCGACACCCGGGGGCAAGCTCGTGCTCTATCCCGAAGGCGAACCCACGAGCGGCGAAAACGATTCGCTGATGCCCTTTCAGCAGGGAGCGGCGCAGATCAGCTTCTGGGCGATGGACGACGCACGCAAGCAGGACCCGAACGCGAATATTATGATTCTGCCGGGTTTTATTAAGTACGTGGCGCAGGGCACCGAAAACGAAGTCCGCGCCCGGATCACCCAGGCAATCGCGAAGCTCGAAAAGAAGATGCAGATCGATCCGGGCAATAAGAATCTGCTGCGCCGCTTCTTAACCGTCGGCCGGGTGATGGTGGAAGAAGCCGAGGCCGAATATAAAATCGCGGTCGCGTCTCAGGGCGATTTCGATTATCGCATCGGACGTATCCGCCACGCTATTCTGGATAATGTCGCCGAAAAACTCGGCGTCCTGGACGCCAGCGGTTATGATCTCAAAGCCGACGCGATCGTTAAACTGCGCTTTCTCTTCGCGCAACTTGAAATGATCATGATCAACTACCCCGACGATAAGCTGCCGAAGCTTTCGGAAAAAGAAAAGGATTGGGTGCACCGGGAGCTGGTCAAAGCCTTCGACTTCATCGTAATCAAAAGAGACTATCTGATCAGTCGACCGACCGCTGAGCGCTTCAGCGAGTGGCTCGCACGCTTCGAATCATATAAGTACGGCAAAACGCCGCGGGCTCTGGGCGGCGAACCGCCGGTCATCGCGCGCAAGGCCTACGTGAAATTCGCGCAGCCTTTCCCGATTACCGAATACTGGTCCGCAACCAAGTCCGAGAAAAAGAAAGGCGTCGACAAAATGCTCAAACGCCTGCGGGGCGATATCCAGGAACTCCTGGACGACGCACTGAATCTAACCCAGCCGCTCGTCAAACCCTATGATGTGGGCGACGATTTAATGTAGGGTTTGACCCGCGGGGTGAAACCCTACGATGTTGGCGACGATCTAATGTTGGGTTTGACCCGCGGGGTAAAACCCTACGATGTGCTGACCGGGTTGTTGTTTTTCGGCGCACATGTCCTCAACTCTATTGTACGCCCGGGTGTGACATTTTCCGGGCTTGCCGACTGCTTTTTCTCGTGATATGATTGGCGACGTTGCAGATCAGGCCCCCGCTCCTGCCTGCGAGGAATTCTGACCCGCCTCCATTTTTACCACCCACGGGGGCGGGAGTGCGCACCGCAAAGCGGAACAATCATTCCGTTTTTTAAATGACGCGGAAGACGGGCGTGCTTTTTTTTGGTCAGAGCGGTCCTTCGGAAAAACCACGACGGCCGTTCCTGGAGGAATGCTATGCTCACCCAATCCCCGACTCTGAATATCAAACCGCTGACCGGTGCGATGGGCGCCGAAATCGAAGGCGTCCAGCTGGCCGGGCTGAACGACGAAGTCTTCGAGCAAATCGAGCAGGCGCTCTTCGAGTACGGCGCGATTTTCTTTCGCGACCAGGAGTTGACCCATGCTGAGCAGATCGCCGTCGCCCGCCGCTTCGGCGAGCTCGAAGTGCATCCGATTGTAAACGGCATGGAAGAGCACCCCGAGATCATCCGCGTTCTAAAGCCCGCCGGAGACCCGGCCACTTTCGGTACCGGCTGGCACAGCGATAATTCGTTCTTCGAAAAACCGAGCCTGGGTTCGGTCCTGTACGGTGTTACGATTCCTCCGCAGGGCGGCGACACGCTCTTCGCGAATCAATATCTCGCATACGAAAGCCTCTCGGACGGCCTGAAGCAAACTCTCGACGGCATGACCGCGATCCACACCGCGGGACCGGCTTACACCTCCGAGACTGCGAAAGAAAAATACGAAGGCAAAACGCCCATCACCTATCGCTGGTCGGATTCCGTGCACGCGGAGGTCGAGCATCCCGTGGTGCGCACGCACCCGGTCACCGGACGCAAAGCCCTCTACGTAAACCGTATGTTTACCCAGCGCTTTCAGGGCTGGACCGAAGCGGAAAGCCGACCGCTGCTTGAGTACCTGTACGCGCACGGCGGCAAACCGGATTTTTGCTGTCGCTTTCGCTGGCAGGCGAAGTCCGTGGCGATATGGGACAACCGCTGCGTACAACACTACGCCCTCGACGATTACCAGGAGTTCGAACGCCTGATGTATCGAGTGACCATTGCAGGCGAACGACCGAGCTGAATGTCCTTTAAGTTTCTGATCGTCGATGGCTACGATCGGCCCGCTCGCGATCGACTGCTCGCAACAGGCTGCAATACCGGCGGCGATTTGTACGCGCGCATGATCGAGCGTTTCGCTCCGGACGCGCGCTACGAAATCGTCTATCCCGCCGACGGCGATGATTTTCTACCCCGGGGCGTTGGGCTTACGGACTTCGATTCGCTGTTGTGGACGGGATCCAGTCTGAATATTTACGATGGAACTCCGGCAGTGTTACGGCAGATCGAATTGGCGAAGGCGAGTTTCGCGGCGCGCGTTCCGGCCTTCGGCAGTTGCTGGGCGCTGCATATCGCCGCCGCGGCCGCCGGCGGAGACTGCCGACTGAATCCGAACGGACGCGAATTCGGCATTACACGCAAAGTCACGCTGACCCGCGCCGGCGGAGAACACGCCTTGTTTCGCGACAGGGCCCCGAGCTTTGACGCCTTTACCAGTCATTTCGACGAAGTCCATCGCCTGCCATCGGACTCGCTTGTGCTGGCGACCAACGCCGCGACGGAGATCCAGGCCGCCTGCATTCGCGCAAACGACACGGAATTCTGGGCGGTGCAATATCATCCCGAGTACGATCTGCGCGAAATCGCCGCCCTGACCCGCTTTCGTCGAGACGGTCTCTTAAAAGAAGGCCGCTTTCGCGACGACGCCGATCTCAACGACTGGACAGCGCAACTGGAGCGCTTGCATGCCGGCGGCCCGGAACACTCCGAGCATACGCGCATGGCCTGGCGACTGGGCCTGGATGCGGATCTCATCGACGCCGACGTGCGCTGCCTCGAATTTCGCAACTGGTTGCGACATCTACAAAACGCCTGAAAGCGACGTCCGCCAGGCAAACGCGGTCCAGGAGCGCTTGAGCGCTACGAACCCACCACCGGAAACGTAAAAAAAATCCGGCCTCTGCACGAAAAATCGCATAGCGCGAATACTAGTTTTTATTTATCAATTCTGCAAATCCATTTATCTCGCATGTTGTATCAATCATCAACAATCGAGGTAAAGCTTAATGCCGAATTACAAACTATTGGTAACTCTAATCTTGTGCGCCGCCTGTGCAGTCGCATGCGGCGAATCAGACGATAATAGCTCCGACACTTTCGCCACAATCGCACTGCTTGCAGCCGCGAATCCAGGCGCAGTGGATATACCGCAGCCGGCCGACGACAGCGCGACTCTGATTCTGGACGGCGCTTCCCAATCGCTGACCGACGTGCTCGGCTGTGCGGACGGCGCGGCCGGAATTTCGGTGCGGGCCGGAGGCAATCCGCCTGTATTGAGTATTCTAAAGACCACCTTCGCGGCCGGAAGCGTGGTGCTGAATAATCAGGTGAATTTCGCGGGCGACGACAATATCCTGATCCTGGATCTGCCCGCGGGCGGCGCGGGACGCGATCCGGTTTCGACCTGCGAAACGAAGATCTTTGAAAACAGTACGGTCTATGACATTCAGGCGCTCAATTGCGAGCTGCGAACCCCGCCGGCTTCCGCGGTTTCGAATACTATATCGTTTCGTCTGCGGTGTATTAAAGACTGATCGGCCTGCGGCCGACTTGATCAATTCGCTTTGCGGAATCGGCGTTCGTTCCTCCAGGTGGACACCGATTCCGCGAGCGTTGCCGGGAAATATATGCCGTAACACCGAAGCTTAGTTCCGGTGTTGCGGCGAAGCTTGCGAGAAGCGGCGATCATATATTCGATTTTATAAACTCATCCACCAGACCGCACCATTCCCGCGCGAATTCCACACTGACCGACCAGTGACCGTACGGCAGCTCGCGATAGACTTTCGGGCCGCCCAGACGTTCGTAATTCTGTCGGGTAAGCTCCGGCGGCGTCATGCGATCGCGGGCGGGATTGATCACCAGCACCGGCAGCTCATTCTCCTCGAAGGGAATGACCGGCGGAGTGGAGCCGATGCTCTTCAAATAGCGCAACGAAACGCGCTGAATGGGAAGCGGATCGTTTTTCCAGAGATCGTAGAAACCCGCGTCGCGCCCGTCGACCATTGCCCGGAAATCCCCGAGCAGGCCAAAGGGCAGTCGCAGTCCGGGAGCGCAACGCGCGGCAAAAGCGATCACCCCCTGACTCAGGGCCGCGAAGCCCGGCAATTTCCGCAGGCGATACAGCCGGGAAAGACCAAGCCCATCCCGGGGCCGGCCGAGATCGAACAGATTGTGGCAGACGACGGCGTTGGGCACGGCGACCCGCGAATCCGGTGTTTCGGGCTCGCGTCCGGCTGCGACCAGGGCCCGGCGTTTTTGCAACAGCTTCGCAGCCGCCATGTACGTCAGGGCGCCGCCGATGCTCCCGCCCGCGAGAATCATCGGCCCGGCGAAACGAGCGCGTAGCTGCACGAACACATCGCAAATATTTTCCACCAGCTCCGCAATGACGAAGTCGCCGCGATCGCCCTGCGAAAAACCCTGCCCGCGTTGATCGGGGAAGGCGACCGTATAGCCGCGTTCGAAGAGTTCCCGGGCCAGCACACCGAACATACGTGAATAACCGCCGCCGCCGTGATTAAAGACGAATACGGGCGCGTCCCGTTCCGGACGTTCATACACGTCGACGTGTAGCCGCACCCCCGTGGACTCGACGCTGATCGCCCGAGCATGCTCCCGGATCCAGGCCTGAAGTTCCGGCGTATAGTACCGGCGCCAGTAGTCGCCGGCGGTACTCCCGGTTTCTGGTACAGTCTTCGCTTTGGTCATTGCGTTCGTCGCATTCGTTTCATGCTCATCGGGTTTCATCGCGCACCTCCTGACGCCGTCCTGTATGGGCGTCGCGTTTCATTGCATCATAGCACAGGAGGCGCGCTTGAATCGACCCGCTGTATAAAGTGGGATATTATTTTTTGCGGCGAAACTCGCGGGGACTGAGCCCGATGTGGCGCGAGAAAGCGCGATGAAAAGCGGACTTCGAGTTAAAACCGACTTCATATGCGATCGAAAGAATCGTGCGTTCCGGTTCGTCGCGCAGAAGACGGCAGGCTTCCTGCACACGAAGGCCGTTTACGTAGTGAAAGAAGCTCGTGCCGCGTTTCTGGTTTAGAAACTCGGAAAGCTGATGCGAAGTGACCTTTGCGGCCCGCGCGAGATCGGCGAGACTCAGCTCTTCGTTCGCATAATAACGATCGCGCTGCATGAGTTCGTCCAGTCGCGCGCTGAGTTGCGGCAGATCCACCGAGCCCAGCCGGGATTCCGCCGGGCCGCCGGCCGCGCGGCGATCGACCTTTTCAAGCCAGGCGGCCAGAAAGTCCGGACTCCAGCGGGCCAGGAGATAGACGGCCGGGACGAACGCCGCCATCCCGTACAGAGTCCACTGCAACAGCGGCTTCAGGCCGGAAACCATAGCGACGAAACCCAGCGCCGCGATCGCGGCTGCGCCGAGGGCGGCCGCCAGACCGGGGCGCGTCGGGCCCACGGGCGGTGTAAGCCGGCGCAGTACGACAAATCCCGCCGCGAGCATGTACACGAAAAAATATGCGAAGCCCACCAGAATGATCCAGTATTCCACGCCGCCGCCGGAATAGAACACCGCAATCCGCTCTGCCCGGTCGTACGGCCGCACGATCGCCTGCCAGAGCGCGTAAGCGGCCACTCCCGCGGCGGGTGCCAGGGCGATCAGCCAGGTACGGGGACGGCGGAGCGCATCGTCGGCGGGATCCAGGCTCAGGCGCACATAATAAAAGAGCAGCGGGGCCATTGCATAGCCCCCCGGGGACTGCCAGCCGAAAAACCAGGGGTATGCGACGATACTACCGGAAACCAGCAGGGTTCCATGCGCGATAATCAGAGCAAGGGCCAGGAGGACGAAGGCACGCAATCGCTGTCGCAAGCGGGCGTTACGCCGGGCCGGCGCCAGCAGCTCGCCGAGCGCGAGCAGCACAGCGAAGAGCGCGGAAGCAAGCGGCCAGTGAGTCAGCTGTAGCTCCATAAACGAAAAACGCCCGACGACGCAATGCATCGACGGGCGCTGTGAAATCAGGCGTCAGCCCGGAGTTAGCGCTTTGCACGCCACAAACACAGCCGGAGGCTGTGTGCGGCTAAGCGCGTCAGCGCTTTGCACGCCGGCCGATGGACTCATCGGCCGGCATAGCTCGAAACGCCTATTAGCGTTTCGAGGCTGCTTCTTTGATCAGACCCGCAGCGATTTCGTTTTTCTGAATCTGGCTCGTGCCTTCGTAAATCTGCAGAATCTTCGCGTCCCGGAAAAATTTCTCAGCCGGATATTCTTTGGTGTAACCGTAGCCGCCGTAGATTTGCACGCCGTCCGTCGCCACCGCCATAGCAGTGTCGGCCGCGTAGCATTTCGCGATCGCCGAGTACTTCGCCATATCCTTGGCGCCGGCGATGCAGTAGCGTGCGGATTTGTAGGTCAATAGACGCGACGCTTCGATGCGCATCGCCATGTCGGCCAGCATGTGCTGAATCGCCTGGAAAGAAGCGATCTTTACGCCGAACTGCTCGCGTTCGCGGGCATACTGGATCGCGCAATCGAAGGCGCCCTGCGCCGTGCCGACCGCCGAAGCCGCGACCGCGGGACGCGAAAAGTTCAATGTCTTCAGCGCGTGGATCATGCCCACGTTCTCGACGCCGCCGACGATGTTCTCCGCCGGAACTTCGCAGTCTTCGAAGATCAGCTGGCGGGTTTCAGAGCAACGAATGCCGAGCTTGTCTTCTTTTTTACCGAAGGAAAAGCCAGGGGTGTCCTTTTCGACGATGATGCAGGAGATGCCGCGGGTGCCGCGCTCCTTGTTGGTCATACAGAACACAGTGTAGAAGTCCGCCGTGCCCGCGCCGGAGATCCACTGCTTGGTTCCGTTGAGAATGTACTTATCGCCTTTTTTGACGGCGGTGGTGGTCAGAGCGGGGACGTCGGAACCGGCGCCGGGTTCGGTCAGACCGAAGGCGCAGATCTTGTCGCCGGAAGCGAGCGGCGGCAGCCACTTTTGTTTCTGCTCCGGAGTGCCGCCGACTTCAATCGGCAGCGCGCCCAGTTTGGTCGCGAGCAACGCCGTGCCGACTCCCAGACATCCATAGGCGACTTCTTCAGACAGGATGATGCTCGCCATGAGCCCCATGCCCAGGCCGCCCACGTCTTCGTCAAAGAGGGCAGCGAATAAACCGGCCTCTTTGAATTTCTTGAAAACTTCCATGGGATACTGGTTCTTCTCGTCCAGCTCCATACGAACGGGAATGACTTCGTTCTTTACTACGTCGCGAATGAGATCCCGAAGCTGGATCTCGTCTTCGCTTAACGAAAGTAGGAGTTCAACGTCTGAAGTTGCTACGCTCATGCTAATTTACCTTGCCAATGAAATATATTTCGTATCTAAAACAGTTAATTTACGAAAGCGCGCAGGGACAAGAAAAATTATGACCTACTGGTCAGAAATCTTCCTCGCACTCTACAACGCGCCAAAAAGCCCGCGTTTTCCCTTGTTTTTCAACGAGTGTTGCAAAAATACAACAGTGACTCCGTCGTTAGACGATCATCGCTCGCCGCTGGAATCAGCTTTCGTCGGCTTCCGGTTCGGCCTGCGGCAAGCGCTGCACGCGAAACTGCACCAGCTTCTGACGGATGCGCTTGCTGAGTTCGAAGACGTGGTTTTCGAGTTTCACCTTTTCTCCGACTTCCGGAAAGCGTCCCAGCTTTTCGATTACGAAGCCGGCCACGCTGGTATAACTTTCCGATTCAGGTAGTTCATTCTCGGAAAAGAATTCGTTGAAATCGGCGATTGGACAGGACCCCGCCACCAGGTATACGTCTTCCGCTACTTTTACAATTTCTTTAGGTTCCGGCTCTTCAGTGATATCCTGAATCTCGCCGACGATTTCCTCTAAGATGTCTTCCATCGTCAGCAGACCGGCCGTGCCGCCGTATTCGTCCACGACGATCGCCATATGGGTGCGGCGCTTCTGCATCTCGTGCAGGATCTTGTCGATCTTCATGCTGTCGGGTACGAAATAAGCCGGGCGCACGAGCTCCGCCAGAACCACGTTTCGCTTGCGGGCGACAGCCCGCACCAGGTCGCGCGTGTGCAGAATGCCGACGATGTGGTCGAGTCCGTCCTTCGTCACCGGCAAGCGGCTGAACGGAATGTCCATGGCCTTTTCGATATCCTCAGAAGATAAATCCACCGCCAGGGATTCAACGTCGACTCGCGGCACCATGATTTCGCGCGCCGATGTGTCGTTGAATTCAAAGACCTTTTGAATGATCTCGTGTTCGTGATGCTCGATGGTTCCGGCCTGGACGCCTTCCTCAAGCAAATGCCGAATCTCTTCTTCCACCAGACGAGATTCGCTGAAGCTGGTCTTGTCTTTGAAGAGCTTCAGAATCACGTTACTGGAAATCGTCAGAAAGATGGTAAAGGGCCGGAAGATCTTCGAGAAAAAATGCAGGGGATAGGCGACCGTAAGAGCGAAGCCCTCGGAGTAATTGATCGCCAGGGACTTTGGCACGAGCTCGCCCAGGACCAGAGTCAGATACGAAATCGAGAATACCAGAGTCGCCAGGGCGATCGTATTGATCTGCGGGCCGATAAACGGAATATTTAAACCGCTTAAAAAGGGAGCCAGATGCCCCAGCAGAGTGGCACCACCATAGGCAGAGGCCGCGGAAGTGACCAGAGTTACGCCGATCTGGACGGTTGCGAAAAAGTTGTCCGGATTCTCCTTGAGACGGTGCAGCAAGCGCGCGCGCGAGTCCCCCTCTTCCAGAAGGGCCTGGATCCGGCTGTTTTTCAGTGTAATGATGGCCATTTCCGAACCGGAAAAGAAGCCATTCAACAGAATAAGGAATAAGATGATCGAGAGATCTATAACCACGTTGGCTGCAGGAAAAAATGCGCGGGGCCGATCCCCTGACCAGTACTTTTTTTGATACGCACAGCAGTCCCGTAGGGACTGCGAGCCGGTTCTCCGGAACCGCGAGCCAGTCTCGAAGAAGACTGCAAGCCGGTTCCAATCGGGACCGCGGCGGTCCTGGCAGGGCCGCAGGCCAGTTCCTCAGGGACTGCACAGGGGCCGATCTCCCGGCAGGCGGACCCGCGGGGGAACTCGCCGGAAATATAGAGAAAAATCAAAAACCAGCAGACTTCCTGGCGGACAGGAAAAACCAGGTAAAGGGCCATGATTCACATCAAAAACTCCGGGGAAATCGAGAAAATGCGGGACGCATGCCGCCTGGCGGCGGAAGTCCTGAATGAAACCGGGGCCCGGGTCGCGGCGGGGGTGAGCACCCTCGAACTGAACGACTTCGCGGATAAGCTGACCCGCAAAAACGGCGCGGTCAGCGCGCCGCTGAACTACAAGGGCTTTCCGAAGAGCATCTGCACGTCCATCAACAACGTGGTCTGCCACGGCATCCCCAAAAAAGAAGACGTCCTGAAAGACGGCGACATAATCAATATCGACATCACTGTAATTCTGAAAGGTTTTCACGGCGACACTTCGCGCATGTTCACGGTGGGCGCCATACCCGACGCGACCCGCCAGTTGATCGCGGATACCGAACGGGCGATGCACGTCGGCATTGAAGCGATTCGCCCCGATGGACGCGTTTCGGATATCGGCGAAGCGATCGACAGCTTTCTCACCCCGAAAGGCTACGGCATCGTACGCGATCTGGCCGGCCATGGCATCGGGCGCACCTTTCACGAGGAACCTTCCGTGCCGCACTATCGTCAGAAGGCTGTGCGCGATCGCCTGCGACCGGGCATGACCTTTACGGTCGAACCGATGGTGAACCAGGGCACCTGGGAAGTTGATTTCGACCGCGAAGACGGCTGGACCGTGCGCACTCGCGACGGCAAACTCTCGGCGCAGTGCGAACACACCTGCCTGGTTACCGAGCAGGGCTACGAAATCCTGACCAGGGCGTGAATAGACTGGACGCGAAAGCGGGTCGTCCGCGACATTAGCCGCAGACTATCGCGCGATCGAGTCGTCGCGCAAATCGTTCATTTTTTGAAGTATCTGGCTGCATGAGAACGCGAGGCGAACAGACCTACAGTCGCGGAACACACCGCGTCCGGATCCTGCAGACCGCAATTCGGCGGGGACTGGTCGTACTGTGCCTGGCTCTCGTGGGCGCCTGTTTTCAAACGCGCTTCGACCATCTGCCGCTCACCCGTAAAGATTTACCGAACTACGGCGTGTCGCTCAGCTTTCCCGCCGAGTGGTCGGTGAAACGCGGCGACTTCTTCCATCTGGAATCGCGCAGCGTGCGACCGCCGGAACTGCGCGCGCTCTTCGAGTACCGGGGTCTTGAAAAGATCAAAAAGGATCGCGCGAGCAAACGCCAGTACGCGGCGGGTTGGTACCGGGCTATCGCCCTCTCGTACGAAGGCTGGCGTTACGAGCTGCAGGAAACCGACGGTAGCGATCCGGAAGGCACCTTTCGTTTCGAAGGGACCTACGTGGACGAGCAAAACGGCAACGGCTCCATTCAACTGCGCAAGATCGGCATCCTGCGGTTCCGGGGCACGCGGCTGCACGCCCTCTACTATACGGCTCCGGAATCGGAATTCGACCGGCTGCGGCCCCTCTTCGAAAAGATGGATCGCCAGCACCGTTATTTTCGGCCCGTTCCCTGAGGGGCGCGGACTCTCCGCCGGCCGCCATACGCCGTTCCGCATCCCGCCGAAGCTCCGGTCGATCCGGCTGCCCGTCGGCGTAAAAACAGGGTTGCCAGGCGCTGAGCGGCCACGTCTTTGGTCACAGTCGGAAGCATTCGGCGGCGGTCCTTTCCCGGGCGAATTCGGGAGTAAGCGGACCGTGTTTTCAGCGCGCCTATAGCTCAATGGATAGAGCGCAGGTCTCCGGAACCTGAAATCGGGGTTCGAATCCCTGTAGGCGCACAGCAATCTTATGATTCAGATTCTTGAAATTCTGGGCATCGTGGCAGGCTCGACGCTCGCGGCCTGGGGCCTGTTTCATCAGCTGATCGTGGGGGCCGCGGCGACCATGTTCAAAGACATGAGCGAAAAAGAAGCGCGGCTATTCGTCATGACCTGGGTCGCTCAGGGCGCGTTCATGAGTTTCACCGGAATTCTGACCGCCGTGCTGCTGTTCTTCTACGGCCTGCAAAGCGGTCCCGTGCAGATCACTCTGCTTTTGACGGGCATGGCCATGATTCTGCTTTCCGGTCACGTCCTGGTGACCGGCTATCGCACACACGTCGGACCGATCCGGACGGGCGCGGTTCTGGAAATGATCTTCGGGATCGTTTGCCTGGTCGCGGTCTTCGTTTCGAATCCCGTGATTTGATCAACAGGCACGATCGCCGGCTGAGTCGCCGCAAATTGGAGATTCGCCGCCTCAGGCATCGGCGCGGCGGTTCGCTGCGCGCTTATTCAAGCTAAGCCGTCGAACCGCCGTTTCGATTCGAACGCTTATTCTACGGATTCGGCCGGCTGCTCTTCGCCGGTGTCTTCGGTGTCTTCCAGCATCGTCTCCTCGGATTCTTCCGACTCCGCGTTCTCGAGCGCTTCATCGATTTTTTCTTCGACCTTTTCCATGAGGGTCGATTCGTCCGAGTCTTCCTTTCGGGCGTCTTCATCTGACGGCTCGACGGTGATGGTTTCCTCGTCCTTAACGGCCGGCTGCGGGCGGGTCAGACTGCCGGACTTCGGCGGAATCCACAGGCGCTGGCCGGGAAAGATTACATTCGGGTTTTTGATCTTCGCCTTGTTGGCCTGGTAGATTCGATTCCACAAGCGGCCGTTGCCGTAGATCTCCTGGCGCTTCGCGATACACCACAGGCAGTCGGCCGGGCTCTTGCGTTGCACCGTGTATTCGCGCCAGCCTTCGGGAGTCGTGGTTTCGTCGACTTCGCCCCCGCTCGTATCGGGGCCGCCTTCGCCGATTTCGGAGGCGTCGCGGGTCTGCGCGGTGGCCAACAGGTTGTACTGCTCGAAAATAATCTGGCTCAGGCGAATCGCGTCTTCGGACTCGCTGATCGAAGCCTGAGGTTTGTTGTCTTCCAGATAGGAGGCCGCCGATCCGCGGGCTTCTTTCGCCGCAGCCAGCTGCGCGTCGATCGTATCGAGAATATCGCGGGTTTCGTCGTCCTTGCGATTCTGGTCGGTGTTGACTTCGGAAAAATCCTTTTCGGCTTTCGAGACGGCGCCGTTCGCCTCTTCCAGCTTCTTCTGTGCGTAGCCCGCCGCGACTTTCGCCAGCAGCGCTTTTGCAGCGGCTTCGGCTTCCTGCATGGTGCCGCTGGCCTTTTTCAGCTCTCCGGCGTTGATTTCTTTTTCCGCCTGCGCCAGCGTCGCCCGGGCGGCGGCCAGTTCGTTCAGCTCGTCGTCGCTCGCGCCCCACGCTTCGGCTTTCTGGAGATTCGAACGAATGCCGTCGAGAGAATCGAGCATGTCGCCCTTTTGCGCCAGTGCGACGTTTTTCGCGCGTTCCGCGGCGCTGGCCGAATCCGTAAACTTCTGACCGGCGGTGTTGTAGTCCGTGAGCACGGCCATGCGTTGCTCAAGATTTCCGGCTTCTCCCGACTCGGCTTCTCCCCGGGCCGTTTCGCCCTCCCCGTACAGGCTCTTCGCCGCGGCGAAATCCTGGGCGGCCAGCACTTCCGCGTAAGCTTCGTCGGCGGCAGCCAGGGACTGAGTCGCTTGTTCCCGGCGCTCGGCCACCATCAGCGGGGCGGCGGTTTCGCGCGCAGCGATCGCCAGATCGGTCGCCTGCACCGCGCTCACGCGAGCGTCGTCGTAGTCTTCGTCGCCGAGGCTTGTGTGCGCGGCGAGCAGCGCGTTACGGGCTTGCTCGTATTTTTCGGGACTGTGTTTCGGCGCCTCTTCCTGTTCGGCGGCCTCCAGCTGCAGTCGCGCTTCGCTCATTTCCTGAACGGGGATCGATTTGCCGCAGAAAACCCCGCCGAAGGCCAGGGCGCAGACCGCCAGACTGTAAAGGTTATGCTTCATAAAAGCCTTAAATTTCATGAGAGAACTCCAAATAAGAACAGCTGTCCGGAACGATTTCGCACAGGTGAAAGAACGTCTGCGCCTGCATTATCTTCGGTCGGTTGACCGGAATTTTTGACCGGCGAAATGACAATCGAGCGTAAAAGCGCTGATAACTCAAGCAAGATTGAGCTGGACCGACACGCGGTTTCCGTAGCAATCACGGCCGGAGGCGGTCCGACGATCGGGCGGCGAAGCGCACGGGGAACGGCGCCGATGCCGGGGATTATTTGAAGGCCGCGACGGCGTCGGCTTCAGCGTCGTAGATTTCGAAGAAGGAGGTCAGCTTGGTGAGCTCGAAGACCTTGCGAACGGAACCGGAGACGTTGATAATCTTCAGACCGCCCTGGTATTTTTTCAGATTCGAAAGACTGGAGATCAGAGCGCCGATTCCGGAGGAGTCGATGTAAGAAACGCGATCGAGATTGATGATCACGTTGTACTTCTGCTCTTCGATCAACTTGTTGATCAGTTCTTTGATCTCGGGGGCGTTGTAGAGGTCGATTTCTCCGTTCACGTCCAGGATGGTAATATCGCTGTTTTCTCTTCTTGATATTTCCATAAGTAGAATAGACCCTCTTCGGTCCCCCCGTAAACCAACCGTTTCGATACTGAGACGGTCTTACAACAGTTAATTCAATCGTCCCTGTCAACAGAAAAATTTAAGCGCTTTCTTCGATTTTTTTCCAGCGCGAATAGAACTCGGAATACCGCCCCGCGCGAATCGCATCGCGCGCGGCCCGCATGAAATCCCTCAAAAAATGCAAATTATGGTAGGTCGCCGCCATCGGGCCGAGCATTTCCCCGGCCTGAAAGAGGTGCCGCAAATACGCCAGGCTGTAACGACGGCAGACCCGACAGCCGCACTCGGGATCCGGAGCGTCATCCCGCTCCGCGTACTGACGATTGCGGATATTGACCCGGCCGCGACTCGTAAACAGCTGACCGTTGCGGGCGTTTCGCGTGGGCAGTACGCAATCGAACATATCGATTCCGTTGCGAATGCCCTCCAGCAGGTCCGGAATCGCGCCGACGCCCATGAGATAGCGCGGGCGCTGGGGATCCAGGCGGGGTTTTAGAAAATCGAGCACGCGATACATATCTTCGCGGCTCTCGCCGACCGACAGCCCGCCGATCGCCACGCCGGCGAAAGGCATCGACTGGATAACATCGAGCGATTCGGCCCGCCGCTCCAGATCCAGGCAACCCTGGGCGATGCCGAAGATTCGATTGCGCGTCGGGTCAAGCTCGCCGTTCTCGACCAGCCGCTCATAGTGCGTGACGGCCTGCGCGGCCCAGCGATGCGTGCGCTGCAGAGATTCGGCGACGCGCTCCGGTTTCGCGTCGCCCGGCGGGCAATCGTCGAGCAGCATCATGATATTCGAGCCGAGAGCCCGCTGCACGTCGATGACGCTTTCGGGCGTGAACAGATGACGACTGCCGTCGATGTGACTCGCGAACTCGACTCCGTTCTCGAGAAATTTGACGCGTTCGGAAAGGCTGAAGACCTGATAGCCGCCGCTATCGGTCAATATCGCGCCGGGCCAGGCCATGAAGTCGTGCAGGCCGCCGCGGGCGCGAATCAACTCGTGACCGGGCCGCAGAAAAAGATGATAGGTATTACCCAGAATCAGTTTGTAGCCGATCTCTTCCAGGTCCGACTGCCACAGTCCTTTGACCGAACCCACCGTACCCACCGGCATGAAAACAGGGGTTTCAACTTCGATTCCCGGCGCGATCCGCAACCGGCCGGCGCGCGGCCCGGAAGCCGCGAGGCCGGCGCTCGAATCGGAGACATCGGTCGCTTCAACCGAGAAATAAGATTCGTTCACTGCAGAGGACTGATTCGCTTCGAATGAATTGTTCGCTTCGCTCACCATCGCAATTCAGGATGGATTCGCGAGCGCCGCTTCCCGGTCCACCATTTCCAGAAAGGGAAAAACCTCGGGATCGGGAGACTGGCCGTGATACTGCCGGTACATCGGCGCCAGCTTTTCGAGCGTAGCACGCAGGCGGCCGAGGTAGCGGTCTTCTTCGAGCGTGCGATTCGTCCGACGGGCCAGGGATTCGTAGCGACGGCCGTAATACAGCAGCGCCAGACGATAGACTTCGGCGTCCGGCGGCCGGGCTTCCACCAGCTCTTTCAGGAGCGCGCCGGCTTTTTCGTCCGAAGCGTCGTGCAATCGGCGTTCTTGCGGATTGCGCTCGGTTTCATAATAGACCATTCGATAATAGTGCGCGCGGGCGAGCTGCATACGAATATCGGGGTGATCCTGAACGGCGCGGGCTTCGCCGGCGATCGCGATAATTCGTTCGAGCAGACTGACCAGGCCGTCGCTGCGGGTCGCTTCGATCCGCCGCAGACGATAGGTATAATAGAGCGTCTGCATGAAACGCTTGTAGTACGCGAATTTTTCGTAATCGTAGCGGAAATTCACGCGGTTCTGCCAGGCGCGATCGTATTCGCTGAGCGCGCGCACCGGCAACTCCCGCCCCGATTCCCGGGCGATCTGGAAAAAGAGGTCGCCCATGGCGGCGTTGGCCTCGGGCAAACTGCGGTCCGCGACGAGCGCGTCGTTATAGCTGGAAATCGCCCTGTCGAAGTCCCCGCGATTGGCGTAGTGGTCGCCGCGCTTTTTCAGAGCGTAGGCCCGCTCCAGATTTTCAGTATCGAGAGTGCGCGCCACGAACTGCCCTTCGCGCACGCGCAGCAGAATGCCGGTGCCGGTGACGACCCAGCCGTAGAAGGGATTATATAGAATCGACGTTACTTTGATTTCGCCGACGATCAGACCATTGCGATACTGGCTGTGAAAGGGGTCTTTGTCGACGACGTAGAGTTTCTGGCCCACTTTGAGTCCGCGACGGTTCTGGACTTTGACGTTCACCTGATCTTCGCGAATATCGTACCCCGGAAAGGGCGATTCAATGGTTTCGACCGTGGCGACTTTGGTTTTGCTCTGAATCTCGCCGACAAGAATCATGCGCGTGGGCGGCTCGGTCTTAAAATTTCGAAACGCGTAGATGATCTCGTTGCGCTGGGCCGCGAGGGAGTTCGTAAGCGCCCCGAAGACGAGCAGCGCTATTGAGAGAGCCGCTGCCCTTCGCATTGCTGGATGAATTTCGAAAACTGAATCATTCATGATGGCGCTAAGTTTATTCTCGGCCGTCCAGGATGTCTGAACCGCGCTTTTTCCGGACCGACTACGCCCCCGCAATCCGCAGTTTTTTGCGCAGAGAGCCCGCAGCCCGATTTTTTTTGCTCAAATCCGCCCGGCTGGAGTCTTGTGATTATATATGCCTCTTCGCTTCCGATTCCGCAGTCCGTGCCTGGCTCTTCTGAACCTCACAATCGCTCTGCAATCCTGCGCTTTCCTGCCGGGCCAGGCGGACCAGGACGACGACTCCGAAACTCTGAACGTCCTGGCTCTGCTGGCCCTGGCCGGGCTGACGAACAGCTCGAGCGCCCGGGACCGTTTCGTCATCGCCACCAGCCTGTTGAATGGATCCCCCAGCGGACAACTCTTTCTGTTTCGCAAGGCCGCGGATTCCTGCGATCTGACGCTCACTCATCAGACGACCACGGGCGAAGACCCCTACGATCTGATCGTCGCGCCCAACGGCGATTTCGTTTACATCGCACTGGACGGCGATCAGGCGATTGCTCCTTTCGCCATTAACGCAACCACCGAACAACTCAGCGCGCTGGGCACAACGGCCCAGGCGGGCACGGTCGCCACGACGCCGTACGGCATGTCGATTCATCCCAACGGCCGCTGGCTCTACAGCGCGGACGGATCCAGCCCCGGTTCGGTCGCAAGCTTTGATCGCAATACGAGTACGGGAGCCCTCTCGCCCCAGGCGCCGGCCTTTCTGGCGGCCGGCAACAATATGTTTTATGCAACCCTGGATCGCACAGGCGCCTTCCTCTACGTTTCGAATTTTAACGGCTTCGGGGATGCGGGTAACGATACAGTCTATGGCTATGCGGTGAATCAGACGACCGGCGCGCTGAGCTCCCTCGGGGCGCCCTTCGCCGCAGAAAACCGTCCGTGGTACGTGGCACGTCATCCGACCGGCGACTGGATCTACGTCGGCAACCAGGGTTCGGGCACGATATCCATGTACCAGGTGAATACCACGACCGGCGCTCTGACCCCCATCGGCGGTGGGACCGTCGCTGCGGCCGGCAATCCCATCGGCCTTGCAATCGGACGGCAATTCGCGTACGCCGCCGACAACGGCGGGGGTAATATTTACGCCTACGCCATCGATCAGAATAGCGGCGCGCTGACCCCTTCCGGCACGACCAATCCCGGAGCCCCCCCGCCCTACGGGCTGACTCTCGACACGGACGAACGCTGCCTCTACGTGGCTCGAACGGATGAAAGCGCCGCAACTTCGACCGACGTCCTCTCAATCTACGATGTGGGCACGAACGGTACGCTGAGTTTTCGCGCGAATTTGACGGCGGGCGTGGGCCCGCGCTTTCCCGCCATTGTTCGGCGATAGGCCCGACTGCCGGAATCCGCCGCGCGATCCAGAATCGAAATATATATATGACAGTCGATGACATGAATGCCTTGCTATCCTGAAAGCATGCGCGCCGACCGACTCATTGCAATCCTGCTCGAACTCCAGGCCCGGGGCCGGACCAGCTCCCGGAAACTCGCCGGCAAACTGGAGGTCTCCGAACGTACAATCCATCGCGACATGGAGGCCCTGTCCGGGGCGGGCATTCCCGTATACGCCCTGCGCGGGCCGGACGGGGGTTGGGAACTCTCGGAGGGCTATCGCACGAATTTGACTGCCATGCAGCGCACCGAAGTGCTCGCTCTGATCTTCGCGACCGCGGTCAGCCCCGCCGGCACGCCTGCGTTTCGCAAAGATTTCGAAGCGGCCATTACCCGACTGCTGGCGGCGATGCCGCCGCAATACAAACGCGACGCGGAACTCGTGCGCGAACGCATCCATGTCGACGGCGCGGCCTGGTGCGCCGAGCAGGAAACGGGCGAAGACCTGCTGATGCCCCGTCTGCAGGAGGCGGTCTGGTCCTGCGAACGACTGGAAATAGAATACCGTCGGGATGGAGGTTATCGCAGCGATCACGGCGAAAGCGAAGCGGAACGCCCGCGACGCCGCACGGTTCGACCGCTGGGCCTGGTCGCGAAACGCCAGACCTGGTATCTCGTCGCGGATACACGCGATGGCATGCGCAGCTTTCGCGTATCACGCATTCAGTCCGCAAAAAGCACGGGCAAGAAATTCACGCGACCGAAAGGCTTTGATCTCGCGGAACACTGGCAGCGATCCGTCAGCGAGTTTCGCGCCCGGCTGCGGAGTATCGCGTACGCCTGCGCCTCCGCGAGCGGATTCCCGGGCAAACGCATATCAACGGCATATTTCATATGCGCATTCAAAACGCGAAGCCATGCGCGGATCGACCCGGCTGGCTGGAAGCCGAAGCGAATTTCGAAACCGAAGAATGGGCGCGCATGTTCTTCGCGGGGGTGGACGAAGACGTAGAGGTGCTCGCGCCCGCGAAGTTGCGCGCAGGCCTGGCGGCGGCCGGCGCGCGCTTGCGCGAAATTTACAGTTCCTGAACTATTCGCGAGAAATGCTCTGCGACTCCCGTACCCGCTCGTAAATATGCAGCAGCACTCCTCCACCATGGCCTGGAAAGGACCGGGTCTCCAGCCAGCGCAGCGGACGCACATCCGGCAGCCCCACCGCTTCGATCAGAGCGATACCGCGGCCGAGTAAAACCGGGATCACCGATATTTGAAATTCGTCGATCAAGTCGGCGGCCACAAAAGACGCCGCCAGTTCCCCGCCGCCCAGCAGCCAGATCGCCCCGGGGCCTGAGTTTCCGTTCGCATTTCGCGAAAGTTCGGCTTGCAAATCGGCCACAATCTGTCGGGGCGCTCCGGAGCGAAAGCGCACCATACCGCGCGGCCCGGGATGCTCCGGAAAGCTCCGCGCCGTCATAACGACGACCGACACGCTCGTATAGGGCCAGTCCGCGCCGCTGGCCATGATCCATTCATAGGTGCCGGCGCCCATGACGATGGCGCCTACACGCTCGTAAAAATCGGAATATCCAAAATCTTCCGCTTCGACTCCGGTCGACTGATCGCCTTCCGGTGACGGCAACCAGTCGACCCCGCCCGCGCTCGTCGCGATAAAGCCGTCGAGACTCTGGGCCACATAGTACACCACCCGACCCGTCCCCGTCGGAACGGCATTCGCATTCGGGTTGCGCAATCTATTTGCGCCGGGTTGAATCTCCCTGGATCGGGTTTGTTCGGGACGCTCTTTCGCAGGAGGATTCGCAAGAGGATTCACCGGAGGCGACTCTAATGCTCCGGACGAAGGCGGCGAGGCGGCGGTTACGGAAATTTGCATGCGATAGCATCGCATACCGCCCCGACATCTTCTGTCATATATACCGAAAACGGGATCGAAAAGAAAAAAACTCGGCGGCGACCACGCGAAATTTCACGGCAACGATTTCAATCGCTCACCGAGCGCGCATTTCGGATATTCGCCGGGTTGCACCAGCTCGCCGAGCCAGCCGAAAGCGTTCATCGCCGCGACGATGTGAATGCCCCAGCTCGGCACGCATAATTCGCAGGACGTTACGCGATTCTTGCACATGATCTGCGACGCGTCGAGCGGCCGCGGATAAGCCAGCGCGCTCGGCGGGTGCAAACATTCGTTTTCGATTGCAGCGATCTTCTGGATACGATTCGCTTTCGCGCGAAATTGTTGAAAGGCTCGCACGAGGACGCCGGCGATATCCGGATCGAAGACCTGCTTGCCCGCGTTATAGGCGATCATATAAACCGCCTGTTCGGTGAATTCTTTCGGATCGCGAAATCGACGCGACGCATCGTCGAGAAAACGGGTCATGCGCAGCACGTGCAAAACGAAATGCGCGAGTTCAATAGCGCGCGCCGATTCGTCCGCGTCCGGGGCGGCGGCCGGCGACGCGTCCGCGACTTGCTCGAATGCGTCGGCAGTCGCGTCTGCGGCGTCCTCGTCTTCACCGGCTTCGGCGGATTGCAGGAAACGGTAGATCGGTCGATAGTATTCGCCGCCGATCAGGGCCGCGACGTTTTCACTCGCCGGTGCGGACGCGGATCCGGCTTCCGTCGGCGTCGAATTCATCTCGAGCGCGACCGGATGCTCCGCGATCGCCTGGACGACCTCGTCCGGCAAATGCAGCAGGTGCGCCGCGAATTCGGCGGCCACCCCGCTCGCCTGGCGCTTCGCAGGGCCGCTGATAATCGGGAACTGCCAGGCGCCGGAATCGCCGAGCGCCAGGTCCGCGCACAGGCCTGCCAGAAATACATAGCGACGGCCGTATGCGGGGCGTCCGGGCTGAATCGCGGCGATGGTCACAGCCAGGGTCCCCAGATTCGCGAGATGCCGAAAAAAGTCCGGATCCTTCGCCAGTAAATAATACAACAGCTGCACCAGGCCCGGCTGCTGATCGATAGCGGACTGCATCAGATCGTTCAGCCGCGCCGGCACCAGTTCGGATAGATGCTGCACGAAATTCGCCGAGAAACGCGAGCGGCTCCGATCGATTTCGCGTATAACGAATTCCCGCATGCGCCTGGAGATCTGCGGCAGCAGCTTTAATTCGAATCGCTCGTCGTAGCGTCCTTCCAGCTCCTGCAGACGCGCGAAGTGCCGGGGCAAGAGCACGACCCCCGACTGTATCAGAATATTGCCGCTCGCGTCTTCGAGCGCCGTGGCCAGTTCAGCCACGCCGTACAGCGAGAAGTCTTCGCAGAACCGCGTTAGCTCGCGGTAGCTGTTCAGTACAACGACTCCGGGGCGAAACTCCATACTCCTATTGTCGGCAAACGACGTGGGCTGGCAAGACAATCGGTTTCAGGAACAATCAGGATTCCGCCGGCGTCGCCCAGGATTCCGCGCACTAAAAACAGTAGCCATCCAGCCGCCCGCCCCGTTCCAGGTAGTTGTATGAGCTATCCCTTTGCCGAGATCGAAGCCCACTGGCAGACCCACTGGGCCGCAGAAAAAAGCTTCCGCACGCCCACGGATCGGTCGCGGCCGAAGTACTATGTGCTCGATATGTTTCCCTACCCCTCCGGCGCCGGCCTGCACGTCGGCCACCCCGAAGGATATACCGCCACCGACATCATGGCCCGCTACAAACGCATGCGCGGTTTTAACGTTCTGCATCCCATGGGCTGGGACGCCTTCGGCCTCCCGGCGGAGCGCTACGCCATGAAAACCGGAGTGCATCCCGCAGAGACCACCGCCCGCAACGTGGATAATTTTCGCCGGCAGCTGCAGGCGCTGGGATTCTCATACGATTGGGAACGCGAAATCAGTACGACGGACGTCGGCTACTATAAATGGACCCAGTGGATTTTTCTGAAAATCTTTAATTCATACTTTGACGAAGAGCAGCAAAAAGCGCGCCCGATTCAGGAACTCAAGATTCCGGAGGACGTCGCGGGGGATGCGGAGGCGAAAGAGGCTTTCGTGAATCAACATCGCCTGGCTTATATTAAAGAAGCTCCGGTCAACTGGTGCGCCGAACTCGGCACGGTTCTCGCTAACGAGGAAGTCGAAGAGTGGACCTCGAAGGGCTACAAGGTCGAACGCCGGCCCATGCGCCAGTGGATGCTGCGCATCACCGCGTACGCAGCGCGACTATTGGAAGATCTGGACGGTCTGGACTGGCCGGCCGGCACGATGGAGCTACAGAAAAACTGGATCGGCCGCTCCGAAGGCGCCGAGGTCGACTTCCCCCTCGACGATATTGCCGCCGCCGCGTCTGCGGTCGACGCGGGCGACCAGGACCACGCCGGCGATTCGCCGCAGGCCCTGCGGGTTTTCACGACCCGTCCGGATACCCTCTTCGGAGTAACTTATATGGTCATCGCGCCGGAGCATCCGCTGGTAGCGGCTTTCACGACGAAAGACCAGGCGGCGACCGTCGAGCAGTACGTCGCGCAGGCCGCGCTTAAATCCGAACTCGATCGCACAGTCCAGGGTGAAAAGGCCGAAAAGACCGGCGTCTTCACGGGCGGGCACGTTCTGCATCCGATCAGCGGCGAACAGATTCCCGTCTGGATTTCCGACTACGTGCTGATGAGTTACGGCACCGGCGCGATCATGTCCGTGCCGGCGCATGACGCCCGCGATTTCGCTTTCGCGCAAAAATTCAAGCTGCCGATCCTTCCGGTGATTACGAAAGACGGCAAAGCGCCGGCAGGCGAACTCACCGAAGCCTACACCGGTCCCGGCAAAAACGTGAACTCCGATTTCTTAAACGGCCTGGCGACCGAAGCGGCGAAGGCGAAGATGATCGCGCATTTAGAGGAAAAGGGCCGCGGCGAAAGCCGGATCAACTACAAGCTACGCGACTGGCTCTTTTCGCGGCAGCGCTACTGGGGCGAACCGATTCCGATCAATTTCGACGAACGCGGACACCTCGTGCCCGAAGAGGAATCCAGTCTGCCGCTCGAACTGCCGCCTTCGGATAATTTTCAACCCGCCGCGACCGGCGAATCGCCGCTGGCGAATCTCACGGACTGGGTCAATCACGAACGCGACGGACAGAAACTGCAACGCGAAACGAATACTATGCCGCAATGGGCCGGCAGTTGCTGGTACTATTTGCGCTATATCGATCCGGACAACGACGAAGCGCTCGTGGACCCCGCCGCCGAAAATTACTGGATGGGTGAAAACGGCGTCGACCTGTATGTCGGCGGCTCGGAACACGCGGTACTGCATTTGTTGTATGCGCGCTTCTGGCACAAAATGCTATTCGATCTGGGCGTGGTTAAATCTTCCGAACCCTTTCGCAAACTCGTGCACCAGGGTTTAATCCTGGCCTATTCCTACAAAGATAAGAATAACAAGTATTACGGCGAACACGAGACCGAAACCCGGGACGGCAAAAGCTTCTCGATCGAAGGCGGACTCGAACTCGAATCGAAAATCGAAAAGATGTCCAAATCCCTGGGCAACGTCGTGAATCCCGACGACGTCGTGCGCGAATACGGCGCGGACGCCTTTCGCCTGTATGAAATGTTTCTGGGCCCGCTCGAACAGAGCAAACCCTGGTCGACCCGCGGCATCGAAGGCGTCTTTCGTTTTCTGAACCGGGTCTGGCGCCTCTATACCGAGCTGGAAAACGGCGAGACTCACGACGCGGTCGACCCGCGCCTGCTGGAAGATCCCGCGGCCGAACACCAAAAAGCGGCTGAACGAATGCTGCACAGCACGATTCAGAAAGTAGGCGAAGACGTCGAACGCATGTCCTTTAATACGGCGATCTCGCAGATGATGGTGTGCGTGAACGAATTCTTCGCCCGCAAAGCCATGGGCCGCCGGGGCGCCGAAGATTTCGCGCTCTTGCTCGCGCCATTCGCCCCGCATCTGGCCGAAGAGCTGTGGCGACGACTGGGCAAGACCGAATCGCTTACAAACGAAAGCTGGCCGGCCTACGATCCGGCGAAAACCGCGAGCGATGAATTCGAAGCGGTTTTTCAGGTGAACGGCAAAGTTCGCGGCAAAGCCATGGTGGCCGCCGGCACCAGCGACGACGATCTCATAGCCGCTGCTCTCGCCGACGAAGGCGTGGTCCGCAATCTGGACGGCAGAGAACCCAAAAAGATCATCGTGGTCAAAAACAAGCTGGTGAATATCGTCGTCGGCAAATAGCGCCCCGAAGCGCCCCGGACATTAACGTTCGAAGGGCGGACCGATCAAACGTTCTTTGCAATACGCCCGATAGCTGACCAGATTGCTTCGTGCGCGCACAATCGGATCGTAGGCGACATGCGTCGGCAATAACGGCGTTAATTGGGGATACAGGTACACCGCCGGATTGGTGGCGCCCTGCAGGGTTCGAACGCACTCCGGGTCGAAATCGTATGTCGTAAAGCGATAGTCGCATCCCATTTGCTGACACGCCTGCTGAAATTGCACGTGCCCGGGGTCGAAATCGACCCGCAGCCGAAGGCGATCCCAGGCCAGATCTCGCTCGGCCTTACAGCGATTCTGCAGACGTTTTATCGGAGGCTTCACGAAGGTGCGATAGGTCACGTCCGGGTATGCCGGATCACTCATGGTTTTCGCTTTGCTCGTTTCGTATCGCATGCGGTCGATCGCCTGCTGCTGCGTTGTGCCCGTTACCGGCTGCTGAATCGGGCGTCGAATCGTGGGTTCCCGCAAATCGCTCCGTGGGAACTGCTCGCTAAAGTTCATGGGCGGCATACAGTTCCTGCCGAACAAAGCCAGCTCCTGCGAAGCCGTGGCGTCAATCGGCGCTTCATTCGCCTGCAGCGCCGCGAGCATGGCGGCGGCCTCCGGGTCCGCGGCTCCGTCTCCGCCGCATCCAGACAAAAACGCAATCGCAACACACAGACTGAACGGCAACAGGCCCCCGTTCCGAATCCATCTATAAAACATATCATCCTCCTGCGAGCGACCCGAAGCCTGGTGCGCGTTTCCTGATCTAATTCGCTTTCCCCGGAATCGCGATCGCCTGCAGTTATTACGCGCGAGACGACCGGCCGGATTTAAACATTTCGAAGAAAACTCCCGGTCGCACATTTTTTTAGTTGTATGCCCGGGAATAGTTTCGTCCGTTGAATATTATGATCGTTTCGATCTACAAATCTGCATTCCGCCTGGGCAGGCTGACTCCGTCCGGCGCCTGGCATCTCACGGCGCGCATCGTGAAGGCGATGAAAGCGTGCGTCGTCCTGCCGCGTATTTCGCTGGCAGCTTCGCCCGGAGGCCCCGGAGTCATTCTATAGATCACATGAACTGATATTTGAATCGATTCTGACGAAGGCCGCGGGTGAAAACTCGCGGCCTTCGTCGTTTTAAAACGTTCTCGAATGCGAATTTATTCGAAAAAACTCAGCGCGGGAGGAGCGTATGAACAACGAAAATCCACAAGAACAAACAGGACTCGTCATCAAACACGGATCCCAATCATCGAAGCGCGGGCTGTGGCGCGCCGTTTCGCACGGGCTGCGCGATCTATCGCGTTCGGGCTATGTGCTGATGGTACTGGCGGCGCTCGGATTTTCGTTTAAATCGATTCTGGTAAAGGCGATCTACGACGGCTACGAACAGAACGCGATTACGATCATGCTCATGCGCTTCTATATCGGCGCGCCGCTTTTTATAGCGACGCTGCTGCTGGTCGAGGGACTGCGGGCCTTTCGCACGAATCCGCGCGAATTGCTTTTCTTCGCCTGTACGGGCATTCTGGGACTCGGGGGAGCGACTTATTTTTCGTTCCTGGCGATCGCCAGACTGGGCGCGTCGCTGGCGACCCTGGTCGTATTCACCTACCCGGTGATTACGCTTGGGATCCTGGGCCTGCTCGATCGCCGTTTGCCGGGCGGACAGATCTTCGCGGCGCTGCTCGCGCTTACGGGTCTCGCTTTCGTCGTTCAGCTTCAGCCGTTTACGCACGAAACGACGGCGACGGCGACAGGCCACATTGACGTGATGGGCGTGATGTACGGATTGATCTCGGCACTCTGCTTCGGCAGCTACAATGTGGCGATTGAAAGATGGGGACGCGGTTCTTCGCCCGTACGGCAGGCGACGTTCAGCATCGCGCTTTTGACGCTCACTGCGACGATCCTCTTCGGCGACCGCGAATATCCGGCGCCGCCGGAGGCCTGGGCGCTCACAGGCATGCTCGCGACTCTGGCCGGGTTTATTCCGTTTCTGATTTTTCTGTACGGAATCCGGCGCATCGGCGCGGGCCCGGGCACGATCGCAAATTTAATGGGACCGGCTTTTAATCTGGTCTGGGCCTATTTGTTTTTCGGCGAAGTCCTGAACGCCGCGCAGTTGCTGGGCGTAGTGTTAATCTTCGCGGGGGTCGCGAGTCTGAAAGGCGACTGGTTCACGAAAGCGCTGCGTTCGACCGGCTTGCTCAGCCGGCCTTCGCAGGAGCGTATTGAGCCGGGCCGTTCGTTGGCCGGGAAATAACACGCGGCCATTCGCCGCGATTAACGAACACATAGAAAGAACTTGACCGCTTGCGAAACGCTCGCCAGACTCCGGGTCCTGCTCATGGCCTTGAAACGATTTATTCCATCAGCTGTGGATCCGGAGATGCTGGCGATCGTTCGCACGGAAACCGACCGCAACCTGATGCAGATGGCCTGGATTCGCACGGTCGCCATCGGCGGCTGGCTGCTCGTCGGCATTGTCGCAAGCGTCGCGACCAGAGCGCCGGACTGGTACCGCACTCTGCCGCTGCTCGCGGTATATTTCGGGCTGGCCCTCGCGCTCCTGATCATTTCACGTCTGGCGGCCAGACCGGAAAAAAGAGCCAGCGGCGAAGGCCAACCGCGCAAATTCGCCCGCGGCATTCTGCACTGGTCCCTTCCGCTCTCGGACATACCCATGATCTATCTGATTATGGACCAATCGCTGCAGGCGAATCCTCAGCCGCTGCTGGCCGCGGCGTTTACACTGGGCGTCTTCATATTTTTTATTCTGGCGTCGCCCTCGGCGCTCTTTATCGGACCGACCCTGCTCGCCACGATCGAGGCTGTTGTTTTTACGGGAATCATGCTGGTGCACGCCGGCATCCCCTTTCCGGGCTGGCTGCCGTCGGCCGGGCTTCTGCTGGCCACGGCCGGAGTGGTCGCGGTGTTGATCGCTCGCCGGGTTCTGCGCATTGCGAACGATTACGCGCGCGAAAAGGATCGGCGGAACCGTATGGCGCGCTATTTTTCGCCGGCGGTCACTCAGCGCATCCTGGCGAGCTCTTCAGGCGGAAATTCCGGCGACGGGCGGGCTTCAAGTTCGGAAAGTGATGACCTGATTCCGACGACCGGTAACAGCGAATCGCGTACGATTACGGTGCTCTTCGCGGATATCCGCGGCTTCACGGCCATGTCCGAAAAGCTGCCAGGCGAAGCGGTGGTGCGCCTCTTAAACGAATATCTATCGCTCATGGTCGACATCATCTTCGCGCACGGCGGCACGCTCGACAAATTCATGGGCGACGGCATCCTCGCGTACTTCGGCGCGCCGCTCGATCTGCCCGATCATCCGCAGATGGCCGTACGCTGCGGCCAGGCGATGCTCGCATCGCTCGACGACTTAAACGCGGAGCGTCAGAAGCGCGGCGATCCGCCGCTGGAAATCGGCATCGGCGTAAACACCGGCCCCGCGATTCTGGGCGACATCGGCCCGGAGATTCGCAAAGAATATACCGTGATCGGCGATACAGTCAATGTGAGCGCACGCATCGAATCCCTTACGAAAAAAACCGGGACGCCGTTACTGGCTTCGCGCGCCACCCGCGAAGCCTGCGGGGACGCTGCGTTTCAGTGGACCGAAGCCGGAGCGCTGCCGGTGCGCGGCAAAGCCGAACCCGTTAAAGTTTTTATCCCCGGCTGAGACCGCAGCACTCGCGGTCGGCTGTCGATTCGTAATCATACCGGACGCAATCTCGTGATTCGCCAGCCCCGGAATACCGCCTGTTTCAGACGAACACACGAGTGCCTTCGCGCTCGCACCGCGCTCCCGGAAAAGCGATTGAACTATTCAGGCGGCCGGGACAACTAACGGGCTCTAATATCCCTGAGTTAAGGAATCGAGAGGTACACCAATGGATGGAGCTGCCAGCGGCGCGCTATTATTTTTCGGACTCTGCCTGATCACGGCGGCGGCCATACTCGTATCAGTCCGGCTGTACCAGGAGCGGCCGGACTTCGTTTTGAAAGTCCTGAAGTACGGCCTGATCGGCGCGTTCTTCGTGGCATTTAGCGGCGCATCCCTGGCCATCGGCCTGCGAATCGACGACCGGCATTCCTCCACCTATTCGCGCAGCCTGAAGGCCGTGCAGCAAATCTGGGGCGGCACCATCCGACAGGTTCCGCCAGGTTTTACTTACGACGATGTCGCAACCCGCGAATACACGAACGAAAAGACCGGAAATATAGAAACGCGGCCGGTAATCGTTTCGAGAAGCGTCGGCATTGAAAGCCAGGACGTGCGGGTGAACATCGCTTCGAATATTCGGCAGAAGGGATTGTTGAAATTCGCCGGTTACGGCCTGGAATTCGACGGCACCTACGTCATCCGAAACAACGGTCCGCGCGCGCAGACTTTCGATTTTCGATTCGACATTCCGGAGAACGCCGGCAATATCACCGGCATCGAGATCCTGCTGGAAGATCGCCCCTATTCCGGCGATACGAATCTCGCCGACGGTTTTCAATGGCGGGGAAAGCTCGCGCCCCGTGAAGCGAAACGATTTCGAATTCAATATAATGCGAAGGGCACCGACCGCTTCGACTATTTACTGGGCGCGAACCAGCTGGCTCTCGATCGCCTCAATTTTGAACTGACCACCGATTTCTCGGAGTATCGCATTCCCGAGGACGCCATGGCGCCGACCGCCGAAGGCGCCGACGATCAGGCGGCAAAGCTGAGCTGGTCCAGCGAAAACCTGGTTACGGGCCAGAACATCGCGCTGCGTTTCGAGATCGAAGGCAACTACGGCAAGATCGCTTCAAAGCTCTTTTATTACGCGCCGCTCGCGCTGCTTTTGTTCACCGGATTTCTGTTGATCGTCAACGCGGCGAAGGGCGTCCGCCTGCATCCCATGCACTTTTTGTTTTTAATGACCGGCTTCTTCGTGTTCTATCTATTCGGATCCTACATCATCAGCTTCGTGCATATTCTACTGGGCATCGGGCTGGCCCTGGCATTGTCGACGGGCATCATGCTGTACTACGCGTATTTGATCCGCAAAGGCGATGAATTTCTACAGAGCGTGGCCTTCGGCGCGGCCATGTTCCAGTGGATCTTTTCGATCGCGTTTTTCTTTCCGGCCTATACCGGACTGATGATCACACTCGCGGCGATCATCGCGCTGGTCGCCCTCATGCGAGCCACCGCCGCGATCGAATGGGAAGATAAATGGTGAGGATTGCGAAGCAATCCGAAAGTCTTTCGAGCTTCGCAGGCCGAATATTATTCATTTATCTTTCTGGGACGGTCCGACCAGTTTCGCGAGCCGACTGTCCAGTAGAAGATGTGTATAGTGTCCGATGACGAAAGCCGCGGCGTAGATCCAGTTTTCGAGCCACCATTCCAGCGAGTTGCGCCAGTCGAAGCCGAAGAACCAGGAATCCCGGGCGCGTAAATACTCTATGGCGAGCGCGAAGACCGCGGACAGTATCCAGGGCGTGACCGGCCAGTGCGTCCAGCCGCGGTGTTTGTGCAGCATCGGGGTGAGGGCGGCGATGGCGACGAAGGCCAGTAACTGCAATTCGTTTACGATGTAAAGCGCGGCCAGGATTACGACGACGCCGTGAAAATAATATTTACGCGGAGTCGAACCGGTATCGAGATCCGGGAAGAGGCCCATAAACCAGGCCAGGAGACAAACGCCGACCAGCTTGCGCACGGGCCCCTCCGCCAGCGGGTTGCGCACGAACTCGGCCAGCGAATCCGAATCGAGTTCCACCTGTCCGCCGGCCAGCGCGAGCGCTCCGACCGCGACGCCGGCGACTACCGCGCCTTTAATGTGCTGCGGAAAATTCATGGCGCGTCAAAATTTACGACGAGTTTGCCGAAGCGTTCGCCTTCGCCCTGCTGTCGAATGGCGTCCGGAGCTTCGGCGAAATCAAAAGCGCGGTCGATGATAGGCCGCAGTTCGTTCGCGGCCAGCGCCTGGTTCATGGCCTGGTAGTCCTGTCGCGATCCCACGAAGATACCCTGCAGGCGCAGATTGCGCATAATCGCCGGCATCAAAATCGAAGGATCCATTTCGCGCCCGGGTCCCATGACGCCGATCAAACTCACGGTGCCGCCGGGCCGCGTCGCCTGCAGCGAACGCTCAAGGGTCCCCGGCCCGCCGATTTCGATCACGTGGTCCGCGCCGCGACCGTCCGTCAAATCGCGCACGGCTCGCTGCCACTCCGGTTGTTCTTTATAATGAATGCCTGCGCTCGCGCCGAGTTCCTGGCAGCGTGCGAGCTTCTCTTCGTCGCCGGAAGTTACGATGGTGCGCGCGCCCAGCACGTGCGCGAATTGCAACGCGAATAAGCTTACGGCGCTCGTACCCTGAATCAGAACAGTCTGACCTGCGTGCACCTGGCCGTAGGTTACAAGCGCGTTCCAGGCGGTCAGGCCCGCGCACTGCACGGCCGCCGCCTCGGCGTCGTTGAGATATTCCGGAACCGCTACGAGCGCGTCGGCCGGAACGACCATAGATTCCTGCAAAGTTCCGGGCAGCGGTCCGCCGAGCGTATATTTGAGCGTTTCCCGGTCGGGAGGGCCGCTCTGCCAGACCTGCGAAATGATCGGACTGACTCGCTGCCCGATCTTCCACTTTTCGCGCGGCTCCGGCCCCAGATCGGTGATGACCCCGACGCCGTCGGAACCGGGGATCAGCGGAATCGGATAGCGCGGGTTATAGCGACCGCGCACGGCCATATAGTCCCGAAAATTCAAGGCCGCGGCGCGCATGGCCACGCGCACTTCGCCCGGACCCGGCTCGCGATCGGGAAGTCCATCGACGACGGCCAGGTTCTCCAGCCCCCAGGAATCTCTCAACATACACGCGCGCACGAGAACCGTTTCACAGACCCGGGCCAGGAGCGCAGCTTAAATCGCTGGCCGGCCAGCGGCTCTCGCAGACAGCGTTCTGGAACCATGCCTGATTCTGATTCCTACCAATTGTACTGCGACGGCGCCTGTCGGGGCAATCCCGGGCCGGCGGCGATCGGCGGCGTCATTCTGCGGAACGGTTCTACAATAGAAGAAATCTCCGAACATATCGGAACCGCCACGAACAACGAGGCGGAGTATCGCTCGCTCGTGCGCGGACTGGAAGTACTGCGGGATCTCTTGAAAAAAAATGACCATGAGTCATCGACGACGAAAGGCTCCGATGCGGAACGAAAAGCCACCACGCTTGAAATCTTTATGGATTCCGAGCTGGTGGTTCGCCAGGTCGAGGGTCGCTATAAAGTCAAAAACGAACGACTGCGACCGCTGTATCAGCAGGTGCGCGCACTGCTCGATGAATGGCCCGCCTGGAAAATTCGCCATGTCCCTCGCGCCCAAAATGCGGAAGCCGATCGCCTGGCAAACGCTGCGTATACTTGATTCGCGAGTATTCACCACGCCAGGCATCGCAAGCCTGGATTCATCGCCTGGCATTGCGAAGCGATCCAGAAATTGGCGCGCACTGAGAGTGGATTAAAAAACGAAAGCCACTTTCGTACAGCACTGTTTGGAAAAACAAGAACGGTATCACGCGTACGGGTAATAGTATTTGTGGTTTCGCTATCGCCGTGCGCGATGGCGATCGTCATCGCATTGCAATCCTTAAGTTTTGAAAAACATAAACCTGGCGGTCCGGTCTTCGCATGACCGAAGCTTTACTGTCATGCGGCGCGAAGATGCGATGCGTCATATTTATATCGCAAAGCACAAACGATAGTGCATGGCACAAACCAGGCATGCGAAGACGTGACGAAGAAAAATTGTGCGAAAACCGCGCGTTCCTGGAAAAAACTATCGCCGTTTCTTTTTTTTATTGACGGTGAATATGATTTCACCCACATCATGGGCCGAATTCTGTTTCGCGTGCGACTCGGGAATCACATAAAAAAATTTGGAACGCGGCCTTCTTTTTTTTAGCAAGGCTGAATTTCAACGGAGGAAAGCTATTCTATGAGAAGCTTCAAGCATCTTCTCCTTTCTGCTGTCTTCTTAACTGCATTTAGCGGTGTGAGTGCGGAAGGTAGTTACATCGGCTTCGGTCTGGGTCTGCAAGACGACCTGGGAAGCCTGACCAACACGATCGTAGTCGACGGTCTGAAATCCGGTAATGTTTATCCGAGCAAATCCGGTTTCGCAGCGGTTACAGGTTGTGGAACCCTGACGGCTTCCAACGCCTGTTATCGGGCCGGCAATAAAGGGCAACAAAAGCTGATCGTTCCCGATAACGAACTGATCGGTCTGGAAAAAAGCACCGGCGGCGCGATTCGTTCGAACGCGGGCGGCCCCATGATCGGTGCGGTTCTCTCCGTTTTCTACGAAAGCGAAGTCGGCAGCGGAATGTTCTATCGTGCGGGTATCAACTACACGAAGAAAATTCTTGGTGGCAAGAGCGAATCCTGGCTCTTCAAAGGATCGCCTCTGCAAACGAAGTGGTACGACATTACCTGGGATTACTATTCCTGGAATATTCCGCTCTACTTCGGCCTGAAAGCGGGCATCGGCGAGTCAACCTCTGTCTACGGCGGCGCGGGCCTTAACTACTCAGAAGGTGGTTGGAATCTCGGCGGCACGAACAACGGTGACATTCCGGGCACTTTCCTCTCGACGGACATTGGCGTCCAAACCACGACGAACTCAGCGACCGGCGCGGTCATTCAAACTCCCGTCGTAGCAGAAGCGGTAAAATTCCGCGTTCGCTCGATCGGTTATCAGTTCCTCATCGGTCTGGAAACCAAACTGGAAAGCGGCAACAAGGTCTTCTTCGAACTGGAAACCATTAAAGCCGGTTCACAGGGTCGCGTTGTAACCCAGTCAGCGGGTGGCACGCAGGGCCTGGCTCCGATCGCGGCCTACCCGATCAACCTCGGTGGCACGAACTTCAAGTTCGGCTACAAGCTGGCGCTCTAAGATTCTTCACGCTTCTTAGAAACTCAGTCCGAGACGAAGCCGTTCGCAGCAATGCGGACGGCTTTTTTCGTTTGAGCGACTGATTTCGCTCCCCATTCGCGGCGCTTTTTGCCGCTCCAATTTCCCTGTTCAGCCGTCCGCAAATCGTCGATCTCCCGAACTCAATCCACAAATAGCGAATCGTCGAGCATAAGTTCGATAGCCGTATCCCCCGGAGCGCCGGGACCGATTTCGTACAGATCTTCCGGCAGCACCCGCGCGATCGCCGGGCCGGCCTCGAAGAGATCCGTCAGACAGATCACCGTGTGAACGGCATGCTCCGGCTCGCCGGCCCGCTCTTCGCGCTCCAGGATGATTCCGTCTTCATGCACATAGGCCGTGGCCAGACGCCCGCCGCCCAATTGCAATTCCAGGACGACGTAATAAGCCCGCCCGCCCAGATCTCTCAGGTAGATCCGCAGGCCGCCTGGATCCGCGACCGCCGCGGATTTGCGCATGAAGTGCAGCTCCGGCTCGCTGTATTCGCGATAGCGGCCGCTGCGCTCGTCGAAATGCAGCAATAACCGCAGCATCTCCTGGAATTCTGGTTTGCGATTCACGATCTCTTTCCAGACGATCGTCTCCGCTTCAAAAAAACCGGCGTTTTCGTACACGTCCAGCCTCCCCGTAATCCTGAACTTCGAGGAGGAAAACCGCAAAATCGCTTCGCACCGCCCCGGCCCATTTATCTTCAGGAAGAGTGTGCAGAACGCGGAGTGTTCCGTGTTTTATTCGAAAAACGAGCGCGGAAGAAATGACAGCCCGCTTTCGACGTTCAGGAACGCGATGAGTCGCGCTGCAGATAGCGCAGCACCGGATCGTACATGCCGCCGGGGTTCGCGCGCCCCGCGGATTCCTGTACCGTGGCGAACCACTCGTCGATGCTCGGACGCACCAGGCGCATCGACCGCAGGAGATCGCGCCCGGTAATCGGCTCCGCTTCGCCGCTTCGGATGGCCGCCTTGAGCTTGCGTTCAACCGCCAGGTCGACCACCGCTTTGAGATCGGCGGACGAAAAACCCGACGTCTTTTGCGCCAGGCGGTCGAGATGCAGGGTCTCTTCGGCGAGCGGCTTATCGCGCAGCAGTATTTCGAAAGTCTCGCGGCGGGCGGCGGCGTCCGGCGGGGCGACGAAGAGCATGCGATCGAAACGCCCCGGGCGGCGAAAGGCCGCATCCAGATGCCAGGGCGCATTCGTCGCCGCCAGAATCAGAACGCCTTCGTTATCGCCGTCCACCCCGTCCAGTTCCGACAGGAATTGATTGATCAGTTGCCGGCCGCCCGCCAGACGCTGGTCGTGGCGGCTGGATCCCAGCGCATCGACCTCGTCTATAAACAGCACGCTGGGCCGATGGATGCGGGCCTGTTCGAAAAGATCGTGTAGATTCTTTTCGCTCTGGCCCAGCCACATATCCAGCACATCGTTGATGCCGATCGAAATAAAAGCAGCCTGCAATTCGCCGGCGGCCGCCCGGGCCAGGTGCGTCTTACCGCAGCCAGGAGGACCGTATAATAACATGGCACCGCCCGGTTTGCGACCGTAGGCCTCGTACAGGCGGGGGTGCTGGCCGGGATAGACGATCTTCATCCGGATCTCTTCTTTCAGCTCCTCGAGCCCGGCCACATCCTGAAAGCTGAGCGGCGGGCGATCCACATCCGCTTCATATACGTCCAGGCTCTCGTCGCTGTAACTGCGGGGTACCATAACGGGCCCGGAAGCCGAGAGTAAATCCTGGGCGCGCGGAGCGGGGGCCGGTAGCTTGTGCAGGGGCCAGCCGAAAAACTCCGGCAGATCGGTTTCGGATAGCGACGGATAGCGAGCCAGCGCGCGATCGTACAGGTTACGGGCCTGTTCTCGCTGTTCCGTCAGGGCCAACAGACGAATTTGTAAATCCAGCAGGCTCTCGGTGGCTTCGCCGGCCGCGCCGGGCAAATCCTCGACGAGTACGAGCGCTTCCCGGTAGCGTTTATCCTCATAAAAGCATTGAGCCAGACCGAGCTTGAGTTTTTCGTGCCCGGGATGCAGACGCAAACCTTCGCGATAGATCAATTCGGCGTCGCGACGGCTGCCGTTCTTACGCAATATATTCGCAAGATAGAGTCGCAGTGGTACGTTATCGGGCGTGGCACGCAGGGCGTCCCGGAGCGCGGCCATAGTTTCGGGTTCTGACGGCTGAGCCTGATCCATACGATTTGGGAATTACAAATAGAGGGCGATCAGTGTCAAGTCTCTCAACAAAAGCGAGCAGAAAGTACGCAAAGAAATAGCTCCTATCATCCGCGACATAAAAAATTTACCGGCGCTTAGCGACACCCGCTCCGGAAAACGAAGCACGCGCAAGATTTTCCGTTCATAGAATGTCCGATTCCACTCAACGCACGATCGAAAACGATTTCCGCTGCGAAGCGCACGAAGACCGCGCGCGCCTCGATCGGATTCTCGCCGACCGCTATCCGCGCTTCAATCGCGGCGAATGGCAGGATCGCATTCGCGCGGGGGACGTGCTCGTAAACGACGCCCTCGCCCGGCCGTCACGTAAAGTCGCAACCGGTGATACGATTCGCTTTCGTTTTCAGCGGGGCCCGGAGCCGGAAGTGAGCCGCGACTATCGCATCGTCTACGAAGACGATGCCCTCTATATCGTGGATAAACCCGGCGATCTGCCGGTGCATCCAAGCGGCGTGTACAACGAAAACACCCTGTACGCGCTCATCAAGGCCGAACGCGGCGCGGATTTTCCGGTCAATCTGGTGCACCGCCTTGACCGCGAAACCAGCGGTCTGATGGTGATTGCAAAAGATAGTAATGCGGCGCGCAAGCTGCAGGCCGCTTTCCAGGCGCGCAGCGGCTCGCCGGACGAAGTCCGTAAGATCTATCACACCATCGTGGAGTGTCCGACGAAAAGCTTTCCGGAGACTCTCGACGCCCGCGGCTGGATTTTCGCGGCCGGCGCGGGACCCGTAAAAAAGAAGCGCAGTTTCGCGTGCGAAAAGCCCGCGTCCAGCGCGCCCGCACCGACTTCGAGGAACGAAAACGATCACGACGAGGCTTCGTCAATTCAGTCCGCGCGAACGCAGTTTCGCCTGCTCGATTCCCGCGAAGCACCGCCCAGGAGCGGCTCCAGCCAGGAACAGGAACCGGAACAGCCCCGCGATCCGGGCGCGCTCACGAAATCGCCGCATAACGCACGCATTGCGCTCGTCGAAGCACGGTTGTTTACAGGTCGCATGCATCAGATCCGCGCGACTCTCTGTTCACTCGGCTGGCCGGTGGTCGGCGACCGTCTGTACGGCGTCGACGAAAGACTGTATCTAAGAATGATTCAGGATCTGGAAGACGAAGCCGACCGCGCGCGTTTACGAATCAATCGTACGGCGTTACACGCCACCCGGCTCGAATTTCGCCATCCAGAAAGCGGCAAAGCTCTGCGCTTCGAATCGGAGTTACCGGCGGATATGCGCGGCCTCTTTCTCGAATAACAAAACCAGCCCCGCGCTCGACGCGGTCGCCGGCTTGCCGCTCAGGTCCCCGTGCGTCGCGCGTAGACGCAGGCCGGCCCGTTCCGCGAGTTCCGCCAGATACTGGCCGGAGTACAGCCGCAGGCGATGCTCTTCTCGCTGCCAGTCGGCCGTTTCAAGGTCACCGACCAAATAATCGTGCTGGATTACGATGGAATCGGGGGTCGCAGGATCGAATCGCGCGGACCGGCGGCGGCGCAGAGTGCCGAAGGCGCCCGTTACGATTCGCTCGCCCGACGTCGACGGCGCCGAATGACCGCGCGCGGAGAGCTGACGATACGCTTCCGGATTCCAGACTTCCAGCACCAGTACGCCGCCTTCGCGCAACACTGCGGTCAGCGCGCGCAGAGCCGAAAGGACCCTTTCGCTTTCGTCCAGATAATTCAGAGTACCGAAGAGACAATAGGCCCCATCCACAGTTTGACCGGCCAGCGCGGATCGCAGCTCCGACAATTCAGCAAGGTCGGCTCTGGCAAAAACGGGTTCAGGAAATCGCGAGCGTGCGACCTGGATCATAGCCGCGGAACGATCCACCCCCACGACATGGAGACCGGCGCGTTGCAATACGGCCGCATGTTCGCCGGAGCCGCAGCCCAGATCCAGGATGACGCGACAATCGGACTCGCGAAAGACGCGCAACAGCCCGCGCACGTCTCGTCGCAGCGTACGCCGGCGCGCTTCCAGCTCAAAATAAGATTCGGCGTAAGTTTCAAAAAGCAGCATGGCCGATCGCCCTGCCACTCTGCCCCGCACGGCGCGTGCCGGCAAACCGGAATCCGAACGCAATTACGGAACGGCGCCGTCTTCGAGTAGATCCAGCGACTCGGAACGATACTCCAATCGACGGCCGGCGTGCACGACCGCGGGGAAGCCGTCGCGACTGCGCCATTCCGTACGTCGCATGCCATCTTGCAGATAGCTCCGCTCGAAGCTCCAGTCCGAAAATCCCGCCCGCATTAACAGAGCCGCGTCGCGCAGCTCGGGGCTATGTCGAACGAAAGCCAGCACTCCCGCCGCGCAGCTCGATCCCGTTTCGAAGCGCGGAACCGGCGCCTGCGCAAGTAGCCGATCCAGAAAGACTTCGAAGCTCAGCTGCACCGCTTCGCGCTGATACCCGGTCTTCGCGCGAATCCGCGCCACATACGTCTTCACGGTGTTCGTGGCGATGCCAAGATCAGCCGCGATTTCGGGCTGACTCAGTCCGCTCACCAGCATATGGGCGATGCGATGTTCCTGTCGGGCAAGAGGCACCATGCGAATCGAAGGCCACATTCTGCGATGCCGAATCTTCCAGCAAGCCCCGGATGCAAATTTCCTGACGGTTTGCGTACTTACAGCTAATAGTAGTAAATTACGCAGTTCTGAGAATCGCACATATCTTTGAGCTGCACGGGGCTTTCCTGCCCGATGTCCGCCGACCGGAAGCGCACACAGACCACGTCGCCGACACTAACGCGGCGACGCCGTCTGAATCAAAGCGCGCACGTCGGCCGCGGTGTGGGCCTGGCAAACGCGACGCGCCTGTTCGACGGCGCGTTCGAAACCCGCCGCGGACATGTCGGCCAGGCCTTCATAACAATTCAGCACCGCCGAAGCAGCCACGCTGAATTCGCGCACGCCCAGGCCGACGAGGATCGGCAGCACGTCCGGCCGCCCGGCGATCTCGCCGCAGATCGAAAGCGGGACCGTCGCGCGTTCCAGGATCAGGGCGATCATGCGATAGAGGGCCGGCTGGTAAAAGAGTTCGTCGTACGGCAACGAATTGTCGCGGTCGACGCCGATCGCCAGACGCGTAAGATCGTTGGAACCGATGCTAAAAAACGCGGCGTTGCTTGCGAAGACTTCGCACATTAAGGCCGCCGCCGGAGTTTCCAGCATCATACCGAGCGGAGTCTCGGGCAAACGCGCGCCGCACTCCGCTTCGACTACAGCGCGGATGCGTTCGAGTGTTTCGCGCATCGCTTCCATCTCTTCGAAACGACTCACGACGGGCACCATCAATCGACACTGACCGTCGGCCGCCCCGGCCCGTTCGATGCCGGTCAGGATCGCGCGCAACTGCGACTCAAGAATATTGGGATTGGCCAAAAGAAAGCGAACGCCGCGTAAATCGCGATCGCGTACAGCGGCCTGAGGCGGATAGGCTTTGTCGTCTCCGGCGTCCAACAGGCGCAGAGTAATCGGACGCCCGGCGAGCGGCCCGCGAAACAGATCCTCGTAAAATGCCGACTGGCGATCGGGATCGTTCAGCAGAGTCGGATCTTTCAAATACAAAAACTCGGTGCGAAAGAGTCCGACGCCGCTCGCTCCCGCCGCGATTTCTTTATCAGGCGCCTCGTCCAGATTCAGCCAGATGCGAGCTTCACTCGCGTCCGGCACACTCACCGGCGAACGCACGCCGGCGATGCTGCGGCGGCGCAGACCGCTGACGTACACGTGATAGGCCTCGACGTCGCCCGAATCCGGACGGCACACCAGCCGTCCGGAGCCGTGGGCTCCGCTGTCGACCCGGGCGCCGTCCATTCTGACGACGGCCGCATTTGAATCCGGCACGGCCTCCAGCAGCAGCGCGTCGCCGTCTTTCACTCTGCGAATCAAATTGGGAACGTGAACCAGCGCGGGAATGCCGCGGCTCTTCGCCAGGATCGCCATATGACCCGTGACGCCGCCGGCTTCGGTGGCGATGCCCACGCAGTTCTGTCGAATATGCAGCATGAGCGACGGACTCAAATCATGCGCGACGACGATGCTGTCCGGCGGAAGCTGCTGCAGTCCCGGAATACGAACATCGCCTTCCGGAACTCCCATCAAATTCGAGAGGATCCGATTGCTCATATCCTCCAGGTCGGCGGCCCGCTCCTGAAAAACGCTGTTGCGCGCTTTCGACAGGAATTCTTTGAGCACCGCGACTTCTTCGGCCAGAGCCCATTCCGCGTTCATTTTTCGCGAACGAATCTTCTCGCGGGTTTCGTCTATTAACATGGGATCTTCGAGTAATAACAACTGCGCTTCGAAGATCGCGGCGAGTTCGTGGCCGAGCCGACCCGCGCCGATCAGCTCTTTCATTTGCGTTCGGCTCGCTTCGACCGCGTCGCGGAAACGGGCCAGCTCGGGACCGACTTCCTGCGGCATCAAACTGCGATGGGGAACAGAGCCGGCGACGCTTTCGAGCACCCGGGCGCGGCCGAGGGCCTTACCTTCGGATGCGATCATGCCGGAAAATTCGAGTGGAGATTCACTCATACGAACGAGGGGTGTCTAACCAGTCCATGAATCAGGATCGCATGTATAGTACTTTTGCGGCAAATCGTATGGCTGCCTGGATTAAATTGCGGAAAAGCGAACCAGGGTCGGGAAAAGAGCTTGTACATTCCCCGGGCCCGCGGCATTACGGGACATAATTCGAGATCCGTTCGGAGACGCGTGAGCAGGATTCCCGGCCCGACGCCAGGACACATATGGCCGAAAAACTAAAACGACCCAACGTACTGCAAAAGTACCAGAACCTGCTTTCGGGCATGGATCCGCTGCGCCCGATGGGCCGCGTCGTACAGATAACGGGCATGTCGATTATTTCCGAAGGCCCGCCCGAAGTCAGCGTCGGCGATTTGTGTCGGGTGCAGCTCGGTCGCAGCGGCGACTATCTCAACTGCGAAGTAATCGGCTTTCAAAACCACCACCTGGTGCTGACCCCGCTGGGTCCGACCGCGGGCGTCTACCCCGACGCCCAGGTGCTCGGCACCGGACAGCAGCTGTCAATGCCGGTATCGCACGACCTACTCGGCCGGGTACTGGACGGCCTGGGCCGCCCGCTGGACAACCGACCGCCGCTCGTATCGATCGACAACCGTTCGCTGGACGCGGACCCGCCGTCCCCGACCGTACGACAGCCGATTCGCACTCCGGTCGAAACCGGGGTTCGCGCGCTCGACGGCCTCTTAACCGTAGGCGCCGGTCAGCGTATCGGCCTGTTCGCCGGCACCGGCGTCGGTAAGTCGACCCTGCTGGGCATGATCGCCCGCTATACCCTGGCCGACGTGAACGTGATCTGTCTGGTGGGCGAACGCGGGCGCGAAGTGCGCGAGTTCTTAGAAGACGATCTCGGCGCGGAAGGCCTGCGCAAATCAGTGGTCTTCGCGGCGACCTCGGATCGCAGCGCCATGGAAAAAGTATACGCGGCCGGTTTCGCGACATCGGTCGCCGAGTACTTTCGCGAGCAGGGCCTGCACGTGAATTTATATATGGACAGCCTTACGCGTTATTGTATGGCTCTGCGCGAAATCGGCCTGGCCGCCGGCGATCAGATCGGCGTGGGCGGCTATCCGCCCGGCGTCTGGTATCGCCTCTCGCGCCTGGTCGAACGCGCGGGCTCGACTGACAAAGGCAGCATCACCGGATTCTATACGGTGCTCGTCGAAGCCGACGATTTGAACGATCCCGTGGCGGACAATGCCCGCGGCGTACTCGACGGTCACGTGGTACTGTCCCGACGACTCGCGCAGCGCGGACACTATCCGTCGATCGAAGTCACCGAATCGATTTCACGGGTGATGGATAAAGTCGTGGCGCCCGAACATCGCCAGGACGCGACGCGCCTGCGCGCCATGCTCGCTTCGTATCGCGAAAACGAAGAACTGATCAATCTCGGCGCGTACGCCCGGGGCAGCAACGCCGAAGTCGACGAAGCCCTGGATAAAATGAGCGCGATCAATCAACTGCTGCGCCAGGACATCGGGGACGGAACGCGCATGCCCGATACGATCCGCCGGCTCGGCGAGTTGATCGGCGGCGGCGAGGAAGAGGAATTCTATTGAAAAAATTCCGTTTCAAGCTCGAAGCATTGTTACGGATGCGCCGCATAGACGAAGAACGCGCTCTGGGAGATCTGGCGAAGGTCATGTTGCGGGTCAACGAACAGGAAAACGTACGCAAGCAGGCCTTTCGCCTGCTGCAGGAAGAAATGGACCGTTTCGACGGAGAATACAAAGACAGCTTCGATTTGACTCTATGGCAAATTTACGACCGCTACCTGGATCGACTGAACGCGGAAGCCGCGGGCGCCGCCGAGAAGCTGGAAGAGATTCGCCCTGAAATGGAACGTGAAATGGCGAAAGTCATGGAAGCCCGGCGGGCGCGCCGGGTCGTCGAAATACTAAAAGAACGCGAACTCGAAAAATACAACGGGCAACTGCGCAAACACGAACGCCAGGAGCTCGAAGAAGCGAACCGCAGGTCAAAACAAAGTGTTGGAGGAATGATCGCAGGAGCAGCATATGACACCGGACCACTCGTCCCTATCGCTACGGGACCGGCTGCGGGGCTGGGCCAACCGCCTGACCCAACACGGAAACCCGAACGAGAACGCGAAGATCACGTCGACGTCGACGGAACTACAGAATCCGAAGTCCCCGAAGCCGAACGAGACCACGTCGCCGAATACTTCAAACGAATGGGCCTGGGAGAACCGCCGCCCGGGTTCGGAAAATAACGCCGAAGTAGCCGGCGCGAATTTTCTTGAACGCTGGCTGGGTCAGCCCGCCGACCGCGGCGCGACCCTGTCTACATGGCGGCCGTTCGCGGCGCCGGAATGGCAGACGAAACAAAATGAAATCGGCCGCACTCGCCAGGGCTTGCGCGATATCGACGCCAGTCTGAACGATCTGAATCGCCGCATTCAGAATCTGGAGAGCATCACCGAAAAGTGGCAGGTCCATTCTCCGGAGACTTCACAGCCGGCCCGACCGCGCTTCGACAGTCAGGTCTGATCCCGGATAATATGCGCGGCGCGAAGGCCGCGCGAAACGCGAAATCAACCAGAGCCGGAACGATAATAGCATGGGCAATTTTTCAGATAAAGTAAAGATCGTATACTTAACCTTCGTGATATTCTTCGCGCTGGGAGTGCTGGCCTATCTGCTGGACACCTGGGGCGTGATCAATATGGAAGAGTACATTCCCTTTCTCGAAGAAGAATCCCCGCTGGTCGCCGAAGACGCGGACGAGCCCGGCCTGCTCGAGTGGGAGCGGCTGGAAAAAGAAGAGATTCGCATCGAAGAAGAACGCATCAAACTCGAAGAAGAACGCCTGAAACTTGAGGAGACTCTCGCGGCGATTAAAGCGAAAGAAGAAGAGCTCGCCGCCCGCGAACGCGGGGTCACCGAAGAAAAAGAGCAGATCGCCGAAAATCAGGCGGCGCGTTTCCAGCGCGAAGAGATGATCCGCAATATGGCCACGCGCATGACCAATATGCCGCCGCAGGACGCCGTGGCGATCATGGCCGGTTTTTCGAATACCGATCTCGTCGACGTCCTGTTGCAAATGGAAGACAACGCGGTCCAGGCCGGACAACAGTCGATCGTGCCGTTTTTGATGACCCTCTTGCCCCGCGATCGCGCCGCGCTACTCGGCACGCTGATGATGGACGAAGAAGCGCGACGATTGCCCCGCACAGATCTCGGCGAAGAACCGGTCGACCCCGGTCCGGCTGACGGCGAAATCGCTCCGGTCGAAGACGGAACCGGCGAAGAAGCGGCGCCCTGACGACGCGCGGGTCTTCCTCCCCATTATCATTGTACGCGCGGGTGTGACATTTTCCGCTTGCAATAACGTATTTTTTCTGATACGGTCGCCGGCTTCGTCCGCGCCGCGACGGCCGCAGGTACTTCGGCCCTCCACCAGAATATGAAATGCCACCCACGAGGGGGCGGGTGGGGCTTCACAGGGAAGCATCGCGCCTTCGCCTAGAGTAACAATAGATCGATACCGACGACGCCGAACGCCGTACCGGTCGCCGCGGTGACGTCGACGATCTGACAGGCGCTGCCGTCGCGTTCGCATACATAGTACAACAGAGAATCCCCCGCAGCGACATTCCGGGACGCAACATAAGCGCAGCTGTTATCCACGACGACATCCGGCTCATGGCCCGTGTCATCGGCAAGCGTTGCGCCGAGATTCGCGTGCAGGCAATTCGTTCCGTCGATTTCGCAACGCCAGAGAGAAGCGCGCTGGACTGTATCCAGATTTCTCGAAGTCGTATATACCCGGTTGTCCGGCCCCAGAAACGAACGCGGATTGGACGAGGAAGTCCCAGCCGTAACGTCGACCGCGACGCAGCCGGTGCCGTCCTCCTGGCAACGAATGCCATTGAGCGCGCCCAGCGTCGAATTCCGCGAAATAAACAGATTACGACCGCCGACTTGATCGTGAATTAAAGTGGGCTGCACTCCCGTATTGGCGCCCAACCCGGCGGCTGTACTGGCGTTCGTAAAAGTACATCCGCCCGCGTTCAGATTGCAGCGAAAGAAACCCACGGTGTTCGAGGCGCCGTTGTTGAACGTTGCCGTGTACAGGAGCTGATCGATATTATCCACGACGAGCGACGGAGTGAAACCGGTGAAATTTCCCTGGCCGGTCGCTGCGGATACGTCGGTTCGAACACAGCCGGTGCCGTCCAGATTGCACCGATGCAAACCCAGACGCAGAGTGCCGCTGGTGGAATCCCGCGTGGCGACGACCAGCCGGTTATTCACGAGATCCACTCCGGCGGACGGGGTAACCCCCGAATTCGCACCGCCGGACAGTACCAGAAAGACGCAGCCCGTGCCGTCCGCGTTACAGCGATAGAGGCCCAGCCGGGGGCCTACAGAGCCGTCTGCTACGGCCACCAGCAAACGATTGTTCACCGGATCGAATACCATACTCGCCTCGATTCCGGAGTCGTCACCCTGCCCGGCCGCCGTTGACGCGTCGATATGCACACAGCCCGAACCGTCGCGATTGCAGCGAAACAGCATGAGCCGGCCATTCGTCGTATTGGTAGCCGCGATCATCACCTGGCCGGCTGGCGTGCAGCCGGTACTCGCGGCGCTCAGATTCAACGCGACGCCGAGACCGGCCAGAAGCAGCGAGAGGTTCTGACCGTCGTCTTCCGGGTCTTCCGGAAAGATGCCGACGACGGGATGCCCATACGAGCAGGCGACCAGACCGAGAACAGCCGCCGCACACGCAAAGATCGAAGGATAGTTCACTGTCAAAACCCGCCAGTCTGTGAAGCATTGCGACTGAGATGCGAAACGCTAACACTACTATAACAAAAGCGAAAGGGCTTTTTTGTGTAAATTTCCTGATCTCGATCAGGTCGCTGATCGCGGTCGAGTCGATGGCCGCATCGCCCCAAAGGCGAAGACTCCGTCGCGCGCGATTCCTGGATTATCGAAGGCCTTATAATAGCAGTAGATTCAATTCGCTCACGCCGAAACCGCTGCCCGTCGCCGCGCTCAGATCCACGATCTGACAGCTTGCGCCGTCCTGCCGGCAATAATAGTACAGCAACGCGTTTCCGCCGCCGGCATTGATCGACGCGGCATAGGCGCAGCTGCTGTCCGCCGAAACAACCGGTCCCTGGCCGGTGTTGCTTCCCAGGGTCGCTCCGATATTGGCATGAATGCAGTTCGTGCCGTCTATATCGCAGCGCCACAGCGCCGCCCGACTGCCCGCGAACGGATTCGACGCAACCGTGTAAATCCGCCGGTCCGGCCCCAGAATGGAATCCGCAAGAAAGGCCGACTCACCAGCGCTTACGTCCACGAAAACGCAGCCCGTGCCGTCTTCCTGGCAGCGCACTCCTGCGAGGCTATTGCTCCTCTGGCTCTGCGCGATAAAAATATTTCGCCCCGAGGTCTGATCGTGAATCACCGTCGGATTGAACCCGGTGCCGCTGCCGAGACCGGCTGCCAGACCAACATCCGTATACGTACAGCCCATTGCGTTGAGATCGCAGCGATAGAAACCTGCGGTGTTCAATGCGCCGCTGTTATTTGTGGCCGCCGCGTACAGCCGCTGATCGACGCCGTCCAGGACCAACGACGGATTGAAACCGGTGAAGTCTGGCTGGCCGGTCACGGCTGAAGCGTCGATTGTCACGCAGCCGGTGCCGTCGAGATTGCAGCGATGAATTCCCAGTCGATCCACGCCGCCGGTGGAATCCCGCGTCGCCGTAACGAGTCGCTGATTCACCAGATCGACCGCCGAAGAGGGGGTGCGGCCCGAGCTGTTTCCGGATGTCAGATCCGCGTACATGCAGCCCGTGCCGTCGGGATTGCAGCGAAAGAGCCCGAGACGATCGTTGGCCGCACTGTTGCGCGCGGTCACCAGCAAACGGTTGTTCACGGGATCGAAGACCAGGTCCGGTTCGTGGCCCGTATCGTTCCCCTGTCCGGCGACGGCCGACGCGTCGATTGTAACGCAGCCGGTCCCATCGCGATTGCAGCGAAAAAGGATCAGACGACCGTTGATCCGATTTCGAACGGCCAGCGCCATCGTTCCGGCCGGCACGCACTCGCTCGACCCCGCGTCCCCGATCCCGGCGGCCCCGACCAGGCCGGCCAGCAAGAATACAAGCGAATCGGAGTCCTCTTCGCTGCGTTCGGGAAAGACACCGACAAGCGGATGGGCGAAGGAACAGCCAACCGAAATGCTTGCTCCCGATAAGAAAAGGATCAACAGAGCCGTACGCATGAAATCAACGACATCCGCCGGTTTTCGGCGTTTCTCACGTCAGGAACCATGATCACACGAATCTCATATTTCAGAAACCTCTTTTTACACAAAAAACCATTTTTGTGCATTTGAAACCTGTCAAAAATCGGACGGAGACGAAGGACGGGGGTGGCTCCCTTCCCGAAATCGCCACTGCCCGCTCCCGCTGCCCGCAGAGCCCTGAGGCTGTTGAAAAACAGGCGCAGGGCAGGCTGATCGACCGCAAGCCGGTGCACAGCGGCCTGCAACTTATTCGACAACCTGCGCCCTCCCGCTTCCGGCTTGACTCCGCCGCCCTCCGGCCCAGCATGAATTGTGTCTTCGATCAGCGGACAAATCTTCAGCATCACAACTTTCGGCGAATCGCACGGACCGGGGGTGGGCGTCGTGATCGACGGCTGCCCGGCCGGCTTTCCGCTGGATCTCGAAGACATCCAGCTGCAACTCTCGCGGCGGCGGCCCGGCCAGAATCGCCTGACGACTCCGCGTAAAGAAGACGACACTCTCGAAGTCCTGAGCGGCGTCTTCGAGGGCCGCACTCTGGGCACGCCTATCGCCATTCTCGTCCGGAATACCAACGTCAAGTCGAAGGACTACGCCGGCTGGGCGCAGATCTACCGGCCGTCGCACGCGGACTACACCTATCATATTAAGTACGGCTATCGCACGCCCCACGGCGGCGGACGTGCATCGGTGCGCGAAACCATCGGTCGGGTCGCGGCGGGAGCGCTCGCCGGACAGATCTTAAAACACGATCTGGGCATTGAAACCATCGCCTGGGTCGATTCGGTCGCCGATATAGACGCGGGCCTGCTGGAGCAACCGCCGACCGATCGCGACAGCGTGGACGCTTCACTGGTACGCTGTCCGCATAGCGGGAGCAGCGATCGAATGATCACTGCGATCGAAGGCGCGCGTAAAGCCGGCGATTCACTCGGCGGAACCATCGGTGTGGTCGTAAACAACGTGCCCCCCGGTCTCGGCGATCCGGTATTCGATAAACTCGAGGCGGATCTCGCGAAGGCCTGTCTGAGCATTTCGGCCTGCAAGGGTTTCGAATCCGGCAGCGGCTTCGCGGGCACGCGCGTCCGCGGATCCGAACACAACGACATTTTCATTAATCCGGAGGGCGATGCAAACGCCGCCCCGGCGAAGGCGGATGCTGCCAATGGAAGCAGCGGAAAGCAGGCGTTAGACGGTCCGGTCGAATTCATGGACGTCCCTGTGCTGCAGACCCGGACGAATCGCTCCGGCGGCATTCAGGGCGGCATTACCAACGGCATGCCGATTACCATGCGACTGGCCTTCAAACCGGTCGCGACGATTCAGCAATTTCAGGAAACCATCAACGAGGCCGGCCAGCCCGAGCAACTGCGTCCCGGCGGTCGCCACGATCCCTGCGTGCTGCCCCGGGCCGTACCGATCGTCGAGTCGGTCGTGAACCTGGTGCTGATGGACGCCTATCTGCGCCAGCGGGCGGCGAATCCCGAATGGTGGTTGCGTTTCGTCGCCGCGCGTCGAGAACAGCAGACTCAAAACACTTCCCGGAATTCCACGGGGGTTGCTCCGTCGTGAGACAGTATCGGTTTTTGCTGCCGGCTCTACTCGCACTCGCGCTGTACTGCGGCAATACTTTCGTGGCCGCGTCCTGCCAGCGCGATTGCGAAGATGAAAATCAGATCTGCCTTTTGACCGGCGCGTTGTTTCAAACCACGGCCAGCGGCGAACCCTCCGACTTTTTCAGCCTGCTCTTCTTGAGCTGCCAGAGCGCTTTGTATGTGTGTGAAGACACCTGCGGCGGCGCCGTCGGCAGATTATAAACCCCGGCTGCCCGAGCGGGGCGCCGGGCGGACTGCAATTCTACTTGCAAACTGGCCGGCCTCCCCTGCATGCTCGCCCAATACCATGCATACTACGGCGCGCACTGCAAATGATTCATCTTTCCTGAAATTCCCGAAGCCATCGTCGGGCGCCAGGTCCGAGCGCAGGAACGCTTCCGGAAGCGCTACGGCGGGTCTGCTTGCCCCGCGCGGGCTGGCCATCCTGGTATTCATGCTCGGCCTGGTCGCATCGTGTTCGAAAAAAGAAGCGCCCCCGATCGAGCCGGCCGCGCTCTTCGAAAGCGTGGAAAGCGTCCTGGCGGCGGATTATTATTTTCCGGAAGGCGAAGGCTGGAATCTGGCGGTGCTGTACGGCGCGGCCCAGAAGGCCCTCGGCAACGAGAGCGGCGGCAATACGCGCGAAGCTCTGAGCGCCGCCCTGAACGCGGAACCCGCCGAGCAGCGGCGCCGCAAAATCTACACCGCCCTCTCCGCATTTCTAAACGCCCTCCCGGTCGGCTACAATACCTTTACGCGCGCCGAAAGTCTGCTGTGGAGCCGCGATCCGGAGCGGACCGCCGGAGTCGGACTGGTTCTGCGCATGGTCGGCCCCGGTCGATTCCTGGCGATGGATACGCTCGAGGGCAGCGCGTCCTATCGTGCCAGCATGGAAGCGGGTAATTATTTAAGCGAGATCGACGGCCAGTCTACGAAAGACATGGATCTGGAAGAAGTCGTGGGTCGCATACGCGGCCCCGCCGAAAGCGAAGTCGTACTGAGATACGAATCGGGCGAGAGCTTCACGCTACAGCGCGGCGAAGTCAGTTTTCGTAATATTCTCAACGCCGAGTGGGCCCTCTCAAACGGCGATCGCGCCGAGTACATTATGCTGCGTTCGACGCTGGCGGATACTGTCGGCCAGGTGCGCGGATTGCTCGCCCGCCTGGGACAGCGTGAAGTTTTGATTCTGGATTTGCGGCGTCTGCATCACGGCGATTACGAAAATTGTTTCGGACTGGCGAATCTCTTCGTGAATCAGGCGCGCCTGGGCGGCGTACGCTTTCGGGATCGCGAACCAGTCGACTTCGTGGCGGACAGCGAATCCATCTTTAAGGGCAAGATCTACGTGGTGCTCGGCGAAAACGCATCGCCCTTCGCCGAAACTCTGGCGGCGGCGCTGGCGGTCGCGCCGAACGTCACCCTGGTCGGCAAATCGGGCGAAGGCCGCGCCTTCGTTTCGAGCGTCACTCCCATCGCCGGCGGAGTGGAGCTTACCCTGACCGGCGGACTGGTCCTCGGCCCGGACGACAAACCGCTGTATAAAACGGGCGTACCGGTCGACGCGACGGTCGCGGCCCCGCTGCCCCGCAATCCTCCGCTGACCACTGTCGATCGCGACGATCCCGTACAGGTGTATCTCGCGCAGACGCTGGGCATGAAATAACGGACGAAAGTCTGGTCTGTTTTTTATGGGGGGCCCTGCCCCCCTGGCTTCGGCCCGGCGCCCGTAACTATATTTCCAGGGGCTCCGGCGGTGAACGGGCCTGCGCCACCCCCCGGTCACGGGAGGGCGCTGTGAACTCACGACGACGCGGCGGAATCGCCGGTCCTATCCGTCCCGGTTTTTTCTGATTGCGACGGGCGCGGAGTTCAGAGCGCAGTAGCTGGATGAAATACCGACTGATTGTAATCGCGTGTCTGATGGCGGCCGTCGCCCTGGTCTCCTGCGCTGGACCGGAGAACGGCTCCTCAGGAAACAGCGGACCCATGACGCCGGATCAATGCGAAGCGCGCGGCGGAACGATTATGGGCGATCCCGGCGACGGCCGCATCCATCGCCCCGACTATCGCTGTCCGAACGGCGAGCCGGCGCTGGGCCCGGTCCGTTATGAAACCGGCGATATGATCCCCGTCGAGGGATCGGTGTGCTGTCCGAAATAAGCACACCGATCTTCCCGCGCGCTTCAGGCAAAAACAGCCGGCTCGTAATTCTGAATCCGCGGACGGCGCACGAAAGCCTCTAATCAGCAGTTCTCAGCGATGAAACGCGGCAATTCGTTCGCGGATATTTGCACGCAGATTCATATAGAACAGGTTGTAGTCGAGGCGATGATAGTTGCCGCGATTGCCCGCTTCGTAGATTTCATCCAGCGAACCCCTGGGGGGAGTGATATTCAACAGGCCGGCGTCATCGCAGTTGGCGTCGTGGAGTTCCGGATCCACGCGGCTGAGATCCGGGGGGACGGCGCCGCGGTGGAGCGCGGCCGGCGCGATGGCAGTCGAATTCGCGCTCCAGTCCAGGGGATTCACGCAATGCGCCGCGACGCCTTCGCGATCCAGCGGTAGATTGATCAAACTCGTGCCGCGAGCGACGGCCCGGTACGTCACAAAACACCCCGTTTGATTCGCGCGTTCGCACACCCGGAAATCCTGCGCCGCCGAAACGTCCCCCGCGCCCCGCCCCGCACTCGATGGAAACTCGTCTCGATACACCGCGCCGCCGATCAGATAAGCGGCGATCAGGCGCCCGCGAATTTTCGGCAGGAATTCTCTCATCAGACGAGTCGCGTGCAGCGTGCCCTGACTGTGCGCGGCGACGATCAAAGGGCGCCCGCGATTCTCGTACTTCAGATAGTATTCAAAAGCCGCACGCACGTCTCCGTAGGCCAGGTCGAGCGCCTGGAGCGCGTCCTGCGAATCGTCGATAAAGGCAAAGATAGAAGCCTGACGGTAGCGCGGCGCGTATATGCGGGCGCAACAGTTAAAGACCGTGGCCTGTCGTTTGATCGAACCCAGGTCGGTGATCTGATTAACATCTTCATCCGCGAGATTCGCGTTCCAGTGATCGTTGCTGAAATGGGTGGTCGGATGTACGAAAAAGACGTCGGCTTGAGCGCGCTCCTGCCCGTCAATTGCGTCGGGAGGCAACTGATCGGCTTCGTCGACTGTATCCGGGCGCGCGCTCCAGTGAGCGGCGGTTGCATAGTCGGGCGCGGGCGGCCGCGTCTGATTTTGAAAATCGCCGGGGCCCACCAGGCTGACCATCGCGAGGCAGGACGGAGTCGCAAGCAGACACAGGGCCGGCAAGGCCAGAGATTGAATAAACGCTTTTCGCTTCACGTAAGTTTTGACGCGGGCGTGGGCCTGCAGCCAGAGCTCAGAACGCACGCGGTTTGATGTACTATTCCAGACCAAAAGCGCGGCCGGCCTGGTAGACCACCAGGCCAAAGACGTACGCGAGCGCCGTCATGTATACGAACATAAACCCGGCCCAGCGCCAGTTATTGAGTTCCCGCCAGACCGTCGCGAGCGTACTCATACACTGACTGCAGAGCGCGAAGAATACCATCAGGGTGACGGCGACCAGCGGCGTATAGACCGCGCTACCGTCGTCGTGAGTTTCCGCCGCCATGCGGTCGCGCAGAGATCCGGACTCTTCGTCCACATCCGCACCCACGTTATAAATGATGCCCAGAGTCGCGATGATCACCTCGCGGGCGGGAAAGGCTCCCAGAATGCCCACCGAAATCTTCCAGTCGAATCCGAGCGGCGCAAAGATCGGCTGCACCGCGTGGCCCAGGCGTCCCAGAAAGCTCTGTTCGAGGTAGGCGCCGGAAATCTCGTTATCGATTTGCGCGCGCAACTCTTCCGCTGCTGCAGCCGCGTCGTCCGGAAGTTCAGAGACGCTTGAAGTGGATTCAGGCACGGCGCCGAGTTGTTCGGCGTACTGCGCTTCGATATTCGCGGCGATCGAATCCGGCCGCGGGAAATAGCTCATCGCCCAGATGACGATCGACGCGGCGAAGATCACCGTGCCGGCCCGCACCAGGAATTTTTTCGAGGCTTCGTACGCGCGAAAGGCGACGTTCGAAGCCACCGGCCAGCGATACTCCGGCAATTCCAGTACGAACGGAATCGACGGGGTCTTCAAGAATCCGCGGTTTAAGATCCAGGCGACCGGCAAGGCGACGACCAATCCCAGACCATGCATGCCGAAGAGCGTCAGCGACGCCCAGCCCGCGCCGAAATGCGGTTCGATGAACGCGCCGATCATCAGGAGATATACGGGCAAGCGCGCCGAGCAGGACATCAACGGCGCGATCAGAATCGTCGTCAAACGGGCCCGGGGATCGGGCATGACCCGCGCGGCCATAACCCCGGGCACCGCGCAGGCGAAACTCGAAAGCATTGGAATAAAGGCGCGACCGTTGAGGCCCGTCCAGCCCAGCAGGCGGTCCATTAAAAACGCGGCGCGCGCCAGATAGCCGCTGTCTTCGAGAAAGGCGATGAATAAAAACAAAATGATGATCTGCGGCAAAAAGATCACGACCGAGCCGACCCCGGTAATCACGCCGTCGACAACGAGCGACTGCAACATGGGCGTGGCGACCAGGAAGCCGCCGACGAATTCGCCGAGCAGGCCCGTGCCCTCGTCGATGAAATCCATAAACGGACCGGCCCAGCTGTAGATCGCCTGAAAGACAGTGTACATGATCCCGGCGAAAGCCGCGAAACCAAAGAGTCGGTGCGTTAAAAACGCATCGAGCTTCTGGCTGAAACTTTTGCGTTCGTTCTGTGCGCGCTCCTCGACGCCTTTGAGAATCCCGTCGACCCAGCGATAACGCGCAACGGCGATACCGGCCGGATTCAGCGCAAGAGCGTGCGCGTCCTTGCGCAGCCGCTGCAACGTATCACGGGCGGATGAAATCTCGTTAATTCGCGGAACGAGCGCATGACTGTCGCCGATCAGCAACTGTCGCGCTTCAAAGCCGCCGAGCGGCAGCGTTTCCGATAATTCGCTTTGCAAATCTACGACGAGCCGCTCGAGCTCCGCCGGAAAATCGGGACCGGGAACCGCCGCTTGCTTTCCAGAATCCGAGGCTTCGCCGCTCGCGGATTCGAGCGCCGCCCGGAGCGCTTCCCGGAGCTTGCGTAAATCTTCGCGATCGCGGCTGACCACCGGAACAACCGGCACGCCCAGTTTTTTCTCAAGCGCCGGGATATCGAGTCGCACCTGCGCGCTTTCCAGAAGATCAGTCATGGTCAGCGCGACGACCACCGGCTGGTCCAGTTCGCGAACCTGTGAAAATAAAAACAGATTTCTCTGGAGATTCGTGGCATCCAGAATGCACAGAATGACGTCCGGACGTTCGCTGCCCCCCTCGCCGAGGCGCCCCATTAAAACGTCGGCGGCGGCCTCTTCGTCCGGCGATACCGCGGTCAGACTGTAGAGACCCGGAAGGTCGACCAGCTCGACGCTTGCATGGGACGCGCCGGCCAGCTTGAGAAAGCCCATCTTCTTATCGACGGTCACGCCTGGATAATTCGCGACCTTCTGCCGCGTTCCGCACAGGGCGTTGAAGATCGTCGATTTCCCGGTGTTCGGATTACCGGCGATCGCGATGACGGGGCGCTTGCGCACGCTCTGCGGGCTGCGGGAGGACGGTGAGACGGTGGATGTAGGCATAGTTAATTCGGGTGCGGGGGTCGGATTCGATTTCAAGTACTCGTCCCGATTTCGTCAGTGAAAATGGGCGATGCGATCATTCAGAGCGTTGGTGTTCCGGCGCTTCGAGCTGGATCGCGGAGGCTTCGCGCCGGCGCAGAACCAGGTCGTAGTTCATGACCCGGATTTCGATCGGATCGCCCAGGGGCGCCTGTTTGATCATCTGCACCTGTTCGCCGGGAATCAGACCGATTTCCATCAGGCGTACCAGGGCCGGATTGTTCGCATAGTCGACGGCGACGATACGCGCGCTTTCGCCCGGCCGGAGACTCGCCAGGGTCGCGCGCGAAGCGGAGGAAGAAGCTGAGGGTACGTTCATGTTTTGTGGGCCTTCGCCACGCTGCAGGAATTGCAGGTGCTTTGCTCGCTGCGGTCCAGCTCCAGAGCGGCGCTACCCGAACGGGCGGGCCGGATCGCGCGCAGTCCGCGTCGGGCGATAAAATAGAGGGCGCCGGCAACCAGGCTGAGGATCGCCAGAGAATCGATGAGAGATTGGAATTCCAGACCGGTCCATTGCATTCCGGACACCTCTTCGCTTGGGCTGGCGGCCGGTTCAAGCCCGAACCATCAGCATACAGGCAGCCATCTTTTGAAGGGCATGGCTCCCTTCAAGAGAATATGAGAATCAATCTCGCCTGTCGGCTATGATTTTTTAAGGCTGAAAGCCGGGGTGGCCTGTTTTCCAACAGCCTCAGAATGCGCGCGCCTCAGGCGAAGATTTCGGCCCACTTCCGTGGGATATCGTCGCTTTGCATCAGAGCGGTTCCGATTAGAATGCCGTCCACGTGCGGCTCGACCCGCTCCCGACCGGCCCGGTTTTCGACGCCGGACTCCGCCAGCAGAACCGCATCGGGCAGCGCCTGCCGCAACTCGGGTGCGATGCGTTCCGTCAGGCTCAGATCCATCTCAAGGGTATCGAGATCCCGATGGTTGATGCCGACGAGGCTCGCCCCGCAGTCGACGGCGGCCCGGGCTTCGGCCGCGCTGTGAATCTCTACGAGGGCCGTCATGCCCAGCTCCCGGGCGGCGGCGTGCAGCTCCGATAGCTGGGCCGGCGAAAGCAAGCGCACAATCAACAAAATTGCGTCGGCGCCGGCCGCGCGGGCTTCCTGAATTTGCAGCGGAGAAACGGTAAAATCTTTACGCAGCACCGGTAGACCGCTGGCGGCGGCTGCCTGGCCGAGATGAGACAGCTCGCCTTGAAAGAATTCGCGGTCCGTGAGCACTGACAGCGCGCTCGCTCCACAGTCCCGGTAGGCCTGCGCGATCTCCGCCGGGCGATAGTCGGCCCGGATCAAGCCCATACTGGGACTGGCTTTTTTGCATTCGGCGATGACCCGCAAGGATTCGCCGGGGGGGCGCTTCAGGGCGCGTTCGAATCGAAAGGGGTCGGCTGGTTTCGCGGGCTCCGACGGGCGGAGCGACTGGATTTCGCGCTCTTTTTGGGCGACAATCCGATCTAAGAGCGAGGCCGCGGAATTGCCCTGATGCGCTGAGTCGGAAGGAGCGGCCACGCGAACAGACGGGAGCGACGGGGCCTGGAGCTCAGGCCGCGAGGGCTTCGGCTTCGGTTTCGTAGATATCGAACAGTGAAGTCAGTTCGATCACGTCAAAGATGCGGCGAACGGAAGGACGGATCGCGCACAGCTTCAGAGTGCCTTCGCGTGCATTGAGCTTCCGCAGAGTGGCGATGCAGGCCCGGAATCCGGACGAACTCATGTACTCGACAGCGTCCATATTCAGGACGATATGATGATTGCTGTCATCAATCAGTTTGCCGAGCTCTTCTTCGACCTCATTGGCTACCGAAACGTCGAGACGACCTTCCAGATAAACAATGAGTTTGTCCCCGGCCTTTTTCGTATTCAGCAAGATTCCACTCCCTCTCAAACCTGACAACAGGAATCTGTCCTCAGGCAAACTGTCAATAAAAATGGCCTGGTTTCCAGTGTAATTTTCGTTAACTTCCGACGAGTCGGAAGCAGCAAGAGAAGGTTCATCATTGACAGTCCTGCGGCGCACGACAAATCGGAAGGCCATGCCGGCCGCCAGAAAGAAGACGAAAAAGACCCAGACCAGCTCGAAGAAGGCTAAGAAAAAGACTTCGACGCAGCCCCGGAAAAAGAGCAAAACCGCGGCTCGCCCCGCCGCCGGGTCGAAAAAGGCGGCTGCTAAAATCGCGAAAAAAGCCGCGAAAGCGCCCTCTAAGAAAGCCTCGAAGAAAGCCGCGAAAAAGGCCGCCGGCCCGGCAGCCAAAAAGGCTTCGAAGCAGGCCGAGCAGCCGACTGCCGGCAAGACTGCGAAAAAGACGGCTTCCCAAAAGGGCACGAAGACGGCGGGTCGCGGCAAAGCTTCCGGCGTCGATTTTCTGATCATCGATTCCCACGCGATGGCCTATCGGGCCTACTACGGCCTCCAGGGCCAGAACCTGACCCATCCCGTGACCGGTATGCCCACCAATGCCGTCTTCGGCTTCTTTCGCATGTTTTTCAAAGTCCTCCAGGATTTGCGGCCCGCGCATACGGCGGTGGTGTGGGATCCGCCCGGCGGTTCCTTTCGGCGCGAACTCTTCGCGGAGTACAAGGCGAATCGTAAACCCACGCCGGACGATCTCCGCCCGCAAATCGATGAAATTAAAGAACTGGTTACGCGCGCTGGTTTTCCCACGCTGATGGTAATGAACTACGAAGCCGACGACGTGATGGGCAGCCTGGCCGCGCGCTTCGGCAAGAAACAGCGCGTCGTAATCTTAAGCGGCGATAAAGACTGTTACCAGTTGTTGAATAAAAACGTGACGATGCTGCGGGGATCGAAAGGCGTCACCGAATTTCTGGAGATCGATCCGGAATGGGTGCAAAACGAACTGGGCGTCAGCGTCGATCAGATCACGGACTATATGGGATTGATCGGCGACTCGTCGGATAATATTCCGGGCGCGCGCGGCATCGGACCGAAGGGCGCTTCAAAGCTTTTAGACGAATACAAATCGCTGAAGAACATCTATAAAAACATCGCAAAGATCGAACCGAAGGGCGTGCGCGCGAAGCTCGAAGAATCTCAGGACATGGTCTTTCTTTCCAAAGACCTGGCCACCATTCGCACCGAAATGGACGAAGTCGCGAAGATGGATCCCGCGACCCTGCTGACTCCCGACTATCTCACGACGGAAGTCCTGCAGATGTTTCGCGACGAAGGTTATAACGCCATCTACGCGGAATTGAATCGCGCCCGGGAACGCCGCCAGGCGGAAGGCGCATCACATGCGGCCGACGCGAAAGACGGCGGCGATGAATCGCCGGGCGGTGAAGCGGAGACGGAAGGCGCATCAAAGAAAGGCTTCGGCGGCAAATACGAATTCGTGGACAGCATCAAAAAGCTCGAAACGACGCTCAAAACCCTGACGAAGGCCATGGGCAAAAAGAAGATCCTGACGGTGGATACCGAAACCGATCACCAGGAACCCATGCGCGCGCGACTGGTCGGAATCTCTATGTGCGCCAAACCGGGTAAAGCCTATTATATACCCCTGCCCCCGGTCGAAGACTCGCTCTTCGCCGGCGAAGGACTGGACCCGGCGGCCGCCCGGCCGCTGCTCAAAGAATTCCTGGAAGATCAGGCGCTGCAAATCATCGGCCAGAATATCAAATACGATATGATCGTGCTGCGTAACTGGGGGGTGACTCTGCCCCCGCCCTATTTCGACACGATGATCGCCAGCTATCTGTGCAACCCCAACGTGCGGCGCCACAATATGGACGATATGGCTCTGGACCTGCTGGGCTACGAGACGATCAAATACGAAGAGGTGGTGGGTTCCGGTCGCAATAAAAAGACCATGGCGGAAATTCCGCCGAAAGAGATCAGCGACTACGCCTGCGAAGACGCGGACATCACTTATCAGTTGCACGACAAGCTACTGCCGGCCCTGAAGCTGCATAAGCTCGAAAGTGTGCAGAAAGACATCGAAGTCGCGCTGATTCCGGTGCTGACCGATATGGAGATGGAAGGCGTCGCCATCGATACGAAGTATTTCCAATCGCTTTCGACGGAATACGCCAAAAAGCTGAAGAAGCTGGAGAAACAGATTCACAAGGCGGCCGGCTACGAATTCAATATCGCCTCGACCAAAGAGCTGCAGAAAGTCCTCTTCGAAGACCTGGACCTGCCCAAAGGCAAAAAAACCAAAACGGGTTATTCGACCGATCAATCGGTGCTCGAAGATCTGCGCGGCCGCCATCCCGTCGTGGATCAGTTGCTCGAACAACGTAAGTACAGCAAACTCAAATCGACGTACGTCGACGCGCTCCCGGCGCTGGTGAATCCGAAGACCGGCCGCATTCATACGAGCTTTAACCAGACCATCGCCGCGACGGGCCGCCTGAGCTCGATGGATCCGAATTTGCAGAATATTCCGATCCGCGAAGAAACCGGCCGCATGATCCGGCGTGGATTTATTCCGCGTAAAGGCAATGTGCTATTGAGCCTGGACTACAGTCAGATCGAACTGCGCATCATGGCGCATTATTCCAACGACGCGGCGCTAATCGAAAGCTTCCAGAATAAGGACGTCGACATTCACGCGCGCACCGCCGCGTCGCTCTTCGCTCTGGGCAGTGAAGCGGACGTCGACCCGGATATGCGTTCAAAAGGCAAAGCCGTAAATTTCTCGATCATCTACGGCGTAACCGAATTCGGCCTATCGCGCAACCTTGGAATTCCACGCGAAGAGGCGCGGCTGTACATCGAGCGCTTCTTTTTGAAGTATCCCGGCGTGCGCAAGTACATGGACGATACCATCGCCTTCGCCGGAAAAAAAGGTTATGTACAAACGCTGACCGGCCGCATCCGTCAGATTCCGGAGATCAACACCCAGAATCGCTTTCGCCGCGAGGGCGCCGAACGCACGGCGATCAACACCCCGATTCAGGGAACGAGCGCCGATATTATCAAACTCGCGATGCTCGATATTCATAGCGATCTGGCGAACCAGAAGCTTAAATCGAAAATGATCTTACAGGTGCACGACGAACTGCTCTTCGACGTGGTGCCCGCCGAAAAAGACAAAGTGCTGAAAATCGCCCGGGACCGTATGGAAAACGCCATGCAGCTGAAGGTACCGCTGGATGTGGACTACAGCTTCGGCAACAACTGGGACGAGGCGCACTAGTACAAGCATTGGAGCTTTGCTCCAATGCGCAACTCGGCTCCCTGAGTCCGGGCACCGGACCGAAGGCCGAGAAGAAATACCGAAGCGAATGCGCAGGTCCGCTGCAGGCGGACCACGAAAAGCGACAATCCCCCGAACTCCGGGCGCATAATTTTCGTCTATTCCAACGAAACGCACAAATCGTTTCCATGTTTCAGGCGGGAGAACCAGATCCGATGAATGGAATTCATACCAGAGTGTACTCAGAGAAACCAGGCGGCGCGGGGTCGCGTCCGGTTCGATGCGCGCGGACGCTCGGCGCTATCACGATGTTGCTGCTGTTCACGGCGAGCGGCGGCCTGATCGCGCAGGCCGGCAAAAAAAAAGCGCCCGAATTTCGATTTCCGCCGGCCGCGACGCCGCTTACGATCCGCTCCGGCGGCGAAGCCTCGTTCCAGGTGGACGCGATCGTACCCGCGAAGAATCATATTTACGTTAAACATGCCAATGATATCAGCCTGAACATTCTCACTGAATTCAAAAGCGCGACCCCGGGCTGGGCGGTCGTTATCGACCAGGCGCCGAAAGGCAAACGCTACAAAGACGATTTCATCCTGGCCGGCCGTGGAACGAAAAGCGCTGGAAGCTACAAACTGAAAGTCTATGAAACTCAAGGGCGGGATCCGGGCCCGAAGCTGCATCGCGTAAAAATCGAAATCTTAACGCAGATGTGTAACAGTTCTACAAATATTTGTTACCGCCCCGCCACGCTGCAAAAAGAACTACGCGTTCGCGTGAATCAGGCGAAAGCCCGCACGGCCGCGGCGCCGAAGCAGCGGGGCGGCGTCGCCTGGGTGCAGAGCTACGACCAGGCGGTCAGCCGCGCGCGCAGCACCGGCCGCAATATATTCGTCGTGATTACCGCGCCGGACTGGTGCGGCTATTGCAAAGTTTTAGAGGCGCGGGTTTTCTCTAAAAACGCGGTAGCCCGCCGCTTGAATCAGAAATTCGTACCCTTGCAGCTCCTGGATTCCAACAGCGATCGCAACAAATTCAATTTCGACGGCTACCCGACAATGTTGATCGCCGGCAAAAGCGGGAAACGCATCGCCGAGGTGTACGGCCGGGACGAGCGCTCGTTTCTCGCGGCGATTCGCAAGTACGAAACGAAAGGCGATACGGATTCTGGAGACGACTCCGGCAAAGCCGAGTCTTATAAATTCTCGATTCGCGTGACCGGAAATTTTCGAAAGACCGGCGATGGCTGGGAACGCAAAACCGCGGATGGCGCGCTGGAATAATTCACCGAACATCGCCGCAGCAAGAGCTATATCATCTTAAAAAACAAGGCGACCGGCCAGTTCGTCGCGCTGCCGATCAAAGGCGGCAAAGGCCTGATCTACCGCAACAGCGCCTGGGAGCCGGCCTTCGACGTAGCAAAACCCTGAGCGCTGTTTTCGCGGGCGCCGTTCGCTCGCGTTCCCGTGCGACGCAAGCGACAGCGATCGCTAACGCTCCAGGCGGTCGATGGAACTGCGCACTTTCAGCTCCAGGTCGGCTCCCGGCTCTCCCGGCGGCCGGCCGGCCGCCGGCGACGCCTGGCGACTGCGACGTAACATAATCAGGACCAGCAGCGCAAAAACCGCGAATACCGCGAGCGCAATCAGAATCGGCGCGAGCGGCGACGGCGGCGTATGCACGATCGCGGACCCGAATCCGCGCACATAAGCGTTTACCAGATCCTCCCGCCCCCGGGCCGCCAGGAAGCGCAGCTGACGATCCTCCCGCACCCTTTCGCCGAAGCCCGAAACGAATCCCGCGAGGATCGCTTCTTCGTCCATACCTTCCAGAATTCGGGTTTCAACGAAGCGCCGGGTTTGAACGCCGAAACAGTCTTCGTCGATATGCGGACATTCGCCCAGCAGATCGTGACAACTGCACTGGCAGTTGATGCGGGCGGTGACGGCGTAAAACGTCGCGACCCGCACGGGATCCCGCAAACGTTCCGGCGCGGAATTCGCGGCCAGCTCGTGCGACGAAACAATCATTACGAGTACAAACAACGACAGGGAACGTACAATCTTCATCATCTTGTTAAAACAAAAAACTGACCGCTACCGTATACGATTCGGTGAACAGTTTATTCCGGGTCGGATTCGGCGGCGTGCGTCCTTGAAATAAAAAGAAAACCTCGTCGACCGCGCTGTTTTCCTGTTTGCGAAAGAGCGGCTTGCGATAGATGCCAGTGATCGAGATCGTTTCGCTCAGTTGATACACGAGGCCCGCTTCGACTTCACGATAGATCTTCGGAACGTCATCGCCGGTCGCGCGCTCTTTAATGATGCCCGCGTACGGCGTGCGATACAAAAAGCCGGTGAAGCCAAGCAAAGACTCCGTGAGTCGATAGCCCGCCCGCACTCGCCACTCCGTGACTTTTTTCAATTCATGCGTATCGCGCGTATTGGTCTCCTCGACGGGTTCCCAGGGCGCCCGGGTCAGGCCCGGGGTGTCCGGAATTTCCGGCTTCGGCAGACGGCTTACTGGAAAGACCCCGCCTCCCCGCAGCGAAAAAATCCAATCATCGATCGCCAGCGCGACGGTCGCGCCGGCGTTGCTGTCGTAGAAATTTTCGTCCACGAATCGACCGCGATCCGATCCAGTCGCGAAGCCCAGATCCACGTCGCCGATCAAGTACAGCGAAGCGCCGGACCCGAGATCGATCTCCGGCCAGGGCGTCAGACGCAGGCCAAGGCGCGGACGCGAAAACCGCGCCGCGTTATCGCGATCGCGTTGTTCGAAGTATTGATACGGAACCTGCAAACCGAGCCCGAGACGCCCATCGAAAAATACCAGCTCTCCGGCGACGTTCGCCGTCCAGATATCGCGATTTTCGCGGTCGCCTTTCAGATAATCGAGCGAGAGCACCAGTTGATCACGCGGAACGGTGGTCGAATCGCCGAGCACCCGGCCCCCGGGATTCGTCGGCGGATGGTGCGCGAAGATCGGCGCGCTCGCAAACAGCACCAGGCCCGTGCTAAAGCCGGCCATAAAAGCTTTCGCCAAGCAAGCTTTCGCCCCGAACGCTTTCGCCAAAAAGACTTTCGTCAAGAACGCCTTCATAATGAGAAACACTCGCTTTCGCTCAGGATGCCCCCGGCCGGGATATTCGCCGCGAAGGCCGCATTCACGGCCGCACTATTGGCGGCGGCGACGTTACGAAACAGCTGCGCGTAATCGAAAAACAGATCGATGCCGGTCGTCGCGTTGGTCATGATCGAATTGCCGCAGCGCGGCGCGACCGCGTAGTCCGAATTGACCTGGTAAAGCACGGAGTATGCGCTCCCGCCGATGGTGCCGTCGAATTGCATACGGCGAATGTGCAGTACCAGCTGCTGGATGCCGCCGGGCGGAAGCGAAGCCTGAATTTCCGGCGCCTGAAAATAGAAGCGTCCCAGACTGTCCTGTCCATTGCCGCTGTTCCCGGACGCCAGAGGCTGCACGAAAAGATCCTGTCCGGCTTCGGTGATCGTCACTCCGGCGGCGGGGGTGATATTCTCTTCGTGAGCCCCGAGCGGCTGCACAGGAAGCATCGCATGAATCGCGCGATCCAGATAATATGAAACCGGCGCCAGAGGAAAAGCGCCCGCCTGCTGGCCCGCATAGACGTCGATCTTTTCGATGTCGAACCAGACCGCGCCGCCGAGTACGACCGTTCCCGCAGCGGTCGTGAATTGATTGATGCCGTCAGTGCCGCCGTCGCCGAAGCGCAGTCGCAGATTGCCCGTTCCGTTCACTCCGATGACGGTGAATAAAAAATTCGCGAGGCTTTCATCGTCAGCGAGCGAATTCGAAGTATCGCCGAATGTACAGCCCGGTCCCGACGCCAGCGCGAAGAGCAATACCAGGGCCGCGGCCAGGATACTGCGCCTGATCTTCGCCATCAGGTGCGCGATCACGGTCCGAACCTCGCGTCGCCCGGTCGCGGGTTGCTGTGCGCCGGATTGTTCAGAAACTCGTTATCCGTGAGACTGAGTAAGAAAGCGATCAGGTCCGCGCGATTCTGCGCGGTGAGCGTGAACGTTCGAATGAAAGTCGGATCCACCTGCGGATGCACAGTGCGCGTGGCGCCGCTCGCATACTGGGTCGCGCCCTGAGCGTAATGATCGATGATGTGACCGAGCATATCGGCTGCCGGATCCGCGCCGCAATCGCCGCCGGCGGTGATCAAGAACGCGCCGTCCTGGGGATTGCAGTCGAAGCTGCCGTCGTGCATGTACGGGAAAGTTACGCCGACGTTGCGCAGCGAAGGCGCGCGAAAGCGCCCCTCGTGATTCGGATTGCCGGTCAGGTCGACCAAACCCCGCTCGCGCGAAGGCTTGCCCGCGTAGTCGGCCTGCGAATAGATACCGTTATTGTGAAACGAAACTTCGTCGAAGACGGTGCCGCTGTGTACGGTCGTATCCGTAAAATTGAAGCCGCCGTGGCAGTGAAAACACTCCGCGACTTCACTGTTGAAAAACACGGCTCCGCGCAGGGCTGACTGCGAAATACTGCCCTGACCGTTTAAGAATTTATCGTAGTCGCTGTTGCCCGAAATTAGCGTCCGTTGAAACGAAGCCAGGGCCTTGCGAATATTGCCGTCATTGAATTGATCCGAACCGCCGCCGAAGGCCGCCGTGAATTTTTCCTGATACAGATCGTCGTTGCGAAAACGTTCGAGATACGCGTCGCCGGAAAGGCCCAGCTCGACGATGGTACTGGCGGTTGATTCTCCGAACAGCGGTCCGAGGGCTTGCGTTTCCAGAGTGCGCACAACCGAATTCGCCCAGTTGAATCGCGCGTGATAACCCACATTCGAGAGGTGCTGCGCGTTGCGCGGATGCGTTTCGAAAGTGATTCCCTGGGGGCGCTGAATGCCGTCGGCGAAGGCCAGACTCTGCACGTGACAGCTTGCGCAGCTCTTCGTTTCATCCTGCGAAAGGCGTTTATCATAAAACAGATGCCGGCCCAGATCGACTTTCGCGTCGCTCATACAGTTATCGGAAGGCACGGCCGGCGCGGGAAAATTCGGCGGCAGATTAAAATTATAAGGCGGACACCCCCCGCTGAGCCCCAGCGCAAGCAGCGAAAGCACCTGCAGAGAGTTGTCGTCCTCTTCGTCCTGCCCCTGCAACATATTAAACAGCTGGATGCAGGCCGTTTGCGTGGACAGCACGAGCACGCAGAGCGCGAGCGCGCGCAGGATCGAAGTGGTGAGCGCGCATTGACTTTGATTGATAAACATAATAGATCTCCCGTTTTCCAGAAGAGTCGGCGCATAGCTCCGACTGCCGACGAAACGGGGCCGGCGAACCGGCCCCGCTCGTAATTACTGAACCACGAAGGCCGACTGCGTTCCCGTAGCCAGGCCGTTCGAGTCGAGTCCCAGTTGCGTGAGCAGCTTCGGACACTCCGTCGCTTCCGAGGCGCTCGGCGCGCCGGCCGGCGGCGGCTTGAGCGGCATGCAGCTCAATGCGGCGGCCGTCGTATTGAAACCGTCCGTCAGCTCATTGATATCGAGCGCGATGGTGTTCGTCGCCGGGTTAAACCCCGACGTGGACGTCACCCGTACCTCCGAACGAAAGGGATTCGCGCAGGTATTCGAACTGATGTCGCCGCCGCAGTTCAGGCTGCCGAGGTGCGAACGCATGAGATGGCCCGAGCCGGTATCCTGAAATTCGACCTTCGTGAATTTATATCCGATCGACCAACTCCAGTACATCTGGTTCAGATTCAGCGGCGAAGGCGCCGTCGAATTGCTGAGCTGGTTCAACGAATCGGGCAATCCGAGATCGAAGACCACGCCGGAGTACGCACCCGCGGTCGAAGTGCCGCTGATGCTGCTATTCGTAGCGCTTGAGCCGACGCAGCTGCCCGTGCCGTCTTCGAAATCGAGCAGCGCCGCGCCGTTGTACTGCCAGACGCCGTCGTTACCGAAATTCACCGGAAACTGGCTCACCCCGTCCGCGCCCAGCAATCGCAGATTCGAAATATAGAAACGCAGATCCTGGGGATCGAAGGTCCGCGTCGTGGATCCGTTCACCGCTTTCGCCACGGTGAAATTCGAACCGCAGCGAACGCTCTGGGTTCCGGAGACGACGTTGAAATTCAAAGTCACCGGAGTATTCAGAATCGCCGCCGCGCTGAGCAGCAGCAGGCTCGTATTGCCGTCGTCGTCCTCTTCTTCGAGGCCGAGCTGAGCGCAGTTCGTAAAACCCGTCGCGAGCGCCGCGACGAACACAATCGTCAGCGCGTATTTCACGCGCCGAAATAATTCATAAAACATAATATCCTCTCGTTGTGGAACCTTCGCACCGGCTGACGAAGCGCGCGCTATGAGCTACGCCGGGCGATTCTCCGGATTCGCGGCACACGACCCTGGTGACCGTGAGGCGAGAGTGGAGCTATCGCAGGGCCCGCGCAAAACTACGCGTCGCTATCTTCAGACCGGCTCCGGATTATACGAAACGCATTCGTAAGTACCGGATCAGGTTCTGTTCGCATCGTTAGATGCGGATAGTTGGAACTCAGGCGCGGAGAGGCGGAGCGCGGGCCGGAGGCAGAATGGAGAGAAAGAAAGCTCGCGGGGCTTCCACGAAATCGGGAACGCGAAGCTCCAATTGAAATAATGTGGCGAGGGAAGGCAGGGCCGGAGCCGGTAAATCCTGGAGCAACTGAGCGTGCCCCTGGCAGACGGGACAAGAATCGTGACTGTGTCCGGCCTCGTCGCCGGCCCGCGTCTTTGCGCCGTGTCCGGCATCTTCGGAGTGCGATTTATGCGAATGAGCGGACGGCCCTCTGGACGCCGCCAGCGCGCGGTGGCAGGGCGGCATCGCCGCGACGGCGGCATGGATCTCGCTGTGCTGGCCGTCGCCGTGAGAATGCGAGTGCGCGGCGTGCGACGCGCTGTGATGATGATTGTGGCTGTGCTGGCCCCGACTATGCGGAGCGTGCTCGTGATGATCGTGGGAATCGTCGCTCTTATCGCCGAAGAGAGCGATTCCGTGGGGATTCATCACCGGACAGCGATGAATGACCGGAATCGGATACTGGGATACGAAACCCAGCAGCGCCAGCGTCGCGCCGGCGATACGGCGGCGTCCGTAACCGCGATCAGACGCGATCAGGCGCGACCGAACGCAGCGCGAAAGCGCTCGAGAAACAACAGAGCGAATGTCGGACGAAGCGAACATAGTACTGCGCGAAGCAGCCGTTCCACCGTTGCGCGAGTCCGCTTTCTGTCAAGGTTGAAAACAACGGAGCGGGCTGTGAATTCTCAGCCCGCCCCTCGGTGTCGCTCAATCCAGAAGCGAGCGCAACATCCAGGCGGTCTTCTCATGAATCTGCAGGCGCTGTGTGACCAGATCCATCGTCACCTCGTCGCCGGCCTTTTCCGCAATCGGCAGCAAACTGCGACTGGTTTTGATAACGGTTTCGTGCCCGGTGACCAGATTGCGCAGCATATCCGTCGCGGAAGGCACGCCGGAGTCCGGTTTGACCTCCGTTAACTTCGAAAAATCGTCGTACCCCGCCGGGGCCATCACTCCCACCGAACGAATGCGCTCCGCGATCAGATCCACCGCGTTCCAGAGCTCAGTGTATTGAATCATGAACATTTCGTGCAGCGTATGAAACATCGGGCCGGTTACATTCCAGTGATAGCCGTGCGTTTTGAGGTAGAGCGTATAGGTATCCGCCAGAAGTTTCTTCAGGCCTTCGGCGACCGCCAGCCGCTCCGCTTCGGGAATTCCAATATCGATTTTCATGATGTCCTCCAATCCATGTTTATTATTTCATTCCGGTCTGAATGAACGCCACCCGGGTTGTGCAGACATAAGAATCAGGCCGGGCAGCAATCATTTAGAATGATTCTAAAATAATATTGATTCCAAATCGGGCAATCACTTTTTTCCAGCATCGCCCGCATTCCCAAAAATTCGTTCCAGAGCTCTCATCGCCCGCTGCCACGAAAAACGCATGCGGCCCTGACCGGCTGCATTCCAGTGTCCGCGTGTCCCGTCAATACACCGAAATCGATTGGTACGATACCCCGCTCTATTACGATATCATTTTCGATGCCGATACCCGCATCGAAGCCGATTTTCTCGAGGCGGCCTGCGAGCTGTACGGGCCGCGCCGCAGCCCTCGCGGCGGACGTCGGGTTCTGGAGCCGGCCTGCGGCAGCGGCAGGCTGGTCCTGGAAATGGCGGCCCGGGGCTGGCAGGTGACCGGAGTCGATCTGAGCCAGCCAATGCTCGACTACGCCCGGGGACGACTGCGCAAGCCGCCGCGCCGCAAACCGGCGGTTTCCGCACAGGTTCTGCAAAATCGGGTCACTCTGAAAAGGGCGGACATGGCCGACTTTCGGGTCGCAGGGAAATTCGATCTGGCCCACTGCCTGGTCAGCAGCTTTAAGTATCTGGCGAGCGAAGCCGCGGCCCGTTCGCATTTGCAGTCGGTGGCGCGCGCTCTAAGAACAGACGGCGTATACGTACTGGGGCTTCATCTTTCCGAATACGAAGACCAGCGCACCAGTCGCGAACGCTGGACGGGCGAACGCGACGGCACCCACGTCACCTGCGTAATCGAAGGCTGGCCGCCGGACCGCCGCAAACGCACGGAGCGCGTGCGATCGCGGCTGACCGTGCGCGAAGACGGCGCGCTATTGCGGAACGAAACCAATTGGAGTTTTCGCACGTACGACGACCGCCAGCTCGCGCGCCTGATCAAAAGCGTGCCCGAACTGGAGCTGGTCGCCGTGCACGATTTTTCCTACCGCCTGAACCGTCTGCACACCCTCGACGACGAGCAGCTCGACACCCTGTTGATTCTCAAACGGCGCTAATATCCACTGCGATAATTTTAGCGCGCCACGCAGCGCACCCGGCCGAGCGTATCGTCGACCATATCGCCTTCGCCGAGACGAAAATCGTAAATCATACGCCGACCCGCGCCGTATTCGCTTCCGCTCCAATAGCGGTGGTCCCCGCCCGAACGAAAGAGCGCCTGATTCAGGAACGGCCCGGGAGCTTTGCGATCGATGATGGTCTGCAGCTCGTCGATGGTCGGCAGACGCCAGCTGCGACCGCCCGTCTTCAGAGAGGCGCAATAATTACCCGCGGATTGCCAGTTCATGGCCGCGGCCCCGGGATTCACCGGACCGCGACAATTGCACATTTCAAAGCGCTGACCCGGCGCGCATTTTTGCCATACGCGCCCCGCGCCGCGATCGTAAATCAGACCGTCCCCCGGGTCCACGAGCGATCCCGCCCGGAGCGCTTCGCAGGCGCCGCCGCTCTGCATTCGACTCAGCCCGCCGACGATCCAGCTCAAATCGTCGCCGCTGCGCACGTCCACATAAACGCCGCCGCCCGCGGCCGCGACGAGCTGCAGCTGTTCGCGAATATGCGCGTCGACCGCGAAGCTGATGATATGCACGACGATGTTCATGCCCGCCGCGCGCCACTTCGCCGCAATCGCCGCAGGATCGCCGCCGCAGGTTTCCAGCCCGTCCGTAATTACGATGATGCGATGCGGTGATTTCGCGTTCGGCGCCGGGGCGTGAAAGAGATGCCCCGCCCGGTCAATGGCGAGCGCCAGGGGCGTACTGCCGTTCGGTTCGATGGCGTGTACGCTGCGTCGTAACTGCGATTTCGCGTCGGGAGCCCGGTCGACGGGGATTTCGTCGGCGACTCCGCAATCGCCGTCGGAAGGAAAAGCGAGAAAGCCGAGACCGCGGTCGGCCGGCAACCAGGCGAAGCTCGCGGAAAGGGCCGAGCGCGCTACGTCGATCTTGCGCACGCTCTCCATGGCGTCGCCCATCGAACCGCTGCGATCGTATACGAATACGGTGTCGGCGAAAAGCGCGGTCGCGGGCAAATACAACGCGAAGCAGAGCGCGGCGATCAAATTGGCTTTCAGCGGCGGCGCGACGCGAACGCGGCCAGCTTCGTTCAGCCTGGAATTTCGGAAATGCATGGAACGGTACCCTCCATGCTTATAGTCGGAATTCGTTTTTGATTCTTTATGGTCGCGGCGGAATTTTGAAACCCGGCCTGTAGCGGCGCGCGAAAGGACGACGGCGCCGCGTTAAAACGTGAGCGTGGCTTTGCCGTAGTATGTCGGCGGCGCGTCGGGATTTAACATAAAAGCCGTTTCGTACGCTTCTAAAGCCGCCGGCAGCCGCTTCAGATCGCGCAGCACGTGACCGCGGCCGTAATGGGCGAGAGCGTTCGTTGGTTCCAGGGCGATGGCCGCCTCGTAGGCCTCGAGCGCTTCGGGCAGCATATCCATATAACGAAAGATGTGACCGCGACCCATATGCGGCAGAACATATTCAGAATCCAGGCGAATCGCGCGGCTATAAGAATCGAGCGCGCCCTGATTTAGATCGAGCAGGAAGAGCACGTTACCACGAGCGTTGCAGAGCACCGCTTCCGAAGGCAGGTCCGCCGTTTCCGCGCTTTCGGCGTCGGTCGGATTTGTTTTCGCGCGCAGCGCGGATTCAAAATATTCAAGCGCCTGGAGGTGCTCGCCCCGATTCGAACACTCGACACCGGCGCGAAACCAATCGGCCGGATCGGCGACGGTTTCCCGGGCGTTCACGTAGTTGTCCCGACTGTTCGCATCGGAAAGAAATTCGGAAGGCATATCGCGCAGGCTCATATTCATAGATCTCACGTTCATATCTGTGTTAGGTCAGCGTTACAAATCCTCACCAATCAAGCAACAGGAATTAAGATTCACTACTTAATTTTTTGCGTGCCAATCACAGAAACTAATATGCGATCAACGCTTCTTACGCTTTCAGCGATTTCAGCAGTTGCGAATTAATTTCGCCTCCGACTCAGTCGATATAAACCGGCCCCGCCATACTGTACGCAGCCCGCGAAGCGCCTTCGCCTTCGACCAGCACGTTGAAATAGTGCGTGCCAGTCGAAAGCCCCGGCACGAGAGCCGCGTCGACATCCTGCACGCCGGGTCCGACCGGAATCCCGTTCGCCTCCATTTCCTGCGGCGTGCGAATATTCGCTTCGTGCGAATAATACACGCGATAGTTGAGACCGCTCGCGCCCGTCGCCGGCTGCCAGCGTAACGTTGCCGAATTCGACGTTATCGCGGCGATGGTCACCACCCCGCCGATCGCCGGCACGGGATCGCGCTGGTGCATGTGAATGGGCGATGCGAAGGATTTCGCCAGAACCGAAGCGACGTTCGCTCCCCCGATAGAAGAATAACCGCCCGTAGTATACAGGGTATCCCCTACGAGCGCTGTATCGAATTCATATCCGGCAAAGCCGCCCGCCGACGCGGTCCTCCAGGTTTCCGTCTTCAGATCAAAGACCTCGACGGTCGCGGGGGTCGTCGAACTCGAGAGGCCCGCAAAGACGTAGATCAGACCGTTCAACAAAAAGATCCGCTGATGCTCGCGCCGAACGGGAAGCGGCGGCGCAGTTCGCCAGCGATCCGTTCCGGGGTCATAGACTTCATGTTCCCGTCGCTCGATAATACCGCCGGCCCCCTGAGCGTTATAGCCACCGATCACATGAATGTGTCCCCTGTCATCGACGACTGAGTCGGTTGTTCCGCGCACCGTGGGCATCGGTGCCGCCGAAAACCAGGCGTCTTCGGTCGGATCGTAGACATAGTGGACGTTGAGATAGGTGGTCGAATTGGACCGCCCGCCGATTGCATGCAAGTTTCCGTCCGGCGTCCGGCTGAGCATAAAGGTCCAGAGTGGTTCCGGCAAAGGCGCAGCCGCGGTCCAGACTCCAGTGCTTAAGTCAAAAAATTCATGCAGGTCCGTCGAGATAATATTAGTGGGATGAGTCATCCCACCCATAATATGGATTCGATTGCCCACGGTTATGGCCTGTGTGTACTGCCGCGCCGTTATCATTGGCACGCGAACATCCCAGGTTCTGCTCGCCGGATCATACTCAAGGTGGTCCGCACGCAGAGTTCCGGGGTCCGTCCTGCCCCCCAGAACATGCAATTTACCCTGTAGACCAACAGAACTGTGGGCGTGCACGGCAAACGGCATCTCCGGCCGCGGACTCCAATCCGCGAAGTCAATCGCCGTCTCGAACGCTTCGCGATTGGTCGCGAAATTCTCCGGGGCGTACGGCGATTCGCTCAGGATCCCGTAGGACGCCGGAAAATTCGCATCGCCCGACGACGCCGAGAGCTGCACGCTGCCGTCCGGGAAGCGAAAGCCGCCGCTGCGCGATTCGATGATGCCGTCAATTGACAGGCGAATCTGAGCCGAATTTTCCTGATATGGAATATTCTCTTCGAATCCCGGAATGCTGTTCGGATCCACGCTTTCGAATTTACGCACCAGTTCCACGCCGGGCGCCCGGGTCGTAACATAGCCGCGTTCTCGGTGCAGATCCAGAATTTCGGCATCGCTTAAGGCGCGGTCATAGAATCTTACGGCTTCCATATCGCCGGCGAACCAGAATTGATTGTCGCCGCCGACGCCGCTGGTCCAGGCCCCCAGGCGTTTTGCGTAAGCGAAGCTCAGGGGATCGTTTTTCGGCGGGCCGTTCGAGCCGTCCGTGCGAATATCGTCGGCGATGCGTACGCCGTTCACATATACCCGCAGCTCCGAACCGACGCGCGCGATCGTGTGCAGAGTCCACTGGCCGACGGGCGAAACGATGGCGCTCTGGTATTCAGTAAAACCGCCTGAAGGCCAGCCTATGAAATGATGGACTTCCACCTGCCCGCCCACGTCGTCGAGAATCATCGACACGGAGTCGTTGCCCTCAGGCGCTCCGCCGTCGCCCCGGGCGTCCAGCAAATAGGTGCGATCGTTCGCGGCAAAGCCGGTCTGCCGGGCCCAGAGCTGGATCGTAAAATCGCCGACGACGCTCTCGCCAGGGAATCCAGGCAGGCTGACGAAATCGTCGACGCCGTCGAAACTCAACGCGGTCCCCAGTCGCCCGGCGGTCGTCGCCGCGCCATTAATAGCGCCGTCGTAACCGTTCCCGGACAAATCGGGCAACGTCGCGCCGTTGATATCGTCCGTCGCGTACGCCGCGACCACGTCGGGCACTTCGCGAATAAAAACGCTCGCTCGATTGGATTGAGCGGTCGCCTGGGAATTCCCGTAGAAAATATAAATCGTCTTCTGGCTGTTCGCGGGGATAAAGGGCACCCGCACCCACAGCTTCGTATTAGCGCTGTTCATCGGGCCTTCCAGCCAGAACGGAAGCTGCGTAATCGCGTCCGCATCCGCGATCAATAGATCGCGGCCGTCGAGCTGCATCTTGCCTTCGCTGATCGGACCGAGAGTGTTCAGCGTAATCGCCACCTGGAAATCATTCAGCGCGTTCGCTCCGGTGCTGTTATCGATCGTGACCGGAATGCGATACGGCCAGCCGTCCTGCTCCGCGACAAACGGAAAAGCTTCTTCGCCGCCGGGGGCGAGCAGGGGTTCGATCTGGGCGCTGCGGCGCATCAGGATTTGATTCGCCCCGGGAATCGGCGGCGTCACACGGTTCGTCATCAACGCGCGAATCTCGTTCGGCGGCAGTACGCGATCGTAGACTCGCAGCTCGTCTAATTGACCGTTTAGGTACTGGCCGCTTATGAAACCGCCGCCCGGCGACGTTTGTTGCGCCCCGAACGCGAGGCGGCCGCCGCTTTGAAATACCGGCCCGGTGCCCCAATTAATATCGTAGCGCCGCTCAGAATCGACGTAAAAAAGAAACTGACCGTCGCTATTCCGCACGGTCACGACGATGTGGTGCCACTGAGAATCGTCGATATTGATTCCGGTAAAAAGCGGCCCCACATTCGCGACTGAAAATCTAATATTCGCGGGGTTTGCGACTACAATATGATTTGCGTACAGCGCCGTTGAATAACTAAACAGTGTATTCCCGTTCGTGGAGCCGCCGTTCGGCCTCACCCAGAACTCGAAGGATATTTCATCCAGACCGAAATCGAAAGTCCCATCTTGCAGAAGATAGTCATCCACTCCGTCAAATGTCAGCGCATTTCCGTAGCGACCCGCCGACCAAGCCGCGCCGCTGACCGTCGCCGGCTGATCGGGGCCTACCAGACTGCGCACGCCCGAACCCGCGCCTTCATCGAGCGAATAGTAAACGATCGCGCCGTCTACGACGTTGACGAAGGTCCCCTCCGCCGAACTATCGCCGCCGGCTCCCGCGTCGCCGTAGTACATATAGATCGTCGTACTCTCGCCGGCCGGAATCTGCGGAACGCGGATCCAGATGCGGGTATTCGCGGTATTCACTCCGGATTCAATCCAGAACGGGAGCTGGGTTTGCGTATCGGCCGCCGTAAAATAGACATCGCTCAGATCCGGCGCCGTTTTATTCGCGGCTATGAGCGAAGCGGTATCGACCGTAAATAACGCCTGATAATCAGTTAAGCTTTCCGTTTCGTTCGCCCGATCGATAGCAATCGGCAGACGATACGGGCCGACCGGCAAATTGAAACGCACTTCTTCCTCGAGGCTCTGCGACACCGTCGGTTCGTTCGCCGCGAAAGCGCGCACCAGCGTTCGGCCGGGATACTCCGGCGTGGCGAAGGCGTAATTCGCGGCCGCGTCGGCGACTTCTTCCGGGGTCAGCACCCGATCGTAGACCCGCAACCCCTCCATCAGACCCAGATACGCTTGCGAAGCAACGAATCCGCCGCCCGGAGTATCCTGCTCCTGCCCGAGAACGAGAGCGCCGCCCGGGGGCAATGCATATCCGACGGAAATCGTACCGCGACTTGTTTCCACACCGTCTTTATAAAAGATCACCTGTCCGTCCGCGCCGCGCCAGCTGACGACGACGTGGTGCCAGAGATCGTCGCTGACGACGGCGTTGCCGACCGCCGTATTGTTGTTCGTCTGAAAGGTAACGCCTGGTAGACCGGTATTCGTTCCGAAAGTCATCTCGTCGATACCGGTCGGATTCGGGTCGAGTTTGTAGCCGATGATCGCGCCCTGCTTCGTGGTGTCCGCGCTGCGCATCCAGAATTCGAGGGTAATCTCTTCGGCTGGAATGCGGTCCCAGGGATTGCGGATCGCGTAGCCGATATTGCCGTCGAAGCTGATCGCGCTGCCGAATTGCCCCGCCACTCGCGGAACGTTAAACAGGGTAAGGCTGTCCTTGTTGCCCGAAGCGTCGAAGAGCACCGCGCCGGCGCCTTCGTCCATTTGCAGTCCCAGAGTAAGTCCCGGAATTTCGCGTACGAAAACGCCGGACGCGCTCGAACGCGCATGCGTTGCCCGATTGCCGTAGTACATGTAAATCGTACGCGTCGTACTGCCGGGAATCGTCGGTAGCTTCACCCAGATGCGTGTCGCTTCTGAGTTCGCGCCGGATTCCAGCCAGTAATTCAGTTCGCTTGTGCCGTCTTCGTCTACGAAGAGCAGATCGCGACAGTCCGCGCGCAGTTTGTCTTCGCGGACAAGCGTGGCCGTGTCTACGGTTAACAGTTGCTGATAATCGCTTAGCGCGCCGCCCGCTGTATTATCGAGCGTAATCGTCTGGCGATAATTCCAGGCGGCGGGCACCGCGAGGGCGTCGCCGATTGCAAGATCTGTTGCCGGAACGTCGACCGCGACCGGGATGGCGGCGTTCAGCGGCAGGCTTCTGGTTTCGAAGGCGAAGCGAATTTCAGTATCGCTCAGTGCGCGACTGTACAGTCGGTATTCGTCAATGATACCGTTGAACGGATGCTGGCCGTCGGTAGTACGAAAGCCGATATCCAGGAAAGCCGAAGCCGCGACGGTGTACTGGCCATTCACGCTGCCGATGAATTCGGCGTCGCGATAGAAACTCAGGGTTCCGTTTTCGCGTTTCGCGCAAACGAAGTACCATTGCCCGGTATTCCATCCAAGTAGATTCGATTTAAGCGTATTCGACTGCCCCAGATACATCTCCAGCGCCACGGGCCCTCCGCCTTCATCACCGATGATGAATTGAAAATTATTCCCACTCTGATCGGCCGAAATCAGTCGATGGTTGCCCGCAAGAGCACTTATATTAATCCAGGCGTAGATCGTGAAATCGCCGTCGCCGATGGCGGGCCAGCTGGCGGGAATGCGGGCGTAGCCGTTTATGCCGTTAAAACGGAGGGCAGTGCCGTTAGATCCAGAATCCCAGACCGCGTTGCTCAAGACGGCGGTATTCCCGCTGCCCGCCTGGTCGGTGACTGTTCCGCCCGGGCCTTCGTTGAAACTCAAAAAGAGCAACGCGTCTTCATCCGGATTTTTGAGCGTCTTACGAATGAGTTCGCGCGACGGACGTTCCGGCGAATAGTAAAGAGCGTTCGCGTACTGGTCCGCGATTTCAGCGGCGCTCAAGGTTTTTGCATAAATCCCGACGGTGCCGATCGCGCCGGTGAAGAAACCGCGCAAGACGCTTTCGTCGGGAGTCTGCACATAAGCGCCCAGCTGCAACGACAGATCCGGAGTGGCGATTGTAATGGAACCGAAGTTATGCGTCGCATCGAGCTGGCCGTCCAGATAAATCAGCGCCTCACCGGAAGCCTGATTGTAGGTCGCCACAAAATGATACCACTGTCCGTAATTGATGACCGTATTCGAAGCGGCCCGGTGAATTATGACCGTTCCCTCCTGTTCTAATTGTAGCTCAAGTGTCCGCGTCGAATGGTAGAGTATGAGCGCATACGAAGAGTTGCCACTGGTCTGCTGGCGTGCGACGAGCATTGAATTCGAAGCGGCTTCAGCGCCCGTGCCCAATCCGTCGGAGCGAAACCAGATGCTGATGGAAATATCGCCGGTAATGTCGAGTGGCGGCTGCCGCGGAATTCGCACATAGTCGTCGGCGCCGTCGAAGAGTAGCGCGCTCGTCTGCGGCGCGGGGCCCGCAGTCCAGGTCGGCCCGAAGATAGTACCGCTGTTTCCGTTTCCCGAAACATCTTCCAGCGACGTCCCGATGTCAACGTCGGGCGTATACGCCGCGCGCACTTCGCCTACTTCGCGCACGAAAGTATTCGCGACCGACGAACGCGATACGCCGTCGGGGAAGCCGTAGCGCAGGACGAGCTTCGTCGCGACATTGTTCGCGAGCGTCGGCAGCTTGAGCCAGACTCTGGTTTCGCGAGAATTAATTCCGCTTTCAATCCAGTGATCGACTTCGGTCTCGCCGTCCGCGGCGAAGAAGGCGATGTCGCGTCCGTCCGGCTGCATGCGCCCCAGGCTGATCGGCGTCGCGGTGTCGATTGTAATGGGCGTCTGGTAATCGGTGGCTGTGAGCGGCGCGGCCAGCGTCGCCTCGATCTCGATGGTTTCCGCGTAGCTATATCCGCGCGGTTGCGAATATCCGCGCGCCTCGAAACCGTGGCGAATCGCGAAGAGGACTCCGGTCGCGAGGTTCGCGCTTGTGCCGGCCTTCGGCGCGTTACCGACGTAGACAAACTCCTCATCCATGGCGAGCATCGTCGCATACTGAGCGCTGGTAGCGGCCTCTTCCGGCACGTACTTGCGGTCAAATACCCACTCACCCTCGCGCAAACGATACAAATACATCGAACCGGATTCGGTGCCCTGGCCGGTATCGTCTTCGCCCGCGCCGACCGCCAGGGTTCCGCCGTACATGGCCACAGCCTGACCGAAACGATCTCCGGCCGCGGCGTCGTTCGCCGTTAATTTCTGGATCTGGCGCCACTGCTGGTCCGCGCCGCAGTGAAAGATATATACCGCGCCGCCCGGTCCCGCGTTATTCGCGCCGACCGCCAGCATATCGCCGGCGCTGTTTATCGCCAGGAAGCGACCGAAATTGTCGCCAGTCGCGCGATCATCCGAAATCAGCTTCGCCTGTTCGGTCCATAACTCACCGTCGCGAACGAAAACGTAAATCGCGCCGCCGGAATTCGCGCCGCCTTCTTTTTTTAAGAACGCCCCGACAACCAGCACATCCGCCGCATCATTCATCGCCATTGTCGCGCCAAAGGTACCGTCGGTGGGTTCTACGTCCGAAGCGATCAGCACCGCCTGCTCGGAAAACAGCGCTCCGTCGCGGCGGTAGACGAACACCGCTCCGCCATCGCTTGCAGCCTGATCGTGGTTCGGCGCCCCCACGACGAGATAATCGCCGCGGGCTACGACTCCAGAGCCGTAGCTGTCCGAGTTCGTAGTATTGCTCGCCTGTAATTTCTGCAATTCCGTCCAGACGCCGTCGCGACCGCGTTCGTAAACGTACATGACGCCCGGCGCCGGGAAAGTCCCACTGGACTGCGCGCCAACGAACGCGTATTGAAAGTGTTTTCCGCCGACGGCCGCGGTGCCGCCGAAGCGCGCATTCGCGCTAATCTCAGTCGGCGTAATTTTCTGGAGCTGGCGAAATGTATCACCTTCGCGCTCATAGAAATACACGGCGCCGCTGGCCGAACCGTTGTCATCATCGTCCGGGGCGCCCACCGCGATCGTACTTCCACCGACTCCATACGTCAGCGCGAAGCTGTCGAGACTGGCCGCGTCGCCGGGAACGATCCGTCGAATCGTGTCGCTCTGGGTTTGAATCGTCGGCGGATTCGCCAGATATTTGCGCACAACTTCGCGCGCGGTCGAACGCTCCGGATCGACATCGCTAAAATGCAGGTACTGATCGCGAATCTCGGCGTCGCTTAAAGCGCGATCGTAAATCCGCAGGGCGTCGAGAGCGCCATGCCAGTCCAGGCTGGTATCATTGCCGGCACTGCCGATCCTTTTTCCGTAGGCGAAATTCGTGGGTTCGATACGTACCGGCACGATGCCGGGCACAGCCGGCGGCAGGTACTCGAGCTCCACTCCGTTCACGAAGATCGTGAAGCGGTCTCCGCGGCGACGGAGCGTATAATGATTCCAGACACGCGGAAGGATATCGACGGAATTCTGCGAAGCCGAAAAGGCGGACCCATCATAAACCAGGGATGAAACCACAGTCAGCTGTCCGCCGCCCACATGCTCAAGATAGAGTCCGATCGAGTCCGGCGTCTCCGCGCCGTCGCCGCGAAAGTCGAAGAGATAGTGGCGACCGGCGCTGCCGGTCAGCGTCGTAACGGTATCCAGTCGCCCCCAGATCGATACGGTGAAGTCATAGACGTCGGTCATGCCGGGGAACGCCGGCAACGAAGCGTACTGCGCCGAACCATTGAGCGCCATCGCCGACCCGAATTTTCCCGGTTCTCGACTCGCGCCGGCCTGCAGCGTGCCGTCGAAGCCGTTGCCGGAGCGATCGAGAATGGCCGTGCCGGAGTCTTCGTCGAAATCGTATGCGGCGATTACACCGTCGATACTGCGTACAAAAGTATCGGCGAGCGATGAACGCGTACGTGCACGTGGATTCCCCGCGTGCATGTAGATCGTTTTGGTTTCGCCGTACGGTAGATAAGGCAGCTTCACCCAGATTTTCGTATCGGCGGTATTCTTGCCGGATTCAATCCAGTGCGCAAGCGGACTGCGGCCGTCCGTGTCCGTAAACATCAGATCGCCGCAATCTTGCTGCACCTGGGCGGCGGCTACAAGCGCTGCCGTGTCGATCGTTAACGGCAGCTGGACTTCGGTTTCGCCGCTGTCTAACTCAAAGAGATAGGCGGCGCCGCGGCTCAGCAATTGCGCGCCATCCACTCGATGACCGACCAGCGCGAAGCCCGGACTGATCGATACATTCGTGCCGAATAGAAATCCGGTCGTTTCGTTATCGCCCGCCAGTATACGTTCTTCAATCCAGCGACCGTCGAGGGTCCGGCGAACGATATAAGCTTTTCCCGGACCGCTTGAGGGCTGGCGGGCGCCGACGATGATGCGATCTCCCGAGATGGCGATTTCGACTGAATACTCGTCGCCCGCTGCTCCGTCGGAGGCGGTCAGCTTCGCCTCTTGAATCCAGCCGTCGCCCTGCTTTCGGAAGACGTACGCCGCTCCGGTCGAACTGTTCTTCAGATACGCGCCCGCGACGATTGTATTCCCGGACATGCCCATCGATTCACCGAGAAAATCGCCGTTCGCCGCGTCCGATGCGACCAACTCCGCGCCCCGTTGCCACGCCGAACCGTCCCAATCAAACAGATAAACCGCGCCGCGATTCACGGAGCTGCCGCCATCGCCCCGGCAGCCCACAGCGATGCGCCCATCGTCCGCGGATACCGAGACCGCGGACCCGAAAAAGATCGACGGGCTCGGATTCGGATGCGTGAGAATGGCCTCTTCGCTCCAGGTCACGCCGCTCCGGCGAAAGACGTAAGCGGCGCCGGCGTCCGTGCTGCCGACGCTGCTGCTGTGGTCCGCGACCACCGCAAGATCGCCGTCGATCCAGGCCGAATATCCGAATGTAGTGGCAGCAGCCGAAGGAGTCAGGATCGCCTGTTCGGTCCAGACGCCGCCGTCGCGCACGAAGACATAAGCGCGCCCCGCACTCTGGGCGGTTGCGATCAATGATGTTCCATCGAAAGCCAGATTGTCGCTGAAACCGTTATTCGTGCCGCCGTCGCTGGCCGTAAGCTTCGCGTCAAAGACCCACCGGTCCCGCCCGTCGACGGTCGATACACGACGGAAGACGTAGACCGCGCCCGCTTCAACACCAAGATCATTGTCGCCCACGGCGCCCGCGAAGGCGAAGTCATCTGAAATAAATACGCGCCCGCCGAAATAGTGCAGATCGTCCAGGCCAGCCGCGGTCAGTTTCGTAAAATTCGTCGAAGCCGCCGCGCTGTTATCGATATTAATCGCCTGGCGATAGCTCCATTCGTCGGCGATGTTGTACGCGATTTTTTCTTCACTGGCCCCCGGCAATGCGAGCGGCGGCGCGGGCAGGTGACGTCGCACGAACTCGCTGCGGCTGCCGTCGGCCAGACGAACGTCGCCGCGATTCTCATAGAGATCGCGGACCTCTTCCGACGAAAGCGAGCGCGCGTACACCCGCGGCTCTTCGAGCGCGCCGAGTAGAAAATGGCGATAGGTCGGAGTCGTCGACGCCCAGAACGCGCCCAGGCTCAACGGAACCGAGCTCTGCAGCAGATCGAAAGCCGACGCTTCCACTTGCAAAGTGTCCAGCTCACCGTCGATGTACAGGCGCAATTCGCGCGTTTGTTTCTCGTAGGTTCCGACCGCGTGATACCAGCGGCCGTATTCGATCGTTTGATTCGAAAACAATGCATGTACGGCATCCGAAGTATCAATCAGTTCAAAACGCAGTCTGGGTTCGGCCTGATGCATGACCGCAATATCGTAGGAGCGATCCCCGAGCGTATGGTGCTTCGCGATCAGATCTGCTTCTGTATTCGCCCCGGTTCCGGTCCCCGGGCCGTCGCAGCGAAACCAGCACGCGAGCGCGATATCCGCCTTGATATCCACGGTGGCATCGTCGCGCAATTGAACGTAATCGTTGTCGCCGTCAAATTCGAAGGCGCCGCCGAAAATCCCCTTCGAACGCACCGGTCCCGTCGCGATGCCGTCGTTTAGATTTCCGGACGCGTCGAAAACCCGCGTGCCGGCCGATTCGTCGAGGGTATAGGCGGCGGCGACCCCGTCGATCACCCGCACAAAGGTTTCGTTCGCTGAACTGCGCGAAGCGGCCGTGGGATTGCCGTAGTGTAAAAAGACATTGCGATTTTCGCCGGCGCGCAAACCCGGCACGCGCGTCCAGATTTTCGTCGTACGCGAATTCAATCCGCCCGCGATATAAAACGGCAGCGGCGTGATTCCGTCTTCGTCGGTAATCATCAGATCTTCGCCGCGATCCCGAAGCTTGCGGTCGGCGATCAGCCCGAAGCTATCGAGTTCGATTTCCAGCTGCACGTCGTCGATGCTTTGCGCGCGCTGGCGCTCGAATTGAAGTACTTCCCCGTTGCCCGTTCCGGGAAATGTGGAGGCGACAATCGAATCGCCCATGATCGCCGAGTCGTAACCGAAATAGAGATTATTCCGGCCGAATTCCCCGGGTTTGATTTCGATGGCCGGACCCCAGCCGGAGCCGCTGCGATTATATAAATACACCGCGCCGACGTCCGTGTAACCGTCGTCGTGCTTGAAATGGCTGCCAGTGATAAGCGCGTCGCGGGTGAGATGCGAACGAAAGCCGAAGCGATCGCGCAACGCGCCGTCCGGGGCCGTCAGCTTAGCGGTTTCCACGAAGGATCCGTCCCGTTCTTCAAAAATATAGACGGCGCCGTTACCGTTCGGATCGTCGTCCGCGCCGATAGAAAGCGTGGTCTCGTAAACTGACGAAAAAATCCCGAAACGATCGGCGGGCGAGCGATCGGCAGGCACCAGCTTCTGGACTTCCTGCCAGGTATCCCCCGTTGCGTTCAATCGAAAGACGTAGGCCGCGCCGCCGTTGTCAGCGCCGCCTTCCCGCTTGGTAATCGCACTGACCAGCGCTATGTCCCCGGCCGCCGCAATCTGCCACGCGCCGTCGCCGGCCTCCGCGTCGGAAATCGGCAGAGTCTGGGTTTCAGTCCAGACGCCGGACGCGTTCTTGCGAAAGGCGCGCACGGTACCGGTGCTCGAACCGCTGCCTCCGCCGAAAATATAATCACCGGCGATGGCTACGGTTTCCGACATGCGCTCACCGGGCACCGGACCGACAACGCGCGCACTTTCGTACCAAACGCCGTTCGCTCTTTCGAATACATAGATCGCACCGCGCTCAGCGTCGTGCGCGCCCGCACTGATGACGGCCACGTCGCCCTGCACATCGATGCTGCCTCCGAATCCGTCGCCGGCCGAAAGATTTGAACCAACCAGCTTCTGAATTTGCCGAAAGATCCCGGCGGCGTCGCGCTCCATAACGTACACCGCGCCGACCCCACCGTCGTCCAGAAAGCTGCCGACCAGTAGTTGTTCGCCCGCAGGCGCCAGCAATGTCGAAGCGGAACCCGTTTCGAATACCCGGCGCGCGTCGCCGGGCGTCTCGGCGAAATCGTTCTTAATTGTGACCGTTCGCCGGTATTGCCAGCCCTCCGGTAACGCGAAGGGCGCCGGTAATTCATTTTCGAGAGAAACTACCGGCGCGTTTTCGGCGAAAGTCCGCAACAGAATGCGACCAGGATATTCGAGCGTCGCGTAGCCGTAGTTGTTGTAGAGCGCCGCGACTTCGACGTTCGTCAACACGCGATTAAAAATTTGCAGGTGGTTCAGGCGGCCTTCCCAGAACTGGAAGCTGCTACCGGACTGCGCGTCCGAACCGATCACGTTGTCGTTCTGACCGAAATTGTCGCCGACTTCGCCGCTGTCGATCGTGCCGTTGCCGATATCGACGCCGTTCAGATAGTATCGAAAACTGTTCCCGCTGTTCTTATCGCCGCCGTCGTAGACGCAGACCAGATGATTCCAGCGACCGACCAACGTCTGTAAATCGACCGGCACGGAAACGTGACGGCCATTCCGGAAGCTCATATTTATTGAAAGGGCGCCGCTACGATCCCAGAAAAGCAATAAGGCCTGCGCGCCGGCCGTAAACCTCCAGGCCGTGCGCACCTCCAGGGAAGCCCATTCGCGGTCCGTGTAAAACCACATCGACACGGAACCGATTTCCGACGCCGGATAGATGTTTCCCGCCGGCAACGCGACTGTGTTGCTCGTTCCGTTAAATTCCAGCGCCGAGCCAAAGCGGCCGTCTGTCCAGCTCACCGGCCCTTGAATCGTGCCGTCGTTCCCGTTACCCGAAAGATCGCGTACAGTCGCGCCGCTGCCGTCTTCGAATTGCCAGGCCGCTCCCAGCGCTTCGATTTCGCCGAGAAAGGTTTCGGCGGTCGAAGAGCGCGGCTGCGCGTTTTCGTTGCCGTAGTGCAAAAAGATGCGCGTGGATCCGCCGGCCGGAATCCGGGGCAGGCGCACCCAGATCTTCGTCGCAGCGGTATTCATGCCCGACTCGATCCAGTACGGCAGCGGAATCAGATCGTCCTGGTTCATGAACAGGATGTCGGAGCCGTCGGCGTTCATTTTACCGCCGGCGACGAGCTGTGCAGTATTGAGGGTTAACTCTTGCTGATAATCTATTAAGGCGTCAGGCGTTTCCGGAACGACCGCGAGACTTCCCGCGCGAAAGCGAGCCTGAGCCGCGGGCGCGGCGGCCATGCCAATATAAGCTACGCCGTCTTTCAACTCGGCCCATGCGCCGAAACTCGCAGAATCCGCGCCGGCTTCGTTCTGAGGCAAAATTTTCGCGCTCTGCGACCAGTTCGCGCCCGATTTTGAGAAGGCGTAAGCGGCCCCGGCCCGGCTTCCGTCATCGTTCGAGTCGTAGAACGCACCGACGATGATACGGTCGCCTTCGAGAGCGACCGCCGAACCGAAGTGATCACCGACGACCGTATCCAGTCCGACCAGCTTCGCGCTTTCAACCCAGGTCGTTCCATTAAAGTCGAAAACATAGGCCGCGCCGATTCCGATGTTCAGATCGTAGACCTGCGGCGCGCCGACTACGATCCGATCGTTTTCCAGCGCCGATACGATTCCGAAATACGCTTCGCCGCCGCTGGCGGTGAGGGCCTGCTCGAAATTCCAGTTGGCGCCGCTACGACGATATACGTGGGCCGTACCGCTCTGTTGAGCGCCGATGAGCGCAACGTCGCCGCTGATTGCGACCGAAGTTCCGACGAAATCGCCGCCAGAGCTGCCCGGCGGAACGATACGCACCTGCTCATTCCACGCGCCGTCCGCGAGGCGAAACACATACGCCGCTCCCGTGCCCGCGTCTCCAGTTGCACCCACGATTGCGTAGTCCCCATCAATCGCCACCGATACGCCGAAGAAATACCCAAAGCTAACACCGGCCCCGAACAGCTGCTGGATCTCGACCCAGGTATCGCCGTTTCTGATAAAGACGTAGGCGCGGCCGGAACCCGCAGTGCTTCCGTCGGGAATCGAACCGATCACGGCGGTATCGCCGTCGATGGCCACGGAATAACCGAACTGATGGCCGGCCAGCGTGTCGGAAGCGACCGCCTTCTGCGTTTCAACCCAGCGCCCGTCGATAATCTTATGAAAGTATACCGCGCCGGCATTGGCGCTTTCCCCGGGTGCGCCGACGAGCATCCAATCGCCATCCACCGCGACCCTCAACCCAAAATGGTCGTCCGTGGCTCCGTCGCTCGCGTACAATTGCTGCGAAATCGCGCTGAACGGCGCACCGGACGCGGTGCTGGCGATGTTGATCGGCACGCGAAATTTCCAGTCGCCCGTCAGTTCGCCGATACCCACTCCGGACTGCGGACCGACCGCGCCGTCGACCAGCAGGTCTTCGCGAATCTGCATGGCGTCGTCGACGACCACTGCGTCGAGTATATGTTCCGACTTCAGCTGGCCATGCACTGTGATGCGATCGGCGTCCTGGTCACCTAAGACAACATTGCCGGGAGTTTGCGCGAGGTCCTTCGCGATGACGTCGCCCTGCACGGTCAGCTGCCCCTCGACGGTCAGGTCTTCGTCGATCGCGAGCGAACCGGTGATCGTATCTCCCGCGCGATCGGCCTTGATCGCTTCCAGGCGGTCGAGCGCTTCGCGCACCGTCGAAACGCCCGCCATGAGATCGGCGCCGTTCGGATCGGGCACAGCCTGGGGCGCATGCTGAAGGCGCGCGGCGACGCTCAGGCCGGCGTTAAAGCGAATCAAAAGCGGCGTCGGCGTTCCGCTTTCGTCCAGCAGCGCCGCTTCGAGCCGCGGTTGGGCGGTCGTCGGATCGATCAGCCAGCGAACCCCGGCCAGTCCTTCGGCGTCGGTAAGCACATCGATGCTCGCGCCGGTATTCGCAGCATCCAGTACGTCTTCCAGAGTCGCGCTTCCGTCCCCGGCAACGATCGTAAAGCGAACCCGCGCGTCGCAGATCGGCACGGAAGCGGACGCGACCCGCACGACTAACGCTTCGTCCAGGAATTCGCCTGGCAGACCTTCCTGACCGTCGCCACTCTGGTATGCCAGATTCGCATCCGAGAGCGTCGGAAAGATGCGGCGACAGTCGCCGAGTACGGACCAGACGCCCGCGCTGCGCTGGACATAGGCAAGCCGCGCGAAGGCGAAACGCGGAAACATCGGCGGCGCGAAATCATTTTCGGCGTTATCGCCGGAGCCGCTCTGTACGGGCCATTCGATATCGCGGGTGATCGCGCGGGCTGGAATCAGCCAGGCGTCGCCCGTGCGAAATTCGCCGGAGCCGCCGTTCGCGTTTTCGTTGGTGAAAGCGAGTTCCAGGCCGTATTCGATCGCAATATATTCGGTCGGATCCGCCGGCACCGTGAGTTCGCCGGTTTCGCCGCTCATGCTCCAGCGCCGGATTTTTCGCAGACCGCCGTTGAATTCGCTGATGTCGAGCGCGGCCGCTCCGCCGTCGAAGGGAATATAGCTGTCGGCCTTGATGCGCAGCGTATCGCCGTCGTCCGCAAGAATTTGAACCAGCCCGCCCGAGCGGCCGACCAATTCAAAGCTTTCGTCGAGCAGTTCCAGCCAGTCGCCGGGCGCGAAATAACCGCGACGCGGCGTTTCGCTGCGGACGCTCAGCAGGTCGCCGTTTTGCGCGGTCCACTCCAGGACTTCCGCCGCGTTCGCCCGCGACCACTTAAACGTGGCCGCTCCGCCCGCGCCGCCGCGATGGATCTCCACGCGATAGAGCGCGTTTTGTTCGCCGGAGTATTCGCCGGCCTGGCCCGTGGTTTCGTTCGGTCGCAGCCGCGCCTTCAGTCGCGCGCGCTGCTCGACGCTTTCGCCATCGCGAAAGGCCAGCCACGCCGGGGATTCCGCCAGGCAATCCGGAGTATCGCCGACGTTGCCGTCACGTAAGAGCTTCAGCTGCAGCAGGCTACGCGAGCGAGTCGTAGTATCGTATCCGCTCAACGCCGGGTCGCGTAACTCCGGGTCTTCGAGGGCGGTAATCAGGGCTTCTCGCGTTTCGGCGTATGCGAGATAGACCCCGTCCTCCGTCGGCAGGGCGTAACCGGGCAGCTCCGCCTGCGCCGTAAAGGCGACGGCCGCTGCGGTCTCGACCGGAATTCCTTCTATATAATAGCGACCGGGCGCCGCGCTCAGATCGCTGCCCCCCGAGATCGCGCTCAGTTCGAGGCCCGCGTCGCGCGCCGGGGCTCCGCTTTCGCCGACCCCGTCGGCCGCGGCCAGCCGGTCCTGGTAGGCTCGAATATCGACCTGCTCGTTCCAGTCCGCGTCCACCAGGACCCGGCCCTGTTGCATACGCACGGAGCTGTATTTATTCGCAGACTGAAATGTATCGCGTGAAATATCGGATTTCATAGTATTTCCTTAATATTCGCTTTATGGCGCTTAACGCCGGGCCGGCTCATCCCGCTTGCCGGCCCGGGGATTCTGTCAGTTCTCGAAGATGATCAGCTGATGATCGCTTACAGCCTGGGTGGCGTCTCGACCGCCTACGACATAGGCGCGGTCGTCGATGATCGCCGCGGCGTTGTAGCCAGACAGTAGCCGCAAATCGGGCATGCGGCGCCAGCTGTCGGTCGCCGGATTGTATTCTTCGACGATGGTCGAAGCCGAGAGACCGGGACTGCTCGTTCGGCCGCCGACCACGTAGATCCGGCCGGCCCGCGCGAAAATCGCAGTCTTATCGCGCGGGATGGACATGGGCGCGAGAGTCGACCAGCTGTCCGTTCCGGGGTTGTAGACTTCGTTGACGCCTGTCAGATTGGAGCTGCTCAGAAAACCGCCGATGACGTACAACAGCCCGTCCAGAAAGACGGCGCTCAGACTGCGACGAATCGTCGGCATGGGCGCGGCCGTGCTCCAGCTATCCGTGCCCGGATCATAAACTTCATGTACGTTGACGTTTACCGTATTGAAGCCGCCCACGACGTGGATGCGGGTCCCGTCGCTGGCCGCCGCCCCGTCTCGGCGCTCCGTCGGCATCGCCGTGCGCAGTTGCCAGGTATTCCCGGCGGGGTCGTAGGCTTCGTTTGTATTCAGAGGCGTGGCGCCCGTCGGCCCGGCGCCGCCGCCGATCACGTACATACGGTCATCGACTACCCCGCTCATGGCCTCGTAGCGACCGGTGGCCGAAGAGGCCTTCGCGGTCCAGACGTTCACGACCGGATCGTACTCGTAGGTTTCCGTTTGATAGATCGCGGCATTCAGCGCGTAACCGCCGTTCAGATACAGCTTGCCGCCGATCGCCTCGGTTGTATGCGATGCGCGCGGCGCCGGCAGCGGCACGCGGGTGGTGGACGCCGGAATGGAGATCGCTTCGTGGGTATCGACCGCCCCGGGTGCCTCGCCACCGATGCTGTGTATCGTACGACCGACAACGGCGGAGGCGATATAGCGCCGGGCGACTCCGAGGAGATCGACGGTCCGCCAACTGTCGGTGCTCGGGTCATACTCTTCGACGACGTCGGTCACGCCGCTGCCAGTTGCACCGCCCATGACATAGATCTTTTCATTCACAGCCACGGCAGTAGCTCCGAATCGGGCCGTGGGCATCGGCTGAAGCGTCGTCCAGACGTTTGTCGTAGGATCGTATACTTCATTCACTCCGTAATACGTCGTACCGTCGATTCCGCCGATTGCATAGACTTGCCCGCCGATCGCTATAACGACCGGACTCTCACGGGGCACGTCCATCGGCTGACGCGACAACCAGGAATCGGTCGCGGGATCGTATACCTCGTTAGTTGCCAGAGGAGTATTGACGGAATTGGCACCGCCAATCACATAAATTTTTCCATTCACCAGGGTCGCGCCGACGAAATTACGGATACTCGGAACGGGGGAGGCGGTGCTCCAGATGTCGGCGCGCGGATCGTAAACCTCGTTCACGGTCTGGATGGTTCCGTTTTGAGTTCCGGAAAAAACATAGATCCGCCCGTTATAGACGGCGGACGCGCAAAATGAGCGAGCGGTCGGCATCGCGGCGCGATCGGCCCAGGCGTCCGACGCGGGATCGTACTGATAGACGTTCGCCGTGGACAAGCCACCGGTATCGTCGCCGCCGATCAAATAAAGGCGCCCATCCACTACTGCAGCCGTGCCGCCCGCACGATGTGCCGGTAAATTCGCCCGCGACGTCCAATCCAACAAGAAGGGCTGCGGCGTCGACGGCGGGTCGGCGCTTTCTTCAATCTTACAATGAACCGCGAATTGGACCGGGGGGCTGTAGGCTTCATTGATTGCGATGTCGCCCGGCGGACCCTGCACCTGCCCCGTCAGATAGTAGATCGTATTGTCGACGACGGCCCCGGCGCCGTTGTGACGCAGCGACATCCCGAGGGGACCATCGCTCCAGCTATCGCGCGCCGGGTCGTAAATTTTATATATATTCAGGTCCGCACCGCCGTTGATACCGCCAACGAGATGAATGCGCTGGTCGATGACTGCGGCGATCATACCGAAGCCGGCGAAGGGCATGGGCCCTCGCGAAGACCACGCGTCGGCAATCGGATCGTATACCTCGACCCCGTTCAGGCCGGGTGTAGTTCCAAAGAGATAGACTTTGCCGCCAGCGGCCGCGACGGTCAGATCGCTCCCCGGCGCCAGCATCGGCGCGCGGCGCTCCCAGGAATTCGTATGCGGATCGAAGGCTTCGTTTGCATCAAGCGAGCCGCCTGAATACGCGGTGCCGCCGATGACGTACATGCGACTGTCCACCAGAACGGCCACCGCGCTGCCGCGGGCCGCAGGCATTGACGTTAGCACGGTCCAGCCGTTCGTGCGCGGATCGTAGACGCGCGTCGCGTCGGTCGCTCCGGTGATCGTGGACCCGGACCAGACACTGCCGCCGAATACGTACAGGCGATCCTGATACCCGGCCGACGCCAGGTGCCCGTTTGCAGTGGGCAACACCGCGCGATTACGCCACAGATTTGTCAGGGGATCGTATTCTTCGTTCTCGGCGCGTGCGCCCGACGTGGCATGACCGCCGGCCACGTAGATCCGACCGTTCAATACCCCGACCGCAGCCCTCTGTCGCGCGACCGTCATACTCGCCCGCGCGGTCCACTGTGCGAATTCGCCGCCCGCGTCGATCGCACGCATCGATTCGGTAAAGCCCGCCGGCGCGACAGGATTGCGACCGGGAATGCAATAACCCGTCGGAACTCCGCCGCCGCTCGCGCCCGCGGTCGTTTGCAGCGTACCGTCGGGAAATACGAGACCGCCTTCGCGCGCCTCGATAATGCCGACCGCCGTGAGTTTTTGCGACGGAGCATTCGTGCCGATGCCGATGCGGCCATCCACGTCGACGTCCTGCACGACGTGAGCCGTATCGTCGACCACCAGGCGATCGCTGCTGTGACCGGAATCCAGCTCCGCATGCAGAATGATTTCGTCCGCGTCGTTATTCCCCAGCGCCGTCGATCCCGGAAGATTATTCGTATCCTGCACGATCACGTCGCCGCGCACGGTCAAATCGCCGACAACGTCGAAGTCCTGCTGAACGACAAGCGAACCGGCGATCGTATCCCCCGCGCGATTGACTTTGATTTCGCCCAGACGGTTCAGTGCTTCGTCGACTGTAGCGACGCCGTCCATGAGATTCTGGCCGAGCGGATCCGGCACGTCGCCGGTGTACTCGACCGCCGTCGCCAGATTCAAATTCGCGTTAAAACGAACGAGATACTGCGAATCGCTGCCGTCTTCGGGATTCAATAAGACTGCTTCAACCCGCTGGTGTTCGTTCACGGCGTCGAGTCGCAGTCCGGCGCGGGCATGGCCGTCTCCGTCGGTTTCCGCGACGAAGCTCGTTCCCTGGTCGACGCCTCCAGGCGCGTCTTGCAATACGCCCGTTCCCTGAATAATTTCAAAACGAATCTTCGCGCCGGCGATGGCCTGCGGACCCGAACCGACCCGCACAGAAAGCGCCGTGTCCAGTTCTTCACCGGGCATGCCCTGCTGGCCGTCGCCGCCGACATAAAATAATTCGGCCTTCGTGAGCACAGAAAGCTCGGTGCGTAGATCCGCGCGCACTTCCCACACGCCGGCCAGGCTGCGCACGTAGGCGAGCGGCGCGTAACGATGTTCGGGACCGGCCGGCTGCGGCAGAGGCGAGCCCATGTCGTCGCGCGGCCACTCGACGTTACGGGTCGCGGCCCGCGCCGGAATCAACCAGGCGTCGCCCACCCGAAAGTCGTCGTCTTCAAAGAGAATCTGGATGCCGTTTTCCAGCTCCAGCCACTCGCCGGCGGCCGGAACGGACACGGCTCCGATCGCGCCGGTCATATCCCATCGACGCACGCGCACGACGCCGCGCGAAAAATCCGCAAGCGTTAGTTCCCGCGCGTCGCCTTCTGACCCGTCGAAGTGGCGCAAACTGTCCGGATCGACGATCAGGGTTTCACCGACGATCTCCTGAATGAGCGCAAGCGTTCCCGCTTCGCCGGCCTGTTCGCGGCCTTCGTCAATGATTTCCAGCCAATCGCCCGCTTGAAACGATACGGCGCGATCCCGGCCCGTGCTGCGCACGGTCAGCGAGTTGCCTGCGAGCTCGAGCAATTCGGAAGCGATCGTAGCGTTTTCGCGCGACCACTTAAAGGTGGCAGTCGCGGGATTCGCGCCGCCCGCGACGCCGCCGGCGCTATGAATTTCCACTCGATAGAGCCGGTTCTCCTGACTGCTATAGCCGCCGCGCTCGCCGATATCACAGGGATCGCTGCCCACGTCCGCCGCCCGGGTACGCGCGCTCATGCGGCCACGCTGCGCCGATGTCAGCGCCGTAAACTCTGGCGGCGTTTCGAAGCGGCCGGCGTCCACGCTGCCGTCGCCGATATAGAGTAGCTTCACCTGATTCAAAAGCTGCGCGCGCGTCGCCGTATCGGGACCGCCCAGGGCCGTTTCGCGAATATCGGCGCCCGCTTCAACCCGCGAAACGCCGCGCTCCCATACGTCGAGATACGCGAGATAGAGTCCGTCGCCCGGCAACGATTGTCCCGGCAGATCCGTCTGCGCGGTATAGCTGGCCGCGGTCGGGTTTTCGCACAGGATACCGTCAACGTAGATGCGACCCTGCGAAATCGTCAGATCCGTACCGGTCGCGCCGATTTGAAAACCGCCGCCGACGCCGGGCACGCCGCTTGAACCGTAGCTGTCGCGCAATTTCGTGCGGCGGATATAATTCTGAATATCAACCTGCTCGTTCCAGTCGGCGTCGGTCAACAGACGATTCTGCTTCAGCCGTACCGCATTGTAGTGTTTTTCGCGGCGAAATGTATTTCGGGAGATATCAGTTTTCATATGGTTTTCGCTGTTAATTTTCGAAGATCAAAACCTGATTTTCGGCACGCGTCGTATCGGTTGCGTCGAAGCCGCCCTGCAGATAGATTCGCGAAGCGATCGCAGTCGCCGCTGTTGAATAGACTTCCTGCGAGAGCGATGCGACATTGCGCCAGGTATTCGTATTCGGATCGAATTCGAATACAGTGCGATTGAGATTGCCCAGGCCGTCCCAACCGCCCATATAGTAGATTCGGCCGCCGCGCACCGCGCAGGCTCCGTTCGTGAGCGCAATCGGCAAGGCTGTGCGCGGACTCCAGGAATTCGCAACCGGATCGTATACCTCGTGCGTGGCAAGCGCGGTGCTTCCGCTGAATCCACCGATAACGTGAATTCCGCCTTCGAGCAAGACCGCGCGCGACTGCCTTCTCGCGGGCGATAGCGTCGAGACGCCCGTCCAGGTATCAAGCAGGGGATCGTACATTTCGACGCTCGCGAGATCCGATCCGTTGTAACCGCCGAAGTGATACAGTTTGCCGTCTGGCCCCGCGCAGGCTGCACCTTCGCGAAGGGCGGTATTCAGCGTGGCGACAGTGCTCCAACTATCGTCGACCGGATCATAGACCTCGTGCACGTCGAGATGCGTCGAACCATCCGTGGCTCCGCCGAATACGTGCAACTTGCCGCCGGTGACTGCACTATTCGCACCAAATCGGCTCGTTCCGGAGGCTTTCGCGTGCCAGGAATCCGTCGCCGGCTCGTATTCATATAGATCCCCGGTGTGATTGTTGGGCGTACTGGTGAGCCCGAAGCCAGTGTAAATTTTTCCGTCGATGGTTTCGGTAATCGCCGAGGCGACCGGCGACGGCAGCGGCGCCGCCGTTTGCGCTTCTGGGATCGACATCGCTTCGACCGTCGCGAAATACTGCAGCGCGTTCGTATTCACGCCGCCGAAGACGAACATTGTACGACCGAAAACCGCGGCTTCGAGCGCGTTGCGCGGACCGGAGAGCGGAGCGAGCGTGATCCAGGTATCAGTTGCGGGATCATAGGCTTCGACTTCCGCTCGATCATTAACCTCGTCATAACCGCCCGCGACAACAATCAGTCCACCGACGACCGCAACCGCCGCGTCCGAACGCGGAGTGGGCATGGACGCGAAGCCCGATTCCCAACCGGGGGTCGCCGGATTATACACCTGGACGAGACCGGTGCGCGTCGGCGTGCCGCCAAGCTGGCCGCCGATGACGTAGATCTTGCCGTCGACCGCTGCGCACATCGGGAGCGTGATCGGCTGGGGAATATCCGCAAGATCGGTCCAGTTGTCGTTTACCGGATCGTAAACGCTATTCTTCGCTGCTTCTGTCGCATTCTGCGCGCCCAGGATATAGATTAATCCGTCCAGGACCGCCACACCCGAATTATGCCGCGCGATCGGCAGCGGCGTTTTCGGCGTCCAGCTATCGGTTGCCGGATCGTATTCTTCGTTCGTGGCGAGGGTTCCCACGCCTCCCTGGGGAATGCCGCCGATCACATAGACTTTGCCACCGACCGCGGCCGCCATCCCGTTGCCGCGCTCGGACGGCAGTGGCGAAATCGTATTCCAGGCGTCGGTAACGGGATCATAGACGAAACTGTCGTCGACGAAATTTGAAACGCCTGCCTGGCCGCCGAAGCTATAGATTTTTCCGTTCACCTCCGCAACCGCCTGTTCCGCGAGCGTGATCGGCATATCATTTCGCAAAGTCCAGTCCTCTAAGAACGGCAGCGTTGTCGGCACCGGGCTATACGGCGGCAGGTCGCCGAGCGGGAGTTTTTCGACGCGACGCGAAACATCGTTCTGAGTCGCTACGCGACCGCCTGCGACGTAGATCGTGTCATTGAATACGACAGGTTTGTAGTGCGAATGCTCGTCGGTCAGCGGCGGCAGATTGATCCAGGCGCCGCGGGTCGCGTCCAGCTTCAGGCATGAATTACGCCGAACGGGAAAACCGGAAACGCCGTCGTAGCCGCCGAGCAGGTAGATCTCGCCGTTGTGCTCAAGGGAACCCGCGCCGTAGCGACCGTCCGGCAACGGCGCCGCCATGGTCCAGTCATCCGTATCCGGATCGTACACGTCGACGACGAGCTCGTGCGTATCGACTGCGGCGTTCGTGCCGCCCATAATATACAGCTGATTGTTGAGTACCGCGGACATGCCCGCGACATGCACCCGCGGCATAGGCGCCAGATCAGCCCAGGAATCCAGAACCGGGTCGTAGACTCTGAGCACGGTACTCGGGCTGCCCGCGATATAAACTTTGCCGTTGATCAAGCCGCCGAAGGTAATTTCATACCCGCCCAACATCGGCGCCGCGGTCGTCCAGGCGTCGGTACCAGGATCGTAAACATAGGTATCCGTATTCAGAGCTACGGCGCTGTCGGATCCGCCGAAATAGTAGATCTTACCGTCGATGACGCAGCCGAATCCGTACGCGAGCGCTTCCGGCAGCGGCGCTGCCGTGGTCGTAGTTTCCGTAAGGGGATCGTAGACCGTGTGGGTCGTCGCGAAGGGCCCCGATTCACGGTAACTTCCAATCAAATGAATCTTACCATCGAGCAACACCGCCGGACAGGCCGCGTGCGCTTCCGGCAGGGGCGCGGCGTTACGCCAGTCGAGCAGCAGTTCGCGGGAGTGAACGTCCCGTAGAACTTGCGTATTCACCGCCGCGTTGGTTCCACCGAACCAGTAAATCCGATCTCCGAAGCCCGCCGCCCCCATGGCTGTCAGTCCGACTCCCAGGGGATTCACCGAACGCCAGGTATTGGCGAGCGGATCATATTCTTCGAAAGAAGCCTGCGGCGTATTCGTCGGACCGGATTGTCCCCCGATCGCGTAGATCCGGCCGTTCGCGGTCGCGAGCCCCACCCGGCTGCGGGCGGTGGCCATCGAAGTTTTCGGAGTCCAGGCGTCCGCGACGGGATCGTATTCGTGGACCGTGCCCACAGTCGTCGAACCGTTCCAACCGCCGACGACATACAGTCGTTCGTTGAATACAACCGCCGACATTTCCGAGGTCGCGGCCGTAAAGGTCGCACCGGTCGACCAGGTCTCCCCGGGAATGTCGTAAATGTGCAGAGTTCCGTTAAAAAAACCAAAGACGTAAATTTTATCTCCGATCAGGCCGCCGGTCCACTGCCCGGCGCTTCCGGGAATCGGATCGGAGCTCGTCCAGGTATCGGTAGCGATGTCGTAGATTTCGTGCGCTTCGCTGTCGGTGCCGCCCGATGTCCCGCCGCCCAGCACGTGAATGCGCCCGTTCCTGGCGCCGACGATCGCATTGGCGCGACCGGTCGGCGCAGGTGTCAGACTCTTCCAGGCCCGCGCCAGAGGTTCGTATTCGTACAGCACGCTGACCGTATCGCGCAGTCCGACGACATAGATACGGTCGTTATAGACCAGAGCTCGATTGGAATTGAGCGGCGCCGGCATGGGTGCTTCATCATGCGTGGCTTCGCGCATGCGAATCTTGCGAAAGCCGGAAACGTTCTCGACGAAAGGCATCACCGCGCGATCGTTAATCGCAGAGACGCGCGGATAAGAAATATTGCGCGCCACGTCGGCGTTCAGGCCGTTCGCGTCTTTGCCGTCGACAAAACGCCAATTCGCGCCGTCGTACGCCGCAACCCGGGCCTGATTCACTCCGCCCGCGTTCGCTTCAAACCAGCTGACGAATAGCAAACCATCGGCTGCCGTGAAGCCTTCCAGGATCGCCGCGCGAGTGACGTCGAAATTCAGGCCGGTCGAAAGCCCGCCATCGACGAAAGTCCAGCGATCGCCGTCGTACTTTTTTACGCGGATTTGAGTTACGCCTGCACGATCTTCGTAGAATGAACAGTAGAGTTCGTCGCGATAGACGACCAGTCGACCGCCGAAGGCCGCGCTGCTCGTATCGAAATTGAGTCCGGTAGGCCCGCCGCCGTCGACGAAGCTCCAGCCGCCGCCCGCGTCCAGAGCGCGTATGCGAATCTGTTCCGGGCCCTGGGATTCGTGCCAGGCGACGAATATGCGGTCGCGATAACCGGCGATCCCGCCGATGCTCGCCCCATTCGAAGGGCTGTAATTCAGACTGGCGAATGTACCCTCGCCGTCCATTTGCAGCCAGGTGTCTCCGCCTTCGTAACGCATGAGGCGAATCTGAAAGCGGTTCGCGTTCGGATTGTCTTCGTGCCAGCCCAGATACAGGCGGTCCTCATACACGGCAAAGGTCGGAGAGAAGGCGTTGTTGCCGGTTAAATTCAGCGCTCCGTTATCGACGGACGACCAGCGATCGCCGTCATACGCGCTCACCCGGATTCGCCACGGGGGCAGGAATTCGATTCGGGCGACAAACAATCGCCCGCGATAGTGAATCGCCACGGGTTGTTGCGAACTGGCAGCCGAGTTGATTCCACCGGATTCGAGAACGATCCAGCCTACTCCGTCAAAACTCAGTACCCGGGTTAGCTGCGAATCACTTTCCTCCCAGGTGCCAGCGATCTGACTGAAATACGCGCTGACGTTTGGACGCACGGCGTCCGCAGCCGGATTTACATGGACCCCGTTTGTGTTTTCACCGTCCAGGAATTTCCATTCATACGGAATCTCGACTTTCGCAGGCGCATACGCCGCGCGATTGCCGGCGGCGTCTTCGACCACGACGTTCACAAATTGTTCGCGGCCGTTTCGCAATCCGCTAATCGTGAGCGCATCGACGTCGTTCTGCGCGTCGCCCGCGGCGGTGCCGTTCGCGTCGATGTCGGCGATGCTGCCGATATTATCTTCGTTTGAAAAATAGGCACGATAGCTCAGCTCGCTCGCGAGGCCCGCCGCGTTTTCCGCTTTCGTAAAGGCGAGTTTCGCGTGACTCCAATCGGTGCCGAGCACGCGCAATTTCCCACCGTCGCCGGGCGCGGGCGATTTCGCGTGCAGATAATAGCGAACAGGAAAGGAGCGGGCGTACAGCGCGTTTTGCCAGGAGAAACCGATAGCGCCGCCGAATATATACGCAGTATTATCGATCGTCGCCCAGCCCGGCGAACGCGACTGAGCAGGCAAATCTTCGCTCGTTTCCCAGTGATCCGTTTCCGGATCGTAGATGTCCACGTTCCGCAAATCGACTCCGCCGGAATCCTGACCGCCATAGATGACGAATTTGCCGTCGATGACCGAAACGCCAAAGCCGTATTTCGCGGTCAGCATGGGGGTCACGCTGGTCCACGCGTCCGCGCTAATATCGTAGTATTCAACAGCGCTGAGTACGGACGAACCCTGACCGCCGAAGACGTAAATTCGATTTTTATAAACGCCGATGCCGAAGACGGAGCGGCCGTCGTTCATCGGGGCCAGAGTATTCACCCAGGAATCGGCTTGCGGATCGTAAACTTGTAGAGTGGTCTGCGGCACACCGCCGGAATTCCAGCCGCCCATCATATACATCTGACCCGCTACGGCCACGGCGCGAGAGAACGAAAGCGGAATCGCCGGTCCGTTTCGCGGGCTCCAGGTATCCGTGGCCAGATCGTACCTTTCATGCGTATTTGTGATATCAGTTGGGTTTACCTGGCCACAGACGACATGAATATATCCATCCAGGACGGCAGAGGCGGCGCCGCCGCGAGCGGTATTCATACTGGCAAGCAATGGTGACCAGGAATTCGTTTCCGGAGCATAACGGAAAGTGGTCGTCGTATAGCTGCCGACCCCAACATCGCTGCCCCCGATCATATAGATCTGGTCTCCGACGACTTCAACGACTTGATCTGCCCGCGTCTGCGGTAAATTCGCCCGCTGGGTCCAAAGGCGGAATCCTTCCGGATCTTCCGTTTCGATTCGTTTACCGGTGTAGACAAATCCTGCGGGCGGCAAGGCGCTTTCGCCGAGAATACTCATCCCGGCGGGAATACTGTCGCTGCCCCCGCCGGCCGTCGTTTGAATCGTTCCGTCCGGAAATTGATAACCGGCGCTCTTCGATTCAATCGCACCGCCGACCGTCAGGGCAGCGTCGTTCACGGGCGCGTTGACGCCGATTCTTCCGTCGACGATCAGGTCTTCGCGCACGCGCAAGTCGTCCGCGACTTCGAGCATGCCGGAGCTATGGGCCGAATCGACTTCGCCGTACACGCGCACCTGGTCGTCGTCTTGATTACCGAGCTGGATATCGCCCGCCACGTTTTGCGCGTTCGCCAGCACGTCGCCCTGGGCGTTGAGGGTACCGCGGACTTCCAGATTTTCCTGAACAGTAATCGAGCCGGTGACGGTATCGCCCGCTCGATTAATTTTATCGGACCCCAGGCGATCCAGTACGTCTTCGACGCTGTCTCCTCCGGCGACTGTGTCGTACGCCACGCGCGCGGCGACGCTCTGATTCGCGACGAAATCAATCGTCGCCGGCAGCCCCGTGCTGATCGCGTCGAGCAGGGTCGCGCGCGTCTTTTGCACTTCCGTCGCGGCGTCGAGTTGCCAGAGTATTTCCGCGAGTCCGTTCGCGTCCGCGACGATATCCAGCGAGGCGCCGCTGACGGTCGCGAGGCTGTCGGAGAGAACGCCCGTACCGGCCGTAATTTCAAATCGGACGCGTGCCTCGGGCACCACCTGGTCGCCGCGCGTCACCCGCACCTGCAGCGGAGCCGCCAGACTCTGGCCCGGCAGCGCCTCCTGGCCGCTACCGCTAACACATTCTAGTTTGGCATTCGTGCGAGAAGCGAAACGCCGACGGCAATCGCGCAGGAGCGTCCAACTCCCGGCCTGATTTTCCAGGAAGGCGAGTTGAGCGTAATTGTGTCGCACACCTTCCGCCGCTTGAGTGACAGGCCCTACGCCGTCTTCGCAGGGCCAGAGCAGACTGCGGGTCGCCGAACGCGCGGCGATGGTCCAGTAATCCCCGCTCCGGTAGTCGGCGCTGTCGAAGCGGACTTCGACGCCCTCTTCGATTTCCAGCCAGCCGCTGGCGGGCGTCGTAATTTCTCCGGACGCGCCGGTCATATCCCAGGGGCGAATCCGGCGTACGCCGCGCGAAAAATCCGCCAGATCAATGGCGCTGACGGCAGGATCGAAGTGAATGGCCGAGGCCGGATCGACGGTCAACACCCGGCCGTCGACCTGGGCCAGCCGCACGAGGGTGCCGCGTCGGTTTTCCAGCTCCAGCCCCGCGTCGGTCAACTCGACCCAGTCGCCGGCTTTCAGTTCCGGCAGAATTGAATTCAGCAGCGGAGCGCGAACGGTCAGCTCATCGCCGTCCTGACTTTCCCACTCCTGGGAAAGGCCCGCGTTCGATCGCGACCATTTGAAAGTCGCCGTGCCCGGGGCGCCGCCTTGATGAATTTCGACGCGATAGAGCGCGTTGTCGATGCCGCGATACCCCCCGCCGTCGCAGGAAGTATCGGGAGCGCCGGCCGCCAGCGCCCGGGCGGTGAGCCCCGGCAGGACGCGATCGGTGATATCGCTCCATACAGTCGGCGGCGCGGCCGGCGGCACGACCGTTCCGCTTTCGCCGATCTTCAGTAACTTCGTTTGCGCGATAGTTTGTATGCGATCCGCGGTGTCCGCGCCGTTCAGCGCTTCTTCACGAAGTATCCCGTCGTCGAAATAGTCGACCCCGCGTTCCCAGGCGTCGAGATACGCGAGATATACGCCGTCTTCGGTGGGCAGCGCGGCCCCGGGCAAATCCGGCTGAGCGCTATACCACGCCTGGTTTTCATTTTCGGCGAGCAGCCCGTTTACATAGAAACGGCCCGCGGAGATTTGCAGGTCGTCCTGGCCGGCGTTATCGGCGACCTGAATCGCGAAGCCGCCCTCTTCGACCGGCGCGCCGTCGGCGTTCAGTACATCGACGCTGAAGCGCCGATCGCGATCGGCGGCGATGTCGCTTTGCTCGTTCCAATCGGCGTCGATCAATACACGCCCTTGCTGCTGGCGTACTGCGCCAAAATTTTTTGATCTGGCGAAAGAGTTTCGCGATAAATCCGCTTTCATTCTTTGATTTTCCGTTGGAGCCCGAATCCGCTGGATCCGGGGACAGGCTTAGCAATAGTCCGTCGCTATGAGATCGTTCAGATATCTTCAGGGCGCGGAACAACGAAGAATACGCTGACTTCTTTTCCAAAGCGCAGGTACTCCCCCAGATTGGTCCGCAAATTGGTTTCGCGCTGCGCCTGCTTGAGGTGAAAGAGCGCGCCCATTTCGGAACCGTCTTCCGCGCCGGTTCGTATTTCGGCCGGAGCACCGGTCCGCAGCCGCAGGTACGCGGGATGCCCGGGAGATTTCGATGCGAAGGTCGGTCGCACTCGTTCGCGGGTCAGCTCGTCGCTGAAGCCCACGTGGGGGCTCTCTTCGCCGGAGTCCCGCAGCTGAATCGCCAGATCCGGCTGGCAGCGAAAGCGACGGGGAGTAACTGAGTCTTCGTGCAAACTACAATAACGAACGCAGCCTTCCTGGCGACGCTCGACGCGCAGCGCGTCCATAAAGATACTGTTTTCACCTTCGATCGTACGCAGCGCGGTTTCGCCGAGCACGGTGGTGCTGCGAATATCCGCGCGGGTCTTGCCCGCGTCGATCGCGACCGGCGGTGAGCCGACTTCGTTGTGGATGATGCTGTCGATGGTCAGCAGGCGGGCGACCGAAGCGCTCAAATCGAGCTGCCGCGCGATGCTGCGTTCGAAGACGACGGAAAGGTTTTCATTATAGGTTCCCGGGGCTCCGCTGCTCGCATTGGCCTGTACGACCAGGCGCCCTGTCCCCGCGCCGTCATCGAAAAGATTCACATGCGCGAGTCGCAGCGTGCCCAGATTGCCTTCCAGAACCGTAACGTCGCCCTCGACGATAAAGCCGTCGAGGATCAGCGTACCGGGAGTCAGGCTTTCGCCGGGCGCGCTTCCCAGAATTTCGATATCGCAGTCCAGATGCGGCCGCACCCCCGAAGGAACGATACGACCCGGCTTGCGTTCGCCGACCGAGACATTTTCGATCGCGCCGATGACCGGCCAGTCCGCCGCGACCAGCATCAGCGACGAACCGTCTTTGAGTTCGATCGCGTTCGCCGCGGTCAAGGCGTCGGTGTAGCTCCGACTGTCCATCACCGTAATCAGTCCAATGGTTCCGGCGGGCTGCGCGTTCCAGGCGACAATCGCGTCGAGCAGGGTCGCGTACAGCTCTTCGCCCGCCACGGGCGTGGGATTCGCGACCACGCCAGCCTGCCAGTCGATGGTTTCCGGCAGATTTTCGAGAACCGATCCACGGCGATTGTACGGACCGCCGCCGAGATCGCCGATGAAACCATACGCATAGTTTACGCGCACTGCATCCGCCGCGGGCGCCTGGCCGTCCGGAAAGGCGAGACGGCCGAAGACCGGATCCACCGCGACGGTGATCGTGCGGTTTTCGCTCTGCTCGCTTCCGCCTTCGAAATAGGTGTAAGTCTTCGTCGGGTCCGGCTTGGTCCAATCGCGCAGGTCCGTGATCAGGATTTCGGCGGGCGGAACGGGCGTGCCGTTGATTTCGACGCCGAGCACTTCCTGTCCGGGCGTAAAATAAAGCGAATCGACGGCCACGTCGGCGGTCGGATCGCGCAGACGTTCGGTTTCGTCGAAGAGCGGCCGGCGGCGAAGCGGCGTCGGCAGATTGATTTCGCCCGCGAATTGACTGATGTCTTCTTCGGTTTGCGGCACGTTAAAGAGCGGCAGATCCAGGCCGAGCGGACTGAAATGAAAACAATCCAGGTCGGCGGTCGTTACCCGGGGCTGGGCTTCGCGCACTTCGTAGGCCGGCAGCGGCCACACATAGATACCGACGTTCGGAATATTGTAGGTGCCGCCGCTTTCGCTATCGCCCGCCTGGTTACGGCGAATGTCCGCGGTATGCGCCGATACGTCGAAAGCCGTATGCACCAGGTCCATACGATTCGCGTCGCGAATCAGGGCGGTTCCGCCCTTGCCGATGCGTGGATGATTGATATTCTGAGTCGCGCCCATCAGCTCGAAAAATTCCACGACTTTCGAGGGCCAGCCTGTCGCGTCGCGCGCCAGCTGTTCGAGCACCATGGTCGTGCCTTTGCGGCGGCGAAAGGCGAGCGTATTCGCGACGAAGGCGCGCTGGCTGAAGATGCCGGGGATGCCTGGATACAATCCTTTGAGCCCCAGCAAGTCGCCGACGTAGGGCACGGCCCATTCTTCGCAGGTTTCGATAAACCAGTTCTCGTACAGGGTATCCAGATCTTCAGTGAAGATATCGAGCTCGGCTTCCATGACCCCCATCAGAGCCTTGAGGGCGTCGCCCTGCTCGGAATCGCGCCGGCGATGTATCGCCGGAAGTAAATTAAAGAGACGTTCCGGTGTTGCCATATCAGTTCGTAAACTCCATTAAGATTACGCCGGCCGCGTCGGAATTCAAGAGCAGCATCTGCGCCGGCAAAAAGACGCCGCTTTCGTCGCGGCGCGCGAGAGCCGCCCCCAGAAAGGGGGTTACCCGCGCGGGATAATCGTAAACGTTGAGTGATCCCGCTTCTTTGATCACGGCGTAGCCGTCCTCGGCGGTCGGTTCGCGCAATACCCAGCGCAGACCTTTTTTTTCTTCGAAGACCAGCGCGTCGGCCGAAAGCGGAGCGCGGCCCGGATCTTCCACCGCCAGCTGGGCGTTAAACTCAGTTCGAAAATCATCACGAATCGTCGAAGTGTTTTCCAGATCCGCCTGATAGTCGGCGATCGACATATTAAACAGCGCGTCGGTCGTTAAACTCAACTGATCGAAATCTACGGCATCGACGCCCTCCACCGCTTCGAGAATTTGAATCAATTCAGCGACAGTGACTTCCTGACCGAAATCGCGGTTTTCGAAGGCGAAGAATTCGCGCACCGCGTTTTCGGCCGCCGCGAAAACCCGCGCCGGAATGAAAGCCGGATCGATGAGTAATTTCGCGGCGACGTTGAAAAACAGTGCTTCGAACGAAGCGATGCGCACGGGCTGAAAGGGATCCCGCACGCGATCGAGCGCTCGACCGAGATTCGTGTACAGCTCCGAATTGGTCAGCACCGGCGCGCCGCCTTCGCCGGCGATGGTGATATAGACGAGCTGCACTTCTTCCTGCCACAGGCTCGTGGCGCGCGCCTTACCGATGCCGCCGAAACCCCGCGCGAAATCCTGAAAATCTTTCAGCGACACGATGCGTCCGAGAGTCAGGACGGAAAAAGGCGCACGTTCGCGCGCTTCCGAAGAGGGTTCGGGGGCGCTGGAACCGGAGGCCGGCAGCGGATTGTCCACTTCCTGGATGCCGACGGGCGCGTTTTGAACGATGCGCAGCTTATTCGCTTCGATCTCGCCTTCCGGTCCAATGCCTTTGCGATAGACCGCCGTTACATTTTCCGGACCGGTCGGCAGACGTTCGCCGCTCTTGCCGTCGCCGAAGAGTACGCGGACGCTGCCGTCGTCTTCATGTCGCACGGCGTACTTGCGATCGCGTTCCCCCAGACCGAAGAGGGTCTGGCTTTCTTCCCACTTCACGTCGTTAACGCGAACTTCCAGAGTAGTTTCCGTTCCGGTTTCGGTCGGCGCGGAAACGTAGGTCAGCGGCGGATCTTTGAGCGCGAAATTCTGAAAGACGACTGAACCGTCGCCGGAACCGAGAATCTCCTCTACGGATTCGCCGTGGGTCGCCTCGACGACGTTCGCCTGTACGACGATGGTCGTGCGGTCATAGCTGAATTGTAGCGGGTCTTCGAATTGCAGCGTGGTGAATTTCTGCGATTGCAACAGGTTTTTAAGAAAGACGACTTCGCTCACCGGCGTCGAATCCGGATCGGCGCCGATCGTTTCAAAAGTAAAATCGACGTTCGCGGCGAGCACAGTCACGGTGCCCACGAAACCAGTTTCGCTTTCGAGCGACCAAATTTGATCGCCATCCGCGTTGGTTTCGAAGCTTTTCAATACGGTGAGAATATCGCCCGGAGCGAGATCCGCCGTGCGTGCGCCGTCGTTCGATATAATGCGCGGCAAAGCGCCGGTCGTATCTTCGACGTCATCGCGTACCTGCAGGCGGCTGCGTTGTCCGGTCAAAATCAGCGGCCGCCCGGTTTCGAGTCCCGTAACGATGCGATCGAGTTCCATGCGATCGCCGGAGACGACCTCGACGATCTCGATCGGCGCCGACGCGAGAGTCAGAGCTTCGCTTTCGACGTAAACTGTACTATCGCGCAAACCGAAGCCGGAAAGCTCCGAGTCGGTGTCCAGTTGCAGACGGGTGATGCGCTCGTTTAACAGAAAGTCGGCGCGATTGATGCCCTGCGTTTCGCTGATGCGATACGGGCGTTTTGTATTCGCATTTTCAAGCAATACCCAGCCGTCGGCGATCAAACGCGGATACACCGAATCCAGATCGATGCGACTATCGTTATTCGCGAAATTCGGCCACTCCTCGGGATAGTCGTCGGGCAGCGGCACGTTATAGACTCGATCGGTGGTGTAGTTTTCGCGTTCGGAGCGCTGGATTTCATCGTCGCCGCCTGAGATGGCCTTCTCCGCGGGAAGCGTCAGCGTGGTATCTACGAGATAGCCGACGCTGTTCACGCTTTCGTCGTGTCCGTCAAAAACTTCGATTTCCTGCCAGACCGAATCAGCGCTCGTCCTGATGAACCATTCCTGCAGGGAGCCGCCTTCGACGCCGACCAGCAGGCGATCCGGCCATTTATTTTCGGCTCCATTCGCGGCGTCGTCAGGAAAGGCCAGCGCGTTGGCCGGCGCGTCCGGGACCGCGAAAGTTACGATAGCGTCCTCAATATTCGCAGTTCTGTACTGCCATAAAACGAGCCGGCGTTTCGTATCAGCGATTGCAACCGTGCTTTCGTTCGCGTTGGCGCCGGTCCCGACGACTGTCGCGGCGACCGCATTAATAATCGCTTTATTGGAAATGTCCTGGTCGGGGCTCACATATTCGTAGGCGGCCGTATTCAGGTCGCCGGCTTCCCACATGCGAACATAGCCGTCCGCTGAGCCCGTGACCAAAAAGCTTTCGGCGTCGGTCTCAAGCCAGGCCAGACTGTTTACAGCGCCGGCGTGCGCGAAGACCGGTGCCACGCCCGTACCCACCCGCGTGGGCGCGGCGCTCCAGTTGGTCGCATCGAAGATCAGCACCGACCCGTCGTCGAACGCGGCGGCGAGTTTGTTACCGGCTGCGTCGAATGCGAGCGACCAGACCGTGGTATAAGGCGATCCACCGTTGTCCAACACGGCCGGCGTCGCGGGCTGGCCGGCATGATCCCACAGGCGAATCGTACCGTCCGCCGAACCTGAAGCGATCAGCGAAGCGGACGCGGCGATGCTTTTAATCTCGCCGTCGTGACTGCCAGTGAAGTCCGTTCGGATATTCGGCTCCATCGCGGTCGAGGCGGCGTTCCATTTATACAGATTGCCGTCGCCGCCTCCAGAAACGAAAAACGTCGTATCAGGAATGACCGCGATCGCCTTTGTCGAAAGGCTCGTCGGCTCGATTTCGTCACGCTCTTCCTGAGTCAGGCTCTCCCACTCGGGAGCGTTCGCGCCGAAGAGCGACGCGCGCTGGCGAAAGGCGTACACCTGCGGACGAAGCCAGAGTTTCCCGGGATCGTCGGGGTCTGCGGCCGGGAGGGCCTTGGTCTGGTCCCAGCCCACCACAGTAAAACCTTCGTCGCTGTTGGGCACAATGCGATTTACAACTCGAATGGCGAAGTCCGGGTTCGTCGCGGCGCTTGCGCGTCCTTCGCCGACGATCAATATCAAATCGCCGGACTGCAAACCTGTGCCGATACCGTCGAGATAGACTTCAGTCGTACCTTCCTGGATGCTCTGATCTTTACGCAGTCGCGCGGCGAAAGCGTTCCATTCGCCCTTCGCCAGAAATTCGGCGCTGGTTTCGAAAGTCTGAGGCAGCTGATCCTGACCCGGGATCGAAAGCGCCTGGGTTCCGCGCGGAACGTTCACGACTTCCGGCGCGGTTTCGGTTTCTTCGACGCGGAAGGCCAGAAAGACGCTCGAAGCTACGCCAGGTTTGAGTTCATAGCCGATGGAACGCGCGAGCTCAAGCACCGAACGACGTTCGTCCGCCGTGCGAATATAACCTTCGTTGGCGATGCGCTCCTGATAAAACGAAAGTACGTCCAGAGCGGTGGCCCAGGCGTCGAGCAGGGCCAGCGACGCGTCGTCCCGGTCGCGGGTCGTCAATTCCTGTAAAGGCTGCGCGCCGTTGTCTACGCGCTGTCCCGGCGTGCGCGCGATCATCCGGCCCAAAAAGGTGGAATGGGTGCCGATGCGATATTTGATCTGCGAAAGCCCGGGTCGGTTGGCGCGTTCGGGCAACGCGTTCGGGTTGATATTATCCGTACTCATAATCCGCCTTCCATTAAGAAGTCAATTTTCCCGTTTTCGGGTGCGTTCGGGTCGTTATCCAATCGTACGATTTCCAGGCGCTCGATGGGAATCAATCCGTCGGTGATGGCCTTTTGATCGGTAACGCCGAAGCGGCCGAAGCGCACGGGATCGACCCGCTCGACACCGGTGACTTCCATCGCCAGAGCGATGACGTTGCTCAAATAGATCGGTTCGCCAAATGTAAAATTGTCGGGATGAAAGAACGCGCGCCGGCCGTCGGGCAAGTCGACGTTGCTGAAGATTTCCAGCAGCTCCGCTTTCACGGCGCTTTCGAGAAAACCTTCCTGCACGCGAACCCTCAGCAGAATTTCCAAACCGACGAAGAAGGGCGCGACGATTTCAAGATCGTGCCCGGTCAATCGAAACGGATCGATAAACGCTTTGAGTTCCTCCTGAAAGGGAGCGTCCACGTCCAGACCGCCTTCGCGGTCGATCGAAATAAATACAGTATACCAGGAACCGGTCCAGCGCAACGTGGCCTGAGCTTTTTGCACCTCCGCGTTTCGTTCCGCGATGCGAACATAGTCTTCTTCGGTAACTGCGCGTTCCTGGTTCTTAAAGAAGCTCGGCGCGTACAGCTTCACCTCGTCGATGGATTCCGGTTCGACGCCGCCCACGGCGGGCAGCGGATTAAAAACGCTCTGAATTCCATCCAGCGTCGTCAGAACGTGCGCCAGACTGTCACCGCCGATATTGCCGGCGCGCCCGTTGCCGACGCGGTAACTCACGTCGAAACGCGTTCCCGTCGCGGGGCGTTTGCCGAGGACGTTATCGCCGAATCGTAAACTTGCGCTGCCGTCGCTTTCGGTTTCCAGAACGAAGTCCGTAGAGAAACGATCGCTCGCCAGCAAATCCGGCCGCGCGGTCCACTGCTCTTCGTCGTCGAGCAAGAGCACCGCCGGTTCGGCCGCGCGAAAATCCTGTTCGGAAGCTTGCACTGCCGGACGCAACTGCATCACATCGTGGTCGTAAGATTCGCTCTGCGTAATATCGTTCAAGCGCAGCCGCGGACGATAGCGGCCGGTCTGGGGCGCTTCGGGCGGAATCAGCTCTTCGTCGCGAACCGTGCGTCCGTAATCCGCAAGCACGACGTTCGCGTAGGCGACGGCGATGGGCACGAGCGGACCGCCTTCGTCTTCGACTTCCCCCAGACATAGATCGAAGGGCAGCGCGTCCTGTTTGTACCAGCTGACTTCGAGCGTATCGACTCCGAACAGATCGTCAAAACCGGCCACCGGGTCCGCGTTCAGGCGAACCGCATGCCGATGATCCGGATTCGCGTCGAAGGCCCGGCCCGTATCCGGATCGCGCAGTTCCACAAATAATAGCACGTCGCCGGCTTTCAGCGCCAGATCGCTGGCCGGACCGTTCAGTTTGAACACCGCGCTGGTCGAACCCTTCGGCAAAATCGCACTGGGTTCGCCGAATGTATAAAACTCCAGTTCGTTGCGCGCGGCGCGCAACTGGATCGCGTACATCGACTCGAATACTCGGGCGCCGCGACTCAATGCGGTACTATAACCGCTGATATCGTCTACCGGATCGAATGCGACCGGCAACGCCTGCGAGCGCGTAAGAAATACATTGCCCGCCGGTAAAACCGCTCCGTCGGCGCCGGTCCCCGGATTGACCATTAACGCCGCCCAGGTGCGGGCGTTGCAGCCGTCGTGCATGGGATAGTCGAGCAGGCGTGCGTGCCGGCGCACGGAAACCCGCCGGCGCGCCGTGCCCAGATAGGCCTCGGTCGCCACGGCGTCCTGATAATAACTCTGATAGTCCGCGGCGTACGCCATGATCTCTACCATGGTCACGCCGATGTCCGCGGGATTACGTTCGCGCCATTGCGGCATCACCGTGGTCAGGCGATCGAGCAGGAGCCGGCGAAAGCTCTGGTAATCCCTGGCAAGATAGTCGATCGGCGGCTCGGCGCCGGGGGTTACGAAGAGCTCTTCTTCCTGTTCGCAGTCGAATTCGTTCGGACACTCGACCTTAAATGAAAAGTCCACGCGCGAAAGCACCTGATCGAATCCGTCCGGCGGTTCTTCGCTCCGGCGATCCTTGACCAGTCGAAAGACGTAGGCCGAAAAATCACCGGCTTTGTCCAGATCGACTTCGATAAAATTTCCGGAAGGATCCGGACGCACGTCAATGACCTGAATGTCCCGAATACGCTGACCGCCTTCGATGCGCAGAGTGTCGCGCGTCAACACGAAGGGATCAGTGACCGGAATCGATTTCAGAAAATAAACGCGCAGTCTGCGCTGACGAAATTCCGGTTCGCTGGCAACCAGATCCAGGTCGAGAACTTCCAGATAATCGATCCCGTTGATTGTGGCGCTTTCCTGTACTTTACGGCGGCGCGTTTCGTTGTTGGTAATATACTGTTGCATGCGAATTCCCCGCGAAGCTCTCAGGTGGTAAATTCAAAAGTCTCGGTCCGACTGCTCTGATCGACCAGGATCACGTAGCGAATGGTCACGCGCAGGGTCGAATCGATCGCTTCGACGTTGACCTCTTCGGCCTGCACGAGATCGCCCATATACTGTTGCAGCGCGCCCTGAATCAGAAACTGGGTGCTGGCCGCAATCTCCGCGCTATTCGGCGCGAAAACCAACTGCATGAGCCCGGCGCCGAAGTCCGGCCGGTTCACGCGCTCGCCGGGAACCGTAAACAGAAGCTGCTCGATCATTTCGCGAATATGGTCGGCGTAATCCGATTCCGCGGTCTGACCGTTGCCGTTAATCTGATATGGATATTTAATCTGCATGATCTATTTCCCTTTCACTTTCGACTGCGTATCGGCGACTTTGGCCTTCGCGCCCGTGGGTGTGCAGGTCCACTTCGTCTTTTTCGAAGCCAGCTTCTTGCCGCCAGACTTCACTTTCTTCAGCGGCTGCGAACCGCTCTGTCCCATCACACAGGGACCGTTGGCGGCGATGGGCGGCGGCAGGCTGCAGCCGGAAATAGAATATTTCGTACCTTTCGGAATGAGCTTCGCGCCTTTGACCTTGACTTTGGAGATCTTCTTGGTCGCGGTTCCCGAGCCGGAATGCGTACACTGCACGGTGCTATCCGCGTTGACTAATTTCGGCATTAGCTAACCTCCAGCGAATCTTTGTTAATCTTCACTTTGGAAGACGTGAGCTCGACCGTCGCGCCGGAGTTCTCGAGCTTGATTCCGGAGCTTTTGATACTGGCTTTCGCCGAAGAATTCTTGAGCTCGATGCCCGCCGACGCGAATTTACCCTCGGCGCTCTGGCCTTTAATTTTGATTTCCGAAGCTTGAATTTCGATATTCGACGAACCCTGCACGTCCGATTTAATCGCCTGAGCGTTCAGACTGACTTCGCTCTTTTGAAAGGCGATCTTGACGTCGCTCATCGTCAGTTTCGCGCTGGCTTCACTGTTTTTAACGGCGATGCCCTGGGTGTCGAAGATCATGGATTGCTTGAGCGTCTTTTCTTTGAGCTCGAATTTCGCCTTCGCGTCGTCGAAACGAAAGAACCAGTTCGAAGTCTTAATCAGACGGTCCGTCGCCAGCTTGAACTCGACCGGTTTCTCGAGCTTGCCCCAGAAGCAACCCGTCCAGATCGGCTTTTCGATATCGCCGCCTTCGAACTCGACCCAGACGTTCGCGCCGATCGGCGGATAGATCGCGAAACCCACCTGCGGCCCGGCATAGGGCAAACAGGGCATGGCCGGCACTCCGCCCGCGTCGGATTCGATCAAACCCTGCACGGTTACGCGAATACGGCCTTCGCCGTCCGGCAGATTGTTCGTCACTTTGCCGCGATATTTTCCGAAGTATTGTTTCATACGGGCAACACCGGCAGGAAGGATCCGGTTCCATCCCGCGTAAGCGTAAAGGACTGCGTATAAGAACCGGATTTGATATTATGCGCGACCTGCTTCACATAGTACAGGCCGTCGTACGTAAAGCCGACGCCGCGAACCCCGACCAATTTCCGCGCTTCGAGCACGCCGCCGTAAGTGGCGACGTCGAGCTCGCCGGTCGCCGTTACCGCGTCTTCCGTCGATTTATTCGTTTGCGCCTGCGCCTTCGACTGCGCGTCGTTGTACCGGTCGCCGTTCGATCCTTCGATCTTGTTGCGTTTCATGTACGGAAACGCGCTCAGGAGCGACGGCAGCGGCGCTAGCGGAATGCGCGTCGGCGCGAAAGTGATTACCGGCAGGACCGCGTTCAACTGACTGTCCTGCACCCGCGCAACGACGACCGACGGCTTCTCGGCTTTGTTTTGAAAGCTGATGCTGTTTACATTCGTCATCGGCCCCATGTTCTGGGTCAGAGCGCGCTGCGGAAGCCCCGTGCGCGTGGCCGGCCCCCAGTACGCGATACCCGTAGCGGGCAAGGGACCGGGTTTGATATAAAACACATTGTTGTGTTTCTTCGCCAATTCGCGTAAAAATTTCAGATCGGTCGTCTTTTGCACCGGCGGCCGGCTGATCGAAGGCGGCGAAGAATTGATCGGCGGCACGACCGTCGGCACCAGTCCGAGATAGGAATATTTCGCGAGAATGGTCGCGACCATGCCAAAGTCCGGCAGCAGATTGTGAGTCTTTGAGATCTCGACCCGGTCCATAAAGAAACCGAGGTCTTCGCCGGTGACTTTGATCTTCGTCGCGCCGGGCTCGCTCGACGGCGCGCTCTGAATATTCGTAATCACACCGTCGAAAATCACTTTCGGAATCGCGCGAATGGTCACCATCATAACCACGCGCGAAAACGGCCGCAGGGTCGTTCGCGTAAAATGCTGAAAGTCCAGCGCGCCGGCCAGACCGCCGCTGCGACCCGCTTCGAAAGTTAATTCGAAAGCCGAAGTGCCTTCGTCGGTCGTCGACACCTGCGCGCTATCGAAGGAGTCCATCAACCAGACCGGCGCGGGGATGGGCAGAGTACGGCCGATCAGCAATGTGAAATTTGTTCCGGTTGGCATAATGATCCAGATCGTGAATAATATTTCGCTCTTCTAAAACGAGTACGCGAATTTTAGAAATTCGCCTCCGGCACCGGGATCTTCACGCGATCGCCCGGCGTTTCGGCCAGGGTGTTCGGATCCATTGCGTTATTCGCGTCGGCCACCTGCCAGAATTGCTCGGGATTGCCCAGAGTTCGGCTGGTGATCTGATCCAGACGATCGCCGGCGCCCACCTGCACTTCGGCCAGGGTTCGCAGGTTTTCGCCGCGCGGCAAAAAACGACGCTTTTTGTAGGCGATTTCACGGTTGTCTCCGCCCGTAATTTTCACCGTTTCGAGATTAAAATATCTGCTTTCTTCATCGAACATGATTATCGCTCCTTCTTATTATCGCTTCGCGCTCGCCGCTCAGAAACCGAGTCCGTTGAGAGTGCCCAGCTTCGCCATGACCTCTTTGCCGACCTGGTTGCTCAAATACAGCCAGTAGCCGGGGTGCGTGAAATTGAAATCGTTGTAACTCAAGACCTGCATGCTCAGATCCACTTTCGCCCGAATCGGATTGAGATTTGTATCGTACTGCTCTTCGGTTACGCTGAATCCCGTGATGCGCACGGGCAAAACGCGTCGCAGACCCCAGACGAAGAGCGTCATCGGCGGGTCCGGCGGAACCAGTTCGATCGTGCCGATTGCGGCGAGTATAGTATTCGAAACCACCGAGAAGCTCGACGGGTATAAGAGCAATTCTAGCGCCGACAGCATCGGATGCACGCCCATCGACGTAGCGCGAAAATCACTCGTCTCGAGCTGATCGGTCGCATCGAGTTCGACGTTTACTTTGATCGTTTCTTTGGGCGCGCCGGAGAGACGAAAGGGTTCGCTTTTCCCGCCCTTCGCGCCGCCGCCGCCCGTTCCAGTCGCTTCGAGCGTACGGCTGAGCGAATCCGGATTGTATTGAAATGGAATCAAATTGCTGTTCGGGCTGCGCGATTCGATGCGCACAATCGCGCCTTTCAGCACCCGCGGGGTTCCTGGAAATTGACCCATCAAACGCCTCCTTGCTGAACGACGTGGGTCAGCTCATGCGCGAGCAAACGCTGGCCTTCGATCGTTTCGGGTTTGTATTCGCCCTGATTGAAAACCACGTCACGCCCGAGGGTATAGGCCCGCGCTTTAATCGCGCCCGCCGTCCGCGAAGCTTCGCCGTCGGTGTGCACCCGCACCCGCGACAGGCTGCGCCCGAAGTGCGGCTCCATCGTCCGGCGAACGCTCGCCGAAAGCGGACGACCGCCGGAATTCTGCACTCCACGAATGCGAGCGGCCACCGGTGCCTGCACGGCCTGGCCGGCCGCCGCCCCGGGACCTGCTTTCGTCGCGAGCGAATCTACTTTTTCTTCGTCCTGTTCTTTATCGCGCGAATCGCGCGTGGCGGTGCGATGAATGACACCGGCGGCTCCGGGCTGCAGCTTCGCGCTCACGGCGGTCGTATCGTCTTCTTGCTCGGGCTGCGCTTCGTCTTCGCTCTGTCGCTGTACGGTGTCTGCTTCGCGACGATCGGACATCGATTTGTCGCCCGCGGCGCACGCGGCGCATTGACGCTGAATACTCGCCGGAGCGCCGGCGCTCGCGATGCCGCCGTTGCGGCCTCCCGGCCTCTGGCCGCTGACGACCCGTTCCGCCATCTGATCGGCTTCCTGTTCGAGCGGATCGCCGGGCTGACTGATTTTCAATTTCGCCTGCACTCCATAGCCGGCGGTCGGCGTAAACGACGCGTCGGGCGCGGCCTGTTGCATTAAATCCGAATAGCTCATATTCTTTTACCGTTCCCCAGATTTGAGTAGATCGCGCGCGCCGCGGAAATCGCGACGCTGCGTACGTTCCCGCTGGCAGCGAGACCCGACCCCATTTGAATTTCGCCGCCGTCGATCCAGTCGGAGTTTCCTCCGCGCAATACGGCGCGTCCCAGTCCGCGGGTGTGCAGCAATCGCGACAATTCGCCTCGCAGGGCGTCGCCGAAGCGCTCGCGGTCGGAGGGTCGCAGACCGTCGACGCGCAACTCTTCAATATGAAAGCGCACGACCGCAGGCTTTCGTTCCGCATTCATGCCCGCGCCTCCGCCTTATCCCAGTCGCGGAATTCCGCGGAGCTGATCGTTTTTTCGATCTTCGTGTATTCGTTCTTGGCGGCCTGCATGAGGTGCCGCATATTCAATGCTTCGTCCTGATCCGCCGCGATAAAGGCCGCCGACATGGCGATATTCTTAATATTACCTCCCGCAACATTTAGGCGGGCGAGCTGCTGAAAATTCAAATCACCGAGCGGAGCCTGCTGCGGGAAAATGCGCCGCCAGATTTCTTCGCGATGCGTCGCGTCCGGAAACGGAAATTGCACGATAAAGCGGATCCGGCGTAAGAAGGCGGTATCGAGCGAAGACTTGAGGTTCGTCGTTAAGATCGCCAGCCCGCGATAGCTTTCCATGCGCTGCAGTAAATAGCTGACTTCGATATTCGCGTGACGGTCGTGGCTGTCTTTGACTTCGCTGCGTTTGCCGAAGAGCGCATCCGCTTCGTCAAACAGCAATATCGCTCCGCCGCCTTCCGCCGCGTCGAAGACCCGCCGCAAATTCTTTTCCGTTTCGCCGATATATTTACTGACGACCGAGCTCAGATCGATTCGATAAAGATCGAGCCCCAGTTCGCGCGCGAGAACCTCGGCGGCCATCGTCTTGCCGGTTCCGCTGGGTCCGGAAAAGAGCGCGCTGATGCCGAGGCCCCGATTGCTGCGATTACCGAAACCCCATTCTTCATAAACCCGCGCGCGATGTTTGACCTGCATCGCCACGTCTCGCAGAATCTGCGTCTGCAACGGAGGCAACACCAGGTCCTCCCAGGTCGCCAGCGCATCGATGCGCATCGCCAGATCTTCCATGGCCGGTCGGGCGAGACTACAACAGGCCTTCCATAAAATCCCGGCGAAGTCCGCGCCGTTATCAGCGCCCCGCGCTTCACTCAGGGCGATGCGGCTGGCCAGTTGAATATGATCGCTACCGAGATGAAACTGCGAAGTGATGGCGTCGAGTCGACCGTTGAGCGCGGCGGCTTCCGTCCCCAGACAGCGACGCCACAAATTGCGCTGTTCTTCCGGGCCGGGCTTCGCGACTTCCATGCGCACCATGCGAGCGGCGGGAATTACGTCGGGGGCGGCCAGAACCCGCGGCACGCCCAATCGTTCCAGAAAGTCCAGCGCGATCTGCGTCAGGCCGCGTTCGGTTCCAACCGGCAACTCCAGATACAGCGCGACATTGCCCAGCACCGATTCGCGCTCCCACAGACGCGCAAGATTCTCCTGTTCGTCGATGGCGGCGGGAATCGCCTGCGGCGCAATAGAACGCAAATGCAATCCGCAGCGCGCCGCGGCCGACGCGGCGATCGCGCGTTTGTCCGCGCTGACTTCGCCGTAGAGCTGCACCGCGGATGGAGCGACCGCCGTTTCATGCCCGGGATCCCAGAGCGCGACGATTTTATCGCGTATCATGGCACGCGAAGGCGAAAGCGTCTCGTCTTCCGGTTCCGGGATCGCGGTACTGATCGCCGCGAAGAGAGCGTCCTGGGCGGGGAAGCCCAATAAGAAATGCAGCACTCGCTCGGGAATGCGCAGCGCCTGCCGGACCAGGACGTCCCGCTCAATGACTTCAATCAATCGCCAGCGGCGCAGCGGGCGGTCGGGTAATAGGGCGGACCAGTGCGCGTCTTCGAGCACGTCCAGAGCGAGGCCGAAATTCACCCGGCCCTGATTGCCGGCGGTCTCCGCGCACAACGCGGCGAATGCGGCGTCTAACTCAATGCCGGCGCACATTAGCAGTAAATCACGCTCGAAATTCGAGAGGCCGAATTCAGAGCACAGACCGTCCAGCGGAAAGCGTAACTCCAGCGCACCCTTCTCATTCGCGCCTGCAGCTCCACGCGTCGCAGTATCGCCGGCCGTCCCCGATGCGTCCTTCTCGACTGTGTATTCGCCGGACGCGCTTCGCGCCCGCTCCATCACCCCGCGCAGGCGATCGAGATGCTCGCGCAAATAGCTTTCGTTCGCGAGAACCCAGTCCGTATGTTCATTCGTAGCGTTCATAAGCGTTATACGTTTAGAGTCGCGCTCAGTACGCTGCTGCCCGCGTCGAAATCATAACCGGGTTTCGAGACGCTATCGACCGTGAAGACCCAGGTGCCGGGCAATGAATCCTGGCGAAAGATCGCTCGAACGCCGCCGCCCGCGCCCGTGCTGGTGACATCGCTTTCCTGCAGCGTACTCGTATCGGGGAAAGTCCAGGTGCCGACGACGGTCGCGCCGAGCACGTCGACGTCCTGAGTCGAATTGTCCGGCAGCGTAACCGTTTCCATAACTTCGACGCGGGCGCGAATCCTATCGCCGGCCGCGTTCAGGGTTACATTGGTCAACGATACCCGCATAACGGGCGGCACCGGAGTCAGGTTCAGAATCGGTTGATCGTACGCGCCTTCGCTCGCGGGATCGACGGATTCCAGAATGCTATCGACCCCGTCGACCTCGATGCGCATGAGGTATTCCGCGCTGAGCGCTCCTGCGACCTGAAAGACCGCCTGGTTCGTACTCGCCGTAATCGGATCGGACTCGATCACATACGATTCGCCGGCGACTCCGTCCGAACGTTTCTCGTTGATCTTGAGCAAGACGCGCTGGCCGACTTCAAGGGCGGGCTGAACGCCCAGAGTCACCTGGGTCGTGACGATATTGTCCGGGTCGATGTCCAGAAAACCGATGGTGACCGCATCGATCGACGGCCGCAATTCCACAGGAACAGAATTGGAAACCACGCGAATGCGCTCGTTGCCGTCGACGAGCTGCTTGTGAACGACCTGAACCATGCGAGTGCCCGCCCGCAATCCGGCCGGCAAAGTGAAATGCAACATGGTCGGCGAAATCATATCCGGCACGACTTCCAGATTGTCCACGCGGATGATCGTGATTTCGCCCTGCAAACGCGCTCCGATCAGGCACAGCTCGCTGCCGACGAGAATCGGCGCCGCGGTGTCTTCGTGAATCGTAACGCAGTCGATATAGGGACCCGATCCCACCTCGACCGCGATATTACGCGAACGCACGGGCAGCACCGGCTTCGGCACGCTGTCGGGCTCCAGAAAAACCGCCGATGCGCGATAGGCGATCGAAAGAGCGTGGGGCACCTGAAAGAATACCGACCAGATCTTGGAGGTCTCTTCTAAGTTCAGAATAATCGGAGTTAAACGAACCGACTCGGGCTGCTCGCTCAGATCCGCCTCCCCGAGATAATTCGTGGGATCGTTATCCAGAATCTTCTGAATAATCATATCGATGAATTCGGGACTGAGCAAAGGTTGCGCGTGCAGCAGCGTTACCACGCCGCCCATCAGGCGCTGATGCTCCAGCAGACTGTGATCGCCGTAAAACGAGATCAGAAAATCGAGATCCAGCACCGCCCGGGGCCGCTGACGTAACTCGCCGTTGCTCGACCGGGTGGGCAGGTCTTCGTTGCGAAAGGCCGGATTGGGATTGCTCTGATAGAGATACAGATTCACCCGGGCTTCCGGCGGATCCGTATCGGCGTCCTTGGGGCGCAAAGATGAAACCTTAACGCCGGGCACCACAGTGCTCACGCTGTCGGCGATCGCTTCTTTCAAGATCTCCGTGACCGCTGCGATGGATAGATAATTACTCACTGGACCTCTCCGTTACGGCTTTTCAGATACTCTTCCAGGCTCCGCATCTGGCCGGGCGCCGCGGCGTCGTTTTGATAAACGATTTGCGTCGCGGTCTCCGGCGCATCGCCGACCGCGCGAATATCGATACGCCCGATGCTGATCTGGATTTCCGGACCCGCCGACGGTTCTTCGCCGGACCGACTGCGCGCGTGCGCGGCGGCGTTCTGAGACGCGGGCGGAATTCGCCGGGAGAAATCAGGCCGGCGATCTCCGTGTACGCCGGGCATCAAAGCGCTCTCCGGCCCGGCGACTTCCAGTCCGGAGTCTTCGCGCGCGGCGCGATCCCCGGCGGCGTCGCTCAGCTCGCCAGAAAATCGATCTCCGGAATCGGGAGACGCGGGCGGCATCAACATTTCCGCTGATTCAATCAATTCGCCGGGGCCGGCGGCCGGCGCCTTCCGGGCGGAATCGCGCGACTGATTCCGGCTCGGGGCCTGCGCGGGCGACGGGGTGGGCGCGACCGGTACGGCCGGAGCGGCCCGACGCGCGATGCTATGCGATTCGCGCGACGTTTGCACGGTGCCGTCGTCTTCTTCCTGCGCTTCCTCCGTCGATGGCGGCGCGGCTTCTTCTTCGCCTTCTTCCTGACGAAAGATACGAGGAGCGGATGTTTGCGAAGAAATTTCGCGGCGCTGCAGCTTCGGCAGGAGTGTATCGTTATCGCGGCCGGGGGCCAGGTCTTCGTCTTCGGGGACTTCCGACCGGGGGGTCGCCGCTTCACCGGCCAGACCCGCGTCGGATCCGCCCGGATCGCCGCCGCCGTCTCCGGCGCTGGCCGCCTGGTCGGATTCTTCGTCGGACACCTGATCGGCCTGACGGTGCAGCCTCGTTTCCGACGCGCGGCGCTGAACAGCGGACAGCGGTTTTTGCTGCATGAGAGTGCCGTTTTCTTCGTCTTGTTGCGACGCGTCCGGAGCCGCGGTGCGGGCGATGTCGCCTGCGCCGTCCTCCTCCTGACGCTCCTCGTTATCGCCGGCGGGAGAACGCGACAGATCATCGCGCTCTTCGCCATCATCCCCGGCTGCCTGCCGGCGAATTGTGGGCGACGCTTTCGCGCTCCTGAAATCCTGCGTTGCCGGCAATGCTGCGGGCGCTCCATCGCGAGCGTAACGCGCCGTATACAGCGGCTGCACGCTTCGCGTACGACCGAGGCCGCGCTGCACCATTCTGTGTAAAAAACCCGCCATTATCCTATCATTCCGAGATACGTTTGTCTGCGTTGCGGGGTCATAGCGAAGATATCGCCCTGACTCCATCCATAATAACGCGCGAGCGTATGGACTTCATACATCAGCTCTTTCGCGTACGCCGCGAACTCGTCCCAGAGAAACGCGACTATATCGAATAATTCCTGAAAGCTCTCCCCGCACGCGGGGCAGCTCAAATTCAATAGAATCTCGGCGTTGGGGTCAGCTTCCGCAATCGCCGCTTCAATTTGCTTTAACAGCAGCTGCGGCATTTCCGAAACCTTCGCCCCGCCGATTCTATTTCCGTTTCGCTCCAATTTTCGAATGCAGCGTTCCACCAGCGCATTATACGCCTCGGTTTCCGACTGCTCACGATCTCTTCGCAGAGCGAAGGCGAGATCGAGACTGTTCGGCAAACTGAACTCTACGAACCACTCGTCCCATTCCCGATGAAATACCGGTTCCGGGTCGCGTGAATCGTCCGGGCTGTCCGCGATCAGCTGCCCGGTTTCCAGGGCAAGCTCCAGTTCTTCTTCGCAAGCGGGACAGCCGGCGAAGAGAAAAAGCTCGCGTCCGAAAACGCGTTCCCGCATCTGCAATAACAGAGTATCGCGTCGGCCGATGGGCAGCCGCGCGAGCTCGCCGCGCGACACGCCCGGCCGGGTGAGGGACAGCAGAGTCAGCGCCCGATCGATCGGATGCTGCAGCTGCCCCTCTTCCCAGGCCTGCACGATAGTTTCTGAGGAAAGAGCGGGATTGGCGTTCATGCCCGACTCGGATTAAGCCGGCTGCAGGAACGACGGTTCGGTCGGTTCGCCGACCTCTACGTCGCGCTGCCAGCCTTCGTTTTCGACCTTGATCATCTGAATCGCGATCGCGTTGCCGTTCGCGTCCAGCTCGGGCATAGCCTGAAAATCGGAGACCCAGCACCGGTACACTTTGTACGCCTGCGCCAGCTGTCCGGCTTCGTTGTACAACTCGACGATCAGATCTTTACGAAAGTCCGCCAGAGACGATTCGGCTCCAAGACCTGCGCCGTAGTTCCACACCTTGTTGGCCCACTGCTCGAACTCTTTGTCGTGAGTAACGCCGCGCTCAAAAGTGATCGCTTCGAAATCGGTCTTACCCGGAGACTTCCGGGTCGCGCTGGGATCGCCGCCTTCGCGATGTTTGACGACTTCGGTGGTCCGCTTCAGGGCGCTGACTTTGCTCACCCCCGCGACATAGCGGCCGTCCCACTTGACGCGAAATTTAAAGTTTTTATACGGATCGAAACGGTTTGCGTTTACGCTGAATTCTGCCATTTTGTATATCCTCCTGTTGGCTGCCGATCAACGAGCGATCAGGTCTGCACCTGTCCCGCGATTTGCTGCAGCTTGATGATCACGAATTCCGCAGGCTTAAGCGGCGCGAAGCCGACCAGAATATTAACGATACCTTTGTCGATATCGTTCTGGGGGTTCACTTCGGCGTCGCATTTCACGAAATACGCTTCGCTCGGGCTCTGGCCCTGGAACGCGCCTTTGCGAAACAGGTCCTGCATGAATGCACCCACGTTCAGGCGGATTTGCGCCCACAGCGGCTCGTCGTTCGGTTCGAATACGACCCACTGAGTGCCGCGATACAGGCTTTCTTCGATGTTCAGCGCGAGACGGCGAACGGGTACGTATTTCCATTCGGAACCGGTCGCGTCGTCGCCCACAGTCGTTCGCGCTCCCCAGACGACGCGTCCGGCCGGCGGCTTGACTCGCAGGCAATTGACGCCCAGCGGATTCAGTTCGCCGTTCTCCAAATCCGTCAGCGGAACATTCAACGACAGAACGTTATTAAACGTGGCTTCCAGACCGGCAGGCGCTTTCCATACGCCGCGATTCTGATCCGTACGCGCGATGACGCCGGCGATGGCGCCGCAAGGCGGGAAGTCTTTCGTCTGGTTTCCGTCGAGCGGATCCGCCTGCACGAGCCGCGGAAAATACAGCGCCGTGTTTTTGTTCTTAACAATTTGCGCGGGATCGGCGTTCACCCCATCGACGGCCAGAGTCTTGGTCGTCCAGGACGTCGGCGCGTCAAGAATCAGCATGGCCCGGCGTCGCTCACAGTACACCGCCGCCGCGCTCGCCAGATCGAAACTGATCCCCAGCACATCGGGAATGCAGAGCATATTGAAGATGTCCGCGTCTTCCAACGCATATAGACCTTCTTTGCTCGTTTCAAAACCGACGTCGAGATAATCGGTCGCGGTCGCCGCCGTGTCGTCAAGGCCAACGGCAACGATAACGGCCTGCGATCCGCCGTTCACATAATAATCGCGAACCGCGTAGCTCATCTTACTGTCGGCCTGCAGGCCTCCGAAAATGCGTTCGTAGTCGCCGTAATTGTTGATTACGATCGGAGTATTCAACGGAGGCGCGATCCGCGTTCCAGGAGGATCCGCGGGGTCTTCGCTTAATGGTCCCGCGGCGGTACCGACGAACGCGGTTACGGACGTCGCCACCCCCACAAGAGTCCGGACGCCACTCGGGATCTCTTCGATGTATACACCTGGGTATGTTGGTTGGATAGGCATAAAGCTCCCTCTCAATAGAAGTATCGTGAGCCCGGTTCTACCTCGCGCGATTCAGGAACGAAAGCGGGAATTCGCGCAGGAGCTGCCGTTTCTCGGAAAATCTCGAGAAATCATAAGACTCTGAAACGAAAATCGCAAACCACACAAGATTATTAACATTTTCAAGCCGTAACTTAACGAACCAGAACCGAAGAAGCCCCGGCGATTCATATAATTTCTTGACTATTAGAGATCACGTAAGATTGTTTCCGACGGAAGGCCTTACGCAGGGCCCGTTGCGGACCCGATCCGACAATATTATGGAAGATAAAATAAATCAACCGTCTCTGGGGCCGCAGAGACCAACACTTCGATGAATTCACCGCTGAGATTATTAATCGCCGACGACGAAGAAGACCACATCACGCTGATGGGTCTATATCTGCAGGGGACCACTTTCGATATTCACTCGGCGGCCGACTCTCAGGAAAGCCTGCGCATGTACGAATCGCTTCGACCGGAGCTTGTATTTTTGGACGTGGACATGGGATTTCCGGGCGGCTTCGCCACGGCCGCTAAGATCAGGGAACGCGCCCGAGAACTGGGACTCCCCGTGCGGATCATCATGTATACGGCCCGCAATTCCGCCGAAGACGTGGAGCGCGCTCGCAAGATGGGCGTGGACGATTATATCGTCAAACCGGTCAGCAAAGACGTACTGCTGAATAAAATTCGCAAGCTTTTCCCTGAAGCCTTATAGGCCTTCGCCTGGCGGACGACCGCGTCATTTTTCGATCGTCGCTGTCGCCCGCCTCTCATAAGGTGCCTTTTTACCCGAACACGGGATACTTGCAAAACGCAATTCACGCGCGACGTCCTCGTCGAAATCCAGGCCGGAATCTTTATGTCCAGAATTCACCCCACCGCAATCATCAGCGAACAGGCACGCCTTCACGAATCAGTAGAAGTCGGGCCGTACTCGGTAATCGACGCCGGCGTCGACATCGACGCGAATACCGTTATCGACAGTCACGTGCGGGTCTATACCGGGGCGAAGTTGGGCAAATCGAATCGCATCTATCACGGCGCCGCCATCGGCGGCGACCCCCAGAATGTCGGTTTCGACTATTCTATCGAATCCGGCGTACGCATCGGCGATCACAACGTACTGCGCGAATATTTCACGATTCATCGCAGCAGTGAAAGCGGAAAAGACACGATCATTGGCGATCACTGCTTTCTTATGGAGAACTCGATCGTTTCGCACGACTCCATCCTCGGCGATCACGTCATCTTCGTGCACGCGGCGGCGACCTCGGGCCACGTTATCGTCCGCGATTACGCCTTCGTATCCGGTTTGAGCGCCATTCACCAATTCTGCACGATTGGCGAGTACGCGATGATCGGCGGCTGCTCGAAGATCGCCAAAGACGTTCCGCCCTACGCCACCGCCGACGGCAATCCCGCCACAGTCATCGGCCTGAACACCGTAGGATTAAAACGCGGCGGATTCGGTCCGGAAGTCCGCAAAAAAATCAAAGAAACTTATAAGACTTCTATCATTCCGGGCTGAACCGCGCGCAGGCGCTGAAAGCTTTGAATGAACAGGCGGATCCAAACCCGGAAGTGCAAAACATCATCCGCTTTTTTACGGACTCGGAGCGCGGCGTCACCGATCACAGATAGGCCGCGTTAACCCCCGGTCGCGATCCAGAACAAGACGCTTCACCCCGCGGCGACGGGAATCGAAACCCTGAAGGTCGTGCCTTTGCCGACTTCGCTCTCGACTTCGATTTTTCCGTTGTGGCCTTCTACAATTCGACGAACGATGGTCAGGCCCAGTCCGGTGCTCTTTTCGCCCGCTGTGGCGCGCACGCTGCTCTTCTGGAAAGCCTGGAATAATTTACCCAATTCGTCCGCCGGTATTCCCTGCCCCTGGTCGCGAACGGACAGCTCTACGGTATTCCCGCCTACAACACGGGCCGCGAGTTTCACACGCGAACCAGAATGCGAAAATTTAATCGCATTCGAAAGTAGATTGTTGATGACCTGATCCATTTTCGATGCATCGGCGTAAATCCGGGGCAAATCCTCGGGCAACTCCACGTCGACGCCGATTTGCTTTTGCGAAGCCGGAATCGTATTCAAATCCACACAGGAAGAAAAGACCTGTTTCACTTCAACCGGAGCGAGATGCAGTTCCAGCTTTCCGGATTCGATCGCCGCGATATCCAGCAGATCGTCCACCAGCTGCAGCATAAACTGACTCGAAGCCCGAATGCGATTCAAGAGCTGACCCTGCTGGGCTTCCGGCAGTCCTTCCGCTTCGATTAAGAGCGTGCTGAACCCCTGAATAATACCCAGAGGGTTACGCAGGTCGTGGGCGGCCATGCCCAGGAATTGATTCTTCTGATCGTTAAGCGCGGCGAGATGCTCGTTCTGGGTTTCCAGCTGAGTCCGCGCCGCGCGCAGTTCTTCATTCACCTGCTGTAGCTCTTTATTCTTTTGCAGCGCGTTTTCGTACGTCGCAAAAAGCAGATCCAGCATCTGCCTGGGATCCGATCCGATGTGATAATTGCGGCCGGCGAAGTACACCTGGATGCCGAAGTCGGAGCTACCGTGCTGTTTAAGGGCGCGATTTCGAACGACCGACTCCAGTTGATTCACGAGAAAGTCTTCGTTGTACGGCTTCGTGATGAAACTGTCCGCGCCGGACTGCAGCGCCTGCACAATATCCTGCGGGTCCGAAAGCACCGTTAAAAGGATTACCGGCAAGTCTTTGTAAGCGTCTTCTTTTTTAACGCGCGCGCACAGCTCGAATCCGCTCATCCCCGGCATGATAATATCAGTGATAATGACGTCCGGGATCTGATTCGCGAGCATTTCCAGGGCCTGCTCGCCGCTAATCGCGCCCTGAACTGTATGTCCCTGATCGGTCAGCAGTCGCTGCAGATAGACTTCCTGAATTTTGCTGTCTTCAACTGTGAGGATATGCATAAAGAAAAATACGTTTCGCGGCGGGCACGAAGCCCGGGCGAAAACGAGTGAAAATGCGGCCCGCGAAACGGGCGGCCCGCCTGCCCACCTGCCCGCTTATTTCGAAGTGAAACCTCCATCGACCGCCACGGCCTGACCGGTCATAAACGAGGCGGCGTCCGAGGCCAGAAATACGCAAACCCGGGCGACCTCTTCGGGCTGACCGAAACGTTTCATGGGAATATCGGCGAGATTCGCTTCGCGCATTTTATCGTTATTCCGAACTTTCGCGCTCATAGCGGTCTCGATCAAGCCGGGACACACCGCGTTCACGCGAAAATCGTACTTCGCCCACTCCAGCGAAAGCGAGCGGGTCATGGCGATGACGCCGCCTTTCGTCGCGCTGTACACCGTCGACATCGGCGCGCCGACCATACCCAGCACCGACGCGATATTTACGATCGCGCCGCCGCGTTTCTTGTTCTGCCGAAAGAATTCGCAGCTCCAGTTGAAAACCGCTCGAATATTGACGTCGAAGCTGAGATCAATGCCGTCCTGCTTGATCGCGGGCGCGAGCGCGTGCACCGCGACACCGGCGTTGTTGATCAGCACGTCGACCGCGCCGAATTCGGCGACGATCTCCTCAAAGAATTTCGGTAGAGCGTCCACGTCCGTCACGGACATTTCGTAAGATTTCGCCAGCGCTCCCCTGAGCTCATCGTCCGCGGGATCGATCTTCAGATCCACCCCGATCACCCGGGCCTGTTCCGCGGCGAAAGCGAGCGCGATCGCCCGGCCGATGCCGGCGCCCGCCCCCGTTACCAGAACCGTTTTTTCGCTCAGTCCAAATTCCATTCGCTATCCAGATATTAAAGTCGAAGCCGCGCACCGACGGCGGCGCGGCCCGAGTCGGACGGAACGATTAAACCGCCGCCGGAGTTCTCGCAGTCACGCCGTGCCGTTCCGCGCGCTTGAGCTGCAGCAGATTCGCCGCGGCGATGCTTACGCTGTCGTTTTGATATTCTTCGGCGAGCTTCGCACGGTGTTCGCGTTCGGATCCGGTCAGGCGCACGAGTGAACGCTCTAACAACATGCCGTTGATAAAGCGCGCCGCGATTTCCACGACTTCGAAAGCCATGCGATCACGGGTTTCGCCCATCGCGTACCCTTTGTAGTACTGAACCGCCCGCTCAAGATTTTCGAACATCGTTTTCAGATCGTCGGATGCGGCGAAGCGGCCCATTTCTTCGTTTACGTAATTGCGTAAATAACCGGTGGGGGACATGCCCGCCACGACTCCCCCGATGGCGCCCACCACCTGCAGCTGCGTCGTGCCTTCGTAAATCGTCGTGATTCGCGCGTCGCGATAGATGCGGGCCGCGTCATACTCTTCGGTATAACCCGAGCCGCCGTGAATCTGCAGATTATCGCTGGCGTGCTGAATGCAACCCTCGGTCGTATAGTACTTGCAAAGCGGCGTAAACAAATCCGCGAGCTTTTCCCAGCGAGCGACCCGCTCGTCGCGCTTCGCCTCTTTTTCGCTCTTACCGCCCTGGTGAGTCAGAAAGGATTTGCGCCACATGTACAGATCGACGGTCCGGCAGGCCTCTAAGAGCAACATGCGCATGGCGGCCTGTTCGCGCTCCATACGATCGAGAATTTTTTTCACGGCGGGAATCTGTTCGATCGGTTTACCGAACTGAATACGCTCTGATGCGTATTTCTTCGCCTCGGCGAATGCCGCGGCCCCCACGCCTACGCCCTGGGCCGCGATGCTGATGCGCGCGGCGTTCATCATGCCCATCGAATATTTGATCAGCCCGTAACCGGTCTTGCCGATCAATTTGCCCGGGCTGTCTTCGTACACGACTTCGCAGGTCGGGCTGCAATGCAGGCCCATCTTCTTTTCGATGCCGGCGACCTGTACGTCTTTGCCTTCCACCAGGAAAAAGGAAAGGCCCCGCGCGCCGCTGCCGGATTCGCCGGTGCGCGCCAGAGTCAGAATAACGGAGGGCATGCCGGTGTAGCCGCAACCGTGAGTAATAAAACGTTTCGCGCCGGTCAGACGCCAAACTCCGTCCTCGCCCTGCACGGCCTTCGTCTGAATATCCGCCAGGTTCGAGCCGTAATTCGGCTCGGTCAGCGCCATCGCGCAGCTGAGCTCGCCCGCCGCGAGACGCGGTAAATATTCGTCGCACAGCTCGGGGCTACCGTAGTGCTCGACGACGTCGGCGATATTCACCGAACCGAAGGCCAGGGCGAAGGCCGAGTCCGCACGCGAAGCGATCTCCGTGATGATGCCCTGAACTGTGAGCGGCAGGCCGAGACCGCCGTAGTGCCGCCCCAGTCCGGTCGGCTGCAGCCCGGATTCCTGGATCAGACGAAAGCACTCCTGCTGCGCCTGCGGGAACTCGACTTTGCCGTCGCCGTACTTCAGACCTTCGCGGTCCATTTCCGCGGCCCGGGCCGAAACCTCTTTACCCATGATTTCGCCCAGCGACTCGAGCACCGAGGTATAATACTCGATCGCTTCGTCTACGTTCGACGGCGCGTACGCCAGACGCTCATCGCCGCTCTCTTTATAAATCCGTGCGTCGTGAAAATTGTTTTCGTAGGCCGGAACGATTTCATCCCAATCTATCAAATTGTTGAAATTCAGTTTGAGATCTTGATTGTCGTCGAAGTAGTTACTGAGTATCATATCAATGGCTCCTGTGAGACCTTAAAGGCGGCTAAAAATCTCTGAAAAGTCGGAGGCGCGCCGCGGAAGGCAGAAGGAAATCAGCGCTTGCGGGCGCTTTATTACAAGCATTTTTTAATATTTCGCCCGACTGTCGCAGCCCGCCTCCGCCGCGAGTTTTCCGCTGCCATGTATGCGCCAGCGCAGAATTCGCAAGCGGCGGCCGTGGCCGCGCACCCGTATTGATTATGATCGAATTTCTTCTCGAACAGGCGACGCACGCACATTGGTATATCTTCGCCCTGCTCTTGCTCGCCGGCCTGAACATTCCCGTGTCCGAGGACATTATGGCGATCGGCGCGGGGGTGCTGGCCGCGACCGTCGTTCCGGAAAATACGAGTCTGCTCTACGCCGGCCTCTTTTTCGGCGCTTATCTGGGCGATGTTGAAAACTACTGGCTCGCCCGACTGGCCGGCCGGCGGCTCCTGCGCATCGCTTTTTTTCAGCGGCTCTTGCCGGCCAACCGACTGGAGCAGGCCCGCATCTTTCTGGAGCGCTACGGCGTGGCCGCCATATTTCTCGGCCGCTTCATTCCCTTCGGTGTTCGCAACGCGCTGTTCACAACCGCCGGCCTTTCGCGCATGGCGTTCTGGAAATTCGCCCTCTTCGACTTCTTCGCGTGTCTGACCTCTACGGCGGTGCTCTTCTCGCTGGGCCGCGCCTTCGGCGCGAGCTACCCGCAACTACTGGAGCTGATGAGCGAGGGTAAAGTCTATATCCTGATCGGCGCGTTGGTCGTCGGGGCCCTGGTCTACGCGGCGATCCGTATGCGACGGAATCCGGAGACGGAAAGCTAAAGAGTCACTGGCGATGGCTTAAGCTGACATGAGCCCGGACCGTCTTAAGACCGCCCCGCCGACGATCACGCCGCCCGTGGCTTTTCCAATCAAATCATAACATACTAGCGGCCATTTCCGCTGGACACAAGTGGCGCGCCGAAAGCTTTCTGTTGGGTTATGAGTCGCGGTGTAACCATGATAGCCAGCATGTTCCGGGGTCGCTTTAAGTGGGTAGGCGTGCTTTTGATTCTCTGCTACGCGGGCTATTTCTATATTTCGAATCGCGAGACCGTACCGCTCACCGGCCGCTCGCAGGTCGTCGACCTGAGTCGCGAAGAAGAAGCCGCGCTGGGCGTGCAGTCGTACCGCGAGATTCTTTCGGAAAGCCAGGTCGTTCAGGGCGGTCCCGCGCTACAGCAGATCCGGCGCATCGGCCAGCGACTGGCGAAGGTCAGCGAAGATCCCGGCTTTCGCTGGGAATTCAATCTGATCCAATCGAATCAGGCGAACGCCTTCGCCCTGCCCGGCGGTAAGGTCGCCGTATTTTCCGGGATTCTGCCCGTCGCCGCCAACGAAGACGGGCTCGCGGTGATCATGGGGCATGAGATCGCCCACGCCATTGCGCGGCACGGAGCCGAACGCATGGCCCACCAGCAGCTGAGCCAGATGGCCGGCGCCGCCGTCGATCTCGGCATGAGCGATATGAGTCTGACCCAGCGCCGGACCGTCATGGGCATTCTCGGCGCGGGCGCGAAGTACGGCATCACGCTGCCCTTTTCGCGCGATCATGAAAGCGAAGCCGATTATATGGGATTGATATTCGTGGCCCGGGCCTGCTACGATCCGCGCGAAGCGCCGAAGGTCTGGGAGCGCATGGGCAGGCTATCCGGTGGCAAGGCGCCGTCCGAATTTATGTCGACGCATCCCTCGAGCGCGACTCGCATTCGCCAGTTCAACGAATGGATGGACGAGGCGCTGCGCATTCGCGCCGAATTCTGCGGAGGCTGATTCCCGGCACGGCGCGCGCAAATCGCACACAATTCGCCCAGGTACATGCGACGAATTTGTTAGCACTTTCATCACTTCCTAATTGTAAACTAATCCTTTAGTACTAAACAAATAGTCCCCGCGAAGTATTGTAAATCTACCGAAAAGGCGCTTGAATACCGTTCAGTCAGGTGAGTTCGCACCACTCCCGACTCCGGACGGATTTCATGCCAGCAAGCGCCCGCAAAAAACCGCGAAGCAAATCGAAGCCAGGCCAGGCCTTTCGCTTCACCATTCGAATCAAACTCCTGCTGGTCACGACCGTTATCATCGGCGCGGCGCTGTCGGTTATGATTCTCATGGCGACGCGCTTCTTTCGCGATCACAGCGAAACTCTCATCCAGGAATACAACCTGAGTCTGGCCAGCCTGATCGGCGCGCGGGTGGAATCGGACTTAAACGATCTGGCGAGCCGCTCGCGCCTGATGGCCGCGCTGTTAGAAGAACCGGGGCTTTCCGCCGACGCGGTCAGCGGCTATGCGGGAGCTTTCTTTCAGGAAAACCAGCACTGCATATTCCTGGGCGTGGCTTCCCGAAGCGCGGGCGAAAACGGCGCCGCGCCCGGACTGACTCTGCGACACGCTCTGGCGAACCGCGCCTACGACCCGCAGGGCGCGCATCCCGCGCAGTTGATCGAAAGCCACGCGGAGGCCTTCGCGCAGTCCTTCTCCGGCGCGACGCTCGTACGCAACGTGAGCGCGGCCGACGGCGCTCCAGTGCTCGCCGTCAGCATGCCAGCCGGCAAGCTGAACGATGCAGATTCACAAGACGCCGTCGCGTCGGATACGATTCTGATCGCAGTCATCCAATCGGGCCCGCTCTTAGAAGCGTTTCGGCAGGGCGGGCAGACCGCGCTCTTCGATATCTTTATGGTCGACGAAGCCGGAGGCCTGATCGCGCACAGCGACCCGGAGGCCGCGCAGGTCGGCACTACAAACTTCAGCGAGCTGCCCATCGTCACGAAGTTGCTTTCGAACGGCAGCGCCAACGGCTCGCGCCGCTATAGCCACGAAAACGTAGACTATCTCGGCTCGTATCGCGCGCTCGACTTCGGCCGCCTGAGCGTGGTTTCGACGATCGAATCGGACCGGGCTTTCGAAGCGGTGTATGTGATTCGCCAGCGCAACCTCAAGATTATGGCGATTGTTTTGCTCCTGGCTTTTCTCTTCGTATTCTTCTTTTCGCGGACCCTGAGCCGGCCCATCGCCCGGCTGGTGCGCGCCACCCGCCAGATCGAACAGGGCGACTACAGCGTTTCGATTCAGGAGACTTCGCACGATGAAGTCGGGCTCCTGACCCGCAGCTTCGCGCGCATGGCCGCGGGTTTAGAGGAAAAAGAAAAGATCAAGCGCACCTTCGGCAAATTCGTGAACCCTGAGATCGTCAATCGAGCGCTGGCCGGCGAACTCAAACTCGGCGGCGAAAACAAAGTCGCGGCGGTGCTCTTTTCGGATTTGCGCAATTTCACGTCCATGTCGGAGAGTATGCGGCCGGGTGAAATCGTCGCGCTCTTGAACGACTATTTCACGCACATGGTCGACTGCGTTCACAACCGCTACGGCGTGGTCGACAAATTCATCGGCGACGCGCTGATGGCTCACTGGGGCGCGATCCTTTCGAACGGCAACGACACCGAAAACGCGGTGCACGCCGCCATCGATATGCGCAACGCCCTCACCCACGTGAATGAACGCCTGGGGGTCACCGGCGACGATCGACTGAAGCTGGGCTGCGGCATCAACACCGGTCCGGTGCTGGCCGGGCAGATCGGATCCGAAACCCGGCTGGAGTACACGGTAATCGGCGACACCGTGAATCTCGCTTCGCGCATTGAATATTTGAACAAACACTTCGGCACCGATATCCTGATTTCCGAATACGCCTATCGCATGGTCGAAGGTTCGTTTCACGTCGTGCAGATGCCGCCGATCCGCATCAAAGGCAAGAGCCGCGCCGAAACCGTCTATGCGGTTCTGGGTCGCATCGACGATGTGGACTGCCCGGCGAGCCTGGTCGAGTTGCGCGAACGGGTGGGCATCGCTCACGACGCCGAGAGCGCCCGCCGGCAACTGGAAGCCTCTTCGGATCAGCTGGTCAATGAAAGCGCGCTCTTCGCCGCGCCTCGCCCCGACGCGACAGCCCGGTCTCAATCCGCGTCCGGCCCGACCGACAGCCAGGAGCGGCGCAAATGAAGGCGCCGGGCTCCGACGCCGGAAATGTGCGCGACGCCCTGGTCGCCCTGCTCTGCGCGCTGGCGATCGCCGCGACGGGTTATTCGCTGTACCTGGAAGGGGCCACCCGTCTGGAAGCCGGCGATGCGACTCTCGCCGGCGAAATCGATTTTCGCAGCGGCGAAGCGCACCGGCGGTACGCGGATCGGGCGCTCTGGGAACGTCTGGACTCCGGCGACCTCGTTTATAATCGCAACTCGATCCGTACCGGCGACGGCGGCAGCGCCGCTTCGATTCGCCTGAAGGACGATACGCGCATTGATCTGGACCAGGCGACGATGATCGTGCTGCAGATCAGCGAAAACGAAATCCGCCTGCAGCTGAAATCCGGCAGTCTTGAAATCCGCCGTTCGCGCCCCCGCTACGAACGACCGCTCACCGTGGGTCGCGGCGATCACGTGCTGGAACTGGACTCGGGCGAAGTCCGCCTGGAATCCACTGACGATCCCGGCATGCACGTAACGCCCATGCTCGGCAGCGTGGTCGTCCGCGAATCCAGTCATCGCGTTCGCACCGGCGACCGGATGACCCTGTCCAGCGCCGGACGCGCGCTGCAAGAACTGGGAATCCTGTTGATGCCGGCGACCCCGGTCTCATCGGCGCGCCCCAATCCGGCGGGCGGCGGCAAACATCCGACCGGCAACAGTTTAGAAGCCGACGCGGCCGATCCCGAACTCACCCGGGTTCGGCTGGCCTGGCAATATCGCGGCGCGGCTTCTGATTCCGGCGAATCGCCGGAGGCGCAACGCCCGGCACCCAACGACGCCGGGAACAACGCTCTCAAACCCGCCGTCGTCGATATCAGTCGCGACCCGGCCTTCACAAATTCACTGCGCCGGGTCAGCCGCACGCCGAGCGGACGCACCGGTCAGCTGGAAGTCAGTCTGGCCCCCGGCCAGTACTACTGGCGCGTAAGCCAGGGATCGGAACGCAGCGCGACCGGCAGATTTCGCATCGCGCCCGCGACGACGGCTCTGCGAATCATTACGCCCGCTCCCGGCAGCGAAGTTCGAACGACTTCGCGAAACCTCGAAACGCGCAATACTGGCGAGGCGAACCAGGCCAGGAACGAAGCCAGCGACGTTCAATTCGCCTGGTCGGCGGATAGCGGCGCCGATCACTACCGCCTGCAGATCTTCCGGCGCACGCAGTCCGGAGAAAGCGCTCCCCCGTTAGTCGACCGCAAAGTCGAACGCGACTACGTACGGGTGCGACTCGCGCCCGGCGACTATCAGTTTCGCGTTCAGAGCTTCGGAGCAAGCGCCGGACGCTCCAGCAGCAGTCCTCTGACTGCCTTTCGCCTGGTTTCGGCCGTCAAGTCGCAACAGCAACCGTCACTTACCGAGGGCCAGGCGTCCGCGACGATCGACACGCGGAAGCGGCCGCTACCGGAAAATCGAAAAGCGGCGGCCGACGCTTCCGCAGCCGGGGCGAAGCAACCGCAGATTGCACCGGCCCGCGCCGCCGTAAGCTTGCTCTATCCCGCTCCGGGTCAGACCGTGGACATGGCGAATCAGAGCGGCATCGTCTTTCGCTGGCGACCGCTGCACGCCGATCGCCCCCATCGCATTCGCTTTTACGACGTGAGTCGCGGCGCGCCGCGGCTGCTCTTCGAACGAACGACTCGCGAAGGCCGAGCGCGCTTTACCGGCCTGCAGGAACTGGAACACGACGGCCGCTATCGCTGGACGGTCGAGGCCCTGCCGCAGGCGGGCGGCGCCGAATATACAACGGCCGGTGTCGGCGACCAGAAAGCCGCGGCGAGCTTTCGCATTATTCTGAGCAGCCAGCCCGAGCAGCCGCAGTTTCTGTCGCAGAACGAATTGCCGGAGGCCGCGCCGTGAAGATGGCGATTGCGAAACCCGCACACCGCGGCGCGCGACCTTCGAACGCCGTCGCGTTGACAAAGATTCTATTCAGCCTGGGATTGATCTGGCTCTTCGCCCTCGCGCTTACCCGTGGACTGGTGGGTGCGCCGCAGGCCGATACTGTGGCGATCGCACCCGGCGGACCGATCCAGCGAAAAATCGAATGGCGGCCCGTCGCCGACAGCCACGGCTATCTGTTGCAACTGCGCGATCAGAACGCGCGGCTGATCCTGGAACGCAAATTAGAAGTATCGCGCACGACCGTCGAATTGCCGCCGGGCGACTATCGCCTGCGGGTCGCGTCGCTGAACAAATTCGGCAAGCCGGCCAGCTGGTCCGCCTGGGCGACCCTCAATCTGCGCCGGCCGGGAGACGCGCGCGAAGCGTCGAGCGAACGCGAGCGAAACGATTCTGCCGAAGAACCATCCGGGCGGCAGCCGGCGGACGTCGACGGGGCGAACAACCCGGCCGATCCAGACGATGCAGCTTCCGCGAACGAGTTCGACGGCCCGGGCCTCGACTGGCGTATCTTTATTCCGGGCTGGAGTCAGTACGCGCGCGGCCAGACCTGGCGGGGGCTCGCCTGGATGACCGGTTTCGCCGGGCTCGGCGCGGCGGGCTATGGTTTCTGGCAAACCGGCAATAATCTTGCATTAAGCGCGGAAGCGGCCACACCGCTCCTGCTGCTCGCACCCCTGAGCGGTCAGCCGGCTGCGAGCCTGGTCTTGCTTCAGGATCGCGCGAGCGCCCGGGCCGCCTATGATACAGCGCAGGCCAACCAGCGCACGATCGGTGTACTGGCCGGAGTACTCTACCTGCTGCAGATCGCAGACGCGTTGTGGCTCGCCCCGAAGGCTTCGCAGAATCCAGCCCGGGAGGCGAGCGGCGTCGCCGCGTTGCGCTTCGGAGAAATGCAATTGAGCGCCGATCTGTATGCACCCGGGACGGCGGCCGCGCAAGCATTCGCGAATCAGGAGAACGAGGGCGTTCAGTTTCGTTTTACAAAACGATTCTGAGATCAGGAGCAGCTGCATGCAATCACACCCGAACGCTTTCATCGCCGGCAGGAAGACCGCATCAGCGGCCTTCGTAAAGATGATCTGCCTGGTCAGTTTCGCGATTTTTCTGGCGCCCGCCTGCTCCAGGGCCTTTCCGGACGATTCCTCCGTGCTCGCCGTAACGATGCTCGGCGCCCTCACGTCCGCCCAGGCGAGCGGCGCCGGGACCGCGGGCGTGGCGATCAAAAAGGTTTTTCTTTCGGCTGCGCAGCCCGCGGGCAATATGGGCGGCATCGCCGGAGCGGACGCGCTCTGCAACGCGGACGGAAACAAACCCGACGCGGCGAATTACAAGGCGCTACTGGTCGACGGCGTCAATCGCCGCGCGTGCGTCAACGCGAACTGCACGCCGACCGCCGGCGGCGACGGACTCGACTGGGTCTTCCAGGCGGCCACCACCTATTACCGCGACGACGGCGGCGGAAACTACAGTCCCGTGCTGACCACGAATGCGAATCGCGTTGCGGGCTTTCCGCTATTAACGAACGGCTTCAACGCTTCCGGCGCGAACGAATACTGGACGGGGCTTGAGACCGATTGGACGGTCGCGTTTTCCGGATCGGATCTGGACTGCAGCGACTGGGCCGGCGCAGGTTCCGGACAGACCGGCATCGGCGGCAGTGCGACCACCGACGCGATCAGTGTGAATACGCCGATTTGCATTATCGGCGGCACCTATCATCTCGTCTGCGTCGAACAATAGCGACCGGCAGCGGCGAACTCGAATATTTACGACATTCAAAAGAACACGGGAGTTGATTGAATCGCGCTTAGACGAATTATTTAACATGTTTAGCGAAAACAATTCGGAAAAATGAAACAAATAGTCCTTTCGTACTACGACACTACGCTATTCGGACTATTGTATTTTTTTTCTGAATATCCTTTAATATACGGAGGTGATTCCCATGCTGTCTGATCTACATCCGTTTTTTGAATCGCGAACGCGCTCGCGAGATCGTTTCGGCTTGCGCGCACTGAGCTTCGCCGCCGCCTGCATGGCAGCGCCTCTGCTGCTCGGCAATTGCGCCGACGCGAACGACGAAAACTATCTGTGGCTCACCGGTCTCGCCGCGGGTCTGGGCGACGGCGCTCCCGGGACGCTGAGCGGGGACACGGAAACCGTTCCCTTTACGATCGACGTCACCGACGTGACCGGCGACAGCGATTTCCTGTTTGAAACCACGCAGACCATCGACCTGTATATTAACGTGGTGGACCCCGTTGCGCCGGTAAGCGGCAGCCGCGTGCGCGTCTTCGAATTGATCGACGGCGGAACGGGACAACAGACGCTCTTTCAGGCGGTGTCCGATCCGAACGGCAATGTCAGCGGCAGCTTCACCGTAAATCGCACAACGCCGATCGTAGTCCTCGAATACGAATTCGCGGGCCAGAGCTACAGCCAGCAGGTGGATATCACTTTCGTCCAGGAAATTCGCCGGACTCTGAATGTCTTCGCCACCGTCGGCCCCGTCGTCATCGCCGACGCGGACGGCGACGGCATTCCCGACGATCAGGACGCCTTTCCGAATGATCCCGAGCGCGCGACGACTGTGCGCTATCCCGCGGACGGCGGATATTATACGGTCGCCTTCGAAGATCTTTATCCCCGGCAGGGCGACGCGGATTTCAACGACTACGTTTTAAGAGCGAGCTACGAGGCGGACTTAAACGCTCAGGGCGAACTGGCCCGACTGCGCGGCGAATACACGCATGTGGCCCGGGGCGCGGGTTACCGCCACACTCTGCATCTATCCCTCGACGGCGTAGAGAACGCGCAAATGCAGTTAGAGCGCTTCGATGAAAACGGCGCTTTGGAATTCTCCAGTGCCGATACGATCGCGCAATTTCAGGGCGTCATGATGCTGCCGGCGAGCAATACCACCATCTCCGGATCCAATACCCGCCGCGGAGCAACGACGCTCCGGCCGGGCAAGCGAGCCGCTTTCGAAATCATTCCGGAGACTCCGATAAACCTGACATCCCTCGGCGCGATGCCCTTCGACCTGTTCTTGAAAGTCATCAACACGCGGCGCGAGATTCACTTTCTCGGCCGCTACTTCGAAGCCGACGGCCGGGACCGCTACCTCGACTCGGCCGGCTTCCCGTGGGCCCTGCTGGTGCCGGGCGACTGGCGCTGGCCCTACGAACGGCAGGACATCCGACCCGCTTATCCGGAGTTTGAGAGCTGGTACACCTCCAGCGGCGAGCTGGGCGTAGACTGGTATGCCACAGCCGACCCGGCGCTGGTTGTACCGTATCTTTAAATCTAACTGAGGGCGGCCGCTGGTGAGAATTTGCGCGGTTTTTTGATTTGCCGGTGACGGCGGGGAGAGTAATGTATGAGCACGGACCACACGAGCGCCGTACTGACCGCAATGAAAGCAACCCGAATCTTCCTGGCGGACGACCACGCCATCCTCCGCGAGGGGCTGAAGCATATTCTCAATACACTGCCGGACTGTGAAGTCGTCGGCGAGGCTGGCGACGGCCAACAGGCGCTGGAACAAATTGAGCAGCTCAAACCGGATATCGCGGTGATGGATATATCCATGCCGGTTCTGACCGGGATCGAGGTCACCCGACGGGTCCGCCGATATTATCCGGACATCAAAGTAATCATCCTCTCCCGGCACGATAACGAAGAATACGTCTACCAATTGTTACAATACGGTGTGCACGGTTATATCGTCAAAGAGGAAGCTGGCGACGATCTAATCCGAGCGGTCGAAGCGGTGCTCCAGGGCGAAACCTATCTGAGCCCGCGGATCGCCAAAAAGGTCGTTTCGGATTTTCGGGCCGGCGGGCGCTCTTCCCGCGAGGGACCGATTTCGGAGCAGTTTTCGGTGCTGACCAATCGCGAACGCGAGGTGCTCAAGCTGATCGCCGAGGGGCTCAGCAACGAGGAGGTGGCGCGGGCTCTCTGGATCTCGCCGCGCACGGCCAAGGTGCACCGGGCGAATATAATGAAGAAACTCGACGTGCACAAAGTCGCCGATCTGGTCAAATACGCCATCAAGGCCGGCCTGGTGGAAGCCTGAGGCGTTCAGATCGGAGCCTTTCCGGGCTCCAGATCCGACTCAGCCGCAATCGATTTCACCAATTCCAGCAAGAATTCGCGCGAACGGACGGAGATTCGACGCGACATGCGCTAAATCACACCCGGTATTTCGTGAATCGCCGGGAAAGACTTGACCGGAAGCCCGACTCTCTCCGGGATTGCTTCCCAACTGGCCACGCCGATGTTTGTCGACATTCAACGCAAAGACGACCAGCTCCACCTGCGACTGCTGCATCCCCGTATTGACGGCAGCAATCACATGCTGGACGCGATGACTGAGTTTCTGGGGCCGGAAGCGCTGAATGAAGACGCGGCCATCGCCGGACTGACGGGAATTGAAATCGATTTCGCGGCCGTGACCTATCTGAATTCGATGGGCATTACCGAGCTCGTGAATCTATACCGGCTGGCGACCGATCGCAGTCGCGGGCGGATTCAGTTCCGCTTCATCAACGTCAGCAATCGCATCCATTCGATTCTGGAATTGGTCGAGTTCACCCGGCTCGCCGACGTTCAGAAAACCGAAGCCTGATTCGCCGCCGCGCGACCGGCCAGCCAGCCCGTACTCCAGGCGCTCTGAAAATTAAAACCGCCCGTCACTCCGTCGATATCCAGGACTTCGCCGGCCAGAAAGAGGCCGGGCTGACGCCGACTCTGCATCGTACGAAAATCGACTTCGCGTAACTCTACTCCGCCGGCGGTTACGAATTCCTCTTTGAATACGCCTTTGCCGCGGATCTGGTATACGCCGCCGACGACTTCCTGAATCAGGCGATGTAACGCGCCGCCGGACAGCTGCGCCCAGGTCGTATCTTCTCCAACGCCCGCGGCTGTACTCAAACTACGCCACAGCCGCGCCGGCAGCAGGCCGCCGCCTTCGCCCGCGACCATCCGCGCGCCGCGTCTTCGTTTCAAATCCCGCAAAAATTCGCGCACACTGTTTTCGTCTTCGCCGTCGCGCCAGTTGATGTGCAATTCCATACGATAGTCCGCCGCGAAAAGTTCACGGGCCGCAAAAGCCGATAGTCGCAAAATCGCCGGACCGCTCAGCCCCCAGTGGGTAATCAGTACGGGACCGCGGGCTTCCTGTTTCGCGGCCGGCAGGCGAACGCGCGCCTGTTCCACCGCAAGCCCCGACAGTTCCGCCAGGCGCGGATCCTTGACCGTAAAAGTAAAAATCGACGGCGCCGGCGAAACGATGGAGTGGCCGGCCTGTCGCGCCAGTTCAAATGCAGACGCCGAACCGCCCGCCGCGAGAATCACCCGATCAAACAGCTCCGACTCGCCGCCTTTGAGTTCCAGACGCCAGCGCGCTCTGCGATCGGTGTTCGCTTCGCCGGTATTGCCCTGCCTGGCCTGATCGCCATCATACAGGGGCACGATTTTCGCTACGGGCGTTCCGCTTCGCAGCCTGACGCCGGCGCGCTGCGCTGATTCCAGCAGACAGTAGACGATCGTCGCGGAGTCGTCGCTGACCGGAAACATGCGGCCGTCCGCTTCGGTTTTCGTTTCCACTCCTCGCTCGCGAAACCAGGTGACCGTGTCGCGGGGCTGAAAGCGCGCGAAAACTCCGCGCAGGGCCCGTGAACCGCGCGGATAATTTTCGATCAATTCGCGCGCGTCGAAGCAGGCGTGCGTCAAATTGCAACGGCCACCGCCCGAAATGCGAACTTTATTCAGCGGCCGGCGATTCGCTTCGAAAATCGTAACCGCCGCGCGACTATTTCGTTCCGCCGCCGCGATGGCCGCGAAAAAACCGGCGGCCCCTCCGCCGACGACGGCGATTCGAATTTCAGAATCACGCCCGGTCGAATGCATAGAGGCTCCCGGTTTCACGGATCAGTTTGCGACGCACGGCCGTCGCCAGCGATTCCGACGGACCGCAAATCACGGCCAGGCGACGGGCCCGGGTCAGACCGGTATAGATCACTTCGCGCGAGAGCAGGCGATGCTCGACGTCGTCCGGCAATAAAATCAAAACTCGTTCGTACTCGGAGCCCTGGCTTTTGTGTACGGTCAGCGCGAAGGCGGCTTCGTGTTCCGGCAATACCGCCACGGGAAAGCTGGCGAAGCGACCGCCGGGACGTTCGAAAAAGGCCCGCAGGGTCACGCCGTCCGCGGTGCGCGAATTCAGTACCACGCCCACATCGCCGTTATACAATTCGCGGCGATGATCGTTGCGCGCAATCAAGATCGGCAGCCCCGGGAAATAGGCGAAGCCTCCAGCGCGAGATGACGACGCGCGCCCCAGCCGCGATGCCAGCCAGTTCACGGCGATGCGATTGATGCCCGCGACGCCGGACCGACCGCGACGGACCACGGCCAGAATTCGCGAGCGATGAATGCCCGCGAAAACCCGAGCCACATGCTCCGTCGCTTCGTCCGGGTTTTCCGGGTGTAGCGGGGTTCGTGCGAGCCGCAGATAATCGGCGTCAAAATGAGTTCGCAGCCAATCCAGCACGACGCCTTCGCGCAGTCTATGCGTCGCGGTCGTATCGCCGCCGGGCAAGGCGATGCGAAAGCAGCCCGCTGCCGGCCACTCTCGCTTAGCGGAAGGGCCCTCGCCATCGTCCGGGGACGCCGGCAGCTCCGGCAAGACCTGCGCGTCGAATACGGCGTCGCTCCGACCGGCGTTAATCGCCGCGGCGGCGTTTAGAATCGCGTCGCCGGAACGAAAGCTCTCGGTCAGTTGGACGATGCGGTCGGTCAGATGCTCCGCGTCGCTCGCTGCGTCAGCACCCTCCGATTCGCGGGCGGCAAAATCCGGCAAGAGATCGCGGGCCAGTTGTAAAACCGCCGGACTGTACAACGGCGGTTGGTCCTGCGGCGCAAGCAAGCGCAGAAAATCCGCAAGCACCGCTCCCGCGTCGACCGAGGGGAGTTGATCGCGATCCCCGAGAAAAACCAGCAGTGTCCGCCGAACGTCGATCGCAGAGAGCAGATGCGCCATCAGCGCCGCGTCCACCATCGAAACCTCGTCGACAATCAAGACGTCGACATCCAGCGGATTGGACTCGTCCTGCGCGAAACGATTCATAGCCGGCGAAAAGCGCAACAGCTGATGCAAAGTCGCGCCGCGTAACTCCCCGAGCGCCAGATCTTCCGGCGCTGGATCGGCGATGCTCGCCAGGCCGCTCTGCAAACTTTCGGTCAGTCGCCGCGCCGCGCGACCGGTCGGCGCCGCCAGCGAGATGCGTTCGATGCTGACCCGCCGTCGCGCGAGTCCGCGCAACAAATTCAATACGGTCGAAGTCTTACCGGTGCCGGGCCCCCCGGTTACGATCAAAAAACCGCCGGCACTCGAATCGCCCGGGGCCTGGTTTTCGCGAGCAGAGCCGCCGCTCGCGGCGATCATTCCCAGCAGAATCGCAAGCTGCTGAGCGCCGGCCATCCGCAGAGGCTTTCGGTCGGCGCCGCCGCGCACCGGACGCGTATCCAGGACTTCGCGCAGCGCCGGACGCAGCTCGTCTATTGCTACCGGCGCGATGGCCGCGGCCGTCACCGGGCGCGCGAAAAAGGCGGCAACCTTACGCGCGACCGTATGCTTGTATTCGAAGTGTTTTTGAAAGTACAGAAAGCCGGCCTCGCTTTCGTAGACCAGCGGGCGAAACGCGGCCGTCGGCGAATCCAGCGCCGCATTTATGCGAAACACGGCGACCAGGGGCAGCGCCTCGAAGGCCGGGCTGCGCACGAACCCGATCAGATCCTGAGCGCGCTGCATGAGGCGATCGCTGATTCGCGGATCGCTTATCGAGGCTGGATCGGCGAAGCTGTGCGCGGTCAGACGATCCAACAGCTCCGCGAGAATTTCCGGCGTGTCGACCCGCAAACACAAGCCACCCTCTCCCAGCGCGAATTGCAACGCGCACAACAGCAGGCGTAGATTCGCGGCCTGGTCGCTTTGAATTCCCGCGTCGCCCACAGCGTCCGCGTTCAACGCCAGCAAATCTTCGATCGTATACAGCGCGGTCAGATCGAGCGTTTCGTTTTTCAGAATCGCGCGCAGCAATGCCGCATCCTCCGAATCACCGGGCGGCGCGTCGTAGGCCAGCTTGCGAAATTCACGCGGAGCGCGCGCATGCATTGCATCATCGGGAAACACGGCTGCGAATCTCCTCGAAGATTTCCGTATCGTCGCCCATTGCGGGTCGGGCGAAGTACACGCCCCGGCCGGGCGACGCGGGCTCCATACCGCGCAGGAAAAAATAGAATACACCTCCGAAGTCCCGTTCGTAATCAAAGTCCGGAATCTGCCCCCGTAGCCAGCCCACCAGCGCGTACGTGTAAATACGATACTGCAGATCGTACTCGTGGGCGCTCATGGCCGCCTGCAGCGCGTGGGGTTCGTACTCATCGAGCACGTTGCTCTTCCAGTCGGCGAGAAAATAGCGGCCACCCACACGAAAGACCAGGTCGATGAAACCCCAGAGGTGACCGTCCTGGAATCGCGCGCCGGGAAACTCGTTCGCCGCGGCCCCGGAGAGGAGCGGCTGGTCGTGCAAGCGGGGGATATGAAAATAAAACTCCAGTTCGTGAATGCGCTGATCCGACTCCAGATCTTTCAGACAGAATCCGTCCGCCGCTTCCGGCAACGGAGTCGTGAGCACGCGGCGCATCAGATGCCCGACGAATTCGATCGCCTGATCTTCAATCGTCGCGCCGTCTACCTGCGCGTCGCTCGCCGTGGGAATGAAGCCGTTACGACGCAAATGCCTGAGGATTAACCTCCGATTCGCATCAGTTAGATCCAGGCGCTGAGCGTCGCCGCCGATTCCGGCGTAGTCCAGATTCTCAAGCATGTCGTGCAGCATGGTGCCCGCATCCGCGCCACGCATGCGGCGATCCAGATCCTGCGCGAAAGAGGATTGCGCAGGCGGATTTTCGACCGCCGCATCGAGCGTCGGCGCGAATTCGAGCGGCAGTCCGGCCGCGTCTTCTCGATCGCGCGCAGTCTCTTCAAGAAAAGCGTCAGGCGTCACCGCGCCGGCGTTATCGCCCGCATTCATTTCCGCCGCATCCACGTCCTCCGTGATTTCCGTAATATTGGGAGCCTCAGGCGCGACGGCCTGCGCAGCGACGCCGTTCGGCGAAGCTGCGGCGCGACGGCTCAGGGCCGTATATGATAGCAGATCCCGGCGACGAACGGCCACATTCGCGGGTTCCGGCGGAAACAAAATATTCGGATCAATTTCACGACCGCCTGTAACTCCATCGCCAGTCCCTGAGTCGCGGTCGACGGCGTTCCAGGCTGAAGCCCCGGCGTCCGTAAAAAAGTCGCCGGCCTGATCCGCTTCCAGAAAAAGCGCGCGCTCCGCGACATCCGCCGCGCCCGCCGGATAGGCCGCGTCGATCGCGTCGCGCACAAAACGCGCGAGGGGCCCGGCGCTATGTTTCGCCCGGGCGTCCGCCGGACGATAGTACGGAACGTACAGCTTCACCGCCGCGCGGGTAAGCGCCACGTAGTACAATCGGCGCTCTTCGGCCTCTTCTTCGGCGCGAAAGCGTTCCTCGTCCGAAAGCAAAAGGTCGTGAATTCGGTCGCCGTGCTCGTCATGATATTCAAAACTTTCGTACAGATGCGCCATTCGACGGGTAAAACCACCGGCCAGGCAGACGATCGGAAACTCCAGGCCCTTCGAAGTATGAATGGTCATGAGCCGGACCCGCGCGTCCTCGCTCTCCTGGCGGTGTACATCCCACTCTTCGCGCACCGGCGTCGCTTCGTCCCGGAGAAATTCAAGGTATTCGATGATACCGGTGAGATCCAGATTTTCGCGCACGGCGTTTTCGGCCAACTCTTCGCAGATCTGTTCGTAGTTCGCAACGGCCCGGTCGTACTGCGCATCCAACGTCCCCGGGTTCGAGCCCGGCTCGGGCGGTGAAAGCGCATCACTGCTTTGCAACAGCGATCGGAAAAAGGCGGGCCAGTTGCGGCGTTCCGCCAGTTCGCGCCAGACGTTGATCGCTCCGCGAAACGCCGGTTCCTCGCTCTGCCCCGGAGACTGATCGGCGCGCCGCAACGCGTCGATCTCTTCCGGAGTCTTGCGAAAGAAGCGGGTCAGGGCGGCCTTGTACCCCGACTCGAGCCGTCCCGGCGACTCCACAGCCCGCAGAACCAGACTGAGCTCCAGCGCCTCCCGGGATTGATAGAGACCGGTTTTCTTATAAAAGGAATGGGGCACGCCCATGCGTTCCAGCGCGTCTTCCAGCAGCGGCGCATCCGTTCGCGTGCGCAATAGAATGCATACGTCGCCGAAGTCGAGCGCGCGTTCGACGCCGCCGTCGCTCAGGCGCAGTTTTCGGCTACGAACGAGAGCGTGAATTTCGCGCGCGAGAAAACGAAAATATTTGCGTTTGGCCGCGGTACCGGATCCAGCTTCGTCCAGCTGAATGAGCTGGAGCGCGCGCCGTGTAGTTTCGTCCGCGGCGATCGAAAGCTTGCGGTATTCCGGAGATGATTCGAATGCGGGCGCATAGTCGATCAGCTCGCCTTCGCCGGCGCCGCGCGTTGACGCTTCCGGCGCGCCGAAGAACGCGGGCGTCGCGAAGACTTCGTTGAAAACCTGAACGAGTTCCGGCACGGAGCGATAGTTCGTGGACAGTCGATAGAGCGCGGCCCGGGAATCGCGGGCGAGGAGCTCCATTTCGCGCCGCGCGGCGAAGTACGCGAAGACGTCGGCTCCGCGAAATCCGTATATCGCCTGTTTGGGATCGCCCACGAGATACAATACGCCCTGCGCTCCCGGGTCCAGATACAAACGCCGAAAGATCTCCCATTGCACAGGATCCGTATCCTGAAATTCGTCGACGATCGCGCAGGCGAACTGCTCGCGCAGCAGCTTCGTGAGCGGGGCCTCTGTTGCGGACAGCGCGTCGTTCACCAGCTGCAGCATATCCTGAAAACTGACGCATGCGCGCTCGCTCTTATAGCTTTCGACTTCGCGGGCCACTCCGGCGATGCTGGCAGCCGCAAGCGACAGACTCAAGCCGCGATAATCCAGCGCCCGCAGGCGTTCCAGCGCGTCCACGACCGCGGACAACTCCGGACAGACCTCCGCGCTGTTATCGCCGGCCTTCGTCCAGTGCTCGTCGCTCAGGGTCCGAAATCCAGTCCCCGGGTCGAGCTTTGCGCGACGCGCCTCCTCCAGAAAATGTTTCGCCGCGACGGTCGCCGAAAAAGATCCGGTGGATTCGCCGCTCGTTCGTTGGGCGGCTTCGTCATCGCGCGGAGCGTCCGCTTCGAAATCGGAATAGCGCTGCAGCTCTCCGAGGATGGCCAGCAGCGGTTCTATGAAACGATTGAGCTTGCGCTGGCGGGACTGCGATTTTTGATTCAGACGCGCGAAGGCCTGCGCGAATTCGCTCGCTCCGGGATTCCGCGAATCGATTTCGCCGACCAGCTGCGAGAGCTCGCGAAAGATGGCCAGGGTTTGCGATCGCAGTTCGCGAAAATCGGCGAGCAGTCTTTCGGCGGATTCCGGGGCCGGCGGCAGAGTATGCGGCTCGCCCGCCGCTGACAGCAGAACCCGCCGAATGCGACGCTCCCAGCGGCTCTCGTCGAGGCGCGGATCGTACTCCGGGAATCCAGAAAACTCCAGCAGCTCTGTTAGATCTTCGCCGTAAACCGTGGGCCACATTCCGCGCATGCGGCGACGCAATAGCGTCTGGACGAGTGGCGCGTCATCGACGACTTCGCTCTTCAGCGGGCGGCCGAGTTCGAAGCCGAAGCGCGAGAGCACCATATGACAGAAACCGTGAATCGTATAGATTCCAGCGTTATCGAAGCCGTCCACCGCGGCCCGCAGTCGTTCACGAACCCCGGCGTTCGGTCTATTTTCCGCTTCGTCTTGTGCATTGGGCGCGCCCTCAAATTCAGGCAAAGCATGGGCGAGGTATTCCGCGTTCAACCGCGCGCGAATGCGTTCCTTGAGTTCGCCGGCGGCCTTCTCGGTGAAGGTCACCACGAGTATGCGATCAATGCTCAACCCCTCATCGCGCACCAGGCGCAGCACGAGATATTCGATCGTATAGGTTTTCCCCGTGCCGGCCGAAGCCTCGATCAGCGCGTGTCGACCGCAATCAATGTCATCCGGACTCTCAATCATCCGGTAAGCGAGCTCCCGGGCCTGCGAATTCGGTGATTCGAGCGTCATGCGGCCCCGCCCTGATTGGACGCCCGGTCGGATTTCGCTTCGGCGGCCAGGCACGCGAAAAACAATTCATAGCGGCGGCGTACAATGATTTCAGCGTCAGCCGGAAAACGGGCCGGCAGCAGTCGCGCGAGATCCATTTGATAGAAATCGTCGCCGTGATCCTCCCAGACGTTTCGCAACTCGTCCGCGTAGGATATTCCGCCCGGAGCTTGCGTACTTTTTGGTTTTTGATCCCGCAGATGCGGTCGACGCGATACTGCACGATGTTCGATCAAAGCGAGCGGCAGGGTCTCGAAACGGCCGCGCGCGAAATCGGCGGCCAGCTCGCGCAGATACGCCGCGGCCGACTCCGGCGGCACCTCGACGAAAATCCGGCGGCTTTCATTTCGCGCGATTACCGTCACTTCGAACGGTTCCATCACGCAATCCGCGAGCGACGGCGGGAGTTGGTCCAGGATCGCATGCGCCGCGCTTCGCAGGAGCAAGGCGGACAAGAAGCCCGCCAGGAAGTCTTCCGTGCGAACGCGCGAAGCGAAACTGAGCTGCATCAACCCCGGATTCGCATGCAACTCGCCAGCCCGGATAAAAAGGTTCGTAACGCTTGCATGGATTTCGCGCGACGAATCAGAGCCCGCTTTCGCCTGAACCGGTACATTAACAGGCGGATCGGACGCGTACGAGCCGTGGCCGAAAGCTCCGCGATCGCCGGCGCCGAAACGAAGCTCCGGCAGCCACTGAACGTCACCGCAGACCGCCTGGATCCGCCCGGCGCGCTCTACAAATTCACGCTGCAGGGTCGTCCGTTCCAGTTCACCGAAAGCGCCGCGCGGTACGCGATCGCGTAAGCGCGCATCGTCGAAAACTCCGGCGAAAATATCCGAATGCGATTTCGCGCCGCGGCCACGAATATGCAGATCCAGAGCTTCGCGCAAAAACCAGCGGCGGGCGCGCGCGTCGAGAAACAGAGTTTCGTCCTCTTCGAGGGCGCGGGCGCCCTGCTCAAACTCGTCGAAGAGCCCCAATCGACGACGCAACAAAGCGCTCATCGGATCGCGCAGAAATTCGCGTAGATCGCGCAGACGAATCGCGTCCGGGTCAGCGGCCGCCGTTTCTAAAACCGCTTCGGTATCGCCTCCGTCAATCGACGGCGTATGTGGAGCGCGCGCGTCATAGCGCTGGATCAGCGCCGCCAGCCGTTCGCGCTGCTCCAGCTCAAGATCCGGATTGCGACTTACGAAACGCCGCAGCGCCAGAACGCGATCAGGCGTGGAATAACAGGCCAGGGCATCGCTCTCATCGTTCGCTTCGAAAAAAAGGTGCTCTTCTCCGGTCAAGCGCAGCGGCACGCGAGCTTCGCGATACACCGTATCGCCCTCGCCGTCGCAGAAACGGGCAAGCGCGGTCGTCAATTCCGTTACGACCGAACAGGGGTGATAGTCCGCGTCGCGCTGGATGTCGCGGCTCACGTAGCTCAAATACAGGCGATCGCGAACCGAAAGCAAATTTTCCAGAAAGAGCATGCGATTCGATTGGGGCGTGCTTGCGTCGCCGATTCTGCGCTCCAGGTTTCGCAGATTCAATACGGACAGATCGGGATGTCCGGGAAAATCGCCTTCGCCCATGCCAGGCACATAGACGACGCGAAAGGGAATCGGCCGCATGGGCTGCAACGCCGCGATCGTAACGCCCCCGGCCAGGTAATTGCCGCGATTGCCGGCGACTCCGCCGATCTGCGCGTTCCACACTTCCCGCAGAAGCGCGAAACCCGGTAAGCGTCCCGTTGCGCTCGCGTGCCTGCTCAACCGATGCAACGCGGAAAAAGCTCCTACGCGAACGCCGCTTTCCCCCGGGCGATCCTCCGGCGCCTGTAGATGCCGATCGATGAAATCGCGCAGGAGATCGAAGGCGCGTAGATCGTTTGCGGCGAAAGCTCCGGCGCATTCACGCAGGCCGCAATACAGATCCGCGCAAATCGCCGAGAGTATGCCGATCGCGTCACCTTCGCCGCTCGCCAGGTCCGAGTGTGGAACCAGCCCGGCGAAGCTGCGAAAATCGCCGGAACCGCGCGGCGAGCTCATGACGGTTCCCAGGCGCAATCGCTGCAGCGCTCGCTCCCAGGTGAACCGTGCGTCGGCCTGGATCCCGAGTTCTCGCTGATGCCCCGCGTCCATCGCACGAAAGACCTGTAGTTCGTCGGCCCACTCCAGCCAGGCCAGTGCGTCTTCGCGGTGCAGGCGATGGGCGGCCAGAAAGCATGGATTAAAAAACAACGAGAATAGATCCCGGCGCGTAAACTGCGAATCGAATAGATTCAGAAGCGTGGCGACCCCGGCGCCGTAGACGCTCGCGTCCCCGGCCGAAAAATCGCTGAGATTATAAGGCACCCGCAGGCCGCCGTCCGGCCGGCGATCCGCGTCGAAGACCGCCTGCAGTACCGGCCGATAGGTCTGCATATCGGGCACCAGCACGGCGATATCCGTCAGACGCAGCGTCGGATCGCGCTGCATTTGGAACAGGATATTCTGATAGATCGTTTCCGCTTCGCGGCGCAGGCCCGGGCAGGCGATGATCTGGATACTCGCGTCCTGCAAACGGCCCGGCTTCGGCGGCGCTTCTTCCGGCTCATGCACAGCCCCCACTTCCGCCACGACGCCCTTCTTCGCGGGATCGCCGTAAAACAATTCTCGCTGCAACGCACGCAGCACGCTGTCCGTTTCCCGGTCTGCTGCGTCTTCTCCGTTTTGAACAGCTACGCCGTACTCGAAAGCTTCGCGGTCTCGCGCGTCCCAGAAAAAACGATGGTGCTCCCGACGGTGGCCGGCCAGCAATTGCAGTAATTCACAGGCCGGCCGCGCCCAGAGATCGTTGAGACGTTCCGCGGGCGTATCTGCTTCGCTTCCAGCGTCTCGCCCTGCCGAATCAGATTGCGTTTCTGCGCCGCTATCGATCGCACTATCGACGGCGCAATCGCTCCAGCGCGACGCGAAATCGATAGTCGATTCGCCTCTGGCTTTCGCCGACGGCGAAACGAAACGCGGACGGCCCAGCGCGCGACGCCAGTGCTCCGGCGCAAAATTCAAATAAAAACGCAGATCCAGCCATTCGCTCAATTCGCTTAATAAATCGAGATGAAATGCGGACATCTGCGACATGCCGAAGATGTGCACGGCGCGTTCCAGCGGCCGCAAATCATCCCGACGATCGATCAACACCAGGCGCGCATACGCCGCCAGGCTCAGACTCTGATCGCCGAAACGATCCAGAGCGCGAACGCGTCCTCCTTCGCGATCGCGGCCCACGCCGAAGACGCGACGATACAGCTCGCGCTGCGCGCCGTAGATCGCGGCTGTTTTCGGTAGATCGTTTCCGGAATTCTTTGCGGTGCTGCTCGAATCCCCGGCGAAACCCGAGAGCGCCGGGACCTCCAGCCAGCCCGCGACCATATCGCCGCGATGGTATTCGTATTCCTGAAATAGAGCGGCCAGGCGAGCAGCCAGTTGAACCAGCTTGCGGGGGCCGCGCTCATCGCCCAAATACTCACGAAACGGCGCGAAGACCGCCTCGTCGCCCGCGACGACCTCTTCCAGCACCGAAAGCACAAGATACTCCAGGTCCACGCGGTCCAGGGGCAACGGGCGATCCTGCCGGGGATCCAGAGCCAGCAGCAACTGCCACAAACCGGTTTCCAGAAACTGAAAGTCCAGATGCGCCGCGACGCCCTCGCGCTCCGCCAGCGTCATCTGGATCCAGCGCCGGAGATTTCGGTTGGGCACCCAGATGGCGGGCGCCCTGGCGAAAAAATCGGCCGGACGGGTTTCGCGCAGCTCGTGCGAAAGCGCATCGAGCAAATTTTCGAGACGCGTACTACAATAATAACGCGTCGTACGCCCGCCGTCGCCGGCGGCGAAGAGGTCCAGCTGCGGCTCGGGACGCTCCTGCGCGGCCGAATCCAGAACCCGTTTTTTATTGCGTTTACGTGCGGCCACAGATTCAAAAAACGCGCCGAAGCTCGATTTAATTTAAGGTTTATGGTGCCGCCCGTCAGCGCCTTGAGCACCGGCCGCTCGTACGCCGACACCGCTTAGATCATATCGCGAAGAACTTAAGGGACGCCGTCAATTCGGATGGCTCATTTCATTTTCGTCGAGCAGCGGGATCATAATATTATCCAGCCCGTTCTCCGAAAACTCTTCGAGATACATTTCCATTAGATTCTGCAACAGGCCGGCGTCAGTCATTCCTTCGGGGCCTTCCGGCAGCGGTCGATTTTGCGCGCGCAGCTGTTCGAGATCGCGCTCCGCCAGCCCTTCCGCGAGCCGATTCCAGAACACTGTTTCCGCGTAAATATCCGCGCAGTCCACGGCCGTGTTTTCCAGCTCCTCGTTCGGAATCAACTCTCCGCTTTCGTCGCGTTCCGCGCTCATTGCATCGCCGCCTGCGGCGAGTACGGTCTGCATCAAAGCGGGAATGCCTTCGGCGGCCGCTTCCAATTCGGGCGAGAGCTCGACGGCTTCCCCGGCTTCGCTTTCCGCGCTCAACTCGTCGTGAGCCGTTTGAATCATTGCGGCTCCCAGATAGGAGGCCAGCACGAGCTGTTTGTATTGTTCCGGAGTGAGTTCGAGGCGAATGCCGGGAGGGACTGTCATTCAGGACGTCTTCCCGGATACGGGCGAATTTCGCACGTACTTTCCCAGAATGTCGTACAGCTGCTGCTTGCTGAAAGGCTTACTCACGTGTTCGTCGCAGCCCGAGTCCAGGCTGCGCTGGCGCTCAGCCTGATGCGCATAGGCGGAAAGCGCAATAATCGGCACGGCGGCGTATCCGGGACGATCGCGGCGAATGTGCGCTTCGCACGCGCGGATTTCCCGGGTCGCGGTCAGGCCGTCCATTTCCGGCATCTGAATATCCATGAAGACGATGTCGTACGGTTGCGGCCGATCGTCGCGCTTCCCTGTAAGGCCCAGCGAAGCCTGAAACATTTGCACGGCCTCTACGCCGTTGCGGGCCTCGTCGATTGCAGCGCTGCGGCGTTTCATGTAGGCCCGAAAAAGCATACGGTTGTCCGCCGTATCGTCTACAAGTAATATGCGGCACTCTCCCACCGAGTCGGGTCCGGGCTCTGAATCCGGCTGCGCGGATCCCGTTTGATCAGAGAAGGACTTCGCCCCGGGCGCCGTTTCGGAAGCGGCGAGCGCGAAAGGCAGTCGCACGAAAAAGGTCGTACCTTCGCCGGCGGCGCTGCGAACGTCGATTTCTCCGCCGAGCAATTCCACCAGGCTGCGAGTAATATACAGGCCGAGACCCGTGCCGCCGAACTGGCGGGTCACCGAAGAATCGCTCTGTGAGAATTTTTCGAAGACGAGCTCCAGCTTTTCTTTATCGATGCCCACTCCGCTGTCACGAACCTGATACTCCAGAATCCGCCGACCCTGCTCGTCGCTTTCGAGCGCTCGCAGCGATAGAACGACTTCTCCGGACTCGGTGAATTTGATCGCGTTACCGATTAAATTCGTAAGAATCTGGCGCAGGCGATGCGGATCGCCGAAAACGAACTCCGGAAGCTCCGATTCGAAGCTCACATCCAGGCGCAGCCCTTTATTCTGCGCGGACACCTGAAAGACTTCGGCTACGGCCTGCAGATTATCGCGCGGAGAAAATAAGACGCGCTCGGTTTCCAGACGGCCCGCTTCGATGCGCGAAACGTCGAGTATGTCGTTCAACAAGACCAGGAGACTGCGACCGGAGCGCTGCAGCGTGTCGACATAGCGGGCTTCTTCCTGCGGCAGTTCCGCTTCCGCCAGTAAATCCGCCATTCCCAGCACGGCGTTCATGGGCGTGCGAATTTCGTGACTCATATTCGCTAAAAACTCGCTCTTCGCGCGATTGGCGGTCTGCGCTTTATCGATGGCTTCGCTGAGCTCCGCGGTGCGCTCCGCCACAGTTTCTTCGAGATTGCTGTTCAAACGCACCGAATATTTGTACATACGAATAATTCGCCCGACCAGGAGCACCGTGGTACTGCCAATCAGCACGGGGAGCGCGAATCGCGCGATCATCGGCGTCGGGATCCATCCCAGATTCGAAAGAATATCGTTCACCGAAAAAAATAAAAACAGAAGCATGCCCAGGGCGATCGGCTTCGCGTCGGGATTACGCAGGCGCACGCCCCGCACGACGATCCAGGCTATCACGCCGATCGTCGGCAGCGCGAAACCGTGAAAAATCTTCAGCATCAGTCGCATGGTCGGATAGTCGCCGAACCAGACGCCGCCGACCACCGCCAGCGCGATCACCGACAGGGTCATTCCCAGACGGGAAGTGCGTCGCTCGAAAAGCGAAACCAGGAATAGAATCAGAGCCGGGCCGGTTAAGATCAATGCGGTGTACTCTACGCGGACCCGCAGCAGAACCTCGTCACCGAAGAGCACGTCCCGAGTCGCGATGCGAAACAGCATATAGATCGACCATAACAGAGTGAACGCGCTATAATAGTAGTGATGCCGTTCCTGGGTTAATTGAAAGGCGAGAATGAGATGAAAGAGCGAAATCGCCACGAGCCCGGAAATCAAAGCCAGAAAGAGCAATTCCCCGTAATAGTGGACCGCGGTCAGCGCGTCGGCGGAACCGATCAGAATCTCCGGCCCCTCGAAGTGTAACGGCCGGTCCGCAGGGGCGTACAGCTCGACGCTCAGTTCCCAGATCGGGCCGGCGTCCGGGGACGCGACCGCCGGCGGCAGGACGACGAATACGCGGCGGTACAGGCCGCTACGATACGGCTCCACTTCGCCGACGCCCGCAAAGAGGCGACCGTTCAAATAGAAACGCGAAACGTCCGAAACCAATCCGCTCGAAAAGGCCACCGGCCGGCCCGCGTTCAGCAACGCGGCTGCGCTCTCCGGCAAAGTTCGGCGCAGGCTTACCCAGGCGGGCTCCGTCTGCCCATCCTCGGCGGCCCGGAAACGGTGCGGCACTTCGATCGTTCGCCACTCCCCGGTCGAGGCCTCGCCTTCGGCGAAATCGGCGATACGTCCTTCGCGGTATTGCCAGTCGCCCCGCAATTCGTAGATTTCATCGTAGATCCCGAATTCGCTCGAAATCACGGAACAATTCGCGCTCAGCATAAGCAGAGCTCCGAGACAGACAGGCAAGAACGGTATGCGAATCGAACCGGACACGTGATGTAGCTGTAACAACCCTTCGCTGCGTGTCAAAATCAATCTTGACAATCCGGTGAGTATAGGGTTAAACTACCGGTAGAACGTCGCCCGTCGGCGTTCGTCAGTCTATGATTGTTTGATATCCTTCGTTTTCGTACGGCCGATCGCCTCCGGGCGTTCGATATCGTAAACCGGCGCAGATCAGCTTCGCCGGCGCGCGATACCTGCGTTCGCGCAGGACTACTACAGGATATCCAGCCATGGCTGAAACAACCAATCTTATCGACTGGGGATTTCGCGACGAATTGCAGCGCGAAGCGTTCCCCACGGACTTCGACGGGGACCGACCGCCGCCCGAATCTTCCGGGCGAATTAGCGCGGATCCGGCGGAAGCGCGGGACGAACTCGATACGCTACGCATCGCCCGGGTGAGCGGACAGTTTCGCGATCTGTATCGGATTGTGAGCGAAACCGGCGAAGGCCTGGCCGCCGTGACCGGGCGCTTCCGGCACCTCGCGCGCAACCCCGCGGATTTTCCCTGCACGGGCGACTGGGTCGAATGCAGCGGCGGCTTAAACGACGATACGGCGCGCATTTCGCGCATCCTGCCGCGACGGACCTGGCTCAGCCGCAAAACCGCTGGCGTGACCACGGTCGAACAAATGATCGCCGCGAATCTGGATACCGTCTGTATCGTGCAGGGCCTGGACCATAATTTCAATCTCGCGCGATTGGAACGCTATCTGGCGGCAGTGCGGGCCGGCGGCGCGCAGGCGGTCATCGTGCTGAACAAAGCGGACCTGTGCCGGGATTCGGCCGAACGCGACGAGCGTCGGACCGCGGCGCAGTCAGTGGCCGGCGACGCACCGGTGCATATATTCAGCGCGCTGGACGACGCGGAGTTCGGAGAGCTGGAGGCGTACTTCGCGCGCGGGAACACGGTCGCCTTCGTGGGATCGAGCGGTGTGGGTAAATCCACTCTGATCAATCGCCTGTTGGGCGAAGCAAAGCAGGCGACTCGCGCGAGCCGTGAAGCCGACAGCCGCGGACGGCACACCACGGTCGCCCGCGAATTATTTCTCCGACCGCAGGGGGGTTTGATTCTGGACACGCCCGGCATGCGCGAACTGCAGCTCTGGGATAGCAGTCACGACGGCAAAGCCTCCGCGCCGGAAGCCGAATTCGTGGACATCCAGGCGCTCGCGGCGGAGTGTCGTTTTCCGGACTGCGAACACGAGACGGAGCCCGGGTGCGCCGTGCAGGCCGCTCTGGAACGCGGCGATCTGGATCAACGGCGTTTCCGGTCGTATCGCAAATTGACTCGCGAAGCCGAGTATCTGGCTTCGCGCGAAGACGAACGCGGCCGTCTCGAACGCAAACGAAAGACAAAATCCTTGCATAAGATGTACCGGCGCTTTCAGTCCGAAAAACGCAGCCGGAGGCGCGGAGACTGAAGGCTGCGCATCTCCGCACAGCCGTTGTATATATTTCCGGATTCGCGATGAAAAACGAAAGACTGTGAAAACGCGGGCCGCTTCCGGACTTTTTTTCCGGAATCCGGCTCGCGTCAACGGATGATGGCTTGCGCGCAAACGAATACGAACTGATACATCGGCAAAGAGGTATCCATGTTCTTTCGTTCACTCGTTACCAGAGCCAAAACCTGGTTCAGCCGGGGGCTCTTCAAAAAATATCACAAAAGCGCGAAGACCGGCGCGATCGGTATGTGGCTGTTGGGGGTCGACAAAGCCGGCCTGTACAACGACGCGTCTCCGCACCCCCTGCATGCGCAGCTCGTGCCGAAGTACGTCGCCGCCATCGAAGCGTCTCCCGCTCCGGAGGTCATCGCATTCGGCGACAGCCTCAAAGACATTCCGCGGGACGACTTCCAGCATCTGAAACCGGAAAACAATTTTTCCATCTCCGGCAGTCGTTCGCATCATATGCTGATGATGGCCGAAGCGATACAGCCGGAACTCAAACGACTGAAAAAATTCAACTCGATTCGCTTTGTGCACATCGGCACGCTCGAAGGCAACGGCTTCCTGATCGGCGCGCCGCTCGATCACGCGGTGCAACGCGCGACGGCCTGCCTGAACGGAGTGCGCGCGCTCTTTCCGCAGCAGATGTTGATCGTGGATTTGATCCCGCCGACCTATTCGCCTTATGCGAATCTATCGCGAGCGCCGTACGAGGCGGCCATTCTGAGCTGGATCGCCCAGGACGGCAACGCGGTGTCGATCGGCTTTCATGATATGGGACTGACGACCCCCAACCTGACGCTTTCCAGCGACGGCGTTCATTTTACGCCGGAAGGCATTCGGCGCTTCGACGAAGCGATGGAGCGCGCTCGTCGCAGGTCGCCCGGTACGCTGGTCGAAGCCTGAACGCGGCTTCAACAGCACGCGCGATACATCGGCCGAAGCGGCGGGTTCACGGGCAGTCAGTGCCGCCGGACAACTCCGATGCCTCGCGCCAGGGCGTTCGCACAAAGACGGAGTAGGCGCCCGGCGCTTCGGTTATGACTCGATAGCGACCGGCCTGGTCGTCGAAGTACAGGCGCCGGCCGTTTGGACTGATCGCGCCGCCCGAACTCGTAACCGGCTCCAGGCACGCTGGATAACGCGACGCATTGCGCAGGCCGGAAGCGGCGTTCGCGGCGGCCGCCAGCCGCAGCACCCCGGTTTCAGTTTCCAGATACACCCCGCTGTCGTCCGGAGCCCAGCGCGGACCGCCGAGGAGCGATCCGGAGAAGGCGGCGCTTCCGATTTCGCGCAGGGCGCCGGCAACGCCCGGGGTTTCGCCTGCCGCGGGCGATGGAGTGAATTCCGCAGGCGTCGAAAGCGGGCCGCGATCGACGGCGACCAGGCGGAGCCGCATCTGCACAGTCGCGCCGGACGCGACCGGATCCGCCGGCCCTTCTTCGAGTAACGCAAGCAACCGTCCGGAAGGCGAAGGCACCGCCCGCTTCAATACAGGGCGATCGACTTCCGCCGATGCGCCACCCGGCCCGCCGCCGGCGGGCGCCGGATTCGCGCTCGCAACTTGTCCGCCTGGAGCGACCATTCGCACGCGACCGGCCCCGTCCGCAAAGTACAGGGCTCGTTCGGGACCCGCGTAGTCGTGATTCTCGCCGCCGATAAACCAGAGCGAATCCGGGGCTCCCGGTCCACGAAAGAGCGAATCCTCGAGAACCCAGCCGGAAAACTCAAACCACGCCTTTTCGCTCGCGATCTCCGACGACGAGATTTCCAGAAGCGAGACCTGCGAACGATAGTTGCGTTTGCGGGTCGTGCCCGAGAGCGGGTCCAGCGGACTGCGTTCTTGATAACGCGTGGTCAACTCAACGAAACGCTCAAGCCTGGCGTCGCGTTCCGGCGAATTCCCGACAACCGGGCGCCCGGGCGACGCGGAACCGGAGTCGAACCAGACCGCCGAATGCAAAGGCGCGGCCGGCCGCCAGAAGATCATAGCGCATCCGACGGTCGGCGCGAGAAGCGCGCATATAAGACACGCGCGTCCGAATACCGATGCCGGCGATCGCCCGCGCTCGCGACAAACTCCGGCGCCGGTATTTCGAAAAGCTTCGGGGCGTGCCGCTTCCAGCGCTTGCATATATGCTTTCGCGTTCGCAATCAGCTTTCGCCGGCCAGCTGGCGCAAACGCTCCAGGCGTCGCGTTTTCGCATCCGCGTTCCATTCCGCTTCGGAAAACTCTTCGAGCGCATACGAACGCGTCCGGTAGGTCGCGTCAGTGTAGGGCAGATACAAAAGCAGCGGTTCGTTTTTCGGTTCTACCGTTTCAATCGCTTTGACTTTGGTGGGATCGCCGAGCCAGGACGGAGGGAACGGCAGGTTTTCGCAGGTGCCCCGCAAGTCGCGCAGCTCGAATTTTCCCGAGTAGCCGTTGTCTCTGAAGATCTTTCCGAAAAACTGGAAGCTCACGATCTGGCGCCCCGGCTTGAGAACGACGTCCGCCGCCACCCAGTGCGTCGGTTCGTCTTCCTGCAGCGAATATAGATTCGCGTGCAGATTGTACTGGCATTCGCGTTCAACGTCGACGGTAGTGTCGATGTAGAGCGAACCGTTTTCCAGGCGTTCCGAAAACTGTCCGGTAAAACGCGCCGGCACGATCGGGCTGGAATAAAACGACTGAACCAATTCGGTTTCGCCGTCGATGCCGGTCACCCGCGCCCGCACTTTCAGCGTCAGACTGCCCCAGTATTTTTTCTGCTGCCCCGGCGCCCGCCAGGTGAACTGGTAGCCGCCCGCGCCGATTTGCGAATACTCGACGCTGCCAAGACCCGGCTTGCCGAGAATTTCGTCGCCTTCTAAGGTCGCGCCCAGAATCTCCGCGGTCACCGGAACCCCGTCCGAATCCGTAACCGAAAGCTTCGCGACCAGTTGATCGTCCGCGGTAATCGTATGTTTGTTCAGTTCGAATACGAAACGCGGCGCGCCTTCGCCGCGTTTTTGCAGTTCCTCAATCGCTTCTTCGCGCGACTTGCCGGCGGCGACGAGTTCTTCGAGCATGCCCTTGAGAGCGGCTTCGGTACGCATGCGCGGATCCGGCAAAATCGGCAGAGGGATGTTTCGAATCCGCCAGGGGTCGGTCAGGTCTTTCATATCGCGGTCGAGCGGCCGCGAATTCGGGGGATAACGCGCATACAGGCGATAGGCTTCGAGCATGGCCTTCGGAGAAGGTCCTTCGGAAACCAGGCGGTCCAATTCACGCGGCGAAAGAAATCCGTCGTCGCCGCTGCGGCCGATGATCTCGTCCCCGCGGCCGATTTCGCCGTCCGGCCCCAGCGGACCGCCGGACGAACCGCCCCCTGCGAGCATAAAATACACGATCGCCAGCAAAATGACGGCGACCGCGGCGATGCCGATGATTGATTTCGAATTCATACGATATTTGTACTCCGGTCGTTGATTTGTCGCCTGTGAATATATTTGCAATAAAAAAGCCCCCGCGAGCGGAGGCTTCTGTGGTTTTTTGGATCTGTTTTTTTTAGGACGTTTGTATGTGATCGCCTCTGATTCCGTTTCGTTACACTCTGTTCTTTTTTTGTTTATATTTGGATGCTCATTCTGTGTATATAGCGAGCAATCGTTAAGTTGCTTTTTGTATTCTTTTGTTTTCTCTATGTATTTCGCATGAACCCTGGATCGCGCCGGAATGGATCCGGCGCGAAGGAGCTGCTGCTTACTGGCAGCCCCAGCCGCTGGACTTGCAGCGGTTCCATTCCTGTTTCATCGAGGTATTGATCGAGCTGCCGCCGTCGCCGACGTGGGTCCGATCGTAACCCTGCTTGTAGCTGCTGTAATCGCTCGCAGAATTACCGCCCCAGATGTAGTGGTTGGAGTATTTCGATTTGTTACAGCGACTGTGGCTGCCTTTCGAGCTGTGGCCGCAGGTGCTGTGGAAAGATACCGCGCCGTCGTCTTCGCCGGGCAGATACCAGGCCGAATACCAGTCGCCGTCGTAGCCGGCCAGTGCCCAGATGCCGACGCCTTTGGTGTCGTTATGATTGTAGGAGCCGCGGGCGTTGCCCGTTTTGAGCGCCGACACCATGTCGTTCGAAGCCCAGAACGCCAGGTCCGCGAGTTCCGAACCGCCGGCCGCGCTGGAGGAAGCCATAACCCAGTCGATGTTGTAGCTGCGGCTGGTTTTATCCAGAAAGTACTCGGTAGCGTAGCAGCCGGCGCTGTGGCAGATGATCTTGCAGCGGTTGCTTCCGCGGCAGCGGCTTTCGAGTACCGAATACAGGTTCGACTGCGCGCGGCAGGAACCCCAGGAGCGGGGATCTTTTGATCCGTCGTAGCCAACATAGTAGCGGGTCACGGACGTATTGATGTTTTTGGAATTGCCCCAGTAGTTGTTCACGTCGCTGGTGCCGGTGCCGCAGTGGTTCGACCCGGAACGTCCGTGGACAAAGATTACGTGGTCGGCGGCGGCCAGTTCGGTTGCGCCGGCGACAAATAGGATTACGAATAGTACAGAAAGTCGTTTCATCGTTTTTTTCATGATTCACGCCTCCTCAGCATTGGATTGTGACTGGTATATTGCAGAGACTATGCCAGCCTTCGGATTTCCGGCGAAAAACACGGCTTTTCTGGCTCCAATCCCAAAAAATCCGATAGAGGCCTGGACGCCCGGGTCCGGCTCATTTGCGAGACGGCTCTATATATAGAAAAGACTCACTGCTTGCTGAATTTCGGTTTTTGCCGACCGGTTGCGTTGCAAGTAGATTTGAACGGAACTGTAAATACTGCAAGAATCAGGCAACGATCAGGCCCTATTCTACTGCATCTAACAATCAGCTTACTGGCCTGGACTTAATCCACGCCCTATTTCAGTGCGGAAGAAAGCGACTGAAACATCCTGGTAAATGAATTCCTGGTAGCAGGCCCATGAACGGCTTGAGAATCTCGTCTCATGCGGACCGTATTGCCTCTGATTCTGCTGCTGCTCGCAGGAATCCCGCTCGCGTGCAGCACGACGCAAAGTCTGGGGAGCCAGCTCGACGACACCGGGATTTCCACTCAGGTTCGGGCCTTGCTTTTACAGGATACCAGCATCAATGCGCTGAATATCAGCGTGGCGACGGACGAAAACGAAGTCTTTCTCATCGGGCGGGTTCCGAACCAGGAACAGCGTCTGGCGGCGGAAGGCCACGCCCGGAATATCGCCGGCGTGTGGAGCGTGATCAATGATTTGAAAGTGGGCGTGTCCAGCGGACGCAATCAGTATCCGGACATCCAGCTCCGGCAGGCGGTGGAACGGCGCATCCTCAGAGACCAGAACGTGCTCGGCCTGAATATTCGCGTCCTCGCCCACGAGGGGGAAGTCTATCTACTGGGCCGCGTTGGGAGCGAGAGCGAACGGCAGCAAGCCCTGAGTGTAACCCGGGAAACCGAAGGCGTCCTGCGGGTGCACAACTATCTCAAAGCCGGTAAGACCCGCTCATTCGAGCTGACTCCCGAAGGTTGAAACAAGATCGTCAGCGGCGGCAGCTCGCTGGCCAGCAGGCAAGATAAGGCGAGTACTGCGATCAGCGACGGGACAGCTCGTCCAGATCGGCGATGACCCGTCCCAGGCGCTGCACGATGGCGTCCCGCTGCTGCTGATCGATGCGTTGGTCGATGGCAAGCATCACCTCGCGGAACGCGGAACGCCAGCGGATGATGTCCGCCTGATAATAGGCCGGGCGAGTCTGATCGGGCTTATAAAACCAGGCTCGTAGCGAAGTCCGCAGCGCCTCGCGATCGCCGCCGTTCGCCGGCAGCTTCTCCAGAAATTCGGCCTGCCGTTCGCGACGAAAGCGCAATCGATTGCGATCGGTTTCCGGCAGGCGCTCGACTAACGACGCGATTTCGCGACTCTGATCGGAACGCAGGCCGCCGGACCAATCGTCCAAAAATTCGATTGTATCCGCCTGACGCTTTTCCAGTCGCTCGGCGCGGGAAAGCTGAATCTTCTCCGCCAGCTCCTCGTTCGATTCTTTCAAAGCTTTGCGCAGATGACCGACCTGTCCGCGCTGCAGCGTACTCAGAAAGGTGTACGCGTCGTCATAAATGCGCCGAAATGCGGCATCACGAAATCCGCGACTCTGAGCGAAGAGCCAATCGACGTCCTTCGCCTCCAGGCCCGCCGCGAATCGCGAACGAAATTCACGCAGCGCCCGCGCATAGCGGGGAAGCTCCGTGCGCCTGTGCCAGGCGTGCAGTCGGTCCACGCGCTGATCCAGAAAGATTCGCTGTTCGTCCTTGAGGTCGAAAAAACGGTTCAGCTCACGCATCACCAGAAAATCGGCCTGGTTATAAACGGTTTTGTAAACGAAGCTCGTGCAACCGCTGGAGACAAAAAGGAGCGCCGTGACGACGAACAGGCGCATCGAATTCTTCAAAACGAATGATTTGCTATCTCGTAACATAAACCCTCGCTCTACGATTTCTGGTTTTCGATCTCTGCATCCGGTGCAGTTCAGCGGATGCGAAACCAGTCATCGGCTTTTCTTTCGCGTGATCTACTGATTGATCAGAATCGTGCCCAGGTTGCGAATCTCGTTCGCGGTATTCAGATTTACGGTCGTTCCGGCGCCGGAGGTGCTCACCAGCGTCCCACCCGGACCGGAGTAAAAGCCGTCGGTGAACGACGACGGAGTCTGAAAACAATCCACATGGGTCGCAATGCGGCCCTGAAAATCGCTGTTAATGGATTCGATGGCGATATTATAAGTCGCGCCGGTCGGCAGTCCGGAAAGGTAGAAACTGCCGTCCCGATTGACCGAGCTGAGAGTCGAGAAATGATTCGCGGAACTGCTCTGCGCGATGACGACCGCCGCGACGACGGCCGCTCCTGACAGAGTCGCCACGCGACCGGTGATCGTCGCGCGCCCCGTCAAACTGCTCGCGCTGTGCAGCGCGCTGGCGATCGTCGGCGATGCCGTAGAATTGCAGGGATTGCTCGCGATCAATAAGAGACTGCCCAGGAGCAGCAGGTTCGTGGTGTCGTCGTCATCGTCGTCGTCCAGCAGACCGACGCAGCCGGTCGTTGAAGATAGCGCAATGACGGCGATCATGAGCGAAGCGAACAGGCGCGACCAGAACGTGCGGCGCCGGGTCAGCGTACGAAAATCACTGCCCATAGACGGCCTCCGCTCCGGCGATATCGTCCGGCGCAAGAGTATTGGTGCTGTGCGCGAAGGGATACATGACCGGCAAATTCGCGATGGCGGTGGAGAACGCCGTTCCATTGCGCCCGGATATGGCGTGGGCGAAGCTCAGGGTATGCCCCATTTCGTGCAGGAGCGTGAAAGCGAAAGTCTGACAGGTGCCTACGGTCGTGCAGGTGGCGGCGCTCGTCGGCAAGAAGCTGGTGCTTGCGTTTAAGATCAGTACGGCGGCGCAGATATCGGCGGGACGACTGCTATCCGGAGTGAGCGGCAGGCCGACTCCCAGAATCGTACCGCTGGGATCGACGCCCAGGGAACTCAAAACTGAGCCGTCCGTGTCCCAGACCACCCAGAGCTGTCCGGTGGTCGGCGAGTTGAGAAACGCGTTCACGGCGCTGGCGGACATGGTTACTGTGTATTGCGCTGTTCCATAGAGAGTGCGGCCTGTCGCCGCGTTGTTCCATTCCGTCAGGATGCCCGGGATTACGTTCGTGCGCGGCTGACTCGGAATATCCGTATCGAAAATCGGGGTAATTTGAGTGGCGGCGTTACAGGACGTGCCGAAGACCCACTGCTGTCGTTCGCCGGCGGAACTCGTAAAATAGTACCAGGCGAAAAGCGGCTGGGCGACGCCCAGAAAGAGCGCGAGGGCGCCCGCGACCCACAATGAACGCCGCCAATCTCTGGCGCGCGCTATGCCTGCACCGGCCGGGCGACTGCGCCCCGAACTCAGTGAGACTCTTGAAAGAATTCGTTTGATCATGAATGCTTCTCGTGTCGTTTCATCTTCGCACTGCGCGAGTCAGGAGCTCAATCCCGGGCACGCCAGTCAGCGGCCCAGCAGCTTCTTCGCGACGGCCCGAAACTCGGTCAGGCTATGATAATTTCCTGTCGTCGGCGGCGGGAAGCCGGATAGTTTTTTGATCAGAAACTGCTCGCCGGTTTCCGCATGGGTGCCGACGTCAATGCGCCCCCATTGCAGAGAACGAATCGGATAGACGCCCTGTCGACCGGGTCCGAGAAATACGAGCCATTCACTGCCGGCGGGATGCACCGCGCCGCCGGGATTGACGACCTGAAAGCCCGAGAACAGACGCATGTGGATCTGCCCCGGCAGATCGCCTTTCAGTACTTCCAGGACTTCCAGCTCGTATTCCAGAGCGGCCATGCCCGGCGCGGAACGCGAACCCAGCACCCGTACGTGGGCGATGTGCGGCGCGCTTTTGATTAAGCCGGCGGTGGTTACAAATTTCTCAACCGCGTTCGCGGGAGTCGCTGCAGGTCCGGCCATCAGGGCGAAAGCCAGAGCGAATATCGCCGCCGCATAACCGGATGGGCGCCGAAATGCCGGGATCAGGCGCGCGCTGGCTTTGAAATTCAAATGCTCTTTCATTGTACCTGCTGCCTCGCCCGACCAGGCCCGCGACTGTTTCACGGCAGCCACGGGCGGCCCCGGCTATTAGACGAAACCCGGTCGCCCGGGTTCGTCGCAATTAAAACGGGTGGGTCGCGAAAACTCGCGCGACTCAAGCCCGTTCGATCATCATCGCACCGGCCACGCCGCCGTGCGCACAGGCGGTGATCAGGACCCGATTCACGTCTTTGTTGTGTTCCATGACCATCGCCGCGTTGGCGATCAGCCGCAGGCCGGTCGCGCCGAAGGGATGACCGATGGCGATCGAGCTGCCGTAGGCGTTGATCTTGCCTTCGTCGAATTTCTTTTCCCAGTCGAGCCCCGTACGTTTACCGATCTCTTCCAGAGCGCCGATCGCCGTCGCGGCGAACGCTTCGTGAATTTCGATTTGATCCACGTCTTCGATTTTTAGCCCGAGATCGTCCAGCAGCGCCAGACTCGCTTCCGCCTGACCGATGCCCATATAGTTGGGGTGCACACCCTTCATGCGGAAACCGGTGAGATAGGCCTGAGTTTTGAGTCCCAGCTCTTTGGCTTTTTCGTCAGTCGTAGCGATCAGCCCCGAGGCTCCGTCGGAACGGGCGCAGGCGTTAAAGATAGTAACAGTCGGACCGTGGCTTTTTTCGATAAATTTTCCGTATTTGGTCTTAAACTGATCGAAAGACATATGCGGGTTGTCGAACAACAGCATCGCCTTGTCCATGCGGCTGGGGTTTTCCACGATGCCTTTCCGCAGCAGAACCGCTTCGTCTTCGTCGATGGTTTCGCCTTCCGCGCTTTTCATGGGCACGATATACGGCTTGTACTTGCCTTCGACGGTCGCGTCGTAGGCGCGCTTGTAGCTCTGATAGGCGAGCTTGTCGCTGATTTCGCGGGTCAGGCTGTAGTTCTGCGCTACGATCTCCGCGGTCACCGGCATACCGAACGAAGTATCGCCGTCGCCCAGGCCGTCTTCCAGAACGTCGCGCAGCTCAACGCCTTCCGGCAGATTGTCCGGCAATGCTTTCGCCAGTTTGTCCACGGTGCCGGTCTTCTTGTTGTTCCGCGCGTTTTTAATAATAAAGGGCATAGACGTCTGCGATTCTTCACCGAGTGCCAGATACACATCGCCTTCTTTCAGCGCGAGGCGGCGGGCCGCTTCCGCCAGAGCTTCCATCGAAGATACGCAATTGTTCGCGAGAGTCAACGCGGGGATTTCATCGCGCAGACCGAGCTTGTTGGAAATAATGCGAGCGGGATTCGCCGCCTGCGGAAAACCTTCGCCGACGAATACGCCGTCGATTTCTTTCGGATCGATCTTCGAATGATCGAGAATGTCGCGAGCGACCGCTTCGCCGAGATCGGCGGATTCATAGGTGCCCAGACCTTTCGAGATTTGCGCGAAAGGCGTTCTGCGAATATTGGCCAGCGCGATTTTTTTATCAAGTTTCATAGAGATTCCATTCCCCGGTATTATTTAGGATTCGTTTTCCGTAGCGGAATTTCAGGGGAATCCAGCCTGTTGGCCGTTCCTGGGAGGGTCAAATACTTTTGCGCCCCACCGCATCGCCGCCTTACGAATGCAAGCCGGCGAACGCATTCACCACGAATTCCGCCGGAGCGGACACCCCGGGACCCGCGACATCACCTGCGAACTCTTTTAAGATTAGACCGCGCTTGCGCCGCGGGGTTACGACACTGTCGCGGGCCGGGTCCGCGATCAGGCGCTCGCGCTTTCCTGATTCGAATCGTCGTAGTCGCAGACCATACAGGCGTTATGGCGACCCTTCTCGCGCGATGATTTCTCGAAGAGCAAATTGTTACACGAGGGACATAATTCGCCGGACGGTTTGTCCCAGGTGGAAAACTCGCACTCAGGATAGGCGCTGCAACCATAGAACGCCCGACCGCGTTTCGTGGCCCGCTGAATGACGAAACCGTCTTTACACGTGGGACACTGGCCGAGCGGGATCGGCTTTGCGTTGCGGCAATCGGGAAAACGCGGACAGGCCAGAAAATAGCCGTTGCGACCGATCTTTTTGACCATGCCCGTGCCGCATTTTTCGCAGACGTGATCCGTGGGCTCGTCGAGCGCGTTTTTCATTTCGAGAATATTTTCGGAGGCGTCTTTTAACACGCCAACAAAAGGCGAATAGAATCCGCGCAGCATGTCGACCCAGTCCAGCTCGGAGCGCGAAACCCGGTCCAGATTGTTCTCCATATTCGCGGTGAAATCCGTATTCACCAGATCCGGGAAGTGTTCGGCCATAATGCCGTTCACCATCAGTCCCAGTTCCGTGGGCTTGAGGGCGCGCTGCAGGCGCACCACGTAATAGCGTTTCAACAGCGTCGAAATCGTCGGCGCGTAGGTCGACGGCCGGCCCACGCCGCATTCTTCGAGCGTTTTAACCATGGAGGCGTCGGTGAATCGGGGCGGGGGCTGCGTAAAATGCTGTTCGGGCTCGAGTTTGCGCAGTTTGAGTTCCTGTCCTTCCTCAAGTTCCGGCAGGTTGCTCTCTTTTTTCTTTTTGTCTTCGGGATTAAAGACCTCGGTAAAACCGGTGAATTTCACGATGCGACCGGTCGCCCGAAAGATGGTATTCGCCGCCGCGATATCGACCGAGGTATGATCGGCGATTTCGTCCGCCATTTGCGACGAAACGAATTTCTGCCAGATCATCGAGTACAGGCGCAGTTGATCTTTCGAAAGAAATTTGCCGATGGTCTCCGGATCGTTCGCCGGATCGGTCGGGCGAATCGCCTCGTGCGCGTCCTGAGCCGATTTCGAAGTTTTATAGCTGCGGGGTTCTTTCGCCAGAAATTCGGTGCCGTGTTTTTTCGTGACGTAGTCGCGGACCGACTCGATCGCCGCGGGCGAAACCCGGGTGCTATCCGTCCGCATATAGGTGATCAAACCCGTCGTCGATCCCGCGCCGAGTTCAATACCCTCATAGAGCTGTTGGGCGACCATCATCGTCTTTTGCGAAGTGAAGCCGAGTTTATTCGCCGCGTCCTGCTGCATCTTCGACGTGGTGTACGGAGCGGTCGGCTGACGCTTGCGTTCTTTGCGGGTGATCTTCTGTACGGTCCAGTCGACGCTTTCAAGGCTATCGACGATCTTCTGCATGGTGTCGCCGTCTTTAATCTCGGCTTTCTTGCCGTCGATGGAGTTGAGCGACGCCTTGAACTGACTCTTGCCGCTGGCCAGTTTCGCGTCGAGGGTCCAGTATTCTTCCGGAACGAAGGCGTCGATCTCAGCTTCCCGCGCGCAGATCAAGCGCAGCGCAACCGACTGCACCCGACCGGCCGAGAGCCCGCGCTTGACTTTTTTCCAGAGCAACGGCGAAATATTATAACCCACCAGGCGATCCAGAATGCGGCGGGCCTGCTGCGCGTTCACCAGATTCTGATCGATTTCGCGCGGCTTCTGAATCGCCTCTTCGAGAGCGGGTTTGGTAATCTCGTTGAATTCAATGCGTTTGATGTCGGAGTTCTTCGGTCCCAGGGCCCGCGCGAGATGCCAGGAGATCGCTTCACCTTCGCGGTCGGGGTCAGCCGCCAGCAAGACGGCCTTCGTCGATCCCGCCAGCTTCTTGAGTTTGTTCAGAATACTCGCGCGACCGCGCACAGTGATGTACTCGGGCTGGAAGTTTTCTTCGACGTTCACTGCAATGCGCGATTTGGGCAGATCGATGATATGCCCCATCGACGCTTCGATGATATAGTCTTTGCCCAGGTATTTGTTGATCGTCTTTGCTTTGGCCGGGGACTCCACAATCACCAGAGTCTTCTTGCTGTTGTCGACTCGCTTCGAAGTCTTCTTTTTGGCGGTCTTCTTCGAGGTCTTCGAAGCTGTTTTCTTCGCGGCCTTTTTTGCGGCTTTCTTTGTCGTCTTTTCTGCGGTTTCGGCGGCAGGCTTTTCGGCGGTCTCCGCTTCGGCAGTGGCCGTCGCGGTCGCTCCCGGCGCTTCGCCGGAGGCCGATTCGTCCCGGGTCGGATCCTCCGAATCGGGAGTTGCTTCGTCTTTCGCCTGAATCATAAATACCGCCGCCCGCCGGAGCCCTTTTTGGGAGTCTATGCCCCCGGCCGGATCTGTATACTGGGCGGCACGCGTACGCCCCGCTGTCATGCGATTTTTCACTAAATTTACGAAATTCTTCCATATATAGTGCGAATCGCGGCTCGCGAGCCGCAAATCGCTCCCGCCCACCCGGCCGGCCGCTCTGGAAAGGCGCCCCGGCCTGTGTCAAAAGCGGCGGCCGGCGCGAAAATCAGGACGCGCTCAGATAATAGCGCCCGCCGAGCCAGCGAAGGTCGTCGGCCAGAGCGGCCCGCTTCCAGAGCGCGAGACGAGCGGCGCGGGCGGCCCGGGTAAACGGCGGCGCACGATGCAGACGCTCCTCCAGGCCGGGAAGATGAATCGGGGTCGCTCCGGATTCGAGCAGCTGTCGCCCGCCGTCGTTTCCGGCCCCCGCCGCGCGCAGCACTTCGTGATCGAAAGCCAGCACATCCCGGCCTTCGTCCAGGGCGAAGCGAGCGGTAATCATGGCGCCGCTTTTGAGCGGAGCCTGCAGAACCGCGACCCGCTGAACGAGACCGGCGATGATCCGATTGCGCCGGGGAAAGTGCGCCGCTCGCGCCGGCGCATGCGGCGGAAACTCGCTGACAAAGGCGAAGGGGGCCGCCTTCGCACGGGCCCGGTCGGGCAGATCGAGATTCGTCGCCGGACCGGCATGCAGGAGCCCCGCCCCCAGCACCGCGACCCCGGGCAGGCCGCAGTCGATCGCCGCTTCGTGCGCCCGCCGATCGATTCCCCGGGCGAATCCGGATACAATGGTGCCTGGCGGGCGAGCCTGATTCACTCGAGGCCCGCGCCGGGCGCTTCCCGCAGCCGGGACCTGCCCGACCGGCAGGCGCGCCGCCGCAATCTCCTGAACGTACGCTTGAACCGCCTCGCCGGCGAAGGGGTGCGCATGTCGGGTGCCGACGATGGCCAGCGCTTCCGGCGCACCCGGCGAGCACAGACCGGCGAATGCGCCTGGAATTGCTCCCGCGGATGTATCGAGATTTCCCGAAGCGCACTCAAGATAGAAGAGCACGGGCGGCGGATCGTAGCAGGCGCGCAGCGCTTCGGGATAGCGAATATCCCAGATGCTGACAAAACGAATGCGCGCACTTCCGCATCGCCGTTCCAGTTCCGGGGAATCGAGAAAGGCGTGTGCCGCCCCGTCATACAGCGCGGCCTGGTTGCGAGCTCGCTCCAGCTGCCGCGACGCGAAATGGGCCCGCAGGAATCGATTCCAGAGCGGCTTCGCGGACATCGGGCCCGCCGTCTGCGCGAAGCCGCCGGACGCATAGACCGATTTACGATACGGCAGCGCGGCCACGAAAACCGCGTCCTGAAAACTGAACCCCGTCTGCATAGGCTGCTCCTCCCTGTCCGCTGGTTCGCCTGCGAATTGCGCCGGCTGCTTTCGTCCGTTCTGTACAATCGCGAACGACCGCGCTGCATGCGCGAACAATTCGGGACTGTGATATTCGAGTGCGATGCAAATTAAAGCGGACAGGCCCCGGAGCCGGTCGCGCAGGCTTCCAGGGTTTCGAAATTCTCGCGGGCTTGCTGATAACGCGGATTATCCCCGGCGGGTCCCGGCGCGATCCCTTTGCCGTGCACGTCTTCGAGAATCTGCATGATGGACCGGTACTGCTCTCGCGCAAGATCCAGCTCGCCGCGCTCGACCAGCAGCTGTCCCAAAAGAAAGCGCGCCGACACGTCCTGGTCTTCGCGACGCACCACCGCCTCCAGATAGTCGATGGCGCGAGGGATATCGCGCACGGCGTTGTCGGAAGTCTTGCCGTACAGGAGGGCGAGCTGGTAACGGGAACGAATATCATCCGGCGCCACGCGAGCCATGCGATCGAACAGCAAGACCGCGGTGCGCCAGCGATTGCGCTCCCAACCAGCGGCGCGAGATGCGTTTGCGAAACACAGCCCCGCTTCAAAGAGCAGCTCCGGATCGGGACTGTGGCGCAGCAAAGCCTCTTCAAAGTACGGCAGGGCCTGCTCGAAAGTGGCGATGCCCGGCGCGGTCTGCCCGCTCTGAATGGCAGCCAGGCGATCCGGCGGTTCCCCCTGAATGGCTCCCTGGTAGTACAGCGCCGCCAGATCGTAGCGACCCGCATTCAGGTACGCCTTGCCGATATTCCAGGCCAGCATTCCCTGGCGATTGGACTCCTGCACCAAATCCTGTAACTGATCGTGCAACTCCAGGGATTGGGCCCGGCTCAGATTCAAATCGCGCTCCCAGCGGGCCACCTGCGCTTCGTCCAGGCGCGCCTTCGCAGGCCGCCGGCCGCGCTCCCCCCAATTCCGCAGCGCATCGCTCGCGCCTTCGCAGCCGCCGAACACGAAAAGGGAGCTGGAAACCGCCAGGGCGACAGTCAGGGCGCGACAAAAGTATTTGAAGAATAAGCCGGGGGTCTGATATATCTTCTGCATCTGTGGTGAACTCCGTCGAAATGCACGCGATTTCCGAAGCCATCTTTCGGGTGATCGAAAAGCTTCCGCTCACGGGCACGCCGGCATCGCTGGCGCTCTTGCAACAACTGGAACGCGAGTGCTTTCCGGAAAACTCGTGGACCGCGCCGCAAATCGCGGCATCGCTGCTTTCGCCCGCCTTTCGGGTTATCCTGATCGCGGGGGACGGCCATGTCCAGGAATATCGCACCGCCGGCCGCGCAATCGAATCCGGCATCGAACCCAACCTGGATCCGGACGCCGCGGCGGAACGCGCCCTGACGCTCCAGCCGCAGCCCCCCTCGAACGTCGCCGGTTATGCACTCATTCAGATTCTGGACGGCGAAGCGACCTGCGAAATTCTGCGGCTGGGAATTCGCCCGGAATCTCGTCGCCGCGGACTGGCATTGATTCTCCTGGGATTCCTGGATCGAATCAACGCAATTTTTTTAAATCACGCGGAAATCGAAGCATCAGGCGAAAGCCATCTGCTATTAGAAGTCAGCGCCGACAATGCCGCGGCGCTTGCACTGTACCGGCGGCACGGATTCGAAGAACTGGCCCGCCGCAAAGCCTACTATCCCGCACGTGACGATTCCGGCGCGCCCGTGGACGCCGTCGTCCTGCGTCGGACGCTCCCCGCGGCGACCGAAGACGATCGCGACGGCCTGGCGGTGTCGCGACGTACATCTCACACAGGAACCACGTATGATTGATCTGAGCTTTCTGGCGAAAACCGATCCGGAGACCGCGCGGTGGCTCGCGGTCGCGCTCTTCGTCGTGAAATTTCTTCTGGCTTCGCTCGCCCTCTTTCTGGCGACCCACGCCCTGCGAGGCATTCCCATGCTGGAGGATATTTTCCGGCGTTCCTGGGCCGGACTGATCGTCTATGTGCTCGTGCTGGCTGCGGCCGGCTTTCTGACCTTCTGGCTGGTTTCGTTGCGCATTCTGCAGTCGCTATCGCTGCTGCCGGATCCGAAGACCCTGCTGTGGGCCGACGTAGTTCTTTCCGCCCTGGCCCTCGCGCGGCTGAGCATGCTCTGGCCCGATTTTGTGAAGTGGCTCTTTCCGGATAGAAACTAGAAGAGCCACGCCGGACGCGCACGCATCAATCTCCGGTTTCGCGCAGGCCGTAGATCTCCGGTTCGATTTCCAACCGCACTCCAAAGGCCTGCTCGACGGCGCGCTGAATCTCAGCCGCCAGCTCCAGTAAATCGCGCCGCGTGCCGCCGCCGGGATTGATCAAAGCCAGGCTGTGATTTGTGGACACGGCGGCGCCGGGTCGGCGAAAGCCTTTTTGAAAGCCGGCCTTTTCAATCAGCCAGGCGGCCGGAAATTTTACGCCGGCCGGAGCGGGATAGCGGGGCGGCTCCGTTTCAATGCCGCGCCGTTTCGCCGCCTGAACGAGTTGCTCCGCCGCCTCGGGCTGCAGCACGGGATTCAGGAAAAACGATCCTGCCGACCGCGTATTAGCATCTTCCGGGTCGAGGACCATCGACTTGCCGCGCCGTAGTTCCAGTACCGTTTCGCGAATCGCACGCAGACCGGGCGCTCCCGCCGGGGGGCCTTTGGCTCCAAAACGTTCGGCAATCCGATCGCGCAGCTCTCCGTAGCGCAGCTCCGCAATGCGCGACCGATTCAGACGGTAGCGCACGCTCAGCACGATAAAACGATCGCGGTCGCTGCTCTTGAAGCGGCTGTGACGATAGCCGAAATCGCATTCCTCGTTTGTGAACAGCCGGCGCTGGAGCGTCGCCCGATCCAGGCATTCGACCACCTCGATGGTTTGCGCAACTTCCTGACCATAGGCGCCCACGTTCTGGATCGGTGTGGCGCCGACCGTTCCTGGAATTCCCGACAGGCATTCGATGCCGCTCAGGCCGGCTTCGACCGTAGCCTGCACGAGTTCATCCCAGTCGGTTCCGGCCGCGGCGGTCACGCTGACGGAGTCCGCGCCGGCGGCCGACGAAGCCCCCTCCGGACTCGCGCTCGCGTCATCAATTCGAATTCCACTGAAGACCAAACGCAGCACCAGCCCGCGAACCCCCGCGTCCGGTAAAATCAAATTACTGCCGCCCCCGAGAATCAACGCGGGGACCTTTTCGCGGGCGGCCCAGCGCAGCCCTTCGCGAAGCTGATCCACGTCCTGGACTTCGGCGAACCAATCGGCACGACCGCCCAGCTCAATGCTGGTGTACGGAGCCAGGACTACGTCCTGTTTTAGAATATCAGAAAAGGCCATGGCGGCTCAGCGTCGCTCCTGCAGATCGCGGCCGGCCTTCGCCTGCTCCCAGAGCGCGTCGAGTTGCGTTTCGTCGAGCGTCGCGAAATCGAGACCCTGACTCGCGGCCAGGGCCTCCATCGAATGAAAGCGCCGCAGGAATTTTTCGTTCGCGCGGTTTACGCTGCTTTCCGGTTCGACCTTCAGATGCCGCGCGAGATTCACCACCGAAAAGAAGACGTCGCCGATTTCGTCTTCCAGGCGTTCGCGGGCCGCCGCGGGCGCATCGACGATGCCGTGTCCCGCTTCGGAGAGATTGGCCAGCTCGACCGCCAGTTCTTCCAGTTCTTCGTGAACCTTCTGAATCACGCCTTCGGGGACGATAGTCCGCCCCGCAGCTCCGGCATTCGACTGCGACAGTGCCGCGCTGCTTGCATCGGCGTCGGATTCGGATCCGGAATTCAGGCGCCAGTCGAAGCCGACTTTCGAAGCCTTTTTCTGAATCTTCTCGGCGCGCATCAGCGCCGGCAGTTCGCGACCGGTACCGCCGGGGATCGCGGATTCGCGTTCGGGTCCGGAGGCGGCGGCTTCGTCCGCGGATCCGGCCTGATCGCCGTGATTGCCAATGTCGCGTTTCTCGCGTTTTTCTTGCGCTTTGATGTCGTCCCAGTTTTTCAGAATTTCGCCGACGCCATCGACCTGCACGTCGCCGAATACGTGCGGATGGCGGCGCACCAGCTTGTCCCCGATCTCCCGGGCGATATCCTCCAGATCGAAGCGGCCCTCTTCGGATCCCATCTGTGCGAAAAAGAGCACGTGGAATAAGAGATCGCCCAGCTCCTCGACGAGATTCTCGAAGTCATCCTGCTCGATGGCGTGAATCAGCTCGTAAGTTTCTTCGAGCACGTAGCGTCGCATCGAGCGATAGTCCTGAGCGCGATCCCATTCGCAGCCGCCGGGGGCGCGCAGGGTGCGGGTGATATCTTTCAGGCGCTCCAATTGCGACCCGGGGTTTTCGGAATGATTTTTCATCGACAGTATGTGGCCAGATCAGCTCCTGTGAGCTGATGTTCAAGAAATTCCTCGAAGACGGCGCCGCCGGTCCGGGCACGCCCATCTCCCTGGAAATCCAGGCGCAGGGCGACGGGTATTATTGCCTGATCGACGACAGCGATACCGGCGAGGCGGGCTCGGCAGCGGGGATCGCCGTCCAGCACTTCGAATTGCTGGGACCGGACCGTTTCGTGATTACCACGCCCGCCGGTGAACGCCTGGAAGGCCGCTATCATATCGCCGACGATCGCTATTTTCTGCATCTGGACGGCCGGACCTACCGCTTTCGCAGCAGACGGGCCGACGCCGCGGACGCGGTCGGGAGCGGAGCGCATCGCACGCCCATGCCCGGCAAGGTCCTGGCGGTCGAAGTCGCGGAAGGCGACCAGGTCGAGGCGAATCAGACTCTGCTGGTCGTGGAAGCGATGAAAATGGAAAACGCGATCAAAGCGGCCTTCGCCGGGAAAGTAAAGGCGGTCGGCTGCGCGGCCGGGGACATCGTCAACCCGGAAGATGTGCTGGTGCAGCTGGAACCAGCGACGGAATAACGGAAGACTGCGGCGTCTGCGCCCGCAGGCGGCTTATTTGCCTTTCAGCTCTTTGAGCATGGACTGGCGCTTCTGGAAGCGCTCTTTGGCGTTCAGCGACACCCACTCCCGCTTGAGATCCCGGGAATTGGAACCTTTGGCCAGGGCGTATTTATTCAGGAGTTTGGCCGTCTTTTCGTTCATAGAGAGGCCAGATCACCGGTACCCCGGACTGCGTCAACCCGGAAACGGTCAGACTGGCGCTCGAAACCGGCCCGAACCCGCCGCGACAACTAAGCCCAAGAGTCACCGCCAGTTATGCATCCAGATCCAGCCAACGCCACCGCAATTCGGGCCATTGTTTTCGATTATGACGATACGCTGGTCCGTACCCGGGAGGTCCGTTATACAACCCTGATGCGCCTGGCCCGGGAGCACTACGCGTTCGATCTGGGCGCGCCGGAAATAGACGACGCCTGGGGCACACCGGGGGACGAATTCATGCGGCGCCTCTTCGGCTCGCGGGAACCGGATCTCGCTCGATTGTGGCGGGTCTATGGTGAAGAATGTAAACAGGACCCGAACGAAGCGCATCCGGGCGCGATCGAATTCCTCCAGGTCTTTTCGAGTCGTCTGCCCCTGGGCATCCTTAGCTCTTCCAGCAGACGACGGGTGCTGCCCGAACTTGAGGAAACCGGAATAGGCGAAGCCCATTTCGTTCGCATTCAAACGGCCGAAGATACGCCGGTGCATAAACCCGATCCGCAGGTCTTCGCGCCCTGGCTTGAGTGGGCCTCGCAACGAAACTTTACATCAGCCGAGATCCTGTACGTCGGCGACACCCTCAACGACCACGTCGCCGCGACCGAAGCGGGCCTGCAATTCCTGGGCATGGCTCACTCGGTCCGCGATCGGGAAATATTCCGGCAGACGGGAATCCGCTGCGCCCATTCCTTCGAAGAACTCCGCGGGCTCCTGGATCCGGCCTGAGCCGGATCGAGCCCGCGTGCCATTGAGCGACCGCGGCCTACATCTCGGCGAACTGCTTCTCCACGGCCTTGTGATCCTTGCGCCACGCGGCGTAGAGCGATTCGGACATGGGATCCGGAAAGATGTCCTCGTGGCCCGCTACGATGCCAGCCATCACCGCGCCGGCTACCTCTGCCGGACTGGTCTTGGGCATCTCTACGCCGGCCAGCATATCCGTATCCACTGCCCCCGGAAAGACGTTGTGGACCGCGATCTTGCGGCCGGCGAGAGTCGCCCGCAGCGATAGCGATGCCGACCATGCGGCAGCCTTTGAGGCGTTGTAGACCGAAAGCCCCGGCATGCTGGCCAGGGCGACCAGTGTAAGGATGTTCGCAACGGCTCCGCCGCCGTTCTTTTCGATGACGGGCACAAAAGCCCGGCTCATCCTGAGTTTACCGTAGAAGTTGACTGCTAAGTTACGCTCCAGATGCTCTAACGGCGTATCGAGGATATCTCCGAAGTTCAGAACCCCGGCGTTGTTGATTAATAGGTTCACGTCGGTCGCCGTGTTCGCCGCCGCCGCGATGCTGTCCTGATCGGTAACGTCCAGCTTCACGCTGACCACGCGCTGGTCTTCGATATCCTCGGGCAGAACCCCGCTGCGGCTGCCGGCGTATATTTTCGCAGCGCCGGCTTTCAGCAATTCCTGTACAAGGGCGAGGCCAATGCCGCGGTTGGCGCCGGTTACGAACGCAACGCTATTTTTAATATTCATGAGTAAGCTCCTGTGCTTGTGATGAACGGAGAGTAGCACAGGGGCGAACCGGGTCGATGACCGGAATCCGGCGAATATAGTCGGTTTCCGTCATGGGCAGTGTTTTTTCGTGCCGCAGCAAACTCCCGCGGAGATCTTTCTCAGAAAGAGCAAATCCTCTGGCGAATAATCGCATGTACCGGGCGCTGAACGAAAAAGAGCGCCGGATTTCTCCGGCGCTCGAATCGCTTCGTTTCAAAGTCGACCTTACATAAATTGCCCAAAAACCTGCCCGGTGGGACCCGGGATTAGTGTCTTCGGCGGCAACTTAAAGAAGATGTGCTTCAGGACTTTATCAGATCCCAGGAAGTTCATCATTCTCTGGCCGGGAGTGCTGGCGTCTGCAGTGCCCAGGAGGCCGGCGCCCGCGCGGAGACCGCCGATCGCGGCGCTGATCCCGGCGTGGATTCCGGCCTCTCCGTAGTCGACTTGACCTTCCAGGACCCGCTGCCTGATGGCAGAATTCGCGAAGCCTGTTACGGCGCCGCCCAGAACGTACTGGCCGACATACGCCACTTTCGAGGCATAGTACCACGCATATCCGGCCCTCGTCACCGTGGTAGTGAGTCCGCCGTTCATGGTGTGAGTCACTGATTGCATATACATGCTCGCACCGTATGTACTTAATCCCAGGAGAGCCTGCGCCACGAAGCTCCCCGCCATTCCGGCCGCAACGCCCACTCCGAATCTTATTCCCAACTCCCTCCATTCGAATTCTTTGCGAATGCCAGCCTCAAAGGCGTATAGACCGGCCGTAATCGCGCCAGTGACCAGTCCGGCGACGACAGCCTTGGCCAGAACTTTGCCTGCGACTATCGCGGCGGAGAATGCCAGAGTCACAAGCGCCGCATATCCGCTCGGATCCGAGTAGAGAATTGGATTATTCGCCGAGAAGGCGTAGCAGTTCAGGCGGGCCGCATGATCGTCGTCCGTGCCGAACAAGAGACTGTCCGCCTGCAGAAAGCTGCCGATCGTCGGGTCGTAGTAGCGCGCGTTGAAATAATACATCTCCGCGTCGCGATCCCACTCGTTGCCGTTGAATTTGCTGCGATAGATGTCCCTGCCTTCGCTGGCTTCCTGATAGACTTCGCCGTACGGCATATAAACCGTGTTGGCCACAAGCTTTCCTTCGGCGTCTGTTACCAGACTCGTCGAGCCCACCTGATCTTGCTGAAAATAGAAGGTGCCCGCCTCGGCGTAGCCATAGCCGTTATTACCCGGGCCAAGCAGCTGATTGTAGGCGAAGACCTCGTTGCCTGGCGCGAGCATAATCGGCGCGGCGCCGTTTCCACTCGAACTCCCGCACTGGAGCGCGAACGAAAGCATCACAGCCGCCATGATCGGCGCCGGCAGGAGCAAGCGTCGGCGTCTGCTCGCGTAGGCGGAAGATCTGCCGCCCGTCGCCAGGCTCGCGGCCTTTTCCTCCGGCAGGTAACCCAGATCGGCGAGCGACCACGCCAGCCGCGACCGCAAACGCCCGACGATACCGCGTTTACGCGCATTGCGCACGAGTTGCGCGATCAGGAGACTCGCGAAGGCCGTCGTGCACAGGATCCAGAAGAGTGCCCGGAGCGCGACCGCGTTGCGTTCATTGGCGACCGCTGCGGCGATCGTATGCTTCAGGAAGCCGGCGGCGCCGAAGACCGAGGCGGTATTGTACATCTGCGCCTGGAGGCTGTGCCCGGCCGCGGCGGAGGCCCCGAGCATACTGGATTGGCCGGAATCCTCGGTACTGATGGCCCCGATCCGGCCCTCCGGGCCGGCGATGTAGCGGGTAACCACTTCTTTGCCGTCGGGATAGCGGGTGATTTCAAGGTTATCGCTCGCATAGATCGTTTCAATCCCGTAGCCGTCCAGCTTCTTGACTCGCTGGCCCCCCGCGTCGTACTCGTAGCTGCCCGCGAGCACTCCGTCGCGCGAAACCCGCTCGATCTTGTACACGCCGTTGTACTCGAAGTCGTAAACCGTGCCGTCGCCTTTGGTACGCCGAATCACATTTCCGTGCAGGTCGTATTCCAGGCTCAGGCCGTCGCTCGCGCCGGTCGGGCGATTGCCCGTGTAGCTCAACGAACGATCGCCTTTGCGAGTCATATTGCCCGCTCCGTTGTACTCGTAGTTGATTTCGCCGTAAACACCCGTCGCGCGCACCAGATAGCCGAGGCCGTCGTAGGCGTAGCTCGTGATCTGATCCGTAACCCGATCTTCGATCTTTTCCATTTCGCCGAGACCGGTCCAGGTGTAGCGCTGGTCCATCAGGGTGGTATTCGCGCCCGTCGCATCGCGACCGAGAGTGGTCGCCGATTTCAGGCGACGCAATTGGTCGAATTCGCGATCCGTGCGAACGCCATTGCCGTACTCCACGCGCGCCGGCCGGCCCTCCGCCGAGTGCTCCGAATAGGCGACAAAACTCTGACTGTCGGCTGCGGCGTCGCCGCAGGCGCCCCCCGCGACCACCCGGATTTCCGCCAGAAAACCATCCGCGTCGTAACGATAGCAGGCCCGTTTTCCGTCGGGAAAGCGCACTTCCGCGGCGCGCCCTTGCGGGCCCCGGGCATATCCCGTAGCATACGTCCTGCCGTCCACGCTCAGGGTCATTACCGCGACCGAGCCTTCCGCATCGTAGGAGTATTCCCGGCGCGAGCTTTCCTCATCGTCCGGCGTGAATTTACGCTGCCGGGTCAGTCGGCCCTGCGCGTTCGCGAAAGCGTCGTCATCGTATTCGAATAGCGCATGGCTACCGTCGTGATAGTCGATGCGCGTTTCGCGCAGCAGACTGTCGTAAGTGAATCTTCTTTCTTCGCCGTTCGAGCGCTCCATTTCCAGCTGCCCGTGCGCGCCGTATACATATTCGATCGTGCCGCGATCCGTATTCTCGGTCCGAGTTTTACGGCCCAGGGAATCGAGTTCGAAACTCGTGGTGGCGTTGCCGTCCACCACGCCGATCAGACGGTCGAGAGCGTCGTACGCATAGGTCTGGGTGGTGCTCTTACCGCTCGCTGAATCGCTCATCACCAGTTTGCGCGTCTGGCCCCGGGCGCTTTCGCAGCGCACGGTATGCCGGCCGCTGCCTCCGGAAATGGTGGTGGTGATTCTGCGCTCGTGGGCTTCACAGACGCCTCCGTATCCGTACGTCAATTGAGATCTGTTGCCCGCCATGATCACATAGGAGACCTGGCCACGCAAATTGTGAAGATACGTCGTCCACCGGGGGTACTCATCCGCGCGATGGCTGTTCGAAATACGGCGCAGTGTGCCGTCCGGTTTATAGCGTTTATAGTGCCGGATTTGCTCCGGCCCGCTGCCGGAAGACTCCTCGACGATCCGGCCCAGTCCGTCCTGGATCCGGGTTTGCGTTTTACCGTCCGCATCGTCCCAACTCTGCCTGAAACTGCTGTACAGAACGTACAGCCCCTGAGCGTTTCGTTCATAACGATGCGATTCGACCGTCGACAGGCCCTGCGGACCGACCCGCTGCAAGCGGACGACGCGCCCGAATTCGTCATAGTCGGTAACCGTCGCGTTTCCGTTGGGATCGACGATGCGCTTCGCCTGCCCGCTGCGGGGGTCGTAGGCCATGGATTCCGTAAAGCTGTTCCCGTCCGCGCGCAACGTCCGGCTGACCGGATAGGTGCTGTATGCGGAGTCGTAGCGGATCTCCGTGACCGCTCCGGAAGCTTCCTCGCTGCGGACGACGTTGCCGCGGCTGTCGTAAACGCGCTCTTCTCTAAGCCAGTCGTCGCGGCTGCTGTCGTACTTTTCAATCGCGATCGGGTTTCTGCGAGAATCAAACGTCCTGCGGGTTTTCGACAGAGCGGAGTCGCAGGAGCACGAGTCGCCGCTCACGCTGCAGCTCGTCGATTGTGTCTGGCCGCTCATCGGGCCGGGCCGCCGCGCGCTCGCATCGTTTTCGAACTGCGAACAGGTGTACAGCGTCCGGCCGCCGTCGTCTTCGGCCGCAAGGATGACGTTGCCGAAGTTATCGTAGGCCAGACTCGTGCTGTTCGTTTGAGCGCCGTCGGCTTCGTAGGTGGTCACCAGCCTCCCTTTCAGTCGCGGCTGGACGGAACCCGGAGCGACCCCCGGAACGCTTTCCCAATCGAAAGTTGTTCGGCTGATGTCGACCATACCGGGAGTCGATTTCAGGTCGACGGTCGACGGCTGGCGCGATAACGGATACACCACGTGAAAGGCGGCCGTATAGCTTTCGCTTGCGGTCGACTCCCCATCGGATTCGCTGACCCGCATTTCCTGAAATCCCTGAAAACCGCGACCGTTCGTCGCGTAGGTCGCCCCGAGGAACTGGTAGCGGCGCTCACGGAATTGCACATAAATCCCGTCGGGACCTGGAGTGAGCACGCCGCGTTTATAGTTGAGCAGCACCACGTGGGGGCCGCTGACGCCGATGTGGCCGTCCGGAAAACTCCGTCCGGCGTTCGGCTGGTAGTCCGTCAATCGCCGGTACTCAAAGTCATGCGATACGGACCCCTGATCGATACGCGCGACGGTATCGTGCGGCATTGACCCCGCCTGCGCGGCCGCGAAAAACACCCCGGCTTGAGCGTCCGCGCTCGTTTCCCAGGCGCCTTTCGGCTGGCGGATGAAATCCGTTCGGCCATCGCCGTCGTAGTCGCCCGGAATGATGTTCACGCCCCCGGAATTCCGGTTGTCGCTGTCAATGTCCCGGAGCCACCTCTGATACCTCTCATCTGCGGGCTCGTGCCGGTCGAAGCGACCGTCGCCGCGGGATACGTACACCTGAAACGACGACACGTAGTCCTGGGCCAGATCATCGCGCTCCTGGCGAATAAAGTCGGTTCGACCGTCGCCGTTATAGTCCAGCGGAATGACATTCGCGTGTGCGGGTTGTTCCAGAGATCCGCCCGCATTCCCCGCAGCGGGATCCACGATGTCGAAGGAACCGTCGCCCCGCGATAGATAGGAGAGGTAATACACCTCGCGTCCGTTCAACTCCATCGGAGCTTCCCATGAGGTGGCGATAAAGTCGGCCTTCCCGTCGCCGTTGAGATCGGCGGGAACGAGCGCGACACCCTCGCCGTGGCGCAAATTCCATTGATACTCAGCGCCTGCGGGTTCTACGACGTTGAAGTATCCGTCGCCCTTTGAGAAATAGACCTGGAAATTTTCGACTTCGTCATTGTCCCAGAAATGTTTTTCCTGACGGAGAAAATCCATCATGCCGTCGCCGTTAAAGTCGCCGGGAATGATATTCGCGCCGCGATCGAAGCGCAGCATCGTCTGATAGATCGCGCCTTCGGGCGTGACGATGTCAAAATAACCGTCGCCGCGCGAGAAATAGACGTTGAAGGTGTTTATGTTGTCGTTATCCCAATCGCCCTTCTCCTGGCGCAGAAAGTCGGTCTTGCCGTCGCCGTTGAAGTCGCCCGGAATGATATGCACGCCCGCATCGAAACGCAGCAGGCGCTGATACTCACTGCCCGCGGGCGTGACGATATCGAATTGACCGTCGCCGCGCGAAAAATAGACGTTGAAGGTGTTGGTGCGATCGTTGTCCCAGCCGCCTCGTTCCTGGCGAATAAAATCGGTTTTGCCGTCGCCATTAAAGTCGCCGGGGATGATATTCGCTCCCGGGTCGAAACGCAGCCAGTGCTGATATTGTTCGTCCGCAGGCGTGACAATGTCGAAGTAGCCGTCGCCGCGCGAGAAATAGACGTTAAAATTGTTGGACCGGTCGTTGTCCAGACCGCCTCGTTCCTGGCGAATAAAATCGGTTCTGCCGTCTCCGTTGTAATCACCGGGAATGATGATCGCACCCGGATCGAAACGAAGGAGCTGCCGATACTGCTCGCCGGCGGGTTGAACCAGCCGAAACCTGCCGTCCGGCGAAGGCTCATCGTTCCAGCTCATCCGGATCGGATCACGACACAGCGATGCGCCGCATTCCAGCACCTGCGCCAGGCGACTCCGCGCGGAGATCTGGCTGCGCTCGTACGAAAGCTCGTAGCGTTTGTATTCGCCTTCGAGGGTGGAAACGCGAATTCTCCGCAGCAGTCGGTCCGCCCGGATCGTGCCTCTGCCGTCGCCAGAGAAGATCACGTCGCGGGCATCGTTGCGCGTGTCGTACTGAAAGTCGACCGAGCGGCCATCGTATTCGATACTCTGGATGACTTTCGTTCCGGCCCCGCCGGACGCATACACGTGCTGGATCGCGTTACCGTTGGAGTCCCGGATTTCGCGAAGCAGCCACTGACGTATCTCCAGCGCGCCGCCCGCGGGATTGGCCATATCAACCTGCGCGTTGCTTGCGCCGCCGTAAACCATCACGCGACCGTCCCGCGTTGTCACCGTGAATTCACAAGGGCCGGTTCCGCAGCTTGCTCCCGGAACGACTTCGGAGAAATCTTCGATCTCTTTGCTATAAGACCCGGCCGCCCAGTAAGCGAAATCGCTGCTGTCGCCGGCGCTGCGCGGCAACAGGCGCATGCCGTCCAGACAGAGACGGTCCGAAACCGAGCCGTTCACCGCGCTCGATGTCGCATCCGTGGGACGCGCCTTGCCACAGCGCTCGATGCTCGACAGTCCGCCGAGCCTCCAGCCGATTCCCAGCACGCCGTTCGAGCGGCTCTGACTGTTATAGGTCAGGCTGAGCTGTGGCTGCAGCTTCTGAATGCCTGGAGGAACCTCGATCGGAATCTGAAAGGCGGCGCCCCCGCTCGGGGTCGCCTGAAATTCGCCTGGAATGATCGCGCCGGCGTCGCCGCCGGATCCCGAGCTGTGAATTCCGCCCGTACCGGAAAACAGGAGGGCGCCCAGCGCGAGAGCCGACGCAAGAATGCGGCGCGCGGCGGGCCTGAGCCCGGCCCTGGAGCTTCGTATATTTCGCATGATAATACTCTCCGTACTTGAATCTTATTGTTTTTCGTAATCCTGATTCGGAATACAGGTGGCCGTAGAACGCCGTCGCGGTCCGCGATATTGCAAAAGCCAGGACGGACGGCAAAAAGCGCAAAACGCTGAAGCGACTATAGAGTCCGCGGAGCGAGCCGGCCCGCAAATGAATGCGGCCGGCTCGCTCACGCATTTAGAGCGAACTGTTGGTGTACTCCGGTAAGTCTCTGAAGGCGTTGTGCGTTACGTTAACGCCGCCGTGGTGGTGGCGCGGATGGGCGTGGTGACCGCTGTAGGGCACGTAGGTTTTCCTCTTTTTCCACCACAGCGCGCCGGTCGTGATAGTCTGACCGCCGCAACGGGTGAACTTCTTTACGTTACGATAGCCGCAGGTGGAATGCATGGATACGACCGTGTCGTGGTCGCCGCGCAGAATCCAACGCCGGGGGTCCATAGGAGAAAGAGAAACTTCACCCGCGATGTGATAGAACTGCACTCCATTGTTTCGGTTGTGATCGTACGAACCGCGCGCGGCCGGAACCGCCAGCAGTCGAGAAGCGTCTGGAAAATTATCGAGGAGATACGACAATCCGACGGCCAGCGGGCCGAGAGCGCCCAATACGACGTTCCCGGCTGTCGCCAGCTCGGAACCGTTTTCGGCAGAAACAATGGACGATACATACTCAATATTGTACGTGTTCGAGCGATTGTATTTGTCGACGACGTAACCGGTCAGCAAGCCGCCCATCGAGTGATTCACAATGCGGCACGATTTGCCTTCATCGCGACGGCAGTACTTGTTTAATACGCTCAGAATTTGAGTTAAGCCCCGTCCCTCGCCGAATCTCAGCGGATTGAGGCGCCCGTCGTAACCCACGTGTACGACCGGATATTCCGTATCCTGGGCTCCCCAATAGTCGGGGCAGGTCGCCTGGTCCTGGCAATCGAGAGTCGCCTGTGGCGAAAAGCTGAGGGCAAAACCATGCACGTAAACTACAGTCGGTTCTGCGGCCAGCAGCGGCGTGGACAAACACAGCCCCAGGCTGAACGCCGGGAGCCAGAGTTTAAAGAATCTGTTCATAATCAACACTCCGTTGTATTGTTGTTTTTAACGGGCGCAGCTTCACCGGACGCCGGCGCGGACGAAATGGAATTCGCGCAGCGGTTTCGGGAAAAAATTGGGACTCTATGTCGGATATAGAGTTTGCCGTTTCAGGCAAAGTCCGGAGCGTCGGAGGACCGAAAGTCCAGTCGAAGCAGAGACAGGTCGTCGACCGGTTCGCCGGCGGCCCGCAGAAGCTCGCGGATGCGCTCCAGATCTCCGCCGGTTACCTGGACGATTTCAACATAGGACATGGGAGTGCGATCATTTTGCAAGAGGCGCAGATCGTAGCAGCCGTCCGAGCCCGCTATCAGGATGTCGCCTGCTTCCAGTGTAAGCCCGTTCATTGTCGCAGGAACGCCGGGGAGGCCCAGGCCGGGAGGAGCTGAGGCCGGAAAGTCGGAAAGAAGGTCTGAAGTCGGCACGCCAATTGAGTCCCGAACTGGCTCGAAAACGCGACGGGCCTCACCGGCGCGCAGCAGCAGCGGCGCGGGATGCCCGGCGTTAATTGCATGGACGGTGCCGGACTTCGCGTGGACCAGACCGAGCACGAAAGATACGGTCATGCGCCCCTCAAAGGATCGAAAAGCGCGCTCAATCTCTTCTACCAGACGGATTAACCACGTCGCCGGCGTTCGAGCGCGCGGTGCGTTGGATTCATCCGCGCTCTGATGCAGTAAAAAGGACCGAAAGCTTACGGCCAGAACAAGCGCCCCTGTCGCGCCCTGCGTGGATTTGCCCATCGCATCGGCGTTGATCCATACGACGTACGACTCACCTGCCAGGGTAATTGATTCGGCCATACACACGTCTCCGCCGACCTGGCCTGCGAGGCCGCCGAACTTAAACTGTTTATGCTGGCGAACCAGTGATTCCACTTTCACATTTCCGCTCGTGATCCGCGCGCCGATCATCGGTCCCAGCACGCGCGAAACCAGCAGGTAGTCGGCGTCCTGTTCGTTCTTGAGTTTGCTGACCGCCGCGAGGGTCTGGCTCAATTCAACCGTTCGGCGCTTGACGAGCTCTTCCAGATTTTGCGAGTGCTCGCGCAGCTGTTCATGAGCGACGACCAGATCCGCTCGAGTTCGTAGATAACGATGCCAGACCGTCAGTCCGGTCGAAAGCAGCAGGACAAAGAAACCGAAGGGCGAAGTAAGACCCGACACGATCGGTAAATATCCAAGACCGCCGAGAATGTCGAGCGTCCCGGTAACGAGATACAGACCGCCACCCCACAGAGCGATTCGCAGCTCCGGCGGCCCGCGCTTTAACGAATCCGGAACGAGATACAGCGCGCCGAAGACACAGAACGCGAGCAAAACGTAGAGATTGGGGCCGAATAAAACATAGCCCGGCAGCCAGAAAATATTCGCGAGCGCGAAAGCCGACGCGGTCAGCAGCGCGACGAGCGTGAGAATTCGAATGGGGCGCGATTCGGGCACCATCTCCCGATAAAAGAAAGCCACTGAAGGGGCGATGCCGTAGAGCGAAAAATTCTCAAGCGTATACCAGATCAGCGGTTCGGCCCAGAGCATATGCTGCAGCCTTAATTCCCGGTGGCTGACCAGATACAGACCGAGCGCCAGGCACTGCAGCGCGAAAGCGAGATAGACCGTTTCGCTCCGTGCCCTGAAATACATTAACAGGCTGATGAAGAAAGCTACGAGAGAAATCACGCCGACCAGAAATCGGCCCATGTCCTCGCGAACGATCTCTTGCTGAAACTGCGACCGGCAGACTAAAAACGGACCGTCGCCGTCGATGCCAATGTTACGAAAACCCGACCAGATGCGAAGGGTCAGCCAGCGTGAATCAAGCTGATCGCCGCTTCGCGCAGAACGCGACACCGCTGACGCCGTCGGCAGCGAAATTAGATGAAAAGGCCGTCCTGCAAATCCATCCGGCCCCAGATCCGGATCTCCGAATCGATAGATTTCCCGTCCGTCCAGATAGGCGCTGAAACTCAAATTCACGACACCTAAATAGACCGCCGGATCTTCGCACGGCGGCATTTCCGAGAGCGCCACACGAAGCCAGCGATAGGTGGGCCGATCAATTCTGAAATATAGACCGGACGAAGGCGACTTCGGAATGGGCTGCCAGTGATCGCCCTCCGGCTGAGCGCAGATCGAAATTCGCTCAGAAGCTGATGCTCTCTCCTCCGTAAGGCTGCCCTGACGGGGATCGCATTGTTCCCAGGCGTCCCGCAACACAATGGGCTTCTCCGCGCGCACATCCTGCAGCGGGACCGCGATCCACAAGGCGATAGTCGTCAGTGTGGCGACGTGGAATACGATCGGCCTCGGGCGTTCAGGTCTCCGACGGAAGCCGGCCCAACAGCGCGGGATAAAAGGGGACCGGTTCAATCCCGCTCCAGGTCGGCCTCCGAATTTCGAAAATCCAGATGCTGGTGAAGCCGGGCCAGCTCAAACATTCGCATAAGATCTTCAGGGACGGCAAGCAAGACAAATCGTCCGCCGCCGTCTACGACGAGTTTGCGCCAGCGCAGTATCGCCGCGATACCGCTGGAATCGATGAATTCCAGTTCGGACAGGTCCAGAGCGACGTCGGCTTCCTGTTTCCCGAGCACTGTGTCCAGCCAATGCGATACGATGGGCAGCGCGTACAGACTGAGATCGCCTGCCAGAGCAATTACCTGGAAATCGCGGAGAACCCGGATCTTTAATTCCATCGGTGTGCCAGTCCTGTTAAGAAAATTGAATATAGTCAAGCCAATTTCCCGGAAAACTGATGCGAGCTATGGCTGCCATGATAATAAGACCATAAGTCGGAGGCACGCGGGTGCTATGTATTCAATTGGAGAGTTTTCCAAACGCACGCGAATATCCATACAAACGCTCAGGTTGTACGATCGGCACGGACTGCTGAAACCCGGTCACGTCGACGCGCAGACCGGTTATCGGCACTATCAACCCACGCAGATACTGATTGCGGAACAAATTCGATTCCTGCGAAACTGCGACGTGCCGTTGAAAACCATAGCCAGTTTGCTACGATTGCAGGCGCTCGGCGCTGACGACGATATTCTCGAAATACTGCAGGAGCACGAAACCGCGTTGATGGATCGATTGAGCAGCATCCAGCGTATGCAGCGGTGGATGCGAACCCTGCGCACGAAGACGAAAGACGGGAACCCGTCCGGGGCGCGCAATGTTCACGAAAAAGACGGAGCGATCGAAGTTATAGAAGTAGGCAGCCGCACGGTACTCGCCTCAAAAAAATTCGGCGAATACGAAGACGTGTTCCCGCTCATTGAAGAGCTGACTGACTTCGCCCTTTCGCAAAAACTCAGGGTCGATGGTTCACCCATGCTGCTCTGGGGCGAAGCATTCGTCGCCGGCCAGTCAAGCCCCGGCGCCGCGGCGAAGATCGAAGTAGCGATTCCGGTTAGCGGTCGATTCGCGTCGACTGCGGAAATGCTGCGCCGTCGCTTGCCAGGCGGAAAGATGGCTCGCCTGACTTTTTTCGGCGACCGCGCACAAACCGGGCGCCACTACGAACGCCTCAGCGCCTGGGCTTTCGAAAATCGCTGTACGATTGCCGGAATTTTTCGCGAAATCTATCATAATCTGCCTGGTGCCGTGGCTCCATCCGATTCCATAACGGAAATTCAGGTGCCCATTCGCTTGCCCGAGGAGTGAATGACGCGCAAAACCTCAGCTGTTGTCTCCCTGCAAATTCACAGTGTACGTACCCTCGTCAGCATCGTCCGAAACAATTGTCAGAATGCCGGTGATGCAGCAGCCGGAGTTCGGATTGGCCAGCTGGAAATCCAGTGTGGACTGAGCGGGAACGGTACTCGACGCGGGCGGAGTCAGAATAAAGTCAGCCATATTGTCGATTGTTACGCTGGTCAAGGTCAGGGGTCCGGTGCCCGAATTTTGAATCCTCAGGGTTACCGGACTCGGGAAGCAATTGCCCCCTCCGCGAAAATCACAGGTGCTCCCACTGATCAGGTCGCCGCCCCCGGCAATCTGCAAAAGGATCTCGGGCGGACCGGAGGCACCCGGCGAAACAGGAGAATCCGCCATACCTGGCGGCGCCCCGAGAGCGGAAGCCAGGCCGGCGAAAAGGGTGGCATCGGCTTCGGTGTCGGTCTCGCCGGCGGGCGTGGTCAGTCCGACCACGGGATGCCCGGCGAAACAGGCGGGGCCCATGAATAAACTCAACAAGACAATGTGGAATACGGCGGATCGATGACCCACGCGTTTGATTCTATTCGAGGGAGCGCTCAATTGCTTCTACACCAGATCTTGATCTGGCGAAGATTCTAAGCCATCGTGCGTTCTTTCGTCGACCGAATGGGCCCAGTCGGACAGATCATCCCCGAATGGACAAACCTGGGTTGTGAAAATAACCAGGGCCCTGATCCGCTTTACGCTGATGGCCCCGTTCATTCGTGGGCAGGCTGGTCGACCTGCGGCTGTTTTTCAACAGCCTCTGGTCGCTAAAAATAGAAAGACTCTTGATGAATCTGCAGCTCGGGCGTCCCCAGGGACTTCACGGCTTCCCTGCAGCTTTGCATAAAGACATCCGGCCCGCACAGAAATACCTCTCGTGCTCGCAAATCTTCAAGATCTTCAAAATCGGCAGGCTGCATTCGTCTCTGCTTGATGACGAAAGATGCTTGAGCAAAATCGCGGAACAACGCCTGGCCGGTGTCGAGTGCTTGACCGCCTCTATCGCTCGGATCGCTCACGCTCTGGAATATATTGACGCTGATCGATACACCGGGGACGTCATTGGCCTTCTTCAGAAAATGTCGCGCCACCTGGATATCGTCGTCTCTGGCTGCGAAGAGCAGCACGATATCCGTCGCCAGTGAGGCGCCTTCCGCCGATGCCCGGCTCATATTCAACAGCCCATCCCACATCGATAGAAACGGAGTGATACCGACGCCCCCGGCGACCCACAGCATCTTTGCCGGAACGACAGGCAATCCACCCTGCTCCGGATACGAGAAACTGCTGAAGCTTCCGCCCGTCCCCTTGAATTTCACCTCCACTGGATCAGAGTCTGCGGACTCAAGTTGGTGTAAAAAATTCGAAACGAGCCCGCCCTCTTTGCGTTTCACCGTGACCTCGAGCTGCTCGATTTTATTGAATCGCTTCTGATCAAAATCGAAGTCCGGCGCCGAAGACAGTGTCCAGGTTCGAATACAGTCGTCATTGACCGACTGGGGATTTCGGTCGTTCATATGGGCATAGCCGGCGCCCAGCTTATCCGAAAAGTCGAAGACACCAAAGCCGCCCGGGACTGGCGCTTGAATCGCCCCGGAGAGTTGAAATACGAAAGTTGAGATCCTGTCGCTCAGTCTTTTCGTAGAAACCAGCTTCGCGACCAGCTCCTGCTCAGCGGGCGCGGCCGGCCCGACCGAATATCCCAGCTGCTCTAACTCAATATTAAGATATCTTAGCGGCGGATTGTAGGGCGAAAACTCCTCGTCTGAGGTCATCTCCAGATTCAGCCCCGCATTCACAAAAACCGCGCCCGTTATTTGAATACGAGTCACCAGGCTCACGCGCGACATCAGCTTTTGCGCGTCTGCATCGAACAGGTTTTCGGCTTCGCCGGTCAGATAGAGCAGGTTCCCGGTCGCAAAATCAGGGATAATCAGGCCCACCAATGCGTCGCCCTCGCCCTCGATATTGCCCAGCGACTGATAAAAACGATTTCCCGAATAGTCCGGCAACACCAAATACGTGGAGACGCTCCCATCCGTTTCTTCCTCATAGACACGAACAAATCCGGGCGGACCTCCCCGGTGATTCAGTCCCATATAGCTCTGCGCGTGCTTCGTTCTGTCAGTATGCTTCGTTGCTAAAAAAACTGTGCTTGCCCGATCGATGTGCTCCCGACAAAAATCAGCTAACGAGACCTCAAGAGATTCGAATCGGGTCAAGCCGGCCTCAGCTTTGCGCGTGCGGTGTTTTAGATCACGGACGGTAATATATTTCGGACAATTGCCGAGGTGTTGATTCGAATTCAGACTCAGGCTGATCAGCCCGGACTTCATTTCGGCGGCCTCGATTTCCCCTGCGATCTTGATCCGGGCGCGATTCGAAAAATCGATGCCGACGCCTGCGAAGAGCGCCTTCTGATTGTCTGCGCCGCGAACGTTATCTTCAATGCATCGAAGAAACGGATCATGCGGATTGACTTCCGCTTCGATCGTTGTTCTGCCGTCAGGGCTGACCCGGATCCCCGCGGAAGGCTCTGCACCGGATTGCGTCACCAACATCGTGACCCAGGGGCGCCCCCGGCCGTCCAATGCCGCCAGAGGCAAATACGGCAGCCTTGAAAAAAACTCCGCATACTGGAGCGGCATATCGGCATGAATATAGCCGGGAATCTGGTCGGCCAGCTCCCGGGGGGTATGCATTTTCTTTTGCACATACCGCTCGCCCTCATGCAAACTCAGATCGGGCTGTTCTTTCATTTTAATGCTCCCGGCCGGATGAAGTTGAAACGGCCTGGCTCAGGGGCGCGTCAGCTTTAACTTTCGATCCGCCGCGCCTGCGGCGCGTCAGCTTTAACTTTCGATCTGCCGCGCCTGCGGCGCGTCAGCTTTAACTTTCGATCTGCCGCGCCTGCGGCGCGTCAGATCTCAGGACCCGTGCGGCGCAGAATCGTATGTTTGCTCGACGGCTCCCGGGTCTCGGGATAATCCGTGCTGTAATGCAGCCCGCGGCTTTCGGTGCGGCTGAGAGCCGAGTCCACCATCAGTCGGGCGACGAGCGCGATATTGCGCAATTCGAGAATTTTGTTTTGAATGACCGTGCGCCGGTAAAAGTCCAGAATCTCGTCATGCAATAATTGTATGCGACGCCGGGCGCGATGCAGCCTGAGATCCGAACGCACGATGCCGACGTAGTCCCACAGCACCTTCTTGATCTCTTCGAAATCGTGCTGGACCAAAATCCATTCGTCGGCGTTCGCCAGGCCTTCTTTTTGCCACTCGCGAACTTCGGGGACTTCGTACTGCGCGGGATTGGCGGCCAGATAATCGGCGATGCGCGCCGCGAACACCAATCCCTCCAGCAAACTATTCGACGCCAGGCGATTGCCGCCGTGCACCCCCGTGCACGAGACTTCGCCGAGAGCGAAGAGCCCCTGAATACAGGTACGCCCGTGCAGATCCGTGCGTACGCCGCCGCACATATAGTGGGCCGCCGGCACGACCGGAATCATATCACGCGAGATATCGATGCCCCGGTCCAGACAATACGAAAAGATATTCGGGAAATGCTCCATCAGCTCTTCGCGCGATTTGTGGCGCACGTCGAGCCATACGTGCTGCACGGCGGTGCGCTTCAATTCGGCGTCGATGGCGCGCGCGACGATATCGCGGGGAGCGAGGTCCTTGCGCGGATCGTACTTTTCCATGAACGCTTCGTGATCCACGCCGCGTAGAATCCCGCCGAAACCGCGCAGAGCTTCGCTGATCAAGAAGGTGCGTTCGCTCTCGGGATCGTACAGCGACGTGGGATGAAATTGATAGAATTCCATGTCCGCCACTTCCGCGCCCGCGCGATAGGCCAGCGCCACTCCGTCGCCGGTCGATACGTCGGGATTCGTATTGTGCAAATAGACCTGGCCCGCGCCGCCGGTCGACAGAACCGTAGCTTTCGCGCGTACAATGGTAATATCCCAGGTCTGCCGATCGTAGATATAGGCGCCGTAGCAGTGGGTATTCGAGCGATTCGAAGCGTTTTCCGGCTCGGGCCATTCATTGCTTTGCGCGTCGCCGTCCCAGTCGGGCAGCTTCGCGCCGGTCGCGGCCGCGCCCCGATCTTTGAGATGAAAGCGCGTAATGATTTCGACCGCGCTGGAGTGCTCGACGATCGGCACCCCGCGTTTCCGCACGGATTCCAGTAAAACCTTTTCGACTTCCTGGCCGGTCAGGTCCGCCGCGTGCACGATGCGATTCTGGCTATGACCGCCTTCCCGGCCGAGGTGCAATTCGCCCGCGTCGTCGCGTTCGAAGCGCGCTCCGAGTTCGATCAGCTTACGAACGTGTTCGGGCCCCTCGGTGACGAGCACCCGCACGGCTTCCGGATCGCAGAGCCCCGCCCCCGCGTTTAAGGTGTCTTCGATATGACTTGCAAAGCTGTCTTCGTCGTGCAGCACCGATGCGATGCCGCCCTGGGCCCAGCTCGTGCTCGCATGATCCATCTTCGACTTGGTGACGATCATCACCCGACCGTGATCGGACAGCAGATAGGCCGCGTACAGCCCGGAAATCCCGCTGCCCAGAATCAGATAATCGACGTCGACGAGGTTATTGCTCATTCTAAATCGGGATTCTATTGGCCGCGGATGGCACGGATTTCACGGATGGGAATCCAGAGACTCTATATTTATCAGTCGATTTTCGCTCAGTTATTGATCGCAAGAATCCCAAAAGACGATCCGTGCAATCAGTGAAATCCGTGGCAAGACTATGCGATCGCCCACCCTTCGCTCAGGGGGTCGGTTTCGCCTTGAGCGCATCGAAGTATTGCATGGCCCGAATCAACATGAAGTCGGGCTTGAGGGCGTCGTTCTTGTGGCCCTTGATAAATTTTTCTGATGCCGCGCCGTCGCCGACGAGCGACTGCAGCTCCGCGACCCAGGCTTCGCGCGTGGGATCGTTTTTGCGGCCTTCCAGCTCCGGCAGATGCTTCCACATATCTTCTTCGCGAAAGCGCGGAGGGAAGCTGCCGTCGACTTCATCCGAAAGCGTAATATCCGGCTCGACGCCGTGCACCTGGACGGTATAGCCGTCCGGAGCGTAGTACCGCGCCGAGGTCAATTTCACGTACACGCTACCCAGGCGATGGATGCCCTGCACCGTGGCCTTGCCGAAGCTGCGTTCGCCGACGACCAGCGCCGCGTTATGATCCTGAAGCGCCGAGGCGACGATTTCGCTGGCGGAAGCCGAACCCGAATTGATCAGTACGATGACCGGCACGCCCTGAACCAGCGAACGGCGGCGGGTCTTTTCCTCTTTGGAATCGCCCGCGCCGCGTACCCGCACGACGACTTTGCCGCGAGGCAAAAATAGATCGGTGACTTCGACCGCCTCTTCGAGATAGCCGCCGGGATTCCCGCGCAGATCCACGACCAGGCCGTCGAGCTTACCGCCGGCCTTTTGCAATAGATCTTCGTATTCTTCGACGATCAGCCGGGAGGTATTCTTTTTCGCGTACAGAAACGAAGCGATTTTGATCACGCCGATTTTGCGGCCCTTAACCACCGAAGCGTCGAGCGCCTTATCCGTAATCAGTTTCGAAGATACCGCGGTCTGAACGATCACGTCGCGTTTGATGCTGATCGGCAGGGTGCGCAGTTCGGTCGGGCGCTCGACTTCGAGCACGACCACCGTTTCGCGCGGACCGCGAATCTTTTTGACCACGTCCGAAAGCGGCAGATTGGCGATCACGACCTGATCGACTTTACGAATGATATCGCCCGCCCGTAAGCCGGCCCGGAGCGCGGGGCTGCCCGGCAGCGGCGTTTCGACGATCACTTCCTGGCGCCCGCCGCCGCGTAATAACGCGCCGATGCCTTCGAAGCTGGAATCTTCGGCTTCGGTGCGCATCTTGTTCCACATGGATTCGTCGATAATCGCGCTGTGGGGATCCATGGCCTGCAGATAGCCGTTGGTCGCCGCGAAATAGACGTGGTGCATGCCGAATGGCGATTCTTTGTACGGGTCCTCGCCTTTGTACGTGACCGGCAGCGTCTGGTATTTGCGATAGTTCTGTTCGACCCAGCCGATGACGTTCTGGAAATTCGAACGATTGAATTTGATTTTCTTCCAGGATGTTTCGACGAATTCTTTGACCTTCTGGTCTTTCTTGCGCTGCTCGGCGAATTCCGTACGCCGCTGCGCCTCGGTCATTTTCTTACGCCGGGCGGCCTGCTTTTTGTCGTACGCTTTGGTGATTGTATCCCATTTTTTGTAATCGGGCACGAAAACGAGGTAGGGGTCTTCTTGCTGGATCACCAGTGCCCGGCCGGGGATCAGTCGCTCGGGGGTGAGATAATCCGCGCGATTTTCGTAGAATTCCCGCGTCATAAGAAACAGCGGATAGGGCATCGAACGCAGCGCGGCGTCGGCCGCTTCGACGTAGGCGCGATCGCCGTTAATGCGGTCCGGATCGAGGTAGTTGTCCCGGGCGTAGGCGATCACCTTAAAAAAGCTTTCGCGGGTGAAACTGTCGGGGACATTGGGAGTTTCGGCCCGGATGCATCCGCAGAAGGATATATAGAATAGCCCGAATAAGGCCAGTATGATTCGACGCGAATTAGACACTCTTAGTACATCCTGCATGAGACTTCATATTAATGGGACGCAAACCAGCGCTCTCCTGTCGATATTTTTTATCCCGCATTTGCGGTCGATTCGCCGCCCGCGCTTCGCTTTCGCGCTTCGAGCGGCGATTCTGACGCTGGTTCTGGCGGCGCCGGGCGCAGCCTGCGGGACGCCGGAAGGTCCCTGGACGCCCCGACCGTACTACGATATCTACGACGAGGCCGTAAATCTTTACTATAAGCCTCCCCGTCGGCCAGAGCAAGCCCTGACTTTAATGGAGCGGGCCTGCCGGGAGAACAAGGACGGCCAGGACATCCTCTGTTACAACCTGGGAGTGCTGCTGGAGCTTCAGGCGGCGCCACGGAGGCGAATCCTGGCGGCGTACAAACGCGCCGGCGAGATTCGCCCGCACGCGCTGTACAGCGCGGCCATCCAGCGAATGCAGCCGGATCCCGACGCATACGCAAGCCCCTATCTCCAGTCCGTCGCCCGCATGACCGTCGCCTGCCGCGAGAACCGCCCTGATCGGGCGCTCTCGGAATTTCGCCGCGCGATTCAGGCGGCCGCGGAGAATCAGACGTCGCCGGCTGAGTCGGGCAAAGCGCCGCCCTCCCGCCCGGAACTATCGGCGCCGCCTCCGCCCGCAGCGTCTGCGCCGACAGTGCCCTTGCCCCGCGAAAGCTTCGCCCAGCCCTTCTTCGCCGAGTGCCTGGCGGGCGAAGCGCAGCGATCCGAATACGAACAACTGCTGAATCGACTGATTCCCGGCGGAGCCGGCGGCCTGAATCTTGAAGCGCAGGTCATCCGGGCCCGGGCGCGCCTGGACCCTTTTCATACGCTCTGGGACGTGGAGCTGAATCTGCGCGGGCTACGCGACGGCCGCGATTCGAAGAACCCGGCGACGGCCGAATGGCACGATTTCGTGCAGACTGCGCGGCGCGGGCAGGGAGCGGCGGCGGCGCTCCATCTGCGGGCTTTTTTCGACGGCCTGGACGCGCTGGCAGCCGACGTAGCGCGCAACGGCAACAGCGGCCCGGGCCAGAGCAAAGCCGAAATCCGGCGACGCGTGCGCGCCTTCAAACGAGCCGCGGCGGTGTTAATTCAGAACGATCCGTACTTTCATCGCGTGCGAGGCGTGGCGGCCGTCCAACAACTGGTGCGACCCATCGTAAAATGAGCCCGGCAAAATGAGCATGCGCACGACCGTATGCCCGCAGTCCGCCCGCTGGGGCCACCGGCATCTCGCACCGACAGGAACAACGAATGGCGATTGATAAAAACAAAACCCGCGAACTCTTAGAAGGCGTCGACGAAATCTTCGCGTCGCTGGTGGGCGGGCTGCCGAAAGAAGTCGGCGCCTTTTTGCAAAAATCGGTAATGGGTCCGGCGTTGGAAGAGATCCGTCATCTGATCAGCGAAAGCCGGCCGCCGGTGCTCTTTCTGGCCGGCCGCTCGGGACACGGGAAGTCTTCGTTGATCAACGCCATGGCCGGTCGCGAAATCGCGGATGTGGGCGACGTGAAACCCACCACCCCCGAATCGACCCCGTACCTGATTCACTTCGAAGAACAGTTCTCGGCCTGGCAGGTGATCGATTCGCGCGGCATCTTCGAAACGACCCGCCCGGACGGCGCTCCCGCCGTCGACGCGGTCCAGACCTTAAAGCAGGACCTGCTCAAATACAAACCGGACGTGCTCATGCACGTGATCAGCAGTCCGGAGCTGCGCAATCTGGCCCCCGATCTCAAATTGATGCGCGAGATTCTGGCCGAAGTCAAAAACGAAAGCGGAGTCGATCTACCCGTAGTCGTCGTGCTGAACAAAGCCGATACTCTGGGCAACCCGCGGGAATGGCCGCCGGAAACGAACGCCCGCAAGGCGGCTTTGATTCACGAAGCGCTGCAGTACATGGGTGCGGATATCCTGGAAATCCCGCCGGAGCGTCTGCGCCGATTGGATCGCAATTTCGTCATCAAAGGTTTCGCGACGCATCCGGAGCCGGCTTCAGAAACGGATACTGCCCCATCCATCTTCGGTTCCAGCAGCGGAGAGAGCGGAGCCAGCGCCGGCGATAGCGGACCGCATCCCGCCATCATTCCCGTGTGCTCGCTGCCCGAGGCGGAAGACCAGTGGAATATCGACACGCTGCAGGACTTCGTGGGCAGCCAGCTGCCGGACGTGGCTCTGCTCGATTTTTACCAGGCCCTGCGGCGCAAAGAACAGCTGCGCAAAATTTCGACGGGTCTGATCAAACGCTTTTCGGTCATCGCTTCGGGCATCGGCGCGTCGCCTGCGCCGCTCTCGGATTTTCTCGTGCTGACGCCGCTGCAGATTCTGATGATCGCCATGATCGGCGGGCTTTCGTGCCGGAGCGTCAGCCGCGAAACCGCCTATGAATACCTTTCGGCCATCGGCGTAAATCTCGCGGCCGCGGGCGGCGTACGCTTCGTGACCCAGCAACTCTTGAAATTCATTCCGTTTGGCGGCTGGGCTGCGGCCGGTTCAATCGCCGGCGCGAGCACCTACGGTCTGGGCAAGGCGGCCGAGGCCTATTTCTTCGCGGGCGAACTGCTGACCCCGGAACAATTCCAGAGCGACTGGAAAAAATAAAACGGCAAAGCCCTGACGACTTGAGCTCGCGCTCGCATTTTTTCCCGGCGTCCGATTCGCGAAAATCGCGCGTGAGGATTTGAATCGTGCAGGGCCCCTCCCGATAATCTTGCTGTGAGCGATTCCAAGCATACGCAGCCCGACCCGACAGATTCTTCCCGCAATGGGGATGGAGGTCTGTCCCTTTCCGCGACCGAACGGCTGCTGCTGTCGCCGGAGGCGGACCCCGCCGGAGATTCCGGAACTGAAATCCAGGATTCGACCGGCGGCCCCGCCAGACCCAACCAACCCGCTCGACCGACCATGGCCGGACTGGCCGCGCAGATCGCCGCGGAACACCAGGGGGACGATCCGAAAGTCGTAAACCTGGCCTACTACCGGATCAAGAAGAGCCTCAAGCAGGAAGGTTTTGATTTGATCACCGACGACCAGGGCAAGCTGACCCTGGTGCTGCGGGTCGGTCGCTGAGCCGCCCGGCGCCCAACCAGCTACACCCGGTCACTCTGTACGCACTTTGCACTGCAGCGCACGGGTGATCGTTTTATACAAGACCAAGACTCTATTATAGAGAAAGATCCGCGCAAGCTTCGTGGTAAATTATGCAGCACTGCATGAATCCAGGCCTGCAGAACAACCGGCGCTTTTTTTTGCGCAAGCCTTGACGCGCGATGCACAAGTTTCCTATATTTCCGCGAAGTTCACGGAGAATCTATGTCAGCCCCCAGCACCGCTACCCCCGAATCCGCCGGCGTTACACCGGAAAAACAAAAAATATCAGACGAACATATCAACGAAGGTATTCGCGCGACGACCATGCCGGTCCTCTATCGCGAAGCCGCGGCGGTGTGGGGTCGACGCCCGGCCTTCGCTCGCCGGACCAAAAGCACCGGCGCAAAAGATAAAATCGCGGTCTGGAAGCCTGCCGGCTTCGACTCGCTCTATGCGGAAGGGGCGGCCCTGGCAGCGGCCCTGGTCGAACTGGGGATCGCTCCGAAAGACCGCATCGGCATGCTGGCCGACAACCGCATTGAATGGATCATTGCGAACTACGGCATCCAGCTGGCCGGCGCGGCGGACGTCCCGCGGGGCGCCGACGTAACCGCGGGCGACGTAACCTATATTCTCCCCCACGCCGGCGCGACGGCCTGTTTTGTCGAAACTCTGGATCTCTGGAAGCGACTGGAGCCGGTCAAAGGCGATATCCCGAGCGTGCGGCACTGGATTCTGATGGATTCCGCTCAAAAAGCGCCGGAGGGGATGTTGCACATGAACGACCTGATCGCGCGCGGCCACGCCATGCGCGAGGCGGGCGATCGCACGGCCGAAGAACGCACCGAAGCCGTGCAACCGGAAGATCTGTGTACGCTGATTTATACGAGCGGCACGACCGGCGCCCCCAAAGGGGTCAGGCTTTCGCATTCGAATATGCTGTACGCGCTGGATTTGATCCCGCTGGAGCTTTCGCCGAACGATCGCATTCTATCGATCCTGCCGGTCTGGCACATATTCGAGCGGGTCTTCGAGGTTCTCGCCATCAGTCGCGGCATCTGCACCTATTACTCCAGCGTGCGTTTTCTGGGCGAAGATTTCAAAAACGTGCAACCCACTTTCATGGGATCGGCTCCCCGTCTCTGGGAAAGCCTCTATATTCGCATCATCGAAGGCATCGGCAAGGCGCATCCGGTCCGGCGGATACTCTTTCACTCCGCCTACAAGCTGGCGAGTATGTATCGCGGTTCGCTGAACTATATGATGAAACGGGAGCTGCAACTGACGAAGCCCAACCCGCTGCTGCACGCGATCGGATCGCTGCTTCATCTCGTGCGCTGGATTCTGATCACCCCCCTCTACGGTTTCTTCAACGTGGCGGTGCTGGAACGTCTACGCCAGGGACTGGGAGCCAGTCTGCGCGGCACGGTGTCCGGCGGGGGTGCGTTGCCCAAACACGTCGACGATTTCTTCAATAATATCGGCATTCCGGTGCTGGAAGGATACGGCCTGACGGAAACCTCGGGACCGCTCACCGCCCGACGACCGGACAACCTGGTCATCGGCACGGTCGGCCCGCCGCTCGCCGGCACCGAGTTGCGCATCATCGATATCAACACCGGCGAACTTTTGTATCCGAACAATTCGCGGCCGGACATGGGTCGCGGCCTGAAGGGCGAAATCCACGCCCGCGGCCCGCAGATCATGAAAGCCTATCACGACAATCCCGAAGCTACCGAGAAGGTTTTCGATCAGCACGAGTATTTCAACACCGGCGACATCGGCATGATGACGTTCAACAATTGCATTAAGATCATGGGTCGCTCCAAAGATACGATCGTTCTCGCGTCCGGCGAAAACGTGGAGCCCGTACCGATCGAAGGCCGTCTGCAGCAATCCCCGCTGATCGACCACATTATGCTCGTCGGCCAGGACCAGAAGCATATGGCGGCGCTGATCGTGCCTTCGTTGAACGGCCTTGAAGCGAAAGGCATCAAACTGAACGACACCTCCGAAGCCGTCGACAACGAGCAGGTCAAACAACTGCTGGCCGCCGAAATCAAAGTGCAGATTTCGAGCGAAAACGGCTTCAAGTCCTTCGAACGCGTTCACGACTTGCGAATCGTCGGCAAACCCTTCGAAGTGGGCGACGAACTCACGAATCTTGCCAAGTTGAAACGCGCCGTGATCACGGATAAATACGAGCACTTGATCGACGATATCTACAAATAAAAGCGACACGCCCGCCGCGTGCGGGCGCAGTCAGGACAACAACCCTCCGGCGGAGCTGTGAGCGCGCAGGCCGGAATCGTATACAGCAACAGGAAGAAGGACTCAAAATGGAAATGGAATTAATGAGCAGCGGGGAAAAAGCCCTGCTCGGCCTGATGATTCTGATCATCATGTTCGGAATGGGAGCTTCGCTGACCGGCGAGAATTTTCGCTACGTGGCCCGCAATCCGCTGGGCGTATTGATCGGCTTCGCTTCGCAGTTCGGCGTTATGCCGGCCGTCGCATTCTTTCTGGCCACTTATCTGGAATTCCCGCCGGCTGTGGCTCTTTCGCTCGTATTAGTCGGCTGCCTGCCCGCCGGAACAACGTCGAATCTCTTCGCCTATTTCTCGCGCGGGGACGTGGCTCTGAGTATCTCGATGACGACCTGTTCGACCATCGCGGCCACCTTCATGTTGCCGATTCTCTTGAGCTTCTACGGCGCGCCCTTCGCCGCTCAAATCGACATCCCGGGTCTCGAAGGCACACAATTCGCGATTCCGCTGAAAGATATTATCGTATCGCTGCTGTTAGTGCTCTTCCCGGTCGCCATGGGTATGATCCTGCGTTTCTTCTCGGAAGGCTGGGCGAAAGCCGCGGAAGATACCGCGAGCTTTTTCGGGATTATCGTAATTCTCTTTTTGATCGTCAGCTTCCTGTCCGCTGAGCACCGTCGCGCATTGCTCTGGACGACCGGCTGGAACGTCTACGTCGGCGCCATCATGGTCGGCGTAATCGGGTTTATGTTCGGTTATCTGGTCGCGCGGGTGCTGCGCCTCGCACCGCGTTATTGCCGCACGGTGGCTCTGGAGACGGGCATTCAAAACGGTCCGCTGGCCTTCGCCATCGTACTGCTGGCTTTCGACGCCTATCCCCAGATCATCAACGAAGTACTCTGGCTCCCGATTCTGTATTCGTTCTTCATCGTGATTACGAGCGCGTTCGCGACAATGTTCTTCCGCAAGATCGGCCGCGTCGATCACGAGATCTACGAAAACGAAACGGTGCAAAAGCGCCTCTTCGGTACGGACTGGGTACCGGTCGCGGAAAACTAAAACCGAAGGCATTGCATTCGAAATTCGGGCGAGCAGACTTCAGTCTCGCCCGAAAACGAAAAAGACCCGGCTCAGGATCGCAACCGCAAGGTCGATCCCGCCGGGTTTTTTCGTTTTTAAAGGATCCGGACGCGCTGGAGACTGGCGGCCAGTCTCCAGGCCTGAATCTTAAGCGACCGCGTCCGGCGCACCGACGATGACCGCATAGCAGTTGCCGCCTTCGGACGCGCCGGTCACCAGCACGCGCTGAATCTTGCGATCGGATCGGGCTTCGCCGAGTACGAAATCGAATCGGCCAGCGTAGTCTTTGTGAATTTCGGGTGCGAAGGCGATCGGCGGAATGGTTCCGCTTTCTATGCAGCCCAGCGCTCCCATGAGATTCAAACCGGCGCCGGCCGCTTCGACGAATCCGAAATAGCCGTTCAGATTCGTAAGCGGGATCTTCGCCGCCGCCGCGCCCAATCCAGACGCGAGTCCTTCCAGTTCCCGGCGATCGGCTTCTCTGGTGCCCCAGCTGGAGCCCACGATCAGATCCAGGTCCGCAGGAGCGATGTGCGCTTCTTCGAGGGCCTGCTGAATGGCCCGGGCCATCGCCCCGGGACCTGAAACCCTGGTCGAAGTCGCCGAAGTCTCCGGGGCGGCAGAAGTCTTATTTGCAGAGCCGGAGCCGTTTGCCGCGCCGCCGAATTCACTGAAGAGAAACGCCGTTTCGCATGCCCGGCCGTAGCCCATAATTTCGCCGTAGATTTTCGCATCGCGCTCGGCGGCGCTTTCCGGAGCTTCGAGCAAAAAGAGCCCCGCTCCTTCGCCGATATGAAAGCCGCGCGCATCTTCGCCGTATACGCGAAAGTCCTGATCGCCCAGGCCGTAGTTCAGAAAATTATTCTGAGCGTGAATCATCAGCGAAAAGCCGTACGCGCTTTCGTCCGCGGCTCCGGCGATCATATAATTCTGCATGCCGGAAGCGACGACCTCGTAGGCCTGCGCGACGGCGCCCAGGGCCGAGCTGTAACCGGTGGCCAGGGTCGTATTGTAACCGCGGACGCCCTGGGTGATCGAGCATTGCGATGCGACGCTGTTGTACAGCGCTTTTGAAAACTCGCTGATGCGGGCGTTGGCCGGGTCGGGGTTCAGGCTCGAGAAATAATTGTCGATGGCGGTCTGAGGCCCGCGCGATAGGCCCAGAATCATGCCCAGCTCTTCGCGGTTCGATTTGCTGATTTTGAGGCCCGCGTCTTTCAGCGCCTGTTGAAAGGCGACGAGCGCGAAGATGCTCACGGGCTGTAGCTTTCGTACGTCCACGGTCCGCAGGTGTTTGCGCGGCGAAAAGCTTTCGACCTGATGCGCGCGCAGCTTGATCCGTCCCGCTGCATCCAGGGGCAGACGCTCCAGAATTTCACGGACGCCCGCGTTGCGCGCCATCCAGCTAATAGCAGTCGCCGCAGGCGCGCCCACGGCAGGCGACACCTCGCCGCCAATGGCAGTCGCCGCAGGCGCGCCGTTTTCATTTTGAGAATCCGTCAGGACCTGTAACTCGACTTCCTGCGAAGGCGAACGGCAGCCGGCGAGTCCCTCAAAAAACGCTTCCGGGCCGATGCCCAGCGAGCTGAGCGAGCCGAGTCCCGTGATCACCACCCGTCGCCGCGAAGCGGGAGCCAGCGGAACCGACTCGGGTTTCAACGCCGCGACGATGCAGCAGTTATTGCCGCCGAATGCGTAGTTGTTCTTCATGAACAGATTGACTTCGCGATCGTCGGGTGCATTCGCGACGACGTTCAGATCGCCGACGTATGGACGCGCTTCGCTGAAATTCAAGGTAGGCGGAATTTTCTGTTTCGGCAAAGTGACCATGCAGGCGATCAGCTCCATAATCCCCGCCGAGCTGATATTATGGCCGATAAAGGACTTGGTCGAGCTGACCGGCACGTCTTCGCGCTCGGCGAAGACCTTGCGAATGGCGGCGCTCTCGGCTTTATCGTTGGCTTCAGTACCGGTGCCGTGCGCGTTTACGTACTCAATGCTGCTCGCCGCCACTCCGCTATTGCGCAAGGCCAGACTCATCACCAATGCGGCGCCGTCGCCTTTGGGATCCGGGGAAGTTTCGTGATAGGCGTCGCAGGAAGTCGCATATCCGAGAATTTCGCAGTAAATCGTCGCGCCGCGGGCGCGGGCGTGTTCGTATTCTTCGAGAATGATCGCGCCGGCGCCTTCGCCGACGGACATGCCAGGCTCGCCGGAAAAAGGGCTGCAGGGCCCGTCGGCCATCGCGTCCAGAACCTTAAAACCAGCGAAGGTCGGCATATATAGCGGCTCGGCTCCGACGCCTAAAACGATCTTGTTTTTGTCGTTCTGAATGGCGTCGTACGCCAGGCCGATACCGTTAGGGCTCGCCGTACAGGCCGTGGCGATGACCTCGTACCCGCCGCCGAGTCCGAAGAGCGCGGCAACCGCCGGACCGGCGGAACTGTACGAACCCGATACGCGAACCTTCGGCGCGGAGACGGGCTCGTCGCTGTTCAGGAGCACCGGCAAAAACGCTTCGGTGCCGGCCGAGCTCACGCCGACCATCGCGCCCGCTTCGCGCAACAACTCATGATTCTCGAACAAGCCGGCGTCTTCTAACGCTTCTCGACCGACCCGATAAGACCACAGCGCGACCAGATCGAGTCCGGCCAGAATTTCCGGAGCGATGTGTTTGGAATAATCGAAATCGTCTTCGATTTCGGAGGCGTAGCAATTTTCAAAATAGCGATTGTAGGTTTCGCTGCTTTTGATGCCGCCGACGCCCGCCAGCAGACTCTCCGCGAATTCATGCCGATTCTTGCCGATCGCCGAGAGTATGCCGAGGCCGGTAACGACCACCCGCTTTCGTTTCGCACTCATGTCGTCATCCCCGTCCGAAAATCGTACCTTAATTCAAAGTCAAGCCGCGATCCGCCAGCAGCACATTGCCCTGAATGGCGCGCGAATCCTGGCTGCACAGAAAATTGACGATGTCACTGATCTCTTCGGGTTCCAGCAGCATATTGCGAAAATCCTGATTCGATACCGCCGCGATTTCGGGCAGGCTCTCTTTGAGAATCTGGTAGGTGTCGGTATTGGTCAAACCCGCGCAGATACCGTTCACGCGCATCTCGCGATTGTGCAGCTCGAAATCGAGATAGCGCACCAGTTCTTCGAGCGCGCTTTTCATAATCCCCAGCGGATAACCCGGTAGAACTTTGCGCGTGCCCGTACTGGAAATGCAAATCACCGACGCCCCGGGCTGAAACAAGGGCAACGCGGCCTGCACGCAATGAACATTGCTGAAGATGTTGATTTCCGCCAGGCTGCGCAGCTCGCGCGCCGAAATTTCCATAAAGCTCTTAAAGATCGTGCTGCCGGCGTTTAAGATTAAATAGTCGAGCGTCGGCGAGTGTTCATCCGCGAATTTCTTAAACATACGTCCGATTTCTTTTTCGCTCGAGATATCGGCGATCATGCTCCAGGCCTCTTGTCCTTTCGACTCCGCGTATTCGATCATCTCTTTGGCCTGAGCGCCCGACTTGCCGACGTTTTTGCGATGATTGATCGCGACGTTGCAGCCCTGGTCGATCAATCCCTTCACGATCGCCGCACCGATACCGCGCGAGCCGCCGGTAACCAGAGCCGTCTTTCCTTTCATTTCCGGATAATTCGTCTTGTCCATTCTCTCAATCCTTGCGTTGTACTTCAATCTTGCGGTCCGGTCCGGCCTCCGGCATGCGCCGAATCCAGGTTTCCGCCCCTCGCCCGCAGCGATCCCAGGTATGAATGAGCGCCGCTTGTTCCCGGTCGGAGTCCCAGGCCGTTCCGTCGTTCGCCTCCGCATCACCAGCCGGCTCGCGACAGAAGGGCTTGAGCGCGTTCAACTGCCCGCTATCGCCGTCGGCGCTGAGATCTGCGAGCGCCGTCCCGGAGTAGGCGTCGCTCAGTGCGGCGTACTCCGCGTCGGTCGCCGCCGCGCGATAGGAGCCGCCGAAGCTGACAGCGGGATTCCGGCGCAGCCCGGAATCGGATTTGAAATCGCCGGCGGACCAACGAGCGCTCCAGAACTGCGTCAGCGCGCTCCCGGCTCCGGCCGGCGCGGGCAATTGATAAAACTGCGGATCCTCGACGCCGTAGCGCGCCGGCTGGCCGCGAACTGCTGCGACACCCGCGGCTTCGAGCACGACGAAGATACTGCGTTCGCATAACTCGCAAGCGCCTTCCCGCTCCCGCAGGCCTCGCGCTTTCAGCCAGGCCGCGTCTTCGAGCGCTTCGCTTAAAAATAAATACGAATAACAGGGAAAGACCCCGCCAAGAATCACCGCGTCCAGCTCCCCTGAACGAATCAGAGTCTGCGCGACGTCGAGGCCTTCCGCGGCTCCGTTGCGTTCGCCGCGCGTCTTAAGGGAAAACCCGGTGATATTATGATTTTGCAGCAGGTATGTCGGATACACGTCGAGATAGTACAGCTCGCGCGACGACAGCTCGCGCTCCAGGCTGGAGGTGTTGCCGTAAAAATCGACGTAGATCACTCCGACCCGCCTGCTCTGCTTGCGGCCGATCTTGCGCAACAGACCGGCCGATCGAAGCGCCTGCGAAAATGCCAGCTCCTGCGCGCGCAGATGCGGATTGATCAGCGGACTGCGCGGCTGCCCGGCGAAATCCTCGGCACTGAACGAGCGCACGCTCCATTCGCTAATGCGACTCTTACGCCGCGCCCGGGCGAAAAGCTCCTGTTCGAGCGCGTTGTTGAGGCGCGGGCGAAAGTCGACGGGGGCGCCTCCCGCTTCGCACAAGCCTGCACCGGTTACGACGACCGCGCGCGATTTTTCGTATTCAGAACGCGCATCGGCAGCGACGGCGCGCCCGACTTCGTTTTCGGAAACAAGATCGCTTTTCGCGTCGCGCGAGGGATCCGCGTTCGCCTGATCCTGCACCTGCATTCCCGCCTCTTCCGCCATCACACGCGCTCCAGGACGCAGTTCACGATACTGCCGTCGATTCCGATGCAGGTTTTGAGCATATGATCGACTTCCAGCGTACGCGGTTGCTCCGGCGAAGCCGCGGGAGCGCGTTGTAAAAATTGCAGACGCTCGTTGGCGTCGATCTCCTCGCGGGTGACGAAAGGCCAGAGGCGTTTATTGCGATATAAATCCGTCGCCATAATCAAATCGAAGACGCCGCTCGCGGACAGTAGATAGCCTGTTTGATAGGTATAATTCGAAATCGGCGGGGCGCTATCGCCGAAGAGTTTATCCATCGCCATCTCTTCGGCCTGGTCGTTCGCACGAATGCCGTTACCGTGCGGAAAGATACAGTCGATATCCGGAGCGGAAAGCCCGCATTCCGAAAGTACGGCTTCCATCGACTGCGAAATCGCGCGAAAAGGCACCGACATGCCCGGGCTGTTCACGCTCCCGGAAAAACCGCGCCCGCCGGTGATGTGTCGCACGGCGAAGTACGGCTCCGCGTCCCGGTCTCCAGCGTCGTCTTCGCGCTCGATCAGCAGACCGCCGATTCCGTAACCGAGCGAAATGCCGTCAGTGCTTTTACAGAAAGGCAGCCCGACGTCGCGCGATAGAATATTCAATCCCGCCAGAAAGAGAATGTCGAACAATGTGACTTCTTGAAAGCAGAGCACCAGCGCGCGTTTTAGTTTGCCCTGCGAAATCTTACGAGTCGCAAGCAAAAGCGCCGACAGGCTCGAAGAACAGGCCGAAAAAAGCGTGCACACCGGATCCGCGAGCTGTAAATATTCGGCGTATTCAGCGCTTAAGGTGTCCTGGCGAAAGCTTTCGCATTTGAGGCTGCGAATGGACGGAGAAAACCACAGATCGAGGCCGTCATTCGCGTGGGCGTACGCGAGATAGTCTTCGATCGCCGGCTGATTGCCTGGTGAGCCCCAGAATACTCCGAAATCCGACTGAGAGGCGTCCGCGTGCGAAAGCCCGGCGTCCTCAAGTACGCTCAGACTGACATCCGCGAGCAGAGCGGTGCGCGGATCCGAAAATTTTCGGGCGCGGCCGTTACCGCGATGCGCCAGGGTTTCGGCGGCTTCTTGAACGACTGTGTCGGGCAGGCCGGCGTGCAGCGGATTAAAACTCAGGCCGGTCGCGGACAGAATCCGTTCGTCGCGAATCGCCGGGCGGTACTCCACGACGTGCCCGGCCGAAATCTTGCGAACCAGCTCCGGCGCCGACGAGGCGAAGCTCGAGGTGCAGGCCACTCCGCTGACGACGACCCGGCGACCGGCGTCGCGCAGCTCTGTACAGGATTCCGGCGTCATATCAATTTAGAACGCGCGAAATCATTCCGGACGCCGGACCAGGATCGCGTAATTGTTTCCGCCTTCGGAAACGCCCAGCACCAGCGCGTGCCGGATGTCTTTTTTGACGGCCTCGGTCGCGTAGTTCAGACCCTCGACGGCGAAATCATCCGGCTTCGTGAATAGAATCGGGAAAACCGTATTTTCGCGCATGCAGAAGAGCGTCGCCGCGAGATTCATCGAACCGCTGGCGGCTTCGATAAAACCGAAACGATTGTTAAAATTCGTGAGCGGAATGTCTTTCGCAGCCTCGCCGAACGCGTGACGAATACCGTGCAGTTCTGCCAGATTCGAATACCGTGTGCCCCAACTGGAGCCGCAGATCATATCAACCTCTTCCGGGCCGATACCGCCCTCTTTCAGGGCCAGCTGGATCGCGCGAGCCATCGCCCGTCCCCAGTGATCCTCGGCGTCGTGATCCGGCTCATTGAAAAACAGGCGGTCGCTCGCGCGGCCGTAACCGACGATTTCGCCGTAGATGTGAGCGCCTCGCTCTTTCGCCGCCTCGTATTTCTCAAGCAGCATGCAGCATGAGCCTTCGCCCGCAAAATAACCTTCGCCGGCTTTGTCGTAGAGCGTATAGGCGTCCGGCGCCGCGTCGTAATTCAGCAGCGTTTGGTCGAGATGCATGATCGGGGTATAACCCGCGCCCTTCTCGTCCGACGCGCCCACCACCATATAATCCTGAAGATCCTGGCGCAGGACTTCGTACGCCTGCATCAAAGCGCCGAGCGAGGCGTTGTAGCCGGTGGCCAGAGTCGTATTATAACCTTTCACCCCGCGGGCGATCGAACACTGCGTGGCGATCGAATTCATTAGCGACATGGCGAATTCTTTGGTACGCACGTTATTCGGATCGGGCTGCAGGCTATCGGTCAGCTTTTGAATGGTACTGGTCGGACCGCGGGACATCCCCATGATCATACCGACTTCTTCGCGGCGACCCTTCGGAACCTTATAGCCCGCGTCGGCGATGGCTTCTTCGACCGCGACCAGCGCGAAAGTGCAGATATCGTTCATCTTGCGCGGATCGAAATTGCGCAGCAGCTTGCGCGCGTTGAATTTCGCGACGCGATGAAAACGAAAATTAAGATTGCCCTCTTCGTCGACCGGCAGATTCTTCAGAGCCTCGATCAGCTCCTCCATGCCCTCAATGCCCGCCTCGGCGGCCCGGGCGCCGTCCGCCGCCTCGTTGGGCGTGCCGGGGCCAGCAGCTTCGCGGGGCACGGTTTCCACGCCCGAAGGCGAAAGCCCTTCGGCGATTTTTTCGAAGAAGGCTTCGGTATTGGGCCCCAGCGAGCTGACGGTGCCGAGCCCGGTGATCGCCACCCGCCGCGGTTCGTACGTCGAAGCGGGCCGCGAGTCCGGCTCCATCGCGACGATCATGCAGCAATTGTTGCCGCCGAAAGCGTAGTTGTTCTTCATGAACACGTTCACTTTCTGTTCGCGAAACTCGTTCGGCACGTAATTCAAATCGCAATAACTGCGCGCTTCGCTGAAATTCAACGTCGGCAGAATCTTGCCTTCTGAAAGCGTGAGCATGCAGGCGATCAGCTCAAGCACGCCCGCCGAACCGATATTGTGCCCGAAGTACGACTTGGTCGAACTGATCGGAACGTCGCGGTTCTCGGCGAAGATCCGCCCGAGCGCCAGCGTTTCGGCGCGGTCGTTGGCTTCGGTGCCGGTTCCGTGCGCGTTGACGTATTCGATGTCTTTCGGAGTCAGGCCGGCGTTGCGGAGCGCGAAATTCATGACGAAGCTTGCGCCTTCGCCTTTAGGATCCGGAGCGGTTTCGTGATAGGCGTCGCCGGTCGTCGCGTAACTCAGAATCTCAGCGTAGATCGGCGCGCCGCGTTTTTTCGCGTGCTCGTACTCTTCGAGCACGAGGGCGCCGGCCCCCTCGCCGATCGACATACCCGCCACGCCGGAGAAGGGACTGCAGGGTCCGTCGGCCATCGCCTTGAGGGCGTAAAAGCCGGCGAAGGTCGGAATGTACAACGGCTCCGACCCCACGGCGAGCATCACTTCGCTTTTATCGTTTTGAATGGCGTCGAAGGCCAGACCGATCGCGTTCGGGCTGGCGGTGCAGGCCGTCGAAACCAGCTCGAAGCCGCCGCCCACGTCGAGCAAGGACGCGGCGAGGTGGCTGACGCTCGAATAGGAGCCCGAGTTCTGGACCATCTTCCAGTTTAATTTATCAGGCTCGCCGAGCAGGGCAGGCAAAAAGGCTTCGGTGCCGCCGGCGGAGATGCCCATCATCAGGCCGATTTTTTCTTTGAGCGGGCTCTCGAACAAATCGCTGTCCATCAGCGCTTCGCGCCCGACCCGGTAGGCCCAGAGCGCCCCCTTGTCGACCGTCGCGATGGTTTCCGGCGCCAGCCCCGGATACTCCACTTCGTATTCAATCTCAGAGGCGTAGGCGCCTTCGAAGTACTTGCGATATTCTTCGCTGGCTTTGATGCCGCAGCGCCGGTCCAGCAGGCTGGCTTTGAATTCGGCGACGTCTTTACCGAGCGACGAAAGTACGCCCATTCCGGTAACGACGATGCGTTTGCGAGTGACTGACATATGCGATGATCCTGACGTGTTCGAGCCTGCGACGCCCACCGGCGCCGCGAAGCGTTGTTATAATCGTATTAATTGTAAGTGCGAATTGTCGCGGCGAAACGAGCCTGCGCTTCGCCGCGACTGTCGAGAGAATTTTGGAAAACCGAGCTTGCGATCAGGCTTCGACCGCTTCGGCCGGCTGATTTTCCTGAGCCTGTAATTGCTCGATCAAATTCTTCGGCTTCGCCGGATTTACGAAGCTGTGCTCGTTCGGATTCACCAGCATACTCAAGTTCATAAAGAACGGAGTCGCGCTGGTTTCGATGGCGATTTCGCGTCCTTCGGAATTCTTCACCGAATACGCGTCGATACTCGCGTAAGCGAAACCGGCGTCGATAAAACCCTGCGCGATAAATTTTTTGAGCGCCGGGCTGTAGCCCGCGTTGACGATTTCGCCGATCTCCTGCCCTTCGCAGAGGACCTTATCGCCTTTCGCCAGGGTTTCGCCTTCGCCTTCGGTCTGCGCGACCAATCCGACGATTTTGCGGCTGATGGGCTCTTCGCGCGCGGCGAGCAGAGCGTCGCGACCGAAGAATTCTTCTTTGTCGTAGCGCACCATCCACTGCAGCTGCAGATCGCGGGGTTTGCGGCTGGCGCTGGCGGCGCCTTCCGGGTTAAAGTACGGGTTCTCCAGGCGGCCGATATTTTGCAAATCCAGGCCGACGGCTTTGATCTCGTATTTCTGGCCGAGTTCCCAGGCCTTCTCCCAGAGCTCGACGGATTCGGAGTGCGGCAGAATGATTTTGTAGCCGTATTCGCCGTGCTTGCCGGCCCGGAAAATGTACGAATCGTTTTCCATGGCGATAAAACCCAGATACGGAATACCGATCACATCCATTCCGTAGATCTCGGCCATCAGCTCCCAGCTGTAGGGGCCCTCGTAGGTGATCATCGCATGCGAAGCGGTCAGCGATTCGATTTCGACTTCGAATTCGCCTTTGCGGGCTTCGAGCAGCGCCAGCATGTCGGCATCGTTGATGAATTCGCAGAGCAGAATATAAGTGTCGTCGTCGTTTAAGACGTACACATCGCTCTGAATGTCGCCCTTTTCGTCGAGGATCACGGTGTGCAACGCCTGTTCGTCGCGAATTTCGGCGACGTCGCCGGCCACGGCGAAATCCAGGAAATCAAAGGCTTCATCGCCTTCGATTTTGATTTTCGTATAGTGGCTGTAGTCCGCGACAGAGATGTGACCGCGCAGCGCGGTATAAGCCGCTTCGGAGTCGCCGAAGTTCAGGGGCACGGCGATGCCGTTGCGTTCGCCCATCTGCGCGTTGTTCTTTTTGTGTAATTCGAGTAGTTCGCTCATCTTTCGTTACCTGTTGTGATATGGTTCTCCGGAGTTTCCGGTTGTTTTTTCAATCGTTCTCTAAAAATCGGCCGACGGCCGATTCGGGTCTCAGTTCGCCGCGGCGTCCGCTTCTACCGGCGCCTGAGCTTTCTGTTCGATGATAAAGTCCACCAGGCGGTTGATATTGCGCATGAAGGACGGGTCCGTGCCTTCTTTGACCTTGATCTTAAAAGCCATATCGAGCATCACGATGACCTCGGTGGCGTCGACCGAGTCCAGCCGCAGTCCGCTGCCGAATAGAGGGGTGTCCTCGTCGATCTCTTCAGGTTTTTGGTATAAATTCAATCGTTCGATTAGAACGGTTTTCACTTTCTCCAGAACCGCTTTGCGGTCGTCGATCTTCTGCTGTAATTCCTGTTCCATTACGTCTTCTCCGGTGTTTATATTCTCAATTTTTATATGTGCGTATGCGTCAGCCGTCGTTCAAGCCCGTCGCTGCTTCAGCGACGACGCGCGCAGAGTCCGATATCAGGCCTCGGGGGAGTCCGGAATCACCGGATCCTTTTCGTCCGCGATATTGCGCCAGTTGGAAATCCGACCGGAGCAGACCAGTTTCTTACCGACGAAGGCTTCCACTTTGAAGTGATTGAAGCCGCGCTCCGAGAGAATGATCTCGCTGTGAAATTCGATCTGATCGCCGGGCACGACGACCTCTTTGTATTTCAGATCCTGCGACGCGAGAAAGCCCACAGTGCGCTTTCGGAGGTCTTCCATCAGCGCCATGCCGTATTCCGACTGGATCGCGTCTCGAACGGCCACGCGGTCTTTAAGCTCTTCGCCGGTTTTCTTAAGATAAAGCTCCGAAAACTCAAGAATGAGATTCATGTATTCGCTGGTCTGTCCGAAACCTTCCGCGATCATCACGCCCGGCATGACCGGAAAATCGGGAAAATGCCCCAGGAACTGCGGCTCGTTCGCCGTAACGTTCTTAATCGAAACGATTTTCGGGCGCGCGCCGAATTTCAGATCGACGATGCGATCGACCATGATAAAGGGGTGCCGCCAGGTGCCGATCTTCATCATCAGCGCGGCTTCCATTACCGAAAAATTCTTTTCTTTGTTTTTACGTGAGATTCCCTGCATGTTATTCCCGTCTGTAGGTGATTTTTTAAATACCGTATCGATCGCCTGTGAAACCTGTTCTTCGCTCATCGCATTAACAGCCCCCCGTCTGCTACCAGCGTCTGCCCGACCATGTACGCCGACTCGTCGGAAGCCAGAAACGCTGCGACCCGCGCGATTTCCGCGGGCTGACCCAGTCGGCCCAGTGGTATCGCCGACAGAGTTTGTTTCATAATGTTGCGTGGAATGCGTTTCACCATCACCGAATCGATCAGACCGGGTGCGATGGTGTTGACCCGAATATTTTTCGGAGCGAGCTCCGCGGCGATCGTGCGCGCGAAACCCTGCACGCCGCCTTTCGCCGCGCTGTAATTCGACTGTCCGAAAGAGGCGGTCAAACCCGAGATCGAAGAGATATTGATAATCGACCCGGAGCGCGCGCGCGTCATATGGTGCACGGCCGCTTTGGTGCAATAATAGGTTCCGAAAAGATTGGTCTGCACGACCTGTTCGAATTCTTCATCGGTCATAGACTGAAACAGATTGTCTTTGTAGATCCCGGCGTTATTGATCAAAACGTCCAGGCGGCCCTCCGCCTCTGCGATTTCGTCGACGAGTTTCGTAACTTCTTCTTTCGCCTGAATATTGCATTTGCGGGCGATCGCTTCGCCGCCGGCTTCTTTTGCGAGTTTCGCGGTTTCGTTCGCGGCTTCCTCGGAGCTGTTATAAGTGAAATAGACTTTCGCCTTCTGCTTCGCGAGCTCGACCGCCATCGCACGGCCCAGATCCCCGCTGCCGCCGGTGATCAAAACTACCTTATTCTCTAAATCTTCGTAAATGGCCAAATCATGGACTCCTGATTGCGTTCGTTAAATTTGTTTATTCCGTCTGGCCCGCTGAAGCCGCGACCGTAACCGCCGGGGAGGCGCCTTTCAGCAACACGACGACGGCGACGACGTAGTCGCGATCGTGGCTGAGGGTGACCCGCGCCTCTGCAATTCCGCGGGCGGCGGCCAGCTCCGCGAACCTTCCGTGAAATTTCAATTCGGGGGCGCGGCCTTCTCCGCAGAGAATTTCCATATCGTGAAAGCCCACGCCGTCGGCGTAACCTGTACCCAGAGCCTTCACAGCTGCTTCGCGCACCGCCCAGAGGGCGGCGAAACGTTCATGGGGGAAATGCGCGGCGCGGCAGTATTCGATTTCAGCGGGACGATAGACCTTTGCGATAAAGGCTTCGCCCGCTCCTCCGTCGCGCTCAACTGCGGTCCGAATGCGGTCGACCCGGGCCAGGTCCACGCCAACCCCCGCGAATCCCGCGGTCGAAATCTCGCCCGCGCCGTTCGTACCCAGAGCGCTCAGCTCCGCCTGGACTTGCGCGCACTGCGCCTGCACAGCGGCGTCTGCCTGAACAATCGGCGGATTCACGCTGCGAGCTCCGCGGGCAGTTCGGCCGGTTTGAGAGCCGGTCCGGGAGTATAAAAATAGGGCCGCTGCCGATAAAATTCCTGGACGCGCTGCAAATCTTCGGCGAGCACGCGGCGACGAAAGTACGCGAAAGCCGCGAGCCAGACGAGTTCCGCGGGAATCAAAAACCAGGCGAAGGCGACAGCAGTCGCGCTCATTGCGGTCGCCGCATACCAGCCGCCGAAAATCGCGAAATTCAAAGCAAAGACCGGCGCGAAATAATCGCGAAAACGAAATGAAAACTGACCCGCGTCCGGCAGGGGTCGCGGCGTGCGCAAATCTTCGATGCCTTCCAGCCGCCACAGCCGCGAAAAAACGGCGCCGGTCAACGCCGGAGTGGCCGGCGCGACAATGCTGAGCCACAACGCCGAAGTCGAAAAAGCAACTAACGAAGCCCCGGAGAAGAGACCAGAGGCGATGGCGAACGCGTCCACATCCCCCGCGCTCTGAAAGACCGTCGCGTCTCCCAGGGGCCAGAGGATAGCCGCGTTTAAGATTAAAAAAGCGAAAGCTTCGGGAAGCACCCAGCGGGCGACGACCGCCCGGGAGGCCGGCTGCGAGCGGGGCTGCCCCTCAAAGCGAGCATACGAGCGTACAAAGAGTACGCCGAAGCCGAACATCAAAACGAAAAGCGCCGCGGGAATCAAAAGCGTGGCGGGCAGCCAGAAGAGAACTTCGCGAAAAAAGACGCCTCCCGGGAGATTCGTCGCCTGCCATCCAGAAGCCAGAGCCGCGGTCGCAGGCGCGGTGCCGGGCGAAGCGAACAAGAGTATGGTGACGTACGCGCACAACGCCAGGATCAGCGTGGCGAAGCCGGCGCCCATCAAGCCCGGCGAAAGCCGCAGCCAGGTCCGCGCCTGCGGGCCCGCTTCAATCGTCGCCGCGGGCGGTCGGCGGAGAAATTTGGCGGAGTGAAAGGCATAGGGCCAGTACGCCCACGCGTCTTTGATCACCCGTAGTACACCGACGAAGAGGAAGGCCCCGTAGAACGAGAGCGCGGCCGGAGACAACGGATCGGCCGTATTCCAGCGCACGAGAGCCGTCAATATCACGCCCAGCAGCACAAAGAAGCCGGCCGCAAAGGCCGACGATATCAGCAAATAGAGAGGAAACGGCGGGGGCATGATTTCAATACGCTCGCTTTCGACCGACGCGGATCAGGTCCGGGCTCCCTGCGCTTCGGAATTCACGGCCGTACCCGCGCCCTGCTGCAAACGGGCTTCGCTCAGAGCCGCCTCCAGCTGCTCCAGATCGCTCTGGCTCTCAACGCCGACCGCGGCCAGTGTAACAACGCCTTCGCTTTCGCCGATCTTGCCGGCCAGGCGGGTCAACACCCGTCCCGGTCCGATTTCGATCGTCGTCGTATAACCGGCGCGAAGCACGCGGCGCATGCTGTCCTGCCAGAGAACTTTGCCGGTCAGGTGGGCGACGAGATCCGCGCGCATGCGCTCAGGATCCTCTACGAAATCCGCGCTCAAATTCGTAATGATCGGGATCTGCGGCGCCGAAAATGCGATGCCTGCCAGACAGTTTTTGAAATCTTCGCTTGCGCCGGCCATCAACGGGCTGTGCCAGGCGCCGCTCACGGGCAGCTTGATACACTCGACGCCGTCGGCCATCAGGCGATTGACCAGCGCCTTCACGGCGTCGGCGGAACCGGAGACGACCTGCTGTCCGGGACCGTTGTCGTTACCAATGATCACGCCCGCGCTCAGGTCGAGCTCCTCGATCAGCGCTTCGATCGTCGCTGCGGGCGTCTTTTTGATCGCATACATGCTGCCTTTGTGCAGCTTCGCCTCGCGCTGCATCAACAGCCCACGTTCGCGGGTCGCGCGCAGGGCGTCCGTGCGCGAAATTACGCCGGCCGCATACAGCGCACTGTATTCGCCGACGCTGTGGCCCAGTGTGAGGGCCGGAGCGGGTTGGCCCGCCGCACGCAACTCTTCGTACACGCCGATATTGACGGCGGTGATGGCAATTTGCAGATTATCGGTATTGCTGAGTTTGCTGATGGGGCCCCGAAAACAGAGCTTCGCAATATCTTTGCCGGCGATTTCATTGGCCTCTTCGAAGACATCGCGGGCGACGCCGCCGGCGTCATAAAAATCGCGGCCCATGCCGATGGCCTGAGAACCCTGCCCTGGAAACAGAGCCACCCAATCGGTCGCCTGGACTTCGTTTTTCTCCGCAGGATTCATCACGCATGCTCAAGAGCCGGGAGAGTCGATTGTTTTCGCAGGAGGCGCTGTTGCACCGGAGTGCCGCAAGCGCGCAACAATTGAAATCGCGGGCACTCCGCACGATACCGCAAACAAAGCGGAACCAATGCGAGGCCTTAATCAGATATCACCAGGCTTTGTGTTATTCTGTGAGTTCAAGAAAGGGCGGCGCACTCTTCGTGAACGCCGACGATTGCACTGCTATTTATGGATGCAGTGATCAAAATTCACCTAACTCTATACTTACAATTGTGGACCTTGACTGGTAAGAATGCGTACAGCGCAACGAAAAAATGCTTACAGTGCGAGAATTGCATCGTAGCACTACGCCGGGGCCCGGCCGGGCTCACTTATTTGGATACCCAATCAGTTTTACGGAGAACAGACTCGATTATTTTCGACATCCAAATGAAATACCGCGAACCATCGCCGACCGAAGAAAGCATCTGCAGAACAAAAGAAAACCCCGGCCGATTCGAATGAATGGCCAGGGTTCACCAGAGCGCAGCCGGAAGTCGTCGAACTCCGGAACGCAGTCACGCGATGTCCACGGATTAAAGCACGTCCGCCAGCCCGCCTTCGAATTTCGAAACCGCCTCATCGGCATCCACGGAAATACCGGCGAAATCGAGATTCGCTTCGCCGGTAATCTCTCCGATTCGCAGCGCAGCGACGTCGCACTTCGCAGCCAGTTCTTCCAGCTGCGGGGCCCGCGCGGGCTCGCAGCTCACCAGCGCGCAGCCGTTCGTTTCACCGAAGAACAGTAAATCGCGGCGATCGGCGGCGTTTGCCGCGCGGCCGGCCTTTGCGGATGCGCTCAGTTCATTCAGGGCCGACGATTCGATGCGCGCTCCACTGAGCTTCCGCGACATCGGGTCATAACACAGGCGGAATACCGCCGCCGCGAGCCCGCCCAGGGATAGATCGTGAGCCGATGAGAGCAGAGCGTCGCCGCGTTCGGCCGCCGAACACAGAAACTCGACCAGCGCGCGCTCTTTCGCCAGGTCCAGCTCCGGCGGCAGGCCGCGCGCTTCGCCGTGAAAATAGCGCAGGTATTCGCTGCCCCCGAAAGTGGGGCGGAAATCGCCGATCAAATACAGGGCGTGACCCGGGGTACTCGCGAATGGCGGAATCGCATTGGCAATATCGTCGATGAGCCCGACCATGCCGATCGTCGGCGTCGGATAGACCGGACCGTCTTCACTTTCATTATAGAAGGAAACGTTGCCGCCGGTCACCGGCACGCCGTGGGCCAGACAGGCTTCGCGCATGCCACGAATGCACTCCGCGAATACGTAATAGTTCTCGGGAATTTTCGGGTTCCCGAAGTTGAGACAGTTCGTAACTCCCAGCGGGCGCGCGCCGGTCACGGCGACGTTGCGAGCCCCCTCGGACACGGCCTGGGCCGTACCCGTAAATGGATCCAGATAACAATAACGCGAATTGCAGTCCGTCGAAACTGCCACGCCCTTTTGAGTCCCCGGCACCCGCGCCAGACCGCCGTCGCCGCCAGGGCCGATCACCCGCGCGAGGCCGACTTCCGTATCGTATTGCTCATATACCGGGCGCTTCGAGCAGACATTCGGCGAAGCGAGCAGCTTCACGAGATCGGCCGCCAGGTCTTTCGATTCCGGCACAGCAGCGTCGTCGAATTGCGCGACTGCATCCAGATACGCGGGGCGTTGCTGTTCGCGTTTGTATCGCGGAGCGCCGCCGCCGAGCACCAGGCTTTCCGCCGGGATTTCGGTGCACAGCTGGCCGTTGCGACGGACTTTCAGCAGGCCGTCTTCAGTGACGTGACCGATCTTCACGACATTCAATTCCCATTTTTCAAAAATGCGAATCACTTCGTCTTCGCGGCCGGCCTTCACGCAGACCAGCATGCGCTCCTGAGATTCCGAGAGCATAATCTCGTAGGCATTCATCGCCGTTTCGCGCATCGGCACCAGGTCGAGGTTCACGTCCATACCGACGCCGCCCTTCGCCGACATCTCCGAGGTCGCGCAGCTCAAACCCGCGGCGCCCATATCCTGGATGCCGACGATGGCGTCGGTGGCGAGCAATTCGAGCGTCGCCTCGAGTAGCAGCTTCTCCATAAAAGGATCGCCCACCTGGACCGCGGAGCGTTTGCTTTCGGATTCATCCGTCAGGTCCTGACTTGCAAACGACGCGCCGTGAATACCGTCGCGGCCCGTACCCGCTCCGACCACGTAGACGGGATTGTCTTTGCCGTCAGCCTTCGCAAACGCCAGGTCTTCGTGGCGCACCACCCCCACGGTCATGGCGTTCACCAGGCAATTGCGCGAGAAGCTGGGATCGAAGAAGACTTCGCCGCCGGAGACCGGAATGCCCAGACTGTTGCCGTAGTCGCCGATGCCTTTGACCGCGCCGCTGAATAGATAACGATTGCGCGCGGTCAGCTCCGGGTTCGCGCCCGGATATTCTAAAGGCGGCCCGAAGCGCAACGAATTCAGCGAGCAAATCGGCCGCGCGCCCATCGTAAAGATATCGCGCATGATGCCGCCGACCCCGGTGGCCGCACCCTGGTACGGCTCGACCGCCGTGGGATGATTGTGACTTTCGATTTTGAAAACGACCGCGAGCCCGTCGCCGATATCGAGGGCGCCCGCGTTCTCTTCGCCGGTTTTGGTAAGCGCCCGCGGCGATTCGGTAGGCAGAGTCTTTAATTGTAAGATGGAATTCTTATAGCTACAGTGCTCGGACCACAGCCCCGAGTATACGCCCAGTTCGGTGACGGTCGGCAGGCGGCCGCCCAGGATCTCTTTGATGCGTTCGAATTCTTCGGCGGTCAGACCGTGTTCGACGGCATCGGCTTCAGTGATTTGTTTTTCGGAGAACAGGGTGGACTCGGACATAGATCCATCCCGCCACTTCGGAGGGGTACGGCAAGTTGGATTCCAGGCGACTGCTCTCGTTAAATCGACTGTTCTCTGTAGTATGCCTGCGTGCTTCTCCGGCGCTGCTGTCGGTGAAAATCAAACTTGACACAGGCGGCCCTCCGCCGATTGTGACCTGCTGCCCGTTTGGAACGGACCCTGCGACGATTTGTCGCGGCAAGCCCTGCTCGCAATTCCCGCCCACGCCCCAGGCCCGTCATTTACTCCGACGGGATCCATCGCAGCTCAGGACCTCTCAACCCATGTCATCATTCCAGGAATTTTCACTCGCGGACCCGGTGCTGCGCGCTGTGGCCGACGTCGGCTACGAAGCGCCTTCGCCGATTCAGGCGGCCAGCATCCCGCCGTTGCTCGAAGGACGCGATCTGGTCGGACAGGCCCAAACCGGAACCGGCAAGACTGCCGCCTTCGCGCTGCCGCTTTTGAGCCGCCTCGATTCCACATCGAATCAACCGCAGATATTGGTACTGGCTCCGACCCGCGAGCTGGCGATCCAGGTAGCCGAAGCCTTTCAGACTTACGCGCGACACATCGATGGCTTTCGGATTCTACCGGTTTACGGCGGTCAGGGCATGGACACCCAGCTGCGCGGTCTGAAACGCGGCGTGCAGGTCATCGTGGGTACGCCCGGCCGGGTCATCGATCATCTCAAACGCAAGACACTCAAATTGGGGAATCTACAGGCCCTCGTGCTCGACGAAGCCGACGAAATGCTCAAGATGGGTTTCATCGACGACGTGGAATGGATTCTGGAGCAGTCGCCTGAGAGTCGTCAGGTGGCTCTGTTTTCCGCGACGCTGCCCGATCGCATTCGCAAGATCGCCCGCAAGCATCTCAACGATCCCGTCGAAATCAAAATCAAAAGCAAAACCTCGACCGTCGACACGATTCAGCAACGCTACTGGACCGTCAGCGGCGTGAACAAACTCGAAGCGCTGACCCGCATCTTAGAAGTCGACGACTTCGACGGCATGATCATTTTCGTTCGCACAAAAAACGCGACCGTCGATCTGGCCGAAAAGCTGGAAGCCCGGGGCTTCTCCGCTTCCGCTTTGAACGGCGACATGAATCAGAATCTGCGCGAAAAGACCATCGACCGCCTGAAAAACAAACGTCTCGATATTCTGGTCGCGACCGACGTCGCCGCGCGCGGGCTCGACGTGGAACGCATCAGTCACGTCGTAAACTACGATATCCCCTACGACACCGAAGCCTATATCCATCGCATCGGTCGCACGGGTCGCGCCGGCCGCGCAGGCCACGCGATTCTATTTGTGGCCCCGCGCGAAACGCGTATGCTGCGCACGATCGAACGCGCCACGAAGCAGCCCATCACGCAGATGCAGCTGCCGACCCGCAAAGACATCGCCGAACGCCGCATCGTCCAGTTCAAAGAGCAGCTCGACCAGGTGCTGGCGGATACCGATCGCCTGGATGACTACGCGCAGGTGATTCTGGACTACGTCAACGAACGCAACGCGGCCGCCGCTCCAACCGCAGACGGCGTAGACGCGGACAGCCAGGCGTCGGGGGCGGACGATACGGCCGCGAATTCCGAAGAGACGCTGAGCCTGGAACGAGTCGTCGGCGCGCTGACCTTTCTGGCGCAGCAAGAGCGACCGTTTCAGTTCAAGCCGGATGCATCTAAAAAGCCCAAAGACGCCGGGAAACGATCGAAATCGGAAGACGCCAAAGATAAGAAAGATAAGAAAGATGAGCAGGCGAAGAAAGAAAAGAATAATAAGAAAGAGAAGCAAGCGAAAGACGCCGCTTCAACGGACGCCGTCCCCCCCGAGAAAGCCGGCAAAGCCCGTTCAAGAGTCGCCCGGGACGGCGAAGCGAGCGAAAGCACCGGACGCGGCCCTCGCGAATCGCTGCACGAATTCGAAATGGAACGCTTTCGCATGGCGGTCGGCAAAGAGCATGGAGTGGAACCCGGCCACATCGTCGGGGCGATTGCAGGCGAATCGGGACTGGACAGCCGCTATATCGGAGAAATCAAACTCTACGATCATTATAGTACCGTGGATCTGCCCGAGGGGATCCCCAAAGAGATCTTAAAGATTCTTAAAAAAGCCCGGGTGCTGGGTCGCAAGCTGGAGCTGAGCCCGGAACTGCAGGCCGAGCCGGAGTTCACGACCACGGTACCCGGCCGGAGCGCGAAAGAGGGCAAAGCGCCGCGAGCCGCCGGCAAAACGCGAAAATCTTCCGGAGCGCCGGCCCCGGTCCGCACGAAAACGAAAACGCCGAAGGCGAAAGCGGGAATGAAAACGCGGCCGGGAAAGTCCAACGCATCGACCGGTCCTGGAGCTGTGCGCACAGACAAAAGAAAAACGAAAAGCGTAAAAAAGACCGGCGCGAAAGCGAAACCGCCCGGCAAGTCGAAAGCCAGAGCCGGCGTGAGCGTGGGCGCCATCACGAAGTCCGCGAAATCCGGAACCACCAAAAAGATCCGTCTCAAAAAGAAGACCACCGCCAGCCGCAGCTGAGGCCGGCCGGCGAAATTCAGCACGCAACAATGCGAGCCGGTCAAAAATCGTTGCGCCGATTGCGCACTGCGTCGAAAGCAGACGCATGCGCCTTGCGAAAAACGAACGTCCCATTGCCACTCGAGCGCTGAGCGCGCTCTTGAGTTTCGCGTGCTTCGCCGCCTGCTCCGGGTACGCGCCTCCGCCCGAGACGATTTTTTACGGCGGCGATATCATTACGATGCAATCCGCGGAACCCGGCGCGCAGGTGCAATCGACGCCGCCCACGCCGTCCACCCCTTCCGTAGAAGCCGTTCTCGTGCGCGAAGGTCGCATCGCCCGGGTGGGTTCCCGGGACGAGATCTTCGCCCTGAAAAGCGACGACACCGTGCTGGTGGACCTGGCAGGCCGCACGCTCGCGCCGGGTTTTATCGCAGTCCACACCCATCCGGATCTGGCGGCGTTCTTCCAGGGTTTTACCGATCTCAGCGGATTCGCGAACGCCACCCCCGACGAAGTCTGGCGCAGCTTCGAAGCCGCCGTGGCGGAGGCGGAGCCAGGCGAATGGATTCTCTGCAAAGGTTTCGATCCCATGCTGGTTCCAGGCCTGCAGGCTCCGACCATCGCGCAACTGGATCAGCTCGCGCCGCAGAATCCTGTTTTTATTATCGCACAGAATCTGCACGCCGCCTGGGCCAACTCGGCCGCCTTTTCCGAACTGGGCATCACCGGCGAAACACCGGATCCCGCGCCGGGCAGCTATTACGAAACCGACGACCGCGGAGAACTTACGGGTTATATCGCGGAGATCGCGGCGATCCAGCCCTTTACGACCAACGCGCTCAAAACGATCGACGTGCGGGCGGGCGCCGTCGCGGCCCTCGACGAATACGCGCGCAACGGCATTTCTACGATTGCGACGCTCGGACTCTTCGCGAAAGACAGTAAGCCGTTCCTGTTGCTCGAGCATCTTTCCACGAATAGCCCGGGGATGCTGAACCACGCGCTCGGGTTCTTCGGCGTATTACCGGAGCGCAAACCGACCGTTCGCCATTTCGTATATCTGCAGCCCGACTCAGACTTTCTGTTGCCCGATTCGCTGGAGAACGGCGACGATTTTTTTCGCATCATCGGCATGAAGTTATGGTACGACGGCTCGCCGTACGTCGCGTCGATGCTGCTCGACGACGCGTACGAAACGTCCGAGCTGATGCAGCGGGGTCTGGGAGTGTCGCCGGGCAGTCGGGGCGAAGCCAAATATGCGCCCGAGAAATTCTACGATCTGGCGCGCCGCTATCACCAGGCGGGCTGGCAGCTGGCCGTGCATTCCCAGGGCGACCGGGCGACCCGCGAAGTGCTCGCCGCTTTTACACGCCTGCTGCGCGAACATCCGCGCGACGACCATCGCCATCGCCTGGAACACGGCCTCTTAACTCCCGGATCGTCCCTCGAAGAGATGCGCGCGCTGGGGGTCTCGCCCAGTTTTCACATCAATCACCTCTTCTATTACGGGGAGGCGCTCCGCGACAGTATCATCGGCGCCCGCCGGGCCGAGATCATGTTGCCGGTCAAGAGCGTCCAGAACAGCGGTTCGCCGTTTTCGCTGCACGCGGATTTGCCCATGTACCCCGAGGTCCCGCTCAGCCTGCTGGCGACCGCGGTGAATCGTAAAACCCGCAGCGGGGCGCTGATCGGCGCGCAAGAGCGCATTGATGCGCGCTCCGGGCTCGCGGCGCTGACCACGCACGCGGCCTGGCAACTTGGAATGGAAACGAAGATCGGCTCGATCGAAACGGGTAAATACGCGGACCTCGTAATTCTGGATCGTAATCCCTTAGTTTCTGATCCGCAAGACTTACGCAAGATCAAAGTCGACGCGACATACGTCCACGGCCGTCGCATCTTCGCCCACGAAGCTGAATAACAGAGTCGAAACAGGCGCGCTCACTTTGCCGCGAAGAGACCCAGGGCGAAACACATCCCCACGCTGACCACGGCGACTCCGGTCATTTGCAGCAGGCTCGGCCACTCGTCGAGTATCGGGATCGCGAGTAATGTCGCCGTGGCCGGGACGAGCGCCGCGAAGACCGCACCGCGCGCGGATCCCAGAAGAGACACCGCCCGGGCGTACAAAAAGAGCGCAACGAACGCGCTCAGGATTCCCTGAAAGACCGCCTGCAACGCGACTTCGCCGGGCGCCGCGTTTAGAAGCGGGGTCGTGTCGAATCGCCACAAATAGAACGGCGTATAAAAGAGCATCGAAAGCACCGCGACAATCGCGATCGAATGCAGCGGCGCCACGTGCCAGTGACGGGTCGCCAGAGTATAGGCGGCCCAGGCGGCGCCGGCGCCGATGAACATGAGATCGCCGAGAAATACACTGCCGCCTGCCGGAGCTGTCTCAAGAAGCAGTCCCCGTAAACCATCCCAGCCCATCACGAAAATGCCGGCGACAATCAGCAGCATCCCGAAGACGCGAATTTTCGTAAAGCGATCGTTTTGCCAGAGCCAGCCCCCAAAAGCGGTCAACAGCAGCATGGTGCTCGGGCCGATCACGCCGAAGTGACTGGCCGGCGCGAAGCTCAAACCGCCGGCGGCCAGCAGGAGATACGGAGCGCCTGCACCGCAGCACAGAATCAGAAGCGCCGGCACCGGCACTCCTTGAAATCCGCGACGCAATATAACGGGCGAGAGCACCAGCCCGGCGACCAGATAACGAATGGCGGTAATATCGAAAGCGTTCAGCTCGCTTTGAATTCCCAGGCGGCTGATCGCGGGAAAACCGCCCCAGATGAGCGCGGCACCGAGACCGCAGACCACCGCCAGCCAGAATTCGCGACGGCCCGGCTCCCGCGCAACCGAATCGGTCGCCGCTGCGCTGCTGTTTCGACGTGCCGGCGAATCGTTCACAGCGTCAGCTTTCGCAGCGGCGGCCACAGGACAAGCCGGCAATTTCGAACGCGCAGGCGGCCCTCATCGTCCGATAGCTATACAACGACGGCCGTAGCCCGGGCCATCGCCCCGCAGCGCGATGATAAGAGGCGCGAAGATATGATGCACGAAACGAAACGAAGCACGCTCCAGGGCGCCGCTCTGGGTGGAGGCCTGGCGCTGCTGGTCTTCGGTTTCTGGTTCTGGGGCGCGGTAGCTTTCGAAGCGCCGAGCGCGCAGCTCGAACCGGAAGCCACGAATCCGGCCGCCTATCTGTTCATCGTCATTCCCACACTGGTTGGATCCGCCTGCGGAGCGGTTCTCGGATTCGCCGCGGCTCGTTTTCAATCGCTTCGCTATTTGAAATTGCTGGCGGTCTCGGGCGGGCTGTATCTTTTCGCGGCCTGGGCCGTGAGCCTGGCGTTAATCATCGCGACGATCGTCGCCGAAGGACAGAGCGATCCCGACGGCGGGGGGCCCTTTCTCGACTCGCTGAAGCTTGGTTTTATCGGCGCGGTTTTCATGAGCCCGATCTGCGGGCCGTTGATCTTGCTGATGGTTTTCGTATTGGAGCGAATGACGCGACCGTCGCGCTTCCCGGAATTTTTGACCAGAGATATTGAACGGAACAGCGGAGAGCTCAGCGGAGAAAGCGATGCACACGGATAAAGGCAATCAAATGATGCGCAATTCAATGCTGGGGGCATTGTTCGGCGGCGGACTCGCGCTGGCCGTCTTCGGGCTGTGGTATTACGCGGCGGCGAGTCTGGATTTACCGGAACCGCAGCCGCCCGCAGACGAAGGACAGGCGCCCGCCCAGTCTGCCGACGAATTGCACATTCTCTTCGTAATCGTTCCCACGCTGGTCGGGGTCTGCTGCGGAGCGATGCTGGGCCGGCTCGCGGGCGTCTTCGTAATCTATCGTTATCTTAAATTACTGGCGAGCGCCCTCGCTCTGTACTTCCTGGCCGCGTTCGTCTGCGCCGGAGTTCTGGTCGCAAGCACGACATTGAGCGAAGCCGCCGATGGGCAAAGCGGCGCGCTTCTGTTTTTGTCACAAACCCTGCAGGGCGGCCTCTTCGGAGCGCTGGTTCTGAGTCCGGTGTGCGTGCCGCTGTTATTGTTGCTGGTCTTCGCGCTCGAACGACTGACTCAGCCGGTCCGAACGAACTGAAACCGACGGCAGTATCGCGACGCGCCCGGCTCCGCTTCTCTGATTTTTTAAGAGGCGGTCAGCGCTGCGGGATTAGCTCCGCCCACGGGCTGCCCGGCCACTCGGATCGCAGGAATTCGAAGGCGGCCTTTTCGCCGGCCTCCGTTTTTTCGCCGCTGACCCGGACTTCATTCGGCAATAACGCACTCACATATTTGAATTTCATCACGACCTGAAAGTCCCCCATATAGTGCACGCCGTCGGGAAGCGCTTCGGTCGTGGCCGTTCGCTGATTTTCGTCCTTCCATTCGGCGATCGCTCCCAGTTGATTTTCTCCTCGCAGCGATTTGTCCATGCGCTCCATCTGCTCTTGCATGCTCTCGTCAGGCTTTCCTCCGACATGCGTGGAATCCTGTAGAACGACGTATCCGTATTTCAGGCTGTAATTTCCCGCCGCCACGTCTTTGAATATATAATATGAATCTTCCTGGACCGAATGACGAATGGGCTCGCTCCCATCGTCCGGCAAGCGGGTTAAAAATAATTGCGCGAATCTCGGCGTCGAGAAGCGAATATTTTGTACCGGCGACTTCTTCTGTAAATCGAGATCGACTTTGACGATCAGCAAAGCGCTATCGGAGTATTTGCGATCCAGCGACTGACATGCGAACATCGCCGCGAAGGCGAGCCCCGAACACAGCCAGCGGGCCATCGAATATTTACTCTTTGAATTCATAAATGAACACCTCAATTTAATATGCATCGGAAGTTTGCAAACGCACCAGGTCCGCCCAATCCCCGCTCCATCCATCGATGATTCGCTGCAACGCGGCGCGTTCACCCGCGCTCTCTTTTTCGCCGGAAACTTCGCCGACGTTCGCGCTTCGCATTCTCACTCGAAAGCTGCCCATGAAATTACCGACGCCCGCCAGTGCTTCGGTCCGGCTGATTTCCGTCGCTTGCGGGTCCCAGGTAATGACGAGCGCCCGCAATGAACGGACACGACCGAATCCATCTCGAACAGTCGGACCGGGACGTGGAATAATCAAATCGTGGATTCGATATTTTCCCGCAGGAACGTTTTCGAAAATAAACAGCCCGGCTTCGAAACGATTCGAACGGATGAACCTCTCGCTGTCGTCCCCCACCGGCGTGATATACAGACGGGGAACCGGAAGATCCGACTGCAGACCGGGCATTCGAGCCAGCAGGCGCGACCAGAACGTAGGCGCTTCTTTCGGATAGTCAGGCAGCTCGACCTGCGCAAGCAACAGGGCGCTGTTCGCGGCTTTACGATCCAGACTATAGCAGGCGAAATGCGTACAGGCGAAACTCAGGAATACAAGCGCGCGAACGCCATGCGAAAGCTGCACGCGGCGCCATATCGTCCTGGGCTGAATCCATTGCAATCCCACAGCCAGCATAAGTACGGTTTTCGCACGGCTTCGCAACGATCATTCGATGGGATCTGGAAGCGATACGCTGGTTTTCTGCATTCCAGCGGAGAATATTTCAAATACTGAAACGCTTCCCGCCGGAGTTTCACAGTCTGAAACGCAAGCAGCGCAACGACTGTGCCGGCACCCGGATTCGCTGGATGCGCGAACTTACAGCAAGATGCAAGCAGCCAGACCGGAAAAATCGAAGCCGTATATTTCTTGACCAAAATGTAGCATCTCTTACATATACACACACACAACGTAGCATACACTACACTTTCTATTCAGGAGGCCTCTATGACATTCACAATCCAATCTCAAAGAGCCTGGCTTTTGGTCACCGCCATCGTCGTCGGCTCTTTCGGGCCGATCTTCTTTTTGGGAACGATGGCGTCGACCGCGGAGCCGGCACGACTGACCCTCGATCTTCTGAGCTGGCCGATCGACGGCGCGCAGAGCTATGCCGATCCAACGCTGCGATTTTTATCCGCGCTCACCGGCGGATTCCTGTTCGGCTGGGGTGTGATGATCTTCTGTCTGCGTCAGTGGGTCTACGACGCGGCGCCCGAAGGTGTGCGGCGAGCCGTGCTCGTCGGCCTGCTCGCCTGGTTCCTGCTCGACAGCGCAGGCTCGGCGGCCTCCGGCAATGCATCGAATGTATTGTTTAACGTCCTGGTGTTGCTGACTGCAGTCGGCCCGCTGTGGCGCGCGGCGCGGGGGTGATGGGGGTGAGCCGGCTGGAATGGCGGTGAATGATTCAGAATCCTCCGGCGAGCCTGGACTGCAGTCTTCGAATTTCAGCGACGAGCAAGGGCACATCCTGCCTGGCGTGAGCGATGAAATCCTGGTCGGCCGTGGTCCCGCCGAGGAGCTCAATATCCGCACGACGATCGCCGCTGGAGCCGACCATGATGAAACTCGAGCCGGAACGATGATCGCGTCCCTCGACGTAGGACTTCCAGGGTGCCGGTGACGCTTTTTCCGCGCGAGCAAGAATCTCCGTTAGTTGCTTGTGCTCCATTCCCATTGATACACCAGGCAGATGCCCATCGTCAAGGTGAATCAGGCTTTGCGCGAGACCCTGCCGATTATTGCAGATCGGCGTATTTAATTCAACCGACTTACACCACGCCAGTACAGCAGGCCGAAGGCCTGCGAGAGCTGGCGCACTTTAATTTAATCTACTTACTCCACGCCAGTCGGAGGCGCAACGCGCCGCAGAGCTGGCCCCTGGCCAGTCTTGCAGGCCTTCGGCCTGCCGGACTGGCGCACCTTAATTCAGTCTTGAAACACCACGCCAGCACAGCAGGCCGAAGGCCTGCGAGAGCTGGCGCACTTTAATTTAATCTACTTACACCTCGCCAGCCATTGCCCGGCGGCGCGAGAATCAGCTGGTCGCAGCGGCGAATAAAAAACTGCGCGCAGGCGTCCTGCGGACATTCCCGCACGCAATCGTCGAAGAGCACCTTCGCCTCGGCAAATTCGCCGTCCCGGTACGCATTCAGGGCTTTCGCGAAGATTTCGCGACTCGCCCATTTCGCTTCGCGGACTTCCTGCGGATCGTTGTCGAATACTTCATAGATATAGACGGGTTCTTCGATGCCCTTCACCCGCACGAGATCGACTTCGCGAATATGAAACTCGCTGGGGTCGGTCAGCTTCTGGTAAACATAATGCGAAAGAATAATCGGCATCTTGTAGACTTTCGTCAGGCCTTCCAGACGCGACGCGAGATTCACGGTGTTGCCGATCACGGTCGTATCCATCCGGTTCGAAGAACCGACGGTGCCGAGCATTACCTCGCCCGAATTTACGCCGATGCCGAAGTCGATGCTCTGGTATCCCTGCTCCGAGCGGTGCGCGTTCAGCGCGACCAGTTCGTTGCGCATCTGGATCGCCGCGCGCACGGCCTGTTCGGCGGTTTCGGAGAAGAGGGCCATGATCGCGTCGCCGATGAATTTGTCGACGAAGCCGTTATTGACTTTGATCGACGGTTCCATGCGCCGCATGAACGAGTTCAGAAACTTAAAGTTCTCTTCGGGGCTCATGCCTTCCGACAATTGCGAGAAATCGCGAATATCGGTGAACAGGATCGTCATGTTGTTCAACATGGCGTCGCCGAGAGCGACGTCGGTGATCTGCTCTTTATTTAAGTGCCGGATAAACTGCAACGGCACGAAGCGCGCGAAACTGTCCATCATATCGCGCAGCGTCACGTTCAACTCTTCGGATTCGGTCAAACTCTGCACGAAACGCCGCGAAAGCTGACCCGCGATAATCAGCAAGAAGATCGGGATGCCGTAGATAAAGAGGGCGATGCTCGAATCGATGGCCCTCACCGCGAAAGCCAGAACGTCGTGCACGCCGAGCAGTACGCACGGGAGCAGACCGATAATGATCAGCGTACCCTTTTTGTTGCCCTTCATGATCTGACGCACCGACTGCACGATCAAATCGATGATGAAGATCGGAATCGTGACGAGATACAAATTGCGATACAGCAGAATGTCGCTGCGTTCGGAGGCGCTCGCCATCAGAATCACGCCAGAAAGCGGCAGTAGCAGCGAAATCAAGAGCCGGCGACGAGTGACTGCGCCGTCGCTGTAGTATTTATAGAACAGCGAAAGCAGCGACGGAAAATACAGCAGCGCCGACTGGGTGATCTTGAGAATCGTATTCGAAGAGAGCGGCACTTCTGGGTATTTGTTTTCGAAGTACTGCAGCGAGATCGTAATCGCCACGGCGAATGACGACAGCGCGAAATAGAGATATTCGATCTCCTGATTGCGCTGCACGTAAAAGAACAGGAAGAAGATGCCGATCGCGATCAAGAGAAAGGACATCGCTTCTAAGCCGTGGTTCAAGAAGAAATCGTTGACCATCGAATTCCAGCCGGCGGTGCCCGCGTCGACAAGATTGATCGGACCGTTGATCCAGGCCTCCGAGTCGAAGTACATCTGAATCGCCACGACGTTCTCGCCGGCCTGTAGATAGTCCGGCGGCACCCGATAGCTGCGAAAGCGCGACCAGCCCGATCGGAATTCCGGCGGAAAGCGGCCGCCCTCCCCGACCAGCTTGCCGTTCAGATAGACCCGGTCCGCGTTTTGCACTTCGCCGATCTGAATCGAGATCGCGACATCCGAAGGGACGTCCGCAAGCTCGAAAGACTTACGAAACCAGGCGTAGCCCTTTACGTCTTCGGCGAATTTCGCGGCGTCGCTATTCGCGAACATTTCAGCCGTATCCGCGGGCAGGAGCAGCTTACGCGGCAGAATGACGGTCGGCCAGGCCTGATCGTCGAAATCAGGACGGGCAAAGCCCGCATCGTCACCGCGCATCATACGCCACTCGCCTTCGAGCGGAACCAGGTACGTCGCCGGCTGGGCGGACAGACCGCCGGAGCCGCCAGACAGAAAAGCGGCGAATAAGATAATCGTGACTGAAATTAGCTTACGCGGGAATCGCATTTAGGAATATTCCGGAATAGATATTCTTGTATCTCTGCCGGCGCCGCGAATCAGGTCAGCGGCGCGCGACCGGAACCATTTGCGTCGGTTCTTTCGAATCAGACGAACAAATAAACACGATCCGCGAATAATTTTACGAAGCCCGACCGCGCGCCGAGACGCCGCCGGATTTCCTCACGATCGGTCAACAAATCTTCGAAAAAATTCAGTTTACCAGCGGGCTTCGTGCTCTTCGGCCCAGCCGATCGCCCGGGTTTTGTCGGAAATCTTCACGCTCTTGCTACCCGCTCGAAATGAACCCTCGAAGCGGCCGATCATCTGGTTCACGCGCGTAAAAATCAGCAGCAGATTCGTCTCAGCTTTGCGCTCGAAGAACGGCGTGAATCGCAGATCCAGCTCCTCGGGATCGGGCGCATGAATCCGCCAGGGCTGCATGAAATTCGCCGGATCATAGTCGAAGATCAGATCGTCGAATACTTTGAACACTTTGCCGTTCAAGAATACCGCGTTTTCGTTGATGCCCGTGCCGTCGGTCCACTTTCCGCCCAGATTCACGGCGATCAGGTCGCGACCGTTCTTCACTGAAAACGAAGCCCAGTTCCAGACCGAAGAAAACGGCCAGACCCCACGGCCGTAATCCAGACAGGCGAAGCTCGCGCCCTTCGGAAATTCGTACACTTCCTGATCGATGGCGACGCGACCGGTCGCCGGCAGGCCGGGCTGCTTCGAGGTGAACTGATATTTGCGGTGGCTCCAGGGGATTACAACGTTCAGCGACTCCTGGTCTTTTGCAGGCCGAATCTGAATCTCCGCGTCCAGACGCCGCCCGCCAAAATTATCCGACCGCGCGCGCAAGACAATTTCGCCGCTGCGAGCGTCGGTCGCGAACTCCAGCTCCAGCTCTTTGTGCGAAAGCCGGAGCGACCCGCCCGGCGACTGCGGCATTGAAAATTTCTTCGGCAGCGGAATGACGACCGTGTGTTCGATGAATTTCTGCGAAGAGTATTCGAGGAAATACACGAAACCCGAGAGCGCGTAATCGACGTCGGCGATGGTCACCGAAAACAGAAAATCCGGTCCGGTCACGCACCAGTAGTCCCAGCGTTTCTTGCGCGGCCAGCGGCCGGTCACGTTGCAATTGTGCTGCGGCGTCTTCGACCAGCCGATGGCCGCCGGATTCAGCTTACCGTTCGGCAGGACCAGATCGGTCGTCGTTGTGATTTCGGTTTTAATGCGATCGCTCAATCTTCAAATTCCTCAGGAATCGACCCTACCATCTTTTCGATCGAACGACCCACATACGGCGCCAGCGCGTGCACCGACATATACACCGGCTTCACGAAGAGCCCCGCCAGATACCAGAAGGGCGCATACACGATCGTGATCTGACCCCAGAGATTGAGCGGGATGCCGTTCCATACGTACTGGTCGTAGTTCCAGAGGTCCCAACCCAGATAGAGATTAAAGAAGCAGCCGGAGATAAACTCGACAATGAAGATGACGATCATCACCAGAAACGCGGTGAACCAGATATTGTCGAAGATCTTGTGCTCGACTTCCATTCTGTCGAGCCACTTGAACCAGATGCGCAGGCCGACGGTCATGCCCAGCCCCACCGTCCACTGCCACATGGTCGTGTGCCCCTGCAGCGACCAGAAGGGCACCGAGGCCATGATGTACTTGTCCCCGAGCGAAATGCGCTCGACCGTCGCCGTCACCCACACCTCGGTGATTGTGGATAAGAGCATCCAGATAAAGATTTCTGAGAAGAAGTTAACGATTTTCGTTTTCTTTGAGTGCGGATTCATTTTCGCGGCGGCGGCCATGTGTTCCTCCGGGATGGCGAGTCTCAGGGCGTGTCAGCGGACTCGGACGGGCGTAGTTTCAGGTATGTAAAGATTTACGGGCGATTCACTGATTGTAGCGGCGCCCTGCTCCGGGGCGGAGTTTGCGGGATTGGGAGGGATTGTCGAGGAGAAAAATGATGATATTGGTGATGGGGTGTTGGGGGAAACCGCCGCGCGTATGTAACGCAACCGGATTTTGAAGGGGATCATTTGGCTACGGCTGTCGGGAGATGCGGTGAGTTTGCGCGGCGGGTCGCGCGCTGGCTTCGGCCCGGACGGGGGTGGGAGGCTTACGTTGATTCGCGAGCTTCAAGATCTTTTACCCACTGTGGTTTGTCGGGCGGAGGCGGGGTATAGTCTTCATCGAGGCGGATCTCTTCTCCGTCGATAAATGCCCAGCACTGAATCTCCCTGAGCCAGAGTTCATGCAAATGCTTACGCGCGTGCTCTTCGGTCGTAAAAACGTAGGCTATATTTTCAATTGGCTCCGCGTTGTCTGAACGTTTTTCCAGGCGTAACGCGCAGACATCGAGCAATTCCACCTCACCAATACTTCGATCGTGGACGATCCGCCGAAGCGTTTTCTCCTCAGCATCATAGATGCCGGACAGATCCGTGCGCGGATAATAATCCGTCTGCAAAAATCCGCCGGAATCGCTGATGCCCATCCTGGAATGTCCGACCCGGGCCTGCTCGTACGCTTCAGGCCCATCAGCATTCGGATCATAGAAAATCACAAGGGTCGTATCTCGCGGAGCGCGCATGCAAAGCCAGGGGCCATAATCCAGCCATCTTCGGGAAACCAGTCGGTCATGCCCGCTCCCCTGAAAAAAGCATCCCCAACCGTGCGGTACGTGCATATCTGCAAAGCCTTCGGCTAGATAGTCGCCCCATGGTGGTTCCTCATTCCACGCGTCTCGCAGAGCTGCAGTCGCGCCAATCTCGAATGTCATTGAAGACAACAGCTCCAGGAATATGCTGGGCGAGAAATGAAAGCCAGCCGAGCGAATCCTGGTCACATCAGTCGAATCAAAATAGGCAACGAAATGATCGGGACCCCACTCGATATCCGCCTGCCCACCCTGACTGGATTCCACAGATTTAAGCCAGTCTTCGCTAACCGGCACATTCTTCGAATCGATCGTCAATTCCGTCGGCGCGCTCGAAGGGAACAAACCGGATTTAATTATCAACGGAAGCTGATTTCCGGAAACACTGAAGAATAGATCCGCCGTCATAGTATTCAAGGAAGGAGCCTCTCAAGCTTAGCGACAGAGTCAACCAGATGACGGCGCCCTTTCGTATCGAAAATCTCAAACTCAATCTGCTTCGGAAACTTCTTGAGCTTTTTCAACATCAGGGCCTTGTTCGGGCGAGCACCTTTGGGATCCAGAAATGTATACTTGACTTTCTGGACCGTAATATTAGTCCCTTTGAGTCTTTTTCCCAACATTGCTAAATAATCGTCTAACTGAACTTCGTCCACTTTGCCAGCAACAGCCTTTAAATCCTGTATAGTGGAATCCTGAATTCGGTCTATGATCCTGCGGGTCCGGGTCTTGAGAAACGGATAGTCTGCTTTCGATATCGCAAACGCCCTTCTGGCTGGCCCTCGCGTAGTCTCCTTCAATCGGGCGTACCAGGACTCTGCGAAACGTCCCTTATCTCCCGGACCCTTATCAAGCTTCTTCAATATTTCCAGGAACTCACGGTGGTTATCTGCTTGAGCTGGATGTTTCTTAAACAAATCATCGAGCACCTTCGCATCAAGATCGGCCTTGAGACTCCTGCGCATTTCGCCGAAATCCTTTCCTGCAAGCTTGTTCTTCCTGGCCAGGTCCTCGACGAATTCCCGTATCAATTTGTCCGATTTGCTTTTGCCAAAAACGGACTGTAACATTCCTTCGTAAGGTTTGAATGCGGTCCGGGACTCGTCCAACTTAAGCATTCGCACGACTTCGTCGGCGCTGGCTCCTTCCGGGATCTTAACGCTGTCATTGCTGATCAATTCTTTCCGAGTTTTTATTTCTCCCTGTTTATTCAATCGATTAAAGATCCGTTGAAATCGCTCTCTTTGGTTCAGAGGCTTTGTCGCTTTATTCAAAGCATTCAATCGCGCCTTGATTCGAGCACGATCAGCGACTTTGCCTACACCCGCCGGCAGATCGCCCACGACAATCCCGTCGTTTCCCCCAACTCTGACTCTTTCGCCGACAGTCAAATGCCCCTTTCTTCCACGGCGTCTCGCAATCTTATCGGCTTCAACAAATCTAACCCGTCCAGTAGCGAGCAACACCCACGGATTGATAAACCCTTCAATCCAAAATCGAATACCTTCCATCCGAATTCGAAACTTCCGGAGGCGAAACCTGCGCTGCAGGCGACGCCCCAGCGCACGCATCGAACGAACGCCACGCAGTGCATTGCGTCCCAATCCCTGAAAGACAGCTCGCCCGGAACGGATGAGCGGCGAACCTCTCAATCGACGCCCTGAGCGAAGCAATTGGATCCCCGTCGCGCGCACGGAATTCCGGGCGGCGCGAATCGATGCGCGGGCGACGCCCTTTACGCCGCCGCGCACGCCGCTCTTGAGAATTTTCGTGACGCGACCGGCGTTGAAGAGCAGCGCCGACAGCAATTCAAACAAACCTTCAGCCAGCGCCTTCGCGAGGAATTTAGCAGAAGCCACGATATTACCGACCCAGCCTTCCGATAGATAGCCGCCCAGGTTGCGGCCGATGCGTACGAGCGCCGCCCCGAGAAAAAACGCCGCCATAATCTTCAAGAGCGGCGGCAATGCCGCGCTGATCGCGCCGCCGGTCAGTATGTTAAGTCCAATAAAGGCGGCGATACCGGCGACAACTCCGGCCAGCAGGAACGGCCAGTTCTTCGCAAGCCAGTCCCGCGCCGCGTTCAGCAACTGCTTCGCAAGAAAAGACGCGCGCTGGCCCGGGGTCAGTCTGCAGTCCGGTTTGAGATGCTCCGGAATTTGCGCGGCTGAGGCCTTGCTGGTTTCTTTTTGTTTGCCCTGAGTGTCTTCTTTTTGATTGAGGCTGTCTTCGAGAAACTGCTCGCAGGAGTCTCCGGATTTCGCAGCCGGTTCTCCCGTTGTTTTCGAAGTCGGCGCCTGGGCATTCGCATTGTTTGCGGCCGGAACCTGGTCGCCCGCCGGACTTAGTGCGTCGCCGGCAGCCCCTGGTGCCTGGCCGCCCTGCTCTGCGATCAAGCCGGGAATCGTCCGGGAAGGATCGTCGGATTGTCCGAATTCAATCGTCTGACCGTCCGGTAAGCCTGCCAGAGTCTGCTGCAACTCCGGATGCAATTGAATAGTCTGCACGGGCTCGACGGCGAAGTCCGAATCCGAGTAGGTACCCTTTTGCGCGAACTGCTGCACTTCGCTTTTCGGGGATAGGCCCGGATCATTCGGCGTGTTACCCGCAGGTACGTTCTGCCTCGGAGCCGGTCCCGTTCGCTCGAAGGGCAGCGGCTCCGTCAGATCCTGACCAAGCACCGCTTCGGTCAATCCGCCAAAGAAGAAATCCGGCATCTTACCCGCCGCTTCGATCAAGTACCCGATGCGAATCAGAATGTCTGCAACGATCTCAATGATCTTATCGACAGCATCCAGAATCAGATTGTACACCGCCTGATAAGCGGCGAGAATCGTATCAATGATCTTCGCGTACGCATCCAGGACGAACGACACAGCTTTCTTGAGGCCTTCCGCGAGCGCGTTGACGGCCGTCGTCGCGGCGCTTACGGCCCCGTCGATCAGCGCGTTGAAACGCTTCGCAATCCCCGGGAAGGCGGCGAAGACCTTGTTCACGATCGCCTTCAACGCTTCGCCGAAGAGCGAGATCAGACCGACGATATCGCGGCGTACCTTTTCGATTGCCGCGACGGCGAGCTGTTTGGCTTTCTCGAATATAAACTTAACCGCTTTGCGCAGATTATCGAAGATGAAGTTAACGGCCGTCCGCAGCGCATTGACGACGGAACGCGCGGCGTCCGCCAGTCCGGCGACGAAACCTTTGTTCTGACCCGCCTTTTGCTTTGCAGCGACCTCTTTTGTAGCATCCTTTTTCTTCTCGGTCGCCTGTTTCGAAGCGTCGGCGTAGATCCGTGCGGTTTCGCGATCCCCGGCGGCTTTTTTCGCGGCGATCTGACGTCGCTGCCCCGCCGTGGCCTGATTCGCTTCGCGCCGGTACTGGCTGTCGGCCTGATCGATTTCTTTCCGCCACTGGGTGCGGTGACGGGCGACTTCGCTTTGCGCTTTCTTCTGTTCCGCGCTCTGCCGGGACCGAGTTTCTTGCTCTAACCCTGAAATCTTCGTTTCGCGCTCGCGGGAAGCCTGCTCTTTTTTGCGTTTGAGCTGGGCGTCTGCGGCGCTTTCTTTTTTACGTTCCTGAGCGACTTTCTTACGATATTCCGGGCCCATCGACTGATTCAGGGGCCCGACAGTATCCGCGCGAACGCTGGATGCCGACAGGTTCTTGCCGCCCGGCGATGCCGGCGACGAAAGCTCCGTATTCGCTTTCAGTATGGAATCGTCTTCGCGTGGCTGAATTCGATCTTCGCCGAAATCCGTTTCCGTTTTCGCCTGCTCCTTCTGTTTGGCGCGGCCAACGCGGGATTTGGCGTCTGCGGCGAACGCGTCGACCTGCGAAGGGTCGGCGGCTCCGGTAAGTGGAACGCCCGGAGCAGCGCCCGGATTTACCGGGACATTGCGACCGTCTTCGGGAATGCGCGTCGTGCGAACCGGCGGCACAGCCCCGCCGGCCTTTTTCCCGCGAAACGATGCCGGCGCGTTGCTGCGTGTAAGATCAACTTTCGTAGATGTCGGCTGACTGCCTCCGGCCATTCCGGTCGGCGCCGGCATCTCCGGCAGGTCCGTTTGCTCTTTCTTTGTTTGTTCGTTAAGGGTCCGCTCCGCTGCAGCCCGTGCTGCCGATTGAGCTGCTGCGGCCTGCACAGGCGGCACTGCCGCCAGGCCTTCAATGACCTGTCCTGGTGATGCCGCTTCGATCTGCGGTACATTTGAAGCAGCCGGCGTTTCCTGACCGCCGCCTGCGCCGCCCGCTCCCGCCGGGGCACCAGCACCTGCGCCTGCCCCTGCATTGGCCCCGGGCACCGCCGGCGGAGCGCCGTCATTGCCGCCCGCCGCTCCGTCCGCCGGCGGCGGCCCCGCATCTCCCGGAGCCCGACGCGCGGCAGTCGGATCGTTGCCTGCATCAAGTTCCTGCGTGTCCGGTGCATCTGTTCGGAGCTTCTGCCCGGTGTCCTGATCTTTTGCCGGTTTAGCCGGCGTGTTTGCTTTCGCGGGCTGCGTTTTTTTGCCCGCATCGGCAGCGGCTCGTTTCTTCAGTCCGGCCTTTGCCGCCGTGGCCAATCCGCCGAAGCCGGCCCGTGCACTCCCAACCGCTGCGCCGATTGCGCTGGCCACAGCTCCCGAAGCTGTACTCCGACGCGGTTTTCCGAAACCTTTCGCGCGCTTATCTTCATCGAAAGAAAAGCCGGCCTGCGCGGGCTTAATTTTATCGGGAGTCGTTTTCCTGGAAGCAGCGCTCGTAAGATTCGAGGATCCCGGTTCGGCCTGAGTCGCCTGATCCGAAGGCGGCGCGCTTGCATCAAGTGCGTCCGGCCCGACTGATTGCGCATCGACGCCGCCCTGCGCGGCTCGTTCCGTCGCCGCTTTTTGAATTGTTTTCGCAGTCTCCGGATCGAGCTCGCTCAGAAAGCTGCGCACTTCCGTACTCTGCTCGCCGTGCGCCTGGATCAATGCGGACAGTTGTTCCACTAATAATTCGTGATTTGCACCGACCGCGCCATCCCCCGCCTGCGAATCCGAATCCCCCGTCGCGTTATCGCCAGCCGCATCATCCCCATCCGGCTCACGCTGCACAACATCGCCGTCCACCTTTCGCGAAATCGTGCTCGCGCCACCGTTCACATTCGCCTGTCCAGCACTACTCGCAGCCCCCGCACCGCCCTGCTGCACAACATGTGTAAGTTCATGCGCGAGCAACTTACGGCCTTCGATCGACTCCGGCTGATACTGACCGGGCGCGAAAGCGATATCGTTCCCGCGAGTGAAAGCCCGGGCGTTGATGCTGCTGGTCGCCGAGGCGGCTTCGGCTCCATTGTGCACGCGCACGCCGCCGAAGTCGTGGCCCATCTTCGACTCAAAGAACGAACGTTCTGTTTCGGGAAGGGGTGAACCGCCGCCGGATAGACCACGAATGCGCGCTTCGCTCGCGCCGCCGACTTCGCCGCCGCTCTTTGCAATCGCGGCGGGGCCGGCCGCGCGTCGCAATACCTGACCGGCTCCGGGGCGCGGAGTGATCGCCGGCTGTGCCTGGCCGGGCTTCGCGACCGGACCGCCCGATACGATCGCGTTCGCGACCTGATCAGCTTCGCGTTCCTGCGGATCATCGCTCTGGCTGACCCGTAGCTTCGCCTGGATCGGAGGACCGGAGAGGCTATAGCCCCCGAGGCCGAATTGCAGTCCCTGGGTGCCGTTGCCGTCGTCGCCGGCTCCATTGCCGGTGCCGCCGGCTCCAGCCGCGCCGCCTGCACTCGAATCACTGCCAGCTCCGTCTGCTCCGCCGCCGCCATTATCTCCGTCGCCTGCTCCGTTCGCGGCCAGAGCCTGAGCGGCCGCGCCGTTCTGCGATTCGCGTTCCTGTTCGGGATTCTCGCGATCAGCCTGGCCGCCGGCGTACTCGTGTTCGGCTTCGTTCGAAACCGACGCGGTCGGCTTAAACGACATCGTGGGGGTCGAGCTGGACTGCTGCGCCGTGGGTTGAGCGGAGGTTTTCATCGGATGCCGGATGGGTCGCGTTCCGGCTTGCACAGCCGGGCGTGGACCGCCAGCCTCCGAGTCCAGGGCAAAATTGCGAATGGGTCAACGGCATTCGAACGGCTCCGGCCGAATCAACCCGGGTTTTTTGGTGAATTGATAAAAGAGTTTCGCGGTTTAACTGAAACCCGCAAGATACTTACACGGTCGCCTGGACGTGCTTCGTAGCGGATCAGTCCTTGAGTATTGCTATCGAACTCATTTTGTTATTGATCGAATCATTGATGAATGTCCCCAACGGGTCGCCGCCGGCGAGGACGTTTTTGTTGAACGCTCCGATAAGTTCCGTAAACAGATGAGCGATATGGGCAATAATGGTTTTATCTTTGACCGTCACAAGGCTCTGACTCAGCGCGGTCAATAAGAGACCGGCAGCGAGCTGCGCGTGCGATTTCGGTTTCAAGAGCGCGCCGTTCCCGGCGATTCCTACCAGACTATTCGCAATACTTGCAGTCGCGGCTTCGCCGGACTTAAACCGAGCCCGGCCAATTTTCAGTTGATTCTGCGCCGTAAGAACATTGGAGGCGGCGAACTGAACCGCAGGACGCCCGAAGGCACCGGCGTGTTGATGACCGATCACTTCGCCAATCGATTTGATCATGGCGACTTCCAGGCTATTGGCTTTGGGCACTTTAGCAAACGCCAGCTTGAGAATCGCGACTGTTTGACTCTGAGTCAGTTTTATATCGCCGGCTTTTCTCCGGAGCAAGACATTGCCCGCATGCCAGGTGTGCGACGCGGCAAGCGCCATCGACGCGGCCGACATTCGGACACTGTCGTCGACAGTTCGAGTCTGGCGCATGATATTCAGCGAACTCAGTAAGATATCCGCAATGCCGGCGAGCTGACCTAGTTTGCTGACGCCGTCGAGAATAGCGGAATAATACATCCAGCCGAAGGGCCGTAATCCGAATTTAGCCGGGCTCCAATAATTGTGCAGCTCCTTTCCCAGCTTAAACACCGTAACCCGGGCGGGATCGCCCTTGCCGAGCAGAGGAGCGAGATTGCTGGCGAAAAGAGCGCGCCACGCGTCAACTCTGGTCACGTTGGATCCGGGCTTGATAATATTATGAATCTGCCATAGAATCGCTACGTTGTTTTTTGCAAAAGTTACGCTGGCCAGATTATTCAAAATGACGCTTGCGGTTTGCGTGGCCTTGGCAAAATTGCCGGCCAGAATCAGATCGATCTTTTCCGCGATAAAACGTTCGGCCGGCGTAATATCACGGGGACCCGGCCCGGGTTTCTTTTTCTTCGGCTCCCGCTGAACCAAACCCGCATCGCGCCCTCCACTTCGCGCGGTTAAAGAACCGCTTCCCGCAGTTAAGAAACCGCTTTGCTGCATAACATGCGTAAGTTCATGCGCGAGCAATCTACGGCCTTCAATCGATTCCGGTCGATACTCGCCGGGCGCGAAGGCGATGTCGTTGCCCCGGGTAAAGGCGCGGGCGTTGATGCTGTTCGCCGCTTCGCCTGCGTCCGCGCCCTGGTGGATGCGAACATTGCCGAAATCGCCGCCCATGCGGGATTCGAAAAACGAACGCTCTTTTTGGGGCAGAGCCGAACCGCCCCGCAGATTTTGAACTCGATTGGCGGCGGTTCCGGAGATTTCCGTCGAAGCGGAGGAGGGTCCAGACGCGGCCAGGTTCGACTTACGCGAAATGATACCCCGGCCCATCATTCCGCCCCGCGATGCGGCGCCGCTCCGGGACTCGTCCCCCGCCGTTGCGGTCACGTCTCCGGCGCCGGCAACGGCCTCAGCCATGCGGTCGGCTTCCTGTTCCTGCGGATCGGCGGCCTGGCTGACGCGGAGTTTCGCCTGCACGCGAACAGCAGCGGATTTCGCAGTCGATGTACGGCCCGCGGAAGCGCGCTTCGCAACAGTCTTCGCCGATATTCTCATCAGGTCATCCTCCCGGCGAACAGCGTTCTGCCACCACTCGCAGGATTAGCCGGACGCGGTTCACCAGTCGATACCAGGCCTCCCAATCAGAAATGGGTCAACGTGATTCAGTCAGCTGCGAGGAATGCAGCCCGGTTTTTCCGCGAATCGATAAAAGAGTTTCGCGGATTAGCTGAAATCCGCAAAATACTTACACGGCGATCGGCGTCCGGGCCGACGCCCGCAGCCATTGCAAAACTACATCCCGCATCCCTTGCAGGGCGAATGCCCTACTGGGCGGGCCGTAGCATAAAAAGCCCGCTCATGGATACCGTGCATGTCCGCGAATCACAGCGTCCACCAGCCGCACGGCTGCACTAAAACAAATACGTCAGCCGCACCTGATAACCATAATCATACTCGCGCTCGGTCGAAAGAGCGTAGGTCACACCCAGGCCGACTACGAAATTCGGGGTGGGTTTGATATTCACGCCGGGTCCGATCACCGAAGTCGAAAGCCCTGGAATTTCTTTTTCTTCGAGCAGTCGTTTGTACTGATACTCGACGAGCAAGTCGACGTACTGGAACGAAAGCGCAATTGCCGTTTCGAGTAGATAAAAGCGACGAAACTCCTGCAAATCGGCTTCGCGAAATTCGCGGTTCGACTGGCTGTTATAACGCGCGCCGAGCTGCCAGAAAAACCAGCCGGAACCGATTCGCAGTCCGGCGTACGGTTCGATATTGCCCAGCTCTTTCGAACCGATGCCCTCTTCTTCGCGGCCGGTCGGCAGATCCACCGCCAGGCCGAAGTACGGCATCAGCCAGTCGAAGCGAAAGCCGAATTTCGTTCCCACTCGCATATTGTCGAAACGGGTTCGGCGCTCGGTGTCGGTCAGCCACCGCCGGGTCACCGGCAGATTGGCGTGCAGCGAAATCCAATCGGTGAACGCGAATTCGCCGTACAGCGAAAGGGTCTGCTGACGCTCAAAGAGTTTGTGCTGCGTGAGTTCGTCGTTCGTAAACTGCAACGACGCGCGACTGCGAGGCGCCGCGTTTTTTATGAATAAAAACTCGGGCTCCGCTTTGGGATTCGCAGAAAGAGCGGCCGGCGAAAGCAGCGCGGCGCAGACCAGGCTCGCCACGATAAGCGCGCCTGAAGTATTTTGAATTTTTTTGAATGATTGCATGGTGTTACGTTGGGGCTCGCGGACGGACATCTCGATCATCGCTCCGGAGTAAGCAGTTGCAGACCGGCGGCGTAGCGGGTGGCGATAATTTCAAAGCCGGGATCGTTGGGGTGAATGCAGTCGATCTTGAGGCCGCTCGCAGACGTCGGCGGACCGCCCAGGGTCGCACGCAGATCGATGTGCACGACATTGCTCATGCTCGCGGCGATGGCCTGCTGGCGAATATTGAACTGATCGAGATTCGTTTGAAAGAGCTGCTCTTTCTGGGTCGCGCTGAATCCGCCGGTCGTGATATTGCAGCCGGTGACCCGCTCCGGATTCGCGTAATCGTATCCGTGTAGGACCCAGGTCAGCGGCGCGCCGCCGTACATTTGAATCTTCAGAAAATCGCCCTGCGCGATCATCGATCTGAGATTCGCTTCGTAGGTGTCGAGACGCGCGGTCAGGACCGTGTTCGGATCCGCGGCGCTGCCGTACTCGTTGATATTATCCAGTAGATCGTTGCCGCCCAGGCTGATCAGCATATATTTCAGTTCAGGGCCGGCGCGTTCGATGACTCGCTGAAAACCGCGCGCGCGATTCAAATCGGCTTCGAGAGTCTGGCCGGCAAGCACGACTTCGGTCATGCGATAGCCGTGCGAAGCGACGAGCCAGTCACGCACATCGCGCTGGATCTGAACGCCGAAACCGAAATCGGTCCAGCTATCGCCGACCATCCCGAAGCGCGTATTCTCCTGGAAACACAACGAAAGAATATAACATTCGATCGCGTTCGGCAGATCGTCGCTCTTCTGAGAATCGCAGGCCGGAAGCACCGCGAGCAGCATCGCCAGCAGCGCTGCACTCACAATTCTTCCAGCGCCTCCGCGGGCGATCCGGCCATTCCACCGACGAGTATCGCGCCAATCGTCACCGACCGGGACTCCTTTGTTGTTTCGCAAAAGTTTTTGAATCACATGCATTCCTTTGGCGGAAACTCCGCCGTTCACGCGTTCCGGTTCAGACGCTTGCCAGATAGATTAGATACATCGCCACGCACAGGGCGTCGAAGAGCAGCGCCGGGATCAAACCTTTACCGAGACCGTTCCCCAGATTCGCCAGGATCATCAACACAAAAGCGCCCTTGCTGACGGATGCGGCCAATAGCACCGCCTCCCGCAGATCGACATCTGTCGCAGCGGCGATTAACAGGCAGCCGGTAATGCCGACGACGATCGCCCAGTGACGGGCAAAAAATATTCCAACGTGATCGCCGGGCTGCACACCGGCAAGAGTCCGGAGTACGGCGGCTGGCGCGACGGCCCAGGCGGCGACTGCGGCCGTCAGGCCGCCGGTGACATAAAGGATGGTTTCGATATTAGCAGTTACGATCTCGACGAGCATACGCGACTCCACCAGTCGCCGCCGAAAAAGTCACGAAGTATTTAGCTTCGGCGCTTTTTTGTATGGCGGGTCGCCACCGCCTCAATCGGATCGAAAGGATCGTCCGGCCACGGGTGTTTGGGATAGCGGCCTTTGAGTTCTTTTTTCACGTCCCCGTACGTCCGCTCCCAGAAACCCGCGAGATCGCGCGTCACCTGGATCGGACGGCGGGCCGGTGAAAGCAAATGCAGCGTGACGCTTTCGCGCCCCAGGGCCACCCGCGGAGTTTTACGCAGTCCGAACAGCTCCTGCAGCTTTACGGCCAGAACGCATTCGCCTTCGCCGTATTCCAGGCGAATGCGGGAACCGCTCGGCACTTCGATATGGGTCGGCGCCGCTTCGTCGAGCCAGGTCATCGTCGCGTACGGCAGACGCGCATGTACCGCGTCCATCAGACGAAAGCCCTTGCGAAACGACGAAAAGCTTTGATGTCCTACGATAAAATCGCCGAGCCAGTCTTCGGGATGCGCGACCAGAGACTCCTCAGAAAAATCCGGCAGACCCGCGTCGCCCGCCAGACCCGGTATCGATTCGGGCAAGATTTCCGTGCGGTCTCTTAAAAATAGAAGGCGCGCCCGCAGTCGCTCGAAGCTTTCGCGATCCGTGTCATTGGCCGCCAGCGCCGCCGTGCCGCCCCGCTTCATAATTTCGCGCAGACCGTCAAGAAAGGCTGCGCGTAACTGCGTCGCGTAATCGGCAAGCCCGTCTTTCGCGGAAACACCGGTCGATTGCTTCGGATCTCCCGCGGGATCCTCCGTTTCAGTGAAAGGCCGCGTGGCAAGCACGAGCGAGCCGAAGCGCAGCTCTTCGCGGCTCTGGACTCGCGCGGCGCTCGCATCCCAGACGACAGTGCGTTCGCGTATAAGTTGATCGGCGAAAATCGTTTCAATCGACTCCGGTGCCAGCGGAGCCTGCAGGCGAATCGTGCTTTCCCCGGGCGCTTGTTTCTTAGCGGAGCCAGAGCCGCGACTGTCCGGCGGCGCGAGATCCAGGACCACCAGCGCTTCCGGAATCTCTTCCGCTTCCGCCGGGACCGGCGCATATGCGGGCGATCCCGCTCGACTGCCTGGATTTGCGGCGTCATTGCGAACCGACAATACCGCGCCACCGCCGGACGACAGGCGATAACGGCCGGACGCCGGCTGAGTGGATCGTGCGAGCGCGATGCGATCGGGATAGGCAACCGCCAGCAGCGCTCCCGGATCGAAGGGCCCGGGCATGGCATACGAAGCGCTGCGGCGACCCCGCTCCGAATCCGCGCTTGCGGCGGCGGACTCACTGCGATTTTCGCGCGCATGTATTAACTTGCGCAGCTGGCGCGCCGTTTGATCGATCGCGCGATAGATCTGCGCGTCACCTGAATGCGACCCACCGCCGGGGCTCCGATATGCAAGCAGACCCTCCAGGCGCGCGACGATCGATAGCCGGCGGTTTCCTGATGCCGCGGCGAGCGGGTCGCGTTCCGATAGAATCGCGGCCAGGTCCGCCGCCACGGCCGTGCGATAAGTTTGATCAGATTGAAGTTTAGCTGAAAGCGCAGACAACAGATTCACGTTTGCGTTTGCGTTTATAGGCTCCGGCGACGCCGCGATGAGCAACATACGCGCCAGTCGCGGATGCACTGGCAGGCGGACCATCGCCCGGCCGGCTTCGGTGATGCGATAGCTCAAGGCTTCGTCGTCGTTAGTTGCGTCGTCACGAGTTTCATCGTTTCGAGATTGCGGAGTGGCTTCGAGAGCGCCCAATTGATGCAAGAGCGTCGCCGCACGCGAGAGATGGGCCGGGGGCGGAGCGTCCAGAAACGCAAGCGGCAAAGGGCGATGCGGCGTAATCGGCACGCCCCAGGCGGCCAGCTCCAGCAAGAGCGGCGCGAGATCCGCGTCCAGAATCTCCGGACGGGTGCGCGCTTCGAGTCGATCGTGATCGTGCTCGCTCCACAGGCGATAGGCGCGGCCGGGCCCCAGACGTCCCGCTCGCCCCGCGCGCTGGGCCGCCGACGCGCGCGAAATGCGCAATAGCTGCAGACGCGAAAGCCCGGTCGAGGCTTCGTAGCGCGGCGCGCGACGCAGACCGCTGTCGACGACCTGACGCACGCCTTCGATGGTCAGACTGGTTTCCGCGATGGGCGTGGCGAGGATGATCTTACGGCGGCCGCGCGGGTCCGGCGCAAGCGCCGCGGTCTGCGCGTCACGACTGAGATCGCCGTACAATGGATAGATCGCGCAGTCCGCGAGGGCTGGATCGCGCGAATCGCGTAACGCCCGCTCCACCCTTCGAATTTCCCCGGCGCCGGGTAAGAACACCAACAGGTCCCCGTCGGAATCGTTTGCAGCCGTGTGATTCGCAGGGCCCGCCTGCAGTGCCTCAAGAATCGCGGGAAGCATGCGTTCGGCGATGGCGGCGGGATACAGCCGACCGTCGGGAATCGCCAGTTCGCGCAGATGCCGGACTTCAACGGGATGCATGCGGCCTTCGCTCACCAGGATTGGCGCCGCGTCGCCGCCGCTTTGTGCGAGCAATTTGGACACGGCCGGCGCGGTGTCTTCGAGCGTGGCCGACATGACCAGGATTCGCAGATCTTCGCGCAGCACCCTGGCCTCCAGGCAGAGCGCCAGCGCCAGATCGCCGTGCAGATTGCGTTCGTGAAATTCGTCGAAGATCACGAGCGAAACCCCCGCGAGCTCTGGATCGGACTGAATGCGTCGCGTCAGAATCCCTTCGGTCACAACTTCGATTCTCGTGCGTTCGGATACCCGGCTTTCGAATCGTACCCGATAGCCGACGCTTGCCCCCGGCTGCTCGCCCAATAGATCCGCCATGCGCGTGGCGACTGAACGCGCAGCCAGCCGGCGCGGTTCCAGCATCACGATGCGGTCCCCGGGAGCGATGATATCGGAATCGCGCAGCAATTCCAGGGGCACGAGCGTACTCTTACCGGCTCCAGGCGGCGCCTCCAGAACCGCTGCGGCGCCCGACGGCGAAAGGGCGCGGCGCAGCTCTGGTAGAATTTCGTGAACGGGGTATTGCGGCAGACGGGCGCGCGGATCAGACATGACTTCCGGAAGACTGGGCGAGCGGACCGGCCGGGTCAAGCCATACTCGCTGCGTCTATTGGGAGTCGGAGCCCGGATCGTGCATGACGATCCGATCGCGGCCGGCGTCCTTCGCGCGATAGAGCGCGTGATCCGCGCACATCAAAAGCTCGGCGAGATCGTCGCCGCCGTCCTCCGGCGCCGCGACGTCGTGCGGAACGGGTTGCGCCGCGGCCACGCCGATGCTGATCGTCACAATGGAATCCACAGCGCTTCCGCTGTGCGGAATTTCCAGAGCGCGCACCGCCGCGCGCATCTGGCGAGCCAGCGCGCAGGCGCCGGGGTAATCCGTCGCCGGCAGAATCACCGCGAATTCTTCGCCGCCGTAACGCGCCACGACGTCCCCCGCGCGATGCAGTACCGCTTGCAAACAATTGGCGATGCGCTTCAGGCTTTCGTCGCCCGCGGGGTGTCCGTACGTATCGTTGTACGATTTGAAAAAATCCACGTCGGCCATCATCAGCGCCAGCGAAGAACGCGTACGACGCGCGCGGGACCACTCGACGATCAGCTGCTCATCGAAATATCGCCGATTCACGAGGCCGGTCAATCCATCGGTGACCGCCAGTTGTTCCATACGCCTGCGCGAATCTTCGAGTTCGCGATTCACCCGAATGAAATTCCGAATCTGAATGCAGGAACGAATCGCCACGGTCAATGAGGTCACCAGGCGCGTGCTGGTGAGTTCGGTCTTGGTCCGAAAATCGTTGATGTCGTATTGCCGGACGATATCCGATTCGGGCGCGAGTCCCGGCTGGCCGGTGCGTAAAATCAAACGCACGCTTTCGAGTCCCCGCGTGCCGCGAATATCGCGGACGAGCTTCAGACCGGCGTCGTCGCTTTCCATCACCACGTCGATCAACGCGACCGCCACTCGCGGCTCCTCGCGTAAAATGCGCATCGCCTCCGCCGCGGAACGCGCATGCAGCAACTCCAGTCGCCGTCCCAGAATCATTTCCTGGCGCAGCATGAAGCGCGTCGTCGTGTGCACTTCTTCGTCGTCGTCCACCACCAGAATCAGCCAGCTACGAGGTTCTTCGTCCGAACCGCGCCCCTGTATTTCATCGGGCGGAACCAAAAGCGCGTTTTGATCCGCTCGTTCTTGAGTGATCGAATCCGAATTCACGAACCGGCCCTCCCGGCGACGCGCGAATTCTCCGTCAGTCGCCGCGGCAATACGATTTCGAACGTCGCCCCTTCGCCCGGCTCGCTCCGGACTTCGATTTCGCCTTCGAGTACGCCCGTGCTCAACTGATAGACCAGATAGAGGCCGAGCCCCGCCCCGCCTTTACTCAAACGCGTCGTAAAAAACGGCTCGAAAATATGCTCGATATGCTCGGGAGCGATGCCCGCGCCCTCGTCGGAAAATACAAGATGAACCTTATCGCCGTTTTCGCGCGCGCTGATATGGATCGTACCCGCGGTTTGCGAATCCAGAGCGTGCTCGAGCGCGTTTGTCGTTAAGTTCAGCACAATCTGCTCTAAGGGCCCCGGATAACCCGCCATTTCGATCGTGGCGGGGATCTGGATATCGACGGCATGCGGCCGCTTGCGCAATACCGGACGCAAGGTCGCGATCGCCTGTTCGACGACCTGACCGAGATTGAATTCCCGCCACCGTTCACTGGTCTGGTCGACGGCGACCTGCTTAAAACTCGCCACCAGATCGCCGGCGCGCTCGGCGTTGCGCGCGAGTATATCCGCCGCCTCGTTGCTCATCGCCAAAAAATCGCTCAACTCGGAAGTGACGGAATGATGATACTGACCCTGTTCCAGAATGAACTCCTGCAGTCTCTGGCGCAGGGCCGTCGACGCTCCCAGAATATTCCCGATTGGCGTATTCAATTCGTGCGCCAGCCCCGCTACCAGACCGCCCAGAGCGGCGAGCTTTTCGCTGCGCATCAGTTGCCCCATGGCAAGCTGCAATTTACCCGTACGCTCCGCGACCCGCCGCTCCAGTTCGGCGTTCGCTTCCGTAATGCGCCGTTCGGCGGCCTTGCGTTCACTGATGTCGATAATACTGCCGCGCAGCCACACCCGACCGGCTTCCGCCGGAATCGGCAGCAAACGGACTTCGCACGGAAATACGCGCCCGGAAGTCGTCTGATGCATCCATTCGAATACAAGCGGCCCGGCATCGAGGGCCTGCCCGATCCAGTCCCTCGCGGCTTCGATCGAAGGACGCCCGTCGGGCTGCCGTTCCGGACTTAATATCACCGGTCCGAATTCCTGGATCGCTCCCGATTCGATTTCGAACATGGCGCTGGCCCGGGCGTTCGCCTCGACGAATTTCCCCGATGCCTGATCGAGAATGACGATGGCGTCCGGAGCGTGCTCGAAAATCAAACGATAACGCTCGACGACGGCTTTCAGATCCTCGCCCGAATTCGCTCCTGACAGCACAAAGCCTCCAATCCTAAACTTTTTATACGACGTATATTTTCGCACGCCCGGGGGGCATTCATCAAAAACTAATCGATTTCCCTCACAATTAACACTCGCCCCTCCCCCTGCCCCTCCCCATAGAAGCAGGCCGCTTAAAAACAGGTGGTCAGTAGGGGCCTGGAGGCCAGATTCGCCACTTATGGAATACTCACCGCTTGGAACCACCGACCTGAATATCAGCCGAATCTGCCTGGGCACCATGACCTGGGGCGAACAGAACACCGAAGCCGAAGCCCACGAACAGATGGATTATGCGCTGGCTCAGGGCGTGAATTTTTTCGACGCCGCCGAACTCTATCCCGTCCCGCCGAATCCGAAAACTCAGGGCCGCACCGAAGAATATATTGGAACCTGGTTCAAAGCGCGCGCGAATCGCGAGAAGGTGATTCTGGCCACCAAGATCGCGGGCCCCATGGAGTTCGCGGCGCATATTCGCGGCGGTTCTAAATTCAACGCCGAGCATATCAACGCCGCCATCGACACCAGCCTGCAACGCCTGCAAACCGACTATATCGATCTCTATCAACTGCACTGGCCGGAACGGGTTACGAATTTCTTCGGCACCCTCGGTTATACGCACGTTCCGGAAAAAGACGGCACCCCGATTCGCGAAACCCTGGCGGCCCTGGCCGCGGCCATCAAATCCGGCAAGATTCGTTACGTCGGTCTGTCGAACGAAACTCCGTGGGGGGTCATGCAGTTTTTACGTTACGCCGCGGCGGAAGGCCTGCCCCGGGTGGTCAGCATCCAGAATCCCTACAATCTTCTGAATCGCACTTTCGAAGTCGGCCTGGCCGAGATGGCGATTCGCGAACAGGTCGGCCTGCTCGCCTATTCGCCGCTGGGATTCGGAGCGCTTTCGGGCAAATATCTCAACGGCCAGAAACCCGAAGGCGCGCGCATGACCCGCTGGACCCGCTTCGGTCGCTACACCAGTCCGCGCGGCGAAGCGGCCACGGCGAAGTACGTACAAATCGCGAAAGATCACGGGCTTGATCCCGCGCAAATGGCGCTCGCCTTCGTCAACGAACGCCAATTTCTAACGAGCAATATCATCGGCGCGACGCAGATGGAACAACTCAAGTCGAATATCGCGAGCATTGATTTGAAACTGGACAAAGAGATCCTGAAAAAAATCGAAGCGGTGCACGAAGAACACAACAATCCCTGCCCCTGAAGCGTGGGATGCGCATGAAACATCGCGCTCATCCTGTCCTGCTTTCGGACTACTTCGATCGAAGGGCGAAAGGCGAGCGCGAAGCGACGGAAAGCTTGCGCAAATTCGGGCCATGAAACTCATTCATCATCGAGGTGTGTTTCATGGAAACCGTGCGACATTTCGAACAAAAACCGCGGCTCGTGCATTCTATTCGCGTCGTGCGGCTTGCAGACCCGCAGAGCTTAAGTTCTACTGGCCGCGTGTCTGCGGATCCGATGAACGCCCGACGTCGCATGGGAGCGCGCCTGCGCTATCTGCGCGCTTCGGTGCGCGGCTACAGCGCGCAAAAACTCGCCGAGCTGTTGTTTATTCACTTCGGCTATCGCATCGATTCCACCACACTGACCAAAATTGAAACGGCCGACAGCCGGCCGAATACGGATCTGTTGTTTCTGTTGTGCGAACTCTACGAAGTCGATTTGAATACGCTCGTGGATTTCGAACCCGTCGACACCGCGGTCAGCCCCCGGCGAATGTTAACCGACCCCGACCTCACCGGCGAATTACAGCGGCTGATCGAACTGGGCGGGCGCCAGACCGCCACCAGGATTCTCAAAGACATTACCCGGGCGCTGAACGAGCTGTTGAACGATAAACCGAAGCGTCCGACCGCCCGGCGCCTGCGCCACGGCTCCCAATAGCGCGCAGCCAGGCGGGACCCTCAGGCGTCTGAGCTTAGAATCTCCCGAACTGAGATCAGTCGCAAAACAAACCGCATATTCTTCGGACGCCCAAATAGGTGAGATAAATCATTGCCAAACATTGGACACATGTTATAGTCCGCGCCGATGTCATCGGATCCGCCCAGACCGCAACATAGCTCTCCGCTCGGTCGCTATCGCGCCGCGGTCCGCAACGCGATCATTACCGCGACCATTCTCGGCGGCGTGGCGCTTGGAACGGGCATCTTCACCTTCACATACGCAAAGGGCGCCTCTTATCTGGTGGACGATCCGGCGGCCTGCGCGAACTGCCATATCATGCGCGACCAGTACGACGGCTGGGTCGCCGGCAGTCATAAAAACGTGGCGGGCTGCAACGATTGCCATACACCGCCCGGTTTCGTCGCGAAATACCTCAGCAAAATGGAAAACGGCTGGGCGCATTCCTTCGCCTTTACGACCGGGCGCTTCGCCGACCCCATTCAGATCCGCGGCCACAATCTGGAAATCGCAAACCAGTCCTGCCTGAATTGCCACCAGAAGCAATTTCACGAAACGACTCCGCTCTACGCGGATGCGAACGATCTGAATTGCACGCACTGCCACGCGGGCACGGGACACGGCGCCGGACGCCGCATCAGCCCGGCCCTTTCTCATTTTGAAATCATTGAAAAATTCAACAGCAGGAAGACTGACCCATGATCCAACGAATTCGCGAACTTCCCGGCGGCCGTTATATCGCCGTCGCCCTGGCCGCAGCAGTCGTGACGGTACTTGCGCTGTCGTTACTCACGAATATTTTCGAACGACAGCAGGAGGGGCGCAGTCCCTACCAGCGCGTGCTCGGCTTCGACGATAGCGTTTCGGATCCGGCCGTTTGGGGCGCGAATTTTCCCAACCAGTATTCGTCGTACCTGAAAACCGTCGATCAGACCCGTACGCGCTACGGGGGCAGCGAAGCATTACCCCGCACGCCGAGCGATGCGGACCCACGCTCGGTGGTCAGCCGCTCGAAATTGGAAGAAGATCCGCGGCTGAAAACGATGTGGGCCGGCTACGCCTTCGCCATTGACTTTCGCGAAGAACGCGGCCACGCCTTTATGCTCACCGATCAGCGAGAGACCGATCGCGTGAAAAAGAAACAACAGGCCGGCGCCTGCCTGAATTGCCACGCCTCGACCTTTCTGGTTTATCGCAAGCTCGGCGACGGCGATCCTGACGCGGGTTTCGCGGCGATGAACGCCCTGCCCTATGAAAAGGCGACGGCTCACGCAGAACACGCGGTGGCCTGTATCGACTGTCATAATCCCCAGGACATGGGCCTCAGAATCACGCGCCCCGCTTTCGAGCGCGGCATCGCGGCCTATAAAGCCACCCAGGGACAAAAGAACTACGACGTAAACGAAGACGCCAGCCGCCAGGAAATGCGTTCGTATGTTTGCGCCCAGTGCCACGTCGAATACTATTTCGAAGGCAAAGACACGAAGACGCTGACCTTCCCCTGGTCGAACGGCATCAAAGTCGAAGAGATCTACAGCGTCTATCAGGAGAAAGGCTTTCGCGACTGGACTCACAAACTCACCGGCGCTGCCGCGCTCAAGGCGCAGCATCCGGAATTCGAAATGTGGAGTCAGGGCATTCATTCGCGGGCGGGCGTCGCCTGCGCCGATTGCCACATGCCTTATGTACGCGAAGGCGCGGCGAAGTACAGCAGCCATCACGTGCAGAGTCCGCTCTTGAGCATCGAACAATCCTGCACGACCTGCCACGCGGTGCCGCCGGAAGAGCTCAAAGCCCGGGTCGAGAATATTCAACAGAAGACCTACAAGATGCGCGATCTGGCCATGGACGCTCTCGTCGAATTCATCGGCGAACTGGAACGCGCAAAGGCGACGCGTGCGAATTCGCCGGAATTCAAGAAGGCTCTCGAATTTCAGCGCCAGGCGCAGTTCTATATCGACTATGTGGAAGCCGAGAACTCGATGGGATTTCACGCTCCTCAAGAGGCGACGCGCATTCTGGGCACGGCCATCGACCTGGTGCGCCGCGGCCAGGGTACGCTCCAGGGACGCTGAAGCCCGCGTAAGCGTCCCCGGTTTCGATCCCCGGTCGGGTCCGCCTCACAGTCAGTGAACGATCGATTATACGATCTCCAGAAATTCGTAGGCGCTGCGATAGTCGCCGTGGCGTTCTGCGTATTTGAGAAATCGTTCGTAGAAGGCATGATTCGCGAGCGTCGCGCTGTCCCCGACAACCAGTAGCAGTCGCCGGGCGCGAGTTAAGGCCACGTTCAGGCGGCGCGTCTCGCTCAGAAATCCGGTTTCGCCGGCGTCATTCGATCTCACCAGACTGATGCAGATCCAGTCGTGTTCCCGCCCCTGGAACGCGTCCACCGTGTCGACCTCCAGGCCCGGCAGCGGCGTTTCGTCTTCAGTCGCAGCGCTCGTGGGCTGTGTATTCTCCGGCAGCGCCGCCAGAACGTCTCGCAGGTGATTCGCCTGTTCCCTGTAAGTTGCGATGACGCCGATCGAGCGACCGGCCCGGCGATAGGCCGCAGCCCGGTTTTCGAGTAAAGTCGCGAGTAAACGCGCTTCGCCGGGATTGCGATAGCTTTCGCTGTCCGGATCCAGCTCTTCGTGAAAATCGCAGCCGGCCGTATCGATAAAGACCAGCGGGGACTGCCATTCGTCCTCGAGAGCCTCCCCTGCTTTCGCAGCTGCCTGGTGCCGGAGCAGCACGCTCTCGTCGGTCTGCAGGCGATCTTCGTAGAATTCGCGATTCGAAAAGGCGACGATTTCCGGCCGCATGCGATACTGGGTGTCGAGAAAGAAAACGCAATTCGCTCCGGCATGACGGGTAATCGTCTTCTCGAATAAGGTGTTGGATAATTCAGCCGCGGCTTTTACAGTCGGCGGCAGCTGGCGATGATCGCCGGCCATAACCAGCTTCTCCGCTCGCAGCGCCGCTATCCAGGCGGCGGGTTCGAGCGCCTGGGTCGCCTCGTCGATCACCGCGCAGTCAAATTCCTGTTCGGCCAGACGATTGGACGCCGCGCCGACGAGCGTCGTTACGATTACGTCGGCCCCGTCTACGATGTGTTTTACGATGCCGCGCTCCATATCGCGAATCAGACGACGCAGTTCGGCGTGTTCCTTGAGCATGGCCGCCCGTTCGGCGCGCTCGGCCGGCCCGAAATTGCGGCGATATTTGCGAGCCTTGCGATAGAGCTCCTCGGCCTCGGCGCGATACCGCAGGGTCGTCTTCGCGTCGGGATGCGCGTCGACGCTGCCTTCGAGCGTATGGCGCGCAATCGATTCGCTGACCCGGGCGGGATGTCCCAGTCGCAGCAGCTTAATCCGGGATCGCGGTCGAACGGAGTCCCCGGGCGGCGCATCGGCTGCTCGCCCGGAATTTTCAAACGTCGCCGGATCGGCCGCAAGCAAACGCTCCGCCAGTAGATCCGCCGCCGCGTTGGTCGGCGCCGTCACCAGCACGCGCTCTCCGCGTTCCAACAGCGTGCGAATCGCCGCCACCACTGTCGTCGTTTTGCCGGTCCCGGGCGGACCATGAATGACCGCGAAATCGCCGGCCTGCAACGCCGCCACTCCGGCGACCGCGCGGGCCTGCGCCGCGTTTAAGGCTGCGGCCGGCAGGCTCGAAACACCTTCGTCCGTTGCCTGGTCGAAATGCAAACTGCGCGCGGGCGAATACGCGAGCAGGCGATCCCGGCGCGAGGCGATCTTTTTGTCTTCGAGCGTCTGCCGAACGGCGCGCTCCATTTCGCGATACGTCGTTTCGTTGAACGCGAGATTGATTCCGACGCGCCCCTGATCCAGCCAGTCCGGCTCCTGATCCGCGATTACCGTCAGACGGTCCTGGCGAATCTCCGCGAGTACTCCCGAAAGCGTTTCCGTTTCGGAGGCGTCTTTTTTTGCGCCGTCCGCGGGGGCCCGAAAGAGCTGCACAAGCTGACCGCTCTGGAATCGATGCCCGCGCCCCAGGCGGGCCTTCGCGTTCTTTCCGGAATCGCCGCCGGTCGAATTCGCCGACGCCTCCGTACCATTAGAAAAGCGAAAGCGCAGCTTCCAGCGGCCGCCGAGGGTGCCGTTCGCCTCGACAAACTCCAGAGGATACAGCGTTACCCCCAGGGCCCGCCGGCGGGCGAGTGAATACTCCAACCACTCGCGGCGAAATTCCTCGCGTTCGGCTTCGCGCTCGATTTCGAGGGCGGCCAGGAGGGCGCTCAACTCTTCAGCGGCCCCGGAGTACTCGACAGAAACCCTGGAGTCCGAGTCCGGATTCTGCCGCTTCATTTCGGACGAGTCTTTCCCCTTTTGCGCGCTCCGGGATTTCGATTTTCGGGATTTTGCGGACACGGGACCAGCTGGTCATCCAGCGGCCCGCAAGCAATCCCAATTCGCCTGGTTATAGGAAACGAAACAAACCGACCATCACGGCCTGAGTCATGCCGCCGATGAATTTCTGGATGCTGGCCTGGCCGGCGACGCCCTGGCGCTGCATCTCCATCATGGACAGAGTTTTCATATCGCTGATGTAGCTCTTAAATTCTTCGCGCGTAATCTGACCGAGCGCCAGCTGGATCAGATATTTCGACATGAGTTCGCCCTGTTGTTGCACGAATTCCAGGCTGTCGGCCTTCGCGTCGGCGAGCAACTTCGCCACTTCGGCTTTACCCTGTTCTTTGGCCTGGTCGGCGAGCGCGTCGTAAAAATCTTCGAATTGCTTTTGTTCCATAGTTTTGTTTGCTCCGATATTTCAGCGAAACGAACGCCTCATTCGCTCTTTTCGTTTTCCGTCGCGATCGCGGCCTGGAAGGCGAGTCCGATCAGCTCTTTCTTATTATTCTTATGCGTTCCGCTCCAGCGACTGACGGCCCGCCGCTCCGCGAGATGTTTTTCAAACAGGCTCTGGATGGCTTCAATCTGCTTGACCATTAAAGTATTGGTGGATCCCTTCGCCAATTCGTACGAGCGCAGGGCGGCCAGCGTCGACTCCACGGCTTTCACCCGGTCCTCGTCGATCTTTGTCGCGGTAAAAGTATCATAGAGGCCGTGCACCTGATCGCGCGCCGACTCCAGCTGAGATATACTCTGCGCGTCGCGCGCCGGTGCGCAGGCGCCGGCCAGCACGAGCACCGCGATTGTTGCGATGCACGCCGCTTTCGCCGCGAAGATTCGCGATATATTCAGACGCCCCCTGGTATGGGTAGTATGGATCATATTCATTGGATTTCGTTCCTCCCTCCGGATGCGATCAGAGATGCGCTTTCGTCGACGGGCTTCGCAAGTGGTTTTCGCTCCGGCACGCTGAAGACGCCCCCGTTTCCGCGACAAATATCCGAATCGGTAAGTATTTGAAGGGTTTCGCGTTTCTTTTTGTAAGCTTTACATGAATACTTGTTTGCCTGAAACGCCTGTCCGAAAACTTAAGACCCTGTGAACGCGCAGACTGTACATATTCGCTGCGGCGACGATATCGTCTCCGTACTGAACGCCCGGCTCTCGGGAACGGCGATCCGTTGGGCGGATCCCTTAAGCGAAGGCCCGCCGCGACGACCGGGCGCTCCGGACGGCGCTCCTCAAAGCGGGAGTCGCACGCAGTCGGAGACCGCGCAAATCGAAGCGCGCTGCGAATTTATCGCGCGGGACTACGGCGACACGACCGAAGGGGCCCGGGAATATCTGCACGCTCAGGACGAACAACTTGCGAAGCTCGTACAGGTTTCGCACGAAGCGACGGCCCCGCGAATCCTGCTGTGGTTCGAACACGACCTCTTCGATCACGTGGTGTTATTGTATCTGCTTGCCTGGCTGGCCGCTCGCGGATTCGCCGAAACGGATCGCGTGCGCCTGCTGCAGATCAACAGTCACGCTGCAATTCAGCCGCCGGATGTCTTTCGCGGCCTGGGTCAGCTCTCTCCGGACGATCTCGTGGCGTTATACGAAAGCCGGGACGGCGGCATGCCGCTAACGCAAGAACACTGGCGCTCCGCTCAAATCGCCTTCGAAGCCTGGCTCAGCCCGGAGCCGACGGAGCTCGCGCGGATCGCCCGGGGCGATCTTGTGACTCCCGGCTTGCCCTTTCTGGCGGAGGCCTTCGCGCGTCATTTACGCGAATTTCCGGATCGCGCGACGGGCCTCGGCGAAACCGAACGCCTGATCCTGGAGTTCGTACAGGACGAGGCCCTCTCGGTCGTACATATCTTTCGAAACTTCTGCAATCGCGACGCATTGCTCGGACTCGGCGATACGATGTTCTGGCCGCGCATCGCGGGCCTGGCCTTCGGCAAGCGGCCGCTGCTTCAATGCGAAGCGGCCGGCCGAAAACTGAACGATTCCGCGGAGTTCTATGCGATTTGCCGTTCAGGCGAAATCGAAAAACTGCGCGAGCTGAGCGTTTCGATCACGGACTTCGGCCGCGCCGTGCTGGCAGGAGAAGCGGATCACGTCGCAGCCAACGGTATCGACTGCTGGCGCGGCGGCGTGCGGCTGCAATCGCCGGGGCCCGTGTGGCGCCGGGATTCAAGCAGCGAAGATATGATCCTGGCATAGCCCGCGGCTGTCACGCCTTCGGCGCACCCGACGCGAGGCCGGGCCAGGGGTCATCGCGATAGAGTCGACATGCTCCCCATGGCCGTCCTTCAGGACGGAGCCTTCGGCGCGATCATCGCGAAAATACCGACATGTTCACGCCTTCGGCGCGATCATGTCGGAGGGCTTCACCCATTCGGCGAACTGCTCTTCGGTGAGCAGGCCCAACTCGATCGCGGCTTCTTTGAGCGTGGAGCCGTTCTTATGCGCATGCTTGGCGATCTTCGCCGCGTTATCGTAACCGATGTGTGGATTGAGCGCGGTCACGAGCATCAGCGAGTTGTTGAGGTGTTTGTCGATAGTTTGCTGGTGGGGCTCGATGCCGATCGCGCAGTTGTCGTTGAAGCTGTGGCAGGCGTCGCCCATCAGGCGAATGGAGTTCAGCACATTAAAAACGATCAGCGGCTTAAATACGTTTAATTCGAAGTTACCGGAGCTGCCGCCCACGTTGACCGCCACATCGTTGCCGATCACCTGGGCGCAGACCATGGTCATCGCTTCGGATTGGGTCGGGTTCACTTTGCCGGGCATAATCGAAGAGCCGGGTTCGTTTTCGGGAATCGTGATTTCGCCGAGGCCCGAGCGCGGGCCGCTGGCGAGCCAGCGCACATCGTTGGCGATCTTCATCAAATCGCACGCCAGCGTTTTCAGCGCCCCGCTCGCTTCGACCAGCGCGCCATGCGAAGAGAGCGCTTCAAATTTATTCGGAGCCGTTACAAAGGGCAATCCCGTAATCGCGGCGATTTTTTTCGCGGCCTTTTCCGCGAACTCCGGATGGGTATTCAGGCCGGTGCCGACGGCGGTGCCGCCCAGCGCCAGCTCGTAGACGCCCGGGAGCGCGCGTTCCAGACGTTCGATATCGTGAGTCAGCATGGCGACCCAACCGGAGATTTCCTGGCCGAGAGTCAGCGGCGTGGCGTCCATTAAGTGCGTACGGCCGATCTTTACGACGTCCGTAAAAGCTTCGGCTTTCTTTTTCAGCGTGTCGCGCAGGACCCCGACCGCGGGGATTAAATAGTGCTTCAGGCGTTCGGCGACAGCGATGTGCATGCCGGTCGGAAAGGTATCGTTCGAGCTCTGGGCGCAATTCACGTGATCGTTGGGATGAATCGGGTCTTTGCTGCCCAGCACGCCGCCGGCCATCTCGATCGCCCGATTCGCGATCACCTCGTTCGTATTCATATTCGTCTGGGTGCCGCTGCCGGTCTGCCAGACCACGAGCGGGAAATGATCATCCAGCTTGCCTTCGATAACTTCGTCCGCGGCCTTCGAAATCAGCTCGCCTTTGTCTTTGGCCAGCAGCCCCAGCTCCACGTTCGTTTCCGCGGCGGCCTTTTTCAGAACGCCCAATCCGCGAATCATCTCGCGCGGAAAATGATCCTGCCCGATCTTAAAATTCTTGAGGGAGCGCTGGGTCTGTGCGCCCCAGTAGCGGTCCGACGGAACTTCGAGCGAGCCCATCGTGTCTTTTTCGATTCGAACGTTCTCTTGTGCCATGTGGCCAGAGTGGCGGCGCGAATAATCGTGTCAAGCATCGGAAAAATGCGGACAGCCCGCGCCGGCAAGTCAGGATGCCGTCCGTGAATAACGATTCGCCCGAATGGTCTGAGCGGTCCGAAGGCTGCACTGCTCCCGAAAGTCTGGCTCCGCTGCGTGCGGCATTCACCGACGCTCCTCTGCGAAGCTTTGCGGCGCTTGCAGTGCTACTGGCCGGCTTTCTTTTGCCATACGCCGTGCGCGTTCCCTGGCGTTTCGCCTGGGCGACAGGCCTCCTGCTCGTCTGCGCTATCGTCTTTTATCGACAGGACGCGCAGCGCTTGCTCGGGCTACGCGCGCCGCTGTGGCAAATCGCGGCGTCTCTCATGCTGGGCGCCGGCGTCTGGTGGGCCGCATCCGCGTTGATTTTGGATTTCGCCGGCGACCATGGGCTTGATTTTATACCCTTCGACTCCATCGAACTCCTATTCGCCAAGCCTTTGTTCCAGGCCTTCAACGAGGAGCTCATCTTACGCGCGCTCCTGCTCGGAGTGATCGCCCTGGGCCTGGTGAGAATCCGGCGGGGTGGACTGCGGCGCGGGGACGATTGGCTGATCTCCGTGGGGGCGGCCCTGCTTTTCTCGGGGCTGCACTGGATCTATTACAACTGGCTGAGCGAAATCGGCCTCAGGATGCCGACGCTGCTCAGCCTGTTCTGCGTGGGCTTCGCCCTGAACGCATTCTATTTGCGGACGGGCCACATCTTCTTTGGAGCGGCGATTCACGCGGGATGGAATCTGGTCCGCTTCGGCGGGCGCTTTTATATGGAGAATCCGGCAACCGGCCAGAGGGAGTACGTCGTCTACGCCCGCACCTTCAACCTGCTGGAGGGCGATCCGCGGGTGCTCGCGGCCACGGCGACGCTCGCGCTGGTCGGGGCCCTGCTCTTATGGCGCGGATCCCGGCAGGCTCGTGAAAATCTGACACAATCGTAGAATAAAGATCAAAAATTCTACTTGCTACATATTAAACTATAGAAACATATGAAGCGGTATTCATGGAATCTTCTCAATCGACCGGATCTTCTGCAGCGCCCAATCACACCCCCGGTCCCGACCACGCCGGCTCGCCCAAGGCCCAGGCGATTCTCGACGCCTCCCTGGCCCTGTTCGCGGAGAAAGGCTACGATGGCACCGCCGTTCCGCTGATCGCCGAAAAGGCCGGCGTCGGGGCGGGTACGATCTATCGATATTTTGAAAGCAAAGAAGTTTTAGTAAATATTCTGTACAGCAAATGGCGCACGATCTTCAAGGACCGCTTGCTGGCGGACGTGCCCCCCGACGCGCCGCCGCGCGATGTATTTTCGATGCTCTGGAATCGCATGGCGGATTTCCAGCGCGAATATCCTCAGGCGTACGCCTTTCTGGAATTCTATAACCACACCTATCTGAACGAAGAGAACGTCGCCCTGACCGAAAGCATCATCGATTTTCTGGCGGGTTTCCTGCGTCGCGGCCAGGATCACGGCGTCTTTCGCAAAGTTCCCCCGGGCATGCTGATCTTTATGGTGCTCGGCGCCTTCGTAGGATTGGTTCGCGCCGAAAACGCCGGCCGCCTGGAGCTCACCCCGGAAGCGATCCGCGAAAGCGAAGAGATCTGCTGGCGCGCCGTCACCTGAACCGGAGATCGGGCGCAACCCGTCAGCGGTTGGTAAAACGCAGACTGGCGACGATCCTCGCAAGCGCCGCGCTGACCGCGGCTTTCTGAATTTCAGCCGCCGCAAGCTCCGGGGGAGTATTGTAGCTGAATTGTAGAAAGAAACCCCGCCCTTCGCGCGCAAGCAGGCGATAGTATTCGCGAAAGCTGTAAGATCGCTCGCGGTCCCGCAGACCCGTTTGAAAGAGCGCGCATTGATCGCGGCGCTTCAGAAACGCCGCCTGCTTCGCAACGGTCTCAGTACTATTCACAAGCTCTGTAGCGTCAGCCGGAGCGACGCAGGCGGCCAGATCTTCAGCCCCGGTCTCCCGGCGAAACGAAAGCAGGCGTTTGCGCGCCGGAGTCAGACTGCGACGTAAATCCCATTCGCGGATAAACTCTTTTATATTCAGCAGACGCGCCGGCGACGGCGCATACACGTCCGAAGCGATCATGATCCGCCATTCATTGTGCTGCAGATAGACGACGTTGCGATTCGCATTGCCCGCTTGAGTGAAGCGATCCGGCCCGCGCTGGAATCGCCAGCTACCGGGCAGACGCAGCCGCCAGCCGAAACGATTCGAAAGCACGAGGGTATAACCCGCTTCACCGTTGTACACCGCGAAAGGGTCTGTCAGGCCGTCCAGGCGCTGGAAGTCGGAGTCCGTTTTCTGTTTCGCGTTCAGCCAGGCGCTGGCCCGTTCGCTCTCGCGTATAATCGCGGAGCGCAGCGTCGCGTTTAGTGGACGATCCAGAACGGTGGCCGGCGCAGGGCTTGCTCCGGATGCTTCTGAATTCAGTGGCGCGGACACGAAGCCGCGCATGGCCCGCAGCGCCTTCATCAAATACAGAGCTTCGTCTTTGAGCCCGCGCCGGTACAGAGCGTCGGCTTCGGCATAATAGAGCGCCACATTGCGTACGTCGGGCACCACAGGCCGCCAGTTGAATGCGTCGCCGTCGTAGAGCGGTTCGAAGTGCAGGCCGCCCCGGTCGTCGATATAAAAATTACGACCCGCGCCGTCGGGGATTTGATAGCGGTCCGCCGGACTTTCCAGGGCCCCGGTGAGGCGCGAAACCATTCCGTCGATGCGCGCCCGCTCCCGATCGGTCCAGTTGTCGCGCAATAACGGATCGGCCTGAAGCGGAGCGCACGCGGTGATTGCGGCGGCGAGAGCGATGCGCGCGAGAAATGGAGCCGATGCGAATGCGCCGGACCGTGCATCGTTTCTATTATAAGTGCCTCGTTTTTTCACTGCTCAGCTTCTGAAATCGCAGGGCCTTTACTTGACCGCGACGGGGACGCGCGGCAGACTCAGCGTTCTATGGTATTGGAATCGGAAAAAGGCGCCTTCGAGAATATTAAAAATATCGTCAAACCCTTCCTCGACATTATGGTCGATATCAAAAAAGAGGGGCTGGAGCACGTTCCCGAAAGCGGCGCCGCTATTCTGGTGGGCAATCATCGCTCGGATATGGACCCCTTTATCGTGGCGTCGGCCGTACCGCGCTATATTTCCTGGATCGCCGCCGAATATACCGAGCGCATTCCGATTTTCAAGAACCTGGTGCGCGAAACCGGCGTGATCCCGATGGATGTAAACGGCAGGGTTTCGGTCTCTTCGATCAAACGCCTGATGTCCGTTCTGCGCGGAGGCGAATTGCTCGGCATCTTTCCCGAAGGCCACGACTATATGGTCCGCAACGATTTCGCGGGACCGATGGTCGACTTTCATGACGGCTTCGGCATCTTCGCCTATCGATCAAAAGCGCCGATCGTGCCCTTCGCGCTGATTCCGCTCGAAGAAACCATCGAAACGATTCCCGTGCACTCCCGCATTCGCGCGATGATCGGCCTGCCCGATGAGGTCTGCCATATTCCGCACCGCGTCCAGTATAAGTCCGTCAAGATCGCCTTCGCTCCGCCCATTCCGATGAGCGAATTTCGCAAGACGCCCGAAAAGACCGCGGTGCCGGAGATCTCCAGAGTCTGCCGCGCGGCGATGCAGGAGCTCCAGCACCGGCACGGCATGTTTCCCGTAGCGCCGTAGCAGTCAGCGCAGCATGAAAAATGAACGAAAACTCCGGGTCGCGATGCTTACGAGCGTCCTTATTATCGGAAGCGCCTGTTCGAACGTCCGAACGGACTGCGCCAGCTTCGAGCCGGGGTGCGGCGCCGGCGCGTTGCTTTCGTATTTCCTGGTTTTCTCGCCCGCGAATATAACAAGCCTGCGAATGTGGTTTCGCGGGTCGGATCTGAGCGGAGCCGACGGTTCGCCGGTCTCCACCTGGAGCGATGCAAGCGGCAACGGAAACGACGCGACTCAGGGTACGGGTTCCATGCAGCCCCTTCTGCGGGTCAACGGCCCCGGCAATAATCCGGCCCTTGAATTCGACGGCGTGGACGATTTTCTAAACGGCGTTCCGCTGCAGTTCACGCCGGGTGACGCGCCCTTTACCATTATCGCGGTGGTTCGACGGATCGGCAGCGTCGCCTCATTCCCCAATATAATTTCCATCGGGGCGAACATCAACAACCGCGCCTACTCGCTGTTTCTGGATACCAGCGGCGCCTATGCTACGAGCGCCAAAGCGGGAACAGGAGCCGTATCCGCCGACACGAATACGCTGAATCGATCCCTGATCGTAAGCGGTACGTATACCGGCGGCGCCGGTGAGTACCAAGTGTATACGAACGGCGTCCGGACCGGCGCGATCTTTGAATCCGCGCCTACGCCCTCCTGGAACCCGACGGCGTTTCGAATCGGAGACGACGTCGGGGCCGCGCAGAATTTCGCCGGATTAATCGCCGAGATTATCGTCTTCGACGCGGCCCTGTCTGACGGCGATCGGGCCGGCGTGGAATGCGGTCTCAGCCGTCGCTACGGACTCTTTCCCATTCCGCCGTGCCTGGCGCTCTGAAGATTCCGGCGGCGCTTTCGGCCGACGCGTCAGGCGCGCTCCAACTCCAATTGACAGCGCGAGTCACCGCGTCGCAACTGTACTATGCGCGCATCATTCGAAAGACCCTCACCGCCAGCGAAGGCAGCCCGAACGCTCGTCGCGAAACCGGCACTCGCCGGATGCACGCTCGCGCTTGCGCTCTTCTGCGCCACTCTGAATTCAATCGAAGCTCGCACTCCGCCCGCCCTGCCGGATTATTCCGCGATTACGGCGCGCATGCAGCCGACTTCCGGCCAGCGCATGCGGGTGGATCTCCTGACCATTGAACCCGGCAAGGAGTTTTATAGCGTGTGGGGGCACACCGCCCTGCGGATTTACGACAGCGAAAACGGGCGCGATATAACCTTCGATTTCGGCATGTTCGTGCCGGACCCGCTCTTCTTGCTCAAATTTCTGCACAACCAGCCCGCCTATCTTTTATGGGTTACCTCGTTTTCCGATACGCTCTATCATTACGCGCGTCTGAATCGTACGGTCAAAGCGCAGCAGATCTATATGAGCGACGAAGAAGCCGCCCGACTCCTGCGCAAGCTGGCGATCAACGCGATGCCGCAAAACCGCACCTACCGCTATCACCACTATTTCAACAATTGCACGACGAAACTGCGCGATATACTCGACGAAGATCTTTTCGACGGCCGCTTTCGCTCCATCTACGAGCAGCGTAAAAACGACACCAGCTTTCGTCCGCTGGCCGACGGTCTGTTGAGTTACGATCCGCCCTACTGGCTCGCTATCAATTTAATCCAGGGCACGCTCGTCGACCGCCCGGTCAACGCCTGGCAGGAAATGTTTCTGCCTGTGAAATTCATGGACTATCTCGAGGAGTTCCGAACTCAGCACGGCGCGGCCGAGCGCATCGGACCGATCACGATGGTGCAGCCGGCGCCGGAGCCGATCGACCGCGGCAACGCATTCGTGTCGTGGGGCGTATTGATCGTCGCTTATCTGGCGCTGATCGCCGCGCTGTACGCCTGGCCTGCGCTACAGCCGGCCTCCGCCGTCGCGCGAAGGGTCGGCAGCATCGGGCGCTATATGTGGTACATCGGCGCGGGTTTCGCCGGCGTGATTCTTTCGGTGCTCTGGTTTTACGCGAGCCAGGACTCCCTCGACAATAATATCAATCTGCTCGCTTATAGTCCGCTGCTGTTGCTGATGGCGATCGCACAGATCTGGCTGCGCAAACCCGCGCGCCGCGACTTGAATCTGAAACTGCACCTGTTCTTCGCAGCGTGGCCCGCATTGGGCATTCTGCTCGTGCTCACCACGATTCATCCGCAAATTTCGGGACTGATCTTTCTCGGACCGTCGCTCATAATCCACTTGTTGATCTATCTGTATCTCAAGCGGCGAAACGATTCCTGATCGGAACGTCCGGTGCCCGATAAGGATCGACAGAAACAGGACCGCACCCTTCCGGCCGGCCCCGTGATCGGCGTGGGAGCGCTGGTGCAAAAAGACGGTCGGGTGCTCTTGATTCAGCGCGGGCGATTTCCCGGCGTCGGGCAGTGGGCGATTCCCGGCGGCAAACAGCGCTTCGGCGAGACTTTACAACAAGCCGCCGAGCGCGAAGTCTTAGAGGAAACCGGAGTCGTCATCGAAGCAGGAGCAGCCATCTACTGCTTCGAAGCCATGTTCGACGCGGCGGGCGCCGAATGGCCGGCGACGAAGCCGGACGAGAACGACGCATCCGAAACTGGCCGGTCGGGCACGCCGGACGAAACCGGACCAGAGAATCGGCCGGCGCACCACTACGTGGTCGTCGATCTGGCCGCGACTTATATCTCCGGCGAAGCCCGCGCCGGAGACGATGCGACGGAAGCGCGCTGGTTTTCTCCGGAAGAAGCAACGGGCCTCGCATTGCAAAAGGCCACGCGCCGTTTCCTGAATCACGTCGGCTTCTTGTAAATCGAATCCGGCCGCTCCGCTATGGCGACACAGAATCCAATTCGACGGGCCCCCTGCCGGCCGATCTCAGTACTGGATCGTACGCGAAATCTTTTTCAGCGGAATGATATTCGGAATACCCTGCGGCTCGAGCGAAGCTTCGGTCTGGCGCAAATCCTGTAAGAATTCGCTGTTCGCTTCGATCAATTCCGCCTGCTGGAATTTGTAGTTCACATTGTGTAACAGCGTCACATTGGTCGGAGTGATAAACATCTTCCAGAACAGCCGGTAGCGCCAGACGTCGAAGAATGTCATGACCTTGCTCACGTCGAAATCGCGAACCGCGTCCGGCGAACCCGGCGGCGCGATGCGCACCCGCATGGGGTTTTCGTTTAAGTTCAGAGTGCCCTGATTATAGTGATCTACGGCGTGCCCCACCGAAACGTCCCAGATATACAGCGCGAGCGCCTTCGCGAGCATGCCCGGCTTTTGAATTTCTTTTTCGTTCGGAAAACCCGGTACGTGAGCGCTGACATAACCGGCCCAGCGCAGCACGAATTTGTCGTCTTTGGGCACCGCCTTCACGACTTTTTTCACGAAAGTATGAATGGTGTCAAAGTACGCCTTATTAAAGGCGGCGTATACCGTAACGCCTTCACGCGCTTTTGGATCCAGATAATCGTACGGCGGATATGAGCTGTTGTATTTGCCAGGAGCGTAGAACACGCCGGAATTGAGCGCGGCTACCAGCTGACGCAGCGACGCCCCCGGGGCGGGGCCGGCGTTCTGCAGAAAAATCTGTTTATTCTCAAGCGGCGAAGTATTCGTTTCCAGAACCGCGTTATCAAGCGGCAAAGTAAAACGCAGATGCGGGTCGAGCAGTTTGAATAATACGTGATCTTTGGGGAAGGTCGTCAGCGAAATCGCGTTCAGGCTATCGACGGGGAAGTGCAACAGCGCGTGCGCGGAGAAGATAATAGTCGTGGCCGCCGCCTGGATCACATAGAACTTCGCCAGACGCCAGGTATCGCCGTTCTCCGGCGTGACAATGAAGTTTCCCAGACTGATCGCAACAGCTTCCAGTTCGCCGCCTTTTTCTTTTTTGAACAGGGTCACGGTCGCCGCCGCGTAGATTCCCGGCAGCGGAGTCATGCGATCGATGACCGAAAAATCCACTTTAAAGAATTTCGTGCCCGGCTTCGGCTTCTTCAGAAATTTCGCGAAGGTCTTTTTGTCCGGCGGATCCAGGGTCGGATTGAGAAATTTACTATAGGCGTCGACGTTGAATCGGTGCGCGAATTCCTCGTCGGAAGACTCGACGGCCCGGGGATTGAACAGCGCGTAAAAGAAGGCGGGAATGCTGAACGAAATGATATTCCAGATATAACGCAGACCGATGTGCAGAAACCAGTCGAACTGCATACTGAACGGCAGATGCAATACGGCCGGAGCCTCGCGGACCGGATGGGTGGGGTTCGGTTGCGGCCAGGGCCCCCGGCGATTGTACTTAAAATTCGTTTCGATTCCCATGCTCGTGAATGCTCCAGCGGCGTTCGCCGCGTTTTTTTAGAGCACAAGACGACCCGCGGACGGGTGGCGGGTCAATCAGGAATTCGAAAACGATGATATTAATGACTGAGTTTTTCCCCGACTAACCTTAATTTTGTAACAATTGGCACGCGAAACTCAAGATCGGGAAGTGAATTCTGGCCCCATCCCGGGCGGCAGAGCAGAGATCGACACGATGACCGCCTCCGTGCCGCTGAAATCAGTGACGCCGATCTTTTTGCCACGGATGGCACGGATTTCACGGATGCGCAGGCACGGCAGGAAGCGTGTGCGCGGAGAAAACCAGACAGGTTCTCGCGCGAGCCTCACTGATTGATCAACGGTCGGGTAATAGACTCGCTCTCCATCAGTGGAATCCGTGCCATCCGTGGCCTCAGCCGATGAGCTGAGTCTTCGTCCTTGCTCGTAACCTTACACGCGCAAGCGACTCGCAAGCCGCGCATGACTACGTCATGCTTATGCGACTTGCTGCGGTGGCTTGCCCACTGCAGGTCTTACAGACCTGCTTTGGCACTCGCACATCCCCTATGGGATGTGCTTCGTAGCTCAGCAAGCCTAGTGGCTTGCCTGAGCTTCCTGCACTGCCATCGATTTTTCTTCTTCGAGTTTTTGCAGCGCGATCTTGTAGTCGCCGGGAATGACCTTGATAAACTTCTTCAGCTGATCGTTCCAGGAGTCCAGGATCGTACGGGCGCGCTGGGAGCCGGTGTATTCGCTGTGGCGCGTCACCAGATGCAGCACTTCGTCGATGTCCGCGGGATCGGTGAGCTCCTCTAAGTCGACCATCTCCGGGTTCACGTTGGCGCGAAAGCTACCGTCGTCGTCCCAGATATAAGCGATACCGCCCGACATACCCGCCGCGAAATTGCGGCCGGTTTTACCGAGCACGACCACGCGTCCGCCGGTCATATATTCGCAGCCGTGGTCGCCCACGCCTTCAATCACCGCATGCGCGCCGGAGTTGCGAACCGCGAAACGTTCGCCGGCCAGTCCCTGAAAATAGGCTTCGCCGGACGTCGCGCCGTAGAGACAGGTATTGCCGATGATATTGTTTTCGGTCGGATCGAAATCGCATTCTTCCGGAACCTGAATTACGATGCGCCCGCCCGAAAGGCCTTTGCCGACGTAATCGTTCGCCTGGCCGACAAGCCGCAGATCGATACCGCGAGTCAGGAATGTGCCGAAGCTCTGGCCGGCCATGCCCTGCATGTTAATGCGAATCGTGCCTTCCGGCAGCCCCTCTTCGCCGTAGCGACGGGTCACTTCGCCCGCGAGCATGGTGCCGACCGTGCGATTCTCGTTCGTGACCGGCATGTCGATCACCACGATTTCGCGATTGTCCAGCGCCTGGCCGGACTTCGCAATCAACTCATTGTCGATTTGACGCTCGAGGCCATGCTCCTGATCGCGCGCGCGAAAGAGCTTCGTTTCGTACGCGGGCTCCGGAGTGCTCAGCACCCGGGTGAAATCCAGACCGCGGGCTTTCCAGTGATCGCGGGGACGGACGACTTTGATCTTGTCGACCCGGCCGATCATGTCTTCGAATTTCCGAAAACCCAATTCCGCCATCAACTCGCGAACTTCCATGGCGATAAAGCGCATATAGTTCTCGGCGTATTCGGGTTTGCCGCGGTATTTCTTTCTGAGAATTTCATCCTGGGTCGCGATGCCCACCGGGCAGGTGTTCAGGTGGCATTTGCGCATCATGATGCAGCCCAGCGCCACGAGCGGCATGGTCGCCAGACCGAATTCATCCGCGCCCATTAAGGCGCCGACCACGACGTCGCGGCCGGTCATGAGCTTGCCGTCCACCGCGAGCCATACGCGGTCCCGCAGGCCGTTCACCACTAATGTTTGGTGGGTTTCGCTTAAGCCCAGTTCCCAGGGCGTGCCAGCGTTGTGAATCGAGGAGAGCGGGCTCGCGCCCGTGCCGCCTTCGTGCCCCGCGATCAGAATATGATCGGAGTGCGCCTTCGCCACCCCTGCGGCGACGGTGCCCACGCCGACTTCCGATACGAGTTTTACGCTCACTCGCGAAGTCGGATTGATGTTTTTCAGGTCGAAGATCAACTGCTTGATGTCTTCGATCGAATAGATGTCGTGATGCGGCGGCGGGCTGATCAGGGTCACGCCCGGCGTCGAAAAACGGGTCTTCGCGATGACTTTGTTGACTTTGTGACCCGGCAACTGCCCGCCTTCGCCCGGCTTCGCTCCCTGGCTGATTTTAATCTGAAGATCGTCGGCGTTCACCAGATAATTTGCGGTCACGCCGAAACGTCCAGAAGCGATCTGTTTGATCGACGAGCGCATGCTGTCGCCGTTCGCCATCGGCTGAAAACGCACCGGATCTTCACCGCCTTCGCCGGTGTTCGATTTACCGCCCACCCGGTTCATTGCGATCGCCAGATCGGTATGCGCCTCCCAGGAGATCGACCCGAAGGACATGGCGCCGGTTTGAAAACGTTTTAGAATTTCTTCGATCGGCTCCACTTCGTCGAGCGGGATCGGCTCCGGAGCGTTTTCGAATTCAAACAGGCTGCGCAGCGTCACGCGCTTCTTCTGCTGCTGATCGATCAGCGTCGCGAATTCTTTGTAAGTCGCGTAATCGTTTTTCTGAGTGGCCTGCTGCAGCTTGTGCACCGTCATTGGATTGATCAGATGCTCTTCGCCGCCCTTGCGGAAATAGTGCACTCCGCCCGGATCCAGACGGCCCGGAAAAAACGTGGGATTGTACGAATCGCGGTGACGACGCAGCGCTTCTTCTTCGAGCATCTCCAGGCTCATGCCTTCGATGCGCGTGGCGGTGCCGGTGAAATAATTGTTCACCAGCTCGGAGTCCAGGCCCACCGCTTCGAAGAGCTGACCGCCGCAGTAGGACTGCAGAGTCGAGATGCCCATTTTGCTGAAAATCTTAAGCAGACCCTTGCCGACCGCTTTGATGTAATTCTTGCGTGCGAGTCGCACGTCTTCGACTTCATCGAGAAAGCCTTCTTTTTTCAGATCCGCCAGGGTCTCGAATGCAAGGTACGGATTCACCGCGTTCGCGCCGTAACCGAGCAGCAGCGCGAAATGCGATACTTCCCGCGGCTCCCCGCTTTCGATAATTAAACCGGTGCGCGTGCGCAGGCCGGCCTTCACGAGAAAATTGTGTACCGCGGAAACCGCGAGCAGGCTCGGGATCGGCGCCATATTATGAGCGACGCCCCGGTCCGATAGAATGATCAGATTCGTGCCGGTGCGGACGGCGTTCGCGGCTTCGTCGCACACCTGATCCAGGCGATTGCGCATACCGTGCTTCACGTCCGGATCGAAGAGAATATTGATCGTGCTGGAGTTGAAGTGGCCCTTGGAAATCGCGCGGACCTTCTCCAGATCTTTATTGGTCAGAACGGGATGCTCAAGTTCCAGGCGATGGCAGTGCTCCGGCGTTTCCGCCAGCAGGTTTTTCTCGGGGCCGATATAGGTCGTCAGCTCCATCACCAATTCTTCGCGGATCGGATCGATGGCCGGGTTCGTGACCTGCGCGAATTGCTGCTTGAAATAACGAAAGAGCGGCTGCGGTTTTTCGGAGAGCACCGCCAGCGAAGAATCCACACCCATACTGCCCACGGCTTCCTGGCCGTGAATCGCCATCGGACGAATCAGCGACTGAATGTCTTCGCTGGTATAACCGAAGGTGCGCTGGCGTTCGATAATCGTTTCGTGATCAGGCTGGTGCACGAAGGCGGGATCCGGCAGCGTATTCAGACGCAACACGTGCTGATCGACCCATTGCGCGTAGGGCTGGCGACCGCAGAGCGTCTTTTTGATTTCTTCGTCGGAGATGATGCGTTTTTCAGCCAGATCGATCAACAGCATCTTGCCCGGTTGCAGACGTCCGTTGTGCGCGATATTCGAAGCTTCGACCGGAATGGGGCCGGCTTCGGAGGCCATGATCACCAGGTTGTCTTTGGTGACGATATAACGAGCCGGGCGCAGACCGTTGCGATCCAGCGTCGCGCCGATGCGATCGCCGTCGGTAAAGGCGACAGCCGCGGGGCCGTCCCAGGGTTCCATCATCGTCGCGTGATATTCGTAGAACGCGCGCCGCGCGGGGTCCATCGCCTCGTTTTTCGACCAGGCTTCCGGGATCATCATCATCACCGCGTGATACAGATCGCGACCGCCGAAGTACAGCAGCTCCAGAACGGAATCGAAAGTGGCCGAGTCGCTCTGGCCTTCCATGATGATCGGCAGCATGCGCTTGAGGTCTTTGCCGTAGTGCGGCGACTCCATCACCATCTGCCGTGCGGCCATCCAGTTCTTGTTACCGCGCACGGTATTGATCTCGCCGTTGTGCGCGATCATGCGAAAAGGTTGCGCGAGGTCCCAGGTCGGGAAGGTATTCGTGGAATAGCGCTGGTGAATGAGAGCCAGCGCGGATTTCATATCTTCCGCCTGCAGATCGCTGTAAAAATCGATCAGCTGCTGCGCGGTGAGCATGCCTTTGTAGATGATCGTCTTGCACGAGAAAGAAGCGACGTAGTACCGGCTGCGATCCAGTTGATACTCCGCGCGCACGCGACGGTCGATGATGCGGCGAATCAGATACAGCTTGCGTTCGAAGTCTTCGCTGTTCGCGATATCGCCGCTCGCGCCTACGAAGCACTGCCGGAAGAACGGCATGGTCTTGCGAGCGCCGTCCCCCGGTACCTTCGCCACGACCGGCACGTCGCGCCAGCCCAGGAACTCCTGGTTTTCGTCGACGACGACTTTTTCGATGAGCGTTTCGAGCCCTTTGCGATGATTCGGATTCTGGGGCAGATAAAAGAAACCGATGCCGTAGCGACCGGCTTCCGGCAGCTTGATATCATTCTCGGAGGCGACCCGCTGAAAGAATTCGTGCGGAATCTGAATCAGCGCACCCGAACCGTCGCCGGTTTCCGGGTCCGCGCCGACCGCGCCGCGGTGCTCCAGCTTGCACACGGTCTCCAGGCCCAGGTCGATAATGCGACGGGATTTCTGGCCGGTGATATCGGCGACGAAACCGACGCCGCAGGAATCCTGATCCAGCGCCGGGTCGTACATGCCCTGCGCGAAGGGGCCGACCTGTTCGAGCGAAATTCGATCGTCAGCGCTGCGGTCTGATTCAATAAAGGCGTTAAAAGGATCGGAGCGGTTCATGGTGCACTTCCCAATAGAGGTTCCGCCCCGATTACTTTAGTTCTGGGCGGTCCGTCTGACCAAATTATTTTTACACCCCCCGTACGTAAATAGATAAGGCGCAGACGGAACTTTAATTAAGAAGATAAAGGCCGCGAATTTCGTCCAATGACGCAGGGATTTGCTTGCCAGGTGTGGATAACCTGCTGCGCTACGAGTCTGAGAAGGATCTATGCAATCATCTGAAGACGATATGACCGCGCGCATCCAGCAGTTGGAGGAATGGCTGGCCGCAGCCATCGCGGAAGGGAATCCAGATTCCGCGCTGCCTGCGGCGCGTAGTCTGCTGGAAATCCATCCTGGTTCGGCGCGCGCCTGGTTCGTGCTCGGAATCGCAGACGAAATCGGCGAGCCCCTGCCGGAAGATCCGACCACCTGCCTGTTGCGCGCCACGGAACTCGATCCTGATTTTGCGGACGCCTGGGTGGAACTGGGCTACGCTTATTTTCGGGCCGACGATTACACCGGAGCCATCCGGGCCTGCGAAACCGCGGGCCGCATCGAACCCGGCAACCTGCGGGCCATGCTGGGACGAGCGCTTTCCTATCAACGCCAGGGCGATCGCCCCCGGGCGATTCGAATTCTACGCCGGGCCCGGGAGCGCGCCGCCGACGGCAGCCTCCCTGCGCTGCGACTGGCCCGGCTGTACTACGACTGCGGCCACGAGAGCGCGGCGCTGCTGGAATGCAAATCCATACTCGCCAAAAATCCCGATTCGCTCGAAGCGCTGACTCTGGCCGGCATGATCGAACAATTCGATTTCAACGGCGACTGCGGTTTGAGCCGCTTCGAACGCCTGGCAATACTCGAGCCGGAAAACCCCTGGCACTGGCAGGGACTGGGACTGGCCCAGGCGTTGCAGGGCAAATTCGAAAATTCGCGTACCTCGCTTTTAATGGCGCATCGCCTGGATCCGGACGACGTGCAGATTCGTTTGCGGCTCGGCCTGACCCTGTTTTTCTTAGAAGAGGATCGCGAAGAAGGCGAAGAGTGGATCGAAGCGGCGCTCGCGGACTGCCGCTGGCGCAACGACGTCGACCTGGGCGCTCTCTTTCTGGTGCCGCTGTTCGTGCTGCGCGATATTAACGCGCCGGGCCTCCTGGACGTGACCCGCAAGCTGCGCGCGGCGTCGCACCGGCTGCCGGAAAAACGCCGGGGTGACGGCTTCCTGGCGAGCGCGGACGAAAGCGAAGGGCGGCGTCGCGAATTCGAAGACCGCGAAAGAGAAGAACCCCGCCTCGCGGATTTTTCCGGTGATCAGGCGCCGCACGACGACGCCGGGCCGGATACGGCCGATTACTGGCTCGACGCGGCCAACGACAGCCTGCTCTTCGAGCGCCGCGACGAGGCGATGCTGCAGCTCTTTCGCGCCCTGGAAATTCATCCCGACCATCCCGGCGCGGCGGCGAAGCTGCGCGAACTCAAACGGGCCGCCGCCCAGAGCCAATCCGCCGGCACAGCCGATGACTCCGACGCGGACGAAGCCGCCGGCGCCAGCGAAAATTCGGGAAGCGGGCGAGGCTCCGAAGCCGGACGAGAAAGCCACGGGGCGAAGGGTCTTTCCGAATCCTGAAACGCCGCCCCTGGCCGGAGCGACAAAACTGGAGAAGCAAAGGTGTATTCGATATTTAATTTCCGATCAGTTTTCCGTAATATATTAACGCGCCGCGCATTCGCTTCCGGAATCGCGATACTGCTAATCGTCGTCGCAGGCCTCTCCGGCATCGCGCTGAACGCCGAAGAAATCACTCGCGACGGCCTCAAGATCGAAGTGATACAGGCCAATGAAGCAAACGCGGTCGTCGTTCCAGGATATTCTCTGTTCCGGGTTACGGTGGAGAATCCGACCCCGGAGGACCGCACCCTGCACGCTGTGATTCAGCTGGTCTGGAAAGACGCGAAAAACCCTGACGCGCCGCCCAAAGCCGAAGCGAGTTGCGTGGCCTATTTGGAAATTCCGGCGAAACACCGCCTGACGGAAGCGGTCCCCTGCAAAGGCGATAAATTTACGTCGTACGATTTTCAGATTAAGAGCGTCCTTCCTTTCGTTCTGGACCGCAGTCCGCTGAAATGGCAAAAGGCGCAGGCCTTGAATTAAGATTCCCATGCGACGCGAAACGCGGCGCGAGCCGGCCGTCGACGTCGATGGACTACTGGTCACGCAGCCCGGCCACCGAGCGAAATTCGCGGCGTGAGCCGACCGAAATCGAAAACTGGTTGAAGAATGCGCGGCGCTGATTCGTGAATGGCCGCATCTTGCAAGCGAACACGAATCCCAACCTGGTCCAGTTCTGGAAATCGAAAGCCATCCCCGTCACGCCGGAAGCGGAACGGTCGATATTAATCGGCTGGCGGCTGCTCTTCGGCTGGGCGACTGTAATCACCCCCTTCGCCTATTTCTCCGTCGACCTGATTCATATCCCGCAGAGCTACCATCTGGTCACGGGAATCGTTCGCACGATACTCACCGTAATCTGCGCCACTTATCTGTTGATCGGATATTTTCGCCCGGCCCTGGTCGCCAGCCTCTGGCGCTGGGGCATTCGTTTTATCTGCACGACCTATTGTTTATTTATGATCTGGCTTGAATCGATCGCCATCGATCCTACGCTGTCGCGCTACTATATCGGCATGCTGCAAATCGCAGGCGCTTTTATGGTCATGCGCATCACAATCGAGCATTCGATTATTCTGACGGCGATGACCGTGCTGTACGTAATCGTGAACTATGACTCGCCGATTATCGCCGACGCGGTCTTCGACCTGATCACCTTCGGATCCATCTTCTATCTAATTATTCGGAACTATAAGCGGATCGAGAATTCGCTCGAACAATCGCTCAATATCCAGAGCGATATTATCGCCACAATCAATCACGGGTGGGTGGTGCCCTTTCGCGCGATCGCGCGACTGGCGGGCATACTGAAGAAGAAGCTGAGTGACGCGCATCGCGAAATGGCTGAAACCATTGAATACCAGGCGCGCTTCATGCACACCGAGGCCAAGGAGCTGATCGATACGTCCCGGGACCACACTCCCACCGCGCGGCCGGGCAGGACGGACGTACACAACGCCTTCGATCAGGCGCGCAAGACCATCGAATTCATCAAACAGGACGCCCGCATCGAACTCAGCCGGGATATCGAAGGCACCCAGGTCCAGGTCTCGGAAGAAGATCTTTTTCGGATCTTCACGACCCTGCTTTCGAACAGCACCAACTACAGCCCGGACAAACGGACAGAGGTCCAATTCGACGCGGACGAACGTTTTATGACGATGACCTTCACGAACAAGACCCGGCGCACCCTGGATTCGGATACCCTGTTTCGGCGCTACAAATCGCTGGAACCGGGCGGCACCGGCATCGGACTGTACAATATCCGCACGCTGGCGGAGCTTCTGGGCGGCGAAATCCACGCCGACATAGCTCCGGACAGCGTGTCGTTTATCCTCAGGCTGCCAGTTTGTTGAGGGTAGCGGGGGCGACCCTCGGGAAACGAGCTGAACTGAGAATGCCGTCCACCCGGGCCGAAGACACCCGGGCGCCGATTAGAAAGGGCGGCGGCTCCACAAAGATTTCCGATTGAGGGGTCATGCGCGCGCCAATCTGGGAATAGCGTCGTTCCACCAGCGGGTCGGTTTCCGCGACGATCATCTGAGTATCGTTCTCTACGAAGGCCTCGCCCATGTGCGCGAAGAGCGCCGACAGCAGACTACGCGAACGCCCGCGCGGGTAGCCGATAGCGTTTAACAGCGTTTCCGCGACGGCGACCTGGCTGACGTGCATCAGCTGAGTCGGCTCTACGTTCTCGGCCGCAGCCAGGCCCGGAATCTCGAGCCCCGTAATCTCTTCGAAGCAGAAGTGCACGCCCGGCTCCCAGGCAATGCCGCGAATGCTGCCCATCAGCTGTCCGGTGGGAACGTGTTCGACCGCAAAGTACGCGCCGCGATGGCAGTACGATAGCTCCTCTGCAAGCATGTCCTGAAAGTCTTGCTCGGTAGCGCGCCACTGAAAGCGGCGAAAAAATTCTTCGCGGTAAATATCGAAAACAAAGCGAGAGAATTCTTCGATTCGTTCGCGATCGTTTACACACAATTGTTTCAACACCAGGCCGTCTTCGAAATCTTCGAGTACTACCTCTTTTTCCGCTCGGGATATCTCGTACATGTTACTATCTCCACTTGTTTAACTACTATGTTTATATTTGTTTTGTGTTTGTTGTGTTTTCCGCGCGGCGAAGCCGCCCGGGGTACTGATATGCCATAGAATCGCGGAGAATGCCATTGGAATTTTAAATAAACATGGAAATCCCGAAAAACACTATTGTTGCTGCAACAACAGTACAAAGACAGGCCCGGGGCCAATAACATGTTAAAGAATTTATGGTTTCCCCGGAGCCCAATTAGTTAACACTAACCACGACCCCGGCCCTGCGGACGGAATCGCAGGCGAAGCGAAGCACAGGAGTGATGAAAGCGCGAAACCCTGGCGAATGCTAAACCCGGAATGTTACGAATTCCTGTCTAAAGGATTAAGCGAAGTCGCAGGTATCGCGAAGCGAAGAACGAAATGCGCGCGAAGCGAAACTCAACGCAACGCGCGAAGCAAAAATTGATAGGTAAGATTACAGTCCCGCGCGAATGAGATCGTGTAATCGCAGGAGGCCGATGGGTTCATCGACTTCGTTTACGACAGGCATCACGCTGATCTGTGACGGACGATCCTGCATCAGCCGAAGGGCGTCGATGGCCCGCGTTCCCTGCACGACGCGCAACGGTTCTTCGGTCATGATGTCGGTAATTTTACACTCCAGCACATTGCGATGCTTGAGTATCGCCCGTCGAATATCGCCGTCGGTGATCAGTCCGAAAAGTTTGCCCGAATCATTGAGAATCATGATTCCGCCCAGATTCGGGCGACTCTCTTCCTGCAGCAATTCGGTCATGGTCGCGTCTTTCGAAATCGTGGGATTCCCCCGCTCCTGATCCAGCAGGTCTTCTACGTTCAAAAGCAGGCGCCGACCGAGCTGGCCCGCGGGATGATACATGGCGAAGTTTTCCGGGCGAAAATTACGAATCTCCGCGAGGGCGGAAGCGAGAGCGTCGCCGACCACCAGCGATACCGTCGTGGAAGCGGTCGGCGCCAGATTGAGCGCATCCGCTTCGCGGCTGACGGTCGCACGGATAATAATATTCGACATGCCCCCGGCGGTCGAATCCGGATTGCCCAGAATCGAAATGATGGGGTTCCCCATCTTTCGCACCACCTGTAGCATCGAAACGACTTCCTCGGATTCCCCGCTCTTGGCGAGCACCAGCAGCACATCGTTCGGCTGCAGAACTCCCAGATCGCCGTGCAGCGATTCTCCAGGATGCAAAAAGAAAGCCGGGGTTCCCGTTGAAGAGAAAGTCGCGGCGAGTTTGTGAGCGATCAGGCCGGATTTGCCGATGCCCGTCAGAACCAGCTTGCCCCGACAGTTCCGGATCAATTCGACGGCGGCCCTGACATTATCGGCCTGGATATATTCGAGATTGCCCTGCAGCTCCGAAATCTGCATGCGATAGCTATGCAAAAAGAGCTCAAAGGAATCCTTTGCGGACTCAGCGGAATCGGGAGCGTGGGAATCGGAGGCCGCCCGGGAGCCCTCCGGTGCGGCAGTCGGGTCTGGCTGGTCGTTGATCAATGGTTCGCCTCGGGCCGGATCAAACTCCGGTCACCGGGACGTACGTCAACCGCGAAAGCGGGTGAAGAGGCGGGAGGGATGTTCCAGATAATCGTCGAACGACCGCCCCAGCTCCTCGATATCATCACGGCGATTCAAAAAGATGTGAAAGGCGAGCGGCACAACCAGCATCACATTCAGGAGGCCGAAACAGATATAGACCCAGGGCATCCAGGCCGCGTCGACCGCCAGAGCGCCTTCGCCCTGGGCCTGCTGAAAGATGAGCGGGCTCAGAGCCGCCAGCATTCCAGCCGCGGCGATATGATACCAGCGATAGGCGGGCCGGCGCAGACGATCGAGAACGAGCGCCCGCAGGCGAGCCGGCACCGACAGACGCGGCTGATCCGCGACGCCTTCCGCAATGCTCCGCGCGATGCGCGCTTCACGCCGCCCTATGGGATGCGACTGCGCGAACGCCTCCGCCTCCGGACTCAGAGGGGCGGCCGGGTCCCGGCGATCATAGATCTCGGCGAGGTGTCGCTGCATCTGATTCGAATCTTGATTCATCATGTGTTCGTTCTTCATGTTTCCACATCCCGGCGTAAAAGTCTTTCGCGAAGCACTGTCTTGCCCCGGTGCAGGTAGGACTTCAACGTCCCTTCTTTAATGCCCAGCCGTTCGGCGATGTCGCGATACGGCAGGCGGTCGAAATAATATAATATCAGCGGCACTCTATAAACGTCGGCGAGCTGGTTCAGCTCTTCGCGCACAATCGACTCCATTTCGGAATCCGTGAGCTTTTCGAGGGGGTCGCTCGCATCGCTTTCGAGATCGTCAATGGTCCAGCTCTGGTCTTCCGGCAGTTCTTTGAGTTTCAGACGCTTTTGCTTTTTCAGGCGATTCAGTCCGAGATTCAGCGCCAGGGAATACAGCCAGGTCGACGGCCGCGCTTCGCCGCGAAAGCTATCGAGCTTATCGTAGGCGCGTAAGTACGCTTCCTGCGCAAAATCCAGAGCGTCCTCTTCGTTTCGAAAGAGCCGCATACCGAGATTATAGATCATCGATTGCGTGCTGTCGAACAGTTCCTCGAAATCGAGCGCTTCTGCCTTTGGATCCCCCACTATATTTCGCCGGTTAGCGACCGTCCATAGTCCTCCCGGGCTAAGCCCCGCCCCGCTCCACGCGGGCCTGCGAACGCGTCATCGCGTAAAATACAAGAAAGCCGATACCGGCGAAAAAGGGCAGCAAGCCTCCCAACAGAGCGTAAGATACGCCTTCGATTAAAATGAATAGCAAAGTCATGGGCAGCCCGGCGGCGATTCCGAGCAGGCCGATCAGCAGACTGATGACTCGAATATTGGCGACGAACATGGGCTGATGTTGCCCGCTGCGGATCAGCTCGCGACGAATGCGGTATTGCCATAGCAAAAAGAAAAACAACAGCACGCAGCCGAATACCACGCCGAGGAGCGGCACGAGACTGAGAATGATCTCGGGCGCGCTGCTCCCACTGGAGGCGCTGTTTTTACCTACGACGGCATTCAGGCGTTCGACCGCCTCGCTGAGGCGCTGTATTTGCTCCGCTTCATTCATGAGTATGTTTCCTGTTTTATGACCGGATTCTTTCGGGCTTGTTGCAAGGATTTCCGGAGGATTTCCGTTTTTTCTGGCTGAACGGCGCAATCGGAACGAACGTTCTGTTTTCTCCGGCCCGCCCTCGTCCGGGAAGCAGAACTCTGCCTCTCCAACCGCCACTCCGAACAGAACGTTCGTTCTACTCAAAATGTCTCAAACCAGCTTCTCGACGTCCAGAACATCCACTTCCGCGACCACCATCTGATTTAGCAGGGGCAAATGCACGAACAGCCGGTTCCGATTTTTCACCCGTTGCACGACGCCCCGCACGCCTTTCAGCGGACCGCTGCGCACTTCCACATTCTGGCCCGGAGGGAAATTCTCGTCCGGATTCGCCTCCAGTTCCAGCGCGCCGCCCACCAGGCGATTCAGGTTGTCGATTTCCTCCGCCCGCATCACGCTCGGAACGCCCTCCGATCGCACGAAGTCCACGCTGCCGTTATGTCCCAGTATCGTCTTGTACATGGCGAACCAGGGGAAGCGCACGAAGATATAGCCCGGGAAGAGCGGGAACTCGACAATCTTCACGCGATCCGACCACTGCCGCTTGCGCGGCACCACCGGAAGATAATACGCGAGCCCCTGTTTTTCGAAAAACGTCGCCAGCTTCTTTTCATGCTGGGGCATTGTCCGCAGCACGTACCACTGCGGCGCGTTCTCTTCCTCTTCGCCGCCGGATCGCGTTTCGCTCACGCCCGCTCGCCCCCGCGCTCCAGCATTTCGCGCGTAATCAACGCGCCCTCTTCAATCGCGATCGCGGCCGTGTCACCGGCGACCGTATCATAGTTTACCGGCGATAGTGCGCCCTGGCCGCCCCCCGGCCGACTCGCGATCAGATCTTCGCGCCCGATGGTCTGTCCCTTCGCCACGGCGCGTTTCGCGTACAGGGCGCGGCGGCCGAATTTTCGCGGAGCGTCTTCAGCCTCGGACGGCGATTTCGCGCGGCCGCCGCGAGCCGCGAAGACTTCGGCGACGTCGCGGGCCATGCGCGCGAAATCTCCCGGATCGAGCGACAGCGCCTGGTCGGGGCCCGGCAGATTGCGATCCATAGTAAAATGGCGTTCAATCATCCGCGCCCCGAGCGCCACCGCCGCGATACTGAGGGCGTTCCCCTCGGTGTGATCGGAAATGCCGACGGGACAGCCGAACGCTTCGCTCCAGCGAGCGAGCAACGCGAGATTATAATCCGTTGGTGCCGCGGGATACGCCGACACGCATTCGAAGACTCCCCGCGGTCGATTCGCCTCAAGATAACTCAGTGCGCCCTCGACTTCGCTTTGATTCGCCGTGCCTGTTGATATCAGCGCGGCCCAGGCGGGGCGGCCGTCACGACCGGGATCCACTTCGCGAATATCGTCGAAGAGCATTTGATTATTGACATCGCAGCTTGCAATCTTAATCAATCGCGCGTCGAGCTCGCGATACAATTGCAGCGAAGGTTCGTCGAAAACCGAACAAAAGAAGTCGAGACCCTGTTCCCGGGTATGTTGTGCGAGCGCCCGCCACTCTTCCGCTTCCAGCTCAAACTGCGCGAAAAAATCGGCCAGACTGCCGGGGGCGCCGTCGCCCAGCCGCGCAGCCGGATTGAGAAACGATCGGCTGCGGTACAACTGGAATTTCGCGGCGTGCGCGCCGCTCACCCGCGCGGCGTCGACGCTACGCCGGGCCAGGTCCAGCTTGCCGTTGTGATTGAGCCCGATCTCCGCGATCAAATAAGGCGGGCTGTCCGGAGAACCAAAGCTGTGATGTTCCGTCTGAATGTCTGCGATCACCAATCACAGGAAAACCGGCCCGACTTCCCCGTCAAAATTTAATTGCAGCGGGCCGGCGGAAAGCGTCCTGTGTCGGTCTGTGCCGGACCAGGCCCCCAAAAATATCGCCGCGTACATCCGGTATCAGTGCCATCTTTACGACGAACTGACCGCGCTGTCTTTTGTGCGCAAAGACCGCCGCCGGGAAATCACTTTCGGTAAATTACTGCGGCTGGCCGATCAAATCGCCCTCGGGCTGCGCCAGCGCGGGCTGCGCTCCGGCCAGCGGGTTTGCATCGTCGGCGCGACCTCGCCGGAGTGGCTGCTCGCCTTCAGCGCGACTCAGCTGGCCGGCGCCGTCGACGTCGCCTATGAAGAACACGCCGATTTGCCGCGCATTCTGGGATTGATCAAGCGTACCGATTCGCGGGTGCTGTTTTGCGATCGCATGCCGATTATCCGGGACGTGGCCGCCGCGAATATTCGCGGTTTGATTCCGGTCCATCTGAGCTGGCAGAGTCCGGAACGCAAAGCGCCCTATTTGAGCCTGGCGGATCTGCATCAGTCGGGCGAGAAAGCGGCGGAGGTGACGAAGCGCTTATCGCGGATCCGCCGCGAACGACTGCCCGAAGATCCCGCTTCGATCTTGTTTAAGCGCGGCGACTTAACGCTGCCGGAACCCCGCGGCATCATCCTCACTCATCGCGGAATCTTAAAAAACATTCAGAGCTTCGCTTCGGTCTTTCCGGTCGAAGCCGACGATTCGATGCTCCTGACGCTGCCGCTGTGGCATTCCGCAGGCCGCCTGGGATTCTATTTCGCTCTGCAAACGGGAACGCCGCTCGCGCTCTCCGAACCCACGCGCTTTCTCGGCGATCTACAACAGCTACGGCCGACCCTCACTCTGGCCGGCCGCGATACCATTGAGCGGGTCTTTCGCCAGATTCACGAAGGCGGCCCCGGGGAATCGGCACTGGTGGTGCTGCTCCGCCGGGCGCACCTGGCTTTGTGTCGCCTGTACAATCGCTGGGAAGAGCTGCTGCCGGAAATCAGCGAGGGCGGTGTGCAAAACGCACCGGCTTATCTCTTCGCCTTCTTGATGTTGCTGGCGCTTTCGCCCTTCAAGCTGGCCGGCGATACGCTCCTGCGCTTCGCGTTGCGCCGCAAACTCGGAGGCAGATTGCGGGCGATCCTCTCCGGAGGCGCTTCGCTGGGGCCGGGGCTGGAAGACCTCTTTCGCATGCTGCGCGTTCCAGTACTCCAGAGCTACTGGCTTACCGAAGCGGGCTTCGTGGTCGCGAGCCGCACATTAGAATTTACCGGACAGCAGCGCAGGCTCGCTGCAGGCACGGTAGGCCCGGCGCTGCCAGGCGTAGAAGTAAAGATCATCGACGACCGCGGCGAAGACGTTTCGAATGTTCCGGGAATCGACGGTCAAATCTTTCTGCGCGGCGCTTCGATCATGCAGGGTTATTATCATGCGCCGGAGCTTACAGCCGAAGTCCTGGACGAACATGGCTGGCTGCGCACCGGCGATCGCGGCCTCTTAACGGCGGCCGGCGATCTGCAATTGTTGGGCAAGGAGGGGCGCCCCGCGCACCTCCTGTAACCGGGGGCGCCCCGCGCACCTCCTGTAATCAATGGGCGCCCGGCGCATCTGCTATAAATATGAATTACAAGAACACCTACTACTGCCTGCGACACGGCCGCAGCATCGCCAACGAAGAGCACATCATCGTCTCGCGTCCTGAAAACGGCGTACCTCACTACGGTCTGAGCGTGAGCGGCCTCAGCGAAACGGAAGCGAAGCTGGCCGCCGAAGATTTCGAAGGGGCCGGCTTCAACCCGGCGAACACGCTCTGCTATAGCTCCGACTTCAGCCGGGCCTTTGAAACTGCGGAGTTGTTCTGCAAACGGCTCGGCCTGGGCAAACCTCTGATCGACATACGTTTGCGCGAACGGAGCTTCGGCGCTTTCGAACTGCTGAGCGCCGACAACTACGAACAGGTCTGGGAACGTGACCAGGTCGACGCGCACCATAATTTCAACGACGTCGAAAGCACGGCCGGCGTGCGCGGCCGGCTCGAAGAATTCTTGAGCGAAATGGAAACGCAGCACACGGGCAAGCGCATCGTCTGCGTAAGCCACGGCGACCCCTCGCAGATCTTTCAAACGATCTTCGCGGAGCTGCCCGCGAACGGCCACCGCAGCCTGCCGCATCTCGAAAACGCGGAACTGCGTCGGCTGGGCGGAGCCGGAGCGACCTAAGCGGAAGGCGCGGCGGAGTCCGGCGCCGCAGCTTTCGGTTTCTTCAGATACTGGTGATAGACCGCGAAGATATCGTGATAACGAATATATCCGAGCACGCGCTGCTCCGCGTCGCAGACCGCGCATTTATCGACGTCGTTTTCGGTGATGACCCGTAGCGCCCGCGCGAGCGAATCCTGCGGCGACACCACCATGATGCCGGTGTCGGCCACGTCGTCGATCGTGATCAGACCGCGAATTTCCTGCATTTCGCTGGTCAGCCGAATTTTCTTCAGCGAGAGCATGCCGTAGTATTTACGGTCGGCGTTTACGACGATGAAATCGCTGGCCTGTAAATCAAAAGCGATCTCTTCCATGTCGCCGAGTAGACGGGTGCGGTCCACGACCGCCTGATTGCGCAGCTTAGGGAAGTGATCTTCGATGCGCAGTTGATTCAAGACGTCGAGCTGCATATCCCAGAAATGAGCGGGGGATTTAAAACGATTGATGAGCTGTTCTTTGTACAACGACCACTTATGCGATAAAATAAAAGCCACCATCGAAACCAGCATCAACGGCGGCAAGAGCGCGTAGCTACCAACGATATCGCAGACCATCACCATCGACGCGAAGGGCGCCCGGGCGACACCGGCGAAGAACGAACCCATGCCAACGACCATAAACGGCGCGAAGCTGATATTCCACTCGGGTAAAATGTACGCGGTCAGCGCAGCGACGAAGCCGCCGATCATCGCTCCGATAAACAGGCTGGGCGCGAAAACCCCTCCAGAACCGCCGGAGCCAATTGTGAACGAAGTCGTAAAGATCTTCATGAGCGCGATTAACAAAAACATGCCCGCGACCCACAGCAGATTCTCCGCTCCGGGATACGGACTGCGTCCGTTCAGAATCTCGTAGAGATAACCCATGCCGCCGCCGATCGCTTCCGGAAACACCAGAGCGACGCAGCCGACGAAAGCGCCGCCGATTGCCGGCTTGAGTACGAGCGATACTTTGAGGCGCGAAAACCAACCGCCCACCGTATGAAAGATACGCACGTAGACGTAACCGACCGAATAACAAACCACGCCCAGCAATACGTAAATCAATATCTCGCGAAAATCGTTCAACGCGATCAGCTCGCCGAGCTGAAACATCGAACCCGGACCTACGATGCCGGTAAAAACGAAATAACCCGTGACTGACGCGAGAATACAGGGGACGAGCGAATCGCTTTCGATATCCTCTTTGTAAATGATTTCAACCGCGACCAGGGCGCCGCCCAGCGGCGCCTTAAAGATCGCGCCCAGTCCGCCCGCGCAGCCCGCGAGTAACAGCGTACGCCGGGCCCGGGGGCCGGCCTTGAGCAGGCTCGCCACCCACGATCCCAGCCCCGCCCCGATAAAAGCCGTGGGGCCTTCGCGGCCGCCGCTGCCGCCGGTCGAAAGCGTGAAGATCGTACCCAGCGCTTTGAAGAACGGCACGCGCCCTTTAATGCGGCCTTCGCGCTGATGAAACGCGCGCATCAGATCGTCGGTGCCGGCGCCGCGAGTCTCCGCGCAGAAATAGCGGGTGATGACGCCGACCGCCAGGCCGCCCAGTATCGGCAGAAAAAAGAGCACGTACGGATTGCCGAAAGAGGAAGCGGCGGCCGACAGACCGTCGGCCCAACCCGGGTCCACGTGGATTTCGCCCGGCGGATGCGCCGTTTTCGCGCCGGCGAGCATGCGAAAGGTAATGTACTCAGCGTACGCCAGAGCGTATGAAAACAATACCGCGCAGCCGCCGGACAGCAGGCCAATTAGAATCGAATAGAAATACATATGGCGCGGAGAACGAATCCGCACCAGTTCGCTGGTTCTCTGCCAGATGCTCATAATCCAGGCGTTCCGACCGCCGCCGGGGCAGCGCGGAAATCATTCGGGCACTCCATCACCCCCGGGAGTCCTGGCAAGGATTATCGACCCGCGGGTCGGCGCTGCGGGCGTGGACTGACGATCAGTCCACGGGAGAAGCGCGAAAAAATCACGCAGGCGACGTGCTTGCTATTGACCGGGATCGCGTGCGGCACAGCATGTTCGCGGACAGGGGGACGATATGCACTCCGACATGATCGACTGGGAACCGGCCGGCCGACTGCCGCCCGAATCGCTGACCAGCGGACCGAACGGCGGTCCGAACCTGATCGAAATCTATCAGGCGCTGAAAAACAAGTATCGCAACTACGATACGAAGCACGCTCTGAAGCGCATGCAAACCCTGCGGCGCGGCGTACAGCATCTCTCCGATCGCGGCTTTCCGGTCGCGCTGGAGATTCTCGGCAGCATTAACTTCGGCATTGTCGAGCCGAACTCCGACGCCGACCTGATTGTCCTGCATCATTGTGATCTGCATCTGGACTGTCCGCCGGACTGCCCCAATCTGAAATTCGAAAGCGATGCGCTCCTGCGGCATATGCGCCAGCAGCCGGGCAGCGAAAACGCGAATCTGGAAGTGCTGGACTGCATCAACCTGCGTTACGTGGAGCGCCTGATCGAAGAAAAACGTTTCGCGGACGAGCCGATACTCCTTCGCTTTATGTTCTATCGCAATATGGGCCGCCCGGTGAATCGACCGCTCTTCATCAAGCTGTACGAAAAACTGGAAAGCGAAGCGGAACTCGCGAAGGCCTTTCAGCCCTGGGCTTCGGAAGCCCTGGCGATCTATCTAAAAACTTCCGATCATCGCCATTCGTTCAGCAAGTACAACGAACGCATTATGAGCCAGGGTCTCGATCTGCCGGAAGAGCTGCAGCAGGAACTGAAGTACTACCTGGAAGAACGCGGATGAACCGCGGGCCGGCCATCGCGCGCTTCGCTCTCTTATCGGCGGCGTTTATTTTATACTTCGCGGGCGCGACTCCGGCGCGTTTCGCCGCCAGCGAACAGGCCGGGATTCAAGCCCAATCCGTACAGTGGCCGCTCTATGGTCCCGACCGAAAGCTGCCGGCCTTTCAAGGCTTCACGAATTCGCTGCCGGACCTGGTGGGCCCGATCGACGGCTCTGCCCGCCTGACGATCTTTACCGAAGGCAATCACTATCCGATCTTACTGCCGCTCCTGTTCGAAGAATTTCCCGCCTGGTGCGCAAAGACCGGCCGCTGCGAAGTGCGGGCCGAGGACATTCTCGCGGTCACTCTACCCCAGGTGATGATCGTCGCGGCGATGAAACAGGGCGGCCTGCGTTTCGGCAACGCCGTCTTGCCGGTGGGACCGGATCAAAACGTCTTTCCGCAAATCGTAATGGGCGGCGCCGGTCCGCTCCGAAAACTCGCGGCGGAAAAGCTGATCTCGCCGCGGGCCACGGTCTTCGCGCGCCATCGCGGAATGGGGTTGCTCGTGCGACGCGAAATCGCCGAAGCGTTTTATCACGCGCGCAAGAGCCCCGCCGGATCGCCGGCGGCGAAGTCGATGTTGCGCTCTTTCGCGAGTGGAAACAATACATCCCGTCTGATCATCGCGACGCCCTTCGAAGCGGGGGCGCGCCGGCAATACGAACGAACGCTCGCGTCGCTCCTCGGTGCGGCGGACGCAGAGACTTTGCTCGCCCGCGATATCGGCGATTTCCCAGGCCGCCTGCGCATTCAGCATCGCGACGTGCCCTACGCGCTCTTGAATCGGCGGGCGGACGTCGGCGTGATCTTCGGCCATCTCGCGGAGTTCTATGCGAATCGCTATCCGCAAGAGCTGGCCTACGTGGCGGTACCGGAGGCGGCGCCCTTCGGTCAGGAAATCGCGCTGGCGGAAACAATCGAGGGCCGCTCCGAAATAAACTCGCAAAGCGCGCCGGCCTTTCGGGAATTCTTTTTGGAACGCGCACGCACGATTTATCCCGCAAGGGGTTTCAGCGCGACGAACGATTTTAGTTTCGGCCGGACTCTGGATCTACGCGAATCCGTGCGGCGCTTTTAACGTCCGCGCGGCCGGCTTTCGATCTGTACTTCGCGCGTATCCGAACGACCGCGGTCATCGATCACGCGAACCAGGTACCGCCCCGGGCGCGCGTTCCAGGCGAAGGCTTCTTCCGGAGCCGAATCACCGACCAGGGTATCGTCAACGAACCAGAAGAGTTTTCGCACGCCCGCGTCCGCCGTCGCGCGCAGCACGACCGCGTCGTCGCCGCGCACATAATAGCTGACCCGCGCCAGAGGCGAAATGATTTCCGGCGGCAGACCCGCCTCGGCGAATCGTTCTTCCAGATCGCAGCGCGAATCAAAGGGCGGCGGCTCTCGCCGGGGCAAACCGGCCGCGCGAAAGACCCGCAGCGCGGCGCTGGGCCACATCTCGTACACTTCCGTGCGCACGCGACGCGTCCCTCCGTGCGCGCACATGCGTAAGCCCGTATCGGCGTCGATCAGGATCTCGCGATGGATTTCGCAGCGGCCGGTCGGCGAACGACCCGGAATAAACCAGGCCGGTCCGCTATGCGGGCAGAATTTGCCTGGCAGCCGACCGGACACGGAACAAACGGGGACGCGCTCGACGCCCTCGGGCGGCAGGGCGGCCGCGGGGATGTCGCCAGGCGCGCCGGCTCGCAGCGCGTCGACGATTCGGAACAAGAGCGGCCCCGCCGCGTCCCGTCCGGAGAACAGCGGATTGGGCGATCCGTCGAATTCCCCCACCCATACGGCAATCGCGTGACGATCAAAAACGCCCGCGGCCCAGGCGTCGCGAAAAGCGACCGAGGTGCCGGTCTTCCAGTACACCGGAGCCCGACGGCCGGGCCCCGCGTAAACCGCGCCCGGCCGCGGATTGCCTTTGAGAATATCCAGAATCAGAAAGGCGGCTTCCTCCGAAAGCAAACGCCGCGCGACGCCCTGCTGAAAAACCGGCGACGCGGGCGAGCGAACGAAACGCACCGGCAAAGCCAGACCGCCGTTGCCCAGCGCGGCGTACAGCCGCACCAGTTCGCTCATACTCAGCTCCGCGCCCCCCAGAACGATGCCCAGCTGATAGTGCGACTCGGGACGCAGTCCGGTCACGCCGCCCTGAACCAAAAAATCGTAAATGCCTGGTTTCTTTAAGTTACGCGCCACGCGAATCGCAGGAATATTGCGGCTGCGTATCAACGCGTCGCGAGCGGTGAGCGGGCCCGCGAAATCGCGATCGATGTTATCGGGCTGATACGCGCCGAAGCTTTCCGGAGCGTCGAGCACCAGGCTTTCGGGATGCAAACGTCCCTGCTCGAAGGCCAGGCCGTACACGAAGGGTTTGAGGGTCGAGCCGGGCGAACGTTTCGCACGCGTTCCGTTGACCTGCCCTTCAATATCCGGGTCGAAAAAATCCGCGGAACCAAGTTCGGCCACCAGCCGGCCGTCGGTGAAGTCGACGATCTGCACGGCGGCGTTTCGCAGACCTTCGGAACGTCTTTTTTCGAGATAGGCGCGGGTCTGCGTTTCGACAACGCCCTGTACGTCCAGATCCAGAGTCGTGCGAATGCGTCCGCTGCGGAGTTCCGCTGAAAACCCTGGCTGCGATTGCGCTTCGAATCGGATCCTGCTCAAAACGAAGTCCGTGAAATGCGGCGCGCGAAACGGCGGCTGGCGGCGAACCGCGGGCAGATTCAGTTCGTCGCGCAGCTCCGCGTCTTCCGGACGCTGCGCCGATACCCAGGCGGCGAAGAGCCGCTTTCTGGCGCGCGAGAGTTCGGCGGGGATTTGTCCGCGACGCGTGGGACTCTTGGGCAACACCGCCAGGGTCAGCGCTTCGGGCAGCGTCAGACCCAGCGCGTCCCTGCCGAAGTAGATCACGGCCGCGGCCTGTACGCCTTCGATATTGCCTCCGAAGGGCGCAAGCGCCAGATAAGCTTCCAGAATCGTTCGTTTGGAATAGAGCCATTCCAGAAGCAGAGCGCCCGCCATCTGAGCGAGCTTACCGGTGAAACGCCGTGTATCGATTCGCCAGAGTCGGCGCGCCAGCTGCATCGAAATCGTAGAGGCGCCGGGCGGGCGCACATCACCGGCGACGAGCGCGGCGATCGAACGCAGGATCGGCACCGGATTGATCCCCGGATGAAAATAAAACCAGCGATCTTCCTGGAGCAAAACGGCGGCGATCATGTCCGGGGCGATCTCTTCTAACGGAACGAAAACGCGATAGGCTTCGTCGTCGGTCAGAGTTAAACGCAGCAAACGATCTTTTGAATCGTATACGGCGTAGGAACGGGGTATTTCGAAGAGCTCCAGTGGAGGCGGCACCGGCAGCAGGCGCGGAAAAACCAGGATCCCCAGAATGCACGCGCACGCGACGACCGTGCGCCTGAGCTTTCGCCGCGGAATCCGCCTCAGTATCCGAATGCGAGCGCCGGACGACTGTCGACTCATTCGGATTCCGATTCGACTTCGTCGCCAGGCCGCGGCAAAATTTCGAAGACGCCGCCGGCCGGGCGCAGCGCGCGAGCGCCCGCGTCGTACATTCCTTCCGCGTAAGCGGGCGGGATGGCGTATCGTCCCGGAGCGACAGCCCGGAGCCGGTAGCGGTACTCGCGCAGTTCATCTTTCGCATCGCCGAAAAACAGTACACGGTCTTCGCGCACGTCGACGTGTCCCGAATCGGCCAGACTGAAGCCGCTGTCAGCCGCCGCCGAACGCGAGCGCTCGGGACGCGGCACACTGTCGAGCACAGCCTCGAAACCGCCAGGCAGCAGATCCACCAGCGCGACCTGCGGAACCCGGCCGGCGTCTTTCAGGGCCCGCACGCGCAGAGTGACTTCCACGGTGTCGCCGACGTATATTTTGCGTATCGTTTTCCCGGCTGAGTCGCTGTATTCACGATAGACCTCGAGCTTATTCCTGATTTCGCCTGTCGCGGGCTGCGCGTCAAATCCGGCCTGCAGCACGGAATAAAAGAGCGGCGCACCGAGCTCGTTGACAATCCGCAGACTGCGCGATTCGGGGCGAAAGCGCATGCGCGGAAATACGCCCTGGCCCAGAGCGACCGGTCGAGCCTCTTCGCCGGGGGCGCTTTCAAAAATCTTCGCACTCCATTTACCCGTGGGTTGCGCGGCGAGCGCGTCCAGGGCGAGCACCGCCTGCGCGGCCTCGTGAGTATTGAATCCGGCGCCGAGTCTGCGTGCGATCTCTTGAATATCCGCGCCGCTGAACCGCGCCCGCTCTTCGGGGAAGTGTCGGGCGAGAATATATATGTATCGCGCGCGCGAAAGCGTGCCGGCTGTGTCCACTTCGAAAGCGCGCAAGAGCTTGCGAGCTTCTTCCGACTGCTCCAGCAGGCGATAGGCGCCGGCCATGTACAGCGCCGCGCCGCCCGCCTGCCAGTCCGGCGCCTTTCGATCCAGCGATTTGCGCAGGCGCGCCAGCTCGCGAGCGACGGGCTCACCGCCCAGACTCAAAACGTAGGCCGCGTAAGCTCGCGCGACGGGCGACACGCCGTCGTTCCTCAGCAGTCGCCGCAGATAGGCCGAGCCGCGTTCCAGCAGATTGCCCGGTACGCCGAAAGATTTGGCGCGCGCCTCGACGAGAAAGTGCATCGCGTACACGCTGTAGTACGGATCGGCGAAGGTATTCGCGGCCCAAAAGCCGAAGCCGCCCCGCTGATTTTGCCGCACGCGCAGCACCGCGATAGTATCCTGAATCGCTTTGCGCGACTTCGCACGCGGCAGACCGAACTCCGGCTGATCTAAAAGCGCAAGCGGCGCGAAGCCGCGACTGACCATTTGCTCCGTGCAACCGTACGGATAGGAATCCAGATAGCTGACCAGTCCCCGGGCCAGCCCGAGCGGCACCGGCGAGATGGAAATACTCAGCTCTCGACGCTCCGCGAATAATTCCCGCGGCACAGCCAGATCCACGTCGCCTTTCGCGAGCACGCCGCTCTGCACGCTCGCGATAAACGGCACGGCCGGTCGAATCGAAAGCGAGGCGCTGGCCCGCGAAGTCTTGTTGCCGGAACGCGCCGTAAACCGCAGCGTCGCCGCCCCCGGCTGTTTCGGCGCTCGCATTCGAAAGCGTTCCACGATCGATCGCCCTTCGGGAATGCGCAGGGTACGTTCGCGCGGATCGAGCAGCTTAAAGCCGCCGACCAGCGGGGAAGCGTCGGCGCCGCCACCGGTCGCAGGCGTGACTCCCGCGGGGCCTTGGATGTCCAGCCGTAAGACCAGCGGTCCTTCGCCGCCGTCGTTGTTGGTAATCGCCGCAGTCACTTCGATTTCGTCTCCGGGCGCGACGAAGGTCGGCGCGTTGGGCTGAATGACGAAATGATCGCGAATCGTAGATCGAGTTTCGGTCGAGCCCACCCCGTCGGCGGAGACCGAGACGGCCATCACCCGCAGCGTTCCGTTAAAATGCTCGGGCACGTCGTAGCGGAGCGTCTGGGGCGTCGGTCCCGCGTCGATCACCCCCGACCAGTACACGACCGGCTCCAGGTCTTTGCGCTTAAAGGGGTTGATAAAACCTTCCAGCCCCGTGCTGTCGTCGCCGCCCCCCATGCGCGACACGCGCCGGGCCAGAGAATACTCCGGTAAAATCAAGTCCAGAATTTGCGTGGTCTTCGTTTCCAGAGCCCGCTTGCGAAAAAAATACTCCAGAGGGTCGGGAGTCTGATAGCGCGCCACCTGCAGAATGCCTTCGTCGACGGCGAAAACGACGACTTTACCCGGGCGTTTCGTGGAAACCGTCATGGGAAAACTGCGGCCAGGCCGCGCCAGGGTCGGGGCTTTGAGCTGCACACGATTGTGCCGGCGTTCGCGACTGATGCTGAAGCTCTCGACACCGTACGAAAGCGGGCTCGCGTGAATCTCTTCGGAATCCGGAGCGCGTAAGAAAGCCACGTTCACGTACGCATTGCCCTCGACGTCGTCCGGCACGCGAATCTTCGCGATCGCGGAATTGGTCGTCGTGCGAATCCACTTCGCGGCGTGCACCCCCGCGCGTTCGATCGTCACCAGCCCCGCTCCGGTATAGGGCGCGATGATATTCACTTCGATTTCCTCGCCAGGCTTGTAGTCGTTTTTGTTCAGGCGAATCTTGAGTTCCGCGTCCCGATCCAGGCGGCCGTTTAAGTTTGCGCGACCGGCCACCGCGAATTCCGTCCGCTGCAGCTCCAGATTAGAACGATCATCAGTTAAGACGAAGACGTATTCGCCGGGTTGAGCGCTCGGCAGGCGATAGCGCAATCCGCTCTTCGCAATGGAAACGGCCGCGCTCTTAACGAGCTGCTCTTTACGTACGGACTGGTAGCGAAAGGTTCCGTCCTCCTGCTTTACCAGGCTGGATATGTACTGTACGCGAATGATCTTCGCGGTCAGTTTGTCGAGGGCCCGCCGCTCCAGGGTTGGCGTGATGGCGATCAGCTCCAGATTGCGCGCGGCGTTACGCGCGATATAGCTCAGGTCGCCGTCCGCGCGCAGACCTACCAGATATTGCAGCGGCGAAACCTTCACCGTCGTCGCCGCGCTGACCGATCGCCCTCCGGCCTGTTCGTATCCCTGCGCGTAGAATGTGAGGCGGTACGAAGCCCCCGCGATGCTTTCCAGCCCGGTTTTAGAATATACGACTTCCCCGGCTTCGTTCGTATAGCTTTCTTCGAGATTGCGCACGGCACTGGCCGCCGCCGAAGCCGCGGCGTGCGGATCGAAAAAGCTGTAGTCCCGATATTTACGAAAGCGAAACACGCCGGGCTTCAGAGTAAACTGGGCGGTCACGCGATGATCGACTGCCGGCGGACCGAAGAGCTGGCGCAGACTCACGCGCGCTTTGATGCCGTCCGGCGAAACCCAGCCTTCGCGATCGGGATCGCCCGGCGCGGCGCTCAGACTGGTTTCGATTTTCAAGGTATCCGGCAGGAATTCTTCGACGCGAAAATTGGTCGAACCGAGCTGCGTCGCCCGTCGCCCGTCGCGGATTGTATACAGCGCCGCCTGGTACTGGCCGGTGAGCGCTCCGGGAGCCGTGCGATACTCGGTTTCCAGGAAGCCGGCGGCGTCGACGCTCAGCTTGCGACGGAGGATTTCCAGGCCGCGCGCGTCGCTGATCGAAACTTCGAGCGGAACCCCGGCCAACCGCGCCTTCCAGTCGTTGGATTTGATCACCGCCGCCAGTCGCATTCGATCGCCCGGGCGATAGATACCGCGTTCGGTAAACAGAAAGGCCGAAAGGGCTTCGGCTTTGTGTCCGCCGCGCAGGCCGCCGACTTCGAAGCGTGAATAATTCAGCGTGCGATCCGCGCGCTGGAAGGGCATAAACGATACGTCCTGCCCTTTGCGCAGAACGAAGGCGGTCGGTTCTTTTTCCCGTCTGAACCCTCTGAGCGAAGGCAGCGAAGCGCGACCCTGCGCGTCCGTTTTCGCGCCGGCGATGCGAATGCCGTTCTTGCCCAGAACCTCGACGCTCACCCCGGCGAGCGGCACGCCTTTCGCGATCGACTGAACGAATACGTCCTGCCTGCCGGAAGGCGAGGCTTTCACCAGGAATCCCAGATCGGTCACCAGAACGAAGCGTCGATCCTGCCGACCGCTCGCGCGCTCCTTGTCGATGTCGTTTTTCGGATTATAATCGCGTACGCGCAGTAAAAACAATCCGGTACGATCGCCGGAGCGTGAAAGGTACTTCGCGAAGTCGAAGGCGAAGTACTGCATGCGACCGGGCGCCGGAGCCAGCTCGCGCTTTTCAATGAAACGCTCCGCGATATTGGCGCCGCTGAACGAGTAGTTCGTAAAATGCGGACTCTGGAAATTGCCGCGCGTCTGACTTACGAGATGGTTGATATTCTCCGGCAGCACACGTTCGACTTCGATCTTGACGTGACGAATATCGCTCGCCATTACGCTCAGCTTCTTTTCGCCCCGCAGGCTGAGTACGCCACCTTCGTGCATGATCTTGAGCCGCTTCGGGAAAGGACGCACGCTCAGAACGCGCTCGTAGTCCGCGGCCAGCTCGTAGCCGGAAAAATTTTTGATGCCTTTATTGACTTTGACGTAGAGCCGACGGGGACCCGGCGCCTCCAGACGAAACGAATGCGCGTTCGTGAAGTCGCGGCCGGCCGGCAAGGCCTCGAGTTTCAGCCGCTCGGAGGCGCGTAAAATTTGCGCATCGACTTCTTCAATGCGCCAGGCGTGTTTTTTGGATTCACGCAGACCGGGAGCGGCCGGTCGGTCGGCGGGTAAAAGATAGGCCTCGACTCCGCCCTGGATCACAGAGGTTTTCGCTTCGACGCTGGTTTCCAGCACGAGCACGCGTTCCTGGATCTGCTGCGGATTTTCGACGAGAGTGAGCACGGAACTGTTTACGCGAAATCGACTCTTGCGGCCCTCTATATGGGTTTGCGCGGCCAGCTCTTCGGACAGCCCTTCGCCGCCGGCGGCCGCGCGGATCTCCGTGCCCAGAATCACGTGGGCTTTGACATCATCGTTCGGCAACGGCACGATTTCAGAACGGACATAAACTTCCGTCCGCCGCGCGTTCCACTTCGTCGTAAACGATAGCTTTTTCGCCCGGAAAACGCCGCCGCGTAGTTCGAGTCGCAGCTGTTCATCGAGATTCGCCGTTTCCACCGGGTAGTTAAATGCCAGCGTCGCCACAATACGTTTGTCCGCGGGGTTTTTGTAGTCCACGTAGTATTCGAGACGCGCCACGCGGCCTTCCAGCGGCGCAGTTTCGAATCCCGCGCTGGACGAACGCAAACGCACGTCCGGGCGGACCAGCCCTTCGTCGAAATAAACCGCGAACTCCGTGCCGACCGGCCACTGCTTCTCCGGCGCGAACACCAGAGTATTCTCGTCGACCCAGCTCCAGCGCCCGGCGAGAGCCGGCTCCAGGCGAACTCCGGATTCGACGTCGCGACCGATCGAAGCGAGCGGCGCCACCCCTTCGCTGAACTGCACCAACAGTGGCTGGGGCTGCGGCTCCTCCGATGGGGGGGAGTCTTGCTGCGTGTCGTAGCGCGGAGCCTCCGGAGCCTGCACGCTGATCTCGACGGCCGGGAGCGCCTGACGCGCGAATTGACAGACCAGAGTGCCCGGCAGCGAGAGTCCTGCGCAAAAAGCCAGCGCGGTCAATCGCGCGTACGCCCGCGGCCGGCTCGCGCGCAAGCCGCGTATGCGCGCGCGAAACCAATCGCGCACGCTCAGAAACCAGGCGGGAGACTCGTAGCTCAAACGCACATTACCGAGGGCGGCCCGCAGGCGCATGAGCAGCGAATCCCGCACCGGCGCACCGAGCCGCCTCGCGCGTAAAAGCTGCGGGGCGACAGCCGTCCGCATGCGCCCGAATGCGCGCACAAGTGGGGGACGCAGGGAGTCGCGCAGAACGATGGGTGCATCCAGGCAACGCTGCGCGTACGGATGTTCGATGAGCCGCTGAATGCGATCGGCTGGCCCGCGCAGGACAGACAATAACGGTCGCAATGCCTTCGCGACGAAGCCCGCGATCGACGTCACCAGACGCCCACACCGGAGAGCGGCCCGCTTCAGACGCTCTCGTGAGTACTTAAAAAAATTTATTAAAAGATCGAGGACCGGTTGAAATCGCACGCCCGGAGCATGACGGCGGCGGTATCGATGGCAAGCAAAAATGCTCAATCGCTTGAGTGCCTGCAATCTTTACGGTGCGCTGGCCGATATCCACCTGATGATACAGGCGATACGACCACCCGATCAGGGGACGCTCAGTCTGAAGAAACCGAAAAACCAGTCGGATAGAAAATATTTACGGCTTCCGCTTTACCGCGAATATTCGAATGCAAGAGTCGTTTGAATTTCACGCGATCGCCGAGCAACTCTCGCGTTCGGCCGTCGACCAGTATGTCGACCTTCGCCTTCTTCGTGAGGGCTTCGAGGCGGCTGGCCAGATTCACGGGGTCGCCCAACGCCGAATATTCCATGCGGCGAAAGGTGCCGACGTTACCGGCGAAGATCGGACCGCTGGCGATGCCGATGCCGTAGCCCAACGGATCTTTCAGCTCGACCGGCGGGTATTCGTTGTACATGGCGAAAAAATCACGGAACTTGAAGGCGCAGTTGACGGCGGCCCAGAATCAGGAGTCGGCGGAACGGGCGTACTTCACGATCGCGTCGACCAGGCTGGTTTTTTTGACGGGCTTCGAAAGATGCGCATCGCAGCCGATTTCTAAGATGCGCTCGACTTCGTCGCTCATCGCATGCGCGGTCAGCGCGACGATCGGTGTACGTTCCGATGAGTCTTCGGGGCTTCCCATTAAGGACATTTCGTAGCTGCGTATCTCGCGAGTCGCATCGTAACCGTCCATGCCCGGCATCTGCATATCCATCAACACCAGATCATAACTGCCCGAGCGAAAGTGCTCCAGGGCCGCCTGTCCGTCCGGCGCGATTGTCAGGTCCACGGGTAGATTGCGCAGATAGGCCCGGATCAGCGTCTGGTTGTCCTCGTTGTCCTCGGCCATGAGAATGCGCCAGCGGCCGCCGCGCTCAGGGGCTCCCAGTTTTACAGTAGCCGTCGAATTGGAGCGAACTCCGGCCCCGGCTTGAGAGGCGCCCCCGCCGGGCACGGCGCGGTCCAGCGCGGCGGCGACGGCTTCGAGAAGCTGCGAGCGCCGAACAGGTTTGAAGAGATGCGCGCGTACGCCCACCTTGCGAAAACCGTCGACCGTATCGGCCAGGGTATCCGAAGTAGCGGCGATGATCGGCGTGGCGCGAAGCATGGCATCCGCGTCCGCGCGAATCGACCGGGCCAGTTCCAGACCGTTCATTTCCGGCATATGATAGTCGACGAGAGCAAGCTCGAAGGGTCGGCCCGCGGCGATCCCTTCGCGCAATACTCGCATGCCCTCCGCTCCCGAAGCGACGCTTGCGCACACCGCTCCACGCCCTGCAAGAATCTCTTCGAAGGTCAGTCGGTTAAACTCCATATCGTCGACGATTAAGATTCGCACGCCCGCCAGGTCGACTTCGTCCCCGGAGCCGACCTGGCGTTCTTCGGCCGCAATCGCGAAACGCGCGCTAAATGCGAAGGTGCTGCCGCGGCCTTCTTCGCTCCGGGCCTGAATCTCGCCGCCCATCAATTTCACCAGGCGCTGCGAGATGGCGAGCCCCAGGCCGGATCCGCCGAAGCGCCGCGTCGTCGAATTATCCGCCTGGCTGAAAGCTTCGAAGATGGCTTCCAGACGATCGGCGGGTATGCCGATACCGGTGTCACGCACGGTGGCTTCGATGCGACAGCCGCCGGTTCCATCCGGACGGCCGACGATTTCGACGGCGACGGATCCCTCCGGCGTAAATTTCAATGCGTTGCCGATCAAGTTCACCAGAATCTGCCGAAGCCTGGTGCTGTCCCCCCGCAAGCGCGGCGGGGTTTCGCCCGGACCAAAGCCGACAATGCGATGCGAAAGCTCGATGCCGCGACCGTGGGCCTGCACCGCCAGCATCTCCACAGTCGATTCGACCGTTTCGACGAGATCGAAGGGCGCTTCTTCGAGTTCCAATCGCCCCGCTTCGATGCGCGCGATATCCAGGATATCGTCGATCAATACGAGCAGCGTCCGCCCCGCGCCGCGTAATATATTCAGATATTTTTCGCGGCGGCTTTCCGGAGGATTCTCGGCGAGCAAATCGCCCATGCCCAGAATCGCATTCATGGGCGTGCGAATTTCGTGGCTCATATTCGCGAGAAAGAGGGATTTGGATCGATTCGCGGCCTCGGCCGAATCCCGCTGGATTCGAAGCTCTTCCGCGCGGCGGCGTTCGGAAATGTCCTGGAGCATGGCCTGATAGCGCGGCGCGCTCGGCTCTTCGCCGCTCTCTTCGGCCGTCAGGCGACGCGCGCTGATCGCGGCCTCCACTTCCCGCGTCCCCCGCAAACGGCATTCAAAATCGTGCAGCTCGCCCGCTTCGAGCGCTTCGCGAAATTGAGCGACGCTTTCGCCGTCGGCGAAGAGAGAAAAAATATTTCCGGGCGCCTCGCCCCGAACGAATCCCAGCAAGTCCTCGAAAGCACGATTCACCGCCACAATCCGTCCGCCGGCTTCGAACAAAAAGACGCCTTCAGCCGCCTGTTCAAAAATCCCGCGATAACGGCGTTCCGCCCGGCTCAATTCGGAGCGGAGCTCTTCCGATCGACGAAACGCTCCCGCGAAGCGCAACGCCAGCATGGCGGCCTGAGCGAAAACGAAAACCAGGACCGCGTGCGGAGTCAGGAAGACGTTGTAAAACAACGAATTCGCCACGGCGATATCGTGCAGGATGCCCGCGAAGAAACACAACCAGCCGATCAAGAACAGCCAGGCGCCCGCCCGATCGCGAAGCACGCCGAGTACGCCGACGCCTGCGGCGAAAATTCCGCAGACCACGGTCAGCATTTGAAAATAGGGCAAAGAATGCGAATACACGTACGGCTGCGTAACCAGTACGAGCAAGGCGAAACCCAGGCTCAGGGCGACCATCCCCAGGAGCGGATTCCGGGGAGCTTCACCTGGAAAGGCGGATCGTACGTAAAGCGCGAAGGTCGGCAACGCCAGATAAAAGCTCAGATATTCCAGACGATGATGCACGGCGTATCCCCAATCGGGGAAAAGCTGCACCAGATAGTGATCGCCGGTGGTCAACACCCGTAGCGCCACCACCAGGCAGAAGAGACCGAAGTGCAGCGCGGCCCGATCCCGTCGGCGTAAACTGAAAAAGGTCAGATGATACACGCCCAGAATGAACAGGCTGCCGCACAAAAAGATTTCGGAATCGCGCTCGCTGCGGCGCTCTTCGCGCAGCGCGTCTTCCGGTCCGAAACGCAAAGGCAACCACAGGCCTCCGTTACGATGTGTGTAATTGGAGATTTGAACGACGATTTCGACTTCCGGGGATCGCGGTTGAAAGGCCGCAAGCAACGGTCGCAATTCCGGAACGTGGTCGTCCCGATCGGCGGCGACCACGCCGTTTGAAGCCAGGAACGCTCCGTCGACGAAGATTCGATGCGCGGTCCCCTGCTCCGGCACCCGCAACGCGAAGCGCGTGCCGGGCCCGGGTTCGCGCGGCAATCGCACAAGCAGACGATAAGTGGCCGCGTCGTTTATCGGCAGGGGAGCCTGCGCCGCGTCCCTGGCGTGCAGCCATTCGTGGGGGACCGCCGCGAAATTTCGAGAGCCAGTGTCGGTACTCCGACGGCGGGCGGCAAAATCTTCGGGAGCGAGCAGCCGACCGGAGACGAACTCCCACTCTCCGCGCAGAATGACCGCCCCGGATCGGCGAAAGTCGATATTTTCCAGGTTTAAGAAACCGCGAACGGCCGCCGGGGACGCGGCGGGGGCCTCTCCGGCGCATCCAGGGGCCTGGCCGAAGCACAGGCTCAGAAAAATCCCAATCGAAAGAATGCGAGCGTTCACCAGTCCAATGACCCGGAGAAAATATATCGGGTCGGGCCGCATCCCGTCTATCAGAAAGCGCAGCCCGGCTCGCAAAGACTTACAGGATACGGGAAACTATATGCGAATTTTATGAGTTAATGATGAGCACACTGGTTTCCGTGGCGATGCCTGGCTTCGCACAGCGTCCTGTCGCAGGATCAGTCTGAAGAAACCGAAAAACCAGTCGGATAGAAGATCTTCACGGCTTCCGCTTTACCGCGAATATTCGAATGCAGGAGTCGTTTGAATTTCACGCGATCGCCGAGCAGCTCTCGCGTGTGGCCGTCGACCAGTATGTCGACCTTCGCCTTCTTCGTGAGGGCTTCGAGGCGGCTGGCCAGATTCACGGGGTCGCCCAGCACCGAATATTCCATGCGGCGAAAGCTGCCGACGTTGCCGGCGAAAATCGGACCGCTGGCGATGCCGATGCCGTAGCCCAGCGGATCTTTCAGCTCGACCGGCGGGTATTCGTTGTACATGGCGAAAAAATCACGGAACTTGAAGGCGCAGTTGACGGCGTTTAACACGTCGTCCCCTCCCGAGACCGGACAGCCGAAGGTCGCAAGCAATCCGTCGCCGGTGAATTTGTTCACCGAGCCGCCCGAGGCCATCACCAGGTCGTACAGATCGCTGAAGAGATTACTCAAGAATGTCGAAAAATCGCCGGCCGGCATGTACTCGGCGATGCCCGTCGAATTTCGCAGATCAAAGAACATCAGCGTCGCCTCTAAATTCTGGCCGCCCAGATTGGGCGAGATCTTTTCGCTCAGGACCCCTTCGACGAAATCGTCGGAGAAATAGCGGGCCAGAATCGATTTCTCGCGTTCGAGCTTTTCGCTGAGCACCGAAAGGCGCCGTTCTTTTTCTTTGAGGTCGAGCAGGTTGCTGATGCGAACCGTTAACTCTCCGGTGCGCACGGGTTTACCGATGAATTCGTCGACGCCGTGAGACAGAGCGCGCACGACCGTGGTCTCGTCGCTGTCGGCCGACATCATGATAATCGGAACGCTGGCGAGCTGCTTGTGCGAACGAATCAGCTGCGTTGTTTCGATGCCGTCCATCCCCGGCAGATTCAGGTCGGCGAGAATGACATCGGGCAGCCATTCATTGAGGGTCTGTACCGCGTCCCGACCGGAAAGCACGACCCGCGCGTCGTAGCCGGCTTTCTTCAGCAGCACCAGCAGGAGCTGGCCCTGATCGACATCGTCTTCGATAATCAGAATCGAACGACGGTCTTTTTCGAAACGTTCGCGGTTCTCCGCCTGGGTTTCCTGAAACGAGGTCACCAGGCTCTGCAGGAAAGCCTGGCGCTGAATCGCGTTATTGAGAGTTCGAGTCAATCCGCGGGCGTTGATCTCGGATTTTACGACGAAATCCTGCGCGCCCATTTGCAGCGTGCGTTCTTCAAGCACGTCGCTGCGCGAGCCGGTGAAGATTACGACGGGCACGTTTGTGCGGCGAGCTGCCAGCTTGAGAAAGGTCTCCATGCCGTCCGCGTCCGGCAGCGTCAGGTCGAGCAAGATCACGTCGAAACGTTCCGCGCGGAGCCGGGCGAAGGCCGGAGTCAATGACTCGACGTGCGAGACTTCGAATTGCGCTTGGTCCAGCAAGGCGGACACGTACTCGTAGTACGCGGGGTCGTCTTCGATCAACAGGACGCGGGTCGCCATATCTGTGTCATGCACCGTGCGAATGCGGTCCGACACAAGAGATATTTTGATGTCAGGATACGGCGGTCCGCGCTCGGGATTACTCCACTGACTCCGATGAAACTATCGAAAATATTCGAATTTCAGATGCTTTCGTTGTCGAGGTGCCGCACGTCTTCGCCCGTCGAAAGGCGCACCAGCTCTTCACCCACATTTACCGCCAGATCTCCGGCGCGCTCCAGGCTGAGTATAATTCGATACAGGTCGGCGAATTCCCGACGGTTCAGCGATTCGTCGTCGACGAAATGCCGGAAGGCCTGGCCGCACAGCCGATCCAGCTCCTGGTCCACGGCCTGGATCGAACCGAAGAATCGGTTCTTCTCTTCGACCAGCGATTCGACCGCCATGCCGACGATGGTAATCATCCGGGACTGAATCAAACAGAGCAGCTCATTGTCGCGAAAGGCGCCGGGCTTGATGAAACCGTTCCGAAAGCTATGCGCCGCGTTTACGACGTTATCGCCCAGGCGTTCCAGGTTGCGATTGATCCGAATCGCCGAGAGGGCGAAACGCAGCGGGTCGTGCACCAGCACCCGGTCCGGCCCCAGGGATTCCATACCCATCTTGCGGCGGGTGGCGACCGCTTCGAGAATCGCGTTTTGCGAAATATTGTCGTTTTCTTTTTCCAGACGGTCCAGCTCGTCGTCTCGATCAATGACCTGCTGGGCCAGATCGTAATCGTCGCGCTCCAGGCTGTCGCTCAAGAGCAGGACCTGTTCTAAGAGCAGCTCCGCCATATCCGACAGGTTGCGCTTGAGGTAATCGAACTTGGGATGGTAACTAACAGTATTCACGGGTCCCATACTCGCTGCTCTGAGCTCGGTCCGAAACGATCGACACGATCATGGCCGGGCTCCGTGCTTTACAGGTTTAACATTCTCATGCCTTTCCTGTATAGCAGGAAATTCCGCCGCCGCCACATTTCCGGAGAGCGTGCGCGGATTCGACGGCGAATGCAGGCGGAATGTTCAGATGATTCCGACCAGGCGCATGCACGCGCTGATTCAAAAAATACAGTGAGGCTGCATGATTTTCCATGCAGACCCCCACCAGGGCATGGCGAATTCGCGAACCACTCAGGCGTAGCGGGCCAATACGTCCGGATCCGTCGAGGCCGCGAATTTCCGGCCGCACTTACACTGATACACTATCCGTTTAGGGGAGATGGTCACGCCGAAGGCCAGCAAAAACCACCCGGTAAAGCTGTATTCGGGATGAATGATCACCTGAGGATGATCGGTGGAGTATTCGCCGCAGACGCAGCGCGTGGCTTCGCTTTGCTGATCCATACGATCGTTATGACTCGCGACGGCTGCCGGGGTTTCGCCCGCGAACGCTTTTTCGTTTTCCGGATTCATGAAGACTCCTTGCTGTCAGGGGACCTGCGCTCTGGATACTCCCGGTCAGGCCAGAGCGCTCGCAAGCGATCTTTCATACGAATTTCCTGACCTTCGTCAGTCGGGCGATAGAATTGCGCGCGTGCGAAACCCGCCGGCAGATATTCCTGTCGCGCGAAGTGTCCTGGAAAATCATGAGGATAGAGGTAGCCGAGCCCCGCCCCTTCGTCGCGATGCGTTTTGGTAGGCGCGTTGCGCAGGTGATTCGGAACGGGCACAGTTCGATTTCGCACCGCCGCCAGCGCCGCGTCGATTCCCAGATAGGCGGCGTTGCTTTTCGGCGAAGCCGCAAGAAAGGTCGCGGCCTGGGCCAGCACAATGCGGCCTTCCGGCAGACCGATGCGTTCCACCGCCTGGTACGCGGCCGTGGCGATGCTGGTCGCCTGGGGACTTGCGTTTCCCACGTCTTCGGCGGCGAAGATGATCATGCGCCGCGCGATAAACAGCGGGTCTTCGCCGCCTTCTAACATGCAGGCCATGTACAGCAAAGCCGCGTCGGGGTCCGAACCGCGCAGACTCTTAATAAAGGCGCTGATATAGTCGTAATGGTTTTCGCCGCCCTTATCGTAATTGCGCACCCGACCTTCAAGCGCCTGCAGCGCGTCTTCGCGCGTGATTCGACCGGCGTCTGCGCTTTCGTTTTCGTTTTCGTTTTGATTCGCGGCTCCCAAATCATCGGCGCTGCGCTGCGCCCGCGCTGTGCGAGCCGCGCTGATCCCCGCCGCTATCTCCACGGCGGAAAGCAATCGCCGGCCGTCGCCGCCGGCCGCTTCCAGCAGCAGTTCGCGCGCGTCGTCGGCCAGACTGAATTCGCCGAGCAGAAGTCTGTCGCTCAGGGCACGGTCCAGCAGACGATTCAGCTCTTCGCTTTCCAGCATCACCAGGCGATAGACCTGGCAGCGCGAAAGCAGCGGCCCGACGACTTCGAACGACGGGTTTTCGGTCGTCGCTCCGATCAGCGTGATCCAGCCGGCCTCGACCGCTTCGAGCATCGCATCCTGCTGGTTCTTCGAAAATCGGTGGATCTCGTCGAGAAAGAGCGCCACGCCGCCGCCCTGATTGCGAAAGCGCTCGCGACCGGCTTCGATAATCACGCGCACGTCTTTCACTCCGGCGGAGACCGCCGAAAGATTGTGAAAGGGCATGCCCGCGTTGCGCGCGAGAATCCCGGCCAGAGTCGTTTTGCCGCAGCCCGGGGGCCCGTAGAGAATCATGGAGTGGATGGGCTGGCGCTCCAGCTTTTCGCGCAGCGCCGACTGGCCGACGAAGCCGTCCCAATCGTAGGGACGCATACGGGCCGGCAGCGGAGAGCCGGCCGCGCGTTCGTTGTCGAATAGTCCCTGCATATGTACCGCCGATCGCTCCCAGGTCACGCGGCAAAGCGCGGCGAATCGAAACGCTTACAGCGCCGCTTCCGCCTGCGATTGCCGATCAGCCTCTTCGCCGGACTGAAAGAACTCGATGCGTCGTCCCAGATTTTCGGCCGTATCCGAGAGACCGTCCGCCAGTTCGTTCAGCCGGCTCGCGATTTGCGAAATCGTCTGGGCGTTTTCCGATACCGAATTCACGGTAGTCAGAAACTCGGAGCGGGTCTGGCCCTGTTCGCGCGTATAATTCGAAATCTCTTCGGCCATGGCCCGCACGACGCTGAAATTTTTCGCGACGTCCTCGCTGACGTTGCTCTGGCTGATCGCTTCGTTGCTGATGCCGTCCGTCGTATCGACGGTTCGTTTCGTGCAAACCAGAATTTCTCCGAAGGCGCCCGCGGTTGCGTCGACCGATTTCACGCCGGCCGCCACGCTGGCCACCGCCTCGTTGATCAGCCGCAGCACTTCCCCGGCGTTGCTCTGGGTGCGATCCGCCAGGCGCGAGACTTCGTGCGCGACGACCGCGAAACCGCGACCGGATTCGCCGGCCCGGGCCGCTTCGATCGACGCGTTCAGGGCCAGTAAATTCACCTGATCCGCGATTTCGTTGATCACCTGTACGGCGCCGACGACCGCCCGGGTTTTATCGCCGATTTCGGCGATGCGCTTCTGAGATTCTTTCAACAGCGTCTCGCCGCGGGTCGCGCGTTCGGCCGTCGTCTCCGCTTCGTTCGAAGCCGCTTTGGCCTCTTCCGAAATATTCAGAACCCCCGCGTGCAGGCTGCGAAAATAATCGTAAGTCCGTTCGGTGTTTTCGTTCTGGCGTTTTACGTTTTCGGCCACGGAATCGGACGAGGCCGCCAGCTCTTCGATGGAAACGCTCATCTCGTCTACGGCCGAAGCCACGTCGGAAATCTGGCGGGCCAGGTCGTGCATATCGCGGGTCAGATCCCGGGCCCGCAGCTTGAGCCCGTCGGATTCGCGGCGAATATTCTCGATGACGTCTCGAAAAGCGCGCGAAAGCCGATTAAGATTCTCGCTCATCCCGCCCAGCTCGTCGGCGGACACGACCGACGCCTGGGTATCCAGCCGGCCGGCGGCCATCTCCGCGATGACCCGATTCGCCTCGTTGATCGCGGAGCTCAACTCGCGATACACAAGCCAGACGACGAGTGCGATCAGAATAAACACCATCGCCGCCACGGCGATCACATGATACTGCGCGTTTTGCAATTCCAGCAGCCCGGCCTGCGAAGCGTAAAAATTATAGCCGAGTATGGTCAGCGGATACCACGCGCAGCACACGAGCGCGAGCGCGATCTTGACTCGCAGACCGGGCATGCGAATTTCATCCAGCTGATCCGGCAGCGCGTCAAACAGAGGTCTGCGTAAAACGCCGGCCACGACCTGACCGATCAAGAGATAGTTCACCAGAAAGCCCGGCAGCGCCGATACGATGATGCCCCCGTATACGACGGAGAAGTACTGCTTTTGGCCCAGGCCGGCTTCGTAAACTCCATCCAGCAACCAGAATAACAGCAATCCCACGCAGCTGCCCGCGGTCCAGTGCACGGCCACGTGCAGCGCGCCCCACAACGGCTCGCGCAGGAGCGCGAAGCGGGCCGCAAGGAGCGTCGCTTCGTCGATCGTTGCATCGGTCGCTTTCAGGCCGGCCGCTTCGCCCGGCGCGGCGAAAACGGGAAGTGTAGAACGCAGGCGCCAGTAGCGGCCGACCTGCAGCGAAACGAAAGTCCCGCCCATGATCACAACGATGCCGATCAAGAGTACCGGAATCTGAGGACCGTGAAAGCCGCCGATCAAATAGACTATATAGACGACCGGCGGAACGGTCACCAGATAATTCATCTGATCCACCTTCGCGCCGTACTTGATTAAGAACCCAATATACTTCGATCGAGACAATGCTTCCTTTCCTGAGTACCAAACCGCCAGCGCCCGAAACCACGAACGCCGGCGTCACAGTTTTTGACCGCAAGCGCTGAATATATTACGACCGCGAGCGGTCGATAGCCAGCTTCACCTGGCTTTGCATGCCTTCTAGTAAGTGCGCGAGCTGCTTTTCCATCGTGCGCACGTTTTCCTCTTTGCTGAGTTCCACGAGCAGAGTGGCGATGAATTTCTGCATGATACCGGTCATCTGCTTCGCGCCTTCGGGCCCCGCCAGGCCGGCGTACAGTCCTTCGCGGACATGGTCGTGCACATTCTTGAGCACCGGGCGTACCGCCAGATTCAGCGGCGAATTTAAGTACGCCCGCATCGAACCGTCGATGGAATGTTCAACCAGATCCGCGATCAGCGGCTGGATTTCGGGCACCACTTTCTGACTGATCAGCTCGGACTGACTGTCAAGAAAGGCTTCGAGTTCGTCCAGCACGCCCTCTTCCGAAAGCGTGGCAAGTTCTTTGAGTCCCCGGTTCTGCATCATGCCCTGGACCTGCTTGAGAATATTCACGAGCACCATACCCGAAATTTCTTCGGCGATAACACCGGCGTTCTCGCGAATCAGCTGCGGGGCCAGGCCCGAGTCGGGCAGGAAACGATTATCGCGCATGCGATAGAGCCAGGGGATCACCCGCAATAATCGCACGAAGGATTCGTGCTGCACTGGAAGCAGATTGAAGACCTCGTACCAATTGCGCACGGCGAAGAGATACCACAGGCGATACTCGCGGCGCAGAATCGCCCAGAACCAGCGCGTAAGGAAATCCAGCCAGAAGAATAATACAAACCAGAGATCGTATTCGTAAAAATGATTCGTGGGTTCGCCGTCTTCGCCGATCCAGCGAAAATAGTTTTGTTCGATCAGCGGCCGAATGCGATTCTGAAAAAACTGCATCTCAGCAGCCGCCCGCTCGCCGCGAAAATTCGCGAGGTCCCAGAAGGCGATAAACGAACCCGAGCCCGAGTCGTTATTCATGTGAGCCCGCATGCGGTTCTTAATAATTTCCATTGTGCCGCGTTTATTGGCCAGCGCGAAGGTCTCCTGGGCCAGTAGCTTTCCGGTATCGGCCTGCAGATCGGCTAGAGTCCCGCGAATGGCGCCGGGATTGGAACCGCCGTCGACCGCCATTAGCTGCCGCAATTCATCGACTTTTTGTAGATAGGCCACGACCGTGCGGTGAGCTTCGATGCCCTTGACGGGATCGTAGTATTGAGAAATACGCTGGGGTTGCTCCGCCAGTCCCGGGATCTTTACGGGCGGCACGCTCTGCAGATACAGATCGCGAAAGGTAATATTCGTAAACGGGATGCGCGCCAGGTAGGTCGCATCAAAAAAAACGAAGAGCAGGTTCACGAAGAGGACGCTGCAAAACAGGATTTCATAGGCGAAACGCGCCTTTTTCTGAATGCTCCGCGGAACCAGCGAATCAAGAAAGCCTGTGATGCGCTCCGGAATTGATTTTGCGGTCTGCTCATATTGTTCTGACATTTCAAACGAAAGCTTGCCGCCCGGGGAATCCGCGTCATGCAAATTTTCCGCATTCCCGCGGAAATTACTGACAGCACCAGCGCCGCGGCCGATGCAGTCGCTGTATGCGTGCGGCCCGTAATGCGAATGATTCCCGAGAAACCCGACCTGGCGGCGGGCTCTTCTGCGTAGTCGAAGGCATCGACGGTTCCGGTAAGTCTACACTGCTTACACTCCTGTACGCGGTGCTGGAAGACGCGGGAATGAACCGTCACTTCGGCGAGCGGTTTCGCGCGCTGCGAAAACTGCGCGAGCCGACCGGCGGGGCGGTGGGCCGCCGCATTCGCGCGCATCTCCAGGCCGGCGATCGCCTGGCGGACGAAGAGTGGCTCCGGCTGTTTTTCGAAGACCGCGCCGAAAACGTCGCCGGAAATATCCGGCCCGCATTAAACGCGGGCGATCTGGTTCTACAGGATCGATATTTCTACAGCACCGCCGCCTATCAGGCGAAGTCGCCGGAGGATTCGGCGCACATCGTTCAACGATCGCTCGACGCGGGCTTTCCCGAACCGGACGTCGTACTTTATCTGGCGATTGAACCGGAAAGCGCGATAGCCCGCATTCACAACCGGCTCAAAGCCGGCGCGGCCGAAGCCCCGGCCTCAGGCGAGTCCGCACCAGAAGAAAAAAGATCGATTGAAAGTTTCGAGACGCTCGAACAGCTCAGCCGCATTCATCGCAACTACAGTCGGATTTTACCGCCGCACGCGCTGCGACTCGACGCGGAACAATCGCCGGAGCAGCTGTGCGAAATCGCGCTCGCGCATCTCGAAGCGGCTGCCAGGGCGAGCGCAAGCGAATTACTATAACCGGCACCCGCGCGAATCCCGTGTGAATTCACGCGCGGCGCGATTATTGCGATCGAAAGAAGTTCCAGATCTCATCGCAGGCGACGATGTCGTTGCTGACTTTGCCGACCAGCCGCTCCGTTAAGAAGGGAGCGCCACCGGGCCAGGTATGACCGCCGCCGCGGATCCGCAGCAATTGGACGCCGCGTCCCGAAGCGCAGCCGGAATAGCTGATCCGATCCACGCGCGTATCATCGTCCGGCTGGCGATCAGGAAGCTGTACGGTGGCGGGTGTCGGACCGCAACGGTTGTGGCGAGCCCAGAAGCGCAGCGTATCATCGGTCGAAAGAATCTCCCCGCGTTTGGTCCAGAAAACTTCGACCGTACCGCCGTCATACGGGACGATCGGATCATCGGTGCCGTTGATCAGCAGCATTCCGACCGGCCGGCCGGGGCGACAGGCCGGCAGCAAATCCTGCGATAGCTGCGCCGTCACGACCGCCACCGCGCGAATCGTATCGCTCAACTGACAGGCGAGCCGCATCGACATAAAGCCGCCGTTGGAAATGCCCGTCGCGAAAATGCGTTTCCGGTCGATCGCATACTCCGCCGCTATGCTTTCAATTACGCGCTTGAGAAAGCCGACGTCGTCGATGTTTTCGCGATGAGCGGTCGCGCGGACGTCGACACGACCGTCGTTCCAGGATTTATCGAATCCGCCGGGATACACCACAAAAAAATTCTCGGCGTCCGCCAGTTCGTTGAAACGCCCGCGGGTGACATCGATGATGCCCTGCGCTTTGCCTCCGCCGCCGTGCATGACCAGCAAGAGCGGACGCGGCTCACGCGAGTCGTTCGCGCCCGGGGGCCGATGCAAAATATATTCGCGATCCCGACCCTCGTGGGGCAGCTCATAGACCTGGTCGCGTTCGCCGGGCCGCACCTGGTGGCGGCGGCACTGCGTGAAGGTCGCCAGCGTCGCGCACAGCAGAATCAAAATCAGACAAAGCGTTCGAAAAACATCTTGTGGCCCGCGCATCGCTCCAGCAGTACATTCCAGACTATGAAAATCTACACAAAAAAAGGCGACGGCGGCCAGACTCATCTGGCGACCGGCGGGCGCGTCGGCAAAAACCACCCGCGGGTCGATCTCTACGGCAATGTGGACGAGCTGAATTCGTACCTGGGCGTGGCGATGACGCATATGCAGGGGCCGGCCTTCGCGCAGCTGCGGGCCGAACTGGAAGATCAGCAGAAATTATTATTCGAACTGGGTTCCGAGCTGGCTGGCTTTCGTATGAAGGACGACGCCGGCAATGAACGCGAGACGGTCTTCGTCGATGCAGACATCGACGGCCTGGAAGGCAGTATGGATCGCATGAGCGAGCTCCTGGAACCGATGCGTTCGTTCATTCTACCCGGCGGCTCTCCCGGGTCCGCGCAGCTCCAGGTTTGCCGGTCCATCGCGCGCCGCATCGAACGCATGATGGTCGACGCGCGCACGGGTCCGCTGGCGAATCAGGATGAAAACGGCGTCATCGTGCATGACCTGGCTTTGCGCTATACGAATCGCCTCTCGGATTATCTGTTTGTGGCCGCGCGCTTCTGTAATCATCTCGACGGCGTGGAAGATATCAAATGGACTTCTCGTTCGAAATAGCCGGCCGGCTTTTCACGGATTTTTGCCCGCTAAGGCGCCAGACCAGTAGTCTCCGCGATGACTTCCAGCAGTCGGGCCCGGTTGATCGGCTTCGTTAGATGTCCGTCGCAGCCCGCCGCCAGGCTGCGCTCCGTATCTTCCTGCATGGCGTGCGCCGAAAGCGCATAAATCGGAACGCGCTCGCCGGGCAGCTTCTCGGCGCTTCGAATGCGGCGCGTGGCTTCGAGCCCGTCCATTTCCGGCATTTGAATATCCATAAAGATCAAATCAAAATTCCGACTGGCCGCCAGTTGCACGGCGACTCGTCCGTTCTCGGCGATTTCGATTTCGCATTCGATCTTTCCGAGTAGCGCGCGAAAGAGCATTTGATTATCCGGATTGTCTTCGGCGAGTAGAATCCGCGGACCGCCCTCAATGCCCGACGAATCATCTGGACGCTCTTCGCCTGCGATCGCGGGGCCGGCGACAGCGGCTCCGTCCGCGGGATTCGCGGTTTCCGCCGACGGCGGCGAAGACGAAGGTTTTTGCGTATCCGGCGGCAGCGAGAGCTCGAACGCGAAATCGCTGCCTTTGCCCGGCGCGCTGCGTACGGAAATTTCACCGCCCATCAGCCGCACCAGAGACTGACTGATGCTGAGCCCGAGCCCGCTGCCTCCATGGCGACGGGTCGTGGATTCGTCGGCCTGCGTAAAGGAATCGAAGATGTGACGCAGTTTTTCTTCGGGAATGCCGATCCCGGTATCGTGAATCTCAAAACGCACCAGATACGCTGATTTCGCCGGCGCGGGAGCGACCTCAATCCGCACGCCGCCTTCGCTGGTGAATTTGATCGCGTTGCTGATTAAATTCAAGAGCACCTGCCGCAAACGCAGCGGGTCGCCGACAACTTTTCCGGGCAGAGCGGAATCGAGCCGCAATTCGAAACGAATGCCGCGCTCCGTCGCGGATGGCGCGAGAATCTCGGCGGTCGTCTGTAATAGCTCGCGCAGATCGAAGCGAGTATGCTCCACGACGAGTTTGCCGGCTTCGATGCGCGATAGATCCAGCACATCATTGATCAGACTCAGGAGCGCCTGCCCGGAGCGGCGCAATACGCGCACATACGCCTTTTCGGTTTCTCGAAGCGGCGCTTCGACCAGCAATTCGCTCATGCCCAGGATCGCGTTTAAGGGCGTGCGAATTTCGTGACTCATATTGGCCAGAAAGGCCGTCTTCGCCCGGTTCGCGGCCCGGGCGCGCTCCCCTTCGATTTCGATGCGACGAAAGCGATCGGCCAGCCCGATCGACAGCAGCGTCATCTCGACGGCCGAGGCGACCAGGATTCCCTGGCGGCCCAGGGCCCCATACGGCAGGATGCCGTTATGCTCCATAAAAAGACCCGCGAGCGCCGCCAGCACTACGCCCCACGCGGTAAGAAAGTAGACGCCCACTCGATCGCGGCGAATCAGGCGCAGCACCGCGGATGCTATTCCGAGCAGGGGCAGGCCGACGAACACCAGCACGAAGAGTAAACGACTGGCCGCCAGGAGCGCCGGCCCGTACAGGTGAAGGCCGAGCAGTACCACGAACACGCCCGCCACCCGGGGGCCGGCCGTATCGACGAAATCGCCGCGACCATTATAGAGAAACGCCCAGACGAAAAGCACGCCGAAAATCGCGGCGATATGAATCGCGAGTAACAGCATGCGAATATCGTACGGCTGCAATAGCGCGAAATATTCTTCCGGGAGCGCGAAGGGAAACAGGCCCTGATAAACGAAGATCGCGACGGCGAAGCTCAACTGATAGAGCACGTAATACAAATAGGCGCGCAGTCGGAGCGATAAAAATAAAATAAAATTATAAGCGCAGATCGCAACGGCGACGCTGAAATAACCGGCGATGATCGCGGTCTCGATCAATTCCGCCCGGCGCTGCCCCGCTTCGCCGCGCAGCACGAGCGGCAGCGTAACAAAGGATCGCGGACTGTGGACCCGCAGATAGTAGGCGCGCACTCCAGCCAGCGGGGCTTCTACCGCGAAAACGGGGTAGCGATAGGCGTACGACTGCGCGACGGGCGCGATCGTATCGCCGCTGCGAAAGACCGCGAAATCCTCCGGAGCCTTCGATTCCGCGACGACGTACAGATCCACGCTCGCCAGACGTGCACGTTCAATGGCGAGGCGATACTGGCCGGGCGTCGCGGAGTCTGCCGTCGGATCGCCCGGGTCAATCGACCCCGAATCGCGCGGCGGACCCTGGAGCGCGATGCGGATCCAGAAGACCGTGTCGGTCTGTCCCGGAGCCGGTGGTCGCGCCGGATTGCGGCTCAACTGGAAATCGTTCGAACGCCCGGCGGCCGGCTCCGGACCATCGCCGCTAAGATTCGAAGCCAGGACCGTCGCAGGATCCTCGACGCCGGCGGCCGCGGCATCGAGGATCTTCCGGGCCTCCAAAAACTCAAGCCCGCCGCCGGGATCCTCCAGCAGAGTCATACAGCGAAAGGCCGGGACGTCATCCGTGCCCGGAGCGGCCAGCAAGCGGAGCGCGTTTCGACCGAACTGGTTCGCAGGCGCGCATTGGAAGGCGGCGCCATCCGTGGCTTCGGAGGGCGGACCGCCGGGCGGCGCAGCGCACCCGCTCGTGAACGCCAGGCAGAGTACCAGCAGCGAAACGCAAAGCCCGCACACAGCCGCGGCGGAACGATTGCGCGGGCGGAACGATGGAATCCCTGATCGCGCGCGACTCACGACAAAAAAATGACAGGGTCTGGAGAGAACTCAAGAAAAAAAGGCGGAGAATCGCTAATCGGAGCGGACGCCCACCGGATCAGTTTTCTTGCAGCATCTGCTTGATCTTGTCGCGCAGCATGGCGGCTCGTTCAAAGTTCTCGTCTTCGACGGCCTTTTGCAATTCCTGTTTGAGCTGCTCAAGCTCGGAGCGGGGTTCGCTCAAGAGCAGTTCGGCGGCCTGTTGCTCTTCATCGTCATCGTCTTTCGGAGCGGGCTCGGCGGCTCCGCTCTCTTCGCCGATGACCACCGCCGCTTCGCGGTAGACTTTTTCGTGCATGTACATGGGGCAGCGCGTGCGAATCGCCACGGCGACGGAATCCGAGGGACGCGCGTCGAGTTCCACCACGCCTTCGCTGGTCTGAATCACGATGCGCGCATAAAAAATGCTGCCGATGATGTCATTGATAATGATGTGCAGAATGCGAGCTTCCATTTCCTGAAGCATATTCACGATTAAATCGTGAGTATTCGGACGAGGAGGCGTTACGCCGTCGAGCGCGCTGGAAATGGAATAGGTTTCCAGAGGCCCGATGAAAATCGGCACGACTTTGTTCGAGTCGGATTCCTGCGGTTTCAGAAAGATGGCGAAACCCACGTTGGTGATGGATACGTCGGAAATGGAAACTTCGAGTAGATTTTCCGGGAGCATGGAATCCTCACCGTCAGAGTAGGAGCCCCGGTTTCAATTGAAACCCTTTTTTTCCGCCGATTTAGAGCCCGGAGACCAGCGAACGATCACTTGCCCCTCCCGCGCACCGCTCAGCTGCGGCTCAGCGCTCTCGTACTTCAAGCGGAGGCGCACGGGAAAAAAATCGGGCGTCGGCCGCAGATTTTCGTCGCCGCGATCTTTCTGCAGGCGCACGAGCATTGTCCCCAGATAATCGAAGCACCAGACTCCCGCCTCATCCACCCGCACTCCCTCGAGGTGACCGGCGAAGACGTGACCACCCTGCTCAATTTCATAGCTGCAGTGCATGGACTGTTCGAGACGTTCCACTTCGCCCGCCGACAGCGTGCGATTAAAGATCAGTCGCAGCCCGGGAGTTTCGCGGGTGTGAAAATACATGTGATAGCCAAGATCGTACCAACTGCCCTGCTTGTACGCGGGCACTGCGACCTGATATACGTGTTCATCGCCTCGACGATCCTGACAGACACCCTCTTCAAAGAGATCGCAGAAATAGCTCTCCTCGACCTCGAGCGGAATCAACAGGTGGCAGGCCGAACTCAGCAGGCAGACCGCGAACAAGCCCAGAGCTCCGATGAGTCGCCCCGCCGCAGCGGATAAAATTACGGACCGCGCCCGACCGGGGCGCTCCGCCGCCGAAAGAAGACGCGCCCGACAGGAGGCCACCGGCTCAATCGGAGAGATGGATGAGTCGCAGATCATTGAAAACCCCCAGCAGTTCTTTGCGCCGAAAGAATTGCGCCGTGTGTATCTGCGGTCGAAACGAAAGGCGTTCAAAATAATACAGGGTTTCGGCAAAGACGCCTCCATACAGATAGATGCGGTGAAAGTCTTCGGCCAACGCCGTGCGCACCACCGCGAATTCGACGACGTAGCCCGGGTCCAGTTCGACCAGCGGGCGACCGTGACTCTGGTGTTTGCTTTCAATAGCCAGACTACGCCGCCGGATGTCCACCAGCTCTTCGCGCGCGACCGGCCGCCCGAAGCTGAGCACCCGCACCATGCGCCTGGGCAGAGCCCCGTACTGCGACTGCAGGCTCTCGCCCGACAGGCTGTCTGTTTCAAAATCGACCGGGCCAAAGCGCGACTCCAGGTCTTTGCGGATGCCGCTGTAGGCGTCCAGATCGTCGAAAGCGCAGAGAATATAGGGACGCGCGATCGATGGGTCGGCAAGCGGCGGTTTCCAGCGGGCGGCCATTTCCAGTAGCCTCCAGGCGGGGAAATCAGAAAGCAATTGAAAAATCAGCCCGGCGATCGATTGATTCGACCGATTCTGTGTGATAGAAGCGATTCTGATTGAGGTGTATGTTCCCCCGCCCCGATCTTGAAGATTCCGAGAGTGTATTGCGGGCGGATCCGCCGCCGGAATCGCGCTGAAACGGAGCTGGCATGACCGAAACCGAGCAAACACGCAAAGGCGAAGTAGAATTTCCCCGGGCCCGGGCCCAGATCGAAGCCGAGCTCGAATCATTCCTGGGCGGCGATTCCGGAGCGGGCATGGCGGAAGTCCCCGCCCTGAGCTTTGAGAAAGGCGAAACCCGCTTCGCCTTTCCGGTGACGACGATCAGCAAAGAGCACACTTTCGACGCGCTGAACCTGATCAAAGACAATATCGAAAACATCCGGGTGCACACCTTCGAACCCGGCTACCTGGTCTTTCAGGATCTGGGGCCGAGCCTCTACAGCAATCGCCAGAGCCCGATGGACGGCATCAAATTCAAATTCGTCTCGATCTCCAACAGCCACCGCGTGGAGATCGTACGCAAGGGCAATCTGACTCAGGACGAACTCCAGGCCTGCATCAATCTATTCCATCTCTTTCATCCCCGCGAAGGGGCCGTGGTCGATCCAGCCAGGCAACTGGCGGAGCTGGGCGTGAGCGTATTCCAGCGGCCGGAAGAGAACGCCGCGGCGCCGACCGAGAGCGGCGACGCAGCGGGTCAATCGGCCTCGAAATCCGCGAGCGACAGCCCCGCACCCACGGCGGGTTTCAGCCGCAAACACGGCTTCGCCGGCTACAAAAAGACCAAGCAGGAAGTGCTCGAAAGCGTGATTCTGCCGCTCAAACATCCCGAGGTATTCACAAGCGTGGCCCGCCTGACCCGGGGCGTGGAAACGGGCGTGCTGCCCCGGGCGGTGCTCTTCGAGGGCCCGCCGGGCGTGGGCAAGACCAGCATGGCCCGGATCATCGCCGTCGAGACGGGCATTCCCATGGTCTACGTGCCCGTCGAAAATATTCTCAGTAAATTCTACGGCGAATCCGCTCAGAATCTGGGCCGCATCTTCGACGTGGCCGCGGGCTACGAAAAGGTGATTCTCTTTCTCGACGAGATCGATTCCCTGGCCGGCTCGCGCGAGGGCGGTCTCTTCGAAGCGACTCGCCGGGTGCTCTCCGTGCTACTGCGCAAGATCGACGGATTCGACACCCGCGACGGTATTCTAACGATCGGCGCGACCAACCGCAGCCAGGATCTGGACGGGGCCCTGCTTTCGCGCTTCGATACCATTATTCGTTTTCCCCTGCCGAATGCCAGCGAGCGCGCAGGCATCTTTCGGCGCTACGCGAAGCATCTGGAAACCGCCGACCTGGAGAGCCTGGCCCGGGGCTCAGAAGGGCTCTCGGGACGGTCGATCCAGGACGTGTGCGAGTATGCGGAACGTCGCTGGGCCCGCTCGATTATTGCAGCCGGCGGCGATTTTCAGGCTTCGCCCCCGCCGGCGGACCACTATCTCGAAATTGCGCAGGAAAAGATGGCAAGCATCGAAAAAACGGAAAACCCCGATTTCTGAGTTGACAGGTTTTTTGGCGGTGCAAAAATGGACTCTGCGTCTGGCGAAGTATCTTCGGATGCTGAGCTGTAAGACGCTTTTCGCATGAACACTCTTCCTGTAGCCCCGGATTCCCCCCCGGGGCTAATTTTTGTACCTGCGACGGCGGAATAATTTTTCCGCCCGGCTTATTCGCCTTCCAGGAATCGCTCGATCGCCGACCGGAGCGCGTCCGTGTCGCGCTTCATCAGATGCGTGCTCCAGCCCAGCCCCCGGGCGGCGTCCACATTCTCCTGGCGATCATCAGTAAAAAAAATCGCTCCGGGATCCAGCTCCGGATACTCGCGTCGTAAACCTTCCGCGATCAGCTCATAATAACCAGCGTCGGGCTTACGAATCCCCATTTCGCACGAATAGAAATAGTAATCCATCTCCTCCCGAATTTCCCGCAGGCGGGGGAGCATATCCAGATACCAGACGGAGTAATTCGAAGCGACGCCCAGGCGCACGTCGTCCCGCGATTTCAGCCAGGCGATCAATTCCGGAATTCCGTCGATATAGCGCAACGATCGGAGGAGCTCCTTTTTGACCCGCTCGGGCCGCGGAAAGCGTTCGAGCAAATCGGGCGGCGTGTCAGGCAGATAGAACTGCCGCAGATGCTCGTATTCGGATGCTTCGCCCTTCTCGAAGGCGATGTAGGCGTCCCGATCGCGCCACTGAAAATAGGTCTTCGCGTCCAGATCCGGCGGCAGCAGCCGGCCGATGGCGTCGAAATAGGGTTCGTGGATCAGGGTATCCATCATGTCGAAAAGGACGATCTTTGCAGTCATAATTGCGCGCTTATAGTTTCATCAGTTCGAAAGAATCGTTCTTCCGGGCCCGTAACATTGTTTTGATTGCCCTTATACGGAGCCCTCAGAAAACTTACCGACCCTTCACCCGGTCAGCCGCTCCAGCCGGCGATCATGATCGCCCACGACTCTTCGCGACATGGGAATTCTCTTTTACAACATCGTACTCATCCTGCTCTGGCCCGTCTACCGGCTGGTGGGTCTGTTTCATCCTAAAGTTCGACGCTTTATCCGCAGCCGCTACGAAGGCTATCGAATGATTCGCGAGTACGCGCGGTGGCACGCGAACGATCCCGACAATGGTCCCATCTGGCTCCACGGCTCCTCGGTCGGCGAACTGGACCAGGCCCTGGCGGTGCTGCGCGAGATTAAGGTGCGCTATCCCAGGCAACGGGTGATCGTCTCGGTCTTCAGTCAGAGCGTGCGTTTACGGCCCTTAGAGGACGCGGATCTGATGTTTTATCTGCCGATCGATTTTTTCTGGAACTGGCGCACGCTCACCCGGCTGCTGAAACCGCGGGCCTTCGTGACGATGACCTGGGACGTGTTCCCGAATTTACTGTTTCATTTGAAGCGCCGCAATATCCCCGCCTATCTCTGCAGCGCGGCGCTTTCACCGAAGAGCTGGCGTATGACCCTCTGGGCGCGGGTGCTCCAGCGATCGACCTACAATCGTTTTACCGGCATCGGCGCCGTGAACGAAGCCAATCAGGCGCTCTTTCGCCGATTGGTCAGCCGCCGTTTCGCGGGACGCGTTCAGGTCACCGGCGACACGCGCTACGACACAATCCTGTATAAAATTCGCAACGCCTACCCGGGCAGCGATGACCGACGCCAGCTGGATCATATCAAATCTCTGAAGGGACCGCTCTGGATTCTGGCATCGACCTATCAGGCGGACGATGAACACATTTTCGCCGGGCTTCCGGATCTGCTGCGCGATCATCCCCGCTACCAGATCTTAATCTTTCCGCACAAGATCGACTCGGAGCGCCTGCAGCAGGTGCAAAAGAATCTCGAGATGGTCGGTCTGGAAAGCGAGCTCTTCAGCCACGCCGTATTCAAACGCCGGCGCAAATCGGGGGAAAAGCCGGCGTCGCGGATTTTGATCGTCGACCGGATGGGCATTCTGGCGCTGGCGTATCGCTACTCCAGCTTCTGTTATGTGGGCGGCGGCTTTCACCATCGCATTCATAACACCGCCGAACCGGCCGCGCTTGGTCGTCCGGTACTGACCGGTCCGCGAATCAGCACTTCGCCGATCGCCCTGGAACTCGCCGAGCAGGGTCCGCTCGTGCGTTGCGCAGACGGGCATCAGGTGATCGACCAGGCCCGCAACTGGATGGACAACGATAAAGAACGGCGCAAGCTGGGGCAGCAGGCGGAAGAATATCTCAAGTCCCGCGAAGGCGGCGCGAGTAAATTCTTCGATACCTTTCTTTCGCCTGAGATTCATAACACCCAGGCGCGATAGCGCCGGGCCGCGCGTTGAAAACGTGCGATCAGGCGCGATAGCGCCAGGCAGCGCGTTGAAAACGCGCATCATTCAAAAGGGAGTCCGCACGCCGGTGGTGCCGTCGAGAATCGCCGTGCCCGGCTGGTAGATCGTGAGTCCGGCGCCGGTCATGTCGTCGATACGCAGCAATGCGTTATGGACGAATGCGGCGATGTAGATGCGCCCGGCCGAGTCGAGGGATATGCCGAAGGGGTCATCCAGTATGGCCGCCCCGGGGCTGTAGCTTACAAAGCCGGCCCCGGTCATGTCGTCGATCCGGTTCACGGAATCGGTACCTGCCGAGGTAAAATAGATCCGATCCTGCGGATCGATCGCAATGCCGTGGGGGCCGTTCAGGATTCCCACGCCCGGATTGTATGTGACCAGTCCGGCGCCGGTCATATCGTCGATGCGGATGATCGTGTCATTGATACCGGCGGCGATGTAAATCCGGCCCAGGGAATCAATAGCAATGCCGGCCGGGGCGTCCAGCGTGCCGGTCCCGGGCGAATAGACCTGGAGGCCCGCGCCGCTGATATCGTCCAGCCGTAAGATGGAATCCGTAACCCAGGACGAGATATAGATGCGTCCCGCTGAATCTGTAGCCATCGTGTAAGCCCCGTCCAGAGTTCCGGTGCCGGGCGCGTAGGTGGAAAGCCCGGCGCCGCTCAGATCGTCCATGCGCAGAACCGAGTCCGTACTATAACTTGCGCCGTACACCCGGCCCGCCGAATCGACCATCAGGTCAAAGGGCAGATTCAGGGTGCCGGTGCCCGGCTGGTAGATTTCCAGGCCCGTGCCGGCCATGTCATCCATGCGCAGCAACGAGTTTGTGAGGCCGGAAGCCAGATAGATGGGACCGTTTACGCTTGTACTCGAGCCGGTTGCCGTGCCGCCGCTCACGAGTCCGAGCAGCGTGAACGCACTCAGATCGCCTTCCCCGGCCGCATCCCCCGGAAAAAGTCCCGTGACGGGGTGACCGACAGAACAGGCCTGCCCCAGTGCGATCGCCAGCGCGAAGATCACGGTTCGCATCGCCGTTCGCATAAAGTGGGGCACCGATGCAATTAGCGCAGATCCGAGCGGCGCGGGATCATGTGAGCAGTGTTCCGGGGACATGCCTGAATATGACGCATCCCGGGGCCCCGTGTCGTTCCAGAGCATGATTTGATACCCGGCCCCGGCCAAAAACCGATCCAGCCCGGGTCTCATTCCCGATCATTCGGACCGGCCGGGGACTGTTGGAGAACTAAGGGGACTTGAATTAATCGACCGCTTCGCCAGCTTCGAGACGTTCGCTGCGATAATCCGCTGGAGTACTGCCCACGAGTTGTTTGAAGTTTCGATTGAAAGAGGTCTTCGAATTGAAACCCACCGCGAAGGCGATACTGAGGATCCCCCGGCCGGGTTCTTCCACAAGCAATCGGCGCGCCGCATCCACCCGAAAGCGGTTCACGTAACTGCGAAAATCGGAGCCGATGATATTGTTTAAAAGCTCGGAAAGCTGCTCGGCGGTGACGCCGAGGGTCGCCGCGACTCGTTCCAGACTCAGATCCTCGTCGGCATACAGCTTTTCGTCTTCCATGACGCGCTCCAGGTCGGCGATCAAGATCGGAACGTCCAGGTTCTGAATCCGGGACTTGCTGTATTTCTGATGCTTGTGAAACGAACGAACCTCTCGATCGATGCGTCCGCCGATGCCCGGGTAACGGAAATCCAGCAGATAGTTCCAGAGGACGATGAGCGCGGTAAAGAAGACCGCGTACCGTTTGAGTTCGATCGTTTCGATGTACTGAATCGGAATCGCCACTACGAAGCCGATGGCCACGGCGAGCATCTGTAGCCGGATATGCCGCAACTCGGGAAGTCGCTTTTGAATTAGAAACTGAAAGAGGCGCAGTTGAAAAAAGAGCCGCGCCGAGGCGTAGGCCGCCATGGCAAGGCCGACGTACACGACCCAGACGAGCGCCTGGTCATAGAGCAACAGCAGTGCGTCGTCCGTCTGCTCGTCGAGAACGCGAATCTTCTCTTCCGCCGACATAAAATAAAAAGGCAGGTAGATCAGCAGAGCGACGACCGCCGGAATGAGATTCGCATAACCCGGGAATCGCAGTTGGACGTTCCACTCCGGGTCGGCCGGCGCCTCCCCGGCACTCGTCGTGGTAAAAAATCCGAGAAAGTAGGAACGCAACAGGGGGCCGATGAGAAAATAACCCGGCACATGTAACGCATAGATGTACGGCAGATGCTCCAGGATCCAGTCGCGTCCCAGGCCGAGATTGAAGAATTGCAGGCTCAACCAGCCCAGAATGCAGGCCCCGACGATCCGGGAGGTCGCGAGCGGTCGCACGCACAGCAGCCCGATCGCCGTCAGCACATTCAGGCCCGACACAAAAACCGGGACGCCGGTCGTGATGTTTTCCAGGGTGAACATCCGATCCGGCACAGATAACACCCCCCTCGATTTCTCGAAACAAGGAATCCGGGCCCGTCAACGGCGGCCCATGCGCCAGGGGTGTGACTTACAGGCCCCGGTGCCAGGAAAGAAAACGCTCGTTTTCGCCGGACGCGAACGAGGGAACCTTAGCCGCAGCTCAGGAAACGCGGCTGTTCTGCAGGCTGGACGCCGATGCAGGAGCCGTGATTTCCGTCAGCTCCGGGGAGGCGAGCTCGGCGCTCACAACCGCCGCAGTGCGCGAATCGAAAGCGACGAGTGCGGGGTTGTCGGTGTAAATGCCTGACACGTTGCCGAAGCCCTTGAGCCTCTGCGCGACCGCCGCATCGTTCACGGTATACACGTAGATCTCACGAATGCCATCGCCGGAAACAAGCGGCATCTCGCGCAGCTGCGGCGCCAGACTTTCGTCGATATGAACGCGGGGGGCTTCTTCAAAGATACGCGGCGACGCGTCAATGTCAGCCTGGGTTTCGAACAGATAACCGCCGCAGACCCCGCGGGACCGGACGCGGTCGACGATGTCGTGGCGAAACGAAGAGATGACCACGGGACCGTTGCAGAGGGCCAGGAGCGGCTCGATTAACTCGAAGGTCCGGAAATCGTCTTTGATCTCGAAATTGATGTCGAGACCGAGATTGCCGTAGTAGTTCACGAAATCGTAAACGCTCAGCAGCTCGGGGAAGATCTCGCCGAATTCCTGGTAGTTCAGGTCGGCGGCGTGGACGTTCCGGCCGGACAGACGATCCAGAGTATCGTCGTGATAGAGGACGACCGTGTCATCGACCAGCCGGAGCAAATCCAGCTCCAGGGCCCGGAAGCCGAGCGCCAGGGATGAATCGAAGGCGGCCTTCGTATTCTCAACATGGCTTCGGTTGTCTCCGCGATGCGCGTAAACGATCATGTAGCGACTCCGTCCGGATCAGCGACCCACACCCTGCGGCGGAAATCGGAGCTCCGTTTGGTCAATTTAATTTGTCATCGTCTTACCGGTACTCTCGGTTCCGTAAGACGCGTAGATAAGAACAATCGTTTGTGAAAATTGCGTGTCGTGACAATTACGCGTGAATTTTTCACGCTTTTTGCACGATTTGCGAGGTCAGCTAATCCCAAAGGCTTAGTGGGACCAGCCCAATTCACCGTGTGGCGACAAAAAGCGGCGGAAAAAGTGCACGGATTTGGGACAGCCCCTCGACAGCCAGAGCTGGCAAAAAAGGCCGGGCGGCCACGCGGGAGTCGGTTCCAGATCGCAAGTGATTGCGGCGGGACGGGAGCAAGCGTCGGATGGCGGCGGCCCGGAACGCGTTGCGGGACGCGACCGGGCGCAGCAGACTTCCTGCGCGTGGCGCGCAGGAAGGTTCGGTTCAGGATCGAATCAGGATCAGTTCACGATGAACTCGCTGAAGTAGACTTCGGTGATCTTGCCTTCCGAAAGGATGTGGTTCACCGACGCCTTGATCTCTTCGCGCAGTTCCAGGCGGTCCTGGACCGTCGAAAGACCGTCCTTCGTTTTGCCCATCAGGATCAGGTTGATGATATTGCGCAATTGCGGCATGCGGTCTGCGAGTTCGGCCGAAAGAGCCGGGTTGCCGCGGTCGAAGCCCAGGCTCAGCCGCAGCTTAATGAAATGCGGATCACCGCGGTCCGCGGTATTCACGCGAAAGTCTTCGGGAAAATTGAAATTTTCGGTCGGCGGCGGCGGCTTTACGACCGCGATCGACGCGACTTCTTTGTACTGCTGGGCGGCGGCGGTCAGGGCCACGTAGTAGCTGATAACGGCCATCAATACCAGGCTGACGGCGCCCAGGGCGACGTAGATGAGGATTTTGACGATTTTATTGAGACCGGAGCTGGCTGTGGGTTCATACCCACCGCCGGAGTCTTCTTCTTCCATTACATCATCTTCATCTGCCATCGCTTCGCCTCGATTTCTGTAAGAACGGACGCCCGCAACGGAGTCCGCGAACGCGCCACCGGAGACCCGGCCGCCGCGTTATGTATCTTATCGTAGAATTCCGGATTTGGCTGAAAGATTTTTCGGGGCGCGAGGGAGGCCCGGCGGGCCGCGATGACCGTTTCCGGGGCCCGCTTTGCCGCTTGACCGCCCGCAAGATGCGGTCAGCTTCCGGCGATGGAACTCGCGACTGTACTCTTCTGGATGGCGGCGCTATTCGCCGCAACGGCTGTCCTGACCGAACTGGTGCGGCGCGGGGGTTTCGCGGTGAGTCTGCTGGTCTTTCTGGCGCTGCCGCTGGGGCTCGCTCTGAGCTGGCCGGCCCTGGGACTGAATCCGACGGGATTCGAATACGTAAAAGTATTCTCGGTGGCCTTCGGAGCGCTGTTTATTTCCGGCCTGCGCTGGATGGGCTGGGTTGAGATTCGCGCGCTGCGCATCGTCGCCTTTTTGATTCTGTTTATCAATATCCTCGAGGCGATGGTGACCGAAACATTTTCGGATACCTATATCAACGTCATCGCCGGTGGACTCTTGCTTTTGACTCAGGCGCTGCCGCATCGCATGCGGGTCGCGCCGGACGACGCCGATCGCCATCTGCGCTACGATCTCGGGCTGGACTGGGTGCTGGCCTACAGCCTCTGGAATTTTACGTTCGTCTACGGCACGAATCCGCCCGGCGAACCCACGGGGGAATGGGCGGCCTTCGCGCTGGTACATCTGGCCGTGCCGCTGGTCCTGATGCGCGGCGACGCGAATCTCTATATTCAGAATCGCGCGTATTCGCTCGCGCTCTTGATGATGCTGGCGGTAACGCTGCCCCGGGAGCCGTTTTTATACTTCGTCGGCGACTGGCACCACCCGCTGGTCGCGGAAATCTTGCGATGGACGTCCCTGGGACTGGCGACGGTGGTCGTACTTCGCTCGCTGCTTTCCCGCAGCGGACGCGCCTCTTCCGACCGCGGGCCGCGCGGGATTCTGACGACTGTCGTGAAGCGCCTGGGTCGAAGCTGATCGCCGGCTCACGCACGCGGCGGCTCAGCCTCGCCCGGGACCCTCAGCTTCCCGGCTTGGATCGATTCAGGATTTGCTTTTGAAATAGGCGGCCAGGGAATCGAGGCCCTTGCCGATTTCGCCGGAGGCCCGGCGGCCCAGCTCTTCCAGGCGGGCTTTCGCTTCGTTGGTCAGCTCTTCGGTATCTTTACCGCGCAGCTCTTCGACCTGGCCGCGAATTTCCTCGGCCTTCTGCTTCAGCTCGGCCATGGCCTGTTCGGCTTCCGCTTTCTTATCGCCTAACAGCTGAGCCGCTTCGGCTTTGCGTTCTTCGAGCTGCGCGTCCCACTGAGACAGCTGTTCGGAAAGTTGTTTGAGAATGGACATGGTCGGGCCTCCTGCTCCGGCACGCGAATTTCACGCGACGATCTGGCCGGCGCGAAACCGAAATTGAGGCCGCATGCGTGGAAACGCAAGCGGAAACCCCTGCTGGCTTCGAACGAAATCCCGCAGCTTGCGAGCGCAACCCCGCAGCTTGTGACCGCAACCTGCAGGGGTCGACAGCAGCACAGGCCTGCCCGAAAGAAACGCCCCCGAATCAACGCCCGGGGGCGATCAGTACCGGTTCAGAACAGCGCGTAGATGAACGGCGAGAGTCCGCCCGCGCCGCCGGCCACGACCGCCAGCGCGATCAGCAGAGCCAGGACCACGATAATCGGAGCCAGCCAGAATTTTTTGCGTACGCGTAAGAATGACCAGAGTTCTTGTAGTAGATCCATTGCTAAATACCGTAAAAGATTCGTTTAGATTGCAGTGATTTGAATCCGTTTTCGCCCTTTTTGTTCATATTTTTCGGGCGAGCGAATGTTTAAAACTGGCGTTGATAGGAAGCCGCGTCCCACTCGGCCGGCTCGCGGGTCAGCCAGTAAGTGTCGGCTTCCGGATCAGGTTTGCGAACCAGGAATTTTTTCCCGACGACTTTCGCCAGAATCCCCAGGGGCGCGACGACCAGTAGAAAGGCCAGCGTCAGGATCAGCCGACTGACCACCGCCTGAATCGCGTGGGCCAGCTTCATCCACAGGCCGAATACGAAGGCCGAGACGGGCGGAATAATTCCGATCAAAAGCAGAATGCCGGAAGCCAGTCCCCACCAGCGATAGTCGCCCGCCGGAAAGCTCGCCGCGTCGAAACTGATCCCCTGCGAAAGGTCCACACCGGTGACGTGACGCAGGCGATAATAGGCGATGACGAAGACGAAGAGCGCCGCGCCCTGAAAGAAGCGGGTGCCCTGTTCGGTGCGCTTGAGGTAGGCTTCCCAGACGAGATGCAACGGGCGGCCGAGAATGGGGATGATCGCAAACAATAAAAAGACGCCGGCCAGACCCAGCATGTACGGCCGCCAGATCGCCGCGAAATCCCAGATCCGCGCGATCGCAAAGGCGATCAGAATAAATACGAGAAGCTTGAAATAGTACTTACGGGTCGCTTTCATAAAATCAATCCAGCTCGAACTCCTGCTGCCAGTCGGAATCGCCGGCGAGCTTGGGCTGCTGCTCTTTTTCCAGGATGAAATTGTCGAGCACCAGCACGTCCATATGCGTGCGCATAAAACACAAATAGGCTTCCTGCGGCGTGCGCACGATCGGTTCACCGCGCACGTTAAACGAAGTGTTGATCACGACGCCGTATCCGGACAGTCGCTTGAATTCTTTGATCAGTTCGTAGTACGCCGGGTTATTGTCCGGAGTTACAGTTTGAATACGGGCGGAATAATCGACGTGGGTAATGGCCGGCAGCTCGGAGCGTTTGATATTCAGCTTCTCGATGCCGAATAACGCCTGTTCTTCTTCGGTCATCTTGCGGCGCAGCTTTTCGCGCACGGGAGCGACCATCAGCATGTACGGCGATTCGTCGTCGTGTTCGAAGTATTCGTTTACGTCTTCCCGCAGACAGCTCGGCGCAAACGGTCGGAAACTCTCGCGAAATTTGATTTTCAGGTTCATGGTCGACTGCATCGACTCGCTGCGCGGATCGCCGAGAATCGAGCGGGCGCCGAGCGCCCGGGGGCCGAATTCCATGCGGCCGGAAAACCAGCCGACCACTTTGCCGTCCGCGATATACTGCGCGGCTTTCTTGCCCGCTTCAATTTTGCCTGAGACTTCCGTATAAGGCGCGTCGTATTCGGCCAGCGCCGATTTGATTTCGTCGGCCGTATATCCCGGCCCGAGATACGACCCTTTCTGCAGATCGTGAACCCCGTCGACCTTGCGTTCGTTTCCGGTCCATTTATAGTGCGCGAACAAAGCCGAGCCGAGCGCCGAACCGGCGTCGCCGGCCGCGGGCTGCACCCAGATTTTATCGAACATGCCCGAGCGGTGCAGGATGCCGTTCGCCACGCAGTTCAGCGCAACGCCGCCCGCCAGGCATAGATTCTTTTCGCCGGACTCCGCTTTGATGTGCTTGCCAAGCTTCAGGATCGCTTCTTCGATTACGACCTGCACCGAGCGGGCCAGATTCATCTCGCGCTGGCTGAGGCGCGCTTCCGGTTTGCGGGGCGGGCCCCCGAAGAGCTTGTAGAATTTCTCATTGGCCATGCGCAGGCCGTTGGAGTAGTCGAAGTATTCCATATTCATGCGAAACGAGCCGTCTTCGCGCAGGTCGATGATATGGTCGTAGATCTTCTGAACGAATTCGGGTTCACCGTACGGAGCCAGGCCCATCACTTTGTATTCGCCGGAGTTGACTTTGAAACCGGTGTAGGCGGTGAAAGCGGAATACAGCAGACCCAGCGAATGCGGGAAATGGATCTCCTGGCGAATATCGACGTCGGTGCCTTTGGCGACGCCCCAGGAGGTGGTGGTCCATTCGCCTACCCCATCAAGGGTCAAGAACGCGGCGCGTTCGAAAGGCGACGGATAAAACGCGGCCGCCGCGTGAGACTCGTGATGCTGGAGAAAGCAGAAGCGTACGTCTTTCTTAAGTTCCGGAATGCGGTCTTTAATCGTACCGCGCACATTCAGCTTGTGATCCAGCCAGCTCGGAATGGCCGTGAGCCAGACCGGCAGACCGCCGGGAATGCCGTCCAGAATCGACTCGAGCAAGCGCTCGAATTTCAGCATGGGTTTATCGTAAAAGGCGATAATATCGACGTCGGCGGGCGTAATTCCGCCCTCTTTTAAGACGTATTCGGCCGCGAGGGCCGGAAAGCCGGGATCGTGCTTTTTGCGGGTGAAGCGCTCTTCCTGAGCGGCGGCGACGATCTGACCGTTCTGCACGAGAGCGGCCGCCGAATCGTGATAGAAGCAAGAGATGCCGAGAATATTTGACATTGGCTTTTAATTATCAGCGCGAAGGGCGCGCGAATCGTCGGGCTACACCAGACGTGCGAATTTCCGGTATAATCGGCCGGATTGACGTAGCAAGTTCTGGAGGGCCCCCTCTACGGGCAAGCCTTTTTAGCGTTTCAATACGGTCTTCGCACGCTTGCTAAATGAAAGGGGCGCTAAATTCGAATCGTCGTTGTACGAATGCATCGGAACCCGGCGAAAGGAAAATGGTAGCAGGAAAGAGCGGCGTATCGAAAGCCTGCATTTCGAAAGCTCATGGGCAAGTTTAATTTTACAGGCAATCCGCTCAGCTCGCTGCAGCTGGCCGGTCTCTTCGTTTTTTTTATCATTTTAACCGCCGGGCTGGCCTTCGCGGCCATTGTCATCGGGCAACCGTTGTACGTCGCGGGAAGCCTCTCTCTGATGTCGGGCTTCTACGAAAGCTGGGCGTGGGTCCTGGCCTTCGGGCTATGCGGCTCCCTCGTGGCCTATATGCTGTATCGCCTGAAGAGGGTCGACGCGCCCTACCCGATCGCGCGGTGGCTGGCGCCGCTCAGCGCAGCCGCGCTCACAATGATTCTGTTACTGGCGCTCCAGGCGACTGTCTTCGCACTTACACGCATCGTATTGATCGGCGCGGCGTTGACCGTGATTGCTTTGATATTGAGCCGCGGTGTGCCGGCCGCCTGGCGCCCGCTGCCGCTCGCGCTGGCGGGCTTCTGCGGTTCCGTCGCATTGATCCTCATTCCTGTGGAAAGCATATTGCTGCATCGGTATGTCAAAAATATTGCGATCCTGACCGGCTCAGGTCAGGTGCTCGATTTCTACGGCATCGTCGACGAACAGGCCCGGGCTCCCGGAAATTTGAAACCGAATCTGGACGCGACCCTGATGCTCGGAGACGGATCAACCGGGCGGGTCATAACCAACGCCCTCGGCTTTCGCAACACTGAAGAGCTCCGCATACCCAAACCCGTCGACGAGTTTCGCATTCTATTTCTCGGCGACAGCTTCACCTACGGCTATCGTACCGATCAAAGCCGCTCGGCGGTCCATGTCATGGAAACGCGATTGCGCGAGCGGCTGAACCGCAACGTGCGAATCTATCCGGCCTGGGTTGGCAATCAGGCCGGCCTCCTCGAATGGCTGCGCAGCTACCCGGAAAAATTCCAGGCGGATATGATATTACACGGGATCTGCCTTGGGAATGATCTGCGCACGAGCCTGCTGGCACAGAATCCGGCGGCCCGGGCGGACGGCAGCGTATGGCTGGATCGCCCGATTCCCGCGGAATACCTGGACCTTTCGCGCTACGAACGCGATGATACCTTTATCCCCGGCACCGAAATGCGAACGATGCGACGGCAACTGCGAATCGCGCAGACGATGCGACTCCTCTTTTCGCCTTCGCCCATTTCCACGGGCAAACCGATTCCGCGCGGCGCGCCGCCCATGTGGAATACTCAGAACGATATCGGAGTGTTCATTAAAGATTTAACGAACGGAGACGAGCTGTTTGCACTGCTGGGAGCGAATCTGAGCGCGGCGAAAAAGCTGAGCGGCGAAACGCCGTTTCACGCGATTCTCTTTCCGCAGCGCTTTCAACAATCGAAACGCGAGTGGGAGGCCCAGGTGCGCTACTACGGACTGAATGCGGAAAGCTTCGATCTCGACGGCCCGAATCGGCGACTGGCCGAAATCTGCGCGGAGCAAGGGCTTGCCTGTCTGGATCTCCTGCCGGCCTTCCGCTCCCGGGGCGACGAAATACTGCACTATCCTTACGATATGCACTGGAACGATGCGGGCAATCGCCTGGCGGGCGAGGCCATGGCCGATTATTTACTTGAAGCGCTGCATCCGGCGGTCGATTAGAGTCGATTCTGCCTCTGTTATGACCGAACGCATCGCAACCGCAAAGCCCGATTCGCAGTCGCCGGAATCCCGGAGCAGCACCCTGGCCCTGGCGGCGCTCTTCGCGTACGGCCTGATATTGGCGTTGTGCATGGCGGTCGCCGGTATACTGATCGGCGCCGCGCTCAGCAACGCGAATTATCTCGAACTGCTGCCCGGATATCCCCTCAGTACGCTGCTGGCGACGGCTTTCCCGGCGCTCAGCGCTGTCGCCTTCTACCTGCTCTACCGAATACATAAACGCGGTGGCGCCTCACTTTCGCTGCTTTCGTGGATTGCGGCGCTGGCGCTTGCAGTCGTTTTTTATCTGACGGTGGCAAACACCGTCTTCGCCTTCACCCGCGTCGTTTCCATTCTGGCGGCGCTGGTTTTCGTCGCGACCGTGGCGGGGCTGTATATCCAGCGCGAAACGCTCCGGGGAGGCCTGATCGCCGGGGCCGTCGGCTGCGCCGTTTTATCGGTGTTGTTGTGCGCCGTCGAAGCCATCCTCGTCCGTCAGCTGATCGTCGATCTAACTCCCAGCCACCTGAAAGACAACGTTCTGAATTTTCCCGGCGACGTGATGGCGGGCGAAGGCGAAGACATTCCCGGAAATTTGAAACGCAATCTGGACGATCGTATATCACTGGGCGACGGATCGGTCGGCCGCATCGTTACGAACGCCGACGGTTTTCGCAGCGTGCATCCACTGACGATGCCGAAGCCGGCCGACGAATTTCGCATATTGTATCTCGGCGACAGCTTCACCTACGGCTATCGCACCGATCAATCCCGCAGCGCCGCCGCCGTCATCGAAGAACTCCTGAGCACGGAGATGAATCTGAAAGTGCGCGTGTATCCGGCCTGGACCGAGGATCAGGCGGGCATGGTGAAGTGGCTGCGCAAACACCCCGCGCGGTTCGAGGCGGATCTGATCCTGCACGGGGTCTGTCTGGGCAACGATCTCGGCACGAATATGCGTCAGTTGGTGCCGCCCTCGACTTCCTGGAGCTACGGCGACGTGGTTCCGGCCGAATATCTGGATCTGGCGGTTTTTCGCCCGGACGGCGCCTTCGTTTCGGGAACCCAGGCGCGCGAATTTCGCGATCAACTGCGTTTTACGCAGACCCTGCGGATCCTCTTTGCGCCGACGCCGATCTCGACGGGTTTTGAAATTAAAGCGGGCGCGGCGCCGCTCTGGAATCAGCAGAATAACATTGGCATCTTTCTAAAAGACGAAGGCCCGGCCAGGGAAATGTTTCAGGTCTTCGAGCGCAATCTAAGCCGCGCACGCGATCTGGCCGGCCCGACGCCAGTCTATTCGGTGTTGTTTCCGCAGCGCTATCAGCAGTCCGAGCGGGAATGGCAGACCATGATTCATTATTACGGCCTGCGCGCGGACGCCTTCGATCTGGATCTGCCCAATCGAAAGATTCGCGAGATCTGCGAACGCAACGCTTTGAACTGCTTCGATTTGCTGCCGGCCTTTCGCGAACGCGGCAAAGAACTCCTGCACTATCCGTACGATATGCACTGGAACGACGCGGGCAATCGACTGGCAGGCGAGGCCATGGCGGAGTATCTGGCGCCGATCGTACGCGCGATGATTGGTGGCGGCGACTTACAGAACGAAGCATCGCAATAGCTTCGCGGTCCTGGTCTCCTGCCGAACGCGCAAATATGCGAAGCACTCTGGCGGCCGGGCCGAAGCTGACCGGCATAACAAAACGAATTTCCGCTTCTGCCGCCAGCCGTAACCATAAAAGGCCGCCCCATCGACAAAGCGAAACTCACGACTGTAGCAATCAGGCCGCAAGCGCACCCGCCCCCTGGTGGGTGGTCTTTAGAGGTCTGGAGGCGGGTCGAAGTACTTGCGCCGCCCGGGCCGGAAAAACGCGCAACCATATCACAAAAAATCGCCGTGCACAAGCCGAAAATGTCACACCTGGCAGTACAATGATAATGGGAAGGTGCGCGCCTGGCCAGACGAACCACAGCGCTCGCGAAATCGCGCGAGCCGGGCCGGGCCGCCATCACTGATCCGGAACCAGCGATTCGTTGCCCGGGATGCGGCTTTCGGGCAGGCGAAAGCCGGACTCGTCGCTGCCGCGAGCGACTTCTTTTAACGGCTGCAGCACCAGGTCGATGCGGCGGTTGTGCGCGGCGGCTTCGGGGGTGCCCGTGTCGCCGACGACTGCCAGCGGTCGAAATTCGCCGAAGCTGACGGCCTGCAGAGTTTCCGGCGGCACGCCCTGGTTCCATAAAAAAGTCGAAGTATTGATGGCGCGGGCGCCGGCCAGGTCCCAGCTGTTTTCGTAGCGGCGCTCTTCGACGACCGAAGTCGGCGAACCCTGTAGACTGCCGACTTCGCCGCGCGATGCGTGCCCTTCGACCCGCACGAAACGATTGAGCTGGCGGATCAAGCCCGCGACGCGCACGAGCACGTTTTCAATGCTTTCATTCGAATCGCGCTGCCGGGCGCGAAATAGTCGGCGCTCACGAGTGAGATCACTAACCCGCGCTCATCTTCGGTTACACGTACCTGCTTGGCTTTGATCTCGGGCTGGAATACGCTCTGAGCGGTCTGCTTCGCGCGCGACAGACTGCGGCCGGTGGTCTGCGAAGGCAGGCTCTCGATATTCATGCCCATCTCTTCGAGTCGACCGCGCGAAAGCGTCTGGCCGCCGTCGAAGAAGCCCAGGCTGTTATTAAAGGCGGATAAAATCAGCTGGATCTCGACCGGCGTCGCCTTACCGGTGGTGAACAGCATTACGAATAGACACAGCAGCAGGGTGACCATATCCCCGTACGTCACCATCCACAGCGGGGCGCCTTTTTCGCATTCGGGGCATTTTTTTTCTTTGGCCATATAGCTTTACCAATCGCGGACGCGAAGCCCTGCTCTTCAAAAGCCCATCGCTTCGGGCATCCGGTATTCGCGCGACACGATCGCGCCGCGACGTTCAGCGCGCCGATTAACCGCCGCCGGCGTCGTCGAGCTGGCCGCGCTCACCCGGCGGCAGGAAGCTGGAAAGCTTGTCTTTGACGATCCGCGGGTTATCGCCGGACTGAATACTCAATATACCTTCGATCATGATCGATTTTACGACCATCTCGTCGTTCGACCGGAGCTGCAGCTTGCGCTGCATGGGAATCGCGAAGAGGTTCGCACCGAGCGATCCATACAGCGTGGTAATCAACGCGGCCGCCATACCGGCGCCGATCGCCGCGGGGTCGCCGGAGCCCAGGTTCTTGAGCATCTGCACGAGGCCGATGAGAGTCCCGATCATCCCGAAGGCCGGAAAATAGAAGCCGAGGTCGCCCCAGAAGGTGATGCCTTCTTTGTGGCGCTCGGCGATATTGTCCATATCGGTCTGGAGGATATTGCGCACGAGTTCCGGGTCCGTGCCGTCGACGACCAGCTGGATACCTTTGCGCAGAAAGGGTTCGTCCAGGTTCACGAGATCGTCTTCGAGAGAAAGCAGGCCTTCGCGACGGGCTCGTTCGGAAAAATTTACGAGAGTCAGAATCAGATTCGCGATATCGGACTGGCGCGGACTGAATGCGAATTTGGTATAATTCGGCAGCGCCATCAAACGCGACAGCGGGCTCGAGATCACCGAAGCCGCGGCGCCGCCCCCGAAAGTGATGAAGACGGACGGGATATTAAAAATGTCGAGCGGCGATAGGCCCGCGGAAATGGTCCCGAACATTACCAGGCCGAAACCGACCACCAGTCCGCCGATTGTTGCTAAATCCATCTATTCGCCGCGCTCCTCTTCGTTTATCGTCGTGCCGCCCGTCGAGTATACTAAAATTTTTCGTTCGTAGGCGCGAATCAGCTCCAGCACTTCTTCGGGTTTCTCACGAACCATGTACTTGCGCTCGTTCGTGAGGGTGATCAAAGTATCTGGAATGCACTCCATCGTTTCGATCAAACGGTGGTTCAGGAAGAATTCCTCTCCTTTGAGGCGATGCAGGGCGATCAATGGTCTTTCTCCCCGGGCCGGCCCGGTCGCGAACTCAATGTGCTGGACGCAACGCCCATCCCCGGCGTTTCTGTCACAACTATGCGGGCCGTTCGCGGTCCGCCGTCTGGCTCATCGTCCATGGCGATCCAGACGATTCGATACGCGTGAATATGCCGGCCTCCGGGGTTCAGTTTTCCATTTCGCAGCCGGCGTGTACAGGCTTTTTTTGAGTTTGATCGGCCTTGATTTTCAGCACTTACACCTTCCTGGCGTTCTTCATTGCGGTCTTCACGATCCAGTGGTTTGTGCTCCCGGCCGTCATCCCCGAGCGCTATCGCCTGCGGACCCTGCACGTCTTTTTACTGATTTCCTCCTATATATTCTATATGTTCTCCGTCTGGGAGTACGGCCTGCTGATCGCCGCCTCGACCTTATTGGACTATATCGCCGGGCGCGTCCTGGGTCACTACAGCTGGGCGCTCCCGGAGCCCCCCGCCATGCCGGCCGGCTTTTCCGAAGAACGGGCCCGGTCCGACTGGGAAGCGGGCCGCGCCGCTAAGAGCGATGAGGATTTCGCGCGGGCCCGCCGGCTGAGGCGGCTCGTGCTTTTGGGCAGCCTGGGTATGAACCTGGGCATGCTGGGATATTTTAAGTACGCCGACTTTTTTATCGAATCAGCGGTGGCGGCGATCAACTCCGTCGCTCCGGGGACCTTCGGGCCGGAAGACACGCACTCACTGCTGCTGCGCGTGATTCTGCCGGTCGGCATTTCCTTTTTTACGTTTCAGTCGATGAGCTATACCATCGACGTCTATCGCGGCGTGATGTACGTCGAACGCAGCCTGTTAAGATTCGCGCTTTTCGTTTCGTTTTTTCCGCAGTTAGTGGCGGGTCCGATCGTCACGGCGAAGACCTTTCTGCCGCAACTCGATACGCTGCCGGTGTTCGATTTGCAGCGCATGCGATCCGCGGCGCGCTGGTTCGCGCTCGGCTATTTCAAGAAGGTCGTGCTGGCCGACAATATGGCCCCGATCGTCGATCGGATTTACGCGCAACCCGAACTCTACGACGCCGCCGGACACTGGCTGGGGGCCTTCGCCTTCTGGGTTCAGGTCTATTGCGATTTTTCGGGTTATTCGGACATGGCCTGGGGCACGGCGATATTTCTGGGCTATACGCTGCCCGAAAATTTTCGCCTGCCGTACTTGAGTAAGTCCATCACCGAACACTGGCAACGCTGGCATATGTCACTGATCAGCTGGAACCGCGATTATCTCTACTTTCCCCTGGGCGGCAATCGCGTAAGTCCTGCGCGGCATAAGTTTAACGTGTGGTTTACGATGTGGGCCGCCGGAGTCTGGCACGGCGCGAACTGGACCTTTGTAATCTGGGGCGCGATTCACGGCACGCTGCTCGCGATCGAGAGCTGGTGGAAAGAATTCACAGCGAAGCGTCGAGAAAGGGCTGGCCTGCTGAAGGCTCCCCGCCCCGAACGCGGCAAGTGGTTCACGGGCCCTGGAGCGTTGGCGCAGTTCGCAATTACTTCTACGATTACGATCGTATTCGGCACAATGTTTCGCGCTGAGAATATCGGCGAAGCGTGGATGATTTTATTGCGCATGTTCGGTTTCGGAATGGACGCGCCGGATTTCGTGGCGGCCACGCTTACGAATTCGATGATTCGCACGGTCGCCTGGGGTATCGCCGCGACGTATGCGGGGCACGTGATCGGCTGGTGGATTTTCGAGAAGGGCAAATTGCGAGACCTTGTGCCGGCCTGGGTTGAGATTTTGCTCGCGCCTGTGTTTATTCTCGTGTGTTATACGCTCGGTTATTCGGGGACTGCACCGTTTATTTATTTCGTGTTTTAGATCTCCCGTCCACAATCCACACAAAGCCGCGAGTCTCGCGCGCGAAAAAATCGTAGCCGGTCCGGCGCGGGGCTGCAAGATTCGTGGCGATCGGCCGCAATTGAAAACGGAATTCAGCAGCGCCGGCCGCTGCAAACGAGCGCGCCAACCCCTTCGCCCCCCCACCCCGAATCCCGTGCGAAATCTGAATTCAACACGCGATTCAAAGGAATCAATCTCGAACACTATTCCGGAATAACCCGGCGGCTCCTCAGTCGTGCGTATCCAAAATTCTGCCCGCATTGCGAAGTCGAAATGAGCGGCGATGTCGCTGGACGCGAAAATGCTATTCGCTGTAAGGAATGCCATTTTCAGTCGTCGCGGACAGCGTATACGCCGCTTCATCATTTCAAGCTGCCGCTTTGGACCTTTGGCTACATTTTCACCGAAGCGAACAAGACGTTCCCACAAATGATTTCAGCCGCGCAGGTTCGCCGGCGACTTGGAGTTTCTCATTCAACGTCGCTACTGCTAAAACGGCGATTGCAGTTATTTCTTTCAGATCTCGTCCCGGCGATTCGTGAGCTGCTGGCAAAAGAAGCCGCCGAGGCGTTCTCAGGGCTCAAACTGCCGGAAAAAAAGGACATTTCGGCCATGGTTGCAAACAAGCCGGTAATCCATACGGACACCCTCGCCCTGTTTTCTGCGACGCAGCGAAGCAATGGCGGACGCGCCCGCTGGCGACACACAGGACAGACCGCTTCGATCTATCTGAGCGATAAAGTCGCGGAGCAACGTGGCAAGTTTCAAATCGGAACACTCGCCCACACCGTAGCAATCAAGAAAGGACCGATTCTATTAACGTCCCTTCGCGACCAAACACAGAAGAGTATCGAACCCGCTCTAAATTTTCTGCCACGCGAAACGGCGATCATGTCGGATGAAGGCACGCCGTGGCTTTCGAGGTATTTCCCTAACCACCGCGCAATCAATCACAGTGCACGCGCGAAGGATAAGAAACGTTCCAAATGGGCGCGCAACCGTTGGAGTAAGAACGGAGTTCATAACCAGATAGCAGAAGGCAACCAGCGAATGGTTAAGATGTCCTTTCTCGCAGCTTATGGATACTTTCGCCCCGAATACTCCCAGCTATACTTAAACGAATACTCCGCGCTAAAATCCATTCGTGCTGTCGGCTTCGATACTTTGCTTTCTTTATCGAAACGCCCCTTTGTGGCGAATGTAGACGATAGATATAGCGACTCGGATTCCGGGACTCGCTCACAGCCGGGTGCCGATTACCTGCGGCGAAAATTGGCCGAATTTCGCTATATTCCACCCTCTCTCGACGAAAGGAAATCTATCGATCACAGCGATTCACGACGTCAGATCCGCGGCAAGCTACGCGAAATTCTCGATTTGCCGGAGCATTTCGCAGCAAAACAGGCACATCTGGACTACCTGACCAGCTTTCCGGGCCTTCCTCCCTACCGAAAACAGAACGAAAAGAAATACAATGCGGCGGCGCACGCAATCTGGGCGCGGTTGCATCGGTTCGATGACCGGATTTCCTATCAGATCGCGGAGGAGACCGGCCACCCCCACCGGCTCGTTTTACGGATTCTTCGCAAGTGGGCCAAACTGGCTCTGATCGAGGGCCGTGAAATTCAGGCGGATCACGTAGAGCGCCGCCAAAGTGTTTTCGCGCGCCGGCTTGCAATGGAGTTACCGGACTTTCTATACTCCTGGGATCTTGAGGAATTCCGAAATCAGGAACCGGCAAAGCCGACGGCTGGAATCCGGCGCGAGCCTCGTAGGCCCCGGCGGACAAACAAACACGGCATGAATCGAAAACAACGTGCAAAATATATTGAGGAGATGAAGCGATGACGAAGAAAACCAGCAAGGCATCCAAGAAGAAGACTGCGAAGAAGAAAGAGCCGATCAAATTTTTTGCGAAGCACTTTTGGGAGTTGATGAAAGAACAGGATTACAAGTGCGCCCTCACCGGCCGCGAATTGACGCCAGACAATACGGAGGTCGAGCTACGCGAACCGTTTCGCGAACGCGGGCGGACCGAAATAGAAAACCACTACATCGTAGTGCGGGATCTCGCCTACACGGCGCGTCATGTGCAGGAGGACTCGATTGTACATCTTGCGGCGGAAATAATCCAGTACCGCGGGAAGGAGTACGGGTTTGGACTACGAAAAATCCGAAAATAGATTTCCGCAATGGGCGGCCGACGCAGCGATGTCGCGCTATGTCGGTCGCCAGCGGACATTTCTTGCCAATTTACCGGAGCGGAAACACTATTACCGCGCGGCTCGGACTTGGTCCTACGCCTGCGTTATGGCAGCTACCAAAATGCGATATCGGCATCGAAACCTTTTTCGGGAATCACGAGCGCCGGAGCCATGGGTTTTGTGATTTCGCGGCAACGGCGGAAACTGGCGCAAAAGATCGATACATACGCCGCGTGGGCCGATGCAGAATATCGAATTTTGGAGCGATTTCGTAGACGGGTGACGGCCGCATGGCGGAACCCTCGTCCGGCCCATGAAGCGCCGCTTGAAGGCTCTCTATGACTCTCTAAACCCTGCCGAGTTGCGACGGCAGATTGACCGGCTCCTGAACGAGCTGATCGCGCTGCAAAAGACCCGGCCGCGCAAGAAGCTGAACAAAGAACGTCAGCGACGACCGAAGCGCATGAGCAATACGAATCCGGGTCACCGGCGGCTCGACGATACCACGAAAGCCGCAAACACTTTCATGGATCGCGTCCGGCTTCAGCGACTAAAGACCGATATGCAAACTCTGGGATCGCCGTGCCGCCGATTGAGATCGACAAAAATAGAGCCGTACGAATACATTTTTCCACGCGGCAACCGGCGTTATCTGGCACACCATTTAATGATTCAATTCGAGTTGAAACTTGCCAAGCTGAGCACGGACACTTCCCTGGCGTCAAACAGAACACCCCGGTCAAGGTCCAAGCTGATGTCACAGGAACTCTGAGTGATCAAAATACGACTGCGACTACAAACTCTGCGAACCATCCCTGGAGGATAACAAAGCTTCAGTCCAGATAGAAGTTTGAAATTCTTCATTGAAGTGTCCCTCATTTCTCCAATGCCACCTATGTGCTTGGGCTAATTTGTAACCAACCGAGATTGAGCAACCTGGCTGACTGGTTACGGCTCGTCTTCGTTTAGTATTATCAGTGGATTGTAATTTATTTTTTCAAAGCACCGAGGTACATTTCACGCAACTGTTTTTTACTCAAGGGCAATGCAACGTTTTGGGCTCCAACGAACATGCAAATCGCCGCGCGGGCCCGGGCCGTCGCAACTTTTTTGGAACCGAAAATATTCACGAACAATGAATGCAAGTAGTCGTATCGCATTGTGTCAATACGCGCTTGAACAGCGTAAACGTCTTTATCCACCATCGCCCACGCGCGAATTGCCCGCTCGTGATCAAAGGTCTGGTTAAAAACAAGTTCCGCTAATTTGCGCTGTTTTTCAGGCGCGCTCCTTGCCCGCTCGCTAATTTCGATGAGAGTCAACGTATAGACGGCTTCCCAGTATGAAAGCAGATCTATGGAATATTGCGTTCGATCCGAAAAGTGGTGATAAAAAGACCCTTTTGTTACGCCAAGGCGAGTAGCGAGGCGACCAATAGTCAAAGCTTTATGCCCTGACTCCGCCAGCACTGCCAGCCCTTCTTTCAGCCACGCCTCTTTGCTTTGCGAAATTTGAACTCCGTCGATCAGTATCACCGTGCCCCATCATGCGCATGGTCAGAATACATTGCAACAAAAAATTGATTGCAATCAGGCAGATGCAGTACCCTATGGTATGGTATGGCATCTGCCTGACTGGAGATTTTATGATACAGACAACCGCCACCAAACTTCCCTCGCGAGCTTCAACTTTCTTGAAAGACCAGATATCACGGAGCCATCTGGATTCTTTCTATGACGAACATTCCGGCCTGTTTCAGTATTCGTTTGTGCCCGACAATTCGGTTCAAGGACCACCGGGTCATGCTCATGGCGGATTTATTGCCACACTTCTGGACGAAGCGATGGGTGCGTGCGCCTGGCTGGACGGACATACCGTGCTTGCGGTACGATTAAATGTGACGTATCGCTCAGTGGTGCCGCTCGGACACAAGCATTTTGTGGACGCGTCCATTGGCCGCCAGGAGGGTCGGCGAATATACGTTAATTCAAGCCTCTATGGTACAGACAAGAAGGTTTGCGCTCGCGGCACAGGAGTATATATTAAAGTCGATATGCGCCGGCTTGAGGAGCAGCCCGTGGAATTCAGTCAATACACGGATTTCCAGCGCCTGCTTTCGCAGGGGATGAGTCTCAAGGAAGCCATTGCGCATTTAAACGAAACGTAGATGAGCACGTGCATTTCATTATGAAATCCACCATTCGATATTTTGTTACAAATCCACTGTTAACGTGGCTCGTAATAATTTTCTTAATTCTATCCGGAGTTTTAGCTCTGGCTTCGCTTCGCAGTGAAGCGTTTCCGGCAGTTGACTTTCAACAGGTAAAAATCACGACGGTTTTTCCTGGTGCTCCCGCATCCGACGTCGAACAACTCGTTACAATTCCTATAGAAGAAAAACTGCGCGAAGTGGATGGTCTTGATGGAGTTAAATCCATTTCGCGGCAATCGGTATCTGAAATTACCGTAAAAATCGATCTGGAAGTCGATGACCCCGACGCGGTGGTTGAAGAGATTCGCAGGGCGCTTGATCAGGTGACCGATTTACCGGTGGAGGTAACGGAAAAGCCCCTGTTTGAGGAACGCAATAGCAACAAGTTTCCAATTATTGAAATCGCGCTGTACGGCGATGCAACTCCACGGGCCCTGTACGAAACCTCCCGACTTGTTGAGTGGGAACTGGAGAAAATTCCGGGCGTCGCTCGCGTCGATCCTTTCGGACGACAGGACCGCGAATGGCATGTCCTGGCAAACCCGACCAGGATGCGTGAACGAATAGTCAGCCTTGGCGATATGATTCGCGCTATCCGTGAGCGAAATATTAACGTGCCCGCTGGAGCGGTCGCGGCCGGCAAAGCCGTGAATATTCGAACAACAGGAGAGTTTGAGGATGTCCGGCAAATTCTTTCTTTGCCAATTCAAAGCAACGATATCGGCGACGCCATTAACATTGGCGACGTAGCGGAGGTCCGCGATACTTTTGAGCGTCCCGAATTTCTGGCATCAACGAACACCTTGCCCGCGATAACCTTGCAAGTGATTAAAAAGGAGCAGGCCGACATTCTGCACACGGTGGACCTGGTGCAGGCGAGACTTTATGAACTGGAGTCGGTAATTCCGGACGGCGTCGGATTCAAAATTATACATAACGAAGCCGCGCGGGCGCGAAATCGGTTAGATGTCGTCGTTTCAAACGCTTTAATTGGCTTTTGCCTGGTTATCGCAATACTCGTATTGTTTCTCAATACACGCGACGCTCTGTTGACCAGCCTTTCCCTGCCCATGACATTGCTGGGCACCATAGTTTTTTTTCCGCTGTATGATATAACGTTTAATTTGATCTCGATGCTCGGCATGATCATCGCTCTCGGCATGTTGGTCGACAACAGTATTGTTATCTCAGAGAATGTATATCGTTATCGCGAGCAAGGTCTCGATCCGACGGAGGCCGCAATTCGCGGCACGTCGGAACTCATCATTCCGATCACCGGCACATACCTGACCACAATCGCGGCGTTCGCGCCGATGATGTTTATGTCCGGCTTGATGGGCAAATTTGTCTGGCAAATCCCATTTGTCGTAATAGTTACTTTAACTGTAAGCCTGTTTGAGTCGTTTTTTCTCCTGCCGGCTCGAATTGCGCGCTTCGGTCGCGATCTCAGCCAGGCCAGAATCTCGAATCCGGTTCGGGCAAAAATCAACGGTTTCATCCACGGACTGCGTGGGGCTTTTCGCCGGTTTATCTCATGGACCGTCCGCCGACGATATGTCGCATTGCTATCCATTTTCACGGTTCTCGGCCTCGCGGTATTTGCGCAGACGATGATGAAATTCAACTTATTCCCCAAGGAAGGTGTGGAGACATTTATTATAAAGGTCGAATTTCCTCCCCACTTTCGCGTTGAAAGTACAATGGAGCGCATGGCTCATGTAGAGAATGTTGTCCGTCGACTGCCGGACAGCGAGATGGTGAGCTACGCGATAAAAGCGGGCGTTCAGCAGCGGAACGCCCAGGATATCCTCGCTCGTGTCGGAGAGCATCTGGGGATGCTTCAAGTTCGCCTGACCCCCGAGCTGACGCGAGTTCGAACGGCCAGACAAATAATTGAGAGCATGGCGACCGAAATCAACGCAATTCCGGACGCCCGCGAAATTCTAATCGAAGAAATCGTGCCTTCGCCGCCAATTGGCGCCGCAATCACCCTCGGGGTTCAGGGACGAGATTATGAAAAGATTCAGGAAATTGTGCAAGAGGTAACCGAGTTTCTGAAAAATCAGGCGGGAGTCAAAAACATAAGCTCCGATTATAAACCGGGACGCGAGGAACAGATCATCATGCCCAACGACCATGTCGCGGCGCAGGCCGGCGTAACCATGCGAATGGTCGCCAATTCCGTTCGCGCCGTATTTGAAGGAGCCGAGGCTTCCACATTAAGACGGGGCGCCGACGAAATTACGATTCGAGTCCTGTACAATGATGAACATCGCGGGAGCTTGCAGGCTCTACAGGACGTGGCTGTTCGAAACAAAATTGGGCTGTATACCAATCTGCCGGTGCTTACGCGCATGGAGAGCAGATCCGGGCCCGAGGCTTTACTTCATTTTGATTTTGAAAGAGCTGTCACCATAACCGCCGATGTTGATGATGAGGTAATTACGTCTGTTGAGGCGAATGCGATCGTACTCGAAAAATTCTACGACATTCCAGAGCGATTTCCGGGCTACACAATCTCTTTTCGCGGCGAACAGAAAAGCACACAACGCTCGATGGCATCCCTGGCCAGATCCGGCATAGTCGCTTTTTTCGCGATATACGCAATCATCGCCTTAATATTTAATCACTGGATAAAACCGCTGGTCATTACTTTCGCCATATCCCTGGGTATTATCGGCGTTTCCCTGGGATTTTTGACAGCCGGACGAGCGCTGAGTTTTTTCGCAATGATCGGTCTGATCGGTCTTGCCGGAGTTGTCGTAAACGCCTCCATAGTCCTTGTAGATTTTATTGAACAGCTACGGGCCGATTCAAACGACCCGTACGCTGATCTCAGCGAAGCAGCTTCCATTCGCTTTCGCCCCATTTTATTGACAACGCTGACCACTATGGCGGGGCTTCTGCCGACGGCGTACGGGATCGGCGGTTCGGACCCCGTGCTGATTCCCATGACACTTGCATTGGCCTGGGGGCTTGCAACGGGTACGCTGGGGGCACTGGTCTTCATCCCCTGCACTTTCGCGGTCGGCTATGATATACAGCGCAACGCAACCAGATTGTTGAACTGGATGAAAAAATAATTCGCATTCAACATGCCTACGTAGCTGTTGAGTAGGAGGTGTCAGATATTTTGTACCGGCTTGTAGCTGTTCCCCCGGTTTCTGGACAGTCTAAGCCGCTAATTTTCGTTCAATAAATTCCATCGGGCTGAGATACTCCCGTACCGAATGTGATCGTTCTCCGTTGTATTCGTCCAACCCTATCGAAGCGGACTTTAACGTGCAAGATAGCCCAGCAACTAATTTGATCTGATACACTGCGACAGACGGAGAGTTTCCAAATTTCAGCGGAATGCGCATCCAGCGACATCGCCGCTCATTTCGACTTCGCAATGCGGGCAGAATTTTGGATACGCACGACTGAGGAGCCGCCGGGTTATTCCGGAATAGTGTTCGAGATTGATTCCTTTGAATCGCGTGTTGAATTCAGATTTCGCACGGGATTCGGGGTGGGGGGGCGAAGGGGTTGGCGCGCTCGTTTGCAGCGGCCGGCGCTGCTGAATTCCGTTTTCAATTGCGGCCGATCGCCACGAATCTTGCAGCCCCGCGCCGGACCGGCTACGATTTTTTCGCGCGCGAGACTCGCGGCTTTGTGTGGATTGTGGACGGGAGATATGCACCAATTTTCGAGCAGTTGCGGCCATGAACAAGGGGTGAAACTGTACAGGAAAGGCGTCCAGACAATTTTTGATCTGTTACCACAAATGCGAGTATTTGGCGGGATGGACGGCCCCGGCGGGCTGAAACCGGGCTTTTCGGCATCGCCGCGGCGCCCCTGCCCCCTGCGGGGACCTCCGCGAGGCCTTAGAAGTACTGAACAGGCGGTTAGTACTGCGACCAGGGGACAAAAGGGGCAGCTCCGGACTTAAAACAGGCCCCGGGGCCGGCCAGCCCGCCAAATGCGAGAAGCCTGTGGTTACAAACGGAATACAGACAACATCGGTCAGATGTTCATCGGGAAAGAGAATCGGGAAAGGGGCAAACATCATCTGGTACAGGATTAGAGATCGTATCGCTCAGCCATCCCGGATTCGATCAGTTCAGCATTCAGGAGCGTCCCATATTCCAGGATCTCGTTGAATTCCGTGTAAGTCCGGTGAAAATAGACCAGCGCCAGATACCGGCCATACTTTTCCCTGCGTCGGGTCTCCACGATAATATTCGCACGCTTGAGCTTCTTTTCGATGAACGCCTTCACCGTTTTCCCTTTCTTCGTCTTAATCTCGGGTGAATTCACTCCGGCCAGGCGAACCACAGCGCGAATCGTTATTTCAAAACCAACATCCAATTCAAGGCGAAGCGTATCGCCGTCTAAAACTTCGTCAAGCGTCGCATGGTAATAGTAAGGCGTCGTCGGGATCTCGCGGGCGGTGGGATTTTCTTCAATATCGGCGCGGATCAACGCGCGAAGATAACCGGAAACATTTTCCGTTCGTTCCTGGAGCGCGTCGAGTAATTCACCGGAGATTCGGAAACGGAAGATCTGATCTTTCTGCATGATCTCCGATTCATACCGTCCACGATTCAGAAAGGCAACAAAAAACCCCGCGCGATTTTCGCCCGGGGCTCTGGTCAGGATTCTTAGATTGTGATTTAACTGGCTTCGAATAGATTCCCCTGGCGATTCTCCGGAGTCGCTTCGAGATAACCAAGCGTCGTCAGGTCTTCATCCCAGACATCCGCCCACTTTTTTAAATCCCGCATCGCTTCCATGTTGATCAGGTTCAGGCAGCGGCCGTCGTTCACTTCGTACGCCGTGTAGACGTAGATTTTTTTGCCGGTGATGTCGCTGTTCCAGTAGACCGGTTTCCAGTTCGTGCCGTCGGCGTCGGTCTCGAAACAGATTTCGGTTTCGCGAACGAATTTCCCGTCGATCGTTTCGAGCTGTGAAACCCGGAGATAATCGCTGTCGTTGAAGCCGCTTTTGTCGAGATACTGAATCACCAGCGGCATATGCGGCGGATTTTTGATTCTAATTTTCGCCTGCTTTAGCCGCGAAAACCCGCCAGATTTGGAAACTATTTCCTGAACTGTTCTCATCGTATGGACTCCTTCCCGTGAATTTCTTCTATATATTAAACGTCTGTTGAAACCTTGAGCTTCGCGCCGGGTCGATTCAATGCGGATTCCGGCAAAGCCCCCGGGCCAAGATCTTTCGCGATCAGGCCGCGAAGATAGGCGGAAACATTCTTGTGTTTCGCCTTGATGATTTCGAGCGTCAGCAACGGCAGTTGGACTTTGAAAGATCGCAGCTGAGCAATCTCAGGAGCGCAGATCGTGCAGCCTTCCGGATCGATAAGCCGCAGATCCTGTCCGCAGCGCGAACACAGAATCGGAGAATCGCTCTTCGCAACCTGCGATTTAGAAACCGGAGAATATCCGGGACCCGGCCAGTGAAAATCAGACACGCCAACCCCCTTCGCCCCTCCCTTGCCATGAAAAGGGATTTGGCCCGGTTGTATTCGAAAGCGTTTCCAAAAACGAAGCTAAATCCGCCGCGTTTCGCAGCGAGAGCGCGCCGTGATTTTCAACAAGAAGGCGACAGCCTGAACTCACCCGGCCGGATTCAGGGACGTAGCAGGCGAGAGGCTTTCCTTGTTCAAGAGCGAAACGCGCGGTGTGCATTGTGCCGCTCGCCGCTTCCGCCTCCATGATAAGAACGGCCCGCGAAAGCGAAGCGATGACTCTGTTTCGTTCGACGAAACGAAAACTTCGAGGCGGTGTCCCCGGCGGGTACTCGGAAACCAGGCAACCACCCGTTTCAAGAATTCGCGACGCCAGCGGCCGATGCGAAACAGGCGCGATACAGTCCAGCGCCGCCGGCAGCACCGCCACCGTATAACCGCCCGAATCTATACTTCCAAGATGCGCCGCAGCGTCACAACCGCGAGCAAGACCGCTCACCACCCCGTAACCGTGCGAGCTGCATACGCCTGCAAAGGATTCAGTGGCGGCAATCGAAGTTTCGCAGGCGCTCCGCGAGCCGACGATTGCAAGCAGTCGTTCACTCGCCGACACCTCCCGGCCGGCGAAATACAGGTTCGAAAAATCTTTAACCTGCTTGTCAGGATAATTCGCAACGGCGTTCATGCCTTTTAGGTTTACATAAAATAAATCTAAGGCAATAAATATTTTTTATTTTTCGCATTTCTGCGATTCGCGTCACGCGAAGGCGGACAGGCAAGGGAAAGAGGGTGTGGTCAGTCGGGAAGGATAGTTGAGCGTGTGCAGCCCGGGCAGGCATTTTCTTCTTCTGTCTTTCGGATTTGCGGATCGGAATAATTGCCGGAGCAAGAGTGTTCCGCCCGACAACGCAGCTCACAGCTTGCATTGTTCTCGCTGGTGAGAATTTGAGTTAAAGCAAGCCAGCTCCGGCAATATGATTCGATACACTCTCTTTGGCGTCGGCTGCAATCTTCATGCAGGTGCCGCTGGACGATCGCCTGATCATCCGCAGCGACCGTTTCTTGTGCATAATAGGACTGTGGCCGCTCTGACTTCTTTTTGTCCGGGGAATTCGAAACTGTCTCTACTGTATTGGGTCGCGGACCTTGCGATTGAATATATTGAGCGCAGCTTAACAGTAGAGTCACGCCGAGCAGAGAAACGGAGAATTTCCGAAAGGCATTCATCAGTTTGCCGCGAAGAACCCCGCCGTCGCTGAACTCTTGCGGAGTCGATCCTCCGTGCAAGAAATTCGCGCGCTGATTGTTGTGAAGCCGTCATATGTGCGGAAAGCCGTTCGCCCGCCGGGCACGTTGCCATTCGCGAAGCCGGAGCCGATGAGAACACAGGTGCCGGTCCGCCCCGTAGCGGTGCAGGGGGTTCCGTCGTTATAAGTTGTCCCGGAAAAAAGCGCGCAGTCCTGCGCTGCCGTGCTCGACGTAAAGCCCGTCCCATAGTCACCGCAGGTGCTGGTCGCGGTCGTGCAACTGCCGACAATCGTTCCGAGTTGCGCTTCCGCCTCGGCGGTCGTTACTTCGACGGCCGTCCGGGTATCGATCAACAAAAGCGGCAGAGCGAACAATAGATCGGAATCGTCGTCCTCTTCGCTGCCCGGGCATGCGCTCAGCGACAAAAGCAAGAGGGCGACCAACAGGCGACGTAATTGTTTCCAGAGATTTTCCATAATCGTTATTGCGAATACATGGCATTCACCGCAGCGGCATCGCCGGCCGATACGACGACCGGACTACTCAGGTTGCTGCCATCCTTTTTGACGATTGTCGGCCCCGAGCCGTTGAAAAAATCTCCGGAGCGGTAGTGCATAATCGAGTCAAAATCGTAAGCGGACGACCAGATTCGGTTACGTCCGGTTTCGATGAAAAAATTCGGCTGGTCCGCTGGCCAGATATTCCCCCAATTAATCGTGACGTATTGGTCACGATCCGGGCGGGCGTGCTCGTGCGCCAGTCCAATTACGTGCCCCAATTCATGGGCTACAGTCCCCGCTGAGCACAAATCCGAGAGAGTGACGATTTGCGGACCGCTGCCGGTAATTCCGAGCCCGGCCAGACAAAAATCACCCCGCCGAAAAACGACGTAATCTGTCTCCGTCGTGTGCGCTATGAAGCGAACGACGGTCTTCGCTTCCCAATCGGCAATCGCGGTTGTAATGCGCCCGGTTCCACCTACTTCCGGCTCAATTACGTAAGGAACCACTGCACCCGGCCACCGTCGCAAACAGTACGGCGAATACGGCGTGCCGATGTTCGCTCCCTGCGCGCCCAGGTTCGCCGTGGCGGCGCACACGTTTGCCGGATCGCTTAAGAGCAACAGGAAGCCGGCTTCGAATGCCGTGGAATCGATCGTGTCGTCTTCGTCGTTCAGAACTCCGAGCCCCGAGCACGCGCTCGAAGCCAGAGCCAGACTAAAGATCGTTGCAAGGTGAAGAATTCGCACGACGGCCTGCGAAGTTGCTCAAATCACCAGTGAACCACGGTAACCAATCGAGTAATCGCCTGCCAGGTGAAGCGACCGTGCGCGAAATCGTTGCATCTCAAGAAGAGACCGCAATCGTATTCGCTGGTCGTTGGCAAACCAAGTGTTCCGAAATGAGCCCCTTGCAAAAGATAGTGAAAATAGATGTCGCCGTAAACTGCCATCGGACCGGCCGGCGTTATGTAGATCGCCTGAACGTTGCCGGCGTGCGTCTGAAAGTAATTTCCGTTCAGGTCGATTTGTTGCAACGGACCGTCCGCCGGCGGCCAGGCCAGAAGCGCTCGAAACTGTTCCGCCTGAGCGGCGGCATTGTTGTATTCTTGCTGAAGGTTGCGAATCGAGATCGTTTGTCCGACCGTCGCCGCATTTCCGGCTGTATCGCTTGCCGAAACGCTGAAGCTCTGGTTGCCCGTAGGCCAGCCGCCTTGCGTGCTGATCGTGAGCGTATCGTTGAAGTGCGTGGTGCGTGCCCAGCTATAGCTCGCACCGTTCACAAATCCAGAGAGCGAAATGGTATTCGGGTCCATGCTTTCGCTGAACTGCACAATTACAGAACTGAGATGATCGAGCGGCCCGGCGGTCACGTAGAGCGCGGTGGGTGCGGTCGTGTCGGGCGCTTGCGAATCGAATCCGATCGGGTCCGGCGAGAATGGGTCCGGATCGCCGACGAGCGAAACGGTCGGCGTTAGGTTCACTGTAAAGCAAACGTGGCAGCGCGAACCCTGATTCATCAGAACAGTTTTTCCGCATTCCGCCCCGAAAGGCGAACATTGCCATTGCTCGCCGGGAGAACCCGTCGGGCCGATCGGTCCGGGGAACGGTCCATTATTAGGAAAGCCGCCGCCGCCGCTTCCGGTCGGCACGCATCGTCCGCGACAGCAGCCGGTTTCCGTGCAGGCAGGACCCGCTGACGGCCCGCTGCCCAACAGCAGGCGACGACAGCCCGGAACGAAATCGATATAACACAGCCAGGCAACGACCGTCTTGATTACTTTTTCTTCGCATTTGCCGTTGATCAATGTCGTCGCAATCAGCGCGATCATTGCGATACGAATCAGGTTGCTGCGGTAGCGTCTTAAAGTATTCATTCAATTACCGTTCGCAAGGCGCGCCTTTTCGTCGTTAAATATCTGTTGTATTTCGGGATGCGAAAAAATATCCGATTTAAGGTCGACCGTCTCTGGATCGAGAGTGGCCATTGCTTCGCCAAGCTGGCGCACGCCGCTCGGCACGTAGCGCTCCAGTCCGGGGATTTCCGCCAGAGACTTTTCAGTATAAATCGTAATGACGCTCTGCGAAAACACGTAAAGCAGGCTATCTCCTGCTCCCGAATTTCGCACTCCGAGAACGCGCTGCATCCGTTGGGCTGGCATCGGCATCTGCGGATAAAATGTGTGAACTTTGTAATTCAGTCCGGCATCCAGATAAACCAGGATCCCATTCGAATAGGAAACGCCGTAGTAGCCGCCGTTATAGGATGGCGCGATCGAAATAAACTCGATCGGGTCGGAGCGCGTTCCGTCTGTTCCGATTGGAACCCGTATGTCCTGGTTCTGAGCGAGAACGACGCCGGAATTCTTGTCCACGACAGAAAGGCGTTGCTGGTTGCGGTCGACGATGAGCAGGCGTTCGCCTGCTACGCGAATACTGGAAGGGTTTTCCAGAGTGAAGGCGACTGCGAAAGGTCTACTCGTTCCGTCTGCGAAGAGGCGGGTAATCGACTGGCCGCTCAGCGCAAGAAACGATGATTCATCAAAAGCAGTCAAGCTGTATACAGGTGCGCCTGTGCTCTGAGCCGCGCAGGGGGAATGCTGAAGCTCTCGCCCGTTGAATCGATAACAGGCGTCGATTGTATGATCGGCCTGCACGACGGCAACGTGTCCGGCGCTCGTAGCTGCCAGACGATACGCGCCCTTTAGCGCATCAACCCTGTTAACGAAGGCCGCGAGTTTGCCCGGGCGACTGGAGTAGAAAATAGCACCGGTGAAAGCGTCTAGTATGTATAAAGTTGAATCTTCCGAAAGCTGGCCGTCCAGCTTCAGTCGGTCCTGCGGTCGAACTACTTCGACGTCAGCAATCCCCCGGAGCTCCGGGAAATCCGTTTCGCCATGATAAAAAATTCCGATACGTTCCAGAATCTCCGGGTTGATCTGCATCGCAACATTCAACTCGGGCGCAGTCGTATCCGGTCGACCGAACAGAAGCAAAGACAGGGCGGCAGGATCTAAGCCGCCCGATTCTTTATTGCACGAAGCCGGGGCCAATGAGGCTGCAACCAGAAGTAAAAGCAGCGCGTATGAAAAGGGACGTTGAGTAGACATAAGGGCTCTTCAATCAAACCTACGTTTTCGCCAGATTCGTTCGGCCTCCCGGAGCGGCAAGCCCGATATGCAATGATCGCAAAAGAAGCGGCCAGACTCAACTTGCGCCCCATGCTCAGAGAGCATCAAGAAACGTACAAAAAAGAACAATACGCATCTCAACTATCCTTCCCGACTGACCACACCCTCTTTCCCTTGCCTGTCCGCCTTCGCGTGACGCGAATCGCAGAAATGCGAAAAATAAAAAATATTTATTGCCTTAGATTTATTTTATGTAAACCTAAAAGGCATGAACGCCGTTGCGAATTATCCTGACAAGCAGGTTAAAGATTTTTCGAACCTGTATTTCGCCGGCCGGGAGGTGTCGGCGAGTGAACGACTGCTTGCAATCGTCGGCTCGCGGAGCGCCTGCGAAACTTCGATTGCCGCCACTGAATCCTTTGCAGGCGTATGCAGCTCGCACGGTTACGGGGTGGTGAGCGGTCTTGCTCGCGGTTGTGACGCTGCGGCGCATCTTGGAAGTATAGATTCGGGCGGTTATACGGTGGCGGTGCTGCCGGCGGCGCTGGACTGTATCGCGCCTGTTTCGCATCGGCCGCTGGCGTCGCGAATTCTTGAAACGGGTGGTTGCCTGGTTTCCGAGTACCCGCCGGGGACACCGCCTCGAAGTTTTCGTTTCGTCGAACGAAACAGAGTCATCGCTTCGCTTTCGCGGGCCGTTCTTATCATGGAGGCGGAAGCGGCGAGCGGCACAATGCACACCGCGCGTTTCGCTCTTGAACAAGGAAAGCCTCTCGCCTGCTACGTCCCTGAATCCGGCCGGGTGAGTTCAGGCTGTCGCCTTCTTGTTGAAAATCACGGCGCGCTCTCGCTGCGAAACGCGGCGGATTTAGCTTCGTTTTTGGAAACGCTTTCGAATACAACCGGGCCAAATCCCTTTTCATGGCAAGGGAGGGGCGAAGGGGGTTGGCGTGTCTGATTTTCACTGGCCGGGTCCCGGATATTCTCCGGTTTCTAAATCGCAGGTTGCGAAGAGCGATTCTCCGATTCTGTGTTCGCGCTGCGGACAGGATCTGCGGCTTATCGATCCGGAAGGCTGCACGATCTGCGCTCCTGAGATTGCTCAGCTGCGATCTTTCAAAGTCCAACTGCCGTTGCTGACGCTCGAAATCATCAAGGCGAAACACAAGAATGTTTCCGCCTATCTTCGCGGCCTGATCGCGAAAGATCTTGGCCCGGGGGCTTTGCCGGAATCCGCATTGAATCGACCCGGCGCGAAGCTCAAGGTTTCAACAGACGTTTAATATATAGAAGAAATTCACGGGAAGGAGTCCATACGATGAGAACAGTTCAGGAAATAGTTTCCAAATCTGGCGGGTTTTCGCGGCTAAAGCAGGCGAAAATTAGAATCAAAAATCCGCCGCATATGCCGCTGGTGATTCAGTATCTCGACAAAAGCGGCTTCAACGACAGCGATTATCTCCGGGTTTCACAGCTCGAAACGATCGACGGGAAATTCGTTCGCGAAACCGAAATCTGTTTCGAGACCGACGCCGACGGCACGAACTGGAAACCGGTCTACTGGAACAGCGACATCACCGGCAAAAAAATCTACGTCTACACGGCGTACGAAGTGAACGACGGCCGCTGCCTGAACCTGATCAACATGGAAGCGATGCGGGATTTAAAAAAGTGGGCGGATGTCTGGGATGAAGACCTGACGACGCTTGGTTATCTCGAAGCGACTCCGGAGAATCGCCAGGGGAATCTATTCGAAGCCAGTTAAATCACAATCTAAGAATCCTGACCAGAGCCCCGGGCGAAAATCGCGCGGGGTTTTTTGTTGCCTTTCTGAATCGTGGACGGTATGAATCGGAGATCATGCAGAAAGATCAGATCTTCCGTTTCCGAATCTCCGGTGAATTACTCGACGCGCTCCAGGAACGAACGGAAAATGTTTCCGGTTATCTTCGCGCGTTGATCCGCGCCGATATTGAAGAAAATCCCACCGCCCGCGAGATCCCGACGACGCCTTACTATTACCATGCGACGCTTGACGAAGTTTTAGACGGCGATACGCTTCGCCTTGAATTGGATGTTGGTTTTGAAATAACGATTCGCGCTGTGGTTCGCCTGGCCGGAGTGAATTCACCCGAGATTAAGACGAAGAAAGGGAAAACGGTGAAGGCGTTCATCGAAAAGAAGCTCAAGCGTGCGAATATTATCGTGGAGACCCGACGCAGGGAAAAGTATGGCCGGTATCTGGCGCTGGTCTATTTTCACCGGACTTACACGGAATTCAACGAGATCCTGGAATATGGGACGCTCCTGAATGCTGAACTGATCGAATCCGGGATGGCTGAGCGATACGATCTCTAATCCTGTACCAGATGATGTTTGCCCCTTTCCCGATTCTCTTTCCCGATTCTCTTTCCCGATGAACATCTGACCGATGTTGTCTGTATTCCGTTTGTAACCACAGGCTTCTCGCATTTGTGGTAACAGATCAAAAATTGTCTGGACGCCTTTCCTGTACAGTTTCACCCCTTGTTCATGGCCGCAACTGCTCGAAAATTGGTGCATATCTCCCGTCCACAATCCACACAAAGCCGCGAGTCTCGCGCGCGAAAAAATCGTAGCCGGTCCGGCGCGGGGCTGCAAGATTCGTGGCGATCGGCCGCAATTGAAAACGGAATTCAGCAGCGCCGGCCGCTGCAAACGAGCGCGCCAACCCCTTCGCCCCCCCACCCCGAATCCCGTGCGAAATCTGAATTCAACACGCGATTCAAAGGAATCAATCTCGAACACTATTCCGGAATAACCCGGCGGCTCCTCAGTCGTGCGTATCCAAAATTCTGCCCGCATTGCGAAGTCGAAATGAGCGGCGATGTCGCTGGACGCGAAAATGCTATTCGCTGTAAGGAATGCCATTTTCAGTCGTCGCGGACAGCGTATACGCCGCTTCATCATTTCAAGCTGCCGCTTTGGACCTTTGGCTACATTTTCACCGAAGCGAACAAGACGTTCCCACAAATGATTTCAGCCGCGCAGGTTCGCCGGCGACTTGGAGTTTCTCATTCAACGTCGCTACTGCTAAAACGGCGATTGCAGTTATTTCTTTCAGATCTCGTCCCGGCGATTCGTGAGCTGCTGGCAAAAGAAGCCGCCGAGGCGTTCTCAGGGCTCAAACTGCCGGAAAAAAAGGACATTTCGGCCATGGTTGCAAACAAGCCGGTAATCCATACGGACACCCTCGCCCTGTTTTCTGCGACGCAGCGAAGCAATGGCGGACGCGCCCGCTGGCGACACACAGGACAGACCGCTTCGATCTATCTGAGCGATAAAGTCGCGGAGCAACGTGGCAAGTTTCAAATCGGAACACTCGCCCACACCGTAGCAATCAAGAAAGGACCGATTCTATTAACGTCCCTTCGCGACCAAACACAGAAGAGTATCGAACCCGCTCTAAATTTTCTGCCACGCGAAACGGCGATCATGTCGGATGAAGGCACGCCGTGGCTTTCGAGGTATTTCCCTAACCACCGCGCAATCAATCACAGTGCACGCGCGAAGGATAAGAAACGTTCCAAATGGGCGCGCAACCGTTGGAGTAAGAACGGAGTTCATAACCAGATAGCAGAAGGCAACCAGCGAATGGTTAAGATGTCCTTTCTCGCAGCTTATGGATACTTTCGCCCCGAATACTCCCAGCTATACTTAAACGAATACTCCGCGCTAAAATCCATTCGTGCTGTCGGCTTCGATACTTTGCTTTCTTTATCGAAACGCCCCTTTGTGGCGAATGTAGACGATAGATTGTTTTAGATCTCCCGTCCAGATTCCACACAAAGCTGTGATCCGCGCGCGCGAAAAGATCGCGGTGTGTCCGGCGCGGGGTCCCGCGAATCGCGGCGATGGGCCGATTTTCTCAACGGATTCGAGCAGCGCCGGCCGTCGCATTCGCACGCGCCAACCCCTTCGCCCCCCCACCCCGAATCACGTGCGAAAGAGCGGTTCAACACGCGATTTAAAGGGATCAACCTCGAACACTACTCCGATTTAACGCGCAGCCTGCTGCGGCGCGCATATCCCAAAGTCTGCCCGCATTGTGAAACTGAAATGCTCGGGAACGTCGCCGGGCGCGAAAATGCTATTCGCTGTAAGGAATGCCATTTCCAGGCGTCACGGACGGCATACACGCCGCTGCATCATCTGAAGATTCCGCTCTGGACCTTCAGCTACCTGCTTTGCGAAGCAGTGCAGACGTTCCCACAGATGATTTCGGCCGCCCAAATCCGGCGACGGCTCGGAGTTTCGCATTCCACATCCCTGCTGTTGAAGCGGCGCATGCAGCTTTTTTTGTCAGATCTCGTTCCGGCGATTTGCGAGCTGTTGGCCAAAGAGACCACCGAAGCATTTTCGGGGCTAAAACTGCCAGAAAATAAGGATATTTCCGGCCTTGTTGCAAACAAACCCGTAGTTCACACCGATACACTTGCGCTGTTCTCCGCGACGCAGCGTAGCAACGGCGGACGCGCCCGCTGGAAACATACCGGACAAACCGCTTCTATCTATCTCAGCGACAAGGTCGCGGAGCAGCGTGGTAAACTTCAAGTCGGCACACTGGCGCATACTGTAGCCACAAAGGGCGGCCCCCTGCTCCTCACCAGCATTCGCGATCAAACACAGAAGAGTATTGAACCCGCTCTGAAATTCCTGCCGCGCGATACGGCGATCATGTCGGACGAAGGCACGCCGTGGCTCTCAAGATACTACCCGAATCATCGCGCGATCAACCACAGCGCGCGGGCCAAAGATAAAAAGCGTTCTAAGTGGGCGCGCAATCGGTGGAGCAAGAACGGCGTTCACAATCAGGTAGCCGAAGGGAACCAGCGAATGGTTAAGATGTCTTTTCTCGCAGCTTATGGATACTTTCGCCCCGAATACTCCCAACTCTATCTCAACGAATACTCAGCGCTCAAATCAATTCGCGCCATCGGCTTTGATACTATACTTTCTTTATCGAAACGTTCATTTGTGGCGAATGTAGACGATAGATATAGCGACCCGAATTCAAAGCCCTCTACGTACCCGGAAGCGGACTACCTCCGGCGAAAAGTGACCGAAATGCGCTATATTCCGCCGACTCTTGACGAACGGAAGTCGATCGACCACAGCGATTCAAGGCGGCAGATTCGCGGAAAACTACGCGAAATATTGAATATGCCGGAGAATTTCCCGGCAAAGCAGGCACATTTGGACTACCTCACCAGCTTCCCAGGGCTTCCGCCGTATCGAAAACAGAATGAAAAGAAGTACAACGCGGCGGCCCACGCAATCTGGGCGAGGCTTCAGCGCTTCGACGATCGCATTTCTTACAGGGTCGCGGAAGAAACCGGTCAGCCTCACCGACTCGTCCTGCGAATTCTACGCAAATGGGCGGCCCTCGGCCTGATCGAAGCGCGCGAAGTACAAACCGATCACACGGAACGGCGAAAGGTAATCTTCGCGCGACGACTCGTAACGGAACTCCCAGACTTCCTCTACTCATGGGACATTGAGCAGTTTCGGAATCAAGGTTTCACAGAAGCGGGCTCGGGCATTTCGCGGGAACAACGAAAGACCCGGCGAACAAACAAACACGGCATGAATAGAAAACAACGTGCAAAATATATTGAGGAGATGAGACGATGACGAAGAAAACCAGTAAGAAGAAAGCGGCGAAGAAAGAACCAATCAAGTTCTTCGCCGCCAATTTTTGGGAAATGATGAAGGAGCAGGACTACAAATGCGCACTCACCGGCCGCGAGTTGACGCCGGACAATACAGAAGTCGAATTACGCGAACCGTTCCGTGAACGCGGGCGGACGGAGATCGACAATCACTATATTATTGTGCGCGACCTCTCCTATACGGCGCGGCATGTAAAAGAAGAAGCGATTGTTCAGCTCGCAGCAGAGATCATACAGTATCGAGGAAAAGAGCATGGTTATTCGCTACGACGCGTACGAAAGTGAGTTCCCGCGATGGGCGGCCGATGCGGCGATGTCTCGTTACATCGGCCGCCGACGGAAATTCCTGGCCAATGGGCTAGAGCGTAAGCACCATAATCGCGTGGCTCGAACGTGGTCGTACGCCTGTATCGCGGCGCTCAATAAACTTCGCTATCGACACAGGCACGTTTTTCGCGAATCGCGGGAGCCACAGCCATGGGATTTTGTGATTTCGCGACAGCGGCGGAAGCTGACCCGGCAAATCGATCCGGCAGCTGCGTGGGCTGACGCAGAGTACCGGACTTTAGAGAGATTACACAAGCGGGTAACTTCCGTGTGGCGACCGCGAGATTCGCGATGGGACCGAGTGGTTGCCCGGCAACGACAGAAGCTACGCCAGTATCGAAAAACACCTCGGAGACGCGGTGGCGAACGAAAACCAGAATGGACGGCAATCATTCGCAATGCGCTGTATTTTCGACCGAGGCGGTCTTGACTTTCGATTCGAGCCGCATAAGCAGCACTACGGTCCTGAGCCCAATTGAGAATTCGCGAAGGCCTCCTGATTTCTTGTCACCCTCCGCGAAGCCGCGCCACGTTCCGATTCATTAGTTTCCGGATTATATGTTTGAACAGCATCTTCTTCAGACCCCGCAGATTCGAACCGTGCCGATTGTAGAAATCGTCCGGCGTATCGAACACTCCGAAGTTATGATTGATACCCTCTTTCTGAATATAGGTATCGCTACCCCGCCACTCAACAGGCGGACTGGAAAGATCCGGAACGTCAGCACCGTATCCACAGAAGTTCTTTGCGTTCGGGAAGAGGGACTGTAGTCTTTCGAGGTACGCGGAATCGAGAATGAACCCTTCGAGATTGACCCAGCGAGAATCATAGGAGACCTCAACCCAGCTGTGGATGATGCTCTCCGGTGCCATGCGATACCAGAGACCGGTAATCGCGCCCTTTTGCAGTTCTTTGTGGATCGTGAACCCGCGAAAGCGACACGGGATTCCATTCTGCCTCAAAAGAGCCATAAACAAAGTTGCCTTTGTATTGCATTGCCCGTAGCCGTCAGCCAGCACTTGCGAAGCCGGAATTTCGTCAGACTCATTATAGCCGAACAGAATTTCATTCCGGACGAAGTCGTAGATTGCGCCGATTCGTTCGTACTCGGGCATATCGGCCCACCCGCGCTCCTGAGAAAGCGCGCGTAGAGCGGGTTCGTTATAGTCCAGGATTGGCGTATCGATTAAAAAGCGTTTCGCAGCTTGATTTACAGTCGTTGTCATGTGGTTTCCTCCGTTCCTGCATTACCATACACGATATGCAATCGCGTGACTTGAAGAAACTGGCTACCGGCAGTGCAATTTTCCAGCGCGTGGTTCATTGCTGCGGACACAGATGCAATTCTATCTCGTTTTTACGGGATAGGACTTGCTTCGGAGCGAAACCGAACATCTCGCGAAATGTTCGCGTAAAATGGGCCTGATCCGCGAATCCGGCCGCATGAGCGGCTTCGGTCAGGGAACCGGTCCTTGCCGCCTCCACGATGGCACGGCGAACCCTGACCCACATTACGAAGCGACGAATCGGAACACCCACTTGCTCTTTGAACAGATGCGTGGTTCGTCCCTCGGAAAGCCCGATGTGATTCGCGATCATGCTCAGTGACACCTTAAAATCCTCCTGCTCTGATATGAATCGGCAGGCTTCCTTGATGCGTTCGTCCGGGCTTTGAAATCCGATTGCCGCGTCGGCGAACTGGACCGCCGATCTTATGAGACGATCCGATTCCTGACGAGCCTCAGCGCAGGTTTTCATTGAATCCGGGAAATCTTCCGGAGGCTTCAAGCAGGCGAAACCGGTGCCCTGAGGCAAGCTTGTTCTAAGCGCCTCGGCTAAGGTACTTTCTCGGTCGATTAATATCAGGATCTGTCGCGCCGAATCCCCTTGAATCGCATGCGGAACATCGGAGTCGATGAGAACGAAACGTTCGGCGCGAACATCTCCCGGGCCGACAGCCAGCTGGAAAGGAACAGGAGATACGACCATCTGGAGCGCATGATGCCGGTGTAGCTCGTTATCCTGAACCGGCCCCACAAAGATCGCCCGGTCCGGCGTCAAAAATAATTGATTCGTCGCGATTCGCATTGGTCTTACGACGTCCTTTGAATATCCTCTCGTCCGTGCAGCATATAATACACGATCGGCAGCAACACCAGAGTCGCAATCGTCGCGGTAAAAATTCCGCCTACAACAACCGTCGCCAGCGGACGCTGCACCTCCGCCCCCATGCCTGAGGCCAGCATCATCGGCAGGAAGCCCAGAATATCCGTGAATGCGGTCATGAGCACCGCTCGCAAACGCAGAGACGCTCCTTGCTGAATCAATTCAACGCCCTGTAAGTTTTGTTTTCGCAGCTCGTTATAAAAACTGACCAGAACGACTCCGTTGAGAACCGCGATTCCCGAGAGGGCGATCAGGCCGACGCCGGCCGAAATACTGAAGGGCAATCCGGCGAACGCCAGATTCAGCAGGCCGCCGACCAGCGCGAAGGGGATCAGCGCGAAGATCAATAGCGTTTGGCTGCCGCTGCGAAACGCGGAGTAGATCATAAAGGCGACGATTGCCAGAGAGAGCGGCGCGACGACCATTAATCGACTGCGCGCCTCTTCCAGGTTTTCAAAATTGCCGCCCCACTCCAGAAAGACGCCGTCGGGTAACTGAACTCTTTCTTCAATCGCCAGACGCGCGTCTTCAACGACTCCGGCGGTGTCGCGACCGCGCGGATTGATTAATACAGCCGTGCGACGGCGGGAGGACTCACGTTTGATCGTATCGTACGACTCGATAAACTCGATTTTAGCAAGTTGATGCAACGGAACCGTTAAAGTATCCTGCGCCCCGACCGGGAGATTTCGAATCGTCTCCAGTGAACGACGACGATTTTCGCTGAGGCGCAGCATAAGCGGAAAGCGGCGAACTCCCCGATACATAAAACCGACCTCTTCACCGCCCAAAGCCATTTGAACCGTATCGAGTAATTCCCGCGCGGATATTCCATAACGCATTAATTGACGGGCGTCCGGCGTGATATTCAAAACGGGCGACTTACCCCGCAACTCCGCTTCGACGTCGCCTGCGCCGGGAACGCCCTGTATGATGCCTGCGATTTCGGTACTCACGGATTGCAATTGATCCAGGTCGTCGCCGAAAATTTTCAGGGAGACATCCGCGCGGGTGCCTTCCATCAATTCATTAAAACGCAATTGAATGGGCTGGCTCAGAAGAATGCGTTGACCTGGAATTTCAGCTTTGAGTTTTTCCGCGATCGCCGCCTGTAGTTCCTCAGGCGTCCGCCGGGCGCCGGATGCGGCAGTCGGCCATTGGGTCGTCGGTTTCAACATCACGAATGTATCCGCGGTATTCACTCCCATGGGGTCGGTCGCAATCTCGGCGGTTCCGATTCTGGAGAAAACGTCGCGGACTTCCGGGAATTCACGGATGAGGTTTTGCGATAGGCGGTCCAGCTCGATCGATCGGTCGATGCCGATCGTGACCGGGCGAATAAACTGGATGGCCATCGAGCCTTCGTACAAACGGGGGATAAACTCGCTACCCAGGCCCCCCGCAACAACACCGCCGGCGGTCAGTAAGACAAGCGCTACGCTTAGAACGATCCAGCGCAATCTTAAGAGCATGGAGAGGGCGCGACTGTACAGGCTTTCCAGAAGGCCCATAATGAAATGTGGCTTCGTCTGCAACTTGCCGGACAGCAATGCGCCCGCCAGCCCCGGCACGACGGTAAACGAAATAACGAATGCACTGAATAAAGCGAAAATGAAAGCCGTCGCCATGGGACGAAACATTTTGCCTTCGACACCCGTGAGAGTCAGAATGGGCAAAAAGACAATAACGATGATCAACTGCCCGAATCCCGCAGCGTTTCGAATCTCAATCGTGGCGGCGGTAACTGTCGCTCGAATTTCACTTCGATCGAGATCGCGGCCCTCCGTTCTGGCGCGGTCGCCGAGCCGATGAATACAATTATCAATAACGATCACGGCCCCATCGATAATGATTCCAAAATCAAGGGCTCCGAGCGACATCAAATTCGCGGAATACCCCTGGCTATCCATCAAAAACAGCGTGGCCAGCATCGACAGCGGAATCACGAACGCCGTAATCAGCGCCGCTCTCAAATTACCCGTGAGTAAAAACAGAACGAAAATAACAAGAATCGCCCCGAAGGTCAGATTTTCACGAACAGTGGCCACAGTGGCGTCGACGAGTTCCGACCGGTCGTAAACGACTTTGATCGTCGCCCACTCGGGCAAAGTGCGCTTGATCTCTTTAATTTGCGCGGCCGTATCGGCCGCGACGGTACGGCTGTTCGCACCAAGCAACATAAAGACGGTGCCCAGCACCGCCTCCCGTCCGTTGACTACGGCCGCGCCTGTTCGCAGCTCACGATCCAGTTGCACATCCGCCAGATCGCCGACAGTAATCACAGATAGGTCCGGCAACACTTCGACTGTGATATCGCGAATTTGTCCGATCGATCGAAACACTCCGTCGCCCTGTACAATGAACTGCTCGGCTGATTGCTGAACGTATCCGCCGCCCGTATTCTTATTACTCTCGCGCAGGGCGGTCGACAGCTCGTCGATGTGAACGCCGTATCGGGCGAGTTTGGCCGGATCTGGCTGTATATAGTATTGTTCCGGAAAGCCGCCGATCGTATTAATTTCAGCGACGCCCTTCACCTGCAGCAGGCGCGGCTTAACGTCCCACTCCTGTAAAGTCCGGAGACGCATTAGCTGGACGATCCGCTTTTCGGGCGAAGCCTCAATTTCACGGGCTTCGACGACGTAGTGAAAGATCTCGCCAAGGCCTGTTGATATGGGGCCGAGTCTGGGCTGCACGCCGTCCGGCAATTGGACAGACTGGAGCTGTTCGGACACGAGCTGGCGAGATAAATACAGATTCGCGCCCTCTTCAAAATCGACCGTTACCTGCGAAAGCCCGTAGCGCGTGACAGAGCGCACTCCACTGACTTTCGGTATCGAGCGCATTACGTTTTCGATCGGATACGTGATGTTCATTTCCGCCGTCTCGGGCGCAAGCGCCGGCACGGCGGTATTGATCTGAACCTGAACGTTGGTAATATCCGGAACCGCGTCAATGGGGATGCTCCGAAACGCGGCGACCCCTGCCAGTACGACGCAGAGGACGCCCACCAGAATAAAGGGGGGATTATTGACTGAAAATTGAATTAAACGGTCGATCGGATTCGTCGCGCCCTTATGGGAATCCGGTGCTGGTTCTGCTGTACGGCTGGATGACATAGTGCCCTGTGCTCCTTTTGGAATTGTCAGAATGACTGAAAGATCCGCTGAACGATCAGTGCCCGTGGCCCGATCCCGAAGCTCCAAACGCTTCGAGGTAAGCGAGGCGAACCAGGGGCGCATTGCGCGTAACCAGGTCGGCATTCTTCAAGACGCCGACATCGGCTGATCCGCTGGTCTTGATTCGGACCCGGTCTCCGGAAGCCGCCAGCACGCGCACGTCCGCCGGACGCAAACGTGCTCCTATTTGAACGAAAATCTGCGCCTTGTCTTCGTAACGGATCAAAGCCTGCCGCGGGATTGAGAATTCGGAATTTGACGGCGCCTGAAAGCTACGCAATGGCGTGGTCTGGATATTCAGGCGTGCGGTCGCCGCAGGCGCTAATTCGATGCCGGTAATCTCATCCGCTGCGCGGACGGCCATACCCGGTCCGGTACTTCCTCCGGATTCATGTCCGTGACCGTGCCCGTGGTCATCATCTGCCGACCCGGCCTCCGCGTGCCGGTGCTCGTCCGATACTGGACTGTCCTCGCCGCGACGACTCTCATGCTTTTCATGCTTTTCATGACCTTCATGCCCTTCATGACCTTCATGACCTTCATGACCTTCATGACCTTCATGACCTTCATGACCTTCGCGGCCTTCGTGGCCTTCATGACCTTCGCGGCCATCGTGGCCTTCGTGCCCTTCATGGCCTTCGTGCCCTTCATGGCCTTCGTGCCCTTCATGGCCTTCATGACTTTCGTGGCCGTTGCTTCCGGGACACGCCAGCCCCGTTCCAAGCGCCAGTATTGCAATCAAACCGAACTTAAAAAATTTCATAGTCTTCTACCTTTGATAAGATTTGCCCGTTGAGGGCGTAAATGCTCAGCAGGGCCCGCAGTGCCCCGACTTCCTGCTCGTTACGCGTGGCAGCGTATTCGTACATATTGCGATGAAATTCTATCACAGTCGTCGGCGAAATCCGGCCGCGCCGAATGGCGACTTGCAAACCTCTGTGTTTCGCCTGCAAAACCTTTTGCGAAAGGGCCTTACGAAGCGATTGTCGAGCGCGCTCGTACTCCTGCATGAGACGGGAACGCTCCAGGGCCAATCGATCCGCCACGCCGCTCTCGCGAACTTGCTCTGCCGCGACGTCGGCACTGGCGGCGGCGCGTCCGCCGTCGTTTCTGTGATAGAGCGGAAGGGTCAGTCGAAAACTCAGGCCGAGTTCCGCATCCGACCGACTCGACGATCCGCCGAAAATCCCTCCCGAAGCTTCGTTCGCTCGCCGGTATTCAAGTGCCGGTCCTATGCTCAGATTGGGAAAGGCGTTTGCCTCTTCCAGCTCCAGGCGGGCCCGGGCCCGGGCAATCCGCTTGCGCGCCAGCCGAAGCTCCTCGGATTGATCGGCTCCGGCCAGTGCAAGCGCCGTCGGCCATTTGATTTCGGACGCCCGTGCAAGCAGCGGCTCCAGGTTTTGCCCTGCGACGCCGGACGTGTAGCGCAACTCCGCGAGAAGCCGCTCGCGTTCCAGCGAAAGGCCGACAACGCTTAGAGCCGCTTCCCCGGCCGCGACTTCATAAATGCCGAGGTTGACCCGTTGTTCCGAACTGAGGCCGGGCCTGGAACGTAAACGCCGAATCATGCGTCTGTACGTTCCCGCGGCCTCGTTGAGTAACGCGATTTCATCACGGACCTGGCTTAAACGCAGCAACTGAAGGGCGGCCTGAATCACGCTGGCCTGTCGCCGTAATGTGACCCGACTTGTGGCCAGAGCCAGGTCCTCTTTCGCAACGTTGACGCGCGCATCGCGTTTACCGCCGGTCTCGAACGTGTGCGTGAAGTCGACCTCCGCAGTAAGCGAATCTCCGCCGCCGAGCACCCGCGAGCCCAGCTCCGGGTTCGGACTTTGTTCGGCTCTGCGGACCCCGGCCGCGAAGCCTTCCAGCTCGCTTTGCGCGGCCTTGAGATCCGGATGATGCTCCAGCACGCATTTCAGGACGTCGCCTGCTGACTCCGGCCGGCAGGACTCGGCGCCCTCAGAGTTTTCGAATGCGGCTGCATCCGACGCTGACTCGGCGCGGAGCTCGCCTCCGATGCCTTCCAGTCCCGGATACAACAGCACCCCGCACACGACCGCAGCCGCGCGAATGTATTTTTTGTACATGACTAGTTCTCCTGTTCAAGGTACAGTCAGGGCGCGCGCACGCGCCGCTTGAATCGCAATACGATTAGACTGCTTGAACGGGAGGAGCCCGAGAGGCATCGAGTAAGGTTTTTGCTGAGGATGAGGCCTCAGTCGCATTCTGCAGGCTTGTAACAGAAGGGGGCAAGAGCCCCTCTGACCCCGAAAGACTGAGGCTCAGAGCGATGATCGAGAATTCATGGAAGTCCCCGCGCTCAAATTGATCGCGCTCGTCGACGATGGCGCGGAAAGTTCCGGGGAGGACCGTCTCACCGAGCAATTCGAAAAGATGCTCGACTGGAAGTTCGCCGTCGTCGCAGGCTGCGGTTCGATGAGACTCAACGACCGGGCCGGTCGTTTGAAGGCCGACTTCGTGATGGACGTGGACACCCGCTGCCGAAAGCAGTACGATGAGTCCCACGTGGGCGAACAACGCAAACACGCCGAATTGTCGAAATGTGGTCTTCATACCGAGCCTTCAGTAAAATAAAAGGCTCCCGCGATGATGGTCAAGCAAAAACTTCAAAAAGTTGCAGCGCAAAGGCGACCGGAATCCATCCGCGCCCCGCGTATCCATAATCGCATCGTATCATGATTTCGCAAGACGGAGTATGCGAAGAGCGCCGTAGCCAACGAAAACGAAAATAAGAATACCGACAATGAGGTCAGGCACTTTGGATCCGGACACATAGACCAACAGCGCCGCGACCACGACTCCGAGATTTGCGATCACGTCATTGGATGTAAAGATCCAGCTCGCCTGCAGATGAACGCCTTTGTCTCTCGTCCTGGCCAGGATAAACAAGGACAGCACATTGGCGCTTAACGCAAGGCTGGCCACTGTGGCCATGACAACGAAATCAGGCGCCGCCTCATTGCCGATAAATCTCCGAACGACTTCTATGACTCCGGCCGAAGCGAGGGCGAGCTGCGTATAACCACTCAGCCGGGCGATTCTCCTCTTTAAGGTCATCGCCTTGCCGATAACGAGCAGACTCAGCCCATAGACGAACGAATCCGCCAGCATATCCAGAGAGTCCGCGATCAAACCCATGGATTGGCTGAAGAGCCCGGCGATCATCTCCACAACGAAAAAGAATGCATTGATCGACAGAACGGCGATCAGTGGCCCCCGGGCTTGCAGATCCGAAGCAGTATGGTTATGATTCTCATGAAAGTCTTCGACCTGCAGAAGTTGAGAGCCCAGGTTGAGGCCGGCCAGCGTTTCTTCGACTTCGTCCGGGTTCTTTTCGAGAATCACTTCCAGCTTGCGTTCCGGCAAATCGAATATGAGCCGCTTGATGTTGGCATTTTCGCCCAGCGCCATCCGGATGAGCTGTTCTTCTGATGGACAATCCATTTCGGATATCTTGAATATAGCTCTTTGCATTGGTTCGCCCTGTGCTCACGGGTGCAAGCTTTCGATGGCGCGTGCATCCCACGCGACTTGCTGCAATCAGCGACGTTCCTTTTTCTCTGTCAACCGCGAAAGCCCGCAGACAGCCGACACGCGGTTCGCACCTCAGTTATGAGTCCACAGCGCACACGCAGGCCCGGCACTCGTTTTTCGACGGAACAGGCTTGCTATCGATTGACGTTATTTTGTATTCTGTGTTGAACGTAGTCTCACGCTTTTCTGTTCGGTTTAAACATGGAAATGGGCCGAGGAATCCATAGCGATGCCCTACAGGGCTGATCGTATGTCTTCGGCCCGGCGTTTCGAAAGCCGGCTTCGCTTAGCGGCCTGATTTGTTCAAGTGTGAAGTGTTAATCATGAGGGAGCCTATCACAGTACTTGTAACGGGAGCCTACGGCCAGGTCGGCACTGCGGCTATAGATGAACTACTAAAACAGGGTTATGCCGTTCTGGCGACCGGACGGAACAAGCAACGTCTGGAGGCTCTTGAGCAGCAGTTCACGAACTCCCAACTTTCTGTTCGCATTGTTGATGTGGATGATTCGAGGCAACTGGCAAAGGCCTGCGATAATGCAACCGTTTTGTTCAATTGCGTGGGACCGTACATAAAGAACGGTCAACAGGTCGCCCGGGTTGCCGTCGAGCGCGGACTGCACTATATCGATGTGGCCGGTGAACAAGAGCACTATCGTCGCCTTGAAAAACTGGCTCCGCTTGCCGCGGCGCGAAGCCTGGCGCTGGCTCCCGGTTTCGGGCTGTATCCCGGGCTTTCCGGACCGCTGGCCCGGTCGGTCGCAAAGCGTCACCCGACAGCGGACTCACTGACTATCGGGTTATTTGCGGGAAACCATCTCAGCGCCGATGCGGGCCTCGCAAGCCTTCTGGCCGCCGTTCTCGAAATGAACTACGCTCATGATATTATTCAAGATCGCATACCCGTTCGCAGGTTTCCCGGTCAACCTGTCGTGGAATTCGAATTGCCGGAACCCTACGGGTCGCGGAGACTGATTTCGTGGCCGCAATTGGATATTCTGGCGATGCAACCAGAGATCATGACGGCCAGCCTCGACGGTATCGAATCTATTCAGACCTTCGCACAACTGGGAGAGGCGTCGCCGCCTTCGCGGTTTCTGGTCAGGCTCATTCGGCTGCTACGGCCGCATAAGAGCCAGCGAACTTACGCATTTCTGAAGCGTATCCTCAAACGCATAAATGCAAAAAACTACGAGCGCGCCCGGTTTGCCGGACTCGATAGCGGCGGCGTGATCTTCAGCATTGCCCACCGATCCAACGTGGAACTTGGTCGAGGCATCGCGACCTTCGCTGACGGCGCGCGTGGAACAGTGTGGCTCGCAGTCCGAACGATCAAAGAAATCGTTTCGAGACAAGAACAGGGATTGCTCATACCTCACCGCGTTTTCAATTCAGAGCAATTGTTGGCCGAAGCTGTCGCCGAACTGGATAACGTTCAGTTGACCTTTCAATCGAATTCGGGTCCCGTATAACGGCCTTACGCCCTCAACTGTTGGTGTCGATTGAGAGCAGGCTGCGCGTTAAATCGGTGTAGTGTTCGAGGTTGATCCCTTTAAATCGCGTGTTGAACCGCTCTTTCGCACGTGATTCGGGGTGGGGGGGCGAAGGGGTTGGCGCGTGCGAATGCGACGGCCGGCGCTGCTCGAATCCGTTGAGAAAATCGGCCCATCGCCGCGATTCGCGGGACCCCGCGCCGGACACACCGCGATCTTTTCGCGCGCGCGGATCACAGCTTTGTGTGGAATCTGGACGGGAGATATGCACCGATTTTCGAGCAGTTGCGACCATGAACAAGGGGTGGATTTGTACAGGTAAGGCGTCCAGATATTTTTTGAGATGTGGCTACAAATGCGGAGCTTTTGGCGGGATGGACGGCCCCGGCGGGCCAAAATCGAGGATTTCGGGATCTCCGCGGCGCCCCTGCCCGCCCGGGGATCCCCGCGCCGCTTTAGAAGTACTGAACATTCGGTTAGTACTGCGAGCGGGGGACAAGAGGGGCAGCTCCGAACCCAAAACAGGCTACGGGGCCGGCCAGCCCGCCAAATGCGAGAAGGGTGTGGTTACAAACAGGAATCGAGACAACATCGGCAAGATGTTCATCGGGAAAGAGAATCGGGAAAGAGAATCGGGAAAGAAGGCAAACATCAGGTCACATACACTTAAACAATCCAGCCGGCAATCCAGACACAAAAAACCCCGGAACCAAAACCGGCCCGGGGTTTCCAGATTCGCACGGCGAAAACCTAAACCGCTTCGTGGATCTCCAGACTTTCCCCGGCAGCGAAAACATCAGAGGCTTCCAGATAACCAAGCTCCCGCAAATTCTCATCCCAGGCATTCGCGCGAAAACGCAGCGTTCGCATCTCGTCCATGTCCACCAGATACAGCGAGCGATCGCCGTTCACAGGATGCTCAGAATATACATAACGAGTTTCGCCGGTTAATTCGCAATGCCAGACCACAGCCCGCCAGAAACTGCCGTCCGGATGGGTTTCGAACGACATCTCAAAGACGCGCGAGATCTCGCCGTCTATTTCTTCCACTCGCAAAACACGCAGATAGTCCGCAGCGCCCACGCCGGTCTTGCCAAGATACTGAATTACCAGCGCCGGTTCTTCGCCGTTATCGATGCGAATTGGTCTTTGTTTTAGACGCGCGAAGCCGCCGGTTTTTTCGATGATTGCCTGTACAGTTTCCATTTGATTAACTCCTGTTGATTTTAGTTTTCGATTTCACTACAGATCCGTTTTCACCTTGAGCCTGCCGCCACCGGGGCGAAGCATGGCGCTGGCCGGAAAGACACTCGCTCCCAAATCCTTCGCGATGAGTCCGCGAACATAGGCCGAGACGTTGCCGTGCTTTTGTTTGATGAGATCCAGAGTCTGGACCGGCAAACGAACCTTAAACAGATTCGTCTTCGCGTGTTTGGGAACGCAGAAGCGACACCATTCGCGCGATTCGATTCTTAGATCTCTTTCGCAACTCCAGCAGAAGTTACGCGCATCGTATCCATTCCCGGAGTCCCGCGAATTTCCAGTGGTCCTTTTGTGACATTCAGACATGCCAACCCCCTCCCCCCCTGCGCTTTGATTTTCACGATGGCCGCGATTCGCAGGAGAGCGTGTTTAGAAATAATTTGAGATCGTTTCGGTTTCGCAGCGGCGTTGCGCCGTGCCGGTCTAAAAGCAAACGACAGCCAGAAGAGACAAGACCGGACTCCGGGACGTAACAGGCCAGTGGTTTGTTTTGTTCGAGGGCGAAGCGTGCGGTGTGCATGGTGCCGCTGCTCTGTTCGCATTCAACGACGACGACCGCCCGCGAAAGCGCGGAGACGACTTTGTTACGTTCTACGAAACGAAAGTTACGGGGCGGCGTTCCGTCTGGATATTCGCTTGCCAGACAGCCGGACGCGTTTAGAATGTGGTGCGCGAGACCGGCATTGGAAGCGGGAGCGACGCGGTCCAGGCCGCAGGGCAAGACGGCGACCGTGATTCCGCCGGCCTGCAAACAAGCACGATGGGCGGCGGTGTCGCAGCCGAGGGCCAGACCGCTGATGACCGCGAAACCCGAGCGACTGAGTTCCCCGGCGAAGGCGGCAGCGACTGAGAGACCGGCAGGCGAAGGACGCCGCGTGCCGACCACCGCCACGGCGGGCAGAGCCAGCGCGGCGGACGAACCGCGCACGAAGAGCGGCAGACCCGCAGGCGAAGGGAACGAAAGCGAAACGGCGTGCGGCATGACGCCGGACGGACAAACATCCGGGCCGGGGAACTCAACACAGAAAATTCGGCGGGCCGGGTGACGGAGTTACCTGGTCTCGCGACCTATCAATCCTTTCCTGATTCAGCTTCGAAAAAAAACCGAAATCTGAAAAAAACCCCTGCTACCCCTTGACTATGTACCAAGGTACATCCCTTACTCTATCCGGGAGGGTGTCTGAGAAATGTTAAATTCTGGAACTCTGGCGCGACGAGCCGGTGTAAACAAACAGACCATTCGTTACTACGAGCGGATCGGCCTGATCGAGGCGGCTCCCCGGAATGAATCCGGCTACCGCGTCTATACGGATGCGGCCGTCGAACGAATCCGATTCATTCAGAGTGCAAAAGATCTCGGATTTCAACTGACCGAGATTCAAGAGTTACTAAACCTCCGAATTGATCGACGCTCGAATTGCAATCGAGTTCGCGAAAAGGCTTCCGGAAAACGCGAAGAGGTTCGTCAAAAGATCCGCGATCTAAAGAGCCTGGATCGGGTTCTGGGGAAGCTCATCGATTCATGCGATAGCCGGCAACCAACAGACTCCTGTCCAATTCTGGCCGCCCTCGATACGAAATCAAAATCCAGGGTGTAGGTGAATATGAAAGTTGAGCTTATCTATGACGATGATTGTCCCAATGCGGAAGGGGCTCGTGAGTTACTACGCGAGGCAACCGAATCAGTGCGAATGAAATCCAAATGGATCGAACATTGTCGGCAAGACCCCGACGCGCCCGCTCATGCGCAGAACTATGGTTCTCCAACGATTCTCGTAGACGGTCGTGATGTTGCGCCGTCCGAAAACTCAGGCGGAAACGCATGTCGAATTTATCGTGATGCTAGCGGACGCATGAGCGGTTTGCCGCCGGTTGAAAAGATAGTCAGCGCGCTACAATCCAATCCGGAAAACACCGGAGACAGAACCGGAAAAACCACGGCCTTCGCTTCCGTTTTCGCAGGGCTGGCCGGCATGTTGCCGGTTGTTTCGTGTGCGGCCTGCTGGCCGGCGTATTCCGCGGTACTTGCCGGGCTGGGAATTGGCTTCGTGGATTATTCGCCTTACCTGCTCCCATTAATGATCGCGCTCACCGGAATCGGATTGGGCGGCCTCTTTTATCGGGCTCGATACCGGCACGGGCTTCTGCCTTTCGCAGTCGGTGTAATCGGCGCTGCGATAATCCTTTTGGGAAGATTCGCGCTGCAATGGGAACTGGCAATGTATCCGGGAACGGCTCTGTTTCTTCTGGCCGCTGTCTGGAATTCATGGCCACGAAAACGGCCGGCACCAGTTGATGTTCAGTGCGATTGTTGAACATCCCAGCCGGCCGCGTCATCATGGTTTCGGAGCTCAGGTAGAATGCTCTTCAGATGAAACAGCGACTCTGGTGTTGGTCGCCTAAGTCATACTAATTTTTTAATCAGCAAAACCTTTTCGCCTCAACTCATCCCGATAATTGACCCCAACTGCTGCTTCGGCCACATCCAGAAGTGTAACCCGCGTTTGTCCCCAGTAGTCAGCCCACCCGGATATTGGCCGCCACGTGAGCCCGTTTCGGGCGTGCAACCTCTCGATTAATTCATCGGTTTCGCCAAAAACATGCGTTGCCCCGTTATGCAGCAGGGCAGCCAATGAGTGAAAATAAATACGCCTGAGAACATCTCCAGGTCGAATCCCGTTTCGGATCAACCAACGAATGTTCATTGCAAAGCATCCTCCATGCCAGAGCCCTGCCGGCGCTACGCCGAGCTGCGCGGCAAGGGCCGGGACCGAAATTCCAAAAACATGTTCAACAGGATATTCATACCGCGAATCATATGGAATAGTCCGAAACGCACCGACCATTTTCTGCGTGTCTGCTTCGAGTATACCGGCGTACATTCCATTGCCATCGTAGGCCTTTTCTTCGCGCAGAAAATCAAGGTAATCTTTATCGCAAACTGTAAGACTCAATCGGGCTCCAAGCCGAGTTCTAAAACTCTCAAAAACAAAGTCTAAGAATTGGGGAATGGAGTTCTGTCCAAGCTGGAGAAAAGTCAGCGGGCCTGCTTTTTCCAGTAATATGTCAGCAGTCGGCGAAGGTAGCTCATACATTTATTCAGACCGATCCGGCATGACGTCTGCATTCTTGACGAAAGATTCGTCGCGAAAGCTTTGTCGAAATCTTTCCGAAGCAAGCATATTATCGAAGAGAAGCACGCCCGCCCGATCCCATCCGATATTTTTCTGATAATCTGTCAGGGGCTTCCAGGGCATCCCGTAGCGGCGATACCAGCGTTCGATCGATATGTCTGTTTCCCCCAAGATCGCAACACCCTTGAATTTCAAAATCGCCTTCATCATATGGACAAAGAGTCTTTTTACAATAATATTCGAAAGACCCTGCAAGCCCTCACGACGTAAGGCAAGATTATCTTTAATCAGATGACTCCCATGCCAGAGTCGACTTACAGGAAGATTGAGTTCAATCGCTACTTGTACCGGGTCGACGGAAAAAACCTTCTCTGAAGTAAAGACTGCTCCTTCGTGATATGAAAAGGCTCTGATTCCAGCAAGTAGCTTGCCTTCGTTCGTTTCCGCGACAATATAGATTCCACGAAACGAATTTTGCAGCTCGCCTTCAAGCATCCCATTGAAGTCTGCATGTGATCCTGCCCACCCTGCTTCGTCAGCAAAGCGCGAGCGGTATACTGCAAAAGCCAGACGCGTAAACTCGGGAACCCGTGTCCGCGAAATCTGTTTGATTACGATCTTTTCTTCGAGGGTTTCGAGGGATCGATCGGTCATCGGCGAAGGTAGAGCGTACATGAGTAGTCTCGAAAAAAGTGGAATCAGTTAAATCAAACAAGCCAAAGTTAAGAATCCTTACGAGATTCGCGACGACCAGAATACCAAAATTTCCACCCTTTAATTCATGCTCACTTTTTCGTGTCAGTTGGATCCAGGCTAATCTCTCCATGATACTTTTTGTTCGGGTAGATTATAGAGTACTTATTGTTCTCCAGGTACAAGTCAGTGCACTCACGAGAAGCCAATTTCTCCATGAAATTCGCCGAAGGATCATGGCTCGGACCTACTATATCATGGAGCATGAATCCAAAAAAGTGGTCTAGCTCATGAAGATTTATTTCCGCCTCTGTATCTGAATTCACAGCTTCCCCACTTCCATTCCGTATCACGGGACGCTTCCCGGTAAAAATGGTAACGCACTGATCAGTGGGATATCTGTGCTTATAGTAGCCCTTCACTTTCCCAATACAAGCGTCGAACCGCTTGAGCACAGGCTCCAGCTCGGGGTTCAACTTCTTAAATAGTTTCCAATACGCCCATAGGTCATGAAAGTCACAGACCTTGCTCAGATCTTCTTTCGTTGGATACTTAAAGCATAATACACTAAGTAAAATATACTCTACAGCCCAAAAGGACGTCCGCATATATGCTTCAAGCATCCGATGCGATTCGGCAAAACGAGACAGTAAATAATAGTCAAGAGCGGCATCAACATACTGTGCATGCAAATCGTACGGTACCAATTCCGGTGGCAGCCGATATCGAGTACTGACAGTAGACTTGCCTCGCAATCGAACGCTTTCCAAGACTTTGAATTCTGATTCTTCGTTCAACACGGCCTCCCAAAATATGCCACGACAATCATACAAATCAGCATACGGTATAACTCCATCTGCATCCTACAACAAGTCGTAAACAGAAAATACATACAACCAATTTCACCCGGCCCGCTGAATTTTCTGTGTTGAATTCCCCGGACTGGATGTTAGTCTGGACGGCGACAGGGCGCACGCCGTTTCGCTTTCGTTCCCTTCGCCTGCGGGTCTGCCGCTCTTCGTGCGCGGTTCGTCCGCCGCGCTCACTCTGCCCGCCGTGGCGGTGGTCGGCACGCGGCGTCCTTCGCCTGCCGGTCTTTCAGTCGCCGCCGCCTTCGCCGGGAAACTCAGCCGCTCGGGTTTCGCGGTCATCAGCGGTCTGGCCCTCGGCTGCGACACCGCCGCCCATCGTGCTTGTTTGCAGGCCGGCGGAATTACGGTCGCCGTCTTGCCCTGCGGCCTGGACCGCGTCGCCCCCGCTTCCAATGCCGGTCTCGCGCACCACATTCTAATCGCCGCCGGCTGTCTGGCAAGCGAATATCCAGACGGAACTCCGCCCCGTAACTTTCGTTTCATAGAACGTAACAAAGTCGTCTCCGCACTTTCGCAGGCGGTCATCGTCATTGAGTGCGAACGCAACAGCGGAACCATGCACACCGCTCGCTTCGCCCTCGAACAAAACAAACCCCTGGCCTGTTACGTCCCGGAGTCCGGTCCGGTCTCTTCTGGCTGTCGTTTGCTTTTAGACCGGCACGGCGCAACGCCGCTGCGAAACCGAAACGATCTCAAATTATTTCTAAACACGCTCTCCTGCGAATCGCGGCCATCGTGAAAATCAAAGCGCAGGGGGGGAGGGGGTTGGCATGTCTGAATGTCACAAAAGGACCACTGGAAATTCGCGGGACTCCGGGAATGGATACGATGCGCGTAACTTCTGCTGGAGTTGCGAAAGAGATCTAAGAATCGAATCGCGCGAATGGTGTCGCTTCTGCGTTCCCAAACACGCGAAGACGAATCTGTTTAAGGTTCGTTTGCCGGTCCAGACTCTGGATCTCATCAAACAAAAGCACGGCAACGTCTCGGCCTATGTTCGCGGACTCATCGCGAAGGATTTGGGAGCGAGTGTCTTTCCGGCCAGCGCCATGCTTCGCCCCGGTGGCGGCAGGCTCAAGGTGAAAACGGATCTGTAGTGAAATCGAAAACTAAAATCAACAGGAGTTAATCAAATGGAAACTGTACAGGCAATCATCGAAAAAACCGGCGGCTTCGCGCGTCTAAAACAAAGACCAATTCGCATCGATAACGGCGAAGAACCGGCGCTGGTAATTCAGTATCTTGGCAAGACCGGCGTGGGCGCTGCGGACTATCTGCGTGTTTTGCGAGTGGAAGAAATAGACGGCGAGATCTCGCGCGTCTTTGAGATGTCGTTCGAAACCCATCCGGACGGCAGTTTCTGGCGGGCTGTGGTCTGGCATTGCGAATTAACCGGCGAAACTCGTTATGTATATTCTGAGCATCCTGTGAACGGCGATCGCTCGCTGTATCTGGTGGACATGGACGAGATGCGAACGCTGCGTTTTCGCGCGAATGCCTGGGATGAGAATTTGCGGGAGCTTGGTTATCTGGAAGCCTCTGATGTTTTCGCTGCCGGGGAAAGTCTGGAGATCCACGAAGCGGTTTAGGTTTTCGCCGTGCGAATCTGGAAACCCCGGGCCGGTTTTGGTTCCGGGGTTTTTTGTGTCTGGATTGCCGGCTGGATTGTTTAAGTGTATGTGACCTGATGTTTGCCTTCTTTCCCGATTCTCTTTCCCGATTCTCTTTCCCGATTCTCTTTCCCGATTCTCTTTCCCGATTCTCTTTCCCGATTCTCTTTCCCGATTCTCTTTCCCGATTCTCTTTCCCGATTCTCTTTCCCGATTCTCTTTCCCGATTCTCTTTCCCGATGAACATCTTGCCGATGTTGTCTCGATTCCTGTTTGTAACCACACCCTTCTCGCATTTGTAGCCACATCTCAAAAAATATCTGGACGCCTTACCTGTACAAATCCACCCCTTGTTCATGGTCGCAACTGCTCGAAAATCGGTGCATATCTCCCGTCCAGATTCCACACAAAGCTGTGATCCGCGCGCGCGAAAAGATCGCGGTGTGTCCGGCGCGGGGTCCCGCGAATCGCGGCGATGGGCCGATTTTCTCAACGGATTCGAGCAGCGCCGGCCGTCGCATTCGCACGCGCCAACCCCTTCGCCCCCCCACCCCGAATCACGTGCGAAAGAGCGGTTCAACACGCGATTTAAAGGGATCAACCTCGAACACTACTCCGATTTAACGCGCAGCCTGCTGCGGCGCGCATATCCCAAAGTCTGCCCGCATTGTGAAACTGAAATGCTCGGGAACGTCGCCGGGCGCGAAAATGCTATTCGCTGTAAGGAATGCCATTTCCAGGCGTCACGGACGGCATACACGCCGCTGCATCATCTGAAGATTCCGCTCTGGACCTTCAGCTACCTGCTTTGCGAAGCAGTGCAGACGTTCCCACAGATGATTTCGGCCGCCCAAATCCGGCGACGGCTCGGAGTTTCGCATTCCACATCCCTGCTGTTGAAGCGGCGCATGCAGCTTTTTTTGTCAGATCTCGTTCCGGCGATTTGCGAGCTGTTGGCCAAAGAGACCACCGAAGCATTTTCGGGGCTAAAACTGCCAGAAAATAAGGATATTTCCGGCCTTGTTGCAAACAAACCCGTAGTTCACACCGATACACTTGCGCTGTTCTCCGCGACGCAGCGTAGCAACGGCGGACGCGCCCGCTGGAAACATACCGGACAAACCGCTTCTATCTATCTCAGCGACAAGGTCGCGGAGCAGCGTGGTAAACTTCAAGTCGGCACACTGGCGCATACTGTAGCCACAAAGGGCGGCCCCCTGCTCCTCACCAGCATTCGCGATCAAACACAGAAGAGTATTGAACCCGCTCTGAAATTCCTGCCGCGCGATACGGCGATCATGTCGGACGAAGGCACGCCGTGGCTCTCAAGATACTACCCGAATCATCGCGCGATCAACCACAGCGCGCGGGCCAAAGATAAAAAGCGTTCTAAGTGGGCGCGCAATCGGTGGAGCAAGAACGGCGTTCACAATCAGGTAGCCGAAGGGAACCAGCGAATGGTTAAGATGTCTTTTCTCGCAGCTTATGGATACTTTCGCCCCGAATACTCCCAACTCTATCTCAACGAATACTCAGCGCTCAAATCAATTCGCGCCATCGGCTTTGATACTATACTTTCTTTATCGAAACGTTCATTTGTGGCGAATGTAGACGATAGATTGTTTTAGATCTCCCGTCCACATTCCACACAAAGCCGCGGGCCGCGCGCGCGAAATATTCGTGGCGGGGATCGCGCCGGCTCCGAAAAATCGCGGCGTCCGGTCGCGGGTCGCGAGGGAATCTTGCAGCGCCGGCCGCTGCATTCGGGCGCGCCAGACCTCTTCCCCCCCACCCACCAAGAAACCCATGCGAAAGCGCGGTTCAATACGCGATTCAAAGGAATCAACACCGAACACTATTCCGAGATAACCCGGCGGCTTCTAAGTCGCGCGTATCCGAAAGTCTGTCCGCATTGCAGCCTCGAAATGAGCGGCGATGTCGCTGGACGCGAAAATGCGATCCGCTGTACCGAATGCCACTTCCAAGCCTCGCGGACTGCGTATACTCCCCTGCATCATTTCAAACTTCCGCTCTGGACTTTTGGCTACATTTTCACCGAGGCGAACAAGACGTTCCCACAGATGATTTCGGCAGCGCAGATTCGGCGGCGTCTTGGAGTTTCTCATTCCACCTCATTATTATTAAAGAGGCGCTTGCAGTTGTTTCTTTCGGATCTCGTCCCGGCAATTCGGGAGCTGCTGGCAAAAGAAGCCGCCGAGGCATTTTCGGGGCTAAAACTGCAGGAAAACATGGACATTTCGTCCATTGTTGCAAATAAGCCTGTTGTCCATACGGACACGCTCGCGCTGTTTTCTGCGACCCAACGTTCGAACGGTGGCCGCGCACGCTGGAGGCATACCGGGCAGACGGCCTCGATCTATCTCAGCGACAAAGTCGCGGAGCAACGCGGGAAATTCCAAATCGGAACACTCGCGCACACGGTCGCAATTAAGAAAGGTCCAATTCTCTTAACGTCCCTTCGTGATCAAACACAGAAAAGCATCGAACCCCTTCTCAAATTTCTTCCACGCGATACCGCCATCATGTCAGACGAAGGCACGCCGTGGCTTTCAAGATATTATCCTAACCATCGCGCAATCAATCATAGCGCACGTGCGAAAGACAAGAAGCGCTCGAAGTGGGCTCGCAATCGCTGGAGCAAGAACGGAGTTCACAATCAAGTGGCAGAGGGTAATCAACGAATGGTCAAGATGTCCTTTCTTGCTGCCTATGGATACTTTCGCCCTGAATATTCACAGCTCTACTTAAACGAATACTCGGCGCTGAAATCCATTCGCGCGGTTGGCTTCGATGCTTTACTTTCTTTAACGAAACGCCACTTTGTGGGGAATGTAGACGATAGATATAGCGACCTGGATTTCGGGACATGCTTACAGCCGGGTGCCGATTACCTGCGGCGAAAATTGGTCGAATTACGCTATATTCCGCCCTCTCTGGATGAAAGAAAGTCAATCGATCACAGCGATTCGCGTCGGCAAGTTCGCGGAAAAATACGCGAAATGCTCGATTTACCGGAGTATTTTGCAGCGAAACAGGCGCACCTCGATTACCTCGCTAGCTTTCCGGGGCTCCCGCCCTACCGAAGACAGAACGAAAAGAAGTATAACGCGGCGGCGCACGCGATCTGGGTGCGGCTGCAACGTTTCGACGACCGTATTTCCTACCAAATCGCAGCGCAAACCTGCCAACCTCACCGACTGGTCTTACGAATTCTCCGCAAGTGGGCGAGGCTCGGCCTGATCGAAGCCCGCGAAATTCAGGCGGATCACGCAGAGCGCCGCAAACGTATCTACGCGCGGCGGCTTGTGACGGAGTTACCGGACTTTCTGTATTCCTGGGATCTTGAGGAGTTTCGAAATCAAGAACCAGCAAAGCCGACGGCTGGCATCCGGCGCGAGCCTCGCCAACCTTCGCGCACCAACAAACACGGCATGAATCGAAAAGAACGTGCAAAATATATTGAGGAGATGAGACGATGACGAAGAAAATCAACAAGAAGGCTACGAAGAAGAAAGAGCCGATCAAATTTTTTGCCAAAAATTTTTGGTCGCTGATGAAAGATCAGGACTACAAGTGCGCTCTCACCGGGCGCGAATTGACGCCCGACAATACAGAAGTTGAACTACGCGAACCATTCCGTGAACGCGGGCGGACAGAGCTCGACAACCACTACATCGTTGTCCGGGATCTGGCATACACGGCGCGTCACGTAAAAGAGGACGCTATCGTCCAGCTGGCGGCGGAGATAATTCAATTTAGAGGCAAGGAATATGGCTTTGGACTACGACGCGTCCGAAAATAGATTCTCACTTTGGGCGGCCGATGCGGCGATGTCGCGCTACGTTGGTCGCCAACGGAAATTTCTTGCCAACTCACGCGAGCGGAAGCACCAGAACCGCGCGGCGCGGACTTGGGCCTATGCCTGCGTTATGGCCGTGACAAAAACGCGATACCGGCATCGGAACGTTTTTCGAGAATCACGAGAGCCGGAACCGTGGGACTTTGTGATTTCACGGCAGCGGCGGAAGCTGTCGCGGAAGATCGACCCCGCTGCCGCGTGGGCAGATGCGGAATACCGGATTTTGGAACGGTTTCACGAACGGGTAACTGCCGCTTGGCGACCACAAGATTCGCGCTGGGACCGGGTGGTTGCACGGCAACGGCAGAAGATGCTGTACTACCGGAAGACGTTCCGACGGCGTGGGGGTAAACGAAAGGCAGATTGGACGACGATTATTCGGAATGCTCTGTATTTTCGGTTGAAGCAGTAACCATTTCAATGCCAACTGTTGGCCCGCTGAAAATCGCGACAGCTCTCCTCATTTACATTAGGACCAAAGCCGGAGTCCCAACAGGAACCTCCAGCAAAGCGGGTAGCGGCCGTGTTTTGCGGAGCGAGCGGAACGCTCCAATACTAAGGGCAGACTCAATCGTAATTACTGCTTCCATCACAATGGCTACAACCCATTATGCTTGAGGCTGTAGTTTCACGGGTGGTCATTTCATTGCACCAGTCACAAAGAAAGATCTCATCAAATTCTTCAAAACATGATGTACAAAAGTATCTGCCCTCCCTTAATGGAACGATTGTGCTGCATCCATCACAATTCGCGCAGTTACCGAGAGGGTTCTGCTCGTATGGATCATTCCGATTTTTCAGATCAAGATCTTCGGCCAAAGAGTCGGCCAAGTCATCCGGGCTGAACTGCTTTTTACAGACTTCGCACTCAGAGAAGCCCTCGTTCGAAAATGTAACCGGATTCTCGCATTGAGGACATCGAATTTCTACGGATGTAGAGATTGCGTTACAAACAAGACACTGAAAAGACTGGACTTGTGAAAGAGATGCTTCAGGCATTAAAGCTAAATATCCACAAGAAGGACAATTTTGAAGAATAACGCCTCTTTTCTTTAGAATCTCAAACTCTTTTTGTTTTTCGTCAAAAACGACCTGTAGAAATTCTCGCTGCTTTCTTAAAGAATCGTGTACATTTTCTATCTCACTTATAAATCCGGAAAACGTTTCAATCCAGTCCCTTTTCAAAATTTCATACATGTAGTACCAAATTCGCAACTGTTCTTGGGCGATACTTGCTTTCCAAGCGTCGCTACTTTCTGTGGACTGATCCTTGTGAAAAAAATGAACATGCTTATTGCGATGTTTGCCAAGTCCTTCAAGTCCCTTCCGGAGTTTTTCCGGCATTTTTGTTCCGACTACTTCTTCCAGAAGAACTATAGATTCTGATAAAGCTACAGATCGAAAATCTCCATTATTAAATTTTGACCAGTTTGGTTTATCCTCACGGGTAACAATAAGAGACCAATGGTCTGACATTAAACGGGCTTTTAGGAACAGCTCCATTGAGGCATGAAAGTGAATTATTGAGTACTTAGGCTTATTCTCAAAATCTTGAACCGCTTGGTATAGGAAATCGAAAGCATTATCAATCAGATTGGATAGTTGGACTTTTAGTTTATCCGTTCTTGGCGAAGATTTCATAAATATCCATATGGAACTTGTTCCGCATAACGCACGGCCGATACGCGACATTGCGGAACAGTTCGGAGCAGAACTGTAGCCGGAGCGACGATCAGTTCAGCAATGTGCTGAAAGGCCAGCGCGGCAAGGCACATTTCATCTATTTCCTGCGCAGAGTCCGCACGAGCGAAGACGCGCGGCACTCTATTCTCTACCGAAATATTTTGACGCGCACTTTCGCGAGAGGTCCGAACCCTGACCGCGCGGAGCGCCGCGTGCGCATAGCGACCGTCAGGCGCATTTCAGACTACGAAGTTTCTCCGAAATTTTGTTCGGATTCTGGCTCAGGCTCGGGCTCAGTATCAGTTGGCACTGGCCAGGGTTCAGAAGGTTGTAGCGCGATAAAATCTCTTGCCCCAATTGAGAGCCCATTTAGTGCAATCTGTATGCTGGGTGGCAGTAGTCCAGGTGAATTCAATACATTTTCATTCTGAATTCTGTGGACAATATTTTTGACTAATTGCTGAGACTCAATTGGAGGAACGCTGCCAATGCCCAAGGCCGTCTGTGATAGACTTTCCGCAGCACTTGTTATAGTCTCAGCAAAGGTATTGGCTTCTGCATCACTAACCTCTATTGCGGTATTGTATTTTTGAATCAACTGACTCAGAGAGGAATTAAGAAGATCGATCTGTAGTTGTAGTTGTTTAATTTCGTCGTCCATATTGCACCATTAAGCTAATCGGGAGGGATCAAAGAATACAGACATAGGATATTCCTTTAGCACCTCAGACTCACATTCTTCTTTAAGTTTCATATTGGGTTTTTCCTCTGGAGGAAGGGCCCCGTCCACAGATTCGTAGTCCCGCAAGATCGCATAAAATTGGGATTTATGTTCTGGAGCGTAATCCTGCTCACTGTGAATTCTAGACGATAAAGATCTCAACTGAGCCAAAATCCCTGAATATGTTGTGGCATGTGCCTGTAGAGCTTCGATCTTTTCTGGCAGTCGCAAAAAGGGCTTTACTATTGAAACTACGGCTGCGAAACCCGTGGTGATTTTCCAAATCAAGCCTATTCGTTGTTGCCCTTCAAACAGCCCGGCGAGTTCGGCAACCCATGCAGCAACAACCGAGGACGTAACAATAGCAATTGAGGCATCTATCCAAATATTTATTTGTCGGACTCGTCGCAAACGTCGAAGATAATATTTGTAATTTAGACTCGCCGTCCGCAAAAGATTATACACCTGCCAAACGGGATGAATATTTTTTTTACGCATTTTGTATGTCATTCCCTCAAGTTTTCGTGCCCATAAATGGATCTATAGGTGTTGCCTAATTACGCTTACCGTAAAATTAACGAACTTCGCATAACTCACCGCGATAGCAAGATAATCAAGATTCGTTTAGCATCGCATTTTCGCGTCCAGCGACATCGCCGCTCATTTCGAGGCTGCAATGCGGACAGACTTTCGGATACGCGCGACTTAGAAGCCGCCGGGTTATCTCGGAATAGTGTTCGGTGTTGATTCCTTTGAATCGCGTATTGAACCGCGCTTTCGCATGGGTTTCTTGGTGGGTGGGGGGGAAGAGGTCTGGCGCGCCCGAATGCAGCGGCCGGCGCTGCAAGATTCCCTCGCGACCCGCGACCGGACGCCGCGATTTTTCGGAGCCGGCGCGATCCCCGCCACGAATATTTCGCGCGCGCGGCCCGCGGCTTTGTGTGGAATGTGGACGGGAGATATGCACCGATTTTCGAGCAGTTGCGGCCATGAACAAGGCTTTACATCGAGCAAAAAATGCGTCTATCAATTTTTAGAAATGTGGGAACAAATACTCGTATTTGGCGAGCTGGGTGCCAATTACAAGCCAAAATGACCATTCTAACGTAGCTGAGCGCGATTTCTGCTCTCTAAAAGCATAAAGGTGATTCTTAGATGTACTAAAATTCTGGTTAGTACTCCGGACGGGGGACTTTCCGGGGCAGCCCGGGGATCCCCCGGCCCAGCTCGCCAAATACGAGAAGCTTGTAACTACACGCAGAAAGCTAGACAACATCGCTTAGATGCTTATCGGGAAAGAGGATCGGGAAAGAGGTCTAATGCAGTCTGGTATGGCATTAGAGATCGTATCGCTCGGCCATCTCGGATTCGATCAATTCAGCATTCAGGAGTGTCCCATACTCCAGGATCTCGTTAAATTCCGTGTAAGTCCGGTGGAAGTATACTAGCGCCAGATACCGGCCGTATTTTTCACGTTTCCGGGTCTCCACGATGATATTCGCACGCTTGAGTTTCTTTTCTATGAATGCCTTCACCGCTTTTCCTTTCTGCGTCTTAATCTCAGGCGAGTTCACCCCGGCCAGACGAACCACCGCGCGGATCGAAATTTCGAACCCCACGTCCAATTCCAGACGGAGCGTATCGCCGTCTAAAACTTCCTCAAGCGTCGCGTGATAATAATAAGGCGTCGTCGGGGCCTCGCGGGCGGTGGGGTTCTCCTCAAGATCGGCGCGAATTAAAGCGCGAAGATAGCCGGACACGTTTTCCGTCCGTCCCTGGAGCGCGTCGAGTAGTTCGGCGGAAATGCGAAATCGGAAGACCTGATCTTTCTGCATGATCGTCGAGTCATACAGGCCGTGATTCCAGAAGGCAACAAAAAACCCCGCGCGATTTCCGCCCGGGGTTCTGGTGACAATTGATAGATTGTGATTTAACTGGCTTCGAATAGATTCCCCTGCCGGTTTTCCGGTGTCGCTTCCAGATAGCCGAGCGTCGTCAGGTCTTCGTCCCAAATATCCGCCCATTTCTTCAGAACACGCATCGCGTCCATGTCGATCAGATTCAAACAGCGGCCGTCGTTCACTTCGTAGGCTGTGTAGACGTAGATCTTCTTTCCGGTGATGTCGCTATTCCAGTATACTGGTTTCCAGTTCGTCCCGTCGGCGTCGCATTCGAAACAGATTTCGGTATCGCGAACGAAATTCCCGTCGATCGTTTCGAGCTGCGAAACTCGCAGATAATCGCTGTCATTGAATCCGCTTTTGTCGAGATACTGAATCAGCAGCGGCATATGCGGAGGATTCTCAACTGTGATTTTCGCCTGCTTTAGCCGCGAAAAGCCGCCGGATTTGTTTACGATTTCTTGAACGGTTCTCATTGAATGGACCCCTCTCCGTGTATTTCTTCTATATATAGATCAGATGTCGCGCGAGACCTTGAGCTTCGCACCGGGGCGATTCAATGCGGATTCCGGCAAAGCCCCCGGACCAAGATCCTTCGCAATCAGGCCGCGAAGATAGGCGGAAACGTTCTTGTGTTTCGCTTTGATGATTTCGAGCGTCAGAGACGGCAGTTGAACTTTGAACGATCGCAGTTGAGCGATTTCACGCCCGCAAATTGAGCAACCTTCAGGATCGATAAAACGCAGATCCTGCCCGCAGCGCGAGCACGGAATCGGAGAATTGCTTTTCGAAACCTGCGATTTAGACACCGGAGAATATCCGGGACCCGGCCAGTGAAAATCAGACACGCCAACCCCCTTCGCCCCTCCCTTGCCATGAATAGGGATTTGGCTCATTTGTATTCGAAAGCGTTTCCAAAAAAGAAGCTAAATCCGTCACGTTTCGCAGCGGGAGTGCGCCGTGATTTTCCAGTAAAAGGCGACAGCCTGAACTAACCCGGCCAGATTCAGGAACGTAACAGGCCAGAGGCTTCTTTTGCTCCAGCGTAAAACGTGCCGTGTGCATTGTCCCAGAATACTCCTCAGCTTCCATGATGATTACAGCCCGAGAAAGCGAAGCGATGACGCGGTTTCTTTCAACAAAACGAAAGGGGCGCGGCGGCGTCTCCGGCGAATATTCAGAGACCAGCGACCCGCCACTCTCTTTAATTCGCTTCGCCAATAGACGATTCGAAGCCGGTGCAATATAATTCAAGCCGCATGGCAAAACGGCAACGGTATGACCACCAGCTTCGAGACTACCAAGATGCGCGGCAGTATCACAACCCAAAGCCAGCCCACTAATGACTATGGCATTCCGAGACGAAGCAAAAGCAGAGAATTCAAAAGCCCCAAGAAGTCCGAACCGCGAAGCCTTGCGTGAACCAATGATCGCTACGGTCAATTTGTGCGAAGAGATGTAATCCTGCTGCATCCAAAAGTATCCTGTCGCGATCAGTGCGAAAGCCATATTACACAAAGAGGAACATTCTGGCAAGCAATAGGGGACATTAAGGCCAATTCATGAACTACACGAAAAAACCTACGGAAACCTTCCTGAAAACGATCTTAGTTAAACTTCCGATAAGGTGCCAGATATTTTTGTTGCCGCGTTTTTGCCGTCGATCTATGGAAGTTTCTTCGATCTTTTCGAACGGGATACTGAATATGGCTAACAATTTCCGATTAAAGGTGCCAGATCGAAAAGGGGCATGGTTTTTTCGTCCGACCAGTTGTTTTTTGATACTCAAAGAATACGCCCTGACTATGCATAAACCATTTTCCGATTTCTTCACATCGCTCAGTGCGGCGATTATGAAAAAAGGAGCAAGTCTCGAACGTGCGTATAGACCTGTTGCCATAACTGTTACTGGTCTGGTGCATTCGACTTATCAAGGGGGGCAGGTATTTGTCAGAATCTAAAATTAGTAAAGTTCGAACGAGTCGGGATGGTGACCAGTTCCATTACGTTTGGGCTGCACGTCGATGTCTGCCGCTCCTATCATCTGCATCTTCATTAAAGGCAGTTGCGATTGAGGGCGTGTCGCCATTGGAAGGGCAGGCAAGTCCTGGTGAGGAAGTGATAGATATAGCTGAATATCATGGGAGTGAGACTTTAGGCGATACATCTCTCGTCAGGTATATTCAGCTCAAGCACTCAACGGTTAATGCAGCCAAGGCTTGGCCGCCTAGTGGCCTGAAAAAGACGATTAAAGGGTTCGCACTAAAGTGCGCGTCGGTTCAAGCATCATTCGGCGAACAGAGCCTTGAGGGGAAGATCGAATTTAATTTTGTTTCCAACCGCCCGATTCACTCCGCCTTTGTAGAGGCCGTAGAAGACGCGGCAGCAGGAAATTCCTTACGCCATCCGAATGAGTATGCAAAGCTTGAGGAATTTACCGGCCTAGGCGGCAAACAACTCTCGGTCTTCTGTAAGTTGCTTCATCTTTCTGGGAATGAAGAAGGGCTATGGGATCAGCGAAATCTTCTGTCACAAGACTTCAGACATTATCTAAGCAATGCGGACGCTGATGCCAGTACTCAGCTTAAGGAATTGGTTACGAGGAAGGCTCTTTCGGAAAATGCGGATAATCCAAGTATAACGAGACTGGATGTGCTCCGTGCTTTACAGGTGGATGAGCGTAGCTTGTTTCCGGCGCCCTCCCTGATTCAAGAAATTAGGGATATCTTGCCTCGCCAGCAGGAATCGGATATTGTTAGCTTAATAGAGGGTGCAAATGACACTCCGGTGATTATTCATGCTGCCGGGGGGATAGGGAAATCAGTCTTTGCACAGTCTATTGGGTCTGGCCTTCCCCTCGGCTCACTTAAAATTCTTTATGATTGTTTTGGAAACGGGCAATACCGGAATGCCAGCAGTTATCGGCATCGACATGATGATGCGTTTGTTCAAATTGCGAACGAACTTGCAGCGCACGCATTATGCTACCCATTGATCCCAAGTACTACCGCTGACGCTTCTCAATACATGCGAGCCTTTCTGGACCGCTTGGAGCAGAGTATTTCTTCACTGAGACTGCGCAGTAAAGATTCACTTCTATGCATTGTCATAGACGCGGCCGACAACGCACAAATGGCGGCGGAGGAGTCTGGTCATCGCTCGTTCGTACGAGATCTGATACGAGAAAAACTACCGGAAGGCATTCGGTTGGTGTTATTGTGCCGGACCCATAGGCAGGAGAGTTTACGGCCTCCAGTCAATGCAATCCGCGTCGAGCTAAAACCTTTTGATGTAAGAGAAACTGCGATCAATTTGCGAAGAGTTTTCCCCGAAGCAACGGAGTTAGATATCGCAGAGTTCCATCGATTGAGCTCCCACAATCCACGCGTGCAGGCTCTCTCACTGGATGGAAGTGATTCTTTGGAGGATGCACTGCGCTCGCTTGGGCCAAGCCCCACTACTGTTGAAAATGCAATTGAAAACTTGTTGGAAACTTCAATTGCGAAATTACGTGATTGCTCTGCCCATATCGAAAAGGCACAAATTGACAGGATATGCGCCGGTTTAGCTACACTGCGACCTTTCGTTCCTTTGTCAGTACTCGCGTCCATGTCGAGGGTCAGCTCAGACACGATTAAAAGTTTTGCCTTGGACTTGGGTCGGCCCTTGCTTCTGGTGGGCGACGCGATTCAGTTCTTTGATGAACCTGCGGAAACATGGTTTCGAGAAAGATTCAGACCGACGGCCACAGAATTGACTGATTTCGTGTCCAATTTGAAGCCATTAGCTGAGCGTAGCGCGTATATTGCTGCGAGCCTTCCGCCGCTGATGCTAGAAGCTGGTCAGTTTAATGAGCTGGTGGCGCTTGCACTCTCGTCTGACGGTTTGCCGAGCGCAAATCCAGTGGAGAAGCGGGACGTGGAACTGCAACGCCTTCAGTTTGCATTGAAAGCGAGCTTGCGATTAAAGAGGTACTTTGATTCGACCAGGCTGGCTCTAAAGGCGGGGGGCGAAAGTGCAGCTGAGGATCGACAACGTTACCTTCTCCAAGACAATTTGGATCTAGCAGGAGCATTTTTGGGAAATGATCGCGTTCTAGAGATCGTATCGCGTAGAGTCTTCGGGTCGAACTGGGTGGGTTCAAATCATGCTTATGAAGCCGCGTTGCTTTCAGAAAAACCTGAGTTGGTAGGTGAGGCTCGGTCACGATTTCGGATGGCCAAAGAGTGGCTACTCAACCTAATGCAACTTCCAGATAATGAAAGGCGGTCACAAGATTTGTCAGATTATGACATCCTGACCTTAGTGACTACTTCTCTCAATATAGATGGTGCTATGCGTTGCTCACTAAATTTGCGGTCGTGGCGACCACGTGAAGTTTCGTATCGGGTTGGAAGGAAGCTGGCTGGCCGGCTGGTTGACCATGGCCGCTATGAGGATCTCAATGCTCTTTCCTTGGCCGCGCGCAATGACATCTACCTCCTCCTTGCGATAATTGTAGAATTTCGCAGAGTTAATAAAGTTCCACCAAAATCTGTTGTTGCACGCGCTGTTCGTCTTGCTTCTAAGCTGAGTATAAGCCTTGAAAATGAAAGAAACTGGAGCTATGAGGGAAGAACTATTCATGCTATAACTGCACTTGTGGAAGCTGCCCATTTGCTCTCTGTGGGAACGCCTGCAACTCTGATTGCCCTACTTGATAGATATTTATCTGCCTCGAATCCTAAGAAGCTTTCCAATCGATATAGCTCTGGGAGATTCTTACTTCTCCGTGCCTCGGTTTTTCGGGCGGTCCTTGCGAAGGAATCTATTACCCTTGAGGAACTGGCCCATGAAGAGCTAAAGAAAGAACTAGTTTCGCCGCATTCTCATAGTCATTCACAAGAAGCTCGAGAGTTCAGAGAAGACATCGGAGCCTTACTGCCATGGATAGAATTATGGGCCAACGCGCTCATTTATCGCGACACAGTTGGAGATTTCAAAGCGAGGATCGATTTTGCCAAGGAAGCCTCCTCGAAAGCGGCCCGAATGGCGTATTCGAATGATACAAAAACGTCCGACGAGGTAGCTTCAACCTGGTTTGGCCTGATCGTGCAATCGGGGAACACAGACCCGAAACTATTTGAGGAGTTTATTGATTGGAGCGAAAATCTGCGAGTGCCTTTATCGCTCGTAACATTTACTCGGCTAGTGCGCTTAGCCGCTCGATCAACTGGTCAGGAAACGCGGGCTTTTCACTGCGCAGCTATTGCGCTGGATCGAATTCAGAATTACCGGCAAGATGCTGAGAGTATATCGAAGGACTTCATCGATCTCGCCCGAGCAATTCTGCCGGTTGATCATCTGGAGGCAGCCGCTTACTTCAACCGGGCAGTTGAGGTGGCGAGTAGGATAGGCGATGAGAACACTGATCGATGGGAGGCACTATTGAATCTGGCGAATCGTGGTGCGAATGTGCAAGAATCACACCCGATGCTCGCTTACAGATTTGCACGTTGCGCTGAGCTTACCTATTCTTATTTGGCGCGTGATAAATACTTTTCTTGGGATTCGACAGTTGAGGCGATTGCCGGGCTTTGCCCCAGATCGACATTTACTATTCTCAGCCGCTGGCGAGACCGCAATTTTGGATCAGTTCGTCGAATCCTGCCGGTCGCAACTGAGTATCTTGTCACGCAAGGTGCATTGGATTCAAGAGTGGCCCTCGCATTGATCTGTATTCGTGCAGACTGGAACGCGCCGCTCCTTCTTAAGCAGGCTATGGTTCCTCATGATGAGGCTAACGAGAAGCAGTCTGTTGCGAATTTTCTGTATAGGTACATGGAGCTCGACGAGCAGGATGTGAAGACCTGGCGAGAAATCCGATCCATTATCATTGACCACGGCCTCGAACTACCCCGCTTGAACGAGAGAGCACAAATAGACGAGCTCGGAGGTTATTCTTCCGAATTGAGCGCGGAAAACCACAATCCAGAGAAAGAGCCGGCTATAGAGCCCTTGGGACTGCCTGAATGGGATTCGATATTTGATGGTGTTGATTTTCGTTTGGCCAGGGATCTTTCGCAAGCCTATAAACGGCATCGAAAGCTGAGGCAGTCATACTTCGACGAAGAACACTTTTTCGATGAAATGATCAAGCGAGTTCCGGCTGAGCACGTGGCTCCGTTTATTTCTATAATTGTCGAAGTCCCGCATTTTGGAATCCAGCAAATTAGTGTCGTTTTCGAGAAGTTTCCAAAATCTTGGAAGCAGAGAATTGCAGTCCGGGGAGCAATCTCCGAATCTGTTAAGACCCTCTGTCGTAAATTCTGCATGAGTATTTCGATAAGTCAGAATTACTTCGCGCCTTCACTGGCAACACTCAGTGATTTGTCTGGCGTTGCAGAAAGTGAATTGATCGATGTGGTCATACAAGCAATCAGTGAATCAGCCGAATTTGCTGACTCTGGTCGTTTGTTCACAATTGTGGAACTGCTCGCATCCAAATTGACGAATACTGAGGCAAAAGAAGCACTTTCTTATGGGCTCGATCTATTTGATTCTGAAATTGAAAAAAACGATGGAGACGGCCCCTGGGTGCCGCGACTCGAACCTCCTCCGAACATTGAAACTTCAATTGCCGGTTACATTTGGGGATGTTTGGCCGCTCCGCAGGCAAGTCTTCGATGGGAAGCGGCACACGTTGTTCGCGCCTTTTGCTTTCTTGAGCAAAGGAAACCTCTTGAGTCCCTTATTGCTTTTGCAAATGAAAACTGCGCGGCTGCGTTCTATGATGACGGATTGCACTTTTACGAGTTTCACGCACGTCAATGGCTGCTGATAGCTTTAGCTCGTTGTGCCATAGATCATCCACTCCTTATTTCTCCATATATAGATTTCTTCATAGATCAGGCTTTTTCTTCCGTACCACATGTAATGATAAGAGAGTTCTCTAAAAGAGCTATTCTTGCCTTACTTGATTCAGGGATGATCCCGTCGGACGATACTCTCCGAGAGCGAATTAAAAGTATTAATATTTCTCCTTTCCCGTCGGTCAGCAAGGGATCAGGAGTCGCTTCGAAGCTTGATGATTCCAAAAAGGAAGGCACTTCCGAAATCGAATACGCAGATGATGATTTTTCTTTTGGCTTCGACATAGGCCCGTACTGGCTTCACCCTCTTGCAAACTGTTTCGGTCAATCGCAAAAAACGATCGAACGAGAAGTATTGCACGTTTTCAAGAACGATTGGCACTTATCGGGACGGAATAGGCATAACGAAGACGCACGGCATCGACAGGGTATCTTCAACAGCGAGGAGACCGGCCATTCTCATGGATCATATCCGCGCGTGGATGATCGACAATTTTATCTTTCCTATCATGCCATGATGATTGTTGCAGGGAAGTTGCTTGCTAAATTGCCTGTCTATCATGACCCAAGTGATCCTGAGGATGAATTTCAGGATTGGTTGAAGCGTCACGATTTTTTGCGCTCAGGCGGTGCGTGGGTAGCAGATCGACGTGATCCGGCTCCGTTAGAAGAGTATCATTGGCAGAACGAGATGAACCTTGACGAGTGGAGGTATTCAATCGATAAAAGTGATTTTGAGCGAGCCTTAATTTCCCATGATGGTCGCTTAAATCTCTGGGGTTGCTGGACGAAATTTTCCGAGTATCGAGAGGTAACAATCTGTGTGCATAGCGCTCTTGTGTCTTCAGATTGTTCTGTCCCGCTGATGTGCGCATTGCAGACTGTTGATAATTATCACGATTACGGCATACCGGCTGCTGGCGAGAATTCTTACCTGAAAATTGATTCAAAAGGGTTTCAGCTGAAAGGTTGGATCGTGGAATCCGACCCCGATAGCGGAATCGATGGGCAGGATCCGTGGGCCGGATCTATCGACTACCCGCCACTTTATCCAGCACCGTATATAATTGAAGCAATGAACCTTACTTCTGAAGATCATTACTATCGGCGATGGAAGATTGAGGGCACCAACTCATACGTCGCGTGGGCGCAGACTTGGGGATCCTTCGAGGAAAAGTACTCTAACCAAAAGAACCCAGAAAGAGGAAGGCGGTTTCAAGCTTCACTCGAATTCGCTCTGTCACTTTTGGCTGTGCAACGAATGGACCTGATAGTGGAAGTAAGAATTAAAAGAGACGATCGTTATTCTCATTCGAGAGGGAGCAAAGATAATGGATTCGGATACGTCCCGTCAAGCACGCGAATCTTCGTCCTCAAGGCCGACGGTCATATCCGTTCGTTGTAAAGAGACGATTGAACTTGGCCGCAAACTTGTCAGAGAACTCGATCTTGATAAATCGGTCGATACGCTCGGGCGGTGGATGGCACATTACATTGCGGATTTAATACAACAGGCAGATACGGCCGATCCTGAGCAGCAGCAAGCAAAACTAAATCAGTGCTGCGAGGCTATTCTGAATTTGTGGGAGCACCGTTATGCGCTACCCGACGGTAGTCGACCGTTCGAAAATCTTGAGCCGATTCTCAGAGCGTTGAAGAGTCTCGATCCTGCTCCCGAAAAGCCAAGATACTCCAGGTTGGCGCGGCACGCGCAAGAGGAGGTTGAAGAAACGGATGAGGCAAAATCATGGCTCAAGGTTGCAGATGGTCTGGATTTTTCTGCGCGAACATTCATTCGGTACTGCTTGGCCAAAGCCGCCGAGAAGACGATTGATAAGTCGGCCGACTGGGTGAGTGCTGCAAAATCTGCAGGCGTCGATTCTGATATCGAACAAGAAATAATCAGAATTGTAAGATACGAAGAAGACATTTTCAATCCACCAGATAGTCGCAAACTCGATGAAGCTGAATCAGAAATGCGCATTGAGCAACTTGAACAATTCGTCAAATTGGCGTCTTCCATGCTTACTCAGTTGAAGGGAAACCTACGGGATACGAAAACGAAGGATTCCGAGTGAGTAGACAAAGCAACCAGATATAACTTAACCGGACGGTCCAGAGCTATTATGAAATCGGTTTGACCTGAAATCGATTCGGGGAGCGGTTCAACATCCCGAACAGAGGGGCTCCAGTTGATAAATCCCCTTGGATTCATTTTCGAAAGGCCATGCGGAGCTTGTCCTTAAAAATACATAGAACATCCTCGATTTCGTGAGCCTCCAAGCTATGAAACTCGCTTGGAAAATCCTGCTTTTTAACGAAGCGACAGGATGCCGCATAGCCCAAAGCGCGAGCCCCATCGCGAGTGCCGTTGTGAATATAAACATGTTCAGGCGGACAATCCAGAAAAGCAGATATACGCAGTGCTGTATCGTAAACATATAGTTCTCCAATTCCATGAACCGATTTGACCAAACTTTCAATTCGATTCAGTAAATTGTCGAAGTTAGTCTGGACTGATAGTTCCTTCTCGGCCTTTAAGAGGCGGCTTGCTGCAAGGGTGAGTGCGGTATTTTCCAGGCGGTTCTGATGGCGATAGCGCCTACCATCGGGCCTCCTGGCGAAGGCAACGTTACTCAGCATAATGCTAAAGTCTGCGTAAGAGCGAACACCGGCCAGCTCATTCACTTCCAGCTTCTTGAAGCGCTCGCGATAATCAGACACAATTTGATTCAAAATTCGAGAGCGTCGACTCGGATCGGTTCGGAAATTGTTAGCCATATTCAGTATCCCGTTCGAAAAGATCGAAGAAACTTCCATAGATCGACGGCAAAAACGCGGCAACAAAAATATCTGGCACCTTATCGGAAGTTTAACTAAGATCGTTTTCAGGAAGGTTTCCGTAGGTTTTTTCGTGTAGTTCATGAATTGGCCTTAATGTCCCCTATTGCTTGCCAGAATGTTCCTCTTTGTGTAATATGGCTTTCGCACTGATCGCGACAGGATACTTTTGGATGCAGCAGGATTACATCTCTTCGCACAAATTGACCGTAGCGATCATTGGTTCACGCAAGGCTTCGCGGTTCGGACTTCTTGGGGCTTTTGAATTCTCTGCTTTTGCTTCGTCTCGGAATGCCATAGTCATTAGTGGGCTGGCTTTGGGTTGTGATACTGCCGCGCATCTTGGTAGTCTCGAAGCTGGTGGTCATACCGTTGCCGTTTTGCCATGCGGCTTGAATTATATTGCACCGGCTTCGAATCGTCTATTGGCGAAGCGAATTAAAGAGAGTGGCGGGTCGCTGGTCTCTGAATATTCGCCGGAGACGCCGCCGCGCCCCTTTCGTTTTGTTGAAAGAAACCGCGTCATCGCTTCGCTTTCTCGGGCTGTAATCATCATGGAAGCTGAGGAGTATTCTGGGACAATGCACACGGCACGTTTTACGCTGGAGCAAAAGAAGCCTCTGGCCTGTTACGTTCCTGAATCTGGCCGGGTTAGTTCAGGCTGTCGCCTTTTACTGGAAAATCACGGCGCACTCCCGCTGCGAAACGTGACGGATTTAGCTTCTTTTTTGGAAACGCTTTCGAATACAAATGAGCCAAATCCCTATTCATGGCAAGGGAGGGGCGAAGGGGGTTGGCGTGTCTGATTTTCACTGGCCGGGTCCCGGATATTCTCCGGTGTCTAAATCGCAGGTTTCGAAAAGCAATTCTCCGATTCCGTGCTCGCGCTGCGGGCAGGATCTGCGTTTTATCGATCCTGAAGGTTGCTCAATTTGCGGGCGTGAAATCGCTCAACTGCGATCGTTCAAAGTTCAACTGCCGTCTCTGACGCTCGAAATCATCAAAGCGAAACACAAGAACGTTTCCGCCTATCTTCGCGGCCTGATTGCGAAGGATCTTGGTCCGGGGGCTTTGCCGGAATCCGCATTGAATCGCCCCGGTGCGAAGCTCAAGGTCTCGCGCGACATCTGATCTATATATAGAAGAAATACACGGAGAGGGGTCCATTCAATGAGAACCGTTCAAGAAATCGTAAACAAATCCGGCGGCTTTTCGCGGCTAAAGCAGGCGAAAATCACAGTTGAGAATCCTCCGCATATGCCGCTGCTGATTCAGTATCTCGACAAAAGCGGATTCAATGACAGCGATTATCTGCGAGTTTCGCAGCTCGAAACGATCGACGGGAATTTCGTTCGCGATACCGAAATCTGTTTCGAATGCGACGCCGACGGGACGAACTGGAAACCAGTATACTGGAATAGCGACATCACCGGAAAGAAGATCTACGTCTACACAGCCTACGAAGTGAACGACGGCCGCTGTTTGAATCTGATCGACATGGACGCGATGCGTGTTCTGAAGAAATGGGCGGATATTTGGGACGAAGACCTGACGACGCTCGGCTATCTGGAAGCGACACCGGAAAACCGGCAGGGGAATCTATTCGAAGCCAGTTAAATCACAATCTATCAATTGTCACCAGAACCCCGGGCGGAAATCGCGCGGGGTTTTTTGTTGCCTTCTGGAATCACGGCCTGTATGACTCGACGATCATGCAGAAAGATCAGGTCTTCCGATTTCGCATTTCCGCCGAACTACTCGACGCGCTCCAGGGACGGACGGAAAACGTGTCCGGCTATCTTCGCGCTTTAATTCGCGCCGATCTTGAGGAGAACCCCACCGCCCGCGAGGCCCCGACGACGCCTTATTATTATCACGCGACGCTTGAGGAAGTTTTAGACGGCGATACGCTCCGTCTGGAATTGGACGTGGGGTTCGAAATTTCGATCCGCGCGGTGGTTCGTCTGGCCGGGGTGAACTCGCCTGAGATTAAGACGCAGAAAGGAAAAGCGGTGAAGGCATTCATAGAAAAGAAACTCAAGCGTGCGAATATCATCGTGGAGACCCGGAAACGTGAAAAATACGGCCGGTATCTGGCGCTAGTATACTTCCACCGGACTTACACGGAATTTAACGAGATCCTGGAGTATGGGACACTCCTGAATGCTGAATTGATCGAATCCGAGATGGCCGAGCGATACGATCTCTAATGCCATACCAGACTGCATTAGACCTCTTTCCCGATCCTCTTTCCCGATAAGCATCTAAGCGATGTTGTCTAGCTTTCTGCGTGTAGTTACAAGCTTCTCGTATTTGTTCCCACATTTCTAAAAATTGATAGACGCATTTTTTGCTCGATGTAAAGCCTTGTTCATGGCCGCAACTGCTCGAAAATCGGTGCATATCTCCCGTCCACATTCCACACAAAGCCGCGGGCCGCGCGCGCGAAATATTCGTGGCGGGGATCGCGCCGGCTCCGAAAAATCGCGGCGTCCGGTCGCGGGTCGCGAGGGAATCTTGCAGCGCCGGCCGCTGCATTCGGGCGCGCCAGACCTCTTCCCCCCCACCCACCAAGAAACCCATGCGAAAGCGCGGTTCAATACGCGATTCAAAGGAATCAACACCGAACACTATTCCGAGATAACCCGGCGGCTTCTAAGTCGCGCGTATCCGAAAGTCTGTCCGCATTGCAGCCTCGAAATGAGCGGCGATGTCGCTGGACGCGAAAATGCGATCCGCTGTACCGAATGCCACTTCCAAGCCTCGCGGACTGCGTATACTCCCCTGCATCATTTCAAACTTCCGCTCTGGACTTTTGGCTACATTTTCACCGAGGCGAACAAGACGTTCCCACAGATGATTTCGGCAGCGCAGATTCGGCGGCGTCTTGGAGTTTCTCATTCCACCTCATTATTATTAAAGAGGCGCTTGCAGTTGTTTCTTTCGGATCTCGTCCCGGCAATTCGGGAGCTGCTGGCAAAAGAAGCCGCCGAGGCATTTTCGGGGCTAAAACTGCAGGAAAACATGGACATTTCGTCCATTGTTGCAAATAAGCCTGTTGTCCATACGGACACGCTCGCGCTGTTTTCTGCGACCCAACGTTCGAACGGTGGCCGCGCACGCTGGAGGCATACCGGGCAGACGGCCTCGATCTATCTCAGCGACAAAGTCGCGGAGCAACGCGGGAAATTCCAAATCGGAACACTCGCGCACACGGTCGCAATTAAGAAAGGTCCAATTCTCTTAACGTCCCTTCGTGATCAAACACAGAAAAGCATCGAACCCCTTCTCAAATTTCTTCCACGCGATACCGCCATCATGTCAGACGAAGGCACGCCGTGGCTTTCAAGATATTATCCTAACCATCGCGCAATCAATCATAGCGCACGTGCGAAAGACAAGAAGCGCTCGAAGTGGGCTCGCAATCGCTGGAGCAAGAACGGAGTTCACAATCAAGTGGCAGAGGGTAATCAACGAATGGTCAAGATGTCCTTTCTTGCTGCCTATGGATACTTTCGCCCTGAATATTCACAGCTCTACTTAAACGAATACTCGGCGCTGAAATCCATTCGCGCGGTTGGCTTCGATGCTTTACTTTCTTTAACGAAACGCCACTTTGTGGGGAATGTAGACGATAGATTGTTTTAGATCTCCCGTCCACATTCCACACAAAGCCGCGAGTCGCGCGCGCGAAAAAATCGTGGCGGGGTGCGCGCGGGATCCCACGATTCGCGGAGTTCGGCCGAAATTCAAAACGGAATCTTGCGGCGCCGGCCGTTGCATTCGGGCGCGTCCACCCCTTCGCCCCCCTCCCCGAAATCCGTCGCGAAAGCGCAATTCAACACGCGATTTGCCGGGCTCAACCTCGAACACTTTTCCCAGTATACGCGCCGGCTGCTGCGCCGCGCGTATCCCAAATTCTGCCCGCGCTGCGATACCGAAATGCTCGGCAACGTCGCTGGACGCGAAAATGCTATCCGGTGTACCGAATGTCACTTTCAGGCGTCGCGGACGGCGTATACTCCCTTGCACCATCTGAAGCTTCCGCTTTGGACTTTCGGTTATATTCTGTCTGAAGCGCTCCAGACGTTCCCACAGATGATTTCGGCCGCACAGATTCGGCGGCGGCTCGGTGTTTCGCATTCAACTTCGCTATTGCTAAAACGACGGCTTCAACTCTTCCTTTCGGATCTCGTCCCGGCCATTCGCGATCTACTGGCGAAGGAAGCCGCCGAAGCCTTTTCGGGGCTAAAACTGCCTGAAAATAAAGACATTTCCAAGCTCGTTGCGAACAAGCCTGTAATTCACACGGACACACTCGCCCTCTTCTCAGCGACGCAGCGCAGCAACGGCGGACGCTCACGCTGGCGGCACACCGGGCAAACCGCGTCGATCTATCTCAGTGATAAAGTCGCAGAGCAGCGCGGCAAGCTGCAAATTGGCACGCTCGCTCATACCGTCGCCACGAAAGACGGCCCCCTGCTCCTCACGAGTATTCGCGATCAAACCCAGCGAAGCATTCATCCAGCGTTGAAATTTCTTCCCCGCGAAACCGCGATCATGTCGGACGAAGGCACGCCCTGGCTCTCAAGATATTATCCGAACCACAGGGCAATCAACCACAGTGCCCGTGCGAAAGACAAAAAGCGCTCTAAGTGGGCACGCAACCGTTGGAGCAAGAACGGCGTTCACAATCAGGTAGCCGAAGGCAATCAGCGAATGATAAAGATGTCATTCCTCGCCGCCTATGGTTACTTTCGGCCCGAATACTCCCAGCTTTACCTAAATGAATACTCCGCGTTGAAATCCATTCGCGCCGTTGGCTTCGATACTTTGCTTTCTTTATCGAAACACCCAATTGTGGCGAATGTAGACGATAGATATAGCGCCCCGGCTATAGATGCCGATTCGCGGCCGGGCGGAGACTACCTACAGCGAAAATTACGCGAAATACGCTATATACCGCCGTTTCTCTACGAACGAAAGTCTATCGATCACAGTGATTCTCGACGTCGGATTCGCGGAAAGCTACGCGAAATGCTCGAACTACCGGAGCACTTTCAGGCGAAACAGGCTCACCTCGACTACCTTACGAGCTTTGTCAGCCTGCCGCCATACCGCAAACAGAACGAAAAGAAATATAACGCGGCGGCGCTCGCAATATGGGCGCGACTCAAACGCTTCGACGATCGACTTTCCTACCAAATCGCAGAGCAGATCGGTCAGCCTCACCGACTGGTCCTGCGTATCCTACGCAAATGGGCGGCACTCGGCTTGATCGAAGCGCGCGAAATCCAGACCGATCACACCGAGAGGCGAAAGCGAATCTTCGCGCGGCGACTTGTCACGGAGCTACCCGCCTTTCTGTACTCCTGGGATCTCGAAGAATTCCGCAATCAGGACCAGGGCGAGGCCGGGGCTGCGATTTCCCGCGAACCGAGCAGGCCCCTGAGAACCAACAAACACGGCATGAACAGAAAACAACGTGCAAAATATATTGAGGAGATGAGACGATGAAGGTCAGTAAAAAGAAAGCCGCGAAGAAAGAACCGATAAAATTTTTTGCGGCGAATTTTTGGGAAATGATGAAGGAGCAGGAATACAAATGCGCCCTCACCGGCCGAGACCTCACGCCGGACAACACGGAAGTTGAACTTCGCGAACCTTTCCGGGAGCGCGGGCGAACTGAGATCGACAATCACTATATCATTGTTCGCGACCTCGCCTATACGGCGCGACACGTAAAAGAAGAAGCGATTGTTCAGCTCGCCGCCGAGATCATTCAGTACCGGGGAAAAGAATATGGCTACTCGCTACGACGCGTGCGAAAATAATTTCCCTCAATGGGCGGCCGACGCCTCGATGTCTCGCTATGTCGGTCGCCAGCGGAAATTCCTTGTCAATTCACCGGAGCGGAAACATTATAACCGCGCGGCGCGGACATGGTCTTATGCCTGCGCCGCTGCACTGAATAAGCTGCGATTCCGGCACCGAAACGTTTTTCGCGAATCGCGGGCACCGGAACCGTGGGATTTTGTGATTTCTCGGCAACGGCGCAAGCTGGCCCGAAAAATTGACCGTGCCGCCGCATGGGCGGACGCGGAATACCGGATTCTGGATCGGTTTCACAGGCGGGTGACGTCGGTCTGGCGGCCCCGGGATTCACGTTGGGATCGGGTGGTGACGCGGCAGCGGCAAAAGATGAGATTCTATCGGAAGACATCGCAGCGGCGCGGAGGCTCGCGGAAGGCGGATTGGACTGCGATAATTCGGAACGCGTTGTTCTTTCGACTCAGACGAAATTCTGTACCTGAAAGGGCTTAGCGATAACTACTCTTGGAAAGAACCTAAACATATTACCTGCTGGCTAAATGACATTATTCGTTTGCCAAGGTAAACCGCTCGCCTGTTTACTACTCACACAGTGTCTGTTTTCACACCACAATCCGCCTTGGCCGAATTGGTCGAAGAAACCACGTCCAAATTGTTGAGCATCATAGCTGAGAATGGCGTACCAATCATAGTTGAGCATGAGTGGCGTCCGGACCAAAAAGAACGAGTTTATTATAGACACTCATATCAGAATCTCTTTTTTCCAGAATTATTCCAAACTGCGGAACCGCTCATCTCAAAATCTGAAAAGTATCTACGATGCAAGACTCTATTCGAGTCCGATTCAATTTATGGCCCCCACCTAAACAATACTGTAGGCGCAAATTCTTCACGTCGGAAAATCACTTTTAGGGATGTAGTATATTACGCAACGAAACAAATGTTTGACGACACAGACAGACCGTTTCTTGACCAAGCCAAATTGAACACGATAATAATAGATCTGCATGAAGAATTTTCCTCTGCGTGGGTAAACGTGGAAGAAATTACGCCGCTCTTTGGATTCCAATCCGACATCCCTCGCATAGAGTTAGACGATGACCTCTCCATTGAGAAACTTTCAAAAAAGGATATTTCCTATTTATTAAACCAAGGAATCCCACTTGGCCATTCTGTAAATGCAGACCGGGCAGATTTACCGTTCCCTTACGCCATTTTCCGCAGGTGGAAATCGCGAAAAACATTTGGAGAGAACTCAAACGCTACAGGCGAATCGGATTTAGAAATAGTTCCACAAACTATCGCATTCCTTCAACTATTCAAATACGGAACACTGCATCCAGTAACAACTGTACGGCGATCGTCCGGATTTTTTTCCTCTGGAACAGCTTTCTCGTTAGGACATTTTCGTCCTGGACTGCGCAGTAGTTATAGACTTACAGGAAATGAGATGGAAGCTTTCAGAACTTTCTGGAAAGACCTGTACTCCGCGAGAAACAGAATTCCCGGGAATCTGAAATTAGCCCTAAGGCGATATTCATTATCTGATCTCCGCCCTAATATCGAAGACTCAATGGTGGACCTACTAATTGCAGCAGAAGCAATTTTTCTCACCGATAGTGATGCAGAGCTCAGCTACCGCCTCTCCCACAGGGCGGCCCATTTCCTTTCACCTACAGATCGTTCCAAACAAAGAGAAATCTTCACAAAAATGAAGAAAGCCTATGAGGTTCGCAGCAAAATAGTTCATGGCACCGAAATCAAAAACCTCAAGTTACCGATAAAAAAAGATGGAAACAGAATGATGATGTGGGAATTCTATGAAGAAACGAGAGGCCTGATTCGAGAATCTCTCATACAGATGCTTTCCGAGCAAAGGAAGAGCAGTGACACCAAATTCAAAGCTGATTGGATGAGCATCGTTTTTTCCGAATAGATTTTCCAAGAGATAACGTCCCAAATCATTCACAAGGATTGGCCTCTCTTCATCTGAACTCAGGCTGCAACGACTTACAATCAGAGGAAGCCCATTAGAGAATATCATATAAATTTCGCATCGCTGCATTATCCGAGACAGCTTTTTTCGCACCAAGAAATTCACACCTCAACCCATCCAGGCAGACCCAATAGGGGATCATCTTCACAAACATAATGTGCCGAACTTCCTTCAGAAAAGAGACCAAGCGGGCACTTCACACGAGCAAAGTAGTTATGAAAGGTAAGCATCCTTGTCGGCCCAGAAAAATCGTAAAGAACAGACACTGCACTTATGTACGTCGATCGCAAAGATGTGAACCGACGATTCCCACCACGAACCTCTGTTGAACCCTTGATTTCATCCGCATGCATTTCAATATTGACTTGTCCGTCCCCGTACATTGCGAATCCCAAGTGATCGAAGACATATGTCGGCGCATGCACCAAGCCCTCATTATACCGAATATTATCGTACAATAGAATAATCAAGGGAAGATTCTTATCTTTGAAGGCCTGCAACTGTTTCGCGGCCGACCGAAGTATACCGCGTATTCGTTTACCAGGGACCTCTCCGAATTCAGCATATCCAAGCAACTCAAGATCCGCCCCAAATTTCCGATCAGCACGATTCGGCTGCATCTCCTTTACCTCTACGATGCAAGAAGAATCGTTTTTCGAGACCCTGAAATCAGGCGTCTTTCGCGAGCCGACAGCTATTTCTTCGATACTATACCCATGTCGCGCACAATACTCAGAGAACAATATTTCAGATTTTGTCTTCATTCTTGACGAAGGACCTATCTTTTCGATAAAGGATAATTGACCATACGCAAGCTCACCTTATTCTTGATCGACATCATCCAAAAGATTTACGCGAAGAGCGCAATTTGAACACTCGATTTCATCACGAAGGTAAATACTGTAAAAGCGATCTAGCGTAACGATTATATCCTCGCGGCACTCACCGCAGGGCACGGCAATAGAACAAAGAAATTTTTCCTGTTCAGTACGATCAATTTCATAAATATCAAACCAGTCAGACTGCAGCCACCATATGACGTAGGCAGCATACACTTTAAGAGGCAAGTAATCCGGGACTTCGGGAGCTTTTTCAGCAAATCCGGCGCATACGGCATCCACTACTGAAAAGGCATAGAATAAAAGGAGGGGTACCGTTCGATAGTAATGCTCCCACTGGCTTTCAATCTCCTCTTCTTGCGAAAAAATAAAGTTAAAGTTCCGAGGCGCCGTTGCGAGACTTCTATATGTGGTAATAAGATGATTCGCGTGTTGCCACACAGGCTCAAGAGAAAACTGAGACTGCTTATCGAAGCGCATCATATAGATAAAATCAGAGTCCACTACCGAAGAATACTCAATCTTCTCTACTGCTCTGGCAACAGTACCAACCCGAAATTCCGGCGGAAAATGCCGAGCATCCGAGATATTCAATTGCGCTGGATCATTGGAAGCGAACCGGCGAAAAAAACCATCCTCATCGGAAAGTATCATTTCCAAATAGAAGAGATTCTCCTTAAGTGGTTTTCGCAGCAGAGCGAATGCTACTGTCAGCTTGCCACGCATCGAGGCGTCTAATGATTCATAAATAAAATGCAAAAAGTCCGAAACTAAATGCCGCACGACGGACCGAACCACAATTTTTTTTGAGTCTTCTCTCTGTCCGTGCTCCTCTAGAAAATCCAAGATATTCTCTAAAGGGACTTCGCCGAATTTATCTGAAACGTCGTCATCGTCGAACTGTAAATTTGTTTCGAAGAGACCGAATTCTTCAAATTGGATAATTGAAGATAGCATTGCGTCATGAAAAAAGAATCCAATGTCGTGCATCTCTTGGAATCTGCTGGGCAAAACATGAGGCATAGTGTACAAACCCTTAGGAATAACTAAGAATGAGGATCAAAAACGCAAAATTGGGTGCAGCGGAGCAATTTTGATCCGGCCGGAATGCCGATACACCAGCCTCTGATTGAGAATGAGGACTTTTCTAGCCCTTTCTTCGCAGGCTCTGCTGGGAGTATCGAGTATTGATTGTCAATATCTAAGATGTAATTGAAAAGGTTTTGTTTTTGAAGTATCGATCGACGATGTGGTTGGCCATTTCATCGTGAATCCCTTTTCGTTCCTCCTCACTCAGAACAGCATTTAAAAAATCATCGACCGACTCAAGATCAGCACCAGTATATTTCGGGGGAATAATGATCGCGTATTCTTTGTTAATCAAAGCGATCAGCCCGAGACCCTGCGTAATCAAATCTTCACGGAGATCCACTGAAATAGAATTAATATCCTGCCGAACAAGCAAATAAGAATAATGTGCAAACCGTTGATGTGACGTTGCTTCAGCGATAGCCTGTTTTGATATTGACCACTTGACTTCGATTGTAACAGTTTGGATGTCCGGTACTCCACATAAATGGAAGGTCCGAACACGGTACCCGGCAATATCTGGGGTATTCCACTCACCAGCCAGCCTTCTTTTTCTCCCGAGAATTATTGCCTGGTAATTCAACTGACTCAGAAAATCTGCAGCCGCAGGATAGAGCACTTCCTCATGTTCATTTTCTTTCTCAGATTTACTCTTCGGAGGAGCTTCACCGATGATTTTTTCGGCTTTTTCCAGTTCTCCGTCATCTTGTTCCTGATGGGATTTCTGAAACCCGCCCGTTCGACTTCTCCCGGCGCTGGTTGCCAGTCCGAGCAAGGACATTATACCCAGTATATGGTAATAGGATTCATCGCTTAAAGAAAAACCAGCCAGAATAGCAACGACCTGTTGCCGCGACAAAGTTCCGTTCTCGGCTGAATCCAGTTCTGATATGATTTTCTCTATAGCTCCCTCGAATCGTTCAAGCTCCTGCTGTTTCTTCTCGACATCAAATTCCGCAATGCGGATCCGGGAAGTCCCCTTCACTCCAATGATAATACCAAGCGCGCGGAGAACTCGATCGATGGTCAAGCTCTCGGGAACGCCTGCCTCGCCAGGTTCAATCAGATCTTCCGTAGGACGCAGATCTTCAATTAAGGTTTTTAATTCGGTAAGTGGTAATCTCATGTATGATCCCTGAAAATTAGGCGGCTAGAATTTCTGAACGCTGAACTGATTGTCCAGCGACGTTGCCGAGCATTTCGGTATCGCAGCGCGGGCAGAATTGGGGATACGCGCGGCGCAGCAACCGGCGCGTATACTGGGAAAAGTGTTCGAGGTTGAGCCCGGCAAATCGCGTGTTGAATTGCGCTTTCGCGACGGATTTCGGGGAGGGGGGCGAAGGGGTGGACGCGCCCGAATGCAACGGCCGGCGCCGCAAGATTCCGTTTTGAATTTCGGCCGAACTCCGCGAATCGTGGGATCCCGCGCGCACCCCGCCACGATTTTTTCGCGCGCGCGACTCGCGGCTTTGTGTGGAATGTGGACGGGAGATATGCACCGATTTTCGAGCAGTTGCGGCCATGAACAAGGGGTGGATTTGTACGGGGAAGGCGTCCAGACAATTTTTGATCTGTGGCTACAAATGCGGAGCTTTTGGCGGGATGGGCGGCTCCGGCGGGCCGAAATAGGGCTTTTCGGGATCTCCGTGGCGCCCCTGCCCGGCCGAGGGATCGCGGCGGCACCTTAGAAGTACTGAACATGTGGTTAGTACTGCAGCCGGGGGACAAACTGGGCAGCTCCGGGTCTCAAACAGGCCGCGGGGCCGGCCAGCCCGCCAAATGCGAGAAGGATGTAGCTACAAACAGAATACAGGCCATCGGTTAGATGTTCATCGGGAAATGAAAATGGGAAATCCGGCAAACATCATCTGGTACGGCATTAGACAAAACAAAACCCCGGACGATTTCCGCCCGGGGTTCCACAGATTCGCTGCGAAATAATCTAAACCGCTTCCCGAAATTCGGCTGTCGCCTCCAAATACCCCAACTCTCGCAGATTCTCATCCCAGGCATTCGCACGAAAGCGCAGCGTTCGCATTTCATCCATATTCACCAGATACAACGAGCGATCGTCGTTCACCGGATGCTCAGAATATACGTAACGAGTTTCGCCGGTTAGTTCACAGTGCCAGACCACAGCCCGCCAAAAGGAGCCGTCCAGATTCGTTTCGAACGACATCTCAAAGACGCGCGAGATCTCGCCGTCTATTTCTTCAATTCGCATAACGCGCAGATAGTCCACAGCACCCACGCCGGTTTTTCCCAGATATTGGATTACCAGCGGCGGATGTTCGCCGTTTTCAACTTTGATTGGTTTTCTTTTGAGCCGCGCGAATCCGCCCGACTTTGCGATGATTTGCTGCACCGTTTCCATGTTTCTTCCTCCGTGGTTTTGGTTGGTTTAATTCTCCAAGTTCTTTTAGATCCGTTTCGCCGTTCGGCTTCCGGCGGTCCGGCACTGGCGGGCAGGCATTCGTCCCCAGATCGCGCGCGATTAATTCGCGCAGATAGTCCGAGACATTGCCGTGTTTCGCTTTGATCTGCTCCAGATCATGCACGCGAATGCTGAAGCGGAAGAACTGCCGCCGCTCCTCCGGGGGCGTGCAGTTCGCGCAGTGGCTGCGGGGTGGACGCGAATAATCCGCCGGGCGAATGCAGCGCGGACAAGGTGCCCTGTTCATGACCGCGCTCCTTGCAGACCGGCCAACCAGGCCAACAGCTCCCGGGGATTGCTCAGCGCTTTCGCGCCCTGCGATTCCACCAGGTGCCGGCAGCCAGACGAGCCAGGGCCACGGGCGGGAAGGTAACAGGCCAGTGGGACGTTCTGTTCTAACGCGAAGCGAGCGGTGTGCATACTGCCGCCGGTGATGTCCGCGGCGCAGACGACGACGGCCTGCGAAAGCGATACCAGCACGCCATTGCGAGCGATGAAACGATGCTTTGCGGGAGGCGTGCCGTCTGGATACGAACTGATTAGACACCCTGCCCTTGCGATTTTTTGCGCCAGCGAATGCGACGGGGCCGGCCCCACCCGGTCCACGCCGCAGGGCAGCACAGCAAAGGTGCGACCCTCAACCGCCAGGCAGCCACGATGCGCGGCCACGTCACAGCCGGACGCGAGGCCGCTGCCGACGACCCAGCCAGCGCGGGCCGCGTGGGCGGCGAAGGCAAAGGCCACCGGCGGACCAGTGCGCGAAACACGCGACCCCACCACCGCGAGGCGCGGGGCAGAGCACAGAGGAACGCCCCGGCAAAACAGCGGAGGCGCAGACGACGCAGGAACAACAGGATTCAACATGCCGCCGGACGAACAGCTGGAGGCGGGCAACTCAAACCAGAAAATGAAAACTTAATGGCGGGTGAGGGTTTGAGAGACCCCGCTAATTCGATGATTTTTTAGAGTACACACGTCCGGTTGGGCAGTCTTTCTCGTTTGGGGATGATGGGAACGCAGCCGTCGCTTATTTACCGCTCAAGACGAAAGCGGACCAGACCCGCGGGTCCCGCTGGTTCGGGACATCGCTCGCGATATAAGACAGTTTGGTCGCGCGCAGGGCGCCGGCGAAACCCTGGTCCGGATTTTCCAGCCACAGGCGGTAGAAACGCAGCATGAATTCCATCGTCGTGCGATCGCCGACATCCTGGAGGGTGATCAGGACCGAGCGCGCGCCGGCGATGCGAAAAGCCCGCGAAAGTCCGTAGATGCCTTCGGTTACGTCGACCACGCCGCTGGCCGTATCGCAGGCGGACAGCACCACCAGTTCGGTGCCACGCAGATCGAGGCCGACCACTTCCAGACCGGTCAGGATGCCGTCGCTGCCGTCCGGACCGGTTTCGCCGACCAGGCCGCGGTTCGCGCCCGAGATGGCCAGTCCCGACAGGGCCAGCGGCCGTTCGCGGCCGATCAATTGCTCCTGGTTTTCTGCACGGAAGAAAGCATGCGTCGAGAAATGCAAGATCCGCGGGCGTTGCAGGCGCGCGAAGTAGGCTTCGCTGGCCTGGATGCCGTAGATCCAGCGGGCCGTTCCCGGGCCCGCGAGATCTTTGTAGCGGCTCTGGATCCGACCGGCTTCTTCGCGGCTCCAGCGCAACTGCTTCCAGCACCGAGCGGTACCCGCTTGACCGGATCCGCGTCTTCGTTGGGTGCATTGCTCGTGAGACAGGCCCGGCTGGCCCGCCGTGAATTTCGAATAGTCGACATCCCCGACGATGATCACCTCCGCGTCGGACCGGGGCGTCGCGGACTCTACCAGAATTTCCCGGGCGGTCTGGAGGATGCGAATTTCCCGCTCCTCGATCCAGTAACGCCCGTCCGGCAGGCGCAGGCGGTCGAAGGGAATTCTGGTCAGATCCCGGTCCGGGGCGATGTACACCGTTCGGGCCGCTGCCAGCGCTCCGGCCATCGGCGCGAATAGATCGCGGTAGATCTCGCGGGCCGCGGTTTCGGCTGCGGCGCCTTTCTTTCCCAGACGATCGATTCGGGGCCGCTGCACGTTGACCGGGCCTAGATGGTAAATGCCGGGCTCGCTCTGGCCGCGCTTCCAGACCAAGGCGGCTATGTGCTCATTGCCCTTGCGGCCAGGATCGCCGACGTCGAAATCGAAGGGAATGAAGATCTGGAATTCTATGAGTAGCGCGTCCCGGGGCAGGCTCCGGCCGATGGCGTCGGGGCTGATCTTTTCGACGGCGGACAATCCCACGCGACTGCCTCCGGATTGCCGTACCCGCTGGCGCAAATCGGCGTTGGTTCGTTCGAGACGATCGAGGGTGACCAGAATTTGTCGCTCTTCGTTGGGATCGGATCGAAGCGAGAGAGTCGCGTAGCGCGCCAGCAATCCGTTGCGGCGTTCAAGGGATTCGTGGATGTTCGCGTCGCGCGCGGCGAGCTTGCGTACGGTTCCTTCGAAGAAGGCTTCTTCTTCCAGTTGCAGTTGCCGGGTACGCAGGACCGTCAGCGCTGCCAGACGATCCGCCGCCCGGGAGGGATGCTTCTTCGCCAGAGTCAGGACGATATCCTTATAGATCTTGAAGGTATCGGTCAGGTACGAGCGCTGGACGCGTTCCTTGGCCTGGCTCTTGGTTTCGATCGCCGCGTGCCCGGCCATCGCTGCGCGGATGCTTTCCAGATCGGCGATCCCCACCGCGACCCGCCCGCAGCGGATGCGCAGGATCGCCAGGTTAAGTCGGGTCAGAAATACCCGGGGATGGGTCGGTCGCAGGAGCTTGCGTTGTGCACGCAGGACCTGGAGGAATAACTTTTCGGACTCCTCGAATCTGCCCAGAATATCGTACTGGACCGCCAGGTTGTTCATGGCCGTCAGGGTGCTTGGATGCTCGGGTCCGAGAGTCTCCCGGTAATTTTTTAGGACGCTGGCGTATTGCTCGGCGGCCTTGTGGTGCTGGCCGCGTTCGCCAAAAAGATGGGCCTCGTTGTTGAGCGTGAGTAGGGTGTCTGGGTGGCGCGGGCCCAAGGTGCGGGTACGCAGTTCGAGCAGTTCGGCGTACAGTTTCCGGGCCCGATTATAGCAGCCGAGGTCTGCGCAGCGCCCCGCGAGATTGTTCATGATCATCTGGGTCTGGGCGTCCGGGAATGTATCGTCTTTGCGACCGAGAGCAAGAGCTCGTTCGAGCAGGTCCCGGGATTCGCGATCGCGTCGTTGATCGGCGTACAAGACCGCTAGCCCGTTCATGTAGAGGATCGTATTGGGATGGTCCTCGCCGTGCTGGCGGGTGCTGGCGGCGATCGCTCGTTTATAGATCGGTTCGGCCCGGGCGAATTCGCCCCGGTCGTGGTAGACTCCGCCGAGGTTGAACAGGCTCTGGATCGTATCGGGGTTTTCTTCACCCAGAGTCGACTTCCTGAGACGATACGCCACCTGTAATAGTTTCTCGGAGAGCGCAAAATCACCCATGGTCGTGTACAAGAGGGCGAGGTTGTTCATGATCGAAAGCCGCCGGGGATGATCGTTGCGCAGGGTCCGCTCGGCGTTGCGCAGGGCCGTGGTGTAGACCTCTTCCGCCTTTCCGTAGAGACCCTGTGATTCGTACACGACGGCCAGGTTGTTGAGCGCTACCATGACTCCTGGATAACCGCGCTTGCGCCGCACCGCTAATACCGTCTGAGCCAGCCGTTCGGCTTCATCATAGCGTCCCTTTTTTTCATAGAGCACCCCGAGATTGTTCATGGTATTGAGGGTATACTCGTGTTCGGGACCGTGGACGCGCAGGCGCTGCTGGAGGGTTTGACGCAGCAGGTTTTCCGCCTCCCTATAGCGCCCCTGTTCCACGTAGAGATTACCGAGGTTGTTCTGGGTGACCAGGTATTCCGGATGATCCGGGCGCAGGGTCGCGCGCTGGATCTTTCGGACTTCTTCCAGCAGTTTTTCCGTTTCAACGAAGCGTCCCTGGTGGGTGTACAGGACGGCGAGGTCGTTGCGAACTATTACGTTGACCCGGTCGGTCGGCGGGAAGGCCCGTTCTGCGTTGCGGATGGCTTCGAGGAAATTGGTCTCGGCCTGCCGAAAACGATTCTGGCGCAGGTAGTTGCTCGCCAGATGGATCTGGGCCAAGACTGTACCTGGATCCAGCACGCCGTGGATTCTTTTTCGGATGCGATACGTGCGGACGAAGAGCGTTTCGGCCTGATCGTAATCGCCCATTTCGCGATAGACCAGCGCCAGGTTGCTCATGCTGTCCAGGTGGCTGCGATGGTTGCGCGGAAATATTCGCTCGGCCATACGCAGGGCCTGCCGTGACAGAACCAGTGCTTCGTCGTAGCGGTCCACGCGATAGAGTTGCATGGCCCGGGCGTTGAGGCGGGACCATTCTAACTGCTCTTGGTGCGATTGGGCCGGCGCATCGCCGGGAAACGCCAGCGACCCGAGTAGCAGCGAAAAGAGCGCGAACGCTGACATGAACGCAGCGTTGCGCGTCGAAACGAGAATCAAATCGGTATCAATCACAGTATTGAGAATAGGGGAGAATGCGCATGTACTGGATATCCTCGACGGGCAGAACGAGCAGGGCCACCGCGTCGACCGTCGTATCGAGGGCGTAGAGCAGATAGATGTGTTCGTCGTTTTGAATGACGCGTTTATAGCAACCCCGAGCCAGTTGATCAGCATAAGTGTTCTGGACGCTCGCTTTGAGGATGATTTCCGTGGAAAACAGGCTGGCGAAGCGAGCCTGGCGATGCTCTTCGAAGCGCTGGAGCGCCACGTCGGCTCCCAACCAGTAAGTGACCAGGAAAGCCCAGAGGATAACGAAGGGCGTAAGGCCCAAGAAAAGCAAAGCCCGCCGATTCGAGGCCGGCGCGTCCGGATTCCATCGCTGGTTAAATTGCAAGCCCAGATAAAGAATCACGTACGGTGCCAGCAGGGCCAGCAACAAGATTGGAAATCGGTCCTGCATGACCCAGCCGCCGTACACGAAGAGATATTCCCGCGGAAGGGCGAGTTCAAGCAGGCCCACGTGAAACAGAGTGAAGAATTGATAGGCGAAAGACCAGCCCGCCAGGTACAGCAGCGCCGCAATCAGCGCGACTGTTGAAAGGGCGCTGGAAATCAGTTCGAGAATGCGTTTATCACTCGGGGAGTTTTCCGCCATGTCATTCTCCCCGGGGAATGTCTGGAAGACCGATCGAAGGTGCCCGACAAATCGGTTTGCTAGAATCGATTCGCTCCCAGCTCGAGGTTGGCGTGAAGGCGGTGTATTTATTCAGGCGTTTGTCATAACACTGGATCACGATCGGCTCTCCGGGACGGGTGATCGGCTCATAGCAACGGAGCCTCAGATGCCCGGCCACTTTATGACGATAACACCACCATTTAATTTCGTCGTCTGCGCCCTGCAGAACGGACGGCGCGGCGAATACGCAAAGTGCAAGCAGCCCGGGTCCGGGCAGGAAAAATTTTTTCAGCGAATAAGCAAACGCGGTCCAGAAGTAGAGTGCCGTCACAAGGGAAAGGTGAGACCTGAGATAAAGAATTTGCAACAAAAAAAGTATTTTAAACTCATGCGATGTGGAAACAGAATTCATGACTCTATAAAATCTAAGGCTAAACTATTTTCAGTCTACCGAGTTCGATACTGAAAAACGGGAGACTCAGGAAGTGTCAGATATTCTGTGTAAACGTCCGCCAAGAATTCTACGAGAATCACCTCCGGTCTTTCCGCGCCGAAAAATACCCCCTCACCCGCCGTTAAGTTTTCATTTTCTGGTTTGAATTGCCCGCCTCCGGGTGTTAGGCTGGCGGCAGGTTGAATCCTGTTGTTCCTGCGTCGTCTGCGCCTCCGCTGTTTTGCCGGGGCGTTCCTCTGGGCTCTGCCCCGCGCCTGGCGGTGGTGGGGTCGCGTGTTTCGCGCACCGGTCCGCCGGTGGCCTTTGCCTTCGCCGCCCACGCGGCCCGCGCTGGCTGGGTCGTTGGCAGCGGCCTCGCGTCCGGCTGTGACGTGGCCGCGCATCGTGGCTGCCTGGCGGTTGAGGGTCGCACCTTTGCTGTGCTGCCCTGCGGCGTGGACCGGGTGGGGCTTCCTCAGGCCCATCCGCTGCCCGTTTCGCAAGCGGTGATCATCAGTTAGCAGCCCACAGCGTCCTTCGCATCGTTTCATCGCTCGCAATGGCGTGTTGGTGTCGCTTTCGCAGGCCGTCGTCGTCTGCGCTGCGGACATTGCCGGCGGCAGCATGCACACCGCGCGTTTCGCGTTAGAACAGAACGTCCCTCTGGCGTGTTATCTGCCCGCCCGGGGCCCTGGCTCGTCTGGCTGCCGGCACCTGGTGGAATCGCAGGGCGCGAAAGCGCTGAGCAATCCCCGGGAGCTGTTGGCCTGGTTGGCCGGTCTGCAAGGAGCGCGGTCATGAACAGGGCACCTTGTCCGCGCTGCATTCGCCCGGCGGATTATTCGCGTCCACCCCGCAGCCACTGCGCGAACTGCACGCCCCCGGAGGAGCGGCGGCAGTTCTTCCGCTTCAGCATTCGCGTGCATGATCTGGAGCAGATCAAAGCGAAACACGGCAATGTCTCGGACTATCTGCGCGAATTAATCGCGCGCGATCTGGGGACGAATGCCTGCCCGCCAGTGCCGGACCGCCGGAAGCCGAACGGCGAAACGGATCTAAAAGAACTTGGAGAATTAAACCAACCAAAACCACGGAGGAAGAAACATGGAAACGGTGCAGCAAATCATCGCAAAGTCGGGCGGATTCGCGCGGCTCAAAAGAAAACCAATCAAAGTTGAAAACGGCGAACATCCGCCGCTGGTAATCCAATATCTGGGAAAAACCGGCGTGGGTGCTGTGGACTATCTGCGCGTTATGCGAATTGAAGAAATAGACGGCGAGATCTCGCGCGTCTTTGAGATGTCGTTCGAAACGAATCTGGACGGCTCCTTTTGGCGGGCTGTGGTCTGGCACTGTGAACTAACCGGCGAAACTCGTTACGTATATTCTGAGCATCCGGTGAACGACGATCGCTCGTTGTATCTGGTGAATATGGATGAAATGCGAACGCTGCGCTTTCGTGCGAATGCCTGGGATGAGAATCTGCGAGAGTTGGGGTATTTGGAGGCGACAGCCGAATTTCGGGAAGCGGTTTAGATTATTTCGCAGCGAATCTGTGGAACCCCGGGCGGAAATCGTCCGGGGTTTTGTTTTGTCTAATGCCGTACCAGATGATGTTTGCCGGATTTCCCATTTTCATTTCCCATTTTCATTTCCCATTTTCATTTCCCATTTTCATTTCCCATTTTCATTTCCCATTTTCATTTCCCATTTTCATTTCCCATTTTCATTTCCCATTTTCATTTCCCATTTTCATTTCCCATTTTCATTTCCCATTTTCATTTCCCATTTTCATTTCCCATTTTCATTTCCCATTTTCATTTCCCATTTTCATTTCCCATTTTCATTTCCCATTTTCATTTCCCGATGAACATCTAACCGATGGCCTGTATTCTGTTTGTAGCTACATCCTTCTCGCATTTGTAGCCACAGATCAAAAATTGTCTGGACGCCTTCCCCGTACAAATCCACCCCTTGTTCATGGCCGCAACTGCTCGAAAATCGGTGCATATCTCCCGTCCACATTCCACACAAAGCCGCGAGTCGCGCGCGCGAAAAAATCGTGGCGGGGTGCGCGCGGGATCCCACGATTCGCGGAGTTCGGCCGAAATTCAAAACGGAATCTTGCGGCGCCGGCCGTTGCATTCGGGCGCGTCCACCCCTTCGCCCCCCTCCCCGAAATCCGTCGCGAAAGCGCAATTCAACACGCGATTTGCCGGGCTCAACCTCGAACACTTTTCCCAGTATACGCGCCGGCTGCTGCGCCGCGCGTATCCCAAATTCTGCCCGCGCTGCGATACCGAAATGCTCGGCAACGTCGCTGGACGCGAAAATGCTATCCGGTGTACCGAATGTCACTTTCAGGCGTCGCGGACGGCGTATACTCCCTTGCACCATCTGAAGCTTCCGCTTTGGACTTTCGGTTATATTCTGTCTGAAGCGCTCCAGACGTTCCCACAGATGATTTCGGCCGCACAGATTCGGCGGCGGCTCGGTGTTTCGCATTCAACTTCGCTATTGCTAAAACGACGGCTTCAACTCTTCCTTTCGGATCTCGTCCCGGCCATTCGCGATCTACTGGCGAAGGAAGCCGCCGAAGCCTTTTCGGGGCTAAAACTGCCTGAAAATAAAGACATTTCCAAGCTCGTTGCGAACAAGCCTGTAATTCACACGGACACACTCGCCCTCTTCTCAGCGACGCAGCGCAGCAACGGCGGACGCTCACGCTGGCGGCACACCGGGCAAACCGCGTCGATCTATCTCAGTGATAAAGTCGCAGAGCAGCGCGGCAAGCTGCAAATTGGCACGCTCGCTCATACCGTCGCCACGAAAGACGGCCCCCTGCTCCTCACGAGTATTCGCGATCAAACCCAGCGAAGCATTCATCCAGCGTTGAAATTTCTTCCCCGCGAAACCGCGATCATGTCGGACGAAGGCACGCCCTGGCTCTCAAGATATTATCCGAACCACAGGGCAATCAACCACAGTGCCCGTGCGAAAGACAAAAAGCGCTCTAAGTGGGCACGCAACCGTTGGAGCAAGAACGGCGTTCACAATCAGGTAGCCGAAGGCAATCAGCGAATGATAAAGATGTCATTCCTCGCCGCCTATGGTTACTTTCGGCCCGAATACTCCCAGCTTTACCTAAATGAATACTCCGCGTTGAAATCCATTCGCGCCGTTGGCTTCGATACTTTGCTTTCTTTATCGAAACACCCAATTGTGGCGAATGTAGACGATAGATTGTTTTAGATCTCCCGTCCACATTCCACACAAAGCCGCGAGTCCCGCGCGCGAAAAAATCAAGGCCGGTCCGGCGCGGGATCGCGCGATTCGTGGCGATCGGCCGATTTTCAAAACGGAACCTTGCGGCGCCGGCCGTTGCATTCGCGAGCGCCTTCTCCTCCGCCCCCCCCCCCAAGAATCTCATGCGAAAGCGCAGTTCGCCACGCGTTTGCCGGGCATCAACACCGAACACTATACAGAATACACCCGCCAGGTCCTCCGGCGCGCGTATCCCAAATCCTGTCCGCACTGCAAGACTGAAATGTCCGGCGAAGTCGCCGGGCGCGAAAATGCTGTCCGCTGCAAAGAATGTCACTTTCAGGCGTCACGGACGGCGTATACTCCGCTGCATCATCTGAAACTGCCGCTTTGGACATTTGGATACATACTGTCTGAAGCGCTTCAGACGTTCCCACAGATGATTTCAGCCGCACAGATTCGGCGGCGACTCGGCGTTTCGCATTCAACCTCGCTGTTACTCAAACGTAGATTGCAGCTGTTCCTCTCGGATCTCGTTCCGGCGATTCGTGAGCTATTGGCAAAAGAGACGGCCGAAGCGTTTTCGGGGCTAAAACTCACGGAAATCAGGGACATTTCAGCCATCGTCGCAAACAAGCCCGTGGTGCATACGGACACGCTCGCTTTGTTCTCAGCGACGCAGCGCAGCAACGGCGGACGCGCTCGCTGGCGGCACACTGGACAGACTGCCTCGATCTATCTTAGCGACAAAGTCGCAGAGCAACGCGGCAAACTGCAAATTGGAACGCTCGCGCACACTGTGGTCACAAAGGGAGGCCCCCTTCTCCTCACCAGCATTCGCGATCAAACGCAGCGAAGTATTGAACCCGCCTTGAAATTCCTTCCTCGCGAAACCGCAATCATGTCAGACGAAGGAACACCGTGGCTCTCCCGGTATTACCCCAATCACAGAGCAATTAACCACAGCGCACGCGCGAAAGATAAGAAGCGCTCGAAGTGGGCGCGCAACCGTTGGAGCAAGAACGGCGTTCATAACCAGGTGGCCGAAGGCAACCAGCGCATGGTTAAAATGTCTTTCTTGGCGGCGTATGGATACTTTCGCCCCGAGTTTTCGCAACTCTATTTGAATGAGTACTCAGCACTGAAGACCATTCGCGCCGTTGGCTTCGATACTTTACTTTCTTTATCAAAAAGTCGGTTTGTGGCGAATGTAGACGATAGATTGTTTTAGATCTCCCGTCCATATTCCACACAAAGCCGCGAGTCGCGCGCGCGAAAGAATCGCGGCCGGGCTTGCGCCGGCCTGCCGGCCGGCGTCGCCCCGCGCGAATCGGGGAAGTCGCTTTTAATTCACGAGGTTCTCGGGAATCCCCGCCGCAAGTATCGCACGCACGCCCCAAAAACGCCCCCCAGGAGCAGGCCACATTCGCAAAGCCGCGCCGCGTTCACAGCGAAGAGCAAATTCAACCGCCGTTTTCCTCAGCTCAACATCGATTTCTTCACGCGCCTTTCGCACGACCTGCTCGCGAAGGCGTATCCGAAATTTTGCTCGGCTTGCAAAACCGAAATGCGCGGCGAGGTCGGTGGACGCGAAACGGCTGTGCGCTGCGAATCCTGTTCAGCGCAGGCTTCGCGAACGGCCAATACTCCGCTCGATCATTACAAGCTTCCGCTTTGGACGTTCAGTTACCTGCTCTGCGAAGCAGTGCAGGCATTTCCTCAGATGATTTCAGCCGCCCAGATCCGGCGAAGGCTCGGCGTTTCGAATCAAACCTCATACGTTCTCAAACGTCGGCTGCAATTATTCCTCACGGACTTGCTGCCCGGCGTTCGAGCGCTGATTCAACAAGATTTGGAAAACGCCTTTGAAACGCTTAAATTACCGGAGAATCGGGACATTTCTGAAATCGTAGCCAATCAACCGGTCGTTCATAGCGACACCCTCGCCCTCTTCTCCGCAACTCAGCGTTCGAACGGCGGGCGAGCCCGCTGGAAGCATACCGGACAAACGGCGTCAATCTATCTCAGCGATAATGTCGCGGAGAAACGCGGTAAGCTCCAAATCGGGACCCTTTCGCATACGATCGCAATCAAGAACGGGCCGGTCTTGCTCACGAGCATTCGCGACCAAACGCAGAAAAGCATTGAACCCGCTTTTCGAATTATACCGCGAAACGCTGCCATCATGACGGACGAAGGCACGCCGTGGTTAAGTCGCTACTACCCGAATCACCGCGCCATCAATCACAGTGCGCGGGCGAAAGATAAGAAGCGTTCAACTTGGGCACGCAACCGCTGGAGCAAGAACGGCGTTCACAATCAGGTGGCCGAAGGTAATCAACGGGTCATCAAACACGCCTTCCTGTCTGCCTACGGATACTTCACACCGAAATACTCACAGCTTTACCTGAACGAATACTCGGCGCTCAAGGCGCTGCGCCTGCACGGCATCGATACTATACTTTCTTTAGCGAAATCGGCCCCTGTGGGGAATGTAGACCCCAGATTGTTTTAGATCTCCCGTCCACATTCCCCACAAGGCCGCGAGCCGCGCGCGGGACAAAATCGTGGCGGCGCTTGCGCCGGTTCCCACGAATCGCGGCGATCGGCAAAAAATCAAAGCGGAATCTTTCAGCGCCCGCCTTTTCATTCGGACGCGCCAAACCTCTTCTCCCCCACCCACCAAGAAACCCATGCGAAGTCGCGGTTCAATACGCGATTCAAAGGTATCAATCTCGAACACTATTCCGAATATACCCGCCGGCTCTTGCGGCGAGTATATCCCAAAGTCTGCCCGCATTGCCAGACCGAAATGCTCGGCGACGTCGCAGGACGCGAAAATGCCATCCGCTGCACAGAGTGCCACTTTCAGGCGTCGAGAACGGCATACACACCGCTGCATCATTTGAAACTTCCGCTGTGGACCTTTGGCTACATTCTGTCCGAAGCACTCCAGACGTTCCCACAGATGATTTCGGCCGCCCAAATCCGGCGGCGGCTTGGAGTTTCGCACTCAACCTCGTTGCTTCTCAAGCGACGGTTGCAGTTGTTTCTTTCAGATTTGGTTCCGGCAATTCGTGAACTACTCGCAAAGGAAGCAGCCGAGGCGTTTTCGGGGCTGAAACTGCCGGAAAATAAGGATATTTCGGCGATTGTGGCAAACAAGCCGGTTATCCACACGGACACCCTCGCCCTCTTTTCCGCGACGCAGCGCAGCAACGGCGGACGCGCACGCTGGCGACACACCGGACAGACAGCTTCAATCTATCTCAGCGACAAAGTAGCAGAGCAGCGCGGCAAACTTCAAATCGGCACGCTCGCTCACACTGTGGCCACAAAGAACGGCCCCCTGCTCCTAACCAGTATTCGCGACCAAACGCAACGAAGCATCGAACCGGCATTGAAATTCCTGCCTCGCGAAACGGCGATCATGTCGGACGAAGGCACACCGTGGCTTTCAAGATATTACCCGAACCATAGAGCAATCAACCACAGCGCACGCGCGAAGGACAAAAAGCGTTCAAAATGGGCACGCAACCGCTGGAGCAAGAATGGAGTCCACAACCAGGTAGCCGAAGGCAACCAGAGAATGGTTAAGATGTCATTTCTCGCAGCCTATGGATACTTTCGCCCCGAATATTCTCAGCTCTACCTAAATGAATATTCCGCGCTGAAGAGCATTCGCGCCATTGGCTTCGATACTCTGCTTTCTTTATCGAAACGTTCCTTTGTGCCGAATGTAGACGGTAGATTGTTTTAGATCTCCCGTCCACAATCCACACAAAGCCGCAAGCCCCGTGCGCGAAAAAATTGTGGCCTGTCCCGCGCGGGATCCCACGATTCGCGGCGATCGGCCGATTTTCAAAGCGGAATTTTGCGGCGCCGGCCGTTGCATTTGCGGGCGCCTTCTCCTCCGCCCCCCACCCCCCAAGAATCTCATGCGAAATCGCGGTTCGCCACGCGATTACCGGGAATCAACACCGAGCACTATTCAGAGTACACCCGCCAAATCCTCCGCCGTGCGTATCCGAAATTCTGTCCGCACTGCGAGACTGAAATGTTCGGCAACGTCGCTGGAAGAGAAAATGCTATCCGCTGCACCGAATGTCACTTTCAGGCGTCACGAACAGCATACACGCCACTTCACCATCTGAAGCTGCCGCTGTGGACCTTTGGCTACATTCTTTCCGAAGCGCTTCAAACGTTCCCACAGATGATTTCGGCCGCGCAAATTCGCCGGCGGCTTGGAGTTTCGCATTCCACGTCATTGTTACTCAAGCGAAGATTGCAACTGTTCCTCTCGGATCTCGTCCCGGCAATCCGGGAACTTTTGGCAAAGGAAGCCGCGGAAGCGTTTTCGGGCTTAAAACTCCCAGAAAACAAGGACATTTCAGCCATCGTCGCAAACAAGCCCGTAGTTCATACGGACACCCTTGCCCTATTCTCGGCGACGCAACGCAGCAACGGCGGGCGTGCTCGTTGGCGACACACTGGACAGACCGCGTCAATCTATCTCAGCGACAAAGTTGCTGAACAACGCGACAAACTTCAAATCGGAACGCTCGCGCACACTGTCGCCACAAAGGGCGGCCCCTTGCTCCTCACCAGTATTCGCGATCAAACACAACGCAGTATTGAGCCCGCGTTAAAATTCCTCCCGCGCGAAACTGCGATCATGTCAGACGAAGGGACACCCTGGCTTTCCCGGTATTATCCAAACCACAGAGCAATCAACCACAGTGCACGCGCGAAAGACAAAAAGCGCTCAAAGTGGGCGCGAAACCGTTGGAGCAAAAACGGCGTTCATAACCAGGTGGCCGAAGGCAATCAGCGAATGGTGAAAATGTCCTTCCTAGCCGCCTATGGATACTTTCGCCCTGAATATTCGCAGCTCTATTTAAATGAATACTCTGCACTGAAGAGCATTCGTGCCGTCGGCTTTGATACTCTACTTTCTTTATCGAAACGCCCGTGTGTGGTGAATGTAGACGATAGATATAGCGGCCCAGATCGCGGCCCTTCTGCCCGCCCCAGTGCGGCCTACCTCCGGCAAAAGCTGGCCGAATTTCGCTATATTCCGCCGTCTCTCGATGAAAGAAAGTCCATCGACCACAGCGATTCGCGCCGCCAGATTCGCGGAAACTTACGCGAAATGCTCGATTTACCGGAACACTTCCCCGCGAAACAGGCTCATCTGGACTACCTCACCAGCTTTCCGGGGCTTCCGTCCTACCGGAAACAGAACGAAAAGAAATACAACGCGGCGGCTTACGCCGTCTGGGCACGCCTTCAACGGTTCGACGACCGGATTTCTTACCGGATCGCAGATGAAACCGGGCAACCGCACCGACTCATTTTGCGAATTCTACGTAAGTGGGCGCGACTCGGGCTGATTGAGGCGCGAGAAGTCAGAGCTGATCACGCAGAGCGTCGAAAACAAATCTTCGCGCGCAGGCTCGTCGCAGAACTGCCGGATTTCCTTTATACCTGGGATCTCGAAGAATTTCGCAGTCAGAAAGACGATGACGCCGAGCCTTCCATTCTACGCGAACGACGCCGCCCCCGGCGGACGAACAAACACGGTATAAATAGAAAACAACGTGCAAAATACATTGAGGAGATGAGACGATGACCAAAAAAACCAGTAAAAAGAAAAACACCAAGAAAGAACCAATCAAGTTCTTCGCAAAGAATTTTTGGAAAATGATGAAGGAGCAAGACTACAAATGCGCCCTCACAGGCCGCGAACTGACGCCGGACAATACAGAGGTAGAGCTGCGCGAACCATTCCGCGAACGCGGCCGGACTGAGATCGACAATCACTATATCATTGTGCGCGACCTCGCCTACACGGCCAGACACGTAAAGGAAGAAGCGATTGTTCAGCTTGCCGCTGAGATCATTCAGTTCCGTGGGAAGGAATTCGGATATGGACTACGAAAAATCCGAAAATAGGTTCCCACAATGGGCGGCCGATGCGGCGATGTCGCGCTACGTCGGCCGCCAGAGGAAATTTCTCGCAAGCTCGCCGGAGCGCAAGCACCATAACCGCGTCGCGCGGACGTGGTCGTATGCCTGCGTCGCGGCTCTGAACAAGCTTCGGTTTCGGCGCCAGAACGTATTTCGCGAATCACGAGCGCCGGAGCCCTGGGATTTCGTCATTTCGCGGCAGCGGCGGAAGCTGGCACGGAAAATCGACCTCGCCGCTGCGTGGGCCGATGCGGAGTACCGGATTTTAGAACGGTTTCATGGGCGGGTGACGGCGGTGTGGCGGCCTCAGGATTCGCGATGGGACCGGGTTCTAGCCCGACAGCGGCGAAAACAGGCGCGTTTAGCTAACATGCCCCGGCACCAAACGACCGAATCCGGTCGTGAAAGCTGGAAAGCGGTCAAATGGAGGCGAGTCCAGCCTGCAACGCGCAAGCTCGGGAGTGGCGACGGCACGTGGCAAGCTGCCGTCACGACGCAATTGGAAAAGGCGCGAAACTACACAAAACAGAATGGCTGGTATCCCGTGGCCACCAAAGCTTAGGTCAAAAGAGGGCAAAAAATCGCTGGACATAGCTAATCATAAGTTACGTCTATCTGACAGTTTGTGAGAAAATCCGCGCAATGGCAATTCTTGACCTACTTAAGAAAATCGGCCTTGAAGGCAGGATCTACGCCGCAGGTAGACCGTTAGCGGACTCCGATATTGACCCGGACTTTCGCCGCTCTGCTTTGAATCCCGCTTTACTTCATGAGAACCCGCCGCCGAAGAATGGGATTATCGACATTCGAGTTGTATCACAAGACCCTCTCTTCAAGTACTTTCTCGATGGTTCTCGATTAACCTACAAGGTAGCGGAATATGCCTCTGCAGGCGGGGAGTACTTACCCCTTGTAGCTGGACAAATCCGGTGCGGTGCAACAGTTCGCACAAATGGGCGAATGAAATCATTCAAAATTTTATCAGAAAATGCCGTCGCTTATACCTCAATCAACCAAGAAGACATTGAAGAAGTAGAATCTCAGATTCGCCAGATGCGCCCGCGATATGGAACACAAATACCATGGCGCTTTCATCGATACGAATCGGCTAGCGGTACAGACCGACCGGAAGACCTCGGGATTGCCAAAATTCAAGCTGTCATGAGAGCACTGGAAATCGATCTATTGGGGGAAATGGTCCAGCAAAAACAACTGCTCAATGCCGGCTCCATGCTAATCATCGATGGTTCGCTACAGTTTCCCCCCAGCATGGCTGACGATGTTCTTTTTGAGAACGTAATCGGAGTCTCAAAATCTTTCAACCCGAACCTCGCCGTCCTCAAAAAGGATAATACTATTGGTAAGCTATTAGTTGGCCTTGAGCATGGTCAGAGAACGGCCGTCTTCAAGTATCCGAATCCACGGGCTCAAGCCGAGCAAAGAACCATAGGTGTCTGGTATATCCGAATCCGCGACAGAATGCGAATGTCTAATCCCTTGGATGGTATAGTAAAGCTGGAGAAAGTGGCCATCGGGGAGGAAATCGAATCGGGATTCGATTCGGAGGCAATCAACAATATATCTGCAGCGATCCTGCTGGAAAGAAATGTTACGTGCCATGGGAAAGACAAGAGATGGCATAGCCATCTGTACCCTGTTTATCTGACTGAAGAAATGCTGAAGTCTAGCTTCTTAAATTCGAATCTATTCTTGAACTTATTCTGAGTGTGAAGACAAGTATGAAAAGACCTTTAGGCCGCGTTTCGGCAACCGAGAAAAACCCTTCAACGAGCGAGAGCTTTGAATTCTGGCTGGAAGACTCAAAAGAGGTCCGCCCTTTCGACATTGTCAAAGCACAGAATCGCATTGGCGACAAAAACTCATTAACCTTTGGGGTCGTGCAAGATATTTCACATTCTACAGATAGCGCTGGACACCTTAGCAGCTACATCTCTTCGGATTTTGGCGACCCCGAATCCAATCCGACAACTCAAAGAATCGGAGTCACATATGTGAAAGCCAGAGTCTTAAGCAATGATCAGCACGTCTATATGCCGCTCCGCGATGGAACTGAAGTATTTTTCGCGTCTCCCGAAGAGATCACAAAAGCTCTTGGCCTCGACAAAATAAAGAACCCCATCGTGGCAGGAGCGATCCAGACTTCTGATGGAGCCACTGTGCCCATCAATCTAAACGCTGAGTTCTTATTAGGAATCGATGGTGCCCACTTAAATATTTCAGGTATTTCCGGCCTTGCAACGAAGACTTCCTACATCATGTTTTTACTTCAGGCTATCCAACAGAAGTTGGATGATGTAGCTTTCTTAATTTTAAATGTTAAGGGCGACGACCTTTTGCGCTTGGATGAAAAGAATGAGAACCTGACTGAAATCCAAGAGGGGCTTTGGCACGATATGGGCCTCGAACCGAACCCATTTTCAAATGTTAGATATTTCTATCCCTACCGAGGGAAGTCCCCGGAGAGCTCGTTTAGCAACTCCGCACTTTCAAATGAAACGCTCAAGCAGCAAGCAGAGAATGGAATTCTCTCCAACTTTGTTTACACTTACAAAGAAGATAAGGCTAAAATCGACTTACTCTTCAGTAATATTGATGATCCTCAATACACGATCGAATCGATTTTGAGCCACATTGAATCCGACGCCGCCTTTCAGAAAGCAAACAATTGGGAGGCCTTACTAAACCTTTTAAGTAAACAGTCAGAGAGCGGCAAGGGCGGAAAACAAGAGATACCAGTCCAGTCTTGGCGTAGATTTCGAAGGCTCCTATCCCGAGTCATTAAAACTCAAGATTCCGTCTTCACGGATGATCTATCTACGAATCCAGAGAGACACCAAGTGCATCTTTCTGAAGAAATAACCGGCATTAAGCCCGGGGAAGTCTTTGTAATCGATATTGCAAAGCTCGACGACAATTTACAATTGCTGACCTTTGGGGATATATTGCGTTCATTGCAAAGCCTCCGCTTTGGAGAGGATCGCCCGGACCAAGACCAGGTTCCCAAACGTATCGTCGTATTCGTCGACGAGCTCAATAAATACGCTGGTAGCAACACGCCAAAGAACAGCGCAATACTGAGGAATCTATTAGAAATCACAGAGCGAGGGCGTTCAGAGGGCTTAATCCTGTTTTCGGCGGAACAATTCAGAAGCGCTATTCATGATCGAGTCAAAGGCAACTGCTCAACGCACGTATACGGACGAACAAATGAAGTCGAAATCTCAAAATCCGATTACAAGTTTCTCCCCAGACTGTTTCAGTCTATGATGACAAGACTACCGAAAGGGGAATTGATATTGCAGCACGCAATCTATTCCAGCCCGTTAAAGATTACGTTTCCCTTTCCATGCTACAAACAACACTCTACATAATCCGACACTGAATCAATTATGCTACCCAAAGACCCTACAATCGGAAAGTTCACATTTGAAACTCTCACAACAGGGATGTATACAGACGCCCGGGCAGTCCTCCGCGAATATGTCCAGAATTCGGTCGATGCAATCGATGAAGCTGTTCGCCAGGATATTGTACGGAAACCGAGCGATGCCAGAATTGACATAGAAATAGATGACACAAATAACATAATCACAGTCGAAGATAATGGCTGCGGGGTCTCAGTGGCACAAGCCCAAAGCCTCCTCACAAACGTAGGCAGTTCGACGAAGGATGCGAACTCGAATCGCGGATTCCGGGGAATAGGACGGCTTGCCGGGATGAGTTATTGTGATCATCTAGAATTTGAAGCAATGGCCGCAGGAGAGGACAAGAGCACTGTTCTCTCATGGAACTGTAGAAAAATTCGCGACCTCATTAGACCTGACAGCGCGGCCGGACAAGACCTCGCCGGCGTGATTCGAGAGTCAGTCGAGATCAAAAGACCAAGCAAGACTCCAAGCATGCATGGCTTTCGAGTCACAATGAAAGGTGTCGATCCATCTTCAGGGCTACTGGACGAAGAAGATATCAAGGGATACTTAGGACAGGTCTGCCCTGTCCCCTTTAATAGAACCAAGTTCCCGATTGGCACAGACTCGCAGACCGGGATTAAGGTTGCAGCTAAAAAAAAGAAAGTTCAGATTTCCGAGTATGATATATTCTTGGGCAATGAACAGCTTTACAAACCCTACAAAGGAACTCTAACCGTCAGAGGGCAAAAACTTACGACAATTAATTCTATCAGCACAATCCACGGCCGCGACGAAGACGGTAATCAGGTATATTTCGGTTGGCTTGGCATTTCCGACTTCAAAGGGCAAATTGCCGACAAGTCCGTTGCGGGCTTAAGAGTCCGCAAGGGAAACATCCAAATAGGAGAAGCGGATCTTCTGGATGAGCTATTTACACAAGACAGATTTAATGAGTGGTTCGTAGGAGAAATACACGTAATCTCGCCAGATTTAATTCCGAACGCAAGACGCGACGATTTTCAAAGAAATACAGCTTATCATGACTTCGTCGACAACCTCCGCGACAACCTCCGCGATTTCTCTGGATTACCCAGTCGCTACTCAAGTCTCCGCTCTGAACAAAAAAGAATCGAACAGCACGAACAAACCCTAAAAAGAATAAGCGGCAGCTTGGAAAACGGCATTTTATCAAATGCGGAAAAAGATCGCCTCCGTACCACCCTGGACGAGACTGGCAGGAACCTTGAAGCACACAAAGAGAAAGCAAATAAGATTCGAAAGAGTATAGGTGATCCTAATGTCGAGCGAACGATCAAAGCAGATATCAAGAAAATTAATCGGTCTCTTCGAATCAAGGATGACCTTGAAGTCCAGTTACAAAAGGCCTCTCTCAAACTCACTCGCCATCTTTCGCACCTTCCTCGCGAATCAAAAAAGTTGATGATTCAAACTTTTGAGATAATTGAAGAGGAATTACGGCACGAAGCAGCACTTCGGGACCGAATTGAGCAGAGGATCATCACCGAGATTCTTACCAAGTCGAAGGAAAAAAAGTGAAGCCCAGAAACATCCTACTCCTCGAACCAAATTATAAAAACAAATATCCTCCGCTTGGGCTCATGAAATTGAGCACTTATCATCGGATGATCGGCGATCAAGTCTCTTTCTTCAAAGGAACAAAAAGGGAGTTTTTCAAGCGCGAGAAAAGACGATTCTGCATTAGTCAACTACGAAAGAAAAGACCCAAATTTAGAGATCGATTCGAAGCGAAAGCCAGGTTATACGTATATTTGGATTCAGGTGACATTACGGCGCTCTCAGATTTTTTAAGTTTGGCCGAGCGCTCGTCCCATAGAACAGTTGCGTCAATTATTGAGCAAACAGAGAGCCTTGATTTCACCCGCCTACCGAACTGGGACCGGATTTACATTAGCTCTCTATTCACGTTTAATTGGAAGGAGACAGTTGAATGCATCTCGTGGGCTCGGGAATTGGCCAAGGATGAAAATCAATTTTTTGTTGGCGGAGTCATGGCCACTCTCATTCCCGATCTTCTGGCGGAGGAAACGGGATTTGGCGTTGGAAGCCAGATAAAAACAGGCCTCCTTGATTCGCCGGGCCTGTTCGATAGAAATCATTTAATCATCGACGAGTTAACCCCAGACTATAGCATTCTTGAATCCATACCATATCGCTACGCCTTTGATACAGGATACTTGAGCTATATGACTCGCGGCTGTACCCGCACCTGTAGCTTTTGCGCCGTTCCGAAAATTGAACCGACCTATAAGCCCCGCGTATTTATTCGAGACCAAATCTCGCATGTGGAAAAAGAATACGAACCACGCCGAAACCTGACCCTCATGGATAACAATGTTCTGGGCAGTCCTGATCTTTCAAGCATTGTGCAAGAAATTCAAGACATGGGGTTTACGAAAGATGCGATCTTTTTTGAACAACCGCGCTTTCCGATCGTACTAGAGTATTTTCAGTCTCATTCTAATGAGCTAAACCGAGAACAATTTCGCGAACGCCTACACGAGGAACTTAGAGTATTTAACCCTAATAGAATTCGGAAACGCACTGCCCGAGAGGAATACCATCAATTGTTAGCTGAGTCCGGTTTCGCAAGCCTATCCAATATGACCAGCCCCGCGATTCGGCAGTACGGCCCGCGCCTCGCAGAATTAATGAATACGAAAGGGGTGGCAGTTCCGAAAAAAAGATATGTAGACTTCAATCAGGGAATCGATTGCCGATACTTGAACGAAGAAAATATGCAGCTATTGGGTCAGTTGCCACTCCATCCCATGCGGATAGCCTTCGATCACATCGGCTTGCGAAAGCAATACGAAAATGCCATTCGCCTTGCCGTAAAGCATGGAATCAGGCGATTGTCAAATTATATTCTTTACAACTACATGGATAAACCTGAAGACTTATGGACTCGGCTCGAAATTAATATACAGCTAAACAAGCAACTTGATGTTGATATATATTCGTTTCCGATGAAATTTATTCCACTATTCGGGAACGAATCGAAAGACCGTCGCTTTATTGGCAAGCATTGGTCTCGCAAAAAGATCCGGGCAATCCAATGTATTCTGAATGTTACTCGCGGCATTGTCATGCACGGCGAAGAGTTTTTCCTGCGAGCGTTCGGAAAAGATATAGATGAATTTTCAGATATCCTATTATTTCCAGAAAGCTATATCTTGAACCGCGGCTATTATGAAGAGATTGGAAAAACCAAGCAATGGAAAGAAGAGTACGAAAACTTGAACGAGCAACAGCGATCGACGGCGCTCAGTGTTATCGGGCGCTGCGAATATAGCGAAATAGATATTGTGATGGATAGAGCGGTGAAATCGTTTCTACAACACTACAAGGCAAAGTATCTAAGTAAAAAAGAGACAGAAAATCGACTAAAGAGGCGCCGCCGGATCGACAAGGTGAAACAGCACCTATCAGTTGCCGTGATTTGATGAAATAGAAAGTGCTATATATTCGCCACGATGCGCGGAGGTGTCAGCCCCCGCTTCTTGGGCAGTCTAAGCCACTAATTTCTGTTCGATAAACGATTCGCAGATCATACAGCCTGAAACCGGCGGATGGAATACAGTGCGAGAACGCTCTCATACAATGTCAGCACTGTGCAAACAGCAAGGATAATTTTTTCGGCAGATGTAAATTCAAGATTGGAGCCCCCTGACATTCCGAACATAAGCAAGAAAGCCTGCATCGCTGGAGCAACGAGAACGGCACAATAAGATACGGCATACACGAAGATCGCATCCCAGCGATTAATAGCCGTTATCGATCTTCCCATCAATGTCAACCATGGGTAGCCGAAAAAATCTTTGGCAAAGCTCTGATACGCGTATTCGGATTGAAAAGAAGCCGACATAGCATAGAAATTCTCAATATTTGCCCGAAAATTAAAGGCAACAACCCAAAGGACAATCGGTATCGTCAAAAAAAGGACATCGGCTTCCAATACAAAGTCGTTAAACTTTAATATCGAATTGTCTGCCGTTACAGAATCAATTCGATCGCGAATAGCCTCTACGCTTAGAGTATTCCTATTTCGCAACGCTTCTTCTTGATCGTAGATCCGATTCACTATTAATTCCAATCTATGTTTCTCCGCGAGCTCCTCTGGCAAATACCGAGCCTCAATCTGGCTTCCAAGCTGAGCATACTCGTTTCGCCTTTCCTCCAATCTTAACTTATTGAGACGAAGGTTTCTACGATAAGCCTCTTCCTGTAGGCTCTATTTATTCATCACGACGAATTTTCCACGTCTCATCTGGTATCGATATGGGGAGCAGGTCATTCACTGGATGCTCAGAATATACGTAACGGGTTTCGCCGGTTAGTTCGCAGTGCCAGACCACCGCCGACCGGAAAGATCCAGCCAGTGTATCTCCGCATCGACTCACAGCGAAAACTTGTATCCGAACTTAAACTTGCGCCCGCCGAGATCTATGGGATACGCGGCGATGGGTGCGAAGCCTCCCGCGCCGCCGAAGGACTGCACGACGCTGCGGCCCTGGTCCCCGGCAAAGATTTGCTCGATCTCGAAGAACAAACGATCTCCGGATTCCAGACTTGTCTCCAGGCCGATGAGGGTATTGTAGCCGATCCCCTGGACCCGGAACTTGATCGATTCCTGATAGACGCCCGTGGTGATGACGCGCCCCGGTGTCACGGCCGACGTCGTGGTTACCGCGCCGCGCACGCCCACCAGACCGCCCAGCAGGGATGACGGCAGATCGCCCAGGTTGTCGCCGCCGACGTTCCATCCGCCGATTGAGTAATTCAAGCCCGCCCCGGCATAGACCGCGGCCGATTTACCGATGCGTGCTTTGTAGCCGAAGTAGAACGGGGCCGTAAACGAATAGAAGTCCCACCTAATGTCATACCACTTCAGTTCGAATGGGCTACCCTTGAATAAGTGCGATTGCGAACTGCCGCCCAGGATGCGCTTCGTGTACTGCAAACCACCGCGCAGGAAGGTCGCTTCGAACTCGCGTTCATAGAACAATTCCAACACGCCGCCGATCATCGGCCCGCTGGTGTTGGAACGAACGGCGCCGGCAGTATTCTTTTCCAGGGCGATCAACTGATTTTCCGGTACGATCAGCTTCTGGGGCGGCCCGTTCTCCTGAAAGCACGCGCTGTTTATATCAAAGCCGCAGCCGGTCACATTCGTTCGCCCGACACTGCCGGGCTGTCCCTTCGTGGAATCCAGGCCGTCGACGACGATGGTATTGCCCAACTGCCCCAGATCGTATTGAAGACCGAAGCCAATCCCGATGAAATGGCGTTCCGCGCTCAACGGCGCTGCGAAAAACAGCGCCGCGCATGCGACAGCGGCGGCATATATTTGACGGCGATACAGTGTGCGATTCATAATACTCAATCCGGTTGATGATTTTCAGGTTTCCCTGGTGTTTTGCGCGGTGATCTTAGCACGGCGCGGCGTCCTGGTCGTCCGGGCGGATACGTTCGGACTTTCGCGCGGCGAAAACAGAAAGACTCGACGATCCCGGAGGGGCTGGCATACTGCTCGCGTGGATCAGGAGTTTCTCAGGCAGTCGATCTGGTTTGTCTTTGCCTTCGGCAGTGCGTTCTGCGTGATCCTGGCCGCCGGGCAATGGCTGAAACCCGGGACCGACGCCTTCGATCGCCTGGGTGGTGTCATCTATCTGTTAGTGGCTGGAGTTTACGCGAACCTGAGCATGGACTCGCTTCTGATGCGCTACCCGCATCTGTATATGGTTCTCACTCCGTTCCTGTATCTGGCGGCGCCCTTCTCGTACCTGTACTTCCGGCGTATCTTTCGACCGGAACAGCGACTCAGCTGGTGGAGCTTGCTTTTGCACTCATTGCCGGCGATTGTGCTGGCCCTGGCCCTGCTTCCGGTTTACGCTCAGCCGGCCGCGGTGAAGGCCGACATCCTGAAGGGCGCCTTTGCACTGCCGGATTCGCAGGACTGGTTTGTCTACGCGCGAATCGTCACTGCCATCCTGCATCTGCCCGTCCCGGCCTACATGATCGTACTGCTCGTGGAGTTCGGCAGTCTCCTGCGATCCGCCCGGCCTGGCTCTGTGCGACGGACGACGCTGATCTATGTCGGACTGCTGTGCTTCGCGTTTGTATCGATCATCGTGTCCTGGGTGACCTGGTGGAGCCCGCTCATCATCTTCGGCTACGTGTTATTGCTGTGTATCGTCATCGCCATGTACTTCAGCGGCCTGCGGCATCCCGAACTGCTCAGCGTGCTACAACGAGAGGCCGCCCGGGCGCGCTACAAAAGCACCCGGCTTGGTGGAGTGAACGTGGAGGATGCAATCGGCCGCCTGGAGAAGCTCATGCGCGAGGATGTGGTCTACGCCGACGAAGACCTGAGTCTCGCCTCCCTCGCACAACTGCTATCGATCAATCCCCACGGGCTCTCCGAACTGCTGAATGTGCATATGAATACGACCTTTCATCGTTACGTGAACGGCCACCGCGTGGCGGCGGCCGAACACATGCTGCGGGAAGATTCAAAGCGCGCGATTCTGTCGATCGCCATGGCGGTGGGGTTCAACTCGAAATCCACGTTCAACGCGGAGTTCAAGCGCTTCACCGGCCGGACTCCGCGCGAGCATCGGGGCAACGGGGCCTGAGCGACTGTAAGCTCTAATAATGCATCGGCGTGCTACGCAGCCCTTCAAATGATAAGTAGAATGTCGCGTGCTTTCCCAAATATCATCGGCGTCCTTCTTCGAACTGGTGAGCTGCCTGAATGCATTGACGGCAGTCAATGAGGCGGAAATACTGCAGGTTTTCGGAGTCGCGGCTGTATGCGAATTGTCATATCGGGTATGGGAGACGTCGGGTACCATCTGGCCCAGGAACTTTCTCGTGAGCAGCACCATATAACCGTCATCGATCGCGATGAGCGCGTATTAACCCGGCTGGACGCCGAGGCCGAAGTCTTTACGGTCCACGGGTCGGCCTGCTCGTTCAAAATTCTACAGGCGGCCCGTATTTCCGAGGCCGATCTCTATCTGGGCGTTACTTCCAACGAGGAGGCGAATCTGACCAGCGCCATCCTCGCGAAAAAAATGGGCGCGCGTCGTACGCTGGCCCGGGTGTCGAACGGCGAATTTGCCGCCCCGGAAACCCCGGTAAATTTCGGGGACATCGGCGTGGACCATGTGATCTATCCCGAAGAACTGGCCGCCCGTGAAATTGTTAACCTGGTTGAGCGGGCGGCCGCCACGGATATCCATGATTTCGAAGAAGGCCGACTAACCTTGCTCGGACTCAAACTAAGCGCCCGGGCGGCGCCGCTCATGAACGGCAGCCTGCAGGACGTGATGCTGGACGCGACCCGGGTCGATAGTATTCGCTTTCGCATCGTACTCGTGAAGCGGGGTCGCGACACCATTATTCCCACGCGAGACATTGTCCTGCGCGAAAGCGACCAGATCATCGTCATGACCAAAAAAGAAGGGCTGGGCGTAATTCTCAAGCTGGCGGGAATGGAGCATACGATATTCAATAATATCATGATCCTGGGCGGCGGCCGCATCGGCCGTAGCTGCGCGTTAATGCTGCAGGATCGTTTTAATGTCAAGCTGCTGGAGGCGGACGTTACGAGAGCCTGGGGGCTCGCGGATCAACTCAATCAAACGCTGATCCTGCATGGAGACGGTCGTAATATGCAATTGCTGAAAGAAGAAGGCATCGGCGATATGGACGCCTTTATCGCAGTGACGGAGGACGCCGAAACGAATATTATTTCGAGCCTCCTGGCCCGCCAGTTGGGTGTAAAAAAAACCATCGCCCATGTTGAAAACTCGGAGTACAGCCAGCTCACCGAGACGATCGGCGTGGACGCGTTGATCAACAAACGCCTGATAGCCGCCGACGATATCGCCAGGCTTGTGCGCCGCGCGAACGTCGTGGCCATGGCCCACCTCCAGGGCATGGACGCGGAAGTCCTGGAGCTTCTGGTGCCGGCGGGCAGTCAGGTCACTAAAAAGCCGCTCCGGGAGCTCAAATTTCCGCAGGGCGCGATCATCGGGGGCGTCGTGCGCGGCGAAGAAACCCTGATCGCGGTAGGCGATACGCATATCCGGCCGGATGACCGGGTGGTGGTTTTCACGCTGCCGGGATCGATAGAGGCCGTCGAAGCGTTCTTTCAGGCGTAAAGTGAGGATCCTGTGATTCAGGTAAGGCTGATCTGCAAAGTTCTGGGCGCGCTTTTGATGATCCTGTCGTTGTTCATGCCGACGGGTATTCCCTTTTCGATTTATTACGGCGACGACGATGTGGCGGCGCTGCTCCTGGCCACGCTGATAACGGCGGTATCCGGCGGAGCGATGTGGAAGCTGAGCGGACTGGGGGCCGGGACGCAACAATTCGTTAATATTCGCAAGCGCGATGGTTATGTAATCGTTACGCTCGGTTGGATCATTGTCACGCTCTTTGGTTCGCTGCCATTCGTACTGCATGGTTCTATTCCGAATTACGTGGACGTATTTTTTGAAACCATGTCGGGCTTTACGACTACCGGCGCATCGGTGTTAAACGATATCGAAGCCTTGCCCCACGGTATCCTTTTCTGGCGCAGCATGACTCACTGGCTGGGAGGCATGGGGATCATTGTATTCGCCCTGGCGATCCTGCCGTTGCTCGGAGTGGGCGGCGCGCAATTGTTCGGCGCCGAGTTCTCCGGGGCGACGCGCGATCGCATTCATCCCCATGTACAGGGCACGGCGAAGCGCCTCTGGGCGATTTATGTTTCGCTGACGATCCTGCTGACGGGATGCCTTCTGGCCGGCGGCATGAATCTATTCGACGCGCTGTGCCACGCCTTCAGCACAATGGCCACCGGAGGCTTTTCCACCAAGCAGGCGAGCATCGGGCATTACGATAGCGCCTTTATTCACTATGTAATTATTGTATTTATGCTGTTGGGCGGCACCAATTTTACGTTGCATTATTACGCGCTGCGCCATGGGCCGATGCATTACCAGCGCGATGAGGAGTTTCGCTTTTATATCGTCTTCGTGTCGGCGGCCGTCTTATTGGTGGCGGTGAGCGTGTATATTTATACCGGCCAGGACGTAGAAAGTAGTTTTCGGGACGGCGCATTTCAAGTTGTGGCGATCGTCACGTCCACGGGATTCGTGACGGCGGATTACGAATCCTGGACGCCTTATTCGCGCTACGTATTTTTCGTGTTATTGTTTACGGGCGCTTGCGCGGGTTCGACTACCGGCGGCATTAAACTGGTTCGCATTCTACTGGTAATCAAGAACGGTTCCCAGGAACTCAAACGCTTGCTGCATCCCCGGGCCATTGTACCGGTGCGACTGAATGGCCGTGCGGTGCCCGCGGCCGTCATCAGCAATATCCTGGCGTTCTTTGTGCTGTATATATTGATTTTTCTCGTAGGCGCGCTGATCATGTCCTTTGAGCCCTCGTTCCTGGAAAGCGGCGATGATTTCGCAAGCGCCCTGGGTTCGGTGGCCGCGACGCTGGGATGCATGGGACCCGGGATCGGAGCCGTAGGCCCCGCAAGCAATTACGCCGCGATCTCCGACGGCGGCAAAATATTTCTGAGCCTGCTTATGTTACTGGGACGCCTCGAAATATTTACGATCATCGTATTCTTTTCGCCCGCCTTCTGGAAGGCGTGAGGCTGACCGGCGGTGTTGGACCCACTCAGTCTCAGGGATCAAAGAACGCCGAATCCGGCTGCAGATCGCAAACCGCCACACTGATTACGGTTACGCTTTCCAGGGAGACGGTCCCCGCTCGAAACGCGGCGACGTTCGCGCCCAGAATCCGCTCCGCGCACTCCTCGACTTCGAGCTCTTTATAGTAGGCCGATTCGTCGATGCCGACGAGTTCCGCGGAGGCGACGCCCGCCGCCTGCAGCGGAAGCGAATCCGAAACTACGCCCAATAACAACAGCTCCTGCAGCCGACCGCGAATGATGTCTCGCGCTTCGTCGCCGCGCACGTGACCCGGCGCCAGGTCCAGGCTGTTGAGTAGCAGGCACTCCGTCAGACACAGACACATCACGGCGGCCAGCAGTGCAAAACGAAACGGTCCGTCCGCCGCGCGGGCTGGACGAAGACGCCGCGAAAAAAGTCGGGTCAAAGCCGGTCCACTTCCCGTCACTGGCGCACCTCCAATTTCCGGCGGGTCAAGAGCGATCCATCCACCTGGTACAGGCGCACGAGCGCCTGGAGATACGCGACCACCGCGTCGTTTTCATCCAGACGGCTTTGCAAAAAATCGCGCTGCGCCTGGGCCACCAGGAAGTTCGTCGATTTGCCTGCGCGAAAACTGATCGTCTCCGCTTCCAGAATACGCTCCCGGAGTTCGCGCGTTTCGTTCGTGGCCTTAATCTGCCGCCGGGCGTTCGTCACATCAATATAAGCGGAACGAACGTCCAGCTCCACCAGTCGTCTTAGATTTTGTACAGCGAGTTTTTGCGACTCGTCCTGCAGGATGGCCCGCTCATGCGAAGCCTCGGCGACGCGGTTCCACAGCGGGTACTCGAAACGAAAGCCGACCCGGTAGTCGTAACTACGGCCGTCGATGTCGTCGAACGACCTGCGAAACGAATCGGCGTAGCCGGTGGTTCCCATCGAGATAAAGAGGTCGAGCTGCGGCAACACACCGTTCCTGGTCCGCGTGACTTCCAATTCGTTTCGGTCCTGACGCAACAATGCTTCCCGGAGATCATTGCGCATGCGGTGGGCGACCTCAACATGTTCTTTCACCGGATCCAGTTTTAGTTCAGGCACAAGGAGCCGGTCGCGGGCGAAGACTCCGAGCTCCCAGAAATCGGGTTCCTGCGGCTCGATGAGCTGCAGTTGCTCAAGCCGCGCCTGGTCGTGCGCGCCCAGGGCCTGAATGAGTTCAATGCGCCGCTGCGCGACTTCGGCGCGCGCCTGGGCCAGCTCAATGGCGGCCAGTCGGCCTCGCCTGATCTGTTCGCGCGTCTCGCGGAATTGCTGCTCCGCCAGACGCAATCCGTCCTCCACAATCCCGACGCGCTGTTGTTGCAACGCCAGATTCCAGTAGGCGTTCTCCACGCGCGCAACAAACTCCTCAATGAAACCGCGCAGCTGAAAGCGCGAAATCTGCGTGTCGATGCGGGCCTGCTTCAGAGCCGCCAGGTTGGCCTCGATGGAAAACCCCTGCAGCAATGCCTGGGAAATGGATATCCCCGCTCGCGTACTGTACTCATTCTCGAAGAGAGCCGAGGTCGTCAGAATGGGATCATCAGCATTCGCGTACGTTGCCTCTTTTTCTATTGTGCGTTCCGCGTCGAGAGTCAGCGCAACTGAGGTGCCCGTGGGCAAAAAGATTTCGGCGCCCAGGCTTCCAATGGCGTTTTCCTCTATCTCTTCGGAGGCGCGGTCGTTGCTCGTAGATCCGTCCGTTCTGTTCGCATCGATGAGCTTGCGCGATCGCGAAAGCGAAGACTCCGCGAAGAGCGTCGGATCAAAGCTGCCCCGTTCGGCATCTTCGAGGGTCTCGACGATCAGCGGATTGAGCCGCTCCACGGCCACGGACGGATTGTTCCCCAGGGCCATAACAATGGCCTGTCGCACGCCGATGGGGATGGACTTGCGCCGCTTGAGAAGATCTGAAAGCTCTTCGGCCGAAGGCCTCTCGCGCGTTGGATTTGGAGCGCCGGTGGATGTCGATTCCACGGATTCTTCACGCGGTGCGGCGGAATCCTTTTCGGACCGCTCGCCCGGAGCCGAATCCAGATGCCCGACCAACAGAACGCAGCCGATCGACAGGACCAACCATCGCGGGACGCGAAAAAGCTTAATGCGCGCCGGCACGGTGTTGATGCTGCGTTGGGTCTGCATTCGGGCAAGTCGTTTTTCGTTTTCGCGCAGAAAGACATGCGAAGGTGCCTGCTTTTTAAGCGATGCCTAATGTATTAGCGTCTTCCGACGATCGTAAATGCGCGAATGTCGCAGGCGAAAAACGAGACCAATGGCGTGTGTTTTATTATCGTAGATGATGTATCGAAAGCACTTCGCGCCAGAACACTCAACCAGGTAGCCCTGCTCGGTTGCGATGAATTCTGCTTGCCCGACCGTTCTCGCGGCGAATCGTGGGCGCACCCCATCCGGATCATGATTTTCGACGCGAAACTAAAAGATGAGTGAATCCAGCCAGGAAAGCGTCTATCGACGCCGCCTGCGCCTCGCCTTTGAGCTGGCGCGAGATCTCCTTCGCCTTGAATCGCGCGACGTGATTGCGATCCTGATTTTTGGCCTGACCGTCAGCTTCTTTTCGCTGATCCTTCCCATCGGCGTGCAGGCCATGGTGAACGCGTTGATTGCGACTGTGGCCGTGCAGCCGATCATCGTATTGATCGCGGTCATCTGCCTTGGCCTGGTCATCGCGGGCGTGTTTCGCCTGATTCAAATCTATCTGGCTGAGCTTTTGCAGCGCCGGGTGTTTATGCGGGTCGCGCTCGACCTGGGACTGCGCATCACGCGCATGAAAAACCGCGAGCTCTTCGCGCGCGACGGCCGCGAGCTGGTCAATCGTTATTTCGACGTCTTTAAGCTACAAAAGAGCATCACCAACCTGTTGACCGAAGGGGTGGCGACCGTCTTCCAGGCCGCGCTCGGACTGCTGCTCCTCGCCTTCTATCACCCGTACTTTATCGCCTTCGCGCTGATCCTGGTCGTCGGTGTCGCCGTCATCGTTTACATGCTGGGTCGCAACGCGCTGGTGACGTCGCTCGAAGAGTCGACGCATCAATACGAAGTCGCCGCCTGGCTGGAATCACTCATCGGATCGCGCCAGTTGCTCACCAACGATAGTATGTTGCAACACGCGCACTCAATCACCAATCAGAAAGTCGCCTCTTCTATCGAGGCCAGCCGCAAACACTTCCGAATTCTTTTTCGGCAGATCATCGGCATCCACTTTTTACAGGTAGCGGCTTCGGCCCTCCTGCTTTTGATCGGAGCGATTCTGGTGATTCAGAACCAGATTTCCCTGGGCCAGCTTGTCGCCGGCGAATTGATCGTCTCCGGTATCATGAATTCGCTTGTACGCTTTCATAAAGAATTGGAGAGCTATTACGATATGGTCGCCGGCTTCGATAAAGTCGGCCAGATGTTTGACGTCGAATTGGAACAGCAGGAAGGCCTGGAATCCATAGCGCTCGCGAAGCCGCCCCGCCTTGAAATGGTTGAAGTGACAGCGCTGCGCCCCGACGGACAGATCGCCGGCGGGATCCATCAGCTGAACCTCAAGCTTGCGTCCGGCAATTCGCTTGCATTAAAAGGTCCGCACGGAGCCGGTAAAGGTCTGATCTTACGACTCTTCGCCGGGCTTCAGCTTCCGGATTCCGGCCGCGTGGAAGTCGATGGGATCAACCTGCAGTACGTTGAGCTCGCAGCTTATCGCAAGCAGGTCCTGCTGATCTCGGAAGACAATGTGATGTACGGGACCATCATGCAGAACCTCTGTCTCGATGGCGAAACACACTCGATTAAATCAATCGAGCGGGTGCTGAAACAGCTGGGCCTGCTGGAGGCGATCAACCAACTCCCGGAAGGCTTGAATACTCATCTGTCAGCGTCCGGACAACCGCTGAGTCCGGGGCAGAATGTTCAGCTCGCGCTGGCCCGCGCGTTGCTCATGCGCCCCAGAGTCCTGTTGATCGAACAGGTCCTTGATTCACTGGAAGAGGGAAGCGCGAATCGCATCCTGGGATTGCTGTTCGATAAAAAGCAACCCTGGACCCTGGTGGTTTCAACCAACAGCAACGCAGTTTCCCGCCGCTGCGATCAGGTCGTTAAGCTCAAACTCAATTCGTCTACGGCTAAGGTTCAAACATGAGAAAGTTTGTAATCCGTTCTTTGAGCGCCGACACCACTCCGGCATACAAGCGTATTCGCACTCCGCGCTACTTCTTGAAGGCCGGGCTCGTCTCGATCGGAGCTCTGTTTTTCTCCGCGATCATAATTATGCTCCTGCCGTGGCAGCAAACCTCGAAAGGCACCGGGCGGGTCATCGCCTACTCGCCGAACGATCGCCCGCAGGAGATCACGGCGCCCGTCGAGGGGCGAGTTAAAAAGTGGTACGTGGTCGAAGGCCAGTATGTGAAAGAAGGCGACCTGATCGTCGACCTCGAAGACATCGACCCTCAGATTAGCGAGCGACTCGAGCAAGAAAAGGATGCCGCCCTCAGGAAATTGCAGGCCGCCGAAGTGTCGACGTCGACAGCCCGGACGAACCTGGCCCGCGAGAACGAGCTTGTCCAGCAGGGCATTTCCAGTCGCAGGGACTATGAGCAGGCTCGACTGGAATACGCGCAGTTTCTTTCCGAGTCGGCCGATGCGGCGAAAGAACTCGCGCGCATTGAAGTGCGACTTTCGCGGCAGCTTTCGCAGCGCGTCGCGGCGCCCCGCAATGGATACGTACAGGCGATTCTTGCCGGCCAGGGCGGCCAGATTGTCAAGAGCGGGACGGCCCTCGCGACTCTGGTTCCCGATACGGAGTCCCGGGTTGTAGAGTTATTCATCGACGGCAACGACGTGCCCCTGATTCGCCAGAAGCAAACGGTTCGACTTCAGTTTGAAGGCTGGCCGGCGGTTCAGTTCGCCGGGCAACCGGACATGGCTGTGGGAACTTTTCTCGGAGAGGTGCGCTTCGTGGATCAATTCGCCAACGGAACCGGCCAGTTTCGGGTCCTGATTGGACCCGAGTCGGAAACGGCATGGCCGGGAGCCGAGCAGTTACGCCAGGGCGTGCGCACGATCGGCTGGATCCAGATCAACCGGGTCCCCCTCGGTTATGAGCTCTGGCGCCGCGTGAACGCGTTCCCGATTATTCCGCCTTCGCAAACCGAAAATAACGAGCGGACGAAAGAGGAAGCGCAGTCGAATCCCCTGCTGTGAAGTCATTGACCAGGTGAGGTTGCCCGCGGGTTTGCTCCGCAGTTAAGAGATCGGGAGAGCTCTCAGGTCGACCGTTCTCCCATAAGAAAATTCTTATTTGGATTGTGCTCGCAAGCCGCTCCCACAAGCTGCCGCGTAAACCATCGGCCATTCGCCGGGAGAAAGAATGCAATGAGAACCGCCCAGGGCACAATGGATCATACGGCAATCGCCCTGTCATTTCTCTGCATAGCCCATTGCCTGTTTGTGCCGATCGCCGCGGCGCTGGCGCCGGCACTGCTCGTGATCCCACTGGCCGACGAAGTATTTCACCAGGCGCTGATCGTCGGTGTACTGCCGGTCAGCATTCTGGCGATCGCGATGGGCTGCCGAAAACACCGCAATTGGGCGGTTGTCCTCTGGTGCGCTGTGGGACTGGCGGTGCTGCTTCTGACGGCCGCCTTCGGACACGACCTGCTGGGCGAAGTCGGCGAAAAACTGGCGACGCTTCTCGGAGCGTCTTTAATCGCCTTTGGACACCATCGCAACTATCGACTCTGTCAGGCAGCGCAGTGCCGGCGTTGTTGATCGCGACAATCAGGAGAAAATCGATGCAAATCACCACGAACACAGTCGTCGCTATGGACTATGAGCTCCGAAACGATTCCGGCGAACTCCTCGATTCTTCGGAGAGTGAAGCGCCGCTGATGTACGTTCAGGGCCATGGCAGCATGATCGCCGGCGTCGAGAAGGAACTGGAAGGCAAAACCGCCGGAACCGAGATCAATACCCGGATCACCCCGGAGGACGGATACGGCCCGCACGATCCCCAGCTCGTTCAGCGAGTCCCGCGCCGTATTTTCGACGGCATCGAAAAAGTCGAACCCGGCATGCAGTTTCAGATGAACGGTCCCGAGGGACCGGCGGTCGTTACAATCGTCGAACTCGGCAAAGACGACGTCCAGATCGACGGCAATCATCCGCTCGCCGGACAGCATCTTAATTTTTCGATTAAGATCCGCGAAGTACGAGCGGCCAGTGAAGAAGAACTCGCTGCCGTTCGATCGGGCTGTTCTTGCTGCTAAAAGCGAATCAAACTCGCACTAAAGCGGCTCGAAGCTTACGAATACGCGCGGGCCATTTGCATTCAACGCAGGCGACCGGTGCACGGCTCCGCGGCCGTCGAAACCAGGCCACGCTTCTCCCTTCAGAATGATGATGGCCTGTTCGGGCGCCCGCTGAATGCCCTCCGGATTTCGAATCAAACCGCTTTCCGTATCGCTCATCGACGGTACACCGAGCCGGCTGCGGTCGCAGTCGCGGTTTTCAATCCACTCGGTTCCGGAACCGAGCCAGGTCGTAAGCAGCCGGGCACGGACGCGATCCACGTGAAAACGCGGGCATGGAGGAGTAAAACCGCACGACAATCGGACGCCGATTTCTTCGCCGTCGGCTTCATCCAGAAAAAGGTCGGCCGTCAGTTCCGTAAGAAAATTCAGTTCCGTCGCGAGCGTTTCGCGCGCGAAATCGTTCAGGCCGACCGCCGGCAAGAGATCGTCCCAGACGGGCGCGGCCGGCGAAACAATTGAGCGCGACTGAAAGACGCCTGCCTCCTCCCCTGCGACTGTTGCGACCAGAGCCTGTGCGGCGTCGCGCAATTCTGCGCGCGATTCGCGTCGATGTACGCACACGTTGATATCGTTTTCGTAAATCCGCGCAAGTCCCAGAATTCCGTCGCAAAGCGCCGTTCGCTCCCGCGCGAGTTCCGCTACGGTTCCAGGGGTGATTTCTCGCGCCGGCTGCTCTGTAAGTGTTGGTTTCATCGTATTAGCTGACGTCGATGCGCAGAATCAGCCGCCACTCGCCAGGTACGGCCGGCGGAGAGCGATGTACGATGGCGGCGCCTTCAGCGCCCGGAAAGCCTTCGCCTTTAAGGATCGCAACCCAGCCGGCGCGCATTTGGAAGACTCGCCGGAGATCGATCAGTCGCTCCGCGGCGGGCAGCGAATAAAACTCGCGGCGATTCACATTGTCGTTCGCGGTCCACTGGGTCCCTGCGCCGCGATATGTGCAGATCAAACGCATGCGATAGCAGTCCGTATGAAAGGCCGCGCACATATCGTCTTCGACCCGGTCGATGCGCAGCGCCAGCTTGCGGCCGGTCCCCGAATCGCCCAGAGCGTCGTTCACACCGCGCGCGATGGGAGCGAAAGATTCTACGAGCTGCGCGGCGTCCCGGACGAATCCGTTCAGAATCGAATCGGAGACGGATTCAGGCGCGACCTGCATCGCGGAAGCGAAAACCTCGCACAACGCCTCGCTCAGCTTTCCCGATCCGAAATCGAATTTCGATAGATCCACCGCCAGGCCGGCCGGGCTTTCTGCGTTCGTTTTGAGCAGATCCCCGAAGCGCTCAACGCTTTCAGAGAGTTCCGGCGTAAGCGCTCGTGGAAGCACGACCAGATTCACGTCCGTTTCGTATACCCGCAGCAGATCCTGCGGCGAAAAGACGGCCGCCACGTGCTGCAAATGCAAACCGGCGTCCGGCGCGGTTTTCAGAAACTCTGCGCGCGATGCGTCCAGTACTTCTAAAGTCTTCGTTTGACTCATGCGACCTGCCCTTCTTCTTCGGACTCTGCCGGCTGCCACGGACTGAAAGGATCGGTGAAATCGGCCCACGCGGCGGGGCCGGCTTCCAGCTCTTCGTCGGTCAACAGGCAGGCATCCAGCCCAGGGCGAATGCGGGTTTCGTTCATGTCGCGGCCGATGAATACCAGCTCCTGCCGGCGATCGCCGTACGGGCCTTCGAAAAGCTCGAGCACCTGTTTGCGCTCTTCGGGATGTTCCGGCCAGTATTCGTCGGGCACCGCGACCCACCACAGGCCGCCGGGTTCCGCGTTCAACGAAGAGCCCGCCTGCGACCACAGCCCCGCGATATCCATTCGGCTCGCCATCCAGAAATAGCCTTTCGAACGCAGCACGCTTTCGAGATCCTCGCCGTTCAAAAACTCCCACAGACGTTCGGGATGAAAGGGTCGTCGCGAGCGAAAGACGAAGCTGGTGATGCCGTACTCCTCCGTTTCGGGCGTATGCTGGCCGCGCAGCTCCTGCAACCAACCCGGCGCACGCGAAGCCTGCTCCTCGTTGTAGAGACCGGTATTCAGAACGAGCTCGGGCAGTACGCGGCCGTGCTCCGCCTGAACGAGCTTCGCGTCGGGGTTCAGCTTCCTTAATATACCCAACAACTGGATCTCCTCCGCCGTGGAAATCAGATCGGTTTTGTTCAGCACGATTACGTCGGCGAATTCGACCTGCTCGGCAAGCAGCGCGGCGATATCGCGCTCGTCGTCCGGGCCCAGCTCCAGCCCGCGATCCTTGAGCTCTTCGCCGGCCAGATAATCATCGAGAAAATTCCGCGCGTCGACCACGGTCACCATAGTGTCCAGTCTCGCGACGTCCGCCAGAGCGCGCCCGTCTTCGTCCGGAAAGGCGAAGGTTTCGGCGACGGGCATCGGCTCCGAGATACCCGTGGATTCGATCAAGAGATAGTCGAAGCGCCCTTCCCGGGCCAGGCGGGTCACCTCGACCAGCAGATCCTCCCGCAGCGTGCAGCAGATGCACCCGTTCGACATTTCGACCAGCTTCTCATCGACCCGGTTCAGCGAGATTTCGTCGCGCACGAGACCGGCGTCGATATTCAGCTCGCTCATATCGTTCACGATCAGGGCGACCCGCAGACCGTCCCGGTTGGTCAGAATATGCTTCAGGAGCGTGGTTTTGCCGGCTCCGAGGAATCCTGACAATACGGTTACAGGCAGTTTCGTCTTGCTCATGGGCCGATGATCGCCCTCACCGTAAATTTCTCAACTAAGAAAATCACCAAATAGGAAAATTCTTATTAAAATCCTTGACAGATGAAAAAATACGCGCCGATGTTCCGTCCGCTTGCTAATCCTTGTCTTCAACAAACGAACAATAGCTTGAAGAATCGCGCGTGAGCGCGAAGGAGTATGCCGATGAAAAATATTAAAAAGATTCTCGAATCAATCCCGGCGATCAAATCGAAACGGGTCGCCGGTTTAGCCGTCGGCGGTTTCATTTTAGCGGCTTTACCGGCCTGCGGCGGCGTCAATCACATTCAAAAGAACGTCGTTACGCCCTTTCAACCGACGACTACGCTGCCGAAAATCCACGAAACGGCTTATATTCACCCGGGCGCGCATGTGATCGGCGATTGCTGGATCGGACAGCTCACGATGATGAGCCCGACTGCAGTATGCCGCGGCGATGAAGGCACCCCGATCGCCGTGGGCGACCAGACTAATATCCAGGACGGCGTCATTCTGCACGCGCTGGCCACACATATCGAAGGCGAGCGTATCGCGGGACGTAAATTCTCCGCAACGGCCGAACGCCTGGCGACCGATTCTCCGGAGTGGGATAAAGGTTTCGCGATCTGGGTCGGCGAGCGCGTAAGTCTCGCGCACGGTTCTCAGGTTCACGGCCCCGCCTGGGTCGGAAACGACGTATTCGTCGGCATGGAAGTCATGGTATTCGACGCGGTGATCAGCGACAATTCGGCGATCGGCGTGGGCAGCACGATCACCGGCGGCGTCGTAATTCCCGAAGGTCGTTATGTACCGCCGGGATCGACCATCGATACACAGGCGAAGGCCGACGCCCTCGGACCGCGGGTGGGCTCACCGTATGAAAAAATCAACGAAGCGGTGGTCTATGTGAACAAAGAACTCGCTCAGGGTTATATGAAGGCTTTCGGTCGCTGAGTCCCGGCGTAAAATATTTCGGAACTTGAATAGGTTTGCGCCGGCCCGTGACTCCCCTCGGGCCGGCGCGTTTTTTCGTGATTCTGCTGCACGCGAATTATCCAGGGATACTCATATGCAATTATTTCCAATTCATCGCAGAAATTTCCAGGCGGTCGGCGCGATCTTCGCCGCTTTCGTGCTCGCGAACTGCGCCCCGTCCGGCCAGGTCTATAGCGATGACGCCGGCCGTTACCGCGCGCTGTTCCCGGGACCGGCCGCCGTACAAATCGAAACAATCGATACCGATTTCGGCTCCGTCGAAAAAACTCTGCGGATTCACCGCACCCCGACCGAATTTTACGTCGTTTCGTACGGCGATCTACCCGATGAGCTTGTGCAAACAGTGAGCCCGGAGCGGCGACGCGAAAACGGCAAACAACAGCTCCTGAAAATATACGGCGCGACCCTGGACTCGGAGCAATCCGTGCCGCTCAAAGGCAGCGAACTCAGCGGCCATGAATACTCGCTGATCGCCCACGACCAGAGCCGGATCCGGGCCCGACTCTATGAAGTCGAGGGACGTCTGTACATCCTGTCCGGACGCACGCCGAACGATCCCGCAGCCAGGGCGCGGGTCGAGTCCTTTCTGGAATCGTTCGAATACCGGCGGCCGTCCTCCTGACGGCGCGCCGGTCGGCCATGCCCCTCAACCGGTCGCCGGAGCCGGGACCGAATTCAAAGCCGCAGCCCGAATATTTTTCACCTGCGTGATGCATGCCTGGATTTCCCGATCCGCGAGCAACAGGAAACTCCGGCACGCCGCGGCCTTCGCCGTCGCCTGCGGGTGGTCCTTTTCGCGGGCGGCCTGTTCCTGCAGAGCCAGCAGCAAGCCGCAATACATATAAGCGAAATGCCAGGCGATATCCCAGGCCACGGACTCGCGTTCCGCTTTGGGTAAATCGCGAATCGCGTCCACGCTTTCGCGCAGACTCTGCCAGTGGCCAGCGATCGTTTCGCGCATATCACCCGGCTGCAATTCTCCCAGTCGGGTATTGACGTGCGCGTACAGAATGGATTTTTCGCCGACGCCCTCGACAATACCGCCGATCATCGCGACCACCTGCAACTGGGACGTGCCTTCGTAGATCGTCGTAATGCGCGCGTCTCGATAGATTTTCGCGATCGGAAATTCTTCGGTATAACCTACTCCGCCATGAATCTGAACGGCGTCGTAGGCGACTTTGCAACAGAATTCCGAAGCCAGTAATTTCGCCGCCGGCGTTAATAGACGCGCGATCTTGTCCCAGTGGGCGATGTACTCGTCTTTGCGAATCGCACGTTCGTCGACGCCTTCCTGGACAAGAATTTGTGACCTGGTATCGTAGTAGTCGACCGCCTGCGCGGCGTCGTAGATCAAAGCGCGCGCTGCCTGCACCCGGGCTTCGCTTTCGTCGAGCAACCGGCGGACCGCGGGAATCTCCTGAATCGCGACGCCGAATTGAATGCGCTCTGCCGCGTATTTGCGCGCTTCGGACATAGCCGCCTGAGCGATGCCGAGCGATTGCGACGCGATTCCCAGACGGGCGCCGTTCATCATCGCCATCGCGTAGCGCGTGAGTCCTTTGCCTTCTTCGCCAATCAAGCGGGCCCGGGCTCGATCATAAACGACTTCGCAGGTCGCCGAGGCGTGCAAACCCAGCTTATCTTCCAGGCGGCTGATTTCGACTTCCTGATCTTCTACGAGAAAGAAGCTGATCCCCCGCGCGCCCGGCACGTCGCCCACCCGGGCGATTGTATAGATCGCGCCGCGCACATCTTTGCCGAAGCCGCAGGCCTGGGTGATAAAACGTTTGGTGCCGGTGATTTCATACCAGCCGTCGCCGACCGGCGTCGCCCTGGTACGAATCTGAGTCAGATCGCTGCCGTAGTCGGGCTCGGTCAAAGCCATCGCGCCGAGTAATTCCCCGGCGGCGAAGCTCCGCATGTACCTTTCTTTTAGATCCTCGGAACCGAAGCGTTCGACGACTTCGCCCATATTAAAATAGCTGACCACGATCCCGGTCGAGGCGTCGGCCCGGGCCAGCATTTCGTTGATCGGCATCTGCGCCGTCATGCTCAGGTGCAGGCCGCCGTACTTGCGAGCCAGACCGTAACCGAGTAGACCCGAGGCACGCAGATGACCGATGAATTTTTCCATCGAGGCGGGGACTTTCACCCGGCCGTCCACGAGGCTGAGCCCCTCGCGATCCATTTCGCCCACATGGGGCGCCAGCTCGCGCGCGGTAAGTAAGCCAAAGGTCCGAAAGATTTCGTCGTAAATCGCGAGAGCTTCCTCCAGGTTTGTGGGGGCGAACTCCAGCGCCGGGTCCTGGGTCCGGTCGTATTCCAGAGCATCCCGAAAGCCCGCTTCCCGCGCCGGAATGATCTTTTCCCAATCCACGGCCTCCACCTGAAACTGCAGATCCGCATTATCCGTGTAAAAATCGCTCATTTTGATTGTGCCTCCCTTAACGGGGTAGATTTAAACCTCACAACTTTACAATATCAATTTTTTGTAAAGCCAGAAAACAAAAAAACCATCTCAGGCGTTTCAGGAAGTGATTTGCCCACAGACAGGACGGGTCTGTTTTCAGCAGACCAGGCAGACCAGGCAGACTAGGCGGAATGAGCGACGGCCAGGACCCCTACGGCGATGCTGCGGGCGAGATCGTAGCGATCCAGGCGCTCTGTTGGCAGCAATACATAAGAAGCAAGTATGCGAACCGCGTGCTCTGCGGCCAGCCTGGCCCCTGCCGGCGATAGCTCAAAGTTATCCCGCAGGATATGTGCTATGACCGACGTTCCGCCGCGAACGAGGGTCTGAGCGTGGTCGGCGATGAAATCCAGAAACTCCCGACGCACGAGCGGGTTGCGCATTACCGGCCGGGAGAGGGTGTACCGCAGAAAAAAATAGGTCGCGGCGCTCAGACCGACTTCCGGGTCGGCGTTGCGTTGAATCTGTTTCGATGCGATACGACCCAGCGCGTTTACGAGCCGCATCAGAAAGCCTTTCATCAGATCGTCTTTATCCTTAAAGCGATCGTAGACCGTACGACGCGAGACACCGGCGACGTTGGCGACGTCGCTGATCGTAAAGCGGCGCACGCCGTAGGTGCGGACGCACACCTGCACCGCATCCAGAATCAAATCCTGTCCGCTACTGTGATCGGTCTTTACCCTGGATTGGGAGGCCACCGACCCAGACTCCGACAAGCCCGGCGCCCTGTAAATTGCAGTTTTCTTTTCCGGAGCACGGTCGCCCGTACTCGCTTCGCCTTCAATTCGGCCAATAAACGATTTCGTCCCCATCTTCTAAGGGCTCGCCGAGGCTCTTATCCACGGCGATCGCCCCTTCCAGAACGTACGGATACAGCGGCTCGCGCGCTCCGACCTGGTGCTGATCGAGGAGCGCGCGGAGTTCTGCGACCTTTTCGGGCCGTTCGTCGGCCAGATTACGCTGTTCGGTCGGATCCGCGGCCAGATCGTAGAGCCAGGTCCTGCGCGACCGCTCGTTGATCTGGAGTTTCCAGTCGCCGCGGCGCACGACCCGGTAGTACGCGCTTTGCCAGAAGATCGTTCGCGGTTCGCTCGAACCGGCCGTAATCGCCGGCAGCAAGTTGACTCCGTCGATCTCCACGTCTTGCGGCAGCGGCGCCCCGGCCGCGGCGGCGAGCGTCGGCATAAGATCGATGTGAGCCGCCGGCCCCTCGATCTGCGTTCCGGCGGCAATCCGCGCGGGCCACGACGCAAATAGCGGCACGCGGATCCCGCCTTCGAAGAACGTGAGTTTCCAGCCCCGGTACGGGGCGTTGATATCCGGCAGGCCCACATAACCCGCGCCGCCATTGTCGCTCGTGAAGACGATGATCGTGTTGTCCGCTAAACCGGCTTCCTCAAGCGCCGCCACGATGCGACCGACGCTGCGGTCGATAGCCCGGATCATCGCCGCGTAGACCCGCAGATGGTGCGGTTCGATGTCGCCCACCGCCTCATAGTCCGCGCGCGTCGCCTGGAGCGGCGTGTGTACTCCCCAGTAGCCGAGATATAGAAAAAACGGCCGGTGACGGTTATTGTGAATCACTTTAATGGATTCGTCGGTCCAGTAATCGGTGAGATAGCCGCCGGGCCGGAAAAATTCGCCGCCGTTGAACGAAGCGGCGTACTGGTAGGCGGCCCACTGGAATTGATCGATTGGGTCGAGGTCGTTCTTCGCGTTGACCACGTTGGGATCGTCCACGGGCAGATACAGCCCGCTCGCCATGAGCAGGCTCTCGTCAAAACCCTGCGCGTTCGCGCCGAACTCCGCGCCGCGGCCCATATGCCACTTACCGATGTGAACGGTATGATAGCCGGCCGGCTTTAGAATCTCCGCGATCGTTACCTCGGAACCGGGCAAACCCTGCTTCGCAAACGGAGGCGCGCCTTCAACTTCCCGGTATTCGACCGGCGGGCGATCGTAGTCGCCGCCGCGACCGTACATGGACACAATCGGCGCATAACCGTCCGGCACCGGCGTGAATTCAAAGCCGGTGCGCGTGGGATACCGGCCGGTCATGATCATACCACGCGAAGGCGCGCAGCTCGCTGTGCCGGAGTACGCCTGAGAAAAGATCGCGCCCCGGCGGGCCAGGGCATCGATGTTGGGCGTCGGCACACGCCCGTCAGCGACGCCGCCGCCAAACGTGGAAATGTCGTTAATGCCGAGATCGTCGGTCAGCAGAAAAATAATATTCGGCGGGCGTTCGCCGGCCGGGACTGCGGGACGATCGGGTCCGAGCTGCCAGTTGATCTTCCGGTGCGGCGCCACGTCGAGCTTCGTCTTCGCCGTTACCAGTGCAAGTATCACGGCCTTGCGATTTAGATAAAGAGCGGTTCCGCCCAGCGTGAGGATCGCCAGGGTTCCGATTAGAATCTTTTTCAGCATTTTTGCACCTGTGCAGGGGTTTTCGATGGGCTACGATAGCAGCGGATTCAACCGCGATCAAGGCCCGTTGCCGTCACAAAAGTCTCATTTGTCGACAGTCTGGCTGTCGCGTACGATGCGAAAACCGATGTGGTTGGTACTGAAATCGATCTCCTGAAACTGGCGCGCCGCCGGCCGGTATCGCCGGCAGTAGTTATCCGAACAGAGAAACGATCCGCCTTTGATTACGTGGCGGGTGGGATCGTCCGGAACGGGAGTGTCGGTCCATTCCCAGACGTTGCCCGGCATATCGTGGAGTTTCGCGAAGGGCGGGAAACAGCCCACCGGGGCGGTGCCGGCGAATCCATCGGCCCCGGTATTCTCGATGGGAAAAAAACCCTGCCACACATTCGCCAGGGCCCGACCCGGGGCGTCGAAAGGCAGGCCGGGCGCCGCCGCGTACTCCCACTCCACTTCGTCCGGCAGTCGACCGCCGGCCCAGGCAGCGTAGGCGCGCGCGTCTCGCAGTGAGACGTGCACGACGGGATGCGCACCGAGCCCTTCAATATCGGAGCCTGGCCCGTCGGGCGAGCGCCAGGTCGCGCCAGGCGTCAGTCGCCATAAACGGCTCCATTCCACTGGACGCCTGGATCCAACGAAGACCGCGGAACCCGCTCCGGGCCCGCCGGCGGCCGCGCTCTGTTCCGCATCCGTCCGGTAACCCGTCGCCGCAACGAAATCCGCGAACTGCCGGTTCGTGACTTCGTGGATTTGAATCCGAAAGCTGTCGACATGCAGGCGCACCGCCGGCGACTCCTCGGGATAGACAGCCTGTGCGCCTTTTATAAACGACCCGGCCGGAATCTCCACGAAGACGCCGATGCGAGCGGGAGGCAGACACTGCGCGGCGGCCGGCGCATCGACGGGTTTCTCGCGGCAGCCCGGCGCCAGGGCGAACGCAGATACAATGATGACTATGCGAAAATTCATGGGCCGGCTGCCAGACGCCAGAGGAGCAGCCTCGCGATCAACTCGTTTCCCGGGCCGGCGAATACCGCCGGCTCACCCGGCCGAAATCGTCAGCCAATCTTTTCGGATTCACGACTGCGGCGAAAGCTTCCGGGACTGGCATCAAACCAGCGCTGGAAAGCACGCTGAAAGGCGCTCGGTTCGGAATAGCCCAGCAGGCGACTGATCTCGCTGACCCGGATCTTTTGTTCCAGATATTGCACGGCCAGGTTTTTGCGAGTATCGTCCAGCAGATCCCGGTACGACGTTCCTTCGCTTTGCAACCGGCGATGCAGAGTGCGCGGCTCGATCAAAAGCTCCCGGGCCGCGGCTTCCAGCGAAACCGGACCGTTGGGCATGGAACGAATCAGATACGCGCGCACCTGGCCGTGGATGGTTTCGGTCTCCTGGATGCGCGAAAGAGCCGCGTCCGCATGAGACCGCAGAACTTCGCCCAGATACGGATCCCGCGATACGAACGGCCGGTCCAGCATCTCGCGCGAAAGCACCGTCATGCTCTCCTCGCTATTAAAAAACATTCGATCGCAGGCGGTCGCCTTCTTGAATTCGTCGGCGTAACCCGGGTCGGAATACAGGACATGGCATTCGAGATGACGAAATCCGGTCGAAACGCAATGTATGGCCTGGGCGGTTCCGACCGCCGAATAAAACTGGGGCATCCAAATATTTTCGTGTTCGGGAGAAAGATTCCGGTAGAGGACGCAGGCGCGATCACCCTCTTCTCGCAGCTCGATGCGATCGGTCGGGCAAACCAGCGGAGCGTATTTAACCCAGTTCAGAATAGAGTCGCGCAGCGTCTCGGCATTGGACGCGAGCAACGCAACCAGATGCCGCATTTGCTTCGGCGAAAGCGCAGGCAGCTTCAGCGCGAGGGCGGGATCGCCCGTCGTATGTACGGCGAACTCCCACAGTTTCAGCAGATCGGACAGCGGAATCGTAAAGAACGGATCTTCGGGCCGCGGTTCGGGGACGCCCGTCGCCTCCGTGATTTTCGCCTGAGACACGCCTCGCTGTTTCAAATATTCGACGAGCATGGCCGTCGCGAGTGAGCCTGTTCGAATTTCAGCTGGCACGGTAGTTATCGCACGGGCACCCGGACCCCGCCCCACGTCTGTTTTATGTGCAGCAATGTCACCTTTTTGTCAAGCTGGATCATTCCCTTCAGGGTTTCCCCGCAGTATATTCTCGCCTCATATGAAAAAACTGATCCGTGTCGAAGATCGCTTCGAATCACAGCCCTCATCATCCTTTTGCATCGCACCAGCGGAGGCGTCATGATCGCGGGCGTAGATTACAGAATCATCATTGCGGCCATGTTCGGCGTATTTGCTATCATCGAGCTGCTCGCAGGCCGCTTCGTTTATCGCGACCGAACGACAGGCAAGGACCTGGCCCTGGAACTCACAGCCGGAAGCGTGGTCCCGCTCCTGATTATTCCGGTCGTAAGTCTGGGACTGGCCGCGGTTCTCGACGGACTCTGGCCGGCCGGCACCGACAGCCTGGCGCACTGGCCCTGGTGGGCGATGGTGCTCGCGCTCTTGATCGGCGACGATCTGACGCAGTACTGGTGGCATCGCCAGTCGCACACCTGGCCCTGGCTGTATTCGCTGCATCGCGCGCATCACTCGGGCACCTACATGTCGGTGCGAATCGTTTATCGAAACAATCTGCTGTACTATGCGTTCATGCCCGGCCTGTGGATTACAGGTGTGTTTTTGTATCTGGGTTTCGGTCCGGTTTATGTGATTTACGCACTGGTGAAAATGACCGTAATCGCGGGGGCGCACTCCAGCGTACCGTGGGATGAACCGCTCTATAAATGGCGGGCGACCCGCCCCCTCATGTATGTACTCGAACGCTTGATCTCAACGCCCGCGACGCATTCATCGCACCACGGCCTCGACCCTTCGGACGGCGCCACGCACTACAAAGGCAACTACGGCAATCTACTGTTTCTCTGGGATGTGATCTTCGGCACTGCGAAGATCACGCGCCGACGGCCCGCCGAATTTGGAATTGAAAAACTGGCCCCGGCTTCGTGGCAACAAGAGCTGCTCTGGCCGTTTTCAAAAAGCGAGACCACGCCGCAACAGGCGGCTCCTGCGCGGTCGGGCGGCTGGAGCCGCGCTCCCGAAACTTAAAACGGAATCCTCGATCAAAATCAAACAAACTACTAACAGAAATATACATAGAGAGAATCATGTGAAATCAGAAAACGAAACGAACGATGCAACGCATCGTCAGAGATACGGCATATTTATTCAGGCGATCGTTTATGCGCTGCTTGCCCTGGCAGTCGCCGTCGCCGGGATCGATCTTGACGCGGCGCCGGCGAAGATGGAAGAATCTGCGCAGCGGCTTGCTCAAAATGTAAACCCGAGAAACACCGCAGAGAATTCCGAAGAAAATTCTGAAAACGAAACTCAGAATGAGTCACAGGTCCCGGAACTCAATGTTGAAAGCGAGCCCGGGCAGAATGACGCCATACTCGAAGATCGTATTCTGGCACGGTACGGCCGCGGACAATATTCTTATCAGAACACCTTTGCGGTCCCTTTCACCTATCGCCTGAGCAGCGGCCAGACTGTCCGGCCGTTGCTCGGCCGGAGGCGCACCGACATCGGCAAAACTCGCATCAATCTTTCGGGAACGGGCGAGGCGCAGGCGGGAGCGGTCGGAGCGGTCATCGGCGGACTGCAGATCGGAGCGGCGTATCTCGACTACAGTACGCCGAACAACGCCAATGAGTTCTACCCGCTCTACGCCGCGGACGGGACCGTGTCCGGACGCTCGGTGATCGCCACGGGGCAATACACTTTTTTTCGCGATTATTGGATTTCGCCGCTCGTCACCGCGCTGTACGCCGATCGCCGCAACCGTTACGATCTGCAGAATTTCATCGCCTACAACGAAGGCGCCGACGACTACAACTACTATCGGGATATTCGGCTCCGGGAATCGGCCATCCGCAATGAGTACGGCGCCGGCGCGCGTTTGCGCATCGCGCCGCTCTCGCTCGAAGTGACGCTGTACTACCAGTACGCCTTGAATCGCTTTACTCTGGATCTGGAAGCGCCGTCGCCCGTGAACGTTCCCTCCAGCAACCTGGTGCCGGATTTACGCGCGCTGCCCGAAAGCATCATACAGAACAACGAGATCACCAGTTCCAGCGTGCTGATCGAAAAGACCACTCCTGATTTTCATTTCGCCGGTATTCGACTCGACTATCGTCCCTTTCAAACTCTGCTGCTATCAGCCAGCGTGCGCAAGAACACGACGACGAATACCTGGGAGTCGGTATCGTCGATTCTCGTCTTCGTACATCCCAACCTGGGCATTTCCGTGACCCATCTGGATATTGACGCGGAACGCCTGGGACGCAGTACGACCACGACGATCGGGCCCGTCTTCACGATGAAACTTTAAATGAGCGCGCGCCCCGGACAGTTCATGAAAGAGCGAATCGATTCGAGCAGACAGAGTATGACCTGCGCTGTGATAAAACGCCTGATGCGCGCGACGCGTCTGTCTCGCCTGAGACGTGTAGCGGCGCGCGGCGCGATCCTCGGTATCGCGCTCGTACTGGCGATGCCTCTATCCGAAGCACACGCCGAATCCGCTCCGATCGCACCTCCAATCGTATCCGTAAGTGGCCGCGAAGACCGGGTGCCCCTGGCGCGCCAGCTGGAGCTGTTCAGCGACCCTTCGCGTTCCCTGAACCTGGCGGACGTGCGAAAGTTGCCGCCGCAGCGATGGGCGGCGACCGATGAACATACACCCGACCCCGGCTACACGCGCGCAATCGTCTGGGGGCGCTTTCGTATCGCAAATACCGCCGCGGAACCCGTAAGCGTTCTGCTGGAACAGTCCTCGACCATACTCGACGACGTGCAGCTCTTTGCGACAAACGAAAAAGACCGGCGCGACGCAGGCACGCTGCTCTTTCGCACCGGCGACGCGCATCCCTATCAACAACGACCGATCCCTTCGCGTACTTTCGTGTTTCCGATTCATCTGGCGCCCGGCGCCGCGCACATATATTATATGCGCCTGGACTCGACGACCGCCGTCAGCTTCCCGCTGACGCTGTGGAGTCCGGACGCCTTTCGGCGGCATGAGCTGAACGTGTATCTACTCTTCGCCGGCTACTTCGGATTAATGGGCGGCATGATCGTTTATAATCTGATCCTGTTTCTTTCTGTTCGCGATTCCGTTTACTGGATGTACGCCGCCTTTCTCGCAAGCAACGTTCTGACTCAGGCGTTCTATTACGGGATCATGGCCGTCGTACTCGGCAGTCTCACGTATCTGAACAATCCCGCATTCACAACCGCCTCCATTGTGGCGAGCGTGATTCTGGGCGTCCTGTTAATGGACCGTCTGATTCAGGTCCCGCCGGGTTGGCCCAGGCGGACCGTGCGCCTGATCCTCGTCTCCGGAATCTTGTTCCTGCCATTAGGGCTCCTTGCCGATGGAGCAGCACATCTCTTCGCCTGGTTGGGATTGACCGACGTCAGTTTCAACCAGGCACGTTTTTCCAATTGGTTGCAGATTCCGGTTCAGCTGCAGGGCGGTTTCGCGCTCGTCGCCATCGCCTTTACGATCGCGTACGGTACATGGCGTTGTTTGAAGCGAGAACGCAGCGCATACTTTTTTATGGGGGGCTGGTCGCTCATGCTGCTCGGGGGCCTGGTATCCTTACCGGCGGCGCTCGGTATGGGCGAAAGTCCGCTGTTCGGCTGGATCACTCCCCTGGCGGGGATCGCCATGATGGCCCTGATCCTTTCGCTGGGCCTGGCGGATCGAATCAATCAGACGCGCACGGCGCTGGCCAGACTCAACGACAGTCTTGAAGAGAAAGTCGAAGAACGCACCGAAGAAATCCAGGGCGCACTGACAGAACTCGCGGCGACCAACGACCATTTAAACGAAGCCCTGTCGGAAGTGCGCTCACTCAAAGAACAACAGGACGGCGACTATTACCTGACTTCGTTATTACTGGAACCGCTCGCCGCGAACAATAATTCGTCCGCGCATGTCGCGACCGAAAGTCATATCGATTCCTACAAACGCTTTCAGTTTCGCGGCAGAAGCCGCAGCGTGGGCGGCGACCTCTGTTTGACCGAGCAAATCATGATCGGCGAACGCTCCTTCGTGGTCTTCGTCAACGCGGACGCAATGGGAAAATCCATGCAGGGCGCGGGGGGCGCGCTTGTACTGGGCTCTTCTCTGCGCGCCCGATTGATCGCGACCCTCTTGCCCGCGGCCAGCAGATCGGAGGTGGAACTGCCCGAACTCTGGTTGCGAGCTGTGTACGCCGACCTGCAGGCCTTGTTCGAGACTTTCGACGGCCGCATGTTCGCCAGCGCCATCCTCGGACTGGTCGATGAAAAGACCGGTGTGATCTATTATATCAACGCCGATCACCCCGCTCCCGTCTTCTTTCGCGGCGGCCGCGTCTGGTTTCCGCGGCGGGAGTCGGTCGTGGGCCAACTGGGGACCGAAGACCAATTGCCGAAGCTGAGTATTAATGTGGTCGGACTAAAAGAAGGCGATACCATGTTGATGACTTCCGACGGCCGCGACGATATCGTGCATCGGACCATGGCCGGCGGGCGCATGCAGGGCGACCGGGAACTGTTTATGGCCGCCGTTGCGGAAGGCCGCGGTCGACCGCGCGAAGTCCACGAAGCGCTGATGAAAAACCACGAGGCGAAAGACGATCTGTCCTACCTCAGCGTTTCTTTCGTCAGACACGGCGCGCGATCGCCGCTCGACGTTCGGAGTCTCAAAGTGCGCGGCATTCACCAGGTTCGAAGTAAACAGGTTCAGGCTGCGCTGCGAACGTTTCGCGCGTATCACGCGGCACAACCCGCCGACGGGAAAGGGCTTGCACAGCTTTCAGTACTGGAGGCACATCTGGGCAACCTTGAGCGGGCGATTGCGTACGGCGAGGCTCTGCTACTACGGGATCGATCGAACCGGGACAACCTGGTTCACCTCGAACGAATTCACAGCGCCGTGGGCAACGTGGATCGCGCGGCGGAAATTCGCATCCTTCAAGAAAACCTGGCGGATTCGCTGAAAGAGCAGGAGGCATCATGAATCATTCGATATCGCAAACAATGGAAAGCCCGCCGCGCAGTCGCTCGAAAAGGGCGGCCGGATGGCTGGCACTGCTGGCAATAGCAGTCCTGCTGGGTATCTGCGTGGGCGCACTGAGCGCAGGCTTCGCGGTCCGGCAAATCGTCGCGTCGTTTCAGGTCCGCAACGGCCCGTGGTCGACCAACGTAACGGCGGGTAGCTCCGGGGCCGATATGTATACGCGGGCGGCCATCGCACGGGCCGGTCTGCTGGCAATGACATCCGAAGAGAGCGTCTACATGCTGGCCTCGACGGATTCGTCCGGAGAGCAGTTGCATTCCGACTGTAGTTATGAAATCGCCGGAAGCGATTTGGGCGGCTACTGGTGGAGTATTACCGTCTACGGCGAAGACATGTTTTTAATTCCCAATCGGATTCGGCGCTTCTCGCGGGGACAAACGAATCTCGAACGCGACGTCTCCGGTCGCTTTCGCATTCGACTGGCTTCCACTCCCGCTCACGATTCAAACGACACGGAATGGCTGCCTTCCGGTCAGCAGCCGCAGCCGATATCGTTGATTCTCCGGGTTTATGAACCGCCGGAAGAACTGCGAAGCCGCTTTCAACAGGCGGTGCTGCCGCAAATAAACAGAACAGGATGTCGCTCATGAAATCGAAATCGAAACTTGTCGTATTCGCGGCCGGCCTGCTAATCGCCACCGCGGCCACTCACGTGATCGTGGTGCAATTCATGCCGGAAATGCTGCTGTCGTTCGTAATCAACAAGCTCCCGGGCGAAGTCAATCAGGACTTTCACTCGCCTCGCATCACCGATGAAAGCCGGAGAGTCGTCCGTCCGTCTCCGGATCTCCTGTACAGTCTATGCCCATACGACCTGGCGGCAGGCGAAACACTCCAGATCTCCGCCCTCGCGCCGACGGACACCTATATATCCCTGGCCCTCTACGATGAAAGCACGAACAATTATTATTTGCTGAATCGGCGGGATTTATCGACCGGATCGCCTTTGAAATTGGACCTGGTTTATGCGTCGGATACTGACGACACTGAACTCCGCCGCGATCGCGACGCAACTGAGACAGTGCGTTCGCCGACCCGCAGGGGCGTGGCCGTCTTTCGCATTCTGATGAAGGCGCCGGAGCAGTACGAAACGCAACGCGTATTTCAAGAAACTCAAAAATGTCAGTTCATTGCGGCGCCGGCCGGATAGATTCGCGCCATCTATTGCTCGTATAGCTGGCTGCGGCAAGCGCCGATCAGTCTATCGGGTTCACACCCCCGACGGCATGAAGCTGCCGGTCCGCAGTTTTTCATAAAGCTCTTGAAAAGCTTCGCCGGGCGTAAAGCCCTCTTCGTCGCCTGATAGTTCCGGTCGGATGCGGCATAGAAAATACATATCCAGTTCGCCGCGATTCTTGACGGCCAACTGGCCGCGATGTTCCATCACGAAGAAGTGGCGGGCCACTTCGTAGACGCTCTGCGAAACGTTGATCCGGCCGGCCTCCCCTCCGGATTCCATCCGGGACGCGACGTTCACGGTATCGCCCCATACGTCGTAGGCGAATTTATTTTTGCCGATCACCCCGGCCATGACCGGACCGGTGTGAATGCCAATCCGCAGCCGCCAGAAATCTTCGCCGATTTGCGTATGCAACTCCGCGGCCTGATTCATGAATGCGAGAATTTCCAGCGCGGCCCGGCACACGTCGATCACGTGCGTGGCGTTCGGCTCCGGCAAACCGGCCGCGCACATATAGGCGTCGCCGATCGTCTTCAGCTTTTCGATGCCGTGGCGTTCGACGACCTGATCGAATTGTAAAAACATACCGTCGAGCTGCCGGACCAATTCTTCCGGCGACATACGTTCCGCGACGCTGGTAAAGCCCTTAAAATCCGTGAACATGGTGGTCACGGAATCGTACAGGCGCGGCTGCACGGCGCCGTTTTGTTTAAGCTCTTCGGCGACCGCGTGGGGCAGTACGTTCAGCAATAAGCGATCCGACCTGGCGCGCTCCTCTTCTGCGAGCTGTCGCGAAAGCTCGGCCTGATTCTTCGCCTGCTTGAGCGCGCGAGTTCGCTCCTCGACTTTGTCTTCCAGATTCGTATACAACCGGGCGTTTTCGATCGAGATGGCGGCCTGGGCTGAGAGTACGTTTAATATACGAAACCTGGCCGGCGTGAAGGCGTTCGCCGACAGATTATTTTCCAGGTAGAGCACGCCGACCAGGTTCCCCTGCTTCGTGATCGGCGTGCATAACACCGACTTCGGCTGACGCTGGAGCACGTACGGCGAATTCATAAATCGCCCTTCCCCGGATGCGTTCCCCAGAACGATATCCTCAAGAGTGCGTTGCACGTACTGCACGATCGTCGCCGGCACCGCGTCGCTTCGTTCCAGCGGAATAGACTGCAGCACCGTCGGCGCCTCGTGCTGGCCGCCGCTCTCCGCTTCGATCAGCAGCTCGCCGTTTTTTTCCAGCAACAGTACGCCCCGCTGCGCCCCGGCGTTTTCGATCGCGATATTCAGAACTTTCGAAAGCAACTTCTCGAGATTGATTTCGCCGGACAGTGTCTGCGACGCCTTCATGATCGAATCGATATCGAGCGAAGAGCCGGTTTCGCCGCTGCTGTCTCCGTTCGATGCCTGCGAGGGGGACCCGACGATAGCGCCGGAGTCGGCTTCGGCGTCCGGCGCGTCGGCCGCGTACGCCCGCCGAAGCAGCTCCGGATATTCGCGCTCAAGTTTTTCGGTCATGGGCGGGCAACCCCAGCGCCCATAGCCGTAGTGCGCGTCCGCCAGATAGGTGCGCGCGAAACGCTCCTGTCCGCGCGCGATATAATACTCCGCGGCGCGCTGATTCGCCAGTGCTTCCAGAAACAGAAAGCCGGAAGCCCGCGCGGCCTGAACGGCCCGGTCGTAGCGCCCGGCGGCGAGTTCCGCATCGCCGGTCAGCCGGGCGAGTTCCGCTTCGATCAAATCCAATTCGCCCTGATGATTCGCGGGCGCCGACCTGGCCCAGGCCCGATACCGCCGCGCGTCGCGCCGTATACCTCGTACCAATGATCTGCGCTCCGACTTCGCAGCGGTATCGGCCAGCTTCGCGAGAATGAGCGCGCGAAAGAAATAAAGATACGGAACCTCCACCATCGCGACGAGAGACTGCGCGTCCCGGACCGCCGCTTCTATGCGGGGCAGCGCGTCGCGCGCATCGCCGAACAGGTAATATAAAATCGCTTTGTGATGATGAATATAGGTCTTGCTGCTGATATAGCTGACCGATTCCAGGAACTCCATCAGTTCTTCTTCTTCGATGAAGTCGCCCTTCAACTGCAGAATGTCTTCGCTGTCCCCGCTCAAATTTTCGACGACCTGGCTTAAGATGTTGCTGATGATGAGCGGCTGTTGCTGGCCCCAGGTTTCGATCTGCGGGGTGTACTTCGCGAGTTCGCCGCGAATGGTCGGCAAATCGCCGGTCGTGAAAAACATATTCTGCGAGCGAAAGTACAGGGAATAACCGGCGTATTCCGTATCGCCGGTATTGACGGCCAGCCGCCCAGCTTCCAGCAATTCGTCGAAATACTGCGGATTCACCGGACGGGTCCAGTGTTCGATAAAATTATGAAACACCATCTTCGTGCGACCGCGCAGCCCGGCGGCGTAGTCGCCCAGTTTTTCGTCCAGCTCCAGCGCGAGTTCGCCGAAGCCCTCTCCGCCTTTGAAATCGCCGAGCACTCCTGAAAGCGAAAGGCCGTACATCGCAATCGAAAAAGGCGATGCAGGGCCGTTGCCGTACTGATAGGTCAGCCGGGTCATCGTCATGATAAACATGGCGAGCAGCTCGAATTTCAACTGGTAGGCCATCGCGGAGTTGTCGGTCAAAATTCGCATGGCGGCCAGCTTTTTGGGATCCGTCATGCGCGGAGCCTGCATGACGTAGCGCTTGCCGCGCCGCGCGATCATGGCTTTGGTTCTGAGCAGCGCGGGGCCGACATGCGCCATCGTCGGATTTCTCGGCAGCCGAATACCGAGCATTCTCAAGACTTTGAGCGCTTCCTGCCAGGCCCGGTCGAGCTTCGCCTGCGAACTCAGCGTTCGAATGCGGACTTCGTACGCCCGGACCTTATCGAAAAGGTCGGTGGCGTTTTCCAGAATTTCGTTTACAATCAACTCGGACAGCTCGAAATTCGCGCTTAGATTCGCGGAGTCCGCGAGCTCGCCTTTCAGAGCCGCCATCGTTTCGTAGTCCGAATTCCAGGCGTTCGCCGGCAAAAGAGCGATCGCCGCGTGTAAATATCGCACGGCCGGTTCGTAGGCCGTACTGGCACGCGCTTTGCGGGCCGCTTTTAAATCGAGATCGATAAGCAGCCTGCGTTCGTCCCGACTTTCCAGCAGGGCCGTCGCGCTATTCAGGTGATTGACGATGTCGAACAGCCGCTCTTCGCGTTCGCCGCCCTGATAACGATCGAGCATATGACGACCGATTATGAGATGCGTTTTTTCCCGCTCCGCCTGACTGAGCTGACTGTAGGCGGCCTGCTGAACGCGATCGTGCAAGAATTTGTAGCGGATGATCGGCGGCGTCCGGTCCCCGCCGCGTTGATTCGCACGTCCGGCGTCCTCGCTTCCGAGATATTTATAATCGTTGCCGATCGGCTGGATCAATCCCTCTTTGAGAATTTCCAGCAAAATAGCCGCGGTCTCATGCGGTGATTTTTCGTGCACCAGGGCGAGAATTTCCAGATCGAATTGATTGCCGATGCACGAAGCCAGGCGGATGATTTTCTGTGAGGCTTCGCTCAGCTTCGCGATTTTGCCTGACATCAACTCGACGACGTTGTCCGTTATGCCGGTATTGCGAATCCTGTCCAGATCCCAACGCCACCCGCCCTGCGTGCGCGAAAAATCGATCAGCTTCTGCTGATAGAGACTCTTCAGAATCTCTGCCACGAAAAAGGGATTGCCGTTCGTCTTCGCGTGTACGAGCTGCGCGAGCGCCGGAACTTCATCGTGCGCGGCGGAATGCAATGTATCGAGGATCAATTCCCGGACATTCTCGACCGAAAGCGGCCGCAGCGAGATCCCGGTTACAACCACGTCGAGCTTGTTCAGGCCGGCGATCATCTCCGCCATCGGATGGCTGTCGTCGACTTCGTTGTCGCGATACGAAAAGATCCAGAATAGATATTTCAGACTCGGATCCGACGCAATACTCCGAATCAATTTCAGAGACGGCAGGTCCGCCCACTGCATATCGTCCAGGAAAATCACGAGCGGGTGTTCTTTGCCCGCCACGGCGCGCACGAAATTCGAGAAGACCACATTGAAACGATTTTCATTTTCCGCCGGTCCCAGTCGGGGCACCGCCTTCTGCTTACCGATCACCCATTCAATCTCGGGAATCACGTCCACGATCACCTGCGCGTTATCACCGAGCAGACCTTCCAGTTTCGCTTTCCATTGTTTGATGCGATCCGGATCTTCGGTCAGAATCTGGCGAACGAGCTCGCGAAAGGCCTGGATGATGGAACTATAGGGTATATCCCGCCGGAATTGATCGTACTTGCCGTCGATAAAATATCCCCGACGCTCCAGAACCGGTTTATGAATTTCGTGCACTAAAGCGGATTTACCGATGCCGGAATAGCCGGTGACCACCGCGATCTCGCGCACTCCCCGGCTGACGCTCTCGAAAGCTCCGAGCAATTGTTCGCTTTCGACCTCCCGTCCATACAGCTTCTGAGGAATTTGAAAGCGATCCGATACGTCGTTCGTCCCGGGTTCGAATGCGACTATTTCGCCTTCGGATTTGAGCCGAGCGAAACACTCCTGCAAATCCGCTTCCAGACCGAAAGCGCTCTGGTATCGATCTTCCGCGTTCTTCGCGAGCATCTTCATGATGATCGCGGAAACTACCGGAGGAATTTCCGAATTCAAAGCGAACGGCGGCGGCGGTTGCACCGCGATATGGTTGTGGACCATTTCGATCGCTTCGCCGGAATCGAAAGGCGGACGCCCCGCCAGCATTTCGTAGAAAGTAACCCCCAGCGAATAAATGTCGCTTCGATAATCGATAGACCGATTCATGCGACCGGTCTGTTCGGGAGACATGTACGCCAGAGTGCCTTCCAGATTTTCAGGCGAAACGATCGTGGGGTTCTCGCGCGAAAGCTGAGTGGAGATACCAAAGTCGGTGATCGCCACTCGCCCGCTCTGCAGATTCATGATGATATTGCGGGGTTTTATATCCAGGTGAATGATTTCGTTTTTGTGAATTTCACCGAGCCCCCGGGACAGCAGAGTTCCGATTTTCAAAAACGCTCGCAGGCTGACCTGCTTCTTCGCCAGAATTTGCGAAAGAGAGACGCCGCCGAAGTCTTCGAGAATTAACGCGAAGCCGTTGTGGAATTTTTCCAGCGCCAGGGGTTTGATGATGCCCGCGTCTTCAATGCTGCGGCCGATCAGAAATTCTTTTTGGAATTTCTCAAGCTCCCGCTCTTCCGGATATTCCGAACGGTGCACTTTTACGACGACCGGCGACTGGTCCCGCTCCCGAACACCCCGGTATACGATCGTGGTTTTACCGAGGTGAATTTGGTCTGCAATCGTATAACCGGGCAAGCTAATCATGCATGGCCCTCCCTGACGGCCTGGGAGCCGAGCCTGCACGGACCACGGTATGCCTATCCAGTACTTTTTAATAACATGGTTATAATTAAGTAAAAATTAGTTTTTTGTACGAATCTGAAACCGGGCGCGGGTCTCGTATTCAGCCAGTGTCATGAAAACGTTAGGGTCATGTATAAAAATAGAGCGGGTCGTCCGAAAGACCGCCGTTCAACCCGTTCCGCCATCTTTTCTCTGATCCAGCGACTGTTTCACCTGGGTGAAGCTGGCCTTCGTAATCGGCAACATCTGCACAAAGGCCGCCGACAGCAAAAAACATATCCCCGGGCCGACTCCCATGATGATCCGGATGGCCAGGATCGCGGAGTCGGGCTGGACCGTATCCACATCGGTTTCGCCCGCCCGGGTTTCGATATAACCGAACACGGCCAGCAATACGGCGAAGAGATTGATAGCGATCGCCGAGGCGGCCTTATACAAAAACATAATCACCCCGTAAATCGCGCCTTCCCGGCGGATTCCGTTTTTGTATTCGTCCATTTCTATGACGTCCGGTATGATTGAAAACGGAATCACCTGGGACGCGGAGATTCCCACACCGGCCAGCACGCAGAGCGCCAGCATCCAGTAGATCCCGCCTTCGGGAACAAGCAGGCAGAGCAGAAAACTCAACGCAAGATAACCCGCCGCGAAAATATAGGCGTTCTTCTTGCCCCAGCGCTTGCCCAGCCAGATCCACATCGGCACAGACGCAATCGCGACGACCAGCGGAATCGCCATAAATACGAACGATAGATCTTCGGAGACGTGAATCACGTGCTTCAGAAAATAGATCAGCACGACCTGAATCAGATCGAAGCCGATCATATTAAACAAAAACATGCCCAGTACGATTCTGAATTCGGACAGCTTCATAATCGTTCGCAGATTCTCAAAAAAATTACTCTTCGTTGAGGAGGCGACGCCCACAACACGCTCCTCGGTGCCCGCAAAAGTGATCAAAAGCGAAATCGTGATCGCGGCGCCGAAAGCGGCTCCCATTACCGGGAAACTGCTGCGATACAGATCTTTGCCCGGGAAAATCACGTCGATGATCACCGCCGAACCGGCGGCGGCCAGCAGGGTCCCCACGAACGAAAGCCCCATCTTGTATCCGGCGATGCTTGTGCGCTCGTCGTAGTTCTGCGAAAGCTCCGGCAACATTGCGTTATAGGGAATCGCGACGACCGTGAAAGCCGTATTAAAGAGAATCGTAACGGCGGTATAATAGAAGAACAGGACAAGGTCGCTTTCAAAGGGGGTCGTCCATAAAAGAAAGAACATCACCCCGAACGGCACGCTTCCGAACAGAATGTACGGACGGCGACGTCCCAGGCGCGACTGGGTGCGATCGGAAATGACGCCCATCGCGTAATCGGTGACGGCGTCCCAGACGCGCGCGATCAAAAAAATCAGGCCCGCCCAATCCGCAGGCAAACCGGCTACGTCCGTCAGAAAGAAAACGAAATAAAAACCGATCGCGCCGTACGCGATATTGATCGCGAGATCCCCCATGCCGTAGGCGACTTTCTCTTTTCCCGGGACCATCCATTCTTCGTTCATATTTCCGCCTTCGCACTCATTCGTTTCTATATGCTTCTTCGCGTACCGCGCGATTTCATATCAATCAAGCGCAGCGCGAGCGACAGTTCGAACGCGCTCTCGCATCCAGTCAACAACTTGCGAAACGATAACAAGTTGACTTCGCGTACGACGCGATATCCACCGACCATTATAGATCCTCAAACGCTTCTATTACTTCGTCGCGTTATCAACTGTCGCAAACCCGGGACCACTGGTAATGGCTTTGTTGCGAGATGACGTTTTTCCGGGATCAACGGTAAAGCTCCCGGGGCTGTTCGTTTTTGCGACAATGGCTTCGGGCGGAATTCTATAACACCGGGCCAGGACTGAACCGCGACCTCTCGGAGGACGATAAGAATATGCACCACACTCAATCCATCAACTTCGACTGGAAATACACGCCGGGCTTTCAGGCCGAATACGTCGAAGCGGACTATGACGATTCCGCCTGGCAGACCGCGCATATTCCGCACACGAACATCGAACTCCCGTTCAATAATTTTTCGAATAAAGCGTACCAATTCGAAAGCTGTTACCGTAAAACCATCGCAATCACTGAATGGAAGGCCGATACCATGCTATTCGCGTATTTCGAAGGCGTGATGGCGTACGCCCGCGTATTCCTGAACGGAATCTACCTGGGCGAACACAAGGGCGGCTATACCGCGTTTCGCATCAATCTAACCTCCGCGCTGCGCGCGAACGGTCCGAATATACTCGCGGTGCACGTTGACTCGAGCGAACGCGACGAGATCCCGCCATTCGGGCACGTCGTGGGCTATATGACCTTCGGAGGTATATATCGGGAAGTCAGCCTGGAATACCGGCACCGGACGCATCTGGAATCCGCGCTGATCAGGCCGCGCGGCGTATTGACCGATGAGCCGATACTCGACCTGGATCTGCGTTTCTGGCAGGATCCGGTCGGCACCAATCCTGCCGATCCTGCGAAGCTGCTTTGCGACATCGACCTGCTGCTTGACGGTCAGACCGTCCGCCCGCTGGCGAGAGATCAGGCGATGGACGCGGCATCGGAAGCGCTACAACGCCTCTCATTCTCCGCGGGCGAAATTCGACTCTGGGAAATTGACCAGCCGATCCTGTACGAGCTTCGTATTCGTTTGCGTTCGCCGGGCGATGGCGATGCGATCATCGGAGAATACAGCTATCGTTTCGGCTTTCGCGAAGTGCGATTTGAGAACAACGGTTTCTTTCTAAACGGTCGCAAACTGAAATTGCGCGGCCTCAATCGGCACCAGTCTTTCCCGTACGTGGGTTACGCCATGCCGAAAAGCGCTCAGTATCGCGACGCTGAAATCTTAAAATACGAACTCGGCGTCAATGCGGTACGCTCTTCGCACTATCCGGCCAGCCGGCATTTCCTCGACCGCTGCGACGAGCTGGGATTGCTGGTTTTCTCCGAGATACCGGGCTGGCAGCACATCGGCGAGGGGGCATGGCAGGAAACTCTGATGCTCAATTTACAGGAGATGATTCTGACGGAAGGCAATCATCCCTGCATCTTCATCTGGGGCGTGCGCATCAACGAATCCCAGGACGACGACGAACTCTATACTCGCACAAACGCGCGCGCGCGGGAACTGGATCCCGGCCGCCCGACCGGCGGCGTGCGCTGTTTCGCGAAAAGCAAGCTGCTGGAAGACGTTTATACATATAACGATTTTCATCACGGGGGCGAAAACGAAGGCCTCGCCAGACCCCGCAGCATTATGAACACGACCGCTCCGTATCTCATCACCGAACACAACGGGCACATGTATCCCACGAAAAAATATGACGATACCGCGCATCTGTTGAGCCAGGCGAAGCGCCACCTGAAAGTGCTGGATGCGATGTACAGCAATGAGTCGGTCGCCGGCGCCTTCGGCTGGTGTATGTTCGATTATCACGCCGAATACGATATGAGCAGCGGCGATATGATCTCCTATCACGGCGTGATGGATTTATTTCGCATTCCCAAACCCGCGGCCATCGCCTACGCTTCGCAATCGGAAGCCCGTCGCGTGTTTCACGTAGCCAGCTCCGTGACGATCGGCGAAAACGAAGGCTCGCTGCTCGGTGACGGCTACGTCTTCACGAACCTGGATTCCGTTAAAATGTACAAAGGAGAGCGCTTCGTGCGCGAGTTCTTTCCGAATCGAAAAGGCTACCCCGGCCTGCCGCGTCCGCCGGTCATCATCGACGATTTCGTGGGCGACGCACTGGAAAAACAAGAACGGTTTTCGCCGCGCGACGCGCGCACGATCAAAGAGCTGCTGATCAAAGTAAACCAGAACGGCGGCGAGCTCGGAATCATCGACACCCTGCGCATTGGCGTCCTCTTCTTAAAGTACCGGATGAACTATCAGCACGGCGAAGATCTCTATACGAAATATTTCGGCGGTTGGGGCAACGCCGCGGAATCTTATACCTTTGAAGGCTGGGCCGACGGTCGTTGCGTCGAACGCATCGTGTTCGATAAAGACCCAACGCCGACGCTGGAATTCCTATTCGATGCGACGACCCTGCTCGAAGCGGAGACCTACGACGTAACACGCTGTGTGGTCCACCTGAAAGATCAAAACGGCAACTTGCTGCTACAGGGGCATGATGCGTTTCGAGTATCGACGGAAGGTCCCATCGAAGTGATCGGCCCGAAGCTGCTGGCGCTTACGGGCGGATCCACCGGCTTCTGGATCAAAACCACCGGCGGCGCAGGTCCGGCGAAAGTGATCGTCGAGTCCGAGCGCTTCGGCACCCGGATTCACGAGCTGATGATCCAGAGCACGCGTTGAGCGCGGATCGACCTGGTCGAATAACGTCGACGATCCCGTTCAGGCGGATTTAGCTTCAACCCCGCAATTCCCCTGTTGAACGCAAAATTCCGACAAATTCGAGAATCTGTCAGGCTTTTCTGGAATCTGGAAGCGGGCCCCGACCGCTCTATGTTATGTTCAGCGTCACATCGAGATCGATGGGGGCGCACATGCTTTTCTCAGTCCATGCACGAACATTGCTGATCTGTCTTCTGTCGCAGGTCGCTTTCGGCATTGCCTGCCTGCCAGGCCTGCCCGGAGCGTGTTCGCTGGAATGCACCGCGCTCACTGCCGGTTTCGCTTCGAGCAGCACCGGGCCGGGCGCCATCGTCGTCACTCCGACCACGGGACTGACGACGACCGAAGCGGGCGCCACGGCCGCCTTTACGATCGCAGTAAACCGCCAGCCGACGGGGAGCGTGACCATCCCGCTGAGCTCCGACGATGTCGGCGAAGGCAGCGTCGCGCCCGCGAGCCTGACTATCACCGCCGCCAGCTGGACTACCCCGCAGACCGTGACCGTAACCGGCGTCGACGACGGCCTGCTGGATGGCCCTCAGCTTTTTTCTATTATAGTAGGGCTCGCCGAATCCACCGACCCGGGCTTCGACGGCATCGATCCGGACGATGTCAGCCTGAGCAATCAGGACGACGATACGCCCGGCGTCCTGCTGACCCAGACCGGCGGCAGCGCCGCGGCGACCGAAGGCGGCGCGACGGATTCCTATACGATCGTTTTGACGTCCCAGCCGACCGCGAATGTCACCGTGGCCGTCTCGCCGAACGCGCAGGTGACGGCGAACGGCTCGGCGATTCCCATCGACTTAATATTCACCGCGGGCGCCTGTCCCGGAACCGGCGACTGGTGCACTCCGCAAACGGTGAACGTCGCCGCCGTGGACGATGCGCTGGCCGAAAGCGTTCACATCGGCACGATCACTCACAGCGCGACGAGCGCCGACGCGGACTATAATGGCATCCCGGTCGCGAATATAAACACGAATATCACCGACGACGATGTGGCTTCCGTCAGCATTACTGAAAGCGGCGGATCGACGGCCGGCAGCGAAGCCGGCGCGAGCGATTCGTATACCCTCGTGCTCACCTCGCAGCCGCTGGCCGACGTCACGATCAGCGTGACCCCCGACGCGCAGCTGCGGGCGAACGGTTCCACGACCGCCAGCAATCTATCGTTTACCGCGGGCGCCTGCCCCGGACCGGGCGACTGGTGCACGGCGCAGACCGTTACCGTCAGCATCGTCGACGACGCCGTGGTCGAAGGCGCGCACGCCGGCACGCTTTCGCACACTGCGACGAGCGCAGACGCGACTTATAACGGGCTCGGCATCGCGGCGGTTACCGCCGCGATCACGGACAACGACCGCTTCACCTTTCGCACAGCCGCCGTTCACGACGGCGATTTCGACAACGATCCAGGACTGGGAGGCAACGGTGACGGCTCCGGAGTCGCCGAGGCGGATCAGTTCTGCATGAACGACGTGAATCGTCCGTCCGCGGATCTATACAAAGCCATGCTGGTCAAATCGCCCCTGGGCGGCGGGCCGGAGCGGCGCGCTTCGCAGAACCCGAACGCCGGCGACGGACAGATCGATTGGGTGCTCGCGCCGAATACGAACTATTATCGCGCCGACGGCACAACGCCCGTCTTCACCACAAACGCCACCGGAATCTTCGTGTTCGGCGCCGCCATGAACTCATTCGCGGCGACCCCGGGCGACTTCTGGACCGGCCTCACGCCCGACTGGCGCGTCACCCCGCCGATGCAGTCTTGCGGTGGCTGGTCCACGAACGGCGGCGTCCAGGGGCGAACTGGCCAGTCGACCGCCGTCAACACCGACGCCATCAGCCAGGCCTCGACGCCCTGCGCGACGGCGGCGCATTTAATCTGCGTTCAGCAATAGTTTAAGGAAAAACAGATGAAAAAAACGACCAATCAGACAATCACCGCGCGCCTGAGCTTCGTGCTCTTCGTAGGCTTCCCACTTTTCGCGCTGCCCGGTCACGTCAGCATCTCCGGCGCTCCGGGAACGATCACGCCGCCGGATCCCGAGGCGGGCAAGCAGGCCTGTAAGTCCGACGTGCTGCGCCATTGCCGCAGTCACCTTTTTACCCGGGATCGCGCGAAAATCCAGGTCTGCCTGAAAGAACACCGGCAGGAATTAAAACCGGCCTGTAAAAATCACATCGCGCAGGCCGAAGCTTTCCAGGCCGCCATGCGCAGCAGCTGCGGTGCGGACATCGAACGATACTGCGCGACATCGCGCGGCGATCCGGAAGCTATGCGCGCCTGCATGCGCAAACATCGCCAGCGGTTCAGCGCAGGCTGCAGGGAATTTTTGAAGAATGCGTTTCAGAGACAAACGACGGAAGGTTAAAATGAGAACAAATACAACTGATAACATCAAAAACGGACTGAAGATAAAATCGGCGCTTCTACTGACGATCGCGCTCTTCGCGACCGCCTGTCCCCTCACCGAGGAGGACGAACAGCCGCTGGATACGACGACTCTATTGATCGCGCCGGTGACCGCCCTCCAGGGAGAACGCGAAGTGTGCGCGACCCGCGCGCCCACTTCGGGCACCGCCTCAGTCTTTTATGAGATCATCGATATCTTTTATCGACAGGTCTGGGGCACTCCCGATTTCACCCCCGATGAATTCGCCGCGTTCGCGTTCCCGTATCCCTGGCTATTGTGGCAAAAGAACGATCCGCGGGTCCCACAACCCGACAGCGCGCAATTTCTCAAATCGCCCGGCTGCGGCGCGAACGGGCAGTACACGTATCTGCGAGCCTTCGGTAAAGAATTCCTGCAAGTGGTACAGCTGATCAGCGTTAACGAAGCCCTCGACGCGCAGAATCTCGTACGCCGCACGACCCTGGAGAAATATCATACGCTCACCTACAATAGCGGGCGAACCGTGAATGTTTTAAACAGCCCGACTGGAGACCGATACATCCTTGTCGCTCGCACCGCCAATCCGATCAGCCCGGTACCGACGTTGCCCGCGGGATGGACTCTTAGCAACCATGTGCTCGCCGCGCCGCTGAACGTTGATCTCAGCGGGACCGTAAGCGTGTTACGGACGGACAATGAGGATTCCTATCAGGGACCGTTGCCGATCTCGCTCACATTCTGAAGCGGCCAGCCGGATTGCTGGAAGGAAAAGCAAATGCAAACGAAAATACGAAATAGATCTCTACTCGGCTGGCTGCCCCTCATAGCTTATGCCGTCTTTTTTGTATGGTATACGAATCTGTCAGGTCCGGTCTCCAATGCGGAGATCAAGGACTTCCTGAAAGCGCTGCGAACCGCCGGAGCGGGTACCGAAGAGATCGAACGCTGGGAGCGTTTTCTGCGATCGGACGACGGCGGCGAATTCATTATGGTGAATCTGCAGGAGAGTCGCAAGCGCGCGCTACTCGTCGGTGAGCTTCGGGATGACGCGAGTCCACAAGAGGCCAGCGCACGGTACGCGGCGTTCATGCTGCCAACCCTCGCGAAACACGCGAGCTTCCCTGTATTTATGGCCAGCGTCCGGCCCGGCTTTGCGGAGGCGATGGAAGTCATGGGCTCCGAAGCCGAGCTCCGCACCTGGCATCGCGCGGCCCTCGTTCGCTATCGCAGCCGGCGCGATCTCATCGCCGTCGTCCGCGCTCTGGTCGCCGACGGTAGCTATCGCTATAAAGTCGCGGCGCTGAGCAAATCGATCGCGGTCCCCATGCGCCCCGGCCTAAATCCGGGCGATCTGCGAATCCTGTTGGGACTACTCTCCGTCATACTCAGCCTGTTGATACATAAGCGCGCGCGTCGCGACGCCTGATTGGGTCATCGTGCGCGACGCGCCGGCTGCAGACTCCTGATTAAAATGAAACGATAAACCTCTGAATCACAAATAAGGAGACAGGATAATGAATGCCAGACAACTCAAAGCGAAACAGCGCCGCATCACCATCGCTCGCGTAACGCTCGCGTTATTGGGCTTCGTGGATATTTTCCGCGGCATTGCGCACACCTTCGCCATTCATTGGGCGTCGACAAATGTCGCCAAAATGGACCCGCACCACGACGCGTTATTCGTGCTGGGCGCGTTCGGGAATTCGAATTTCCTGACTGCCGCGCTATTCATACTGATCGCGCTCAACCCCAGAACAGCGAGGCTTTCGGGCTGGGTCCTGGGCCTGATTCCGGCAGCTTATACGCTGGGAACCATCGGATTGCAGATCAACGGCGTAGTGGCCCGGTCTGAGTTTAACGGCCGCTATATGATGTTCTTCTACATGCTCACTTGCATTTCGGTATTCGCCTATTTCGCTGTCGGCTACTGGCGGGACAGACTCGCCGCGCGCAAGACGTCCGGGCACAGCGCAGTACCACGAGCCGGATCGGCGGCCTCGGTCCTCATGATAACGACGATTCTGTTGCTCGGCCTGCCTGGCTGTGGAAGCGAGGGGATATCGCCGCCGCAGGCCGGTGCAGACTGGGTCCTTCAAGAATCTCCGCGGCGGCCCGACTGCGTCGAAAATCCCGGGCACAACACACAGGTGTTGATCAACTCCGACGGGGTTCGATTCGTACGCACGCCTGACGATCGTTTTCAAAATCTACCCGACTACGCTTACGAGCCGCGCTATGTCGCTCTAAGCGGACTACGCATGCATTATGTGGAAGCCGGCCCGGCGGACGGCGAAGTGATTCTGTTGTTGCACGGACAGCCCAGCTGGTCCTATCTATATCGTAAGATGATCCCGCCGCTGGCCGCGGCCGGGTACCGCGTCATCGCCCCGGACCTGATGGGCATGGGCCGTTCGGACAAACCCATCGCGATCGGGGTCCACACCTACGAACAGCATATTCGCTGGATCAAAGCGTTCATCGCAAAGCTTGAACTGGAAGATATTACGCTCTTCGCGCAGGACTGGGGCGGCCTGATCGGACTGCGCATCGCAGGGGATTCTCCCGGGCTATTCGCACGCGTCGTCGCCGCGAATACGACCCTGCCCGTGATCCCGCGAGGATTGAATCCGCTGCGCGTACCCGAAGAAGTCGAAATCGACTGCGAGCTGGCCGGTAAAACCCCGTTCGATAATCTCAGCGGCTTCGCAGGCCGCGATCGTTCTCTCGTGCGAGACTGGATGCCCGAGTTTGTGCGCAAAATCGCGCATATGAAATTCTTTCAACGCTGGATCAACTACGCCCTGAGCGCTCCGGACTTCCGGCCGTCGCGCGTCGTCGAATTCGCGACCAACAATACCCTGACCGCGGCCGAAGCGGCGGCCTACGACGCACCCTATCCGACGCTGCAACACATGGCGGCCGTCCGCGCGCTTCCGTCGATGGTGGCCGCGATCGAACAAAACAACGCGGCCGCCTGGGAAAACCTGGGACGCTTTGAACGCCCCTTTCTATTCCTCGCCGGAGAGCAGGACATAAATCTGGGTTCCCCCGCGAACCAGCGTAAGCTGACCGAACACATTCCCGGCGCGAAGGGCCAGGCGCACGAACGCTTCGAGGCGCATCATTTTATCCAGGAAGATATCGGCGAAATCCTCGCGGATCGCTTAATTCGATTTATGCGAAAGAACGGATCGTAGCGTCGCAAGATATTAGAATCTCCGCCAGATTGGATTGACGCCGGCCCGCACCTCGCAAACCAGACTAAAAGAACAAGAGGTTGTTATGAAATATATCATAATCGCAAAGATAACCGCCATGATCGCGCTGAGCGCCGTTGCCTGTCGATCCGCGCAGGTTCAACCGGAGTACCTGTCGGGTTTCGCCGGTTCCTACACCGAGCAGGGCGTCTCAGCCAGCAAGGCTTGCCGGGTATCCATCAAATGTGAAGACGCTTCGAATACCTGCGTTGTCGACGCCTCACGCGGAAAACAAGAGATTTCGATTGAAACGGAAATCGTTGAGCTGAAGGCGGATAAAATGAAGCTGCGTAGCCATCTGCAGTACGAAGTCGAGCAAGTCGCGGGATCGCCGGGCAAATCGAAGCTGCGCGAACGCGTTCATATGACGCTCGAGAGAGCCGGCGATCTGTACAAAGGCAGCGCGCGGACCGTACAGAGTTTTTTGATTCCGCTGGGCTGGAATATCATCTTCAACTCCTGCGAAAATCTGAAAAAAGAAGCTTAACGCCGATTCGCGCAGGCAGTATTCCGTTCCTGGTCGTCGCTCCGCAGGGACCGACGACCAGGAAACTTACGCGTGTACGGCCTGGAGAATCTGATTTTGAACGAGTCCGGGCATTCCGCCTGGTACAATTTCGGTTACTGGACGGCTGACGAAGATCGCTACGAAGCAGCCTGTCAGAGGCTCGCGCTCGAACTCTCGCATGCCGCCCGGCTGCGCGCGGGACAAAGCGTCTTTGATATCGGCGGCGGCTGCGGCGACCAGCAGCGCCTGTGGCTGAGCAAGCATCGTCTCCGGCGAATTCATGCCATCAATCCCTCCGTCGCCCAGGTTGACTTCGCCCGGGACAGCTTTCGTCGAGCCGGCGTTCAGGACGCGATCACCATCGAAGTCGCGGAACTCAGTCCCGTTTCGCCGTCCGCAGTATCGACAGAGTACGACTGCGTCCTATCCCTGGACGCGGCCTATCATATTGAAAAGGCGCTGCTGTTTCGCGAGAGCGCGCGCCGGACCGGCGATCAAGGCCGGCTCGCCTTCACCGATCTGGCGCCGGGTCCGGGAGCGAAGCAGGCGCTCTCGAGATTCATCTTACGCCTGATCTGCGCGGGCAGCGGGATCCCGTACCCCGGGCTCCGCGACGTAAACGATTTGCGATCTTCTGGAGAGCCCTGGGGCTGGTCCTGTATTCAGCTCAGGGATATCACCGCCGAAGTCTTTGAAGGTTACGCGCGTTTTATGCGCGGAGCCCGTGCCCGGCTTTTTCGCAAGCACGGTCTGAAAAGCCTGCGCTTTATTCTTGCGGGACTTGCAATCGAGCTGATTCTCAGACGCGCGCTCTTGCGCTACGTACTGGCGGTCTTTGAACGGCGGCCCTGAGTCGTTCGGCCGTCTAATTATTTTCGGCGGCGATCAGCCCCGCGATGCGTTCCCCGGATACGGCGGCGGCTTCCAGAAGCGGTATTCCACTTTCGGTATAGGAACCGCAAATCTTTACGCGATTCGCGGCATCGCGATTTAGAGCGGCCAGATCCTGGAGGATCGCCACGGTTTCGCCGTCCACCAGCGGTCGCTCGAATTGCGCCTGCGCGATCAAATCCGCCTGCGCGGGGGAACGATGCGGATTCCAGGTCTGCAGAATCGGTTCGGCGGCGCGCAATTCATTTTGAATCGCGTTCATATAGATCGTAGCCATCGGCTTTTCATACGCCGCATCTACGGTAAAATTCACCGGCGACCAGGCGCCCCGTTTCGCCGGCAGAAAACTTGGATCTTTGTGCACGATCAGCTCGCTCTTTTCGTAACGAAATCGCGAAAGCAGCTGGCGATGGCGCGGCAAGTGCGGTTCGCAAAAACGCGCGGCCTGGTTGGCCTGGGTGGCCAGTACAACATAGTCATATATTTCGGGCCCGTGTTCCGTGGTCACCCGGACCTGATCGCCGTCCTGATGGATTTCGCGCACCGCGAATCCGCAGCGAATTTCGTCCGCCGCCTGCGCCAGGTTCTTCGCCACTTCCGCGACTCCGCCCACGATCCGGCGCACTCCGCCGGGTTTCCGGCTGTTTACCAGATAGCCGATCAGGGTCGCGGCCGGATAAGCCTTCACGGCGTCGTAGCTGCAGGTATTCACCGCGGCGAAGAGCGGTAAAATGAAACGCTCGCGAAATTCATCCGAATACTCGTAGGCTTCCAGGTACTCCCCGAAACTCATATCCGCGACGGCGGGCGTACTTAAATGAGCCGCGCCGCGCATATAGAACCGCAGGATGTCCCGCAGAATTCGGCGCCCCTGCCGTGCGAAACTAAAAGCGTCGGACAAAAACGAATACGATTCATCGCCCAGAATCAGGTTTCTGTAGCGAAAGTACGGCCGGCCGCGCTCATCGCTGAACGAACCGGAGTAGTCGATGATTTCGGTCGGAATACGCGAAGCCGCGTACAGGCGCAGCAGGCCCGGATAATAACCGGCCTTCATCACCCGCAGCGGCGTGTCGATGCGAACGACGTCGCCGTTTTGCAATGCGACGTCGACCGAATGCGCGTCGATTCCCACGCTCGCCTCTTTTTCCAGGAGTGCAACTCGCGCGAAATCGCTCGCGTACCAGCAGGCGGAAAGCCCCGCCAGGCCGCTTCCAATGACAGCGATCTTCATAGCCCAGCACAGACCTCATCCGGCGGGCGGTAAAGATTATTTTCAGGCGCTTTGCGCGTCGGGCCCGGATTTTTCCAGGTTCTTGAGCTCCCGTGCGCGACGAATCATGATTTCGCGCATACTGAAGTGAAAGATCGGGGCCGACTCGACGATCCGGCGAATATCGCCGCGGGCGATTTTGATTACGACGCTGTCGGCCAGAGCTTTGACAGTGGCGTTGCGCACCGTATCCGCGAGAGATCCGTATTCGCCGAACATATCGCCGCCGCGAAGGATTTTCACTTCCAGGCCGTTGCGGGTTACGCTGAATTCGCCGGAAAGAATAATATAAAAATCCTGGTCTTTATTCCCCTGTTCGACCAGGCTTTCGCCTTCGGGCACCCGCTTGCGAATACAGTTCCGGGCGATGCGATCGTTCACATTGTCGGCGAAATCCGCGAACGGCCAGAAGCGTTCAATCTCCGAGCGAACCTGCCAGAGATGCCGCATCTCTTCGACGCGGTCTTCCGAAACCAGGAATTCGTAAAACAGCTTCTCCTCGATCGCGCAAAGCGCAACCGGCGTCATCGCGACGATCGAAGCGGAGCGGGTTTTGTTTTCGTCAAGCACCGCCATTTCCCCCACGAAATCGCCCGCCTCTTTTCGCGCGCGTTCGGTCAATTTGTGACCGTCGTGAGTCATCACGCTGCAGCTGCCGGCGAGAATAATATAGATCAAACCTTTGGATGTTTCGCCCTGCTTGAAAATCACGTCGCCGGAGTTAAAGGTCTGAATCTCGAAGCTGTTCATCAACGCCGTGCCCCAGCCGTGCGAAATATTCCGAAATGCGTCGCCGAGAATATGCATCGTGCGAATCAAATACGAGTCATGGCTGCCCTGGATGATTGAATAGCGTTTGCCCGCGACCGCGTGCGAAAAGGTCGCGTCAAATTCCGGCGGCAAATGCTCGAGGTGCATAAATACGATCCGGTCCGATTGCGAACCCACCGCGTCGCGTGGATCGCCGTGCAGAATCCCCTGACCGCCGTCGGCGAAGAGGATGTCGTGGCGATCGGTATACAGACTGCGCAGGGCCTCGAATTTTTCCGGACGTACGATCCCCTGTTCGACCATGCCTTCGATGTCCGCGAAAGCCTTATTGTCGCCGATAAACACCACGCTGCGCGAAGAAGGCCCATCCTTCATACGAAAGGTGCCGCCGATAGTGGGAATCGAGTGGACAGTATAGTGCGGAGTAATTGAAATCCCATAAAACTCGGTAACTTCGTACGGCTTCAACTCAACGAATTCGAACATCGCCGACAGGTACTCCACCGGCATGAGCGTCTGCAGCGAGAGCTTCATCATCGCCATCCAGAAGATCTCTTTCGTGGCCAGCAACTGGACCTTATTCGAAAGGCGGAGCAGCGGGAAAATATTACAGTGATCGTCGTGAATATGGGTCAGATAGATCGAACGAATTTCCGTACTCGAAACTCCGCGCGAATTCAGGGCCTGCTCCAGATACGGCGGGCAATCGATCAGCATATGCTCGGAGTTGTAATGCAAAAGCAAAGACGAGCACGGCTTATCCGCGATGAAACCGGAAGCTCCGCCGAGCACCGTAACTCCCAGACGCATGGGCAACGAAGCCACGAAATCGTTCTGTAAATCGTAGGGCGGTTGCTGTGGTTCGTCGAATACGATGTCGATTTTTTCGCCGGCCACGCGATAGCGGTCTTTGCCGATATGTTCGATCGCGACGCCGCCGTCCAGATTCGCCACGCCCTTTTGAAACGGCACGAAGTCCACGAAATCGTCGATGCAGTATTCTTCGCCGTCCGGATTCTTCACCGAAAGCGCCCGCGATTCGCGATAGAGCTCGTCGAACCAGTGCGATTCGCCCAGCTCCGCGTATTCTTTTCGGGTCGGACCGAGCAGGGTCAAACGCAACAGCTTGCGATTCGCCTTTAAATGACGCGGCGTTCCCACGATAGTCAGCTTCTTGCCGTGTTTGAAGAAATTACCTTCGACGAAAAGAAACGAATACAGCGGAAATTCGGTGCAATTCTGCAGCACATCGAAACGGTACGGCGTGTCCGGCAGCACGATCACGTCCGGGCTGGGGAGCCCTTTCAACATCAAATGTTTGATCACTTCCGGCGGACAGCCGAAAAGAATATTGCGACTCTCCGCCTCCCCCGAATTCCAAACGCTCACGCCGGGCGCGACATCGATTACAGCCATACGCGGAAAAAAGGCCGCATGCCTCCGGACCGGGCAAGCCATTTTCGCGGAGAATTCGCAGGCTTTCGATTTGCAACGCGCGCGGCGAACGAAGCCAGGCGACCCGGCGACCGGCAACTCATTGTCGGAATTTCGCCGCGGCTCCGGAGTGACCGGCCGGATTCAGACCTGCAGCGACTCGATTTCCAGTTCGGGGTGTAGCTCCAGAAAGTCTTCTATACAATGCTTAAAGAAACGATGGACCACCTTTCTTCGTTCGCGGGCGTTGATTCCGCGTTTGTAACGCAGTTCGATGGGAATGATCGTATTGATCTGCAAACGCCCGAGATCAATGATCAGGCTCAATTCAAAACGGCGGTCTCCGATCTCCGGCGTATTGATGATTAGAAAATTCGCGGCCGTAAGCCCCGGGGTGCTCCATTCGCCCGCATCGAATTCCTCCGAAAGCCATCCCGGGGGCGGCGCGGCGCGCAGCCCGGCTATGACTTTTTCCAGAATAGGCTCAGGGCCTTTGATTACAAGATATCCGTCCACAGCGCGTCCGCTGGATACGCTCTATGGCGACTCCACGACCGAATCAATATGGAACCCGATGCCGGGGATTGGGCAAGCCGTTTTTCGAAGCCACGAACCCGCATCCGATCATCCGACACGCTACAAATACAAACACGCACGCATGCACACCCCACACCGGAGTGCAGCCACATTCAAAACAAATCCTGCCCCGATGATTTAAATATTGACACACCCGAACATCGAGCGCATATCCTTAACACCTCAAAAAAAGAACCTACGTACCCGGACCGCGTAAATATATGCAGTCGTGGGCCCGGACGGTCGTCAGAGAACATGCCATGAACGAAGCACTGCCCTTCTCCCATCCGATCCTTGAAGGCTTCGCCGTAGAGACGACGCTCCCCGACGCGGAACTCAAGAAATTATTTCCGAAAAAGAGCCGGTCAAACCGGCAAATCCAATGGAAAGTCGAAAAGACCGACACGCAAAATCTGCTGCTGGTCCTGCCCCAGGAGCAGGCCGACGGCAGGGGAGCGCTCTCCATCGCGGAGAGCTGGAACCTGGCGTATAAAATCGCGAAGACGAGCGGAGTGCGCGACTGCGATCCGTCCTTCGGGGTCTACGACAACGTGGGCGAACCCACCACACCAGCCGCGCAGCATTATGCGGATGCCGCGGCCGTGCACTTTCCGGACAGGGCCGCAAAGCGCCTCCCGGGCGAAGGCTGGAAGGAAGGCGACGACGACTGGCCGTTGCAAATGCTACATGCCCGTGAAGCCTGGGCGGAAGAGTTGCCGCAGTACGAAGGCTACCAATCAAAGGCGAAGGGCGAAGGCATCGTCATCGGGCATCCCGACGTGGGTTATCCCGCGGCCCATTTACCGGACGACGATCTACCCGCCGAACAGCGCCTCCCTGGCTGGAATTTTATGGACGGCGAAAATAAAAAAGAGCCGATCGATCTGGAGCTGCAGGGACACGGCCTTGGGACGGCGAGCGTCATGCTCAGCTCAGAGGGCAAAGGCATTATCACAGGCGTCGCGCCGAAAGCAAAAATCCGGCCGTATCGCGTAACCAGGAGTCGATTCCCGCACCCCGCCGTTCTATATTCTTCCGGTGCGATCCGGCTTTCCAGGGCCATCGGCCGGGCGCTGCAAGACGAATGCCACGTCCTGTCGATCAGTCTGGGCTGGCTAAAAAGTACGGCGCTGCACACCTCCGTAAAGAACGCTTACAATAACAACGTGATCATTTGCGCCGCCGCCGGTAACTACACCGGTCCCTTCATCACCGCGCCGGGCAGCTACGCGGAAACGATCACTCTGGGCGGCTGTGACTACAAACGCCGGGGCTGGAAGTTCAGCGCCTTCGGTGATGAAATCGACGCCAGCGGTCCGGGGACGGGAGTTCCCCGGGCGATCATTGAAGACGGCGTCGCGAAAACCGAACCCAGCCAGGGCACTTCATTTGCAGTTGCGATGACCGCCGGAACCGCGGCACTCTGGCTTGCGTTTCACAATCGAGATTATTTGCTCGAAGAGTACCAGGGCATTCCTCTGACCGAAGCCTTTCGTTATATGCTGCATCACCATTCCGATCCGGCGCCATCTGGATTCCCCTGGAGCCTCGGTCACGGCATCGTCAACGCGCAAAAGCTGTTAGCGGCGAAGTTGCCGAAAAAAGAGACAGTCGAGCAGTGGATGCGAGAACGTAAAAGCGCGGGAGTCGCGAACCGGGCGCTGGCCGCCGCGAAACCCGGATCGCAATCGGAACAGACAACGGAAAATCGGACCCGCCTGCGAGCGGCAAGGGCCTGCCATCCCATCGAAAGCGCCGTCACCCGCTCCGCCCATCCAACTCTGCTGGAGGAGCTTCAAAATACGGATCCAAAGCTGGAAGTGGAGCTGCGCTTTCAGATCATCACGGATCCCGAACTACGCCTGCAGCTCGCGCGGGCGGCCCTGCGTCCTGACCCGCAGGACTTGATTGGCGGCGAAGACGCAATCCCGAACGCCGCCGAAACGGCGTCGGCCGACGCCAGCGGCACTGGTCTGATCGACCGACTGCTGGCCAAACCGGAATTGTCCGATCGATTGCGCGCAGCGCTGCGCAAAAGATCGCCCGGGTCGATCAGCCTTTCGCAGAAGCTGGACGTTCTACGCGACGCCACCGACTTTCGCGACCGCATCTACGCTCCGACCCTGCAGAGCCTCCGCAACGAAATCCTGCCGGATCGCAAGAAAATCGAGCTGCTGGACCAGGGCCGCGAAGGCGCCTGCACCGGATACGCCCTGGCGGCTGTGATCCGCCATCTCAGTGGCGCGAACAAGGCCGCGGCTCTGGAAGTCGATCCGCGAAATTTATATCACCTGGCCCGACGTCACGACCGCTGGCCCGGCGAAAACTACGAAGGTTCGAGCGCGCGCGGCGTAATGAAAGGCTGGTTTAAACACGGCGGCGTCTATCAGAAAAAGCGAAGAGTCCGCCCCGGAGCCTATTACCGTGTCAGTCCGCGGGTCAGCGACCTGCAGGCCGCTCTGAACGAAGTGAGCGCCGTACTGGTAACCGCCGCCGTACACGACGGGTGGGACCGGCCGAATCAAAGCGGGCTCATTGAATACAAAGCGGACGCGCCCTCCACCGGGGGGCACGCATTCGCGGTCGTTGGTTACACCAGAGCCGGCTTTATTATCCAAAACTCCTGGGGCGCGAGTTGGGGCGGCCTGCGCACGTCGGCGAAGGCGAAGGCGATCGCCGGCCTCGCGTTATGGACCTACGCGGACTACGAAAAGAACGTCTGGGACGCATGGGTCGCACAGCTCGAAGCTTTCCCGGGCTCGGAAAATATGCCCAGGACCCACAGCATCGCCTTTTACGGCAGCGGGCCTTCGCGCACCGAAGCGCGACCGGCCCAGGAATCGATCGCGCGCGAATATCTGCATATCGACGACGGCGACTTCCATGACGCCGGGAACTATCCCACCGACGAAGAGGAGGCGTTTGAGACTATTAGCGACGCGTGCGGCGATTCTCGTCCCCTGCTCTTCTTCGCCCACGGGGGACTCAATTCCGTTCCGGCCGCCGCGCAACGCATACCGGAATGGACGCGCGTGCTGCCGGAGATCCGACAGATTCACTTTTTATGGGACACCGGCATTCTGGAAGAATTCAAAGACGTCGTCATGAATAAAAACGATCTTTCCCTGAAACGGGCCGGCGGTTCGCTCAGTCAGAGCTGGGACACCTTTCTGGAACGCTTCGCTCATCGCGCGGGTCATGCGCTGTGGAAAGAAATGAAAGCGGGCGCGCGCCAGGCCTTCGAGCAGGGTCGCGCGGGAACTCGCGTCCTGGAATTTCTGAAAGAAGGGATGGCCGACGCGAAGGAGTCGCCCGGCCTGCATCTGGCCGGCCACAGCGCCGGCGCGATCTGGATGTGCAGGCTCCTGGAACGGTGGATGGCGCTCGACGGTCCGCCCATCGATTCGCTCACGCTTTTCGCACCGGCCTGCACCTGGTCTCTGTTCGGCGAAGCGGTTATTCCGGCCCTGGCAGAAAACTACTTAAAGAAGGTGACGATATTCAATCTCGACGAGCGACATGAGCGCGACGACCGCGTCGTCATCTACGGTAAGTCGCTCCTGTACCTGGTCTCCAACTCATTCGAGAAGTCGCGGCGAGAGCTATCCGGCCCGCCCCGGCCTCTCGTTGGACTGGACGTATTTCGCGAACAATTGCCGGCAACGTCGAAGATCGATTATCACCTGGCGCCCGGCCCGAAGAGCAAGGCGAAACACCACGGCGATTTTGACGACGATGAAACGACACTGGCCAGTTTGAAACGGATCGTCTGCGGCTCCGACTGAATCGCAGTGCAGCCCAATCGCTATACATCCTCATCGTCATCGGCATTGACATTATGGGGCTCAGCCAGATCCGGATCTTCCGGGTCCACGTCGACGCTAAATTTTTCGATTTCCAGATCGGAGTGCTCCGCGACGAACTCCTTCAGGCAATCCGTATAGAAACGGTGAATCACTCGCAGCTGTTCGCGCGCTCCTTCCACTTCGCCATTATCAGGGTGGGCTCGATATATCGTGAGAAGCCGCAGACGGCTCAGGGTGATGATCAGACTCAGGTCGTAACGACAACCATGGATGTCGGGCGTGTCGAAGTCCACGTAGGTCTCCGCGTCCAGACCCGAGCTCCCGAGAATCCGCTCCTGGAATTCCCGGGGCACGTAACCCGCGGGCGGCCGCGCGCGGAAATTAACGATATCCTCTTTCAGCTTCGCTTCCGGCCCTTTGACCACTAAATAGCCGTCCATAGTTTTCCCTCCGAAACTGCGCGAGAACTCTGCATCGCAAGCGTCGCACTTAAATATTTATGGACGACAGCGTCCATCATCTCCCGGTTCCGCGCCCTAATATCTCGTCCACCGCCGCGAGCAGGTCTGTGCGGGAAATTGGTTTTTGTAAATAGCCGTCGAAGCCAAAGTCGCGAATCGCGGCGACCTCGCGTTCGGTGGCGTACGCGGTCAAAGCCACGATGGGTACGACCGGCGCTGCAATCGCCGGATCTCGACCGACGTTCTCATGCACACGCGCGAAGACCAGTTCGCGCAGGACCCGCGTCGTCTCAAAGCCGTCCATTCCGGGCATTTGAATATCCATCAGCACCAGATCGTACGGCTGCGTGCGAAACAATTCGACGGCTGCTTCTCCGCTCTCCGCCAGATCGATGCGATGCGAGCTGCGCTTGAAATAATGCCGCAGCAATTCGCGGTTGTCTTCGGAATCGTCAACCCCGAGAATGCGCGCCCCGTCCGCCGGAGCCTCCCGCCTCTCGCTTTGACCCGCGGGATCTCCGGTCGAAGCGGCCGGAGATCCCGCATCGTCAGCCGTAATAGACGTCGAAACGGAATTCGCCGGGCTCAAGTCTGCCGCATTCATGCTGGCAAGATTATCCGCCGCGGGGTGGAGCGCGAGCACGCAGGGCAAGCGCAGTTGAAATTCGCTGCCGCGGCCCGCTTCGCTTTCGGCGGAGAGCTTGCCGCCCATTAATTCGGCCAGACGCTGTGAAATAGCCAGCCCGAGACCGCTGCCTCCGGCGCGCCGCGCGTAAGTCGTGTCGGATTGAAAGAAGCGCTCGAAAACTCTGCGGACTTCGTCCGCTTGCATCCCGACGCCGGTATCGCGCACGCGAATCAACAGCGTATCGCCCGCCTCCAGCCCGGCCACCAATCGCACCGAACCGTGCGTCGTAAACTTCAGCGCATTCGAAAGCAAATTCATCAGAACCTGCGATAGGCGACCCGCGTCGCCGCGAATCCAGCGCGGCAGATCGGGCTCGCGTTCGAATACGAGTTGGACCTCCCTGGGCCGCGGAACGGAACCATGAATGCGTTCCAGATCCGAAAGCAAAGCGTGCAGATCAAAGTCCGCGTTTTGAATAGGGAGCGCCCCGGAATCGACGCGCGAAATATCCAGCACATCGTTGAGCAAACGCTGCAGATTCTGTCCGGCGCGCTGAAAGGTGTGAATATAATCTTTTTGAGTACGATCGAGTGGAGTTTCTTCTAATAAGTCGGCCATCCCCAGAATTGCATTCATGGGCGTGCGAATCTCATGCGACATATTCGCCAGAAAATCCTCGCGCGCCCGGGTCGCGCTTTCGGCCCGCTCCTGGGCCGCCCGGCGGAGATCGACCTCTGTACTCAGCTCGCGTGTGCGCTCGGCGACCCGCAAAGCCAGCTCTTCGCGATGCGCCCGTTCAGAAAGGCGAATGCGATCGGCGAGCGCCAGCGAAAGCAAAAGCGCCTGCGCCAGGCTCGTGATATCGACGCTCAATCGCGCGAAGAGATCGAAAGGCAGATAGCCGAAACTCGCCAGAATTAGAGTACTGACGTTCAGCGGCGCCATGGAGAAGGCGATGATGAACCACAGCGCCGGCCGATAGCCGCGCCACCAGATATACACCGGCACGGGGATGCTCAGCACAAGCACGAACAGCGCTTTGATCGCGATGATCTGATTCGTCGTAAAGGGATCGAAGAACACGAAAGCAATCGTTGGAATGCAGGACAGCGCGAGCAGATTTCCGATCCAGTACAAGCGTCGACTGTGAACGCGGACGTTCAAGAATACCAGCATCCAGCGAATGATAAAAAACGAAGTCAGCTCCGCAAAGATCAGCGTCAACAACAGATAATGGGTGCGTAAGAGATCGGGAAAGTACGGCACCGGTATTCCGTGAAATAGAATTCGGTAGCCCGTAAGAAAAAAAAGAAACGCGAAGTACAGTAGATAGTTCGTATCGCCGAGCTGAAAATAGAGGATCAGATTGTACACGGCGAGCGCCAGAATCGAGCAGATGATCCCCCCGATGATATAATTCAGCAAAGTCTGTTCGCGATAAAACTCCAGCACCGGATCCAGCGACGCCGAAAAGCGAACCGGCGAACGACTGTCGACCCGCAAAATGATACGCCGTTCCTGGCCCGCGTCGAGATCGAATTGATAGATCGGCCAGGTCTGTGAAATTCCGCTCTGTAAACCCAGACGCGTGTGTCGCAGCCCCGCGCCCGCATCGCTCTGATTCCGGGATTGAAGCTCGTAGACGTCCACGTATTCCAGAAAGGTGTTGTGCAACGCGAGGACCAGATCCCCTTCGTCGTTCGGATACTGCCCGGCCACGGCGCGGCCGACGCCGACGGATTCAAAAACCGAATCCGCACCGTTTCGCACGCAGAGCTCGAACCAGTACACGGAGTCGCGAAAACCAAAACTTACGGTCTCATAATCCAGCCGGCGCAGCTGAACCGAATCCAGGTCGGCCGGTCCGGTAATTTGCTCGCCGTTTCTATCTTCGAAGAATCGCAGATAGGAATAAATCGAATCGGAATCGGGGGCCGCTACGTCGTAGCACTGCCGGTCTTGCGAAGATCCAGCCGGACCAGCCGAACGCGCGAGGGCTTCGCGGGCATCGCGCTGCCCGGCACTCCGCGACGCTTCCGGACCTTCGGCCTGCAGCGGACGAAGGAATACTCCGGAATGATCAGGTAGACCGAAAGATTCCGAGAGTTGTCCGAGCAAAACGAAGCCGACGGCTGCGGCCAGCCCGACGACCGCACAGCGGCGCCAGTCGAAAGGCCGAGAGGAACCGCGTCCGAACATGACAATAAAAGACAAAGCGGCCGGTGCCAGAGCAACTGTTTTCCGGGAGACCAACCCGCAGCCAGACTGAAGGCAAAACGCGGCGTGCGCCCCCGCATTCGAACGCCGGCGGCGTCAAGGGATCTGACACTGCTTCGAATCCGGGTGTCAAAAATATTGACACTGCCCTCTGTGGGCCCGCTCGCCGACCCGCATTAGAAAAAAATCACCGCCATTCGTGCGCGAATCCTTCTATAGAGGCCGAATCCGGCAGGCGCATTAAATTCCAAAAAATCCCGGGGCAGCCCTTCGGGACGGCACGGGCATTGCAAAAGCAAGCGGCACAAACACAGCCACGGAGGTGGACTCTGATGAATCACAAAAAAACGATCGAGAATACAAAGCATACGCCGCAAGCGTTCCGGCCCGCAACAGGGCTTCTGCTGGCGATCGCGCTGGGCGCGACGACCATGCTGGCATGCGGCGGGCCGCAGCGCAAAGACGGCCCGAATCTCCAATCCGGATTCCGGACCGCGGGCCAGGGACTGGTGCACATCGTGCTTTCCCCCATTCAGATCGCGGCCGGCGCTTTAGAAGGCGTCTCCTCGCTGCCGTACTTCGCGGCCACGGGCCTGCACCAGATCAACCAGCAGCTCAACGAATCTCAGGCGCGGGTCACGCTGAGCGACACCTATGCCTCGGCTTACGGCCAGAATTTCGCACAGGTGGGCGCCGAAGGCGAAACAGGGCAGCGCTTCAGTCGGATGAAGAACGCGACCGAGTACTTTCAGAAAATTCTGAAGCAGGCGGAGATCCCGGACGCGGAACGCTATCTGCTGACGAGTATCGACACCGCGAAACGAGACGGCTACGTGCTCTTCGCCGTGGTGTATCGCCCGGCCCATTCGATCGCGGTGATCGACAAACACGACGGTCGCACTCGCCGCAAGTACGACCCCTCGGACCGAGCGTACTACGAACCCTTCGAGCGGACCACAACGGGCCAGAAGCTCGACACGGTGATCGACTACGGCGCCGTACCGGTCGATCAAATCGGCACCCAGAAGATGCAGGCGCTGATGCTGACCTTCGCCGCCAATAGCGTGGTCCGGCAGAAGCGAGCGCCCGACTACTGGATGATCGAGCGCCGCTGGCTGAACGGAGAGCATCGCCAGATCGTTCAGAACAAGAACCAGGCGATCCGGGAACGCATGCGCCTCTGATCGGGCGGATCTGGATCGAAGAACTTGTAAGGCCTCCCGCACTCGCGGGAGGCCTGCTTGATTTTCAGCCACGGCCCCGCGCCGGCGCAAAAATTTGAAAAAAACGATTCCACTGTCGATTTCGAGAGATCCCCTTCGGTATATACATAAATCTTTCCGACAGGAGACGCACCATGCGTTATTTACTCTTACTCTACGCCAACGAAGCCGAAACCTCGAAATACGACGAGGAAGACATGCCGGCCTGGTTCGCCTACACCGACAAATTGAAGGCCGCCGGCAAACTCCTCGGCGGGGAAGCCCTGCAGCCCGTGGCGACCGCGACCAGCGTTCGCAAGCAGGGCGACAGCATCGGCACGATCGACGGTCCGTTCGCGGAAACCAAAGAAGCGCTCGGCGGCTTTTATATGATCGAAGCGAAGGACATTGACGAGGCCCTCGAATGGGCCAAACAGGTTCCGAATATTCCCCGCGGCGGCACGGTCGAAATCCGCCCGATTATGGAGTTCGACGAACACTGAGCTGAGCGCCACCGGACGCACCTCGCCCGCCCCCGTGGGAGGAAATGGGGGCGGGTCTGGTCCGATTGTGAGACAATTCTGGCTGGCGACGCCCGGCGGCGAAGCGCGAGATCTTATCACAGATCCCCGGAATACGCAATCCAATTATCGCCGCACAGCGACTGCAAAAAGTGATTGATCGCGAAACACTTCAGACCTTCTTTCGAGAGTCCTACGGTCAGGTCTGCGCGCTGCTCGTGCGTCGCTTCGGCGATCTCGATCTGGCCCAGGAAGCCATACAGGAAGCCTTCGTCATCGCCCTGGATAAATGGGAGCGCGACGGACCGCCGCAAAATGTGCCCGGCTGGATCTTCGCCGTCGCCCGACACAAGGCGATCGACATTCTGCGGCGCGATCGTCGACGCGAAGATCGCTATCGCAGCCTGGAAACGGGGCAGAGCCTCTATCGCGAAAGCCTGCATTCGGACGACCCGTACGATCCGCAGGCGGCGGACGAAGAGATTCCCGACGAACGCCTGCGCCTGATCTTCACCTGCTGCCATCCCGTGATTAACGAGGCGAGCCGCGTCGCTCTGACCCTGCACACGCTGGCGGGATTGAGCACGACTGAAATCGCGGCCGCATTTTTGAAATCAGAAGCGACTGTCGCCCAGCGCATCGTACGGGCGAAACGCAAGATCCGCGACGCGGGCGTTCCGTTTCGCGTGCCGGAGTTATCCGAGTTGCCGGAGCGACTGCCGGCGGTCTTAACCGTACTTTATTTGATCTTTAACCAGGGTTACAGCGCGCGCGGCGGTCAGGAGTTGATGCGCGCGGAATTGTGCGATGAAGCGATCGCTCTGGGCAAAATGCTCGCCGCGCTCATGCCGGATCATTCCGAAGTCTCCGCACAGCTGGCACTGTTTTTATTCCAGGCGTCGCGCCTGGACGCCCGTCTGGATCGCGACGGCTCGCCGCTGACTCTCGAGCAGCAGGATCGCACGCGCTGGAACCACGAACGCATCGCCCAGGGGCGGCTGTGCCTTTCGCATTCGCTGACGCTCGCGGACGGCGGGGCCTATCAGCTGCAGGCACGCATCGCGGCAGCGCATGCCGGGGCCAGAAGCTATGCCGACACCGATTGGGAACGAATCGTCGGCTGTTACGAAGCGTTGCTGGAATACTCGTCGACCCCGGTGATTCGTCTGAATCTGGCGGTCGCCCTGGGAATGGCCCGGGGACCGGCGGCCGGTCTGGAGCTGCTGGACGATCCGGAACTCGCCCGCGAACTGAAGGCCTATCACTGGTACCATCTCGCCCGAGCGGAGCTGCTGGCGGAACTGCCGCAACGCCGGCAGGCGATCGCCGCCTTCGAACGGGCGCTCGCAGCCTGCGATAATCAAACCGAGGCGGCTTTTATCCGCGGGCGGCTTCAAGAACTCGAATAGCCGCGCCGCGTTTCGGCAAAAGCGTTGTTCAGCGAATCATTGGCGTCTGTAGAGCCAGCCCAGAACTCCGGCGAAGACGGCGAACTGTATCATCAGATAGAAACTCTCCATGCTTATAAAAAGAATCGGCTCTATGGGATGTTTCGCCGCGTAGGCGATGACGTGCGTCGAGTGCAGGAAGAGGCCGCAGATCAGGGCAAAGCTGATCGGCGAAAACCGCCCGCCGCTTTTCGTACGCAACTTCGTGTAGGCCGCATTCATCAAGACACCCTGCACGAGAATCGCCAGAAATCCAAGCGGGAGGCTGGGGTCTTCCTGACCGAAGTATCCCATACGAATGTACAGCGCTTCAAATAGCACGAGATGCCAGAGCACGGCCCAGGCGAAGGTCGCGACGACGTAAGCCGCCGTCCCAATTACAATTTCTTTCATTTTATCGACTCCTCAGAAAGTCACCTCCTCTCAAGCGGAGGGCTTTCTGATTATGAGCCGAACGCACGAACCGAAAATCGACGCCGGCACGAAAAAAACAGTAGCGCGCCGGCCGAAAATCCAATCAATCGCCGCCTCAGCTTTCGACCATCACGCATTCATCCTGCAAGAATTCAAAACCTTCGCGCTCCAGATATTCGCGGGTGCGGTCGTCGCCGGCTCCCGGCTGCAGCCAGACTTTCTTCAGCCCCAGCTCGCCGGCTTCTTTCAAACTGTTCAAGGTCCGGGGCGGAGGCACGACATAGACCACGAGATCGATAGCCTCTATCTTACGGGCAGCCGTCAGATTCGGGTAACTGGTTTGCCCTTCGATTTCGCTTTCCGCGGAATTGATCGGAACCACCTTAAAGCCTTTGCCCAGCATATTACGCAGAATGATATTGCCGTATTTCTCCGGACGGCGGCTCGCACCCACGAGCGCCAGCGCCGGTTTGGTCCGCAAATAGCTTTTCAGTTCTTCGTGCATGTCTATAACAAAGCGACCAGTGCAAAGATCGCCTCCCCGGAAATCCCGCCGATAGTTCACTCTCAAAACAGTAGCTGAAAAACGATTGCGAAAGTCTGCCGGGCCGGGCGAAATCATTCGTATGAGCGGCGTCATCATCGAATCCGACTATCGCGATCGCGCCGAACTGAAGCAGGCCTTCTTCGAGTTCACTCCGCAGGCGCTATACGGCGCTTCATTCGTGGAATGGGATCGCCTGGGATTCTGGAACGCGAATTATATTCCCTATTCCCTGGTCGAAGCGGCGGACGCGCACGCATCGAACGCGCCCGGCCGACCGCGGATTCTGGCCAATGTTTCCGTTTCGCGCATGCAGTTGCTGCTTCAGGATCGTCCGGTGCGTGCGATCCAGCTGGCCACGGTCGGCACTCTGCCCGAAGCCCGCGGCCGGGGTTACGCGGATCGATTGATGCGGCACGTTCTCGACAGCGAAGAATACGAACTGGCCTTTTTGTTCGGCAACGAGAGCGTGGCGAATTTCTATCCGAAATACGGTTTTCGTCGGGTGCGCGAACGATTGTTCTATCGAGACGTCGCCGGGCTGCGCGCGCAACTCGCTCCGGCGTCGATGGAATCGCGTACGTCGCGGCTGCTCCAGCTGGAATCAGAATCGGAGCGCACGGTGTTTCAACGGCTGCTGGCCGAACGCGCGCCGATCACGCGACGCTTCGGCGCCCTCGACTACGAACACATCCTGCCATTTTACGCGGTGTACGCATTCGGCGATTCGCTCCACTATTTCGAAACGGACCGGCCCGATTCGGCGATTTTGATCGTCGCGCAAAACGAAGCGGAAGTGCTGAACGTATTCGACGTGGTCTGCCGTTCCGAGGCGCTGCGGCCCGACGTCATTCTGTCGATGTTGCTACAGCTCGCCGACTCGCAGGCCGCGGAAATTTGTTACCATTTTACGCCCGAACTACTGGATCCGGCCGCGCAAGCGCGAGAATTCGACGACTCCGACTCGCCGCTGTTCGTGCGCGGCGATTTTTCGCTTTCAAATACTGCGAACGAGGAGCCCTTTAAGTTTCCGGCGCTGGCGCAAACCTGAGACTGCGAGCATCTTTCCGGGAGCGGGGCGGACTTTCTGCTTGCCATCGACATCCCGACCGGTTCCCGTTCAAATTGTGATGTCCGGAACTCCCGCAGATCGCGCCGTTCCTGAAGTCGCCGCCGCAGATGCCGGAACTCGCCCCGGCGTGCTGATCGTCGACGACCAGGTAAATAATCTGAAAGTGCTCGGAACCATTCTGAGCGGCGAAGACTTCGAAATCTTCGCCGCGCGCCACGGCGCCGAAGCGCTGGAGACCGCTCGACTCGCGCGACCGGATTTGATCCTGCTCGACGTGATGATGCCCGAACTGGACGGCTATGAAGTCTGCCGGCGACTGAAGGCGGATCCTCTGACCGCCGATATCCCGGTAATATTTTTAACCGCCCGGTCGGAATCGGAAGATCTGGTCGAAGGTTTCGACGCGGGCGCGGTCGACTACGTGCGCAAACCGTTCCAGCAAGCGGAGCTGCTCGCACGGGTGCGGCTGCACTTAGAGCTCAAACACAGCCGCGACGAAATTCAGCGCATCGGCAACGAACGCAAAGAGCTGATCCATATCCTGTCCCACGATTTGCGCGCGCCCTTCACATCCATAGACTCGCTTCTGAATATCGTGCGCGATGATCGCGAATTCTTCGAAGAGCGCCGCGATTATTTTCTGGATGCGGCGCGGACCGCCGTCGAAAACGGTCTGCAGATTATCGACCTGGTGCGCACTATGCATCATCTCGAAGAACGGCTTTCCGTTCATGCGCTGGACCTTGAGGCCGCCGATCTCAACGCCATGATCGCCGACGCTCTGATTCTCCTGCGCGACCGCTGTCTTAAAAAGAATATTGAGATCCACAGCGAGGTCGCAGAGGGCCTGACTGTGCTTGTCGAAGCGGTCAGCTTTACGAACTCCGTGCTTGTGAATTTACTGGGGAACGCGATCAAATTTTCACCGGCCGGTTCGATCGTGCGCCTTTCGGCGAGCGCCGTAGCAAAAAACCGCGCAGGCGTCGCGACGCAGGCTCCGACCGGCGACAGCGACGATCCAGGCCAGGTTCAGCTGGTGGTAAGCGATTCGGGCATCGGTATTCCGCCCGGGCTACTCAAAAATCTTTTTGAACCCGGACAGAATACGACGCGACCGGGCACCGAAAACGAATCCGGAACCGGCTTCGGCATGCCCCTGGTCCGCCGGTTTCTGCACGCGTACGGCGGCGACATTGAAGTGCTCTCGCGCGATCAGGAGCGATACCCCGACGATTCCGGGACCGAAGTGCGGCTGACCCTGCGTTCCAGCCCGGGTCCTGCCCCCGGGGGCCCGCTCGCATGAGCGCCGCGCCGGAGTACCGCGTAATGGTCTGCGAAGACGAGACCATCCCGCGGGAATATTTGCTGCGCCTGCTGGAAGAGCGCCCGGAATTTCGCGTGAGCGCCGTTGCCAGGGACGGTCGGGAAGCCCTCGAAGTTCTGGCCCGCGAAACGCCGGATCTTTTGATCACTGATATTTCGATGCCGCATCACAACGGAATCGAAGTCGTCGAATCGCTCGAGCATATGCCATACGTTATATTTGCGACGTCCTTCGATCAATTCGCGGTACGCGCTTTCGAACTGGGCGCGGTCGACTATATCGTAAAGCCAGTGCAGCGCGAACGCCTGTTTACGGCTCTCGATCGTTTCCTGGCTTTCACCGGAAAGCGATCGTCGGGCTCCGATGAGAGCGTCGCAGATACGCGCCAGGCCGGGATTTCCGTCAACGAAAACGGAACCTATTTCTTTGTGCCGCACGAACAGATCGTTTATATCCAGGCGTCCGATCGCAAAACCGTGCTGCACACGACCGAACGCGCCTACGCGGCGACGGGAATGATCAAAGCCTTCGAAGAAAAACTGGCCGGCACAAGTCTGATGCGCATTCACAAGACCTATATGGTCAACGCCGACTTCATTTCGCACATGAAATATCTGGACAAAACCCCGCACGTTTTCTTAAAAGACTCCGACGAAACCACTCTGCCGGTCGGGCGAAAATATTTACCGCTGCTCAAGGAACGCCTGCAGCTGTGATCCGCCGACCCGCCACGAGCTCGCTCTTCGCGTTTCTCGCGCGCTTCGGGCTCCTTGCGTTCTTCGGAGTCTTCGCGCTCGTTGCGTTCGGAGCGCACTGTCGACCGCCGGTCGACCAATCCAGACCGCGCGGACCCGAGACCGCGCTCGGCCGGCCGGCATTGCCCACGCCTTTCGCGCGCGACGGTGTTCTGGATCTACGCCACTGGGACTTCGCTTCGCCGCGCTTGATTCACCTGCACGGCAACTGGGAGTTTTACTGGCAACGTTTTCTGGATCCCGCAAGCGGCGAAGTGTCCGTCCCCGACACACGCGAGCTTTCGAGCGAGTCTGCGGCCCGTCGCGGAGGCGCCTTTATGCCTCCTCAGAAGGACCGCTCGAATAATAAGCTGTTCGTACCCGGCGAATGGAATGGCTTTCGCGAAACTCCGGAAGCGGATCCGATCGGCTCATTTGGGTACGCGACGTATCGCCTGACAGTTTTGCTCGCGCCGGATGCGCCGCGTCGCCTGTACATCTATTGTCCCGAGCAGCGCACCGACTATCGCCTGTTTGTCAACCACGCCGACCCCGAACGCCCCCCCGGGGCGCCGCTGTGCGACGGGGGACGCCCCGCAAAGGAGGGCCTTGAGTACGCGCAATTCCGCGTCTTTCCGATCACCTCCGATTTTTTGCGCAGCGGCGAAGCGCTCGTCTTTACGATGCACATATCGAATTTCACGACGCCGAACGGCGGCACCTACGCCCCGCCCCTGATCGGCAGTCGGAGCGCGGTCGAAGGACGGCGCGTGCGCGGCGTCGCGGCGGATCTCTTTATTTGCGGCACGCTGTTCGCAATCGGTATCTATCATCTCGTGCTCTATTTACTGCGGCGCGAAGATCCAGCCCCTCTGTATCTGGGACTGTTTTCGCTGATATTCAGTGGTCGCGTATTGTTCACCGGCGAACGGCTGGCTACCGAGTACCTGTGGAGCTTTACTTCGAGCGCGGGCGGCATCGCCATGGCTGTCGCCTTTTCCACTTTTTTCTACGGCGCGCTATTGGTGTTTCGTTTCGTGCACGCGACTTACGGCCGACAGACTTCCCGTCCGGCAATCCGCTGGCTGACCATCGCAAGCGTTCCGTTTCTAATCGCTCCCTTCGTGCTGCCGTATCGCCTGTATACATACAGTGTTTATTTTTTTCTGCCTGTACTTGCGGCCGGCACCGCGTTTTCCTTTTATCTGTTGCTGAAATCCTGGAATCGCGACCCGGCGTCGCGTTTCATGTTCTTCGGCGCCACGATATTCAGCGCAAGCGTCATACACGATCTCCTGCTCTGGAACGGAAATATCACCGGCTTCGCCCTGTCCGGCGTCGGTCTGCTGGCGCTCGTCCTATTGCAATCTGTGGCCCTTGCCCGAAAATTCTCCCGGGCTTTCGGCGTGGCCGAACAGCTTTCGGAAGATTTAGAAGAAAAAGTCCAGCAGCGCACCGGCGAATTGCAGCGTTCCAATCTGGCGCTCGAAGAAGCGCTCGACGCCGCTGAATCCGCCAACCGGGCGAAAAGCGAATTCGTCGCGAATATGAGCCACGAAATTCGCACGCCCATGAACGCAATCCTGGGTTTCACTTCGATCCTCACGGAACGAATCCGCGACCCGCAGCATCGTGATTATCTCAGGACGATCGGTTCCAGCGGTCGGCTCCTGCTCAAACTGATCAACGATATTCTCGATCTTTCGCGAATTGAAGCCGGTCGATTGAACCTCGAAGAAGAACCCGTAAACGTTCGCGCGATACTCGAAGATATGCGTACGTTCTTTCGCGAGAAAGCCCGCAGCAGCGGCGTGGATTTCGAGGTCCAGGCCGCTGCGGATCTTCCCGAAGTTCTGTATCTGGACGACGCCAGGGTGCGGCAGGTGCTTTTGAATCTGATCGGCAACGCGCTCAAATTTACGAGCGAAGGCTTCGTGCGAGTGTCCGCCTATACCCGCGAGGCGGTGCGGCGGCCCGGGAAGCCCGGCTCGAAAGCGGCCCACTCGCGCACCGACGAGGATTCCCGGGACATTGACGAATATATGCTCGTACTCTCGGTCCAGGATTCGGGCATCGGCATTTCGCCCCAGGGGCAAAAAGAAATCTTCGAAGCGTTTAATCAGGCCCATAGCGAAAGCCAGAAGTACGGCGGCGTAGGCCTGGGCCTGAGCATTTGTCGGCGACTGCTGGAGATGATGGGCGGCACGATCTCGGTGGTCAGCGAAGTCGGGCGCGGCAGTCAATTCATCGTTGAAATACCCGGCCTGCTCGGTCGCATGCAATCGCCACACCCCGCATCCGAAACGCGACCAACCGAGGCCCGCGCGAATTTCGCGCCCGCACGCATTCTGATCGCCGACGATTTGAGCACGAACCGGCGACTGCTCCGAAATTATCTCGAAGACCAACCATTCGAAATCATCGAAGTCTCCGACGGCGAAACGGCGATCGCGGCGGCCCGCGAATCACGCCCCGATCTGATCCTTATGGATATCAAGATGCCGGTACTCGGAGGGAAAGAGGCGACGCAGTACCTGAAATCCGACGCGGCGACCAGGGACATTCCGGTCGTCGCGGTGACGGCGTCGGTGCTCGCGCATCTGGCGGATGATATTAAAGAACTCTGCGACGGCTTTCTGCGAAAGCCTGTTCTGAAAGCGGATCTGATGCGCGAAATCATGCGTTTTCTGAAGTACGAAGTCGCCGAAACTCCGGATCTCGAAGCGGGCTCCGCGGCCGCCGGGGACGATAGCTCGAACGCGAAGACGAGTACCGCAATGCACACGACGACTGTAGTGGAGACCGAATCGCCGGAACAGAGGCAGGCGAAGTCGCCGCGAATCAAAGCCGGACTCGTAGAACTGCTTCCAGAATGGAATTTGATCTCGCAAACCAAACCGATTCATCGCATCCAGGCATTCGCGGAACGGGTCGCAGAGCTGGGAGCTGCCGGCGCGTACGAACCGGCCGTCGAGTGGGCGCGCGAACTGCGCCTGGCCGCCGAGAGCTTCGACATTGATCGCATCGTGGCCATTCTCGCGCGCTATCAGGATCTCGTCCGACCCGACGATGATCCAGAACGGTAGTTTGATTCGCAATAGCGCCGCTCTTCCGCCGATCGACCTCGCGATCCGCGTACCGTGAGGCCGACAAGCGCGATCTCATAGTTATAAAATTTGACAATCATGCAAAATTAACCCGGGCCGAACGCGCAGTCGCTTGATTTAAGGCGGGATTGCGGGCGATCTGACGCTCAGTGCGCATCCCGACTCCTAAAGACCGAGGCGCCGCAATCCGCATCGCGCTGCATTTCGCCGCCGGCGTCGCGCTGCTCTGCCTGAGCGGCCTGGGCGCGGGTTGTGCGAATTCGAATTCGGCGGAGTCGACATACGATTTAAGCGGCTTCTGGAGCATCCAATCGGCCGCCAGTCCTGAAGATTCAATCGGCGAGCGTACGATCGAATTGCCGGCCGTCGTCGCCGATTTCATCGAAGATCCCGCGGGAGCCTGGCAACTGCTGTGTCGACCGCTGCCCGCCCGCTTCGTGAAGCGCATTCGGGCCGGCGAAGGCATCGTCTGGCACACAGGCCACGTCTCGGATGTTTCGCGCTTCTTCGTCAACGATACGCCGGTCGGAGGGATCGGTTCGCTGCCGCCGCAATACGCAGGCGGACACATGCGCGCTCGCCTGATTCAGATTCCGCACGCCGCATTGCACGCGTCGCCCGAGGAGAATCGATTGTGTATGGCGCTCTGGAGCGCCGGCGGATTTCGCGCGGCGGTTCGCGCTCCCGGCCCTCTGCTGGGAACGACCGACGCCGTCTACGCCGCGACCTATCGCGATCGCATTCTGACTCAGATGATGCTGGGCATTTACAGCATCATCGGCCTGTACCATCTGTTTCTATTTATACGCGGACGTAAAAATCTCTACGATCTGTACTTCGCCGGTCTCTGCATCAGCGTCACGGCCTATTTTTTCCTGGCGGCGCCGACCTTTCGCGAGTTTCTGGCGGGACCGCTCGCGGTGTTCCGATTAAAGCTGGAATTCGCGATACTGACGGTGCTTGCACCCCTCGCGCTGCTATTCATCGAACAGCTATTGCGCGGCCGGCATCCGCCCTTTGTCGGCGCGCTGCTGGCGTGCATGGCATTGCCCTGGCCGCTGCTGGCTTTCGGCGAAGTCAGTACGATTCACTACAGCCTGCTGGCCATCCACGCTGTGATGCTGGGCACTCTGCTGTACTTAATCTATCGAATTCTGCGCGAAGCTCTGAATAAAAACCGCGACGCGCGGCTGCTGTTGATCGGAACCCTGGGTTTTGTCGCGGCGGTGTTGCACGACGTGCTGCTTTCGCATCTAATCGTGGATACGCCGCCCATCGCTTCGATCGCCTTCGCCGTACTCTTGCCCGCCTTCGCAGCGATTCTGGCCAACCGGGTGATTCGCATTCAAGAGCAGATCCGTGATCTGAATCGCAACTTAGAGGAACGGGTGGTGGAACGCACGGCGGATCTGGAGCAGGCGCGAATTCGCGCGGAAGAGGCGAGCCGCGCGAAGAGTCGCTTTCTGGCCGCCATGAGTCACGAAATTCGCACGCCGCTGCAGGCTATGCTGGGCGCGTCCGATTTGCTGGTCGCCACCGATTCGCAGGCCGATCGCAAAAACCTGGCGCGCATGCTCGACCAGGCCGGCGAAAACCTCTCGACTCTGATCGAAGACACACTGGATCTCGCGCGGATCGAAGCCGACCGCATTGAACTGAAACGCAAGGTCTTCAATTTACACGAGCTGATTCGCGGCACGGCCAGCATCCTCAAAATCCAGGCGGATGCGAAGGACCTGGCTCTGCAAGTCTCCATCGACGCCGCAGTTCCGGAATGGGTTCACGGCGACCCGGGCCGGCTCTCGCAGATTTTACTCAACCTGGCGGGCAACGCGGTAAAATTTACGGATACGGGCGAAATTCGAATTCGCGCGCAGGGCGGCGATGCGGTCCGAATTGACGTCGAAGACACGGGACCGGGCATCGCCCCGGAAGACCAGACGCGCATCTTCGAGGCCTTCGAACAGGCGCCGGATTTTATTTCGCGCAGCCAGACGGGGGCGGGGCTGGGGCTGGCCATCAGCGCGCGCCTGGCGAAATTGATGCACGGCGAAATCAGTGTGAACAGCACACCCGGCCGGGGCAGCCTGTTTCGCCTGAGCATTCAGCTGGAGCCCGCCGGTTCTACGGCATCGCTTACGGATTCCCGCTCCGGCGATAGCTCGCAGGACTCCCCGCAAGCCGGAGCCACGGCCACAAAGCAAAGGCGCAAAGGCCGACCCTCCGTTCGCATTCTGATCGCCGAAGACAACGCCGATATCCGCCAGTTGCTCAGAATCTACGTGCAGTCGAAAGACTGGCAGGTGGACTTCGCCGAAAACGGCCGCGAAGCCCTTCAGGCGATTAAAGATATCGAAAGCGATATTAAACCGAAGTTCAATAGTGTTTCCGGGAACGAATCCGGGGCGCGATCGCAGAGCGCGGGCTATGACCTGGTGATCCTCGACATGCAAATGCCGGTGCTCGACGGCGAACGAACCGCGCGCATCTTACGGCGCTGGGAACGCAGGAGCGGACGCGCGCCGGGCACCATTCTCGCATTTACGGCGCACGCCATGTTTCAGGAACGCGAAGAGATCCTGGCCGCCGGCTGCGACGCGCTCATTGCGAAGCCCATCGTAAAAAACGATTTCTTAAAGGCGGTCGAAAAAGCGCTGACGGACGTATCTTTATTCGACGAGCTGAAATGAGAGTACGTCGGCCGATTGAACCGGCTGCAATCCGTCGACGGTATGAATAAAATCGCCTTCTGCGGTGCGCACCATCGATCCCACGAGACTTCGACCGCCGCGCAACTCAAAGCGCATTACGGATCCATAGATCGCGCGCAAATCTTCGATACTGAGCGAAACGGACGCTTCAGTACCGGCGCCTGCATTCGGCCGCGCGGCACCGTCCGCCCCGACAAAGCGTGCGAGCGATAAGCGCATCGCATCCAGAGCCCGGCGCTCGTCCGCTCCAAGCGGTACGGCCCCGGTTGCCGAAGCATCGCTTTGCGCTTCCGACAATTGCAGACTCTGGCCCGCGCCGATTTGCACAGCGCCTCCGTTGGTCGGACTGACCGCAACCGCGCCTTCCAGTACCTGCAGACGATCCCGCTCCGGTCCGGACCGCATTCGCAAACAGGTACCGAGCAAGCGATATTCGGCTCGGGCCGTTCGCAGCCGAAAACCCTCGTGGACCTGAAGAAAATCGGCGCGTTCGGAATCATGGGATGAATCCGCGGGCGACTCGGATTCCGGAGCGCTCTCCTGCGCCAGCAGGTCAAGCTGGCCGTTTTGCAGCGTCAACCCGCGCTCCGCGAATTCGACCTGCGCAGGGCCCGTCAGCCGGACGATAAATCCCGGGGCGTATTCCAGATACAACAAAGACCCGCGTTTCAATTCCAGGCGGGAAGCCGGCGGCAATAAGGCGTCAGCGCCGATTTCCGACAGTCGAAATTCGGATTCGTTTCGGCTGTCGGAAATCGGCCCCGCGGCCGACAGAACGCGAACGGGAAAACCACCCCGGGGCTGCCATACCCCGAAGGCAAACCATGCCGCCGCTCCCGTCAGGATCAGCAGGGCCGCCGCGGCCGGAAACAGGCGGCGGACCGCAGGCGTAGTCCGCGTGAGACGCGCGGGAGTCCCATCTTCGCCGGCCGCCGCCGTGCGGATTTCACGGAGAACGCGCGCGTCCAGATGCTCGGGCAACGCCTCGTCTTCAAGACGCGCCTGGCGAGCGGCCAGTCCGGAGGGCGGCGGGCCTTCTTCGCGCAAATATTTTTCGAGAGCGCGCCACTTGTCTTCGCTGTGCTTCATCGTACTTCTCGTTCGCCGGGTCTAAGATATAGAATCGCTCAGCAGATCCGGCGTCAAGCCGCGCGCTTCCAATTCACGTCGCAATACGGCGAGCGCGGCGGTTAAATCGGAATAGACGGTCGGCCGCGAAATCCCCACGACCCGTGTAATGTCCGTAATATTCATACCCGATAAAAATCGCAAACGCAAGACGTGACGCGAACGTTCCGTCAATTCGGATTCGCTCTGCAACACCTCGTCGATTACACGGACAATACGCTCGGACTCGTCGACTCCGCGATCCGGCTCCGCCACAGTCAGCGTATCGCCTGCCGGACGCTCCCATTTACGGGTGCGACGCGAATCAAGAAAATGATTGTAGGTTAATGTAAACAAAAAGGAACGCAGCGTTTCGCGCTGAATGGTATAGCCGCCTTTCATTTTTTCGACGAGTTTTAAGAATACACCCTGAAACAAATCAGCGGCTTCATCTTTATCCTTGCAGAGCGAAAGCAGAAACCTCCAGAGATCCTGTTTGTATTTTTGGTAGACGTCTTCAACGTCCCCGAGCGTAATTATCTCTGACCGCGAACTCATGGCAACACGACGGACATTCACAGTACGACCGCCGCGAAACCGCGGGTCAAGAGAATTATTCGCTACACTGTTCTTCATAGTCCTCGGCATGTTTTCTTACTCGCTGGCCGATCAAATCGTTCTGAAAAACGGAACGGTCCTCGACGACAGCTATTTCCTCGGCCTGAACGAAAACGGAACGGCGCGTATACGACGCGCTGACGGAAAGATCTTGCAAATCCCAATGTCCGAAATTCGATCTATGACCCGGTCCGACTCTCCCGCGCCGCGCGTCGACCGGCGCCGCCCGCGGCCCTCCGGCGAAACTCGCCGCGATCGTTCCACCGATCGTTCCACCGATCGTCGCGACGACGAAGCTTCGCGAAGAAACGCGAAGCCGCCGGCGCCGCTGTTTTTGCAGAATATGCAAAGCGACCCTCGCCAGCCCTATGCCCTGGGCGACGAAAGCGAAAGCGCCGACGTCTCCAGCGGCGTACTGCGCTGGCTGATTCCGGGATACGCTCGTTACCAGGCTGGAAACGAATTCTCGGGTGCGGCGCTCTTTGCGGGTTTCGCTTTCAGTCTGGCGGCCACGCTTTTGTATTATCAGAGCTGGCGAGACGTCGCCGCCCGCTCGGATACGAATCTGGCCTACAACCTGGGCGCGACCGGACGCCTGGACGCGAAATTCGAAGCCGCCCGGCGCAACACCTATCTATCCGGCGCGACCTTCGTTCTGTTTTCCATTCTACACCTCCGCGACGCCGGCGGTTTCTCCGATGCTTCGGGCGCGTTCCGGGAATCCGCCGATTCGAACAGGGGCGTGCGCTTCTCGTATAGCTTCCGCTTTTAATACAAGCGCGCCGCCGCCGTGTAGATAATACGATTCGCCGCGCGATTCGTAAGATTTTTTTTGGCCGCGTTCAGTCGATTTCGAAAGTTTGCGTCCGGCCGGCATTGTGCACAAAAAGCGACATCACCCGGCGATCGCCCGCGGTGATATACAGATAATCGCGACCGTTGTCGCTGGTGGAAGCCGCGCTGAAGATACGCGTACGCGCCTGCGTTGCCCCGAAGCCGTCCGGCCCGACCTTTTCGAAATCCAGCGCTGAATTCAAGTCCAGGGCGCCTTCGCGACTGCGCCAGAGTTCGGCTCCGGAATGCAGATTGTCGAAACCAATGTACAGGCGCCCTCCACTTACAGTCAGCAAACTGGCCCAGCGGTTTTCATCGTCGCCGAAATTGGTCTTGCCCTGAGTGTTCATGGCGACCGGCGTCCAATCGTCGGCATCGCAGGCGACGGGATTTCCGGACTCGAGCGGCCGGCACTTCCAGAGTTGCGGCACTTCCCGGCCCGCGGGACAGATGGTATCGTCCAGTCGGCAATCGTGCCGGCTGAGATCGCAGAGGCTGCCGATCATATTCACTTCGCAGGCGTTACGGATCACGTACAGATTTCCGCGAAACTGCGTCGTAGCCGGAAAGGGGCGCTCCGCGGGAATCAAATCCGAAAGCGATTTCAGCACGATCGAAAAATAATGCGTGAACCACTCGCTGGTCGGCGTAATATCCACCCAGTCGGGACAGCGATCGCCCTGCCCGTCGGCTCCCGGCCAGGGATCGCACGGTTGCGGATCGCCATTACGCGAGCGAATGAGACCGCCGTCGTTGATCAGGGTCGGCGCGGTGATTCCCGGTGCCTGAGACGCGTAAGCCCCGCTGGCCGGATGCAGAACGGACCCGCTGTTCGCGGCGTAGATATGATCCTGGAATGAAAAAATATTTCCGCCCAGAATGTCCGCCATCGCGGGCTTGTTGCGCGCCCGTCGGCCGAATCCCGGCGCCATTCCCAGGTGCATCCAGTGCCCGGTATTGCCTTCTTCGATTTCGCGGGTCAGCTGATGGACCTTCACGACGTAGGGCCGGTTCATATTGTCGCCGGGCATAACGACATAGAGCCGGTTATTCGCGGTGTGCAGGGTTTCGACGCCGCGATTATCGATATTCGGTCCGGCCCAGACATTGTTAAATGAATCTGAAAGGTCCAGATACTGAAAGACCGTATGATCCGCCGCGCTGTCGGTATAATACACGTAATCGTTGTCGCCGGCTTCGCGCGTGCCCGTTAAGAACAGATACTCGCGCCCGTACATCGCGCCGGACGTAAAGACACCCTGACCGTCTTCATTGTTCGGACCGCAACCGCTGAGCGGATCGATGCGATCGGGAAGACAACCGGTCGCCCCGATGGTTCGAAACTCCGCGCCGCGCAGGCCGCCGGCCAGATTCGAATGCACGGCTCCCCCGGGACCCGGAACCCAATCGCGAACGAAACCAAACGATAGCATACGCGGCTGGCTGCCGTCGGGTCGAAATTCCAGCGCGACATTACCGTTCGCGCCGGGTCCCAGCAAGACCCGATTGCGAAACAGAGTCAGACTTCCGGAATTCGCGCCGTCCGCGAAGGGATTCACGGCCAGGACTCCCGTCGATTCATCGCCCAGTTCGGGCAGACCGCCGCCGCAGCCGGCGAAGCTCGCCCGGTCATCCGGGGACGCGCCGATCGCCGGGGCGCCCTGCGTATCCGCCGTAATTGCGCAATCGCCTTCGGGACCGCAGGCCAGATTGTCGAAACCGTCGTCGTCGCGGCCGTTCGCCGCGAGCACAGTATAATTCGCGCCGCTCTGCGCGACCGCGTGCGATAGACAAAAACGCGTCCCGCTCGCGTCGGCCGGGCTGCCCGAACAGATTGAACCATCCGGCGCCTGCACGCTCTGAATAATCAAATCGTCCTCGGATAAGGCCCCGCTGCCGAAGATACGAAAACGTTGCGCGCAGGCTTCGCCGGAGCACAGCGCCGAGCCCGGCTCGTTCGATGCGCCGTTGATCGGAGTCGAAAAAGTCAGGAGCACACTGCGGTCGTCGCCCGTGCAGCGCGCTTCCAGCAAACGCGGCGAAGCATGCAGTCGAAAATCGGCGCGATTCGCACAGCCCACGTAATTCGGCGTCGCCGCGCGATCGCGCACCCGGGTCTGATCCACCAGAACCGAATATGCGGACCCGGCGCGCATGGGAGCGTCGAAACCCAGCTCCACATAATTTTCGACCGCGGTCGCGGAGATAATACGAAAATGATCGGTCTGCGCCCGGCCGGCCCCTGCAAAATTCGCATTCATTTCGCAGGCCCCTCCGGGCGAAACGCCGCCTCGATTGGGAATCACTCGATAGAATGCCGGCTCGCTCGCGGAAGGATCCAGATATCGTGAAAAGTACACGCGAATCCGCGTCGGTCCCAGCACCGCCGCCGCGGTGACTGCAGGAATGACCCGATCATCGCAGCGAATCCGGAGCTCATCGCTGTCCGGAGAGTCGATCGTGCATTGCTGGGCGGGGCGTTGCGGCTGCTGTAGAATTCGAACAACGGGTGGGCCCCCATCGCCGCTGGCAGCGGCGAAGCGTCCGTCCCGATGAATCGCCAGCGGAGCCTGGTCGCCGACCTGAATGATCAGCCCCCGCCCGACGACTCCGCTGACCTGACCGTTCAGCTGTGCGCCCCATCCAAACGGACCGCCGGCATTTCCGGCCAGTAACCACAGCCACTGGCCGGGATCCGCCAGGCGGGGCCCGCAGGCGAGCGACCAGAGAGCGAAGATCGCCAGAATGCCGCGGCGGCTGTAGTGATAGGACTGCGTCACGAAAAATCGCTCAGAGGTAGAGACAGACAAGCACTGCCGTGGTCATGAGTAGCCGCGAATCACCGGCCTGAGACGACAATCTCCGGCCGATACGCTAACACTGGTATAACAATCTGCTCAGGGCTTCTTGATCATTTTTTACACTTCCGCAGCGAAATCGTATCATAATCGCGATGCTCCACCCGAAGCATACCGGCCGTTCCCCCGGCGACGCTCCCGCCCTCCGGCTCCGTCGGAGGCTGTTGAAAAACAGCCGCATGGCGGCTCTGGCGCTGGTTCTGAGCACCACCGGCTTCGGCGCCTGTCTCGAATTTCCATGCGCTGCTCTCGATTCGTCCTGCAGTCCGGGGGCAGCCGCCCTGTTGCTGACAGCCACCATTCCCGTGAATTTGCGGCTCCAGGACAGCGGCCAGGCAGTGTGTTACACGGGCGCCGAAGTCCCGTGCGCCTCGATCGCCCCCGGGCAACCGTACTACGGGCAGGATGGACACCACATCGACCGGCCGCGCGCTCCCGGCCTCGTTGCCGTTGGGAACGGTACTGTCCTGGATCCATTTACGGATTTGCAGTGGTCAGCGTGCTCGATCCAGAGCTCGGATGCCGGGCTTTTGACCGGTCCGGCCTGCGATAATGGTATGGGCGACCTCCCCGGTCCGATCACCCAGGCGGCGGCGAGTACGGTCTGCACCGGCTTGAACCTGGGCGGGCACTCGGATTGGCGGCTGCCGGGCATTCACGAAATTGTGACCCTGCTGGATTTGGGCAGCCCCACCCGGGTGAATGCGTCGCTCTTTCCCGGCAACGCGGCCCAGGGCTATCTGACCGCGACGGCCAATCCTGACGTGGCCTCTTCGAAGCTCAATCTTTCGTTTTCCAACGGAGGCATCGTCCAGAATAATACGCTGGTCTCCGGTCGGGCGCGCTGCGTACGGGGCGCGCCGCCGGAGATCGGCGATTTTTTTGCCGAAGCGGACGTGGTGCTGGACAAATCCACCGGTCTGATCTGGCAACGCTGCGCCGCCGGCTCCGCGGGCAACTGCAACATCACCCCGACGAGCATGACCTGGCTCGCGGCTCTCGACTACTGTGCGAGCCTGGAGCTATTCGGCGCGAACGATTGGCGCCTGCCGAATCTTCTGGAGTTGCATTCGCTGATGAGTTATGAATCGGCGGGCATCGTCGTCGACTCCGCGAGTTTTCCGGACGTCAGCGGCACATACTGGACCAGCACCTCCAATGTAGACGATCCGGATCTGGCCGGGCACGCGGACTTCGAACCCAATTCGCGAAGCGTGGAAATGACGCCCAAACCCGCATTGCATTCAGTGCGTTGTGTTCGCGGCCCCTGATTTCGAAATCGCAAGCGCTCTATGCGTCCGTAATTCCGAGATCGCGCATGCGATTGCGCAGAGTCGTGCGCTTCAGTCCCAGAATTCGCGCGGCTTCCGACTTATTGCCGTCGGCGAGGTCCAGCGCGCGTTCGATCAGCTGTCGCGAATAACGCCGGACCTGTTCATCAAAAGGAATGCTCGCGCCGGCGCTTGCAGAAGCGTTCTCCGGAGCGGATGCGCCCGCGCCGGCCGCCACCTGGACCTGCGCGGCGCGACTGTCCGCCGAAAGCAGCTTCGCGAAATGCTCTGGCAACAAGCGCTCTCCCGAAGCGAAGGCGACCGCCCGCAGCAGAGTGTTTTCCAGCTCGCGAATATTTCCCGGCCAGGGATAGCGCGCCAGCAGAGCGTGGGTCTGCGCGTCGATTTCGGCGACCGAAGTCGGATGCTGCGCGGCGAAACGCTCCAGATAGTACTCCGCCAGCTCCGGAATATCTTCCGGTCGTTCGCGTAAAGGCGCAAGCGGCACCTGAAACACCTGAATGCGATACAGTAAATCCTGGCGAAATTCGCCCGCCGCCGCCATCGCTTCCAGATCGCGATGCGTCGCGAAAACGAAACGGCACCGGGCGCGCACGGGTCGATCCGCGCCGAGCGGCACGTAGTCCATCTCCTGCAATAACCGCAGCATCTTCGCCTGGATATTCAGCGGCATTTCGCCGATCTCGTCAAAGAAGAGCGTTCCGTGACCGGCCTCCTGAATGCGACCGGCCCGGTCCGCACGCGCGTCGGTAAAGGCGCCCTTGCGATGACCGAAGATCTCCGATTCCCACAGAGCCTCCGGCAGCGCCGCGCAATTCACGGCGATAAACGGAACGTGCGCGTTCGCCGTCGCCTTCCCGCGCGCGGCTGCTTCGTCGCCGGCCTGTCGGGCCCCCCCGGAATCTGCGTCGCCTTGCGCGGCGTCGAGCTCGAGCTCGTCCGGCCCGGCGTGCAACAGGCGCGCGATCATTTCTTTGCCGGTGCCGGTTTCGCCGGTGATCAGTACGGGATGGCGGAACGACCGCAAACGCTCCACCGCTTCGACCACCAGCTGCATGGACGCGCTGCGAAACACCAGTTCACCGGACCCGACCGGGATTCGCCGCGCTTCGCCGGTCGCGACCTGGTGCACTCGTTCCAGATGCGTGGCGTATTCGGGCATGCCGGCGCGGGCTTCTTCCAGCAATTCGGTCATCTGCTGGAAGGCCAGGCGCAGCGCGCCGATTTCATCCGGGGCGTCCGCAGTCGATTCAGAACGAGGTCCGGAATCGAAATCGTCTTTGCGATTGCGGTAGATGTGCCCCAGATCCGCCGCCAGCGCCTGGAGCGGCGCGACCAGACTCGCGCGAAAGAGCAGTGGAAAAACGAAAAGTACTAACAGCGCCGCGGCGAACATCATAAAGGCGATGGGGCCCGCCGAAGCGTCGATGCGCTCGCGAAATTCGGAGTACGCGAAGGCCACAATGCTTGAGTTCGTGTTCGTATTCGTGTTCGTGTTTCGGTCGAGCGCAGGCTCAGCCGAAGCATAATGGAAACCGCCGTCATATTGAAAGAAGATCAGTCCGTCCTGAATCACCCGTAAGCGCGGCGGCAAGTCGTTCAGTGTATCGCGAGGAACGAGCACCGCCCCTGCCACTTCGCGTTCCGCCCGCACCAGCTCCGTTCGCGCGCGGGTTTCGCCGCGAATCTGTTCATAGGCCGGCCCCCGCAGCCCGAGCGACGTCAGCGCCAGCAGACCCAGAATCGTCACCAGTGCGACGCCGACCAGCCGGTGCATGAATCCCGTGCGTTTGCGCGCGGCCGACATAAAGACCACGACATAGGCCGAGAGTATAAACAGTACCGTTACATTGCTGAGCGTCGCAACGGTCGCCTTCTCCAGCATGCTCGCCATACTGAACAGGTTGAGTCCGCTGACCGCCAGCTCCAGCACGGTGATGCCCGCAAGCTGCAACGACGCGCGAAAGGCGACCGCGTCTTTAGAACCGACCCTGCGCGCGAAACGCAATCCCACGACGATGCTCCAGAAATAGCAGAGCGCGCTCACCGCCGGCACGAACGGCGAGCTATAGCGCGAGCCAAAGGCATGCTGATGAAAGAGGGGCACGAAATCCGTGCCGGAGCGCACGATATAATCGACGAGCGCGAATATCGCTCCGGCCAGAGTCAATGCCAGAACGATACGGCGTTCACGATTCATTTTAAGCAGAACGGCGCCGGAATGCGCGCCGGAGCGCGGAGCCGGAAAAACATAGGCGAATTGCACCCGGGCGACCGCCGCGAAACTGATCGCGCAGGCCGGAATCCAGGCGTAGGCGGCGCGCAGGTCCGCCACGCTGTACGCCGCCAGATAGGCCAGATTAAATACGCCCAGGAGTAAAAAATAGATTCCGAGCCAGGCGGCGGGCGGATCCGGCCGGCGGCGCAGCAGCAAATAGGCGGCGATTACGAGCGTGAGAATCGCGGGCGCGACGCGCCCGACGGCGAAGAACGTAAACTCGATTCCCGGCATGATCTGTCTTGAGTATTAGAGCGCCAGAGCGAACCCCACCCGATAGCGGCTGTAGAATTTGCGCGGCGGCCGGCGCAGCGCGCCTGTTAAGGGATCCGCCGTGGACTCCGTGGAGCGATAAGTAGCTCCCGTCGCGCTCAGTTCAAGCGCGAAACGCGCGTCGACGAAACGAAAGGGAATGCGCGCCGCGGCGATGCCTTCCCAGCCCCGGCCCGTACGAAAGGCCGCATAGTTGACGAAGAGGTCGAAAGCCAGCGATTCCGCCGGTGAAGCTTCGAACGGCGCGAAACTGAATCGCAGGGAAGCCATACTCAGGCCTTCGTTATCATATTCCGGCGGCGTCGGATCGACGTTGTCCCGGGCCCGGCCGATGCCGTCCGGCTGCAGTCCATCCGGATAGCGGGTCCGCGAATCCGGCAGACCACCGTCCGCGAAGAGCGTTCCGGGTTGCGCGTTCGCAAGCGGGGGACGTTCCCCGGCGACAGGCGGCCCGCTCAGAAAAATCGAGGCCGCGCCCCCCATCACCAGCGGCACGGGTCGCAGCGCGCCGAACCCGCGGTGTTTGTCGTCGCCGTCATTTCCGTCGCGGCTGCCAAAGAGTCCGGCCAGCGCGAGCTCGGGCCCGCCCCGTAGCGCCGCGGCGCGCACGCAACTGTTCGCGGCCGGTCGAACCGCAATGCAGCCCGGCCCGTGCTGTCCGCCCGCATCGCTCTGAAAACGATAGACCAACTCGCCGTACGCCAGCGCGCCGCGCACGGACCGGCGCGAAGAACCCACCCGCGTTCCCCCGGCGTCGACGGCGATTTGCCGGCCGGCGTTATAATACGCGCTGAGAGTGTATTCGATCGTACCCCAGTCGTGCTGGTAACGCAGACCGTAATAGTGCACGTCGCTGTCGGGCAAAGCCGATTGGCCAACCGGCAGCGCGACCTGAGTCGGCGGAATCCCGGGCAGATATAGATCGCTCACAGCCGCGCGCCCCGGACTCCGATAGAAAGCGTAGAGCGCACCGAGCGTCCAGCGCGGGGCGAGCCAGCCCAGAGTTCCGAAGTAGGTCGCGGCGGGATGGTCGGGCCGGCCGACCGCCCGCACCTCACGATCCATCCGCATCCCGGCGATGCCGACCCGCAAACCCTCCGCCCGGCCGGCGTTTTCGCCGGTATAAACCAGACGACCGCCGACTGATTCACCGTGATAGAGCAGCCCTTCTGGATCGCTGCGCAGAATCAGGCGACCTCCCTGCAGACTGAGCCCGGGCGCGGGCCGGGATTCCAGACGAAGGGGCGGCCCGGCAGCGGCCTTATCCCCGGCGACGACTGAGCCGGCCTCATCGCCTGAGACGATGGAAGTCAGAAGAGAGCTGCTGTCCGGGGTCGGGTCGCCCGCTCCTGTCCCGGCGGGACGCCAGCGAAAATAGGCGTACATCTCCCCGGGCTGAGTGTAGGTATCAGAGCGATCCTGGTTTCTTCTATAATAGTGATAGTCAGAAATAGAGCGCGCGGTCAACCGGAGGCCGCCGGTCCAGCTACTGGAATATAGAGCGGCGTCCAGCCCCCGCCGGGATAACTGCCGGGCCCGGTTTTGATCCCGAAATTCTTCCCGATCGCCACCGACGTCAGAGCCCGCTTCATACAGGTCCCGATACACGGGGTGCAGGTAAAACCAGTCGGCGGTCTCGGGGTCGAGGACTCGAATCAGATTCAGGCGCCCCTCGGCGCGCCAGCCGTTGAGAAAGGGGCTCTCCGCAGCGAGCGCCGTTAGCGGCAACCCCGGGCCGGCGATTGCCAGAGCCAGGCAGCACGCACGCTGGATCTTGCGCCAGACCCGCTGCTGCTTCCGGATTTTCCGACAGCCTGACAGTCCGTAGCTGGCACTCTCCCCCCTCAGAATCACTGCCGGACACGGTTTCGAAGCCCAGAACCGACCGCAAGCGACCCGCGCAGAAAAATGTAAAATTGGCCCGGTCGGGGTGGATTTGACTTGCCGCCATAGTGCACCGCAAAATCATGGCCAGATAATAGCGCGCCGCACAATGCAGCCCGTGAGCCAGAGAAACACGAATGAATGCGATCCCCACCTCAAAGAAGATTCAAAACGCCGCCCGGGCCCTGGGGCGCGGAATTCTATTCTGCGTCCGCAAGAGCCTGGTTCTGGCTTTCGTGGCAAGTATTGCGCTCTTTAATCTGTCAGGCCAGAGCGACGGCAGCCGCTCCGACGCGCTCGCCTATCACGCGGCCGTGAGCGAGGCCCGCACTCGCATTCGCGCTTTCGTAAAGCACAAGAATTCGGGCACCCCGCCGCACGAGAAGGACGTGTTGATCGAGACCATTCTGAAAGAATCCGAGCGGCTGCGCATGCCCGCGCATTTCTCGATCGACGGCGAAGCGGTGCACCCCGCCTATTTTCTGACGGCGCTGATCGCGGTCGAGTCCACGTTCAAACGTCGGGCGGTCTCACATGCAGACGCGCGCGGTTATATGCAGTTAATGCCGCAGACCGTCGCCTGGATGGACGACAATCTGCGCAATGGGCACCCAACCGACGTCGACCACCTCTTTGAGACCCCGACAAATATCGCCCGGGGCGTGACTTACCTCAATTTTCTCATTGAAGAAATGGGCGATATCCGCCTGGTATGTCTGGCATACAACGCCGGGCCCGGCGCCGTAAGTCGGGGCTTCTGGGTGGAACGATACTGGCAGAAGATCTACGACAATTACCGCGAAATCAAGCGCGGCGAATTCATGGCGGATCGCGTCTATCTCGCGGCGGCCTTTTGAAGCAAGCGAACAGCTTCCTTCGAACTAAAAAAGCGGTTCGCGCTTTCCGCGCGCCCCGGCCCATGCCGGCGCTGTTCGCCGGGGCCCTGATGGCCTGCGGCCTGACGAGCGCCCTCACGTTTTCCTGCGACTCCCGGCGCACCGTGCACGCGAACAGCGCGGCCTCGGGATCGGACGACCTGGTGATGTGGTCCGATTTTTATACGATCGTCGAAGCAAGCCAGGACGAAATTCATCGACTGAGCGAAGAGCTGGCCATTCCGCCCGCCGAGGTCACTCAGGTCCTGGAACGCAGCGCGCCGAACGCGCCCCAGGTCTTTCGCGTGCCTGCGCGCTTCCGCGAAGAGCTGATGGGGCGCGAAGCCGGCGTGCTCTCGAGCCCGCCCTACAAATTAATCGATCCGCAGATTCACGAGCGCCGGGCGTCGGACGACTTCGCGACCTGGATGTCCGGCTACAAAGACGAGATCATCGTCGAAAAAGCACTGCGATATCTTAACCGCTCTTTTCCAGACATTACCGCCCTGTATGAAATCGGCCGCAGCCACGAAGGCCGGCCGATTTTCGCGCTGAAGATTTCGGACAATCCCGAGCGCGACGAAGACGAGCCGGCGTTTTTGTTCAATGCGTCCCATCACGGCAACGAACTGCTGGCGCCGGACTATGTACTGGATCTCGCGTACTTTTTGTTAAGCGGCAGGGGCAGCTACGGCGAAAGCCGCTGGTTCGATTTTTTATACGAAGAGCAGAACGCCGCCGGCACAACGCATTACCGGCGCCCGGAAATCCAGGAGATGATCGATAACTTCGAGCTGTGGTTCGTGCCGGTCGTGAATCCGGACGGTCTCAATGTAGCCTGGAATCGCAGCTACTGGGGCGGCCGCAAAAACGCCCGCGATACCACCAATCCCGCGGGCGTCTGGAACCAGGGCGACGGCGTGGATCTAAACCGCAACTATCCATTCTACTGGAAATCCGGCTTTGAAAAAGCATCAAGCGGTCATCCCGCCAGCATTTTCTATCGCGGGCGCGCGCCGGGCAGCGAACCGGAGACGCGCGCCATCATGGGACTCGCCGATCGCCAGCGCTTTGCGATGTCGCTATCGTATCACTGTTACGCGACGAAAGTGCTCGTGCCCTATACCATCGACCTGGCGGAGAGCCCCAACCCGAATCCGGCCTGGCGCATCGGCAAAGAACTGGCCCGCGCCGCCGTCAGCCATCGTCCGATCAAGCGCTACATCGCGGAACGCAATCTGTACGCGGTCGACGGAACCGACCAGGACTGGCTCTACAACAGTTACGGTACTATGGCCTTTATCGTAGAAGGCTCGTACCTGACGCCGAACTATGAGCCGCGCGCCCGTCGATCGGTCCAGGGTCTGCGGGCCGCGTCGCTGCGCGCGCTCGAACTCTATCAGGAAGGGCCGACTCTCGTAATTCACGTAAGCGACGAAAGCGGCCGACCAACGGAAGCCCGCGTGGAAATCGTTGAGTACGATTATATCGAAAACGAAGAATTCACGACTCATCCCCGCAGCGGCCGCTTCGACTATTTCCTGAACGAAGGCGGCGAATACACCCTGCGCGTGACGAAACCCGGTTATCAGTGGCTGGAAACCCCCGTCCGCTGTGAAAGCGGCCTGTGCCCGGTCGGTTTGAAATTGACCCCCGCTCCGGCGGATTCAAACTGACTGATATGAGCCGTCCGCAGGTACTCCAGGGCGATCTGACCGAAGAGATCGCCGCAGAATTTTCGACCCGGTCGGAGCTTTCGGTCGATTGCGAGATGATGGGCCTGAACCCCTGGCGGGATCGGCTGTGTGTCATTCAGATTATGGCCGAAAAAGGCTCGGTAGTGCTGGTACAGGTCGACGAACAGGCCGGCGCGCCGCGGGTGAAAACGCTCTTCGAAAACCCCGCCATTAATAAAATTTTCCACTTCGCCCGCATGGACATATTCTTTTTGCAGAAGCGTCTGGGCATCGACGTGCAGGGCATCTTCTGTACAAAAATCGCTTCACGCCTGGGGCGCACGTATACCGATCGCCACGGACTGAAAGAAGTCATTCGCGAACTGACCGGCGAAGTCATCGACAAAACAAACCAGTCCTCGGACTGGGGACGCGTCGAGCTCACGCCGGACCAGGTCTATTACGCCGCAGATGACGTGCGCTATCTCTTCGAACTCAAACGCAAACTCAGCGAAATTCTCGTACGCGAGAACCGTATGGAGCTGGCCGAACGCTGCTTCGAATTCTTACGCACTCGCCGCGATCTCGATCTCGAAGGTTTCGGGATGATCTTCGAGCACTGAAAGTGCGAGTTACTTGAAGCACTGAAAGTGCGAGTATCTTGAAACACTGAAAGTGCGAGTTTCCGAGTCTCGGCGGTTCAGCCCCAGATCGCGGGCCAGGCGCCGGTCAAAAGTATCAGAAAGCCGCCCACTTCGCCGACAATCAAAAGCCACATCGCTCCGTGCATGACGAAATCCGGCAGGCGCGCTTTGCCCAGCACGAACGGCCGGCGCATCTGATTGTCGGTGTCGCGTAAAACGGCGTGCAGAAAGTACGTGAAAATCGCGAAGGCGAAGAACACGTTCAGTCCCAATACCCCGATTAAATTCCAGACTTCCGCGTGCCGGCTCAGCTCCGCGAATTTCCAGACGACGATGCCGGCAAAACCGTACATCAACGAAGCCCGGTGCAGTACGCTCACATATTCGTCGGCCTCGCCGTTGTCCGCGGCCACCGCCTGCAAATATTTCCAGATGCCCGAAAGCAATCCGATCAGAAAAAAGATCCCCGCGCCCGAAAGCGCGATTTGTTGCGATAAAATCATAGCTGCAGTATAACCGCTTTCGCCGGACAGTCTTGAACGAAAGGGCTGCCCGCGATCGCGCCCCTGCGAATCAAACCAGTTCCAGTTCCACCCGGGGACTCGCCAGCAGCTGCGCGGGCGTAATTCCAAAGGCGGTTTTCATTGTACGATTGAAATGCGCCTGATCCGCGAAGCCGGCGTGATTCGCGGCGTCGATCAGGGAAGCGCCTTCCGCCGCGGCGTGGATCGCTACGAGCATCCGGGACCAGAGCCGAAAGCGGCTGGTGCCCAGACCCATCTGGGACTTAAAGAGATGCCGGGTACGGCTGCTGGAAAGCCGGACCTCCCGGGCCAGGGCGGCAAGATCGTAGTCCGGTTCCCGGCGCAACGACTCCGCGATTGTGCGCACGCGCGGGTCGTGTCCCGTACCCAAAGCCTGCCGGCCGGCGGCGACATTCAGCGGAGCCGGCTCCGCAAGCGCTAGCGAGTCGGACGCCCGGTTCGCCAGTGCGAAGAGCAGCGGAGCCGGATTGTGATCCGCGAGACAATCCCAGAGCACCTGTTCTTCAAAATCATCGAAGGCCAGCAGCTTTCGCAATCCCGGAACTTCCAGCGGATCCAGATACAGGTACATTACCCGCCCGCCTTCGGGCAAGAGCCGATGCGGAAAATTCGAAGGGATAACCAGCAGTCTGCCGCTGATCGAACGGCCCCGATCGTCCTCGATGCGCACTTCCTCTTCGATTCCATAACAGACCTGAATGGCGTAGTGCGCGTGCAATATATTATCGAGCACGCGGCCGACGTAGATGGCGTGATTGCCGCTCAACCAGCAACGATAAAGCGAATTCAGATCCTCCAGCACCCCGGCCTCACCCATACGATCACCCCTGCGCTTTGCCCGCATCGTTTTTAGCGATCACGCCGCCGAGATGTTCGAGCAGTGTGCCGCCGCCCATCAACGATACGCTGCCGATCTTATCGGAGATCCGTTCCAGATATTCCAGCTCTTTCAGGCGATAGAGTATGGGATTGTCTTCCATCAAACGCGCCGTATTCAGCAGGCTGCGAGTGGAGGCGGTCTCTTCGCGACGGGTGATGATATTCGCCTGCGCCTTTTTTTCGGCGACCAGTACGAGATTTAAGATCTCTTTGATCTCACCCGGTAATATGATATCCTTAACTCCCGCCTGGAGAAACTCAAGCCCCAGATCCGCTCCCTGGACTTTCAGGCGCTCCAGGACGAAGCGGTTGACCTCGTCCTTTTTCTGCAGCAGCTCGTCCAGTTTGAGCGTGCCCACGTACTCGCGCAAGATCAACTGTAAAATAATATAGAGCTGTTCGCTGTAGGAACGAACCCCGGTGGCGGCCCGGACCGGATCGACGATTTTGTACTGGCAGACGAAATTCACCCGCAGGGTAATGCGGTCCTCGGTCATGATTTCCTGGCCGGTCATGTCGACCTGTAACTGACGCAGATCGACTTTTTCGACCTTCACCTGGACCGGACCGCGCCAGAAATCGTACGCCCCCGGTTTCAGCGTACGGTTCAACACCCCGTCGAAATAGAGCAGACCCGCTTCATAGGTTTCGATCTGATAACGCTGTACCGCGGGCGCCAGCAGCGGATTTCCGAGCCAGGTCGGGTCGACGGGTCGGGCGTCGTCGATGCGCACGCCTCCGGCCGGTTCCGATTGCGGCGCCGCGGCCGGCGCGCTTCGGTCGTCAGACGGGTTCGCGGGGCCGCGTTTGGCCACGACGATCTCGGGTTCGCGGATATCGTAGCGCAAAAATTCGCGGCGGATCAACGCGCGAAAAAACGCGTGGCGGCCGGCCTGCAGCAAAGCCACGAATTTTCCGTCCGCGAAATGCAGAACCAGCTCGTGCTCGGCGATATCCAGTACCGCCAGCTCCGCGGCCAGTCGCGCGTCTTCCAGAAAAACGGCCAGCGGTTGCTCGGGTCGAAACGGCTCCCGCACATCTACGCGTTCTATATCGTATCCGCCGATCGGCGGGACCAGGTGCCGCCCCGGTTCCAGCATGCGGATAAAATCGCCGTTTCGAAACAGCAAGCCGCGTTCATATTTTTTGATGAATACCATACTACGTTCGCCCGAGCAAGCGGTGTGCGTCGCTCCGTGCGGTCATCGTGCGCGAAACCCTGACAGCCTGTCAAATATATGCGCTGCTACCGTCATACGCTCACAATTTTCGAACAATTTTCGGTCGACGAAGGAAAATCGTGGAAAATACTGCAGAATTCTCGTCTATTGGAGCCGGTCGCCCGTGCGAAAGCAAACGAGCCTGAATCGTTCGCAGACAACCGAAAAACCAATGGGCTCCGCTCTGGCTCCGCTTCCAGAAGATTTACATTGTATGAAGAAACAGACTCGATCTACGCGTTCCTCTATTTCCCACCGGACTGCACGCCAGCAGCGAATACGGCTCGTAATCGTGGGCATCGCGCTATCGAGTCTCGCTCAATGCAGCGCCTATCAGCTCAAGAGTCAGGAAGGCAAACCCGTGGTTCTCGAAACGGCCGGCGAAAACTGCCGGGTCGTCAAACAGAAAGGCCTGTATTCGCTCCTCTTCGGGGCGGTCCCCCTGAACCCCGTTGATGAAGGCGAACTCTTCGCCGGCGAAACGGAAGGCGCGACCTATCGCGTAACTGACGAAGTCACCACAATCGATGCAGTATTGTCTGTGCTTGCAGGCTGGGCGCTTTCGCTCAATCGCCGGACGATTACCGTGGAAGCCTGCGAGGAAAACGTGCGGGTGGCCAACCCGGAGACGGAGCGCAAAGAATTGGATCGCATCCTGGCAAGCTTCGCGCAGAAGTCTCGTGCGCCGGTCGTCATCATGAAGGACGGGCAGAGCTACCAGGGCCGTATCGTAGAATTCAGCGAAACCGAGGTGGCGATTGAAACCACGCGTACGAAATCCGGCGATGCAGCCGACAGCTCCGACGCGGCCGATTCCGGCGATGCAGCCGACGGCGCCGGCGATGCGCCGGATTCCAGCGAGCCCGTAAGCTACGTCGACGTCATCGAACTCAAATCCGGCCAGGTGATAGCCGGCAAGGTCATCTCTCAGAACCGCGAGCGCATTGTGCTGCAGACCGGATCCGGCTCGCAAGAGGTTCTGAAATCCCGGATCCAGCGGGTCCGCTATCGGGTACCGGAATCCGAACTGGAACCGGAAAAAGAAGTCGTCCGACTGCCCCGGGAAGAGATCCGCAAGATCGTTCTGCCCTGACCATCGCTGTCCATTTTCAGACAGCGCGATAATCCGCCTGTCCAGAATTCGACAGCCTCCCCGCAAACCGCAAAAATCGCGGCGGCCTCGCGTCGCGGACGGCCTCCCCCGGCCGGAACCGCCGTCTCGCGATATTGTAGCTGGCGATGCAGCTATCGCCAGCTTCCGTCGAATCGCCGTTTCAAGGCAGTTCGTGCGCTCGCCCTGAGTTCCATCCCCTGCATCCGGGACTGAGTCCGGAATCCGCAAAAAATCACCCGCAGGCGCGGAGCGGTGGCACCGGATTTGCAATTGCTTCTACAAACACAATCTGGATGAGCCGGGTTCAAACTCAGACTGCGTTCGGTTCAAACTCAGACAAGAGGACAATTCAAATGCGAAATTTCTATAAATACCTCCCGGGCGCCCTGATCGCCTTCGCGGCCCTGGGGGCGACCTCCCAGCTTTCCGCCGGGCCGCACACGACCATCTACGTGCACGGAATGAAATTCAAAGACTACAGTTATTGTCAGGGCAAGAGCAGCTGTAAGGGCGCCTGGGACCAGCAGCGCACGAGCCCGGTCGTTCACACCGGCTGGGACGGCCGCATGGACCCCGGCGTATATCGCGCCGGACGCGGATCCTACCAGCTGCTGCGTAATCTGAATACCTACTGCCGCCGCGACCAGGGCAAGTCCTGCGAAATCGTCTGCGGCTCAATGGGTTGCTATACCGCGAGCCTGACGGTCGCGCGTTATAACACGAGCAATCGTTACAATATTACCCACGTAATATCGCTCGCCGCCGCGGACGGCGGCTCCGAGATCGGCAGCATCGCCGAGGGAATCGTCGGAACGATCGCGTCTATGTTCGGCATCTCTTCCACCGACCTCAAACGCGCGATCACGCGCTCCGATTTCACCATCACCCGCGCGGCTATGCCTTCTCGCGCGCGTGCCGCTTTCGATCACAACCGCAACAACGGCGTGCAGTTCTATCACAAGGTCAGTTACGTTCCTGTGCTCGGCGTGCACATCAAGGGCCGCGACGACCTGGTCGTCGGCTACAGCTCCGCCTGCGCCTATCGGGGAATCTACAAATTCGAGAAATGCGGCGGCGAACGCGTCAAAATCAAAAGCTGCCCGCCGTGGCCCTTCGGCAAGAAGTGTCGCAAGAGCCAGTATAAAACCATCACGCCCTGGACCGGTCACCACGCTTCACCCAGCGTTTCGCGCAGCGGCCTGCGGGGCCACGTGCACGGCTGGTTTTCCAAGAAAGGCCGCGCTTACCACTACAGTCGTTAATTACTGAAAGAACCCTCTCAGTGAATTTAAGCACCGGCCGGAAAATCCTGAGTGCTGCCTGAAGCAGCCACGGAATTTGCGGCCGGTTTTTTTCGCCTCTTTTTCGCCTCAGGCAATCAATACAAAAACGCAACCACTCACGGGAATCTGGAGGAGATTGTTCATGAAAATCAAAGGAAAACACTTAGCGGGGGCGCTCTTCGCCCTCATAACGCTCGGCGCGGTCAGCAGCCTGGCCGCCTGGCCGAGCAGCAGCTGGCTGCGCAATCTACTGCGCAACCACACCGTGATCTATGTTCATGGTATGAAATTCAAAGACTACAGCTACTGCCAGGGCAAGAGCAGCTGTAAGGGCGCCTGGGATCAGCAACGCCCCTCCGGGCTCTTGCGAATCGTACATACGGGATGGGATGGACGCATGGATCCTGGCGTGTATCGCCGCGGACGCGGATCATATCAGCTGCTGCAAAATCTGAATAAATATTGTCGGCGCGATCAGGGCAAATCCTGTCAGATCGTATGCGGTTCCATGGGCTGCTATACGGCCAGCCTGACGATATCGAAGTACAATCGCAGCCAGCGTTATAATGTAACGCATTCGATTTCGCTGGCTGCGGCCGACGGCGGCTCCCCCATTGGTTCTCTGGCGAAGGGTTTGATCCGGACGGTCGCGGCCGGTCTGGGAATCCCGGGCGTCCTGCTTTCGGAAGCCCTCACCAAACGCCACTTCTCGATCATCAACGCGGCCCGGCCTTCGCGCGCACGGGCGGCCTTCGATCACAACCGCAACAACGGCACCCAGTTCTATCACAAGGCCACGTACATTCCGCCGTTGATCAACACGGGCGGACTCATCCGCGTCTTCGATCGTAGCGACCTGGTCGTAACCTACAGCTCCGCCTGCGCCTATCGCGAAAAACGCAAATTCCGCAAATGCGGGGGCGAACGGGTGCGCGTCGGCTGGCGCATCTGTCTGCCGGGACGCTGGGGACGCAAATGCCGGAGCCGTAATTTCCGCACGATCAGCCCCTGGACGGGACACCACGCTTCGCCCAGTGTCGGCAGCGGAGGCATCAAAGGGAAAGTCCACGGATTCTTCTCGAAGAAAGGCGGGAAGTACCACTCCGCGCGCTGATTAAGCCAGGCCTCGGTCTGATTTCTTTCCGGCGGTCGGCGCGCTCAACCCGCGTACCGGCCGCCGGATCGCCTAATTTTCTCTGGAGAGAACTTAAATGCAGACGTCATCTTACAGAACGCCGCTCGTGCTGGGCGGGCTGGTCGTATTGATCGGGATCAGCATTTTCTATCTATTAACCGCCAACGTCGGGGCGGATTCGGGAGCCGACGAAGAATACGCCCGGGATTTGCTCATCTCCGGCGAAGATCCCACGCTAGAACGTGAAAACGGCGAAGCCGGCGGCCTGCACTCGATCGATTTCGAAGAGCTGCTCGATGATTATCTCGCCTGGGCTCAGTATCCGCCCGACTCGCGGCCGCTCAAAGCGGAACACGTCGACGTGCTTGAATACCACTGGATCGACATTCCGGCCCGTCCCATGCTGATCACAAAAGACGACGGCAGCGTAGAAAGCACCGGCGTGGAATGTCGTCTGCAACCGCAGCGCAGCAATATCACACAGGGCGAATCGATGATCGTCGTGCTCTATTGCCAGAACGCTGAAAAAGAACGCATTAGCAAGGTTCGCATTCGTTCCTATACGCTCACGCATTCCATGGACGACCGACATCGCGAAATTCCCGCGGAACGTATTTCCGTGAACGACGAAGGCAAACAGGGCGACGAGCGTGCGGGAGACGGATTTCACACCTTTCAGTTCACACCGGCCGAAAACGATTGGGGCGATATGGTGCTCGAAACCAAATTCGAAATCGACGGCCGCCCGGCCGAAGAAATTCACAGCATGAGCACGCACTTCTTTTCGACGCCGACCGCGCCGGCGAAATTCACGGGAAATTTTCGCGAAGGAATTCGCGACGGATCGCTGATCATCTCCGTCGAGATGCTGGTCGAAAACGCGGGTCGTTATACCATCGAAGGCAATCTGTTCAAAGCCGATCCGCAAATCGCCGCAGAGACTGAAGCCATCGGAACCGAGACCGACGAAGTTCCCGTGGGCTACGCCCGCGCCGACGCCCGCCTGGGCCGTGGCCTGCAATGGGTTGAACTAACGTATTTCGGAAAAGTATTGCACGACCAAAACCAGGCGGGGCCGTATGTGCTGCGCGGCGTGCGGGGCATTCAGGACACCGGGCCGGTCGATCCGGAACGTCTGGACGGCCCGCCTGAAGAAGTCGAAAAATATCTGTCCAGTCTGCACCAGGACGCGCCCGACCGCAGACAATTGCCGTACTGGACGGGTCGTTACGTAACGAAACCCTACGACCTGAGCGAATTTTCGCGGGCCGAGTACGACAGCCCGGCGAAACGCGAGCGCATCGCGACGATCGAAGGGCTGCGCGACGCGCACAACTGAAGCGGCGTCCTATCATCGACCGCTTCGCCGCGAAGCGCGCCGACCTGAATACTCAATGGCAAAGGGCCCGTAGCAGCGCGTCGCATCAGGTAATCTTCAGCACGTGCCGCAGGGCCCGCCGCCATTCGCGGACTTTCTTCGCGCGAATTTGCGGATCCATGGCGGGTTCGAAAACCGCGTAGCCGGCCATCTTCGGGAGTTCGTCGATGGATTTCCAGAAGCCGACCGAAAGCCCGGCGAAGTACGCGGCGCCCGTCGCGGTCATGTCGGCCTCGGGGGCTCGCTCGACCGTGACATTCGCGAAATTCGCGAGACTCTGGAGTAAGATATCCGATTGCGAAACGCCGCCGTCGACTTTCACGCTTCGCAGACGAATGCCGGTATCCTGCTGCATGCCGTCCAGGATTTCGTGCAGGCGCAGCGCGATGCCTTCCAGTACGGCCCGGGCGACGTGCCGCCGGCTGGTCGCGAGCGACAGTCCCAAAATCGACGCGCGGGCTTTCGGATTATAGTACGGGAAACGAATGCCGGAGGGGGTCGGAAAAAAGAATACGCCTTCCGTATCTTCAGCTTTCGCCGCCAGCTCGTTTAAGACCGCCGGCGTATCCGAAAGCCCGAGACCGTGGCCGAGCCAGTCGACGAGGGTGCCGGCGGTGGCCACGAAACCTTCTAACATATACGTGGGTTTGCCGTCGAGGCTCCAGGCGATCAACGGCAAGAGGCCGCGGCGCGAAAGGCGGGGTTTGGGTCCCACGGTCAAATCAACGAAGGCGCCGGACCCCTGGGAGATTTTCACGTTGCCCGGAGCGAAACACTGCTGTCCGAAGAGCGCCGCCATCTGATCCCCCGCGGAAGCGCCGATCGGAATTTCGACGCCGCCGAAGAGGCCGGGATCGGTGCGGCCGTAATCGCCGTTCGTATCGCGTACATCGGGCATCATGCCGAGCGGAATATTAAATAATTTTCCGACGATATCGTTCCACTGCAGCTGGAAGGGATTAAACATACCCGTCGCCGCGGCGTTGCCGTAATCGCTCAGGTGCTGTTTGCCGTCGGTCAGCTTGTAAATGAACCAGGTGTCGAGGGTGCCGAAGAGGATTTCGCCCCGTTCGCAGCGCTCGCGGATTTCAGGATTGCGATCGAGGTACCACTTCAGACGGACGGTCGCGTGATCGGTGGTAAAACGCAACATGGCGGTCGTCAGCAGCATCTTGCTTCGCGTAATCGGACCCAGGACGCGCGAAGCGCCTTTCAACAGGCGCCACCAGCGATTCGCATTCATTTGTTCGGCGACTTCGCTCGCGCGCACATCGGCCCAGCTGATGAAATTCGTTATGGGTTTGCCCGTCGCCTTTTCCCAGAGGCAGAAGCTGCCGCGCTGGTTCGTGATCCCGATGCCGGCGATTTGATCCGCCCGATGATCTTCTAAAACGCCGCGAACCACGGTTAAGAGCGCCTGCCAGAGAATTTCGGGATCGTGTTCGACCGCGCCCGGCTCCGGCAAGAGCGGCGGCGTTTTCGCATAGTGCCGCGCGACGACGCGGCCTTCGCGGTCGAAGAGCATCGCGCGGATGCCGCTGGAACCGTTATCAATAGCGAGGATGTACTGCATGGCGATAGAAGGCATGCACCGCGACCGTTCTTTTCGCAACCACTATTCAATCCTAAATCCGTAGAATCATCAGTTCTAAAAACTCGATGAATTTCGATTATGTCACCGCTGCGAAACAAATGAAATCCGACCAGGCCGAAAGGATTAGTTTCGCATGAGAAACGCGCTAAAATAAGCGTTTCGCATCAATTTTTCGCATAGTGCTAACTGAGCTGTGCTATTGTGGATTGTCGAAGATAAATGAGTCAGCAATATGACGACGATCATAGACGGAGATTTACCACGAACTCGAACGTGAACATATTCACCGGGTTGTTTTTACGGAAACTCGGATTATTCGCCGCATTGCTTTTCGCCACCGGCGCAAACGGGGCGTGTACCGCCTGGCCGGCGGCAGCCGCAGCGCTCCTGGGCGGAGGCGGCGACGGCGGAGGCGGCGCGCTGCTGTTATTCCCGGGCGGGGGCGCGGGCCCTGCGACCGGCGAGGGCGCCGAAGAAGGCTCCACGGTTTCTTCGGAGATCGACGTGGTTACGACTTCGCCGGCGGGCAATTACCGCGCGGGCGATGTGCTCTTGATTCGCGTGACTTTCCCCGAAGCGGTCGACGTCACCGGCACGCCCCGCCTGGCGCTCAACAACGGCATCGTCATCAATTACGACTCGGGCAGCGGGACCGATCAGATTCTCTTTCGTTATACGATCGGCCCGGGCGACGACGTAAGCGCACTCGACTACGCAAGCAGCACGGCGATCAGCCTGGCGGGCGGCACGATCAATTTGCAATCCAGCGGGGATCCGGCGGATCTAACCCTTTCCACGCCGGGCGAAACCGGTTCGATCAGCGCGAATCAAATCATCGGCATCGACACGATTGCGCCGATCGTGACGAACGTGACCTCGACAAACGCGGACGGCGCCTACGGCGCTGGAACGCTGATCGCCGCGACAGTCCAATTCAGCGAAGCGGTATCCGTAAGCGGCACGCCGACCCTGGATTTGAATACGGCGCCTGCGCGCTCCGCCTCCTATACGAGCGGAAGCGGCACCGATACTCTGACCTTCCACTATACCGTCAACGGCGGCGACACGGCCGCCGATCTGGATGAAGCTTCGACCGCCGCTCTTGCCGGTGGTACAATTCGCGACGACGCCGCGAACCCGGCCATGCTGACGCTGCCCGTTCCCGGCGCCACAGGCTCTCTGGGGCTCAATAAAGACATCGAAATTAATACGACCCTCCCGACTTTCAGTCTGGGGCTGGCGTCCGGCAGCAGCCTCGAAAACGGCGGCGCGATTGTAATTCCGGTCAACCTGTCCGCGCCGTCGGCGTCAACGGCCACGGTGCAGTACAACGTCCCCGGCGGTAGCGCGAGCGCCGCGGATTACAGCCTGAGCTCGGGAACGCTGGTCTTCGCGCCGGGCGAAACTTCGAAAAACATTACGTTAAACATCGTCGACGATACTCTGGATGAAGACGCGGAAACCGTGAATGTCGCCATTTCATCGCCGGTGGGCGCGGGTCTGGGTACGCCCTTCACATATGTCCACACCATCAATGACAACGACGCGGCGCCGGGGGTGATTCTCGGCGTCTCAGGATCGCCCTTCAGCGAGAACGGCGGCGTCGCAACGGTTACCGCCACGCTCTCAACCGCCTCGGGTAAAAATGTCACGGTCAATCTGGCCTATTCCGGAACCGCCGCAAACACGACCGACTACACCAGAAGCGGCGCGGCGATCGTGATTCCCGCCGGCTCGACGAGCGGCAGCGTAACTCTGACCGGCGTAAACGACGCGCTCGACGAAAACGACGAGACGGTAATCGTCGATATCGCCTCCGTTACCAACGGAACGGAAAGCGGAACGCAACAGGTCACCGCGACCGTCGCCGACGATGACGCGCCTCCGACCGTGACTCTCGGCGTCACGGGATCACCGTTCGCGGAAAACGGCGGCAGCGCCACGGTCACCGCGACCCTTTCGTCGGCTTCGGCGAAAAGCGTCACCGTCAATCTGGGTTATTCCGGAACCGCGACCAACACCAGCGATTATACCAGAAGCGGCGCGAGCATCGTCATCGCAGCCGGCGCCACCAGCGGCAGCGTAAGCCTGACCGGCGTAAACGACGCGACGACCGAAGGCGATGAGACTGTTATAGTAGACATAGCCTCCATTATCAACGGCACTGAGTCTGGAACCCAACAGGTCACGGCTACGATCAGCGACGACGATACGCCGACCGTAACTCTCGGTCTTTCCGGATCGCCGTTGGCCGAAAACGGCGGCGTCGCGACCGTGACCGCCACCCTCTCGGGAACCGCGCCTTTCCCAATCACCGTCAACCTCGCATATACCGGAACGGCGACCAACGCGACGGATTACAATGCGAGCACCGCTGCGATCGTAATCGCAGCCGGGAACCTGAGCGGCACCGCGACGATCACCGGCGTCGATGACGGCACCGACGAAAACGACGAAACCGTTATCGTAGACATCGACTCGGTCGTAAACGCGAACGAATCGGGCACCCAGCAGGTCACCGCTACAATTACTGACGACGACGCCGAACCCACGGTTACTCTGGGAGTTTCCGGATCGCCCCTCGCGGAGAATGGCGGGGTCGCCACCGTGACCGCCACGCTCTCGGCGGCTTCGGCGAAAACCGTTACAGTCAATCTGGCATACTCCGGCACCGCGACAAACGTCACCGACTATACCCGCAGCGGCGCATCCATCGTAATCGGCGCCGGCGCGACCACCGGCACGGTCACCATCACCGGCGTAAACGACGCCACCGACGAAGACGACGAAACAGTGATCGTCGACATCGCCTCCGTTATCAACGGAACCGAGTCCGGAACGCAGCAGGTCACCGCCACGATTAGCGACGATGACGCCGCTCCGACTGTCACTCTTGGCGTTACGGGATCACCCCTCGCCGAAAACGGCGGCATCGCGACGGTCACCGCCACGCTCTCGGCCGCATCCGCGAAAATCGTCACGGTCAACCTCAGCTATTCCGGAACCGCGACCAACACCACGGATTATACCAGAAGCGGAACCTCGATCGTAATCGCCGCTGGAGCGACCAGCGGCACGGTCACAATTACCGGCGTGAACGACGCCACCGACGAAGACGATGAAACGGTCATCGTAGACATCGCCTCCGTTACCAACGGCACCGAGTCCGGAACGCAACAGGTCACCGCGACAATAAGCGACGATGACGCCGAACCGGGAGTCACTCTTTCGGTCAGCGGATCGCCTTTCGCGGAAAACGGCGGCGTGGCCACCGTGACCGCCACTCTCGCGGCAGCCTCCGCGAAAACGGTTACGGTCAACCTGAGCTATTCCGGCACGGCGACCAATACCACGGACTATACCAGCAGCGGTACTTCGATCGTCATCGCCGCCGGCGCCACCACCGGCCACGTGACCCTGACCGGCGTCGACGACGGCGCAACCGAAGGCACCGAAACCGTTATCGTGGACATCGCTTCCGTTACGAACGGCACCGAAACCGGCGTGCAACAGATCACGGCCAGTGTCGCCGATGATGAAGGCCCCGGCGTTGCTCTGGGAATTTCGGGAACGCCCCTGGCCGAAAACGGCGGGGTCGCGACCGTCACCGCAACCCTTTCCGCGACCAGCGCTTCGAACGTAACAGTAAATCTCGCGTATTCCGGAACCGCGACCAATACCAGCGATTATACCAGAAGCGGAACCAGCATCACGATTCTCGCCGGCAATACCAGCGGCAGCGTAACAATTACCGGGGTCAACGACGCTCTCGACGAGGACGACGAAACCGTCATCGTAGACATCGCCTCCGTAATGAACGGCAGCGAAACCGGTACGCAGCAGGTGACCGCCGCGATTAGCGACGACGACGCGGCGCCCGGCGTAACGCTTGGCGTTTCGGGATCGCCATTCGCTGAAAACGGCGGCGTCGCGACCGTTACCGCGACGCTCTCCGCCACGTCCGGCAAAGCGGTCACGGTGAATCTCGCATACTCCGGAACCGCAACCAATACCACGGACTATACCCGCAGCGGTGCTTCCATCCTGATCGCCGCCGGCGCGACCACCGGCACGGTCACCATCACCGGCGTGAACGACGCCACCGACGAAGACGACGAAAGCGTGATTGTCGATATCGCGTCCGTTACAAACGGCACCGAGTCCGGCACTCAACAGGTCACCGCGACCATCGCCGACGACGACGCGGCCCCGACAGTAAGCCTGGGTGTTACGGGATCGCCCCTCGCCGAAAACAGCGGGATCGCGACGGTCACCGCCACGCTCTCGGCCGCGTCCGCAAAAACCGTCACGGTCAATCTTGCTTATTCGGGAACCGCAACCAACACTACTGACTATACCCGCAGCGGCGCATCCATCGTTATCGCCGCCGGCGCGACCACCGGCACGGTCACCATCACCGGCGTAAACGACGCCACCGACGAAGACGACGAAACAGTGATCGTCGACATCGCCTCCGTTACCAACGGAACCGAGTCCGGAACGCAGCAGGTCACCGCCACGATTAGCGACGATGACGCCGCTCCGACTGTCACTCTTGGCGTTACGGGATCGCCCCTCGCCGAAAACGGCGGCATCGCGACGGTCACCGCCACGCTCTCGGCCGCATCCGCGAAAATCATCACGGTCAACCTCAGCTATTCCGGAACCGCAACCAACACCACGGATTATACGCGCAGCGGCGCGAGCATCGTCATCGCCGCAGGAGCGACCAGCGGCACGGTCACAATTACCGGCGTGAACGACGCGGTGATTGAAAGCGCGGAAACCGTGATCGTCGATATCGCATCCGTGACCAACGGCACCGAATCCGGAACGCAACAGGTCACCGCCACGATTGCCGACGACGATTTCCCGACCGTTACTCTCGGTGTAAGCGGATCGCCATTCGCGGAAAACGGGGGAGTCGCTACCGTCACGGCCACGCTGTCGGCGACGGCTCCCTATGACGTAACGGTCAACCTGAGTTACTCTGGAACGGCCACCAACGTCAGCGATTATACCAGAAGCGGAACCGCGATCACGATCACCGCAGGCAATACCAGCGGCACCGTTAGCCTCACCGGCGTGAACGATGTGAACGACGAAGCCGACGAGACCGTGATCGTCGACATCGCTTCGGTAATCAACGGCACTGAATCCGGAACCCAGCAGGTCACCGCCACCATTAGCGACGACGATGCACCGCCCACCGTGACTCTCGGGGTTTCGGGATCGCCCCTGGCTGAAAACGGCGGAGTGGCAACGGTTAGCGCTACGCTCTCGGCGGCTTCCTCGAACGCGGTCACGGTCAACCTCGCGTATAGCGGCACCGCAACCAATGCCAGCGATTATACCAGAAGCGGCGCATCCATCGTCATCGCCGCAGGGAACACCAGCGGCACGGTTACGATTACCGGCGTCGACGACGCGACAGACGAAGACGACGAAACCGTCATCGTCGATATCGCGTCCGTTACAAACGGCACCGAGTCCGGAACCCAGCAGGTCACCGCGACCATCACCGACGACGATGCCGCTCCGACCGTCACCCTGGGCGTTTCGGGATCGCCCCTCGCGGAAAACGGCGGCGTAGCCACGGTCACCGCCACGCTGTCCGCGGCCTCCGGTAAAACCGTTACCGTTAATCTGGGATACACCGGCACCGCAACCAACGCTACGGATTATACCCGGAGCGGTACCTCAATCGTAGTCGCGGCCGGCGCGACCACCGGGACCGTTACGATCACCGGAGTCAACGACCCCACCGACGAAGACGACGAAACCGTCATCGTGGATATCGCCTCCGTTACGAACGGCACCGAGTCCGGAACGCAACAGGTCACCGCCACGATTAGCGACGACGACGCGCCGCCCACGGTGACATTGTCCGCTGCGGCCGGCACCATCAGCGAAAACGGCGGCGCGACCACGGTCACGGCGACCCTCTCCGCGGCCTCCGCCAAAACCGTTACGGTGAACCTCGCGTATTCCGGAACCGCGACCAACGCCAGCGATTATACCAGCAGCGGCACATCCATCGTCATCGCCGCAGGAGCCACCACCGGGACGGTGACGATCACCGGAGTGGACGACGCGGCCATCGAAGGCACCGAAACGGTGATCACCGACATTGACTCCGTTACAAACGGCACCGAATCCGGAACGCAACAGGTGACGGTAGATCTGGCCGACGACGAAGGCCCGAGCGTGACTCTCGGCATTTCCGGCTCTCCCCTGGCGGAAAACGGCGGCATAGCGACCGTCACGGCCACGCTTTCGGCGACGAGTCCGGTGAACGTCACGGTGAATCTGAGCTATTCCGGAACGGCCACGAATACCAACGATTATACCAGAAGCGGAACCAGCATTACGGTTCTCGCCGGCAATCTCACCGGCACCGCAACGATTACCGGCGTAGACGACGCCCTCGACGAAAACGACGAGACCGTCATTGTGGATATCGACTCCGTCATGAACGGCAGCGAGTCGGGAACCCAGCAGGTCACCGCCACCATCACTGACGACGACGCGGCCCCCACTGTAAGCCTCGGCCTTTCGGGATCGCCCCTGGCTGAAAACGGCGGGGTCGCAACCGTGACCGCGACCCTCTCGGCGGCTTCGTCGAAGACCGTCACAATCAACCTGGCATACTCCGGAACCGCGACGAATACCACCGACTATACCCGGAGCGGCGCATCGATCGTCATCGCCGCCGGCGCGACAGGCGGCGCCGTTACAATTACCGGAGTAAACGACGCACTCGACGAAACGGACGAAACCGTGATCGTCGACATCGACTCCGTCACGAACGGCACCGAATCCGGCACGCAGCAGGTCACCGCCACGATTGCCGACGACGACGCGGCGCCGACGGTCACTCTCGGAATCACTGGATCGCCCCTGGCTGAAAACGGCGGAGTCGCAACCGTCACTGCGACGCTTTCGGCGGCATCCGGTCAGAACGTAACGGTGAATCTTGCATACACCGGCACCGCGACCAACACCACGGACTATACCAGGAGCGGCGCATCGATCGTCATCGCCGCCGGCGCGACTACGGGCAATGTTACCATCACCGGCGTGAACGACGCGCTCGACGAAGCGGACGAAACCGTCATTGTGGACGTCGACTCCGTTACCAACGGCACCGAATCCGGAACCCAGCAGGTCACCGCCACCATCACCGACGACGACGCGGCGCCGACAGTCACCCTCGGAATCACCGGATCGCCACTCGCCGAAAACGGTGGAGTCGCCACGGTCACCGCCACGCTCTCCGCGGCATCCGGTCAGACTGTTACCGTCAATCTGGCTTATAGCGGCGGCGCAACCAATACCACGGACTATACCCGCAGCGGCGCGAGCATCGTCATCGCCGCCGGCGCGACCAGCGGCACCGTGACGATCACCGGGGTCGACGACGCCCTCGACGAAGACGCGGAAACCGTGATCGTCGACATCGACTCCGTCACGAACGGAACCGAATCCGGAACCCAGCAGGTCGCCGCCACCATTACCGACGATGACGCCGCGCCCACCGTCACTCTGGGAATTTCGGGATCGCCCCTCGCCGAAAACGGCGGCGTCGCCACGGTCACCGCGACGCTTTCGGCCGCCTCCGCGAAGACGGTGACGGTCAACCTGGCGTTTACCGGAACCGCCACGAACGTCAGCGATTATACGCGTAACACATCCAGCATCGTCATCGCCGCCGGCGCGACCACCGGCACCGCCACCATCACCGGCGTCGACGACGCGCTCATTGAAGGCGTCGAAACCGTGATCACCGACATCGACTCGGTGACCAACGGAACCGAGTCCGGAACGCAGCAGGTCACCGCGAATATTACCGACGACGAAGGCCCGCTGGTCACTCTGGGAATTTCCGGATCGCCCCTGGCCGAAAACGGCGGAGTCGCGACCGTTACGGCGACGCTGTCCGCGACGACCGGCTCGACTGTAACCGTAAACCTGGCTTTCTCCGGAACCGCCACGAACACCAGCGATTATACCAGAAGCGGCGCCTCGATTACGATCACCGCGGGTAACACCAGCGGCAGCATTACGCTCACGGGCGTAAACGACGCCGCGATTGAAAGCGCGGAAACCGTGATCGTCGACATCGATTCGGTTACCAACGCGACCGAATCCGGCACGCAACAGGTCACCGCCACCATCACCGACGATGATTTCCCGACCGTGACCCTGGGCCTCAGCGCATCGCCTTTCGCGGAAAACGGCGGCGTCGCAACCGTTACGGCCACGCTTTCGGCGACCGCGCCTTTCGACGTGACCGTGAACCTGGCTTTCTCCGGAACCGCGACCAATACCACGGACTATAGCAGAAGCGGCGCGAGCATCACCATCACTGCCGGCAACACCAGCGGCAGCATCACCCTGACGGGAGTAAACGACGCGCTGGATGAACTGGATGAAAGCGTGATCGTCGACATCGCGTCGGTCACAAACGGAACCGAGTCCGGCACGCAACAGGTCACGGCGACCATTACCGACGACGACGCGGCTCCGACCGTTACGCTCGGTGTAAGCGGATCGCCGCTGGCCGAAAACGGCGGCGTCGCAACCGTTACGGCCACGCTGTCCGCCGCTTCGGGCCAGACCGTCACCGTGAATCTCGCCTACACCGGCACCGCGACCAACACCACGGACTATACCAGAAGCGGCGCGAGCATCGTCATCGCCGCTGGAGCGACCACGGGCAACGTTACGATTACCGGCGTGAACGACGCCCTGGACGAAGCGGACGAAACCGTGATCGTCGACATCGACTCCGTTACAAACGGCACCGAATCCGGAACGCAACAGGTCACGGCGACCATTACCGACGACGACGCGGCTCCGACCGTTACGCTCGGCGTTTCGGGATCGCCGCTCGCGGAAAACGGCGGCGTGGCGACCGTTACCGCTACGCTCTCGGCCGCTTCGGGCCAGACCGTCACCGTGAATCTCGCCTACACCGGCACCGCGACCAACACCACGGACTATACCAGAAGCGGCGCGAGCATCGTCATCGCCGCCGGAGCGACCACGGGCAACGTTACGATTACCGGCGTGAACGACGCCCTGGATGAAGCGGACGAAACCGTGATCGTCGACATTGACTCCGTAACGAACGGCACTGAATCCGGAACGCAGCAGGTCACGGCGACGATCACCGACGACGACGCGGCTCCGACCGTTACGCTCGGCGTTTCGGGATCGCCGCTCGCGGAAAACGGCGGCGTGGCGACCGTTACGGCCACGCTCTCGGCCGCTTCCGGACAGGCGGTCACGGTGAATCTCGCGTTCTCCGGAACCGCGACCAACGCGACCGATTACAGCGCCAGTGCTACGGGCATCACCATCGCCGCGGGGGCGACCACCGGCTCCATTACGATTACGGGCCTGGACGACACCCTCGACGAAGTGAACGAAACCGCGATTGTCGACATCAGCACCGTTACCAACGGAACCGAATCCGGAACACAACAGGTCACCGCGACCATTACCGACGATGACGCCGCGCCCGCGGTTACGCTTTCGGTTTCGCCGGGTACCTTCGTCGAAAACGGCGGCACGGCGACTTTGACCGCGACGCTTTCGGCGGTCTCCGGTCAGAATATTACGGTCAACCTTGCGTATTCCGGGACCGCCGCCAATCCGGCCGACTATACCGGCGCCGCTTCCATCGTGATCAACGCGGGCAGCTCAAGCGCCGGCATCACGCTCACCGGCGTCGACGACGCGCTCTTTGAAGGCACGGAAACCGGCACGATCGACATCAGCTCCGTTACCAACGGCACCGAGTCCGGAACGCAACAGGCCAGCGTTCTGATCAGCGACAACGAATTCGGTATTTCCTCCGCGGAAACGCTGGATACCGATAACGACGGCCAGATCGATCACTATCGCCTGACCTTCTCGACCAGCGTCGACGACAGCACTTTCCCGGGTTATGTACTCAACAGCCCGGGCACGGCTCAGACCGACTGGCTGGTCGCCGGTTATACGAACGTGGTGCTCGCCCACGGCACGTCCGCGCCGGAAGCCGACACGGTCGACGACGCGGTAGTCTATCTGCAGTTCACCGAGGGCGGCGTGGTCGACACCGGCGCGAAACCCGATATGACCACCACCGCGAGTCCGGGACTGCAAAATCTCAGCGCGACGACCATCGGCCAGATTTTTACGGGAACTCTGACCGAAGCCGACCGCGCTCTGCCCGTGGCGATCAGCGGAACGGCGACGACTTCGGCCGCGGCCCTGACGGTCGCGTTCTCCGAAGCGGTTTACGGCGCGATCGGCGTGCCCGCCTGCGGCTCCGGCGGCGAACTGGACGCCAGCGATTTGAATTATACCAACGTGAGCGGAAGCGGCGTCGCATCGCTCGGTAGCATGGGCGCGGACAGTTGCGCGTCGGACGCCGGCTTCTCTGCTATCTTTAACGGAAATACGATTTTCACGACCGGCGATAACGCGACCGATACGATCGCCGCCACTGCGACGATCTTCGATGCCGCCGACAACACCGGCAATACGACCGCCACGGCGATCAGCGTCACGGCGGGCCCGACGATCACCAGCGTCGAACAGTACGACACGAACCAGAACGGCAGCATCGATCAGTTGAAAATCGTATTTTCAATCGCCATGGCCGACTCGACTATCGCCGACGCGGACGCAATGCAATTTGCGATGGGCGGCACAGCTTTGCAGCTCGTGGACTCGGGCACGGGCGGCACCGGAACCATCAGCGCGCCGAACGACGACAGCGCGACCGCGAACGATACGATCGTCACGATTTTTACGGACGACGCGAGCGTCACCGGTACCGACCTCAAAACCGTCGCTTCCACCACCGCTACGGGACGCTGGCAGGGCAACGGCATCGACCTTGCGAGCGTCGCCGATCTTTCGAGCGTGTCGGTCGATAAGGCGCCGCCGGTAATCGTTACGGCCATCGCTTCGGACAACGTGAACGCTTTCACCGGCGTGGATTCGGACGACACGCTGACCCTGAATTTTTCGGAGGCGACGAATAAGCCGAGCGTCACCAACGCGAATATCGCATCGATCTTTCAACTCTCCAGCTCGCATCTATGGGGCACCGTGACTTCGGCGGTGTGGAACGCGGCCGGCGATCAGCTGGTGATCACCTTCGCCGGTTCCGGCAGCACCATCGCCGTGGGCGACCGCATTACGATTCTCGGAACGATTCAGGATACCGCGACGACGCCGAACCTGAGCACGAACGTCCCCTCGTACAACCCGATCAGCGGCAGCTTCTCCGCCGACAACGTCGCGCCTTACATGGTGACTGTAAGCAATGTAACGCCGACCACGGTGACTTTCCGTTACTCCGAAGCGATGATCACCGACGGCTCGGCCAACGCCGCCAACAATATTTCGAATTATACGCTCATCGAAGATCCGGCGGACGCGGGGTGCGCGGACGTGACCATCGCCTCGGCGATCGTGGTGGCTCAGGACACGATTCAGTTGAATCTAACGGGCGGCCAGACCCTGTGCGACATCGACTACCGCATAACCACGGCGGCGAATGTGACGGACCTGGCCGGCAACGCCATCGCTTCGCCGAATTTCCTGACCTTTCTGGGCAACGAGCAGATCAAAGTTCTCTCGGCGGTTCCGATTTCGGCGAACCAGATCCGCCTGTATTTCAACAAGCTGCCGCTGCCGGGCAACGACGCGGCGGGCACGGCGGGATGCACGAGTTCGGCGGAGTGCGCGAATCGTTATCAAATCTCGCCGAGCCTGGGAAATATCACTTCCGGAGTGCCGGGCACCGGTACTCTCGGGAACTCTGTCGTTCTAACGACCAGCGCCGCACAGGCCGGCATCTCGTATACGATCATCGCCGCCAACGGCGCGAACGGCGACGGTTTCGACAACGCCAGCTGGGGCGCGATTCGTAACGTGGACGACGACGAAAATTTGCAGGCGAGTCCGAAAGACCGTACTACCTTTCAAGGACTCGGCACGACCATCGACGAATTCGAAGACGGTCCGCTCTTCGACGATCCCTTCGGCGACGGTTCGATCTTTTCGTTCGCTTTTAATTACGGCGGTCGCGTGTATCTGGGCACCAACGACGCGAACAACGCGGCGTTTCGATTCAACCCCGACGGATCCAATCCGATCCTGACCGGCTTCGACTTCTCCGCGGGCACCTGCCCTGGCACCGACGGCTTCGGCTTCGGCGCTTCGCCGGTCTGCGGCACCTCCTCCGGTCCGAACTCGGAACGCGGCGTGGTGGGCTTCAATTCGGCGACCGTCACGATCGGCGGAAGCGATTATGAAATTCTCTTAACCGGCCCGATCAAAGACAACGTTTCGCACGGCTATTTCACCCAGGAGCTCGACACAACTCTCGGCTGGACCGAATTCTCGCTCGGCAGCTACACCGGCGGCGCGAATACGAAGAGCGCGCAAACCGTCTACGCCGTTGACAATCACCTCTACGTGGCCATGTCTTCGGATCATAACAAACAGGCGCCGATCGTGGTATATCACAGCGTTACCGCGCCCGGCGGCAACGTCGCCGTCGGCACCGGCAGCGACATGAGTATCCGTACCCAAAACGGTCTCGGCAAAGGCGCGACCGGCGGCGGCAGCTACGCGAACCCCGCTGCTGCTTCGGATGTGGTCGGCATCGATTCGATGGTGAAATACAACGGCCGCCTGTATATGGCCAACAACGGCGGCGTTTTCTATTCGAGCAATTTCGCCACGTTTGCGAGCGCCGTGGACGTGACGCCCTCAGCCTTCGCCACGACCGCCGGCGATTCGACTCTCGTTTTGCCCGCCGCCCCCGCGGGTCTCGAAAAAGTCAGCCCCGGCGAAAAGGGCATTCCGATTCTCAGAGAATTTAACGGCGATCTGTATATGGTCCGCAACGTCGCGGTCGGCGCGGCGAGCAACGCCGCGACGAACAAACAGAATCTGCGCGGCGAACTCTGGCGTTGCGCCTCGCCCTGTTCGGCGGCCTCGTCCTGGACGAAGCTGATCTCCGGCACCGAAAGCGAAATCGGCAGCGGCGACGCGATCAGCATGTTCGAAGTGAACGGAACGAATACGCTGTATCTGGGCTTCGACGACGCGGCGGGCATTCAGATCTATCGCCTGGTGAGCAGCAATCCGCCGGCCACGAACGGCGCGACTCTGGCATCCGCCGGCTGGGCGCAGCAGAGCACGACCGGTCTCGGCATCGCGTATACGAAGATCATCTCGTCGACGACCATCGGCGACGGCACGAACGACTATATCTATGTGGCGGCGGGCACCGGCTCGGCCGTAATCAGAATCTTCCGGCAGATCGACTGATATGATTTCGAGAACGAAAGCTGAAATGTTTGCAGGCGAAACCGACGCCTCTGGCAACGAGCCGGCGTGCCGCCGCACGGTCCGGGCACCGCGTGCGGCGATCTTCGCGATCGCCGGACTGCTGGTATTCACCGTAACGAGGTGCAGCCCGGGCGGAGACGAAGGGCGCACTCCCCGCGCTGAGTACACCGCTGAAGATCCCGGCGAATGGGCCGCGTTTTCGGAAAGCCACGCGCCGCGAATCCAGATCGTGCGCGACGTGCTGCGCGTGGACGTCCCATTGCAAAAAATCGACCGCTCTCACTATATAGAAAAAATCGGCGTAATGGACGCGCAGGGTCGCGACGTGGTGCCGGCCGTGGCCTTCCCCCGCGAAGCGAGCGAAAAATCGACCGTAAGTGCGAATCTGGCGCTGAGCGAATTGCGCGGCGACCTCTCCGCATACAAAGTCTATGCGAAATGCAATTTACACGATCTATGGACGGCTCCGCTTGAAACAGAATGAGCGCATCGACTTCCGCAAGATCGCAGCGGCCATGGTGGGAGCACGCTCCCGCCGAGCCGAATATCTGACCCTCCTCGCGCTGCTGGCGATCCTTATGGCGGGCTCCGCCTGCCAGCACGCCCGGGTGCGTTTCGACGATTGCCTGCACTGTCGCACCGAAACCGAAAAAGCTTCGCGAGTCGAAAAGCAATCGTTCTGGGCCTGGGGCCTGTATCCAATGACTCTTGAGTACAACGTCTATGAAATCTGCCCGGACGGCCTTCTGGAAGTTCATGAATATGCGAACTGGCTCGATGGTCTGCTCGACAACGGTTCCGGCGGGATTTACGCGGGACGACGACTCGCTCTGACCTGTGCCGCATCGGCGGACGCTCCCAAGCCGAAGGCCCCCGCCGCGAACAACCCGGCAGTTGACACGAAAGCAACAGCGACCGGCACGGAAACGAATCCTGCTGATGCTGCCAGTGGACAAGAAACCCCGAGCGAAAAGAACGAAGCTGCGGAAGCCAACACCGAACAAAAACCAGCGGCCGAAGCAAGCGAAGCGGTGCAAACCAACACCGAACAAGAACCAGCGGCCGAAGCAAGCGAAGCGGTGCAAACCAACGCCGAACAAGTACCAGCGGCCGAAGCAAGCGAAGCGGTGCAATCCAACGCCGAACAAGAACCAGCGGCCGAAGCAAGCGAAGCGGTGCAATCCAACGCCGAACAAGTACCAGCGGCCGAAGCAAGCGAAGCGGTGCAATCCAACGCCGAACAAGAACCAGCGGCCGAAGCAAGCGAAGCGGTGCAAACCAACACCGAACAAGAACCAGCGACCGAACCTGCAACTGAGGCGATCAACGAAGCGGCGAGCCCCCTGGCGCCAGACCAGGCCGACCCATCAGCCGAAACCAATGACCAGACCGGAGACTCCCAATGAACGCGCCGACAACCGCTATAGGCTGCCTGCTTCTATTCGGCGTCCTCGGCGCCGCAGCGTGCCAGACCACTGTGCTGCATTTCGTGCCCCCTGAGAACCGCGGTCGATCGCTAAAAGACCGCGAGCCCGCGTTGTCTGAAACTCACGTCAGCCTGGGCCTTGGCATCTACGAATATTCGAAATCGCCGCAGAATCCCTGCCCTGACAGTCTGGAAAGCATCGTTATTCGCCGCGACTGGCTCGACGCGACGATTCATTTTTTCGTCGGCGGCGTCTATACGACGCGGCGCATTGAGTTTTATTGCCGCAAGTCGAACGAATCCTAAAACCTGCCTGAATCGAGGGCGACTCGAATCAGATCATGCCGGCGGCGGCCAGCTGTTCAATATGATCGACGAGCGTTTCGCGCACCGGCCGGTATGACAGGCCCAGATCTTTTTCGCTGTAACTCCGATCCAGGCGATAGCGCACGCCGACGTTTTTGCTCACGTAGTCCCAGCTCATACCGATAAACGGGCCGACCAGGTACATCAAAAACGTGGGCAGCGTATTTCTCGGAAAGGGATAACGTTCGCCGAGGGCTTCGCGCAATATCGATCCCATCTCTACGATGCTCAGAGTTTCAGCGCAGGTTAAATGCCGGCCGCTCGCGGCGGGCTTCAGACCGGCGAGAATATGAGCGCGCGCCACGTCACGCACGTCCACCACCCCGAGATTCAGATCCGGCACACCGAAGCGAAAATCGCCGCCGGCCATCGACTTCATGAAGCCGACGCTCGTACCGTCGGCTCTACGCGAAAGCGAAGGCCCGAGTACGAAGGCCGGATTGATCGTAACCAGATCCCACTCATTTTGGGCTTCGCAAATCTTCCAGGCTTCGCGCTCGGCGACGGTCTTGGAATACGGATAGGGATTGTGTTCGAGACTGCTGGTCGTATTCCAGTGGCTCTCGTTAAATATGCGATCCGGTAGTTGGTCGGCGTCTATTGCGTCGCCCATGATCGCCGCGACGCTGGAAGTCAAAACGATGCGCTTGACTGTGCCCGCGCGATTCGCGCTTTCCAGAACGTTGCGGGTTCCCTGAAACGCGGGATCCATGAGCTCTTTTTGCGCGTCTTTCCAGCCGGTGTCCAGAAACGGCGAAGCGGTATGCATCACGAGCTGGCAGCCCCGGATCGCTTCGTCGAAACTGCCCTCGACCAGCAGATCGGCTTCGAAGAGCTGCAGCATACCCGGATAGGCCGCGCCCAGTTCGAGCAGGTGACTGACTTTCTTCGCGTCCGCCGTACTGCGGACGGTAGCGCGAACCGGCAGCCCTTCCGCCAGCAGTTCGCGCACCACCCAGGAAGCGATGTATCCGCCGCCGCCCGTGACCAGAACAGGACTGCTTCGATCGATTTCCACTGCCATAGGGCGATTGGGGCCCTCCGTCGTACCACGGTCAAGCGGTTCCGACGCGCAGCAGCCGCTGCCCGACTTACGCGACGCGCAGAAAGCGCTTGCCTGATCCTATCGCATCCGTACGCTTTCGGCCATGAACGGGCACACCTCACCAGAATCTCAGGCGGGCCACACGGCTCGTTTTCATCTAAAGCCAGCGGACAACGCGGAGCCTTTTGCGCGACCTTTGCTTTTTGTACACGGCGCCTGGCACGGAGCGTGGTACTGGAACGAACGCTTTCTGCCGTACTTCGCCGAACGCGGTTTCGAAGTGCTGGCTCTGGATCTACCGGGGCACGGCGACGGTACGCCGGGGAACGCGAGCATACGCAGCCTGGGTGTCGCGGACTATGTGCGGGCCGTGGCCGAGATCGCCGCGAGCTGCGATCATCCGCCGATATTGATCGGCCATTCGATGGGCGGCTATATCGTTCAAAAATACATGGAGGCCCACCGCCAGCCCGACTCCGCGATGATTCTCCTGGCCTCCGTTCCACCCGCAGGAGTTTTGCGTACGACACTGAATATCGCGCTGCACTATCCGCTGCAATTTCTGGAAGTGTTGCTCACCTGGAAGCTGTATCCGCTTGTGCGCAAAGCGGAGCACGCGCGAAATCATTTTTATTCCCCGCAGATCGCGCCCGCGGAATTCGAGAGCTATCATAAGCGCACGGGCGATGAAGCCTTTCGCGCCTTTCTCGATATGTTGCTCTTGAGTTTGCCGCGCAAAAAGAAGATTCGCGGCGTGTCGGCGCTCGTCCTCGGCGCGCGCGACGATCAAATTTTTACGCCGGCCGAAGTGCGTGCGACCGCGAAAGCCTACGACGCCGAACTTACGATCTTTCCGGACATGGCGCACAATATGATGCTCGAAGCGGACTGGTCGGCCGTCGCCGATTGTATGATCGCCTGGCTGCGGGCGCGGTAAAGCTGAACGCCAGAACTCAACGCAACGCTCATTCATCGGAACGCGCCGCGAGGCCGTGAAAGAGAAAGCTGATCACCGACTTGACGGTCCGCTCGGTTTCCGCTTCGTCGCCGCGTAGCCGAATCTGCCCGTCCAGTACAAGCATGGAAACCCCGTGCACGATCGACCAGGCCGCCAGAGCGCGATGCTTCGAACTGCCCGCGGCGATGATGCCCTGATCCTGGCCGCGACGCACTACCTCGAGTAATTGCCGAAAGGTTCGGGCGGCGGCCATGGTCAGCGCCGGATACAATTTAAACTCAAGACCCGCCCCGCCGAACATGATGCGCGCGTGCTGCGGATGCTCGATGGTAAATTTCACATAGAGCCAGCCGAGATTCAAAAACCGTTCGGTCAGATCGTCGCCGGCGTCGGCCACCACCTGACGCTGGAACTCGTACAGCAAACGAAAGCCTTCTTCGGCCACACTCGCGAGTAGAGCGTTCTTATCGTCGAAATGGCGATAGGCCGCTGTGTGGCTGACCCCCGCCGCGCCCGCGACTTTGCGCAGACTGAGACCTTCGAGGCCGTCACTTTTCAGAATTTCGAGCGCTTCGCGAATCAGAGACTCGCGTAGATTCCCCACGTGATAGGATTGCCGATCTCCTGCGGCGGGTGCGTGCCCGGCGCGCGTCTCGACGGACTCCCCGTCGGACGACTGAGCTTTCGCGACGGGACTCCGGGTGCGGCGAGGCATACTTCCACCAAAGAAACTCCGGCAGAGCTTTCAATCATAAAACGATCTGTGAACGCGCGCTGGAATTCCGAACATGGCCGGGCAATGCTCAAATGCTTCGGGGACAATCGCGAATCAGGCGTAAATCAAACACGCAGATCCAGATAGCGCACGACCAGCATCCAGACCAGCAGCATCGTCTGAATCAGAATACCGATGGCGGAAATCGCGATAAAGGGCCGGCGGGCCGCCGGCAAAAGCACGCCCCACATAATCAGCCCCGAATAGCCGAGAATGGTCGAGAGCGTGATAAACAGCAGCGGCAGCTGCCATACGAAAAGCAGAATGCTTTCGCGAAAATCAGCCAGGCGCACCGCGTGGCGCTCCCCCGCGGCGTTAATACAGCTCAGCTGCTTTTGCTCGGGACCGCTGTCGCAAACTCCGAGTTCGGCGCCGTATATCTCTTCTAAGCCGGGCTGATCGTAACGTAGCGAATACTCGGCGTACAAATAGCTGCCGATGGCCAGCACGAAAAAGAATCCGCCCGCAACCAGCGTGAGAATCGCTCTTTTTTCTGCAGAATTCATGAATAGCCACTCTATCGACGAGCCCAAAATCGCCGGCCGCAAGTTTCGCGTGTGAGCCGGCGCGTCGCGAGCAGAAAAATCTCCGCCCGCGGCCCCGCGAATGTGATATTTTTCGCATTGATATTTGATTGACTTTTTCGGCCCGAAAGTTTCCACTGGAAACATGAGTGCAAATCAGGCGAATTCCGACCAGAACTACGATATCATCCTCATCGGCTCGGGCATGGGGGCCCTCACCGTGGGCAGCATCATGTCTCAGCTGAGAGACAAACGCGTGCTCATTCTCGAACGCCACTACGTGATGGGCGGCTTTACGCACGAATTCGGCCGTAAACAAAAGTACAGCTGGGACGTGGGCATTCACTACGTGGGCGATATGCACGAGGGCGCCATGCTGCGCCGGCTCTCGGATATCGTCACCCGGGGCGGCGTGCGCTGGAATCAAATGCCCGCCGATTGCTTCGAAAAATTCGTCTATCCTGATTTCACCTTTCGCGTACCCGCCTCCGAAGAAGAATACCTCGGGCGCCTGATTGAAATGTTCCCCGCGGAAGAGGCGGCTCTGCGCGCTTATTTCGAAGACGTACGCACCATGAACGGCTGGTTCGGCCGACATAATATGAAATCGCCGGAGCCCTTCGTCGATCGCGTGCGCCAGAAGCTCCAGATTTCCGGTTTCGATACGGCGAATATCACGACCGCGGACTATTTTAATAAGAATTTCACCGATCCGAAGCTGCGGGCGCTGCTCGCTTCGCAGTGGGGCGACTACGGCATTCCGCCCTCGAAGAGTCCCTTCGTTCTGCACTGCAGCGTGGTGTATCATTATTTCCACGGGGGTTATTATCCCGAGGGCGGCGCGAGCACCATCGCCGAAAGCGTAAAACCGATCATCGAAGAGCGCGGCGGCCGGGTACTGCTTTCGCACGAAGTCGAAGAAATCCTCGTCGAGAACGGCGAAGCGAAGGGCGTTCGCGTTCGCAATCTACGCGCGCGGCCGGCGAAGGGCGACCAGGAAGTCTTCGAGTTTTTCGCCCCGGTGATCATTTCGAACGCGGGCGCGCATCTGACTTACAACAAGCTCTTGCCTGAATCGGTGGAGATTCCCTTTCGCCAGCAGCTGAATGATTTCTATAAAAAGCATTCGATCGTCAGCAGCGTCACGCTCTATCTCGGGCTCAAATCGGATCCGCGCGAATTGCCGCACGAGTTTCGCGGCGAAAACCACTGGATCTTCGCCGGCTACGACCACGATACGAATTTCGCGGGCGACGCGCAATGGATGACCGGCGACGCCCCGGTTAGCGGCGCTTATATGAGCTTTCCCAGTCTGAAAAATAAACAGGCGAAAGCCCACACCGCCGAAATCATCGGCCTCACCGAATTCGCTCCGTTTCAAAAATGGGCCGAATCGACGACCTGGAAAAAGCGCGGCGAAGACTACGAAGCGTTAAAAGAAAAGATCGCGAAAAAGCTGATCGCCTACGTGGACAGCCGCTACCCCGGCTTCGCGGATCTGGTCGAATTTTACGAGCTATCGACTCCGCTTACGACGAATTTTTTCACCGGCCACTTCAAAGGATCAATCTACGGCGTGCCGTCGGTGCGCGAACGTTTCGTATCCAGCGAAGCGCCGTGGTGCCAGGCCAATACGCCTGTGAAGAATCTGTATCTCACCGGGGCGGACGCAAGCAGTCCCGGCATCGCCGGCGCGTTGATGGGCGCCATGGCGACCATCGGGACCATACCCGACGGCGTCAGCTTTATTCGCCTGCTGAAAGAAACCAAAGAGATGAGTTTCACGAACGAAGCGGCCGCGGCCGGCGGCTGAAACGCAGAACGCGAATGCGGACAGACGAGCCCGTCCGCATTCGCATGAAGCGCCGGGTCTACTACTGCCCGCCCTGTTTGCCTTTCGGCATGCGCTTCGCCCGGAATTCGGCCGCGTCGATAGCGCCGTCTTTATTCGCGTCGATCGCTCCGAAGCGCTTCGCATGGAAATCGTCCCACTCGGTCCGGGACACTTTTCCATCGCCGTTCGCGTCCATCGCGGCGAACATCTGGCCCTGCATGCGTCCGCCGCCGCCAGGTCCCTGGGCCCAGACCATCGCGGAGCCCGCGCAGACCGCCGCCGCGAAGAGCGCGACCCGGACGAGTCGTTTGAATCTGATATAATCGCTCATCAGACTGCCTCCTTGAAAGAAATGAGAGAATGAGTCAGACTAATGCCGCGCGCACATGCCTATCAGGAAGAAATCTCCTGGCTTAGGTGTGATTCATCGCATAGACCGCCCAGTCGTTCGCCGAATATGACAGACCGATGATTGGCCCGCGCTGACACCGTGTCGGCAAACAACATTCTCTAAAAACGCCTTGCCGCGGCGGTCCTCCCCCGCCGCGCTGGCGGCACATGCTCGCTCGTATTACGTCCACCGTCTTCTGGCTCTTTATCGGCATCCTGTGTATAACAATGTTTCCCATCGCCGTGCTGATCTGGCTCGTTACTCTGCCCTTTGATCGCCGCGGCTGGTTGCTGCACAAATTCACCTGCTTTTGGGCGAGCATGTTCACCTGGCCGAATCCGCACTGGAACGTCACCGTAGAACACATGGAGCGCGCGAAACCCCGTAACGAAGCGCGCATCATCGTCAGCAACCATCTTTCCATGGTCGACATCCCCGTCGTCTTTCGCACCTGGCTGCATTTTAAGTGGGTTTCGAAAAGCGAAAATTTCAAGATTCCCTTTGTGGGCTGGAATATGCGCTTGAATCGTTACATTGAACTGGATCGCGGGAGCAACAAAAGCAACGCGAAGATGATGCGCGCCTGCGAAGAAACTCTCTCGGCCGGCAGTTCGGTTTTCCTGTTTCCGGAAGGCACGCGTTCCGCCAACGGCCGGGTCAGCGGCTTCAAGCGCGGCGCCTTTGAACTGGCCAAGCGCACCGGGCGTCCGATTCTACCGATCGTCATCGAAGGCTCGTCCCGGGCCCTGCCCAAAAAGGGCGTGGTCGTGCGGGGTTTCCATCGCATTCGAGTGCGCGTTCTGGATCCCATCGAAGCGGAGAGCTTCGCCGAAGAAAGCGTGCAGGAACTCACCGATCGAGTGCGCGGCCTGATTCGAGCCGAACACGAATCCATGGTGGCGGAGCGCGGCGGCGCCGACTCGCCGGTCGCCGACCCGGTCGCCCCGGCCTGATTTTGCGAGCTTTTGAAGTCCGGGCCGACGACGCCTGATCCCAGGACAAAAAACGGCTTTCCCGTTCATCTCCCGCTGAAAAACTGCGCGTTATCGTGACGCCGAAACCGACTTTGATCACTATGGACCTGGAAGGCTGCCTGGTCCCCGAGATCTGGATCCGCCTGGCTGCGCAGACCGGCATCGACGAACTCAAGCTCACCACCCGCGATATCAAAGACTACGACGAGCTGATGTCTTACCGGCTCGGGATTCTCGACAAACACGGCATCGGCATGAGCCAGCTGCGCGCAGCGATCGCCAGCATCGGCCCGCTCGAGGGCGCGCTGGAATACACGCACTGGGTGCGCGAGCGCTTTCCGTTTATTATTCTTTCGGATACCTTTTACGAATTCGCCGATCCCCTGATGGCGCAACTGGAGCGGCCGACCCTGCTCTGCCACAAACTCGAGATCGACGCGAACGACCGAATCGTCGGATACCGCCTGCGGACCGTCGACGGCAAAGCCGGGGCCGTGCGGGGTCTGCAGGAGAACGGCTTTCACGTGGTTTCGATCGGCGATTCCTACAATGACGTGACCATGTTGAAGCAGGCCGATCAGGGAATTCTGTTTCACGCGCCGGACAACGTGGTTCAGGAATTTCCGCAGTTTCCCGCCTGCACGAATTACACGGAACTCAAAGCCACGATTGAAAAGGCGGTGCAGGCCGCGCAAACGTGAAAGTCCTCGAATCGATTCGCGCGGTCTTCGCCGGTTGGATCGCCGCCCGCCCCTATACGCTGGTCTTTGCGCTCTTAACGCTTTTTTATTTCGGCTATCTGGCCGGAGTGCGCATGGAAGCGTCGGTCTTCGCGGACGGCGCCGGCCGCTGGCTGCAGATCCAGGGGCTGCTCGCTCAGAATTTCTCGACTTTCGCCTGCCACTACGATTCTGAATTCGATCCGGAGTACAGCTGGCTGCCCGGGCCATGGTATTTCTACTATATGGTCGACGGCGTATGCTTTTATTTTTATCAATATCCCTTCGCCTTACTGGCGGCGCCGGCGGTCGCTCTATTTCCCGACTACGGCTATATCGTTCTTAACTTCTTTTTTCTGGCGCTTTATATATTCGCGACGATGCGCACCGCCCGCGAAATTTACGCGAATCCCTTTTTCGAATTCACGGCGGGCCTGCTGGCGTTTCTGATCATCCCTTCGCCCACCTTCGCCTACGATCTATCCGAAGTAATGCTCTATCTGGCGATGCTGGCCGCGGGACTGTTCTACGTGGTGCGCGGCCTCGGCTGGCGCATCGGGACGGCTCCCGATTCGCCGAACGACTCCATACCTGAGGTCCGGGCGCAGAACTACGCGCAATCCGGCAGCCTCACGCGACCGGCCCATCCGCGCGCGCTCTTCGCCGGCGGGCTTTTGATCGCGCTGGCCTTCGCCTTGCGTACGGAAGCGGCGATCTTTCTGGCGGCGATCGCGGGAGCCATCGGCCTGTTATTTCTGCTCGCACGTCCCGCAGATGATGCAGGCGATAACGCTGACCGGCAGGCCCCGGGCGTCGTCGCGCGCATACGCGGCGGACTTGAGGCGGTAGCGCCGTTTATCGCCGGCGCGATTCCGGGCCTGCTCCTGGTCTGCATATTTCATTACGCGGTCTTCGGCAATATCGCGGGCAACCGGGGCACCGCCCATGCGGCCCAGGTGTTGACCGAGTTCAGCTTCGCGGGACAGCTGGAAATCGCGCGGCTGCTGCTCTTCGGCGGCTCTCTGGGTTTGTTCTCGGCGCTGCCTTCGATCGCGCTCGTATTTTTATGGGCGCTCTTTCCCGGAGCGCGACGGGCGGCCGGTCCAGCGGGAGCCCTGTTCGTCGTCAGCGGCTTCGCCTATATTCTGGTCGTACTCGTGATCGCTCCGAACGACGGCGGTTATTCCTGGAGCCCGCGTTATCTGGCGTGCGTATTCGCGCCGCTTTATCTATGTACCCTGGCGATATTCTGGCGCTGGGCGCCGCTGCAACGCTGGTACATTTTCGTTTTGCTCGGCGCCCTTGCGATCTACTCGCTTGAATTTACGCATCGCGGTATGAAAATCCTGCAGCAGACTTCAAAGCAAAATCTGGCCTACAGCCAGGCGATAGAAAGCTTCGCGCTCGACGTGGTCGTCTTCGACGCGGCGCCGGCCGTCGGATTCCTGTCGGAAGAGATTCTTTCGAACAAACGCTTGTACATGGCGACCGAAGAGGACACGGCCCGGGCGCTCGTCGCGCGCCTGGCTGCAACCGGCGTTTCGGAGTTCCTCTATCTGCGGACTCCCCTCGGCGGGCCCGCGCTACAACTCGAAATGCCCGCGGGCGACGGAGGTCTTTATCGCTCGGTGCAAAATAAAAACGCTGGCGGCATGCAGATTCATCGCATGCGCCTGTTAAACAACGGAAGAAAATGACGGAACAAGCGGGCGACGTTTATCTGGTGGGAGCGGGTCCCGGCGATCCCGAGCTTTTAACGCTGAAGGCGAAACGCATGCTCGAAAGCGCGGACTGCATTCTCTACGACAGCCTTTTGAATCCGGCCATATTGGATCTCGCGTCGGAGAACTGCGAACGCATTCACGTCGGCAAACGACTGGGCCGCCACAGCATGCCGCAAAACGAAATCAACGAACTGATTCTCACGCACGCCCGACGCGGGCGCCGGGTGGTACGCTTGAAGGGCGGCGACCCGTTCATCTTCGGACGGGGCGGCGAAGAGATCGAATTCTTAAACGGACACGGGATTCATACGGAAGTCGTTCCAGGAGTCACGAGCGCCTCCGCCGCTTCCGCCGCACTGCGCGTCCCCATTACGCATCGCGAGTACGGGCCCGCGGTTTTGTTTTTGTCCGGATACAGCAAAGCCCAGGCGGGCGAAAGCAACGGCCTTCCCCGCCACGACTGGGCCTATCTCGCGCGCTCGAACTACACTCTGGTCTTCTATATGGGCCTGCATCATCTGCGCAGCATCTGCCAGGAATTGCAAAACAACGGCAAAGCCGGCGAAACCCACGTGGCGATTATATCGAAGTGCACGCTGCCGGAAGAACGCGTCCACCTGCACAGCCTGGAACAACTCGCGGGCGCGGGCGGCGAAGAACTAACGCGTAACATCGAATTCCCCGCGATTACCATTATCGGCGACGTGTTGCGCCTCTTGCCGGAGCGTCATCGACTGGTATAATCTCCGGCCGGATTTCAGGATCGATACAATGATTCGCCGCCTGCACGAATACGCCGTGATCGCCGTGGCCTTCGCCCTGGCGCTGGAAGTACCGTTGCGCTCGGCTTTTGGGACTCCGGGTTACGGCGGCGGCATGCTTCTCGTATGGGAGTTCTGCGCGACGGCGATTTTGCTCGGCGACGTGCTGGCGAATTTCTTCACGCCTTTTCACGAACACCACCATCTGATACGGGATCGGCGGCGCATCGCCGCGCGCTATCTGCGCGGCTGGTTCGCGATCGATTTGCTGGCGGCCCTGCCTCTGGCCCTGCTGGCGGAAGCGGCCGGGGCAGAGGCAGGCCCGGCGGCATTGATCGGCCTGCACCGGTTGGTGAAGATCGCACGGCTGCCTTCGGCCGGTCGCATCTGGCGTGATCGGCATCTGCAGTGGCTGCACCCCGGGGCTTTTCGCCTGGCCTTGTTCGTGGTTTTCGTGGGAGTCTTCGCGCACTGGACCGCCTGCGGCTGGCTCTGGCTGGACGGGATTCCCGCGCGCGCGACTCGCATCGATACGTACGTCGAGGCGCTCTACTGGACCATCACCACCCTGACGACCGTCGGCTACGGCGATATCACGCCCGCCAGTACGCCGCAGAGAATCTATACCATGCTGGTAATGATCGCGGGCGTCGGCAGCTACGGATATTTGATCGCGAATATGGCCAGCTTCCTGGCAAATCTGGATACGGTGCGGGCCGAGCAGGCGCACAAACTCGACGAGGTCTCTTCGTTTTTACGGTATCGCGATATTCCGCCGGAGCTGCGGCGGCGGGTAATGGATTATTACGGGCACCTCTGGGAAAGCGACAGCGGCCCCAACGAACGACAGCTCCTGGACGAACTGCCGGAACCGCTGCGTACGGACATGGCGCTGGTCATGCATCGCACCCTGCTGCGCAATGTTCCGCTCTTTCGCGACGCGCAGACCGCGCTCTTAAAGGAGATCGTGCTGCTCTTGCGACCGGAACTGGTGCCGCCGGGAACCACGTTCATTCACGAAGGCGAAGCGGGGGACTGCATGTATTTCATCAGCAGCGGCACCGTGGAAGTCGTATCGGCGGACGGTCAGCGAGTACATGCAACCCTGGAAGACGGCGATTACGTCGGCGAACTGGCTCTGGTGCTGGATCGCCCGCGCAGCGCGAGCGTGCGCACGCGCGGCTACTGCGATCTATACGTGCTGACCAGACGCGATTTCGAACGAGTGCTCGCCGCTCATCCCGAATTTCGCACGCACATCGCCGAAACCGTCGAGCGACGCGCGCGCAAGATCCGCGAACGCGAAAACGGCGGCTCCGAAGCGCGCGAACCCTGAGCGCAGCCCCGGTCCGTCGCCTGCATTTATGATTCATAGCAGAACCCTCCGCGGATCGCGGAGCGTTCTGCGAAGCGTACTATCAGGGTCCCAGCACAGCGCTGAAGGCTCCGCGCAGATCCCCCGCGCGATAACCCGTTGCACTGTCGTCTGGATAGAGCTCTTTCAGACGCGCGCGCGTTTCTGTTTCGATCGTTTCCGGCGCGCCGTGGCAGGCCAGACATACGGCTCCCGCGCGAATCGGCTGCATGACCCGCAGGCCCTGGCTCGTCTGGTGGGCGACCGCTTCGATCTCGCGACCGGCTTTGAGCTCGGCCTGCCACTCCGCGATGACCCGCGCTTCGAATTTGTCCGGGACGTGGTCCGGGTTTCGCGGCCGATCCGATACGCGCCGGACCGTGAAACTGCGGTTGCGATCGGCCGCGAATTCCCGCGAAAGCAGCGCCGCGAGCTCGGGACTCACGGAATGACAGCGACCGATCGCGCCCGCAGTGCCGCCCTCCGCGATCGCGGCTTTCAATTCGGGCTTCAGTCGCCCCTGAAACTCCGCGAAGAGTTTTAAAACGGAACGCGCGTCCGGCGATTCGCGCAGATTCACGCGCTGACCTGGCTCTTCGCCGGAATCGCAGGCGAATGCGAAAATACCGAGCGAAAGCGCCAACAGAAATACGGGCCACCGACGACGCATCAGGCGCGCGTCGACCCGCCGCCTGTCCCGGGAGCGCGCAATCATGGTTGGGCGCTCCCGGAACGCGCGACCGCATCCGTTTGCAGCCGCGAGCGCAGCCCCAGGCTGTAAAGTATATTGGCCATAATACAAAAACCGCTCAACGCGAATATGATCAGATTGATCCCGACCAGCGCGGTGAGAATTAGCCAGTAAGGACTGTGCAGAGTCGCCAGCGCCGCTGACGAGAGCGTAAACAGTCCGGCGACCAACCAGATCACTCGCTCCAGATACCATCCCTGCCTTGATGCCAGATACATACGATCACCTCCGTGGCCTCAATATACAATACCCCCTATGGTATACAAGTCTTTTTTCGGATATGGAATCGCGAGATATGCGCGCTACCTGAAGGCGAAATCGGGTTAAAAAAACACATCTGCATTATACTCGCCTTACAGTCCGCTAACCCGCGGCTTCGCTTTTCGCTTCACAAACGCGCTGCCGTCTGATAACAAGGGGTCATGAATTATGCGAAAGATTCTCAGTATCCTCCGCGAGACGCGTCGCACGCCGTCCATCCGCGATTCATCTTTTTAGTCGCTGTCGCGCTCTTTAGTTTGCTCTTCGCCTGCGGCGAAAGCGCGAAACCCGAGCAGGACGAGCCGGCGGAACCGGCGAAGACCGCGTCCGGGGAGTTGCGCGAAATCGTCGTAACCCAAAAAGGCAAACAGTTTTCGCCGACGGAACTCACGGTCAAAGTTGGCGATTCCGTCAGCTTTCGCAACGACGACCCTTTCTTTCACAACGTCTTTTCGTTTTCCGAAACGCGGGTCTTCGATCTCGGTTCGTATCCGCAGGGCGAAAGCCGCAAAGTCGTCTTCGACAAACCAGGCGAAGTCGAAGTGGAATGCGCCATCCACGAAAACATGAAACTCAAGATTACTGTGGAATAGGTTTATAGTCAGCTTTCGCCGAAGGTCGCCGGCGTTTTATCCGCCTGGCGACGACGAAAGCCAGATCCCGTATGCGAATACTGCTAAAACCATCGATTGCGCTCATGTCCCGGCTGAAGTACCCGGGCAAATTTATGGTAATCGCCGCGCTGGGGCTCTTTCCCCTGGCTCTGACATCGTATCTGCTCGTCAGTGAAATCAATTCGGGCATCTCATTCGCGGAAGCGGAACTGGACGGGCTCGAACGAGCGGCGCCGATCGGTCAGACCCTGCACTATACTCCGGTTCGCGCTCTGGGCCTGATCGGCTATTCCGGTTATCTGGATCGCGAGTACAGCACGCATATCGCAGGTCTCGAAAAGGCCTTCGCGCATTTCGTTTCGGGCGACGCCGAAGGGGAGGCGGAAGCCGAGGATGCGGAGGTTCAGGAACGGCTCGCGGACACCTACAAGAAATGGCGGGAGCTTGAGGAGAACTGGGAGAAGCTGGACGCCGTCGCACTGTCCGACCGCTACGGCTTTCTAATGGACGATCTCAAGAGCGTCGCCGCGGCTTCCGGCGAAGCGAGTAATCTCGTTTTCGAACCGGACATCAGCGGGAACAATCTGGCCCAGGTCCTGACCCACGTTCTTCCCGAAAACCAGCCGGACCTGTTTCGCATGGCGCTGCTGGCTTCGCGTTTAATTCTGGGTAAATCAAGCGATACGCGTAACGCGCGCATTCGCCTCGCGGCCCACGGCGAAGCGCTGAAGCTGCACCTCGACCAGCTCAATTTCGCGCTGGAGACCGCTTTCCACCACAATCCCGACACGCGCGCCGATCTGGACGCGATTCGCAAGCGCAACCATATCAATACGATTCGCCTGCTGAATAAAACTCTCGAAAGCATCGTCTTTCGTGAAACCGCGAACGTGAGCTCTCCGGAATACCTGGGAGCCGTCGGCAAAGTAAGCGAAGCCAATTTCGAATTGTATCAGAGCGTATCCGCGTCGCTGAAAAAAATCGTCCAGACGCGCATTGCGTCTCTGAAATTTCGCCGTAACCTGATTCTGGCGGTGTCCCTGGCGGCGATTCTACTGGTGCTGTATTTGTTTCTCGGGTTTTATCGAAACGTCATGGAAACCGTGGCCAGCCTGGGGGAAGTCGCCGATCGCCTGATCTCCGGCCAGACGGAACAACCGCTCGCGCTAACCGGCCGCGACGAATTAAACGACGTTGGTCTGGCTTTCAATCGGATCGGCACAGCGTTGCTGGACGCCAAAAAAGAAACGGATCGCATTCTCGCGAATGCGGACGAAGGCCTGTTTCTGATCGGCCAGGACCAGTTGATCGGGGCGCAGCATTCGGCGCGCCTGACCGAAATCCTGGAAGGCGAAGAGCTGGCGCAAAAATCCCTGAAAGGCGTGCTGTACGAGCGGGTGCCGAATAGCGCTCTGGAAGGATTGGACCGTTTCTTGCGCCTGATGTTTCAACAACACATCGAAGACGACGTACTGGCGGATCTGAATCCGCTCAAGCGCATCGAAGTCCAATCCGTGGCGAGATCCGCGGGCGCCGGCTCGCCGCCGACCAAACATTTGAGCTTCGCTTTCAACCGAATTATCGAATCCGGCTCGGTTCAAAATCTCATGGTCACGGTGCGCGACCAGACCGCCGAAGTCGAACTGCAGCGCGAGCTGGAAGCGACCGAAGCCCGCAACAAAAGCGCGATGGAAAAACTCTTTCGCGTCATTCATATCGATCCGGACATGCTCGGCAATTTTCTACGCGACGCGTCCGCGGAACTGGACCAGGTGCGCGCGGCCTTTCGCCAGGAAAAACCGGCGGCGCAGTTTCGCGAAGATCTGCCTTTGATCGCCCGGCAGCTGCACGCGATCAAAGGCAACGCGAGCCTGCTGGAACTCAATTTTATTTCAGACGAAGTGCACGCGCTCGAAGACCTCATTCAAAGGCTGAATGAAAAAGAAGAGGAGCTGGGCGGGGTGGACATCCTGCCGCTGACGATGGGGGTCTCCGGCCTGGAAGAGCAACTCGCGGAACTGTTCGCCCTCGTCGAACGACTCCAGGGATTTAGTACAGCATCTGCATCAGATGCGAAAGCATCCGGAACGGATGCGAAAGCATCCGGAACGGATGCTGATGCGACCGAGCAAGCTACTGGAGAAATGGAAGCGGTACGGCGCAGCCTGGAGCAACTGATCGCCAGCGAAGCTCCGGAGCGCGGCAAAACGATCCAGGTCACCGCCCGCGGATTCGATACGGTGCAGCCGCCGGCGGAAACCGCGCGGCTCTTTAAAGACGTGCTCGTCCAGCTCGCCCGCAACTCCGTCGCCCACGGTATTGAAACCAGCGAGCAACGCGAAGCGAGCGGTAAACCGCCGACCGGCACCATTGAGATGCGCCTCGAGCGCATCGCCGGGGCGGACTCTGAAAATACAATCGCAGGCAACGGCACCGCGGCAGGCGCGAGCGCTGCCGCTGAAAATGCGCCGGGTTATCTTCTCGTATTTTACGACGACGGAGCCGGTCTCGATCTGGCCGGACTGCGCGCGAAGGCGCGAGCCAGCGGACGCTGGTCCGAAGAAGAAATCGCGAGCTGGAACGACGGTCGCGTGGCGCAGTTAATCTACGCTTCGGGCCTATCGACCGCGGACGAGGCCGATCGCCTGGCCGGCCGCGGCGTGGGTATGGACGTGATCCGGAGCCGGGTCCGCGACGCCGGCGGCAAGCTGGGATTGCGCTTTGCCGCGGGGCGATTTACTGAATTTACGATACAGGTACCGGAGGAACGCGAATGAAACGAACGATTGCAACGATTGCAACTATGGCCCGATCACCACGACGCGGATTACGCGACACTCGTAGCGGTATCGCGTTTTGTCTGGCGCTCCTCCTGGCCTGCGTCTCCGCAGCGGGATGCGAAGAATCGAAAGAGGATGTGAGTCCCTTCGCCATGCCGGTCGCGGCGCCGGCGCCGGAAGACAATCTGCCGAACGAAGCGCGGATCGAACTGGGCCGCAAATTATTCTTCGAGCCCCTGTTATCCGGCACGAATTCGCTGAGCTGCGCCACCTGCCATAACCCCGGTCTGGCCTGGACCGACGGGCTGCCCACGGCCGTTGGCATGGACATGGGTATCCTCGACCGCAACACGCCGACGATCGTCAACACCGCCTTCGCCAGCAGTCAGTTCTGGGACGGTCGCGCAAAAACCTTAGAGGAGCAGGCGCTCGGACCGCTGACCTCGCCCAATGAAATGGCCGAAAATCTCGCGACCGCTATCAGCGAATTGAAATCCATTCCGGGCTACGTGGAACTATTCGAAAAGGCTTATCCGGGCGAAGACGTAAGAGCCGAAACAATCGCGAAAGCCCTGGCGAGTTTCCAGCGCACCATCATCGCGACGCGTTCGCCTTTCGATCGCTGGCTGGACGGCGATTCCGGCGCCATGTCGGAATCCGCCGTGCGGGGTTTTGACGTATTTCAGAACAAGGGCGCCTGCGTCAAATGCCACTCCGGCTTCAATTTTTCAGACGGCAGCTTTCACAATATCGGCGTAAAAACCCCCGCAGCGAAACTCGAAGATCTCGGGCGTTTCGTAGTCGTTCCCCTGCCCCGTATGCGCGGCGCCTTCAAGACGCCGACCCTTCGCGACGTGGAGCTTACCGCGCCGTATATGCGCGACGGCAGCTACAATACGCTTATGGAAGTCGTCGAACACTACGACCGCGGCGGCGACGACAAAACGAACCTGAGTCCGGACATTCAGCCGCTGAACTTAAACGAGCAGGAAAAACAGGACCTGGTTGAATTTATGCGCAGCCTGACGGGCGAACAAAAAGAATTCTCGGTCCCGCTCCTGCCACGCTGATGCGTTTACTCATCCTGGAGAATCGTTTATGAAATCCTATTACTCAAACCATCTCAACCGCAGCAGTAGCGGCAAAACCGCCTTCACGATCGTACTGTTCGCCGTCGCACTCACGACCTGGAGCGCGCCGGAGTTCTTCTTCCGGAGCGCCCTTCCAGAGAACGGCGGCCTCTTTGCACAGAGCGCGGAGGAAAACGAGACCGCCGCGATCATGCGCGGACGTCGAATCTTCGAAAAGCGCTGTGTAATGTGTCACGGCGCGACCGGCAAAGGCGACGGCATTCGCGCTATGTCGCTGGCCGTGCGACCGGCGAATCTTTCGGTCAGCAAGCTGAGCGAAGCCGAGCAGGCACGCATCATCGAAAAAGGCGGGGCCGCAGTCGGACGATCGCCGCTGATGCCGGTCTGGGGAAACGAGTTTTCCCGCAAAGAGATTCAGAATCTCGTCAAATATTTGCAGGCGATCAATATCACCCGTAAATAGGGCGGTCGATGTACTCTTCGTCCGCTACTGAACACCGACGACCAGATAGGCGCGATTGCCTTTCCAGTCCACCGGCAGCACATACGAAGGCACCTCGGGCAACGCGACGTCTTCCGCCCGACCGCTGACGACTACCGGCACTGAAATCAGAAATCCTTCGCCCAGGCTTTCCTGCGCGTATCCGGCGATGGTATTCGCGATTTCGCCCGCCATATTCTGAGTGGCTTCTTCGCTGGCCGTAGCCTCGCCGAGTACCGAGCTGACTACTTCCCGCAGCATTTCTTTCGTCGTAGTGAAATACACACAACCTTTGCGCTGACCTGAAATGCCGATGATTCCAGTATAGTCGAGCATAACCGAATCGTTGTCTTTTTTTCGCGGAATGCCGGCCGTCGCCGATTCGCCTGAAATGCGCTCGAAATAAGTCAGAACGGACTCCACGAAAACGGTCATATCCTGTTCGGTCATGTGCAATGCCCCCGGTTCTTTATAGACGAATACAAAACGCGTTATGCGCCCGAAATTTTTTCGAAGGCCGCGACCAGCTGGTCGCGCGAAAACGGCTTTCGCAAGAACGACCTGGCGCCGATTTCCAGAGCCTCCAGCGCGACGCTTTCCAGGGAAACCGCCGAAATCACCAGGATCTTAACCGCGGAATTCAGCGCCATCATCTGGCGAATACACTCCAGGCCGTCCATATCCGGCATCGTTATATCCATAGTGACGAATTCCGGCTGCGTTTCGCGGAAGACTTCGAGGGCGCGAATCCCGTCGCCCGCTTCGCCGACGAATTCGCGGCCGTCGCCGCTCAGCATATTGCGAATGGCTTTACGAATGATTTCCGAGTCGTCTACAATCATTATCTTCATACGTACAAACCCTCCGGGCTCTCAGCAGGAACATCGCCGTCTCGCGTCTGTCAATGCTTTTAGAAAACGAGGCCGTCAGAATATCGCGAAATTTGTTAGGGAACGATTGGAAGCTTCGCGTCTTCGCGGCCAGGTCGAAATCCAGCGACGCGTCGCGCAAATCAACGCACCAGAGTACGAATAGACTTCGAGATAAAATCATATTCACTGTTAATACAAAAATCTATATCGCCGCGATAGTCGCCGGCGTGCAGCGCACGGGCCTGAAATACGACCGTCGTGCTTTCGCCCGGCGCCAGATCGATGTCGAATACGTAACTGGTCGTATTGTCGATGGGGACGTCCATCGTGGAGTTATGATCCGGTTCGCTCGAAAGAATGGCGACGCCTTCCAGATATTCATGCGCGATGTCGAGGGCGACGAGCCGTTGCGCTTCCGCGGCCGTATTCGTAACGCTCGCCCGGATCTCAAAGCTTTCGCCGCGCTCGACTTCAATCGGAGCATCGGCCGCAATCGTAATATTCTCCGGCCCCGGCAGACAGCCGCTGAAGCCGAAGATCACCGATAGACTCAGCGAAAAAAATGAAAATCGGAATAAGTTTAGACCCATTCTACATCAAGCCGCGCCAATGCGCAGGCAATATCGCGAAACGCCGAGTGCAGACCGCCGCCGCCGTCACAACAAGCTTTTTTCCGGCGATACGACGTAAAATCAAATAAGCCGCCGCAGCCTGGCTCGCGCCCCTCTCCGGAACGCGAACATGGGCGGCGACGGCTTATCCCAAAAATACTTCTCAGCGGAGCTTGCGGCCGGCGGCCGCGATCAGTCCAGCTGCTGAATTCGCAGGGTCGATTGCGTGCCGGACGAATGCCGAAAACGTAGATTGTACGGCAAGACCGTCGGCGTCGCGTACAGCGCATCGAAGGTATCGAGCGCGATCGCGATACGGTGCCCGGCGGGCACATCGTAGGCGACAGCCGAAAGATCCGCCGTCACCTCCGCAGCGCTGCCGTATGCGACGTCTCGAATCGTCGCGGTGCCGTGAGTAATCAGCTTACCGACTCCCAGACGATCCACATCGTAGAAATAGACCACGACCTGGCCTTTGCTGAGCGAGGGATCGACCCGGCCCGTATACTCCAGCTTGCCGCGAATTCGAAGTTCTTCGCTCAATCGACTCGACTGATAGACGACCCCGTTCGCGCGGCTGATCCAGGCGAGCGGAGTGCGTACCGGAATATCCACGTGGCCCTCTAAGATCGGCGAAAGGAGCGGAATGCCGGTCGTGGCGGCGGTGTCTATGCCCGAATAGATTTTCGAAGTGCGCGACGTGCGATTGGGTGCGGTCTGAATCGCGCCGTTGGAAAAGAGACCGCGCGGCTTCAGATAGTAGCTGCGGGTCGTGACCTGCGGTGCAGGCCAGCTCGGAAAGCTGACGCGCTCGTTCGAGAATTTCTTTTTCATCGTAACCGCGGGGCGAGACATGATACCATTCGCTTCGCCTTTCAGCCAGTGATCGAACCAGTCATGAGTATTGTCCCAGACGAAATTTGAAAGCCCGAGCAGACCGCCGATTTCCGCGGTCGCATGAATGCCGTTGTTCAAATCCAGGCGCTTCGGGACCGTGAGCTGCGCGAAATAGTCCAGCATTTGATTGGGCTGAAACAAATTGTCGCTGAAGTTGCTGGAAATATACACCGGTTTATTCGCTGAGTTCAGCTGCTCGATATAGCTGGCCGGGGATCGGCCGGCGGCCCAGGCGAGCACTCCCGCGACGCCGTTGTTCGAAAGCAAGCGCCCGAAATTCTCGGCGATGATCGGATCCATCCGGCCCGTGACATAGCCCGAGGCGACGAGCAATAGACCCCACACCAGACGCGGCGTTTGATTGCCGTACAGCGAACGAGTCAGATCGGCCCAGCCGGACATGGCCACGGCCGTTTTGATACGGCTTTCGCGGCTGAGGCCAAGCAGCGAAATACCGCCGCCGTACGAAATCCCCGCCATCCCGATGCGATTCACGTCGACGGGGGTGTGCGCTTCCAGATAGTCGATGGCCGCCGATAAATCCTGCATATCGCCATCGCCGGCCACATTGACCAGCCCCTCGGACAAACCGAAACCACGCGTGCTGTAACTCAGAACGATATAGCCGCGCGCTGCGAATTTCGCCGCCTGCACGATGTACTGGTGTTCCTCAAGAGCCCAGCTGTTCACAAAAATAATCGCCGGCAAGAATTCGCCGGCCGGAATATTCGTCGGCTGAAATAGATTCGCCGCCAGTCGCGTGCCGTCCGGCGAATAAATAGAAACAAATTCGTCGTACGTGAAGCCGCTGTGATCGAGCGCATCGAATGCGGCGCGAATCTCAGCCGCCGTCACCGGACGTCCCGTCTGGACGGTCGGCGCGGACTGCTGGCCCGCCAGGCCGAGCAGCGCCGTCAGTTCTCCGACTTCGCCGCCGTCGCTGTCTCCGGCCGCGCAGGCGCCGATGACGAAGCTCAGCGAAACTACAACGAAAGCGCTCAGGCTTCGCCGGAACATCGCCGTCGCAGCGGCGTTGATAAAATTCCGGCGCTCGCGCACGAACGAGCGCGCCGGATTTGTGAATCCACATCTGGATTTCATGGTTCCCTCTCTATATATGGGCCGCTCCCGGACCTGCCTCAGGCCGGGACGACGACCATTTCAGATGCGATGGTATTTATTTGAGATCGCGCGCGACGCTTCGCTTCCGACCGTCTACACGGCGGCGGCGAAACATCGGCGGGACTCATATCGCATGAACGCGGGAGATTGTAGCGGGGCCCCCGCCTGGATTCGACAGAGATCATAATCCTGGTCGAAAGCCCACGTCCAGGATTATGATCCTGGACGCTTTATGCTGATTTAGCTTTTCCGGCTCTTCGAATTGCGGGGTTGGTGCAATCGCTTCGGGCGAACGCGCGATTTGCGGACGCTCCCCGCGCGATGCCGGCGAATATATTCACGCGGCGAAACCCCGTGTACGCCTTTAAACGCCAGGTTAAAATTCGCCTTCGAGTTAAAACCCACGCGAAAGGCGACCGCGAGTACCGCAGCGTCGGGCTCTTCCAGCAGGATGCGGGCCGCCGCGGCCGCGCGATGTCCGTTGACCATGCGCGAAAAATTCTGTTTCAAATGCGTGTTGATATATTCCGAGAGTTGATGCGCTTTGACATCCAGCAAATCCGCCAGCCGGTTCAGACTGAGATCCTCTTCCACATAGATCTGCTCTTCTTCCATCAAATAGCGCAGCCGTTCGCCGAGATCCTTCAGGTCCAGACCCGCCAGTCGCCGCCCCCGCCGGGCTTCCTGCATGGCCGGAGCCAGCCCATCGAAGAGCTCAGGAACCCCCTGCGCGAAGATATGCATGACGGCGGAGTACAGCGACGCCCAGAAGCAGAGCTGAATCATCCATTCGAGGCGCACGGCCAGATAAGCCCCCAGGGCGATCGCCGTAATTACGCCCCCGCCGATAAAGATCGCCAGCAGCGCGCGTACCGAGCGCTCGGCCCGCAGCATGCGCATGGTAAAGAGCACTGCCGCCCGGCGAAACAGGATCAGATAAAACACGCCGATACTGAGCCAACCGCACAGGGTCAGCGCTTCCACGCTGCTCAGCCCCTCGCTCGTGAAGTATTCCGCGGGCCCGCGAGCCATCGCGGCGGGATCGAGCCAGCTCAGAACGATGAGCGCCAGCAACGCAAGCAGCGCCAGTCCGAAGAGCCAGCCGCTGCGCCCGATGCGATAGCCTTCGTCAGTCGTGGCGCGAAAGAGGCAATAGTTCGCGGGCCCCAGCGCGTACACGAACGGCACGAATAGATGATTCAAAAGCGGCCAGTCGAACGCGAAACCGCGCAACACTCCGTACATATATAAAAAAAGAACTCCGACGCAAAAGCAAACCAGCGCCACCATCCGGCGCGCCAGAGAACGATCGGCGTGCGCGAGATGTACGCCGGCCAGAAGCGCGCCCAGACAGGCTCCGAAAAAGATGCCATGAGCCAGAATTTCCGAAAAGATGTCATCGATGAGGTTTTCTGGAGCCATATTTCGGGGAGAGTCCACGGTGGCACCGCAATGACAGCAAGCATTTTCGCCTGATGATATGCACAGTCTCAGGCGCGTCTCAAATCGAGAATCGCCGGCAGCCGTTTTGCGAAATCGCCGCGGAGACGTCGGATTCGCGTGGCACGAGCCTTGCAATAGCTTTCACACCAACGAACTCAGGAGCGAAACAAGATGGAGAACGAAGAATACGACCTCGAAACCCCCTTCCGCATGGAACTGGATCGCATATTTATGCTGAGCGACGCGGAATTCGAATGTATGCACACGGATTGAATCCGGCGGCTTTGCGGAATCGCGGCGCAGGCCAGCGGTTCCGCAAAGCAAAAAGTGTTTGACTGAATCCAGAACAGGCGCGAAGGCTGAAGCTCGGTTCAGACCAATGGTAATTTAAGCTCCCCTTCCATTACGACCCCCGACAATGTCCGCGGCGTTTGCTTTCTCCTTTGCACGCCGGACTGTGTCGGGGAGCTGCGCACACTCGCGCAGCATGCACAGGAGCACTGAACCATGCGTTCGATCATCTATCACGTCGCGACGTCGGTCGACGGTTTTATCGCCGGCCCGGGAGCGACCCCCGCCGAAACCATCGCCGGCTTCGCAGCGTCCGGCCCCCATGTAGACGAGTATCTTCGCGAACTGCAAGAGTACGACACCGTCATTATGGGACGGCGCACGTACGAATTCGGCTACGCCTTCGGACTCGAAGCGGGCCGCGCCGCGTATCCGCATATGCAAAACTACGTCTTCTCGCGTACTATGCCCGAACCGGAAAGCCAGGACGATCAATTCTTTCTGGTCCGCGACGCGCCCGACGAAAGCGGAGACGGACTGGATCGCGTGCGCGAACTGCGCGAAAGCCGGGGATCGGCGATCTATCTGTGCGGCGGCGGCGCCTTCGCGGGCACGCTCTTGCGGGCCGGACTGATCGACAGGATCAAACTCAAGATCAGTCCGGTCGTCCTGGGGAGCGGCGTACGACTCTTCGAATTCACGGACGCGCGCCCGATCGGCGACAGCCGCGCGCTCAAGCTGATCGCCAGTAAAAACTACGAAAACGGCGTGGCGCTGCAGACCTACAGCGTGGATGCGTCCGACTGAATATTGCCGGCCGGGGGTTCGACTTTCTCGATTTTCTCGAATTTTTCCAGAACAAAGCTGACGTGCGCCGAAAACGGATTCGTATAGCGATTCGTTTCGAGAAAGTGTTCGAGCCCCCACAGCCGGCGATACAGAAACTCCGGCACGAAGTCCGGCAAAAAGGTACGATACTCCGTGGCCAGCAGGCGCCAACCCGCCCTGTGCCAGAAACCAGCCGGCGTCGCTTTGAGCCAGACTTCGGTGCCGTCGTCGATGTCTTTGATCAGCGGGAAGATATAGCTCATATAAAAGCGGAAGACGGGGTTTTTCACGTTCATCTCGTGAATTAAAAAACGCCCGCCGGGACGCAACACCCGATGCACTTCGCGAAAGGCCCGCGCCTGGCTCTCCACATCCGGGAGATGGTGAATCGTATTGATCGTATACAGAAAATCCCGCGACCCGTCCGCGAAAGGCAGCTGCATGATCGAGGCGCGGTCGATTCGTTCGCCGTCCGTCGCTCCCAGATAGAGTCGGGCCTGATCCACCTGTCCCTGCGAAACATCGACGCCCGCCACGTCGTATCCGCGGCTCAGCATCTCCTTTAAGTACCAGCCCTGGCCGCAGCCGGCGTCGACGCCGCGGCGAAACTCAGTCGCGGGTAAATATTTCTGGTTCAACTCGATCTTGCGGTTCAGGAGCCGCAGCCGAATATGTTCGGGAATATTATGGCGATAATCTTCCGCGATCTCATCAAAGTGCCGTTCTGCGGAAGGCGCGCTCAGACTGCGACGCCACTGCCGGCGGATATACAACAGCGCGACCAACGCCGCGAGAATCACCAGCCAGTAAGTGAAAGCGCGCACGAGCGCCGCCGCGAAGACCGCCGCTTGCGTCGGCACGCCCGCCTCGATCAAGCCCGCGATCATACTGCGGCCGACGCGCAAAAAGCCCGGCAGGTCGATCGATAGAATGCCTTCCGCGTGGCCCGCGGCGTAAATGCGAATCGCATCCGGAACGGCGACCGGCGACCCCACATTAAAAAACCACAGCACCAGCCACAGCGTGACCCCCGTCGCGCCCCAGATCAAAAGCGAAAAACTCTGCGCGAAAACCAGACTCGTGGCGAACGAAGCCGCGCCTATGGTACGATCTCGACTCTTCGCGGGAAAGATCGCGAGTGCGCAGGCGGAAACCACAAAAACCAGCGCCGCGCTGAACAGCAGCGCATACGACGCGGCGAACCCCAGAGCCACGACCGCGATCAAGTCCGTCGCCAGGTCCAACCCCAGAATGACCAGGGCCGGAAGCAAACGCTCGCGCAGCGGCGCGACCCGCAACACGTACAGAATATAAAACGGAGTCAAATTTCCGATGAACGAAGCCAGATACGAAAAAAAAAGTCGGCGACTGGGCGCGAGAATATGGCCCGCGCGCAGCAGCACCATCCACTTAAAATAGCGCGCCGCGAGATTCGCCCCGGTGACCAGAGCGATCAAAAACGCGCATACGAACAGGGGCGCCGGCGAAATCAATTCCAGCAGTGCAAGGATTCCGCCCGAGATTTGATACGCTGCAAAAGTTTCCAGAGAATTGGAAACGGCCAGAGCTATGCCCAGCACGATCAGCGCCGCGGCGACGATTTGAATCCAGAGCCCTTTCATTTTGCAGAAGCTTTCAATTCGGAAGTCGCGGCAAACGCCGGTGCGACGAACACGATCGCTCACCGATTGGGATTTCGAGTCATCCAGACTGTAAAGGACAAAACCGGAAGCCAAAAAGTCTCGAATCCCAGGCCCCCGCATAGTATCTTGTTACAGACAATGGCTTCGACGAAAAAACGCGACAGCGACAGCGCTATAAAAACTAAGAGCGGGCCTGCGAATTCTAAAAAGCGGCCGCGGGTCGTTATAGCCGGCGGCAGCGGATTCGTCGGCCAGGCGTTGGCCCAGCGACTGCGCGACGACTACGAAGTGGTGTCTATGTCCCGGAGCGGCGCTTCCCACGTGCCGAAGGTCCAGGGCGTCGCCTGCGATCTCTTTTCCATGCTGCAGACCGAAGAAGCGGTCGCCGGGGCGGACTACGCCGTGTACCTCGTGCACTCCATGAATCCCACCGCCCGACTGACCCAGGCGAATTTCGAAGACCTGGATTTGATCATGGCGGACAATTTCGCGCGGGCCTGCGCGCGGGGCGGCGTAAAACAAATCGTCTATCTGGGCGGGCTGATTCCCGACAATGCGAAGCTATCGCGCCATCTCGAAAGCCGGCTGGAAACCGAGCGCGCGCTGGCCGCCCAGGGCACGCCGGTTACCGCGGTGCGGGCCGGGCTGATCATCGGCGGCGCCGGCTCTTCGTTTCGCATTCTATTTAACGTGGTCAAACGCCTGCCGGTCATGGTCTGTCCGCAGTGGACCCGGTCACTCACTCAGCCGGTGTCTCTCGAAGACGCCGTACGTGTGATCCACGAATGCCTGGGCCCGCAGGAGACTCCGCAACGCATCGTCAATATCGGCGGCCCCGAAGCGCTTTCATACCAGGCCCTGATGAAAAAAACCGCCCGCGTCCTGGGACGCACGCTGCGCATCTTAACGGTACCCATCAATTCGTACGCGCTTTCGCGCCTGTGGGTGCAGCTCTTTTCCGGAGCATCCGCCGCGCTGGTCGCGCCGCTCGTCGAAAGCCTGAAGGATTCCATGCTCGCCCGGCCGAATTATCTGGGAACAAGCGGCACCGATTGCGATACGGCTTTGCGAAACGCGATTCGGGAAATGCAGGCGTCGCGCGACGCCGCAAAAAGAGCGAAAAAGAAAGCCCCGACTACAACCGCATTCAATACGAGCATGGAGGCGACGGCCTCGAAGCAAGAACAGCCCGCTCAGGCGGAGAACGCAAGTCCGGCCCGCCTCCGGCGCAAACGCAAACTGCGCGACGTTCGCTCGGTACAGCGCCTTCCGCTGCCCGCCGGCAAAACGGCGGCCTGGGCCAGCCGCCGCTACGCGATCTGGCTCGCGCGCGTAACCCGACCGCTTGTAGCCATCAACTTCGATCGCCGGACCGACATTCTCCAGTTTCGCGTCGGCCCCATTCTATTGCTGGAACTGAGCCTGGCGGCGAATCGTAGCGCGCCGAACCGCGTGCTGTTCTATATCACAGACGGTGTTTTGTTGCATTCCGAGCGGCCCGGCATGCCGGGCCGCCTCGAATTTCGCGGCGTATTCGACGGCGAGTTCCTGCTCGCGGCGATCCACGATTTTCGCCCGGGCCTGCCCTGGACCGTCTACAATCTGACCCAGGCCAAAATCCATTTGTATGTAATGCGCAGCTTTGCGCGCCATCTCAAGAACTACGCGGCGCGAAAAAAAATTTGACAGGCCCCGGGTGACGCGCATCCTCTGATGCCTATGGCCGTGCCGGATCCGCGCAATCCTGTCTTTCGTATGCTGCGCCGGGATCGGCGAAGAAGAGTTCGAAGGCCTCCGACGCTGACGCTGTTCGGCGTCGCCTTCCTCTTCATGCCGCTCGTAAACTACGTCGCGATCGCCATGCGAACCGGCACCGCCATTGTGGATGTGGAAGCCGTCTTCGCCCGCTTGAACGCCTTTGAAATCGCGCTGCTGTTCGGCTCCATTCCCGTGGCCGTCGGACTGCTGCTCGTCAAGAAGTGGGGCTGGTGGTCCTTTCTGGCTTACGCCGTCGCGCTGATCGTTTATAACGCGACGGTCTTCGCTTTGCAGCCCTTCGCCGGCAATCTCGGGGCACTGCTTCTGGCGCTCTTCGGAATGCTGGCCATCGCTTATATCATGCGCAACGACATCAGCGCGCCGTATATCAAAATGTATCCGCGCGGCTGGCGACTGCAGAAGCGCAAACCGCTCGTATTCGAAATCGTTGCCAACAACATCATGCGCCGCACGAAAGACGCTCACGAGCGCGGGGTGTACATTGAGTGGCCGGATTGCAAACTCGAACCCGGCGCGGCCGTCAGCCTGGCCTTTCGCTTGAACGACAATCGCTACGATCTGAGCGGCGGGGTCGTTCGCACCGATCCGGACGGAGTCGGCGTGGCGTTCCGCGATGTGGATCTGAATACGCTCTTCAGCCTGCGACACGATCTGCGCGAACAGACGCGCCGCTGATCGACGGGGCATGAGCTGTTCCGGCGACGCACCGGCAATCGGGTTGACAGAGCCACTGGAAATGGCCCTCTGACGGGATGTTCGGCTCGAACCGGGAATCGAAGCTCCGCTCTCCGTGCATCGCGGTATGCGCCATCGACCCGATCAGCGGGCTATGCGAAGGCTGCCTGCGGACTCTCGATGAAATCAGCGAGTGGCGCTTTATGCCGGACGACAAAAAGCAGACGGTCCTGGATGCCCTGCCGTCCCGGGTGATTCCCGGCCGCGAAGACGCGCAGCCGCAAACGCAGCGCCCCTGATGTCCCGCCGCCGCATTCATCGCTAAATTCAAATTCCAGAAATACAATATGAGCCCAACGAATACGACCACCCCGACCGACATCGCGGCGGCGCTGCAGCACAAGATCGATCGCAAAACCAAACCACCGGGATCGCTCGGTAGACTCGAAGAACTCGCGCTGCAGCTCGGGCGCATTCAGGGCGACCTCGCTCCGGAAATCCGATCTCCGGTGATGCTTGTGTTCGCGGGCGACCACGGCGCGACCGACGCCGGCATCAGTCCTTATCCGAAAGAAGTTACGGCGCAGATGGTACACAATTTCCTGAACGGCGGCGCGGCGATCAACGTCTTCGCACGCCAGAACGGCCTGCCTCTTTTAGTAGTCGACGCCGGCGTGGACGCGGAGTTCCCCGAAGCGTTGCGCATTGCACTCGATGACGCCGGCTCGATCCTCGCGTCGCCGGGGGAAAGCTCAGCGACTCAAAGCCCGCACCGGGTTTTCGATGCGAAGGTCCGACGCGGCACTCGCAATTTCGTCGACGAAGACGCGCTGACCGCCGATGAGCTGAGCCTGTGCTTCGATCGGGGAGCGCGTTTGGTCCAGAGCCTGGCGCGCGAAGGCGTCAACGCGCTCGGCTTCGGCGAAATGGGCATCGGCAATACGAGCGCCGCATCGCTCTTGCAGTCCGTGCTTACCGGCCGGCCCCTGGCGGACTGCGTCGGCCGCGGCACCGGACACACCGACGAAGGCCTCCGGCACAAAGGCCAGGTCCTCGCCCGCGCCCTCGAACGCTTTGAGCGGAGCGGCGGCGAAGGCGGGAACAGAAACGAAACCGCGGCCGGCGATGTGGCGCGCGCGGCATTGCAGGCCTTCGGCGGACTCGAAATAGCCATGATGACCGGGGCGATGCTCGAGGCGACCCAGCGCGGTATGCTGCTGGTCGTCGACGGCTATATCACGACCGCCGCGACTCTGGCGGCGGTTGCGATCCAGCCGCGCGTTCGCGAACACTGCGTCTTTTCGCACGTGTCCGGCGAACAGGGGCATCGCGCCATGCTCGATGCCCTGGACGCGCGACCGTTGCTGGATTTGAGCCTGCGCCTGGGCGAAGGCACCGGGGCGGCGTTGGCCTTTCCGATTTTAACCGCCGCCGCAAATTTCTTAAGCGAGATGGCCTCGTTCGAAGACGCGGGCGTTTCCGACCGCCCAGACGATGCCTGAATGACGCCTGAAAGCGTGCCGAACGAGCGCGATCCAGAATTGGGGACCGAGTCCGCGCCGCCGGGCCGTGACGCGTTTCGAAATTTCGCGGGCGATGGCGCGACCGACAGCCTGGCCTTTTTCGCCGGCGGTCTGGCATGCTCCGGGATCTTTCTTCTGGCCCAAACGCTCTGGCCGGTTTCGATCGCAGCGTTATTTGCACTGCTCGTGCTGGTTTTCGTCGGCGCCGGGCCCCGCAGAGTCCAGATCGGCTTCGCCCGCTTTTGCGACGGCTTCGGCGGCGGCTGGAACCGCGAACGCATTCTGGCCATCATGGCCGATGCTTCGATCGGTGTATTCGGAGCGGTCGGCCTGGCCCTGATGTTGCTTTTGCACTATACGCTGTTCGAAGGACTGGCGACCCGGTACTTCGATCCTGTCTGGCTGCCTGAACTGTTTGCGATGCCCTTCGCATCGAAGCCTTTCGATTCGAGCGCCCGCCTGGGACTGCCGCTCATCGTGGCTGCGATTCCGGCGGCCCAGAGTCTGAGCCACGCCTTCGCAATCGCATTGGCCCGCACTCTGCCGCAAATCCATACGCAAGCTGCGCAGGCCGTCACCACCCCGGTCGGTGCACAAACGCTGCGCGTGCTCTTCGCCTGGGCGCTGGCAGGGGGCGCCCTGGCAATCGCCGCGATCTTCGCCCCGGTCGCGACGCTCACCGCAACGCTCGCGCTCCTTCCGTTGTTTCCGGCGCTCCGGTGGCTCTTTCTCAAAAGGCTGTCCGGCGCCACGCCGGAACTAATCGATGCCGCCCGACTCTTAGCGCGCGGCCTCTATCTGCTGGTACTGCTGGCGCTGGCGGGAAATGCAAGGCTATGACCCAGAGACTGTACTTCCTGCGGCACACCCCGACGGCGATGCCCCCCGGCAGCTGCTACGGATTCCGCGACGTGCCCCTGGCCGACGACTATTCCCGGGACCTGGCCGCGGTTCGGGAACGCCTGCGCGCGGCGGACCCGGAGCTTGAAACACCCCGCGTATTCAGCAGCCCGCTGACCCGCTGCCGCCGGCTGGCGGAGGATATACTCGACGTTCTGAATATTGTTTCGCCGCCCCCGTCGCAGAACAGCGTGGTTCTGGACGAGCGATTGAAAGAACTAAATTTCGGCGAGTGGGAAGGCCGCGCCTGGGACGACATTCAGGCAAGCGACGGCGCCCGGGCCGAAGCCTGGATGGCGTCCTTCGTCGAAACGCCCTGTCCGGGCGGCGAATCGTATCGCGATCTCGCGGAACGCACGCACTCCTTTCTGGAAGATCTGGCGACCGGCGATGAGGCGGTGCTGGTCGTCGCGCACGGCGGCAGTATTCGCGCTTTGCTCGCGAGACTTTTAGGCCTGGAACTGGATTACGCCTTTCGCCTGGAAATTGATTACGGTCGCCTGAGCCGCGTGGACCGAAATCCGGGGGCGCCCGGGATGCCGGCCAGACTGCTTTATTTAAATCGTTAGGCCGGTCGTTTTTTTCTTTGTCTTTTTCAACGTGTGCCTTCAGATTCGCCCGGTGCCGCAGCGTCGCCTTCGATCTTCCGAATCCCTGTATGGCGCCGCTCATACGCCGCTTCGCTCTGGCGTCGCCGCGCGGACCGGCCGGGTCTTTGCGGCCTTCGCAGCCTGCCTGCTGATCTTCGCTCCGGGCCTCGCCTGCACATCGCCTTATTCCGGTAAGACAGCGCCACTGGCCCAGGCGGGCGTGCTCGATTTGCGCGCCTGGAATTTCGCGACCGACGGTCCCGTCTATATCAAAGGCGATTGGGAGTTCTACTGGCGCGAGCTGCTGGCCCCCGAGAATTTTTCGATTCGCGAGAGGCGGCGCGGCGACGCGACGACACCTAATTATCTGCGGGCCCCGGGCAGCTGGAACGATTATGCGCACCCGGAAGCGGGCCCGCTGCCGGACGCGGGATTCGCCACCTATCGTTTGCGGGTGCTCTTGCCCGCCGAAGCGCAAACGGTCGTCGTCAACGTCGACAATCAGAACACGAACTTCCGGCTGTACATGAACGGCGATTTCATCGGCGGCCAGGGCGTGGTCGGCGAAACGGCGCAGACGGCGATTCCGCGCCGCGATTCCCTGCGCAAACAGCTGGCGGGAATCCATGATGAAACCGAAATCGTTTTGCAGATTTCGAATTTTCACGACCGCATCGGCGGTTTCACGGGTCACTTCGCCATCGGCCCGGAAAATTACTGGCAGCGGTCGTTGCGCGAACGCGAAGTCTTTTTGTGCGGCGGCATCTCGATCATCGGCCTCTATCATCTGGCGCTCTTCGCCTTTCGCCGCGAACGTCGCGGTCGCTCCGCGCTGTACTTCGGGCTCTTCTGTCTGACCCTGGTCCTGCGCCTGCTGGTGACCGGCGAACGCCTGCTCGTTCAGGAGTTTCCCGGGCTGCCCTTCGCGGTCTACAATCGCCTGGAGTATTTGAGTTTTTATGCGGCGGTGCCGCTCTTCGCCTTGTTCCAGTATTCGCTGTTCACGCGCGAATTCTCCCGCGGCCTGCTGAAAGCCATCCTCGCGATCGCGGCGCTATTTTCCGGCATTGTGCTCGTCACCAGCGCGCGATTCTATGACGCCTGGACCCTGGTGCCTTACGCCCTGTTTACCTTCGGGCTTCTGGTGTACGCGGTGTACGTGCTACTGCGAGCACTGTGGAACCGCCATCCCGATGCTCCGCTCTTCGGCCTGGGTTTCCTGGTGCTCGCGGCGGGGGTCGTCAACGATATCCTGCGCATCCTCGACGTCATTCATACGCCCTACGTCGTGCCCTTCGCGTTTTTCGCTTTTATCTTCGCGCAGTCGGCCATGCTCGCCCGGGGTTTCGCGGCGGCGTATCATAAAGTCGAGGATCTGTCGACCGAGCTGGAAGCGCGCAACGCCGACCTGGTACGCATGAATCAATCTTTCGAGCGCTTCGTCCCCGCTCATTTTCTGGAGCTACTGAGCAAAGACAATATCGCGCAGATCGAGCTGGGGGATTCCACGCTGCGGCGCATGAGCGTGCTCTTCACGGACATGCGTTCGTTTACGGCTTTGACCGAAAGCATGTCTCCCGAAGAGGGCTTTCAGTTTCTAAACGAATATCTGCAGCTCATGGAACCGGCCATTCAGAGCCACGGCGGCTTCGTCGACAAATTCCAGGGCGACGCGATCATGGCTCTCTTTCGCGGCAACGCGACGACGGGATCCGCGGACGAGGCCCTGCGGGCGGCGCTGGAAATGCGGGCGCGCCTGGCGAACTACAACATCGAACGCGCGGAACGCGGGCTGCCCGCCATCGACACGGGTATCGGCCTGAACACCGGCGATATGATGCTCGGCACCGTCGGCAGCCGCAATCGCCTGGATACGACCGTCATCGGGAACACAGTGAATATGGCCAGTCGCCTGGAAACGCTTACGGCGGTACTCGGCAGCCCGGTGCTGATTTCAGATTTTACCTATAAGGATCTACGCGATCCGGCCGGTTTCTCGATGCGCGAAATTGGAGCTATTGTCGTTCGCGGACGTCGCGAACCCGTGGGCGTTTACGAAGTCCTGGCGGAGGAAGAAGGCGAACAGGCGCGCCTGAAAATGGAAACTTCCGGTCAATTGTTGTTTGCGATCGCGCAGTTTAAGGCGCGGGCTTTCGTCGAAGCCCGCGAAGCTTTCGAAAAAATTCTGACACACAATCCCGACGATCGGCTGGCGCGGTTTTATCAGGAACAGTGTCGGGCCCGAGAGGCCATGCCGCCGAAAGATCCCAACTGGACCGGGGCGATCGAGATGCAGGTCAAATAAGACGCGGCTGCAGTTTCAGGCGGGGCTGCTTTCGGTCGCGGGGGCTGCTTCGTTTTCCGGCTCGCTTTCGTCCGCGTCTTCGCTTTCCGACTCGGCTAATTCGGCGGCCTCGGCCGCTTCGGCTTCCGCCAGTTTCTTTTCGACGGCGATCCGCAGCGGATGTTCTTCCGGCAGCGCGAGGGTTTGCTCGACGTCGATCATATCCAGGTCGATATCGAAAACATCATCGGAAGCGGAGCTGTCGCCTTTGTCCGCTTTGCGCTGGGCTTTGCGCTCGCTCTTTTCCTGCTGCTTCTCTTTGCGCTTTTTCTCTCTCGCGCGTTTCTCAAAAGTCTGTCGTCCAGGTCTGGCCATAAGACACTCCTTTGTTCGGTCGCCGCGCAGGACAGCGCCTGGGATCTCAACTCGAAATAGTGGGGCGATTCGGGCGGTGGCTTTGATCGCCCGATTTACCACAGAAATGAGCCCGGGCTCTCCGTGCAATCCCTTGCTGAATTCCAGCACAAACCAGGCGGCGCGCAACCGGAAAATCACGGCTTTTCGCCCAATTTCCCGCCGAAATTCACGCTTCCGCGCACCCGGAACGTTTTTCTCAATGTTAGAATTCCGATTTTCGCCTTTTTTTACTTTCCCGTTCAAGCGCGCCTGAGCACACTTAAATGGCGAAGATTGATGGGTGATTCGGGTTCCAAAGGCAAAGAGCGTCAGCAGCGACGCGGTCGAGAGCGTCGTAAGATCATCCTGGACGCCTGCAAAGATCTGCTCACAGAAAAGGGGCTGGAAGAAACCTCGCTCAGCGACGTGGCCTCCCGCTGCGGAATCCCGCCGGGTTCTCTGTACCATTTCTATCCCAGCCTGCCGAAACTCTTCGGCGCCCTGGCCGCTCAGTTTTATTCGGAGCTGCGGGATCACTTTCGCGGCTCGTATCGGAGCATTCGCGCGGATAGCTGGCAGGGTTATCTCGATAATTTGATCGACGCCTCCTGCGAATTCTATCGGGCGAATCCGGCGTATCAGGAACTGATGCTCAGCGGCAAAGCTTCCGACGACATCAAACGCAAGGCTCGGCTGGACGACTTTTTTCTGACAGCCTTTCGCCGCGACATCAACCGGCGGCTGGGCCTGCCGGCGCTCGCCAACGATCGCGAAGTCTTCAACAATACGCTCCAGATCGTGGAGCTCATGCTTTCCCTGACTGTGATTCGCGAAGGGAATCTAAGCGACCGCGGGATTCAGGAAGCCAAACGCGCCGGGCGCGCCTATATGGGCCTTTATTTTCCGACGATCACGAATCCGCCCGCGGCTCCGGGCCAGTCCGCGGAATCGTCCGAATAGGGCGCTCTTGAATGCGGGCATCTACCCGAAGCCTTCTCGTCTCAAGGACCCGGCTTCGCCCTCCGGACCGGCCGATATTCCGCTCTGTAAATAACACCGCGCGCGGCGCGAATCGGAAACATCGTTACAGGCCGCCCGTTTCTCGTTAGAGTTGACGACGACGCCCCCGGCGTTAGCAGGCGATATGGCAAGAGCTGTTATCTGGACTCTGAACGACGCGGCCATGCTGCTCGCGGGCGCCGAAAAAGAAATCACGAAGATTTTTCGCAAACGCGGCGTGGAATGTCGATTCGGCGACCGCCGTAAATATCATAACGATCTTCATATACGCGGCAGCGCCCGACTCGCCGCGCGGGCGAAAAACGAAACACACAATCTGATGTTCGAACAGGATATTCGCTTCGACGAATATTTCGTGCCGATTCCGATTAAATGCATCGGCGGCCTGTTCGAACGCGAAGAGGAGTTCCCCGCTCTGAAGCCCATTCGGGCGTTGTATTCTCCGGGCCCCGGCGGCGATCGTCCCGACTATCGCGAGTACTGGGATCCGGGAGTCGCCCAGGCGCGCTTTCCCGAAACGCGTTTCACGCGCATGCTCACGAACGCCTGCCAGGGCTATTACGATATCATCGATCAAGAAGCCGCACCGGACGAACAGACGATTCTGATCGGTTACAGCCAGGGCGGCCTCGTCGCGCGGTATCTGGCGTTCCTCGATGAACACGTCTTTCAAAAGAACCGCATTCACTCCGTGATCACTCTGGCGGCGCCCAACTACGGGTCGCCCTTCGCGAACCCCGACAATCGCGACGCCGTCGCCAGATCGCTCCAGAAGATTCTGAGACCGCTCTTTCATCACATCGGCAGCATTCCCGGAGATTGGGCCGACGAGATTTCACGCTCCGCGGTCGTAACGAAATCCGACGTGAGCTTTGAAGAGGTGCTCGCGGATCTGGACCTGTTTATCGAACGAAGCGAGGACGTCGGCGACCGCAATACCCTGCTTGATCTCCGCAAATGGGTCGGCGGGCTGGTGGACGATCCCACGAACGCCTTCTGGGATCTGAATCCAAAGCGTCACGGCGAAACGAGTACGGTGCTCGCGGACGTGAATCTCCGCGGACCGGGCCGCGCGATTGCGGCCAGCGTCTGCAGCGCGCAAAACGACATTCAGGTGCTGCTGCGCGACGCCCTCTCCATGACCGGCGTATTTAACGGTTATTTCGGCGCCTGGTTCTTCAACTACCGTAAGATTTTCGGAGATCTCAGGCTGCTGACAGAACACTATAAACACGAAGTCATGAATGAACACGCACCCGAACATTTGCCGCCGGCCGCCCGGGAGCGCTTCGAATACTATCGCACGGGCAAAGGCTCGCCGGAGAAGCACCTGCCGATGCAGAATGAACGCGACCACGATTTCGTTGTTCCGACCGCCTACCAGGTGCTCGCAAATCCGACGCCTTTTCATTCGCGGACGATACGCGCCGGCGACCACAACAGCATGCGGCAACGCCGGGGCGGCGGTCGCGGCGCCTATGCGATCCTGCGTCGGGATCTGCTACCGGCCATCGCCGACGATCTGCGGCGCAACGCTCTGCGATAATCCAGGCGCTGGCAATTCCGGGAACTGACAGCTTCGCGTCGATCCGCAGACCCGCCGGAGTCGCAGTTCGGCGGAAAATCGGGAAATGATTTGCGATTTTTGCGGGCACGTGTTCTCCTCGACGACATGCAGAGGCGCAGTGTCTTTCTCTCATTTTTGTTCGGGATCCCGGCGGTGTTCGTCGGCGGCGCGCTGGCAATCACGGCGATCACCGCGCCGCTGGCGGCCCGGGACTTCGAAAGCGCAGTCGCGGCTGTGCCCAATCCGCGCGAGCAGGACGGCGGTTGGGTTTCGGATCCGGCCGGCGCGATCGCGGCGCGACGCTCCGATATCAACGCGACGATCGCCGAATTGGAGCGCCAGACCAGCGTCGAAATCGCCGTGGTCGTTCTGCCTTCCATCGGCGAATTCGTGCCGAAAGAATTCGCCACCGAGCTTTTTAACCGCTGGGGCGTCGGCAAAAAAGACAAAGACAACGGCCTCCTGGTTTTACAGGTCCTCGATCAGCGGCGCGTTGAAATCGAAACCGGCTACGGTTTAGAGGGCGCCCTGCCCGACGTGAAGTGTCGCTGGATCATCGACGACATCGCAATTCCCTTTTTTAAGGCCGGCAGCTTTTCGGACGGACATTATGAAATGGTGCGGGCGCTCGAACGCGGCGTGCGCGACGCGGAGATCGGGCGGCAGGAACTGACCGGCGGGGTGACTCTCGAACCCGGCGCAAGTATCGACCCCGAGCCCGCGGATTACGAACTACCGCATGTCGACGTATCACTCACCGATTTTAACGAAGAGTCCACGCTGGGCGGGCTGGCCGTGCTCGCGACGCCTGTCGGCGTGGTTATTCTGCTGGTCTGGAGTTTTTTCTATCGGCGCTTTCGCGCGACGAATCCCGAACCATACGCTGAGTATCTCTATTATAAGGGGCGTTCGCATATCGCTACTTTCGGAACGAGTTTGATCACGGCCACCCCCGGCCTCTGGGAAGCGCAGAGCGTGGAATCGGGCTGGTCGTTTCTGGCAGTACTGCCCGGACTGTTGCTCACGAACCGACGGCGCGCGAAGCGATTGAAGCAGTTGCGCGATAAACCCCGCATCGATCCGGAGACCGGCGAGACCATGAAGCGGCTGTCCGAAAGCGAAGACGACGCCTATCTGGAAGCGGGCAACATCTCCGAAGAAAAGCTCGGCTCCCTGGATTACGACGTATGGCTTTCGCCGTCCGGTTTTCATAAGATCGAACGCTATGATGGACACGTTTCGGCCAGCGACTGCGCGCAGTGCGGTTACAAAACCTACCGGCAAACCTCGTCGCGCACCATTCGCTCAGCCACCACTTCGTCGAGCGGTCTGGCCGAAGACACCTATCAATGCGCGCACTGTGGAAAGACCGACGTGGTCCAGCGGGTCATCCCGAAGATCAGCAGCTCTTCGGGCTCCGGCGGATCCGGCGGAGGAGGGTCCTTCGGCGGCGGTTCATCCGGGGGCGGCGGCGCAGGCGGATCGTACTAAACGATCGGCGCGCAGTCGTTTTCGCGCGACGAGCCGGGTATCGAAACAACAGGAAGCGTTTCATGAGCGAATTCGAAAAGATTTTTCAGACCAGAAACCCAATTGAATTCGATCATATCGCATCGATTTTAGAAGCGGAATCGATCGAATACTTCGCCGGCGAAAGCGGCGATATCTTCGAGGCAATGCCGCTCGAAGAGATTACGGTACGTTCCGCCGACGCTCCCGCGGCCCTGCGGGCCATCGCCCGGGCTCTGATCTTCGCCGAACGGCCGGATCTCGCGCTGGATACGGACGAAGAGCTGGCGACCGGATTGCAGGCCCTGAGCGCGGATGCGAAGCGCTCCGTCGACGAGCTGGGATCGGATTCGCGGAATCAGCTGCTGCTTTATCTGGCAAAAAAAATGAATATAAAGCTTCGTTTCTGACTCAAGGTGAAACCCAGGCAAGCCATCGGATCTAACGGATCAGGGCGGTCCGCGACTCCGCTCAATCGCAGTGGGCCGGCGATTTGGGCGGCGGCAAATCGGGATCGCTGAGCCGCGGGTCGTTCAGAAAACACTCGTCGGTCAGGGATTCCAAAAAAGCGACCAGATCCGCCTGCTCGGCCGACGAAAGACCCAGGGCTCTGATCCGGGGATCCTTGTTCGGATTTCGGCGACCGTCGCCGGCCAGAGCTCCGCGGACGATATTACGACCGCCCGCGTTGAAATGGGCGACCGCTTCGGCGAGCGTCGTTACGCTGCCATCGTGCATATAGGGCCCCGTAACGGCGACATTTCGCAGCGACGGCGTGCGAAAACGACCGCGATCGGCCGGGTCGCCGCTTACCAGATAGAGGCCCTGAGTCGCCCGGGGAGCCGCCGCTCCGTGGATTTGCTGATCCGGATAATCGCCGGCGGCCTTAACATTATATAAACCAATATTATAGTAGCCGAGAGCGCCGCCTTCCCGATCCCGATTAAAATTCGGACCGTTATGACAATCGGCGCATCCAGCACGCGCCGAAAAAAACAAATCGCGGCCGCGACGCGCCGCAGAATCTCGCGAGTGGCCGGCTTTCGCGCCGTCGGCGACTTCGTCATCGGATTGCGCGTTCCCGGCCGACGCGACGTGGCCGGTGGCGTCCCCACGATCATATGCGCTGCGATACGAAAGCATCGTCGTCTGAAAGGCGGCCAGAGCGCGCGCCACATTCGTAATATGCATAATCCGCCCGATCTCTGCGGGCGATGAATCCGCGGCAAGACCGCTTTCGGGAAAGGCCGCGACAAACATCTCCGAATACGACGGCTCAGCCCGATCCTGCTGCAGCCGGCGGGTTACGACCCACTCCATTCCTGAAATCGCCATCTCTTCGATCGTAGTGGGCGTGCTTTCCGAAAAGAGCGGGATCAGCACCTGATTATCAAAGCGCGTAAGCTCCGGGTTGAACCAGGTGAGGGTCGAAAAATATCCGGCGTTCGCCAGCGAGAGCGCGTTTCGGGGATGAATTTCGCCAGTGGATCCGCGCGAGCGAGTCTTCGCGTCGCTGAACGCCAGCTTCTGAATATGGCAGCTGGCGCAGGATTGATTATTGTTCCGCGATAGCGCTTCTTCGTAAAACAAACGCCGGCCAAGAGCGACCCGCGCGGGCGTCACGCAGGTCCCTTTTGGATGCGGCGGTGGCGAAACGCCGGGAGGCAACGCGAAGTTGTAGGGCGAGCAATCGGCCGCGTCTTCCGCATCGGCGCCCCGGGACGCCGGCGAAAGCCACTCGATGAGGGGCGCGCAGTTCGCGATTGTACCGAACGAGGCCAGCACAGCCAACGAAGCCGCACTCAAATAACGCTGCATGCCGCCAGAAGACCGAAGACCGAAGAGTGAAACTCAGAATCCCGGAGCTTCGGACGCGGGATGAAAGCTGATATTCGCATTCAGGGCGTCGACGGTCGCCTTCTGCAGATCGTCGAAGCCGCCGGCCCCGGCGCCGCTCGTATTGATTTTATTGAACAGCGCTTGCACTCCGGGATAACCTCCGTTGACAGAAGGATCCGGAAAACCATCCGAGACCGTCGATGACGACAGCCCGTCCGCCAGAAATCCGGCGCCGTTAAATGTACCAAATCCGAGACTGAGAATGCCGCAAACCTGCCCACCGGTGGCCAGACTGTTCACGGCAATACCCGATAGCGCGGTCGTTTCGAAATTGCTGACCGTCTTCTGACCGTAGGCCAGCGCGTAATAGAAATTTCCCGTACCGCAACCGGCAATGGTCTGCGAAACAGTTCGCGCTGCGATACGCACGCACAGAGCGCCCGACGAAGTACCGCCGCCTTTCAGGCCGACCGTCATCTCTTCGAGCACAACGCGACCGCGGTCGCTGGTCGTCGCCGCGGCGGTGCCTGTGATATTGAAGGCCGCGCCCCAGGAATAGGTCTGTCGGCGATTCGGACTCGCCCCCGAGATATAGCTTTCCACGATCAGGTTTGGATTATCGCTGAGCGTTCCGTCCAACAGGCCGAGCCGGTAGTTCAAAAGGACGCCGTCCCCTGTCGCCGGATTATCGATGTCGTCGAAAAGCAGTTCGACGACGTCCAGATTATCGCTCGCGCGCCAGAGTTTGAAGCGGTGGTTGAAATTTTTCGTGCCCGTATACGCCGAAGCACTGATGCTCTGACAGGACGCGGTCGGATTGCAGGTGCCGTTGGTTTCCAGCTTGAGTTTGTACGTTACGCCGCTCAATACCGTGGTCGTTGCAAGCTGCTGCGGGTTGTTGGTTAAGAGACCGGAGTTTTTCAATCCCGTAATCAAATTGTCCGCAAAGGTTGAATTGCCGTTCGCCCAGGTGGCGGACTGACGCACGAACTCCCAGTTATTCTCGGCCGCCTGCAGGTCCGCCGGTCCGGAGAATACGAGTTGCTTTTGCGCGCCGCCTTTGAAAATCACGGGCCGGCCGCCCTGGCCGTACGCTTCAAGCACATCGTACAACGGCTGCAATTCGGGAATCGCGACGAAAACGCCGCTACCGCTCGCCTGCGACCCGGTAGGCGGCGAACTGACGCGCACTGAAAATCCGAAGTACGCGGCCGCCAGCACTACGCCGGCGACGCCGATGCCGAGCAGGCTTCTGCGTCGACGAACGAATTTCAGTTTAGATTCCGACAGTGCGGGTGATGATTCTGATTTTAATCCTGAGAATGATTTCATAAGCTTCTTTCTCCATGAGCATAGGGAGCACCGGAAGCGCCATAAGCGCGGCTGAAAGCTGCAAACGCAATTATCGCCGGAGACCGGGCGGTATGCAGATGACCAGGCCGGACGTATTCTGGCATCCCTGGTTTTGATTCGCGATCACGAACAGAGCCAGCAAATTCAAGAGATCCGTATTGTCATCGTCCTCGTCTTCCAGGCCGAGCAACGCGCAATTGCCGGCGGCCAATACCAACCAGCCGGCCAGCACCAACAGAACGAGTTTTTTAAGAAAGTGTGACATGGGCTTTCCCCCGGGGACTGAAGCGATTCGCAACGAAATCGCCCGCGACTTTGAATATGTCCATCCAATTGGACGATGTCAATGAGAAAGTTTTCGGCAGAAATCTGCAAAAATCACGGCGAGCGCCCCGCCCTCCGCGGCCCAGAACGATCATTCGACAGTCCGCAGCCGGCGGGAGTCCGCGCGGGATTTGCGTATTTTTGATTGCCAGATTATACGGTAGCGTATAGAACGCCACTATACGCTACCGTATGGAGGAACGCATGACCGCATCCTATAAGCTCGATGATTATCTGGACCGCTACGACTACTCCGAAATCCACTCGCGCCGGGTTCCTGCCCCGCCGGGGCCGACGCTCTATCGCCTGGTCCGGCACCTGGATTTCAGCGGATCTTTGCTGATTCGAACGCTCTTTTTGTTGCGCGGATTGGGAACGAAGCACCTGACCATCGACGCCATGATGACGGGCGACGAATTTACAATGCTGGAAGAGATCCCCGACGGCGAATTCGTCATCGGCGGAATGGCCGGAGCGAATCTGAAACCGGTCCCGATCCGCTCGGAAACAGACTTTCAGGATTTCGCCGAAGTCGACGGAATTAAGATTGCCTGGAATTTTAGTTTACGGCCCGACTCCGACGAGGGCACGCTCGTCAGCACGGAGACCCGGGTTTTGTGTCTGGGCCCGAAGATGAAACGCCGTTTTTCGCTCTACTGGTTTTTTATCCGGCCCTTCAGCGGCCTGGTGCGACTGGAGATGCTGCGAATCCTGCGTAAACAGGCGCTCGCCCAAACGTGAAAGCTGATTCGAAATCCAGACCTTCGCCAGAGAAAAAGAACAGCAAAGCCGCCCGAGCGAAAGCGCAAGCCGTGACCCGGGAAGACTGGCTCTACACCGGCCTGCTGCAATTCGCGGAGGGCGGCGAGAAAAACGTGCGCGTGGAAAAAATCGCGCGCGACCTGGGAGTCAGCAAAGGCAGCTACTATTGGTACTTCGATTCACGCGAAGCCTTTCTGGAGCAGCTGCTGGAACACTCCCTGGTCGTCGGCACCGAAGAGTTTATCCAGCTCAGTGAGGAATCCGGCAGCGCGCGCGATCGGCTGCGCCTGCTGGTCGCGGCGATCCTCAAGGACCGGCGGGGCAAAGACTTCGATTTCTATCTGCGGGATTTCGCGCGGCGCAATAAACTCGCGGCGAAAATTATCCGGCGCGCCGAAACCCGCCGCATCGACTTCGTCCGCGATGTTTTGATCGAATGCGGGATCGCTTCGGCCGAAGCCGCGGTGCGCGCCGAGATCTTTTATAATTATTATCTCGGCTGGTACGAACGCAACAAAGACCAGGCTCTGAGTCGCAAAGAGCTCGCCCGGCAGCTCGACTGGATCGCGCGCATCACGGGCGTCGATCTCGCGAAAGACTAACGCCCGCGGCGATCGTCACGATCGCGGTGATTGCGAAATCAGGGCCGCCGCACGTGTTCCACCAGCTCCTGGATTTTCTCGGACGGCGGCGGCGTAAACAGACACACGATCGATGCCACCGCGAAATTGATCAACATGCCCAGCGCGCCGATGCCTTCCGGCGAAATTTCGAACCACCAGTGCTCGGCCGTATTGAGTTCCGGAGATATGAACTTAAAGAATACGATGTACGCCGCCGTAAATCCCATGCCCGCGGCCATACCGGCCAGCGCGCCTTCTTTGTTCATACGCCGAAAGAAGATCCCCAGAAAGATCATCGGAAAAATCGACGAAGCGGCCAGTCCGAAGGCGAAGGCCACCACCTGCGCCACAAATCCAGGTGGATAGATTCCAAAATAGCCGGCCACCAGGACCGCGAGGGTCGCCGCGATGCGCGCCGTCAGGAGCTCGCGTTTTTCGCCGATATGATGCCAGATCGTGCGTTTGACCAGGTCGTGCGCGATGCCGGTACTGATTGTGAGCAATAGCCCCGCCGCCGTCGAGAGCGCGGCCGCCAGACCGCCCGCGGCGACCAGGCCGACGACCCAGGCCGGTAGATTGGCGATCTCCGGATTGGCGAGCACCATGATGTCGCGATCGATGTACAGCTCGTTTTCGTTTTCGGCGATCGGCTGGTTATTAATCAAGCGCTGGTCATGGGCGCCGCGCTCCCCGGTGAACTCGGGTTTACCGGAGAATGCTTTCCCGGGAGCGTAGTGAATCACTCCGTCTTCGTTCTTATCCAGCCAGGCGATCAAACCCGATTTTTCCCAGGTCTTCACCCATTGCGGCGCTTCGGTATAGCTCGCATCGCTGACAGTCAATATCAAATTCGTGCGCGCGAATGCTGCGATGGCCGGGGCGGTCGTGTACAGGAGCGCAATAAAAATCAGCGCGTAGCCGACGCTGATGCGGGCGTCTTTCACTTTCGGCACGGTAAAAAAACGCACGATGACGTGCGGCAAGCCCGCCGTGCCGACCATCAGGGCCAGGGTAATCGCGAAAACGTCGACTGTGGATTTGACGCCGCCGGTATAGGCCGCGAACCCCAATTCATGATGCAAATCATCGAGCACGTCGAGCAGATAGGATCCCGCCGGCGCGTTCGCCTGAGCCGCAAATTCCGCCGTGACCGGCGCGCCGAACGCGACCTGCGGTACGGGAATGCCCGTCACCAGTAAAGCGATAAAGATCGCCGGTACGAGAAAGGCGAAAATCAAAACGCAATACTGCGCCACCTGCGTATAGGTGATGCCTTTCATGCCGCCCAGCACCGCGTAAAATAAAACGATCGCCATCCCGATCACGACGCCGACTTCGATATCGACCTCCAGAAAACGGGAAAAGACCACGCCGACCCCGCGCATCTGACCGGCGACGTAGGTGAAAGATATAAAGATCTGCGCGAAGACCGCGGCGACGCGCGCCGTGTTGCTATAATATCGATCGCCTATAAACGACGGGATCGTGAACTTGCCGAATTTTCGCAGATACGGGGCGAGCAGCAGCGCCAGTAATACATAGCCGCCGGTCCAGCCCATCAGATAGACGGCGCCGTCGCGACCCATAAACGAAATCAAACCCGCCATCGAAATAAACGAAGCGGCCGACATCCAGTCCGCGGCGGTGGCGAGCCCGTTCGCGAGCGGCGGCACGGTTTCGCCGGCCACGTAGAAGTCTTTGGTGCTCGCCGCGCGCGAACGAATCGCGATTACGATATAGAGGGTGAAGGTGATGCCCACCATCAAAAACGTCCAGAATTGAATGCTCATATTATTATTCGTCCTCGTTCAATCCATCCATCGCTCAGCGATCGATGTCGAATTCCCTATCAAGCCGATTCATAATATAAACGTACACGAATACCAGAATCACGAAAGCGTAGATCGATCCTTGTTGCGCGAACCAGAATCCCAGCGGGAAACCACCCAGGCGAAAGGCGTCTAATTCGTCGGCAAACAATATGCCGCAGCCGAATGAGAACACAAACCAGATCGCGAGCAAAATCCCGAGATAGATCAGGTTTTTATGCCAGTATCGTTTCGATTTTTCTTCTTCCATTTTTCGTTCCACTCTTCTGTTGATATAGTGCGCCGTCTTTTTGCGTGTGCAGAATTCATTTCAGGCCGATTCACTTCCAGTATTTTCCGACGCGCCTCGCTCTTTTCCGAAAGCTCTCAAAATTGAATCATAGTTCCCAGTCGATAGACGTTCGCCTCCGCTTCATTGGCCGGCAGAGCATAGTCCGGAACGTAGTCCGCCAGGGGGCGCAGCGCGGGCACGCCGGTCTCGGGCTGGATCGATTCCACTCCCCGCCAGACCCGTAGCGCCTGGTTATCGTAGTACATCGTGCGAAATCTTTCGAGCTCGAAATAAATGCGAAAATTCGAATAGGGAATCCAGGCGAGACTGAAACCGCTGACCTGATTTTCGAATACGGCGCCCAGCTGGGTCGCGCCCCAGACTGTTCGATCGGACTGAGCGCGCGAAAGCGTCGCCGCGGAAGCCGTATTCAGCACTTCGCGATTCTGAATCTTTGCGACCCCGGCGAATACTCTGCCTTCCCAGTGGCGCGCGAAACGATATTCGACCGCCGCCCACCCGCCGGCCTCCCAGGTCGACTCGAAGTCATTCAGGCCGTTTAAGAATTGCGCCAGCGGATCCGATTCGGAAGTGAGATCGAGGCTGCCGTCGGCGGTTCTGAAATAACCCGCAAAATCTTCGCGCAGCTTGCTCAGCTTACTGCGCACCTGCACCCGGCCCAGCGCCAGAGTGCGAATATCGGCCATATTCCGGCCGTAGTAACCCTCGAAACCGAACTTCAAGCGCGCCGTCGGCTGCAACTGCGCGCCGAACGCGACACCGTCCGCCTGCCGTCGTCGCGTCTGGCCGCTGTCAAGATTATATCGCAGATTGATCGGAATCGAATAATCGCCGTTCACGACCGCGGGCAGGTTATTGCTCAGTTCCAGCGCGTCGGCCGTGGGATCCCAGACGAAAGGATCGCCGGCACGATCAGTCGCTTCGATCAGCGGCTGCTGGTATTTGACGTTCGCCAGAATTCCGGAAAGGATCAAGCGGATCGCGTCGTTCGCCTGGTATTCGATGCGGGCGGCGAAACTCGGACCGCCGTTGAGTTCGTGACCGAGCGCAGGCGACGCCGAGGAATTATTGGTCGTATTGCCGATCGCGGCGGCGAAGCTAAAGCGGCTCCCCGGGCGATATTTCAACGCGAATTGTTCGCGAATCCAACCCGCGTTACCGCCGCCGAAGAGGACTTCGGTTACGTTATAGGTCGGCGGATTTAAGTTCGAAAAGATATCCCAATTCTGACCGGCCATCAACGAAAGCCTCGGTCCCGGCCTGTATTCCAGATACGCGAGCCGCAGCCGACTTACCAAACCCGTATTCGGCTGGCTCTGATTATAATCGCCGACAAAATCGAATTCGATCTTCGCGGTCAGACGCTCCGGAGCGCTGACCGAGAGTCCCCATCGCGATTGATTCGCGATGAGCTGCGAACGAGACTCCGCATCGTCGAATTGTACGCGACGTTTCGCCTGCACCGGCGCCAGCAGATTCTCCCGACCGAAAGTCAGAACGGAGTTATCCGAATACAATCCGTCCGCCTTGACGAAGCCGTACAGCTTTAACTGAAGATCCAGCGCCTCTAACGATAGTTCGTCATTCGGAGACGAATCTGCGTTCGTCCGCGCATCGCCCGCGCTCGACTCTTCTGAACGTTCGCGGGCGTCGGTCGAATCCCGGGACGCCGGCTGCGCGACAATCGAAGTCGAAGGAATCCCGGCGGACGACAGCAACAAGATGGCGAAGCCGACTAACAATTGCGGCTTTCTCAGAACAAGAACTCGTATACGATACATGTCGCGCTCCACGCCCGACACTATGCACGTTGCGTGCCCGCGAAAATTGTGCATCGCAATGAACGCACGACCTTCGCGTAAGCCGTGTTTACGTGATGATCGAAAGCTGGACGTCCCAGGACCCGCAATCAAGACTCGACAATTGCGTGCCGATGCGAAGCACGTGGTGTTCCAATTCGATACACTGCGCGAATATGGGCTTTTGCACTGCGCAATAAGGTATGAGAAATCTCATCGCCGAAATCACAGGGATAAACAGCTAATGAAAACAAAAATGATAGACACGTGAAGTTATCTATTACAGTTCCGTTAGCCATACAGAGATACGATTCATGTTCTTCGCGAATCCAACCGCAGACTGCGATCAACTCCGATAACCGAGCCCGTCGCCTTGCATGCGAAGCGAAGCGTTTCATGAATCCAGCGAGTGATTCTTATGAACGCCATCAACTCGATGAAGACTGCCGGGGCAGACGCTTCGCACTCCCAGCCCAGTCCGTTAGTTACCGCGAAGCGACGTTGCATCGCTCTGGGTCTGGACGTAAAACGCCCGCCGGAACAGGGCCCTCTAACGCGCCGGAGCCTGAACGATCGAAAACGCCGGTACTCTCGCGAACTCGAATACGCCGCGGCGGCCTTTCATCGACTGCGGGCGCCGCTTGCGGCAACGGGGCACGTCGGCATCTTCGCGGATCTCGAAGGCAATATTCTGTTCACGACAGCCGCGCCGGAATTCTTAAAAACGGCCGAAGCAGTCCAGCTTCTGGCTGGCGCGAACTGGAATGAAAGCTATCGCGGCACCAATGCGATCGGGACAGCGCTTGCGGCGAAGCGCGCGGTTCGCATTCACGGTTCGGAGCATTTCTTCGAACGCCATCATACGCTGACCTGCGCCGCGGCGCCCCTGCATTCCGCCGACGGCGAAGTGATCGGCGCAATCGACATCAGCGGTTCGCTGGAGCGAGATCTGCCCGGCGCTCTGGACCTGGCGACCATGGCCGCCGAAGCGATAGAGCATCGACTATTAATAGAAGAAACCCGTAAAGAACAGCTCGTCGCCCTGCGCCAGGTCGACTGTCTGATGACGACGCACGGAGCGGCGCTGATCGCCGTGGACCGGGATCAGCGCATTGTGCGGGCCAACGCCGGAGCGCGACGACTACTGGGAGCCGACTGGCGCGGCCGCGTTTTTGATCCGCATTGTTCGGCAGAACCGGGCCTGATTTCGGAAAGCGTTGGCGATAGCGGTGGAACCACGCGCATCTGGTCCCTGTCCCGCGATGAAACCCGACACGCAGCCTGCGAATCGGACCGGCGCGGGAACGTCGCCAGTACCGCGCGGCCTACGCACTTTCAGGAAATTTTCGCGCGCTGCGAACGCATGCAGGACACGATCGATCTGGCACGACGCGCGGCCAGTAGCGATTTTCCGGTCTTGATGTACGGCGAGAGCGGCAGCGGCAAAGAACGTTTCGCGCAGTCGATTCACTCCGGCGGCGACCGCCGCGAACAGCCTTTCGTGGCGGTCAACTGCGCCGCTCTGCCTGACGCCTTAATCGAAAGCGAACTCTTCGGCTACGAAGCCGGCGCGTTCACCGGCGCGGCCAAAGGAGGCGCGCCCGGTAAATTTCGCGCGGCGAACGGCGGCACGATCTTCCTCGACGAAATCGGCGACATGAGCCTGCGCGCCCAGGCCGCGCTGCTGCGAGTCGCGCAGGAGCAGGCGGTCACCCCGGTGGGCGGCATCGAAACGCATTCGATCGACGTTCGGATTATCGCCGCAACGCACCGCAATCTATCGGCCGAAATTCGCGCCGGCCGATTTCGCGAAGACCTGTACTATCGTCTGCGCGGAATCTGCATAAGCATCCCCGCCCTGCGCGAACGCGGCGACGTCGTACAGCTCGCGGAGTACCTGCTGCGCGGGCTGGGATACGGACACCTGCGACTTTCCTCCGGAGCGCGCAGGCAATTACTGCGACACGACTGGCCCGGCAACGTGCGCGAACTGCGATCGGTCCTGATGCAGGCGGCTTTTCTTACGGACGACGGCGTTATCGATTCCGAACATCTAATCTTCGAAGACGCGTCAGCCGATTGCGAATCGCGGAGAACGCCGGCCGGGTTACAGACCGCTTCGCTGCGCGATATCGAACGCTCCGCCGTGAGCCGGGCGCTTGCAAACCACGGCGGCAATATCAAACGCGCCGCCGAAAGTCTGGGCATCGGCCGCAATACGCTGTATCGAAAGATACGCGAGTACGCGCTTTAAGGCTGTGAGTCACTGATCCGACCCGCGGGCTGAGAACGGAACAATCTTCTTCAAAAGAGTAAACAGGGAGCGACAAATATGTCTGAAAACAAACAGGTGCAGCCTTCAGCGGAATTCATAGCGCAGGCGAACGCGAAGACCGCCGACTACCAGGCTCTGTACCAGGAGTCCATCGATAACCCCGAAGCCTTTTTCGCACGTATGGCGGAAGAACGCCTGACCTGGTTTCGCAAATGGGATACGACGCTCGAACAGGATTTCAATAAAGCCCACGTGCGATGGTTCCAGGGCGGCAAGCTTAACGTGGCCTATAACTGCCTCGATCGCCATCTGAATACTCCGCTCAAAAACAAAGCCGCCATCTTATGGGAGCCGGACAACCCGGACGAAGCTTCGCGGACATTCACGTATCAGGAGCTGCATCGCGAAGTCAGCCGCGCGGCGAACGTGCTCAAAACCCTGGGCGTCAAGAAAGGCGACCGGGTGATCGTCTATATGCCCATGATTCCAGAGCTGGCGATTGCGTGCCTGGCCTGCGCGCGAATCGGCGCGATCCACTCCGTGGTCTTCGGCGGTTTTTCGCCCGACTCGCTGGTCGGGCGCATCGACGACTGTAAACCGGCGTTGATCGTAACCTCGGACGCTGGATTTCGCGGCGGCAAAATCGTCGAAATGAAACAAAACGTCGACGCCGCCCTGCAGCGCCTCGACGAACAGAGATCGCATTCCGTGAACAAAGTCCTGGTAGTGCGGCGGGTCGGCGAAAGCCATCACACGCCCTGGAATCAAAACCGCGATCTCTGGTGGCACGAGCAGCTTCGCGAAGCCGCGGCCGACTGTCCGGCCGAGGAAATGGACGCGGAAGACCCGCTGTTCATTTTATACACTTCCGGCTCGACCGGCAAACCCAAGGGCGTACTGCATTCGTCCGGCGGCTATCTTTTGGGGGCCAGCCTTTCTCACTACTACGTTCTCGATCACAAAGCCGAAGACACTTTCTGGTGCACCGCGGACGTCGGCTGGATCACGGGACACTCGTACATTTTATACGGGCCGCTCGCAAACGGCGCGACGTCGCTCATGTTCGAAGGCGTGCCGTCGTATCCCGACTCCGGGCGCTTCTGGGACATCTGCGACAAATATCGCGTGAACGTTTTTTATACCGCGCCGACCGCCATTCGCGCGCTCATGAAAGACGGCGACGGTCCCGTGGAAAAACGATCTCTGGAGTCGCTGCGCTTGATCGGCACGGTAGGCGAACCGATCAATCCCGAAGCGTGGGAGTGGTACAATCGCGTCGTCGGCAAAAGCCGCTGCCCGATCATCGATACCTGGTGGCAGACCGAGACCGGTTCGATCATGATCACGACTCTGCCCGGCGCGCACGCCGCGAAACCGGGCTCGGCCGCCATGCCCTTTTTCGGCGTGCGCCCGACGCTCGTCGACAACGAAGGCCAGGCGATCGAGTGGAAGGCCGGCGAAGAAGTCTCAGGCAATCTATGCATCGACTTTCCGTGGCCGTCGATGATGCGCACTGTATACGGCGACAATGAACGTTTTTATCAAACGTACTTTTCGCAGTTTCCGGGACGCTATTTTACGGGTGACGGCGCGAAACGCGACGCCGACGGTTATTACTGGATCACCGGCCGGGTCGACGATGTCCTGAACGTATCGGGTCATCGCATCGGCAGCGCGGAAGTCGAGAACGCCCTGGTGGAACACGACGTCGTCGCGGAGGCCGCGGTCGTCGGCTATCCGCACGACATCAAAGGCCAGGGCATCTACGCCTACGTAACTCTGAAAACCGGCAAGACTCCAGGGGACCAGCTGAAGCAGGCGCTGATCGGACTCGTCGCCGAGAAGATCGGGAAGATCGCGCGGCCCGACGTAATCCACTGGGCGCCCGGTTTACCGAAAACCCGCTCCGGAAAAATCATGCGGCGCATTTTGCGTAAGATCGCGGAAGGCGAATTCGGCGCGCTGGGCGATACGACAACCCTGGCCGATCCATCGGTGGTCGACACGTTAATTGAAGATAAACGAAAATTTCACAGTTGAGACTGGAACGCGGCCGGCAGGCAGGAGCGTAGATCCCCCCATTATCATTGTACGGCGTGGTGTGACATTTTCGGCTTGTCGTGCGCACTTTTTTGTGATACGAAGCCGTTTTCGTAAGCTTTGCCGCCCCCTCGGGGCACGGGTACTTCGGCCCGCCGCCAGAGTGAGAAATCCACCCACAAGGGGGCGGGTGGATTGAAATAAGTCCGGGCGCGCCGCGCCCTATCTTCGCACCAGCGTTTGATTTTCAAAAACCATTCGGGACGTGAAGCTTTTATGGAGAATCAGCGGCACATGCACGGTGCCGCGTGCGAAACCTCGCTCAAATACCGGCGCGGGGCCGCGCCCCGAAAACGAAAACTCAAAATAAAATTCGCGCAAACCAAATTGCAAGCGGGCGAAAGTTCCCGCAATAAAACGCAGCGCGAGATTGCGCTTCGCGAAGTACATATCGCCGCGAAAATACCGGCGGCCGTTGCGCCTCGGTTCGACTCGCAAACGCCAGCAGTCGACTCCGTCGATCTCAGCCGCCCCCACAATACTCGTTCGGTACCGTTCCGCGCCCCGCTCGTCGAAAACGGGATACGGCGGATCCAGCTCTTGATTTTCAAAGGCATCGGGCGAAAGCGCGTTTCCGTCCAGCACGTACGCTGTGATGCGGGCCTCCGGAGGCGCATCGTAATAATCCATACGATTCGCCGAAATCTCGACTCGCTCCAATAAATCACCGGAACCGCCGTCGTACACGCGAATCGCGGAATGCCGAATCGATCGCACTCCCGCGTAGTTCTTATAGATGGCTCTACCGCGCTCACGAATCGATTCGAGCACGCGATCGTTACCCGGACGCGAAGCGATCGCGCCCAGCGCCAGGCCCGGGCCTTCAGACGCGAGATCGCATGGCGACCAGATGACAATCCATGCCGCGCAGATTACGAACAGATGAAGCGCGGCCCCGCGATATCCATTTAGCTTAGGCGGCGAGTGCCGCGATAATTCTCGTTGCATAACGAGGCGCAGCCGTGCACAGCCGCGCGAAACAACAAGAAAAATTATGTCTCAATGCGAATCCTGATTCGCGCGAAAATCAAAGCGTCGTAATTCGAGCGTAACCTAATCCGGGGTCCGACTCCCGGATCGGTCGGCGCCCGGTATTCCAGCCCACCGCCAGAAAATAAAAGATCCACCGACAAAGGGGCGGGTACGGCCGGGCTTTATTTCGGCGCCAACCGCTTGCGCTTAATGAACATCTCAAGACCGCCATTGGCTTCGTCGCGGATCTTCTTTTGCACCGGCGGCAGCCAGCCCGTAAAGATCCCGGGAACGCCCAACGCCATGCGCGCCCAGCGATACATGTTAAAATAGTCCGTGTGTTTGACGATCTTGCCGTCTTGAAATTCAAAGCGCGCGTCGATCTTATTCACGATTGTATTGCCGGTCTTACCGAATGTATAGGTCGGCTCCCAGTAGGCGCTGCCGCTCGTATCGTCCGCCTGTACGTCGCGGAATTCGAGCGAAAAATCCTGCGCGCGTTCGCAGAGCATACGCCACATCGCGCCGGCCTTCCAGCCCTGCAAATCGCGAAACACCGGATCGTTGAACACGATATTCTCGTGATAGCAGCTCTGCATGGTCTCCCAGTCGAGCTTCTGAAAAGCGGTGTAAAACTTCGTGATCGTTTCGGCGTTGGCGTGCATGCGCGGCTCCTGAGAATAGCGTGGGATACGGATATGCTCAGGAGCCCGCAACCGGGCAAGAAGAAATTTCCTGGCTACAATCCAGCGGCCATGGGCGGACGCAGGCCGGTCTCTTCATGTTACGGTCACTCTGAGGTGCGGAATGGGCGTCGGGTTATGAATGCTCGCCTCTGCCGAAGGCAGAGCTCGCAGGCACTTCGTGCCTGCTGCGGGCCCGGCCGTCGACGTGTCGCTGCAATCCTTACGGTCGCACAGGCCAGCGCACGCGATCCGGCCGCCGCGCCGCCTTCGTGATATCCCGCAGGGCCGCGCGATATTTGCGCCAGGCTTCGCGCTCGGCGGCTTCGATCGGGAAATCCGGAATCATGTATTTATCGCTTTCGAGCAGCAGTTGATCGCGTTGCGCACGAATTTCACGCCAGGCGTCCGGTTCCGTGCGAGCCGCGCGCGCTTCGTCGTCGCCGATCAATACATTCGTTTCGATTGGCGCCAGAGGCCCGGCATCATCCGTGCCATCAGTGAAATCCGTGGCAATATTTGCCGCCTCTCCCGGGTCGTCAGGAGCGCCGGCTTCCCCGACTTCACTGACGTCATCCACATCCCGATAAAGGATCTCCCTGGTTTCATAACCGTCACCACGCAGTTCATCATAACGTTCACGCAAAGCGCCGTCCAGTTCAATCATTCGATACGGGGCTTCCGGAATCCGCGGACGCCCCCAGCGATCCGTCGGCAGCGCTTCCAGCCAGTCGCGATATTCATCGACTGACGCGCAGCCCCGGGCGAAAGCCTCGCAGGCGACCTCGCTTTCGTCGCAGATTAAGAAACGCCCGTCCTGTATCGCCGCGTACATTTTGATTATCCTCGCGAATCGCGCTCAGTCGATTTTGATTAAAGAGAACTGGTTATGGTGGAATCCATAGTGCGCCCCGCCGTAGTTGATACGAATGTGCAACACGTCGCCTTCGCGCAAATGCAGTGTTAAAGTCGGCGTTGAATCGGCGTGATGAGACGAATAATTCGAGTAGGCATAATAAACATACTCTTCGTTGATGAGATAAAAAAGCGAGCTATTGTTGTTCCCAATAAAGAGCATCGTCGCCAGATAAGTCCCCGTTTCTTTTATGTACCAACCGCCGTACTGGCTGCCATACACTACGCCCTTCATACCAAAGTGAATCACATTTCCCGTTTTAACTCCCGCTCCGCCACGCACCCGGTCGCACACCCAGACGTTGTTGTTCCCCACTGCATATCCATTGCTCTTCGAAACCACGCTCCACACCCGCGGGCGCTGCGCGCGATCCCGGGCAATCAAGCGGTCCAGCGGCACAGCGCGAAACGCCTCCCGATCAAAGACCTGCAGGGATTCATTCGCGAGGCCCGTTCCGCCGCCGATGAATTCCGACAGATAGGGCGTTTCATGTTTCTGATAGTGGCGGGCTCGATGCATCGGCGCGAATATGTCGACGGCGCTGATGTACAGATAGCTATTCACGGCGGTCGTCGCGACGACTTCCAGCGTGTGCTCTCCGAAAGGCAGACCGAAGACCGCCACACTGCTGGCCAGATCGCCGTCGCGACCGGGGGTAAACAAACCCGTGGCGGGGTTTAGCGAACCGGAGGTCGCGCTGGTCGTATACGTTAAGAGATTCGGATCCCCGTTCACCCGAATCGTAAAGTCGGCCAGATCGACGTCATCGCGAAAGCGCAAAACGAAACCTTCGCCGTAAAACGGCAACTGGTAGCTCACCGATTTTTCGGCGTTGCCCGCCTGCAGAATGATTCCGCCCACGTCGTCCGGCTGCGGAGCCTCTACATAGTTCCAGATCGTGCCCGGGCCTCCGGAAGCGGGGGGAATTTCATCGAATAAAAAGTCACGGGTCGCGTGTTGCCGGCGGCTACCCACGCACTGCACAGTCGGACCGCTTTCGGTTTGCTGCACGGGATCCGCGGACAGCGTGTATTCGCCGAGCACGACCGCGTTCTGCGGCAGGCGAGCCCGGCGCGGCTGCATCACTTCGAAAGCTTCAAAGTGCAGGCTGGTCTGATCGCGAGCCAGTTCGACGCCGTCGAGAACGATCAGGGTTTCCGTGGTCGCGGTATCCGCATTATGCGTCCGGCTGAATTCGACGACGTGCATACCGTAACTTAAATCGCTCGCGACCGCGAACCAGCCGTCGGCGTTGCGGCCGCCCAGTCCGTACAGCGTGCGATCTTCGCGCAGCTTCACCCGCAGGCCGGTCCCGAAAAATGCGAGGCGCAGGCTGCCGTCCTTATCTCCCGTGCCCTCCACTCGCACAGCCGGCACCTGAAACTCCGACTGCCGCACGTTCCGGCCCCAGAGCGCGGTCGCGCCGTCGTCGAGCGTAAAGGCACGGTTGCTCTTGCTGCGAATAGTATCGAAGCCGCCGAAGACCGTCGCCGCGGCGTTTTTGTCGCCGTTGCCGAATTCCCAGGCGTGTAAAAACTCCGCACGTTCGCTCCCGCTGTAATCTGGAACGCCAGCGTCCAGCAAGGGCCGCGACTGCCCCAGGGCGCGTTCGTCCCGCCCGCGACGAATCTCGTAGGGCAGGAATCGTTCGCCGTTCCAGCGATAGATCGGGCACACATTGTCGTGCGAACTGCGATGATTGTTGTGATACGCGGGGAGCGCGAGATACGTTTCGCCGTAGACTTCGAAGACTGCTGCGCCGTGACCGCTGAGCGTCGCAAACGATTGAAATTCGGCGAAACGTTCGCCGGTCCAGCGAAAGATCTGGGTCGCGACGAAATGCGTCGAGCCGTTATGCCAGCCCGACAGCAAGAGAAAGCGTTCGCCGTCGATCGTAAAATCTTCCCAGTGATTGCCGCCGGTCACAACGACTTCCTGGAACAAAACGAAGTCCGTCCCGTTCCACTCGTAGATTCGCGAAGGAGTGTTATAATTTCCGTTGTGTTGATAGTTGGAAATACCGACGAAGTGTCGGCCGTCGATTTCGAAACCGTGCGCGCCCCACCCGTGGTAGGTCGGGAAGCTCCAGGAATCGCCGGCGTCGAAATGCGCTCCATTCCACCTGTAGATATATGAAGTCGTATTATGATTCGAGCCGTTGTGCGCGTTCGTAACCGCCAGAAAATGCTCGCCTGCGATTTCAAAATAGGCCAATTCGCGGGCCCAGTGCGTTGAGATATTCTGAAACACGGACGGATTGAACTGCCCGCCGTCCCATTTGTAGATACGGGAGCTAATATGCCCGGTCGATCCATTATGATGATTCGCAATCGCCAGATAATGCTCGCCGTCGATTGTAAAAAAATCGCAGTCGATCGCCCCGTTGGTACTGAGCTGCTGGAAAGGCGTGGGATCAAACTGCGCGCCGTCCCATTTATAGATATACGAATTGAGATTGTGGGTGGAATTGTTGTGATAGTTGGCGACGAACAGATAGTGGTCGCCCGCGATCTCGAAGTGTTTCCAGGAATAGGCGCCGTTCGTGGGGAAGCTTTGAATCTCAACCAGGCGCCCATCATCCCAGCGAAAGAGCGGCGAATTCTGATTGTAACTACCGGCGGCGTGATAATGGGCCACGACCACGTACCGGACGCCGTCAATCTGAAAGGCTTCGATTTGCGATCCCCCGCGAACCCGCAACCCGGCCAGCTCCCCCAGCGCGCTCCCCCGGGGCGGCAACCAGGCCGTCGCGCTCGCCAGCCGCGCGTTGCCCGCTTCGTCCCGCGCATCGGCATCCGAAAACCAGACGACCCGCGCTCCGTTTAAAGGCCGGCGGCGATTGAAACGAGTCGTCGCGAACGAGCCGTCTTCGGTTGCGAGCACTTTATAGACCCGACTCTGCGCCTGTGAATAGACGATCTCGTTCGGAACCAAATCCGTTCGCGCTTCAATGTCGCCGACCGTGCGACCGATCGTGCAGACCTCGTCCCACACAATTCTGTCGGGACTCACCGCCTGGTGTTCCCCGCTCACCAGATTCTTGAAAAAACGCACGCGATATACGACTCCCGTCGCCGTATTCAAGACGTGATCGTGAATATTCAGCGGCGGCTCGAATACCTGCGGGCTGGTATGATCCGCCAGCGCGAGCGCGAGCGGGATATAATCTTCCCAGGCGTCGAGTCCCTCGTCGTAATAACCCGAATCGTCGTCGCGCAGGCCGTAGCCGTTCGCCCAGGGATCGATGCGAAAATCGTGGGTTTGCGCCGGCAGCGGGGTGGTCTCGCCGTTCAGCAAAAGCTGCTGCGCGGGAACGTCGATGCGATTCGTCTGATCGACCGGCGCGTCATCTACGACAGTGGTATCCGTGCGCGTCGCGATCAATTCCAGACCGTAGGCGTCCCAGTCGTTGTCCGGCGCAATGCGAATCGTGTGCACGCCCGGCGGACCGCCGCTTTCGAAACGGTCCGGTCCCAGACTGATCGCGTCGTAAAAGCGGCCTGAATTCGGCGACTCGACCCTGGCGGTCGCGGCGATGCGCTCTTCCGGACCGCCGTCGATACGGGCCCGCAGACCGTAATATTCCGACGAAGCGCGATACAGCGGCTGCACCGCGTTGAAGTACCCCGTGTATTCCAGAACGTGACCTTCGCCTTCGCGCAATATCAAACGATTTCCGTGCAGATCGTTCGAAATCGCGGGCACGTCGCCCAGTAATCGTAAATCGTCGCGGCCCTCGATTTTATAAACGCGTTCGCCGTTGGGTCCGCGTTCTTCCGGAGCGAGCACGAAATCATCAAAGAGAATGCGGCGGCGACCGAGAAACATGCCGAGCGCCGGGCTCACCATCGGCGCCCGATTCACAATCGTCGTATAAAACAAACGGCGACCGAGATCGTCGCTTAATCCGTGTTTCGCGGGCTGGTTTGTGGGATAGATGTATTCGGGCAGCAGCGCGTAATAGCTGCGCGCGTTGCCCACGTTCGTCAGCATCGAACCGTCGCCGATGAATCGTTCGGCGCGCACGTCGCCGTCTACATCCAGGCGAAAGGCGCCGCCAGCATTCTCGTTCGCCTGCGCTTCCGGTCCCAGCGCCAGATTCCCCGTAACGGCGAGATCGCCGCCGATGTCGGTCGCACCGCCGATTGATGCGTCGCCGCTGATCGACGCGTCGCCCTGAAACCCGACGGCCCCGCCCGCGATCGAACCGCTCACTGTAAGATCGCCGGCGATTTGGGCGCCGTCTTCGATTTCGAGACGTCCCGAGCTGTGTTCAGAGCGCAGACGGCCGTGAATCGTAACAGTGTCTTCATCCTGATCGCCCAGCCTTACGTCGCCGGGTTGGTGCTGCGTATCACGCGCGATCACGTCGCCCTCGACGAAGAAGTCGCCCTTCACGGTCAGGTTTTGCGCGACACTGAGGTTTTGCTGCATACGCGCGTCCAGCTGGACGTTCAGGTCCGCCTCAAGATTCAGGGTCCCGGTCATGGTATCGCCGAAGCGATTCAGCTTGTTCTCGATCAAATTATCCGAACGCGCAATATCGGCGAGCGTTGGAAAACGCACCCGGGCGTCGGCGATTACGCGCCAGACGCCGCCCGCGAGTTCCACGAAAGCCAGCCGGCTCAGTCTGCGCGGCGCGCCGTGCGGCCGTGCGAATCGCGGGGCTCCGTTCTCATCACGCGGCCACTCGATGTCGCCGGTCACGGCGCGCGCGGGAATCAGCCAGTAGTCTCCGGTGCGATATTCGTTCTGATTTTCACCTTCGGGGCCGGCCGTCCCGAAGCTCAGCTCAAGGCCGCCCTCTAAGGCCTGTGGAGATGCGAGCGTCGGCAAGGCGCCCGGACCGCCGCCGGGCATATCCCAAACCCGCAGGAGGCGGCGACCTTCCGAAAAATCGGCGGGATCGTACGAACCGCTCGCCGTCGCCGGATCGACCTCGACGATTTCGCCGTCGACCTGCGCGATTCGCACGAGCGTGCCCGCTTCCCCGCGCAACTCGCGCCCCTCGTCGATCAACTCGACCCAGCGGCCCGGCGCGAAACCGGAACCCGCGTCCCGCGCGATATTGCGAATGATGAGCTGCGCGCCGCTCGCGTCCAGCCAGGGGGCGGCGAAGGCCGCGTTATTGCGCGACCACTTGAATGTAGCCGCGCTCGCCGGCCCGCCGTCGTGAATCTCAACGCGATACAAGAAGTTTTCTGGTAGACGATAGCCCGGACCGTCCCGTCCTCCCGCGACTTCCGCCAGCAGACCGCCGGACGTACGATCCCGCAGATTCAACCAGGCCGTCGGCTCGCTGGCGGCATCCAGATCTTCCGGAGCGTCGTCCAGACGCAGTAATTTCACCTGCGCGATTGTTTGCATGCGCAGGGCCGTATCAGGCCCGCCCAGCGCCGCCTCGCGCAGACTCCCGTCTTCCAGATACGAAATCGCGCGTTCGCGAAGCTCCAGATACGCGAGATACACGCCCGCGTCGTCGATCGAATTCGGATCCGGCGGACGATAACCGGGGAAATGCGGCTGCGCGTCGATGGAATGTTCGACGGGATTCTGCGCCGCGATTCCGGAGATATAATAACGCCCCGCTCCGATACGCAGAGCGCTTCCGTCGCCGTTTACGCTAATGCGATAACCGTTTTCGTGCGCGCCCGCGGGCGCCCCGTCGCCGGCCGCGTCGAACATGCGCTCGCGGATTTCTCGATTGACGATATCGGCCTGCTCGTTCCAGTCCGAATCGAGCTGCGGGCGCCCCTGTTGCAAACGTACACTGGTATAAGCTTTAGAGGAATCATGGCTATCGCGCGATATATCGCCGTTCATTCGCCGGGCGTACAACGCGACCGGGCGAAAGTCAAGCCGGAGGGGCGACGCGCGCTTTATCGTCCGGGGAAATCACGCGCATTGTGTCACAATATGCAGGACTCCGACTGCTGGTTTCATAATCTGAACAAAGGCGGCGAAATCCATGAGTTCCGCGTTAAAGGCTATATCCCCGCGCGTTTTTTGATCCGCGAAAGGGCCACGTCGGTGATGCCCAGATATAAGGCGATATGATACTGCGGAATTCGTACGACGGCGTCTGGAAAATCTTTGAGGAAACCGCGGTAGCGTTCTTCCGCGGATTCCAATAGTAATTGGCGTTCGCGACGCGCCTTGCGGTCGGCCAGCCAGCGAATGTACGCTTCCTGGAATCTACGCCACCGGGTGTCGCCTGCAAGCAGCCGTCCGAAATCCTTCAGATTCACGGCGAGCGCCAGAGCCGGTTCCAGCGCCTCGACTCCGTATTCGTTTTCCCGGGCCTCTCCGTTGGGCCGGGAACCCGCATCAATCTTCGGACCAGGATTCAGCGAGCCGGCGACGAACATATTCTCCCAGGCGAAAGACTTGTTAAATTGTTTCCCGGATTCGGTTTCGTAGTACAGGCGTACAAGCCCGCTGCCAATAAAATATATGTACCGGGCGGCTTCCCCGGCCCGCACGAGTAACTCGCCTTTCGCGAAGGCTTTGAGCTGAAAGGCGCCGGCGGCTGCGTTCCAGGCGTCGTCCGTAAAGCCGGCGTTCGCATCGTACTCGAGCAGGGCCAGCCGCATCTGGGCGCGCAGGCGATCCGCCTCTGAATTCGGCTGCGCTCCCATAGACCGGAGAGGCTGGAGCAACGCTCCGGGCATCGCAAGAAAAATTCCGGATCTTAACCCGGGTTAATTCCCCGGCCCCATCGCCGCGCTATGCTTTCTCCATCAAAACTGGAGAAACCCCATGAAACCCATTTCCCTGTTCAAAAGCGCGGCGCTCCTGCTGGCGACCCTGTGGCTGGCCGGCGCGCATTCCACGCTAAACGGAGCCGACAGCGAAGCCGGCGCCGACGCAGATAGCGTTCAAGTCGTCATTGAAGGCGTACGGACCGAACGCGGCGGCGAGCTGCTCGTCATGCTCTTTCGTCGCGACGGCTTTCCCGTCCAGCACGACCGGGCGCTGAGCGTACGCAAGCTCCCCGCGACTTCCGCGACGCTGCGCATTGCAGTGCCGCTGACCCCCGACGGCCGGGAATTCGCCATCAAAGTCCTGCACGACCAGGATCGCGACGGTCGAGTCACCAAAAATTTTATCGGTATTCCCGCCGAAGGCCTTGGCTTTTCAAACGGCGCCGTGTTGAACTTCGGTCCGCCGAAATTCGACCGGGCCCGCTTTCGCCGCGAAGATGCGAAGCAACTGCAGCGTATCCGACTGCAGTATCTGTGAGGTCGACATGAAAGGCATCATCAAACTGTTTGCAATTCTGATCGCGGTCTTTTCGACTTCGTTCGCATTGAATCTCGTCTTCGGCTGGATCACGGCCGAATCCGTAAACGCGACCTTAAGCGCGCTGCGGTCTTCGCCGAACGCGACTGTGTGGCTCGCCGCGGTCGTCGTCGCGGTACTGGCGGTCGACAGCGTACTGGCGGTTCCAACCATCACGACGATCATTCTGGCCGGTTATTTCCTCGGACCGGTCGCCGGCGGCTTCGCGGCATCCGGTGGAGTCATGTTCGCCGGCGCGATCTGCTTTTTCGGCAGCCGCCTGGGCGGCGAGCGCTTCTTCCACGCGATCGTTTCGCCGGAGGAAGGCGCGCGACTCAAAGCCTGGTTTGCATCAGCCGGCGGCCTGGCGCTCCTGCTGTCACGCTCGTTACCGATGCTGCCGGAAGTGCTTTCGTGCATCGCCGGAATGTCGGGCATGCGCGCCGTTTCGTTTTTCGCGCTCTTCGCCGCTGGCAATATCCCTTTCGTATTTCTGGCGGCCTGGGCCGGCTCGGAAAGCAGCTTCGAAAAACCCTGGCCGGCTCTGCTGGTCGGCATGGGAATGCCCGCGCTCGCCTGGTTGGGCTGGTACCTGTACAAACGCTTGCGCGCGCAGGAACCCCGGTCGAACGGCGACCATCCGAAGCAGACGGAGGCCGCTCGTGGAACTGCAGCTTGAAATCCAGGGCGTCGCGGCCGAGCGCGGCGGACGACTGCTGGTCTATCTCTTTGGCCGGGACGGTTTTCCGAAGATTCATGCGGCTTCGCTCCAACAGGCGAGCTGCGCCGTCCCGGTCGCAAACGGACACATGAGCGCGAAGGCGGGCGCGACCTTGCGAACCAGCGTCAAGACCGAGCTCTCGGGCGACATCGCCGTTAAAATCGTGCACGATGACGAAAACGGCGACGGCGTCATTCGCAAGCGCTTCGGTTTCTTGCCCGATATGGGCATCGGCTACTCCCGGGGCGCCCGCATCGGCTGGCGATTGCCGCGCTTCGAAGAAGCCGCGTTACGGTTGGATCCCCAATCACTGGAACAACTGCGCGTGCCGATCCGGCTGCAGTATCTATTTTAACGGAGGATATACGGAATGAAAACGAATCAAATGACAGTCTTAATTACGGGCGGAGGGTCAGGCATCGGCCTGGCCCTGGCCCACAAATTTTTCGCGGCGGGCAATCACGTCGTGCTTACGGGCCGCGACGAGAACAAACTCAAGGCGGCCCGGGCCGCTCTGGAAACCGGCAGCGGAGCCGCAAACCAACGCCCGGAATCGCCGGCGGGCGAGACAAAAGATCCAGGCGGCGCCCCGCCGCCGACCGTGCGAATCTTTGCCGGCGACGTGGGAGATCGCGAAACGATCCAGCGCCTGGTCGCAAGCTTCCCCGACGTGAATGTGTTGGTCAACAACGCGGGGATCCAGCACATGTACGACATCACCGAACTGGCCGGCGACGATTTCGCCGCGAAAATCGAATCAGAGCTGCGCATTAATCTGACGGCGCCGGTTTTATTGAGCCACGCCTTTTTGCCGCAGCTGCGCGAATTCGCCGGGCGCGCGAACGCGGGCGCCGCAATCGTCAATATAACTTCCGGCCTGGCCCTCGCTCCCAAAGCGAGCGCCCCGACCTATTGCGCTTCCAAAGCCGGCCTGCGCAGCTTTACGAAGGCCCTGCGTTACCAACTCGAATCGCACGGCGTGCGCGTATTTGAAGTGCTCGCCCCGCTGGTCGATACTGCTATGACCGCCGGCCGCGGCTCCGGAAAGATTTCACCCGAGCAGCTGGCGGACGAATTCTGGCGGGGCTGGAAACGCAATCGCAACGATATGTTCATCGGCAAGTCAAAGTTGCTCTATTATGTAAATCGTTTGTGGCCGTCGCTCGCCGATTCGATTATGCGGAAGATGTAGTTCGGCGACGAGCAGGCCTGGACAGAGGAAACGCGATGCCCCCCTTAACGCACAAAGTTTTTTTACTCGGCGGCGAGCTACCCGTACACCGTCTCGGGTACGGTGCGATGCGGCTCACCGGTCTGCCCGGAAATTTCGGGCCGTATCCGAAGTGGGCTGAAGGCGTCGCACTCCTGCGCGAAGCCGTGCGATTGGGTGTCAACTTTTTCGATTCCGCGCGGGCTTACGGTCCCGAATGGGCGGATAAGATCATCTGCGAAGCGCTGCATCCGTACGCTGAAGACGTGGTCGTCGCGACAAAAGGCGGAGTGGACAAACCCGAGGCGGGACGCATCGTGGTGGACGGGTCGCCCGCGACTCTCGCGAAGCAAATCGACGACGCGCTGGTGAATCTAAAGCTGGAAAGGCTCGACCTGTTTCAACTGCACCGGGTCGATCCGAATATCCCATTGACCGAGTCGGTCGGCGCACTGCAACAGGCTGTCGACGCCGGCAAACTGCGCCTGATCGGCCTGTCCAATGTGACGCGCGAGGAACTCGACGCCGCACTCGCCGTGGCGCCGATCGCCTCCGTGCAAAATCGATACAATCAGTCCGAACGCGACCAGGACGCGCTGGTCGATTATACGAACGAGCGCGGCATCGCCTTTATTCCGTACGGCCCGCTGGGCGCGCATCCCATGCGCCCCGGCGCCGCGCTGCCCGCCCGCGAAGCGCTGGCCTGGCTGCTGAATCGTTCGCCGAATATGATCGTGATTCCAGGCACAACTTCGCTGGAACACTTACGCGATAATATGAGCGCCTGGGATTTTGACGGGACCTGATTCGCTGCGATCGCCTCAACCATTCAACAAACGCATGCCCGCTCTGTGATAACGTTCCCCCGCGGCCGCTCCGCGGGGCGCAACGGCTTCAATCGATGCCAGCTCCTCCGCGCTGAAGACGATATCGCATGCGGCGACGTTTTCTGCAAGCCGCGTCGGGTTGGTCGTGCCGGGAATCGGCACGACTCCGTCCTGCGCCATCAGCCACGCGAGAGCAAGCTGCCCCGGCGTGCAGCCCCGCTCGTTCGCCAGCGCCACAATGCGATCCAGAAGGGCCAGATTCTTCGCGAAATTTTCGCCCTGAAAGCGGGGGGACTGTCGGCGCCAGTCGTCCGGGGCCAGATCCTCCAGAGAACGAAACCTGCCCGAGAGAAAGCCGCGCCCGAGCGGACTGTAGGCGACGAAACCCACCCCGAGTTCACGGCAGAGCCCCAGCAGCTCGTCTTCGGGATCGCGGGACCACAGGGAATACTCCGTCTGGAGCGCGGCGATGGGATGCGTCGCCACCGCTTTGCGAAGCGTGTCCGGAGCTGCTTCGGAGAGCCCGATAAAACGAATCTTGCCCGCCGCAACCAGCTCCGCCAGCGCCCCCACGGTTTCCTGAATGGGCACTTCGGGATCGACGCGATGCTGGTAATACAAATCGATATAATCCACGCCCAGGCGCTTCAGACTGGCTTCGCACGCAGATTTGATATACTCCGGCCGGCCGCTGATCTTCGCGTACGAACCGTCCGCCGCGCGAACGATACCGAATTTCGTCGCCAGCACGATGTCCTCGCGGCCCCCGCCCGCGCTTCGATACTCCCGGATTGCTCGACCGACCAGTTCTTCGTTAATATGCGGCCCGTACATATCGGCCGTATCCAGAAAATTCACACCAAGCTCTAATGCACGATGAATCAAAGCTACGCCGCCGGCTTCATCCGGACGGCCCTCCCCTGACGTATAAAACTCGGAAAGCCCCATGCAGCCGAAACCCTGTTTCGAAACGCGCGGACCGCCGGCTCCTAATTCGATTTTGTCTATTGTTTGCATAGTCTGTACTCCTTAATCGTTCTTTCGTTCTTTCGCTCGTTCAATACCGCCTGCGGTCGCGACGACCGTATCAGGGCACCACGGCCACCGCCTGGATTTCAATCATCACCCCGGGATGAAACAAAGCTGCGACCCCGACCGCGGCGCTCGCCGGGGGCCGCGCGACGTTTACGTAACGATCTCTGACTTCTCGCAGAACGGGCAGCCCACTCATATCCGTGAGAAAATAATTCAAGCGCACCAGATCGTCGAAGTCAGCGTCGTACAGGCGATCGACGGCGCGAGCCTGCTTCCCAGATTACTTAGTATGCTAAATATTATACCCATCACCGGGGCCCCCTTCTGGCGTCTACGCTCAGTCCATCTTCGTTTTGATTTTATTCAAGAGCCCGATCAGCGTGCGCTTTTCCGTCAGGCTCAAGCCACGCAGGGCGGTATTAATCGTGCGATAGTGCCCGGGCAGCAGCCGTTTTAACAGATCGCCGCCCGACTTCGAAAGCGTAACTCGCTGACTCCGGCGATCATCTTCCGCGACGACCCGCTCGACCAGCCCTCGCTTCTCGAGCCGATCGGCCACCCCGGACATTGTGGCATTCGAGACGCCGGTGCCGTCCGCAAGCTCGGAGAGCGAAAGCCCCGCCGGATTGCGCCCGAGTAGAATCAGCACGAAAAACGCGCGCTGGGAAAGCTCGTATTCTCCGATGTAGGCCTCGAAGCGTTGCTCGACCAGCCCCGCAGTGTGCAGCAGCTGAATCCAAGCTTCCAGGGCCGTGGGATTCAGATCCGGGAATCGCTTCCCGAAGCTGCGAATGGTCGCCATCGACGGAAGATCCTGTAATTCAAACACCGCCCGCTCCTGTTGGCCATTTACTTAGCATGCTAAATAAATGCAAGCCCTTTTCGGCCGCTGCTGCCGGGAAAGGGGCCCCGCGCTGCGAAACGCGCGGCGCCCGGGCGCAGCACTCAGCCTGCGAGATGCCCGGTCTTAACCCAGATCACCGTCGGTTCTTCGACGAAGGGGTGATGCGCGCTCATATGCGGGCTGCGCAGCCAGGTGTGCCGGGGATAGCTGCCGTGTTCGTCTTTGAATTCGCCGGACAGTACGAAAATCTCTTCTCCGCCGAAATGGCGATGCGGCTGAAAGACTTCGCCCGCCGGCCATTTGACCAGCGCGACGCTTTCGTTCTCGAATTGATGCAGCGGCATCACCTGTAGTCCGCCGTAGCCCGGCAGCCATGGCTCGCGATTCGTATCGATTCGCACCTGAGCCGTATCGCGCGGCGAAAACTGATGCAGCTTTACGAACAACACGCAACCGGTTTCGCTGTAGGGGGCATGCCCGCTCCCCGGCGGGTTTCGCAAATAGGAACCGGGACCCGCGTCGCCGAATTCGTCGGAGAAAACGCCTTCGAGTACGAAGATTTCTTCGCCGAGGGGATGTTCGTGGCGCTCAAATTTCGAACCGGGTTCGTAGCGCACGATGCTGGTGGCATGACCGCGCTCGGCCTCTTCGCGCGCCAGAGCTTTGCGCCACACGCCCGGAGCCGGGCTCGCCAGCCACTCCTGCTGCGCGGTTTCAATAACAACTCTTTCAGCGAAATCTAAATTCAACATATTATACTATCCTGCATCGCTTCAAATGCGAAGCGCCGTCCGTCGCGAATTAGATTTCCGGCGGCGAACGACGCGTCTATATCCAACGATCGGGTGCCGGCCTTTACCGGCCGGCGATTGTTTCGTCGATCAATTGCGACCGGCGATCACTCCCCCGTCGACATCCCAGATCGCCCCGGTCACCCACGCCGCATCCTGCGAGAGTAAAAAGACGATCGAATTCGCCACGTCCTGCGCCGTGCCCACCCGACCGATGGGATGAAAGCCGTTGAAACCTTCCAGAGCCGCATCGACTTCGTCCGGCTGGATAAACGATTCATAGATCGGCGTCTTCACCACCGCCGGCGAAACCGCGTTCACGCGAATGCCGTCGTCCGCCAGCTCCATCGCCATATGCTGGGTCAGCGCGTGCAACCCGGCCTTCGCCATCGAATAAGCCGAAGACGGCGTGGCCTTGATCGCCTGCCGGGCCCACATCGAACCGATATGTACGATGCTGCCGCCGCCGTTGCGTTTCATATTTTCCGCGACCGCCTGACTGATCTTAAAGATCGCGCGATTGAGGCCCATATAGATTTCGTAATCGTCGTCACTGTGCTGGAGAAAGGGCTTCGGACTGAAATAACCCGCGGCGTTCACCAGATAACGAATCGGATTCTGAGAATCCCGCACGAAATCGGCGATCTTCTGGATTCCAGCGTCATCTTGTAGATCCGCCTGGATGGCGGCGGCCGAGCCTATGGCCTGCAACTGGTCGAGGGCGCGACCGAGCTTGTCCTGGTTTTTCCCCACGATCGTAACGTGATTTCCGTTTTTCGCCAGCAGCTTCGCCGCCTCAAAGCCCATTCCGCTCGATCCACCAACGACCAGCGCCGCGCCTGTTTTTTCTAAATTCATCTTGTTCCTGCTCCTGCAGCCGCGCTTCCGCCATGGTTGCTCCCATCTCAGATCCCGGCCAGTCAATTATCTATCTATTAGTAGATAGGCTAGAGGCACACGGGTTTCAAAAAATCGTGATTTTATGTGCCTTTCGGAGATTCCGCTCTCCCGAAATCCTGGCTTCGGCGCCTCCCGGAAATCCTGATCCAGGCGCGCTCCGGTCTGACCTCAATGAATCTACAACGCACCCTCCGCCAATATCGCCAGAACGACGGCGTCGCCTACTATTGGATTGTGATTATGCTGCTCGGAGCCGTGCTCAGCCTTTTACTGCTGCCCTTCGATTTCCACCTGCTCAACGCGCCCGCCAGGATCCCCGTTCTGGTGCGCGGCTTCTGCGCCTTCGTTTTCGCCCTGGGCGCGCTCTTACCGTACATTTTCAGACAGAATTTCAGTTCGCGCGTCTTTCCGAGCGCATTACTTGTAGCCTGCATTGTACTGGCAGCTTCGCTCGGCTATCTGGAACGCTACGCGCCGCGAACCATGTACTACAACGGGCTGTTCCAGGGCTTCCTCGCCTGCGCCTTCATGCGCATCACTCTGCCTTTCGCCGTAGGCGTCTATTGCGCGCCGGTGCTCGTCTATCGGGCGATCGCCGGGGCGGAACACTTCGCGGAGGCGCAACCGGAAATCTTATTGCTGACTGTGATCGGCTTCGCGGCCAATCGGGGCGTGCGCACCGCGGCGCAGCGCATTGAGCAGGCCGGCCACGCAGCCCTCATGCAATGGACGAGGGCCAGCGCCCACGAACTGAAAGCGCCCCTGCTGGCGATTCGAATGATCGCCCACGAATTTCCGGAGGATCCAGTACTCGATAAACGGACCGCAAACGCCATGCAGGAAATTCGCCGGCTCTGCAATCGCGGCCTGGCGGTTCAAAACCGCATTCTGCTAAACGCCCGCTATCAGGATCCGGTTTCCGCTCAGAAGACCCGCATCTATGCGGGCGAGAGCATTCGCCGCGCTTTACACGAATACGAATTGTTGAGCGCGGAACAGGCTTCGCTCTTTCACATTGACATCGACCCGGACTTCGAATTTGACGGCGACTCGCTGCTCTTCGAAAACGTAATTCACAATCTCACAGCCAACGCAATGCGGGCGATTCATGCGAAAGGCAGTGGGAGCGTTCGCATCACCGTCGATATCGACGGCGATATGGGGCGCATCGTGTACTACGACACCGGACACGGCATCGCTCCCGAACTACTGGACTCGATCTTCGTTCCTGGTACGACCTATTCCGGCGGAACCGGTTTCGGTCTGGCGTTTTGCCGGGCCGTCATCGAATCCTTCGGCGGAAGCCTGCGCTGCGAATCGCAGGACGGCGAATACACGCGCTTCATTATACGCCTGCCGCTGAATTGACGGCGGAGCCGGCGCGGAGGCGTTCGATTCAGCGACACGAGCGCAGGTAGTGGCGCAAATACGCTTCGAATAGAAGCACACCGTCGTAATCGCGAAAGCCGATCGCCACTTTGATATTATGAATATGTCGGTAGACGGTGGCGACCGCCGTACCGGTCCGGGTCGCGATCTCTTTCGGTTTCAGCCCCTGGTCCAGCATCTCCGCGATCTGCAGCTGGCCCGATGATAGCCCCTTGATCCCGCGAAAATCGGGCTGCTCGCCGTTGTCGCGCTCCACGCCGCGGCCGACTGAAAGGATCGGACCGCCGTTTTCAAAGAGCGATCGCACGTAATATATGATTCGCCCTGGGGATTCGTCTTTGGTGATATAGGCGTCCGCCCGGCCGGGGCCGATCGCTTCCGCAACATTATCCAGGTCACCGTGCACCGTAAGCATGGCGACGGTCTGAGTCGCAGTGGCCGGAGTGGAGCGAATCATTTTCAGAGCGTCGAGACCGCCGATCTGAGGCAGAGTCACGTCCAACAATAAAATGTCGGGACGGTTTACGACCAGGGCTTCGCATATACCCATCGCCGACGGACTCTGGTAAACCACGCGAAACTCACCGCTGCGCTCAAAGACATTCGCGAGACTGCTGCGAAAGCTGTCTTCGTCATCGACGATCGCCACCTGGATCAAACGCTCACTCATACGCTGATATCCGCCAGGAAGGCCGCCACCAGTTGATCGAAGCCCTGTAGATTTTTCGAATTCGCTGGATGCCCTGGCCCGTGCAGAAGCATCGCCCCTTCAAGCAACGCCACGAAATAGCGCGCACGAGTCTCGGCCGATCCTTTGAATTTCAGACTGCCGTCCGCCGCCCCCCGATTGAGATGTCCGACCAACCAGGCGACGCTCATATCAAAGAAAGGCTGAAACGCGCCGATCAATCGCGGCGGCAAACTCAGTGCTTCCGCGCTCAACATTCCGCACAGACACAGGCGATCGTCTTGCAAAGCGCCGCGAAAGACGTCGGCGTAAGCCGCGAGCGCGTCGGCCGGCGCCGGCCCGGATTCGTCGACGGCCTGTAGACCGGCTTGAATGCGGCGAATATAATCATCCACCAGCGCCAGCCCGAGATCCTCTTTGGACTTAAAATAATAATGAATCGTCGCGGTCTTAATACCGACCGCCCCGGCGATATCGGCGTAGCTGAAGCCGTTGAATCCCCGGCGCTGCAGCAACGCCTGCGCGGTATCCAGAATCTTTTGTTGGGTATCGGACATGACAACGCGTTCAGAAACGCCCGCGCAGCTTTGCGCGCAAACAATATTTGGGAGGCGATCTGTCCCTGGATTGATTTTCGCGGGGCGGGCTCCTCTGGCTACGGCCGGCAGGAGTCCTCGCAAGCTCGGATCTGCGCGGCCGAAGTCCGCTGCGGGTGCGATGCGCCGGTGGGTAACGCCCGATTCGCGCGGCATACCCTCACCCCGAATCAAGACGATTTCACCTTGACCGCGGGCTCGCATTCGATCATAAACAAATCTCAAGACTTCAGTCGCGACAATCCCGCTGCTCGAGGAATAAGAGCCTGCCCAATGTTCCACACTTCCCGCCCGAAAATCCCCGAAGCAGTATTGAGCCTGACGCTGGCAATAGCGCTGGGCCTGTCGTGCGCCGTCGACGGGCCGGACGTGATCAAGGGCAGCGCAGCGAACACCCGCTTGCAGAACGCCGTCTGGAGCAAATTCATCGACTGCGGAACGCCGCTGCCCTTCGACTTCTTTTTTGTAATCCCCGGTTTTGTCAGCGGCCAGTCCGTGTTCGGCGGCTTTCGCCCGAACGGTTACTATCGTACGGCGGACGTGGATCGCTGCATAAACGACTTCAATCGGTTGCCCTGCGACCAGTTTCGCTCCACCGATCAAAACGATCTGGTGTTCCCCTTCTTGCGTCTGGCGGCCTCCGCCTGTCCCGACGTAAACGAAAACTCGTTTTTCAAATCGCCTCCGGGCCAGGGGCATATCATTCGCGAAAGCGACGGGAGTTCGTCGGATGATTGAGACCGGCACCGCGTGCGAAGCAAGCGGCGCAGCACGCGAATCGGAGACGAACTAATGATGATGAAACAAATTCTAAGATTCTGGCTGGCGATCACCCTGATTTTCATGAGCTACACCGGCGCTCTGTATTCCCAGGAACCGGAGATTCGCGCGGTCCGGATTCCAGAGCCCGCCGATCTTTCGTCAGAGGTACCGGATAAGGTTCTGCTCATACCGATCTACCGCCAGGGCGCGTTCGTCGGAATGCAGGTCTATTTGATGCTGGCCGAGAATCCGCTGGCGTGCATGGGACTCACGCTCAAAGATATAATTATCACCATCAACGACACGCCGATCGTGAGCGAAGAAATATTCGCCGAATTCGCAGAACTTTCTGTGGTCCGCTCGATCACTATCGAAAGAAACAAACGCCGAATTCGATTCGAATACACGCACGACGCGCAGGGATCGTGCGTCGTCGTCGACTATGCCGAAACAATTTCGGTGCGCGCGCGCCCGCCGGCCTCCGTTTCACGCAAACACCTGGACCGCGTCGTGTACATCAAACCGGGAGAACGCAGCAGCGTGCCTCCGGGAGCGCTCGGCGTGATCCCGGATCAGCATGTTATGTACTGTATGGGTCTGCGCTACGGAGACCTGGTGCTTGCGATCGACGGCGAGCAGCACGACCGGTCCGTAGACCCCCGGGATCGTTTTCTGAAACCCAGAGAACTACAGTCTCTAAAAATCAAGCGGGGGGCCGCCTATTACCAGATCCAATATGTGCACGACGCGCAAGCCCCGCGAATCTGCGAAGAAGCCGGCAGCTATACCGAGGTTCGGGCGCGCCTGCCGGAAACGGACGGGGAGCTGTCGTCAAGTCTGAAGCTCACTCTTCTGGGATCGCCAGAGCTTAAAACGAGGATGTGGTCGGTCAGCTTCCTGGAGCGGCGCCGTACGCTCGCCTGCATGGGCATCCCGAGGTCATTCCAAATCCAAAAACTCAACGGCCGAATCCCGACGGAGGCCGAAATCCGGCGGGCCCTGACGCATCCGCGCGAAATCAGTAGTCTCAAAATCAAGGACGCCCTTGAGCGCCGCTTCATCCACGACCCGGAAGCCGAACTGGATTGCACCCCCTGGGCTCCCCCGCCCGGGACCGTGCCGCCGCTGCATCCGGTAACCGGAGAGCCGGCGTCTCACTCGTATATAGAAGCGTTTCACGAGATGGCGATCAAATTCCCGGCGAATTCTCTGATTCCGCGCTATCGAAAACCGGAGGAGCATGCCCGTTTGCGAAAAGCCGCGGAACGTCTGGACGCGATTCAGAAACGCATCGAACAACGCGATCGCAACCTCAGTGAATCGCAAGTACTGGAGTATTTTCAGGCCCGGCGCAAAACACTGCGCGACCGAATTGAAATTTCCGAATACGTACTGGCCAAAGACACCACCTACGGGGCCAATCGCGAAACCTACGAAAAGATACTGGTGGAGAGCGGCGCCCGCTTGAAGGATCTGGATACGGAAGAAACGGAAACTCTGCGCTGGCTCAGAACGATCGAGAACGACCGCTGATCGCATTTCGTACGCGATCAATCCGCTCGAAATTCCAGGCGCGGGCCGCCCGGCATTAAACACATCATGTGGCGCGCGCCCCGATCGTTGCAGGGCTCCGGCGCGAATTCGATAACGACTCCCGGGGTCGCACTCAGACGTTCATACAGCAAGTCCAGCGCCGCCTGGTTCGGAATGCGCAGCGCAAGATGATGCAAGCCGGGGTTCCGATGACGGTCGAATGCGACTCCGTGCTCAACATCCCGGACCTGCCATAGCGTGATCATGGTTTCGCCGTCGGTGACGAAGGCCGCCGGATAATCGGGCTTTTCGCCCAGTTTTTCGTAGCCCAATACATCCTGGAAAAAAGCCAGCGCTTCCGGTAAATCGACGACTGTCAGCCCGACATGGTGTACTCCCGCGGTCGCGCGCTCCTGTGCTTCATTCATATTATCCTCTCAGGCATAAACAATATGTACAGATCTGTTCACTCAAGCCAAAATAAAGTGGACAGATCTGTTCATGGCAACTAATTTATACGGAATGCTTCGAAAAAAGACGAGAGCGCATTCGCCGCGGGCGGCGCAGGGATCGAAGGCACCGAAAAAATCGAGAGCCTCTTCGAAAACCGCCGCGCGGGAGCAGCCCCGCCGGGAACATCTTCTGCGGACCGCCTACGAACTCTTCAATGCCCGGGGTTATCACGCGACGGGAATCGATACGATTATGGACGCGTCCGGAGTCAGCAAGACGACGCTTTATAAATATTTTGCCTCGAAAGAGGAGCTCATCTTAGAAGTGCTGCGACGGCGGCACGAGGATCTGTGGGCCGGCTACCAGGACCGCATCGCGCGTTCGCGGCGGCGGCATCCCGACTGGCCGAACGAACGACACCTCGACGCGATTTTTGACGCGCTTCAGACCTGGCTGGCGAGCGGCGACTTCTTCGGTTGCAATTTTATCAACGCGAGCGCGGAGTACGGCGCGGCCGACGATCCTATTCATCGCCTGGCCGCGGAGCACAAGCAGCGCCTGTGCTCATTGATTTACGAGCTGCTGTCCGAGCGGCCGGCGGCCCGGCGCAAAGCGCTCGCCGGGCAAATGCTCATGCTGATTGACGGCGCAATCGTCGCGGCTCAGGTGCGCTCGGATCGGCAGGCGGCGAAGCGGGCCCGGGAGATGGCCCGCATAGTGCTCTCGGCCGGCTGAGGCGCTGCGCCTCAGCTCCGGGCGCCGCGGCACAGGTTCAGGTACTGCCGCAAGTACGCGTCGAATAACAACACGCCGTCGTATTGCCGAAAGCCGATGGCGTTTTTAATATTGTGAATGTGCCGGTAGATGGTCGCGATCGAAGCGCCCGTGCGTTCGGCGATCGTCCCGGGCTTCAGACCTTCGTCCAGCATATCGGCGATCTTCAACTGGCCTTTCGTAAGCCCCTTCACCCCGCGAAAATCCGGCTGTTCGCCGTTGTCCCGATCGGCGCCGCGCCCCACCGCCAGCAGCAAACGTCCGCTTTCTTTGAGCAAGCGCACATACGAAACGATTCGCTCCGGCGACTCGTCCTTCGTTATAAAAGCGTCGGCGCGGCCGGTGCCGATCGCCTCGAAGATTTGATTGGCGTCCCCGTCGGAGCTGAGCACGGCGACGGTCTGGCCGCGGGTGTCGGGATTCGCGCGGATTTCTCGCAGAGCCCGCAGGCCGTCGGCCCGTGAAGGGGATTGGTCGAGCAACAAAACGTCCGGAGCGCACGCTACAAGCGCGTCGCAAATCCCGGTGCTGGAACCGCCTTCGTGAACGATACGGAACGCGGCGTTTCGTTCAAAGGCCCGGATGAGCTTTTTCCGATAGCCCTCTTCGTCGTCTACAAGCGCAACTTTTAGTTCGGTTTTAATAACCATACGAATTCACTCCTGCCTCTCAAACATGGAATTCGCTGTTTTATATATGCTGCGTTAATGTCTCTTGATCTATAGTTGAGATTATCTATCGGTCCAGATAAATACACGACATCAAAAAATCAAACAAATTTTAGTAATTGCCAGGGGTGGGATTCGCCGGACCAAATCGCCTGAATTTCAGGACCTTCTCGTTCGCGTTCGCGGCGGAATCAGTCCCGCTCGCGCCGGGAGACTCGCCCCGGGCGAGCGGGTAGCTCTGCAACTCAGGAGGGTTCATGCAGGCTCAGGAACTCATTCAGGGATTCGCTGACGATCTCAACGGCTTCTTCATTGAGCTCTTGATTCACGTTCACCGACTCGTGAGGAATGCGCACAACCCGGGACTGCTCCACCGTAGCACCTGTTTTCAAGAAATAGGGATCTCCGGAACCGGCCATGCATTCGCCGATTGGAAAATATCCGCGACGGCCGGCCGCTATTCCGGGCATGAGTTCCAGGGCTTCCTGCGCAATCGATTCAGGATCGAGAAATTTCATTTCCACCCCGAGGCCCGTCGGATCATGTTCCGGGCTGATCTCGACTTCCGATCCGACCAATCCGTGTGCGCTGTAGAGCGCGACCAGCCAGTCGGGTGCGCCCAACCGTGCCAGCTCTTGCGCCTGACGCGGGGTGATCACTGCTCCGGCTGCAAGGTCCGGCCTGCGACTCAGGATGCTTTCGATGTTCTCCATCTTACTTGCTTACTTGCTTGCTTGCCGGCTTATTTGTATTCCCGCAATGAAAGCGCGAGCGGTCCGGAACGACTCGCATACGCGCTCCAGCCCGGTTTCTTTCCACTCGCAAGGATCCCAAGAATTTCTTCGTTCGCGAAAATTCGTGCGATCGGCTGTCCGTTCGTATCGCTCTCCCATTGAACGCGGAAATCGGCGGAATCGAAGCCAGGCCCTTCCGCCTCGTTTGTAAACTCGCGCGGGTTCAAGAAAGGAGCGGACGCCCGGTCCTCCCAGTCCACGTCCGCGGGAGCCGTCACGCGATTGTACAGCCACACATCGCCGACGATTCGATCGTCTATTCGCAAATAGGCGTAAACAACCCGATCATCGTCGTCGATCACTACGTCAGCGCCCAGACTCGCTTCCGGAAATTGAATTACGAACGCCATTACGTCCCCATCTTTCAGATGGCCCTCTCGCTTTCAAACGGAAACCCGGCTCGTCCCCGACCGCGATTCGATTTCGGTCGGGGACGATCGGGCTCAACGGCTGCGCTTGAGTCCGCGAAAGCGTCCGGAGTCCCATTCGTCCTGCCAGTAGGTCTTTCGCTGGGCGGCGAATTCCTGGCGATCGATCAGCGAAGGCGTCTGCCCGGTATTGGGATGGTTTCGACTGTAATTCTCTCCGAGTCGATGATCCGTGCGGGTCATTTCGTCCAGCGGCCCGTCGGGCGTCTGATTGCGATGGTGCAATTCAACGGGATGATCATCGTTCCCGATCGGCGCACGGCCCCGGCGCGGCGGAGGTCCATGCAGCTCCTCATTGGGGATGCGCCGGCCGCCGGTGTCGTTCAAACCGAAAGCCGTCTCCGCGTTGCGTTTCCTGGCCATGGCGCGCGTTTCACAGACGTTGTGAACCCAGACCCGACTCTCACCCACGTAGTACGTGTGAAATTCAGCCACTTCAAAATTGTACGTGGTCGTGGTTCCCGTCCGCCGCCAGCCGCTCGCCACTTCAAACGATCCGCCGTGCGCAATCACGACATCGCCCGCTTCCAGTTTTCCGGCTTCCAGCCAGCCACGGTCTTGCACGTAAAAGGGATGCTCGTGCGTAACCTGAAATGATTCGCGCTGTTGACCCTTCGCATCGTCGGCGCTTCGCAACTGGAGCTCGCCGATTTCGTTGTCGGGAGTGATGAATAGCTTTGTGACCGCCTTAAATTCGCGCTCCCCCGAAGCGTCGGATTTGCGCGAGAGAACTCGATCGCCGACCCGTATCGATTCAATCGGCCGCAGGCCTTCCGCGGTTTCCACCAGCGTTCCAGCGGCGAAACATTCCGAGCTCCTGCGAGCGGCGACGCCCGTGGATTCTGCTTCCGTGGCTTCCCCCGCCACCGCCGATTCCAGCGCTCCACCCGCGCCGCGCAATCCGCGGTATGCGGCCGCGATTCCGGAGGCGAGTCCCGCGGATGCGAAGCCGATGGCCGCACCGATCAAACCGGCTCGCAGTAGATCGACGCCGGTCTTCCCCTGGATCGCAGCCATCGCGACGGACTGCGCTCCTCCCAGCATGGCTTCCAGAGCGAGCATGGATCCCAGACTGGTCGCCACCGCACCTATGCCGAAGCCCAGCGCGAATCCCGCAACGGTGACCAGCGCCGTCCCCCATCCTTTCGCGCCCCAGTGGAGCGGATTCCAGCTACCGCCGGCCGCCGAACCGCTGAGGTACGCGACTCCGAGCGCAATGAGCGTAAAGGCCAGCAGGCCGAAGAAATGCCCATCCGGATCCTGAAACGTAACCGGGTTGTTGCCGGCGTACTGATAACGATTCAGAATCGCCGGATACATTTCCGGCCCGCCCATTACGTACGAATCGGCGCTGATAAAACGCCCGACGACAGGATCGTAAAAACGACTGGAAAAATAAATCAGATTCGAAGCAGAATCCAGCTCCTGCCCCGCGAATTTGTATCGCGATATATCGGATCCCGTGGTGCTCGCCTGATGGATCTGGCCGTACGGCAAATAGCTCGTATATGAAACCTCCTGCCCGAGGGCGTCCGTCACCACCGCTACGGAATTCGTTCGGTCGCGGTGATAGAAGTACGTGCCGGCGACGGGATAGCCGGCGCCCGGCCCCGACATCCCGCTGAGTTGCGCGTACAGGAGTCCGTTCTCCAGCTCGGTCACGTCGCCGATTCCATCGATGAGGGACGCCAGTTGTCCAGGGCGATCGTTCTGGCAGTTCATTACCGAGAAACTGAAGAACACGATGATCAGCGCGGGAATACCGGGAGCCAGGCGCCGATTGTATCGGAGATATGCGGGCCGACGCGCATGCCGTTCATACAGGAACTGAAAATAGATATACAGCCCGAGAATCAGGAGCGCGAACAACGCCAGAAGAGCATATTTAATATAAAGCTCCGAACCGGGCAGGCTCGCCAGATACTCCAGGCCGAGCGTCATCCGCTTCCAGGAATGATACAGGCTCTGGTTTCCGAACAGACCGGCGAGCATCAGCGGGGCCAATAGCGATGCACTGGACGGGGAGCCGGTAATCGATGCGATCCGGCCGTTCGGGCCCAGAATATAAATCGTCGACTGCGTCGCGCCGCCGCCATGGTCGACGATCTCCATCAGGTCACCGAGATAGTGACTTGTTCGGACGCCGCTGTCCAGATATTCAATCCGTTTGATGCGTTCGCCGAAGGGATCGTACGCGTTTTCGGTTTTCAGCTGACCGTTCAGCTTCGTCTCGAGAAGCAGACCCTTCGCGCTCCATTTGTACGCCCAGGTTTTTCCGCTTCGCTTTTTCTCGATTCGATTGCCGGAAGCATCATATTTGTACGACCAGCCGCCGCCGGATTTCAGCCGGTGGCCGGTATAAGACAGGGACGTCCCGCCTTTGTTCGTCAGATTGCCCTGCTTATCGTAACTGTACTTTTTCGTGCCGTATGCGTCGGAGCTGGCCTGGGTCAGGAAGCCGCGTTTATCGAAATTAAAGGTGATGTCGTTCTCGGGCCGCCCCGCGCCTCCGTTTAAGTCGTCGATCTTCTTGAGCAATTGCAGACCGTTATAGGTATAGCTCTGATCGACAAGCGTCGTGAGCTGGGCGTTCGCGTCCCGCCCGCGCAGGGTGCTGGACTCCAATCGTTCGTACAGATTATAATCGTAATCGGCTTCCGCCCCGTTGCTGTAGCGGATTTCCCCCGGCTCGCCGCCCGCGGAGTAATTGTTGTATTCCGCGAAAAGATTGTTATCCAGCTTGATATCCGCCAGACGGCCCCGCGCGTCGTAGTTCTGCGTCACCACTCTGCCGTCGGGATAACGCAACTCTACGGGCTGTCCGGCGCGATCGTAGGTGGACTGAAAGCTGTAGTCCTGCCCGTCGTGCCGGATTGTCTTCTGACTCTCGCGCCCGTAAATATCATAGGCGTACCGTACGCGATAGGTTTCCACTCCGTCGACGGTCGTCCACGCCGATGAGAGCCGTCCCTTACTGTTCGTATATTCGTCGTAGCGATACTGAGTCTCGCGCCCGTCGCTGAATACTCGACTCGCCACCCGGCCGATGGAGTCGTAGCTGAGAGTCTCGGTCTCGCCGCGCGCGTCGGTGATGCGAAAGGTTCGCCCGAACGCGTCGTATTCGATGCTGCGCTGGCCGCTGTGCGTATAATTCGTGCCCGTTGTGCGCCCCATTTGATCGTAGCTCAGAACGGTGTTCGCGCCCGGGTCGGAGGTGCGGGTCAAACGCCCGGCTCCGTCGTAAACGAAATTCTGAACGCGGCCGTCTCCGTGATCCGTCCGACGGGTATTTCCGCGAGCGTCCTTTCGGAACACTGTGGTCAGGGTCTTGCCGTCGGCCCCTTTGCGAACCATCGTTTCTTTCAGAACGCAACCATCGCAGGCTCCGGTATCGATCGAGTACGTATAATCGATCTGGATTCCGTTTAACTGTCTGCGCCGAACCGGCCGGCCCTTATCATCGAAAGTATGAATGCTCAGGGGAATCGGGGACGATTCGTAATGCGGCAGCTCGTGATTGACCAGCCCGGAGCCCGGAACGCCGTAACTGAATCGTTCGATGATCGGCGAACCGCCGTCGCTGCCGTCGACGCGCCTGAAGTGCATTCGCCCGAAGACGTCCAGATGCTCGGTGATTTCTTCGTACTTGTTCGCCTCGGAATAACGCCGCGTCGTTTTAATCTGATAGGGGTCGTTGCCCGCGTACGTCGTTCGTTCCAGCAGAACCTCGCCGGAGCCGTCCGGACGCGGGCCGTAACGTTCGTACGGACGGCCGTTGCCGTCGTACGTCAGGCGAATTTTCAGCCCGTTCGGATCGACCATTTCCGTCAGCTGGCCGTACGCCGGCTCGTGTTTGAGCGTGGTCTTGTGACTGACCGAACCGCCTTTGACCGTCTCCGAAATCGGGTACATCTTGTAAGTGTTTTCGTATTCGATTTCCGTCCAGGTGCCGTCCGGCTCGGTGATTTTCGTTATATTGCCCTGATTATCATATTCGAAACTCTGGCCCAGCCACTGCTGGTGTTGCTCATCGTAAGATTCCGTTTTTACCACGAGCATTTTGGAGGACCACGAAGACGTCGGCGAATATTCTTTGCGAGTGCGACTGAGAATTCCCTGACAACTATTGCAGGCGTCGTCGCAGGATTTCGCAATCGTCACGGTCTTCGGAAAGCCGAGACGATATACCCGGCGGTCGGGACCGATGTGGTTTTCATAGGTCGTGCAGGTGGTAATGTCGTCCGCGGAAGTAGCGGTCGAACCCCGGTCGACCAATCGCAGGACGTCGCCGTATTGATTACGCACATAGGTTTTTTCCGTTTTATAAGAATTGCTGCCTTCGTAATGCGTCACGGTTTCTTTTTGCAGAGCCTGAAACGCCGTCGGATGGTTCCCGGCCGGCCGCGAATCCGTGTATACGAATTCGCTTTTCATCAGCATATTCGTGCCCTTGCGAACGTGCACTTCTACGGGCATATGATTGTACGGATACACCCGCGAAAACTTGCGAACGGTCAGCAAGTCCTTGAGCTTATCATGCGCACGAATCGTCTCGAAGCCAAGCGAACCCCGACCGTCTGCGGCGAATTCCAGGCCCACGTACTCATAGGCCGTTTTGGAGAATTCCCGGGTGAGAAAGCGATCGCTTTCGACGAATTCCGACACGACCTTCATCGACGGCGTCATCCAGCGATAGGGATAGTTTTTGCGGGCCGGCCTGGTGTGGATCACCTTTCCGGTAGCCGGGTTCAGCGTGCGATCGTTCAATCGCATATAGGTGATGGCGATGTCACGCCCGTTCCCTTCGGAGATCGAAGCCAGTATCGGCGCGCCCCGATGGAGATTCAGGTGCCGTTCCAGGCGGACATGCGAACCCTTTAATTCATTCGCCGGCGAGTAATCGGGCAAACCGTCGCCGTTAAAATCTTCGACCACGCCGACGTTTTGCGTAATGTGATGGCTGTTGTTGTAGTTCGTCAAACCGCCCGGTAACTGGTAGCCGGAATTCACAAACGATTTTCCGTTATGATGAAACACCAGTTGGTGATAGCCGGTCGGCGTCGGGCAACTGTGCATTTTCAGGCAGCGCCCCATGACGAAGTCGGGCCGGTCGTCGCCGTTAAAATCGACGAAGGTTCCGGAGACGGAATAGTCCGAGGGCTTCAGACCAGTGGTGCGATACATGATCATCAGGCCCGGCAGACGATAGCCCGCGTCGACGAAACCCGATGCGGTTCCGTGATAGATTTTCGTATTCGCCAGGTGCGGCGTGAGCGCCTGGTCTTCGCGGCCGGACCCGCGCGTATAATCGAGCAGGCCGTCGCCGTTAATTTCCGCGAGGACCCCGTGCGGGCGTCCTTCGTATTCGGTGCGACTGTTATAGTGGACCGCGCCCGGCAATTCGTAACCGGCCGCTTCGAAACCGCTTCCGGTTCCGTGCCAGACTTTCAGATCCCGGGTGCCGTCGGTCCACTCCGTGGCCCGGGAATAATCGACGAGCCCGTCGCCGTTCATATCTTCCAGAACGCCTTCCGCGACGGACTTAAATCCACCGTTCTCCACCAGAAAATACGGATTGGGCAGTTGAAAACTCTGTTGTTGAAAGCCGTTCCCGGTGTGAAAATATACGTTGTGCTTTTGCGCCGCGCAATCCGCGCCTTCTTCGCAGATGGCGTTCACATAATCCAGTCGGCCGTCGCCGTTGAAATCCTTGAGCAGACCGTCGGTGCGCGCTTCGAATTTTCCGGAATCGCTGTAGAATAGCCGATCCGGCAACGAATAACCCGAGTCGACGAATCCGCTTCCGGTGCCGTGCCAGACTTTCAACAGACAATTCGACTGGCCTTTAATACAATTGGCCCTGCTGAAGTCCGGCAGGCCGTCGCCGTTAATATCGGCGACCACCCCTTCGGTGATAAAACGATTCCCATGACGATCGTTGTAAAAGACCCGCCCCGGCAGGTCGTAATTGGCGTAGGTGAAGCCGGTCTTCGAGCCATGATAGACTTTCTTATCGCATTTGTTGTCATTCCAGCAGGTGGCCGCCGAAAAATCCATAAAGCCGTCGCCGTTGAAATCCGCGTACACGCCTTCCGTCTTGGTATTGGCCGAACTGTTTCTATTAAAATAAAGTTTGCGTACGTTACCGTCCGCCGCCAGATCGATCTTATCCGGAGAAGTCGTCGGTTCCGCCTGCCAGTTAAAATCAGTCGGAGCGAAGCACTCGCCCTGCCCGCATTCCGTGATCGAAACCAGACGGCTGGCCGGATACAGATCGTCTGCATAAGTCAATCGGTATTCTTTTACCGTCGAATTGGACACGCTCGTAACGATTCGATTTAAGCGACGGTTCTTTTTCATCGGCGCGAAAGGCGCCTGGATCTTGATCGATCTGGGGTCCGAGTCCGGGAAAACCGTATACTCGAATTTGATCTTTTTGCCGCCGTAATTGATTTCGTCCGGATAGTACGAATAATCGCCATGCGACTGGATGTGGCTGTTGGTATTCGGAGAACGATTCGAACCTTCGCTCTGGTTCAAGTACTTAAAAGTCACGAAATTACCGTCATCGGTGTTGTCGTGGATCATATTGAGCGCCCAGACGCTGACCTGGCCGTTACCCGCGAGTATGCGCGGATTGTCCGACACCGTGAAACCGAAGTAGAACACGGCGCCGTCTTTGCGCTGCATAAAGAATCCGCGCGGCCCCCGGAAGGTCGTGGTTTGCGCGGGATTCCCATCGTCCCGGAAGGTGCTGTCGTACGGAGCGACCGAGGTGATCCGCGTGAAGTTATCGCGATAGAGTCGATACTCCGCGCCGTCCTGATTCGGATCGCCGTTAACTAAGATCAAACGTTCACCGTCCAGGCAAAACGCGTCGCCGTTATCGTAACGCACGCCGCGAACATAGCCGTCGTGAAACATAGTGCGCGCGCAACGGTGAATTCTGGGGAGCCCGGCCAGCTGAAAACCGTAACCAAGAAAGCCGTCGCGGCTATGACTGTTGTACGCGAGACTGAGTTGCGGCAAGAGGTCGTTGCGCGAGCGGGGAAGCGTCAACGGGAAACTATAGCTGGCCTGGCCGCCGGAGTCGACTTCAAAGTGTCCGCGGGTTCCTCCCGAGACCGTTCCATTCGAACTGGCAACGAGTTGTTCTTCCTGCCGGGCGCCGGGAACCAGCAAAGCCGCGGCGAATATAAACAATGCAATTATACGAAGCTTACGATTATGGATCGCTGCTTTCGCGCGTGCGAAGCGATTCAGAGAAATACTCCGGGTCCGTCGAGACGAATAGTGTTTCCTGGTTTTCATGGCGAGCCTCCAGGAACGAGGCTACGCCGGCTTGCGGCCCGGCGCGAAAACGAATGCGGGCCGGGTACAGGAAAAAACGAAAGAGTCTCCCAATAGGGGATTGGCGAAAGCTACCGGAGTACGACTGACAGTCAGAGGTCCTGGCCGAAGGACAGCATATGGCCGTCCGGGTCTTTCATGGTGAATTCGAGCATGCCGTAAAAGGTTTCTTCCAGCGGCGTCAGTTCGTAATTCTTACTCGATAGATCTTTGTGCAAGGCCCGCACATCGTCGGGATAGAAATAGTAGATCGCAGAGAAATGATGCTCCGCCTTTTTGACCTGCGCGAGCAACTGCGGTCCGTCTTCCGTGCCGGCGAGCATCAGCTCGACTGGATTGGAACCGCCGCCGCCGTGCCGCAGCGTACACCAGTTCCATTCCTCGACTTTGTCGGCCTCGCTGACGAGCTCGAAACCGAGCGCGTCGCGATAAAATTCCAGGCTGCGGCGTATATCGCTCACGGCCAGCATCGGGATCATACTCGAGAAGCGCATCTGCGCAGGAGCTGCGAAATCGAAAGAATTGTCCAGCGAATTGCAGCGATGCGTCGCGATGAGCCATCCAAAAAATCCGTGCAATCGGTGGCATCCGTGGCAAATCATAAGTCGGCGAATCGCGCTGGCACTCGTACTCCCGCCTCATCTACTGAAAAACCAGAACGTCACCAGCTGAGAGTATTAGCCACGGATGGTGCGGATTACACGGATGAAAGGGAAGGCAGCGATGCGTCGCGATGACCCAACCAAAAAATCCGTGCCATCGGTCTCATCCGTGGCAAATCATGAGCTGGCGAATCGCGCTGGCACCCGTACTCCCGCCTCATCTACTGAAAAATCAGGGCGGTTACCAGCGGAGAGTATTAGCCACGGATGGTAAGGATTACACGGATGAAAGTGAAGGCCGCGATGCGTCGCGATGAGCTAACCAAAAAATCCGTGCCATCGGTGTCATCCGTGGCAGATCATGAGCTGGCGAATCGCGCTGGCACCCGTACTCCCGCCTCATCTACTGAAAAATCAGGGCGGTTACCAGCGGAGAGTATTAGCCACGGATGGTGCGGATTACACGGATGAAAGTGAAGGCCGCGATGCGTCGCGATGAGCTAACCAAAAAATCCGTGCCATCGGTGTCATCCGTGGCAAATCATGAGTTGCGAACCTGAGCTTCAGTCGGCAGCGACGACTAATTCACCGCCGACTCCCTGAGTCGGTGCTCCCCTAACCAGTATTAGCAGACTCTCAGTCTGCTAATACGATTAATTCTCCACCGACTTTCACTTCGTCTTCGCCTTCCGCGTTTTTCGCGACGGCTTCCACGGCAACGGTCAGCAGCTTTTCGCCGTCGACTTCTTTCTTGCGTTTGATCTTGCCGCGGCAGATGATCGCTTCGCCGGGCCGGCTCATGCCGCGAAATTTTACGCCGAAGCTTTTGACCTGCTGGGGCGGCGCCCAGTCGGACCAGAAACGGCCGAGCTGCGCCATAACGTACATTCCGTGCGCGATCGTGCCGCCCAGGCCGACTTCGTTGGCGAAATCCGGATCGGTGTGGATCGGATTAAAATCGCCCGAAGCGCCGGCGTAGCGCACGAGATCCATATGTTTGATCGGCTCGCCCTTCGACTCGGGAAGCTCGGCGCCGACTTCGTAATCGTCAAATTTAATACGTTTCATTTATAATATCCTCCAGACTGCGACCGCACGCTTATTTCTCGCCGTCTTCAGGCGGACGAATGACGATGCCCATCACCGCTTCGATCATGGTTTCGCCTTTTTCGTTATTGAACAGGGTCTTAAAGGTCACCATGTTCATCTTACCGATCTTCACTTCGATCACTTCGCCCGCGGCGTGGATCATCGTGCCGGGGTATACGGGTTTGAGATAGGTATACTCCTCTTTCATGTGCAGCAGGCGTTCGATGTCGATGCCCAGGGTCGACATATCGCTCCAGATCTTCGGATAACCCCAGAACTGAAAAGCGGTCTGAAAGGTAGGCGGGATCGGCGTGTCTTCGAAGCCGGCGGCTTTCGCGGCTTCGGGATCGCGGTAAATCGGATTCTCTTCGCCGATGGCGATGCAGAATTCCTGCACTTTGCCGCGTTCGACGGCGAAGGTATACGGATCGAGTTTTGTTCCGACAATATCTTTACTGAGTTCAGGCATAGCCCGGCCAATTTCCGGGCCGCCGGAATTCGGGTCAAGCCCCATTTCTGCCCTACCGGTCAGAATAATAGTTGGGTATCGTCCTGCAGGGCGGAGAGAGGGATGCTACGACTCTTCCTCTGCCTTCGGCAGAGCTCGCAGGCGCGTTGCGCCTGCTGTGGGCCCGGACGTGGCCTGTCGTGTAACCATCGCCGCGCTCAGATCGTGCGCAGGGACGCGACGACTTTGCGAAATTCGGGCCGGTAGCGTTCCAATAAACTCGGATGCGTCCAGAAGGTCAGGCGCAGGTTGAAACCGCTTTCGAGCGCGATATACTCCACGAAGACCAGCCCGGTCTGCGGATGCGTCGCCTCCCATTCGACCATGTCGCGGCCCGCGATCGTGACCCGGGTCTGGCGCACGAGATCCACTTCGCTTTTGTTAATGTCGATGATCACCGTCGCGTAGTCGTCCACGGGCACGTTCAGGTTTTCCGTCGTAACGCGCGCCCCGACGATATTGTTCAGATGCGCGGCCAGCAGCACCTCCTGACCGTTCTGCTCCATAACCTGAATGGAATCGCGAAAATCCGAACGCATATCGGCGACGCGGCCCCAGACCACCCAGCGCGGATCGAAATCGAGCGCGAAACCGATCACCGGATTCTCGTAGCGCGAAGTGCCGCCCGCCGTTCGCGCGACTTTGCTGCCGGGTTTCGCGGAAGTCGCGGACGAGGAATCCTGGCCGGAATTCGCGGTCGAGGCGGATTTCGCGTTTGAGCCCGGTGTCGCACACGAGACGAGCGAAGCCGCTCCGACAACGGTGCACACGACGACGAATAGAGAATAAACTATGAGACCTCTCATAAACTGCACGGCGAACTCCAGAAGCGATTTGCTTTCAGCATTTTACGCCCTGTATATCGCACGGCCTCTCGAACGTCCATACGAAAGTTACGCGTGTCGCGCGGCCGCATCTGCTTCGATCATGCATCGCGGTCAAGAATCCCCCGGAGCTTCAGCCCCGTCGCGTGATCCGGCTCATATTCCAGGGCCGCCGCGAGTCGCTTTCGCGCCCGGGCATCATCTCCGGCAAGGCGATACAGATCCGCGAGATTCACAATGTTATTCGTATGTCGCGGATCGCGTAAACGCGCGCGCTCCCCATAATCGATTGCGCGGGATATCAGCGCCGGATCGCGCCGGTCGATGTACAACAGCTTGAGATACTTCGACGCCGCGAAGAGGGGCCACCATTCCGCGGGACGTCCGGCGCACAGCGTTTCCACGCTCCGGACGGCTGCGGCGTAATCGCCCTGCCGGGCGCCGGTCCGGGCCGAGTCTCGCAATTCCTGCGCCCTGGAATCAGAAAGGGCGTCCGGCGGGGCCAGTTCCGGCGCCGCCGCGTCTTCTCTAAAGCAGATGCGCATCAAACTCAGATCGTCCGAAAGCTCGCCGCTGGATTTCAGAGCGCTTAGAATATCCTCTAATTCGCCCCGGGCGGACTGCACGTGCCGCAAGAACGCGTTTTCATCTTCGTTTAACATACGCCGACCGTCCGCGTCTGTGCCGACGATCAAATCGTCGCGACCGTCCGATCCCAGGATCAGCGCATCACCGGGCTGCATCGCGAATACGCTCACGCGAATCGTGCCTTCGGGCGAAACGATACCGATTTTGCGATGCTCCAATTCATCTTCGATGAATTCCGCGTGCTCGTTTCGGTACAGGACGCTCCAGGGATGCTCCGCGTTTATGAAGTACGTCAATCCGCTCTGGTTGTCGAGCAAACCCACTACGGCGGATATTAACATTCTTCCATCAAATGTTACAAAAACATCCTGCAGTTCTACGAAACAATCCTTCAACCAACGCTCCGGCGATTTGCCGGCGGTTTCAACGGCCGTATGCGTACGCGAGATCAGCGATCGGAATACTGTTCCGAGCACCAGCGCGCCTCCGGCGCCCTGAATCGATTTACCCATCGCATCGCCGTTGATAAAGGCGGTGTATTCGCGATCCCGGAGATGGACTGTATGAGCCGAAAGATAATCCCCGCCGATTTCGGATCGCCAGTTACGGAACTGAAAAGTCTTATTCTGCCTTAGTAAGAAATCCACCCGCACACCGGGGACATTCGCATGGTTTTCGATAAGCGGAGCCAGCAAATTGGCGGTCAGAAAATAATCGCCGTCCTGATTCTCTTTGAGTTTTCGAACCGCCGCCATCTGTTCTTCAACTCGCACGTTGTTGTAAAACAGGGTAAAGCGCAGGCGGTCCATAATATAGGCCATGATCAAACCCAGCGTACTGGAGATGATTAGATTCTGCATCGAGTAGGCCGCCTGGTCCGACGACAGGTCCGGACTGTAAATATAAACCGCGGTCAGGAACAAAACCAGGCCGCCCGCGTACAGCCAGTATATGGAGCGGGCGGTCAACGGCAGGAGTACGGCAAGAATGATGGCGATTTGCAAACCGCTGACATAATTGGGATCGTCGGCGATGCGGCCCGTAAAAAACGAGGTGGCCAGTATTCCGTACGCGATCATCGCCAGCAGCCAGCCCCGGCCCGCGCCCCGGACCCGATTCAATCCCAGCCGGTCCAATAAAATCACAATGAGTACCACTGCCCCCAGAGCCGTCAGCCCGAGGCGAAAATAGAGCAACTCCGGAAATTCAGGATGCAATTTCCGATCCGTATCGAAGGCGAACCCCAACCAGCCGATAAGACTGATCAGAGCCCCCGGCAGATGCAGAGTCCGCGCCTGGCTGTTTAAATGTTGCAGAAAGCGTTCATTGTATTCCCGCCGATTCGGATCGGGGCTTATCCAGCGACGCAGCTCATTCCAGGTCCGGGATCTCATGCGCCCACCCTACCCTTCAGCGCGAAGACAGGCAAGTAGCTTATACGCCTTCGCCGACAGCGGAACGGTCATCAGTTGTCAGACACGTGACAGCGACACAGAATTCTACCTCGGTGCCAGCGCGACGCACGGGATTCCCGGCCGGGCCGCCATCGCGGCGCATGGGGATCCTGCCCACGAAAAGCGCCTCATGTAGCGGACTTCCGTTGACGGACACTCAATGCTCTGGATGCTGGCCGCCGGGTACGGCACGATGTTTCCCTTCTCGACAGGCTCCGCTGCGCTTTTGGCAAAGGGCTCCGCTACGCTTCGACGCACCCTGACCGCGGCGCTTGTCCTCAGCTTCGCCTGGCTGCCGGGCGCGGCCTGCAGCGCCATTTACATCGACGACGAATGCGTCATTACCGCCCCCGACTGCGGCGGCTGGCTCGCATACCTCGTGGGTTCGCAGCGAGTCGTCGCGGTGTATGCGTTCTCGTTAGGTGAACGAACGGGCAGCGGTCAGGACTGGCGCCTGCAGAAATTCTCCGCCGACGGAGTCGAAGATACGGTCAACTGGAACTTGATCTTTGACGGGGGCACGAACGGGACCGACCAACCGGTTTCGGCGGCATTCGCCAGCGACGGCGGACTCATCCTGGGCGGAATCGAATCCCGGGCCGGTACGACACTGGACTTCGCACTGCGAAAATTTTCGACGGCCGGAATCGAAGATACCGCGAATTGGGCGAAGGCCTTCGACGGCGGCAACAATGGAGCGGATCAGGTTCTGGACGTGGCAACAACGCCGGACGGCGGGCTCATCGCCGTCGGGAAGCGCAACCAACTGGCGAGCGTCGACGACTGGTGGATTCGTAAATTCTCGGCGAGCGGCGTCGAAGATACGGTCAACTGGAACAAAACCATCGAAGGCGGCAACAACCTGGCCGAAGAAGCGAACAACGTGGCCATCGCGCCGGATGGCAGCATCTTCATCGTTGGCTCGTTCAATGCACCCGCCACTCAGAAAGACTGGCACATTAAGAAATTTTCCGCCGACGGCGTCGAGGATACGGTCAATTGGAACAAAACCATCGAGGGCGGCGGCAATCTGAACGATACGGCGTTCGCCGTCGCGATCGCCGCCGACGGCGGGCTGTACGTGGCCGGCGATTTTAACGTCGCCGGGCCCGGTCCGAACATGGTAATCAAAAAATTCTCGGCGAACGGGGTCGAAGACACAGTCAACTGGAATAAGAATTTCGACGGCGGCAACAATTCCGTCGACCTGGCCCTGGATATGGCGGTCGCGCCCGACGGTTCCCTGTATGTAATCGGGACGGCGACGCCTGCGGCCAAAGTCGACCAGGACTGGTGGCTGAAAAAGTTTTCCGCGAGCGGCGTGGAAGATACAATCAACTGGAATAAGATCATAGACGGCGGCGCAATCCAGAACGAATCTCCGCGGAGCGTTCAGGTGGCACCGGACGGGACGGTCTACGTGGGCGGCGCTTTCGGCCTGGGCGGAGGCAACAGCCAGGCCGTAATCAAAAAATTCAGCGCGGACGGCGTCGAGGATACGTCCAATTGGAACAAAAGCTTTATGGCCGAAGGGACCGGCAACAATCAGGTCAACCACATCGTGCTCGAACTCGGCCTCTGACCCTGCGTTCCGTTTGCCCCGCTCAAGCCTTGTGAATCAAGACCCCGGGACGATTATGAAATCCGAATACGCGAAATCAAAACGCACGCCAGCCATGCTGCCGCTCGCGGGGCTGGCCGTGCTCTGCCTGCTGCAATGCAATCCCACCGGAACCGGCGACGAAGGCGGCTCGGGCGAACTCAAGGCGGCACCCGGAGAAGAAGCACCCGTTGTCAATGCCGACGGTTTCGCGCCGATGATGAAAGTGGTTCTGCCCGGAGCCAATCCGGAACGCCAGCAGGCCTACGCCCATGTCGATGCGACGAGCCTGATGGTTCGTTCAGCGCCGCGCCGCGATGCGAAGGCCATCCATCGCCTGGAAAATCAGGAACCGGTCGAGGTAGTCCAGGCCAGCGGCGAAACACAGAACATCGACGGCGCCACCGGCCGCTGGACGAAGATTCGCGCCATCGTCGTGAAGCGGGATCGACCGGCTCTCGTCGAAGGCTGGGTCTTTGGCGGTTATTTGACGAAAGACTCCGACGGCGAATACCAGCGGGGCCCTGCCGCCGGCGATCACGCGCCCGTATGGAAAATGCGGCCGGCCGAGTATCCCTTTGATCCCCGCGGCAAGAGCTATTCGTACGGCGTGGCCTGTTCCGGCCTGACCTTTTCAGAATACGGCCTGGAGATGGATTTTGGCGCGGCGTCCGCTCCGAAAAATATCGCCAGGGAAATTTCGATTACCGGCCACAACGCGATGGTTCACGACTCGACCTCGCCTTCCGGCGCTCCCTGCAGCACCATCGAACGCCGCAGGCATATTGGAAGCTATTCGATCGAAGGCGCGCAGATTCGCATTCATTTCACCAGGCGCAACGACGAAGACGAGCGGTTCGGAGAAAGCGAAGGCGATACGGACGAATGCGCGAAAGTCGAACGCCGCGAAACGAAGGTGGATCTGGCGGACGAATATACGATCGCCTATTGTTATACGCGCGGGCGAACCGTACCCGGAATCATCGCGCCCATTCCCGGAGACGACGCGGATCGCATACCGGCGTTCTGGGCGCTGATCCCGGAATGACCTCTGGCCCGCAATGCGTTTCCGGCCGCAAGTCCTCAGCGGCCAGGAACGAGGGCTGGTTCGCCGATAGAATCGCGCGCTGGCGAAGGAACGACCGCCTCGCGGGCCTGCTTGTGCCGATCGCCTTCCCCGAGCAAGAACCCGGCAAATCGGCTGCGTTGCGCAAGCGCGCTCAACCCCAATGCCAGCGGCCAGGCGAGTCCCAGAATCAGCGGCACGCGAATTTCAAAAGGCAGGCCGGAAAACGCGAACTGCAAAAGCGGATGCGTTAAGTATACCAGGAAGCTCAGGCGCGCGAGTCCCCGCATCCGCTCGCCACTCATCATACGCGCGAAGGCCGCGCGAAGACCGCCACGCGAAGGCTCACTCTCTTGAGAGCCGGCCGGTCGCTCGTCGTTCGTGAGCATCCAGATCAATACCAGCGCCAGCAGCGCGTACAGCACGACAGTCGGTCGCCAGATGCGACCGGCGGAATCCGGAAATTGTCCGAGCGCGAAGACGTGAAAGAGAAAATCGCCGAATACGAAAGCGAACGCAATCCCCGCTGCGACCATGCAAGCGATGCGCGGACCATTCCAGAAATTCCGCATCGCCGGCTCGAACGAATCGCGCGCGCCCTGTTCCTGATTTTCAGGACGATTGCGACGCTGCGCCGACAGCTGGCCGGCTCGCACGCCCCCGATAAAAAAGGGCAGCGCGTACGCCATAAGAATCGTCCAGCTGGTAGCATGACCGGACAGGCGTTCCTGGACGATCGGGGCCAGATCGGTGATATAAGGAATCCGGCTCTGAATAAAACGATTGTGCGGATCCACCAGCAAATAGACGGCGAAAATCGCCAGGACCGCCAGTGCGAAACTGAAGATCGATGCTCGCGAACGACCGCCGGAGCCTTCGACCGCGCGGACCCTGACGCGAGTGCGACCGACGATCCAGGGAAAGAGCGCGTAGAGATAACACAACAAAGCGACGAAGTACAGATGAAACATGTGATCGCCGTCGAGCAATCCGGCGGCGAAATCGATTCCCGCTGTGATTCCATTCGTCGCGATATTCGCAATGCTCAAAACGCTCGCAATCGTCCCGGCCGGTTCGATGGCGGAATACCAGTTGGGAACCGCAACGATCGCAAAACCAATCAGCGACATCAAAAAATAGGGCGGCAGAATTCGCAGCGCGCGATTCCGATAAAAAGCGGCGCTAAAGGCGAAGCGCGCCCGCAGCGTTTCGCCGACATTTTCCCGCGCGCCCCATTTCGGATGCACGCCAAAGGCGAAACCGGACAGGAATAGAAACAATAATACCGAGGGTTTGCCCAGCTGATTCAGGACGGCGAAGAACCAGACGCCGGCATGATCATTCGGTCCGGCGATTTCGACGAAGCCGTTCCAGGTCGCGTGGTTAAACACGACATAGGTGACAGCGATCACGCGCAAAAGATCGGTGGCGGAACGGCTCATACAGATTTCGCGGCGAAAGCCGCCAGGATCCATCATCGGAATTGCGCTCGAAGCGAAAACGACGACGTTTTGACCAGGTTTTTATGCGAAGCGAAGGCGTAAAGTCTTTCGCGAATTGCAAACGCCGGCCCCGCGCGAAATTAAAGGGGCGTGCTGTCGGCCGCCACGTAGAGATACGCCGCGGCGAAATGCAGCACGCTACCCGCCATGACAAACAGATGCCAGACTCCATGATTATACGGCAAACGGTCCCAGACGAAGAAAGCGACGCCGGCCGTATATGCCACACCGCCGGCCACGAGCAGCGCCAGACCGCCGGGCGGCACGGAGCGAAGCAGCGGCTCCAGGCCGACGAGCACCAGCCAGCCCATCGCCACGTAAAGGGCGACCCATAATAATTCGTAGCGATCCCCCAGCCAGATCTTGAGAGCGCTGCCGATCAGCGCGATTCCCCACACGACGCCGAAGATGCTCCACCCCCAGGCCGCCGGCAATAGCACGAGCGAAAAGGGCGTATAAGTACCCGCGATCAATAGAAAGATCGAGATATGATCCAGGCGCTGGAATACAGACCGCGACGACGTGTGATGCAGGGCGTGATAGATGGTGGAAGCCCCGTACAAAATCACAAGTGTCGCCCCGAAAATAGAACAGGCGACGATACGCAACGGCTCGGCGGTCCCTGCGGCGCGAATCGTCAGCAGCACGAGAGCCGCGATAGCGAGTCCCAGACCAGCGCCGTGCGTGAGCGTATCCACAATCTGCTCGCGCAAGCGCAATCGGCGGGCGCGAGACAATCCGCCGGCGATTGAGCGCCGTTCTGCGTTATCGGGACGTACACTTTCGGTCATCACTCACATTCGAACCGATCGTGCGAAGAATGTTGCAAAAAATTGCGCCCGGATCTTCCGTTTCCCGGGCCCATCGCTTCAGCTGGATTCGGAGCGCTCCGTAATCGCGTCGACGGACAATCGACCGCCGCCATAGAACAGGAACGCAACCAACAAACAGAATACCAGCATGGTGAACTGGAAATCATTCGAAAGCCCCTCGGTCTGAAACAATAGTATCGTCGCACCGGCCAGGATCGGAATCTGCGCGGCGATGACGATTCGGGTCAACAGGCCGATCGTCAGCATCAAACCGCCGACGATATGTGCGATCACGATATAATGCGCCAGGAACCCGGCAGCCCAAATCGAATCCGAAAAACCGATGATACCCAGCAACACGTCGATGTTGCGAACGAAATCAAATCCCTTCCAGATCAGAATACCGGCAAGCACCACGCGTAAAAACTCTATGGACCAGTCCCGATGGGACTCCAACCACAAGATTGTCGCTTTCATAACGCGCCTCCCTCGTACCAGTTGCCCGATTATATCGCGGCGAAGTCGGTTTGTCCATGAAATTCGCAAGCGCGCGGCAAAGATACCGGCATGCCTGTATCGCCCCAACGACGTCGGGAGCCTTCAATGCAGCTCGGCCGAAAAATCCGGAACCGGCCGGTTGTCTTTTTGATATTCGCGGGCAGCCGCGCGCCGAATATGTCGCAACGAAATCGAGCTCTCTTCCGAGGCGGCGAGAAAGGCCGCATTGCGCGCGATGTTTTTGATCAGCGCTCCCGGCACGTCGAGGCGCGCGGCCAGAAACGCGAGATCCACATCGCGCGAAAGCGGCGCCTGTTTCGGAAAATTAAGCTCCCAGATACCCATGCGCTGGGTCGCGTCCGGAAACGGAAAGTCGACGATAAAATGCAGGCGGCGCACGAAGGCCTTGTCAAGATTCGCGCGAAAATTCGTGGCGAGTATGGTAATGCCCGGAAATTCTTCCATCTTCTGCAATAGATAGCTGACTTCCATATTCGCGTAACGATCCTGCGCGTCCTTGACTTCGCCGCGTTTACCGAAGAGCGCGTCGGCTTCGTCGAAAAATAAAACCGCGTTGGAAGTCTCCGCTTCGCGAAAGATGCGCGAAAGATTCTTTTCGGTTTCGCCGATATATTTGCTCACAATCGCCGAAAGATCGATGCGGTACAATTCGAGGCCCAGCTCCGTGGCCACGACCGAAGCCGCCATGGTTTTACCCGTACCGGGCGCGCCCACGAATAGCGCGTGCAGCCCCTGGCCGGATGTGCCGGGGCTGAAACCCCAGCTCTGATAGACTTCGGCGGAATACCGCGCCTGGTTGCAGAGTTCGGTCAACTGGCGCAACGGCTCGGGTCGCAGGATCAAATCGTCCCAGCGCGGGCGCGATTTCACCTGCACCGCCAGTTCATTCAAGCCGCGATTCGATTCGGCATAACAACCCGCCAGCAAATCCGCCTGCGAGATCCGGCCCTGCGAAAACGCGAGCGCGCGCGTATGCGCCCGGCGAAAGGCGCCGCGGATCTGTTTCGCCGTAAAACGAAAGCCCGTCGCCAGAAAATCGAAGGCGACTGAATCATCGAGCGTCGCCGGAGCGATCTCCCGCGTCTCATTCCCATCTTTCGCATTTTGCGCGCCGCTCGCATTCTCAGGAACCCGCGCCGCATAACGCTCCGCTTCCCGCTCCCACAGCCGGCGACGCAGCACCGCGTCCGGAGGCGCGAGCTCCACCGCCAGATAAGCTGCATTCTCAGGCAACGCCAGATCCACGCGATCATTCGCAACCAGCAAGAGCGGCCCCGCGAGATACTTAAATTCCCGGGAGAGTAATTCGCGCCCCGCGGGATGTTCCGACAGCAGATGCCAGTCGGAGACGAATAACACCGCTCCGTACATTAAGGTTTCGCGGGTGATTTCCCGCAGCATATTCGCCCGATCGTCCGCCGCCTTCGCTCCCCCGCTCGCCTTCACAATATCGCCGGGACCCGCGCCGCTCGTCCCGTTCGAAGCATTGAGCGCCACCGACACGCCTTCCAGACAATTCAAGAATTCGCCGGCGTCCAGCCGCAACAGCGGCCGTTCGATCGCGTTCGCCAGCGCCACGGCGGCCGTCGATTTACCATTGCCTTCCGGTCCATGAATTTGAATCAGAGGGCGCGACGCGGCGCCTGCCGATTCACTGGATCCGCTGGCGGCGAGCTCCGCATCCGAACGCACCAGCATTTCGCGAACTTGCTCCAGTTCCTCGATCGTTTCGGGCGGCGCGGCCAGATCGGCGAGCGTCGCATCGCCCGGAAAAGGCCGCAGGCAGCGCGTCAACCCCACCGGCATATCGTCGGATCCCTGCAAATACAACAAGACGCGCGGATCGACGGCGATGCGCGTACTGAACAACGGTTCGCCCGGATCCAGCTGCCGGATCAAACGAAAACGCGAAAGCGCCGCGTCGGGTCCGAGGGCCGGGTACAACGTCGCCAGATAACGCTCCGCAAGTTCGGTCTCCGTTTCGCTGCCAGGACGCCCCGCGAAAACCCGCGCGATAATATCCGGCGTCAGCCCCCGATACTCACGCTCCGCGAGCGCTGCAAAGATCGATTCGAACTCCGACTGCCAGGCGGGCGCGAGAGCAAGCAACAGAATATCGCGTTCCACCGGCGAAAGATCGCAGGCGACGCAGAGCTGAACATAACGCGGGTCGAGTCTTTCGGCGTACTCGCGCGCGCGACCGAGATGTTCGGCGAGCGCGGCTTCGATTTCACGAATCGCGTTCGCGCCGCCCGAGCTACCGGCATCGTCGCTCGTCGCACTCTCCTCGCTCCCATCTTGCGCCTCCCCCTGCTTTCGATAGACAGCAAGCACCGCCTGGAGTTCCAATCGCGCAAATTCCGACAACATAAGGCGGACACGCTTAAGTTACGTTGAAATACGATCAAGCAAACAAAAAAGTAAAAATGTGTAAGATACTGAAAGCGAGGGAAAGAATATTACGTGTGAGCGCCGAAGGCGCGAATTAGATAGCCGAAGGCGCGAAGTATATACCCGGAGGGTGCGAAGTGAATACCGAAGGCGCGAAAACGATCGCTAAGCGAATCGTTTCAAATTCTTTCACGATTTTCGAAAACGCTGAATCAGCAGACACAAAGCCGCAGATAATTTGCGGCCGCAGTCGAATCCCGTTGAAAGAGCTTGCGAGCCGCTTCGAATCGCGACATCTTCGGGCCGGATAGATCTATGAAGACGCAGCTTCCGGCTCAGAAACAAAGCGCTCCGATAATTCCGGCACCGCCGGTCAAGGACGCGCCGTTGAATGACAGGCAGGCCCGCTGGCAGGGTACGCCGTTCAGCACGGAACGTTTCAGCGCGAATCGTTTGCCGCAAATTCAGGCTAAGATGCGGGTCAGCCAGCCCCACGATCCGCAGGAACGCGAAGCCGACGAGACCGCCGCGAAGATCATGAATATGCCGGAGCCCACGCATGATGCGGGCGGGGACGGGGCCGGAGACGGCTCCCATAATGGCGACGCCGGCAGCGCGGGCGGCATTCAACGGCAGGCGACAGGCACAGCAAACGGTTCGAGTTCTTCTATTATAGTAGCGCGGTCGGCACCCGCGGCTCCGGTCATCTCCGAAGTGCAGCGCAGTCCGGACGGCGGCATGCTGGAAGGCCGCGAACAGGAAGAAGAGCGCGAGGAAGCGGACGACACGCACAAACAGGAAATCCTGCGCAAAGTCGGAACTGGCGCATCCGACGCTCCGCCTGCCGATAGCGGCGGCGCGGACGCGGACGCTTCCGGCGATCCCTCCGGAAGCGCAGGCGGCGAAGCGGGAGCCGATGCGGCCGACGCCGCGGGGCCCAATCCGGATAGCGGATCCGGCGGAGACGCAGGCGCGGGCGAAGGCTCAGGTGGTGATGGGAGCATAAATTTATCCGGTAATGGCGGCTCCGCCGCGGGCGGCGTCGACGAAGCAGTCGAATCCAGGATTCGCGCATTGCGCGGACGCGGACAGCCGCTGCATCCGACTGAGAAACGTTTTTTTGAAAGCCGCTTCGGCCGCGATTTCAGCCGCGTGCGACTGCATACCGACGGCCAGTCCCAGGATCTCGCGAAACGGGTGAACGCGAAGGCTTTCGCCGTCGGCGAAAACATCGTCTTCGGCCGCGGCTATTATCAGCCGGGTACGCGCGACGGCCGCGAACTGATGGCGCACGAATTAACTCACGTCGTGCAGCAGGGTAAGGCTCCGGCGACCGGCGCGCGCGATGCAGGCAGCGCGAACAAAGCGCCGGCCGCAAAAACGAACGGCGCAGCGAAGACTGCCATCACGACGCCCGCAAATGCGCCCGCGATCCATCGCCAGGCGGCCGAAGGCGAAACCGTGCACCGCGCCCCGGAAGACCGAGGGCCGGTGCTCGATAAGATTCGCGACTTCGCGGATAAATTCGCCGGCAATATTCCGGGCTATCGCCTGATGACACTGGTGATCGGTCTGAATCCGATTACCGGTAAGAAAGTCCAGCGTACCGCGCTCAATTTCGTGCGCGCGGCGGTCGCGTTTATCCCCGGCGGCGACGTGCTCTTCGGCCGCATACAACAGTCCGGCGTCCTACAGCAGGCTTTCAACTGGCTCAGCAAAGAATTCGGCAAACTCGGAATCACCTGGCCATTGATCAAAGATTTACTGAAGCGCGCGCTCGATCGCGTCGGCGATATAGGGATTCTCGGGGCGATCGGCAGTTTTCTAACCGGCGATCTGTTTCCGAAGGTGCTGCGAATCTTTAAGGAGATCTTCGGACCGACCCTGAGCAAGTTGATTAACTTCGTCAAAAAAGTCGCGATCAAAATCAAAGAATTCGTCTTTCGCGGTTTTATTCGACTGGTCGGCGGGCGCGAAGGGCCTGTCTTTCGTTTTTTGAATCCGATCGTCAATTTGCTCGGTCGCATCTTTAACGATCCGATCTCGTTCGGCCGCAATCTGCTCGGCGCCGTGGGCAAAGGCTTCAAGCAGTTCATGGGAAACTTCGTGAAGCATTTTAAAGGCGCCCTCTTCGGCTGGATGTTCGGAACGTTTTCCAAAGCCGGCATACAGGTGCCGACCAGCTTCGAACCCGCCGCGATTTTCGGATTCGTAGCACAGCTCTTCGCCGTCACCTGGACCGATATTCGCGCGAAGATCGTCAAACGCATGGGCCCGAAAGGCAATACGATCATGACCGCCGTCGAGAAATCGATCGAAGTCGTGACGATTTTAGTGACGAAAGGACCGCAGGGTCTCTACGAAAAGATCAAACAGGACCTCGGCAGCCTGAAAGAAACGATCCTGGGCGCGGTTCTCACCTGGGTTCGGAATACAATTATCGTCAAGGCGATCGTCAAGATCGCAAGCCTGCTGAACCCCGCCGGAGCCATCGTGCAGGCGATCCTCGCGATCTACAACGTCGTCATGTTTTTTATCGAGCGCTTCGAACAGATCAAAGCGCTCGTCCAGGGCATCATGGGCGCGCTGCAGGACATCGTGCTCGGCAAGATCGGCCCCGCCGCGAACAAAGTCGAACAGACCATGGCCCGCGCGCTTACATTGGTAATCAGCTTTCTCGCGCGACTCGTGGGACTCGGCAATATCGTGAAGCCGGTGCAGAAGGTGATCCGCCGGATTAAAAAGCGGATTGATAAGGCGATTGATAAGATTATTCGGCAGATTACGGTGCGGGCGCGGGTGTTGTGGCGGAAGTTCAAGCGGAAGGCGAAGAAGGTTAAGGATAAGATTGTTAACTGGTGGAAGTTTCGGAAGAAGATAAAGCTTGAAAACAACGAGTCACACACTGTATTCGTCAAGGGTAAACCGCCAAACGCAGAAATCTTTGTGGAGAGCCGGCGAAGTATTTTCGGCTCTTTTCTGGATAGGTTTGCGAGAAATTCTACGGCAGGTTCCAGTGCGCCAGGGAGTGAGGACGCATTATCGCCAAGAACTCAAGGACGTCTGACTCGCCTCATCAATCTGGCCCGCAGACAGTACGGAGGAATTCTAGCTAAACTAAGAAGAACTCCGAGCGGAAGAAGGATCGGACAGAGCGCAGCCAAACGCAATCAAACAACTTTAAACCGGTTGGCGAACCTCGCTCGACAGATAATGAATCTAAGAAAAGGCAATCGGAGTATCCGCGAGGGAGACGATGTCGTATTGCCTTTCGTCCGAGTCCCAGCATTTAAGTTGGCATTACCGCATAGAGTAAGGGTCCACAACTCAAACCCTTTATTCAGGCATAAGTCATACGAGCGGGGTACGCCTGGCCAGGATGGTGTCTGGAAAAGGCATATGAATGCGACATCTTATAGGAGCAATGGGCGCAGTATCCTTGAGCGTAAGATCAGGGAGAACCAGACAACCGACCGAATCGACAACAGGGCGACACACACCTTCCGCTCCCCAGACGGAATACAAACCACAAAGAAAATTGATCATTTGTTAACACAATATCGTAAACCGACATGGGGACGGGACGGCAGCTCCCAGAATTTCGAGGTTGATCACATTGTTGAACTCCAACTCGCCGGGTGGCACGCTTCTCAAAATATAAATTGGGCTAACAGGCCTATTAACATGGAGCTCGTTCAGAGAGCCAAGAATGGAGAGTCGGGCAGGAAACTAATGCGCCATATGGAACGACTCGTTCAGCAGTACCGGCGCAGAAGCGGCGACTCTCGCACTACGGAAAAAATCAAGGAAGAGAACAACATCAGATTTGAACGCGCCATACCCGGCCTGGGAATTAACCTGCAGCCGGGAGAATACTGGTCCCGAGAGGAAGTCATAAATGGACAGCATCTGGAAAACCTGGAACATATCCCAACCAGGAATACAACGGATTCGTAGGCACAATAGGCATGGACAACCGTAGAAGCATCGATCAATGCTGGGCCCAAATTCATGAATGGCATAAAGAATACATCCCGGAAAATCTCCGCCCGATTTCAGCGCCGCCTTCAGACAAGGAACGCAGCCTGCTATCCAGCATATTGCACGCAAGACATCCTGAGCCCGCGTCAGACTTCATTCACTCAATTTCCATCCAGAATGGCCTGACAGAAGGCTACTTCGAAGGCAGCTGGACATTATTTTCAGCAAGTGAAATCCTAATAGTTACCGAAGAATTTGAAAACAGGGAGACATCCACAAAGTCCACGGCATTGGATCGAATCGTCAAGGCGGATCCGGCCATTAAAGCCGAATGGTGGAACCATAACTGGGTGCCTATAATGTACGACTCAAATGGCAATTACATACTGCTGGACCTTGACCCTGGCGAACCAGGAACGGTGGGGCAACTTGTTCTTTTTTCGGAGTTCGATCAAGCGCGAAGCCTGGTCGCTGACTCCTGGATGGCCTTTTTGAATCGTTATGTAGATCAACTTGAAATCGGTACATTTAGTTTTCAAGAGGACGAATTGCAAATAACAAGAATCAAGAGTGGAACGCTGCTGCAATAGCCTGTGCTCGGCTTCACGAAAGCGAAGAGCCCGACGCACTCGCCTCGGCTCACATGACACGCCAGAGCTCCGCCCGGCCGGCCCCGGGGATTCGCCAGCCCCTTGCACTCCACCAGACCCGCCCCCCATCAGCCCGTCGGGCTAAATGAACCCTGGCTAAATATCGAACGACAGATGAGGAACGCGGGAACCACTCCGCTAAAAGATTCAGTGCTCCCGTCGCACTGCGTGGCATCTAATATCAATCGGCAGTACTCCACACCGGCTCGGTCGATGAAGTCGAAGTTTGCGCAGCCCGCGGGATCCGTTCCCGCCAGCTCGTCCAGGTTGCAGCTAAAGCGAGTGATGGCCGCGGACAAAAAGTAGAGATTATCGGCGCCGCATCGCTGGCTTAGATTGAACACGGCCGGCATGATATAGGCAATCGCATCGCTGCGGCGGATGCGGTCGCCGTCGTCCCGATAACGCGCATCGTAAATCTCACCAGTGGTGCCGTCCAATACGGAGCCGCATCCTGCCGAAAGGCACAACAGAAACAGAGCGACGAGCCATCGCAATGAGATTTGAGCCTGCATGCGGCGAGCGTGGCAGTTTTCGATGGACGAGTCAAGGCGCATTCCTGGGGCGAAACCACTCGCCGCTTCGCGAATCTAATCCTTTACAGAACGCCGGCAGCGATTTCCATGGAATCAGACCAGCGGCGCGCGAAATCAGTCGCGCGGCGAAACTCGCGGCCGGCCGACCCAGGATAACGCAATGCCCACCGATTCGATCCCCTACTCCATTCTCGACCTCAGCCCCATCATTGAAGGCAGCGACGCCGCGCAGTCGTTTCGCAATACGCTCGATCTCGCGCGGCACGCGGAGCGGCTGGGATATCGGCGCTACTGGATGGCGGAGCACCACGGCATGCCGGGGATCGCGAGCGCGGCGACGGCGGTCGTGATTTCGCATGTGCTGCAGGGCACGGAGTCGATTCGCGTGGGGGCCGGCGGGATCATGCTGCCGAACCATTCGCCGCTCGTGATCGCGGAGCAGTTCGGTACTCTGGAAACGTTGTATCCGGGGCGAGTCGATCTGGGTCTGGGTCGCGCGCCGGGATCGGATCAGAAGACGGCGAAGGCGCTGCGGCGAACGCTTGAATCTTCGCCAGACGCCTTTCCGCGCGACGTGGTCGAGCTGCAAAACTATTTTCAACCGTCGCCTGATTACGACGGAATTCGCGCGGTGCCGGGGAACGGTCTGGATATCCCGATCTGGATTCTGGGTTCGAGCCTGTTTGGCGCCCAGCTCGCGGCGGCTCTGGGTTTGCCGTACGCTTTCGCATCGCATTTCGCGCCGACGCACTTGCCGCAGGCGATGCGGGTGTATCGTGAGCAATTTTCACCGTCGGAGAAACACGAGCGGCCGTATTTTATGCCGGCGCTCAACGTCGTCGCCGCGGACACGGACGAAGAGGCGCAGTATATCGCGAGTTCAATGCAGCAGGCTTTTGTGAATCTCGTAACCCGCGGACCCCTGCCGCTTCCGGCGCCCGTCGCGGACTATGCGAAATCGCTCAGCCCGGTCGAAACGCAGATTTTGAACAACACCCTGATCTATTCGGCGGTGGGTTCGCGCGAGACTGTGCGCGATGCGATCGCGCGCTTTATCGAAATGACCGGCGCGGATGAGTTAATGATCACGGCACATATTTACGATCATAGCGCGCGACGGAAGTCGATCGAGGTTGCGGCGGAAATTCTGCGGGAACTGCCAGTGCCCGCGTAGCGGCGATCGGCGCGCCTCAGCCGGATGCAATCGATCGCCTGCGATAATCCAGCTTCATGACCGCGATCGTTTTGCCCGCGTCGTTCGTAAATTTTGCTTTGAGCTGGACGCGAGTATCGTCGCGGCCGGTTTCGCGCACCACGCAATCCAGGCGCCCCGCGTCGAGCGGGCGCAGATAACGGATCGACGATCCGGCGGTGACATACACGCTTTCGCCGTCGGTGCGCGCCCATAAATACACGCCGGCCAGAGTATCGCCCGCCGTAAAGATCGCGCCGCCGTGCATGTGCCCGACCACATTCGCAGTATCGTTTCGATAATTGAGATGGCCGCGCGCTTCGCCGGCGTTAGCATTGATGGCGTCGATCGTCAGGGGCAGCGCGCCGGGATAACATTGATCGATGATGTGTTGCATAGCCTGGACAAGCGTCGCGTTATCAGGCGGCGAAACGATCCAGTTGGAGCAGGCGCGATTTATAAATTCCAGGATGTTTTGAGAATTGAGACCGGTCATAGAATTTCAGGAGTGCGGCGACTTCACCGACGATGCCAGGAGCGCGGATGAGAAAGCCTGACCCGGCGTGCCCGGAGTGGCGATTGTTTTTCCGCGATATGGCGTGGGGAGCGTTCGATTGGAGTACATCTTCCCATTATCATTGTACGGTTGGGTGTGACATTTTTGGCTTGTCTGGCTGCATTTTTTGTGATAGGGTCCGCGACTTCGCATCGCCCACACGGCAGGTACTCCGGCCCACCGCCAGAATAGGCAGTTCCACCCACATGGGGGCGGGTACGTGCGCCGGTCGTTGTTCGATCTCACCAGGAGCCGGAGGCGCCACCCCCGCCGAAGCCGCCACCTCCGCCCGAAAACGACGAACCGCCGCCTGACGAAAACGAAGATCCGCCTCCGGACCCGGGAGATGAACCGAATCCTGAACTGGAACCGCCGCCCGATGAGCCGCCGCCCAAACCGCCCACCATCCCCAGCATGAAAGCAAGCATTCCGAAGCCCATGAAGATCGCCTCGTGAACGATCAGCGGCCACCCGACTCCGGGCCAGAAGAACAGAGCGATATTCGCGATCAGCGCGATGAGCCACGCGAGCCCGAGAATTACACTAAAGCGACGCGGGCCGTCCATAAAAGCCATCAGCAGGCCGACAAAACCGAAGAGCGCACCCATCACCGCGAAAATAAAAACGGATTCTTCGTGATCGTCGAAAGGATTGCGAATCGGCGACGGCAACTCTTCGCCGCGCATCAAGATGATCAACGCATCAACACCCGCGGTAACGCCGCCCACGAAATCGCCGCCCTTCAAGCGAGGAACGATGCGCCGCTCGATGATTCGTTTCGCGCGCGCGTCTGGAATCGCGCCTTCGAGACCGTAGCCGACTTCGATTCGCAGACGGCGATCGTGTTTCGCAACGAGCAGGATCACGCCGTCATCGACGCCACGCGCCCGATCTGCCAGGCTTCAGCCAGCCGAATCGAATATTGCTCGATGGCTTCGGGGCCGGTGGTCGGAATGATCGCAACGACGAGCTGACTGCCGGTGTCCGCTTCGAGTCGTTCCAGTTTCGCGGCGAGCGCGGCGCGATCCCCTGGCGAAAGCGTCGAAGTGGAGTCGACCACGCGACCGCTCAGGGCCGGCAACGACAAAGGCTCGACCTGCGCGGCGACGTCGCCGGCGATCGCAAAAACCGCGAGCAGCACAGCGATCCGAGCGGAGAGCGTCTTCGCGCGAATTTTCACACGAGGCTTCGCGACATTTTCCGGGATGGCTTCCGTGAGTATATCCGCTTAGTCGGCGAAGGCCTTCACGTAGTGCGCGACGTCCCAGATTTGCTCTTCGCTGAGCTGGCCGCGATACGCGGGCATCTGATTCTTGCCGTATGTAATATTCGCCGCGAAGGTATTTACCTTTTTCTGGGCCGCCAGGGTCGGCAGATCAGCCGGCATGATCGCCTGCTCGGTCACCGCGGGCCCGTCACCGCGACCGGTATCCCCGTGGCAGGCGATGCAGTTGGCCTCATAGACAAGCGCGCCGCGTTCGATCGCGGCGGCCCGATCCGTCACCGGATCATCGCCCATGATCATATACATCTTCTTGAAGCTCGTGCAGCTTGCGACGAATCCGCAGCACAGAATCGCCAGACTCATGCTCATAGATCTGAGCGCTTTGTGCGTGGCTTTCGTTTTTCGGTTCATTTTGATCCTCTCCGGCGCGGCGATATGGCCAGCAGTAGCGAACGGGCGCGATTCAGCAATCATTCCTGGTTGCTCAAAGTTTCATCAAGGCTTCATCAGGGCTTCTGGCTGCGCGTATCGAACAGCAGCTCGAAGTCGCCGTTGCTCCAGAGAAAATAAGCGGGATAGCCGTACTCCGGCCGCTCATTTTCCGCGGGCTTGCGCGAAGGCGGATTGTTGATCAAAAGCAAGCTGTCCGCACGAAACTCGCGCCCCCACTCCGATGTCGGCAAAACGTTGATCGCGCCGGAGCTCAGGTCGACCGCGACGCCCGTCTGGCAGGCCGTGCCGCAGCCCCACTCCGCGATCGCGAAACGGCAGGCGAATGCCACTCCAGCCTCCGCTTTCGCGCGAATATGATCGGCGTTCTCCGGGTAGGCGCGCAAATCCGCTTCGGCAGGCGCGACGCCGCGCGCCGGCGACGGCTCTTCGCAGGCGTAACGTGCGAAGAGCGCGGGCACTCCTGCGAAGTTGTATTTGGGAAAGTGCGGCGTCGGCTCCGGGTCGGTGGCGGCCGGTGCATTCGCACAGGCAAGGGCGCCGACGAAGACCACCGCTGATAGACGCAGACCGGCGACGATACGGATCATCTTTCGATGAAAAAACGCGAAGTGTCAGATCGCAAGCGGCTTTTGGAGCAATCGCCCAGGCCGATCCGCTACACTCGCGATCGTTGCAGTTCGGCTTGACTGGAGCGCCGCGACGCGCCGTGCTCCTGTCTGTCCACCTATCAGCCTTCGGGATTCGCGAACCGATGGTCACGCGACCTGCCGGCCGGCCAGCCCGCCAGACAATGTATATGACCGCGCTGCTCCAGAATCTACTTTTGATCACCGCGGGCCAGGGGTTTTTCCTGGCGCTGCTCCTGGGAATTCGCAGTCGCGACAATCGCAGCGCGCGCATTCCGGCGGCACTTGTTCTCCTGTGTTCGCTCGACCTCCTGCAGCGCTATCTCGCAATCCGCGGCGCGCCGTTCTCGGACGATCTCCTGTTGTTTAGCTATCCGCTCGGCTTTCTGTACGGCCCCCTGTTTCTGATGGACGCCCGGGTTCGCACGGGCGCGCGCGAGAGTCTATCGCGATGGGACGCGCTGCACGCGCTGCCATACGTGTTTTATATTGCGATCAGCGTCTACTATTTCGAAACGACGGGTGTCGATACTCCCTCCTACGTCGAGGCTTTGCGATCGTTTCGCCTGCCGTGGTGGATGCTGTTCCTCGAATTCACAGTCTTTCCCTGGATCCTCGCCTATCTGATCGCGAGCCAGATCCACCTGCGAAGATTTCGCGAACGCCTGCGAAAATCCTGCTCCAGCACGGAGCGCCTGGAACTGGGCTGGCTGCGAAAGCTGCACGGACTCTTCGCTATCGTATGCGTGGCGGCCTCGCTCGCCTTCGCGACGCTCTTCGTTTACGACGACGCCTTTTCGGAACAGGTCGGGCTCCTGGCGTACGCGGCGATGGTCGCCATCATCTACCTAATCGGCTATTTCGCGATTCTGCATCCGGAAGTACTGGCCGGCAACGCGCAGGTCGCCGAAGCGCGCTACGAACGCAACCGCCTGGCGGACGACGAGCTCGACGAGTATCTGGCCAGGATTCAGTCGTACACCCGGGACTCGCGCATATATCTGGAACCGGAGTTGAAGCTGGACGAATTCGCAAAACGAACCGGCCTGCCGCCGCACTACATATCGCAAACAATCAACCGTCGCGGCGGCCGCAATTTCTATCGTTTTATCAACGAATACCGGGTGACACACGCCCGCGAAGCGCTACGCCAGCCCGAGCACAATGAAAAGACGATCCTGCGCATCGCACTGGATTCCGGCTTCAATTCGAAAGCGACGTTCAACGCGGTTTTCAAAGAATATACCGGCGTCTCGCCTTCCGTGTATCGCCGAAGCGGCGCCGCAACACGTTGATCATTAAATACAATCGCAGCTAATGCGCGACGCGCCGAGTCTTGCGGAAGGCGAACTAGAGCGCAACGCCGGGGAAGTGGCGCACAAGCTTCTGGTGCAGCACCTGCTTATTGATCGGCTTGGCCAGATAGTCGTCCGCGCCGTATGCTCGCGCCGTGGATACGTCTTCTTTCGTAGTATTGCCGGTAAGCATTACGATTTTGCAGTTACGGTTATGATCCTGGGCGAGAGCCCGCATTCGGCGCAGAGCGACAAAGCCGTTGGCGCCCGGCATATTGATATCCAGAAAGACCAGATCCGGCTGGTAGTCGGCGAATTTTACGAGCGCGTCCTGAGTATTCAGCGCCTGCTCAAATCCACAATCTTCGCCCTTGACCAGAGCCTGGATCAATTTGTGAATCGCCGTATCGTCGTCGACTACCAATATCTTGAGTTTGACCATAATGTTCGAAATCGCCCTGCGCGCACTGTGTACGCTACGTGCGCTCAAACATCTGTCAAATCGAATTCAATCGCGCGACAACAGGAGAGCGATAGAATTTGATAAGGATTCAGATCTGTCGAAAGAACGAACGAGATAACGGAACGGACGGGGACCTTCATTCCAGTTCGCTCAAGAATGCAAGCAGGCGACGTTCAAATTTTTGCGGGGCTTCGGAGTGCGGCCAGTGTCCAACGCCCGGCCACATATCCAGCGACGCGGGGGGAACGAAACAATCCTGCGAAGCTTCCAGCCAGCGCTGCCGAAAGGCCGGTTCATCGCCGCCGCCGATAATCAGAGCCGGCGTCCGCACCGGACGGGCGAGAAGGTCCAGCATGGCGCGGTCCTTGCGCCGCTGCCAGATTTGCACGTAGTATTCCAGGACCGCCCGCAAACGTTCCGGGGCCCGGAGCGCGGCCTTCACTCGCTCCAGATATTCCGGAGGCACGCGCCAGGACGGCGCCCAGACCGCGTACATGCGCTCGATATACGCCAGGTCGTTGCGCGCGGTCAACCAGCGGCCGAAGGCGCCGAACTGAAACAACAGGTGGTGCGGCCGCTGCAGCAGCCCGCCGACCGTAACCTTCGCCTGTGAGATATGCGGAAAACCGACCAGTACTACTCCCGCGACTCTTTCGGGATGAAACGCCGCCACAGCCGCAGCGATGACCGCGCCCCAATCGTGCCCGACCAAAACAGCTCGCTCGCTGCCCAGCTCACGAATGGCTTCCGCGACGTCAGCGGCGAGCGTCGGCAGGCTGTAGTCGCCGGGATCGTCGTCGCTCGCACCGGGAGCAAGCGACGACGGCGGATAACCGCGGGTTTCGAGGGAGATGGCCCGCCAGCCAGCGGCCGCGGTCGGCTCCAGCATGAATTCAAAGGCTTCGGCGGTATCCGGGAAACCGTGTAAATAGACGACAGGCTCCCGCTCCGAATCGTCGCCGGCGCTCAGATAGGCCAGGTCGACGCCGTTCGCATGCAATGATTTCCAGTTGGGCATACGGTTTTTGGCCTGTCCGCGGCGAAAAAGTCAATCGCTTTGAGCCAGATTCCCGAACGGCTGCGTCCGGCGTAGACTTGACACCCCTGCCGGGCAATGCCCTTAAACTGTATGAATCTTTTGTCACCGATCCCGAAGTTTGCGAAAATTCTGCTGGGGGTCTGCGCGCTGATCGCGGCGCTCTACTGGCTGGGCCCCGCGGCGATCAATGCCGCATTCGATTTTCAGGCGGTCCGAACGGAAGTCGCCCGCATCGTGCGGGAAAAGACCGGGCGGGAGCTGCATCTGGACGGCGAAGTGCATTTCCAGCTGCGCACCCTCACCCCCGGACTGCGGCTGACGAAGGTCCGTTTTGAAAACGCGCCCTGGGCGCGCAATCCGGACATGCTGCGACTCGACTATCTGGACGTGGATCTGCGGCTGGCTTCGCTCTTATTTCACGATGAAATCGACTTAAGAAGCGTGGAACTCGGCGAAGGCGAGGTTTATCTGGAAACCGATCGCAGCGGCCGGGGCAATTGGGAACTCCAGCCACCGACGCCACCGATCCCTTCAAACAACCCGGACACCGATCGCGCACAGCATCACGCGAACACGAACGCTGGCGATGATAAATCCGGCGCGACCTGGCTCGTCGAGAGTCTGCGCATTCAGCGCTCAACGCTGCAGTACGTGGACGGCGAAACCGGACGCGTGCGCGAACTGAACGTCGATCGAGCCGACTTAGATTTGAGCCCGGAAAAAATCGCCGGGACCATTGCGTTGCGCTACGGTCGATCCGACGTATCGGGCGAGCTGGAGTTTCATCGTAAACCCCGTGCGATTACGACGAAGCTGCGCTCCAATCTTTTGGACCTGGACGATCTCCTCGACACCGAGCTGCGGGTACGCCGCGAAGCGCGCGCGCGTCGCAATCGTCCCCGACCGGCGCACGAGCCCTTGCCCTTCGAAGATCTTTATGGTGCCGACGCGAATATCGACTGGAGTTTAAAGAAACTGAGCAAAGCCGACTGGAGCGCCGGCAATCTCCGCTTAATCGGCGAGCTCCGCGCAGGCGAACTAACGCTCCAGACTCTGCGCGGTGCGATCGCCGGCGGAGCTTTCGACGCGTCCGCGAAGATTCGCGCGAAAGACCGCCACGTAAATATCAAAGCGGATATCCAGAAGATCGATCTCACCCGGGTCTTGCAGGATGCCGACAGGCGCCCCCTGGCCGACGCGCGTCTATCGGCGCGCATCGCGCTTTCGAGCGGCGGGCCGACCATTCCGACTCTGCGCGAAAACCTGAGAGGGGCGATCGCCTTCGAAAGCGGAGCCCTGACCATCGATGAGCCAGTCTTTTACGCGGCGATCGGATCCGAAGCGGCCTCTGTGGTAAAATCCTGGGCGACGCCTTTGCCCCGGATTGAATGCCTGATCGCCCGACTGGATTTTCAAAAGGGTCGCGGCGTAGCACGCAATCTACTGTTGGATGCGAACGAGCTGTCCGTTCTGGGCGCGGGCTCGGTGGACCTCGCACGCACCGGCGCGCAGGGACGGCAGCTGGATCTGGTCTTCGCGTTGCACAGCAAACGCCTGAGCGTATTCAGCCTGGCTGCAGAGCTCCCGCTGCACATCCAGGGAAGCTTTGCGCACCCCGCATTTCACGTGAGCGACGCGGACATCGCCAAAAAAATATTTTTGAGTGCGCTGGAGCTGCCGCTGCTGCCGGCCGATCTCATCGCGAGCATCTACGACCGAGGAGTGAAACCAGGTGAAAGCCTGTGTCCGGCGGCCCGCAAGCGGGCGTTCCAGGGTTTCGGCGCCCCGACGAAATGATTTTGCTTGCATCGCCGTTCCTGGAAAGCACGAGCATCGCCGTCTCCGACCGCGACGATCGAAGCTTTGAGCTTGCGGTATTCCACGCGGCTCGCGACCGTCGCGTTTATGTCGGAAGCGAATTTACTGGAAGCACTCCTGAGCCTGGACCTGAAGGACGCCAGCGCGGATCAACGCGCCGCGTTCGAGGCCAGCCTGGAAGAGAACGGGTGGGAGAGCGTCGACGACGTGGAACACGCCTGGACCGCGACTCTCGAGGATATGAACCGCGAAGAGGCGATCGAAGAAATTGACGAAGATCTGGCGGAGGCCGCCGAAGCGTCCGGCGCCCGGCGGTATCGCGCGGCGCTCCAGCTCAGCCCGCAGGCCGCGTGGTTTTTCGAAGGCGACGCCGTGTGAGTCGGCGCTCGGTGCGATAATACCCGGCGCAAACCGGACCGGATTGACTTGCGTGCAGCGACAGCCCGTGCGATACCGGGCGGATTATGTGCAGGAATATTCCGACGCTTTATAATTTCGAACCACCGGCCACGGACGATGAAATCCAGGCGGCCGCGCTACAGTTCGTGCGCAAATTGAGCGGCTTCCAGAAGCCCTCCCGGGCGAACGTTGCGGCTTTCGATCAGGCCGTTGAAGGCGTCGCCGAAATCGCGCGCGAGTTACTCGACTCGCTGGTCACACAGGCTCCGCCGCGCAATAGAGAAGTCGAACGCGAAAAAGCCCGGGCCCGCTCGGCGCGTCGCTTCGGGTCTTAAACACGCGCTCTGTGATGTGAAGCCATTCCTGTTTCGAGCGGCTTTTTGAGTTGCCGTCTAATCGGTCGCTCGACGAAACTTGCACAGCATGAGCGATAAGATAGCGCGATCCGTTTATTATTACGAACTGCTCGCGAAAAAGTACGACACCGACGGAATCGGCGAGCACCAGGCCCGCGTCTACGGAGAACTGGCCGCGCTCGTTGGCGAGTGTTCCAGTCTTGAAGAAATTCAGGAGCGCATGCGCGCTCAGGGCTATCTCGAAAAACCGGGCCAGGCTCTGTATCTGGACAAACTGGCCGCCCACGTCCGGGCCGCGGAAGACAACGGCCTGCCGGAGCTTGCGCGCATCTATCAAAAGAAATTCGACGATATTCAGAAAGATCCCGCCGCCGCATTCGTGACGGGCTGGGAACAGGAGGCCGCGGGCGAACTCAACCGCGTCGGCAATATCGTCGGCGCCCTGACCGACATATTCGCCGCGCATTTGCGTTATCGCGGCACGCATCCCGCCGACGATGCGCACGCCCGGGCAGTCGATGCGATGCATACGGCGGCACGGGTCATTCAAGACAACGGCACGGATTTCGCGACGGTCGTTGATCACCCGTACTTCCGAAAACACTCACCGCTCGACGACGCGCGTTACGAGCGGGCCCGCGACGAGATTCTGGCCGTGCTCGCCGGGAATGCGGATGCGCAGGAGCAAGCGGCCGACCGCGAGCAGATCGTGAAGCGCACCCAAACAGCGGTGACGATCCTCGAAAGCAAGACCGATGAACTCAAAGAAATCGGTCGCGAATTCGACCAGCACTCCGGCCGCGCGGTCTGGCTGAATATCGCGCCCGAATCGGAGCCGGGCCCTTATCAGCGCGAAGCCTTTTATACGGAGTAAGGCGCAGCGGATCAGGAAACGACGCGGCGCGGATACAGACTGATATTATGGATGCAATGATTCAACAAACGATCGACGGACTGCTGTCCGGCTTCGCGCATATCAGCGTGAGCGATCCGGCGCTGCAGGCGGACATCGATGCGTATCGCCAGGAGTTGAATGAGCTTGGCGAACGGAGCGCGGACGTGGGCGCGTTCATGACGGAGCTGAGTTCTGGAGGCCTGATGCAGCGCAGCTCGGATCTACTCACCCGCGCGGCCACCGCCTCCGCTTCGCCGGCGGCCGACGGCTCCCCGGATTCGCAAGCGGACGCGACGGCGAAGAATGCCGGCGGGGCCGCCGCGAAGCTGCCGACCGTGCGCGAATATCTGGAACAATACCGGCCGGGCTACGATGCGGCCCGCAACCACGGTTATCAATTTCGCGCGGTCAAAGCTTACGAAGCGCTCTTCGCGGTCGCCGAGCGCACGGATGACCTGCTGGAAATGCACATCATCTTAGAAGAAGAAGGCCTGCTGCGGGCGATCACGGCGGAAGCGTTGTACGATATCAACAAACTCGCCTTCGATTCCCAGGACCCGAACAACTCCGCCGCGCGCGAACAATTTCGAACACTAATGGAACTCGCCGAAGAGTATACGAGCGATCCCGAACTGGACTATCGCACGGATCGCCTGGTCCAGGAAAGTCAACAGCGCAGTTATCGCTTCAATTTTACGATTCATCCCGTGGCGAATCTGGGCCACGCCCTGATCACCTACGTGAAATGCAAGCAACGGGTTTGGTCCTGCCAGGATCTGGCGAAAGACGTCGGCGGTTTCGTCATCGCCCGCGAAAATCTGGTTCGCAGCTACCGCGCCGTGCAGGAATTTTTTGACTGGGACTACGAACATATCTGTGGCGACCCCTGGCTGGAACGCTGGCTAATTCTCGCGGTCCAGGTCGAACCGCTCGGACTGGGATTGCGATCCCATTCGCCGGAAAACCTCGAATTGTATCGCGAAGCGCTGTTCGACGAAGCCCTGAGCCAGCAGGACGACGCGGAACTGCTGTTGCGGCCATTCAAAAACGCGATGCAATTCGACATCGATCCTTCAACGTTTCCAGCGCACAAAGAAGTCGAAAGCCGCCTGCCGGGCGCCGCGGAAGAAAAACTAAAAGACCGCTACTACTACGACTACCAGCGCAAGGTCAAAGCGATCGACCCCGGCTGATCGCGCGAAGCAATTGCTTATTCCGAATCGGAAAAACGTGAACCCTGCAGCGTCTCGACTTCCAGCTCGACGATTCGATCGGCTGCGCCTGGCTCGTTTCCGCCCGCATCGGCGTCGATCATTGTGATCGTATCGTCCTGGATATTGCACTGCCAGTTCATACTGCGGTGCGCGAAACCGCCCAGGGTCCGCGTCGCATCGGCGGGCAGCATCAGCACCGTCAAATTCTCCAGGCGCGAAAGCGCTTCGGAAGATTGCGACCACCACAACGAGGATCCGCGGCCGGCGAAACATACGACCGCGACTCGCGGAGATTTACCGCACGCACGGCGTAGATCCCGTTCGTCGGGATGCCCGAGGGCAATCCACAGCCGCACAGCGCCGGTCAGGTCTTTGCGCCACAGGTCCGGCTCTTCGCGGGTCGACACGCCGCCGCCGAACGCCAGATCGTCGTGCGCGAAGAGCGCGAAAGCCAGCAGGCGCACCATCATACGCTCCGGAGTTTCCGAGGGATGCAGAGCCAGAGTCAGAGCGTGTTCCGCGTAATAATCGCGATCCATGTCCGCCACGTTCAGCCCGCTTTTATAAATCGTCGCGCCTTTCGCCATGCGTCTATTTGATCGCCAGGATGCCTTCGAAGCAGATGTATTTCATGACCGTCATACAATCCACAAAACCCGCGCGTTCCAGCAGCTGAAAATTCGCGGCGCTGGAAAAGGGTTCGAGTACGCCTTTGAGACTGCGGCTCTTCGACACGATCTCTTCGCCGGAATAACCCTGGCCCAGTTTGTAGTCGGCATAAAGGGCCGTCATCATATCCTGAAAGCGCGCGTCGGGCGCACGTACCTTTTCAAACAAAACGAACGCGCCGCCCCAGTTGAGCGCTTCAAAAACGCGATTAAACAATTCCTGTCGGAATTTCGGACGCACGAACTGCGCCGTATAATAGGCGATGATCAGATCGCATTTCTCGAACGCGAACTCGCTCAACTCGGCGACTTCAAACGCGACCCGCCCGTCTCCGGCGCATTTTTCGCGGGCCGCGTTGACCATCGCCGCTTCGCGATCCACCCCGACGAAACGCAGCGACGGATCCGCATGACGCGCAGCGATTTTTTGTAGAAGCGCGCCCGTGGACGTACCCAGTTCGTAGACCAGACTGTTTTCGGTGATAAAATAATCGGAGATCTGCGCCACAAGCTCGTGGCCTTCGGAATAAAAGGGCACCGACTTTCGAATGTGCGCGTCGAAATTTTTCGGCACTTCGCCGCCGAAATTCCAGGCGGCGTTCGAAGCCCGCATATCATCGCCGATTTGCTCGCTCATTCCTGCACGGCTTCCGATGCGTCTTGAGAATCCTCGGTGGCCTTGAGCAACTCTTCTAAAACGTTCAGCTCCGGCACGACGACGATTTCGATGCGGCGATTTTTTCGGCGGCCCTCGTTGTCCTCGTTCGAAGCGACGGGTCGGCTCTCGCCGAAGGTCGCCGCGCTGATTCGCTCCGCCGGCACGCCCCCCGACATAATCAAACGCGCAACCCCGATCGCGCGTGCGGCGCCCAGCTCCCAGTTCGATTGATAGCGACCGCCGCGAATCGGCTGCGAATCCGTATGGCCTTCAACCTGAAATTTGCGTTCCACCCCCCCGAGCACCGCTCCGACTCGCTCCAGGGTATCTCGGCCCTCCGAAGATATTGCGGCGCTGCCGGAATCGAAGAGCACGTCGGAAGGCAGGACGATGATCATGCGGCCGTCGCGGATGCGGACCTCAAGGGCGCCTGCGTCGGTCAGGCTGCGCAGATCCCGCAGCAGCTTGCGATAGACTTCCAGACTTTCTTCGGCCGCCTCACGATAACGCCGCAGCTCGCCGATGGTCTCATCTTTTTCGGAAACCGTTTTGCGAAAGGCTTCGAGGCGATCCAGCCGATCGAGGCCCTGGTTCTGCCGCTGCGCGGATTCGCCCACCGCGGCGATCAGGCGGCGTTCGAGATCGGCCGCTTCCGCGTTGAGTATCTGGTAGTCTTCGCGCAGACGATCGCGCTCGGCGACGGCCGCGTCGTACTTCGTCGCGCTCACGCAGCCCGCGGACGGCAGCGTCGCAAGAACAATCAACGGGATGGCGAAGACGGCGGCCCTCGCAGTCAGCGCGGTGCGAATCATGCGAATAGTCAGCAGAGAATCCATGTCCGAATGTGCCCGACTTCACGACGTGAACGGAGGCGCGGAACGCTCCCTTTGTGCGTTTTGAGGCGCCGATCCGGACCGCAAAGCCTGACGGCGATAATCGTTTCGGCGGCGGCCTGGACGTCAAGGGTTCGACTTAAGCGGATTCTCGTTTTCTGCTTCTGGATCGGCGCGCAGTCCCGGCCGCAGGTCCGGCGGCTCCCGACGATCGGCCTCGTACCGCAGGCGGATGCCGCCGTAGAAGAAGCGCGGCTGTTCCGGATTCAGCTCCGGCTCGTACATATCGAGAATATTGTCCACTCCGAAGAATAATTCGAAGTGTTCGCCGAAGTGTTTGTAGCCGCGTAGATCGAGAATCTGGTAGGGATTGCGAAATTCAAAACCCTGTCGCGGGAACTGCGGCCGCGGCTCGAAAAGCACGACTTCGCGACGCTCCGCGGCGGCCTGTAGATAGGCGTCCGGATTGATCGTAATCCCGCCGTTCGAATTCAACGACGCGTACGCGATCTTCGGCGAACGAAAGGCCTGCGGACCATAAACGCTGCCGCGAATGGAAATGCCGAGTCGCCAGGGCTGATATTCATAGTTGAAATAATACAGACCCCGGTGCTTCGCGCGACCTTCAAGAGGAATGCCCTGATCCACGTCCAGGCTGTCGGTAAGCGTATAGCCGACCCCGAAACTCCAGGATTCCGAAATGCGAAAGTCGGCCTGAAACTCCACACCGCGTGTGAAGGCCTTGCGGATATTTTGCGTCTGAAAAGTCGCCAGTTCGCCGCCCTGGCTCGGGACCGCGGTGAAATCGATGAGGTTGTCGATGCTGTTATAATACAGATTCAGCGTAAGCGCGAGCCACTCGAAGGGATCGTATTCGATCCCGGCGTTGTAGCTGCGCGAACGTTCCGGATCCAGGTCTTCGTTGCCGATCACCTGGTAACCGACTCCGGGATTCTGAAAATCGAAAAACAGGTCTTTGAACGACGGCGCGCGAAAGCCGGCCCCGGCGCTCGCGCGCAAAACGATATCCGGCGTCGCGTCGAAGCGGGTCGCGAATTTGGGCGTCGTCTGCGATCCGAAGAGCGAATCGTCTTCGTAGCGAACACCCGGCGAAACCCGCCATTCCCGCGGACCGCCGAGCACAGTCCATTCGTCCTGCGCAAAAAAAGCCAGGCGCTGCCGGAAGCCGTAGCCGGAATCGATACGCTCGGAGATCAACTCATCGAAAACGAAATCCGACCCGACGCTGATAAAATGGTCGTCGAAGAATTCATAGTCCAGCTGGATCTTCGCTTCCTGCACCCGTTCGTCCTGCGTCTCTTCGCGGTCGAGCGAATCGGACTGGCGTTGATCAACCTCGAGTCGATCGTAAAAACGCGAGAAGTTATAGCTGCCTTTGAGCGCGCCGTCTCCGGATAGATAGAGGATCGGGCTGATGTTGACCATCCCGTCGTCGGTTTGATTGCTGCGGTCCAGCAGTTGCCGGGGCGCCGCCGTATCGACGAGCGACTGATCGAGAAAGCGATACTGCCCTCCCGCGCGTACGTGAAAATTGTCGGTCAATCTTAAAACCGTGCGATTGCCGACGTTCACATCTGTAAACTCCGGAGACGTCGTACCCTGCTTGCGGGTGAGACGATCGCGCTCTTCCGTGGGAACGATATCTGTAAGCTGCGTGGCGATGCGATCGCGGTCGGTAAAAGGTGTGAGATCGAAGCCGCCGCTGCGGGTCCAGCCGCTCGTAAACGAAGTCGAAATCAATTCATGGTTCAGGCCCACATAGCCGGCCGCGCGAGTTTCGCCTTCCGCGCTGAACTGCGCACGCCGCCCGTTGCCGTGCGCGAGTTCCGCTTCCGCTTCGACGGGCGGGCCGTACGCTCCGCCTTTCGCGCTGCGAGTGATAATATTCACCACTCCGCCGATCGCGTCCGAACCATAGAGCGCCGAAGACGCACCCTTTACGATTTCGATGCGTTCGATTTCGCCCGCTTTGATGCGGGTCAGGTCAATCGCGTTATCGATCCGGCCGACCACCCGCTCACCGTCGACTAATATCAAAACGTACTGTGGATCGAGCCCCTGCAAACGCAGCGAACGCCCTCGAATGCCGCGACGAATTTCCACCCCTGGCTGAAACTCCAGAGCGTCGGCGGCGTTCACCGCCCCGCTCTTTACGATCTCTTCGCGCGAAATCACTTCGGTTCGAGTCGTCGCCTCGGAGCGCGCCCTGGCCCGGCGGTCGCCGGTGACGATGATTTCACCGGAGTAGTCGGCGCTTTCGTCCGCCCCGCCAGCGTCTTGCGAATCGTCGAAACCGGAATCCGCGTCGCCGTCGTCTTCGAAGATGATATCGTCGCCGTCATTCGCATCGGGCGTTTGCGCGAATCCGTTGCGAAACAATCCGAAATTGGCGAGGAGCAGAATGAGTATCCCGGCGAGCGCCGGTCGCAGGCGCATCAGGGGCTGATCTCCGCGTAACGAAATTTCGGATAGCCAGAGGCGCCGGCAGTATCGTAATAATCCAGCATCTGCAGTTTGTAGTACTTCGCGCCGTCGGATGAACGAATGATATAGACATCCGCTTTCGCCGAAAGCGCGTGCGTGAAGATATTATAGGCGTACCAATCGAGCATCGCCGGGCTGCCGTTAAAGGCGACCGATCCCCCGCCCGCTCCGGCTCCCGTGAGCGGCGTATCGATGCTGAACATCGGACAATCCGGCGCCGCGACTCCCGCGAAAGCCGACAATGATGTTACGCTGGCGAAATCCGTGGAGCCGGTCTTGCAGGCGCCGCCGGCCGCCGCACCCAGTCCGTTCGTCCCGCTGTTCGTGCCCGCCTTGAAGCGCTGAAAGCTCACGTCCCAGATTTCGCTGGAGCCGGGCTCAATTCTGGCCGCGGTCGCCAGGTCGCAATAGGTGATGGTCGTCTGGGAAGTCGCCCGCAGGGTCAGAACAGTAGCCCCGGACTCCGCGGACGCCGTGCAGGCCCCGGCGGCGTCCGCAGCGGCCGAAAGGGTCAGCTGCTGGATCAACTCTTCGGCTTCCCGGTCGCCGTCCGGCTCGTGCCGGCAGGCCCCCGTCGAAAGGGCGATCAAAAAAATAAGGGCGCCCGGACACCACTTCATTAGCGGGTTCTGGCCTGTAATTTGACCCGCAGAACCGAATTTCACAGCGTTCATGGGACCAGAGTGGTGAATCCCGATCATCCTGGCAAGCCAATTTGAGATTGACTCTCATAATCATACTCAGAAAGACGGCTCTGAGAGAGAAGGCGGAAGGGTTCGACACACTCACGCGGCCGGACCGCGTCCGCACTTCATCCCAACCAGGAGACCCAACATGAACTATTTACGCAGTCCCAACCGCCCGGTGCGAATCGCTCTGGCAGCTGTGCTGAGCACAGCACTGATCACGACCACCGCATGCAAACAGGAAGAGGACGATTCCACCGAAGACCTGCTTCCGATTGTCGCTCTGGCAGCCGCCTTCTCGCCGCAGAACCCCGGCTCGTGCAGCTTTACCTTTGGAAGTCGCACTGTGCCCGTACAGGAGTACGACGTCGCCGCGAACGGAAACTCCAGCTTTCCGAACGGCTTTACCACCCTCTTTAAATCCTGGGCCGCAATCAAACTCCCGGCAGTCGCTAACGGCACGACCGTGACCTTCAACTACGCTCCGTTCTACGAAGTCGGCGGTCGTTCGTTTTACCTGGTATACAACGAAAGCGCGTGTCCGATAACAAATTCCTCGAACGCGGATTTGAATTATACGTTCCCGGATCTGGCGAGTACGCGCACCCCCACGAACTACACCGTGAGTGGTAACGTCTTTACTTTTAACGCGACCGCCGCCGGCAAAGACTTCGTGATTATTTCGGGCGCGAGCGCTTCGGGCGCCGGATCCACCGTCACCCGCAATATGTAAACGAACGCCCTGCGCAAAACGCGCTACTGCAGCACGAAACGCAATCGTAGCTGCAGTTGCGCGCTTTCGCGCCGCACGCCTTCGGGCATGGGCGGGAAAGGCAAGGCGCGCTGCACCGCTTCCTGCGCGGCTCGATTGAAGCCTGCATGCGGCGAAGGCGCAAGCACCTGCACGCCTTTCAACGCCCCCGAACGATCCACCTTGATCCGAATTCGAACCTCACCTTCGATCTGTTCTGATTTCAGCCGTCGGGGATAGCGTTTCGCGCGACTCACCAGCCCCGCTAATCCGCGCAGGTAGTCATTGAGTAAATCCGGGTCCGACTGCTCATCTCCGGGCGCCGTCGATTGCGAAGCGGCTGCGTTTGATTTCGCATCCGGAGTCACAGGCGGCTTCGCCTTCACCGGACTCGGATTGAACGCGTATTGCAAACGCAGGTCGTTTTCGGGAGCGTTCAGCGGAATCGTTTTCGAAGAAACCAGAGCGAATGCAATCAGCGCCGGCAATACTGTCATCAGGGGAAGCCATGCCGTAATATAGACAAGGCGTCCGCTCTGCACCGCGCGAATCCAGCGCAGTTCTCGCGACGTACTCATAGTCCCCGACGCTGCGCGTGTTCTATCGCTAAATTGCGCACGCCCGCCGCGGCGGAGGCGTCCAGGGCTTTGACCACGGCGTCGAATCGAGCGGCGGCGTCGGAGCGCAGTACTACTGGCGCGTCCGGGTCATCCTCGATTAGCTCTTTGAGGCGCTGTTCCAACTCGCGCGACGATAACGAATCGCGGTTCAGACGCAGCTGTCCGCCCGCGTCGACGGAGATCGTCGTTTCCGTTTTCGGCGCGGGACCGCCGGAACCCGCGGTCGGCAGCTCCAGTTCGAAAACCGGATTCGTGAATTTCGCGCCGACCATGAAAAACACGAGCAATAAAAACACCATGTCAACGATCGGCGTAAGTTCGATGCGCGCGGCGCCTTCCTCTTGTTCCGGATATTTGATTTCGATCGCCATCCTCAACGATCTCCCACTGACGTTGCAACGACCAGATCCGCCTCGCCTTGATTCGGGGAAGCAATATACCTGCCTTCCAGTTCCTCCAGCAATCGAATCAGATTATTCATGCCAAGCACCCGTCGACGGATTACGGATTGAAACGCGCCGTACGCGAGTTGGGCCGGAATCGCCACCGACAGTCCTGCGAAAGTAGTGATCATCGCCACCCACAGCCCGTCGGCCAGCTGACCGATATCCGCCTGGCCGCCCGTCGCGGCGATCTGCTGAAAGGCGAGCATCATTCCGCCGATCGTGCCCAGCAAACCAATGAGCGGCGCCACCCCGGCGATCGTGGAAAGCACTGCGACCCGACGGCGCATCTCCTCGACCAGATGCGTGCCCAGACGTTCCAGGCGGGCGTCGCGGGTCTCATCGCGTTCACCGGCGCTGGCGACGAAAGCGGCTTCGATGCGCGCCCAGAGACTCGCCCGTCGTCGCAGGGCCGCGGCCGGCAGCCAGCGCTCCAGCCCCTCGCTCGTTTCCATAGCAGCCCCGACAGCAACCCCAGCAGCGCCCCCATCGCCGGGCGCGGCGGCAGGTAGAGCGCCACTTTCGACCTGGAGCTCGCGCTCGAATTTCTCTATAGAATAGCCGGTCGTGAAGAAGTACAGCGCCCGCTCCAGAGCTACGCCCAGCCCGGCCAGGCCGCAGGCCAGCAGCGGCCACATGAGCGGTCCGCCCATCGTGAAGAAATTCACCAGATTCCCCTGGGATAAGTCCATTTGGTTCTCCTCTGTGCTCGCCCAAAGACGCTCACGATGGTAACGAGATTGATACTGCGTCTCGTTTTCAAGTTTTTTGTTTCCAAATCTGACAGGATAGCGAATCCTGGCACATTGTCGCGGGTTCGCCGCGCTACCGGGCTGCGAGTCCGGACGGAATCCAGGAGGTCTCCAGTGAAAACTCTACCCAATCTTGCAAGCCATCTCCGGGAGGCGACCGCGGAAGCGCATGCCAGTGCCGAAGGCGGCGCATTCGTACGCCGTTTCATGGGCGGCGAACTGGATCGCGCCACGTATCAAAAGTATCTGGCGGCGATGGACGCGATTTACACAGCGCTCGAAGCGGGCTTCGCCGCGAACCGGGACCATGCCGCGTTGAAATCACTGAATTTCTCCGAACTACCGCGCAAAGCCGCGATTGCGACGGACCTCAAATTTTTCGAAGCGCCCGAATCCATTGAACCGCCGCCCGCCGCCGTCGAGTACGCGAAACATATCGAAAAACTCAGCGCGGATCAGCCGGTGCTGCTGGCGGCGCACGCCTACGTGCGCTATCTCGGCGATCTCTCCGGGGGACAGGCGCTGGCAAAAGCCGTGCAAAAGACCTTCCAGTTGAGCGACGACGACGGCGTGGCGTTCTATCGTTTCGCCCAAATCGAGAGCCTGAAAGATTTCAAAAATGTATACCGCGCGGCCCTGGACCACTTGCCGATTTCGGAAGCGGAACACCTGGCAATCGTAGAAGAAGCGAAAGCGGCCTTCGCCTGGAACGGCAAGGTCTTCGCAGACCTCTCCCCCTGACGCAGCCACCGGCCAATCCGCGAAACTCCGTGCGGCCGGCGAATCATCGATTATGCAGCGCGAAGATAGTACGAAAAGCGCGATGACGCCCGCGCGAAGCACGCCGCAATCTTCGAAGAGCCTGTTCAAACTCGCGCTCTTCGCATTTGCGGTCATGTTTCCGGGGACACTGAGTGCTCCGGTGCTGCGCGAATTCGTCCAGGAAATTTACACGATCGGAGCAGACGGCGCGGCCTGGTTTCTGAGCGTGGGCATGTTCGGTTCGATTCTGGCGGCGCCCTTCGCGGGATGGGCTTCCGATCGCTACGGGAACCGACGGCGCTTTATTATAATCGGAGCGCTGATCAACGCGGCCTGCTGGGCGCTCCTGCCGTACGCTCCTGACTTTTTTATCGCATTGGGCATTCGCCTGATCGAAGGCGTGAGCAGCGTTTGCATGATTGGGCCGTTTCTCGCCTTCGCCGGCGATCGTAATTCCGTGGACGAATCCGAATCCGGCCCGGACCCTGCCAGTGTTTACGGCTGGGTCGGAATGTCGATGATGCTTGGCGCCGGAGTCGGACTCGCGGCAGGCGGTCTGCTGGGTTCCGTTACGCCGTATGCCCCCTTCGCGCTGGCCGCGGTGTGCATGTTAACGAACGCGGTCTTCGCGCATAAAATTTTTCCGGCCGACTCCGGCGTGACCAGGGCCCCAAGCCGTGCTCGATCGAATACGGTCGCACGTACCGCGGAGTGGTTTTTCGCGCAAAGCAGTCGCGGCTGGACCGGCGCCCTGTTCCTGGGCCTGCCGCTTGCCCTCGCTTTCGTGGATCGCTTTTCCGTCGGTTATCTCATGACCTCGCTGAATTTTCGCATGCGCGAAGATCTATTGATGAACGCGTCGGCGGCGGGGGGCGTGCTCGGGATGATTATGATTCTGATGAGCGTACTTTCGCCGGCCGCCGCGGGATTTGTACGACGCGGAGGGCCGGGTATCATTACCCCTGTCCGGGCGGTCGTCTTCGGTTCCGCGCTGTACGGGATCGGTCTGGCCCTGACCGGACTGGCCGCGAACGCCCGGGCGATGGCCGGCGCGGCGTTGCTCGCGGGTCTCGGCGCCGGCTGCATGCACGCTCCGACGATGATCTTAACGTCGCGTCTGGCGCCGCCGGCATTTCGCGCGACGGCGATGAGCGCCTATATCGCCGCGGGGTCGCTCGGCAACCTCTGCGGCCCCGTCGTCTCCCGTCACTTAGAGGTGGTGCTCGAAAACTGGGCGGGGCCGCACGGCTTTGCGCTATTGGCCATGTCTTTCGGCGCGCTGGAAATCCTGCTGGCGATCTTGCTTTTCGCGACGATTCTTCCCGGACTGCTGTACGGCGGCGACGCGACGAATAAAGATCGCGCCGTCGCCTGAGTGGCGGCTCCCGACCAGTCGCCGATCAGGAACGCGCCGCGAGAAATTCGCCGCTCGGAGCCGCGTCGGTGGTGCGTCCGCCGGAAACGACGGGCCGTCCGTTGATGAATACGTGCGCAATGCCCGTCGGCGCCGCGGTCGCATGTTCCAGATCGGTGTTGTCGGCGATGCGTTCCCAGTCGAAGACGACGACGTCCGCGGCGAGTCCCGGTTTTAACAATCCGCGATCCTGAATCTGAAAGCGCTCCGCCGCCTGGCCGGTCATCTTCGCGACGACCGCTTCCAGAGTGAGACAGCCCGAATCGCGCGCGAGACTCAAGAATTTCGGGAAGGCTCCGTAGACGCTCGCGTTCTGCTGCGCCTGCTCCGGTTCCGGCCAGGCGTCGGTCATAAACAGCGCGGCGGGGTGCCGCATGAGTTCCTGAACCAGTTCATCCGCATAGTACGTGTGCATCATCATGCGGGCTTCGGCGCGGGATTCAGAAAGAATATCGACCAGCGTACGAAACGTCGATTGGCCGCACGCCTTCGCGATCTGACCCAGGCGTTGGCCATTAAAGCTTTCGTACTTCGCGCAGACCGCGTCGAGTATTTGAATGTCGTCGTACGTTATGCCGACTAACTTAAAGCCAAGCCAGGCTTCGAAACGCAGTCGCAACATGGGCGCGAAGCGTTCCAGCACATCCGGCATTCCCGCCATGACCCATTCCGGCAAAATCGAATTTAAGAAGCTCACGCCGTAACAATTCGGGAACATATCGAATTTCACGTCCACGCCGTCGGCAATCGCGCTATCGAATTTTTCGAGGGCGGCGCGCATGGTCGGCCAGGTGCGTCGGCCCACGAAGATCAGATGCGAAAACTGCAGCTTCACTCCGGTTTCGCGCGCGAGATCGAGCATCTCATCGATGGCCCGCAGATTGTGCGCTTTGCCGAAGGGATTCATCGGATAGGTTCCCGAAAATATCGAATAGGCCTTCGCGTGCACCGTCAGAATTTTATTCTTGCGTTGCACGAGTCTTGCGACCGATTTTAGCTCTTCGCGATTCGCGAAAACACCCGGCTTGTACTGCAGCCCCAGCGAAACGCCCGCAGCACCCTGATCAAGGGCCTCTTCTAAAAGCGCGAGCATCTCCGCCGACTCCGCTGCGTTCAGGTCCTGCGGGGAAAAGCCGTGGAACGAAGTCCGGCAAACGCCGTGACCGACCAGGCTCAGCAGGTTGTGGCGAACGCCGTGGCTCTGAACTCGATTTCGATAACCCGAAAAATCGTTCCAGTCGATCGCTCCCTGCGATTCGTGTCCTTCTTTGAAGAGCGAGCTTTCGATGAGATGGCGATGCGGCGTGTCGCTGTGAAAGCCAAAGGGACTGAAACCGCAGTTGCCGACGACCATACTCGTGATGCCCTGCGCCGCGAAGGGCTCGAAGTGTTCGGGCCGATCCGCGATGGCGAAATAATCCATGTGGCTATGCGCATCGATAAAACCGGGCGCGATAATATTGCCGCCGCAGTCGATTTCGCGCGCGTCCGGAATCGTCGACGGCGAATCCGCGGCGGTGATAGCCTCGATCTTATCATCTTTGATCAGCACACCGCCGGGCCGCGCGGGACCGCCCGTTCCGTCGACGATCCGACCGTTTTTGAGATACCAGCTTTCGTTCAAAGACGCCTCCATGATAGCGGCGGCGGCGGCAGCGCCACCGGCCGATCACGCACTGGCCCATATCGGATTCCGGTCGCACAAGCGCTGGCTACCCAAACGCGGGAACAGCATGCGCCAGCGAATTCGAGGAGCCTCACAATATGAGCATTGAACATGTTTTGGCGCAGCTGTTCTGGGTGTCAAGCGCCCGCTACCGAAGTTCGGACGCGGGCCCAGGGGGCGAGTCCTGCGAATGACTGGACGTTCGCTTCGGCCCGCATCTCTGTGGATCGCAGATGAGATCGACTTCAAGCTGGCAACAGGAAACCCGCCGACCACAATCCGGCCTGAGCTTCTGGATTGTGCTGGCGATGGCGATCTCTCTGGCCGGATCGTGGGGCGCCCCGGAGCTACGCGCTCAAGATAGCGAAGAGACCGGCGACCCCGCGACCGACGAAGGGGACCCTCCCGAGTGGCGCATCATTCCTTTCACTTTGCCATTCGGCAGCAGCGACGTCGGCAACGGCGCGCTCGCGAATCTAATCCTGAGCCGCAACGCCGCGAACGGCCACCGCGATACCCTCTTCGTATCCGCGGCGGGAACGGACACCGGGCTCAACGTTTTGTTTTCGAAATGGATTCTCCAGCGCGGCGCAAACTGGCGTTTCAGCCTGGAAGGCGGCATTTTCGAAAATCCGAACGCACCCTATTTTGAACGGGGCAACGAGCTGAACCTGCCGGAGATCGAAGATCATTTAGAAGGCCGCAAAGCCGTTCCGGGCAACCGGCCGGCCAATCCGGACGTCATCGCCGGACGCGAGGCTTCAGTCAACAGTCGCTACGTAAACGATTTCCTGGCGTCCGGTGACACGCTCGTGCAGGCGGACGAACTCAATGCCGGCCGCGAAGTGCTGCGACAAAAGCAGAATCGTTATTATGGTTACGGAGTCCGTCGGCAGGTGGCGAAGGGCGCGATCGAACGCCGCCTGGGAGATACGGATGTCTTCGCGCTGCTGGGATTCAACGGCGCCCGCACCCGGGTCGACGCGCTCAGTGAAGCCCGGGAAGCGGGAGAATTCTTTCCGAACTCGACGACCTTGCTGGAGCTGGAGCGGCCCGTGGGATTCGACGCGACTTCCGGCCCGGTATTTTCGAACGCCGCGGTCATCGGCCTGGAATACAACTCGCTACCCGAGGAGCGCGGCCCCCATCCCAACGCGGGCATGCGCTCCGGCGTGCGCTACGAAGGCGCCGGAAAAGGTACGGGCTCGCACTATACCTTCGGCCGGGTCTTCGCCTATCACCATCACTACCTGGAGCTGTTGCCTGATCTGCTGCGTCCCGGCGGACGCGAACTCGTCTTCGCGCATCGTCTCTTTGCGTCGCAAACCTACGAAGACATTCCGTTCTTTGAAGAACGCGGACTCGGCGGCCGGCGACTGCGCGGCTATCCCGGCAACCAATTCGTGGATCGCGTGCAGGCCGGCGGCGGCGTGGAGCTGCGCTTCACTGCTTTTCCCGCCAGCAGCCCCGATGGGATTTCGGTCGGCTTTCTGGTATTCGGCGATTCAGGCCGCGTCGGATCGGAATGGCGAGAGGTGGATACATCCGGCTGGCACTACGCCGCGGGCGGCGGTGTTAACGTGATCATCGCCAATCGTTTCGCTATCGAGTTGATCGGCGGCGCTTCGCGCTTCCAGAGATTCTTTACGCTCACGATCGGACACACCTTTAATCTAAACGGCTGAGCGCTTCAACCAGATACAGCCGGCCGTCTTCGATCTGAATGCGCGGCGCAGGCGGCAAATCCGCGGCTTTGCTTTTATCGCAACTTTCGCCGGTGGTAACGCGAAAACGATAGCCGTGCCAGGGACAGCTCACGATCCCATCGTCGTCGATAGTCGCGGCTTCCAGCGGACCGAGCATATGCGGACAGTCGGCGGCGTAAATCACCCACTCCCCGCGCCAGCGGTTCAGACAATAACGCCGCTGATTCCATTCCACGATGTGCGGCGTCGCGTTTTCCAGTTCCGAAAGCGAAGCAATACAAAGCCGCGCTACGCTTTCGCCGTCGCCCGCTTTCGCTTCGCGTTCGTCATCGCGGTGCGCGTTTTTCGCGCGGCCGGCCGCGCGGCGATCCAGCGCCGTCTGGCGCTCGCTCATCAGCCCGAGATCTTCGTCGTACAAAAGGGCGTATTGATCTTCCAGAATCGTATACAGCGACTCCGCGGGCGTCGCTTCGCGACGGACCTGGCCGAGGCCCGCCTTATGCGCGACGAACGCGTACGCCGCATGGGGCAGCACTCGTTTTAAGAATCCGAGAAAGGCAAGCTGCCGCGCGTAGCTTTTCGGCAAATAAAAGCGAACGGCGATTTCAATTTCGCGCTCCGCCAGACTCGTGGCCTGGGTATGAATCTGCAATCCGACGCCGACGCCGGAAAGCACCGTCGTCGCCCAGTAGTTCCGACTGCGATCCACCAGCAGTTCCACGTCCTGCACGCGACTCTGATCGTCGGCGCCGACGGCGCCCGCGCTTTCGTTAAAGCGATCGCTCGACTCGTCGCGCAAAACGACCCGGGCGCGCCAGCCCCACGGCCCGTCGGCGAATCCGTGAATGGACTCAAAGGTCGACGCGTGAATGTACGGCAGATGCTCCCAATCGTAAGCGTTCTCCATCATGCGGGCCATGCTGACCGGCAGCCGGCGGGTGTATTCGCCCAGAAAGAAGAGCCGGGGCAGCGACTCATAGGCGATTTCTTTGGAACGGTCGGCGTACATGCGGAACGAATATTTAGACGCCGGATCGCGAGGCAATCAATTCGCATCGCGATCCGGCCGCAGGGCAAGCGCGGAAAACCGCGAAGAATCAGCCTTGCAGTTCTTCCCGACTGGTTCCGGCGAGTTTCGCCATACGCAGAACCCCGTCGCCCATGCAGGCGCGCAGCTCTTTGGCCCACTCGACGGCTTCCGCCTGGCTGTCAGCCTCGATCACAGTGAATCCGGGAATAAACTCTTTGCCTTCGATGAACGGTCCGTCCGAAATCGAATACTCGTCGCCGGAAAGCTCAATGCGCGTCACTTCGCGGGGCATGCGCCCGGTCGCCACGATCTTTCCGGAGTCGAAACTCTTTTGCATAAACTGGCTCATCTTCGCCATGCCTTCCGGCGACGGCGGGCTCATCGGAGTCCCCTCCGAGGTGGCCAGATAAACGAAAAACTGCATTTGTTACTCCTGTGCGGCCGGAAGACGCGCTTCCGGCCGGCGTTGTTTGCCTGTAGTCGAACGGTCGCAGGTCCGGGGGGACAGGGCGCGAAATTATTTTTCAATTTTGGAAAAAAATCAGATCCCGGAGTCAGCTGCTCAACTCGCGAGCGCGGCCAGTTGACGACGCAAATAGCGAGCTTCCGGCTCCTGACGCACGAGCGCGAGCGCCTGTTCATACGCCTGAACGGCCTCCGGAACGCGCCCCAGACGCTTTAAGAATTCCGCGCGGGCGGCATGCAGGAGATGGTAATCAGCCAGCGCTCCGGCCCCGTCGCCATCCAGTCGGTCCAGGATCGCCAGGCCCGCCTCCGGCCCCGCATGCATACCGAAAGCGATCGCACGATTCATTTCGATTACGGGTCCTTTCTGAATCTCCAGCAGCAGATCATAATACTCGACGATCGCATTCCAGGCGGTCGCTTCGACCGATTCAGCCCGGGCGTGCACGGCGGCGATAGCGGCCTGCAGACTGTAGGGCCCCGGTCGGCCGCAAAAGGCCGCAGATTCGTACAGCAATTCAACGCCTGCGCGAATCAACTCGCCGTTCCACAATCCGCGATCCTGATCCGCCAGCGCGACGATATCACCTTCGTCATTCGTGCGGGCGGCGCGCCGGGATTCTTGCAAAAGCAAAAGCGCAAGCAGCCCCAGACTTTCCGAAGTAGGGACGAGCTCGACCAGTTGCCGCGCCAGATACAGCCCCTCTTCGCACAACTCTTCGCGCAGATGCGTTTCTCCCGCGCTCGCGCAATAACCTTCGTTATAAATCAAATACACGACGTGCAATACGGCGGACATTCGCGGTCCGAGTTCGGCGCTGGTAGGAATTTCGTACGCGATGCGTTGTTCTTTGATCGCGGCCTTCGCCCGCGAGATGCGCTTCTTGATCGCTTCGACTGAAATGAGATACGCGCGCGCGATTTCCTCGGTACGCATACCGCATACTTCGCGCAGAGCGAGCGCGATGCGCGCGTCCAACGGCAGGGCGGGATGACAGCAATAGAAGACCAGGCGCAGTTGATCGTCTTCGATCAGGTGCTTCTCCGGGGACGGCGCCTGCTGAAAGCTCGCATAGCTGCCGGGCGTGATCCCACCGGCCGCGCTCGGCGTTTCTGAAACCGACGTCCCGAAATTCTCCAACAGTAATTCACGACCGCGTTGATTGCGGCGCACTGCGTCGATCGCTCGAAATTTTCCGGCGGATACCAGCCAGGCGTACGGGTTTCCAGGCACCCCGTGCACCGGCCACTGCTCGAGGGCGATCGCGAAGGCTTCGTGCAACGCTTCTTCGGCCAGGTCCAGGTCGCCTTCAAATAAGCGTAGCAGGGTGGCGAGCACCCGGCCGGATTCCGCCCGATAGATTCGATCGATTGCGCGCACCGCTTTCGATGCTGGCGCTTCCGGCGACGAAAGTCAACCTGGTTTCACGCCGGGCGAAACCCGATCGCGCCCTCCGTCCGGGCGAAACGATGCCGGCCGCGGAAAGCGTAGCGCGGGGGCTGACAGACCGCCCCGCGCTACGCTCGAGAGAGTCGCGCGAATATCTTCTATCTTCGGTCGCCTAGAGCGATTTCAAGAACTCAAGCAGCGCCGCTTTGTCCGCCGGAGCCAGCGCCGTGCCGTAGTCGTGACCGTCTTTGCGGTTGCCGCGAATGCTCGTATCCAGAACGAAATCGCCGGCATCCTCATAACCCGCGTTCACAACGTCGTACTGCGTCGACCCGACGCGAAACGAAGTCGGGCGATCTTCCGGTCGCTTGAGCAGATCGGCTAACGTGCGCACCGAGCCGTTGTGTAAATAGGGTCCTGTGAACGCGATACCGTCCAGGGGTTTCGCGCGATAGGCGGTCGGCGTGAGCGTATTGCGATCCACCTGGCCGCCGAGATAGTCGATCTTCAACGCCTCGACCGCGTCGTCGCCGGATAGATCCGGGTATGCCCGCTTCGCCCGAATGCGAAAGCCGATCGATTCGAAGTGATCCTCGTTGATTACATTCGCCGCGATGCCCAATAAAATCAGCGCGTTAAATTCATCGGGAACCTGCTCGCCGAAGGGTATGCCCGTCTCCGGGTCCACGCGGTCCGGCGCCGCGATTGAAAGCACCGTTCCGAGAATTCCCGTAGGCGCTTTCAGGCGACCATAGTCTTCGGCGAAGGCCGGATCGGTGCCGATATCCGCGTAGGGCATACGCGTGATCTTCGTATAGCGCCGACCGATGGAATTCGGGGGCGTCAGTTCGCTGTCGTCGACCCCGTCGCTGGTATCGACATGGCAGCTGCTGCAGTTGTCGGCGAAGACGCTGCGACCGCGCTCGACCTGTTGGGCATCCAGCGCAGGGAAGCTGCCCGGCCATTTCGGGGGGTTGAGCTTCGCCAGCGAGCTTTCGAGCGTGTACATATTGTCGACTTTCGGCGTAAAATCGAAGAGCGGCGTGAGCCACTTAAAGACCAATTCCACCAGGTTGTCGACGTTTTCGTCCTCGTCGATATTCACGAAACCGAAGACGCCCAGCACTTCGCCCACATTACGCGCAAGTGGTTGATTCGAAATACAGTTCGTCTGCACGCACTCCAGTTCGGAGACCCCCCAGACGTACGGCAGGCTGACCGGCGCCGTCAGCGGAACCGCCGCGCTTTCGTCGCGGTTGGCGTGCGAAACGTGCAGCTGGTTCAAAATCGAGCCGATCGCGTCCAGCCGGCCGGGTCCGCTGTCCACCCCGTACGTATTGCGATTCGTAAAGCCGCGCACATAGGCGATGGCGTCATCGAGATAATCTTCGCCCGCGAAGACGTTGAGCGGAGCGGCGCTCCAGTCTTTGTTGTTCCAGGCGTAGGATCGAAAGCGGCGCTTGAAGCGATTTCGTTTGGCGCGATCCACTTTGTTCGCTTCTAAGGCGTCGCCCAACTTCAACAAGAATTCGGCCACGTCGGCATTCGCCTGACCGCCTTCCACATAGTATTCGTTTTCGCCGTAGTGGACCTGGCCCGTATGGCAGGCCGCGCAGCTCAGCCCGAGATAGTTGCGATTGTCCAGCCGGCTTTTGTCTTTTAAGAAGCCGAGCGGCAGGCCATACTCACTGAGATCGCGCTCGACCCGTTCGCCGTAGTAGCCTCCGTAATTTTCCGACGCGGCATCATAGGCGGCGACCTCCGGATAGAGAAAACCGTAACGCGAAAGCGATTCGCGTTCCGAAAACAGCTCTTCGGAATCGGCGGCTTCGATAGTCTGAAAGACTTCCCAGAGAATGAGATGCGAGCCCTGCGGCGTCAGATACCAGTCTTTACGGCATTGATTCGCCCCGGCCGCATCGCCGGAATAACAGTCGGGATCCCAGCGGTTCATCCAGCGGATGCCTTCCGTTTCGTCCTGGGCGGAGACCGCCGAACTGAAGACAAACAAAAAAGCAAGGATACTGCCGGCGGATATTAGTGAATATGTGCGTCGCATTGAAACAACCTTCCATACGGATTTTATTTTGATGGACGGTAGTTTAAATTTTTACTCGAGTCAACAATTCCGGGACGAATAGTGGCGGATTCGATGCGAACGGTTCGCGCCCGAAAGACCACATGCGAAACCCGCATCCGGACACGGCACAGAAACAGTCAGTATTGTATCGAGCGATTTGCGAAGGGCGCGGGCCTTAAGCCGGCGGCGGCCCGACTCATTCGCGCAGGCAAGCAGTCAACTCTCGTAGAACGACCGAGCTTTCGCCGACAATCCGAAAGCCGTTCGGATGCTCCGCCACCATGTCGCCGAACAACGAATTCTCTTCGATATTCACGTCGATCAATATCGCATCCGGATTGCGCAGCAGCCCCGTGACGATGCGATACGGTAGATTCGTCGCGCCGGAGGTGCCGACGATAATCAGCAGACCGGTGCGGGCGGCCGCGGCCAGCGTGGTATCGAGCTTATAGAACTCTTCGTTGTAGTACTCATCGAACCAGAGCACGTGCGGCCGCAAATACTCCCCGCAGGCCGGACACTTCAGCCGCTCGATTTCGGCCGGACTCAGGTCTTCGCCGCGCTGCTTTGGAATCTCCGGAAATGCGTACAGCTGATCGGTACACAGATCACTGCAGCGGGCGCGCCGGAGATCGCCGTGAATTGAAAGCGTGCGCTCTTCCGAAGAGCCCGCCGCCTGATGCAATCCGTCCACATTCTGAGTGATCAATCGAAAGCGGTCGGCGAACAATTCTTCCAGCTCGACCAGCGCTAAATGCCCTTCGTTCGGCCGGGCCTGCGCGCAGGCGGTCTTGCGAAACAAAAACCACTTCCAGACTTCCAGCGGCAGCTCTTCGAACATGGCCAGTGTACTGATTTCCTGCGGCTGATAGTTACGCGAACCGACGACCCAGTAGCCTTCTTTTCCGCGAAACGTCGGGATTCCGCTCGCGGCACTGATGCCCGCTCCGGTCAGGACGCTGAGCAACGACGAGTCGCGGCGAAAAGTCTTGAGACGTTCGACCAGGAGATCCGGGATAGAAGACGTCGTCATCGCGCTTCTCCAAAAGGCTGCGCCACGGCATCCTCGTTCCACCCGACGATCGCCGACGGCGCAGAGATACCGGCCGCCAGCGCCGAATTCTGAAAGGAGCCAGGGGAGCGCGTCATGGTTGCTCGTGACGCGCTCCCTCCGGATCGACAAGAAAAAAACGGCGCCACCCCATCCCTCATTCCGGACCCACCTCTTCCTCGTGATACAGCGGGAAAGCGGGACGTCCCAGCGGCCTGGCCGCCAGCGACATCAGCGCGATTTCATTGTCGTCCGCCGCGATGCGATTCGAGTGGATGACTCCGCAACCCAGGCAGCGATGAAGCAACACCCACTCACCGCCGCGGACCCAGATCGAAATCGGTTCCATGGTACTGCCGCAATTCGCGCTGCGATCCCCGGGGCGCACGTCGACGTGCGCGCTGTGCAAACAGAGCGGACAGTGATTACGCTGGCTGCCGCCCGCGAAGGGCGCGCCGATCATCGCCCGGCATTTCCGGCAGCGAAAGCTCTGATGTTTCGCCGCAGACGATTTGCGATAGTCGCGTTTATTGCGGGACGCCCCTGGCTTTCGATGCGGGCTCTTCAGGGCGAGCCCGTCCAGGTCCAGACCATCCGCCTCTTCCGCCTCGTCTGCGGCCCGCGAGCCTTCGCGAGGGAACGCCGTGCGTTTCCGTGATCGTTTGATTTTTTCGAATCCGAAGGATTCAGTAGAATTTCGTTTCATCTCCTGTAACGGCCGGTCTGCGCATGCAGACGCCTGCCTGAGCTTCGCGCGATGCAAAGACGGACAGGCTGAGTTCCGAGAATTCGGACAGGAGCGAGTCGGCGCAACCCGGCGGGCGAACTCAGCGCGACGAACGCCGCCGGGGCGTTTACAGATTATCGCGAGATATTCGGGCCGGAGGTTCGCGGACCCTTACGAAATTTGGGCACAAGAAATGAACACGCGGCCACGACATGCGAAGCCCCGCCGCGTGTCAATCCTATCTCAGGCGTCGGCCTGCATCGGCGCTCGATAGCGCAGCGCCGCGAAGAGGCACGCCCCGCCGATCACGAATTCGAGCAAGGTGACCAGCACCAATCCGGTCGCGGGCACGCCGTCCAGCGCGACGCTCAGCACGCGCGATCCGCCGTACGCCAGATACACCAGGGCGGCGATGGCCGCGGCCGGGACTCGCAATCGGGGGACGAAGCACGCCGCGAAGACGTACACGCCCAGGGCCAGAATCGCGCCGCCGGAAGCGCGGACCTCATTCAACAGGCTCGCCTGTCCTTCGAGCGCGATATCGTTCGTCGCATAAAAGGCGACCGGGAAAAGCAGGATCCCCGCGCCCACCCCGATCGCCACGATCCCGGCTATAAACAGAATCGCCTTGAAGGCGAATGCGTCCTCTGGATTTCGCGCCGAATTCACAGCGAGCCTCCGAGGGCCAGACAGGCGGAAAAGAAACACAGCGCGGCCAGGGCGGCGGCCAGCGTGCGAAACGAATTCCAGAAGGTCCAGTGCGGAAAATAACGCTCGCTCCAGTAGCGGGCGGCGTCCGCCGATGAGTCGGGCTTCGTCGCCAGCGCGGTGTTCATGGGTACGTTAAATGCTGCGGTTACAATAAAGACACCGACGAAATACACCGCCGCCCCCGATACAATCCAGACCAGCGCCGTGCCGGACGTAAAAATCCACGCCCCAACGATCAAAAGCGGCGCGAGCGCGGCGGTTCCGAGAAAGAGCGCCATGAATAGCGAACGCATCACTTCCCGATTTATGGTCTGCATCACCTGAATGCCGGCCGCGCCGGACGCACCGTTCAGCGAGCGCATCAGGAAATCCGAAAAAGCGAGAAAGACCCCCGCCACGAGCGCGCTGGCGAGCATGGCCGCCTGGCACAGAATAAAGATCATCGTCAACATGAGCTGCCCCTCCTATTTGCAGGGCGCCGATCTTGACACCCTGTAAACTTTACATGCCGACAAGCAACCCTGAAGTTGACAGCCTGTCAATAAAAAAAGAAGCAATTGGGAAATCGGAGGCCGGGCAGCGCAGGCCAGTCGAAATCGGGCGGCCGGCGGACTTCAGGCGGTTTTGCGGGAGACCTTCGCGCGGCCGGCCGTACGCGAACTCTTCGCCTTCGAAACCGGCTCCTGAATCAGCAGAGTTTTCTTTAGAATCTTCTGAGTCATCTGTACGAATTCCGCCGTCGAAAATCCGCTTTCGAGAACCAGCTGTTCCCAGCTGTGAATCGAGATCTGTGACCACATCAGCTCAACCGCCTCTCGATGCGACCAGTCGGAATGCAATCGACCTTCCGCCTCGAGCGCATCAATCGTATGCGCGCAGAGATCGCGCACGCAGGCCATCGCGTCGCGCCAGGCAGCGGCCGTCGCCTCATCGCGATCGAGGGTATTGCGTAGAGCGCAGGCCAGTCCGTAGATCTCGGGAATATAATTCCCCCAGATATCCACGCAGCTTTCCAGGAGGGCGATCCCGGAATCCGCGGCTTCGAAAGCGCGCAGACGTTCGTTCAGACCTTTCGCTTCGTCGACGTGCTTTACGGTGGCCAGCATGAGCGCCGTTCGCGTTTCGAAATGCAGATAGAGCGCCTGCCGGGAAATGCCGGCGGCCTTCGCAATCGCGCTCATGGCGACGGCTTCGTTCGGCTGCGCCTCCATGAGTTTCCAGGTGGCGTCGAGAATCTTTTTGCGGGTTTCCGGTTTTCCGCCAGATGCGGGCATGCTGTAGAGCTCTCCTGTTCTATCGCGCCGGGCGACCTTCTTTACATTATGTAAAGAAGGTCAGTGATCGCGGCAAGCACTTTTGGGGCCGGGACTGCAGCGCGCCTTATTATAGAAGAAGACCCATCAGAGAGCCGCCCCCCACCGCCCCCATGAAGAAAATCATGGCTTGCCCGGATTATTCGCGTCCACGTCTTTCTGAAAGTACATTATATTGGGCGGAATTACCGCGAAAGGCCCCCGGCGCCTGTCGCCAGCTCGAGGAGATACTTAATGCCATCGCAACAAAGCTTTCTATATATCACGAACGGTCTGCGCGACGAAGCCGTCGGCCTGCGCGAGATGTACGACCTGCTCGGCGATCGCATCGGATCTCTGACCATTCTGGCGGCCACTCCGAAAATTCCGGAAGGCATTCAGGGTTACGTCGAAGACTTCGATCAGAAAGTGACCGGAAAGCTCAAAACGGATCACGAAGCCGCGGCTGCCAAAAACCCCGCCGGCGAAGTGCATTACAAGGTCCTGCATTCCGATCAGCCGTTTCTGGGCATCATCCAGGAAATTCTGAAGGGAGACTACGACGCCGTCGTCAAAGTAGCCGAGCCGACGAACCGCGACAGCGGCTACGACGCCCTCGACATGAGCCTGCTGCGCAAATGCCCGGAGCCGCTGTGGCTCCTGAAGCCGGGCGCGGCCTCTTCCGGCGAGATCACGGTCGCGATCGATCCGTCGCTAACCGAAGGCAGCGCTCGGGAACTGTCGGCGGCGCTGATGCGCGAAGCCGACGCGATCGCCACGCGGCAATCCGCACCCCTACACATCGTAGCATGCTGGACCTCGCCTCTGGGAGACGCGCGCGGCAATCCCTTCTTGAATATTCAGGCCGAAGAGATTGAACGTGAATCCCGTGAGATTCGAGACGAACACCACGCCACCCTGACGAAGCTGATCGGCGAAAGCGGCGTTCAGTCGAAGTGCGAAATCGTACAGGTCAACGGCGACCCCGCGTCCGGCATTCCCGGTTATACCAAGAAAACCCAGAGCCGCCTGCTGATCATGGGCACGGTGGCCCGCACAGGCATCCCCGGCTTCATCATGGGCAATACCGCGGAGAATATCTTTCACGAACTCGCCTGTTCGATCGTCGCGATCAAACCTCCAGGCTGGGTCTGCCCGATTAAGCCCGCCTGAATCGACTGTTTGGATTCGAAACCCTCCGACTCAGATCCGGACCTGCGCCTGCAGGTCCGGCCCCACGACCCCGGTCAAAGCAGAGCACAGCAAATCGAGACGGAATAAGGCTGGACCTGTTTCCGGAACGGGAGCCATCATGCACCCGGCGCTCCTTTTCGATTTATGCAGGCCCTCATCGTTCTAAAGCTCGTCACCATGACGCTCTTTTTTTATCACGCGCTGCTCCTCTTCGCGCATCAGCGTCATACGCGCGTGGGATGGACCGGTACGCTGTTTCTGTTCTGCATGGGCTGCTATTTGATCTGTACGTTGATCGTCGGCCTGCCCGAATATGACCTGCTGCGCTTCATGGTCCTGCCGGGCTGCATCGGCGGACCGTTCTTTTTCTGGCTTTTCGCGCGATCCCTCTTCGACGATAATTTTCGGCCGGGGCTCCCGCACTGGATGCTACTGGCTTTCGTCGAAGTCTTCACTCTGTTCAAACACTACCGCTGGCCCGAAGCGCTCTTCACGGCGATCGCGCAAGAACCCTTCGCGACCGGTATGCTGAATCTGTTTCCGCAGGTCATTTCGCTGGGACTGGTCGCCTCTGTCGTTTTCACCGCTTATGCCGGGCGCGAAGAAGACCTGCTGGAAGGCCGGCGGCGTTTGCGCAGCGTGTTCATTATTTTGATTGGAGTTTATGCTCTGGCTGTTTTGATTTCGGAGATCGCTCTCAAAAATGTGGACCGCGCGCCCATGCTGCTTGAAGGTCTGCATTTTTCGACCCTGCTGGGCTTTAATTTGTATTTCGGCGTACACGGTTTGAATTTCGTTCAGGGTATCCTGGCCGCGCCCTCGCCGAAGGCTCCAGAGAAAACCGCCGCCGAAAACCGCAATCCGGAAGCGGAAAATCCCGAACTGCTCGCCCGACTGACGGCGATCATGGAAGGAGACGAGATCTTTCGCGAAGACGGACTGACCATTCGCGTGCTCGCCGCGCGCATGAATGTGCAGGAGTACCGCTTACGGCGCGCAATCAACGGCGCGCTCGGCTTTCGCAATTTCAGCGACTTCGTAAATCGTTACCGCGTGCAGGCCGCCTGCGAAATTCTCGCGGACCCCGCGCACAAAAACCTGCCGGTCACACGCATCGCCATGGACCTCGGCTTCGGATCGCTCGCGCCGTTTAACCGCGCCTTCAAGCAACTGACCGGCACCACCCCCACCGGCTATCGGCGCGACGCGCTCCAGGCGCAGGGCGGCCAACCGGACGGCCACTGAGCGGATCAAAACAGGACTCGCAAAAAAGGCTATGCGCAGCGGAGCGGCAAGCATGCAATCGTGTCGTGAAGTTCTGGTTCTCACCCGCGCGGCAGTACGATCGTAAACGCGCTGTTGTGTCTCTATTTCTGATTGCCGTCGCTCTGGGAAGCGCAGTCGCGTGCACGCGAGCGGGCCAGGATCGCGCAAAAGCGGCCGCGGAGCGGGTGCTGCCGGCGTTGCGCAGCGACCTGGCGAAAGAACGGCTGGCCGTGGGCGATCCGGTCTTCCTGCGCATATTCAAGGCGGAACGCGTACTGGAACTCTGGATGCGCGGCCAGGCCGGCGCAGATTACCGGCTCTTTCGCACCTACCCGATCGTCGCGATGTCCGGCGAGCTCGGCCCCAAGCTTCGCGAAGGCGATCGGCAGGCGCCGGAAGGATTTTATGACGTGCACCGGGATCAGATGAATCCGCGCAGTAGCTATCATCTCGCGTTTAATCTCGGCTATCCGAACGAATATGATCGCAGCCACGATCGCACGGGTTCTTTTTTAATGGTCCACGGATCGAATGTTTCGATCGGTTGTTTCGCGATGACCGACGAAAAGATCGAAGAAATTTATACGCTCGTCGACGCCGCCCTGACCGCCGGCCAGGAATCTTTTGCGGTGCATATCTTTCCGTTTCGCATGACGGCGCAGCGGATGCGCGAGGCCCGGGACCATCGCTGGTTTGATTTCTGGAACGAATTGCGGCCAGGCTATCAATATTTCGAAGATCGGCGCGCGCCCCCCGGGATCGTCGTACGCGCGCGACGCTATAGTATCGCGCCTGCAATCTAATGGGAAGTGCTCGAAGCCCGCTCAATATCCGCTCCGCTCAGAGCCGACGACGGCGGACGGCGCTGCTCGTCGCGGTCATCGTAATCGTCGGACTTTTCCTGCGCCTGCTCGGAATCGACCAGAAGCTGGTCTGGCACGACGAAATCTATACGCAGCTCTTCGCCGCCGGAACCCACGCCCGGGAATGGAGATCGGAGATTTATACAGGGCGCGTCATCCCCGTCGAAGCGGTCCAGGCGCTCGCCTTGAACCGACCGGATCGCAGCGTTCTGGATACGATTCAGGGGCTCGCGGCGGACGAGCCACAGCATCCGCCTGTATACTATATGATTGCGCGAATCTGCGTGAGCCTGTTCGGAGATTCCAGCGGAGTCCTGCGCCGGCTTTCCGCGCTCTTCGGTCTGGCCGCCATTCCGGCGATGTTCTGGTTCTGCCGGGAGGCTTTTCGCTCGCGCCACGCGGCTCTGGCGGGCGCCGCCTTGATTTCGGTTTCGCCCTTTTTCGTACTCTATTCCCAGGAAGCGCGGCAGTATTCGCTCTGGGGCGCGTTGATCATCGCCTCGAACGCCGCCCTGCTGCGCGCGCTTCGTCGCACGGAATCCGCGGGCCTGTCGCGAGCCCCGCGAGATCGGAACGCCTGGCTGTGCTTCGCGATCTTCACCGCTCTCGCGTTGTACACATCTTTTTCGACGGTCGTCGTAGTTTTCGCTCAGGCGCTCTTTATCCTGCTACGCGAAGGCCCGCGAATCACCCCGGTCAACATCCGGGCTTTCGCTTCGTTCGCACTGAGCGGTCTCGCCTTCGCGCCCTGGGCCTGGCTTTTGTTGCAAAACCTGGATTCGTTCGCGGCGTCGATGGCCTGGTCCCGGATCACTGTGATCCCACGCGGCGAATTGCTGGCGACCCTGGCTCTAAATATGGGGCGCGTCCTGTGGAACGGGGCGCCGGACCCCGCCTCCAACTTCGATCTCAGCCAAAACCTGCCGACGATCTTTGGTTTAATTCCGAGCGTGCTGGTCATCGGAGCCGCTCTGCTGGCCATGGCGCGCAGAGCGTCAGCCAGGGGCCGACGGCCAGCCCGCGGTCCCGAACAGAGCGGAGTCCTGGTGCTGATTCTCTTTTGCGTACCCATAGTGACGCTGCTGGGGCCGGATTTGCTCTTCGGCGGTATTCGCTCCATTTCCGGACGATACCTCACCCCCGCCTGGTTCGCAATGCTCGCCGCGATCGCCGCCTTCACCTCGAGATCAAGCGACGACGGCATCGCAGCGGGCAGCCGTGAGCGCGGAGCAAGCTCCGGGCCGAAAGAGGAGGTATTGCGCCGGGTCGCACTGTCCGCCATACTCGCCGCCGGATTTTTAACATGTTTATTCAATGCGCAACGCTTCACGCCCTGGACAAAAGGCATCAGCATGCAATTGCCGGAAGTCGCGGCGCTGGTCAACGCGGCCGATAAACCGCTGGTAATCGGCGACTTCGAACGCCATCACCCGGGAAATCTACTGGCCCTCAGTCGTCTGCTGAAACCCGAAACGCGCATGCAGTTTCTGGCGAAGCACGAGCCCCGGTATCGCCTGCCGCCGGGAATCCCGAACGTATTTTTGTACAGTCCGATTCCCGGGTTTCGCGAATCGCTCCGTAACGCTCGCGGTCGTAAAGTCCGGGTCGAAAAGCTGATCGACGGCTTGTATCTGGATCTATGGCGCGTTCGATTCGCAGATGAATGAGCGCTTTCAGGAACGCGGCTGCAGCCATTCCGCTTTATGTCGCCAGTCTTGCGAAGTATCTTTCCGCCTGAAATCGAAGGCGCGATCCAGCCAGCGCGAATAGCGCGGAAACGCGGCCGGGCGGTATTCATAAATATTCACGCTGCGAAAGCGAGCCTCGGCCGGAAGCGCCGTCGCATCGAAGGGGCCCGCCAGCTCCTCGCTGCAGGTCGGCCAGGCGTTCAGATGGAAACGCATCGGCAAATGCGGAATCGGGGTGGGGCGGCCGGCCGAACGGCTGTGTACGAGCCGGTCATCGACGAACCAGCGAATTTCATCGGGGTCCCATTCGATCGCGTAGCGGTGAAAATCGTCGGCCGCGTCGAATCCCAAATCGATCACGACCGGCGTTCCGCGATAGCCGTAATTGTACTTATCGCCCGCTTCGCCCGGATTATAAAAGACGTTCACCAAAAGCTTCGTCGTATCGTTTCCCAGGAACTCAGCGTCGATCTCCTGCCAGGGATCGAAGCGATATAAAAAGAACGCCGTCACCACGCCGGAAACGCGCGCCGGTTTCAACACGACTTCAAAGCGACCGTAGAGATGCGACGCGTCCGGATGGTCTTTCGTGGCGATGGAACCCGAAGCGAAACGCCGGTCACCGAAATCGCCGGCTTCCAGCGAAAAACGTAAATCCCCACCGGACGCCAGCCGTACGTTTTCCGGACGAAAGCGCGCAAGATTGCAGAAAAAAGTCGAGTCCATGCGGTCCCAGTACTCCGAATCGATTTTCTCGAAATCATCTTCGCGGGCCAGCGCGAAGCTGCCGAATCCGCCGGCGGGCGCTTGCGGCCGTTCCGCATAAGACTCCTCGCAGTATCCCGGAATCTTTTCCGGCGCCACGATCCAGGGGTCGGTATCGTGTTCGCGTACGGCGCACGAGTTGCCGGCGTGTTCAATGGATGCCCGCGGAGTAAACGCCAGAGCGCCGGGTACCAGCAATAAGAGCGCGCCAAATGAAATCCAGCCTGAGTATCGCATCAATGTTTTTCCCGTCGTATGCTTTCGCGTATTCTTTTGAGCGGTCGGCGCTTCCTGCAACAATCGCGATTGCTCCGCCTCGCTCTCGATCGCGCGGCGGACGCCGCCCTCAGAACGCCGCAATGCCGAGCCGAGCGCGCGACCCAGTCCGCGCAGGCTCCAGCTTTTTTGAATTCCAATGGCCTCGTCCAGAGCGAATGCGCGCGTCGGGCCTGCTGGATTTTGCGAAGCATTCGCCGATGAGACGACCGGCCCGCGCGATCGGGTTATCGCGTGCCAGGGACTCCAGCCCGTCAACAGGTCCGCGAAGCCGATCAGCACGCCCGCCAGGTCCAAATAGAAAGCGACCGGATAACTCGCGACCACGGCCACGAACGCCCCGACATTCAGCTGCCCGAATCTCGCGAGGCCCGCCACCAGCAGCACCAACGGCGATGCGAAAGCGATCACACCCGCCAGCTGCAGCGCGGTCGGCAGCGGCAGGACGGCCCGGGGAAGGTCCTGAGCGAGTATGGCGACGACCAAATTGAACGCAATGATCAGCGCCGGAAAGAACCATAACAATAAAACGCCGACTTCCGCGCAGCGGTTCAAGAAAGTCTTCGATTTCTGCGAGGCGGACAATCGCCCCGATAGATAGAGAGCCGCGGCCGCCGCGGCGAATATATGCACCGCCGACATGGCCGGTAGAAAAAACAGGCCGATCAACAACTGCAGCAGAGCCACCAGACCGGCGACCAGATAGTGCAAACCGTGATACAGAAACTGCAGCTTCGACCAGACGCTTAATGGAGCCCTGCGCAACCGCGGCAGGTGCCGAAAAAAAGCCCCGGTGTGCCCGTTCGCCCAACGGCGGCGGCGCGCGAGAAAGCTGTAGAGGTTCGGCGAGAGTTCTTCGTCCGAACCGCACTCCGGATTGTGCACAATCTTTTCGCCTTCAAGAACCAGCTGATAACTCAGGTCCGCGTCTTCGGTGATGCTGGCCCGCAGCGGATTTTCGCGCAGCAACCGGGTTTCGAGCACCGCGGTGGTGCCCGTAAAAAAAACAGTGAGCCCCATACGCGAAAATGTCGCGTTAAACAATTCGCAGCCGACGTGCTGATGCAGAGAATCCCACAGGCGAAAGAAACCCCGGGCGGACAGCGCGCCCCGGCGCCCCTGCACGAAACTCGCGTTTCGCGCCCGCAGCAGATCGATGGACGATCGAATCCATCCCGCGTGCGCCTGGTGATCGCAGTCGATGATCGCCGTGTACTTCGGGCTCAAGTCCGCCACGATGCGGTTGATCTTCTGACTCTTCGCGTCGACGCCCGCCGCCGCCACATAAACGCAGCGGTCGCCGCCGGGCCGCCGCTCCCGCGCGAGTTCGTACACTGCGCCTGCCGCATTTGTTTTATCGCAGACCCGGGCGAATTCAGACTCCGGCCAGGCCCGCGAGAGCCAGATTGCGGACGAATCCAGAACGTCTTTGAGTACGATATAGATCTCAAGCGTCCCGGCGTAGTCCTGATCCAGCAGCGAACGCAACACGCGCAGGGCGCGCTCACCTTCTTCGCGGGCCGGCACAAGCACGGCCACAGTCTCCGCTTTCCGCTCCGGACCATTCCGGAGACTTTCGACCGACTCCGGCGAATCAGGCAGCGCTGGCTTCCGCCCCGATGTCGCCAGAAAGATACCGAGGCATAGATAGTAGCCGGCCGCGTACGCCGCAAGAATGACCGTGAGTATCGCGCAAAGCCAGAGCATCTCGAAAGAGCTGCAGCCTCTCGCAAAGCTCCGGACAGGTCAAGCGGGTCCGGAAACGTACGAAGGATTGTAAGGCCAGGACGGGCTCAACGAATGATCGCCGCGCGCAAGATGCGCACGTATGGACTGTAACGATTGGCCTTCGCCAGCTTCTGTGTTACGGCCCGCTCGAAATTATCGAGCGTGTCCTCGACCAGAGCGTCGTGCAGCGGCCGAATTACCAGAGGCCACAACAGCAGCGCCGGCCAGCCGAGCCGCGCATCGATGACGTGCCGGGCCGTGAATTCGCTGTGGCCGTGCTCTTCCAGTTCGAAATAGTGCACGCCACGCAGTCCGCGCGAAAGCCCGGCGTTTTCAAATTCGAAGACCGTCTTTTCACCGGGCCGGTGTTCGGTCACCCGATATCGAATCGGCCCGTGCCCCCCGCGGCCAAGCTCGCTTTTCGCGGCGTCCAGGCGCATCGCCGGCCAGCGCCGCCGGGGCCACAGACGATCCCGGGCGGTGCCCAGACTTTCGAAAACCTCTTTCACCAAACCTCGCACCGCATCGCCGCCGGCGTTCACCCGACGCTCGTGAATATTTTTGACCTGCATTTCTCTGCTCCTTAAGTTTCGTTTATTCTCAGTCAGGATAACTCGCTCGCATTCTCAAAACCCGCTACGCTCCTGGCGATGATCGCATCTACGGCGGCGGGAGGCTTCTGGCCTCGTTTGAGATAGGGTTTCACGGCGGCCAGCGGCATATCCGCCAGCAGGAACTGCAGCAATCGCAGCCGCTCTTCGGACGCGCCGCGCTGCGAATGGCGGCGGGCGAGCGGCAAGAGCGTGCGGCGCAATCCGCGGCCCAGCTTCTGAACGCGGCGGCGTAGCGGATCGGAGAGCGGTGCCAGATTCAAATCCTGCACGTCCAGCCGCAGCAGGAGGCGGGCCTGCACGAGATGCCGGCGCGACCACGCGGGGGTGTGCAGAGCGCCGGCCAGCACGATTTGATACAGGCTCCCCGCCTCGGCCGCCAGACTGGCCGCGAAATCACGCTGGAATTGCTCGGCGGCCGAGAGCCAGGCCGTCGCCGCAATCGCGTCCAGAGAGTCGAAGCGGTGATAGACCGATCCCGTGGTAGCCCCGGCGCGCGCCGCGACCTTCTGAACGGTGAGGGCCCCCGCCCCCTCTTCGGCGATCGTGGCCTGCGCCGCCCAAACGAATTGCTGATCAGTAAACTGTGCGCTACGCCCCATTTATATATTATATTCTAGAATATAATATATTGTCCATAAATTTTTTTGGGCCGCGAATGCGCCACGGGCCCCGCTACGACGGCCCGGGCATGCGCGACGGGCGTGAACCGGGAGCTGGCCGCCGAAGACTATTTGGCGTTGCACGGGCGACCGGACCGACGGGAAGCTGTCGCATGCGCTCCGTATTACAGAAAGGTTATCATCTGCTCGTATCGCAGAGCCTGGCGCACACCCGCGGCAAATTGCGGCTGGTCGGAATTCTGGGCGCGCTCCTCTATCCGGGCTACTATGTGATCTGGGAATATATAGTACCGCTGCCATACGAAAATTTGCCGCTGCGTATCGCGGCGGCCCTGGCGGCGGTGCCATTGATCTGGGAGGCTCGCCTGCGACTGCATCCCGCGTTTTTGGGCGTGTACTGGGTCGTCGCGACGGCGTTTTGCCTGCCGTTCTTTTTTACGTTCATGACGTTGCGCAACGACTACAATGTATTCTGGATCGGCTCGCTGATGGCGGCCATCGTGGTCCTGATTTTATTTTTCCCGAATTTTCGCGTCGCCCTGCTGCTCTGGTTGGTGGGAACCGCGGCGGCCTACGCGACTGAGTACGGAATCGCCGGTGCACTCCCGGAGATTCAGCTGCTTTCGAAAGAAGAACCCTTAACCCAGGGGCAGCAACTGACCGCCTTCGGCTTCGTGCTGATCTTCCTCGTCGCCGTTACAAATCTATTGAATCTGCACAGACGATCGGTCGAACGCAGCGGCATCGAGAATATTAACACCTGGGCGGCCACAATTTTGCATCAGACGCTTACGCCCATCAGCGCGGTCAACCTGGCGCTGCAGGGCATTCGCCCCCATGTCGAAGACCGACCGCGCCTGCTGAGCATTGTCGACTCGGCGATTGAAGAGGGCCATCAGGCGGTCAAATCCGCGCGCGAAATCCTGTCCTTCGCGGTGCCGCCGGAAGAAACCCTCGAGCAACGTTCTTTGATTTCGGCGCGTGCAGCGATTCAGCGCGCGATCGAGACTTATCCGTACGGCATTACCGGCCCCTTCGAAAAGATCGAGCTCATCGATTTTCACGACGGCGAAGATTTCGAAATCGAAGCCCCACTGGAACCTTTCGTACACGTCGTGCGCAACCTGATTAACAATGCCATGAACGCGATCGAGCAGGCCGGCCGCGGACAGATCGAGATTCGCCTGCAGCGAGGCCGGCGATTTAATATGATATCGTTCTGCGACGACGCCTGCGGAATTCCGGTCGAAGAACTGCCCTTCGTTTTCGAAAACTATTTCACGGGTCGCCCCGCCGGATTGGGGCTGGGCCTCGCTTATTGCCGACAATTTATGCAGCGGGCCGGCGGACGCATCGAAGCTCACGCCCGCACGCGTCCGACCCCCTTTACGGAATTCCTGCTTTTTTTTCCCCACGCGCAGGCTCAGCCAGGGGCCGCCAGGTCTGCACATTAAAACGCGTCTGCAGCTCCGCGCACACGTCGATTACCCGCTGTAGCTGCAGACGGGTGTGGTCCTGGCGTACGGAGAAACGAATCAGGGATTTATTGCGCGGGGTGGCCGGCCAGGCGAACACCGACCCGAAGACTCCGCGCTCTTCCAGAAAAGTCTTCACCGCCACGGTCGTCTTTTCAGGGCCGGGATACAAAGACATGATTTGCGATTCGCTATTGCCCAGTCGCAATCCGTGCGCTTTCAGTCCCTGACGCATGCGTTTCGCGTTCACCCGCAGCCGGCGACGCCGAGCGCCGCTGCGCCGAATGATCCGCAAAGCTTCAATGAAACCCGCGGCATTGCACGGTAGAGTCGCCGAACTGAATACCTGCGGAGCGCCTTCGAAGCGCAGCATTTCCAGTAGATCCGAGTCGCCGACGATGACGCCGCCGGGACCGCAAAAGGCCTTGGCCAGACTCGCCGTTCGATAGTGGACGAGATGTTCAAGGCCGTCCCGGGCGACCATGCCCTCGCCCCATCTTCCGTGGGTCCCCAGCGAATGAGATTCATCGACGACCAGCACGCAATCGTTGATCAGCGCGAAATTCGCGAAATCGGCCAATGGCGCGACCGCCCCCGTCGCGCTATAAACCGAGTCGATCAGAATGACGCCGGGGCCGTGCTTGCGAACGCGCTTTTCCAGATCCGCGACCGAGTTATGCACAAACGGCAGCGGACGCGCGCCGCCGCCCATCGCGCCGAACCACATGGAGCGATGGGCGAGAAAATCGATGTAGACCGGGGCGCCGAGGCGCGAAAGCACTTCGATCAGCCCGCAATTGGCGGCGAAACCGCTCTGGCACAGAATCGCCGCCTGTGCGTTCATGTGTTCGGCGATTTCGCGTTCGAATACCCCGGACAAATTGCCTTCGCCCTCGAAGACCGCCGACATCATGACCGACAATCCGCCCTGGCCCAGTTCTTTGCGCCAGGCCGCGGTGATGGCCGGCTCATAACCCAGACTGAGATAATCGTTGCTCTGCAACCAGACGGAGTCGGCGCGCGGCGATTCGACCGACGGACGCGTGATGACGTTCGCCTGCCAGTTAGAATTCACTCGTTCCGCATGACTTCGCACCTTGCGAAGCAGGAACGAGGGCACATGCAGTGTGATACCCGACCTGGACAAATGGGGACAGGTCTGACCCCTACCTGGACATCTGTCACCAAGGATTTTTAGTAATTATATTAATCCCAGGCCCCTCGCGCGTGTAACCAGTGAAGTTTCCGGCGTGCCGGCTTTCTCCCCCAGCTTGCGGGCGACCCGCTGTCGCCGTTTTTGCACGGCATCCCTGGACAATTGGGTGCCTTCCAGGCGCGAAAGATGCTGGCAGAGCGAGGCGATATCGATGATCCCGCGGTCCCAGGCGAGCAGCAGGCCCTTTTCTTTGGGCCCGAGAGTCAATTGGGTGGGCTGGTCTTCCTGCAGCCCGCGAAAAGTCGGCTCGCCCTTAAACGCGTTTTGGATGGCCTCGACGATCGACCTGACGCCGTTGTCGTCGGTCTTGCCAATATACGAATGAGCCCCGTTTTCCAGCGCTTTTTTCATGCTGCCGACCGTGTTGGCGACGCTGAAGATGATAACGATGGTCTCCGGCCAGGCCTTCTTGATCTTGCGCAACAGCTGAAAGCCGTCCCAGCCGGGCATATTCAGGTCGAGCACGACCAGGTCCAGAGGCTCCTTTCGCAGCCCGGCCAGCAGCTCGTCCCCGTTCACCGCGATTAGCTTCACCCTGGCGGAAGGTAAGTATTTCTCAAGCGCGAGCTCAAGACCCTGCGCGATAATCAAATGATCGTCTGCGATACCGATTGTGCGTGCCATAGTTCCTTGTAGCCTATAGGACGAAGCTCCGGGCGAAAAGATCGACAAACACCTGGACAACGCCTGGACATCCCAATGACAACCTGGACATATTAGTGAGTCTTCCATTCCCGGTTTATCCAAACGAAACTTGACCGTAAACTATAAAAACTGGCATCCAGTTCGCACGGAATATGATTCCTCACTGACGTTGATCATGTTTGGCCAGCTATATATTAACGACGAGCGAGTCGGCGACGCGAAGCTGCAGTTTTCATTCGGTCACGCGGGTGAAATCCGTCTGCAGATTCGCGGGCTGGAGCGCAATCGCGACTATACACTGACTGAGGGCGACGTATACGTGCAGGGCCCGCGACTCGGCGTGCGAGGCTTTGTCGCCATCGATGAAAGCAGCGCTCGTTCGCAACGCCGGCCCGTCATGATGACCTTCGAATTACTCCCCGCGCGCAGATCGCTCGTCGGTACAGCGAAGCGCCTGGCGCTGCGTCTGGTGGATCGAATTCGCTGGACCCCCTCGACGGACAGACCGGCGACCGCAGTCGCGAATTCAGGTGCGGCATGCAGCATACCCAGGAGTCTCAGGACTGGCACAGCAGCTCGATAAAGACGGCCTGGCGCGCGTCTCGCGAATTGTAGCGCTGGAAGCGAAAGCGACGGTCGAGTCCGATTTCCCGAACGAAATCCGCGGCGTTCTCGCGCGCACTCTCGAGGATACGGGAGTGCATTTCCTTATCGCGAGCCTGCGCAATCTCCGAGCGCAATCCGCGGACCCCGAGCAACGCTCAGAGTTATTTGAAACGCTGCGCTTCGCCGACCTGACCTGCCGCGCTCGCGGCGGCCGGCTGATCTTGATCGGCGACGCCGACGAGTGGGAAGATTTTAATTTCCCGGTTCTGGACAGCGAAGAAGGCGCGATGCTTGCGGTCCGGCTCCGCGAAACCTTACAGCGTCCGGCCGACTCCGGCCTGTCCCGCGCATTACAGAGCTTTCTGATGCAGGCGGGGACGGCTTTCTTCTTAAAAGGCAGTCGCGCGGCGCTGGCGGATATCGAAAGGTCTTCGGAATGGCGTGCCGTCTTCGCCTACGGACTACGACAGATCAACGGACTGCCGCCGGATATTATTCCGGAACCGGGAGACGCGCGTCTGATCATGGACGCCCTGACGGAGCTGACTTTGCTGCATCCGAAATTCGCGGTCGACTTCGTACGCGAATTCCGCGCACTGTACGAGCGGATCCGACCCGGCATCTTCATGGAAATCGCACGCGCCTCCGATCACCCGAATTGAATCGTTCAGGGTCTCACGAGCCATCCCGATTGCAGCGGCTCGTCGATTTCGCCTATTTCTTCCCCCGGCGCCTGGCGGACTTTCAGCGGCACGAAACGAAAATCGAGCGAAACATAGTCCGCGCTGACCAGGCAGAAATGCAGGTGCGGACTCACGCTCATGCCGGAATTGCCGAGGGCGCCGATGCTTTCGCCGGCCCGAACGCGCTGACCGACCCGCACGCGAATGCTGCCTTCTTTTAAGTGCACGTAGGAAGCGAAAGTCCCGTCGGCGTGCCGGATACGAACGAAATTTCCATCGCTTTGATATTGAACGACGCCGGGCACGCCGTCCGGATCGCCGTCGTCGGCCACGTCCACGACGCCGGCACGCACCGCGTATACCGGCGCGCCGAAGCCGTAGAAATCCGCGTTCTCCCTGCCCGAGGCGCCCTGGCGCAGCATCGCGCCGCGCTCGTCGGCCGGCGCCAGATCGTAACAGTACTTGCCGTAGCCGCTGTGGGTTCCGCCGCTGTCGAAGGCGGCGATCACGAAAACCGCGTCGTCTTTTAATGGAAACTCTACCGGAGCGTCAGGCCGTGGGCGATCGGGATGATTCTTTTCGTATAGGTCCATGGCCCGCCGCAATAAGGCGTTGCCGCGTTCGCGCATCGTCTGCGCGGCGGCCCGGTCTTTTTTCACGGTGCGCAGCCAGACTGCGTAGCGATTCACATGCTCCCCCGCGTTCGCCAGATAGGCGGAGTGCTGAGGATAACGCCGCGCCAGGCGCTCGAGTACGGGAATCGACTCTTCGAAAGCACCGAGCATGGAATAGATCGAATCATATACAAATAGCAGCGAGTTATCGCATTTCGGTTCGCCGCGCAGCGCCATGGGAATCTGCCGTGCGACCTTCAGCGCCCGGCTGCGATTCCCGGACGGATTTTCGCGCATCAGTTCTTCGACCCGCAGACGATAGGCCCGGGACAGCGGCCAGCAAAAGGCCCGCGAATCACGAAAATTCTCGTGGCCGCGCTTCAATACAGGGATCGCCTCCAGGGGACGGCCGGCTTTCAGGAGCGCTCGCCCATACACCCGCAGCGCGCCGCGATGACCGGGGTCGGTCTTATAAGCTTCGGCCGCCAGCGTGAAGGCCCGGTCCGATGCACCGGCATTCGCGGCCTCTTCGTCGGCCACCCCGGACCAGATAGCATTCACCTGGCGCACGAGGGTCCAGACGAAATTTCGCCGCAGAGGATCGTATTCGGGGTGCCGCTGGAGGCCTTTGCGATACAGGTCGACGGACTCGTCGTAGCGGCTTAGATTGCTCAGGGCGATCGCGTAATTTAAGATAACATAATCTTTGTCTGGCGCGGTTTCATAAGCGGCACGATAATCGAGCAAAGCCGCCTCATGATTTTCCCCTTTTGCCAGGGACGTTCCGCGTTTGATATAGGCGATCGCCAGGGCGGAACGACTGCGATCGCTGCCGCTGAATTTTTCCAGAGAGTCCCGGGCGACCTGAATCGCCTCGTCGTATTTTTCCTGCTCGACCAGCGCCCGGGAAAGATTCGTTCGCAACCACTCCGCGTCGGGGTGTTCGTCGACGCCGTCCCGGAACAGCTGCTCGGCGGCGGCCCAATCCGCTTTTGCCTGCAGCTCTTTCCAGCGTTCATTGATCTCGCTCTGGGTCTCTCCAGTGATTCCCGGCAGCGGAAGGAGCACCAGGATCATCAGCAAGCCTGAGGCCTGGCGCCAGGCGGAACGAACAGAAGGAAGGCGGTGGTTCCTCATAAACTGGACCTTAGCCGCATCCCACGGAGCCGCATGCTCGGGCAAACACAAAATGGCCAGCCAGAAGCCCGTTTCATGCTTCTCCCGGAAAGCTGGACTGGATCCGGGCCGCCCCGGACCTGCATACGACTCCGCGCAGGGCGACTCTCAAAAAACCGCGAGTCTATATCTCGTCAGATTTTCTGTCGACGATGCATCGACGACGAAAAACCGTCAATGATCGAACTCAGAGCACCGATTATCCGTTTCCCGCCCCTCAAACTATATAATCCACCGCCACTTTCAGCATTATCAACAACCTGAACTACGTGGCCCGAAACTTGCTAATAAAACCCTAATAAATTGTATCAAAATCATACAATTACGCGATTCCGATTCGCATGATTCAGGGGACAAAGCAATGAAATGTCGGCAGGTCAACGCAAGCAGCGGCAAAGCCTATAAATGGAAATCTATTCGGCAACCCATCAGCAGATGGGCCGGCATCACAATGCTGCTGGTCGGAATCTTCGCCACATCCGGCTTGGTCGCTTCGCCGGTTACAGTACCGACGCTGACAACCCCCGGCTTTCGCAGCCAGGATCTGGATCCCTTATTCGAATATGGATTCGGAGAGACCAGCGAGTCGAGCTGGTTGGCCCTCGTAAACGGCGGCGTCACGGTCATAAGCGCCGACTGGGAGACCGACGCCGACGCGGAAATCGACCGGCTGTTTAACGAAACCGTAAGCGCCAATGCCGGCATGACCGAAGCGGAGAAGACCGAGCTCCGCAATGCCTTAATAGCGCAGAAAAATACGCAGAAAGCCGCGTGGGACGCAAGCGCCGACCAGTTGATCGAAGAAGAGCAGGCCTGGTTCATTCAAGATCTCGCTTATCGACATCTACCGGATTTGCCCGGCGCAGCGGCAGCCGTGGACACCGCGGAACTCGACAATTATATCCAGCAGGCCTTCGACACGACCTTTACGCTCAGCGATTGGGACAACCTCGTCCAGAGCGGCGCGGCCGCGGTGGCTTCCGCCTTCGAAGCCGTAGCCGTACCGGCCATCGAAGCGGTGGCCGCCGCTGTTCGCGCGGACGCCGAAGACTCCGGAACCATCAGCACGACATTTGGCAGCGATATTTTCGAGAGTTCGCTACTGCAGGGCCTGGACGGGGCCGCCTTTGACGTGCTGACCTCCGCCATCGGCGATCGCATACGCGCGGGCCTGGCCGATTTCATCGGAAGCAAATTCGATCAGTTGACCGTGCCGGAACTCACTCTGAACGCATTCGATCCGGCCACGGTGCAGCCGTACATCGACGCTGCGGCTCATAGCGCGACGATTGCAGACTGGAACGCGGCCGTGGTAGGCGGACGCGACTACGAGTTCGCGGCCTGGCGCACCGAAGCCGAATGGACCCGGGACATTCAGGTTGGGATCGCTTTGAGTCAGTCCGGGTTGACCGGCCAGGACGCGAATGTCTACGAACTACATCTAATGTCAACACTCGATGAAGTGGTGCAGTCAGCCGGAGACCAATGGCTGGCGGCTTCGACCGGCCTGATCGATTCCCGCCGCGCGAGTTTTCAAAGCGATCTGGATAGCGGTCTTACGCCGGCATTGAAGCTGGCTTCGTTTCCCGTACTGAATTTCGAATATATGTTTATCTCCGTTTCGCAGGCGGCTACGGAGGCGGACTGGCAGGGTGCGGTTTACGCCGGCCGTGACGCCCTGCTGGCTGATTGGTCCACCGACGCGGAAGCGCGCATCGATGCCGCCGTCGAGGCCGCGCGTACGGACAATCCGTCCATGACCGCTGCAGAAGAAACGGACCTGCGAACCGCCCTTGGCGGCCAGCGGGATTCCGCCCGGGACGCCTGGCAGGAAGCGGCGGCGGCGATGATCGAAAGTGAACGCCGGCCGTTTCTCCTGACTCTGCTTTCCAGTCAGCTCGCGCTGCAACTCCCGGAGATCACCGGCTTTCAAACCGAAGACCTCGACCCCATTATCCAGAGCGCGAACGCTCAAACCGGATCGCCTTCCGAGTGGCGATCGATTGTAGAAGCCGAAGTTCAGGTGTTATTCGAAGCCTGGCTACCCACTGTCGAAGGCACGCTGGACCAGAGCGCTACGGCCGCGGTCGACGAAGCGGTGACCGGGGGATTGATCTCATCCGATACGGCGCGCGAATTGGCCCTCGACCTCATTCGTCAGAGTCTCCAGGCGGAAGCCAGCGATCTGTATCTCGACGCAGCGCTGGGTTATACCTCCGACGTCTTCATCGAAAGAATCGACGAAATATTCTCGGGCATTGCGACGCCGCAGATCGACACCAACCTGCTGGGTTTCAACGCTTCCGTACTCACGCCCACCTTCACCTCCGCTCAAACCAGTACGAATTCGCTGCAGTGGACGAACGCCGTAAACGACGGCAAGCAGGCCGCTCTGCGCGAATGGTTCACAACTCTGCTGAATCATGTAACCGGTCTTATGGACTCGACCGTGAGCGGATCCGGACTCAGCGGCGAAGATGCACAGGTCCTGCGCGACTATCTGGAATTTCAACTCGACCCGGAAATCCAGCAGGCCCGGCGCGACTGGGAAGTCGCCGCAAGCACGCTGGTCGGCGATCGGCGGATGGAATTTATGATGAGCCTTGAGCCGGAAGTCGCGGCGGTCAATGAAAGCGGAGCGCCAGTTTTACAGATCACACCGCTGACCGCGCCGGGCTTCGACCAGGACTCTCTGTTTTATATATTTGATTTGATCAAGAACGCATCGACCGTAGGGCAATGGGAACAGCTGGCCAAAGAGGGCGTCTACAATCTGGCGGACGTCTGGCAGACCCAGGTGGACGCGATGATCGACACCATTGTGACGGACGTTACGGCGGGCGTAACGAACGATACCTTCGAAACCATTACTTTCGAAGGCGTCGCCGAGGGCGAAGGTACGCGAATTAATAGCATTCTCGCATACAAAGACTACGTACGCAGCTATCTCTCGGACCAGAAGAATCTGCAGTTCGCCATCTGGACCTACGAGGCGGAGCAGCTCCTGGAAATCGGTCGCGAAAGCTACCTGGCCGGTCGCGATCTCTCGGCAATCGAAGCGCAGCAGGACGCCACCAGCGCTTCGATATTCGATTCAACCCGCGAAAGCCGCGACGCCCAGAGCGAATCGGAGCAGAACCTGGATCCGAATCGGGAACGCAAACCGTATGAACTGGCTGCCGAGCAGGCCATCGCCCAGGCCCGTCGGCAGCTTGAGCTGGGCGAACTGGAATGGCGATCAGACTGGCGCGACCGGCGCGACGAAGGCCTGACCCGTTACAACCAGGCCCTCTACAGTTTGGACCAGCATCGCGACCAGTATCTGTACACAATGCAACAGAGCGATCTCGCCTGGCAGACCAACATCGCCATGATGGAGCAATTCGAGGCAAATATGCGCGGCGGTATCGATATGATCACCGGCCAGTTGCAGGAAATGATCGCGATGAACGCCCTCTTCCACACCGACGTGGAGTGTCCGGAAGACCGCCGGAGCAGCTGCGTGCTGACTCCGGGCAACGACCAGGACGGCACCGAACCCATTTACCGCGAGCTGAACGGCGCGGGCCAGGCTTTTAAAGAGAAACTCGACGCTCTGCAAGCCGCTCTCGATTCCGGCGCGCCGCTCTCGGCGATCGTTCAGGAAATCCAGCTGGCCCTGGAAAATATGGCCACTCACGCCCGGGAACGCCGCAACTACTGGGCGGGGCATATTCAGGGCGACGCGCGACTCACCGAAGAATTCCAGTGGGCCGACTATGTGGCGCCGAACGCGAAAGGCAAATACAGCGGCATTCCGCAGCACGAAGCGCTCATGTCCCGCGGGCCTTCGTACTATCAGGGCGGAGTCCGCACGAATATATCGGATACGCAAATCGTCTATCGTCGCTGGGTGCCGGATCCGACGCCTCCGGGCGGCGGCGGATTCGACGGCTATGGCGGCTATGATGATTTCTACGGTGACAGTTCGCCTGGCGGCCATTACGAAACGAAGGTCCTGGGCGACCTCCTGGACGATCCGTCGACCTGGGATTTCACGACGCCCGGCGGCGATCCGATTTCCGCCGACATGGGCACGCTCCTGCGGATGCGTCAGCTGGCCTTCGTCTACGACGCGGCGGACGCCGGCGCCGACGCGGCCACGGAGTGGGAACGTTTCCTGGAAGAGGCGAGTCAGGAACAGCGCCAGATCGTCGACGGCAGCGCCGGCGCCGGTCGGGCCTGCGGCCGGGGCGAATCCGTATCCGCCGACGCGGCCTACGGCTTTCGTTGTTCCGACGCCGCTGGACTCGGGGCCTTCACCTACTACGCCTCCAGCGGCCAGCACGGTCTATTTACGGGGCGCGCTCCGGTGCGTTATATCGACGTAGACGTGCCGTATACCTGGTTCGACGTAAACGCCGACGCCAACTGGAAGGTCTGGGACGAAGCCCTCGCCTCGATTATGGCGGTATCGGCTCACTGGGTCGGAGAAGTCCTCCCGAACGTGGAGGCATGGGAACGGCAGGTCGCCGACTACAAGACAGGCTATGCTGAGTGGCAGGCGGAAAGCGCGGATCGCATCGCGGAGTACGAAGCCGCGTATCAGGCAGGCAAAGAACGACTGCTGGCGAATCGCGCGGAGTTTCTCTTCGACATGGACGAAGAGTGGGCCGACGGTCGCGCTCAGTACACCGAAGCGTACGAGAACCTGAATGAAATTGAGCTTGAGTGGCAGGAAGTAATCTCCGAATTACTCGCGGCGGGTGAAGACGCGGACGAAGACCTGGTCGCGGAGTTGCAATCGCAGCTGGACGCGGTCGTCAACTCCATCTCGATCGATCGAGTTGAAATTCCCGAAGTTGAAGCCGAACTCGAAGAAATTTTCGGCGAATTGCCGGAACTCGAAGAGGACTTCGTCACTCGCTTTCAGGAGGACACGCCCGATCCGACGCTGATCGAAGGCGTGGTTCAGCAATTCGCCGAAGTCGCTCAGGGTATGGTGAATTTCGCCATGCTGCACGCGGTCGGCGATATGATGGAAGCCGCCCGCGAAGATTATATCGATCGCGTCGTGCAAATCCTGGAATCGATCGGCGAAGCGGAACAGGGCGAACTACCGGAAAAACCGTATACCGCCTACGAAGTCGTTGTGCATGACGACGGTTCCATATCCGGCTCGCGCACCATCTATTCGGGCAGGGCCGACGAAATTGGCAAAGACCGGCGCGGTTACGCCCTGAAACCGGAACACTACCAGCCGGAGATGATCACTCAGACTATATTTTTCAGCGCGCCTCAGGCCAATAAGATCCCCGAGCTGGGCAATCTCTTCGAAACCAGCTCTCAGGCGGCCATGGGTCTGATTAACGAAAGCTTCCAGTCGGCCGGAGAAGGCTCCAGCTCCAGCTTCGCCTTCGTCGACGCGTCTGTCGGCGAACAGATGGAAGTGGCCCACGAAAACGTGGACACCTTCTTTAAAGACCGCCAGGGCCGCATCGCCAAGGAACAGAACGCGAAAGAGCACGATGAGAAGCCGGGTAAGATCTTTAAGTCGATCCTGGCGGTCGCTTCGACTCTCGTGGGCTGCGTGCCCTGCGGTGCGGCGCTCGTCGCGTGGTCGGCGGCGGAAGGCTTCCGCGACGGCGGCATTGTCGGCGCCTTGAGCGGCATCGTCAGCGGCGCGGTTTCTTCGTTTACGAGCGCTTTCGGCGTCAGCGTCGATCTCAGCTATTCGTACGAAGACGGTTTTGGCGGCAGCATCGGGCTGGGTCTCGGCGAAGGCGGCGCGGGCCTGGGATTAAACGTCGGCTTCGGCTCTCAGGCCGGCGTCGGCATCGGCTGGACCGGCAGCGCGGCCGGCGGTTCCGGGCTGGACTTCGGACTGAAAATCGACAAGAACGGCATTGGTGTGAACGCGGGTGTGGGCGATTTCACAGCCGGCCTCAACTATAATTACGAAAACGGATTTGGAGGTACCATCGGCTATGACTCCGGCCAGGGATTCACGGCCGGCCTGGGCTGGAGCGAATCCGGCGGCTTCAGCGGAAATCTGGGGCTGAATCTGGGCAAAGGTTACACCGCCGGCCTGGCCTACAGCGAAGGCAACGGCCTGAGCGGCAGCCTGGATCGAGCGGCACAAGATCTGGATATGGGCATTCTGAGCAACTATATTCAGGCGAAAGGATCGTTCGGATTGAACCTGAGCGGCGACGGCCTGGGTCTGACGAACACCTTCGATTATCAATTCCAGACCGGCAACTTCCGGGGCGACGGCGACGGCTTTCGCGGCTGGGGCGGCGGCCCGTCCGGCGGCAGCTTCTTCGGGCAGAGCGGATCGGTTCGCAACAGTCTGAACTTCGGCTTCGACGGCGACGTGAATCTAACGAGCGACACGACCGCGCGCTTCAGTTCCGAATATCTGAACAGTCGCGTGGCGGACCGGCGCGATAAGTGGCTCACGGGAACCGAATACGCATACGACGAATACGGCAACCGGGTGAAACGTCTGGCTCTGGAAGACCGCCTGATCGGCACTCTCGCGGAAAGCGGCCAGTACGCCCTGTGTCCCGGCGAAGACGGCACGAAAGTATGCGTGCTGCAGGGCGACGGTACGTACGCGGACGTCGACCTGACTCCGGAGCAGCTCATCGCGCGCCTGCAGGAAACCTACGGCAATCGACTGGAGCAGGCCTACGGCAATTCGCAATTCAACCTGGAGCACCTGGGAGCCGGGACGGATTTCACCGCGACTCAGAACGGCGCGCAGGCGCTGGCCGACCAGAAGCTGGGCATCGCCATCGGCGTGGAGAATACTACCGGCGCGAACCTGCTGCAGGTGCTTTCCAATCTCGCGGGCGAAGACGCCGGCGGGCAGGGCCAGGCCTACGCCGACCTACTTGAAGCGATTTATACGACGGCCGGACCGGAAGCGCTGCACCGGGTCATCGCGGAAGGGGATGGTTCTTCTATTACAGCCACGGCGAACTATCTGTTGAATCAGAACGGCTACATGGACGCACTCGGCGATCACAACGCCTGGCTCGAATCCTCAATGATGGGCGACCAGGTCTGGAATATGCTCGCGGGCAACGGCTCGCAACACTGGACCGATCTCACGAATGTCTATGACAGCGGCGGTGGCTTCTTCGGCGACTACGGTTTCGGCGGCTCTGCGGCGGGTAATATCGCGGGTTATCTCGACCTGTATCGGTCGATGGACGGGCGCGATATGCTGCCGCTGCCCTTGCTGGAACCGAAGTCGTTCGTGCCGCTCGGGCCGGATATTGAAGAGCTGCTGGCGAATATGACCGTGGAGATCAAACCGATCGAGATCACTCCGGTCGATACGGCGAAGGCGATTCGCGAGATCCTCGAGAATCCGAACAACGAATTGACCCAGGAACAGATCTGGGAATTGGAAGACGCGCTCGCGAAGGTCGAAGGCCGCGAACCGCCGAAGTCGCTCGAACGCGACATCGCGGCTCAGGAAGCCCTGATGAACGACGAGAGCCTCACTCCGGAACAGCGCATCGCCGCGCACGCCGAGTACGCGCGTCTGGTCGGTATTCAAAATACCATCAACGAAATCGAACGGGTCGAGGCGGCCCTGAACGAAGCCCAGAACTGCGGCGATACCTGCGACCTGGAACAAATCGCCGCCCTGGAAACCGAGCTCGAAGAGCTGAAGAGCGACGAAGAGTATCTGAAGCATACGGGCGAAGGCGTGATGAATATCACCGATCCGGATGTCTATATGCAGCAATTGGGCAAAGGCCTCGGACCGGTGATGCGCGATTTTCTCGAAGAGATTCGCGAGAACCCGGACACTCTGGCCTTTGACGCCGACCTGGCCGCTGAACGGGATGCAAAAAAAGCGGAAATCGCGGCGCTGGAGGATCAACTCAAGACCGCGACCGGCGCGGAAGCCACCAGACTGCGAAACCAGATCAAAAGCCTCAACAATCGCGTGGCGGCGATCGATGCGCTCGAAGATCGATTCGACGCGGTGAAGGAGTTTCTGCTCAGCGACGACGAGGATATGACGGACGAAGAACGCCTGGACTATCTGGCCAAAAACACCGTCGGCAGTCTGTGCAATGTGATCAGCTACTGCCTGTTCGGACAGGCGGAAGGACTGACTTCCGATAGCTTTATGACGTTCTTCCAGGACCACCTGCAGCAGGGCGGAATCGGCGGAGCCAATAACGCCTACTACCATATGGGATCGGGAACGCTGGAGCAACAATGGGGCATGGTTCGCCGCGATAATGGGGGGAACGCCATCGGCCAGGACGCGGCCCTGGAATACCTCAGGAATCGGAACGTCGCCATTACGCGCCAGGATACGAACGGCAACGGTTCTCCGAATCATTTCATGTTGATTACCCGGAATAGCAGCGGAAACTGGGTCAACGCGGACCATACGTCTACTCGTAAATCCCGTCGGGGATCGCAGGTGGACTGGTCGAAAGTATATAGCCTGCGATATCTGGCGGGAGGCGGCTAACCATGGCGAATTTCACAGCGACCCCTGCGATCCTCCGACCCGGAGGCCGCCTGGCGGCGACGATCGCAGTCGTGGCGGCTCTGGCCATCGCCGGCTGCGAGGAGTCCATGTCAGCGAAACAATATCCGGAACTGTCTCTCAGCGGAGTCTGGGAAATGACCGACAACGAAGGCATGGCTCAATTCCTCGGGATTGAAACGCGGCCCGGCGGCTCTTATTGCATGCACCTCGACGAATTCAGCCGGAAAGGTCGCATCAGATTCCTGAACGATTCGGCGACTTACGAAATTCGTTTGCGACGACCGGAAGGAGACTTGCGCGAAGCCATGCCCATCACGCTTCTCTACAGGGACGCGGAACGCGACGGACATATTGAAGTTCAGGCTGACACAAAAGGGCGCCCGCTGATCTACCTGCACTTCGACGACACCGCCGAAAAGCGAAAGCAGTACGGCGGCTACAACGGCGTGCGATCGCCCGGTTATTACGATCGAGCCGGTATCGAAGCCTGCCTGAACGAACTCGAACGGGAATTCGAAGCCGACCAGGAATCCGCCGACAACGAACCAGGGGCTCCGCAATAAGGTCGATCGACCGGCCCTGCCCGCTGTCGCCGAACGCCAGTCGAATTTTGAACCGCCTGTTGCGGTAAACGAAACGGTCGGAGCACTCAGGAGCCGGGTCGCGGACCGCGAACATAAAGCTCTTTCTTCACATGCGCGACCACCTCGCCGGACTCGCCGAGGATGTCAGTTTCATAGAAGCGGTTGGTCTTGCGGTCCCGCGCAACGATCTCCCGCACGGCTTCGATTTCGTCCGGCGGGATATGAAAGCGGGCGTGCACTTCGCCGACGCCCGGTTTCAAGAATTCAATCTGCGCGCCTTTATCCCAGACGATGTATTCCGGCCCCAGATTGGCCATCAGAATAAACATATAAAACGGATCGGCCATCGAATAGAGCGAACCGCCGAATTGCGTGCCGACATAGTTGGTATTACTTACGACCAGCGGCATACGAACTTCCACCGTATGCGCATCCACAATGCTCGGGAAGATCGACGCGCCCCGATAGGGACCGAAAAATCGAAAGGCTTCTTCCATGCTGTACGTTTCTTGCAGAAATTTCCACATCGGATGCACGGCAAATTCAGGTCGCTTGCGTCGAGAACTCATGCCGGACAGAAATCGCCGCAGGCCCGACTTCGCAAGCCCCAAATCGCTTCGCCGGAGCACAAAAAAATTCGTATTACTACGCAAAAAACAGCGACCTTCTTGTGATTTTTGTCGCTGAAATTCGTCGTTGACCTATGTCCCATTCAGTAGCCTGGACTCACCAATTTCCCGTCGCAGTCTTGTAACACTAGCCTAACGAACTTCTTACATGCTGTGAATCTCGATTCCGTTTAAATCCATTGCTGCATGAGTCTGATGAGACGAACCGTTACGAACGAGGCTGAGTGGCACTATGAAACGCGGGATCTGGCTTACCTTATCATCAATTACACTTACGGCGATGGCGACAATCGGCTGCGGCAGCGGCGCCGGTCTCAGTGAACGGGCGCTCTTCGGCTTTACGGCGGATCTGTCGAACAGCCTGTTCGTAAGCCCGGCTGCGAGTTGCACCAGCGACGTCGCGGTGCAATCGACTTCGGTCAGCCTGGTGGAACAGGGAGCGCTGGGCGGCAATCAGACCCGCGCCTGGCAGGCCGCCAGCCCCTTCTATACCCAGACCCCGGAATTCGGCGGCTATGGCGTCTATCGCGAAGAGGTCTGCTTCTTCCTGAACGAGGCCTTCAACGGCACCGTCGAAATCCCGGTTACCACGAGTCAGGCCTACGCCGATTTTTTGAGCATCACCCAGACCCAACCGCTGGTAGACGCGGGCAATCCTCTGGGGGCGACTCTAAGCTTCACCGGCGACGGGACGACGGGCCACGGCACGGCAGGACGCATATGCTTTAATATTGAAGCGATCGGCGACGCGGACCTGATCGGCGAAACGCTGAATATCGAACTCGGCGAAATCACCAGCGGCGACGACGCGGCCTTCTACACCGGCAAGAACCCCTGCGACGTCGCGGTCGCGATCGAAGACGACGACGGCCCCGGCGTGCGCGTTTCGAATATTTCGCGCGTCATGGAAGAGCCGGGCGGATCCGGAGCGACCAACGCGACCTTCGCGGTACGCCTGCGCACCGCGCCTGCCTCGAATGTGACCATGAATATCAACGATCTCTTCGATCCCGTCAACACCGGGCGGCGCGAAGGAACCGCGACCCCGACGACTCTGACATTCACCCCTGTAAATTTCAACATCGAGCAGGACGTTACGGTCAATTCCGTCGACGACCTGGAGGTCGACGGCCTCAAGACCTACACGGTCGAAGTTCAGAACACAAGCAGCGCCGATCCGGACTACAACAACCTCAATCCGCGCGACGTGGTTGTATTCAACAACGACCAGAGCGTTCCGGGTTATACCTACGTGCGCTTCGACACCACCGGCGACTCGACGACCGCCGGATCGGCCGGCACGGTGACCGGTTTCGCCACCGACGAAATGAACAATTTCGGTTCAACGTACTCGACTTTCACGATCGCCCTGCGTTCGCGCCCGACGACGAACGTAACTCTGAATTTTTCAACCAGCGACGCGACGATCAGCAATCTGCTGACGACCAGCCTGACCTTTACGCCGTCGAACTGGAACGTCGCGCAGTCGGTTTTCGTCGAGGGTCGCTCGGACGGTTCGGATAACGGCTCCGATAACGGCAACCAGGACTATACGATCTCGTTTACGGTCACCACCACCGATCCGACCTACAGCACGATTCCGCGGCCTTCGTTCAGCATTCGCTCCTGCGATAACGATAACTCGCATTTGATTCAGCCCTGTAATTTCTCCGGCATGTCGATCGGCGGTTCGGGTAGCCGCTTCTCGGCAACGGAAGGCGCCGCGGCGGCGAGCCAGATCTGGCTGATCGCGAAGAACAATCCCGGCGGCGCGGCCACGGTGAATTTGACTTCCACCGATACGACCGAAGCCACGGTAAACGCGAGCGTCACCGTCGACGCGACGAATTACAATAGAATGGACGCCGCCGGCACGAACCGCATCGCCATGACGCACGTCGACGAACTCCTTCTGGACGGCGACCAAACCTGGAGCATTACCACGGCCGCCGCGACGGGCGCGCTGAGCTACAACACGGCCGACATCTTCGGCCGCACCAACGATAACGAGGCTCTCTACTATATCAGCGTGAGCGGCAGCACTCTCGAAGCCAGTCCGGGCACGACCGCTTCGATTCATCTCTGCCTGGGTTCGAATAACCCGGATGCGGTTCAGGTCAACGCGGCCTGTAACGGCGACGAATGCGGCACCGTTACGGCGAACGTAACCTTTCCGACCGGCACCCCTATCACGGCACCGATGCCTTCGAACGCGACCTGTGCGACGGACGCGAACCGCCAGACCTTCACCGTCACCGGCGCCGACGACGCCTTCGCCGACGGAACGCAGACCTTCAGCGTCACGCTGACTCTGGGCAACACTCCCGCCGCTCCGTATGGCGGCACGAATCCTCCGGATTCCGGCAATATCAACAACGCGGACAACGAAGCTCCAGGTAAGGCGATCTTCGTCACGTCGGCGACCTATCCCAGTGAAATGACGGCGGCGGGCGTCCAGGGCGGCGACAATATCTGTCAGACCAACCGTCCCGGCTACGTCCCCTCCGGAACTTACAAAGCCATGTTAAGCAGCGACAGCGTCGCGCCGATCAATGCCCGCGTCGCGACGACCGACGGTTCCACGGCGGCCGGACAGACCGACTGGGTATTGACGGCGAACAACTATTACTATCGCTGTGACGGCTCGGGTTATACGAATTGCTCCGACGAACACAAACGCCTCTTCCAGGCGAATTCGGCGGCTCTGATTCCATTCCCGATGACGATGTACTTCTCCAGCAACACCGGGCACACGGTGTGGTCCGGAATGAATGCCAATATGACTCCGGCGACTCAGACTATGACGCCTGGCAAAGTCGTCGGCACCGACCCGGATTATCGCCATAACTGCGCGGGCTTTACGTTCCAGCAGGGCCCGAGTTCACCGAACCCGGCGTATTACGCGAACACCTGGTCCGACGCGGGCGGCGGCAATGTGCTGAGCAACACGAATATTCTCTGCACCACCAGCCAGCGCATCATCTGCGTGCAACAATGACGATTGGGGCAGTCTGGTCTTAGCGCGCTTCACATCCGTGTGAAGAGCGCTAAGACGGCTCGACTTCCTGTCTCGCTGGCACACTACCCCCATCGTCAGTCCGAACTCGGAGCAGTCGACCTCCTGGCTTGCAGACAAACCACCGCAGCAATCGGGCTTAGAAACGCTCACACCAAACGCCTCCTGTGCTCGGATGGCCAGCCTTTCGTCGGAATCGGCTTGACTCGTGTGTATTTGCTTCCCAGGCTTCAGTCATGAAACGCACCGTGCATCTCGCCCGTTCGAGTAAGGCCGCGACCGACTGCGAGCTGTTTCCGGATCCCGAGAGCGTCTTCGCGAATTGGAATGGGGAGCTGGCGGCGCGCTTTTTGCCGGTGGCGGCTTTCGACCTGAAGCTGGTCGATGCTGACGCGCGCGGACGCGGCGTGTTTTTGTACTACGAAGATCCAGCTGTGAGTTTCCTGGAATGGAGTACGCGCGACGGTCGCATCGTCGAATTCGAAAGCGACTGGCGCGCCGTGCGTCCGTTCGATGAGTCGCCCCTGCCCGCGGAATTTATCGAACGACGGGGAGCTTATCTCGCTTTTGACGCGTTCGAAATCGACATCGGACCGCCTTCCGAATACGAGCCCGACAGATCCTGGACGAACGAATTCGACGAATGCTGCACCGCCGCCGGTTATCCAGACGCGCTGCAGAAATTGAGACTGGGCGGCGGCTATCCCTGTTTTGTTCAGGGGGAGACGCCGGACGACGGCCCCGGATTTATCGCGGAGCTGCCGTGCGGCGCGTACGATCTTTCGCCGCAATATTTTTACCTGTTTCACTTCAGCGGAAAATTCCAGCAGCTCATGGAAATGACCTGATCGATCGAAACAAACTCAATCAAAAGAAAAGCCCACATTCGAAAACTACCCCATTGAGGCGTCGGCCCGGTCAATACGGCATTGCCCTCCAGGCGAGCGCTGATTCAAACTACGTGCGATTGATTCCGCCCGGAGCACCCTTCTTTCCCTGACAGTGGACGCCACCCGGAATCTGTGCGAAATTCAGACTATGATTATTTCCATCCCGTTACCGACTCGCCGGCGCACTGCGCTCTTCGCGCTGGTTCTGGCAAGCGCCTTCGCGACCCAGAGCGCCTGTCTGAGCGGTCCCGACATTCACGGCGCGGAACGTGAAACGGAACAGACGCTGACATACGAAGGCCGTGAACGCCGTTGGCTTTTACATGCGCCGCTCGAAATCCCGCATGCGTCCGGAAAGGCTCCGCTTTTACTCGCGCTCCACGGCCTCGGCCAGACGCCGGAAGGATTCCTCGCGTTAACCCGCGGACGATTCAACGAACTCGGCGACGAACGCGGCTTCTTCGTGGCTTATCCGGCCGGCTATGAAAAATCCTGGAACGACAATCGCGACGATCCGGACACTCCGGCCATCGGCGAAAACCTGGACGACGTCGGCTTTTTACGGGCGATGATCGCGCGCATCGCCGAACAGCATCCCGTTGATATGCAGCGCATATATATTACTGGAATGTCAAACGGCGGATTCATGAGTCTGCGCGCCGCCTGCGAAATGAGCGATCTCATTCGCGGCGCCGCGCCCGTCACCGCCCAGCTGCCCGAACAGTCCGCGGAGTGCGATCCCGAGAAAGCCATGCGTTTGGTGATGATCAACGGAACGGCCGATTCGATCGTACCGTACGACGGCGGCAACGTCAACATCTGGAACGAGAATCGCGGCGAGATACTCTCGACCGAATCCACGGTCGAACGCTTTCGCGACTGGTACGGCTGCCGGCCGGAGCCCCGCACCCTGGCGCTGCCCGACGTTTCGCAAAACGATGGTTCACGCGCGGTGCGCTTCGACTACGACGGCTGTCGGAAAGGCGGCGCGCTGCGTCTCCTGCGCATTGAAGGCGGCGGTCACACCTGGCCCGGCGCCTGGGAAGGACCGTGGCCGTGGCTGTTTCGAAAAGCGGTGGGTTATACGAATCAGGACTTCGCGGCGGCGGACGAGATCGTCGACTATTTCGAATTATGATCGGCGCGGGACCGGGCGGCGCGAATTCTCAAAGCGTCGCCGCGCACGCATATATTTCGAAACCGGATACCACCAGCTCACCAGGCGGCACATAGCAGATGATTCGCGCCGGCGCACTGGTTCGTGGGATCGTTCTGGTCCATCCAGAATCCGCTCGTAAGATTCCCGCGCCCGACCGAACTGTCTCCAGCGGCGGAGGTCCAATTCGAGCAGTTGGCTCCGCCAACGTTGACGCCGCTCGCGTCCGTACCGGATAAAAATTCGTCCGTCGCAATAGCCAGAACGCCCGCTGCACCCAGCGTCGCGTCGATCCCGCCGTCGAAGAGGCCGGCCCAGGTCGTGGAAATCACCGTCGCATTGGGACCAACGACCGGCAGCGCGGCCGGCACACCGCTCAGCGTTACGAGATCCTGAGCGTCGCTCGAAAGAAAGGCCACACCCGTGGTTCCGGCCGGCTTGTTACCGGAAGCGTCGCACACAGCGTTCGCGCCCGCGATACCGCCCAGGGCCCCGGCTCCCTGCCCGGCGGAATAGAGGGTAATCTCCGTGGCGGTCGATCCGCCCGGCGTGGATCCGTCACCCGCCGAAAGCAGGCCGCCGCCGGCCGCCGCCAGTACTGCAAACAGCTCGCCGTCCGCTTCGTCTTCGTCCGTGGATTGGCCCAGATACGCCGCCAGCTCCTGGGTGCCGACCAGGGGATGGTTAAAGCAGCCGACGCCGGCAAGCAGACCGAATGCCAGCAGAATACTCGCGGCGAGGATGTTTATGCCAGAGCGGGCCACACTGCAGCCTGGGTCTTAAACACGCGCAGTCAAGCCAAAACAGCTCCAGGCAGCCGGTCGTACAAAAGAGAACCCGCCCGAAGATGCCTGCGGCAGCCCCGGGCGGGCGAGAGAGTTCATGAGTATCAGAGCAAATGATATGCAGTGATATTGTGTACGCCGCTGTGCTGCAAATTCACGCCGTCGTTCGGCACAGCCGGATGCATTTCGTGCGCGTCCCAGGGAGTGATCCACTTTTTACGCTGCCAGAAACACCAGGAACAGCTGCGAATCTTCTGGCCCATGCAAACATTGAACGCGCCGGTCGTACGATAGGCGCAGGCGCTGTGAAAAGCCACGAGGGTATCGTCTTCGCCGGGCAGAAAGGGCTCCGCAATCCAGATGGATTTCCGCGCCGCCACATGATAGAAAACCGCGCCGTTGTTGCGATTATGATCGAATAACCCCCGGGCGCTGGAAGTTACGAGCGCGTCGATAGCGTCGCGACTCTGTTCGATGGCCGCCGCGATCTGATTATCGCCCAGACCGAAAACGAATTTCAGAATCTCGATCGCGGTGTCCCCCAGATTCGCAATTTCCGAACCGCCTTCGGCCGAAACGATCTGCGTCGAATACAGAATATTGTACAGACCGCTCTGATTGTACATCGCGATGGTTCCGGCAGTGGTAAAACCGCCCAGAGACTCGGCGACGATGCGGCAGCTCTGGCCCTGATCCGCGCGACAGTACTGGTTCAGCATTTCCAGCAGGCGGACGCTGCCCGCCGTCGGAACCGCGGCGAAGGGATTGCGACGGCCGTCGTAGCCGACGAAGACGTGATCGATGCCTTCCGGAATCTGATCCCAGTAGTTATCGCAACTCGTCTGCCCCTGACACGCTTCGTTCGATTCGATCAAACTCATGCCGTGCACGAAGATCACTTTTTCGGCGAACACTCCGCCGGCAAAAATCTGCATCAGGAACAGAGCCCCGAGCAGGTATTTTGTTAGTTTCATTTTTGTTTTTCCTTACTGTATTAGGTGCGAATCCGGTGTCAGGGCAGCGCCTGCAGCTCGCTCAGCCGGCGTTCCTTGGCGGGCGAAGTGTAGTCGTCTTCCGTAAAGAGCGCCAGATCATAATCTTTCGTCACATACGGCTTCAGATAGTACGGCATCACCATGCGCTTCGGGCGATCGTCGCGGATATTGCGCAGGAATTTCTGAACTTCGGCCGGCGGACGGCTGAGCATTTCCGGTTGGATCACGTCGGTATTCAGCGAACCGCGCAGGCCCACCAGGCGGTAGGGCCCCTCCAAATCGCGGTCGCGCAGAACTTTGCCATAGTACTGCAATTCAACGAAGTGCCGGCCGCTTTTTAGACTGGCCGCGTCGGCCCGGGCGAAGCCTACGGGTTCATCCCGCGAGTCCATCAGATTGGCTTCGATGGTGTAGTTGCCCGGTTTCGTGACCGCGACCTCCGCCGCGATAAAGAGCGAACCTTCGCGGAATTCCTCGCGGAACTCGCCGGTGAATCGCGCGGGCGCGACCGGCGACGAGAAGAAATGCGTGCTCAGTGAATGCTTCGCGCCCGACTGGTCGCCTTCGATTTCAAAATTTACGGTCAGGTGCATGTCCGCCCAGTCGCTCTGGCGCGGCCGAAATTCGAAAGTCTGGATTTTGTCGCCGGCTACGCTGTCGCCGTTTTCGCCGGAGTCGTTCACCGTCGGCGTGATCGGCGTAAAACGACGCTCGCCCGCCCGGGCTTCCAGGCGATAGTCGGCGATGCGCACGCCGCGCTTCTGTTGTTCTCCGGTTTTATGGCAGGACAGAAAGACCCGCATGCGTTCGCCCTCGGTAATCGTATGGTTTTCCGGCTGCAGCAGGCAGGAATAATCGGAGGCTTTGAGCTCACCGTCGATTTTGACGGGCATCTTCTGCATCGCGACCGGAATCTGCCGGTATTCGATGACGTCCAGGTGCGAAGGCAGCAGCGGCCGCGAATTGGGCGGATATTTCGCCCAGTCTTTGTAGTCGCGAATCAGCTGGGCTTTATCGACGCTGCCGTCGAAACCCGCTTCGCTCGGGTCCAGACTATCGTTGTAAAATCCGGATTCGCCCTGCCGTCGATCGTCGGCGCCGGACGCGTCTCCGAATTCTTGAGTACCGTCGCCGCCCATCAGATACAGCAAGCCCGCGACCAGCGCGACGGCGACTCCTGATGAAACGACGAGCAGGTATTTGGTTTGATTCGATGATTTCGATTGGGATGACATTGTTACACTCCTCGTTCTATATTTAGATTCCGAATTTGTATCGAAAGTATTTCACGGCGATACCCCGCACCACGCGATCCTTCGATCGCCACGGACTCTTTCAAAAAAGCGGCTCGCGCGACACGACCGGAATTGGGCGACGTCGCGCGAACCAACGTGTAACAATTAAAAGAGCAACTGGTAGGCGGTTTCGTTATGCACGCCGTTATGGCGCAGATCCACCCCGTCGTTCGGCACGTCCGGATGCATTACGTGACCGTCCCAGGGAGTGACCAGCTTCTTGCGCTGCCAGAAACACCAGGAGCAGGAACGAATCTTCTGACCCATGCAGACGTTGAATCCGCCGGTGGTGCGATAGCCGCAGGAGCTGTGGAATGCGACGAGCGTATCGTCTTCACCCGGCAAGAAAGGTTCCGCAATCCAGATCGATTTCCGCGCGGCCACGTGATAGAAGACCGTGCCATTGTTGCGATTGTGATCGAAGAGCCCACGGGCATTCGAGGTCACCAGCGCGTCGATCGCGTCGCGGCTTTGTTCGATGGCCGCTGCGATTTGATTGTCGCCCAGTCCGAAAACGAATTTCAGAATGTCAATGGCCGTATCGCCGAGATTCGCGATTTCGGAACCGCCTTCTGCTGAAACGATTTGCGTGGTATAGAGAATATTGTAGAGTCCCGTTTGATTGTACATACTCACGACGCCGGCGGTCGTAAAGCCCCCGAGCGAATCGGCGACGATCCGGCAGCTCTGGCCATGATCCGCGCGGCAGTACTTATTCAGCATCTCCAGCAGACGCACGCTGCCCGCGGTAGAAGTAGACGCAAAGGGATTGCGACGCCCGTCGTAGCCGACGAACACCTTATCAAGACCGCCGGGAACGTTAGTCCAGTATACGTCGCAGCTGGTCTGGTCCTGACAGGCCGCGTTCGAGCTGATGAGATTCATGCCGTGCACGAAGATTACTTTTTCGGCGAACACTGCGCCCGCGAAAAGCTGCATCAGGAACAGCGCCCCGATGATGTGTTTGAACGTTTTCATTTTTCTATTGTCCTCTGTAGTTTCGCGTGAAGCGAAGGGCCTGATCCCCGTAAAGCCGCCCGGGACTTCCCTGGTTCGCCGGCACTCCGCCCACTCTTGCGGATCTCTTATTCAAGACCCGTGCCAGAAGAACGAAGATTCATTCCGTCATGGACGAGAAAGGGCGTAAACAGGTCCGGATTCACTATTTCCGCCAAAAAATTTTTAACAGAGTTAGATTTGATCGGCGAACATTCGGACAAAAAGCACCAATACAGTGCAAGATGGCCGGATCTGGCCGGCCGAATTCGGCCAGGCGGCCAGATCCGGCCGAAAAATACCCCTTTCAGGGTCTCATAGATCGAATTTCATGTTTGGATGCTCTGCCACCCGCTCATTCCGCCAGGGTGTGAAATTCGACCTCGTTGTGGGTGGGTGCGTGACGCATCTTCACGCCTTTATTCCCGTTGGCGGGATGCATGAAGTGACCTTCCCACGGATCGATGTGTTCGCGCTTCTGCCAGAAACACCAGCCGCAGTCACGAATCTTCTGCCCCATACATTTCTTGAATCCGCCGGTCGTGCGATAGCCGCAGGCGCTGTGAAAGGCGACGAGGGAATCGTCTTTGCCCGGCAGAATTTGCGCGGCGATGAAGACTGACTTACGGGCCGCCACATGATAGAACATGGTGCCGTTGTTGCGGTTGTGGTCGAACAGGCCGCGAGCGTTCGTCGTGACCAGCGCTTCGACAGCGCCCCAGGCGTTCTCCAGGAGATAACCGATGCCCAGCACGACTTTGAGAACGTCGATCGCGCCGTCGCCGAGATTGGCGATTTCAGAGCCGCCTTCGGCTGAAACGATCTGCGTCGAATTCAGAATATTGTACACGCCGGTCGTATTGTACATCGCGACGGTACCCGCGGTGGTAAATCCCCCGAGCGAATCCGCGACGATGCGGCAGCTCTGGCCCTGATCCGCGCGGCAGTACTTATTCAACATCTCCAGCAATCGCACGCTGCCCGCGGTGGGCGTCGCGACGAAGGGGTTCTTGCGACCGTCGTAGCCGACGATCGTATAATCTCCGACCGCCGGAGTAACGGTGCTCCAGTAATCGCAGCTCAGTTGATCCTGACAGTCCGCGTTGGATTCCGTCAGGCTCATTCCGTGCACGAACAGCACTTTTTCCGCGAACAGAGCCGGTGCCGCGAAAAGCTGAATCAGGAACAGCGTCCCGATCGTATATTTGTTGAGTTTCATTTGAATCTTTATCCTGTTGTCCGCGGACGCCCCGGTCTGCGAGGAACCCGCGAATCATAATTTTAGCGAACGCCCTGAATTGAATGAATCCGAATCAAATCGAATGCATTCGATCGCACGCGCTCGCGATTCTTACTATACAAGACGCGTGCCAGCCGCCAGCTTCGCTCTTATGACGACTCGCAAAAACGCCGCCGGAAAACCCGAACGATCCGATTTCGCGTTTTTTGAATCGCTCCGGGTGCGCTACGCCGAAATCGATGCGCAGAGTATCGTGTTTAACGCGCACTACCTGACCTATTTCGACGTAGCCGTAACCGAGTACTTTCGCACGAGAACCGGCAAATCCTACGGCGAACTGGTCGCCGAGCACGGCGTCGATTTTCACGTCCAGCAATCCCTGATCGACTACCGCGTTCCCGCCCGCTTCGACGACCTGCTGGATGTCGGCGTGCGGGGCAGCTATCGCGGCGCACGCGTATTCTGGGAGCTCGCGATCTTTCGCGACGAGGAGCTGCTCTGCTCGGGCCGGTTGACGTACGCGACGGTCGACGCGGCCGGCGGCGGCGTTCGGCGGATCTCTCCGGATCTGGCGGAAAGTCTCGGACTCGCTCCGGCGAACGATTGATGTTCCAACCATCGCCCAATTTCATTTGACCGGCCGCCCGCCGTTCCCAGTCTGCTCGCGATGAGTTCCCCGACTGCCACCGCGCCCCAGAATTTAATCCAGACGATGATTTTAGGAGCCGTCGACGTGACCGGCGCCGAATCCGAGCACATCTCGAATAAGAAGGTCAGCCGCGACGAGCGGGTCGAGTTGTATCTGGGCGAGGCGGTCGCCAAACTCTGCCGCTATTTCCAGACGGATCTCGCGCGCATTCGACCGCTGCTTACGGATTTCATCAGCTGCGGGCCGCCGATCTATTCGAAGAGCAAATATCACGATACAATGCACAAGGCGGACTTCCTGGGCATCACCGGCACCCACTGCCACGTCAGTGATCAGGGCGGCGCCTCGATTACATCCGCCCTGATCCAGGCCCAGGCGATCGTACAGCAGAACCCGTACGCCTGCGTGCTCATCGCCGCCGCGGATATTCCCCGCACAGGCTTTTCGGGCAAGGCCGACTACGGGCAGTTGAACCAGGGGGTCATGCATCCCGACTTCGAAGATCCCTACGGCGGCAATTTGATCGCATTCTATGCTCTGCTCGCCAAACGACAACTGCGCGAAGAGCACATCACCGAAGAGGATTTACGGGCGATTACCCGCTATTTCCGCGAAAGCGTGCAGACGAATCCGCGCGCCTATAACTACGAAAAAGAGCTCAGCGAAAAACAGATCGGGAAATATTTCGCCGAACCCTATTCCGTTCCGATGATCGCGCTGATGACCGACCACGCCGTGGCGACCCTGGTTTGCGGCGAAGCGATTCTGCCGCAGCTCAAACAGCGTCTCACGCTGCCGGGCGATCCCGTCTACGTGGGCCACGGCGCCACCAGCCATCACGCCGCGTACTTTGCCCTGAAAGGCGGCCTGCAGAGCCCTTCGCGGGTCACGGGTCCGCTGGTTCTCGAACGCAACGGCCTGAAAGCTGAAGACGTCGACTACGCCTGGATCTACGACTGCTTCGTGGGCATGATCATCGAACAGGCCGCGAATTATTTCGGAGTGAGCCAGAAACAGGCGGCGACGGATCTCGCGCAGGGCTGCGTCCGCGTAAACGGCAAATCCATTCCGGTAAATCGCGGCGGCGGCATCTTAAATTACCAGGCGGCGCTTATGCTCTCCAGCGGCACGGGGCTGATAGACGTACTCAGCAACTTCGGTCTGGCGGCCGATCCCATGTTTGCCGCGCCACCGGCTGCTGAACGACCGAAACTCGCGCTGCTCGGCGGCAACGGCGGCCTGGATACGGTCAACAGCCTGGTGCCGATCGGCACGCAAGCATTCGCGCCGGCCAGCAACCGACCCGCGAACGAACGCGACGCGACGATGACCTTGAGCTTTAACTCCCCCGCGAAGACCGCGGGCCAGAGTGGACGCATCCATTTGAGCACCACCGTACACTTTAATACCGGCGGCCATCGCAAGCCGCCGTACGTGCTGGCCCTGACGGAGCTGGAGAACGGTAATCTGACTTTAAGTAATGTTTACGCGAACGGCGAGGCGCTCAAAAACGACGCGAAGCTGCCGCAGGGCGCGCCGGTCCAATTCGAAGAAATCGACGGGCTCGTGCAGGCGGTTTTACAATCCGGCTAAACCCGCAGCTCTATTTTTTGCGCAGACGCGCTGCGCCCACGGCGATCAGGTCCTGAAGACGCAGCTCCACAAGTCGGGACGCTTCTTTTAAGAGCGCGCGGCCATCCGCTTCGTCGACGACCAGCGCGAATCGCACCAGACCGCCCAGGGTGTGATTAAAAAAAAGGGCGAAAGGTTTTATGTCGGCCCGGCGCGCGCCGGGAATATATTTCACCGCCAGCTCCGTAAACAATTCCGCATTGCGATAGGTATCCCGGGCGTCCTGCTGCGCAAGATCGGGCTCCGCCTGAATGCCCGCCCAGATATTGGCCAGCGCCGGCTCTCGCCGAAAAAAATCGACGAAGGTCTTCTGAGCGGCGGCCAGCGCGAGCCGCATCGACTCCAGATCCTGAACGTCTTTCAGAATCGCAAGCAGCGCCGCGTGAATGCGATCGTAGTACTGCCCCATAATTTCCATCAGGAGCGCGCTTTTGTCCGGAAAGTACTGATAGACGGAACTGATCGGCACGCCGGCCTCGGCCGCGATCTCCCGCATGCTGACCGCGTCATTGCCGCGTTCGCCGATTAGAGCGCGCGCGGTGTTCAGAATCAATTCCACCCGCTCACGGCTGCGAGCCTGAACCGGCCGGCGTCGGGTTCCTGTTTCGCCCATACAGGCGGACAGCGGAACCGATCCCGGCCGACGCGGCAATTTTTTTCCGCAAACGGAGCCTCTTTTTTGTTGACGGACCACTAGAAATATGATCAATGCTCATAAAAATTAGTTCATTGCTCATATTTCAAATATCGAGCACAGGGAGTGCAGGCATGCAAAATCGAAGCAATTCATCCGGCGGGCCCGGGACCGCCCATAACGATCCAGCGGGAATTCCGCCGAATTCGGGGGGTATACGAGACCGCGGCGATCGCGTCTGCATCATCGGCGCGGGGCCGGCAGGGCTCGCCATGACTCGCTCGCTGCTTGCAAAGGGCGTCGGCGTAGACGTATACGAAAAACATTCCGACGTGGGCGGCATCTGGGACCCCGCAAATCCCGGATCCCCCATCTATAAATCGGCCCACTTCATTTCTTCGAAGACGATGTCAGCCTATTTCGACTACCCGATGCCGGACGATTATCCCGACTACCCCGACAACCGGCAGGTGCTGGCCTATCATCGCAGTTTCGCGCGGGCCTACGATTTGTATCGCCACATCCAATTCAATACGCCGGTGCGCTCGGTCGAAAAACTGGCACAACACAAAGCAAGCGGCGAGCGCTGGCTCGTAACTCTCGCAAACGGCGGCCAACTGCAGTACGGCAGCGTAGTATGCGCGAGCGGCATCACCTGGGACCCGGTCATGCCGGATTTACCCGGGGCGGAAAGCTTTATGGGCGAGATCATGCACAGCGTCAGTTACCGGGACGCGGATCTCTTTCGCGGCAAACGGGTGCTCGTCATCGGCGCGGGCAACTCCGGCTGCGACATCGCCTGCGATGCGGGACAATCGGCCGACGCGGCCTTTATCAGCGTGCGGCGAGGTTACTATTTCATTCCGAAACACATTTTGGGACAGCCGGCGGACGTCTTCGGCGAATCTTCGAAGTGGATGCCGACCCGCGTTTCGCAATTCGTATTCGGAAAACTCCTGAAGCTGTTGATCGGCGATTTGACGAAACTCGGACTGCCGGCTCCCGACCACCGAATCCTGGAATCGCATCCGATTATGAACGACCAGCTGATTCACAATTTACGCCACGGCGACGTGCGCGCGAAAGGCGACGTCGTGCGACTGCACGGCGACAGCGTGGAATTCAAAGACGGCAGCCGCGAAAAAATCGACATCGTCGTCTGCGCGACCGGCTACAAATGGTCGATTCCGTACATGAGCACCGACTATTTTCGGTGGCGGGGCGGCCGCCCGGATCTCTATCTTTCGCTCTTTAACCGCGACCACGCAAACCTCTTCGCGCTGGGTTATATGGAAACCGACGGCGGCGCCTACAAACTCTTCGACGAAATGGCCGATTTGATCTCCGCTTATCTCAAAGCGAAGCGCCACAATCATGCCTCCGCCGAAAAATTCGCGCGCCTGATCCAGACCGATCGCCCCGACCTGAGCGGCGGCGTACAGTACATCCAGAGTGACCGGCACGCGGCCTACGTGAACAAGAACGCCTACTTAAAATACATACGCAAAATTCGCGATCGCATGGGCTGGCCGAATCTGGCCGGCGCCGCCTTCGATGCGCTCAAAGCGGATCGCGCCGGCGCCTCTCCCGCGGGCCCCGAAATCGCAAACGGTACAGGCGGCAGCGGCGGTCCCGGCGAAGCCACGAGTACGGCGAAGCGAACAAAGCAAACGACGGCGGCGGCGGGAGGCGTTTCCAGTGGGCGCGCGTAATTCCGGCGCGAAGACCGCGTTGATCACCGGAGGCGGCGGTTCCATCGCCCGGGCCATCGCCACCCGGCTGGATCGCCTGGGGTATTCGCTGGTATTGAGCGATATCGACGAAGCGCGCGCCCGGGAAACCGCCGCCCTGCTTTCACGGCCCGCCGAAGTCTTACGCTGCGACCAGACCGATCCGGCGGACTGCGAGCGACTGATACGCCTGGTTCGCGAAAACTATCCCGACCTGGACGTGCTGGTGAACAACGCCGGTTATATCAAACCGGGCGACGTACTCCAGCTTCCGGCGGGCGAACTGGAAAAACACATCGCCATCAATTTAACCAGTCCCATCCAGCTGACCCGGGGCATCGCCCCGTTGATGTGCGAACGGGGTCGAGGCGCGATCGTCTCGATCGTGTCGATGGGCGGCATCGTCGCGTTGCGCGGGAGCGCGTTTTATTCGGCGGCGAAATTCGGGCTGCGTGGTTTTCTGTCATCGCTGTACGGCGAGCTCCGGGATAGCGGCGTACGCGTCTCGGGCGTCTATCCCGTGGCGGTCGACACGCCCATGCTCGAGCACGAAGCGAGCAACGGCGGCTCCCCGCTCAATTTCGTGAACAAAGTCCGCTCGGCGGACGAAGTCGCGGACGCAGCGGTCAAAGCGATTCGCACGGGACGCCTGGAAGTTTATGTACCGTACGGCGACGGCCTGACCGGACGACTGGCCGTGCTCTTTCCCTGGCTTCTGCATCGGCTGGAACCGCTGCTGATGTGGCTTGGAGAGATCGGCAAGCGGGCGTATCTCAAACGCAAAGGATTGCCGGTGAGCGAGGCCGCGTCGTGAACTGCCTGGTGACCGGAGCCACCGGCTTTCTCGGAACGAATCTTGTACACCTGCTGGTGCAGGCCGGGTGGTCCGTTCGGGCCTCCGGTTACCCCGGCTCCGAAACGAAGTACATCGCCGGTCTACCGATCGAGTACGTATCAGCCGACATTACAGAACCGGAGCAGGTACGCGAAATCGTCCGGGGGTGCGACGTCGTATTTCACGTCGCAGGCGATACTTCGTTCTGGAAGAAACGCTTTGCACTGCAGCGCAGGATCAACGTAGAAGGCACGGCGAATATCGCGCGGGCCTGCATGGAGTACGACGTGAAGCGTCTGGTGCATACCAGCACCATCGATGTACTCGGCTACAATCCAGACGGCGAGAGTTTCAACGAAGACGGCGGCCGGCTCGATTTTTTGGGCATGGGCTACAACTACGCCGAAACGAAACTGGAGGCCGAGCAGCATCTGCGCGCGATTCCGGAAACGCAACTTGAGATCGTGTATATCTATCCGGGTTTTATGCTGGGTCCCTTCGACCACGGCCTCCAGCTCGGCCGGGTCTTCTTCGATTTGAAGGCCGGTCGGGTTCCCGGAAGTCCGCCGGGCGGCGGATCTTTCTGCCACGTAAGCGACGTCGCGCGGGCCCACATCGCCGCGGCGGAACGCGGTCGCCCCGGGCGCGGCTATATCTGCGCCGGGGACGAGCGCACGAACCTCAGCTATACGGAGGCATTCGCGCGCATGGCCCGGGCGGTAGGCGCCAGTCCGCCGCGGTTGGGGACGCTACCGGCGTCCCTGTTCACGGCCTACGGCTATTTGCTGGAATTTGCGGCGGGCTTTAGCGGACAGGCGCCCGATATGAACCCGGGACAGGCGCGTTATCTTTCAAAGCGAGTGTATGCGTCCAGCGAACGGGCGATCGCGGAGCTGGACTATCGGGTCCAGGACCTGGAAGCCTGCATTGCCGACGCACTGTCATGGTATCGAGAGAACGGCTTTAAGATCTAATCGCTCCACGCTCCGGTACCGATGGCTGAGACCCGGACGTCTGAGGACGCTTCCGAAGCGCCGGAATTATTTTCAGGGGAAACGCTGGACGGGAAATCCGGCCTCTGGTCATCTTTGCGCTATCGATCATGAGCAATTTTATCCCGCCCAACCTGAATCTGCCCACCATGTGGTTCGCCGACGCCGTGAATCCGGCCGTGCTGAAAGTCGGGTTTAATATCGACGAAGTTCACATTGAAAAAGCCGACCGCCCCATGCTGCGCAGCCTGCGCCACCGGCGCCTGATCTATTTCAGCAACCACCCCACTCAGGCGGAACCGCCGGTCGCCTGGCAAATCGCGAACGCGATGGGCGCGCGCTTTTACAGCATGGCCGCCCGGCGAGCCTTCGACTTCGGCTTCGGTCTGGTCGGCAAAGTCTTTCAGGCCACGGGAGGGTTTTCGGTGATTCCCGGCATCGCCGATCGCGAGAGTATGAGCATGGCGCGCAAGATGCTGAGCGCTCCTTCCGGCAAGCTGATCCTCTATCCGGAAGGCGAACCCATGTCGAGCGAGAACGACAACCTGATGCCCTTCCAGGCGGGCATCGTCAAGCTGGGTCTGTCCGCATTCGAAGACGCGCGCAAGATCAAACCCGACGCCGATATCACGATTCTCCCCGCGTTTATTAAATACGTGATCAAATCGCCTCACGACGTCATCGTCACCGATCTGAATAATTCGATCGACGTGATCGCCAAAAAACTCGGCGTAAATCCCGGCGAACGCAACTTACTGCGGCGCTTCTTGATGATCGGCCGGGTCATTACCGAACAGGCCGAAGCGCAGTACAATCTGCCGGTCACCGAAGATATGGACTGGGACTTTCGCGCGGGACGGCTGCGCCACGCCATGCTCGACGGCGTCGCCGAGCGCCTGCAGCTTCCGCGCTACGACAAAGAGGCCGACGCGATCCAGAAGCTGCGCGTTTTAACGGCGATCATCGAGCTAAAAGAACTGCGACATCCGCAGTGTCCCATTCCGAAATCGGTTTCGAAAAAAGATTTTGAACTGGCGACGAAAGAAGTGATTCGCGCGTATGATTTCGTGGTAATGCGCCGCGACTATCTGGTATCGTATCCGTCGGCGGAACGGTTTTATGAATGGCTGGCCCGTTTCGAGTCTCTGGTTCTGGGCAAGACGCCGCGCATGCTGGGCGGCGAACCCTCGCATCTGCCGCGGACCGCTTACGTCAATTTCGCGAAACCCTTCGGACTGGCCGAGTACTACGAAGAGTACAAAAACGACCGCAAAGGCACGCTGCAGAAGATTCTGGACCGTCTGCGGGATGATATGCAGCGCATGCTCGACGAAAATCTAAAGCGCAGCAAACCGATTGTCGAGCCGTTCGACGTGGGCGATAGCTGACGTCGTCTACTCTTCGAAAAAAAGACTCGTCTCCTCCTTGAAGAAACGACTCGTCTCCTCCTTGAAGAAACGACTCGTCTCCTCCCTGAAGAAACGACTCGTCGCCTCGTCGATGGGAAAGATGGTTTCGAGGCGCCAGCCGGGTGCCGCATTCGCGTGCGGAGATCCGAGAATCGCCATCGCCGATTGCAGCCGCAGCACCAGATCGCCTTTGCGCAGCACTGATTCGAATACGGCTTCTCCGGCGTCCACGTCCTGAGGCAGCGGTTCATTCAAATAGGGAGCCATAGCCAGCAAGCGATCCAGCAGTCCGCGCGCCCGGTCGGAATTCAGCGCGAGTAGATCCTGGCGCACCTGCGCGAAAATAATTCGCCCGGTCACCTCCGCGTCCTGCATCCAGCGACCGAAACCGTCCGGCGCGAAATAGAGCTCAAATAGATTCAGCTCGCCTTCGGCGATTTCATTACCGGAATCGAGTAAACTGAAAAGACGGCGCGCGCCGCCGTTCACCATCGCAATGTCTCCGAAAGCGTTTAATACGAAACCCGGGTAGGGTTCCTGCTGATCCAGCATGCGCTGAAACATGGCCCGCATCGCCGGGTCGGGACCGGGTTCAGCGCCGGCGGCCGGCCCGGAATCCTTGTCGTCTTGTTCCGGAGGAAATCCGGCGGCGGTCAGGAGCGCCCGTCGATCCAGGGCTTCCAGATTCAAAACTCGCAGCAGCCGTTCGAGCACTTCGCGACCGGGGCGGGAGCGATCCGTCTCCAGAAAACTCAGATGCCGGGTCGATACCTCCGCCTCGAGCGCCAGGTCCATCTGACTCAAGCCGCGATGTTTGCGCCAGTAGCGAAGCGAGCGCGCGAAAAACGACTCGCTCGGTGGTTCATCGAATCTGTGGGGTACATCCGACATAGTTTTCGTTCCGTGGTTTCCTCTACGTTTTCGATTCGTTTTCGATCCGTTTTCGATCCGTTTTTCGGGCTCGTATTACCTCGCAGGTAATTGCGAAGGCTTCCGATTCAAGGTATTTTTCGAATATGAAAATTTACGAAACAACAAGAGTATTTTTATGGCTCTGCGGAATTTCGATCATCGCCATCGGCGCGGCCTCCCTGATCGCGCCCGAGCTGCTGGCGGCTCCGCTGGGCTTCGCCCTGGACAATCCCAGCGCGCGCAACGAATTCCGGGCCAACTACGGCGGCATGTTATTCTTGCTGGGAGTCCTGACCGTCGCAGGCGGCCAGCGGCCGGACCACCACCGAGCCGCGCTGTTTCTGGTGCTCTGCTTTACCGGCGGCCTGGTGCTGGGACGCCTGATCAGTCTCGTCGTCGACGGCAGCCCGGGCCCGGCCCTCTACCTATTCGGCGCGCTGGAACTGGCAATGGCGGCGCTGGCGATGCTGCTATTGCGCTGCCCGGTCCCCGCGAAGACATGATCAACGCCGGAACGGCCAGGCGAGAAAATAGCGTTTAATTTTCAGCCAGAGTCCGAAGAGACCCAGGGGTTCGTACAATAAAATCGCGCCGACCAGTATGGAAAACAAAAGCACCGACTGTTCGGCGTTGGTTAATTGATTCACGAACGGAATATAGCGCCCCACGTGTTCCGCGAGGGGCGATAGATATACGAAGGCCAGCGCGCCGGCGACCGCGCCGAAGACCGTTCCGGTTCCGCCCAGCACGATGATGGCGATATATTCAATGCTGAACACGAGATTGAACGGCGGATCGATGGTCAAAAACTGCTGCTTGAATGCGAACATCGCGCCGCCGACTCCGGCCAGACACGACGAGATAAACATGGCGAGTATCTTGGTTCGCGCGACCTGCACGCCCATAGTCTGCGCGGCGAGATCCTGATCGCGCACGGCCATCATCGCCCGACCGGCGTCGCTACGCTGGAGATTCTTCGCGAATAATACGATCAACACCGTGAGCGGCGCGAAAACCAGATACAATTTCAATTCAAAACTCAAAACGAATGCGCCGATCTCGGTCGGCGTCCCGAAATCTCCGAGACCGCCGGCGGCCGCGTCCGGCGCGAACCAGGTGTGCATCGGTACGGCGAGCCCCGAGGGACCGCCGGTGATATCGCCGAAGGCGAAGAGCACGTGATTCACGAGATAGATTAAACCCAGGGTGACGATGGCCAGATAGACGCCTTTTAAGCGCAGCGCGAACGGACCCACGGCCAGCCCCAGCAGGCCAGACGCGAGCCCCGAGACGGGGGCCAGCAGCCAGAACGGCAGTCCCCACTGATTTCCGAGCACGGCCGCCGCGTAGGCGCCCACCGCGAAAAAGGCCGCGTGACCCAGACTGATCTGTCCCGCGAAACCCGTCAGGATCATCAGCGCCGTCGCGCCCACGATGGTGATCCAGGCCTTGTTGCCGATCGAAAGCCAGTAGTCGTCCGCGATCAGCGGATATACGACGATCAAAATCACGCTCAGAGCGAGACCCGTGCGATGCCAGACGCCCGGGAAGAGTCCCAGCGATTGTCGATAATTCGTTACGAGTGGTCGTGTCGCCATAAGATCAGTCCAGACTATAATTCGCTTTCGCTTATACGCGAAAACTCAGGCGCGCTCCACTTCGCGACGCCCGAAGATACCGTACGGACGAAACATCATAAAAACGATCATCACCAGATAAGGGAAAACGACGTGAAAGTCGTGGCCGAAATCTCCTAAAATCGGATTAATGAAAGTTTGCGTGAATACTTCGAGCAGGCCGAGCATCAAACTGGCCAGCAGCGCTCCGGACGGCGACTCCAGTCCGCCGACGATGATCGCCGGAAACGCGCGAAAGGCGACGAAACCCATCGTCGCGTCGACCGAATTCGGAAACATGCCGAGAAAGATTCCGCCCGCGGCGGCGAAAGTCCCGGCGATAAACCAGGTGATGCCGAAGATTTTTCCGACCGGAATACCCAGCGCGAGCGACGCTTCCTGATCGAGACTGGTCGCGCGCATCGCGACCCCGATCGCCGTATATCTTTGCAAAATAAAAAAGATCGCGAGTATGAGGAGACCCGTCGCGATCGCCGCGAGACTGTTCACCAGCACGCGAGCCCCGAAGATATCGACCGTGGCGGTCATATCCCAGGCGGTGGGCATACCGCGGCTTTCCACGCCCCATAAAAGCGTGATGCCGATGCGCATCACCAGCCCGATAAAGAGCGTCATAATCACGGTAATAAAGACCGGCCGGCCGACCAATCCGCGTAAGATTGTGCGCTCGATCAATACGGCGACCAGGCCCGTGGCGACCAGGGTCAACGCGAAGGCCGCCAGCCAGGGAACACCGCTCTGCACGAATAGAATCATCAAAAACGCGCCGGTGGTCAGGAATTCCCCGTGGGCGAAGTTCAAAACCTGCGAGCTGCGATAGATGATCACGAAGCCCAGGCTGACGATGGCGTACAGAAATCCCAGACCGAGACCCGATAAAAATAACTGAATCACTGTTTCCATAGCGCCTGCCGGCTTTCGTCATCGCGACGAATCAGGCCGAATACATCTCCTGGATCAGCGACGCGTACCGTCGCGCGATCAATTCGCGTCGCGGGGAATCGTCGAAAGAGAGTTCGCCGTCTTCTTCGCGCAATTCGTGCGGGAAAAAACGAAAGTCCAGGACCTTTTCGACTTCAATCAAATCCTCGTTTAGTTTTTCGATTTCGCGCTGCAGCAATTCTCGCACTTCGGACACGTCCGCGGTCAGGTCCTCGTAGCGTTTGAAGCGCAGATTCTCCACGCGAATCTCGTCCGAAGTCCGCTCGAAATCCAGCTCGATCAAAGCCGTAACATAGGCGCGATCGCGGCCCACGCAGACCGCTTCGCGGATATACGGGCATTCGCGTAAAATCTCTTCAGTGCGTTTGAGGGAAAAGGCTTCGCCGTCGGCGTTCGACACGACGAAGCGTTTGCTGGCGGTCACCCGCAGGCGGTCCTTCGCGTCTTCGAATCCCTTGTCGCCCGTATAGAACCAGCCTTCGCCGGCCATCACCGGTTCACCGGAATCAAAATACCGTTCCCCGATTCCAGGCCCCTGCAGCATAAGCTCACGATCCCGGGCGAAACGATAACGCATTTGTTCTCCCAGAGCGCGGCCCTGGGCCCCGGTGAATTCGGTGCCCGGTTCATTTACGAAACCCGCGCCGCCGGTTTCAGACGACGCATAATAATCGATCAACGGCACACCCACGGCCAGATACCACTGCACGACCGACTCTTTGATTTCGTCGCCGGTCGCGAGCGCCACGCGGCAATCGCGCAGGCCGATCTTATTTTGCAGCGCCCGGAAAAACAGCAGGTCCCCGAGCAGACTCACGAACTTAAACCAGAGACCGCGCTTCTCACCGGGCCGCAACTTAATGCGATCCAGGCGATAGTCTAAAAACCAGTCGAAGAAAAATTCGCGCACGAGACTCGCCTGCGACATGCGATACATTACGCCCAGCCGAAAGCGATTCCAGAATTTGGGCCACGAAACGAAAACCGTGGGCGACACTTCGCGCAGATCTTCCATGACCGTGGCGTCGGACTCGGCGATATGCGGCGTGATGCCGTGCGATAGAGGCAGGATCAATCCGAACATCTTCTCGATATAATGGCACATCGGTAGATAGCTGAGATTACGGTCGCGGGGAGTCAGGGCCAATCGTTCGGCGAGCTGCCCGGCCGTGGTCAATAGCGCGCGATGACTGAACAGGATCCCCCGGGGTAGATCGACCCGGCCGGAGGTGAAACTGACTGTGCAGAGTTGCTCCGGTTTGAGCTTTGCGATCGTCGTTTCCAGATCGCTGATCATAGTATTCGCTTCGCGCCCGGCGTCGGCCCCGCCGGCTGACGATGACTGCGCAAGCACGTCCGGCCAGAATTTCAGGTAGGCGTCGTCGTATAAACGGGTGCCGCGGGGATCGAAGACGAAGACCGTCGCGTCGTTCGGAAGCAGGGCTTCCGAATTTGCAGACTGCGCTTCGCGTACGCGATCCACCTGCTCCTGCGCGCCGCAGAATAAAATCCGCACGCTTCCGGTCTTGAGAATGCCGGCGAGTTCTTCTTCGTAAGTTGCGGGATGAATGCCGAGACTGATCGCGCCCAGACTCTGAATCGCGAGCTCGGCGTACAGCCACTCGTAGCGGTTCTCGCTGAAGACCGCGACGTATTCGCCGGCTCTCACCGCGCGCTCTTCCAGAATCGCAACAGTCCGCGCCACGTCCCGCGCGAATTCCAGCCAGGTCACATTGTGCCAGATGCCGAAGCGCTTTTCGCGCAGGGCGATCGCATCCGGTTGTTCTTTCGCGCGCAGCAGGAGCAGGCCCGGCATGGTCGCGTTTTCGCTCACATGAGCGTTCGAAGAATTCTCGACGGTCTTCGCGCGCGCGGCCATATTTATCCGGCCCCCATATACGCGCGCTGGACTTCGGGATGGCGACCGACGTCCTGGGGCGCGCCCCGGGCGATTACCTGCCCGAAATTGATGGCCATGACTTCGTCCGAGAGATCCATCACGAAACTCAAATCGTGTTCGATTAAAACCTGGGTGATGCCGAGATGATGTTTGGCTTCGAGAATATAACGCGCCATGTCCTCGCGCTCTTCCTGGTTGAGACCGGCGGCCGGTTCGTCGAGCAACAACAGTTTCGGCTCGGTCGCAAGCGCCCGGCCCAGCTCGACCCGTTTCAGAACGCCGTACGGCAGAAGCGATACCGGCAAACTACGATAACGCGAGAGATCCAGAAAATCGATCAGTTCTTCGACCGCGCGCAAATGCGAAAGCTCTTCGCGCATCATGCCCGGCGTGCGCAAACAGCCCGCCAGCCAGCCGTAACGGGTCAGATGGTGGCGGCCCACCAGTAGATTCTCCAGCACCGTTAGATTCTCGAAGAGCGCGATGTTCTGAAACATACGGCCGACCCCGGAAGCCGCGATGCGATCCGCGCGCTCTCCCTGGATGGCCCGGTCCGCGAAACGAATCGAACCGCTGTCGGGACGGTAGAGACCCGAGATGCAATTAAAGAGCGACGACTTCCCCGCGCCGTTCGGTCCAATGATCGAGAACAGGCTGCCCTGCGCGACCGACAACGCTACATCATTCAAAACACGCAGACCCGCGAAGGACAGATTGAGCCCTTCGATTTCCAGGATGGCGTGCGAAACGGATTCAGCGTCGCGGTTTTCAGGAGAGCCAGCTTTTTCGTTTGCGATAATGCTTCACCTCCCGAAAGGATTTTTTGCTCTGATCTTCGCTCAGGCCCAGATAAAACTCCTGAATATCGGCGTCCTGTAAGAGATCATCGGATTTGCCTTCAATCGCCACTTCGCCGTTTTCGAGTACATAGCCGTAGTCCGAAAGCTCCAGACCCAGCTTCGCGTTCTGTTCGACCAGTAGAATCGTAACTCCGTCGGCGTTGATCTTGCGAATCAATTCGGCGATCTCGGCCACGACCACCGGCGCGAGGCCCAGGGACGGCTCGTCCAGCAGCAGAAGTTTGGGGCGATTCATCAACGCCCGGGCGATGGCCAGCATCTGCTGTTCGCCGCCGGAGAGATAGCCTGCAAGACCGCGATAGCGATCTTTGAGTACGGGAAAGAGTTCGAGATAACGTTCGATGTCGGCGCGCACACCCTGGCGATCCCGGCGATTGTACGCGCCGAGCACCAGATTCTCTTCGACGCTGAGGTCGGCGAAGATGCGCCGGCCTTCCATCACCTGGATGATGCCCGCGCGTACGATTTCGGTCGACGAGAGCGAACGAGTCGGAGCGCCGATTTCACGATCGGACCATTCGATGCGGCCGCGCACAATCTTGCCGTGCTGAATGGGAAGCAGTCCGGTGATCGCCCGGATCAGCGTGGTCTTGCCGGCGCCGTTCGCGCCCAGGAGCGCGACGATGTTGCCTTCGGGAACGACGACGTCTATCCCTTTCAATACGCTGATCACGGAATGATAGACGACCTCCAGTTCCAGGACGCGCAACATAAACGATTAATCAGCCCGACTCGCCGGAGTCCGCATTCGACCGCTTCCGGCGGAGCCTCTCCGCCGCGATGCGATCAGCGGGTTCTCACATCGACGAAGGTTTCGCATAGTCCCCGACGACAGTCCAGCTCTTCTTCGCGAAGTCCGGCTTGAGTACCCGCGCGCGAACGCTCGTCTGATACGGTACTTTCGCCAGATTCAAATCCTGCACCAGTCCGCCGAGATCTTCGTCTTCGAGCGAATGCAAAGCGCGCACGTACGATTCGCGGCTGAAATCCCCGCTCTCGATAGCGATCGAAAGCGCTTTCAACTGCAGTACGCCCTGCACGTAGCTCATCATGATATAGAAATCCTGCGGCTGCGAGCCGTGTTTTTCAAACGCGTCGATAAAGGCGTCCATACCCGGCACGTCTTCGCCCCAATACGGCAGACTGAAAACATAGTGGTAGTTCTGGAATACGACTGAAGGAATCACTTCCGGATTAAAGAAAGCGTCCACCCACGCCGGAGTGTTGCCGATCCAGACCGGAGTATACTGAGCCTGCAATGCCGTTCCGAGAACGGGCCCCGTGCTGCTCGGCAGAACCGAAAGCAGGACGTGGGTTGCGCCGGCCTGTTTCAGGGCGGTGATAACGGCGATGAAATCTTTCTGCCCCGGCGCGGCGCTTTGCTCCAAGACCACTTCGACGCCCAGATCTTTCGCGGCGGCTTTCCAGCCGGCCAGTCCATCTTTGCCGTAGTCGTCGTTTTGATACACGATCCCGGCTTTGACTTTGTCCGCGCCGCCGGCCGATTCGACGACCCAGTCCATGGCGCGCATCGCTTCGAGCTGATACGAAGTGCCGAGCGGCGGCGTGAATTCGTGTGCGGCCATGGCCGAAGAAAGCGACGCGGGAAAGGCCACGACTTTATCCTGTTGCAATAGCGGCCGCAGGGGCAGCGTGTTGGGCGTGCCGAAACTGGTGCCGATAAACAAAACCCGATCTTTGATTTCTTTGTACATCTCGACGGACTTCTGCGGATTATAACCGTGATCGCGCGAAACCGCTTCGATGGTCCAGCCCTCCGGCAGCAGGCCGGAACCGCCCGCGTTCACCTGTTTTACCAGAATCTCTTTGCCGTGCGCGAAAGGTTTGCCGATCGCCGCCGCGGGACCGGTGACCGCGTCCAGAAAGCCGATCGTTACGACTTTCTTTTCGGCATCGATACCTTTGAGTGTGGTGCCTTTCGCGGGTTTGCCGCACGCAAATCCCATGGTTCCAGCGATCGCCGCCGCCGTCAGAAGCCCCGGCAATCGCGATAGGACGTTGGTGAATCTTCCCCTCACAGATGTGTATAAATGCGGCCCGTTGGCCCGCTTCGCAGAATCTCGCATAATCCCCCCCGGATTCGGCCGTGTTTGCTCCGGAAAGCGAAACGACACAACCGTTTTTTCAAAATCGCATGAAACAGCGAATCAAGAGCGATCGGCCGTTTCGCGCACGCCGTAAATCTCGTCGATCAGATGCTGATAGCGCTGGGTCACCACATGACGCCGGATCTTCATCGTATTGTTCAGCTCGTCGCCTTTCTCGAATCGCTTGGACAACAGACGAAAATCGGTAACGTGCTCGAAGCTCTTGAAACCCTCGGAGCGATTGATCAGCCCTGCGATTTCTTTCTTATATAGTTCGCGCACCCGTGGATCTTCCAGCCAGGCGTTCAGGCTGGTGCTGCGAATGCCCAGACGTCGGGCGTATTGCCCCAGCTCGTCTTCGTCGGGCACAATCAGCGCCGCCAGAGTCTTTTGATCCTGACCGACGATCATCACGTGATCGATATAGTCGCTTTGCTTGAGTTTTTCTTCGATGGGCGTCGGCTCGACGTTTTCGCCGCCCGCAAGCACTACCGTATCTTTCGAACGCCCGACGATGCACAGATCGCCGTGCACGGTGATCTTGACGACGTCGCCGGTGTTGAACCAGCCGTCTGAATCGAGCACGGCCGCCGTCTTCTCCGGTTCTTTGTAATAGCCGCGCATAACGTGCGGCCCGCGAGTGTGCAGCGTGCCCTGTGCGTCGGGGATATGCGTGACGTCCTGGCCGGCCTCGTCAATCAGCCGCACTTCCAGTCCGTTCACGGGCAATCCGACCGTACCGCTGACGATGTGATCGGACGGACGAATCGAAACGACCGCACAGGTTTCGGTGAGGCCGTACCCCTCGCGAATCGGGATGCCGATCGCTTCGAAGAATTCATCCACGTGATACGGCAGCGCCGAGCCCCCGGCGACAGGCACGCGAATCTCGCCGCCGGTCGCGTCGACCAGCTTACGAAAGATCAAAAGATCGCCCATGCGTTTCGGAATAAGATAGTAAATGCAGCGGCCCAGAGCGCTCAAACGCGCGAGCAGCTCCTGCGCGAAACCGCGGCGCACAAAAATACGTTCTTTGCCGCGCAGGGCCCGCTTCGCCTTCGCGTACTGCACCGCGGATCGCCGGTATTTCAGAAAGGTCTCTTCTTTGCCGATCGCTTTGAGTCCGGCGTAGATCTTATTATAGAAGCCTTCCCAGATGCGCGGCACGGCGGGAAAAAACGTCGGCCGAATATCGCGCATGTCCTGGGCGAGATGGCGAATGTCGGTATAGGTGATCGACGCTCCGACCAACAGGAGATTGTATTCAACCGCGCGACCGAAGATATGCCAGGGCGGCAGCAAATTCATGCCGCGTTCCTGCCGGTCGGGGTCGAGCGCGAAGACTTCCGGCGTGCGATTCAATTGAAATGAAAAATTCGACTGCGTGAGCAGCACGCCTTTCGGAACGCCGGTCGTGCCCGAGGTATAGACGATGGCCGCCAGATCTTCGGGCGCCCCGCTCTGAATGCGCGCGGCGACCTCATCGCAGACGGCCGCCTTTTCGAAAATCAAGTCTTCGCCGCGATCGATGAGATCGCTGAAGGCGACTGCGCGCTCCGCATGTTTTTCGGAAACGTGATCGTTTAGAACGATGTATCGCTGCACCTGCTCGTGCGCGGGGCGAGCATGCTCGTCGTCCGTTCCGTCGGCCGCGGCTTCTGCGGCCCGGGCCGCGAGTCCGCGCTCGATCTTGTCGATCTCCGAAGAATAGTGCACGAAGACCGTGCGCGCGCCGGAGTGGCGGATGATATACCCCAGGTCCTCGGCGGTCGAATCGGTGCCGCGGGGCACGTCCACCGCGCCGATCAGCTGAATCGCCAGATCCGCGATGGTCCACTCCGGAGAAACGTCGGCGATCAAACCGATGGATTCCTGGCGTTCGATTCCCAGTTCGACCAGCGCCGTCGCGAGTCCGCGGACCTTCTTCGCCAGCTGGCGATAGTTCATCTCGTAAAAGATTTCGCTCCCCCGTTCGCGCCAGCGCATCGCCAGCCGGTCGGAGTATATGTCGAAGCAATCTTCGAATCTGAGAGCGAGCGAACGAAACGTTTCAGTCTGCGCCGGTCGGGCTGAGCTGGATTCCATTGGTTACCGGTCCGGGAAATTAGTCAAAACCCGTTCGCATCGAGTGCTGCGAAGCTGTCGGGCGACGCCCGCATCTGACAGGCGCGAGCCGAAAAAGCAAGCGAAATTCGATACCCCGGGTCGACCGGAGCGCCCCGGCACCGAGGCCAGCGAAAACGCGGCGGCCGGGCCCGTTTCGCCTGAGGAGCGTCTGTTCCCGCCCCGTTTGCCCGCTGTCTCCGGCATTGCCTGCAGTCAATGCCGGAGCGTTTCATTGCTTCAAGAATCCGAGCTGGAAATAGATGCTCAGTATATCTTCCGCAAACCAGGCTTCGGATATTTTCCCGTCCTTTATTTTATAAAAGGCCATTCCATCCCATTTCGCGAACTTATTCGTGGGTTCGAACCCCATGAACGAACCCGTATTGTTGCCGCTATTCGTAAAGCGGTCAACCACCAGGTCATCGCCAATCGCGTGGATTGCATCGATTTCGAGATACATATCGGTGAAGGCTTTGCCGGCAGTGGCACGCACCAGATCCATATAGGCTTCTATCCCGTGGTATTCACCGAGACTCCCGCCTCGCCAGACCATATCTTCGTGCCAGTACTCTGGGATCGCCTCGATATTTCCGCCGTTGACCACTTCTCTAACGAATGATCGGATGAGCTCGATATTGGCCGCCTGAAGCGCTTCAGACGACGAGCCTTTGTCGTCTGAATTCGGCTGCAGGCATGCCGCACCCATAATTGCGAACGCGCATAGAGCCGCGATACCGAATTTCTTCGGGCTGATTTTCACAGTTCTCCTGTTCATGATTTTCTCCTTTTTAGCTTATAGTATTCTTAACCTGATTGCGCTACACATCAGCCGTCGGCCTGAACGGATGTCGAAAAGTCTTGCCACTTGCGGTCATTTTCCGCGACTGCGTGCGCCGCATGAGCCGCGTATTCGACGGCATCCGAACCGATCAACATCTCGGCGGGTAAATCTTCACGGTCCGCCAGTTTGACGATCGCGCGGGCGACCTTCGCCGGATCAGAAGCTTCATGACCGGACGAAGCCCGAATCATTTTCGCGAAGGCGCCGACCGTGCTTTCATAGGGCGGACTCACTTTCCGAATTTCCATCGAAGATCCGGCCCAATCGGTACGCATACCGCCCGGCTGTAGAGTCGACACCCGGACGCCGAGCGGAGCCATCTCCTGAGCCAGACCAAGAGAAAATCCGCGAACCGCGAATTTCGCGGATTGGTAGGCGGTCAGCCCGGGACTGGTGAGTCGCGAACCAATCGACGCGATTTGAAAGATGGTGCCGCTTCCCTGCTCGCGCATTATAGGTACAACGGCCTTACAAACGTAGACGACGCCGAAGAAGTTGGTTTGAATCTGATGCGTGAAATCGTCGAGATTCACGTCTTCGACGGCGGAGGTATTGGCGTATCCGGCGTTGTTTACAACCACGTCAATTCGACCGAATTTTCGGTGGACCTGGTCGACCGCCGCTTGAACCGCTTCGGCGTCCATCACGTAGAGAGCGAGAGGAAATAGTCGCGGCCCAAATTGATCCGCCAGATCGTTCAGTTGCTCCGGTTTGCGCGCGGTTGCAACGACGGTGTCGCCTCCGGCCAGCGCGGCCTCGACAATTTCGCGGCCGAGGCCGCGCGAACTTCCAGTTACGAACCATATTCTTTTCATAGTAATCTCCTTTATCTTATTAATTGCTTGAGTACTCACTCATTTATTGAATCATTTTTTATTAACGCAACTTCACGGCGGATTTGAAAGTGTGCAGTCCGCTTTCCGCGTACTCCGCGGCTTTAGCCGGATACTGCATCATGAAATCCACTGTGGTTTCGGAGAGCGATGTCATAATCGCGGTTACGAATTCAGCCGAGGCCAGGCCTTTATGATCGCTCACTTCCTGTAACATCGAATCGACCTGTGCTAATAATTCCTGCGTGCGCTGACGGGTTTCGGAGGACAGGCAATTCGATACGCCCAGCTGTTGCAGTGTCTTACGTTTGGCTTTATTCTTAACGGCCCAGCGTACATAAGCCATCCAGACGTGCCGGACTCTCTCGGAGAGTTTTTTGCCTCCGGGGAAGCCGGACATCAATTCCGCGGCGACTTCTTGCTTCAGTTCCAGGTAGAGTTGGTTTAACAACGCATCTTTATTGGGGAAATAAGTGAATACACTCCCCTCCGCTACTCCGGCACCGCTGGCAATGCGGGACGTCGGCGCGCCGATACCCTGTTCTGCGATTACCTCCGTCGCCGACGCAAGAATGGAGCTGCGTTTCTCTTCGCTAAGCGGTCGGGCCATCGCCTTCACCTATAATTGAGTGAGTCATCAATCAATTATAGGTATAGAAACACAGACCGGCAATATAAAAAATTCCTGTTCGGAGACCAGTTGACGGGCAGCCCTCGGAAAAGGCGTCGAAACCAGATTTATGCTGGCGCACGAAATTCGATTGTCAGGCCGTCGGCGACGACGGATCCTCGGGTTGCCGCATTCACCACCCCTGTTCACCCTATGTCGCAATCGAAATCACCACAGATCTCCTCACAGGCGCCGCTCGGGCGCGTATCCGACTATCCGACCGAATACGATCCCGGCCTGCTCTTTCCCATCGCGCGCGCCGAAGCCCGGGCCAGTTTAGCGTTCACTCCGGACCGGGCGGCCGCGCAAATACAAAGCGGCGATCGCGATCATGCAACCGCAGCACTGCCGTTTAGCGGCGTTGACTTGTGGAACGCGTACGAACTCTCGTGGCTGGGTCCGACCGGCAAACCGGAAGTGAGGGCGGCGCAATTTCGCGTGCCCTGCGAATCGCCCGCCATCATTGAAAGTAAGTCCCTGAAGCTGTATCTGAATTCATTGAACCAGCATCGCTTTGATTCGCCCGCAGCCGCTCGCGCGACGATCCAGACAGATCTGTCGAAAGCGGCCGGAGCGCCGGTTGACGTGCGCTTATTCACGCTCGCGGAGCTGGGCGCGCTGGGATTTCCCGCGCAGAGCGATAGCAGGGGCCCGCAAGACGGCGTCGACAGAGCCGGCGAAATGCAGGCGCGCTCGCTGGACGAGCTCGCCCCGGTCATTAGCGATTATACCCGCAATGCCGATCTACTACGATTCGCAAACGCAGCAGCGCGGGCGGGCGGCGACGCGAGCCAGGCTTCAGTCTATACAGATCTCTTTAAGTCCAATTGCCCGGTGACAGGCCAGCCCGACTGGGCTTCCGTGTTTATAAAATACGCGGGCCCGGCCATCGACGAAACGGGATTGCTCGCGTATCTGATTTCATACCGCAACGAACAGGATTTTCACGAACACTGCGTCGAGCAGATCTTCGTGGACATCAAGGAACGCTGCCGCCCGGAAAAGCTGACGGTCTATGCGTGTTTTCTCAGACGCGGCGGCATCGACATCAACCCTTTTCGTTCCAATTTTGAAACGGCGCCGGAGTTTCTGCGGGGAGCGCGGCAGTAGGCGGTGCGCTATTTCGAAAATCGTCCAACCGCGTTCGGTCGGGTCGGGTCCCTTTGCGTGTTCGCTCTTTTGAGCTGCGCGGCCTGCTATTCAAATGGCGCTGGCGACGCACGAGGCACTTCCGCCAACGATCCCGCGATCATCGATCTGGCGGACGACGACTGGGAATTGACCCTGCTCGAATGCCTGCCCGGCGAAACGAAGTGCGCTGAGAATCTGAGACGGCTTCCGCAAGACGATCGCGATCCGGCCGGCCGCACCTATCAGGTTTCGATTCCCGAAAATCTGCACCAGCGCTTCGCCTGGTTTCACGGTCGCGCAGTGCTGCGCAAAAGCTTCGAAAGCGATGCCGGCGCCACCGCGGGCTTTCCCAGGGCGGGGCCGCTGCCGGTTCCGGATCCGGCGGTGCTCATCGGTGGCATTGGCTCCGTGGATACGCTCCGGGTGAACGGAGTCACGGTGGGCTCCACCGGTACGGCAGCCGATCCCGGAAACAACCGCTTCGCGTCGGCCTGGAATACGGTGCGCTTTTATCGCATTCCCTCGAATCTGCTGCGGCCGGATTCCGAGGCGAATACGATCGAGATCGAATTCTGGGCGGTCAATGTGAAAGCGGGACTGCATCGCGGGCCGGTACTGGTCGGCAGCCACGCCGAACTGCGATCGCACTATCTGTGGTATCGCCTGATTTATCAGGACGTGTTGTTCGCGCAAACGGTGCTGCTCCTGTTTGGCCTGCTCTATTTTCTGAACGGCCTGCGTAAGTACGACCGCGAAGACGGCTTTCATTTGATGGCCCTCACCTTTTTCGGCCTCATGATTCACAGCGTGTATTTTCTTGAGCTGCCGCTTTCACTGATCGCGGGGCTGAATCATCTGCTGTTCCTGAAAATTCAGTGGTTTGCGCTCGCGATCGCCATGCAGTCGGCCTCGCACTTTCAGTGGCGGCTGACCCGTTTGCCCCGCCGCCTGCTGGATGCGATCGCTGCGTGCGTGGTCGCCATCGGGCTGATTGCGCTCGTGTTCGCGGAAACATATGCGCAGTACTATCTGGTCGTGGCTCTGCACCAGTCGGCGATGAGCCTGGCCGCGCTCCACTCGTTTCTTTACGCGCTGCGCTACCGGCATCTGGCGAACACAAAGCACCTGAGCATTGTCTTTTTCGGCGGCGCAGTCGTGGCGCTGCCGGCCTTTGCGATGGACGCGGCGCTGCGCTTTTATTTGCACAACTACTCCTGGATCTTTCATTACACGATCATCGGCAATATTATCCACTTTTTCAACGTGTCCGTGGAGACGCTCTTCGCCTGGAAGCTGCGGGCGGAAGGCTATCGCAAGCAGGTCGGCGAAGAGCGGGTGCGCATCGCGCGCGAAGTGCACGACACGGTGGGCTCGCATCTAACGGAGATCGTACTGCAAAGCGAATCACTTGCTGGCGATTCGCCCGGCGGGCAGGAAAAGGCCGCCGCGGTGCGGGGTCTCGCGCGCAGCTCGCTGGAACGGATTCGCGATATTGTCGGCATGCTGTCCGCTGCAGATCAGGATCGCGAGGCCGAATCGCTCGAAGAATACATTCGCAGCCATTCCGATCGCATTCGGAAGATGGAACGCTACGCGGTCGAGCTGTTTCTGTCAGAGCAAGGCCGGAAGCCCGGGCCGAACTCAAAGGCGACATCGGCTGTGCCATCACTGGAACAGAGTATGCATCTGAAGCGGATCTACGCGGAGTGGATGAGCAACGTGCTGCGCCACAGTCGTCCGCAGAAGCTGGGCATCGCACTTACAACGCGAGCGGGCTGGATCAGCCTGCGGGTGATGGACGACGGGACGGGGCTGGCGTGGCGCGGAGAGCGGCTGCACAGCGGTCTCACGAATATCGCCGAGCGCGCTGAAATCCTGGGCGGGCGGGTGCGGTCGTTTCGTTTTGCGCGGGGCAACGTATTTATCTGCCGGGTGGTTCTGCGCACCGAGTAACAGCGGAACGCTGGCAGCGCCTGCGACTCACCGAAAAAAATAGATCGCGCCCGTGTTGCTTCCACCGTCGGCCTGACTGCCGTTGATTCCGGCGGAGGGGCTGTCTTCCCCATTCGCGTAGACGGCCAGGCCGTTGCCGCTCATCGCAACGTTATTCCCGAAGCGGTCGCCGGTCTGCGTGTTCGAAGCTTTCATGTAAGCCGCCTGGCTCCAGACTCCGTCGTCGTCCCGTCGAAAGAGGTATGCCGCTCCCGAAACTGCGGCGCTGTTATCCGTGTCGTCACCGCCGATGCCGGTTGCGCCGCCTCTTTCGCGTGCCGCGCCGACCGCAATCGACTCGTTGCCCACTGCTACGCTTTCGCCGAACTCGTCATTGCCCTCCGTATTGGAAGCCTTCACATAGGCCTCCTGGGTCCACGTGTCCGCGCTACGTCGGAAGAGATAGACGGCTCCGGCAGCGGCGGCGCTGTTGTCGGTCTGAATGCCGCCTACCCCGCTCGCACCGCTGGCTTCTTCGCGGGAACTCACCGCCAGTAGATCGCCGCGCAGCGCGACCGCGTAGCCGAACTCATCGCCGGCCTCCGCGTTGGACGCCTTGATGTAGGCCTGCTGGCTCCAGATGCGATCCATAGCCTTGAAGACATAGGCTGCGCCCGAGTCCACGGCCAGATTATTGCCGGAGTCTCCTCCGATGCCGCTGGTATTGCCGTCTTCCAGTATGGTGCCAACCACCAGCGTTTCTCCGTCGAGCGCCAGCTTTTCGCCGAAGCGGTCGCCGCCATCCGGACTGGAGGCTTTGACATAGGCCTCCTGCTGCCATATCTGGTTTGCGCGGCGAAAGACATACACGGCGCCCGCGTTTCCGGCGCTGTTATCGCTCTGGTTGCCGTTGATTCCAGAGGCGCTGCTGTCTTCCTGCGGCGCGCCGACGGCGATCAAATCGCCGGAGATGGCTACATTGCGGCCGAAGGTGTCGTTGAGTTCGTTGTTCGAGGACTTTAGATAGGCCTCCTGGGACCAGGTGTCCTGGCTATCGCGCCGAAAGACGTAGGCCGCGCCCGAGTTCCCGGCGCTGTTGTCGCTCTGGTTGCCGTCTACTCCGGTGGCGCCGCTGTCTTCGAAAGCCGCTCCCACCACGAGCGCATCCCCGGAAATGGAAACGGAGAGGCCGAACTCGTCGTTGGTCTCCGTGTTGGAAGCTTTGAGATAAGCTTCCTGGGACCATTCGCCGTTCTGAAAGCGAAAGACATACACCGCTCCGGCGTTCCCCGCGCTGTTGTCGCTTTGATCGCCGTTCACGCCGGTTGCGTTGCTGGCCTCGCTCCGAAGGCCAAGCACGAGGGTCTGCGTCTCACAGTCAAAGGCCATCGCCGCGGGGGAACCCTCGTTCGCGTCGGGATTCGAAGTTTTGATAAACGCCTCCTGCTGCAGCGCATCGAAATTCAGCGACTGCGTAAAATTGCAGTCAGGTTCGACATTCAGATACAACAGCAGTGCCCCGGGATTGCAGGTGACGTCTGTCGGCCGACACTCGAAGCTCAGACAGGCGCTGGCCAGACCGCCTGGCAGCGTCAGGGCGAAAGCCATGGCCAGCTTATGAAACAGGAATCCGATTCTCATAGGATCCCATGGTATCCCATGCAACCCGGGCGATAAATAGGATGCGATCCTATTGACGACCGCGCCGCGACGGTCTATCATGCGCGTACCGATGGACGCGAATGCATCGCCGAAAACAGTGTCGCTGGTTGAAGATGAGCCTCTGGTCCGGGAGCGGCTGCGGCGGCTGCTGGACGACAGCCCGGATTTTTCGCTGCTGCGCTCCTACTCCAGCGGCGCTGCAGCGGTTCAGGATCTATCTATCGTTCCGCCCGATCTTTTGATCACCGATCTGGGGCTGCCCGGCATGCGCGGCGAAGAGGTCATCGCGCGAGTCAAAGCGGAGCTGCCGGATTTACCGATCGTCGCCTATACTGTCTTCGAAGACGAAGATTCGATTCTGGGGGCGATTCGCGCCGGCGCGAACGGCTATATCTTAAAGGATACCGCGGAGCAGTTAATCCTGGCAGAGCTGCGCGTCGTACTACTCGGCGGCTCCACGCTCACGCCGCGCATTGCCGAACGCATATTGAATTTACAGGCCGCCGTGGGCAATGCCGGCGAACCGCCGCGCGAAGAGCTGACCGCGCGCGAACTGGAAATCCTGAATCATATTTCACTGGGTTTCACGTACGGTGAAATCGCCGAAGAGCTGGAGATCAGCCTGCACACCGTTCGTCGGCACATCGAAAAGATCTATCGCAAGCTGAATGTGAATTCGCGCCACGCAGCGACCGCTGAGGCCCGCCGGCTGCGGCTGTTATAACGCGCCGCCAGCTCGCAGATTTACTGCGCCAGGATCTTTTTCACAACATCCGATTTGGAGCCGCGACGTTTCGCTTCGCGCGCCCATTCGAGCGCCTTCGAAGCTTCGCCCATCTTCTCGTAGATCTCGGCAATATTGTCAAAAAAAGCGGTCTGATCCGGATCCATATTCGAAGCTTCCTGAAAACAGCCCAGAGCCTCGGGATACTGCTGGAGCTCGTCGTGAGCGCAGCCGACCAGATTCAAGAGCAGAGCTTTCGCGGAGCCGCCGTGTAGTTTTTCTTCGAGATGGCGGCGACCCAGTTCGACGGCTCGCGCCGGATCTTCGTGCTCCAGCCAGCTCAAGCGCGCATCCAGGAAAAACAAATGCCAGCTTTTCAGGCCTTCGCCGAGCAAGCGATCCGTGTATTCCCGGGCCGTCGCGCGATCGCCGTCCTGGTTCGCCTGCCAGGCGATATTGATTTCGGCGCCTTCGCGTAATTTATTCAGCTTCGCGGACTCCTGCTCGCCCATAGCGTCGACATTCGCCCGCACCGCTTCGATCATTTTTCCAAAACGGCCCCGGTCCCGGTCTTCAATCAGCATCTTAAAGAGCGCCTTAAAGATTTCCCGATCGGCGGCGTACTCTTCGCCCGCCTTCAAGCGCAGACACACGTGCTCGATCAAATCATCCAGCTCGCGCTCTCGATCCAGTTGCTGCAAAAATCCGGCCAGAAAAAATTTCCAGCTTCCGGGATAGGGCTCCGGCTGCAGCTCCGACGGCCAGAGCGGGGTTTCGTTATCCCGATTCCGATTGCATTCCCGGAAACGATCGAGGACAATCTTCGCCGTAAACAGACGCTCGACGCGGCACACGTCGTACTGGTGGTCGCCGAGCTGGTCCAGGGATTTGATGCCGATTTTCTGATCGGTGTACTGTTCGCCGCTTTTTTCGGGACGCGATTGTTCCAGCAGGCCTTCCGGAATTTCGTAAACCCCGGCGCGAAAGCCCTGCTCCGCAAGCGCTGGCATACGATTTTCCCGCGGCTCCATATTCTTCAGAGCCCGCCGAATCGTCTCCGCGTACGGCGCGACGTCTTGTTTCGCGGCCAGAAGTTTGGTGGCAATATCGTAGTCGTTATAGTCGACCCGCTCCTTCTCGAAGAGCACTCGATCGAAGAGGGGATCCAGTTCCGGACGATCCTGATAGCCCAGGCCGATCGCGACGTCGACGAGCGCGCCGGTCCAGGTGCCTTCGGCGCCGGTAGGCCTGTGCCTGGCGGGCGCTTCCGTCGATTGCTCCAGATTTTTTATCAGAGTATTATAGACCTCGAGATACACAGCCTGCACGTCATCGCGCCCGGTGAAATCTTCTATAAAGTGCAACCAGAAGTACTGCGCGTGCACCCAGACCGCGTGCAATATGACCTCGATCGATTCGTCTTCGGCGACCCACAGCCGGCGACGAATCACCTGCAGCGCGCCGTAGTCGCCGGCGCGGCCCAGCTCGTGCAGTTCAGCTTTGAGCCCTTCGTCGTCGCCGGCCTTCGCGGCCGTGCTGTCCCAGCGACCTGAGTCCGTCAGAATTTGTTGCAAAGGCAAGGCCGCGACGGCTTTGAATTCGCGGCGCTGGGGCCGCCACTCTCCGTCGCCGGACAGACACTCGAAAATTTCGCAGGTGTATTCAAAGCCGGAAATCAAATAGGCCTTAGCGGCTACAGCCCGTTGAAATTCGGGCGACAGCACGAGCCCGCGAAGGGCCGCGACGCTCATTGTTTTTTGAACCAGCACGTCCGCCGTTCGTTTTTCCTCGTTCAGTCGATCGTACTGCTCTTCGCCTTCCGGCGCGGGAATCCCCATCAATTCGAGCCAGTCGACGCTGTACTTCACGAAGGGAAACGCGCCTGGCTCCAGCAGTTGCAGCGGCGCCGGCGACAGGCCCGGCAAACTGCGCTGGCAGTCGAGAAAGAGTTCCAGTTCGCGACCGTTGCCTTCGCAGACGACCAGCCCGGCCGCCTGGCCTTCGTGCGTCTGATGGAATTCCGCAAAGCGCGCACTCAGCCATTCGTCCAGCTTCTTCCCGCCGACAGCCTGCTGTTTGGCGCTCAGGCCTTCGTAGACGGGCAACGCTTCGCGTTCCAGCAGATGCGTTTCGTCAGAAGTGATTGCCAGATAGCCGGCTTCGACTTCGACGACGGCCATGGGATCGTGCACCCTGGTAAATCTCAGCTCCTCGCGATCGACCAGCGAATGCGAAGCTTCGATTACAACTTCGCCGTTTGAATCGTATTGCAGATGATGTACGTGGCCGTCTTTGTCCGCGTAAAGCAAACGAAAGACCGCATCGCCCTTTATTGGAAGCGGCGCAACCCAGTCGTATCGATCTTCTGCGCCTTCCAAAATCTGTAGACCGCGCGGTGCTTCCGGATTTCGAAAATCGACGAACTGCAGATGCGAAGAACCGTACAGCGCAAGCCGCCCCTCTGATTCCAGGCAGCCCGTGGGAGTGAAGCTCAGCTCCGCCGCGCCCAGCAATGCCGGTTCGCGCGGCTGGCGCACGTCGAAAGCGTAACACCCGACATCGTAGAGCATGAGATACAGCCGCCCGCCGGCCAGCAGCAATTGCGAACACGACGTGTACTCTCCGTTAACCTGGCGCGGCAACCGGATCAGTTTCAGGAGTTCCGGAGATTGTGCATCCCGGACGTCGTACAATTCGATTTCGCGGCCGGAGGACAGCGCCAGGAGCCCGTCAGCGACGCTGATGGATTCGCCGCGCTCTGAAACAAAGCGCGATTTGCACGCGATCAACTCCGGCGCCGCGTCGTCCGTCCCCGGATTGCCGCGATACACGCAGAGCTCTCCACGACAGCAGGCGTAGATCAAATCACCCGCGACCGTCAGCGCGTCCACGTATTGCTCCCCGGTTCTATGTGCGAGTTCAATTTTTCCGGCCGCGTCTACCCGCAGCTCAGCGAAACCGGTCTCCGGTAGCCGCACCCAACGGCGCTCGCCGTCCTGAAACAAAAACGCAGACGCCTGCCGGGTTTCGTCGAGCTCTTCAAAATCTTCGCTCACGGCGAAGCGTTCCAGCTCTTCGCCCGCCCGCCACTTCGCGCGAAGCGCATCCACGCTCTGCAGGCGCTTCGTTTCGCCGGGAGTGATCTTATCAAGTGCGGCCGGGTCGAGCTGCAGACTATCGTCCAGACAATCATGATACCAGCGCGCCAGAGCCAGCAATTCGGGCGCATCCTTTAGATCGACTTCCGCGAACCCACGGGGATAATCGCCGCCCTGCAACAAACGCAGCAGCCACTCCAGAGACTGCTCGCGATCCTCCGCGTACAATTCGAGGCTTCGCGCCAGACGATACAGCTCGTCCTTCGCGGAATATTCGCCGACCCGTTCGAGCGAAACACCCTGCCCCGGCTCCTGCTCCAGAATCTTCGCCGCAATAAAGCGGTAACAGGCCCGCACGCGATACTGATCCGCATCGATGTCCGAATCCGCGAGCCCCATCAGTCTTTCGAGGGCGAGTTCATAAACCTTCTGCGCCTCGCCCCTCATCAGCAGAGCGCGAAAATAAGGCGCGAGCACCCCGGTCGATCGTTCGCGCTCCGGATTCCCCTGTTCCTGAACCAGCCGGATGACTTCGCGATAGTCTTCGTGCTTTAAGGCGTGCTCGACGTATCTTTCGTGGACCGACTGCTGATCTTTCCCGGTCAGAGTCTGCATTTCGAGAAAGCGGCGCGCCCCCTCCAGGTTGTTACGGTCCAGAGCTTCCCGGAGCACGCGCAGCGGCGCTTTCTTATCCTGCTTTTCGTACAACGCCAGCCATCGCGTGAATGCGTCGGCGTCCGCGGGATCGGGCATGGCTTCCAGCTGGAAGAAGAGATGCGCAGCGTGTTTTTGAAAATGCGCCACCAGCGCTTTTTCAACGGCCGTACGGTCCGGTCCGCCCCATTCTTCGTGCGTATGGCCGCCGCCCATCTCGATCGACTGCCCCGAAGACATCAGGCGAAAGACCACCTCCCCGTCATCGATCTGGATGAGATCCATATCCGCGAAACGATAATGATTGAACCAGCGCGGCTCTGCGGCGCCGGTCCCGGAGCCGCCGGCATCGTCGTCATTTTCATCCGCATCGTCTTCGTCAAAATCGTCGTCTTCGCCCTCCGTCTCCGGATAAAAATGCAGCAGCCCCTCGGGCGTGCAGGCCGCCGCGCCGTAGATACTCGAATAGCCGGGCAGGCGCCGCTCGCTGCACGGCAATAACTCCGCCCCTTGCGGATGATAGATCGCCACCAGATCCGCGTAATTGGAATTGCTGACCCGCAATCCCATGAGCCCCACCAGGCGGTCGAATTCGCCGAGGGCCTGCTCTCGCGCCACCCTCTTGAGCACCGCCACGATCTCCTGAATACGAAAGCTCAGCAGCCGTAGATATTGCTCGCGGATCTGCGGCTGCTCAATAAAGAATTCCTGCCGCGGCAGGTACGGCGAAGGCTCTATCGCGGCGAAAGCGTCTGCGTCCACCAGATCGTCGGGTTGTTCGCCGAAGCTGATGCGATCGACCTGCTCGAGCCAGTCCAGATTCGAGATTTCGCCGATCGCCGCGTCCTCTTCGTACTCGTTATAATCGTCCCACTCTTCCTGCTGCCAGAGCTTGATCGACTGGCCGTCTCTGGCAATGCCCAGGATGATCTGCCGGACCCGGGCGCGATCGATCGCACCGGATTCAATATTGTTTTGTATCAGAGCGACTACGGACCGGTAGAGTTCGGAATTCATTCTGTACACAGGCGACGAAGGCCGCGCGAATTTCAAGCCGAAGGGAATATCGCCCTCCAGTCATTCCGAGAATTATTGTTCCGTTTTTTAACAGTTTTAGCGAAACACGTACGCCGCGCCCACGTTTGACCCGGCGTTGTTGCTTTGATCCGCGCCCACGCCCCGTCCCTGACTCAACTCGAAATTCGTGCCGACGGCCAGGCCGTTGCCCGAAAGCGAAAGCGACAGGCCGAAACTGTCGTTGTTATCGGAGTTCGACGACTTGAGATACTCCGACGGGCTCCAGGCTCCGTTCGTGAACTGGTAAACGTACACCGCTCCGGAGTTAAGCGCGAGATCGTTGCTCTGATCACCACCCACGCCGCGGGCGTTGCTGCCTTCGTTGCTCGCCCCGATCGCGAGTGTGCTGCCGGAAACTCCCAGCGAAAAACCGAAGGCGTCGCCGCCGCCGGTATTTGTCGCTTTGATATAAGCTTCCTGACTCCACAAGCCCACATCGGATCGGCGAAAGACGTAGACCGCTCCCGAGCCCGGCGCGGAATTGTCCGCCTGGGTATTCGGATTTACGCCGACGCCGTTGCTGTCCTCGTCCGCGGCGGCGACCGCGAGCACCCCTCCGGAGAGGGCCAGTCGCCCGAAACGATCCGCGACGGCGGTGTTGGAGGCTTTGATGTACGCCTCCTGGGACCACTGCATTCCTGCGTTGCGAAAGACGTAGACCGCGCCGGCGTTCGCCGCGCTGTTGTCCGTCTGCCCGGCCGGATTGACGCCCGTGGCGTTGCTCGCCTCTTCGGCGGCGCCGACCGCCAGGGTATCGCCCGAAAGCCCGACATAGCGCCCGAAGCCGTCGCCGCCGTTCGTATTCGAGGCTTTGATATAAGCTTCCTGACTCCAGCCTCCGATATCGGAGCGGCGAAAGACGTAAGCCGCACCCGCGTTGGCCGCGCTGTTATCGCTTTGATTGCCGCCTACTCCGGTGGCGGCGCTGGCTTCGTTGCGGGTGGTTACAACCAGCACGTCGTCTTCGAGATCAATGGCGAAACCGAAGCGATCGCCGGCTTCCGCGTTTGACGCTTTGATATAAGCTTCCTGTCGCCAGACGTCGTCGCTTCCGCGGCGAAAGACATAGACCGCGCCGGATTGCAGCGCGGCGTTGTTCGTCTGGTCGCCGTTGATGCCGACGGCGTTGCTGTCTTCCTGTGGCGCGCTGACGGCCAGAGTATCGCCGTCCAGAGCGACGGCCGTTCCGAAATTATCCGTCGCTTCCGTATTCGATGCTTTGATATAGGCTTCTTGAAACCAGGCCCGCGTTTCAGGGTTGAAACGCAGGATATAAACGGCCCCCGCGCCGGCCGCGCTATTATCGAATTGATCGCCGTTTACACCGGTCGCCGCGCTCGCCTCTTCGATACTATTTACGGCGAGTGTTTGCGTAGCACAGTCGAAGGCCAGCTGGCTCGCGAATTCGTCGTCATCGTCGGCGTTCGAAGATTTGACATACGCTTCCTGAAAAATCTGCGTGGCGGAACCGGCCGCGGGGGCCAGCTGAAGCGACTGCGCGAATTCGCAATCGAAGTCCAAATACAGTAAAAACGACTCCGGCCTGCAGATCGCGTCCGTCGGCGAACATTCGAAGCGCAGGCAGGCCGGGCCGGAGCTCAGTGCAAGCACCGCCAGCGAGAAGGCCAGAACCCTGGCAGGGACCGGAATTCGAGAAATCCTTGTGTATCGGGAGATCAAAACAGCTTAACTACTAAGTTATAAATTCAGAAAACTACTTCAACGAAAAACATAAGCGGCGCCGACGGCGGTTCCCAGGTTATTGCTCTGATCCGCTCCTACCCCGGCGGCGTTCGAGGTTTCGACCTGCGCCGAAACCGCCAGGCCGTTCCCGGACAGATCCAGCTGAAATCCGAAAGTATCGTTTGCTTCGGCGTTCGAAGCCTTGATATAAGCCGTTTGCGACCACGCGCCGTTCTGTAAACGAAAGAGATAAGCCGCGCCCGAATTCGCCGCGGTGTTATCGTTTTGATTGCCGCCGATGCCGGTGGCATTGCTGGCTTCAGTGATCGTACCAACGGCCAGGGTTGAACCGGAGAGAGCCAGGGCGCGGCTGCCGAAGGCGTCGTTCACGTCCGGATTCGAAGCTTTGACGTAGGCTGTTTGCGCCCAGCTAAAACCGGAACGCTGAAAGACGTACACCGCGCCGGAACTCGCCCGCAGATTATTGCTTTGCGCCCCGCCCACACCCGCCGCATCGCTCGATTCATTGCCGGCGCCGATCGCGAGCAAATCGCCGGAAAGCGCGACCGTTCCAAAGCCATCGTTCGCATCCGCATTCGAAGCTTTAATATACGCTTCCTGATACCAGAAACCCGGGAAGCCGCGAAAAATATACACAGCGCCCGAATTCGCCGCGAGATCGTTGCTCTGATCGCCGCCAATGCCGACGGCGTTGCTGTCTTCGCCGCCCGCACCGACCGCGAGCGTATAGCCGACCAGGTCGTCGCCCGAATCTTCAAGCGCGACCGACGTGCCGAAAAAATCGTTCACTCCGGTATTCGACGCTTTGATATAGGCTTCCTGACTCCACACGTTCTGATCTGAACGACGAAACACGTAGACCGCGCCCGAGGCGTTCGCGCTGTTGTCGTTCTGATTCCCATTGACCCCGATAGCGGCGCTCTCTTCGTTACTCGCCGAAACGGCGAGGACGTCCCCGTCGATGGCGACGTCGCGTCCGAATCGATCCTGCGCATCGGGATTCGAAGCCTTGAGATAGGCTTCCTGGCTCCAAACGTTACCATTGCGCCGAAACACATAGACGGCTCCCGCGGAGACCAGACTGTTATCGCTCTGGTCGCCGTCCACTCCTGTGGCGTTACTGCGTTCGCCGATGGCTCCGACAACCAGCGTATCGCCGTCGAGGTCGAGGCTCTGACCGAATACATCGCTCGCGTCCGTATTCGAAGCCTTGATATAAGCTTCAAAGCCCCACGCGTCGTTTCGGAAACGATAGACGTAGACGGCCCCCGAACTCGCGGCGGAATTGTCCGCCTGATTCCCGCCAACCCCCGTGGCGTTGCTGGACTCGCTTACCGCCGCGACGGCCAGGGTCTGCGTACGACAATCAAAGGCGATCGTGGTGCCGAATTCGTCACAATCGTCGGGGTTGGTGGCTTTGAAATACTGCTGCTGCCCGAGCGCGCCGAAATCGAGGGACTGCGTGAGATTGCAATCAGGCTCACGGGCGTACAGGAGTAGCGCTTCGGGCCGACAGACAGAGTCGGTCGATGAACACTCAAAGCGCAGACAGGCCGGGCCCGACGACACGGCCACCAACAACAATACGAACAAACCGGCCACCCTCATTGCTTCGAGAGTGTGCCAGTTCTAATCAAAGCATGGAATAGGATAAAGATCCTATTCCGCGGGCAGAAACACGAGCGGGGCCGGCGGGATCGATCGCCGTTCGCAACGCCCCGATCGCGAAAATCATCAGTTTATTACGACGCGCGAATTCACCTTCGGACCGCGCACGGTCTTTCGCTTGCCAGAAGACCAGACCACTTCGACCGAACGAATCGCCTTCGCTTCACCCAGACCGAAGATCAACTCCGGCGACTGGTCCGTTAAAAAACCGAGACCGGCCACGACCTCGCGCGTATAACGTTCGCCGCTTGCGACCGTAACCGTAACCTTCGCGCCCAGATTCGCCACGTCGTCTTTCAGCGCCACCTTCAGGAAATTACCAATGGTCTCGCCCGGCTTTCCCCGGCTCAAAAAAGCCCGTGCCGGGCCGTCCATATTCGCGTAAACCAAATCCGGCGCGCCGTCGTCGTTAAAATCGGCGGTCAGGGGCGATTGTCCGAAATAATAGTTCTCGACTCCGGCCAGCGCTCCGACCGGCACGAAGCGGCCGGTCGCATCCTGTAACAGGAAGCGCCCCGGAGCTTTGCTGAATTTGTGCACGTACCACTTGATATAATTCTCGGCGACGCTCAGATCCGGGCGGCCGTCCAGATTAAAATCTTCGAAGGTCGCGCCCCAGGCGAATTCCATACCGTCGAGGCCGGCCGGCCGCGTAATAGAAGTAAAGCGAAAGTCGCCGTCGTTTCGCAAGAGACCCCACTCCAGATCCTGGGGCTGATCTTCGCGCAGATCGCCTTTGATCGCGAAGGCCGGCACGCTGTTGCCCGCGTTACTGAAAAACAGATCCTGATCGCCGTCGCGATCGACGTCCGCGATTCCGAGCCCCATCCAGAACCCGTAACCGGTCGGCGCGGTCTGTTCGGCGAATTTAAAAGCGCCCTGATTGCGAAAAATACGCACGCGCCCCGTATTTTCGGATACGACCAGATCGCTGCGACGGTCACCGTTCAGATCGACGAACGCGGAAAGAAAGGTATTCTGCGCGACAGCGACGCCCGAGCTTTCGGTGATGTCGCGAAATTCGTTGCGACCCAGGTTCTTCAGCAGGATATTTTTTCTGCCGTGGGATGGATCGTTGTACGTGGCCGTGCGAAAATGCGAAGGCGCCACGAAAGTACTGATATAGAGTTCGGCCAGGCCGTCCCCGTTTAAATCGGCGGCTGCGACCTGCAGCGGAATCGTGTGCGCTTCCAGCGACGGCAACGGAATTTGTTTCGATGCGAAGACCCCACGGGTATTCGTCAGCAGATACAGGCCGTCGTCGCGGGTTACGAGCAGGTCGACGTCGCCGTCCCGATCCAGGTCGAGCGAGAGTACACTATAGGTCGCCACGGCGCCTTTGCCAGGGCTCAGCAGACCCGCCGCCGCGGATATGTCGCGAAAGCCGTTCGGATCTTCGTAGCGGAATAACGCGTCCGGCTGACCGGCGCCGCCGCCCAGAAAGACTTCGCCGACGCCGTCGCCATCCACGTCGATCATCGCCGCTCCCAAAAATGGAAACGAAATCGCATCGTCGTAACGATGCACAAAATCCAGCGGGATTTCGCCGAACTCCGGCACGATCACGCCGGCTTCGCTCCGACTGCCCGGCTCATCGACGTGGTCCGGCTGGGCGACGAATGCGCAGGCGGACAAAAACCACCCGAACGCGGTGGCGACGCAAGCGGCCAGCAGTAGACGGCCTGAACGGCCGTATATTTTTATACGCGCGTGTCTGAATTCGCAACGATAAGAACAATTCTCAATTAGCATATGAATTGGTTCCGCTTCGGCCGCCTATCTTACAAAAAATTTGACAATTTCAAACCCTGGGGCTACTGCGATCCTCTAACAATGTCACCGCGAGGTACTTTTATCCGTGAAATCGGTCCTGACGAAAGCGCTCTCTCTGATTCGTTCGTTTGCACTCCTGTCCCTGCCCGTCGTTTTCCTGCTAATACTGATTCAAGGCATCTTTAGCCTTCTGATCTGGTTCGAAGACGTCCCCAAACTGAATTTCGATATCTATCTGCAGAGCATGGCCCGGGCGGGACAGGCCGAGCTGCCCGACTCCGATATCATGATCCCGCCGCCGACTTCGATGGCCCGCAAATACAGCATGGCTGTCGCGAAGCAAGTCGACAAACTCGGACACACCGTCACGATCCATCACGGCTTTCGACGCACGTCTTCGTTCGAAAGACAAAAGCCGCCCGGAACGCGGCGGGTGCTGGTAATCGGCGACAGCTGGGCCTGGGGATATCGACTGGCCGACGACGAAACCTTCGCCCATCGCCTGGAAGAACGTTTGCGCACCCGGCCGGTCCAGGGGGTTGAGTCGGTGGAAGTGTTGAACGCCGGAGTTATCGCGTCATCGATTACCCACTCCTGGGAAAGTCTGCGGTACAACGACGTGGAGTTTCAGCCCGATGTGGTGATCATAAACTTTTGCGATAACGACATCTCGGACCTGACCGGCGACCGCAGCATATCCCCGAAAATGTACGATATGCTCAAAAAAACCGTCTGGATCGCGCCTGTTCGATATTTCGTCGCGAAAAGCATTGAGAACCGTCATGAAGAAGTCCTCGCCGCGGTCGCAAACAATGAAGGGCTGGAGCTGACAGACGGCCGCTTCGGCGTAAAACCCTGGATCTCGCATATTGAGTGGCCCGCGGATATTCAGAGTTTCTTAAAAAGCAAAGAGCGCATTCCGCTTTCGGATATCGAAGCCCTCTTGCAACTGTACTATTACTCTGAGCCGTCGCTGATTCTGCCTTATACCCGCGAAGACGACGAAGTCACTGCCAGGCTCTGGAAGGTCTGGGAAAACGAGCTTGTGAAGATCCGCGACCTGGGCCGGGAAAAGAATTTCGAAGTGATCGTAAACGTCTTTCCGATCTTCCCGCGGATCTACGAAACCCAATTCGATGATCGGGACACTCCTGAAAAAATCATCCGCGAGATCTGCGAACGCCACGGCATTCGAATGGTCGACACCCTGCCCGAATTTCGCCGGCGGGAACCCGCCTTGCGAAGATCAGGCCGATCCTTCTTTCAGCTGCCCGAGGACTCACATCCCACGGAACACGGCCAGGACATCGTCGCGGCGGCATTAGAGAGCGAAGTGCGAGACATTTTCAAGCAGCAGTGAAAGGTTTTCCGATGGACGGATAGCCCGCAATCCGCTCTTTTCGGGGATGCCCTGGCTCTGGCTGGTTCTGCTCGTCCACAGCGTATCGCTGGCTCTGCTGTCCATTTTACTGGCGGCCGTGCTGCGCGAGTCCCGACGATCCAGCGCTCACCGTGCGTTCACCGCGCTTCTGGCCGGCAGCCTGGCCTGGCTTTTGATCAACGCGGTTTCCGAATGGCTGACCGTCAGCGGCCGGCCGAACGATCTGCTGGGCGCCTTCGCCGGAGTCGCCATCCAGGCGATGACCCTGGCGACTTTCGTACTCTGCGAAAGCCTGCCGGCCCGCGCGGAATTCGACGCGTGGACTCAGGGCGGCAAACGTCCCGCCCGCCGCCCCCTGTCCCGCATCGCGCCGGTCGCGCTGGGTTGTTTGATTCTCGGAGCGCTCAGCTTTTCGCCGGAGTGGATTTCCAATCGACGACTGCTGCCCGACGGCAGCACCGGCGCCGACTACGGCCGCTGGTTCCTGGCGACCGGCGTGTGGTCCAGTCTGGTGGTGGTCTGGGGGCTCTTTTTATTGTACGGCAAATTCGCGCGCGAAAGCGAACCACGCTTTCGTTCACAACTGGGCCTGTTCTGGACCGGTATCGCCGTGAGCTTCGCTGTGGGTTTGTGTTTCAGCTATCTATTGCCCCTGGCAGGTAACAGCCGATTATTCTTTCTCGGCGTGGACTCGAGCATTGTGCTGGTGGCGATCGTCGCCTACGCGGTGTTGTATCGCGGGCTCTTCGATTTACGGACCGCGTTATTAAGAACGGGCCTGCGCCTGGCCGTCGCGGTGGTGTTGTCTTTCGGATTGTACGCGGGATTCCTGGTTCTATTTCTGAATCGCGAGCTATCGGAGTTTTCGCTGGAATTCGCGCTGGTGCTCTCGCTCTTTTTTCTGGCGACCTTCGTTTTCGCGCAACGCGTGCTGCCCCTAGCCGATCGTCTGTTCGTGCGTCGGCCGCCTGCGCTGCAGAGCGTGATTCCGCCGCTCTTTCGCAGCCTCGAATACGAATCCGGCGGCGCTTCGTCGTCGATCACATCCGCCGCGGGGGACCCGGGCGACACTGTCCGCATTCTGGACGCCGCCTTTCCAACCAGACGTTCGCTGATCTGCACCAGCCTGGAAGGACCGGACGGACCGGATATGAACGTGAGCCGCCGCGCCACCGAGATCGAATTGGATCGCGCTACTCTGCGATTTCTCCAGCGACTCTTCACGGTTCGCGAATTACCGGCGAAAGTTGTGGAGGCCTGGAATCAAATCTATGTTTTGACCGAGTTTTCGGAAGCGCTTTCTTCGGGGCAACTTCCCGGCGACACCGGCGATCGTTATCCGCGCGTATCCGCGGTTCTGCGCACCGCGCTTGCCGCCCTGGCCCGCGAAGACTTTCGTATCGTCCTGCCGCTGCTTTCGCACCGGCGCTTCGCGGGCTTTATGGCCCTGGGCGAGAAGACCGACGACTATCCCTTCTTCGATCGGGACCTGGAATATCTGGAAAGCCTGCGGCTGTCGCTGGGCGTGCTCTTTCAGTTTCGCCGGACCCTGAGCGAAGCCGGGCAGAAGATGCGCGAAACGGAACGAGACCTGGGAAGACTGACCGAATATTTAAGAGGCGGCGATGATAGTGCGACCCATGCGGAGCTTTCCGATCGCACGGTCGTCTATCGCAGCGCCGCAATGCGGGCCGTCGCCGACGCTATCGACAAAATCGCCGCGGGCCCGGGCGAACCGGTGCTGATCACCGGCGAAACGGGAACCGGTAAAGAAATTCTGGCCCGCATGATCCACGATCGCGGCGCGAACGGCGCCATGACAAAAAAAAACAACAAAAGCGGCGACGCCGCGACGACGAACGCGGGTCGGCGGCCTTTCGTCGCGGTGAACTGCGCGGCGATCGCGGAAAATCTCTGGGAAGACGAACTCTTCGGACACGTGAAGGGCGCCTATACCGACGCCCGGGACGCGCGACCCGGGCGGGTACGCGAAGCCGGGGAAGGCGTCCTGTTTCTCGATGAAATCGGCGAGATGCCGCTTGAGATGCAGGCCAAGCTGCTGCGACTCCTGCAGGAGAATAGCTTTTCGCCCGTCGGCTCCGACGAAAGCGTTCCGGCGCGCTGTCGCTTTATCTTCGCGACGAACCGCAGTCTGCCGGAGATGATGAAGGCCGGCCGCTTTCGCGAAGACCTGTACTATCGCATTAACGTGCTGCCGCTAAACGCTCCGCCGCTTCGTGAGCGCCCGGAAGACGTGCTGCTCTTATTTACTCACCATCTGAGCGCGGCCCACTCGCGCCGGGGCACGTCGCCCCCCGCCGTCGAAGCCGACGCGGCCCGCATCCTGGAACGCTACAGCTGGCCCGGCAATATTCGAGAGCTGGAAAATCTGGCGGTGCGCATGGCGGCGCTGCACGAAGGCGAAGTCATCGCGGCCGCGGATCTCCCCCGGGCCATACGCCGATCACAGCCGGCCCGACCGCGCGTCGTCGTCACCGAACACGCGCTGGCCGAATCCGAGCAAAGCCTGCGCGAAATGGTCGACGACTATACCAGGCGCATTCTCGTCGAAACCCTGAAGAAAACCGGCGGCAACCGGACGCAGGCGGCGAAATTACTGGGCGTAAAACGCGGATCGCTGCTCTATCGCATGAAAGAACTCGGCGTCGAATAGACCGCGACGCGGCGAATAACTCGCCGGGGCTTCGTTCGACGCCGGACCGCCCGGTATCGGTCGCCCGCGGGCCCTTATTCTTCGCAGGCCTGCTTGCGCTGATTTTCAGGCACCCGATCGAGCGCGCCCAGGGTCGGGTCGCAGGCGGTTTTCAGGCAGTACTGCGAGTTCGCTTTGCATTCGGTCGCGACTTCGCGCGCGTCCGTGCAGGTGGTCGAGCCGGAGCCGCAAAGATTGCAGAGCACGTCGGCCAGTTTGTCGCAGGAATGGGCTTCCGCTCCGATAGACTGCGACGGCAACGCGGCGCCGCCCAGCAGCAGGGCTGCGGCGCAGCTTACGCCCGCCAGGACACGGAATACACTCAGCTTTGGTTTAAGAATCATGGACGCAAAGCTCCCGCTGCTTCCGTGTGTGAACAAGCAGAATTTCCCGGCTCCGCCCGCGCCCGGAACGGCCATCACCACTGCCCACGGATAGATAGTTTAACAGTTTCGTAGTAGCCTTGCCGGGCCCATCGACAATATGAGGATCGTGCCCCTCGTAACTGACTTGATCTCCGCGAGCTTCGACCGGGTGGACGCGCTCGGTCCAGGGATTGGCATCGCCTCGCTGCATCCAGGCCGGCATCTGATCAGCAATCCCGGTAAAAAAGCTCCGGGAGGCGACGCGACGATCGCGTCGGTCTGGTTTTGCGATTGGATGCCGGCAGGCGGGCATCGACGCGTACTGGCGACGGTGAAATTCTCCGACTGGCACCCCCGCAACGGCGAAAGCCGGCAACGCCGGGTACGGCTCATCGCCGAGTACGAAACCGCGGCAACGGAAGCGTCAAGAGTCGACGTCGCAGAAGGCGATCCTGGAAGCGAGGACCCCTTCTTCGATTACTGGCGGGCGCTGCCCTGGGACCAGAGCCCACGCCATCTGAGCATCGACGGCGATATTTTCGTGGCGGGTGTTCGCAACCTGGGTTTGCAGGGCGCGATCCACTTTGCATATCCTAAACAAGCGGCCCTGCAGAACCTGGAAGCTTATATTAAGTCTATCTGCGAGCAGGCCGGATTCGGGTCTTCCGCAGAATAACTACGGCCGCGAAGCCGAACTCCGTATGCGCATCTACGTAAAAAATATGGTCTGCGAGCGCTGTAAGACCGCGGTCGCCGGGGTGCTGAAAAAGCTGCAGCTACCGGCCGCCGCCGTCGAGCTGGGCGAAATCGATTTCGGCGAATTCGAGCTGGAAGACTCGCGAAGACTGGAGCTGCAGACCGAGCTCGAATCGCTGGGCTTTGAGATTATCGACGACAAACGCAGTCGGCTCATCGAAAAGATGAAACGCGCGGTCATCGAACTGGTGCGCAAGAGCGGCGATGAGTTTCAGCGCGCGAAACTCTCGGATTACCTGAAGCAAAATCTGCACTACGATTACAGCTATTTGAGCGGCCTCTTTTCGTCGGTGGAAGGCGTTACGCTCGAACAGTATTTGATTCAGCAAAAAATCGAACGGGTCAAAGAACTGCTGGTCTACGACGAACTCAATCTGACCGAAATCGCCCATGAACTGGGCTACAGCAGTCTCGCGCACATGAGCGCGCAATTCAAGAAGGTGACGGGTCTCAGCCCGAGCCACTTTCGCGGCCTCAAGGACGCGAAGCGGCGCCGGCCGCTCGATCAGGTCTAAAGCCTGCGGCCGCTGCCCTGAAATTATACAAAAGATTTCCGGGATTCTATAACGCTCTCGACGAGCGCATAGCGTATACTGTCTGCAATCGATCATGATGCAGGAGTCATAGCAGCATGCAGCCAGGCGCCCCCACCCGAAATCCTGAACCACGCTATTCTGAAAACCCGCCGGAAGCAGCCGCGAACCAATCGGGCGCGGCCGAAAGCGCCGCAGTGCAAACCGGAAACGGCAGCTATCCCGTGTCCGGTTTGCACTGCGCGTCGTGCGCGGCCCGCGTCGAAACCATTCTGAAAGCGGACGCGGCTATCCGCGACGCCCGGGTCAACCTGGCGAGTTCGACGGTCGCGCTCGATTTCGCGGCGGCCGCGACTCAGGCCGGCGGACCCGACTCCGACACCAGGGATCGACTGAAATCGCAGCTCAATCAGGCCGGCTACGACATCATCATCGAAGACGATCGTGAAGCCGCCGAAGCGGAGGCCGGAGCGCGCAAGAGTCAGGGACTGCGCCGGCTCAAGCGCGATACCCTCGCGGCGGCGTTGCTCACCGCCCCGGTCATGATCATTGGCATGTTTTTTATGCATATGCCGTACGCGAATTGGATCATGCTCGCGTTCACGACGCCTGTGCTCTTAATCTACGGCCGGCGCTTCTTTGTCAGCGCCTGGGGCCAGCTGCGGCAGGGCTATTCCAGTATGGACACCCTGGTCGCCCTCAGTACGGGCATCGCCTACGGTTTCAGCCTGTTTAATACTCTGTATCCGGAATTCTGGCTCAGCCGCGGCTTCGCGGCTCATGTGTATTACGAAGCGGCGGCGGCGATCATCATGTTTATGCTCTTCGGCAAGCTCTTAGAAGAACGCGCGAAGTCCGCGACGGCGACGGCCATTCGCGGCCTGCTGAGCGGCCAGCCGACCAGCGTACTGCGCATTGAATTTGATGGGGATGAGGGTCGCGAAAGCCAGGTACCGATCCAGGCAGTCGTGCCGGGAGACATACTCCAGGTACGACCGGGCGAAAAGATCCCTGTGGACGGTGTCGTCACGGAAGGCGCCTCGTTTATCGACGAAAGCATGATCTCGGGCGAACCGATTCCGGTCGAAGCGCTGCCGGAGAAGGCGGTCTACGCGGGCACCATCAATCAAAAAGGCAGCTTTCGCTTTCGCGCGCGCAAAGTCGGCGGCGACACGCTGCTCGCGGGAATCGTGCGCATGGTCGAAGAAGCCCAGGGCAGCAAGGCGCCCGTGCAAAAGCTGGTCGACCGCGTGGCGGCGGTCTTTGTGCCGGCGGTCGTTGTCATTTCAATACTGACGTTTTTGGCGTGGCTGATCATCGTCGGCCCGGACGCCGGCTTCGCGCACGCCCTGCTTTCGGCCGTGACGGTGCTGGTGATCGCCTGTCCCTGTGCACTGGGCCTGGCCACGCCGACCGCGATCATGGTCGGCATCGGCAAGGGCGCGGCGGCGAATATATTGATCAAAGACGCTGAAAGCCTGGAGCGAGCGCACCAGGTCGACGCGCTGGTGCTGGATAAGACCGGCACGATCACCGAAGGCCGGCCGCGGGTTACGGATATTTTCTGGCTCGCGCGGTCGGAGGAACGCGACGGGCTGGCCGCGATTCTGCGGGCCATTGAGAGCCGCTCCGAGCACCCCCTGGCCGAAGCGATATTGCGCGAACTGGACGCCGAGAATATGCAGGCTCAAACGGACGCGAGCAACGCGACGGACGCTGCCCGAAACGCAAACGCGACCGTGATGATCGAAAGCTTCGTCGCTTTACCGGGACGCGGGGTCGCTGCTCGATCTGAATCCGGCTCCAAATCTCGATCTGAATCTCGCTCTCAATCCCAATCATCAGAACGCGAATACCTGGTCGGGAACCAGGCGCTACTGCGCGAGCGAGGAGTCGCGATTTCCAAAGAGAGCGCGGCTCACGCGAGCGAACTGGAAGCGTCCGCGAAGACCGTCGTCTATTTCGCGGACCAGGAACGCGTGCTGGCGATGATCGCGATCGCGGATACGATCAAAGCCACTTCAGCGGACGCGATTCGGGACCTTAAGTCCCAGGGAATCGCAGTTAGCATGCTGACCGGCGATAACGCGCGCGGCGGCGCCGCCATCGCCGCGCAGATCGGCCTGGCGGCGAACGAATTTCGCGCGGAAGCGCTGCCCGCGGACAAAGCCGAATTCATCCGGGATTTGCAGTCGCAGGGCAAAATCGTGGCGATGGCGGGCGACGGCGTGAACGACTCGCAGGCCCTGGCGCAGGCGGACGTGAGCATCGCCATGGGACGCGGCTCCGACATCGCCATCGACGTGGCGAAGATTACGCTTTTGACTTCCGACCTGGGCGCGATTCCGCGCGCGCTGCGACTATCGAAAGAGACCGTGCGAACCATCCGCCAGAATCTCTTCTGGGCCTTCGTTTATAATCTGATCGGTATCCCGCTGGCCGCGGGGGTGCTGTATCCGATCAACGGCTTTCTATTGAATCCGATGATCGCCGCGGCCGCCATGGCCTTCAGCTCCGTGTCGGTCGTGACCAACAGCCTGCGCGTAAAGTGGCGTCCATTAAGATAAACCGCGGCGGATCCGGCTTGACGTCCAGACGGGGATACGCTCTTCTGGAGGCGATGCTTCGAGAAGCGACAGCCACACTGCTGCTGGGGTATTTGAGCTGGGCGGCGATCGGATCGGTATTCGCCGGCGAACACGTCCACACGGACGCGAGCGGCGTGCGCGTTCACAGCCATTCCCTGAGCTGGAATGAACCCGGGCACAGCCACGATCGTTTCTACCATCACGATCGCGACGATCGGCTGCACCAGCATCGCCACCACGAGCGACCGGCCAAACCGGGCGATCAAAATCGGCAGGGCGATGGGCAGTCCGGCGACCGGCATCACGAAAGCGAAACGGACAGCAGCGAACAATCCGGCGATGAGTCGAACGACGCCGATTCCGGCGACGCGAACACCGGCCTGAACGCCCCGCCCCACAACGCGGAATCCCTGCTGGCCAGGCTGGCCACCACGACGCCGCTCGAACGCCCGCGACTTTCGCTGGCTCCTGGCGATCACCTCACGGTATTCACCGCAGCCGCTACAGTCGCCGGGGGTATGCAAGAACCCGACGCGGCTTTCGCACACCGCATTCGCGACGGCACCGCCGCCTGGCGGGACGCCGCCCTGGGCCACGACCGCTTCGCGCGCCCCCCTCCCCATTTCGTATAAACCACCTCCGTAACTGCGGCGCGCCATACCGCGCGACGTCCGGCATTCGCGTACGACGCGAGTATCGAACGCCGCCGCTCACGCTGTGCGCGTAACCCGACGCGGTTCGTCCGGATGCACCTGATTTTCCCCGTTTTACCGGGATACATTCGAAGTGCGCGCTCCGGATTCGAAGCCGTGTGTTCCTGAAATCGCAAGGTTTATACGATGAAACACGAACTCCCGGATGCGGCGTCCGACCCGACCCGCATCGGCCTGCTCGACCGGGTGATCCGCGTGGCGCTCGCGCGACGGCGGCTCGTACTGGGCGCCGCCATCGCGCTGTTCGGCTTCGGCGCATACTGGAGCGATCGCCTGACAGTCGACGTTTTCCCCGATCTCAATCGGCCGGTGGTTACGGTCCTGGCGGAAGCGCGCGGGCTCGCCGCCACGGAAGTCGAAAGCCTGCTGGCGATTCCGCTCGAATCGGCGATGCTCGGCGCCCCCGGCGTCAAGGGCGTGCGCAGCCATTCGAAACGCGGCATCGCCATGCTGCGCGTCGAATTCGACTGGGGGGCGGACATCTATCGCTGCCGTCAGATCGTCGTGGAACGCATCGCCGCCGCGCAAGCGACGCTGCCGCCGAACGCCCGCCCCGCTCTCGGACCGATTACATCTATAATGGGAGAAATCCTGCTGATCGGCCTGACCGCGGACGATCTGCGCGAGGTGCGCGACTTCGCGGAATGGAAACTGCGCAGGCGTTTGCTCGCACTGCCCGGAGTTTCGAATATAACCATACTGGGCGGCGAAGCGCGCGTCTACGAAGTGGCTGTCAACGCGGCCGATCTCGCCGCGAAAAACCTGGGACTCGTCGACATGGAACGCGCGTTGAGCGGCACGGGCGCGAATACCGGCGGAGGTTTTTTCGAGCGCGACGGACGCGAATTCGCGTTTCGCAATCTGGCTTCGATTTACGAACTCGATGAAATCTCGCAGGCCACGGTCGGCTTTCTGGCGGGCGGGCCGGTGCGCGCCGGCGACGTCGCGAAAATTCGCGAAGGCGCTCTACCTCCCAGGGGCAGCGCGGGCGTGGACGGGCGACCGGGCGTGATCGTCGCCGTGCAAAAACAGCCAGGCGCTTCGACTCTGGACCTGAGCGAACGGATCACGGCGGAACTGGCGAGAATCCGCGACGAGACCGGACCGGATATTCAAATTCACGGCGAACTCTTCCGGCAGGCGGATTTCATCGAACGCGCCATCGATAACGTGATCGAAGCCATGCGCGACGGCTCGATTATCGTGGCGCTGGTGCTGGGTGTATTTTTATGGAATCTGCGCACGACGGCGATCACTCTGCTGGCGCTGCCGCTTTCTCTGCTGGCGGGCGTGCTCGCTCTGAGCGCGCTCGGCTTCGGCGTGAACACGATGACGCTCGGCGGGCTGGCGGTCGCGGTCGGCGAATTGGTGGACGACGCGATTGTCGACGTCGAGAACTGCTTTCGCCGGCTGCGCGAAAACGCCCTGCTCGCCACGCCGCGGCCAGCGCTGGATATCGTATTCGAAGCTTCGAGCGAAATTCGCAACAGCATCGCGCTGGCCACGCTGGTCGTCGTGCTGGTCTTCGTGCCGCTCTTTTTTCTGGACGGCGTTGCGGGCCGTCTGTTCCAGCCGCTCGCGGCGGCTTATATTCTGACGATTCTTGCGTCGCTCGCCGTAGCGCTCACCGTAACCCCGGTGCTCTGCTATTATCTGCTGCCGTCGGGCGGCCTGCGGCGCAACGAAAGCGCTCTCGTACGCTGGCTGAAGAATCTGCAGGCGAAGAATCTACGGCGCATCATCGCACGCCCGCTTGTACCGGTCAGCGCGGCTCTGCTCGCTTTCGCGCTGGCGCTCGCGGTCGTCCCGTTTTTGAACCGCACCTTTCTGCCGGATTTCAACGAAGGCACCTTGACTGTCGAAGCGCTGACCGCGACAGGCACGTCACTGCGCGCTTCGGAGGCCCGAGCCGCCGAAATTGAACGCATCCTCTTGAATACGCCGGGAGTCGAGCGCGTCGCGCGCCGAACCGGACGCGCCGAAATGGACGAGCATGCGGAAGGGGTCCACTATAGCGAATTCGACGTAAGCCTCGACCCGGGAATTCGCGGCGCAGAGCGGAGCGCGCTGCTGGCCGGACTGCGCAATGATCTAGGTCAATTGCAGGGCGTATCCACGGGAATCGGACAACCGATCTCGCATCGACTGGACCATCTACTGAGCGGAGTGCGTTCCGAAGTCGCGGTATTGATCCGGGGACGCGACATCGATCAATTGCAATACGCGGCGTTTCGCGCTCGCGAGATTCTGACGAAGATTCCGGGCGTCGCTGATCTGCGGGTCGAAGCCGCCAGCTTCGCGCCGGAATACAAAATCGCGGTCGACCACCGCGCGGCCGGACGTCTGGGACTCGCCGCTCCGGCAATTGTCCGCAGTCTGGAAACTGCTCAGTCCGGCCGGCTGCTGGGCCGCGTTCAAGAAGAAGGACGTTTCGTTCCAGTGATGCTGCGGCTCGACGCGGAATCCCGAAGCGCCGCGGCCATGCCCGAATTCGTCTTACGCCACCTTCCCGACGGAACTCCAGTGCGCCTGGGGGCGGTCGCAGATCTGTACGAAAGCGAAGGCCCGTACGAAATCCGTCGCGACAACGGAGAGCGACGCATCGCCGTACAGTTCAACTCGCGCGACCGTGACCTGGCCGAACTCGTAGGCGACGTTGAACGTCAGTTAACGAAAAAGCTCGCACTCGAACCGGGTCTGCGCTTCGAAATGGCCGGGCGCTATGCGAGCGCTATCGCCGCGGCCCGCCGCATGTCCTATCTCGCGCTGGCGGCGGCAGCCGCGATCTCGCTATTATTATACGCGCATTTTCGTTCGGCGGCGCTGACCGCGCAGATCCTTTTGAATTTGCCTTTCGCCTTTATTGGCGGCGTATTCGCGCTGTGGCTGGCGGACACGCCCCTGTCCATCGCCAGCTTCGTCGGCTTTATCGCGCTGGGCGGCATTGCGACTCGCAACGGGATTCTGATGATATCGCATTTCGAGCATTTGATGCGGATCGAAGGAGCGCCCTTCTCGGCGGAAACGATCATTCGTGGCGCGCTCGAACGGCTGACCCCGGTGCTGATGACCGCCGGCACGGCGATCCTGGCCCTGGCCCCGATTCTCGTTTCGGGCCCTGCCGCGCCGGGCAAAGAAATTTTGTTCCCGGTCGCGCTGATCATCAGCGGCGGGCTCTGCAGCTCGACGCTGCTCGATTTGATGATCACCCCGGTCCTCTATTACCGGCTGGCGCAACGCTGGAAACTCTTTCCAGAAGGAGCGGAGCGATGAAAAGCGGACTCGATGCACGCAGGCGAAGATGCCTGCCGGCCGCCGTCACGATTGGGTTGCTATGCAGCGCGGGACTCTTCGCGCGCGAACCGCTGCAGCTGGAAGACTATCTACAGCTCGCTGTCGAGCATTCGCCCGAACTCAAAGCCGCCGCGGTGCGATTGAACGCGGCCGAAGCCGACATCGAAGCGCTGCCCCGGCGCTATTTGCCCGATCTCTATCTGGAAGCCGGCTACGGCGGCGCCGCGAATACACGAGAAAACCGTACCGGTCCGCTGGCCCGGGTCGTGGGCGCGTGGACTCTCTGGGACGGCGGGCGTTCGGAAGCGGAACGCGCGGTCTTCGAACGCGAACGAGAAGTGCAAAAATTCAGCGAGCAGGCCCGCGCCCTGGGAATTCGCAAGACCCTGGCGCTCGCTTATTACCGAGCCGCGCGGCTGATAGAATTACAGGCGATCGCTCGCGCTGAAATCGCCGCGTACGAACGCCTCGCGCGCAGCCTGGGGCCGCGACGACGAATCGGTTCGGCCGGGGCTTCGGATGTTTTGAACGCGCGTCTGCGAGCCGGAGCGCTGCGCGCCGAAAGCGCGGCCAATGCAGAAACCATTCTGGCCCTGCGCTCCAGCCTGCTGATTCTTGCCGGACTGGAAACCGGGGCGGACTCGCAAAACCAGCCGCCGGAGATTCCGCGTCTACGGGATTCCTTTTCGCCGCCCACTGGCGACTCGAACGAATCGAACGAATCGGGCGGCGAACAATCCTCTGCACGCTTCGTCGAACAGCATCCCAGTTTTGTCGTCGAGCAAGCGCGCCTGCGATTGCTGAAAGCCCGCCAGGCGCTGGTGGAACGCGAGCTGTACGGCACAACGCTGGCGCTGGAAGTCTACGGCGGCTATGGTCCGGATCTGGACGCGATTGATCCGAATCGACCCGAAGCGGGAGCGGGACTGCGCTTTCGCTTTCCGCTCTTCGCGTCGCGCGATCGTGAAAGTCGAATGCAGGCCGGCCAGGCGCGGATCGAAGCGGCGATTCTCGAAACCCGCCAGCGAATGCTGGAGTTGCGCATCGAACTCGGCGAACGACGCGCGGGTATCAGCCGGGACCGTCGACTGCTGGCCGAAGTTACGGCGCTCACGGGCCAGGCCCGCCGGGCCCTGCGGCTCGCGTACGCCGAATTCGGCCGCGGACAAAAGGCTCCGGCGGATATGATCGCCGCGATCGAAACCCTGCATGATCTGGAGCGCAAAAGCGCGAATACGCTCTTTCGCCTGCGGCTGGCCCGCTTCGAAGAATACGCTCTGAGCGGATCGCGGCCATCTCCGCAATCATCAAAAAACAACCAGGAGAACCCAAATGAAAATTCGAAATAGCTTAAAGCAAATTCGACTGACGGCGGTCGTAACCCTTTTCGTCACGACCATCGCCGCGCCGCCCGCGTTCACGACCGCAATCTTCGCCCATGACGAAGGACATGCTACGCCCGATCGTCTGCCGCCTGTCGGCCCCCACGGCGGAAAGTACGCGAAACTCGAACGACATTTCGCGGAGGTGATCGTGCGGGGCGATCGACTCAGCCTGTACATTTTGGAGCCGGACGTGAAATACGTGGCGGAAGACGCGACCGGCGTTACGGCCGCCTATGAAATTCCGGGCAAACAAGCGCGCCGGGAGATCCGGCTCGCGAAGAGCGGTGAAAGCTATACCGCGCGACTGGAAATTCCGAGAGGCGCGCGAAGAGTCGTCTTTTTCGTCAGCTGCGTAATTGATGGAAAGCGCGAGTCGGGCCGCGTGCTGTACGAACCGCGGCGATGAGCCGCGCGGCGCCGCGCTTTGTCTTGACTCAGAGTTTCGCGCCGACAACACTGTCTCACTCCCGGCTATGCGAGCCGCGCAACTACGATGAATCGGCAGTCTGGCAAATGGATCGCGGCGCTCGCCCTCGCCGCACTGCTGGCGACGCCTTTTCTGGTGGTCGATTTTCCGCCGCTGACGGACCTTCCGCAGCATATGAATCAGGGGCGCCTGCTGCTCGGCGAAGCCTGGCAGGACGGCTCGCCCTATACGGTCGATCTATTCACGCCCTACCTGATGACGTACCTCTTCATCATGGCGGCCCTGAGCGTTCTGCACCCCATCCAGGCGATCACCGCGGCGATGATCGGTCTGAGCACGGCCTGGACCGCGGCGGTGTTGCTGGGACGGCACGGGCGAATCGTCTACAGCGCCGGCGCACTGCTGGCGCTTGGTTTTTTTTATAATCAGAGTCTGTACTGGGGACTGATTCATCACGTCTTCGGGGCCTGCTTCTTCGTGGCCTTCGCGGGACTGTTGCAGCGCACGGAACAACGCCGTCATCTCGTTTGGGTCGCGATTTATGGCGTCCTCATATTCTTCGTCCACATTTACTGGGTCGTATTCTCGTCGGTCTTCCTTGCGGCGCGATTCATTTTGCGTCCGACAGTGCGCTGGCATTCATTCGTCGCCGGCATCGCGATGATTCCCGGCTGCCTGGTCGTACTGCTGTGGATTTTCGTGACGCCGCAGGAGGCGGTGCCGGAGTACGGCTGGCTGCTTTCCCCCTGGGAACGAATGGCCCCGGGACCTTTCGTCCGCGCGGCCCTGGGCGGCATCAAACACGATTTCGAACAGGCCTATGTCTTCTTCAGTCTGGCGTACTGCGCGGCCATTGCGGCGGCCGGCTACTACTACAAACGGCGCGCCGACCAGGGCCAGCATAACGCCGCGACAGGCGCAACCGGGGGAAGCGAAATCGCGGACGAAAGTCCAGAGAACGCACAATCAGACGCCTGGGATCGCGATTTGCTGCTGGCGGCGGGACTCGCCCTGTTGTGGGGCATGCTGCTTCCGGAGGGCAACGAACGCTCAACTTTAATCGCGGTGCGCTGGTTCCCCTACGCGTGCGCCTTTCTCCTGCTGGCAACTCCGCGATTTCCGTTTCGCGGGCGCAAGCTGAACCGCGGGCTGCTCGCCTTCAGCGCCCTGCTTCTCGCGGGTCTGGTCGGCCTGACCGCGGACCGCTGGCGAAAATTCGAGCGCGAAGAGTACGCCGGCTTCGCCGAAGCGATCGGCGTCATCGAAGCCCTGCCGACCGCGCCGTCTATCGTCGGGCTTTCGTATTACCCGAACAGCCGCTATATTCACGGCTTTCCATTCGTGCATCACGTCGCGTACGGACAGCTCGTGCGCGGCGGCCGCGTAAACAACTCGTTCACCGACTATCCCCTCTGCCCGGTGGTCTATCGTAAGCTGCCGCATGCCTGGACGCCGCGGCTGGAAATGCGACCGCAGTACTTTCACGCGGGAGATCTTCAGTACTTCACGCACGTGCTGCTGGCCGGTCCGGACGAATTGCACGCGCGACTGGCCGGTGAGTTCGACCTGGCTCCGGTGACTCACGATGGGCGCTGGCGCCTGTATCGCACGCCCCACGCCGAACGCTGAGCGCTGAGCGCTGAGCGCTTCGAACGACGCGGCGATTACTCAGGCCGCGCACATCGCCCACCGTTCGCCGGCTAATCTCAATCCGACCGCCATTAACCCGCGAAACTGCGCCTCTTTTCGAGCTAAGACTAAGCCCAAATTTGCTTAAGATAAGCCAAAATGTACTTGTCGTTTCGATTTATCAGCGATGAAAGTGACCGGGGCCGAACGCGCCCAGGTGGCCTGCATGTATCCCAGTCTCCCCCAACACGACCCCGAAATCGCGGAGCGCGCCAGCGAACTGGCCGAGCTCCGTCATGAATATATCTACGACTACGACACCGTCCCCGGCCGGGCCATGGCCGAGAAGGTTCCGTTCAAAAACGAATTCGCCTTCGAATTGCTGTTGGAAGTAGCCGGGCGGCAGACGGTCGTCATGCTCAACGCGCGCGGAGCGCCGCGCAACGACAAACACGTCGAACACCACGAGTCCCTCTGGAAACGCACGACGAATTTCGTAAAAAAGCTCGAGGGGAACGCGGAGAAGTTTCTGCCGGGCAAAGTCGGTGATTTATTGCACCAATTCTTCGGCTCTCTGAGCAAACGTTACGACCTGGCCGACTCGACGGAGCTGACGCAATTCCAGCAAATGTTTCGCGACATCGAAGCGCCGGCGATCGCGGATGTTTACCATGAAGATCGTATGTTCGCACATATGCGCCTGGCCGGTCCGAACCCGATGATGCTGCAGCGCATGAATGAGCCGGACGATCGCTTCCCCATCGACAACGGCGCCTTTCAGAAAGTGGCGGGCGAAGGCGATACCCTTGAGCGGGCGCTCGCGGAAGGCCGTCTGTATATGGCGGATTATTCCGCGCTGGACCGGGTGCAAACGGGTAAATTCAAAGGGCTGCAGAAGTACGTCACCGCTCCGCTGGCCATGTTCTATATTCCGCTGCACAAAGACGGGAGCCGGGGCGAGCTCATGCCGGTCGCCATTCAATGCGGCCAGATTCCCTGCGACGAGTATCCGATCATTCAACCGCATCACGGGCACGCCTGGCTGATGGCCCGCAATCTCGTCCAGGTCGCCGACGGCAATCTGCACCAGGCAGTCATACACCTGGGGCGCACACATATCTTTCTCGAACCCTTCGTAATCGCGACTCTGCGGCGGCTCTCGCCGCGGCATCCGCTCTATCTACTGCTCGACGCGCACTTCGAAGGCACTCTGGCGATCAACAACGCCGCTCACAAAACGCTGCTCGCCCCCGACGGCGTCGTGGACCATATCATGGCCGGCACGCTCGAAGCGAGCGTAGGACTGGCCGTCGACGATCTGAAGAATTACAAAGCGAACAGCGTGCTCGATCCGCGGGCGACATTCGCAGAACGCGGAGTCGACGACCCGGAGCTGCTTCCGGGATATTCCTATCGCGACGACGCGTTGCCGATCTGGGACGCGATTCGCGAATGGGTCGCGGCGTATCTGGACCTGTACTATCAAAGCGACGCCGACGTCGTGAACGATACCGAGCTGCAGGCCTGGGCCGCCGAGCTGGTTTCGCCGGACGGCGGGCGCGTGCCGGGCTTCGGTGAAGACGACGCCGGCAAGATTCTCACTCGGGATTATTTAAAGCGCCTGGTCGCGATGCTGATCTTCAAAGCCGGCCCCGAGCACGCCGCTGTTAATTTTCCTCAAAAAGATCTTATGAGCTATGTGCCGAATATGCCCCTGGCCGCGTACCGGCCGGCCCCGGCGTCGACTGAAGGCCTGACCGAAGCGGACTACGTGGCCATGCTCCCTCCCATCGACGCGGCTTATATGCAGCTCGATACCGGCTATCTGCTGGGCGGGGTGCATCATACGCAGCTCGGCCAGTACGGCAAAAAATATTTCAAAGACCCGCGGCTCGAGCCGGCCTTAGAACGTTTTCAAAAACGCCTGGCGGAAATCGAAACCGAGATCGCCGAACGCAATCAACACCGCCCGATCAACTACCACTATCTGCTCCCCTCCCAGATTCCGCAGAGCGTAAATATCTAAGACCTCATGCGCATCGCAAACTACGAGGTCCAGGATCAGCTCTACGAAAGCCGGCAGTCCCGTATTCTGCGTGCCGCGCGGGACGACGGCCGATCCGTCGTGCTCAAGATTCTGAGCCACGAATACCCGAGTCCGGAACGCCTGGCCCGCTTTCGGCGGGAATTCGCCATGACCCGCTCGCTGGCTGCGATAGAGGGCGTGATCCAGGTCTACGATCTGGAGAAATACCAGAACAGCCTGATGATCGTAATGGAAGACTACGGCGCCCATTCACTCGGCGAAGCGCTGCGGCGCGACGAACGCCCCGCCCTGCGCGATTTTCTGAAACTGGCGGCGACCGTCGCGGGCATTCTGGAACGCATTCACGCCCGTAATATCATCCACAAAGATATTAATCCGGCGAATATTCTCAGAAATCCGCAAAACGGCGAAGTCAAGATCATCGACTTCGGGATATCGACCGAGCTTTCCCGCGAAGAACTGGAGCTGCGCAGTCCGGAAGTACTCGAAGGCACCCTGGCTTATATTTCGCCGGAGCAGACCGGACGCATGAATCGCGCGGTGGACTACCGCTCGGATTTTTATTCGCTGGGCGTAGCCTTCTACGAATTGCTGCTCGGGCGCCGACCCTTCGATACGAAGGATCTGCTGGAAATCGTGCACAGCCACATCGCCCGTTCCCCCGCTCCCCCGCACGAAGCGGATCCGAATATACCCGAAACCGTCTCCGCGATCGTCATGCGCCTTATGAACAAAAAAGCGGAAGACCGTTACCAGAGCGCAGGCGGGCTCAAGGCGGATCTGGAACGCTGCCTGCAGGGTCTGAACGCGGACGGGGATCCCGCTTCGCTGGCGGCCTTCGCGATCGGGTCCGGCGACGTATCGGATCGCTTTCAGATATCACAGAAGCTGTACGGGCGCGACGCGGAAATTGAAGAACTACTGACGGCTTTCGATCGTGTGAGCGAAAACGCGACCGAAGTTACGCTCGTGGCCGGTTTCTCCGGCGTCGGTAAATCGTCGCTCGTGCATGAAATCTATCGGCCCATCACCCGGCGACGCGGCTATTTCATTCACGGCAAATTCGATCAGTTTAAAAGAGATATTCCGTACGACTCGTTGATCCAGGCCTTTCGCAGCCTCGTGCGCCAGCTGCTGAGCGAATCCGAAGAACGCATTGCCGAATGGCGCGCGAAGCTGAGCGCCGCTCTCACGACGAACGGCCGGATCATCATCGACGTAATTCCAGAAGTCGAATTGATAATCGGCGAACAGCCGCCGGTTCCGGAGCTCCAGCCCGGTGAAGCCCAGAATCGCTTCAACCTGGTATTTCAAAATTTTGTGCGCAGCTTCGCGGCGGCCGATCATCCGCTGTGTTTGTTCCTGGACGATTTGCAGTGGGCCGATCTGCCCTCGCTCGCGCTGCTGGAGCTCCTGGCGACCGACGTCGCCACAGGTTATATTTTTATCATCGGCGCGTATCGTGATAACGAAGTCGGCGAAGGTCATCCGCTGCTCGCGACCATCGAAGCGATGCGGGCTTCGGACGCCGGACAGAATGCGGTCAATACGATTACGCTGCAACCGCTCGGCCGCGACGACGTACACGCCCTGGTCGCGGACTCCCTGCACTGCGAAAAAGACGTCGCCGGACCGCTCGCCGAGCTATGCCTGGAGAAAACGGCCGGCAATCCGTTTTTTCTGAACCAGTTCCTGTTGAATCTCTACGAGCAGGAATGGATCTATTTTGATCGCGAGCGTCGCGCCTGGGCCTGGGACATAGAACGCATCCGCAAGGCCGAAGCGACGGACAATGTCGTCGAGCTCATGGCGCAGAAAATCCGGCGACTGGCGCCCGAGACGCGGCGTGTTTTGCAGCTCGCCGCGGCGGTCGGCAACAGTTTCGATTTGAAAACTATCGCCGTGGTCGGCGAACACGGGCGACTGGAGAGCGCGGCGCTGCTGGAAGGCCCTCTCCGCGAAGGCCTTATCATTCCGGCCGACGACGATTACAAACTCGTGCAATATCTCGACGAGTCGGCGGACGCCGCGTATTCGTTTTTACACGACCGCGTACAGCAGGCCGCCTACTCGCTGATCGAGGAAGAGGAACGGGCGTCAGTTCACTTAAAGATCGGACGACTGCTGTTAAAAGACAGCGCGACCGAACAGCAACAACAGGAGCGACTCTTCGATATCGTCGGACACTTGAATCGCTCGGTCGAATTGATAGAGGACGCGGAAGAGCGACTGCAGCTGATTCGCCTGAATCTGGAAGCCGGCATTCGCGCAAAACGCTCGAGCGCATTCGCGCCGTCGCTGCACTATCTGCAAAATTGTCTGGAGTTATTGGACGACCAGGCGTGGCGCCGACACTACGAACTCTGCTTCGAAGTCCACGCTCACGCCGTCGAAGCCGCGTTTCTTGCGAAGAGCTACGAAGAAATGGAACGGCTTTCGGGCGTCGCGTTGAATCAGGCCGCGAACGTTCTGGACCAGAGTCGCATCCAGACGACGCGCATTCTCGCCTATATCGCGCAAAACAAATTTCCGGAAGTAATCGACATCGGGCGCGCGGCCCTGCGCCCGCTGGGCGTCCGTTTGCCCCGCAAGGCGACCCTGCTGCACGTGGCCAAAGACCTCACTGCAGCCCGGCTGGCCGTACGCGAAAGCAAGCTCGCGGCCCTGCCGGATATGCAGGACCCCCATAAAAAAGCGGCTCTCGAATTGATCGTGAACGTGATTCCGGCCGCGTTCTTCGCCGCGCCGTTGTTATTTCCTTTATTGGTAATTCGACTCGTGCGGCTTTCGCAGCATTACGGCAAAGACGAAGTCACGCCGCACGCGCTCGTCACCTGGGGTATGATCCTTTGCGGCCTGGTGGGCGACATCGAACAGGGCTATCGCTTCGGACAGATGGCGTATCAACTCGCCTATGATATGAATATCCGCGCTTTCCTGGCCCGCACGATTTACCCGTGCGTCGTGGGCGTTCGGCACTGGAAAGATCATTTTCGCGAAGCCCTGCCCCTGCTTGAAGAAATCTATCAGATCGGCGCGGAAACCGGCGACCACGAATACGCGGCCTACGCCGTGAGCTACGGTTCGATTTACGAGTTTATTGCGGGCGTCAACCTGCACGAATTAAAAGCGGGCATGGCGCGCAAAAACGCGATGCTTGCGCAGCTAAAACAATTCGCTCCCCGCAACTGGAATCGCATTTACGAGCAATTGGTAATCAATCTTACCGAAGAAGTCGAAGAAGTTTTTCAGCTGGAAGGCGAAGCCTATAGCGAAAAGGAAATGCTTCCCCAGCATATCGCCGCGAACGATATGCACACCCAGTTTCACGTTTATTTCAGCAAGCTGGTGGCCGCCTATTTTTGCGAAGAGTATGACGTAGCGTACTCGAATACCGAACTCGCGGCGCAAAACGTACAGACCGTTATCACCTTTCCGATGGCGCCGCTGTTTTATTTTTACGATTCACTGGCGCGCCTCGCGGTCTGTGAAGTCGGGCAATTCGCCGGCGCGTCAGACACCGGTTCCGGCGGCCGGGGCTCGCGCAAAAAGCAGCTGCGCAAAGTCGCCGCCAACCAGCGCAAGATGAAAAAATGGGGGCATCACTGCCCCTCGAATTATCTGAACAAATATCATTTGATCGAAGGTTACCGCCTGCGTCTGGCCGGACGCTTCGACGCCGCGCTTGAAAACCTCGAGCAGGCGCTGAGGATCGCGCGCGAAAGCGAATTCGTGCACGAGGAAGCTCTGGCGAATGAGTGCATCGGAAAGCTGTGGCAGGACCGCCGGCATCCCGAAGTCGGCGCGATCTATCTCAGTCGCGCTTACCACGGCTATCGTCTGTGGGGCGGCGTGGCCAAATGCGAAAGCCTGAAGCGACGTTACCCGGGAATCGTAAGGGATCTCGAGCGCTCTACAAGCGCGGCGCCCGCCGCCCAACTGGAAGAAACGGCTTCCCCCGAAACCAGTTCCGGTACGAGCAATATGCTCGACATGACGGCGCTGCTGCGCGCTTCGCAGACCATCTCCGGCGAAATTCGCATGGAGAGTTTATTGACCCAGGTCATGCACACGATGATCGAAAACGCCGGCGCGGGACGCGGCCTCCTGATCCGCCAATCCGACAACGACGAGTTGAGCGTACAGGTCGAAGGCACCGCCGACGATATATCGATTTTTTCGCAGCTTTCGCTCAGCGCCGCCGCCGACCAGGGCAAACTGCCCGAATCCATTGTGCGCTTTGTGGCGCGTACGGGCAACGCAATCACCCTCGACGACGCGCGCCAGGCGAATCAATTCGCCGACGATCGCTATATCCAGGAGCGCGAGCCGCTTTCCGTCTTCTGCGGACCGATTCTCTATCAGGGACGCACGACGGGCCTGCTCTATCTTGAAAACAATCTCGCGACCGGTTCCTTTACGCCGGAACGCGTAAAGGTTCTGCAGGTGCTCTCGACCCAGCTGGCCATCTCGCTCGAAAACGCCGGCCTCTACGAATCGCTCGAACACAAGGTCAAAGAACGTACGAGCGAATTACGCGAAACTCTGGACCGACTGCAGACCATGCAGAACCAGATCATCGCGCAGGAGAAATTAGCGTCCCTGGGCATGCTCACCGCGGGGGTCGCCCACGAGATTCGTAACCCGCTGAATTTCATTAAGAACTTCGCGGAAATATCCGGCAGTCAATTCGACGAGCTGGGCGAGATGATCGCGGCGGGCTGGGCCGCAGGTACGGAACCGGAAAACGCTCCGGAAGTACGCGAGACTCTGGAAACGGTGACGCAGAATATGCAGCGCATTTCCGACAACAGCAAACGGGCGGAGATCATCATTCGTTCCATGCTGGAACACGCGCGGACCGACGAAGCGAATTACGCCGACACCGAAATCGATTTGCTGCTTGAAGAGTGCGCGAATATCGTGCACGGCAATCTGTTTTTACAGAAGCCGCAATCCGATCTATTCATCGAAAAAGACCTGAATCTGGGGGCCCTGCAGGCCCACGTGGACCCGCAGGCTCTCAGTCGCGTCTTCTTGAATATTCTGAATAACGCCTGTTACGCGGCGACCGACTCGGATCACGCCAGGACTGATCGACGACCGCACGTTCGTATTTCGAGCGCGCTCGACGCGCCATCAAATGAAATCGAGATTCGCGTACGCGACAACGGCCCGGGCATCGCGCCGGATAACCTGAAAAAAATATTCATGCCGTTTTTTACGACCAAACCCGCGGGCAACGGCGTCGGCCTCGGACTGTCGATCAGCTATGATATCATCGTGCAACAGCACGGCGGACAGCTGAACGCGGAAAGCCGGCCCGGGGAGTTTACGGAATTCATCGTCAGACTGCCAATTCACAGCGAACAAAAAGAGACCCCTCAGGAGAAGGCCACCCATGTTTAAACGAATGATCGATCGCATTGTACTCTGGCTCATCGCGAAAGGATTTCCGTGGCTCGTAGTGCTCGGAGCCAGGCGCTCGCATATGTCGCACAACAGCGGCGTCGCGGGGCGCGGAAAGCTGCGCATCGTCGAGAATCCCGAATTCCCGGCGCACGATTTTTTTCAGCCGGGACGCGAGTTCACGATTCGGGTGCGGCATGCGGCGGTCGGTTGGTACGACGACGCGATGTTGATCGTGCGCAGCATGTCCGTAAAATTCGCGGATACGAATTATAAGAGCCCCTTCGATCTCGAAATGAACACCGGGCGCATCACCTTCTTCTGGAACGCCTATTCGTTTTTGAAATTCGTTTCGGTACGCGAAGCGGACCGCGGCGACGATTACTTAAAGTACTATCAAAGATATCATCGCGGACTGCTGGGTGCGCGCTCGGGCCTGCGTCGACTGCCGGATTCGGTCGAATCGCTCTATTATTACAGCCAGACCCCCTATATCTGGGTGTCGTCGGACGGAACGCGCTACTACGTAAAATTTCGCGGCATTCCCGGCGACCGCCGTCCGGAAAGCGGCATGCCGGACCCGCGCGATATCTCCACTCCCGAAGCGCTGCACGACCAGCGGGTTCTCGCCGGCGGCGAGCCGCCGTCAATGACCTATAGCAAGGACGAATTCCGGGAACGATGCAAAAACGGAGACGGCCTGCGCTATATTCTTCAAATCCAGTTGCATCGTATTCAGGCCGGCGAAGACGACGCGCAAATTCTGAACTCCAACTACGAATGGGACGAGGCCGAGCATCCCTGGATGGATCTGGCCAATATTCACGCGACCGAGGCCTTCGATTACGCCGAAAGCAATAACCACTATTTCTGGGTCGGACACATCCCGCGCGGTATTCAGATTCCGCCGGCGAAATCGATACACGATCCGAACTCGCTGCTCTATATGCGCAAGCGGGTGTGGCCGGCCTTTTATATGCGCTGGCTCTTAACAAAAATCTTCGGTCTGCCCCCGGAGATCCGCGCTGAATTTCGCAACCTGCGAAAGGATTTGAACGATCCCGAATTCGCTTTGATGCCGGATCAGCTGGCCGAACAGAAAAAATAGTAAGTGTTTCCGGCTAATTGTTATTAGTGATATTTTATATTCTTGACCCCGAATAACGCCGCCGGTACATTCCCCGCCATGGGGCGCAAAATCCTCGTTGTAGACGACGAACTCGACGTCGAGGCCATGATACAGCAACGTTTCAGGGCTGAAATCAAGCAGGGCAGGTACGATTTCGTCTTCGCCCGCGACGGCGTAGAGGCTCTGGAAAGATTTCGCGAATTGGACGAGGCGCCTGTGGTCGTTACGGATATTCGCATGCCGCGAATGGACGGACTGACTCTACTCGCGGAAATCGCGCGCATCGATCCGATCCAGCGCGTCGTGATCGTATCCGCCTACGGCGATATGAACAATATTCGCGCCGCCATGAACAGCGGCGCCCTGGACTTCTTAACGAAGCCCATGGATTTCGAAGATTTTCAAAGCACCGTCGATCGCGCGAGCGCGCACATCGCCGCTCAAGAAGAAAGCCACAAACGCCACGCGGAACTCGCGGGATTGAAACACGAGCTGGAACTCGCCCGTAAGATTCAGGAATCGATTCTGCCGGCCCGCATGCCGGAAATCGAGGGCCTGAATCTGTATTCGTTTTACGAGCCCATGTCGGCGGTGGGCGGCGATTTCTACGGATTCTATCGAGACGATCGGCACGTCGGCGTTCTGGTGGCCGACGTCGTCGGACATGGCGTCCCCGCGGCGATGATCGCTTCGATGGTCCGCGTCGCGTTCAATCTGCAAAAACACCACGCCCACGACGCGGTCGAGGTACTGCTGGGAATGGAGCGGGTCTTAAACGAATCCGGTATGATCGCGACCAATTTCGTAACTGCCTGCTACGCCTTTATCGATCTGGAGCAGGGCCGCCTGCAAACGACCAACGCCGGGCATCCGCCGCTTTTAGTCCAGCGTCGCGGCGGCGAAACTCTGAGCCTGCGGCCCGGGGGCAGCATCCTGGGTTTTCTCGAAGCCGGCGGAATCGAGCGCGCGGAGATCGATATCCAGGCAGGGGATCGTATCTTCGCTTTTACCGACGGCCTCTTCGAATGCGGCTACGGCGCAAACACTTTCGGCCAGGAACGCCTCGTCGAAGCCTTCCGCGAAGGCGCGACGCAGACCCCCGCGGCCTTTATGCAATCGCTGATCTCCAGACTCAGCGACTGGAATCAGCTGCACGGCGAAGGCGACGGCTTCGACGACGACCTGACAGCGGTCATCGTCGACGTTGAGCGCTGAAGGAATTCGAGGCGCCGCCGGAACGATTCGACGGCGCGCCGTTAGATTTCGCGAGTTACATTTCGAATTCAGTTTCAAACGAATAGGCTTCGCTTCGCCATATAAATTCTATGCGCGCTGTGTATTCACCCGCGCCGCTCATCTTGAAATCCAGACCGTGATGATGCATACCCCCGCCGGTCAGAACGGCGCCCGCATCGCTGGTTTTCGCGCCGTCGGGTCCGATTACGGTGATCGCCTGCATCTGCGCGTCCTGAATCACCGCGGACTGTTCCAGATCCATGAGCGTGACGCTCAGATGGTGATCTGTGCCGGGAGCGTGTTGGTGGTCGATGCCCATCTGTTTCGTCATTTTCGCGTGGCTGTCGGCGGTCATCACGTCGAAGGCGACCTGTACACCGTCCTGTTTCACCACCTCCGTGATATTCTGCATGTGGTGTTCGTGTCCCGCGCCGCCGTCCGATTGAGCGGCGCTTTCTTCGCTTCCGCCGCCGCACAGGCTCAGAAATGCGAAGCTCATAGCCGCGAGGGTCGCGATTTGAATCGGTTTTTTCATTTTCATCTCCATAAGATTCGAGTTCGTTTTAATCATCACTACGACAAATCGCCGTCGTCCGCCGTTTTGTCGTGAAAGGGTCCGGCCCTTCCGCTTCGCAGGCGGCGCTGCTGCAGCCATTCGTACACCAGCGGAATGATTACTAATGTCAGAATCGTTGACGTTAGCAAGCCGCCGATCATCGGCGTGGCCAGGCGTTTCATAACGCGCGATCCCGCCTCCGTCGCCCACAAGAGCGGCATCAGCCCCATCAGGGTGGTCATTACCGTCATGATCTTCGGCCGCACCCGATCGACCGCGCCTTCAATCACGGCGGCCCGCACATCGGCGGGGGAATTCAGGCGGCCTTCGCGTTTGTAGCGGCCGATGACTTCGTCCAGATACAGGAGCATGACGATGCCGGTCTCCGCGGCGAGGCCCGCCAGGGCGATAAATCCGACGTCGGTGGCGACGGAGCGATTGTATCCGAAAAGATACATCAGCCAGACGCCGCCCGTAACCGCGAAAACCAGCGACGCCATGATGATCGTCGTCTCGGTCAAATTTCGAAAGTGCAGATACAGGAGCAGTAGTACCAGAAAGACCGTAATGACACCCGCAAGCGTCAGCCTCCGGGCCGCCTCCTGTAAATATTCATACTGGCCGCTCCACAAAATCGTCACCCCATCCGGCACGCGCAGCTCCCGCGCCGCGATCTTGCGGTCCAGAAATTCGCGCGCTTCGGCCACGTACGACGCGACGTCCGCGTCCGGCTCCAGGTCCACATAGATCCAGGCGGTCTTGCGCGCGTTTTCGGTTTTGATCGCGGGCGGGCCGTCGACGATGCGCAGCGTCGCGACCTGCGATATCGGTATGCTCGCGCCCCGCGGCGTGGATACCCAGATGTCGTCGAGTTTATCGATGCTGTCTCGATATTCGCGCGGATAACGCACGTTCAGCGGATAACGCGCGAGCCCTTCGACGGTTTCGGTCACCCGCATGCCGCCGACCGCGGTCATGATTGTATCCTGGATGTCGCCGATCGTCAGCCCATAGCGCGCCGCCTCCGTGCGATTGATATCGTACTCCACGTATTTGCCGCCGGTGACCCGCTCCGAAACGATGGACGCGGTGCCCGGAAAATCGCGCAGCGTCGCCTCGATGTCCGCGCCGAAACGCGAAAGTTTTTCCAGATCGTCGCCCAGCAACTTAATACCGACCGGCGTCTTGATCCCCGTCGAAAGCATGTCGATGCGCGTACGAATGGGATAGGTCCAGGCGTTGGTCACACCCGGGAAACGAATGGCGTCGTTTAATTCGGCGATTAATTTTTCAATAGTCATGCCCGAACGCCATTGGGAGCGGTCTTTCAGCATGATATGCGTTTCGATCATGGTCAGCGGCGCCGGGTCCGTCGCCGTTTGCGCGCGGCCGATCTTTCCGAGGACATTTTCGACCTCGGGAAATTCTTTGATGATCGCGTCGGTGCGCTGCAATAATTCGCGGGCCTTCGTGATCGAAAGCCCCGGCAGAGTCGTCGGCATATACAGGAGATCGCCTTCGTTTAACGGCGGCATAAACTCGCCGCCGATGGGGCGCAGTAAATAGCCGCCGCCCGGTTTCGGAACGCCTTTGAGCGGAATCAGAGTGATCAAAAGCAGCGCCAGCGCCGCCAGTACGACCGGCCTCTTATTCGAAAGCGTGAATTCGATTACGGGTCGGTAGCCGCGAATGAGCGCCCGCGAAACGGGATTGTCCTTTTCTCCGCGAATTCCGCCCCGTACGAACCAGCTCATCAACACGGGTATGACCGTCACGGCGACGAGGGCCGCGAAAGCCATGGCGAAGGTCTTCGTCAACGCGAGCGGGGTAAACAAACGCCCGGACTGGCCCGTCAGGACCAGCACCGGTAAAAACGAAACCGTGATAATCAAGAGCGAATAAAACAGCGCCGGGCCGACTTCGACCGCCGCACGCCGCACGATTTCAATATGCGGAGTCTCAGCGGTATTCAGGCCGTTCAGGGCGTTTTCGCGTTCGAGATGTTTGTGCAAATTCTCGACCATCACGATCGCCGCATCGACCATCACTCCGACGGCGACGGCGATCCCCCCCAGACTCATGATATTCGCGTTGATATCGAGCAGGTACATGAGAAAGAGCGACGCAAGCACGCCGATGGGCAGGGTTACGATGGCCACGAGCGCCGAACGCGCGTGCAGCAAAAACATAATCGTAACCAGCGCGACGACCAGCATCTCTTCGCCCAGCTTCCAGCTGATATTGCGAACGGCGGCGTGAATCAGTTCCGAACGGTCATAGGCGGTGGTAATCTCGACGCCTTCCGGCAGAGTGCTTTCCAATTCGGCGAGTCGTCGCTTAACCCGTTCAATCACTTCTAAGGCGTTTTCGCCGAAGCGCATAACGACGATACCGGCCACGGTTTCCCCTTCGCCGTTCCAGTCCGCAAGTCCGCGGCGTATGTCCGGGCCGATCTGAACGTTTGCGACGTCGCCGATCGTAATCGGATTGCCGTCGCTGTTTACTTTCAAGACGACTTCTTCGATGTCGCGAACGGACTCGATATAGCCCAGACCGCGCACCATAAATTCGGTTTCGCCCATTTCGATCAGCCGGCCGCCGGTGTCGGTGTTGCTGCGGGCGAGTTGCGAACGCAGCTGGCGCAGACTGACGCCGTGCAGCAGCAGCTTCGTCGGCTGGACCTCCACCTGATATTGTTTGACGAAGCCGCCCAGGGACGCCACCTCCGCGACTCCTTTGATGCTCGATAATTCGTAACGCAGCGTCCAGTCCTGCAGCGATCGGAGCTCCTGGAGATTGCGGCGGCCGGTGGGATCGCTGAGCGTGTAGATATAGACCCAGCCCACGCCGGTCGCATCCGGACCGAGCTGGGGCTTGACTCCGTCCGGCAAACGTCCCGCCGCGAAATTCAAATATTCGAGCACGCGACTGCGCGCCCAGTATAGATCGGTGCCGTCTTCGAAGATCACATAGACGAGCGAAAAACCGAAGAAGGAATAGCCGCGCACGGTACTCGCATGCGGCACCGCGAGCATGGCCGAAGTCATAGGATAGGTCACCTGATCTTCGACGACCTGCGGCGCCTGCCCGGGGTACTCGGTCAGTACGATCACCTGCACATCCGAAAGATCGGGAATCGCGTCGATCGGAATATTGCGCACGGCGAAAATGCCCGCGAAGATCGTGGCCAGGCCGAAGAGCACGACGAGAAAGCGATTCTTCAGCGACGCTTCGATAAGTGCGGCGATCAATGTTCATGCCCTCCCGCGCCTGCGCCTGGACCGCGCATCTTGCGCACGACTTCCTGCAGACGCGACTCGGAGTCGAGCAGGAACTGTCCGGACACGACGACCGCTTCGTTTTGCGAAAGCCCCTGCAATACCTGAACGCCTTCGTCGCCGGCGGCGACTCCGGTCTGTACTTCGCGGGCTTCGAAAGAACCATTACCGTGATACACGAAAACTACTTCGCGGGTGCCCGAACGAATTACAGCCGAAAGCGGCACAACGAGATGTTCGCCGCTCAGTTCGCGATTCAGAACGATCGTGGCGTACATGCCGGGCTTGAGCTTGAAACCTGGATTGCGAAACGAGACGCGAATCTTCAGGTCTCGCGATTCCATATCCATAAACGGAAATACGAAACTCACGCGACCGGCGAAGCTTTCGCCCGGCAGCTGCGGGATTTCCATTTTCGCCGGCATACCCTGCGCGACAAATGGGATATCCTTTTCCGGAATATGCACGTACGTCCAGACGGTCGCCAGATCGACGACCTTAAAGAGATCCGTGCCCGCCTTTACGAAGGCGCCTTCCGTAACTTTCTTTTCAACGACGACTCCCGAGTACGGCGAATAGATCGTGAGCAGCCGCTGCGCCTTACCCCGACTCTCGATGCGCTTGATCTGAGCGTTCGATATATTCCAGTTGCGCAGACGACTGCGCGCCGATTCCAACAGACGGGCGATTTCTTGTTTCGCGGCTTCGCTTTCGAGAGTTTGCGCGCGCCGATAGAGCTGCAGATATTCTTCCTGAGTCGACACCAGCTCCGGACTGTAGATCGACGCGACGGCCTGGCCTTTGCGCAGAGGCTGGCCGGTGAAGCGCGCGTGTAGTTTTTCGACCCAACCGTCGACACGGCTGTTGAGAATCACTTCGGCGGATTCATTGTAGTCAACGTGCCCGATGGCGCGAATCTCCCGGGCGATTTTCTTTTTACGCACGATATCGGTCACCACTCCCATCTTCTGAATCTGCGTCGCGTCCACGCGAATCAATAGCCGCTGGTCCTGGACCTGCTGCGCGTCATCGCGGGCTTTCCCCGCGTCGGCCGCTGCCGGGGCGTCCGCGTCAAATCCCGCGACGTGCCCGGCATGATTGTCATGATTCGTATGGCTCGCATCTGGAGCGTGATCCGAATGATCGTGCAGCGGCGTCAGATCCATGCCGCAGATCGGACAGGAGCCCGGGCCGTCCCGGATGATATGCGGGTGCATGGAACAGGTGTAGAGAGTCTGATTCGCTTTGACCCCGATCTCGTTTTTTGCAGCGGGGTCGAGGTAAGTATAGACTCCGTATCCGCCGAGCGCGAGAGCGAGCGCAAGGCCCCCGTAGCTCAGCCGCCTGTACAGGCGTTTGCGATTGAAATCATTCATGAAGATTCTCCCGGCTTGTTTTCTGACTGAGGCGTGTGATCCGGTAAGATCACGTTGAGGATGAACGCCATGAGCAGAATTTGTTTATCACGATCGACGCGCAGGCGAATGCGTTCCGCTTCCAGACTATAGAGCAGATCCCAACTGCTCAAAAAGGTGTCGAAATCCGCGCGTCCGTTTTCATACGCCAGCCGCGCGGAGTCGGCCGACTGCGAGGCCTGCGGAATCAACGACTCCGTATAAAGCTTCAGCCGTTCGTCGATCACGCGGGCTTCGATGCGCGCCGCATCGAATAGCGAACGCTCGCGCTGGATAATATTCCGCTGCGAGAAACGCGCTGATGTTTGCAGTTCTTCGCGGGCTTCGACGTTACTGTGATTGCTGAGAGCCGACCAGAGCGGCACCCGCATCTTGAAGCCGAAGCTCATGAAATCTTCGCCCTGCGCGGGATCGTTCGCGATATCGGCTCGCCTGCGATACGAGGCGAAAAGCTCGAAGTCCGGCAGGTACTGCATACGCGCCAGGTGCTTTTCTTTTTCCTGGCGATCGATTTCCAGGCCGGCCAGCGCAGCGCTCAGAGAGCGCTCGCCAACGCGCGTCGCGCCATCGGGGCGGCTGTCGATCCATTCGCGCAGACCGCGCACGTACCGCGGCAGCGCTTCGCTTTGCGCGAACACCGGCGAGAGGCGCGCCCTGAGCGCGTCGCCGGCCGTCGTTTCCGCGTCGCCTTCGAGATAATAAAGCAATCGGCGCGAACGAGTCTCGAGCGACGCTTCGAGCTCACGCACGCGATCCTGAAAAACAGCGTAGTTTACGCCGGCCTTGCTGACGTCACTCAGGTCCCCTTTCCCGACCGCGTACCGCGCGTTCGCGACTTCCGCTACGAGCTGAATCCGTTCGCTGAATCCGCGGGCCAGCTCGTGGGTCTGCTTCGCCGAGCGCGTCTCCAATAAGGTATCCAGAAATTCGCGCGCGAGCTGATTCTTTTCGATGGCGAGCCGCAGGCGGCTGGCGTTCGCGTCGACGTCCGCGATCTTCGATTCGAGAGACAGGCGTCCCGGAAAAGGAATCGGCTGCGAAACGGAAATTTCGACGCCGGTCATGGGAGTCTGGTCGTCGATCAGGCGCAGATCTTTTTTATACGGGTAATTCGACCAGGCCACGCCGAAGCCGGGGTCCGGGTAACGACTCGAGCTGTAATTCGCGGCGGCCAATCGCGACGCAAGCTCGCCGGCTCGTTCGAGAACCCGCGGATGGCGGGCGCTGATTTCGAGTAAGGTTTCGCGCAGGCTTTCGCGCGGCGCGTCGTCGCGAGCGAAGACTGACGACGGAGCGACCGCACACATCACCGCCAGACAGGACAGGGCCGCCCGGCATCGATAATATTTCAGATACATTTCCTCTACCGTATGCTGTTATAAACGACGCCCACGAGCCCTTTCGTTCGAAGTGGGAAGTGGCGAGTCGCGGAACGCCTTCGCAGATCATGCGCAAGGCGAAGTGGAGGCTTTGCGAAGAGGGAAACGCTTCGCGCGTGATCAAAAACACGCGCAGCCCTTTCGACCGCTCGCAAGGCCCGAAACAATCGCGGATTTTGAGGGGAATCTAAATCAGGAAGGACTGAATGAGAACGTACAGAGGCTGCGTTCCGCCGGGCAATGCAGGCCCGACGCGCGGCGGCGGCCGAATCGCCGCATTCGGAATCGACAGTCGATGCTGGTTTGAATCGATAGCCGTCGCACAATCGATATGATAGGCCGCGCCGGCCAGATCGATTCGCAGCGGCTGCGCATCCGGCAATGCGACGAAGGCTTCGCACCCGAAACACTCGCCGTGAGCCGTATCGTTCGAATCGGAAGCTCCGGGATCAGAATGCGGCGGAGCCTTCGCGGCATCCGGCGCATGGCAGGGAGCCGGCGTGCGCTCCGGAAGCTTGCCGGATACCCGAGTGGAAACCGGCGCCTGCGCGGCAAACCCGCTCGCCGGCGCGCAAATATACGAGGCCCCGTGGCAACAGTTGATCGTCAGCACGATCGCCGCCAGCAGAGCCGGCATTCCGGCGATGCGCATATGCCTGCGCCGTTGCCTGTAATTGCGCGCGTTCATCACTGCCTTCAGTCAGGACAACGATTTCGTTTCGTCAATAAAAAAATATGTCACGGACTGGCGGCGGCGGCGAAGCGGGCCCGGGGATCCTCGCAAAAAGGCCCCCAGGCGCGCGGCGGCAGAATCATATAAACAAATTCTGTAATTCTATAACCGAGGAGGAGCGATATGCGGCGCTTCTGCAGCGGGAGCCATTTCGCGCCCGAACGGCGTCACACTCAAAAAAGAAATCAACCCCTCAATATCGACGCTATAGATCGAAAATTTATTTCGGCGATATTGCGAATCGAAATATTCTCCGGGCATTCGACTTCGCACGCTCCCGTGAACGAACAATGACCGAAGCCTTCAAGCTCCATCGCCTGCGCCATTTCCTTCAGACGCTTACGCGCTTCGGGGCGCCCCTGCGGAAGCGCGTTTAGATGATTGATCTTGGCCGCGGTAAAGAGGGCCGCCGAGGCGTTTTTGCAGGCGGCCGCGCAGGCCCCGCAGCCAATGCACGCTGCGGCGTCCATCGCGCGGTCCGCGACTTCTTTGCCGATTGGTATCGAATTCGCCTCCGGCGCGCTGCCCGTATGCGCGCTGATATAACCACCCGCCTGCATGACCCGATCGAAAGCCGAACGGTCGACCACCAGATCCTGGATGATGGGGAAGGCTTTCGCGCGCCAGGGTTCGACGACGACCGTATCGCCGTCGCGAAAACTGCGCATGTGGAGCTGGCAGGTGGTCGTATTGTCCAGCGGTCCATGCGCGCGACCGTTGATAAACAGCCCGCACTGACCGCAGATGCCTTCGCGGCAATCGTACTCAAAAGCCACGACCTTTTCGTTTTTTCGAACGAGCTGTTCGTTCAAATAGTCGAGCGCTTCCAGAAAGGACATGTCCGTGTTCAAGCCTTCGACCGGATAGTCGATCAGGTGGCCCTGCGAGCGGGAATCCGTCTGTCGCCAGATGCGAAATACAATTTTCATAGGCGCCTGCTCATTTATAGCTCCGCACGGTCGGCTCAATATTTTCGAAGCTTAAAGCTTCTTTGTGTAACCGGAAATCACCCGCGGCATACTCCCAGGCGGCCACGTACGCATACGTTTCGTCGACGCGCAGCGCTTCGCCTTCGGCGGTCTGATACTCTTCGCGAAAATGCGCGCCGCAGGACTCTTCGCGATCCAGAGCGTCGACGCACATCAGCTCCGCCAGCTCGATAAAATCAGCGAGCCGCAGGGCCTTTTCCAGTTCCGTATTCATTTCACGGTCGTGCCCGGTCACCTTTAGGTCGCGATGGAATTCGTCTTTCAGTGCTCGAATCTTTTGAAGCGCGTCCTCCAGGCCGCCTCGATTGCGACTCATGGCGCACTCCCGCCACATAATCTGGCCAAGCGCGCGATGAAAATCGTCGACGGTTCGTTCGCCTTTGATCTTCAAAAGCTCGTCGATCTGGCGACGGACCTGCGCTTCCGCTTCGGCGAAGGCGTCGCTGTTCGAATCGGGGGTCGCGCCGCCGACGTCGTCGGCCAGGTAGTTGTTGATGGTATTCGGCAAAATGAAATAACCGTCGATACTCGCCTGCAAAAGCGAATTCGCCCCGAGTCGATTCGCGCCGTGATCCGAAAAATTACATTCGCCGATCGCATACAAACCGGGAATCGTAGTCATCAACTCGTAGTCGACCCACAGTCCGCCCATCGAAAAATGCGCGGCCGGCGAAATCAGCATCGGCTCGCTGTACGCGTCGATGCCCGTGATCTTTCGGTACATATCGAATAGATTGCCGTACCGATCCGCGATGACGGAGCGGCCCGCTCTCGCGATTGCGTGCTTAAAATCCAGATAGACGGCGTTTTTCAGCGCGCCAACCCCGTACCCCGCGTCGATGCGCTCTTTCGCCGCGCGTGACGCGATATCCCGCGGCGCTAAATTGCCGAAAGCCGGATATTTACGCTCGAGATAATAGTCGCGCTCCTCTTCAGGAATCTCGTTCGGCACGCGCGAATCGCCGGCCTGTCGCGGCACCCAGATGCGACCGTCGTTTCGCAGGGACTCGGACATCAAGGTCAGCTTCGACTGTGAATCGCTCGCCTGGGGCAGCGCGGTCGGATGGATCTGCGTAAAACCCGGATTCGCGAAGCAGGCTCCTTTTTTATGCGCCTTCCAGATGGCGGAACCATTGCAACCGATCGCCAGAGTCGAGAGGCGAAAGACGCGCGAATAACCGCCGGTCGCGAGCACCACCGCGTGCGCGGCGAAACGTTTCAACTCCCCGCTCACGAGATCCCGCGCGATGATACCGCGCGCTTTGCCGTCTTCGCAGACCAGTTCCAGCATTTCGTGACGGGCGAACATCTCGACGCGCCGCAGCCGGATCATTTTATTGAGCTGCGCATAGGCCGCCAGCAGCAACTGCTGCCCGGTCTGCCCGCGAGCGTAAAATGTACGCTCCACCTGCACGCCGCCGAAACTGCGATTGGCCAGCACGCCGCCGTATTCCCGCGCGAAGGGCACCCCCTGCTGTACGAAATGGTCGATCAACGGGGCCGATAACTCCGCGAGCCGGTAGACGTTCGCTTCGCGCGACCGAAAATCGCCGCCCTTCAACGTATCGTAAAACATACGATACACGCTGTCGCCGTCGTGCTGATAGTTCTTGGCGGCGTTGACCCCGCCCTGGGCCGCGACCGAATGCGCGCGACGCGCCGAATCCTGGTAACAAAAGCAGCGCACATGATAACCCAGCTCGGCGAGGGTCGCCGCGGCCCCCGCCCCGGCCAGCCCTGAGCCGACGACGATGATCTCGATTTTCTTTTTGTTAGCGGGATTGATCAGCCGGCTGTTGAACTGATAATTGCGCCATTTAGTTTCAATCTTGCCGGGTGGAATTTTCGCGTCGAGAATCATAATATGCCTTGTTGTACCGCTACTCTATAATGCTGCGTTGATCGCGAGTCGTCTCATGATATTAGATGACGTAAATAGATAAAGACCGGAATCACAGCGAAACCAATGCTGACAAGCAGCGTATACGCCAGGCCCAGCTTCGCGAGACGGCTCAGCCATCGTCGATGATACAGGCCGAGAGTTTGAAATGCGCTCTTTACGCCATGATAAAGATGCAACCCCAGCGGTATCATCAGCAGACTGTAAAAGGCCACGTAATAAATATTCCGAAACAGGGTCGTGGTCACTTCATAGACGTCGAGATGCCCGTCCGCATCGACGCGCAGCTCATCGCCAATACCGAGCTTGATCCGCGCCCAAAAATTCGCGAGATGCACGATTAGAAAGATCAAGAGCATGAATCCCAACAAACCCATATTGCGCGAGGCCCAGGTGCTGTTCGCGGCGGCTTCGTTCGCGGCGTAGCGATCAGGTTTCGCGCGGCGGTTGTGCCGGGTGATCATCGCCGCGTACACAGTATGCAGCACGATCGATAGATACAAAAACACCGCGACGATCTGGACTAACGGGCTTTCGCGCAGCGTCGTCGAATAAGAATTATAGGCGGCGCGCGCCAGGTCTTCGGGCAGCAGGAGCAACAAATTCGCGCCAAGGTGCACGACCAGAAACAGACACAGGAACAGCCCGGTGCCGGCCATCATCATTTTTCGCCATGCCAGCCGCATCTGGCGAGTACTGAATGTCTGAAGTAATTCTGTCAAGTCGCTCGCGCTCGACCTGACAAAGCTCATAGGGCCTCGCGATCCGCGCGACCGCGATTGCGGGCGGAATCATTCCTGCAGATCAGGATCCTCGGGGAAGAGGTCCGCCAGAAAAAAAGCGGCAAGATCGGAACGTCCGGTCATTCCCGATTTCTCGTAAATGCTGACCGTCTGGTTGCGCACTGTGCGTTCGCTTTTCCCAAACATGCCGGCGATCTGTTTTAACGAAAAACCCCGAATGAGCGCGTTCGCGATCTTTGTTTCGGCTTCGCTGAAATTCCATCGTACGAATTGTTCCTGCATGGCGCGGCGCATTTCGTGAACGGCGCCGGCATGCCGTTCGCGAAATGCGGCCAGCTCCCTGCGTACCCGCTCGAGATTTTCACCGGAACGAGTCAGTCGAACTCGAAAGCCGGTCCATAACAACAGGATCGAGACGAAGGCGCTCGCCAGCATAACGCTTTCGATTATCACGTGAAGATCGACGGCCTGACGTTCCAGCGTATCCAGGATCACGTCGACCACCGCCAGAATGATGAAGGCGCTCGCGAAGGCCGTGAAGAGAATGCGCATCTTGCGATCGATCATGGAGTCAAGCTCCAGAGGCGCCGGATGCATCGCCAATAAAATTCGTGCCCGCAGCCGCCTGATATTTCCCGGGTATCGCCTGAAAGCGCGCCATACGGCGAACCTGGAGCGACCGAAGCGCGTATGACATTTGTACCATTGCTATTTCCGCGTCGTGCTATTACTGTTCGGCGGTATGAACGCAATCTTAAACCGCGCGATGGGATGCGCGGGCATTCTGCTATTGGCGGTCGCCCCGGAGTTTTCCTCGCTGCGAGCGGAACGGCCTGCAAACGCGACTCAAAATCAAAGTCGCGCAATAGACGCCCAGTACGCCCAGTACGCCAGGAACGCAATGAAGGCAAAGACGGCAATGAAAGCGACGGAAATCGCGGACTTCGCCGTACAACGCTCCGAGTCCGTACAACTCGCCGAATTACTGTTAGAAGACGCACGCATCGCCGGAAGCTACGCGGGGATCTGGCAAAATCCATCGCTTGCAGTCGAAGGCGGGAGACGGCGAATGGTTCTCGGCGGCTTCCCGGGGAACCTGGCGGGCGGCGGAAACGAAGTGAACCCGGTCTTTCGGCTCACCGTCAGCCAGCCGCTTTTTTTTCCCGGCAAAACCGGACTGCGCGAAGAGACCGCCGAATTGCGTCGCCGCCTGGCCGCGCTCTCGTTAACTGAAACCGTTCTCCTCTTACGCTACCAGGTGATCCGCCTGGCGTACGCGACAGCCGCCGCCGATCGAGTCATCGCGCACGTAGAATCCCGGGTGAAACGTTTTCGCCTGATTCAGGCCTACCTGAGAGGCCGGCCGGCCCTCTCGCCGGCCAGGCGCACGGAACGCGATATCGTAAAGCGCCGCTTGCGAATACTGGAGCGCGGTCTGCACGAATTGGAAGTATCGCGCGAGGTACTCCGATCCCGGCTCGCCCTGTACGCAGGCGAAGACGTTTCCCCGCGCGTCGACTGGATCACCGACAGCGGCCGCCCGCTGAATCGAAATGAAATTCAGAACATGGCCCTCGAGCGCAGTCCGGGCCTCTTACGAGAAAAGCTCCGGGTCGCGTACGCCGCGACCGAACGACGGCTGGCCACCCGGGAAGCCTATCCCGATCTGGAAGTCTTCGGGACAGTCGAAGAGGAACCGGGCGTGGAGAGTTATTTCGGTTTCGGCCTGCGATTGGCGCTGCCGGTCTTCGATCGGAACCAGGCCGCGATCCAGAGCGGGGAATCGCGTTCCCGGGCCGCCGCGCTCCGTCTGGAGCTGGAACGCAAGCGGGTGCGCCAGACGATCCAGTCCGCCTTCGCCGAATTCGAACACTCGCGCGAAGCGTTGCGACTCTTCCCGTTAGATCTCGAAAAAGTAACATTACGGAATATGGCCGCGGCGGACGCCGGTTTTCGACGGGGACGCCTGGCGCTGCTCACATATCTGGAGGCGGATGAAATGGCTTTCGAAACCCTGCGAGCGATATACGACACGCAACTGGATTATATCACCTGCTATACGGAACTGCTTATGATCTCCGGGAATCCCGATTTCAACGACGCATCGATGCCGCCGCCGGCGTCCGCCTCAGGATCCGCCCACCAGGAGCAGCATCGATGATCGATCGCCTGATTCGTTTTTCGCTTGAGGCCCGAACCTTTGTAATCGGCCTGAGCTTACTTGTCGCGGCGGCCGGCGCGTACTTCGCGTTACGGCTACCGGTGGACGCCGTACCCGATATCACCGGCATCCAGGTCGTGGTAAACTCCGAGACCGGAGCCATGGACCCCGCCCAGGTCGAAAGCTCGGTGACGTACGTCGTGGAAACCGAATTGGCCGGTCTTCCGGGCGTCGTCGATATTCGGTCGTTGTCCCGCTTCGGTCTCTCCCAGGTGGTGGCCACCTTCGAAGATGGAACCGACGTTTATCGCGCGCGTACAATGGTGGTCGAACGGCTGCAAAACGTGCGGGGACGCTTGCCCGCCGGCATTTCGCCCGAGCCGGGGCCGATCTCCACCGGACTCGGCGAAGTCTTTTTGTACGTGTTGCGCGCGAAAGAGGGCAGCGAACTGGCCGGACGGCCGGAGACGGAACGCCTGCTGTATCTGCGCACGGTTCAGGATTTTGTCGTGCAGCCTTTCCTTAAGTCGAACATCCCCGGCATCGCCGAAGTGGATACCATCGGCGGTTATAAAAAGGAAATCCACATCGAATTTCTACCGCAACGACTGGCGCAACTCGGCGTAACCCTGGAAGAAGTATTGCTCGCACTCGACAGCCTGGGTCAAAACTTCGGCGGCGGTTATATCGAACGGGAGAATCGGCAGATCATCGTTCGCACGAACGGCGCGATCGACGATCTCGAATCGATTCGCGGGATGCCCGTGCGCCTGAACGTTTACGGCGGGCCGATTCGTCTGGACCGCATCGCGCGCGTTCAGGAGGGCGCTCTGCAGCGGACCGGCGCGGCCACATACGACGGCGAAGAAACCGTGCTGGGTACGGTATTGATGTTGCTCGGCGCGAATAGTCGAGAGGTCGCCGTGGCCGCGCGCGACGCCGCGAATCAGGTAAAGCTGCCGGCGGATGTGGAACTGGTTCCCGTGTATTCGCGGGACTATCTGGTGAATTCAACGATTCGCACCGTGCTCGTGAATCTGGGCGAAGGGGCGGCGCTGGTGGTAATCGTCCTGCTATTGATATTAGGCAACGTCCGCGCGGCCCTGATCGTTTCGCTGGCGATTCCGCTCTCGATGCTGGTTGCGGTTAGCGGAATGCTGCAGCTGCAAATTTCCGCGAATCTGATGAGCCTGGGAGCGATCGACTTCGGCCTGCTCGTGGACGCTTCGGTCGTGATCATTGAAAATGTACTGCGGCGTCTGGACGCGAAACCGGAGCTCGCGGGCGCGGCGTTGCGCGAAAAGCTGGAGCTGGTGTACGAATCCGCGCGGGAAGTCGCGCGACCGGTCGCCTTCGGTTTGTTTATTATCATGGTGGTCTACGTGCCGATCCTCGGGCTGGAAGGCATCGAAGGCAAAATGTTCCGCCCGATGGCCTGGACCGTTCTGATGGCGCTGGGCGCGAGCCTCGTTATCGCGCTGGGCCTCATGCCGGCCCTCGCCCTGACCTTTTTGCTCCGCGCCCGCAAAGCCGGGGCTCCGGCAGAAAAACAAACGACGCACGCGCCTGTATTGTTTCGAGTTCTTTCGCGCGTCTATCAACCGCTCCTGCGACGCAGTCTGGCGCGACCGTTATTGGGACTCGCGCCGGCCGCGGTTCTGGGGCTCTGCGGACTGCTGGCCTTTTCGCAATTGGGAGCGAGCTTTATTCCGCAACTGGGCGAAGGCGATCTTCTGGTGAGCTTTGTGCGCGACCCGGGTATGTCCCTGCGACGCTCTGTCGAATTACAAAAAGAAAGCGAAGGTATATTGCTGGAGTTTCCCGAAATCGAACGGGCTTTCGCGCGTATCGGCACCGCCGAAGCCGCCACCGATCCCATGGGCGTTTACATGGGCGATACCTTCGCCATCTTAGAAAAGGATCGGACCCGGTGGCGGCCGGGCGTCGATCTGGAGGAGCTGCGAGCGCAATTGCGCACGAAGTTGACGCAACGTTATCCCGATCAGGAGATTACCATCAGCCAGCCGATCGAGTTTCGATTTAACGAATTACTGGAAGGCAGTCGCGCCGACGTCAACGTGCGAATTTTCGGCCGGGATCTGGAGACTCTCTTCGGGCTTCAGGAACGCGCACGCGATATACTCGCGGAAATGCCCGGAGTTGAATCCGCGGAGCTCGACGCGATCACGGCTCTGCGCCGCGGTCCGGTGCTCGACATACGGGTACAGCGCGACCGCCTGCCGGTTTTCGGCGTCCACCTCAAAGACGTGAATGAAATCCTGGAAGCGTCGATGGGCGGCCGGACCGTCGGCTGGTTTTACGAACAGGATCGCCGTTTCCCGATTGTAGTACGATTGGCCGGAGAGCTTCGGGATCGACCGGGCGAGATTCGCCGAATCCCCATCGGCCTCGGCGACGGAGGCACCACGTCACTGGGATCGCTCGCCGAAATCACCGAACGCGAGGCGGTCGTCAACATCGCCCGGCACGGCGCCCGACGATACGCGGCGGTGGCCATCGAACTCAGCGGAGGCGACAGTGCGGGTTTCGTGCGGGACGCCCGTAACAAAATCGCGCGCGAGTTGCAGCTTCCGGAAGCTTATTATACGGAATGGGGCGGCCAGTTCCGCAACCTGGAGCGAGCCCGCGCGCGGCTGAGCGTTATGATTCCGGTTGTGATGGTCGTGATCTTCGTGTTATTGCTGCGCAGTTTTGGAAGCCTGCGGCAGACCATGCTCGTTTTTTTGAGCGTGCCCTTCGCGCTCACCGGCGGCGCTCTCGCCCTGTATCTGCGCGGCATTCCGTTCAGCGTTCCGGCGTCCGTGGGCTTTATCGCGCTTTCGGGAATCGCCATACTGAATGCGATGGTGATGGTTACGTTTTTCAATCAGCTGCGCGAAGAAGGCGCGACCACGTACGACGCCGTGTTTCGCGGCGCCTCTATCCGCCTGCGTCCGGTCTTGATGACGGCCCTGGTCGCCAGCCTGGGATTCCTGCCCATGGCCGTGAATACCGGACTGGGCGCCGAAGTCCAGCGCCCGCTGGCTACCGTGGTCGTCGGCGGCCTGATCACGGCTACGGCGTTGACTCTGCTGTTGTTGCCGGCCCTGTACTTACGATTCCATCGCGAGTGATTCAGGCGCCTAAAAAATGCTGGACCGCGGACCGAACCTCCATATAGTAGTCTTTTATAGAACTACTATATGGAGGTTCGGAATGGCTGAATCAAGGCCCGCTCCAGAAGATAGCTGCATCACTCCGGAACGACATCCCAATCCGGTGGTCAGGGTTCGCGACATCGCCTACCTGATATTCGATCGTCCGGATCCTGAGAGCGCGGAGGCTTTCTTTACGGACTTCGGTCTGCACGTGGTGCAACGGGAGGGCGGCAATATCTACATGCGCGCCTCCGGCCCCGAACATCATTGCATTATGCTGCGCAAGAACCGGCGAAGCGGATTCGGGGGCGTCGGCTTCCACGTGCCGGACGCGTCGGACCTCGACAGGCTCGCGGCGTTGCCAGACGCGTCGGCCGTCGAAGAAATTCGCGAGCCCGGGGGCGGCAGGCGCGTTCGCCTCCTGAATCCGGACGGCCTGCGTGTGGACGCAATCCATGGCCGCGAAACGGTGCCTGAAATTCAAACCAGAAGTCGCTTCGAAATGAATACTATCGGACCGGCGCCGGATCATTTACGGCGCGCCAATCAGACGGTGCGCGTGGAAACGGGGCCGGCTCAGCCCTATCGCCTGGGACACACCGTTCAGAGCGCGCGAAACGTCGACCGCACGATTCGCTGGTACCAGGAACATCTTGGCCTGATCGTCTCCGATTTTCAATTCGCAGAGGGCGTTCCCGACGTACTCACCGCTTTTATGCGCTGCGATCGCGGCGCCACACCCAGCGATCATCATACTCTGGCGATCGGCTTTGGACCGGTTGTCGGACATTTACACAGCGCTTTCGAATGTCACGATCTGGACGACTTAATGGCCGGCGACGTGTACTTAAAGGACCGGCAAAGGCGACATTCCTGGGGCGTCGGTCGTCACGTACTGGGTTCGCAGATCTTCAATTACTGGCGCGATCCGGCCGGCGATATGTTCGAGCATTACGCGGACGGCGACCGCTTCGACGTAACGAAAAAAGCGGACTATCTCACGATCAGCGCGCGCGATTCCCATCACCAGTGGGGACCGCCCATGACCCGTGATTTTCTGGGACTGACCGCCCGCGATCTACTGCGTGATCTGCCGGGAATTCTGAAGCGGTTTCTGAAACGCGGCGACCCGCTTACTCCCGGGAAACTGATGCGCATGGCCAAAGGCATGCACAGCTCGCAAAATTTTCATAAGATGGCGAAGGTATAAGAAATGAAAAACATAGTACGATTCATTAAAGACGGACAGGCTGCATGGGGGCTGTTTCAGAACGACCTGATCTACCCACTGAACTCAAAAGCCGAGTCGCTTGCGGATTTTCTGCGCAGCGACGGGAAGGATCTTCGCGCTCTGCAGCCGTCGGCGCAATCCCCGGGCCTGGAATGGTCCGCCGTACAATTGCTATCGCCCGTGAGCGAACCCTGTCGCGTCGTCTGCCAGGGCCTCAATTATCGCGACCATGTTCTGGAAGCCGGCGGAAATCCCGACGAGATCGGCTTTAATATGATCTTTCGCAAGTCCTCCAGCAGTATTGCGCCCCCGAGTACGGACATCCGACGACCGGAGCACGTGCGTTTGCTGGATTACGAAATCGAATTGGGTATTGTGATCGGCAAAGAAATCGACGCGGATTCGAAAATAACCGCTGAAAACCTGGGCGCTTACGTCGCCGGTATTTTAATCGCCAACGACGTAAGCGCCCGCGACGTTCAAATTCCGCAAGGGCAATGGTATAAGGGAAAGTCGTATCCCACGTTCTGCCCGCTCGGCCCCATCCTGGGGTTGCTGGAACCGGGCGAAATCGACGTCCTGAACGATCTGGAACTGGAACTACGCGTAAACGGAGAGATTCGCCAGCGGTCGAATACCGGGAATCTGATCTTTTCGCCCGCGGAGACGCTGCGTGAACTCGCAACATTTATGAAACTATCGCCGGGGGATGTCCTCCTGACCGGCACGCCGGGCGGAGTCGTTGTGGAAGCGCCGCCGGCCATTCTGCGGAGAGTGGCGGGGCTCTTTCTGGACGAGGCGAAACTTATGAAGATATTCGTCGATAAGCAGGCTAAAAACCCGGACTATCTACAGAATGGGGACGTCGTCGAAAGTCGCATCTACTCTGAAAAAGCCGGCGTCGATCTGGGTCTGCAGCGCAACCTGGTGGTATAACCTGGAATTCAGAGGCGCCAGTCTTGCCAGTCGTCGCCCGTGTATTTTTTAAGAATGCGCTCGAAGTTCCGGCCGTACTTTTTGGCGATCTCCGGGCCGAAGTCTTCGGTGATTTCGTGCAGGACCAGATCCTGAAACATGCTGTTTAACAGCATCCAGACCAGAGCGGGGTGTTCCGATATGATCGCGCGGGTGACGTATTTTTTTCCGGATACTCCCAGCACCGCGAGCCGGCGATCGAAGACGAAAGCGAATTTGCGCCATCCCTGGGATTGCCAGCTTTCTTCCCGTTCGTCGACGAGCACTCCTTTGAGTTTCGTTTCTATTTTCCCCAGCGAAATCAGCAACACCCGGGGATTTTTGCGCGCGTCGGCCTTTTCGAGCGCGTCAGCGAAGAGCGGAAAGTCTTCGCTCCAGACATCCCCGAGGATTTCTTTTTTCGCCGAGGCGATTTCGCCGTTTACTCGATCCAGAACGGGATTGTGGCCTTCCAGATTCGCGAATACGTATTGATCGGCGGCGGGCTGCGGCAGGTGTTCGCTTAAAAAATCCAGCGACTGCCCCATTCCGTTGCGGATTGTTTTCACGAAATCTTTTACCGGCAGCGGCTGATAGACCGAAGGGTCGCCCTTGATGAAGAGGATGGCGCCTTTTTCGGCCAGCGCGGAGAGGGCCGCGTATACATTGGAGCGCGATGCGCCGATTCCCTTGGCTACTTCGTAACCCGTCATACGACCGTTCTCGGAAAGATTTAGAATGCATTTCGCTTCCAGTTCGGTAAATCCCAGCCCGCGCAGGTGTTCGGTAAGATTCATATGAGTCGTTGATCAGGTCCGGCGCGCGCGCGGCCTGTCAATTCATTTGCAACGCCTCTGAGATGCTTCTGAAAAACTTCAAGATCGCTGCATGGGCGAAAGCCGCCCGGCGACGCCGCGACTCCGGCCACGTTTGTCCCGCAATCAATTCTCTTTCAGGAAACTTAAGATCGCACGATTGACCGCCTGGGGCCGTTCCAGATGCAAAAAATGACCGGCCTCGATGAATTGCACCCTCCCTTTCCGCAACCACTCGGCCGTGCGTTCGTATTCGGCCGGTCGCTGCCCGGGATCGTGTCTTCCCTGTAGAATCAGCGTGGGCATGGTCATCTTCTTAAACAGGCGATTCACCCGGTCCGCAAGTTCGTTGTCCCAGGCGGTCGTCTTAAAGCTCAAGGCCACCGCCTGCGCCGTGCCCCGAAATTGAAATTCGCGCTGCAGCCGCGTGCGGGTCGCCGCATCCAGGGGCGAATGAACGTACGGCGACCATTCCGAGTACGCAAGTAGAGGGACAAGACGCGAACGCGCGACCAGAGTGCCGACCAGACTGCCCATCAGCGCGTGAGGCGGCTTCGGATTCCCGTGCGCTTCGTTGGCCGATTGTTGCATACGAACATATCGCAGCACACGCCCGGTTTCGAGCAGTCCGATCAGATGATCCGCGACGACGCTGCCGCGATCATGACCGATCAGATTAAATCTTCGCACGCCGATCTCATTTAATAAGGCCGCCAGTTCGCGCGCGATGGCCGGATAGGAATGATCTCCATCCAGATCCTTATCCGTTTGTCCGTACGGCTTCAGATCGACGGCGACCACATAATATTCGTCGGCCAGCGCGGAGATCTGGTTGTGATACGCCCACCAGGATTCAGGAAAACCGTTGAGCAACACGACCGATTCGCGCCCGCTTTCGCCCGCGCTTACGTAATGCCAGCGAATCCCATCGACCTCTTGAAAGTGATGAGTTACCGGGGTTCCCGCGGGCAGCGTCTCTCGCTCCCTGTCGGAGTTGGGCGGGGTCGGACCGTGTCCCCAGAGCAAAAATCCCGCGGCAAGCAGCGATCCGGAAAGCGCGACGACCCACCGGAACGCATAGTACGTCCGGTCCATTCGCGAACGATGAACGGCCGCCAGATAATAGGCCAACAGCAACAACGCGCCGGGCAGCGCTGTGTTCTCGAATTTGTATCCCACGATCAATGTCAGAACGGCTCCGACCATCGCAAAGATCACGCCTGCCAGCCCGACGAAGCGCGTGCGTTTGAACAGCAGCAGCGCGGCGATTATGATTTCCGTCGCGCCGATTGTTCGCATCAGCAGGATCGGAAAATTCCAGTGCCGATACTGCTCCAGTTGAGCCTCGAAGCCGATGAGTTTGGAAAACCCGGCCAGGAAGAAGATCACAGCGAGTAGATAAGGAGCGTAGGTTTTGATAATAGTCCGCATTTAGTTTCACCCTTCGATTTTGTTAAGCCGGGGATGTTTCGCGCATTCGGATCTAAAGCGCTTAACCCGGGACCGGCCGGCGTTCGGGATAAAGATAATCGACCAGCGCTTTGATCTGATCCGCGGTGGGATCGATTCCAAACACGCGGCGATCCGGCCTCAGTATAACGGCGTTCGCTCTGTGTTTCGCGAACCAGTCGCCCAGCCTGCCCTCCGGGTCCTGAACCTTATGAAACGAAACAGGATCGCCGAGGGTATTGGAGTCCGTATCCGAATCGGCGATTTCGATAAAGCGCGCATCCATCCGCGTCCAGAATGCGGGATCGATTTGCTGCACCTGGCGAAGGGCGAGGCGCGAGCGGCCGAGCACGGCGAAGCCATCGCCGAGCAGATCGTCCAGCGGCACGACCTGCTCCTGATTCCTGACCAGGGGTTGCGGGAATAATTCGCCTTCCGGAGCACGAGATTTTTTCCCGGGCCTTCGCAGAAAAAAGCCGGCCGGGAGGCGCGGCCAGGTCGCCATGGATCGCACGAATCTCTGACGCGCGAAAGGAATCGCCCCCAAAACAAAGAAAAGAAAATCGCGGAAATAAACCGCCAGGCCACGGGCCTGGATGACGCGTCCGGCGAGAATCGCCTTGCGGGTGATAAAGTCTACGTGCGGCTCGCGTTCCTGTTGATATGAATCCAGCAGCTTCGGACTTACGCCGCGCCGGAGTATCCAGCTGAGTTTCCAGGCGACATTCTGCGCGTCGCGAACTCCGGAACACATACCCTGCCCCAGAAAAGGCGGCATCTGATGGGCCGCGTCTCCAGCCAGCAAAACGCGGCTGTCTCGCCAGCGCCGGACGATGAGTGCGTGAAATCTATAGATGGCGCTGCGAATGATCCGCACCTGTTCTGGATCCGCCCAGGGAGCGATCAACTCCTGGATTTTCGCCGGTGTGTTCATGGCCTCAAGGTCGTCATCCGGCTTAAGATAGATTTCCCAGCGGCGATGAGTGCCCCGCGAAGGCACGAGGGTATAAGTCCGCTGCGGATCGCAGATTTGATGCGGGTCCTTCGGAAATCGCGAAGGACCGACTTCATCCCCGTCGATGACCAGCCACGGTTGATCGTGTTTATAATCGCGCAGCCCGTGCCCCATGGTCTTGCGAATCAAACTGCGCCCGCCGTCGCAGCCCAGCAGGTAGCGGGCCTTAAACAAATGCGTGGAGCCATCAACGAGATTGCGAATTTCCGCGCGCACGCCGGACGCATCGGCCTGGTAGGATACGAGCTCGTGACTCAGGAGGATTGTCAGCGAATCGAAACGTTGCACTCCTCTGCGCAGGCTCTGTTCGATTTCGGGCTGAAAAATAAAATGCGATTCCGCGTGTCCGTTTTCGGTCCGCCCGGTCTGGAGTTTTTTTTCAAAGAGCGTCTTTCCGCGAGCGTTCTGGAATCGATAGACGCCGCCGACCCGGATCTTCGGCAGAATCTCCCGGTCCAGCCCGATGGACTGAAAGATCCGCATGGCCTCGTCGTCGAAGTGAATCGCGCGGGGTATCTCGTATATATCCGGCAGGCGATCGATGATCAGGGTTCGCACGCCCGCGGCTCCCAGAATATTGCCGGCGACCTGTCCGGCCGGCCCGTAGCCGGAAATAATAACTTCGTATGTATCCATAACAGGTGCCCGTCGTTTGAACTTAAGGGTTCGATTCGGCTCCTCCGTGTTTGCCCGCGTTCCAGTCAACGGAGTGGCTCAATCGGCTTTGCGCCAGGGCCAGGGCCGGCGCTTCGAGATCGGTGCCCATGGTATCGTTCCAGCGATTCAGAAAACCGAAATAGGCGATCACCGTCACGATATCGAGAATCTGGTCTTCATCGAAATGTCGGCGCAGTTCCGCGAAGTGTTCCGGGCTCGAAGTATTGGGCGCCGTGCCGGCCGCGAAGGCAAGGTCCAGCGCCGCGCGTTCGGCCGGCGAATACAACGGACTGCTCGCATAATTTAAGATCGCTTCAATCTTTTCGGCCGGCACTCCCTGGCGATCCAGAGTACCGGAAGTGTGGGCCTGGCAATAGCGGCAACCCGCTGACAGGCTCACCGTAAAGGCGATCAACTGTCGCATGCGCGGATCAATGCTGCTGCGTCGTTGACGGCGGATCTTCTTAACGACGCCTCTCCATGCCAGTTTCAATAACATGCCGGCGATTCTCGCGTGCGGCACCTTCAGACTATCGTCGCCGAGCGCGGCCTTTGATAACAGGCCGAAGGCGATGAAGAGCTCAGGGTTACGAGCCATCGTCTTCAGGCTGTTGGGCGCGAAGCCCAGCAATCCGGCGGACAGACCAAGCATCGGAGCGAAGTCCCGCAACTGATCGTTTGATTGTGGATCCAGATGAGCCATTGCTTAACCTTAGATTTGAACCTGGTCGATCACCCGATCGTCGGCCTATCGCACAACCAACTCCAGGCCGTCCCTCGCCAGAATCAATTCGCCGGAATAGTGGTCCGCCATGCCTCGCGTGAACAACCATCGTGTCAGAATATGCTCCGGCGCCGGGATGAGATGAGTCAGAACCAATTTCTGAACGCCGTGTTGCTCCGCCAGTTTCGCCAGCTGGATCGTATCGGCGTGATAGTCGGTTACGCCCCGCGCGATATAGGCGGCGCGGTCCCGACCAAACTCTTCTAATTTAGCCGCCCCCTTCCGAATCAGCTCGGTGGACATCGCTTCGTGTACGACCAGGTCCGCTTTTTTCAGAGCGAAGGCGTAGTCCTGGCTCGTCGCGGTATCGCCGCTAATAAAGACAGACTTGCCGTTATAACCCACGAGATACCCCAGCGCGTCGCGTACGGGTTCGTGGCGCATGCTGACGGCGTCGACGGTGACTCCGTTTTGTTCGAATATCCTCCGCGCGGTTCCCGCGGGCGGCGCGGAGATCGCGATCGGCGAAATGCTGGCCTGGTTCATGTCAAGCAGCGGCATATGTTCCCTGCGATGTTCTCGATCTCGCGCGTAGATTAGATCGATACCGGCGACGAAATCCCGCACTCCCGGAGGCCCATACAGGGTCGCCTTCGTCTTTCGGCCCCAGATCCAGGTATAGTTTATAAACGCCCCGAGCCCGTTGAAATGATCCGAATGCCAGTGAGTTAAGAAGATGTGATTGATATAATGAAGAGGCACCCGGCTCGCTTTCAGATTCTCCACCACGCCGCTGCCCGCATCGAAGAGCAGCACGAGCCCGCCGGCGGAGACCGTAACGCAGGCCTGCCCGTATTCTTCGCCGCCCTGCGGGGTACCCGCCCCGCAAATCAGGACGCGCATGGGTCCCCCGGGGTCCAGATGGCTATAGTCCGTTCGGTCCGTCGCGGCCCGCGCGATCCCCAGATCTTCGACCGCCGGCCACCAGAAGGGAGACATGGCGACGGCAGCGAAGCCGAGGACGACAAATGATAAAAACAGTCTGATCGATCTACGCATGAGCCTCTCCATAAAACCCGGGCGACCCGGAATTGATTTGACTAAATCAGTAGTTCTATTTAATACTACTATTGTCAACAAAAATAAGCGGCCGGCCGAAAGCTCATAACAGAGAAATGGGCGACGGCGCCGAAATCCAGGGGCTGACAATTCATGAGTCGTATAGTTTTAATTACAGGTTGCTCGACCGGCATCGGCCGGGGGCTGGCTGAAGCGTTTCGAAAGAACGGGGACCTGGTGCTCGCCTCAGCGCGACGATTGGCGTCGATCAAGGATCTGGAACGCATTGGCTGCGAAATCTATCGCCTCGACGTAAATAAAGAGAGCGACATAAAGTCCATGATCAAGCGGGTGAAAACGAAACACGGCCGCATCGACGTATTGATCAACAACGCCGGAGTGAACGCCGTCGGCCCGATGGCGGAAATTCCGATCGCTCAGCTCCGGCGGCAATTCGAAACCAATGTGATCGCTCCGGCCCTCCTGGTTCAGAGAAGCCTGCCGCTCCTGCGAAAATCTCCGGCTGCGACAGTCGTGAATATTGGCAGCGTCATGGCCTATCTGACGACGCCCTTCGCCGGCCCCTACTGCGCGAGCAAAGCCGCGCTGCACTCGGTATCGGAAGCGATGCGCCTGGAACTGGAGCCGCTGGGGATCCGGGTGCTCTACGTTACGACCGGCGGCATTCAATCCGATCTGGGTAAAAACTCCACGAAGAGCGTGCAGCAGTGGCTGAACGGAGAATCGATCTACTATCCGGTGCGCGAGGGAATCCTGGCCCGGGCGACGATTTCGCAAACCAACGCGACGCCGACTGAAGAATACGCGCAGAGCCTGCTCAAAGCGGTGAATACGCCGGGACTGACTGCGATCCGGCTGGGCCATAACGCTTCGTTGTGGGTTGCCGTCGGTAAATTCATGCCAGGCTGGCTTCGCACGCGAATGATGAAAAAGAAATTCGGACTGGATCGCGCCGTACTATAGCGCGCCGGCGAGAATATTGCTGCGGTCCAAACATACGATTTCAGAATCGCCTATGACAAACGAAATCTCGCTGGCCACTCCCGCGCTCATTTTTTCGGCCGTATCGCTGATCCTGCTGGCTTATACCAATCGCTTTCTCGCGTACGCGCAAATCGTACGCGAGCTGTACGCCGAATACAAACGCAACCGGAATCACGTGTTGATTGAGCAAATCGCCAATCTGCGCAAAAGACTCAGTCTCGCCCGCTGGATGCAGATCCTGGGAGTACTCAGTCTGATCCTGAGCATGGCCAGCATGTTGTTTTTATACCTGGACTTTTTCGCATGGGGGGCCTGGACTTTCAGCGCCGGATTGTTTTTCATGATGGCGTCTTTATGCATTTCGGTTTGGGAGATCCAGATATCGGTCGTCGCGCTGGACTTGCACCTGAAAGACATGGAACGGGATCGTTCATGAGCTAAGATCAGATGCAGCGCCTTTTTGGGAACGGGAAAGACTGTATGAAACCCACTGCAAGCGCTCCGATTTCAGCTTGCGCCACTCAATTACGATTTTAAGCGTTGCCGAATGCCCGAAGAGAAATTACTCGCCGGCCTGCGCCGCGCTTTCGAAGAATTCGTGAGTCTCCAGCCGGAAGACTGGCAGGCCATCGCCGACGCGGCGCAGTATGAGCTCTTCGAACGGCGCAAGTGGATCTGCGGCCCCGATGAAAGCTTCGGCTCAATGACCTTTTTGTCGAAGGGATCCGCGCGTTGCTATACGGTCAAAGACGGTCGCGAGATCACCCACGACTTCTTTTTCGACGACTCGTGGGTCTTTCATTTCGAGAGTTATCTTTCCGGCGAACCCTGCGGTATGATCTTTGAGGCGCTGGAAGACTGCCACTGCTTTCACATTCCGAAAAGCGACATCGCGCGTTTTTACGAAGTCAGTCCGCGCATCGAGCGTTTCGGTCGGCTGATCACGGAATTTTACTACCTGGACAAAGCCCGGCGGGCGCGCGATCTGATGATCGAAGACTTTCCGGGTCGCTATCGGCTGCTTTTGGAACGCAGGCCGGAGGCGGCCAGTCGCATCACTCAGACGATGCTGGCTTCGTATCTGGGTTGCACGCCGGAGACCCTGTCTCGCATCAAGCGTCGTATGTTCGAATCCGGGTAATCCGGGGATTTTATCGGAACAGAACGCAAAACTTGATCTGAATCAATGCAATCTGCGGAAAGCGTGGATAGGGTCGCCGCATGACAGCAAAAACCGAACGCGACATCGCTCGCATCATCCACTTCATAGGCGCGGCCGGCATCGGCTCCTTCGTCTACAGCCCCTGGGGAGAGCTCGAGGCCTTCCGCGCTGCCGTTCAGGTGTTCGTCATGCCCGGCCTGACTCTTTCCGGTCTCTGGCTCTGGAAAGGGCACAAAATAAAGCAATGGTTTCGAAAATCAAGCGGGAGCGAGAACCGCTGAGGTCCGGTCCTGAACCAGATCCCCATACAGGTTATATATTCATGCAACTTGACAAAATCGCATTCCGTATCTCCGTGAGTATTCTATTCGTGCTGGTAATCGCAGGAGCGTTGCTCTACACATTCAATTTCGAAGCCTGTCGCTAGCTCTTCGCACACCAGCCCGATATGACGAGTATCATGGCCGACGACCGGCCCGGCGACTAAGCTTCATATCAGTCGATTCTCGTACAGCTACGCCCGGCTCTTCGAGAGCGCCGCATGTCATCGACCCGGAGCAAAAAATGAATAAGAACTATGTTGAGCTGCGAAACGAACTGCTGGCGGGCATCAGGACGCTCAAAAAAGGGATCCCCGACTCGATGCAGGCTTTCGGCGCGCTCGGCAAGGACGCGTACAAAGACGCCGCGCTTTCGCCAAAATCCAAAGAACTGATGGCACTGGCGATCGGTATCGCGGTTCGTTGCGACGGCTGCCTGGCCTTCCACGCGAAAGCGGCGCTGGATCAGGGAGCCAGCCGCGAAGAGGTTCTGGAAACGATCAGCGTCGCCATTCAGATGGGCGGCGGCCCCTCGATGGTATACGGAACGGAAGCGATCCAGGCTTACGATCAATTCGCCGCGCAATAGTCTGAATCCAGATGAACCCTGCCGCAATCAATCGAGGCTGGCTTCGCATCTGGCTGGCCGGCGCGATCGTCGCTTTCGGGGACGCGGTCTATCTCACGTACCACCACCATCTCGTCAATATCCTGAACCCGAAAACGAGCAGCTTCTGTTCGCTGAACGATATCGTCGATTGCGACAGCGTGGCGGCCAGCAATTTCTCGACCTTGTTCGGAATCCCCGTATCCACTTACGGCGTCTTCGCGTACGGGTTTTTACTTTTATTTGTAGCGTCCCTCTTTAGAAGATCCGACGCCGGGCGCCCACGGCGGACGGGTTTCGCTTTCGCGCACTGCATCGTTCAGGTACTGGCTGTGTTTTCTTTGTACGAGATGGGGGCTTCGTTTCTCGTGCTGCAGAAGATTTGTATCATGTGCACCCTCCTGTACGTGTGCGTATTCTTAATGGTATTCGCGGGCGGACGGGCCTGCGGCGCCTCCTATCGCGCGATTTTCGTCGAAGCCACCGAGCACGTATTCGATCCGGATGGGAAGGACGGTTCTCTTCGCAAGCTCAATCACAGACGCATTGGACGGCTCGCGGGAACCGCCCTCCTGGCCGCCCTCTTCGCGTACGCCGTCGATGCGGGTTTTCGAGCGTATTTTATGAAAGCGCTGCAGTCCGCCCCGGTCGAGACGGAATCGCGGAAGGATTTGTGGAACCGCTTCCAGGCATTGCCGGCGACTACGCTGAATACCGGGGACGCTCCGTGCATCGGCGACTCGCAGGCCCCGGTTTCTATTGTGCAGTTCAGCGATTTCGAATGCCCCGCCTGTAGCATGATTTCGATCTATCTAAAGCAGATCGCGACTGATCCGCGCGTTCGCGTGTGCTATAAATATTTACCGCTGGATCAGAAATGCAATGACCAGGTGCCGCGACCGTTTCATATACACGCATGCGACGCCGCCCGGTACGCATACTGTGCGTACCGGCAGGATCGATTCTGGCAATTCCATGACGCGCTGTACGCCAGCCGCGATCGCGCCGGATTCAGCCCGGAGGTTCTGGAGCAACTGGCAAATTCGCGCGGCCTGGACCGCGAAGCTCTGGCCGCCTGCCTGCGAAACGAGGCCGGCGCGGCGGTCGCCCGGGACGTAGAGGAAGCCAACGCGATGAACCTGAATTATACGCCGACGATTTTTCTGAACGGACGCAAGGTCTCCGATGTAATTGAAAGCCTTTCCGACTTACAGAAAATTATTCAGCAAGCTGTTGAGCATACGCCATGAGGGTCGTAAACTTAAATTCGGGTTACAGATTTGCGCCTTTAACATTCTTTTAGATATGCTTTTCGCAACGCTTATAAATGCTTTTTATGATCACGATCCTTTTCATCAAATATGATGATCTTGATCAGCTAAACCAAAGACGGCGTCAACTCAATGCCCGGCGACTCTCTGTTCGTGCTCCAGCAGCCATTTCTTTCGGTGCATACCGCCGCCATATCCGGTTAGCGAACCATCGGCTCCGATAATTCGATGGCAGGGCACTATGATCGCAAGTTTGTTTCGGCCGTTGGCCGAACCAACCGCGCGCACGGCTTTCGGTTTATTCATATTTCTGGCCTGCTCGCCGTACGTGGCTGTCGCGCCAAACGGCACCGGCAAAAGCGCATTCCATACCTGCTCCTGGAACGCGGTACCCTGGAACCTCAGGGGGATATCGAAATCCGTTCGATTGCCCTCGAAATACTCTTCGAGCTGTAGTTTGCACCTATCTGTAATGGCATTGGGGCGAGTTTCCACGCCTTCCCAATCAAACAGCACCTTCAGTACGCAATCGTTATCCGCTTCGATCGTTAAAAGCCCAATGGGCGTACTCATCGTATCGTAATACAGGTCCATTGTTACCCCGTTTCTGCGCGCAGCTATTTCTTCCTGGTTTTCTTTGCAGTTTTCTTGGCAGCTTTCTTGGCAGCTTTCTTGGCAGCTTTCTTCTTAAAACCGAAACCCGGCTCTTCGCCTCGAGTCAGCATATCCATAAATTTTTCAAAGCGCCTTTCGCGCGTTTCTGGCTTTTTAGCCGAGGTGAGTCCATAGGTGATGGCGTACCGGCTGGATTTGTTCAGGGTTTCAAAAAACTTTCTCGCCCGGGGCTTCTTTTTCACCGCAGCCACGAAATCTTCCGGCACTTCGGCCATGCTCGCCGGAGCATAGGCATTCTCCCATCTGCCATCCGCCTTTGCAGCACGGACATGAACGAGTCCGGACTCCTGCATTCGGCCTTCTTTGATCAAACGCTCGACATGCTCGGTATTCTTTTTTGACCAATCGCTGCGCTCCCTTCGCGGCGTAATCCGCTGAACGTACGATTCATCATCGACGGATTTTTTTACGCCGTCGATCCAGCCCCAGCACAGGGTCTCGACCACGATTTCATTCCAGGTTACGCTGGGCCTTTTTGTATGCTTTTTGAAGACCTGTATCCAGAGCTCGTCCCTGGTGGCGTGGTTCTTTTTCAGCCATTTGTGAAGCTCCTTCGGAGATTCAAAGCTTAAGAAATCTTTCGGATCAGGTTGAGGCATCGGACTTGTCTTTTCGGTATGGCTGGAGAACGGGAGCGTTTCCGGGAATCGGACACTGGTGATTACACAATTGCACCGAACACAAACGGCAAATGCGATGTTTGTCCAATTCCGTTTCGGGTATCCCGGCCAATATCCTGGCGGCCAGTTCTCCAAAGCGCAGGCGTTCTTCATCGCCAAGATTCGCAAGGGCGGCATCCAGGACATTCAAACGGCGCTTCATCAGGCGGCCCCGCAGGCGTTTTCCTTTCGCCGTTAAATGCAAGGCCACCGCTCGGCCGTCTTCGGTTTTGCGCCGCTCGACCAGCGTGTCTGCCTCCAGCCTGTCGACCAGACGCACGGTACCCGGATGCGAAAGACGCAACAATTGACGCAGGACTTCCACAGAAAGCCCCGGAACGTACCCCAGAATAACGAGCGCGGCCGGGGCTTCCCCCCCACGGCTCAGCTCTTCGCGCATTTGAAATTCGATTTGATCCGAAACGGCCAGGGCCAGCGCGCCTAATATATTCGCTGCTCTATCCATTCTATAGCCACGCGGTTCACGGAAGACTCACGTGCCGACATATATATGCATGCCGCATACATATGTCAAAAGAAAAATGCGGCGCGAATAGAATTTGATCAGCCCGAAGTCATGCCCGGCGCCACCAGTCGATGGAATTCGTTTCGCAATTGATCATCATCGAATTTTCCGCCGTACTCGATCGTCGTGGTGCGACTGGTCTTGTCGTTCACACCTCGCGTTGAGACGCATAGATGTTCGGCCTCCACGACCACGATAACGTCGTCCGTCTGAAGCGCATGCCTCAGCTCCTTGAAGATCTGAAGGGTCATACGCTCCTGAACTTGAGGCCTTCTACCGTAGTACTCAACGATTCTGTTGAGTTTGGAAAGGCCTATGACCTTGCCGCTGGAGATATACCCAATATGCGCCTTACCCACAATCGGAAGAAAATGATGCTCGCAGGCGGACGAAAAGCTGATGCCTTTTCCGACCAGCATCTTGTTGTACTGGTAGCTATTCTCGAAAACTGAGAGGGAAGGCTTTTTCTCAGGATCCAGGCCTCGAAACATTTCCTGAACATACATTTTCGCCACTCTGTACGGGGTGCCTTTCAGGCTGTCATCCGTCAGGTCCAGCCCGAGCTCCTCCATTATCTCTGTAAAAAGCCGTTCAATATTACCGATCTTTTCCTGATCGGATTTCAAGAAAGCGTCTTTTTTCAACGGAGTTTCGATGGATGTCATCAAATGAACATCGCCGTTGATTTCATGGTTGTTGCGTTCTGCTGTGGTTTCTGCGTCGTTCATTTTTACATTCCACGGGAAGCGGGCCGAAAAAGCCGGCACCGGGAATGGACCAGACTCTACACGCAGGCCTATTGATAAATAAGAAAATTCCTATTTACGAATTACCCTGTATCGGGACATAATCCAGGGCTGGACTGGAACGGGTCCCCTCTGTGGACAGCCGCCACTAATCTCGAAACTCCCGGTACGCGGCCAACAACTCTTCCGGCGCCTCCAGCATCGGCCAGTGTCCAATGCGTTCTTCTAATATATATAGCGGAGCGTCTGGAAGAGTTTCGCGAAAACGCTGCGCCATATGCAGGCCGGAGTTCGGATCGTGGGGGCCGCAGATATATGTGAGCGGAGTCGCGGTCGTTTGCATGGCTTTGATCCAGCGCGATTGATGCCGTTTTTTCTCAAAGATCAGGCGGCCGATGCGATAGGCGACGCCGCGGCCGTCATCGTGATTGAGAATTCGCCAGCCCTCATCAATATAGGCGCGGTCTGGCTGCGTGTCGGGACCGAACAGGGCCCGCACATTGCGTTCGACCGTCTCGCGACTGATCCGACGGCTGAGCCAGGCGCCGAACCAGTCCGGGCTTTGAGACAAGAGACGCTGAATCAGCCGCGGGCGATAGACGTCGCTGAACAGGCCGCCGTTTACGAAAGCGACGCTGCGAAGACGCGGGGCCCCGGAACCGGCCGAACCTTCGTTGGCGCGTGCCAGCAGTTCCTGAACAACGCTTACGCCCAGATCGTGAGCCAGCACGTCAACGGCTTCGACGCCAAGGTGCTCCGAAAGATCTTCAACTACACGCGCGTAAGCGGCGAAACTGTACACGTCGGCGTCCGGTTTCGCGGAATACCCCAGGCCGGGTAAGTCGAAAAGAATTACGCGATGATCGCGCGCAAGAGCGGGCGTGATCCGGCGCCAGTCGGAACTGTTAAAGGGATAACCGTGAATCAGGAGCAGGTCCGGTCCCGTGCCGTGAACTTCGTAATAGATCCGTCCGTCCCGGGTTTCCAGGTGCAGGCCTTCGGATGCGTTCGTTTCAATCATATCGTTTCCTCGAATTATGAGCCTATGCGAAAGCTCAGGATGCGTATTGGAAAAACGTGCAATCTGACTTGCAAACGCGAAGCCGATCCGGCAGCCTGGCGCGTCCGCTCCGATTGGATCCTGCTTCCGAATCCTCCGCGGCGAAGCGCGTATGTTTCGGATTGGCGAAACACCGGAGTCCGGGACAAGGAATAATCACTGATGGATCTTGAATTGAAAGGCAAAACGGTTGTCATAACCGGAACTGGAAGCGGCATCGGCCGCGCAGCGGCGGCCGCTTTCCTCAAGGAGGGCGCCCGGGTGATCGGTATCGATCTGCAGCACGCGGGCGACGATGAAATCGCCCAACAGATCGAACGTCACGATGCTTCGGTGACCGACGCCGACGCGATGCGCTCGATTCTGGACCAGACCAAAAAGAAATACGGTCACATCGCCGCGCTCGTAAACAACGCCGGAATCCAGCGCAATACGCTCGCCACGAAACTCACGACCGCAGACATTGAGCAGGTACTGGGTATCAATGTGCAGGCCTTGCTTGAGATGAGTTACGAGTACTACCGGCTGCAGCGCAAAGACGGAGGTGGAATCGTCGTCAATATCGCAAGCGTCATCGCCCTGATCGGCGCGCCCCTGGGAACGCTGTACGGGGCGAGCAAAGGCGCGGTGCTGGCCGCTACCCGTTCGATGGCGGTCGAGTGGGCCCGCCACGGCTTCCGGGTCAATGCAGTATGCCCGGGGATGACAGAGACGGCGATGACCGAGAAGGTCCAGAACAACAAGATGATGCGCGAAGGCAATCTACGCGATATACCCATGCAGCGCTTCGCCGCGCCGGAAGAGATCGCGGATACGATCCTGTTCCTGTGCTCCCCGCGCGCGAGCTTTATCACCGGGCAGGGCATCGTCGTAGACGGCGGATTTACTGCTAAGTAGGCCGCAGGAACACTGCAAGGTCCGCGGCGAAACATTCCTTTTTTATAAGCCAAAACCGGGGTCTGTGAGTATAGTAGGGTCAAGACCATGCCTGTGATCGCCTTCGACAATACCTACACCAGACTTCCCGAACAATTCTACGCTCGCGTGAAGCCGGCGACCGTATCGCGGCCTGGCCTCTTCGCCTACAACGAAGAGCTGGCGCAGGAACTGGGCATCGACCTCTCGACCATTTCGAAAGATGAACGCGCCGCCCTGTTTACCGGCCAGTCGCTACCCGAGCAAGCGAGCGCTTTGGCACTCGCCTATGCCGGCCACCAGTTCGGTCAGTTCAATCCCCAGCTGGGAGACGGCCGCGCCCTGCTTTTGGGCGAGGTGGTGTCACCCAACGGAGAGCGCTACGATATTCAGCTCAAAGGTTCCGGAGTAACACCGTGGTCGCGAGGCGGCGACGGCCTGTCGTGGGTGGGCCCGGTGATCCGCGAATACATCGTCAGCGAAGCGATGCACCGGCTGGGCGTGCCGACCACCCGGGCTCTGGCGGCCGCCACGACCGGCGACCTGGTGTATCGTGAAGAGCCATTGCCAGGCGGGATCTTCACCCGCGTGGCCGCCAGTCATATCCGCATTGGCACATTTGAATTCTTTGCCGCTCGCCGCGATACCGAGAGTCTACGACTATTGGCCGACTATGCGATGGATCGCCACTATCCGGAATGCAAGCAAGCCGGGAATCCCTACCTGGCCTTTCTCGAAGCGGTCGGACGAAAGCAGGCCGCTCTGGTTGCCAGATGGATGTCGCTCGGTTTTATACACGGAGTGATGAACACCGACAATACATCTATCTCCGGCGAGACAATCGACTACGGCCCATGCGCGTTCATCGATACTTTTTCAATCAACAAGGTATTCAGCTCCATCGATCGCGGCGGCCGCTACGCCTACGGGAATCAACTGAACATCGCCCGGTGGAATCTGGTGCAGTTGGCCAACTGCCTGGTGCCGCTTGTCGACAGCGACAGCGACCGCGCGATCAAGCAACTCGAAGACCGCCTCGATCAATTCATGCATGTTTACGAAACGGAGTGGCTCCAGGCGATGGCCGCGAAGTTCGGGATCTTCGATACGCTGCCGGATGATGCGAAGATCATCCAGGCGTATTTAAGCCACCTCGAAGCGGAACAGCTCGATTTTACGATACACTTTCGCAGGCTGATTGATAGCATTGATGGCACCGATGCTATCGATGGCGATGACGGCCCCGCAGAGTTTCGCAAGATGTGGCACAAGCGCCTTGATGAACAAACGCAAAGCCGCGCCGAAGCCGTCGAACTCATGAAGCAAAGCAACCCGGTATATATTCCACGCAATCACCAGGTGGAACGGGCCATCCAGGCCGGAACCGCAGGCGATTTTTCGCTTTTCGAGCGCATGAACGAATGCCTGAAGGCACCTTTCGAGCAGCGCGATGAATTCGCGGAATTCGAACTGGCGCCCCAATCCGAAGAAGTCGTTACTGCGACTTTTTGCGGGACTTAGCAAGGCTGTCGCAGACAGTCCAAAAGGCTCCGAAGACCCAAAATACGTCAGTCGCACTTTTGCCCCATGCGATTCTTTCCGGCCCGGCGCTCATACACTGCCATCGTCGAAAACGATAGTCGTACCGTCGATATCGATAACATCGCCGGACGCCAGAGATCGATTGTTTCGCAGGCGCTTGTTATTCACCCGAACTCCGCCCTCGCCGACCAGGGTATACGCTCTACGTTTCGAGTCGTACAATACCGTCGCGCGCGAAGCTCTGGAATCGCCGCTTGAAGTTCTGTTTAAGTCCTTGTTAAACTTCGAGTGCGCGATTGTGATGTCGGCTCCGGCGTTGCCGCCGATAATCGTATGGGCGCCGTTCAACGGCACGACCTGTTTTACGCGCCGGCGCGCGCCGGGGTCAATCACTTCGAGGGTCGGCTCGCCGGGATCGCGTTCAAATTTCTTTTTGTATAATAATGCGGCGGCCAGAAGCGCCAGAGCGAGCGGCAAGAGCAGCCAGGGCGTGAGTGCTTTCATCGGCATCCCGAACAGACCGCTCGCAAAATAGTAGCGCGTGGTTTCCTGTGGTCGATTTTGCCCGCCGCTGAATTGCAGGCGTACGAAGCGCCGGTCCGCCGGGATCATCGTCGCGCGATATGTAATTTGATATTCGCCGCGCACCTGTTCGATGATGCGCGCATAGACGCCGGCCAATTCACGGGCGTTGCGCGCGTCAAAAACCACGCCGCCGGTTTCCCGCGCGATTTGCGCGAGCCGACGATCGCGGCGAAGATATCCCGACCCGTAATTGATGACAAATACGGAAACGCCCTCCGCCTGGCCCGTCTGTAATGGTTCGGTGTATGGAACCACCCGGGTGCCAAGCGCCGGGTGCGGTTTCCCCGTATAGGTGAAATAGGGCCGGTTTTCACCGTCGGACAGTACGATTAAAACGCGACGTCCCTTTCTCACCCGAATCTGCTCGAGAGCGTCATTCAGACTCGCGTACAATTCCGTATACGCTTCCGCGCCTTTCGGACGCACGATTTCCAGCATACCCGCCTCGAGGTCTTGCGGATCCGCGGTAAAGTCCGTATGCATCGTCGTGCTGGTATGATACGAAGCGAGGGCGACCTGATCGTAACGCGGGTCCAGCTCCCGTAAAAAGCTCCGCGTCGCGTCCCGCGCATGATCGATGCGAGTCCGTCCGCCCGTACGAACATACATACTGCCGGAGTTGTCCAGTAGTACGAAAAAGCTCACCGGACCGCGCTCCGCTTCGCTGGCGGCGAAATTCAGAATCGGAACCGATGTCTGGTCGCTTTCGTCATTTTCGCCAGAGTATTCGAAAAGCTCGAATTGCTCCTGGCGCAGATCACGCAACGGGCGCCCCTGCGAATCCGTCGCCACAACATACGCGGTGATACGCTGCAAGGGCAACAATTGAGCCGGATCCAGTTGCGTAATTCGCAGGCCGTCCGCATGCAGTGCTCCAAAGGCCGAGGCCAGACAAACAAAAAATCCGCAGAGCCATTCGCGCAAACGCAAGCGCCGCGCGCGCATTGTATTTCGTTCGGTAATTCGTTTCATAATTCCCCTCGCTTTCTGAAGTGCCCTCAGTAGTGATACAATAATCGGGCGGCGCCGATTTGAACGACGTCGTTCGGTTTTAAGACGTGTTCGCGCACGCGATCATCGTTTGCGAACACCAGAGCTCCCCTGAGCCGTTGCCGTACAGACACGCCCTGCTTGCGGACTTCGAGTCGCGCGTGTCCCGGGCGAACATTCCGATACCCTTCCAGATGAATCCCGTCGTCGCGGGAGCGCCCCACGCTCAGACTGCGTTCGCCGATTAAAAAATCGCGGCCTTTATGGCGGCCGTTCAAGAGGGTGAGTATCCCGTATGAAAGCCGGGCTTCCACCAGGCTATAACAGAGCCCGAGCGCGGCGCCGAATAACACCAGGCCGATCAGACGCGCGAGAGCGATCTCGGGGATCATAATCCGAATGTACTCTAATGCCAGACCGCCGAGCGCGCCGCCCAGCATGCCGCCCAATACGCCGACCCGTAGTTTCGCCGCCGAACGCGAACGCAGACCGTCGATCATGCCGATAAACACGCCCAACGCCGCCCAGCCGAGCGCCCGGGCCAGCGGGAGACCCAGTGTGCGAAACTGAATTTGAGAATATATTAGATACTCGCCGAGCAATAGCAACGAGCCCTGCGCCACCAGAAATCCCGCAACGCCGCCCAGCAGGCCAAAAAATAGTCCGCGCCGGATTCCGTGCCACAGCACTCCGCGCGTGGACAGGATCAGACCGTCGGCGCTTCCAAAGAACCCGCCGATGACGACACCAAAGATCGCCCCCAGCGCGATGCTCAGGATTAAATACGATGGGAAATCGCTCTGCAGCCAGAGTGCGACTTCCGCGAAGGGCCATGCAGCCAGGCCTGCGAGTACCCCAATGGCGGTTAAGAATAGTTTTCGTTGAAACGCTGACATGTTTTAAGTCCCCCCGTTATAGAATCGTATAATTCAGATCGTTCTTTTGATCGTCGTAATCGACAAGCATGCGGCGCCGTTCTTTCGACGCGATATTCACACGGGCGAAACGTTCCTGCGCGCCGTGCGAAAGCGTAAGAAAATAGGTCCCGGGCGCCAGAGTCAGGCGCCGGCCTTTTGTATCGAGAGGTTCGATGGATATAACGCGCTGGCTCTGTTTGCCGTCCAGATAGTGAGCCTCATCGTTGATTCGCATTTCGATTCCGGGCGTATCACTGCGAATGTACAACTGGCCCGGAATCGGCTGCAGCAGAATATCCAGAAATACCCGCGGCTGCTGGCGATGAATATGAGTTCGCACGAGTTTGGGGAAATAATTCTCTTGTTGAAAGACAAACGAGTATTCGCGTCCCGACGCGAGGGTCGATTGCTTCACGTCGCCCAGGGGTCGCCAGGCCGATCCGTACTTCACCAGCAACTTCGTAAAATCCGTAATGTCGCGGCGGGTATTCGAATCCGTAACGCGATATCGCAATTGAATCGGAGCGGGATCCGGCGCTTCGTGACGCAGACTCACCAGATGATCCGTCGCGCGGCGTTGTAAATTCCGGGGCAGCAATAAAAATTCATGCTGGTGGAGCGTGCCGTGAATGCGAAGCAACGCACGGTATCGGCCGCTCGGAATATACAATCGATCGCTGCGAAAGACTGTCGCGTCGTTTCGCGCGCCGGCCGCCACCGGTTGCGATGACGCCACACCGCCACCCGGATCCGCGCGAAGAGCGACGTCCTGCACGCGCTGAAACCCCTGCTCGGCCCGAAACCATAACTCGGCCCGGGGATTCCGAATCCCAGGCGCGTCAGCGGGCGGCATGATCAATTCAATTTCCAGGGCGCCGACTTCATCCTGGTTGATGATTTCGTTATGGTATCCGCGCGAAATCGCGTATCCGGCCAGGCCGACCAACACGGCGCAAGCACAGAGCCCCGCAATCAGCCATTTGCGATAGTCCGCGACCCACTGCGCCGGTGTGCGACGCTGCGCCGCTCGACCGTGCTTGCTGCTTCGCCGCCGATATAGAAAGGCGCGCAGCTCGCTCTTGATGTTTTCGCTGTTTCTGAGACTCCCCAGCCGCCGGCCGATTTTTGCAATCGGCCCTTCCAGATCGTTATAACGTTTTTCTGGCAGGCGGTGCATGGCCTTCTTAATAATCCCGCGCAGAAAACTTGAAATTTTCGGATTGATTTGATGCGGCGGCCGGTATTCCCCCCGCGCGATCCGGGTGATTGTTTCGGGGGTCATGTTGCCCGGATAGGGACTCTTTCCGGTCACCATTTTATATAGAACAACACCCAGCGAATAGATATCCGAACGATGATCGACCGTGCTTGAATTGTCGATTTGCTCCGGCGACATGTACGCCGGAGTTCCGAGAGTCATATCGCGCGTCAGATTTTCTCCGTGGCTTTCCTTCGAAGTTGCAATGCCGAAGTCGGTCAATTTAACCGCGCCCGTTCGCGATATCAAAATATTCTCCGGTTTGATGTCGCGATGCACAACCCCCTTATCGTGGGCGTATTTGAGCGCCCGGCAGATTTCGTAAAAAATCATCAGCGCGATGTCGTTCGGCAAGTACCGATGCTTTTCGATTACTTCCGCCAGCGAGATGCCGTCCACGAATTCCATGGCGATATAATAAGAAGCGCCTTCTTTGAAATGGTCGTAGACCTGAACGATACGGTCTTCGCGAAAGTCGAGCATCAACTCCGCTTCGCGTAAAAAACGCCGGGCGATCGTTTTATTGCCCGCCAGAGCCAGACGTTTGAGTATAATATCGCGATTCAGTGTAGGATGCCGGGCGCGATAGATTTTCCCCATACCGCCCTGAGCGATCATTTTGATAATCGTGTATTTGCCCACTTTCGTCTTTCGTGCAGCGATCATGATTTTTCTCCTCCGGCGGTTTGCTTCAACCGCGATCATAGCGTACCGGATAAGTCTTGTATTTCGATGATATCGGAGTCCAGGTGAATGGCGCGACCCGGCATCAGGCGTGCGATGATAAAGCGATTCGGATTGTGAATCTGGACATAGCGCCCTCGGGCCCGGCGATGATAGAGATCTTTTACCGGGCGATGACCGCCGAAGTACAGCGCGTGAGGCCAGTACTCCGGACGGAGATACTCCGCCAGCATCTGTTGCGTGCTGCCTTCGGTCGCGTAGCCGTCGGCCGTCCAGGTCAGCCCCTCGACCACTTCCGGGTGTTCGCGGTAATTCAGGATTTCTTCGCGACTGAAAAAACGAAGCGGTTCCGCGTGCGAGACCAAAAAATCGCGGCCAACCGCCAGCAGGGGCAGGCTTTTTTCGTACAGATCGTACTGTCGCAAAAAGTCCGCGCCGTAAAACTTCAATATATATTCCGTAACCATTGGGCCTTCTAATGCGAATTTCATGAAACTGTGGTTTCCGTTGCCGTTTTCATTTTTAATGTTATCGTGGTTGCCTTTTAAATAATGAAAGCGAGCCGGAAACGCGATGGTCAGTTCCAGAATCATTTCCATTACGCCCAGACTTTCGCGCATCTCTTCGTCCATGTACTTGTGGCGGCGAAAGCGTTTCACATATTCGCGTTGCGCCAGTTGCCAGCGTTTCGCCGCTCGACTTTCCGCGTGCATCCCGTCGCCGACGCAGACCACCTGCACGTCGCCCGTCGCCAGGCGATCCAGAACGCTTCGGCCGCGCTCGTCCTGAAAAAAGAGCGTGCTCAACATCAAATCCAGGCGAGCGTGAATATCGGGAATCAGGATCGTCTCTATGCAGTGGTCTAACAAAACGAGTCCGCCGCCCAGATTGTCCCGATCGCCGGGACGCAGGTCTCGATTTTCGTAACGTAACGAGTTCGTCGCCAGGGTCGCCAGGATTCGCATACGTTCGGAATCCGGCGGCGTACGCCGGCGGGCGATCGACTTAATTCGATTGGCGATGGGTGCGATTGCGAATGTTTGCACTTTGGAACGCTCCAATGATTGATCGTTAAAATTCATGATAACGGTCTGGCGGCCGGATCGGATAACACAGGCCGCCAGGCCGGTCATTACTGGATTACCAGCGTCTTGTTGATATCCGCGAATTCCCTGGTCAGAGCCATGGTGATATTCGACAGTGCCTCTTCCTGGTCTTCGGCGCTCAGGTCGTCCGGACATACAGCGATCTTAAAGATCGCCGAGGTGCTCGCCACGGGGCCTTCGTCGAAACGCACTTCCTGATCCTTTTCCAGGTCCCCGCCCAGAACGGCGGCGTCATGTTCGGCCGCGTTGGGAACATCCGTGCGAATTCCAATACTCGCGTATTCAACGTTTCGCGCGTCGCCGACTACCGGCCCGATGTTGATTAACGATCCCGAATAGGTCATCACGATCGCGCCGCGTTCGTCGTCGCGATCGAGACTGTCCACTTCTTCCATTTGCTGGTCTTCGATTTCGCGCTCGAAGGCTTCTTTTTTTCCCAGCCACGCTTCCGCCATTAACTCGACCGACTCGTCGGTTTTCGGCAGACCGGCGGCGCGAGTAATACCCTGCAGGTGCTCCCGGACCGTCGTTGGGATTTGTTCCAGATATTCTCCCATGTTCGTTCTCCGTTGTTAGATGATCAGACCCGTTCATTCATCGGGTCAGCACTATCATGACGGGCGCATCGCCGCCCATGTTCCCAAAAATTTCGAGACCCGGTTTTTCGATTATTCAGCCGGCGTTCAAGAGTTCGGACCACTGACTGAGGTTTTGAATGGAGTCGATGTCGGATGCTTTGATTCCGCGTTCGCGAAATTCTTTGAGTAAGCTGTCGCGGCCTCTACTCATTCTGGACTTAATAGTGCCGACCGGCAGTTTGAGCGTCTCCGAAATCCGCTGATAGTCGTAGCCGCGATAATAATAGTACACCAGAACGTCGCGATAACTTCGCGGACGGATGGCGAGCATCGCGTCGAGTATAGATTCTATCGCAGCGATCGTTTCCAGACGATCGTCGGACACACCGCTCGCGAGTTCTTCTTCAAACTCCGTGGCGATTTCGCGAGAGCGCGATTGGTCGTAGCACTGGCGGATTATGATTCGAACCAGCCAGGGAAACAGGCGTTCCGGATTGCGCAGTTGATGGCGACGGTCCATCGCTTTAAGCAAGCCCGCGCTGACCGCATCCTCCGCTCCGTCATAGTCGGGGCTGCGGGTGCGCGCGATTCGTAACAATCGCGGCCTGTAAACGAAAGCGCGCGCCAGAAATTCGCGCGCGTCTTCCGCGGTGTTTCGATTCGCTTCGTTGCCGGATAGATCCATGTTTCACCTCGCTTGCATTTAGTATGGAATGGAGTGGTTTGGGACCACCGCAGCTGAGTGCATAATTCGTACCATCTAACAGGATGGCGCAAACGGTCGTTCTGCGACATTCTGTACTGCGCGATGAGATCAAAACATATCAGTCCAACGCGAGCCGGTATAAATTTATATCTTCGTCGGGAGTTAGAAACATGGCGAAACTCGCGGCCGATCCGCGATACACATTGAGATCGGTTTCGCCCGGGACGCCCGGCACGTATCCGCGAACGTCGTGTTGCCAGAATATCCAGGGAATGTATTCAGGCAGGCCGCGCACGTCGCTCATCCAGATGGGATAGTTCAGTTCCAGACCGCGAGCGTACGCTTTCCAGAAGTCGCGGGTGAGATACAGAACCGGACGGCGGTCATAGTGGGCCTCCAATCGCCTGAGAAAAACCGTCAGTTCGCGGCGAAATGCGCGTCGCGACGGGCGCGCGCTACAATTGCCCGAAAACTCCAGATCCACGGCCGGCGGCAATGCTTCGCGGATATTCGGTACCGTGCGAATGAAATTCCGTGCTTGATCGCGGCCGCTTCGGCACAATGTAAAAAAATGATAGGCGCCCGGTACGATGCCGACCGCCCGGGCGCCGCGCCAGTTCTCTAAAAAACGCCGATCGCGAAAGTCCCCGCCTTCGGTCGCCTTGATATAGGCGAAACGATAGGTCTCGGCCGGAACCCGCTGCCAGTCGATGCGCCCGCGATGATGCGAAACATCGATTCCGCGTACGGCGAAATTATGCGGCACGTCGCGCAACTGCCGCGCAACCCAGATCCAGGCGCAAGCGAGCGTCACAATCAGAACACCGATTCGCAGGAGGCGTTGCCGGTACGTCGCGGCGCTTTGATCGAGACTGCGTTCACCCTTCATAGGGGCATGACGCGCGCAGCCGTTCTTGAGTTCCGATTTTTTGGAACGGGCCTCGCCTGCGGCGCAGCCGGGGGATTCGTCAAGGCGCACCCCGAAAATCGATCCGCCGGGCATTCGCGAGTGGAGTCGTCAACGATATTCAGAGTGCGTGCATAGCAGCCGTGGTTGAGACATGAGAAAGCCCGCCCCGAAAGTGGGGCGGGCGTTGTTCGCATCTGTGGGAGCCGTGCATACCAGGCGCTACACGCTGCTCTCGAATTGCGCGAAATATGCCGATTCAGTACGGACAATCAACGAAAACTAAACAGTTGCTGGTCATAACTGTTGTTACAAGTCCAGTTGTGAAAATTAGTCCCATCTTGCGTGCGAGGTTGGCCGTCCACGCACTTGTTGTGGACAGGGCTTGATTTTATTTGATAAAATCCGTCTCCTTTATCTACAAGATTGTAATTTGCATTCGTTCCACTGCAAGACCCAAGACTGACATTAGCACCATTCCCTGCTGAGCCGTCGCTAACCAGGCAATTGGAGGGTCTGGATTCCGGAGAAATTTTATACTTTCCCCCGCCTGCCCAAACCAGGCGCCACCTCTGATTCAGCTCGCCTGTGCCCTCCGGCCCAAGGCATCTCCACTGGTGCACATTAGCGGGAGCCTGGGCACCGTTACCTCCCGAAACATCCAGGCAATTTCCGCTGTATTTCAGCCTCATGGTCCTGTATCCAATAAATGGCTTCGGATGACAGAGGTAGTTGTCATGCCAGGTATGCGGATCGGCAGCTTCCAGCCATTGGGTGCACTGCATGCCGCTGTGCTGACCGTTGCTCTTCCACTGGAACTTCAAGCCGAACTCTTTGGGCACGGAAATATAGTTGTCATTCCAGGTATGAGGATCGGCGCCTTCGGTTATTTGCGTTCGCTCATGATTTGGATAATTGGTGCCATTATAAGTCCAGCGCATCCCCAGGTTTCGGGACGAGCAGAAGAAGTTATCGTGCCAGGTGTGAGGATCAGCAGGCTCATTCACCTTTACGCAAGACCATTTCTTTTTATCCGGATGGCCGTGACTCTGCCATTTAAATTTAACTGTGTATTTATGGCCGGCAATGAATATCAGTCTCCTTCGAACTTCTTCGTACTCACTACCAAAAACCGTTGCGCGCTTCGCGACATAGTAATCCCAGGTCATCTTGTCCTTGAGGTTTTCCAGAGTGGCGATTACTGCTCTATTGGCCACTTGAAATCCAGGATCTTGCGGCGACGCATTAGCCTGAATATACTTCCTGGTAGTTTTATGCTCTTGTCCATTTTCATCCGTAAATTTGGCCTCGAAGCAGTACTGATGAACGAAACAATTCCACCAGTGAACGCTAATGCCGGATAATTTATCGCGATAGGACTTCTGAAGCAGGACCTCCGCCCTGTCGAGTGCCTCCAATACCACTCGCGCCTGATCCGCGATGTTTTCCTCTCTGGCCTTGATTGTATTCGCGCTTGCCCCATTCTCTCGATCAATCAGGGCCTTCTCTTGCAGGGCATAGAGCATCAAGGATCCGGCTTCCATCATCGTGGGTACGAGCTGAAGTTTTTTGGCGCCGATGGCTGTGTCGGCAGTATCGATTTTGTTAAACGCGTTCGAGGCACTCGTAAAGACGATGTTTATATCGGTATTTGCATTGCTCAATGTAGATGAATTGCACTGCGAGGAATTCACCAGACATCCAGGACGGACATACAGGGAGAGGTTGCTGTACATATTGGCCACGTCGCCGCTCGTTATCCAGGTGACGAGATTCAATGTCTGTTGGTCGAGCAATGCCCGGATATCTTCAACGGTGGCAGGCGCATTTTGGGTGCCGCCGCTGAACATTTGGACAATTGACTGGATCCCGAGAGCTAAACTTAGAAGGCTACTGACATTGCCGAGAACGTTCAGGGCGTTACCGACCTGCCTGTTGGCGTTTATGGAAAGTCCGTGCGTCCGTAGATCCAGTTGCATGGACTCTGGAGCCAGCCCCAGTCCAAGCAGCAATTCGGCCATTTCATCATCTTGATTATTGCAACTTGTAAATGACATTGCTGACATCGTCAATATCAGCAAATAGCCTGTTATCTTCTTCATGATTCACTCCTGTGTATTCTATATTGTCTCGTGGAACGTTCAATCGCCGCGCGATTTCCCAATCTGTTAGCCGAATTTGATGTGCCGGGAAACTTCCCGGCAGACATGAGTGGTAACGTCCGCGTTTTAGTGGTGTCGGCTCATAAATCCCAGTTCATCCTCGGTTAGAGCCCTGTATTCCCAGGCGGCTTAGATGTACATTTACGAGAATCAGCACGTCCTGCGAAACGATTTCTGAGATTGTTTCGCGGGAACTTCGAAGCCGCGGAGCAGACAGTCAATAATATCATTAAAACACCTCACAGAAATCGCTCAACCTTCTAACAGTTAGAGTGTAATATTTAACGACATTAGCTGCACCCGGGCCTGCCGCAGTCAGCATCCCGGATTTGTTCTTTCGTGTCCGAACCGGGCGGATCGGCTTCGGTCAGTATGGGCCCCGTGTATGGTAAGCGAATAGCATCTGCTGGAACCGAGAGAAGCCCGGCGATCCCCGCCGCGATAATTTTTTCGCGCGCGGGCCTCGCCTACGGCGCAGCCGGGGCATTCGCCGGCCACGGCGTGTGTGGATTGTAGACCGGGAATTTAGAACTGAAAATAGAAGAACGCAGCCGAATTAAAGGTGCCGAATAAAACGAAATGCGAAATGCCAACTGCATACACCGCAAAGCGCAGCGGCCGCGGAAATTCGCCGATGACTTCCAGCTCGCCGCGACGATTTTGATACCATTGCATCAACACCAGCGGCCAGACATAAAACGCCAGCTGTAGCAGGAGTTCCACCGACACCCCGCCGGAGGCAACCGGCCCGGAATCGGCAGCCATAAACCAGAAAGCGTTTTCAAGAACCCGCCACAGATGTTCCGGAGAATCGACCCGGAATAATAACAGCCCATAAGCGAAGCTTAAAAACGTAAAAGCTCGCCCCCCGTACAACAAAGCACGCGCAACGCTCCAGTGCAGAGTCGCCAGCCTTCGGATCAGCGGTCCACACGCGCCGTACGCGACGACCAGCAGGCCGCAATAGAATCCCCACACCAGAAAGCCGATGCTGGCTCCGTGCCAGAGCCCGCCCAGGGTCCAGACCAGCAGTACGTTGCGCGCCTGATATATCACTCCGAAGCGATTTCCGCCGAGCGGTATATAAACATAATCACGCAAAAATGCGCCGAGCGTTATATGCCACCTGCGCCAGAAATCCGCCGGGTTGCTCGCCAGAAAGGGTAAGTTAAAATTCAGGGTCAGCTCGATGCCCATCATACGCGAAACGCCGCGGGCGACATCGGTATACCCGGAGAAGTCGGCGTAGATCTGAACGGCGAAAGCGCACGCGGCGAAAAAGTACGCGCCCGCCGGCGGCGACACGTCCGGCATCAGAACGATATCGACGAAGGGGCTCAGGTTATCGGCGATAAATACTTTCTTGAAAATGCCCCAGCATGCGAGAATCAATCCCGTACGAAACTGTTCGTACGTCGGATCCGGCGGCTGCCGCAAGAGCGGTAACAAACGCCCCGCGCGTTCGATAGGCCCCGCGACGAGCTGCGGAAAATAGGTCGTAAACAATAATAACCGCGCGAAGGATCGCTCGGCGGGAATTTCGCGGCGAAAAACATCGACGATATAGGTCGTAATCTGAAACGTATAGAAGCTGATGCCGACCGGTAGCAGGATCTCCAGCACGGGCAAGCCCGGCCCGTGCTCCCAGTGCCGGGCGAGCAATCGCGCCCACAGCCCCTGGACAAATAGATAGTACTTAAACACGCCCAGGCAGGCGAGATTCCAGACGACCGCCAGCCAGAGCCAGCCACGCTCCGCGCTCCAATATCGCGCGGCGCGAAATGACACCGGTCCGTCTGTGTCGGGAACGTTACTCCCCGCGAAGCCCGCGCCCGCGGATGTCGCCGGCGACTCTCTTTCGCCGCGGCGTCGCCGGACACGGACCATCGCCAGGCCGGCGAGATAGTTGACGCCGACCGTCACAATCAGCAGGCCCAGAATACGCCAGTCCCAATAGCCGTAAAAGGCCAGCGACGCGACGAGCAGAATCGCGGTCCGCGAACGCGGCCAGCGGGCTCCGAGGGTGTATCGCAGCAGGCCAACAACCACCAGGAAGAGCAAAAAATCGAGCGTATTGAATTTCAGAGCGGATTCCGGCCGGAAATAAAAAATTTATTTCCCGAATTGACACCGCCGGGGGATGCTGTAAATACAAAAGGGTCATACGGAGGCGTAGATGGGCGAAACCGCCAAACTCTCATACAACGGACAGGAATACGAAATTCCCGTCGTAACCGGCACCGAGAACGAAAAGGCGCTGGATATCAGCAAACTCCGCAGCTCCAGCGGCGCGATCACGATTGACGAAGGTTTCGTAAACACCGGCGCCACGCTCAGCGGCGTGACCTTTCTCGACGGCGAGAAGGGCATTCTGCGCTACCGCGGCTATCCGATTGAGCAGCTCGCCGAAAAATCGAGCTTCTTAGAAGTCGCCTACCTGCTGATCTACGGCGAACTGCCGACGAAAGACGAATTCGAAAAATTCAGCTACGATATTACAATGCACACGATGATCCACGAGGATCTCAAGCGCCTCTTCGACGGCTTTCCGAAGGATTCGCATCCCATGGCGATCCTCTCTTCGATGATCGTATCGATGTCGGGTTATTATACGGATTCCTCCGACCCGCTGAATCCGAAGCATCGCGAAATTTCTATGCAGCGCCTGCTCGCGAAGACGCCCACCATCGCCGCCTACTCCTATAAAAAGTCGGTCGGCCAGCCCTTCGTATATCCTCGCAACTCTCTCAGCTACGTATCCAATTTTCTGAACATGATGTTCTCGGTGCCGGCCACGAACTATGAGATCGATCCGGTCGTCGAGAAGGCCCTCGACGTGCTCTTGATCCTGCACGCCGACCACGAACAGAACTGTTCCGCCTCGACCGTGCGCCTGGTGGGTTCCAGCCGCGCGAACCTGTACGCGACGATCGCGAGCGGAGTCTGCGCTCTGTGGGGACCGCTGCACGGCGGCGCGAATCAGGCTGTGATCGAAATGCTCGAACGCATTCACAACGACGGCGGCGGAGACGTCGCGAAGTACGTGGGTCTCGCGAAGGACAAAAACTCCACGTTTCGTCTGATGGGATTCGGACACCGCGTTTATAAGAACTTCGATCCGCGCGCTCGTATCATCAAGAAGGCCTGCGACGATCTGCTCGAAAAGATGGGCATTTCCGATCCTCTGCTCGACATCGCAAAAGAACTGGAAGCAGCCGCACTGAACGACGACTATTTCGTCGAACGCAAGCTCTATCCGAACGTCGACTTCTACTCCGGAATCATTTACCGGGCCATTGGAATACCGACCGAAATGTTCACGGTAATGTTCGCTCTGGGACGCATGCCCGGCTGGATCGCGCAGTGGAAAGAAATGATCGAAGCGGGTTCGCGCATCGGCCGTCCGCGCCAGGTTTACAACGGCTACGTCGAAAGAGAGTACACCGGTTTCGATCAGCGTAAATAACGAACGAGTCGCCGCGCCGGAATATGAAACTTAATATCAGCGAAATTCGCGTGGGCAACCGGATCCGCAGGGATCCCGGCGATCTTTCGGAACTGAAGGATTCCATGCGCCGGCTCGGCTTGCTCCAGCCCATCCTGGTCGATACGAATAATATTCTCGTCGCCGGCTATCGCCGTCTGGAATCCGCGAAGGCTCTTGGCTGGGATTCCATCGAAACCAGGCTGGTCGACGTCCAGGACAAACGCGATCGCCTGATCATCGAAGCGGACGAAAATATCACTCGCCGCGATTTCACGCCCGACGAACTGGAGAAAGCGGATCAGCTCATGGAGCGCTACAGCCGTGAGGGCTGGCTCTGGCGCGTCATGGCCTGGTTTCTGGATCTCATCGACCGAATCTTTCGTCGCTGAGCCTTACCCGCGACCAATCTGCGGGGCCCACGCGCGCCCTGCCCCACTTGAAAAAGTACACAGCTCCCCGCCCCCTGTGGGTGGTTATTGGCGGTGGGCTAGTGCTGATTGGAACAATCGGTACAACGGCGGCGACGCGTGCTGCGATCGGCGATGATAACAGAAAAATTTCTGCACGGCAAGCAAAACATGTCACAGGGACCTGATATGATAGAATCGGCGAAACCTGCGCCTCCTGGCCACGACCCGAAGATTCCAGTGAGAAACACGCGCGCAATCATCGCAAAATGCACTCTGGCGATCATCTTGCTCTGCTCCGGCGCGCCTCTGATCGCTCAGGACTCAGTTTACGAAGGCGAATGGCCGGGCGATGAAGACGCCGCCGCTGCAATCGATTCTCTGAAAGAGGCGCCCGGTGATGTCGATTCCAGCAGCGAGGATTCCGATTCGGAAAACGGCGGCTCAGACTCAGAATCGATTGCCTGGATCCAGGGACCCGCCGAAGCGGCGATCGGTGAATGGGCGACGCTGGCGCTGCCGGAGCAGTTTCGCTTCGCGGGAGAAGACGACGCCTATCGCGCGCTGGGCGAGCAGCGCTTCTATCGCAAAGACGATTTCGCGCTTGAATACGGCCTGGTGCAGCTCGCGAAACCGGACGCCCGCTGGCAATTACTCTTCAGCTACGACGAATGGGGTTATTTCGAACGCGAGGGCGAAGACCAGCTGAACGCGGCGTTGATTCAGCGATCCTACGAAATTGACTTCGGTTATGCGAACGAATTTCGTGCGCCCGGCGGCGACGAGTGGCTCGCTTTCGTGGGCTGGAAAATCCAACCGCGCTTTATAGCGGGCGACGGAGCGGAATGGGCCGCCGTTTATCGCGAAGGCGAAGTGCAGATCGTCGAGTATGTGCGGACCTATTCCGGCCGGGACGGATGCCTGCGCGCGACCGCGGTCATGGAAGCCGACGCCTTCCCCGCCGCGCTACCGATCCTGCGTTCGCTCGCGCAGCGGGTTCGCTTTCAGGACGGAAGAGCAGGTTCCGATTTTTCGCCCGGCGACGCGGTCGCCTTCGTCAGCATGAACGAATACTTAGAAGACGATATCTGGACCGACGAACGCGGCGGCCTCAACAGCGTCTTCGCCTGGTTTGAAAAATTCGTATCGGTCTACGCTCTGGATTCGCCCGAACGCTGGTTTCAGAATGACAACAGCGAAACCGAGCCCGCGAACCAAACGCCGGACTGGCTTTCGCGCTACTGGTTTTATCTGGCGCTGATTCCGGTGGGCGTGTTTCTGCTCTGGAAATTCGATTCGCGTCGAAAAACGAAAACGAAACGTTACGGAGCGCAATAGCTCTGCAGGGTCAAAGACCCTGCTGGAGTTTTTCCTCAAGCATCGCCTGAACGAAATCCATAACCTCGTTCGCGGGGAGCGAAGTGTCGGTAAAAGCCAGGCTGGATTCGATCATTACGCTGGGCTGATCGCCGATCGTAAGCACGTTTGTTTTCATTCCGAAATTTTCCAGATGCTCCGCGGTCACGTCGGGGAACTCCGCGATAATCGACTTGCGGACTTCGTCTAAATCCAGATCCGTAAGGATCTTCTCCGCCAGAGCCAGGTTCGCTTCGTGCGAATCGGCGACGTTGACCGCGAGATTGCGCTGCGTTTTGTACGACGTGGGCGAGCAGGCCTGGAATACGAAAGCGAGCGCCACGGCCGCCAGAATGGCCGCCGCGAATTTGCCTGATTTTTTTATTGTATAGGTCATTTAGTCTTTCCTGAGCTTCTGTGTGGCCGCGTTCCGGCCCGCGAAGCATTGCTTTTTGATCATTATCGTTAGTCGTTCGTACGGGGTTTTTGTAAGCCCGCGGGTCGCGCCGGCGAGGCGAAGGCGAATCAGGCTCAGCCTTTTGCCGCGCCTCCCACCATTTCGAGAGCGAGCATACCGCAAGCGCCGCTCACGTCTTTGCCGGGGCTGCCGCGATTGAAAACCCAGAGGCCCGCGTCGAGCAGGCCGGCCTGAAATTTCTCCGCTTCCTGAGCGGAAGGCCGGCGCCAGCCCTGGAGCGTGGTATTCAACGGGATCAGATTGATCTTACAGCGCACCGAGCGTCCTATTTTTATCAGCCGGCGCAGATGTTCCTCGTCCATATTCACGCCGGGAATCATCACGTATTCGAAAGTAATGCGGCGATCCATGGCGCGGGTATAGGCCCGCGCCGCGATCAGCAGTTTATCCAGCGGATATTTTTTATCCACGTCCATGATTTCACCGCGCCCGACGGGATCGGAATGATTGAGCGAAATGGCCAGATTGAACGGCTCGCGATTTGTAATAAAACGTTCGATCGACGGAATCACGCCCGCCGTGCTGATCGTAATATGTCGCGCGCCGATATTCAGCCCGTCGGGGTGATGCAGGATACGGGCGGCCTTGATCACGTTTTCGTAATTATGAAAGGGTTCGCCCATGCCCATGAAGACCACATTCGTACAGCGTTCGCCGCGCACGCGAATCAATTCGTATACCTGCTCGACGATTTGCCAGGTCGGTAGATTGCCCAGGAACTGCAGCGTGCCCGTCGCGCAAAATGAACAGTTCAAAGTACAACCCACCTGGGAGGAAATACAGATCGTGCGTCGCTTCTGCGAAACGATCCACACCGCTTCAATGCTTTTCTGATTCTTCGCGCTCTCGCTTTTCCCGCGCCGCAGGTCCTGGCCGACGTCGAACATGAATTTCTCGGTCGGACCGGCGGTAGCCTCCTCGCGATCGCCGCGACGTTTTTCCGCGCTACGATGGCGCACGGGCATGGCCGGCATGGCGTTATGAGCGGCGAGCTCTTCGCGCAGGCTTTTCGGGAATTCACTGAAGTCGTCGAGACTCGTGGCCAGATGCAGGTTTACCCGCCGAAAGGCCTGCTTCGCGCGAAACTTCGGCTGCCCCAGCGCAGAAAAGAGCTGCTCCAGTTCGGAAAGGCTTTTGCCTTTCAGATTATAGTCCTGATCGGAGTCGTTCATCGTAGAATTTTAGACCGGACAACGCGCGCGCTGCCGCGTGCATTCGGGTCGTCCGCAATACTTACTAATTATTGCAGCAGGATCTCTTCGCGCTCTTCCCCGTCCGCCTGTCCGTCGCCGCGCTCTTGAACAACGCCGATGATCGCAGGCTGCGCGGGGGATGCGACCCGACGGAACTCGTCCTGAACCGCGTTCCACTCGCTGAAAGATTTTTTCAGCTCCGCAAGCACGGCCTCCGCCTGCTGCGGGGCGACCGCGAGTAGCAGCCCGACGCCCATATTAAACACGGAGTACATTTCTTTTTCGGGCAAAGCGCCGTGCGCCTGGATGCGCTCAAAGACCTCCGGAACGCTCCAGCTGCCACGCTCGATCCGCGCAATCAGATGATCCGGAATGATCCGCGGAATATTCTCATAAAAGCCGCCGCCGGTGATATGCGCCATAGCGCGGATGCCGTCTCGAAAGCCGGGATTCTCGTGTTCCAGAATCGGCCGCAGAATCTTTTCGTAAATGACGGTGGGACGCAGCAATACCTGGTTCAGCAAGAACTCGCGATCGGCCTGAGATTCCGGCAATTCCAGACCGTTCGGCAGATAGAGGCGGCGCACCAGAGACATTCCGTTCGAATGCACGCCCGAAGACGGGAGGCCGATGAGTACATCGCCCGCCGAAACGCTGTCCGGCTGAAAGATGCGCGCGCGTTCGACCACCCCCACCGTGAAGCCGCCCAGATCGTACTCGCCGGGTTTCATGGTATCGGGGTGTTCCGCGGTTTCGCCGCCGATCAGCGCGGCTCCGGCTTCCCGGCAACCCCCGCTGATCGACTCGACGATGGTCGTCATGCGATCCGGGTTCAGCTTTCCGCAGGCGATATAGTCCATGAAAAACAGCGGCCGGGCCCCGGTCGCCAGCAGATCGTTCACGCACATCGCGACCAGATCCTGACCGATGGTTTCGTGGCGATCGAAGAGATGCGCGAGATGCAGCTTGGTGCCGACTCCATCGGTCGAGCTGACCAGCACCGGGTCTTCGTAGTCTTTCAGAAATGCCGCGGAAAACAGACCGCCGAAACCGGACGCGTCTTTTAAAACCTTCGGACCGTGGGTGCTTTCGACCGCCGAGGCGATACGCTGCACGAAAGCCCGGCCCGCGTGTGTATCGACGCCGGCTTCGCGATAACTGGCGGGCTGCTTCGCGCTCATAAGATCGCCCCCCGCCGTTTCAGATCGCTAATAATCAAAGACATGCAATTAAATCCCGCCTCATTAAAACAGTCGGCCCGCGCCGCGAACGCCTTCGTTCACTTCGCGGGCCGTCGCATCGCCGCTGAATTCAGTTTCGCGAACGGGAACATCGTTTCAATATTCCCGCGGCGAAAATCGAGCGCCGATTTTACAGCGAAGCTGCGCGCTTATTCTTCGGCGCGAATCGTCGTTACCGGAGGCGTGATATCCACCTTAATGCGATAGGTGGTTTCACGAACGTTGCCGAGTTCGTCGGTCACCCGCAGAGTCAGATCGTGTTCGCCGGATTCCGGCAGAGGGATCTTCTGGCCCGGCTTGAGCGGCGCGTAGCTGCCGTCGTCGAGCTTGTATTCCAGCGTGGAGCCTTCTTCCAGCGGCGGCACTTCCAGGCTGTCGCGGCGGACCAGAATCGGCTCGTCGCCCTCTTTCTGTTCCGGGAGAATCACGGGAATCGCCGGCGCGGTGGTGTCGATGGTATAGCTGAAGATATTCGAAACGGTTTCGTTTTCGATACGATCGATGGCCTTGTATTCGATCACCCGCTGACCGTCGCCGGTCAATTCCGCCAGCGCGATCGGCGCCGTGTATTCCTGCCACTCGCCGTCGCGGCCCGGACGCCACAGAATCGACTTCACGCCCGTGCCGCTGTCTTTGGCGCTCAGAGAAAGCTTCGCGTCTTTGCCGACGGCCCCGTTGCGGGTCACTTTCGAATTCACGACGGTGCTTTTCACGGTCGGTGCGGTGCTGTCAATCATCAGCTGGCGGGTGCGGGCCGTGTTCTTGTTCCCGGCTTTATCGACACCGTAGTAGCTGAAGCGATAGATGCCGTCGCTGCGCAGGCGCACGACTTCTTCGGGAATGCGGCGATACTCTTCGCCGTCGAACTTAAAGAAGAGCGTTTGAAATCCCGACAGGTCGTCCATATTATCGAAGCGCAGAACGAGCGATTTTCCGGGAGGCAGGCTGTGCACTTCCATGCCGCCTACAGTCGCGCTTTTGGCCTCCGCCGAAGCGGCGGTATTACCGGTGGGATCGGCGCCCACAACCAGCGGCTCGAGGGGTTCGTCCGCAGACTGGGCGACGAGTGCGCTTCCGAACAGGCCCAGAATCAGGACCGTCAGGGCGGAGAGAATAATAGCAGATCGATTTTCCAGATGATGCATCCAGCAGGCTCCTCAGAAGAACATATTTGCTCCGGGTCGGCTGGGGGGCAACCAGCTTTAAAAAAACCCCGGAATCATCAGTGAAGCGGTCGGGCGGACGGCCCGGTCAGATCTTACCAGCCGGAATGGAGGCCGGCGCTCGGTGCGGTCCCGGTCGCGGCGTCTCCGTCATTAGGATCAGCGGCGGCGGAGCGCCCCAGGCCGAAAGTCGAGGCCTGCCCCTGCATCTGCAGGCCCTCCGCGAGCGCGCCGCTTTCCAGACGCGCCAGAGTCTTGCGGCATTTCTTGCAGCGGGCGATATGAGCGCGGTCCTCGGGGGATACGGCCCGCCCCAGGCTGTAGTTCATGACGATCGCTTCGGCGGGACAACTCATCGTAATACTATATCGACGAAAAAAGAACCCCGGCGCTCGAAATTTTAGACCCGCGCAGCCCGGACGGCGCGATTCAGCGGGATACGAGGATACGGCGCGCCCGGCTTCAGCCCGCGGGCAATTTGCCCGTACGCGCAATGTCGCCGTACAACTTCCCGGACGGCCGCAGGCTCCGTTCCTGGGTGACGTAATCCACCCCGACCAGTCCGAAACGGGCGGTATAGCCCTCCGACCATTCGAAATTGTCCATGAACGACCAGTGATAATACGCCTGCACGTCGACCCCCGCCGCCATCGCTCGTTTGACCGCGGCGAGATGGTCCAGCAGATAGCGGCCGCGAAAAGCGTCGGCGGCGTCGGCCGTGCCGTTCTCGGTAATCTGCACGGGCAGACCGTAACGCTGGTGGACGTCCATCAGCAGGCGCTCAAGACCTTCCGGATACAATTCCCAGCCCAGATCGTTCGTTTCGCAGCCGGGCCGGGTCTCGGTGTTGATGAACAGCATGTGCGGTTTGAACAGCGCGAAGCTGACGATATCGCGTGTATAATAATTGAGCCCGTAAAAATCCCAGGCTTCCGGATCGTGGACCTGTTCGCCGGAGCCGAGGGGCGCGAGCAAACGACCGCTGTGAATCGCGTCGGGCACCAGTCGATTCAGGCGATAGTCCGCCTGGTTGGCCCGGTCGACGTCGAGCCGGCTTTCAGGATCGCGAGGATCCATGATGCGCATGTGTTTCGAAATGGAAATGCGCGGCGTCTTGAAATTCTTGCGGCCGTGGATTTCGCGAATCATATCGTAGAGGGTAAAGTGCGCGAGCACCATACTGCGCTGAACCTTTATATGATCGACGTAACCGCCGATGCCGCTGCGAGCCGGGGGCCACTGTCCCATCAGATAAGCCATCAAGGCATAGATATTCGGCTCGTTGAAGGTGATATAGTCTTCGACCAGATCGCCGACGCCTTCGACGATAAAGCGCGCGAAAGCGTAAAACTCTCCGAGATTGGCTTCGTTGACGAAACCGCCTTTTTCCAACCACCACTGCGGCACGGCGAAGTGATGCAGCGTCAGCAGCGGGTGTATCTTCTTACGTTTGAGGCTGTGCAGTCGGGCCCGTAAATGATCGAGAGCGGCCGTGTCAAATGGGCCGCCGGGTTCCGGCTGAAAGCGCGACCAGTCCACGCCGAAACGATGCGCGTTCAGGCCCATGCTTTTCATCAAAGCGAAATCGCTCTCGTAGCGGTTCCAGTGATCGCAGGCGCCGTCGCTGGAACTGCCGTCCAGAATGCGGCCGGACTGCCGGCAGAAATGCGACCAGTCGCTGGCCGTATCGCCGCCGTCTACTTGAGTCGCGGCGGTCGCGGTGCCCCACAAGAAATCGCGTGGGAAATCCCGGCCGGACGCGGCTTTGCCCGAAGCGCGACCCGGCGCTACAGAAGCGGACATTCCCGCCGTCTTTTTTATAGTTTTTTTCGCGGTCTTTTTTGCGATACTCCGGGCGGTTTTTTTCGAGTCCTTCGGGGCGCTATTTGCAGCAGTTTTCTTCGCAGACTTTTTCGTGGATTTTTTCGTAGATTTTTGGGCCGACTTTTTTGCCATCGTAGGACGCAGAAGTCTTGCGAAAAGCACCCCGTCAAGCGATATAGCCTGTAGCTGCCGTGAATTGCAAATTTCTGTTTCTATCCGTGTCTGTATACCTGCCGCGAACGCGTCGCGTTCGGCGGGCGCTGGCGATCGCCGCCGTAAGCGCGCTCGCCTTCGCATTCCACACCGCTGATGCGCCGTCGCTGCGCGCGGAAAACGAATCGCCGCTCGCGCAACGGTCGCCGGATTCGAGCGGACTCAACGAGGCGGAGTGCGACCAACTCTACAGTCACCAGCTCAAGATTATTCAGAGCGATCCGGACAATCCGCTCTATTCATCCGTCCAGCTGAACGCCGGCGTTCTCGAAAACCCGGCCACGCGTCAGGCGGAAATCCGGCACTGCCGCGAGCGCGTCAGCCGGGAAAGCTTCGAATGCCAGCTCGCCGCCGACGATTTAGCGGGACTGCTTGCGTGCCGGCGAAAATTCGAGAACGAAAACGGCGACGCGACGAATGCCGAAAAGCCCGGCGACGCGGCCGGCGATGACCGCTCAGAGCCAGAATCGCAGGAAGCGTACTTCGAAGACCTTTCCAATAAGAGCGAAAGCGGTCAGAGCGGCCGACCGGAGACGATGCCCTCGGGCCGCTTCGCCGTGAACGCGGCGAATTGCTCGCGAGCTTATAATCATATTTACGGAATCATTTCGAATACGAAAAGCTTTCAAGAGCGACCCGACCGGGCGCGGCTGACGGAATACTGGCAATCCGCCGAGGCCCGCAATTCGTTCGCGGCCCGCTGTCTCGCGAAATTCAAACCGGAAGACCTGGGCTGCTTGCTTTCCACCCGCGACGCGGACGTGCTCCAGGGTTGCCTGCTGGTCATTCCCGCGGGCTGAGCGCGAAGCGCGCGATCAGTTCCAGCAGAGCCTGCTTTCCGATCGGTTTTACGACGTGCTCGTCGCAGCCGCAGGCGAAGCTCTGAGCGCGGGCGTCGTCGAGGGCGTGCGCGGTCAAAGCCACGATGGGTACGCGTTTGAAACCGGCCCGCTCTTCGCGCTCCCGAATCGCACGAGTCGTCGTATAGCCGTCCATCACCGGCATCTGCATATCCATCAAAATCAGATCATAGGGCAGCCCACGCGCGCCGTCGCCATTGGCCGAACTGCCGTTTGCAAAAAGGGGTTCGAGTAGATCCATCGCCGCCCGGCCGTCCGTGGCGATTTCCAGACGCGCCGCGGTGCGCTTCAAAAAGGCGCGCACCAGCATCTGATTGTTTTCGTTATCTTCGACCAGCAGCACGCGAACGTCGCCTATCGCCGGGGCGGTCGACGCCGCCTCCCGCTGAAACGCCCCGCCGGTAGGCGACACGCTGCTCCGCGCCCCCGCGGCCGCTTCGCTGATCGGCTCAACGGGAATACTGACAACAAAGCGCGCGCCCCCGTCCTGGCTCGAATTCGTGGGCGGCGGTGAATCGAGTGCGATGCTTCCGCCCAGAATCGAAGTCAGTCGCTTTGAGATCGCCAGGCCGAGCCCCGTTCCGCCGAATTTACGGGTAATGGAATTGTCAGCCTGCTCAAAGGCTTCGAAGATCAGCTCGCGCTTTTCGGCGGGAACCCCGGGACCGGAATCCTGAATGACGAAGCGCATCTGCATCGCGTGAGGCGGCAATTCGTTTTGGATTTCCTGCCCCGGCGCGGATGCCTCGACGCTCACGCTCAGATCGACGGATCCCTGCGAGGTAAATTTAATGGCGTTGCCGATGAGATTCCCGAGAATCTGATTGAGTAAATCCACATCCACAAGTACGCGGCGCGGCACATCCGCGTCGACGCTTGTATTCAATGCGAGTCCTCCGGCAACCGCCTGGGGTTTATAAATCCCGTGCAGGTTCTCCACCAACTCGCGCGGCTGGACCAGCACAGGATGCGGTTCCACGCGACCCGATTCGACGCGCGAGAGGTCCAGAAAATTGTTGATCAGATGCAGGAGCGCGTTGGACGCCGTGGCCAGACTGCGCACATGTTCACTCTGTTCTGAGTCCAGCACGGTTTCTTCCAGCAGCGCGGCGAGTCCCACCACCGAGTGCAACGGAGTGCGAATCTCGTGACTGAGATTCATCAGGAATTCGCTTTTCGACCGACTCCCCGCCTCGGCGCGTTCGCGTGCTTCGGTCAACTCGGCTTCGCGCGCCAGATCCTCACGTATGTCGCGGGCGACGCATACCATGCCGCCGGTCCGCCCGGCCCGCAGCGCCGCGGCGGCGAAGGCCACCGGCACCCGTTCGCCGCCAGCGGAAATCAGCTGAATGCGACGCGTTACCGGCAGGCGCTCTCCCTGCGCAGACGATTCGGATGCTTCCAGTAATGCAGCGCTGATCGGCCCGGAACCCCTGGAGTCTTCAGATTGCTCTGCGCCGGATGCCGGACCAGCCCCGAACGCATCGAACGCATCGAACGCATCGAAGGAATCTTCGGCAATCGACCCATTCAGGAAAGAAAGCCCGATCAGTTCCTCTTCGCTTTTGCCCAGCGTCGTACACAGAGCTCGATTGACCGTAACGACGCGCCACTCGCCATCCAGTACGAACAGCATATCGCTCATCGATTCCAGAATCGCGTTAATGTAGTCGCGCGAAACGGTGGAGTCGCGCAGGCGGCGATTCATTTCGCGTAGCGCGTCGCTCAATTCGCCGATTTCGTCGCCGGCGGACTCCGGCAGCGCCTCGATATTTAACAGATCGCTCGCGCCCGCCCCGCCGTGGCGCGTCGCCGCCTGGATTCGCGCGAGCGGCAGAGTAATCTTGCGATTCAAGAGCACCGCGAAGTACACGACGAATCCCAGCGAAACTCCCGCCACGGCCAGATTGAACAGCGCCGTCCAATTCGCGAAGCTGCGCGCCGCGCGGCGTTCTTCTTCGAGGATCCCGCTCTGCCGGCTCGCGGCCTCCCGCAGCAAGCGCTCCAGACTGCCTTCCAGATCTTCCATGCGCTCCTTGAGTTCCGCCAGTTCGCCGGCGTCGCGCCTGGCGTTTCCGGACTGCGCAATCTGGATTAGTTCATTGGAGGCAACATGCAGCTCGGCGAGTTCCGCCCGCAACCGACGTTCCTCCTCCGGGAAGAGCGGCATAGATCCGGGAGCGCCGACTCTGTTCACCCGTTCTTCGAGCTCGTTCCAGGCTTCTTGCAGTTCGGAGGCTTCCTCGGCGACATCATCCGCGATTTCCCGGGTCAGGACACCGTCAGAGTCCACATTGTACAGCAACGCGATACTCACCGACTCGGAAATGATCCGGTGGATTTCGCCTTCGACCTCGCCCAGTTCCCGGAGGCCGGGAGCCAGACGATCCGCGATCGCCTCAAAGCGCTCGACGTTACGATCGATCGCGTACTGGCCGGCGACCCCCGTCACCAGGACCATGACGACGAGGGTTACGAAGCCCAGATTGATGCGATCGCGGATTTTCACCGATAGATTTCGCCGCCGCCGGCCACGAACTCTTTCGATTTCTCGCCGAATTCGTCGCGAATCTGCCGGGTGATTTCCATACTGCAGAATTTCGGGCCGCACATCGAACAGAAATGCGCGAGCTTCGCGCCTTCCGCGGGCAGAGTCTCGTCGTGAAATTCTTTCGCCTTTTCCGGGTCGAGGCTCAGATTAAATTGATCTTCCCAACGGAATTCGAATCGCGCGGCGCTCAAGGCGTTATCTCGAATCTGCGCGCCGGGATGCCCCTTCGCCAGATCCGCTGCGTGGGCGGCGATCTTATAGGTCACCACGCCCGTCTTCACGTCGTCGCGGTTGGGCAGTCCTAAATGTTCTTTGGGCGTAACGTAGCAGAGCATGGCGCAACCGAACCAGCCGATCATCGCCGCGCCGATGCCGGAAGTGATATGATCGTAGCCGGGAGCGATGTCGGTCGTGAGGGGCCCCAGCGTATAAAACGGGGCTTCGTCGCACCACTCCAGCTGCTTTTCCATATTGTCTTTGATCATGTGCATGGGCACGTGACCCGGCCCTTCGTTCATGACCTGGACGTCGAATTCCCAGGCGCGCTTCGTGAGTTCGCCCTGAGTTTTCAGTTCTGCGAATTGCGCCTCGTCGTTCGCGTCGGCGATGCTGCCGGGCCGCAAGCCGTCGCCGATTGAAAACGAAATATCGTAGGCGGCCATAATCTCGCAGATCTCGTCCCAGTTGGTATACAGGAAACTCTCTTCGTGATGCGCGAGACACCACTTCGCCATAATCGAACCGCCGCGGCTGACGATACCCGTCACCCGCTTCGCGGTCATCGGGATATAGCGCAAGAGCACGCCCGCGTGAATGGTGAAATAGTCCACGCCCTGTTCGGCCTGCTCGATCAGAGTATCGCGAAAGATATCCCAGGTGAGCTCTTCCGCTTTGCCGCCGACTTTCTCTAAAGCCTGGTAGATCGGAACCGTGCCGATCGGCACCGGACTGTTACGCAAAATCCACTCGCGGGTTTCGTGAATATTATCGCCGGTGCTCAGGTCCATGACCGTGTCCGCGCCCCAGCGAATGGACCAGACCATCTTTTCGACTTCTTCGGCGATCGAAGACGTAACCGCCGAGTTGCCGATATTCGCGTTGATCTTCACGAGAAAATTGCGGCCGATGATCATCGGCTCCAGCTCGGGATGATTGATATTCGCGGGAATGATCGCGCGACCGCGGGCCACTTCGTCGCGCACGAACTCCGGCGTGACTTTCGCCGGGATACGCGCGCCGAAAGCCTGGCCGGCGTGTTGTTCGCACAATGACTCCAGCACGGATTCAATGCGCTGGTTTTCGCGAATGGCGATGTATTCCATTTCGGGGGTGATTTCCCCGCGCCGGGCGTAGTGCATCTGCGTCACGCGGCTGTGGCTGCGGGCGACCAGCGGCGCCCGCTTGCGCTCAAAACGAATCGCGGACTTTTTGGGATCCGCCTCGCGTTCGCGGCCGTAGAGCGAAGTCAGGCCGTCCAGCTCGCGCACATCGCCGCGCTCACGAATCCAGGCTTCGCGTACGGGCGTCAGGCCGCGACGAATATCGATTTCGGCGTCGGAATCGGAATACGGGCCGCTTGTATCGTAAACGGTAATCGCCGGATTTTCGATTTGGGCTCCCGACGCCTGATCCCGGGTGGGAGTCTGCGATATTTCGCGCATGGGTACGCGCACGGAAGAATGTAATTCTCCCGGAACGTAGATCTTGCGCGAGGCGGGCAACGGACCGCGGGTGATTTGCGAATGCCAGTCCGCCGCTGAAGTATCTGCCGAATGCTTCCCGTTTGAAGTTGATAAGTCTGCCATGTGATTGCTCCCGATTGGATCGCTGTCCTGAAGCCAAAAGCACCGACAGGAACGGGAAGGCGCCACGGGGCGCCAGGCAGGATCGAACGAATGAGCGAGCGATCTTGCACCGGCTATCCGGCCACGCTTCCCTCCGCCGGTTTTTCCGGATCAGGTTCAAGGGCTCCCGCGTTCACCGTGGCTGATGAGATTTGAAATTCTGCGATGATAGCGCAAGAACTGGCTACCAAACGATTTTCAAATAATTCAAAAAGCTCCGACGGAACGCGGTCTCAGGTTGTACTCACAACCACACCCAGCGTCAGCGCAGTTATGCTTACGCCGCGGCACGAGTAAAGAAGTTTCTCCGAATCGGGCTCATGCCCGCGACGGAGCGGGTACGGCGGGGCTTGCCGCTCGAACGTCGGCTCCGGCCCGCACGCGAATGTGCGCCCGGGTATAGCGGCCTGGCAGCGTCTCCATCGACAGCGAACCGCCGACGACAGCCAGCAATGCGCCGTGCAGAGACAAACCCTGGCCCGTGCCCTGGGTTCCCGCGTTCTCGCGAATGCCGCCGCCATTGTCTTCGATAACCATATGCAACCCGACTTCAGTCAGCCGCATATAAAATCGTAAATCCAGATCGGCTCCGGGAACCCGCGCGTGGCGGGCCGAGTTGCGCAACATTTCGCGAGCCGCGTAAAAGATCGTCTCCTGAACCTGGGCCGGCAGCCGGCTCACGAAACGTTCCGCGTGGGCGTCGCTTTCCCAGACGATGCGATCGAAACCGCCTTCGCGTTCGGCCGCGTGTCTCAACGCTTCGGAAAGCCCCAGACGCACCACGTCGGGATGCGTCGTAATCGGCATCTCGCGCAGCAACCTGGCAAGGGTCACGTGCACGTTTTTCAATCGTTCCAGTACATCACTGTCAGCTTCGCCTTTGTCGGGCAAGTCGCGGCGATTTGGCCCCGAAAGCGAAAGCAACAGCGTATGAATTTCAGGCAGGACATCGTCGTGCAGAATGCGTCGGGCGCGATCGTCGCCCAGGCGGCCTTCGATAATGCGATCGCGCTGGAGCGAGAGCATAATGCGCGAGATGCGCGCGACAGCAAGCGTATCGATGATCCGTTCGCCGGCGGCCTGGCCGATTTCGACTTCTTCCTGAGTATAAAGGCCGCCGCCGATCTGCTCGCCCAATAAAAGAACGCCCGCCACTCCGCGCCGTGACCACAACGGAATCGCCAGCAACGCGCCGCCGTAGTGTTCGGGCTCGAGCGGATGAAAGCGTTTGTGCGGCTCGAAGTGGATGCGTTCGAGAGCTTCCGGATCCGCGGGACGGTCCGCCAGTACTTCCGGATAAATCAAAGGCGATTCGATGAAAGGCCGCGCTTCGCCGATGGGATACAGATACGCCCGCGAAACGCCCAACACGTCGCGACACAGGGCCGCGAAAGGCACCGGCGGCGCGACCGGACTCTCGTCATTTTGCACGACGGTTTCATATAGATTCTGGCTGCCCAGAAAAGGCCGCATAAACGACAGATAGAGAATCCGCTCGCGATTCTGGCTGCGGCCCATTAAAACGAAAACCAGCATGGCCATGGTCGAGGTTCCGAGAATCGTAAAGCCCCCGGTGCCGAAGAACCAGCGCACCAGAGCGAAGAAGACCCCCGCGGCCAGCGCAAAACTTACCGCCAGGTGCCATTGCAAAAACAATCCGCGCCGGGGCAAGGCGCCGGAAAATAGTTCGTAATAGATCGTCGCGCGACCGGTAAAGATAATCGCCACGGCGATTAAGAGCGACAACGGAGAATCGAAACGAAAGAGCGCAAGCACTTCGGCGCGGCCGACGTCCCCGGATACAGCCCAGCGCGCGACGATATAAGCGCAGAGCGCGGTCACCACCACGCTCACCGCCGCCAGCGCCAGCCCGGCGCCCAGAAACGAAGAGCGCGCCCGGAGCCGCCCGGTCTGACGCAGAGAACCCGAAGTCATGCGATGCCGGGTCAGAGTCACCAGGGAACCCACGGCGGCGAGGAGGATGTACGCACAAAAGAGCCCCAGAAAGACCGCATAAGCCCGCGGCGAAGCGTCAAAGGCGACCATGCCCCGGGCGAAATCGCGCGCCTCCGGGATTTCCGCCGACTGAATCAGCGCGACCGGCGTCGCGAAAAATAATAGCAGCACGACGTACGGCAATACCCCCCGGGGCCAACGGCGAAAGAAGGAGCGGCCGGGGCGCTCTCCGAGCACCGGCCCTTCGCGGCGGTCGAACTGGCCGGTAAAGTACAGCACGACGATATGCCAGCACAGGGGCAAAATATGCAGCAGCACCAGCGCCGGAATCCAGAGAGCTTCCAGAAAGAAGAGCCCCGGCCCGCCGCCCATTTCGATGGTATAGGCGCCGAAAAAAGCGGCGGCCATCAAAAGGCTGAAACTGGCAAACCATACGCTGCTGCGCCGGCGCTCCACCTGCAAAATGACGGTCAGCCCCAGCCAGAATAACAATAACATGTTAAATAAAGCCAGCGCCGGCCGGATAAATTGAAATAACGCCCAGACGGGCTCCGGAACAAGTTCGAAGACTACGGACTCCACTCGGTCCAATCCCCCTGCGCGTCCTGTACATGCGCGGTGCCGTCGTCGTCCCACTGGATCAAGCGGCCCTGGATTACGATCATCGCGGCCCGGGTGCGAGCGACCTTTTCGTCGTCGGAGTTTTCATTGAGGCCCCACGCGGCGTAGATCTGTCCGTTGATGCGGGCGACGCTGCGTTTATCGCGAAAGCCCATGCGGTCGGCGATCTGCCGGTTGCTGAGACCCGCTGCGAGCATGACCGCGGTTTTCCGTTCGTTGGGTTCGAGCAATTCGAGCGGCGAACGCGCGTCCTGGTGCGAGACTTCCTGAACCCGCGACTCGATTTCCGGATCGATGAACGAACGTCCGACCGCGGCGTCCGTGAGCAGGGGCACAATCATGGACGGCAGCAGATAATTCGACTTTCGCACGTACGCGTAGTGACTCAAGATGCCCGAGTTTCGGAACTGGCGATAGTATTCATCGTCGTCCTGAATTGAATAGAAGACCACCGGCATCCGCGGGAATTCTTTACGAATCGCCACCGCCGCCTCGATGCCGTTCATGCCGCCGGCCAGCTGCACGTCCATGAGTATGGCCTGCAACTCCGGCCCGTTCTCGTCGCTTTCGGCGTTCGCGCCGTTTGCAGCCGCCGATCCCGGAGTTCCGTTAGAGGCGCCGTTTTTTTCGCCGCCCAGGCAAAACTCGAAGGCCGCCTCGCCCGACGTGCAACTGTGGACGATGTCGACCGCGCCGCCTTCTTTCAGCCCCTCGACCAGGGCCGGCCGCAGCTTCTCATTGTCCTCGACCACCATCACTCGTAACATACTCCCTCCTCCCTTTTAAAAAACGCGCTGTCAATCGAAGTCCAGACGGGGACGCTCGAAAACCCGGAGCGCCGCGACGGGTCCGGGTCGCAGCGAGCCAGCACTCCGGCCAGCGCCGCGATCTGAAACTGACGCCAGAGGGGCTCGCCGCGCGCCGCGTCCCGCAGGCTGTAGAAAACGATCGAGAGATCCACGAGCGGCGATCCGCCCTCCCGGCCGACCCCGGGTCGCAAAAAATCGCGGCAGTACCGGCCCCAGAGCTCGACTCCACGCGGGCGCAGCCACATGGCGGGCGGCCAGGCGAGTGCGCATTCGTAGCGCGCGAAATACAGGCGAGCGTTTTCGTATGCATGCCGTGCGGTTTGTGCTGATTTCATACTGGCATCCTATCGGATCAGACGGGGGACATGCGACGGAGCGGCCAGCGCGCAGACGGCACCCGGGTGCGAAACGGCGGCCACCCGCCGACGATTCCCGCACCCGCCAGTGCATGCGGCATGCGTCCCGGGTGCTTGCGAAAGCGGGAAAATAATCGTATTTTCGGAAACAAGAAAACCCGCGAACGAAAATCGGGGAATCCGGAGCGGAGCGGCTTTGCTCAGGATTTCTTCTTTTTGCGAGTGCGGGGTTTGGATTTGGAACGAGGAGGTTCCGCATGGATCTGGTACTCTTCGCCGAGACCGTACTCGGCGTCTCGCGCGCCTCGAATTTCGTCGGCGCCGCCGGCGAATCGCTCGCGACCGGCCGCATACGTCCCGCCAATCGCAGCGGAGGACCGGCGGCCCTCCCCCGATTTTCTCGATTTTCTCCATGCGCGAAAACGTTCCCAGAGACGGCGGGCCCCGTCTTTGGTATCCAGAACGAGCGAATAGAAGATCGGCACCAGACCGAGAGTCAGAACCGTGGCGAAAGCCAGACCCCAGGCGAACGAAAGCGCCATGGGCACGAGAAAAGGATCGTAGCCGCCGATGCCGTAGGCGGTCGGCAGGAGTCCGGCCACAGTCGTTAGAGTCGTCAGAAGTACCGCGCGCAGGCGCAAAGACGCGGCCTCGACCGCGACCTCTTTGTTCGAAAGCTCGGGACGCTGCGCCCGAATGCGATTCGCGAAGTCCACGAGCACGATCGAATCGTTCACCACGACGCCCGATAGACCGATGATGCCCATGAACGCGAGAAAGCTGAACGGCTCGCCATGCAACAAAAACGCCAGGATAACGCCGATCAGCGAAAAGGGCACGGCCATCAAAACGATCGCCGGCTGAATGAGCGAACGAAAGAGCGACGCCAGAATCATAAAGATTACGAAAACGCCGACGATGAAAGCCCGACCCAGACTCGCCAGGGATTCTTCGGTGTCCTTATTCTGACCGCTGAAAGCGATCTTGTAATTCGGATATTTCGCCGCGAGATCACGGCTGCGCTCCGCGATCTCCGCGTTCGCCGCCACGGCGGTGGTAATTTGTTCGTTGACGTTGGCGGTGACGGTAATCAGCCGTTTGCCGTCGATATGATTGATGACCGTCAGACCCTCGGCCTCTTCGAAGCGCGCAAGACTGGAGACCGGAATCAGATTGCCGGTGCGATTGCTGATGTAGATCTTTTTGAGGGATTCGCGATCGTTGCGAAAGCGTTCGGCGAAACGCACCCGAATGTCGACTTCCTCTTCGGGCCGCTTGATCGATGTCGCCACCGCGCCTTCGAAAGCGGTATTGACCGCCGCCGCGATCTGTAAGATCGAAAGCCCGACCCGCGAGGCGAGCCCTTCGTCGATTCGCAGGCGGATCTCTTCTTTGCCCGCCAGAAAATCGTCGTCGACGTCTACCACGCCGTCGACCGAACGCACGACCGCTTTGTATTCTTCCGCGATCTGTTCGAGAGTCGCGAGATCTTCGCCCGTAATTTCCACGGCGATGTCTTTACCGACCGGCGGACCGCCGCCCAGCTTTTCATATTCCAGACCGATGGCGCCGCGGTTTTCGAACTGTGTACCGGCCAGCACCGCGGGCGGCAGAGGCGGCAGCGCGACGATGGTCCGCAGGGCGTCTTCCAGGCGAATCCCCTCCGGGCTCTCCGGATCCAGAGCTTCCAGAATGCGATCCTGCACTTTGCCGCGCCGGTGACGCCAGCCGTCGCCGCTGGCGAACCAGTCGATGCGGGCGGGAGCCGCCTCGGCCCGCAGATCGGCGAACTCCGGCGGAACTCTGTACGGATTCGCCGCCAGCCGAAAGGCCGCGTCCAGATCGCCGGCCTCCAGCGCGGCGAGAATGGCGGGCTGATCCCGTTCCTTTTTCGCGCGCAACGCCGCCGGCCCCATCAACCACTCCGTGCGCGCGCGCAGGACCTCGATGACCTGATCGGCGGACCAGTTGCGATCCAGTTCGGGATGCAGATAAATCAGCAGCATGCCGTAGTTGCCGCCGCGTTTCACGAAGGGATCGTTGCCTTCTTTTTGCTGAATGCCGGCACGCGCGATATAGGTGTCCAGCTCGGTATCCGGGAGCTTTTCGATTTCGTTGCCCACCGCGCGTAGATAACGATCGGTCCGTTCCAGGGTCATGCCCGACGGCAACGACACCTTCACGTACAACGCGTCGATGGCGCTCGGAAATAACTTAAAGCTGCCGAAAGCGACGTTCAGGCCCACCGAAATGAACATCATCGAAATCATGACCGAAATAAAGATCCAGCGATGATGCACCGACCAGCGGAGCGCCGGGCGATAGAAGCGATCGCGAATCTTGAGAAACCAGTGAGCGCCCTCCCCCTCTTCCTCGAAGTCGTGGCCTTCGTCCTTCTTTTTAACCGGGAAGAGCTTGTTCATGTCGTAGACATGCGAAGGCAGAATCGTAAAACATTCCAGGAGCGAAGACACCAGCGCGAGAATGATTACCAGCGGGATGGTATACACGAATTTCCCGAAGATGCCGGTCATGAACATCATCGGCGCGAAAGCTGCGATGGTGGTACTGATCGTGGCGAGTACCGGCGTGAACACCTCCGCGGCTCCGCGCGCCGCCGCTTCGAAGAAGTCGAAGCCCTCTTCCATGTAGCGGTATATATTCTCGCTGACGATAATCGCATCGTCGACGACGATCCCGATGACGATCACCAGACTGAACATGGCGATCAAATTCATGGTCACGCCGAGATACGACATGGCCATGAATGTCATACCGAAGGCGATCGGGATACCCAGCGCGACCATGACCGAAGTGCGCCAGCCCATAAACAAAAAGAGCGAGCCAATCACGAGAGCGAGACCGGTGATGCCGTTGGTCACCAGGACCCCGAGCCGGCGCTTCACCAGATATGAGATATCGTTTACGTCGCGCGGCAGAATGGTATCAGGCGCGGAGAGATACTGTACGCTGAAATCGCCCGCGTCTTCCGGCAGGACGGAACGCGCATGGGGCAGTTCCGACTTGAGTTCTTCGAACATCTCCGCGAAAATTTCGGCGCGGTCGTCCAGGTCTTCATCGGCGATATAATCGGGATTGAGTATCAGGCGGATTTCGGAGGCGCCGTTTTGATTGAAGCTCTGAACGCGCGAAACCAGCGCGGGAGAACCGAAGATCGGCGGGCCGTCGCGACTGAAATTCTCTTCGATGTATTTTTCGAGCGGCCCCGTAATCTTTTCGCCGACGGTCGCGGCGTCGCGTCCGGGATAGGGCGTTCGAATCACCGCCATCTGCGGCGCGAAGTCCATAACGATGCGCTTGGTTTTATTCGCGGTGGTGATGATATCCGCGGACTCGCGTTTGACCACCGTCAGTCCGATCGCCTCTACGCCGTGAGTGCTTTCCAGGCTTTCGGGCTCCTCGAAGTCTTCGCGCACCCGGGCCACGTCCCGGAGCTGAACGTTGGCTCCGACCTCGTTCGAGCGGATAAAAAGTCTGGAAATTTCATCGGCTTCCTGAAATTCTCCGACGGTTCGTATAATAATTTCTCTTTTTCCGAGATTAATATCGCCGCCGGGCAGGCTGACGTTACGTTCGGCGAGCGCCAGGCGAATGGCGTTGGCATCGATGTAATAGCCGGCCAGCAGATCCGGATCGACGTCCACGAAGATCTCGCGATCGAGCCAGCCGCGGCGTTGCACCCGCGCGACTTCCGGCATGGCCAGGAATTCGTTTTCGAGCCGCTCGGCCTGCTCCCGGAGCGCGTCGTAGTCGGCGGTGGTTTTGACGGGGCGGGAAAGCGACCACTGAATGATCGGCTGACGCGAGGTGCTGGGCTCGTTGAGGATCGGCTTCTCCGCCTCTTCGGGCAAATCCTCGGTTCGGTCCACGGCGCTGCGTACGTCGTCGACGACCTTCTGCGTATCGTCCACGTCCGGATCGATTTTAATCGTAATGCTGGAACGGCTCTCAATCGAGCTGGAGCGATATTCTTCGACGCCGTCGACTTCTTTGATGCTCTCTTCGAGCGGAATGGTCAGCAGCTTCTCGACTTCCTGGGGCGAGGCGCCGGGGTACACCGTGGTCACCACGACCAGATCGAAGTCGATATTCGGAAAGGCTTCCCGATTGAGCGTGACGGCGATATAACCGCCGACAATCAGCAGAATCACGGTGAGCAGGTTGACAAAGATGCTACGATGAAGAAAATATTCGATCACCTTTTGCATAATTCGTCCTGTTGCAAACGACCTTCAGATCCGCAGCGCTGCGATTCCAGTCAATCCGTACATACATGCACTTGAAGCGCCTGTGATTTGTCTGCAAATTTTTCCACGCTCCCTCCAGATCAACGGCTCATTCCCCCCGTCAATGATCGGGATTGGACAGGGAATCGGGCCAGAAAAACCGAAACCACCTCAATGAGCGGTTTGCCGGCCGGCTGCGGAGCGCTGCTCGCACAGATTAAAACCGAGAGAAGCGACAGGCAAGCCCTCCGGGCTTCGTCGTCTGGATCTTTGTTGTCGGAAATCGGACAGGCGGCCTTTCCGTCTGTTCGAAATTCGACACCTGCGAATCATCCGCGCTCAAACCGTCGTTTCATCCGGTTCCCATCGAGAACAGCGCATGGCACGAAGCTTGCAATCACTACTCTTATACAAATATTCGGGACAGACCCGATGGAGTGTTAAGTGTGAAGAGTATAACGAAAACGAAGAAGCGAATCGCTATCGGCGGCCTGATGCTGGCGCTCGGCCTGGCGGGAACGATGGGAGTCGACGCACGAGTCGACGATTGGATCCACTACAGTCTGCTCGAGAGACTGGCGCCGCCGGCGAATAGCAGCTACGGCGAAACCAGAGGGCAGGATAACGGAAACTGTACTTTCCTGTGCACGAAAGGCAATTATAACCAGGCTTTCAAAAGACAAAAATGTCTGTCCGGTCGTACGCCCGGCCTGAACCCGGTTTTCTTTAACGGGCACTACACGTACAAAGGAGTGAAGTGGGACAAGATGGGCACCGGCCAGGATCACCAGGGCGTCTGCGTGAGCGTGCACCCCGCGGACCGGGGCAAGTACACGACGCGCAGAATCTTTCACGACGGATGCACGGGCTATCCCGACGGCAACCCGCGTAAAATGACCCAGGGCCCGAACAAAGGCTGGGATCCGCCCAACTGGGGCCAGGTCTTTCACGGCGCGTGCGTGATTCACGATTTATGTTACAAAGCAGAAGGCGCGTTCAGCGGAAAATCGAAAGCGTACTGCGACGATCAGATGGAAAAATACGCCCGCAAAATCTGTTACGATTCGTACGGCACGAAGCGCCGCTGGTTTCGCAAGAACGATCGCAAGAAATGTCTGGCCGAGGCGGCCAACGCGCGTTTCTGGCTGCGGCTCGGTTCGAAAAAGCACTACGAAGGTTATAACTACAAATTCGACTGGCGACCGAATGCACTGTGCGGTCCTGGCTATTATTACAACGTGACCACTTCCCGTTGCACCAGAAACTAATCGAGTTTATAGCACGCGATTCATGCAGAGTCCGGCGGCCTCACGAAGAGGTCGCCGCTCTCAGCTTAAATTCCACCCCGGCGATCACCGCGCCGTTCGCCAGAACCTCCAGACGATGCTCACCCGGATAGTGTTTGCGGGTGGTGCGTTCAACAAAGGAATGCGTTTTGCGGATTTCAATCGAGGCCCCGGGCGCCAGGGTCGTGGTTCTCAGCTTGAAGACTTTCGGAGACGACCCGCCGCCTTTCTTTCGGTAGTGCACGCGATAATCAAGGACGAGTTTTTGTTCTGATTTCGCGGACGCAGCGCTTTGCAGCTTGAGATCGAATTGAAACTCCTCGCCGATGCGCAAACTGCGCCGCGAAAGCCGCAGATCGACCGCGCTCAATTGCGGTTCGCCGCCGAAACCGAAGAACGCGAGACAGCGCGCATTCCCGGCTTTAATCAAACTCCGGCAGGCCTGCTTCTGAATCCAGGCGGTACGCTCGTCGCCGGCGTCCCAGCCTTCGATCAGGTCGAGCATTAAATCCGGGTGGTCTTTCGCCACGTCGTTCAGATGGTTCGCGACCGATTTTCGTACGTACAGCTCCGGATCCGCGCGTAGATTCTCCAGCACCGGAAAGGCCGGCCGGGGATCTTCGATCAATTCTCGCAGATGACTCCCCCAGGGAAGGCGCGGACGCAGACCTTCCGAAGCCAACCGACGCACGTGATAGTGCTTATCCCGCGACCAGCGCAGCATGTATTTGAATGCGCGATCAAAATCTTTTTGTAGAAATAAGCGAACCGCAAATTCCGAAGAAGAGAATTCGGTCACCGCGCGAAGCGCGCGCATACATTCGTCGAACGGTCGCTGCTCCTCGATGCCGTAGCGTCCGATGAATTCCGGCACGCAGATTCCAGAATAACCGGTCAATTGCGGAGCGAAGCGCAGCAGAATCGCAAGGGCTTCGTCGTAGTCCGGCGGCAGAAACTCGCGAAAGAGTTCCGCCGTGCGCCGCATGCGATCGTTCAGCTCCAGGGGGGCCAGACCGCGGACGGCTTTGCGATAAAAGGCGTCGGCGTCAAACGGGGGATGCACGGCGCGCAAATCGTCCGCCATGCGTCGATAGACTTTGCGATTGAAGAATTGTTCTTTCAGTTCGGCGGCCACGTGCAAGCCCAGGGTCCACAGGACCGCGACGCCGCGCAAGCCTTTCGCCGACGCTGGCGACGGTGCCGCACGTTCGGTATCAGCTCGAAAATTCCAGCGCGCATCCAACCGGCTGCGAGCCGACGGTATCGGTGATCAGCGTGGATAGACCCGACCCGTCCAGGTCGGCGATCATGATGCGGGCGTTCGTAACGTCGCAAATGAACAGGCGGCTGGCGACTGGATCGTATGCGACGCCGGTCGGTGTAAAACCCGTAACGATAGCGGAACGAGCGCTCCCGTCACGATTCGTGCGAACGACGCCCGCTGGACCGATGTCGCTAATATAGAGAGTATTCCCCTGACCCAGCTCCGTATCCACGATGTTGCCGTACGTATTATCAATGGAAGTTTCACTCGATCCGTCGTCCGGCATCGAACGCAACAATGTATTTCCAGAAACGTACCAGAGATTCGTGACGGGATCGTACGTTCCGTTTTCCACCGTCGACGCGAAAATGCGCACCAGCGTTTGCCCCCCGCCGTCACTGAGATTCACATAGTGCAGCTGATTCGCATTGTTGAACCAGTACAGGCGGTTCCGCACACGATCGATCAGGAGCGCCAGAGTCGAAGCGGCAGTCGCATCCGTCGCGAATAACACGTCGTTCGACCCGTCCAGATTCATGCGCCGGATGCCCGGATCGCTGTCCTCGGTATAATAAATGAATCCGGCGGTCCCGTCGATCGCCAGACCCGAGGGGCCGTTCGTATATACGCCCCCGACCACCTGTACGTTCGTGCCGTCCACGTTCGCGCGAACAATCGCCCTCGGCGTATTCGACCGGACCCAGTACACGCGGCTGGCCGGGCTTGCGGTCAGATTGCCGTATAGCAGGAGGCCCACGCCTGGGCTGCAGAAAGCGTCGGTATTCGCGCACTCCACGCGCAGGCAGGCAGGCCCGACGACCAGCGCGAAAAGCGCCAGAAGTGGAGCCGCCAGCAAAGAATTGAATTTTCCATACCGGCCGCCCCGGCGTTTTGAATCCGGGGCGGCCCGGCACAGAATTCCTAAAGAAAATATAGCAAGACAGGCATGCACGAGAACGACATTTCCGCCGCCCCGTCTTCTGTCAATTCCGGCATCCCGCGCAACCCGGGCTGCGGCGGCACTGCTGTATTCAGAAGAAACCGCCGGCCGTAAACTGCAGCCCGCAGGCAATGGGGTTATAACCGGGTTCGAAGTTTATCAGGTTCACCTGATCGCTTCCCAATTCGTTCGTGCGCAAGATGCGCTGGTTCGTCTGGTCACAGACGTACAGTAGATTATTGCGCGTATCGAAGTCGATGCCCCCGGGTTGAAAGCCGCTGAGAATGACCTGCTTGTTAGTGCCATCGCGATTGATGCGCACGATTTCGCTGCTGCCGAAATCGACCAGATACAGGGTCCCTTCACCGCCCAGGACGACATCCAGCAATCCTCCGAAGCTATTGTTCAGCAGGGCTTCGCTCAAACCGTCGACCGAAACCCGCCGGAGTTCAGTGCCCCCGACCGAGTAGATCACATCTTCGGCCTCGGAGTAGACGCCCGAAAGCTGCCCCGCGGTCAGGCTGCGCAGGACCGTCTGGCCCGCTCCGGTCGTCCGGGAAACATAACGCAGCTGCGCGGCGTTGTTCCAGAAATAGAGGCGATCCCGCGCTCGATCGACAGCGAGTCCCTGGGCCACGCCGGCGGAAGCGTCCACGGCGAACAAGGCGTCGTTCGATCCGTCGAGACCGATCCGGCGCACGTCGGTCGAAGTATCGACGTTGTAATAATAGAATCCGCCGGGCCCATCGACCAGCGAGAGCGACGGAGTGCTTGCGAATGTTCCGCCGAGGTTTTGCACTCCGGTGCCGTCTAAATTCGCCCGGGCTACGGTCCGGGGAGCGTTGCGGCGCATCCAGAACAAACTCACGGCGGCGGGAATGGGGTCGGTATACAACAGATAGCCGTTGAACGGATCACAGAACGCGTCCGCGTTTTCACAATCGGTCCGCGTGCACGACGCTCCAAACGAGAGCAATGTCGTCAGAATGGCAAAGCCGAGTAGAACTGCGATTCTCACAGAGACGATTATAACCTGGCAGGACTGCTCGTCAATGAATCGCTGCAGGCCAGCGGATCCCCGGACGGCCGCGCCGGGTATCAGAAGACCGAAAACGAAAAAACCCCGGCCGAAATTTCGACCGGGGTTTGCGTCGCATGCGAAGTCGCGTCGAAACGCGAATCAGCAGTCGTAGTAGAGTACGAACTCGTAGGGGTGCGGACGCATGTTGGTGATTTCCGTCGACTCGTCGCGCTTGTATTCGATATAAGCTTCGACCATGTCTTTGCTGAAACCTTTTTCCAGGAACGCGTGATCGCTTTCGAGCGAATCCAGCACCTTTTCCAGGCTGGTCGGAACCATTTTCAGGTTCGCCTTTTGTTCGTCGGTCAGCTCGTACAGATCGGAATCGGCCGGCGGGCCCGGGTCGATCTTCTTCTGAACGCCGTCGAGACCGGCGAGCAGCATCGCGGAGAACGCCAGATACGCACAGGAAGAAGCGTCGGGAGTCCGGAATTCGATCCGGCGGGCTTTTTCACTGTTGACCGCGATCGGAATGCGGATCGAAGCGGAGCGGTTCCGCGCCGAATACACGAGCGTGATCGGAGCTTCGAAACCCGGAACCAGACGTTTGTAGCTGTTGGTTGTCGGGTTGGTAAAAGCCAGTACAGCAGGACCGTGTTCGACGATACCGCCGATGTAGTTCATGGCGATTTCGGACATATTCGCGTAGCCGCTGCCCGCGAACAGGTTCTTGCCGTCTTTCCAGAGCGACTGGTGGGTGTGCATACCGGTTCCGTTATCGTTGTAAACGGGCTTCGGCATGAAGGTTACGGAGTAGCCGTGCTTGCGAGCGACGTTCTTCAGAACGTACTTGTACTTGATCATGTTGTCGGCCATCGTCAGCGCGTCGGCGACGACCAGGTTGATTTCGCCCTGACCGGCGGAAGCCACTTCATGGTGATGCTTTTCGGTTTTAACGCCGATCTGCTCCAGAGTGGAAAGCACTTCCGAGCGCAGGTCCTGATAGACATCGTTCGGCGGGGTCGGGAAATAACCGCCCTTCGGACGCATCTTGTGGCCCAGGTTCGGCTGTTCGTCCGAGCCCATGTTCCAGTGCGCGTCAACCGCGTCGACGTAGTAGAAACCGTGCTGCTGCTCGCTGGCGAAACGCACGTTGCTGAAAATGAAGAATTCGGCTTCGGGACCCATGTAGGCGGTGTCGGCGATGCCGGTGCTCTTCATGTACTCGAGCGTTTTCTTCATGATCGTGCGGGGGCAGCGATCATAAGATTCGCCGGTGATCGGATCGAAGGTATCGGCGAAACAAACGAGAGTCTTTCTCTCGAAGAAGGGGTCGATGAACGCGCTCTTGGTATCGAGGCGGTTCAGCATGTCCGACTCCTGGATCCCTTTCCAGCCGCGCACAGACGATCCGTCGAAGCCGAGACCGAAGGTAAAGGCGTTCTCATCGACCTGCTCCAGAGGCATGGTGTAGTGATGGGTCAGACCGAACTGGTCAGTGAAGCGAATGTCGACGTATTCGACTTTTTCGGATTTCGCCCAGCTCAAAAGCTCTTTGGGCTCTTGTGGCAGATTGGACATAATGGTAAGACTCCTTGGTGGAATTGGGTTTAATCAAAGACTGATTGCAAATATTGTACCGGGCAAAACAGACGAAAAACGACGACTTTCGCGCGTTTTGCCTTCGTTTTTCCCGGCATTCAGCCGCAGAATTACACCTTGTGCCGAAAAAAGCAGCACTCTGTCCAATTAAAAACAGCGCGCAGCCCGTTTTCTCCCGAAGCAGGCGCAGAAAGCGGCTGGTTTATCCACGTAAAATGGATCATATGCACGGATTTTCAGTGAAAAGCCCGCCCTCTGATGAAAAAAGGAATTTGTAGCTGAAAAAACGGGAAAGCTATGAATGATTGCGCCTGGCCGCCCGCCCGACGCCCATGTTAAGATTCAAACGAATCAGCTACTCCGTCCAGGATCAACCCCACGTCCGCGAAGCCCGTGTGCACTATGAAATCGAACGGTTCTTTGAAGCGCGCGTCAGCGAGATGGGGCTGACGCCGCACGAGGAATCGCATCATATTCGAACGGAGCTGCACGCCTCAAAGGACTCGGAATCCTATACCGAGTTTCTGGTGTATCGCAATCGCACCATCGCCGTGGGAGCCTATCGCTACTCCAAAAAGGAAGGGGCCGCCGAAAACGACGCGGCCGAGTTGATGCTCAGCAGTTACTCGGTCTGACTCCCATCGTTTCGCGCTCAGTGACTCGCCCGCCCGCGATATTCGTAGCGGCCCGTTACGCCGGTCTCCTGGACGATCAGATTCTGGCCTTCGAATTTCAGCACCCAGCGCCCGACATTCGAATACCCCACGATTTCATAATCGATAACGAATGTATCCGGCGCCGTCCAGCTTCCGCGGGCTGCGATTCGTTCCTCGTTCGTATTCGTGAAGCGAAATACATTGTCCAGGCCGACCTCTATGCGATAGGAACGGCCGCGGGCTTCGTAGCTGAATACCGCGCTGGCCTGCTCGGGTTGAAAGCGGAGCTGAAATCCAGAGTAACGCCAGGGGTTGGCTTCCAGTTCGAATCTTATTCCTGAAATGCGGCGGGCCGTCGCGTTCAATTCGGGAATATCGCGGGGATCCGGCTGCAATACCGGGGCCCGCGAACGCGCCGCAAGCGCGGACCGGGCCGTCGAATCGACCGGAGGCGCTTCCGCGCCGGCCGGAACTACAGCCGGTAGAATATGCTCTTCGGTTAATGCAACCGGCCGGAAGACATCGCGGCCGCTGAGCTTGCCGGTCGCCACGACGACCAGGTTTTGCCGCGGCGCGACGATAATGAACTGGCCGCTATGGCCCAGCGCCGTATACATTCCGTCTTCGCCCAGCCACAACTGATATCCATAACCCTCCGAAAACGGCCGGAACAAATTCGTAAAGATCCAGCTGCCTCCGCTGACGATATAATCCGGGTTCCCGTCGGCATCGGCAATATAACGATAATCCCCGGGCGACGCGTGCGCCCGAATCGATTCGTCGACCCAGCGCTGAGAAACAATTTGCCGTTCGCCCCACTGGCCCTTCTGCAGATAGAGCAGACCGATCTTCGCCATATCCCGCGGCTTCAGCCACATGCGGGCCCAGCCGACGTACACCCCTTCGGGACTGCGATCCCAGCGCACCTCGCGAATTCCGAGCGGCTCGAAGAGATACTCGCGAGCGAATGAAAGCGCGTCCCGATTCGTAGCCCGGGTCAGCACCGCGGATAATAAAAACGAGCTGAGGTTGCTGTAGTCAAAGCGCGTCCCGGGCTGCACGTCCATGGGCACGCTCAGAGCGGCCCGGGTCCAATCGGCGGACCGCATGATTTCGAACAGACCCTCCCATTGATAGAGGTACGCATCGCGACTGCGCATTCCCGTCTGCATGGTCAACAGGTCGCGAAGCGTCAGCGCCCGTTTTCGCGCGTCGAGATTCGCCACGCCTGCTTCGCCCAGAATCTCAAGCACAGGAACGTCGACGCTTTCGATATGCCCCTGTTCAATGGCAATGCCGATCAGAAGCGACATGACGCTCTTCGTACAGGAATGAATAATATGCGGCGAATTCTCGGGGTACAGCGGGTTAAAATACAAATCCGCGACGATATAACCGTTGCGAACGACCGTAATCGAATCGATAATCGACTCGTTGGAATCCCCGGGCTTCCGGACGCCGACTTCATTCACGATTCGGGCCAGCATCGCGGAATCCATCCCCTGGTCTTCCGGATGGGCGACCCGCCAACCGTCGGTCGGCCAGTAATCAGGACGAAGCGGCTCATAACGAAACGGCTCCGCGGCCGCGCACATGGTCAGACTCGCGGCCAGCAGAGCCGCGCACAGTAATCGAACACTCATCGGTTGCCTCCCGGACGAAGGCATCATGCGACAATCCGAGCGCGACGCGTATGATACGCAGCGGTGCTTCGGAATGATATTGATCACGCCGCAGTCCCCGCTATCAGGCGGCGGATTCGACTGGATCTAAACCGCCGCCTTAGTCGCCCGGATTGATCGCCGCTTCAGCCGAAGTCGATCATCGCCTGCGCGATCGTCTCCGGCTCGTCCTGCTGGAAGAAGTGCGCGGCTTCAGGCAAAAGCACGGTCCGGCTGTCTTTCATTCGTTTTTCCCACATCTCGCGAATGACCGCGGAAAACAGCGGATCCTGTTCGCCCCAGAAGAGCAGCGTCGGTTTGTCTTCCAATTTCGCCGCGACTTTTTGATCGAGCGCCGCCAGCCATTCGCTCGACTGCGCGATCTGCCGCGGGAACACCGCCGTACCCATTCGCGAATCTTCGCTCTCCGCGAAGGGCGCCAGATACGCCGCTTTCAATTCTCCGGCCAGATCGGGGCTATGGCGTTTGAATCCGTGGGTGAGTTGCCCCATCGACATATTTACGAAGAGGTTCTTTTTTAAGATTTTATCGCGCATCGCTTCGCCGCCCATCTTATCCGAAAAGGCCTTCATATTGCGGCCCTCTTCCGTATTCAAATCCGCGGCCCAGGCCCAGGTGTTACCGATATAGAGCTTGTGAATTTGCCCGGCGCGATCGGCGGCCATGTTCAGACCGATCGGCCCGCCCCAGTCCTGTACGAAGACCGAAAATTTTTCGCCCGCAGGAATCAACGCGTCGACGACCGTTCCCAGAACGCGTGAATGTTCTTCCGGAAGAAAACCGTACTTCTCCGGCGAAGGTTTTTCCGACATACCGAAGCCCGGATAGTCTACGGCGATGCAGCGAAAATGATCACGCAGCACGCGAATCATCGGGGCGTACAGCAAACTCCAGCTGGGATTGCCGTGACAGAATACGATCGGATGCCCCTGCCCTTCGTCGATATAGTGCACACGCATGCCATCGACCTGCGTAAATTTCGATTCGAACGGATACAACGCCTCGCTGATCTCGAAAGGGCGCTCAGAATTTTGTGAACTGCTCATGTGTGGTTTCCTCGTAATCTCGTAGTCTATTTTTTGCCAGCGCGGCTTTTCGCCGCCGCCTTCTTTTTCGTTTTTCCAGGAGAACGCCGTAAATACGGCTCGAAAAGAGTTTGCAGCATCAGACTGCCGTCGCGCACGTTCTTGCGATTGAGCGCGCGCCCCTCGGCGTGCAGGGCCGCCAGCCAGTAGTCGGCGATCATCCAGAAGCTGCGCATCAAGGCGGCGCGAACGCGGGAATCAAGCGACCGCAAGACGCCGCCCGCCTCCAGGTCGCCCAGAAAATTTTCGAACCAGGCGGCGCGATCCACATGGTAGGCGATGTGTTGCGCGTGGAGCTCGGGATCCGCTGCGAGCAAAACGTTTTGTTCGAGGCGAAAGAAACGAAACTCCCATACGAAAAACTGCAGCAGATACAGCGTCTCCTGCAACGCCCGCTCGTCGGCGCCGTCGGGTCGCTCCGATTTTTCCCGCCAGAAACGGGCGGCCTGGTCGACCATCGCCCGGTGGATTTCGCGCACTATCGCTTCTTTGTTTCGAAAATGATAGTACAGATTCCCGGGACTGATACCGGCCGCCGCCGCGATGTGATTGGTGGTAACGTCTCGACTTCCGCTCTCGTTGAAGAGGCGGAGGGCGTGCCGAATGATGCGCGCTCGTGTTTCGCCGGCCGATCCCATCGGCCACATTTTAGAGCAAATACTCTAAACCGCAAGCCAATTATTAGAGTATTTGCTCTAATAATTCCAGCTGTGAAACAACGAGGCGACGGGATGAATCCCGGCTCAGAGCTGGTCCCGGGTCAGCTTGATGATCGCGGCGTCTTCGGTTCCGGCCGTATGGGCGTTCACGGGAACACCGACGCCGTTGAGTTCGCCGGAAGCGACGCCCGCCATGACCACTCCCCCGTCGCAAGTGCCGTTTAACACGAAAGCCTGGTCTGTCCCGGCGGAGCCGAAAAATCGATTGGATGCGAGCGTTCCATCCGCGTTCAGCCTGAGCAGCGCGAAATCGATGCCGCCGGTATACGCCGAAAGCGGCGAGCCCCAGCTGCCGTCGGAATGCCCGGCGACCGCCAGCGAACCATCCTGAAGCTCCACCACCCCGAAGGCCCGGTCGACGCCCGCCTGCCCGTGATAGGTATTATAAGTCCGATTGGCGGAGCCGTCGAATTTTACGATCGCGATATCGTTACTCCCGCTGTGAGCGTTGATCGGAGTGCCCGTGCTGTTCAGCGAACGACCGACCACTACCAGCTCGCCCGAAGTCAATTCGATCGCCTGTTGACTGGCGTCCGCTCCGCCCGCGCCGAAGAAGGTACTGATTCCCAGCTGCGGACTGGCTTCGTTGGTCAGCACCTGCAAATACCAGTCGTCGCCCAAACCGGAGTGCGCGTTCACCGGCGATCCAAAATTCGCGCTCGCCTGTCCGGCGATGATGATGCCGTTCCCATTTGCAAGTGCGACCCCTCCGCGGAATTCGGCGGTACCGCCTCCAGGCCCGAGCAATCCGTGCAGCGAAACCGCACCGTTCGTATCGACGAGCACTGCAACGCCCATGCTCGCGCCGCCGGTATAGGGCGAAAGCGCGGTGCCGACGTTCCCGGTGAGCGCGCCAGAAGCCACTCCCAGATACCAGATCAATCCGTCCGGGCGCACAATCGCTTCGCCGCCGCCGTCGTTGCCCGCGGCGCCGAAGAAAGTATTCCAGACAAGGCCGCCGTTGGCGTCCAGCTTCAGCAGCACCATATCCATGCCGCCGGCGTAGGCGTTGATTGGATTTCCGAACGAACCGTTCGCGAAACCGGATACGAGCAGACTGCCGTCCGCGAGTTCGGTGACATGCTCCGCGGCGTCCGCCGCCGCGGAACCGTGATAGGTATGCCACAACAGATTTCCGTTCCGGTCGTAACGGCTGATCCACAGATCGAGGACGCCGTTGTGAGGATTCAGCGGGGTTCCGAAGCTCTGGTTGGATTGACCGACTGCAACAAAACCAAAATCCGCGGTCTGAATAATGTGTTTGATGCGATCGGCGCCCGCGCCGCCCTGATACGTCGAAAACGAAGCGGTGGAACAGCCGGCCACCGCCTGGTAGATTGCGAGGAACGCTTCCAGATTGCAGGTAATATCGCCGGAGCCGCATTCATAGCTTTCCAGGCAGCGGGTTTGAAATGCGAGCAGGACGACGCAGAAGAGCAGCGCCAGACCGCGTCGGCGATAGCGAGATCGACCGGCGCGCGGCGAGAATCCCCAAATTTTTGCAACTATCGCCACAACCATACGCCCTGATTATCGGACGAATTTATCTTTACCAGCGCAACACTTCCGTATTGGCCGGAAATTCGAATCAACGCTGCATGAGATGCCGGTCGCGGGAGCCCGATCATTCACGCGAAAAGCCGACGCAGGCGGTCACTCGCGCAGAATATACATAAAACGCAGGCCCCGCTTCGTCGGATCCGATTTGCGGGCCCGGTATTCGAGCCAGGCGCGCGGATATTTCACGAAAGCTCCCTCCTGATGCGCGCGGTAGCCGCGATGACCGTCCCCGTAGGGATCGTGGCAAATCCAGTGGCCGGAGTCATAACCCACGACGCAGATATAATGACCGGAAGACGTAATCTTCGTGGAGAGCATAGCCGGGCTGCCCTGATCAATAGCGGCCTCCAGCGTGGCCGGCGCGCCGCCGCCCGGCGTCCAGACGATGCGCGCACTCGCTTCGCGCTCGCGCAAAATCTCTTCGCAGGCGACCGCATAAGCGTCGCCGAACATGCCCAGACGCATGCCGCGGGCCCAGGGGATGCGATCCAGAATCTTATCCGCCAGCGTCGCCCGCCCGTAGGCCGGCTCCATGCGTTCGATCAAATGCGCGACGAAAGCATCCGAGGACGCCTCGGGTAGAAACGCGGAAAGCATCATCGCGGCGGCAGTGTATCCGCATTGCGAAGTTCCCGGCAGGCCGGCGAATGCGGGATTGTCCCGCTGACTATTGTACGGAACGTTGATCGGATTCGACATCAGCCGAGCTTAGCGCGTCGAAAGCGACGCTGTCAAAATCAAGTGCGCCCGGTTTCCCGGCCCGGGATGAAAAACTCGTGCGAAGCGAAAGATACTGCAGGGAGCGATCGGCCCCGCGTAAGATTGATCAAAAAAAGCCAGAGGAGAATCGGTAGACGGCGGTACCGCTTCGCTTTGATGTTACGTACAGGAAGAATGCCGATGCTCTATGACCAAACAACCGTCCCCGAGAGATATGGCAAAGCCAGAACTCTCCAGCCTGACGTGATGGGTATTTGGATCCAAGCGATCCAGCTGGTGACCGGGGTCAACGAGAGCTCAGTCCTTCTGGATCTGGGTTGTGGCACCGGAAGATTCAGCATTCCGATGGCGATGCATTATGGATCAACCGTTATCGGCATCGATCCCAGCGTCAAAATGCTGTCCCGGGCGAAGTCCGACAGCGCGAGGACCGGACGACGCGTACGGTTTGCGAAAGGGGCGGCGGAGGACATTCCCGTCGACGATGAATCAGTGGACCTTGTGTTTATGTCAATGGCGATTCACCACGTTCAGGACATGCAATCGGCCGTTAGCGAAATCCGTCGTGTATTAAAAGATGATGGCATGCTGGTGATTCGAAACTATATTTCTGAGTCGTTACCAGGCGTTCCGTACTTGTCCTATTTTCCAGCAGCGATGAAGTTGTCAGAGGAAATGTTGCCGTCAAAGTCGGATATACAGACCTGGTTTGCGGGAAGCTTTGACCTGGTATCCCACAAAGAGATTCGACAGCAATCCGCATCCGACTGGGATGAATATGTGCGTAAGATCGAGCAGCGCGCCTATTCCGATTTGGTGCAGATTAGCGATGCCGATTTTCTGAATGGCATAAATGAAATGCGCCGGAACAAATCTGGTGATGGCGAGCCGGTTCTTGAGACGGTTGACCTTTTAGCGTTAAAGAAACATCGATAGACGCAGTTAAGGTTTTCGCCTGCGAACTCGCCGCCCCCAGAAAGCGAAGATCAGGACGCCCCAAACGAAAAGCCACGCCGGCCAATCGCCGTACTCAATATACGGCGTCCACGCATGCGGCAGACGCGGCACCACGAATACGCGCACATCCTGCGCACCGACTTCGATCGGAGCGATGACTTCGCGGCCGCGGGAATCGAATACCGAAGACACGCCGGTCAAGGTGGGGCGAATCAGATAACGCCCGCTTTCCACGGCCCGCAAACGTGCGCCGCTTTCGTGGTGATGATTTTCCAGTACGTCGCCGAACCAGGAATCGTTGACCATATTCACCAGAAAATCCGGCGGTCGTCGCGCGTCGCGAATGAGCTCGCGCACCAGCTCCGGAAAGAGTCCTTCGTAACAGATCAAAGGCTGCAGCGCGCCCTGCCCCCGCACTTCGCGCGCCGGCCAATCGGCGACAACCAGGCCAGCATCGCTCAATACGTTTAGATCTTCCTGCGAAAGCCGCGGCAAAGCGGAGACTTCCCCGGGACCGCGCACCCCGTACGATAGCGCGCCGCTGTAAACATGCCGGCGTGGCTCCCCGGAACCAGGCGCTTCGGCTTCCGCTTGCGACCCACCGGCTTCGCCTGACATCCCGCCAGCTTCGGCTTGCGCCCCACCAGCTTCGCCTGACGGCCGACTACGTCCTTCGGCTTGCGCCCGACTACGTCCTTCGCCTGACGGCTCACCAGCTACGTACCGCGAGGTTTCGCGAAAGATTTCGCGCAGCCAGGGCCAGCGTTTTTCGCCGGGCACGTACTCTCCGAAAGGCACGAGCCGTCGTTTTTGGTACGAAGCCCTTCGCGTGCCCGTCCGACCGTTGAAAATCGTCGCAAGATTATAATAGCCGTCAGTTTCGCCGTTTGAATCGATAGTGGCGGCCGCGAGTTCATTGTAGAGCACGTCGACGTCGCCGTAGCGCGCGAGAAACGCCACGATCGCGTGATAGGTCGTGGAATAAATTCCCTCGTTTCCCGGCCGCTCATCGGTGCCGAAAAAGGGCACGGCGGATTCCGGTAAAATCAAAAGATCCAATCGGCCTTCGCCGGCCAGCAGCGTCTTGAGTCCGTAGTTGAATACCAGGTTCAACGCCCGGCCCGCGAAGGCCTGGTCATCGCGGTCTTCATTGTAGCCGGGCCCCGTATTAGGCTGCAGGAAACCCACGCGCGCGAAGGCGGGGCCGGCGACGTTTTGCGACGTTCCACCCGGCGAAAGCTCGGGCGTCGTCAGTCGATAGAAACCGTATCCGTAGACGGCCACTAATAACAAAAGCGGTGCTGTTAGTGCGGAAACCGTCGGGCGAGCCGCCACCCGACCGCGAATTCGGCGCCGTACAAAACGCAGCAGGCTCAGGATCACGCCCGCTTCGATAAACACTACAGCCGAAAGTCCGCAGACACCGGCCAGGCTCGCGACCTGGCGCACGCTGTCGCCGCCGATAGCGAGATCGCCGAAACGCCAGGGGAATAACTGGTAAAACGCCAGGTCCGCCGCGGCGGCCAGACCCGCGAAGATCCAGATAAAACTCAATCGTGATCGGCGCGTAAACCAGCGACCGGCCAGCACGACGAAGGCAACTTTGCAATGAAAGAGCAGCGCCTGAATTATGAAAACTGGAACAGCCGCCCAGTAACTCAGCCCCGCGATATTCACCAGCCCGGCGACGACCCAGTGAAAGGCGATGCTGCCCACGCTGAGGGTCGCAAGCAGAGCCCATCCGAAAGCCGCGCGAAAGGGCGCGCGCGCCAGACTACGACCCAATAAGATCAGACAGGCCGCCGTCAAGAGGCCCGCCAGACGGCTTTCGAAAGGAGCCAGCGCTCCGAGCACGCCGAGCCCCGCGCCGCAACACAGCGCCGCACGTTTAAACGCCGGCCCGGGAAATGTCCCGCGGTTGGTCATCGCCTGAATCCCTGCACCTGCCCGCCCGACCGGTTGATTAGATCGCGAAGCGAATTAATTGTTACGGGATTCACGCAGTTCGCGCATGGCTTTTTCGTAATTCTCGCGGCGGGTGTAGGCTTCGGCCTCCTCTTTGCCGAAGTGTTTCACGCGCAGTTCCATCAGCTTCGCGTCCCGTTCTTCGCCGCTGAGTTCGGCGTTGTTACTCAAGAGCTCGGATTCCGCGGATTTGTATGCGGCCAGCTTCGTTTCACGCTCCGCGATTTCCGCGTCGACCTGCGCCATGCGGGCCGCGCCTTCTTTGCCGAAGTACTTCTCGCGCATTTCCGTTACGTAGGCGCCGCGTTTATCCGCATCCAGACCCGCAAGATCGTTTCCGCGCAGATCCAGTTCCGTTTCGTATTTCGAAAACTTCGGTTCGCGGGCGACGACGGTTTCGTAATAATCGCCGTACGCTTTTTTGCGCATCTCTTCGTAGGCTTCGACCCGCGCGTCGCCGGAAAGCCCGGCGGTCTGTTCCTGAAAGCTCTTAAACTCAGCGGTGAAACCGGCTTTCGCCTCTTCGAAGCCGAATACGAGCCGCGCGTCCTCGGGTCCGAAGAAATCGCGACGTTTTTCTCTAATCAGCTCGTACTGTTGCTTCAGCGTCAAATCGCCGGGCATTTCGAAGCGCGACATTTCTTCTTCGTACTTCAGATACTTCGTAAACAATTCGACCAGCTGTTCGTTGCCCGGCGGCAGGAATTTATCCATGATGAACTGACGAATGCGGATATTGCAATCGTAACGATCCATGTCTTCCGGACACTGCCGGCGCAATCGCCACAGCTCGGAAACCAGACTGACCTCGCCCCTGCGCGCGGCCTGAATCAGCTGTTCATAGCTGAGCACTTCGATGCCTTCGAAAAGCGAACGCGCTTCGCGGGAGAGGCCTTCGGGATCCTGAATAGGCGAATCCCAGTTTTCGAATTTATGATCGGGCAGAGCCACGGGGCGGGCTCCATCGCCGGATCGCTCGGAAGAAAGATACCAAATTGCGGCGACAAGCAGCAGGACGACTACCAGCAGCGCGCCGAATACGAGGGGCTTTTGATTCACTGAACACTCCAGATTACGGTTTATATATATGCCGTAATCGGGTAGCCGCCCGCCGGGGCTGTCAAGAGTCTTTCAGAACGATTCCTACCGGGCAGTGGTCGGAGCCCATCTGGTCTTTCAAAATCATCGCTTTTTTCAGACGAGGCCCCAGCTTTTCAGAAACGCAAAAATAATCGATGCGCCAGCCGACATTCCGGGCGCGCGCGCCCATTCGATACGACCACCAGGAATAGTGGCCTTCTTCGCCGGGATGAAAATGGCGAAAGCTATCGATAAAGCCGGCTTTGATGATCCGCGTCATACCTTCCCGTTCCTGGTCGGTGAAGCCCGCGGACTTGTTCGCGTTGGATTTCGGATTTTTCAGGTCGATTTCGGTATGGGCCACGTTCAGATCGCCGCAGACGATGACCGGCTTCTTTTTCTCGAGCTTCTTCATGAATTTCAAAAAAGCGACGTCCCAGGCCTGGCGATACTCCAGACGCTTGAGGCCCTCGCCGGCGTTCGGAGTATAAACGTTCACCAGATAGAAATCCGCATATTCGGCGGTAGTTACGCGGCCTTCGTCATCAAATTCTTTGCGGCCGATGCCGTAGCTGACGCCGAGCACCGGAAATTTAGCGGGCTTCTTCGCTTTGAGCTTCGCGCCGGCGTTTTTGCTGAAGATCGCCGTTCCGGAGTAACCCTTCTTCTCGGCATGGCTCCAGTACATGTCGTAGCCCGGCAGCAGATCGTCGATTTCCGGAGCGTAACCCCGGGTCTCCTGCAGGCACAAAACGTCCGGACGGGCCGCCTTTACGAAATCAACAAAACCTTTTTTTAAGACGGCGCGGATACCGTTGACATTCCAGGACAGCAGCTTCATATCCTGGACAGATCGCGGCCGGGCGGTCACCGCACGACAAAATTTTTCTCGCGCCGGAGGTACTGCTGGAGCTTACGAGCGCGTTCGAGTTGCTCGCCACCGCGCTCATCGAGCAGACCGGCGGCGAATTTCTCCTGGAGCCGCATCAAGAGACCGTCCACCATCACCACCAGTCGCTTGACCCGGTCGGGATAATCGCCGTTTCGCGGAAACAGGAGCACGCCGGTTTCCAGCAGATCGTGATCGTCCATGCGCAGAATCTTGAAATTCGCGGCTTTGAGTACCCGCCCCAGATCGCCGCGATCGAATCCGGAAATCATGCGCGCCACTTCGCCCACGTTCGGAATCATCCCCAGCTCGAAATAGGAGCGTTCGAGCGCGGCGATCAGATCCTGCGCGCAGGTGGCGTCGCGCACGCCCAGTACCATTTTACGACGTTTGGCCTTTTCGGATTTCACGAACTCTTCGAAGAGCCGCGCGTTGCGGCGCGCCAGAAAAGCCTGTTCGCGTTTAATGCGGGTCTTCGCGCGCTGAAAGAAATAGTCGCGCAGCGCGCCGATGCCGGAGTACAAAAAGATGCGGGCCCACAGCGGCATATAATCGATATAGGCCTTGCGCAGCAGACGCCCGTAGTCGCGAACGAAGGACTCGTCGGTGAATAAAATCTTGAAGCGATGCTCGTAACTGTCGATTAATGCGCGCAACGCCGCGATCCGCCAGCGCTCAGTGGGGGGCAGTTCCAGCATACCCTTCAACAACTTACGAAAGCCTTCAAAATTCCGGGGCACGAAAATATGCATGGTGCCGTCGGGGAGTTCGTACGCCTGGTAAAACAACGCGGGATGATTGCGCAGCAAATTCCAGACGTCGGGATGAAAATTCGCGAGCTGCTTGTGCGAAACGTAGCGCACCATGCGCCGCCAATCGCCGCCGTGAGCGCTGAGCTTTTCGACGAAGTCTTCGACGAACTGACGGGCGGAATCCTTCCACTCGTTGATATAGCGTTGCTCGGCGTGGTTCGCCAGACGCAAAACGATTTCGCACGCCAGTTGTCCCGGAGCCCGGGGACTCCGGCTGCCGATGGACGCTGGGTCGGCCGGCGGCGCGTCATCCGAATACGCGAGACGGCGCAGGACCGCGGCCCGGGAAGCGGCGAAACGTCCGGTCGTCGCGCGCGCTACTTCGATTTCATACAGGGCTTCTTCGAGAGCGATGCGATCGATCTCGGCGCGAATCTCGCGATCGTTCAGATATTCAGGAATGACGTGGCTTTCCAGAAAATCGCGCGCGATTTCAAAACAGGGCAGAATCTCGTCATCTTTGTACGGCAGAAAGCCGAGACCGTTGATGGGAATCGCCGCCTTGGTTTCAATGAGTTCGCGCCGCAGATCCTCCGCGAAGTACTTCAGCATCGCTTCGCCGGGCGAAACCACGTATCCGCCCTTGCGCAGGGCCAGCAGCGGATCGAAGAGCACCGTATAGTCCGGCGCCGCTTCCCAGTTCTCGAGTTCGCGCGGCGAAATTCCAGCGCTCTGGGCGGGTGCGTTTCGCTCCGCGGACGAATCTCCTGCTGTAAGCGCTTCGTGCTCAAGCGGCGGAAGCAGATTGGGCCGTAAATTCGATTCCAGATCCTGGCTCAGCGCATCTGCAATTCCCGAAAGCGACTCCAACCACTCCGCTACGCATTTGCGCGATTTCGCGGAAAGCTCTTCGTAGATCTGCGCGACGGTCTCCGGCTGGTCCTGTCGCGCGACCAGGTACGAGCGCACATCCAGCCAGCCGTTCTCCGGGCGAAATTCAAAGCAGGGCAGCGCCAGGATCAAGCGCCGCTTCAGGAGTTCGTCGAGGATCTGCGGCAGCGCGCCGGCTTCGAAAAGCGAGCTGTGTAATTGCGATGTTTCCGGACAGAATAGACCGATGCGTCCGCTGGCGCCCACCGCCTCCGGCACGGACCGGCCGCGAATCGCATCATAGACGAATTGCTGGGCGCGGTCCAGTACGCCGAAGCCGCGCTGCAGCATGTCCTGATCGGTGTACAAGCGCAGCAAATTGCGCGGCGGCTCGCGACGCGGTGCGGCGCGCGCCTGGCCCTCGGGAAACTCGGCCGCCCCGGCAGCCGCGACAGGGTCGCTTTTGGCTGCCGGGGCGGTGCCGTTGAGGTGCGAATTCTGAACTGCTTCAAGGATCATACGCTGCTGCTCGAAGCAAATAGAACCACGAAAGCAACGCGGGGTCCATAGGGCATAAGTATTATTCGCAAAGCGTTAGAGTTCTATTTTGTTCCAGTAAGGATTCGCCCGCGAGTATGCTCAGTCTTCGCTGAAATCGCTGTCGGTCAGATCCGGAACGATCACTGTGCGCGAACCGCGCAGTCGCGACTGCCAGTACGGAGTTTCCATCGATTCGACGCGCACTTTGCCGCCCGTGCGCGGAGCGTGGATGAAACGTCCACCGCCCGCATAGATGCCCACGTGGGTCGCCCCGTCGCCCGCGCCCGAAGCGTCGGCTTTTTCCGCGGGCTCCAGCGAAAAGAAAACCAGATCGCCCGGCCGCGGTTGCGCGATGCTGACCAGGCCGTGAAATTGTTCGCGGACGGTCCGCGGAATCCGATAACCCGCGCGACCGTAAACGTAGTAGGTGAAACCGGAGCAATCGAAGCCGTCTTCGTCGGAGCCCCCATAGAGATACGGCCGCCCTTCCAGGCCTTCCGCGACCCGTAAGACCTCAGCCAATTCCGCGCCGGATTCCGGCAGTCCCACCGCGTGCAGGCGGGCCATCCAGAATCCGGCCTGATCCCGGTGTGTTGCGCCTATCGCCAGCAGGGCCAGAATCAGATAAAGCCCGAGAAAGCCCCGGATTCGGCGATGGGCCGCTCGGCGCCGGTTATGGTTCGTGGAATGCGTCTGCTTCGATTTCATGGTTGCTCTCCTCGACGATTGTTAGAGCAACCCGCGTGCCAGCCTGGTTCACACGTTTTTAGAGATAAAAACCCACCAAAAAAGCGAATACCGGTATAAAATCACACCGACTCAGTCTGATACAAAAATGGACCAGGCCGGGACTTCAGCTTCGGGTAGCCGGGGCAGCAGAGCGCTGGCGGACCAGGAACGCATGCAGCCGCCGGGCGCGATCAACCTGAACCCGATCAGGCGCAAACGGGGTTCGCTTGCCGTCCCGTGCGCTCTTACCGGCGTCCCGGTCGGAGGCGAGAATGCCCCGGCAGAGCTCCAGCTTGCGATGGGCCCGACCGGGATACGAACGATCCTGCGGAAACAGGAGAATGGCCTCTGCGAACGGGTCGGCTCCGGCTGAGTCTTCGCCCGGCCCGGTTTTCGCATGTCGCGGAGAACGGATTAATTTCAGGACGGAAAAGCCGGCCTTGCGAAAGAGCGCCATTAAGGTCTCGCGATCGACTCCTTGCAGAACCTTCGTGACTTCGTTCACGCTGGGGATACGCATTCTTTCGAAATAGTGCGCCTCCAGCTCGGCGACGATTTCAGCCGCGATCGCGCCGCCCCGGTCATTCAAAATCCGTTCGCGCTTCGCTTCGCGTTCGCCCGCCCGCAGACGTTGAATGCGATTTCGATTGGCGGCCTGGTACCGCCGCTCTTCGTCGCTCAGCAAACGTCCTGCGGCCCGGTCCAGATACCGGGCGATCGGAGCCAGCCGCAACCAGTACAGCCAGCGCAGAAAACCGGGAACGTACTGGCCGTACAGAATGCGCATCAACGCATCGAAAGATTCCTGGAACTCCGGATCGGAATTCAAACGCTTCGCGAAATCCGAATTCTCGGGCGCCTGCATGAGCGCTCGAAAGCCGGCGATGCGCCAGCGTTCGTTCCGCGGAACGTCGCGTAACGCGACAACGAGATGGCGAAACACGAGCGTATCGCGCTGGGCGAAGACCTGCTCCGTACCGCGCGGAGACTCGTACGCGGCGCAAATCAGATCCTGATTGCGTGCCAGTCGCTGCCACATCTCGGGCGTCTGCTCTAACAACTCTTTCGGTTTTACGAAGCGCAGCATGCGCTTATGATCGCCGCCGTGCATGCGCAGGCCGCGCAGAAATTCATCGACGAAGAACTGGCAGCGATCCTTCCACTGCTCCTGGTACTGTTGCTCCGCGAGCGCGCTCAATCGCAGGACCACTTCCGCCGCGAGCTGTCCGGGAGCGAGTCCGCCGGGCGCATCAACCGCTCCGCGAAAGCCGTGGCTCTGCAGGCACGCGGCGCGCGCTTTTACAAAGCGAGTCGTCGCCGGACGATCGCTATCGATATCGTGCAGGGCTTCCTGTAGCGCGATTTGATCGAGCTTGCGTCGCAGCGCGCGGTCGCCCAGGTATTCCGGAATGACCCGCGCATCGAGAAAATCCCGCGCGGTTTCGAAATACGCCACGACCGATTGCGAATGGTGCGGCAGAAAACCGGGCGCACCCATGTCGATCCCGGTGCGATTCTGAATCAGCTCGCGTCGCACGCGTTCCGCGAAGGCACGTAGCACTCCGGCGTCTGGACGATAATCCAGTCGGGTATTTTTGATGACCCGACCGGGATCCAGAAAGACCGCGAATTCACCGTCGGAGCGCCAGTCGCGCATCTCTCCGGGAGTATAGCCTTCGCCGGCCGCGGAACCGGGCTGCAGATTGTGCTCCAGATCGCGCAGGAGGCCGGCGGCGATATCTCCGGAGGATTGCATGGCGCCGAGCCACTCAGCGGCGGCTTTCGCGGAGAGCACGCACAGCTCTTCGTAAATCAGCGCAATATTGTTTTCGGCCAGGCCCGCGTGTTCCAGGCGTGCCACCCAGTATACGCGCAGGTCCAGCCAGCCCGAATCCGCGCGAAACTCGAAGCAGGGCAGCTGTGCGATCAGGCGGCGCTGCTCCAGCTCGCGAACGAGTCGGGGCACGTCTGCCCGCTGCACGAGCGTCGAATCGATTGGAGTTTCTTCTATAGAATAGAGCTGTCCGAAACCGATGCTGCCGGGACGGGAGCGGCTCCTGATCTGGCGGTAAACCTCGTGCTGGCTGCGGTCCACTGTGCCCGCTCCGATGTGTGCGGCCTCATGCTCGGTATAGATGCGGGCCAGGGCGTCGGGGAGGTCCGGATTGGAGGGCGGACTGGACGCGGACGAGGCGGCCGCGCCTGCGGATGCATTCGGAGCGGGGCTGACAGAGTTCCGCATCATTGTACCAGACCCCGCATACAGGCTTCGACGAGCGATTCTTTTGTTAGGTTTAGGTTAGTTTGGCGTCATATCATTTTTCTTGCTCGACCGGCGCTTTCGATTGACTCATCTCAATATCTGCATATCCAGATATCTCAATATGCAGATCTCTCAAAAAGCTTTTAAGATTCGCAACCCGCGGTTTCAGGACCAGGCAGCCGAGATCTTTCAAAAAGCCAATTTCATCCGGGACGTGGGTTACGAACTGGTAGAAATCGCAGGAGGCCGTTGCAAGAGCCGGCTGGTTCTCGCGGAACGGCATATGCAGCAAAACAACTTCGTGCACGCCGGAGTCATCGCCACTATGGCCGACCACACCGCAGGCGCCGCCGGAGCCACCCTGGTCGGCGAAGATCAGGTCGTGCTCTCGGTCGAATTCAAAGTCAATCTGTTGCGGCCGGGGCTCGGCGAAGAACTGATCTGCGAAGCGAATGTGCTCAAGAACGGAAAGACGCTGATCGTCGCGGAGTCGGAGGTCTACGGCGTAAAAAAGGAGCGCGCGAAGCTATTGGCGAAAGCGACCGTGACCCTCGCGGTCGTCGGCAAGCAGTACGCCTGATCAGCCCGCGTCATTTCGATTCGCTTTCAATCTTTCCGGACTCATCTGGTCCATCGGCTTGATCGGCTTCTTCAACTTTATCGATTTTATTTGGGGGCGACTCGTCTTCCCAATCCCAGAAGAAGTCGGCGTTCGTCAACTCTTCCACCTGCCCGCCGGACGCTGCGGCGCCGCCGGGAGCCAGCTCCGGATTTTCGCTGCCGAAGGCTTCGACCTGTTCTTCCAGATCGCGCGTTTCGTTTTCCCAGTAGTCGAGCGTGCCGAAATGCGGCAGCGCCGCAGGAAACGCGGGGTCCTCCCAGCGCCTTGCCACCCAGGCGGCGTAGTGAATATAGCGCAGCGCCCGCAGGGGTTCGATCAATTTCAACCAGTGCTCTGGAAAGTCCCGAAAGCGGCGGTACTCTTCGAGGAAGATTTCGCGTAGATACAAACTGTGCGCGTCGCGGGCGGGGATCAGCATCCAGAGATCCTGCACGGCCGGGCCGTTCAAAAAATCGTCGAAGTCCAGAAAGAACCAGCCCTGCCCGGCGTACAGCAGATTGCCGGCGTGACAGTCGCCGTGAATTCGAATCAACGGCACATCCCTGCTTAACATGTTAAAATAATCAACCGTCGTTTCTACCGCCGCGCGATAACGTTTCCCGAGATGCTCCGGAAGAAACTCGCGGCTTTCCAGATAGGCCAGCGGTCGCAGTGCGTAGGTTTCCGCATCCAGCGTCAGGCGATGCCGCGTCGGGATCGCCGCCCCGACATTGTGAATGCGGGCGACCAGCCGGCCGAGCATCGCCGCGTGGTCCTCGCTCAATTCGTCGCAGGGTCGACCGCCGGTCCGCGGCCAGATCGCGAAATGAATGCCTTCGGTTTCGCGCAGGGTGCCCCCGCCGGGAAATTCCATGGGATAACACACCGGAATCTCGGCTTCATGCAGCTCGCGTAGAAATGCGTGCTCTTCGAGAATTTGATCTGCGCTCCAGCGGCCCGGTCGGTAGAATTTTACGATAACGTGCCGCTCGCCGGCGTCCTCATCCTGATTCGCCGCCGCTGCGGCGGCCCCGACGGTATCTGAGGCGATGCGCAAATCGTAGACGCGATTCTCCAGACTGTTCAGAATCTGCCAGTGACCGGTGGGCGCGAATCCGCCCGCCTCGATCGCCTCGAGAACGCGCTCGGGCGTTAACTTAAAAAAGAATTCGGTTTCTTCGGAAGACTGCATGGGGCTGCGGCGAGCGGAATGCGGCGGCGCGAGGCCACGGGGCGGGTTTCAGCCGCGAGCTCAGTCCCGCTCCGGCAGGATCCGCGCGGGTTTGCCCTGGTCGTTCAGGGCGACGTAAGTAATTTCACAGGCGATAATCTCGCGATAAGTATCGTGCACGGGTTCGTAGGCGAGAATCTTGCCGAAAACGCAAACGCTGGACCGGCGGACCTGCTTGATGCGGCCGTAAATCTGCAGAATATCGCCCAGATTCGCGGGGTTGCGAAAGCGGATATTATCCATCGAAAGGGTGGCGAATTTCTTGTAGCGCAGCTCCCCGCAGGCGAAGACGTACAGGTCCTTGTCGAGCCAGACGGTCAGCTGTCCCCCGAAGATATGGTGGTTCGGATTCAGGTGCTCGTTCATCACCAGATGCTGCGTGATGAGTTTGTAGTCTTTCAGGCCGTCGGGCAGCATTCCGTTTCTCCAGCGAGGGGCTACAGGGAGGCTCCGCGAGGGGGCCGGGCCGGTCAAGGTCTTCCCGTTCGTCCAGCCGACCGGATCCACAGGAAGTTGGCGCCCGGGAATCGATTTTCGGTTTTCAGATTCGGCCCTCCTGTTTATGTTCTGACTAAGCCAGTATGCGACATTCTACATATATAAATGAGACGATCCACGACCGCTACGAAGTGCGGGAGCTGCTCGGCGAAGGCGGCATGGGCTCCGTCTTTCGAGTCTGGGACCGCCAGGCGCGCTCCGAAGGCGCGCTCAAGCTGATCGACATTCGCAGCAAAAAATTCCCGCTGGAAACGGTGCTGCGATTTCGCGCGGAGGCGGAGACGCTCAAATCGCTCCGGCACCCCGGCATCATCCGGTATATCGACTATTTCGAAGAGGACGACATGCACGCCCTCTTGATGGAATATATTTCCGGCCCGACGCTGCGCACCCTGATCGACGAGCAGGGCGCCCTGCCCACCCACATCGCGGTGCGGCTCCTGCGATCGCTCAGCGAAGCCCTCCTGTATCTGCACGAAAAGGGGCTCGTGCACCACGATCTCAAGTCGTCGAATATCCTGATAGCCGAACCCGAACTGCTGGAAGGCGCAGAAGCGGCAGACGACAACCCGGCGAACGCGAGCAGAGGCGCCGCGGGACTCGGCATCCGACTCGTCGACTTCGGGCTTTCTCATCTGGTCGGAGCGCAGGAGCGACACTTCGCCGGCACCCTCGCGTACATGGCGCCGGAACAGACCGGCATGCTGAACAAGCTGATCGATCACCGCGCGGATCTGTACGCTCTCGGCATAATTTTGTACGAATCGCTGACGGGGCAACTGCCCTTTCTCGATTCCGATCCCGCGATCTTAATGCACCAGCACGTGGCCGCAACGCCGCGTAAACCGTCCGAAATCGTGCCGGGCATTCCCCGAATTCTCGAAGCCATCACGCTGAAACTATTAAGCAAAGATCCGGACGATCGATACCGAACGGCTTCGGGATTGATTCGCGACCTGGACCGTCTCGATCGACTCAGTCCGCCGCGAACGACCAACGGCAAGCAGGCCGACGATCCCGGCGTCTTTCCGCTGGGCGAAGAGGATCACTGGCACAGCTTTCCGCGTCGCAATCCGTTTTTGAACCGCGACGCGGAACGCGAAGAATTGCTCGAAGCGATCGCCGATGTAAGCGACGAGAACCAGGGCGGTCGCTTGATTCTACTGGACGGAACTCGCGGCATCGGCAAAACGGAGCTGCTTAATACGATCTATAACGAGGTGCAGCCTCAATCGGGGGTCACCTGGTTTCATACGGCCCGTAAAGAAGAAACCGAAATCCGGCATAAGACGATTCGTTCGCTGCTGAATAACTTCGTCGCCTATCTGGGCTCGATTCCGGAAGAGCAACAGTATAAGATCGTAACCTATTTGCGCGCGCACTTTCGCGAACGCTTTAGCGTATTTCTGGAGCTCGTTCCGGAAGTCCGCGCCTGGCTGCCCGACGATCTCGCGCAGCAGGATTCCGCTGAAACCGGCGGCGCTCCGGAAACGGCTACGGCGGACGCCGAAGAGGTCGGCTTCGAATTCATGCAATCCGTCGCACGGCATCAGAAGCGACTCGTGGTGTTCATCGACGATTTTCATAACGTGGAGATCAGTTCGGCGCGCGCGCTGCTCGAAAGATTCGCGGAACTCAAAGAGCGGCCGATCGTATTTATCTTCGCTTATAATCACGAACTCCTGCCGGAACGTCACAAAGAAATCCTGCATCGCCTGCGGGGCGAAAGCGGCGTCCACTTCAGTCGCCTGGAGGCGCTGACCGAAGCGGTCTGCAGCGAATTACTGCAACAACTCTTTTCCCGTAAGCTCGGCGACCTGCCCGCCCTGCTCGATCCGCTGTATGCGACGACCGGCGGCAATCCCGGAACCCTGCGTTTGATTCTGCAGAGTCTCATCGATCGCAAGATTATCTATTTCGATCAGGATAACTGGCAGACCCGCATGCCGGAAGCGCTGGATTACATTCAAAGCTACCGGGGCGGCGGGGCCGGCGCTTCACAGCTGGAAGCCTTCGGCGAACGCGATCTGGATCTCTTGCGGCGCAGCGCCGTCTTCCAGCGGGCCTTCACGCTGGACGCCTTAGAGGCGATTCTGAAACCGCTTAAAGCGAACGAGCCGTCGGAGGCTTCAGCTCCAGGCCCCGGCAATTCCGACCCGGGTACGGAAGCGAACGCGGGCGACGAAGCCGGCACCTGCAATCATCTTTTGATTCAGGTTCTCGACCGCGCGGTGCGGGCCGGCGTGCTCTCCGTGGACTCGCACCGACTGTACGCGTTCCGGGACCCGGCCCTGCGCCAGAAACTGCGTGACGAGCTGGAGTCTGGCACGCGCCAGAAGATTCATCGCAGCATCGCGGAGTTTCTGGAGCGCGTGGTACTACCGGATTCGCCGGACGCGATTTACGATATCGCGCACCACCAGGAACACGCCGGCGATTTATCGGCGGCTCTGGACACCTACGAAGGCGCGGCGAAGAAAGCATTCGAAGCTTCGTTTACGAATCGCCAGTCGCAACTGTACTACGACCTGGCCTACCGCATCGTCGAAAGGCTGCCGGAGGGCGCGGTCGACGAAGAGCGCGTATTCGAGATTCTATTTCATTCCGTGAATCACGATAACAACCTGAACCCGACGCGGGCTTTAATCGGCGAAAGACTGGAACGCCTGGAACGCGTCGCCGGACAGAATATCGCCCGACGCATTCGTTATTTGACCGTGCGCGCCATGCACTGCTTTTATATCGGACGCAAAGCCGATATGATTCGGTACGGCGAAGAACTACTGGCTCTGGACGAGAACGGCGAATATGCCGAACTCACGCTTCAGGTCTATTTGATGTTCGGCACGACACCCACGGGTAAGAGCTATCGCGAACGCAGCGAACTGCTCCAAAAAGGCATCGACATCGCCCTGGACCTGAAACGGGACGAACTGATCCCGGCCGCGGCGACGGTCTATATGAATATGCTCGCCTACCTGGGGCGCTTTGAAGACGGCGAAGCGGAACTCCAGCGCATCGTCAGCCGGCTGAATAACCTGCAGACGAATATCGCGAAGATCGTTCCATTATTCGCGAGCGGCATTTTACACGGCGAACGCGGCGAATTTCGCAAAATCCTGGACTCGCAGTCCGGCATGGATATCGACCGGCTGCCGATTCCTGAGATCGGCCGGCTGATTATTACGGCCCATCGGGCCCGCGCGCTGAGTATGGAAGGCCATTTTCGCGAAGCGCTGCAGGCATACGAAGCGCTGATCGACTCGACGGACAACACCGCCAACCGCGGCGACTATTCGCTGGTCATGCACGGCCGCATATTGCTAGCGCTGCGAATGGAAGAACCGGAAGAAGCTCTGGAATACGTAGAACGCGGCCACCGCCACTTAAAACTACGCCCGGATCCTTACGTCTCCGCGATCTTCAGCATTCTAGGCGCGCAGGCCTATCTAAAGCTCGGCCAGACCCACGACGCCCTCGAATATATCAACCAGGCGCGCGAAGCCGCGCGGCCGCTGGATTCGCAGTTGCTCGATGCGCATCTGGAATTTATCGCCGCGAAACTCGACTGGCAGCAGAGCCGCGACGAAAACTATATCGCCGTCGGCGAAGCGGTGCTCGAACACTTCCGCAATATGGGGGTGACCGGCTATCATAATATTTATCGCGAAGATCTCAAGCAATGGCGTAATCTGTACAGCGACTCTTCTTCGCATACGATTATGGGCGGGGGCGAAAACCGCGAACTCGTCCAGTTGATGGAAATCAACCGAAAGATTTCTTCGACGCTCGACACGAACGTACTATTAGAGCTGGTATTGAAAGGCGCCATGCAGATTGCGGGCGCGCGGCACGGCTACCTGTTCACCTGCGACGATCCGGATGACGCCGACGGCGCGAGCACTCCGCTGCCCCGTCTGGAGATCTCGCAGAACGCAAGCGGTGACGCCATCGCTCCCGAAGATCAGCTCCTCAGCCGCACCATATTACACACCACGATCTCATCGCGCTCGTCCATTCTCACTCGTGAAGCGCGGCGCGAAAAACGCTGGGAGCACTCAAAGAGCGTCATCGAAAAGGACCTCAGGTCGGTACTGTCCGTACCGATCCTCTTGCGCAATAAGATTCTGGGAGTGTTGTATCTCGACAACCAGCAGGCGAGCTCGGTATTCACGGTCAAAGATCGCGAAATCGTCGAGAATTTCGCGACCCAGGTCGCCATCGCCATGAACAACGCGAGCATTTTCGAGCGCGAACAGGAAGCCCGGGCCAGAACCGAAGCCACTCTGACGGCCTTCGCGCGTTTCGTGCCCCGCCAGTTCACCGAACGATTCGCGGAAGGCAAAGTCGAACTCCTGCAGACCGGGCTGTCGCGCCAGGAATCGCTTTCGATATTATTCTCGGACGTCAGGTCGTTTACGACCCTGTCCGAGGCGCTCGGCTCCGAAAAGACATTCGTGCTGCTGAACGACTATCTCGAGCGTATGGAAACGCCCATTCGCCGCCACGACGGTTTCGTCGATAAATTCATCGGCGACGCGATCATGGCCCTCTTCGACGGCGCGGCGGTCAGCGCGGTGAACGCGGGCCTGGAAATGCTGACGGTCCTCGACGAATTCAACCGGCCGCGGATTCAGCGCGGCGAAGCGGCGCTGCGCATCGGCATCGGCGTCAACACCGGCGACGTAATGATCGGCGTGGTAGGTTCGCGCGAACGCATGGATACGACCGTGATGGGGGACACCGTCAATACCGCTTCCCGCATCGAAAGCCTGACGAAATTTTACGGCTGCGATTTCCTGATCGGCGAAGAGACTCAGCGCGCGATCCAGGCCGACGACCGACTGCTGACCCGCTTCGTCGATGCGGTGCAGGTCAAAGGTAAAGGCGAAAGTACGCGAATCTACGAAGTTTTTAATCACGATTCGGAAGAAATTCGCGAAAACAAATTACGCCACCAGCCCCTGCTGGAAGAAGCGATCGCGACGTACCAGGCGGCGGACTGGACTGAAGCGACGCGGCTCTTCGGCGAATACTACTCGCGCTTTCCCGAAGACAAGATCGTCACGCCCTTCCTGGAACGCTGTGAACGCTTTCAAACGCTGCCGCCGGAAGACTGGGCGGGCATCTATCGCCTGGATTCGAAATAAAGCGTGACTGCTCTCGCGGCCGGGATCGCCGCTTAGCTGACGGCGAAGCCGGGTCGCCAACCACAGGCCGCGCGCGATAATCGCCGCGCAGCCTTGAAAATATCGGTAGCGTCCCGACCCGCCATCGTTGATCTGGCCGCGTGAAGTCAAGCACCGGTAATTCTATCGTCTGGCTGAGCGTCTTCGGTCTAATCCTGGTATTGAGCGCCGGAGTCTGGTCGGCCATTCTCACGGCGACCGACGGACGTTTCGCTTATATTCTCGACGACCCCTATATTCACCTGGCGATCGCGCGCAATCTGGCCGAGTCCGGCGTCTGGGGCGTAACGCGCTACGAATTCACCGGCGCGTCTTCCAGTATCGTCTGGATCGGGCTGCTGACCTTGATCGAATATTTCTTCGGCCGCGCGGAGCTCGCGCCGCTGTTTTTGAATATGATCCTGGCCGGGATCTTCACGGCGATGGTCCAGCGGCGCCTGCAGGAATTTCACAGCTCGCGCATGAAGATTCTGGGGCTCAGCCTCCTGATCTTGCTTTCGACTCCGGTGATTACACTCGTCTTCCTGGGGATGGAACATCTCCTGCAGACCGTGATCGCCTTCGCCTTCGTCTACGCGGCGGCGCGCCACATCGCGCAGGCTTCCGGGAACGAAGGATCCACCGGCGATCTGATTCCCGCGGGCGACGCCAGTGCAATCAGCGAGAACGCCGAAACAACAGCCATAACCGTCGGCGCGGGCGGGGGCGCCTTAGCAACGGAGACCGCGAACTCCGAACCGAATGTACACAGCGAAGGAATCCTGAAGCTTGCAGTGCTTGCCCTGCTCACGACTTCCGTCCGCTACGAGGGCCTGTTTCAGATCGCAGCCGTCGGCCTGTACCTCGTGCTGCGTCGGCGTTTCGTCGCGGCAGCCGCGATCGGAGCGGCCGGCGCTTTCGTGCCGGCGATGTATGCGCTGTATTCCAACTCGCAGGGCTGGCCCGCTCTGCCGACGCCGTTATTAATGAAAGGCAGTCTGAGCGGCCTGTTGAACGTGGACTCGATGGATGACGTACTTCGCGGCGTGAATTACCTGATTCAGGAAAAATACATCAAACACATCCACATGCCGATTCTCCTGGCTCTGACCGGCTTCGCGTATCTGCGCAATCGTCGCCGGGGGGCGTCTCCTTTTTCGTTCGAACAAATATTACTCGGCCTGTTCTTACTGATCGCGATCCAGCACGTACACCTGGCGGGCCTTGGCTGGTACTTTCGGTACGAAGCCTATCTGGTCGCTCTGGGCCTGGTCCTGCTGGCGATGCATTATTATCAGGCGTCGACTCGCGCGGGTGTCGCTTCGGGTTCCACCGCAAGCCGTACAAAAGGCTGGCGCCGCGTATTGATCGCCGCCGTCGTAATCGCCTGCGTCGCGCGATTGTGTTTCAGTCTGGGATGGCGCGCCTTCGTGAGCGTGGCGGGGCTGCCTGGTTCCGCGCGCGAAATCTACACGCAGCAAATTCAGTCGGCCCGCTTCTTCGATCGCTACTATTCAGGCCAGGCGGTCGCGGCCAACGATATCGGAGCCATCAACTATTTCGCGGACATCCGCTGCGTGGATCTTTTCGGTCTGGCCAATCACGAAGTCGCCCGGCTGCGAAAAAACGACGCCTTCACGACCGAAAGCATAGCAGAGCTGAGCGAACGCGCGGGCGTGCGCGTCGCGATCGTCTACGATAAATGGTTCGAACGCGCGGGCGGTCTGCCGGCCCACTGGCGCAAAGCCGGCGAATGGACGATCCCCGAACGCACTACCGTCGCACAGGATACGGTCGCAATTTACGCGGTGGACGCCGACTACAATACGCTCGTCCAGCAGTTGATAGAATTCGGCGAGAGCATGCCTGCGGAAATCGAACAAAACGTCCCGTATCGGGCACAGAAAAATCCAGCGATCGAGACGGCGGGCGTCACGCGCAATTAACGCAGGTCGTGGTCTCCGGCATATATTCAATGCGGGCCGGCGCGATCGTTTCGCCGCACTCTTCGCAGACGCCGAAATTTGGAGCGTCCAGCTTCGCCAGCGCGGCCTTGAGTTTGTCAAGCTTTACCAGAGATTCGCTTAATGCCGCTTCGTTCACGCTCTTGTTTTGAATGGCGTCCATGCGCGTCAGCCGGCCCAGGGAAACGTCCGGCGCGATCGGCTGCGTCGACTCTTCGAGCCCGGCGATGTCCGCTCGCAGCGCTTTCAGATCCGATTCGATCTTTTGTTTGAGCTGCGCCTTTTCCTCGGGACTCATGCACACTCCGTAGCCGCCCGCTCGCCAGCGCGCAAACGATTTTTTCCGTCCCACCCAGGCGGGTAGTCCAGCGTCTCAGGACTTCGATCCTCAAAAAAATGCGACACCGCAATCGCCGGGACAATCGGGTTGACGGCCGGCGGCCCGGCGCGAATCGTCCGCTGGTGTCGATGAGCGCGCCCGCAGAACTGCTGAAAAAGTATTTCGGACACGAAGACTTTCGCGGCCAGCAAAAAGCTATCGTCGAACGCGTCCTGAACGACCGCGGCGACTGTCTCGTGCTGATGCCGACCGGCGGCGGCAAATCGCTGTGCTACCAATTACCGGCCATGGCATTGCCCGGAGGCACGCTCGTCGTCAGCCCGCTCATCGCCCTTATGCAGGATCAGGTCGACGCGTTACGCCAGAAAGGGCTGCCGGCCGCGTTTATCAACTCGACCATCGGCGCGCGGGACCGACAGTCCCGACTCGAAGACTTCGTGGCGGGCAGGACGAAACTCCTGTACATCACTCCCGAACGTTTTCGCAAAACCGAATTCGTCGAGCGAATTCGCGCGGCGCAGGTTTCGCTGCTGGCGGTCGACGAGGCACACTGTATATCCGAGTGGGGCGGCGACTTTCGCCCCGATTATTCGCGACTCGGGGAGTTTCGCCGGCTGATCGATTCGCCGACGACCGTGGCGCTCACCGCGACCGCGACTCCGGAAGTCCAGAGCGACATCGTCGAAAAACTGGGCCTCGATTCCGGCGCGACCCGCGTATTTCATGAGGGCATCGACCGTCCGAATCTACGCTTAGAAACCCTGGACGTAATTTCGGACGAAGAAAAGCTAAAAGAAATCGAGCGCGTTCTGGAGTCGTATGCCGAAAGGCCCGGCGAAACTCCGGGGGCAGGCATCGTTTATTTCGCGTTAATCAAAAGCCTGGAACGCTTTTCACAGCTGCTGCGCGATCGAAATATCGAACACCAGATCTATCACGGCAAGCTTCCGCCGGGCCAGCGCAAGCGGGCGCAGCGCTATTTTATGAACGGCGACCGAAGCGCGAAACGGCGTCCGCTGATTCTCGCAACCAACGCTTTCGGCATGGGCATCGACAAAGCGGATATTCGTTTCGTAATTCATGCCGAGCTGCCTGGATCGCTCGAAGCGTATTACCAGGAAATCGGACGAGCCGGACGCGACGGCCGGCCTTCGCTCTGCCTGCTGCTCTATAATCAGGACGATCTCGCGATTCAAATGGATTTTATCAAATGGTCGAATCCGGAACCGCGCATCTATCGCCGGCTTTGCGAATTGATCGCCCGCGAGCCCGAGAAAGTCGACGCCCTGGGCGTGGAATATTTGCGCGAGCAACTGCACTACAAGAACAAGCACGACTTTCGCATTGAGACGGCGCTGCGCCTGCTGGACCGGTACGGCGTGATCGCCGCAGGAACCGCGGGCGAAGGCGATTATAATCCAGGCGACGTCGAAAATCAGCAACTCAGAATCGTCGGCGACATGGAACAAACCCGGCTGGTATCCGACGAACTACACCAGGCCCGGCTCCTGCACGAACAAAAACGCCTGGCGCAGATCGTACACTATTTTCGCACGGAGAACCCCTGCCGGCGTATACATCTAAACGCGTACTTCGGATTTCCGGACACCCCGCCTTGTGGAAACTGTGACCGATGCAATTAATCACCGAAACTGCGATACTCGAAGCTTATTTGCGGCGCGACGCGGCGCTGCACGCCTACGCGCTCGGCGATCTGGATGAGTTCTTTCGCCCCTATACCACCTGGTTCGCCGACGACGCGCACGATCCCGGAGCCTTAATCTTACGCTACGAACCCGGCAACGCGTCGCCGGTGTATCATGCGCTGTGTCGACCGGAGTGCGCGGCGGCTCATGCAAGGCTCTTTCGCGAGCTGGCCGCCGCGCTGCCCGCCGCATTCGAAATCCACGCGACGCCGGGAGTGCTCGCGGATTCGCCGGGGATTTTTGGGCACGCAAACGATTCGCAGACCCGGGCTGAAACCGAACAAAGGCAGGCTGCGAATCGTTTTCGCGTACAGCGACGCGAGCTGCACTGCAAGATGATCTTACGCGAGGGTTCCCGGGAGCGCGATCGCGAAGTCGATGATTTTATATTCTCCCCGGCCCGGGCGGAGGATCTGCCGGAAATCGAGGGCTTTTTTGCGAACGCCTATCCCGAAAACTGGTTCGATCCGCGTATGATTGCGACCGACGCGTACCTGCTCGCCCGCGCCCGGGACGGCCGGATCACCGGCGTGGCGGGCGTCCATGTATATTCTGAAGCTTACCGGGTCGCGGCCCTCGGTAATATCGCGACCCATCCGGATTTCCGACGGCGCGGAATCGCCGCCGGGCTCACGCGGCGACTCTGCGCTTTGCTGCGGGAAAGAGGCATCGACACGATCACGCTGAACGTCAAATCGCGAAACACCGGCGCCATCGCGTGCTATGAATCGCTCGGCTTCGAGGTTTTCGCCGATTATGAAGAGCTGAGCGTAAGCCGCGCCCCGGGCGACTAAGCTGCAAAAATCATAACATAGCGAAATTAAATTCTTGCCACTTGCCCCGGCTCGGCGAAAATCCCGCCTGAAAGAACGGCCACGGAGTATACGAACAATGAGCAAATGGACGAATGCCTACCTGGATGAGATGAATCAGAAGATGGACCCTGTGGCCGATCGGGTCGTAGCGTCGATTCTAAACGAGGGTACGGCGGAAGAAATCAAGGTTAACGAGCTCTTCGGCAAATTGATTCGCACCAGCGATCCGGTTCCCGCTGGATTGCCCGCGGAAGTTCAAAACTATTTCGACGAAACCGTCACGCTCCCCGAGTGGGCCGACCCGAAACTGATCAAGGCGGGCGAAAAACTATTCGGCGAGCACGGGCAGATGATCGTACTCATGCTTTTTTGCCGGTGTCTGCCGATGGGTTACGCCTGCCATCGCGTCGCGAAAGTTATGGCGGCGACCGGACGCCTCCAGGAAAAACCGCCCGGCACGGATCGATTGGTTATGCTGAATCGGCGGATTATGGAAACCGCCCAGTTTATCCTCAACGTAATGCAACCCGGCGGCCTCGGCGAAAAAGGACTCGGCGTGCGCACTTCGCAAAAGGTGCGCCTGATCCACGCGTCCATTCGTTATTTCCTGGAAAAGCAGGGCTGGGATTCCAAAAGCCTGGGCGCCCCGATTAATCAGGAATATATGGCCGGCGTCATATTGACCTTCTCGCTGGTAACGATCGACGGATTAAAGAAGGTCGGAGTGAATTTAAGCGACGAAGAGCGTCTGGCGTATTTACACGCCTGGAACGTGGTCGGGCATATCATCGGAGTCGAAGACGGGCTCATTGCTCATACGTACGCTGACGCCGAAGAATTATTTCAAACCATCTTCGACCGCCAGAAAGGCCCCTCCCAGGACGGCACCGATCTCACCAAATCGCTACTCGACTATATGGACTCGAAATTCCCGCTCGACGTCATGAACGCGATTCCGCCCTTTATGGTCGAAAAGCTCTGCGGCCCGGAAATCGCGGAAATGCTGAACGTCAAAGCCGGCAAAAGCGCGGCTTTGAAATTAATGCTCGAAGCAATGCGTTTCGCGGGCGAAATCACCGAGACTCTGGACCACGAATCCGCCATCTTTCGCGAGGTGACCGCATTCCTGGGACACGCTCTCTTACAAGAACTCGTAGACGTTTTCAACGAGGAGAAACAGATCCATTTCTATATTCCCCCCTCGCTCCGAGACGACTGGGGACTACCGGCCGCGAAATAAAGGACACGCGAACGCGCCAGCGCCCTCTCAAGCTACGAACGCGCTAACGCCCTCTCAAGCTACGAACGCGCTAACGCCCTCTCAGGCTACGAACGCGCTAACGCGCTCTCAAACTACGAACGCGCTAACGCGCGTTCGACGGCCACCTTCGCGCCGTCGTAGATGCCCTGACGCGCGGCGGCGATGACTGCTTCGTTCATCTGCACGAAAACATCGTCTTCGTCGCAGAGCAAATTTACGTACTGCGCGGCGGTTTCGATTTCGCGCGCTTCGATCGTGCCTTCGCCGAGCTCGGTCGAACGGTGTACGGACGCCGCCTCATGATCGCCGACCCGTCGCAAAAAGAGTTTCGGAATGGGAAAAAACGCCAGCTCCGAGGGTTTCGTCGCCAGAATGTCCGAGACCCGCATCAATAGATCGGTCGCCTCGAATGCTTCGAAATGCGTGCTGAAATGAAAGAGCGTAACCGCCTTGAGATCCGGCGAATCGGATCCATCCAGCGGGTTGGCCGCGATAAAAGACTGCAGCGCCGCGTGCGAATCGATCAGATCGTATTCGATCTGCAATTCGTCCAGCGCCTTCGACAGACCGGCGAAAACTTTGGGATGATCGCCGGCGTTCAGAAAGAGCGCGATCTCCTGCTCGCGTAATTTTCCCTGCAGAGCGCTTAATAGATCCGCCACGTATTTACGCTGCGCCCCCGCGCCCCCGATCGGCAGCAATATGCGTCGGGTCTTTTTGCTTTCCGCGCGACGAATGCGCGCTTCGCTGTCGGCGACGGCGTTCGCGGACAACGGCTCCGAAACCCAGTGACCTCCGACCGCAAGCTGGTCCGCCGGCACGCCCAGTTCGCGAAATTTCGCGTAGGCCGCGGGCCCCTGCACGAGATTCAAGCAGTCCGGTGCGAGCACGAAGTACTGCGGATAATTATCGGGCACGAGATTGATCACGTTTTGAAAACCGGCCCGCACAGCGATTTGCGCGTGCAGAGGATAAGCCGAGATGACCGGCAGCTCCCGGGGTAGATCCGCGATCAGCGAACCGAGCTCGCGCGCGAGCATGTCGGAAAAGAACAGCGAGTTAATATTGCCCCGCGACATGAGCACGCCCCACGCCCATTCCAGGGGACCGCCGATATCGGCGGAAACCCGACTGAAGAAGCTGTAGGCCTGATCGATTTCGCGAATCATATCGGCGCCGGGCGCCTTGACGTTAAGCAGGTCGTGCAGATACACGTTATTGGTATGCCGCATGGCGTGCGTCGCTACGGCGTACGCGATGCGATAGTGCCCGTACCCCATACGCACGGTGCCGGCGATCAGGCCGTCGCCGGAAATCCCGCCCGCGGCGCCGTCCGGCCCGCGTTCAATGATCTTGAGCCCCGGAACAAAGGGCGATTCGCTCCCGGCCAGCGGAACGGTCTCCCCGTCTCCGCCATCGCCCTTTTGGGCCGCGATGGGATAGCGCATCAGGAGCGCCTGTTTCACCACGCCCAGAGTCTGCGCCGAGATCATATCGGGTTTTTTGCCGTAAATTTCAGTCATGTTTCGCCTTTGTAGTTTTTCTGGCCGTTCTGGAAAGCGCCGCCGGAGTATTCCCCATACGGACCATCGCCTCGTTCTTTCCGAAAGCCATTTGCGCACGGTGAATCAATCGTAATCGGCGCAAAACGCCGCCCGGGGTTGCGCCATCTACAGCGGTTCCTGAAGGGTTCGCAAGCTACTTTTTGACATCAAACTGTTGGTATTGTAAACGCACGCACCCGGTCTACGCCCCGCTAAACATGAGACACTAATTGTTTTTTAGTATCCCGTAAAACCGTCCTTCAAATAATGCGAATGCAATCACCCGCTGATAGTCGCCCGAATATGAACCCTGCAAAGACGAACGATACCGATATAGTAGCGCGCGGCCCGGTCTTGATCAACCGCACGCGTTTTGGACTCGCGCTGCTCTTTCTGGCCAGCACACTCTCTGGAGCCGTCGGTAATACACAGCTGCAAAACGTGGTCTACTTCGGGGGCGTGGGCATGATGTTCACGTACGCGATCGTATTCGAAATCTGGAACCGCAAACGCAATGCTCCGCCTCTGCTATCGAAGCTCTGCGTAATCCTGGACGTACTGGTGTTAACCCTGGTAATGCTGGGCGGGATATTGGGCAGCACGGACTACGCGGCGCGACTGCTGCGATCGCCGCCCATGTACATGATCTACATGATCTTTATTTCCTATTCGGCGTTTCTGCTGTCGCGCGGCTTCGTCCTGATCGTAGGTTGCTTTGCCTCACTCTGCTGCATCGCCCTGGCACTTGCCGCCTGGCAAATGGGCGTCGTCTTCACGAACAAGGCCGAACTGGTAATTTTGCCGGGACACGTGCCGCTGATCTCTGAATTCTTAAAAGCCCTCTTCATGCTTCCAGCGGCCCTGATCGTGCGCAGCGTAATCAAAATCCTCACCGGACTCAAAGACAATGCCGGCGCTCAACTCGAACGCAGCCAAAAATCGCTGAGCGCCCTGGAAGCGCGACGGAACGCGATGCGCAACGCCTCGATGAACCTCGATCTATCCGCTCAGGAAATTCAGGAGTTCTCGGGCGAATTCTCGAATATGGTTTCCAACAACGCCAGTTCCTTCGAACAGATGAGCGCCACCGTTAACGAATTATCCAGCGCATCGACTCAGGCGGCCGACTCGATACGCGATCAGTACAATCGCATCGACGAATTGAGCAACGACAGCAAAACCCTCAACGAATTGAACGGAGAGATCAGCGCGACGGCGGGCGAGCTGGACCGGCGCATGTCCACGGCCCGGGATCTCGGGCAGCGAGTGACGACGGCGATGGCCGACCTCGAGCAGAATCTCAAGCAAATGGGATCGTCGTTCGGCAAAGTCCGCAAAGTGATTCAGATTATGACCGAGATCGCCGAGAGCACGAACCTGCTCGCGCTCAACGCTTCGATCGAAGCGGCCCGCGCCGGCGAAAGCGGCCGCGGTTTCGCGGTCGTCGCCCAGGAAGTTTCGCGTCTCGCGGAAAGCAGCGCGAACAACGCCCGCACGATTTCGGGCATCATCCAGGAAAGCAGCGCGCATATCAAATCGGGGGTCGGAGCGTCGGTCCTCGCGCTGGAAATGGTCAACGAACAGGAAAGCAATTTCAGCGAGTTCTTTAAGGACGTTGGCGCGCTCAACGGCCGCGTGCACGATCAGGAAGAAATTCTGGCGAAATTCGTGCGCAGCCTGGAGGAGTTGCGCGGTCTTTCGGCCGGGATCGAAGCCAACGCCACGGAACAGGATAAGGGTACGCGAGAAGTGCTCACGTCCCTGGAATCGCTGGACGCCCTGCTGGAGCGCCTGGTGGAAAGCAGCAGCCAGCTGCACGACAATATTCAGCGCATCGAAAACCAGGCCGGCGAGCTCCGCAGCCTGGCCGTCAACTGAAAGCGAGGGGAAACCACACCCCGCCGTACAATGAAAATGGGTAAATCCAGCCCACTCAAAACGTAAGCGGCCTCCCAAACCGTACACCCTCGACTGAGTTCCATCCGCGAAACTCGGGACATCCCCGGAATACGAAAGCAAACGGCGGGACCGACTCCCCCTGTTTCTGTCGTTTTTTAATTTTTTGTATTTCCCTTGAGTTTTGCCGCGTCTAAGTTAGTGCCAGGGGATACCGTAAGGCCGACCCGGGAGATTTCAGTGCAGATTGCCAGCGAATCGATATCCGCCGGGCCCGTCGCCCCGCCGCCGAACCCCGCGTCCGCTTCCGTCCTGATCGTCGACGACAGTAAGTTAACGCGACATGTACTTTCCGATTTGCTGCGCGAAGACGGCCATCGGGTGAACGCGGTCGGGGAAGCTCACGAGGCGCTCGAGATCCTGCAAAGCCGGGAATTCGATTTGATTTTGCTGGATCTCGTATTGCCCGGCATCGAAGGTCACGACTTTCTGGAACGCCTGCTGGCCGAAGACGCCGCCCGCGACGTGCCGATCATCGTCGTCAGCGGCACCGACCGACTGGACGCGACCGCCGCCTGCATCGAACTCGGCGCCGCGGACTTTCTCTTGAAACCCATCGAGCCGACCCTCTTGCGAGCCCGCACGAACGCCTGCCTGGAACAACGACGGCTGCGTTTGAAAGAACGTGAGTATCTCGAACGTATCCAGGCCGACAACCAGCGCAAAGCCGGCGAAATCGAACACGCGCGCCAGATCCAGATGTCGATGCTGCCCGAATCGCCTCCGGAAAATCCGCTCCTGGAAATCGCGGCCCGTCAATTTTGCGCGAGCGAAGTCGGCGGGGACTACTACGATTTTTTCGAGCGCGGTTCCGCGGAACAACCGGCGCTCTTGTGCGCCATCGGCGACGCAACCGGCCACGGCGTCGGTGCGGGTAGCATGGTCGCCATGACCAAAGCGCTGCTGCTGGCTTTGCAGCACGACCGGCTGCCGCCGCTTTGCGAAGAGATGAACCGGATCATGGTCCGATCCGGACTGCGCGAAGAAAGCAATATGGCGTTGATGCTGCTCGAATTTTCGCAATCGTCTGCCGGCCCTGCGGCCGGGACCAGCGACGGACGCAAACGCCTCTCGGTTCGTGCGACGGGCGGATCCATGCCGCCGATCTACATTCTGCGCGCGGCGACGAGCGACGCGCATGCGGGACCGACGACGGCGCGCCTCGAGCAGATTCAGATCTGCGGCGTGCCGCTGGGTCTGATCGATTTCGACGACATCACATATGACGACGTGCGTTTCGAAGTCGCGGCGGGCGACGTGATCATTTTGCTTTCGGACGGATTGCCGGAGATCATGAACGCCGCCGATCAGATGCTGGACTATGATCGCATGGAAGAAAAGCTCTCGTGGCTGGATCCAGGCGCTCCGATCGAAGACATCCTGCGGGAAGTGGTGCGTATCGGCGACGATTGGGCCGAAGGCGAAGCGCTCAAAGACGATATGACCGCAGTCGTGCTCCGGGTTCGGGCCTGATTCGAAGACGCCCGACTTCGCCGATTTCGAGAGCTCTGTTGAGTTTCGCGCAACGCGCATTAAGGTGCATGAACTCGCCCCGCTTCGCTAACACTTTTCTAATACAGAAATTTCCAGCGGCTTACATGCCGCCCGGTTCCCGACTTGTCAGGCAGCTCCCCTGACTTCATTCTGGCTGCGAAATGAGCGAAGCGGCCGCCACCGAAAGCCTCGTCAATGAGCCTCAGTTCCTGAGCAAAGACTCAGCGGATCGGGTCTTCCGCGTTCAGGACGCCAGCGGCCTGAGCACGGACTTCGTCGAAAACCGCGACGTCCTCGCCGAGATCTACGAAACCATTCACAACCTCACCACCATCGCCTACGAAAAGGGGACGCTCGAATTTCCGGACACGGGCGAAATTTATCGAACCTTCACCGGTAACCGGCGCGAACGCGGCAACCGCAAGGCCCTGCCGGACGCGGAAGAATTTCGCGCGCTGCTGGCCATTCTGGCCGGGCAATCGACGCCGCTGATTCATATCGTCCGCGAAATCAATTTCGACAAAGGCGAATTCAAGATTAAGACGCGCTACGCCACGCCGTCCAGCAGCAAAGAAAACGCCATTCGCCGCGCATACCAGACCTCGCTGATCAAATCGGGGCTGATGATTCGCGGGGCGATGCAGGACGGAGCCACGACCACCAGTTGGGGCGATATTCAGAGCGAAATGAAAACGGCGAGCGAGCTGTCCGAATTGAAAACGCCGTACAAAGCCGAACGTGCGGACCTTTTGCTGCGAAATCTATTCTTACGACCGCCGCCGGACGCGAGCCCCGAACAACAGGCGCACCACCAGAAGATCAATCAGGAGCTGCGGCTCTGGCTTTACGTGCCGTTGATCAAAGATCTGCAAAAGAGCGGAGTGCTGCGGGTCGTTCTGAACAACGATCTACGCGAGTCGGACTCGAAAAATTTTGCGAAGCTGCCGGACTTCATCTATTATTACGACGCGGAAAAAATCCGCGCGCGGTTTATGAACCTGTGTTTGTTCTTAACGACCGATTCGCTTGGCAAGTACGGCGAGTTATCACTGTTTTCGGACGCACACGCGGCGCGCAGCGAACCGGAAACGCTCTTCGAGGCGGGCGGCAAACTTGTCGAGAGCATTCTCGCCAACATCAAGAAGGGCGGCAAACAGCCCGCCGCGGCCGAGGCCGAAGTCTTCGCCGAAACGCTCAAGCTGGCCGAAATCGTTCGCAAGCAACTGGAGAAAAAAGCGCAGGACGACGAACAAAAGGCGCTCAGCACGATCGCCGACGGCGTGCGAAAGCAACAGAACCTGGTCGAGATCTATCGTCGCGGGCAACGACTGCGCTTCGAAGAAAAATTTCTACGCCGTTTTCTGGCGGATCAAATTCCGAATATGCTGATCGGCACCGTGCCGCCGCGCCAGGCCCTGGGTTACGGCAAGAACACGGCGCTGGACGAATTCGAACGGGTCTTCGCGCTCGCCAAAAGCGTCGAGGCGACCACCGCCGCTATCGATATGGCGCTGAATGTGTATAATAAGTCCGGCGACGATTTCTTTTTGCATCTGATGGACGAGATTCTCGATCTGGATCGGACGCCCGACGAAAAGCTGCGCAGCTTCACCTCCCCGGTCTCCGTACTGAAACTCAAGGAAGCGCTGAAGGACGGTTACGCGCGCAAACTTCCGTTCTGGCGGCGGCTGTGGCTGATGTTGACCGGCAGCGAAGTGGACCCGCGCGATGTTTTAGAAGCGAAAACCAAACGCCTGAATGACGTCGAAGCGCGGATCAAACGCCACCGCGATAGCTCCGCCGCCGACAAACGCAGCGACGCCCAGCGCGCGATTAAAGAACGCGCCCGCGAGAATATCGGCAAACAGGCCGGCAGCGAACGCGAAACCATGCAGAAGATGCTCCAGCACATCGATCGTTGCTGGCAGAAGAACAGCTTTCCCGGACGCAGCGCCCTGCGCGCCGAGAAAAGTCTCGGCAGCCGCTTTTATATCGACAAGATTCTGGACGGCGTCGACGGCGGCGGCGCGGGCTATACCGATATCCTGCGCATTCCCGTTCAGAACGAAGACGGCGGCATTTATATCACGAAGTCGTTTTTGCAACAGCGCGGCACCGCCATCAAAAAGAGCTACGATCAGAAGATCGACGAATTGATTCCGATTCTGACAGGCACCAAAGTGGACGAAGTCCGCAAAGGTGCCGCTCGTCGTAATCAAATGCTCTACAGCGCGATCGTAAAATTTATCGAAAGCCGCAAATAGATTTCAGTCGTTGACTTTCAATTGCTTCAGTCGTTGACTTCAGTCGCGACCGGTTTTTTCGACTTCGCGTAATTCGCGTCGCCCTGTTTGATGAATCCGGCGCGATTCTTGTTCCAGTTTTTCGACACGCTGCTGTTGTAGTTCAGGTACAACTTGCCGCCGTGAATGGCGAAGACGGTCGGATCACTCGGAAAGAAATCGTCTTTTTCGGCGATACCCCAGGCGCAATACCCGCCGTACTGCGGAGCGTATTTCTCCGGATTGGCTTCGAATAGTTTTTTGTGTTCGGCGTTCGCGAAGTGCCAGGTCTTGCCCAGGTAGCTGGCCTGAAAATCGGATTTCCCTTTCACCGCTTTGTTCATGGTGAAATAAGCGACCGTGTCGTAACCTGCCAGCGCGACGCCGCTCTTTTCGGCCTGTAGCGCGGCCGTGGTCGAAAGCGCCAGTCCCGCCGCAATCGCGAGGCTGATGCTGAATTTCTTAAGATTCATAATGTGCTCCATATATTGTATCAGTCGATCAGCGAGCTCCGACGTTACGTTTTTTTTAGAGCAGCGCCGGCGCAAAAAGCGGCGGAGAATTCGAGAGAGTTCGTAACTTTCCGCAGCCGGACTCGTCGTCGGAATTAGTGGTTGCCGGACGCGCGGCCCGCTCAAACCGTGAATCGCATGAAACAGTCGGAAATTATCGCACCCTCGATTCTGTCGGCGGACTTCGCCCGGCTGGGACCGGACGTGGACGAAGTGCTCGCAGCCGGAGCCGACTGGGTGCACTTCGACGTAATGGACAACCACTACGTACCGAATCTCACGATCGGTCCGCTGGTTTGTTCGGCGCTGCGCAAGCACGGCGTCACCGCTCCCATCGACGTCCACCTGATGGTCACCCCCGTCGACGCCCTGGCTCAGGATTTCGCGAAGGCGGGCGCCTCCTCGATTCTGTTTCATCCCGAAGCGACGCACCACATCGATCGCACCCTGCAATTGATCCGCGATCTGGGCTGCCAGTCCGGTTTGGTTTTTAATCCCACGACCTCCCTCGATTATCTAAAGTACGCTCTCGACAAAGTCGACATCATTCTGCTGATGAGCGTCAACCCCGGCTTCGGCGGTCAGAAATTTCTGGATTCGGCGCTGCCTAAGATCGCGGAGGCCCGCGAATTGATCGACGCAAGCGGTCGCGAGATTCGGCTCTCCGTCGACGGCGGCGTAAAACGCGAGAACATCCAGGCGGTCGCGGAAGCCGGCGCAGATACTTTCGTGATGGGTTCCGGCATCTTCGAAGTCGGTCCGGGCAATTACAAAGCGCGCATCGACGAATACCGCGAACTGCTGGCGAAAAAAGTGTAAAGATGTATACATCCGGTCGACCGCGGCCGGTCGCGCATGCTATCTCTGGAACATCACAAGAGAAACCGGCACATCTTCCTGTGCCGATGATCCGGAGAAGAACCATGACCGCAATTCAATCAGGCGTCTCGCAAAACAACGCCGCCCGCCGACCGACGAATGCGTCGCCGTCGGCCGCAGCATTTACCGACGCCCAAATCCGCACCCTGCAAACTTCCGTAGGGCCGCTCGAGTACTGCGATATCGGGACGGGTTCGCCCTTGCTGTTTGTGCACGGGCTGTTTACGAATATGTATCTCTGGCGCAAGATCGTGCCGGAGTTGAGCAAATTCTATCGCTGCATCGTACCGACCCTGCCCTTCGGCGGTCATACACTGCCGGTTCGCGACGACGCGGATCTCAGTCCGCCCGCGCTGGCCGGATTGCTATTCGAAATCATCGAGCAACTGGAGCTGAGCGATACGACGATCATAGCCAACGATACGGGCGGCGCACTGACCCAGCTCGCCCTGGCCGAACGCCCGGAGCATCCCGCCATCGGCCGCGTGATCTTTACGAATTGCGACGCCTTCGAAGTCTTTCCGCCCGCGCGCTTCGTTTATCTGAGATGGCTGGCGCATATTCCGTTCGCCCCGACCCTGCTCGCTTTCCAGATGCGTCTCGATCTGGTGCGACGTCTGCCGATCGCGCTCGGCGGCCTGACGAAGTACCGGCTTTCCCGCGAAACTCTCGAACGGTACGCGGGCCCTTTCGCGAAGAATCCCCGGTCGCGCAAAAATACGACGAAGATCCTGCGCGATATTCGACCGCACTACACTCTCGAAGCGGCCCATAAACTCTCCGCGTTTCGCCGACCGGTCCTCTTCGCCTGGGCTCCCGAAGACCGCCTGTTTCCGCTGAGCCTGGCCGAACGGCTGGCGGCGGTCTTTCCCGAAAGCGAAATCAAAGTTGTGGCGGATTCCGGCGCCTTCATTCCCGAAGACCAGCCCGAAGCGCTCGTATCGCTGGTGCGCGAATTCGCCCGGAGCTGAAGCCGATCGCGGCCCGGTCCGGGTTTCGTCTTTAGCCGCGACGCGCGCCCGAGGCCTGGGCCTTCGCGCCGGCGGCGTCGGCGTGCGTCCTGCGATAGGCGACCGGCGTCGTGCCGGTGAACTTCGCGAAGGCGGCGTTAAACGAGGCGCGGTTATTAAAACCCACCGCATAGGCGATCGAAAGCACGGTGTCGTCGCCGTTCGCGAGCAGAGCGCGAGCGGCGGCGATGCGATATTCGTTGACCACCGTATGAAAGCTTTTGCCCAGTCGATGATTCAAAAATTCCGACAGCTGATGCGGCGTCACCTCCAGGCGTCGGGCCAGCTCAGGCAGAGTCAAATCATCGCGCAGATACGGCCGATCGTTTTGCATTTCGCTGTGCAGTCGCGCTGCGATGCGATCGGTATCCAGATGCGCCAGCCGGCTCTTGCGATAGCGAGCGCGGCGGCCGGCCGCAAACAGTCGGTCGAAGTAGGACGGCCAGGCGCGATCCACGACATGGAGCAGACAGACCATCGTCGTTAATCCCAACACGGTGAGCCGCGCCAGCTCGACGAAACCGGATAAAGCGCCCAGACCCAGCAGCGCCAGCACGGCCGCTCCCAGAGCCAGCAAAGCCGTTAACCAGCGAAAGCTGAGCGAAGCGCTTTCCACTTCTGTGCCAGCGGCGCTGGTCGAGGGCTGATCGATCGCAATGGAATGCGGCTGGTTGCTTGCAAAAGAGAGCGACTGCTCGTCGCTCGCGGCGAGCGAACGGCCCGGGATAAACACGTCCCGCAGATTCCAGAGAATCGGCAGGGTGTACAGGACGATCGACGCTTCGGAAGCGAAGGCGGTTACGAACAGGACGGGCGTATGCGAGAAGTCGCCTGTGCGAAAGACCGACAGCAATATCTCGTGCGATTGCAGCTGGTCCGGCGCATCCGCCGACCGCGGCTTCGCAGACAGAACTTCGCGAAGAAGCTCCAGCGCCTCCGCCGGGTTCAGTTGATACAGCGGCCAGAGTAGCACCAGCGCCGCCGCGGGCGCGATGAAATGCAGGCCATGCGCGAATCGCAGACGAAACGCTTCGGCCTCGCTTCCGGTTCGGGCGCGATAAAAGAGATACAGCAAAGGTCCGATACAGAGCACAGCCGGTACATCGACCCACAGCCAGCCGGGGGCGCGCCACAAGGCGCCGCTGAATGCCAGACTCTGATTCCAGAGAAACCAGGCGATGCAAACGCAAAGTGCGAAAAAGATGCGATTGCGGGTTCGCGCGGCGACCGGCGATTCGCTCGCCGTCGCGGCGGACCCGTTCCGACCGGCGGCGGATTCCCCGAGTACGATCCCGGCGCCCAGCACCACGGCCATACCCGCGCCGAAAAACGCCCAGGCGGCGACAAAGAGGTCGTACAAAAGAATCGTTTCGATCGAATTCATCGCGCGGCACCCTGGCTGGTATAAAAACCATTGCGGCCCCGGAAAGGCAAAGCAAAATTGCGCCCATGTCATGCAACGATCGCGCAAAACAAGTGACCAGCGCCGCTGGCCGACCCATCGGCGACAATCGCAACTCGCTGACCGCCGGCCCGCACGGCCCCGTGCTCTTACAGGACGGACATCTGATTGAAAAGCTCGCGCATTTGAATCGCGAACGAATTCCGGAACGGGTGACGCATGCAAAGGGCGCGGGCGCTTTCGGCGAATTCGTCGTCACGCACGATATAACGCGCTACACCCGCGCCGCCCTCTTCGCCGGGATCGGCAAGCGCACGCCGGTCTTCGCGCGCTTTTCGAATTATCGCGGGGAAAAAGGCAGCGCCGACACGGTGCGCGATCCGCGGGGCTTCGCCGTAAAATTCTATACCGAAGCGGGCAACTGGGATTTCGCGGGCAACAACGTACCGGTCTTTTATATTCGCGATCCGATGCGCCTGCCCGATTTGATCCATTCGCAGAAGCGCGAGCCCGCGACAAACCTGGAATCGCCCGCGACCCAATGGGACTTCTGGTCGCAGAGTCCCGAAAGTCAGCTGGCCGTGCTCATGAATTTCTCGGACGGCGGCATTCCGCTCAGCTATCGACACATGGACGGTTTTTCCTGCCACGCCTTCAGCTGGTTCGACGCCGCAGACCGGCGCACCTGGATCAAGCTGCGCTGGCGCAGTCTGCAGGGCTGTGCGAGTCTCTCGCCCACTGATGCGCGTCGCCTGGCCGGCGAAGATCCGGACCTTTATGTCCGCGATCTATACCAGGCGATTGCAGACGAAGATTTTCCGCGCTGGCGGCTGGATGTGCAACTGATGCGCGAAAGCGAAGCGGACGATTTGCTGGCCCGCGGCTTTCCGGTCTTCGATGCGACGAAAGTCTGGCCCGAAGCGGATTTCCCCTGGCGGCCGGTCGGCGAACTGGCGCTCAATCGCAATCCCGACAATTTTTATGCGCAGGTCGAACAGGCGGCCTTCGCACCCGGGAATCTGGTGCCGGGCATGGGCCTTTCGCCGGATCGCCTGCTGCAGGCGCGGGTTTTCGCGTATCCCGACGCGCAACGCCATCGCCTGGGCGTTAACTATCAGCAGCTGCCGGTTAACGCCCCGCAATGCCCCGTACACACTCATTATCGCGACGGCGCCATGCGTACGGACGCGAACGGCGGCGACGCGAAAAACTACGACGCGGGAGACGCGAGCGTCGCACTCACGGGAACGGAGTATCGCGAGCCGGCTTTTAACAGCACCGGCGATTCGGACCGCTACGACCCGGCACGACCGATGGCGGATTCAGACCGATCCCGGGCGGCGGGTGAAAGGGCGACAAATCCCGCCACCGACGATTTTCGCCAGGCCGGCGATTATTTCCAATCGCTGGACCCGGAACATCAAGAGCGCTTGCTGGCCGCGCTGGCCGAAGATATGCGCGATATTTCACGCGAAATACTCGATCGCCAGCTGCAGCTCTTTCGCCAGGTCGACGAATCCCTTGCGCGAAGGCTGGCTCAGGCGCTGCGTAGCGGTGTCGCCTGAATTTCTACGGCGCTTCGAGAGCGTCGTCGCCCGCCGGCCCTCTGCAATCGCGGCGCTGTCCATAAGCACCCCGGGCGATTCGCGCTTATCACGCACTGCCCGGCCCGCGCCCATCAGCTACGGCGAATTGCACCGCGCGGCGATCACGCTTGCCGCTCAGCTGCGCGACACGCATGCGCTGCGCTCCGGCGAGCTGATCGCTCTGGCGCTGCCGTCGGGCGCGCGTCTATTAACGGCGACCCTCGCGACCTGGTATGCCGGCGCCGCCTGCTTGCTTCTGGATCTCAAGCATCCGCCGGGCCGGCGCGCCGCCATACTTTCGCACGCACGACCGCGTTTCATGATTTCAGAAACTCCAGGGGCGAAGGCCCACGAGGGCTGCCAGCTCGAAGTTTATGCAGTCGACCCGTATCAGTACGCGCGCGACGCGAATGCTTCGACGGAGGCACCGGTCATCGCCCGCGCGAACGCTTTCACGGAACAGGAAAGCGAACGGGAAAGGCGTCTGGCGTATGTGGTCTTTACATCCGGATCGACCGGCACGCCGAAGGGCGTCGCGATCTCTCACGCGGGCATCGTGCCGTTTTTGAACGCGCAGATCGAAGCCTTTCACATCTCAACGGGCCAGCGCATGCTCGCGACGCTTTCGCCGGCCTTCGACGCCTGGTATTCCGAGACGGGAACGGCCTTACTCGCGGGAGCGACGCTGGTGTACACAGTCGACCCGCTGCAGCGCGGGCCGCAGGAATTCGCGCAACTGATTGAACGACATCGGATCTCGCACGTCTGCCTGGCTCCCGCTCTGCTCGAGCACTGGCCGGCGAAGCTTATGCCCGACTGCCTGAAGACGATTATTATCGGAGGCGAAGCGGCGCCCGTTGGGGGAGTGCGCGACTGGGCCCGGAAACTGCGGGTCATGAACGTATATGGGCCGAGCGAAGCGACGGTCTGCACCAGTCTCTGGCGATGCGACGTAGACTATCGCGAGCCCTTTTTAGGGGAACCGGTGCCGGGTATGGTCTGGCGGGTCGTTGATCCGAACACAGCCGACGGCGAAGAGCTCCCGCCGGAAATCGCCGGCGAGCTCTGGCTTTCCGGACCGGGCCTCGCTACAGGATACTGGCGCGACGCGTCGTTAACGGCCGAACGCTTCGTCGACCGAGCCGGACGTCGCTGGTATCGCACCGGAGATCGGGTCGTACGCAGAAGCGCACAGGGGCCGCGTCAACTGGAGTTTCTGGGGCGCCTGGATCGCCAGGTGCAGATTCGCGGCAATCGAGTGGAACCGCTGGAGCTGGAGCGTTGTCTCGCGGAGTATCCCGGAGTATGCGAAGCGTGGGTCGATCACGCTCCGGAAAGCGCGACGCTGATCGCGCACCTTGCCTTTCGTTCGAAGGCTTCGATTCCAGAAAACGCCCGGCTCCAGGAGCACGTGCGCAAACGACTACCCGAGTATTTCATTCCGCGCGAGATTCATATTCACGGCGATGCCCTTCCGCGCAACGCGAACGGTAAATTGGACGCAAACTTGCTTCGATCACGAAAGGGGGCGGCGACCAGGACGGCCCACTGCGCCGACTCCGACGACTTCGACGACCTGGAATCGTTCCAGCAGGCGCCGGACGCGAAGACCGCGCTGGCCCGCGAACGGAAGCTTTGCGAAATCTGGTCGTCGATCTTCGGCGCGCGGCCCCGCTCATCCGGCGAAGATTTTTTTCAGGCAGGCGGAAGCTCATTCGATCTCCTGCGCTTCGCGGCCGGAGCATCGATGGCGGGCATTCGGTTTTCATTCGAAGCGTTTTATCGCGAACCGAATATTCGCGCGGTACTGCGGCAGGCGGCGCGCGAAATCGAATCGCCGGGCGCACCCGATGCGGACGTCTCCGTCGAAGCACTGCGCGCCGACACACAACTGGATGCGAAAACGCGGCACCGCATTCGCAGACTTTCCGGAAAAGACACAGTCTCCTCGAAGCCAGGCGCCGGGTCGGCCACCGGGTTCCACGCAGCGAGCGATCGCGAGCCGAAGTGCATCTTCATGACCGGTGCAACGGGATCGCTCGGTCACCGGCTGGCGGGCGAATTTCTGCAGCAGAGCGCGGCGCGCGTCCTCTGTCTCGTTCGCGACGTCGCGCGGGCCCGCAAGCTCTTCGCGGAGTCGTCTCTGCTGCGCGATGCACTCGTAAGCGGACGCATCCGCCTGGTCCGCGGCGATCTGGCGCAGCCCGGGCTGGGACTCAGTATCGCAGACCGGCGCGAAATCGTCGCGGCCTGCGATACGATTCTACACTGCGGCGCCAGAGTGCATCTGACCGAAAACTACGCCCACCTGCGCGCAACGAATCTGTGCGGGACGCGCGAGGTTCTCGCGCTGGCCCTCGCCGGGCGCGCGAAGCGACTGCACTATATTTCAACGCTGGGCGTCGCCGTCGCCAGCGATCAGCCTTCGGGCGTTTTTTACGAAGACGACCGCCTGACGGAAATACAATCGGTCTACGGCGGTTATGCCCGCAGTAAGTGGGCCGCCGAAATGCTGCTGCAAAATGCGCGCGAAGCAGGCCTGAAAAATCTGCGCATCTATCGACCTGGTTATCTATTAGAAACCGACGATCAATCGAGGGATCGCAGCTTCGCAGGGAAAGCTTCCCATAAGTCTTCGCAATCCAATTCTCCAGGTCTCTTGCCCGAATTCACGGCCGCGCTGTTACGCCTGGGCGTCACGCCGCATGACGACGCAATGCACGACGAACTGCGCCTGAACTGCACGTCCGTGGCGTACGCCGCGCGCGCCATCGCGTACTTGAGCGTCGGTTCGGGGCGCGCGCATGTTCCCGACACCGCCGGGAGCAGCTATCATCTCGCGAACGAATATCCGCTCTACTGGCATGAATTTATACAGGCGCTGGAACGATATGCGCCGGGCCGACTGCGGCGACTGCCGGCGCGAGAATTTCGCGCGCAACTAACACGGTTCACACACGAAGCGAATCCGAAAACGAAACTCGCACGGGCGGCCGGAGTCGCACTGGCCGCGATCGGCTGGCGGCTCGGGCCGGCAACGCAAGGCCCCGGGAACGAATGCTTCCGTACGGGCGACCTGAATGCGCTGCGGGCCTGCGACCTCTTCGCGGCTACGCGACGCCGCTTCGATTCACGGAACACCCGGAACGCTCTGCGCGAAAGCGGAATCGACTGTCCGCCCGGCCTTCAGCTTTTCGAAGCTTTTCTGGCCGAGCTCACCCGACCGGCTCTCGAAACGAAACGAAGAACACGACCGTAATCGTCGCGACACCCAGCAATTCCACGATACTCGTGCGCAGGGCCTCGGCGGCGCCCAGCTCCGGAAGCAGCATCAGATATCCCACGCCGCAGAGCAAAGCCATCGAGCCCACGAAGACGTACGTAATCGGCAGTCGTCGCGAACCGCCGACATCGAGTCGCCCATAGAGCGTCAGGAACTGGTAAGTCAGCCAGATGTGCACGATCATCGCCAGAAAACCGCCGCCTTCGATGTGTCCGCCGAGCAGGAAATCATAGGCGCCGTGCAATAATACCACGAGTCCAAACTGCGCGGCGAAATCGCTCCAGCTTTCGCCGCCGCGACGCAGCGCCACGACGAAATAATAACCCGCGAAACCGGTGAGACTCATATGCAAAAAATTCGCCGTCAAAAATCTCGCGATAATGACGCCGCCGCCGTAGTCCGCGTAGTACAGAATATTCTCTTCGACGGCGAAGCCCAGTCCGACCAGGGCGGCGACCGTCAACACCGTCGCGTTGTTCTTGCCCATCAAAAAGGGCGCCAGCGGCAAAAAGCAAATCAGCTTGAGCAGCTCTTCGCGCAGCCCGACGCCAAACACCATGTGAATCATTTCGTTTACGAGCGTGGGTTCCAGGCGCGAAAACGGAATAAACTCTTCGGTAATCAAAAGTACGACGATCGTGCCGTACGCGCTGGCGGCGCCGAGCCCGAGCGCAGCCAGGGCCAGAATGAAAACGTGCCCGGGCCAGGCGCGCGCCCGGCCCAAATGCAAAAGAAAAGCGAGCCAGCACGCGCCGGCCGCGAGCCCCGCCAGTACCCAGCGCCATTCGTACTTCCCGCTTTCATGACTGACGAGGGGCGGAATCATCGCCAGATACCGCCCGGATTTGAGATGATGAATGTACGTATGAAATTCGTCGGCGATCGCGGCGAAGTCCGGTGCGCGCATGGTTTCCAGAAATTCGGCGTACCAGCCGAGCTCAATCAATGCGTCTAATATCCCAACCCGGGCCTGACCGGGCTCCTCGTCTGCGCGCAGCAGGCGGACCAGGCCTTCGCGATACAAGCTCAGCGCGGCTTTCAAATCGCCCTGATTTTCACGCAGGCGCGCCAGCTCGACGACCGCGGGTCCCTTCAGATCGGGCGCGACGGCGTCTCCACGCGATTTCACGCCGAAGGCGTACAGCAAACGCAGCTGCTCCGTTTCGGTCGAACGCGCAAGCAGGCCCTGAAACTGACCTTCGTCCATATAGAATCCGGCTTCGCCGGAGATCGACGCGAGCCCCGCGAAGAGCGCGCGATATCGCACGAGCATAAACCAGGCCTCGCGGTCGGCGGGGTTTTCAAGCAGGTAGGTGCTCAGCGTCTTTTCCGCGGCGGCTACGCGCGCCTGCTGATACAGCGCCTCTGCGTCCGACGCCGGAGACAACGCCCCGACCGAACGCGAAAATCCGGAACTGATAAAAAGCAAACCAAATAAAAAGACACCGGTCCAAATGGCGATTACCAGTAGTGCGAGCCGGCCGTAAGTCAGCCGGATTGCGGAGAATCGTTTCACCGGGAAAATGTAAAAACTCCCGCGCCGCCTGTCCAGTAGATGTCCGCCGGAAGGCAATATTTCTTTACAGTCACCGCCGGGTCTCCCCCTGTTAACGAATGCGCGGCCGAAGACATGCGAAGCGAGTCGCGGCCGGGTGCGAGCTTCGCGATGAACGCGGCGCCGGCTATCCCTGGCGGCGCACAGCGGGCAGCATCGCAGCCGTCATCGCGTTTTGCGTGCTGCCTCTCGCGCTCGCGGCCGAAGAGCCGACGCCCGCGCAAAGCAGCTCCGACTCCGGTTCTCTGGAATGCTCCGCCCGGCTGCAAATTTTCGAAGCGGACGGCGAACTAACGGACACGCTTACGATTGAAAGCGTAACACGACGCGAGTGGCGTCCTGTACGGAAGAGCAATCATCTGCTGCAATTCATCGGCGCCGCGGAAAATACGCCGGTGCTCGGGCTCCGCGACGCGGCGGTCTGGCTGCGCATTCGGGTCACGGATCCCGAAACGCGACTGATAGAAATTGAATATCCGCCCCTCGACTACGTTACACTGTACTACCGCGACCGAAGCGGGGCCACCGCCGGAGAATACGTGGAGGTCGCTGGCGGCGACCGGCTGCCGTACGCATCGACCGGAGTCCCGCATCGTAACGTCGTCTTCCCGCTGCCGGCAAATTTGACCGGCGAATGCCTGTATCTTCGCATTCAAAGCGAAAGCGCGATCGTGCTGCCGGTGACGCTCTGGACGACCGAAGCGCTCGCTCGCCACACGCAGAATGAACAACTGGTTCTCGGCATCTACTACGGCGCGATCGGTATTATGCTGATCTACAATTTGTTTCTGGCGATTTCGCTGCGTAACGCGTCCTATTTTTACTACGTATTGTACATTTTCGCGTACGGTTCGTATCTCTTCATATGGAACGGGATGGCGCTGCGTTTTTTGTGGCCCGGGCATCCCGTATTGAACAGCATCGTCAATCCGATGGCGGTCTGCCTCACGACCTCGATGGCCGTCTTTTTCACGCGCAGTTTCTTTCAGGAAGCGCCGCTGCGGGCTCCGCGGCATATCTGGCTGCTGGCGATTCTCGCGTGGACCGGCGTCGTCTGCGCCCTCGCTTCGCCGTTCGGTTTTTCGAAGTACGTGGTCCGGGCCAGCATCCTGCTTTCGCTGGCGGGCGTCTTTATCGTACTCAGTTTCGCTCTGCGCCAGGTTCTGGCGGGTTATCGCCCGGCCCGTTATTTCCTGCTGGCCTTTACCGTGCTGGGCGCGGGCGCGATGGCGAATATTCTGCGCACCGCCGGTCTCTTGCCGGCGAATTTTTTTACGCTCGGTTACGGACTCCAGGCGACTTCGCTCGCGGAGATGGTGTTGCTTTCCTTCGGACTGGCCGATCGCTATCGAATCAGCGAAGACGAGCGCCGCATCGCGCAGGCCGAAAGCGCGGCGAAGACCAGGTTCATCGCCCGCATGAGTCACGAAATTCGCACGCCGCTGAACGCGATGCTCGGCGCGACGCAGCTGCTCGAAGAAACCCGTCTGGATCCGGAACAAAACCGCTATGTCCGACTCTTAATCAGCGGCGGCCGCAACTTACTGGGAGTGGTCAACGACGTTCTGGACCTGTCGCGCATTACCGCGGGAAGGCTGACGCTCGAAAATCGCGTCTTTCGACCGCGTCGGATGCTTGAAGAGATCGTGCGCAATCACGAACCCACCGCGCACAATAAGGGCCTGAAAATCGAGGCCGGGCTGGCCGACAATTTGCCCGATTTTCTGATGGGCGATGAATTCCGGCTTTCGCGGGTCGTGGGCAATCTACTCAGCAACGCCATAAAATTCACGCACAAAGGCGCGATAACTCTGAACGTTTACGCGCGTCCCGAAAGCGGCGGGGGGCGAAGCTTCCCGAAGAAATCGGGCGGCGCCGCGTCCGAGCTGGCGGGTTTCTCGGCCGCCGATCTGGAACGTGAAGTCGACTGGCATCCCGGCGACACGGCGCAGATCCTCGTCAGGATCACCGATACCGGCATCGGCATTCCCGCCCATCGCCTGAGCGGGATCTTTGCGGAGTTTTCGCAGGCCGACGAATCTGTAACGCGACGCTTCGGCGGAACGGGACTCGGCCTGGCCATCAGCCGCGGAATTCTCGAACAGATGGGCGGCGAAATCGAAGTGCACAGTCAGCCGGGCAAAGGAACCAGTTTTCAGGTATCGCTGACTTTGCCCGTCGCGCCGGCCCCCGATTCGGACCGGGCCGGACGCGCCGAAGACGAAGCGACGTCGTCCGCGTCCGATTTGATTTTGCTCCCGCAGTCCGATGTACTCGCCGTGTCGGCCCCGCAGACCAGGTCCGATTCCGATCCCGAAGACGCGGCGGTGGCCGACGTCGGATTACGCATCCTGCTCGCCGAAGACAACGAAGACAATCGCATGCTGTTTTACGCGTTCTTAAAAAACGAACCGCACAATATCGACTCGGTCGAAAACGGCCTCGAAGCCCTGCAGAAATTCCAGGAGCAGGATTACGACGTGGTATTCATGGATATTCAAATGCCGGTGATGGACGGCCTCACCGCCGTGCGCCGCATTCGCCAGTGGGAAGCCAATCAATTCGCGGCGGGGCTGCGCGTCCGGCGCTGCCCGATCTACGCCATCTCCGCCCACGCCTTCCGCGAAGAGGTCGATCGCAGTCTGGAAGCGGGATGCGACGGACACATAGCCAAACCTCTGGTAAAACGAACCTTACTCGACGTGCTGGCCACGCTATCAAACTAACGCAAGCGGATGCGTGCGACGCGCTGCCAGGGCGACGATCGTAGAAATTCGTGTTAGATAATCGAGCGACCGACTTTCTGAATTTCGTCCGCCGCTTCTTTCGTGGTCGTGTCGCGAGTCTCGGGAACCGCCAGACCGCGCTGAACCGCCGGCCGCTCCGCGATCGCCTTCAACCAGCGTTTCAGGTTCGGCAGCTCCTTGATGCGCAGTCCCGCCCAGGCGTAGGCCCGCACCCAGGCGAAATTCGCGATGTCGGCGATGCTGTACTCAGAACCCGCCAGATACTCATTGTCTTTCAGGCGGCTTTCGAGCACGGCGTACAATCGCAGCGTTTCTTTTTGGTAACGTTCGATGGCGAAGGGAATCTTTTCGGGCGCGTAACGATAAAAGACGTTGGCCTGTCCCTGCATGGGACCGACCCCGCCCATCTGAAACATCAACCACTGCACGACGACCGATCGGCCTTTCGCGTCGGTCGGCAGCAGCTTCCCGGTCTTCTCTGCGAGATACATCAGAATCGCACCGGACTCGAAGACTGCGAAATCCCCGTTATCGCGATCTATAATCGCCGGAATGCGGCCGTTCGGATTGATCTTCAAAAACCAGTCCTCTTTTTGCTCTTTCGCGCCCAGATCAATCGCCCGGACCTGATAGGGTAGCTCCAATTCCTCGAGAACGATGCTGGCTTTATGGCCGTTGGGTGTCGCGGCGGTAAGTAGTTCAATCATGGCTGCTTATTTCGACCCGGCCGCCCGGCGCGCGTCACGCGGATTTTGGCGTCAATTCCGGCATGATCCGGAGGATCCGGGCAGACGATAGCCGGCGATTCCATTCCAATCCGCCGCTTATCGCGAGCAAAATTGGCCAGCATTCACTACACCCGACCAAAAGCCTCCCCATAGCGGAGGCTTTTACGGATTCCTGATAATTCATCCAGGAATGACTCCGCGATTTTCGAGCCCCGGGACATCTGGAAAACGGGGCCGGAACGCCGAATCACGACGCCCGCCCGCATCGCACGAACCAGGAGTCATCGAATGCGTCATTATCGAAACGCTCGAACACATATATCGTCCTTCCCGAATCGCCGGGCGGGCCTCGCGGCGGCGGGCATTTTCGCCGCGCTGCTCTTCAGCGGTCCGGGGCCGGAGGCCGCGAATGAAGAGATCGTGGCGGGAATCACCAGCGGCCAGTTCAAAGTCGACGCGAGCGGCCAGGCGAGCTACACTCTGCCGATCGAGGTGCCGCCCGGCAGGAACGGACACCAGCCCGAGATCAGCATCGACTACAACAGCGGCAGCAATGACGGCTATATCGGCTACGGCTTCCATGTATCGGGTCTGCCCAGGATTCACCGCTGCCCCCGAACCGAATTCCACGACGGCGAAAGCCGCGGCGTTCGATTCGACCAGAACGACGCTCTGTGTCTGGACGGCGCGCGTCTGATCCTCGTCTCCGGAACGCACGGCGCTCAGGGCGCCCGGTACCGCAGCTATCAGGAAAGCTGGACACGCATTACAATCACGAGCGTAAAAAACAGCACCTACCGGATGCCCGACAATACCACGCGGAACTTCAGCGGCCCCGGTTCTTTCGAAGTGGTTCAGAAAGACGGCACGACGTTGCTCTTCGGCACGACCATGAATTCGAAAATCCTGGCCGGCAACGGTCAGGTGAATATCTGGGCGCTGACAAGCATGAGCGATCGCTTCGGAAATACGATCAACTATGCCTATATCAACAACTCTCTGCGCAGTCAAAAAGACGACTACTCGTACTATCCTCAAACATTAACTTACGGCAACCGCAGAGTCGTATTCTTTTACGGGGAGCGGGAGGCCGCGCAGACCTATACACGATACGTGCCGTATACGCCGGTCAAGAACGGCCTCCGCCTGCAGAAAATTCAAATACAGTACAGGCAATCGACCTTCAAGCAGTACAATTTTACATATACGCGCCGCGCGACAATCGGCGTGGATCTGGTCGATACGATCCAGGAGTGCGCCGGCAACCAATGCTTCCGGCCCACGAAATTCACCTGGGGCGATAACCCCGCGTCGGGAATCAATCCAAACGCAGAAAACAACGTGTCCGTATTCCCGCTCTACTTCAGTAATCTGCACGAATATGAATCCCGGCCGCTCGGTGTGTACGCCGACTTTAACGGCGACGGCATCCCGGATTTCTCCCCCGCCATGAAATCGCAGAACGGAACAACCGACTACACGGTACACCATGGAACCGGAACGGGTTTTAAAGCGGCGGGTTACCAACTGCCGAACAATATTTATAAAAGCAAGGGAACCCGCTCCAAGGTCGAAGGCGTACTCCGGGACATCAACGGCGATGGACTGCCCGACTACAGCCGCGCCACCTGCTTCAAATCCGGGAATTGCCAGCTGAAAGTGTACCACGGCACCGGCGCGGGATTCGTGGACAGCGGTTACTTACTGCCGAAGCGGCTGTACTACAACGATCCGGGTTCAATGGATAATCTTCGCCAGGAAGGCGTTCTGCTGGATATGAACGGAGACGGACGCCTCGACCTGATTCACCTGAATAAGGTGTACCTGCATACCGGCAGTGGTTTCTCCGCAACACCGTTTAAGCTTCCGCGCCCGATCATTGAATTCGACCCGAACAGCTATGCCGCGAAACCCGGAGGGGTTCTGCAGGATTTCAACGGCGACGGAATCATGGACTTTTCGCGAGCCACATCATGGCAGAATAACGCTCTACCCGCCGATTACAGGGTGTACCACGGAACCGGAGCGGGTTTTGTAGATGCGGGCTACAAGCTGCCGGACAAAGTCTATCATACGAAGCTCCATAGCTACCTCTCAAAGGTCGAAGGCGTGCTGCGGGACATCAACGGCGATGGACTGCCCGACTACAGCCGCGCCACCTGCTTCAAGCCCGGGAATATCTGCAATCTGAAAGTCTACCACGGCACCGGCGCGGGATTCGTGGACAGCGGCTACTTCCTGCCCGGGCAGCTGTACTACAACGATGGGGGATCGATGCATAATCTTCGCCAGGAAGGCGTATTACAGGATCTGAACGGCGACGGACGCCTCGACCTGATTCGCTTTCAGAGGGTCTACTACCACACCGGCAAAGGATACTCCGGGCGAACCGATCTTCCTCATACGCTCATTGAGTTTGACAATAGCAGCTATGCCACGAAACGCGCAGGCCTTCTGCTGGATTTCAACGGCGACGGACTGCCCGACTTTTCGCGGGCCACTCGGTGGAGCAACAACCAAACGCGTAAAACACTGCACCTGAATCGGTGGTACGGCGCGCCGCGCATCGAACGAATCGCCGAAGCCCACGCCGCAAACAACAAGACGAACGGCCGCATCCGCGACATTCAATATATGCGGCTCAACGACCCGCAGCCGAATCCGAAGTGGCCGGGCGGAACGAACGTCGACCGCAGCATTCATTACGGTCACGACAATGAACCCACGCCCGCCCGCTATGTGGTTTCGAGCTTTCAGGAGTACGATCTCTCCGGCCGTGTCGGACACATTTTCGAAACCGCCTACCAGTACGCCTATTTGAAATCCGCGCGCGACGGGCGCGGCTTTCTCGGCTTCGCGGCGATCGACTCTTACGAAACGCATACCGGCCTGCGCACCCGGAGAGCGTACCAGAGCGAGCACTATCCGTATCACACCATACCTGCCCGCGTCACCGTCAGCAAATCCGGCAATACGATTCACGACAGCCAGTACACATTTTCCGACAATCTTTCGGGCACGACCGGCATCCAGTTTCGGGTGGTTACAAAAGAAGAGCACACGACGCACGAGGGAAGCACGTCCGTAACTACCAGGCAGACCTACAGCCACGACGCGTACGGCAACGTCACGCAGATCGGCGATCTGGGCTCGACGCAGAGCGCAGCCGACGATCTGTACACCTGCTCAAGCTATATCAACGATACGACGAACTGGCGACTGGGCTTCGCGAATTCGATTAAGACCGCGTCGAACGCCGGCTGCGGATCGGGGCTTTTGAGTCATCAAAAATTCAGTTTCGATCAAAAGAACAACAGATTTGAGCTGAGCTCAATGAAGACCTACGATAATACGGGGAACGGGCGCTGGCTCGAAGAGAGCTACGCTCACGATACTTACGGCAACCGCACGCAGACGATCGATTCCGCGGGCGTCGAAACGAATATCGTATATGAGACTGACGATCATACCTACCCGGCGACCGAAACCGTTCAAAAGGGCAATCTGAGCCTGCAGACGAGCTATGAATATTCGCCGCGTTACGGCCGAATGACTTCGCGCACGGACGCGAACGGCCACACTTTCACGACGCAGATGGACGCCTTCGGTCGGCGGACGGCTCAAAAAGGTCCAGGCGACTCGGGCCAGGTCACGCTTGATGAGTGGAGCTATCGCAACGAAGCGACCGGCGTTTCGATCGCGCGCCGCCGGTATTCCCGATCGAATCAGAGCGTTGTGATTCGCGAATTCGTGGACGCCTTCGACCGAAACTACGGCACCGAAAACGTAGCAAGCGAAAGCGGCAGCAAAAAAATCGAACAGGCGACCGCCTTCGATACGGCAGGCCGACCCATGACTGTCGAAGCCCCGCACTATGCAGGCGCGACTACGGGCGTGGGCTCCAGTTCCGTCGCATACGACGACCAGGGGCGACCGACCAGTATCACCCAGGTCAACGGGGCCGAAACGACCACCGACTACTCCGTAAATACGAGCGCCTGCGCGGGCTGCACGCTGCAGGAATCCATTGTTCGCGACGCGAATAGTTCAAGCAAGGTCACCCTCAATCGCGTTCGAGACGCGCGCGGCAATCCGCGCAAAATCACCCACGGCAACGGAAGCGTTCAGAATTTCGCGTACGACGCCGCCGGCCGCGTTACCTTGATGTCCGACGGCAAGGCGCAGACGGTCTTTCAATACGACACGGTCGGCCGCAAAGTCTTTTCGCACTACGCGCAAGCGAGCAACGAAAACTACGGCAAAGTCCGCTATAAGTACAACGACGCGGGCCGCCTGGTGGAAATCAAAGATTCGCGAGCAAGTCGCAACACGCTGACGATCAGCTACGACGATCTGGGCCGCATCATCAAGCGCGCCTTTAGCGGCGGGCGAGTCGTTCATTATATCTACGGCACTCCCGGCAACCATACCACGAACAGCATCGGCCGCCTGCAGGCGGCGTACGTCGAAATCAACGAGGTGGAAAACTCGCGCTACACCTTCGCCTATGATCCCTATGGCCGGGTGATCCAGACCGACGTAAAATACACCGATTCGGGCAACAAACAACACAGCTATAGTTTCGGCCGGCAATACGATCTGGCCGGCAACGCGACGCGGGTCGTCTATCCCGACGCGACAGAGTTCGATCGCACATTCACCTCGCGCGGGCTGATCACACAGCTGAGCTACGACGGTACGGACTACGCCACCTACAGCGACTTTACGGCCGCGGGGCAGGCGCGCAACATCGTCTATTCGAACGGCCTCACGCACCAGCGCACCTACGATGCGGCCGATCAGTTAAAGACTTCGAAGCTCTCACGCGACACTACGGACCTGCTCGACCAGGCGTACGCGTACAACGGCCTGTTTTTTCCGACGGCCGTGACCGACAATCTCGTCGGCGCGAATACGCAAAGCTTCGAGTACGACAAAGGCGGCTATTTGAAGCAGGCCGACGGCCCTTACGGCCAGATTAAATACGAGTACGACATCGCCGGCAATCTCACGAAAAAGGGCAATACGCAGTACACGTACGACGGACACCGACTGACCAAACACGACCAAACGACTTATAAGTACGACGGGGCAGGCAACCGTACGCAGAAGAAGGACAATGGGGCGAATAAAACCTGGGACTATGTCTACAGCGCCGAAGGGATGCTGAACAAAGTCAGCGTGAACGGCAGCGTCAAGCTGCGCAATTTGTACGGCCCCTTTTCCGAACGCATCGAACGTCGCGACACTGTCAGCAAGCGCCGCTCCATCTATTTTATGGATCTCATGGACGTCGTCGTTGGCAACAATCAAGACCAGCACACGATTTACCTGAACGGACCGGACGGACGCGTCGCGGCGATTACGCGCAATGGCCTGCCGCCTCAGACCGGCAGCGCGTCGATTTCGCCGCTGCTACTGACCGGCATGTACGGCAACAACACCGCGGCGCATATCTTCAAACGCCTGGAAATCCGGGCGAATTATCTGATCGGGCGCCCAGGGGCCGCCGCCTTTTTGAAGTTCAGCGTACTCGCGGTTTTCGCGGCCGCAGTGCTCGTCCTCTTTCTCTACTATCGCCGGGAACGGATGGCGACGCGCGGGCCTTCGCCGTATCGTCGACGAATGGCCGCCTTCGCGCCGGCCCTGTCGATTCTCTTCGTTGGCTTCTTCGTGCTCCAGTGCCACAATGACGCGGGCGGCGCGGACGACTTCTGGGACGACGTGGCCGCCGCCTTCGGCCTGGAGTCGGCGGTCCTGAGCGCTCTGCAAAACGGGGCCACGAACGACGGAATCCCGACCGTGAATACGACGCGCTTTTATCATCAGGACAGCGCGCGCTCGACGGCGATGGTCACGAACGACGCGGGCGACGTGACGGCGCGAATCCTGTACGAGCCGTACGGCAAGATTCACAATCTGAGCGGCGACAACGACTTCCGTCCGAAATTCGCTCAGAAAGAATTCGATGAGGAGTCCGGCCTCTACCACTTCGGCGCGCGCTTTTACGACCCCGCAGTGGGACGCTTTATCAGCGCCGACAACCTGGCCATCGGCGGTCCGTCCGAAGCGCCCGGCATCCAGAACCGATACCAGTACGCCGGCAACAATCCGGTTTCGTATCAGGATCCCGACGGGAATTTCTTCTGGTTTATCGCTCTGGCGCCGCTGCTTTTCCTGACCGGGGTCACCGTCGGCGTGCAGCTCACGGGCGCGATCCTCGCGGCCAAAAACGACGGCAACTTCAGAGGGCTGGGTCAATTCGGCCTGGTGCTTTTGGGTTTCGTCCTGGGCTTCGGTATCGCTTCGGTCACGTCCAGTCTGGCGCTCATAGCGGCTGCTGAAATCACCCTGGGAGTCATAGAAGGCGTCGCCATCGCGGCGATCGAAGGCAAGACCGGAACGGACTTATTGCTGGCCGGCGCCATCGGCGGCGGCGTCGGGGCGGCCGGTTTCGGAGCCAGCAGCGCGATCAGCGGCGGCCTGAATTCCGTTTCGAGAATCGGGCGATCGACGCCGAAGGCGAGCCAGTGTTTCGCCGCAGGAACTCTGGTGGAAACGGAACGCGGCCTGCGGCCGATCGAGACGATTCAGGTCGGCGATCGCGTGCTTTCCCGCAAAGACGACGCGACGGGCGAAACGGAATACAAAGAGGTAACCGAGTTGTTTATTACGCCGGACAAAGAAATCGGCGATCTGGTGTTGACCCCGGAACAGGGCAGCGCGGAAACTCTGAAAGTCACCGCGGAGCATCCCTTCTTCGTGCGGGGACGCGGCTGGGTCGACGCGAGCGAATTGCAGGCCGGTGATTTCGTGGCGGGAGCGCAGAACGCCCGCCTGCGGGTGGCCACGGCCTGGCAGCGCACCGGCACCGCGCAAACCTACAATTTCGAAGTCGCGGAGTTTCACACGTACTACGTGAGCGAGCAGCGAATCTGGGTGCACAACACCTGTAATCCCAAAGACCTGAATCGCAGCAGCTTCCGGCGCGGCACCAAACGCAAAGCCGAAGAACGCGCCACGCGGGTCAACGCGCAGGGCGAAGCAGAGTTGGCCTGTGTGTACTGCAGCCGCACGATCGAAAAGTACGATCTCGATCACCAGCTGCCCTGGAAGCGACGCAAGGCGTTCGTGCAGGCCGATCCGGAACAATGGTCGCGCAAAGACGTCCTGGATCTGTACAATTTCGACCTGCGCGTTTCGTGTCCGTCCTGCAATCGCAGCCATCGATTCGAGAACTGGGGCGATTGGTCCGGTCTGCTCGGATTCGTGGGCATCGAACGCTGGCGCCTGGGTCTCGAATACGTCGACTCCGCGGGGATCGTAAACCCGGGAACCGGAGCGGCGGGCGCGGGATTTTAAGCGCATTCGCCGTTCAGACCACAGGGCAAATTCACCGGATCATGCGATACTCCAGCATGCGATTGTTGGCCGGCATCGCATGATCCGTTGATAGCTGGAGTCCGGCGGCGCGCGCGAGCCCGTCCAGCCAGACGAAATCGCGCACGCCCATGCCGGGGTCGCGCGCTCTGAGCGACGCGTCGAAGTCGGCGTTCCCCTGGCTTAGATGTTCGCCGTTGTATTTCAGCGGAGCATAGAGACAGAAGACGCCGCCGACCGGCAGCAGATCCGCAAGCAGCGCGAACATGCCTTCAATGTCGGCTTCGCCCATGATCTGCACGGTGTTCGCCGAGAAAACAGCGTCGACGGACGCACCGGATGAAACAGGCGCCGCGCGCACGCTGCGGATCAAATCCGGCCGCCCGGTATCCAGAACGATGGGCGGCCTGATATTTTTCGCGGGACTCTCTTCGATATACGCGAGTATGCTTTCGTGGTAATCCGGTAAATCGCTGGTTTGCCAGATCAAATGCGGCAGCGCTTGAGCGAAGTACACCGCGTGCTGACCGGTGCCGCTGCCGATCTCCAGAACGCGCTGTGAGTCGGAAAAGGCTCGCCGCAATACGGCCAGTATCGGATCTTTGTTTCTTTCGCAGGCAGCCGAGACGCGTTTCACAATAGGACTCTGATTTCGGGCATGGGTACAGTTCAATTCGTTTTACAAGAAGGTCTCGGCTATCTGGGGGAACTGGGCCCGGGCAAAGTCATGCAGATCTTTCAGGCGATCCCGGCCGATCGAATCCTGGCGATCTCCAACCGCGTCCCCCGCGCCGACGTCCTGTTCATATTAAAGAACGCGCCCATTCAGAAAACTCTCGGAGCCCTGCAGGTTATGCGCCGTAACGAAGACATCGTTCACCTGATCACCGCAATCGACAAAGAAGACTTAGTGTATTTAATCCAGCACCTGGAGCGCGAAGATCTGATCTACTGGCTACAGCACGTACCTGTTAAAGAAACCGGAACTCTGGTCGCCGGCCTCGGCGTAAAACCCGCGGTTCAGCTTTTGCGCGGCGCCGGCGTAGAAAAAGCGGTGGCCGTAATCAAAGCCATGCGCGCCCCGAAGCTGATCGAACTCGTACAGGCCATTGACGTTCGAGCGGCGCTGGAGCTCGTGGAGGGTCTGGCGATCGTCGACTTGAAGTACTGGCTGCGGCATCGCGGCATCGCGGACTTACCGGTACTGGTCAGCGGTCTCGGCGCCGCGAACGCGGTACGTATTCTCGGCGAACTGGAAATGAAACAGGCCGTACATATTGTTCGGGAAATCGGCCCCGAACGCGCGGTGTTGCTCTTGCGTTCCGCCAAAGGTCTGAGCTTTCCACGTCTGAGTAAAAGCCAAAAGACACAGCTCGAACGCGACGCTCAATCGGGAGGCACGAAAAAGAAAGCCACCCCCCGGGCAAAGAAATCCGCGACTCAGAAAACTCGATCGAAATCGAAATCGAGCGCGAAAACCAAGCCTGAAAACAAATCCAAAGCGAACCCGCCCCGCAAAGGCAAAAGCGGCGCCGCGAAACAGAAACGCGGTCCGTCCGCGGGCTGAGCCGGAAACGGATCGCGGGAACTCAGCCTTTGCCTTATTTGCCTTTCGAAGGCTTCGGTTTTTTACGCGGCGAAAGCCCTTTGCGTTTCTTACGCGCGGCAGCCCCAGCCTTATTCGAGGACGCGGATTTACCGGCGCCGCCGTTACGTGAGCCGTTGCGTTTGAAGTATTCGTCGAATTTCGCCTTCGCCTGTTTGCCGAATAATATCTCGCAGGCTTCTTTGATGCCCGGCGCCTGACGAATCGTTTCGTCGCGGGCCACCAGCAGGATCTTCGAGCGTCGACGCAGAAAGTCTTCCAGCTTCGTGACCATTTCGTGTTTGGCGGCGTGGTGCAGTTCACAACGCAGATATTCCGTGCCCTTGATCATAACCTCGGCCATCGCCGGATCGCGACGAATATCTTCGAGAAGCCCCAGCGCCCGGCCGCCGTAACGCCGCCATAGCCGCTCGCTGATAGGTTCCGCCGCGCCGCTTTCGGTCAGGGCGTCCACATTCATCAGGCGCGCCTGGTGAAAATACTCGTCGCGCATTTCGCCCAGCGGTTCGCCGTACCAGCGAATTTTCGAATGAGGCAGCTCGACCCCGAGTTCTTTTACGAACGCGGCGATTTCGTCGCCCACGTTGACGCAATCGGTGAGCTTGCCGCCGAAGATACTGATATGGGCCTTCGCGTAATCGACTTCGACCGCGTGTTTGCGCGAAAGCGAAGTCCAGTCACCCGTGTCTTTCTGGCGACCGGTGGCGGGTTTCGCTTCGACCACCAGCGGCCGCACGCCGCAGCGCTCGGCGATCACATCGTCTTCAGTCAGCGGGCGTTCGAGGCGCAGTCGTTTGTTCACGTTGTCCAGAACGAACTGTCGGTCTTCGTCGGTCACCACGGCGGGTAAATCCTCGACGCGGGTGTCGGTGGTTCCGATGCAGGAGCGGGTTCCCATGGGAATCACGAAGAAAAGCCGGCCATCGTCGGCGAAGAAGGTCAAAACGTGACGTGTATCCGTAACCCGCGGCACGATCAAATGGATGCCTTTCGAAAAGAGATGGCTGTGTTCGGTCGCTTGCTTCGAAAGCCCGTTCTGTTCGTCAACGTACGGTCCGCACGCGTTGATCAGCACCCGCGAGCGAATCTTAAAACGCCGACCGGTCAAATTGTCGCGGGCGTTCGTGATCCACATCGCGCCTTCGCGGCGACTGCCCAGAGATTCGACGTAGTTGGCGACGATCGCGCCGTGGTCCAGCCCGGCCCGCACGAACTTAAAGACGAAACGCGCGTCATTGTCGACAAGGTAGGCGTCCGAATATTCGAAACCGCCCGCGGAGCCTTCGGTCTGCACGACCGGCTCTTCTTTGTTGATGCGACCGCGGGTCAGGAAGCGCGGCGGGCGCGTGAAAAAATTGCCGATCAGCCAGTAGAAAATCGTGCCGAAAAAAATCAGGATCGGCGGAAAGCGAAAGCCTTTGCCGATCGAGGTAAAGAATCGAATTTCTTTAATATTCGCCGGGTAGCTTTTCAGCAGGTGGTTGCGCGATACGCACAGCTTGCGCACCAGCCCGAGCTCCATGGTTTCGAGATATTTAATGCCGCCCCATACCAGATTCGAAGATTCCTGACTGGTGAACGAAGCGAAGTCCTGACGATCAATCAGAGCGACCTGCGCCCCCTGGCTGGACAGCGCCGAAGCGCAGACGGCCCCGTTGATGCCGCCGCCCAGAATCAGGACGTCGAAAACCCGATCGTCGAGCTTTTCAATATTATTCTGCCGCAGCTTCATAACGACATGCGACCGGCCCCGCCTGTGGTTGTCCAGCCGGATAAGACCGGATCGCCGTGGCGAATCGTCCGGTCCGGGCTTCGCCAGAGCGCCGCGAAAGCTGCGGCGCTCAGCGCCGCAGCAACTTGAAGGCGATATCGCGGCCGTAGCCCTGTTTGATGGCCAGCGTCACCCAGAGCGCCGCGAAATTTTCCAGCAAAGGCGCGTTCTCAAGCCCGCCCGCGTTCCAGGCCACGAAGCCCAGCTCCTCGGCGAGTCGGCCCGCCGTCTCCCCCGCGCGAGAATCGTCAGCGCAATAGAAAGTGTCGATCGGGGTTCCGCCGTACTCCGGCCGCTCGAGGTTTTCCGCTCCGGTGTTATTAAGGATCTTCACGACGCGATTTGAACCGGTCCAGGCCGCAAGAGCTTCCGACGCGCTGCCGTAAGGTTCCGGTTTTTGAAACATTACGTTCATAACATCCAGCAACACGCGGTCGCCGACAGGGCCCATACGTTCGCAGACTTCGCGCAGAGCCGGCGGATGCACGGCGACGACCACGACGCCGTCGGAGCCGCAACGCCTCAGACATTCTTCAATCGGGCAGGCCGAAATCCGCACGGGATCGGCCGCAACGATCGCCTGCGCTTTTGCGCCTTCCGGTTCGCGCGCGCCCAGCACGATTTCATGACCGGCCGCGGCCCATCCTCTGGCCAGGCGCGCGCCGATACTTCCCGCTCCAATAATCGCGATCTTCATACTTTCCCGTCCTTTATATTCTTCGCTGCGGTTTGATTCGGTCCGGGTCCCTCAAGCGCCGAGCGCCTCGACGACGAGACGCGCGGTCGCCGCGCCGGAGTACTGTTGCTGTCCGGTGATTAAACGCCCATCGCGAACCGCGAAAGGCCGAAAGGCCGGCGCGGTAACGAAATTCGCGCCAAGCTTCTTCGCTTCGTCTTCGATGCGAAACGGCATCACCTTCTGGCCAACGGCCTGATCCGCGAAATCTTCTTCGGAATTCGCGAAACCGGTCATCGTCCTGCCCGCGATCAACGGCGCACCGTCTGCCGTCTTCACGTATAGCAGCGCGCACACCCCGTGACACAAAGCCGCCGTAATCTTACCTTTCGAATAAAATTCAGCGAGCAGGCGGTGCAATTCGGGGGCCTCCGGAAAACTGAACATAGGCGACTGGCCGCCGGCCACAACCACGGCGTCGAATTCGTCGGTCGACAGCGCCTTGATGGCGGGGGTGTCCGCGAGCAGCTGCATCAACGACGGCGTGTGAATAAAACCCATGCTGACGATATCGTCCGCGGAATAACCGCTTTCGTCGCGCGGATCGCTGAGCGCGTCAAACTCCACTCGACCGCCATCAGGACTGAAGACGACCACTTCGTAGCCGCTCAACTTAAATTCGTGATAAGCGTGGGTCAGCTCCGACGCCCAGAAGCCCACAGGCCAGCCGGTCGTACTCGCGACCGTCGGGTTGGCCACGATCATCGCCACTCGTTTCGGCCTCGAAGCGGCCCTGTTGATATTCATACTCATCCCTAGATCCTCCCGCACACCTCAGAAAACCGACCGATTGGTATGCCCGAATCAACACATACCAATCGGTCGGTTTTTCCGCCAGTAAAAAATTTATCGGCGGGAGCCGCGGGACGTTTTTTTCGCGCCCCGTTTCGCCCGGCCGTCCGTGCCCGCGGTGCCAGCCAGAGCGCGCAAATACCGCTCCAGCTCTCCGATTAGCTTCAGATACTTCGCGGAGCCGCCCTGCACTCCCGCGGCGTTCATGGCGCCCTGAAAGGCGGCGGCGATAAACGGCCCCAGAGTTTGCGCCTCCACGGGAGCGCCCCCCGCCGCGAATTCGCCGCGATCCAGAGCAAGCTGGATCGCGTTCGTAAATATGGATTCGAAATCGCGCTGGGCGCGTCGTACGGCCTCCGCCAGATCCGGCTCGACGTCGGCGTTCACGCTCTGGTATACCCCGGCCAGAGAACAGCCGTTGTTGCAGTTGAGTAGTTTCGTATTCTTTAGCCCCGCAATCAGTGCATCCAGCATCGGCGTCGAAGCGTCTTCACCGGCGGCGGATTTCTGGACCGCTTTTTCAGCGGGTTCCAGGGCCGCCGCCCAGTAACGGCGATAACGTTCCAGGATTACTTCGCGCACCACCGCCTGACCGATTTCCTGCTTCGACGCGAAGTGGTGGTACACAGCTCCCCGGGTCATCCCCGAGGTACTGATGATTTCGGCGATACCCGCCCCCGAATAACTATTGCGGGTTATCACTTCGAAGGCGGCCTGGAGTATGCGGGTGCGGGTATCCATCGTGCGAACCGGTCGGTATTACCTTTCCGGCGGCGACTCTCTCCGGCAATCGAATAATTGCGATCGCGTCCGGCACCGGTTCATTTTCCACGCGGCAGCAGAATCGCAGCCACCACCGCACCGCTCGCGGCGTGCACCACGAAACCGGAAGCGATCCACTTCGCGGCCAGCGAAAACGGAATGGGATAGTACACGTACTGCATCAGCGCCGAAGGCACACTGAAGAGCAGCGCCATAAAGAGACCGTACGCGCAACCGCGGCCCAGGCGACCGGTGCACGCCAGCGCGGCTTCGGCATCGGGAGCGGCGACCACATACAGACGCGCGAAGAGCGACGCGAAGAGTCCGTAATACAGCAAATAGATTACGAGTCCCAACCAGAGCCGGCTTTGCAATTCTTCGGGAGAACGCCAAACAGCACCGAGCGCGGCATAGTCCGCGCTCATCAGTGTCAGATTGATCGCGATATCGATTGCATAAGCGACGAGCATGCCGGCCAGAGCGGCCAGCAGAGTCGCTTTCACAGGGAATGAATTCATAAGTACCTCCTGAATCGCCCTGATACTAACAGGATCGCCTCCGGAAGTTTTGATCGAAACTGCGATTCGTATTCAGGCAGGCTGAATCGGCACCCGGATCTCGAAACTGCCCGGCTCCGGTCCCTCGCCGCGAAAACGCCGCGAGTCGAATACCTGGAGTTCATCGCCCGCTGCCAGCCGGAGATCGGTTTCGCGCGCCCACACGCCGTAGATATAATCGCAGCTGGCCTGGATGGATTCCAGCGGCCCGCGATGCGTAAACACGGCATATCGGCGGGCGGGAATCCGCCGCGACACCATGCCGTCCGGCGGCGACGCAGCCGCAGGCGATTCCGGCCGGACGGCCTGGCCGACCAATTTCACAAAACGCGCGTCGGGAGTGATGCCAGAATCCGCCGCCCCGGCGGACTCCAGCCGGGTGAGCTCGTAAAACACATTTTGCCCGCAGTCCTCTGGCGCGATGGTTGCCGCAGCAACCGCTTGCTCCCTCGCAGTCCGTTTGCGATTATAGGCCATATAACGCTCCCACAAATCGTAAATGACCCGGTTCGCGCCGGTGCCGGCATCGAGATCGTTCCAAAAATTCGTTGCGGCTTCGAAGCCGACCAGCGTCAGCGCGTCTTGAGATTCCAGGCGCGGCGGTCGACTGATGCCGCCCCGGCCGATGTGCGCAAAAGCTTCCGGCGTCCAGGCCGCCCGCTCCCGGTCCAGGCGATCGCGACCGGCGCGACGATAGGCGGCCGGCGGCGCGTGAAACTGTCGCTTGAACGCGCGCGAAAAAGCGGCCTGCGAATCAAAGCCCCAGTCGAGCGCGATATCGATGATGCGCCGCTTTCCGCCGGTTAGCTCTCGCGCGGCACAGGTCAAACGTCGACGGCGAATATAATCGCCGGGGGTTTCGCCGGTCAAGGCGTGAAAGACCCGCAGAAAATGATAAGGAGAATACCGCGCGACAAGCGCGACGTCTTCGATTCGAATCGGCGCGCCCGCACGTTCATCCGATTCCGGCGATCGCGACAAGCGCTCTTCGATCCGAGGCGATCGCGACAGGCGCTCTTCGATATACTCCAGAGCTGCGGCGATTTGCTGCAGGCCCGGGACGGATTCCGCGTCGCGATTCATAGATCATTCTACGAAATCCCGCACGCGAATTCAGCCGCAAGCGAAAAGCGCTGCGTTCGCTGCAGCCGCGGTTTCGACGCAAACGCCGCAGTTTATAGATAACGCTTCAAGAAAGCAATCGCCGCCTGCAGGCCGACCGGAGTCTCTTCGCGGAACGGCGCGGAACTCAAATGACCGCCCTCGCCTTCGAAAAGCTCGACCACGACGCCGGCTTCGCGCAGGCGGTCGGCCATTTCGCGGCTCTGCTCCACCGGGACGACCCAATCGTAGCGGCCGTGATACAGAAAGGCCGGCGGATCATCCGCGCTCACGTGCGAAACAGGCGACGCTTCACGATACAGCTGCGGAGCGTCGTCGCGGTCCGCGCCGAGCAGTCGACGCAGCGTTCGATCCGCAGGTCCGGGCATGGCCGCGAGATTCGCCGGCGGGGCTCCCGCGACCACCGCCTGAATGCGCGCCGGATCACGCTCGTCGCGACCGGTCGTCGCGAGCATCAACGCCAGATGGGCGCCCGCGGAATAACCGAAGGCGCCGATGCGGGACGCGTCCACGTTCAGTTCCCGGGCGTGCTTCCGGATCCAGAGCACGGCCGCACGGCAATCTTCCAGCTGGGCCGGAAAGCGATAGCGGGGAGCGAGACTGTACTCAATATTCACCGCCACGAAACCGGCCGCAGCCAGCCCTCCGGCGATGCGGGCCATCCGGGCGCGATCACCGCGCTGCCAGGAACCGCCGTGAATAATCACCACAGCCGGACGCTGCTGCCCGCGCCCGTTCACGGCGCTCTCTGGCGGCGCGCCATCAGAAGCAGACGAAGCCTGCGGAATATAGACGTCCGCCAGCAGGGCGAGCGGAGTCGATCCGCCAGCCGTTCCGTCCTGCGAGCCGTTCGGTTCCGGCGCCGGATCCCGGTAAGCGTAGATCTGATCGCGGTGAACAGCATAAGCGCCCGGGACTGCCGCCGCGGTCCACGCTCCGGGTGCTGGTTTCGCCGACAGCAAAAGCGGCGGAACCACCGCCTGGAGCGCACCGCCGGCACCAGGGGAGGAAATTTGAGCGCTGCCAATGGCGCTGGCCTGCCCTGCCGGGGGCCCGGAGATCGGAGCGGCGGCCGTCGTAGAGCGGCATTTCAAAAGCGATACAGTAAGTACGGAACCCAGCAGAAACACGGAAGCGGGAAGAACCAGGCGCCGGCCAGCCCGCCCCAGCACTCCGGTCGATTCAAAACGGAATGATGGCATAGCAAAACCTCTATCTTCTATATATAAGGGCGTCCCCTCGAAGACAGCAAGCCCGAAATTCAGGAGCGGCCGCGCTTTTGTGCGGCTTTCACACGGAGCCCGCGCCGATCGAAACCCCTCGTATATATTTATCCTGCAGCAGCTTGCGGTGCAATGCGATCGGTTTATCGAATTTACGCAGCTTCATGCCCTTTAGATCGGCGGACGCATTCGCCATAACGCCTTCCAGAAAGCGCTTGTCGTCGAGGGCTTCTTTCCAGGCGATCAGCGGGATGCTGCGCTTGACCAGAGGCTCCAGAAATCGCAGCGCCGTGAGCTCGTACTGAAAAAAGAAATGTAAGGTGGTGCGTTCGGCCGTTTCGGGTACGAAGTACACCGTCGATGCCGTAGACAGGGGGCTCTTGCCGGAACCGTCCTTCTTCTCCCAGGAGATATCGTAGGTTACGCGCAGGGGTTCGAATTCGGAACGAAATTCGTTTACGTAGATATCGTCGGTGCCCACCAGGAGCAGGCGAAACAAAAGATTCGGCCGTTGCCGCGCGCGATACGAAACGTGCGCGCCTGATTCCGTTTTTTCGAAAGCGAAGTCGACGGACGAAAGCCGGTTTTCGTCCCAGCCCAATCCAGCGTGCACCCAGGGAACGTGTTCGTTTTCGCTGAAATTATCCAGAACGATTTCGAGCGGAGCGTTCATGGTCATAGAAGCCGTGCCCGCGAAACTCCAGCCGGGACGCAACGCGACCAGATCGTCCGGGCTCTGATTGGACGCCGCTGCAGCGTCCGCCGAACACATCCATAGATAACCAAGATATTCCTTCACGCTATAGCGCGGCACGGGAATGCGGACCTCCGGATCGGACGGACTCGTGCATTCCCCGGCGCCGCTTACGCGCCAGCGATGATACGGACAATAGATGGCGTCCCCCGCGACGTGACCGCAGGCCAGGGATGCCCGCCGGTGCGGACACTCGTCCTGAACGCAGTGATAGTTCCCGGCGCGATCACGCCACAGAGCGTAGGCGACGCCACCGAGTTGAAATCGATAAGGTTTTTCGGTACGTAACGATTTCGCAGAACAAACGGGATGGACAAAATCGGTGAGCGCCGGCGGGCGCTTCACGCCGCTCGCCTTCGCCCGCACGCGGCCATTGACGTGGCCGTTCGCCCGGCCGTTCAGTGTCGACGCGTTGGGCGTCCTGGATTTGCGGCTTGCCATGAGATCGTCTCCAATTCGCGCCGCCCGAAAGCATTTTAAAGCAATTCAGAGCGATTTAACGCGATACAACCGCCCCTGTACGCCTTAGTGAGAAGCCACTATGCGCCAGGGGAGATTCGATGATTCTTCGAACAGAGTGCGAAGAAAACTGGCAGCGATGTTCGCCCGACCGCACCCTGAAGGTATTCTCTCTAATTGTTTGTGATCGCCACTTAATGGCTCACGACTATACTCAGTACCAGAACTCTTCGACGGGATGAAGGTCAATCACTTTCCCGGAGATGATCCTGGATCAGCTGGAGAAATTGCCGACCGTACAATTCGCGTTTCTTCTGACCGACGCCGGAAATCAGCGATAGCTGGTCGAACTCTACCGGCTTGAGATGCACCATGTCCCGCAAGGTACTGTCGTGGAAGATCATATACGGCGCGATCTCGCGTTCGCGCGCGAGTTCCAGGCGCAGGCCGCGGAGCTTCTCGAATAATTCGGCGGAGGCTTCGTCCGGAAATTCGATGGCGGTATTGCCACCCGCGGAATCGCGGCGAGCGCGCGAACGTTTGCGCTCCGGATCACGACGAAAGAGCACGCTCTGTTCGCCTTTCAGTACCGGTCGACTGCGCGACGAAAGGCGAAAGCCGGCCCGGGCGTCCAGCTCTACGTCCAGCAATCCGGCGGCCACCAGCTGGCGAAACACCGACTTCCATTCGCGTTCGTTCAGCTCGGTGCCGATGCCGTAAGTCGAAAGCTCTTTGTGACCGAATTTTTCAATGCGTTCGTTTTCGCGCCCAAGCAGTATGTCGATGAGATAGCCCGCTCCGAAACGCTGCCCGGTGCGATAAACGCAGGACAGCGCCTTTTGCGCGAGCACGGTACCATCGAAGGTCTCGACCACGCCGTCGCAGATATCGCAGTTGCCGCAGGGTTCGGGCAGGGCTTCGCCGAAAAACTCCAGCAGCACCTGACGCCGGCAGCGCACGCTTTCCGCGTAACCGAGCATGCTGTCCAGGCGGCGTTTGACGACGATCTGATGATTGAGGGCGCCCGGCGCATCCGCTTCAGACACCGAATCGCGGGCGCCGTTGAAAGCGAAGCCGGATTGCGCATCGGCGACTGCAGATACAGACGGGGCCGGCGCTCCGGGCTGAGCTTGCTCGAGCATCTGACGAAGCGCGACGACGTCGGCCAGACTGTAGAGCATGTAGGCGTTCGAAGGCAAGCCATCGCGACCCGCGCGACCGGTTTCCTGATAATAAGCTTCGATGCTCTTCGGCAAATCCAGATGCGCGACGAAGCGTACGTCGGGTTTGTCGATGCCCATGCCGAAAGCCACGGTCGCGACGATCACCACGCCCTCTTCGCGCACGAAACGACGCTGGTGTTCGGCGCGCACATCCTGGTCCAGACCCGCATGGTAGGGCAGCGCCGTGATCCCGGCTTTCACCAGACGCGCCGCGACATCCTCGGTCTTGCGCCGACTGAGGCAATAGACGATGCCCGCCTCGCCTTTGTGTTTGCTCTGAATAAATTCAAGCAGTTGTTGAAAAGCGGCGTCTTTTAACTCGACGCGATAATGAATATTAGGCCGGTCGAAGCTGGCAACGAACCGCCGGGCGCTCTCCAGCTGCAGCTTCTCGACGATATCCTGCAGCGTCGCCTGATCCGCAGTCGCCGTCAGAGCGATGAGCGGCGTATTCGCGAAGCCGCCGGTCAAATCGGCAAGCTGTAAATAGACGGGACGAAAATCGTGCCCCCATTGCGAAACACAGTGCGCTTCGTCGATCGCGAAGAGGGCCGGCCGAATTCGTTGCAACAGGCTGCGAAAGCCGTCCATCAGCGCGCGCTCAGGCGCTACATACAACAAATCGAGTTCCCCGGCGAGCAGGCGCTCTTCGACGGCGCGCGCTTCGTGCGGCTGCAAACTGGAATTCAGAAAATCGGCGCGCACTCCGGATTCGCGCAGCCCCTCGACCTGATCCTGCATCAGGGCGATCAAAGGCGAAATAACGATGCCCGTGCCCTCACGGACCATCGCGGGAATCTGGTAGCAAAGGGATTTGCCGCCGCCGGTGGGCATCAGCACCAGCGCGTTACCGCCGTCTAAGACGTGCGTGATGATCGCTTCCTGCTCTCCGCGAAAGTCGGAGAAGCCGAAGGTTTCACGCAGGACCTGAAGCGGAGCAGCCGACACGATGGGTCATATTATGTCAGGCGGCCTGTCAGTAAATCGATTCTCTCAGGCCTGCTCAAGAAGTACGCGCAGAGTTTCAATCGACGCGCGCGTCGCCAGCTGGCGGGCTTCCCCTGCGTCGCCGATCGCCGCTTCGAGTTCATCCAGTAATCCGCGCAGTTTTTCGAAAGCGGCGCCGCGGGCGGTGCGCAGACTGAGCAAATTCGTCTCGTCGTTCTGCGTGGTGTCCGCCAGCGGGCGTCCGTCGCAGAGCAGCGAAACATCTCCGGCGGGGCCGCCGACGGCCAGCACTTCAATCCCCCCGACCCCATCAATGGTAACGGTTGCTTTAGCTACAATTCTTTCGGTATCCGACACTTCGTAAGCGTGTTTCGCCGGAGTCCGCGGGGCAAGCAGATTTTTCCCCGACAATTCAATAAACATTATAAACTAAATTTTTCGGCGCGCCGGCAGGGGCCGCTGCCGGCGCGCGTACCGCTCCCAATCCCGTACGACGCGCGCCGGGCGGCTGCTTTTCTCAGCTTGACGTAACAGGCGCGCAGCCAGCCTTTAGATCCGAACAGAACCATGAGCGCATTTCAAAATCTCAGCCCCGAACAACTCGCCGAACGGCAAAAACAGCTCCAGAACCGCTACGCGGAATTTCAATCCCGCAAGCTGGCGCTCGATATGACCCGCGGCAAACCCGCCGCGGCGCAGCTCGACCTGGCCGGCGAGCTCCTGAATCTACCCGGCGGCGACGATTTCAAAGACGCCGCCGGGACCGACTGCCGCAACTACGGCGGCGTCGAAGGCCTGCCCGAAACCCGCGCACTCTTCGGCGAATTCCTGGAGATGCCGGCCGACCAGGTCATCATCGGCGGCAACGCGAGCCTGACGATCATGCACGACACGGTGCTGCGCGCGCTGACTCACGGGGTCCCGGTCGCGGGCGGCGCGGGCAAAGCCTGGTTTGAGGGCGGCGAAGGGGCGGGCTCAAAGAGCCCGGTCAAATTTCTCTGCCCGAGCCCGGGGTATGACCGCCACTTTTCAATCTGCGAGCACTTCGGAATTGAAATGATCGTCGTCGGCATGAACGACCAGGGTCCGGATATGGCGCAGGTCGAAAAGCTCGTCGCGGACGACGCCGCGATCAAAGGCATCTGGTGCGTTCCGAAGTACAGCAATCCTACGGGCGTCACCTATTCGGATGAAGTCGTCGATCGCCTGGCGAAAATGAAAACCGCCGCTCCGGACTTTCGCATCTTCTGGGATAACGCGTACGCGGTACATCACCTGACGGATACTCCCGACCGCCTGAAAAATATCTACACCGCTTGCGACGCGGCCGGCAACGCAGACCGCGTATTGATCTTCGGTTCGACTTCGAAAATCACCCTCGCCGGATCGGGCCTGGCCGCCTTCGCGGCGAGCAAGGCGAATGTCGCCGACGCGAAAAAGCACCTGTCGATGCAGACCATCGGTCCGGACAAAATCAATCAGCTGCGTCACCTGCGTTTTCTCAAAGACATGGCCGGAATCAACGCGCACATGAAAAAGCACGCGCAGATCATCAAACCGAAATTCGACGCCGTGCTCGAGATTCTCGAAAAAGAACTCGGCGAAGCGCAGATCGCCACCTGGACCAAACCCAACGGCGGCTATTTCATCAGTTTGGATACTCCCGCCGGCTGCGCGGCGCAGGTCGTCAAGCTCGCGGCCGAAGCCGGAGTGAAACTGACCGGCGCCGGCGCGACCTTTCCGTATAAAAAAGATCCGAACGATTCGAATATTCGCATCGCGCCGACGCTGCCGCCGCCGGCCGATATCGCCACGGCGAGCGAGGTCGTGGCCGTGTGCGTGCAGCTGGCCGCGATTCAGAAGTTGTTGCCACAATAATCGAGCGGATTAGAATCCGCCCATGCCGTCGCTCTATATGAACGCGTGGGGGATCGCCACGTTAGTCTGTAGCGTTTTTACGCTCATCCTCGTGGTGTTTTTATTTTCGCTGAACAGCCGCCAGTGGGCGACTCGCTCCCTGGGCTGCATGTACATCGGCGCATTCATCATGGACCTGGGATTTTTCCTGGGCGCCGTATTCCCGGAACCCCTCGGAGCGTACCACCGGTATCTAACAGTGCCGGGCGCGCTGGTCGGCGCGTTTTTTTTGATTCAGTTCGCCTTCGCATTTCCCCGTCCCTTTAAAAGCAAATTCGCGCGGGTCTATGTGTTCTGGACGCTGACCGGGCTTTGCGCGCTCGTCGCAGTCGGCCTGACCGCGCTCTTTATCGCGCAAACGATCGATACGAAACCCGGCTTCGTGCTCGCCGGACAGTTGTACAATTTTCCGAAAGAAGTCGGGCGCAGCGTGGCCCGGGGTATTCTTTTCGAGGTGCTGGTCTTTTTGATAGTGGCGATTGTGAAGGCCGTGCATCTAAAAGGCGACGAACGACGCACGATGATTCAGATGACTATCGCGCTTCTGCTGGCGACCCTCGGTCCAGGAATCGTCAATCTCTTTCATCAACGCGGCGCCGTCAGTCATGAGACCTTTCAGCAGTTTTTCGTGTTATTTACGCTCATCGGCTATTTCGTTTTTACGATCGTCTTTATCAACAACACCGTCGACCGCACTTCGTTCATGACCAAAATCGTCGGCATCTCGGTTGTGACGATGTTGCTGGTGATCCAGGGCATGTCGACGGTCGTCACCCTCCAGCAGGAAAAACACTTCGATCAGATCCACAGCAAGAACGCGCGGGAGTTTTTACTGAACGGCGAGCTGCCTATCGACGCCGCCTATGTGCTCAGCTATCCCGGCCGCAACGCCGGCGTCTTCGACGCGCGCGTCGTGCAGAATCCGGATCAGATCGAGATTCCGCTCAAAGTGTTTCAGGCGGAAATGGTCAAAGCCGTCGCGAGCGGCACCTTCGCGGAACGTCAGGCCCGGGTGATCAACGCGCTGGATCCCGAACGGGCGGACGACGTGTACTACAGCTATTTTTTCCGCGACCATCAGAACGATCGCGTGGTCGAAGTCGGCTACCAGTATACCATATACCGGAGCTTCATAGACGCAACCAGCCGCAATATCGCGTATCTGGCCCTGGCGCTCGTATTCGTGATTCTCGTACTGTATCCGATCTTTTTCTCGCGCAGCCTGGTGAAGCCGCTCAATAATTTGCTCGAAGGCGTGGGCGAAGTCAATACGGGCAACCTGTTGGTCAAGATTCCGGTGATGGTGCAGGACGAAATCGGCTATCTCTCCGAATCGTTCAATCGCATGGTGAAAAGCATTCTCGATTCGAAGAACAAGCTACAGGAACACGCCGACACTCTCGAAGAAAAAGTCCAGGAACGCACCCGCGACCTGAATGCGAAAATGGAAGAGGTGCAGGCCTTAAAAGTTCAGCAGGACGGCGACTATTTTCTCACCGCTCTGATTAATAAGCCTTTAATGACGAATTGGAACAAGTCCCGCTACGTCGGCACCGAGTTCTACGTCGAACAAAAAAAGAAATTCGCCTTTCGCGATCGGGATTCCGAACTGGGCGGCGACATCTGCATTACCGGCAACCTGCGCTTTCGCGACGACAGCGATCGCTGGGTGCTCTTCGTGAACGGCGACGCGATGGGCAAATCGATGCAGGGCGCCGGCGGCGCAATCGTACTCGGCACTTCGATGAATAATATTCTTTCGCGGTCGGCGGGCCAGAACCGGGTTATCGAAGAGAGCCCGGAGGAATGGCTGACGCTGACCTATACCGAATTGCACAACGTGTTTTTGACCTTCGACGGCATGATGATGGCTTCCGTGGCGATGGGATTGATCCACGAAACCACGGGACGTATGTTGTATATCAACGCCGAACATCCCTGGTCGGCGGTTTACCGCGACGGCAAAGCCTTCTATATAGAACATGAGTTGCTGTTGCGCAAACTGGGTTCGCCGAGCGAATTCGAATTTCATCTGCAGGAACACCAGTTAAAACCGGGCGACGTCCTCTTCGCCGGCAGCGACGGCCGCGAAGACCTGGACATGACTCCCGGCACAGAGAAACGCACGATCAACGAAGACAACGACGTATTCCTGCGATTCATCGAACAGGCGAAAGGCGATCTGGCGGGGGTCGTCGACGAGGTCCACGCTTTCGGCGCGATCACCGACGACCTGTCGATTTTACGAATCGGTTTTCAAGAAGCGACGACTCCCATGGCGAGCCCTGCCGCCACCGGCGAATCCACACGGGCCGCAGGGGCGGACGTTCTGAGTATGGCCCGATCGAAATTCGCGACCGGACGGCAGTTGCTGGAACAGGGCGACGTCGACGAAGCGATCGATAACCTGAAGGAGGCCGCGAAACTCGCCCCCGACTACAAAGATCCGCTGCGAATTCTGGGGCAGATTCACTACGATCGCCGCGAATTCGAAGACGCGGTCCCCTGGTTCGAATCGTATCTGGAACTCGACAATGACGCGGCCAACGTATGGTTTCTGCTGTCGATCTGTTACAAACAGGAGCGTCGATTTGAAAACGCTCGCAACGCGGGCGAAAAAGTGCGCGAACTGCAACCGCACCGCACGGCGAATTTGATCAATCTTTCGGATAGCTATCGCGTGCTGGGCGACGCGGCCCGCGCGCGTACGGTCATCGAAGAAGCGCTCAAGATCGAACCGGACAGCCGGGCCGCGCAGCAAGTCGACAGCCTGCTGAAATCGAAGGGGCATTGATTCGCCACGGATTACACGGATGAGCTCGAGCCTCGAACCAAGCTCGCATTCAGTTCTCCGTGAGCAACTCCATCCGTGTCAGCTGTGAAATCCGTGGCAGAAAGTTAGCCACGGATGGCACGGATTACACGGATGAGCTCAAGCCTCGAACCAAGCTCGCATTCAGTTCTCCGTGAGCAACTCCATCCGTGTCAGCTGTGAAATCCGTGGCAGAAAGTTAGCCACGGATGGCACGGATTACACGGATGAGCTCAAGCCTCGAACCAAGCTCGCATTCAATTCTCCGTGAGCAACTCCATCCATGTCAGCTGTGAAATCCGTGGCAGAAAGTTAGCCACGGATAGCACGGATTACACGGATGAGCTCAAGCCTCGAACCAAGCTCGCATTCAATTCTCCGTGAGCAACTCCATCCGTGCCATCCGTGGCAGAAAGTTGGCCACGGATGGCACAGACTACACGGATGAGCTCAAGCCTCGAACCAAGCTCGCATTCAATTCTCCGTGAGCAACTCCATCCATGTCAGCTGTGAAATCCAGGGCAGAGAGATGGCCACGGATGGCACGGATGGCACGGATGGCACGGATTACACGGATGAGCTCAAGCCTCGAACCAAGCTCGCATTCAATTCTCCGTGAGCAACTCCATCCGTGCCATCCGTGAAATCCGTGGCAAAAAAATTGGCCGCAGGTGGCGCGGATTGCACGCATAGGCTCAGGACTCTCCAAACTAAACTAACATTCAGTTCTCCGTAAGCAACTCCATCCGTGTCATCTGCGAAATCCGTGGCCCCAACTAGAGCACAGCCCGTTTCCACAGCAAGCGTTCGGGAGCAAAATTCAGCACGAGACCGACTTTCATGTGCGTAGCCCTCAGATAATGAATCAGCTGGGCATAGTAAATCGGGGGAAAATCCCTGGTAGACTTTATTTCTAAGATCACGCGATCCGCCACTATCAAATCCGCGTAGTAGTTACCGACGAGCCGGTTTCGAAAATAAACATGCATTGGCACCTGCCGAATTACATCCAACCCGGTGGCATGGAGCGCAATTTCCATAGATTTTTCGTATACACTTTCGAGGAATCCCGGGCCCAGCTCGTTCCAGACGGCCATCGCCTCGCCGATTATTTTTCCGGTCAGCTCTGATTCGATCAAATCGGCCTTCTTCATGACAACATAAGGTCACGGATCTGCGAAACGTTCCGCGCAAATCGCCTCCCCGAACGAACCGCGGCCGACGGACTGATCTAAGTCATACGCGGACGTGCAGACCGAAAAAGCAAGATCGGTATACACAAAAGCAAGCGCGGGCAAGCGCCGCACGGTTTTCCCGGCTACCCTGATTCATCAACAATCAGGAGCATAAACCGTGGAACAAATATTTCAATTGAGGACGATCGGCCTGGTGCAGACCGACGGCCATGAATTCAGCCTCCAGATCCATCCAGAGTACATTCCGGCCCTGCGGGGTCTCGACGATTTCGGCTACGCGAATCTATACTGGTGGTGTCACGAATCGGATCAATCGGAACTGCGAAGTCTGACCGTCGAGCAAGAGCCGTACGTCAATGGCCCGGAGACGGTAGGCATCTTCGCGACTCGTTCGCCGCGGCGACCCAATCCGATCGCCGTCAGCCCGGTGATGTTGCTGGACATCGATCATCGTAACGGAATCATCACCGTCCCCTGGATCGACGCGCTGGATGCTTCACCGGTCATCGATATCAAACCGTATACGCCGTCGCTCGATCGCGTTCGGGACGCGAAGACCCCGGCCTGGTGCAAGCACTGGCCGAAGTGGTACGAAGACAGCGCTTCGTTTGACTGGGAAGGGGAATTCGAAAACGCTGAATAGATATCGAGTCGGCTCTGGCGTTGTTCGGAAGTACAGCGCCAGAGCCGACCGATCGGTCCTGTATGACGCCTTCCAGAAACCGCAAAGAGTACCTGGCGCGCATCAATCGCGTGCTCGACTATATCGAATCCCATCTCGACGAGAAACTGGATCTCAAAACTCTGAGCGACGTGGCGCATTTCAGCGAGTATCACTTTCATCGCATCTTTCAGAGCCTGGTCGGCGAAAACCTGAATCAGTTTATTCGCAGGATTCGCCTGGAAAAAGCGAGCGCGGCCATGCTTGCGAATCCCGACCGCACGATTACGGATATCGCCTTCGCGTACGGTTTCTCCGGATCGTCGAGCTTCGCGCGTTCTTTTCGCGCGCATTTCGGCCAGAGCCCTTCGCTCTGGAAAGAACAACACCTGAACGACAACTCGCCGATCCCCCGGCCTGCTGCGAAAGACGAACGCGAAGCGCTCCGTATTTCGAACGCCGCATCCAACTGGACGCTCGAATATCGCCATCCCGGCAAGAATACGATGCCGCAAACGACCTGGGTTCTGAGTAACGGCGCTCTGAGCGGCCAGGTTAGAATTGAAAGACTGGCCGACATGCACGTCGCCTATGTCCGCAGCATCGGACCGTACAAAGGCGACGCGGAGCTCTTTCGCGAGCTCTTCGATCGCCTCTTTCAGTGGGCGACGCCCCACCGCCTGCTGGAAGATCCGGCGACGAAGATTCTGACCATGTACCACGACAATCCGGAGATTACCGAAGAAGAACATCTCCGCATCAGCGTTTGCATCACCATTCCCGAAGACCTGCAGGTCGCCGGTGATATCGGCCGGACGATCCTGAAAGGCGGCCAGTACGCGGTCGCGCGCTTTCGCCTCAAGGCCCCCGAATACGCGATCGCCTGGCAGGGAGTCTACGACGCGTGGCTACCGGAAAGCGGCTTTCTTCCCGACGACCGGCCGCCCCTCGAGTTGTACGATCGGGATTCCGAAAGTACGGAAACCGGCGAGAATCTCGTAGATATTTGCGTCCCGGTGCGCAGACTGGAGCCATAACACAATCCTGCGGCGAACCGTACCCGGGCAGGAATTTCCACTTGCCATCGTCAGTGGCGTCTGCTGTGCTCTCGCATTCATTCTCGAGATCACATCCCGCATGCCCCATCAACGCTTCGCCTATAAATTCGATCACAGCTGGACCGCGCTCTTTTTTTCCCTGGGCGTGAACCATGAGAAGGACGCCGTCGAAATTACGGACGACGGCCGGCTCGTCGCCACCTACGGCCGCTGGCGCGTGGAGACCCCTCTCGAGAATATCGCCGGCGCGGAAATCGACGGACCCCACCAGTGGTTCATGGCGGTGGGCCTGCGCCTGGCTTTCACGAACGACGGCCTTACATTTGGAACGAATCACCGGCGGGGCGTCTCGATTCGTTTTCACGAAAAGATTCCAAAAGTCTTCGGCTTTCGCGATCACTCGATGCTGTGGGTCAGCGTCGAAGATTGCGAAGGACTCGTCGCGGCGCTGGGACAATAAGCGCAGAAGCCAATCAATACGCCCCCGAAGAATCTATCCTATATGTGATACAATTATTCATTTTACTTAGTTTACATTCCGTCGGATCCGCCGAGCTTCGGGCAAACCCATTATGAGAGCTCGTATGAATTCGCGTCGTCTAATACTGTCCTGCATGATTCTATGTGCGGGACTCCCCGCCTGCATCAACAACCCAACGAATTCCGGCGGCGATCCGGCGCTCCTGTCGGCTTTCGCGGCGTTCCAGACGGCGGCCCTCCCGGGCACGGCCGGCCAGGCGAACGATTATTCCATGCAGGTGCGCGATCTCCGGGGCGAGCGCCGCTTCGCGTTTCAGACCACGGCCACAATCGATGTACGCGTGAATCTGAGCTCCGCCGGCGACGCTGCGAGCGAAAATATTATTCGCTTTCGGGAAATAGAAAACGGGACGCCCGGTCCGGTTGTTTTCCAGGCTCGCACGGACGCGAGCGGAGACGTCCGCGGCAATTTCACCGTAAATACGACCGTAACATCTGTTGATCTGGAGTTTATGGCGAACGGCCGGTCTTATCGGGTGCCGATAGAATTAAGCGAGCTCTTGAGCATCGATCGGGTCATCACGATGCGCGCAAGCGAGCAGCGTTCCAATGCTCCGGGCGCATCCGGTTTCTTGCAATATCTGGCGGGCGTCGGCGCGACCGCCCTGCCGGACGCCGACGGGGACGGCGTCCCCGATTCGATCGATCATTTTCCGAACGATCCCGATCTGGCCACTCGCCTGCTGTTTCCGTCCCGGGGCCGCTATACCGTGGCTTATGAAGACCTGTATCCCGTAAAGGGCGACGCCGATTTCAACGACTACGTCGTCCAGGTGCGTCACGTCGAAGAACTGAACGCGAACGGCGAAGTGGTTCGCCTGCGCGCGTCGTACCGTCACGCGGCGAGGGCCGCCGGCTACAAACACGTACTCAAGCTCAATCTGCCGGGAGTCGCGGACGCGGAATATACCCTTAAGCGCACGAGCGCGGACGGCGAAGTCATTTCCGAAGAGAGTCAACGCGTCGCTCAATTCAGCGACGTGAGCGTTACCGCGCGCAGCGATCGCACGATCGGCCAGACCAACGCGCATCCCGGGCAAAATTTTGAACCGGGCGACCTCTTTGAGCTCGAAGTCATCCCCGATCTGCCGGTGTCCAAAGCGGAGCTCGGCGGCGCCCCCTACGATCTGTATCTCTATGTTCAGAATACCCGCCGGGAAGTGCATTTCGCCGGTCGCGAAACGGACGCGCAGGGACAAGATCCCTATCTCGACGAAGACGGTTTCCCCTGGGCCCTGCTGGTGCCCGTCGACTGGCGCTGGATGTACGAACGAAAAAGTATCCACGCAGCCTACGAATTTTTCGACGACTGGTACGAAAGCGGCGGTCGCACGAATCGCGACTGGTACAATTCGCCGGACATCAGCCTGGTATTCGAGAATGTTACCACGTCGATCTCGCCACAGCCGGCGTTCAGCCCGCCGCCGGGCTTCAATCCCGCGGACTTCGTCATCGAAGAGTCCATGTTGCCGCTGCCTCATCGCTTCGCGGAGTACTGGGTGCCCATCGGCCGCATCTATGATATCCGCCCCGTAACGGGCGGCGGCATCGTCTTTCCGGGGGAAGCGGCGCGAATTACTTATACGTATGATCGGGCTGCGCTCAAAGACGCCGGTTTCGAAGAAGAATTCGCCGCGTTCTATTACGACGCGGACGCCGCGACCTGGGTGAATCTGCCGCGGGTGGAAAGCGACCCCACGACCAATACGGTGAGCGTCTTTACGGATCACCTGACGCCTTTCGTACTCACGGCCCTGCCCTCAGGAGGCGGGCAGGTTCCGGTCGGACCGGCCTGTCTGGCCGACGATTATCCCGCCGGCATCGGCGGCAGCGCGGGCGCAAGCTTTTCCTCAGTAGATTTTAATTTCAGGTATTATCAGGATCGCAATTACGAAGTCGAAAACGCTGCGGTGTCGCCCGATAACGCCACGACTTTCGCGGCCCTGGGATTCGAAAACGCACTCGGCATCGCCACCTGCAACGGCGGAGGAGCCTGCGGTCCGACCGCCCAGCACAAGCACTACGCCGGGGACGATTATATTAACTTTACGGCTCACGCGAATCTCGACGTCTATGTAATGTACGACAGTCGCGCCGGCGCTGGAGGCGAAGCCGACTGGCTGCGGACCGCGCCCTGGGTCAACACGGGCTATCGCATTACGACCACGGACCCGGTGCCATATTATTCGGTCTTCCAGCGTTCCTATAACGCCGGTGAAACCGTGGCCCTGCACGGCAACCGGCGCGGTTCCGCCGGATCCGTACAGACCAACTACTGGGTCGTCATCAAATTGCAGGGCGATACCACGAACAGCGGAGCTTCCGCGACCTGCATCGCCACACCCGACACAACGCCGCCGGCGAACGTCACGGGACTGACGGGCGCGCCGGGAGCAACGCAAACGCTTCTTTCCTGGAACAATCCGGGCGACCTGGATTTCGCCGGAGTCGTCATTCGCCGCGATACCGCCGGGCCGCCCCAGCGCGTCCGCGACGGGCAGGCCCCGACCGGGACCGTGCTCGGCCCGAACAGCTTTCGCGACGACAGCGTGAACGTCGGGACGACCTATCATTACACGGTCTTCGCGCTGGATGCGAACAACAATCGTCTGGAGCCCGGCGCTTCGATCACATTAACGACGTCCGCGGACTCCGACGGAGACGGGCTCTCCGATATTTTCGAAAACACAACCGACTATTCGCTGCTCTTTCCCGGAAGCCCGGCGCCTGATTTCACCTGCGCGACGGCGCCGTGCGGCAGCGGCGATCCGCGCGATACAGACGGCGACGGCGTAAGCGACGCGCAGGAATTCGGCGCAAGTACGGATCCCACGAATCCCGACACTGCGCGACCGACCGTTACGCTTTTCGCAGCGACGTCCGCGACCCCCACGACCAATCCGACCGTAAATTTCAACCTCAATGGAAGCGACGACGTGGCCGTCACCGGTTGGAAGATTACCTTGAGCGCGACGAAACCATTGCCGGGGGACGCCGGATGGCAACCTACGATCCCGACGGATTTTATGTTAAGCGCGCCGGGGAATTACACGCTCTACGCCTGGGCCCGCGATCTGGCGGGGAACGTCAGCGACGCCTTTACACCGATTGCGATCGAGCTTCAGGCCCCGCCGCCGGTGCACAGCGGCGCCAACTGGACCCAGGCCACGGCCGATTTTCAGTTCTCCGACCGCTATAATAAGATCGTCGTAACCAAAGGCGATACGGTCTTTGTGATCGGCGGTATTGCGCGCGGCACGAATCAATATCTGCGCGACGTGTGGGCTTCGACGGACGGGACCACCTGGACGCAACGCACCGCGAATTTTCCGATGTCGGATCGTTATGCGCCGCTCGCGGTACTCGTGCACAACGATCGCATCTGGATCATCGGCGGTTTCGCGCGCGGCACGAACGCGACGCTTCAGGATGTGTGGTCTACGGCCGACGGCGTCACCTGGACTCAGGCGACGGCGAATTTCGGTTTGCCGTTTCAACGCTACGACGAACGGCAGGGCAGCGACAGCCCCAGCACTCTGCACAGCTTCGTTCTGAACGGACGTATGTATATTATGGGCGGCCGCGCGCGCGGTACGAACCAGTATCTGCGCGACGTATGGTCTTCAGCCGACGGCGCCACCTGGACTCAGGAAACCGGGGATTTTCAGTTCCCGAGTCGCTACGATCCGCTACTCGCGCTCGTGCACAACGGCCGCTTTTATATCGCCGGCGGCCGCGCTCCGTCGACGAACGCGTACCTGCGGGACGTCTGGTCCACCGCCGACGGCGCCACCTGGACTCAGGAAACCGCAAATTTCGGACTCTCGGATCGATACGATGATCCGTGTCAGCGGCGTTTGTTCGCCTGGTCGATGAACGGCCGCATGTACTTAATGGGCGGCCTGGCCCGCAGTACGAACCAGTACCGGCGAGACGTCTGGTCATCAGCCGACGGAGCCACCTGGATTCAAAATACGGCGGACTTTCAATTTTCCGATCGTTATAGTCCGATCCTGGCGCGCGTGTACGGCGGGCGTTTCTTCGTCGTCGGCGGCCGCGCCCGTTCCACCAACGCCTTCCTGCAGGACGTCTGGTCGACCGCGGACGGAACGACCTGGACGCAGGCCACCGCCAGCACCGGCATTCCACTGCGGCAGGACGGCTCCGGCTCTTGCAGCGGCATTGGATCGCAACAGACAGTATTACACAGTTTCGTGCTCGACAACAGCATGATGATCCTGGGCGGATTTCCCGCCGGCTCCGGTAACTATCTGCGCGACGTCTGGAAATCGGTCGCGCCATAGTCATGCGCTATTCGCTGACCCGCCGCCGCAAATGACCACGCGAATGCCTGCCGTGAACGGGCAAGATTCAATTGCCGAAAACGCCGGCTGCCTGAAGGCTGCGGCATGCAGTTGGTCAGAAAAAATAAAATCGTTTTCGCGCTCTTCGCCGGCCTGGGTCTCTTCAACGCATTCACGGAGTGGCTCTATCCTCTTCCCGACACGTTTTTACTGAGACCCGCGCCGGTCATTTTGCTGGCATGGCTGGCCGTGCGAAATTGCAAATCCAGGATCGGGCGTTATTTCTTGCCGGGAATCGTGGCTGGAATACTCGCCGGATGGGTGATGGCGATGAGTCATTATATCGGGCCGGGAATCGCCTTTCTCGCCGGACTCGGTCTGTTTTTAGTCGGGCACGTGTTTTATATCATCTGCTTCGCGCTTCAGTGGAAATGGCGAATTCGACGCCTGCCGGCGGCGGCGCTCGTCGTCGCCATCGCCGTGACCATGCTGGTTTCGCTGGAATTCGAGAAGCAGGAAATGCGGGCGCCGGTATTCGCGTACATTCTGGTAATCTCGATGATGGCGATCTTCGCGGCCTTTCGTCGTTCGGAATCTTTCGCGGTGTACGCGGGAGCCCTTTTCTTTATTGTCTCAGACTGTTTGATCGCCTTCAGCGTATTCGACGGCCCGTTTCCTGCGGCGGCTTTTCTGATTTTCATCACGTATTATATCGCCCAATTGCTGATCGTCGTCGGGTTCGTTTCGGACGAAATCCGCGAGGAAAATCAGGCGCCGACGTACGCAGAAAGATTCGTCTAATCCGCCATGACGGAAGATAGAGACCGGGGGCCGCTCATTGCGAAGCTCGGCGGCGAAGCGGCCATCGAGGCGATGCTGCGCGATTTTTACGCGCGGGCGCGCGAAGACGCTCTACTCGGCGCGATCTTCAACGCCCGCGTCGACGACTGGGAATATCATATTCAAAAAGTCGTCGTGTACTGGCGCCTGCAAACCAGAGACCGACCCGCGTATCAGCGGACCTTTCCATCAAAGCACGCGCCGCTCGGTCTGAGAGAAAAACATTTCCGCGCCTGGCTGGCTCTTTTCCAGGCGACCGCCGCCGACCACTTTCCGCCCGAAGCGGCCGGGGCGATGTTCGACATCGCCCGCAGAGTCGCCGCGAATCTCTTTCAGGACGTCGTTAAAAAGGGCGCTCCTCCCGAATTCTGAATTTCACGCGGCCGGATTATACACCGCCGGGAAATGAGCGGGCCAGCTCGCTGCAAATAACGCTGGCCGCTGGATCTCCGCTCGCCACAATCGGAACGTATGCAACCAACTGTTTTGCACGCCAGCTCCGTAGAAGAACTCCGCGAAAAGTTACGCGAGCTGCGACAATCCGGCTATCAGGCCAGTCTGGGCATCGTATTTATCGGCGATAGAATCCTGAAAGCGGAGGCGTTGCGCCCTTTTCAGGAGAACGGAATCGCCGTCTTCGGCAGCTGTTCTTCCGAGGAAATCGCCGAGGGGCGCCTTTCAAACGAAAGCATCGTGGCCATGTTGCTGGATCTGCCGGCCTCCGCCTTTCAGCTGAAAATTTTCCAGAGCCCCGGGGCGAAAAATCCGGGAGCGGTCCTCGGGCGCGCGGTCGGTCAGGCCATGCGCGACGCCTACGCGAATCCGACGGCGATGCTGCTGGTCGGCGGCGGCGGGCTGGCGATCAATACCGAAGATATGCTCGCGGGAATTTTCTCGGTACTGCCGGGCGCGCCGATTTTCGGCGGCCTGCCGAGCAGTCTGGGCGTCTTCGATCAACCCCCGTTTTTTTCAGCGAACAAATTGTATACCGACGGGCTCTACGCCCTGATCCTCGACAACGACGTGGTCGACGTGCAGGGGGTCGCGATCAGCGGCTGGCAGGAACTGGGAACGCCCAAACGCATCACCAGGAGCGCCGGCAACAAGGTCTTCGAAATCGAAGGCATTCCCGCTACTAACTTTTATGCGAATTATTTTAACTTCGAAACCTCGAAAGACCGCGCGCTCTTAAACAACGTCGACCCGGAGCTATTGGCGACCAGCGAGTACCCGATCCTGCTGCGACGCGCGGACGGTTCCGAGGTGATGCGCGCCGCGATTCAAATGGACGCCGAAGACCAGAGCGTCGCTTACGGCGGAGATATTCCAGAAGGATCGCTCGTGCGCTTCTGTTCGCCGAACGTGCTTTCGACCATTCAGCACACAGTCGAAGAGCTGCAGACCTTTCGCACGGAAAACGTGGCCGGCGGAGCGGACGCGGTGCTGCTCTTTAATTGCGCGGTGCGCTCCCGGGCCCTGGGCCCCTATATGCGTCGCGAACTCGCGGTGATTCAAAGCCTCTGGAACGCTCCCCTCGTCGGCTTCAGTTCCTGGGGCGAAATCGGCCAGACCGCGGGCCAGAGCTGCGGCTTTCACAACGTGGTAATCTCGATGGTCGTGTTGCGCGATAGACAACGCTCCAGCGCGGCGGCCGCGCCGACGACGAATTTTTCCGCTTCAGAAGTCGAAGCGCTGGTCGACGACGACGGTGAAAACGCCACGCTCGAAAGCCTGCGCTCACAGCTGGCGCAGCTGCGACGTGAGAAACGAATCCTCTCGCATTTTTTAAGGCTGACCTCCGGCGATCTGGAGCGCGAACAGCAAAAGAGCGAAGAACTGCTCTTAAATATTTTGCCTGCTACGATCGCCGAACGACTCAAGCGCGGCGAGACGGTCATCGCCGACAGCGTCGAAAGGGCGAGCGTGCTGTTTACCGATCTGGTCGGTTTCACGACGCTCTCGGCCGATATGGCCGCCGACCGACTGGTTGCGATCTTAAACGATCTCTTTTCGCGCTTCGACGAGCTGAGCGCCGGCCACGGCGTCGAAAAAATCAAAACCATCGGCGACGCCTATATGGCAGTGGCGGGCCTGCCGGTCGCCGTCGCCGATCACGCGGATCGCTGCGTCAGCCTGGGCCGTGCCATGCTCGCCGCCGTAGACGAAGTGAACCGCGCGCAGAACTTAAAGCTGCAGCTGCGGATTGGAATCAACTCGGGGCCGGTCGTGGCGGGGGTGATCGGTAAACGCAAATTCAGTTACGATCTCTGGGGCGATACTGTAAATCTCGCAAGCCGCATGGAATCTCACGGCGAAGCCGGCCGCATTCAAATCAGCGAAGCGACCTACGCCTGTTTGAGTTCAGGGGAAGGCTGGGTTCGAAGAGCAGGTCTGGAAGTCAAAGGCAAAGGTCGGATCAATGCGTATCTCACGCAGCCGGACTGAACGAGTTCTTTTTTTGGTTACGGCTGAGCGGGAGTCGCGGAGAGTCGTTTTGCCCGGCTCGCTGGCTTCGGCCCGGACGTCGCCCGGCCCGAATCCTATGCAACGACTACTCCTCTCACTACTATTCGCAGGTGCCTGCCTGCCAGCCTGCTTCGGCGGCGCCGAACAGGACGCCCGCGAGCGCCTGGAACTCCAGGCCGAACGCTATGAAACGCTGATACTGGAACGCGAACGACAGTGGGTCAGCCGCGTTCACAACGGCATGCAGAAATTGCTCCTGATCGAAGCCGAACGCAGTCGTACGGAAGAGGAACGCACTTCGCTCGCCCTGAAGCTCGAAGATCGCATCGAGCGCTTCAACGACGGCGTGCGCGCGATCGCGCTACGACTCAAATACCACGGCGAGTCGGAGTTTCGCCCCTTCATAGCCAGCTGGTCGGTCGACGGCGGCGAAATCCAGCGCGTGGTTACGGGCGACGCCCGGATTCCCGAAGCTGTGCGCGCAGCTCTCGAACACTACGAAGGCGAAACGACATTCACCAGCGGCACCGGCGCCGACGACGAGCGGAGCATTCAAGTCCATATATACTATTCTATCGAAAATCTCGAACGCCGCATCCAGGCAATTCGCAGATGAGCCGCCGACAAAACAGGTAGATCGAGCAAAACACCAGGCGAAACAAGGATAAACGATGCAAGACGATTCAACGTATCTGGTCTTCGGCATGACCCTTTCGGGAAATTGCCATAAAGTGAAAACGATTCTGGAGCTGACGGAAAAACAGTACACCTGGATCGAAACCGATACGCGCGAGCAGGCCACGCGTACGGACGAATTTCGCGCCATGAATCCCAACGGTGAAGTCCCGCTGCTGCGTCTGCCCGACGGCCGCTTTTTACCCGAGTCGAATGCGATCCTGTTTTATCTCGCGCAAAATACACCCTACTGGCCCGGCGAAAGCCCGAACGATCAGGATCAGGATTTTCAGCGCGCGCAGGTCATGCGCTGGATGTTCTTCGAGCAGTACAGCCACGAACCGTACATCGCGGTGAACCGGGCCCGACTGGCTCTCTTCAAAGACACGACGCCCGACGATTCCGCGGTGCAGAGCCGCAACGCGAAAGGACGCAAGACCCTCGGCGTCATGAACCAGCATCTCGGCGAAAACGATTATTTCGCGGCCGGCCGGGCGACGATTGCGGATATCGCGCTCTTCGCGTATACTCACGTGGCGCACGAAGGCGGCTTCGATCTAAACGAGTTTCCGAATATTCAGGCCTGGCTCAAGCGGCTCTACGATTTGCAGGGCTTCACCGCCATGCCGCCGGCGGCTTCGCTATAAAATCGACCGGCTTTCGACGGGGCTGAATGCCCGGCCTGCGGCTTTGTTTTCGGCATGGGCCTATCTGGAGCCCGTGGATTTAGTTTCGGCCATGGGTCCATGGCCTCAGCCAGTTGCTTCGAATTCCTGGACCTGCTCCACCTTTTCGCGGAGTTCTTCGGCTTCCTGCTGCTTGCGCCACATCTCCGCGTACTCGCCGTTCCGGCTCAATAGTTCCGCGTGTTTGCCGCGCTCGACCAGGCGGCCGGCCTTGAGCACCAAAATCTCGTCCGCGTCCACGATCGTCGAGAGCCGGTGCGCGATGACCAGGGTCGTACGGTTTTTCGAGACTTCGCGCAGACTCGCCTGGATTTCTTTTTCCGTATGCGAATCCAGCGCGGAGGTCGCTTCGTCGAAAAGCATAATGCGCGGACCCTTCAAGATAGCCCGGGCGATGGCGATGCGCTGCTTTTCGCCGCCGCTGACTTTCATACCGCGTTCGCCCACCGTGGTTTCGTAGCCTTCGGGCAGAGCTTCGATAAATCCAGCGATGCGGGCCAGACGCGCCGCGTTGCGCACCGCCGTTTCGTCGGCGCCCGGCCGTCCGTAGGCTATATTATAGCCGATCGTATCGTTAAACAAAACCGTATCCTGGGGCACGACTCCAATGGCGGCACGCAGAGATTTTTGCGTGAGCGAGCGAAGATCCTGCCCATCGATCAAAATCGAACCGGAGTCCGCGTCGTAGAATCGAAATAGCAGCCGCGAAATCGTACTCTTACCCGCGCCGCTCGGCCCGACGATCGCGGTGGTGGCGCCCGGCGGCACCGTAAAGCTGAGATCTTCGATAATCGGACGATCCGATTTATAAGCGAAACTCACTCCGCGAAATTCGACCCGCCCCGGGCCGGCCGCGAGTTCTTCCGCGTCCGACTCGTCGCGCACATCGGTATTGACTTCGAGTAACTCGAACATCTTGTCCATATCCGTCAGGCTCTGTTTCATCTCACGGTAGACGAAGCCCAGAAAATTTAGCGGCAGATACAGCTGAATCAAATAGGTATTGATTAACACAAAATCACCGACGGTTAGATTGCCGTCGGCCACCCCTTTCGCGGCCAGGTACATGACCGCCACGAGACCCGCGCCGATGGTCAACCCCTGGCTCAGGTTTAATATACTCAGACTGCCCTGACTTTTCACGGCCGCGGCTTCGTAACCCGCCAGCGCCCGATCGTAGCGCGCGTATTCATGCTCCTCGTTGCCGAAATATTTTACGGTTTCATAATTGATCAGGCTGTCGATGGCTTTGGTATTCGCCTCGGTATCGTTTTTGTTCATCTTGCGCCTGTACTTCAGGCGCCAGTCCGTGATCACGAGCGTGAATACTATGTATAGAAAGATGGTCGTGAAAGTAATAATCGCGAAGGCCGAACTGGTTTCGTGATAGGCGTACAGTAAAATGCCCGTAACCAGAAAAATTTCGAGCAAAGTCGGCAGGATATTAAAGAGCATGAACGACAGCACGAAGCTGATGCCGCGCACCCCGCGTTCGATAACCCGCGAAAGGCCCCCGGTCTGTCGTTCGAGATGAAAGGCCAGCGAGAGCCCGTGCAGGTGGCGAAAGGTATCGAGCGCGATCGAACGCTGCGAATGTTGACCTACTTTGATGAAAAACAAATCGCGCAATTCGCCGAAGGCCTGGGCCAGCACCCGGGCGCCGCCGTAGGCCAGAATTACCGTGAGCGGCACGACAATCACCAGGGTTTCGGCTGCGGCCGTCGAGTCGGCAGTATCCTGCGCGGCGCTGGATTCGCCGGTCAGCGCGTCCACGGCCAGCTTGTATAGATACGGAACGCCGACGTTGACCAGCTTCGCCAGAATCAGCGCGCAGACCGCCAGCACGACGCGCAAACGTAAATCCAGACGGCCCCCGGGCCACAAATAGCGCCCCAGCGATGCCAGCGTCCCCCAATGACTGCGCCGGGATGTTTCGGCGGCGTCAAATTTGGGCGAAGACTGGGCAGCTGACATTCCTACCAGAAAGGGGCCTGCGCCGCTTCCCGGACATCCGTTTTTTAGCGCCGGCGCTCGTCGCGCGAAGACTGAGCGCCACGATTCGCGCGCCGGACGGCCCGGGCGGCCGTCTGCTTTTCCCCGGAAAGGTCTTGCGAAACAGACTCGCCTGTGTTATTTTCGCAGAAAGGCTCTTTTTTAAAACCACACAGCAGAGCCTTCCCGGTCGGGGTTGCGAAAGCGCAACGCGAGCGGCCGGACTCAGGGGGACATCATGATCACGGAAGCACTCAAAGATACTTCGACCGATACAGCAGCGATCCAGGAACGCGTCGATCGCGTCTTCGCGGCCCAGTCGGCCAATCGCCTGGCGGTCGCGAACACCGACGCGAAGACCCGCATCAAGAAATTGAAGAGCATGCTGAAATGGATCGAAGGCAATCGCCAGAAGATCTACGACGCGCTCTACGCCGATTTTCAGAAGCCGCAGTCCGAAACGGATCTCACCGAGATCTACTACGTAACCACCGAAATCAAACACGCCATCCACAATCTGCGCGACTGGATGCGCACGAAGCCGGTCAGTCCGACTCTGGCCTATCTTTCAACCCGCGCTGAACTGCGCTACGAACCCAAGGGCAACGTGCTGATCATCGCTCCCTGGAATTTTCCGTTCAACCTGACCATCGGACCGCTGGTCTCGGCGATCGCGGCGGGCAACGTCGTCTGCGTGAAACCCTCTGAGTATACACCCAATACGACCGCCTTGATCCGCGATATGCTGGCCGAGCTCTTTTCGGAAAACGAAATCGCCGTCTTCGAAGGCGCGGTCGAGACCAGCCAGGCGCTGATGGCGAAACCCTTTCACCACATCTTTTTTACGGGTTCCCCCGCGGTCGGCAAGATCGTCATGAAGGCCGCCGCCGAACACCTGAGCACCGTCACCCTGGAACTGGGCGGCAAATCGCCGGTGATCGTCGATGAGAGCGCGAATATCACCGACGCGGCGGCCAAAGTCGCCTGGGGCAAGTGGACCAACAACGGCCAGACCTGCATCGCGCCGGATTACCTGATGGTACACGAAAAGAAGTACGATCAGTTCATGGATCAGCTTAAAAAACACATCGAAAAATATTACGGCGCCACCGAAGAGGATCGTCGCAACAGTCCCGACTACGGCCGCGTGGCGAGCGAACGTCATCACGCGCGCATGAAGCAAATGCTCGACGATTCCGTAAACAAAGGCGCGAATGTATTTATCGGCGGCAAGATGGACGCGAGCGTTCGTTATCTATCGCCGACCGTATTGACGGAAGTGCCCGAAGACGCCCCGGTGATGACCGAAGAAATCTTCGGGCCGCTCTTGCCGGTTCTGAAAATCAAAAACGTGGACGAAGCGATTGAGCGCATCAACGCGGGTGAAAAACCGCTCGCGATGTACGTCTTCAGCGGCAAAGGCTCCAACGTGCGCAAATCCCTCGACAATACTTCGGCCGGCACGACCTGCGTGAACGACTGTCTGGTGCAGTACCTGCATCCGAACCTGCCCTTCGGCGGGGTCAACAACAGCGGCCACGGCTCGAGCCACGGCTATTTCGGCTTCAAGGCTTTCTCGCATGAGCGCGCGGTGCTGCGGCACAATACGCTCGCGCCGATGAAGCTGATGTATCCGCCGTACACGAATTTTGTGAAGCGCATCATCGGCCTCGTGACGAAGTACTTCTGAAGCGAGTCGTATTCACTCAACTGAATGCATGCGCCTCCCGAATACGATAAGCCTTCGACGCCGGGCATCCACCCCGGTTTCGAAGGCGTCGTGCATATACTGCAGGTCGTAAGCCCCGACGACGACTTCGCCACCGCGGCGAATGCCGCCTTCGCGCTGGTCAAAGACGCTCAGGAACAGCATCCCGATCAGGCTCGCGTCTTCTACGTCGAAATCAACGGGCACACCGGCCCGTCCAGCGGTTACGAGCCGGACTTCTTCGAATTTCAGCAGGAATTTCTACAGGGCTTCCTGGGGCCTTTTCTGACCGCCATCGCGACGCCGCTGCAGTCGCTGTACAATCCGAACGAACAGCGCAACGATCTGCCCGATCTGATCGACATCCAGTAAAACCGCAGCGCGAGCCGCCGGACGATAGAAGACCGGACTGCGACTCGCCGAAAAGATCGAACGCCGCCGTCCACGCCAGAGCTGATTCGGCTGATCGATTTCGAATTCGATCAGGATTTTTTGGAATCGCGGGGCGTTCCCGCTTCAGAGCTGCTACGCTCGCTCCTGTCAGTTTCAGCCGCAAGCGCTGGAACCCACAGGAGATGGACATGCAACTGAACGCACGCTTATTCAGGAAATACGCGCTCGCGACTTCGATGCTCGTCGGAATCGCGCAGTGCAGCACCCTGCCCGAGTGGCGCGAATTCCCCGTCGAGGCCCGATTGATGGGCGAACGCACACATACGACCGTGGACTCGGAGCTGAGTCGGGCATTCGTTCGCCTGTATCTGGATTCAGAAACCGAAACCCTCGCCAGCCACACGACCGACGCATTCGAATCCGGCCGGAAAAACGAGTCATCGCGCGAGTTCGCGGCGAAGATCCAAGGGCTGCTCGAAAAATACGACGGGCGCGCACTGACCACCGCAAATCTAAACGCGCTGTCGGCTGAAACTTCGCCCGACTTCGCGACGGCGTATTATATGCGGCGCGTGCTGGAGCGTTCAGAGAATCGCGCGTTCCAGAAGCGGTTCTACTCTCACGTACACCGGCTGCGCGACGCTCGCCAGCGAGCCGCTCTGACTGCGGACGAAAAGTGGAATCGCCGCATCAAGACAGAGTACGTCTTTCTGTTCGCACCGGGCCTGCTCTACAAAAGCAAACCTGAAACGAAAAGCGATATGCGGCCTCAACGCGAACTTCTGAAGCGCATGGGGTTTCAGGCGGAACTGCTGCCGGTCCACCAGGCCGGCTCGGTCGAAAGCAATGCGCGCGTCATAGCCGACGCGGTTCGGCGGCATCGCGACTCCCGGGTAGTGCTGGTCAGCGCGAGCAAAGGCGGACCGGATGTGGCCCACGCTCTCGGCGCGGAACTCTCGCCGGACGAATCGCAAAACGTGCAGGCCTGGGTCAACGTGGGCGGCGCGCTGGGCGGCTCGCCCCTGGCGGACGAGATGCTGGAAAGCTGGGAGATGCCCTTCGCCCGGATCTACGGCTGGTTTCTGGGCGTTGACGCCTGCGAACTCGCCGAAAGCCTGTCCGTGCGGGCGAGCCGCGCGCGGCGGCTGCGACAGAAGATTCCCGAACGTATTTTCGTTTTGAATTATGTAGCGGTTCCCTTTTCCGGTTCGGTCATCCCGGAAGTGCGCGGACCCTATGCACATCTGCGCAAGATCGGACCGAACGACGGCATCGTCCTGCTTAGCGAACAAAGCGCGCGCAATAGTCAGACCATTCTGGCCATCGGCAGCGATCATCGCTTTCAGGATCCCGAGATCGATATCAAGACTCTGGCTCTCGCTCGCATCGTGTTGGAGCATGTCGAAGGTCGCCCCCGAATTCGGACGGCGGCCCGCGCGACGCATTCAGAAGCGGCGGCTCAATAAGGCCGCCGGACGCAATCCGGGCAAGCGCGCACAAACTATAAAAAGCGCCGCGGGACCCTCAGGGATTTTATCTGGACACCAAACGGGCCCCCCCGACACTCGGACGGTTGGACGCAATACGATTGAGCCGGCCGGAGGGATTCACATGATTCAGAACAATTATTTTACCGAAAACGACGACCTGCAGCTTTATTACAACGATCTGGTCGACTGGGATGAAATCGTAAAAGCTTACGAAGGCGAAGACTTCGGGGATGCTAAGATCTACGCCGAAACCGAAAACGAGCGCTATGCGATGGCCCCCTCCAATGTCCAGGAAGCCCTGGATTTCTATAACGCGACCTTAGAAGCGGTCGGCCAGCTCTCCGGCACCGAGATCGCGGCCCGTGCCCAGCAAATGGACTGGAAAGGCCTGAAATTCGCGGACGGCAAAGTTACCTTTCCCCCCGAGATGATTGAGGTCTACGAGCTCTTCAAAGAAGCCGGCCTGAATCCTTACAATATTAAGCGCGACTATAACGGCCTGGGCCTCCCCGCGACCGTGAACGCCATCTACAGCGAAATCGTGTCCCGGGCGGACACCGCTTTCTCGATGACCCTGGGCCTGCAGAACCTGGCCAAGACCATCGTGCGTTACGGCGACGAAGAACAAAAAGAAACCTACGTCACCAAAATGGCGTCGGGCGAATACCTGGGCGCGATGGCGTTGACCGAACCGAACTACGGTTCCGATCTGCGTAATGTTAAAACGAAAGCGGTGAAACAGGAAGACGGCAGCTATCGCATCACCGGCTCGAAGCGTTTTATCTCACAGGGTTGCGGTCTGGGCGAATACCCCTGCGTGATTCTGACTCTGGCCCGCACGGCGGACAACGGCGCCCGCGGTCTTTCGCTCTTTATCGTCAAGAGCACCGACGTGGAGATCGGGGGCATCGAAAAGAAGATGGGCATCCACGCTTCGCCGACCTGCGAAGTGATCTACGACAACAGCCCGGCGGAAATCGTCGGCGAAGAAGGCTACGGCCTGACCCGCTATACGCTGAGCATGATGAACGACGCACGCTGCGCGGTCGCGGCCCTGGGGGTCGGCATCGGCTCCGCGTCGTACTACGAAGCGAGCAAATACGCTTCCGAGCGCGAGCAATTCGGTCACACCATCGATCAGATTCCGGCGGTGAAACGCATGCTCGACCGCATGGAACGCGAAAATATGGCGATGCGCTTGATTACGGGCGAAGGCGCGCGCAGCGTGGATCTGTACTTGCATAAGGCCATGCGCATCGAAAAGAAAGTGGGCCTGGCCGCTTCCGAACGCGAAATCAAAAAGGACGAGGACATTCGTTTCTGGGATCGCCTGGCTTCACTGTTCACGCCTCTGTCGAAATTCTATTGCTCCGAGATGGGCGTATCGCTCGCGAGCGACGCGGTGCAGATTCACGGCGGCGCGGGTTATACCGAAGAATACGACGTGGCGCGCATCTATCGCGATTCACGAATCAATACCGTCTACGAAGGCACGACCCAGCTGCAGGTCGTCGCGGCCATCGGCGGACTCGTGGCCGGCATGGCGCCCAAAGGTAATTTCCGTCAGTACTTCGAAAACGAACTGACCCGCTTCTCGCCGAGCGATACGCTGAAAGAACAATACAAAATGTTCGAAGAAGCGATCGACGTATACAAAAGCATCGAAGACGGCCAGACCCGCGATACCGTCGCCTTCGAAGTCGTCAATATCGCATCGCGTCTGATGTGCGGCATGCTCTACGAACGCGCGGCCGAGCGGGTTCAGGGCGAAAAGCGCGACCGAGTGCTTTCTCTGGCCGGCGAATACCACATCGACAGCATGGCGATGATGCACGCCGATCTGTATAAACTGAAAGCGCGCGGACAGGGCGCGGGCAAACTCGCAGCGGCGGTATAAGCCGCCGCGAAAACCCGCTGGACCCCTCGGACAAATCCGGTCGGGACGACGCAGGATACTAATCGATGAGTCGTGCAACTTCAAAGTCTGTGAAAAAGGCCGCCGCTCGCTCCGGAAAAGCGAGCGCACCGAAGCAGCGTTCCGCCCGAAAGCCAGAGGGCCCCGACGCGGCAGCCATTCTCGCGCGCGGCTCCGCCAGCATGGACGAAGCCCTCGCGCTCTTTGACGCCTTGCCTCCGGTTTCGGATCTATCGTTCATGTATGGTCGCTGGAAAGGATCCGGCCTGAACACCTCCCATGCCATGGACGGACTGCTCGAGAACTACGCCTGGTACGGCAAAGAGTTTCTGGATCCCGATCACGTTCACCCGCTGATTTTCAGCGACGGCGGCGGCAAACTCTTTAAGGTGAATCCGGCGCTGATGCCCATGGGCCTGGCTCTGAATTTTCCAGTATTGAAGCGCGGTTTCATGCGAAGCGTTTTTCGCCTGGGCCGGCCGATCCTTTCGACCCGCAAAACCGGCGCGCGCCTGCGTCTGATTTCGCATCGTGGCAAGCTCAGCGCGACCATGGCCTACGACGCCCTGCCGATTCACGACGTGTTCCGCAAAATCGACAAAGATACGCTCCTCGGCCTCATGGACTACAAAGGCATGGAGCAACCCTTCTTCTTCGTACTGCGTCGCGATTCCGTGAGCTGAAAGCGGCCAGTCGCGGCCGCGCCCCGCGTCGATCGCCGACAGGGGACAGTTTCCCCTGCGGGCGATGTAAAGATCGAGGCTGTAGACCCCCGCAAAAATGTCGCCCCATGGTTGACATTGTCAACTTTCGAGACTATACTACCCCTTTCAGGTTGCTGCTGTCTACCTGATGGGAGGGCTCGATGTTCAGGCAAAAAGAAAACGATCGAATTCGAGAACGCTACGGGCCGTGGGCCGTGGTGACCGGCGCGTCGTCCGGAATCGGGCGCGGCATCGCCCGCGATCTCGCGGGCTGCGGCCTGAAACTGATGATCAGCGCGCGCAGGCGCCTGGAGCTTGAAGGCCTTGCCGCGGAATTGCGCGAACTGGGCGCGCCTGAGGTTCGCGTCGTGCCGGCCGATTTGAGCGCGGAGGCCGGCATCGAAGCGATCGAAGCGCACAGCGTCGACCTGGACGTCGGGCTGTTCGTGGCGTCCGCCGGCTTCGGCACTTCGGGGCCGCTACTGAAGTCGCCCCTGGAAACGGAGCTCAATATGCTCGCCGTGAACTGTCACGCGCTGCTATCGCTCACTCACCACTTCGGCCGGCGGTTCGTCGAACGCGGCGGAGGCGGCCTGCTTCTGCTCAGCTCGATCGTCGCCTTTCAAGGCGTACCGCGCGCCGGACATTACGCGGCGACGAAAGCCTATGTGCAATCGCTGGCCGAAGCGCTGCATCATGAACTCGCTCCGCATAACGTGGACGTGCTGGCGGCCGCGCCCGGTCCTGCCGCCAGCGGCTTCGCCGAACGCGCGAATATGCAATTAGGCGCCGCCATGCCGGCGGAAGCTGTCGCGCGGCCGGCCCTGCGAGCGCTCGGCCGACGGTCCACGGCTCTGCCCGGCCTGCTGACGAAATTCCTGGTCGGCTCGCTCAGCCTCTTGCCCCGCGGGGGGCGGGTCCGTGTGATGAGCATGGTGATGGGCGGTATGACCGCGCATCAGACGCAATCCGCAAGCGGCCGCGAAACGAGCGTGAGGAGCGCATCATGAAGACCAGCCTGCTTCACGCTTTCGCTTTCGACCGGCGCGTGCGGCGCCTGGCGCTGTTCGCCGCGCTGCTGAGCGTCGCGGCCTGCGCCAGTCCGCCCCGCTATGCGATCAGCGATCACTACGACGGCGAGCGCTTCTACAACGAGACCCGCCTGCCGGACGTCAGCCTCTGGAAATTGATCAAACACGTGCTCACGGGCCGCACTACGCCCTGGCCCGATCGCGTGGCGAACGAATACGCGCCGCGACTCGATCTCCTGAAACGAAACGCCACAGATGCGCATCCCTCTTCGGAATCGGCGATAGCGGTGACCTTCGTCAATCACGCGACGACATTGATTCAGTGGCGCGATATCAATATCCTCACGGATCCGGTCTGGTCGACGCGAGTAGGACCCTTCACCTGGGCGGGACCGAAGCGGGTGCGCGCTCCAGGCATCGCCTTCGATCAGCTGCCGCGCATCGACATGGTTTTGATCAGTCATAACCACTACGATCACCTCGATCTGCCGACGCTGCGCCGCCTTGAAGATCGCGATCAGCCGTTGTTTTTCGTGCCGCTGGGCGACGCGTTCCTGCTCGAGTCGGAGGACTTTCAGCAGGTGATCGAAATGGACTGGTGGGATCGGGCGCAGCTGACGCTCCCGGTGGAACTCGTATTCACGCCCGCGCAGCACAACTCCGGCCGCGGAATTTTCGACGCACGCAAAAGTCTCTGGGGCAGCTTCTGGATTCGTTTCGGGGAAAGACGCGACCCGGCCGGCGTACAGAGCGTATACTTCGCGGGCGATACGGCCTATTCCAATCACTTCGCCGAAATCCGCGAAAGACTGGGCGCGCTGGACCTGGCGATCTTACCGATCGGCGCCTATGCCCCGCGTCAACAGATGCGGCCGTACCATATGGATCCCGCGGACGCGGTCCAGGCTCAAATCGATCTCGGCGCGCCGCAGGCGATCGGCATTCACTTCGGGACTTTTCAGCTGACGAACGAAGCTTTTCGCCAGCCGCTCACGGATCTGCGGCTGGCGCTCCAGGCCGCGCAGCGGCCGCTCAAGAGTTTCGCCTATTTGCCCGAGGGCCGAACGGCGCTTCTGGCTCCGGCCGGCGGAACCCGGCTCGCCTCGGAGCTGACAAATCCCCTTCCGTAGAATTAGCACCTCCCCCGCAGGTCGGCTGCAGTTCGAGTCGACTGCGGGATTTTTTTCCGACCCGGACGGAAAGGCTTGCAGCGTGGCGCCCGACGGCGAAATAACCCGGGTGGCCCGGCGCGACATTAAAGAAGCCTGCGTACGCGAAGCGCTGAAAATCATCGAAACGAAGGGCGTCGAGAATCTCAGCCTGCGGCAGGTCGCCAGGCGATTAAAGATTTCGCATCAGGCGCCCTACAAACACTTCGAAAGCAAAGATCACCTGCTGGCGGAGATCATCCGACGGGGCTTTGAAACTTTCGCGCAGTATCTGGAGCGCGATCCGAAAACGAAAAACCCCCGGCGCAATATGCGGCTGCTCGGGAAAGCGTACATTCGTTTCGCTCTGGATTATCCGCTGTACTACCGACTTATGTTCTCCTCCCCGCATCCGAATCCCAAAAAACATCGCGCCATGTCGGAGCACAGTCTGGCGGCCTTCGCCATTTTACGCGGGAGAATCGAGGAACTCAGCGACGCGCTCGGGGCAAATATGGACGCCGAATCGGAGGCTTTTTTCGTATGGTCGACCATGCACGGCCTGGCTTCCATTCTATCCTGGGAGCACATCAACGGCCTGCCCATGACTCCGGGCGATCGCCGGCGAAGAATCATTCACGTGCTGAATCGGATCGGCGACGGCCTGCGCGGGGCGATGAAACGCTGAATTTTTATTCGGCCCGCTGAGCCCCGCCACCCGTTTCCGGGGGAGGCCCGCCGAAATCTAAAAATGATTTGCGCCTGGCCTGCCGACAATCATAAGGATTCTTATGGTTTTTGCTTTTCTGCGTAAATCGATTCTGGCTGCGCTGGCGCTTTCGCTCGCGGCGGCCCCCGGCCCCTTCTCGAGCGCCGTGCGCGCCGAAAGCGCCCCCGTCTATCACACGGTTCGCAACGGCGAAACCCTGAGCCATATCGCCGTTCGCTTTCGCACCAGCGTTCCGCGCATCAAGAAATGGAACCGACTTTCCGGGGACGTGGTGCGGGTCGGGCAGAAACTCAAGGTCGGCTTTCGCCCGATCAAAAAGAAATCCAAAAGCAAGAGCTCCGCGTCCCGGGCGACCAACGTCGTATCCAAAAAACGTTATTATCGAGTTCGCAAAGGCGACACTCTCGGACACATCGCCCGGCGTTACCGAACCTCGGTCAGCACTCTGCGCAAGCTGAACCGCATGAAGCCGAATCAGGTCCTGCGGGCCGGGCAACGTCTGGTGGTCGGAGTCAAACGCGAAGGCTTCAGCTGGAAGAAAACCTCCCCCCACACCCAGGTCCAGGTCCCGCACGGCTACAGCGTTTCGCGCGCCGCGAAGCGCAGTCTGCATGGCATCGGTTTTCGCGTCGATCTATACGCCCGGCGCTTCGCGCAGGGTCACGCGCTTTATATCGAAATCGTTCCAGACACTCGCAAAGGCCGGAAATTTCCGAAAAGCTTCGAGTTGAGTTTCGCGGATTCGAAAGTGCCGCTTAATAAAACCTCGTTCGGCTACAGCGGGATAGCGGCCATTTCCGCGTTTATGAAACCGGGCCGGCATCCGCTGAAAATCGCGGCCACTCCGGCGCAATCCGGACCGAGCAAACAAACGGCGACGAAAAGCTCCGCGCAAAACAGCGCGAAGAAAACGACGGGCGGCGCGCACAATGCCGACGGCCGCGATCTCAAGTACAAATACCAGATTCACATCGCCGATACGAAATACCGGAGCCATACCCGCCGGGTCTATCTGGGCGACTATGATAAACCCCGGCCCCCCGTGGATCCGGCTGTGGAACGCAAACGCAAGCAGCGCGCCGCGGAAGTGCGCAAGCTGATCCAGGCGAGCACCACGAAAAAAACGCGAGTCTTTCGCATTCGCAGCAAAAATCAATTCGGCAACAAGCTTTCGCATCCCCGATCGTTGCACAAGATCACGTCGCCGTACAATACCAAACGCATCACCATCCGTTATTATAAAAAGAACGGGAAAAAGCATACCGAAAAGCCGCGCTCGGTCTATCATCACGGCCTCGACCTGCGGGGTCGTTGGGGCGATCCGATCTACTCGATGGCCGACGGCACGGTCGTCTGCGCGCGCCGCATGCATTACGAAGGCAACTTCACGATGATCGACCACGGCAACGGCATCTTCACCGGGTATATGCATCAGAGCAAATTCCACGTACGCGAAGGCCAGAAAGTCAAAGCCGGCCAGTTGATCGGAAAGTCCGGCGCGACCGGCCGGGCTCGCGGCGCGCATCTGCACTTGAATCTCTGGATTCGCGGAACCCCCGTCGAACCGCTGAGTCTGCTTTCGCTGCCGCTGCGCAACTAACGCGAAACTATGTGCAGCGTGCTCAAAGGAACGCTGCACTATCCACACAAATCCGGCGAATAACCACGGCGCACCCCTGCGGCGGGCCCGAATCGACTGGCGAAGCGCATGCCCATATGCGGAGTATTCAGCCGGTATGCCCGGCATCCTGCTGACATATAATCGGCACGAAAACTCCGAAGCGATCACGCGCTTCCGTACTGAATTCGCGCGCGAGAGTAAGCGTGCCGTTCTCGTCGGCGCGGGCGCGCTGCTGCGAATTCCTCTGGAAAGCGACGCGCCGGAGCGCACTCCGGCCGATCGCATTCGCGCGCTATTGCCCGAGCTTTACGGAGTGGTATTCTTAATCGGACCGCACGGACTCGATGCGAAACGACCGGGCGACCTCTTTACGGTCCGCGAAGCCATCCGCTTCGGCCGGCCCGTTATCGCCGTACTCGCGGACGGCGCCCGACTGTCTCCGGAGTTTTCGCAGCTGCCGACGATCGCGCTCTCGCCGCACGATCCGGGCACCGCGGTGAGGGACGCGTTGCGAATGATTCGATTGGCGGAAATCCCCAGGAGCCCAAAAGACCTGGACCTGGACGTGAGCGAAGACGCTCCGGCCGCCCTCAGTGCAGACGGCGGCGCGAAACTGCTGAGCGAGACAGAGATTCAGGAGCTGCTTAAAGAGAAGTCGAGCGGTGACATCGATCCATCCGAATACGGCAAGGATGAGTACGCGGCCAGCGCTGGCGGCGATGACGTCGAAGACAGCCTGAGCCAGAACGAAATCGACGCCCTGCTCCAGGGCGCGGACGATTTTTCTGCACCCCTACTCGAAGGCGACCCGGGACCGGCCGATCTCGGTGATCTCGGTGATCTGCTCAGAAGCACAGGAGAAGAACACGACGGAATTCCTGGCGATCTCGCGGAACCCGGAACGGACAAGCTCGAGGGCTCGCATGATCTCGACCCCGCGCCCGCATCGTCCGACTCCGCTCCACAGCCCGTCGCCTTCGCCGCGTACCTGCCGGAATATTTCGATCGTGTGCATCGCCAGCATATGTTCGTCTACGCGCATCTCGCCGACGATCCCGAGGTGACCGCCGAAGTCGAGCGGGACGTCGAACGTTTTCGAGAAGATATGGGCGGCGAAGTACCCGCGGCCCGGCGCGCCCGCAATCGCGCGGAGCTGCGCGAAGGTACGCGCATCACGATGGTGCCAGAGTGCGACGACCTGCTCTTCGATCCGCCGGAGTTGACCAAACGCTGGCGCGGCCCCTGGACCCGCTTCGATTTTGAAGTTTTATTGCCGAAGCCTGCGCCTGCAGGCGGGCCTGAGCCGGGCGAAGTCGCCCTCGTGCGTATATCCATTCGGGTCGCCGGAATCGAAATCACGCACATCAACTGTTCGGCCGAGTTTATTGAGAAACACGCTAACCCGCTGGCGGCCGCAAAGGCTTCGCAACAGAGTACGGCCCGCGCGTATCAGAAGATCTTCATCTCGTATTCCCGGCGGGACTTCGAAGTCACCCGATCCTATCAGGCCGCTCAGAAGGCGCTCGGCAACGACGTCTTTCTGGACACCGAAAGCATTCGCACAGGTGAAAACTGGCAGGCGGCCCTGGCCCGGGCGATTGATGCGGCGGACGTCATGCAGCTGTTCTGGTCCGCGCACTCCGCCAGGTCGCCGAACGTGCGCGACGAATGGCAGTACGCCCTCGAGCATCGCTGTCCCGCAGATCGCTGCGCGAAATTTATCCGGCCGGTCTACTGGCGCTCGCCCATGCCGGAGGTTCCCGCCGAGCTCGGCCACCTGCACTTTCGACTCGTCGACCTGCAGCCGGGCTGAGTCCGCACGCACTACGCGGCCTATTACTGTGCGACGGAATCGCAGCCGGCGGAAAGGCTTGACCGCCCCGGCGCGCTGCGTCATTTCATGACCCGGAATATGGCAGCGAAAAAAGCGAAGAAAAAAGCGGCTAATAGATCGCCCGAAAGATCATCGAAAAAATCAGCGAAAAAGTCCGCGAAGAAGTCCGCACGTAAAACCGGCGGAGCATCCACAAAACGCAAGACAGCGCCGCGCCAGCGCCCGGTTCCAGCCGCCGACACGCATGCCGAAACGCCGCAGTCTATGACGGCTTCCGATGTATCGCGGCCAGGCGAACCCGCCGGCGATCCCCTCCGGCGACCGGTCCTGCTCTTTACCGCGACGACCCTGCTGGTGTTCGGCGCCATCTATTATGTGTACGGGCCCTGCTCTGATTTTTCGCGATTTTCGCGCCCGGCGGTTGTGAGCTCCGACGCGCCGTTGCCCGCGCTTGCGGGAGACGAAGCCGGCGATGCGGCTCAGGCGGAACCCGACGCGGCCTTCATCGAAGATTTGCGTCTGGCCTATCCGAAGAAAGGAGCCGACGTCGATCCGCAACTCGGCGCCAGCCTGGAGGCGGTCGCCCGTTTTCTCAAAGACAACCCCGGAGCGGAACTGGAGATCATCGGCCACACCTGCAATATCGGACAACATCCGGACAACGATCGGCTTTCGCTCGAACGCGCGGACGCCGTACGCGATTATCTCGTCGCCCGGGGCGTGGCCCGCCGGCGGCTGAACACGATCGGGCTGGGAGAACGCGAACCCATCGCGTCGAATAGCAGCGACGCCGGCAGAATTCGCAATCGGCGGGTGGAATTTCGCGTAAGCCAGTAGGCGCGCGCGGTGCGACAGGCGATGAGATATTTCGAAACCCACGAAAGCCGCGACGCGCACCAGGCGGATCTCGCGCATCTGCGGCGTAGCTTTCGCACGGCGGCCTTCGCGCTGGTGTTTCTGTGGTTTATGTACTTCCTGGAAACGTCGATGGGGCTGGACTTTCGCGGGCTGGCGGTCGTACCGCGCGAGATCTTCGGACTGGTCGGAATCCTGACGGCGCCTTTAATCCACGGCGACTTCGCGCATCTGGTGTCGAATAGTCTGCCGGTGCTCTTTCTCGGAACTGGCCTGCTGTATCTTTATCCGCGCAGCGCGCCGCTGGTCCTCGCGGTCGTTTATTTCGGCAGCGGTCTGGGAGTGTGGCTCTTCGCGCGTCCCTCCGCGCATCTGGGCGCGAGCGGCCTGACGTACGGACTGGTCACTTTCTTATTTCTCAGCGGCGTTCTGCGCCGCGACCCGCCGGCGATCGGCCTCGCGTTGATCGTCGCCTTTTTGTACGGCGGAACGATCTGGGGCGTGCTGCCCATCGAACAGGGCGTCTCGTTCGAATCGCATCTGGCCGGGGCCGTGCTGGGATTGATCTGCGCGGTGCTTTTGCGCAATCGCGACGGCCTGCGCAAGCTTTCCGAAAACGAAAACTACGAAAATTACAGGGACTACCCGGAAGGTGAAGACGAACTGGACGATCCGGCGCGCTTCGATCCCGCCGCGGCCGACCCGGAGTCGTACTACGAGTATGAAGACGAGGACGGAAATTTCGACGCGGAAGAGTACATGGATCGCCGCGAGTATTGAGCGCGGGCGGGATTATTCGCCGCGCTGCAACATCTCTTGAAAGAGAGCGATACCCGATCCGATCGGATCCAGGGCTTCGGAGTTTCTTAAAAGATCGTTCATTTCCAGCACCAGCACGCCGTAGATCCAGGCCCACATGGTGCTTGCGATTTGTCGGTAGCGTTCTTTGGGATAACGAATCTCGCCGGATTTGATACCGCGGTGCAGAGTTTCCAGGAATACCCGATAGCTGGTCGGGGCGCTCTTGAAGGTTTTACCGTAGATGCCCATGTTGTTCATCAACTTGTGCAGCTCGCGGTTTTCGGTGGCAAAACGCCAGTAGGTGCGTGCAATCGCTTCCAGCTGAACGAAGACCGTATCCTCAAGCGTTCCGGCGATCGCCTCCCGCAGCATAGAGGTCAGATGCGCCTCGCCCTTGCGGACCAGCACCTGAATGATCGCCTCCTGGCTTTCGAAATAAGCGTACGGGCTCGCCACGCTGCATTGCAGCACCTGGGCGATGCGGCGCATGCTGAGCTTTTCCAGGCCTTCTTCGCGAATGATCGTAATGGCGGCGTCGAGAATTTCCGCCTGGCTCAGACTGCCCCGGCTGCGGCGCGGTGGTTTGGACGGACTCGCGGACATACGATCTCAACCTGTCCTGATCAAGCTGAGACGTAAATGCTTTTCTAATCTATCTGCGAGGCACTCAGGAGGCCCGCGGACGGCGCTGAGCCAGAGCGACAGCGGTCCAGGCGGCGCAAAACACAGAAAATATTACTTGAACATAAGCCCGGAATCGGGCCTCTAAAAGCGAAACGGATCCGCCCCGGAAGGGCTTTCCGGGGAGAGTCGAAAACAATGCAACATTCTACAAACTATCTCCGCAGCTTGCTGGCCTTGATCTGCGCCTTCAGCCTGCTGGCCGGCACCGCGCTTTCGGCGGAAGCCGTGAATCACACCGAAGCTCAGGTGACCGTCTGGATTCCCGACAACTGGGACCAGGAAGCCGATGAAGATTCTCTGATCGTGGGCGACCCGGACGAAGAGGTGATGGTCGCCTTTCTCGTCGTCGACAGCGATAACGTCGAAGCGGCGCTGGACGCCATGGAAGCCGAGCTTTCGGACATCGTGGAAGACGTTAGCTCCGAAGAAGAGCCTTCCGAAGTAAACCTCAACGGCATGCCGGCGATCGTTCTCGATGCTAAAGGCACCGTCGAAGGCGAAGCGGTCGATTTGGGCATCGCGGTCATTATGACTCCGGCGAACAAAGCCCTGCTGGTGTTCGCCATCGCGCAGTCTTCGGCCGTGGCCAAACATGAGGCGACTATCGAGAAAATTCTCGGCGGCATCAAACCGCTCCAATAAAAACTCGCTCGAAAATCACAGAGCAAGTCTGCAGGCCGGCGTTTCGACGTCGGCCTCGTGCGTTTCAGGCGGCTCGGGACGCGGGTACACTACTGAAATACGAATTCGTCCACGCCGAATTCGGTCAGACAATCCGCCTGGTAGAGAGTCGCGTTCGCGAACCCGGGACTGTAGCCGTTCACGGTCGTCGCTCCTGAATCGAAAAAGCCGGTCGTACACTGCCCCACCCGATTCGTGGCCGTACAGGTTGCAGCACTGAAAACGCCCCCCGCAGCCGTGCAATTCGCCCGGGCCTCGCTCTCAGCCGTTCCTGCGTTGTAGTCGCGACATTTATTCGCACCGATCGTACAGCCGCCTCCGCCGCTCACGACACCCCCCGCAACCGCCACGGCATAGGCCCCGGCAGTGCCCGTAAAAGCGCGCACGGTGATCAGATACTGCGTGGCGCTCAATATCGTTTCTCTGCGTTCGGCCAGGCCCTGGCTTCGGCGGTCCACGCTGACCACGCTCTGACCGGCCGCGGTCGCCAGATCGAAGGCACCGTCGAGAGTCGCGCCGGCATCCCCCGGAGCGGCGTACAATACGAGTAAATGACCGGTCGCCGATCCCGAGAATGCGTAGCGCTGGCGGGCCTGCTGATTCGCAAGCAAACCGGAGAGCCCCACTCCATCGGTGGTCAGGGTCCGCACACTGCTTTCGTTCAGGATCGCGGCGTACGTCAGGAGTTCTTCGAGGTCTACCCGGGAATCTTCGTCGCCGGACGACAGACAGGCCGCGGACAAAACGAGAATCGATAGAATCGAAAAGGCGCACCTCAGGATTGCCCCGCGCCCACGGATCCCGCGGCTGTTGAAAAACAGCCGCGGAGCCACAGCCGACGATCTGGCCGGGAGGCCGCGCTCACAGGGCCCATTCGGTAGCAGGCCAAACCATCCGGATTCAGGTATTTTCATGGACCGTCTGCACCTGGCCGATTATCTTATCCCCGGCAATTGCGTGTAGATACACCTAATTGCCCATCTCGCTTTCCGGAGTCTTTTATGTCACAAACAACTACCGACACCATTCAGGCGACCCTCACTGACGGCGTCCTCGAACTGAAACTGAACATCAATGAAAACAATTCTATGACCCCCGAGGGTTTTCAGGCCCTCGACGCCGCGCTGGAGGCGCACGCGAAAGACCCGGCCGTCCGGGTCGTGGTGCTGGGCTCCGCTGTTCCGGGCTTCTTCTGCAACGGCCTGAATCCCGGGGCGGTTCACGGCGCAAGTGAAGCCCAGGTCCGGGACCTGATCCAGTATTTCTTTTCCGTGCTCAAGAAACTGCTCTTTTTTCCGGTACCGGTCGTCGCAGCGATCAACGGCCACGCGATGGGCTACGGCGCCATGCTCGCCCTGATGAGCGATTTTCGTCTGATGCTGGACAAAGGCGCGCGGATCAGCTTTCCCGAAATCAATATCGGCATCGGCCTGCCTGTTTTCGTGGCGCGACCCCTGCAGGATCTGGTTGGTATGAACAACGCCCGCAATCTTTTGATGTACGGCAAGGCGCTGAAAGGTCCGGACGCGCAGGCGATGGGACTGGTCGACGACCTCGTCGAGGCGGAAGGTCTCGACGCCGCCGCGCTCAAGACCGCGAAGAAACTCGCCGGTCTTTCAAACTCCGCCGTCAAAAGCATGATGAGCACGCTGCACCAGCGTTATACGGAAAACCTGGAAGCGATCCTCGCGCAGGACATCGAAACAACGATTGCGCAAATGCATTCACCGGACGCCAAAGAAGGTTTCTCGGCGATGGTCGAAAAACGCCGGCCCAAATTCAGCTAACGATCCTTCGGATACATAGAATTCAGGTCAGGGGCCCGGGTGTGTTGCCCGGGTTCTTTTTTGCCACGGATGGCACGGATTTCACAGATTTTTCGACAGCCGATTCGCGAATGCGAGAATTATTCGCATCGACGCACGAATGAACCGGCGGAAATCAAAACCGACATCCGTGGCATCCGTGCAATCCGTGGCCTCTTAAACCCGGCCGCATTCCGAAGAGAACGCGGGAACTTCCGCCCGAACAGGATTCCGCGCTTCGCGTTAGCCACGGATGGCACGGATGGCACGGATGGCACGGATGGCACGGATGGCACGGATTTCACGGATTTTATGACAGGCGATTGGCGAACACGAGAACTATTAGCACGAACGCACGAATGAACCGGCGGAAATCAAACCAGACATCCGTGGCATCCGTGCAATCCGTGGCCTCTTAAACCCGGCCGCATTCCGAAGAGAACGCGGGAACTTCCGCCCGAACAGGATTCCGCGCTTCGCGTTAGCCACGGACGGCACGGATTTTTCGACAGCCGATTCGCGAATGCGAGAATTATTCGCATCGGCGCACGAATGAACCGGCGGAAATCAAACCAGACATCCGTGCCATCAGTGCAATCCGTGGCCTTTCTTCAGTTGAATCAATCCGCGGCTCAGTTGCGATCCGTGGCTTCAACTGAACTGCGCGCGGAAATCGTTTTTGTCGAGTCCGCTGGCTTCCCACTCCCGGTCGAAGCGAGCGCGGCGCGACTCGTATTCCGGGTGCAGCGGTATTTCCAGGCGGGCGATGGTTTCGTTGTATCGTTCGCTGGAATATATCGAAAAGAGGTGGCGATCGATGCCCATCTGATCCAGCAGGATTCCGACGAGCGCCATCCCCATACCGGCGCCTTCGGTTTCGTCCCCGTGTTCCAGATAGAACGCCATCAGGTCTTCGAAATTCTGGGCGTAGCGGAATTTATCCCTGATGCGCTGCTCTTCGGTCGGCCAGAGCGTGAACACGTTCTTGATTTTAATTTTCAGAACGTCGCTCGGTTCGTAGTAGAACGTAATCGTAACGGGTAGATTCGCTTCGCGAAAACGCGGCTTGTACGATTTGATCCGTCGCTCCGGCAGATTCTTTTTGAAGATCACCATGCCCCGCTCGTACTCTTCGGGGTTCAGCGGGTTCACGCCCTCGTCTTCGAAAACGATGCGCTTGAGATTGGCTTTGCCGGCGTTCATGACCAGCTCTTTCAGACAGGTATAGACCACATCGATCAGGTCTTCGCGGCCGAAACGGGTGAGCAATCTCGCGGCGATGGTATTCATCACGATCTCGCCGTAGTCGGAAAGATAGTAGGTGACCAGAGTCAGAATGCGGTTCTTTTCGACGGCCTCATCGACGAGCTTCTCGATCTCTTCGGTACTCAGGCGGCCCTTGATCGCCCGGGGCAGCCAGCCGTCATCGGGTCGACCGGGAACCAGCGAATGCCCGGCCCGCAAATCTTCAAGACCGCGCTGCGGTCCGTGCCCATTTCCCTGCGACTGCTGATGCTCTCCTTGCTTGTCCGGCCCGGCTGCCATTCAATCAATCCTGCGGCGCTTGCCCGGAAACCCGACGGAGAAGCCGTTCGGGGAAATCGGATCAGACCCGCGCGGCCCCCGCCGTTTCCTGCAACTTGAATTCCAGAAATTCATCGTAGCTCGACATACGGTCGACGATCCCATCCGGGGTCAGCTCGATGATACGATTCGCGACGGTCTGGGTCAGTTGATGGTCGTACGAAGTAAACAAAACGGTTCCAGGAAATTCCTGCATACCTTCGTTGAGCGCGGTGATCGACTCCAGATCCAGGTGATTCGTAGGCTCGTCGAACATGAGCGCGTTGGCTCCGGATAGCATCATACGCGAAAGCATACAGCGCACCTTTTCGCCGCCCGAAAGCACGCCGCATTTCTTAAGAGCTTCGTCTCCGGAGAAGAGCATGCGTCCGAGGAAGCCGCGAATATAACCTTCTTCCTGCTCTTTGGAGTACTGACGCAGCCAATCGACCAGATTCAGATCCTTTTCAAAAAACTCTTCGTGATCCTTCGGAAAGTACGCGGGGGTGATCGTGACGCCCCATTTTACTTCGCCGCTGTCCGCCGGGGCGTCCCCGGAGAGCGCCCGGAAAAATTCAGTCTTCGCCACGCTGTCCATGCCGACGACCGCGATCTTGTCGCCTTTGTTCACGCGAAAGCTCACGTCTTTGAACAGGACCTGCCCGTCCAGAGTTTTAGACAGACCTTCCACGGTCAGCACGTCGTTGCCGGCCTCGCGTTCCGACTTGAAATTAATGTACGGATATTTACGTGAAGAGGGTTTAATGTCCTCGAGATTGATCTTATCCAGCAATTTCTTGCGCGAAGTCGCCTGCTTCGATTTCGAAGCGTTTGCGCTGAAACGGGCCACGAATTCTTTCAGCTCTTTGATCTTGTCTTCTTTCTTCTTGTTTTCATCTTTCTTCTGCTTCAGCGCGAGCTGGCTCGACATATGCCAGAAGTCGTAGTTGCCGACGAAAACCTGCATGCGGGAAAAGTCGATATCGACGATGTGGGTGCAGATGGTATTCAAAAAGTGGCGGTCGTGCGAAACGACGATGACGGTGTTTTTGAAATCCAGCAGGAAATTTTCCAGCCAGACGATGGACGCGACGTCCAGGTGGTTCGTCGGTTCGTCCAGCAGCAGAATATCGGGATTGCCGAACAGCGCCTGGGCGAGCAACACGCGAACTTTTTCGTTATCGTCGAGATCCTTCACCAGCTTATTGTGCTGATCTTCGGCGATGCCCAGGCCTTTGAGCAGAGTGGCCGCTTCCGCTTCCGCTTCCCAGCCGCCCATATCGGAGAACTCTTCTTCGAGTTCGGAAGCGCGTACGCCGTCCTCGTCGGAAAAGTCGGGCTTCGCATAGATCGCGTCGCGCTCGTCCATAATTTCGTAGAGCTCTTTGTGCCCCATGATGACGGTCTTGATCACTTCGAATTCATCGTACTCGAAGTGGTTCTGTTTCAAAACCGCCATGCGCTGATCCGCCGGCTTGATCACGTCGCCGGAAGAGGGCTCTTCGTCTCCGGCCAGAATCTTACAAAAGGTCGATTTGCCCGCGCCGTTCGCGCCGATGATGCCGTAGCAGTTGCCGGGGGAAAATTTCAGGTTCACGTTCTCGAATAGAACGCGCTGGCCGAATTTGAGGGTGAGATTGCTTACACTGATCACGAACGGGTAACCTCAGACAGGAATAGTGGGACGCCGGCCCCGCCGACCCGCAACACTAATAATGGCAGGTCTGGCAGATTCAGGGGATTCTGGCCAGTTTTTTTGAGGGCCGAAGGGCGTCGACAATGTATTAAAGTGTGCACGCCGGCTCCAGGATCGGCGGCGACCAGGCATTAAAACGGAATGATGCCCGTAATACCGTCGCCGGACAGCAGCGATCGAAATCAGGAACGCCGGCTCAGGAACCGGCGGCGTCAGTCCCCCGCAATGGCTTTGCGGGTTTCCTCAAATTCTTCGGGGCTGAATTTCAGTCGCGGGCGGCCGAAATTCGTGTCGTCGATCGCGTCCATGGGAATGAGATGAATGTGCACATGCGGCACTTCCAGACCGACCACCGCCGTTCCGATCCGCTTACAGGGAACGGCCGCGCGCAGCTTTTCCGCCACGCGTTTCGAAAAGACATGCAGGGCCGCAAGCTCCCCGTCTTCTAAATCGAAGATATAGTCGACTTCGCGCTTCGGCACCACGAGCGTATGTCCGCGCTTGAGCGGCTTCACGTCCAGAAAGGCGATGTGGGCGTCGTCCTCCGCTACTTTATAACAGGGAATCTCGCCTTCGATGATCTTCGTGAAGATGGTGGCCATGCCCCATGCGCCTTTACGGCTGAGCGCCCGTCAAGAAGAAGAGCGCGACTCGTGCGCCTCTTGATTCTTGCGCATGGCGTCCGTCCCGGCCTTCGCCTCCGATTCGTAATCTTCGATGGCGTGCGCCAGAAAGAGCAGCGGCCAGCCCGCGAAAGGAACGTGATAGGCCAGGCTCTCCAGATTTTTCGAAAGCGCGTGCAGAAAATCGAAATTGCCGTGCGACATACGCACCGGCTCCGCGGGGTTCGCGCGCTGTTGGAATAGACGATCGTGTTCTGCGAAAAGCACGGGCCAGCCCGACGGTAAAATATAAAACAGTCGGTCCCGGGCCGCGAGCAGGGTTTCGGCCAGTTCGTCAAGATGATAGGGATCGCGGCCGTGGGTCGCAACGGCTTCGTCCAGGTCCTCCTGCATGCTCTTCTGAACTTGCGAACAGATATGACGCAGCTCTTTGACCTTCAATTTCTCCAGGGGTTGATCCGTAAGCTGGTCGATTCGTATACGCCGGCCGCGCACATAGGTCAGCTTCGCCGGCAGGCCGAAATAAAACGACCAGGGCTGCAACGATACCAGAGTGGTAAGCGGCCCGACCGGCACGAACGGCAGGCCGAGCTTCTGCACGAAACGATTCAGAAAATCGGATTTATATCCGAGCGGGTTAATGTACTCGCCGTTCACAGTTAAGACCGGTACGATGTCCGAACGATGTTTGATCGCCATGCGCACGAAAGAATTCGAAAAGCGCTGCATATGATAACGTTTGTCGAAACCTTTCCCGATGCCGCCGATGCCTTCGGGATAGATCAGCACGCCTCCTTCCCGGCCCCGGGAGGCGAGTCCCTCGAAATTACGCATGGTCGCGTCGACGCCGCCGGCCCGCTTCCAGAAATTCGGCAGAAAGAAAGGCGACATGATTCGTCGGGCCGACAGGGCCGGAGCGGTCAAGGGGCGCGCGGCCCGCGAAAAATCATAATCGGCCAGCGCGTACAGCTTCGAGATAAAGACGATAGCGTCCCAGGGAAACGACATGCCGGAGTGATTGCCGGCGTAGATCAAAGGCGCGCCCGACGACGGCGGTTCGGGTACCGTATCGAAGCCCACCAGTTCCGCCCGAAAATAGTGGCGGGCGAGCAGCTCGATCACGTTTTGCGAAACGCTGGTCGAATACGCGGGATCGAAATGCGTATCGAGGCCCGGCGGGGTAGATTGATTCGAAGCGGAGTCGGAACTGCGGTGCATGGTTTTTTGTATACCCCGCATCGGGGTGATTCAATATGATGCGTATCAGGGTTGCCCGCGGAATCGCCGGACGCGACGGGCGAGCCGGAATTATTGTGCGCGTTTCTACCACGATTCAAAGATTCCCCACCCGCGCGGCTCAAGCGGTAGTGCTGATCGCGCTTGCGATGCTTGTGGGCGGCTGCCGCGGCCATGGCCTTTTTTATTCCGCAAAGTTTTCCGAAGGGCCTACAGGATCGCATCCCCTGCACCCGCCGCTCCTGCTTGAGCCGCTGGTCGTGACCGGCACGCTCGGGGAATTTCGCAACGGGAATTTCCACTACGGCCTGGACTTCTCGACCGGCGGGGAAAGCGGCGCCGCAGTCCACGCGATTGCGGACGGTCACGTGCGCCAGATTATGTTCGGGCGCTATAATATTGGATACGCGGTGCGCATTGAACACAACGACGGCCGCATCTCCCGCTACGGCCACCTCGAAGCCTTCGCCGGCCGCCTGCTCGCCCACCCCGAAGTCGCGAAGATTCACGACCGCATTCTGCTGCGCCGCGATTTTCTGTTGAATATTTCCGACGATTCGCTGTCCGTACGGCGCGGCGAGATCATCGGCAGCTCCGGCGAAACGGGCATCGGCTACGCGCATTTGCATTTCGAATACCTCGACCGGGACGGGCGCACCTTCTTGAATCCGCTGCGCTTCGGTCTGAAGATCCCGGACCGACAGCCGCCTGTTCTGCGGGCCCTGAATATCGCTCCGGCCCATGCCGGCGCGCTGGTGAACGGCTCCAGCGCGATACGCAGCATCGCTCTGCGGGCGGCCGGTCCGCCCGTCTGGAATGCGACCCCCGGCAAAGAACGCTTCGAACAGGACTATGTACCGACCAGAGCGAAACAGGCCCGCGCGCTGGCGGTCCGCGGAGCCGTTGAGTTCCAGCTCGACGCTTACGATCCCGCGACGCCGACGGGACGCTCCCGATTGGGACTGACCGAAGGCCGGCTGCATATCCGGGAACGTCCGGAAGAAACGCTCTTCGCCTTTCGCTTTGATCGGATGGAGCGCCTGCCCGGCTTTCGCCACGGAATGCTCTTCGATCGCTTTCGCACGAAACTGCGCGGCGGCGCGCGTTATCTCTATAACTACTACGATCGTGCGCCCGGCACGCTGCCTTTCTTACAATCGAACGCCTCCCGGGGCCGGCTCGGACCGGACGCAAAGGCGCGCACGGTAGTCCTGAGCGCGTTCGACTCGGCAGGCAATCTTGCACGGGTCGCGATCGCGCTGCGCCCGACGCCGGATGCGCCGGGTGCGAGAACTACCGATACAGCGAAATCGCCCGGGGTCGCGGCCACGGTGTTCGCGAAGCGAAGCTCTGAACTGAAAAGCGCCGACGGCCGACTGCGATTGCAATTCGAAGCCGCTCAGACTTTCGAAGATCTAAATCTACGGGTACGCTCGCTGGGGCGACCGGCCCGGCTGCCGAAGGGCATGCAGGCCCTCTCCCCCGCTTTCGCTTTCGAACGAGTCAACGCTCTGACCCCGAAAGCGAAAGCCCGCGACCGAAGCGAAGCGCTCCGACAGACCGGCTATCTGGATTTTCTCAGTCCGATTCGGGGTTCGATATCGGCTGCGGCTCCCGAAAAGCATCGCGCGCGACCGGTTCAAATCGGCGTCTACCGCCTGGGCGCGCGCAACGTGACGCCGCTCAGTCTGCCGGAAGCGATGCCTGCGCAAAACGATTCGCAGACGGCAAGCGCCGACGAGGCCAACGCGATCCGGCACACACTCTTCGCCGAGGGCCGCTATCATTTTCGTACGCGCAGCACGGGCGTGATCGCGGTGCTCGCGGATCGCGCGGCGCCCGAATTCAAAGCGATTTCGCGCTACGCGCCGGGCATCGTCCGCAAGCGAGCCGCGAAGGATCGCAGGTTCCGCGGGGATGTTTATCGCAAAGACGAAATGCGATTGTTTCTACGGCCGGAAGACGTCGGCTCGGGGCTGGACTTCGCCTCCCTGCGGGTCAGCGTCGATGGAATCGCCTGCTATACGGACCACGATCCGGATCGCAAACACGTCGAGGTCTTCTGGCCGGCTCACATCGCCGAGCCGGGAGACCACGTGCTCGTCGCGAAGATTCGCGACCTGGCGGGGAATCGCGCGAAGACCTTTCGATACAAATATCGCGTGATCGAATAATAGCGCGCGCGAAAGCTCTCAGGCAGCGGAGCCGGGCACGGCGGCGTCCAGGCGCGCAAAGAATCCCGCGAAGCCGCGAGTCTCTTCGATACGAAAGGCGGCCATGCGTTCTTCGCAGCGGACATCCAGTCGTTGAAGAGCGCCGTACATATCCGCGAGATGCTGTTCTTCTTCGAGGATGACCCCGCCAAGTCGCACCGGCAATTCGCGCTCGCCTAAAACCGCATCGTAAGCGGGATAGATCCAGCCCGCGCGTTCTTCAATGAGGGTCGTTACGTACAAATAACACAGCTCGGGCGCGACCGCGGGATTCTCGTCCGCCAGTTCGCGATTCACCATCGCGTCCAGCCCGTGAAAATAGCGGGCAGCCGAAAAGCCCGCCAGTAGTTCCGGTAGTGCGAAACCGGGATCCAGCTCCGGGGCGATGCGCTCAATCGAACGCTTGAAGAAATGCGCGTGGCGCGCCTCTTCCGCCAGGTGTTTCAGAGCGAGGCGGTCGGCGCGACGCCCGTGCATGGAACGCGCGATCTTGCGGGTCCCCATGAATTCGAGAAAGGAAAGCGTGTTCAACCAGCGCGCGTGCACGGCCCGATCATCGGCGATGCGGTTCAATAGATCCAGGAGCTTCGCCTCCCCGCGGTGGGGCCCACCAGCAGAATCCCGGGCAGCGCCGGCTTCAGCGGAGGGAAGCGCGGCAATCTTCTCTATAATAAAATCGGCTAAATCGCCGGAGTCGCGACGATCGTCCGGGGCGTGCGTCGGTTGCGCGGTAGCGGTGCTCATACCAGAGACGCATCCACGCCGATAGGGCGGCCGTCAAGGCTGAAACTCGAAGCCGGCGTTGATCAACCGATCGTCAATGCGTCCGCGCCAGCGCACGATGCCGATGGTCGCCGGCCGGCCGTCCAGCTTCAACGCGTACATCTGGTTCAAAACCGGAAAGGCCGGGTCCTGGCCGGCACCCGGTTCCAGCACCAGACTGCAGCCACCCTCCGATATATCCAGAACGATGGCGTAGCGCCGATTGCGATCCGCCAGCTCGCCGGTTTTTCGAAAGAGCTCCAGATCCGGCGACAGAATGGCGAATTGATACTCCGCCGGCAACATGCGCGGTTCCCGCCGGCGGTTGCCGCCATTGCTGACGGCGGCCGGCGCCGAGCCCGATTCGCGGGCCGCAATCAGCTCCAGGCTGCGTTCGCGTACATAATCCCGGGCCGTACGCAGACTGGCGGCGATCGTCGGATCGCCGGTTATGCCGGATTTGCCCGTATTCCCCGAATCCGATGTGGAACTGCTCTGAGTCATAGCGGGTTACGCCTCTTGCATCTGGTTACCGGAAATCTCGAGAAATGTCAAACGCATTCGCCGATTTTGCAGATCGGCGCGAAGCTTCGTTTTTTTCTCCCGGGCGAGGAAAAATCAAACTTTACGACTTCCGCCTGGGCCTGATACAGGGAATTCTACTTTCTCAGGAGCGAAACATGTTCGAATCCAGAAGCGCGCGCCCGCGGATGTCCCGTACCGGCGCCCTCACCCTGGCAATCATCGCCTTTCTCAGCGCGAGCCCCCTCTTCGCCCTCGGCACCTACGCGGAAGGCCGGGCGGTGATCAAGCTGACGAAATTCGAAAGCAGCGGTATCATCTTCGAATCGTACGAGGGCACGGCGGTCGTCACCACGTACGACGCGAAAGAGAACTGCAACGCCGACGAGAACGAATGCTATACGCCAACGACCGAAAGCATCGCCATCAGCGTCCGCCCCGAGTCCAAAGAGGCCGTAAATTTCATGCTGAAAAATCTCGGCAAACAGATGCTGGTCCACTACTGCATCCATCGCATCGAACCCATCGCCCTCAAAACCGATTTCGAAATTCTGAGCGCGCAGCCGGCTTCCGCTTCCCGCCCGGCCGACCTCGCGGATCGCCACACCGTTAAGAAATCCGGCGCACGACGGAATTTTTCCGTGCGCGGCAAGATCCTGCGCCTGGAAGAACGCGGCACGGCCGTGAAAACCTATGAGGGTTTGTATAAAGATCTGCAGCGGGGCAAAGTGCATCCCTTTTCGATCACCGCCGATTCGATGGCGGCTTTCGCCTTTCGCGTAATGCAAACCGGGCAGGCTCACTATCTGGGCGTTACCCAGGCGTACGTCACCGGCTTTCGCGAATCGGATTACGACATCTTCGAGATCAACAAAAATGATCCGGCAGGCGGGCTGGTCGACGAATCCGACAGTGCGGCCGACGAATAAGTCCGGACGCTTCAGCGTAAGACCGCACAGCCGAACGGAACGTTCAAATTGCGCGTAGGATATATGCAGCTGACCGCGGGAGTCAATCCCGCGGAAAACCTGGATCGCACCATCGAACAGATTCGCGTCGCAGCGAAACAGGGCGCGCAGATCGTCTGCACCCAGGAGCTGTTTCGTTCGCGCTACTTCTGTCAGACCGAAGACGCGCAAAAATTCGATCTGGCGGAGGACATCCCGGGCCCGACGACCGAGCGACTGCAGGCCCTGGCGAAAGAACTCGACGTGGTCATTCTCGCGTCGCTCTTCGAACGACGCATGCCGGGCCTCTATCATAACACGGCTGCGGTGATCGACGCGGGCGGAGAGCTGCTCGGCATCTATCGCAAGATGCATATCCCCGACGATCCCGAGTACTACGAAAAATATTATTTCACTCCCGGCGATCTGGGCTTTCGCGTATGGGACACCCGCTTCGGACGTGTCGCGGTTTTGATCTGCTGGGATCAGTGGTTTCCCGAAGGCGCCCGGGCCGCCGCCCTGCAGGGCGCCGAGGTCCTGTTTTATCCCACGGCCATCGGCTGGCACGACCACGAAAGCGCCGACCATATCGCGCAGCACGACGCCTGGCAGACGATGCAGCGCAGCCACGCCATCGCCAACGGAGTCTATGTGGTCGCCGTGAATCGCGTCGGGCGCGAGGATCAACTAACATTCTTCGGGCAGAGCTTTGTGGCCGACCCCTTCGGGCGCATCATTCACAAGAGCCCCGTAGCCGCCGAAGAAACGATTGTGCTGGACCTGGATCCAGGGCTGATTGAGAGTACCCGTCGCAACTGGCCGTTTCTTAGAGATCGCCGTATCGATTATTACGGGGATTTAAGCCGTCGCGGCCGATAATCAAGGCAGACTCCGCGCCCCGCCGGCACGGCTTTTTTGCAGCTGTTAAAAGACGGCCGCAGGAACAGCCAGCGCGCCGAAATCATACGGGAATTCGCGGTCGACGTACTGAATGAGCGCACCGGCGTCCAATATCGATATCTTCCCCGCTCGCTGCGCCCGCATCGCGGAGAACCGCGAGACTTACGGCGATCTGGTGGATCTGCTCGCGCCGTACTATTTCAAGGGCGATCCGCTGGCCGACGCGGTCGTGGACACCTTCGCCGCGATGCCGCCGGGCAAAGGCAGCAAGCTGCTGAACGAGGCGCTCGCCCGGGGACACGAAAACATTCCCAATTTGCCCGAATCTCTGCACGCGCTCATGGAGCAGGTCACCCACAAACCGTTGTGGGTCGATCTGGATAAAGTCAATCTGGGCGGGGCCACTTATATGCGCGCGGGCTTTCTGGGTTCGATGGCGCTGCTCTGTTATTCGTTGCCCTACGGCTATTTAAGCCCCGCCGCGAACAAACCCCTGGTCTTTTCCGGACGCCTGGTCCAGCGGGCCTATCGCCGGCTGATGGAAACTTCGCGTTTCGTGCTTGAGGTCTGCAAACCCGGCGGACTCGAAGTCGGCGCGCCTGGTTTCATGATCTGCGTCCGCGTTCGGCTCATGCACGCGCAGGTGCGGCGGCTGCTTCTAAAATCGGGCCGCTGGGAAACCCGCGCCTGGGGCGTGCCGATTAATCAGGCAGATTTTCTGGGGACCAATACGCTGTTCTCGGTGATCGTTTTACGGGCGTTGCGCAAAAGCGGTCTTACGTTTTCGGAGGAAGAATCCGAAGCGGTCATGCACTTCTGGAAGTACAACGGCTATCTCTCCGGCATCGACCCCGAAATCCTCGCGTCGACCGAAAGCGAAGGCTGGCGCATTCTCAATCTGATTATGGACTCCCGGGAAACGGCGGACGACGATTCGCGCACCCTGGCCCGGTCCTTAATGGACGCCGGCGGCGAGGCCGCTCACCTGGTGATGGGCTTCGAAGAAACCCGCTGGGTTTCGCGGGCGCTCTACGGTTTTTCTCAGGCTTTTATCGGCGCCGAAAACGCGCGCGAGCTGGACTATCCGAAAACGATCTGGTCGAGGTTGCTTCCCGTGCTAAAAATCATCGTTGCATGCACGGAAGTCTTACGCAAGACTGTGCCCGGCGGAAACCGATTCGCGCGGCGGGTGGGCGAGCGTATGTGGCAATTCGCTATCGATCACGGATTGCAGGGCCGGCCCGCGCAATTCGGTCTCCCGGAAAAACTCGGCCCCGAAGCCGGACAGAAAACGAAAAAACGCGGAGCGCTCGGATTCTTGAAAAAGAAACAGGCTTCTTAGTTCCCGCAGCGGCGCGGCATTAATCGGACGGTATCATTATATGGATGGCCCTTTCAAACTCCTCAGCGACCAGGACTGGGAACAATTGCTCCGTAACGCCAGGCGCGTATCGTTTAAGAAAGACGAAACCCTGATAGAAGAAGGCGCGACCAGCAAGATTCTGTACATATTGCGCGACGGGTACGTGCGCGTGGATCGCAATCACGACGGTCAGAGTCTGACTTACGCCCGCCTGGGGCCCGGCGAATTATTCGGTGAAATGTCCTTTCTGGAGCAGTCCGACGCGAGCGCCTCGGTCATCGCCGAAGACGACGTCGAAGCCGACGCGATCGAAGGGCATTTTCTGACTTCGTTGCTGGCCTCCGAGCCCGGCTTCTCCGCCCGCTTTTATAACAGTCTGGCCGTAACGCTTTCGCATCGCCTGCGGGATATTTCCGTAAATCTCGGTGAACTGAACTTAAACGAAATCGCCCAGGTCAGCCGCTTTCATCGCACGCGCCTCGGACATATCACCGACCAGCAGATTCCGGAAGAGCTCGAAGACGAAATCGAAATCTTTCAGAACGTGATGAGCGAGCTGAATTCCGGACTCCGGCGACACAGCATCGAAGAATCCGAGGTGCAAACTCAGGTCAACGCCCGTTGCAATCGCATCATCGATTTGCTCGGCCAGTACACGCAGCCCGAAGCGCTCGTCGAAATCGGTTACGATGATTTGATGTCCTTTCGCGATACTTCGCATCTGGATATCGGAATCGGCGCCTATATCTTTCGTGAGACCTTTAATATTTTCATGCTCAGCCAGTTGATCGCGCACTGCTATATGAAACCGCGGGGATTCGCCGACGATTTCATGACCAGCGAGATGATCTACGAAAATGAACCGCAGGGCGACGGCCGCCTGGGTCCGTTCATCGACGCCTGGTTCGAGAGCCGGCCGTTCTGTACCGCCAGGCGCGAAATTCGCGAGCTGTTAACGAAAATCATCTTACAGGAAGCGATCGAAGACACCGGAGTGTTTTACGTCACGAATCTGGCGAGCGGCAGCTGTCGCGAATTATTCGACACCTGCGCGCAGGCCGGCAGCAAAGTCATCGAAACCAACTGCCTGGACGTGGACAAAGACGCCCTGGCTTTCGCGGCGCATCTCGCGGGTGAAACCGGTCACGCCGATCGTTTTACATTCATGCAGGAAAACGTGATCGCCATGTCCGAAGGCCGCGGCAAATTCACCATTCGTCCGCAGGAGTTCATTTACAGTCTGGGCCTCTTCGACTACCTGTCCGACGAGCAGTCTGTGAATTTGCTCAACTGGATCCACGATCATCTCCAGGACGGCCGCGATACGATGATCACCAATTATCATCCGTCCATGCCCGATAAGTACTTCCTGGACCATATTCTCGAATGGAAAATCAACTATCGGGACGCCGATGAACTGCGCGCGCTCTTCTCCGCCTCCAAATTTACGAACGAACCGGAAATCAAAGCCGTCGAGTCGGGCGTAAACCAGGTCGCGATCTGTAGAAAATAGGGCCGGCCAGGCTCGCCGGGCCCATGCGCGGGATTTACACTCTTTTACATATGTTAAGAGCACCGTCGTTTTTTTCGTTGAAGCGACCGGGGGGGCTGCTTTGTCTGCATTATGACATTTCTCCGGTTTTTTCTGGCACGGACGTTGCTGGTCAATATCATGCTGATCGGCATCTTCGGGCTGGCATTCGCCGCCGCCTCCAGCACGAATCGGAATGAATTCCCGGACGTGGACCTGGCGACCATGCAGGTTCTCACCCTCTATCCCGGCGCCTCGCCCAAAGACGTCGAGCAAAACGTCACCCGCTTAATCGAAGACGAACTCAAGGGCGTCACGGGTCTCGACAATTTCAAATCGGTGTCGGGCGAAAACGTCTCGTCGGTCACGATTGAAATCGATATCGACTACCCCGATCAGAAGGCCGTCAAAGACGACGTGCGCCGGGCGATCGACCGGGTTGCTGACCTGCCCACGGAAATCGAAGGGCGACCGGTCGTGCGCGATTTGAAGGCCAGCGAGCGGCCCGTTTTGATCGTCGGAGTTTCCGGAGAGAACGCGAGCTACGGCGAGCTGCGCCGAATCGCGAAGCTGGTGGAACGCGACCTGAAACGCGTTCGCGGCGTATCGCAGATCGACAAGTACGGCTTTCGCGATCTGGAATTCCACGTAGACCTGGACCCGGGCAGGTTGGATCAAAAGTACATCGCGCTGAACGACGTGTTGCTCGCGCTTGATAAACGCAACGTGCGTGCCACCGGCGGCAACCTGGAATCCTTTCGGACGCAGCGCAATATTCTCACGCTGTCGCAGTTCGAAACGACCCAGGACGTCGAAAACGTAATCATCCGATCCGCTTTCGGCGGCGGCGACGTTTCCGTCAAAGAAGTCGCGACGGTCAGCGAAGGTTTCTCCGAAGAAATGATGCGTACGATTTTCGACGGTCGGCGCGGCATCATGCTCGTCGTCAAAAAGGCGAGCAACCAGGACATCATCACGGTCGTCGACAAGATCAACGATTACATCGTCGAAAAACAGAAAATCCTGCCGGAAAATATTAAGCTCTCCGCCGCCAACGACGCGAGCGGCCCGGTGCGAAATCGCATCAGCGTCGTGGTTTCGAATGCGATCATCGGTTTCATGCTGGTCGTAGTTATTCTGATCATCTTTTTGGATTTTCGCTCTTCGCTTTTGATCGCGCTTTCGATTCCGACGGCCTTCGCGGTCACCTTTTTGATCATGCCGATGACCGGCGTGGATATCAACGCCATTTCGTTGATGGCGATGATTATCGCGCTGGGGATGATCGTGGACCAGTCCATCGTCGTTTCGGAAAACTCGATCGTCCGCATCAAGCAGGGCGCCGAAGTCCAGGAAGGCGTGCTGGCAGGCACCCTCGAAGTCGTTCTGCCGGTAATCGCTTCGGTGCTCACGACCGTCCTGGCCTTCGCGCCCATGTTCGCCATGTCCGGCATCATGGGAAAATTCGTGGCGACCATTCCGACGGTAATCATCGCTTCGCTGGTCGGTTCGCTGTTCAGCTGTTTCTTGATCTTGCCGAATCACCTGTCGAACACCATTCGACCGCCGAAAGCCGAAGACGAAAACGCCGCGGACGCGGAAGCGAAAACCTGGCAGGACCGATTCTTCGACAACATCGCCGTTCCCTACAAGCGAACCCTGCCGCTGGTATTACGCTTTCGCTATCTGACAACCCTGGTCGCCGTGATGCTGCTTTTCTTTTCGCTCTGGTGGGCCGGACGCAACGTCGCTTTTAACCTGTTTCCGCCGGACGGAGCCGACACCTTTTTCGTATATCTTGAACTCAACGACGAGGCGACCTTCGAAGCCACCGAAGAGGTCATCGAAAAAATTGAAGGCTACATCGAAGAGATTCCGAAAGAGGAGCTGGCCTATTATACCGCGCGCATCGGCACCGATCAGTCCAACGAACTGGCCGCACCCGCCGGGGGCGACGAATATCTGGCCTTTGTGCAGGTGACTCTGGTGCCGCACTCGGAGCGAGATCGCGACGCTGAAATCGTCATGCAGGAATTGCGCGATAAGGTCACGGCTAACGTCACCGGCACCAAAGAACTGCGCTTCGAATTAAAAAAGCCCGGACCGCCGGCCGGTAAACCTATCGAATTGCGCGTACACTCCGACAACGACAAAGACCGCGCGTTTTTCGTGGACCGCATCGTGGCGGACCTGAACGCAACCAAAGGCGTTTCGGATGTAACGACGACGCAGAAAATCGGACGCGAAGAATTCAAGCTCGACATCAACTACAAGACCCTGGCCGCCGCCGGTCTGACGGTGCAGGACGTCGCCGGCACGCTGCGCATCGCCTTCGACGGAATCGACGCGACCTCAATTGTTCGCAACAACGAAGAGATCGACATTCGAGCCCGCTTTCCGCAACAGCATCGCCAGAACGTCCAGAACGTGCTGAACCTGAATATTCGCAACAACCAGGGCAACCTGATCCCCGTACGGGCCTTCGCGTCGCTTTCACGCACCCGCGCAGAAACCGCCATTCACCACACCGACGGCGACGTGACGACGACCATCAACGCGCAGTCGGATGTTACGGTTCAGCCTCAGCGTCTGATTACCAAATTGATCAAAAAATATTCGCCCGAGTTAATCGAATACCCCGAGGTCAGCTTTTCGTACGGCGGCGAAGCGGAAAAAACTCAGGAGTCCGTGCGTTCGCTGCTTTTCGCTTTTGTCGGCGGCGTCATCGCGATCTATCTCGTATTGACCCTGCTATTTAACAGCGTCACCCAGCCGATTATCGTTCTCACCGCGATCCCTTTTGGATTGATCGGCGTTATCTGGGCCTTTTATTTTCACGACCGCCCCTTTTCCTTTATGGGATTGGTCGGGGTCATCGGTCTATCCGGCATCGTTGTGAACAACTCGCTGATGATGGTCGAATTTATTAACAAGCTCGTCAACGACCGCCTGGCGAAAGGCGAGGAATTTCGCGCGAACGATTTGATTCCGGACGTGGTCGCCGGTGCCAGCCGGCGTCTGCGGCCGATCGTGATTACGACGATCACCACGGTAACCGGTCTCTTGCCGACGGCGTACGGCATCGGCGGATCGGACCCCTTTCTGGAACCGATGGTGCTCGCGATCGCCTGGGGTTTGATTCTATCGACGCAGATTTCGCTCTTTTTGATTCCGGCGTTTTATATGAACAACCTGGACATCCTCGTGATCATCCAGAAAGTCAGCGGCTTCGCGCGACGGCAGCTGGTCGCCGTATTGCAGCGCATCAAAAAGCCCGCGCCGACTCCGGAATAATTTCGCGGCGCATCAGAATGCGGGCGTGCGAAACCGCGAGCTCGTGAATTAAAAAAAGCCCGCGATGCGTCCGATTCGCAACGGAAGTTCTTGAACTCGAAGGCAAAGCTTCGCAGCCTGGGTCATCATGCAAAGCCGCTTCCGTTCTCGTATCACGAAAGCGTTCACGCGTCCAATCGGGCGCGAAACCTTTCTGAAGTATTCTATCAAAGCTTTTGCGCTGAGTTCCGTTGCAATCGGCGCCGGCCGCTGCGCTCCAGGCGCCGCCGCGGGTACGCCGTCCGCACCCCTGCACGGCATCAGCCTGCAGGAGTATCGTAATTTTAACGCGCTGGCCGAGGTTTTTCTCAAAGACGCGCCCTTCGAATTCGATGCCGGACTCGCGGTCGATCGCTACGTCTACGGTCATCCGCATCCCATCGAAAATCGCGCGCTGGTTCACGAATTGATCGGCATCCCTTCCTCGCGCTTGCTCAGCGTGCTCCTGGACGGCAGTTTCACCACGCTGGTCGAACTGGACGTCGACAAACGTCGCGAACGACTGATGATCTGGAGCAGATCCGGGTCGGTACTCAAACGCGGCCTCTTCGTAATCATGCGCCAGACCTGCTTTTTTATCCTGTCGATGCGGCCCGAATTCGCGGCCTACGCCGGCTACGATTTGAATCGGGGCATCGTACCCTACGCGGGAGCGCGCGCATGAAATCGATTATCTACACACCCGAACACCACGGACTGCTGCGAAAAGATAAAGAAGCCGACGTGCGCGGCTCGCGCTGGGATATCCAGGCCGATGTTTGCATCATCGGCTCCGGAGCAGGCGGCGCCGTCGCGGCGGCCGAGCTTTCGCGCCAGGGATGGAAGGTCGTACTCATCGAAGAAGGTCCATATCTCGTCGGTCAGTTCACGAACGACGAGTTTATAGCCCAGGCGCGCATGTATCGCGACGGCGGCTACGTGCTCACCGAAAATCAGACCGCCAGTATCGTGCAGGGCCGTAGCCTGGGCGGTTCGACGACCGTAAACTGGCAGACCTCCCTTTATCCGCCGGAGTACGTGACCGGAGAATGGCGCGATCGTTTCGGCCTGCCGGGCTACGCGCTGGGCGAAGAGATCGGAGCTTTCGTCGACGAGGTGCACGAACGCATCGGTGTGGCCGAAGTCCCCGCGAATCTGATCAACGAAAACAACCAGGTCCTCATGCGCGGCGGCAAACGTCTGGGCCTCAATCCGGAAGTATTGAAAAACAACAACGCCGGCAAATGCATCGGCCTCGGCCGCTGCGGTCTGGGCTGCCCGGTAAACGCGAAGCAGTCCACCTTCCTGACCTGGATTCCCGACGCCTTAAACAACGACGCGGTCGTCGCCACGAATATGCGCGCCGTCAAAATTGACGACGGCTCCGAAATGAAAACGGTGCACGCCGAATTCGCGCCGGACGCATACGACGAGCACCCCCGGGATATCATCGAGTCGATGCGCATAACGGCCCCGGTCGTGATTGTCAGCGCGGGCGCTTTAGAGGGACCGGCGCTGCTGCAGCGTTCCGGCATCGGCAACGGCCACGTCGGACGCAATCTCAAGTTGCATCCGACCTCGACCATCTTCGCGAAATTCGATACGCCCATCGATATGTGGAACGGCCCGCCGCAATCCGCGGTGATCAAAGACGGACACAATCAGGACGGCAGCGGCTACGGCTTCTGGCTGGAAGTCGCGCCTTTCCGGCCGACGCTCACGGCGGCGCTCATGCCCTTTTACGGGGCGCAACACTTCGAACAAATGAAAGACTATCGCAACTTAAGCGCGGGCATCGTGCTGGTTCGGGACGGCGCTGACGGCGAAACCAACGGCCGCGTCAACTGGAGCTTCGGCAAACGCAAAGTCGAATACGAACTCACGCCGACTGACGGCCGCAATATGCTGCGCGGCCTCAAAATGCTCGCGGAAGTTCAGGCCGCCGCCGGAGCACGCGAACTGATCTTTCCCTTTGGCGGCATGGACGGCCCGGTGCCGGTCACGCCGAATAGCAATTTCGACTGGATTTTGAAAAAAAGCTTCGAGGCCGGCCGCATCGGGATCGGCTCCGCGCACCCTCACGGATCGATCCAGGCCGCAGCCGACGCGTCGCAGGGCGCGATCGCTCCGAATTTCGAAATGCATGGACATCCGAATATATTCGTCATGGACGCGTCCTGGATTCCTACCGGGCTTTCGGTGAATCCGCAGATCACGACCATGAGCTCGGTGCTGCGGGCAGCCCGTAAGCTGGGCGGCGAAAAACGCAATCGGGTCGGCGCGACATCGCGCTGATTCTCAGATCCTGATCGAAGCGACGGAAATCGCGGACAAACGAAGCTGGAGTTTGAGCAATGGAAAAGGTAAGCGGTATTGGCGGCCTCTTTTTTCGCGCCCGCGATCCGAAGGCCCTCGGCGAGTGGTACGAGACGAATCTGGGCGTAAAACGCGTCCCGGACAATTACGACGAGCCTCCCTGGTCGCAGGAGGCGGGCCACACCGTCTTCGCGCCGTTTTCACAGGATACGGAATACTTTGGTCGTCCCGAACAACAGTGGATGATCAATTTTCGCGTACGCGATCTCGACGCGATGGTGGCGCAGCTGGAGGCGGCCGGCAATCAGGTCGAAGTCGATCCGGAAAACTATCCCAACGGGCGCTTCGCGCTGGTGCACGATCCTGAAGGCAATCCGATTCAACTGTGGGAACCTTTATAGTTCTTTTGTTGCCACGGATTTCACGGATGACACGGATTTTTTTTGCGGAGCGATTCGCTGAGGCTTTCTGCAATCAGAGCTAAACAGGCAAACGGAGTCTGAATCCTCATCCGTGTCATCCGTGTCATCGGTGTCATCGGTGTCATCGGTGTCATCGGTGTAATCGGTGTAATCCGTGGCCTGTATCGAGTCCGCGCTTTCCTTCAATCCCGCGGAAAGGCGTGCGCTTTCGCCGGGCGATAGTCCCGACTGCGCCAGGGTGTAAAGCGTACGATAAGTCCCGCCAGACGCCAGCAGAATTTCACGAACCCGACGGAACGCAGGCGATAGGCGATGCGCGCCAGACGCACCCGTAGCCGCAGATGGCGAAAGACCGGCCGGCGCATGATCAGTCGGTCGTAGTTGGCGAAACGAAAATCATCTCGCGCGAAAGCGTCTTCGATCGCATCGGCGGCCGGGCCGCCGTAGGCGATTGCGAAAGCGATGCCCTCGCCGAACAGCGGATCCACGCCGGCCGCGTCGCCGACCAGCAGAACGCCCGGCCGGGAGCGCGCGGCGCGCGGATCAAACCAGTGAATGGGATGTCCTTTTAGCTCGTAGTCCGCCAGCCGGCGGTCGCGCTGATCGAGCGCCGCGCCGAGTTCCGCTTTAAGCTTCGCCCGCACGCGTTCGGGACGCGCCCGGCTGTCGAAGAGCCCGCGATTCATAAAGGCCGCTCCGCGCACAAAGCTCGGGAAATCCCAGTAGTAGCCCTGCAGACCATCGGTCATACGCGAGAAATCGAAGACCGCCCGGCCGGAGCGAAACTCCGGTTGAGCGGATTCATTCTCAGGCGTCAGGACCTCAACGAGACGGGCCATGGTCGCGCCCGATTCCTGGGCTGCGCTCGACGCGGGCGCGGCGTCGCCAGCAGCAGAATGATCACGGGGGCGCTCGTTCGTTAAAGAAACGGCCGAATTGTCGAATCCGGTCAGACGCCGCACCAGGCTCTTCGAACCGTCGGCCCCGACCACAACCCGCGCGAAATACTCGTCGCGGTCCGTCCTTACGATAACGCCCGCGTCGCCCGCGGTCGTTTTGTCGTTGCGATCCGCATTTTCGATCGCATCCACGAATTCGACGCCGCGCAGGCTTTCGCCTTCGTGAATCTCAACGCCTCGCTTCCGGGTTTCGCGCACCAGCCAGTGATCGAATTCGTCTCGCCGAATAATACGAAAGGCGGGATCGCCTCTAAAAAGATACGATTCGCCCTTGAAGTCCAGGCGCACTTCGCGCACCGAAAAAAAGCGCGGCTCGACCGTAAGGCCGAGCTCCGCCAGAGCCTCTTCTCCGTAATGCGTAACGCCTCCCCCGCAGAGTTTTTCACGGGGATGCGTCGCGCGATCGATGATCAGAATTCGCGACGCCCACTCCGGGTTGCGACGACATAGATGCAGCGCGGTCGCGGTCCCGGAAGGCCCCGATCCGACGATAATCACGTCGTAACTGCGATTCATACTGCGTTTATCGAATCACTTAATACGAAACGGTGAGATGCACGATTGCCCGCACTTCGGTATCGCCGCCGACCACGGGCGTCGCCGATTCGCGCATGCTCTGCTGCCGCATAACAGGCGAAGGCGGCGGACTTGCGAAACCGACATCCACATTGATTTGCTGAATCTTTTTCGCCCGCAGGCCGAGAGCGCTCAGGACCACGTCCGCTTTTTCGCGGGCGTCAAGCGCGGCGGCCGCCATCGCCTGTTTGCGCGCTTCCGCGAATTCGGCGTCATCCGGAACCAGCTGCACCTGATTGATCATATTCGCGCCGGCCTTCACCGAACGGTCCAGAATCTCGCCGGCCTGCGCGATCGGAACCCGAAAGCCCAGCGTGTTCGACGAAAAGTACTCTACGACCTGGCCGGTCTTCTTGTTATGCACGACGCGGCGCAGCGCGATGCTCTGGGTCTTGAGGCGTTCCACACCCGCGCCCTGCAGCATCGCCACCAGGCGATCCGCGCGCTTCGCGGTGTCCGCCTGAGCCGCCGCCGCTGTCTTCTGCGTCGAGGTTACGCTGACGGTGATTTGTGCGAAACGCAGCGACAGCGCGACGGATCCTTCGCCGGAAACATTGAGCGCCGGTGCGGCGGCGCTTTCCGCGCTCACGGCTCCGAGCGGCAGGAGCCAGATCGTACAGAGGATCAGAGTCAGGATTCCACGCATAGCACGCGGCGCAATCGAAAGCTTCATAAGATTATACCCGGCAAAAGCTAACAGCGGCTTTCGCATAATAATTTAGAGCGAAGAATGCAACACGGGTTCGAAAAAAACGAGAAGCATTCAGGCGTCGCGTACGTGGTCGCTCAGACCGTGCGGCGTGTAAATCAAAAAGTCCTGCTCATCGTCGCCGGTAGCCGGCTGGTCGGGAACATAACTCGACGGGTTGCGGCCGCTGATCTGCTCCAATTCGCCGCGATCCAGAAAGATCCCGCGACACTTCGGGCAACGATCCAGCTCCACGCGACCTACCCGTTCGAGCTGCATACGCGTACCGCAAACCGGACAGAGCAGTTGCCGGCGCTCTCCGCCTGTCGAACCCGCCCGAGCATTCCTGGACGCGGACGACCCCTGCTGGTCTTTACCGGCGATCAATCGACTGAAGGATTCCGCGGCTTTGTCCTGACCCGCGTCTTCGCCGCGCACATTGACCTGCGAACTCTGCGCCTGCGAATCGATGGCGTGCGGACGGTGCACGTCGGTGCTTTCGGGCCGCGGACGACCGGGCCGAATCTTTTTGTTCAGGTACTCCCACATGATCTTGCCTCCATCACCAAACAGAGTCTAACGAATAGCGCGATCGCAGTGAACGCATCACATTCGGCCGGGCGCGCGCTTCGTTCGATGATTTCGTTTCAGACCGCCTCGCCGCTCAGCTCTTTCAATAGAGCGCGGTGCGTCTCACGCGTAATGGGAAAGCGCCAGGCGCACAACATCGCGCAAACGAGTAAAATTGCGGGTACAGGCCCCATGAACAGACGAAAGGCCTCGATGGTCGACTCGGGCTGCGCCGGCAATGCGACCAGCGACTCGATCAGTCCGGCAATATCATTGCGTCCGGCGGAACTCACGCCGGAGATCGCCGGCGCGGCGCTGACCCATTCGCCGAAAGCGCGCAGCGAACGTTTCGACGCTTCCGCCAGCGGCGTGATATACCCGGTGTAATCCAGGGCCTGGCCGACCAGCCAGAGCGCGATTCCCGTACCCAGTTTTTGAAAAAAAGCTACGAAAGAATAATAGGAGCCTTCGCGCCGCAGGCCGGTTTCGCGTTCGTCGACTTCGATCAGATCGGGAATCATCGACCAGGGGATCACGTAGGTCGTCGCGATACCGAGGCCTGACGCCGCGGCCAGAACATAAGTCATCGCGATCTGGTCCGGACCGAGGCCGGAAATCGCAAGCAGTACGACCAGCCACCACAGGCATCCGATCATAAAAGCGCCGCGCTTATCGAAGCGACGCGACAGCGCGACCGTCGCCGGAATCAAAAGGATTGCGGCGAATTGCGCCGTGAGCACAACGTAATCCGCCTGCCCGGGGAGGCGCATATAATAGCGCACATAAAACGCGAGCATGGACGCCATGATGCTGGCCGTCGTCCAGCTGAAAAGATAGAGTCCCATCACCATCCAGAACGGCCGATTGCGCAGCGTGTGTTTCAACGATTCGCGGATCGAAAGTGCGCCTTCGCTGCGGGTTTCATGCTCGCTGCTCGCGTAATTCTTCGTAACGAAAAACACCAAAAGCGGCGGCACGATGCAGAAAACGCCCAGGCCCAGACCGAGTATGCGATACAGCAATTCTTCGTCCGCGACGTACCAACCCAACACCGTCTTAAAAATCAAAGCGCCGAGGGTGCCGCCGATCGCGTAGACCATGCGATAACCATTCAGACTGCTGCGTTCGTCGTAGTCGCGGGTCAACTCGGGCGTGAGCGCGTTATAACCGATATGCACGATCGTGTACATCGTATCGAACGCGATAAACGCGAAGGCGAAATAGACCGCGAGAGCCAGTTCGCCGCCGTTTTGAAACGGCACGAACCACATCATTACGAAAAAGAGTCCGAGCGGCGCGGCCCCCGCCAGAAGCAATATGCGACGGCGGCCGTACGGACTGTGAATGCGATCGGCCCACTGTCCGATCAATGGATCGTTGACCGCGTCCCACAGGCGGCCGGCCAGCACGACCCAGCCCGCGACGCCGGGTCCCAGGCCGACGATGTCGGTCAAAAACAAAAAGCGAAAGAACATGACGATGGTCAGCGGAATGCTGGTCGTCAGGTCGCCTGTGCTGTACAAGAGCTTCAGGCGGGCGGGCAGGGCTTTCGCCGCGCCCGCCGTCGCTTTCGCGCTTTCAGTCAAAACGCACCGGGGACTCCCAGCCCGACGGTTTAATCACGTACGACGGCGCGTGAATCTTCGAGAGAATCTTTTCCGCGTTGGTGCCCAACAACAAACCCGCGACCCGCGCGAGAGAGACGCCCGCGATCAACAGAAAATCAATGCCGTGTTCTTTGATCATATCCGGAACCGCCGCGGTCACCGGATCGCGGCGCAGCGTCACCTGCCAGCCGGCGCGGTCGGCGCCCAATAGCTCATCGATACGCGCTTCAGCCGCGGCCACCACTTCCTCGTGATATTCTTTCAGCTTCTCCTGCGCGTCGGCGTGCCGGCGCATGGAAATATCCAGGGGAAAACCGACGCAGTGCAGCAGGTGGCGTTCCGCTCCGGTCACTTCGTGCAATTGATTGGCGATCTCCACCAGTTCGTCGCTCACCGGACTCAAATCGACCGGCACCAGAATGCGTTTGAGTTGCGAAACCCGCTCCGAGTCCACGATCCACAGCGGCACGGCGGAAGTGCGAATCAGCCGACCGGCGGTGCTGCCGTGCAATATGCGATCGAGAAATCCGTCGTGAACCGAAGGGCCGATTACAATCAAATCCGAAGCGCGCGTATGCGCTTCGCTGAGCACCTGCATCCACGGTCGCCCCGCGCCCGCTCCGAATGTGATTTCGGCGACGCCTTCGCGCACGTCGGGCGACAGCGAATCGATCAAATTTCGCAGCGCATCTTCGGCGTGCTGGCGTTCCTCCCGGACCAGGCCATCATATTGCGACTCCAGGGCGGCCCGGGGTAAATTGAGACAATGGTAGACGTGGACGCGGGCCTTGCAGCGGCCCGCCATTAACAGGGCCTGCTCTAAGACGCGTTGATCGCGACGCGACGCTTCTGCTTCCGAATCGGATGCGTCATTCAGCGCCAGGCTGACCAGGATATTCTCGGGAAGTCTTTTCACAGATACAGTTCGCCCCCTGATCCCGGAACGCGGCAAGCAGGAATCCCTTTCCGCATGCCAAAATTATTATGAAAAAACGCAGCGCCGCATAATGTTCTCTTGCTCCGCGGTCGATATCCCTTATTGGAAAGCTCCGCCAATCGCCATGTCCGCCCATCTCGGAAACATACTCGCCGATCCAGATCGCACCATTGTGGGAACCGGATCGAATGCGCTGGTCATCACCCGCCGCCATACGGACGAGTCCGGCCGCGAACTGTCGCCGGCGGAACGAGCCGCCGCGAAATCCGGTTCCGACGACGCGACGCGTACGAATCCGCTCAATCCCCTGGAGAAGGCGTCGCGCAACGAATTGAGCGACGCAGAGCGGGAAGTCGTTCGTGAGCTGAAAGACCGCGACCGCGATGTACGCCAGCACGAACAAAAGCACCTGGCCGCGGCCGGCGGCCTGGCGAAGGGCGGCCCGCGCTATCACTATCAGATCGGACCCGACGGCAAACCGTACGCGGTGGGCGGCGAAGTGCAAATCGACACCAGTCCCGTTCCGGGCGATCCGGAGGCCACTCGCGGCAAAGCCGAACAGATTCGCCGCGCGGCCCTCGCGCCTGGCGACGCTTCCGGACCGGACCTCGCGGTGGCCCAGGGCGCGCGAAAACTGGAAGCGCATGCCAGCCAGGAATATCGCCAGAACGATGCGGCCGGTTTAGACGCAGCGGCGCAGCCTCGCCACGAACTTCGGCTCTTCGCTTAGTTTGATTCAAACGGCGGTCCGGGCGCCATCGCGCGCCGCTTCAGAATACGGGGATTGCTTCGCCGGGGAATTCGCTTGCCCTGCCCGCTCGCGCACTTAGCTTCGTCGACTATGACGATGATTTTTGGCGCCGACTATTATCCCGAGCAGTGGACTCCCGCCGATTACGACGACGACATCCGTCTGATGAAAGACATGGGGCTCAGCTCGGTGCGGCTCGCGGAATTCGCCTGGGGGCTCATGGAGCCGCGCGAAGGCAAATACGAATTCGACTTCTTCGAAAAGATCATCGATAGACTCGGCGAAGCCGGCATCAGCGTGATTCTGGGAACGCCCACGGCGACCTTTCCGCCCTGGCTCGCGAAAAAATATCCGGACATCTTACAGGAACGCGACGGCATTCGTCGGACCATCGGATCACGACGGCAGGCCTGCTTCGCCTCCGCGAATTTTCGCCGCGCCTCGGAAAAGATCGTCACGGCCATGGCGCGCAAATTCGGCAAACATCCGAATGTCGTCGCCTGGCAGATCGATAACGAAATCGGTCACGAAGGCTCGGACATCGACCACAGCGACACGAGCCTGAAAGCCTTTCGCATCTGGCTGAAAAAGAAATACAAGAAGATCGACGAACTCAATCGTCGCTGGGGCGCGAGTTTCTGGGGCATCGTCTACAACACTTTCGATGAAATTCCCATGCCGGGACGGCACGTGCAGAGTGGTTTTAATCCGTCCATGAAACTGGACTTCTATCGCTTTCATTCGGACACGACTCTCGCTTATGTTAAGCTGCAGACGAAGATTCTGCGCAAGCACAGTCCTGGACGTAAGCTGACCACCAATCTATATCCGAGTCCATTTTTGCCGGTCATCGATATGGCGGCCATCGCCGATGAACTAGACTATATCGCCTGGGACAACTATCCGGTCTGGGGCGACATGGAAGAGCCTTATCCGCATCCGCTCGTAAGTTATATGCACGAATATGTGCGCGGCCTGAAAGACCAATCCTTCACGGTCATGGAACAAATCTGCGGATTCCAGGGCCACGAGACTCTGGGTTATCTGCCTGCGCCGGGACAGACCGCGCTGTGGACGAAGCACGCCATCGCTCACGGCGCGAATAATATCTATTATTTTCGTTTTCGCACCGCGCGCTTCGGTCAGGAGCAGCTCTGCTACGGCCTGCTCGATCACGACAAAGAACCGACGAAACGCTCGCTGGAACTGAGCGACGCGATCGAAGAGCTGAATCCAATCGCCGACGATTTCGTCGACGAGCCCCTGCCGGCCGACGCGGTCGTCGTACACGATATCGACAACGCGCGCAATCTGAAGATCCAGCCGATGAGCAAAGGCCTGCGTTTCAGTCCGGTGCCGTACGTGGACGTTGGTTACGATATCGAGATGGGCACCTGGTTTTCCGGACTGAACGTCCTGAACGTAAACGCGCACGTACGCCCGGCTTCGCACGTCGATCTATCGCAGTACAAACTGGCGCTGCTGCCGCTCTACTGGGTCGCGGATCCGGAATTCGTACACCACGTCGACGCCTTCGTGCGCAACGGCGGCGTTCTGGTTCTGGGTTATCGCGCGGGTCTGAAAGATCTCGACGGCTGGATGCACGACAGCCAGGTCCCGGGGCCCTTCACGGAGATGGCGGGCGTCCGCGTACGGCAATTCGAAGCGGTCGGCGAACAGAAAGTGAAACTCCGCTTTCGCGCGCTGCCCGGAGCCGGCAGCAAGATCTGCGAACTACTCGAGCCGACGACGGCGGAAGTCGTCGCGCGTTATACGGACAAACGTAAATTTTATCGGGGTCAGCCGGCGATCACCCGCAACGAATACGGTCGCGGCGTCGTTTACTACGTGGGCACTTCGCTGACGCCGATCAGCAACCTGTTGTTTTACCGGCGGGTGCTGCGCGAAGCGCAGATTCCTTTTCGCTTTCTCGGTTCCCAGGTGGAACGCATTCAGCGCAAAGGCAAAAGCCGCGACTACGAGATTCTGATGAATCACTCCGGGAAGCCGGCCTTCGCCGGGTTCACCAGGCTGAAACCGTACGAAACGAAAATCACGCCCAAACCGCGGGGGAGTTACGGTTAGAGACCGACGGCTTATCGTGAGAGGGGGGCTCCGCCCCCCTGGCTTCGGCCCGGCGCTCTTGACTATCAAAGGCTTCGGCGGCTCACGGGCCTGCGCCACCCCCCGGTCACGGGCAGGCGCCTGCGAATTCATAACAGCGTCGCTAATGCCAGACGCTTTGTCATACAAGCAGACGTTATTCGATGGCCGCGCAGGGTCAGCCTGCCTTTATTAACGCAAGCTTATGAAACAAGTACTCGTCACCGGCGCCACCGGCCACGTCGGCTATAATATCGTTCAGTTACTGCTGGAAAAAGGCTATCGCGTGCGGGCCGGCGTGCGCGACGTGAACCGCGCGGAACGCCTGCGGGTACTGGGAGCCGAACCGGTCGCGGCCGATCTACTGGATCCCACCGCGCTTTCGAAAGCCGTAGACGGCGTGGACGGCGTCTTTCAAGTAGCCGCGGTTTACAAAGTCACAGCGAAAGATCCGCAAAAAGAGATCATCGAACCCTCGATCGAGGGCGGCTTGAACGTCCTGCGCGCGGCGAAGGCGGCGGGCGTGCGACGCGTGGTCTTCACATCAAGCGTGGCGGCCATCGGCATGGGCCAGCGCGGGGAGGATCGAATCTTAACCGAGGAAGACTGGAACCACGACGCGAAGAATCCTTATAATTACGCGAAGACCGCCGCCGAAGAAGCGGCCTGGGAATACGCGAAGGCCAACGACCTGGAGCTGGTTTCGATCAACCCCAGCGCGATCATCGGTCCGGGCTTTTTTCGACACACACCGTCGACCATCCTCTTCGAGATGCTTTTACGCGGCCGCCTGCCGGTGATCATGCCCTTCACGCTCACTTTCGTCGACGCGCGCGACGTCGCCGCGGCCCACGTGCTGGCCTACGAAAATCAGGCCGCCTCCGGTCGCTATATCTGCGCGGACTATAACACCAGCTTGAAAGACCTCATGCCGCTCTTTCGCGAAGTGGATCCGACTCTCAAGACTCCGGGACGTATGCTGCCGAATTTCCTTTTACCGACGGCGCCCCTATTCGACTGGCTCGGACACAAATTTACAGGCGCTCCCCGTGCAGTCACCGGCGAAACCGTGCGCGAGATGGCGAACAATCCCGTACGCTATAGTTCGGATCGCCTGCGACTGCAACTGGGCTGGCAACCCCGCCCGATCAAAGACAGCCTGCGCGATACCCTCGACTGGGTGCGCAAAGAATTTCTGAAGCACAGTTGAATGGCACGGCGACGGCGAGAAATTCCCGCGCGAAACGAACGGCGATAAATTCGGGGAACCGGTCCGCATTTTTTTGCTTGTTCCCCGCCCCGACTGCCGCCCCTCTGGGCCCATGTCCGAAAATTTTCCCGTAAGTACTGAAGACCGCAAGAACGGCAAAGTCGCCACCGTTACGATCAACGGCATCGCTCCCAACAATACGCTCAGTCTGGAGCTCCTGAATGAATTCGTCGCGACCATGCAGAAAGTCTGCGAAGACGCCGACGGCATCATCGTCAATTCAAGCAATCCGAAGTTTTTCTCGAACGGACTGGACGGCGGAACGCTGCTCGCCGCGAACCAGGAGACTCGCGAAAAGACTATCGCCGAAATGATTCGGGTCTACTCGAAGATGCTGCGCTTTCCGAAGCCCTGGATCGTGGAAATCACCGGACACGCCATGGCGGGCGGGGCCGTGATTTCGAGCGCCGCCGACTATCGCTATATGATCGGCAGTGGAGCGCGCATCGGATTCTCAGAACTCGCAGTGGGATTATCTCTGCCGCTGGTTTATATTCACAACATTCACCGTCTGGTGCAGCCGGCTTATGTGCGCCCGATTATCGAAGGCACGGCTTATAAGCCCGACGAAGCGCAGCGCATCGGTTTAATCGACGGGGTCGGTGAAACCGCGGAAGACGTCCGCAAGCTCTGCTTGAAGCGCATGGACGGCATCTTAAAACTCGAGCAGGCGGCCTATTTGCCGACCCGCATGCGCTATCGTAGCGCGGTGCTGCACGAAATCGATCGCGACGAAGACTCCGACGTACAGGGCGCGATGGAACTCACGCGGACGCCGTCGTTCGAAAAGGCGCTCAATATGATCGCCGGCAAGAATCGTTGATTTTTCGCCACTGAGCCGCCCTGCCGCTCAGCGGCTCAGATTCTTTTCGTAGCGTTTGTGGTACAGCTCCACGAAGGTCAGAAAGATAATGATAATCAGCGGGCCGTAAAAAATACCCGCGGTGCCGAAGACAGCCATACCGCCGATGATGCTCAAAAATACGAGCAGGCTGTTGATGCTCACCTGATTGCCCATGAAGATCGGTTTGAACCAGTTTTCGGTTACGACCGACACCAGCGAGCAGTATACGAACAAACCGGCGGCGGCCAGGTAGTTGCCGGTTACCAGCAAATAGATCGAGGCCGGCACGTACACGAACGAGATGCCTACCAGAGGAATGAAGGCGAGCACGCTCATGATCACAGTCCACAGGAGCACCGCCTTGAATCCCAGAAGCCAGAAGGCCACGCCCGCGAGCACGCCCTGCAATATGCCGCCAACACCGTTGCAAACCAGCGTCACGTAGTTCATCTGATTAAAGCGATTGATGATCAAACGTTCGTCTTCCTCCGGCAGCGGCGAAAGACGAAATAGAAAATCGCGCAGAGTCGGCGCCTGCTGCAGAATTCCGAAGATGACCGCCAGCATTACGATTACGTCCAACATCAAATACAGCACGTTGGAAATGAAACCGCTGATGCGTTCGTAGGCCCAATTGGTCATCGAACCGGCGAAATCCAGAACGATGCGCTGGATTTCGCCGCGGTTGTACTCTAAGTTCAGAAAATCGAAGATCTGGCGGCCGATGACCGCTCCGTAGCCGTTTCCGAAAAAGAAATCTTCCATGGTATCGGTGGTGACTACCGCGCTGAGATCTTTATAAGCGTATCCGACTTCCTGGGCCAGGCGCACCACGATGTAGACGACCGGTAAAAATACTGCCAGTATGATGATGGCCGACACCGTAAGAGCGCTCGTGGTCCGCCCCCAGCCCCGACGGTCGACGAGATAGCGCATCACCGGATAAAACGAACCGGCGAGAATCAGTGCGAAGATAATCGACGTGATAAAGGGCCAGGCCATGTATATGATCAGAGCGAAGATCGCCAGAAAGAGAACCACAAACCAGACGTTCGCCAGACGCCGCAGCAGTTGATCGCGCGTCTCCGGGTCCATATCCAGCCAGCTGCGCTCGAATTGCTCGTTCGCGCTTTCCGCCGATTTGCGCGACGTCTTCGCCGCTCCGCCCGGCCCGCCGGCCTTGCCGCGTTTCTTCTCGGACTGGCGCGACGGCCGGGACTTTCCGCCGTCCTTTTTCTTCGATTTACCGCCTGGTTTATTTTTTGATTTGCCGGAATCCGACGGTCCTCTGGAGTTGCGAGTGCGAGCCATACGGGGAGATAGCCACGCCCGATTCATCTGACAAGCCTTTCTCGCCGGCCGATATTTTTACAGAGAAGCCCCAGCCTCTGCCGGACAGTCCGGGGCCGCGAACCACCGCGCCAATGCAAGCACCGTCGACAGAATCCGGATATCGCTGGCCCGCGGAGTGGGAATCGCACTTCGGCACGCTGTTGACCTGGCCGCAACGACCGGAGCTCTGGTCGGGCAGGATCGACGCGGTCCGCTCGGTGTATGTCGAAATCATTCGGGCGCTCTGTGAAGGCGAAGCCGTACGCGTCCTGGTCAACAATGAGGCGAGCGCCGCCGAACTGAACGCGCGCTTCGCCGATAGCGGCATTGCCTGCGGGCCAGACGACGCGGTCCAGATCTGGACGATTCCGACGGACGACGTATGGATTCGCGATTACGGTCCTCTACGCCTGCGGCGTGAACAAGGGCTACGCCTTCGGCGTGAACAGGGGCCGGACGGCGCGAACTCTGAAGCCGCATCGCGCATGATCGCGTTTACCTTTACCGGCTGGGGCGGCAAATTCGCGGCCGAAGCCGACAACCGCGCCGCACAGGCCGTGGCCGCGCGTATGCAGGAAACCTTTCATAAATACTCCGACTTCGTACTCGAAGGCGGCGCGATTGAGACGAACGGGCGCGGCCTTTTGATCACGACCGAAGCCTGTTTGCTGCATCCCAATCGCAATCCCGATTGGAACCGTCAGCAGATTGAAGAACGCCTGAAAGCGACGCTCTCCGCGCATTCGGTCCTCTGGCTGCCCAACGGTTTAGCCGGCGACGATACTGACGGGCACGTTGACATGATTACGCGCTTCGTCGGCGAAGATCGAGTGCTCAGCTGCCTGCCCGACAGCGTCGATCATCCCGCGTATGGGGACCTGGCAATGAATCTCACGCATCTTCGCGACTATCGCGGACCGAAGGGCGAGCCGCTGCGCGTCGAAACCCTGCCGCTGCCGCGCCTGCGACGGTATAGCGACGGTACTCCCGTACCCGAAAGCTACGCAAATTTTTATATCGGCAATCGCGTCGTGCTGGTTCCCGTCTTCGGCGATCCCGAGCGCGATCAACGCGCTCTGAACACCATTGCAAGCGCGTTTCCCGATCGTCGGGTCGTTGGTTTGCCGGGTTCGGACCTGATACTCGAAGGCGGCGGCATTCACTGCATGACGATGCAGATCGCGCGCTGATTCGCGCACGAATAATGAGGCTTCCGTGAGAATTTCCAGATTTTTATTGAAGTCGAACCGGCGCGATGAATAATGTGAATCAGAAATTCGGGATCGTTAAGAATATTCACGTCCCATAGAACTATGATGAGATCCATGATATGCAGCGGCGACAGAGTGTCTGCGTCGACTACTCACTCATGCGTACGTAGAGTTACCGGCGAAACCGACAAGGGCTGACTATGCATCAATCCGACGATTCCGAACTGCTAAAAAAAATAAACAAAATCCAGGGAGCGGAACGGCGGTTTTTTTTTGAAATACTCATGCACATGAATGGATGCGATCGAGACCTGGCGGCGGGCCTCTATCCGCTGCTGGGCGACAGCGCGCGCGCCTGTATTTTACTGTACCGCCGTCAGCGCGCAAACGAAAGCGAAGCCCGGGAACGCTTCGCGGCGCTGCAACCGGCGGACGCTTTTCGATTCGTGCAGGTCATGGAGCATTTCGGGCGCGATCCTGAACGGCAGCCTCTGGCGCTGTCCGATTTTCTGGAGCTGTTGGCTCAGGAACCTGAATCCCTGCGCGAATTTCTCGCACTGAGCGATGAAGAAAAGACCGAACGCTTCGAAGCCCTGATGGAGCGCTTTCACTCCCGGGACGCGGATTTCAAATCATCTCTGGGTTCGATTACCGATCCGCTCGAAAACCAGCATCCCCGGAAAGAAGGGCCCGACTCTGACGATGCCCGGGAAGCTGACGAAACCGGACCGCGGGCGTAATTTCAAGAGACCGGACGACGATTTGAACGGCCGTTCCGCCGCCCGCGAAACTGAAAAAAATCACAAAAATTCGCCAATCGCTCCCGCTTCGACTACAGAATTCCCCCTTCGCACTCCGTCACATATCGTATGGCCTATCCAGGTTTTATCAGGCGCGCCGGACTCACGACCGTCTTCGGCCTGAGTTGCATCGTTCTTACAATCTCCGCCAGGCCGCTTGAGGCGCAGGTCACCTGCTCGGGCAGCAACTGCGGCTTGATCCCGCTGACGCCCGAAGAGTACAACGCGCTCTTTATTGAGTTGCAGAACCAGTACTCGAACGAACTTTTCCGCAACATCGCCGAGACGCTGGTCATGGCCAACGTCGCCGGACCGCAAATCGGTACGGTAAATCTTTCCGGTATGACCGCGGGCGGATATCTGGGAGCCGGCTTTAAAGAAAACGAAGACGTCGACGTGAATATTCCCGGCGTGGGAGTCATCGAGGATATGCCGAGCGCCGGAGCGGCGCTGAGCGGCGGCGCCTTCGTCGGCGTGAATCTCGGCTGGGTGCTGCGCCAGGCTTACGACCCCTTCGCCGAAGCGGACGACGGCGAGGCCGGCGGCGCTTCCCGCAAGACGCCGCCCTTCTGGTCGCCGGCGCGCTTCGATATCTACCTGGGCGGACTGGATCACCGCGAGCGCATCGAGAACAAGTACAACGTCGACGGAGTCATCGACGGAAAATTCGCTTCGCAGCGTTTTATGCTGCGCTATCATCTGGTTGAAGGCAACGAAATCGCGGGCGGGCCGCTCTTGCGCTTCCGCGGGGTTTCACTGGGCATTGGATACGCCACGTCCAATCAACGGCTGGAATATCTGGCCGATAACAGCACCCTGACCGTCAGCCTGCAGGAAGGCGTGAACCTGGACTGGGCGGCTCAGGACCGCATCTTTTACGACAACAACGTCAAAAGCGTACCGATAGAAATCACGACCGGCGTTCAGCTACTCTATATCATGAACCTGACCATCGGCGCCGGCTACGTGCGCAGCTCCGGCGATACGCGCTTCATTCTGACCCGCAACGGTCCCGTCACCATTCGCAGCGCTTCTGAACTGCCGGCGCTGTCGGAAGAGTTCATCGAAAGCCTGCCGGCCGGCTCCATTCCGCCGGACCTGGCGGGCCTGATCAATTCCGGCTCGGCCAACGTCGCCAACCTTTCGCTCAGCCTCTACCAGCGGGCGCGGGTGCCCCGGGTCCTGCACTACTGGAAGGGCGGTCTGGAATTCAACTTCTGGGTGCTCAAACTGGGCATCGAAGGCATCACCACCGGCCGGAACCACGGGGCGAGCATCGGCGTGCGCATCGAAATCTGAATCCGCGAACCCGGCCATGGTCGAGCGCCTGCGAAACGCGATTGACAGCCTGCGAACAGGCCGAACCGTTCGGGTATGCCCGATACCGCCTCAGTCATAACGATCGATTGTGACTACGTGTATCCCCGGGCCGCCGCGGCGTACCTGATCGTCGAGGGTGAGCGCGCGGCCTTCGTCGAGAACAACACCGCCCACGCGGTTCCGAGATTGCTCGCCGCCCTGCGCGACGCAGGCCTTAGCCCGGAGCAGGTCGAATACGCGATCATCACTCACGTGCACCTCGATCACGCCGGCGGAACGGACGCTTTGCTGCGCGCCTGTCCGAATGCGACCGTGCTCGCGCATCCCAAAGCCGCCCGCCACGTGATTCAACCCGAACGACTGGTGGAAAGCTCGCGCGCGGTGTACGGCGCCGAGCTTTTCGAAAAGCTGTACGGCGAGATTCATCCCGTTCCGGAAGAACGGGTGCGGACCATGGAAGACGGGGAGGAACTGCGCTTCGGCGAACGCACGCTGCGCTTTATTCATACCCGCGGCCACGCCGATCACCACTTCTGCATATTCGACACGAAATCCGAAGGCATCTTCACCGGAGACTCCTTCGGCATCGGCTATCTCGATTTACAGAACGAAGGACCGTTCCTCTATCCTTCGACCACTCCGACGCAATTCCACGCCGACGAAGCGCGCAAAAGCATCCGCCTGATCCGCGAAAGCGGAGCCCGCCGCGCCTACCTGACGCACTTCGGCGCCTTTGAAGATATGTCGGCCGGAGAGGAACAAATGTTGCGAGGATTGGATGCCATGGAAGCGCTGCTCGACGCGGCTCGCGACGGCGATCGAGAAGGCGATGAGCTCCAACAACAGTGCGAAGCGGGCGTGCGCTCGTATTTCGAAGACAAACTCAAACGGCATAATATGAATCTGAGCGAAGACCAGTGGCGCTTGCTGGGCCTGGATATTTCCATCAACGCGATGGGCATCGCCTACGCGGCGCAGCGCGCGCGGCGCAAAGCCGGCTGAGCCGGCGCGCGAATGATAGATAGCCCCGGATCTGCGAGCGCGGGAACGAAGCAACCAGGAGAGGAGAAGGCGGTCGACATGATGAGCAAGCTGAGTCGAATCTATATACCGGCGCTGTTATTGATGCTGCTCTTCGCGGGCGGCCTGGCCGCGGAAACCATCGTCCTGAAAAACGGCCAGGTCCTGAGCGGCAAGGTGGTCGGCCAATCGCGTACCGAAATTCGACTGCAGACTCCGGGCGGACTGCGGGTCATCAAAAAGGCCGATATTCGCCGTATTTCGTACGACACCCCCGCCGATGTGGAACGGCGCCGGAAAGAAGAGGCGGAGCGCCAGGAACGCGCCAGGCGGCAGCGCGAACAAGAAGAGGCCGCTCGCAAACGACAGGAGCAGGCTCAAAAGGAAGCGGAAGCCGCCCGCAAGCAGCAAGAACAGGCCGGCGAAACCCAGCCCGGTAAAGCGCTGACTTATACGGGCTTCGCTGTGCGCAACGCGGTTCTGCCCGGCTGGGGATTTTTCGCAAACGATCAGCCGATCTGGGGGGCGACCTATGCAGCGCTGACCGCGGGCGCGTTGTACCACGCCTGGACCACGCGGCAGGCGGCGCTCGCGGCGAAAGACGATAACTTCGCGCAGGTTGAATTGAATACTCTACTGACACTTGCGCCTCTCGAAATCGACAACGGCGTCCGGCTGGGCTTCGGCTTTCTGAGCAACCAGGCGGCCTTCGGCCCCTACCAGTCAAAACTGGACGCTCATAATCAATCGCTGCAAATTCTCGGGCTGGTTTATTTCGCTCAGCTCGCGCATACCGCGGCGCTCGCTCCGGGCTGGCCGACACCCGGTACGGTCAGCGTGCAACTGCCCGACTCCGATGCACGGCTGCAGCTCGGACTCGTCGGCGGCGGACACGGCTTTCAGAACGCGGCAATGCTGGCGCCGACGCCGGTCATCGGTGCGGGGCTCTGGATGCGATTCTAGCAAGGCATCGCGGAGCCTGGCGGCTCGCGCCAGCGCCAGCGCCACGATCGTGAAGCGTCCGTCTATTCGGCCGATGCGTGCGAATTCTCGTTGCGCCGCCAGGTCCACGCCCTTAAAATAGAACAAGAGCAGGTTTGATTATGGATGCTGCAAATGGGATACGAAAACCTATCCGGCGATACGGCGCACGACCTGAAACGCGTAAACCAGTCGAGCGATTCAGCCGCGTCTGTATGGCGCGTCGTGCGTTGCTGGCATGTGCATTCGCGCTGAGTCTGCCGGCCTGCCTGGAACTGGACAGCAGTCCGTACGACACTTCGAACGGCGGGCTGCTGGGAGCGTTGATCACGGTGCTCGGAGCTCCGGTCGATCCCAGCGTATTTCTGCTTTTCACCGACCAGACCTTCTTCTTCGAAACAACCGGCGACGGCAGCTTCGAACGCGTGGACTTCACAGGCGCCACGGGCAGCGTGCGCCGGGTGCAGCGCTTCGCCGGCGATACTCTCTGGGGGCTCGATGCGAATCCGACGAACAACATCGTGCGCTCAGACGATTTCGGCAAAACCTGGACCTCCGTCAACGTGGCCGCGGAAGCTTTCGCGACCCTCGACATCTGCGGCACGACGATCTACTCGACCTTCGTGAACGGCGGCACGCAGTACGGCACCTATTACAGCAACGACTCCGGGACCACCTGGAATTTCGCCTCAATCGTCGTCGGGGCGGGGTTTACGACTCAGGACGCGCTCTGCCTATCATCCAGTATTTTATATGCCGCGAAGAACAGCAGTCCGCATGTTCAGCGCAGCACGGATAGCGGCGCGAACTGGGGCGCCGGGGCTCCCATTGTGGGCGCGACTCAGCCCGTTCGTATCGCCAATCGCACCGGAACTGGCGAAGTCTTTATTATCAACCAGACCACCTGTCCGCGCAGCGATCTTTCCACGGATGGCCTGTCTTCGTGGAGCTCGGCCGACACGACTACGTTTAGCTGCTTCAATTTCGCCGGGGCGCTGGGGGCCGACGCAAGCGGCTACTACGTCGGCATGCGAAACGCAACCAACTGCGAGTTGTACAGCAACCCCACCGGAGTCTCCGGAAATTTTACGATGTTGATGAACCCGGCCTGCGGCGGCGCAGCGGCCCTGAATCACGTTGCACTCGGAAACCAGATGGTACTGTACGGCGGCAGCGATGGCGCCGGGGCGCCGGCCCTCTTTCGCTACTCGCAATCCGCGCTCGCGGGCACCACCGAGAGCCTGCCCGCGAGCGCCGCAACGGTCCTGACCGATATCGTCTTTATGCCCTGAGTCCGCGCTCCGGCCGAATCGCAGCCGCGCCAGCCGACTTCGCGAGGCAGCGACGGCCTCAGTCGTAGGGATCCATGTACATCACGCCGGGCCAGGGTTTCGCACCGTGAAATTCAACGGCCGCGAAGTCCGGACTGACCAGCTTCGTGTCGCGTCCCTCGGCATTCTTCAGCCGGCATTCCACGGAGCTCACGTCGCTCTGTACGATAAAATAGGGCGTACCGTCGGGCCCGCGATAGATAAAACCCGTCTTCTGCTTTTGATTCAGCGTCGCGCCGACTTCCACGCGTTGACCGGCGAAATTCAGACGAAAGCTCTGTTTGGGATAATCGAATTTATTGCCGCCAAAGACTCCCCGGGTCAGGGCGTGATCGTGCACGAGCCGCCCGTCGCCGGTCAACGCGGTACCGAAACAGACCGCGGGAGTCAGCGACGACGGTTTCACGTAGATCGCCTCAACTGCGGCGATCCCGGACGAGTTCGGACCGGCCGGTCCCTGCAGATACGGCGCGTAGCACCAGTACAGCTCCGGCACGCGCTCCGATCCCCAGATGTGAGTGAACATCACGCGCGCGTTCTTCCACTTGTGCGCCCGCGCGGTACCCAGGCGCACCGAGCCGCGGGCGCGCCCGAACGGCGAAATCACGACGCTGTGGGTTCGCGAAACCTTTGCCAGCCGCTCCGGGCCGTGAGTGTACGGAGCGAAATCGTGCAGCAGTTCCAGATCCCAGCGCAGGTTTCCCAGCGGAGTTTTGATTTCTCCCACGCAATAGTCCGGCCCGATCACCGCCGGAGAATCCGGACCGGCGCCGTCGGTATTCGTGTCGATCGTGACCCGGTCCGAAGCGAAACTGGCCGCCTTCAACGGAACCGAACGCGAGTTAAAGGTGTGGCGCTCCGGATCGGCCGCGGAAAACAATGAGGCCCAGAGAATCGCCTGAGCGGGTTTTTCGCCGCTTTTGGGAATATAGCGACTGTAACGGAGCCAGAGCGCCATGCGCTCGACCGGGTCGTGGATTACGGCGAACCAGATCTCGTATCCGGTCGTTGTATTCGATCGCTGCGGAGCGAAAGCCGCCGCGGGAGTCTCGAAAATCGCCATTCAGACGTCATTCGGGATCCGGGCGGCGCTGTCTACTCGCAAGCGGGCCGCAGAAGCGGCCTGCGAAAGCCTTCGGCTTTCTATTGGCCGCAGAGCGGCCTCGCGATTGCCTCCGGCAATTTATTGGCCGCAGAGCGGGCTTGCGATTGCCTTCGGCTTTCTAGGGCGCCACTGGCCTTGTAGACTCCTTCGGAGTCTACGGGCCGCGGAGCGGGCTTGCGATTGGCTACGCCAATCTATGGGCCGCAGAGCGGTCTTCCGATTGCCTGCGGCAATCTACGGAGCCACTGGCCCTGGCGATTGGCTACGCCAATCTATGGGGTTATCATCCGGGCTTCGGTGGCCAGGCGGGTGAGTTCCTGTTTGTTCCGACGCTCGGGCGGGATCTTCAGCTTATTGTAAATCCGCACGAGATGATTGTTGATGGTGTAGACGCTGCGATTCATGGTTTTCGCCACGGCCTCGCTGCTCATGCCTTTGGCCGTCAGAATCATCACCCGGCGCTCGATGGCGCTCAGCTTGTCCAGACGACTGTTCGAAAGGATTCGGCCCGTACGCGAAGCGGCGTCGAGGGCTTCCTTCGAGACATAACCTTTGTCTTCGAGGACCATCTCACGGACGACTTTGACCAGGTTTTCCGGAGCCTGATCTTTGATCAGATAGCCGTCGGCCCAGGAGCGGCACTCATCGTAGTATTCGTCATGCTGCGAAAGGACAAGAATCGAAACGTCCGGCAGAAGTTCGCGAATTCGGGGACCCGCGTCCAGACCGCTCTTACCGTCGGTGTTGTAGCCGAGATCCAGCAGCACCACATCCGGCATTTCCTGCATTTCGGCCAGTTGACCGATCGCGGCGTCGCCGCTGTCGGATTCCTGAACGACTTCGAGATCCGCGTCCTCTTCGATCAGGTCGCGAATGTACAGCCGTGTAATGCGCTCGTCGTCGACAAGCATCACTCGAACTTTTCTGGTTGGCGTCCCGCCCATTCCCATACGGGGGCTTTCTAACATAGTCGGCATATTTTCGCTACCATTAATTAAAGTTTCGTATCGCTTTCCATCGGAAAGCGTCGCAGGGCGATGCGGCCTTCGTCACGAAAGCCGGTCGCGATACGATTCGTAACCAAATGTTTTAACGACTCTGAGTTCGCCCCGTTGCGTGTTAGCGGTGGCGATCGCCGGGAGCCCGACGCCGTTGAAACATGTATTCTTAACCATGGTATAATGCGACATGTCCAGAAAAAATAATTCTTCGCCGCAAGATAATTCGCGTTCGAACGAATATTCCCCGATTACGTCGCCTGCCAGGCAGGTCAGGCCGCCCAGGCGATAGCTGTGCGCGAATTGACCGGCTTCGCCTGCTCCGAGAATGTCCGGACGATAGGGCATCTCGAGTGTATCGGGCATATGCGCCGTCGCCGACGTATCCAGGATCACTGATGGAATCTCACCAGGCGCGCCGGGAAGCACGTCCAGAACGCGCGAAACGAGTACGCCCGTACCCAGCACGACCGCTTCGCCGGGCTCCAGATAAACTTCAATATTTTCATTTCGACGGCGAAAGTCGACAATCAATTCGCAAAGCCGATTCACGTCGTAGTCCGCGCGCGTTATATGATGACCGCCGCCGAAGTTAATCCAGCGCAGTTGCGAAAAATAACGGCCGAATTTTTCTTCGACCACGGCCAGCGTTCGCTCCAGCGGTTCTACGCCCTGTTCGCACAGAGTATGAAAATGCAGACCGTCCAGGCCTTCCAGCACGCTCGCACTTTCCGCGCCGGAGTCTTCGCGCGCCCGCGATTCGAAAGCCGAAAGCCGCGTACCCAGGCGCGACCCCGGAGCGCAGGGATCGTAGAGCGGCACTTCACCTTCGGAATGTTCGGGATTCACCCGCAGTCCGCATTCGATTCGCTTCGCGCCACCGGCGTTATGTTCGCGCACTCGCGCGCGAAAGCGATCCCACTGGCTGAACGAATTAAAAACGATGTGATCGCCGTAGCGCATCAGTTCGTCGAATTCGCCGTCGGAGTACGCCGGCGCGCAGATATGCACTTCGCCGCCTGTCGAGCCGCCGTCGGTATATTCTTCGAAGGCCAGACGGGCTTCGCTGAGAGAACTGGCCGTCGCGCCGGGAAGATATTTACGGATTAGCGGGAAAGTACTGAATTGCGCGAAAGCTTTCAGCGCCAGAATAATGCGAGCGCCGGTGCGTTTCTGAATTTCGGCCAGAATCTCCAGGTTACGCCGCAGGGCGTCTTCGTCGATAATATGCAACGGCGTCGGCGCCTGCGAAAGATCCAGGCGGCGAAAGTCTTCCCAGTTCACAGCCAGGCTTCCGTATACGGCAGCCCCTGACGATTCAGCTGTTCCATAAAGGGATCCGGGTCGAATTCTTCCATATTGAAGACGCCCTCCCCGCTCCACTTCCCGGTCAGCATCATCATCGCGCCGATCATGGCCGGCACGCCGGTCGTATACGAAACCGCCTGCGCCCGCACTTCTTTGTAGGTCTCAGCGTGATCGCAAACATTGTACACGTAGAGCTTACGCGGCTTGCCGTCTTTCACGCCTTCAAACAGGCAGCCGATATTCGTTTTACCCGTATAGTTCTCCGCGAGGCTTCCGGGATCGGGCAACATCGCTTTGAGAAATTGCAGGGGAATGACTTCCCGGCCTTCGTACATCACGGGTTCGATCGAGGTCATACCGACATTCGCCAGCACCCGCAGGTGCGTCAGATATTCCTGACCGAATGTCATGAAGAAACGAATACGTTTCAGGCCGATCGGCGCCAGATTCTTCGCCAGAGACTCGAGTTCTTCGTGATAGAGCACGTAGCTGTCCCGCGGGCCGATTTCGGGATAATCCCAGACCATTTTTTCAGACATGGCCGGAATCTCGACCCACTTGCCGTTTTCCCAATAGCGGCCGGGCTGGGTGATTTCGCGGATATTGATCTCGGGATTAAAATTCGTGGCGAAGGGTTTGCCGTGATCGCCGCCGTTGCAGTCGAGAATATCGATGGTATGGATTTCGTCGAAGTGATGCTTGCGGGCGTGCGCGCAAAAGACGTTCGTAACCCCGGGATCGAAACCCGAGCCGAGCAGCGCCATGAGTCCCGCGGCCTTAAAGCGATCATGCAGCGCCCACTGCTCTTTGTATTCGAACTTCGCCTCGTCGGGATGCTCATAATTCGCCGTGTCGAGATAGTGCACGCCGGTCTGCAAACAGGCTTCCATGATCGCCAGGTCCTGGTACGGCAAAGCGACGTTGATCAACAGGGCCGGCTTGTGCTTTTCCAGTAAACGTACGACCTGATCGGTATGGTCCGCGTCGACTTCGTCGATTTCAATCGGACGCGAAAGCTGCTCTTGAATGCTGCGGCACTTCTCCAGACGCCGGCTCGCCAGTACGATCTCCGAGAAGACGTCCGGATTCGCGGCGCATTTATGAACGACGACGCCGCCCACGCCGCCGGCCCCGATGATTAAAACTTTCGACATCTTCTTCCTGTCCTTCTCGTCGATCTGTACCGCTGTGTTCTTCGGCGATGAGCGCGCCGCCGGGACATAATCCCCGGAAAGCAGGCCGCGCGTTTTGCGCACGTCGCGCGAGTCTTAGCGGAGTACTTCGGCCTCGACTGATCGAAAAATAAGAAAGAAATCCACGCCCCTCAATCTGGCAACTCTTTGTGAATACTCTGAATACTGTAAATAAAGCGCATCGCTTGCCCGTGGGCCCGTCCCATTCGCGCGAAATATTCCGCTCACGTGCAAAGCCGCTGCCCTCCGAATAATTTTCTGTGCACCGACATACGATACTGGAATATAGCGGGAATCATGAGATTCCTTTGCCCAGAGGTGCTTCTTTGACAGGCTCAGCTCAGACCAATTCCGATCACGGCGCCGTGGCCGCAGAATCGCCCGCTACGGACGGGGCCGAAGAAGTGCAGGATCCGACGGGAGCGGATCCCAATCAGCAGCGCCGGCCGGGCGACCAGACTCGCGCACCGCTCTTCGACGCGCTCAAAGAACATATCAAAGACGACGTAACCCCGTTTCACGTGCCGGCGCATAAACACGGGGCGGGGCTTCCGGAGCTGCGCGAATTTCTGGGCGACCGCGCCTTCCTGATGGACGTGAACGCCATGGCCGACGTCGACGACCTGGGCAATCCGCTCTCGTGCATTGACGAAGCCCAGCGACTCTGCGCGGATCTCTTTCAGGCCGATCACGCGCATTTTCTGATCAACGGAACGACTTCCGGAATTCACACCATGCTGATCTCGGCGCTGCGTCCGGGAGACCGGGTGATCCTCCCCCGTAACTGTCACAAATCAGCATTTAGCGGCTTGATTCTTTCGGGCGCGATCCCGGTCTACGCCGCGGTCGAAATGAACGAGGAACTGGGCATCGCCACCGGATCGACCTACGAGTCGATTAAAGCCTGCTTTCACCGAGCTCCCCAAACCGCGGCCCTGTTTCTGATGAACCCGAATTATTACGGCTTCACCTCAGATCTGGAAGCCTTTCGCAAACTCGCGCACCTCTGGGAAGCAGCGTTGCTGGTCGACGAAGCTCACGGCGGCCATATGTACTTTCACGACGAGCTGCCGGCGGGCGGCATCGTCGCGGGCGCTGATATCTCGGCGATCAGCACCCACAAGACCTGCGGATCGCTGACCCAGAGTTCGCTCTTGCTGCATCGCGATCGGGTCATTCAATCCGAACGTGTTTTGAATACGCTCAATCTGATGCGCACGACCAGCGCGTCGTACCTGCTCATGACTTCGATCGACGTCGCGCGGCGGCAGCTCGCCGTCAACGGCGCCGAACTGCTGCGACGCACCGTACAGCTTTCGCGGGACGCCCGGGACCGCATCAATCAAATCGAAGGGCTCTACGCTTTCGGCAAAGAACTCGTCGATGGAGAAGCCATTCACGATTTCGACGAAACCAAGCTCTGCGTGCACGTGCGGCGCCTGGGTATGACCGGCTTCGAGATGGAGCGGCGACTGCGGCAGGAATACAATGTTCAAATCGAACTCGCCGACTTAAACAATATCATGGCCATGATCACCCTGGGGGACACGGAAGAAAGCGTAAATCGTCTGGTGAAGGCTCTGGAGACGATCGCGTCGAAGTGTCGCATTCAGAAATTCCGCAAAGTCACGATGCTGCCCGAGATGCCGGAAACAATCGTAATGCCGCGCGACGCGTACTATTCACCGAAGAAGACGGTCGGCCTGGAGGACTCCGTAAACGAAATCTGCGGCGAAATGGTCATGTCCTATCCACCTGGAATTCCCGTGATCTGCCCCGGCGAGCGTATCACCCAGGATATCGTCGATTATATTAACATATTAAAAGAACACAACTGCCATATGCAGGGCACCGCCGATCCCTTCGTAAATCATATCCGGGTGCTGGGGTTCGAATAATGATTCGCCTGAGCGAATATGCGTAGCCGGCAGAACAATCCGCGCCGCCTGGCTGTAATCCAGGGACTCGGACGCGGCTATCACCGCGACGTCCTCAGCAGACTCCTGCGAACCGCAGGACTGGCGGAGCGCGAATGGCCGCGTTTTTTAACGATGGCCGGCCTGTTCTTTTTGATCATGGCGGGGCTCGGCGTAGGCCGCTCCGCCGCCGAGTCTCTATTTCTGGGCAACGCCGGTTCGCGCTACGTGCCCTATATGCTGGTATTGAACGCCGTGTCGATGGTGGTCGTATCGTTCGTCTATTCGATCATCGAAAATCGAGTTTCCCGTTTTCATATTCTCGCAGGAATCTTCGTTTTATTCGCCGGCGCTCTGTTCACTCTGCGCATCCCTCTCGACCCGCAACAGGGCAGCCTGCCGATGGCCTTCGCGGTCTTCGCTTTCTACGAAGTCTACTTGATGACGGTGCTGATGCACTTCTGGACCTACGCGAACGATATCTTCGATCCGCGCGAGGGCCGGCGCATCTTCCCGCTGGTGGGCGGCGCGGGGCTGGTCGGATTGATCGTGGGCAGCCTGTCGACGGATACGCTGCTGACCTGGTCGGGCAGTACGGAAAATCTGCTGATTTTCTGGGGCCTGATGTTAGTGGCCGGACTGCCGCTCGTCTGGCAGACCCGGCGCGCCGCGCGATCGGTGCAGATCTATATGGATCGCGCCCCCGACCGGGCGGACGCTGAAGGCGGCTACCGGCAGAATATCCTGGAGATCTGGAATATTCCGCTGATTCGCACGATGACCATCATCAGCCTGCCGCTCTGGCTTGTGGTCCACACCGTCGACTGGTTGTTTTTGTCGGCCGTCGAAGATCTCTTTCCGGGTAAATCCGCCGACGCGGAACGCACGGCGTTTTTGGGTTATGTGAACGGCTTTGTTTCGCTGGTCGGCCTGTTTATCCAGCTCTTCGTCGCACGGGCTCTGCTGCGTCTGCTGGGCGTGGCGGGAACCTATGCGATCTATCCGATCACGATGGCGCTCGGCGCCGCGGCCCTGGCCATTCGCAGCTTCTTTTTTTCAAGCGCCGGCGCGGCGGGCGACGCGCTGAATTTGCTGCACCCGCGCGTTTGGCTGACCGCGTTGGTACGTTTCTTCGACGAGAGTATTCTGCACACTGTCTACGAAACATCGACGCAGCTTTTATACAACGCCGTGCCGGCGGATCGCCGCGGCTTTTCACGCGCGTTTATTACGGGGGCGGTCGAGCCCGTATTTACGGCGCTGGCGGGTTTGCTGCTGTTGCTCTTCGCCTATCTGGCCATTCCGCAGGCTTATGTAGCGGTCGGCACCGCGGGCGTTGGAATGTTGTGGTTTTTCCTGGCCCTGCGCGTTAAAAAAGACTATTTACGCGCGCTCATGCAACATTTGAGCGATCGCAATATCAATCAACGCAATCAGGCAATTCGCGAAGCCTTCGAAATCGGCGACGACAAACATTCACGCGAAGAGGCTTTGCAGCTGCTTTTCGAATCGATTGGCGGCGAAGACCGCGACACGGCCATTCTTTCTCTGAGCTTCGTCGAGCGCTCCGCCGACGTCGAAAGCCTGCGGCGACTCGCGGAAATGATTCCGCAGCTGAATCCGGAGATTCGCGTACAGGCTCTGCTCGTTCTCGGACGTACGCGTTACGTCGATGCGCTGCCGCAGCTGTTGGTCGCCCTCAAAGAAAGCGACGACGAAATTCGCAAAGCCGCGATCCGCGCCGTCGGCATGCTCGGCCTGCCGGAGGAAACGCGCAAATTCACGCGCCTGATCCGCGGCGCGAAACCGGCGCTGAAACGAGAGATCATCATCGCCCAGCTCGGTCCGGGCCGGCGCATCAATCGTCGCAGCAAAGCCTATCAGACTCTGGCGTCGATGGCGCGCAGTCGCCAGCCCGCGGCGCGCATCAACGCGGCCCACACGATTCGCGAGCTCGGCAACCCCGACCTGCTGCCGATTCTCTTGCAAATGAGCCGCAGCCGCTCGCCGGACGTACTGCACGAGACGATTAAAGCCATGGGCTCGATGATTCCGGGTACCGAATTGTTGCGAGATCGCAACCCCGCGAATTCAATGAATGGCGGTCCTGCGCCCGGCGCGAACGGCGGCGCTCCAGCAATCGCCGGACCACCGGCGCTGCTCATCGATACAGACGCAAACATCGCGCCGGCGGACGATCAGCTCGTCGATCGTCTGGTAGAATTTCTGGCGCAGCCCGATTTTCGTTTTCGCGCGAGCGACGCTCTGATTCGGCTCGGTTCCGCAGCCGTGGATCGTCTGCATCTGCACCTGATGCGTCCGCTCGCAGACGATAAATATCAGCTGAGCGCGGGCGTCACCGTACGCGAAGCAATCCTCAAATGTCTTGGTGAAATCGCCGATCCTTCGAGCATCCCCGTGCTCGGCGACCTGTTGATCCGCCAGCCGATACGCATCGAAGACGCGGCCATCGCGGCGCTCTCGGCTCTCCGGCACAACGCGCGCGAACGTCGCCGCGAAAGCCGCCACCACGCCGAATATATGCAGAACGGCGAGCACGACGAAGGCGCCGACCCCGCGGCCGAGGATCAGGCGCTGCCTCCGCTGGTGCTGGATCAGGTACGCAGATCGTACGGTTCGATTCTACAAAAAATCGAACGGGATCTGGGGCACATCCGCCAGCTACAGAATATTAAAAACTATCGCGCGACGTCGCTCCTGATGGACACCCTGGTCCGGGCGACCGGCCGCCGCATTGAATTGGGCCTGCATTTGCTGGAGCTGCTCGCCGACCCGGCCACCGTGCGCGCCGCGGCGGCCAATCTGCGCGGAGACGATCGCCGGGCGAAAGCCGAGGCCATCGAATTGCTCGAAGGCACCGGCCCGGAAGCCGCGGCCCTGGCGAATCTACTGGAAATACACTCCGGCGAGGGGGAAGCCCTCGATTTCGATGACGACGAATCCCGCGAAATCGGCGAGATTATCATTGATCTTTTGATCACCAAGCAGCACGCGTGGTTCGAGGCCTGCGTGGCCTATTGTATCGGCGAACTGCGCCTGTATTCATTCGAATCATTTTTAAGAGAGATGGCGCGCGACTCGACGCCCATCATAAAAAACAACGCGATCGTCGCGCTGGAAAAACTCGGCATTGTCCGGGGCCGGCGGTCCGGCGGGGGACGGCGCAAGCGCACCCGCAAAGAGGTAAAACAGATGGCAATCGATATGGAACGGATCCTCTTTCTGCGAAGCGTACCGCTCTTCGCGGATATCGACGGAAACGACCTGCAGTGGATCAACGAGATCACCCGCGAAAAAAAATTCAAAGCCGGCCAGACGGTCTTTCGCGAAAACGACGTCGGCGATTCGCTCTATATTATCATCAACGGCAGCGTGCGGGTACTCAAAGGCGAAAAACAGGTGATATTACAAATCCTGGAAGAGCGCGAAACATTCGGCGAAATGTCGATCCTCGACCAGGAGCCCCGCTCGGCCACGGTCGAAGTTCAAAAAGACGCGACCCTGCTGGCGATCAAACGTGACGATTTCCAGCGTCTGTTGCTGGCCCGCCCTCAGCTCGCCTTTTCGCTCTTTCGCACGATCAGCCGGCGTCTGCGCGAAGCGGTGACCCGCTTTACGGCGACGAATTGATTTACGGAATTTTTACGGACAGAATCCTGGGTCGCAAGCTCGACCATAACGTCGCCTAAAGCAGCTAATGACGTCGAAAATACGAACTGAAAGCGACGGCCATGTCGGCCGCATCATCTTTGACAATCCGGAAAAACGCAACGCCTTCAACCTGGCGATGTGGCGCGCGCTGCCGGAGGCGCTGGCGGATCTCAACGCCCGGCCGGATATTCGCGCGATCGTCTTCGAAGGCGCGGGCGATCAGGCCTTTGTGGCCGGCGCCGATATCTCGGAATTTGAAAGCTTGCGCAAAGACCCGGCCGCTGCGCGCGAATACAATACGATCACCGACCAGGCCTTTCGCGCGATCGCCGAATCTCCCGCCCCGACCATCGCGAAAATTCGCGGCTTTTGTTTCGGGGGCGGCTGCGCCATCGCCTTAAATTCGGATCTGCGCATCGCCTCAGCCGACGCGCGCTTTTGCATACCGGCCGCGAAGCTCGGCCTGGGGTACGGCTACGAAAACGTGGAACGCCTGGCCGGCGAACTGGGGCCCGCCGCGGCCCGCGAAATGCTGTTTACGGCCCGCGTCTATTCGGCCGACGAAGCGCTGCGCCTGGGCATTCTGCACCAGCTGGTCGACGATGCGGCGGATCTGGACACGCGAACGGCGAAGTACGCAGGCATGGTGGCGGCCAACGCTCCGTTGACGGTCCGCTCCGCGAAGATCGCTCTAAATGAATTTAAAAAAGGACCCGCCGCGGCGGATCGCGGGAAGGCCGAAGCGGCCATGGACGCGTGTTACGAAAGCGCGGACTATCGCGAAGGCGTGAGCGCATTCCTCGAGAAGCGCAGGGCGCAGTTCCGCGGCGAATAATGCATGAATCTCGAACGAATCTTAGAACAGGTCGCCTCCGGCGAACTACCGGTCGCCGGGGCCCTGGAAGTCCTGGGCGCTTCTGCGAAAGACCCCGGCGCCTCCGGCGAAGCGCTCGCGGGTTTCGCAGATCTGGACTTCGCACGGCTCGATACCGCCCGGGCCGCGCGCCGGGGTTTTCCCGAAACCGTGCTCTGCCCGGGCAAAAGCGATGAGCAGCTGATTGGAATCCTGTCGCGCTTTCGCGAATCGGAAAGCCTGGTGCTGGCGAGTCGCGCGACGCCGGAGCAATTCGCGGCGGTGCAGGCGCAGATTCCCGGGGCGCGTTATTTCGAAACGGCCCGCCTGATTCTGATCGGCGAAGCGCGGCCGGTATCGCCGGACGCGGGATTATTATTGGTGCTGAGCGCGGGCACATCCGACATGCCCGCCGCCGAAGAAGCCGCGGTCACGGCCGAGGTTTTCGGTCAACGCGTGGAGCGGCTGTACGACGTGGGAGTCGCGGGTCTGCACAGACTATTGCGCAACCTCGGCCGTCTGCGCGCGGCGAAAGCGATCATCACCGTTGCCGGGATGGACGGCGCCCTGCCCTCGGTCGTCGGCGGCCTGGTGTCCGTTCCCGTAATCGCGGTGCCCACGAGCACCGGCTACGGCGCGGCCTTCGGCGGAGTGAGCGCGCTTTTAACGATGCTGAACAGCTGCTCGCCGGGAGTGGCCGTGGTCAATATTGACAATGGTTTCGGAGCGGCCTATCTGGCGGCGACGATCTTGAGCGGACCAGCCGCGTAGTCGACGACTTGCGACGGACGGGCGCGGCGCTCAGTTCTATATGCGGTTAAGGCGAACGCGGCCTCGCACGCGAGTATTTCAGAGTCGACTCGACGCGGCGCGCGCCGAAAACTGTACGCGGTAGCTCTATGTCCGGCCAGCCGATAAGCAACTCGCCCCGAATCGCGTACCTGGACTGCCAGGCCGGCATCTGCGGCTCGATGCTGCTCGGCGCGCTGCTCGACGCAGGCCTGAACGAGCAGGAGCTGGTGAAAGGCCTGCACGGCCTGCGCATTTCGGCGCCGCGAGCGGCTGCTCCGGGCTCAGCCGGCAATCCGCTGCAGAACGCTTTTCGTCCGCCTTATCGACCGGATTTTCGCCTTGAACGCGAAAGCGTGCTCGAATACGGAATCGGCGCGACCCGCGTTCGCGTCCTCACCCATGATAAACATCCTCATCGCGGGCTGGGCGAAATCGAAAAAATCATCGGCCAGAGCGAATTGCCCGAGCCGGTGCGGGCGCAATCGATCGCGGTCTTTCGCCGGCTGGCCGAAGCGGAAGCGAAGATCCATCGCGTGGACATACAGAGTATCCACTTTCACGAAGTCGGCGCGATCGACGCAATCGTGGACGTGGTCGGCTCCGTGCTGGGTCTGCATCTCCTGGGAATCGATAGAATCTGCGCGTCTCCGGTAAATGTCGGCGGCGGCTTTGTGCGTTGCGAACACGGACTGATGCCGGTTCCCGCCCCTGCGACCGCCGAGTTACTCAAAGCCATTCCCAGCCACAGCCCGGAAATCAAAACCAAAGACGGTGCAAAGCAAACCATTCAAAAAGAACTCACCACTCCCACGGGCGCAGCGTTGCTGGCGGGTCTGGTGACTCCGGGCGATTTCGGCGGCCAGCCGCTGATGCTCACCGAGGCGATCGGCTACGGCGCGGGCGAACACCGCCTGCCGATTCCCAATCTGCTGCGAATTCTCGTGGGCCGGCCGGAGTATGCGCAGTCGGCAGACGCCCCTTTCGCGCAGAACGGAGCCGCGTCCGGTCAGTTCACGCGCGGGGCGGAGGCGGACGGCGGTTTCGCACGCGACGAAGTGCTTTCGCTGGAATGCAGCCTGGACGACGCGAACCCGGAATGGATCGGCGATCTATTCGATCAACTGTACGGTGCGGGAGCGTTAGAGGTTTATCTCACGCCGGTTCAGAAAAAAAAGAACCGGCCGGCCACGTTGTGTACGGTGCTCTGTGAGCCTGCGCGTGAAACACAACTGCTGGAAATCCTCTTTCGCGAAAGTACGACGCTTGGCGTACGACGCCAGTTGATCGAACGCCGCAAACTGGAGCGGGAGCTGCGCACGGTCCAAACGGAATTCGGCCCCGTCCAGATCAAACTCGGACTGCATGCAGGCCGCGTTTATAACGTGGCCCCTGAATTCGAAAGCTGCCGCGAACTCGCGCGCAAACACGACACACCCTTGAAATCCGTTTACGCGGCCGCCCAGAACGCCGCAGAACGACTGCAATACGACGCGAATTTCCGGGCCGGCGCCGCGCGGGCCGATTCGCAGGAGAACGATGCATGAACGCACTCCATTCCAAATACGAAAAGCTGCTCGCGATCTTTCGCGAACAATCCGACGCGCTGCTCGCCTTTTCCGGCGGCATCGACAGCACCTTCGCCTTAAAGGCGGCCATTGACGCTTCGGGCGCGGACCGCGTACTGGCGATCACCGCCGTGTCGGCGGCTGTGCCCGCCCGTGAGCGCGAAGAAGCGGCCAGGATCGCGGACGAACTGGGAGCCCGGCATCGCTTCGTGGATTCGAACGAAATCGAGCGACCCGGTTACGCGGCGAACGGATTCGACCGCTGTTTTCACTGCAAGAGCGAACTCTATGAAATACTGAAACACGTCGCGAAACAGGAAGGGCTGAGCTTCATCGCGAACGGCGCGAACGCCGACGATCTGGGCGATCACCGTCCCGGGCAGACCGCGGCGGCACAGAACGGAGTGCGTTCGCCGCTGATCGAAGCCGATTTTTCGAAGGCCGAAATTCGCGCCCTGGCCCGCGAAATGGGGCTGCGCATCTGGGATAAACCCGCATCGCCCTGCCTTTCGTCGCGCATCCCCTACAATAGTCCGGTAACCGTGAAAAAGCTCAATCAAATCGAAGCGGCCGAGCAGCTGCTGCGAGAACGAGGGTTTCGCGAATTTCGCGTTCGCCATCACGAACGGGTGGCCCGAATCGAAGTCCCGCCGCAGGATATGCCGCGTTTACTGGAGTCTGAGCTGCGCGATGCGATCGTCGCGGAGTTTCGCGCGCTGGGATTCCTCTTCGTGAGCCTGGATCTGGGCGGATTTCAGAGCGGCAACTTAAACCAGGCGATGACCGCCGGCGCAAACGAAAGCGGCGGCCGTACATAAAAAGGCGGCGACCCCTGTTCGAGAATCGCCGCCTTGAACCCGTATTCGCTTTGCGAATCGCTCAGCGGGTGGAGATGATCTCGCGATCGTTTCGGGGCTGCAGCGGACGCGCGCTGTCCGGCACGATATCGGTCATCACTTTAAGCTGATCCGCGGACAGCTTCTGAACCGACTTCATTACGAACCAATTCACACCTTCGCTGCAGGGCGGAGTCGTGAGGGAACCCATGAAAGCGTAGTGCGCTCTGGAACGGGGCAGCATCGCCTTCACGTTCAGTTTATTGGCCAGAGCCTTTTTGCCGCCGGCCTGCGCGGGTGCGGCGTCAAAGATAGGAGCCAGCAGGCCGTTCTTCGCGCCTTCGTCGTACAGCAGACCGACCACCGCCAGTTCGCCGTCAGCCGAAGCGTGAACGAGGTGAGCGACCGCGGCCGTGCGCTTGCCGTTGATCGCGTACTCGCTCGGGGTATGGAAATGAAACTGAACCAGGTTAAAGCTCTTGCCTTTGGTGGTCAGGGTGTTGCCGCCCGAAAGCTTTACTTTCAGACCATAGCCGTTGTTTTCGACTTCGGCGGCGGCGGTTCCATAGCTGAGCTTCAGATCCGATTTACCGGACTTGAAGGGAGCCGTAATATCGATGGGAGATTGTACTTTTCCATCGGCGCAGGTGCCGCCCCAATTTTCTGGACCATTGCTGCCGGTATAACTCCACTTGCCCGACGCGCAGGACGCTGTAAAGACCGCAGCGATGATGGACATGCATGCGACCATTAGATAACGTTTCATCAATTGAACTCCGAATAGGTTTTGACGGAATATAACGAGCCCGCGCGAAAAGACTATAAGATTATTTCGCGCGCCACATATTCCACATCATAAGCGCGAAAGCCACTCCGGAAGCGATCAGGCTGCGCTCGGACCAGATTGCGAGATCATACGTATGCAGGTAGGCGGCAATACCGGCGAAGCCGAGGCCGGCAACTGCGAACAGCACCTGGCGAGTAATTGTATAGAATACTCCAGGCGCAACGGCGTCCCGAACAACGAGCGAATTCTGCGCCGCCGGCCCGTTCTGCAAACGATCGAGCAGCGGACCAAAGCCGCGACGGCGCAGGACCGTGACAATTCCGCGAGATTTGAGGCCGAGATATTTATCGATATGCGGGCGGGCCACGCGAAATACGTTCACCTGTTCGTCGAGGCGGGCCGATTGCGAGAGAATCAGCGTAAGCGTGCGGCCAAGATAAATATAGCGCCGGGGCAGGCGGGCGTGCGAGATTACGTCGCGTAAACGCAGGCCGACACCGCTCAGGTCGCGCACTTTCAGAATTCGGCCGAAGCGCACGGGGTTGATGCGATAGTGCTCTTCGAGCTTGAACGAGCTGTAGCGCGCATAGATCATTTCCGCGAGATTCGTATAGGTTTCGCGATCGGCGTCGGGGTGCAACATACCCACGTCATAGAACAGCTCGACCAGCCCGCGAATATCGCGGGCGCGCATGATTTCGATGGCCCTTTGAACGAAACCGATCATACGCTCGGTCACCATTTGAGTGGCGCCGAAGTCGACGAAGGCCAAACGCACGGGATGCATCGCGTCTGAAATCACGACGAAAATATTTCCGGCGTGCGGATCGGCGTGATAGAAACGATGCTGAAAGATCATGCGCGCGTAGGCTTCGACCAAAAGCTCGGTCACGGTCCGCCGGTTCACGCCGGCCTGTTCCAGCTGATGATTATCGTTCAGCGGAATGCCTTCTATGTATTCCGTAGTGAGTACTGTCGAGCGGCTGAATTCTTCGATCACGTTGGGAATCACGAAACGCGGATCATCGTGAAAATTATCGCGCACCCGGCGCATATTCTGGGCTTCGTTTTCGTAATCGATCTCCATCTGGATCATATTCGAAAACTCGGTGAGGTGACCGGTGAAATTCAGATGGCCGTAGAAAAACTGGATCAAGCCCACGACGTAGCGTAAAGCCCGGAGATCTTTGCGAATCAAATACTCCATGCGCGGGTGCAAAAATTTGATCGCGACTTTGCGACCGTCGCGAATGCGCCCGACGTGCACCTGGCCGAGCGAGGCCGCAGCCAGCGGTTCGCGATCGAATTCCAGAAAGAGGTCTTCGGGCTCCGCATCGAATTCGGCCCGGAAGCGATAGCGCACGTCGTTGTACGGGCGCGGCGCCGCCCGATCGGGGACTCCCGCGAAAATCTCGGTAAACTCCGCATCAAAGAGATTGCTGATCGTGGAGAGGTACTGCGCCGCCTTGAGAAAGATACCGCCTCGATGCAGGCAGAAATCGGCGACCAGACGCGCGCCGCGCAGACTGTTGCGATAGCGAATGCGCGATCGGGGGTCGGTGGGCAGCAGGCGGGTGAAATTGTATATAACGGCCGAAACCAGGAGCAGCCGCAGTGCGAAGAATATCACGACCCAGGTACGCACGTCGTGATATCAGCTCCCGCCCGCTCCGGAGAGTCAAGTCACATATTTGTGAGTGACAGCTGCGGCGCGAAATCGCCGACTGTTGGCGTTTCCATCCTGTCTTTTTTTGAACATGGCACGCGCATCCGATAAAAAAACAGCTTCTACAAAATCGACTCCGGCAGCCGGGGACGGAGAATCTCAATCGAAGCGGCCGATCGCAGCCGTGACCGGCGGCAGCGGCTTCATCGGCCGCGCGCTCGTTTCACGCCTGAGCGAAGCCGGCTATCGCGTTCGGGTCCTCACGTCGCGACCGGGGACGCCGCGCGAAAACGCCGACCCGGACGAAGACGTCGAATTCGTACAGGCGAATTTGCTGAAACCGGAGCAGTCGGCGCTCGCGTCATTTCTCGACGGCGCGTCAGTGCTTTTTCACCTCGCCGGAGCGGTCAGCCGCGAACCGGACGCGACGCGTCGGCTGATGGCGCTGCACGTAGAAGGCACGCGCCACCTGCTCGAAGCGGCGCGCACCGCCGGGCTCGAACGGGTCGTACTCATGTCGACGTCCGGAACGGTGGGCGTGTCGGCGAAACCCACGCCGGCTACGGACGAGAGCGGTTACGCCATCGATCCCGCGCTGCGCTGGCCTTATTACGAAAGCAAGATCTATCAGGAAAAGCTGGCCATCGCCTGGTCGCGCGAGCACGGGCAGCGACTCGTGGTCCTGCGACCGAGCCTCGCTCTCGGCCCGGGCGACCACGACCTGTCTTCGACCGGCGACGTACTGAATTTCCTGGAACGTAAGATCCCGGGAATTCCGGGCGGCGGCTTGAGCTTCGTCGACGCGCGCGATATCGCCGACGCCACCGTGGCCGCAGCGCGGGTCGACGCGCAAAGCATAACGACCGACGGTGCACCCTACCGCACGTACTTGCTGGGCGCGGCGAATCTGAGCTTTCGCGAATACCTGGCGCTTCTGAAAAAGCTGAGCGGCGTCTCGGCGCCCGGCATGGAAGTGCCGCCGAAGCTGTCGGTGTTCGGCGCGAAGGCCTGGTCGAAGTTGGCCGGCGAAGGCGGACGCCGGCTGATGGATCTGGATCCCGCCTCCGCTGAAATGGCAAACTATTATTGGTACATCGACTCTTCGCGGGCGGAACAAGAACTCGGCTTTCGTCCGCGGCCGAAGGATGTCACATTGCGCGAAACCATCGACTGGCTGCGCAATCGCAATCGTTGAAACGCCAGCGCGCTCCGGAAGCGCGGCCATCGGGCCGTTCTTCACGGCAGACTACTGGATCAGGCGAATGCGCTGGTTCAGCGTATCGACGACGTAGATTCGCAGACCGTCGGTGGTCAACGACTCGGGACGGTTGAAACTCGCGACAACACCATCACCCTCCGCGAAAGTGTTCGTACCGTCCCCGGCCAGAGTTGAAACCCTTCCCGTTGCGATTTCTATTTTGCGAATGCGGTGGTTCAGGGTATCGCCGACGTATAGATTCAGGCCATCGCAGGTGATGCCGCGCGGATTGTTAAACTGCGCGCCCGACCCGGCACCGTCCGCAAAGCCAGGCGTTCCGTCGCCGGCCAGGGTCGTCACCGCCAGGGTCGAGAGATCGATTTTTCGAATGCGATTGTTGGTAGTGTCCGCCACGTACAGGTTGCTCCCATCGGTGGTCACGTCTTGCGGCGAATTCAGACGGGCGGCGGTGCCCATCCCGTCCAGAAAGCCGCCCACCCCGTCTCCCGCAAGGGTGCTCACGTTCGCGGTCTCCAGGTCGACCTTACGAATGCGATGATTCGTAGTGTCAGTTATGTACAACGCCTGGTCGTCGATTGTGAGCCCGCTCAGGCCCCTGAATTGCGCGGCCGAGCCCACTCCATCCTGAAAGCCGAGCGTGCTGCCGGCGAATGTACCGACGCTGGCCGTGCTGACTTCGACCGAACGAATGCGAAAATTCTGTTCGTCTCCTGCGAAGAGCCGCGAACCGTTCGTGGTAATGGCATCGGGCAATGCGAATTGCGCGGCGGCGCCGATGCCGTCCGTGAAGCCGTTCGTGCTGCCGGCGACGGTCGTAACCGCATAGCTTTGAATATTGATCCTGCGAATGCGATTGTTGTTCGTATCCATTATGAACAGGCTCGCGCCGTCGGTCGCGATACCTTTCGGAAAACGAAAATTCGCGGCGACCCCCACTCCGTCCAGATCGCCCTGACTACTGTTGCCCGCGAAAGTCGAAACGAAACCACGCAGATCGAGGCCACCGCAACCCTGCAGGGCTCCGCCAAGCTGGCGGCGTTCGCAGAGCGCGTACAACAGAGCCGATTCCGGCGCGCAGTTGATATCCGCAGCGGCGCAGCGATCGCCGACCGGAACGCAGGCGCTGGCGCTGGCTTCAAGAAGCACCGCGTAGACTAACGCCATAGACATGCCCGGTCTGACCTGCATTGACGGAGGCTAACCCGAATGGGCGCATCTGCATTGGAAAAAACGGACCTGACTGAAGGTCACATGCTACTCGCCGAACACCACTGCGGCGAGGCGCGCCTACATCATATACAATTTGAGCCAGTCCAGCGCGCCGCTGGCGATCATTTCGCCCGGACTCAAAAGCGTATGCCGTTTCACGTCGTTGATCATATGCGCTTCGTCGTGATAATCGAAATCCTGGGCGAGCCGGGCCAGCGCTCCCGTCCGCCCGGCGTACAATCGATTGATGACTCCCTCGATCCGCACACATTGCGCGTACTTCTTCGGCGCGATTCCCAGGGAACGACCGAATTCCCGGCGTAGATGGCGGTCGGTAACCCCGAGCGCGTGGCTGAGATCGCCAGGGCGCATCCGTCCTCCTGATTCATGAATCAAATGCAGAGCGGCTGCGATCAACGGATGGGTCTTGTACCGGGCCCGCTGGAAAAGCCGCCAGAGAAAACCCTCAACGATCGCCAGCTTCTCTCGATCGTTTCCGGCTGCGGCGAGCCCCTGGGTGACGGGTTCGGTCTCGGGCCGGTGCAGGATGTCCGCCAGAGCGGTCGCTCCGTCTTTCAATTCGCTCACCGCATCGCCGGCGATTTCGAATGCCGCCAGCGGTCGTAAATCCACGCCCATCATTTTGATCGAAAGCGAACGAGCCCCGGACATCACCAGTGGTTCGGTCAACGGTCCCGTCACGCCCGCAAGCGCCGTCGGCGCGATCGTCCCGTCCTGACGCTGAAAGGTGAAAAGATCACCGTATTGAAAGATCAAACTGAACCGGGCCCACGCCGGAACAAACATGGGAACAGCGCCGGTCTCAAGCTCGAATACCTGAATGCTCCGTACCCACGGGCGCAGAGCGGGACCGGGTGTGTATTTGCGCAAATGCATGTGAGTAACCGATCGTTTATATCCCGAAGGCGGGTTTCAGTCAAGCAGTCCGGTCTCCGGCCAGGCGCGCAATTCTCGAATTCGCCGGCCGCTACGCCCCAATCCAGGCCTGTCGGGGGATGGCGCTAAATCCCGGGACGTTTTTTGGAATAAACGCTCCAGAAAAACGTAACCCTTTCTGGAATGCACGCTCCAATATAAAGACGCCGCGGGGAAAACACCCCTGCGGCCGAATATCACCGGAGCGAAACCATGCCTGAAATCCCGATGAACTACGAACTACTGGACCAAAAAGCGAGCGAACTGAAAACCCGACGCGGGGCCGACGGCGAGGCCGTGGATGCCATCGTATCCACCGCGCGTGGCTGGCTGGAGACCGGCGATCTGATCAAGATTCACCGCATGAATCCGCACGCCGTGGCTGCGCGCGCCGGAGTGCCCGTGAACCGCCTGGTCCCCGAATTTCTATACGGAGTCCGCGGCCACCTCTTCGATCTGCACTGGGACGTGCATTGCCCGCACTGCAACGGCATCACCCAGGAATACGAAAATCTATCCGAAGCGGGCGCTCCCGGCGAATGCCCGATGTGCGAAGTGGAATTCGACGTCGATTTTATTCAACGCGTCGAAGTCACCTTCTCGCTCAACAAAGAGATTCTCGATTTGAATTTGCCGCCGGTTTGCGCGGTGCCGGAGTCTCTGAATGCGCAGTATTTGATTCAGGGGCTCTTGCCCGGAACGGAAGACAGCGGCGAAGTCGAACTGAGCGTCGGCGAATATCAGTACTACTGTCCACTGACATTCAGCAAAGGCGTGCTGACAGTCGCCGAAGGCGTTCAGCCCTCGGCGCCCGCAGACAGCGATGGGGTTCAGGAGTTCGCCTTTCAACAACTCGAGGGCCGCTTTGAAACGGAACGCCTGACGGCCCGGCCGGGTAAGATCCGCTTTCGCGTAAATAATACTTCCCCGAATCTGGCCGGCCTGATTCTAAAAGAAAACCGGCTGGGTCCGGTGATTCCGCTGAACGAATTGGAACCGCGATTGACCGGACTGGATCTCACGCACTACCCGGTTTTCCGGCGGCTCTTCGGGGACCAGGCGCCGAGCGAACGGGAGAAAATTAAAATCGAAGCGGTAACGGTTCTATTCACGGACATCACCGGCTCGACCGAAATGTACGAACGATTGGGCGACACCGTGGCGTACAATATCGTGCGCGATCACTTCGATATACTCATCCAGGAATTCGAGCGCAACGGCGGGGTGGTCATCAAAACCATCGGCGATTCGTTGATGGCTTCGTTCACCTCGAATATCGACGCCCTGCGCGCGCTGATGCCGATTCGCGAACGATTGGCCGAGTACAATCGCGACAAACCCGAAGGCAAGCAGGTGCGCATTCGCATCGGAATGCATCGGGGCCCGGCGATTCTGGTGAATCTCAACGGCCGCCTGGACTATTTCGGCACCTCGGTGAACAAAGCTTCGCGCATCGAAAGCGTATCGCAAAGCCGTGAGCTCAGCATCTCGCAGGAGGTTTTCGACGACTCGCGCGTCTTGAGCTTTCTGAAACGAAACGGCTATCGCGAACTGCGCAAGCGTCGCGCGAGATTAAAGGGCATCGCCGAAGATCAGCCGGTCTACAGTCTGGCCATTGCCTGAAGGCAATGCCGGGGGTCGCCTGAGGGCGACGGGGGCTTAGCAAGCGACTCGTCCTGCCCGGAGAGTCACCAGATTCTTCGGGCGGTCGTACCCTGCTCAGCTCTCGTCGCGGCTCGCACGCAGCACAGCGGCCTCGGCGGCCAGGCGCGCCCCCAGGAAGCGATAGGCGGGCATCATATCGATCGCGGTGGCCGCGGCGCCGGTGGCGGAGTCGGCGACGTTCATCGCCTGCGGTACGAAAGATTCGAGGCGCGCCGTAAGCGGATCGATATAACCTTTGATCTGGCCGAGCGCCGCCGTGACCTGGTCTTTGAGCTGAAACAGAATGGGCTGCACGTCCGAAAGCGGAGTGCCGCCGGCGAACGCGCTGAAACGCGCTTCCAGATCGCCCTGGTGAGTACTCAGAATCTTATCGAGCAGGTCCGCACCGCCTTCGAGCACGTTGTCGGTAAAAGGCAGCGCGATTTCTACGCTGGCGTAATACAGGGCGATCTCTTTGCCCGCACGCGTCTGCCAGAAATCGGAAACCTTTTGCGAAACGCCGCCGGGGAAGAGCGTCGCGATCATATATGAAATACCGAGCAGCTTGATGGCGGCGTCGGCGGCCTGCTGCGGGTCGGCTTCGAAAGTGCGCTTGCGATCTTTGTCTTTAATTTTCGAATACACGTTGCGAATTCCGGTGAAGACGCCCAGCCCCGAGTCGATGGTATCCAGCGCTTTGACGACTTTGATCGCCTGCGCGAATTCGTCTTTCGCGGCCACGCTGTTCGCGCGTTCGAGCAACGCCGGGTCTCCGCCCACGGTTTCGGCCGCGCCTTTCATATTAAAATAATACTTAAAGTCCGGCGCGAAAGGCAGCACGCCGAAGAGACCGCTGCACAGTTTCACGGTCAAATCGTCCTGCTTGAATTCGATTAACATCTCGTCGATGCGATTGCCGGACAGGCCGTAACTGGCGTGGATCTCCGACTTCATGCGATCGGCGGACTTCAGACTGTGCTGCAGGCGCGCGTCCAGATGCAGCAGGAATTCTTTGCGAATCATAAAGGCGTGCACGATCGACACCGGCCAGAAGGCCGCCGCAAGTAATACCAGGTTTCCTACCCAGTCCTCCCGGTTTTCAAGATCGGGAAAGGTTTCCACGAGATAGATCAGGCCGCCCAGTACTGCCGCATAGAATAGGCCCGCGATAAACCATTTGATCTTTCCGCCCCGCTTACCCGCATAAAAGAACGCCGCCCAGCTGAGCAGGCCGAAGGGTAAAGTCAAAGCGATGTACCAGGATTGCATCCATTCCCACGCCGCGCCTCTCGAAGTCAGTGCCATCAGTCAATATTCCTCTGACCGATTAGTGGCAGGCGGCCGATAAAAGATCAATCATTTTCCCGAATTCCCGATTTCCACGCTCTATGGCCGCCATTTTCCGCGCAGCGACCGGGCTCACGAAAAAATATCGTCCTACAGTCGGATTTTGCTTGTTTCGTTCGTCGTCTGGGTCGTAATTATCGATTCTGATCTGGAGAAACGAATGTCGAACAAAGTCGAAGCAAACCTGGCGAATTATTCCGATTCGGACCTGTCCGTAAAACTGTGCAGTACCATGTTTGGTGTGCTGCCCTTCGCCCCCGAATACAAATTCTACACGAGCATTGACGAGGCCGCCGGCCGCCTGGGAGCTTCCCCGGACGTGGCCGCGAAAGCGCGGGAAATCGCCGCGACCGACGACGTCGCGAAGGCGATCTGGGTCGCCGACGCGCTGGACACCAGCGACAAATTGATCGCCGGCTTTGCGGGAGTTAAAAATCTCTTTTCGATTTTTTCCGGCGCGCCGCGCAAGCGCACTTTCGAATCGGACCAGGAACAGGCGACCGACGCGGCGCTGAAAGGCGTCGGCCTGGCCTATATGATCTACAAACTCTTTCCGGGCGACGTCACCACGAAAGTCACTAATTTCAAAAATCTGCCCGCGGGTCAGGAGGCGGCGCTCTTCTTCGTAACGGGCGAGGTCGCTCTGCCCTTCGCCGATAACGTGGCCGAAAGCGGCGCCGGCGTGATCCAGAAGCTGATGAACAGCAAGCAGTCGGACATCGCATCCAAATTCTCAGGCTTCGCCGGAGCGGACGCCATCGGCCAGGCCAGCGAAGTTCTGGGGCAATTGACCGGGACCCTCGACCAGTACGTGGGCCAGGCGCAGCAGTACTCCGCACCCATGATGGACAAAATCAAAGGCATGCTGCCGGCGGCGAGCACGGTCGCCAACGTGGCGGACTCGGCGAGCGGCGCCGTCGCTTCCGGGATCGATCTTCTGCCGATCTGGAGTCTTCTCGGCGCGCGCCTCGCGGCCGAAGCCTGCGTACAACAGGCGATGCAATAAGAACCGGCTTTCAGAGCAGGCCGCGATGCGGTCAAAAGCAATCGCCCGCCCTGCTCCTCTGCTCAATCGATAAACGATACCAGCCCCGGCTACTTGCCGGGGTTTTTTCGTGCCCCGATCGCCGCAGGCTTTACGCCCGGCCTTCGAATTTCAGGTTGACCCCTGCCACGCAGGATGTGACATAAGGCCTCTCGGTCCGATGTCATGAACTCATCCCCGAATTCCCCGTCCGGCATCCCCCTGGCCGCTCGCGAATCCCGCGGTTCCGGCAGCCCGCTCGCCCCGGCGATCACCGGAGTCAATACGGCCGATGATGCCATTCATCTGCGCTGGTCCGACGGACTCCAGTCCCGCTTTTATCTCCTGTGGCTGCGCGACAACTGCCCGTCCGTGCGCCATCCCGGCACCGGACAGCGCATCGTGGACATCACCGAGCTACCTCGCGATTTTTCCGTACGACGCACCCAGCTGGAAAGCGACGGCAGTCTGCTGGTCCACTGGGCCGGCGATCGTCATATCAGCCGCTTCAGCGCGCAATGGCTCCGATTGCAGTCCGTCGACGCGCCCGGGAATGTCTCATCGAAGAGCGATTGCATCGCCTGGGACTGCGACGGGCTGCAGCAAAACTCCTTCGTAAGCTACGAAGAGATTGCCGCTTCGCCGGAAGCTCTGCGGGATTGGCTGCGGCGCGTGCGCACGTACGGCTTCGCGCTTTTACGCGATGTGCCGCGCACCCCGGGTTTTGTCCTGAAAGTGGCTTCGCTCTTCGCCTATATCCGCGAAACGAACTACGGCCGCCTGATGGATATTCAATGCCAGGGCGAGCCCAACAATCTGGTTTTCAGCAACGCCGCCCTCGCGCCGCATACAGACAATCCGTACCGCGATCCGGTGCCGACTCTGAAGCTGCTGCATTGCCTGAAGAACGGCGAAGCGGCGGACGGCGGCGAGAGCCTGCTCGTCGACGGGTTCGCCGTGGCCGAAGAGCTGCGATCCACCGCCCCTGACCATTTCAACCTGCTCGGCAGCGTGAATGTCCGCTTTCGGTTTCAAGATCCCGAGACGCGCCTGGAGTGCGAACGTACGGTGCTGGATCTCGATTCGAATGGAGAGCTACAGGGCGTATATTTTAATCATCGCAGCCTCGCCCCGTTGCGGCTGCCTCCCGGCGTTCTCGAAGCGTATTACCGAGCCTATCTCGCATTCGCAAACAAGCTGCAATCCAGACGCAATCAAATCCGTTTTCAATTGCGACCAGGCGATCTATACGTCGTTGACAATCGACGGGTATTACACGGTCGCAGCGCGTACGGCAATCACTTCGAGCGTCACCTGCAGGGATGTTACGCCGACCGTGACGGTCTGTACAGTCGCCTGCAAATTCTCGAGAATCAATCGCTCGCATGAAATTCAAAAAGAATCGGACGTACGAGGCGATCTATCTGTCCGATGTTCACTATCTTCTGAATAAGAGGATCAAGAACCATTCCCACCAGGAGCTTTTCGCTCTGCTCTATCATCTGCGCAAGCGCGGCGTGAATTTTCGGAAAATCTATCTGGTCGGCGACATTATCGAAAACTGGTTCTTCGACGCGCAAAAGAAGATCAGCAAAAGCAAAAAACAAAAACGGCGCCTGGACAAACTCTTCGACCGACTCGATCAGATCAGCGCGAAAGGCGGCAAAAAATATTACGTGGTCGGCAATCACGACACGACATCGTTTACCATGCAGCTTTCGCCGCTGCTGGACGACTATATGCGGAAGCGCGACTGGCGCGTGGCGGAGAGCTTCCGGGATAAACACACCGTGGTTCTGCACGGACACCAGGGCCAGTACAACAATATCACCTGGGCGCTGAATATACTAATTCTGCGTTTGCTGCACGTGCTGGCGTTGTTTATTCCGCGCTTCTTTCACGTTTCGGAAGCGTTTTATCACCGACATCTGAACCGCCAGGATCCGGCGACCCCCGCGGACAAATTGACGTACTACCAGCGCCTGAGTACGATCGCGAAGCAGGGCCGTCGCATATTGATTTCCGGCCATACTCACGATTTTCTGTGCCTGCCGGAGCTGCGAATCGTCAACACCGGCGACTGGGTCGAAAGCCGCACCTTCATCGTGCGCGACAATCGCACGTGGCTGGGCGTACGCATGCTGGCGTACAACGAGTATCGCAAAGAATTCGAGCTGAAGCTGCGTTAATGCGATTCAGGCGAAGCCCGGAAAATGCCGGGCGATTTTTTCTTTTACTCCGTCGCGGTTCACGGGTTTTACGAGATAGTCGTTCGCGCCGAAGTTTTTGGCTTTCTGAACGCTTTCGGGATCCTTGCTGCCCGTATACATGATAATCACGACTTTGTGATTGAGCTTCTTCGCGGCATGCCGGATATTCTGCGTCGCGATAAATCCCCCGGGAAAGGACATGTCGATGTCCATAAAGACGACGTCCGGTAAAAGTCGTTCGTAAAACTGCACGGCTTCCGAGGGTTTCTCGGAAGCGTGTACGTCGAGACCCAGCGCTTCCAGGTGATTGCCCAGAATCGCGATCGCATCCGGATCGTCATCGACAATGAGTGCCTTCATGTTTTGTGGTTTCCGCGCCGGCTCTCCGGAACGCTACTCTGTGCGACTACGCTACGCCATGCTACTTCCGGTCCGCCTGCGGCGGACTAGCGCACAACTACGTCGTTTTGCGCTTCGCCTGCGGCTCAGTTCCGCATGGCTATGCCATGCTTGAAATATTCTCCACAGCATCCTGCAGGCGTTTTGAGATATGCGCGTAGGTCTTCGTCGGCGAGAAATCATCGGTTTCTTCGGCCAGTTTGTCAAACGAAATCAGCTTGCCGATCTGCACCCGCACATCTGATGAGCGAACTACGGTCTTGCCCTTCGGCAGCGCCACGTGCGTATTATAGAGCCGCAGGGGCAGCACATCGGCGCCCGTGCGATGTACGAGATAGCCCAGTCCGTGCCGGAACGTACGCATGCGACCGTCGGCCGAACGCGTGCCTTCCGGAAAAATCAGCAGCGGACCGCCTTTATCCAGATAAGCGATGGCGTGGCGCAAAGACCGCCCATAGCTTGCGCTGTCGCCGCGTTCAATCGGCACGAGGTTCAGGAAATTGCCGAAGAAGGTCGACTTCAGGAATTTATCGAAGAAATAATCCTGCGCCGCGAGAATACCCATGTCCCGCCCGTATTCTCCCAGACTGTGCCAGACCAACCCATAGTCCAGGTGGCTCGAGTGATTGGCCACGATGATCACGTTGTTGTTATTGAGCGGAATATTGTCCTGACCCGAGATCTGCACCTGCATGACGTTGCGATAAAACCACATCTGCACGCCGTACAAAAAATCGCTGGTCGGACCGGCCAGCCACTTCGGCACCTCGACGCCCTCTTCCGGCAGCTTCGCCAGACCGCGTTTGGTCTGATCGCGGGTTTCCTCTTCCCAGCGTTCGATATGACGATTGAGCTTCGGTAGCGTGCCCAGATCCTTTAATGTATCCGCAGTCAAGCTTACGCCCGAAATAAATTCCAGATGATCCGCCACTTCTTTGAGGCGCTCTCCTTCGATTTCGCCGAGCTGTTTCGGGGCGGCCGCGCCGGTGATCTTCTTGATGTTTTCATTGACCCAGGTCGTGTCGGGCGATGCGGATTTCTTCGCGCCCCGCTCGCCCGCCGCGGAATCCGAGCGGCGCGCGCGAATCGAACGCCGCGCGGAGCGACGGAGAATCTTCAAACGGTCCCGAAACTCCAGATCTCCGCTGGAGAAAGCGGCACGCATGGCTTCCAGCATATTCTGATCGTTTTCGCCGGATTTGCCGCCGCGCTTATCCCGATCGCCGGAACGGCCGATCTTATCGATGGATTGAAAACGTTTATCGAGAACCGGAAAGACCCAGCGGAAAACCGCGTCCATGTGCAGGCCTTCCATATAGTCGATATAGTCGATGCCCAGCGGATCGAAGAAAAAGAGATCGCGTTCTTCGCCTTCGAGACGCCGCCACAATTCAATGCCGTTCGCGTTTTCGAATGTCGGATAGCCGTGGTTCATAAACGGCAGAAATTCCGAAAAGATCCGGTTCTTCATATAACTGAGCGCGTAAAAACGCTCGACCGTTCCCTGGACGCGCTGCAAGAGATCCTGCCCGGTGTCCGAGAGATCCCGGCGGCTGAATTTCTCGAGACGATCGCGCACGTTCGTTAAGACCTTGAGCGTCCGCGGACTGGAAAAACGCTGGAAGGTCTTCTTGGTGACCGGATAGGACTGCAGATTACGCCGCAGCCAGCCGCCGACTCCCTGCAGATCATCGTCTTCGCGATTGCGAACATTATGCTGCACGATATTCAAAAGAACGTTCGGAGTGATGGGATGTTCGATCGGGCCGGCCGCCAGCTGATAGACCGGCTTTTGTTCGCCTTCGAGCAAGGCGCAGAGCGCGAGCACCGAGCCGGCGGCGACGAGATCCACGGGAATAATATCGAGCGAAGCTTCGCGGCGTTCGCCGGGTTCCGTTGAAAGCGACGGCAACATGCGGTGTCCGCGATAGGTCATATAGATCAGCGGCGCGGAGCCCTGGATGCCTTCGTTCCAGCCGGGAAAGGGACACTTGAGCGCGGTCTCCACGATCGAAGGCCGCACGATCGTATATTCGATTTTATCTTCGCGGTTTTTGACCAGCAGTTCCGCCAGGGTTTTCGTATAAGTATAAACGTTCGGGCGATTGATGCGTTCGGCGCGCGACTTGCCTTCTTTGACCAGCTCTTCGCGCAAAGCCATCGTCCGCAGCCCCTTCGCGGTCTTCTCGAGCATACGGTCAGAAACCTCGTCGCGGCCCATGCGGCGCAGCTCTTTGCGCGCGTCGTCAAAATAATCGCGCAGTCGCTCCGGATCTTCGTAACGGGCCTTAATGCGCGCGACTACGGCCGCGGCGTCTTCCAGCTCCTGCATGGGATCGATGCGGACCTCGTTGCCGCCCGGGCCGACGATGCGGTCGCTGACGATCGTCTCGGGCGCGTAATCCGCGTGCAGCGAACGGTCTGCCACGTAACAGGTCGAAACGTGTAGATATTTTTTACACTGCGTGGTTTCGGTGAAATCCAGAACGTGGCGGGTCGCCGTCGCGTTCGCATTCAGACTCAAATCGAGCGGCGGGTTAAATTCCACGTTGCCCGCGGTATTAAACACGGCGTCGGCGTTTTCCTGAATCAGCTTCACATCTTCATTGGACATACCGAGATTGGCGCGCGAAGCGTCGCCTTCGACCACCTGTACTTTTTCTGCTGCCAGCCGGCGGAATTCTTCGACGTCGTCCGCTTCGGTGAACACCGGCGACTCCAGCACTTCTCTCTGCAGCCGATCTTCGCCGGAACGGCCGTGCGTCGGGCGAATCAGTACGTAGACGCGCTCCAGCTGCGGCACGTATTTCAAAAACATGTAGAGCATCACGCGGCCGAGAAAGCCCGTGCCGCCAATGATAAAGATCTTTTTGCCGCTCAGAATCTTACGCACGCCGAACGCGCCCGCCACCGAAGTCGCCAGTTTCGCCGCCTGCGCCCGTTCGCGCGCTCCCGTATCGCCAGTCGCGGATTTTACGGTCCCCGACTCTGAGCCGCCGGCCGCGCTTTCGCGTTCCGCGAGATAACCGCGCAGCTCTTCAATCGACATATCATCGAGGGACTTCGCGGCGTCGCCCGCGGAGCCGGATTCCGCGGCGGCTTTCGTCGCCCGGGGATTTGTTTTCTTTTTACTGGCCATAATATTTCTCAAGCTTCGCCTTGAACCCGGTCCAGGGCGATTTCAGTCGAATCAAATGCAGCGGGTCATTACGACCGGCGGCTGCTTCAAGAGCGTGATCTGCGGCTGTTCGGGGCCGTTCTGCTTCGCCATCGCGAGCGCTTCGTCTAAGCTCGCCGCGTTTTCCCAGCCCATGCGCTCCGGCACGTGCGGATGTTCGGCGCCGACGGCGATAACGCGGCCCATCTTACGGCGTCCCGATTCGCCCCAGTACCACATGTACAGCGGATGCACTCCGTGGTAGCCGTAGCCTTTTTGATATTCCTTGATGTATTCCGGATTGGTCGCGAATTCCACTTCGAATTTTTTCTGCAGTTCCCGCGAATCGATGGTTTCCGGAAGGCACCGATGAAAGAATTCGCCGTAACTGGGATGGAAACGCGTGTCGAATTCATCGCGACAGGGATGAAAAACGATCAGCGTCCCGCCGTCTTTCAAAAGCGGCACGCCGCCTTCGTATAAATGATAGAGATAGCCCAGCGCCATGACCTGCACCAGCAACGGATTCATGATGCTGTTCACGCTGTACGGACTCGTGAACGGTACGCCGAGCATGAGAATATCCGCCTGGCCCTTAACGTTTACGACGTACTGGCGGCGGCTCACGCGCAGAATCTTATTGTGCACGGCGTCCACTTCGCCCGCGTGAGCGGCGATGCACGCGTACGGCGCAGGTACACCGTGCAGAATGCGGCGTTTGACCGGCGGCGACAGACGGCCCAATGCCGCCCGCGTCGCTTTGAGCAAACCACGCTCCACCGCGGTATAGGTGTCCTCGTTGCGCGCGAGAAATTCCAGCGGCGGCGCGAAGGTGTGGTTATTCAAAGCGGTTTCGACGTGAAAGACTTTGACTTTCTCTTCGATGATCTGGTTCACCCGCGCGTTGGAATCGACGAGCGCTGAACGCTTCGGGTCCATATACGAATTCGAAGCGGCGATGACTTCCGGATCGTGGTGCTCGCGCAAAGTGCGATAACCGGCGAGCCCAGTGGCGACGGATTTGCTGCCGCCGTTCATCGGCACGAAATTGATGTTCAAGTAGATGAGCAGATCGCTTTCGGCGGCGCGGCGATTGATCTCAACGATCTCGCCGGTATCGGTATGCCCCATCCATTTCATACCGGCCTTGTTTTCGCCGTCGTGATTGTACAGGCGGTCGGGATGCAGGCGATCGTACAGCGCGTTGCCGGTCATGCGGCGGACTTCGCGCGGCGTCATGCGGCGATGAAAGGCGGTCGCAATAATTACGTGAAAATCTTCGACGCCCGCGTGATCGAGCATTTCGATCACCGCTTCCAGCATCAGCTGGCGCAGGTCGGGTTTCACCATCGCCGGCAGGGGCACGGAGATATCGTCGACGGCGATCGTAACTTTCATGCCCTTCTTGAGCAAGTGCGGCAGCGGCTCCATGCCGCCTTCCGGATGCGTCAGGGCGTAACGAATCGCGGCGGGCACGTCCCGCAGGCCGCGCATGGGTTCGCGCGAGTAGATCACGCGGGTGCCCGCGGGCAGATCCAGCTCAATTAAATCTTCGCCACTCCAGATCACCCGCTTGGCCGAGTCTTCGTCGGTGTACACGACCTCCGGATCTTCTTCGCCGGGACCGGGCGTATAGGCGGTCTTATCGAAGTGATCACGAATCCGTTCTTTTACGGTCGCAACATGTTCGCTCGGATCCGAAACAATTTCAGGCAGGGATGAACTCATATCTTGATTTTCCAATACGGATATTCGTCGCGGTCGGCGCGTGGCGAATATCGATCATCCGGCGAAGGCGCATAGCGATACACATTCGCCGATCGCCGCACGACATTCACCGTTTGTACAACGCGATCAGGCGAAGTGTAAAACCGGCCAGGCCCGTTCACCCGCGATCTTCGCCAGCTCATCTCCGGGATTGACGACCGCCGGAAAGCCCACGGTCTCGAGCATGGGTAAATCCGCGCGCGAATCGCCGAAGGCGTACGAACGAGACAGATCGATATTGTGCTGACGCGCGAATCGCTCGATGGCTTTCTTTTTCTCGTCCCCCGCCAGAATCGGCGGAATCAATTTACCGGTCGCTGTGTCGCCGGAGAACTCCAGACGATTCGCAATCACATAATCGATGCCCAGCTCTTTGGCGAAGGGCTCCATAATCATATCGAGAGCGCCGGATACGATCACCTGGGTAAGGCCCATCTCGCGGGCCTTGCGCACGCGTTTGCGCGCTTCGCGATACATATTCGGCAGAAAGGCTTTCTCCGCCGCTTCGCGCCCCATCAGGCGCAGCCGCTCGTGAGGCATGCCCTTGTAGTTGGCATAAAACAGGCGATTGAACAGGCCGCGGTTGGTGAGCTCCGCGGCGGCGTACACCGGCGCCAGCATGGCCGCGCGGGTCAGACGACGCATGCGCTCGGTCAGTTTCGGCAGGCGCATCGCGTAGTAGAGATAGGCGGTGATAACGTTCGAGTTTACGAGGGTGCCGTCCACATCGTAAAAGACCGCAGCGCGACGATTTGCATCTTGCGACATAGTGGCCGTCAGTCTCGAAGCCGAAAGACGGGGGTCAAGTCAAAAGGCGAACGCCTGACCATTTGACAGCGGAGTCCGAAGATCGCCCGTAGAAGGCTTACGCTCCGTCAGGGACTGAAACCATGTTAGAATAATCGACCGCCAACGGGCGCCGCTGAGGCATGGCCAACGCCCGGACGCCGCTTTCACGGCGACGGGTCGCGGTCTCAGACTCAGCGGTGACAGCGTTCCAGATACGCCCGAGCCGGATTATCGGCTTCGTTGATTTTTACGATCTCTTCGAAGATCCGACCCGCGTCGCCGAATTTGCCTTCCTGAAACAGGTGCAGCGCTTCTTCGAATTTTTCGCGGGTTTCGCTTTTGCGGTCGCGAATCTCTTCCGGGTCGCTGTTGTAGATTTCGAATACTTTGATCAGGCCTTTTTTACCCTTTACGCGCACGCGCCCCAGATGCCGGATCAGAATGCGATCGCGACCGCCGTTCAACTGATTGACGGCATGCTCGGAAATCAAAATCTCCGTGCCGAAATTTTTGGTCAGGCCTTCCAGACGCGAAGCCAGGTTGACCGCATCCGAGATAACGGTGCTTTCCATGCGACGCTCTTCGCCGATGGTGCCGAGCATCAGATTGCCGGTATGCAAGCCCACCCCGATTCGCACGGGCGGGATATCCGTCATCACGCGGTTAAAATCCTGCAGCTCCATTTGCATATGAATGGCGCCTTCGACCGCGTCCTCAACGGTACCCGGAAAGAGCGCCATGATCGCGTCGCCGATGAACTTGTCGATAAAGCCCTGGTGTTTGCGAATCAGCGGACTGATGCGTTGCAAATAGGCGTTCAGAAAATCGAAATTCTCTTTGGGCGTCATCGATTCCGAGATCGTCGTGAACGAACGAATGTCCGAAAAGAGTACGGTCATCTCCCGCTGCACCTGGTCGCCCAGCTTCACGTCGATGATATTCTGTTGCCCCATGTGAAACAGAAATTCCTGAGGCACGAAACGTTCGTACGCGCTGTTGAGAGCTTCCAGGTTCTGCGCGTACTCGCGGATTTCGGTAACCATTAAATTGAAGCTATTCGCCAGAACACCCAATTCGTCGCGCGACTTGACGTCGATCTGCGTGCTGAAGTCGCGCTCGGCCACGCGCTCGGCGCCGGCCTGTAGTTTTTTGATCGGACGGTTCAGCATCTGCGCCATCAAGATCGAAATCAAAACCGCGAGAATGAATACCACAACGACCGTTCCGATCGCGATATTGCGTAGATCCGCGATTCGATTCGCTTCACTGCGGACATTGTAGTCCATCCCCAGGACCGCGAGTATTTCGCCGCTGTCGTCCAGGATCGGAACGAAGCCGGAAATCACGACGTCGCCCCACTGATCTTCCGTGAAGTCTTTCTCGGCGATCGCTTCGCCGTTGAAGCCCATGTGCATCTCCGCCGTTACGGGTAGAGTGATATTGCCGATCGGATTGCCTTCATAATCGTCGTCACCATCATAAGAACCGTCGCCGTCCGCATCCACCGGCAGATAGTCCGAATCGGCGAGATAGATCAGATAGTTTTCGACGGGATGTCCTGGCACGGGCATCAGCATATAGATATATTCGAGCGTCGGCTGATCTTCTTCTTGTTGAATGATATGCAACGCCGGAACGTCGTGAAGCGGTCGCACGATTTCGCGCGATCCTTCGCGAATCTCGCGCAGGGATTGCACGACTCGTTTGAATTCCGGGCCGGCCATCAGTTTTGAAGAGAACTCCGGCGAAAGCGATTCGTACGAGCCGTCGTCGTCGGTCGCAGGCAGATCGTCTTCGCCGTAAACCGCCGCGCGTTGTTCGGGTGTGCCGGTGAATTCCGCGTTTTCCCGCACCGTGTCCCGCAGATATTTTATATCCGCGCGTTGCTGTTCGTCGAAGAGATACGATCCGGTTCGACCGATGTCTTTGAGACGGTTCCCCATTTGCAGCAGAACGAGCTGACGGGCCTCCCAATAGTAGAAAACGACCGTGGCGCCGGTGCTGATGACCGCCAGCAACGAGAAGGCCAGGCTGAGTTTAAGGGCAAAGGAAAAGCGCATGTGAATCTTTAACTCTTGGACGAAAAATTTCAGGTCCAAAGTCAGACTAACTCACACTTTGATCACGTAGCAATAGTTTTTTGAAATTTCGAAAAATCCCCGGATTCGCGGCTTATGTCGTGCTTCCGAAACCGAAGGCACCGGTCAGGGATCGCGCAAGCGCGACTCGGGGCCCGCGAAGACGCCGGTCAAGGAATAGAAACCAGGGGGGCTTCGGAGAGCTGAATTCGATAGCCGACTCGACTGATACGGCCGGCGCCCTGGCGAACAACCACGTAGACCTCGCCGGCCTCATCGATTTTAGTGGATTCGTGCGCAGTTTTGCCGTTTAAATCAGCATCCGAATTGCGCACTTCGATCGAACCGTCCTTCTTGCGGACATAAACCGTTAAAAACAGGTCGGTGCGATCGGCTCCGCGTACGTCCACGTGCACCGGCAAATTATAACCCGCTTCAAAGCGATACAGGCCGGCTTCCGTCACCCGGATCGCATGATCCTCCGGCCGATCCTTGCTTAATTTGTACGCGTTCAGGACGGAAGTCCGCACACTGTAAGGGATCTCGCCTTTTTCATTTTCCAGGCCGGGCTGAATAATAATCTGGTACTCGCCCGCGAACGGCAATACAACGAATTCTCTACCGGGAATCTTACCAGTGTCGAAGTCGGCCCGATATTCGAACGGCCCCTTCACCAACAGCATTAAGTCTCCAGACTCTCCCCGAACGTCAATTAAGAGCGGACGACCTTCTTCAACCAGCACGCGATGAAACATGCGGGGATTCTCGCGGTCCAGCCGGGCCTGGATCTTCCGGCCCGGAGCGAAGTCTTCGCCCGGCACAACCGGCAGGTGCGCGATCGAACGCAGCGGCCTCGGACCGCGCTCCGCTTTTGTATCGTTCGTCGATTCGCCTGCGACGGGCCTCTCGGCGGCTTCATTCTGGCCGGCGCGAATCGCGACTCGAAACGTGGAGTCCTCGCTGGCGGGCCTGCCCGCCAGACGACGACGCACTTCCAGATAATAACGACCGGTGGGCAGTCGCTGCAGGTCGATGCGCTCGCCGGTCGGGGAACTCTGATCGACTTCGTCGCGCACCAGAATACTGCCGTCGGGCCCCGCGAGTACGAGCATCAAATTTGTATCCGCGCTGCGAACATCCAGTAACAGCTCTTCGCCCTGCCGATGATCGAAATAATAAAACGCCGAGGGCCGCTTCGCGCTCAGCAGGCCGGCCTGCGCTCCACCCGCCGGCAGACCCTGTGCTTCGACAGGGTCGAGCGAAATACGCAGGCGCATTTTAACCGCCGATTGGTTCAGCTGAAACAAACGAACGCTGTAGTCGCGGCCGCCGCGCAACAGCAGCGCTTCGCGATTATAATCGCCTTCCAAATCCTGGTCAAGACTGCGCTCGGCGAAGTACAGACCCAGGTCCGCTTCGATGCCGGGCGTCGCGGGCGTCTGCCCCTGAATCGTGAGATAAAAGAGACCCTCTGCGTCTAACAGCGAAACCTGTAGCGTACCCTGCGGCCGCCGTACGCTTAAAGCCGCCGCTTTGCGTTCCCCGGGCGCGATCGTGCCCAGCTCGGCTTCTTCGACCACGTCGGCGTACAATTGCGCGGCGCCGCCGAAAAAATTCGCCGGAGACAGCGCATACAACGACGCACAGAATAAAACGAAAGCAGCCGCGACGATTCGCCGCAATCGACTCGTAGAAACACGAGCGACCGCAAAATGCGATTGCGTATGCGAACGACAGGTCACGAGAACCGGCCGATTCTCCGGTGAAACGAAGCCGCGACGATTTGTAGCGCGGCGCAATGGGAATACGATCGGGAGCATTGTCCTGGGATGACGAGCCGACTCCGGAGCGGAACGCGGTCGCCACATCGCGAAATACAGAGTGCTGGAGAGAATGTGCCGACGCCCCGGGGCCCGGGCAAGCACTAAATCCGCGCCAGTGTAAAACTAAGATGAGATTTTTCACTCGTTAGTTTTAACAGTTTGATGAAATCTGATGGCGCTCTAAAGCCAGGGTTCCGAGTTCGCCCGGGAAACGCCGAACCGTCGAAGGTCAGGTACCGAAACGCCGGCGGATGACCGCGAGGCTGGGGTCTTCAGAATCAACCACGGGTATATAAGGCGAAGTGCTTCCCCGCTTCGTGCGATAAACTTCAAATGCCTTCGCGCTTTAGTTCGCGCGCCATGAGTTCTTTCGTACCCTGCATGGGATCTTTGCCTTCGTACAGCAGACGATACATCTCGGTGGTGATCGCCATCTCCACCCCCATCTTCTGACTGAGGCGGTAAGCGGACTCCGTCGTATAGACGCCTTCCACAACCTGGTTCATTTCATCGAGCGCTTGTTGGAGCGACTTACCCTGGCCGAGTTTCATGCCCACCGTACGATTGCGGCTGAGATCTCCGGTGCAGGTCAGTACGAGATCGCCCATGCCCGCCAATCCAAGAAAGGTCAGCGGGTCCGCGCCCTTCGCTTTGCCAAGACGCGTGATCTCGGTAAGCCCGCGGGTAATCAACGCGGCACGGGTATTCAGACCGAAGCCCAGTCCATCGGAAACTCCGGCGGCGATCGCGATAACGTTTTTCATGGCGCCGCCGACTTCGACGCCGATGACATCGGATGTCCAATAGGTGCGAAAATAATCCGTGTAAAAAGCGTTCTGAACTTTTTGCGCCGTCGACTGGTTGTGCGAAGCGATGCTCACCATCGTGGGGATGCGCGCGATCATCTCTTTCGCGAAGCTCGGACCCGAAAGGTAGCTGAGCAGTCCGCGGTCGAACCCGGCCGGCAGCTCCTCTTCGATGATCTCCGAAACCAGACGCAGGGTCCCCTCTTCAATACCCTTGGCGGCGGCGACGATCGGAGCGGACGACGGCAAGAGCGCTCCGTACTCTTTGAGCACGCCCCCGATCTGCTGGGCGGGGATCGCGAGCACCACCATCTCCGCGCCGTTTAATATGGCTTCGATGTCGGTGCCGGCCCGGAGGTTCGGCGGCAACGCGAGCCCGGGTAGATAGCGCGCATTCATGTGTTCGTCGTTGATCGAGGCGGCGAGGCTGTCGTGTCGAGTCCAGACCGTCACGTCAAAGTCTTTGGTCGCCAGAATCGACGCCAGGGCCGTCCCAAAACTGCCCGAACCGAGAACCGCTACTTTCATGGCCGGAAACTGGAACAGGCCCTGGGGGCTGGCAAACACTTTCCCGAAATCCGAAACGACTCGTGTTTGACTGGCCCTCCCGCGGGCCTGCTGGTTTTCTGTCGATGTGCAATGGCTGAGTGATATATCCGACTTCGCCAATCCGCTGAGCGGACGCATGTACAAACTGGTGCTGCATCTGGACGCTCTGAATCCGGTGCTGCAAACCCACGTCGTCGAGCGATACCGGCATCTGGAGTCTCTGCGCATCACTTCGGTCGAGGGCCTGGTGCGCTTCGAAGGTATCTATCTGCCGCCGACCGATCATCGTCTGTCGACCCTGGGCTATCCACGCGTCTGGATCGAAGCCGAGTTCGCAGTTCGGGAAACCGTACGCAGTCTGGTATATCTGGGGGTGCAGCACTTCCGGCTGCGGGAACCGAATAAGAGCCGGGTCGATCTTGTGCGCATCGCCTCGGCGGTGCTGCCGGGAGTCCGGGACCGCTTTCTCCGGGCGCTCGCCACAACGCTGCCCCGGCTGTTTACGCTGCCGGACGGCCAGGCGGTGCCCTGCATCGCCATGAACCTGGATTATTTCCTCAGCAAGGTTCCGGCCTATGTGAGCAATCTGGGCGAAGTCAGCGTCAGCCAGATCAGCATTCGCAATGAAAACCGGGTGCACTTCTTCCTGCAAACGACTGCTATATTGAAGAATCTCGTCGATTTCTTCGGGCCGGAGTATCTTCAGCTGGAAGAGCTGGAGGCCCATCGCGATCCGATGGAGCTGCTCTGGGACCCGCAACCGGGTAACGATCCGCCTTCATCGCCCTCCTGAAGCAGTAGCCGCCGTCACACGCGGTATTTCAAGTTGACCCCTGAGAGGGGACGCGATACGTGCAGTGGTATGAGCGACTCTTCTTCCCGTTCCGTGACCCTGGCCGGCTTCTGGCGCCGCTTCGCGGCCTACTTGATCGACGGCATCGTGGTCGGGATTCTAACGGGCATCGCGATGGGCGTCATCGCCGGATTTCTGCTCTTGATCTTTCCGGTTTCGTTCAGCGGCTTGATGGGCGCTGCAGGCGGCGGCGATCCTTCCGACGCCCTGTCGGGTCTGGCGGATCAGATCGGCCTGATCTTCGGCATTCGTATCTATCTCAGCTGGATGGTCTTCCAGGTGTTGCTCGTAACCCCGCTGTGGATTGGCTGGTTGTACTTCGCGCTGATGGAAAGTTCTGAAAACAGCGCGACTCTCGGCAAGATGGCGCTGAACATCGTCGTCTCGGACCGCTTCGGCCGGCGCATCACTTTCGAACGCGCCACCGGACGCTACTTCGCGAAGATCATCACCGGTTTCACCTTCGGCGTCGGCTATCTGATGGCGGCCTTCTCTTCGCGCAAGCAGGCCCTGCACGACATCATCGCCGGCTGTCTGTTACTCTATCGCGGACCCGCGGAGTACTACGACGACGAAGAGTACGCAGAAGAATAATTAGATAACCCGGAATCCCGAACACACGCTCAACGCAAACGCACTTCGCGAACTTCGTCGCGTTTATACACTTTCTGTCCGGCCGGCGTGGCGAAGAGATAGTCTTCGCCCTGGTTGACGACGACGCCGCGTTTCTCTTCGCCGTTTTGCAGAACCAGTACTTTGACCGATCCGCCCAGTTGAGTCGCGAGCGATTTCAGCTGCTGGTCCTGAGATGCGGCTGGCGCATTCGTTGACGCGGCCTCCTCGCCGCCGACTTCTTCGTACGGCGGCGGCCCGGTATCGTCGCTTTGCTTGCGTTCGATTTCCGTCTCAAGCGCTTCGGGATCATTCACGACCGCAGGGCTTACCGAAACGATGGCCTCGAAATCGCGGCGCAGGACTTCGCGCTCCGCGAGAGGCAGCTTGCTCTTCGTTATAAACGGCGGCGGCGCAATCGGTTCTGTACCCGGCTCGACTTCGGTCGAATTCACGCGAGCCGTCAGTTCCCGTGCGGGTTCGTCCAGCTTTTGATCCAGAGTGCGGGCAAGCTCTTCCGGCGAGCGGCCGGCGGCCTCACCCGCGCGAATCTCTTTTGTAATCTGGCGCAGCTCTTCGCGCATGCCCGGCACCAGCGCGAGCGCGGCTTCCGCGTTGCCCCGGGTGATGCGGGATTCTTCGCCTGGAGCGACAACGGCGCCGAGACCGTCCAGCGCCTCAAGCACTTCGCCGGCCGCCTGACTGCGATCCAGGACTTCCGGCGGCAATTCTTCGAGAGCGGGCAGGCGCGGGCGCACTCGCACCAATCCGGAATGAACCTGGACCGCGGTTTCACCGTTCGCGTCCGCGGACACGACCAGCTCGGTCCCCTGCACGGTCACATGCGCGTCGGGAGTATAGACAAAGAGGCGTTCGCTGCCGCTGAGCTTTTCCAGCTGCACGAGCACGCGTCCTTTCTTTAAGATCGGCGTTACGTCGGTGGTATCGCCGCGCTGCAGTGCCACCAGCTTGAGCTCGGCTTTCTCGCGCATCAAGAAAACGATGCGCGCTCCCGGAGTTTGTAGCTGCAAATTGCCGAGCGACTTGCGCGCCGTCTTCACGACCGCCCCCCCGGAGGCGATGTCGCCGGTTTTAAGCGGCGCGCCGTCGGCGGAGACCTTTCCGAAATGATACAGCACGGCGGCCGGTATCTCTACGGCTTCGCCGGCTTCCACCGGCGGCTCCTCGGAGCGAAAGCACGCAAAGCAAACCGAAAAAAGGCCGATCCCGCAAACCGTATAGACGAACGCGCGGCGAACCAGGGATCGCGCGCGCATAGATGCAATACTCTGACCCATCATCATACGAACCGTAGTCTGCTCCGACGGCCGCGCGAAGAGAATCAGCTTTTTGGCGACCGGGTCCAGCGCGCCTGTTTTTTGCTAAAAACTTTCAGAGTGTTCTTAAGACGCAAGCTTCGTTGCAGAATATGAACCGGCCGTTTCGGATTCCACCGACATAGTTCGTATAGTTCAGCGCCGGTCTGGCCTTTATGGAACGCACGAATTATTTCGAAAAATCCGTGTGGGTGGCGCCGTCGCGCCCGCTGCCGCCTCCCAGGGAAAACCAGGCGCCGTAGACTTCGAGACTGTCGACCGATCGCCCGCCATAGAATCGCATGCGATCGCGAAAGACGATCGCGGCGTAGTCTTCGCCGGCGTAAAGGGGGCTCCACTGACAGCAGATTGTATTCAACGGCGAGATGGTGGTGCGAGTGAGTAGATCCCGGGTCTCGAAAACAATCGAGCGCCGCTGCCACTCGATTACGGAGAAAAGTCGACCATCGAATACCAGATGCTCTTTGAATTTCGAGCCCTCGACGCCGGTAATCGCCACGGAAAAATTGATTCCATCCGAGCTTATCAGAAGCCAGTTCTCGTATTCCCGAACGATCCAGTCCGCGAAAACCGCCGCTCCGTGATTCGTTTCCGGTCCGCCCGGAGCATCAACCCCCGTAGATCCGGCGTTCGTCCAGGCGCTTCCGTCATCGGAATAAAACGCCTGTCCGAAATCGTAGGCGAACAGGCGGCCGTGATATACGACCAGGGCCGGCTCGCCGATCGTATTCGGGGCGGGGTACAGATAATTAAAGCGCGGTGTAAAATTCAACCCGTCCGTCGAGGAGGATATTCGCAGGCGGCTGTCTCCATTGTTTTCAATCGTATGCACGGCCAGGTAAATCTCGCCGTTATATACGAGAGCGGCGGGTTGACCAAAAACGGTCTCGTCGAAAATCACTGGTGCCACCGTGGGCGTTTCAAATGTGACTCCGTCGCCGGACACCTGGCCGGACGGCCGGACCAAACCAAAAGCGTCGCGACCGCCGTACAACCATAAGCGATCCTGATAAACGACCGCGACCGAGTTGACGTGAGCTCCCACATTCGTATTGATCAATTCCCAGGAGTACCCCAATCGCGCGCCGGCGCCCACGCCTGTTCCCAGCAGGCCGGCGAGCACAGCGAGACCGCTGGAGTCGGTCACATCCATAAGGTTATTGAATTCCGGTTTAGCGCAGGCGGTCCCACCTGCAGGAAATGCGAACAGAGTCAGCGCGTACAGAACGAAGACTGCGACCGCGCGCTTGTTCCTGAGTCTTTCCGCTCTGCGCATCATAATGAAAAATCCGTGCGCCCGCTGCCGCTCACTCCGACTCCGCCTCCCAGAGAAACACTGACCCCCGTCTCGATCTGGCCATTCGCGCCAATGCGCCAGCCCAAAAGCCAGATACGATCGCCCACGACTTCCACCGCGTAACCCGATCCAATCAGCCAGCGGCGGCAGCACCCCAGGGTCGCCATGCTCCAATTCAACGAAGAGTTGGAATAAAGCGCAGGCGGAGGCAGTATGGTATGCAGGCCGCTCGCGACGTCGTATTCGGGAAAAAGCCACATGCGATTGTCGAATACCGTTCCGTGCGCAAAGTATTTCGCCAGACTGGGCGGTCCGGTCGTGAAGGAACGACGGCTCCAGGTCGTACCGTCCGAAGAAGACCAGGCCGCCCCGCTGTTCTCGAAAGCGTAAACTTCGCCCAAAAAAATCAGCACGAGCCGGGGCGCCATGGACACATTCGTCGGGGTCGCAGTCCAGGTGACTCCATCGGGTGAAGAGAAGATGGTAGCACCGTCCGAATCCAGAAACCGCAACTGGGATTGGAATACGAAACCCAGGCCCGCCCCGGGGCAATTCAAGCAACCAGGCGCCGCGTTCGTCCAGCTCGCTCCATCGACGCTGTGCCACACGGACTGATTTGCGGGCACCACGCTCAACGACCCTCCGGGACCCGAGGCGTCGTATCCGCCGAGTAGATAGATGCGGCCGTTAAAGGCGAGCGCGCTTGAGAAAAACCGACCGTTAGCGGGAAAGAGATTCTCTCCGAGCAAGGTCCACACTACGCCGTCCGTCGAAGAATACGCGCGATTCCCGCCGCCGGCGCCGATGAGAAAGACCCGATCGCCATAGACAACGGACGCCTGACCGCTCGAAAAAACGCCCGGAGCCACCGCCGACAACTGGCGAAACGAAATTCCAATTGTCTCCGGACCGCTGAGCGAAACCAGATTATCCAGCAGTCGAAACAGGAAAAGATAGCCGCCAGGATCGCGACCTGTATCGAGCCGATTCGTGGGCGACGAGTCCAGACAGGATAGGCCGAACGCCAGGCATAGACCCGCGAATACGAAACCAGCGCGGTGGGTCGCTTTCATAGCGCGAAGCTCCAGCGAAGCACCGCGCGTTCTCGCGAAAGTGAAAATTCGGGCCAGCCCTTTCGCAAATCCGCAGCAATAGAACCCTGAGACACTGCTTCCGGGCGATACTCCTGGGGGCTCTGAAAAAAATAGGCGTCCACCGCGTTCCAGGCCCACAGCAAAATGAGACCGAGCCACAGCCGTTCGTAAGTGTCGCGCGCCTCCCGAAACGCGGCGAATCGCTCGCGGAAATAAACATTCTGAACAACGTAGGTAAAAAATCCCCCGTTCCGCGCATTAACGTAAACATTCAGGAGCGGCAACCCTACGTCTTCATAAGCAAGCAATGCTTCTTGACGTTGCTCGTTCGCATTAACAATCGCGCCGCCAAGCCCAATGGCCAGGCCGCCGTAGATCGAACCGCGAATCAGCGAACCCCGTGCGAACTGTCCCAGTCCGGGAAACGCCAGCGACAGATAAAGCCCATATCTGCGTTCCGCCGCTTCGCGCTCGATTCGCGCCCGTTCCCGCTCGCGAATCTCCGACTGCAGCTTAAAGATCCGCAGGCGCGCTTCGCGTTCGAAATGCGCTTCGTCCATTCCCGTAGTCCAGCTCACGGGCGAGTTCGCAATCCGTTCGATCTGCTCTTCGCGATAGACCTGAATGGCGCCGCCTTCGAAGATCAAATTCACGCGACCGCCGTACAAGAGCACACGCACGTTTTCGGCGCGATTTCCGTCGACAAACTCCACTGTATCGGCGTCGAGACCGGCGGACGACGACGCCAGAGAAAAAACCAGAGTTGCGCAGATCATTCGACGACCGCCGCACATTCAAAACCGACCTGTGATTCTGATTTCCAGACCGTCGCCGGCGCCGCGTCGCATAGTCGCGCTCAGCGAAGGCTGGTGATTCGCCGGCCGAATTCCGGACACGAAAACGTAGTTCAGATTCGCGTGGATCAATGCCTCGGTCAAATTCACCAGCCAGAGCAAGGCCGTAACGCCGATCGCCAGATCGAGTCGCTGCGCCTGACTGTTGAGACGCCGACGCCGCTGCTGAAATTCGACGAGGTTTAACGGAATATAGGCGTCGAGAGGAGTCGGGCTATTAGAGAACAAAGCGAAATTGATTAGAGGAAGCGTCAAATCATCATAATGAGACTGGGCTTCGGCGTAGCGCGCCTGACTGATCGCGACCGCCGCGACGCCCATCAGAGCCGCCGCGGCGACCCCCGCGCCGTACCAGAAATCCCCGCGCTCCATTTTGGACCAACCGGGCCAGACCGCGGCGCGCAGTCCCGCTCCGAGCAGATGCGCGCGATGCTGTCGCAAGCGGTGTTCTTCCTCCGCCTGAATGCGGGTCACCACTTCGTCGATGCGCGCGGACATGCGCCGGGCGAATTCCGCTTCGCTCAAACCCGGATCCCAGCGAACGGGAACGCGAACGACTGAATCAACAGCGGAGGTCTCGAAACTCTGGATACCGCCGTCCCGACGTACGACGTTCACCCGTCCGGCCTGGTAGATCACTTTGACGTTGTCTATGCGGTTGCCGTCTTTCAATACTACGACATCACCGAAGAGCGGCGTGCCCAGAGCGACAAAGAGGAATAGAATCCCAACAAAATGATGGTGCGCAACAATACCGACGGACGACTCTCGAAAGATTGTTACGCTGCGGATTCGGTCGCACATGACGACGTTATAGACGAACATCTGCTGAATGCTGCACGCCTCTTTTGGAAAGCGCCGCGCCGAATATCAAAAAAAGTTGTGATAATTTAAAATTAGTTCAAAACACAAAATCGAAAGGAATATCCTGCAGGCCGCGTTTCCGATTAAAGGCGCCAGATTATAATACTTCACAAATGCCCGCCAAAATAAACTTAAGACAGGCCGCATGAAAATGTATTCGCTTGCTCATAGCGAAACATTTTTATATCGATCAATTGCAACCCGGCTATTCCTCAAGCCCTTGAAGCGGCCGATCGACCTGCGGATCGAATAGCGCCCCCTCCAGATAGGCCGCCCGGGCCAGCTGCTGTCGTGTAAGGCCGCGCACTCCACGCAAATCCGCGGAGGTCAAATCGGCGCCGCCCAAAAACGCGTCGCTCAAATCCGCGCCCTGTAGATCGGCTCCCGAAAGATCCGCCTGGCGCAATATTGCGCCGCTCAGATTCGCCCCGCGTAAATCGCTTTCGCGCAAAAGAGCGTCGCCGAACAACGAATGCCTCAAATCGGATCCGCGCAGCTCGGCCGCGCTCAAATCCGCCCCGCTAAAATCGGACATTTCGAATTTACCGTCGCGCATATTCGCGCCGCGCAAATTGGCCTCGACGAAGAAACCATAGATAAAGCGATCGGGGGCGAACATAAAGCGTACGATGTCTTCGCGCTCCAGCAAACCGGGATGCTCGCGTACAATCGGTGTGCGCGAACCGATTTCGTCCGTTTCGGCCGCGCGATCCCACGCGACATCACATGCCGTACTGTCGAGCACGGGCCGCGGTTCGTCCATCAGCGTCAGAGTATCGTCAAGCCAGTTTGTCAGATGCGCGAGGTTACGATCGGCCGCGGCTATCGGATCGCTGACCCCGGCGCCGCTCAGATCCGCGGAACCCAGATTGGCCCGAAAAAAATTCGCCTTTAAGAGACGCGCCCCCTGCAGATTCGCCGAAAGCAGAATCGCTCCCGCGAAATTCGCACGATACAGATTCGCCCGCCGCAAATCGCCGCGAATCAAATTCGCGCGGGCCAGGCTCGAACAGCGCAGATCGGCTTCGCTCAATTTCACCGAACGCATATCCGCGCGGGCCAGGCGAAAACCATGAATCTCGCGGCCCGCCAGATCCGCCTGGTAGAGCTGGATCACCCGCCGCATGGGCCAGGGCGCCGGCCCCCGCAGGGTCGCCGCCGCCACGTACACGAACACCAGAGCCAGGGACCAGTAGACCAGAGTGCGGGCGCCTCGACGGCGGCCAAGCGCGCGGCGGATCATCAGCCCGAGGTTCATCAATATGCCGGCGCTGCCCAACCAGATCACGACGGCCGACCGCGGATGCGGCAGGGCCTTGATCATAAACGCGAGCAGCGCGAACGGAACGATCCAGTAAAAGAGAAAGTGCGTGAGAAAGACCGCGATCGGCGTACGCATATTAAAGAAATGCGCGGCGCTGTCTTCCTGCAAAACAAGCCGGCAGCGAAACCAGCGTTCAATAAAAAGCTGCAGATACGCGTTCAGCACAATCAAAGCCAGCGGCGCGAACAACAGGAAACCGGCGTAATCTATTTTCACGCCGGTGAAAGGTACGGCGATTTCGGCCTCATTGGTCAGAAGCTCGATGTCGGATTTGCCGAGCGTCATAATGCAAAAGACGCAGGCTCCCAGGATGGCGAAGATCAGCTTCTGGATCGTGCCCGAAGCGTGCTTGAATTGCGTTCGCAGGCGTTCGTCCGATCCGGCTGAGACCCGGTACACGGGATGCCAGAAGGAACGCGGCCATCGTTTCCGGTCGGAAAGTCGCCGGAGGAGATTCGTATAAGCCTGGCGCAAACGAAACCGCATGCACTCAGATCGCGCGTACCCTGGATCCGCGGTCCAGAGAATTCAGCGGCCCGCCGGACGGCCGCGATTTTTTATGGCCGCACCATTCGAAATATTCAACGAATCGCGACGGGCTTTCACATAGTTGCGCACTCGCCGAAGCCGGCGATATTTTCATCAGTTTCGCAAAAGAGAAAATAGAAAACCAACGCAAAACTCATCTTGATTATTTTTAACTACTTGACTTTGCGAAACAACTTCCCGTCAATTATCGAAGGCCGTCGAACAGCCAGATCGTCGGTCGCGAATCAAGCCAGATGAAAGGACGACTTCTCTTAAACGGTGAATGCCAGTATCCGGTTCACATCGCCTGCGATCACGACCTGATCACGATCTACCGCGCGAGCGGCAACGGCATTGAAGTGCTGTATACCCTGATTCGGGCTCGCCTCATACCCAGCGACGAAAACGAGATCATTCTGGAAGGCTTCATCCGCAAGTCCGGCGACCCCGAAGAACCCGAGGCGATCAGCGGCGAAGAGTATCTGTTTTCGCGCTTCAGTTTCTTTCCGGAAACTCTGATGTCCCTGGCGGCCTTCTCGGACAATTGAGCGTGGGGCCGGCATCGCTCGCAGGGAAGAACAGCTGAAAGACCGCGCCGTGCACATCAGCGTTCCGCGGTCCCCGGCGGAGATCGCCCGGGCGGAAGCCTTCGTGCGCGAAGCCTACGGGATATACGGATCGGCGCGCAGCGACGACGTGTTGCCGGACGGTTCCACGACCTACGTGGTGAAGCGCGGGGAGCGAATCCTGGGAGTAACCGCGATATTGTCGGGCGGCGAAGGACTGCAAATCGACCGGTACTACGACGAAAAACTCGAGGACCATTTCCCGCCGGGCGTCGCTCGCGAATCGATCATCGAGATCGGCAAGACGGCGGCGACCCGCGGCTCGGGGGCCGTGTATCTATTCTTCACGACCCTGATGGATCTTGTGCAGGAACATGCGGAGCGCTCGCAGGCCACGCACTGGATGGCGATGATGAAGCAGCCGCTCGTGCAAATGTTCCAGAAACACGGCTGGCCTCTGGAGGTTCTACCCGTGAACCCGGCCCCGGTGGAATCCGGAGATCCAATACACGCTTATCTCAGCGATCCGCCGCCGGTCTTGCTGGTGCTGTCGTCCGTCGCGGAGTCGATCGGATTCGCGAATAAGCTCCGGCGCAAATGATTCCCGGACGCACCGGCCGCGAACCACCGATTCCGCTCCCGCGCTGCCCCGCGTTGCAATAAAAAAACCCGCCCCACGGCGCCGAACGGCGCGCAAGGGCGGGTTTTCGTTCACCTCTGAATAAGGGTGATTGTTAATTTACAATCGATAATCCGTCAGGGTTGCACGGAGATAATCTCGTCGCGATTCACAAGGTTCACGACGTGCTTGTATTCCGCGGACTCTTTACCGTATTTCAGCTCCGCGGCGCGCAGCAGGTGCACGTTCTTTTTGTAGCGGAAGCGGAACATCTGGTCTTCAGTGCCGACGTTATACTTCTTGATCATCTGCTCCTGGAAAGCGTAGCACTGCGCCAGATATTTGTGCGCGGGATACTCTTTCTCGTTCGTATCGATTTCGATGTAGAGTTCGAGGATCGGGATACACTGCGGCAGGTTGCCCAGGTCGAACTGATACATCACCCAGTTGCGGAAGACCGCGGACAGTAGGCGCTTGAAGGCCGGCTTTTCGCGCAGGTCGGGGTTCTTGATTTCATCCATGTGGTTGATCGCACGGGTGAAATAAGTAACCGATTCCAGCTTGGCGGTGCGCTTCTTGCGGTTGATCTGCCGCTCTTCGCGCGCCTTGCGGTCGATGATCTGCCAGTACCATTTTTCGTTCAGGTATTTGGCTTCAGCGCTCTGCTTGCGGAAAAGTTCCACTTCGTCGCGCATTTTGATGATGGTGTTTACGCCGGACTGGTAAGCCGACAGAGCCAGACGATATTTGTTGTTCGCGAAAGCGCGCGAAAGCTGATGCAGCTCGGAGAACGCCTTGTTATAATCGCGGTAGTCCGCGTTTTTCCAGAGTTCCTCCGCGCGGAGGTTCCGGTCGCGAATCTGCTTTTCTTCGTCGGTCAGCGCGCTGATATCCACTTCTTCGGAAACCAGTTCGCCGGGAGTCGCCTCAAAAGGAGTCGGGTTCGCCGGGTTGGTGTAGTTCGGCTGGTTGCCGCCCTGACCGCCCTGGCCCCCGCCCTGCGCCGCCAGCGGAGCCGCGATCGCGAGGCTGATAAATAGGAACAGTAGTTGTTTCATTGTTCGCACCTTCTATTCAGAGGTTGTATTTCGGTCCGATTTCCGCCCGATGCCGTCGGCATCCGGTGAAACGAGCCGTATTTTCGAAACCGGGCACAATTCACCCGATTTCACATTTCCTATCGGTGTATTCGAGTCCAGAATCAACAGACGCGGGCAAAAAACTGCGCCTCCGTTTGTTGATTTAATGAAAAAAACACGGAGTATTGTAGCCCGCCACATTTTCTATAGAAGCGTTTTTCGGGGGGCGGAGCGCCCGCAGTCAGGTTTTTCGAATCCGGCGGGAAAACCGCGAAAAGGTCAGTTATGAGACATAATTTCTGGTGGGAGGCGACGTCCGGGCGGACAGCCCACGGGGTTCGAGGCAATTTCTTCATATATAGAGTGAACGGCCCGCACTGAGATGCCGCGGGCCGGCGAATGTGCCGGTGCGGCATCTCAGCAACTCAACTGGGCCGGATCCCCCCGGCCCTGGAGAATCCACTCCTCAGTTCTGCCATTCCGTTTTGGACTGGCCGTGATAGTGGTTGGCGTTGATCGCCATATTGATCGCGTAGTAATTGTCCCATTTTCGGTAGGTCGTATTCGGGTGGTGGTAGTCCGCCACATTGGCATTCCCGCCCGTACAATAAGTCAGGGACGCTACATTGCGAACTCCGCATAAGGTATGATTCGACAACGTGGAGTCGTTTCTGCCGCGCAGAAAGGGCTGGGTAAAACCGTAGTACCCCCACTGGTTGTGGCCCATGGTAATATAGAGCCGACGACCGGCGGTCATGTTATGATTGAATTCCTGTCGGGCCGGATTGATGCGCACGGACCGCATCACTTCCGTATTCGTCGTCCATGGCAGGACGTATTTATCGATCGCCCACGCCCAAAGCGGATTCAAAATCTTAAAGGCTACGGCGGCGGTGTGTACTCGCGGCGCGTCGGTGGCAAGTTCCGCGCCTCCCGAAGCATTGGCCATCAATCGAATGTGAATGATATTGTAGCGACTGCCGAGGCCGGAGGTCTGCAAATACGCCATCATGTCCGCCGCGACGAGTCCCCCCGTGGAATGCGTATAAATCCGACAGGCGTGCCCGTTGCGACAAAAAATTTCCAGCCCGATCAAGAGCATCGTCTGCGCTCCACATTGATCCCAGGAAAAGGCCCCGCGCGAAGCGTTCTTGTTAAAGCCGATAAAGCGCGTATAAGGCCCCGGCTTCGCGGTTCCTTCCCAGTAATTGTTGACGTCCTGTGTATAAGAGGACGTTGAATTGGGCTGCCCTGCTTGACAGTGGTCCTGGGTCGACAGGCCATGCACGAACAGATCGTATGTGGCGGCATGCAATGCGCCGGATCCGGTCAGGAAAGCTCCCGCCATGATTATCCCCGCGAATATCATTCGCAGGCTTCGCTGTTTTTTCATTTCTAAACTCCTCATCGTATTCTTTGTTCTCTATCCGCACGTTCTTGTACTTATAAAGCGTCACTGGCCTCCGCGATGTTTCGCTTCAGCATTCTGATTCGTTCGGACTTCTTTTCGGAAACCCATTCCGCGTCCGAGAAATCGCCGTGATGATAAAAACCCGTTTCGTAATCCGGTGCGATGGGTATATACTCGAATCTGGGTTGAGTCGCGACTTCGGGGCGGGGTTTCGGTAGACGATTCTCCAACAACGCCGAGCGCAGATCGTGCGGTGTCACAGGGGTATTGTTGCGCCGCCCGCGAATCATGGTCACGATGTACGGACCGTCCAGACCGCGATCCCGGATGACTTTACCGAAGAATTCGAATTTGACGACGTGCCGGCCGGCGCTCAGCTGAAGGTTCACGTACGTATTCGCGATCGGCCAGCGGTCTTCGCCCACCTGCAGTAGATTGGCGTCGAATTGGTAATAACCGGCCTTGTAGATTTGTACCGGAACCTCCACGATGAGATTCCCCTGGCGCTCGGAGTCGAACACTCCCGCCTGGAATTCAGCGACGCGATGCGGCGTGCTGAACCACATGGCGTCGGAGCTTTCCGTGGGGATCCCGTCCACCTCGCCTTCCATGTTGAGGCGCATCCAGCCCCAATCGTCCGGACCAAGACGGACGACAATCCGATAGATCCCGTCGCCGGCCCTGAGATCGCCGTTCGTGCCGTCGTCGGCGAAGAAGATCGGCCCCGGCCGGCGAATATCTCTGGTGCCTTCGTTCGTATTTCGCTCTAATATTACGTTGAGCTTGAAGCCTGAGAGATCGACCGACTCCCCCGTTCGCTCATTGCGACATTCAGCGCTGACGCCGAAGTCCTGCTGACGAATCGCCATAACGCTTTCGGGAATCAGAGTGCAGTGGTAGTCCCAGTTCTCAAAGGCTCTAAGACAGTCTTCGCTTTCGTCGCACTTCGCCGGGAACAGGGGCCGCTTCGTGCCTGCAGGACGATAGGGATCCTGCAAATCCGTATCTCCGGGTCGCAGAGGCCGGCTGTAGTCGGGATATTTCGCGTAAGCGATGTACTGTTCGAGCCGTTGTTCCGCAGTGTCCGGGTCCGACCAATCCTGGCCGCTGCCCGGCCCGAAGGCGGCCGTTCCGCTTTCCTGGCCCGCCGAAAACTGCCGATCCCTGATATCCTGTTCCAGCGCGAGATGACCGGAGGCCTGGCCAGGCACAGTATCGTTTCGCAGCAGCAAAACGGTCACAGCCAACAAGGCCGCAACCGCCGTCGCTGCGCCGCCCAGCAGGTAGCGGGTCTGGCGTTTCATGATCCGCCTCCGCCGAACTGATTGCGCCGGGTCGCCGCGGCGCTGCGCACGACATCGTTCAGGAACCGGTATTCATCCTGCTTGAGCGAAAAGCGATGCATCAGAGCCTCGATAGCCGCCGCGCGACCGGGATGATTTTGATTGCGCGCGATATTCATCAGCAGGCCGCGGATCTCCGCGTCGCCGCCCACGGCGCCGGCGCTGACCGCGAATATCGCCTGCCTGGTGTTCGCGCCGCCGCGCAGGCTCCGAGTCACAAGCGCATGCCGCTGTGCGGGCGCGCTCAGATTCAACGCGTGCTGAAAGGCTTCGGTCCTCAGAGCTTCGTCGGGATGAAACTCCAGCATCGCGCTCAATTTCTCCCGGGCAGCCTCCCGCGCCTGGCCGCTTAATTTGTACTGCGATACGCGTCGCACCACCCCGAGCACCTCTTCGTCGCTTCCCGAGAAACGAACGATTTCGTTTAAAGCGGCGCTGACGGCGATCGAGGGTTCTCCGGATTCCGCCGACGCGATCAACAGATCAAGATTCTCGCGCCCCGCTCCCTTGCGCGCCGCGCGCTCGGCGATTCCAGCCACAATCGTCTGCCCGTCCTTGAGTCCGCGGAACGTGGAGAGCAGAAACCCCCGTTCGGGGGCTTTCTCCGGGAGGCCTTCGAATTCGCCGACCATGGTCCGGACTTCCTGCGGCGATTGCTCCAGGACCATCATCAGCGCGGCGGCGTAACGGCCGAGCCGGGGATCGCGCGACTCGCCGTTCGCCAGACTGTCGCGAATCACACGAAAGATATTCGAAGCGCCCAGCCGCGCGATCGCGGGCACGGCGGCGAGGTCTTCGGCCAGAGCCGCCCGCTTCGCATCATCGCCCGCACACGGTTCTGACAGGTGTTGCGTAAGTTCCGCCAGCCATTCTTCGCCGGGACTGAAACCGTAGTCGATCTCCGACGCGACGCCCGGACCTTCAACGAATGCGCCGGACGCACGAAACGAATTCGAAACGCGATCGCTCGACGCGAGCATGCCGCCTGCGAAACCCGCGCCAAAAAGCACTCCGGCCGCCGCGATGGCGGCCAGAGCTTTGGGGAGTGTCCAATTCTTAAAATCCGTCATTGCCAGGCCTTATCGATATTCTCCCAGAAGGTGTTCCCCTGGATCGTATCGCCCATGGGAAAGACCGCGCGGGGTCCGTGACCGGGCACCCAGTGGCTGTTGAGAGACGACTGGACTGTGGGACTCAGCCGGTTCCAGTCCGCCAGAGTGGAGATGAGTACGCCGTGCGGCGTGCTGTAGATATTCCGTTTGTAAAACGAATGGTTATGAACCGGATCCACATTGCGATAGATCGCATTCGGATGTGTCGCCTGCCAGTAGTTGCGATCGCTGTAATTCACATGCGAGGCTCCGCCGTGCGCGGAAAAGCCAGCCCGAACCGGAGTATTGCCGGCATCCAGAAAAACCGCGATGTACTCCCACTCGTGGCGATGCCCGCCGATCATAAAATAGGAGTGATCCTTCGGCGCGTACATCGCGTACATGATGACCGATGTCGAGGGGTAGTACTTCTGGCGCTGCTGGGCATTCATTTGTTCATGGCGAACATAGAGCATCGCGAAATGCATATTCCTGCAATTCCCGCCCGGAGTTCCCGAGGGGTGCAGGCCGTTGTTGTAGTCCCCGTTCGGGGCGACCGCCGGATAGGGCGTGCAGCCGTCGTAGAAATAGATGCGCGGCAGAACGTTGCGCACCACCGGGCTGACGTACGTGCCCCAGGGTTGAATTTGGTTGTGAGGCACCGGGTTTCCCTGAGCCATCAGGGCTCCCAGGGGAGTCGAGAGCATCCCGACGAACACCGCGAATCGCAGTAATTTACTTTTTCTGTTCATGATCTTAGCTTCCTGTTTGAATCACTTTGCATTTTCGACTGGCTTCGATTTCGTTTACGAAGCGCAGTCGCGGGATGCGATCTCCGGGGGCGTTTCTCCCTGGAGATCGCCGCGAATCATTTGTCTTTAGCGCTGCTCAGAACTGCGCCCGGGACGCCGAATGGTCCATATGCCGATAGCCGTTCGAAGCGCTGGAAGTTCTGTGGTTATCCCAACGATTGTCGTAGCTGGTATACGGCAGACTCTTCTGGACAGGGCCGTTGCCGATGGGGCATCTGCGATAGCTGTGCACGACGTTCACTCCGCAGAGCGTATGATTCGAAAGCACCGAATCGTTCGTGCCGCGCAGGAAAGGACGCGTAATAGACCAATACCACGCCCGCCCTTCGCCGGAGGTCAGCCAGATCGTTTCCCCGGCGGTGCGATTGTGATTAAAAGTGTTTCGCGCGGGTCCGATGCGAACCGAATCCCGGACCGCGTTCGGACCGACCGCCCACGGAATAAACTGGATTTGGTGTGCCACGCTCGCCAGTTCCGCCCCCCCGGACGCGTTCGCCATGAGGCGGACGTACTGGATATCGAAGTGATGAGCGATGGCCGCGCTCTGCAAATACTCCAGGAACCTGGCCGCGACGAGGCCGCCCGTCGAGTGAGTGTAAATCCGGCAGCTGTGCCCGTTGAATTTTCTACAAAAGGTATTCAGGGCTCGATTCAATTGATCCTGCGCGCCGCAGGGATCCCAGGAGAAAGCTCCGCCGGACGCATTCGGAGCGAATCCGACATAGCGGAGATTGGGTACTCCAGTCATATTGATTCCCGCCCAATAGCCGTTCACATCGTTCTGTGCGTCGCTCGTATGGTTGATCGGAGCGCAGTGGCTCTGGTTGGACAGGCCATGCACGAAGAGGTTGAACGTCTGCGCCTGCAGCCCACTCGCGCTGATGATGAAAGCCGCGGCCATGAAGGCCATAACTCCCAGGGATCTTCTGGTTCTCGATTTCAGTCGCATTTTCGACTCCTTTAACTTAATTTTGGTTTATTCTAACGATGCAATCAAACATCAGTTCAGTTATTCCCTGGATCCCTTACGGCGCGTTCCAGCGAAGCGATTCGTTCGCGCTTTTCCGGAGAGTCCCACTCGCGATCCGAGAACTGCGCCGCGGCGAAGGCGTCGGTAATAAACTCAGGTCCGTTTTTCATGTATTCAAACCCCGGCTGAGTTCTCACTGCCAGGCGCGGCTTGACGAGTTTCCCCTGCTTCACCGCGCGCGCCAGGTCGGCGGGCGTGACCATCTCATTGTTGCGCCGGCCGCGCAGGTTCTTAACGACGTAGGGACCGTCGATATCGCGATCTCGCAGGATCTTACCCCAGAAGATGAACTCGACGATATTTCGCCCGGCTTTGAGTTCCCCGTTCGCGTAGGCGCGAGCCACGGGGCGCTGTTCGTCGGCCTGTTCGATCAGGTTTGCGTCTAATTCAAAATAGCCGGCTTTGCTTACCTGCACGGGAACCTGCAAAACCAGGTTGCCGTCCTGAATGACCGCCTGAATGGGTTCTGCGAACTCCGCGACGGCGTGCGGCGTGCTGAACCACTCCGACATGAAAGTGGATACGCGTGCTCCGCGATAATCCCCCTCGAGGGTCAACGTCATCCAGCCCCAGTCTTTCGGCCCCAGACGCACGACGATTCGGTACACGCCGTCGCCGGCCTTTGCGTCGCCATTCGATCCATCGTCTGCGAAGTGAATCGGCCCGGGCCGAGAAATCTTTTTGAGTCCCTTTTCCGTTTCTAAAACGACCTTCGCTTCGAAACGGGATAGATCGAGGTATTCGCCGGTCTGCGGGTCAACGCAGCTGGCCGTGAAAGCGAAGTCGCGCTTCTGAATGGCCATCATGCTTTCGGGCTGCAGCTTGCAATCCAGAGCGAAGGCCTGGTTCTCCGGATCGCATCGCTTGCCCGCTTCGCCCTCTAAGCAGCGAAGTTGCGTGAGCGGCAGCGGCGCTCTGACGGCGCTATAAGGATCGAGTAGATCCCCGTGCCCTCTGGTCAACGGCCGGCTGAAGTCGGGATAGCGGGCGTACTGTACATAACGCTCCAGCTGAATCTCGGGATCATAGCTCGTCAGCAGCGCGCGCGCATCGAAACCTCCGGATGGAAAGCGCGATACATCGTTATCGACGATCGAGATGCCGTTATCCGCACCGGGAAGAAAATCGGAAGTCGGCGACCGAAGCGCTATATAGAGTATTAAGATCAATACGGCGACAACCGCGATTGCAGCGATGATTGACTTTCGCATGATTTTTGCCTCCTTTGTGCGGAGCTCCTTTATATTTTGATATTGCCAGGAATTCGCCAGGCCCGCCCGGCACGAGGACGAGCTGCGAACACTAACTACAACCGAGCGAATCTTAACAAAAAGCTTACAGAGCAATTCGCATGCCAGGCACGAGCGACGGCGAAGCGCGTCCGAAGACAAAGCCGGGGGAGATTACACAATGAACTCGAACGGGGGATTGGCGGGTTTATTTGCGCGGCTGTAGTGAAGAACTGCTATTGGCGGACCCGGCGCGAACAGCCTGCAGCGGCAAAAATCTGCCGGCAGGATTCAAAAAACTGCCGGCAGATTTTAAAAAATTGCCGGCAAAGCATGAAATCATCTGGCGCAATTCACTGTTAGAATACCGCTAGGCGCGATGGACTCGATGTTTTTCACGGTAAACTCGACCGGACGGATGGCGCCCGCGTTTCTCACGCTGGTCATTAGCATATATCTACTAAGCCTTAGCAGAAAGACGCTACGAACCTATTTACTGGCGGGATATTTCTTTACCGTATCCGTATTCCATTTCGGACATCTTTTCGCCTATTCGATGCTGGATCCCGTCGGACGATGGGGCTGGTATCTGGTCGCCACGGGAATCTTCTCCGCGGTGTTCAAGATACGCTTCGTGTATCATATCCCCCGCAATTCGTTTCCGCGCGAGGAACGTCTGGTCTTCTGGGTCAGCGTGGCGCTGGTCGGCGCGGCCTGGATCGAATACCTGATTCGCGCCGGGCTTTCCAGCGTATTCTATCCCGAGAACCAGACCTTTGGCTCGCCTTTCGTTTCCACCAGTTTGCCGATCGTTCTATTCATAATTTTGATCTGGAGCATCGTCGTGCTGTTGCGGCAATTCATCCGCCGCGAAGGGGACTACCAGGCCGCCATGGTGTTTTTGGGACTCACTCTGATCGAGCTGGGGCTGACCATCTTTCTGATATTACAAAGAGCGGAACTGCTGGCCGCCGGGCCGGACACCACCGAGATGCTGATGAATTTTTCGCTCGTGGTCCTCTATTTCCTGTACGCCCTGTTTTATTTGAATCTATCCAGCGAACCTTCCAGTTTTATCGCGAAACTGGTCGGCATCAGTTTGATCACTCTCGTGACGATTCTATCCGGCCTGGGAGTGTTGCAGGTCAGCGCCGCCGACGCGGCCTACGACAGATCGCGAAACGAAGATACTTTCCAGACCCTCACGCTGCACTTAGCGGGCCAGCCGATCGCCGGACCGGCGAACGCCCCCGGAGATCTGAATCCGGGCGCGGTTCAGTACATCGCCCGACTGCAAACGAACGGCGACTCCAGGCTTCTGTACGCCCGCGAAAAGAATCTGAATTATTTGCAGGCGCAGGCTATTCCGACGACAGGACACCGCCGCTACCGACAGCTGGATGATCGTATGTTCGTGACCTTCCAGGAGCGGGGCTCCGTCATTCCACGAGGCGATGCAGATGCGACGTACGAAGTCGGCTACGACTACCAGGCTTATCGCCATTTCATTCATGACCTGGCGAGCGATTACGCCTGGGCGGTCATACTGACCATCGCGTTCATGCTCATCGTCTTCCCGCTCTTCTTTCGCGCCACGGTCACCGCGCCTCTCCAACAGCTGCTGGGCCGCTTGCAGGAAGCGGGCATCGGACGCGAAGAAGATCAAACCCGGTCGGAAGACGATCTTGTCTTTATTTCGCGCAGCTTCACCCGTATGATGCGTTTGCTGAGGGACGCCAAGCATCGATTCTACGAATACAGCGAACATATAGAAGAAGTCGAACACACGATTCAGAGCCTGGGTCGCGACGAGGCGCGACAGCGCGACGCCGGCGACCGCCGTATTCTCTATGCAAGCTCGGCGATGCGCGATATTATCGCTCAGGCCGACCGCTTCGCGGGCTTCGATCAACCCGTGCTCGTAACGGGTGAAACCGGAACCGGGAAAGAATTGATCGCGCGGCTGATTCATCACGCGGGAACGGATCATGAAGCGCCTTTTGTCGACGTGAACTGCGCGGCGATCGCCGAATCATTGTGGGAGTCCGAGATTTTCGGACACGTCCGCGGCGCGTTCACCGACGCCGCCACCGGTCGCTCCGGTCGACTGGCGGAAGCCCACGGCGGTACTCTATTTTTCGACGAAATCGGCGAGATGCCCCTGGAAATGCAGGCCAAAATGTTGCGGCTTCTACAGGAAAGAGCCTATTGTCCTGTAGGCAGCGACAAAACCAGGCAGGCGCGTTGTCGTTTCGTTTTCGCGACAAACCGCGATCTGGCTTCGATGGTCCAGAAAGGCGAGTTTCGCGAAGACCTGTACTATCGGATCAATGTATTCCAGATTCACGTCCCCGCGCTGCGCGAACGACCGGCGGATATTCTCGTGCTTGTGAAGTATTTTAAAGAGCGGATTTGCGATCAGAACGGAATGCCGAACGGGGAAGCGAATCCCGCGGCGATCGACGCGCTCGTCAGTTACCACTGGCCCGGCAATATTCGCGAACTGGAAAACGTACTCGTGCAGGCCCTGGCGGTCGGCGACCCCGGCCGTCTGGATCTGAAAGACCTGCCGCCGCATTTGCTGCAATCGGCGCGTTCCAGAAAGCAGGCCATGACGAAGCTGCGAAAAATCGGCGGGACTCCCGATACGCGCTTCGCCGCCGGACGACCGGTTGAGAATTTTGCGGCCGCGCATGGCGAAATGCAGCAGAGTTTTGACGATCGAGTGAAGGAATACTCCCGGCACCTGATTCAGGAGGCTCTCGTGCATTCCGGCGGCAATAAGGCGCGAGCAGCGGAGCTCCTGGGAATGAAACGCGGACGGCTGCGCTATCAGATTAACGAGCTGGATATCGCGGATTGAGTTTCGCCGGCCCGAGCTTGCGCAATCTCCCGACCTTCTGCAGTTGACATACAGTGTCCCCGCTGGCGACACTGTATCCCTGCGACCCACGACCATGAACCCGACCTCCGGAAACAACGGCGAAATCAACTTCACCGCCCAACTATCCCGCGACATCCAGGGCCGCAAAGGTCCCCCGAATTGCAATCTCTGTTACGACATCGGCGTGCTGTACGACCGCTCGATGCAGCGCGGGGATCGGGGCGGCTATATTCTCTGCGAATGCCAGAAGCGCATCACCCGCTGCGAAGGCCGGCCGCCTTATGAGTACTATGACCCGGCCACCCGGACCATGCTCCCGTGTCCGAGCAAACCCGCCCGCATCGCTTTGAATAAGCTACGCCTGCTGGAACGCACTTCGGATATCCCCGCGCGGTACGCCGGCAAATTTCTAAACGACATTCTCGTGAAAGAAGACGATATCTTCAGCGCGGTGGATTTCGCGCAGGAAATCGTGCGGACCTACGGCGGCGAGACGACGCCGCGCGGCCTGTATCTGCACGGCGGCACCGGCTCCGGTAAGACCCTGCTTTCGTGCGCGCTCTTAAACGAGCTCATGCGCTTCTATCGAGTGCAGGTGCGCTACGCCAAGATTTCGCGCGATATCCTCGGCCGCCTGCGCGCTTCGTTTAATCCCAACTCGGAGTTTTACGGCGAAGGGCGACGCATCGAACAGGAGCTGGCCACAGTGCCGGCGCTGGTCATCGACGATTTCGGAGTCCATAAAGAAACCGAGTGGGTCAACCAGGTGCTCTACGATCTGATCGACGCGCGCTACGAAAACAACCTGCTTACGATTTTGACTTCGAACGAACCGATGAGCTCCTGGAAAGAAGTCTCGAGCGGGCGCGTCTACAGCCGGCTGCGCGAAATCTGCCAGGAACTGCACATCGAAGCCCCGGACTATCGCATTCAGCACAGCGAGGCGGCGGCCCAGGGGAATTTGAGCAGCGCCGGTCAGATCGTCGAAAATTCGCCCGGCGGGCCGGGCTCTTCGACCACTTCTTATGGCGCGTAGCCTGCTGTCTCTCGGCTCGAATCTGGGCGATCGATCCACGCAGCTTGAGGGGGCTCGCTCCGGCATCGCCGCACATCCCGAAATTGCAATCTTGCGAAAGACTTCGGTTCTGGAAAACCGGGCCATCCTCTTCGAAGACCAGCCCGATTTCCTGAACCAGATCGTGGAAATTGAAACCAATCTAACGCCGCTCGACTTGCTGCACTTTTTGCAGTCGCTCGAACAGCGGCTGGGGCGAACGCGGCGCTTTAAGTACGGCCCGCGGGAAATCGATCTGGACATTTTAAGCTACGATCGGCTACAGTTGAATACGACGGAACTGATCCTGCCTCATCCGGGCCTGCAGGACCGGGATTTTCTGCACCGGCTTCTGGCAGAACTGGGAATCGCTCCGTCGGATTTGCCGGACGTGCAGTCGCGGCCCGAGGACGAACGAACTTGAACCCTGTCGAAAAGCTGCCTTTCATCGGGCGTCTGTTCCAGAAAAAAACGCGCTCGGAAGCCCGTATCTATCGCGGCATCGAATCCGTACGGCGCAACGCGAAACCCCTGTTCTACCTGATACGGGCGTTCTTTCGCATGGTAATTCGCACCCAGCACAACGAGATCCGGGCCATCGGTCTGGAAAATATTCCGCCGGACGGTTCGGTGCTGCTGGCGGGCAATCACCCTAATAGTTTTTTAGATTATTTTAACCTGCTGAATGTGGTCCGGCATCCCGTCGGCACCGCGGCCAAAGACACGATCACGAAATGGTTCCTGCTGGGGCCGATACTGCGCGATCACATGCTGATGGTTCCGATTTCGCGCAAGATGGACCACGACGATAACTCCGACATGAGCGAAGACGCCCGACGGGCTTCGAACGCGGGTTCGCTGAAAGAGGCCGTGGAGCTGCTGGTCAAAGGGCGCCTGTTAAATATCTTCGTCGAGGGCCGTTCGACCGACAGCCGCAAGCTGAACAAACTCAAACTGGGGTTTATGTACATCGCCATCCAGGCGGAGAAAGAATTTAATTTCGACCTGAATTTGCGCATCGTGCCGTACGGCTTCTATTATTCGCGCATCAATAAATTCCAGAGCTCGGTGTGCGTGATCTTCGGCCGGCCGATCAAACTCAAAGACCTGACCGACATGCCCGAAGACTTTCTCGGGCTGCCGGAAGCCGATCGTGCGACCGTCGAAAAAAAGATCATGGTCAGCGGCAAGCAGCGCGTCGCGGACGCGATCGAAGATATTATCATATCGATCGGCGACAAACACCTCATCGACCTCGTCGACGACGCGACGGCGCTGTATACGCTTTCGCCCATGAAATATATGGGGCCCTACGGCAATATTCGCGAGCAGTATCGCCTGTCCAAAATTCTGGCGGACAGTTTAATGGCAGCCAACAAAGAAGAAAGCGGTCAGGAGCGTCTCGCGAATCTCAAAAAGATGATGAGCCAGTATCGCAAGTCGATCAAATCGCTCGGCCTGCGCGACGCGATCGTTCGCCGGGAGCACACTTACGCAGAACTCGGCTATCACCTGCGCGTGCTGCTAACGGGTTTGCTCTATAGCCCGCTCATCGTCTACGGTTTCGTCTTTAACTATCTGCCGCGCGTCGCCGGCCGCTTTATGCGTTATCTCGTCATTGAAGTTCAAAAACGTCCGCGGGTCGACGGCGACGAACAGGCCATGATCGCGGCGGTCGTGGTCGCGCTCTTGAGTTATCCGCTCCTGGGCGTGCTCGTGTATTTCGGGGTGAAGACTTACGCGCTCGCTCCGCTCGCCGACGGTCTACGGGCCGTATTCGTGCACAGCGAAAGCTTCGCGCCGGCGGATTGGTTGACGACCGGCTGGACCTGGATCTCCGCGACGATGGGCGCGCTTTCGGTATATCTCATGGCGCGACTCTGGCGCTTTTCGCTGTATCACGGACAGCGCCTGAAAGACGCCGTGTACTGGCTCGGCGATTTTATGATAGAAGTCTTTCGCGGTGATTCGGTGCGTGAGCTGCGCAAGCAACGTTACGAGATCATCGACACAATCGACTTTATCATCGGAGATTACGACCGCTGATAGTCCCCGCGATCCTGGACTGGCTCGTCGCGCTGGTTCAAAGCGCGCTCCTCTTCGGCCCGGCGTATTATCTGAGCAGGCTCTCCGGGCCAACAGCGGACGAAAGGCCGCCTCAGACAATGCGCGATGCGCCAGCCGGTCCGCGGCTTTCGGGCCAACGCGTGATCCACACGACGCTCTGGGCCGCCGGGCTGGTGTATCTCAATTACCTCTTCGCGCTGGCAAGCGGCGTATATACCTGGGCGACGGCCAGTGCATTGCACGCGATCGCCGTCGCGGGCTCCATCGCTCTGCTGAAACTGATGCGAAAGCCGGGCGACGTGCCAGCCCGGGAATTCGCCGCGCCGCCTTTCGCGCACGCGCTTAATTCGCGAACGGTGCGCCTGACGTTCTTCGCGGTGCTCGCGCTTACGATTACCGGCGCAATGCTCAATCTGCGGACGCCTCCCGGAGGCTGGGACGCTTTGACCTATCACCTGGACTTTCCGGCGCAGTGGGTCCTGGCGGGCAAAATCTTTCCGGTGCTCACGGCTTACGGCGACTATTCGCCGACTTATTATCCCATGCTGGTGGAAGCCTTCGCCGGCTGGTATCTACTGCCCCTGCGCGGCGCGGCCTTTGCGGATCTGGTCCAGTTGCTATTCGCTCCGCTGCTTTATATCGCGGCCCGCGATCTGGCGTATATTTACCGCGATCGCGCGGGTGAAATACTGCGGCCGCCGTTCGCCGCGAATAAACCGGAGCATACCCGGGCACAGGCTGACGGCGAAACACGGAGCGAAGCTTCGCCAGTATCGGTGATCGCGGAATGCGCCCCGCTCGTCATTCTAAGCCTGCCGTATTTACAATCTTCGCTGCTGGTAGCCGACAACGACTTCGTATTGTGCGCGCTGCTGCTCGCGGTCTGGCGTGGGGCGGCCCGGCAGGGACTCACGCCGACGAATTTTGCGGCGACGGTTCCGGCGGCCCTCGCGCTCACGGTGAAATACACCGGTCTGGTTTATGTCGGGGCCCTGGCAGGCGTCCTGCTGCTGGCCATGCTGGTCGCCACGCTGCGCTCGATTGCGTCGCGCGAATCGCAATCGAGCGTGATGCCAACGGGCGATGGGCGACGCGAAGCTCGTAGCACGGCAGGCTTCGTCGCGCGCATATGTGCGGCGGCGACTGTTCTGGTGGGCGGCGCTTCGCCTTATCTGCTTAACTGGGAGACGACGGGCAATCCGCTCTACCCGGCAACGGTGACATTCCTGGAAAATACAATCTTCGCGGGCTACTATCCCCGCGCCTTCTTTCTTCAACATCCCTTTCATCAATTCGACTGGCTGGCGTTTATCAGCAACCCGGGACTGAGCCTGCCGCTCTACGGCTTCGCGGCCGGCACGATACTCCTGACGATCGCAGCCTGGGCGGCGGCCGGTGCGAAGCGTCACGCAAATCTTATAGGGTTCCTGCTCGCGCTCATGCCCGTATTCGTCGCTGTTTTCATTCCGGCGGCGCTCTTTTGCGCTTTCTATTTCTTCGTGCCGCTCCGCCAATTTCGGCTGATGCTGCCCGCGCTGGCGTGCAGCGTTGCCATCTTCGCGCTCCTGGATCTGCTTGCAGAAAGCGTATTCGCGCAGCTTCGCCAGCGCTTCCATCGCCTTACAATACGTTTCCCTGTCCGACTTCCAGCGCCGGCTGTCGCAATCGTCGTCGCCTGCTTTGCGGTGATCGCCCTGCACTGCGCCGTCACGGTCCTGCGCTTCGCGGAAGTTTACGGCGATCCGTTTCCCTTCGAAATCCACATCGCCCTCAACGAAATCGCCCGCGAAAGCGCGCCGCAAGTCCTGCGCGATGCATCCAGAGCGGCCGGCACCTTTGCCGGGTTGTTTGGACTGGTATTCGTTCTGGTTGCCGCGTTCGCAACCGTGCTTCGCGCCAACTCCCCCTGGACTGCGCGGCGCGGTCGCGGAATTCGGACCGGCGTCATGATCGCCTTGCTCATCGGCGGGCTGGGTCTCCCCGCGATACTCGCGATTGAACAGCAGAGCGTCGGCTACGAAGGACCGGGATTGCCCGCGGCCTATCGCGCGATCCAGGCCTTGCGCTCCGGCGAAACGCCCGCGAACTGGCCAGACGGCGACGCGCCACCGCAAGAAATCAGCGGAGGAATCGGAGTCGTGGGTACGAATGCACTGCTGCCCTTTCGCGCCCGACGACCGGCAGATAGATACTCCAGTCAGGATGCGCAAAGGTCGGCGCGACCACCGGAACCAGAACCAGCGCATCCGGGTCGGGTCTATTTGCTGTTGAATCGGCCCGGCGGCGATCGACCGCTGCATCTACGCGAAGAGTCTCTGCGACACGATGCCGAAGCCGGCGGCTGGGTCGCTATCGGCACGCTGGCCTATCGGGATTTATTCAACGCGAATCTCGAACGCCACGACATTCGCACCATGATCCTCGCCACGACCATCGGCACGAACGGAAAGTGGCCCGCCGAGTACGAGTGGCTGCATCAACGGCCGGGCCAGTGGAACTGCGGACTGGAAATTTCAAACGCGATCTCCGGCGATCCCGGCGCGCGCATCGCCGTCTGCCTGCGAACGGGCGCTGACGATCATAAAAAACGCTTGTAGAATCCCCCGGAACGCGGAGAATCCGAACCCGGATCAGCGAAGAGCCGCGTGCGATGGACGTTGCAAAACGCTTCAGCATTCAGGCGAAGCTTCTCAAGCGTCCGCTCTGCAGGTTTTCAAAAGTTTCAGGGCAAACCTTCAGAGCACGGCTTCAGTGCAGAGCTTCAAGCGCGACGCGCGGCAAACACGCTCCGGCGAAAGCGGAAACTACAATCCAGAATCGGGAGACAGTGCGAAGCGCATGGGGAACAAAAAGAAGAAGTCGAAACAATCGAGTCTGAGCTCGACCGAAAAACACGCGATCCTGCTGCATCTCGGGTTCGGCGTGATTACCGCCGCCTTCTTGCTCGCGCCGATCGGCCCGGCCATCGGCTGGAAGATGTTTTTGTTACTGGTCGTTTATAATATCGCGGTGCCGGTCCTCGGCCGCCGCCTGGGCCACGAACGCTGGGTGGACCTGTGGCTCTTCGTATTCCCGCTGAGCTTGCTGCAAATCTTTCCGGACTGGTTCATGTCGGCGGTGCTCGGTTCGCTGGTCTTTCCGGATACCGGCTTTCCGTTTATCGGCACGGTCGGCGCATACATGGGGCTCATGTGGAGTATCCCGCTCTTCGCGATTTTGTTTACGACCTGGCGGGTTCGCAAGAATCTCAGTAAAGCCGGCGCCTACGTTCTGGTCGTGCTGCTCACGATCGTAACCTTCGGCATCGCCGAGGCGACCCTGTGGGTGATTCCGATCTGGTACGCGGCGCCGCATATTCTCGCTCCCGCTTATATCGCCGTTTATGTAATTATCGGCGAGGCCTTTCTCGGCATCGCCGCGTGGTACGCGTATTTGACCGTCGCGGATCGCGGAATCTGGCGGAAATGCGTGGCGGCTCTGGCGGTGATGTTCATCTATACGGGATCCATCGCCATCGCCTATCTTTTGGTAGAGCGCACGGCCCGCGGCATACCCGGCATTCAGATCGAAGCGCCCGTCGCCGACGAGCAGCCCCCTGGCCCGGCCGCCGCTCCCTGAGGATTCGATCGGCGGACGATTGCCGCCCGGTTTTCGAAGCCGGGCGAGCGGTCGAGGGGAGGCGCCTTTCAAACGCCTTATATTAGTGGACTTCCTGTGGGACGCTTCAGATAAAGTTCCGCATGGGATACGTGTTTCTGGTTATTGCGCTGATATTCAACGCCAGCGCCAATATTCTGATGAAGCTCGGCGCGACCGCCATGGAAAGCGTCGACATGGGCGCGATGAGTACCGTCGATAAGGCGCTCACCCTGGCCACGAACTGGTATCTCGTTTTCGGGCTGATTCTCTTTGCTTCGAACGTTCTCTTCTATATTGTAGCCCTGAAGCGCATCAATCTCTCGATCGCTTATCCGATTATGACCTCGGGCGGCTTCCTGATCATTTCGCTCTTTTCGGTCTACTATCTCAAAGAACACCTGGGACCGCTGCAGATCGCCGGCATCGTCATGATCGCGCTGGGGATTACTCTCCTGGCTTACAATATTGAGTAAAACCGCACGGCGGATAAGAAAGCCAGGAGCCGAAGGGCGCTCGCCTATAATATTGAGTGATCCGGCGCCTCTACGACCGCTGGTCGACAGCCGCAGAGGTGCCGGACGGGTTTACGATCCTTTCAGGCGTTTCGCTTCGTTTCCGTCGCCGTCGAAGCAGCGCGTGCCGGAACCTTTCTGGCACGATCCGGAATAGCCGGTGATATTTCCGCATTTCGATCCGGTGGCTTTCTTGCAGGCCGCCTGGGCTCGCTTGCGCGCGGCGTTGTTGTTGCCGTCCACGCATACTTTAACGCCGTCCGCATCGCTGAAGCTAAAACACTTCGCAGACAGCGCGGCGGGCGCCGCGAGAGAAAAAGCGAGCGCGACGCTGAGGCCGAGCAGGCGCGCGTTTTTAAAATTCGGGGTCATGATTCTTCGTTCCTCTTGAGAAATTCGCACGTCGCGCACGCATACATGCAGCGCTCGTACTCTGCGAATCATAGCAGCCCGCGGCCCGGCGGTCGCCCCAACTTATAAGCTGGAACTACCACGAAACCTCAGCTGAAAATCGTCCAGATTCCTACCAGAATAAACGCCGCGCCGGCGATGAGCCGCAGCACCCGCGGCGATACGAATTCCGCCAGCCAGCCGCCGGCCAGTACCGCGAGGCCGGCCGCGCAGATCAGAGCGAGCGACGACGCGGCGAAGACCAACCAGCGCCCGGTCGCGGGATCGGTCGCGTAGAGCAGGGTCGCAAGCTGCGTCTTATCGCCGATTTCAGCGAGCAGGACTGTGGCGAAGATCGTAAGAAAACTTTGAAGAGCGGAACCGATATCCATGCGGCCAGACACGCCCCCGGGCAGCCGCGCGCGAGCATTATTTACGCCGGCTTTATTATTGAAGCAGCGGGCTGACCGCCGGGCCGCCCTGTTCGTCGAGCAGCTTCTCGCGCGGGTCCAGCAGGTCTTCGATGAACACCGAGCTGATCTCCGCGAGCGTGCCGTCAACCGTGCGTAGCAGATAGTTGCTGAAATTCTTGCGGCCGAGCACGGTAAAAATGAGCTCGGAGCGATCGGTCAGATTTCCGGGAGTGGTGTATTCAATGCGCAGGGCGAAGGGGAACGCCGCCGGAGTTTCGAAATCTTGCAGTGCTTCGCGCAAACTCGCCTCGCCGTCGCCGGCCCCGGGCTCCGTAGCCGGAAAGGCGATCGCCTTCCATTCTACAATGTCGGCGGCGATTTGCTGGACCTGATCTTCGCGAATCGATGCTGCGACCGGCGGCGACTGCATGCGCCACACTCCGCCGTCTTTCACGAGCGAAACCAGTCCGCCCTCGCCGCTGAACTCCGCATGGATTGCGGTAATCGCCGAAGCCGCCAGTCCCCCCGGGACCAGGCGCCGGTTGCGAAAATAGTCGGCTTCGCCGGGCCCGGCAACGCTGCGCAGGTTCGTCTCGGCCAGGAAAACCCGTGACTCGTCGTCCAACCGCAAATAGCTCTGGTTCCCCCGGAGGCTCGAGCGGCCCACGTAGAGCGTATGTTTTTCGCCGCCCTTCAGCTGAAACTGCAGACTCAGACCTTCGTAGCGGCCCGCGCCGTCGGTGCCCATCTGGAGATCACGATCCTTTTCCGGAGAACGCGGGACATAATGGTGTCGTCGGGCGTCGGCCAGATTTTCAAAGAGTTCGGCGACTCGTTCCGCGTCTGCTTCGAATTCCTGAAGCTCGTCGCCCCGCCGGATTTGGAGCCGCCAGGCGAATTCCGGCAGCACCCGATCGAAAACGGCGCCGGCTTCCGGCTGCCGATTCCACTGCGAGCGAGGCAGTTCCGATCCACGGATTAATATCACGACCGGCCGCACGCCGTCGCCCGCGCGAAAATCGGGGTCGCGAATTTCGATGCGGTCCACATCCGCCTGCGCCGCGTCCAGCAGCGGGTCGGCGCCGGCGTAGCCTGTGGCGAAAAGACCCAGCGGATTGTACTGAAAAAACAGGATCACCGCCAGCAGCGCGTTCGTCGCAAAGAGCGCGCCCCCGGGGTATTTTTTTAGTGTTTCCTGAATCGTAGTTAGCATAATCTCGCCGCTCGATCGTTAATAATAGATTATCGCGCGCTATTCCATATTCACGAGTCTTCCGACGCCCCGGCGCTTGCCGCCACTTCCGGAACCGCCGCCGACCGATCCGTTTCCAGGCCGCGCCGCTGATTGCGACGCAGCAGTCGCAGGGTACCGAAAATCGCGAGTATGATCGGGATCGCCAGAACGTGAACATAAGTGAAGAGCGATTCGAAGGCCGCCTGCAGGGTCGGGCTTTCGGGGAAAATCGGCGAGATCCGCGCGAGCGCCGGCACCCGCGAACGCGCCGCTATCAAATCGGTATCGCCCTGGACCGCTTCCAGCAGATTCAATACGAAGGCGCGATTGATACTGAACACCTGCAGTCCCGCCTGGTTGCGCAAAAGCAAATCCGAAACGAGATAAGGCGTACCGATCACCACCAGGTTCGCGGACGTGTCGCCGATTTGCCCCGGGCGAAAGCGGGCCGCGTCCGCGCCTTCCGGCAGCGTATCCTGGCTGAAGGCGCTCTGAAATTTACCGCGGGCGAGCACCGCCATGGGAGCCTCTTCGCCGGTGCGCAAATCTCCGGCGCCCGAACCGACTTCAGCCACGGGGCCGTAATCAAGACTCGCGCTGTCGCGCCGTACGGCTTCCGTCGTGCTGCGAATTAAAACTTCGAAGCTGACATTCGGCTGTACCGCTTCGCGTAAATCGAGCGAAGAGGTCCAGGGCAACACCAACTCTTCGATCGGAGCGAGCGCGGGATGATCGCTGACGATATTGCCCAGGTCGCGGGCGTACACCGGCCAGGCGGCGTACGGAAATTGACGTACGAACTGACCGAAGAGATCGTAGATCGGCATGCCCTGTCGCGGCTCGAAGAGCACCTCGCCGTTCACAACAACCCCGTAACGACCCAGCCATTCATTAAATCGCTGCAGGTCTTCGCCGGGCACCGCCGCGAAACCGATGCCGGTATTGCCGCCCAGCCCGAACTGCGCCGTGCGCGGGTCCGGCTCCTGCATTTGAAATTCAAAGCCTTTGGCCATGACGATCAAATTGCCGCCGCGCATTAGAAACTGGTCGATATGATAATTCTCGATCTCTTCGAAGCGCGGCAGACCGATCATCAAAAGCGTCTCCACCCCCGCCGGAATCGGATCGGCCGGATTCAAATCCTGCACGCGCCCCTGCTCGTCTTCAAGCACCGTGCGAAAGCCGTAGTAATTGTCCTTGTTCTGATCCTGTTGCTGCTGCCAGGGCGTAGCGCCCGACAGACCCGGCGCCTGCAAAAACGCGATGCCGCTCTGAGCGTCGCCTTCGCGGCCCAGTTTTTTCAAGAGCCGCAAAAAACGATATTCCAGGTCCTGCACGAACCATTCGCCTTCGATCAGATTGAGCAGCTCACTGGTTTCGCCCTGTTGAATAAAGACGCCGAAATAGGCCACCCGCACGTTGCTTTCGGCGTCTTTGCGTTGTTCGATGGGCAGTCCCCGGACTCCGCGTTCTTCGGCCTGCTTGCGCGATTCTTCCGAATCGGGATCGATGATCGCCAGATTGATTTTGTCGCCGCCGACTCGATCGATTTCGCGCAAAGTCCCGAGCAGCGGTTCGATGCCGCTTTGAATTTCGCCGGGCACATCCTGGGAAATATAGGCTTCGACCAGGATCGGATCCGACATTTTCGCCAGCACCTGCGCGGTGCTCTCCGAAAGCGAATTCACCCGGCGCGCCGTAAAATCAAAACGACAGCCCGACGCGGCGGCGACGCCGTTTATCAGAAAGAACAGCAGCACCAGATTCGCGTACACGAAGATCCGATTGGAATTCAACCAGGCTGCGATCTCTTTTAAAGATTGCGCCAGAGTCGCGCGCGGCGATTGTTTCAGATCTTCACTCATCGCTCCCTCCGCAGGATCCAGACGTTCACGGCCAGCATGAGCGCGATAAAACTCACATAGAAAAACAAATCGCTCAGGTCGACCGTGCCGCGCGAAAACGAATCGTAGTGATAACCGACCGTAAAAAATCCGATCAAGCCGGCGGCCGACGGCGGGATATGCTGCCGGATCAGATAGTAATTCGCCAGAAACATGAGCGCGCTCACGATAAAGATCAGAATAAAAGCGACGATCTGTTCGCGGGTCGTCGACGAGATTACCATGCCCAGACTCACGTACGCGCCCGCCATCAGAATCGAACCGAGGTACATCGTAAACATCGCGCCCCAGTCGAAATTCTCGCCGATCCAGTAGACCGAAACGGCGAGCGGCAGTGACGCGAGTACAAGCACGCTGACATAAGCCCAGGCCGCGGCGAATTTCGCGAGCACCATATCCCTTTCGCGTAAAGGCAGCGTACTTAATAATTCGATGGTGCCGCTCTTACGCTCTTCCGCCCAGATACGCATGGTCACCGCGGGCACGAACAGAATAAACGTGGCCGGCAGGAGCGACATATAACCGCGAATCGACGCCGTTTGCGCGTCCCAAAAAGCTGGAACCAGGGGTACGATTCCCAGAAAGAAAAAGCCGAAATTAAACAACAGGCAGACGACCGCGAAAACGTAGCCGATGGGCGTGTTAAAATAATTGCGCAGTTCCCGGCGAAACAGCGGGCCGTGCAACGCGCGTGTGAAAAGATAAAACCCCGCCCAGACGAGCGCGATTACAAACAGCATCCCCAGGGATTGCGCGTCGAAGAGCAAGAGCCCCTGCAGATTCATCAGAATCATCGCCGGTAGCGCCAGCCAAACCAGATTTTCAGATTTCATCATGAGTACTTACGTCGCGCGAGATTCAGCCCGCGGTCAGCTCCGCGAAAATCTCTTCCAGCGATCGCGTCATCGGCGCGAACTCTCGCACTTCCCAGCCCTGGTTCGCCACGTGCGCGAATAATTTCTCGGGCTGTTCGTCGACGCCGAGTTCGCAGACGAACACCCCGTAGCCTTCCGGGACGCTGCCGGCCATATGCGCTCCGATATCGCTCTGGACCCGCACCTGGGTTACGCCCGCGGCGCCGCTCAACGAACGCTGCACGTCCTGGCCGCGCGCGATAATGCGTACCTGACGACTGGCGCTGCGTAAATCGCTGGTCGCCTGATCCGCGACGATCCGCCCGCGATTGACGATGATCACGCGATCACAGATATCTTCGACCTCTTGCAGAATATGCGTGGAGAGGATGAGAGTGCTGCCTTCGCCGAGCTCGCGTATTAATGAACGAATATGTACGATTTGATTGGGATCGAGTCCCGAAGTCGGCTCATCCAGAATGATTAGTTCGGGTTTGTGAATCAGCGTCGCCGCGAGCGCCACGCGCTGGCGAAAGCCTTTCGAGAGAATGCCGATGGGCGAATAGAGATGCGATCCGAGCTCGAGCTTCTCGATCATTTCCCGGGCGTTGCTTTCGAGAACTTCGCCGTCGAGACCCCGCGCGCGACCCGCGAATTCCAGGAATTCCGACACGAGCATCTCCGGATACAACGGCGAGCTCTCCGGTAGATAGCCGACCCGCCGTTTGATTTCAAGCAATTCCCGGGGCTCGCGAACGGAACGTCCGTCGATTCGAATATCACCGGCGGTCGGCTCGAGAAAGCCGGTCATCAAACGCATGGTCGTGGTCTTGCCGGCGCCGTTGGGGCCGAGCAGCGCAGTGATACCCTGGTTTTTTTCGATGCGGAAACTGGCGTTCTGCAGGGCCTGGAAGTCTCCGTAGCTCTTGCAAAGTCCTTCTACCTGGATCATCGGTAGACAGGTAAATCAAGCTCCGCTCGCGGGGGCAATCGAAATTTGACCGCGCGCATTGCGCTCCCAATCGCCCGGAGTTTCGCGACGAGAGCCTGGAACCGGGCGCCAGCTTACGCCGCGCGAAACGCAAAAAAGCCTTTCTAATATAACTGGCGAACCCAAAATCGGGCCTCATATGCCTGATCGAATTCCCAAGCATACGCTCCCCGCCGACGCGCGCACCTACAAACTCAGCGACCCGTGCGAAGTCCCCATTCTCAAAAACGAAGCTCTGCATCTGGAAGGCAGCCCCGACGACCTGATGCATACAGTCATCGACATCAGCGGGACCGACTATCGCTACGTGGAGGGGCAATCCGCCGGCGTGCTCGCGCCGGGGGTGCGCGAAGACGGCAAGCCGCATAAGCTGCGCCTGTATTCCATCGCGTCGGCCCGCCGTGGCGACGACGGGAATTTCAAAACCCTGAGCCTTTGCACCAAGCGCGTCCGCGAACCGCACTGGGATAAACCGGAAGAGACTTTTGAGGGCGTCGCCTCCAATCACATCTGCGACCTCAAACCAGGCGATCGCATAACACTGACCGGGCCGGTCGGCAAGGCCTTCGCGCTGCCCCTCGACGATACAATGAATTTGATTCTGATGGGCGTGGGCACGGGCGTCGCCCCCTTTCGCTCGTTTTTGAAACATATTTATGATGAAGGCTCCGGCTGGAAGGGCCAGATCCGGCTGTACTACGGCGTGAAAACGCAAAACGAATTGATGTACATGAACGACGCGAACGACGATTTGCAGCAGCTGGAACGGCACGCGAATTTTCGCGCGTACGTCGCCCGTTCGCGACAGGACAAGCAAGCGGACGGCAGCAAAGTGTACGTCCAGCATCTGCTGCGCGACAACGCCGACGACGTCTGGGAGCTGATCAAAGACGGCAATTTCGCCATGTATATCTGCGGTCTCAAAGGCATGGAGGCCGGAATCGAGGAAGCCATGCAGGCGATGGCGGAAAAACACGGCCGGGATTGGAGCGCCATGCGCGACGAATTCAAAGCTCAGGGCAAATGGAACGTGGAGGTTTACTAACTATGGCAGGCGAAGACAAACCCGGAACTGACGCGTCCGCACTGAGCGTCGAAGAACTGCGCGCTCAGTTCGCCGAACAGCAGGAGATCATTCGCGGTCTTGAGCGCATTTTGCGGCTCAACGAAGAAGAGCTGGCAAACTCCGGCGAAATCATCGAAATGTACGAAAAGATTTCCGAGTACTCCCGCCAGGAAATGATCAACGCGCGCGAAAGCATGGAAGCCCGTGAAGAGGTCCAGGAGCTCGGCCGCGGAGAACTGCTCAAAGCCTTCGACCGCATCCAGGAGCTGGAGGCCGCAAACGCCCGGCTGCGCGCCGAGCGCGGTTCCTCCTGAACTCCGGCCGCAGGCCGCACGCTGGCGACTGATTTCAGCCCGGCAGCCGCAGACTCAGTCGCACCCGGCGTCCGGCCGCCGGTCCGCCCTCGCTTTCGCATATATAACTGAAATCTTCGGACTGAAATTGATCGGGAGCCAGGCCGGCCGCAAGCGCTTCCGTCTGATCGGCCAGTAATTCCAGCACAGCGTCGGCACCGCCCGGGCTCGCGGACGGCGCGAGACCGGAATCGACTCCCGGCGCTTCGCCCAGTATCTCCAGAAGGGCTCCGGGACGGTCGGCGTCCGTTTCCGCCGCGACCTCCTGCGACCACACGACTCGTAGCGTCGCCCCCCGACCGAGATCGACAACGACCCGCTGCAGAGCCGCGACCAGAAACAGATGAAAGTGTCCGCGCGATACCGGGCGAATATTCGCCAGGGATATTTGATGCTCGAGGCTGGACTTGCGCTCGTAGATTGCCTGCTGCACCTCGATCGCGTCGAGTATCGCGCGCTGAAAGTCTTCGGGCGCCGCGCACCGGCCCACATCGCCTCCGGCTCGCATGAGCCACTGCAGATGACCGACCAGAGCGACCGCCCGCTCCAGATTCCGTTCCATCACCGCGAGATCTTTCCGGGCCGCATCGTCGCCTGCCGGATCATCCTGCGCGGGTCGCGGGGATGCACCAAGATCTTCCTGGATTTTCTCAAGGCGTAAACCCAGGATGCCCAGAATATTATTCAATTCGTGAGCCGCCGCGCCCGTCAGCGAACCGACAATCATCAATTGACTCTGAGTTAATTTCATTCGCAGCGGGGCGGGCGCATAAGCGCGAAACTACAGCCAGTTATGAAACAATGAAAAATGCCACTTTTTTCAATTTCTTGCTGTAAAAAATTATACAAGAATTTATTCTGTAAAGAGGCAGAGTCCGCGATGCCCCGCCATCCGGAATGAACACGGAACAAATATATGAAATCAGCGAGTAGTAACAATCCGCCGAATGTGGCGGAGCTGGCGGAAATTCTCGGAACCACCGACATTAGCAAGATCTGCGGTGTCACCACCCAGACTGTCCAGAGCTGGATCGATCGCGGCGTGCTCAAAGCTTTCCGGACTCCGGGCGGCCATCGTCGCGTCAAACGCGAAGACTTTCTGGAGTTTCTGGAGAAGTTCCAGTTTCCCGCCGCGGCCAAAACCAGTTCTTCGCAGCCCCGCATTCTGATTGCGGACGATGAACCGGACCTGCTGGACTCGATTCAGGAAATCGTGGCCTCGGCGGTGCCTCAAGCGAATATTACTCCCTGCTCCACCGGAGCTGAGGCCTTAATCCAGATGGGTCTATCCCGACCCGATCTGGCGATTCTGGACGTATTCATGCCGGGCCTTTCCGGAATCCAGATCCTCGACAAGATTCTGGAAACGCCGGAGTTCAAGCACACCCGCGTAATTATTGTCACGGCTCACAAGGATCACGTAACCGAGAACACGCTGCTCGAGAAAGGGGCCGCGGCCGTTTTGTTTAAGCCCTTCTCCACCGCCGATCTCAAGAAGCAGATCGAAGAGATTCTGAAATCCGCCCGGGTCTGATCGGCCCATCCGATCGAATCCGGGTATGCCGATAACCAAAGGCCTGCTCGACACGACGGTCGGTCACAAGAAATTGGCTGACTCATGGCCTATCGGATCGGCATAGATCTCGGCGGCACGAAAGCCGAAGCGATCGTTCTGGATCCCGCAGGCGAAGAACGCTTTCGCCAGCGCGTCCCGACTCCGCCTGACAGCGGCCAGCCCCCGGAAACCCGCTACGGCGAAATCGTGGCGGCGGTCTCTTCGCTCATCCGCGCGGCGCAACAGCAGCTTCCCGATGCGACGACCGAGCACACTCTGGGCATCGGCATTCCCGGCATCCTGGACCACGGCACCGGAAAGGTCATCAACGCCAACACGACCTGCCTGATCGGCCACCCCCTGCAGGCGGATTTAGAAGCCGAGCTGGGCCGCAAACTCGCCATCGAAAACGACGCGAACTGCTTCACCGCCGCAGAATGTTCCAACGGCGCCGCCCGCGGCCACAATTTTGTTTTCGGTGTGATCATGGGCACTGGCTGCGGCGGCGGGCTTTTCGCAAACGGGCGCATTCGCGGCGGACCGCACGGCATCGCGGGCGAATGGGGGCATTTCAGCATCGATCCGCAGGGTCGGGAATGCTGGTGCGGCAATCGCGGCTGCATTGAAACCATGATCAGCGGCAGCGGCGTCGAGGCCGGTCATCGCGAACGCACCGGCCGACGCCTGCCCATGCGCGACATCGTCGCCGGCTTTCGCGCGGGAGACGCCGATTGCGTCAATACCATGCGAATCTTCTTCCTCGATTTCGCGCGCGCTCTCGGCGGTGTGATCAGCACCCTCGACCCGGATCTGGTCGTGCTCGGCGGCGGCCTGTCGAATATCGAAGAGCTGTACACCGAAGGCGTGCCGCGCATTCAGGACTTCGCTTTTCATCCCCGGATTCGCACCCCGGTGGTCAAAAACCAGCTGGGCGATTCGGCCGGAGTTTTCGGCGCGGCGGCGATCGGCGTATAATCCGCCGGCTGTATTTCGTAAATTTCAGCGCGCCTGGTCGGCCATCTCATGAATGCGATCCCAGAGCGGATGCAGCTCCATTTTGCTTGCTTTCGCCTGCGCGAAAAACGCGTTCAAAATATCGCGGGCGAGCTGCATATGTCCGCCGCTGAGTCGGACCCCGTCGCGGGCGTTCAACAGGCGTTCCTCTTTCTCATGCAGTTCCGGCGACGCCTCCGGCCGGGCGCCTGCGCGGCGAAGGGTCGCCGCGGCCAGCAGCGCCATGCTGGTAATTTCGCGACGCGGGAGCTGGGTGGCGACCGTCGCATAGCTGCGCCTGGGGATCGCAAGCACCCGTTCCGCGGGGACAATGAGATCGCCTTCGACGATATAGTGATGCACGGGTCCGGCGCCCCCGCTGCGATCCATGCTCAGGCCGGCTTCCGTACGCTGAGTCCAGGTCTGATCGCCGCCAGATAAGCACGGGTCGCTCGCTTCGTTTCGCGTACCGCTTTCACCATCGCTTTTATCGGGACCCTGCGTCGTGACGCCCGGACGTTCGATCCAGACCAGCACCACGCCGTCGGAGCCGTCGTCAGGGCGAGCCAGCACCAACAGGCTTTCGCATTCCATCACATAGGTCTTGCGAAAGCGCACGCGAAACTGAGCGTCGTCCGCGGGAGTACAGCGCGCCTGCAAATTGTCCAGTCGTCCGCGCCAGCCCTCTTCGGCGGCTCCGAACATGATTATATGCGGCGCCCGCTCGAAGCGCGCCCACATCTCCGGCCACAGCTTGCGCAGCAGGTACTGGGGCACGTTGCGCGAAACCATCAATGGGAAGACGTCGCCCAAACACCCGCTGCCTTCCAGGCGCTGCTGCAGCCAGCGCTGGTATTCGCTTTCGCCAGAGCTCAGCAATCGCTGTAGATCCGGCTGCGCGGGGTGATTCGAGTCGGCACTCACAGGGGAAACTCTCCGCGAAAAGCGATGCGCGCAGGACCGCGCATCAAAACTCCGGCTGGCTCGTTTAATCCGCCGCGCCATTCCAGCTCCAGCTCTCCGCCCCGTACGCGAATGCGACCGACCGGCTGAGCCCGCCCGGTCAGCACAGCCGCGACGTGCACGGCGCAGGCGCCGCTTCCGCACGAGAGCGTTTCGCCGGTCCCGCGTTCATACGTACGCTGGTAGAGCCGGGTGCCGCTTCCGCCCGGGTCCGCCGGATCGGGTTCCGACGAAACGAATTCCACGTTCGCACGCTCCGGAAAAGCGGGATGATTCTCCAGCACCGGCCCCAGAATTTCGAAACGCGCATCGTCCGCATCGTCAACAAAAAGCACGCAGTGCGGATTGCCCATGGACAGCACGACCGCGGGTGGAATCGCAAGCTTCGTACGATCCGAAGTCAGGCGCACATCGCTGAGAATTTCACCGACGCCGTCGCCCTGGTACGATTCGGCTCGGTCCGGTGCGAAGGGCACACGCTCCGGCGCGAATACGGGAGCGCCCAGATCGACCTCGAAACGGCCCGCGGCCGCTTGCCCGTCGCCGGAGAATTCCAGAACCCGGGCCGCATGCAACCCCACGTCGCTTTCGAGCAGGAACTGCTCTGCCTCCGGTCCGCCGCGAGCGCGGACGAATAAGGCGATGCAGCGCAGGGCATTCCCGCACATGGCCGACGACGAACCGTCCGCGTTGTGCATGCGCATCCGGGCGGCGGCCCGGGGATCATTGGGCGCTTGCATAAAAACGACGCCGTCGCCGCCCACCCCGCGGTGGCGGTCCGCCAGCCGTTGAATGAGCTCACGCCCCTGCGAGGAATCCGGGTCAATCCCGGCGGGCCAGGCGCCTGGCCCGCTGAGCTGGTCGATGAAGACATAATCGTTGGCCGTGCCTTCCATCTTGATGAACTGGATCGTTTGCGCTGTCATAATCGGCCGTCCGGGACGGTTCCCGCCGAAACAAAAAATATATGCACTGAATCAAAAAAAGACGGAACGATTCTCATGGCTCCGACACTCTCTGGTATATGCAGGCGAGCGGCTCTACGGGCTATACCGACGAACTCAAAGATTTGCCGGACCAATACTGGAATACCGGCGATTTGCGCGGCTTTATGGCCGACGCGTCGCCCTTTATTCTGCGCTATTGCCGCCGGCGCCTGTCCCGGGACGACGATCTCATCGGCGATTTCTACGTCCACTTCTACGAGCGCGCGCACGGCTGTCTCGAGCGCTACAAAAGCCGCCAGGATATCCCCTTCACCGGCTATCTGGCGACCTATCTGCGCCACGAATTTCTGAACTATACGCGCTCCGTGCGTAATGTTCAGATCCGCGAAACCCCCTCCGCCGAAATTTTCGGCCGGGAGCAGGAATCCCGCTCCGCGGCGGCGTCCGACTCGATGCTTGCGCTCGACCAGAAGATCGATCGGAGCCTGGAACGCCTGCCCCTGCAGAATCGCCTGCCGTTGAAACTGTACTACGGCATGGAGCTTAATATAGAAGAACTGCGCGAAATCGCCGATCGCCATTCGCAGCCGGCGGAGGCCGCAGCCTTCATGGCCGAGTACCGCCGACGGCGGCTGCGGCGTTCGGAACGCAATCGCCGGCTGGAAGATCGCTCAGCGCACCTGACTTATCTCATACACCGTAAACCGGGCACGGAAGAACACCGGCGCTGGAGCCGCTGGAAGAATCGCCTGAACGATATGTTATTGCAGAAGCGAGGCGTTATGTCTACCGGCGAAATGAGCCGGCTCTTCGGCGTAAGCAAATCGACGATCGCGCGCAGAATGGAGCAGGCTCAGCGACTGATCCGGGGAGGTACGGAGTCATGAAACATCAATTTTATCAGAATGCCGGGCAGGACTCCGGGCTTTCGCCGGGACAGATCGCCGCGCTGGAGACGGTCCAGGATCACGCCCGTCAGATCTTCGCGGGAGACGTTGCGACCTTCGCGCCGCCGCTGCCGGAAGATCCGGAAACGGCCGAGCTTTGTTTGCGCGAGTGGCACGCCGTACTCGATGATCTGAGCTGCGCGGCAATGACAACTCCGGCGGCGGGTATTACAGACATAAGTCACCAACCAGAGTCTGCGCCGCGGCTGGCCTTTCGAATGATTGCCGGAGCACTCGATCTGGCCGATGACTATCCCTGGCGAGCGCGCCAATCGCCGGTCCTTCGCTCTGCTGTGAAGGCGGCGGCCTCCGCCGTATTGTACTCCGATATCATCGCGCTTGAAGCGAGCTACGCGCTGGTCGAACTGCGGGCATCCGACGAAGAACTGCGCCTCAATATTTCAGGCGGCGGCAAAAATCAGTCCAAAATATATATTTCGCTTTACACAAACGGCAGCCTGGTAGAAAAATCGTTACTCGGTACTGAAGTCAGCTGGGACCTCAGCAGCAGTGAACCCGGCATCTACCAACTGGAGTTCGGCGCAACGCCGGCTCTATCTTTTCAGATCCAGGAATGAAAGTGAAAGTCGTAACGAAAGGCGAAGTGAATATCGTACGTATTGAAGGCGCGATCAAATCCGGCGATGAATACAACCTGGCCGAGAAAATGGAAAAGTACATTAAGCCCGGCCAGGCTCCGAAATTCATTATCGACATGAAGAAGGTGCCCTTCGTAAACTCGGCGGCGCTGGGCGTGTTCCTCAATATCTACAAGCACGTGGACAATCTCAAAGGCCGCATGGTCTTCGCCGGCCTCAATGCGGATGTCGAAAACCTGATGGAAATCACAAAGCTTTCCTCGATCTTCGAAATCTTTCGCACCGTCGACGAAGCGCTCGAAAGCTACGATTTCTGAGACCCTCGCCTCGCTGAGCCGGGAATAGGCTCCGGCGATCTACCGGGGAAGCGCACTCACTCCCGAATATGAAAGCGTCCGGTTTCCGGGTCGTATTCCAATCTCTGGCGAGCTGTATCCGGCGCCGCCTGTTGCGGCGACTCCTTTGAAGATTTCGCGGGATCCCCGGATCCTGTGGATTCGGCAGGTGCTTTTGTTCCGGAGTCCGACGGTCGCGGATCATTGGGACTGCCTGCTCCCGCATCTGATTCTCGTTTCACTTCTGATTCTGAGGGCGTCGATTTTCTGTCGCTTTCCGTCGAAGCGGAGGACGGCGGCGTTGCGGCTCCGGAAGCGTCATCGGACTGCGCCCTGTCCCCGGTCGCGTTTTCGCGGGGGGGCGTGGCACGATCGGCATCGCCCGCGGCCGGCTCTTCGGAAATGCCCCGCATCAGGCGCAGGATTTCCGCTTCTTTCGCGCTGCGCTCCGACCGCGATATACTCCCCGACGCGCCGGACGCCGACGCCCTTCCCAGGGCGCCGCGGAAGCGATCCATGAGGCTTTCAGGTCCGCCTGAAGCGGCGGTCGCAGCGCCGCCCGGCGCGATTGCATTCGACTCTTCGCCGACGGCGCCGCCCTGCCCGATCGTCAAACCGAGCGCGAATTTCGAATACAACAAGCCGCCCAGCAATCCACCCAGATGCGCCATATGCGCGATAAAGGTCAGTTGCTGGAAAACGTAAAAGGCGACCGAGAGCACTGCCAGAATGGCCGCGGCCGTGATTGCGCGCATGGGAATAAAAAATACCAGGAGACGCGCCTTCGGATAAAAGACCGCGAGCGCGCCCAGCAAACCGAATACCGCTCCGGACGCGCCGATCGCGGCGGCGTTCGAGTCGGCGTTGAAGATCAACAGAAACAACGAACCGGCCAGTCCCGACACGAAATACAGAAAGGTGAAACGACCCGAGTTGAGCGTCATCTCCAGGGGCGTGCCCACGCTCCACAACGCCAGCATATTGAAGGCGAAGTGCAGCAAATTCGTATGCACGAACATCGACGTCAGGGGCTGCCAGACTTTCTGGTGGATCCAGAACTCGCTGAAATTCAATCCAAAATCGTAAACGAATCGCTGAGTCTCCCGGGCGCCGTCGAGCATGGTATGCACGTAGATGAACACCAGGCAGTTGACCAGGACGATGGCAATGGTAACGGGGGCTGAAGACTGGCGCATGATTTGACAACGGACGGCGATCGCGATTTCAGGGCGGCGCCGGGACTCGGAAATTGTGTTTTACAAAACTGTATTTTTCACATCGCAATAAAAGTCAATATGAAGCCGGCCATCCCAAAAAAGTCTTCAGCAAACCCTCCCGGAAGCAGCACGCGATCTCGCGCGAAGACGATCGCCTGGAGGACCGCCGGCATTCTCGCCGCGCTGGTTCTGGCGGCCCTGACGGCTACGGGAATGCGCTGGATTTTGCGCCCGCCGGCTCCCGCCGCGACCGAAGCTCAGTTGGAGCGCGCGGCGCGGGTGGAGATCGTACGTGACGAGTGGGGTGTGCCGCATATTCACGGCCAATCCAACGCGGACGCCGCCTTCGGTCTGGCGTTCGCGCACGCCGAAGACGACTACGCCCTGATCGAAGCGGCGCTGATCGCGGCCCGGGGTGAATTGGCCCGAAGCGTGCTTTCGGAAGGCGCGCTGATCAACGATTTTTACGTGCGACTGTTTCGCGTACGCGAACAGGTCGCGACCGGCTACGAGCGCTTGAGTCCGGACGTCCGGGAAGTCCTCGAGGCTTACGCCGACGGACTGAATTACTATGTCAGCCTGCATCCCGAAGAAGCCGACACTCGCTTCTATCCCGTTCGCGGCTCGGACGTCGCCGCGGGTTTCGTACATAAGATTCCGCTGTTTCAGGCGGTGCATCGCCCGCTAAAGGCGATCCTCGGCGGCGAGAAAGAACTCAAAGCCGGCGACCGCATTCAACGCCCATTCGATAACACCGGCGTCGCAGACCCGCGCAAGACGAACGAAGCGGATCGGGGCGCGGCGCGAAACGCACGGCCGGGGGCGGGCACAGCGCCCTTCCCGGATTATCGCATGATCGCATCGAATGCGCACGCGGTCGGCCGGCGGCGGTCCGCGGACGGCGTCATTCGACTGAACGTGAATTCGCACCAGCCCTGGGAAGGCCCGGTCGCCTGGTACGAAGCCCATATTCGATCGGACGAAGGCTGGAATATGATCGGCGGCACCTTTCCAGGCGCGCCGATGATCTTTCACGGCCACAACGAAAATCTCGGCTGGGCGCATACGGTCAACGCGCCGGATATGTGGGACGTCTTCGAACTGGAGATGCATCCCGAGGAGCCCTATCGCTATCGCTTCGGAGATCGCTGGCTGGAACTGGAAGTGCGCGAGGACAGCATCGCCGTGGACCTGGGCCCCTTCGTCTGGAACGAAAGCCGCGAATTTTATACGAGCGTATACGGGCCTACGCTGAAAACCGACGCCGGCAAATTCTTTTCGATTCGCAGCGTAGGTCGCGAAGACCTGATCTTAGCAGTCGAACAGTGGTATCGCATGAATCTCGCCGCGAATTTCGCGGAATGGCGGGAAGCGATGCGTATGAACGCGATCCCGATGTTTCATACGGTTTACGCGGACAGAACGAATATCCACTACGTCTATAATGCGAAGATTCCGGTTCGTAGCGAAAAGTACGACTGGCACACGGTCGTACCGGGCAACACCCCCGAAACGCTCTGGACCGAGTATCTGGCATATGATCGCCTGCCGTCGGTGACGAATCCGCCCGCGGACTATATTCAGAATTGCAACTCCGATCCCTTTTATACGACCGACGGCGCGGGCAATCCGCGGCGCTCCGACTTCAGCACGACAGCCGGCATCGAAGCGCGTATGACGAACCGCGCGCTCCGATCGCACGAACTCTTCGGCGGCGACGAATCCATTACGCGCGAAGAGTTTCTGCGATACAAATGGGATCGCAGCTACACCCGCGGGGGTTCCATCTACGCGGAAGCGATCCTGCCTGTGCTGGACGCTTTCGGATTTCCGCGGGATGTGGACAGCGAAACGCCGGCCGCTTCCGAACTCGCGCTGCCGACGAATCGCTTCGAACGCGAAGCACTGATGCTGATGCGCGACTGGAACGGCGCGACGGATGAAACGAATGCTGCGGCGACGGTCGCGATTCTTACGTTCCGGCCCATCTTCCAGGCGATCGTTCTGGATCGCTCGCTTGATGCGCCGGACCCGGTCGAGAGCTTTCGATCGGCCGTCAGCTTTCTGGTAAAAAACTACGGCCGGGTCGCCGTACCCCTGGGCGAGGTCCAGCGGCTGCGGCGCGGCACCGTCGATCTGCCCATCGGCGGCGGCCCGGATATTCTGAACGCGACCCACGCAAAAGTCGAAAACGGGCGCCTGATCGGCTGGGCCGGCGATTCGTATATCCTGCTGGTCGAGTTTTATCCGGACGGTCCGCGCGGAAGCGCTCTGCATCAGTACGGCAATGTCAATCGCCCCGACTCGCCGCACTACGCCGACCAGGCGGCTCTGTTCACCCGCCGCACCCTGCGCCGCAGCCTGTTTAACGAGCTCGATATTCGCGAACGTACGGCCCGGGTTTATCGGCCCGGCCAATCGGATTGACAGCGATCAAAGCCGTGCCAGCTTTATCCCCTGCCCGGTATGCAATCTCCTAACGACGACTCCCCGAAACAGCCCGACCCCGATTCCCGCGATTTCGAAGATCGGATCTATCCGGAGTTTAACGATTATTCCGGCCGCGAAATCCTGATTCGTCTCGAAGCGCTCGACAATCTTCTGAATCAGGAGCTGGAAAACGAATATCACAAAGCCGGCCTGGAACATGCGGAGCGGGAAGAGCGGGCCCGGGCCGCGAGCGAAGCCGCGGAACGTACTCTCGCACGCGAAAAGCCCGCGCCGGTAGCCCGGCCGGATTCACATTCCGCCGCTCCGTTTCTGGTGATAGCTCATCGCGGCTGGAGCGGATCGTATCCGGAGAATACGCTGATCGGGATGCGTGAAGCGATCAAACTGGGCTGCCATATGATCGAATTCGACGTCACCCTCTCGTCGGATCGACGCCCGATCATCATTCATGACGACACCCTCAGCCGCACCACGGACGGCTGCGGTCAGGTCAGCGATCTGAGTTATCGGCAACTGCGCAAACTCGACGCGGGCAGCTGGTTCCATCCCAAGTACATGGGCGCGCGACTGCCGTCGCTGGACGAGATTCTTTTGATTTCGCGCGGCAGCGGCATCATGGTGAATATCGAAATCAAAAAAGAGTGCCTGGACGACGAACTCCGCGATGACGGGATCGAACATCAGGTCATCGCCGCCGTAAAAAAATATAAGGTCCAGGACCGGGTCGTGATCTCTTGCTTTCGCTGGGACGCGATTGAACGCATCCATCGCCTGGCGCCGGAGCTCGAAACCGCGCTTCTACACTACAAGGACGTCGGACGACTGGAACCGGCGTTTCTGAAAGAAAAGTACGGCATCAGCAGCTTCAATCCCCACAGCGTGGATCTCACGCAGAAATTCGTGAATCGCTGTCATGACGCGGGGCTCAAAGTGCTGCCGTTTACGATCAACAGTTATCGCGATATGGAAAAGTACATCGACATGGACGTCGATGGCATGTTCACCAATCATCCCAATCGTTTGTTTCGCTTCATCGAAGAACACGGAACGCGACTGGATATTCTCGATCAGCAGGAGTCCCGCGAAAACGTGAAGGATATGGACGACGCCGTGCAACGACTGGAAATGGAAATCATGGACAAAGCGCGGCGCCGGGCGCGCTGGCGAACCAAACGCCTGTTGCTCGAAGCCGAACGCAAGCGCCTGAAATCGCTCAAATAACGATCGCATCGAATCGGCCCGGATTTCAACGCCGATTCGTATTCCGTTTCAGATCGACCAGGACCGGTCCGGCCGGGTCGTCGGTCACGTCCCGCCAGGCCTCTTCGAAGAGCCGGTCGCCGTCGTGGGCTTCCCGGATCACATGGACCGCTTTACAAAACGGGCGCAGAATCTCCGTGCAGGGAAACAGCCGCCGGTGATCCGCGTTTCGGCTCGTATCGGGTGACGCTGCGTTTGCGTCCGGCCCGCTGTCGTGAAACGACGGTGCGACTACCAACAGTGGAACGCGCGAGCGCAACGCCACCCGCAGGGCCGGCAAAACCGCGAGCGCCTGGGGCCCCGGAGCCAGCCAGACCACCGTGGGACTGTCGCTCTCGAAGGCGAAGCGCAGAGTTTCAAAAACGCTGTCGCCTCCCGGATCCAGTGTTCGCACGCGCGGAACCTGCGCGGCCATTCCTTCGCGACGCGCGCGACGGGCCGCGGCGAAGAGTGTGGCGTTCGCCGGATCGGGCATGGCGAAAATCGTTCGAGCGCCCAGTTCCCCGAGGATTTCAGGCGCGCTGGCCGAACGAGCGCCCGCGAAATATCGACGGGACCTCGCGGTGATTTTTCTGAAGATCGTAGCTCGCACAATATCCATCAGGGTAAAACCATTCGAAACAGCATGGCCGGGATCCGGCGCGGGATGAGTCCCATAGCCGCCGCGCGCAAGACGCTGGCCGCGAACGGAACGAACATCGGTCTCAGCAGATAATCCAGTTCCGCGAGCGCGAAGCTCAGGCCCGCAAACGGTATACCGTCGCGAGGCATGGGCACATCAACTACCAGCGGACCGTCGCGATGTGAACGCGCCCGTTCGAGGACATCCAGAAACTGCGCCTCGCTTTCAACACGCACCCCGTCGCAACCATACTGTCGCGCGAGTTCGGCGAAATTTCGGTCGCGCAGCGCCGTTCCGGGATAACGTCCGCCGAATAAAAAGCTCTGCTCCAGACGAATCGAACTCCAGGCGCGATTATTGAATACGAAGATCACCGCATTCGCGCGGCGGCGGCCGAGTTCCGCGAAGAGCTCAGGCTGATATCCCAGGCTGCCGTCTCCGGCGAAGCACCAGATCGGTCGTTCTGGAGCCGCTCGACCGGCTCCGAGAATCCACGGCAACATCAGGCCGATCGTCGCCATGCGATCCGGATAGAGCGTGGGGCGCAGCTCGTTGTACGACCACATCCACATGCCCGCGCCGTTGCCTTCCCCGGCAAAAACCGTATCGGCCGGCGCGGCGTCGAATATAGAATGCGCGATCCAGGCCGGATCGAAAGGCGCCTGCTTCCCGCGCGACCGGCGGGCGGCGCGAACCACCAGACTCCGCAGCCGCGTTTGTTTTCTCTGGAGCCTGTCACACCAGCGGCGCCGCGATTTTCGCAATCCCGCACCCCCGTGATTCGCAAGCGGCCCGGATATCCGGGGCTCCGGCGTGCGTTCTGAAACATATTCTTCGGGAATCGCATGTATTTTTGCGGGGGACACAAACGGAAAATCATGCAGGCCCAGCATCTCTCCCTCGGTCAGCCGCGCCCCCAGAGTCAGTACGCAGTCCGAGCGAATCAGGGCGTAATTCCAGGCGACGCCGGCCGCCGATATCAGCGGAACGTCCGGCGGCCAGACCGCTTGCAAAGCTTCGATGATCTGCGGCGGAGCGCCCGCGGCGATCGTCGGCAATACGACCGGCGCCTGCAGGGCGCGCGCCAGTTCAATCAGCGCCCGGGGTTCGTACTCGATTAAGAAACGCCGACCGGGCATTAAGATCGGCCGCTTTGCGACGGCGAGCTCCCCGGGTAAGGCCGCCTGCGTTTGAATCGCCTGCGCCGATGGGTCTAAAATTTTCACCGGCGCGCTTCGTTTCGCCGAATCCACGGCGGCGGCCTCACTCAGAGAAACAATGCGATCGATTAAAGCCCGGATTTCGGAATCAGCCAGACTCCACGGCAGGAGGACGAGCTGCACTCCAGGCTGCGCGGCGCTTACGAAATCCTGAATCTGCGATTTGCGAGCGGCGGATTTCGCGCGGCCGCGGCCTTCATCGCGAATTCGCAGCACGCGGCGGGCGAGGTGTTGGCCGCTCGTCTGTACGTCGTCCAGCGCGGCTTCGGTTCCCAGAACGCATACGGCGATAAGGTCGATCTCATCGCCGTACGGCGTTGCGAGCGCCGGCAGCGCGTCCAGAGATTCCTCCAGACCGACCGCGACGAAAACGGCCCGGCGGCCCGTCATTCGAGACCAGGCGTCAGCGGCATGGCAGGCGCTGCGCGCGTCAGGCAGCGGATCCGGAGCCTTTAGCCGGAACTCAACGAGCGTTTCGGCGGTGGCGAATAATGCGGGAACGGGTCGAGTTTTTTTGGAAGACTGGTCGCCCATACAACAGTCTTATTAGATTCATTTTTTCCGTTAAGGATTATTTTGAAGCAGTTAGTTTTCCGGCAGACTCAGTTAATTTTTACGATCCGTACGACTACCGATGCGACTCGATTCCCAGCATCACAATATCGTCCTGAGGCGGCGTCTCATCCAGGAATTTGCTCACATCGTCCAGAATTTGCTCCACGATCAGCACGACTGCTTCGCCCTGCAGCTCCTGAACTCGCCCCATTAACCGCTCTTCGCCGTATTCTACCATTTCCTGATTGAATTGCTCGAAGACCCCGTCGCTGAATAACAACAAGCGGTCCGCAGATCCGAACGGCAGCGTCGCCGATTTATACGGCAGATCCGGCAGGATGCCGATCATGCTGCCCGTATGGGGAAGCATTTTGATACCCTCTTCCGTAATCAAGAGCTGGTTGGGATGCCCGGCGGAAGCGTAGATCAATTCTCCGGCTTTCAGATCGATGTCGACGATGATCGCTGTAAAATAAGAATTCAGCGAATAGTACTTACGATTGAAATCATTGTTCAGCTCGAAAAGCAACTCACCGGGGTGCGCGCTGGACGTCTTAAAGTTTTCATAAGCGCCTTTGATCGCCATCGTCATCAAAGCGGCCTGAATACCGTGACCGGTCGCATCGGCCACGATTACCCGAATCAATCCAGGACGAATCTCGGTTACGTCGTAGAAGTCTCCGCCCACTTCGGCCATGGGCAGATATTTCGCATGAAAACGCAAACCGCCGACCTCATCGGCCTGGGGCATAATGCTCGCCTGAATCTTCTGAGCGGTCGCCAGGTCCTGTTTAATTGTATCGAGAGTTTCGTTGAGCTCTCTGGTGCGCGACTGGACCTGCTGTTCCAGATTTTCGTACAGCAGCGCGTTCCCCAGCGAAACCGCGGCCTGCGCGGCCAATAAACGCAACACCTGCACCCGCTTCTCGGTGAACGCGCCGGTCGCCAGATTGTTTTCGAGATAGAGCACCCCGAGTAAACGCCCCGCCTGCACAATCGGCGTGCACAAAACCGATTTCGTACGATTGCGCCGTACGCTGGGGTCTTTGTTGAAGCGCGTATCGTAACCCGCGTCGTCGAGCACGACGTCTTCGCGCGTTCGCACTACGTAATAAATGATCGAAGTCGCCAGCGATTCGAGCGGCGTGCGCTCGCCCGACCTGGCTACCGGCGATTGCGCCGCGCCTTCGGCCTGTACGCACAGCTCGCCGTCGGTTTCCATAATCAAATAGCCGCGCTCGGCGCCTGCGTTTTCGATCAAGATGCGAATCAAGCGCGAAAGCAACTTTTCCAGAACGATCTCGCCCGAAATCGCGAGCGAACCTTTCATAACGGTCGTCATATCCAGGCGGCCGTGGTGTTCTGAAGCCGTGCCTGAAGTGGTCTGGCCGAAGGTGCTGGCCGTAGTCTGCTCAGCGGCGGTGCGCGGCGCAAGATAGGAGTACAGGGACTCCAGCTGGATGATTTTCGAGCTGGCCCCCCATTTGCGATAATAATAAACCGATTCTTCGACGAAGAGTCGCGCGATCTTGTGTTCGCCGCGCGATTCATAATAACGTCCGATCAATTCGTTGGCCAGGGCCTCTTCGTTCAAATAATCGTGGCTCCTGGCCAGGCTCGCCGCCATGCGATAGTGAGCCATAGCCGACTGATCTTTACCGCGATAAGCGTCGAGTTCGGCCTGCACGAGATGCCACTTATGCAGATTGTTTTGAGGAGCGAAACGCGCCCAGCGTTTCAGCTTGCGTTGATTGCCACGGATCTGACGCAGCGCTCTGGCTGACGAGCCGGATCGGCCGCCGGACCGCAACGCCGCCAGAAGGGTCAGCGAATGATAAAAATGAAAAGGCACGATCATCGGCGTGGCGACGGCGCCGTCTTTCACCGCGAGAGCCTTACGCGATTGTTGCAGAGCCGTATCGTAATCTCCGGCCAGATAGGCCAGCACCATCTTATTATAATAGAGCGTGAATAATGTCGTATAGTCTTTGACTTCGACGTGCACCGACTCGGACGCTTTCTCATCGTAGAAATCGCCGACCAGTATCGAAGACAGCGGCCCGTCGGCGGTGATATTCGCGACCGTTTGCTGCACGATACTGTGCCAGTACAGCGGCGTTTGCTGGCGAAACTGAACGACGACCGCGCGATATTTGCGCATATCCTCGGAGACGCCCACCAGCTCCCGGCCCATCAGCCAGGAGATATAGCAGTACATGACCGCGTTATACGAAGCGTATTCCAGATCGCCCGTCTCAAGCCCGCGCTGATAGCCGTCGAGGGAAGGATCCAGGCTCTCGCGATAGTGATCCTTCCAATGCCGACCGAGACTGTTGACCGCGAGCAGCGTTCGCGCATACAATTCACGGGCATTGAATCGATCGAGTATGCGAATAGCCAGGCGGCCGAATTCGTAACCCTGATCGATTTCGCCGGTTACGCCGCAGAGAATAAAACCGTAAGTCGCGTAACCGAACGACGACAACGATGTGTTGCCGTATTTCAGGGAAAGCTGGATCTGCTTGAACGCTGTCAGCACGAAGAGATTCGGTCGAATCGTATAAGCCGCCACAGCGACGCTGGCCAGAATACGCATGGCGCCTAATTTATACTGATCCGTCATTTCGGGCAGTTCGTCGAGAGTCGCCGCCGACCTACCGCGCAAAGTGAATTTGGTTTTCACCAACTCCAGCAGAATATTTATCTGGCCCGGATCTTCGGGGAATCGCACACCGAGCGGCTTGAGTACCTGTAGCGCCGTGTGAATGGCTTCCGCCGGCTCGTTGCGGGCGGTCAGCGCCTGAATGCGAATCTCGTGCACCCGCAGGCGATGCAGCAGGGTCTTCGCGTGCTTGAGTACGGCCTCCGCCAGGCCTTCCATAGCCGCGAAATCCGCGCTGAGATACGCGGCTTCGGCCGCCTCGGTCATCAAATTCAGAGTCAGTACATAATTTTCTTTCCAGCTGTTTTCGCCCAGCAATTCGACGCCGGTTGACAGATACTGATAGGCCAGCGCGTAGGCCGCGGAAAATTTCGCTTTCTTACCGGCGATCAGATTGAGCTCCGCGAGACGTTCGCGTTCCTCCGGCTGCTGGATCATTTCGCGGCCGCGATTGAGATGACCGACGATATCGAATATCTTTTCCTGTTCGTTGTGATCGCGCGCGGATCGCTCGAGCAGCAGGCGACCGATGCGCAGGTGCAGGGCCGCGACCTGCTCCGTCTGAATCAGAGAATACGCCGCCTGCTGCACGCGATCGTGCAGGAATCGATACAGAACCTGATGCGGCTCGAGATCCATAACGAATTTAAACGAATTGTCGACGGGGATCACCAGGCCTTCCTGCAACGCCTCCCATAGCCCGTCCGCGGTTACGGCCTTATCCTGTTCATAGACGACCGACAGCGTGCCCAGGTCGAAGACGTTCCCGATGCAGGCCGCCAGCTTCAATACGCTCTGAGTATCCTCCGAAAGCCGCTTCAGTTTCTCGGTCATCAAATCGATGACGTTGTCGGTCATGCCCCGGCGCTGAATGATCTCGATGTCCCAGCGCCAGCAGATCTCTTCCGCGTCGAATTCGATCAATCGGTCTTCGTGCAACGAAATCAAAAACTGGTTCAAAAAGAACGGGTTTCCGCCGGTGCGTTCGAAACACAGGTCCGCCATGGGATTCGTCGTTGCGGCGTCCTGCTTGAGAGTTTCGCTGACCAGTTGCCGCACGAACTCAAGCGAGAGCGGCTGCAGCTCGACCGTACTGATAACCGTATTCGCTTCGCGAATCTTGCCGAGCGTTAGATGTACGGGATGCGCCTCGCCGACTTCGTTGCTGCGGTAGGCTCCGATCAGGAACATGAACTTCATCGACGGATCGGTCATGATCTGTTCGATCAGTTTAAGCGACGGCAGATCGGCCCACTGCAGATCGTCCAGAAAGAGCGCAAGGGGATGGTCGCGGCCGGCGAAGGTCTCGACGAAGGTTTGGAATACGAGATGAAAGCGGTTCTGCGATTCGACCGGCGGCAGTTCCGGCACCGGCGGCTGCGGTCCGATAATCAATTCGACTTCCGGGATGACGTCGATGATAATCTGTCCGTTCGAACGCAGGCCTTCCAGAATCTTTTCGCGCCATACCGCGACCTGCTTTTCGCTCTCGGTTAAAAGCTGCCGAACCAGCTCCTGAAAGGCCTGGATCAGCGACGCGTACGGTTTGCTTCGATTCAACTGGTCGAATTTGCCGTGAATAAAATAGCCGCGGCTCTCCACGAGGGGCTTCTGAATTTCGTGCACCAGGGCGGATTTGCCGGCCCCGGAAAAGCCGGTTACGAGCATCATCTCGGTCGCCCCCTGGCTGACCCGGGTGAAGGCGTCGAGCAGGGTACGCACTTCGGCTTCGCGGCCGTACAGTTTCTGCGGAATCTGAAAGCGATCTGATGCGTCGCGCTCGCCGATCGCGAAATCCTGGACGGCTCCGTTCTCGTCCAGCTCCCTCAGGCAGCGCTCCAGATCCGCCTTGAGTCCGACGGCGCTCTGGTAGCGATCCTCCGCGGTCTTCGACATGAGCTTCATAACGATCGAACAGATCACCTGATCGACGTGCGGCGCCACTTCGCGCAGCTCCGGCGCGACCCGGGCGATGTGGCAATGAACCAGCTCCATCGGGTCTTCGGATTCGTACGGCAAACGGCCGCTCAGCATGCGATAGAAGGTCACGCCGAGGGAATAGAGGTCCGTACGGTAATCCATCGCCCGATTCATGCGCCCGGTTTGTTCCGGAGACATGTAGGCCAGGGTGCCTTCGAGCACCTCGGGATTGCGCACTTCGGGATTTTCTTTGCTCAGAGTCGTCGAGATGCCGAAATCGATTAGTTTCACTTCGTCAGAAGTCTCGTTCCAGACTATATTCGAAGGATTGATGTCTTTGTGAATGATATTGCGACGATGAATCGAGGCGAGCAATTCCGTTATGCGAATCGCAAGCGATAGAAATTCGCGCGTTTCGATCTTTCGCGCAAGCAGTACGCGAATCAGCGATTCGCCGCCGAAGTCTTCCAGCGAAATCACGGGTTGATTGCCCGACTTGAGCATACTGAACGCGCGAATCGCGCCTTCGTGATCCAGGTTGCTGGTAATCTCGAATTCACGGCGAAAGCGCGCGATTTGCTCGGGCGTCGGATATTCGGAGCCGAGTACTTTCAAAATGACCGGCTCCGCGTCTTCTTTACGACGGGCGCGGTACACTGTCGAGTTCTGGCTCTCATAGAGCTTCTCGACGATTTCGTGACCGGTGATCGAAACCATCTATGCGGGTTGTTGGGCCGCTCCGGCCTTCTCTCCGTAAAATACGCCGTAGTGCCAGAGGCCCCGGCGCAGTGCCCGGTACTGATCCCGGGCCGCCACGATATTCTGAGTCTGGACGCTGCTTCGAATTCGCATTAGCTGCGCCAGACGCCCGAAGAAAATGGTCGGCAGCGCCAGGCGATACAGGCGTTTCGACGACGGCAGAACCTTTGATGTAATATCATCGTAGCGAATTTTTTCAAAGCCCGTCCGCGCCGCGCCTTCGCGAAATGCCGCGTCCGATTCAAGGCTCTCGACCGCCCAGCCGTTGACCCAGCGTTGCATCAAAAGCGCGTCCTCGGCGCTGTATTCGCCTTCGCCCTTCGAAGCGAAGCCATCGCATAAAATCAGGCGACCCCCCGGCCGCAGCACGCGATACGCTTCGCGTAAGAAGTCCATCTTGTCCCGGGCGTGGCAGACGCTTTCCACAGCCCACACTACGGAAAAATGACCGTCGGGAAATCCCGTACTCGTGAAATCGCGCTCCAGAAATTCGACCCGGTCTTCCAGATCTTCCGCCGCTGCATATTGTTTCGCGCGCTCAATCTGCCGCGCGCTGATCGAAATCCCCGTCACATGACAGCCGAAGCGCCGGGCCAGATGCAGCGCGCTTCCGCCCACTCCGCAACCCGCGTCGAGCACCCGATCTTCGCCGCTCACGGACGCCTGTTCGGCCATGAAATCATTCTGTCGCAGCAGCGCCTGCCCCAGATTATTGACATCGGCGTCCCAGTAACCGTAGTGCATCGCCCGGGAATTCTTCAGGTCCCACAGCCAGCGGTAATCAATTTCACAAGAATCATAGTAATCGATGATTCGACTTTTGCTAACGGACATTTTCTCTCCATCAAAAAGCGCGGGGACTGGATTTTCAACGATATAAAGCCCCCTTTCGCACCCCGAACAACAGGACAGAACTAAACCTCCACTCAAGTGATGTGAAGCTTCGCGCTCTTCGCGCCGGACCGCCCGCAGGTGAAATACGCCCCCGTACGCGAGCCCGGAGCAGGCCGGAGGGAGGCGGGCACCGGGCCCGAGAACCGGCGCCCGTCATCGGGAGCCCCGGGCGCGAGTATGAAAAGGGCTTGACGTGGAAACGGTATTTTTGGTACTACCTATAGAATCCCATGTCAGCCCGGAACAGTAACCTCAATTTCGGCTCAGGTGCCGATAATTCCGACGGTCTGCAACTCAAACTCACCTTCGACGAAGATACGCGCACGGTCTACGGCGAATATCGCTGTCCGCCCAAATTTCAGGGCGATGAAGGCAACGTGCATCCCGGCGTCCTCGCGGTCATTCTGGACGAGATTATGGCGCATATCAACGGCGCCATGAATTTCGATACGGTGACCGGCGAGCTCACGATTCGCTATCTGCAGCCGGCAATGCTGACGGAAAATCTGTATTTGCGAGGATGGTTCGTCAAAAAGAACCGGCGCATCGTCGAAAACCGCGCGGAAATTGAAAACGAAATCGGCAAGATCGTCGCCCGCGGAAAAGGCAAATACATCGAACAAGAAGAGAGCTGAGGGCCCGCCGGGGCTGATCAAGCCTCGCTTTAGCGCCGGCCTGCCAGAATCGCCGAGCGCGAGTTGCGCGCAGTTTCCCGCATACGCTCGCCGGCTTTTTCCCCCACGCCGTCCCATCCCGCGACCAGCTCAAGCTCCGCCTTCAGGCTCGTCCTGAGTATGCCGGGGTCGTCCGCTCCGATGACCACCGGCAGATCCGCCGCCAGAAAACGCGCCAGCGGATGATTGTCCGCCTGAGCAAGCCGGGCGATGCGCAGATTCGACGTGGGACAACTTTCCAGTACGGCGCCGCTTGCGCGCACCCCGGCCATAGCCCAATCCTGAAATCTTCGCAGTTGCTCGCGGCGCGACGCATCGTATTCGACGACGACGGTTTCTTTATCCGGCGCGGCGACATCGCGCAGGTTCCGGACTTCGGCGCTCAGGGCGTCGACGTCGATCGTGTATCCTGCGTCGCGCAAACTCTCGCGATGCCGGAGCTCAAAGTCGATCTGCTCCAGACGTTCCGAAACGATTTCGCGCCGCACGCCCCGCTCCGGTCCCTGAAAAAGATCCGGATTCACAGCCAGAGCGATCGCGTGCCCCAGGCGATGCGCCCCGTTGCGTGCGGATTCCAGCACCCATCTGGCCGCGCTTTCGACGCTTTTATCCGCGAAGCTTTCGCCTACGTGATAGAGGATCGCCAGCGCCTGCCCGGGATCAGCCCGATTATCAGCAAGCACCCGCGCGAAAAATTCGCGCTTCGCCGACGGCGGATGGCCCTCTTCGACGTGGCAGAAATCGATGCCCACTGTGTATTCGCGCACCACGTCCTGCGCGCTCATCAGCGATTTCAATAGATCGTAACTCGCGTCGCACGCCGCCTGCTCCCGCCAGAGAGACGGCACCAATCGCAAGGTCTTATGCGTTTCGCGTTCCGCTTCGCGCAGACCTTCGCAAATCGCGTGTACCTTTTCCTGAAACAACGCAGCCGGGTCGCGCGGCGGAAAGAGCACGCGATACTCCGCGTAGTCCGCGTCTTCGATTTGCGCCACCCGCCGGCTGACCAGCGCCAGCTCTTCGGGGTCGGTGTGAGCGACACTGATAATCAAATCAAAGCAGGTCTGAAAAAACGGAAACTCGGCCGCTTCGAGAAAATAATAATAGCTTTCGAGTAAGCGGCGGCTTTCGGCCGTGCCTTCGAAGAGCGAAGCGAAATTCGGGGGAGCTTTCCCATGGGTACGTCGATAGGACTCGAGAAATATCTCGGCGCGCGGCGGGCGACGGCGTTCCAGAAATTCCAGATCTGCTGGTTGCAGACAACCGTAGAGGTGGCTGTGCAATTCGCACAGGCCGGGATCGTCAGAAAACGAGTCGGCGCTCACGAGTAGATCAGGACTCCCGCAATTCGGTGCGACCGTCCGAGCGATCCACCAGGCGATGAGCGCCGCCGCGTATTTCCAATTCGGTGTCGATGACTTCTACGTAGTCCGCTTCGCTCGCGTACTTTTCGCGCAGAGCCAGAATCTCCTTTTCAGCTTTGCCGCGGATGCCTTTGCGCAGACGATTCAAATTCCGACGGTGCAATTCGCTTTCCAGCAGGTCCAGCACTTCGGGATAGTCAGCGACGGCGGTGCCGCGAAAAATGCGATGCTGCTCCCGAATAAACTCGTCGCTCCATTCCCGGGCGCGATCTTTCATAATCGCCAGATAGGTCGGTGTGATATAAAATTCGCGCAGGTCTTCAGGGTCCGCCGCCTGCTCCGCCCGGTTTGCCCGAGCGTTCGCTGTGTTTGACCGCGGATCTCCGTCCTGTTGCTGCTGCATAGACGCGAGCAGATTCTTGAGCGCGTCCCGCGAGCCCTCTCCGTTACCGGCAGCCGTCATAGATTCAGAGTAGGACCCGCCGCCGACGCCAACAAGCAATTTCTCCTGGATTTTTGCATCGGGACCGGGAGAGCGCTCGTGGACCCCCGGCGGGCGTCTCAGCCTTCAGATTTCCCGCCCGGGCGAGCACTCCGGCCCGCGAAGAGATATTCGCGAAAGAGCGTGCGAAAGATGATTTTGCCGGCCATGTACGAACCCCGCAGCGACGCCGTGACTTTGCTCGTACCGGCGTGACGCTTGCGATACGGAACCGGCATTTCCCGCACCCGCAAGCCGTGCTGTAGAATTCGAATCTGCATTTGCACGGTCCAGCCGTAGTTGCGATCGTCCATGCGCATCGTTTCGTACGCCTGCCAGCGCACCGCGCGAAACGGCCCCAGGTCGCGATAGTCGAATTTCCAGAGCAGCTTCACCAGCCGCGTAATCAGCCAGTTTCCGAAACGCGCGTGCGCCATCAGTGCGCCGGGCAACGCCAGTTCCGGAACCCGCGCGCCGAGACTCAAATCGAAGCGATTCGAACACACCGGCGCCAGGATCTCGCGAATATATCGCGGATCGTCCGCTCCGTCGCCGTCCATAAAGAGCACCACGTCGCAACCGCCCCGCTCACGAATGTCGTCGAGGGCGGTCAAACAGGTTATACCGTAGCCGCGTTCTTCGCAGAGCGTCACCCGCGCCCCGAGACCCGCGGCGATTTCGCGCGAACCGTCGGTGCTGCCGTTGTCCGCGCAGATCACTTCGCGTGCGTAGCCGCTTTCGAAAATCGGGCCCAATACGAATTTGAGATTCTCGGATTCGTTTAAGATCGGCAGGACCACGCGTACATCCGGCAGGAGCGCGCGAATGCGTTCCAGGTATTTCACATGGCGCGCACCGGCGCCGTCCGCGGACTCAGGCTGAACCGACAGCGCGAGCAGGTCTTCGACCGTGTCGACGTCCTGCAATTGCGGCGCAAAGGCCGTTCGGAGATTCTCGTCCTCCAGCCGGCGCGTCTGCAGCTCGCGGACCCGGGCGGTCGACCAGGGGATGTCCGCGAAGATCCTGCGCAACAGATCCGATCGGCGTACGACGCTTTCGCGCAGGCCGATGAGATAATAACCGCCGTCCGGCGTAGGCCCCAGTACGGCGTCGTGTCCGGCCAGGGCCGCGACGGCCTGATCCACGACATCGCCTTCATAAAACGGAATGTCCGTACCCGTCAGAAGAAATACGCGTTCCTGCGGCTCAGAGGATGTCTCCGAAGCCGCTTTCGAATTGGGTATTTCGGCGGCAGTCAGCCGGGCCAGCGCGTCTTCGAAGGCGCAGGCCATGCGTTCGCCCAGATCCTCGCCCCGCTGCACGAAGACGGACCAATCCGACCGGGCGTCGTCGATGCCGGCTTCGCGCAGCACGTCCGAAAACAATTCGACGCGGTCCGCGTCCGCGCTCGCGATAAATACCGACATGTCGGGGTCCGCGTTTCCGAAAACGTGCGTCAGAGTCGCGCGATAGAATTCGCAGGCCTTTTCATCCCCCAGATATTCGGCCAGACGCGTCTTGACCCGACCGGCCACTGGAGGCCGCGCGAAAAAGATCTGAACGATGGATGATTGCAAATGATAGCTTAAACGGTGAATTTTTTGTCGAAGATATCGTAGAAATAGTCTTCTTCGACTTCTTCCAGCCCGCGATTCGGGAAGGCCTGCTCGAAGAAGAGCGCGGCCAGAGTTTCAAAGCGTTCGTCGTACGCCAGATCGTGCTCTTCCCAGAAAGCGTTGCGTTTCTTAATTAAATACGAAATCGTTTTATCGGCCGCCGCGAATTCGAGGCCCAGGGTGTTCATCGCCCGAATCAGCCAGTTGATATTCCAGGCGAGGAAATCTCCCAGAAAATTCAAAGACGCCATAGTCGGCTCGTAGTCCATGAGCACTTCGCACAGATAGAAAGCTTTGCGGTAGGCTTCGTCTTCGCCTTCGTCGGCTTCCTGAATCGCGCGGGAGAGCGATTCGTACAGGCCCATGGTCGTATTGTACGATTCCAGAATATCCGTAATATGCATCGGATGTTCGTTCATAATGTCGACGATGTCGACGAAACGATTCTGTTCGATGTGCTGTTTCAGTACAGCGTCGTCCGAACCGGGCCGCGGTTCGGGGTCGATCAGGTTGATATAGAGGTAGCGCGTCTCTACGGCGAAGCGGGATTCTTTCGGTATATAGTATTCGATGCGCACCGGCTCCACGTAATAGTTTACGTATTCGCCCGGCGGCAGATGCGGCTCGATGGTGAGCGATTTAAGTTTCTTAACGTCGTCGGTGATGACGCGCTGACCTTCGTGACGGACCCGTGCGCGTTTGATGCGCTTGAGATCCGAGAGGGTCATCAGATCCTTCGGCGCCATACCGGCGCGCGCCGACGACGCCTTTTCCATATTCTCGAAGGGATTACGCCGCCGCCGACGGCGCCGACCGATGCCAGGCTGATCATCTTCGCCGGCTCCCTCGTCCGCGGCCGCCGCCTGCGCCGGGTCCGCGACTGCATTCGCACCATCGGGGCCGGAGCCGGAGGCAATCGGCGAATCCGGGCCACCCGGCCGGCTCTGCACTGTGGCTGGCCCGGAACCGCCTCCGGAAGACGCGTCCAGATCGGTCGGGGGAGGTATCTCTTCCGGCAGGTCAATTGTGAGCACGCCCTCCGAATCGAGGAGATCCGCGTCGCCGGGCGGCTCATCGGGAATCTCAAGCGCGGACGCGGTCCCGCCCACCGGCTCCGCACCTTCAACCGAGGCCATAATTTCGGCCAGCTCCGCGTCGAGTCCGGTCTCTTCGACTGCCGGAGCCGTGTCAGACCGCCCGCCGGCCGCGGGCGAAAGCAGGCCGTCTTCGAGCTGATTGCCGGATTCGAGGGAACTAAGATCGGGCGAATCTTCGGAGGAATGCTGAGATGAACCGGCCATACGAGCTGAATTACGCGGCCGGATCCGGCGTTCGCTGCTGAAAGCGAATACGCAGGCTGGCGGCCTGTTTCTATTTTCGGAGCCGGGCGAGCAGTTGTTGAATCTCCGCGCCCAGGGCCTGACCCTGGAATTCCTGACTCAGATTTTCGAGCGCGCGCAGGCTCTCTTTCGAACCGATCCGCGCCAGTGCCAGGGTCGCCGCGCTCCGGACTTCATAAGACTCGCCGCCGCGCCGAATCGTTTCAATTAAAGCGCGGTTCCCGCGGTTATCTCCGAGATTGCCGAGCGCGCCCGCGGCTTCCATGCGCACCGCCTCCGCCTCGTCTTCCTGCACCGCGCGGGCCAGACTGAAGACCGCGGAGCGGTCTTTCAGGTAGCCCAGCGCCAGAGCCGCTTTCTGCCGGACGGACGGGTCCGTATCGCCTTCCAGCAGGCTGCGCAGCCCGTTGCCGCCGCCGCTGTTTTCCAGCAGCATCAATACGCGCATGCCTTTGATCTTCAGATCCCGGTGATCTTCCTGGGCGAGCTGTCGTGAAACGAAACGCGCCGCGCGGCGATCGCTGAGGCGTTCGACCGCGGTCAGAGCGAAATCGCGCACCAGCGGCACGCCGTCGGAAACCCCGCGATGAATCACGCTCGCGTGTCGGGTCCAGCGACGGTCAGCGATGACTTCGATAATTCTGGCGCGCACTTCGGGGTCCGGCTCGCCGCCGTAGCGGCGGGCCAGGTGATGGCTGCGCTCGGAAGCGTTCGGCTGCTTCGAGAGCGCCTGCACGGCATAGATGCGTACCGATTTACTCGGATCCGCGAGCCCGTCTTGCAGAAAAGTCCACAGACGCTTATCGCCGAAGTGCAGAATGCCTTCCAGGCCGTAGATCCGAAACACCGCCCGCTCGGATTGCATCAAGCGCACCAGCACGGGAATCAGCATATCGTTGGAGAGCTTCGCAGTGCCGCCGAACGCCGCCAGGCGCACGGCGCTTTGCGGATGACGCGCCAGACGATTCAGCGCGTGAATCAGACGGCTCTCCTCCCAGCGCATGGTCAGCTTTATGCACTCCAGAACCACCTGGTCGTTGGCCTCCGGAGTCATATATCGATCGAGGATCACATGCCAGTTCGGCAGATACCGTTCGAGTTCGTCGCCGTAGGCGTGAAAGGTTCGCAGCACCGCCTTATGATCTTCGATGTCTTCGCTGCGAAACAAAAAGGCGGCCGCGGTCGGCAGATACTGGTGCTGTTTATTCTGATAGATGTACCAGATCGCGCGTCGCCGCGCTTCGCCGCCGCCCTGCAGGTCCGCTTCGATACGATCGCTGAGGCGTTCCCGCTGAATTTCGCGCGCGCTCACGGACCCGGGGGCGACTTCCTGCGCGCGCAGGGTCGAGTCGAAGGCGGAAAGAACGAACAGGAAAAAAACGATTTTTAAGGCTGACCCGACTTCGGGGGATGCAGCCGGCAGGCTAAAGTTCTTTTTCATAGGCATTAGCGGCAGCGCGCTGGTTGCGATAGGCGTCGGCGTTGCCCGGATCCAATCGCACTGCCTGCTCGAAACTCGAGAGCGCGCGGCGGTATTCGCTGCTTTGCATATAAGCGAGACCGAGCAAATTGTGCGCCCGGGACGCGTCGCGGGCGTCGATATCGGAGCGGGTCACGGCTTTTAGAATCTCCACCGCCTTCTCGCGATCCACCATGGAATTCGTTTTCATGAGAATATAGGCCTGGAGCATCCGCGCCTCCTGATCGGCGGGATCCATGCGCACGGCTTTGTTGATATTCGCGCGGGCCTCTTCAACCCGGCGCCCGTCGCCGGACTCGGCGTACGCCGCGGCGGTCTGCAGAAAGGCCTGCTTGCGCATAGTCTCGTCGGCGCTGCCCGAGGCCGTCACCGCGTCGAACGAGGCGATGGCGTTTTCGTAATCTTTGAGCGCCATATAGGTCAGGCCCACTTCCAGATCGAGCTCCGGGTCGGAGGCGACCGCCGGAGCCGCGCGATTGCGCTCCCGAATGCGGTTGTATTCAATCAACGCCAGATCCAGAGCGCCCTCTTTGCGATAGGCGGCCGCGATAGCCATACGAATTTCGCGCTCTTCCTCGCGATTCAATACGAGTCCGCCCCCGGCCGCGTCGCCCTCGACATTCGCATCGCCGACGGGCGAACCACGCAGGGCTTTCTTCCAGTTTTCGATGGCCAGGTCCCGGCGCCCCGCCTGATCGTAGACCTGACCGAGCACGAAATAGGTGCGGGCGTTACGCGGGTTGATGCCGGCGGCGCGCTCCAGCACTTCGATCGCGTCATTATAACGCTCCATTTCGGAATATACGACCGCGAGTTTCAGATAAGCGTCTTCGGTATTCACGTCGCCGGGGGTGATGTTCACCAGCTTCGCATACACGCGCGCCGCGTTTATCAGATCGTTTTCGGCGTGATACAGATCGCCGAGCTGAAAGAGCGTGTCCAGATCGTCAGGACGTAAATAGAGCCCCTTTTCGAGTGCGCGAATGGCGAGGGCCGGCTGGCGCAGATCGGAACTGACAAAGGCCCGGGCCAGCGCGCGATATACTTCGACGTCGTTCGTGCCCGCGTCGAGGGCGCGGCGAAATTCATCGAGCGCCTGCGCGCCGCGGTTCATGCGCAAATAGATCACGCCCAGGTTATAACGATATTTGCCGTTGTCCGGCGCGAGTCTCACCGCGCTCCGGAGCGCATCCGCGGCCATTTCCAGATTGCCCTGACGAAAATAGATCTGGCCCATATGCGCATGCGATTGCACGGCGATCGCCGTCGTACTGCCGCTGCCTGTCCCGAGACCGACGCCTCCGCTGCGGGCCGCCCGGGCCGCTTTCGAAAAATTGAGCAGCGCCTCTTCGTACTTTTCCTGGCGCAAAAGCGAAAGCGCCATATTGTAGAGCAGCAGCGGATCGTCCGGCGAATCCGAAAGTCCTTCGCGGTATGAATCGATCGCGCCGTCGACGTCCTGGCTCTCGTTGAGAATATTACCGAGAATCAAAGCGACGTTACGATCCCGCGGGGCGAGTTCGCGCGCCTGGCGGGCGTACTGCTGCGCGTCCGCATGATTCCCCAGTCGGCGTTCCACAATCGCGAGATTGACCAGCGCGCCGACCGACTCCGGATCGTATTTCAGACCGCGAATGAACTGGCGTTTGGCTTCGCTGTAGCGTTCGCTTTCGAGCGCCATTACGCCCAGGTAAATCGCGGCGATCGACTTTTCGCGGTCGGCGGCGTCCGCGGTGATGAATTTTTCGAAGGCGCGTTTGGCCGCGTCCCGTTCAAAATTGCGATAGAGCGCGACCGCCCGGGCGAGTTCCGGGCTCAGATCTTCGGCCGGTAGATAATACGAATCTTCCAGGCGCTCCCCGACCCGCTGAAATTCGCGCGGATCGCCCGTGCCTTCGCCGGCGGGAGCGTAAACATTGAAATAATACCAGAGCCCGCCGCCCGTCAGGAGAGCGAGGAGCAAGAGTCCGCCGAGTACGAACCAGCGAAAGCGCATGCGGCGCGTGTAACGCGGATCCGGATCGTCGATATAGACCGCGTCGCCCTGAGCGTCCCGCAGACGACCGCCCGCCGCCCGGGGCGCTTCATCAGGACCGTCGCCCTGTTCCAGGCGAAATCGATTTTTTTTAGACTGCTCGCTCATCCAGCTGTTTCGTTTCGATTTCTATTCGCGCCTGCGCTTTCAGTATGATATCGATTTTTAAGTATTGCGTTCGGGGCGCGGCCGTCGTGTCTGGGCGCCCAGTACGCCGTTGATAAAGGGTACCGATTCTTCGCCGTCGTACTTGCGCGTCAGATTCAAAAGATCGTCGATGATAATGCCGGCTTCGGTCTGCCCGCGATCCAGCTCCACGATGCCGATGCGCAGGATCGAGCGATTGATACTGGAGATCGAGCGCAGGTCCTTGCTCGCGGATTCTGAAATGCGCTGGTTCAGAGCTGAGAATTTTTCCATCACCTCTTCGATCAAAGCCTGACAGTACGCCCGCCGGTCCTCCTGCATGGCCTCGTTCAGCCAGCCGAACTGGAGCGCTTCGGCCAGCGGCTTGTCGACGACCTCGACCTGATACAGAGCCTGCAGCGCCACCTCCCGCGCGTGCGAGAAGGGATGCTTTTGCACGCCCGATTTCTTATGTCCCCTGCTTTTGCTCATTTGTACAGTAGAAAAATTCGGGCGCGCCGGGGCCTTTGGAAGCTTTCGGGAGGCGAGGCTGCGCGATCAGCCAAGATGCTGGTACAGATTGGCCATCTCAATGGCGGTGGTCGCCGCTTCGTAGCCCTTATTACCGGCTTTGGTCCCGGCCCGTTCGATGGCCTGTTCAATGCTCTCGGTAGTAATCACGCCGAAGATCACGGGAATGCCCGTGTCGTAGGCCGCCTGGGCGACCAGACGGGCGGCGGTGCCCGCGACGTACTCGAAGTGCGCCGTAGCGCCGCGAATCACGCAACCCAGACAGACCACCGAATCGTAACGCCCCGAAGCGGCCACTTTTTTCGCGGCCGGACCGATCTCGTAAGCGCCCGGTACGCGAATCACCTGCACGTCCTCCGAGGCGACGCCGTGATCCTCGAAAGCGCCGAGGGCGCCGTCCAGCAAACGATTCACGATGAAATCGTTCCACTGAGTCAGGAGCACTGCATGCTTCTGTCCCGCTCCGTTTTTTCCGCCGCGTATTTCTTTCATAATATCAATCGCGCTCAGTTCGGCACCGCGCCGCGTCGGAGATCGAAGTCCTGGATGGCCGCGTCGCCTTCCTGTTCGATCACCAGCGCGTCCATCAATCCCAGGAAGAAGTCCGGGCGCGGAGTTCCGGGCGGCAGCACGTGCCCGTTCAGAACGAGGGTCGGAGTGGACTGCACGTTGATCTGCTCGGCTTCGCGGATATCGCGCAGCAGCTTCTGCTGGGTGCCGGCGCTGCCCATGCAGCGGACCATGGCCGCCCAGTTGCCGCCGAGGCCTTCACTCAGGCGCCGCAGTTGATCGGGCGTGATCGGAATCTGCCCGTTTTGAAACTGGAAGACTCCGTGATAAAAATCGCCGAAGATTTCCGGTGAAGCGCAGAGCGCCGCCTGTGAACCGTTGCAGGAGAAGCCGCCGGCTTCGCGACCCACGAGCGGATTGCAGGTTTTATCCAGCGGAAAATGGCGATAGAAAACTTTGATGCGACCGGGCCAGCGGCGCTGCGCCTTGCGAATCAGCTCATGTGCATGCATGCAATGCGGACAGCGAAAATCGGCCCACTTGTGGATGATGATATAAGCGTTCTCTTCGCCTTCGTAGTTTACGAGGCCCGCCGTCGACAATTCCGCCCGATTAAAGGCGCGCAGTTCCCGCAGCAGCTGTCCGCGGCGATCAACGTCTACAACCCGCGCGTCGATACCGCCCTGGGCGCCGCCGTTCGCCGATCCGGATCCGCCGCCCCCGACGATCGCGGGCAGGGCGATTACCGTCAGCAGAGTAACGGTCAGCGCGCCCGCCGGAGCCCACCAGCCGAGCTTCAGACCTTCGAACAATTCGCCGAAGCCGCCCGCATCGGAAGCGCCTCCCTGGTTCGCGAAATAATACAGTCCGCCCGCCACGGCCAGGATCCCAAGCTGGCAAATATAGGTGTAAAGACAGTACAGACAGGGCACGTCCAGCACAGTGAAGTTGACGTAGGCCAAAAAGAGATCGAATACAAAACCGAAGACGACAGCCGAAAGCAGCAAGGTCAACAGAGCCCGGCCACCCTTATCAGCTGCTCCCTGCGGACGCGCAAGCAGCCCGGCGAAAAGCAGAGCGACCATCGCGTAATAGAATACCCCGAGCCAGGCGATGTGGATCCCGAAGAGCTGCGAATGCTCACTCTTGCCGAGCTCCGCGCAGCCATCCACGTCGCCGATCATACAACCGGTTCCGCCGCTGCACAAACCTTCGTGTTTGCACGCGAGAGCGATGCTCAGGCCCAGGGCGATCAGGGCCAGCGCCAGGCCGGCAATCGGTAGAAAGCGGGCCAGCCCGGAATTAGAATTCGGCGAATTTGTCGTGCTCATGCGAAGGATACCAAACAAGAGTCCGTTTTCAACAGACTCGGAACGGGGTGACGGCTCCGGGGGGGCCCGTCAATCAATTTAGGCCAGAGCCGCTCCTTCCATATAAGGGCCGGAATCGGGCTGGATTCTTGCTTGTCGTACAGGGCGAACCCGGGGTTCTATTCCGCTCACATGTCGCATCTTCGATTTATTTTTTTCGGCGCGGTTTCGCCGATCGGGCCCGACGGCTTCCGGGATCCGGGGACCCGAAAATGCTCGCCGGGCTTTCGCGCGGCGGCGAACTGGGCCGTGGCGATGCTGCTCGTCGCGGGCTTCGCGCACTGTAAAAAGAAACCCGAGCCGCCGCCGCTCGCAGTGATGCAGCGATACCAGGGCCAGGCCGACCGCCTCTGTCGCGCCGTCGTGAAATGCATCAAAGAGGACACCGCGCGGCGCCTCGCAGACCAACCGCAGCAGCGCGATATGGTGCTCGCGCGTATGGGCCAGGATCTCTGCGTAAAAAATCAGTATCAACTGATCGGCAGCCTCAGCACCGAACCGCTCGGCGCCGGCGCGGCCGACTACGACGAAGCCCTCTACCAGCGCTACAGCCGCTGCGTTTCCGCCGTTGAGGCCGCGGCCGATTGCGAAGCGCGCCGCCGACAGTACTTCGAACATCCCGATTGCCGCGGGCTGCGGGACGCCCGCCTGGAATCCTGATCGCCGGCCAGCCGCTCACGCATTTACACCACAGCGCCGAAAACCCGAAAACACTTTGAAAAAAGTCCAGTACATCGATCAGTTTACGGCGGGCTTCGCGCGCGGCGACGCGATTTCGAGCGAAGCGCTCATCCTGCAGGACTTTCTGCGCCGCCTCGGCTACGAATCGAATATTTACAGCCAGCATTTCCAGGAGCGCGACGGCGCGCTCGTCCGCCACTTTCGCGGCTATCATCGCAAGAAAAACGCGATTTTGATCTACCACCATTCATTCTACTCGGACTTCTTACAAGACATCGAGCGCTATCCGGCCCGCAAAATTTTGATTCACCATAACACGACGCCGCCGGAGTTCGTCGAACGCTACAATCGCCAGATCGCCGAACAGCTCCGAATCACCCGGACGCGCGTTCAATCGCTCGCCCATCATTTCGAAATCGCGCTGGCGGATTCGCATTTCAACGCGAAGGACCTGCGCGATATGGGCTTCCAGAACGTCGACGTGATGCCGGTCGCCCTGGACTTCGATAACTGGAACGATTTACCCGACGCGCCGCACCTCGAGTTTCTCGACGACGGTCGCCGAAATATTCTATTCGTGGGCCGGGTCTTTCCGAATAAGAAGCACCAGGACTTGATCAAGGCGTACTATTTCGTGAAGCGCATCATGCCCGATTCGCGCCTGATCATGGTCGGCACCTTTCATCCCGGGGTCCGCGGCTACACCGCCGAGCTCTTTAATCTAACCCGCGAACTCGGCCTGGAAAATGACGTATTTTTCACCGGCATGGTCAGCCAGGCTGAGATCCAGACCTACTATCGCAAGGCCGACCTCTTCCTGTCGATGAGCGAACACGAAGGATTTTTTGTACCGCTTGTGGAATGCATGTACTTCGGCGTGCCCGTGCTGGCCTACGCTTCCTCAGTGATACCCGAAACCCTGGGCGACTGCGGCGTACTCTTCACAGAAAAAGATTACCCGCGGCTGGCCGAAATGATCGCCAGAATCCTGGAGGAACCGGAGTTCCGGGCAGCGATTCTGGCCGGCCAGCGGGCGCGCCTGCCCGCCTTCGCATTGAGCAGGACGCTCACCGCCTTCTCGCGCGCTCTGGAAAGCCTGGGCATCATTCGCCCATAAAGCACTATGCTTATTTTATAAGCATCTGCCTGATTTCCGAACGTTCCTGTGCAGCCGAGCGCAGGCGCCGATCTACAAAAAGAGGCAAGTCTGTCGAAACTTCAGCATGTTCAAACTGGAGGATTTATGGAATTAGTCGGTTTTCGGGCATGCTGCTCGATCTTTCGATAGTTTTTTGTGAGTAATCCATCACCTGGCCCACACCTTGCTTAGTTCAGTGCAACATTGCACTCTTTTCTTGAGTGGGTGCTGGATTTGGAGCGCGAAGCTGTCCCTGCGCGCCTCCCGTTCAGGCACCTTGCAAGAATTGCTTACAATCGAAAGAGATGGAAGGAGTACTAAGTATGACAAGGAAAGCTAAATGGCTGTCGTATCTGATGGCCGCGCTGATGCTCTCTCCCGTTGTATTCACGCTTTCCGGGCTCGACAGTCCTCTGTTTGGTCAGGAAGCGGCAGTCGCTGAAGAAGCGGCCCCCGCAGCGGAAGAAGCGGGCGTAAGCCTCGAAATGTTCACTGTAAACAACGTCTGGATGATGATTGCCACGTTTCTGGTATTCGTCATGCACCTCGGCTTCGCGATGCTGGAGACGGGCCTGACTCAGGCGAAAAACACCGTAAACATTCTTTTTAAGAACACGATGATCATCGCGATCGGTCTTCTGACCTATGCGCTGATGGGTTTCAACCTCATGTATCCCGGTGATTTCAACGGCTACCTCGGGTTTGCCGGCTGGGGAATCAGCACGGACGCCGCCGGAATCACTTCCGCATATAGCGAAGGCTACACCTACTGGACGGACTTCCTGTTCCAGGGTATGTTCGCCGCGACCGCCGCGACAATCGTATCGGGCGCCGTCGCCGAGCGGATCAAGCTGAGCGCATTTTTGATTTTCTCCCTGATCTACGTTGCCACGATCTACCCGATCATCGGTAGCTGGCAGTGGGGCGGTGGCTTCCTTTCCGTATCTGCGGACGAAGGCGGCGTTGGTTTCTACGACTTCGCGGGTTCCACTCTGGTTCACTCCGTAGGCGGTTGGGCGGCTCTGGCCGGCGTGATCGTTCTCGGCGCGCGCACCGGCAAATACACCCCCGCGGGCATCAGCCCGATTCCGGGACACAGCATGCCGCTGGCGACCATCGGTATGTTCCTGCTGTGGCTGGGATGGTTCGGTTTCAACGGCGGTTCGGTACTGTCTGCTGACGCTGGCCTGACCTCATTCACCCTGGTTACCACCTGTATCGCGGCTGCAGCCGGTATCGTCGGCGCGACCGTGCTCTCCTGGGGAGTCAGCGGCAAGCCTGACCTGTCGATGTCGCTGAACGGCGCTCTGGCCGGTCTGGTCGGCATTACCGCGGGCGCGGATTCGATCAGCGTCATGAACAGCGTATACGTCGGCTTCATCGCCGGTCTGATCGTTGTCGGTTCCGTTATGCTGCTCGACATGCTCAAACTGGATGACCCGGTGGGCGCGATCTCCGTTCACCTCGTATGCGGTATCTGGGGAACCCTCGCTGTCGGTATCTTCAGCGATGCGGGCACCTTCATGGGTCAGCTGATCGGCGTTCTCTCCGCAGCGGCTCTGGCGTTCCCCTCGGCGCTGATCATTTTCTTCGCGCTCAAATTCACCATCGGCCTGCGAGTCGATAAAGAAGAAGAGCTCAAAGGTCTGGACGTCGGCGAACACGGTCAGGAAGCCTACGGCGGGTTCCAGATTTACGACCTGCGCTAATGCGGAATACTAACAAGGAGTACACCATATGAAATTAGTACACGCTGTTATCCAGCCGCATAAACTGACTGACGTCAAAGACTCTCTCGCCAAAGCGGGGATCACGAAAATGACCGTGACCACCGCTCTGGGTTGCGGCCAGCAAAAAGGATTCTCGGAAGGTTACCGTGGCACCGTCTACGAAGTGAACCTGCTGAAAAAGACCGTAGTCGAAATCGCGGTAAACGACGACTTCGTAGAAGCCACTATTAAGGCGATCTGCGACGGCGCACGCACCGGCAACATCGGCGACGGCAAAATCTTCATCACCGATCTCCAGGACGCGGTTCGCATCCGCACTGGCGAGCGCGGTAAAGAGGCGATCGGCTGATGGCTTCCCGGAGCGAGCCATTTGTTGAATGAGCTCGCTCCAGTGGCCGCCTTTCGGCGATCGTAAGGGGTTGCGCGAATTCGCGTAGCTCCGATTTGATACTACGGCAAACCCTCCGCATACGCGGGGGGTTTGCTATTTCCGGCCCCGTGGGAAAGGACTCCTGCTCGACCGGAAAGCGCGAAGGCGCAAACTCGCACCAGCAAGCAAACAAGAAGGAAGGATCAGCATGAAATACGTAATCGCAATTATCCAGCCTCACAAAGTCGAGGAAGTGAAAGAATCCTTGAACAACAACGAAATCTACCGGCTGACTGTCGGCGACGTACAGGGCTACGGCCAGCAGAAAGGATTTCTGGAAGTCTATCGCGGCAGCGAAAAGGTACGCATGGTGCGTAAAGTTCGCGTGGAAATCGCGGTAAACGACGAATTTGTGGACGCGGCGATCGACGCGCTCTGTCAGGCGGCCCGCACCAACGGCGGCAAAATCGGCGACGGCAAGATCTTCGTATTGCCCATGGAAGAGTGCGTTCGCATTCGCACGGGCGAACGCGGTCCAGGCGCCGTATAAATTTCGCGTGGCGAATCGCCGCCGCGGCTCCCGCACCGGCCGGGATTCAGGACTTGACGGCCTGCATGCGATGCGATAGCTTTCGCGCATGACGACCGACGACACCGCGCAAATCGACGCCTGCTTCGCTTATATGACCGCGGGGGACATCGCCGAAGCCCGGCTGATCGCCCGGACCATTGTCGACGAACGCCTGGCGGCCTGCGCGAATATCTTGCCGGAAATGGAATCGTTCTATCATTGGGACGGCGCCGTCCAGAGCGATCGAGAGGTCGTGATTATCGCCAAGACCCCGCGCAGACTTTTCGAAAAGCTGCGCGAACGCGTTGTCGAATTGCACAGCTACGATTGCCCCTGCGTCGTCGCACTCGATCTCGTAGACGGGCACCCCGCATTTCTCGACTGGATCGCGGCGCAAACCGCCAGCTGAATGTCCGCCCGCGCCGCAGCTCAGTCCAGGCCGATCACCCGGAACTCGGTGCGCCGATTGCGTTCGTCGAAGCCGTCGCCTTTTTTATTCACCACCGGCCGCGTGAATCCGTCGCCTTTTACGCGAAAGCGCTTCGCATCCAGCCCCTGCCGGATCAGGTAATCGCGCACCGCTTTCGCACGCTTCAGACTCAGTTCGATATTATAGTCGTGCGTTCCATGCAAATCCGTATGGCCGATGATCTCCAGCTGCAGACCCGAATTCGTTTTCAGAAACTGCGCCAGCTCCCCCAGAGTCCCGTACGATTCCGGTTTGATCACCGCCTCGTTCGCGTCGAAATAAATCGCGTGTACGTCGAACGAAACGTCCTTTTGAATCGCTTGCAGTTCAATGCGTTCCGGCCCGGGCGCGATAGCCGCCAGATCGTATTCTTTTTCGAATGGCAGATATCCCGGCTCCTGAATGCGCACCCGTACTTTGTTCTGCGCGGCGTCGCCGCTCTGCGCGAGAGCAAAGCGGCCCTGTGGATCGGTGGCCAGCCTTTCCGATTGTTGCGCGGCGCCCCGCCGAATCGTCGCGCGGGTCGCCACGGCGTCGCCGGTTTTCGCGTCGCGGACTTCGAATACCAGCTCCGGCGACTTCGCCGGAATGCCGTAGATATCGTAGCGCCCCAATCCGCCTTCGCGATCGGAACTCAGAAAACCGGTTCCTTCACGCACGGAATAGTATATATCATTGGCCTCCGAGTTCACGCGTTCATCAAGCAGTTCCGGATCGCCGTAACTGTCGTTCACATAAGAAGCATAATAGATATCCCAGCCTCCAGGTCCGCCGGGACGGCGCGAGGCGAAATAATAGCCGTTCGCGCGATCGAGAGCCGGCACGAAGGCCGCTTCCTGATGACCGGAGTTGATCGATGCCGGCAGCGCCCGCGCGTTCACAAAGCGACCGTTCGCGTAGCCGGCTTCGTAAATGCGCGCGCCTTCGAAATTGCCGAAAGGCCAGCGGGCGAAAAACAGCCGGCCGGTGCGCAGATCCAGACTGGGCGAGCGTTCGTGATCGGGAGTATTCACCGCTCCCGGCACCGGCAACGGTCGACTCCAGCGATCGGAATCGGGCTCCTTGCGCGACCAGTAGATATCGAAGCTGACCCGCACTCGTCCTCCGGCGTCGGCCGCCATCTCCTGGCTGCCGTCCCGATCCGACGCGAAGAAAATCAGTTTTCCGTCGGGCGTAATGTACGGTGCTTCGTCGTTGTAGATCGAATTGAGTTCGCGCAGGGCCCGGGGCGCGCTCCAGCGGCCGGCCGAGTCGCGCGTACTGATGTACAGACTCTGATAGCGCTCGCCCAGCTTCTTGGAGTTGTAAACCATCGTATTCCCATCCGCGGTGACCGACGGGGAGAATTCGTCGAGCGGCGTATTCACCGGCTCGCCCATATTGCGCAATTCCCCGGGAGGGTCGTCCTGCGCGGACAGAGCTTGAGGCAGACTGACTGTGATCGATAGCAGCGCCGGCACGAGGACGTAGCGAGCCGACTTCCAGGGCGAGATACTCATATATTCATCCGTCGGTCTCCGCTGGCGAAGCTTTAGCGCCCGCGCCAGAGATTGCCCCGAACAGGGCCACCCAAATGAGACACAATCTCATGTAAATAATCTGTCGCGACTCCTGGTTATAAGCGTCCAAGCATCGACAAAAATAGCCATCATTCGCCAAAATTTGAGTGGACTTTTGATCGGAACTAACAAAATTCTTACATCTTAAAGAGATTTGGTTAAGATAGTGCCCGATTCTAACCTGGCGCAACCGTCCAATAGAAACAGGAAGTGGTCCAGGAATGAGCGATTCGAAAATGGAAAACGACTATCGAGAAGATTCCGGCGACTATGAAATCGAAGCGCGGCTGCAAAATGCGACTCTGCGCTTCAAGATACTGGACAAAACCGACGGTGCCGAAGTCCTCACGGGTGGGGTAGCATTGGACGCTTCTCCGCGCCGGGATGAGATCATGTTGCTCGTAAAAAAATATCTCCGCAAATTCGCCGAACTGAATCCCTGACCCGCTGCCCCCTCGAATTTCTCAGTTTTCTTCAGCATCGGACCGCGCAAAGCTGGTCCCGGACCGCGCCCCGGAACCCGAAGGCCGGCGATTTTCAGCCGATGAAGCTATACGCGATCAGCGATCTGCACGTCTCCCATCCCGAAAATATGGAGGCGCTGTCCCGCATCGGAACCTACGGTAAAACCTACGACGACGACTGGCTGCTGCTTGCCGGCGATCTATGCGAAAGCTCCGCGGAACTCAAGAGCTGTTTCGAAATCTTGAGCGAACGCTTCGCGAAGCTTTTCTGGGTTCCCGGCAACCACGAGTTATGGACGACCAGCGAAGCGCCCGGCTCCGCCCGGGGTGACGCGAAGTACCGTGAGCTCGTCGAAGTCTGCCGGCAATTTCAGGTGCTGACTCCGGAAGACGAGTACGTGCGATGGCCGGGGCCCGGGCCGGCGTGCACGATTGCGCCGCTCTTTTTGTTGTACGACTACAGCTTTCGCGGCGACGCGGTGCCGCGCGAATTGGACCCGGCCGCCGCGGTCGGCTATTCGCAGTCGAAGCGCGTACTCTGCATGGACGAAGCACTTCTGCATCCGGACCCCTACTACAATCGGAGCGCATGGTGCCACGCGCGCGTCGAGTATACGCGCGAGCGCCTGGACGCGCTGGCGAGCGACGAGCCGCTGATCATCTTGAACCACTTTCCGCTCCGCGAAGAGGACGCACCTCTGCCGGCGATCCCCAGCTTCATTCTCTGGTGCGGCACGAAGCTGACCGAGGACTGGCCCGAACGTTATGCGATTCACACCGCCGTGCACGGCCATCTGCATATCGGTCGGGACAAACGCAATTCCCGCGGCCAGCGCTTCGTAGACGTGTCGCTGGGTTATCCGCGACAGCGGGATATCAGCCGACCGATCGACGATTTTCTCGTCGAGATCCTGCCGGGCCCCGATGGGGCGAAATAATCCGGCGCCATTCTACCGACAATATCCATTGACGAAGGCCGGGCGCTCAGCCGTACTCGCAAACACCATGGACATTCGCTCAGAGGAGCTTCACTATCCCCGCGATTTTCTGGCGGCCGGCTGGCACATCGGTATCAAAGACTCCGATCTGGATTTCGGCGTCATGCACAGCGTGCGGCCCTGCACGGCCGCGGGCGTTTTCACTCGCAATAATTTCCCCGGCCATCCCGTCGTGGTGGGCCGGGAGCATCTGCAAGACGGTCGTCTGCAGACGATTATCGTAAACTCGGGGAATTCGAACGTCGCCACCGGACCCGAAGGGCTCCGGCTGGCGCGCGAATCCTGCGCGACCGCCGCCGCCGGCCTGGGAATCGAATCCGGGCTCGTGCTGCCGTCCAGCACCGGCGTCATCGGGCGGCTGCTACCCGCGGACAAATTACTGGGCGCGTGCGATGCGATCGCGGATCGACTGAGCGGGGCGGACTTTCCCGCCTTCGCGCGCGCGATCTGCACGACCGACGCGTATCCCAAGCTCGACAGCCGCGAACTTAAAACCGGCGCGCGCCTGATCGGCGTCGCGAAAGGCGCGGGGATGATCGAACCGGATATGGCGACCATGCTCGCCTATTTCGCCACCGACGCGGCCGTGCCGGCTGCGGACCTTGACCGCCTCTTTCGCGCGATCATGGATCGGACTATCAATCGCATCAGCGTGGACGGCGATACCTCGACCAGCGATACCGCCGTGATCCTGGCGAACGGCGCCTCGAATACGGCCTTGAGTTTTTCAGCGGAGGCCGATGCGGAGTTTCGCCGACTGCCGATTCCTCTCGATCCCGCGGCGATCCCGAAAATGAAACACCTGGACGCGGCCACGGCGGAGTTCGTCGACGCGCTGTATGAAATCGCGTTGGAGCTCGCGAAGTTGATCGTCGCCGACGGCGAAGGCGCCCGGCGCTATTTCCAGGTACGCGTCACTGAAGCCCGCGACGCCGAGCAGGCACTGCGGGTCGCCCGCTCCATCGCCAACAGTCCGCTGGTCAAGACCGCGATTCATGGAGCCGATCCGAACTGGGGCCGCCTGGTGATGGCGGTCGGTAAAGTTCCCGACGGTCCGACGGATATTTCGCGGCTCAAGATCTTCTTCGGCGAACAGGCGTTGCACGATGCGAATGGATCAGACCCGGGAGTGCTGCAGCAAATGTCCGACTATATCCAGAGTCAGCGCGAAGTCCGCATGCACGTCGCACTGGGCGCGGGAACGGCGCAGGAATGCGTCTGGGCCTCTGATCTCAGCGGCGAGTATGTGCATCTCAATTCCGAGTACACGACATGAAACTCTGGTCGGCGATCCGGCCGCGCCTGGACCGCGTGCTGAAATCTTATCGATTTCGCCACGGCCTCTTTTCTTCGTTCTTCGGAATGTGCGTCGTCGCGATCTACTATCTGATCAACTGGCTGGTGCCTTCGGATTATTTATTGCGCAACCAGCTCGTGACGATTACTTTTATCATCGTCGCCGTATTAGTGCTCTTCCCCGCCCGGGAACGCTGGCTGCAACGAGTCATGCAGCGCAACGAATACACCGCGTTCTTCGGTAGAGACTTCCATCATCTGGACGTGGTCGCCCGGCAATTCACGGTCGCCGCATTGATCCACGAAGTCTTTCCGGAATTTCTGGAGTGGCTGGGAGTGCGTCACGGACGCCTGGCGATCCTGAACTCCGACCGCACGCACTACGATTATTATGTTTACCGAAATCGCCAGATCCATCGCGGACGCCCGGCTTCCGAACATTCGCACGATAGCATCGCCCTGGGTATTAAGAGCTACCGCCGCAGCATCCACTTCAACGAATTCGGACTGACTCCCGCGCTGCGCGAACAGCTCGGCGACATCGGCGCGGTAATGGTGCAGCCCTTCCAATATCGCGGGCGACTGCTCGGGTTTCTGGTTCTGAACGAAGCTCCGCGCAACCGCCATGCTGATCGCGCGCTCGATTTTTTCGCGAACAAGGCCGCGGTCAGCATTCAGAATCACATTCTCACCAACCGCATTCTCGACAGTCGGCTCTACGATCAGGAGTTGATCGCCGCCCAAAAGATAAAAAGCACGCTGCACGATTCGCCGCTGCCGGCGATTCCCGGTTTCTCCCTCGTGCGTTTCGACCATAATTCTTCGATCCTGGAATTTTTTCCGGCCCGGGGGGCGGCGCGCTGGTTTATGGTCGGCCTGAGTCTGGATCGCCCGACCAGTCCGGGTGGAATCATTCTCTACAGCATGCTGGGCTATCTGTATTCATTCTTCACGCGCGAAACGCAATTCACAATGCACCGCATATTGGGGCAGCTGCGCAAGCATCGCGATCAACTGCAGTCCGCCTACCCCCTCTCTATATTCGTGGCGGAACTTTCGTCCAGAGATCACAGCCTGATCTGTATGACGGACGGCCGCAGCTACGGATTGCATCGCATCGACTCCCGCCCGCAGCTTCATGAGAGCCGGACCCCTGAGAATAACGCAAACAAGGACGATACGCCAGAGAGTAACACCACAGAGACGCGCGAAGCGGAGTCCGGCCTGATCTCCTCCGCCTCGCGCCAGTTTCTGGAAGTCGACGCAGACCAGGGCCTGTTGCTAACTCACGGCCGCGAAAAGCTACTGGAAATTCACTACGCCTACGTGCCTCCGGAAGAATTCGAACGACAGCCCCCGGAGTCGAATTCAAACCCCGCTACGCCGGCTCCGGAGGCGCACTGATGCGCTGGCAACATCTGATCTATCCGGTCGTGCTTTTAATTCTGGCCGGACTGTACGCGACCGCCCTTGACACGGAAGAGTATCGCCTGCCGCGCTATTACAGCCCGGGGGGATCCATACTTCCCCTGGGATACGAAACCACCGCTACGCGTTTCTTAAACGTGGACGGACAGGACCCGGCGATTCAGGGGCCGCTCTTCACGCAGACCGGCTCGGTCTTCGTAACCACCGATCGGGGATCGGGCATCATGCGTCTTGAAACGAATTCTCTCTGGCGCGTCGCGTTCGATTTCAAGTTTTTCATATTATTTTCGTTCGTCTACCTGCTGTGCGCCGCCTGGTTTCTACAGTCGGCGAATGATGTGCATCTGGCGGCCCTTTGTGGATTGCTCGCGGTCTTCAATTTTTCTCTGGTAATGGCGATGGCCTTTCACCGCTTCGGGCTGGTCTATCAGATATCCGGTCTGATGATGACGCCGGCCCTGATCAATATGGGGCTGCGCACGACGGGCAAAGAAGTCTCCGGTTATCTTCTGGCCGCGGAACTGATTGCGGTGCTCTTTCTGGCCCTGATCGCTTTCGTTGGGCACGAAAACGCGGATTCGATAAACAATCTGGCCCGGGTCACGCTCGTCATATTTTTTGCCGCGTTGCTCTTCGTCGTCGTTCTGCAGCTGGAAAACGCTCTCTTTGCAACCGACGATCGGGTCGAACGCCTCAAACGATGGGTGCTCTTCGCCGGAACCTTATTCGGCTTCCTGGTCCCCTTCGGCCTGGTCGTGCTCGCGCTGGGCGGCGTCAGCCTGCCGATTCCGATCCAGTACGTGATGGCCTGCGGCGCCCTGTTTCCCGTAGCGTTGATCTACGGCACCTATCGATTACAAATCGTGCCGTTTCAATTCGTGCTGACGCACTCGATCGTCGCGGGCCTTCTGACGATCCTCCTGATCGGCGTCTACGGCGCGGTGCTGCTCGCGCACAGTATGCTGCTACCGGAACAGGACGAAGCCTATCAATGGATCGTCAGTGTAATATTCGTTTTGATTCTCGTATTTTTTCTCGATCCGGCCCGACGCGTCATCGTGCGCTTTGTCGATCGGCGCATCTTTCGCCTGGACACGAAGCTCACGGAATCGCTAAAACACCTCGCGGAGATGATTTCGACGCACGGCCGACTGCAGCCGGCGGCCAACGCATTCTTAAACGAGGTCCAGAACACTCTGGGCCTGGAGCGAGTGAGCTTTCTGCTTTCGGCGCCGAGTTTTCCGGAGTTCAATCTGCGACAGCAAAAGCTGAAGCGCATTTCGGAGAACAGCACGGTCTGGCGTTATCTCACTCCGGAACGTCTGGTTGTGACCGCATATTTAACGTACGCGGCCGGTCGCCGCGAAGAGGTCTTTCACTATCTCTATAAGAACCGTTTCGTGCTGGCGATCGGTATTCTCGGTCAGGGCGGCGACCGTCTGCGAAAAATGTTGAGCGGCCCCGAATCGCTCGCGACTCCACCCAATGACAACGACCCGGTAGAGGAACAGCCCGACGACAGCATTCGCGCCGCGTTGTTGGTAGGTTATCGCCGCAATGGAACCAAGCTGGAACTGCGCGAAATCCGCTATCTACAGGAAGCGGCGAAGCTGGCCGGCATGTTGATTTATAACTACGCCCTGCTCTTGCAGGAAGTCCGCAAACGACGCCGCATACGCGACGTGGTTATGGCCGGCCAGGTCCAGCGGACTATAGGCGGCCCCGACATCCAGCAATACCCGGACGTTCGCATCGCGTATATGAACCGGCCGGCGATTTCGGTCAGCGGCGATTATCTGGACCTGATTCCGATTTCGCGCACTCGCTTCGCGTTCTTTCTGGGCGACGTAAGCGGCCACGGGCTCGGGACCGGTTATATAGCGAGCTCCCTGCGCGCCATGACGCGCGCTCATCTCGAATCGGGCGCCGGCCTGCTGGAAACCATTCAGATGATGAACACCTTTCTGGTCGATCGTTACCGGGGCAACGAATACATCACGCTCTTCGCGTTCACCCTGGACACCGAAACGGGCGAGATGGATTACGTCAACGCCGGCCACCCGGGACCGTTCTGGTTCCGCCGCGGCGCTGAGGCGACGCGCCTGGAGAGCAATTTACATATGGTCGGCATTTTGCCCACGCCCTTCGAGTCGCTGCGCATTCAACTCGGAGAAGGCGATCGATTGTATTTATTCTCCGACGGGGTAACCGAAACTTTTAACGACGCCGAAGAAGCCTTCGGCCAGGCGCGCCTGAAAGCTTTTCTGGATGCGAGCCGCGCGATTCCAGCAGAGTACGTTCCCGGGCAGTTAGAGCTGCGCCTGAATCGGTTTCGGGAATCGCGGCCGATCAGCGACGATTCCTCGTTCGTTGCGCTCGAATTTCACCGGCGCGGCGGCCCGCTCCGGGGTCTGCTTCAGTTCCTGGGTCTGGGTGGCGAGAACCAGGTGGGGTCCGGTCAATCCGAAAGCCGGGCAACGAGATCCGGCGACAGAACAGCCGGCCGCTCTTAGACTCACAGCATATCGCGGCGCGCGGCTTCTTCGTCGACGTACACTTTCGCGATATCCTGCACCCCGGCGATGTCGAGCACTTTCATTACCAGCTCGGAAGCGTTTGTGAATCCGACCCGGATATTCGCTTTTTGCGCCTCGACCAGAAAGAAAAACAGCAACCCGACTCCGGAAGATTGCAGCAATTTGACGCGAATCAAATCGACGAGCATGGGCACCCGACCCTCGTTGGCCTTAATAAATCCGGCCAGATCGTCTCGGGTCACCTGCAAAGACATGTCCTGCGTCCCGGCGGGACGCAGAATGTACATGCCGTTTTCCAGGGAAATGTCTGTGGCTGACATAAAAACCTCGGGCTTGCGACGCGTCGCGATTCAGGAGAAGAGATTGTTCAGAGCGTCTTTGGCTTCAGCCCGCTCGAAATCGTCTCGATCGATGACGGTAAGATTCAACGACTCTTTCTTAATGCGACTGAGAATTTTGGCCACGTCCGCAGGATTGCGCAGCTTGGTTGCGAGGTATCGAAACGTCGTGCCGCATCCGCTGCACTTCGCGTCCTTCACATAATTCAGGCCCAGCTGTTTGCAATTCCCGCAGCTGCCGTACAGGTCGTCGACCAGCAGCAGATGCTGGCGCACCTCGTCCACTTTCAGAGTTTGCCAGACGCGAACGCTTTTCTGCTGACCGCCTGTTTTCGAAGCTTCGTTGCCCATAATCGAGAGATTCCCGACAATTCTCGCGTCTGAGCGCGAAGACTGTCAAAGCATATTTTCAACTGGCCAGAGAATGCAGCTCTTCCAGTTCACCGCGCCCACGCCCGATTAGATCCGGCAGAGTCAGACCGGAGCGCCGGAGAATTCGATCCAGATAGCGATTCAGGGCGGCAGGCAGCCCCGGTCCTTCATAGACGTAAGCGGTATAGACCTGCACCAGGCTGGCTCCGGCCAGAATCTTATCGAGCGCGTCGCGGCCGGAGTTGACGCCGCCCACGCCGATGATCGCCAGATCTTGCCCCGCGTTCCGATAACAGAAATCGACGAGCGCGGTGCTGCGGTCGCGAACGGCGGGACCCGAAAGACCGCCCTCTAATTCTCGCGCGTCCGGCACCTGGCTTTTATCGATGGTCGTATTACTCACAATGATTCCGGCGCAGCCTACTTCCGCCAGCGTTTCCAGAATCGTCTCCAGTTCCTTTTCTTTCAGATCCGGCGCGACTTTTACGAAGAGCGGCGTCGGCGGCGTAATGCGCCCCGAGCCCAGAGAACGCAAACGGTCGAGCAGAGCGGACAGCAACTCGCCCAGATACTGGCTGCCCTGCAGCTTGCGCAGTCCGGGAGTATTCGGGCTGCTGATATTCACGGCCACGTAGTCCGCAAATATCTCAAGGCGCTCCAGGCTGTTTAAATAGTCCTCGGTCGCCTGGTCCAGCTCAGTAACTTTACTTTTCCCAATATTAATGCCACGAGGCGCTGCGGGCCGCTGACGGGCGAGGATCCTGGCGGCGGCGGTCGAGCCGGGATTGTTAAAACCCATTCGATTCACCAGCGCCCGCTCCTCTGGAAAGCGAAAAAGCCGCGGGCGCGGGTTGCCCGGCTGCGCGAGAGCAGTAAAGGTTCCGCATTCGACGAAGCCGAAGCCCATGCGACTCAAAAAAGGATAGAGCTCGCCGGTCTTGTCGAAGCCGGCCGCCATCCCGATCGGATTCGGGAAGCGCACGCCGCATACGCGGTTCTCCAGACGCGGAGAATCGTATTCGAGCAAGGCTCGCAACAGCGCGCCCGCGCCGGGCAGGGTCGCCGAATGTCGAACGGCGCTGGAAACAAGATGATGGGCGAATTCGGGGTCCAGGCGAAAGAGCGCCGGTTTCGCCAGACGATAATAGAAGAAGTCGAGTATATTCAAGTGACTATTTGATTACTCCCGTATTCACCTGCACCTCCCACGATACAATAAAGGGCAGCCTGTCGTTCAGCTCACGAAGATACTCGCGGATTTTTCCGCGGTCCAGCAGCGTCGGATCCTCCGGCAGCCGGAAACGGCGAACCTGCTTTTCGGCGGATTCGACCAGCTTCGTCTTCAAGAAATTTTGCCATTCGAGCGAACCGTGCTTCTCGAAATAGTCGTAGAAAGCGTACTCGTCTTCGAAGACCGGCAGTTCCGTGGCTTCGATGCGGCTGCGTGGAATCTGCACAGCGGCTCCCGCCTTTTCGTTACCCAGCGACGCTTCGAATATGCGCTGCGCGTCCCGGCTCAGGAAATCCCGCACAGATCGATTTTCGCGTAAGAAATCTTTGAGATCGCCTTCGTCGCCGAACTCCGGCGAAGGAATAAATTTTCGAACGTATTCATCTTTCGATAATCCGCTCTCCACGGCCCGCTCACCGGTGCCGTCCCCGTCGATGATGTCGCGAATGACCAGATCGTAGTCGGAACGGAATTTGAGTCGCCCGCTCTTTGACTTTTTGAGCATGCCCATCCCGAGCACGGCGCTCACGAAGAGCTCCAGATTGCATTTGCGAACTCCGCCGTCGGCGTTGATCTGCTGAATAATCTTCTTGAGCGGGCCGAAATAGTTTTCGCGCGCTTCCATCGACTTCAGCTCGGCGTGCAGTTCGGGCGCGTAGGCGTAACCGCCCTGGCCGGACTGGAGCAACTCGAATTGAACCAGGCCCCCCCATAGATGTTTCGGATTCAGATAGTTCCGATCGCGAAACGGGTCCGGGAAATAGCGCGCGTCGAAAGTCGGATGATTAAACAGATGCATGGGGTGCGAACGATCGCTCAGAATCGCGTGATAGTCACGGGCGCTCTCGTTCAGGGTGTCCAGGCGAAACAGCGGGAATCCAAGCAGAATGCCGATGCTGATCATCTCGTACGGCTTACACAGATTCGGCACCTGGAAAGTTTCCACCGACACATTCGGTTCGGCGACCTGGCGCTTCGCGTAGTGGTCCATGCGCGCCGGTAGATCGTTTTTGTTCCGATCCGGCGCCGTATCGCCTTCTTCAAAAACGTTCAACTCGAATTGCGTGATCGTGCGATAATATTCCATACCTTTGAGCCCGCGCATATTGACGGTGGTATAGGGCCGCGAAAAGGTATCCAGACGCTCCAGAATTTTTTTCACCGGGATGCGGCGATCGTCCAGGATCTTCTTAATCGACAGGTTTTCGAAGTTAAATCCCTCAAAACGCTTCCGAATGATCCGATAGAGTCCGAGACGCAAATTCTCGATCTCGATGCGGTTCATCGTCGAATCGGCGATGGTCAGGGCCTGTTCGCTTTCGAGGCCGCTTCCGGGTTCGCCGTAGAGGCGCTTGCGTACTTCGTCCGGGCTCTGAGAAAGAATCTCGGAGCCGAGTTCCTTGATTATAAATTCCTGGAGCTCCGCCGGGGTTTGCTCGAGCACGCTGAGCCCGTACTCGCCGATCAAATAGGTCTGGATCAGCTGCTCGGTATCGTCCCCCCGATCCATCTTCAGAAAATCGGCGTCGCTCGACAGGTCTTCGATCGAAAGCCGCCTGGCGAAGTATTCGTTAATGAAATTCTGAATCTCTTTTTTGCTTACGAGATAGAAATAGAGCGGGTTCACTTTCTGCAATAATTCAAAGTGAGCCGCCTGAACTTCGGACTGCAGCTCGCGACCGAGAGTCACCAGCTTGTCTTCGAGCGGCACCAGCAGATCGTTTTTCAGGCGATAGATCAGGCTCTTGAATTCGCGCACGAATTCTTCGCTGGCCTGCAACATCGCTTCATAGATCAACTGCAGATAGTTGATGCGCACCATATAAAAGACCGCGTCGGCCTTTTTCGGCTTCCACTGTCCTTCGTCGAGATCGCCGATTAATTTACGAATCTCGTCCTCGGTATAATACTCCAGCTCCGTGCGATGGCCGTAATACACGTCCTGATAGGACTCCAGCTTCTCCATCACCTGGTCGAGCAGAGCCCGGCAGAATAGAAATCCCTGAGCCGGATCCCCCAGCACTTTCTCGGTCACCTTTTCCAGAATCTGCTCGGTCTTATCCAGCTCAATGCGCCAGCGGACCTCCATGCGCTGCAGCAAACGTTCTTTCAGGCGGTCCATTTCGCCGCGGCCGTAGTCCCGCTGCAAAAGTTCCAGCGACGCGACCAGTTCGCGGCTGTCGCGCTTCGCCAGCGCTTTCTTAATGCGTAGCTTGTAGCTATTAAACTCGGTTTCCCAGTCCAGCTTGTAGTCCGGATACATTCGATCGAATATCTGGCGGCAGTTCAGACGCAAGGCCCGCACCAGACCGCGATTCATATGCCCGAAAGCGGTCGCCAGTTTTTCGGGTTTCACCCGCCGGCGAAAATTCTGAATCAGTCGCAGCGAAACCAGCTTGTAACCGAGGTCGCGCAGTTGGGGCGCCGGATAGGTAACGCGCGATACGCCGAAGCTGTTGTACGACGCGCGCCGACGCGGACCGGAGCCGTCCGCCGGAAAATAGATCGAAGCCCGCGAAGAGTCGTTCACCATTCGTTCTTCAATCGCGCCGCCCGCGTTCGAAGCCACGAAAGTATAAATAAACTGGCCGGTCAGCTCCTGGACCTGGTCGCGATCCTGCAGTACATTGCCCGCGGAATTTTCGACGTCGAGGAGATACAGCATACCGTCGTTAAACAGTCGATCTTCGAGTTTCGTTTCGACCCCGCCGGGGTATTTCGCCTCGAAGCGGTTGCCGGACATATAATAGTCGATTTCTTTGAGCGCGGCGTAAGCGTTCGCGCGGGCGTTGCGATTGTAGACGACACGCTTGAAGGCCGACGGTAAAACGACGATGCCGTAGACTTTCGGCCGCGGCCAGGCGTCCTTAAAGATATCGTGCACGAGAGCCGCCATATCGATGAACATGCCGTTGCCGGTTCCGCCGACGATCGAACCGGTGATAAACACCGAAATCCCCGCTTCCCGGGCCGCGTGGCGCACTCGAAATTTCATCTGCGCCGGCGCGCGCTCCGGATTCACCTCGAAGTACAGGCCCTGGCTGTCTTTGGGGAAAATCGAAGGTTTGATCTTGTCCGACGGGATATGCGGACACAGGATCGAACGGCTGGCCTCGTCCATTTCAAGCGAAATGATATCGTGATGGGCCGGTAGATTTTCGACGATATAATAACGATTCTGGCCGGGCACCGGCTGGACCGTTACGTCCTCGGCGATGACGTCGGATTTCTCCTGCAGATCCATGAGCTGGAAGTACTGCGGATCGTTCGAGAGTTCCATCAGCCGATCGCGTTCAGCGATCAGGGCCCGGCGAATATTCTGATAGTTGTGAAAGAAGGCCAGTCGCCCGAGGGGACGGGTCTGGTTCGCGCCCTGTCCGGCGCGGGTGGAGACGGTATAAACGTCCGGATCCGGAAACCAGGCATAGGCTTCGTCTTCGCGCAGCTTGCGTAAGTACTCCGTCGAGAGCTCCGCGGGAGTGGGCGATGCGACGTAGAGTGTACGGCGCTCTTCCTGGTAGTGCTGGTTCTCGCCTGGGAAGCGATATTGATCGCCCTGGCCTTCGATGCTGGTGCCGATGTCGGTGGTATCCACGCCGACCCAGCGCATGTACGGCCGCGCCTCGGCCGGCATATGCTTTTCGATGTACTGGCGCGCCGAGGCGATGCCGCGCATACCGGAACCGCCCAGGCCGATCATGATCGACTTACGAACGGTCGGGATTTCGTTCTGGATGATCTTGCGGGCGGATTCGTGAAATGCGGACATACGAAATGATACCTTTTCTTGATCAGCATCGCGACGGCGATGCGGGACGAAATACCTTCAGCGATCAGGCCGAACGGGTGATATACGGATCGATCATTGGATACAGGCCTTCCGCGTCGGGATGCGCTGTATCGTAACCCGGAAAGATCTTATACACTCTCAGAAAAAACAGCTTATCGATGCGCACATATTCGCCGACCTGGGTTTCCTGATCCTTTGTGAACAGATGAAACTCGACGAAGCCCTTCGCGAATTTTCCGTCGTGGCGCAAACGATCGCCGAGCTGAAAGCGAATGGGATTGCGGGGTGCAATGGCCGCGAATTGAAAGTCGCCGGATTGATCCGCTTCGGGCTGCACCAGCAAACGTTCGCGGGAATCCATTTCGCGGAAGCGCTCCATGCCCGGCAGGTGAATCATCACACGCGCGCCCCGACGCAGATCCACCTGGTAGCTCTGCACGATTTTCTCGGCCCCGGAATAGATGTCGCGATTCGGATCTTCTTTTACGCGAATTTCGAGCTCCAGGTGGCCGTCGATAATTTCGGTACTGTAAGTCTTGATCGTTCCCGAACGCTGGCCGATCGTAACGCGCCGGGAGGGTTCGCCCTTGCTCATATCGAAGCGAAATGCCAGGCCGGGATCCGGCAGCAGCTTCGGATCGACGACCGGCGGCTTCGCTTTCGGCGGCGGCGCCCGGCGGGCGGGACGCGCTTTGCGCGCGGCGCCGCGGGGCTCCGGTTCTTCACCCTTAAGAATGCGGATCCGGCGATACAAAAAGAAATTCGCGATGAGCGACGCGACCAGGCCCAGATCAAGGGTCACCAGTAAAACCATATGATAGAGATTTTTCTCGCGGGCGAAAACCAGCACCAGCCCGAGGAGCACGAGAATCAAAAGGGCGATAAAAGCCCGCACCATTATACCGTCGGTTTTGTTTCTATTCATATACGATTTCGGTTTCGAGTCGACTGGCCGGGTAGACTCATAGATCCACCGGCTCTGGAAAATCGCCCTCAATCATTTCCGGAACTTCGCCCAAAACCGAGCTTTCGAATTTGTCTGAACGGTCGGCTGCACCGGTATCGGCAGCGGGGGCCCCGATGGGTTTGGAAGCGGATGCAGGATCGGAGGCCGCAGGAGCTGAACCTGCGGAGTCGTCCGAATTTTCCAAACGCGTATAGCCGGGATTCTCGGAAACGCCGGCCGGCGGGCGAGCGGCGGAACCGCCGCCTGCAAGGACATCGTCGTCATCGTCATTGAGGAGACCCTCCGCCGGATTTACGGGGGGACGACGTTTACGAACGCGACGGGGGTCGGCGTTATCAACGGCCAGATCGGCGGCCGGATTAAAGAGACGAATGGTCCGCACATGGGGGTTCTGCGGCATGGCGACAGACTGCACCCGGTACACCTATCGGTAAAGCTTTTTTGCCGGCGGACCCGGTCAATGCGACCACTGCCGGGCAATTCAGGTGAGCGGCAGGATCAGTGGTGGTCGCCGCCGGGACCGTGCACGTGGCCATGGTCCAGCTCTTCCGCCGTGGCATCCCGAATTTCTCCGACCTTGACGTCGAAGTTGAGAGTCATGCCGGCCAGGGGATGGTTCCCATCGAGAGTGACGCTGCTTTCTTCGACCTTTACGACCGTAAAGATCGCGGGGGTTCCCTGGTCGTCCTGCCCCTGAACCTGCATGCCGACTTCGAGGTCGCCACCCGACTGGAAGCGATCCTTCGGCACGCTGTGCACGAGCTCTTCGTCGCGATGACCGAAGCCTTCTTCCGGAGTCACAGTGACCTTGAGCTCCGCGCCGGACTCTTTGCCCTCCAGCGCGCTTTCCACGGCGGGTATGAAGCTGCCGATTCCCTGAATAAACATCAGTGGTTCTTCGGTGCTCGACTCGTCGATTAAGGTGCCGTCGGCATCCGTGAGTTTGAAGCCGATCGAAACGACCTTATTTTTGGAAACTTGCATAATCATTCATATGCGGGGATGAATAGCAGCGCACAAGTACTTATTTGTTTCATCCAAAGGTACGCGACCATCACCACGGAAAAGCTCTGGTTTTGCCACGGATGACACTGATGGCTCGGATTGGAAGCCTGTTGGGAAACCGTGCTAAATTGAAGGCATGGTGTGCAGGTGCATGATTTGTTTATGATTCTTCTCAGGTTGCGCAAGCAGAGTAGTCAGGATCGAAGTAGGCGAGGACCGGCTATCTGCAGGTCTGCGTACGCCAGCAATTCATCCGCGAAATCAGCCTCGCCCCGATCAGATCAGATCTGTGACACCTGTGGAATCCGTGGCTGATCCGGTCACCCCTTCGGCCCGCGGGGCGCGGGGCGCGGGGCGCGGGGCGCGGACTCGGGGAGCTAAACGCCTTGCGTTCGCGGAACGCGAACCTGACGGTTTGCCCTTCGGTCAAACCTGGCGGTTTCGCTTCGCAAAACCCGAGGGGTCAGCGAAGCTGACCTTCAGTCCAGCCTTCGGCTAGACTTGACGGTCTGCCTTGCGTCCGCTACACGGACTCAGGGAGTCAAACCTGCCGGTAAATGCCGACGAGCTTGCCGAGGATTGCGGGTTCTGTTGCGTAGATCGGCTTGTAGGCTTTGTTCGCCGGCTGGAGGCGAATGCGTTTCTTTTCACGGTGGAAATATTTCAGCGTGGCTTCGTCTTCGATCAGTGCGACAACGATCTCTCCGTCCCGGGCGACTTCCTGTTTCTGAATCACCGCGATATCGCCGTCGTAGATGCCGGCGTCTTTCATGGAATCGCCCGCGACCCGCAGTGCGAAGACGCCGTTCTCGGGCACCATCACGCGGGGAAAGGCCAGATACTCTTCGATGTTCTCTTCCGCGAGGATGGGCATACCCGCCGCGACCCGGCCCAGCAGCGGAATATTCACGACGCCCGCCGTTTCCAGCGGAGCGGACCCGGAGGACGTCTTGAGCAGTTCGATCGCGCGACTGCGATTCTTCTCGCATTTGATATAGCCCTTTTTCTCGATCGCTTTGAGATGATCGTAAGCGCCTTTGGCGGTAATAGAGAACTGCTCCCCGATTTCGCGAATGGTCGGCGGGTAGCCCTGCCCTGCGATATAGGATTCAATGTATTCGAGGATGCTCTGCTGCTTGCCGGTTAAGTCCTTCATGCTATACATATATAGGCTGAAAACTTTTTAAGTCAACAAAATTTTAGGACATAATCCGGAAAGCTGCCCGCTCACTCCAGCAGCGAAAAGCTCAGAGCGGGCTTGCGACGATCGAGCTCGGCCTCGGCAGCGGCGGCGATGCGAAACAAACGCGCCTCCTGCCAGTGATCGCCGATGGCCTGCATGCTGATCGGGAGTCCGTCCCGATCGTAGCCGATCGGAAAGCTGATGGCGGGATTGCCGGTCATATTCGATGGCACGACGAAGCGCATCGTTTCGGTCAACTTTTCCAGATCCGACTCGCCGCTGGCCACGGCGTCTTTGCCGATTGGCGGCGCGGTAATGCCGGTCGCCGGAGTGAGAATGGCGTCGACTTCATAAAAGGCCTGGGCGAAATCCGCCATCGCCCGCGTCCGAATTCGCTGCGCCCGCACGTAGTCCCGACTGGTGAAAGTGCGGGCCAGAGCCAGATTGATGCGCACGTCCGCGCCGAAATCCGTGCGATGTCTTCTATAGTATCCGTCCATCGCCAGCGCCATCTCGCTGGCGATGGATACGACATGCGCGACTCGCAGAGAATTGAGCGCGGGAATTTCGATCTTTTTGATTTTGGCGCCGGCCTTTTCGAAGCGCTTCAGCTGAGCGTCGCAGGCCGCCACGATTTGCGGATCCGCGTGGCGAAACCAGGGCTCGAAAATCCCGAAGGTCATTCCGCGCACGCCCTCATTCCCGCCCAGATCACGGAAATCGTCTGCATGGATAGGCGGCTGCTTTTGCGACATCGAATCCAGCTCGTCCGGGCCGGCGATAGCGAGATAGCCCAGTGCCAGATCCGCCACGCTGGCGGCCAGAGGGCCGACGTGCGCCACGCTCCAGTTGATGGGTGCGGCGCCGTGCTCCGAAACCCGGCCAAAGGTAGCCTTGATTCCGTAGACTCCGCAGAAAGCCGCCGGAATCCGCACGGAGCCGCCGCCGTCCGCGCCGATCGCAACCGGACACAAACCCGCCGCGACCGCGCCGCCCGAACCGCTCGAAGAGCCACCGGTATATCGATCGAGATGATAAGGATTGCGCGCCACGCCGTGGTGCGGATTGTTTCCGGTCACGGCGATGCCAATCTCGTGCATATTGGCTTTTCCGATCAAGAGCGCGCCCTGTGCCCGCAGGCGCTGGACGACCGTCGCATCGGCCGTGGCCGGCTGCGATCCCAGAAAGGCGGTGCCCACTGTCGTCGGATAACCGGACTGATCCAGCTCGTCTTTTACGGCGACCGGCACTCCGTCGAAGGGTCCCAGCGTTTGCCCGGCCTGCCAGCGTTCCGCGCTCGCCGCCGCTTGCTTGCGAATATCGTCGGCGTGCGAAGCGATGATCGCGCGGAGCGGCTGCGCCCCCGCATTGGAAGCCTCAATGGCCGCGATGGCCCGTTCGGCGACTTCGACGGGAGTCGTGGTCTTCGCCGTATAGGCGGCCCGGTAATCGCGCACGGACGGAAACAGCTTCGGGTTCGCGGCGGCCGGTTTCGGCAGCGATTCCAGCAACCCGGCCTGGTCGGCGACCGGGAGCGGAGCCTGCGCGAACACTCCATCCTCCGGCGGCACCAGCGGCAAAAGCGTCGGCGCCTGGGCCGGATTGTCTTTCCGAAAACCTTCGATGCCGGCGTCTTTCAAAAGCTTCGGCATAATCAAAGCGCGCGTTGGTCCGCGTTCCAGAAGGGCCGCGAATATGCGCAGCCCTCCGCCGGTCAAACGCGGCGCTTTCATGGATTTCAGATCGTAGGTCATAGACAGGGCTCCCGGCTGTACTTTCGCACAGCCACGGAATTCGGCAAGGCTGAATTTTCGTGCGCCAGCCATTGCGGCGAAAGCGATTCCACTGTTCGTCCCGCGGCCCATGTCCCGGCTTGACGTCACCTGAAAATCACAGTCTAATGGCGCCGTGCCATCCGACCAGGAGCGAATATCACGGCCAGGGCGACGGAAAATGGCGGCGTTCGCGCTGCCCGCGCTCCTGATCGGAGCCTGGATCGCGCTCTTTGCAGGATATGCGTTGCGCCAGCACACGACCGAAGACTCCGCTGACACCGGAAGCGACAGGCGGCCTGCACTCGAGGCGGAGTCTACACGGAAGGCCTCCCCGCGCAGCGAATTCGAATTCTATTTCGGGCGAACGGCGAGAGAGTACGACGTGTGTCGCCGCGTCATCCGCTGCGACCGTAAAATACGAAGTTTTTCCGATCCTTATAAGATTTGCCTGCAATTCTTCGTTTCGCTCGAAATGAAATTCCCGCAGTTGGTTCCGGAATTACAGCGGTGCGTAAACGCACAGAGCTGCGAAGAGCAGGACTTCACCAAATGCCTGGAGAAGCTGACCGCGAGAATGGGCATGTCTCCGGTCGAGCTCTGAAACCGGAGAGGAAATCCTGAGAAAGCGAGGATATCGAATCTGAATCTGAATGAGAAAAATCAGAACGCGATCGCGGCCGCGAAGAATCATTTTGCTTGATCGACGCCAGGGTCACCGGGATCCTTCAGAATGGTCGCGAGTCAATCCTGCGCCGCAGAATCATCGACCTCTCCGGAGAAGATAGCGGCGAGTATTAAACTGTTTTTCGCCCAGTCCTGTGTGGCCGTCGCCGGTTACTCCGGAGAAGATTCAGCCGCGCCCGGGAATCTGATCTACGAAAAGCTTTCGCGTCGGGGCTGTCGCGTCTTCGCCGTCAATCCGCGCCGCGAGGCGGTCGGCCCGGTGGCCTGCTATCCCGACCTGAAATCACTCCCGGAAAAACCCGGCGCGGTGATGATCTGCACGCCCCCGGATGCGACCGGGAATATTGTGCGTGAATGCGCCGAACTCGGCATCGCTCTGGTCTGGATGCACCAATCCTTCGGCCCCGGGAGCGTATCCCGCGAGGCCATAGAATTGTGCGAGCGCGAAGGCATCGACTGCATTCCCGGCGGTTGCCCGATGATGCACGAGTCTCCGGACTTCGGCCATCGCTGTATGAAGTGGATGCTGGGACGCCGAATGTACGCTTCCGGCTGAGGGATTGCGCGGCGTCAGGCGCCGGTATCCGCGCAGTGCCTCCGTTCGCGCCCGTCTGGCCCGGGCAAAATCCTCATAAATAGATGACGGGCCAGGGTCCGCCCCGTTTTCTATCCAGGATCCCGCGTCGGCGGCCGAAGGGCGGTGGACGCACACATCCGGAAATCTGAATGAGCAGCAGAATCGCTTCGAATATTACCGACCTGATCGGCAATACACCCCTCGTGGACTTGAGCCGCCTCGCGGGCAAGCCGGGCGTGAAAATCTACGGCAAGATGGAAGGCCACAATCCAGGCGGCAGCGTCAAAGACCGGCCCGCGTTCTGGATGCTCAACGAAGCGGAAAAGCGCGGCGAGCTCAAGCCGGGCATGAAGATCATCGAGGCCACCAGCGGCAACACCGGCATCGCGCTCGCCATGATCGCCTGCGCGAAGGGTTACGAGATTGAACTGGTCATGCCGGAAAACTCTACGCGCGAGCGGGTGCTGACCATGGAAGCCTTCGGCGCGAAAGTCACCCTGACCGACGCCGGCCGCTCGATGGAGGGCGCGATCGACTACGCCCACGCGAAATTCGCGGAGGGTGGCTTCTTTATGCCCAACCAATTCGCGAATCCGGACAATTATTCAGCCCATGTGCACACGACGGGTCCCGAAATCTGGCGCGATACGGAAGAAAAGATCACGCACTTCGTTTCGGCGATGGGCACGACCGGCACGATCATGGGAGTGTCACGTTTTCTAAAAGGCAAAAACGAAAGCATCCAAATCGTGGGCGCACAGCCCAAAGAAGGCGCACGCATTCCCGGCATTCGCCGCTGGCCCAAAGAATATTTACCGAAAATTTTCGAAGCCGAACGGGTCGACCGCATCATCGACGTCGCACAGTCCGACGCCGAAGAAGCGACCCGCACGCTCGCCCGGGAACTGAGCGTTTTCTGCGGCATGAGCGCCGGCGGCGCGGTGTATTCAGCCCTGGAACTGGCGAAAGAAATCGACGAAGGCGTGATCGTTACGATAATCTGCGACCGCGGAGATCGTTATCTGTCGTCGACGCTCTTCGGCTGACTCGCAGTCCGGCCTAGATCATAGACTGCAGATAGTTCTCGGTCCCCAGTTGTTTGAGCAATCCAAGCTGGGTTTCAAACCAGAGGATGTGATCCTGTTCCGTATCGTAGAGCAGTTTGTCGAGTACGCTTCGGGTTCCAAAATCGCCTTCGGATTCGCACAGTGCTATGGCGCGTTTCAGATTGCGCGCGACGTCGTACTCTAAGGCCAGATCGTTTTCCAGAATTTCGGGAACGGACGCGCCGACTTCAAACGAATCCCGGGCGACGACATTCGGCCGGCCTTCCAGAAAGAGAATACGCCGAATCAGAGCCGCCGCGTGTTCCGCTTCATCGCTCTGCTCGTGATGGAACTGCGCGTACAGTTTCGAAAGCCCCCAGTCTTCGCACATATGTGCGTGCAAAAAATAAACGTCCATCGCAGTCAGCTCGCCTGCCAGAAGTTCGTTCAGACTCGCGATGATTTTCGGATTGCCTTTCATATGCCCCTCACTGCGGGACATGGTACTCAGGCGGCCGAAGCCGGCAACGGATTCGTAAATTTTCCATCGGAGATAGAACCGGAATGAGACTCAGTCCGGTTCTAAGCAAAATCGATTTCGTCGCGCAAGACGACATTTCGCATAGCTTCAGAAAGACGCGTAAAAGACCGGACATTAATTCGCGATTCGCTCCAGCGCCGCGTCCGTGCCCAGCGCCAAAAACTCTTCGCCGTACGAAACGATAAAACGGTCCGCCTTTTCGCTCCAGCAAATGAAACGGTATTCGCGATCGTCGAATACTTCCGGCGCGAGCGAGAGCAGGCGGGCGGCATCTGGAAAATAGAGCTTCGCCGTATCGCCTTCGTCGTTGTCGCCTTCGATCAACAACAGAGATCCGCGCGGACCGGGTTGCACAAACATCACATTGCTCAACTCCGGCAGATGCCGTTCCGGCTCACTACCGCGCCGGGCTTCGAATAGCCTTCGATTCGAGAGATAAAAGAAACGATCGGGACCATGCGCGACGCTCGTCCAATCGACATGCGAGGTTAATGCGCCCAGCGCGAAGCTTAACCGAAAGCCCTCGCCGTTTAATTCATAGCCGTCGCCCTGCCAGATTACAAGCGATCCTTCCGGCAGATCTACGAAACCCATCGCGCCTTCGCCGTCCGCATCACCCTCTGCGGCGCGGAGCCCCAGGGTGGAAGCCGCGCAATCGAATCCGGGCGCGACGCGCCAGTGCGGATCCTCCAGCCAGAGCGGGGGTGAGGTCGCGTCGCCGTCGAATTCCGGAATCAGGAGCGAACGGCCGTCGACAAAACCGCAGCTTTCGATATGCAGCGGGGCTCCACTTGCGTCGACAGGTAGAGGCGGCAATTCGATGGGCTTCGCGCTCAGCGTCGGATCAAAGAGATGCGGGCGAAAATTCCGGGGCCTGGCTTCAGGATCGCTTTCTGAATTCAAGAGCCAGCGCTTCGAGCGACTGGTCGCAACGCTCACCGAGTAATGCGGAACCGAAAGCGTGATGCGCGGCGGCCAGGCGGACAGGTCCCAGGCGGTCGTTTCGAAGGGTCGCGATTCGCTGGAGATAAGGTAGGCTCCAGACACGAACGGCCCCAGCGATAGAGCGGATTCCGTCGGCGCGCGCTCCAGGAGCGGGTTGCTCTGGCCCGGCAGGTTGCTCAGGTGCGCCGCGGTCATCAGACGCGGATCGCCGGGGTATACGCCTTCGATGGGAATCGCCAGATCGGTCGCCTCCCAGAAAGCGAGACCGCGTTCGACAGCCGTTCTGAGAATATACAGCAGCCCCTTGAAGAGTCGCCGATCGCCCTTCTTAAAGCCGGCTACTTTCGCTTCGACGAATTCCAGAGCGGCCGGCACGGCGTTCGCCTGCAGAAAAACTCCCGTGCAATAGTTGCCGGTGAACCAGTCGGGAAAATCTCCGTCGAGCCGCGGGTGAGCTGCAACGATTTCCATAAAGAGCGGTTGCGGCGAAGAACTCAGGCTAAAGGGAAAGTCCACGGCGATGGCCGCGTCCTGTCGATCCCAGAGCGAAAGCGCGAAACCCCGTTCGTAATGGTACGGCAGTGAACACGAACTGAACATAACCGCGAGCTGAGTGATCATATTACAGGCGCGTTCGGAGTCTTCGCCCTCGATCCCCTGGCGGACTTCGCTCCAGAGCTGGTCGGCGTTCTCGACGATGCGATCAAAGGCGGTCTCTTGATCAGTCCGGCCCAACAACTTCGGGACGAAGCCTTCGCGAATCGCCTGCTCGTCGATCAAATGAAAGGTGCAATCGTATCCCACTGTATCGAACCTCGCGCCCGCAGCCGCCAGAACTGCGTGCGACCGTTGACAGCTACGAATACGCGGCGCGATCCTTCAAGCTGGAAAGGCGATGATCGTCCGCGCGACACCCCCGCATGGGGGTGGGAAATCCAGAAATTCGCGCTCAGTCACGAGGCGATCGTCGCGCCCAGGCTGCTGCTTGAGGCGCGAACGTCTTCGCCGATCAAACGCAATTCGTGCGCGGCGTGCTTGAGTTTTTCCGAAGCTTCGCGCACGGATTCGATGGCGGCCAGGATCTCGCGGGCGCCGGCCTGCTGCTCCACGGTGGATTGGCGCATTGATTCGGACATAGCGCGAATCTTTTGCGACTCGGAAGCGACGGCGTCGCTCGCAGCGGATTGCCGTTGCGCCGCCGTGTGAATTTCGCCGACCTGTCGCGCGGTACTTCGCACGCCGGCCAGTATCGCCTCGATGGCCCGCACTGTCGCGCTCAAAGACGCGACCCCGGATTCGGTAGTCGTGCGGGTCTCGTTGATCATTCGCTCGATCTCTTTCGCGTTGCGACTGGAGAGATCCGCGAGTTTGCCGACTTCGTCCGCCACGACCGAGAATCCGCGACCTTCTTCACCGGCCCGCGCGGCTTCGATCGCGGCGTTGAGCGCCAGTAAATTCGTTTTATCCGCGATGCCGTTGATCACTGTCACGATCTCGGCGACCCGTTCCGAATTATCGCGAATCAAATTGATTTTCTGCGACGCGACGGACAGCTCAGCCTCTCCGCGCTCCGCGGCTTCGGTCGTCTTTCCCAGCTCGGCGCTCGTCCTTTCGCTCAGCTTCTCCAGATCGCTGCTCAGAGAATTCAATACGTCCATCTCGCGCGCGTTGGACTCGCTGATTGCGTCCTGCTCATGAGCGCGATCGGCGATGCTCTGAATCGACCCGCTCAACTCTTCGATCGTCGCGGTGGTCTGTTCAATAGCGGCGAGCTGATTCTGTCCGCTCTCGTCCGCGGTGGTCGCCACTTCGGTCAGGCGATCCACGATGCCGTCCATTTGTTCAATATTGGCCCGCGCATTCGACAGCACAAGATTCAGGCGCTCCAGATTTTCAGCGGTCGCGTTATTCGCGGCAGTCGCTCGTTGAATGAGCTCCCGAAAGAAACTCATACCGGCCGCGAGTATACAGCCCACGACGAAGGGGTAGAGGCTGGCCAGGAATGACTCCGGCGCGGTAATCGCGCGGGCCTGGCCGTGGGAAGGGCCCTGCTGAACCGCAAGATCCAGATAGACGACCATCGCAACAATTACAAGTCCGTAGCCGACGCCCATAACCGCGCCCTGAATCAGGCAGAAACGCGGCGAAAACCGGAGCACCGATCCGGAAAGAAAAACGAAATACGAGCCGTACATAACGAAGCTCTTCATGGCGGTGGTCTGAAGTTCGCTTCGATTCAGAGCGTCACTGAGAGTCAGCACCCAGAAAACAGAAACTTCGACGGCGGTCAGAATATATTTTGTCCAGGTCCGATAATAACCGCGAGCGATCAAGATCCGCGAAACGAAAGAGTTGATCAGAAACATGGACACGCCGCAGACATATAGTGGCAACTGCCCGGGGCTGATCCAGGCGAAACTATAACCAACGGTCGTGGAGCTCGCGAACAAAGCGAATAGGAAGAGGCGCAGGTAGTTATAGTATCGCTCTCCGCGAATTTCAATTTCAAATTCGGATATCGAATGTGTCATTCGCGAAACGGAAGCAAAGCGGCGGGAAACACAAGCGCTTTCCGCCTTTAAGCGGCCACCCTGTTCAGGTAGCACCCGTTCAAAGAAAGCTTTGAATGCACCGGCCCGTTCTATATGCGAATGAGTGTGTGAAGAAGCCCGCCGGAGATAGCAACGAAAACAGACTGCCGGAGCGATCGCATACTGAGCGCTCGCAGCGAAGGCAGGCTACGGTACCTGTTGATTCGCCTGGAGCTGACTCCCGAAGGTAAAACTGACGGAGTGAGCGTCAAAGAATTCAACTTGCGCGACGGCGATTGAGCTGGCACCAGGCCCTGGCGTGCCGACCGGAAAGAATGCGAACGATCCCACCGCGGCGAGCGATTATCAGAAAAGGGAATCTGCGAGCGAGCAATTCCAATGATCGCTCGCGATTCCAATAAGCTCAGTGCGCCTCCAGCGAAAGCGCGATCGTTTCTGCGAGTTTGCGGAATTCCGGCGGAACCGTAATTTTAGCCTGCAGCTCGCCTGCGCGATGATAAACGGTGACGAGGCCGAATTTCTCTTCGACCGCGAGAAATCCATTCGAGGTTTTCCAGGCCTCTACGATATTTTCGACCATCATAGTCTTCAGATCGCGCCTGAACGCATCGACGGATTCCATCTCTTCCGCGGGATTCACCGAAACATTCACTTCGTGCAGGCCGCCCGGCAGAGTCTGCGAAACCGTATAACCGAATTCGGAATCGGCGAGCACCTTGCCTTCGACCGGAGCCTGAATCGTAAAACCGATTTTGCGATTCGTGCGCGCTTCGAGCGCGATAGAACCTACTGAGGAGTTTCCCGGGGAATCATCCGAGGATTTTCCACCGGACTCACCGCAAGCAGTTATCGTCGCAAGAGCAAAGACGGCACTAACTACAAATAGAATTGATCTAATCTTCATGCGGGCCTTGCTTCTACACAACCGGGCAGAGTCAAAAACATTTCTGAATCCTGCACGCCCGCCTGCCGCGATCCGAAAGATATTCGCCATCAAATTCGCAAAACCTACCCGGTCACGGTGCACACACTAACCGCCCGCGTATAGTTTCAAAGGAATTACTCAGGCGGGATTCATCGAGCGCTTCCAATTGCTTCGCGTTCTGGTTCGAGTTCGAATCATTTAAAGATCGCCCCGCAACTCCACGCGCACCGGCCGATGGCGACCAGACATGCGATCGGATTCGCCGTTGCCGAGTTTACCGAATTGATTGTTGCCAAAGCCGAAGACTGCGCCGTGGCCGCGAACGATCAGGGCGTGCTCGGAGCCCGCGGCGGCCATGGCCACCTCCTCAATCAGCAGAATCGGCTCGGGTTCGTAGTCCGTATCGTAGCCAAGCCCCAGGTTTCCCCATTGATTATTACCGAATCCGTACAGGTCGTCATCGTGCGTAATCATCATGGTGTAATGATTCCCGGCGAAGATCGCACGCGCGTTTTCGAAGACTCTCTTCGGGGTAGCGACGTACTCCGGAGTCTCGTTTTCGGGAGCGCCCGCGTTTAACCAGCCGAAGGCGTGAACGCTGCCGTCGCGCTTCAGGGCGACCGAATGATAACAACCCGCGGCGACCCGGGCGACGTCGCTCATAATCCGCACCGGCTCGCGTCGGTCTTCATAGGAGCCGTCGCCAAGCTGACCATAACGATTGTACCCGCTGGCCCAGACTTCCCCGTTTTGCTTGAGAATCAGAGAATGCGAACAGCCGCCGGACGCCTGCTCTACGGAATCCATAATATGCTGCGGTTTCCGAATCGTATCTCCACCCGACGCGCCGGATTCGCCGTAGCGATTCTGACCGAAGGCCCAGAGGCTTCCGTCCCTGCGAATCACCAGCGAATGGGAAGAGCCGGCCGCGATTCCCGCTGCGTTTTCAAGAATCTGAATCGGTCGCGTCTGCTGCGCGTCGGCGGTCGCGCCCAGCTGGCCGCGCAAATTCGAGCCGAAACCCCAGAGCGTTCCGTCGCGACGCAAAGCGAGAAAATGGTCGGCGCCGGCCGCGACTTGCACTACCCGGCCCAGCACCGGAATGGGCCGGGCCTGGGATTTCATTGTTCCGTCGCCGATTTGTCCGGAACCATTGCCGCCGAAAGTAAATAGCGTACCATCAAAGCGCACGATCGCCGAGGAAGTACGACCGGCCGCGAGATCCAGCGGCGGCTTCTCGCTGAAAATCGAGGCGAGCAGAGAGCACTGCGCGAACCCCGGAGCGAGCGCGAAGAGCAACGCTAGAAAAGCGATGCGGCGCGGCCGGCGGCGCTCTTTGAGAATCTGATAGTGAATCGTAGTCCTGGCGTGCATACCGCACGACGCCGGAAGCGCGCGGCGGGCGTCGAGGAGTGTTTATCGAGAACGCGCGAAACCCACCCCTTTGAGAAGCGGCGCCAGGCGCAGCGCAGATTTCGCCGACACTTCGAACGAATCGCCGGCCCCTTTAGTTGACCCGCGCGCGCAGCGCTTCTAAGATCTCGACGATCGTCGCCTGGGACTCTCTGACCGCCCGCTTTGTGTCCGGGGCCGCCGCGCAGTACAAAACGATTTCGTTCATGGCGCCCGACAGCGCGCGCGCCAGCGGCTCGACCGGCAGTTGGGGAAGCATGCCCGCCTTCATCGCTTCGCCCACGCCGACCATCAACTCCTGGAAAGAATACTCGTCGTCGAGTCGTCGCCATTCTTCCATACCCAGCACCGACGGGCCGTCCACGAGTACGATCCGACCCAGACCGGGACTCGCGCTGGTCGCGACGAAGGCCCGGCAGCCGTCGATCAACGCACTCCAGCCGTCCGTCGCTTTCTCGACCGCCGCGCCGATCGCCTGCACGATTTCCGCCTGGGCCTCTTCGAAGACCGCTCGAAAAAGATCCTGCTTGTCCTTGAACTGATGATAGAGCGCGCCGCGGGTGACCCGGGCCCGCTCGACGATCTTCTCGGTCGCGGCGCCCGCGAATCCGTGTCGGACGAATTCCTCACGGGCGATTTTAAGCAAGAGCCGGCGGGTCGCTTCCCGCTGCTCCTGTTTGCTGCGCCCGGGCTTTGCCGCGGACCGCGCGGCCCCGGACGACGCGCTCTTCCCGACGCTTTTATTAGAAGGAAGCTGTTTCGATTTGGACGTTTTTGCGGATTTCTTAGCCATCGGAGCCTCTGTCGCAGGATTACCGGCCCCACGATCCTGTCGCCCTTTTTTTATTGACATACATACTGTATGTATTCATATGCGCACCACAGCAAAACACATACAGACAGTATGTATTCAAAACAGGAGCAACTTATGAAACTCAAAAACTTTTATTCCGTCATCGGCACCGCCGACGTGGCCAAAACCGCGGCTTTCTATACGACCCACTTCCCCTTCCAGAAAACCTTCGAAGCGGACTGGTACGTCAGCCTGATCTGGAGCGACGGCGGCCAGCCGGACGCCGCTCACCAGCTGGCGATTCTGGATCATTCGCATCCGACCGTGCCGGAGGGTTATCGTAAGCCCATGCAGGGCGGCCTGATTCTGAATTTCGAAGTCGAAGACGTCGACGCCGAGTACGATCGGCTCAAGAGTGAAGGCCTGCCCCTCCACCTCGATATCCGTTCCGAGGACTGGGGCCAGCGCCATTTTATCACCTCGGACCCGAACGGCGTTCTGCTGGACATGATTCAGCTGATTCCGCCGTCGGAGGAGTTCGCGAAATTGTACGAAGCCCAGGCGCTGGATCGGGTTTCGCAGGGCTGACGCCAAATTCATTTGACTGCGGGCGGAGCGGTCGTTTCATTTCCGGTATGGCAATGCAGGTTCAGCTCAAACGTACCGGGAATATGAAATTCGAAGCGACCGGCGCCGCCGGCGTCACCGCGATCCTGGACGGTCCGAAAAAATCGGGCGGCACCGAAGAAGGGCTGCGACCGATGGAAACGGTGCTCGTGGCGCTCGCTTCGTGCAGCGCGATGGACATCGTGCACATTCTAAAAAAGCAGCGCCAGGAGCTCGAAGATCTGGACATCACCGTCACAGGGGAACGCGTCGACGCGGTCCCCTCCGTTTTTTCCAGCATCGAATTGCATTACCAGGCAAGCGGCAAAGTCGAGCTGGAAAAGCTGGAACGCGCGGCGGAACTTTCGATCGAGACGTACTGTTCCGTCGCCGCGATGCTGCGCGATAAAGTCAAAATCAGCTATCGCTGCAGTCTGCTCTGAGGCCGGCTGTCAGGAGCAGTTATCCAGAACCGGCCGCTGCTTGCCGGTCCAGGTCTCTTCGATGTAAATGTCTCCGGACGAGGTCGTCATCCAGGGCATATCGTACTCGACCGTCAAGATTTCCGTGACCCCGATCTCGAAGCATTTGCGGGTCTGCCCCGCGCGACCGAGCCAGGGCACAAACACGTACAGCTCGTAACGCCCGGGATCCAATTCCAGAAAACGTTGTTCACGCCATCGCAACTCGCGGCGAAAATACTGCCCCTGATCGCCTTCGAGTTCGAAGATCGGGCCGCCGCCAAAATAGAAATAATAGTTCAGCCAGACGTGGTTTCCCGACAGATATACGCCGGACAGCTCCGCGGTTGAATGCTCAAGCAATTCGTTGGCCGGAATAGCGGAGCGGCAGCCGGAACTCCAGACGAAACCCAACGCCGCCGCAAAACAATAGATCGCTGTCCTCCGCAACACCTGTGAATACCCCGTCTCCAGCCTCAGATTCCAACACCCTCGAGATGCCGTCAAAATATCACGCGCGGGGATCCTCCGCTTGCGCCCGAAATGCGACGTATTTTTCAGAGTCTTTCGCGATTGTTTTGAATCCAGGAAGATTCTGAAGCGCCTTCCAGGCCGCCCGGACTCCCTTCGATGGGCTGGATTCCGGCTTGACCACGCTTCAGCCTCGAAGACGATACCGTTCAATATGTCGTCAGTCGCCGCCGCATTTTCAGAACTCTCCGGGAAACGCAAATATAGTATCATCGCCCTGGCGACATTGCTTGTACTGGCGGCGGTCTTCGCCTACGCCTTTCGCGAGCGCATTTATTATCGCTCTCCGGTGCTATTGATCGGCAAGCCGCGCGTCACCTTCGCCGTCGGCGACGTACGCTTTCGCGCGACGCCGGACGAAGACTGGAGCCAGGCGGCGGTCGGAACGCTGCTGGGCTCCGGGTATGAGATCGAAACCGGCGCCGACTCCGCCGCGGACCTGCGCTTTCAATCGCGCACGGCGCTGCGGGTGAAGGCGGAATCGCACGTGGTCCTCGACGAAGCGACGATTCGCGGCATTCGCCTGCGTCTGGAACGCGGCCGCGCCTACGGGCAATTCAAACGACTCTTTCAACAGCAACGCATGCAGGTGGATACGCCGACGGCGACTACTTATGTGCGCGGAACCGAGCTCGGTTTCGAAATTCTCGACATCGATCCCGCGGAGCTCGAAGACTCCGCAGACCCCGGCGAAAAAGCTCCGGATGCGCGGTCACCCGAAAACGCCGGGCCGGCGACTGTGGATTCCAAAAAGATCCCGGCCACCCTGGTATTCGCGCTCTCCGGCATTGTCGAAGTCGTAAACCCCCGCTTCGAAGACTCTCCGGCGATCCTCGCGCACCAGAACAGCACCCTCGTTCCCGAAGGCGCGCCCCCGCAGGAGCCGCGACAGCTCGACGAAGACGACGTTAAGCGCTACCGGCGCATACTCAATTCCATTCATTACGAAGACGTGCTGCTGATCACCAACCAACTCCAGTTTGTATTCGCCAGCGCCGAGCTCCTTCCGGCCTCCGCCGGGGAACTCGATAAGATCGCGGAGCTCTTAAAGGAAAATCCTGATCGTGTACGCATTGAAGGGCATACCGACGACGTGGGCAGCGCCGCGGCGAACTACCGCCTGTCACTCGCACGGGCCCGCGCGATCCGGCGCGCCTTAATCGAACGCGGAGTACCCGCCGCGAGACTGGTCATCGGCGGTCACGGGGAAAGCAAACCCATCGCCGACAATTCCACCGAAGCGGGCCGCCAGGAAAACCGGCGCGTCGAATTCTTAATCGTCGAATAATCGCGCTTACGGAATTCAAACATTCCGTGCGGCGGAATCACTTGACCATCACCGTGACTACCGGTCTGTCATCGTTCGGTCGAATCGGATGGCTATGCTTCTTCGCCTCTCGCGCACGCTATTCATATTTTTTGTGGTATTTGCGTGTACGAATCCTCACCTGGCGGCGCCGTCTGACAGCGATAAATCTAAATCCCGGTTCACAATCCGCGACGGCCGACTGGACCTCAGCACGGCGACGCCCGAAAGCTTAAAGAACGGAGTCATTCTCAGGGGCGACTGGGAATTTCTACCGCACCGCCTGGCGGACTCGCGGGAATTCGAAGCGACTCCCTTCGCCGAGCGCCGATCGGTAAAAGTTCCCGGTCACTGGAACGCGGCATTCGCTCCCACTCGCGAAGCGGCCCGCGCCCCGGAGACCTGGCGAAACGTCGGCACCTATCGCCTGTTGATCGCGCTGCCGCCCGCCGGGGGTGAATACGCGCTGCGTCTCGGCAATGTACACACAGCCTATCGTCTGTTCGTGAACGGCCGCCTGACAGGCGTCGTCGGTCATCCGGCCCTCGATGCCGCCGCCACGCGACCGCAGTTTCGCCCCCTCGTCGCCCCGCTGCCGGCGGTCGAATCCATCTCAGGCGCCGACGGTCTGCGATCGAACGGTGAAATCGAAATCCTGATTCAGGTCGCGGGCTTTCATCATCGCAACGGCGGCGTCTGGAAACCGCCCGTGCTCGGATATCGCGACACGCTCGAACAGAGCTTCGCGGCCAGAGTCGCCGTGGAATGGATTCAATTCGGTTTGTACGCGGGCATCGCGGTGCTCTTCTTTATGTTGTTCGCGGGAGGTCGTCGCCACTCCGAGCTCTTTATATTCGGCTGCCTGAGCGCGAGTATCGCCGTGCGATCCGTGCTCACCCAGAATCGAGCGCTGGTTCAACTGTGGCCGGACTTTGATTTCGCCTGGGGTTACCGGCTGGAGTATCTGAGCTTCGTTCTGATTCCGCCGCTCTTCGCGGCGCTCTTCTTGACGATGTTTCCGGTGGCGCCCGAAAAACGATTCGCCCGCGTCCTGCCTTTCGCCGTTCGTGTCGTGGGAATCGTCGGCGCAATCCTGGCGCTGATCGTTTTATTCACCCCCGCCAGCGTTTATACCCGGATCTTTTTCGTCGCGCTCGCGCAGATTCTGGCGGCGGCCCTGTGCATGCTATTACTGCTGGCCCACGCGGTGCGTCGGGGGGACGTGGAAGCGAGGCTGCTGACGGGAGCGACCCTCATCGTCGTGGCGGCCACCATTCACGACGATCTGCACAATCGAAATATTATCGAAAGCGTGTATCTGGCGACGGCGGCCTTCGCATTCTTCGTGTTTTTTATGGCCGGCATGCTCGGCTATCGAGTGCGGCGCATCGAACAGCAGCGCGAAAGCGCCGAAGCTCGCTACGCCGCGCGCAGCGAATTCTTCTCAATGATGAGCCACGAGCTTCGCACGCCTTTACACGCATTGCTCGGAATGATGCAGCTCATGGAAGATGAAATCAAAGACGAAATCAACGATGAGATCGAAGCGGACCACTCACGACAACGCGAGTATATGCGCATTATGCGCGACGGCGGAGAATCACTGCTCGCGCTGGTCAACGATATCCTGGACCTTTCGCGCATCGAAGCCGGTAAGATGGAATTTCGCCGGGCGAACATCGAGCTGCAGCCCTTCATCGAAGAAACGGCCGCGAGCTTTCGGGGACAGGCCAGCCTGAAGGGCATACCGATCACAGTCCATATCGATGATGACCTGCCCGCCCGTTTTCCAGGAGACGCCTTTCGCATCCGACAGGTGATAGCCAATCTGCTGGGGAATGCGCTGAAATTTACAGAGCAGGGTCAGATCGAATTGCGATGCATCCTGCTCGACTCCTCCGGGGCCCCTTTCGACGACGCCGTTGCGACGGCAGCATCGGGAAACGACTCTGGCGAAGACCATAAGGTACTGGAGGTCGCCGTGCGCGACACCGGGGCGGGCATTTCCGCCGCGAACCAGAAGCGGATCTTCGAAAGCTTTCGGCAGGCGGATGCTCCCGCCGGAAAAACTCCGACGGCCGTCGCCGGCACCGGCCTGGGGCTCGCGATTTGCCGGCAGCTCGTTGAAGGTATGGGCGGCGAGATCGGCCTCGAAAGCGAACCAGGCCAGGGCAGTCGCTTCTGGTTTCGCCTGCCGCTTGCGCCGGCAGCACCTTCGTCCGACGAATCGGCGAATAGCACGAACACGGCGACGACCGCCAGCGATGGCGAAAGCGAGCTCGCGGCGAATATCCTGCTCGCGGACGACGACGAGGTTTCGCGCATGTTGCTGCGCAGATTTCTGGGCGCCGCCGGAGACGCTCATACGCGGGTGGAGATCGACGACGTGGAAAACGGCCGCCTGGCCTTCGAAAAGTACGAGGAGAATTTGCGCGACGGCGATGCGCGCGGCTACGATCTCATTCTGCTGGATATGCAGATGCCGGAAAAGAACGGCATCGAAACCATACAGGCCATTCGCGGGCTGGAACGCGAAAAACGACGCCCGCCCATTCCGGCGATCGCCGTAACCGCCAACGCCATGCAGAGCGATATTGAACGGGCTCGCGCGGCCGGTTTCGACGGCTTCGTATCAAAGCCCGTAAAAAAGACGGAGCTGCGCCGGCTGGTTTTTCAGACTCTGCTCGAGCATCGCGCCGGGCGCGCTAACTGACGCCTGAGTTAAATTAAAGCATGCGCCCCGCGCCCCGATCGACCGACTAAAGCCGTTCGATCGTGTGGCCGCGCGCGCGAAGCAACGCGATCACGCTCTCGGCGCCGATGAGATGACCGGCGCCCACGACGACGAATATGGTTCTATCGCCGCGCAAATACTCCTCGACTCGATCGGCCATGCCCACATTTCGATCGGTGAATAGCGCGCGAAAGGTCGCCTGCAGCGCCGGGTCGTCGCGCATGTCTCCTACGATTTCGGTATCGATATAGCCCGCATCGCCTTCGCGCCAGGCGCGCAGCATGGGCCGCATCGACGCATCCGCATCGGGGTCTTCCAGCAGCCGCGCCAGCATGCGAATCTGTTCGGATTCCGGACTGTCGGTCAGCACCCGCATCTGCATCTGCGCGTCTTCCAGTTCTTCGATAGGCATGGACCGTCCGCGAGCCGCTTTGTGAAAGTACGAATCGATCCCACGGCTCGCCTGATAGCCGGACCGGGCGAGGCGGGTCTGCACGATCATCATGCGTACCAACCAGGGACGCATGCGCTCGACGACTTTGATGTCCATCTTGATCTGCTGCAGCTCTTCGGTGAGTTGAGCATAGAGTTCCGGTGATAGAACCGTCTTGAGCGATTTGTTTTTATCGCGGTACATTCCCTTTTCGAAAACCAGAGCGCGCATAGCAGTTTCGTCGATTTTCGCAGGATCGACTTCCAGGGCCAGCACGCTCGATTCGGCGAAGGCCTGCTGGATCGCGTCGCCGAGTGGATAGAGCGAATCGTCGGCGACGTGGATTGAGCCGAGTAGATACACCGTGGTCGTTTTGGACTTCACGCTCCACAGAAAACCCTTCGATGCTCCGGCGGCCGGCTCAGTCGATTCACCCGCTTTCGCCGCTTCCGGCTCGACCGCGTTCTCCGCGGAATCCAGGGAATTCGTGGGGGCTTCAACAGGACCCGGGCCGGAATCTTCCGGCGCAAGCGGCGATTCCCGTTCTGAATTCGCCGGCGGCGCTTCCGCCTGCAAGGGCGCGCTCAGAGGCGATGCGAACGGCGTGCTTCCGAACAGAAGCATGAAGGCGATACCTGCGAACATCACGCTCCGATTCAGGCGAACAACGAACGGTTCCGAAGTTTTTCTCAGATTGTTCCCAATGCTACTCATGGCATTCGCCCTCCTGACTGACTCCACACCTGCACGCGCGATCGATCCATGCGACGGCCGTTTCAATTTACTGCTGGCTTTCGGAGAAACCCAGGTGGATCTCTTCGACTTTTGAAACGGGGATTCCAGAAAGCAGATTTTCAAGATCGTTCATCTGATCTGTGAGATCGGTCAATTCAATTCGCACGGAGCCGCCGCCGGAATCCGATCCCCGCGCAGCCGCGGCCAGTTCGCGCTGTGCCAGCAGATCGGCCACCGCCGCGGCGGTTTCGCGCGAAGAGTCCACGAGCTCCAGCGCCGGGAACTCGCTTTGAATCGCTTCTTTCAGGAGCGGATAATGAGTGCAGCCGAGAACGACCGTGTCCACCTCTTCGCGCTGCAGTTCGGAAAGATACTCCTGGATGATCAGCTGCGTGGCGCGTTTGTCCTGCCAGCCCTCTTCGACCAGCGGCACGAACAACGGACAGGCTTTGCTGAAGACCCGCGCGTCAGGCCGGCGTTCGAGAATGCGGCGGGCGTACTCGCCGGATTTGATCGTCGAACGGGTGCCGAGTACGCCGAGCCGCTGATTGCGGCTGCGTTTGATTAAAGCGCTCACCCCGGGGTCGATGACCCCGACCACCTCTACGGCCGGGTCGCGCCGTACCGAAAGCCTTTCGCGCAGTAGCGTCTCCGCGTGCGCGGTCGCCGTATTACAGGCGATTACTAAGAGCTTGATATCGTAAGTCAGGAGATGCTCGGCGACCTCAAGGCTGTAGCGCTGTACGATTTTCGGCGACTTCGCGCCGTACGGCACGCGCGCGGTATCGCCAAAATAAATGAAATGCTCGTCGGGCAACGCCCGTACGAGTTCCGCCAGCACAGTCAGGCCGCCCAGGCCCGAATCGAAAACGCCGATCGGACCTGCAGCGCCGGCGCTCAAATTCGATATCACCCCTGCGATCCGGACCCGGCGGGCGCCTGGCCGAGATCGAAGGCCTTGTGCAGAGCTTCGAGAGCCGTGCGCCCCTGGTCGGGATTGACGACGACCGACAATTTGATTTCGGAAGTGCTGATCATTTCGATATTCGCGCCGGTCTCCGCCAGCGCTTGAAACATCTTCGCCGCCACGCCGGAGTGCGATTTCATGCCGACGCCGACCGCCGAAACGATCGCGACTTTGTCTTCGACTTCCAGCGAGCCTTTGCCCAACCCGGAAATCCATTCCTGAACCATGGAACGGGCCTGCAGCAGATCCTTTTGTGGAACCGTAAACGAAATCGTATTGTGATCTTCGCTGCCGGTGCTCTGCACGATCATATCGACGTTGATGTCGGCTTCGGCCATGCGGCTGAAGAGATCGGCGGCGAGACCGGGCCGGTCCGGAATATCGATCACGGAGATTCGCGCCTCGTCGCTTTTCAGCGAAACTCCACGCACCAGTACCTTTTCCATAACCTGCTCCTCCGACACCACCAGCGTGCCCTTCGCGTTATTAAAGCTGGAGCGCACGTGTATCGTCACTCCGTACTTCGATGCCATCTCGACGCTCCGGCTGTGCAGAACGCCCGCCCCCAGGCGCGCGAGTTCCAGCATCTCTTCGTACGAAATGCGTTCGACTTTGCGCGCCTCCGGAACTTTGTTCGGATCGGTCGTATACACTCCGTCCACGTCGGTGAAGATTTCGCATTCGCTGGCGCCGAGCGCGACCGCCAGAGCGACGGCCGAAGTATCGCTGCCGCCGCGTCCGAGCGTCGTAATATTAAAGTCTTCGTCCACGCCCTGGAAGCCCGCGACCAGGCAGACCTTCTTTTCCGCGAGGCTCGCCCGCAGCCGGCCGGCGTCGATCGATTCAATCCGGGCTTCTGTGTGACGATTGTCCGTGCGAACGCCGACCTGCGCCCCGGTAAAAGAAATCGCCGGTACTCCGAGGGACTCCAGCGCCATCGCCATCAGCGCAATCGACACCTGCTCGCCGGTCGACAGCAGCATATCCATCTCGCGCTTGCTCGGTCGATTGGTCAGCGCCGCCGCCAGACTGACGAGGTGGTCGGTGCTCTTGCCCATCGCCGAAAGCACGACTACGAGATCGTGCCCCTGAGTATAATAGGTCTTAATGCGATTGGCGACGTTGTGAATGCGATCCGTATCGCCCACGGAGGTGCCGCCGAATTTCTGAACGATCAGTGCCATTCCGTCGACAGAATTTCGCGAACCAACAGTACGGCAAATAGAAAATTAGAGGGACGCCGGGAATCCCGTTGACGCGCGTTTCAATCCCGCTCCGGTGTACCGCCATGCGTACTCTCCGGGCCATCCTGTTCGCCTCGATCGCGATCGTATTACCCGGGGCGGCCTTCTATCTGTGGCCGCCCGCCTACGCCGACTTCGATGAGAACTACGCGGCGGTCGACGACGAGCTGCGGCGCTCATTGCTGGAATTTCGCGCTGATCGTGAAGTGAAGTGGGCCACTGTCGGCGAACACACCTGGAGTTATCTGAGTCTCGGACGGCCCCCCGGCGACAGCGAAACGATCGTGTTTTTGCACGGCATGACCGGCTCGTACGATATCTGGTGGCAACAACTGAAGGCGCTTGAAGATCGCTATCACCTGATCGTCCCGACCTATCCTGCGGCTAACAGCCTCGGCGCCATGGAATGGGGGGTGCGCCGGATCCTGGCACAGGAAGGGGTCGACGAGTTTACCGTGGTGGGTTCGTCCCTGGGCGGATATCTGGCGCAGTATATCGTCGCCCGCAATCCAGGTCGCATTCGCAAAGCCGTTTTCGCGAACACCTTTCCGCCCAACGATATTATCGCTGAGAAAAATCGCACGATCGGCACGCTCCTCCCGTTCTTACCGGAATGGCTGATCATGCGCGTGCTCAGTGACTCGATCGAAAAGAAAGTCTATCCCGCCTCCGGAAATTCCGAACTCGTACGGGCCTTCGGCCTCGAACAGACCCGCGGCGGACACATGAATCGAGCGCAGCTGCTCGCACGCTTCCGTTGCGTGATCCAGGCTTTCGAGGCGCCCGACCTGCGAAACTCCGGCATTTCCGTTATGATCATAGAAGCGGACAACGATCCTCTGGTCGAAGCACGACTACGAGCGCAACTCAGGGCGACCTATCCCACGGCGCTCGTACACAATATGTCGGGCGCGGGACACTTTCCGTACTTAAACCAGGCGCCGGAATACACGCAGCTGCTTCTGGACTTTTTCGGCGACGCTCCTTAAACGACGCCCCGCAGCCCTGAAGCCTGACGCTAAACCAGAAGCTGCGTCTTGAGCGAGTCCACAAGCCGCTGTACATGATCCGGATCGCCGGTGGCGCGTTTGATGATCAGCGATCCATGCAATGCGTCGAGAATCAGAGCCGCGGCCTGTTCCGGCTGATCCGCTGCGATGTGGTCCAGCTGTAGCACGCCCTCGTCACGCCCTCGCCGCAGGATCGTCGCCAGCCAGTGCTGGTGCTCTCGAAAGAAGGCCGCGACTTCGGTCTGCATGATTTTCGGCAGCGCCAGAAACTCGCCTGCCAGCGCGCCGCAGAGACAGACTTTGTCTTTCGATTCTCCGAAGTCGAGGTACGGCGCAAAATAAAACTCAAGCGCGTCAGCCGCGGTTTTGTCCGGGTCCGCCGCGATCGCGTCCAGCATGCCCGAAAAGGTCTCGCGGTAGCGCCGCACCACCGCGCGTCCGAGTGCGCTCTTGCTCGCATAGTGATGCACGATGCTCGGCTTTTTGATGCCGACTTTTTTCGCGATATCGTCGAAGCTGATCGCGCTGTACCCACGACGCTGAATCAGATCCTGCGCGACTTCTAAGATGCGCAGGGCGGTGTTGCGCTTTAAATCCAATCGAGGCATATGGCGACGAGCACTGAATAGAAATAAACCGGCAAGCTCAGAACGATTCGCCGGGAGGGCGCAAATCGATTTCATGACTCCAGCAGCTCGCCGGCTGTCGAATCAGATCCAGATAGACCTGCGCGAGATGATCCGGGTCAATACACTTCTCGCGCGCCATGCCGAATTCTTGTTCGGCGCGCGGGCCCCAGATCACGCCGTCAATGACCGTATGCACGATGTGAATTCCCTGTGGTCCGTAGGCCCGCGCCAGACTCTGCGCCAGGCCGCGCAGCGCGAATTTGGACGCGGCGAAAGCGGCCGACTTCGGACCGGCCTTCACCGAAGCGGTCGCGCCGCTGAAGATCAGCGTGCCGGCATCGCGTTCGAGCATCCCCGGCAGGACCTCCTGCGCCGCAAGCATTCCGCCCAGACACGAGGTACGCCAGAGTGATTCGAATTCATCCGGCCGAATCGAAAGAAAATCCCGCAGCAGCAGTTCGGCCGCGTTGTGAACCAGAACAGACGGCGAGCCGCAATCGTTTCGAATGCGCTCGAAGCTCGCCGACACTCCGGAAGGATCGCTGACGTCGCAGGCGTACGACACAAAGCGCTCCGGATTACGCTCCCGGAGAAACGCTTCGCCGAATTTTCCGCTGCGCGAAAGTCCAACTACGACATAGCCCGCCTCGATCAGTCGAAGCGCGAGGCGCTCGGAAAAACCGGCGCCAAAACCCGTGATTACTGCGACCTGATCAGCCATTCTCGTTCCTCTTTCCCTAATACTTTCGCTTGAACTTTCGCTTTCGCCTGTGCTCAAGCCGACCCATCCGCGGTCACCTTCGGACGCGCCGATGGATCAGGCCAATGCAAAATGTATCCGATCGTTCCGCTCAGAGCACTCCCAGCGCCGTCAGGCCCATGATCATCTGACAGGCGAAGCCCGTGAGAAAAGCGACAGTGCGCAAACCGGGCACCCCCAGCGTGTATACGACGTAGTGCGTCAGCAGCGCGAAAAAATAGATCATCGCCGCGGTGGCCGTCAGCGCCGTGGCGGAATTCGTAACGTGGACGACCAGCGTCAACGCTGCGAAGACCACCAGATTTTCCACGGCGACGTAATGCGCGCGCTTGGCCCGGGCGGCCCATTCCGCCACCGCGGGGGTGGTGGTCGCTTCGGTTTTCATGGTGCCGACGATACCCTGTTCCGCCATGCGATTCAGGATATAGGGCGCCCACAGGAGTCCGGTCAAAAGACCGGTCAGGGTCAGCCAGTATAGTTCTGCAGTCATAGTCTTCCTCTGTTGTTTTCTAATTTCCGCGCCGCCGTTCGCTGGAATCGCCGACCAGTGCGCGCATTCCGCCTATCCTACCTAACGTTTGGTAGATTATCAAGCAGAAAATTCTATGATATTTTATCATGATTCGCTGGTTCAGTCCTCCTCGCGCCAGCGCCGGCTTGCACGAACTTCCGGCAGCGAGAAGCGCTCGACGGATTTCCGACCGGGCGACAGCCTCGCCCGGACTTATACTGGGACGAAACCCTTCTACGGGGGGGGCCGGAGCGCCCGGGCGAAAGCGAGAAGCACGCATGTATCAAAAAGACTATCTGCTGTTTATGATCGAACAATTCGCGCGGCTCCTGCGGCGAATCGTCAGCAAGATCGCGGGAGGCGACAACGACGACGCAACATACGAAATCGAACAGGTCTATCGCCAGTATCTGGGCATCAATTCCGACCTGATTCCCTCGTTTTCGTTCGATTCGCTGATGATGCTGCAGAGCGCCGACCCGGATTCGTATCACGATCGCTGCATGACAATGGCCGATATGCTGCGCCTGGAAGGCGAGATCTTCGCGAAAAATGGAGGGCTGGCCGCGGCCCGCGGCCGCTATCAGAAAGCCCTGGGCGTTTATCTGACGATCTTCCTGGACGACAGCGTTTCCGAAGAACGCCGCAAGCGTTATAGCGAAGATCACCGGCCGCACATCGACACGGTGTTGTCCGCGCTGGACAAACTCGAAGCGCCCGCCGGCCCGGCCGACAGCGCGGACTCCCCGGACTCGCAGCAGACGGCCGGGTTGCCCGAAACGATTCAGCAGCTGCTCGACCGTTATCGCGCAAGCCTCTGATTCGCGGCGTCATCCGACCACGCGATAGCGGCCGTGACGCTTGCGCGTCGGTCATTCGTCGGGACCGTCACCAGGTTCGCATAAAAAAAGAGCTGCCCCGTCGCGCGACGCGTTGAACCTGGGCTATGCGCTCTTCGCCTTTCGCATTGATCATGATTTCCGGTTTCGCCGGCCCGCTCCGCTCCGCGCTTCTTCTGGGAATGCTCTGTGCGCAGATTCTGTTCTCGGCGACCGCCTGTCAGTACATCCCCGACAATGACGAAGACGACGAGGATACTTTTCTGGCGACGGTTCTCGCGGCCGTAACGGCCGGCGGTCCGCTGTATCTATTCAGCGACGGCAACGGCGGCGGCGGTCATAGCGGCAGCCTCGGCGGTCGCGCCGGACTCGATAGTATCTGCGCCGCACGCAAATCGGCGGCGTTCGCCAGTCTCGCCTGTACGAACGTGCGCGCCTGGATTTCGGTGACCGCGGTGGATTCGATTCAATTGATGCCGGTGAATTATAATATCCCGACGAATCTGGTCGTGCTCGGCCCGACCGGCACGCAGATCGGCAATAACTGGAACGACCTGCTCGACGGTTCGGTCTCCGACAGTGGAGACCTGAAATCCGCCGACCTCTTCTCTGACGTCACGGCCGATCCGCCGTACTATTGGACCGGTTCCGCGTCGGACAGCGGATCGGCGGCTCAGACCTGCGGCGGCTGGACCCTGACGACCGGCAACGGCGAAACCGTGGATTCTTCCAACAACGGCGGATTTTCCGGAACCGAAGCGCGCACCTGCAACAGCACGACCGACGCCGGCGGCGGAGCGCTGTCGATCCTTTGTGTTTGTTTTTAAAACCGGCGCCTCCGAATCGATTCCTGACAATTCGCCTGAAAAAGCGGAGTGACACCGCGGGCGCGCTGCAGGCCATATAATCCTGCTATGGATTCGGCAGCCGCGCCGCGGAAAGTTTTACTTATTACCGATCGATTGCCGGACAGCGGCGCCGAGTCGAACGCCGGCACCGAGGTTCTGGCGTGCCTGGAATCGATGCCAGACGTCAGGGCCTTGCCCGTCGAATACGCTACCACCACCGGCGAGCCGCTCGTCTTTTATTCTGCAAAGCACAGCGAGAGCGACCTGGCTCCCGCAGAAATCGGCATGATTCTCATCGACCTATTGGAAGAAGGTCCGGATCAATCCGCCGAAGAAGCGCTGCGGCTCCTGGAACGCATCACCGAATCGGACGCCTTCGCGAATACTCCGGTTTTGATTATCGCGGAAGCGGCTTCAGCCGAAAGCCTGGAAGAACTGTTTAACGCCGGAGCCGCCGATTTCGCGGAGCGCGGACCGAAGCTGCTTGTCGAACTACCGCCGCGCATTCGAGCGGCTCTGCGTCGCAGCGCCGAATTGTATCGCCTCAAACGCGAGACGGGCGAGCTGCAGCGCATGACTGAAGATCTCAAGACCGCCAATATCATTTTTCGCAGCATTTCCATTCACGATGAGCTGACCGGCGTCGCCAATCGCCGCTTCTTCGATCGTTATCTCGACACGGTCTGGCGCCAGTCGATGCGGGCGACGCAACCGGTTTCGTTGATCATGATCGATATCGACTTTTTTAAGATCTACAACGATACCTACGGCCACCAGGCCGGCGACGAATGCCTGCGGGAAGTGGCCGGCGCCATGGAAAAAGCGCTGAGCGAACACGGCTGCATACTCGCGCGCTACGGCGGCGAAGAATTCGGCGCGATTCTGCCGGCCCTCGATTCGGAACAGGCCCGGGCCTGCGCCGCCCGCCTGCGCGAAACGGTTTTCGATCTGAATCTGAAACACGAAGGCAGTCCCGACTACGGGCGCGTAACCATCAGTCAGGGCATCGCGACCGCCATTCCCGGTTTGCTGATGCGACCTTCGAAGCTCATCGCGAAAGCCGACCGCGCCCTGTATCAGGCGAAAGCCGCCGGCCGCAATCGTGCCGTCGCCTGAGACTGCGGACCCGGAGCGTGCTTCGATGCTGCAACGCATATTCAATTGGCTGGAGTACGACGAGGTCACCCTATTCTGTATCAATTACTCCTTCCTGTTAACCGTAATTCTGGAATTCGCGCTCGGTCGCGACGACGAGATGCTGACGGCGCTGCTCTTAAATCCGATGGTGCTACTAATCTCGGGCATCACCGTCGCAAGCGGACTCTGGCTTTCCCTGAAACACATCTGGACGAAGCAAATCAAACCGACCACGGACGTCTTTTTGATGATCGGCGGCGGAGCCTGGCTTTCGATCGCCACGGCCGTCTTTACATTGTTTGAGCTGGCCTCCCTCGAAGCCCCCTGGTATTTTCGCGCGCCGGCGATCTACGCGCTATTATACAATCTTCTGATCCTGTGGTTCATGGGCCACTTCAAGGGCTACGACATTGCCGAAGAATTCATGGCCGAGCGCGAGGCGCAACTCATCGAAGCGATCGTCTGCACGACCCTGGTCACAACCCTCGCGTTGGTCCTGATATTCGTCTACGATTGGAGCTGGTGGCAGGTGGTGAACGCCTGCGTTTTTTATACGCTGGGCGCAAACAAGCTCGTCCTGTGGATGCTGCAAGCGCGGAAAGTTTGAGAAAATCAATGCCTGCTGGTTTCCATTTCGGCCAGCACGCCCAATCGATCCAGCGGCCGATCGATCAATCGTCGCACCCGCGCGGACAGCTCGTCCGCTTCCAGCTCCGCGAATTCGCGCGCTTCGATTACGGGATGCACGACGATGCGAATCGTTCCGCGATAGATGCGCTGAATGCGAACGCCTTTTTGTCCCGCGGGCATGATGCGACCCGCGCCCGAAACCGTGAGCGCCTGCAGCGCGACGCCGGTCTGTTTCGCCAGTAAAAAGGCGCCGCGTTTGAAAGGCATGAGGCCGCCGTCCGCGCGACTGCGCGTACCTTCCGGAAAGATCATCACCCGCCGGCCGGCCTGAATCGCTTCGACCGCTCCCGCCACGGCCCGCCCGGCGCCCGCCCGACTCTTGCGATCCACGGGAATACAACCGATGCCGCGCAGCACCTGACCGAAGACCGGAATGCGAAAGAGCGAGTCCTTCGCCATATAGGCCACGGGCCCGGGCAGCGCGTAACAGAAGGCCACGACGTCCAGGAAGCTCTGATGGTTCGCGAGCAGAATGCGCGCCTCGCTTGCTGGTTCGCTTTCGTTTTTCGGGTGGTGATCGGCGTCGCTGGCAATACCGCTATGATTCGGGTCCTTTTCAACCAGCACGCGAATCCCGGCGAGCGCGAGCAAGACCGCGGCCCAGATGCGCGCCACGCGAAAGACGAAGCGCTGCCGACCCGCGAAGGCCCACGGCAATACGAACAAGCAGGCGGTCGCGGTAACGCTGACCACCATCACCCACTTGATTCCGGAACGCAGAGCCTGCATGTGGATTACAGGCGATCGTAGCGCGCCCGGCCGGCCATGTGTTTCAGCAAATCGGTGCTGGTGAGAATGCCGACCAGCCGCTGCTCGTCGACGATCACGATCGCATGAATCTGATTGTCGATCATCGCCTGGGCCGCCGACGCGATATGAATGTCTTCCCGGTAAGTGAAGGCCGGAGCGGTCATAATGTCGCGAATGAGAATCGGCTCGCGTTCGCCGGCCTGCATGATCTTAACGATATTAACGTAGTTTTCGAAATCTTTGCGCGAAACGATGCCGACCACGTTACGCTCCGCGTCCACCACCGGTGCATGGTTGATACTGTGAGTCTCGAAGACTTTAAGTTTGTCCAGGACCCGGTCTTCCGGCGCGAGGGTCATCACGCTGGCGGTCATAATATCGCGGACATAAACTTCATCGATCATGGAACCGGAATCTGCGGTCGCCCGGCTAAAAAATCAACTGGAAAATCGCGAGAAAACGGCCGGGCTCGCCGGCGGCGCCGTCAATCGTCCGTCACTGGCTCGGCGATGCCCAGTTCCTTGATCTGATAGATCAACTTACCCCGCGAGATTCCCAGCCGGCGCGCGGCGTGGGTGCGATTACCCTTGCAAACCTTCAGGGTATGGGCGATCAGCTCACGGGCGTAGTCCTGCATGAGCTTTTCGAAGCCGACGGCCGCCTCCGGCTCCGGAAAGAGCGCCTGGCGACTCGTGCGACCGCCGCTGCCGTTCGCCGCACCGACGGCCCGCGCTTCGACCGCCGCCTCGCTTCGTCGCGCCGGCACCCCGGCCTGCAGCTCGCGCGGTAAATCGGCGACTTCAACGGGCGGGCCGTTGCCCTGCGCATCATATTCTTCCGGACCTTCCGCCAGCAGGCGAATCAACAGGTTTTCCAGCTCTCGAATATTGCCGGGCCAGCCGTGGCCGACCAATCGCTCCATCGCCGCGGGGCTCACGCTGCGGCCGGCGAAGCCGTGTTCGCGGGCGTACTGTTCGAGCATATGTTGCACGAGGGCCGGAATGTCCGACTGGCGATCCCGCAGGGGCGGCACGCCCAGCCGGTGTACATTGATCCGATAATACAGATCCTCGCGAAATTCGCCGGACTGGCTCATCGCCGCGAGATCCCGATGCGTCGCGAAGACCAGCCGGCAGTCCGCGTTCAACAGACGTTTGCCGCCGACCGCCTGGAATTTTTTCTCCTGAATCAAACGCAGAATCTTGGGCTGAATATCGAGGGGCATTTCGCCGATCTCGTCGAAAAACAAAACGCCCCCGGCGGCCTGCTCGACGAGACCGGGATGGTCGGCGGTCGCGCCGGTGAACGCGCCTTTGCGATAGCCGAAGATTTCGCTCTCCCAGAGCGTCGCCGGGATGGCCGCGCAGTTCACCGCGACGAAGGGCGCGCCGGGACCGGGACCGTCGTGATGCAATAGCCGCGCGATCAGTTCTTTACCCGCGCCCGTTTCGCCCTGAATCAACACCGGCAGAATCGAAGTGGCGATGCGCCGCGTGCGATCTACCAGACGGTGCATGGCTTCGCCCGTGAAGACCAGACTGCGATCGCCCAGCTTGACCCGGGTGACGGGCTGCGCCTCGATCGGCTGGGGCGCCGCGTACGAATGCGACTGGAACTGCTCCGCGACTTTGATTTCGCGCTCTTCGATGACCGCATTGTTGCGCAAAGCCATGGCGAAGGCCATCCGCGCGCTCTCGAGCAGCTTGCGCTCCCCGTTGAAGTACGGCAAAGCGTCCGCCTTCGGTCCGAGAAAGAGCGCGCCCCAGATTTCGCCGCGAAAGATCAACGGCAAAAAGAGCGTATAACCTTCTTCGCGAAAACCGCGCAGGCTTTCGCGAATGCGCTGCGCGACACGGCGATGCCGGCGCAAGCGGCCGCCAGACGCCTTCCCCTCAGAATCGCCGCCGGCGATATTTTCGCCCGCGAGCCCCGCATCCGTATCCGTATCCAAAAAAGCGAAGGGCTCGGGAAAATCATCTTCGAGGAGAATCGCCTGGTCCAGTTCGCGTACGAATTCGTCTGAAAGCCGCAACCGCAAAAACGGCGCGCGATCGAAACCCAGGCGAGCCGGGGGCGGCCCGATATGACGCGCGCGTCGTTCGCGGCCGGGATGGCCTGCGAAACCGCTGTGAGCCGCCGCGACAATAAAACCTTTCTCGAAATTAAACACGCGATACACGTTCTGCAAAATGATCTCGAGCAGCGAATCCTGGTTTTCGCGGGAGCTGTCCATCGCCTGGACTTCGTTTACGAATTCGTTCAACACCTTTTCTTTGGAGTACACGTCGCGAAAGAAAATGTACTGGAGCGTGGCTTTGAGATAGGTGTGATGCAGTATGGCGATCGACAGCATCAAGACCGCGATGACCAGAAACACGAAATACAGAAAAAATAGCCCGGGACCACGCGCGACCATAGCCGACTCGCCTGCGATCGCACCCGCGGCTTCCGCCACTCCCAGCCGAAAGTACAGATCCAGCGCGCCGTAGATCAAGAGCGCGGCGGCGAAGCAGAGTGCGAGATAAAAGACCACCCGGCGAAAGAGCCGCCAGACGTGCACCAGCGGATTTACCGTAACGATAAAACCGTAGACCACCGGCAAGAGCCCCGCGATCAGTACGCCCGGAAACTGCGGCGCGCGATACGCCGGCTGGTTGTGGCCAGGCCAGCCCCAGGCCCAGAACCATACGAAGCCGATCGCCAGGGCCGCGGCCAGCAGCGCCGCGAAGTCGCGCCGGGCGATGGTCTGCCGCGGGCTGACCGCCGGCATCCCCCGATAGAACACGAAGCCGCTCAGCAGAAACGGGAGTGCGCCGGCGCTGGTCCACAGCAGGCTGTGCAGCGGAGGCCGTTCGGGAGCGTACAGCCAGGTCGGCGCGAATACCGATAAGCCCAGATTCGCACCGAACCAGAGAGCGCTGCCCGCGCTCAGCAGCACGAAGCGGCCCCGTTTTTCCGGCCGGGCCCGCTTGCCGGCGATGATCAGAAAGACCCCCAGCAGCGAAAGACACGCGCCATAACCCAGCCCTGAAGATAAAATGGAATCCATTCAGCCTGCCCCCGAATGCTGTTGCATCACAGCCCTCGAATCCGCCCATCCGACCGACCGACCGAAATCGAATCGCCGAACCGGAAACTCGGGGGAAGCATCGCTTCCAGGACGAGGCCCTTCAACGAAAATAACGCTGTCTAAAAGCTGACAGCTCGGAAAAGCGTCTGTCGAATATTCGACACCGCCGCCAGGATTGACCGAATTCCGTCGCTGCGACGAAATCCGGTTCGTCACCCCGCCTCGGACGGGCATGAGTTTTCCCACTTCTAGTCCCCCTCAGGGCCGCCTGGGCCCCCATTCACACTCTGGATCGCGTCGCTCGCCTCCTGGCCGGGGAAAATCCGGCCGGAAGCATGGCGCGCGGATCATTTCTTTTCTTTTTTCTCTGCAAAATCGGCACCTGCCGGTGTTTTTTTCGACTCGATTTCAATTTTCCGCGAAAAACAGCCAGCAGCTAAACTCTGGTACCGGATTTGCAATAGATAGCCCGGAGACAGCCCTTGGGTAGCGACTCATCGGCTCGACCATCGCAATAAATATTCGGAGAGGGGGAACAATCTTATGGGTTTTAATATCTGGGCATTCGTAACGCCCATCGCGCTCGCCTTATTGATCGGCGAATTACTGTACAGCGTCGGTCGTAAGAAAGGCTATTTTACGTTTCAGGAAACGATCACGAACCTGGGAACGGCCATCGCCAACCAGACCGTGAATCTGCTTGTGCTGGTATTTATATTGTGGAGCTTCGGCATCCTCTATAATAACTACTCGATCGTGAAGATGCCGACCACCTGGTGGTCCGGGGCGATTCTTTTGATCCTAATCGACTTTCTGTTTTATTGGTGTCACCGCGTCGGTCACCGCGTGAATATCGGCTGGGCCGCGCACATGCCGCACCACTCCGCCGAAGAAATGAACATCGCCGTGGGTCTGCGCGCGAGCGTGACCATGCGGATCTTTTCGTTTCTGTTTTTCTGGCCGCTTCCGCTGCTCGGCTTCGAGCCGATGTTCATGTATTCGATGATCGGCTTCCATCTTTTCTTAAGCCTCTGGCATCACACGAAAGTCATCAAGACTCTCGGCTGGTTCGAGGTCTGGTTCAATACTCCCAGCCATCATCGCGTGCATCACGGCACGAACAAACAGTACATTGACAAAAACTTCGGCGAATTCCTGATCATCTGGGACAAGATGTTCGGAACCTTCGAGCCGGAAAAAGAAGAAGTCAATTACGGCGTCCTGTATCCGCCGAAGTCCTGGAACCCGGTGATGATCAACTTCCAGCACTATATCTACCTGATTAAGATGAGCTGGCAGGCCCCCTATTTCTGGGATAAGATCAAGATCTGGTTCATGCCGCCGAGCTGGCGGCCGCGCGGCATGCGCGACGGCGAATTGCTGGAAGGTTTAACCAAAGATGAATTCGTGCGCTACGAAAGCGTGATGTTTCCGAACGCGAAACCGTACTTGATCGCGCAGGTGATCTTCGGTATGGCCTTCATGGTCTTTATCATCGATGGCAAGTCTCCGTTGAGCGGCTACGAGAAGATCTTCGGCAGCGCGCTCCTGTGGTTCATGGTCATCGCCTGGGGCGGCATTCTCGAATCGCGCAAATGGGCGCCGATCTTAGAGGTCACCCGCCTGGCGTTGATGGCCGGCATGATCGTCTACGGCTTCGATAAATACGGCATCGCGCAGCCCGTTATCGAATACACGGCGATCGCCGCCGCGGGCCTGTCTTCGCTGTGGGTACTCTTGTTCTTCCGGAGCAACGAAGACCAGAGCATGGCGATTCCGACCGCCGCGAAATAAAGCCAGGCGCACGACCGTCGCCTGACTCACGGCGGCGGCACTTGCGAAAGCCCCGCGTCGATTTCTGATTTCGGCGCGGGGTTTTTTGCGTCAGGATTGGCCACGGATTTCACTGATGGCACGGATGAGTTTTGTTTGCATACCTTCGAGTGCAAATACTGATTTGACGGACGATGGTGCGGTCGTTCATTAAATGGCCACGGTTCGCTCTCACCCTAAAACGCATCTCCGAATCTGTGCCATCAGTGAAATCCGTGGCCCAAAAAGAGCTCAGCCGCGGACCTGCATATCGCCCGCCAATCCCCGTAAGAATTTGAAAAGGATATCGCCGGCACTTCAGATAGTGCAATTCTTCGCAGATTCCGCCTGATATTGACTTCCGGGGCGACCCGATCGTTTGACCTTCGCGCGAAGCCGGACCGCGATTGATGCATTCTCAATCCGAGTCATACGCTATGTCAGAATCCCGCGCGACCGCTACACCTTCGCAAACCTCCAGTTCGCCCTTCCGCTCCAACACCAAAAATCCTCCGCAAAATCGGCAACTCGCAGGACAGGGTTTCGCCGCCAGCTCAGAGCCGAACGCGGTGCTGCAGCTTCAACGGCAGCTCGGCAATCAGGGCATGCAGGCGCTCTGGGGCAGCGGCCGACTCCAGCGTCTATTCGGTCTGCAACGCCAGCTGACAGTCGGCGCGGTGGACGATCCCTTAGAACACGAAGCAAATCGCGCGGCCGACGAAGTCATGGAGATGCCCGCGCCGGGCGCCGACGGCCCAGAGATGCAGATGCAGCGCGCCTGCGCCGACTGCAAAGAAGAGATGCAGCAAAAGCCGGTGATTTCGCGCATGTCCGATTCCGAAAGGGACGATCTTCAGATGCAGCGCAAACTCGGCGGCATGGACGGCGACGCGTCCGAAAGCCTCGGGTATACCCACGCCTTCGAAAAGATGGACGACGAAGAGGATCTCGGCACGACCACATCGCTCTATATGAAACGCGCGCAGCCGCCCGCGCGACTCCAGCGCGACGCAAACTCCACGAACGCCGGAGCGGCAGCTTCTGGCGCAGGCGGACCGGTTTCTCCGGACCTGGCCGCGGATATAAACTCGCTGCGTTCGCGAGGCGGCTCGCCGCTCGGAAACGCCGAACGCAATTTTTTCGAACCGCGCTTCGGCCGCGATTTCAGCGACGTGCGCGTGCACGCCGGACCCGACGCGGCGAAGATCGCGAGGCAGGTCAACGCCCGGGCTTTTACGATCGGCCGCGACGTGGTCTTCGGCGCCGGCGAATACCGCCCGGATACGAACGACGGCCGACGGCTCATGGCGCACGAACTGACGCATACCGTGCAGCAGGGCGCGGCGGGTAAAACGCTCGCGGCGAAACCGGTGTTGCAGCGGCAAACGATGCTGCGGCGGGAGAGAAACGAGCAGCCCGCACCCCGCAAACAGAGCGAAACGGAGCAATTCATACGATCAGTCGCCGCCGAGGCTCTGCCGGTACTACTGGGCCGCCAGATGCTACTCCCATTGCACTTTTATTTGCGGGCGATGGGGCTGAAGATGAATGGGATTGGCGTTGGATTGAATTTGACGAGCGGCGCGGCACTGGGCGCCTACGCCCAGACGAATGTGATTTCGTACGGAATCTATGGAATCAAAGAAGATGAAATTGGAGATGCGGCCTTTTATACGCCGGAGCTCGGAGCCGGCCTGACCGCCGGTTGGGACGGTATCGGCATCGGGGCCGTTGTCAGCCTGATTTACACGAAGGACCCATCCCAGAAGGCTCTCATAAAGGCCCTCGGCGGCACGTCGGTTCTGGCCCAGATTGGCGTCGATGCAATGGTCGGCTTCGAAGTGCAGGCGAGCGTTGGGAAAGATCTATTCTTCGGCGAACCGGGCGCTGTATCTTTTGGAGTGACTGTATCCGGCGGAGGCGGTGGTGGCGGTGCCGCGATTGGAGTTTCCTTCGCTGAGAAGCTGAAATCCAGCGTCGACAAGTTGAACATTCCAGGCTTCAGCAGTGACCGGCCCGGTCTCACGGACATGATGGAGTCGGATCACTCGTATGCGCAGTTGGTTCGGGCAGCATTGAATACGAAGCGGCTCAGCCCTGGCCGATTCCCGGGCGTAGCGCAGGCATTTAATGACATTCTCCGTCTCCTGGTCAGCATTTGGGCATATTCCAGACCGATGTATATTGCAGAATTTAGTAACAGAATGCGAATCCCTCTTCGCTCCCTGGGCGTGCCGTTTGGAGTCTTACTCACGGCGCAGCAAAGTCTGACAAAAATAGGCTGGGGCAGCAGAATCTTCCCGGAAGGAAATATCGATTATTCCGACTTTGTAGCTTATACTCCAGTGACGCTCCTTAAGGCTCTTTTGAAGTCCCAGGTGGTCGAATTGAAAGGCGATCTATGCGACGCAGCACAAGCCGACGCCAAAATGCTGAAGGAAAATTTCAACAGCTTTATCATGGCCGGCAACTGCAACATACTGACAATCGAAGACGTCGAATCGAACTGAGACGAGTCCGACGCGCATCACCCTCTCCTAATCCCGATCGAGAAAATGAAACACGGTCGCGAGAGTCAGCCCCGCGACGATATGCCAGACGCCCCACCACGCCGCGATCAGGGCGAGACCGCCGCGACCGTCGAAGAAGTCAAAAATCAAAACAAGAGCCAATCCGGAATTCTGGATCCCCGTTTCAAAAAGAATCGCCCGGCGGTTTTCGCGATTCTGGCCGCCGGTCCGGGCCGCGAGATAGCCGACCAGTAGCGCCGCGCTGTTGTGTACGAAAACGATGCCGACGATTGCGCCGATATAATTTACGAAATGATCCCAGTTCGCGTACAGCGCGCCAGCTATGAATCCGCCCAGAAATAGCAAAGACAGCACGCGTAAAACTCTGCGAAGCGCGGCCGAGAAATTCGGCCAGCGCCTGGCGGTCAGCATTCCCAGGATTAACGGCAGAGCCAGAAGCAGCGATACAGTGACGAACATATCCAGTAGCTGCAATTCGAGGGATTGCGGCGCGCCGGCTCCCCCGCTCTGCGAAAATTCTCCACGCCAGTTCAACCACAGCCCCGTCCACAACGCAAAATTCATCGGCAAAAGGAACGTGGCCGCGGCGGTGGAACAGGCGGTCAGGGTCACCGAAAGCGCCGCATTGCCGCGCGCGAGCTGCGTTACGAAATTCGAAATATTGCCGCCGGGACAGCAGGCGACCAGCAGCATACCCAGGGCCAACCCGGGATGCGGGTCGAAATACAGAACGAGCGCGAAGGTCAGCGCCGGTAACAACACAAATTGTGAAATTAATCCGACGATAACGGGCAGCGGATCGCGCAGCACGCGGCGAAAATCGTCGAAGCGAATATCGAGAGCCACGCCGTACATGACGATGCCCAGAATGACATTCAGAAGCGCGAGCGTCGTTTGATCGAAATGCAAACGAATGCTGTCGATATCCGGCGTCAGGACCGCACTCCCAGCCCGTCACTCTGACCCGACTGGATTCGCCAGAGATCCGCGTACACCCCGTTGTATTCCACCAGGCGGTCGTGGTGCCCCTCTTCCGCCAATCGACCGTCTTTGAAAACGAGTATGCGGTCCGCGTTCCGAATCGTCGAGAGGCGATGTGCGATCACCAGCGCTGTGCGGCCCGCCGTGAATCGATCCAGGTTGTTTTGGATTTCGCGCTCGGTCTCGGTGTCGACGGAGCTGGTGGCCTCGTCGAAGACCATCACCGGCGCGGATTTTAAGATCGCGCGGGCGATGCTCAGCCGCTGGCGCTGGCCGCCGGATAATTTGATTCCGCGCTCGCCGACGATGGTTTCATAACCGTCCGGCAGGCTCTGCACAAAATCGTGCAGGCGCGCTAAAATCGCCGCGTCGCGAATTTCGTCGAGCAGTGCGTCACCAGGTTCCGATTCTTCTAAAGCGATTTCGCCGAAGCGTCCATAGGCGATGTTTTCGGCGATCGTGCCGTGAAACAAGTACACGTCCTGGCTGACGAAGGCGATATTCTTGCGCAGATCGTACAGGCTGTATTCGCGCAAATCGTATCCATCGAGCAGCACCGCGCCCCCGGTCGGATCGTAGAAGCGTAACAGCAGCTTGATCAACGTCGATTTGCCGGCGCCCGTGGCTCCGGCGATGCCGACCGTTTCGCCCGGGCGAACGCGAAAATTCAGGCCGTTCAGCACGGGCACGCCCGAACGATAGTGAAAATCCACGGAGTTGAATTCCAGTTCGCCCTTCGCGCGAGCCAACGCCCGCGGTCGCTCCGGCTCGCGAATCGAAGACTCCGAATTCAATAAACCCAGAGTCCGACGCGCGCTGGCCCGGGCCCGTTCCAGTTCGTCCAGAATATTCCCCAGACGCGTAAGCGGCCAGAGCAGGCGTTGAATCATCATCGCGAAAAAGACCAGCTCGCCCACGCTGAGAATGTCCGGACTGGTCAACACCCGATACGAACCCAGAAGCAGCACGCCGGCGAGACCGATGGCGATGGCCATGCGAATCAGCGGAACGTACAATGCCCGGAGACGGATGGCGTGAAAATTCGCACGACTGTACTCCTGCGAAGACTCACGCACGCGCCTGGATTCGTACGACTCGGCGGTGAAACTTTTAATCACCTGCATTCCGCCGATATTATTTTCCAGGCGGTTGTTGAGATGGCCGACCGCTTCGCGTACACGGCGATAGCGCGGCGTGATCTTGCGGCGAAACACCAGACTTCCCCACAGAATGAACGGAATCGGCAGACACGCGAATAACGAAAGCTCGAAGGATACGCCGAACATGACGACCGCGGAAAACACGACGAGTACACAGAGTTGCAGGATATCACTGAAGCTGTCGTTTAAGAAGCGCTCCAGCTGATTGACGTCATCGTTCAACATCACCATCGTTTCGCCGAGGCGATGGTTTTCGAAAAATTCGAGCTCCCGACTCTGCAGACGGTCGTAGGCATCGCCGCGCAAATCGTGCTGCACCCGCTGGGCGAGCACCATGAAATCCAGGCGATACGCCCATTGAAAAAAACTTTCCAGCCCGAAAATGAGCAGCGTCAATCCGGCGAGCATGGCGACCGGGAAGAGCGGCTCCTCAAGGGGCAGAGCCGCGAAACCCGGCCAGAACTCCGCGACTGTAAGAATGAAAGCGGTCAGCCATTCCGGCGGCTCTCGCCGCACCGCGTCGATGACCCAGCCGACCAGCACCGGCGGCATCAGATCGAGAATTTTATTCAGAACGCTCGACGTGCCGGCGCGCATAAACCGCGCGCGATAGGGCGCGAGATAACGCCAGATAGAAATCGGTTCGCGCGCCATTTGGCCAGCTTCTCGCTCGCGCGACGGCACCGCCACCAGTTTCACGAAATCGAAAGCGCAGGCCCCCGGGCGACCGTTATGGAATCATCAGTATCTCAGTCGTCCCGTCCACAGGCGGAATGAATCGACGCGATCAGACGCCGCTTCGTAATGGGTTTGCTGAGATGTCCGTCAAAGCCGCCGGCGCGGGTTTTCTCGACGTCCGCTACGGTCGCATTCGCGGTCAGAGCGAGAATCGTAACGGGAGGCCGGCGCGTTTGCGTTTCATTGTCGCGGATGGTCGCCGTCGCCGCGTAGCCGTCCATGATCGGCATTTGCAGATCCATCAGAATTAAATCGAATTCTTCCGAAGACGCCGTCTCGACCGCCGCGCGTCCGTGTTCCGCGTAACTCAGTCTGGCTCCGCTGTTCTCCAAAAATTTTTGTATTAAGAAATAGTTGTCTTCGTTGTCCTCAACCAGGAGGATCCGCAGACCGGAAATATCCAGCTCCCCCTCTTCGACACCGACCAGCCGGTCATGGTTTCGCGCGATCTGCTCCTGCCATTCCTCCGATAACGACGGGTCGTCGACCGTCCGGGGGCTTTGCGCCGCGTCGGAGGTAACCGTGAAGTCGGCGCAAAACCAGAAGCGACTGCCTTGTCCGGGCTTACTCTCTACGCCGATTTGACCGTGCATCAGCTCCACCAGTCGACTCGCGATCGCCAGTCCCAGCCCCGTTCCTTCGTAACGCCGCGATGCGGAGGAATCGGCCTGCGAAAAACTCTCGAATATTCGAGCCTGTTGGTCGGGCGCGATGCCGATACCGGTGTCAATCACTTCGAAGCAGAGCGTGAGCCGCCGGCCGTCGCGTGCCTTCGCCCGCACGATCAAATCGACCGATCCCTCTTCGGTGAACTTGATGGCGTTGCCGAGTAAATTCACGAGCACCTGCTGCAACCGCGCGGGATCACCCACGATCGATTCGCTTTCGCGCAGCAGGCCCTCAAGCTCGAGACGCACGCCGAAGCGCACGCCTTTTTGATCCGCGCGAATTCGCAGCACCGACTCGGTGTCCGCGATCAACATCGCCAGATTTATATTTTCCGGACGCAGCTCCAGACGGTCGGCTTCGATGCGCGAAATGTCCAGGATGTCGTTCACCTGAAAGAGCAGATTGCGACCGGCGCGGTTCAGTACGCGAACATAATCCGCCTGGCCTTCGTTGAGCGGCGATTCCGCGAGCAGCTCCGCTGTGCCGATAATCGAGTTAAGCGGCGTACGCAGCTCGTGACTCATGGTCGCCAGAAACTCCGACTTGGCCCGATTCGCGGCTTCGGCCTGCAGTCGCGACTCCTCGAGATCACGCGTACGACGGCGAACCCGATCTTCGAGTTCGACCGACAGCGCCTCGGCGGTCGCGAAAGCTCGCGCGGCGCTCCGCGAAAGTATGAAGGCCTGGAATAAAATGAAAATGATCAACGCGTACGGAGCGACATTGTGCCAGCCGGGCGCGAAGATCAACGCGCGGCTCGTTAAAATATCGACCAATACGGCGATGCTGAAGATTCCCGCTCCCGCAAGAGTATTCATAGCCCCTTCGCGGCGACGAACGATCGCCAGTAAGAGCCGCCAGACGCCGAAGAGAATGGTGCTCAGGATCAGAATTTGAAACCAGATCAGCAGATTGTACGCCAGAGTGATCGGGCCGAATAGAATCAACGCCAGGAAGACTGAAGAAATTGCCGTGAAGCCGGAACGAAACCAGCGGGGAAATTCGAACGGAAAGAGCCGGGCCACGTACTGCGCCATCGCCAGTGAACCGAATCCCAGCGTAAGATATTCCAGGGTCAGCAGCCATACGAAGGGGAGCGCGGGCCACCAGCGCCCGAGCAGGTAATCGCCGGTCACCGTTCCCCGCACGGCCAGCGAAATACAAAACAGAGCGAACCATAAAATTCTGTAATCGCCGCGGCGCAGACTGAATAGAATCAGCTGGTAGACGCCCATGATCCCCAGAGCGCCGACTGTAAAGATCGCGCGCGTCCGATCGCGTTCTTCGACGGCTTCGAGCTGCTCAAGCGTACCGATCTCGATGGATTCGTCGAGGCCGCCTTTGGCCAGCGTAAAATTGGCTACGGCGAAGCGGAGTTCCAGAATTCCGGAGTCCTTGATTGGGCGCGCGATTTCCTGGGCCGGCTCTTCGCGTACGAACGCGGGCGCCAGCCAGACCACGTCCGGGCGAAACATGGACGTCGTTTCCTCCCCGGAACGCCCTGGCATGCCGACCGTGTGAACGTGCCGACCGTTGGCTTCGAGCCGATAAGCGGTATTCAAATCCGGAATGCGCAGGGCGAAGCGGCGCACGTTCGCTTTAGCCGGCAGCAGGATTCGCAGGCTATAGGTTCCGAAGCCGTGCTGCGCGAAATCGGCTTCCGCGGACTTCTTCCAGACATGCGGCACCACGACGTATGTCGGCGAAACCGACTCCTTCGATTCGGAAGTCGCGGCCGCTACGGTCGTCAGATCTTCCGGCATACGCTTCCAGTCGAAACGCCATTCGCCGTTCAGGGCCAGCGCTCCGTCCCGATCCGGTTGCCAGGCGCGCAAATCGATTTCGCCCTGGACCACCGCGAAAGACGATGCGCCCGCCCGCGACCGCTCCTCGGCGGCCGGCTCGCCGCACTGCAAACTCAACGCGACGAAGGCGCCCAGCGCCAGGCCGGGCCGGATTCGCCGGATCGCACTCATAAACTGAACTATCGGGGATGCCACAGGCCTTCGCCGATACGGTATTCATACCGCGGGCGGTTCGTAAATCAATTCCCGCCGCAAAAATGACGATTGTGGTTTACCCCGCGCCTCCCGCACTTAAATCTGAGATCATGCGAGTAGAGATTGGACCGCTCAGCCTGGTGAAACGCCCCCGGCTCGGCCTGGCGCTGGGATCCGGAGCCGCGCGCGGCTGGGTACATCTGGGAATCCTGCGCGGTCTGCACGCCGCCGGCGTCTCCGTGGACGTAATCACCGGAACCTCGGCGGGCGCGGTGGTCGGCGCGTTTTATGCGACCGGAAGTCTGGATCGTCTCGAAAGCTTCGCGCAGGAGCTGAAGTCCTTTCGAACGACTTTCAACTACATGGACTTCACTTTCGCGGGACGCGGACTGGTCGGCGGTAAGCGCTTTACGCAGTTTTTGAAAGACTACCTCCCCGTGCATCGCTTCGAAGACTGCGCGCTGCCGCTGGGAGTCGTGGCTTCCGATTTGCGCCGCCTCGGCGAAGTCCATATATACGAAGGCGCGCTGCTGCCGGCGATTCGCGCGTCGGTCGCCGTACCGGGTTTTCTGGAGCCGGTCGAGAGCGGCGAAATGCAGCTGGTCGACGGCGGTCTGTTGAATCCGGTGCCGGTCAATCTGGCGCGCAAGCTGGGAGCCGACGTCGTAATCGGCGTGGACTTAAACGCGCACCCCGAAGAGGTACCGGCGGAAAGCATGGGTGGCATCTTCAATCGCACGATGGAAGTCATGACGAATCGCATTCGCCTTTATAACCGCGAGGTGCATCCCGCGGACTACTGGCTCGAACCGCGACTGGCCGATTACAGTTTCTTTGATTTTCACCGAACGGAAGCCGCCATCGAAATGGGCCTGCGGCTGGCCGAAGAACACGCCGACGAAATCCGGAAGCTTACAGCGCCGCACGTAATCACCGGCGATCGGGTCGTACGGGTGCCGGATCTTTTCGCACGGGCTCTGCACTACGTGAAGCTGGGCGACGAGACGGAAGGACAAAACGATCCAGGCAACGCCGCGCCGGCGCAAGCTTCAGGCGAAACGCCGGCTACTACTTCGCCTGAGCGGACGGACGCGTAACGATCGCGCAATACGAATCGAGCGCGCCGTCTTCGACCCGGCTTTCGATTTCGATCTGCGGAAAACCAGCGTCGGTGAACAGTTTGCCGAGTTCGTCCGGTGAATAGGGCGTGAAGCGATTATCGATGATTTGTTTCGGCAGCTTTTCCATAATATGCCGCGGCCGAAAGCCGATATAGAGCTTTCCGCCCGGTTTAATCACGCGCATGATTTCGCGCGCGTCCTGGGCCGGGCGCGGCCAGAAATAAATCGTATTGGCCGTGTAGACTTTATCGAAGGCGTCGTCGTCGAAAGGCAGCGCCGAAACCGCGGCGTTGCGAATATCCACGCGGCCTTCGGTTATCGCCTTGCGGTTCAGAGATTTCGCAGAATCGACCATCTCGGGCGAAAAGTCCACGCCCGCGACGAATGCCGCGGTCCGCGCCATCTGCGCGACCGTGCGCCCGCTGCCGAAGCCGATTTCGAGTACACGGTCTTCGGGCCCCAGATTCATCCGGCCGATGCAGAATTCGTTCAGGGCCGCGTTGCCCTTATCCAGCCAGCGGCTGATCAGCAGGCGACCGATTAAGCCGGTGGGTTTCTCCAGCTGAGCCGATGTGCTGGTACCCAGCAGACGAAAGAGCGTGTCGTACCACATGTCGACATCTCGGGAGCCTCCGGTTTTTACGCCAAATCATTTTCGAAGCAAAAAAAGGATTGAGCCGCTTCGCGCGACGGCCTCTATAACGGGGTGAAAAAGAAAGGACTGATTGTACCCGGAATTCTCGTCGCGCTCCCGCTATTGCTTACAGCGATCAATATCGCGCAGAACGGTTCCAGCACGCCCGACGGCCGCACCCCCGATGAAATCCTTGGAGTTTCCGCGGAGGCCGCCGGAGCTGAAGACGTGGCCCGTCTCGATAAAGCGGACGTGATGCAGCTCTTTTACGCGTTGCCGGCTCCCGGTCCCGCCGAACTCGACGGCGAATACCAGGCAGTGCTCGTCGACGTCGGCGTACTCTCCGCCGGAAGCGCCTGGTTTACCCACAATCTGTTCGGCGACGGACGCTGGCTCGGCAAAGGCTTTCGCGCAATAGAACCGGGCGCAGCCGATACGACGCAATCCAACGCCGCGAAGGGCGGCGGCTACAATCTCTTCGCCGGCTCTTCAAACTATGATTTTCGCGACGCCGATCCGGCAATGCAAAGCGCGGCCGACGAAATTATTCGGCTGCGCGAATTCGATACGTACGCCGGCCCATCGCAAATCGACGAACGCGAATCCTTTCATTTAGACTACGGCCGGCATAACAGCGGCACCGTCCAGAGCATGCGAGATGAAATTCGCAAAATCAACCAGCGCCTTTATCTCGGAATGGGCCACATGGCGCTCGGCGGCGGCGCGATCAATCCCGCGCCCTTCCTATTAATCGGGCCGGCGAAAGGGCCCGCGCGCGCGAAGAGCGACGAAGCGGACTAAAGCTGACGCGATCGCTTTGTTAAGTGGAAGACGTGGCGCGTTCAGTCGGCGCGCGTCTCCTCGATAAAGATATCGAGTTCTTCGCGAGTCAAAAAGAGCTCCGCCTTCGTCTCCAGATCGCCGTGAGTGACCAGCGCGCCGAAGTGCCGGCCGGCCAGCAACAGGATACGCCGTTCTTCCGGGTCCGCACCGACGGCGTCCGAAATCTTTCGCACCAGTTTGTCGATCACGGCGACTTCGTCCCCGTTTAAGTCCGGTAACGGACGCAGATCGAATACGAGCACGTCTTTCTGGATTTGTTTTAAGAACGTGGCGGTCAGCACCGTGCGCAGGTCTTCCTGAATCGTGGCCAACCAGCCCGGTTGAAATAGTAAGGTGGTCCGGCCGTGATTGCGCGCCGGTACGATGCGCTGAGTGCCGCCGCCGGGTTGCGCACTGCGGGGCCGCTCTTTCAAAGCGCGGGCCACCTTTTCTTCGAGCATCTGCATCTTATACGGACGGGTGACGAAGTCGACGACTCCCAGGCCGCGCGCGGTAATCAGATCTTCTTTATCCAGACCGCTGGTCAATAGAATGATCGGCACGTCGCCGGCGATTTCGCTGCGCTTGATTTTCCGAACCAGCTCGAAGCGGCCGCCCTGCGAGAGATCGAGATCCAGCAGGATCAAATCCGGATTGCCCGATTCGATCAACTCCAACCCCCGGGTGGCGGTGATCGCCGTGACGATGCGATGTTCGACGCCCAGCATCGCATGACGGAAGCGAGTCATCGGCAGGCTGGTGTTTTCAATACAGAGGATGAGATATCCGGACATGCTGACTGCTGCGTGGGTCGCCGATCGATTGGCACGGCGCCCCGGGGACAAATAGAGCCGCCCAGGTGACGAAGTTCAAGAGCTTTTCAAGATCTCCGCCAAAAGCGGGAGGGTTCCGCCCGGGATTTTGCTTGCCTGTTTTTCCGCAGGAATGCCTTGTTTGTGCTGGAGCTATGGCGCAACTAAGCGTTCAACAGGGCGATATTACGAAACTGGCGGTCGACGCAATCGTAAACGCGGCCAACAGCACGCTGCTCGGTGGCGGCGGAGTCGACGGGGCGATTCACGCTGCGGCGGGTCCCGAACTGCTCGTGGAATGCCGTACGCTCAACGGCTGTCCCACCGGCGAGGCCCGGCTGACCCGCGGCTATCGCCTGCCCGCGAAACACGTCATTCATACGGTTGGGCCGATCTGGCGCGGGGGAGACGCGAACGAAGACAGCCTGCTGGCGGCCTGTTACCGCAACTCGCTCGCGCTCGCGGCCGAAAACGAAATTCGCAGCCTGGCTTTCCCCGCCATCTCGACGGGCGTCTACGGTTTCCCGGCGGAGCGCGCAGCGGAAATCGCCGTTCGCATCACGCGCGAAACGACCGCCGCACTCCCCGGGATCGACGAGGTGATCTTCGTCGCCTTTCAGGAAAAAGCGAGAGCCTTGCTCGCAGGACAGATCGGACGCGCGCATTGACTGAGTTTCCGCCAGACGTACTTAAGGCGATCGAGCGCAGCATTTTCGCGGAAGTCTCGCACGGTATTCGCGCTCCGATGTTCGCGGGCGGTATGCTCGCGCAGATTCCGGCGGGAGTCAGCATCGGCGACAGCGAAGGCGAATCTCGAGTGATGCTGGTCGTCTCCGGAACCTTTCGCATGTTTTATACCGACGAATCCGGCAAGCAGCTGACCGTACGTTATATCGCGCCCGGCGAAATCATGGGGCTGGTCGCGGCCATCGGCGGCCATTTTCCGCTGGAGGTCGAAGCGCTCGAAGACGCCATGGGCTGGGTCGTTCCAGGAGAGCAAATAACGCGTGTAGCCTCTCAAAACGCGGAGCTCGCCTGGACGATCGCCAGAGAATGCACCCGTCGCCTGGCCGGTGTTTTCGCCGAACTGACGACCGTGGCTTTCGGCAGCATCCGTGACCGCCTGATGCGCCACCTGCTCAAACTGGCCGAGACGCGCCGCTCGCCGGCCGACGCGAAGAAGGCGAACAAGGCGACTCGCACCAACGATCATATCGCAAACGACGCGCGACGGCCCGTGCTGATTCGAGCGACTCAGCAGGAGCTGGCCGACGCCGTGGGCACCAGTCGAGAAGTGATCGCCCGCTCATTACGCGAACTGCGCGACCGCGAAATTCTGAGCGCCAGAAGCGAAACGCCAGGCACCCTCGAAATTCCGGACCTGAACCGCCTGCATCGCGAACTGGCAAGCTCTCTCCTGGAGCTGTAACAATTGTTACGCGCGCCTGTAACACTGGTTCTTGCGCGCTCCCTACATCGCGGCGTATTATATGGCGAAATCGCAGGCGACACGTGCTTGCTCACATTCGAGGATCCATTATGCAACCCCGCTTTCGCATCGCCCCCCGCGGCTTCTTTCTGAAATACGCCTGGGAGATCGTGCCGCCAATTCTATTCGCGGCGGCTTTCGTTTTCGTCGGCGCCTGCATCACCGTCGGCGAACCGCCGCGCATGGCCTTCCAGCGGACGACTGAGGTCGGAGCCGACGCGCGGAGCCGTCCCGTGATCCGCCCCTATCCCAACTCCGGCGCCGACGCGCAGGTCGACTGGCCCCGGGTGCTCGCGCAAAAAGCGAAGATTCGTTTCGAAATCCTGCACACCGGCCGGGTCAGAGTGCCGCGCTCGGGCATGCTGAATCTTGATCATGAAAAGCTGCAGGGTCAGAGCGACAGCGAAATATTCGTCGACGTCTTCGCCTTTCGCCTCTGTCACCAGAGTCGCGGCTGCTGGTTGATCGACTCAGGACTCGACGCAAGCTATCGCGAGAATATTCCGGGCGGCAACGTCTCCGGCCTGATGGCCGACAGCTTTATCAAAGGCAGCGAACAGCAAGCGGGCCAGGACATCGCCGCGCAGCTGCAAAGTCGAACGGAAAGCGCAGGCGCGAAGAGCCGCGACGCAAAACAAGAAATCCAGGGCGTCTTTTTTACCCATCTGCACGGCGATCACACCTCCGGCGTTCCGGCGCTGCCCAAAAATATCCGCTATATCGCCGGCAAAGATGAAACTTATATCAATTATTATTTACTGTATCACAGCGATCATCTCGCGGGCGTACGCAGACTGGAAGAAATCGATTTCACGCACGCGAAAGAACAGGCGCCGCTCGGCCGCGTGGTCGATCTCTTCGGCGATGGATCGTTCTGGGCGATCTCCACCCCCGGCCACTCAAGCGGACACGTTTCATATCTGGTGATGACCACCGACGGCCCGGTGCTATTGACCGGGGACGCGAGCCACACTCGCTGGGGATTTGAAAACGGCGTAGAACCCGGCTGGACCTGGAACCGCGCGAAGATGCAGGAAAGCCTGCAGCAACTTCGAAATTTCGCGCAACGCTATCCGAAAGTACGCGTCATCTTCGGGCACGAATTGTAAAATCGCAGGCTTGCGCAAAAATCATCGCCGCCGCGAAGCCGCTTCCGGGGCGAAACGCGCTGCGCTTGCGGAACAATTAGAGCAAGTCGAATTGAGATTTCAGAATTTCGCGTACGAGCGCTTTCCGTTTCGCGGCGAACTCCATGAGCTCTTCTTCTTCGCTGCCAGCGATATTCAAAGCGAAGAAATAGACGTTCTCGTTCTGTTCGAGATAACCCACCCACCAGCCGATCTTATCACCCGGCTCGCGAATCGCGAGACCGGTTTTGGCGTATAGTCGGTAGGCGCCGGTGTCTGCTTCAACCAGAATCGAACGCACCTGCTCCTGCGTTTCCGCCCGAAACGGCAGCGAGCCCGCGCGCAGCCGGCGTAGAAATTCCACCTGATCGTCCGGCGATATGCGAAAGCCGCCTTCGAGCCAGAATCGATCGATGCCCGCGGAGATATCGCCGTTGCCGTATTCCGCCCGGCGCAGATAATCGGACATGCGTTCGGCCCCGATGCGTCGCGCGATTTCCTGATAGTACCAGACTACGGAATTACGCATAGCGCTCCGCATATCGTGATCCTGGTTCCAGACCGGCAGCCAGCGCTGCGTCCCGTCCCAGGGCAGCGTAAATGCGACATCCGGCGCGACTCCGGTTTCGAGCGCGACGAGCGAATTGAAGATCTTATAGGTCGACGCAGGAAGAAAGCCCCGGGCGCAGCGCTCCGCATTGTATCGGTGATATCGATTCGCGTTCTGATCGTAGATCGTCAGACAGCCTTCGCGTACGCCGGCGGCTGCAAATCGCGCCCCCCAGTCCGGGTGGTCGCTGGACCGCGCTCCACAGGCGACCGTCGTAAACAACAAACTCGCCGCAAGGAAGTTCCGGATCGAAAGACAGGCGAAAGCGCGATGATTCATCGCTGCCCACAATCGCCGGGCAAAGCGCTACGTCAATTCGTAAGTTCAGAGTGCGAAGCTTCATTGCAGCATTCGAGTCCGGCGCAGATCTTTCTTCAGGACTTCGCGCACTTCGCCTTCGCGCGTTTGCACGTATAGCGCGTCGCGATTTCCGCGAATGACCCGCCCGATCACGCTGGTCCCGTCGCGCAACAGAAACTCCTGCTGCACGACCTGTGCCCCGGCCTCACGAGCGCCTCCGGCTCCTCCGCGCTCCGCGGGCGGAACAGAAGAACGCAGCGAGGTTCCATCAAAGCTTTTCGCGTCGAAGACGACGTGCCCGGGCCCTCTGATAACCGCCGTGGGGCCTTTCGCAACATAGGCGTGATGCTCGAATTCGACGCTGCCTTCCTGAACGGTAAACGCGCCGTAACCCGGCGAAAAATCCACGGTAAATCGAGTGCCGGTCACTGTTAGGGTCGCGAAACTATGATGCAGACGCAGCCGCACCGGTTCAGCGAAATCGAAGCGCGCGCGCAAAACCGCCGCATACAGATCCTGCGAAGCTTCGCGCCCCGGCACGATCATTGTATAGCCGTCCAGAATGCGAACCGCGCCGCCCGGGAAATCGAGTCGGCCTGGCGCCGCGAGTATCGTGCTGCGATCAAGATTCCCGGCGCTTAAGATCGTTGTATATTCTACTATGGTATCGGCTGGCGCGAAGAGCCCGGCGGAAAATCCCGGGAACAGACGGGCGACGCCGAAGGCGATTATCAGCGCCGCGGCCGCCCCGAGCAGCGGAAACAAAACCACACCCCGCTTTTTCGCGCGCGAGCCGGATGCAGAACGCGAATCGAAGCGACGCGGCGCGTCCGGCGGCTTTTGTTCCTGATCCGCCGAAAACATCAGCACCTGCTCCCGGCTCATGAGTTCGTGCCAGGCGGCGCCGGCCAGCATCCGGGCTTCAGCGAGTTCCGGCTCAGGCGAAGCAGAAGAGATTCCGGAGCCCGGAGGAGCTACGATGCCCTCCGCCTCCCAGATCGCACGCAGGCGTTCTTTGCGCGAAAGGGCCTGAACCCGCGAAAGCTGCTCTCGATTCAGCTTTCTCATAGCGGATATTCCTTGAGATAGTCGGCGAAGGCTTCGTCCATTTTGAGCGTGGCCCGGCGCATTCGGGCGTGCGCGTTCGTTACGCTGATTCCCAGGAGCTTACTAATCGCATTGTAGTCGTGGCCGTTCAGTCGAAGTTTCACCACGGCCGCGTATCGCTCCGGAAGATTCTTTAAGCTTTCGTAAAACACCGACTTGCGCTCCGACTCCAGCAATTCGGCTTCGGGATTGAATCTTTTATCGGCCGGATCGATAGCCCCTTCGCCGCCGATCGGCGATGGATTCTCGCGATTCGGCGCGCGGAATTTCTCGTAATGCCCTTTATTCTTGAGAATGCCATAGAACCAGTAGGGCGGCTTCCCCTGACTCAGATATTCGTCAAAACGAATCCAGGCGAGCTCGAAGCAATGGTGCAAAATATCGCGCAGGCTGTTGTAGGGAAAACGCAGCGCCCGCAGGAAGCGATAGCCCATGTCGTAGTGATCGCGGTAAAAGCGATTGTAGGCGCGGATCTTCTCCGCTTCGGAAACGGGACGTCCGGACGAGGAAGAAGGGTTCTGAGAATCCTGCGACATAGCTGGTGCGACAGACGATAAAGACTCACTAACGAGTCGTTTTCGGTCAAGCGTTTTGCCGGGCATGCGAGCTCCACCGTATATTGTGACTTCATCTGCGCGAATCTTACGCGCTTTCGCGAAAAAAAGCCGCGGATCTGAATTTTTCGGATCGTGAGTTTTTGCGCAAAGACACGGCTTTTTCCGCCTGCCGTCAGATTCAGCTCTCCCCGCTCACCATATCTAACAACAACCGAATCGTGCAGAGTCGACGATGCACGAGGACACGCAAATGTAATAAAACAAAACCGACCGCGTGCTCCATCCGCCTGCTGATTCGATCCTGCGCCCCGCGAAAAGTGCCAGCCAGCGGCGAAATGTCTCTCAACATGGATACTACACTTCCGATGTGCGGGTTGGGTTCGCGCATGCGAATCTAAAAGCAACCCGCGCATCGGGTTTTTTATGCAGGCAGAGCGAGGCGGCGAAAGGCGTCCACTTGCTTCTTAACGGCAACGCGCTCAATCCGAATGCACTTCGTTTCGCAATCGCAATCGCGCTCGCGCTCCGGCTTCAGTGTTCTCGATTTCCAGCACTGATCGTGGTAAATAATGCCGCACTCGTTCGTCGATCGAGCGCAGTGTCGCACCGCCGGCGTTCGCCCTCGCATCGGAGAAACCGACGCCGTTGTCGTCTACTGTGACGACGATCTCGTCGATATTCACTCGCAGAGTCACTCGAATTCGCATCGCTGCGCCGCCTCCGCGAAAGGCGTGCTTGAAACAATTCTCCACCAACGGCTGGATGCACAGGGCCGGAACCCCCAACCCCGGTAACGAATCGGGCGCCTCGATTTCGAAGCTCAGGCTCTTCGCGTACCGAAAGCCCATCAGCTCCAGATAATCGAGAGCGAAACCCCATTCTTCGGCCATAGGCACGAGCTCCCGTTCGCTGATCTTCGTCAGCGAAGAGTACAAATTACCAAGCGCGAAGAGCGCCCGGTTCGCGCGCTCGGGCTCTGTCCGCATCAGAGCGTGAATCATATTGAGCGCGTTAAAAAGCAAATGCGGATCCATACGCTGGCGCGCCAGCTTCAAATCCACGAGTTCACGGCTCTGCTCCGTAATCTCGCTTTTCATCCCGGCGTACATGCGCGCGTTCTCGAGCGACAGCGCCGCCTGATGTGCGAGCACTTCCAGCACGCGCAACCGCTCCGGCGAGAATACGTCGATCGCGAGCTCGTTTTCCAGAACCAGTACGCCGATGGCCTCCCCCTGGTGCCGAATCGGAGCGACCAGGATCGATTTGGAACGGCGGCGTTCAAAGTACCAATGCGACGGGCCCACGACTTCGCCTGCGTCACCCAGAATCACGGGAGCGCCTGTGCGCAACGCCTGATGAACAAGTTCCCGGGGCAATAGATCTGATTCTTCGTAAAGTACGGAAGGCAAGGTCGCGCCGCCGGTGGCCGCTTCCAGAATCGCCTCAATCCAGAAATCGTCGCCGGCCCTTCGCAGGATCAGCGCGCCGCGACGCGCCCCTGCGTTTTCCATCGCCAGGCGCAGGAATTCCACTCGAATCGTCGCCGGGTCGCTTTCCGCGAAAAAGATTCGCGCCGCGCGATTCAATGTATCCAGATCCAGGTGCGCGAAATCGCCGCGGCCGGTTGCGGCCAGAGTCGCCTGCAGTTCGCTGCGAGCCTGCGCGGGGCCGCGCGCCGGATTAACGCCTTCGCCAGAAAGCAAAGCTTCATAACGCGAATCGATTTCGCGTACGAGAGCCGCCGCCCCCCAACGATCATAAATTGTGCGAGCGTCTTCGATATAACTGCGCGCGACCCGCGACTGACCCTGCTCAATATAAAAATCTCCGGCCAGCCAGCAGATCAGCCCTTCGTCCAGGGCGTAACGACTCGCGCTCGCGCCTTCCAGCGCGGCATTATAGAGGGCGGACGCCTTGCGACGGCGGCCCCGGGCCTGGGCCTGTTCAGCCTGGAGCAACAGCAGCTTGTGACGATAGCTGCGCGGATTGTTTTTCGCCCGGCGACCCAGAACTCGAATCAGCTTTGCGCCGCGCTGCATCAATGCTCGACGCCGGGAGTTGCTACCGGAAGCGCGCGCGACCCGCAGACTGACCAGAGCCTCCATGTACTGACAAAAAGAAAAAAAGTACATCCCGCCAACGTACGCGTCGTACCGTTTCGCGGTTTCAATCGACTCCAGAGCGGCTTCGTCGCTGTGCAGGCAGAATTGCACCAACGCACGGGCGCTGCTGTGTAGAGAAATCACGCCCCAGGCTTCTTCCTGAATGAGCCGCGGCGACTCTGCGGAATGGTCGAAGAATTCGCAGGCGCCTGGCTTTCCCGGGTCCAAACCCGGCGATCGCAGATCGCGCACGTACTGTAAATATACCCGGACCAGCATCAACCAGTTAGCGTTGTGCTGCCTGCCCGCCAGCTGATACTGCTCGGTCAGATCCGCGTCCGCCTCCCGTAAATCACCAACGGAGTACATCCGGTGCACGGTTTTATAGAATCGATTGTAGCCCTGGTATTCAACTTCGCCGGTTTGCAAAGCCACCCGCGCTCCCGTTTCCAGATATTCGCACGAATCTTCGAGCGGAGCGATCCAGTGCTCGACGAGTGCACCGGCGATAAAATAAGTACTCGCGCGCAGCGGGGCTCGCTCCGGCATCAAAGCCAGCATATATTCGCTGAAGCGCGCCGCCCGGTGATGAAAGCCCAGCGCGGCGAGCACCGTGCTGTGTGTACCCAGGGCCAGAGGCGCCGACGGCGTAATACCCGCGCGATACGTTAGATCCATCGCTTTCGCGGCGACGACTAAAAATAAATTTCGATTCGAGCGATACGCGGCGACCATCACTTGAGTTAGAAGGTCCACACGTTTGCATGCCAGTGGATCCTTGTTGGCTTCAGCGCGTAGTATTGAATCAGTTCCCCGCAGTCGAATGCGCGCTTCACTTACCAGAAAACTCAGCAGTGAACGCGCAGAACCGGGATTGCGCGGCATATGTACGCCCATCAGAGACAACGCTTCCAGTCCGGTATGCACGACCCGCGCGAATTGACCGCCCGCTGCCAGGATCGCCATGCGTATTTCGCAGGCGGCCACCTGGTCAAGAGGCTGCCGCGCGCACTGAAGTATTCGTTCTACGAGCCGATCCGAACGTTCCAGGTCCGCGCAGAGAAACACCGCCACCGCCAGATTTTGATGCAAAGTCAGGTACAGCTCGTAGTGATCATCCCAGGCAGAATCTCCCAGGCAATCGACGCCCGCCTGCAGGTAATCGGCGGAAGCCTGAACAGCCGTTGAAGCCAGGGCTCGCTGGCCGGCGCGCAGGTACAGGGCCGCCGTATCCCGCGGTGACGCGCCGGCCGTGCGCCTCCAGAATTCTCCGGCTCGACCGATATGGTGTACGACCGTAAACACGATTTCATCGGAGACTTCGGGCCTGTTTTCCGTCGCGACATAGCCGTGACGCTCCAACAAGGCCCGGGCCAGGTCAACGTGCATACGCTCGCGCTCTCCGGTCTGCGCCAGATCGTATGCCGCCTGCTGAACCCGGTCGTGCGAGAACATATAAACGCCGAGTCCCGGGGATTCCAGCGAGTCGTCCGCCTGCTCAGACCAGGCGATCAGACCCGCCGCAAGCGCCGGCTCGAACCATTCGTCGGCCTGCTCCGGCGAAACGCCGAGGGCCGCAACAATCAACTCCGGTTCGAAGCGATTGCCCGCACAGGCCGCGCAGGCCAGAATCCGGCGGCTCGGCTCTGCCAGGCCGGCCATGCGACGCGCAAGCAGATCCGCCACTCGTTCCGGAACGTTTTGGCGGCGGATTGTATCCGGCTCATAACTCCACCGGCTTGCATCCGCGTCGTAGGCGATCGCTCCTTCGCGATGCAGCGACTCCAGGAATTCGCGTAGAAAAAATGGATTACCTCCCGATTTCCGGTGTGCGAAGTCCGCGAGCTCCTCGACCTCGGCGACGTCCGCCTGCAGACTCGCGGCGACGATGCGCACAACGTCTTCGAGATTAAGCTCCGCGACCGCGACGCTTCGCAACGCGATATGCGCATCCTCTAACTCCCGCAGTATGACGGCCAGGCCATGATCCGGCGCGACTTCATCCTGACGATAGGCTCCGGTAAACATCAGGTGGCGCAGATTAGAATCCAGCGCCAGCGCTCGAATCAAACGCAGCGAAGCGGCGTCCGCCCAGTGCAAATCGTCGATAAACAAAAAAAGCGGGCGCTCCGCCTGAGCGATCACGCGGAGCGTTTCGCGAAAAACTCCGACGAAACGATGCTCCGCGTCTTCCGGCGACGCCGGACTCAGCGCGGGCTGCGGCCCGAGGATGCGCTCCATCTCCGGTGCGAAATCCACTAAGATACGCCCATTAGGACCTACCGCGGAGAGCAGCTCCCGCTTCGATTTCGCCAGACGCTCGCGATCCTCTTTCAGCAGGGCCGCAGCCAGCTGGCGAAAGACGCCCTGAAAGGCCGCGTACGGCAGGCCGCCATGATACTGATCGAATTTGCCGGTCAGAAACAGCCCGTGCTGCTCCAGGATTCGGCGCTGCATATCCATCACGAGCGTCGACTTACCGACGCCGGCGAAGCCGTGTACCAGAACGAATTCACGTTCGCCCGCTACCGCCCCCCGCCACGCGTCCCGGAGACGCTCGATCGACTCGCCGCGTCCGAACATCTTGCGACTCACGAGAAAGCGTTCGGAAACGTCATTGCGACCCGGAATAAACGGCAGCGAGGCGATCGTACCCGCGGCCAGTCGTTCGGCGCAGAGCTCCAGGTCCGCGACGAGGCCGGCCGCCGTCTGGTAACGGTCTTCCGCGTCTTTCGCCAGCAGTTTGAGTACGACGTCGGCCACGGCGCGTGGAATGCGAGAATCGAGACTCATCGGGTCTACAGGCTGCGACGCGATATGATGATGCATGACAACCAGCGGATCTTCCGAATCCGGAAAGGGCCGGCGCCCGGTCAACACTTCGAAAAAGGTGACTCCGAGCGAGTACAGATCTGCACGGTGATCCACCGAACGGTTCATGCGACCGCTTTGCTCGGGCGCCATATAGGCCGGCGTGCCGCCGCGTACGGGAACACCGCGACCGCCGATTTCCCCTTCGCGTCGAGTGGCCACGCCGAAGTCCGTGAGGCGCGCCGCGTTGGGAGCGGCGCCCACGATAATATTCGCGGGTTTTAAGTCGTGGTGAATCAAACCCTGGCGATGCACGTCGCGGAGCGCACCGGCCAGAGTGGACGCGAGCCCCAGGAAGGCGGAGACCTGCCGATACGGGTGATCTCCGGGGGCGATGATCGTCGACAGGGCGCAGCCGCCGCAGTCTTCGAAAACCAGGGCCAGCGTTTCTTCGCTCTCTTCGAGGCGCAGCGGGCGCACGACCGCCGCGCCTTCGACCTGGGAGGCCATCTTAAATTCACGCCGGAGCCGCGAGTACGGCCGCGACTTGAGCTGCTTGACGATCACAGGGCGCCCGTCGCGAATCTCGCGCGTCACCACGGTGGCGTCGCTTTCATAGAGCAGCTCGGGAAGCACCGGCGAATCGCCCTCCGGATCCCGGCTCAGGTCTCCCGCCGCAGTGGAAGGATCCGATTCCAAAGAGCCTCAGCCTTCCAGGAAATGCAGTAAGGTCTTGGAATACGTCGCGCCCACGGACAGATCTTCCGGCGGCTCGCAGCGCAGGCGCAGCGAATAACTCCCGCTCGTTACATGCTTTAGCCCCGCAATGCGCCGCACGTTCACCACGAAACGGCGATGAACGCGCATGAACTGCTCGACGGGCAGACGCCCCGCCAGCTCCGTCAACGCTTTGTTCGCCGCGAGGCTTTCGTTTTCGGTACGTACGATCGTTTGTTTATCGTTCGCCTGCAAATAGATAATTTCATCGAAGGCGATCATGCGCATTTCTCCGCTCGCGGGCAGGAGCAAACCGAATTCCTGGCCGCGGATTTCTTCGCGCCGCTTGCGCCGGCGTCGAATGCGATTTACCGCGCGCTCTACGGCCGCAAAAAATTTAGGTTCCGGACAGGGTTTGACAAGATAATCCACGGCGCGCAGCTCGAAGGCTTCCGGGCCGAACTCGCGATAGGCTGACAGCAGGATAATGGCGGGCCGCCGCGACGGAGGAATCCTGCGCAGCACCTCAAAGACCGGTACTCCCCGCAGGTCGATATCCAGGATCGCCAGTTCGAAGGGATTCCCATCGGTCGCCGACGCTCCGATTTCGGAACGCAAATCCACCGCGTTACTGACTGCAGCGCCCAGCTCCAGGTCCACGTGCTCGCGGACCAGATCGCTAACATAATCACGGGCGTGATCATCGTCTTCCGCGACAATCACTCGCACCGCTTTTTCAGGCACTTTCATCGACAGGCAATCCTCACAGGCCGGCCATTATCCGTCCGAAAGCCAGCCGCCGCAATTCTTATTCGGAGCGCAAAAGCCACAAAATCGGCGCGAAACCGTCTGGGTATTCGTGAACGCGGCCCGGGCCGCTTTTATGCATATTGAGTTGACGAATAGATGGAAAGAGGCCGGGAATTCCTGAAGCGCTTCTTATTAAGCCTATTTTATAAAAATAAAATTATGCATTATTAAACGACTCGCTCTCATTACATGGATACTACTGGCGTCTGGCGCGCCGGCTGCCCCGGATCATTCGGGGCGGCCGGCGCGGCGGACATTTTTTTGGGACTCGCCTCTCACCGGGCTTGCCCGGACCCTTCACCACTGCGCGGCGCCAACCGAACGATCGTCCTCGAGCCCCGCTCCAGATTTTCGGTACTTAACTCCGCTCTGCCGAAATAGTGAGCCAGGCGTTCGCGAATAGAATGGAGAGTATCGCCGGGTTGCACGTCGTCCTCGAAGCCCCCGCCGTTGTCCTGAAATTCGACGCGCACCTCGTCCCCGACCGTGCTGAGCCGAATTCGTAGCTCCATCCGGTCGGTGCTCATGCGAAAGCCATGCTTGAAAGAATTCTCCGCAATGGGCTGCAGGCACAGCGGAGGAATGCGTATGGTCGGCAGGGTCTCAGGACGTTCGATCTCCACGGTCAGGCTCTGGTTGAAGCGCAATCGCATTAGCTTCAGATAGTCTTCGAGAAAGCGCCACTCCAGTTCGAAGTCCACCAGCTCTGCTTCGCTGATATCCGTTAAAGTACGATACAAATCAGCGACCGCCATCAGGGCTTCGTTCGCCCGTGCAGGGTCCTGCGACATCAGCGCGTGAACCATATTCAACGAATTGAACAGAAAATGTGGATCCATACGATCGCGCGCCAGCTTCAGATTCAAAAGCTGCCGCGTCTTTTCGCCGATCTCGCTCTGCATGTGTTCGTACAGCCGCGCGTTTTCCAGCGACACCGCCGCCTGATGCGAAAGCACGCTTAAGATCTGCAGCCGCGGACGCGTAAAGACGTTCGCCGCCAGGCGATTTTCGAGATACAAAACACCGCGCACGTCCGACTGATATACGACCGGCGCCACGAGTATCGACCTGGCTCCGCTCCGGCGCACGTAGGGATCCGCCGTAAATTCGCCGCCTTCGCGCGCGTTCGCGAGTACGATCGATTCGCCGGAGTGCAATACGTAGTTTATGATTTCGCGCGGCAGCGCAGTATACGATTCGAATCGCTGCGCGCGAAATTCGGCGGCGAGTTGCGGCTCCAATTCGCGTACGGCTTCCAGCCACAGCTCTTCACCGCGACGCAGAATCAGCGCGCCCCGCTGCGCACCCGCGTTTTCGACCGACAGCCGTAGAAACTCCTGCATGACGGCCGCTGCGCTCTGACCCGCGAAGAGCATCTGCACCGCTTTCGTTACGGTCTCGGTATCCAGGTCGCCGCCCGCGCTGCGAGTCGCGAAGGCGATCGTCGACTCCAGGGTCGCCCGATTCGAAGCGGACGCTTCGTCAGCCGCTCCGGCCTCAGAAAACCAATCCGGATACTTCGACTCCAGATGACGCACGCGCGCGTCCGCTCCCCAGCGACGAAACACCGCACGCGCCTCTTCGATATAGGTTCGCGCGATGCGGTCGTTGCCCTGCTTGCGGTAGTGCTCGCCGGCCAATTCGCAGGCCAGCGCTTCATCCAGCAGATACCCCCGGGCATGCGCCCCTTTAATCGCGGCTGTATAGCTGTTTACGGCACGAGAAAAATCGCCGCGGATTCGGAAATACTCGGCGCGCAAAAGCGACAGCTTGTGCTCATAGACCGCGGGATTGAGCCCGGCCCACGTTTCAAATTTACGAAAAAGCTGCTTCATTCGCTTCTTGAAATATCGGCGTCGGACTAATTCGGATTCGGGACCGAGAGCGCAGAGAATCAACGCCTCCAGATACAGATTCAGCGTATAAAAGTACATAGCCGGCACGTAATGCAGGAGTCGATCCGCCTCCTGCACGGAGGCCAATGCTTCCTCCGGACGATCGAAAAGATAGCGCAGAAGCGCTCGAACGCTCTGGTGAATGACAACGGCGCTGATGTATTTCCGATCGTATAGCTGCTGGAGTCCATGCTCTTCGTCGTATACCTCCCCGTTCAATAGGTGAACGTCGCCCTCGCCGTGACGCAGATTCATGATCAACTGATAGTATATACGGTTCAACCCCTGGACATTTTCGTTCCCATAGTTATTGATCAGGCGATACTGCACGGCAAACTCCGCCTCCAGATCTGCCAGATCGCCCACCGAATAAAACGAATGCACGCAGTAATAATGATGGCAATAGCCGCCATACTCGATGTCACCCGCTTCGATCCCGGTTCGGCTGCCCCGAAGCAGGTTCTCGAATCCTTTTTCAAGAGACTCGAACCAGTGCTCAACGATTGCGCCGTGCGCGAACAACGTCTTGGCCGCGTGATTGCTGGATCCGATGCGATCCTGTAATTTTAGAGACACAATACTTAAGGCCCGCGCGAAACGGTGGCGCCCCATGCCGAGGAGCATACCGGCCATGCTCGTTAATCCATAAGGGCTGGCCGTCGCCCAGCCGGCTCTATAACTGAGTTCAACATAAGCGCAAGCCCATATCGCCCAGAGATTCTGGCGCAGCTTGTACATCGGAGCCCCAATCAGCGGCAAAATACCCAGAGCGGCCCTTGCATACGGATCACGTGTTTCCGGCGCACTCACAACACTGTCGATTCCACGCCGAAAAATTTGCCACTGAGTCCAAAGGGTCTGAATCAAAACCCGCGGTCGGCCGGGATTCGGTGGCAATACAAAGCCCAACGAGCCCAGCGCCTCCAGGCCCACCGTGATTACCTTCTCAATTTCGCCTAATGCGGTGAGGGCTCGCAAATGAGTCTCGTAGGCCACGACCCGATCCAGCGGATCATCAACATATCGCAGTATTTCTTCAATGATTTCGATGCAGCGCGCATTGCGTGAACTCAAATGCTCTGCTTCGGCATGCACTTCGTAGAGCTTGCGGGCCAGCTCATATTCCGCTTCCCAGGCGTCCGGCGGTAAAAGAGCGACGCCCTTCCCCGCCGCATCGGCCGCCGCCTGATAGGCGGCCGAGCCGAGAGCGCGCTGCCCGGCTCGCAGATACAGCTTCGCGTACTCCGTGCGCCGCTCGTGTTGCGCTTCGATCGCATCGCCGGCCGCGTCGAGATGATGCACGATCGAGAATATCGACTCGTCCAGCGCGTCTGCCGCGTCTCCAACTTTCCGGATCAGCTGGCCCGCAATCTGGAGATGCGCGCTCTCGCGTTCGGCAGTTTCGATCGAATCATAAGCGGCCTGCTGAATGCGGTCGTGCTGAAATTGATAATGACCGTCGGCCCCTGCGAACTCCAGCGTCGACTCCATATTCGCTACTCGATCGTCGGAGCCAGGCAGCAGCGGCGAAAGCAGGCCTTCCCGCAGAGCGGGCCGCAGACGCTCTTCAAGTTCCACGTCGCTGCATTGCAAGACCGTGACGAGCGCCGCGCGATCAAAGCGGCTGCCCATACACGCGGCAAATTGCAGAGCAACGCGAGTTTCACCCGACATATAATGCAGCTTGTGCACCATCAGCTCGCCAATGCGATCGGGCGCCGGCAGGCTGCTGATATGCGCGGCGTCCCAGCTCCAGCGTCCCTGTTCCGAATCGAAACGGATGTGCCCGTCTCGATGCAGTATCTGCAACAGCTCTCGCACGAAAAACGGATTGCCGCCGCCCTTTTGATGAACGAACTCGGCCAGGATTCTGGTTTCATCGGCGGGGGCCTGAAGTGTCGCCGAGACCATGCGGTTGACCTCTTCCGCATCGAGAGGGCGAATCTCGACGAAACGAACTTCGATGTCCTGCATTTGAAGGGACGCAATCGTACGTTCCAGCGGGTGGTCGGCGTCCACTTCGTTATCCCGATACGCACCCAATATCATCAGACATGACATATCGGGCGCCAGCATCAACAGACGCAGTAAACGCAACGACGCCGGGTCGGCCCAATGCAGGTCGTCGACAAAGAGCACGAGCGGATGTTCGACGCTGGCGAGCGTACGCACAAAATCCTGAAAGACGTTAATAAAGCGGTTTTCGCTTTCTTCGGGTCCGACGGAAATCGGTTCCGGCTGCGGCCCGATGATGCGTTCGATTTCTGGAATCACCTCGGCGATAATCTGACCGTTGACTCCCAGAGCCTCAAGCAATCGCCGCCGGCAGCTCTCGACTTCGTCCGCTTCGCCTTTCAGAATTTCATTTACCAGCTGACGAAAGGCCCTGAGGATCCCGCTATAAGGAATGCCGAGCTGGAACTGATCGAATTTCCCGGAAACGAAAAACCCACGACTCTCAAGCACCGCATCTTGCAAGTCGAAGACCACCGAAGATTTGCCGATGCCCGCGAAACCGCGCACCAAACAGAATTCTCGCGCACCCGAGACGACCCGGCGAATGGCTTCGATCAGCACGGCTCGCTCGGAGTCGCGGCCGTACAGCTTACGCGAAACCACGAATACGTCGGATACGTCGTTTTTCCCCGGAACGAATTTCGTCGATACTTCGCCGCTCTGAAGCCGCTGCCGACATTCCCGCAGATCCTGGACGAGGCCGTGGGCGCTTTGATAACGATCTTCCGCGTCTTTGGCCAACAGCTTCATCACGACGGCTGAAACCGTTTCCGGCACCGCGGAGTTCAGCGAATGCGGGTCCGCCGGACGCACCGCAATATGGCGATGAATCATTTCCAGAGCGTCGTCCGAAATCTCGAACGGCAGGCGGCCGGTCAGACCTTCGTAGAACGTCACCCCCAACGAATAGAGATCCGCGCGATGATCAATCGCGCGATTCATGCGGCCGCTCTGCTCGGGCGCCATGTACGCGAGCGTGCCGCGCATACGCAGGGAAGGCATGGTACCGAATGCGCCGTCGCGCCGCACAGCGATGCCGAAGTCCGTGAATCGCACTTCGCCGGTCTGCGAATTGTAGATGATATTCGCTGGTTTGACGTCCTGGTGGATGACGCCGTGATTGTGAATGACCTGCAGGATTTCGGCCATTCGAATCGCGACGTCTAAAAAGTCCAGGCAGGGCCAGCCTGATCTTTTTTCCGCGAAGGCTTCGCTGAGAGCGGCGCCTCCGAAGTCGGCGTAGATGACCGCCGGTAGCTCCAGGTCCGCTTCATAGGCGACGGGCTCGACCACTGCGGAATCCTGAATCGCGCTCACCAGTTCGAATTCGCGGCGCAGGCGTGATTTCAGCGAAGTCCGGTTCGCCTGAATCTGTTTAATGATCACCGGCCGGCCGGAGTTTTTGGCCACGCCGCGATAGACCCGTGTCGAATCGCTATGATAGACGGTCTGATGAATCGTATAGCCGCTGAGCTGCATGAATGTCCGCCGCGCCGACGGGCGCCTTTATTCTCCGACCGGCCGCGAGAGAATCACGTCGACCCGCGAACCCGCCGCGTCTTTATCGAAACCCAGTCTCGCTTCTTGAAAATAGTGTCCCAGTCGTTCGCGAATGGAATACAGGGTGTCTCCGGGCCGGATCTCGCGCTGAAAGCCGACGCCGTTGTCGCTGAAGCTGACCCGCACCTGTTCTCCGTCGACCGAGAGCCGAATGTCAATACGCATATCTTCGCTCACGGTCTGAAAACCGTGCTTGAGCGAATTCTCGACGATCGGCTGTAAACTCAGCGGAGGAATGCGCATGGCCGGCAGGGTCCCGGGGCGTTCGATATTTACGATTAGACTGCGGTCGAAGCGCAGCTGCATCAGCTTCAGATATTCTTCGAGGAAGCGCCACTCCAGTTCGAAGTCCACCAGCTCCGCCTCGCTGATATCCGTCAGCGTGCGATACAAATCCGCCACCGCCAGCAGCGCTTCGTTGGCCCGCAGAGGATCCTGAGCCATGAGGGCGTGCACCATATTCAGCGAATTGAACAGAAAATGCGGATCCATACGATCGCGCGCCAGCTTGAGGTTCAAAAGCTGTCGCGTCTTTTCGCCGATTTCGCTCTGCATGTGTTCGTAGAGTCGCGCGTTTTCCAGCGAAACCGCCGCCTGATGCGAGAGCACGCTTAAGATTTGCAACCTGGGTCGCGTCAATACGTTCGCCGCCAGCCGGTTTTCCAGGTACAATACCCCGCGCGCGTCGCCTTCGTAGACGATCGGCGTCGCCAGGATCGATTTGCATCGGCTCCGGCGCACGTACGGATCCGCCGTAAAGGGCCCCTGTTCGTAAGCGTTGCCCAGTACGACCGGTTCGCCGGTATGCAACACATAGTTGATAATTTCGCGCGGCAGGGCCGTGTACGATTCGAATCGCTGCGCGCGAAACTCGCCGACCGGCGTGGAGGCGTCGCGCAACGCTTCCAGCCACAGATCTTCGCCGCGCCGCAGCACCAGCGCGCCCCGCTGCGCCCCCGCGTTCTCGACCGAGAGCCGCAGAAACTCCTGCATAACCGCAGCCGCGCTCTGGCCCGCGAAGAGCATCTGCACCGCCTTCGTAACGGTTTCGATGTCCAGGTCGCCGCCCTGGCTGCGGGTCGCGAAGGCGATGGTCGACTCCAGAGTCTCCCGGCTCGGATGCGAGCCGGTGCTTCCGGCCCGGCCGCCGAAAATCTGCGCGTGCTTTTCTTCCAGCTGTCGTGTCTTCGCCGGCGATCCCCAGCGCGCGTACACGCGGTGCGCGTCCTGGATATAACCCGCGGCGATACGGGTGTTGTCCCGTGAAAGATAAAACTCCCCCGCCCGCTCGCAGGCCAACGCCTCGTCGAGATTATAACCCCGGGCGCTTGCGACTTCGATCGCGCGATTGTAATAGCGCGCGGCCCGGTCGTCTTTGCGGTCGACCCGCGCCGCCTCCGCCTGGAGCAAGAGCAGTTTGTGACGATACACGTCGGGGTTGAGTTTCGTCAGGCTTCGAATCTGTCGCATCAACGGGCGCAGTTTGCGGCGCGAACGCCGGGCGGCGCTCCGATCCTGTTCGTACATCTCGTCCATACACACCAGGCGAATCAGCGCTTCCAGATAAGCGCCCAGGGGTACGAAGTACATCGATCGCACGTGCTTCTTTTTCGCCTGGCCCGCCTCGATCGCGCGCAGCGCGTCCGCCCGCCGATCCTGCAATAGAAGCAACAGCGCCGACGCACTATAGTACAGATTGATCTCGCTGATAAAATTCAGTTCGTGCAAACGTTCCAGGCCGCGTTCCCCGTCGAAAAACTCTCCGGACAGACGATGCGAATCGCTGTCGGCCTTCATCAGCCGCTGCATCAACTGGGCGTAGATGCCCGAGACCAGAAGCGCGCTCTCGTTTCGGAAGTTTCGCGCGAGCTTGCGCATCGAAGTCAACTCCGCGAAGAGCGAACTGACATCGCCGGTCGAATACAGACGATGCACAGCCAGAAAAGACGCGGAGTACGCCCCGTATTCAATGTCGCCGTTCGCCATACCGCTGCGACTGCCTTCGCGCAGAATATCGAAGCTGTTTTCTAAAGGCTCGACCCAGTGCGCGACGAAGGCCGCGTGGGCGAAGAGGGTTTTCGACGCGTGATCGGTTTTGTCCGCGAGCATACTGAGCGCGATGCGACTCAGCCGCATACCGAAAGCCGCCTGGCCCACGCTGACCAATAATACGGCGATGCTGACCAGGGCATAAGAGCTGGCCGGCGACCGTCCGCCGCGATAGGTGATCTCCGCGTACTTGCTCATCGCCACGGCGTACAGATTCGGATTCTTTTTATAGGCGCCCGAAGCGAGCAGGGCCAGAATCCGCATGGCCGCCAGCATTCGCGGGTCGGTCATCTCCGGGGCTTTCAGAATGCTCTCCGGTCGCTTCCAGCGGATGATCGCCTGAGTGCGAATGATCGCGAGCAGCGCGCGTCCTTCGCCCGGATTCGCCGCGATGGAATAGCCGAGCGCCGAGAGCGCGTCGAGGGCCACCGTAATCAGACTGTCGATGTCGCCCTGCGCGGTAAATGCGCGTAAATAGATTTCGTAGGCCGCCACGCGATCCAGCGGTTTGGATGTATTATCCAGAATCGTATGCACCAGACGAACGCACTCTTCGTTGCGCGAGCAAAGATGCTCCGCTTCGGCGTTCGCCTCATGCAAATGCCGCGTGAGCTCCGAATGATCGCGCCAGGGATCGCCGGGAACCAGACGAATCCCGGCCGCCAGCGAATCGGCCGCGGCCTGGTAGGCGGCTGAATCCAGGGCCCGTTTGCCTGCGCGCAAATACAATCGGGCCGCCCGCAGCTGGGCTTCGGCTTCTCCGAACACCAGGTCGCCGGCGGCATCCAGATGATGAACGATCGAAAAGACGTTTTCTTCGAGCGACTTTTCCGACTCGGCGGATATACGTATCCATTCCCGGGCGATATTCAAATGCGCGCCGCGACGATCCGCGGCCGGCAGCGAGTCGTAGGCCGCCTGCTGAATGCGATCGTGCTGAAATTGATATTGCCCGTCGGAACCGGCGACTTCCAGTGTCACGTCCGTGTCGCGCACCCGATCGTCGAAACCGGACAAAAGCGGCGAAAGCAAACCTTCGCGCAACGCCGGCTTGAGCCGCGCGACGACCTCGTCTTCGGAGATAGACATCAGAGCCGCGAGAAATTTAAATTCAAAGCGGTTGCCCATGCACGCGGCGTACTGGAGCGCGGAGCGCGTATTCGGGTCCAGGTGCTCGATTTTGTCGGCCATCAATTCGCCGATCTGATCCGGCGCGGGCAGACTGCTGATCAGTCCGGCGTCCCAGGTCCAGGCCGACGCCGAAAGATCGAAATCGATATGACCGCCGCTGTGTAAATTTTGTAAAAATTCGCGTACGAAAAACGGATTGCCGCCGGTCTTCTGGTGAATGAAATCACTGAGGCGCGCCGCGTTCTCGGCGTCCGTCTGCAACGTCGCCGCGATCAAATCGTTCACTTCGGACTCGCTGAGCGCCTGCACGTCTACGAAACGTACGGGCACTTCCTGTCCTTCCAGAACCGCGAGAGTTTCCGTCAGGGGATGTCCGGGCCCGACTTCATTGTCGCGGTAAGCGCCGAGTATCATCAGATAGCGGATGTCGGTCGCCGTCAGGAGCACTCGCAGCAAACGCAACGAAGCCGCGTCGGCCCAGTGCAAATCGTCGATAAACAAAACGAGCGGGCGTTCGGAGCGCGCCAGCACGCCCACGAATTCCTGGAAGACGCTGATAAAACGATTCTCGGCTTCTTCCGGTCCGACGGCGAAGGGTTCCGGCTGCGGTCCGATAATGCGTTCGGTTTCGGGAATGACGTCGATGATGATGCGGCCGTTGGCGCCCAGCGCCGACTGCAGACGTTCTTTTTGCGCGGCGATTTCAGCGGGGTCCTCTTTCAGGATTTCGTTGATCAACTGGCGAAAGGCTTTCAAGATTCCGCTGTAGGGAATGCCGAGCTGAAACTGATCGAATTTTCCGGAAACGAAATAACCCCGACTCTCAAGCACCGCGTCCTGTAGACCGAAGGCCACCGAAGACTTGCCGATTCCGGCGAAACCGCGAATCAAACAGAATTCGCGCGCGCCCGAAACGACCCGGCGAAAGGCCTGGATCATCTCGTCTTTCTCGCGTTCGCGGCCATACAATTTGCTGGATACCGCGAAAACATCGGAAACGTCACGACGGCCGGGAACGAAATTTTCAATCGATTGTTTCTGGTCCCACTGGCGGCGACACTCTTCGAAATCCTTCAAGAGGCCGGAAGCGCTCTGGTAACGATCCTCCGCGTCTTTGGCCAGAAGCTTCATGACGATCGCCGACACCGCTTCGGGCACTCGTCCGGAGACCACGTGCGGATCCAGCGGGCGCACCGCCATGTGACGATGAATCATTTCGAGCGCGTCGTCGGAATTATCGAAGGGCAATCGACCGGTGAGAATTTCGTACAGCGTAATCCCCAGCGAATATAAATCGGCGCGATGATCGATCGGTCGATTCATGCGACCGCTCTGCTCCGGCGCCATATAGGCGAGCGTCCCGCGCATGCGCAGCGAAGGCATAACCCCGCCGTCGCTCAACACCGCGATACCGAAGTCGGTCATGCGGGCTTCGCGGGTTTCCGGATTAAAGATTATATTGGCCGGCTTTACGTCCTGATGCACGATGCTGTTGGCGTGGATCACTTCCAGAATGCGCGCCAGATTGCAGGCGAGATCCAGAATCTCGGCGACGGACCATTCAGCGAGCCGTTCGCTCTGAGCCGCCAGTACCCGGGACAGCGCCACGCCGCCGAAATCGGCGTAGATGATGCCCGGGTATTCAATGTCGTCTTCAAATGCGAGGGGTTCGACGACCGCTTCGTCGCCGATGCCGGTGGCCAGGCGAAACTCGCGACGCAGACGGGAGATCAATGACGTTCGCGAAACCCGGGCCTGCTTAACGATGACCGGACGGCCGGACGCTTCATGTTTGCCGCGATACACGCACGTTGAGTTACTCTCGTATAAAGTTTCATGCAGAATACATTCCGCAATCCGCATCGCTTACCTCTTCGGAAAATCAGTGCAGGTCAGTCTGAATCCGCGATTCCCGGTCCGGCAATCACTATTTCTGCAAAAGCGCAGCACAGCGCTTCGGTCGTCGGCCGCGCCACCCATGTCAGGCCAGGCGGCGACCGAGATGAATCGTAACGAGCACCTCGCTGGGACCCGCCAGATGCAGGGCGGCCGCGGGAAAATAATGGCGCAGCCGCTCCGAAATCGAATGCAGCGTGTCGCCGGGCCGGATTTCGCGCTCGAAGCCGGAGCCGTTGTCGCGAAAGCGAATGTGTACCCGGTCGTAGGCGGTCTCCAGTTCGACGGAGATACGCATGGTATCGGTGGAGTGTTTGAAGCCGTGCTTGAAAGAGTTTTCTACGATCGGCTGCAGCGTCAACGGCGGAATCTGAAAGCGCGGCAGCTCGTCCGGTCGATTGACTTCGATTTCCAGACTATTTGCATAGCGCAGCTGCATGAGGGATAAAAACTCTTCCAGAAAACGCCACTCCCGCTCGAAATCGACCAGCTCTTCCGAACTGATTCCAGTCAGCGTTTCATAAAGCTCCGCGAGCACCGCAAGCGCCCGGTTCGCCGTCTCGGGGTCCTTGCGCATTAAGGCCAGCACCATGTTCAGAGAATTAAACAAAAAGTGCGGATCCATACGATCCCGGGCGAGTTTCAAATTTAAAAGCTCACGCGTCTTTGCGCTGATCTCGCTCTGCATGTGTTCGTACAGCCGCGCGTTCTCCAGCGATACCGCCGCCTGATGCGAAAGCACGCTCAGAATTTGCAGACGCGGCTGCGTAAACACCTTCGCCGCGAGCCGGTTTTCGAGATACAACACGCCCTGCACGTCGGACTGATACACGACCGGCGTGGCCAGTACGGACTTACAACGACTGCGACGCAAATAAGGATCGGCCGCGAAATCTCCGGCTTCGCGCGCGTCCGCCAGAACCACGGGTTTGCCGGTATGCAACACGTAGTGAATGACTTCCCGCGGCAGCCCCACGTACGAATCGAAGGGCTGCGCGCGAAAATCGACTTCGGGCGCGTTCAGATCGCGTGCCGCTTCCAGCCAGAGGCGGTCCGAACGGCGCAGAATGAGCGCGCCTCGCTGCGCGCCGGCGTTTTCCACCGAGAGCCGCAGGAATTCGTCCATCACCGCGCCGGCGTCCTGTCCGGCGAAGAGCATCTGTACCGCTTTCGTCACGGTGTCGATATCCAGATCGCCGCGGGGACTCCGGGTGGCGAAGGCGATCGTCGATTCCAGTGTGGCCCGGTCCGGCGTAGCGGCGCTCGCGTCCGAAAAGAATCGCGGGTGGCGCTCTTCCAACTGGCGGACTTTCGCCTGGGCGCCCCAGCGCGAATAGACCCGGCGCGCGTCTTCGATATAATTCCCGGCGATGCGGTCGTTGCCCGCGGTCATATAGTATTCCGCGGCCAATTCGCAGGCCAGCGCTTCGTCCAGAAGGTAGCCGCGTGCGTTCGCCGTTTCGATGGCCCGATTATAAAACAGGGCGGCTTTTTCATGATCGCCGACGACCCGGGCCTGTTCCGCGTTCAGCAGATGCCATTTGTGCAGATAGACGTCGGGATTCAGCCGGCTCAATTTGCGCAGCCGACGCATGGGCGCTTTGAGATTTTTCAGGCAGGCCGCGCGCTCCGCGGCGGGCAGCGAATCCAGCACCGAAAAGCGAATGAAGGCCTCGACGTAATCGCCGTGCGGAACGAAGTACATCGCCCGCACGTATTTCTTGCGGCGCTGGGATTCTTCGATGGCGGCGAAGGCTTCGAGGCGCCGCCCCATCAAAAATAAGTACAGGGCCTCCGCGCCGTAGTACAGATTGATTTCGCTCTGCAGATTCAGTTCCTGCAGGCGTTCCAGACCGGATTCGCGGTCGAATACTTTACCCGATAGAATCGCCTCGCCGCCGGAAGGATCCCGCAATTTCAAGATCAGCTGATAAAAAAACCGCGTCGCGTACAGGACGTTGGCATTGCGAAAATTTCGAACCAGCTCATAACTTGCGGCCACCTCCGGCTCGACGGCCGAAAGCGGCCCCGTCGAGTACATGCGATAGACGCTCAGAAAGAGCGATGAATAACCGCCGTACTCGATGTCGCCGTTCGCCACCCCCAGACGATTCGCTTCGCGAAAGGTTTCGAAACCCGCTTCCAGCCCTTCGACCCAGTGCATGACGAATACGACTCGCGCAAATAGCGTCTTCGCGCTGTGATCGTTGTTTTTGGTCAACAAGCGCAACGCGATGTCGCTCAGGCGTACGGACCATTTATGGCGGCCGATGCTCGCCAGAATTACGGCCATGCTCATTAAGCCGTAGGCCGCCGCCGGGGACGGACCGCCGCGATAGGTGATTTCCGCGTAGCGACACATCGCCACCGCGTACAGGTCGGGGCGGGTCTTAAATGCGCCCGAAGCGAAGAGCGCGAGAATGCGCATCGCCGCCAGACGCCGGGGGTCGCGCATTTCGGGCGCCTTGAGAATCGACTCGGGCCCCTTGATTCGAATCAGCGCCTGAGTTTTCAGTATCGCGAACAGCGCTCCGGCGGGTCCCGGATTCGGCGGCAGCTTTACGTTCAGGGAAGCCAGGGCCTTGAGCGATGTCTCCAGCAGGCTTTCCATCTGTCCGAGAGCGTTCAGCGCCCGAATATAGATCTCGTAGGCGCGAATTTTTTCGATCGCGTCCCCGGGGCTCTGCAGCACCTGCTGAATCAATTCGATGCATTCTTCGTTGCGCGAACAGAGATGCTCTGCTTCCGCCCGGGTCACCATCAGATCCCGAATCAGATCCGGGCGCGCGGACCAGGCGTCGGGCGGCAACAGATCCATGCCGGCCGCCAGCGCGTCCGCGGCGGCCTGGTAGGCGACCGAGTCCAGGGCCCGGCGGCCGCCGCGCAGATACAGACGCGCTGTTTGTTCGCGAATTTCGGGGGCGGCCTGACGCACGAGATTCGCGCTCGCGTCCAGGTGATGGATCACGGCGAAAATATTTTCATCGAGCAGATCCGGCGAATCCTCCGAACGACGAATCCATTCGCGGGCGATGCGTAAATGAAAGCTTTCGCGCTGTTCCACTACAAGCGAATCATACGCGGCTTGCTGAACGCGATCGTGCTGAAATTGATAATGCTTTTCCGACTGCGAAATTTCGAGCGTCGCTTCGGGATCTTTGATGCGATCATCGGCGCCGGCTAAAAGCGGCGATACCAGGCCTTCGCGCAGGGCCGGCTGCAGCTGCGCGGCGACCTGCTCTTCGTCCCGTTCGAGCAGACCGGCCAGAAATCCGCGCTCGAATCGATTTCCCAGGCACGCCGCGTACTGCAGCGCCTCGCGGGTTTCCAGATCGAGGTGCTGGATTTTTTGCGCCATGAGCTCGCCGATTTGATCCGGCGCGGGCAGGCTGCTGATGCGCCCGGCGTCCCAGGTCCAGCCGCCGAGGTCTTCGTCGAAACGAATGTGCCCGTTGCGATGCAGATTCAGCAAAAACTCGCGTACAAAAAAAGGATTCCCGCCGGTCTTCTGGTGCACGAAATTCGCGAGTTCCTCGCTGCGGGCCGGTTCGCTCTGAAGCGTCGCGGCGATCCAGTAGTTGATTTCGGAAACGTCCAGCGCTTCCACCTGAATGGCGGCAATGCGCACGTCGCGCTGGCGCAGCTCTTCGATCGCGGCGGTCAGCGGATGGCCGGCGTCCCGGACTTCGTTGTCGCGATAGGCGCCCAGGATCATGAGGTGGCGGATCTCCGGAGCGGTCAGCAGTACGCGCAACAATCGCAGCGAAGCCGCGTCGGCCCAGTGCAGATCGTCGACAAAGAGCACCAGCGGGCGATCGGGCCGGGCCAGAAGGCGCACGAAATCCTGGAAGACGCTGATGAAACGATTTTCGGCCTCTTCCGGACCGACCGCAGCAAGCTCGGGCTGCACGCCGATCACGCGCTCCATCTCGGGAATCACTTCGATCAATACGCGCCCGTTCGCTCCAAGGGCGCTTCGCAGGCGTCCCTTCTGAGCCTCGAGTTCTTCAGGGGGTTCCTTCAGGATTTCGTTAATCAGCTGACGAAAGGCTTTTAAGATTCCACTATAGGGAATGCCGAGTTGATACTGATCGAATTTGCCCGCGACGAAATAGCCGCGGCTCTCGAGCACCGCATCCTGCAAACCGAAGGCCACGGAAGACTTACCGATACCGGCGAAACCGCGAATCAAACAGAATTCGCGCGCGCCTGAAACGACGCGGCGAAAGGCCTGGATCATTTCGTCCTTCTCGCGTTCACGGCCGTACAATTTACTGGACACGGCGAAGACGCCGGAGACGTCGCGCTGGCCGGGCATGAACGGCGCGATGGATTGATTCTGACGCCATTGCCGGCGGCACTCTTCGAAATCCGCGAGCAGACCCGCAGCGCTCTGGTAACGGTCTTCCGGATCTTTTGCCAGCAGCTTCATGACGATCGCGGAAAGCGTGCCCGGAAACTCCGGAGCGACCAGATGCGGATCGAGCGGTCGCACTGCGATGTGACGATGGATCATCTCGAGAACGTCGTCGGAGATTTCAAACGGCAATCGCCCGACCGCCGCTTCATACAGCGTAACTCCGAGCGAGTACAGGTCCGCGCGATGATCGATGGGCCGGTTCATGCGGCCGCTCTGCTCCGGCGCCATATATGCCAGAGTGCCGCGCATGCGCAGCGAAGGCATGAGACCGCCGTCGCCCCGCACGGCGATGCCGAAATCGGTAAGTCGCACTTCGCCGGAATCGGGATTACAGATAAAATTCGCCGGCTTCACGTCCTGGTGCACGATGCGGCTGGCGTGCACGACGCGCAGAATCCGCGCCAGCTGAATGGCCAGGTCGAGAAAGGCCGGGATCGACGGCTGAACGCCCGCGGATCGCTCTTCGCGCTGCCGGCCGAGAATTTTTGAAAGCGCGACGCCGCCGAAGTCGGCATAGATGATGCCGGGAAATTCGATATCGTCTTCGAAGGCCAGCGGCGCGACGACCGCCTGATCGTCGATGCTGACAGCCAGGCGATATTCGCGACGCAGTCGAGAGATTAAAGAACGCCGCGGGATCCGCGCCTGCTTGACGATCACCCGCCGATCGGTCGCTTCATGATGCGCGCGATAGACCCGGGTGGAATTGCTTTCGTATAAAGTTTCATGCAGAATACACTCCGCAATCCGCATGGCGCTGGACCTCGACCCGGGGACAAAATGACTTCAACTTCGCCGGGCCGGCAATCACAATTCGTGGACGCATCAGTCGGAAAAGGCGTCGATTAAAGCCAGCCAGACGAACGGGAAGAGCGCGACCATGCACATCATTTCGGGATCCAGACAGATGCAGCTACCGTCCCTGGATTCGAAGCAGCTGCCCTTCGCCGTTTCGTTTTCGTCCCACCCGTCATCGGGATCCACAGCGTCGTCGCTTCCGTCCGATTCTTCTCCGCGCACCATTCGAACCACAAGCGGAATCCGCAGCGACCGACCCGCCAGCTTCGCAGCCAGCTCCGGAGCCCGTACAATCGCCAGCGCCTGCGGGCGATCCTCCACGCCCGGCACGGGCGGCTCGTGATGAAACTGCAGCAGCGCGTCCGACTGCGACCAGCGCCAGGCGGCGACGGCTTCGCCTTTCCCGCGATCCTGAGACGCGTCATAGCCGGACTGAATCGCGAACGCCCCGTCCGCTTTGCGCTGCAGTTTCAACGAACGGTCGCCGTCCCGCTCCAGCAGAAGCAAGGCTTCGATCTCCCCCTGCCCGTCACGAAAGACTTCCGCGTCGAGTTCTTTAAGTGAAAACAGGGCGATCTCCGCGGCCGGCAAAGGCCCCGGAAACCGCGCATCGATGGCGAGGCCTGCTTCGCGTAATATTGTGAAGCCCGCCTCGCGTTTCGCACGCGGCTTCGCGAAGCGCAGCGGAAGCGCGGCCGCCCTGCGTTCGGAAACGGCCGGCGCCGGTCCGCAGTACGGCTGCGGACGCAGAGGCACCGTGAGGGAACCCGACGAAGCTTCTGGAATAGATTCGATGACGAAGGCCGGCGAACATCCCGCGCGACCGTCCGACTCGCTCAGGTCGTGATAGAAATAAAAGCGACTCTCGGTCGCGTCGTAAAACACCGACCCGGGAGTCCTGCGCACGATGAGCCTGTCACCGCTGCCGCTGCCTTCAACGCCTTTGGTGGCCGGCCGCCCCAGGACGGTTGTAGGTGGCAGGATCAGATTTACGGCGAGAGCCAGAGCCAGACCGCTTCGCAAAACGGAAGCGCCGCTCATTGCTTCGGTTGCCCCAGCTTGCGCAATTGCCCGCGAGGATTCGTGCCCGGCGTCAATCCAGGCGATGGTACATGCGCGCCCCGCGTGCGCACAGTCGGGCTTCGAGGGTTCTGCGGCCTGGCTTCCAGACCGAAGGCGCGGGACTGGACCCTGGTAATCGGACGCAGCGCCTTCGCGATGGCATCATGCCCGCGGGACTCGGCCAGGCGCAGAGCGGTCCAGCCGCTCACGACGGCGTTCGGGTCGGCCTTGCGCCGGATCAGATCGTGTACGACGGCGGCGCGACCGAAATAGGCGGCGTACAATAGCGCGCTCCACTGACCGGACTTCGCATTCGGATCGGCACCGCGTTTGAGCAGCTTCAGCGCTGCAGGCTCATCGCCGTCGTAGATCGCAATCAAGAGCGGCCGGTTCAGCTTCGGATTGATTTTGACGGTCTCCTCTTGTTCGGGCGGCGGTTCGGGTTTGTCATCCGAATCATCGCCTTCATCGGCGCCGCCGTTCGGTCCTGGCAACACCACGAGTTCCAGCTGATCGGCAATGCCCGTCACATCGTTCACCCAGCCGACGCGGCCGTCGGGCAACTGGAACATGCGCGCCGCCGAACGCAGCGCGAACTGTCCCTTCGCGCCGAAAGCCGCGGCCTTCGAAACGACCCGTCCCCGCGAATCGACCATCGCGCCTTCCAGGCTCATGGTTTTCATGGCCGGATGCCATTTGCTTTTCGCCGGACCCGCGTCCTTCATCCAGAGCACCAGCAAATGGTCGCGACCGTACGGCGCCAGGCGCGGGATACGTTCCCGGGAGCGATTTGTATTCGTAATAAAAACCGGCTTCGAGGGCTTCGCCTCATCGACGCGAATCAGGCCGATGTCGTACGTCGACCGGCCCACCGCGGAATCGAAAACGATCCAGCTCGTTTCGTCCCGGGCGTACAGATCGCCGGTCGACAGGGGAACGTACTGATAGGTTTCGCCGGGTTTCGCCTTCGGTACTTTCACGGGCAGCTCGCGCTCACCTTCCGGAAAAAATTGCACGACGAAACCCCGGGGATAGGCGTCGCCCACGGTCGCCATTACGAATCGCTCGCCGTCATGCACGAAGCGCGGTCGGAAGCTATGACTTACATTCCAGGTAAAACCCTGCGGCGATTTGCGGCCATCGTCACGCATGCGGCGTTCGCCGTCGTCCGCGTCGAAGAGCGCAAGATATTCGCTTTGATGCGTGATGCCGTCGTCCCAGCGGCGATATGTCGAAAAGTACGTGGCGTAGGAGTCGTCGCCGTCGTAGGCGATGGAAAAGGTTCCGAAGGTGGTGTCCACCCCCTGATCGCCCTCTTTTGTATATTCGCGCGCGCCGACGATCCGGGTACGAAAGATCGCACGGCCGTTCTTCGAATCGTATTTTTCGATATACGCGGTGTGATGATTACGCTGAATATAATTGTTCTTGCGTTTCGAATCGAATTCCGTGAGCAGCAACGCGACGCCGTCGTCGTCAGCGGCCAGATCTTCCAGACGCTTGCCTTGCAGCTGAACCAGCATACGTTTAAGCCGCAGGTCTTTGCCGAGCAGTGCCACGCGCGCATTCGATTGTGCGTCGTTGTAGCCGAGATACAGTTCGTCGTCCGGTCCGATGACCAGTTTCGGCGCCGGCGCACCGTCGGACATCGCGTGCGTGTAGCGCGACGTTGTGGTCGCTCCCATGAGATGCCCGTCCGGGACTTTTACGGTGATCTTGCGTGCACCGGCGGCCAGCGAGGCAATCGAAGGCGGACGGCTTTGGGCCGCGAGCCCGCCGGCAAGGCGGGCGTTCGCAGGCGGATTCATCGGCGCTTGCAGCAAGACCAGCGCCGAAAGGCCGGCGATCCAGAACGAAGTGCGTATCCAGCTCATATCGCTATTGGACGCGCCTCCCGGATATTGGGGCCAGTATATTTATGTTTTTTGCGGCCCCGAAAGCTCTTCTGATAGCTTTTTAAAACAAACACGCGCGACGGATCTCCGGGCGACACACAGCAAGTCGACAATCGGGACCGCAAATCGTAAAGTGGGCAGATTCGGGAGCCCCAGTTATGAGAACACCATTGAAATCGGCAGTCGAAATAGCCTATAGCGCCAACTTCATTCTGCTGAGCCTGCATGAGATGGACGCGATCTTCTGGCGAGAATGGGAACTGCTGCTCGGCATCACCGATCCCGCGGTGGGGCTGCCGGTGTTCGTGCTCGCGCACATCCCCCTGTACGCAGTGTTATTGTACGGACTCTTACGGGTCGAATCCGTGTTCGGGGCCCGCCTGTCCGCAATCTTCGGCGCGCTGATGCTGGTCCACTTCGTCGCTCACGCGATCGTTCTGGCGGTAACCGGAACCTTCATGCATTCGGCACTGTCATTCACGATTCTCATTGGAACGGCGCTTGTGTCGCCTGTCCAGATCTGGCTCACTCTTCGACTGATACGCGGCCGCTGATTTCCGATGGAGAGCCGCTCCCGCGACCGCATTTTTTCCCGGTTTTTACTTGATCGGCCAGCCGTTGCGGACCATGAGAGTCTGCACTTGAAACGTAGCTAAACCTACAAACTACGTCTGCAATAAACACCACACCAGATCAGAGCCGTTCTGATCAGACCAGAAAGAAGGATTGATTCATGCTCCCATCTCCCGCCACCCGACCCGCGCCCGTTTCACGCGCGCCGTTTTCTTCTATTATAAAAGCATCCGCCGTCGGACTGCTCGCCCTCGCCATCAGCTCCTGCGGTCTGCTGGAACCGACCATCGGCGGCGACCTCAAGTCCGGCGATTGGAGCTATCAGGCGCAGTCGTACAGTGTGGGACCGTTTACTGCGGCCTGGACCGGGGATAGCCTGGCCGAAGCCCGGCTGGAGATTCGACACACCGCAGCGCCGGATCGAAGACTGTGGTCAAGCCTGCCCGGTCTGGCCTTCGTTTCAGCGGCGCGCGGTCAGGAAACCATTCACGAAGCCCGGGGCATGTTCAAAATCGACGACGAAATTCTGCAGAGCTGCTCGGATCAAAGCATCGACGCCGTAGATTTCGGACCGCAGGGCCTGAGCATTCGCGGCGACCTGGACTGTCGCGACACGGAAGTGCCCTATTCGCTGGTCTTCGCCGCGACCGACGACGGCCATCTGCGCTTTGAGCTGACGGCCGAATCGGATATATTCAATCGCAGCTATTTGATTTACACAACGCATGCCGGCGAAGGCTTTTACGGCTTCGGCGAACAGTTCACGTACTTCGACGTGAAGGGCCGCAAACTGCCGATCTTCGTCATGGAACAGGGCATCGGCCGGGGTGCTGAGCCGATCACCACCGGCGCGGATATAACCGCCGGAGCGGGCGGCAAGTGGCATACTTCGTACGCCGGCGTTCCGCACTATATCACCAGCGATTTGAATTCGCTCTTTCTGGAAAACTACGAATACACCAGCTTCGATTTACGCGACGCGGAACGGGTAACGGTCGAAGCCTTCTCCGGGAAAATGACCGGACGCATTCTGTACGGCGCAAGCCCGCTGGAACTCGTCGAAGAATTCACCGAATACTCGGGACGCATGCGCAAATTGCCGGACTGGATCCACGAAGGCGCGATCATCGGCATGCAGGGCGGCACCGAAAAAGTCAAACGCGTGCATGAACAACTGCAGGCCCTCGACACGCCGCTGGCCGCCTACTGGCTCCAGGACTGGGAAGGCCAGCGCAAGACCAGCTTCGGCAAGCAACTATGGTGGAACTGGGAGCTCGATAACGATCGTTATCCCGGCTGGGACGAGCTGCGCGCCGAATTCGCGCGCGACGGCGTCGAGCTGATGACCTATATCAATCCCTTCCTGGCCGACGTAAGCGAAAAAGAAAATCATCGCCGCAACCTGTTCGCGGAAGCGCGCGACAAAGACTATCTGATTAAAACGCAGTCCGGCGAACCGTACATGATCTTAAATACCAGCTTCTCCGCGGGCCTGATCGATTTAACCAATCCCGCCGCGCGCGCCTGGATCAAAGAAGTGATCAAGAGCGAACTGGTGCGCGACGCCGGCTCGAAGGGCTGGATGGCTGACTTCGGCGAAGCGTTGCCATACGACGCGGTTTTATACAGCGGCGAAAGCCCGGCCACCTATCACAATAAATATCCGGAAGAATGGCAGCAGGTCAATCGCGAGGCGATCAACGAGGTCGGCCTGGGCAACGAAGTCGTCTTTTTTTCGCGCAGCGGCTACACAAAAAGCCCGGGACTGACCACGCTCTTCTGGCTGGGCGACCAGCTCGTAAGCTGGGACCGCTACGACGGCATCAAAACCGCGATTACCGGCCTGCTGTCTTCGGGGCTCAGCGGTTACAGCCTGAACCACAGCGACATCGGCGGTTATACGACGATCACGAACCCCATCGCCGACTATCACCGCAGCCGCGAGCTCCTGTGGCGCTGGACCGAGCTGTCCGCGTTTAACGTGGTCTTTCGCACCCACGAAGGCAATCAGCCCGACAACAATTTCCAGATCTACGACGACGAAGAGACTCTGAAATTCTTCAGCCGCTTCGCGAAGGTATTCGCGGCGCTCGCTCCCTATCGCAAAGCGCTGGTCGATGATGCCGCGGCGAAAGGCCATCCGGTCGTGCGGCATCTCTTCGTGCACTATCCGGAAGATCTGGAAGTGCGAAAGATTCATTACGAGCAATTTCTGTTCGGGCCGGATTTCCTGATCGCGCCCGTGCTGGATCCGGATCGCGTGCGTGTGCGGGTTTATCTGCCTGCGGGCGACTGGACCCATCTCTGGAGCGGCGAAAGCCTGAGCCTGGAAAGCGGCGAGTACCGCCAGGTCGACGCGCCCCTGGGCCAGCCGCCGGTGTACTATAAAAGCGATTCTGCGGCTGGAGCCGCTTTGCGCGCGGAGCTGGCGCAGCGCGACCTGCTCTAATTCGGCTGGTTTTGCGCTCGACCTTTCCGTTACGTCATGCCTTAGCCTGATGTGTATCCCGCCTCCCGGCGCCGGACGAACCGTCCCGAAAAAACGGTTCTGACGTTGACCGCGGAGGCTCTTAGAGGTACACGAATCATGAAATCGCTGAAATTACCGAGCATCGGTGCGGCCCTGGCCGTAGCCGCGCTGCTCACCGGATGTTTCACAGCGGACATCCGCCCGGACGTCGTCAAAAACGGCGTCACTGAAGAGGCCCGCCAGAAGGGCCGACAGCTACTGGAACGCAGCTTCGCCGCCGCCGGCGGACTGGAACAATGGAAAAGTTACGGCTCGGTCGAAGCCCGCTTTCGGGACGACTGGAGCATGGCACCGGCTCCGGCAAAATGGCTCTTCATGGAGTACGCCGAGGACAACCACCTGACGGCGATCGACGCGAAGATCGGAGAAATGGGCAACTCGCGTATGGAATTTCTGGAAGGTCCCGAGAAGGGCGTCGTGTGGGGCGTGACCGGCGGAGACCGCTACTACGAAATTGAGACGGCACAGAGAGCTCCCAAATTCATCGACAACCCGCAGCGTGAACTCGTCGTGGAAAACGTGGAATTTTTCCTCGGCTTTCCGTTCTATCTGGCCAGCGCCGATCAGGTCGCCCACCTCGGAGAAGTCGAACTTGACGGCCGCAAACACGATCTGGTTTTTCTCTCCTGGGGAACTTTTGCACCGCAGGCGGACGTGGATCAGTGGCAGGTCTGGTTCGATCAGGAGACCGGTCTGATTACTCAAATGGAATTCACGGTCCGGCCCATGGGCAAATCCCTCACCGGCGTGTATTTTGTGACTGAATGGCAGGACGTGCAGGGTCTGAAACTCCCGCGGGTACTATCCGCGAATTTCGCCGCGGACGATCCGTCGCCCGTTCACATCTACACCATCTCCGACGTCGTACTGCATCGCGACGCTCGCACCGCGGTGATTGCGCCGTGACCCGGCGCGCATACGAAGAGGCGTATCCTTATGTTTCAGGTCGGTGAGTTTTCGAAAATCGCCCGCGTCAGCGGGCGGTTGCTACGCTACTACGACGAGATCGGTCTGTTTCCGCCGTCTCTGGTGGACGACGAAACCGGATATCGGTATTACAGCGCGGCGCAGTTGCCGCGACTGAATCGAATTCTGGCCCTGAAAGAACTTGGCCTGTCGCTCGACCAAATCGGCAAAATGATGGATCGCAGTATCAGCAGCGAAGAGATTCGCGGCATGCTGCTAATGCGTCGCGCCGAAGCCGAAGAGGCCCTCGTCCGCGAAAGCGATCGGCTGCGCCAGATCGAAAGCCGGCTCGAACAGATCGATCGAATAGGCGATCTGGGGGATTGGGACGTGGTGCTCAAACCGATCCCGGGGCGCCGGATCATTACGATTCGCGAAACCTGCAACGGCCCGGAAGACGGCCTGCGGATGGCCTTCGAATTACATCGCGCTCTGCCGGGAAAAGTCCGGCCGGGCGCGCTGGGTTCATTTATGGCCGTCACTCACAGCGACGATTTCGAGCTGGAAGATATTGACGTCGAAATGGGATTCTTTCTGAACGGCGCACCTCCGACAGAAGAACTGACGGTGCTGGGTCACCCCGTCGCGGTCCGCGAACTACCGGCCCACGACCCGGTGGCCTGCGTGGTCCGCAACGGCAAACCCGAAGACGCGCATACAGTCACCGGTCCGTTGGGGCATTTTATGGAGCAACGCGGCTATCGCATGGCCGGTCCGACCACGGAAATATTCCTGAAAATGCCGCGACCCGATCGGCCGGAAGACGCGGTGGTTGAAATGCAGTATCCGGTCGTACGCGAAGCGCTCAAACCGCCTCCCGCATGAATGGCGGCGGTTCAGAGTTATATTCTGTAGGCGGTCTTGAGTTTCGCGCACAGGCCGGGCAAATCGCGACGGGTATCCGGTTGCCTTAGATTTATCTCGACGCCGCTTTCGCCGCGCAGGTACAGGACCGCCGTCTCTGATCTTCGCGGTCGGAGACCGTGTTTGTCCGCCCGCGAAGACCTCAGTGCGCGCTCGCCCAGTCCGGCGCGTCCGCCGCGGGCATCTCGTAAAATAATCCATCATAGCGTTTATAAATCGTCTCTTCGCCGAACTGCGCGATAAAACGTTTCCGCGCCCCGGCGGCGTTGCGTTTGTGCGCGCCGTAGTCGTCAGCGAAAATCAAATCGCCTGTGGTCCAATCGAAGACGAAAAAATAAGCGGCGGAATCGATGGGCCGGCGCACGGCGTCGAACGCTCCGTCGCTGAAAAAAGCGATGGGAGTGGGCGGCAGACCGCGGCGCTTGTAGACATTGTACGGAGACTTGAGCTCCAGGTCTTTAAACAACAAAAACGGACGATGATAACCCAGCGCGTATTCGACGGTCGGGCACGATCCCAGCACCTCGTTGTCGCGCAGTCGATTCAGAAATACCGCGGCGACGCCTTCGTATCCGCGATTCGAAGCCGCTTCTTTTTCGACGATGCTCGCCAGAATCAACTGCCGATACGGACCGAATTCCAACCCCGGAATATTATATTCAGCGACGTCGATGCCGCCGCGCTCCAGACGACGGGCCGTCGCTTCCAGCAGGCGACGAATGAGCGCATCCACCGATTCGTCGCTTGCTCGCGTATAACGCCCGGGAACGAACAGGCCTTCAAAGCGATTGATCCGTTCGACCGGCGGCGGCACAAACGCGAAACGCGGCTCCGAAAATTGCAGTCGCCCGGCGCTGCGACGAACGGCTGCACAGTCCAGGGATTCGGAAACGCCCTGAGCCCCGCTCGTAGCAATCCCGGCCGGATCCGCCGCCAGCAATGAATCGTCACTGGCTTCAGGATCGGCGGCTGAGCCGTCCGACACGGCATCGCGCCCCAGGCGCTCGCACCAGTCACGCACCCGTTCCCCGACTCGGATTTCGAAAGAGCGACTCCCGGCCGCGTCGGGATCGGCGTGCTCCCCTCCATCGCGCGCAGGATCGTCGCAGGCCAGGCCAGGGAGCGCGCAGGCCATAGCCAGCAGCAGCGCGAGGCCGCGAAAACGCCGTTCTGTCGACTTTATCCACATCAAACTATGCTGAAAAAACACTTGCAAACCACCGGTCAATTATTTGAATCTGGACCTATTATGGCACCCAGCAACTCAAACACCACCCCCACGGCAAGCAAGACCTTCGGCACAGCGGCGATGACAGCCCCCAATACGCCGACCGAGGAAATTCAGCAGATTTTCGCGGCCCAGAAACGCAAGCAGCTCGAATTGCGACGTTCCACCGCTGGCGAACGTATCGCGAAGCTGAAGAAACTCAAACAGGCCATCGAGTCGACGACCGGCGAGCTTGAAGAGGCGGTGTATAAAGATTTTCGCAAGGCGCCTTTAGAGACTGACCTGACCGAAACCCTGCTGGTGATTTCCGAAATCAAGACGGCCATTCGCGAAATCCGCGACTGGATGGCGCCGAAACGGGTCGGCACGCCGATGACCCTGCTGGGATCGCGCTCGGAAGTCGTCTACGAACCCAAAGGCACGGTGCTGATCATCGCGCCCTGGAATTATCCCTTCCAGCTGGCCTTCGCTCCGCTCATCGCGTCCATCGCCGCGGGCAATACGAATATCATCAAACCTTCGGAATATACGCCCCACACCTCCGCTTATATTCGCAAACTGGTCGAAAGCACCTTCACCCGCGACGAGTGCGCCGTGGTCGAAGGCGATCACACCGTATCGACCGAACTACTCAAGCTTTCGTTCGATCACATCTTCTTCACCGGATCGACTCCGGTCGGCAAGATCATCATGGAAGCTGCGGCGAAGACCCTGGCGACCGTCACACTGGAACTGGGCGGCAAATCGCCGGTGATCATCGACGAAAGCTCGGATATGAAGCTGGCGGCGAAACGCATCATGTGGGGCAAAGTCGTGAACGGCGGTCAAACCTGCGTCGCACCGGATTATCTGCTGGTGCCGGAAGGCAAAGTCGACGAATTCGTGAAACACGCGAAGCAGTCGGTCGAGAAAATGTACGCTTCGAGCGACAACCCGTCCGAATCGAAAGACTTTTCGCGCATCGTAAGCACCCGCCATTACCAGCGACTGACGGAACTGCTGCACGAAGCCATGGAATCCGGCGCGAAAGTGGAGATGGGCGGCGCCTCCGACGCGAGCGAAAACTATATCGCGCCCACTTTGATCTCGGGCGTGAGCCCGGACATTCGTATCATGCAGGAGGAGATCTTCGGACCGCTGCTGCCGATCTTGACCTATCGCAAGCTGGAAGAAGCCGTAGACTTCGTAAACTCCCGCGAAAAACCCCTGGCGCTCTACGTCTTCAGCAAGAAAAACAAGAATATCAAGTACGTGCTGCAGAACACCTCTTCGGGCGGCGCGGCGATCAACGACGTGCTGATCCATCTCGCGAATCACAACCTGCCGTTCGGCGGCGCCAATCACAGCGGCCACGGCAGCTATCACGGCCACTTCGGTTTTCGCGCGCTTTCGCACGAACGCGGCGTCTTAAAGCAATCGCGTTTCTTCAGCGCGCTGGATCTGCTCTATCCGCCGTACACGGGCCTGTCGCGTAAGCTGGCGAATCTGACGAAAAAGCTACTGACTTGAGCGCCAACCCTGGTCGCTTTGTATTCGAAGCGAATCTGGACCTGCGTGCAGAATTTCGCGCCCCGGGGGCCGGCGATCTCTTTACGATCCTGCGCTGGACGCGGGGCGCGGGCGAACTAACGCTCACGAACTGCGGCGAGCATAACGAAGGACGGCGAAGATTCCAGGGTGAAACCCTGGTTCTGCTGAGTCCCGAAGCGCGCCTTGAATTTCACGGCGAATCGCCGGCGCCCGCTCTTCAGGGCAACCGCCTGTCCTTCGACGAAGAGTTTCTGTGCGCCCGCGAAGACAATAGCGCGCTCGTGGCCCCGCCGCAGTCGCTGTTTTATACGCGACCGGTGTTACGACCCGACCCGGAAGCGGGTATCGCTCTCGGGCGCGTCTACCAGGACCTGGCGGACAACGCCGACGATTTCGAAATCGCCCGCTCATATCTTAAGATCCTTTTGCTGAAACTCAAGCGCTTCGCGGAAAGCGCGCCGAAACCCGGCGACCCCGCAAAAGCCGCCTCTACCGCGACACAGAACGGCGCATCCGCCGATCGCTTTCGGGAATTTCGGCGCCTGGTCGACCGACACTATCGCGAGTGGCACCGGCCCGCGCAATACGCGGAGCGGATGTTTTTATCGACCCGCTGCCTGAACGAGATCACAAACGCCGCCGTCGAAAGCAGTCCCTCCCGGATTATTCAGAAGCGCATCCTGTTTGAAGCGCGACGATTGCTCCGCAATGAATCGGCTCCGATCGGCGGGATCGCCCGTGAACTGGGCTTCGGTGACGCCTCCTATTTCAGCCGCTTCTTTCGAAAACATGCGGGAATGACCCCCGAAAGCTTCCGCCGGCAACCGGAAGACGCCTGAGCTGGATTAGAATCCGGGCTCCGATGTTGTTCTACGCGACGCGGCGGGTCCGTCGATTTGTCCTGTACAAACTCCGTTTTGTCCGTATCGATTCACCCAGGCGTCCGTTGCGCCCGGCCGCCAGGCGCTTCTAAAGAGCATCAACGTCATTCAGGGCGAATCCAGGAGGCGACCAATTATGAACGCAACTCAATCCAATTCACCGTTAGTCCACCGCGCCGACACCCGGGGCGCCGCAAATTTCGGCTGGCTCCAGAGCCGGCATACGTTCAGCTTCGCGAATTATTTCGACCCGGAGCGCATGCAGTTCGGAGCGCTGCGGGTGCTGAACGACGATGTGGTCGCGGGGGGCCACGGTTTTGGAACGCATCCTCACCGCGATATGGAAATCGTGTCGATTCCGCTGGCCGGCGGTCTCGAACACAAAGACAGCATGGGCACCGGTTCGGTGATCCGCGCGGGCGAGGTCCAGATCATGTCGGCCGGCACCGGCATCCTGCACTCGGAGTACAACGCGTCGGAAACCGAAACCGTAAATTTTCTGCAGATCTGGGTCCTGCCGGAGCAGCAGGGGATTACGCCGCGCTACGATCAAAAGGCTTTCGACCTGGACGCCCATCGCGACCGGCTGGTCACCGTGGTGTCCCCCGATCCCGCGGACGAATCGGCGGTCTGGATCAATCAGCAGGCGCGCTTCTCGCTCGGCAAGCTTTCGGCGGGCGCGACTGTCGAATACGAACGACTGCGCGAAGGCAACGGGATCTACGTCTTCGTGATCGACGGCTCGGTGACTCTGCCGGACGGCGAAACGCGACTGGAATCGCGGGACGCGGCCGGGGTCAGCGATCGCGCGCGGCTCGAAGTGCGGGCCGAATCGGATAGCCAGGTGCTGCTGATCGACGTGCCGATGTTTTGAGCGCCGCAAGTATCAGGATTCGAGCAGTTTGTCCACGAACTGCTCGAATTTTTTTTCGGCCATGAGGTCGTGCAGGACCAGCTCGCCCTTATAGTAGATGCCCAGAGTTCCGAAGGGGCTGCCGATGCGGCGCGCCTCGGCGCCTTTTTCCAGTTTGTGAATTTTCGCCGGGACGCCTTTATCTTTCGCAATCGCGGCCAGAAGCGGAACGTATTCTTCCATAAAAGGGCACTGATTTGAATAGATAAAAGTGAAACCTTTCGTGTTCTCGCAGCGCCCTTTCTTCGCCGCGGCTTTGAATTTCGGCGGCTTCGCCTTCGGGTTCAGGCGAAGCGCGAGTAATTCGAAGTACGGCGGCGCGACGTCCACGGTTTCGAAGCCGTGTTTTTTGTAAAATTTCGGATCGGTCAGAAAGGGTTTCACTTTGTTCGAAGTGACGACCGCTACGCCGTCCTTTTTCTGCCTGCGCGCGTCGGCGATACAGTCCTCGAGCAACGCCTGCGCAACGCCCTGGCCTTTGAATTTTCCGGAAACCCACAGACAGTTAATCACCAGGTAATTCTTACCGCTCAGCGGTTTCCAGGCGGATTCAATCGGCATATACTCGACGAACATCTTGCCGCGATCGTCCAGACGTTTGAACACGAGTCCGTCTTTTTGAATGCGCGCCCGCAACCACTCCTTTTTCGTCGCCGCGCGGGCCTGATTGGTCTTATCGTTCCCGATCGCACAGCAAATATGCTCCGTATCCAGGTTCTTCGCATCGACGGCTATCAGCTTCATGGTCGCTCAGCATACACTTCGCTGCGCTTGCGAGCAATGAATTAGATCATAGAAAAATCGTGGCAAAAAGCCGGCTCGAGCGCCATACGGTCCTCTGTGCAAACCACTCCCGCAGAATTGGCCCGCGCGGCCGGCATGGAGGCCGAATTCGCCGCGCTCACGCCGCGCGCCAGGTCGTTCTTCGATGCCCATCTAAAATTCGAGCTGTCCCGCCTCGATATCGGCGACGGCGCGCAAGCGCTCATCGCTGGCGAACTGGAAACAAGCTACGACTGGCTGGTCGAACGTAACATAGATGAATTATTCGACGTGGATGAGGTCTTCGACTGGATCCGCAGGCGGATTCTGCAGCATACGCCGACGCCGGAATCCGCGGCGAGCGCGGACGCCGTAGCCGGCGCCGTATGCGAAGCCCTTGCGGCCCGGACGGAAACCATAGGAGACCTCCTGTCCGGGGAAGCTTTCGATCTGTTGCTGGCCGACCTGAGCGAAGACGCGGCGCTTCGCGACGCGGTCGTGGACGGCATGGTGCATAACGCCGTGTTCAGCACGATCATTTCGGAGATCCTGTATCACGGCATCGCCGATTTCATGTCGGAATCGAAATTAACGAACAGCATTCCCGGCGCGCAGTCGCTCTTCAAGCTCGGTCAGAATTTGCTAAACACGACGGCCCCCGGCCTCAAAGACGGCTTCGAAAAAACTATCAAAGAATTCATTAAGAACAACGCGGGCCAGATCATCAAAGACTCGGAAGCCTCCGTGAAAAAGAGCCTGAGCCCGGCTGTGATCCGGCAGGCGGCCGAGCAGTTCCGCGCGGAGCTCGACGAAACACAAATTCGCGAGCTGACACAATTCATCGCCCCGGAAAAGATTCCGTCGTATCGGAAAATCGGAGATCTCTTTGGAACGAAGCTGCGGGCTTCGCCGCTCGTCGGGGATTTGATCCTCGTGGCACTCAACGCGCTCTTCGATTCCGTTCGGGATCGGAAGGCCGCGGATCTACTGCGGGATCTGGGAATCGATCGAGACGTTTTTCTGGAAGAAGGCCGCCAGCTCGCCGCCGGAATTCTGCGACGCGCGCAAACGAACGGACTTCTGGAAAATCTGGTGACGCGCCGACTGCTCGCGTTTTATATTTCCGATGAGGCCGCCGGACTCTAATCGAGTTCGCCGGAACCGCCTGTATGCACGATCTTCCGATCTTACGCGATTTATTTTTTATTATGGCGGTCGTTGTGCCCGCGGCGCTGCTGGGGCATCGCCTGCGCATTCCGCCTATCGTCATCTATCTATTCGGGGGCATCTGCATCGGCCCCCAGGCGCTCGGTATCGTTCAAAGCGAAAAAGAGGTTCACGTTCTCGCGGAGATCGGCGTGGTACTGCTCCTCTTTACGATCGGCCTGGAGTTTTCGCTGCAGAAACTGATTCGCCTGCGACGCTTCGTCTTTCTCGCCGGCGGTTTACAGGTCGCCGCGACCGCCGCGGTAGTCTGGCTGGCCGGACGCTTCTTCGGCTTTTCGAACGCCTGGAGCCTGGCGGTCGGCTGCATCGTCGCGCTGAGTTCAACCGTTATCGTAATGAAAACGCTCAGCGAGCAGAAACAGGCCACGAGTCCGCACGGCAAAATCGCCATTGGCATTCTGCTCTTTCAGGATTTGTGTCTTTTACCGATGATGCTGCTCTTCGACGTAATCGCGACCCTGGAACCGGGAGGCGGCGGCAATCCGGTCGACGCCCTGCTGGACGTCGGCATCGCCATGGCCGGTATCGGAATCCTGCTGGCGGTCGGCATGTTTCTATTGCCGCATCTCTTTCGACTGGTGGCGGCTACCGCCAGTCGCGAACTCTTCGTGCTGGCGGTATTGATGGTGGTCTTCGGCACGGCCTTCGCGGCGGGTCAATTCGGAGTTTCGCTGGCGCTCGGCGCCTTCGTGGCGGGCATTACCGTTTCCGAAACGGAGTATTCGGAACAGATTATCGCGGACGCGATTCCCATGCGCGATTCGCTGAGCGCGCTCTTCTTTATTTCGATGGGCATGTACATCGTGCCGCAATTCGTATGGAATCATCTGTTGATCGTGCTGGGCGCCGCCCTGGTTTCGATGATTTTAAAACTGCTGGTCTCGCTGCTGGTGATCTTTCTGACCGGCGCCAACCTGCGGACTTCGCTGGTCGCGGCGCTCAGCCTCGCGCAAATCGGCGAATTCAGTCTGATCCTGGCCCTGCGGGCGGGAACGGGCGGTCTGCTCGATAACGACCAGTATCAGACCATTATCAGTGCGAGCGTGGTGACCATGGCTCTGACGCCGTTTATGGTGCGCTTCGCGGAACCGATCGGCTATCTGCTGGACGACTGGTTCGGCATCGCCCGCATTCAGCTCGGACGGCGCTCCGCCGAACAGGACAGCGAAGAAAGCCGGCGAACAAGCGGCGAAAAGCAGGGCCGGAGCGGGCACATCGCCATCGTCGGCTTCGGCAAGATCGGCGTCTATCTCAGCCACGTTCTGCGCGCGGTGGGTATGCGTTATACGATTTGCGAAATGAACGGGCGGCTCTTCGAAGAGATGCGCAAAGAAGGCCACCCCGGGGTCTTCGGCGACGCGGGCTCGAGCGAAATTCTCGAAGCCATGCATATTCACGACGCCTCGACGCTGGTCATCAGCACCGGCACGCCGCGCTCGCTCGATCGTATTATCCGGCTCGCCAGACTGATGAATCCGGATCTGTACATTGTCGTTCGTACGCGTTATATCGCCGAACTGGACGACGTCTATGCGGCCGGCGCCGACGACGTGGTCTCTGAAGAGATGGAAGCCAGCGTCGAGATCTTTTCGCTGCTCCTGCGGCGACATCACGTGCCGCGCAGCGTCGTCGCCAATCAGGTGGCGGTCATTCGCAATGAAAAGTACGGACCGCTGATCGGCGAAAAGGTTTCGCGCTCCAGCTTCGAAGAGCTCGAATCAGTGCTCGCGGCGACCTCGGTCGAATCCGCGCTGATTACGGCCGAAGGCGCGGGCCGCAGTCTGCGCGAATCGAAAATCTTCGAGGAAACCCGGCTGCTGGTTCTGGGCGTTCTCCGCGAAGGTCAGGTCATAACAAGCCCCCGCCCGGATTTCACACTCAATGAACGCGACCTGGTGATCGTCGTCGGCATTCACAGCGACATCGACGTCGCGCTGGACTTGCTGAAGGCGAAGACCGTCCGCTGAGCGACGCCGGGCCACGCGACTCTTCGCTCTAGAGCGTTCCGAAGATCGTGGCTTCGTTTTTGTTTTCGCACAGCCGCCGGATCGCGAAGTCGAATGCGCATTCGTTTAACATGTTTTTAATTTGATTCAGAGCGGCGTAATCCTCTACGCCGCGAAATTTCACGGTGACGCAGAATTTCCGACAGCGGCGGCGTTCCAGCCATTCGCGCAAAAGCTCCAGAATGCGATCCGGAAAAGCGATCACGTCGCAGATCAGCCAGTCAACGCGCGCGCCGGATTTTGCTGCCGGCTGGAAACGAAAGGCGTCGCCCTGCACGAAACTCAGACCGGGATGCTGCATTAAATCCTCCCGCAGCGGACTGCGATCCACGGCCACAACCGACGCTCCGCGCTCTAAAGCGAGCCAGCTCCAGCCGCCGGGACTCGCTCCGAGATCGACACAGCGATCGCCCGCCTGGATCGTGAGCTTCGACGCATCGGCGGTCCGCAACCAGGGAAACTGAACGAGCGCCTCGGCCAGTTTGCGGTACGCCCGCGAAGGCGGTCGGCGATCTTCGGGCGCGGACCACTCTCCTCCGGGGAAAGGCGAAACGCAACGGCGAAAAGCGCTATCGCGCTCCGGTACATAGACGGAAAGCCACGCGCGCTCGCGACTTTCGAGAAAGAGCTGCACGATGGACTGCGGAGCCTCCGACGTGGATTCGCCGAAGACCCTGGTCGGGTCGTCCCCATTCGAATCCACCGGGCCGGAATCCGGCCGTTGATTCCGCAGGGTCCGCAGTAAGCGCCGGCGACGCTTCTTCAGGTTGCTTTCGATTTCGGTCAGAAGTACACGAATACGATTCGGCCCGGGCGCGTCCGGACCCGTGCCGCGCAACACGTGCAAACTCCAGCTTTCCAGAGCATCGCAGCTTTCAATCGCGGCCTGCGTCGTCTCGCGCGCAATTTGCGTTACGGATTGCCCGGACAGCAGCCGCGCCGCGGGTAGCGTCTGGCGGGCGAAAGCCAGCGTCAGCGGCGGCCCGTCGCTTGCGAAGCAATTGGAATCCAACCAGAGCGCACCGCCCCCTGCTTCCGACGCCTCGATTTGCGCACCGTCGCCGGCGACTCGCAGCTCGTCGGCAAGCGCGCTCTCTCGTTCCGCGTCGCACAAAAATAAATGTCTCTGATCGGAACTCATACGCCGCGGTCGGTCGGTGACTCGCATAAACATCTCGGGATCTGACGCAAGCCGCGAATCAAACTACGAATCAAACTACAGGGCAAAATCGAATTTGCTTGACACCGCCCGGGGAAAGAGTCCCCCTCGGCTTCGATTCTTAACGTCGAAATAAGGATATCCAATTGATTCCCAGCATCCCGATTCGCACCGATGAAACTCTGGCCGAGGCCGGCGCCGTTGAAGTGGCGTGGTTCTCCGACCTCTGTAACGGCGACTATGAATTTCTCGGGGTGCCGGACGGTGATCTGCGCAGCTCCTTCGCTCATTGCGCGGACATAGTGCGCACCGCGGACCGCCTCGGATACCAGAATATCCTGCTGCCCAGTTCCTATCAGGTCGGCCAGGACGTTTTGAGTTTCGCGGGCGGCGTGGCGCCCATGACGAAGCAGATGAGCCTGCTGACCGCCATTCGTTGCGGAGAAGTTCATCCGCCCATGCTCGCCCGGGCGCTTTCGACTCTCGACCATATGCTCGAAGGTCGACTGACCGTAAATATCATCAGCTCCGATCTCCCCGGCACGAAGCTCGAATCGGAAGCGCGCTATAATAAATCTCGCGAAGTCATCCAAATACTCAAGCAGGCCTGGACCCAGGAACGCATCCAGTTCAAAGGCGAGTTCTACGATCTCGATCTACCGAGCGAGCCGGTTAAACCCTATCAGCAAAACGGCGGACCGTTGCTGTACTTCGGCGGGATCTCGCCGCCCGCCCGCGAACTCTGCGCGGAATTCTGCGACGTCTTTTTAATGTGGCCGGAAACCGAAGACCGCATCCAGGCGACGATGGAAGATATGTCCGCCCGGGCCGCGAAATTCGGTCGCAAGATCGACTTCGGCTATCGCGTGCACATTATCGTGCGCGAAACCGAAGAGGAAGCGCGGGCCTACGCCGAGCGTCTGGTTTCCAAACTGGACGACGAGCGCGCGAATCAGATCAAACACGCCGCCCTCGATTCGAAATCAGCGGGCGTCCTGCGGCAGGACGCGCTGCGCGATGCCGCCGACGACGACGGCTATATCGAACCCCATCTGTGGAGCGGCATCGGACGCGGACGCTCCGGTTGCGGCAGCGCGATCGTCGGAAATCCCGAACAGGTGCTCGCGAAACTGCAGCGTTATATCGATCTGGGTATGCGCGCCTTCGTGCTCTCCGGCTATCCGCTGATCGATGAGTGCGAACACTTCGCGCGCCTGGTCTTGCCGAAGCTCAAACAGATTCGGCTGGCGCGCGTTCACGGCCGCCTGCCCGACGCGACGCCGGTTACTCCGCTGACCACCGGACCGCGGGCTTAACGCGCGCCCCCGCAGGGCTCGCTCGATTAAATCTACTGATGCAAACTCAAACCGTTCCAAGAATTCAAATGGGCCCACAGGGCCCGGACATATCCCGCTTCGCATACGGCGTCTGGCGCATTCTCGACGATCCGCAGGGTTCAACCCCCGCCATCGTTTTAAAGAAGATCGACGCGTGTTTGGAGGTCGGCATCACGACCTTCGATCATGCCGATATTTACGGAGGCTATGGTTGCGAAGAAGCCTTCGGTGCGGCGCTCAAAGAACGACCGGAACTTAAAGAAAAAATTGAAATCGTTACGAAATGCGATATCATGCTGATTGATCCGGCGCGTCCGCAAAATCGTATCAAACACTACGATACTTCGCACGAACATATCCAGTCCTCGGCGGAGCGTTCACTGAAAAATCTAGGGGTCGAGCGCCTGGACGTGCTATTGCTGCATCGACCGGATCCGCTGATGGACGCGGACGAAGCGGCGGGCGCCTTAAACTCGCTGCGCGAAAGCGGTAAGATTCGCCACGCCGGCGTTTCGAATTTCACTCCCGCTCAATTCGATCTGTTACAAAGCCGGCTGAATTTTCCTCTGGTTACGAATCAGGTCGAAATCAATCCCATGCGTCTGGAGGCGTTTCTGGACGGCACTCTCGATCATTGCCAGCGTCTGCGCATCGCGCCGATGGCCTGGTCGCCTTCGGCGGGCGGCGCAGTCTTCAGCGGCCAGGACGCGCAGGCCGTCCGGGTCAGGGGAGCCCTGGAACAGCTGGCCGCGAAACACTCCACGACCCCCGACGTAATCTTATACGCCTGGCTCAACCGCCATCCCTCGAATATCGTCACGGTGCTGGGCACGAATCAAATCGAACGCATTCACGCCGCCACCGCGGCTTTCGCGATCCAACTGGATCGGCAGGAATGGTTCGAAGTCTGGAGCGCATCCACGGGAGCCGAAGTCCCCTGAAAATCAGGCGGCGGTCTATTTGCAAACCCATGAACTCCTCCGGCATGAAAGCGCATGTTTGAAACCTTCGACCTGATTGTATTCGTCCTTTCGCTCGCTCTGGTCATGGGAGTGGGCCTGCTCGCCGCGCGACACAGCAAAGACGAAGAGGAAAGCTCCGAAGACTATTTTCTGGCGGGCCGTTCGATTCCCTGGTGGGGGGTCGCCGGTTCGATTTTCGGCACCAATGTCAGCGCGAACCACATCGTCGGCATGTTGGGCGTCGGTTATTCGATCGGTTTCGCGCAGAGTCACTTTGAATTGGGCGCGGTGGCGGGCCTCTTGATACTCGCATATCTGTTTCTGCCGGTCTATATGAACCTGCGGATCTATACGCTTTCGGAATATCTGGGCAAACGCTACAACGATCTCAGTCGGCTGTTGTATACCTGTTTCCTCGTCGTGCTGATTCTTGTACAGATGATCGCGGCGTTTTATATCGGCTCGCGTTCGCTGATGCTCTTGTTACGCGACACTCCGCTGGAAATCGGCTACACCGCGGGGGTGCTCATCCTCGTCGCCGTCACCAGCGTCTACACAATCTTCGGCGGACTGAAAGCCGTCGTCTGGACGGACGTAATTCAGTCTGTGCTGCTGTTAGTGGCCGGCATTCTCGTGGCCGTTTTGACCTTCGCGCAACCCGAAGTCGGCGGATGGAGCGGTATGATGGCGACCGACGCGCTGGCGGGCGACGCGCGCAAGATGCAATTGTATCTGCCGAGCGATCATCCCGATTTACCGTGGAGCGGCGCCTTAACGGGGCTTCTGATATTGCACGTATTTTACTGGAGTACGAATCAATATATCGTTCAGCGGGCGCTGGGCGCGCGCAGCTTGAGTGAAGCGCGGATCGGTATCTTCGTCGGCAATTCGCTCAAGCTGATGGTGCCTTTCTTTTCGATCGCCGGGGGCGTCGCGGCGGCGCACCTCTTCGCGGCGCGCATTCCCGCCGAACAGGCCGTGGCTCCCGATGAAGCTTTTCCCGTACTCGTAAATATGGTGGCGCCGGCCGGTTACGGCATCATCGGCGTGATTCTAGCCGGTTTAATGGGAGCGATCATCTCTTCGATCGATTCGATGATGAACTCCGCCGCGACCCTCGTAACGATGGACGTCTATCGCAAGTACATTCGCCCGGACGCCGACGACCACGCGCTGATCCGCGTGGGGCAACTCGCGATTGTGGCGATCGTGGGACTCTCGGCTTTTCTGGCGCTGACGACCTACGATCCCGCTTCGCGCGATAATTTCTTCTTAAAGGTTTCGAGTCAGAGTTCGCATTTCACGCCGGGCCTGGTCGCGGCTTTTTTGCTGGGAATGTTCGACCGGCGGGCCACATCCATCGGCGCGATGGCGGCGATACTCGCCACTCCGATTCTCTCGTTTGGCAGCGAGTATCTCTACGTCCTCCTGGCCGACGCGTCTCCGGCGGTCGCCGACGTCTTCGGCGCGAAACTGAATTTCATGCACCGGGTCACCCTGGTTTTCGCCGCGACGCTGTTGATCCACACTGTGGTCAGCCGTGCGGTTTCGGTTAGTGAGCGTGAATCGGGAGAAACGAAAGCGCCCTTTCTCTGGATCAACGCATCCGGTGCGAACCCTTTACAAATGCGCCGGGCGTTCTATCATTTTCTGGCCTTCCTGGTCTTCCAGGGGGTGCTCGCGCTGTGTCTGCAAATAGAACTCGTGGCACCTGCAGCCGCGGCCTGGCTCGGGTCAATCTTTACGCTCACGCTTTTTGTGTTGCACATCCGCCACGACGTAAAACACGTTTACCAGGATGATCGTTTTTATGCGGGCCTGGTTTCGGCGGCGACGATTTTCATCATGTATTATTTCTATTGATTCGCGCGCGGCGTCAGTAGTTCCTGTTCTGCATGTCCCTTCGAAAACTAATCCTGGCCCGGGTCGCCCAGGGGCTGACCAGTCCGCGCCTGCGCACGATTCGCCGGAGCTGGTTTGAATTCAAGCGGGGTCTGCTGCGACGCCCCCGTACTCTGGACGTGTTTTTGCGCGCCGCGGACCCGTACAGCTATCTGCTCGCGTGTAGACTACCCGACTTCGCGCGCGAACACGCGCTGCGAATCCGCCTGCACACTATTGCAGAACTGCCGGCGGATATGAACCCGCGCCCGGAGCTGCTGGAGAGTTATTCCCGGCTGGACGCCTGCCGCGTGGCACAGCAATGGGGCATTGAGTTTCCGGAAGGGTCTCGACCGCCAGCCGCCGATCTGCTGCGCGCCGCGACGGCGTTGCTTCTGCAGTGTGAAAGCGAACCCAGTGCGTCCGGCCTCGATCGCGCCGCTCGCATACTGGGCGCGCTCTGGAAAAACGATCGCGAATTTTTCGCGCAGCTGCCCAGGACCTCGGATGATCCGGACGATGCGACGCAGACGGCCGCGCTTCGAAAAAACGAAGAGCTGCTGCGGAAAATGGGCCACTACAACAGCGCCATGATTTTTTACGGCGGCGAATGGTACTGGGGCGTCGATCGCCTGGGCCATTTAGAACGCCGCCTGAGCCCGACGAATCGCGAACGAGCGCCAGCCGCGAATATGGACGCACGTTTCGGGTCGGCGACGCAGGACGATGCCACGCGAAGCGGCGGCGCAGAATCCGCGACGCCGCAAACTCTGGAGCTGTATTTCTCGTTTCGCAGTCCCTATTCGTATCTCGCGCTGGGCCGGACTTTCGCGCTGGCTGATCGTTATCACCTGGATCTACAGATCAAGCCGGTGTTGCCGATGGTTATGCGCGGCCTCAAAGTCCCGCGCGCGAAACGCTTCTATCTATTGAAAGACGCCGGGCGCGAAGCCGAACGCAACGGCATCCCCTTCGGTCGCGTCGCGGATCCACTGGGAATCGGCGTGGAACGCTGCATGGCCGGCCTGGCCTGCGCACGCAAGTACGGTCGCGAACGCGAGTATTTATTGGCGGCCGCGGAGATGATCTGGAGCGAAGGAGTCGACGTGGCCAGCGATCGGGGGCTGGCCGCGGTCGTCGAACGCGCAGGTCTGGACTGGTCGGAGTTTCAGAACTATCTTTCGAACGAAGACTGGCGCGAAGCCGCGGAGCGAAATCAAGAGGCTCTCTACGGGATGGGCGCCTGGGGCGTACCGTCCTTTCGATTGAATTCTGAAACCGTCGTCTGGGGCCAGGATCGTTTTGAAATTCTCGAAGCGGCCATATTGAAAAACCGAAAATGATTCAGCCGGCGTCGGGCGCGCCCCGCGCTAAGCTATCGCCATCAGACATTAAGGCTTCGTAGCGCCCGCATGCCAGATCCACGACCGCTTTGATGCGCTCATCCCGGCGCTCCGCTTCGCTCAGTTTGTCCCGGGCCTTCGCGAAGACACGCCGCGCTCCGCGACGATTTCCACGATCGGCGTGCGCCAGCGCGACCGCAAGCTGAGTAAGCCCCTGCCATAGATCGCCGGCCGGTCGGCCTTCCGCGATCCAGACCTCTTCCATAGCTTCGTGCGCCTCAAAGTATTCGCCCGCGACGATTAGCCGGTTGAAAACTCGCAAATGATGATTCTGTGCCTGGTGAGACATAATCTCAGAAAAAAGATGAACCCGCTGTTTCTTTTCCGTTAGTTTTTCGTCGAATAAGATGTTTAACAATGAAAAATCATTCCCACTGCGGGCCCTTTCTGAGTATGTTCTGAGAACCCGTTTCTTTTCGAGTTTTGTAGTCGCCTATGAATACTTCACATCGCGCCCAGGATTTTATGAAACTCAACGGTCCCCTCTCGCTGGGGCTCGTGCTCTTGCAGTGGGTGATGATCGCCGCAGCGATTTACGCCAGCGTTCAGTTTCAGAATCTGTTCGTGTATCTGCTGGCCGTCTGGTTCATTGGCAGCCGTATGGTGGCGCTGGCCGAAGTCATCGGTCATGAGGCCGTGCATAACAATCTCTTCGAACGCAAGTCGCTGAATCGCAACCTGGAGTTCCTGTGGTTCCTGCCCATCTTCGAGACCTATGACGGCTACCAGAGAGACCACAACGCCCACCACGCGCATCTGTTAAAACCGGAAGACCCCACCCACGACGACTACAAACGCTGGGGGCTTTTCGAACCCCGGATAAATTATTTTTGGATCTGGTTCGTCCGCCCGTTCTTCTTTTTCGACACCTGGCATCTGATCCGCACGACCGCGAAGGGATTGTGGTCCGACTCCGAATACCGGAAGCGCATTCTGGCCTTCTGGATTCCGGCCGCCACGGCGATCGTGGTCAGCGGCGGCGCCGAATACTTCCTGTACTACTGGCTCGTGCCGCTCCTGTGGGTCTACCCGGCTCTGATTTTCTGGAGTGAAGTCGGCGAACACTACAATACGACCGAAGGCGCGACGCGCAATACCTTCGGCCTGCTGGAATGGCTATTGATCAGTCCGCACAACGATCGCTTTCATGCCGTACATCACAAATTCCCGCGCATCCCCTGGTTCAATTTGGGGCGGGCGCATCGAGCTCTGAACGCGGAGCAGCTGGGACCGGTCAGTCAGTCGAATGGGTTTCTGGATCTATATCGGCAGATCAGCGGCGCAAAGCCCGGTCGGGTCTGACGCGTCGCTGCGAAAAAATAATCAGGCGGGAAACTGTGGGAGCTACTGGAGTTGAACCAGTGACCTCTTGCATGTCAAGCAAGCGCTCTAACCAACTGAGCTAAGCCCCCTCGATTTTCAAATCGGTATCAGGCAGGGGATTCGAAACCCGCCCTGGTGTCAATGAAGTACCCGCCGATGCAGCGCGGCATTATCAACGCCCCTCTACGGGTGGGTCGTGCGTCTCGCTCCTGAGAAAGTCTTGACAGTGTCTGAAAATACGCCACCCTGCGTGGCGACATTTCGGCTTCGCCGCCGAAAAACGGGCGAACCGGGCGGCGGCTCCGCTCATCTAATAGCGGTTTCCTCCGTCTAATTCCCCCAGAGGCTTTGCATGAAAAAAATACTGATCATTCTCGGATCCGTCGTCGGCGGCATACTCGTATTGCTGCTCGGCGTTTCGCTCTACGTCTCGAGCCTGCTCACTGAGGAATTCGTAGTCGAACAAATCGAATCCACCTTTAATCTACGCGCCGAGCTGAAAGAACTCAATGTCGGCCTCTTCTCCGGCGCAAGCGTTGAACTGAAGGGCGTCGCGCTGGGTCCGCGGGATTCGGTCGCCAATCAGGGTAAGCCCCTGGGCGAACGCAAGCCGATGGCCAATAAGCTCATCTCCGCGGAAGGGCTTGAACTTTCCCTGCAGCTGATGCCGCTGCTCGATAAACAACTGGTCGTTGAGAATTTCGTTTTCGAAAAGCCGGTGATGAACCTGCGCATGCGAGCGAACGGCACTAACAATCTGGGAGCCCTGTTCAAGACGCCGCGGGTGGTCGGCGGCAAACGCAACCCGGCCCTCGACGAGAAACCGGCCGCCGCTTCGAATACCAACGAGCCCTTTCGGGCTTCCGACCTGGGCATCGCCGGCGAATTGGAGCGAGTTGGTCTGAGCAATGGCACGCTGAACCTGCGCCTGGCCAGCGGCGATCGACTGAAATTCAAGAACCTGGATCTATTTCTAACCGACATCGTTGTCGATCCCGAAGATCTCGAAAACAAAAACTCGGCGTATATCGATCTGGACACCGATGTCGGAGTAACCAGTCGAGCGACGGGCAAAGAAATCGCGCAATTCCTCCTGCGCTCGGAAGGTAAAATTCAACCCTTCGATCCGCGCACGGGCGAAATCGCGCTAAACGTGCGCTACGACCTAACCATGAAAGAGTCGTCCTTTATGACCGGCTTCGCGGTGATGGACCAGCTCGCGGGCAAGCTGCCGGACCTGAAAAAAGCCGGCGTGAATATGAGCGAGATCGCGAAAAAGGCCGAGCTGATTCGCGACGTCGAAATCGACATGGAATACGGACGCGGCTTAATCAAAATCCTGAACGATCCGACCTTTCCCACGCGCCACTATGATCTCGCCCTGCTGAAGGGCAGCACGGTCAAACTGGGCGATTCCACCCACCGCTTTAAGGGCAGCGTGCTCGCCTCGGAAAACGAAACGAATAAGGCTTTTAAGAATCTGGACAAAGAGATCGAACGGGCGCTCAAAGGCACCTCGGTCGATCCGGTCGAGCTGCGCAATAAAGCGCTGAATAAGATCATCAAAGACGGCCGCATTCACCTGGACTTTACTTCGGCCGGCGCTCTCAAGAATCCGAACGTGGATCTGCTCGTAAATCTACCGCAACTGAGCGATGTCATCAAAAGCGCGGGCGGCGACATCCTCAAAGGCAAGCTGGACGCCGAAATCAACAAGGTGCTCCCCGGCGGCGCGGGCAAAGAAGGCAAAAAGCTGATCGACGACGCGTTGAAAAAGCTCCCCTTCTGAACGCGTCCGTTCCAGCGGCAGAGTTCGCGGCCGTCAATCGGCGGACGCGGACGACGCACGCCGGCTTCGTCGCCAGAGTAAATACGCGATCACACTCACGGACAGCAGTGAAATGACGACGGTGCTGTAGACCTTGATCCAGCCCAGGATCAGCTCCCAGTTCTCGCCCAGCGCATAACCGCCTCCAAGCAGCAACACGTTCCATATGCTTACGCCGGCGGTAAAGGCCAGCAAGAACAGCAGTAGATTCATCCGGGTGATGCCCGCGACGACCACAACGAAGATGCGAATCCCCGCCAGAAAACGGGAAATCACCACCAGACCCGCTCCCCACCTGGCGAACCATTCCCGGGTCCGCTCCATCTGCTTGCGCGAAAAGGTTTCGCCGAGCCAGGTGCGCACGAAGGCGGGACGGCGCACCCTCATCCGAATGCGATAAACAATGTACAACACGTAGGTCCCGGCGTAGTACATGAACAGCCCGCTGAGTATATTGCCCAGGAGCGACGCCAGGAAAGCCGCCGGCAAACTCACCACGTCGTGAGCCGCCAGGAAACCCGCAAAGACAATCGGCACGTCTCCAGGCCAGGGGGGGAAAATATTTTCGATGGCCGACGAAACGCAGAGGAACGCGTACACGCCCCAGTCCGGAAGGGCGCACATCCACTCCACAACCGCCTGTGTGTTCATACTGCGGCCTTCCTCAGATGATCGCGGACGACGGCGTACAGCTTCGTTTCGAAGATCTCCCGGTTTATATGCGATCGAATCCGAAGGCGCTGTCGTTCGACGACGCCGCGCCGCAGTGGACCGTCGCGCAATAGAGTCAGCGCCATTTCGGCTACGGCCGGATGTCGTATGCGATGGTATTCGACCCCCGCACCGCGCAGAGTTTCGCCCACGGCCGAGTGGGGCGAAGCATATGCCAGCACGGGCACGTCGTAGCGCATCGCCTCCAATAGTGGCACGCAGAAGCCTTCATGGGCGGACGCGGAACAAAATAGCCGCGCCTGGCCGTACAACTCCGCGAGCCTGGCGTCGGAAACGAAACCCGTGAATTCGACGCTTTCGCTCAGATCCAGGCTGCGCACAAGGCAGTCCAGTTCCTCGCGATAGCTGCGCGCGTGCGTCGCCACGTCCCCCGCAAGAATCAAACGCGCGCGCGGCTCCAGCTTATGTAAATAATAGAAGATCTTAATCAAATCCACGTGGCCTTTGTTCGGCGCGATGCGTCCGACGAACAATATGTTGGATTGATCGCTGTCATCTAAATCGCGACTCCGTACAGCTTTGCCGTTCGTTTGATGTACGGCGCGATTCGAGGCGGTCGCGTCGCCTGAAATCCGTCCGTTGGAATACGGAGACTGCGCGACGGGAAAGAGCACCGGCAAGACGCGCACGCCGGAATATCCGAAGGCTTCCAGCTCTTCTGCATTGAAACGGGAATCGGCGAATGCCAGATCGAAATCGTCGCGCAGCCGGCGCAGGTCCCGCCGGGCGCGCTCCAGGCGACCCGCCACGTAGAGACTGTACGGCCGATAGTATTCGGCGGGGGTCACGTTGTGATAGATCAACGCCCGCTGTACTCCGCTCCAGGAACGAATGCGTTCGCTGATGCGCGCCGCGATTCCATAGTGGTAGAGAATGAAATCGCCGGGTTGCGGAACATAACTGTGCGCGGGCCCGGCGAAGTGCAGGAGCGATGGATGGATATGCTCCGCGTAAACCGCCGTTTCGGAAAAGAGATCGTCGCAGGGCGGCCTGCGAAATAAATCGGCGATAATGCGAATCTCGTTGGTAATCGCGTCGCCGGGATTCACTCCCGGAGCAATCTGAACCAGGCGACGCTTCATAATCCGTTCGTATACATTGAATTCGCCCTGCTTCCGCTAATCGCGCGAGCGATCAGCCGATTTTCTGGGCGAGCAACTCGAAAGATCCGTCGCGTAAACCCGCGGGCCGGGATTCTTCGACAACGCGAAAGCCCAGCGATTCGCACAGACGCCGCAGGGCCGCGGGATCCGCTTCGCAGCGCAGCACCGGCGAAAAGGGCGCGTCGCGCAGCCCTCGCTGCATACGAAAAAACAAAACGCCTTCGGCTCCCAGCTTGCGATAGATCAGCTCCGGCAGCGCGTCGGGGTCGATCGTAAAGCGCCCGAGGTCCGGAACAAGCACCGCTCCCAGGCTTCCGTCTTCCGCATCGGCCAGGAGCGTGTCCGGCGCGCAGCGACGTACGGTCTTCAGTTTACGGCGCAGTTGCAGATATTCGCCGGCGTCGACAACGTTCATTTCCAATTTGCGCAGCCCCGTTCTCAGCAATTCGCGCGCGAGCCCGCCACCATGATCGTCGAGCAGATAGATCGGCGCGCCGGATCCAGCGGCCGCGTTCAACCGCATGACGCTGGCCGTCGCCTCGCGATTGAGCTGATCGAAGACTGCGGACACCGGCGCCAGGGGCAGCGCGTCCACATCGTCCGGATCGACGACGCCCTCGTCGCGGGCTTCATCGTATCCGGCGCGCAGGCGTCGGTTTTCACTCTGCAGGTGTTCGAGGCGTTCCAGCAATCGTTCGTGGCGATAGTTTACGGCGATCAACTCATGCACGACGTTATAAAACGCCTGGATCTTGTTCTGGTTGAGTTTATCGTGAAGATTGGAAAAGAAACCGAAGAGCACTCGCGCGAGCCATTTCAGCGGACCGCGAAAGCGCGCGAATTTGGGACTGTTGAAATCCGGAGCGGAAACGGGTCGCTCAAAGAGTTCCGTTACGGCGGCCGGATCGAAACCGTGCTCGCGAGCCGGAGGCACGGGCGTGAAGGAGAGCTGACGCACGCGTTCCACGTCCTCCGGCTGGTAGCCGCGTCCGGCCAGTCGCTCTTCTATGCCGTCCAGAATCTCGCGGGTGTCGACCTGGTCGGCGTGTATCTCGAAGATTCGTTCCATCAGGAGGCGATTGGTCGGAGGCCCAAATGAACAAACAGGCGGCGACCGAAGTACCCGGAAAGCCTGGGCCCGCCGAAGCCAGCGGTCAACAAATAATCCTGCTTTACAGGTCGACCGATGGTTTTCACGCTACGACGTGCGAATCACGAGCAAAGGCCGCTACGGGCTGAAAGCCATGATGGAGCTGGCGTCGGTCGGCCCGCAGGACGTACTGCTGAAAACGCGCGAAATCTCCGAACGCCAGGGAATCCCGCTCAAATATCTCGAACAGATCATCAATACCCTGAAGAAGCAGAATCTGGTTACGAGCGTGCGCGGCTCGGAAGGCGGCTATCGTCTGGCCCGCCCGGCGCACGATATCAGCATTTACGAAATTCTCAATTCCCTCGAAGGCGATTTGTCCATCATCGACAAGAATGATCCTTCCTGGGGCCAGGGCGCGCAGGGAGTTTTCTGGACCGAACTGGAAGACCAGATTCGCAGAATTCTGGAAGTTCCGCTTTCCGATTTCTCCGCGCAAAATCAGGCCGCGGCCGACGGATTGATGTACTATATTTGATGCGGCGCCACCCGCATCCTCACGAGCATGGCGAGCGGCCGAAGATAATAGTACCAGAAAGCCGCCACTTCCCGGGTCATCAATAGCGGCAGCTTTACAATCAAACGACTCTTCTTCGCCGGAACGGTGTAAACATCAAAACCGGCGCGCGCGTAGCTCAGTTTAATGCGCGGCAGATGATAGAACTGACTGACCGCAAGCACCCGCGTATATCCGTTCTCGCGCAGAAACTTCGCAGAGTTCTCGACGGTCTCGACTGTACTGAGTCCGGCGCGATCCAGAACGATATCGCGCGGATCCACAGCGCGTTTCAGCGCATAGTTTCGCATGGCTTCGACTTCGTGAATTTCGCCATCGCCCGGCCCGCCGGAAAAGAACAGGCGGCCGGCCAGGCCGCCTTTATACAGATCAACCCCGGTACGCGCGCGATCGAAGAGCGCCGTCGACATGCGACCGTCGGCATACGCCCGCGCTCCGAAGACGACTACAAGGTCCGCCGGTCGTCTATAATCGGTCGCACCGAAGCAGACCATCTGGGCCAGCGGAAAGAGTACGCTCAATGCAGCTAGAGTTAACACGCTGAGCATAGCGCTCTTCAGAGGTCGGTATCCGATCGCTCGCATCCGCGGGCGGGCGCACTCGCGCAGCATCCCGGCGACTGGCAACAAAATGAAAAGGGAAAGCGGCACGGGAAAAGCCGACCGAATCATACCGCTGAAAAGCAGCGCATAGTACTGAACGACGTTTTGCACGATCAGAACGAGCAGCGCCCAGAGCGCGATGTACGCCGCACGGCCCCCGATCGTAGAATGCGCACGCGGTCCACGCAGCGCGAAATGCAAGAGACCGCCGGCCGTAAAGAGCAGCGCAATCGTCGGCGCGTATTCCGAAAGGATCGCCAGCATGCGCAAGTCCAGCCACCAGAGATTCGCGTCGAAACCAGGTAGCAGCAGCCCCAGTGTATGATTCACCAGCGCGAAGGCCGCGAAAAAGAACGCCGTAGTTCTCAGAGACAGGATCATTGGTTCGCAGCCGTTCGCTCGCTCCGTAGCTCAGCAGTCTGTTACTCCGGGGCGATACAACGGCGCACCGGTGGCCGCCTGGCGATCGCCCCGTACTTCGTCAGTCACCAGGGTAGCTCTTCGCCGTTCGTGTGCCAGAAGGTGCCGGAGTTTTCAAGAGTCAGGCCGTCCAGCCGCGCGAGCAAACCCGTAACCGATTCGGTCGTGGTGATCATACCGTTGTTATTGGTCATCTCGGTCTTCACATAACCGGGATGCAGAATCGCAACCGCCGCGGACTGCTCTTTCAGATCATGCGCGAGCGAAACGCCGGCCATATTTACGGCCGCCTTCGACATACGATAGCCGTACATGCCGCCCGAAGTATTGTCCGCGACCGAGCCCATGCGACTGGTGATGATCGCGACTTTGGCCGGAGAAGCCAGATGGTCCCGCAGAGCGTGGGTCACCATCAGCGGTCCGAGGCTGTTTACTTCGAATTGAGACCGGATCGAAGCGAGATCCAGATTCGCCAGATTTTCGCTTCTCAGAATGCCGGCGTTGTTGATGAGGACGTCCAGCTTTTGTTTGGTAATCGCGGGATGCTTCGCCAGGCCCTCCACGTCGCTTTCGGAGCTCACGTCGACGCCTTCGATGATTTCGACGCCCAGGTCTTTCAACTCCGGGGAGGCCTGCCGGCAAACCGCGACAACATCGTCGCCCCGCGCCTTCAATTGGCGGCAAAACTCCAATCCGATCCCCCGGTTCGCGCCCGTAATACAAACTCGTGCCATTCGCTTCTATGCCTCCCTCGACTATGTCCCGATTGTCCGGACTGTTCTGAAGTCGCAGCCGGACCCTTTAAAATACGAACGCCGCGCTGATTCGACCACCGGGGTCCAGCGCGGCGTTTGCGATCCGGGGGACGCGTTCCCGATCAGGTATCAGCGTGCACGTCGCGTTTCTTGCCGCGACGAAAGCGGTCGTACCACTTGCCTTCCTGCTGGCTGCCGCCGCCGGACGAGGCTCGCGGGGATTTCTTGTCGCCGGAATCCTTCGTGGTGGCGGTCGCCTGGGTGCTGCGCACGCGACGCACTTTTTCGACGCGATCAACAAGCTCGATGACACTCATCTGGGCCGAGTCGGATTTACGAGCCGCCAGGTGAATGATGCGGGTATAGCCGCCATTGCGCTCTTTGTAGCGCGGCGCGATTTCTTCGAAGAGCTTTTTGACGATGTCGCGGTCGCGAATGGTCTGCATGATGGTGCGTTTATTATGCAGAACGCGGTGCGGCGTCACGCCGTCGCTCAGATTATCTTTCGCCCGGGTGATCAGCTTTTCGGAATAGGAACGCAGCGCCTTCGCCTTAGCGCGGGTGGTTACTATGCGCTCGTGCTCGAACAGGCTGGTCGCCATATTCCTCATCATCGCCTTGCGATGCGATGCCGTGCGGTTCAATTGGGGTACTGCGTTACGTTTTCTCATTTGAGATTTCCAGAATTTCGGTTAGTGTTTGTCTTCCGGACCTTAAAATTAGTCGCGGGTCGCGAAGAAATCCCGCATGCCGAAGCCCAGATTCATTTCGGTGAGCTTCTGCTTGATCTCGTCCACGCATTGATGCGAATAGTGACGGGATTTTTTCAGTTCTTCTTCGGTGCGCTTCACCAGATCGGCGACGAATTCGATTTCCAGGCTTTTCAGCACGGAGAGTGAACGAACCGACAGCTCCAGTTCTTCGACGTGCTTTTCCAGATTCTGGCGCAAGGTCTCTTCGATCTCGCTCGGTTCGTCGTCGATGTCTTCGGGTTCTTCTTCGAAGTTAATGAATACGGTCAGGTGCTCTTTGAGAATCTTCGCCGCTTGAGCCAGCGCGTCTTCCGGCGCGATCGACCCGTCGGTCCAGATTTCCATAATCAGTTTGTCATAGTCGGTGCGCTGACCGACGCGAGTTTCCTGGATCTGGAAATTGACGCGCTTCACCGGAGAGAAGAGCGCGTCCACGGGGATCGTGCCGATCTCGTCGATATTCTTCTTCAGGATTTCAGCGGGAACGTAGCCGCGGCCGCGTTCGAACTGAATATCCATGACCAGGTTCGCGTCTTCGTTCAGGGTCGCGATGTGCAGGTCGGGATTCAGAATCTGAATCGAAGAGTCGACCGCCAGATCACCGGCGCGCAATACGCCCGCGCCGCGGCGCTCGATGTGAATGACTTTGGGTTCGTCGCGGTTTTCGGCTTCGTAGTGCGCGCGAACCTGTTTGAGATTTAAGATCAGGCGAACAACGTCTTCCGCGATCCCTTCGATCGTAGAAAATTCGTGCGGTACGCCTTCGATCTTAATGGCTGTGATAGCCGTGCCTTCGATCGAAGACATCAGGGTCCGGCGCAGGGAATTCCCTACCGTCGTACCAAAGCCGCGCTCAAAGGGTTCGGCGGTAAAGCGACCGTAGCCGGCTTGTTCCGCGTCTTGTGCGAATTCGATCTGGCGGGGGCGTTTCAGACCGCGAAGCAGGTATTTTGGTGACAACTCAGTACTCCTGATAGTGATAAAAAATCTTGATTAGAACGTTCGTCCGCGGGCCAAAACGACCCGCGCGAATTGTGTCTTAAACGCGACGGCGCTTACGCGGCCGGCAACCGTTGTGCGGCAGCGGCGAAATATCTTTGATCGTCCGAACGGCGATGCCTTCGTTAGCGATGGCGCGAATCGCGGATTCGCGGCCGATGCCCGGGCCTTTCACCATCACATCGACTTCGCGCATTCCGGAATCGCGCGCCTTCTCGGCCGCATCCCGCGCAGCGATCTGCGCCGCGTAGGGAGTCGACTTTCGAGAGCCGCGGAAATTCATGTGACCCGCGGAAGACCACGAAACCACGTTTCCGTTCACGTCGGTGAAGGTGATGATCGTATTGTTGAACGAAGCCTGAATATAAACTTTCCCTTTGGGAACGTTACGCTTTTCTTTCTTTTTGGGAGCCTGAGCCATTGTTTTTTCTCTGGGATTTTAGATAATTAGCGATTTTCGCGGCCCGGAATTAACGAGGCGCCTTCTTTTTACCGGCCACGGTCCGGCGACGTCCTTTGCGCGTGCGCGAGTTCGTCCGCGTGCGCTGTCCGCGACAGGGCAGACTCTGGCGATGACGAATGCCGCGATAGGAGCCGATGTCCATGAGGCGCTTGATGTTCAGCTGAACTTCAGTGCGCAGATCCCCTTCCACCCGGTGCTCGTCGGCAATGATCTTGCGAATCGCGCTGACCTGGCTTTCTTCCAGATCCTTGCAGCGAATGCTTTCATCCACGCCGGCTTTATTGAGGATCTTGCCGGAAGTGGTGCGGCCGATGCCGAAAATATAGGTGAGACCAATGATCACCCGCTTGTCGTTAGGGAGTTCTACTCCGGAAATACGCGCCATGTCTGATTATCCCTGCCGTTGTTTGTGACGCGGGTTCGTGCAAATCACGCGCACGGTGCCCTTCCGTCGAATTACTCTGCAATTGGAGCAGATCTTTTTTACTGATACTCGAACTTTCATTTTATATAAACCGATTTGATTCCGATTCTTTCATCCGGCCGCCGCTGGCGCCGTCGTATAATTTCTAATTCCGGACGCTTATCTTTTATTTCTTGCGATAGGTGATGCGTCCGCGCGTCAGATCGTAGGGCGAAAGCTCTACGACGACTTTATCACCCGGCAGAATCCGAATATAGTGCATGCGCATCTTGCCGGAAATATGAGCGAGGACTTTGTGGCCGTTCTCAAGTTCCACCCGGAACATGGCGTTGGGCAGCGGTTCGATCACCGTTCCTTCCACCTCAATTGCTTCTTCTTTAGCCACAGTACCTCGCTTCCCTATCTTCGCCTAAAATTACCATGTTTTTCGACCCGGGTGCATTCGTCATTCAGGTTAAACGTCGAACGTCCGTTGATCGGCCGAATTGACACTCTGTCTCAATTAGATCTTCACCCTTTCGAGAGCACCTTCCGAATCCGTTCGGTAATCGCATCCATCGAACCGAGGCCGTCGATCGGCTGCAGAATGCCCTGCTTTTCATAATACGCGATCAACGGTGCGGTTTGATCGTTGTACGTCTTCAGGCGGCTCTTAATCACGGGCTCGGTATCATCCGGCCGGCCGTCTTTCTGAGCACGATCCAGCAGGCGCTTCACCAGCTCTTCGTCCGGAACGTCCAGATTCAGAGCCACATCCAGCTTCTGGCCCATACCTTCCAGCATCTTGCCCAGAGCGTCCGCCTGCTCGATGGTGCGCGGAAATCCGTCCAGAATATAGCCGTTTTGTGCGTCCGCTTCCTGAATACGATCGCGCACGATACCGATTACGACTTCGTCCGGAACCAGACCGCCGGCGTTCATATACTCACTGGCCTTCTTGCCCATTTCGGTGCCGTTTTTTACGGCGGCTCGCAGAATCTCGCCCGTCGAGATCTGCGGAATCGAATGCTCTTTGCAGATGATCGTAGCCTGGGTGCCTTTACCGGCGCCCGGGGGGCCCATAAACAACAGTCTCATATCAGCTCCGTCCTTTGATGCGGCCCTTTTTCATGAAACCTTCGTAGTTGCGCATCAACAACTGCGATTCCACCTGCTTGAGGGTATCGAGACCCACGCCCACGATAATCAGCAGCGAAGTGCCGCCGAAGGTATAAGCGAGACCCTGAATATTCTGGTTCTCCTGCAGGTTGAGCATGTTGATCAGGAAGTAGGGAGCCAGCGCCAGACCCGCCAGGAAAATCGCGCCGGGCAGCGTAATGCGGTTCAACACGAACTCGATGTATTCGCGAGTGTGCGAACCGGGACGAATGCCGGGAACGAAGCCGCCGTATTTCTTCAGGTTTTCGGCGAGCTCCTGCGGATTGATCTGAATCGCCGTATAGAAATAGGCGAAGAAGATGATCAGCGCGGTGTAAATTGTATAATACGGAATCTGTTTGTACCAGGTCGGCGCGAACGGGTTCAACCATTCGTACATGATCTGCCAGCCGATCCAGTTCTGTCCGCCGCCGTCCTGACCGAGGACGCCCAGAACGGTTTGCGGGAACAGCAACAACGAAGACGCGAAGATAATCGGCATCACGTTCGCGCTGTTTAGTTTAAAGGGAATGCTCTGACTGCGGGCCTGGACCATGCGGCGGCCCTGCATCTTCTTGCCGTATTGCAATGGCACCTTTCGCACCCCGGTCGAGAGCACGACCGTCAGGGCGATCAGGATCACGAAGACGATGAGAAGAATGATGATGATGAAGAAGTCGACGTTTTCGTTTTTCGTCATCTTCCAGAGCATGGCCGGCAGCTGCGCGATAATGCCCGCGAAGATGATCAGCGACACGCCGTTGCCGATTCCGCGCTCGGTGATCTGCTCGCCGATCCACATCAAAAGGATCGTACCGGTGGTGATCGTCAGAATTCCGATGGCGAAAAACCAGAACGGAGTCACATCTTCGCTCACCAGCGGCTGGCCGCGACGGTCAGTGGTCTGGATCGCGTTTAAGAGAATGAAATAGGCCTGAATCGAACACAGCACGATGGTTCCGTAACGGGTGTACTGGTTGATCTTTTTGCGGCCTTCTTCGCCTTCGCGCTGCAGACGCGCCAGGGGCGGAATCACGACCGTCAGCAGGTTCATGATAATCGAAGCGGAGATATAGGGCATGATCCCCAGGGAAAAAACCGACAGCTGAAAGAGCGCGCCGCCGGAGAATACGTTCACGACGTCGAGAAAGGACTGCCCTTCCGGACGCGCGAAATTCACGGCGACCGGATCCACGCCGGGAATAGTTACGAAGATCCCGAATCGATACAGGATCAGCATACCCAGAGTGAAGAGGACTTTCGCCCGGAGCTCCGGAATTCGGAAAATGTTGATGATTGCACTCATAGTCAGTCTTTTATAGAAGAAACCAGGTCAGCGACGAGTCGATGGGGAGGCGAAATTATTTCGCGTCGTCCTTTTTACTCGCTTCTTTCTTAGCAGCCTGCGCCGCCTTTTTCTCGGCTTTGCGATCGCGTACAGTACAGCTTCCGCCCGCCGCTTCGATCTTCTGTTTCGCGCTCGCGGAGAACGCGTCCGCGGAAATCTGAATTTTGTTTTTGATTTCTCCGGTGCCGAGCACCTTAATGCGGCCCATCGGATCGCGAATCAGGCCTTTTTCGAAGAGCACCGCGGGAGTCGCCTCACCGGACACACCGGCCTTCTCCAGTCGATACAGGTTCACTTCCTGGAAAGTGACGCGCGTATAATTCGTGAAACCGCGCTTCGGCACCCGGCGATGGAGCGGCATCTGACCGCCTTCGAAACCGGGGGTATGCGAATAACCCGCGCGGGCTTTCTGACCTTTGTGGCCCTTACCACTGGTCTTACCGATACCGGTCGAACGGCCGCGCCCCACGCGACGGCGCTCTTTGGTGCTGCCTGCGGGGGGAGCGATTTGCGCGAACGGCGCGCCGCGCTCGGGTTTGCTGCGTTTCTTTTCGGATTGCAGCGAAGCGAGATTCAGATTCTCGGAGGATTTGTTATCGTTATTCTTTTTGGGCTGGCTCATGATTTCGTCTCTCGTTCAGTCGCCCCTTCGATTCGCTGTGCGAAGCTTGTGGGACTCGAAACTCTTCGAATTCTGGTCCGCGCTCACTGCGGGAGCGCTTGAGAATTCGCATCACGTGATGTTTAGAGTGGAATATGTTTTTAATTTCGTATTTGCGTTTGTCTGGATTCTGGACGCCGTGCTTCCGGTTTTGCCTCTGGGCTTTATCTATTTGGGCTCGACCTTCACCAGGTATTCGACCTGCTTCAGCATGCCTTTGACGACCGGCGTCATCTTGTGCTCGCGAACCGCGCCCATTTTACGCAGCCCCAGCGCACGCAGAGTGGCGCGATGCTTCGGCAGACGGCCGATGGCGCTTTTAATCTGAGTAACTTTTACGGTTGCTTCACTCATGAGATTTTCTCGTTTCTAAAGATAGCTTCTTCGTCCGGCGATCTCAGAGATCGTTGCCGAAGAGCTGAGTCAGGGTAATATTCCGTTTGCGGGCCGAAATGACCGGCGTTTCCAGTTGAGTCAGAGCGTCCATAGTCGCGCGAACCACATTGATCACGTTCTTCGAACCGACGACCTTGCTGAGAACGTCGTGAATGCCCGCCTGCTCGACGACCGCACGAACGGCCTCACCGGCGATAATCCCCGTTCCCTGAGTCGCGGGACGAAGCATGACGCGGGTCGACTTAAATGCGCCGATAACTTCATGCGGCAGGGTGTTATTTCGAGTCAGATGCACGGTCACCATATTGCGGCGAGCGGTTTCGATGCCTTTGCGAATGGCGTCAGGCACTTCGTTCGCTTTGCCAAGGCCGATACCGACCTGGGTTTTGCCGTCGCCGACGACTGCCAGCGCGTTGAAAGAGAAACGCCGGCCGCCTTTTACGACTTTCGAAACGCGGTTAATCCGGACGACCTTCTCGACCAGCTCTTTCTCGAATTCAGCTTGCGGTTGTAACATTTATTAAAACTCCAGACCTTTCTCGCGAGCCGCGTCCGCGAACGCCGCGACTTTTCCGTGATACAGATTGCCCCGACGATCGAGAACGACCTGCTTCACGCCTTTCTCAGCCGCGCGGCTCGCGATCAGCTCGCCGAGGGCCGCCGCGGCCTCTTTGTTTTTGCCTTTCTTCGCGAAGGACTTTTCGTTCGTCGCGGCCGCGCACAGGGTCTTGCCCGTGAGATCGTCGACGATCTGAACCGCGAGATAGCGGTTCGTCCGATTGATCACCAGCCTCGGCCGGGGGGTCTTCGGTTTGATCGCGTAGCGAACCCGCGTAACCCGGCGGGTGATGCGCTTGCGTTTTGTTTCCAATCGGTTCATCGTATATTACTCGAAATGATTCGTTTTACTTACTTCTTGCCGGCCTTGCCCGCTTTACCGGCCTTGCGGCGCACGTTCTCGTCGCTGTAGCGGACGCCTTTGCCTTTGTAGGGTTCCGGCGGACGCAGCGCGCGAATTTCGGCGGCAACCTGACCCAGCTTCTGCTTATCGATGCTGTTCAAATCGATCTTGGTCTGATCGGTAACCTGCGCCTTTACGTCGGCGGGCAGCGGATAGCGCACTTCGTGCGAATATCCCAGCGAGAAAACCAGCTCGGAACCTTTCAGCTGCGCGCGATAACCGACGCCCAGGAGCTCCAGTCGCTTGCTCCAGCCTTTGCTCACGCCTTCAATGCAATTCGCAAGCAGCGCTCGCGAAGTACCGAACATCGCCTTCAGGCGGCCGTTCTCGTCGACGAGCTTCAGAGAGGCCTGGCCGTTTTCGTTTTCAAGGGTGATGCCTTTCGGCAACGGCGCCGTCAGTTCGCCCAGGGGACCCTTGACCTTAACAATTTCCCCCGCGACGTTTAAGTCAACGCCGCCCGGAACGGTAATCGGGGCTTTTCCAACTCGTGACATAAATTCAATCCTTAGCCGCGAAACCCGGGCCTCCCGGCCTGATCGGATTCGCTATATACGGCGCGCGCCGGATCACCAGACCCGACAGAGTACCTCGCCGCCGATGTTCAGCTTCTTGGCTTTGCGCCCGGTCATTACGCCCTGGGACGTGGACACGATCGCGATACCCATGTTATTGCGGACCGGCTTCAGCTCGCCCGCGTTCGTATAGAAACGGCGACCGGGGCGCGAAACCCGCTCCAGCTGCTTGATCACCGGAGTTTTGCCGCTGTATTTTAATTTCACTTCAATATCGGAGATACGTTTCTCGGACTTCGAGCTGTATTCCGCGATAAAGCCTTCACCCTTGAGGATGTCGAGGATCGCTACTTTCAGCTTGGAAGCGGGAAATGTCACCTGCGGATGGCCGGCGCGGGACGCGTTACGGATCCGGGTTAACATATCTGCAATAGGATCGGATAGACTCATACAATTACCGCTCCGTTGTTTCCAGATTTCATCGTCATAATGTTTACTTCAGTGTTGGTATAATTTCGCTCGCGCGAATCGCCTTCAGAATCGCGAGGCAGCCGCCGGGCTCACCAGGAACTCTTGACCACTCCAGGGACCTGACCGCCGCCAGCGAGTTGCCGGAAACAAATCCGACACATGTCGAAGCGACGCATATAGGCCCGGGGGCGGCCGCAAAGCGGACAGCGATTGTAATTGCGGACCTTAAACTGCGGCTTGCGCTTGTGTTTTTCAATGAGTGATTTTTTCGCCATTGGTAGTGCCTGTAGTCTTACTCTTTGCCCTTCGCTTTACGAAAGGGCAGTCCCAGCTTCGTGAAAAGCGAGCGGGCTTCGTCGTCGGTGTTCGCAGTCGATACCATGGTAATATTCATACCGTGATAGCTATCGACCTTATCCACGTCGATCTCGGGGAATACGATTTGTTCTTTGATTCCCATGTTATAATTGCCGCGGCCGTCGAAACCGTTGGGGTTCAGGCCTTTGAAGTCGCGAACCCGGGGGAGCGCTACATTCACGAGACGCTCGAGAAATTCGAACATACGCTTGCCGCGCAGAGTGACCCGGGCGCCCATCGGCATGCCTTCGCGCAGTTTGAAGCCGGCGATCGACTTGCGCGCGATGGTTTTGACCGGACGCTGACCGGTAATAGTCGCCAGCTCTTCGAGAGCCACTTCCAGTCCCTTCGGATTCGCGGAAGCGTCGCCCATACCCACGTTCAGAACGATCTTTTCAAGGCGCGGAACCTGCATGATCGACGAATAGGAGAACTCTTCTTTGAGAGCCCCGACGATCTGCCCTTTGTATTTTTCCATCAATACGCTCATAAGCCGTTACTTATCGCCCTTCTCTTTGATCTCTTTCAGCTCGCCTTTCGGCATGCGCATCGCACGGCTCTTGGTATCGCCGTCGATTTTGTAACCCAGACGCTTGCCCTGCTTGGACTTGCCGTCGTAGTACATAACATTCGAAATATGCAGGCCCTGCTCGATTTCGATCACGCCGCCCTGCGGGTTTTCCTGAGTCGGACGCTGGAAACGTTTGATCTTGTTCACGCCCTGCACGACGACCCGCTGGCGCGGCTTGTCGATAAACATGATTTCGCCGCGTTTGCCTTTTTCGCGACCCGCGATAACGACCACTTCGTCGCCGGTCTTCAGCTTTACGCGCGAGTGTTTCGCAGTCTCGACGGACTGCATGGCTTGTTTTTGTGTTTGTCCGGCCATAATTAAAGCACCTCGGGAGCGAGGGATACGATCTTCATAAATTTGCGATCGCGCAGCTCGCGGGCCACCGGCCCGAAAATCCGCGTTCCGCGGGGGTTCATCTTCTCGTCGATGATCGCGCAGGCGTTATCGTCGAAGCGAATATAGGAACCGTCCGCCCGGCGAATCTCTTTGCGAGTGCGAACGACAACCGCTTTTTGCACGGCCTTGCCGTGGACCTTTTTACCGGTGCCGTCTTTGAGGCCGTAGGCCGGAACCGCGTCTTTGACCGCGACGACGATAATATCGCCTACGGTCGCGTAACGGCGACGGGTGCCGCCCAGCACCTTAATGCACTGTACGCGGCGGGCGCCGGTGTTGTCGGCGACGTCGAGAAATGTTTCTACCTGAATCATTGCGAGCGCTCCAGTACTTTGTGCAGGCGATGACGCTTCTGAGCGGACAGCGGACGGGTTTCAATGGCCTGAACCAGATCACCGGCTTTTGCTTCGTTCTTTTCGTCGTGCACTTTAATTTTCACAGAGCGGCGAACCATCTTCTTAAAGAGGGGGTGCGCAAACGTACTCTCTACCAGGATAATGCGGGTCTTGTTCAGCTTATCTGAAACCACGCGTCCCTGAATGAACTTGAGATTCTTGCTTCTTTCTTTCTGAGCCATAATAACGTACCTTGATCGCCAAATGCAGGCGGCTTATATTCTGTCAGCCGCCCCGTTCAGGCTTTCTTCGCTTCCTTTTTAGGGCCGCCCTTACCGGTGATCGTCAGGCCTTTTTTGCGCGCGGTCTGAACCGTCAGACAGCGAGCGATCGTTTTCCGCAGCTGGCCGACCCGCGCCGGGCTCTGCAGCGAGCGCGCCGTCGCGTAGCTGAAGCGCAGATCGAGCAGTTCTTTACGCGCGCTATCGAGCTGCTTGTTCAGCTCTTCGTCGGTCATTTCGTGAATATTCGCAGCCATTGCTTATACGACCTCTTTGCGCACGAATACCGTGCGAATCGGCAGCTTGAACGCCGCCAGCTTGAATGCTTCGCGCGCCAGAGCTTCGTCGACGCCGCTCATTTCGAAGAGCACGCGGCCGGGGCGAATCTTGGCGACCCAGTATTCCGGGGAGCCTTTACCGCTACCCATCCGGGTTTCCGCCGGCTTCTTCGTCACCGGGACATCCGGGAAGATCCGGATCCACATTTTACCGCCCCGCTTTACGCGACGGGTCATCGCCCGACGAGCGGCTTCGATCTGACGCGCGGTCAGATAACCGCCGGTGGTCGCTTTGAGGCCGAATTCGCCGAAAGATACAGCCGCGCCGCGCTGAGCCGTACCTTTGAGACGACCGCGCTGCCGCTTGCGATATTTGACACGTTTGGGCGATAACATATTAAATTCCTAAAACTGTTCTCGAAAGAAGATCGTATTCTTCGTATTCCGTTCGCGGAGAGTCCCGGCGATCAGCCCGTCCGACGACGAACCGCGTATTGATCCTCTTCTTCCTTTTCCAGACCGGGCAGCAGGTCGCCGTGATAGGTCCAGACCTTCACGCCGATCATACCGAAAGTGGTCTTCGCCGCGCTGAACGCGTATTCGACTTTCGCGCGCAGGGTGTGCAGCGGGACCCGGCCGTCTTTGTAAGATTCCGCGCGGGCCATGTCCGCGCCGTTCAAACGACCGGCGACGGCGATCTTCACGCCTTCGATGCCGCCGCGCATAGCGCCGCGCAACTGCTGCTTCATGACGCGGCGAAACGGCATACGCTGCTCAAGTTGCTGCGCGATGCTGTCCGCGATGATCTGCGCGACCGTTTCCGGCTTCTTGACTTCGACGATCGAAATGCTCAGAGGCTTGGAAACCTTCTTCTTCAGATCGGCCTTCAGGGCCTCGATGCTCGCGCCTTTCTGACCGATGATGACGCCCGGACGAACCGTGTGAATATTGATGTTAATCTTTTCGGGGAACCGCTCCACCACGATCCGCACGATACCCGCGCGCTTGAAGCGCTGGTTGATCTGCTTGCGAATCATGATATCTTCGTGCAGGAGCGTCTTATAATCGCTGCCCGCGTACCAGATGGAATCCCAGGAACGAGTGATTCCGAGACGAAGACCTACCGGACTGACTTTTTGACCCATATAATTACTATAACTCCGCTTATTTGTCGTCGCTCAATACGACGGTGATGTGGCTGGTCGGCTTGAGAATGCGCATGCCGCGGCCGCGAGCCCGTGCGCGCCACCGCTTGAGGGTCGGGCCGGCGTCGACGTAGAGCTTCTTAACATAGAGATCTTCGTCTTTCACGCTCTCGTTCGCCTGGGCGGCGTTCGCCCGCGCCGACTTCAACAGCTTCTCCAGAAATCCCGCGGCTTTGCGCGGAGTGAAGCGCAGCATATCGACCGCTTCTGAATAGCTGAAACCCCGGAGCTCGTCGGCCACCAGACGCACTTTGCGGGGGCTGACCAGGAGAAACCGGACTGTTGCCTTACTTTCCATCGTATTCGTTCCGTTCTTAACTTTGAGAATAATGCTCTGCGACTGCTTGCTTCAGCGATCGCCTTATTTCTTTTTCTTGTCCAGGCTGGAATGCCCGCGGTAGGTCCGCGTGGGAGCGAATTCACCCAGTTTGTGACCGACCATGTTTTCGTTGATATAAACCGGGACGAATTTGTTGCCGTTGTGCACCATCGCCGTGTGCCCGATCATCTCGGGAAAAATGGTGGAACGACGCGACCAGGTCTTGAACGGCTTGCGATTGTTCTCGCTGTTCATCTTCGTGATCTTCGCCATGAGGTGATCGGCGATATACGGTCCCTTTTTTACTGAACGTGCCATAATTTCCTGTCTCTTCTACTATAACTGCCTGTCGCTCGCTATACTCTATAATCAGCGACCGATCCGCTTGTTGATCCGGCGCTGAACGATAAAACGATCGCTCGGCTTGTTCTTTTTGCGGGTCTTGTAACCGCGCGCCGGCTGACCCCAGGGGCTGACCGGATGGCGGCCGCCGGAGCTCTTGCCTTCGCCACCACCCAAGGGGTGATCGACGGGGTTCATAACAACGCCGCGAACGTTGGGCCGCTTACCCATCCAGCGCTTCCGACCGGCTTTACCGATCTTCACCTGGTTGTGCTCGCGATTGCCGACCGCGCCGACCGTCGCATAGCAGGTCCGGCGGATCTTGCGGGTTTCACCGCTGGGCAGCTTCAAGATGATGTACTCGCCGTCGATACCGGCGATGGTCGCGAACGCGCCCGCCGAACGAACCATCTGACCGCCGCGACCCGGCTGCATTTCGATGTTGTGCACCATGGTGCCCACCGGAATATTTTCCAGAGGAAGTGCGTTGCCCGGCTTGATACCCGCCTCGGGTCCGGCCATGACTTCCGCGCCCTTCGCCAGGCCTTCCGGCTGGAGAATATAACGATAGTCGCCGTCCGCGTATTTGATGAGTGCGATGAAGCAAGAGCGGTTCGGATCGTAATGAATCGCGGAAACCGTGCCGGGAACGCCGGTCTTGTTACGCTTGAAGTCGATCGTGCGGTATTTCCGCTTATGGCGACCGCCGCGCTGCCACATGGTAATCCGGCCCGCGTTGTTGCGACCGGCCTTGTACTTGACGGTTTCAATCAGCGTCTTCGGCGGCGCGTCTTTATCGAGCCCGCTGAAATCGAGAACGGTCTTGAAGCGCGATGTGCTTGTATACGGTTTGAATTTCTTAATTGCCATGGTCTTGTTTACGATTTCAGTTTTATCGAAAGGGATCTATGCTCGATCTTTGCGTCGGTCTTGTATTCAGCTCTTCGAAATTACGGATTCTGAACCAGATCGATGCTCTGACCCGCGGCCAGGGTTACGATCGCCTTCTTCCAGGACGGCATTTTAATACGATCCTGACGGAAGCGCTTGTACTTGCCGGGCACGATCATCGTGTTCACCTTCACGGCGTTCACTTTGAAGATCTTGTGCAGAGCCTGCTTGATATTCTCTTTATTCGCGTTTCGCGCCACTTTGAAAGTATAACGCTGAACATTACCGTCCGCCCGGGGGCTCTTCAGCGTCTCGGTCTTCTCGGTGATGATCGGGGCGATAATTACGTCGTGCAGATCCATCAGGCTACCTCACTGCGGCGTGAAACTTTTTGATAGCGAGCCGCCAGATCTTCCAGAGTCTTCTCGGAAATCACCAGCTGCGCCGCGTAATAGAGCTCCGGGGCGGTCAGGCGCTCGGCGCTCAGCAGCTGAATATTCGGAATATTCGCGAAGGACTTCTTGAGCTTCTCGTCGGCGCCGCCGACTACGAGCACTACAGACTGCTTCGCCATTCCCATGTTCTTAAAAATATCGTGCGCGGCCTTCGTGCTGTAATCCGAAGCCGTTACGTCGGCGATTACGCTGACGGCACCGTCTTTGGCTTTGCTCGAGAAGATCGAACGAATGCCAGATTTGCGAATCTTTTCGGGCAGATCGATGCGATAGCTGCGCGGGGTCGGCCCGAAGACCGTTCCACCGCCGCGCCACTGGGAGGCGCGAATCGAACCCTGACGGGCGTTACCGGTGCCTTTTTGTTTCCAGGGCTTTTTACCGCCGCCGGAAACTTCGCTGCGGCCTTTTACTTTGTGAGTGCCCTGGCGACGATTCGCGTTCTCGGCGCGAATCACCGCGTGGATGGCGGCCTTGCTGAAGGTTTCGCCGAACAATGCGGCGGGCAGTTCGGTTTCGCCGGACTTCTTGCCGTTGCTGTCGTATTTGGTCGCTTTCATAATAACTCTATTAGCAGTTCGATCCAGGTGAGACTATCTGTCTAAATCAACTTCGCCTATCGGCTAACGCCTCAGGCTCACATCGCCTCGATTCGAACAAAACCGGTGCGCGGCCCGGGGACGGCGCCCTTAATAAATATCAGATTTTCCTGCGCATCCACCAGCTCGATGTTCAGATGAGTCGTGGTGACCTTGCGCGCGCCCATGTGACCGGGCAGCTTCTTGCCTTTGAAGACCCGCGAGGGGTACGCCGACGCGTTCAGCGAACCCGGCGCCCGGTGAAAACCAGAACCGTGAGTCGCGCGACCGCCGCCGAAGCCGTGGCGCTTGATCGCTCCCTGAAAGCCTTTACCTTTCGAGACGCCCGTAATCTTTACGGTTTCGCCCTTTTCGAAGACGTCCGCTTTCACTTCCTGACCGACTTCGTAATCGCCGGCGTCGCGGAATTCGCGCAGCAAGCGATAGGGTTTCTCGACCCCTTTCTGATGTCCGCGCTCGGCTTTGCTCACCAGGACCGGACGAACGGGATTGAACCCCAACTGCACGGCGCTGTAGCTGTCGCGCTCCGGAGTTTTCACCTGGAGCACGCGGCAGGGGCCCGCCTGCAGAACAGTAACGGGTACGGATAAGCCCTCATCATTGAAGATGCGGGTCATCCCGAGTTTCTTTGCGATTATTCCCTTCGCCATGTTTCTTCTACTATTGTATGATTGCAGGCTTTCCCTTCCGGACCGCGTCCGACAGGGAAAGCGCATAGATTCTTATCGTTTAGCTCTTGATATCGACGCTCACGCCGGCCGGCAGCTGCAGCTTCATCAGCGCGTCCACCGTGTCGGGATTCGTGTTCATGATATCGATCAGACGTTTGTGCGTGCGCACTTCGAATTGCTCCCGGGACTTCTTATTCACGTGCACCGAACGGAGCACGGTGAATTTTTCAATCCGGGTCGGCAGAGGAATCGGCCCCGAGATCTCGGCGCCGGTCCGACGAGCGGTGGCGACGATTTCCTGGGCAGATCGATCGATCAGGTGGTGATCGAATGCCTTGAGTTTAACTCTAATTCTCTGGGCCATTCTATTTCTGAGCCTCTACAATTCCCTGAAGCCTGACCGGCTTATTCAACGATATCGGCGACGACGCCGGAACCAACGGTACGACCACCTTCACGGATGGAGAACTTCAGACCCTTGTGCATAGCAATCGGGGTGATCAGCTCAACGTCCATGGCGATGTTGTCGCCCGGCATAACCATCTCGGTGCCTTCCGGCAGAGCGATGGTGCCAGTAACGTCGGTAGTTCTGAAATAGAACTGCGGACGATACTTGTCGAAGAACGGCGTGTGACGGCCACCTTCGTCTTTCGTGAGAACATAAACTTCCGCTTTGAATTTGCTGTGCGGCTTGATCGAACCCGGCTTGGCCAGAACCTGACCCCGCTCGATGTCTTCCTTCTTAACGCCACGCAGCAGCGCGCCGATGTTATCGCCCGCGCGAGCGTCATCGAGCAGCTTGCGGAACATTTCGATACCGGTAACGACGGTCTTCGTGGTTTCTTTGATACCAACGATTTCGACTTCGTCGTTCACATTCAGAACGCCCTGCTCTACACGACCGGTAGCAACAGTGCCACGACCGGTGATCGAGAAAACGTCCTCGACCGGCATCAGGAAGTCTTTATCGGTATCGCGCTGGGGCTCGGGAACATAGCTGTCCAGAGTCTCCATCAGCTTGATGACCGCAGCCTGGCCGACTTCAGAGCTATCGCCCTCGAGAGCTTTCAGAGCGGAACCGCTGACGAAAGGAGTCTCGGCCGGGAAGTCGTACTTCACGAGCAGCTCGCGAACTTCTTCCGCGACCAGCTCGACCATTTCTTCGCGCTCGTCTTCTTTGATCGCGTCGACTTTATTGAGGAAAACCACCAGGTAGGGAACGCCGACCTGACGGGCGAGCAGGATGTGCTCACGAGTCTGGGGCATAGCTCCGTCTACGGCGGAAACAACGAGGATACCCGCGTCCATCTGGGCCGCGCCGGTGATCATGTTCTTCACATAGTCAGCGTGACCGGGACAGTCAACGTGTGCGTAGTGACGGCTATCCGTTTCATATTCCTGGTGAGAGGTCGCGATGGTAATACCGCGTTCCCGCTCTTCAGGGGCGTTATCGATTTCATCGTATTTGACGGCCTTATTTGAGCCGCCTTTCGCTGCCGCGAGAGTGGTAGTAATCGCAGCTGTCAGCGTGGTTTTCCCGTGGTCGACGTGACCGATCGTTCCCACGTTTACGTGCGGCTTACTCCTGTCGAATTTCTCCTTAGCCATCTCCAGATACCTCGGTTGTTATTAAAAATTACCCAAATTTAATGAATACTGTGTCGATTTCAGTGCGGGCAGAAGGAATAACCAAGTCCTCAAAACTCGCCTCTGCGTCCACCTCTTTACGCTCAGAGCGCTTCCGGAGGGTTGCCGGAGCGCCGCAAAAACGTAGATCGACTCTTTTCGAGCGGCCGCCAGCGATGACAACCGCCCGCCCAAAAAGCAGCCGGACCGCTTAAACTGCGGCCTTGGCCACCACCTCGCTGGCGATACTCGCCGGCACTTCTTCGTAATGCTTGAACTGCATGGTATACGCGGCGCGACCCTGAGTCGAGCTGCGCAGGTCGGTTGCATAACCGAACATTTCCGCCAGAGGCACCTCGGCCGAAACCACGCGCGCGTTGCCGCGGGGCTCCATCGAGCCAATGCGGCCGCGACGACGGTTCAGGTCGCCGACCACGTCGCCCATATAATCTTCCGGCGTAACCACTTCGACGGACATCACCGGCTCCAGGAGAACCGGACGGGCCTTTTTACAGCCGTCCCGGAACGCCATCGATCCGGCGATCTTAAACGCCATCTCGTTCGAGTCGACGTCGTGATACGATCCGTCGTAGACTTCGACTTTCACGTCGACCATCGGATAACCGGCGACGACGCCGTTCAGCATCGCTTCCTGGCAACCACGATCGACCGCCGGGATGTATTCCCGCGGAAGCGAGCCGCCCACGGTCGCGTTTTTGAATTCATAGCCGCCGCCCGCTTCGTTCGGAGCGATGCGCAGCATGGCGTGACCGTACTGGCCGCGACCACCGGTCTGCTTGATGTATTTCCCTTCGGCTTCGATCGCCTGGCGAATCGTTTCGCGATAGGCCACCTGCGGTTTACCGACGTTCGCTTCGACTTTGAATTCGCGCTTCAGGCGATCCACGATGATTTCGAGGTGCAGCTCGCCCATACCGGAAATGATGGTCTGACCGGTTTCGTGGTCGGACTTCACCCGGAAGGTCGGGTCTTCGTCTGAGAGACGCGCCAGAGCCGTGCCCAGCTTTTCCTGGTCGGCTTTGGTCAGCGGCTCGATCGCCAGATCGATCACCGGCTCCGGGAAGTTCATGCTTTCCAGAATGACCTGCTGGTCTTCGGCGCACAGCGTATCGCCCGTGGTCGTGTCTTTCAGGCCGACCGCAGCCGCGATATCGCCCGCGAGCACTTCGTCGATCTCTTCGCGATCGTTCGCGTGCATCTGCAGAATGCGACCAACGCGTTCTTTTTTGCCTTTGGTCGAGTTATATACGTACGAACCCTTTTTCAGGACGCCGGAATAAACACGGAAATAGGTCAACTTACCGACGAAGGGGTCGGACATAACCTTGAAGGCCAGAGCCGCGAAAGGCTCTTTGTCGTCCGCCTTGCGCTCCATTTCTTTTTCCGGATCGTCGACGTCGGTGCCTTTGATCGCGGGAACGTCGAGCGGGCCCGGCAGATAATCCAGTACCGCGTCCAGCAGCGGCTGAACGCCTTTGTTCTTGAACGCCGTTCCACACAGAACGGGGAAGATTTTCATCGAGAGCGTGCCGCTGCGAATCGCGCTTTTCAGCTCTTCGGTCGTCAGCTCGCCCTCTTCCAGGTATTTCTCAAGCAGTGCGTCATCGCATTCGGCGGCGCTTTCGACCAGCTTCGTGCGCCACTCTTCCGCCTGCGCTTTCAGATCGTCGCGGATCTCGCGGTATTCGAATTTTGCGCCGAGCTCTTCGCCGGTCCATACGATCTCGCGATTTTCGACCAGATCGATGACGCCTTCGAATTCCGCTTCCGCGCCAATGGGCAGCTGAATCGGGACCGCGTTCGCGCCCAGACGCTCGACGATCGAGCCGTGCGAGAAGAAGAAGTCCGCGCCCATCCGGTCCATCTTATTAATAAAACAAATCCGGGGAACGCCGTAGGTATCGGCCTGACGCCAGACGGTTTCGGTTTGCGGCTCAACGCCCGCAACGCCGTCGTAGACGGCGACCGCGCCGTCGAGAACGCGCAGCGAGCGCTCCACTTCCACGGTGAAGTCCACGTGGCCGGGGGTGTCGATGATATTGACCCGATGCTTTTCGCGATCGCCGTCGCCGCCGGACCAGAAGGTCGTGGTGGCCGCGGAGGTAATCGTAATCCCCCGCTCCTTTTCCTGCTCCATCCAGTCCATCTCGGCGCCGCCCTCGTGGACTTCGCCGATTTTGTAGGTCCGGCCGGTATAATACAGGATCCGTTCCGTGGTGGTGGTCTTACCGGCGTCGATGTGCGCCATGATCCCGATGTTCCGGGTGTGCTCTAGTGATATACTGCGTGCCATGTTCTACTTCTGAAATATCGTCTTCGATTGATGCAAAGCCAGTTCGAAACTGCGCCCTGTTTTCGCTGCGTTCGCTTTAAGCTCCCGCTTTGCTCACCAGCGATAGTGACTGAAAGCCTTGTTCGCGTCGGCCATGCGGCGTGTATCGTCGCGTTTTTTAACCGCGCCGCCCTGACCTTTTTGGGCGTCCATCAGCTCGTTCGCGAGGCGGCTCGACATACTGTGCTCTTTACGATCGCGGGAATAGGAAACCAACCAGCGAATGGCCAGCGCCTGCATGCGCTCGGGACGAACGTCGACGGGCACCTGATAGGTAACACCGCCCACGCGACGCGAGCGAACCTCTAAATGCGGCTGGACCTTCTGAATGGCCTCGCGAAAGACTTCCACGCCTTCTTGCTCGGTCTTCTTCTTGATTTGATCCATCGCGTCGTAGAAAATCTTCTCCGCGACCGACTTCTTTCCATCCCGCATGAGATAGTTGATAAAACTGGAAACGAGAGTGTCGTTATAAACCGGATCCGGCGCAATTTCACGGCGCTGGACTCTTCCACTTCTTCGCGACATCGATAATACCTCTTAATAATTCCTATAACTTAACTTCGGATTCGTCTTAAAGCCGAATCCTCAGCTCCATATTACGCTTTGGGCCGCTTGGAGCCGTATTTGGAGCGCGCCTGGCGCTTCTTCTCGACGCCGAGAGTATCGAGCGCGCCGCGAATGATATGATAGCGCACACCCGGCAAATCCTTAACCCGGCCGCCGCGCACGAGCACAACGTTGTGCTCCTGCAGGTTATGGCCTTCTCCGCCGATATAGGCCGTAACTTCGATGCCCGTGGTCAGGCGAACCCGCGCAACTTTCCGCAGAGCCGAATTCGGCTTCTTCGGAGTGAAGGTCATTACGCGAGTGCAGACTCCCCGCCGCTGGGGGCTGGAGTTCAGAGCCGGAGATTTGGTCTTCGTGATTTGCTTCTCGCGGCCGTGGCGGATCAACTGGCTAATAGTAGGCAACTTAATACTCCCTGTGCTGGTTCAGCCTGGCCGCCTACGGGAACGGAATCTTCCGTGCTCTGGCGGCCTGTATTCTCAAATATATTTCGTTTTCTAACGTCCCTCGCGGCATCGATTGACGATACCAGCGGAGCGCACCAAAACCGGCCCAATCCGATCGCACCGGACTGCGCCAGCCTTTTGAAACCGATCACTCAGTGATGGGCTTCACCAACCCGCGCACTGCAGAGCAACGCGACGCAAAGGTCGGAATTCCTGTCATCTGTCTGGAAGTGCGTTCCAACTTAGCCCCCCATCCTGTGGAGAACCAGTATTGGTCGGCATCTAAACAGCCCTGATTCGCCTGCTCCAGTCGCCGCAAGGCGTCCGGGTCGAACCGGGTTTTCCTGTATGCCCCGCCGATTCGACGGTGCATGACCTGTTTTTCGGTACCGCTTCAGCAAGCAAGCAAATATCGATAAAACGGCCGTTTGGACGGCTTTCAGAGAGTTTTTTGCTTCGCCGGTGCCGGGTTGCAGGCGCAAGCGATTGCGCGAGACATAATCATTGGCCACGGATGACACAGATTTCACGGATGAAGATCTGGTCTGGCTTTGACTTGAGCAAAACAAAGCCGCTCCACGAATACTGCAGACCGGCCCACCTAAAAAACATCCGTGCCATCAGTGTCATCCGTGGCAAAAAATCAAGCGGCGGACCCTCGCACCGCTAACGCGGTGCTGTCTGTGTCGGCCTGCGGCCGACGCTCGCAATTGCGGCCTATGAGCCGCAATTGCTTATATCAAAACTCCGGGGGCGCGGGGGGTGCTCCGCCTTCGCCGGGTGCGCGCGACGCGAAGAGTTCCTGTGCTGCCGCTTCCAGACGCTCTTTTTCGCTGCGCTGGATGTCGCCGTATTCTTCGTTGAAGATCTCGATGTCGCGGTAGTGCTTCAAACCCGTGCCGGCCGGGATCAGGTGACCGATGATCACGTTCTCCTTCAAACCCAGCAGAGGATCTCGTTTTCCCTTAATAGCCGCGTCGGTCAGGACCTTCGTGGTTTCCTGGAAGGACGCCGCCGAGATAAAGGATTCCGTATTCAGCGAAGCGCGGGTGATCCCCAGCAGAATCTGGCGCGATTCCGCCGGCACACCGCCTTCGTTTTCAACGCGTTCGTTTTCATCGGCGAAGATGAAACGATCGACCTGCTGATGCGCGACGAAGCTCGTATCGCCCGGATCCGACACTTCGATCTTGCGCAGCATCTGGCGTACGATGATCTCGATGTGCTTCTCGTTGATCATTACACCCTGCAGGCGATAGACTTCCTGGATCTCGTGGATCAGGAATTCATGCAGCGCCTGCAGACCCTGGATGCGCAGGATATCGTGCGGGTCGAGCGTGCCTTCGTCTAGCTGGTCGCCCGCTTTCACGAAATCGCCGGCGCGTACGCGCATGCGCTTGCCGACCGGAATGGCGACTTTGACCCGATCCTCTTCGGCCGATTCGGGCACGATGTAGATAATACGTTTTTCTTTTACGACCTCGTTGTTGTCTTCGATACGGCCTTCGATTTCCGCCAGAGTCGACGCGTCCTTCGGACGGCGCGCTTCGAAGAGCTCCTCAACCCGCGGCAGACCGCCGGTGATATCCCGGGTTTTCTCGGTCGCGGAGCTGATTTTCAGCAGGATATCCGCGGCTTCGACTTTCTGGCCTTCGGTCGCCAGCAGGATCGAACCGAGGGGCAGGTGATACTCCTGGCTGCCGATATAGAGGCGGGGCTGCAGCTTCTCGCGCTTGTATTCGGAGATCCGCAGGGCGCCCTCTTCGTCTTTCTTGAGGTTCTTGCCTTCGGCGACGTCCTGCAGCTTCACCGTTCCCGCGGCTTCCGCCACGATCACGTCGTTGAAGGGGTCGAATCGCGCCAGGTCTTCATTCTTTTTCGTGATGGCGCCTTCTTCGGTCAGCAAGGTCGAGCCGACTTTGATCGGGATGGTCATCGTATCTTCGAGAATCATGAAAGAATTCCCGTCGATGCGCACCGTCCCCGATTGCTCCGAGGTCAACTGCTTCTCTTTGCCGTCGTAGCCGCTGGCGACGATCTCGCCGGGGACCAGCTGCTGGCCGTGCTCGACCCGCATATTGGTCATCTTGTCGACCTCTAAGTTCATACCGATGCGACTTACCACGATGGAACCGCGCGAAACGAAAACGATTTCGCCGGCCTTGTTCGTAACCCGCTGGCCGCTGATGGTTTCAATCAGCGCTTCGTACGGGAGTTTATGAGTATTCTCTTTGACCTGAACATTGGTGGCGACCCCGCCCACGTGAAAGGTCCGCATGGTCAGCTGGGTTCCCGGCTGGCCGATCGACTGCGCGGCGATAATGCCGGCCGCTTCGCCGAGCTCGACCATCTTCAGGCGCGCCAGGTCCATGCCGTAACACTGGCCGCAAATGCCGTGACGGGTCTTGCAGTTGAGGGGCGAACGAATCTTAACGGTTTCGATGCCGAGACTGTTGAGGCGTCCGGCCTGCTCTTTGTCGATCATCGTTCCGACCGGCATGATCTCTTCGCCGGAGACCGGATCGTTGACCGCGTCGGCGAGCACCCGTCCAAATACGCGATCGCCGAGATTGATGATCACCTTATCGCCTTCGCGAACCGCGGTCATGTGCACCCCGTCGGAAGTACCGCAGTCCTGCTCGGTGATGATCATGTCCTGGCTGATGTCGACCAGACGGCGGGTCAGATAACCCGCGTCGGCGGTTTTCAGCGCCGTATCGGCAAGACCCTTACGGGCGCCGTGAGTCGAGATAAAGAATTCGAGAACGCCCAGACCTTCGCGGAAGTTGGAGCGAATCGCGAGTTCGATGATCTCGCCGGAAGGACGGGCCATCAGACCGCGCATACCCGCGAGCTGACGAATCTGCTGCTTCGAACCGCGCGCTCCCGAGACCGCCATAATATAGATGGGATTGAATCCGTTCTGATCTTTTTCCAGTTCGGCGAACATCGACTCGGTGATCGATTCGTTCGTCCGCGTCCAGACTTCGATGACTTTCTTCTGGCGTTCGTCGTTGGTGATGACGCCGGATTTGTGGGCCTTCGTGACCTCGCCGATTTGCTTATTGGCGGCTTCGATGAATTCCTTTTTCTTCGGCGATACGCGAATATCCGAGATGGCGATCGAGGGCGCGAAACGGGTCGCGTAGCGAAAACCCAGCTCTTTCATATCGTCGAGCATCTGCACGGTCGCGCCGGAACCGAAGCGATCGTACACGTCAGCGATGATCTTGTTCATCTCTTTTTCGGTGATGCCATGGTTCACGAAGGTATAACCTTCGGGCATGATGTTGTTAAACAGCATGCGGCCCGGAGTGGTCTGGATCAGCTTGCCCTGGCGCAGTACGGAGACCTTCGAACGCAGACCGACCGCGTTCACGTCGACCGCGTACTGGATTTCGTCCGTATCGCCGAAGGATTTGCCTTCGCCGACGCCGTCTTCCATATGCGAAGTCAGCATATAGATCCCGAGGACCATATCCTGGGTCGGGCCGACGATCGGCGAACCGTTCGCCGGGTTCAGCAAGTTGTGCGGAGAAAGCATCAACATCCACGCTTCCAGCTGCGCCTTCGGCGAAAGGGGAACGTGAATAGCCATCTGGTCGCCGTCGAAGTCGGCATTAAAAGCGTGGCAGACCAGCGGATGCAGCTTGATCGCCTTGCCTTCGACCAGGGTCGGCAAAAAGGCCTGGATGCCCAGACGGTGCAGGGTCGGCGCCCGGTTCAGCATGACCGGATGTTCTTTGATAACTTCGTCGAGCGCTTCGAAGACTTCTTTTTCTTCGGCTTCGACCTTCTTTTTCGCGGATTTGATATTCGGCGCGAGTTCCAGATCGACCAGGCGCTTCATGATAAAAGGCTTGAACAGCTCGAGAGCCATCTTCTTGGGCAGGCCCATTTGATGCAGCTTGAGCTCGGGGCCGATAACGATGACCGAACGACCGGAGTAGTCGACCCGTTTTCCGAGCAGGTTCTGACGGAAACGACCGGTCTTACCTTTGAGCATATCCGACAAAGACTTCAGCGGACGGTTGCCCTTGCCTTTCACGGAACGCTTGCGACGACTGTTGTCGAAGAGCGCGTCGACCGCCTCTTGAAGCATACGCTTTTCGTTGCGCACGATAATTTCGGGCGCTTTGAGCGCGAGCAAACGCTTCAGGCGGTTGTTGCGGTTGATGCAACGACGATAGAGGTCGTTGAGATCGGAAGTAGCGAAACGACCGCCCTCCAGCTGAACCATCGGGCGCAGTTCCGGCGGAATGACGGGAATGACGTCGAGCATCATCCAGTCGGGACGGTTGCCCGATTCTTTCAGGGCTTCCAGAACTTCCAGACGTTTCAGAATGCGGCGATCCGAGATCTTGACTTTTTCCTGAATCTTCAGGCGAATCGCGCGGCTTTCGGCGTCGATGTCGATGCGGCCCAGCAGTTCTTTAACCGCGTCACCGCCGATCATCGCCACAAACTTGTCGCCGTATTCATCTAAGAATTCGTGATACTCGTCTTCGTCGATCAGCTCGCCATGCTCGCGACCGGACTCGGCCGGGTCGATGATCACGTACTTTTCGAAATACAGAATGCTTTTGAGCTGGTTGATCGTCAGGTTGAGCAGCAGACCCATGCGGCTCGGAACGCTGCGATAGTACCAGATATGCGCTACGGGTGAAGCAAGCTCTACGTGGCCCATGCGTTCGCGGCGGACTTTCGAGTGAGTCACTTCGACGCCGCAGCGATCGCAGATCACACCCTTATAGCGGATCGATTTGAATTTACCGCAGTAGCATTCCCAGTCTTTGGTCGTGCCGAAGATGCGTTCGCAGAACAGACCGTCGCGCTCCGGGCGCAGAGTCCGGTAGTTGATGGTTTCCGGTTTCTTGACTTCGCCGTAGGACCACTCGCGAATGCGATCCGGGGACGCCAGCTGAATGCCAATTGCTTCAAAGTCGGTATAGATTTTGTTCGCCATGCTTTGCCGTTCCTCTAGTATTCTCGGGACTCTTGATCAGATAATGCGTTGTTTTAACGAGCGTATCAGATGATACGCTCGATCGTTTCGAGCTTGATCTTGTTGCGGCGTCCGCCGCGGCTCAGTTCGTCTTCCAGGTCGGTGAGCTCCAGACGTTCGCCGCGCGTGTCGTACAGCGCCACATCCAGCGCCAGTCCGCGCAGTTCCTGCATCAATACGTTGAAAGATTCGGGAATGCCCGGTTTGATCGAATGGATGCCTTTCACGATCGCTTCGTAGATGCGAGCGCGGCCGAGCATGTCGTCCGACTTGACGGTCAGCAGCTCCTGCAGGGTATGGGAGGCCCCATAGGCCTCCAATGCCCACACTTCCATCTCACCCAGACGCTGGCCGCCGAACTGCGCCTTGCCGCCCAGGGGCTGCTGCGTAACGAGCGAGTACGGTCCGGTCGAACGCGCGTGAATCTTGTCGTCGACCAGGTGGGCCAGCTTCAGGAGATAGATATGACCCGCGAAGACCTTGCCTTCGAAAGGTTCGCCGCTGCGGCCGTCATACAACTGGAATTTGCAATCCGACGGCAGCCCGGCTTCGGTTAAGTACGATTCGATGTCCGCTTCGGTCGCGCCGTCGAAGACCGGCGTCTCGAACGCGATATTCAGCTTGTGGCCCGCGAAACCCAGCTGGGTTTCGAGGATCTGGCCGATATTCATCCGCGACGGAACGCCCAGCGGATTCAGCACGACGTCGATCGGCGTGCCGTCTTCCATGAAGGGCATGTCCTCTTGCGCCATAATGCGCGCGACGACCCCTTTGTTCCCGTGGCGGCCGGCCATCTTATCGCCGACCTGCAGCTTGCGCTTTTTCGCGACGTAGACTTTCACCAGCGACTCGACGCCCGCGGGCAGCTCGTCGCCTTCTTCACGGCTGTACTGCTTCACATCGATGACGATGCCTTCGGTGCCGTTCGGCATACGCAGAGAGGTATCGCGCACCTCTTTGGCTTTCTCGCCGAAGATCGAGTGCAGCAGTTTGTATTCCGGGGTCAGGTCCGCTTCGCCTTTCGGCGTAACCATACCGACCAGAATATCGCCGGCCCGCACTTCCGCGCCGATGCGTACGACCCCGGTCTCGTCGAGATCGCGGAAGGCCTTATCGCTCAGGTTCGGAATATCGCGGGTGATGGTCTCCTGGCCGAGCTTGGTTTCCCGGGCCTGGATTTCGTATTCTTCAATATGTACGGAAGAGAAGACGTCGTCTTTGACGATGCGTTCGCTCATCAGGATCGCGTCTTCGAAGTTGTAGCCTTCCCAGGGCATAAACGCGACCAGCACGTTCTTGCCGAGCGCCAGCCGACCGTGGTCGACCGCCGGTCCGTCGGCGAGAATGGTGCCGCGGCGGCTGAGCAGACCGTGTTTGTCGCGCTTCTCCTGAAAGACCTTCTGGCCGGCCAGACTATCGCCGTATTTGACGGTCGCGCCGGATTTCACGAAGGCTTCCATCTGATAGTCGGCGCCTTTCATATCGAAGGTTTCGACGCGCTCTTCGCCGTCTTTTTCGCCGGTCAGCTCCATGATTTCGGCGTTCACTTTGGTGATCTTGCCGTCATAGGGCGCGCGATAGAAACGAGCGATCGGAGTCTGGTTCACCCAGGTCCCCTGGTTCGAACGTTTGAATTTAATCAGACGGTATTCGGTCGGCTCTTTGGCGTTCGGGCCGCTGCCGACCAGAATCTTGTCGGCGTCGAGACCGACGACCACCCCGTCTTCGCGGGATACCACGCAGGTGCGCGAATCGTAAGCGGCACGCGATTCCATACCGGTGCCGACATAGGGCTCCTCGTCGATCAGCAGTGGAACGGCCTGGCGCTGCATATTGGAACCCATGAGCGCGCGGTTCGCGTCATCGTGCTCGAGAAAGGGAATCAGCGCGGTCGAGACACTCACGACCTGCATGGGCGCCATGTCCATGTACTGCACTTCTTCCGGTCCGCACAGCGGATAGTCCGAACGACGGCGGCACGAAATCATCTTGTTCTTGAAGGTGTTCGTGTCGGTCAGCGGCGCATTGGCCTGAGCGATATTATAATGCTCTTCGATGTCGGCGGTCAGGTATTCGACGTCGTTGGCGACTTTGCCTTTGCCGACTTTGCGATACGGGGTTTCGAGAAAGCCGTATTCGTTCACCTGGCAGAACGTGGACATCGAAACGATGAGGCCGATATTCGGGCCTTCCGGGGTTTCAATCGGACACATCCGACCATAGTGACTGTAGTGAACGTCGCGCACTTCGAAGCCCGCCCGTTCGCGCGACAGACCGCCCGGCCCGAGGGCGTTCAGGCGGCGCTTGTGCGTGAGCTCCGACAGCGGGTTGGTCTGATCCATGAACTGCGAGAGCTGGCTGGAACCGAAGAATTCGTTGATGACGGCCATGATCGGTTTGATCGAAATCAATGCCTGGGGCGTGATTACGTCGATATCCTGGACGGTCATACGCTCGCGCACGACGCGCTCCATGCGCGAAAAGCCGACCTTCAGCTGGTTCATCAGGAGTTCGCCGACGCTGCGCACGCGGCGATTGCCGAGATGATCGATGTCGTCGAAGTGGTACTCGTCGACTTCGTTCACCAGATTTACGAAATAACGCAGAGTCTCGACGATATCTTCGCCGCGCAGCGCGCGGGTGTCGACGTCGGAAAACGACTTCGGATTGTGATAACGGAACTTGTTGTTGATCTTGTAGCGGCCGACCGCTCCGAGATCGTAGCTTTTCTCGGAGAAGAACAGGCGCTGCAATTCGGCCTTCGCGTTGTCCACGTTGAACGGCTCGCCCGGACGCATGATCGCGTGGAATTTCTGCAGCGCGTTTTCGTGGCTCTCGGCGTTGTCTTTTTCCAGACAGTTGATGATTGTAACGTCGTCTTTGCCGACCGGGAACACCAACAGATCGATCGACTTGACTTTAGTCTCTTTTAAGATGTCGATGTTGTCTTCGTTGATCTTCTCCCCGGCGGACATCAGCAGTTCTTCCGATTCGGGGTTCAGCACGTCGGCGGCCAAACGGCGGCCGATGGCTTTTTTCAGCTCGCGACCGGTGGCGCCGGCGACGCGGGCGGTCTCGGTTTCATAGAAGAGCCGCAGCACTTCTTCGTTGGTGTTCGCGCCCATCGCTTTAATCAGCAGAGTCGCGGGGAATTTCTTTTTGCGATCGATGCGGGCGACGAGAATGCCTTTGGTATCCATCTCCAGCTCCAGCCAGGAGCCGCGATAGGGAATCACCCGCGCGGAATAGATGCGCTTCTCGGCGTCGTAGAAGAAGAAGATACCGGGACTGCGGTGCAGCTGGGAAACGACGACGCGCTCGGCGCCGTTAATAATGAAAGTGCCCTGCTCGGTCATCATGGGCAGATCGCCCATATAGACGGTCTGCTCGCGAACTTCGCCGGTGTGCTTGTTGATCAGGCGAATGACGGCCTTCAGCGGATAGGAGTAAGTAACGCCGCGATTTTTACATTCGAGCACGTCCCACTTCGGCTCGCCGAAGCTGTACGAAACGAATTCGAGAACCATGTCCTCGTTGGGGCTTTCGATGGGGTAGGTATCACGAAAGACCGAATCGAGGCCTTGATTTTTGCGTTTGGCGGCCGTCAAATCGCGCTGCAAAAACCATTCATAGGATTTGAACTGAATATCAATCAGATCGGGAATCAAATCGATATTCGTGATTTTGCCGAGATTGACGATTTTCCGTAAGGACTTTTCCTGGGTGGGCATAGCGCGAGATCTCCGAAAACAACAACCTGAAAAACTATAGAAAAAACAGCGGAGCGCGGTTCATTCCGCGATTTCCGCAGACCGATAGTGAGCGACACGGTGGATCCGGAGATCCGTCTTGCATCTCGCCAGTCGCGCGTTCATACGCAGTCCCACGGCGCGAGACCGGCAAGTGTGGTCGACTCCCTGCCCGCCGGCGCGGCGTCACGGACTTCGAATATCGTTATTCACGCCGGTGCCCTTCAAGCGAGCCGCCCGGAATCGAAGCCACGTTTTCGGCCGAACCATTCGACCTGCCGCGCAAATTAAAACCAGAGCACAAAACGTATTATCTCCCGGCATCGCCGCGCCCCTTCCGGGACCCGACGTCAGGGAGATAATACGTCACGGTCGACTCCTATAAAGAGCCGACCCGAAAATTTTCTTCGCCGAAATCAAGCGGGCGTCAGTTCGACCTGCGCGCCGGCAGCTTCCAGCTTGCCTTTGAGTTCGTCGGCAGCGGCCTTTTCGAGGCCTTCTTTTACAGCCTGGCCGCCTTTCTCTACCATGTCTTTCGCCTCTTTCAGGCCCAGACCGGTAGCTTCGCGAACCGCTTTGATGACGTCGATTTTCTTCTCGCCGAAGCTCTTCAGAACGACGTTGAAGGTTTTGTCGTCGTCTCCGCCAGCGTCGCCGCCGCCGCCACCGGCAACCGCACCAGCGACAGCCACAGGCGCCGCAGTGGAGATACCGAATTTATCTTCCATTTTCTTAACGAGATCAGCAGCTTCGGTCAGCGTGAGTCCGCCGATTTGATCAAGTAGATTGTCCAGATCCACAGCCATTTAGTTATACTCCCTGTATCTTTCCCGACAGTAGTCGTTAATAAAAGTTCGTTGCGGTTCCACCCACGCTCGCGCGCGGACAGTTCCTGTTATCATTCTACAACTTCGATGCTCAGCCGTTCTTTTCGCCGACGGCCTTGATGCCCCGCGCCAGACCCGACAGAATCTGATTGATTCCCGTGGCGATTTTCGTGGCCGGCGTATTCAGGCCGCGACCGATGATGGCCAGCAGCTCTTCGCGACTCGGCAGATTCGCAATCGCCTCGACGTCCTGCTTCTTCAGGAATTCGCCGTCCATGAAGCCGGACTTGATTTCGACTTTGTCCTGCTTCTTGGCGTAGTCTACCAGCAGCTTCGAGATCACCGGGTAGTCTTCGTCGACGAAAGCGACCGCGACCGGCCCCTTCAGAACGTCGGCCATCTTTTCGCTCAGTTCCGCGTAGGCTTCGTTGTCGTTCAGAGCCCGCTGAAAGAGGCGATTCTTGACGACGCGGAAGCGAGCGCCTTTGGCGCGCACCTGGCCGCGCAGATCGCCGATCTCGTCGACGGTCAGACCGCTGTAGGTCGTCACGACAAAATTCGCACGCTCGTCGAGCATGCTTTTAATTTCTGATAATTGCTTTACTTTAGAAGGCGCGGGCACTGTACCAACTCCCCGATACGATTCGGTTATCTATTCAGTTCTGATTACTAATTCGTGATTTCGCTTCGCCGCCGCAACGGCGCAGCCTCTCAATTTTCTCTGACTTGACTTCGCTTTATCCACTCAGACGAGAGCGCGCATATTGATCTTTACGCCCGGCCCCATGGTCGGAGCGATATAATACGATTTTACGAATTCGCCCTTCGCATCGGCGGGTTTGTCCCGCATAATGGATTGATAGAAGGACCGCAGATTGTCTTCGATCTTCTGCGGCTCGAACGAAACCTTGCCGATCCGCACGTGAACGACGCTGGTCTTGTCGGGACGGTATTCCATTTGACCGGCTTTCAGATTCTTGATGGCCGTCGTAATATCCGTGGTCACCGTGCCGGCCTTCGGCTTGGGCATCAGACCCTTACGACCGAGGACGGGACCCAGACGACCGACGTCTTTCATCATATCCGGGGTGGCCACACACGCATCGAAATCGGTCCAGTTTTCTTTCTGGATCTTTTCGACCAGCTCGGCGCCGCCCACGAAATCCGCGCCGGCTTCTTTGGCTTCGGCGTGACGGTCTTCTTTGGCGAATACCAGAACGCGGACTTCTTTGCCGGTGCCGTGAGGCAGACTGACGATGCCGCGAACGTTCTGCATGGATTTATAAGAGATCTTGGCGTGAGCTTCGACGGCTCCGTCGAATTTCGAGTAGCTCAGCTCTTTCATCAGAGCCGCGGCTTCAGCCGGGCTGTACGCTTTCTCAGGATCGACCTTTTCGGCCACCTGGCGATACTTCTTGCCGTGCTTCATCCTTCCACCTCGACGCCCATCGAACGACAGGTTCCGGCGAGAATCTTCACCGCGGCGTCCATATCATAGCTGTTTAAGTCTTCTTTTTTGATCTCGGCGATGCTTTCCAGCTGCTTGCGCGTGATCTTGCCCACGTAGTTTTTATTGGGAACGGACGATCCGCCTTTGATGCCGAGCTCCTTGAGAATCAGAAGCGGCGCGGGCGGAGACTTCGTAATAAATGTAAAACTGCGATCGCTGTAAACCGTGATCACGACCGGCAGTTTGATGCCGATTTGACCTTTGGTCTTTTCGTTGAATTGCTTGCAGAACTCCATGATATTCAGTCCGTGCTGACCAAGCGCGGGACCGACCGGCGGTGCGGGGTTTGCTTTGCCCGCTTCCACCTGAAGTTTAATCTGCGTTACTACCTTTTTCTGAGCCATAAAACTGAGCTTTTCCGGTGTCTGTTTCTATCTTTGCGCTTGAGGATCCCGGCGAAAACCACCGCCTCAAATCCTGCGACACCGCTCCCTGCGCCCCGTGCCGGCCCAAATATTCGGCCTTACAAAAGGGGATTAGAGGCATGTCTTAAAAAGCGGGCGTATTGGGAACTATTTTTCGATTCTCAAGGTCAGAATCGCAGTTTTTTTTCATTTGCCGCCGAAATTTTTCCCGAATTTTTTTCAGCTGGCCCAAATCCTGGGAGAGGCCACGGATTCGCGCCCCGATTTGTAAGCCACAGAGCTTCCGCCGGATGAAAAGGCCACGGATTTCACGGATGGGTTACTGAACCGTCAGAGGGCCGCCGACCAATGCACGTTTTCAGGCATCGCCGCCAGTCACCAACTCAGCAATATACTCGAATTCGAGATCCCACTCAAACCAAAGGGAAAATCCGTGCAATCAGTGCCATCCGTGGCAACTCCCTGAGTTGCCTCACCATAATCTACCCAACATTGGAGGCAACTCCGCGAGTCGCCTCACCTTATCCTACGTTAGAGGCGACCTGCAGATAATCCAGCTCGACCGGGGTCGCCTGACCGAAGATCTCGACTTTGACCCGCAGCTTGCCTTTGTCCGGCAGAATCTCGTCCACCACGCCGGTGAAATTCGCGAAGGGACCGTCTACGATCTTCACGCGTTCGCCGACCTGGAACAGAATATGGGTCGCCGCTTCCGGTTCACCGTCGTCCACGGGGGATTCACCCTGCAGCAGGTTCCGCACTTCGTCCTCGGAAAGCGGTTCGGGTTCCGGAGAACCGACGAAACCCGCCACCGACGGCAGCCGCGCGATCATATACTGCAGCTCGTCGTCCATCGCCATTTCGGCCATGATGTAACCGGGCATGAACTTCTTCTCGACGACGCGCTTCTTGCCGTTTTTCATTTCGGCGACTTTGATCGTCGGAATATTCACCTGGCCGATCCGGCCTTCCAGGCCGCGATTCTGAATCATCTTTTCGATGTTCGTTTTGACCTTATTTTCGTGTCCGGAGTAGGTCCGAATCACGTACCACTTAAGAGCCATACTCAGCTTCGCCCCCAACTTCAGGATCCGCCGCGGGCACCGGTTCCGAGCTCAATGAGAGTATCAAAGAGGCCTTCAAAGGTGTTATCCACAAGAAATAAAAACATAGAGATGATCGCCGTCGCAGCCAGAACGACGATGGTGGAGTTCAGAACTTCCTCGCGGCTGGGCCAGACGACCTTTTTCAGCTCTTCGCGACTTTCTTTTAAAAATTTCAGCATAACCCTGCCATTACCTGATGATGCCCGCGTGCGCGCCCGTCGAGAATGCGCAGCGAAGCAGGCCGGGAGAGAATCGAACTCTCATCAAGGGTTTTGGAGACCCCTATACTAACCATTATACTACCGGCCTTTCTGTTTCTTTGCTTCGGTCCGCCGCCCGGTGATCCGGGAACTCCGGAACGTTGCGAGCGCATGCGCCCTGACGTTCCGGCGTCCCGTTCGCTGTATCTCCAGGGAACGAAACGGACCTGAGCCCTCTACCAGGCTTGAACTGGTGACCTCATCCTTACCATGGATGCGCTCTACCAACTGAGCTAAGAGGGCGTTGGCTCGATCAGAATATTTCGAACATCCGGTACACGGAGTCCGAAATCCGGCGAGTTTGACTGTTGTTTCGGGAGCATGCCCCCGGTCAAGAGGCTTTTGCGAGGCTTTCGGCCTTCTTCAATAGAGGCAACATCAGCGACTGGACCTGCGACTTCAATGCGGGATCCATAATCTGCAATAGCGGGATCTTCAGCCGCGACATCATGGCTTCGGCCTCCCACTCTTCATTGAACAGCAGACGGACCTGGGGCCAGATCTTCTTCACGGCCGCCACGAGGGGAGGTTCCTTCGTTTTCACGCTGGCGATAAATTGATTCAACAGTTGTTGCAGTTTCTGGAAGCGGACGATGCGCTCGTGCAAATTCTCAATCTGCCCCGCTCCCAGATGCATATGCCCGGCGATCTTTTCGTATTCCTGCGACCAGTTCACGGAATCGCCGCGCTTCACCCGGGCATCCACATTACGCAGCCCGACCACGGCTTTTCCGCCGTCGCCCGCCTCTCCGGATAGCCATTCGCGATAGCCGGCCTGATTGCCGCTGGTCTGAAATTCCTGAAGCTTGCGCACCACGTCCATATACTGCTGAAAGCTCAGAGCCACTTCCGGCAACTCTACCGGCGCGACGGCTACCGATTCCATCCCGGCCCCGGCGTTCGTAGATACGCCTGGCAGGCCAGCGCCGCCCGCCGCAGGCGCAACGCCGGCCCCGGGCCCGCCGGCCGGACCGCCAGCCTCCGGACGCAGGACCAGCGGACCGGTCACGGTCAGCTCATCGCCGAACTGCTCCAGAATCTCCGCGATCAATGACGGCTCTTGCTCGGCCGCCATCGGCGCTGCGGCCGGGGCGCCGCCCGGCGTCGCGGCGCCTGCTCCGCCAGAGGTGCCCGCAGACGCAGAAGCGGAAGCTGTCGCGGACGCGGCAGCCGTGCCTCCGGATCCGCCGGGTGCGGCGGGGGCGGCCGCACCGGATCCGCTGGGAAAGGCCGGCACATGCAGCGGACCGGTGACCGTCAGCTCGTCGCCGAACTGCTCCAGAATCTCCGCGATGACCGAAGTTTCCTGAAGCATAACCGGCGCGGGCGCGGCAGGCGCTCCACCTCCCGCCGCCGGCTTCCCGGTAACCGGCTGCGCACCGGATGCGGCCGCCGGCCCCGGGGCGGCAGAGCCGGCGGCGGGCGGCGCGTTTTCCGGCGCGGCCGAAAGTCCCATGGCTTCGCGCAGAGATGTTGAAGGCACGTCCTGCCCGCCGTTTAACGATACCAGCCGCAGATAGCCCATGTCCTCGCCAGAGAAGCGCTGCTGATCGGCTACGATCGTTCCGACTTCGCGTTCCAGCTCTTTCATCACCGAATGAGCGACTTCCGCGTCGGAGACGGCCGGCCCGGCGCCGCTTTGCTGAGCGCCGGACGCTTCGGCCTCCGCTTCCCGCATCTGCTTTTTAACGTTTTCAAGGGCCGGCAGAAGGTTGCTGCCGATGAATGCGCTCAGCGCTTCCGGCCGCACCGCCAGGCCCTTCGCGAAATTCGGAATATGATCGAGGAAATCGTCCGGCGCTTTGATGCGTGCGGCGACGTATTGCTGGAGTTTGCCGAGCACGGCCTTCGCCTGGTCGGGCGTGGCGTTCTTCTTTTTCAGAATCGCGCGAAAGATCTGTAAATAGGCGCGCTGGTGGGCTTCGAGCTCGGCGGTCTGATCCACGATCTCATGCCTGACCCGGGCCCATGGGCCGGTCAAGCATTTCCGCCCGGACTATCCCACGACTATTCTTCGCCGGCCGCTTCCGGTATAGGACCGGAGCCGGTGACTTCGGAATGCGAGTCGGAAACTCTGCGCTCTCCGCTGCTAACGCGCACCGGCGCGGAAGCGACAGGGGCGCTGCGGGCGGCTTCTTCTTCTACGATGCGATAGCGCAAATAGGTATTGCAGCTCGCTTCCTGGGTGTAGCGCACCAGATCGAAATCCACTCGCGGAGAGATAAAGAAATTAGAATTTCGCAGGCGCTCTTTAATTTCCTTTTTTATGTGCGCGCGCGATTCCGATCGGCGTTGATACACCGTCGGAACCAGCATATCATTTCGATATACCAGCTTCTTGTCTTTATAAACCGCAACTGTCAATTTGATGCGAAATCGTGTAATTTGCGACGACATCCCCGCTCCTGTCTGACTCGCTCAAAATATCGTCTCGGCTTCCCTCTGAATTAAAAGTCGATGGGCAAATAACGTAAAATTGTGTAGCTTTACGCGCGGATCTTATGTCCGCTCGCCCACATCGCGACTTCGGTTTTTCACAAAAAAAGTCGGGGGCTTTCTAAAGTAGCGAGCGGCGGACGGACGCCTGCAATTCCAGCGACATGGCGCGATAGTTTTCCCGCCACTGTTCGGAACCGCCGGGACCGACGGTATTCGTCAGAGCCAGCAGCGCGGCGAAAGGCAGGCCCAGGCTGCGGCAGACGAAAGCGACGCCGAAGCATTCCAGATTTTCAAAATCGCATTCGAAACCGCGGCCGGCGGCCTTCAGGTCTATCGCGACCAGGCTCACGGAGTCGGTCGAATTGCAGATTCCCTCGCGCAAAACGTCGCCGTCAAAACCGGCGCGGATAGCGGTCATCGCATCGCCTGCCTTAGCGCGAATCGCGGCCCCCGTCTCCGCAGGGGCATGCGCCCGAGCTTCCAGCACGGCCAGATCGCGTTTGCAAAATTCGGTGCTGAAGCCGAATCGCCCGGGGCCGACCGGCACCTCAGCATCGTAGGCTCCCGCCGATCCGAGAAAGAGCACTTCGTCGATCGGCGGCCGGTCGCGATCCAGCAGCCGGGCCTGAACGCTGACGGCTGCGGCCACGCTGCCGATGCCCGCCTCGAGTACTTCGAAATCGTACGGGCGTCGCGATGCTTGCGCCGCCGTCGGGCTTGCCGGGTCGTCCTTTTTCGGTGAGCTCGCGGCGCTCGACATTTTCGACAGCTCGTCGATTTCCGGTGCGAAGGCGCCGACGATGAGCAGGCGCGGCCTGTCTTTCTGGTTGCCGTGATCCATCGCGGCAAATTCCCTGCACCCCGTATGCGTATCGATTTATTTTCTAAACAGGCGGGGCTGGCGGCGCTCGCGATGGGCGTCCTGAGCGCGACCGCCGCCTGTAATTCAAAGCCCGACACCGCGTTGTGCGGCCGCTACTATCGGCATACTCTCACGGTTCAGGAACGCGACGGTCAGCCGGGCGCGCTGGCCGGCCTGAAAACCGAAGGCGCCAAACGTGCGATGCTGAATCATTGCACGAGCGAATTGAATCGAGCGCAGGTCGACTGCGTCTTAAATTCCACAAGCACTGTCGAAGCGACGGCCTGCGAGCGCTCCGCCGAATCGTACGCCGTCCGGGCTCCCGAATACGAACAACCTGCCGCGGTCCCGCCGCCGGAACTCGCGGACCAACAGCCGGAAGTGGACGCGTACGCCGACGAAAGCCTGGAGTAAATCGCAGACCCGTCTGATCGCAGGCTCTCAGCGCGCAGCGTCGACGCTGCCCGGAAGGCCGAACCCTGGAGCGCGTTGCTGAATGAAACGCACGACGGCCGGCGCGCAACGATCGCTGAGGTGACTCGCGTCGGTCCAGTACCGGCAGGGAAGCTCCGCCTGGCGCACGTCCACGTACGCAAAACCCGCGGCCTCAATCATAGCGATCATATCCCGCTGTCGCTCGGGGCGATGCGAGTCGATGCGCAGCCGGCGCGCCGTTTCGAGCACGGGGTGCACGGGCGGACTCCAGAAGACCGCGTTGATCTTCTTCGATTGCAGACGTTCGATAAAGCGCTTCAGGATCCGCGCCTGGGTTTCGGAAAATTCGTAGTCCCGTAAAATATCGTTTTCGACCAGATGTCTGGTATAACCGGGGAAGCGCTTTTTGTAGACCTTCGGCGGAACGCGATCGATGCGATAATCCACGTACTGCGGCGAAAGCGGCTGCACCGACGGCTGTTGCCAGAGCAGCATGCGCGCCATCGCGCCGAGTTCGAGATAGTCTTTGCCGTTCAGCATATTGCGCAAAGACCGCTCCGGCCGCAGATTGTAATTGTACGACAAAAACGCCAACCGCAACCCCGTGGCCAGGCGCACGTCCCCCGTTCCGCATTGAAATAAATCCGCGAGCAGACGCGCGGGGAATACGTTCACTCCCATGCGATTCTGAACGCCGTGCGGGTTGTTGTGATTGAACATCTCCGGCGAAATTTCGATCACGAGGCTTGCGGGCTGGAATCCGGTTTCGAAAACGGCGTCCGCCATCACGTACTGCAGCCAGAGATCCGCGGCGCGAACGATGCCGCGGGTTTCGTAACGCAGCGCGCTAACGGCCGTGCGATCCGCGGGAGACAGGCCGGGCGCCGCGGCGATGGAATCGGGATGCAGAGTCTGAAAGATTTCGCTGCGCGAAGACCCGAGAAAGATCACCGGGCGCTGATATGTTTTAGACGGCCCCGACGCGACCAGGCGTTCCTGTTTGAGCCGCGTCTTTAAGTTGATCGCCACGTTTTCCATGGGCGTCGCTTCCCGGCGGCCGGCGTCGCGAACGGCCGGGATTAAGGCGATCTTGTCCGCGATTAAAACCAGGGCCAGCAGGGCGACGGGGACGAATAGAAGGCGCTTGTCTTGCATGAGGATTCGGGCTCGCAAAAATCTTGGTTCAGTCCTGGCTCAGTCGTGGTTCAATATCGCAATCAAAACTGGAAATAGTAGAATTCCGCCGTTGGATTCTCGATCCGGGCGATCATAAAATAGCTCAGGAGCACGAGCAGCGGCAGCAGTACGGGACTATAACGGATCAGGTAGTCTTCAAAGCGTTTTTTATAGCGTCGCATAAACTGAAACAGAATTGAAATTACGTAAAATTGCAGCACGAGCTTTTCCTGCTCGCCCATCACCCGCGCGAAACCTTCGATCCGGGCGAACGACTCCCAGATCGCAAAGACCGTGCTCAGATCCGGCGCGCGAAAGAAGATCGCCCCCACGCACCAGGCAAGCATGACTCCCAGATTGCGAGCCACCGCCGACACGCGGCTGGCGGCGGGCCCGTCCATCCCGGACATCTTCTCGCCGATCAGACACAGACCCGACCAGAATCCCCAGAAGAAAAAATTGTAGCTGTTGCCATGCCACAGACCGCCCAGGCACATCACGATCATGATATTCAGATACAGGCGCCCGGTGCTGACCCGACTGCCGCCCAGGGGGAAATAGAGATAGTCGCGTAGCCAGGTGGCGAGCGTTACGTGCCAGCGCCGCCAGAGCTCGGTAAAGCTCGTGGCCAGATACGGCGCGAAAAAATTCTCCGGAATGCGATACCCCAGAAGCAGGGCCATGCCGCGCGCCATGTCGGTATAACCGGAAAAATCGCAATAGATCTGCGCGACGAAACCCAGTACCGCGACGATGGCGCTGACGGTGTCCAGACTTTCCGGATTCGCCCAGAGGGGATTGATCATCGCGCCGATCTGGTCCGCGATCAAAACCTTCTTCGCTGTGCCGAGAATAATGCGATAGCAGCCGCGCGAAAAATCGCCGGCGTGCACGACCGGACGATCGAGTTGCCCCAGAAATTCGTGATGCCGCATAATCGGCCCGGCGATCAGCTGCGGAAAAAATAAAATAAAGACCGCGAAGTTGAAAAAATTCAGCTCTTCGATTTCGCCGCGCCAGTAGTCCACGATAAACGCGATAATCTGAAACGTATAAAAGCTGATCGCCAGAGGCAGAACCAGACCGAGCTCGGTCTTCCACAGGAGCGCGAGGGGTACGCCGAGTTCTTCGCCGACTAAAGTCAGGACGGAATTCGTATACTTAAAAAAGAGCAGGTTTGCCACGAGCAGCGCGATAACCAGCGCCAGAAGCCCGGCGCTTCGGCGACGACGCAACGCGAGCAGGAAAGCGTACGAAATCAATACGACTCCGAGAAAATGGAAGAGAAAGGCTATGCTCCAGAAACCGTAAAAGACGATGGAAGCGACGAGCAACCAGTACTTGCGAAAATCGTTGGGAATACGCCAGAAGACCTGGTGAACGATCAAAAAGAATACGATGAACGCTACGGAATTAAACAGCATGCCCGGTCCGCAGCGTCTGTTCTTCGCAATTCGTTAACATCGTGTTTTCGAAGAGAGCGCTCTCTCAAAATGCCGTGAGAGCGGCGCGCACGAAACTGGTAACCGGCGCCTGTTCGCGCGTGTCTTCCAGGCTTTCGCGTAGCTCTTTGACCACGGTCTGCGCGTCGGTTACGAGCGTATTGGCGTTGCGATGCAGCTCGTCGTCGTTGACCAGCAGCCCCAGGGTTCCGCGGCCTTCGTTTATTTTTTGAGTGATATCGCGCACGTTGGCGATCGTCTCGCGCACATTTCCGCGGTTTTCGCTGATCAATTCGGCGATGCCCGCCACGGGGTCCCCCGCCGATTCTCCCTGCAATTCCGCCGTATCGCCGGCGAGGCTTTCGCGGTTCTCGATAAAATAGTCCAGCGCCGTCTGTCCGCGCGAGGCGAGCTCCGAGGTCGGCAACGAGAGCACTTTGATTTCAGGAGTGGGTACGCCCCGCGCGCCGGCCGCGGCCGATCCAGGATTGATCGAGATGACTTTGCCGGACAGAAGCGATTCGTTTTTGATCGCGACCTCGTAATTCTCGTAAAAGACGACTTCTTTGCGCAGCTCGATGGTAATCGCAACCCGCTGTCCGACCCGGGCGCCGTCGTCGTCCGCGACCACCCGGTCCGCTTCGTCGACCGACACCAGATCGACCGAATCCACCAGGCCCGAAGGAACGCCCAGAACGGTCACACGCGAACCCTCTTTGATGCCTTCCGCATTGTCGAAGAAGAGCAGCATCTGATTGCCGCGCGTGGCGAAGGGGCCGCTCTGGGAAACGATCGTGAAAAAGCCGACCATAAACAGGGCTCCGAAAAACAGGAGTCCCACCATCACATTCTGCAGCCAGGTCATAAGATGTACATAATTTCCGGGGTCGCCTCCGCCTGGTCAATCAATTTCGGCCGGGATTCAGATTGAAAATCCGGCGTTGAAAATTCCGTACAGGCGCGAAAACCGCTGCAGTATGTTACCAGTCGCAACGAAAACCAACAAGAATCTTATGATTTCCGGCAGAAAATGTTATCCGGGCGATCGCTATCGCTGGATCCATTTGACCTTCGTATTCAAAGCGCGATGGTGCGGCTGATACTCACGACGAGTTACTGGAGAAGGCATCATGGCGGATCGCACCTACTACGCGCACACGACAGACAAGTGGTCGACGAATATCGTGACGTACGACCTGCAGCCGATCGAAGCCGGCGGCCCCGAGATCGACGAACCGAAGATTTGCAACGAGACGCGTTATCCGCTACTTCATCGCTGCTATCAATGCTCGACCCGTTTCATTCATACCGGCGACCACTGCGTCTTCTGCGGCGCGCCCCTCACCAAGGCGGCCATCTACGGCGCCCTGATCGTTTTTTTCGCGCGACTGCAATTTCCCGTGCTGATGCCGACGGAAGCCGCGGCCGCGGGCTACGCCATTGACCAGCCTTTTCTTTCCGGACTCTTTCCTCTGTTCAGCAGCCTGGACGTACCGGTCTTGAAGGCCACGCTCGCCGCGCTCGGTCTCGACGATTTACTGGCGGACATCGCAAAGATCGAAGGCGATACGGCGGTGCTCGAACTACTGGCGACGTCGAACGATCTGGCGCAGATCGAAGTCGCGATCAAAGAACTGATCGAGAAATAATCCGGGACGCTGACTCAATAACCGCCGGCGCGCCAGTTCAGTATCGCCGCCTGAACAGCCGCTGGATCCTCGAGCTGCGGATAGTGGCCGACATCCTGTAAGTCGATCACGTCGGCTGATTTGCCTGCGGCCTGCGCTTCGCGCCGGTAACGGTCGGCGACATGCCGGCCGGACACCGGGTCCAGCGAACCGTTTACGATCCGAATCGGCGTTTCGCCGGCGAAGAGCGCACGCGACCAGCGCTCCCCGTGCAGCGCGCGATCGGGTACATAATGCATTAAACGGTGAACGACTCGCCGACCGTCGGGATACCCCAGCAGATGCCAGTGCGCGCGCAGTTCGGCGTCGCTGACGTTTTCGTTTTTCGCAAGGATCTTTCGTAAATTTCCCTCAAAGCTATCGTAGCCCACGAAGCGATTCACGGCGCCGCCCAGCGGACTCAATAATAGCTTCTGAATAAAGCGCGGGCGATGTTCGTCCGCAAATACCGCGCCGTTCAAAAACACCATAGAACGAATGCGAATGGCGGGCGCGCCGTCGATGGCAGAACGGGCCAGCAGCTCCTGGCCAATGCTGACGCCGTAGTCGTGCACGATAAACTGCGCTTCGCGGATGCCCAGGGAGGCGACCAGGGCCTCGACCATATCGGCCTGGGCGTGGATCGTATAGGCGTCGTCGTCCGGCTTCGAGGAATATCCGAAGCCGCGAAAATCGGGCGCGATCAACCGGCGACCGGGCAACAAAGCGGGCCAGAGCAGGCGCCAGTCGTACGACGAAGTCGGAAATCCGTGCAGCAGAATCACCGGCTCTCCGGAACCCTCATCGACGTAAAAGATTCGAGTCCGATCCCCGCTGCTCGCCCCCTCACGCGATCCGTCAACCGACGCTGGTTCGTACGCGGTTTCGAAGTACGCGCCGCGGGCGCGCCACTGTTCCGGTGTTATTTCCAGGCTCGAAAAGTCCCTGGACACTTCGCCGCCGCAGCCCGCCAGGGCCAGTACGGCGATTCCCGCTCCGCTTCTCAAGAATCCAGCCATGCGAGCCTCCCCCGACGCGTTTGCCGCGCCGACCACAATTAGTTGGTGTATATACTAATCGGGATCGCGGGCGAATTCGTCAATCAGGAAATCCGCGAAAAAAGCGCGCAGAGCGCGTGCGGCGTCCGGCTTCAGGCGCGCGTCCAGCTCCGCCGATATCTCGCGATTGATTTTTTGCAGCTCGGGAAGCAGCTTGCGGCCCGCCGGAGCGATACAGACGACCCGTACCCGCCGATCCTGCTCGGAGGTTTCGATCGTAACGAGCTTATCGCGCTCCATGTCGCGGATCAGCATGCTCAGATTGGTTTTGTCGAGAAAGAGGTGGCTCGCAATCTCCTTCTGCGCCAGGGGCCCGGTCATTTCCAGCAGCAGCAGAATGCCGCTGCGCGGGGGCGTAACCCCGCAGGCTCGCTGACGGTTTTCGTAGCGACGCAGGATCACCCGGGCGGCCGTCGTGATCAAATGTCCGCTGCTGACCGTATCGAGATCCGTAACCGCGAGACCCGGCGGCGGCTCGGATGCGGGCCTGGATTCTCCGGTCGAAGCGGCCTTCGCGGTCCTGTTGGAAGCCTTCTTCGAATTGGCCTTCCGTGAGCTCACGCCCCGGCGGCTCCGTTCCCGTTCGCCGCTTTTTTGTTATTACGCGTGGTGGGATCTTCCGCGTCGAGCACCATCGGCCCCTGAGAACGGCCGTGTATAAACTGCTGCACGATTTGATTGTCGCTCCGGCGAATTTCGTCGGGAGTGCCGACGAAAAGCACCCGGCCCTGGTACAGAAAGGTGATGCGATCCGCGATATAATAAGCGGAGTTCATATCGTGCGTGACGATCACCTGAGTTACATTCAGCTCTTTTTGCAAGCGGCGCACCAGTTCATTGATCACCTGACTCATAACGGGATCGAGTCCGGAGGTCGGCTCGTCGTACAACAATATCTCGGGATTGGTGGTCAACGCCCGGGCGAGACCCACCCGTTTTTTCATACCGCCCGAAATATTTCCGGGCAGGAGATCCCGCGCGGGCAACAGACCCAGCCAGCGCAGTTTTTCGGTTACGATGCGATCGATTTCATGTTCATCGGTCTGGTGCAATTCGCGCAGAGGCAAAGCCGCGTTTTCGAAAACCGTCAACCAGTTGATCAAAGCGCCGCTTTGAAACAGAACGCCCATGCGCGCCCGTAGTTTCGCTTTGGTTTTTTTGTCGGCGTGACTCATGGCCTCACCGTCGATCAGCACGCGGCCTTCATCCGGTTCCAGCAGTCCGATGACGTGGCGAATGCTCACGGACTTACCCGTGCCTGAACCGCCGAGAATCACCATAGTTTCGCCGCGACGCACAGTGATGTCGACGCCTTTGAGAATCTGCCGCGAGCCGAAGCCTTTTTTGACTCCGTACATCTCGATGATCAGGTCTTCGTCGACCAGCCCTGGACTCTGCGCATCACCCCGCGCATTCGAATCGCCGTACGGATTGATGTCCGAACTCATATAAGCGCTCCTGAAGCGGCCAGCACGGCCTCCAGAAATTCAAGCATAGCGCGGCTTTCGCGCGTATCTTCCAGGCCTTCGCGCGCCTCTTGAGTCAGAACGATCACGTCGCGTAAAAAGGCGTTGGTGCCGTCCATCAACTTTGCGCGGTTCACCAGCAGCGCGATATTGCGATTGCCCTGGTTCAATTTTTCGGTGATGTCGCGCAGGTTCCCCGTAATCTCTTTGAGCGGCCGCCGGTTTTCGACGATCACGCTCGCGATCAAATACAGCGGGTCGTCGTAATTGCTCGCGACGAGCATTTCGCGTTCGTCGTCGGGCAGCTCCCCGTAAATATGATAGCGCTGTAGCTCAGCGGTCGAGAATTTCAAAACGTTCAGGCGGGGAAAGGCCTGCTCGGGCGGGCCGTATTTTTCCGGCCGGGTCTTGCCGTACGGCATGGGCCCGAGCGCGTTGCCGGGCAGGACCTCGACCACTTTTTCGGATAGAATGGTCTGATAGCGGGTGACCACTTCGTAGTTCGGATAGTACGGCAGATCGCGGGTCAGGTTTAAGATCGCGATGACGGTCTGGCCGTGGGATCGCGTCCGGCTTTCGCTCTGCCAGGGGCGCGGACGGCCGTTTTCGTCGAGAGTTACATAATAGAGGGAACCCACCGAACCGACTTCGACGCCGTGCATAAAGACCGGCACACCCGTGCGCATGCCCTCGGCGCTGCTCAAACGTACCGGCAGATGCACGACCTCGGACTGCCAGTCGACTTTGCCGAGAAAGATCGTAAACGTGAAGAGAAAGCTCATCACGTTAAAAAACGCCAGGCCGACCAATAATGACCCGTATTGCTCCCAGATATTTTGCAGTCGCGCAATCATATATTTGGACGTCCGATCACCGGTAAAACAGCGTCGTGATAAAATAACCCAGAATCAACACGAACAAAAACGCGTGCACGACCGATTTGCGCACGGCGGCGCCCACGCCGATCGCGCCGCCCCGGGCGCTGAGCCCCTGAAAACAGGCGATCGTCGAAATCGTAACGCCGAATACCGCCGCCTTGAATTCGCCGACCCAGATATCTTTGAGCCCCGACTCGGTTTTCAGGACTTCCAGTACGAGATTGATATAAGTAACGAATTCCACGTTCAGCTGGGTATTCGCGACGAGCCCGCCGCCGAGCACTCCAACCAGGGTCGCGTAGGCCGAAAGCACCGGGACCATCAGCGTAAAACCCACGATGCGGGGCAGCACCAGATATTTCACGGGATCGATGGACATCACCTCTAAGGCGTCGATCTCCTCGGATACGGTCATCGTGCCGATCTCCGCGGCCATGGCCGAACCCACCGCCGCCGCCAGGATCAGCGCCGTCATAAACGGACTGAATTCGCGAGTCAGCGTCACGACGATCACCTGACCGATCAAATCCTGCTGGCCGAAATCGCGCAAGGCGAGCCCGGTCTGCAGCGAAATGATCATACCCGAAAACGACGCGACAATACTTACGACGAAGAGGCTCTTCACCCCTGCCAGATACATCTGGTGCAGCGTCTCTTTGCGTTTGAACCAGAGATGCGGCAAAGCCAGGGCCGTGCGCGCGAGTAGAATCAGGGCTTCCCCCGCCCCCCGCACGATGTCCCGTAAAGTTTTGATTGTCGCAATAATCGAATTCATGAATCAGCGTGTGCGGGGGTTCTGTCTTCGCTCATCGGGTAGCGTTGCAATCCTTTATATATCCAGCCACAGCAGGCGCAAAACATGACCGTCAACATCGGCCGGCCGCGCCTCGCCCGTCAAATTCGAAACAGGATAGTTCCGGCGGTATCCCAGAAATCCGCCCAGGAATTCCACCGACCAGTAATCCGGAGTGCTGTGGGTTTCGAAACCGAGCAAGAAATGACTGCTGCTCCCCAGTTCCGGATTCCAGTAGCGCGAATACAGTCGAAAGAGCGTCGCCAGATAACGATCGCCGTTTTCGTAATGATTCCACTCGAAGAGCGACCAGAAAGTGCCCCAGTTGCGGTCGAACTGATCGGAGCGCAGCGGCCAGAGCGCCAGACTGCGAAATTCGCTGCGACCGCGAGTATCGCTGATGTACTGAAACAACGGCCAGATTTTCACGTAGCGTTCGCTTTCGCGCTCTTTGTGGAAATAGCGCGTATCGTTCCAGTAGATCGGCACGAAACTATGATAATCCGAGTCGAGCTGCGCCGAGCGCGTGCGCAGGTGCACATAAAACGGCGAAATAAAACTCGCTTCTTTGTAATAAGTCTCGTCGTCTTCTTCGGTATTGCCGAAGCGGTATTTGCCCCAGAACGGAAAAATGATGTGTTTGTAATTCACCGGATCGGTGTTGCGTGCGTACTGGTACAAAAAGAAAAGCGCGTTAAAACTCACGGCGTCCGTCGCGGTGTCTTCGCCGTACGCGAAGAGGCCGCCGAGCAACGGCAGCCATAGAAATGTATGCGCGTTCAGCCGCCCCTGATCCGACCACTTGCGTCCGTAGAACGGGAAGGCGAAAAAATAGTGCCGGGGTTCTTTTTTATCAAGGGCGTCGCTGCCCCATTGGATGAAAGGCCATAAAACGCTGCGCCGGTCGTACTTGCCTTTGTGATATTTTCGCGAATAGAGCGGCAGAAAACGAAAATCGCTGCGAGTGCGGCTGCCACCCCACATAATCAGCGGCCAGAGCACGCCGTGCGCTTTGTAGTCGCGATGACTCCAGTTCGAATAGAGCGGGAACAAAAAGAACTGCAGCTCCGAATAGCCGAGTTTATTTTTGAGACGGCCGTAAAACGGAAAGATACTGAAGTACCGTTCTTTGTCCGCGGTGCCCCCGCCCAGTGAAAAGAGCGGAGTCAAAAATAAATCCGAGTCCTCTTCGCTGTCTTCATGATAGAATTCGTCGCCGGTAAAAAAATACAGCAACGTCCACTTGTTCCAGTAGTTGGTGCCGTGCGAATACCAGATCGGATAAAGCACGTTGTGATATTCGTAGGCTTTTTCTTCGCTCTGGTACTGCCCGTACAGGGGATGCAAAATAAATTCGCTCTGCCCCGCGGCGGTCGTGCTTTCGTATAAAAACAGAAACTGTCGGTATTCGCGGGGAGATTGATCTTCGATGCGCGTGGGCAGTCGGGCTTCAAGGCCGGACGAGGCCAGTGCGGCGAAGGGCCCGCTGAGCAGCCCCGCGAAGATCAGCCCGACGAAAAGCGTGCGAAGACCAGTCGCCGGCCGACCGCGACATACGCCGGCCCGGCGCGAAGATGGGCCAGCCGCGACCGACAGGAGGCGCCGGGCGGCATTGCGGCGGGCACGGACCGCGCGGGAACGGACGGATCCGGCCGGACGGGGGCGGCCGGGCCGGCGGGTCGTCAAATCAGCGGTGCCAGACACGTGAACGTACCAAATTTTGCCCCTATTATAATGAAAAGCTTTATTTCCCGGCTGCTCTGTACAGTATGGCCTGATGAATTCCGGCGCATCCGCATCTCCTGAAATCACACTCGATAATCCCTTTCGCCCCGACTCGACCGCCGCTGATCAGCCTGCTCCGAACGCATATACCGACGCTCTCGACATGGGCCAGGACCTGATCGAACGCCCTCTGCGCGGCGGCGGCCCCGTGCGGGTCATGACCCAGCACTCCAAGTCCCGGATGACCGTCTGGGAACGGATCAAAATCCTTACGAAAGAAGATCCCAATATCCTGTATCAGAACTGGGGCCCGCATCTGGACGGAGCCGGCATCGTCACCGGTATTCTCAATATTAAAGGACGCGACGTGGCCCTCTACGGTCACGATTTTACCGTGCGCGCGGGTTCGATGGACGCGACGAACGGCGCGAAGCTGGCCCGTCTGATCAAGATGGCCGGCGATCACGGCATCCCGCTCATCGGCATGAACGATTCGGCCGGCGCTTTCGTTCCGGCCGGGGTCGGCGGTCTGGACGGCTACTCGGAAGCCTTTTACGCATTACGCAAAGTTTCGGGTGTCATCCCCAGCATCATGCTGATGTTCGGCTACAACGCCGGCGGCGGCGCCTATCTGCCGCGCCAGGGATCGTTCATGATCCAGTCGGAGGATACCTTCTTCGGCCTGACCGGCGCGGGCGTCGTACGCGAAGTCCTGGGCGAAGAGGTAACTCCGGACGAACTCGGCGGACCGGGCGTGCACGGCCAGAGCGGCGTCGTCGATCTGGTGACTCCGGACGAGCTGGGCGCATTACGCAAGGCGCTCCGCCTTTTGAGTTATATTCCTGACAACAATTACAGCTTCGCGCCCTTCCATCCGACGAGCGATCCGATCGAGCGCAAGACCAGCGAAATCGATATTCTGCTGAAGAAGACCTTCACCAGCCCCTCGGGTTTTAACACGCCTTTCGATATCACTCTGATCATTCAACAGCTCTGCGACCACGGCGCGTTCTTTGAAATGCAGCCCCAGCGCAATCGCAATCTGGTGACCGCCTTCGGTCGACTGGGCGGGCACGTCGTCGGCTTTATGGCCAACAACTCCGCGGAAAGCTCAGGCCAGATCGACATCGGCGCCGCGCACAAAGGCGCGCGCTTCGTACGCTTTTGCAATCTGTACAATATCCCCGTCGTCTTTCTGGAGGACACGACCGGCTTTCTGCCCGGCCGCGAACAGGAATCGAACGGTATCGTACAGGCCGGCCGCGCGTTAATGGATTCGATCATCGATCTGCGCACGCCGCGAATTCTTTTGATGATTCGCAACGCCTTCGGCGGCGCGTACGCCATCTGGAACTCGCAGCACGTGGGCGCGGATATGGTATTGACCTATCCGACCGCACGCGTCGCCGTGATGGGACCCGCCGGTAAGGAGTTCGTTTATAAAAAAGAACTCCAGACCGCGCGTAAGAAGTACGCGAAAGACGTGAAGGACGGTCGTCCCGAAGCGGAGGCGAAAGCCGAACTGGACGCGGTGCTCGCCGAGATGGGTCTGCGCTACGAAAAGGAACTGATGAATCCGAAAGAAGCGCTATCGCTGGGATCGATCTCGCGGGTGGTGATGCCGGAAGATTCTCGTCAGGTCCTCTGCGAAAACCTGAACTACCTCATGCGCCACTACAAACCGCAAGCTCTCAACGAGCCGCAGCGCGAATTTCACTAAGACCGGGTACGCGATCCCACAACCGAGCTGGACAAAACTATGAAAATCTATCACAATCCCCGCTGTAGCAAGAGCCGCGCGACTTTAGAGTTACTGCGCAACAAAGATCAGGATCCGGAAGTCATCGAATATCTGAAGAAGCCGCCGACGCCGGAAGAGCTCCGCGATATCATTAAAAAGCTGGGGGTCTCCGCCGAGGCGATCGTTCGCAAGGGCGAAGACGTTTATAAAAACAAATTCGAAGGCAAGACCATGAACGAGGACGACTGGATCAAAGCCCTCGTCGCCAATCCAATTCTGATCGAACGGCCGATCGTCGTTTCCGGTAAACAGGCCGCTATCGGCCGCCCGCCCAAAAACGTCCTGCACCTGCTCTAATCGCCCCCCGGGTCCGCGGCCCCGGACGCTTCCGGACCCGCCGCGGGCGCTCCTGCATGATTCAAAAATGGAAGCGCGAGTCTTCGCGTTATATTCATCGCGACACCTGGCTCACCGCCCGGGCCGATCGCTGCCAGCTGCCGAACGGGCAGATTCTCGATCCCTTCTACGTTCTTGAGTATCCCGACTGGGTGAACATCGTCGCCGTCACCGAAGCTCGCGAAATCGTACTGGTCCGGCAGTATCGCCACGCCATCGGCGAAATCACGCTCGAGCTGCCGGCCGGTATGATGGAATCCGGCGAATCACCCGAAGATACGGCCCGGCGAGAACTATTAGAAGAAACCGGCTATAGCGCCGACGAATTCCGACCGCTGTTCTCGCTCTCGCCGAATACCGCGACTCACACGAATCGATCCCACAGCTTCCTGGCGCTGAACGCACGCCGCACCGCCGCACCGAATCCGGACGATACCGAGGAGATCGAAACGGAGCTCCAGCCAATCGGCGACATTCTTTCCGCGGTCAATAACGGGACGATTTTGCAGGCCCTGCACGTCGCTCCGATTCTTGCGGCCCTGCGCATCCTGGAAAGCTGAGCCTGGCAATTTCTATTATTCAATAATGCTGCCGGGCCGAATCGAATAGACTGATGCTCATCGCCGTCGCCGACGATCCAGGCTGATCATTACGAAACCCGCAGTGCTGGCGTTCCGGTCCCGGGAACGTTCGAACGCCCCGGGACCGTTCCCCATCTCATGCCGCGCGACGCGCGACGACCTCGATCTCAACAAGCGTATCCGGAGTCGCGAGCGACGCCACGCCGATGCCCGTCAGGGCCGGATAGACGTCGCCGAAAAACTCGGCCAGCGGCGGCACGACCTCTTCCATATGCTCGGCGGCTTCACCGCGCACATACATTCGAACGTGAATTACGTTCTCCGGAGAAGAGCCCGCGGCGGCCAGCGCCTTGCCCACGTTTCGCACAGCCATCTCCGCCTGCTCACGATAGGTCTCACCGCGAACCTGGCTCTGCTCGTCCCAGGCGACCTGCCCTGACAGGAAGATCAGGCCCGACGCCTCGTCGATTGTACCCTGGGACATGCCGAGCGGCCGACCGTCAAATAGCTCCGGTGGATGAATACGTTGTAACATAGAATGCCTCCTGCATTTAATTCAATGACTGAACTATTCACAATATGAACTAAATACCCCTCGGGCGGCAATCAAAAAATCGGCTTTGATTCGTTTATCCGGCGTCAAGACCGGCCGCGCCGGAAAGACATAGTTCCGCGAGTTTCTTCGCATCCGAACCCAGAATCCGGTGCAGTTTTTTTTCGATGCGGGTGGCGCCTTCCAGAGCGAGGCGATAGCGCGCCAGGCCCTTTTTCGTAGCCCGAACAATGCGCGCCCGGCGATCCTCCGGGTCTTCGGTCAATGAGAGCAGACCTTCGGTTTCCATCGTGCGGGCCAGATAGGTTACGTTGGAGCGAACGCAGCGCCGATAGCGGGCCAGATCCGAAAGCCGCAGAGGGCCGTCTTCCACGACATGAACCATCAGATTGAACTGCGCCTTGCTCAGGTCGGCCGCGGCAAGCACCTCGGGCAAACGCTCGTCCACTGCGTCCATCAGCTCTTGAACAGCGTAGAGTACGGAAATCGAGGAGTTCATACGGGAATGAAACGCCCCACAGCCGTGCCGGTCAACTCGCGCAAATTTAAAAGCCGGCCCTTTTGGTCAGCCCGCTAATCGGAGCGGAGTCGCATAAAATAAGCTTCGACAACGCCTGCGGCCCTCCGGCGCCGGATAGAATTCTCTCTGTGCATTCGAGCGCTGGCTGCTTATCTTTTCCGACGGTGGCTCGAACGAAACACAGCGACGTGGTTTTGATCGGCGGCGGCGTGGGATCATTGACCGCGGCGGCGCTGCTTGCGCATTCCGGACAACGGGTCACGGTGCTCGAACACAATCACGTGGCGGGGGGCTGCGCGTCTTCTTTCTACCGTCAGGGGTATTGGTTCGAGAGCGGCGCAACGACCCTGGTCGGCCTGGATCCCGGCATGCCCCTGCGACACGTACTGGATGAGACCGGCATTGAGTTTCCGGTCATCGCGCTGGAAACGCCCATGCAGGTGCACCTGGCCGACGGCACGATCATTACGCGTTATCAGGATCTCGATCGCTGGATAGCCGAAGCCGAGCGCGTTTTCGGCGCCCGGGGTCAGCAGCGCGCGTTCTGGGAATTCTGCTACGACATCAGCCGCTTCGTTTGGGATACGAGCCTGGAGTTTCGCGCCTTTCCACCGTCCAGCGCGCGCGACGTAATCGAAAGCATTCCGCGGGTCCGGCCGCACCAGATTCTAAAAGCGCGCTACGCCTTCCATACCATGGAGGCTCTGCTGCGTCGCTTCGGCCTGCACAAGAACCAACGCTTCGTCGATTTCGTCAACGAGCAGCTGATGATCACGGCGCAAAACACCTGCGAAGAAGTGAATGTGCTGTTCGGCGCGACCGCGTTGTGTTATACGAACTACACCAACTACTACGTGCCCGGCGGCTTGATTCGGATGGTGCGCGCCTTCGAAGATTTCATCGGCGATCAAAAACATAATGGATCGCAGGTGCTCTGTCGCACGGCGGTCACCCGCATCGCGCGCACTCCGGGCGACCACCCCCACGCCTTTCGCGTTTTTACCAACGATCGCGGCGACTTCGACGCCCGCCGGGTCGTTTCCGGCGTGCCGATTCAGAATACGATCGAACTGGTCTCCGATGCAAGCCTGGTTCGTCGCCATCGCGGTCGCGCCTTTCCGTCGCATCGCCTCTGGTCGGCCTTTACGATGGGCGTGGTCTTTCGCGGCGAAGCGCCCCGCGCTCGGAGCGATTCGCCCGTGCTGCACCATCAAATCCATCTCGGCGAAGACGAGACGCTGCCTGGCATCGGCGCCCGCAGCATCTTTTTAAGCCTCAGCCACCCCGACGATAGCGAACGCGGGCCCGCCGGTCAGACCGTCGCCTCGATCAGCACCCACGTGCCCGATCCCGCGAAACACGAGACGCTCGACGTCGCAGGACTGGAAGCGGTTATTATAAACGCTCTGATTCGCCGGGGCTTTATCGCCGGCGAAGATCGCATCGCCTACCGGCACAGCTCCACGCCGCGCACCTGGCGCCAGTGGACGCAACGCAAATTCGGTTTCGTGGGCGGCCACCCCCAGTTTCGCGCGGTCAAACCCTGGAATATGCTCGACGCGCGGCTCGCCCCGGGCCTGTACCAGTGCGGCGATACCGCTTATCCCGGGCAGGGTATTCCAGGCGCCTGTCTCTCCGGGATTATCGCCCACCACAAATTGTGTCGCGACGCGGGCCTGAGCACATCGCAGACGACGACTTCGGTCAGCGCGACCAACAGGACGAACCATGTCGGTCTGGCGACCGCCGGGAACACGATTCGGGGCACCGACGCTATATGAAAATCAATATTGAAACGCCGGTCGCGATGGATTACCGCGAAGTATACGCCGGATTCACTAAAGACCTTTTCGTAGAACTTACGCCGCCGGGAATCCCCGTAAAGCTGCTGCGCTTCGACGGCTCGAAAACGGGCGACGAGGTCCATCTCGAACTCAGCTTTCCCGGCTTCAAGCAGCAATGGATCAGCGAGATCATATCCGACGCCTGCGACGACAACGAGTGCTGTTTCGTAGACGAAGGCCGCCGGCTGCCCTTCTTTCTTTCCTACTGGCGTCACGCGCACCGCATTCTGAAAGACGGCTCCGGAGCCCGCATCGTCGACGATATCGAGTTTCGGTCTCCCATTCCAGGCATGGCGCTCTTCGTATATCCGGTCATGGCCCGACAATTTCGAGCGCGCGGTCCGGTTTATCAGCGCATATTCGGAAAGCCGGGCTGAAAATCTGGTAGCGAAATCAGCCAGGCTGCGGTTTCTGGATGATAGTCGTGGGTCCGCACGTTCCTGTCAGCGGCACCGTCGATTCGCCCCTTCCACTTATGGCCAAACAACCCACTGTATTAATCTGCGGGGGATCCGGTTTAATCGGAACCCGGCTTCAAGAAATGCTGCGCTCCCGGGGATTCCGGGTGACCGTCCTGAGTCGCAGCAAATCGGAAGGACCCGATCGCTTTTATTGGGATCCCGCCCGTGGCTTTCTGAACATCGACGCGCTGAACGCCGATCACATCGTGAACCTGGCGGGCGCGGGGGTGGCCGACAAAAAGTGGAGCGCCAAACGCAAGGCCGAGATCATCGACAGCCGCGTGCAAAGCGCCGACATAATCTACAAGAAGCTTACGGAAAGCAAAGACTACCCGCAAAGCTATATATCCGCTTCGGCGATCGGGTACTACGGCCACCGCGGCCAGGAATGGCTCACCGAAGACGCGGCCCCCGGGAAAGGTTTCCTGGCCGAAACGACGGCGCGCTGGGAACAGGCGGCGGAGCGATTTCGCGAGTTAAAGATTCGCACGGTCAAGTTGCGCATCGGCGTAGTTCTCGGTCGGGGCGGCGGAGCGCTCGAAAAACTGACTATGCCGGTACGCTGGATGGCGGGCGCACCGCTCGGTTCCGGCCAGCAGTACATGAGCTGGGTTCACATCGAAGACATGTGCGGGATGATCGTGGCGGCCATCGAAAATAAAAATAAGAAGTGGAACGGCGTGGTCAACTGCGTGGCGCCCGCTCCGGTCACGAATCGCGAAATGACGCAACGCATAGCGAAATTGCTGGACAAACCGCTCTTCCTGCCGAACGTTCCTGAATTCGCGTTGCGACTCGCGATGGGCGAGATGGCCGACATCGTCCTGGAAAGCACCCGGGTTTCCGCGGAAAAGGTCCAAAACGAGCTTGGCTTTCAGTTCGAGTACGCCGAACTCGACGACGCCCTGCGCGATCTGCTGAACGCGCCGGCGACCGGCGGCGGTCCTGATGACCAGGCGGACGCCTGAACCCGCTCCGCGGGCGCTGCTCACAAACAGAATGACTTCCGCTTTGATCACAGGCATTCAGGGATTCGCGGGGTCCTATCTGTGCCACGAACTCCTGAGTCGGGGGGAGCGCGTGAGCGGCCTGGATCGCGCGAGTTCCGGCGAGCGAGCCTTACCGCTGCCCAGGCCGGGCATGGCGGCGATTACTCCGGAGCAGATCGCCGGGGTCGACGTCTTCGCGTCGGATATGAGCGACCTCGATCAGCTCGCGGATATTCTCAAGAAAACCGGCGCGGACCGGATCTACCATCTGGCCGGCATGGCCTACGTTCCGGACAGCTGGAAGAGTCCCGTCGCGACGCTGGCCGCCAACAGCATTTGCGCGTTGAATCTGCTGCAGGCCGCGCGGGCTATCGGCTGGCGCGGACGTTTTCTTTTTGTCAGCTCCAGCGACGTGTATGGCACGCCTGCTCCCGAAGAGCTCCCGCTCACCGAGGCTTCGCCCATTCGCACGGAAAGCCCCTACGCCCTCAGCAAGTACACAGCCGAAGAATTCGCGCGCTATTATAACCAGGACGGCATCGAAGTCGTCATCGCCCGGCCCTTCAATCACATCGGGCCCGGGCAGCGCGGGGAATTTGTCGTGCCTTCGTTTCTCGAACGCATCGAAGCGGCGGCGCGCTCCGGCGCGGACTGCATTCGCGTGGGCGAGATGGAAGCCGTACGCGATTTCACGGACGTGCGCGACGTAATCGCCGCCTACGCGATGCTGATGGAAAAAGGCGAAAGCGGCGGCGTATACAATATCTGTTCCGGTCATCCGAAAAAGATCGGCGAAGTGCTCCAGCTGGCGATCGCGGCCAGCGGACATTCCGTGCGGTATGAAGTCGATCCCGCCCTGCTTCGCAGCGAAGGCGCCAATCAACGCTACGGCGACTGCGCGCCCCTGATGGCTCTGGGCTGGCGGCCGCGGATCGAACTGGCCGACACCATTCGCGACATGTACGCCTACATGACCGAACACAATCAACCACAGGAAACCCGGCCCTGATGCGACGCCTGGCTCTCTTCGATCTCGATTTTACGCTGCTCCCCCACGACACGATGTTCCTGTTCGCGAACTACGTGCTGCGCCGCAAACCCTGGCGGCTGCTGTATCTGATCGTCTTCGCCCCCTTCGTTCCTCTGCGCCTGCTGGGGCTGATTACCGAGGTTCCCCTCAAACGCGCGTTCTTCAGCTTTCTGTGGGGCCTGTCCCACGCGCAGGTCGATGCACTGGCGCGGGACTTCGTGCGCACCGAGGTCATTCCGCGCCTCTATCCGGAGCTCAAAACGATACTGGAGACTGAACGCGAAAACGGCAACGTCCTGGTATTGAACACCGCTTCGCCGGATTTCTTTGTACGTTATATCGCCGAGGCCCTCGCCTTCGACCATCGCTTCGCGAGCCCCCTGGAAATCCCGGAACGAGTGCCGCTCCTGCCCCGCTTCACGGGACCCAATAACAAGGGGCGACAGAAGATTCGCGCGATGCGCGCGGCCGGCGTCCTGGGCGCAAACGGATCGGGCGATGCGAGCGAGGCGCAAGCCGCAGCCGCAGAAGAATCCGCCGATTGGAACCCGCGCCCTGATCCGCAGGTGGCTCTGGCTGCTACGGACAGCACGGCCGATCTGCCCATGCTCGAGCTGGCGGAGCGCGGACTGTTGATTCATCCCGATCTGCAGAAATTCGAGCGCAAGACCGGCGGCCCGGTAAGCGGCTTTTCTCACTGGACAGTACACGAGCCCGCGCGACCCTATTCCGGTCGCGGCGGCGAGTATCGGAGCGCAATCCGCCAGATGCTCGGACTCTATCCGCCGGCCTGAACTCCGGCGGAACGCGACCGACTTCGAAAATCGCATGGTGTTTCGCCTGAACCAAAAATCAGTCCTGCCTTCGATTTGGGGCCGCCGCCTGTCCCGGAGCATATTTATGAAGGTCGTAAGCGCTCTGAGCGCGAGCGCGCTCTTCGCCTGCACCAACTATACAGCGGAAACGCAGAATATCAATCCGCCGATCATTCTTTCGATCGTGGCGGAAGGCACCGGCCACCTGATTACGGTCTCGGCTCAAAACGCGGAAATCGGTTTCTTCGGCTATCGACTGTATCAGGGAACCGACGAGTCCGCCGTGCGCGCGATCAACCCCAACAACGGCACCGACTGCGGCGCTCTGGCGATTTTGCCGGAGCAGGCGTTGAACTACGTCATCGAAGCGAAGCCGGGCCAGACGGCGCCGACCGCCGGGGCGACAGACAATCGTATCTGCGCTCTACCTGTGACGCTGACGTCGGGAAGCTTCGTCGCTCTGCGCGCACTGGGCTTTTCGATTTCAAGCGTGAATACCAGCGTGATTTCCAACGCGGTTGTTGTGCCGTAAGCGACAGCGTCGCGCGAGCGGACTCGATCTGAAAGAACCGGCGCTCCGGAGCGCGCAAAAAACCCCGCGCAGACTGGACCGTCCAACGCGGGGCTTTTGAATGACCCGACTCGCAAGCCGGGTCACGAAGCCTGGAATCAACCGCCCTTGAATAGCTGGCGATAGTCCAGGCTGCCGCGCAGGCCGTAAAAGCCCGCGTCGTTCTTCGCGTTCGCCAGAAAATCCGGCACCGCGATCTTTTGCGATTCGATGAATTTCTTCGCCGCGTCGACGCCGCCCAGCAGCTCGACCCAGGCGGACGGCGGAACCCAGTTGAAACCGAAGCCCATCGCGCCGTCGACGCCATTCTGGTCGGTCACTTCCGGAATCAGCGAGAAGCTGTAGGCGATATAACGCGCCAGAATATGACGCAGCAAATCCGCTTCGAATCCTTTGGCGGTCGTGAAGATTTCAATCGCGGTACGATAGTCCGAATTGTGGATCGCGGCGGCCGCTTCTTTCTTAAACGGAATTTCGACTTTCGGCAGATCAACGTATGCGCCGGTTTTGGTATCCAGCACCTGCTTGGTGCGCTTGCCGTCCGGAGTCTTGCCGCGCAGATAGAGGCCTTTGCCGGCCTTGTTGCCGAGCGCGCCGTCGTCGATCAGCTTCTGCATATAAGCCGGCATCTTAAAGGTTTCATGCGCGGCGTCTTTGGTGTTTTCGTAAATATTATCTACGATCGCTTTGTGAACGTCCAGTCCGACCAGATCGACGGTCGCCAGCGGGCTCATGGCGCGGCCGGTGTATCCGCCCATCAGCGTATCGATGAGATGGATGCCGCCTTTGTCCTGGTGTTCTTCGGCGAGCTGCGCGACTTCATTCATCAATTGAAAGCCGATGCGATTGCCCGCGAAGGCCGGCGTATCGTTCGTGACGACGACCTGACGCAGCAGCTTGTTTTGCAGATAATCCGCCAGTTCTTTCGTGTATCCGGCGTCGTTGCCGGGATGCGTAACAAGTTCGCAAAGCACGAGCTTGTAGGGCGGATTAAAGAAGTGCGTTCCGTAATAGTGTTTCTGACCGTCCGCGTCGAAATGCGAAGCCAGACGTTCGATGGAAAGACCGGAACTGACAGTCGAAAGCAGAGTGCCGGGCTTGCGCGCGGCGGCGACGCGCTTATGCAGCGGTTCTTTCGCTTCGTAGGATTCCGCCACGCATTCGAAGATCCAGTCGCTCTCTGCGACCGCCTTCTCAAGATCTTTCTCGTAGGTGCCGGGAACGAACTGCGATTCGATCACGCCGGAACGCACGGAAGCGACAGCTTTGTTAATGCCTTCCTGAGCTTTCTCCATCGTGCGGGCGAGCATGTGTACTTTCGCGCCGCCGAAGGCCGCGACGATGGCCGCGGAACCGGCGCCCATCGTACCATTCGCGCCGAGCAGAGTTACCGTTTTGAATTCTTTCATAAAAAAATATGCCTTTGATCGCCGTAAAATACGGGAAAATTCAGGGTAAGGACATATCTCGAAATACGCTTTGTGAGTCAACAAAATGATTGACCGACTCCCGGCCGGGCCTTTCTTTCGGGACGCTCCCGCTTATGACTGCACTGCTCGATACGCTGCGCTTTGTCTGCATCTCGCACCTGGCCCTGATTGTCGTCTTTCTACTCGGCCACTACCGGCGCGTGCAGAGCTCGCGCTACGCGGCTGCGTTTTGCGCTGGACTGATTTGTTATCTGATCTATCCGATCGCCCGCCGGCTCGACGCACCGGAGTGGCTGCTGCTCACGCTGGTTTTGATTATGTCGAGTCTGGCTTTCTGTTTTTGGATGCTGGCGCTGAGCTTTTTTCGCGATGGCTTTCGGAGTCGCTGGTATCACTGGTTGATTCTGGGTCTGCGCCTGCTGCTTGCGTTTATAATGTTCCCGAGCTATCCGCTGGAAAATCTGAGTCCGGTGGATGAATTCCTCTTTTCGCTGCCGTTCGTAATTACTTCCGTCTGTCTGGCGGGGCTGGGCGTATGGGAGGCGTTACGCGAATATGCGAGCGACCTGATTGAAAGCCGGCGACGCTTGCGCGTCTGGTACCTCACCGTCGGCGGCGGCGCGATCGTATTCGTCTCGCTCTTTCGCCTGGGCGTCGCCGGGCCTGATCTGCGCGATGTACATTCGCTGGCGACTCTGGGAATCATTCTGCTGTTGATTTACGCTTTCTTTCTCAGCGGCACACAGATGCGCAGCAGCCTCTTTGAAACCGCGTCCGGCACAACCGGGGCGTCAACGGCGAAGGCCAATGCAGACGCCGAAAACACTTTCGACGCCGCGCTGGCGGCGAAGCTGACGGACGCTTTCGAAAACGATTTCATCTATCGCCAGGAAGGCCTGACCATCCGGCAGCTGGCGCGCTATCTGGACGCGCACGAATACCGATTAAGGCGGCTGATCAACGCAGACCTGGGCTATCGCAATTTTAACGATTTTTTGAACCGCTACAGAATTCAAGAAGCCTGCGAAATCCTGCTGGATCCGGAACGCGCGCGCCTGCCGATCGTGCGCATCGCCGACGAATTGGGCTACCGTTCGCTGGGTTCGTTTAACAAAGCATTCAGAGAGCGAACGGGGCAAACCCCCAGCGAGTACCGCCGGACGGGCGGCGGCCCGAAAGCTACGACGTAATCCGCGGGTGATTCCGGGATGGCCCGAATCGCGCTCAAAACACGTTAGCGAAATGTGAGCGTCTCGGAATAATCATACGAATTTCGAAATCCGTAGCTATTTTTTACATTGCATTGGAATGCGGCCGAAGTCTTTGATAGTCTTGCGTCACTGTTTCACAATAAAGGACTGACTCATTATGATCGCATCGACATTCGCAGAACTCAATATCACCCCGCAGATGTTGCTGACCGCTTTCGCAATCACCTTCGCGATCGTCGCGGGCCGCTATTTGATTCTGGCAGGGCCCACGTATCTGATCTTCTGGAAGGCGCTGGCAGGCAGGCTGCAGCATCGCCGCATTCAGCAAAAATTTCCGGCAAACAAAAGATTGTGGGCCGAATTCGGATGGTCCATGGCGACCTTCGTGATCTTCGCGCTGATGGGCCTGACCGCCTTCCTGCTGCGCAAAGCGGGTTTTACCCAGAACTATGAAAACATCGCCGACTACGGCTGGGCCTACTGGGTTTTTTCGATCGTGCTCATGGCGATCATGCACGATGCGTATTTTTACTGGACTCATCGCTTCATGCATTTGAAGGGCGTCTTCAAGCACGTACATCGCGTGCATCACGAATCATCCAATCCGAGCCCCTGGGCGGCCTTCGCTTTTCATCCCCTCGAAGCCGTCGTCGAATTCGGGATCGTATACGTGATTATCTTCACGATCCCGTACCATGCTTCGGCGATTATCGTATTCTTTTCGTACATGACGATCATGAACGTACTGGGCCATCTCGGCTACGAACTGTTTCCGAAAGGATTCACCACCGGCCGCTTCACCTGGTGGCACAATACGTCTACGCATCACAATCTGCATCACAGCAAGTCGAATTGCAACTACAGCCTGTACTTCAACTGGTGGGATCGCATCATGCAGACGAACCATCGCGACTACCACACGACCTTCGAAGCGGTCAAAGATCGGCAACCGCTTGAGGCGGGCAACGGGGGCGGGCGAGTATTCGTTGCGCCCGGCGCCGCGAAATAACTGCAAATCCTCGTACGGAATACTACGAAACCGGCGGCCGGCTGAGCGACAGCTTAGCTCCTGGCCGCTGGGTTTTATGGTTGAAGCCCGACGGGCAGGGGGTTTCCTGTCGTAGCGGCGGCGCATGATCCGGGCAGGATCTCTCGCCGCCTGACCCTGCATGCGCTCCTTTCTCAGCCGCCTTCGATTGCGCCCACGATCCGCCTGCGGCCGCCCGGCCCGCCTGCCCGGCGTATTGCCGGTCTGCTGGCTGCTGTTGAGCGCGTCGGGGCTGCTCAGCTGCTTGCCGCAAATCGGCGAACCCGATTCGTCCCTGGATGTAAAGCATCCGCGCCACGAAAGCCGGCATTCGACCTCCGAATGGTTGCCGACGATTCATCTGAGCGCATTCCAGGATCCCGGCGGAAAGCTGAGCTTCGCCGAAGTATTTGCACGCTCCGGGGAGTTCATGACGGTCGCGGGGCCGCAATACAATTCCGGAATCACCCGCTCGACGGTGTGGCTCCGAATAGAACTGGACAATACGGGCGGCGACGCGCCTGAACTGAGCTCAGAAACGAAGCCCCGGAACTTCGACGGCTGGCTGGAGCTCGCCTGGCCCTACATCGACGAACTCGACTATTATGAAGCGGACAAGACGCTCCGGGCGGGCAACGCGACGCAAGCCGGGATCGGAGCGCAGGATTTCCGACGATCGTTTGAAACCGGACGCTCCCGTCACTATTACAGCCGCGCGCTCGACCATCGCTTCTTCGTATTTCCGGTGGAGATGAACGAAGGCGAACAACGCGTCGTCTATCTGCGCGCGAAGAGTGATACGTTTTTGATCACCCCTCTGCGCCTGGTATCGCGCGACGCCTTCGCCTTCGATCGCGAAACCGAAGGCTATACGCTCGGCGCGTACTACGGGATGCTCGTCGTCGTATTCTTTTACAGCCTGTTCATCTTCGCGTCGCTGCGCGAATCGGCGTTTCTCAGCTACTGCGTGTACGTTTTCTGCCTGGCCTGCTACCAACTCGCGATTAACGGCATCGCCTTTCGATTCTGGCCGGAGGCCACGCTCTGGAACAAATTCTCGCTGCCGGTCTTTTTGACCCTGGTCATGCTCGCGGCCGCGGATTTCATTCGACGCTTCTTAGATCTGCGCGGGAGCGACCCCCTCCTGAATCGGCTGTGGCTGCTCTTCGCCTGGATCTGCGGCGGCCTGCTGTGCCTGGTGCTCGTATCATACCCGCTCGTAAAATTTTTGATCAACGCGGCGACGGTCTTTCTCTTTCTGGCGCTGATTACCGGAATCCGCAGCTGGCGGCTGGGCAACCATTCCGCGCGCTGGTTCGTGGTCGCCTGGCTCGCGCCGATCATCGGCTATCTGGTTCAGCTCGCCGGAGCCTACGATCTCCTGCCCGGCTGGCGCGGCATGATCTACGCGGGGCAATTCGGCACGGCGTTAGAGGTCGTTCTGCTTTCCCTGGCGATGGCCGACCGCATCAACGATCTGAAAAACGAACAGCAGTCCTGGAACCGGCGTCTCGAAGACCAGGTCAAAGAACGCACCGGCGAACTCAATCTGGCCCTCGAAGAAATCCATCGCGAGTCCGAGCTGACCCGCATCGAGCTGGATATCGCGGCGGGCATTCAGAAAGGCATCATGCCCGCCCTGGAGTTGCAAACTCCGCGCGCGCGCATCGCCACCTATCTGCAGAGTCTCGCACCGGTCGGCGGCGATTATTTCGACGTCTTCGAATTCAAAGACAGCGGGCACTCCGCCTATTTGATGGCGGATGCTTCCGGTCACGGCATCCCCGCGGCTCTGATCACGACCATGGCCAAGATCTGTTTTATGGAAGCCACGCGGATCAAAGGTCCACAACCCCGCGAAATCCTGCTGGCCGTAAACGACGCAATCGCACGCTTGATCAAAACCCACGAATATCTCACGGCGGCGCTGCTGATCGTGGACGCCGACGGCGAAGCGCGCTATGCGAGCGCGGGTCATCGCCGTTCCTTTCATTTTCAGCGCGAAGCGGGCACCGTCGACGCCTGGGACACCGAAGGCATATTGCTCGGCATTTATGAAAACGACGTGATCCCCGCGCATATTACGCAGTACGATTCGCGTATTTCGATCGGCGACCGCTTCCTGATGTTCACCGACGGTTTCACCGACGTAAAAAACGGCGGCGGCGAACGCTTCGGCGAAGAGCGCTTGATTCAGCTCTTACAGGAAACGGCGGACCTGGAGATGTTGCAGGCGCGCGAGGCGATGCTCGACGCCTGGCGCGAATTCCAGCGCCACGGCTCGCGCGACGACGATTGTACATTCAGCCTGATCGAGTTTCAATAAACCGCTGTCCTGTAATCGCGATCAGCGCGTTTCGCGCCAGAAGTTTCCGGCCAGCTCGATCGTCTGCTCGACGCTCTCCGCAATCGTCGCCTCTTCGCGCCAGCTCGCCGGCAGTTTATGAAAATAGCGGTCTTCCGCGAAGCGCGCGCCTAAAAGCACGATAACGCCCCGATCCGTCTCGGTACGAATCACCCGCCCGGCGGCCTGCACGGAGCGATTGATGCCGGGATGCACCAGCGCGTAGTCGAAACCGTCCAGATCGCGGCCGTCGAAATATTCGCGGATTAACTGTCGCTCAATCGATATTTGCGGCAAACCGGGGCCGACGATAAAGGCCCCAATCGCGAGCGCTCCTGGAAAATCCACGCCCTCCGCGAAAACGCCGCCATGTACCGCGAGCAGCAGATTGCTCCCGGTCCGGGACTGGCCCAGCATGCGCAACACGATACCGGCGGGCATAGCCGGCGTTTGATGAATCAATCGAACGCCGGGACAGCCGGCCTGCTCGCAGGCTTCGGGCAGCGCCCGCGCCACTTCGTCGCGAAATGCGAAACTGGGAAAGAAGGCCAGATAATTCCCGGCTTTCTGGGCCATCACGCCCGCCATCGCCCGGGCGATATCCGGAACCGAAGCCGAACGCGCGCGAAAACGGGTGTCGACGCCCGTGCAGGCGATAATGCGACGGTGTTGCGGCGCAAAGCCGCCCCGCAAGTCGAGATGCAGCGCGTCGTTCAGACCGAGCTGGCGCCCGAAAAAATCGAAGGGGGTCAGAGTCGCGCTCATGGCCACGACCGAAAAAAAAGAATCCCGCATCCGGCGCTCGAGAAACGGAGCCGGGTCCATGCACACAGCCTGCCAGAGTTTACGTTCGCCGTGCCAGACGTACGCGAAGAGTTCCGGATCCGCCGTCAGCGAACGACAAAAATCCAGACAGGCGTACAGAGTCTCCAGCAATAGATCGCGATAACGTCGGCCTTCCAGCATGCGAAAAGGCAACGAATCGTCGTCCTGAGCTTCCGCCCCGCGATCGGCGGCCGAAGCCAGATAGGCGAAGTACATGGCGATCAATTCGCTCAGCCCGGCGATGCGTTCTTCGAGCTGTTCGGCCGAATCGCTGGCGTTTTCGCCGCGTCCGGAATACAACACCGCGGGACGCTCTACATAGAAGGGAGACTCGCCCTGCTCTTCTTCGAATTCGCGCAGGCCGGCGTAAAACACATCCACGTATTCCTGCAGCGTTTCGGCCGCGCGAAAGAATACGTCGCGCTCCGGCCGCGCGTATCCTAAAGGAGCGATTGCCAGCCCCTGCAAATCGGCGATCAAATTTTCGATAAGGCCCAGGTCCAGCTCCGGCGAATAATAGCCGCGCGCGCGATCCGGTAGATTGTGCGCTTCGTCGACGATCAGAAAACGACGGCGGGCGCGCTGCGAATCCTCCGATCCGTCGAAGAATCGCCGCAAATAGACGCGCGGATCGAAGACGTAGTTATAGTCCGCGACGATGACCGTGGAACGCCCGGCCAGCAGCAGCGAAACTTCGAACGGACACAGCGTCGCGGCCAGCGATTCTTCGGTGATGCGGTCCGCGTCGACGACGCCTTCGTTCGCGAGGCGGTCGACGATTTCGCTCGACTCGACTCGATCCGCGAATTCGCTGAGATACGGACAGACTCCGTCGATACAACGCATCACTTCCAGAGGGCATGAACGTTCTTTGGCGCGCAGCTGCATTCCCAGTCCGTACGCCGCGACGTCCGACGCGAGCGAGCGCAGCGTCTCCAGCGCCAGCTCCTGCTGCGAAATTCGCGAGGTAACGAAGAACAGACGACCGTTCGAAAGCAGCGCCTCGCCGACCGCCGGCAGAAGCGCTCCCGCGGTCTTACCCGTACCGGTCGGCGCCGAGCACAGCAGCCGGAGGCCGTCCCGGGCGACGCCTTCCACGTCGCGCAGCATGAGCGCCTGATCCGTGCGCGGCTTTTCGAACGGCAGGCGCAGTCCCCGGGCGGTCGCTTCGCGCTGGCGGGCGAAACGTTCTTCGCGCAGAGTGCGCGCGATAATCCCGGCGATGCGTTCTTGTAGCAGCGCTTCGTAGCGTTCAAAATCCCATTCGATCGAAAACGACCGTTCCGCGTCGCCGCGCACCGACGCATACACGACGCTGCCGCCCGACACGCGTTCGCCGCTGGCGGCCAACAGCACGCAGTAGAAAGCGCACTGCTCTTCGTGAGCGGCCTGCAGCTCGCACAAATCCAGGTCTTGCGCGCGCAAGACCACGCTCTTGATTTCTTCGACCAGCCAGCCCGCCGACGTCGTATGCATACCATCGAGCCGGCCCTGCACGGTGACTTCGAATCCCTCGCGGCTGTACAGCTGCGAAAGCCAGACTTCTTTCCGGTATTCGTCAGGGGCGGCCGCGACGATGCGACGCTCCAGCAGGCGGGCGTGCAGTTCGCTGCCCGCCCTGGCGCGCGCCGCGGCGGTCCAGCTCCAATCGTCCTGCGGCTGAAATTCCGCCGGCGCGAGCAAATCGCGCACATTCAAACGCAGTGGTCGCCCCATAATTTTACATCGCAGCCGCCCCGGCTCCGCACGCAAGCAGTTGTGTCCACGCAGGCCGCACATGTCGCAAGAAAACAAAACTTGCTTCTGCGACGCCCGCCCCGCCTGCTGTTCGGAATGGCGGCGGGCTGGCAAACTGTCGAAGCGGTCGACCCGCCTCAGGGCTGGCGTTTCTGGGTCGATCGCGGCGGAACCTTTACCGACGTTATCGGCCAGGCCCCGGACGGCGTGCTGCACACTCGCAAACTGCTTTCGGAAGACCCGGAACACTACGCGGATGCCGCTCTTGAGGGCATCGATCGCATTCGCCGGGAAAGCGGGGATGAATCCGTTCCGATCATCGAAGTGCGCATGGGCACGACTGTGGGCACGAACGCTCTTCTGGAGCACGCCGGCGCCCCGACGCTATTCGTCGCGACGCGCGGCTTCGAAGACGCGCTGTTTATCGGCTATCAAAACCGCCCGGACATCTTCGCTCTGCATATTCAGCGTCCCCGGATGCTGTACGCGGCGGTGCTCGGAGTCGACGAACGACATAGCGCTCGCGGCGAAATTCAAACGCCGCTCGACGCGAAGTTGTTGCAGGAACAACTTCGCGCATATCGAGCGACGGCCGAAGTCGACGCCTGCGCGATCTGCTTCATGCATGCGAATCGCTTTCCGGCTCACGAGATCGCCGCCGGCGAAGCCGCGCGCCGGGCCGGCTTTGAGCAGATTTCCCTTTCGCACGAAGTCAGTCCTTCCAACAAATTCGTGCGGCGCGGCGATACAGCCGTCGTCGACGCACACCTTTCGCCGGTGCTGCGCCGCTACGTCGAACGGGTCAACGCCGGGCTCGAACGACGCGGCGCCCCGCGGCTGTTCTTTATGCAATCGCACGGCGGTCTGTGCGAAGCCGCGGCCTTTCGCGGACGCGATAGTCTCCTGTCCGGACCGGCGGGCGGAGTGATCGGCGGGGTCGCCTTCGGAACGGATTTCATAGCACGCAACCCGGAGCGACGCAGCGGCGACGTCGCGCCGAAGCTGATCGGCTTCGATATGGGCGGCACCTCGACCGACGTCTGGCACTACGCCGGCCAGCTGGAACGCGCTTTCGAAAGCGAGATCGCAGGCGCCCGCCTGCAGACGCCTGTGCTTTCGATTCATACGGTGGCGGCCGGCGGCGGATCGATTCTGGAATTCGACGGTGAGCGATTGCGGGTCGGGCCGCGCTCCGCCGGAGCGAAGCCGGGGCCGCTCTCGTACGGACGCGGCGGACCGCTCAGTTTAACAGACGCGAATCTGCTGATCGGCCGCATCCAGGCGGAGTTCTTTCCGCGAGTATTCGGTCCGCATGCCGACCGGGCTCTCGACGCCGCGAGCGTCATGCAGGCCTTCGAAACGCTCGCCGATACTGTTTCGCAAAAATCAGGGCGGGCAATCACGGCGCGCGAACTCGCCGCGGGTTTCATCGAAGTGGCCGTAGAGCACATGTCCGCCGCGATCAAAAAGATCTCCGTACAACGCGGCTATGATCCGGCCGAGTACGATCTGTGCAGCTTCGGCGGAGCCGGCGGTCAACACGCCTGCGCGATCGCCGATCGCCTCGGCATGACGCGCATTCTCCTGCATCCGCTCGCGGGTGTTCTGTCGGCCTGCGGTATGGGCGCGGCCCGCCTGCGGGTTATTGAAGAGAGCGGCCTTCCGGCGAAGCTTTCGGCGATCCCCGCGACGGCCGAAGGCGGATGGTCCGACGGAGTTCAGCGGCTGGAACGCCAGCTGCGCGAAAGGGCCGGAGAACGGCTGGCGGAACAGAGCGAACAGTCCCCGGACTTCGAAACCAGCGCCCGCTTAAAGTACGCGGGCAGCGATACCGCGATTACAGTACACTATCGCGATACGGCGGACGGTCCGCAACGCATGCGCTCGGAATTCGCCGACGCCCACCGGCGGCTGTTCGGTTTCGACCGCCCCGAAGCGACAGTCCTCATCGAAAATCTGTTCGTCGAGGCCAGCGCCGGCACCGCCGATTCGAATGCGAATCAGCTTCGCGAGACAAAGGAACGATCGTCCTCGTCGCACTCGCAGATGCCGGCCGCACGCCCGATTCAATCCGTGCCGGTCTACGATGCGCAGGCCAACGATACGCGAATGGTCCCCCTGTATCAGCGCGACGATTTCGCGCCCGGGCAACGCATCGCCGGGCTGGCTCTATTGGTTTCCGAAACGGACACCGTCTGGATCGCAGAGAATTGGGAGGCGAGGAGTTATGCTGGAGGCATTGTACAGCTGACCCATCGCAGCGCCGCAATCGACGCCGATTCTGCGGACGCCGAAAATTCAAATGATTCGCGCCCGACCGAACGAAAGCAAGGCCCGCCCGACTCCCGCGACTCGCATTCAATTGGGGCGACGGAGCAATCGCTCCCGGCGCAGGCCGATCCCATTCAGCTCGAAATCATGAACCATAGCTTTCGATCGATCGCCGAGGAAATGGGATTGGTGCTGCAGCAAACGAGTATGTCCGTGAATATCAAAGAGCGCCTGGATTTTTCGTGCGCGCTATTCGACCGCGAAGGCGCGCTCGTCGCGAACGCTCCGCACATACCGGTTCATCTCGGTTCCATGTCCGCCAGCGTGGACGCGGTCCGGGCAACATTTCCGCAGGCCACGGAAATGCGCCCCGGCGACGCCTTCGTTATGAACGCTCCCTACGGTAAAGACGAAGCCGATGCGAACGGCGGCGGAACACATCTACCCGACATCACGGTGGTTACGCCGGTCTTCGTATCGCAGGACGCGGCCGCCGGCCCCGCGTATTTCGTCGCGTCCCGCGGGCACCACGCCGACGTCGGCGGCGTTTCGCCCGGATCCATGCCGGCCCACAGCACGCATATCGAAGAAGAAGGCGTCTTAATCTATCCCATGAGATTGCGCCGCGACGGCCGCATGCTTGAAGAGCGATTGCGCGAAGTCTTCACGGGCGCGAAATATCCCGCGCGAAATTTTCCGCAAAACCTGGCGGACCTGGCGGCGCAGGTCGCGGCCAACGACCGCGGCGCACGCCTGTTACGCGCGTTGACCGCGGCGCGCGGCGAAAGCTTCGTCCAGGCCTATATGCGCTTCGTGCAGGACAACGCGGCCCGGGCGGTATCGCGCGCGGTCGCAAACATCGAAAGCGGCTCGGCCGACTGCGTACTCGACAATGGGCTGCGAATCCAGGTCGCGGTCCGCAGCCCGGAGCCCGGCCGGCTGCTGGTCGATTTCAGCGGCACCTCCCCCGCCGACGCTGGCAGTAATTTCAACGCGCCGCTGGCCGTCGTCAAAGCGGCATTAATCTATGTTTTTCGAACATTAGTGCCGGATGACGATGTGCCGTTGAACGCAGGCTGTCTCGTGCCCATCGAGCTGCATGTACCCCGGGACTGCTTTTTGAATCCGCGGCATCCCTGCGCGGTCGTGGCCGGCAACGTCGAAACTTCACAGGCGATCGTCGATTGTCTGTACGCCGCGCTCGGGGTCCTGGCGGCTTCGCAGGGCACAATGAACAATCTGAGCTTCGGCGACGAGAGCGCTCAATATTACGAAACGATTTGCGGAGGCAGCGGCGCAGGGCCTGACTTCGACGGTTGCGACGCGATCCAGACTCATATGACCAATTCGCGCCTTACCGATCCTGAAATACTTGAGGACCGCTTCCCGGTCCTGCTCGAATCCTTTCGCGTACGTCCGGCGGGCGGCGCGGGCCGACAGCGCGGCGGCGACGGCGTGCGACGCGAAATTCGTTTTCTAAAAGACCAGGACGTCTCGATTCTTTCCAATCGCCGGGGAGCAAACGCCCCGCCGGGATTGGCGGGCGGCGCGGACGGGGCTCCCGGTCGGAATCTATTGATACCGGCGCAGGGACCGGAACGCGAACTGCCGTCTTCGGTTCAATTGCGCGTGCGAAGCGGCGACCGCCTGGTAATCGAAACGCCCGGCGGCGGCGGCTACGGCCGGCACTTACGGAGCGGCGATTAGCCGGGTCGTACCGCGCAGCAGCTGATCGCCGCGTTTGAATTCGATCGCGTAGCTCTTTTGAGCCGAGGCGTCGCCGAGAAATTCCATATAGTCGCCGATGTCGCGAATTTCGCGTTCGCCGAGTTTCACGATGACGTCGCCCGCGCGCAAACCCGTGCGACGCACCGGCGCGTCATCACGCACATCCGCGACTTCCAGTCCGCCCGAGTCGCGACTGTAGTCGCCGGGCATGATGCCCAGTCGCACGCGAAATTCAAAATCGGTACGCATCGCTTCGGCCGGCGCGCGACGATAGGCGAGTTGCGCCTTCGCATCGCCGGCGGACTCCTGCGCGGCCAGGCCAATTACGATGCGACCGGTCATCCCGGTGATTTTCTCCAGGCCCGCGATATTCACCAGATGCGCGTCGTCTTCCGAGGTATGATATTCGCGATGGCCGCCAGTGAACAAAAAGGCGACCGGAATCTTTTCGGAATAGAACGCGCTGTGATCGCTGGGCCCGCCGCCGCCTTTGACCATGCGCAGCTCGATGTCGTCCGCGAAACCGGTATCGGCGAAAGCCCGGCGAATGATCGCGCCCCAGCGCGGGTCCGCGCTCTGTTCGCCCTGGACGCTCAGACCCTTATCCGGGCGCAGCCGGCCCACCATGTCCAGATTGATCATCGCCGCGATACTCTGCGCCGGCAGGACTTTCGATTTTACGAAATGACGGGCGCCGAAGAGCCCGCGCTCCTCCGCGTCGAAATGTAAAAAGAGGACGTTTACGCCCGCCGGCACTCGCGTCAGCGCTTGCGACGCTGCGGCTTCCCCGGCGGCGGCCGCAGCAACAACGGCGGAATCCTCCGAAGCGCCCGGCGATGCGCTATCGGTAGATGCGTCCGTTTCGAGCGCTTTCAGCTGCAGCGCGAGCTCGAGCACCGCCGCGGTGCCCGAAGCGTTGTCGTCGGCGCCGTTATGAATTTCGCCTTTTCCGCGCAGACTGGAAAACGCTCCGTTGCCGATATGATCGAAATGCGCGCCGACGATGATCACCCGTTCGTCGGCCGTCGGCGGACGCAGGAAAGCGCCGACGTTATAACCAGGCAGACGGCGCTCGCGAAAACGAGTCGCCATTTCGACTTTCGCCAGAACGCGCCCGATTTCGGTGTCGGCTCCGGATTCACGTCGCTCTTCGGCTCGCATTCGATTTTCCGTCTGCTCGAGAAAGCCGAAGCTCTCGAAGACTTCCTGCGGTTCGACGAAAATCGCCGGAGTCTTGCGCGAAGAAACCCCGCCCAGATCCGAAGGCGAAGGCGCGGGAAAACCTTCGCGTCCGAGAAATACGACGCCCGCCAGTTTGCGTTTCACCAGGTTTTCGTACTTCGCGCGAAAGGAAATCTGCCGGCGGAAACGCGGGTCCTGGTCTCCGCCGGGGCCGTGGCGCAGACAGAGCGCAATCTTTCCGTCCAGCATTTCCGGGGCGATGCCGGCGAAGTCGTTCCAGCCGGGAGCTTCCAGGCAAAAGCCCAGAAAGATCAGATCGCCGGACGCCTGGCCTGCGTAGCCGAGCGGCAGCGGCACGATCTTACGCGGAGCGCGAAAGCCGCTCTTCGCATCGTCGGCGCTCGGGCGCAGATAGCTGCCCTCCACGATCTCGATGCCGCCCTGGAAATCGAATTTCTGAAAAAACGAGCCGCGGGCGCCGGCAGGGAACGCCGGGGTCAGCCCCGCCCGTTGATAACGGCGCGCGATAAACGCAGCCGCTTCGCGCGCGTGCGCCGTGCCCGACTCGCGCCCGCGATAGGCGTCGTCGCTGAGAGTTTCAACGTAGTAGCGCAGGTCTTCGGCGCGAATCTCGGGTTGTTCGGGGCTGCAGGCCGCAATCAAAAGCGCGAAGCCGGGGACTATCAAAAACGACCAGAGCGCAGGCCGCGAAGCGCGGGTGCGCGCTTTCGAAGAATTGGAATGACCGAAATATTCGATATCTTTCGGGGTGTCGCCCATCGTGCCGTCCTCCGTACTCGCTGGTGCCAATAAAACAATTCGCGAAGCAACCGCGTGCGGTTTTTAGCCCGCGTCAGCGCTGCGCAGACGCGCCGCATACAACAGGGTCAGAAACAGCAGAACGCCGATCATCAGGTACGTCACGCCGGAACCGAAGGTCCAGTAGGCGTACGCGCCGGCCAGCGGTCCGATCGCGCGCCCGAGCGATCCGGCCGAACGCAACAAACCGAGCGAAACTCCCTGGCGATCCGCCGACACGGCCAGACTCGCCAGGCCCGCGATGGCCGGTTGAATCAAAGCCGCTCCGATCGACACCGGCAACAGTACGGCCAGCGCCCAGGGCACCGAGGGCGCGACGCGGGCCAGCAAATACATGGGAACGGGCATCAAAGCCAGGCCCAAAAGCAACATTCGCTTCGCGTGCATGCGCTTCGAAAGCACCCGCACCAGGCCGCCCTGTCCCAGGACCAGGACGACGCCCATATACAGAAAGACGCCCCCGATTTCGGCCGGCGTCAAACCGAACTCCAGCTTAAACAAAAAGGTGAACGAGAATTCGTAGGCCGCGAATACGATGACGTACAGGAAATTGATCAGCAGGATCGCGCCAAAACCCGGCGTGCGCAGATTTCGCACAAACAGGGTAAGGGGATTTTGAATCCAGACATGATCGCCGCCTGTGCGCTCGGCCAGGGTTTCGGTGAAAAATACAAAATTCAGCGCCACGCTCAAAAGCGAGAGCACGAAGGCCGCCAGAGCCGGAGCCGAAAAAATATGCAGCGTATCCGGCGCCAGAGCCCGCAGACTTTCGCCGCCGATCGAAGACAACCCCCCGATCGCGGGGCCCAGAATGAATCCCATGCCGAAGGCGGCGCCGACCATACCCATCGAACGCGTGCGATCTTCCGGAGCGGTGATATCGGCCATCGCCGCGGAAGCGACGCCCATATTGCCGGACATGAAGCCGCCGATCACGCGCGAAACGACGAACATCGTAAAGCTCTGCGAGAGAAACCAGATCAGATACGAAAGCGCGAGCCCCGCGCTCGTAATCAAAAGCACGCTTCGCCGGCCGATGCGATCCGAAAGCCGGCCCCAGTAGGGCGCCGTCAAAAATTGAAGCAGCGAATAGAGCGACGCCAGAATACCGCCGAGCACCACGATCATCAGCGAACCGAGCGGCGACGAAGCTTCGCCGTTCGCGGGTATTGCCGCGCCGCCGGCTCCGGTACCTGTATCAATTGCGCGCGGTAGAACCGTCTCGATGAATTGGCCCAGCGCGATCAGCCACAGGTCCAGGGGCAGACCGACCGCCTGCAGCAGATAGTGTTCCAGCAAATCAGGAATCAGCGGGAATATCAGGGTAAAACCCAGCAGGTCGAGAAAGAGAATCAGTAGTAGCAGGGCCTTGTTTCGGTTGCTATCTGGAGCGCTGACCATACACCATTTTGAAATATGTCTCCCAGCGTAATACTAAAAAAATAGTTGTGTCCCTTGCCGGGAACGGCGATTCGTCTGTGGCGATGTCAGCCGCGGATGCCATCAAACTGGAAGCCCTCGAAGCGCAAGATCAGGTGCTGTCGATTGGCCGGGACTATATCCCCGGCGTCGAAAACCGGCTGCGCAGCACCATCTACGGATTATTCAACGAAGCCGGCAACGCCGAGGGATCCGATATCGGCGATCGAGAGCTGCTGGCCGAAGCGGTTTTCTGGTCGACCGGCGAATTGATCAACAACGCGAACAAAGCCAATAACCGCTGGGCCGTGCTGCGTCAGGCTCTGCATCAGAAGATCAAAAAACAAAACCCCGGCACCGAAGATCAGTCGATCTACAAAGACATCGACTACGCAATCCAGCACAATCAAACCGACCTGTTGAATAAGTACGGTCTGGCGAACGTCGACCTCACCGCTTCGATCTTGCGTTTGATCGAAATGCATAAGACGAACTCTTTCGCGCTGAGCGAAAAATTCGGCAAGAAGATCGACCTGACCATGCGCGTGCGCGTCAAAGGCGGACAACGCCTGCTGGTCTTAAATGTTATCAACAATTCGCCGATGACGGTCGTCGATAAAAACCGCATCGAATACAATCTTGAAAAGATCAAAGAGGATCTGATCGACGCGAATCGTAACCCGTACGAAGCGGCCGTTCAACTCTACGATAAAATGGAAGATCACGCGGGAGGCGGCTTCGGAGCCGGTCTGCGCAGTATCGTTCTCTTTCTCAAAGAAGGTTATCGACCCTTCGAAATCGAAATCATGTTTTCCAGACTGATCCAGTATCGCTCCGCGGGAAACAGCACGATCTTTTCGGTCGAGTTGCCCGTGCCGCCCGCGGGCGACTGAGCCGGCCCGGCGACTCGGGCCGCCGATTGATCGCTTCGCCCTGAGCTGCAGATCCGGTCTCACACGCAATATTTATGACGACTGCTACGAGTCTGGTGCTGGTTATTCTTCTCGGCGTGGTCGCCCAGTGGGTCGCCGCTGCTTTGCGCGCGCCTTCGATTCTGCTTTTGCTGCTGACCGGCTTTTTGATCGGCCCCGTGACGGGCCTGATGGATCCGGACGCGCTTTTGGGCGAGCTCTTGTTTCCGATGGTCTCGCTGTCGGTCGCCATTATTTTATTCGAGGGCGCGCTCAGTCTGCGCATCCAGGAAATTCGCCAGGTCGGCAGCTCCGTGCGCAAACTGCTGTCCGTGGGCCTGGTCTGTACCTGGATCCTCGCTTCGATCTTCGCGTATTATCTACTGGGCTTCGAACCGGGCTTTGCGGCTCTGCTCGGTGCCGTTCTGACTGTAACCGGCCCCACTGTGATCTTACCGCTGCTGCGGCACATTCGCCTCAAAGGACAGATCCGTTCGGTACTGAAGTGGGAAGGCATCGTCATCGATCCCATCGGCGCGGTGCTCGCGATTCTCGTATTCGAAGTACTCGTCGACGCGACGCCCGCCGACACGATTCCCGATACGATCTGGAGCGTACTGAAAGCGCTCGCAAGCGGCGGAGGACTCGGCGTGCTGGGCGCGCTCGGTCTGACCCAGGCGCTGCGACGCAACTGGGTTCCCGAGTATTTGCACAATCCGCTTTCGCTGACCGTATTGCTTACGGTCTTCGCTTTCTCGAATGAGATGCAACACGAGTCCGGCCTGATCGCGGTGACCGTCATGGGCTTTATGCTGACGAATCAAACCAGCGTACCGGTGCGCCATATCATCGAATTCAAAGAAACCCTGGGCACTTTGCTTTTGGCCGTACTTTTCGTAATTCTCGCGGCGCGCATCGACGTCGCGATTCTCTTTCAGATCAATCTATCGATGATCTTCTTTTTGCTGGCGCTGATCTTTATCGTGCGCCCGCTATCCGTTTTAATTTCCACCGCCGCCGAAAACATCAGCTGGCGCGAACGCGTATTCTTATCATTCATGGCTCCCCGGGGGATCGTCGCCGCGGCCGTCGCCTCGATTCTCGCGCTGGATCTAACCGAACGGGGATTTCCCGCCGAGCAGACGGATCTGCTCGTGGCGGTCGTTTTCGTCGTCGTTGTCGGAACCGTGGGGGTTTACGGCATTACGGCGCGGCCGCTGGCCCGCATGCTCGGTCTGGCGGGCGCCGAACCGGAAGGCATTTTGATTCTCGGGGCTCACGACTGGGCCCAGGACCTGGCGGAAGCGCTCCACACCCGCGGGGTGGACGCCCTGCTGCTCGATACGAATACGGCGAATATTACCAGCGCCAGGATGCGCGGTCTGCCGGCGGTCAACGGCAGCATTCTCGAAGAGGATACGGTCGCACATCTCGATCTGGACGGCATCGGACGCCTCTTCGCGCTGACAACCAACGACGAGATCAACAGCCTGGCGGCGATAAAGATTTCGCGCGACTTCGGGCGCAATCGAGTCTATCAGATTTCGCCCTATCACCAATCCGAACAGAGCAGCGTGGAACGCGATCTACGCGGGCGGGCGCTCTTCGATCGCGCTCTAACCTATTCGCGCTTCGCGGAATTGTACGCGCACGGCTGGCGGATTCGCACCACGCGCCTGACGAAAGAGTTCACGTACGCGAAGCTGCTTGAGCAACAAAAGAATATGATCTATCCGTTGCTTTTTCTCGCCGACGACGGCACGGTGGTCGTCAAAGTCGCGACGGAAAAGTACGAAGGCCGCGTCGGGCAGCACGTGATCAGCCTGGCCGCTCCGGACCTGCCGGAGCTCGCCTCTAATACGGGCGCTGGCGCCTGACCGGTGCCGAAAGATCCCGACGCGCGTCATAGCGTATGCTTTCGCAAGTTCAGACTATTCAGGCGACGCCGGCCTGACTCAGCTGATGGCAGACGTTCTGATAGCTTTCGCTCAACAAGACCGTGGCGACCACCTGTCCGTCCGCCTTGCGGGCCACAATCCAGAAGTCCGGCTCCTCTTCGAGCGCGTAGTTCGCCGAAAGCTGGCGGCGCAATTCGACTTTCTCCGTGTCTTCCATATAGTTACACCCCATTGCAGATGATTAATGCTAACTATTGCCAGCAGAGCACTGCCCCGGCGATCGCCGCAACAAAAATTATCAGCGAAACACAGGAATTCGTATTGTGAAATTTTTTTGCGAAGACCGGTAAAAATTTTTCGCAAATACGCCCGACGCAGTCCGCGCCTTTGCGAAAACGCGTGCGAAAGCCGATTGCCCGCGCAGGGCAAAACCCATAAAACGCAGAAATGGAGAATATCGTACAAAAACCGCCTGTCGCCGCGCGGCAAATCGCCGCCAATGCACGCAAGACGGTGTATCCGCCGGTCTTCGCTCACGTCGTCGAGGGCCGCGAAAAGCGTAAGCTCGGAGATCATTTCGCAATAAACAATTTCGGCGTGAATCTCACCCGTCTTGCGCCAGGTTCCGCATCCGCACTGCTGCACCGTCATTCAAAACAGGATGAATTCGTTTATATTCTGGAAGGCGAAGCGACGCTGTTAATGGACGATACAGAATTCAATCTGAAGCCGGGCGACTGCGTCGGATTTCCCGCGGGGGCGGGCGTCGCGCACCAGCTACTGAATCGTTCGAATCTGGACGTACTATACCTCGAAGTCGGCGACCGCAGCCGCGGCGATGAAGTCGAATATCCGCAGGATGATTTACAGGCGACGATGGGCGACGACGGCCAGTGGCGGCTTAGCCGTAAAGACGGCAGGCCGTATTGATTTCGCACGCGATCGCAAGCGGCGCGAAACAATCGGCGGCAGGCGCGATTCTTAGAGCAGATGCAGGATCGCGGCGACGGTGATGACGATCAGCAGCCGGCGAATCCAGACATTCGCCCGCGCACTCTTGCTGGCGTAACTCGCGGCGAGATATGCGCCCAGCAACTGCCCGGCGGCCAGGGTCAGTCCCGGTCCGGGGCGAATCTGATCGTAATAGAAAAACAGAACGATGGCCGGGGCCGTCGCAATCAGTACGATCCACAGTTTGAGCGCGTTCGCTTCAATGAGATTGCGACCGCTGCCCAGTACCAGGCCGGCCAGCAGCAGCACCCCCACGCCGGCCTGCACGAAGCCGCCGTAAAAGCCGATCGCAAACAGAATCAAAAGCGCCAGCGGCCGTCGGTACGCGTCGCCGTCTTCGGAACGTTCCCTGAGCCAGCGCTTCGGTTCAATAAACAAAAGCGCCAAAACCAGGATCATGGCCCCGAGAATCGAATAGCGCATGGACCCCGCGTCGATATTTGCGGCGAAAAGCGCCCCGGCAATCGCGCCGAGGGTCGCGGGGATTACGAACCATTGTAGATTATCCGCGGGCAGGCTGTCGTTTTTCCGAAAGCCGTACATGCCGCTCAGGCTCTGGAAGATAACCCCCAGGCGATTCGTGGCGTTCGCATCGTGGGGCGAGAGCCCCATCAAAAAGAGCACTGGAAGCGTAATCAGCGAACCGGCCCCGGCCAGAGTATTGATGCCGCCGGCGACGATACCGGCGACGAAGGCCAGAGCGTACAGCAAGATCGTTTCGAATTCGCGCCAATCCCGCAGGCTGGCCAGCACGTCGGCGAAATCAGTCGCTGCCTGATCCAATGCGGTGCTATCCGGATTTGCTTCGCGGGCCGGTGGCGCGCGTCAGGAACCGGCGAAGATCTTCGCGGGCAAAAGCAGGCGATTCAGCATCTTTTCCGTGGCTTTGATCGCCGCGACGACCTGGTCGGGATCGACGCCCACTGTGCGAAAGCTGCGCCCGTCCCCGTCCGGACTATCCCAGGTGATGAAAGTCTCGACCAGAGCGTCAGTCTTACCACCCGGTGGAATGCGCACTTCGTAGTCGAGCAGGCGCGGGATTTGCAGCTCGATGCTCTTGCCGATTTCGCGCAGCGCGTTCATGAAGGCGTCGTAGCCGCCGTCGCCCTGGGCGTCGCTGGTATACAGATCGCCGCGATATTCGACTTCGATATGCGCGGTGGGCGAGCCGCTGTAGTTCGTGGTAATCACCGCGTCTTTGATTTTTAGAAACTCCGCTTCGCCGTGGGCGCCGAAAAGGTCCTGAATCAAAAACGGCAGATCGTCGGCCGTAACGGTCTTCTTCTGTTCGCCCAGTTGTTTAATGCGATCGAGCAGCAGCTTTTCGCGTTCGGGCTGCAGCTCAATGCCGAGCATCTTCAGGTTGTTTTCGACCGAAGCGCGGCCGGCCAGCTTACCCAGCGCGTACACCCGCTGGCGACCGAAGCGTTCCGGCAGAATCGGATTTACGTACAGATTATTCTTTTTGTCGCCGTCGGCGTGGATGCCGGCGGTCTGCGTATACACGTCCTGGCCGACGACCGGACGATTGGACTGGATGCGCTTGCCGGAAAAGGTTTCAACCAGACGCGACGCCGCGGTGATCTCTTTTTCGACGATCGACGTCTGGACTTTTAATTTATCGTGCAGAGCGGTTACGACCGATTCAAGCGGAGCGTTACCCGCTCGTTCGCCGAGTCCGTTCACGGCGACATGCAGTCCACGCACGCCCGCGCGAACCGCCGCGATGCAATTCGCCACTACCAGATTATAATCGTTGTGGCCGTGAAAATCCGCCTGCAACTCCGGGTAGAGATCCATCAGATCGCGAATGGCCGCGTAGACTTCGTCGGGATCCAGAATGCCGAGAGTGTCCGGCAGCAGAACGCGATGAACCGGCATCTTCAGCAATTCACCGGTGATTTCGCGTACGTAGTCCGGACTGTGCAGATATCCATTGGACCAGTCTTCGAGATAGACGTTCACCCGCACGCCCTGCTCGTCGGCGTACTGAATGGTCTTGCGAATATCTTCGAGATGTTCGGCCAGCGTCTTGTTTAATTGCAGCTCGCAGTGCCGCCGGCTGCCTTTGGTCAGCAGATTGATCGCGCTGCCGCCGGCGTCGAGGATCCAGTTGACCGAGGCTTTGTGATCGCAGAAGCCGAGAATCTCAATGCGATGGTCCTGGCCTTTTTCGCGGGCCCACTTGAAGACTTCGCGTACGTTTTCCAGCTCGCCGTCGGAAACCCGGGCGCTGGCGATTTCGACCCGATTGACGTTCAGCTTTTCCAGCAGAAAGCGGGTCAGCTGCAGCTTCTCGAAGGCCGAAAAGCTGACGCCGTCGGTCTGCTCGCCGTCCCGGAGAGTGGTATCCATGATTTCGATGGGATTGTGCGGGTTCTGGGGATTCTGCATGCTGACGCCCTCGACGGCTCTCAATCTATTATAGAAGAAATTGAACGCTTTGACCAGACCAGCGGCGACCGGGCCTGCCGAAAATCAAAAAAAGCGCAGCCGGCGAACTGATCTGAGCCCTCGCCAGATTCGATAGTATAAAGCAGCGTGGACCGTTCCCGATTCATCTATTCGACCCTGGCGCTGCTGCTGTGCCTGGGAGCCACCTACGCCCTGCGCGCGCACCTGACGTCCTCCGGGGCCGATTGGCGTCCGGAGCTCCCGGCTGCTTCGCGCAATCTGATCGAATCGAAGCCCCGCGGACTGCGCTACAATCTGGTCCCGATTCTCTGCTTCCACAACGTGGACGGCAAGGGCCCCTACTCGGTCAGCCGGAGTCGCTTCCGCCAGTACCTTACAGAGATTCGCGACGCCGGGATTCAGGTCATCCCGCTGAAAACGCTGCACGCCGCCGCCCGCGAGAATCGCCTGTTCAAGCAACCTTCGCTGGTCATCACCATCGACGACGACTATAAAAACATCGTCCGGGTGGCCGCGCCGATCCTGCGCGAATTTCGGTACCCCGCGACCTTCTTTTTTTATACGGCGGATATTCTCGCCGATCCCCGCTGGGGCACCTCCTGGGAAGACCTGCGCCGATTGCACGCCGAAGGCTTCGATATTCAGAATCACTCCTACACGCACACCATTTTTCACGTGCGGCTGCCCGGCGAGACCCGTTCCGAGTACGACAGGCGCCTGCATCGCGAAATCTATACGAGCCGGGAGATTCTACAGCGCGAAGTGCCCGACGCGGAACTCTACGCCTTCGCCTATCCCATGGGGTATTTCAGCGATCACCTGCGCGAGCGTTTACTGGAAGCGGGTTACGAGCTATTACTGACCACCGACTCGCGCCCCGTCGATTTGACGGCGCCCTTTCACGGCACCTTCGATCGTTATACGATTCAAAAGCGTTTCGTGCAAAATCCCGAAGCGATGTTCCAGCGCCAGCTGCAGTACGCGCTGCGGCCCTACGATCCGGATTCGCGGCCCGTCGCCGCCGACTGATCGCGTAGCTTTCGCAACGCGCCGTACGAAATTTTCAGGAACAGGGCGTCGCGGGGATACGAAAGCATGCGGTCGAAGGCCTGCACCGCCAGCTCGTGCGCGCCCACGGCGCGATACGCCAGCCCCAGATAATAATAGGCGGAGCGATTGATATTGCGTCGCGCCACGTCCCCCGGATAAGTGAGCGACGCGGACTCTAAAAGCCGCAGCGCTTCGTTCCAATCGCGTTCGCGCAAAGCCAGGCGCGCGAGACCGACCTTCGCGTCGACTGAAGCGGGAATCTCTTTTAAGACGGCGGCGTAGTATTCGCGTGCTCGTTCGGGTTGGTCCCAGGCGAAGTATACGTCTCCGAGCGTCAGCCACGCTGCGCGTTCGAAGGGATTGAGCCTCGCGGCGGTCCGCAGGCTCGCAAGCGCCGCCTGCTCTTCGCGTTCGCCGGGTCGACCGGCCGCGTACACCCGCCCGAGATTTTGATGCACTCCCGCGAACTCCGGCAACAGTTCGCGGGCGCGTTCGAAATAACGCGCGGCGCGAGCGCGGTCTCCCAGAATAAACGCCACCCGGCCGGCATTGTATAAGAACGGCAGAAACTGCGGATTGGCGTCGAGCCCCGCTTCAAAGCGCGCCAGCGCCGTCTCGAACCGGGGCCGCTCGTCAAGGCCGACCCGACCCAGCGACTCCACGGTCTGGTTGTTAAAGCCGGCGACATCATTGAAAACACGCCCCTCCCACTGAATGCGAACAGGATTCATGCCGCCTTCAGATTCCGCGTTCGCTTCGCGAGCCGCATCCGCACCGGAGACCGCTGGATAAAAATCAGGCCCCGTGCAGATCAAAAAATCGCGCTCGACCCGTGCGATGGTTCCCGCCGGGACCCGATCGCCGGGCAGAATTTCGAGGGGCTCGACCAGACGCTGATCGTCGTATTCTCGACCGGCGGCCGGGGGCGCCGGGGTTTCGCCGGAAAGATCGGGATCCAGACTGAAATCTTCGAAAGTAACGGGGGAAGCGGGCTGCCCGACGACGCTGCCGGGCAAGAGCGCGATGCCGAGGAGCAGCGCCCCGCAACGCCCGGCGAAACGCCGGACACTGCGCCGACCTGAGTTGCAATCCGGGCCCATAGTTTTCTATCGTCCAATTGGCGATTTATCCGCGCCCGACTGGCAGAAAAATGAACACTCTGGCGCGTTCCGGCCCTCTAATTCAGGTGAAGGCTGTTTTTCGACAGCCTCGACGCCCGGTCGCCTGGCAAATTGCTTGCCGATTCGCCAGGTCCGCGCGAACACCACCGTATCCCCCGAGGATTTTTATGGACTCTATGCCGACTTCTATGATCGCCCGCATCTTCCAACTGAACAAACATATCACCGCGCCCACGGCGCTGGTGCTGGCCGCGACGCTCTTCGCCGGCCCGGCCTGCCTGTCGCCGCAGCCGACCCGTTACGAAACCACCGATACCGCTCAAAAGATCGACGTACGTCGCGCGCCTCTGGGGACCCGCAAAGTCAAAGTGGCCCTCGTCAATTTTCGCAACCAGACCGGCCGCGATTTTCTGGTCAGCCCCGCGACGGCCCAGCTGACCACCATGATGCTTCGCAGCGGTTATTTCGATATCATCGAACCGTCCTTCGTGGAGAGCGTCGTCAAGAACCAGGGTCAACTGAGCCCGGAGAAGCTCACCGAGCTGAATGAACGCTTCGGCGCCGAATACTTTTTAACCGGCACCCTGACGAATTTCGAGATTCGCAAAACCGAATCCGGCTTTTGTTTGATCCTGCCGTTTATCGGTTCGCGGCAGCAGTCCGACTATATCGTCGAAACGGGCATCGATTTTCGCATGGTAAGCGCGCCGGAAGGCAACATCGCCGTCGCGGACGTGGTCGAAAACCGACGCACGGATTCCTCCGAATCCGCCGCAATCCTTTTTGTCGGGCAGGGACAGAGCACGAAAGTACTGCAGTCGAGCGGCGGCACCCTGCTGCGCTACGCCATGCGTGACATGGTGGAAAAGCTGATCGATAGTCTGCCCGCTCAATAACCGGCGGACTCGTCATGCGTCACCTGCCCTGCTTTCGTCAACGCCCTCGCCGCCGCCAGCGAGTGATCGCGCTTTTGACCGTGTTCGCCTACTGCGGCATCGTGTCATTGCGCTGCGCGAGTTTCGGGGCCGGCGAAACGCAGAGCGAATACGAAACGCTCCGCCCCCTGGGCGAACAGCTTCCGCCGCCCCCGGCGAATTTCGAAAAGCTGCGCGTCGTCCTGCTGGATTTTAAGAATGACGCGCAGGTGTCGCGCTTCGACGTCATTCCGGACGGCGACTACAGCGACTATATCGCGAACGTCAGCTCGACGCCCGCCGCCCCGCAACTGGAATCTCCAAATACGCAAACCACTGACGACGGAACGGATCCGGCGAACGGATCCGCCACCGACACCGAAGACTCTACAGATGATTCTATCGACGAAGGCGATGACGCCCCGCAACGGGAAACCATCGGCGACACGGAGCCGGAGACTGTGGACAGCGGCGTCATCGCCCGCGAAATCACGGAGACAACGCTCTTCCAATCCGGACGCTTTGAAATCGTTCCCGAATTTCAGTTTCGTGGGAAGGTCGACGCGGCCCTCGCGCAGGGCCTCGATCGCACGGCGGCCATCCAGGCAGCGGCCGACGAATTGGACGTCGCCTGCATCGTCTACGGTTCGCTGACCGATTTCGAAATTCGACAACAGCAGGACTACTGGAAGCTGCCGCTCTGGGCGATCTTGCTTGCGGGTTCGTTTTTGATTCAGGACGACGACTTGCGGGTCTTCGTCTGGTATACAATGCTGCGCATCGCGCTGGTCGTGCCGCTGAATAGCCCGGTCTGGGACTACGGCGTTCAGTGGAACAATCTGGATATCAACGTGGACGTGGCCATGAACCTGCGGGTGGTCGACGCTCGCAGCGGTTCCGTCGTGTATTCGGAAAGCGATTCGGTGACCCGCGTCGAGAACGTGCGCAATCTGAATCTGATGGTCTGGTCCAGCAATCGCCGCATCAAGATCACGCAGTCGAACGCCGGCCGCCAGATGCGTTACGTCGCGCAGAATCTCGTACGGGACCTGGCCGCCTTCGCCGATGAGGGCCGGCTCAGCGCAGTCGTCGCTCCGATCGCGCCGCCTGCGAATCAGGAAAACCAATGAACGAAACGCCAGAATTCCTGCCGACCGTGTCGCTGATTTTGCTGCTGTTTCCGCTCGCTTTCGGCCTGCTGTGGGGTTCGATTCTGCAGATCACTTCGCGCCTCGGCGGCTGGCATCGTCTGGCCGAACGCTATCCCGATCACAACATCCCGGAAAAGTACACGGAATTCATGAGCAGCGGACGCATGGGCTGGATGAACTACAACGGCGTCCTGAAATTGCATGCAGGCGCGCGCGGACTGCACCTGGCGGTGGTTCTGCCTTTCCGCCCCGGCCACGCTCCGGTCTGCCTGCCCTGGCACGCCTTCCGGGTCGAGGACGAATCCAGCTTTACGCTGATCAAGCTGGTACGGCTGGAAATCCAGCATCAGGGGCGGCCGCTGAGCAGAATCCTGCTTCGCGCGGCCACCGCCGAGCGCCTGCAACTGGCCTCCCGTTCTTCCGGCTGATTCCGTACAGCCCGCATCGTGCGCGATCTGGCCGGTGAAAAAATCGCTTTGCAGCCGCGCCGGATGCGCCTAAGCTTACGAAGAGGCTGGCGGACCGTAGTCCGCATTGCATTCGCATGATTCCGGACGTAGATCAGATTATTCAAAACGTGGAAGGCGGGCGCATCGACCAGCTGGCGTCGATTCGCCGCAAGCTCAACGATCTCCTGATCGTCATGAACGCGCTAGAACTGGCCGACGGCGCGCGCGATCCTTTTCACTACACGAAGCTACTCTTCTTCGTCGACCACGGCGCCTATCAAAACCAGGTGCACGGCCTGAACGCGCCGTTCTTCGTCTATACCCACGGCGCGTATTCGAAAGAGCTCGACCAAATGCACCACGCGCTCTGGAGCTCCGGAGCGCTGAATTCGCGGCCCGATGCCTTCGCCGAACTGACCGAAGCCGGTCGCCGCCATCTGCGGACGGCCAACGAAATCACAGGCTTTGTAGCTTCCCGACAATTCGCGATTATCAAAGAAGTCGTCAACGAGTTCGGAGCGAAATCCGGGCAGGAGCTGCTCGAAGAACACCTGACGGCCATTGTCAAGGGACGCACCATCGCCGCGCTCAAAGAAGCGGGACAATTCACCCAGGAGCTCTATTCCGGAGCGGATTTTTCGCAGTTCGCTTCCGGACTCGACGCGCTCGAAGACGGTGCGCTGGTGCGAGCTTTCGACGCGCTGGCCTTTTCCGAAACCTTCGAGCGCGAAGACGAACTCCAATTCACGGCGATGCACTATGAGTCCGGAGGGGCGGAAAGCGGCGGCGAATTCGTCGTTGCTTCCGAAAGCTGAACCAGGGCGCGACGCGAAACCCGCTTCGCTCACCGCGAACGTTCATTCGTCAATTGCGGCTCCAGCGATCGGGCATGCTTCTCAGATCCACGAAACGAATGCGACCGAAGCCCAGATATTGCATTTCGTATTCGTACTTAATGCTCACGCCCTCGTAGTCCAGAATGCGCAGCCCCGGACCGGCGACGACCCCCAGCTCCGGCGCCCGACTGATCGCCTGGATCAAATTCACCGCAAGCGGATAGCTGTAGTCTTTGTTTTCTTTATGCAGCGCCTGATACTCTTTCAGACGCTTACGAAACTCGTTCGAAAAACTGTATGGCAGAGTCTTGCGGCGTCTCATGATTGGCCCGGCCGACCTCACTCAGGTCGGCGAATCGCGTCTGGCAGGCCGCCTGGGTCAGCGGTCGGCACTCGCCTTCCGATTCGCCGCCCGATAAAACAGCCACAGCACCGCGCCCAGTACCGCGATTCCCAGCAAAGCGCTGTCGAGTTTTCCGAACGGCGCCGTGAACTGCTGCGATATCAGAATCGCCACGACGATCCCCAGGAGCGACTCCCCGGCAATCAATCCCGAGCTGAATAGAATGCCGCCGTCCTGCCCTTCGCCGACGCTTTCACCGCGGGCGTTCCGCTGGCGCGTCACCAGCATGCGCAGCACGCCGCCGATCAAAATCGTCGCGCTTAACGAAAGCGGCAGATAAATGCCCACGGCGATGGGCATAATATGAAAGCGAAATGCCGACCCGATGCGTTCCATAAGCGGGTTCAGCGAAAGAAAAATCACGCCGATCAGTCCGCCCGCAATCACCATATCAAAGGGCAGCTCGCCTTTACCGACGAGCGCGTTCGTAATCCCCGCAAAGAGCGCGGCCTGGGGCGCTTTCAAAGAACCGGGCTCGCCGGTGCCGATGCCGTAGACCTCGTTCAGCAAAGTCAGAATATAGGCGAAGATCGGCGCGGTCGCCGCGACGCCGATGACTTCGGCCCATTGCTGGCGATAGGGCGTCGCGCCGATGATCTGCCCGGTTTTGAGATCCTGGGAAATATCGCCGGAGGTGCAGGCGGCGCAGCAGACCACGCCGGCCACCCCGAGAATCGCGAGCGCCGCCTGATCGGTTTGCAGTCCCAGCCCGAGTACAATGCCGGAAGTCGTCAGCAATCCGACGATGGTCATACCGGAAACCGGAGAATTCGAGGAACCCACCAGACCCACGATATACGAAGCAAGGGCCACGAGTATAAAGGCGACGACGATCATAATCGCCGCGACGATGACGGCCGCGGGCAGCATGTGGATCATCGATTCGTATAAATATACCGTCGCGCCGAAGCTCAAAAGCAAAATGATTAAGAGCTGCGTGAGACCGATATCGCGCTCGGCCGGCGGCAGTTTCACCGCGCCAGGTACATTGCGCAGGCTCTGTAGACTCGCGAAGACTCCTTTGCGCACACCCCACAGAGACTCGACCGCGCCGACCATCATCGCGCCGACGCCCACATAACGGATCTTCGAATTCCAGAAATCCCACGCGAAGCCGAGCGGAGTGCCCACATCGGCGCCGCCGCCTCCGCCGCCGCCCGCCAGCGCCACCGTGGGAGTAAAAATCCCGAGCGCGGGCAAAAACAAAATCCAGGCTATAAAGCCGCCGAGAAACATTAGCACCGCGACGTTTAAGCCGACAATATAACCGACGCCGATGAGCGCCGCGGAAATATCGATGCCGCCGTAAAATACACGACGTCCGAGATTCGTTGCGCCTTCGACCGTGCCCTGGAATGCACCCAGCCACGCCCCGCTGAATTTCAGCAGCGCTCCCACCAGGCCCCCCGCCGCAATCAAACGAATTCCACCGCCGCCGCTTTCGCCCGCCTGCAAAACTTCGGCGCAGGCCACCCCTTCAGGGTAGACCAGGTCTTTGCGATTGATGATCAAAGCACGCCGCAGGGGGATCATAAAGATCACGCCCAGAATTCCGCCGGTCATGGCGATCAAGGTCGTCGGCCAGAATTCGAAATCGTTCCAGGCTCCGACTAAAAGAATCGCCGGCACGGTGAAGATGACGCCCGCCGCCAGGGATTCTCCGGCCGACGCCACGGACTGCACGATATTGTTTTCTTTGATCGTGCCCGAGCGAAAGACGCCGCGCAGAATCGCCATCGAAATGACCGCCGCCGGAATCGAAGCGGATACGGTCATGCCGGCGTACAAACCCAGATACGTATTCGCGGCGCCGAGCACGATCGCCAGCGCGATGCCCAGGAGCAGAGCTCGGATCGTTAGTTCTCGGGTAGTCGGGCTTTGATTCATAATAGATGTGGCATGATTGCCGCGAGATTCGCGCTGGCTGTCAAGTCTTCGCCGCCGTTCTGGAACCCGCTCCATCGCCCCCCCGCAAATGCGCCGGTACGATGCGGCGCTCAAGAGCGTCAAAGATCAGATCCGCCGCGATGGCGAGGCCGGCGGCGGGCAGTGCGCCTTCGAGAATCAGTCCGGGATCGTTCAGAGCCAGTCCGGTCACAATGGGCTCGCCGAGTCCCCCCGCGCCGATAAAGGCGGCCAGAGTCGCCGTGCCGATCGCGATCACTGTCGCGACCCGCACGCCGGCGAAGAGTCCCGGCAGGGCCAGCGGCAGTTCGATGCGCCACAGACTCTGGGAACGTGTGAGTCCCATACCTGTCGCAACTTCGACCAGCAGCGGCTCGACCGACTGCAGGGCCGTAATCGTGGTGCGCAGAATCGGCAAAATCGCATACAAGAGTAAACCCGCCACCGCCGGCACGACGCCGATGCCGAATAACGGAATCATAAACGCCAGAAGCGCAATCGACGGCACGGTCTGCAGCAGGCCGGCGATGTACAGGGTGGGACGCGCAATCGCCGTCCGACGATAGACGAGCACTCCCAGTGGCAGAGCGATCGTTAAAGCACCCGCCAGAGCCAGCGCGGTCAATAACATGTGCCGGCCCAATCGCCCGAAGAAGAGTCCCAGGCGACTCTCCTCGCGAAACTCAGGGGCCCCCCCGTCCTCCTCTAAACCGTCTTCGGATTCAGCGACCGCCCGCGCGGACCCGGCTGCGTTCAATAAACCGCGGTCGCGCAAAAACTCAAAGGCGACCCGCCGATACGAAACCCGGTCGACCGAGACCCGCGCATTCAAAGCCTGCATTTGTGTTTCGTTCAGAACGCCCTGCAAGACCGCGAGCGCGGCGAAAGCCTCCGCCGGTAAATCGGCCCGCGCGAAAGGCACCGCCAGGTACTCTGGAAAGAATCCGCGATCGTCCGCAAGCAAACGCAAATTATAGCGTTCAATCTCGGCGTCCGTCGAATAGGCGTCGGTCACGTCGATGCGGCCGTCGGCGATCGCGCGATACGCGAGGCCGTGTTCGATGCCCCGCGCTTTTTGCGGCAAACGATAGGCCCGACGCAGCGGACGCCAGCCGTCGCCCCGATCCAGGAATTCGTAACTCAAAGCGATTCGCAAATCGGGATGCCCGGCGAGATCGGTGATTCGCCGCAGTCCACGCCCGGCCGCCACCCGCTCCGGTACGACGAAGGCGTAGGTATTATTGAATCCAAACGAAGGCAAAACGCGCAAACCGCCGCCGGCGAGCCGCTTATTAATCGCGACGATGCTTTCTGCGCCGGCCTTCGTCGAATTGAATTTCAGGATCGCTTCGGCAATCGTGCCGGTGTATTCGGGATACAGATCGATCTCGCCCGTGCGCAGCGCTTCATAACAGATCAATGTCGCGCCCAGATTGTGGCGACGCGTCACCGTAAAGCCGCGGGCTTCGAGAACTATCGCCATCAGCTCTCCGAGCACATAGCTTTCCGTAAAGGTCTTGCTACCGACACTTAAGACGCGTTCTTGAGCATGCACGGGTCGGGCTCCCGCCCCTGCTCCTACGCCTGCCATAATAACGAAAATCGCCAGCGTCGCGATGAATGACAGCGCGGCGCGGCTTGCGAAAGGGAAGCGAGCGGGCCGGGACGGGCGCGGCGGTCCGAACAAGCTGGCGCTCACGCACGCGCCTCCAACTGCCGGCGCAGGAATTCGCGGACGAAATCGTTTGCGGGCGCGTCGAGAATCGCCGTGGGCGCCCCCTGCTGTTCGATGCGACCCGCGTTTAGAACCACCAGCGCGTCGGCGAGCTCCAGCGCTTCGGATAGATCGTGGGTTACGAGCACGACCGTCACCGGTTCAGCCGCTCGCAGCTCGCGAAACTCTTCGTGAATGCCCGCCCGGGTTACCGGGTCCAGAGCACCGAAAGGTTCGTCGAGCAAAAGCACCGACGGTTCCGCGAACATGGCGCGACACAAACCCACCCGCTGCTGTTCGCCGCCGGACAATTCGTGCGGATAACGTTCGCAGTACGCGTCCGGCAAGCGCATCATCTGCATTAAACGCCGTACTCGCTCCGAGGTGCGCGCCGGCGGCCAGTCGCGTCCGGAGTCCGCTTCAAGATAACGCGCGAGCAGGGTGATGTTTTCACGCACCGTCATGTGCGGAAAGAGCGCGCTGTTTTGGACTGCGTAGCCGATGCGCCGTCTGAGGGCGATCGTCGCCGCCTCGTCGCGCAAATCGATCTCAACGTCGCCGACGAAGACCCGACCGCGCTCGGGCGCCAGCAGCCCGTTGATGTGCCGCAGCAGAGTCGACTTTCCGCTGCCGCTCGGGCCGATCAGCGCCGTGACCGTTCCCGCCGAGAGTTCACAGCTCACACCGTCCAGCACGCGATGAGCGGCCGCCCCCCGACCCAGTGTCGTCGTTATATTCTCGATGCGAATCGCATCGAGTTTGGTATTCGAACGGACCCGCGCTTCGAAATCCGCATTGGCAGGGTCCCCCGCATCGCTTGCGAATTGATTGGCGCTGTCAGCGGTCTTCGATTTTTCTGGTTCCCGCCCCGGGCTTTTATTTGCTTCTAGATCAGGTGCGATAATTCCAGGCTCCCGCTTGCGTTCCTGGCGAAGAAGCGCAGGCGAACACAGAATGCCGGGACGGCGTCCGGGGAAGCAAACGGAAAATCGCGCGGCCGATCCGGGCGGGAAACGAAATATGTGTTTGATCTTTCTGGCGCACGACTGCCATCGCGACTACCGGCTGATTCTGGCTTCGAATCGCGACGAGTTCTACTCCCGGCCGACCGCGGCGGCCGGCTTCTGGGACGACGCGCCCGGCGTTTTCGGCGGACGCGATCTCGAACAGGGCGGCACCTGGCTCGGCGTAACCCGGGCGGGACGCTTCGCCACAGTAACCAACTACCGGGATCCGGAAGAATTCAGCCGCAAAGGCCTCAGTCGCGGGTTGCTTCTGAAAACCCTGCTGACCGACCCGGCGCCGATCGACAGTATGCTGCAGCGCCTGGCTCCGGGCAGTATCGACGGCGGCGACACCGGGGATGAACGCTTCGACGCGCAGCGCTACAACGGTTTCAATCTTTTGTCCGGGGATTTGAGCCGCGACGATGCCCTCTACTGGCATTCGAATAAAGCGCCCCGTCAGCTTCCCCATCGCCTGGTGTCAGGGGTGTACGGCCTGAGCAATCACCTCCTCGATACTCCCTGGCCCAAGCTGGTCTCCGGACGCACGGCGTTCGCGCATCTGGTCGGCGCGACCGGCGCCGAAGCCGCGGCGGACTGGAGCCGGCGACCGGACGCCTTCTTTCAGCTACTCGCCGATGAAAGCGTTTCTCCCGACGCGGCTCTGCCGGATACGGGCATCGGCCTGGAAAAAGAGCGATTCCTGTCTTCGCGATTCATCCGTTCCGAACAGTACGGTACGCGCGCGTCCTCGATATTATTCGTACGGCGCGACGGACTCTTAACTTTCTTTGAGCGTCGCTTTGAGGCGGGCGGCGCGCCGATCGGCGAAAGCCGCTATGAATTCCAGCTCGACGGGACCGCACAGTCGTGAATCCGTCGCCCTTGCAAAACCGCGGCGAATTGCGAGCAGCGTCGACGGCCGCGGTTTCGAATACAAATCGCGAATATCAACTACGGCCGCTTTCGGTCGCGCCCATGATGGAGTGGACCGACCGCGACTTTCGCTATTTCTTTCGCCAGATCAGTCGGCGCACGTTTTTGTACACCGAGATGGTGACGACCGCCGCGATCTTGCACGGCGATCGCGAGCTCTTGCTGGGATTCTCCGACATCGAAAAGCCACTGGCGCTGCAACTCGGCGGCGATCATCCGGCGGACCTGGCCCGTTGCGCGCGTATCGCAGAGGACTTCGGGTACGACGAAGTCAATCTGAACGTGGGTTGTCCCAGCGACCGTGTGCAGAGCGGCAACTTCGGCGCCTGCCTCATGGCGCAACCGGAGCTCGTGGCCGAATGCGTGGCGGCCATGCAGGCCGCGACCGTTTTACCCGTTACCGTGAAACATCGTATCGGCATCGATCGCGGGCTCGACGGCAAGCCGCTCGATCGATACGAAGATCTCGAGCGCTTCGTCGACATCGTCGCCGGAGCGGGCTGCCGCCGATTCAGCGTGCACGCGCGCATCGCCGTACTGGGAGGGCTCAGCCCCCGCGAAAATCGCGAGATTCCGCCTTTGCGTTACGACGACGTGTTTCGATTGAAGCGCGCATTCCCGGAATTACTGATTGAAATCAACGGCGGCGTGCGCGAGCTGGCGACGGCCCGCGAACTGCTTACGAAAACCGACGGCGTGATGATCGGCCGCGCGGCGTACGAAACCCCCTGGATCTTCCAGAGCGCCGATCGAGATTTTTACACGGGAGCCGATTCGACGACGCCCCCTATCGGCGAAACCGCACAGAACGCGAGCGCGGGAACAGCGGTGGCTCACGCCGGGACCCGGCGGACGGTCCTCGAAGCGATGATCCCGCATTTAGAATGGCGGCTGGCCGGAGGACGCAAACAGCACCAGGTACTGCGGCATATGATGGGGCTTTTCGCGGGAGAGCGCGGCGCGCGCGCGTTTCGGCGCGCGATCAGCGAACGGGAATACCCCGAACTGGATCCAGAAGGTACGATTCGCAAGCTGTGCGAGCTCATCGAACCGGAAATTCTGGATCGGGCGGCGAATCAGCTGTAGCTGATGCGGCCCTGATAGCGGGTGTGCTTTTCGATGCGAATCAGCGGCGCGGTGATGTCGCCGTTTACGACGGCGGTGTTGGCCAGATAGATCGATTCGGAGGCGGTGATATTGCCGTTGTAGGTCCCGATGATTTCGACGACGCCGGCGGTGATATCGCCGCTTACCGTGCAACTCAGGCCGACCACGACTGTGTTTTTCCCGGCGTTAATCGACGAACCGGCGAAATTGCAGTCGAAGACCAGATCCTCTTCGGAAGTCAGAGCTCCCTGATTGAAGTTCAGAGACTTGCCTAGAGTTGTCCGCGCTTTTACATAGCTCATAATACTGGTTCCGTTTGCGATTGCATCGCCTGCGAGATGAATGCAAGGCTCCCCCGCGCTCTGAAATTTGGAAAGCTTTTTAATTCCAGCGGGTCGGGGGCGATTCCGTCGAAATTCGCGAGGCGATCACCCGCGCTCCTCCGGGAACCGACCGGAATTATGTCGCCTGTATCTACTGACCGCACTGGTCTTATATATTGATGGCTTCGCCGAGTACGTCCGCGGCTGCTTCCATGACGCCTTCGGCCAGCGTCGGATGCGCGTGCACGGTGCGGGCGATATTCTCCGGCAGCAATTCCAGGCTCGCGCCCAGCGTGATCTCCGAAATCAACTCGGTCGCTCCCGGCCCGATGATATGCGCCCCCACGATCTGTCCGAAGCGCTGGTCGGCGATGATCTTGATAAATCCGGTGGTGTCACCCATGGCTTTCGCGCGCCCGCTGGCGGTGAAGGGAAAGCGGCCGATCTTGACTTCCAGGCCCTTTTCCAGCGCGCCCTTTTCGCTCAGTCCCACCGAAGCCACTTCGGGATGGCAATAGGTGCACGACGGGATCAGGTCGTAGTTCACGGGTTCGTACTTCGCATCGCTTTCGTGCGAAGCGCCGTATTTCATGGCCTCGGCGGCGCGCACGCCTTCGATGCTGGCGACGTGCGCCAGAGCCGGGCCGGGGATACAATCGCCGATGGCGTAGATATTCGCGATCGACGTCCGGTAGTGATCGTCGACGACGACCCGATCACGGGACAGGCGCACTCCGATTTCCTCTAAGCCCAGACCGTCGGTATTCGCCGCCACCCCCGCCGCCGAAAGCACGAGATCGAATTCGGCCTCGCGTGCTTCGCTTTTCGCGTCGGTGTACTTTATGTTTACGGTTTCGCCGTTGACCGTCCCTGATTGCACCCGCACTCCGCTTTGTACGCTAATATTACGTTTCTGAAAGCTACGGGCCAGAACCTTCGCGACTTCTTCATCTTCGAGGGGCAGAATATGCGGCATCGCTTCCAAAAGGGTAACCTCCGATCCCATGGACGCGTAGAAATCCGCGAACTCCACGCCGATGGCGCCGGCCCCGACAATACACAAACGCGCCGGAAGTTTTTCCTGCACCATGGCTTCGCGATAACCGACGATCTTCTTTCCGTCGATCTGCAGACCGGGCAGCGAACGCGAGCGGGCCCCCGTCGCGACGATAAACCGATCGGCTTCGACTTCGGATTTCTCGCCCCCGGCCTGGGTGATCTCGATTTTAAAATTGTCGATGAAGCGCGCTTCGCCTGGAAGAACCGTCAGCTTGTTCTTCTTCATGAGGTATTCCACCCCGCGCGACATTTCGTCGGCGATGCCGCGACTGCGCGCGATGACGGCGGAAAAGTCGGGGGCGACGTCGCCGTTTACGCGTAAACCGAAATCGGAGGCGCGGCGCAGATCCTCAAGGCGATGAGCGCTTTCGAGCAAGGATTTCGTGGGAATGCAGCCCCAGTTCAGACAAACGCCGCCCAGGCGTTCGCGTTCGACGATCGCGGTGGAATAACCGAGCTGCGCGGCTCGAATGGCGGCCACGTACCCGCCGGGGCCGGCTCCGATAACTACGACGTGATATCTGGACATATTCCCTCCACGAAAGCGATAGCTGCTCTCGACGACTGAATGCCAGAAGCGAAGGGTCCGCCTGCGAAATCGCGGTAAAGCCGCGGGATTTGCCCGGAAAATAGAAAAGCCGTCGCGACTGGCAACGGCTTCCAGAAAACGAAAATCGGAACGATCTTACCAGTTCTTTTTGTTCGCGAAAGTTTCTTTCACAGTGCGCGCGAAAGAGAAACGCGGCTTGCGGGACGCCGGACGCGCCTTGATCTGCATCGGCTCGCCCGTGAAGGGGTTGGTTCCGGTGCCGGCTTTCCGCGCTTTGACTTCGGAATACATGAGGTTGCCCAGAAAGGGCAGCTTCACTTTTTCGCCGCTGGCCGCGACAATCGCCGCACGTTCGAAGGATTCGTCCAGGACGCGTTTCATGTCGGTTCTTTTGATTCTCAGCTCGCCCTTGCGAGTGATTTCGGCGACTTCGAGTACGCCTTCGAGAATATCATCATGTAGTACGAATTTTTCACCGGCGGGGGGCCGCTTCACGGCTTTCTTTGCCGTCTTTTTAGCCACTTTCGAAGCGGTTTTTGCAGCCGCTTTTTTAGCCGTTTTCTTTTTTGCCATGTCTAGAATATCTCCTGCCTGGGTATAGGTCCAGGGGGGTGTACTGTGACGCAAGAAAAAATTTTTTATCTTCGTTGTGAAAGCTACGAAAAGGGCGGGAAATCCAGTCGTTTTTACTCGATTTCGAATAGCTTCGCGGCGGAGAGTCCCGGAATACCGGATGCAATCGCCGTATCGAGCGCCTCGCGCGCGGCGTCTTCGGATCGAAAGCAACCGAGGAATACGTTCTGTCGATTGCTGCCGTCGCCCAGCTTCACTCGAAAAGCCAGGTAGCGGCCCGGGGAAGACTCGCGAACATTCTTACATTGAACCGGCTTCGCCTGCGCGAGATCGGGATGATTGTTCAATCGACCGGCCAGCAGCTCGGCCGCCCGGGGCGCGAATGTGCCGACGCGTACGAGATAACGACCGTCCATATGATCGCGCAGCGCTTCCCGGGCGTTCGGCGACGAGACGTCGGCGTTCGCGCTGGTATTTGCGAAAGCGGTCCCGCCCCCCGACGTCGCGGAACCACCCGAACCCGGGTCGGGATTCTTGACGAGCGTCGCATCCACGTGGCGCAAATAGCCAAGCTGGATGCCCGCCATCATACCGACGGTAAAAGCCAGAATCAGCAGCGCCAGCACCAGCACGATGGTGCGATTGCGGCGCTTCAGGCTCACGGGCTCGGCGGTTACGGTGGCGCCGACGGCGAAAGCGCTCGCTTCGTGCCGGGGCAAGCCGCTGCCGTGCTGAGGCCCGCCCTGAAAGGGCGATGGGCGATTTATACGTGAGGAAAAATCGATATTTTGCATGCGTGAGACCTGCGTCGCTGTTAGAAAATATCGGTGAAAGGGCCCGATTGAACCGAAAATTTATTAGCGGAGATGAACGACCCCGGCCTTCAGATATTGCCCCGACCCCGGGCCGCCGTCCGCGGCGCTGCGGGCCTTGCGCGTCGCTCCGCTTTGAAGCGACGGCTGGTCGGCGGGCTGGCGCTTCCGCTGCTGTTGTTGACTGGCATCGGAACAGGACCTGCGCTTCACGCACCGCCTGGACCCGACGGTCTGACCCTGCGCTACGTGCTCCAGGAAGTCGACGTCGATCGCGCTCGCCGCGAACAACTGCGCTCCTATCTGACCGAAAGCTCGTCATCTTATTTGCTGGTGCAGGGTTTCGCCTGCGACACCGGGGGCTACGACGTGTCGGTACGGGTCGCCCGCCAGCGCGGCGCCGCAATCACAGGCGAGCTGGCGACTCTCCTGAAACAACAGGAGCCCAATGCAGGACAGGGCCCGGATCGCGTTCGCGCGGCGGACCCGGCGGTGCTGCACGGAGCGGGCCGCGAAGCCTATCGCCGCTCGGAAGTGCGCCGTTTTCGCAGCGCCGCCGAACGGGACAGGGCCCTCGTCGCGGCCAATCGGGCGGCGGCCCGCTGGAACGCGGCAGCGCTTGAATTTCTGAATTCAGCGGCCGCGGAAGCAAATCGAAATACTGAAGATGCGCGAGGCCAGTCGTCGGGCGCCGCGACCCACGTCGATGCACCAGGAACGCAACCACAGTCCCGACGCGAGCTATTCTTTTTATTGGGGCTGTTGCTGCTCCTGCTGGTGGTAGGACTGATCTGGCTTTACGCCGGACGCCGCGAGGACCCGGCGAAGCATCGCCTGAACCCGGACGAAGCCGAAGCGCTGGAAATCTTAACGGGCGGCGCTGTGACTCCGGTCCCCGCCCCCGACGAAGGCGAAGCGCCGGTCGCCAGAACGGAAACAAAATCACGGCGGCGCTCCGGCAAAGAGAGCAGTGCGGCCGAAAGCGAGGCGGCGACAGTCAGCCCGCTCGCGACCGGCGGCGGGGCGATTCACGAATTTATCGACAGAGCAAGGAACCAGAACATGGGCGTAAAAAAGAAAAGCAAATCCAAAATCACTCCAATCTCCATTCGCGGCGCGGTCGACCGCGACTTCGAAGAGAAAAGTCTGGGCGAGTTGAGCCGCGCTCCGATTCACGCTCTCGAAGGCCTGACGCCCCGACACGCCCGCATGATGGAAGAAGCCTTCGGCGTAAAAACCGTCGAAGACCTGGCGCGACTCAAGTACGTCGAAATCGCCCGCGCGATCGTCGTACTCTCGCGCTTCGAAAAGTAGCCCGGGGCTGGTTTTTTCCGGAATTTTTGGTGGAGCTTTCCGCCCCCTCCGCGTAATCTATTACCTGACGCCCCTATCGCGCACCAGAATGCGACCGGCCGTCAGGACAACCGCATATCGCCAGCATTAGTGGAAATACCTCCGATCTCAAGAGCAGCCAGCACAAGCGCCTCAAAAAGATCACCGAGCGCCGCATCCGCGACGACGCCGTCGTCACTCAGGAATTCGCGCGCGAACTCTGCAGCATTTCGCACGAACTCAGCCGACAGCTCGGCTGCCTGATCGATCGTCAGGGCTACGTGCGCTACCTGATGGCCGGCGACGCCGTGCGCATTTTTATTCCCGAGCTGGAACGCAACCGTTCCTCGCGTTTAAGGGGTCTGCGCCTGGTGCACACGCACATGAAAGGCGAAAGTTTGACCCAGGAGGATCTTTACGATCTGACCCTGCTGCGCCTGGATTATATCACCGCGATTACGATGGATCGCGCGGGCTTGCCTGCGAAGTACTACAGCGCGCATTTGCTGCCGGGTCAGAATCCCGGTTACCAGTTGGAAGATCCGGTCGCGCCGGGACAGCTCGCCGAAAATCTCAGCGAAACCATCGCCCACGTCGAAGGGCTCTTCTACGAAGCCGAAAAAACCAGTCGCAAAGCCGGCAACAAACCGCGGGCGCTGCTGGTCGGCGTCTATACCCCGGAGATGCGGCGCAAACGCAGCCCCGAAGACAGCATGGCCGAACTGCGCGAACTGTGTCTGACCGCGGGAGTCGAACCGATCGAAGCGATGGTTCAAAAACGCCAGAAGCTCGATCCTGTGACCCTGGTCGGTTCCGGTAAGGCTCGCGAGATTTCAATCCAGGCCGTGCAGCACAACGCGGAGATGATGCTCTTCGACCTGGAGCTGAGCCCCGCTCAGGCGCTGCGCCTGTCCTCGATCTGCGATTTGAAAATCATCGACCGCACCCAGTTGATTCTGGATATCTTCGCGCGCAACGCCCGCAGCCGCGACGGCAAGCTGCAGGTGGAACTCGCGCAGCTACGCTACCTCAAAGGCCGCCTGTCTGAAAAGGACGACAATATGTCGCGACTGACCGGCGGCATCGGCGGGCGCGGTCCCGGGGAAACGAAGCTGGAGATCGGCCGCCGACGCGTGAACGATCGCATCGCGCGATTAGAGAAAGAGCTCTCCTCGCTCAAAAAACGCCGCGAGCTGAATCGCACCCGGCGCAACGACAGCAAAGTTCCGATCGTTTCGATCGTGGGCTATACCAACGCCGGCAAGTCGACGCTCTTAAACGCGCTAACGAACTCCGAGGTAATCTCTGAAGATCGATTATTTGCGACGCTCGATACGACCACTCGCCGCGTGCGCTTCCCCGAAGAACGTGAAATCATTTTGTCAGACACCGTGGGATTTATCCACGAGTTGCCGCCGGAGCTGGAGCGCGCCTTCGAAGCGACCCTCGAAGAGTTGTTCGATTCGGATCTCCTGCTGCACTGCATCGACGTTTCCGATCCGCGCAAAGACCAGAAGATCGCCGCGGTCGAAACGATCCTTTCAAATATGGGACTGCAGGGCGTACCGCAGATTCGCGTTTATAATAAATGCGATCTATTGACTGACGCGGAGCGCGCGGAGTTACCGACCGGCCGGGCCGACGCGTTGTACGTTTCCGCGGCCAGCCGCGAAAATCTCGCTCCGCTGCTGGACCGCATCGACAGCCGGGTCTTCGCCCTGGGCGGGAGAGAGCCATCTATGGACGAATGGACCGCCGGAGGTACCGGAGATTCGAAAAATGATGGCGTCCAGCCGCCGGATATGCAGGCTGGGGCCGAGAGCTATGACGACGCGGACGGAAAATCAGTCGGTCCTTATTCAGGAATTGCTGGATGAAATCGAATCGTGCCTGGTCGGCGAACGCTGGGACGTGCCGCTGGATTTCGTTCTGCAGCTTGTAGAGCTTTCTCGCGAAGAGTTTTATCGATACGTCTACGCCGAACGCGATCCAGGCAACTGGACCGAGCATATGCCCGAGAGCTTCACGGCGGAAAACACCCAGGATCTGATCTTCTTTTTAGAGCACGCTGGCCTGAACAGAGCGGGCGAATTATTTCACGCCGCCGGTTACTATTTTACCGAAGACCATTTACTGAACTGGTTCGAGTTCTTTCATTCGGTCACGCTGAGTCGCATGCAAAGCCATAGCATCGACGCCGAGCTGCTGGAAACCGCCATGGCCGGCTGCCAGCGTTTCGCGGACGCCGTCGAATTTTACGGCCACTGTAAATTCGACGAGGACGAAATGATCGCTTTCGCCGCCCGGCTGTTCCTGGAACAGCGCGGGATCGACCAGCATCGCGTGAGCTCCGGCATCTTAACCGAATTTCTGAAACGCCAGATTCATCAGCGCAATCTGATCTGGGAGCATTTGTACCGAAGTATCTTCGGCCTGCTGCGCGATAACGCCCTGCGGCTGAATCTGGCGGGCGCCGAAGAGATCGACGAATTCGAGAACGCGCAGGGTGAAATCAGCCTGCTCGACCCGGAGCTTACGGGAGCGCTTAAGACTCTGGAGATGCCCGCCGACCGGCTGCCGGAACGCGAGCCTCTGAAAAAAAGCTACCGGGCTCTGCTCAAGCGCTTTCATCCCGACCTGAACCCCCAGGGACAGGAAAAAACTCGCGACCTGATCGCCGCTTACAGCCTGGTGGTCAGTCATCTGGGCGAAGCGGCCTGAAAAAAACTATATCCATCGCCGCCCGCAGGAGTCTAATCGCATATGTCCGTTTCGACCGTTTCGACCGTTTCGCCTACCGCCGATCAAAAGAGATCGCGTCCTCCGCGTAGACGCTTCAGTATCGCCCTTGCGGCTGCGCTCTTATTCGGATCCGGAGCGCTGCACGCCCAGGATGCGGGCTACTGGCAAGAGAATTTCGAGAGCGCCCTGCAGCAGGCGCGGTCGCAGAAAAAGATCGTGATCGTCGATATCTATGCGCCGTGGTGCGGTTATTGCCGGAAGCTGCAGCGCGAAGTCTATCCCTCGAAAGAAGTCCGAACGGAAACCGATCAATTCGTGCGGGTGCGCATCGACGGGGAAAAGAATCCGCAGCTGATGCGCAAATATCAGGTCCGCGGTTATCCGACGATCGTCTTTCTGGATTCGAACGGCAAAGAGATCGACCGCATCGGCGGCTATATGCCGACCCGGCCTTTCGCCCGCAAATTGCGGGACGTGCGGCGCAAAGGCAATCGCGAAAACGATTTGCTGCGCGAGCTGAAGGGCCGGCCCAAAAGCGTGCTTCTGAATTTCCGCGCGGGCGTATATTATTACGAAAGCGGCGACGCCGCGCGCGCCCGCCAGTACTTTCTGAAATCCTTTCGAGGGGAAGCGGATGCGAACGGCGCGGACAAACGCCGCGACGCATTGTACAACGCCGCCATCGCATCGATGGATCTGGAAGAGCATGCGAGCGCGCTGAAATACTGGAATCTGTACATTAAAAATTATCCGCAACTGGACCGCGACCACGCCTACGCCCGCTATTATCGCGGACAGAGTCTGGTCTTATTGGGCCGCAAAGGCCAGGCCCGGATGGATTTCGCCTTCGCCAGCAAGAACCTGCCGGATGGACGCGACCGGGCCGAAGCCGCTCAGTTTCTGGCCGCACTGGACTGAGTACGATCGGGTTCGTTGCGTCCCGTAATTCGCTCGACCCCGTATGCCCGCTTTCGCTTTCTGTATGCGTGAGCGCTCCGGAAGATTTTATATTGTCCCGCATTCGGGCCATGCACGGCTATACACCGGGTCTCCAGCTGAACGATCCGGAGATCATCAAGCTGAACACGAACGAGAATCCCTTTCCGCTGTCGCCGGCGGCGCACGCCGCGATCCAGGCCGCGCTGAGCGACGATCGTCTACACCTGTATCCGGAACCGCGTTCGCGCGAATTGCGCCAGGGAATCGCCGAGCACTTCGGAGTTTCCGAAGATCGCGCGCTGATCGGCAACGGTTCAGACGAAGTCCTGTCCATTCTGTTTCGGGCGCTGCTAGAGCCCGGCGATTCGATCGTTACGGCCAACCCCACCTATAGTCTCTATCCGACCCTGACGGAAATACTCGGCGCGCGGGTGCAGGCTGTGCCGGTGCGCGAAGACTGGCGCATGGATTTAGGGGCGATGCTGACGGCCATGCGCGAAAAATCGCATACAAACGCTCCAGCCACGACGGACGCCCGCATCGCCGGCGAAGAGCGACGGCCGCTGGCGATCATCACCAATCCGAACGCGCCGACTGGCCTGCTCGAATCTCCGGAAAGCGTGCTGCAATTCGCACGCGAGAATCCCGGCCTGACCCTGGTCGACGAAGCCTACGCCGACTTCGGCGACGGCTCGGTGGCGAAATATGCCGGCTCAAACGACTACCCGCGCATGCTGGTCTGCGGTACGTTCAGCAAAACCTACAGCCTGGCCGGCGGCCGGGTCGGTTGGCTGCTCGCCCATCCCGCGCTGATCGCCGAGCTGGACAAAATTCGCGATTCGTACAATATCAATCGACTGACTCAGACGGCGGCCCTGGCGGCCCTGCAGGACCAGGCAGAACTCAAGCGGCGCATCGCCAGCATCAAAGAAACCCGCAAATATACTATGGACGCCCTCGCGGATCTGGGATTCGAAACGCTGCCAGGGCAGGCGAATTTCGTTTTTACGCGCCCGCCGGCGGGTTTCGCGGGCGGCAGAAATCCGGACGGCCAGACGGCGCAGTCCCCCGGGCAATGCTGCTACGAGCATCTCCGGGCGCATAAGATCCTGGTGCGCTATTTTTCGGGTCCCCGTATCGGCGATTTCGTGCGGATTACGATTGGAACCCGCGAGCAGATGGAGCGGCTTGTGGCCGTTCTCGCGGAATTGGTATAATCGCTTGATCTCCTGAAACTGTTCTGACTGGCCAGTCTGAATAATTGTATTTACTTGTAGGCGGGGGGCATCGAATCAGGAAATCCTCTATTATTATGCATACAGCGGGGTGTGTATTATGTCCGATTCCTCAGCGAACAAAGCCAACAACGAATTCCAGCTCGACCGGATCGAAGATGCAATCGCCGACATTCGCGACGGCAAGCTGATCATCGTCGTCGACGACGAAGACCGCGAAAACGAAGGCGATTTTCTGACCGCCGCGCGCAACGTAACGCCCGAGATTATCAACTTTATGGCGACCCATGGACGCGGCCTGATCTGCGCGCCTCTGACCAACCAGCGCTGCGAAGAACTCGAACTGCAGATGATGGTCACCAACTCCAATAACACGGCTGTTTACGAAACCCCCTTCACCATCTCCGTGGATCTGCTGGGCAACGGTTGCACGACCGGTATCTCCGCTTCCGATCGCGCGAAGACCATCCAGGCGCTGATCGATCCCAATACCCGACCGGGCGATCTGGGACGTCCAGGCCATATCTTTCCCCTGCGCGCCCGCGACGGCGGCGTTCTGCGCCGCGCCGGTCACACGGAAGCGACGGTCGACTTCGCGCGCCTGGCCGGTTTCGAAGAAGCCGGCGTCCTCGTCGAAATCATGAACGAAGACGGAACCATGGCGCGCCTGCCGGACCTGGTGCAAATCGCGAAACGTTTTAATCTCAAAATAGTTTCTATTAAGGATCTGATCGAATACCGCCTGCGCCACGATACTCTCATCGAAGAAGTCATCGACGTGGCCATGCCGACCGACTACGGTAATTTTGAGCTGGTCGCCTTTCGCCAGAAAGACACCGGCGAGATCCACCTGGCCTTGCGCAAAGGTGAGTGGGCAGAAGACGAACCGGTGCTGGTGCGCGTGCACTCCTCCTGCGTGACCGGAGATATCTTCGGATCCTGTCGCTGCGACTGCGGCGGCCAGCTGCACAAAGCCATGGAGCTTGTCGATCGCGAGGAGAAAGGCGTCGTGCTTTATATGCAGCAGGAAGGACGCGGCATTGGCCTGATCAACAAGCTGCGGGCCTACAAGCTGCAGGAAGGCGGGCTCGATACCGTCGAAGCGAATCTCAAACTCGGCTTCAAAATGGACGAACGCGACTACGGCGTGGGTGCGCAAATCTTAAGAGCGCTGGGAATTTCCAAGATGCGCCTGATTTCGAATAACCCGAACAAACGCGCGGCGATTATGGGTTACGGACTCGAGATCGTTGAAAAGGTTCCGCTGGAAGTCGAGGCGAACGAACACAATCGCGAGTACCTGCAGACGAAGCGCGATAAAATGGGCCACGAAATTCTGAACGGCGATTGAGCATCGTCCGCCGCTCCGGAGAGGGTCCTCGCGCGGGCGGGGAAATCGATTACGCGGGAACGCGCCCGAGCGCTTCCAGCACCCCCGATTTCGTCACCGGTTTCGGAACGTACGCGTCAGCGCCGGCGGCGAGCGCGTCTTTGACGTCTTCCATGTCGCCGCCGCTCAAGATTACGATGTAGACGTCGCGGGATTGCCGACGCGCCGCCTTGCGAATATCAAAAACCGCCGCCGCGCCGCCGACATACGGCATCAAAAGGTCGACGAATACCACGTCCGGCTTTTCGCGCCCGAATTTTTCAATGCCTTCCGGGGCGCTTGCAGCTGCGAGCGTTTCGTAACCCGCGTTTTTCAGCGTATGGCACACCGCGCTTCGCACGGCTGCATCGTCGTCCACCACGAGTACCTTCTTCATCACGTCCTGACCCTATGACATTTGACGAAAAGCTCAACGAGATTTCTTTGATACGCGAAATATTTACAATTAGAACGAGAACGAAAATCAAATCGCGAATACGAAGCTTCGATATTTTTCTTGTTTGGTGCAGGCCTGTTTGCTTCGTGGAAGAAGAGACGGCATCAAGAGTATGACATAGATCATACCCGTCGTAAGTGCGAAAGCGCGAATCGCCCAACGAAGGCCAGGGATATATGCATGACGTCTGAGAACCAGCAGACCCGGAAAAAGGCGCCGACGAATCCGGATCAGGAACTTGAGCTCGATATCGACGCGAATTACGCCGTAGAAATCGCGCCGGACGTTTATTGGGTCGGCTTCTTCGACGAACAGGAGCAGCTCCACTGCAACCCGTATTTGATACGGCATAACGGCGACAGCATACTCATCGATCCCGGTTCGGTTCCGGATTTTCCCGTCGTCGCGCGAAAGGTCTTTTCGATTGTACCGGCGGAATCGATCTCGACTTTTATTTTACAGCATCAGGATCCCGATCTCTGCGCCGCCGTTCCCATCTTCGAAGACCTGAAGCCGAACTATCAGCACAAAGTCATTTCCGTTAAGTCCACTTCATACTTCGTCCATCACTACGGCGTCAAAGGCGATCTCGTGCGCCTGGATTTGAAAGCCGGCCAGGCCCTCGATTACGAAACCGCCGGCGGCCGCAAACTTCAGTTCTTCTGGACGCCCTACGCGCATTCTTTCGGAGCGATGATGACCTACGATCTCGCGTCCGGCTGCCTGTTTACCAGCGATATACTCGGCGGACTCGGCGCGGATTGGGAGTTGTACCACAACGACAAAGCCCTTGAGAATATGAAATCGTTCATGCAGCTGATCATGCCCTCCAACCAGATCCTGCGTTATAGCCTGAAATTAATCGAGCGGGTCGGAGCGCGCACAATCTGCCCGCAGCACGGCCAGATCATACCGGCGGAGGATTTCCCGCGTATCATGAAAGCGCTCTGGGATTTGCCCTGCGGCGTGGACCTGATCGACGATCCGATTTTGAGGGACCTCGAATGAATTCGCCGGAACAGACGATATCGCGTCACGTCGCCCGCACCGTTCGCCCGAGCGACACGCCGGAGTCCCGCGCTCTGGCGATCGATCAAACCGAGGAATACTACCGATCGCTGAGCCGGATCTACCGCTTCCGAAACAAAGAGGCGATGCTGCGTGAGCTGCTCAAGCACCTCGCCGATTCGGATCGCAATCAGCTCGCCGCCGAGAAACGTAAGGCCGATCTGCTCCTGAATAATATTCTGCCTTCGTATATGATTCAGGAGTTGAAAAAACACGGCCGCGTTCCGCCCGCGCACCACGAAGACGCTTATATTCTCATGACGGACTTCGTGGGTTTTTCGACCATCAGCCGCTATATGAGTCCGCGCGAATTACTGCGCGAACTGACGATCTATTTCGACGCTTTCGAAGAAATCTGCGAGACCTACGGCCTGGAAAAAGTCAAGACCATCGGCGATTCGCTGCTGTGCGTGGGCGGCGTACGAAAAACCGCGCGAACGACCCACATCGACGCGATCCTGGCCGCTATGGAGCTCCTGCGATTCACCTACCGGCGTAAAAAAGAAAAGCAAGCTCGCGGCGACGACGCCTGGGGTGTGCGCGCCATCGTACATCGCGGTCCGCTCGTCGCGGGAGTCGTCGGTCATTCTAAAATCGCCTTCGATATCTGGGGGCATTCCGTAAACGTCGCGTCGCGCATCGAAGGCGTGGCGGGCGAAGGAGCTGTGACGATTTCGGAACCGGTGTATCAGAAGATTCGCGATTTCTTCGACTGTAAATTCGAAGGCGAGTTTGAATTGAAAGGCACGGGACGCTCGGATCTGTTTACGGTGAACGGCCTGCGTCCGATCTTTCAGGCGAAAGACCCGGAAGCGCCGACGCTTTTCAACGAACGCTTCGAACTGCTCTACGATTCAATGGCCATGGGTCATCATGTGATGCGCAAAGAAGGCAAGTACCACGTGGTCAAAAAGAAAGGCGTGGCCCTGCCGCCGGGCGTCAGCAAACGCAAACGATTGGTCGATCGGAGTTGATACAGAGAGCCGGGATGGATTCGGGCGATCCGCTTCGAATCAACGCAAAGGCCGCGAGCCAGGCGGCGGCGCTATCAGCCGCCGCGCTTTTCGAGAATGGAGAGCGCCACTTCGCGCAACGAAGGCGCGACTGAAATCGGAATCATACCGTCCTCGTCCACCGCATTGTAGTCAAGCGTGGGCGCGGAGTCGTTCACGAGATCGTCGACGGCGAATTCCGGCCCTGCGCCGCCGAGTCCGAATTTCTTGCGCGACTCTTCGCGGATCTTGTCGTTACCGAGCCAGCTGCCGAGCGCGCCGATCATGCGACGATGCAGGTCGTCGATCTTCTTCTGGTCCCCTGCTTTCTTATAATAACCGTAGGCGAGCAGCGGCAGGCGGCGATCGTACATATAATAATCGCCGATACGAATCAGCCCGTCTTTGTACTGCGCCTGCGTGAAGAGTTCCCGGGCGCGCGGGTAGTCCCCCTCATTGAAAGCGCGATTGCCTTCGCGGATCTTTTCGGCACGTAAGCTGGAGTCCATAATCGTATACTGTGAATGTCGGCCGTTTTCGGAAATCGGTCAAGCAGATTGTCGGGCTCTCCGCCCCCAATTCCAGGCATCAACCCCTATAAATCATAGCCGATCTCGTCCCAGACCCGGCAGCGATCAGCGAAAGGATCCGGCGTGAGCATCTTGATTGGCTGCCCCAGGCTCAGGACCGCCCGGGTTGCGGTCTCGTAGCGCGTCCAGGCGGGCGGAGTCGGCGCCGCTTCGCGATCGTCGCTGGAATCGACGCGGCCGGGCAGTTGCGGGGGAGTTCCCGGTTTCTGGCTCGCCCCGAAATTGCTCCAGTAACCGACGAAAGCTTCGGAGAGGGTTTTTTCGTACTGAGCAAAGACGTGGCGACGATTGCCGGCGTCATAGGGATTATGAAATACGTAGGGCAGCTCGTCGCCGTGACAGACCAGGCCGTTGCAGGCGGAAACCGGGGGCCAGAAATTGATCGAAGTCGGGTAGACGAAATGATAGACGAAAGTCGGCGCGCGGGATTGATCCGCGACGAAGCGATTCGCACAGACGAAGATATAGTCGGTAATGGCGCGCGAAAGCTGGTCGCGGTTTTCTCCGAGGAGCTTTGGTTTGTAACGCTCCTGCTCCTGGATTTTTACGAGGTTTTCGACGCCGAACATCGCCGTCAGGATACCTTCGTATTCGATCGCCGTGATCGGCAGGATCTCGTTGATCGCGTCCGCGAAAAACATACCTTCGTTTTTATTCGTACCCAGGATCATGGGCGTATCGAAGCGGCCGGCGGCGGCCGCCGCGATGGGATTCAGTTCGATTACGTCCCCGTCGACCGTGGGGGCCCAGGGCAACGCGGTATGAAAGCCCTGCTTTAGATCGGCCAGCACCGCGCGCAGCGAGGTTTCGGCGGACTGAATTTTCGAGAGCGGCAGTTTGCGCAAACAATCCGCGCGATTCTTCGCAGAATCCTGTCCGCCGCAGCCCGCCGATTTCGCGTACGCGTCGCTGATCAGACCCGACTGCTCTTTCGATTTATATGCCAGGGCGACGGGGTTGCTCTGCATGATCGCCGCGCGAAACAAGCCCTGACTGCCGGGCGCCGCGCTCACGTGCAAACCCACCGACATCGCGCCCGCGCTTTCGCCGAAGATCGTAATATTCGCGGGATCGCCGCCGAACGACGCGATATTACGTTTCACCCAGCGCAACGCCAGTTGCTGATCCAGAAAACCGTAATTGCCATTCAGACCTTCGCCCGCCAGTCGTAGAAAGCCGAGCGCGCCCACGCGATAATTCACCGCCACAACGATCGTATCGGTATGCGCGGCGATATAGCTCCCGTTATAGACGTCGGTCTGCTGCGAGCCGGCGAGAAAGGCCCCGCCGTAAATAAAGACCATCACCGGAGTCTTTTCCGGGACGTGGACGGGAGTCCAGATGCTGAGGTTTAAACAGTCTTCGCCCTGAGCCACATTAAGACCAAGCTGCTTTTTGTGCGGCAGATCCGGCTGCGGACAGGCGAGACCGGGGGTCGTAGCGTCGAGAATTTCGGGCTTCCAGGCCTTTTTCGGAGCGGGTGCGGTCCAGCGACTCGCGGGCGTAAGCGCTTCCGCGAAGGGAATGCCCGTATAGGCCCACGCCTTGCGCTCGCCGGAGCCGGCCGTCACCTGAGCGCCGCGTATGATCCCTTCGGAGAGCGAGACTTCGCCTGTGACCCGCGTGCGCTCCAGATCGGGCGCAGGCGGAGCGTCTTTATCGCGACAGGCGCCCGTTAAGATAATGAATACTAAGATACAGCTGCTGAATACTAGCGTTCGAAAAGGCATACAGGCTCTTAAAGCCCACGCGAGAATACGCAAGCCGAAAAGAGCCGGTCACCGCGAATTTTTCGAATCACACAGCGCGATGGGCTAATAACTCTGCTGAATTCCAAAAGCGTCGCGTCTCCCTGAGCCGGGATGGTCAATAACTCTGCTGGATTCCGAATGCATCCCGGCCGGGAACCGGCTTGATCTCGAAGTCGCCGTAAAGCTCCAGCAGACTTTCCACAACCATCTCGGCGGTGGCCAGGCTCGTATTCAGTCCGGCACCGAGGTCGTTCGAGCCCGCGTCCATAAGAAAGCGCTTCGGCTCCCCCGCTTCATCGCTCAGACATTTGATATGACCGCCGTGAGTTGGTTTGAAGCCGTACATTTCCCGGTCGAGCTGCTTCATGGTTTCCAGGTGCGGCTTGGTCCCGATCGAATAGAACATGGGCTTGTGGCTGCCTTCGCGCGGGATAAAAGCGACGTAGGTCATATGCTTGCCGCTCTGAAGGCGGGCCATCTGGTCGCCGAAGCGGTCCAGGCGAACTTTATCATAGTCGATCTTCTCTTTAAAGCGACCGATCTTGAAGCGCTGCTGGATCGGAACGAAAACGGATTTTAGCGAATCCTCTTTTTTCCAGGCGAGCAGCTGGTCCGGAGAAAAAGCGGTCTGGACGAATTCCAGGATCTCGTTTTGCAGGGTGGCCTGATCGCGAAACAGCGTCCAGGACTTGACGATCTCCAGGGCTTCCGCGGCCTTTTCGCCGCCGTCGAATTTCGACTTGTGAACGTAGAGCTTATCGCCGTCGGCCGGACGAATGATGCCGGCTTCGGCCAGATACTCGCCGGCCTTCATATCGAGTACTTCGGCCATAATAAAGCCGTCGTCTTCGTCGGTAACCCGAATAAAGGCGCCCTGCTGATCCTTTTCTCCGGCGACACGCCGAACGACGTCCCCGGATGCGAGCGTTTTGTAGTCCTGAATTTCCTGCAGGTAGTCGAGCATTCACGGTCCCCTTTGAATGAAAACGCCGGATTCGGCGCCAGCGTGCGTCAAGCCCCGACGGGATGATGGCAAACGAATTTCAGTTTAGCAGAGGGCGCGAAATCTGTCAACGGTTGATCGTACAGCGGCCTTCGAAGACGACGCCTTCTTCGATAATCAACGAACGGGTGACCACATCGCCGTAGAGCTTGCATGTGGACAACAGCGTGACCCGCCGCTCGGCATGGATCGAACCGCGGACCTCGCCGCCGACTACGACCACTCCGGCGCGAATATCAGTCTCGACGACGCCCGAGCGTCCGACCAGCACTTTGCCTTCGGTGATGATGGTGCCTTTAAAATAGCCGTCGATGCGAATCAGGTCTTTGACTTTGAATTCGCCGCGAAACTCGGAACCTTCGCCGATCAGACTATTGACAATCAGGTTCTCGGTTGTATCAGCCATAGATCCTGAAGATGATTCAGAAATGCGTGGGGGTTGTAGGCGACCGTTCCGACGTGCACTTCGTAATATAACATGGGGATAGAGGCGCGACCGCTCTTGCCGACGTAGCCGATCACTTCGCCTTTGGTCACCTCATCGCCTTTCTGCACGCGCGCGCGATCGAGGTGCGCGTAGAACGTGGCCAGGCCGTAGCGGTGCCGGATCTGAATCTGGAGGCCGTACGAGCCGTCGAAACGAACTTCGGTGACTTCGCCGGGCGCCGTCGCGTAGACTTCGGTGCCGGGCGCCGCGCCGATTTGCACGCCGCGCTGGAAAACCTCGCGACCGCGTAAGGCGTCCGCCTGCAGACCGTACGGCGTATAAAGATAACCGCGAGTCGGCCAGATGCTGGGAGTATTGCGCAGTAGATTTTGTTTTTCGCGGGTGCCGAGCTCCGCGAGAATCTTATCAGAGATTTCGACGGCTTTCGCCAGATTCTGATTATCCTGCCGCGATAGATAAATTACGCGGCGCAGTATTTCTTCAGTGAGTTCTTGATCGCAATCTTCGCCCAGTTCGCGGCACTGATCGACCAGTTCCTTGAGCTCGCCCACCTCGGAATCGATGACGCCCTGCGCGACGCCGCCCTGGCCGAGCACGGTCGCTTCGTCGCCGTCGAGTTTTACGTACAGCTCGGAAATGGTACTGGCGTATTCGCGCACCCGTTCGTGCAGCGGAATCATCTCTTCCGCCATCTTGACGCTCTGAATATTGAACTGGCTGTTCGTCAGCCCCATATCATAAAACTGAATATCTTCGCCGCTCTTGCCAACCAGGCTGACCATCGATACGACCAGCACCACGATCACCACGGCGGAACCCGCGAAGATGGTGTAGAGGCTCACGTGAGCGTTGAGGATCTTTTGCTCGGTGTGCGGGATGACCATGATGGTCAGGCGTTCCCGGCCCCGCTTATGTACGCGCTCCAGAAACTCCGAGAAGCGCTGCTTCCAGTCTTCCCAGCGCTCGGCCCAGCTGGTGCCGGCGGGGGCGCGCGCGCCTTTCGCCGCCACTGGAGCGGGCTCGTCCCGCAAGTGTTCCGCGAATTCGTCGACGGAGAGACCCGGCGCGGCTGTGCGATCCAGCTCCGAATCGTCGGTCGCCCGTCGGCCGCTGGCTCTGCCCGACCGGGCTGCGGCGCCCGACTTCGCGCTTTTGGAGGTCTTTTTTTTAGAACGTGCCAGAATGGGGTCCTGAGATACGTTTGGGAGGGGCGGCTGCGCCGTCGTACAACGGCTTCCGGTCCCGTTTTGGTCCCCGGACGCCTGATACCCGTCAATTCATTTTCGGCACGCAGAGGCCGCCCCAAAAGCCCCTTCCGAAGACCCTTTCGCGGGCAATCCCGGGCACCGGAACGCCGCCTCATCGGGCGCGAATCGCGACGGAACGAGCCGCGATTTCATCCCCGCGGGATGCCCAGGAAAAATTAAAAAACTATTGCCCCCGGCAGGGAACCTGGAATACGAACGACGCCATGGCGGAAAAAGAAAGCGCGACACATGCCCCGTGGCAACGGGAGTTCTTCCAGAACATCGGCGAGTTCATGAAGTACGGCCTCGACGAGGTCCGCGCCAAAGAGCTGCTGATGAAATTCCTGAAGCTGTCCGGCGAGACGCCCATGCCGAAGGTCATGGACAGCTTTCGCTCGGAGGAAGCCCTCGACAAAGTCGGCGTCTATACCCAGAAGATTCCGTTCATTCGGGACTTCATGCTGCAATTCTTCGCTCCGCTGATGGGTAATTTCAAAGTCGAAGGTAAAGAGAATCTCGATCCCATTCTGAAGCTCCGCGGCAAATTTCCGATGGTCCTGATCTCGAACCATCTCAGCCACTTCGACACCGCCGCCATCTACAACCTGCTGTACCGCGAAGGCCCGGAAGCCCGGGAACTCGCCGACGCGCTGGTCTTCATCGCCGGGCGCCTGGCCTTCGAACCGGACTTCACCCGGCTGGGTCTGTACATGATCGATTCGCTTTTAGTGTGCTCGAAGCGCGATATGTCCGACAGCCCTGGTCTCGCGGACCTCATGACCCGCATTAATATGCGATCGTTTCGCCAATCGCAGCAGCTGCAAAAAGAAGGCAAGGTCATCGCCGTCTTTCCGGAGGGCACTCGCAGCCGGACCGGCAAGCTGATCAACTTCGTGGACACGGTGTATCACTACGTCGCGAATAAGATTATCATTCCGGTTTCTCTCGAAGGTACGGAAAAAGTTCTACCGCCGAACACCTTTATGTTTAACGCGGCCCACGGAAAACTTACGATCGGCAAACCCGTCCTGGTCGGTAAATTGCCCGCGAAGCAGATGGCCGAGCTGCCGGATTTCGTCGAACGCCTGGAGTTTCCCGCGCAGGGCGACAAAAAGCAATTCGTCATCGACAACCTGGCTCTGATGATCGGCCAGAATCTGCATCGCCATCGTCACGGCACCTATCGTAATCTATACCACGGCGACTCGACCGCCAAAAATTCCAACGAGTTGATTCAAACGCCGCAGACGCCGGTCGAAGAGATCGTCGTTGTCGGTCACTCATCGTACAGCACGACCGCAGCGGCGATTCTCGCGAACAAGAAAGTTAAGATCCGCATTCTCATCGACGAAGCCGAGAAGGCCGAGCACTTCAACGATCGCCAGGTGGACGCGGACCATTATCCGCTGTTTAAGCTGCCGCCGAATATCGAGTTCACTTCCGATCCGGGCGTCGTGGACGACGCGACAATCATCGTGCAGGGAGTGCGCCCCTGGGAACTTGAGCTCTATTACGATAAGCTGGCGGATCGGATCCAGAAAACCGGCCGCCCGGTTATCAACATCACCAAAGGTTTTACCGGCTCGAAGCACGGCCTGATCCTCGACGATCTCGAACAGATTTACGGCATCAACCGCGATCGGCTGGCGGTGATCGCGGGGGCGAATTACCCCGATCAAATCATGGAGCGCAAGATCTCCGGTTTCGAAGTCGCGGCGAATACGCCCGAAATGGTCGAACATCTCGCGAAGCTTTTCAGCACCGGCTATGTCTTCACGCGTCCCGCGCTCAACCCGGACGATGTACGCGGCGTGCAACTCGGCGGCGCGCTTAAAAATATCTACGGACTGGGTATCGGCCTGCTCGATGGTTATTATGAAATGAATCTGGGCGGCAACAGCGACAATTCGCTGTTTCATCTTTCGAATCGCATCTTCCGCGAAATGACGACGATCGGCGTAGAGCTGGGCGGCAAAGAAAGCACCTTCCAGGGATTGTCCGGCATGACCGACCTGATGATGAGTTGTTTCGGTCAGGACGCGCGGGATCGCCAGTTCGGGCACGATTTAGTCGCCGGCACCGCCGACCCGCAGCAAAAATCTTCGGGCCTGCTGGGCGTAAAATACCTGGCCGGTCTGATCAAGCTCGATCCGGAGCGGCATCCCGTCGCCTGGGCGATCCACGCGGTGGTCAGCGGACAGCTCGACGTCGAAAAAGTCATGACCGAAATGACCTATCGTCTGCGGCGCTTCTAAAAGATCGAAAAAAAAATTCGACCCGTTCACGGCAACGCTTAAGCTACGGCCGGCGAAACCTTAGAAGCCGGAGAGCAATATTGATTCCACGTATGCGATCGTATATCGGACGACTGCTGGCCGGGCTCGCCGCCGCGGCATTCTGCGGCGCCCTGCCCCTCGGCGCCGAGCCGTCGTTTGATCCGGACACACCCATATTGCTGCGCCCCTTCGGCGACTCGATCACGTACGGGCTGGGCAATTTGTCCGGAGGCGGATACTGCCCGACCTTCTATCCATACAAAGGCTGTAATATCGCTCGGAAATCCGGCGGCGGCTACCGCGCCTTCTTAACCGGAGCCGCGGTGGGCACGGGCAAAACGCAGTTTCGCACGGAAGGAAGCCAGCTCGGCAACTCGAACCTGACGCAATGGGCGACCGGCTCCAGCGCACATGACAGCTACCCCGGGTTTCGCACCGATCAGTTGCGGCCGATCAGTCAGGTATTGAGCTTCGCCGACGCGACTCTCGTTCATGCCGGCACCAACGACATGCTCCAATCGAAACCAGTCGATACAGCATTTAATTACCTGACCGAGATCGTCGGCAATCTGTTGAAGAAGAATCAAGGCGGCCATATATTCGTCGCCCGGATCATACCCGTAACTGACGCGGCGGCGACGTTTCTCGCGAGCAAAGAGCTGCAGAAATTATGTAAATGCCCCGCCACGACGCCGGCGAAAGTCAACGCCGCGATCACCGCGTACAATCAGCGCATCAGCGCGGATTTGATCGATCAACTAAAGCCAGCCCAGCCATCGGCGGCCGAACGCGTTACGATCGTCGACATGAGCGCGCTGCTCAATTCCGCCTCGGACTACTCGGACGGAGTGCATCCGAATATCCGCGGCTATTGTAAGATGAGCTACACGTGGACCGTGTCCATTTACCCCGCGCTGAAGCCTCCGCCTTCTCCGAACGGAATACCTGCTCCCCCGCCCACTCCCTGCGATTTTTTCTCAGTCGCCCAGCTGGAGTCGATGCAGGAGGGTCGCTTCCCTGCGCTCGACGACGAGGCGTCTGCCTGGCCGATCCAGCCGCCCCCGGGATATTCTCCGCCGCCCGGCGGCGGCCCGATGTCCTTCGAGACCTTCATGCGCATGATGTCACAACCGAAGAATGGAAATCCCGGCCGGGTTCGCGAACGCACGCGCCAACGCTGACTCCGGTAATCGAAGGCTGGTCGCATCGCGCCTGCATGCGCTATGAATATCGACCTGTTCGATGCTTCCTGCGAAATAAACCCGGGCGGCGAAGAAAGTAGCTTCCAGGGATTGCCCGGCATGATTGCGGCCTGTACCCACCGCAAGCCGCGGTACCACCACGTAGAACGCGCCAATTAATAATTTTTATTGACTATACGCTTTACGTAAGAATATTTCTCCACCAAAAGGCAAGGACACTTGCGCGCCCCGCCTTCGTTCGGCGATCAAATTCGAATTTGAAGAATTACGGTTCTGCCGTCGAAGCAATCTGCTCTTTCGCCATCCTGTACAGTATTCGCATTCACTGTGTTATATGATCTTCGCACTCGCCCACGCAGGCAATGCGCGCCCGGGCAAAGACTGCGGATCTGAATATGCTCTTCTTGAAAAGAAAGATTGTTTTTTTCACTTTGTGTTTATCTTCAGGCTCGCTGAGCTCCTGTATAGATCCCTATTGCCATCCGAGTGATCCGACCTGCAACCCGATTGCGATCTTATTGTACGATAGCTCTCTCGCGAAGGCAGTTTGCGGCGTTGGTTATCTGGAAGCGATCCAGCCATCATTTTCGACGGCTTTCCTGAACGAACTAATGACTCAGGCGGCGTCGGGCAGCACCGGCACTCCGACTTCCGACACGACTACGCTGAACGCTGTCGGGGGCGGCGCCGGCGACTGGATCGGCGGAGTCCTCGCGCCAAATGGAAGAATTTACGGCATTCCGCACAGTAACACGAACGTTCTGATCATTGATCCGGAAACAAATACAGCCGACACGACAACGATCACCGGAGTCGGCGGCGGAGCGGCAGATTGGCTCGGAGGAGTCCTTGCCCCCAATGGAAGAATCTACGGCATTCCGCACAGTAACACGAACGTGCTGATCATTGATCCGGAAACAAATACGGCCAACACGACAACGATCACCGGCGTAGGCGGCGGAACTACCGATTGGTCCGGCGGAGTCCTTGCCGCCAACGGCAAAATCTACGCCATTCCTCACAATAGCACGAGCGTGCTGATAATCGATCCGGTAACGAATACCGCCGACACAACCACTATCACCGGCGTCGGCGGCGGAGCCGCAAAATGGTCCGGCGGGGTACTTGCGCCTAACGGAAAAATCTACGGCATACCTTATAATAATGCGAACGTGCTGATTATCGACCCGGTGACCAACACCGCCGACACAACCACCATCAGCGGCGTCGGCGGCGGCGCCACGGACTGGTACGGCGGCGTGCTGGCGCCAAATGGAAAAATCTACGGCATGCCGCACACCAATACGAGCGTGCTGATTGTCGACCCGGCAACGAACACCGCCGACACCACTACGATCAGCGGCGTGGGGGGCGGCGGCACGGATTGGATCGGCGGAGTCCTCGCGCCCGACGGAAAGATCTACGGCATACCCCACGGCAATACAGGCGTGTTGATCATCGACCCGGCGACGAACACGGCGGAGACGACGACGCTGGCCGGCGTTGGAGGCGGCACCGGCGACTGGGACGGCGGGGTTCTTGCGCAAAACGGAAAAATCTACGGCATCCCGCATGCAAACGCGAATGGTCTGATTATCGACCCGCGGGCCGCAGGAAGCTTTTGTGATTCCGTGCGATTGTCAGGTTACTTGAACAAGCTGTGAGCCGCCGCCGAATATCGAATGCACTTCCGATCCCGGAGGCGTGAGCGAGCAGCCCGACGTCCTCCCCGCTGGAATCATCAGGACCTCCGCAATAATCCTTCTATCTGGATCCAATCATTGGATTAAAATTAACTATATTCATACACTATTTTTTCCGGCGACCAGGCTCGTGCACGAAATGGCAACCGGGGCGCAGCTCGAAGGCGACTGGTCTGATGAGACCTGAAAATAGAAAATGAATATGTTATCTTTGAATAGAAAACTACTCTGGCTGGTTTTGGGCCTGTCCTCCGGCTCGCTGAACTCCTGCATATACCCGTATTGTCACCCGAGTGATCCGAGCTGCCACCCGCCAGCGATCCTGCTCTATTACGCCCCGCTTGCGAACGCATTTTGCGGAGTCAGCTATTTTGAGGCTATCCAGACGTCCTTCTCGGCCGCGTTCCTGAACGAACTGACATCCCAATCGGCTCCGGGCAGCACCGGCACTCCGACGTCCGACACGACCACGCTGAACGCCGTCGGCGGCGGCGCCAGTGATTGGATCGGCGGAGTGCTGGCGCCCAACGGAAAGATCTACGGCATACCCAGTAGCAACACGAATGTGTTGATCATCGATCCGGCGACGAATACAACCGACACGACCACCATCGCCGGCGTCGGAAGCGGAACTTCGGATTGGATCGGCGGAGTGCTGGCGCCCAACGGAAGAATCTACGGCATACCCGGTAACAATACGAATGTGCTGATCATCGATCCGGAAACGAATACGGCCAATACGACAACGATCACCGGCGTAGGCGGCGGCACATCGGACTGGGCCGGCGGGGTCCTCGCGCCCAACGGAAGAATCTACGGCATCCCGTTCAGTAACACAAACGTGCTGATCATCGATCCGGCGACCAACACCGCCGACACCACTACCATCACCGGCGTTGGCGGTGGAGCCGCAAAATGGTCCGGCGGGGTCCTTGCGCCCAACGGAAAAATCTACGGCATCCCGTTTACTGACACAAACGTGCTGATCATCGATCCGGTGACCAACACCGCCGACACCACCACCATCGCCGGCGTCGGGAGTGGAGCATCGGACTGGTCCGGCGGGGTCCTTGCGCCCAACGGAAAAATCTACGGCATCCCTTATAATAACACAAACGTGCTGATCATTGATCCGGTGACCAACACCGCCGACACCACCACCATCACCGGCGTCGGCGGAGGAACCACGGATTGGATCGGCGGCGTGCTGGCGCCTGACGGAAAGATCTACGGCATGCCGCACATGAATACGAACGCGCTGATCATTGACCCGGCGACCAACACCGCGGAGACGACGACGCTGGCCGCCGTTGGGGGCGGCACCGGCGACTGGGACGGCGGGGTACTTGCGCAAAACGGAAAAATCTACGGCATCCCGCATGCAAACGCGAACGGCCTGATTATCGACCCGCGGGCCGCAGGAAGCTTTTGTGATTCCGTGGTTCTGTCGGGGTACTTGAACAAATTCTGAGGCGCCGCCGGAATTGCAGCCAGAGCCTCCCGGTCGCTCGCCGACCGGCGCGAGAATGCCGTAATTGACGGTGTGACCGCAGCGTACCGCATTCAGAGAAACGATTTCAAGAATTTCAACAGCCATCGCGTATTCGTGCGCCGCGAAGGCACGCCGCGCGCCGACGGCGAATTCGTATTGTACTGGATGCAGATCCATCGCCGCTTGCATTCGAATTTCGCATTAGATTATGCGATCGGACACGCGAACCGGCTGGGCAAACCGCTGTTGATCGTCGAAGCCCTGCGCTGCGGTTATCCATGGGCCAGCGACCGCGTGCATGCTTTTCTGATGCAGGGTATGCGCGAACATCTCACGGTCGCGCGCAGACGCGGGTTGAACTACTACGCCTTTTTGGAAGACGACGACCACAGCGGCCAGGGCATGCTGGAACAACTGGCGAAGCGCGCCTGCCTGATCGTTTCGGACGAATTCCCCGCCTATATTATTCCCGCCCACAATCGCGCGCTGACGGAAAAGCTGGTCCGAAATCGCGAATGCGACATTCCGTTTGTTACGATCGACGCGAACGGCATCATTCCCATGCAGGCGACCGACAAAGCGCCGTACTCGGCGTACGTCTTTCGCAACAATTTGCAGAAGCTCTTTTTAGAAGCCTGGCGCCACGCACCGCTCAAGGATCCGCTGAAGAAATTGCGTAATCGGACGCAGATACAATTCCCCGACGATTTCACCCGACCTTATCCCCGGGCGGACGCTCTTTTACGCGACGAGAAAAGCATGCGCACATTTATCGCGGGCCTGCCGATCGATCACTCGATAACCGCGCTGGACGATCTACCCGGCACCCACGCCGCGGCTCTCGATCGCCTGCGGCGTTTCGCTGAACGCAAGCTCACGCAGTACAGCGAAAAACGTAACGACCCCGACGCGGCCGCGACCAGCGGGCTGAGCCCCTATCTGCATTTCGGCAAAGTCTCCGGCTTCGAAGTGACTGCGGCGGCTTTCGCGCGGCAACCCCGCGAATGGAGCGTCGAGAATCTGGCATACAATAAAGGCTCGAAAGGCTTCTTCAGCGCGAACGGCGGACTCGAATGCGTCGACGATTTTCTGGACGAAGCGATCACCTGGCGTGAAACCGGCTATCATTTCTGTCATCATACACCCGCCTACGATCGCTTCGAATCGCTGCCGGACTGGGCCCGCGATACATTAAAGCAACACGCGAAAGATCCCCGCGAGCATCTGTATACGCTCGAACAACTGCGGGCCGGTGAAACTCATGACGAAATCTGGAACGCGGCGCAGCGCCAGCTTGTTGAAACCGGAATCATTCATAATTATCTTCGTATGCTCTGGGGCAAAAAGATTCTGGAATGGACCGCGAGCCCGGAGCAGGCGCTGGAGTATTTGATCGAAATCAATAATCGTTACAGCATCGACGGCCGCGATCCCAATAGCTATTCCGGCATCTTCTGGATTCTGGGCCGCTTCGACCGGCCCTGGCAGGAACGGCCGATCTTCGGCAAGATTCGTTTCATGAGCAGCGACCAGGCCCGCAAAAAAATCGCGATGACCGCGTACCTCGAAAAATTCGGCGGCGAACAGCGGCTCTTCGCCTGATCGCCCGAACGAATCCCGAAACAAAAATCAGCGCGAAAAGCCCGCTCCCTTATCACGACGAACTTGACAGCGCGCATTCCGCCGAATTATCTGGGTCGCCTATGGCGGATAAGAACTCGAAACAACCCGAAAACGCCCCCGGCAAATGGTACGTCGATACCACCTGCGTGCCCTGCCACGCCTGCGTCGACGAAGCGCCGAACCTGCTGAAGTACAGCGACGACGAAGACTACGTCTATTTCCATCGCCAGCCCGAAAACGCCGAAGAAGAAAAAGCCGCCGAGTTCGCAATGCAGGCCTGCCCCACCGAAGCGATCGGGGATGACGGCTAGCATCGTCGAAGACGATGCGCACGTCCGCCGCAGGCGGACAAAAGTAGCGCTTGCGCTACGCAACTCTGCCGCAGGCAGAGCAAAGATTCGTCGAAGACGATGCGCACCTCTGCCGAAGGCAGACAAGAAGTAGCACCACAAACTCCTGATTGATTCGACGATCGCGTCGCTCCTCGCAACTCTGCCGCAGGCAGAGCAAAGATTCGTCGAAGACGATGCGCACGTCCGGCGAATGCTCGCCACAAACTCAGCCTCGCCATAACTCCTGCGAGCGCAGCAAATCCACCATCGTCAAATCGGCGACAATCCTGCGGCGCTCGTCGAGCACCGGGATCTCTTTCAGGCGGTGTTTCAGCATACGCGCGATTACGTCGTCGATGTGATCCGAACCCCGTGCGAAAACCGGGTCCGGATACATAAAATCCCGGGCGTGTTCGGCCGCCGCCATGCTGATCACGCTGCAGACCGGACTGTGCGCTTCCTGTTCATGATAATGAAAGAACACGTGCCGCACGACATCCCCAAGAGAAATCGTTCCGAGAATGCTTTCGTCGCCCCCGGCGACGTAAACGACGCGGGAATGGCGCCCCCGGTCGAATGCAGCCAGGATCTCGTTCATATTCGCTTCGGGAGGGACAATCGGCGGAATGACTTCGCCGGCCGGCAGGGCGTTCACGAATTCGTCGACGGTCATCGCGGAGCGCTCGCTTTTCATCCGTTTCTTGCGCATAAAAACTCCCCCCGCTCCCCTATTTGATTTCGCCCGCGCGCTGCAGCGCGAATTTCGTCCCGATCGGCCCGATGATTTCGAATATGATCGAAGTTACCGTAACCACGCTCAAGACCAGAGCGCCGACCCCGGCCGCTTCCGGCAGCCCGTAGTCTTCGGCCAGACGCGAAAGATCGTTTTGCAATACGAGCGCCAGTCCGATTGCGACGCCAGCCTGAGACAGCAGGCCCGGGCCGACATAGAGTCGAATCTTGCGATCCAGGCCACCGGCGGTTCCGCCGAGATACCCGCCCAGGAGCTTGCCCGCCGTGCGCGAAATCAAATACACCATACCAAGCGCGCCAATGGCGGCCAGCTCTTGCAGCTGCAGATGCGCGCCGGCGAGGCAGAAGAACAGCACGTAGACCGTAGGCATAATCCGACGGAGCATCGTTCCCACGCTTTCCCGTACGCGACGATTCTGCGTATTGGCCAGCGTGAAGCCGACCAGCATATTCGTGAGAATAAACGAGAGATGCCAGCGCACCGCGAGCCCGGTGACTACCAGAACGAAGGCGAAGAGCACCAATATGATTTCGCCCGGCGACTGGCGTATCCGCACCAGGCGGCAAAAGAGAAAGCCCGCCATCGCACCGAGAAACAGGCTGCCCAGCACTTCGAAAACGGGGGCGGCGAGGGCCGAAAAGAATGCAGTGTCCGTCGCCGCGCCGGTCAACTGCATGCGTGCGATGGCCGTGGCGAAACCGAAAACCAGAATCGCAAGACCGTCGTCGAAACCGACGACCGCGTACAGCGCGCGGGTCAGATCGCCCTTCGCATGATATTCCTGGATCACCGCCACGGTTCCCGCCGGAGCGCTGGCGGGAGCGAGCGACCCGAAGATCAAAGCGATGACGGCGTCGCCGGTGAAAGCGTAAACCGCCGCCATCACGACCAGAAAGACGCAGGCGAAAGCCACGAAGATCAATAGCGCGAGTCCACGCCCCATTTTCTGCAGCGAACTCAGACGCAGCTCGGAACCGATGGCGAAGCCCACGAAACCGAGACCGACTTCGGAAAGCAGATCCAGACGCGCAATCATTTCCACACTTAGCAGGTGTAAGACTGACGGACCAATGAGAACGCCGACAATCATATAACCGACGATAGAGGGTAGAGACGTCCGCCTGGTCAGGCGGCCTCCATAGAATCCGATCAAGGCCATCAGCCCGACAATGACCGGCACCGAAAGCTCTAACCAGGCCAGATCCAGCATGACCGGAACAGCGTAACGGATCCACGCATGCTCATCCATGAGAATCATCAGTAAAATCGCGAGAGAGCGCTCAAGCGAAGGCGTAGATTACCGGCAACGCAGGTTTCGTTCAGAGCTGACCCAGATCATGGCGCACTACCGCGAAACGTAGTTTCATTCTCCTTTGATACGATCAGTATCCGCACACGAAGGAGAGCACCATGGACCGATTCATTGAAGGCGCGGACGCGAATATTGATTACGACGTCATAATCATCGGCGGCGGAATCAGCGGAGCGGCGGTGGCCCGGGAAACCGCGGCGGTCGGATTGCGCACGGCGCTGGTCGAAAAAAAGGATTTCGGCTGGGCGACAAGCGCTGCGACTTCTAAGCTGATTCACGGCGGCCTGCGTTATCTCAAGAATTTCGAACTCGGTCTGGTACGCGAATCGCTCCGGGAACGACGCATACTCGAAGACATCGCTCCCAATTTCGTATATCCCATTCCCTTTCTCGTTCCGCACTACAGTCGCGCGGACAAATGGATGCTCGCCGCGGGCCTGACCCTGTACGACCTGCTGGCATTCGATCGCGGCTGGACGACGCATCGTAAAAAGCGCATCGCCGGGCATCGCTCGCTTTCGGCGAAAGCCCTGCGCGAACTGGCGCCGATCGTTCCCCCGGACAAGCTCGTGGGCGGCGCTCTGTACTACGACTGCCAGAGCATCTTTCCCGAACGGCTGACTCTGGCCTTTATTAAATCCGCTGTCGACAGCGGCGCCCGGGTCGCGAACTACGCGCAGGTCGTCGATTTTGTACGCGAAGGTTCCCGCATCGCCGGAGTCCGCGTTCAGGATCTGCTGACGGACCGGACTGTGGAATTGCGCGGACGGGTAATTCTGAACAGCGCGGGCCCCTGGGCCGACCGTCTGCTGGGACTGGGCAACGCTCAGGACCACGCGGAAGGCGGGCGCCTGCGCATGTCCGAAGGGATTCACGTCATCGTACCGAAACTCGTCGACGATCACGCGCTCGTCTTATTAACGAAGGCCGGCCGGCACTTCTTTATACTGCCCTGGCGCAATCACTCGCTGATCGGAACAACCGACAAAGCCTACGAAGGCGATCCAGACGATTATCGAGTCACCCGCGCGAGCATCGAAGAATTCCTGGAGGAAATCAACGAAACCCTCGAAGGCGCCGACCTGCGTTACGAAGACATCGTCTTCGCGTACGGCGGCCTGCGCCCGCTGACGGACACGCAGACCGAGAATACCTATACCTCTTCGCGGCGATACGAAATCTTCGATAACGCCGAAGGTTTGATCACCGTCGAAGGCGGTAAATATACGACGAGTCGCAACCTGGCGCGTCACGCGCTGAAACGTATTTCGAAGAAGCTGGGCATTCCGCTGCCGGATCGCCGCACGACGCGCGTACGTTCGCGCAATAGCTATCTGAGCGGCTGCGAAATCGACGACGTGGACGCCTTTCTGGCGGATCTACAAAAACGATATCCGCAGTTTCCCGAAAACACCGTCGAGTTTCTCGGGCGAAACTACGGAACGGAAGCCGCGGCGGTTCTGCGGCTGGCGACCGAAGGCGCGCCTGAGAATCCGACGCTTGCGGAAGCGCAAAACGCAGACGGCGAAATTTTCGCGGAAGTCCTGTACGCGATTCGTTCCGAAATGGCGCGCACTCTCGAGGACATACTATTTCGCCGCACAGGCTTCGGCACCCTCGGCCTCCCGGATCAACGAACGCTGCAGGCGCTGGCCGAACTCGCCGCTCGGGAGCTGGGCTGGGATGCGAAGCGAATGCGAAGCGAGATCGAAGACGTGCGGCAGCGCTTCAGTCTGCCCGCGTGAACGCCTGACAGAAAACGCGAAGGCGCGGCGAATCGGAACTAATCGACGCGCATGCGCATCATGAGGCGCAACGCTGATCGCCATTTACGGATCCTGTCTAAACGCAGATCTTCGTCCATGGCCGGCTCGAAGCGCGTATAACCCCGCGCCGGCGGCAGCTCATCGAAGCTTTTCCAGAAACCCACGGCGAGCCCTGCCAGATAGGCGGTTCCCGTGGCGGCCATTTCCGATTCCGGCGCGCGCTCGACCGGAATCTTCGTAAAATCCGCCAGGCATTGCAATAATACGTCCGAACGCGAAACGCCGCCGTCGACCCGCAGGGCCGTCAGACGAACCCGCGTATCGTGCTGCATACCTTCCAGAATCTCGTACAGTCGCAGGGCGATGCCCTCGAGTACGGCCCGGGCCACGTGCCGCCGATGGGTGGCGAGCGAAAGCCCGGTGATGCTGGCTTTGACGTGCGGGTTAAAATACGGATAACGAATCCCCGTCGGCGTGGGAAAAAAGAAAACGCCTTCGGTATCATTGGTTTGCGCTGCGAGTTCGGCCAGCTCCGCCGCGGTATCCGACAGACCGATGCCCTGGCCCAGCCAGTTTAAGAGAGTGCCGGCGGTCGCCACGAATCCTTCCAGCATATACACCGGCTCGCCGTCGATGCTCCAGGCGAGCAAGGGCAACAGACCCCGCCGCGAAATCTGCGGTTTCTTGCCCGTTTGCAAATCGACGAAGGCGCCGGAACCCTGCGAGATTTTCACCTGCCCGGGCTCGAAACACCGCTGCCCGAACAGCGCGGCCATCTGATCGCCGGCCGCGGCGCGAATCGGAATGCAGGCTCCGCCGAATAGCTCCGCGTCCGTTGCGCCGAAGTCGCCGTTCGTATCCAACACCTGCGGAAAGATCGACATCGGCAGGTCGAAGATCTTACAGAGCACGTCGTTCCAGCGCAACTGAAAGGGATTGTACAGGCCGGTAGCCGCCGCGTTGCCCGCATCGCTTAGATGTCGGCGACCACCGCTTAGTCGATAGATATAATAGCTGTCCAGCGTGCCGAAGGACACTTCGCCGCGCTCGCACCTGGCTTTCAGTTCCGGATCGCGATCCAGTACCCACTTGAGCCGCACGCTGGCATGATCGGTGGTAAAACGTAACAGGGACGTCGCAAGCAACATCTTGCTGCCGGTCACCCGCGCGAAGGCGGTCGCGAAAAATCTCAAGAGCCGCCAGCGCCAGTCGCGATTCATCGCCTCCATGGTTTTCGCCGACCGCACGTCGGCCCAGCTGATGAAATTCGTCAGAATCCGTCCGGTCTTCCGCTCCCAGAGACAGAATGAACCGCGCTGATTGCAGATCCCCAGCGCCGCGGTTTGCGCAGCGGGATAAGCGGCGAAGACCGCCTCGACGACTTCGCGCAAAGTGGACCACAGCACTTCCGGATCGTGTTCGACCGCGCCGGGCTCCGGGACCAGCGGATCCGTGCGACGATACTCCTGGCATACGATCTGCCCCGCCTGATTGAAAAGCACCGCGCGAATCCCGCTGGTTCCGCTATCGATACTCAATACATACTGCCGCGAATCACTCATACACCCGCCCCGCAAATCGACCATATTATGACCGTTACCGCCGGGCACGCGATGAGCTGCGTCATACGGATCTTAAGACCTTAACGAGTATCGCGCGTAGACAGACGCGATAGAATCGGAGTATGCAGAAACATCCGCCCGAATCTTCTCCGGCCTGGATCGACGAAGCCCCGCCGGCCGGCTCGTATCGTTCGCTATTTAAATGGGGCGCCCCGGATGAATTCAAACATCCGAACGCGCGACTGGTACAGGCCCTCCAGGAACGTTTCGACATGAACCCCGACGATTTTCGTCGGCCGCTACGGCCGGGATTCGAAACAGTCGGCGGCTGCCGTCCTGGCCAGCTCTCCAGCGAGACCCTCGACGAATTGAAGCGGATCTGTGGCGAAGAAAACGTTCTGAGCGACGACTACTCGCGAACACGGGCCGGAGCGGGCAAGTCGATGTTCGATTTGTTTCGCCTGCGAGCCGGCGAATTCGAGAACGTCCCCGACGCCGTTCTGCGCCCCCGGAATCGGACCGACGTCGCGCGCATCATTGAATATTGCAACCGACACAGAATCGCGGTCTACGCTTTCGGCGGCGGCTCTTCGGTTACGCGCGGAATCGAATGCGTGCGCGGCGGAGTTTCTCTGGACCTCGGCGCGCATATGAATCGCGTGCTGGGCTTCAGCGAAACCAATCAAAGCGTAACAGTGGAACCGGGCGTGACCGGACCGCAGCTCGAAGAGTACCTGAACAAGTTGAAACAACGCGGCGAAGCGGAACGCGACTACACCTGCGGACATTTTCCGCAATCCTTTGAATATTCGACCGTGGGCGGTTGGGTCGTAACGCGCGGCGCCGGTCAGAACTCGACGTATTACGGCAAAATCGAAGACATCGTGCTTTCGCAGGAATATATCACGCCGGTCGGCGAAATCATCACTCAGGACTATCCGCGTCAGTCGATCGGGCCGGATATGGACCAGATCATGATGGGCAGCGAAGGCGCCTTCGGCATTCTCGTCGCCGTCACGCTCAAGGTCCGGCGGTATCAGCCGCAGAATACGCGCCGACTCAGTTTTCTCTTTCCTTCGTGGGAACAGGGCCGCACGGCTATGCGCGAAATCATGCAGGGCGAATTCGGAGTCCCTTCCGTCTTTCGCCTCTCCGATCCGGAGGAGACGGACTTCGGCTTAAAATTATACGGCATCGAAGGCACGCTCATCGATTCGCTGCTGCGGCTGCGCGGCTATCGACCGGGGAAACGCTGCCTGATGCTGGCGTCGGTCGACGGCGAAGGCGAAACCACGCGTTTGATTCAGCGCAAGATCGCGCGCGAGTGTCGTAAGCACGGCGGGGCGTCGGCGACCGGTTACGGGGTGCGGCGCTGGGAGCACGGCCGCTTTCGCGATCCGTACATGCGCGAAGACCTGATGGACTTCGGCATCGTCATCGACACGCTAGAATGCGCGGTGAGCTGGGAAAATCTGGACCGGGTCCACCGCGGCGTGCGAGACTATTGCCACAGCCGGCCCGCCACGATCTGCATGGCGCATATGAGTCATGTGTACCCGCAGGGCGCGAACCTGTACTTTATCTTTATCGCGAAGATGGCCTCTTTGAACGAATTCGCCGAATACCACCGCGGCATTCTCGACAGCATTCTCGAACACGGAGCGGCCATGAGCCACCACCACGGCATCGGTAAGATGAGCGCTCCCTGGTTTCGAAAGCAGCTGGGCCCGGACTCTTTCGCCGTGCTGCGGGCCCTCAAAGAGCACTTCGATCCCAACGGTATTATGAATCCCGGCGGAACTCTGGGCTTCGATTCAGACGCGCAGTCGCCCGGGGGACGCCCGGATCAATAATTAACCATCGGAATTTTATTGCAATTCTGAGTGCCCTGGTTGGAAGTGGGCCATCCAATCATCCTGCAAGCAGCGGAGCAGCACTATGAATCTATTTCTGACCGGAGCCTCGGGCTTTGTGGGCGGCGCGATCGCCCGGGAACTCTCGAAACGGCACCAGATTTTCGCCATGTCCCGTTCGGAGAAGAGCGATCAGGCGATCCAGGCGATGGGAGCGACGCCTGTTCGCTCGGAACTCGGCGCGGTCCGACCGGAACAGCTGGCCGAAATCGACGCGGTGATTCACTGCGCGGCGTACGTGAATCAATGGGGCAAACGCGAGGACTTCATGCGGGTCACGGTCGAAGGCACCCGCCAGATTCTCGAGGCGGCTCGTTCCGCCGGCGTAAAACGTTTTATTCACATGGGCACCGAAGCCGCCCTCTTCGCCGGCCAGCCGATGATCGACATCGATGAGAGTTATCCGTATCCGAAAAAGCATCGCTATCTGTATCCTGAATCGAAGGCGGCGGCCGAACAACTCGTGCTGAACGCAAACGTCCCCGGCGAATTCGAGACCTTGAGTCTCCGCCCGCGATTGGTCTGGGGGCCCGGCGACAAAACCGTGCTGCCCGAAGTCCTCGCCATGATTGAACGCGGCGCCTTTATGTGGATGGATCAGGGCCGGCATCGCACGAGTACCGTGCATATCGCGAATCTGGTCGCAGCGACGGAACTCGCGCTGACGAAGGGCCGCGGCGGCAACGCGTATTTTGTAACCGACGACGAAACCACCAGCTTTCGCGAATTTCTGACGGCGCTGGTCGGAACCCGGGGCGTAACGCCGCCGAACAAAAGTATTCCCGGCGGTATCGCCAGAGCGCTCAGCATCCTGGTCGAAAGCGTCTGGAAACTTCTCGGGATCAAAAGCGAACCGCCGCTGACCCGCTTCGCGGCCGCGATCATGTCGGCCGAATGCACGATTCGCATCGATCGTGCGAAGGCGGAGTTGGACTACAAACCGATCGTGAGCGTCCGGCAGGGCCTGAAAGACTTGCAGGTGAATCCGGCCTGAGCATTCTCCGGCAATCATGAAGATCTTTCTTACCGGCGCCTCCGGCTTTATCGGCAGCGCCGTCGCGCAGACTTTCGCAAAAAGCGACAAATACGAACTCGTGGCGATGTCGCGTTCCGAACAAAGCGACCGCGCAATTCAGGCCTGCGGCGCGCGTCCGCTTCGATCCGAATTGGGCGCGGTCACCCTCGAGCAGCTTGCGGGATGCGATGCCGTCATTCACAACGCGGCTTATGTGCATCCGTGGGGCCGTCGTAAAAACTTCCAGAGAATTACGGTCGAAGGCACACGCCAGCTCCTGGAGGCTGCCCGTAAAGCCGGCGTTCGCCGCTTCGTTAATATGAGTTCGGACGCCGTTACTTTCGCCGGGCAGAATCAAATCAACGTCGATGAAAGCCAGGGATATCCGCGGCGACACATCTACAATTATTCCGAAGCAAAGGCGCAGGCGGAGCAGCTCGTGCTGGCCGCAAGCGAACCCGGAGTATTCGAGACCCTTTCGCTGCGCCCCCGCATCGTCTGGGGGCCAGGGGATAAAACGGTGCTGCCGGAATTATTGCATATGGTCGAAAACGGCGGATTCATGTGGGTCAACGGCGGACGCGGGCGAACGCATACCGTACATATTGCGAATCTTGTGCACGCGACGGAGCTGGCTCTTACGCGCGGCGTTAGCGGCCACGCGTACTATGTGACGGACGACGAGGAAACGACTTACCGCGAATTCTTGTCGCAACTGGTCGCCACCCAGGGCGTCAGCCTGCCCGACAAAAGCGTGCCCGGCGCTGTGGCTCGAGTGGCGGGCTACCTGATCGAATCGACCTGGCTCCTCTTGAATCTGAAAGGCGATCCGCCGCTCACGCGCTTCGCCGCGGGATTAATGTCCAGCGAAGGTCTGTTAAACATCGACCGCGCGAAGACCGAACTCGGTTACGCGCCCCTGATTTCGATCGCAAAGGGCATGCAAGAACTGGCAGCGGCGTCCCGCCCAGCGTAAGGCCCAACCCCTGCCGTACTAACGCCCGGGCACGTACGCGGCCGCGGTCACCAGGCGCTTGGTATCCCGCAACCCCACTTTCCCTTTATAAAGCAGTAATAGAATCAAAGCTTTCGCCCCGAGGCACTTCACAGCGACACGGTGAGAAAGATCATAGCTGCGACGAGACTTATCGGTTAATGCAAGTGGAATGAAGACATCTACTTCGTCGACCGCAGGCGCAAGTCGTCTGTGGATCTCATTAACCGCAGCGGTGCTCGTCGCCGTATACTTCGTAGCGGTGCGACCGGCCATTAAACAATGGGGCACGACCGGCGACGAATCCACAGTATCGCTACCCGGCGACGAACTGGTGCCAGCCTCGCGCACTCAGACGACGACGGCCATCACACTGGGTGCGCCACCCCGGGAAGTCTGGCCCTGGCTGATCCAAATCGGCACGGCTCGCGGCGGATGGTACAGCTACGACTGTTTGGACAACGGTTGCGAACCCAGCGCGACTACGATTCTGCCGCAGTACCAGGGGCTCAAGGCGGGCGACACAATTCCGGTCTCGCCCGACGGCTCGATCGGTTTTCCTGTGCTTCTGCTTGAGAAAAACGAAGCGCTCGGGCTGGACCTCGGCTTTTTCGGCTACCGCGCCAGCTGGGTGTTCGTATTACGAAGTCGGCCGGACGACCGCACGCGTTTGCTGGTTCGCTTTCGAACGGCGTACGACTGGTGGTTTCCGGGAATCCTGGGGCAGTTGATCTTTGAACCGATTCACTTTTTTATGGAACGCAAGATGCTGATTGAATTGCAAAAGCGAATGCCGCTGGAGTGAAGCTACGCGCGATTGCCCCGCCAAACTGCCTGTGATTGTTCAGTAGAATAATCGCGCAAAACGCAGGTCGTTACTCCGCCTCGTCCGCCGTATTGCCTTCGATATTGATCGGATACGGAATTTCGCCGAGGATCGTATCAAGATAGACGATCCCCTCAACGCGATAGTCCACGCCGCCGCCGCTCATCAGCGCCTGCATGAGCGTGGTGCCCAATTGCGCGGGGGTCGTGGCGACTTCGAGTTTCACAACGCCTTTGTCGCCGGCCGCCACGGTGATATTCTCGGAGTGTTTGCCTTCCGCGACCTTGTTGTCTCCAGTGAATAGCTCGAATTCGAGACGGTCGACTACGACGTCGCTCGGATTCGGATTCTGCACGCCCACGTGCACCAGCAGGTCCACCTGAGAGAAACCGAAGTTCACCACTTCCAAATTCTCGAGCTCGAATTCGCAATTCTTCAGATTTTCGCGTTTCTCGCGAACCCCGCAAGCGGCGGCGGTCGTGAAGAGAATCAGCGCCAGCGCGGCGACGACACTCGTGCGCCGGGCGCGAACAACGGGTTGCGAATATAATAGAAATGTCATGATAGCCGGGGCTCCTGAAGGAATTAGACTTTGACAAATGCTATAAACGCCCGGTCTGTGGTGCAAGCGCGATGCAGGGTGATTTATATTTTTCTGAACAGTACAAAGCGGCCCGCAAGCGCTTCCGTACAGCCGCTCGCTCGGCTGGCGCCCGACTGCACCGACTGCGGCTGGGTAAAAACAAAGCCTTAAAGGGCCCGCTGCGCGAAAAGCTGTCGATTGACATCGCCATACTCGGCAATCCCTCCCCGAAGCGCGCCCTCGTTCACTCCTCGGGCGTTCACGGCGTCGAAGGCTTCGCCGGTTCCGCAATCCAGCTACGCACGCTCGAAAATCCGCCGGACATCCCTGAAGACGGCGCCCTGATACTAATTCATGCGGTGAATCCGTACGGCATGGCCTTCCACCGACGGGTGAACGAATCCAACGTGGATTTGAATCGCAATTTTCTGAAGAAAGGCCAGTGGAAGGGCGCTCACGAAGCCTATCACCTGCTCCATCGTCTGCTGAATCCGGAGCAGCTCTCGCGCCTGGATTTTTTTATGCCGCGATTGGTCTGGAAAGCCGCGCGACACGGCTTCGAACGTCTCAAGCAGGCCGGCGCGGAAGGACAGTACGTCTATCCCGACGGGCTATTCTTCGGCGGTCAGGGGCTCGAACACGGACCGAAGCTATTGCTCAAGTGGGTCAAAAAGCATCTGAAGCAGGCTCGCCGGGTCTGCGCCATCGACGTGCATACCGGCGTGGGCGAACCCGGCCAGGACTGGCTGATCATCGATCGGGCCGCCGACGGGCGCTTCATCGAACATATGGAGCCGCACTACGGCGGCAAACGTCTGGATACCCCGGGCGACGGCGAGGCCATCGCCTATACCATTCGCGGCGGATTCGACGCGGGACTCGTAAAAGCCCTGCATAAAAAGTCGCGGCTCGATTTCGTGACCCAGGAATTCGGCACGCCGGGCGGGGGCTCCGCTCTGTTGAAAGCGCTGCGCTCGGAAAATCACTGGGTGCGCCGGGGCGCGGATCTCGATCATCCCGCTCGTCTGCGATTGAAAGAGGCCTTCTCGCCGCTGGATATCGGCTGGCAACGTTCCGTAGTCGACCACGGCTTCCGCCTGGTCGAACGGGCAGCGCGTTTTTTGTTCGATTCGAAAGTGCGGGCGAATACGGAGCCAGGGCGATTGGTGCTCTAGGTTTTACGAAGCGCGTCGCATTCGCCAGCGCTGGACACCATACACCACGACCCAGAATGCGAACGCCGCAGCCAACTGCCACAGTCGGAACAAAGGGGGCGGCAACCGGGTTATGCGAATAAAGAGCGTTTGCGACGGCTGATCGAAATGATGAGAGCCCGTAAGACTGGTGCGCGCCGCGACCGAGATCAGCGTATCGCTGACCGTTAACTCGTCGACGATCACCGGATTTTCGGGAGTTCCGAGCGCCTCCAGGAATTCATCGAGTGATTGCGCTTCCAGCGCGGCGGCCAGTCGTCGCATGCTCAGCGCGTCGAGCCTTGCGCTATCAGGAACCCGGGCTTTCGCGGTCGGGGTCCGGGCGAAAGGTCGCTCTGATTTAACGACCGGGGCCCCGGCTCCCCTGCCCACAATGATCATCGGACGTCCGGAGTCCGACGTCAGCTCGTCAAGCAATACGATCGGAAATTGATCGAAGTCTAATCCATCTTCTCCGTAACTTAAAAGATTATCCCCCTGCACGCGACCATAAACGATCATCAAATCTTCGGGATGCTCTTCGATCCGATCCAGAATGTCTCCAACTGCGCCTGCAAAGTCGAGACCGTGGTCCAGAACCAGCTCTTTCAGAGTCGCATTCGTACTCGCGTTGCCCGAGAAAGAAAGGACCCTGGTCTTCGCACGTTTCAGCGAAATCTGCTCCAGCCGCGGCAGATCGGGAAGCTTCGATTGCGAATGAATTTTGACGAACAAAGAAGGGCGATACTCAAGCAGCAGGCGGCCCGCATCGCCGGGTGCACGGCGGGTCGACCACCGCGTACCGTCACCCCGGGCGATCGAGATCTTGCGGGCCTGCTTCACGAAAGCTTCGCTCAATACGCCGGCGTCAAGGGCGGCCGATTCCAGAACCACTTCGGTTTTCGTGCCCGCTCGCGCTTTAATGATATGCGTATCGGTGGTTTTATTGAACGGCCCGTACGTGATTCGGCCGCGGTTCACCGACGCGAAGAATACGCCGTCAGCGTTGCGACCGATGTACAGACGCCTGACATCCCCCGGTGCGGACATCGACTTCAGTGCCGCCGCGGCCGATTTGAATCCGGGTTCGGATAGATCCGCAAGTGTCCCGGCCTGAGAAACTCTCATCCGGGGACGAGTCTTCGCAAAAGCGCCCGCCCGACTGAGACCGCGCAGTCCGCTGAGAACTCGTGCGGTTTGCGTGGCGCGCGCCACCCGCATGCCCTTTCTGAGCCGGGCCAGCTTTACAAAAATTCCCCACGGAGCGGCGTCGACCGGCGGCGCGAAACCGATCAGAGCGCTGCAGATGAATATCCCAATCAGCGAGAGTCGTGCGCAGAACCGAACGCTGATCCAATGTTTTGCCCGCCGGCGTGGGTCTCGAAGCATACCGAATCGGCGGCCGGCGCACGGTGATGAACAGTGCAAAAGCCCGCGGCCGGGATTGCCCGGTCGCGGGCTTCCGATTTTTTCTGCGTTTGTGTAAGATCCATCAACGGTCCGGCGGACACTTTCATATAGTTTCCGTATTGCAAACCAGGCTCCTCCGACCGAACCCGCCGACCGCGCCAAAAAACTCGCATCCGGAAGTAAATAACAGGTGACTTTCTAGTCACATATTATAATGCTGCCCGACAGAATGACTTCCGTGACGGAAATCGACGATGAGCTGGAGCCGGTCTTTCGAGCCCTGGCGGATCGGGGGCGCCGCCGGATTCTGGACCTGTTGAAACGCAATCCCGGCTCGACGGTCGGCGAAATCTGCGAGCGCTTCGAATCGACGCGCTTCGCCGTCATGAAACATCTGGGCGTACTCGAAGACGCGAATCTGATCAGCCGACTGCGCGACGGGCGTTCGAAACGCCTCTACTTAAATCCCATCCCGCTACAAATGCTGCAGGATCGCTGGCTCTCGGAATACAGCCGTCTGTGGGCCGCGGGCCTCACGCAACTCAAGTACGAACTGGAACAAAACGCCATGCAAACTCCCCCGCGACAGGTTTATGTAATCTATATTCGCACGACGGTGCAGCGCCTCTGGCAGGCGCTGATCGACCCCGATGCGACGAGGAATTATTATTTGCAGATGGAAGTCGAAACCCCGGCACAGCCGCGAGACGATGCGAAGTCCGGCGCGGCGAATCGTCTGCGACCCGGCGATCCTTTCAATTATTATACGACCGACGCAAAGCGGGGGACGCGCGAAATCGGCGTGGAAGGCGAAATCATCGAAGTGATTCCGGAACGCAAACTGGTGCACAGCTTCGCGCCGCTGAAAGTCGATCCGGATCGAAGCGAGCCTCCCAGCCGGGTAAGCTACGAACTCGAAGAGCAGGCGGATGATACCGTGAAGCTCACCGTGATTCACGAAGGATTTTCCGGCGAAACTCCGATTTTTCGCCAGGCGGCGGAGGGCTGGCCGATCATTCTCAGCGGACTAAAAACATTGCTCGAGACCGGCGACTCGCTCAGCGCGGGCGCCTGACCGCTATGAAATCGACAGGCGCATTGCAATTCATTCGCGGAAGTAAAAATTAAGGAGACTGAATCATGAAAGGCAAAGCATTCAAAATGGGAGGCGCCGCGCTGGTCGCTCTGATGATCGCGGCGGCAATCTTCGCGCGTTCGCAGAATCTCGCGCCGATTTCGCTCGCGTACAATGCGATCGCGCAACCGGCGTTCTCCGACGTCGCCCTCGGCGGTTACGACCCGGTGGCTTATTTTACCGAAGCGAAGGCCGTACGGGGCGACTCCGCGTATCAATTTCGCTGGCAGGACGCCGACTGGTACTTCGCTTCCAGCGAACACCGCGATCAATTCGCGAGCGCGCCGGAAAAATACGCGCCCGCGTACGGCGGATACTGCGCCTTCGCGGTCAGCCAGGGAATAGTCGCCGGAGCCGATCCGGAAATCTGGAAGATCGTCGATGGGCGTCTCTTCGTAAACAATAACCCGGACGCCGCAGAGAATTGGGAAAAAGATATCAGCGGCAATATCGCGACCGGTGACGCGAACTGGGCTTCGCGTTGAGTCACTGAGAGCCAGCATTCATTAACGGAATGCAGTCCAGCGACGGCGCTTAATCTCAAAGCCAATTATCTTTGATCCCAATTTTCGCTCGACAGTCTTAGAAAGGTATCCTAAGGCTGCGCGACGCGGGACCGACAGGCGGGCGAATTTCGGGGGAAATCGTCTATAAACCCTTCGATTCCTGCGTTTCATAACAGAAACATACAAGAGGGATCATGATGAAAAGCAAACTCATCCGTTTCGCGGGTGCGCTTACGATATATTGCGCGCTCGCAAGCGTTCCGGCGTGCCAGGACGGCCGGCTACCAGACCTCGACGCGACCGAAATCACCGCGCTGAGCGGTCTCGTCGGCGAAGCGACCGCCGGTCCGAATCTCGGGCGCACCAACGGCGCTTCGTTTTTTCACGCGGAAATTCATCCGCCGCACTGGTTGGGGTGGACTACCGACGGCTCGGCCTTAATCGAAAACAAAGCAAAATTTCTGAGCCAGGGTCTGCGCTGCTCGGGACGTTATTGCGACGACGTCGATCTGTTGAGCACCGAGACGAGCTATTCGCAAACCAATAGCTGGTGGACCGGCTATTTTTCGGACGGAAGCAACAACACTCGCGTGTGCGAAAACAACGGCTTCGTCACGGGCCTGCGCTGCAGCGGGCGCTACTGCGATAATGTTTCGCTGCGTTGCTCGCAGCTAAACAACGGCGGCGTGCGCGACGCCTGTTACTGGACCGCACCGGTATCGGAAGAAAGCGGCGGCAAATTCATCGCGCCGGAATCGATGTATCTCGCCGGCATGCGCTGTTCCGGACGCTACTGCGATAACAAAGAGTTGTATCTCTGCCAGGCGGACGCGGGCGGCCCCGCGATAGACGTCCCGGCGATGGCGCAACAATTCGCGCCGCGCATCCGATTCGATCAGGGTTTCGGCGGCGGCTCCGGCAATCAAAGCAAATGCTTCCCGAGCGATCCCGGCGTCTATTATCAGCAGCGCGCCCAGGGCGCTGCAGCCCAGTCGCTCTGCAATCAGGATTATTCTACGATCCAGAACAACCAGGTGCCGATCTATTATATGGCCGATCGCGTCGGAACGAACGCCGTGGTCATTCGCTACTGGTTCTTTTATGCTTACCAGAGCACTTGCTTCGCAAGCTTTGGTTCGCACCCCGCGGACTGGGAGTCGGTGGCGGTGCTGGTTGTAAACGGCGAATTACAGCGAGCCGCTTTCTATCAACACGGCGGCTGGTACACGAAAGAACGCGGCCAGTTCCAGACCGTAAACGGCACGCACCCCGTCGCCTACGCCGGCAAAAACTCCCACGGCAGCTACCACGACGACGGCGGCTCGGGCGGCTGTCTCTACTTCGAAGATTTTCGCAATCCAGGCGGGGCGGACTATCGCATGGACACCTGGAACAATCTGCACGAATTGAAACGCGGCTCCGGCGCGCCGGCCTGGATGAACTGCACCGGCTCGGGCTGTTTCGACGGCATCGGCCATCCCATCGAACAAACCGGCAATATCCCGGCGATGGCGGGCTGTCGCAAAGACGGCTGTAATAAGTCTTCGCTCGGCGACAAAATGCCGTTCTTAAACGATCCCACCGGAACCGAGTACGTGAAAATCATCGCCAAACACAGCGGACGGGTGCTCGAAGTTGCGGGGGCCGGCGGCGGCAACGGCGACAATATCCAGCAGTGGGACGATTTCGGCGGGGCGCATCAGCGCTGGTCCTTCGAGGCTACCGGGGACGGCCATTTTCGCATCGCCGCACGGCACAGCGGCCGATGCCTCGACGTGAGCGGGGTCTCGCAGTCGAACGGAGCGAATGTACATCAGTGGAGCTGCGGCAACGGCGACAACTCGCGTTTTCGACTGGTGCCGGATTCGGACGGGATATCGTTCAGCCTTCGTGCGAAACACAGCGGCAAATGCGTCGATATACTCGGTCGCCAGTTCCAGAACGGCGCGAACGCCGGCCAGTGGAGTTGCGCGGTCGTCGACAATCAGGCCTTTCGCTTCGGACGATAAGCGGGCGGATTCAAGCGCATCGCGGCGTCTTCGTGCAGCCCCACTGCACCGAAGGCGTCGCGGCGTTCACACACTCACACTAACTCCGGATAATAGTCAATCCAAGAACGCGGCCGGCTAAACTTCTACTCGATAAAACTCAAGCGCGTTTTGACACAGCGCCCGATCCAGGGCCTCGTCGCCGAACTCCGACAGCGCTTCGCGAATCAGGTCCAGATCCCGCAATTCGAAAGGCCGCGGCGCGCGTGTGCCGGGCAAGTCCGTACCGAAGATCAGCGCTCCCGGATTCGCGTAAATAATCGCCCGCAGCGTTTCGGCGATATTGAACGCATCACCCGGGTCGACATCCGGGCGCGGCTCCAGGCGGCCGAAACCCGTAGCTTTGATGCGCACCCCGCGGCCGGCCAGCTCCAGCAGCGCCGGCAATCCGGCTGGATGCATACCGAGATGATCTACGGAGGCGGCCGGCAAATTGGAAATGGTACGACCGAGCACCGAAAGCGAGCCGCTTTCGAAGTCCCACAGGTCGCGGGCGTCTACGTATAACTCGGTGTGCCAGCCGGCGACTTCGAATACCCGGCGCGCGAAGGCGTCCAGTTCAGAACGCTCCAGCCCGCCGCCCCGAAAGAGATTGCAGCGAATCGCGCGAATGCCGAGGGAATTCAGACGTTGGATCTCCGCGTTACTTACATTCGGCGCCAGCTGGGTTACGCCGACGAAGCCCGCCCCCAGTTCGGCGAGCGATGCTTCGAGATAGCTCTGGTCAAATGCCTGGAACGAGCCGGAAACGATCGCGCCGCCGACAATCGTATCGCCGCGATTCTGTTTGAGATCCGCGGTGTGCGATAGATAGTCGAGAGTCGTGAAGTTTCCGGGCAGATAACCCTGGTTCGCGACGAGCGGAAAGCGCGGATCAATGATGTGCAGGTGACTGTCGAAGATCCGCGCCATTTTGCGATGAAAGCGAGCGGCGACTATTTCCGATTTTCTTTTTCGGCCAGCAATCGCGCGAGATCCGAAAACTGAATCATTTCGCGCTGATCGTGACCGGCCGCGACCATCGGAAAGACTTTCTCGTCGGCCGGAATCACGACTTCCAGTAGAGCCGGCTCATCGTCTTTCAACATGAACTCCAGGCCCCCGTCGATTTCATCGGGTTTCACGATGCGACGTCCGGGAATGCCGTAGCTTTCGGCGAGCATGACGAAGTCCGGATTGTATTGCCACTCAGATTCGCTGAAGCGTTCTTCGAAGAACAGCTCCTGCCACTGGCGCACCATCCCGAGAAAGCTGTTATTCAATAACAAGATCTTCACTCCCAGGTTGTACTGCCGAATCGTCGCCAGTTCCTGGATACACATCTGATACGAACCGTCGCCGGTGACGCAAATCACGAGATCGTCGGGCTTCGCGAATTTCGCGCCGATCGCCGCGGGCAGGCCATAGCCCATCGTGCCGAGACCGCCGCTGGTCAACCAGCGATTGGGTTCGTCGAAATGATAGTACTGCGCCGCCCACATCTGGTGCTGACCCACGTCGGTCGAAACGATCGCTTTGCCGTTCGAGGCTTCGTACATATCGCGCAGGATCTGCTGCGGCTTGATGACCTCTTCGTTCGACTCGAAGGCCAGCGGAAATTTTTGTTTATAACCTTCGAGGTGGTTCACCCATTCCGAACGATCTTTCTTTTCGATATATGGCAACAGTGCCTGCAGCACGTCTTTGAGGTCGCCGCTCACGTAGTGATCGACCGCGACCCGCTTATTGATCTCGGCTTCGTCGATGTCGATATGCGCTTTGACCGCCTGTTGCGCGAAGAGATCGGCGCGGCCCGCGACGCGATCGTCGAAACGCGCGCCGAGCGAGAAGATAAAATCGCATTCCAGGATGGACTTATTCGCATAGGCCGTGCCGTGCATACCCGGCATGCCCTGCGAAAGTATATGACTGCCGGGAAACGCGCCGAGACCCATCAAGGTCGTGGTCACCGGCGCCATCGATTTTTCGGCCAGCGCCCGGATCTCGGCGGCGGCCTGCGCGTTGATCGCGCCTCCGCCCACATACAGCAGGGGACGCTCGGCGGTGTTCAGCGCTTCGGCCAGCGCTTCGAGATCGCCTTTCACTTCGGGATGCTTCGTGAAACGGCCCGCGAGATTGGGTTCGCTGCGCAGTACGCCCGTCTCCGCGTTCTGAACGTCTTTTGGAATATCGATCAGCACGGGGCCGGGCCGGCCGGTATTACACATGAGCCAGGCCTCTTCGAATTTTTCGGCCATGCGATCCACGTCTTTGATGAGAGCGTTGTACTTCGTAACCGGTAACGTGATTCCGAAAATATCGGCTTCCTGAAAGGCGTCCGAACCGATCGCTGCCGTCGGCACCTGACCGGTGATCACAAACAGAGGAATGGAATCCATCTTCGCGTCGCAGAGGCCCGTAATCACGTTGGTCGCGCCGGGCCCGCTGGTCACGACGACCACGCCGGGTTTGCCGGTCGCGCGCGCGTAGCCTTCCGCCATATGCATCGCGCCCTGCTCGTGCCGTACGAGAATATGCCGGATTTTGGAATGATAGAGCGCGTCGTAAAAGGGCAGAATCGCTCCGCCGGGGTAGCCGAATACCAGGTCCACCCCGTGGGATTCTAATAGATCTACAAGAAGCTGTGCGCCGGTTTTTTTCATGATGCTGGACCTGTGTGAGCAACGATTCCGGACAGAGTTTTCGCCTTCGGGCGGGGGGTCAAAAGATTCTCGTCCGGAATTCCCCTCATAATAACATCGGACGGGCAAAGCCGCCACCGCGCTATTTTGAGCGGACATAATCCACAAGGCCCACTCGGGCCGGTAGCCGGCTAATGCCAGCAGGCTTTGACGTCTTTGAATAAGGCAAGAGCCTGCTCATGAGAGCCAGCACGCCAGGGAAAGCTTCGAAAAGATTTGGGAGCCGCGGCCCAATCAGCCCGAATAATGGGGTCAGAGAAGACCTTGCCCCCGATCGCATATGCCAGAGAACGATCGACGTTCTCCCGCAGCATCCTTTCGAGCCGTTTCGCCGCTGCTCTTTTCAAGCGTAACTGAATCCCGAAATCCCAAACGCCGCGGCCCCGGACATAACGCACGCCCGTCAGATCCGAACAGCCGATGCCGTCCGGATCGAGCACCCGCAGCTCTCGGGGCAACATCGGCGACGATGGCTTCGCACGGGCCCGGCGCCAGTAGAGAGCGATTTCTTCGTCGGCATCGATATAGAGGTTTCGACGGCGCAGTTCAGCGAGACGCTCCTCCGCAAAGGCCCTCGCGTCCGGGCGCGCCGACCGATAAGCCAGCTGGATGTCGCGTAAAATCTCAAGATGCGCCCAGTTGGACTGAAGCCGATCGGTTTTCTCCCGATCGACCAGGCGCAGTTGAAACGCGGATGGATCCGCCACGGACTCACCGGCCGCCACATCCGCTCCGGGCGGGCGGGCCGCATTGCAGGACACGCAGGCAGGCAGCAGGAAAAAAGAAATCAGGATCCGTTGCACCGAAGGCCACACGGTCAGAATTATAGAGAGGGCCCATTCGACCGTCAATTCATTCCCCGAGGCCTCGCTTCGATGCTTTAGACCGTATATCCGTCCGGAAGCGAAAAGAACGTGACCGGCGCGACGCCTGCGGAGAAACAGTCGAGCTCGGAGCGGGCCGCAGTACAATGGAAGTTAAAGATCTCGCCAGTTTTCAAAAGGCCGCCGACAAGCTCGACCTGGAAGCCCCGGGCGTGCTGATGGTCTCAGGTTCGGACACCGCCGCGGCCGACTCCCTGATCGACCGTTTTCGCGCGCGGCTGAGCAAAGAAATCGGAAATTACGAAACGATTCTATTCTCCGGCGAAAGCGGCGACGACCAGCGCTTCATCGAAGAAATCGCCAACGTACCGCTCTTTGCGCCGTACCGCTTCATTCTGGTGCGCCAGGCCGAAGAGCTCTTCAAGATTCCACTCGCCTCGAAAGCGCAGTACGCGGGCTACGCCGAGGCCTTCGCAAACCCCAGCCCGCGCACTGCGGTCTTTCTGGTCTACAGCGGGAGTCCAGGCCAGAAGCTGGTGAAGCTCTTTCATCCCGCCGGGCTCCTGCATCTCGTGACCCGGGACCTGTTTTCGAATCAAATCGTAGATCAAATTCGCGCGATCGGCAAACGACTGCATCTGAACCTGGGCGAAGAGGCGATCCATTTGATCCGCGAATCCGTCGATCCGAAAAGCGGCGCCATCGAGCAGATGCTCCAGCGGCTCCGCGACAGTTTGAGCGAAGAACAACGCGAAGGCCCCATTCGACTTGATTCGATTCGCGAAGTTTTGTTTCCGGGCCAGGGCCTGAACGCCTTCGCCTTCGTCGACGCCCTCTTCGCGCTGGACCACCGTTCCGTCGAACGCGAGCTGATTCATTTTAATCCGGCCAACGACAATTTCTTTTCGATCTTAAAAATCATGCTGAATCGCACCGACGAGATTCGCAAAGCGCGGATCGGCATCGGCATGAGCATGCAGGATTCGGAGCTCATCGAATTTCTCGGACTTAAGGGACGGCCGCCGTTTATTCAGAAAAAGATTCTGAGCCGCTTAAAAATGGAAGTAAACACTTTCACGCCCGAAAGGCTCGAAGCGGTGTACGAAATGCTCATCGAAATTCAGAACGAATTTCGCAGCAACGTACCGGTGGCGCGCCATGGCCTGATCTTTCAACGACATATCAGCGACGTGTTTTTCAGCGCGCCGGCGAGATCCTGAGCGACTGTCACCCCCCGGACAGAGCACGACGAAAATCTTCGTCTCCGCGATACGGCGCGAAATCCGGATCGTCTTCGAATTGCTCGACAGTCTTGCCGAGAGCGATGGACCGCCGAATGTATTTCAACATCGCTTCTTTTTTCTCGAAGGTCGCGCAGACGCACGCCAGATTGTACGCCAGCAACTCTTCGTTGATCTTTTTCGGAACGTATGCAAGCATACGCTCGAAGTGTTCCAGATCGTGCGTCTTGCCGGCGGCGATTATCGAGATATAGAGTGCACGTTCGGCCGTGCGCGGAGCGATCACCGGGAAAAAAGCGGAGCAGATCCGTTTGATAATATGCCAGCCCTGTTCGTCGGCGTGCGAAGCCAGCAGGTGAATATCGAACATGAAATCCCAGCCGCGAATATCTATGCGTTCGCCGCTCGCAGCCACCACCCCGGCCGTGCGGTCCATACGCAACAGCAGCGCCTCCAGCTTCTCGGGAGTATTCGTCGCGATGTGACGCTCGGAGTCCTCAAGCAATTTGAAGATCATCCGGAGTTCATAGCCACGAATCGCCGTCGCCGTAAGCCCCGCCCCGGCCAGCAGAAAATCGCGGAGCGGCTGAATCTCTTCGTCGGCCTTGCCTGCGATGATCGCGGAACGGATGATACTCTTCGTAAGGTCCGCCAGATAATCGCGGCGCGCTTCGTCGGCGTCCTGCGCGTATTTTTTCAGATAGTCGACGACCGCGACGAATCCCTCCGGCAGAATCAGCTTGTTGATTAGATCGGCCACGTCCGAAGAATCTTCTTCGCGGCGAATAAAAAAATCCACGGCCTGCAGTACGACTTCTTTCGGCACGTCGACTTTGTACTCCAGAGGCCGCAGGATCTTATACGCGTTGCTTCTGAGGAATTCGTCGTCGAGCTCCGGTAGCAAAGCGATCAGGCGGACCTTGTCGGCGCTTTCCTCCGATTCGATTAGTTGCAGGACCGCCAGCTGTTCGCCGCGTTTACGCACTTCCTCCTCGAAGCGGCTCAGCTTGTCGCCCGAGAGCGCCGCACGGATATCCGAGTGCAGTTCGCCGAAGTACTCCGCGCCGTGGTATTCGACGCTTTCGTCTTGATATTCAAAAAAGCTATGGAGCAGCTCTGAGAATTCGTCTTCGTTTTGAAAGCTCTGAAAGGCGGGCGCAAATAACAAATCCGCCTGATCGCCGCCGTCGGAATTCAACATATCGCAGTGCGCGTCGCGCAGCAACTCCAGCAACGCGCTCGTCGCAAATTCCGGAAAGACGTCGTCGTAGAGCTGATCGAGTACCGTGCTTTCCATAAAGCGATGCCCGAAATCGTAATATTCGCAAGCCGCCTTGAATATGCGCACCAACTCCGTCTGGGCCTCCGTGTCCTGCCGGCGATTGATTTCGCGCGCGGCCCGCAGCGTGATTTCGTAATTGTCGTTCGTAACGGAACGCAAAGAGATTTGCGCCAGAGTCACAAGAGTTTCGCGCGATAGTTGTTCGCGATGCGCTTCGAAGGCGGCTTCTAACGCGGGGAGTTCTACAATTTCGTAGTTGTCAGGCTCCGCGCCGAAATAGCCGGCCAGCGGATTGTTTTCGTCATGATAATTGCGGTCCACATGCGATTTAAGATCCGCGACCGCCGCTTCGAATAAATTCAATGCCTGCGCGTCGCCAGACCCGCCCGCCGCGCTTTCGATGTCCGCCACGACCGATTCGATCGGACGCAAATTCGCCAGCTCTTCCCGCCGCTGCCACTGCTCGAGCACCTCTTCGGACGCTTCCAGTACTTCGAGCGACGGATGTTCGTATACCGGATTCAGATTTTCGATGTCGTCGCAGCCCTCGATATTCAAGAACTTCAACCGGGGCAATTCGAGAATCGGGCTCAGGTCGCTGAGTTCGTCGCAATCCTCCAGCTTGAGCCGCACGATTGGCAGACCCGCGAGTCCGTTGATGTTTTCGAGTACTTCGCCCGATTCCAGGTCCAGCTCTTCCAGCGCGGTGAATGCCGTGAAAGCTTCGCAGTCTTTTAAGGCGCTGTACTGCGAGCGCAAACGTTTGAGCTGGCCGGCATTTTTGAGGAAGCCCGGATCCTGTAGGCCGCACATACTCAGGTCCAGATCTTCCAGAGCGGGCAGCAGGCCGATCTCTTCCGGGATGGGATGCAGGTACACCTTTTGATCGCTCCAGCGATTGACCGGAGACATCGTACCTTTGTTGAACGCCGAAGCGAAATCCAGTTTTCGCAGCGAGCCGAGCTTCGCGAAACTCTCCGGGAGCTTCACAACCGACTGCCGGAACTGCAACTCGACCAGTCCCCCTAATTCGCAGATCGCTTCCGGGAAAACGGTCATGGGCAATCCGCGCAGACACAGTTTTCGCAGACCTTGCAGGCGCGCGAATTCGGGCGGCAATTCCGTAAGCCCGCACGAGACCAGCTCCAGATGTTCCAGTCCGGATAAGTCGCCAATCTCCGGCGGCAACTGACCGCTCTTCAAATGCGAACCCCAGAGATCCAGCTGCTTGAGATTCGGAAAGCGATCGACGAGGATACGAAGATCCGCAAGCGGCTCACGAACGACGACGGCCAGGCGTTCGATATTCGGCAGCGAAGGCAATCCCGTAAAATCACAAAAGCTCCAGAGCGTCAGCGACTTCAGTCCCGGAAAGCCAGCCAGATTGCGCGGCGCCGGATATGCGTCCTTACGACTGCGGCCGTACACTGAAATCGCTTCCAGCTTCGAGAGCTGGTTCAGTTCTTGCGGTAATTCTAACGCGGCGGCGCAATCGTCCCAGCGAATGCGACGCGTCTCCGGAAACTCGAGATACGCTGACGGTTCCGGCAGCTCCGCTTCGCAATCTACGACGAGCTCGTGATCTTCAGGATCGTATTTCATGCACTGTGGGCTTATTAGCCGTGGGATTCTTCTATGAAATTCTTCAAGGGGATGGGGCTTCTCAGCCGTTCTCGATCAGCTTTCCGGACTTCGCCCAGTTTTCGCGACTGACTTCGTCAATTACGATGTACGTGGCTTCCGGCGGTTTGCCGGCGACGTCCTGCATCACTTCGGTAATGCGTTTTACGATTTCGCGTTTCTGTTCCGGCTGAAGAGCGCCGGCGACCCGTACGTTGATATAAGGCATGCGAAAGACGCTATCGCCGGGTGCGGCGTGTCAAGTTCAAAGCTATGACGCCTGTACCCGGTTTCAAAACAACTGGACGCGCACTCGCTTGCGACGAAGCCTGTTCCGCATATGCGCCCACCGGTTTATGTACTATCGACGGGAACCGAGCTCAGCACCGGTCGCTCCATCGACACCAACGCGCCCTTTATCGCGCGCACCCTCGCGGAACGCGGATTTCCCATCGCCGGCCTGGGCACGCTGCCCGACGACTCAACGATTCTGCGCGACGAAATCCGTCATTTACTCGAACGACCCGACGTGGGCATCGTCGTCATGACCGGCGGCCTGGGTCCGACCGACGATGATTTGACCGTAGACGTTCTGTCCGAACTGGCGGGCGTGGAAGCGGTGGAAGATCCGGATCATCTGCGCAAGCTGGAGACCCTGGCGAAGCGCTACCCTTCGCGCATTCGTCTGGAAAACACCCGCCGCCAGATTCGTGTCGCCGGCGGTTCGCGCGTACTGAAAAACGAACGCGGGCTCGCCCCAGGCATGCTGGTTACGATCGCAGCGGAGCGGCTGCCCGAATCGGCCTACTCCGACGGCGCCCAGCGCGAAGCGAAGTACGTCGCGGCGATGCCGGGCGTACCCCAGGAGATGGAGCTCATGTTTCGCGGCGATCTGCTGCCGTCGTTCGAAGAACGCTTTCCGGAAAGCAAGCGGGCGCGCACGGTCTTTTTCATCTACGGGATGGGCGAGTCGACCTTTCAATCGCAGATGTTCGGCATCGCCCGGCGTGGTCAGTCCGCGGAGAACCCGCTGGCGAAACTCGACGAACTACCGGCGGATTTTCGCTGGGGCGTGACCGCCGCCGCGGGTCATCTGAAAGTGTTTTATGAATGCGATGACGCCGCAGTCGTCGAACGCCTCGAAGGTCTCGCGAAAACCGAAATGGCGGAGCATTATCTACCGCAAGTCGCCGACTCGATGTTACACGATCTGTGCGCCGCATCCGGGCGACGCATCGCCGCCGCCGAATCGTGTACCGGCGGCCTGATCGGCAAAGTGCTCACGGATCGACCCGGCAGCTCAGCATATTTTTTGGGAAGCCTGGTGACCTACGCCAATCAGGCGAAGACCGCGCTGCTGGACGTGAGCCCGGCGCTGCTGGAAAAGTACGGGGCGGTCAGTCCCGAGTGCGCGCGCGCGATGGCTGTGGGCGCGCAGATGCGCATGGGCTCCGATTTCGCCGTCGCCGTTACGGGTATCGCCGGACCGGAGGGCGGGACCGCTTCGAAACCCGTGGGCACCGTCTACGTCGGCGTGACCGGGCGGGGCGTCCTCGAAGACGAAGTGACCGTGCACACGCTGTCCATTCCCCTGGACCGCGATCGCATCCGTCAGTATACGGCACAGCTCGCGTTGTTTCATCTGTATCACTATATTCGGAACGCGAAAACTTAAGACCGGGAAGCGCCACGCGTGAAGCGCGACGTGTGCCCGGTAAGCGCCACAGCAATGCGGCTTAATAACAGCATATCCGCATATCTCCATATCTCAATATCCACATGAATGCCCCCGAGCTGCCCGCGTTCTACGACTGGCTGACCCTGCCGCCGGAGCAATTGCTCGACGAATGTAAGCGCACGCCCTACCAGGCGTCCGGTCCCGGCGGACAGAAACGCAACCGGGTGTACAGCGCCATTCGATTAGAACACGCGCCGAGCGGCCTGCGGGCCGAAAGTGGAGCGAACCGCGAAGCCGCCCGCAATCGCGCCGATGCTCTGCGAAAACTGCGTCTGAGTCTGGCGATCGCCGGATCGCGGCTGATTCCGATTGCGCGGCCGCAATCATCAGCCGCGCCGCCTGCGACCGAAACACCGGCGGCCCCCCCGGCGCACTATCCCGCCTTTCGCGCGAAAGTCAGCGTCGAACACAAAGATTTCCCGGCGATGGTCTTGCAGGCCCTGGTCGAATTTCGTATACACGGCGGCGAGCCCCGCCCGGCCGCGGAACGCCTGGGGGTCAGCACTTCGGCCTTCGTCAAATTTCTGAAACTCGACAAGGCGCTGCTCGCAGAAGCCAACGCGATCCGCAAAGACCTGGGGCGCGATAGTTTGCGGTAAACACCCCAGCAGGTCTTCGACCTGGCTCGCCGGCCTGCGGCCTTGCACGCAGGCCGGCTGGGGTGCACAACTTATGCACACTGAACCCGGGAGGCTCCGCCTAAATTCTATTGCGACATAATCCAGAGCCAGTAGAATGGTGCTATGCTGCGACTCATTCATTGCGCGGATTTGCACCTCTCGGAACGCGAGCGTGACTATTGTCTGGGCGTATTCGAAGAGGTTATCACCGAGGCGAATCGCCGCGACGTGGCCGCGATCCTGATCTCCGGCGATCTCTTTGATACGTACGCCGATGCGGAGGCTCTGCGGGCGGACGTGCGCGCGCTGGCCGAACAATTCGGTGGAGAAATCCTGTATATCCCCGGCAATCACGAAGAACTGCAGTCCGGCTCGCGTAAGAAGAATGGCGGTCGGAACGCCAGGAATTCGTCGGGCGACGCGCAGGCCGCTGCCGGCGAACCATCGGAGTCGGCGATTCAGGTACTGGATCTTTCGCCGATTACCGTCATTCATCACAGCCCCTGCACCTTTCTGGAGCGCATGTATTCGGACGTCGCGGTCGAGATACTCGCGATTCCGCACCAGGCCGAGTACGGCGACTACCGCAGCTGGAACGTGCCGGCCAAACGCGCGCCGCTGCGACTGGCGATGGCTCACGGCATTGTTACGGGTCTCGCATATACCGGCCCCGACGAAGAGTCCGGCGCGGGCATGCTCGATCCTCTGCTCTTCAATTACCACAGCGTGGACTACGCGGCGCTCGGACACATTCATGCGCGGCGGCTCGAACGCCATGGCGGAAGCGTCTTCTGTTATCCCGGTTCCACGCGGGTCTGGCGACGCGGCGAAAGCGGCGAACGCGGCTTCGCACTGATCACTTACGATCCCCGCACGGCAAGCCTGCAGCCGGAGTTCGTACCGGTCGAAAGCGCGGGCCGCTATCGCGAGATTCCCGTGCCGCTCAGCCTGCAGGCGGACTCGGTTGATTCGGTCGAATTGCGCGACGATCATGACTGGCATCCCGAAGACTTTGTGGAACTGCGGCTGTCCGGCCTGGTCGAAGACGAACGCGTGCTCGTCGAGTTGCTGGAAAAGCTGAAGGCGAAATTTGAAAAGAGCGCCCGGCGCTTCGAAATCCGGCGCGACGACGTCGAAGTGCTGCCCGGCATCAGCAGCGAACCCATGGTGCGTAAATTTCTCGACCTGTGGGAACAACACGAGCCCGTGCTCGCGCAGGCTCCGGAACACGATGTCGCGGACCAGGCCGCTCCGGCTTCCGCAGCGGCCGCGGAAGCCCGTAAGAGCCGGGCGCTGCAGGTCTACGAGCGCGATCGCGCCGTCTGGTTTCGGTCGCGCGAAATCGCCCTTTTAGAAATCAAACGTCATCTGGATTCCCGGACGCGCTGAACGCCGCGATCCGCTTAGCAGCAAATGAAATCAAAAAAATCTTCGCGCAAAAAAAGCAGCCCCGACACTCTCAACGAGTCTCAGCCGGCGCCGTTGGTTCGCGGCCTGGCGCTCACGGACTTCGGCAAATTTCAGAATCGCAGCTTCGAGCTGGGCGGCACCACGATCTTTTTCGGTCCGAACGAAGCCGGCAAAACCACCGTTTTCGACGCGTTGTTTATGGCGCTCTGCCGCCCGCGCGCGAATCGCACGGACGGCAAACGCCTGCGCGAACGCTATGGCGAAAACGCGCACGCGAATTTCACCGGCGATGACGCGCAGAATCTGCCGACCGTCACCGAGGAAGAATTCATGAATCTCTACGCCGTGCGCGCCGGCGACATTCGCGTGGAGATCACGTCCCGCTCGAGCTGGATGGATCGAGTGAAGTCGCGTTTGTTTTCCGGCGATCTGGATCCGGCGGCGGTCGCCCGCAGCCTGTCGGTGCTCAGTTCCGACGACGGCAAACGCGTCCATAATAAAGAACTCAAAAAGCTGCACACGGAACTGGCTCACTGTGAAGAAGAGCTGGAAGCCCGAAATTCCGAGCAGCAGCGCCTGCGTTCGCGGGAAAAAGAAATCGAAGACGCGGATCGCCGGCTGGAAGCCACCGGACGCGATATCGCGGAGCTGCGCAAGCGCCTGGAACAATTCGAAGCCGAAGTGCGCTACGAAGAACGCATTCTCGAGCGCGGAACCTGGAATCGCCGACTGAAACTGCTCAAGAATCTGGAGCAGGCCCAGCAGCGCGCGTCCGAACTCAACTCGTACGCCGCTGACGAACTGCCGGCTCTGGATACTCTCGAAAACGAACAACGCGGTCTGCACGAAGCGGTGCTCGCCTGCAGCGGCCGCGTCGAACACCAGGCTCGCGAGCTGGAGCAGGCCCGCGGCGGACTGGAAGATTTAGAGAGCGCCGAACCCCTGGCGCGCCGCAAACGCGACGAAGCCGATCACTGCCTGGATCGTCTGCAGCGCTCCGCGACCAATCGTTATATCAAAACCGTAGTGCGCTGGAATTCCGGACGCCTGCTGGCGGCCGGCGCCCTGGCCGGTATCGCGGGGTGCGCGGCTTTCTTCGGGATCACAGCCCTGATCGGCGGAACCGACGCCTGGCTGGCGGCGATTCCCGGCGGACTGCTGGCGGCGCTGCTCTTCGGCGGACCGCTCCTCTGGTTTTCGCGATCGGTCGAACAGGTCGCCGACGACAGCGCGCGCCGCGGACTCTTGAGCGGAATCAAAGACGACTGGCGCCTGCGGGTCGGCGAAGACTTCCCGCCGGTGGAAAGTCTGGAAGCGGCCTCGGAAGCGCTCACCCGCTTTCGCCTCGAATACGAATCGCTGCAAAAGCAAATCGACGCGGAGAACGAACGCGTGCGTTCGCTCAAAAGCGAACTGCATACGATGCAAAGCGAACGCGAGGCGGCCGTCGATCGTCAGCGCGCGCAGGGTCTGGAAATCGACGGCTGGTTTCGTGACCGTCAGGTGGCAGATCGCGCCGCATACGTGCTGAAACGCGACGAGCTGCGCCGGCGCCTCGAAGACCGCGATCGCCTCGAAGCGGAAGTCGCGGAACTGATCCGGCAGGGCGTCGCCCGGGATCGCGCGGATCTGCAACTGGAATGCGAACGCCGGCTGAAGGCTCTCGACGAAGACGGAGTGCCCGCCGCGGGCAAAACCGAAACGGAGTTTCGCAATCTACAAAATCAGATCGCGCGGGAACGCATCCGCCTGGAGCAGCTGAGTCGCGCCGAACGCGAGCTCGGCGAAAAGCGCGCGGGAGATTCCGGTGAAATGCGCGGCGCTCTGCAGCGACTGACGGCCGAGCTGGGAGCCCTGGAACAAAGCCGGCTGCGGCTGCGCTCGGACATCGCCGGGCGCGAACTGGATAAGGACGCGGCGGGAGCAGCGCTCAAAATATTCGAAGAGCTCCGCTCCGACAACAACGTGCTGCTCGAGCAATTGCTGGGCGAGCTGGGACAATCGGTACGGAAAATTCTGCCGGGAGTCGAGAGCATGAGCCTGCAGCAGGCGGGCGACTTCGCGCTCCAGGAAGTTTTGATTCCCGACGCGGGCGGCGCCGAACGCCGCATCGAACACCTCTCTTCCGGCACGCGGGACTCGTTCGTCTTCGCCGCGCGCATCGCCCTGGCCGGGCACTCGCGGGATCAGAACGATCCAGCGCTCTTGATTCTGGACGAACCCTTTTTGACTCTCGATGAACCGCGCGAACGCCAGTGTCTGGAGTTTCTGCGCGAGTTTCAGCAGGAGCGCGGCTGGCAGCTCGTACTGCTCACCAAAGAAGAACGTCTGCGGGATCTGGCGCGCGAAGTCTTCGCTTCATCGGCGGTCGTACACGAATTGAATCGGATCGGCAACGACACCGCCGATTCCTGAAGCAGCGTCAGGCTCCCGTTATTCCCGAAAGCGCATCAAATCGGCGCTCGTAAATTTCCACTCGGGCGTGCGAACGGCGATCGGCGATCCAGGCTTCCCGCTGGTCTCGTCTGCTTCAGCCACGTCAAAAGCATACCAGGGCGATTCGCCAGCTGGATTGCGCAGCACGTGCATGTCCTGGGCCGGCATATAGCTCTGGGCGAGCAGAAAATATTTACGACGACCACTACCCGTTTTCGCTTCGACGGCCTCCGCCATGTCGACGATGATCACGGCGTGTCCGGGGAAGCCGCCCTGTATAAAAAAATCGCCGATCCGCATGTCCGCGAAGGCCACCCGCCGCGATTCCCGGCTCAGCGAATAGGTGCCGGCGTACGTGAAGACGCTGCGCAGATACGCGCGAAAGCCCGTGTAGCTCGAATCAGGGGCGGACTTGCGTATCCAGCGCGTCTTGCGCCGCTCGCGAATCTGCGGCCGATGGCCGCGGGCCCAGGCGGAATACAGGGCCTCGCTTTCGTCGGTGAAGCGAAAGCGAATGCGCTCCGTTTCGCCCACGGCGAAGAGATATTCGGAACGCAATCGCATCATGGCGTCGGCGCATTGCTGCAGATCGCGTTTGCCCGTATCGATGTCGATGACCGCGTGATGGGCCTCCTGATTGGGCTTGATGCGACCGTCGAAGAGCCGAACCGCGGGACGGCCCGATTTCAGCGGCAGCCCTCGCAGCCACTCTTCAAAAGTACCGGAGCCCACCGGGACTCGCCGCGCGCCGGGCGGAGCCGCAATGCGCGCCTGGATGGTATCGGCCGGGCGATACTGCAATCCCGGCCAGACATAGAGCTTCGCATCTGCGGGACTTCCGGCGTTGTCGAAATTCGGCCCTTCCAGGGAAGATGCGTCGATCGGGGCGCGTTCGGAACCGCCCTGTCCGACGTGAGCCGGGGAATCCCGCCAGAGCCGGCCGGCGTCCGCGCAGCCGACCAGATAAAACAAAAAAGCGGCCGTAAAGGCCGCTTTGTAAGAGTGGGAACAGATGCACGTCCCGGCGAGGACTGCACGTCGCTTCTGGAGGAAGCTCATGTATAATAGACGAAAGAAAACCCGGGACGTTCGACGCGATTTTCGATTTTTTTTAAGAAATCGGCGCGAATTCTCCCGGGTCCGGTCGGTCGTCCTGCCCCGGCGGCTCTCAGTTGCCGCCGTTATTAGCGCCGCCGTTGTTGTTATTGTTGTTCTCGCCGCCTTCCTGCTGGAAGCTCTCGGGTTTGTCGTCGTAGTAACGCATGCGCACCACAATATCGACTTCCTCTTCGTAGAGCATTCCGCGAGCGTCCGAAATGTCGCGGCGGTAGCGGGGCGGCATGCTCAAATCGAAAGCCGGGTGCAGCTTCTTCGGCAGCACGTACGGGTTCTCCGTCCAGTTCATCCGCACGTCTTCTAATTTCGGAACTTCGCGTTCTTCGAAGCCGCCCTGCTCGGTAAAGCCGTGCACGTTATGGAGCGCGTAATTATCGAAAGGATATTTCAGCTGGTAGATGAAAGCCGCATTGACTTTCGCCAGCTGCGCCATGCGAATCGAGCCCAGATAGAATTCGATGCGCTGCTTGCGCTGGTCCGGAGTGACCCGCTGGTTTTTCGTGAGATTGCGATCGACCATCAGCGCGCGCTGGCGGGCCAGCTTGGCCAGCCCCAGATGCTCGTAACCTTTTTCGACGTTCTTTTCAATGCGGTACTTGTTGTAGGCCCAGCGGGCTTCTTTGGCTTCGTAACGGCGCTGAGTGAGCGGCGCGTCGCGATCGTTTCCGAAGTCCAGGCGCTTGCGCGAAGCCGGACCGTATTCGACCTGAATATCCACGACCGACATATCGTCGGGATCGTTGGGATTCTTTTTCTCGACGGAGTCCCGGAGCATTTGCTCGGTGCGATCGAGATAGAACTGGCTCAGGCTCTCCAGCAGCCGCTCCATGCGCACTTGCGCGTCGAGAAAGCGATTGTAGGAATTCAGATAATTGCCTTCGAAATAGTAGATCGTGCCTTCCTGGTAAACGCGCTTGATATCTTTGAAGAGATCGACCCGTTCGCCCTGCTGAAATTTCGCACCGCCTTCCGGAACCTGGTAGCAGTCCGGGAAGGGAGTGCAGGGGAAATTATAGACCAGCGGCTTGACGTGGCGCAGATATTTCACCAGCTCGATGCGCTTGATCTGCGCCTTTTCCGCCACGCTGTAGGCGTCGCCCGGATGCGGCAGCAGCAGGAAAAAGGTCGCGCAGCTCAAAAGCAGGCTCAGGGGTCGAATTCGGAGAAATTTCATGGCGCTTTGATCTCGTTCGGATTATTTACAGAATCGCGCTGTCTCGCGCAACGCCGCAAGCGGCCCCGCGTCTGCCAGGCTAATCTCACTATCGGAAATAAAAGATAGAAACCTGATTGCCCGCAACGGAATTTTTGCCGACTGTGGCCGTGAAAATCCGCCGTTCTGGCTGGCGAAACGGACCGAATCTGCTGAAAATCAGACCGGGGGTTCGCCGTTCAGGACGGGGCCGGCGTCCGTCCGCCGCGGCTGTTGAAGAACAACCCCGGGGGCAGGGCCCCAGGAGCGTCACATGGCCAAAGCCGCGAAATCCATATCCTACCGCTCGAAAAATAAGACCACCTGCCCGGTCTGTCGCTTCGAATTCGCCAAAGAAAACCTGCACTCCGGCGGCGGACGCCTCATCGCCGGAAAGCTGACCGAAGAATTACGTCGCCTGTACGAAGTGAGCAAAAAATTCGGCCGGGTCTATCCGCTGGCCTACGAAATCGTCGTCTGCCCGCAGTGCCTGTACTCTTCGTTCGGCAACGATTTCGAAAAGCTTGACCCGACGGAAGTCGAAGCTCTGAAGAACGCCACCCAGGACCGCAAGGCCGGCGCCCAGCGCATCATCGGACCGATGGATTTCAATCAGGACCGCAACCTGGTCTCCGGCGCGATTTCTTATATTCTGGCCATCGACTGCTATCAAAAGCGGGATATGAGCTGCGCCCCCACTCCCAAAAAGGCGATCTGCTCGATGCGCGGCGCGTGGCTCTTCTCCGAACTCGACCAGGAATTCCCGGGAATGGGCTACGACAATATCGTCGAGTTTCTGTACATGAAGGCCGTCACCTACTATTCGCCCACTCTCGAAATCATGAGTAACGGTCGGGAACCCCACGACCAGTTTATCCCGCTGCTCGGCCCCGATACGGATAAGAACTGGGGCTTTGACGGCGTGATCTATTTGAACGGCTACCTCACCCGCAAGTACCTCGATCGTCTGGCTCCGAGCAAAGAAAAGAAAATTGAAATGCTCGATCTCTGCAAGCGGCACCTCGGGAAATTGTACGGTATGGGGCGGGCCAGTTCGTCCAAGCCGAGTATCATTATCGACCTGGCGAAAGATCTGTACGAAGCGATCTCAGCACAGCTCGACGAACTGATGGGCGTCGAACAGCAGTCCGCGTGAGCGCCTCCCAGGACTCCCTGGAATCCCAGACGGCGAAACGACCGGGACAGCACTACGCGCTGCGCGTCGAGTACGACGGCAGTCGTTTTTCCGGTTTCCAGCGACAGGCGCCCGGCGTTCCCACCGTACAGGCCGCGCTCGAAGAGGCGATCAAAGTCTTCGCGCGTGAAGCGGTTACAGTCTCCTGCTGCGGTCGAACCGACGCGGGCGTGCACGCCACCGGTCAGATCGCCGGCATCGTATTGAGCCGACCGATTTCGGAAATCCGACGTTTTGTCTACGGCGTAAACGGCATGCTGCCGGACGCGGTTTCCATCCAGCGATGCATTCCCGTCCCGCCTGAATTTCATCCCCGCTTTTCCTGCGTGGCCCGTGAATATGAGTATCTGATCTGGAACGGGCCGAACCGTCCCGTTCACTGGCGCGAACACGCGCTCTGGCTGCGCGATCGCCTCGACCTGGAGATGCTCAACGAACGCTTCGCGGAAATCGTCGGCTATCATGATTATGCCGCATTCACCCGCGCCGAACACATCGACGCCGACGGCGGCACGGTCCGCTATCTAAAGAGCATCGACTTTCGCTACGTGCCCGACCCCCTTACGGGATCCCGGAATGAGCTGGTCGCTTTTCGCGTACTGGGGAACGCCTTTCTCCATAATATGATTCGAATTCTGGTTGGAACCGCACTGGATCTCACGCAGAATAAGCTGAGCCTGGATCTGCCTGGCATTCTGGCCAGCCGGGACCGCAAGCTCGCCGGCCGTACCGCTCCCGCCCAGGGTCTGTATTTTCGAGAAGCGTATTACCGCAGCATCCCCGGTGTCACGGGTCTCGCCTGCCTTGACGATTTTCCCGATTTCCGCGCCGCAGCGCGAGCGGCCCGCAAGCAGGCCGAAACGCCCCCGAAAAACCCTTCTGAAGGCGCCCCTTTAAATTCTTGAATGCGACGGGCCTTCCCTTTCCCTGACAATAACCCGGGCAGAATCGGCCAGCCCTGTGGGTGAAGCGGGATCCGCCCGCCTGTATCTCTGTGAAATACGTTCTTTCTATAATAACGGCCGGTCTGATTCTGTGCTGCACCCTCGCCGCGGGGGATCTTTCCGCTCAGGACCGTCCTTCCCGGCTGCGCCACGAGTTCGGACTGTGGATCGGCGCTTCGAACCCGATGCCAGGCACCCGGGTGGACGATATTCTCGACGCGAACGTCGGCGCCGGCGGCTTCTATCGCATCAACTGGCCATGGGTGTTGTATACCGAATTCGGTTTCTCCTGGAGCCAGTATTTTTCCCGCACCACACAGCAGCTGACAGTCGCGCCCGTCTACGCGGCGCTGGCTTACGAGCTGCCGATCGATTTCAAAGTCCAGAGCTTCATCAAGCTGGGCGGCGGCGGCGCCTGGCTGGAAGTCCGCCCGGCGAACCGCAGCGGCTGGGACCCGCTGCTGTACGGCGGACTCGAGTTTTCGCTGGCCGCCAGTCGACGCCTGCGGGTGGGCCTGCGCCTGGACTACAATCTGGTTTACGAAAAACACCTGGATCCGCCGCAGGACGAACTCTTCTTACTCGGCACGACTGATCCTCGATTTCTGGAGGCGGAAATCTACGAAGTGGACAACGGCCACTTCTTTCATTTCGGTCTGTTCGTTTCGTACGCGTTCTAACGAAGCTTCGCGGATCAAAATCGATTTTTCGCAGGATAATGCGCATGAACACCCCCCTGATTCGAAAAGCACGCTATCTTCTTTTATCGGCCTTCGTACTCTTCACGTCCACGGCTTGTTTTAACGGCGACGACGGTCTGCCGATCCTGAGCAATCTGTTTAATAACCGGCTCGTCGTAATTCTCAAAGGCACCTACGCGACCGACCGACCGCTGGAATTCGCAGAGATTAATAGTAACCGCATCTTCAACGACCCGGACGATAATACCGCCTTCGTCCGCAACCCTGTGGACAACGGCTGCATCCCCTACGTGCAGCCCGACTGTGTTCCGACTTATTCGGATCTCCCGATCTTCATTGACATCGGCGAAATTCGCCTTTCATCGAAAAACTTCGGCGACGTTGAATTAAACCTGGTGGATTCCTCGGAGAGTTCGGAAGAATTCTGGGACGTGGTCAGCGACGAACGCCAAGTGTACTGCAACCAGTTGTACTCTATCGATTTCAGCGAAGACGCCTGCTTTCGCACCGGCGGCCTGATCAATTTCGTCGAGTTCATGAACGGAACCGGCGCGCTCTATCCCAGCCGCGACATCGGCGCGGAAGTTTATTATCACGCGGGAGTCTTCGTGCGCGCCTTCGCCACCGGCTGGGGTTTCGCGGCGGGAGCCCTGGCGGAAGACAGCTTCGACAACAAAGACATCATCGGGTCGAACGTGATTCCGCTGTTGAACTACGATCCGAATACGGACGCGGTCAACCAGCAATTGCTCGCTCCGGACTGGTTCCCTCTGCACCACACCGTGGTCTTCGGCCAGGAAACGACTCTGGTCAAAGATTTTTATTATAACGCGGTGGTGCTCGAAATCCGTTCGAATATCAAAGAAAACTTAATGATGCATAGTTTTCAAAACGCGAACGGCGACAACCAGGTCGTCGTTACGATGAGCGACTGGCGCCGCAATCATGACGACAATTTCGCGGATCTCGGCCTCAATATGGGCGGCAACGTCTTAACCAGGGCGCGTATGTTTTATCCGGACGTGGTCAATACGATGGTGATCGACGGCGGCGTCGCCTCGAACCGGCACTACTACTCCGTCTATATTACGAACGAAGACGCGAAAGACGATAATCTGCCGCTCGCGTCCACGCCCGTGCGCAACGGCGCGGCGAACGAGCTGACCAATCTGATGGCGCAACCCTATACCCTGCAGTGCCGCTACGATTGCAACTACGACGGCTACCCCGAACTGGTGCTGAATTCGAGCCAGCAGATCAATGTGGGACCGGGGCCGGGCTTCGTCTTCGTGAACCAGCCGTGCGGCTGCGGCATCGACGCGGCGACCGTGGCGGCCAATAGCTGCACCGCGAATCCCGGCTGTTATTGACCCCGGGGACGCGGGAGAGCACAGGGCTCGCGGCGGCGAGCGGCTAGAGCGGTTGATCGAAATCGAAGGGATGCGCAATCGACAGCTCTTCGGAGCTGCACGGCAGGACCGCGCCGTTCAGACTTCCGTACACGCAGCTTTTCTGCGTAGCGCGATTCCCGTCCGCGACATCGTTTAAGAGCTGCTCTTCGCCCGCGAAGCGAATCAGCTGCCGGAAGCAGTCTCCGGAAACGTCTTCCCCCGTCCCTCCGCCGGCGATAAAAGCTCGACTCAGATTGAGCGCCTGTCCCATCAGCACGCCGCGCGGCGAAAATACGAAATCGTGCTCATCGCGCAATATCAGAGCCGGGCCGTTCTGACTGTTGAGCGCGTCGCAGCTGGCCACGACCTGGAAGTGGCTTTCGTTTTTGTTTTTGATTTCGGCGGGCGTAGAAGCCCGAAAGGCGGCGAGCGACGCTGCAGCCGCGCTGGCCGTGGCGCATTTCGGAAAATCATCGACGAGTCGGCCCCAGGCGCCGCGATAGCGGTTCTGCGTATCTTCGGTTACGATCGTCGTGCCCAGTAGATCGATGCGCCGGTCGATAGCGCAGTTATTGCGCGGCGTACGCGAACAACTCAGTCCGCCCAGGTTATCGCTCTGGCGGACCGACTGCACGCAGTTACCGGTGTCCTGGTACAAAATCGTCGCCAGCCCGAGCAGGTTTTGCAATTCCTGCGGACTGTCGCCCTGATCCAGCTGCTGGCACGCCGGTAAGGCGGCAATACCGAGCAGCGCCGCGAAACCCGCGGATTTCGCCAGCACCCGCGGCGACCTGACTTTGATCGGTGTACGCCTGAAGGGCTCGCGGCGACGAATCCATCCTGTGTTGCGTGCGCTCATCTCAGAATTTCAGCTCCAGGCCCACGTTGATCAGAGGCAGGAGTAGCTTGCGTCCGCCTCCAGTCGGAGTTTCGATAAAAGTCGATTCAAATGTCGTGGCGGGGTTGCTTCCGCGATTGTACGGCGATAAGAAGTCGAAGCTCTGAGACTCCGGATTCTTGCGCGCATAGAAATTGATCAGCTCCACGTAGTAGTTCGCGTAGCCCCAACCGTAATTTAAGAAGCGATCGATGCGAATGTCAAGCTGATGCACGGGATGCAGACGATCCGAATTAAAGCGATCCGAATAACGCGCCAAAAAGGTCGGCCGCCCGACGATCGGCAGATCGAAAGTATCGCCATTGCCGACGATCGGCGTAAACGGTGTATTCGTGGAATAGCGCCAGCGCGCGCCGATCTGCCACTCCGGATTGAATTTATAGTTCAGTACCAGGCTGATTTGGTGGGTGCGATCCAGATCGTACAATTCTTCGCGATCGTTGTCGTAAAAGAACTCCAGTTCCCCGCTGTCGTAGTAATTCAAAACGTTACGGCCCTGCTCGACGTAGGCGATCACCCGGCGGTTCAGATTTCGCGCCGTGAGCTCCGTGTTTTCCTCGCCGGTCAGGCGGGTCTGGTGGTTGTTGCGTTTCGTCAGGGAATTCGTATAGCTGATCCAGCCGAACCAACCGCTGGAACGCGGCGGGCGCGTCTTTTTCAGATACACCTCGAAGCCTTCGCTGAACCCCGTGCCGTCGTTTGAAAAATTCAGAAAACGATTTTCAAGCGGATCGGCCAGTATTTCCAGCGGCTTCTGGACCTGTTCGCGTCGATTCGTGCGTGGTGAAAAGGGCGCCACGACGAAACGATCTTCGACGACCAGATTGCGGAAGATATTGCGAAAGACTTCGACTTTGAGCAGCCAGTGCTTGCCGAATTTCTGTTCGATTCCCGCCGCCATGCGGTCGGCTTCCTCCATTTCCAGCCAGGGGTTGCCGGCTTCGATCGAGATATAGTTCAGACCCGGCGGCACGTTGAAATGCCGGCCCGCCCCCGCCAGCAAGGTCGTGTCGCTTTCGGGGATCTGAAATTCCAGACCCACGCGCGGACCGATGCCCGTGCTGTTCGAAAGCGAATACCACTCGCTGCGCACGCCGGGGGTCAGTCGAAATCGCCACCACGCCAGTTCGAGTTCGGCGTAACCGGCGTTCAGCTGAAAGGCGGTACTGTCGCCGTCGAAGAGCGAACGAAAGGTGCGATTGCTTTCGACGAGATCATTTACGACTTCGACAAAATCGGGCGTATTTGGATTTACGCTCTGCTGGGGCGAAAAATTTCGAAGCGATAACTCCCAGCGTATATCGTTATGTTCGATGCCGGCGTTGAAGACCGCGTGTTTCTTGATCACCTCGAATTGCATCTCGTCGCGAATTTGAAATTCGCGGCGAAAGTCCACGATCTCGTAACCGAAGATCGTTTCGCCGGTGAGCGGCGAACGAAAATCCAGATCGAAATCTTCTTTAAAGCGACTGACCTGGGCGATCACCCGATTGCGAAAGAAGCCGCCGTATGTATACGCGTAATTGAATCCCTGCGTATGAAATCCGCGATCCAGACCGACCGGCGGCCTGCCGTCCGTATTGGAATTAAAGCCCTCAGAGCCGCCCGATCCGGTGACGCCGCCGCCGGCAGCGCCGCCCAGGCCTCCGAGCCCACCGAGCAAACTATCGTCTTCGCCGTTCGCCAGCTCGTCCACCGAGCGCGCGTAATCGAGGATATCGCGCGCGCCGAAGAAGAGGAAAGCCAACTCGTGCCGATTGTTAAAATTAAGGCCGAGCTTGAACTGACCGTCGGTGTAATTCGCGTACTGCGCGTTCGCCGGAATCGCTTCCGGATAGGTCGCCAGCAGCGGATAATTCGGATAGCTCTGGCGCGCGGTGCCGACGAAATATCCCAGGCCGCCGAAGAGCGGCGTTTCATAAAATACGTCCGACTTAAACATCGACACGTTAATATGCGCGGTAGCCTTTTCAATCTTCGTCGGCCCTTCGATCGAAATCACGCCGCCGGTAGCGTTGCCGAAACGGGTCGGATAGGTGCCGGTATAAACGTCGACCGTGCGAATATAATCGTTGTTGATGACGCTCGACTGATCGCCGAGATGAAAGGGATACTGAATTTTCAAACCGTCGAGTAAGAACTGGCTCGCCCGCGGACCCGCGCCGCGAATGACCAGCACGCCGCTCTGGCTGTTCGTATAGGGCGGTCCCACTCCCAGGCCGGCCACTGTGGAATTCGACAAAATATTGGTCGTCGGCAAAACGCCGATCGGCGGCGCGGCGGCAACCCCCGGCAGAGTTTCGATAGCCTTTAACGAATCGCCGTAAACTCCAGGCAGGCGTTTGATCTCGTCCCGCGAAAAGCGAAAACGCGAAAGCTTCGTTTGATCTTTCAACCCCACGATGGCGATACCTTCATCGCCGGCCGGCCCCGTGTCGGGATCCGACGCGGTCGGGGCGGCCGACAACAGGGCGAGCGTTTCGCCGCTGAATCGAATCTCGCGCCGAATTTGACGCACGTCGGCGCCGCCGATGATTACGCGGAAGGTATAATATCCGGGAGCAGGAACCGTAAAAGCGAAGCGACCGCTACCGTCGGTGAATCCAGCCACGCCGGCCTCAAGTACGACTACCCGCACATCGGGCATGGGTCGCCCGGTTTCCGGTTCGTTCAAGACGACTACGGCCGAAGTCTCAGCGAATAGCGCAGACGGCAGAGCGAGCCCGGCCATGACGATTACAGCGACACACAGACGCCGCGCCAAAATTACTTGAAGCCGAAGCCGGGGCACACTGCATGTATCTGATGGGCGCGTTTTATCGCAACAAAGCTTTGCCGGCCCTGATGCAGATCGGCGGGCTGCTGCTGTGCGTCCTGTCGGCGCAGTGCAGCCGTACAGATAACGTCATTCGCGCCTGGGACGCGCAGGTGCGGGTGAACGCCTCGTATTTCGCGAAAATCGAGCAGTGCAATCAACCGGCCGGCCTGCTCTTTTTGGTACCAAACGACGTCCAGGAGCCCGAGGTGCAACTATGCGAAGGAGAGATTCTCGCCGCTGCCTGTCCCATCGAACGCATTCCGCCATCGTGCTTTCTGCTGTTCTTTAAAAAAGCTCCAGCCTCCGACGTGGACAAAAAGCCGAAGCTCTAACGCGGGCTCGATCGACAGCCGCCGAAATCCGGAACCAACAGGAACGATTATGACGAACTCGAATAACTCCAACGACACATCGAATGAAATTGAAGGCAAACTGGAACTGCTCACCTTTCCCGTGCAACCCCTGGGCTGCAATTGTTCGATCCTGATTCACAAAGACACCCGCGATGCAATCGTCGTCGATCCAGGCGGTGAAGCGCCGAAAATCATCAGCCTCTTAAAAGAACACCGTGCTCGCGTGCGCTGGATCGTACATACCCACGCGCATTTCGATCATTGCCTGGGAACTCACGAAGTCGCCGAGCACGCAAGAACGCACGACTCTGGTTCAGAGCAAATAGCCGCTGTGAAAGTAGGCCTGCACAAAGACGATCTGTTTTTATACGAAAACCTCGGAGCGCAATGTCGGCTCTTCGGGCTGCCGCCGGAGGAGGCGCGCACGGCGATCGATCATCATCTAGCGGACGAAGAACCGTTAGCATTCGGCGATATGCAGCTAAGCGTGCTGCATACGCCAGGACATACGCCGGGCTCGTGCTGCTTCAGCATTCCGGAAGCCGGTCTGGTCTTCTCAGGCGATACCCTGTTTCAAATGGGCATCGGCCGCACCGATCTGCCGGGCGGCGATCCCGATGCGATAACGAAGAGCATCAAGGATCGCCTGTTTACGCTCGACGACGGCACGAACGTAATTCCGGGACACGGGCGTTTCACCCGCATCTACGAAGAGAAGCAGATGAATCCGTTCTTCTGAAACGGAACATTCGCTTTTGTGCGAATCGTGCGCGTTCGCTGTATCCTATTCGCGCACGAAGCTCAGATCCAGCGGTACGCGGCTCAGCGCCCCGCGACTTACGCTGGCCTTGAGAGTCCCGTCGATTTCGGTAGCTTCCAAGCGAATACCCTTCGCCTGCATCACGTCGCTATTGGCCGCGTAGCTGCCGCGAAAGCTCTTCGCCCGCGCGTTACCGGCTTTGAGGCTGCCTGTAAAATCCCCGCCGTTCGCAGTGATCGTCAACGTGTATTGTTGCGGGGCCCGCTTACCGTCCCAGTAACGCGCGGTCCAGGTTCCGGTAAAACGATCGATGCCCTGACCCGGCAAGAAGCGATGCCGGACGATATCCCGTGATTTGTTTACGAAGCCGGGCACGGGCTGGCTGTTATCGGATTCGCCGCCCAGCGCGGACTTCGTGCGCACCACGTAGAAATAGAGTTCGCCGGGTTTGCCGGGCAGCTTTTCGCTGAAGCGAGTCGAACGCGCGGCGACCTGCTGCACGAACTGGTAGTCGTCCTGTTTTTCTTTTTTACGAAAGATATAGTATTCGGACGCGCCTTTCACCCGGTCCCAGGAAATGGTGATGGTTCCGTTGCTTGCGTTCATCTGCGACTTCACTCCCGAGGGCGGGGGCAGAACCATACCCGCCCGGGTCGCGTTCGGGTTCGCGCGGCCCAGCGCCGGTTCGCTGTAGTCGCTATTGCCGGCCGAATTGCTGGCCACCACGATGTAGGCGAAATAATCGCCCTGCAGAACGCTTTCATCGTCGTCGACGAATTTGGTGCGATTGGTTTGCTGCGGACCTTCCCATTCTTCGGAATCATAATCATAGCGGAAGAGATAGTAGATCGTTGCGCCGGGCACCGCCGGCCATTGGACTTCGACTTTCGACTTAAAGGTGCCGGCGGACGCGGTCACCCCGGAAGGTACGGCGGGAATCGTCGCCTTGCCGCCGATTTCGATTCCGGCCGGATCGCCCCACTCGCCCTGCCCGGCCCGGTTCACAGCGCGCACACTATAATAATTCGTTTGATTGGCTACGGGACGCGCATCGGTGTAGCTGTCGCTGCGCGTGCCGCGCGAAAGCAGCTGCCATTTTTTCGTACGGGCGCTGTAGCGCGCCACCTGATAAGACGTCGCTCCCGGAACCGCACTCCAGTTGACCGAAACCGCGCCGCGACCGGCGACCGCCTTGATCTTTGTAGAGATGCCAGTCACCTTTTCCGGCGGACGGGTCTGCTTGCGGCTCGCCGCATATCCTTCGCCGATCGGCGAGCTCTGTGGATCGGAATAGTTTTCTTTGTCAGCCACAGCCACGACGATATAGCGATAGGCCACGTCGGGCTGCACCGCGGTGTCGGTGTAGTTCGTGCTCTCGGCGTAGCCGATCGAACGAAAGCTGTTTTTGTCCGAAGGCTCCGCGCGCGCGACGACATAAACCGCCGCGCCGCTCACCGCGCCCCAGTTTACGACGACCTTATCGGTATGCGTGCCTTTGGTGGCCGTCACAGTGGCCGGCGGCGAAAGCTCCTCTTCGTCCGGCTCTTCCAGTTCTTCCGGCTCCTCGGGCTGCTCGTTGTTATTCGAATCCACGCGATCGTACAGTACGAGCGCCCAGGCGTCCGATGCGACCCAGTGTTTGTATGAAATCCAGCCGTAGCCGCGATCGCCCCAGCCGGTGCCCCAGCTGTTGATCAACTTAAACGCGCCGCGATGACCGCGCGGCGATTTCTTGCTGTCGTCGTAACCTACCAGGGTCATCGCGTGGCCGCCGTAAAACTGGCCGCGGTTTTTGTCGTACACCTGGCTGCCCAGATTATAGAAAGCGTCGTCGACGCCGATGCCGAATACGACCGGATTGCCCTTCGAGAGCTCCGCTTTAATCGAATCCAGATTGCTGGCCGGCAGCCGGCGATAGCTCTGCGCTTTGTAATTCGCGGCGGCGCGCTTCGCCGCGGCCTTCGGCTGCGTACGATAGTCGTTCGGTCGATACGGCATGGCGCTCCAGGGCGCGGCGCCCTGACGCACGATCAACGCCAGCGCGTCGGAGATAACGGAACCGTCATCGCGGCCGCCGTTGATCTGATTATAAATAAAGGCGGGCGAAAACACGCGCTGGCCGGAACCGCCGGCGACCGGCGAATCGTAATTCCAGCGGCGTTCGATCTTTTCATGATAGGATTTCAGCGCGTAACCGCTGGCCCAGGCGACGCAGCTGCCCTGCTGACCCTGGTTGCCGATCGGCGGCATATTCGAACTCAGGTCTACGCGCGAAGGCAAACCGCGGTGCCGAATCTGCGCCGAAGCCGCCAGCGGAATCGACGCGAAACGTTCCCGCGAAGGCGGCTTCATGCCGCACTGAAATTTACCATTACGACACGAAGCGGGCTGCACGCTCGACGGATCGAAGCTCTCCTGGGTCAGCACGGGCACGGAGAAGGCCATCGCGGCGACGCCCACGACGCCCGCCGCCAGCTTCCACAGCTCGCTGCGCGGCGTGCGAGATTTGGGCTTTCCCGGGACGGCTGAATGCGATGCGGCGTCCATGTTTTTATTAGAAGAAGGATCGATGTTCACTGATTGTCTCCTGATTGCGCGGCCAGCGCTTCCAATTCGGCCAGGGCGTTTTCTGAGTAAGGCAAGAATGCGAAAGGACGCGGCTCGGTTAACACGAGCACCTGGCCCGATTCTCCCTGAGAGTCGACGACGGTTTTACGATTTAAAAAGAGAAAATATCGACCATCGCCGACGGGCCGCCGCAGATGCTTTTCGAAAGTTTGCGGAAAAACCAGAAAGGCCATGTGAAATTCTTCAGGCACCTCGATGGCGTTTTGACTCGCATCGCGGCTCTTCAGAATTTTTTCGACGCTCACCCGCAGACTTACGTTTTCGCTGATGTCGTTAAATCTGCGCCGCTGCGTATCGTGCAGCGTTGCCAGCACCACAACGTCCGCTTCGGAAAAGCGATCGCTCATGGCTGGCATCGGCGGTAATGCCTGCAGTCCGGAAACAAGCGCCAGGGCGGCGCAAACGCCGGCGACGGTCAGCAGCATACGATGACAATTTACTTTCATGAATCTCCTGCAGTCTCCTGTAATCGCTGCAGCGAATCGCGCGATCGAGTTGCGCGAGGCGTCCGCGAAGGGACTGACCACCCAATTATGGGAGCGGAAAAATAGCTATCTGGTTCGTTTTAATTGCATTGTTCAAGAAAAAAAGCGCTCGATTGACAGCTTTCCCGGGCGGCCGGAGTCTGTCCGGCACAGTTATTTTAGAAGCCTATGCCCGCAACATCCATCGAACTAGCTTTCACCGATTCTCCTATCCTGAGCGACTCCGCAGCGGTACTGACAGTCATCCCGTGCATTGCCGGGCCGGCCGCCGCCAAAGATGCGCCCGCCGCGCCGCTGCAGACGCCGGCGCTTTCCGCAATGGCCGGGCGCTTCGAAATCGCTGACGAACTTGCAGAACTGCTGCGAATCGAATCCTTCGCCGGCAAGCACGGCCAGATTCTGTATTTGCCGCACAGTCCAGCCGGGCGGGTGCTACTGGTCGGTCTGGGACCGGCCCGCATCGCCATGCATCGTCTGGAAAGCGCAGTGCTTGCCGCCCTCGGCCGCATTCGCTTAAAAGAATTACCGCTCGTCGCGGTCGCTCTACCGCAACTCGAAGGCAAGCACGCGTCGCTGGCAACGACCGCGCTGGCCGTTGCCGGGGCCTTCTATCAATTCTCTTATCGATCGCGCGAAAGCCGCGACCCGGGCCCGCAGCTGGAACGCCTGCGCCTGCACCGTCCGCCGGAGACGCAGCTCGACGATGAAATTCGACTCGCGCAAGAAATCAGCGCGATGTGCGAAGGACGTGCGTTGACCATGGATCTGGTCAATACTCCCAGTAATATCAAACGCACGAACACGCTGGTAGATCAGGCCGTGGCCCTGGCGGAAGACGGGGGCGAAGAATTCACCGCCGAAATCGTCGACGACGTGAAGTGGCTGGAAGAGCATATGCCTTGCTTTTTTACGGTCGCGCGTGGTTCCGCTGAGAGCGATCCGCCCAAATGGATTCGCATTCATTATAAACCGAAAGGCGAAATCAAACGCCGCATCGCGCTGGTCGGCAAAGCGGTGATTTTCGATACGGGCGGTTATCAGGTCAAACCAGGTGATTTCATGAATACCATGAAAGCGGATATGGCCGGCAGCGCCGCGGTCTTCGGCGCGATGCAGGCGCTGGCCGCGATCAAGCCGGCCGGCATCGAAGTCCAGGCGTACTTCGCCGCGACGCCGAATATGATCGACAGTCGCGCCATGCTGCCCGACTCGATCGTCGACACCACCTGCGGCAAACGCGTCGAGATCCGCCACACCGACGCCGAAGGGCGCCTGACCCTGATCGACGCAGTCACGATGGCCGAGCGCGACGAACCCGAAGCGATTGTAACCGTCGCGACCCTGACCGGAGCGGCTTCGCGCGCCGTGGGTATGGGCATGGCGCTCATGTCGCGCGACGAGCATACGGACTGGCGACAGGCTATGGAAGACGCCGCGCACGAAGCCGGCGATCGCGTGCAGAGCCTCGACGTGATGGCCGAAGACTTCGATAATATCAAAAGCAAACTCGACGGAGCCGACATTCGCAATACGAATCGCGGCAAAAATCGGGGCGCGCAAACAGCGGCGGCCTTCGTCATGAACGGCGCCGCCGCGAGCATGCCGCTCGTACATCTCGATATCGCCGGCGGAGATATGAGCGACGACGAGAAGGCCACCGGCATCGCCGCGAAGTGCCTGGTGCGCTTCCTACTGCATCATCTGCCTCCAACTTGATTCGCATATGCTTCGCTTTTGATTTGCATTTCGAGCGCCGGTATGCGATCTCAGAACGATGCGCCGGCCATCGCATTCTGCATTCATGAACCGGAAGTTCGCCGTCGCTCTGTCAGCGCTGTGCTTGTGCGTACTGCCCGCCGCATACTCCGTACAGGCCGCACCGGTGGCGGACTTTCTGTCGCTGGCACCGCAATCTCAACAGGTTGATCCCGCCGGTTGGATCAGCTATCTGGAAGACCCGACCGGGGCTCTTGAATATGCAGACGTGATTCGTTCCCCGGTCGCCGAAAACTTTCAGCGGACAGAGGCCGGCGCACGCATCAACTTCGGATACACCAACTCGGCCTACTGGCTGCGTTTGCCGTTGCACAATCCGGGCGACCGCGCCTTCGTCGCCTATCTGGAATTGGTTTCGCTGATCGACAGTATTCAGCTCTACGACGCGTCGCATGGCGCACTGGCGCAAGCGGGCCTTCGTAAATACGGCCGCTGGGCGCCCATGCATGAACGAGACGTCAAACACCGCAATTTCATCTTTCGGTTGCCGCTGGATGCGGGCGAGCGCCGCATCTTGCATTTGCGCTTTGAAAGCAAGGGAGCTCTGCTATTGCCGCTCACCCTGTGGACCGCCGAAGCTTTCGCCGCAAAAGATCACGAAGAGCAAATCGTATTCGGCATGTACTTCGGCGTACTGCTGGTTATGGTCTTTTATAATTTCGTTCTCTTCGTCTGGCTCAGGGACCTGAGTTATTTCTACTACGTCGGTTTTATAGTAAGCTACGGATTAATTCAGGTCGGGGTCTGGGGCTTCGCGCATGAATACGTCTGGAGCTGGAATCTGTGGCTCGCCAATTACAGCATTCCGCTGTTCATCGGACTCGCGAGTTTCTTCGGGCTGCAGTTTCTTCGGAGCTTTCTGGAAACCGGCACGCGTTCGCCGGGCTTTCACAAAATCATATTCGCTTTCTCGGCGATCGCCGGGCTGCAATTCGGCTACACTCTCGTCGGCGACTATGGACTGGCGATTCGCATCGGCCTGGTCATTGCCTTCGGCACCGCGCTGTTGATGATGATCACCTCGCTCGTGTCGTTATTGCGGGGTTACCGCGCCGCGCGCTATTTCTTCCTGGCCTTTATCGTCATGCTCGCCGGAGTGCTGGTCATCATTCTGCGAAATTTCGCGATTCTGCCCTTTCATTTTATCACGAACTACGCGAATCTGATCGGCTCGGCCTTACAGGTCGCGCTGCTTTCGCTGGCCCTGGGCGATCGTTTCAATCAAATTCGGGCCGAACATCTCGCGAGCCAGGCCGCCGCCCTCGAACGGGAGCGCCGCTTCAACGAAGCCTTCGCGCGTTTCGTTCCCGGGCCCCTGCTTGAGCTGTTGGGTAAAGAATCGATCACCGAAATCGACCTGGGCGATTCCGTGGAACGCGAAATGACGATTCTGTTTTCCGATATTCGTTCGTTCACCCGCATATCCGAAGGCATGAGCGCCCGCGAGAATTTCGCGTTTATCAACGCATACCTGAAAGAACTGGGACCGGTAGTGCGCGAAAACGGCGGCTTCATCGATAAATATATCGGCGACTCGATTATGGCGCTGTTTCCGGGCGCGCCGGCGGACGCGGTACGGGCCGCGCTGCGCATGCGCCTGCGATTAAAAGAGTACAACGCGGCTCGCGCCCGCGACAATCTGCCGCCGGTCGAAACCGGCATCGGCGTACACACCGGTCCGACCATGCTGGGCACCATCGGACATGAAAGGCGCATGGAAGGCACGGTCATTTCCGACGCGGTGAATATCGCAGCCCGGCTGGAAGGACTGACCAAACGCCTGCACGCTCCGATATTGATCAGCGAAGCAACCCGCGATCGATTGACGAATGCGGATGATTTGAAATTCGAAACACGTTTTTTGGGCCGCGTTCGTGTAAAAGGCAAAAGCAGCGAGATCCGCATCCACGAAGTGCTGGCGACCGGCATCGATCCCGACGCGGACGCGAAACTCCGACTGCGCTCGGAATTCGAAGCGGGGGTCGCGGCCGTGCTGAAAGGCGATCGAAAGTCGGCCGTGGATTCTATGCGACGCGTTCTGGCGGATAACTCCAGCGACCAGGCCGCCGCCCTCTATCTGGAATCATTCGCACGGGAGGGACCAGGCGAGATCGACTTCGGGCCTGGTTAGACAGGGTTGTTCGGCTATTAGCCGCTCTCCATGGAAACAGAAGCGATCAGCTTTTGCGACGCCGCAGTAGCAACGCCAGACAGCCGGCCACCAGTACCATCACGATTACACTCGAAGTCGGTAGATTGATCGTCTGATCCGCCAGGGTAATCGGTATAAGCGAGAGAGTGAAACCCCCGAGCGTCGCAGCGAGGGAATAGCCACCGGCCACAACAACGGCGGCGCCCAGGCTGCGGGTCAGACTGAGCGCGAAGAGACCTGGAACGACCAGGTGGGCCAGCGTATAAAACGAGCCCATTAAACGCAGAGTGAGCGCAGCCACCGCTCCAAGCAGAATGAAAAACGCCAGGTCGACGATCGCTGTGGAGATGCCGGCCAGGCGCGCCTGGTCCCGATCGAAGGTCGTCGCGGCCAGCGAACGATATATCAAAACGAAGGCCGCGACCCCCGGCACCAGCACAATCACCGATGTCACCAGATCCCGGGGGCTGACCGTGAGAATATTGCCGAAGTAGGCGGTCAGAAGGTGCGTATGCAGGCCGCAGACGACTGTGAGCACCTGAGCCGCCGCGGAAAAAAATGCGATACCCGCGACGAGCGCCGCATCAAGATTCGCGATGCGCCGCTGACGCAGAATATAGAAAGGCCCCATTAATAGAATATTCAGCGCGAGCACGAACCAGATGGAAGCCTTCGCCTCGCTGTGACCGTGGCCGTGCGAACCCAGAAGCTCCGTCGCGATAACCACGCAGGCGAAAGCCAGAACGCCGGCCTGGCTCAGAGTCGCGGCGAAGAGCGTCTGGCGCTGGAGCAGGACGAAGACTCCCAGAATCGCGCAGACGGACCCCAGCACTCCGCCCACCAGTAGCTGGTATTTATAGAATAGCAGGTACTCAAGCATCGCCGCGCTCGCTCCCGCCGCCGGCTTTAGATGGATCGCCCGCTTCGCTTGCGACCGGGCCGAAGCTCAGCCTGGCCCCGTGCGTAATGGTCATGCGATGCGTCGCGAGATCCCGCCAGGCCTCCGCCTGATGCGAAATCGCCCAGATGCACAATTCGCCGTTCCCGCGCAGTTCCCTGATCAATTTGAAGAATTCCGTCGAGCCCGCAGTGTCCAGCGAAGCCGTGGGCTCGTCAAGCACCAGCAGATCGGGCTCGCCGACGAGCGCCCGGGCCAACATGGCGCGCTGCAGTTCCCCGCCGGAGCACTCCCGCAACAACTGATCGCGCCGGTGCGCGAGGCCCACGCGTTCGAGAATTTCCTGAATACGATCTTCGCGAATGGATCGGGCCCCCGGGCTCCAGAGGTACTGGAGGCCGCGGAAACTCATGCGCAGCATGTCGCGAACCGAACAGGGAAACTGACGATCCAGGCGCTGAAACTGCGGAACGTAGGCAGGACGGCGGAAATTCGATCGAAGGCTCCCACCGGCGACGGGCGCAAGACCGAGAGCGGACCGCAGGAGACTGGTCTTACCGCTGCCGTTCGGCCCGGTTAAGACGCAAACAATCCCTGAATGTAACTTAAAGCTAACGTCATCCAGCAGCACATTCGAATCATAGGCGATGCGCACTCCCTCCATGGAGAGAGCGCCCGACGGTGCCACGCCGGGCACACGATCCGACCCGAGTTCAGTTGGCACGCGCCTTTCGTTCGTCCTGCGCGCGACGCAGGCGTTCCAGCATGACCTCGATGGTTTTTTCGTACGTATCGATGCCTTCTTCGCTCGCCACGGAAAGAGGCATATTCACGACGACGCCTCCGACTTTTTCGGCGACAGTCTCCGAATACGATTGAGGATTGTACGGAGCGGTCAGAATAATATCGACTTCCTCGATCTGCAGCAGATCCACCATCTCTTTCAGTCGCGAGGCCGAAGGCGGGACACCTGGAATCTCTTCGATCGAGGTAATCACTTCGAATCCGAAGCGCTTCGCCAGATACTGGAATTCCCGGTGGTAAACCGCAACCCGCATCCCGCGATATGGCGCGAATTTCCGTTTCTCGCGAATGGTGAGCTGCTTCATGCGCTCATGGAAGCTTTTGTAATTCGCGTCGTAGATCCGGCGTCCGGCTGGATTCACCCGAATGAGCGCGTCGCGTATATTGCGGCCGGCGATGGCGGCGTTTAAGGGATCGGTCCAGTAGTGGGGATTGCCCAGCGGGTGAACATCGCCCATGGCGCGCGAAACCAATCCTTCGGGGCGTCCAAGTACGCGAATGCCCAGACTGGCGTCGACATAGCCGGGACCGCCGCCCAGAATCTTCGCGTTCCGCGATGTCTGCCGGAGTAGCGGGCTCCAGCCGATTTCCAGCTCGAGCCCCACTTCGACGAACACGTCGGCGCGGTTCACCGCCAGAATAAAGTCCGGACGGGCCGAAGCAAAGTGCGGGTCCTGTGCACCGGACAACAGAGCCTGCGTCGTGACCCGGTCGCCGCCGATCTGCTTTGCGATATAGGCCAGGTCGGTAGTCGTCGTGACGACCCGCAGCGGCTCGTCACGCGCGAAACCCGGTGCAGCAGCCAGGGTCGCGGCAAGCGCCAGCGCAATAGCGGTATAGATTGTTTTATGTTGTCTCATATCTTGCCCCGTTTTGCTTCCCGGAATGACGTAAACGATGCCACTCCATCTTCGTAATCAATATCTATGCGGCGGATGCATGCCGAGAATAAAATCAGCCTGCAAATAGAACTGATAGGTATTCTCGCCCGCTTCCAGAATCGTATCGCGTTCGGCGGTCGCGCGGAAATACGAAAACTCGGACGGATAGTAGGTTATCATAACCGAATTCTGTTCAATCCCGTTTTTTGTCTGCCGCCTTCCGTCTTCATCCTCGAAATTCGGATTCGTGAAATAGTCGTAGCGATAGCCCACGCCCCACTGGGGATGAAAACGATATTCGCCGAAAATGTAGCCGCCGACCCGCGTATCGATGGGTGCCGCCGGCGGATCGAAACGTCGTTCGTTTTTCTCACGCGTTTCTCGATACCAGATTTCCGAAGACAATTCGAATTGTCGACCGGGCCCCGCGGCCCATCTGAGCAAATAATCGAAACCGTACTGGTGCGTCACGCGATTCGGCTCCTCCGTCGGATGCCAGCGCAAATAGCTGAACCCGAATTCAGTGCCCCAGTCCGGCGAAATCGGAAAGAACTGCGAAAGATGCGCCGTATACAGCGGATTGTTCTTTTTGGGGCCCTCAACGTGCGTGTGCCCAAAGGTCTTTCCGTTAAAGACGCCGACAGTTAACTCCTGCCAGAAAGGCCAGGGCATCAAATAGCTGAGTTCGATGCCTTCGTCCTCCGCGGCCTCTTCATCCAGCAATTCTTCGTGTACGACCGGGGCATTGGTGAATCTCCAGTCGTGACGGTGCACCGAGTTCAAACGGCCGACGTCAAAAAACATCTGCCCCACCCGCGCCGATAAATTCGGTACGAGAAAGCGCGGAAAATTAAAATATGCCTCGTGGATCTCAAAGAAGAATTCGCCGCCTTCGTTGTGTCCGGCGATCATCACGACGCCCTGGGCCAGCTGATCGATGTCGGCGAAGAAGCCAATTTCTACTTCGCGGAGACCGAATTCATTGGCGGTCGTGTCCTGCTCTTCATTATCCCACTCGCCGACCATATCCACGGCCGCGAGAATATCGAGAGTATAAGTGCGCTGATTGCGATCAACGAAATTCAGCAAATTGCCGGTTGGGACGCCCGAGGGAAAGCTTTCGCCCTGGGAAGAATCGTTTTCCCCGACCCGGCGAACAGGCTCCGGCCCTTCCAGTTCCTCGGCGAAGAGCTGATCGATCTCAGGATCGCTTTCGCCGACCGGAATTTCAGTCGTTTCTGTTTTGGGCTCGACCGACTCTGCGGGCTCATTCGCAACCGGTGCACTTTCCTGATTCGACTCAGGCGCGTCCGGCTCCTGAGCACGGAGGCCGATGCCCGCCAGTACGGTGAGTACCAGAGCCAGCGCGAGGGCGCGCCGCCGGTTGCCCGGCGACGCGTCGTTTTTCGAAAACCCTGTCATCATTCTGAGTACAGCTTGCTGCCGTTCGGCGTAATGGCAAGAATCTCCGCATTATTCAAAACGAATCCCCAGAGCCCGCCGTTTTGACTGGGTCCGTTCGCGTCGTTTTCATAGGTAACCGCGGTTGCGGCCTTCGCGGTACAAACGCCGGTTTGGTCCAGCAGAACGTGAATGGGCGCTTCGTCTACGTGAATCTCCATACACCAGGTCTGCGTAGTGGTACCGGCGCCGGCAGCGCCCGCACCCGGATCCTGCGGCTTCTTCGTCTGGGTCGCGGAGATCGCCAGCTCGCCGCCGGTTCCAGTGGTGACGGACCCCTGGGCCGGATTCTGTCCGGTGACCATCGAAAGCGTACCGCTCGCATCGAGCAGTCGGAAAGTTACCAGCGCGGAAACGAAGCTGGTCTGAGTTTGCAGAGCAGTCAGCGTTCCGGTTCCGCTTGCACCCGCGGTACTACAGCCCGGGCCGTTTGCATTAAAAGCGAAGCCGCCAAGGTTACACTGAGCCGCGAGTGCCGCTACCAGCAACGTCGACAGATCGTCGTCATCATCGTCGTCCTGCAGCGCGCTGCAATGAAACATGGAAGCGGCAAGCACTGCCGCCAGAAACGTCTTAGCAAAAGACTTTTTAGTTTGAAACATGGGTCTAGTATCTCCTTTGAAAATAAATGAGAGCGAAAGAGGGGCGCCGAAACAACTCCGATGATTACGCCGGAAAGCCTGCTTGATACATTCGGAGCGGCTGCTGATGCAAATGCGCACAGCTTGCCGCACTGGCCGAGAACCAACCGGGGGCGCTTCCGCTGAACCGGAGAGGTATCCGGCTTTCGTGAAGGGAGCGTCGCTTCGACTTTAAGAAATGGAAGGTGGACCGCGGGACAGGTCCGAAAGGGGCCAACGAGAATGGGCGGCGCTTAGTGTGTAATCCCCGCCCTGGTCAATATGCAGGTGGAAGAGCTGCTCATCGCTGAAGGCATTGGTCGCCAGTCGCGGCGAAGGCAGATTGCAGAGCGAGCACTCCGCATCGATCGCCGTATCTGCCGCATGCAGCTCGCCGCCGCGCAGATGCACGAAGCCCTCAGCAGCATGCGATTCCAACCCGGAATGGGCGTCATGGTCATGCACGAGCGCATGCAGTTGCGGCGCGAAAGATGCGACAAGAATCCCCGCCGCCCCCAATGCAGCGGCCCATCGTTTTAACATGTTTTGCATCGGAAAACGCACGTGGCCTGCCTGACTATTAGCCAGTTGTTACGAAGGCCGTCCATGGGCAAGCAGAATCCCTCTTAATAAGAATTTTCTTATTAAGAGGGCAAGAGCCTCCCGCGGCCGGGGGCCCAAACTATGCGGAGAATGCGACCGCCGCCGAATACTTCAGGGCAGCCTTCGCGCGACGCCTTCGATGGTGTCGCCGTACGCGAAGGCGTTCGCGTACGCGCGATATAGGGCGGCGGGCAAAGCGCCTTTCCAACCACGGGCGCGATCGGGATGATACGACGCGGGCCGCACTCGCTCCAGCCGCATTCCGTATTCCGGCAGGACCCGGCGCAGACTGGCCGGCGAGTAGTCGGCGTGGTGATCGGAAGGATGCGTGGAGCGCCAGCCACCGGGACTGTATTCAAACAGGGGTCCGTTCGTGGAAGGCACAGCGAAGAGAAACGCGCCGCCCGGCTTGAGCGCTCCGGCGATTTTCTCAAAGACCGAGCGCTGTTCGGCGAAATGCTCGATGACATAAAACGCGGCGACCAGGTCATAGGCGGCGGTTTCCAGCGTCGTATCCAGAAAGGACGCGGTCTTGATCTCCAGCCCGAGCTGCTCGCGCCCGTACTGCGCCGCGAAACTCGAGACTTCGAGACCTTCACAGCGAAAACCCGCCGAGCGCGCTTCGTCGAGAAAGAAGCCCGCCGCGCAGCCGATCTCAAGCAGGCGCGGCGCCGTTGCCGGAGTCACTTCGGATTGCGTTCGGGAATATTTCGCGGAAGGTTTTGTAATGCGATTTGCGGCAACCCCGTCACCGAGCAGCGCCAGACGTTTTCGGGCGAGTTCACGCAGATGCCCTTCGTCCTCGACGTAGGTGCGGCCGTACTGCGCAGCGTACTCCGCGAGAAAATAATCGCCTTCGTACGTCTTCGCTTCGGCCTTCAGATAGTACACAGTGCCGCTCACCGGACACACGCCGTAGTCCGGCCCCAGGCGTTCCGATGGACGTAACTGTGTATTCGCGAAGTGGTGCTCGATCACGGGTAGTTATCCGTTACAGACGCGAATGCGCTTTTGTGATAGCTGCTTGCGGACGGCCACGGGTCGGCGACCGCGGCTTCAGGCCGGTTGCGCCGCGCGATTCAGTTCCGGCAGCAATTCGCGCGGGCACAAATAGAATTTCATATCGTGGCGGATCCAGACCCCGTGAGCGCTGCGCGAATTGGCGGCGCGCGACAATTCACCGGAACGATAGCTTTCGATGCTGCCGAAACGCGCGTCTCGAGGCAGAACGATGCCGACGCGAATCAACGGCGCACGCAATAGAACGATGAAGGCCGCTTCTTCCCAGGGCATGTCTTCGCCTTCCAGATTGTGCAATGGAAAGATTTCGCCGTCCATCGTGCAATAGGGACCGGGCGCTCCGCGATGCACGCCCGGATCGCGAACGCCGACGATCTTTACGATGTGTTTGATCGGCAGGGCGTAGTTGATGCGGCGGCCGTCGATCATTTGAAACGACGATTCGGAGCGACGGCGCGCTTCGGGCGCCGGCTGTCCGGGGGCGTTTCCAGGATTCGTGCCATTCGGCGCAGCGTGAGGGCCGGAAGCGGCAGGGGCGGCGCGATTCTTGCGCACATCGGCGCGCGCTTGATAAGCCGTTCGGCGTCGCAGCGGTGCGCTCAAGGGTCCCCGGCGCTCCAGATATTGACGCATGGTGCGCGCCGCGGCGATTACGGCCTGGCTGCGCTCATTTGCCCAATCGCGTGCCCGCGGATTCACATCGGGATGATACTGCTTGATCAGCCGCTTGTACTGGCGATCCAGATGCGCCAGATCGTTCAATTCTTCCAGTTCCAGAACGCTCAGCAATCGCTGCAGCTCGCGCCCGTCGATCATCGCGACGCTGGAACCGTATCCGCCGGAAGTAGCCATGCCTGCTACATTTTCGGTTGGGCGCGCCAATCAGCGGGACTTTTTTATGTCGAAATCACGGCAGCCGGCGCAGCAGGCGCGCGGAATCCAGGGGCGGCAGCGCAGGAAAGGCTTCGATTGAAAATTGCGCCTGACGCTCTTGTAAATAATCGCGGAGCAAGGGCTCCCAATCGTCGTGCTGATCCAGAAGAAAGCAGTCGATCTCATCGTAACGGCGCAGCAAGTACGCGGAATAACCGCCAGGAATCGTCATGCAATCGCGCAAGCACTGAAAGGGTACGTCGCCGGCATCGAATTGCAGCTTGCCCGGTATAAACTCCAGAACCTCCAATTCCGGATAGCGCTTCCGATACAAAAAGTACGGATCGGGGCGCACGCGCAAATAGACCGTGCGGCATTCCCCGACAGCCTGCACGGCGTGGCTTTCGAAACGCTCGACCTGCCCCGGGGTATCGGAGACGAGGTGCTCTCGAATCGTGAAAACCAGGGTGCCGATCATCAGCGCGGCGCCGGCGAAAGGCAGCGCCAGGCGGCTCCAGTCGCGCGCTGATTTCGCCCCCGCCCACAGCGCGGCGGCCGTCCAGAGCAACACCGGCCCCACGTACAGCGGATACCACGCTTCGGAAGACAGCAGCACCAGCAAAAAGACCACAACGAAACTCAGATAGAGCCGCACGAACAACGCGGTGGTGAATTCACGAAAGCTGCGGCCCAGCTGCACGATTTTGTGCAGACCCGCCGCGCCCACAACCGCGACCATCAGCGCGGCCAGAATCATCAGAAATCCGCGGCCGCCGTACTGGGCTACGAATACCTTGAATACGCCGCCGGTATCGCCGCCGAAGAACGAGAGTATGTCCTTTTTGCGAACGAGCTGCGCGATAAACTGAACGCAGAAGATTTCGATATGCTCGATGATATACGGCAGCCAGAGACTGAAGACGAGCGCCGTTCCCAGCACGCCCCAGGCCAGAGCCCGCCAGCGCGGCAGGGTCCAGATCAAAGCCAGCGGAACCAGAAGTACCGCGATCGGATGGCTGAGCGCCGCGGCCCCGGTGCAGAATCCGGCGAAGAGCGGCGCGAGGGCCCGCCTGCGATCCAACCAGGTCGCCGGGAAGGCGTTCGCTGCGGGCTGATTCGTATGATTCTGATAGTCACGAATCAGAAAATAGAGCGCTCCCAGAAAACAAACGAGCGTCAGCATATCCATGCGGGCCGTATTCGCCGCTCGCTGAAAGGTCAGATCGCACACGAGCAAGAACGGCAACAAAGCGTGCAAACGCGGATGATTCGGAACGATACGCCGAACCACGGCCGCGAAAATCCACAGCGCGAGACAGGCGAGCGCGAATGATACTCCGCGCGCGACGACCCGACTCTCGCCGGTAATCGCGTACGGTAACGCCGTAAGCACCATGTAGAGCGGTGAATTCCAGAGCGTCGCCCGCTCCATGCCGGGAATCAGGCCGACCAGCACGGAAGTCGAGAATACGCCGCGTTCCGCGAGCGCCGCCGCCGGCGCGGAAAACAGCGCTTCATCCGGCCAGCCCAGGGGCAGAATCGAGGAATTCAGAGCGGTGAGCGCAAATAGGAGCAGACAGGCGCCCGGAACGAAGACGAAACGCGAACCGAAACGGAAGCTTTGCATGAGACTCAGCCGGCGCTGGCGTCGCCGATCGCGTCAAGCGCATCGCCTTCGCGATCGAAGATGCGAAAGACCTGACTGAGTTCTACCACTTCCAGCAGTTTTTCAACTGCGGGCGAAACCTGACACAGGACCATCTGCAGCTTGAGGCCTTTGAGCTGGCGAAATATCCCGAGCAGAACGCCGATTCCGGAAGAAGACAAATAGGAGACCTCTTCCAGATTCACAACCAGCGGTCGGGGCTCTTGCTTGAGCATCTGCCGGAGGATCTTTTCCAGCTCTTCCGATTTGGAAACATCCAGCCGTCCACCCAGGCGCACGATCCACGCGCCGTTGACAGATTCCCAGGCTACTTGCATAGAGATAATGCTCAGTTAAGGGGGCGAAAATCCGTCGCAATAACTTTTTTCGTACGGCCGAATAATTCGCGGATCGCGCGCCGATGATCTTGCTCGCGGTGGTTTTGCGAAATTCATCGCGTTCTAACGCTGTGCCAGCGAATTTTCACTTGTGATTTCGTCGTTTGCGCCCTGGGTTTCGGCGGTATGGAGCCAGGCTTTCTTCCACGCGACCGTATGCGCGAACCAGGCTTCCCGTCGCTCTCGATTGTATACGAGTTCTCCAGAAACCATATCGCAAAGACGGGTTAGCTTATGACTGACGATCACGAGCCGCTGCCACATTTGATGCCGGGAATCCATGCAATAAACAGTATCGACAGCTTTGGTTGGATTTCTGGAGCTGAATTCCGCCATATCCCGCGATTGGCCGCCGTTGTTCTCGCAAATCGCTTGCCGGCAAGCGGGCGATAACGATCCATTTCCGACAATGGCGAAGCAATCCACTCTCACCTGCGGCGATGTGGCCCGCTGGCTCGAAACTCTCGCGCCGCCGCATCTGGCCGAAGATTACGACAATGTCGGTTTACTGGTCGGCGAAGCCGACACGATTGTTCGCGGCGTACTGGTCGCCCTGGATATTACGCCGGAGGTTCTAACGGAAGCAGTTGAACAAGGGGCCAATCTCGTCATCAGCCATCATCCGATCTGGTTTCGGTCCCGCAAATCTCTGCGCGGCGACGATTTCGTCAGCCGCCAGATCCTTTTTGCCATTCGTAACGACCTGGCGTTGTACGCCTGCCACACGAATCTCGACAGCATTCGTGACGGAGTGAATCGTACGATCGTCGATCGCCTGGGCCTGCGGGACGTGGAGTTTCTGAGTCCGAAGTCTTCCTCGACGAAGACGCCCGCCGCGCATCCAACGGACGGCGGCGGACACGGTCCCTTTTGCGAGGCCGGCACCGGTATGATCGGCGAGCTGCCGGAACCGCTCACGACCGACGAATTGCTGGCGCAAGTCCACGAGCTCTTCGAGTGCGGCTGTATCCGCTACACGCCCGGGCCGGCGAACCGGCCCCTGCGCCGGATTGCGGTCTGCGGCGGCGCGGGCAGCTTTTTGCTGGATACCGCGCGGGCCCGGGGAGCCGACGCCTTTATTACCGCCGACGTAACCTATCATCAGTTTTTCGAAACCTGCGGCGATATGCTGTTTATGGACATCGGCCACTACGAATCGGAGCAGTATACGAGCGAAGTCATCCGCGATTATATACAGCAGCGAATAGCCCCGGAACATCGCGATCCAGTGCAGGATGCGCATCGCCCGGAAATTCAAATTCGAATCGCGACCCGGAGCACGAACCCGGTGCACTATTACAACGGACCCGCCTGAAGGCTCGATTTCGCTCGGGATTCCACTGGAACATAAGCGTGAGCCAGCGCGTCAAAAAGGCATGGCGCAAATTCGACCCGAACCATCCCGTGGAATCATGAGGCCCTTATTCCGTATTTCTACAACGCTCTGCGCGCTGATTGTTAGCGCGGCGTTAATGCCCCAGCTGGCGCGGCACAGTCTGCAGGCCGAGAACACGCGCGCCGAGATCGACGCGCTACCGGAAAACTCGCAGCGACTGCAGTCGCGCCCGTACAAAAGCCCCCGGCTGCGGGCGATCGTCAAACGCGGCGTCCTGCGCGTGGCTATGCACGCCCTCTATCCGCCGTTTCGCATCCCCGGCGAAAGCGGCAAGACCGACGACGGATTCGCCGCCGATCAGCCCGTGCCCGCCGACAGCTATCCCGGCATCGACGTCGAGGTCGCCCACGAGCTGGCCCGCAGCCTGGGAGTCCGGCTGGAAATCGTATCCGGCAATATCGAAGAGATGATGGAGATGGTGCAAAAAGGCCAGGTAGACCTGGCATTGGGCGGCATTTCCAGTACGCTGACCCGCGCTCGTTTCGTTCAGTTCGCGGAGCCGTACTTTATTACAACCCCTGCGGTATTGCTTGCGAAAAGCCGGCTGCCGAACGAATCGCAGTCCGAAGAATTCGCGCGACGGAAACTGCGCAGCCTGGCCGATCTGCGGCGCCTGGAGCGACTGGTGCTCGGCGTCGTGCGGAACACGACCACGCATCGCCTGCTATTGGAAGATCCCGCGTTTTCGAAACACAAAATCGAAGCCTTCGTCGGGCGCAGCGAAATGGTCAAAGCCTTCGAGGACAACGATATCGACGCGATCGTCGCCGACGCGGTCTTTATTACGGCGCTGACGCTCGAAAAACCGGTCTATCTCGTGAACGCCGTCGCACTCACGCAGCCGTATCGCGAAGAGCATCTCTCGCCGATTCTGGCGTACGGCGATCCCGAGTTTTTGTCGGTGATCAATTTTTTTCTGAAAGAGATGCGGCGAACAGGACGCTTCGAAGCGCTGGATCGTAAATACCTCGAAAGCGATAAGTGGGTGCAACAGGGCTGATGACCGAATACAGAACGACGATTTATACAATTCGCAATATTCTTTTCGCGCTGGCCGTCTGGGCCTGCGCGACACCGCTCTTCGCGCAAACCGAAGATACGCTCGAACGTTTTTCCTACGACGGCGAAGTCCTGGCGCGCGGTTTCTTTCTCTGGCGCGATATCGGGCTGGCCAATCCGCCGACTTCAACCGGCGGGGCGGAACGCGATCAGGAAGGCTATTTTGAATTCTTCGCCTGCCAGGCGAATCCGGCGACCTGCCGCACGACCCGCGAGCGCGAAGAGCAGGATTTCTATACGATTCGACTGCGACTCAACGTGGCTTTCCGGCCCAGTCCGTATGTCGACGTGCTCTATAATCTGGAAATCGGCGACGTCACATTCGGCCGCGACGAAGCGGATCGTTCCGGACCCGGTACGGGCGGGCGTGGGTCCGGACGCACCAACCTGGAAACGCGCCAGCTGCTGTTAAGGTTTCACAACCAGGCGAATACAACCGAAGCGGCGGCCGGCATCTTCTTATTCAGTACGCCCAACGGACTCGTGGTCGCGACCAGCGGCGCGGGCCTGCGACTGCGCCATGAAATCGAAAGCATCGCCTCGCGCTTCGAAGGCATCTATATCCGCTCCGAAGACAACTCGCGGGTGGACGGCGACTCCAACGGTTTCTCGGATGATAATTTCAGCGACATCAATCTGGGGCTCCTGAGCTGGAAGTGGTCGCAGATTCGCAGTCTGCGTACCGAACTCTACGGTATCTTTCGCGAAGACGACGACGCATCGGTCGACGATATCACTGAATCGAACCAGGAAACCTCCCGGGTGTACTGGGGCGGTCTGCAACTGCGCTACAGCGTGGGCGGTTTCGAGCTGATGCTGCACGGAATCGGCAACTGGGGTCGCTTCCATCGACCGCTTTCGGCGGATCCGAAACTCTCAAGCATCGCAGCTACGACCAATACGAGCGATCCACTCCAGGCCTTTTTCGAAGAGGCGCTCAGGCCGCCGTTGCGTAAGCAGTACAATATCAACGCGGCGGCGGGCGAAGCGGAACTCGGCTACCAGATCACGGATCGCACGCGATTAGCCCTGGTCTACGCCGGAGCCTCTGGACGCATTCCCGGCGACACCGAACCCGACGCGTCCAGCATCGACTATCGCTCGGACCAGTTTCGCACGGCCGGTCAGTCCTTTCAGTTCAACGAGATCTCCGTCGACGACTCTGGCGGCTACAGCATCTTCACCGGCGGCCGGTTGACCGGCCTGCAAATCGGCGGTTTGCGGGTCCGCTTCCAGCCGCTGGCCGAGCTGGAAACCCGACTGGAATACTATCAGCTGCGGGCCTACAGAACTCCTACCATTGACGGAAATACAAATTATACGCGCGCTTTTCGACAGCGCAGTCCCGGAACTTTCCTGGGCGAGGAATGGAACCTGCGACTCGTATACAGCTTCTTTAACGATCTGAAGCTCGGCGCGCGTCTGGGCTGGTTCAACGCCGGCTCCGCCTACAAGGCCCTGCGCGACACGGAGTACGGCGACGACCTGTACGAAGTACAGGTCACGGTGAAACAGACATTTTGAGGCAAAACGAAATAGTGCTTGTTTGAATCGCCGCCGGCGATTTTACTCTGTCTCCGGCGGCGATGCGTATATGTCCTTCACCCTCAAAATCGAACCCGAATGGAATATAATTAAGAAGATCAAGGAGTTCATCAACAGCGAACCGCGCATCATCAGCCAGGGCGAAGATTTTCGCGAAGCTACGCTGCTCACGGCCATCGAGCTGGTCGAAAACGGACTGAAATACAGCGATGGGGAACCCCCGCAGTCGGTCACGTTTTCCTTTGAAATCCAGGACGGCGTGGTTCAAATCGAAGTCCACAACTCCACGACCGACCAGGCGCACAGGGCGGCTCTGGCGGAAACTCTGAATAAACTCAAGGACTCCAATCCCTTCGATCTGTACGTGGAACGGCTCGAACGCATTCGCGACAATCCGGACGGCCACAGCCGTATGGGTCTCGTGCGTATCGCTTACGAAGGGGAATACGAACTGACGTGCGAAGCCGGCGGGGAAGACGTCGTTCGCATCGTGGCTCGCCGACCGCTGGCGTAACAGCAATTCTAATTTATGGAATTCAAAAGTCTCAAAGTCGAAGATCTCGAAATCCTGGTGACGCGCGAAGACAGTACGCTGCGCCTCCAGTGGCAGGGCGCAATTCACAGCGCCGATCCTGGCGATTATCTCGATCCGTACTTCGACTTATTGGTCGACGCGGCCAGCTCTGAAGGTTCGGGCATCGTCTGCGATTTCTCCAAACTGGAGTACATGAACTCTTCGAGCATCCCGCCGCTGATTCATTTATTGCGCGAATGCGGCGAACGCGAGATCAAAGCCGAATTCACCTACGATGCTTCGCGCAAAGTCCAGACGGCCTCGTTTCGAGCACTGGACGTCATCGCCCGCAAATCCAGCTTCACCAGCGTAAAAGGGCTTTAATGAGCCAGGTGGATCTCACAGCTCTGTGGGATTTTTCTCCGATTCCGCAATTCGTCATGGATCGCGCGGCGATTCGCCAGATCAACGGCGCCTGTCTGGCGCTGCTCGGCTACGAGTACGACGAACTGGTGGGCGTGGACGGCTGGGAGGAATTCCTCTTCGCTTCGGCGACGCAGTCCTACAAATTCTTCAGCTTCGTTTTCGAAGGCCGCCGCAATCACATGGACGTCGAATTTCGCTCGCGCGAAAAAGTTCTCCTCTATCTGCGCGTGGAGCGCAAGCTGATGGCGCCGGACGGGGACTTATATCTGGTGGCGCTCACCGACCTGACCGAGATCCGCGAAGACTCTGAGGCCATGCAGGCCGGCTACGATGAATTCGTCAAAGTCACGACCGAACTCGAAGGCGCCCTGAACACGATCGAAAAACAAAACGAACTCTTGGAGAAGCAGCAGCAAACGCTGCAAAACGAGCTGAGTCTCGCGCGGGTCGTGCAGAACCAGCTCTTCACCCGCAATTTCTCCGATTTTCAGCGCGTGCGCACCGCCGGCTTTTACGAAGCCATGGAAAACCTGGGCGGCGATATGTGGGAGTTCTACGAAACTCCCGGCGAGTTTCTGGCGGTAATCGGCGACGTAATGGGACACGGCGTGGCCGCCGGTCTGATTTCGATCGCCGCGAAGACGCTGTTTAAGAAACACTTCGAGACGCTCAGCCGCCCCGAAGCCAGCCGCGATCTGGGCCAGATGTGCACGGCGCTGAATCTGGAGTTGCTCGAAATCACCCACGGCGATTATTATATCACCATCTGCCTGGTGCGCATCGACTCTGAAAATCGCATGCACTATCTTACCTGCGGGCATCCGCCGCTCTTTCTGGTTCGCGCGGATCCCAAACAGAGCAGCAAACTGCTCTATACCAGCCAGCCCATGCTGGGAGTTTTTCCGGAGATTGTATACGAGGCCCAGAGCGTGCAGCTCCATCCCGGAGACCGCGTGCTGATGTATACAGATTGCCTGCTGGAAAGTTTCGACCCGGACGGCAACCCGCTCGATCTACAGAACGTGACTTCGATGATCCGTCACACCGACGGCACGACCCCCGAAACCGTCGTCGAGCGAGTGCTGGAATATCGCCAGCAGCACAGCGGAAGCTCCAGTCTGCCCGACGATCTGGCGGTGGTCTGCGTCGAGATTCCGGCTGCAGGCCTGGAAAACCCGGAGGACGCTCCGCTTCCGGACGCAAATGCCGGGAAGCAGGGCGAGCAGCCCCCGGCTTCGTAATTCCAGCGGGTTACGCCGCGGTCGCCTGCAGCTCCCGGGCTTCGCGATAGGTATACCAGCGCCCCGTCTCGCGGTCGAAGAGTTTGCACTTCTTCGTGGATCTGAGATAATCCGCGAGTACGGTATCGCGTTCGATCACGTATTCGCCGTAGACGGCTTTGATATCCTCAAGAGCGCGCTTGAGATGATAGAAAGGAATGCGCACCTGAACGTGATGCGGCATATGAACATAAATATCGTGTAAAAAGAAATTAATCGCACGCGGAATATGATAGTTCACGGTCCCGAAGAGCTGACCGTACGCCGGTGACCAATCGCCACGGGCCTTCCACGGAATCTCTTCGTTGATGTGGTGCACGTAAACCGTGAAACCCATGATATAATTCCAGATCAGGAAAGGCACGAGAAACATCTTCGTCCACATCCACAGTCCCGCGCTCCAGTCGAAGGCGCCGTTCGCGGCGGCAAGGGCCGCGAATGACTCCACCGAAGTCGCGCCCGCAATCGCGTTCGCATACGCTCCGCCGAAAAAGAGCGCCGCGGAAATCGCGAAGAAAATGGCCGTCATAGCGCGCTGGTCCCGCTTCGCTTCGGCGTTCGGCGCGGTATAGAGTACCATGCCCTTAAACCAGATCTCGATTAAATAGTACGGCCCGGCGCCGAGGGGCGACCAGTACAGACGATGCATGGCCCGACCCAACCAGGATTTCTTCTGATACTCGGCCGGCGAAACGGGATGCCAGACGAAATCGGCGCCCAGCTTGATCGTATGCCCGTGGTGCACCCGATTGTGTCCGTAGGCCCACTGACTGTAGGCGTGCAGCGACGGAATGGTCGAAAGGAAGCCGACCCAGTAGGACAGGCGCTTGCTCTGAAAGAGAGCCCCATGGGCTGCATCGTGGCCGATCGTAAATAGTGCGCTGATCAAGAGGCCGCTCAAAAGCCAGAGCGGAATTACATAATACCAGGCCTCGGCCATGGCCAGGGCGGTCATACAGGCCCCGAACAGGACCAGATCCCGGAAAAAATACAGCAGACCCCGGTGGGTCGGATTTTCGTAGGCCGCCGGGGAAATGGCGTCCTTGATCGATTTCCAGGTGAATTTCTTGGCCGAGAACGCCTCGGCGGTGCGCTGATTGCGTCCGACTGACCGGCTCGAATCGTTGATTGCGAGATTCATACAGGTCCCCCTTTCGGCCGCCAGAAAATTTAACATTGTTAAATAGGGCAAGCCCGAAACTACCCGGTTTGGCACGGAACTAAAAAAAATTCAGAACGGTTTGAAGACCGCCAGAAGCACCACCAGAACCAGAATCAGGGTCGGGAGCTCGTTATAGAGCCTGAATCGGCGGGACGGGATCGTCTCCCGGGCCAGCAGACGCTTCCTGTACGAATTGGCGAGCCACTGCCAGACGAACAGCGCCGCCACGAGCGCCAGTTTCACGTAGATCCAGTAGCTGGCGGTCAGCAGGTCCGGTCGAAAGCTGAGCGTTCCCAGACCACAGACCAGCGTGAAGAGCGAAGCCGGCACCATGATGATCCTGTGCAGCTTTTCGGACATCACGTCCAGAGTGGCTTTGACTTCTTCCGATTCGCTTTCGGCATGGTACACGAACAGACGCCAGATATAAAACATTCCAGCGAACCAGGCGACGAATCCAATTATGTGTAGAGCCCGGAACGCAAGATAGAGGGAGAGCATACGCTGGAATCTCCGCCGGTGCAGCCGCGGACAATCGATTTTCAGAAATCCACCGGCCGCCGGGATCAGCCACGCAAAATATCTGATCGACGAATCGAGACCCGCGCCCCATTTTCATTTCGAAATGTCGCCTCCTCTGAATCCGGCCACGCACATTCCCGTACCGACGGAAATCGAAAGCTTTCTGAACGAACACCACGTGCTGAGCCTCTGCACCGCCGCCCTCGACGGCACACCCTACGCCGCGAATTGCTATTATATATTCTTAAACGGCGCCCGGACCGGCGACTCTCCCGACACCGCGAGACCCTGCTTCGTATTTCTTTCAGACCGAAAGACGCGCCACGGTCGGGAGCTGCTGGCGAATTCCGCCGTCGCCGGTACCGTACATGTGGAACCGCCGGCGACGCGCGAAGGCGTAACGCAAATCCAGGGCGTACAATTCACCGGCCGCGCGAGCCTGTTATCCGACGCTGGAGCTCCGAAGGCAGCGCCGCTCGCCCCTCAATTCATAGAGCACGCCCGCGAAAGCTATTACGCGAAATTCGAATACGCCCGGGAAGCGCCCGCCGACTTCTGGCTGCTCTCCCTGGAATACTTAAAGATGACCGACAACAGCGTGCGCTTCGGATTCAAACGCTACTGGCCGGAGCCGCCGGAATGATCGTACTCGTCGACGCGTTCAATCTAATCTATAAATTCCCGGAGCTGGAAGAACACATGGCGCGCGGCGAACTGGAAGCCGCGATGGACGGTCTGCTCGCGCGATTGAAGGCCGGGAAAGCGGCCTACTCCGCGTCGAAGAAGAGCGGCGATGCGAGTCTGCATAACGCTCCGGGAACGGCCAGAGCTTCCGGGAAACGCAATCAGAAAGCGAAAGGACGCAGCCGCGAATTGATTCTGCACGTCTTTTTCGACGGCAAACGCCGACGCGGCGACGAGAGCAAACGTCTGAAATTCGACGGAATGGATCTCTATTACAGCCACGATCTGAGCGCGGATCATTTGATCATGGAGTTTATCAAACGCGATGCGACGCCCGGCGATTTACTCGTCGTTTCCACCGACAAAAAGGTCCGCGAGTTCGCGCGTATCCATCGCTGCCGTCGCCAGACTTCCGAAGAATTCGCCGAATGGCTGACGGCGCAGATCGCGGCGAATGAGTCCGGCCGATCGCCGAACGACGGGGAGGATGAAGCCTCTGAACGAGATGCGCCGGTGTCGACGGACGAAGTGGAATACTGGGAAGCGATGTTTCGCGCGAAAGGCGATTGAGATAGAATCGAAAGCGATCAATCCGATGAATGCGCGCGGCGTTCAGCCCGCCGCGGACGCGAAGATGGTTTCGTACCAGTCTTTTTCAATACGATCGATGCCTTTTAGAACCAGGGCGACCTCGTCCGCGCTCAGGGAACGAAACAGATCATAGCCGCCGGTCAGGAGTTCCAGACCGAAATCCAATCCGGCCAGTTCGCGTGCGTTGTAGGTTTTCGGACGCGCCGCCATAATAGCGCGGGAATCGCGCAGGATCCCCAGCGAGTTTTCCAGCAGATCGACGTTCGCCAGGGATTCGAACAATAAGATCATGTCCTTTTGAAAGCGCACGACCTTCTTCTTCGGAATCAGGCGCACGGTCCGGGCCACGGTGGCGTCGTCTCGAAAGGCCTCCGGAGCGAGGCCCTGATCGAGCGCGATGTCGATCATCGTTTGTTCGAGACGCTTGCTTTCGATATAAGCCTCTAATGTGCGCAGGCCCGCCTGGATCGCGGCGCCTATATGCCCGCCGAGTTTCCACAGCGAACTGATCGCGGTACCGAACAGCGGCCACAGCTTGCGCGGCGATTTCAAGACATTGCCCATTTCGTCGAAGCTGCTGTCGCGCATGCCCCGACTTTCGGGAGACGGATAGATGTACTGCAAAAAGAACTCGCGCAACCGCACCACCGTGTCGACGGGAATGCCGGCCAGCTCCGGGAATCGTCGCACGTTCTCTTCGCTGTAGCGCCGGCCGAGCTCACCGCGATAAGCTTCGATAACGGCCGCTTTCAGCCGCGATTCGAGCGTTGTATTCGATGAATCGTCTCCATCCGAAGCAGAGGCAGACGCGGTGGTTCTGTTGGGCATATTAAAAGATATAGTCGCCGGCGTCGTCCCGGCGATCTCGTGAGTCCAGAACATGAAAGCGGCGCACACGGGCAAGCAGAACCGGGTTGATCGTGGAAAGCGGAATATGCACGACCTTCTGTCCAAAGCGTTCGGCCAGCCGGACGAGACGGCGCGCGGGCGGACGCTCCGCGAGATGCACGACCGCGCGCTTTTCGTTGTATTCAATGGCCGCGGCCAGCAAACGATCCGCGGGTCGGGTGAAGACGCGATACTCGGGATCGTGCCAGATATCATGCAGCCGGCCGGGAGGATAGGTCATCATCAAGCCGCCGTAGCGACTCTGGCAAATGCCCGGCCCCGTGATCCGGTGGCCCGGCTGAGTCGCGTAAAAGGCCATATCGCTTTCTTCGGAGTGTTCGCCCCACCAGACGACGCGCCAGTCGTAATCCTCGTCGTCTTCGGTGAAGATCACCACGACGCTGCCCGCGTCCACGCCGTGCACGTGGAGATCTTTTACGAAAATCTGCCCGAGATGATAATTGCGAATCGTTTCGCGATAGTCGATGCCGTCCATGAGGCTCGCGGTAAACGGGAGCACCTTTTCTTCGGATCCGCGTAGCAGCGCGGTCGCCTTCTTCTGCATTTGCGCGCCGAAATTCTCCAGCGTAAGGTCCTCCGGAGGATAGGAGCAGATGCCGCCTTCGCGCCAGGCGTCGGCCCACTCCCCGGGATAACGTTCGCGCGGCACCCGTCTGCGCAGCGAATCCGGCAGCAGAGCTTCGCCGGAACGCGGCTTGCGTCGGGCGCGCAATCGAAAGCGCAGCAGTCGCGAATCCTTAAAGAGATCGTCCAGCCGCAATTTCTTCGCTGGCGCGGACGGATTCGAGTTGGGCGGCAAAACCGACAGCACGTCGAACATGATGCGCGCGAAATCATCGTTGCCGAAAGACCGGGCGCTTACGACGAGCCGATACATATCCGGTAGAAGCGCGCCGTCGAGCAGGCTCCAATTGCGCGCGAAACGGAAATAATTTTTTTCGCGCTGGGGCGGGATCAGTTCGCCGGTTTCGCGCTCGTAGCGCTGGACCGTCTCGCGATAGACACCGCGCTGGAGCAATATGCGGTCAAATTTTCGAACCCCCGCGGGATGCGAGCGGGCGAAATTCCAGGCTGTGTTATAATAGCCCGGCTGCATCAATACTTCGCTCGATCGCGGGTCAAGAGTGTGTACGCTCACGGCCGTCGCGGCGTCGACGAAATCGCGCGGAGTATCGGCGTCGCCCTGAACCGGCTGGTCCGCGTTCAAACGCATTCGCTCCTGCTTGTTGAGCAGGGCTTCGAGCGGCTCTTCGCTTTCGTCCGCCAGCTCTCGTGAGCCGGCGTACGAAAGCAGCTCTTCCCGCAAAGCGCGAAACTCGACCTCGTAGCGCGTTTCGAACAGGTCGTCGCTGACGGAGAGCATTTCGCGCAGAGCGGGAACGTGACTGACGCCGCACAGACACAGTACGTCGCCGGACAGTCCGCCGAGATGGCGCAGCTGCCGCGCCATATACAATTCACGCAGCCGGTCGACCGATTGCGCCGGCGCCGTTGGCTCGCCTCCAACGCGAGACTTCTCGCCAGGGCCGTCGGCGGCCGGTTTTGGCGGGTTCCCCCGGCGTTGCTCGTATTCCGCGTAGAGGGCGCCGAGATCCATCGTACGCAGCGCATAGGTATCCGGAAAAGCGTCGGGTTGAAAGCCGGGCAAATACTCTTGATAAAAATCGATCAGATGAAACGGAATCCCCGCTTCTTTCGCCGAGCGAGCCGCCTCCACCAGCGGTTCCAGAGGTTCCATCACGAAGTGGAGCGGCAAACCCGCTGGATTTTCCAGGCTGATGACCGGTATTTCACCGGCGAAATCTAAAGCGACGTCCAAACCTGGACCAATGCGCTCCGGCAGCTCTAAGGCGACGACGGCCGGCGGGGCTTCCTGAAAAACGCGGCGCACAAGAATCGCGCATTCGACCGACGCGTGCACGATCGGCAGCACGCGCACTCCCGGCCGCAGCGCCAGCGTATTGCGCTGTATAATCTCCGGGATCTGCGAAGCGGGATCCGGCGTTTCCTCCGGCCTGGCGTCCATAAGAGCTTAACCGAGATACCGCAGGGCTTCGTCGCCCAGCACGCCCATCACCGCGTCGTGCAGCAGGCCGCGCAGATTCGCCCCGGTCAGAGCGTCCGCCGCCGGAAGATCGGAAGCGCCGGAGGCCGTCGAGCGGGCGGCGCCGAGCTTCAGCACCATGCGCGTAATATTGATTCCGTCGCGAACCGAATAGGGCTCTTCGGACGCGTGCGCCTTTTGTAAAAACGTAACGACGTAGTTGATGATTTCCTGGGGTGCGAAAGGCATATTCGCGCGCAGAATTTCCTGCTCTTCGTTCGCGTCGGCGAAGTCGATATAGATCTGCGGTTGCAGACGGCTTTGAATATACTCCGGCACTTCGTAGGTCGAGGAGTCTTCGTTCATCGTCGTACAGAATCGAAACTCCGGATGCGCTTTGACTTTCACCCCCGCGACAATGCTTTCGATATACCGGCGATGATCGAGCAGCGGCGCAAGCGACGCCCATGATTTTTCGCCCATGCGATTGCCTTCATCGAGAATCGCGACGCCGCCTTCGATCATCGCGCTCACGAGCGCCGAGGCTACGTACTTTATGCGTCCGTTCTCGGCGAGCACGGGGGTGATCAGCAAATCTTCGGGACGCGTATCCATCGTCGCCTGAAAGATAAAGATCGGCCGTTCGATCCGTCGGGCCGCCGCACAGGCCAGAGTGGTCTTTCCGACGCCGGGCCGGCCGATCAGGCGCGGACTCATGGGGAGATCTTCGGGATGCACCAGCATCCAGCAGGCCAGCAGTTGATGCAATACGTCAAGGTTGCCCACCCAGTCGGTATCGATGACATCCGGCGAAGCGACTTCGATCGGAACTCCGTTAATTTCTATTGCGCGCATGCTTAGATATTCTCCGCTTCCAGCTCTGATTTGAGATAGGCTTTACGCAAGAGCCCGGATCGATCCTGAAACAGACGCCGGTCGCGGCGAATCGAAGCGTCAACCCGCTGACCGATCTCGTCGAGCAATTCGAGCGTCGGCCCCTCGTAATTCTCGACCCCTGTCAGCACATGATAGCTTTCCCGGCGATTGCCCGCATCGGCGAACTCACGGTATTCGACGCCGCGCTCTTCCAGAAATTTTACGCGCACCAGAATATCGAGGCTGTAATCGATTTCATAAAACGGAACAAAGAGCCAGCCGACCAGGGTCAGGCATCCCACGGCGCCCAGCGTCGAAAGCTCTCGCTTTTCGCGCACGTTCACGAGCGCCGAATCGATTTCGACGCCCGGCGGCAGCGGCAGTTTCTGCAGGCGATCGCGCACCCGCGTTTTATAGGCTTCGTCCGCGTCGAATTCCCGGGGGATGATCTCGCGGGAGCGGGCGTCGAAGACCACGCGAATCGGAAAGACTCCGGGCGCCCGCCAGGTCAGCTTGCCGGCGGCCATCGTCGATAGATCGGCGATCTTTTCGCCTTCCTGAATATTCTCGCCGGAAAGGTGATCGGTGGACCAGGCGACCGTATTAAATACCTGCTTACGCGGCACATTGACGATTTCCACTTTCAGGCCCACCGAACGCAGATCCACTCCGCGGTGTTGATACCGAATCTCGGCGCCCACGCTGCCGAAAACCATCAGATCGATGTTATTGGCCTCCGCCAGCTTATAGATCGGCTCCGGCGTGCGAAAGCTCTCGCCCGCTTCTTCGGCTGCCTGCAGCATTCGGCCGAGTTCGAAGCGCGGCACGATCTGAAAGTCCTTACTGCGCGACAAGGCGAGATGAAACGCGGCGCTGATCTGTTCGTACTCGAAATCCGTCACGTTTTCGCCGCGCACGAACGGGAACAGCGCCAGACGAACGGGCGCTCCGACGACCTTCGCGGGCTTCCGGTCTTCGCCAGCCCGATCGGGAGTTCGCTCGGTCGACTGCTTGAGGATGAGCTCGGGCGGATTCGGAGCGGCCAGACCCGGGCCGGTCGAAGCCGATAAGATCATCAGCGCCCCGGCGAACAGTCGGCTATAGAATCGAATCACTTTTAGTCTTCTTGCAGCAGCTTTGAATAATTGTACGCCGGAACCAGGAACCAATTGCCCCACTCCCGGGTGAATTTCAGCTTCACCGGAAATGCGTAACCCTGCGCCTGCACGGTCAGATCCACATTCGCCGTGCGAACGCGCGAGTCAAATCTGATTCGGTCGACTGTATGTGATACGTATTCGAATTTTTCATTCGTGAATTTTCGATTCCGGCTGGAAATCGCGTGAATCAAAAACATGAAGCGGCCGGAGAGATAGAGCTGCGAGGCCAGAAAAGGGTTCAGGGTTACTTCGAAAAGCACAGTATCGAATTCATCGGCGGGATGATCTCGAAAATAGCTCATCAGAATCAGATAGTACAGGAATTCGTCCGCGTCCAGGTAGCGACGCACGATGGATAGAGCTTCGTCGGTCGTGGCCGGATTGCGCGAACTCATCAGACGATGCGCATTATAAATACGATCGTTCATACCGCGCACGCGATTAAAGATGTTCAGCTTATACACCGGCGAATAGAAATAGCCGTAGTCGAGAACGCGCTTCTCGCGCACCGCCTCGGCGATCAACTCGATGCGTTCCCGTACAGCCGCCTCCGCTCGCTGCTTATCGACGGCGCCGTCGCCTCCGATCTCGTCAATCTCCCGAATCAGATCTTCAGCCGGCACGACCAGATTCACGCTCCGTTCGTTAACGACCCCGCCGGTCGCCATGCCGATCAGTCGACCGGCCTCGCCGAAAATCGGCCCGCCGTGCACCCCGGCGTCGAGCGCGGCCGAAACCTGAATGAAACGCCGCGACAGCGGTCCTTCTTCAGGCAAGAGCACGCGATCGTTACTGACCAGACCATCGGTGATGGTCAGACTCGCGTCCGAATCCCCCGCGGCGCCCGGAAAGCCCATGGCATAGACGCGCTCCCCGCGCAGCGGTTCGTAGGCTTCGAGGGGAACCGCGGCGTATTTTTCGATCGAAGGAAAAGTAAGAATGGCGATACCGCCCATATCGTTCACCCGCAGCACTTCGAGCTTGTGGATCTTCGTGTCGCCGGTTTCGAGGAAGAAATGTCCGGATGAGATCCCGTAATAGTCGGTGATCAGAAATTTGCGCTGTTTATAGGCGACGATAAACGCGGAGCCGCTGCCGGTCGCCTGCTCTTCGAAATGCGTTCGCAGAATCAGAACGGTCTTCTGGTTCCGGGTGAAGATCTGGCGGCCCTCGCTCTGAGAATGCAAGGGCGCGAAATACGCGAAGCCGGCCAGGATCAACACGGACGAGGCCGCGAATCGAAAACAGGCCGATTTAGTACGATGGGTTGTTCTCATGCGGATCACCGGCGCGACATAATCCGCGGGTTCCCACGCGGAGCTTCCCCCGCAGGGTATTCAACTGACTCGGGTCGCCGAAGATTGGCGCTCGTTTCCCATACGGACAAGCAGATTTTTGCGCGGTCCGCGAAAAGCGCCGGCCAGCGACCCGGCGCAACCCCGGACAGAATTCAGAGGACGGACAGGTCGCGCTGAATTCTGTTCGGCGTCGCGGCCGATTAGTTGCCGCTCTGCTGCTCGGAGACCTCTTTGAGTTTCTCGAGGCCTTCCTCGTAATAGGGACCGATGAAAGAATCCATCATCATGGCGAAGACTTTCTCGCCGAAGCCTTCCGGCTTACTGAGAAAGCTCCAGGTCACCTTCACTACGTCGCCCTGCTGGCTGAAATCCCAGAAGCTCTGCGCCGTGCCTTCTTCTTTGAAGTCCAGGGCGATTTCGATTCGAGAATTCGGCGTGCTCTTCGTGATTTCCATGCTGCCCGAGCCCATCTCTTCGCTGGTCCAGCTGCTGCTCGCGCCCACGCCGCGGGTCGTCGCGCCGTAAGTCGTCACCATGGTATCGTCGTGGGCCGCCCAGGGGGACCACGCTTCGTTTTTCTTCAGGTCGTTGACCTGATCGAAGACCACCGCGAGCGGCGCGTTGATTTCGATCGAACGCTCCACCCGCGCTTCGTCCGGCAGACAGGCGACGCCGCTCGTAAAGATCAGCGCGAGGACCGCAAACGCCCCGATCAGACGCGCGCTTCGCGCTTTATAATTATTCGTTTCGTTTCGCATGGTTCCGATTCCGGCGCTTTTTCAGGAATCGTCAACACGAAATGCAAACTCAGGTTTCGAAACGTACGGCGACGGAATGACCGTGCTCCTGGTCGAAGCCTTCCTGCTTGCTCATCAAGAGAATGGGTTCGAGCGCGCGATTCAGGCTCTCTTTTGTGGGATGCTGGTAGCTGATGCGTTTGAGAAAGATCTCCACACCGAGTCCCGAATAGGCACGCGCAGCGCCCCCGGTCGGCAACACGTGATTCGTTCCACTATAGTAATCGCCCAGGGCGACTGGAGCGTAGTTGCCCAGAAACACACTGCCGGCGCTCCGTATCCTCTGAAAATCTTCAGCCGGATTGCGTGTGCAAATCTCGAGGTGTTCCGCGCCGTATTCGTTCGCGAAATCGAAGGCTTCGCTCAGATCGGAATATACAATCGCGAATGAATGTTCGCGGATGCTCGTCGATTTCATCTCGGCGCGCTCGGGACGTTCTTTGATACCGCGAACGACTGCCTGATCGACGGCTTCCGCGAACTCTTGCGAATTCGTAAGTAAAATTGCGGGGCTGTCTTCGCCGTGCTCGGCCTGGCTCAAGAGATCCGCGGCGACGTACTCCGCGTTCGCGCTCTCGTCGGCGATGACCACAACTTCGGACGGGCCGGCGGGCATATCCATGCGAATCAAACCGCGCGCGGTTAAGATCGACTTCGCGGCCATTACGAAGCGATTGCCGGGACCGGCGATCACCTGCACTCGCTGCCCGCCCAGGCCGAAGGCCGCCGCCGCCACGCCCTGCGCGCCGCCCGCTTTGAGCACCCGTTCGCAACCCGCCAATCGCGCGCAATACAGCACCGCCGGATCAATCGCACCATCTTTGTCCGGCGGAGTAATCAAGAGCGTGTGCTCAACTCCCGCGATGTGCGCCGGGATCAGCCCCATCAGCACCGAAGAGGGATACGAAGCCTTACCGCCGGGAACGTAAACGCCCGCGCCTTCGACCGGCGTATAACGAAAGCCCAAACGCGATCCGTCGATTTCGGTTTCGCGATCCACCAGGCTTTCGCGCTGGAGACGATGAAAGGCCGTGATATTTTCGCCGGCCTGACGAAAAGCGTCTTTGAGCTTCTCGTCGAGCGCCGCTTCGGCCGCGTCGAATTCCGCCGGGCTCGCCATCAGGCCGCCGCCCTCCGCCAGATCGGCGCCGTCGAATTTTCGCGTATATTCGATGACCGCGGATTCGCCTTCGCGCTCTACGCGTTCGATGATCTCGTTCGCGATTTCCGGCGCGGCGCGGTCTTCGCTCGAAGCGCGCAGCATGAGCTCCGCGCGGCGCGCGTCGTCAATTTCACTGGAACGAAAAATTCTTAACATAAAATTTCCATCGACCTAGGCTTCACCCTGCACAGTCGCGATCAGCCGGCGCGCGCCTCCGCGATCGCGATGCTCGCACAAATACACGCCCTGCCAGGTGCCGAGATTCAGACGACCCTTCGTCACAGGCACGGTGAGTTCGGTGCCGATCAGGACGGCCTTGATATGGGCGGGCATATCGTCGGGGCCTTCCGTTGTGTGCAGAAAATACGGGGCGTTCTCCGGGGCCAGCCGATTTACGAAAGACTCCAGGTCAACGCGCACATCGGGATCGGCGTTTTCGTTAATGGCCAGACTGGCCGAAGTGTGCTGGAGAAAGAGATGACACAGACCCCGACGAATCTCGCCAAGCTGCGGCAACTGCTGCAATATCTCCGGGGTTACGAGATGAAAGCCCCGGCCTCGCGGCCGGAGCTGAATGGTTTCTTGAAACCACATGAGAGAAATGTGGGCGATGACAGGATCGAACTGCCGACATCCTGCTTGTAAGGCAGGCGCTCTCCCAGCTGAGCTAATCGCCCGTTATTATACTAACCAGTATAAGTTCGGAATTTATTCGACGAATGGGAACTGAAACGCTGCTTTCGCTGCGGCGAATCAGCTGGCCTTCGCGCGATTCATCAACAGGGCTACGCGGCTTTTGCGACGATCCGCCTGACGGCGATGGATCAGCGAGGTGCGGCCGGCGCGGTCCAGAAAACGCGTATACACGACGAAAATCTTCTGCGCTTCTTCGTGCTTGCCTTCCGCCAGCAGGGCCTGGATCTTTTTGTAGTAAGTCCGCAAACGCGAACGTTTCTGGCCATTTTGCGCGTTGCGCTTTTTGATCCGACGGATGTCTTTTTTCTGTGATTTAATATTAGCCACGAAGCTTTGCCCGATTTCTGAATAAGTCGAAACAGGATTTTATCGGGCGGGTTCTGCGTCAAGCATGAACTCCGAAATCGCGCCCCGGCAAACCCGCAGTCGCCATCCCTGGCGATTCCCGGAGGCAGTCAGCCAATCCGCCCGGGCCGACCGCCGGATTGCAGAAATGCGGGACCGCGAAAAATCCGCGTGCAATTATGTCACATAAGGTCGAAGGCCGACCGTCGCGTTTTGGCGGCCCTCCGGCAATTATTTTCGGCGAATTATGTCCTGAGGGGGCCGGCGCCTCCGAGAATTAGCAGGATGAACTCTCAGGAATGGCAAATCACGAACGCGACCCTCGCGACGGGCGCCGCGATCGAGACCACCTCCGGCCTGCACATCGCCGACGGCAAGATCCAGACGATGCTGGGGTCGGGCGAAGACGTTCCGGAACTCCTGAATTTGAATCTGCACGGCCTGTGCGTTTACCCGGGCTGGATCAACGCCCACGATAGCCTGCTGGCGACCTACGAAGCCTTTCAGGGCGAAGGCGCGCCCTATATGAACTGGCTGGCCTTCGACAATCAGCTGAAGGGTTCACCGCTCTTTAAAGAGCGCATGCTGGTCGCGGTCGAAGACCTGTATCGACTCGGCGCGGTGCGCAATCTGGTCGCGGGAGTCACGACCGTGGCCGATCATATTCCGCATTTCGTGCGCGAGCCGTTTCAGAATTCCGACCTGCCCGTGCGATTGCTGCCGGATTTCGGAATCTCGCATTCGATCTGTTCGTACTCCCTGGATTGGGGGGACGGCGCCCGCGCCGAATACGAAAAGGCCGCGGCGGCGAATCTGCCCTATATCACTCATATCGCCGAAGGCTTCGACCCGGAGAGCAAGACATCGCTTCGCCGCCTGGATCGGGAAGGCGCACTGGGCGAACACAGCGTACTGGTACACGGCCTTTCGCTTTCGCCGGACGATCTGGATTTGATCGCCGAACGCGGCGCGAGCCTGGTCTGGTGCCCGGTCAGCAATCAGGCGATTTACGAAGCCCAGCCGCCGATTGCCGAAGCTCTGAAGCGCGAGATCAACGTCTGCCTGGGATCCGACGCGGCCATGTACGGATCGCCCAATCTGCTGGCCGACCTGCGGATGGCCGGCGATATTCTGGGACAGGCGGGGCTCGGTCCGGAGCTCGCCCTCGATATGGTCACCGCAAATCCGGCCCGCGCTCTGCGCTTGCAGTCGACCGGCGCGCTCGCGGCGGGGCGCTCCGCGGACTTCGTCGTACTCAAAGGTAAATACCCCCGGGACCCACACCGCTCTTTGACCCACGCGGATCTGAGCGAAATCTACCTGGTGGTCCGCGACGGTCTACCCCTCTACGGTGAGGAGATCTTCGAGAAGATTTTCAGCGAAATGGGCCTGCTTTTCGACCGCGTTTCCGTTGGCGGCGGCCGAAAAATCATAGCGCACGGAACGAAAAAACTACTGGAAAGCATACGAGCCGCTGTGGGACGTTCGGACGATTTCTATTTTCTGCCTCAGACGGCCCCCTGAGTCGGTCGCAGCGCCCGGAGATCCACCAAAATGCCGAAAGCCAGGAATTACAACGGCGGTTCGATCGTCTATTTTCAGGGCGACACGGGCAACGACGTGTACGTCCTCCAGAAGGGACGGGTCAGCCTGATTTCGACTGCTCTGGAGTCGGGCGAAGAGATCAAAGAAGAAGTAAAACTCGGCGAATTCTTTGGAGTCAAAAGCACTCTCGGCAATTATCCGCGCGAAGAGACCGCTCAGGTGTATGGCAACACATCGGTCATCGTTTTCAGTTCCCAGGAGTTCGAGCAGTACTGCCTGAAAAACACGCGACTGATCATGACCATGCTGCGCGTTTTTTCCAAGCAGCTCCGGGACGTGCATCGCGCCGTGCGCGAAATCTTAAAAGCCGATGAAGCCCGCAATCCGGCCTTCGAACTCTTAAACACCGGCGAAAGCTTTTATCGTAACGGTAATATTGATCACGCGCTGTACGCTCTCGACAAATACCTGAGCTATAATCCCAACGGCCGCAACGTCAGCCGGGCCCAGGAACTGGTGCAGATGGCCAAGAAAGGCTTGAGCTATCCGATCAATTTTCCGGAGCCCGCGCCCGAAGACGATCCGAACGCCGGCCCGGGCGGCAGCAACGTCTCGAACCTGGCGGAGATGACGGCCGACCAGGCTCTCGACGATCCTTTCGCGCTGAACATATCAGACTCCGGGCCGGCCGCGCCGTCGCAACCCGCATCGAAGAGCATCAAACAACGCTTCGATGAAGGCCACGAATATTTGCAGAACCAGGAATACGAAAAAGCACTCGATGCTTTCCTGGAATGCGTGGGCTTTTCGCATTTAAAGAACGACGCCGAACAAACCGTCTTCGCGCAGGCGCACTATGAACTCGGCTTCGCGCAGCTCAAGGCCGGCCAGCTCGACAACGCGAGCGGCAGCTTTTCGAATTATATCAAAAAATTCCCGACCGGCGAACACGTGAAAGAGTCCATCTATCAGCTCGGCGTTACGGCCGAAGCCACCGGCAATCAAGACCGGGCGAAGACGCTCTATCATAAAGTGGCGACCATGCCGCCGCCGGACGACATCACCCGCACGGCCCGCGCTCGTCTGGAGAAACTCGGATGATGCTGCTCCCGGAATCGCTCTTCGATAAATTCGGCGTCCAGTTTTCGCCGGGCGATATCGTCTTTTGCGAATATGAACCCGGCAACGAATGTTTTTTCATTCAGGAAGGTCGCGTAAAGATCACCAAGACCGTTGGCAATACGCAGAAGACTCTAGACGTGCTCGAACAGGGCGACTTCTTCGGGGAAATGGCCATCTTAGAAGAAGAGCCCCGCAGCGCTTCGGCCATCGCCGTTGAAAACGTGCGCGCGCTAAAATTCAACCGGGCGAATTTCGATTCGCTGATGAATACTCAGCCGCAGCTCGCCTATCGCTTGCTGGTGATTTTCGCCAATCGCATTTTCGACGCGAAACGCCGTCTGCAGATTCTGCTATTGGACGACAGCCAGGCGAAGGTCGCGGACGTATTCGTAATGCTATCCGAAAAAGATCCGCACTACGGCGAAGCCACAAAGATGGTTTTCAATGTAACTGTGGACGACGTCGCCAGCTGGTGCGGCCTGCCCGCTCCTGAAGTGCAACGCGTGGTGAGCGGTTTCGTGCGCCAGGGCAAGGTCGAACTCTTCGCCGACCGGATCGTCTGCAACAATATCAACGACTTCAATCGCATTGTCGCGGCCAAACGCAAGAACCTCCTGTGATTCTTCCACGCAAGGCTATCGCTCTCTGCGGTCTCCGGCTACCGCCGTTTCAGCGCAGCGCATCCGCGGCTCTGCTTGCGTTCGTCCTTTCGCTGGCGCTGGCGATTCCGGGCGCACTGCAGGCCGGCCCCCAGGACGGCCTGCCCGCATTGAACGAAGAGTGGGACCGTTCGACGCCGCGCCGATCGCTGCAGCTGTATCTCGACAGCTGTCGCGACAATCGCTTCGACGAGGCCGCCTATCTTCTCGACCTCAGCCGGATCGCTCCGCGAAGCCAGGCGAAGCAGGGCCCTCGTCTCGCGCGGGAACTCAAATTCGTGCTCGACCAGACCGTCTGGTTTGATCTGGAACTTGTGTCCGACCTGCCTGCCGGCGACCCGGACGACGGCCGCCTGACCGATACCGTGGCGGAGGTTCCGCTCGGCCGCGGCGCTGTGCCGATCATGTTGACCCGGCGGGCGCTGCCGGGCGGCGAAATCGCCTGGTTGATTTCTTCACAAAGCCTGAGTCGCGTGGACGAACTCTACGACGCGTACGGCTCGCCATGGCTTACGGAACTGCTTCCTCCGATTTTTTCGGAGCTACGCCTGGGCGAATGGATGCTCTGGCAAATCGCGGGGATTCTCGCCATTCTACTCGTCGCCTTCGCCGCGGCCTGGTTGATTTCGTTTCCGATGCTCGGGCTCAGCGGCTGGATCGCCGGACGCACGGGCTACAAATGGGACGACGTGCTGGTCAACGCCAGTCGCTGGCCGTTGCGTCTCTTGCTCACGTTGATCATTGCGGTCTTCGCCAGCGGCTATCTGCGGCTCTCGGTTCCGGCCGCCGCGACGCTCAGCGGCTTGCTCGGCTCCGGCATGATCATGGTCGTAGCCTGGCTCGTATCTCGCAGCGTTTCGATCTTATCCGCGTCGCTCATGCGCTCGCTTCAAGAACAGAACCGCAGCGACGGCGGTAAAGGCCCCGTCGACATCAGCCAGGAGCTGAAAGCCCGCGGCGCGCGCACCCAGGTGATCGTTCTGCGTCGGGTCATTCAGATTATCGTATTTATACTCGCCGCAGCGCTGATTCTCACGCAATTCGAATTCTTGCGGCGCATCGGCACTTCGCTGCTGGCTTCGGCCGGCGTGGCGGGCGTGGTGATCGGTCTGGCGGCTCAGAAGACCATTTCGAATATTCTGGCGGGCATTCAGCTGGCGCTCACCCAGCCGATTCGTATCGGCGACACCGTAATCCTCGAAGGGGAGTGGGGGCAGATCGAAGAAATAAACTTAACCTACGTGGTGCTTAAGATCTGGGATCTGCGCCGGCTGATCGTTCCGGTCTCGCGCGTACTCGACGCGCCCTTTCAGAACTGGACGAAAACCAGTCCCGAATTACTGGGTACGATCTATTTCTACGCGGATTATACGGTTCCCATTGAAAAGCTGCGCGAAGAACTGAAACGTTTCGTAAGCGCGCGCTCCGACTGGGACGGCCAGGCCTGCAGCGTGCTCGTAACCAAAGCGACGGAACAGACTCTGGAAGTCCGCGCTTTAATCTCCGCCGCCGATGCGAGCGATCAGTGGAATTTACGCTGCGCCGTGCGCGAACACATGGTCGCGTATCTGCAAGAGCTCGACGGCGGTCGCTATCTGCCGAAAACCCGCATCGCCGGATCGCTTACGCCCGAAGACGCCTGATTCGCGAATTCCGTCAGATCAACTCGGGATCGCTGACCACTTCGACCATTGCGGGACCGTCGTGGGCGAAGGCCCGGGTCAGAGCGGCTTCGAGTTCCGACGCCTTCGTCACCCGAATTCCGAGCGCGCCGCAGTTCTCGGCGTACTGGGCGAAATTCGGATTGTGCAGATCGGTTTGCCAGACGTCGAATTTTCCGGCGAGCTGCTCTTTCTTAATTTTGCCGATCGAGCTGTTATTTAAAAGCACGTGCGTGATCTTCATTTTGTATTTCACGGCAGTGAGCAACTCGCCCATGTACTGGCCGAAGCCGCCATCGCCGGTGATCGCCACAATGGGACGCGGGCTCGAATTTCCAGCGCCTTGCGCGCCGGATTCTGCATTCGAATTAGATTTAGAATTATTGGGACCGTTTTCGGCGGCCCACGCGCCGATCGCCGCGGGATAACCGAAGCCGATCGAGCCGAGATAGCCCGACATCAAAACAGATTGGTTTTTGCATTCGAAGTAGCGGCCGAACGAATAGGTATTGTTTCCCACATCGACCGCGATGACCGCGTTCTCGGGTACGTGTCGATTCAACGCTTCGAATATGGCGATCGAACTGACGCCCTGCCCGCGGTCTTCCTGCATCCGCTTTTGCTTTTCCGCGCGCCAGATGGACCAGCGTTCGGCGATTTCCGATTGTTGATCGACGGCCGTCAGGTCGGATGAAATCATAACGCCCTCGATCGCCGCCAGGGTTACGCCGATCTCGCCCCACACCGGTACGTCGACGGGATGAAATTTGCCGAGCATCATCGGATCGTAATCGACCTGGATCGTTGGTTTCTTCGGCGTAATGCCGGTATGATTCGAAAACGAAGCGCCGAGCACCAGAATCGCGTCGCACTCGTTCATAAACCAGCTGGCGATCGGCGTACCGCTGCGGCCGAGCACGCCACACGCGAGCGGATGCGCGTCGGGTATAATTCCTTTACCCTTAAACGTGGTCAGCACTGGCATGCGAAATTTTTCCGCGAATTGAATAATCTCGTCGCGATGAAAGCGCGCGCCGTGCCCCACGATAATGATCGGCCGCTTCGCGTTTTTCAGAAGTTCGGCCGCGGCCTCCAGACTTTCCTGCGGCGGATGAATTTCACGCGGAGTAATGCGGCCCCCGGGGCCGGACGCCTTCGCGCCTTCCGTCGCGGGCACCGTCTGAACTTCGTCGGGAAAAACCAGATGCGCCACATCGCGCTGCAGTATCGCGTTCTTGATCGCCAGGGTCATCAGCTCGGAATGCTTGCTTGAATGCAACACAGGCTGACTCCAGACCGCGACATCCCCGAAGGCTTTTTGCAAATCGACTTCCTGAAACGCGCCCGGGCCGACCACCTGCGTATCGACCTGGCCGGTGAGCGCGAGTATTGGCGCGCGATCCACTTTCGCATCCCAGAGCCCGGTCAGAAGATTGGTCGCGCCGGGTCCGGCGATGGTCAGGCAGGCCGCCGGTCGACCGGTCAGCTTCGCGTACGCCGACGCCGCGAAAGCCCCGGCGCCTTCGTGCCGCACGGTGAAAAAATTCAGCCGGCCCGCTTCTTCCTGGCGGCGAACCGCGTCGGCCAGACCGAGGCAGGAATGTCCGACCAGCCCGAATACGCTGTCCACGCCCCAGTTGGTCATAGTCTCGGCCATTAAATCGGTTACGGTGGTTTCGTGTTCTTTTTCCGCCGCCAGGCCCACGTAGAAACCGTCTTCGCGCTCCGTAACCGGAAAGACGTCGATGCCGTCGTCGTAGCCGCCGGGCGGCTTACCCGTGGCGGGATCGTAGTCCCAGCCGTGCCAGGGACAGCGTAAATAACCATTTTCAATCGAGCCTTCCCCGAGCGGACCGCCCTGATGAGGACAGTGATTGTCCAGGGCGCTGATCTGCCCCTTGTGGTGCGCGATACACAGCGTCTTATGGCCGGCGACGGCGGTCTTTACGCGGCCTTCCGGCAGTTCGCCCTTCGTAAGAATCTTGTACCATTTCAAATCATTCGTTGCGTTTTCGTTTTCGCCGGGCATTTCTGTGTCCTCTGGGTTAAATTGCAATCGCGCCGCGAAGAAGCGCGGCCTGAAATTAATATCGCCTGATATTCGATTAAAGCGGAACGACGCCCGCGTATTCGACGCCGGTGAGATAGGCCATCTCCCGATCCAGGGTGGTTAAGTCGTCGATCGAAAATTGATTTAAATGACTGTGGCCGCAGGCTCGCGCCATCACCTGCATCAGCTCGATGCTCGCGTGAAAGAAATTCTTCAGACGCTCGGCGGATTTCTGTACAACCAGACGTTCGCGCAGGTGTTCTTTCTGAGTGGCGATGCCGACCGGACAGTTGTTCGTATGGCAGGCGCGCATTCCGAGGCACCCGATGGCCTGCAACGCCGAATTCGAAAGCGCGACGCCGTCCGCGCCCAAACAGAGCGCCTTGGCGAAGTCCGCGGCCGTCCGCAGCCCGCCCGTAATAATCAGCGTGGTTTCTTTGCGCCCCAATTTGTCCAGGTGCCGGCGCGCGCGAGCCAGAGCCGGAATGGTCGGAATCGAAATATTGTCGCGGAAGATCAGGGGCGCGGCTCCCGTACCGCCGCCGCGACCGTCGAGAATGATATAGTCGGCGCTCGCATCGAGGGCGAAGTCGATATTCTTTTCGATATGGTTGGCCGAGATCTTAAAGCCGATGGGAATACCCCCGGTGGCGTCGCGCACTTCTTCGGCGAATTTGCGAAAATCCGCGGCGTTGGCCAGGTCCGAAAATCGCGGGGGCGATATCGCGGACTCGCCTTCGTTTAATTCGCGCACCTCCGCGATGCGGCCCTTGACTTTGTTGCCGGGCAGATGACCGCCGGTGCCGGTCTTCGCGCCCTGCCCCGCTTTAAAATGAAAGGCCTGCACGCCCTGTAGCTTTTCCAGATGAAAACCGAATTTTGCCGACGCCAGCTCGTAAAAATAGCGGCTGTTCGCGGCCTGCTCCTCGGGCAGCATCCCGCCTTCCCCGGAACAGATGCCGGTGCCGGCCAGCTCCGCGCCTGTCGCCAGTGCGATCTTCGCCTCTTCAGAAAGCGCGCCGAAGCTCATGTCCGAAACAAACAACGGAATGTCGAGGTGCAGGGGCCGCTTCGCCGCCAGGCCGATGACGATGTCGGTGCCGACCGCGTCGTCGTCCATCAACGGCAATCGATGCAGCTGCGCCGTTTGAAACTGCAGGCTTTCCCAACGGGGCAGATCCAGGCGGCTGACACCCATCGCCGAAACGGGGCCGTGGTGTCCGGTTTTCGACAGACCGTCTTTCGCAAGCGCAGTGATTTCTTTTTGATTGTATTCGTCCGGCCCGCCGTGCACGTCCGCGTACTGACCGAGATATTCTTCGCGATTATAGGGCTGCGGGTTCGCCTGTTCCCAGGCCTGGATTTCGTCCGCGTCGACGAAAACCTGATCATCTTGAATGAGAGCTGCAAATTTCGGCAGCACCTCTTTATTCGCGTAGGCGCTCACCCCGCTGCGAAAGCGAAAATCCCAGCCGTGCAGGCCGCAAATCAGATCCTCGCCCTGAATATGTCCGTCGGCGAGCATCGCGCCGCGATGCAGGCAGCGTCCGTACAGGACGGAGACCGCGGGCTGCGAGGTGTCCTCGTCGGTATACGCGATAATCACCAGATCCACATTGGCGACGAGGGCGGGGGTGGGAGTGAGCGGCTTGAGTTCGGAATAACGTGCGATGGCTGTTTTGTTTTTCATAACTGTTTGGAAACTGAAACTACGTTCGACTACGCGAAAGATTCAAAAGCCGGGAAAACTGCCCGTCCGGGTGAAGAGCGCGCACTGCTTTATGTGTGCATAACGGCGCCCTCAACCGCGGCCGATCAGATCGATCGACGCCTGGACGGCGTCGTGTAAAAAAGACTCCACGGCGGCGGCCTGCCCGTCCGGCGCTGCGGCGAGTACCTCCGAAGCGTCAAGCTGCGCGCCGACCCAGCCGTCCGTATTCCAGCGGCCCGCCGGCAGCTGCGGCAATTTGTCTTTGTCGGGATACGGCCAGGGAGTGACGTACCAGTAGGGTTGATCGTTGCCCATGTCGCCCGGGGAAAGCCCTGCTCCGACCGACCGGCCGTCTTCGCCGCCGGCCGACGAGGGTTCTTTCAGCGTGACCAGCGTGGCCATGTCGAAATGATGCGGCCAGGTGGTAACCGGTGAAGCGCCGGAGTTAGCGTCGACGATCTCCTGTAGCAGCGCAGCGGTATTCGCGAAATAGCGTCCCACTTCGGCCGCGCCTTCCAGGCTCAGATTGAATGTAGACTTCTGCGTAACGAGCGCATGCTCGGGATAGTCGGGATATTCCGGGAGCGTTAGAGCCAGCGACGCGTCCTTTATATCTTTCGCGAAACCAGCGGCTTTCAAAGCGCGCGCCAACCACTCAAAGGTTTCGTCCAGGGTCTTACCGAGCAGACTCGCGCTCTCCACAGTCGCGCCGTCCGCCAGCAAAGCCAGGCTCAGATCCTCAAGAAAGAGCGCACCCCGAAACTCGGGGCCGGATTGCGCGGCGCCCGCGGGCCGACCGAGCGAAGGGCCGAGGAAAGCGTTCGCAGTCGCATCGTAGTCCAGGCTCGTATGCGTGTAGTCCGGTCGCGCGGCGATCAAACTGACTCCCGCGGCGGCCAGGGGCTGCACTGCGTGATGCAGCTGCAGTCGCGCTTCTTTTACATCGGCGCCGGATCCGGTCGCCAGGGGTTTCCAATTTTGCATGAATGCTACGCGATCCTCCGAAGATCGGTCCTGTTTCGCAGCCATTCATTACAAAAATTCCAATCGGTGTCAATGGAATCCCGCAACTGAAAGCCGGAAAAGCCGGCTTTTCTATTATCGAAGAAACGAGCGCCGTCCGAAGAGCTCGCAAGTTCCGCCTGACCGCCGCTTCAGTGGGGGGAGCGCCAGTCGTAAATCGGCGATGCCTTAGACTCCAGCAGCGGGCGCACAATGCGAAAGGCCTGACCGTATCGATAGAAGGGCACGGTCGGATACAGATGATGGACCAGATGCAGATTCTGTCCTAAAAGCAGCGTCTGCAGTCCCGGAAACAGAATCACGCGGGTATCACGATAGCGTTCGCGGCTCTGGTGGGGCTGATGCGGAATCCAGTCGAAGACAATCGCCAGAATCGCCAGCGAAAGCACCGAAGGCACAAACCAGAGCAGAACAGGATAGGCCGGACCAAAAAACCAGGCCGTGATCAAAAACGCGGCGAGCATACCCAGCACGTTCACGATCAACCCCGGCAGCCTTTTGCGTTTCTGAACATCCGGCCGGGCCAGAAACTGATAGTAGTACGAAAACATGATCGTCAGCGACCGAAAGATCAACAGCAACGGATTGCGCGTGGCCACCCAGTGGTCGGGATCTTCCACGGGATCGTTCGTGTGACTGTGGTGGCGCAGATGCAGCGGCTGAAACGCGGGAAACGGCGCCCAGAGCAGACTGCCGGCGAGCCAGCCGATCAGCTTTTCGGGAAGCTTCAGGCCCGCCACGCGCCCGGCAATGCTGCCATGTGAGGCGTCGTGCAAGGGCGTAAAGACGAGATAGCCCAACAACACATTGATCCCCGCCCCGGCCAACAGCGGCAGGATTCCGAGAGCCACGGCGGCGAAGACCGCCCCGTATCCGGCAAAAACCGCCAGGGCCAGGGCGATGGTCCACCAGCCGGCTCCATTCATGAGCGGTTTGAGGGCCAGAACGGCCTCTGTGGTCGTCTGCGGGGGTTTCGTGGGGCTTATCTGGTTCATGGGCTGTCTACCGATCCGTCTATCATCAAATCGAGGGCAAAAAACAGAACGTTCGTTTCGTTTTCGGTCACGATTTATATCGAACGTTTGTTATAAATAAACCGCGTGCAATATTCCACAAGTCTTTTTTGGCGGCTTCACCGGATTTCAGGATTCCCGGGATGGATCCGCGTTCGGCGGTTCGGCTGAATGGTGCCGCTTGAGGTGCGCGATCAGGCGATCCCGGGCGGAATCGGAGAGGCCGGGGCCGACCGGCGCCGGCTCTTCCGCCGCAGGCCGGTCGTCATCAAGATTGGCCCGGCCGGCGAGCCGGCGCAAAGCCCGGCCCAGAGTACGAATATTGCGAACATAGTCGTCGCAAACTTTGCAGCACATCAGGTGAATCTGAATATAGAAGCGTTGCCAGCGAGTCGCCTCCACCCCGTCGAGCTGATCCGAAGCCTCCCGGACGATTCGATCGCAGGCGGGCGTCAGCATGACGATCAGCCAGTCGAAGGGCATGCGCAGTAGACGCAGAACTCTCATCGCCCGCCGCCCACGGCCCACTGACTGCCGATGCACTGCTGCAGCTGCAAACGCGCCCGGTGCAGAATCACGCCGACGTTCGATTCGCTGAGCTCCAGCATCTCGCAGACGTCTTTGCCGGTTACCCGTTCCACTTCGCGCAGCACGAATACGCGGGCGGCTCGCGGCGCAAGCCCCTGCAGGCAGGCCCGCAGAATTTCCAGGAATTCGCGTCGTTCATACAACTCAGCCGGGTCGCCGTCGTCGACTCCCCAATTCCGCGGGAAAAACTCTGACTTCCAGCGACCCGCCGCGTTGAAATACGGCTCGTCGCCGGAAGCGTCGACGGCTTCGTAACTCTCTTCGCGGCTCGCGCGTTTGTAGTGATCGTAGACTTTATTTTTTAAGATGCCGATGAGATAGGTGCGAATATGAGATTCGCCCCGAAAGCGATCGATGCTTTTCAGAGCGGCCAGGAAGGTGTCCTGCACCAGATCTTCGGCTTGCTGCGGATTGCTCACGCGCGTTAAGGCGAAGCGATAGAGTACATCACCGTGCTCGCGCACGAGCGATTCGATATCGAAAGCCTGCGCTTCGGTTCCCGAATCGGCGCTATTCATCTCGAGATCTCCCGCAAGCGGATTTCGAATATCTTCGGCCAGAGTTTTCCGGTTACGAAGATGCGTTTTTGTTCCGCGTCGTAGGCGACGCCGTTCAGCACATCCGTTCCGCGAGGCGAAATCCCCGCCGCCGGTAGCAGCCCCTTCAGTTGGATGCGGCCGACGACCCGACCGTTCTGCGGGTCGATGATCACGATACGTTCGCTCTGCCACACGTTCGCGTACACCAGGCCGTCGATCCACTCCAGCTCGTTCAGTTTTTCCAGGCGACGACCCGCTTCGCGGACTTCGATGCGCTCTTGAACGGCCAGCGTTTCAGGATCCAGAAAATACAGACGCGCCGTTCCATCGCTGAGAATCAGTCGCTCACCAACAGGATCGTAGGTCAGTCCCCAGCCTTCGGTGGGATAGCTGAATTCGGTGAGCACTTCGAATGTCCGGCGATCGTATATAAAGCCGCGCTTCGATTGCCAGGTCAGTTGATACACGCGGTTGCCGACCAGCGCCACGCCTTCGCCGAAGTATTTATTTTCGAGGCGCCGACGCTTTAGCACACGACCGCTCTCAGCATCCACCCGACGTAGCTCCGATCTCCCGCGCAGACCGGTGCCTTCGTAAAACACTTCCCGTCCGTCTTCCCGGGCGAATACGAGCCCCTGGGTGAACGCAGCGCGATCGTGCGGGTAGCTTCGCACGATTTCATAGCGGTAGTCGGTCGGAAATTCACCGGCCTCGGTCAACGCGTCCCGACACTGCAGGACAGACAGCGCGAAGGCTACAGACAAAAGCGAGAGATGGCGGGTCATAAGGGCAATCGCACGCATGCTTTCTAATTTAGAAGGCGGCCGCCCGAGTGGGACGGGCCGGCCGAAGACCGCAACGGTGGGCGCCGGCGGTCAATCCCGGGCGGATTCGGTATCGTCCGCGCTACGCTCCATGCGATCAGGAGCGTTCATCCCGAGAAGCGCAAGTCCGTTTTTCAAACAAACTCCGACCGCAGCCAGGATGGCGAGCAGCACCGCCGCGCCTTCCGGAGTCTGGTCGATGACTTTGTTCTCCTTCTGGCCGTAGAACTGCGAGAGCGCGGTCGCCAGCGCGTACAAATAGGTCGTCATACGATGCGGTTCCATCGCCAGGCCGGCGTCCCGTACTTCTTCCGTAAAGCGAGCGCAGTTCAGAAGCAACCGACGGCGTTCGGGCGTGAGTTCGGTTTGCGTCGCCGCGGACCAGGCCCCGTCGGCTGCAGCGTCTGCCCCGGGAGCCGCGGCCGGTAGCGCGGCCAGGCCCCGCGATTCGGTTTCGCGAAAAATCGAACGAATGCGCGCGTGAGCGTAGGCTACGTAGTAGTAGGGATTCTTGTCGGATTGATCCCGGGCCTCGGCCAGGTCGAAGTCCAGATGCGAATCGAAGGTGCGCATCACGAAAAAATAACGCGAAACGTCGATCGGAATATCCTGCATCAGCTCGGCCATCGAAATGATCTGCCCCGCGCGCTTGCTCATTTTGATCGGCTGCTTGTTCTCGAGGAGCTTTACCTGCTGGGCGATCAGTACGCGGAAATCTTCTTCGGGAAAATTCATGGCGCGCATTGCGCCCGAAAGCCGCGCGATATAGCCGTGATGGTCGGGGCCCCAGATATTGAATATATGCGAATACCCGCGTTCGATCTTGGTGTGATGATAAGCGATATCGGCGAGCAGGTACGTCGGCCGGCCGTCGTCGCGCACGATCACGCGGTCTTTGTCGTCGCCGAAATCGGTGCTGCGAAAAAACACTTTCGCGTCGTCCGATTGATAGACGTGTTCGCCGAGACGATCCCGGGCGGCGAGCACCGCCCCCGATTCGTGCAGAGTGCTTTCGCGAAAGAAATTCTCGAAGTGCACGCGAAACTGTTCGAGGTCCGCCTGCTGCGTGGCCAGAAAATATCCGATGGCCGCTCGACCGAAGCGTCCGCACAATTCGATCAATTCGCTCAGGCGCTCGTCGCTATGCAAAAAATCTTCAGGCACGTCGGCGCGGCCGGCGAGCTCGCGCAACACCGCCATAAGTTCCGGCGACGGCTTGAGCGCCGCGTCGTTTGCAACCACCGCCGCAACGACGTCTTTGATGTACTCGCCGTGATAACCGCCGGAAGGATACGGTAGAGCCGGCGCATCCGGATAGGCTCCCTCCGAATCGCCTTCGCTTTTCTCGAAGAATTTTACGGGCACGCCTTCGGATTCCAAATAACGCAGGAAACAACTTTCGCCGAGCAGGTTCACCTGATTGCCGTAGTCGTTTACGTAGTACTCGGCCGTGACCTCTTCGCCGCAGGCCGCCAGCAACCGGCAGCAGGAATCGCCCAGCGCCGCCGCGCGCGCGGAGACGACGTTCAACGGACCGGTGGGGTTCGCGGATACGAATTCGAATAAAATCTTGCGGGGATTTTTCTGAGAACTTCGGCCGTAGGCTTCAGTCTCGACGGCGGCCTTGCGCGCGTACTCAAACAGAATTTCTGACGAAAGCGTGAGATTCAAAAAGCCCGGTCCGGCGATTTCCACGGATGCGAAAATCGCGCTGCTTTCCGAATGGGCTTTCAAGGCCTCCGCCAGCGCGCTTGCGAAATTGCGCGGGTTCTTGAACTCCGGATGATCGGCGGCATATAGATCGCGAAAATTGCGATCCATGGCGATGGTACAGGCGTAGTCGCCGAATTTTTCGTCGCGCGCGTACTCCACGCGAATTTCGGGACGCTCGGGACGGGGACCGAGATGCAGCCCGGTTGCATTATCAATGGCCGCTTCGATCGCGGACCGCACACGGTTTTTCAGCATAACAGGATTATGAAACCCTGTTCACAGCCGGCGTCTGGGGGTCAAACGAAGCGCCCCTGGAATAATTGGAATAAAAAGAAAAAACGAGCCGCACCCAGACCAGCGATCCCAGCGCGAATGCAGCGACGATTAGCGCCGCCAGCTCGCTCCAATAGCCGGCGTACGCCAGCAACGCCGCCGCGGTCGCCGTGAGCAGCCAGCGCAGAGCTTCGACGCCGGCCCAGGCGGGATTCTCGCGGGCCGCAAGAGCCATGCCGATGCTGGCGAAACCCGCGACCAGGTACGCGCCTCCGGCGACTATCAGCCACAGCGGCCACGCGGGCATACCCGGAGCGGACTTCGCGATTTTCAAAAAGATCAGGCTGCCGGCAAGCAGCGCCAGAAACTGCACCCACACGTAGAGCTTCAACGGCCCGCCGATCTGCGGATCGTATTTTTCGTAATCTTGCGGAACTGGTGACGCGACCCGCGGACCGCCCAGATCGGCGGGTCGCCACCCCGGCGAGCGCAACAAAATTTGCAGCCGGTTCCAGAACCCCCGGGTGCGGCGCATGTCGGCGAAGATACCCGCATACTCGTGAATATTGGCGTGCAGCGGATCGAAGCTGCGCAGCGGTTTGACCAGGCCGTAATTGGGTTCCTCGATCTCTTCGGCGTAACTTCCGAAAAGCCGATCCCAGAGAACCAGTATGCCGCCGTGATTTTTGTCGAGGTAGCGCGGATCACGGCCGTGGTGTACGCGATGATGCGACGGCGTAAGCAAAATGAATTCGAGAAACCCCAGCTTACCAATCAGGCGGGTGTGCACCCAGAATTGATAGATCTTCACCGCTCCGTGGCAGATAAACATCATCTGCCAGGGGACGCCGGCCAGAGCCAGCGGCGCCATGAACATGTACTCGAAGATACGCTGAAAGCTGCACTGGCGCAGGGCCGTCGTGAGGTTGAATTCTTCGCCGGAGTGGTGCGTAACGTGGCAGGCCCACAGGAATCGGTTTTCGTGACAGGCGCGATGAAACCAGTAATAGAGAAAATCGACCGCCAGCAACACCAGCAGCCATTGCCACCACGCGGCCCCGTTCAGGTCCAGACCCGTTCCGCCGAGAAGAACGGGCAGCGACCAGTTCGCCGCGAGCTTCGCGTACCACCAGATCGACGCGGCGGCGATGGCCACGCCCGTAATCGAAAAGATCAGCGCGGTCGAAAGCGCGACGATCGAATCGTTCATACGATAGAGCGGCCGGCCGTCGTCGGTTCCGCGTAAGCGCGCAGAGATCGATGCGAAGCGCGATACAATCAACTCGATGAAAATCAGAAAAATGAAAAACGGAATCGCCAGCTCAATCGGATTCAGTTTCGCCAGATCCATGCGAGTATTCTGACGCGTTTTCGCGAATTCGCAACTATTTTTCGCCGGCGGCTGGAGGGCTTTCGGCGCCCGGCGGCGGATTCTTTTGCGATGCGCTGTTCGCGGCGGCGGCCGCAGCGCCCGGGCCCGCGTTTTATTCGCTCGATTTCACAGGGCCGGGAGGCGATCGCAGAATCTGACCGGAGAAGGTCTCGAGAGTCTTCAGATCCTGGTCGCGATGCATGCGCAAGGCATCGGACAAGGGCGCGATCAACTGCGGCGCGCTGGCGAAAATCAGCGCCGCCACCGCCAGCGCGCCCAGTGCCACCAGCATCGAGACGGTCGCCATCTTTTGCAAAATCGATTTCATAAACTATTTCATGCAGCTGAAGATTCTCAGGACAGCCGCAGCTGTTCGCGCAGCTGCGTGGCGGCCCGCAGCGGCCCGCCCTGATAATGCTCCATACACTGCAGCAAGCGTTCTTCGGTATGGCTGACCCAGGGAGGCAGACCGTCTCGAATCTCCCGCGCGGCTCCAGCTTCAGCAGACTGCGCCCCGGATCGCCAGCCCGCCAGATACTCCGCGAATTTCGAATAGCGCATGCTCGCCGCCGCAGCAACCATCCGGGCCGAGTAGGCGTCCGCAGCGCCCGCGTCCGGCGCACAGCCGTCACAGGAGAAAAAGACCTCGGGCACGTTCCAGAACGCCAGCTCGCCCAGTTCGCGCCCGCATTCCGCGCATGACCTCGCGTCGCCGACCAGGCCCAGGATCTTCAGCACACGCACCTTAAAGAAAATCGACAGCAGCGTAAAACGAAAGGATTTCAGTTCCGCGTTTTCAAGCGGAGCGAGCTCCGGCGACAGCGGGTTTGTAAGCTCTTCGAGAGTGCCTTTTAATAGAAGAAAGAGTTCCGGCGCGTCGCCCGCTCGCGAACCGAAGCTCGCCAGCTCCAGGAAGTACGAAAGCACCAGCAATCCTTCATATCCCGAATCTTTCAGCGCGCCGAAACGCTCGACGACGTGGCCTTCTTTCAGCGAAGCGAAGATTCGCGAGTCCGGGGAAACGCCGGGACGTTCTTCGCTTTCATAATAGGTGAGGCGCACCAGACTACCCGGCTCAAACAGGAGATTGCTGCGCGAACGGGACTTGCGTACGCCGTGACTGCGAACGTCACGCGTCACGCCCGATTCGAAGAGCACTCCCGCGATCGCGTCCGCTTCGCCGACGTTTCTGCGGTTCAGAACAATGCCCGATGCGGACTGCAGCACGACCTTCGCCTGCGATCGGTGATCAGCTGCCCGGCAGTTTACTGAACTGGCCTTCGCCGCGCGTATCGTTTTCCCAGACGCCTTCGAAGACCGTTCCGTCGGGCCAGGTATAGACGCCCGGGCCGTGTTTGGTATCGCTTTGAAATTCACCGACGTAGTTGTGGCCGTCAGACCAGGTGTAGGCGCCCTTACCATGACGCAGGCCGTCGAGATACTCGCCCACGTACTGGCTGCCGCTCGGCCAGGAATAGGTTCCCGTACCGTTGCGCAGGCCTTTCTTGAACTGGCCGACGTACTTGCTGCCGCCCGGCCAGACATAAGTTCCCTGACCTTCTTCGCAGTTTCCCACAATGCACCCGGTGTCGGAAGATCCGGCACGTTCGCCCGCTTCGCCCGCACTTCCGGCGTCGGAACCGGATTCTTCGGCGGGCTGTTCTTTATTCATTTCCTCGCCGCCTTCGCGGGTGTCGCCGCTGCTGCATGCGGCGGAATAGCTCAGGATCAACAATATCAGGACCTGTAGAATAAAAATCGTGCGCATAATACTTCGTCGTCTCCCCACCCGCTTATGGCGTCCTGCTAATCTATCAGGCGAGCGCCATTCGCGCAATTCTAAATTTCGTATTCTTTGATCTTGCGATATAAGGTCCGTTCGGATATGCCCAGAATCTGCGCCGTCTTCTCGCGATTGCCATGATTCATTTTGAGATTTCGCTCGATAATCGCTTTTTCGTACGCGTCGAAAGAAATGCCGGCGATGACGCTGTCGGCGAGCTTGCGGTCGTTCTGGCGACGCGGAGCGCTCTGCAATTCAGGGGAAAGATCGCTTTTCTGGAGAATATCGTCGGTGGCGAGTACGACCATGCCTTCGAGAATATTGCGAAACTCGCGGATATTACCGGGCCAGTCGTATGCTTCGAAGAACGATAACAACTCGGGAGCGAGCTTCGTCACGGACTTGCCGTAGCGATCGTTAAACTGTGTTACGAAATGGTTAAACAACAGCGGAATGTCGGTCGCGCGTTCGCGCAGCGGCGGCAGAAATAATTTGATTACCGCCAGACGATAGTACAGATCTTCGCGAAAATTTCCGCGATCGGCTTCTTCCAGCAGGTTCTTATTAGTGGCGGTGATGATGCGTACGTCGACGGGAATCGCCTTCGTCGAACCGATACGCGTGACTTCGCGCTCTTCTAAGACCCGCAACAATCGCACCTGGCTTTCGGGATCCATTTCGCCGATTTCATCGAGGAAGATCGTACCGCCGTCCGCCGCTTCGAAATATCCGGGACGATCTTTGTCGGCACCCGTATACGATCCTTTCATCGCGCCGAAAAGCTCCGATTCGAGAATGGATTTCGTCAGCGCGCCGCAATTGACTTTGATAAACGGCTTATCGCTGCGCGAAGAGTTTTCGTGAATTAGATTCGCGATCAATTCTTTGCCGGTGCCGCTTTCGCCTTCGATCAACACAGTCACGTCGGCCGGCGCGATCTGCTTGAGTTTCTCCAGCACTTCGCGAATGGCGCTGGAGTTGCCGATGATATTGTCCGCGCGAAAGGTTTCCGAGATACGCGCCCGCAGCTGACGGTTCTCCGCTTTCAGCGCGGCGTTTTCGAGAAAGCCTTCGACCTTATTGCGTAACAGGGTGAAGTCGACCGGCTTGATCAGATAGTCGGTGGCTCCCGCGCGGATGGCTTCGATCGCGGTTTCGATCGAAGGCTGTCCGGTTAAAATCAGAAACGGCGTGTCGGGGGCGGTTTCGCGAACCCGTTTCACAATGTCGATGCCGGTGGTGTCCGGCAGCATCAGATCGCTGATGATCACGTCTACGGGCCGTTCTTTTAAGACGGCGTGGGCCAGCTCGCCGTCCGGCGCGACGTACACCGTGTGCGGCGTCTTCGACGTCGAAAGGCCGTTTAGATATTCTTCCAGCGCCGCGCGCTGGGCGTCGTTGTCTTCGATTACGAGAAAACTCGCCATATACTCGCCAGAATTATCAAAAAAGCTCAGGCCCCTGTGGCCTCAAGCTCTTTCGCTCCTGAGGAACCGGCGGGACCGCCCGGGCCGCCGAAAACTACGAGAAAGCGAGTGCCTTCGCCGGGACTGCTGTTCAGCTCGACATAGCCGCCCAGTTCCTGGACCATCTTGCGTACGAGCGTCAATCCCAGGCCGCTGCCCTTGCCGCGTTTGGTCGTAAAAAACGGATCAAAAATACGCTCCTGCACTTCTTCCGGAATGCCCGGCCCATTGTCGGCGATTCCAACGAAAGGATAGGTCTTGCGTTCGCCCGTCGTCACCTGGATCGCCCGGTCGTCGGTCACCGGTCCGGCTGATGCCTGAAAGGCCTGGATCGAGTTCAGAATCAGATTCAACACGATCTGTTTTACGAACGAAGCGTCGATGGTCCGACGGGTTTCGAGTTCGCCCGGCTCGAATTGCAGATCGATGCCTTCGCGTAGAGCCTGCGGCTCCAGCAGCTCCACCACTTCGCGGACCAGACGATTGAGATCCGAGCTGACTTCTTTTTCGCCGACCCCCGGACGGATCAGCGACAGGAAATTATGCAGGGTGCGATTCAAGCCCAGAATTTCGTTTTTGATAATGCCCACTTTGCCGGCGATCCTGTCGCGCAGCTCGTCGTCGTTGATGTCGCCGACGTACCCCTCCAGCAATTGCAAATGCATATGAATCGCGGCCAGGGGATTCTTGACTTCATGAACGAGACCGGCCGCCAGGGTCGGCAATTCGCCGGCGGTTTCCGCAAGCACAGGTAACCTCGCGTCGTCGCCGCCCGCCGTATCGCGGGCGCCTTCAGAATCGCGCGAAGCGTCAGCGCCGGATGTCTTGAGAGCTTCGTCCGTCATCGATTTCCAGAATTTGCAGCAGGAGGAAGTGCACGTCTTCGCGCACCAGATCGCGCTCGGAACGTTTCGCGAGCGCCGCCCAGGTGTTGATAAACAGCCGCGGCACTTCGCCCTGACTCCTAATATAAACAGGCCTGGACAGATTTACAAGCTTTTCCCCGGTACCGGAAGCCGGGCTCAGGTGCAGGCCCACATACATCGTTTCGCCGACGCTCCTGCGCATCTGCGCGAGAATCCCGCGGTCGGCGACCTGAATCCAGAACGAAAGCCCCGCGTTTTTGACCAGTACGCGCGCCGCACCGGGATCGTAGGAACCCGGCGTTCCGGCCCTCGCGCCTGCCGCGACAGCGGACTCGAGCCCCGATACGATCGGCCCGAGGTAATTCAGCCGCGTTCCGTTTTTTCGCGCCAGGGCTCCGGGCAAATCGCTCAGATTCAATTCGCCACGCTCGAAGTGAATGGTCTCGACCGGACGCAGAACGTCCGCCGGCACCTGGCCGCGCAAAATACTGCCGCGCAAATCGCGGCGACTGAGAAAGAAGCGCGGACCGTCCATGAGAATGAACTGGGATGGCTGATCAATAAAGCCGGCTTCGCGTCCGTACACGACCGCCGGGTCCGCGAGCCCGAGCGAGCGCGCCATGCGCCGCCACTCCGCGCGATCTTCGTACTGCTGGTTCAATAAACAAAACAGGCGCACATCCGCGCCCGCGGATTTCAAGCGGCGCAGGTAGCTTTCCAGACCGCTGCGGCGGCTGCCGATGCGCGCGTCGGAAAAGACCATTATCTTACGCGCGCCCTTCCACTCGCGATAGCTGTGCACGATTCCCAGCGCCCGCTCGACGCCGGCCAGGCTGACTTCGCCCCGCGCCGTCTTTTCGCGCGCGGCGGCGAGCGCGCTCTGCCATTGATCGGTAAATGGAATCACGTCCAGACGATCTCCCGCTCCCACCGTTACAATGCCCAGACGACTTCCCCGCGGCAATGACTGGCGGACCGCCGTTAGCGCGCGCAAAATCAGCGGCAGATCTTCGATCATCGATCCCGAATGATCCAGAACGATCGCCAGATCAATCGCGCCGCCACCTCCCGCAATCAGGCCGGGCGCTACCCGCGGCTGCCAGAACGGCGTCGCACGCACTAAAACCCGCCGCATGGCCTGCTGAAATTCGCGGCTGTTCGTACTTTCGCGCACGCCCGGAACGCTCTTGCCTGTGCGACAGATATGAGTCGTGGCGCTCAAGAGAATGCGCCCCCCGGCCAGAAAGCGAGCGCTGCCCGCCAGCAGATAGTCCGCGCGGGCTTCCGAACAAAGCCTCCCGGCCCGCGTTGCGTTCAGCGGCTGTCCGCTCCGCCATTCGGCCCGGCGAGCGGCGGCCCGGGCCTCCGCTATAGAAATCAGATTTCCGTCCCGGGCGGTGTGCAGCAGAAAGTGACTGGCCTCCTGGAGCCGATCCGGAATTCCTGCACGGGAAGCGAATCCGGCGCGTGCTGGTTGGCCTTCGACCTGAAAGGGCAGGATCAGCATCCCCGAGCCGCGCGCGGCCAGAGGCATCGTGAGGAACACAGCGCTCCCCAGACACAGTACCAGCTTTGCGAATGCGACCAATGATCCGCGGCGGCCTGCGTCCGACCGCGTCCGCCGCACCTCGATCACTGGCCGGCGGAACCGACCGGGCTTATTGCTGCGCGTTGCTATTGCCATCGTTCTACCAGGCGCCTGGCCGGCCCTGACAGCCTGTGCCTGGCTGGGACCGCCGGTCATCGCTCCGGAACTGATTTCTCAGGACTATTATTTCACCGGATCTTATGTACAGATCCAGGGCGAGGCGGACCTGCCGCCCGTGCGCCAGCTCGTGCCGGCCCCCGCTCATCAACAGCAGCAGGCCGGCTCCAGAGACTCGAAGGCCACTGTGCAATTCCTGTCCCTGCGCGAAAGAAGAAAGCAGTGTCGGGAGCGGGCTCTCGTGCACAGCCATACAAAATGGCTCAGCCTGACCCGGCGCGACCGCCAGGCCCAGAGCGAATGGGATCTCCGCCTTTCGATGGGCGGCAGCGGCGGCTGGCAGGAGTGCCTGAATCGCTCCGTGATTCGGAACCATTTTTACGACGCGCCAGGCCGCTGCCGGGTGGTCGTGCTCTATCCCTGCTTGCCGCAGAGGTACTGAGCGGCTAAGGCTCGCCGCCGCGAACCGCGCGAACGACGTAGTAGACTAACTGGAGGGCCAGCAGCCCCGCACCGAAGTACCAGCAGAGGCAAACCGCCGACGGCCGCATCGCGATCCGGAACTTCAAAAATTTCACAACTTGTATTTTTCGCGCAGGAGCTGGATCTCTTTGTTATAGCCTTTCCACAATCGCGCGGGGTTGCTCATGAACGATGAGTACACGCTCTGCCGGTTTAAATCGACCAGCTCGCTGACTGTGAAGTCCAGGTGCTTGTAGCACTTGAAATATTCGTCGGTCAGGTCGACGTGAAAGATCTCGGGGTCGTCGGTATTGATCGTGCAGACCAGACCTTCGTCATAATAGCGGCGCAGAGGATGGTCCTGGGGCTCGCGCACATACTTGCCCGTAAACAAATTCGAGGTGATGCAGATTTCGATCGGCACCTCTTTTTCTTTCATGAGCTCGACCAGCGTCGGATCCTGGATGGCGGAGGTCGCGTGGCCGACCCGTTCGGCTTTGAGGATTTCAACGGAATCGCGCACGGACCAGGGGCCGTCGTCTTCGCCGGCATGCGCGACCGCCCGCAGTCCATGAGCGCGGGCCTGGGCGAAGACGTCGCCGAAGAGCCGCGCGGGGCCCATGAGCTCCGCGCCCCCGAGACCGATGCCGATGATATTGTCCGCTTTCGCGGCGATAATGCGCTGCAGATTCTTGCTCGCGTTGTCTGCGCCGAAGGTCCGCGAAACGTCGATCAGGAATTTCACTTCGGGCCCGCCGGAGCGGACGCACTCCTTCGAAACGCGGTCGAGGGTCTGCGCGATTTCGTTGAAATCCAGGCCGTTTTGAATCATGCGCGAAGGCGCGAGAAAGACTTCGGCGTAGCGAATGGTATTCGCCTCCATATAGCTGCGCAGGTTATTAAAGATCAGCTCGAAGTCGTCGGGAGTTTTTATCGCGTCGAGGATAAACAGAAAGAGTTCGATGAAACCTTTGAGATCGCTGAACTGGTATTTCTTTTCCAGTTCGTCCATGCTGTAGTCGATCTTGTTCTTTTCGAACATGCCGGCCAGCGTCTCTTTGGAGATGCAGGCTTCCATGTGAAGATGCAGCTCGACTTTGGGCATTTCGCGGATAAAGGACATGAGCTTTTTGTCCGCGGCGGACAGATCCTTTATCGAAGGCGCGACGGCGGGCGCGGCGCCGCGAATTTGCGAGGCCGTGACCATATCCGCCTGGAAGATCTGGTGCAGCAGATCTTCCGGCGGGCTTTCGATTTCCAGATCTTCGTACGCGATCTTTTCGTTTAAGAGATCGTTGATCTGTTTATCGAAGGCGATCTGCAGCGGCGCTGTAAAATCGCGGCCCTCCGGAACCCGGGCTTTGAGCCGTTTCAGCTCGGCGATGTCGCGATCAATTTGCTGGATCCGCTCATAGAGATGTTCGAAGCGCACAATTTGATTCATAAACTATTGATTCCGCGCCGCGCCTGCTCAGCCGCTGATCGACGACTGGAGACTGCGCGCCTGGCGATTTTGCGGGTCCAGCGCCAGAGCGCGATCCAGAAAATCCCTGGCTTCGGCCGCATTGCCCAGCTTCTGATGGATATCCGCCAGGTTGATCAGATTGATCACGCGATCTGGATTGATGTCCAGCACGCGATTGCCGGCGTCCAGGGCTCGATTGTAATCCCCGGTGCGCTTGTGCGAAATAGAAAGGTACAGCCAGAAGTCGACAATCGCCGGATCGTGCTGGAGATACTGATTCAAAATTTCGATCGCTTTCTCGTAATCGCGCTCTTTGAACGTCAACACGGCCAGAATCTTATTCAGAGCCGGCACGTCGCTGCGTAAAGTATAGGCCTGGGTCAGTTTCGACAGCGCTTCTTCGTGCTTCCCGTCCCGGGCCAGACGCCGGCCGTCCTGAAAAAGCCGATCGAAGTCTTCGCTGCGTTCTTCGATAGTTTCGCCGGTCCCGGGTCCGGCGTCCGCGGGATCGCCCGACAGAGCTTCGGTGCTGCTGGTGGCCACGGCGGCGTCCAGCTCGGACTCATCGTAGAGATCGATATCGATGGGCGCCGGACGCGCCTGGCCGCCGGCGGGGGCGCCGCCTGTTTTTCTTGCGGGCACCTCCGCGTGAAATTCGATGCGCAGAAGCGAAAGGTCGTCGGTGATGACGCCGGTGTTTTTGATCGCCTCGACCATCGGTTCGAGATGGCCGTCGCTTTCTTCGACGCGTTTGAGAAAGAGGTACTCGTCTTCGTTGATGGTGCGCACGGGATCATCCGGCGTCATATCCACGTCATCGCGACCGTCGGAACCCAGCACGAGCACGTCGTTCGGCTCCATCTTAAAATAGTGCACGGCGAAGGGCAGCTCGGACTCCAGACCGATCTTGCGTAGTTGCAGCTCCTCTTCGACGAATGACGCCTTGCCGTTGCGGTACAATACGGAGAACGGATGCTCGGCGTTGAAGTACCAGGTGTCTCCGGTTTCCTCGTCGATCACGGCGACGACCGCCGAAATCACCATCGAGCCGTTGAAGGCCTGGAAGACCCCGTGCATCTCTTCGTAGACGTCGGTCAGCCACTGCTCCGGCGTCACGTTCATGACCCGATTGTTCCGGGCCGAACGCGCGAGAATCGAATTCATCACGACGCCCATTACCAGACTGCCGCCGGCGCCCTGCATGGACTTACCCATCGCGTCGCCGTTGGCCGCTACGATATAACGCCGGAAATCGTGGTCGGCGCCGAGCCGCAGATTTCCGGTAACGCAACAGTCGCCCCCCAGATCGCCGGGTTTGTTACGGAATTCGAAGCGCTTCTTCTGCTCAAGATAAAACGACGTCTTGATCCGCTCGGATTTGTTCGCGTTGTAGTTGAGCGGCTTCTGTAAGAGCGAAGTCAGGTAATAGTCGCCGTCCTGCTGGATCTTGAGCGCATGAACTTCCTGGAGCGTCTGATTCAACTCGGCGGTGCGTGCTTCGACTTTCTCTTCGAGATTATTCGCGTAGTCTTTCAGCTCGGCCTGGGCCTGGCGAATCGAAACAACCATCGCGTTGAACGACCCCGCCAGAAAGCCGATCTCGTCCTGAACTTTGATCGGAACCTGTACCGACAGATCGCCGTCGTTTACTTTCGTAACCCCGGAAAGCAGATTGTTCAGCGGATTAATCAAACTTCCGCGAAAAAAGAGCGGAAAGATTACCAGCAGCACGACCAGTACCACGAAGAGAATGATCTTCTGCTGGAAAGCGGAGCTGTGAATATATTTGCGATAGTTGATGTACGAATAGCCGACTTCGTACACAGTCTGCTGCTCGACGTCGTAGTGCGTAAAGGCCGTGAAGTGATTGTAGTTCTCGGCGGTTTCGTTTTTGGTTTTCCGAAAGTGGCGGCTCCATTCCGATTTCATCGGAGCCAGATAACGCAGAACGTCGCGCTTCAGCTCGGGACCGCTCATATCGCCGTTTGCGCGGGCGAAGCGTTCGATTTGATCGGCGAAGGGTTTGAAGTCGTCGCCGGCGCCGTCCAGATATTTCATGAGCCGGCCCCGGAAGCCCTGGTCTTTTAACGCGGCGATTTTGATCGTGTTGACCCGCGTCGTCGTATTCAGGGAGCTCAGAAAATCGCGCATCTCCAACGCGAGATCGTCGTCTTCCAGCTCAGTGCTTTCCACGAAATTCAGGATCGCCGTTTTATAGCCGGCGAAGTACGGATGCAGCCGATCCCCGCTCAAATACGCCTCAACCTGCTCGCCGTACCCGACGTCTTCAAGGCGCACGAGATCTTCGTAAATCGCGGAGTTGGCCAGATCCTCTCGATGCGCTTCCAGGTCGAGATCGTAGTCGCGACTCATGTACTGCTTCTGAATTTCTCCGGAATTGACCGAGTATTTTACGATATATTCAATGTCTTCGTTGCGTTTGCCGTTCTCTAAAACGCGCTCGGAAAATTCGACGCGCAGCGCGTCGTATTCGCGCTCGCGGTCTTCGAGCGTAATCAAACTGATCGCCTGGATCATTAACAAAAACGATACCAGCGAAATACCGACGATCTTCACCATGAAGGTCGTGCGATCGGAGGTGCGATTGATGTACAGAATCGCGATCAGAAAATAGCCGACGACCGTAAAGATCACGAAGGTGGTTACAAATACGCCCCGGGGCAGCGCGCCATCGCGACTGAGAACATTCAGCGCCGCCGGAATGATCGACGCGATCAGAATCCCGCCCACGATCCCGATGATCGTCCAGCGCTCCCCCCGGTTCTCGACAGTCGTGCAGCGCCAGGCCCCGACAGCCGGCACGACGAACAGGTACAGTAGAATCACGCCGCCGAAAAATTTGCTGAACTGGTCGGCTTTGAAATCCCAGTGGTGCCCGGTGAAAGAAAAGGTGATGCCCGAAGTCTGAGTGATAATCAAGAACAGGACGAAAGCCACCAGCAGGATGAAATACTGGACCCCGGCGAAGACCCAGCCTGTACGGCGGTAGTCGTTCTGCGGGTATTTAAGGATCCACTGCGTGAAGTGAATGAAGGGCACCAGAATCATGCCGACGGTCACCCACCGGTGAAAGGCCGCCTCCGGTCCGTAGTACGAATGCGCGAAAACGAAAGCCAGATTGAAGGGCGAAAGCGACAGGAACGCGAATCCCAGCTGGTTCGTACTCTTCGAGCGGTTCGGCAGAGTGACCATGAACACGCCCAGGAAAAAGGTGAATACGAATGCCAGTAGATTGGCGAAAGAAAAGAAGTTAAAGTAGATATTCGATGCTTGCAGAAACTCGCTGAATGCTTCCACAGACCCCCCTCACCGCCCTCGATGCTGTGGAGGCTGTTGAAAAAAACAGGCTCAGGGGCGGAGGTACGCGAGCCCTGCGTTGCATACAGCCAACGACCGGGCGCACTGGTACTATGGTCGGCAAAGACCGGTTGTCAAACTGAATTTATTTTCATTCCGACGAGGCACCGCGGGTGCAGTGTTGCACCCGAGCGTCACGCCCGCACCAGAATAATATCGAACTGTCAGGAAAGCGCCGCTTCGGACTGCGAAGCGGGCCGGGCTCAAGTGGCTACGGCGACCGGAGCGGCAGGAACCGCGGAGGCCCGCTTGCGAGCCAGTTCGTCGACCGAAACCTGAGTCATGATGCGGCGCGCCAGAGCCACGTCGAGACCGTGGCCCGCTTTGGATGCAATGAAATGCGCCTGAATGGGGCGCCCCAGCAGATACATATCGCCGATCAGGTCGAGCACCTTGTGGCGAATGCATTCTTCGGGAAAACGCAGTTCCTCATTGAGGTAGTGATCCTCGGTGAGGACGACGGCGTTGTCGAGGGAAGCGCCTTTGATGAGGCCTTTGGATTTCAGATGATCGACATCGCGCAAGAAACCGAAAGTCCGCGCGGGCAGAATCTCTTCCGCCAGAATTTGAGCGTCCAGATCGATGGTCAGGCTCTTACCGGAGAGCAGCGGATGCTGATAGTCTATATGGTAAGATACGCGCAGACCGTCGTGCGGCAGAGCCACCAGGTACTTATCGCCTTCGACCACCCATACGGCGTTCGTCAGTCGAATCGGCTCAATGGTCTGGTCCAGCTCGGTTACGCCGGCTGATACGACCGCCGCATAGAATTCGGCGCTGGAGCCGTCCATAATCGGCATTTCGAAGGAATCCAGCTCGATGTACAGATCCGTAATTTGTACGGTCGCCAGCGCCGCCAGCAGATGCTCCACGGTCTGGACCTGCCAGGTGCCGTTCGAAAGGGTCACCGCGTTCAGGGTATTGACCACGCTATAGGGAGAGATTTCGATTTCACCGTCTTCCCGCCGGGGAGACCGGACGATGAGGCCGGTTCCGGCCGGAGCCGGGCTGAGTTTCAGATGGACAGTTTCGCCGGAATGGACACCGACACCGGAGACGGTGGTTTCCGATTTGATGGTTCGCCGGGCCTGCGCTGCAGGAGCTCCTGCGGGGGCCACCCCGGAATTCAGATCAAGCTGCATATGATTCATACAAGTAATTGCAAATCCTTACACAGGGATAAAGCAACTACCGTACCAGGTGCAGCGACTGGTGCCACCCGGGACTAAAAAAAGAACCTGCAGCGTAATCGGCGTGTACCCGCCGATCCGCCTGCTTCTGATCGGAGCCCACCACGGAACGATGATTCGACAAAACAGGCAAAATTAGCGAATTTTCAGGTCTCGCGGCCGGGCGACCGTATCAAATTGGACACGAGTGTTGCAGATTTGATACGGCTTTTCGAATCCCGCTTCAATCCAGGTCGTTGTGGCTGCCGTCGCAGTAGGGCGGCGTTTTGGTCTGCTTGCATCCGCACCATGGAATCTCGCCGGAAGTCTCGCAGGTTACGACCATCGGATTCATGCCCGTACTTTCGCGTGCGTGGGCGCCGTCGCAGTACGGCTGTTTGGCGGAAAGCCCGCACGAGCACCAGGCGCGCTTTTTGCCGGCTTCCTCTTCGGTTACGTACGGGGATTTTTGAGCGACTACAGGTTCAAAAGACATGCGTTACGATACGAACTCAGCCCACGAAAGGCGAAGCATTTAGAGTCTTTCGCCCGCCGCTTCGAACTCCGCGAAGCGCTCCGGAACCGGCAGCTCAAGATCGACGGCCTGCCCCGTGAAAGGCTGTACGAAAGCCAGCCGCCGGGCGAAGAGCAACATGCCGAAGCGACGAAACTCGGCGGCCGTCCGGGAGTAGACCGAATCGCCGACGACCGGCGCTCCGAGATGCGCCATATGCACGCGAATCTGATGAGTCCGGCCGGTCAGCAGCTCGAGGTGTACGCGAAAGAATTTTCGCCCGCGACGACCGCTCCAGACTCTTTCGATTTCAAATTCCGTAATCGCCATGCGGCCCGCGGGGTCCACGCGCATGCGTGTGCGCTCGCGCGGGTGCCGCCGCAAAGCCAGCTCAATGCGCCCTCGCTCCCGGGGCAGATTGCCGGTTAGACAGGCCAGGTACTCCTTGTGCACCTCGCGATTGGCAAAGAGTTCCATCAACCGGCGGCGCGCCCGGTCATGTTTCGCCAGCAAGAGCAGTCCTTCGGTGTCCCGGTCCAGGCGATGCACGATGCCGGGGCGCAGGGGGTCGGCGGCGGGCGCTCCATCCTCGTGCATCGACTCTTGCGGACCGAAGTGATGCAGAATTCCGTGAGCGAGAGTTACGCGCCGATCGCCCGGTCCGGGATGCACGGCGATGCCGGCCGGCTTGTGAACGACCGCGCAGTCCGCGTCTTCGAAAACGATATTGAGTTTCAAGTCGACCGGTTCCAGCTCGGCCGGCGGCGGAGCGGGAGGCCGCACTTCATAACTTTCGCCAGGCTGCACCCGACGGTTGGCCGTTACGACCCCCGCCGGCGCGATCACGTGACCGCCGTCAATCCAGCGCCGCACCTGACTCCGGCTGGCCTCTTCGCCCAGACGTTCCGCGAGCCAGGCGTCGACCCGGCGGCCGGCTTCTGCTTCGGTTACGGAAAAGTACTGCGGCGATGGACTCGCTTGCAGATTATGTCCGTCTGACACTTTTTTAGGTTTTTGCAATTATTATTGACCCCTTATTCGCCCGAAGCACACTAATACCATCGAGACGATCGACACGGGAAAATGTCCACGTCGAACGCAAAAAATCCTTTTCAGATTCCTGAGAATTCTTTTTTGTCATCCGTCAGGCTCAGATTCCGATGATGATCGAATCTCGAAGAAACTGCATGCAATAGTACCGTGCGCCAATTCGCCCGGAAAACAGAGTTCGGATCTTTGATTGCATGATAATAACAATGGAAGTAGGAGTTTTCACTCGTATGAATTTCAACAAGATTGCTAAAAAAGTCGCCGCCCTGGGCGTAGTGGCTATGGCTTCTCTGGTTTTCGCTGCTTGTTCAAGCGGTGGCAAATCCGAGCGTGGCGGCGAGGCTGCAACCGGCGGCGTCGCTGTAGCGAACCGTGCTCTGCAGGCTGTAAGCTATTCTCCCCGTAACAAAGGCTACGGATACAAAAGCACCGCTACCGGCGCTGATTTCCCCAGCTGGTCCAGCAGCGCTAAACCGCAAATCTCCAACGCGCTTTCGCAAGTTGGCGATGACTACGTAATCCAGGTTACCGGTCACACCTGCGCTATCGGTCCCCGCAACGCACCCGGCGACGGACGTCGCGGTAACTACTACTACTCAGAGCGGCGCGCGAAAGCTGTCCGCGACGGTCTCGTTCGCGCTGGCATTCCCGCGAACAAGCTGGTAACGAAGGGCGTAGCTGATACCCAACTGCTGCCCGGCGTCGATCCTAAAGATCAAAAGCAGCGCCGCGTAACTTTCCAGATCGTTTCCGCTCCCAAATAAGCGACAATACTCTGGAACAAACCGAAAGGGGCGATGACAACATCGCCCCTTTTTTTGTACCCGGTCTTCGCGCCGCGAAACGACCGGCGCGCACCGCTCGCATCATCCGTCGCGAAATTCCGCGACCCTAACTAAACGCTTACAATTCGCATAATGATTCAGCTTGGTCCTGTCGCCCTCAACGTCCCTCGCATCGCCGGCATAGTGGAACGCCCGCTTGCGCCGGAGGAACTGGCCGGACTGCGCGCCAGCGGCGTCAGCATTCTCGAGTTCCGGGCGGACGCTTTCGTCGGCGGCATTGATGCGCTATTGGAATACCTCGCCCGAGAAGATGGATTGCGTAACTTCGGCCGCCTGGGCACTATCCGCGTCGACTACCCTGCAGACGCCCCTCTGAATACTCCGGAACCGACGACATTCGAAAGCCGCCGCATCCGCGCTTTTGCAACGCTGCTTCCGTTGGTCGACGCGATCGATGTCGAGGTCGAAAGCCCCGAGCGCGACGCGCTGACGAAACTCGCCCGGGACGCCGATCGCCGGGTCGTTCTCTCGAGTCATGACTTCACGAAGACCCCGTCACCCGAACGCTTCGCCGCAATCGTCGCGGAGGCCGAACGCCTCCAGCCGGATATCCTGAAGCTGGCAGTCTTCGCACACAGCCCCGCGGATCTACAGCGCGTCCTGGAATTCACCCGGGAGTGCGAATTGCCTGGTCTGGTCACGATCGCTATGGGCGAATACGGATTGATTTCGCGCATTGCCGCGCCCTTCTTCGGCTCGCTGATCAGCTACGGCTTTCTGGATCAGGCCAACGCTCCGGGGCAGCTTTCGGCAGCCGAGCTGCACGCCGAATTTCTGCGCTACCATCCCGACTATCGTCGGGACTTCGAACAACGCCGCGGCTCTTGAGGACGGCAGCCGGTGGCGACATAAAGCCGGCTTTAGCGAGCACCCCGCGCTCCGTCGGCCGCGCCGGCCGATTCTGGTTGCCTTTACGACCGATCGTTCGCTTTTAGTTTTTTTGTGTCTCCCTCGCCGGGTTTTTGCCCCGCGAGGCAACCCTTCTCTGGAACAAACGGAGCCGATGCCAGCCATGTCAGCCACGACGACGATTCTCGAAAGCGGATCTCAAACCGCGACTACCCCGCAGGACCCGCGCGAAAACAGCCCGATCCGGCCGCCCTTCCGCCTGCAGGAACTCAAGAGCCTGATTCCGTCCGATTATTTCCGCCCGGTGCTGTGGAAGTCCTTCTATTATATGGCGCTCGACTGGTTCATTGTCGCGGCGCTGATCTGGACGGCGACCCGTATCGACGCCTGGTGGTTCTGGCCGATCTACGCGATCCTGCAGGGAACGATGTTCTGGGCGCTGTTTGTCGTCGGTCACGACTGCGGCCACGGTTCGTTTTCGCGCAGCCGTCGACTGAACTCGCTCGTCGGCCACATTTGCCATGCGCCGCTGCTGGTGCCCTATCACGGCTGGCGCATCAGCCATCGCACGCACCACACGGTCCACGGCGACGCGGATCGCGAAGAGACCTGGTACCCTATGACCGAAAGCGAATTTCGGGCGATGCCGGGCTATGTTCGGATCTTAAGATTCACGCCGCTGATGTTATGGCTGTTCCCGTTTTATCTCTGGCGCCGCAGCCCGCGCCACAACGGTTCGCATTTTCATCCGAAAAGCAGCCTGTTTAAGCCCCAGGAAAAATGGGACGTGCTGGCCAGTTCCTTCTGGTGGTTCGTCTTTTTGGGCGGCCTGGGATGGTTCACCTACGAGTTCGGCTTTGTGCGGCTGCTGCAATACTACGTAGGCCCGTGGCTGGTCTTCATCGCCTGGCTGGACCTGGTGACCTACCTGCACCATTCCGATCCGGACGTGCCCTGGTATCGCGGCGAAGAGTGGAGCTTTCTAAAAGGCGCGCTATCGTCCGTCGATCGCGACTACGGCGTCGTAAACGAAGTCCATCACAATATCGGCACGCACGTACTGCACCATCTGTTCATCAATATTCCGCACTATCATCTGCGGGCCGCGACCGAAGCGCTGAAACCGCATCTCGGCGAATATTACAACGAAGCGCGTCTGCCGTTCTGGAAAGCCTTCGTGCGGAACGCGCGCAGTTGTCATTACGTGGACGACCACTCGCACACCGCGTACTTTCGCCGGGACGCTTCATCGCAGGAGTCGCCGGCCACGAACCACACGCGAGACTGAATGCAATCGCGTGTCAGGCGCGCCGGCTGCGGCCGGCGGCTTTCTTCGATTTTCCGGAGCCCCGTGAGCCCGAAGCCGTGGCCCGCTTGCCGGCAGCTTTTTTTCGTGCGCTTTGTTTGCCGGAAACGCTTTTCGCACGCTTGCCTTTCGCAGCGCTTCCGGAGACTCCAGCGCCGCTTACGGTCTTCTGAACCTTCCAGAGCTTCTCGAATTCAAAGAGCCGAATTCCACTGGCTTCGGGATTGGCCGGAATCTTCGACATGGCGTGTTCGCTCAGCGCGGTGATGGTCAAACTCGGATTCACGCCTGGATTCGCCGGCACCATCGAACCGTCGCAAACATATAGATTGCGATAGCCGTGAACTTCGTTCTTTAAGTCGATCACGCCGTCCGCCGGCGTTTCGCCGAGACAGGCGCCGCCCAGAATGTGAGCGGTGGTCGGCACATCCAGCAACACCTCATTGTACGAACTGAGCGGAATGCCGTTCACGCGTTTCGCGAGCCGGCGGGCGAAATCGTTCGCCTCGGGAATATAAGTCGGAATCTCGTTACCGGCTTCGGAAGTCGACGTCAGTCCCCGCGAGAAGGGCCAGAACCAACGACGACGGCGGACCAGGTTGATGCTGTTATCGAGGGTTTGCATCGCCAGAATCAGAATCGACTTTTTGGCGAAACCCAGCGGCCAGGCGGTGCGCAAAAAATGCAGGGGATGGCGCGCGACATTCACGAGAAATTTCAGAGGCCGCGGAACCGCGCCGCCGCCGTCGGTCATCAGCGAAGCCAGACCGCCCATCAAATCGGAGCCGGAGGGATAACGTACGGGTTCCAGGTGCGTGTGTTCGTCCAGGTGTACGCTCGAGGTAATCGCAATGCCGCGCGAAAAATCCGCTTCGCGATCACGCGAAGTGACGCCGACGATCGACTCGCTGTTCGTGCGCACGATGGTGCCCAGGCGATCCGACACGTCCGCGAGCCGCCCCTGGGATTTGAGCTTGAGCAGTAAATTCACCGAACCCAGCACTCCGGCGGCGAAAACGACCCCGCGGGCGCGAATGCGGCGCTGGTGTTTTTTGCGCAGACCGGAAAACATCGCCACACTCGAAACCGCGTCGACGACATAGCCGGCGTCGCCGGGCCGGCCCTGGCCGGACAGCGGGGTGACAGCGGTCGCCTTCGTCTCCGGCAGAATCTCGGCGCCCAGCTTTTCGGCGAAGTACAGATAGTTTTTATCGAGAGTGTTCTTCGAATTGTATTTGCAGCCGACCATGCAGCCCCCGCAAAAATTACACGGAACGCGATCGGGGCCTTCGCCTCCGAAGTACGGATCGCGCACGGCGGGATGGCGCTCGGGTTCGCCGCGCAGGTCTTCTCCTGCGGACCCGGCGGCAGCATTCGCCGCCCCCTTTTTGCCGAAGTAGATGGCGACCGGCGTGGGCGTAAACGAATCGCCGGCGCCCATCTCGGCGGCGGTCGCCCGCATATGATCGTCGACACCGAAGAGGCGCGGGTTCTTTACGACGCCCAGCATGCGCTCCGCCAGACGATAGAACGGCATCAGCGCTTTTTCGCCCCCCATTTTGCGCACGGTGTGGTGCTCGAAAAATTTCTTTTTCGGAACGTACAGCGTATTCGCGTACACCAGGCTTCCACCGCCGACTCCCGCCCCGCTGACGATCAACACGTTGCGCAAGAGGGTCATGCGCATGATGCCGTAGCAAAAAGCGGCCGGGGCCCAGAGAAATCGAAATACATTCAGGTTGGTCTTCGGAAAATCGCGGCCCTGCCAGCGGCGGCCGGCTTCAAGCACCAGGACGCGATAGCCTTTCTGCGCCAGCCGCATGGCGGAAACGCTGCCGCCGAAACCGGAGCCGATCACGACGTAATCATAGTCGAAATCGGATGCGGAAGGATTCGGATTCGTTGGCGCTTGCGTGGACATCCCGTCTGAAGTGACGCCGTGGATACCACCGGTCAAACGGTTTCAGTCCGGCGAATCACTTTGCAGTCGAACGGATCCAAACGGGCGAGGCCATTACAGAACGGCGGCGCGGCGGTCTCAGGAGACATAATATTCTCAAGAGTTTCGGGCGCCGGCCGATAGAGAATCCGATGCAGGTCCGGGTTACAAACGACGCTCCTTCACGGCGGCCCGCAGGGCGCCGCCGGACGGATGCTTCCGGATCGGGCTCCAGCTCCCGTGGCACCGGGGCCGCGACGGCGACCGGTGCAGTAGAACCGGTGCGCTCACCTTTTCTGCAGATTCTCGACGAGATCCTGCCGGCGGGCGCGGTCGGCGCCGCCGATCTGCACGAGTTATGGCACAAGTTGCCCGATATCGAACGGGAGCTGCTGGATCATCCCAGCAACGCGAATCTGGCCCGCTACAAAGAAGTCGTAATCGCCATCGCCAGAGAAACTCTGCGCCGCAATACGCGCGTGAAAAAGATTCGGCGCAAAAACCGCAGCGGCGAGCTGATCGAGCTGAGCGTGGTGGAGTTCATCGACGAGCGGCTGCAAAAGATGGCGCATATGATGACCGCCCCGGGAAATTCAGCCTACTTTATGTTAAAAACGGTAGAGGAAATTCGCGGAGCGCTCTTAGATGTGCGGGAATGACCCGCTTTCGCCTCCCGTTTCCGACAGTCGCCCTGAACGATCCCGTGCGAAGCATATGCGTTTGCGCGTTCTTCCTGCTTTCGTTTGCAACCGTGGACGCGGCCAGCGACCAGATGCCGGCCGGCCTCTGGAAAGCGCGCTCCGGGGATTTGAGTCTGCAAATCCTGCCCAAAAACCAAATCCGCTTCTTCGCCGATCAAAACACGACCGCATTCGAAGTAAAACTCGACACGGAGGCCACCGTACGCCGGGAGTACTGGTTCGCTGTGGATTCGATCAAGTCCGTCGAACATAAGGTCCGGGCTCCGAAAGAACCAAAGCCTAAAACCAAGAGCGCAAAACCGCGCTCGCCCGCCCCTCAAAAAAGTAAAAAAACAGAGCAGAACACGGCCCAAAAGGATGCGCGAAAAAACGCCGGGAAGCAGGCGGCCGAAACGGGAGCGCCGCAAACGAAGCCGGCCGCCAGCGCAAACCAAACGAACAAAACCCAGGGCTCAACAAAACCGCCCGCAAAGCAACAGGCGGCTGCGAAAGCCCCACCCGCCAATAAAGGGCCGCTGCGACTGGGCTGGCTGACCAAAGACGCAAAAATTATTCTCAGCTTCTTAACGGAGTATCCGCCGCCCGCACCCAAACCCCAGAAGCGGAACCAGAAGAAAAAGGCGAAAAAAGAGCCAGCTTCTGCGAAGAAGACCGCCAGCGCCGCCGATCCCAAAAGCACCGCCGGTGACTCGTCGAAGAATCTGAAAGACGCGCCTCCCGCGAAGCAAAAACAAACGAACGCGGCCCAGAAAACCACACAGCAGTCCGCTGCGAAGGCGCCGAAACCAAAGACGCCTGCGCCCCGGAAAAAACAGCCGAAGAAACCCCGCGGCCCTATGCCGATCGTCGAACTGTTGGTCTTTCAAAACGGACAGCTCGTACACGAAGCGATCTTCGAACGCGGTCGTTAAGTCGTGGCGGCCGACCGCAGCAAGCGTATACAGCGATCATAGTCGGCGGGACCGCTCCGGTTCTCGCGACAGAATTGGGACCCGTACTGCGCCGTATCGAGAGCCGTGCCGCCGAACATGTTTTTGCACTTTAGATCCGGCGCGAATTCCAGCAGTGCGGCGATCAAGTCCGCGTAGCCGAACCACGCCGCCTGGTGCAGAGCCGTCATTTGCGATTCGCCTTGAGCGTCGATTTCGCACAGGCCGTTTTCAAGCAGCGCGACAATCGCGGCCCGGCGATCGTATTTGGCGAGTTCGGTATGCAGCAGCCGATCCCAGGGGGCCAGCTGCGCGGGAAGCTCAGGATGTGTCTGTAACTGTGCGCGCACCGAATCTGCATCGCCGCGAGCGGCTGCCGCCAAAAGTTGCTCGGTCGGGTTGAGTTCAGTATCCAGATTCCGATCACTGAGAAAGTCCATGGCCGATTGATTGCCGAGCACGGCGGCCAGGGCGAAGGGACTGTGTCCCGCGAAACGCGCATCCGGGCGGGCGCCGGCCGCCAGCAGCGCTTCCAGATAACGCTCATCCCGCATGCGCCGGATCGCGTGGGTGAAGGCCGTTCCGGCTTCGTGCGCATTCTCGGCGTTCTCTGACAGAGCCTCGGCCAGATCCGGCGCAAGCGAAAGCAGCAGCCGGAAGCTTTCGAAATGATCGAAGTCGAGCTTGCGCTTGAGCGCATTCGTGCCGACCAGCTTCGCGCCGTTCTCGAAGAGCAGACGCAGCCCCTCGCCGTCGACTCTTTCGGCGGCGTGATAGAGGGATTCGCCGTCGTTCGCATTCGCGCCGGCTTTCAGCAACGCCGCAGCCGCAAGCGGATTGTACGCGTGCCCCAGGCATCCGAACAATATCGGGCTACGATGTTCGTGCCCGCCGTCGTCGGAACCGCCGCTCGACAGATAAGCGTTCGGGTCGGCGCCCAATTCCAGCAGCCGATTTAAGATTGCGACAAAGTCGGCCGGACTTCCGCCGGACGGGTCTTCGCCGTTATTGTTGTCGTTCGCCGCATGGCTCTCGCCGTCGGCGTTTTGATAAAGCGAAAAGCAGAGCAGCGCGATCGGCTCGCGGGCGTTCGCTCCGATCGCACGCCGGGCCAGCGCCGGGTCCTTTGCGAGCGCCGCCAGCGCTCCCTTCTCATCGCCCAGCACGATCTGAACGGCGAAGCTTTCGCGGGCGTCCGGATGCTTGCGAAGCAGACGCTGGCATTCCTGCAGCGGGCCGTTCAGGGCCGCGCGAACGATCGCCGCCTGAACCGCCGCTTCGTTTTCGCCGGCGTCCGAAGAAGTTGAGGTTTCGGAGGACACAGGCGATGCACGCATCGGCCCCGGTGCAGCGCAAGAGTTTTCAGATTCGCCAGAGGGCGTTCAGAAAATAACGCCGCTGATCGTAGAACATGCCCACGGTTTGAAAATCGTTGCTGCGCGCCAGGTCCTCGACGTCCGCCGGCAGGTATTTCCAGGAGTATTCGGTGTGCAGCGATTCCCAGGGATCGAAGTCGAATTCGCGACCGAGATTCGCGAAGCGCACGGTTTGCTTCACCCGCGAAAGCAGGTAGCTTTCCATCGCGCCGCTGTGCACGTTATACGTCGCGAAGTGGAGAAACTGATCGACGTCGAAGTCCGCGCCGAGCTCGCGATTCATGCGTTCCAGCAGGTTTAGATTAAAACGGGCGGTGACCCCCTGGGAATCCGAATATGCCGGTATCAATACATTCGGTTCTTTGCGCAGATCGAAACCGATCAGCAGATAATCGCCCGGATTCAGAATATCGCGCAGACTGCGGCAAAAGCGATGCGCCTGTTCGAAAGTAAAATTACCTATGCTGGAACCGAGAAATAGCACAAGATTGCGCTTCTGATCCGCCTTGAGAAAGCTCAGGCCGTGATCGTATTCGCAGACCAGACCCGTCGCGTTCATTTCGGGATAGTCCCGCACCACCGAGTCGATCAGCTCGCCCATCGCTCCTTCGGATATATCGATCGGCACGTACTCGAAGCCGACATCGTCGCGCGTAAACTGATCGAGCAGCAATCGGGTCTTACGACCGTCGCCCGCGCCCAGCTCTACCAGGCGAAAAGGCTGGTCGCCGCGCATCGTCGCGCTCAAATGCGCCGCGTTCGCCGCCAGAATCTCGTGTTCGCAGTCCGTGGGATAGTACTCGGGCAGGTCCATGATCTCCTGAAAGATGCGACTGCCTTCGTCGTCGTAAAAATATCGGGAGGGGATTCGCTTTTCTGAGGCGGAAAGCCCTGCGAGTACGTCCTGTTCGAACGCTTCTTTGAGATCGGAAGGGCTCTGCTTTTCGAGCACCTTAATGCGAGCGGTCATACGAAATCCTGAAATGAATGGAATCGGTGTAAAGGGATTTTCGCGCGAAGACGGCCGAAACCAGGAGCGCGCTTCATATGGACGGGCGATTAACTCCGCGGTTACGAATTTTTTCGCGATTTAGACCGCTTATTCCAAAAAGATCGCGAATGACAAAGCTCCGGCGCGCTCACGACCGGGCCCGGCGATCAACTGTCCGGATAGATGACCGAGGGTAACCATGTGGCCAATTCGGGGAAAAAAACCAACACGATAATCAGCAGCAACTGAATTGCAATAAAAGGCACGACCCCGCGATAGATCTCCACGGTTTGAATCGATTCGGGACACACTCCGCGCAAATAGAACAACGCGAAACCGAAAGGCGGCGTCAAGAACGACGTCTGTAAATTGAGCGCGATCATTACGCCCAGCCAGATCGGATCCATTCCCATGCCCAGCAAAACCGGACCGACGATTGGTACGACGACGAAGGTAATCTCAAAGAAATCCAGGAAGAAACCCAGGACGAACATCACCAGCATTACGACAAAAAACGCGGTCCATTGACCGCCAGGGAGATCCGCCAGCACGCCTTCGACGAGCGCGTCGCCTTCATAACCGCGAAACACGAGCGAAAACAGACTCGCGCCGATCAGAATCATAAAAACCATCGCGTTGATTTTGAGCGTCGACTGCATCACGTCGCGCAGCACGTCGCCGTTCAGCTGTTTTTTCAGGGCGGCGAGACCGAGACCGCCGATGCAGCCGACCGACGCCGCTTCGGTGGGAGTAGCCGCGCCGGCCATGATCGAGCCCAAAACTCCGAGAATCAATAGCAGCGGCGGCAACAGCGCCCGCGCGGCGCGTCCGAAAAGCTCGCGGCGATTGTATTGCTCCCGCTCCGCGAGCGGCATCGCCGGCGCCAGGTCCGCTTTGAAATACGAACGCACAGCGATATACGTTACATAGAAGAAAACAAGCAGCAGCCCCGGCAGAAGCGCGCCCATAAACAGATCGCCAACAGTCACCGAACCGCCGGAATAATCGCCCTGGGCCAGCTTCGCCTGCTGATAGGCCGAACTGATCTGATCGCCCAGAATGATCAGAATAATACTCGGGGGAATGATCTGGCCCAGCGTGCCGGAGGCGGTGACGATGCCCGTGGCGAATTCCGGGCGATAGTTCAGCCGGAGCATGACCGGCAGCGAGATCAGGCCCATCGTAACGACCGTCGCGCCCACGATGCCGGTCGATGCCGCCAGCAGCGCGCCCACGATGCAGATCGCAATGCCGACTCCGCCACGCACGCCGCCGAAGAGCAGGCCCATTACCTCTAAAAGCTCTTCGCTGATCTTCGAACGCTCGAGCACCACGCCCATAAATACGAAGAGCGGTATGGCCAGCAGGGTTTCGTTGCCCATGATGCCGTACAGGCGGCTGGCGAAGGCTCCCAGTAAATCCAGATCGAAATAACCAAGCGCGCCGCCGAGCAACGCGAAGATTAACGACACGCCCGCCAGACTGAAAGCGACCGGATAGCCGCTCAACAATACGAAAACGAGCGCGGCGAAAAGCAGGATTGGAAAGACGACTTCAATCATCGGCCTGCTCCTGCTGGAGAGTCAAATAAGCCGCGAGCAGACGCGAGGTCCCCTGGACCGCGAGCAAAAGCGGGAAACCCAATATCAGAGTCTTCAGCAAGAAGACCAGGGGCAATCCACCCGCTTCGGGGCTGGCTTCGAGGCGCGCCCAGGAATCCAGGACGTAGCCGAAGCCGAAAATGAATATGAGCGCGCACACCGGATACAACAGCAACAGCGTACCCCAGAAATCGACCTGCGCCTTGCGCTTCGCCGACATCTTCTGAAAAAAGATGTCCACTCGAACATGACCCTCGTGCCGGAGCGTATAACCCATGGCCAGCATGAAGAAGGCGGCGTGCAGGTACAAAACGGCCTCCTGCATCCACACCCAGCCGAGATTGAAAACATAACGCAGGACCACGATCAAGAAAGTCAGCACGGCCATGCCCGGTACAAGCCAGGCGACGCCGCGCCCGAGCGCATCGCTAAAGGCGTCGATGCGCGCGACCAGCGTGCGAATCGCGTCGGTGCGCGCGGTCTGTAAGCTTTCGTTTTCTTTCATATAAGTACGTCAATCTCCGACGAAGGCGGCGATATATTCAGCTGCGGCGGGAAGCGGACCGCATTAATCCGACCGATTTGAGCAACCGGTAGACGGGGTTTGATTTCGATCGATACCACCGCAGATAGTCGCGCGTCGCGCGTTTACCGTTTTCAATCAATTCGAGTTTGCGTTCGTGGGTGATTTCGAAGTCGACCGGCGAAACCGTGCCCACGTCCAGAAATACGGTGCGTTCTTTGTGTTCTTCGTGCATATTCAGTAAGTTGAACTGCACGCGCTTCACGGTTTCGTAGAGATGCTCTGCCCAATTGCGAAAGGTTCCGAAGCCCAGATCGCTGACCGTACCGAATTCGTCTTTTTCGTCCAGTGCGAAGCCCAGAGTCTCCTGGTTCACTTTCCCGCGACGCGGATCGAAAGCCATGATCGGATAGTTGAGCAGCGCGCCGCCGTCGACGTAGATATGATCGTTGGGATTCCCGTCCGGAAACTGAAAGGATTGAAAAAAAGCCGGAATCGAAAGCGAAGCGCACACCGCGTCGACCACCCGCACGTCGGGAGTTCGTTCTCGATGAAACTCGGCGATGCTGCGGGTGTTCAAATCCGTGGCGAAAACTTTGATATCCCGACAGCCCAGCTTCGCGAAATCAGCGAAGCTCTCGTCGCCGCTCAGCTTCTTGCCGCGCAAATGCAGCCCCGCGTCCTGGATCAGACCGCGCAACCAGTCGCGCAGCGGACGAACCGAATACCAGCCATAACGATCCCGAAAGTCGAGGGGCTTGGCTTCGGTTGTGAATTGCCGGAAGTCCGTCTCCAGCAGGATCTTTTCCAGATGATCGACGTCGTAGCGCAAACTCAGGAGCATAGACGCCATCGCGCCTGCGGAGGTCCCGGCCACCCGTTCGATCGATGGCAGAATATCGTTTTCGTCCAGCACCCGCACGGCGCCGGCGTAGGTTACGCCCAGCACTCCGCCGCCCTGGAACACCAGATTCTTGAAGGGAAGATTCGCGCCCATTGCCAGGGAAGCCTGGGAATCGCCCTCAGGGCGGTCAAGCCTATGCCGCGCTGTCGCAGTTCGATTCCGGCGCCGCTCAGCGCAGCGCCACTTCCTCGCAGCGACCGCGGTCCCAGCGCCGCCCGGTGGGCGCGCAGAGCGGATCCAGATAGAGCTCCGGGTTCAGCGCTTCGCCGTTTACGCGATATTCGAAATGCAGATGCGTGCCGAAGGCCAGCCCGGTGCGACCCATATAGGCGATGGTCTGGCCCTGCTTAACGCGCTGACCTTTTTGAACGATGTTCCGGCGATTGTGCGCGTAGACCGTGCGCGTACTTTCATCGTGCTCGATAACGATCAGGTTGCCATAACCGCGACGTTCGTAGCCCGCGAAGACCACGACGCCGTCCGCGCTGGCCATAATCGGCGTGCCCGTTTCCGCTACCAGATCCAGTCCACGATGTTGATCGCCCCAGCGCGGGCCGAAACCGGAGGAGACCAGCACGGCGCTCACGGGCCAGCCGAAGGCGGGCGCGCGTTCGGTCGCCGATTCTGCAGGCCGCGGCTCCAGGCTGAGCACGCTGAACTCTTTATTAAATGTAGCGCTCTGATTGCAGGCGATGAAGAACATCGCCGCGAAAAGCGACGCGAAGTGCGTCGCGTAAATGAAGCTTGATTGCCGTTTCATAAACATGCCTTTCGGTCATGCTTTTTTGAGCCCCTCTGACGGCAAGTTGAATTTAGTTTCGATTCCCACAAACTTAGTACAAATGCACGCGAAATCGTCGAAATCTAACAAAATCCCAGGCGTCGCACCTTTAAGATTTTTATAGTATTAGCAATTCGCCGCGGGGAATATTTGTTCTCCACGCATGCATTGACGCGGTCGCTACGGGCCGCTTGCTTCTTGATCGCGACGCATATAACGCCTGGTGAACACGAGAGGCAGGGCCCAGAGGACGAGCGTCGGTAAATTCACGAGATACAGGTTGAAGTACGCGCCGTGTACGAGCGTCATCGCACTGTCGGTGATGAACCAGGTGAGTATCCCGGCTGTGATCGCGTTGTGCGCCCAGAGCCGCCGACCATTGAATGGATAGACTATCAAAAACAGCGCGAAAACGAAATAGCCGGCAAGGGTTCCGCCAAGCGGCGCCAGAACTGAAACACGCGCGGGCCTCTCAGGACGTCAGCGATCGAGCGAGCGAGAAGCCCTCTTCGCCGATTTTATTCCATTCCACGGCCTGGCCGCGAAATTTCAAAAACGATTCGTAGATCTTCTTCGACATCGCGTCTTTCGCGGCGATTTGCGCGACGACTTCCTGGCTGTATTCGCCCATGGTCTTCAGCACCGCGTCGGGAAAACGTTTTAGCTGGACTTTGTGTTTCTCGACCAGCTGGACGAGCGCCGCGTTATTGCGCGCCGTGAACTCCGCGAGCATTTCGTCGTACGCGGCGCGGCAGGCGACTTCGACAATCGCCTTGAGATCGTCCGGCAGCTCTTCGTAAAGCTTACGGTTGATCAAGAGCTCCATGGCCGTTCCGGGTTCGTGCCAGCCGGGCCAGTAATAGAATTTCGCCGCCTTATAGAATCCAAAGGCCAGGTCGTTGTACGGACCGACCCATTCCGTCGCGTCGATGGCGCCGGACTGCAGGGCCTGAAAAATTTCGCCGCCGGGCAGCGAAACAACCGTAGCCCCCGCCTTGCGCAAGACTTCGCCGCCCAGACCGGGCATCCGAATCTTGAGGCCGTTGTAATCGTTAATGCTTTTAATTTCGCGATTGAACCAGCCGCCCATCTGCACGCCGGTATTGCCGCAGGCGAAAGCCTTCAGATTAAAAGGCGCATACAACTCGTCCCAGAGCTGCTGTCCGCCGCCGTAGTTGATCCAGCCGCTCATCTCCTGGGCGTTCAGACCGAAGGGCACCGCCGCGAAAAATTGCGCCGCCTCGCTCTTACCCTTCCAGTAGTACGCGGCCCCGTGGCCGATATCGGCCGTCCCGCCGGCCACCGCGTCGAAAACTTCGAAGGGCGGGACCAGCTCGCCGGCCGCAAAGACTTTCACTTTGATGCGTCCACCGGACATACGTTCCAGAACTTCGGCCAGGCGATTGGCGCCCGTGCCCAGACCGGGAAAATTCTTCGGCCAGGTCGTCACCATCTTCCATTTATAGGTCTTGCCGTCGCCGACGGCTGCGGCCCCGGAACCCTGCGGTTTGCAGGCCGCCAGCGCTCCCGTCCCGAGCACCGCCGCACCGGAAGCCAGCTTAGCAAAACCGGCCAGAAAATCCGCACGACTGTGACCACTGCCGGTCTCGCCAGCGGTCTGTTCGCCGCGGGCGTCATTACCTTCGGCCTGTTTACTCCGGCTGGCGCCGCGGGTCCGGTTCTGATCTGGTTGCTGCATTCGATCCACTCTCCGCTTCCAGGCTTTCGAAGTCCCGCCAGATTTGCCAGTGTTTCTCCGACGCCGCGGACTTGCGGGGCTTTTCGTTGACCGCACAGCGGCCCGTCCGCTCCGTGTTAAGTACCGTGCAAGCACCCGTGATCGACACGCACTGCCACATCGACCTGGTCATTGACGCCGGCATCTCCGACGAAGCGGCGCTCGCCGCCGCACGGGAAGCCGGCGTTCAGGCCTGGATTCAAATCGCGACGGGCCTGAAATCCGCGCGCTTCAATGCGAAATTTGCGGCCGAAGCCGCCGCGCGCCGAAACGCCGGAGACCACGCGGACCCGCGCATCTACTGGACCGCGGGAATGCATCCGGAAGCCGCCGACGATATCGGCGAGCTGGACGAACTCTTCGCGCTCATCCGCGAAAGCCGCGACCTGCCGGAATTCGTGGCGATCGGCGAAACCGGACTCGATTATTTTCACACGAAGGAATTCGTGGAGAATCAAAAAATCAGCCTTGATCGACACTTCGCGCTGGCGGCCGAGCTCGGCCTGCCGGTCGTGTTGCATTTGCGCGACGACCGCGTGTACGATCCGGCGAATATTCAAACTGTTCGCGACGCGCTGGAAATCCTGGAACGATACCCCGGCGTCGTCGGCGTTCTGCACTGTTATACTTATACGGAAGCGGAGGCCCAGGCCTTCGTGGATCGCGGCTGGTTCGTTTCGTACAGCGGCATCCTGACCTTTAAGAATGCGAAGACGATCCAGCAGGGCGCGATTCGTTTACCGCTTGAGTGTTTAATGGTCGAAACCGACGCGCCCTTTCTCGCTCCGCTGCCGCATCGCGGGAAAACCAATCAGCCTGGCTACGTGCGCCACACCCTGGACTTTCTGGCTGCGCTGCGCGCCGAGCACTGCGGCGAAGATCCGGAAATCGTAAAGTCGACCGTGCTGTCCAATTCGCAGCGTTTCATCGAATTAAAAAGCGTCCTGAATCGCGCCGCGGTGAAATGAACAGGCTGAGGCGAATTCAGCCGCAGTACGCCGACCGCTAAACCCCGCCCCGGAATAAAGCTATGTTAGATTTAAAAATCATTCAAGAACAACCCGAAGCCCTCAGCGAAATGCTGGCCAAACGCCGCCATCAGGGCGTCGACGTGGACGGTCTGAAAAAACTACTGGGGGAACGTCGCGAACTCTTAACGCAGACCGATCATATTCGCAACGAACGCAACGTGGCCAGCAAAGAGATCGGCGCTCTGATGGGCAAAGGCGACAAAGACGCCGCCGAAAAGCGCAAGGCGGAAGTCAAAGGTCTCGGCGACGATATTGCGAAGCTCGAAGCTCAACTGTCCGAACTCGAAGCGAGCATGCAGGAAATCGTGCAGGCTCTGCCGAACTGGCTCGACGAATCGGTCCCGGAGGGCGACGACGAGCACTCTAACCTGGAACTGCGGGCGGTCGGCGAGAAACCGACTTTCGATTTCACGCCGCTGCCGCACTACGAAATCGCCGAGAAGCTGGGGATTATCGACTTTGAACGCGGCGTCAAATTAGCCGGTTCGCGTTTTTACGCTTATCGCGGCCTGGCGGCGAAGCTCGAACGTGCTCTGATCAATTTTATGCTGGATACGCATACCGGCGAACACGGTTATACCGAAATGTTCGTGCCGGCGCTGATCACAGACGACGGAATGTACACTACCGGACAATTTCCGAAGTTGCGCGGTGATTCTTACAGTCTGGAACGCGACGGCCTCAGCCTGATTCCGACTTCGGAAGTTCCGCTGGTGAATCTGCATCGCGACGAAATCCTGAGCGAAGACCAGCTTCCGCTCGCTCTGACCGCGGCGACCAGCTGCTTTCGCCGCGAAGCGGGGGCGGCCGGCAAAGACACACGCGGCCTGATCCGCGTTCACCAATTTCAGAAAGTGGAGCTGGTACAATTCGCGCATCCCGACGATTCCGAACGGATCCACGAAGCAATGCTGGGTCACGCCGAAGCGATTCTAAAAAAGCTGGGTCTGCCATATCGGGTGCTGCTGCTGTGCTCCGGCGACATCGGCCAGACCGCGGTGAAGACTTACGATCTGGAAGTGTGGATGCCCGGCCTGAACCGCTGGCTTGAAATTTCGTCAGTGTCGAATTGTCGCGACTACCAGGCGCGACGTGGCATGATTCGATTTAAGGCCGCGGCCGGCAAAAGCAAGGCGGCGTACCTGCACACCCTGAATGGTTCGGGCGTCGCCGCGGGACGTTGCATGACGGCTATCATGGAAAACTATCAGAACCCCGACGGTAGTTTTGAAATACCCGACGCGCTGAAAAAATATTTTCAATAAGCCGGCCTGAACTATTCGGCGTCTTTCGGACCTGACTCAGGATGAACCGGGCCGACGCCCGGAACCCAGGCGGGCGGCTGCAGTCCGGCGCTCGCCTGAGCGCGATGGCCTTCGCGTAACGCGCCCAGCATATTCACGCGATGCACGACCCGCACCATCGATCGCAGCTCATCGTCGTCAGGTCCGTCCGCTCCGGTATTCGTTCCGCGAAATTGACCGCCGGCAATCAACATCGCCGTCCCGTGCACCTGCGCCCAAATCGCCAGCGCCAGTTGCAGCGGCTCCTGCTCGATGAAGACACCCTGCTCCTGCCCGCCGACGATGATTCGAAAGAGACCCTCAAACGAAGACCGGGCGATCTCCTGAAGGGATAACGGGGCTCCCTGGTGAAGCGGCGCGAGACCGCCGAACATCAAACGCGTGCGCCAGGGATGCCGCACCGCCAGTTGCACGTACGCGTAACCCGCGGCTTCCAGCTGTTCGACCGCATCGTCACTGGACTCGCCCGCGCTGCGCATACCCGCGTCCAGAGCGCGAAAGCCGCGCTCGGCCAGCGCGTACAATAAATCGACCTTCGCCGGGAAATGGCGATACGGCGCGGCGTGACTGACTCCCGCCCGGCGGGCCGCGTCCCGGAGGCTCAGGGCGTCGATCCCGCCTTCTTCCAGCAGAACCTCGGCCGCTTCGAGCAGGGTATTTCGTAAGTCGCCGTGATGATACGCCGAACGCGACGCCGTCTTTTTCTTCGATTTCCGCATTGCCGATCTCCGCCCGGACCCAGGCTGCAGAAGCGGGAGATTTTTGCAGCTCTTTTATGTTGACATCGACAACACCAATGTTTACATCGCCTACATATATCCGGAAGCGCCGCCGGTGAAGCCGCACGCCCGGATCGCACTCAACTCAGACCGGAGCCGCAGAATATGAACTCAATTTCGAAACCCCGGGCGTCGACTCTGACCCGACTCTGGCGGCGCAATCCGCCTCTGCTGGCGGTCAGCCTGGCGATGGCGGCCCTCGTGCCGATTCTATTCGCCGCGCTGTGGCTGGATCCACGCGTCCTGAACGGCGAAGCGCTCTGGATCAAACCCATCAAATTCGCCGTCTCGATCGCCCTTTATAGCCTGACCCTGTTGTGGATGCTGGAGTCGGTCGCGGGGTCCGATCGCTTGCGACGCTGGATGCGCACAGGCGGCTGGGTGATCGCGGTGGTATTCGTCGTGGAAATGATCGCAATCGTCGGCCAGGCAGCCCGGGGCCGGATGAGCCACTTCAATAACTCCACGCTTGAAGACGCGCTGATCTTTAATCTGATGGGCGCCGCGATTACAACGCTCTTCGTCGTGCACCTGATCATCACGGCGATCCTGCTCCGTCAAACCGACGGCGACGACCAGGTTCTGGCGTCCGCTTTGCGCTCGGGCCTCGCGGTCTCGGCTATGGGAATCGCGGTCGGCTTTCTGATGACATCGCCGACCGCCGAACAGCTGGCGGTTTTCACCCAGGGCCTCGTTCCCGAACGAATCGGCGCGCACACCGTCGGCGCGCCGGACGGCGGCCCCGGAATCCCGCTGACTGGTTGGAGCGCAACAGCCGGCGATCTTCGCGTACCGCATTTTTTCGGTATGCACGCTATGCAGGTATTGCCGCTCTTCGCGCTCTGGCTGCGCCGGAAACCCGACGGCGATTCGAAGAGACGGCGCGCTTTCGTTCGCATCGCAGCCGTCGGCTACGCGGCGATGACGGGCCTGCTGACCCTGCAGGCTCTGCGCGGGCAGTCGATACTGCAGCCCGATGCGCAGACCATCGCGGGCTTCGCGCTGATCATCGTCGGATGCGCGTGCGCCGCCCTGTATCGCGGGTCGGGCCGCTTCGCTTTGAGAGGACGGAACGCGCAAGCATCGCATATATAAAAGCGGAAAGTATCGCGGAATCGAAAGTAAAGCAACACGCTTATCGCAGGAGGCCGAAGCGACGGCCTTTGGCCACAGCGGCGCCGCGCGAATGCACGTTGAGTTTGCGATAGATATTCTCGATGTGCCGGCGCACCGTGTGCAGACTTACGTCCAGTTCGCGGGCGACGTCCGCGTATTTCATGCCGACCGCGATGCAGGTCAGGACCTCGAGCTCCCGTTCCGTCAACAGATCCGCCGTCGCATCTCGCGGACGATGGCGGCGCAGTATCAGATCAGCCACGCGCGGCGTGAGCGGCGATCCGCCCAGGTCCATGACCTTCAGCTCGGCCAGCAATAGGGTCGGTTCCGTTTCTTTCAAAAGATAGCCGGTCGCGCCGGCTTCGATCGCCGAGACGATCGCGGCTTCGTCTTCGAATACAGTCCACATCACGATCTTGAGATCCGGCACGGCCGCCCGCAGCTTTTGAATCGATTCGATGCCGTCGATGCCGGGCAGACGGATGTCGTGAATCAATAGACGCGGCGGATCCTTCGGAATATTCCGAATGGCCGACTCCGCGTCGCTATAATGATTGCGGAACTGGAAGTCCGAACTATCCGCAAGCGTTCGGCGAATCAGGTCGGCCGCCACGCCGTCGTCTTCCACCAGGTCGACCGCCGGCAGCTCGCCGAGCTTCGTTTCTCTCCGGGTATCGCGGGTTTTGTCTTTCATAACGTGGAAGATCCTCGCGTCGCTGGATTTGTGTTTGTATCGATTGTTAGAGGAATTCGCAGGCGAAACAAACTGCCCGGCCGGGTCGCGCGTACGCGCACCCGGGCGCCCAGGCGTAGCGCCCGGCCGCGAATGGTGCGCAACCCCTGTCCTTCCCGTTGGGATTCGCCGCTCCAGGCGAAACCGTCCCCATTGTCATAGATGCGCAGTACGCTGGCCCCGCCGCGGCGAAGCCAGTCGACTCGAATCGACCGGGCCCGGCTGTGCCGTACCACGTTCGTCATCCATTCCAGAAAGATCCGCAGCACCTGCAGACGCTGCGTCATCGGCAAGCGGACACCGACGGGCTCCAGCGAAGCTTCGACCTGGTAGCGGCCGGTGCTTTCCAATCGTTCCAGATATTCGCGCATATCGCCTTCCAGGTCCCGTGCCGCGTCGCTGGCGGGATTACTGAGATAGACGATGTCGCGCAGATTTCGCAAAGCGCTTTCGACGTTATCGCGAACCAGCGTCTCACCGGCAGTGGAGGTGGACCGCAAGGATACCAGAGCTCCGGTAAGCTCGGAGCCGACCTGATCGTGCAAATCGCCGTAGATGCGCTCGCGTTCGTCGACGAGTTTCTTTTCGGCTCGCGATTTTTCGCGCTTCAGTACGCGATAGCGATCCGCAAGCGCGTACGACAATATACCGAGCTCGATCGCCGACCCCAGAAGCAGATCGGAATACGAATACCAGTTCCAGGAAAGCACGCCCAGAGACATCAGCATCTCCGCGATCAAGAGCAATAGAAAAAAGGTCCAGCCCAGAACGAAGAACAATGCCTGCCGATCGCCCCGAATCAATACATAGCAACCCGAGCAGAACACCAGGCTCAGACCCGCAATGGAAACATAAAACGCCGCCGTCCAGACGAAGGGATTCACGAAGAAACAGCAATATACGAAAGCGACGGCGCCCACTCCCAGGGCCGCGCGAAAGAGCGCTCGCAGAATCGGATAACGCGGGCCGACGCCGATGGAAAGAAATTCGTACGAAAAAGCCAGCAGCGAAAGCAAACTAAGGCATCCCAGGGCCGTAACCGAACGACTGTTCCATTCCGGAGAATTCGGCCAGAGGGTTTCCTTCGCGTAGCCGTGCGCCGTATACATGGTCAGGCCGAAGCTGACGACATAGATTACATAGTACAGGTAGCTCTTTTCGCGCGTCGCCAGAAACATATACAGATTGTAGATGGCGACCGAAAGAAAGAAGCCGAAGTACAGACCGAAGCCGAACTGCACGGCGTAATCGTTCTGTCGAAAATTTTCGAAGGACCGCAATCGAGTCGCGAAGAATCGCGAGCCGGCGGACGTGACCCGCATATAGATTTCGTACTCGCGCCCGGGATCAAGGCGCACCGGGAAAACGTAATTGCGATGCGGTAAGAGATATTGCGCGTACGGAAACGCGCGGCCGGCCACCGTCTCTGCGATCATCGGGGCGTTTGCGGCATCGACTCCGCGCTGCTGCGACGATAGCTTATCGATCAAAAAAAATTCCACGCGATCCACGCTCGGCATCACCTCGACATACCAGCGATCCTCGCTCGTATAATTGATCATAGTAAAACGCACCCAGATCGCGCCTGTGCCGAGTCCCCAGGTAGGCACGTCCGCGGGTCGCATCTCGTATTCCGGCTCAGCCAGGCGAACGTCCGCCAGTTCCATGCCGGCGCTGAAATCCTCGAAACCTTCCATATGCCAGCCCGCGAATACGACGTATCCCGGGTCTCGCAGCTCCACAACCGTCGGCCGCTCCCGGGGCGATTGCCCCGGCCCCTCGGCCTGGTTGCGCAGCGCCCCGCAATGCAGGCCCCCGGCGCACAAACTCAACACGAGCGCGCAGCGCATGAAGCGCGCCCGATCGACGACTGTATTCTGGAACAACATTCCGCTTCGAACAATAGGATTTTCATCCTACATATTAGTACGCACAACTTGCGCCCCCGCGCCCAGGGCTCAAGCGAACTATCATCGGTTTCATTTTTTTCATCAATAGGATCTTCATCCTATTGTTTCAACCGGCGCCCGGGCGTAGGATCGAGCTTCCATTTCACACAAAAATTTCCAGGAATTGGGGGATCACACAATGAAACTATCAAAGACAATACTCACCGCGGTTATCGCGGCGGCGATGACCATAGCGGTCGCGGGCCCGCTGCGCGCAGCGACGTGCAACTATACGACGATTTACAATCAGATCGCCGGGGGCAACTGGGTCGACGGCAGCGGCTGCAATTTCTTCGCGAAAGATTTCAGCAACCTGACCTTTGTCGGAGGCAGCCGGTTCACCGGTACGACGACGAACCTGAATCTGGCGCGCTTCGATTACTCCTACGCGAACTCGGTGAATTTCCGCGAAGCCAGCATGATCGGCGCCTACATGTACGACGCGCAGCTCAAGGACGCGGACTTTCAAGACACGAATCTGCACGTGGCGAACCTGGCGCAGACGAACGCCGAGGGCGCGAATTTTCGCGAAGCCAACCTGGAACGCGCGAATCTACAGGGAATGTTCGCCTGGGGCAGCACAACCCCGCCGTCGTCCGTCGATCAGATCAGTTTTTACGACGCGACCCTCCGATACACGGATTTGAGAAGCACCTTTCTTAATTTCGCCAACATGGTCTCCGCCGACCTGACCCTGGCCAGACTGGACAACGGCCTGTTCTACAAAGCGCGGATCTACTTTGTGACCGGAGACCAAATGTCAGCCACGAATGCAATTCTGCGAAACGCCTTTCTGTATTCCAGTAGCTTTCAGCACGCCGATTTCACCGACGCCGACCTACGATACTCGTCCATGCACAGCAGCGATTTTCGTTCTTCCGATTTCATCGACGCGGATCTGCGCTATGCGAATATGAGCAACGCCGATTTTCGGAACGCGGATTTTACGGGAGCGAATATCTACGGAGCGGACCTGCAGGGAGCGAATCTGCAGGGCGCAAAATGGACCACCGGCGCGATCTGTCAAAACGGATCAATCGGAGTGTGCCTCACTCTTTAATCCGGCGCGACGATCGATTCGTTTTCAGCGATGTCGACCGTCTGCTATAAAAATATGCTCGCCGAATAATTCGCCGTACGGGAATCGCGTCGCACTCACGCGGTTCCCGTACGCATGCAGTTCTTTTTCGAATTCATAAGCGCCCACGAACAGTGGCTGAAATTTATATCGATTCCTCTGATCTCGGCGATGATCGGTTGGTCGACGAATTATATGGCGGTTCGAATGATTTTCGAACCGTTGCGCTTTCACGGTTTCGGACGGCTGGGCTGGCAGGGCATCATTCCCCGGCACGCGGTCAAACTCAGCAAGAGCATCACGCATATTCTCACTTCACGCCTGATTCAACCGCACGAAATTTACGAACGGGTCGACCCGGCTCAAATCAACCTGCAAATCCGCGACCTGGTCGAAGATACGGCGAGCGAAATCGTCCGCGACGTAATCGAATCGCAGAATCCCGGGCTCTGGAAGCTGCTGCCAGAGTTCGCGCGAAAATCCATCGAAAACGATTTTCGCACGGAGATCCCCGAGCAAATCAATAAAGTCTATCATTCGTTCGGCGAAGAGATCGACGAGGTTTTGCAATTCGACGACATCGTACACGCCTCACTCTCGGGCGACAACACCCGGCACCTGATCGAAATGTTTCAGCGCTGCGGAGGCCCCGAGTTTCGATTTATCGTTCGTTCCGGACTGTATTTCGGCGTGGCCCTGGGTCTGGTTCAGCTGGTGCTGACCGGCCTCTTCGACAACTGGGCGATCATGCCGGCGATGGGTTTACTCGTCGGCTACAGCACGAACTGGCTCGCTCTGTACATGATCTTCCGGCCGCTGCAACCGCGCTCCTTCGGCGGTTTTCGCTACCAGGGCCTCTTTCTGAAACGCCAGCCCGAAGTCGCCCGGGAATTCGCGAGCGTCGTGGCGAACCGCATCTTCACGACCGAAAACCTCATGCGAATGATCTTCGAAGGCCGCGGCGGCGACGCGATCGTGCGACTGGTGATGCAAAAGGCCCGTGAATCGACCGAATCGAAACTCCGCGAACGAGCGCTGCTGGTGCAAATGGCGTTCGGCAGCGATAAAATCGAAGCCATTAAGGCCGGCGTCACCGAAACCATCGTCGCCCGCATTCCGAGCGTCGCCGATCGCATCCAGGGATACCTCTCCGATACGCTCCAGATCGAATCGACGGTCGCCGAACGCCTGGCCGCGCTGTCTGCCGCGGAATTTGAGGAGTTGCTGCACTCCGTCTTTCGCGAAGACGAAACGACGCTGATCGTGCTGGGAGCCGGACTCGGCGCCGTGGTCGGTCTGCTGCAGGCGGCCGTTCTATACCTGCTCTGATCTGCGGGAATCCAGCCCGCCGTTTCAGGATTCCAGACCCCAAATCGGACACAGATGTACTTAAATTACAGCCTGCTTGCAGCTTTCTTATTGACACTGGCCGGCCAGTCAGTATATATGCGCCACCCCGGCCACCTATAGACACACGAGACACACGCGCGGAAAAACCCGTGCATCGGCCGGTCCAGGTGTTCCTGCGATGCAGATCGGTTTCACAAAAAGAGCGGCCACAGGCGCGCCCGCTCGCTCCATGCTGGCGGCTGCCGGCCTGCTGCTGTTTCTCGCGGCCGGAGGACTCGCCGCCGGGACGGGCAACCTCGCCACAACCTTCGGCCTGCTGCCGGAAGAGCTCGGCTCCGCTCAGAGCCAGGCTCTATTCGGACAGGGTTCCTCCGCCGCGTTTTATAATCCGGCCGCTCTCGGGCAAAATCGCGAAAGCCAGCTCGCCGCAGCCTATTTGCGGGCCGATCCCGGTCTGAAAGTGCTCAGCAAAGGCGGGCCTTCGGCGCCGGTCCGCTTCGGCAGCACGGTCGATACTCCCGACAACGAACTGGCCCTGGTCGGCCTGAAGCTGGGCCTGGAAAACGCCTTCGGCATCGAACGATCCGTGAGTCTGGGCCTGGTCGTCGGCCTGGATGATCGCGCGCGCAACGTACTGGTGATCGAAGATCGGGTTTCAACGAATGGACAGTTTTTGCAGTACGGCCGCAAGCCCCTGCTGCTCGCCGGCGGACTCGGAGTCGAAGTCTACGACGGAATCCATATCGGAGCAGGCAGCGTGATCACGGTCGGAGCGACGGCCGGCCTCAAGCTGAATACCACGCTCGGCGGACGCACTGCTTCGGAAGATCTGGATGTGCGCGGCGAAACGCGCACGGCGAATTACGGCGGAGTATTGCTCGAGCCGGGTTCGCTTTTTTGCCGCGCGCCGAAGTGGACGCCCGCGCCGGAAGACCCGCCGCGTTTAAGAAATCGCGACGACCTTCGTGCGAATTGCTGGCTGGATCGATTCTCACTCGCGTTCGCGTATCACGACGAAAGCTATTTCGATATTGAACTCGATGCCCGGGCCGCGGTGCAGCTCCAGCAAAACCAGCTCGCGAACGTACCGCTGGCGCTCGCGTCGGTCGACGGTTACACGCCCGTTCGCACCAGCTGGGCGCTCAAATTTCGCGCGCCCGGCCGGCTGATCTTCTATTATAGCTACGAGCAGCATCGCTGGGGCGACCTCACCCCGCTCTTGCGATCCCGGGCGACCGCTCGCGATCAGGGCCTGCCCGAATTCACCGACGTCCAGCTGCGCCGCTACGGCGTCGAGTACCGCGGCCTGGGCGATCATCTGCGAATTCGCGCGTTGCGTTCGCTGGCTCTACGCGCCGGATACGCCTTCGAGAAATCGCCGTTGGTCAGCCAGGTCACGCCCGGCGCGAATCTATTCGACGCCGACCGCAGGATTCTCGCCGCGGGCCTGGAGTATACGCTCTACGGATTTCTGGCGACGCCGATTACGATCAGCTTCGGCCTTCAACGCCATCTGCTGACCGGCAGGACTTTCGCCGTTACGAATACCGGCGACGGTTCTGGAACGCCAGGGCTTTCGCCGCCTGAATTTCGCGAGCTGGTAGAAACCAGCGGCTCGGTAACGACCTGGAACGCCGCCGTAACCATGCGCTTTTGACGCGCCCGGAGTCGATGATGAGAATTGCAGTTTCAAAACAGATTCATCCAAACTATAAACGGCGACGCCCATCGACGGGTTTTGTTTTCGCGGGCCTGGCGATGGTCGCGCTCGCGAATTTCGTCGGATGCTCGCGCAACGAAGGCGATCAGATTATCGCTCCGCTCGCGGATTTACCATCGGGGGTGCTCTTCGCGTATCCGGTCGACGGTCAGCAGGACGTGCCGTCGGGCGCCCGCGCGCTCATTCGTTTCGCACAGGCGGTCGGCGACACGGAGCTGGGCGGCCTGCGCACATACGACGCGAGCGGATCGCCGGCCCCGCTTGAGTTTCGTAACGCTCCCGGGGACCCGACGATCGCGGAAGCGTCGACCGAAAACCTGGAGGCCGGCGCAGGCTATCGAATCGAAAACGCGCAGGGCGAAACGATCTCCCGCTTTCGCATGCGTTACGCGGCGGGCGGCGATCAGGCGGCGAGCGCGGCGCCGGGCACGCTGCGAATTCTGCGGCGCACTCCGGCGCCGGACGCGGCCCTGTATTTTATGGATCACTCGACGATCCGCATATTGTTTTCCGAAGCGATCGATCCGGAACTGGCCGCCCGCGCTTTTCGCGTGCTCGCTCCGGGCGGCGCGTCCGTGCCGGGAGAATTGTTTATACAGGGAGCACGCCTGAGCTTCGATCCGACCGACGACCTGATCGCCGGCGCGCCTTATACGGTTCAGATCGACTCGCAGCTGCGCGGCGAAAGCGGCGCGCTCTTTCCGGGGGCCAGCTATAGTGTTACGCCTCGCGCGAGCGGGCAGGCCGGCCGACTGGCGCTGGTAATGGATGCTTCGCGGCCGATATCACCGCTCGCCGGTCGAGCCGTAAACCGGGTGGATGTGAACTCCGTACTCACCGGCTCCGGCAGCGCGGTTCAGGTCGGCGGCGGATTGCGCGCCGAACTCGCCGACCTGGCGGTACATGATGAAGTGCTCCCGTTCGTAGTGCGCAAAGACAACGAGTTATTAAGCGATTCGCTGGCGGTCATGCTCGGCGGCGCGATTCCGGCGGGCCTGGCCACCGGCGATATGAGCATCGCGCTGATCAGCGATATGAACGGCTATATCATCGGCAATCCCTACAGCGCAAATCAGGACAGTCCGATTCACGCGCGAGTCGTCTTCGACGCGGTCCTGACGCCGCGGGACCGCAATGCAAGCGGCGGTCTAACCCAGACGATCCTGCACGTAGAGGCCGCCGGAACGCTCGAAGTCGTGGACGGCAGTATGCTGCTCGATCTGGTCGGCGCGATGAATTTCGAAGTGCTGGGACTCGACACCGCGGTGTTGAATTTTAATTTTCGCCTGAGTACGCCCGAATTCGCCCCGGCGCACCAGGCCGATCGCACCCCGCCGCGCGTGCTCTCGACATCTCTGAACAGCGGCGAGCTGGTCTCTCCCGCGACCATCTTCGACGTGGACGCGCCGATCAGCGTCCACTTCAGCGAAGCTATCCGCGAAGGAAGCCTGCGCGTCAATGAAACGATCCGGCTCCGGCGGGTCGGCGGAGGCGATCTGGACTTTCGCTTTCGATTGCAGGGCAGTCGCCTGAATCTGCAGCCGACGACGCCGCTCGCCGCGGGCGCGGCCTACGAATTGCATCTTGGCGCGGCGCTCCTGGATACGGCGGGCAACCCACTGGATCGTGCTTATCGCTTCGATTTTTCCGTGCCGGCGGTTTCGGCGAACGATCCCCGCCCGGCTTATCTGACGGGGATATATCCCGGGACTTCCTGCGCCTTAACTGACGGCAATGCAAACTCAGGCGGCTCCGACAACGGCCGCTGCGCAGGGGGCCGTTCCAGCGACGATCGTTTCGCGGTCTTCGAGCTGCCCGCGAATCGCCCGCTGGATTTCTTTTTCAGCCGCCCGCTGAGGCGCTCTTCGATCGTTGTGGGCGCGAGCTGCGGAGCGGGTTCGCTGCGCGTCGAAGCGATCGACGCTTCCGGAAACTGTACTTCGGCGGTGGCCGGCGAAGTGCGCGTTCAAGAGCGGCGCATTCGCTTTCAGCCCCGCGAGAACTGGAACTCCGGCGCGCGCTATCGCGTAACGCTCGCCGCCGGAGCGAACGGCGGCTGCGACACAGGCGAAATCTGCGATGATCTGAACCGCGCTTTCAACAGTGATCCTCTGTCGAATACGAACGGCGGCGGTCCGAATCTGGTTTATGTATTCGAAGGCGTCGCGGCGGCCCGCTCTATTTATACGCCGCTTTTGACCAGGCCGATCAGCGACTACAACGGCAATGACATATTCGATACAGACGAATCACCCCGCGACGAAAACCGCGCCGCGCTCAATCTGGACGGTCACAGCGGCATCATTTCTTCGGCCAGCCTGCCGGGCGAACGCCGTCTCTTTCTGTCGACGGTGCTGCCCGTCGAGATCGCCTCGCCGAACGCCGCCGGTCGGATGCCGGTAACGGTTCATCCCCAGGCGCTGTTCGGCACGTCGATCGATCTGCGCGCGGTGGCGCTTGGCTTTATTACGCTGAATATCGCCACGGGCAAATTCGTGCTCCGGGTGCGCGAAGCGACGACCGGCTTTATCGATGCGGGGCCGGACGGCATTCCGCGCTTCTCCATCACCCTGCCGATCTATCTGGACGCACCGGAGCTGAGAATCCTGGGCGGACTGGCCGAAGCGGATCTGGAATCGAAACCGCTGAGCATCACGCTGGCGGGGCCGATCACCTTTCTCGACGACGGTCGCATTGAAGTTACGCTGGACAACCCCGCCGCGGTTCTGATAGACGTGGGCATCTCGGTGTTGGGATTCGGCGCGGGCGGACTGGATTTATCCATTCCGGCGGGCGAACTGCGCGTGCGCCTGCTTTCCGAACTCATACCCTGAATTCGATTCGCTTCTATGAACGCTCGATCTGAACCAGACGAACGCCGCAAAAACGGCGAGGCGTCCATTCTGCGTATTCTGGAAACCGCGGTCGGCGTTATCGCGCGCCTGGGATACGAAGGCGCGTCGATGAAAGAGATCGCGGGAGCGGCGGGCGTATCGAAGAGCCTGCTGCACTACCACTTCGAGTCCAAAGAGGACCTGCTGGTAAGAGCGCTCTCGCATCTGTCGGAGCAAATCGCCGACGCGATCCAGGCCCGGGCGGGACGCCCCGGTTCGCCGATGGACCGCTTGCTCGCGACCGCCGACGATCTCTACGAATTGCTGCTCTCGGATCAGGAAAAGACGGCCTTTCTCACTGAAATGTACGCGACCGCGATTCATAACGAACCGGTGCGCGAACAACTGGAAAAGTACCGCAAGACGGAACTGAACCTGATTCGCGATTCGCTGGAAGCCGCGGTCGGAGTACACGAAGACCGCTTCGTCATTTCGCTGGATCGCATGGCCCGCGTGATTCAAAATATCATCGTCGGCGTTTCGGTGGAGCGCGCCGCGGTAAGCGATCCGTCGGAACTCGCGTCGCGCTGGGAAGATATTAAACAGTTTCTGATCACCGGCTTGATGATGCCGATGCTCGGCGAAGACGCATCGCATTTCGGTCTTTCGCAAGAAAGCTGAGGCCGGTTCGGACGCCGCGTTACAGCAACGGCTCCAGCTCGTGCAAACCGCGAGTCATCTCGGCCGTCGCGCGCGCCAGAGTATCGCGGCGCTCCGGTGAAATGCTCATCGCGTCGATCGGAGCGCGCACCGCGTCGAGGGTCCGGGCCGTGAAAAACAAAATCCCGTCCGGCGGATCGCCGTTGCGCAACGCGGCTCTGAGAAAATTCACGTTGCCTTCGAGCCGCAAACCAAGCTCTGAATTCAGCGCATCCACTCCGCGCACGATCAACAGCATAGCCTGTTGAAATCGCGGCTGCTCCTGCGCGCTGAAGCCCGGGCCCCCGTGCAGCTCCAGATGTTCTTCGATCGCCAGAAAAGTCTCGACGAAGGCCGACAGGATCTGGTCGACCGGCGCCCCGCTTTCCGCGAGCTCCATTATAAAAGTGACGTTTTTTCGAAACATCGATTCAGGAATCGACTTTAAATTCCCGAACCGCCGCCGTCAAGGCACTCGCCTGCGCGACTGTGCCGTCGATGACCTCGACCATCTTTTGCGCGTTCAATGAAATCGACTGGGCGGATTCGCTGATGGACGCGATCGTATTCATCATTTCGGCGGCGCTCGCGCTCTGGGAACGCTCAGCCCCCGCGACCTTTGCGGCCCGCTCTTCAATTTCGCCGATCGCCACCTGAATGCGTTCGTTCAGGCGCAACTGTTCGCCGGCCAGACGCTCCATGAAGCGGCCGGCTTCGTTCACGCGCCCGGCTTCCCCGCGTAATTCTTCGACCGCCTTCACGAGCAAGCGAACCCGCTCGGCTCCTTCGTCGACGTTCGTGCGCGAAGCGTTCAGGATCTCTTCGACTTCGCGGGTCGCAAGCGAGCTGCGTTCCGCCAGTCGCGAAACCTCTTCGGCGACCACCGCGAAACCGCGCCCCGCCTCTCCGGCCCTGGCCGCCTCGATTGAAGCGTTGAGCGACAGCAGGGCCGTTCGATCCGATATCTCATTAATCGCGGCGATCACCCGCATGATATCGTTGGAACTATCGACGACTCTTTCGATCCCCGCCACGGCCTGCAGCGCGACCCCCTCGGCGCTTTCGGTTCCGCGAAGCTGCTGACTTGAATACTCCAGCACGTCCCGGGCGCCCTGATTCAATTCGTGCATGGCGTTCATCAGATCGCCGCGCAGAATTTCGCGGACCTTTTGAATGCTCTCGCCCTGTTCGTGCACTTCGCCGGCGACTTCCTCGACTGCCGCGGACATAGCTTCCATGGCCGCCTGAGCTTCTTCGGTCGCGGAAGCCTGATCCTGCGCCAGATTCGAAAAGCCGGCGGCGTTCGCCGACTGAACTCCGCTGGACTGATCCAGCTTCCGCGCGGCGTTTCCCACGTCGTCCAGCTTCGAAGACAGTCGGGCGAAAAAAGCGCTCAGCAGCAATCCCAGTCGACCGACTTCGTCGAGCGATTCGGCGCCGGCGCGCTCATCCAGCCGCCCCCCTTCGACCCGGGCGATCATCGAAGACAGCCGATAGATGCTGCGGGCGATTACAGCGCCGAAAAAGTACGCGATTAAACCCGCGAGAATCAGCCCCGTAAGCGCGAAAGCCGCGATGGATATTTGCAGAGAGCCCAGTCGATCGAGCTCTTCGCCGATGCCGCGCACCGAACAGATTCGAAATCCGGAGCCGGGGGTGCAAAGGATCAATCGCTCCAGCTCCGGATCGTAAAAACTGCGGCTACCCTCGGCGCCGAGCAACGTTTTCTGAAAGCGTTCGGCGAATTCGCCTGCATGTTCGTTAAATCGAAACAGGCCGGGACCCGTGCGAACGACGGGCTGCGCGCCGCCGGATTCGAAGAGATAAAAATCTCGGCGAAACGAAAAGCGCGCGCGTTTTAACTTCAGGCGCATAGTACTTACGAATTCACCGTCGATCGCGGTATCGTGCAGCAAGAATTCGTGAGCCTGACTTCCACTGTACTCGATTTCGAAAATCATTTCCTGTACGCCGCTATAATAGGCCAGACCGCCGGCCCAGATCGTATAAGCTACCGGAAAGAGCGTGGCCAGCAGCACGACCTTCGCCCGCAGAGACAGGCTATGCCCGCGTACGGGTACGCCCGCGTTCGAAGCCTGCGCGCTGATTTCCGCCACGACGGGACCGACCAGCGTCGCAACAATCGCGTAGATCAGCATGGGCAACGCGATCGCCCCCGCGACGCCGCCGATCAAAATCGTGCCGGCCGAAAGCGCGCCGATAGACTGCAGGCGGAAGCTCAGATAGAGCGCGATCGTGATCGCAAGCCAGAGGCCGGCGAAGAGAATGCTTGCCGCGAGAGGCAAACGATAGAGACGGCGCGCCGTTTCACCGAGCTCGTCGACAGCGATGCGACGGGTGAGCAGCCACAATCCGAAAAGACCGCCGGCGAAACCCAGGAGCCAGAGCAAAAGTGCGATGGGCGCTATGGACTCCAGGCTGCCAGGGCCTTCCGCCCGGATATCGCCGGGCGCATAGATCCGAACCGCCCAGACGCCGTTCCAGAACAACCAGAGCCCTGAGAAGATATAGTTTAATCGAGTTCGCAGTCCCGCCACAGTTTCCTCGGGTCGGAAACGAATGGCAGCCCCCGCGGCTTTGTGTATACAATTAATGAATCGTAACGATCAATATCCGAAAGCTTTCACCGAATCGCCATCGTCCTGACACGGGAACAACACACTGGTGCGAAGCTGTTTGAATTCAATCGATGGAACTACGAGAAGCGCTGAATTCAGCCCAGCGCATTTTCGATATCTTTTTCCAGCGACTCGGGCGTGGAATTCGGCGCATAGCGGCTTACCACTTCCCCGGAACGGCTGACCAGGAATTTGGTGAAGTTCCATTTGATGCCTTCGGTGCTCAGTACGCCCTTTTTTTCTTTCTTCAGGTACTGAAACAGCGGATGCGCGTTTTCGCCGTTCACATCGACTTTGGCGTGCATGGGAAAGCTGACTCCGTAGTTCACCTGACAGAAGTCCTGAATGTCACCGGCCGACCCCGGCTCCTGCTGACCGAATTGATTGCAGGGAAAACCCATCACGACCAGACCGCGATCCTTAAACTTCTGATATAGTTTTTCCAGACCTTCGTACTGCGGAGTGAAGCCGCACTTGCTCGCAGTATTGACGATCAATAGAACTTTGCCTTCATAGTCGCCCATCGATTGTCCGGCGCCGGCCAGGGTTTCAACTTCAATATCGTAAAGGGTATTTGCTGCCATCTTGAGTTCAGTAAAGCCACTGGCCCGCCGCATGTCTGCCCGAAAATACGTCGCCTCAGGGCGCGACCGACACCCCGTACTCCGCGAAGGCCCGCGCGCACTCCTCATAGTTCGGAGCGATGATGGCCAGCATACAACGGCCGCGGGCCCGGAGCGGATCGTTCGTAAACAGCGCGCCGCTGTCCAGCAATCCGTGCGAGAATTGCAGGGGATAGGCCGCCGCGACGGCCGCGGACCACTGCTTCCAGTCCGCTGCTTGCGGCGAGTTTTGCTTCTGCGGGCCTGCCGTCTCAGGCGCTGCGGCGCGAGCTGCAGTCCAGTTCGCCACGCTGCGCCGGTTCACGCTCAGCCAGAGCACCGCCCGATGCGCGCGAACCCTGCGAGCAATCTCCAGCGCGACCCGCCCCATCGTATAACGCGCATTGATTTCGCAGATCGGCCGCAGGCGCAGACCGCGCTTCCCGCGCCAGGCGAAGGCGTCGATGCCGGCTGGCCCCCGATAGCCCTGCGCGGCCAGTCGGGCGCCGGCGAATCGAGCCGCAGCGTGCAAAACCGGCAGCACTCCATCGGGACCCGCCAGGCGGCTGCGCAGCTCGCGATCCAGGCCGTCGAACAGCCGCCCCGTTAGATTCCCGACGAAACGCCCGGCGGAATCATTAAGTAAACGCGTTACCCCATGAATGACCACGCGATCGGCGGCTTCGATCGTAAACTGTACCGAGAAGTCCGCACAGCGATCCACCCAGGGTTCGACCAACACCCCACCGTACATAGATAAGTTCCGCGAAATCCATCTATCGATGCGCGAATCCATTTCGCGCGCCAAATCGATTCGCATACGATTGCGCCCGGCTGTTCCGAATCGCGCTTTGAGTACGGCCGCATCGACTTCGCCGCGCTCACGCAGACTCGCGACCGCCGCCGCGATCTCATCCGCTGTCGAACAGTCGAAGCTTTCGAATGCGCCTTCGTTCGCTTTGCTTTCCAGTTCGCCCTCGAGTTCGGTCACATCCGAACGCCGCGCGAAATCGCGTTCGATCTGCAAACCGAAAGATCGCGAGTAGAGCTGCGCGTGCCCGAGAAATTCACTTTCGCCGTCCGCCGCCAGCCCGGCGCCGCGGCGACCCACAACCCGCGCAATCAGCGGCCGCAGACGTTCCAGGCTATCCGGCCCGCGACCCCAGGGCCTTAGATCGCCCAGCTTGCGCGTGCGCATTTCCGGCGCGGAGAGCGCGCCCTGCGAATCCAGTCCGTAGATTTCCGGAACGGGAAAGCCGGCCTGCTGAATCGCGCTCAAAAATTCCGGACGCGGCTTTTGGCGCACGAGCAACGCGTCTTCGTGTGCCGCCAGAAACAGCAACAGCATTTCCAGGTCCAGCTCCAGATCGCGTACGGCTTTGCTGAATTCGCGACGCCGATTATCAGGCGGCGAATTCTGATTCGAAACGCGCAAAAACTCGGCCGCGGCCTCCTCACAGGACGGATTAAACCAGTACAGCGCCGGCGGGCGTCCCCGGGAATAGGCGAAGAGCCGCAGCGCCTCGATATACTCTTCGCTCAGCCCGGCGCGGCGTCGCGCTTCCGCGTTAAAGCCGATGCCGCGGGCGCGAACCGGACTCAGAGTCTCCGGCAGATGCGAACGATAAGCGTCCCACAGCGATTGCTGCGGAGTCCCGGCGCGAAATTGTTCGAACCAGTGCACGCCGTTTTTCACGTGCCCGATTTCGTCTTTCAAGACCGTTTGCAGCACGGCCACCGTCGGGGCGTCGCCGAGCCGCGCGAAGATCGCCGCGTAGTGCTGCATGTAGTCCAGGTTGGCCTGTTCGAAAGTCATCCCCATGCGCACCGCGAAATCGATCGGGCGATTGATGTTTCCGGGATGTCCGAGATGCTTCCAGAAAAAATCGTTCACGCCGAAATCGCCGAAATCGAATCCGAGCTTTCGCATGCGCGAACGATATAATAGAAAATGACGCTGCTCTTCGCCTATGCTGCGAACCAGGGATGCGCGAAATTCCACGGGCGCGTCCGGGAAGCGCAACAGAGCCAGGGCCATCAGCTCGACGGCCAGGATTTCATGATTCGCGAATTGATGCAGCAGCGCCCCGCGAATTTCGCGGCGTTCCAGGTCGCGCGGCGCGCCACGGTGCGAACGCTGCCGGACCGTCTCGCTTTCGAAGCGCAGCTTCGCCGGCCGTCCAGGACTCTCGGGCGCGCGATCGAGAGCCGGACCGGGACGACGGTCGCTGAGCTCCCCGATGCGGTCGGCCCGCAAGAGCTTGTCTTCGAGGCGCGTACCGAAGAGCAGGCCTTCCGCGTATTCACGAATTTCCATTAGCCGCGCGCCCTGATTGATCTCCGGATGACTACACTGGATACTGCATTGCGCCCCAGACGATCAGCGCCTGTCCGCCATAATAAGTGGCGAGAATCGCGACGCCCGCATTCGGGAAAGGTTTTACGAAACGATTCCAGGCCCAGCAAGCGTCCGACACGCAAAACAGCGCCGCGCCCGCGGTGATACAGTACGGAATTCCGCGTGGGACGATCTTCCAGGGGAGTGCCAACAGCTCATCGCCGCTCGCCGACCAGGCGTACAGGCTGGCGTTGATCGCGGTCAGCAGCATCGTATTAATCAATACAAGATAAAACAGAATCAGCGGCAGCATTTTCTTACGTTCGCTGCGACGCACGATAATCGGAGCGTAAATCAAGCCGGGCACGAACACAAGCGCTATGATCGGCCAGGACAAAACCCAGGGCACGGTCGCGAAACCGTAGACATAGAGCACGTGGCCGAGAGCGAAGGCCGTGAATCCCGGCAGGAATAATTTGCGAAACAGCAAAAAGAAATCGCCCGCAACTCCGGCCGCAAGCCCCACCAGCACCAGGAAGCGCAAAGCCGCGGAGTCCGTTCCGATCCCTGAGCCGCCGGCGAAAAAATACCAGACCGAATAGAAACCCAGCATCCACCAGACGGGCAGGGTCTTCGTCACTCTGTACTGAAGCGAGGACAGCTTGCCCTCCGGCGCGGGATACAATCGGCGCGCCACGATGGCTACGGCGGAGAGCACGGCGGCTGGTATAAAATAGCAGGCGAAAATCAGCATTGGCGACTCTGAAACTGCGAGCGCCCGCGCCAGGGTCAAACACATATTAAAGATCAGGAGAGGCCGGCGTCAGTTCGACTTGACACCTCGTCCGACAGCCCGCATCTGTAACCAGGGATCCGATCGCCCGCGCATGGCGCGAAGCGGCGGTTCTGAACAGAAACGGAAGGAGCGATCGCGGATGAATCGATTTATCAAGAAAGTTCTGGCTCCGATCGACGGATCGGAAAGCTCGAAAAAGTCCCTCGAAATGGCGCTGGCGATCGCGAAGGCCGCGGGGGCGACTGTGACCGTACTGGAAGTCGTCGAAGAATTCGGACCACTGCCCGGTTACTACGAAGCGGCGCCTCCCGGACGCGAACGCGTGAAGTGGATTTCGGAACAACGCTTCGAGAAGATCCACACCGTTCTGGATGACAGCGGCGTGAAGTGGGATCGCGAAGTCCGTGAAGGATATCCCGCGGACGAAATCGTAGAGCTCTCAAAAACGGGCGGCTACGATATGATCGTCATCGGCAGCCGCGGCTTAAGCGTGCTCGGCCGATTCTTACTGGGTTCCGTTTCGGACCGCGTCGTGCATCACGCTCAATGCAGCGTGACCGTGGTGCGCTGAGCCCGGTCGTTTATTCACGAAACGGCTTTTTCGAATACATCAATACAAACTCTTTTCAATAGTATAATCAGGAGAAACTCTGCATGGCAATTAAAGTGGGAATCAACGGATTCGGACGCATCGGTCGTCTGGTGTTTCGCTCGGCGGTCGCTCGCGGCGATATCGAAATCGTCGGCATCAACGATTTGCTCGACGCGGAATATATGGCGTATATGCTGCGCTACGACACAGTACACGGCCAATTCGACGGCACCATCGAGGTGGACGGTGCCAATCTCGTCGTAAACGGAAAGAAGATTCGCTGCACGAGCGAGCCCAACCCCGCGGATCTGAAATGGGGCGACGTGCAGGCCGCCTACGTCGTCGAATCGACGGGCATCTTCACCAGCCTGGAAAAAGCCGAAGGCCACATCAAAGCGGGCGCGAAACGCGTCGTGATCTCGGCGCCTTCGCCGGACGCTCCGATGTTCGTCATGGGCGTGAACAACGACGCGTACAAAGCGGATATGAAAATCGTTTCGAACGCGAGCTGCACGACCAACTGCCTGGCGCCCATCGCGAAAGTCCTGCACGACAACTGGGGCATCGAAGAAGCCCTGATGACCACCGTGCATGCGGCTACCGCGACGCAGAAAACCGTCGACGGCCCGTCCAAGAAAGACTGGCGCGGAGGACGCGCGGCCTATCACAATATCATTCCGTCTTCGACGGGCGCGGCGAAAGCCGTGGGCAAAGTCATCCCCGAATTGAACGGCAAGCTGACCGGTATGGCCTTTCGTGTACCGACGGTCGACGTATCGGTCGTGGATTTGACCGCTCGCCTGAAGAAGCCTGCGAGCTACGATGATATCAAGAAGAAGATGAAGGCGGAATCCGAAGGCGCGATGAAAGGCGTACTGGGCTACACCGAAGATTCGGTCGTCTCCAGCGACTTCACCGGCGATTCGCGCACGTCGATCTTCGACGCGGGCGCGGGCATCGCCTTGAGCGACACCTTCGTGAAAGTTGTATCCTGGTACGACAACGAATGGGGCTACTCCGCGAAGACCGTAGAACTGATCGAGCATATGGAGAAAAGCGCGCCCGCCGGCTGATCGCCGGCGGTTTCGCGAATTGAATTCTGAAACATTATGGCGAAGCTCTTTGTAGAAAATCTACCGGACCTGGCGGGGAAGCTCGTCGCGGTCCGGGTCGACTATAACGTTCCGCTGAACGGCGGCAAAGTCGAAGACGATCGTCGCATTCAGGCGAGTCTTCCGACCGTGCGCTTTCTGCAAAAGCAGGGAGCGCGGGTCGTGTTGATGTCGCATCTGGGGCGACCGAAGGGCGCCGTCAAAGAAGAGCTGCGCCTGGCTCCTGTCGCGGCGCGGCTCGGTGAATTGCTGGGCGCTCCGATCGTCGCTGCTTCCGACTGCGTGGGACCGGACGCTGCAGCGAAGATCGGCGCATTAAAAGACGGCGAAGTCGTTTTACTGGAAAACGTACGCTTTCACGCCGAGGAAGAAAAGAACGACGGCGAATTCGCCAAACAGCTGGCGCACGGCGCCGACTATTTCGTAAACGACGCTTTCGGCACGGCCCATCGGGCCCACGCTTCGACGGAAGGCATTACGCGCTTCGTTCAAAAGTCGGCCTGCGGATTTATTATTCGCGACGAGCTCAAATACCTGGGCGAAGTCCTCGCGAATCCGGCGCGACCCTACGTCGCGATTTCCGGCGGCGCGAAGATCTCGGGCAAGATCGATCTGATCGACAGCGTGCTGCCGACAGTGGATCACCTGCTGATCGGCGGCGGAATGACGTACACGTTCCTGAAAGCGCAGGGTCATGAAATCGGCAAATCGCTTTTAGAGGCAGACAAAGTCGATCTCGCGAAAGCCACGCTTGATAAAGGCGCAGGCAAACTGGAGCTGCCGGTCGATTCGGTCGTTGCAAAAGAAATCGATTTCGGCGCGCGCACGGTCGGCGAACTCTCGACGGTCCCTTCAGAGAATATGCCCGCAGACGGCATCGGCCTGGACATCGGCCCGGCAACCATCGAACATTTTCGCAAGATCATTCAGAACGCGAAAACGGTGGTCTGGAACGGTCCCATGGGCGTCTTCGAAATCGACGCGACGGCGAAAGGTACCTTCGCAATCGCCGACGCGCTGGTCGAAGCCACGAAGAACGGCGCCACCACGATCGTCGGCGGCGGCGATTCGGCGGCTGCGGTCGAAAAAGCGGGCCTGGCCGATCAGGTTTCACACGTATCGACTGGCGGGGGCGCCACCCTCGAATACCTGCAGGGCAAAGAATTGCCGGGAGTCGCGGCGCTGACGGACGCCTGAATCCGGGGAGATCTACCGGAGCCAGGTTCTGGGCGACGCGCAAAGCACTGCGCATACAAAAAAGGCGGGCCTGTAACAGCGCCCGCCTTTTTCGTTTTCCACCGCGGCCCCTTGTCGGCGATCGCGCGGCGATTCTTACGAGAGCCCGGCTGGCAAAAACGCGAACCCCCGCCCTGAATTATTCGCTTCGCGAAGCTACAAGCCCGCGGGCGAATCTCGAAAACTCAGATTTAGAATTTTCGAGCTAATGCGCCGGCTTCGCCAGGTGCATTAGATAATAGAGAGTCAGCCAGACTGTGCCCACGGCCACGCCTGCGAACGCCAGTATGGCGGACACGTACGCGATGATGGGTTCGACGACTCCCACTAATCCGATCTGCGCGGCGACGATTTTGGTCGTTTCCGCCAGCAAGAACATCAGACCGGCCAGGCCGATCAAATGATAGATTCGGCGCGTTTCACCGGGGACCCGTGCGAAGCGTGCAAACACCGGCACGGCCAGCAGCGCCAGACCGAAAATGGTTATCTCGCTCATAATTGTCCCTCCTGAACAAATTCGCGAAGCTATTACGCTTCGCGCGAGGACTTGAGACATCACTAAACCATCTTCGCGCGAAACCGCTTCGCACTCCGAGTATAAACCGCCGGAGAAGCGACCGCCAGAAAAAAATCATAAAGATTCTCATAAATTTTCAAAACTGGTTTTTTCGCGCGGCCGCGGAGAAAATTTCTTGTGAGTTCAAAAACGTTCAAAATTCCAGGCGTGAAGATGCACAAAATTTTTTCGCTCAACGATTCACTAAAAAATCCGCGCCGCCCGAAACGAAAAAAACGAAGCGGATTATTCCGCCGGACCGGCGCTACGCAATCGGATCGGGACAAACATCGCGCAGTTTGCAGCTTGCGCACGCGTCGCCGAGAAAGACGCGATCGAAGAGATCCATCATACCCTGAATCATTGCGGGATCATGGGTGTCCACTCCGGCTTCGAAGTTACGTTTGTCGACGTGTCGCGAACCGACCCCCGCGCCCGTCAAATTCGCGGAGCCGATAAAGGCCCGCTTGCCGTCGACGATGATGCACTTAAAATGTACGCGCGGACACAACGCCCGTTCGAAGCGTTCCGTGGCCAGCAGCGCCGGATATTTGTCGAAACTGCGACGAAATAGCGGGCCCGGTTCTTTTGCGTGCAGCAGACGGATCTCCACGCCGCGTTCCACCAGATCGCCCAGCAAACCGATGAAGGGCGTCATTGTCCGGCGGCCCTCACGATGCACGTGCAGGTCTTTTAGATCGGCGGTGCCCAGCCACAGAAATTTTCTGCTTTGCGGAATCGCCTCAAGCAGAAAGCGTTCATAGATCTCCCGATTCGTGATCAGTTCAGTCATGTTATGGTATCAATACGCGCGCGCGCTGAGTCTGGACGTGGTCCTGGGCAGCGTCGCCGGCGCTTCCCTCGCCGCGTTTCTCTGCGGCACCCTCGACACGATGCCCTGGAGTTGGTGGCTGCTCTTGCCGCTAACCGTCTGGTTGATCTATACGAGCGACCATCTACTGGACGCCCGCCGCATCGGGCCCGGGTCGGCGACGTATCGCCACCAATTCCATTATCGTCATTTTCGCGCCCTGGCGCTACTCGTAATACTGACCGGCTTCGTCGCGTGCGTTCTTATTCTGGGATTTCTTCCGCAGAGCCTGCTGGCGACCGGGGCGTGGCTCGGCGCGGCGGCCCTCGTGCATCTCGCCTGCGCACAGTGGATCGGCTTTCGCGCGTATCCCGCCGAGGCGGTGATCGCTTTGCTGTATACCGCCGGCATCTGGTTCGGCCCGCTGCTTGCGGCGCAGCCTGGAACGCAATCGCCGGCGAGCGCGCCTGAGATTCAAGCCTGCATTGCGCTCTTCGCGCTGTCCGCTTTCACAAACCTGCTCGTGTTTTCGTTGTTCGAACGCGAAACCGACGCGCATGAAACGCCGAATCGCATGGTGGTTCTACTGGGCCTCAACGCGAGCCGCGCCTTATTGTACGGCTGCGGTCTTCTGGCCGCGATCCCGGCCGGCTACCTGCTATGGAATAGCATGTATGCTGCCGGGAACTCTTCCGCAGTCCTGCCCGGGATCGCGCTGTTGATGTTCGCGGCCGTACTGATTCCGCCGATCGTGTACGGCCTGCGAAATCACTTCGCGCGCGATGAGCGCTATCGCGCGGTGTGCGACGGCGTATTTCTGCTGTATGCGCTTCCCGCGCTGAGCTCGGTCCTGCCTGCGTTCTTTTGATTGTAACGGGGTCGGAAACGATTCATTCAAAGACGACGCGCGAAAGACCGTAAAGCAATAGATAATCCAGACCGTTGTACATGGCGCCGTAGTTGATGCCGGAGCCCTGCTGGCGTTCTTTGCCCCGGAGAAATCGATTCGCCGAGCTCCAGCCGGGGTTCGGCTGTGGCGCTCCGTCAAAGGCCGGCCCGTCCGCCGGCGCGCTGTCCAGTATCGGATACACACGCTGGCGCAAGGTACGTCGGTCGTCCGGACCCACGGATTTCGCTTCGTGCAACGCGAGATAGAGCAGCGGATATATGTGCCAGTCTTCGGCGGCCGCCAGATCGCTCAGATCGATAAAGGTGTCTTCGCCCCACGCTTCGCCCACCGCCGCGACGACCATCGCCAGATGTCGGTTGTCCGGATTCATATAAACGGGATTCCCGGAAAGCCCTGCGCCGGTCCACAGACACGAAGACCCCGCGGGGCGATATTCGCCGTCGGTGAGTTTGTCCGCCGCGCAGGCGGTCGCATAGGAATAACCGCGGGCATAGCTGCCGCGCCGCACCGGACGCCCGCAGACCGGATTGATCATCTCCCAGTCGTTTGCCGCCAGATAAAGGATCAAGCGGCGCGCCTGTTCGCGCGCGCGTTCGTTCAAATCGACTCCGCGCACCAGCGTTCCCGGCGGCACGAAACGTTTCACGAGCGCAAGCCCCATCAGGAGATGATACACCTGATCCTGACTCGCTTCGCCGTTAAAGCACTCCGGACACTGCGCGAGGCAATCCAGCGTCGTTTCGTCGGCGCGACAGTCCCCGCGTTCAAGCGAAGCGAAATCCGATTCGATCCACAGACGTCCCATGCGCGCGCGCATAGCCGGCGAATCCGAAACGTCGTCTCTGATAAAAAATCCGGGCGCGTCGACCGCCGGGCCCGAACACACCCGTGCGAAGATGCTTTCCGCCGAACGATCCAGACGATCAAGGGCGGACAGTGCGAAGTACAGCTCGCGCAGATGCACGGCTTCGCCATTGAATCCGTCCGCGGGGATCCGCTCCTCCAGCCGCCGGCGATCGGCATTCGCCAGGCCGGTCTTCGAATTCACAGCGGCGGTTTCCAGCGCCAGCACGCCGATGTACCAACCGAGCTGCAGCGGGCTGTCCGACCAGCGTATGACGTTCACCCGCTGGCCGCGCACGATGATCGTATCCGCGGGCAGATGTAGCCCGGGGCCTTCGCCCGGGACCATAAAATCTTCGGCGAGACGCAGCCGGTAGCGCCAGTAGCGATTCCAGTTTTCGCGGTCCAGCGCTGCGCTGCGCCGGGCGCCGCTCGGGTTTTCCAGAACGTTCTTCGCAAAGCCTGCGTAGGCTCCGCAGCCTGCGCAGGCGAAACCCACCGCGAGAATCAAAGCCCGGGACAGCGTTCGCGCCCCGCGAAAATCGCGCGGCTTATCCCGCGGAGAGGGCATCGTCGATTTTTTTCATAACGCCGTCGTCGAGTCGATCCACAGCGTCCAGCGCCTTTAGATTCTCGTGAACCTGTTCTACGCGAGACGCACCGAGGATCACGGTACTCACGTTCGGATTTTTCAGGCACCAGGCGATCGCCATCACAGCCATCGAAACGTCAATCGACTCCGCGATTTTGGTCAATTCGCGAGTGATGCGAATGCGTTTCTGTCCGAGTTCGCTCTCGAAGATTTCGCGCAGCCAGGCGAAATTCGGCAGCGTAATGCGTGCGCCGTCGGGAACACCGTCGTTGTATTTACCCGTGAGCATGCCGGAAGCGAGCGGCGACCAGATGGTCGTGCCCAGTCCGACCCGTTCCGGATCATAAAGCTCCGCGTACTCTTTCTCAACCCGATCGCGCTCGAAGAGATTGTACTGCGGCTGCTCCATCGTCGGCGGCGTCAGCCGCAGCTCGCGGGCAATCGAATACGCGCTTTCGATTTCCGCGGCGGACCACTCCGATGTCCCCCAGTACAGGACTTTCCCCTGACGAATCAAATCGTCCATGGCGCGTACGGTTTCTTCGATCGGGGTCTGTGGATCGGGGCGATGGCAAAAATACAGATCCAGATAGTCGAGTTGCAATCGCTGGAGCGCCTGGTCGCAGGCTTCAACGACGTGTTTGCGCGAAAGACCGCGCTGCGTCGGCGCCGGATTATCGACGGCGCCGAAGAAGACCTTGCTGGAAACGCAATAGGAATCGCGGCGCCAGCCGGCTTTTTTAAGCGCCTCGCCCATGATCACTTCGGATCGGCCGTTCGCATACGCTTCCGCGTTATCGAAAAAATTCACACCGGCGTCATAGGCCGCACGCATACACTCTTCAGCCGTTTCCACTCCGAGCTGATTATGAAAACTCACCCACGAACCAAACGAAACCGCGCTCACCTGCAGACCGGATTTACCAAGACGACGATATTGCATGCAGAGACCGAACGCCGCGCCGGGCTGCGGGTCAATCACTTTGGAAGCCGTTGACCTGGCGAACTCCCCGTCCAATCTAGATCCCGTGCGAGATTCCTATGCCGCCAGAGTCGCCCGTGGATTCGATCGGCTGGCGCCCTTCTACGATCTGCTGCTCGCGATTGGGTCCGGCAACGCCATCCCGCGGATTCGCCGTGCGCTGCTCGCGCAAATCCCGGACCGCAAGCACGCACTGATCCTCGGCGACGGCACCGGCCGCTTTTTGTGCGAATTGATGGCGACCGGCCGGGTGGCCCGCGCGACATGCATCGATAGTTCACCGGCGATGAGCACAAAGGCCCGCGCGCGCTGGTTGCGTTCCAGCCGGCGTCGAGCGGTCGACGCGCAGGCGGTCGAGTTCCGGGTGGCGAGTCTGCCTTTTGCAAAGCATGAAGACGGTCCGGGCGGTCCGTACGATCTGGTGTGCACGAACTTTTTTCTGGATCTGTTTACGGATGCGGAGCTCGGGCCGGCGTTTCGGCAGATCCACGAATCTCTGGAGTCCGCTGATGCGCTCTGGTACGATTCCGATTTTCAGTACCCGGATCCGCGGAGTCGGCCGCTTACCGGCCTGGCGGCTCGCTGGCTGGTGCGAATCCTGTACATAAGTTTCGCTCTGGTCTGCGGACTCAGAGCGCGCCGCCTGCCGGATACGAATCGATTCTTCGAATCTCACGGCTATCGGGCTCTTGCGGAACGAAACGGAGCGGGCGGCCTGCTCATATGCAGAATATTTCAAAAAACATAAATAACATTTTGTTGCGAAACCCGGATCGCTCAGAAAGATAGCCGAGTCCGTTTTATGAAACTCGAGATAGATCGGCAAGCCGAGCACGCGGTCCTGCGCATCCGCGAACCATACCTGAATTTTACAGTTGGGCCGTCGCTGCGGGCGACAATTCAGGAGATTACCGGCGAGGGACTGTGCAATCTTGTTCTGGATATGTCGGACGTGAACTCGACCGATAGTTCGGGACTTAGCGCCTTTGTCGCGGCTAACCGCATTTGCCGGGACAAAGGCGGAGCTTTGATTCTGATTCATATCAGCGATCAGATCGAAAAGATCATCGGCCTGGCGCGACTCGAAGACGTTCTACAAACCGAAGACAACCTGGACGACGCGCTGCAAAGCATCCAGCATCGCCGGGACGAAAAGCCGGATCAAACGAACTCATCCGGTTCGATGTACGGCGGCGACGCGCAGCGTATGCAGCGCTTTCACTTCCCCTGATCAGGTAGCACCGATTCAGTTGGCGTACGGCCGAAACGCGGTCGCTTCCAGATACGCCGGCCGCCCGCCGATCAAGAGTCCCGAACCGATCATCGATCGTCGGGGATGCGCGAATCGCAGAATATGTTTTTCGGGCGGCGGCTTCGCACCCGGTCGGCCGCGCCCGGCTCCGCTTCGAGAATCTTGCGCACCGCCACCCGACACTCGCCGAGGTGTTGTCGCATTTCCGACCAGTCCTGGATTAGAGGCTCTCGCGCGAAACTGAGTGCTTCCGGCGGCGGAGGAGTTTGCAGCGGCGGACGAAAGCTGTGCTCCAGATCCGCGTCCGTGTATTCAAAGACGACCGGCTTGCCCCGCAAATCGCGCAGCGGACTCCCGTCAGGCATGCAGCGAATGGCCAGTCGCTGCGACTCATCGAAAATGCGATAGTATTCCCGCGCGCCCCGACCGTTGCGCAGTAAATCGCCGCGCCAGGCCAGGTCCGATTTCAAAGCGAAGGTCGCGTCGGCCATAAATTCTTCGTTCGGATACAGCGCGCAGGCCGCCGTCCCGCTTTCGCGGTCCGCGTGAAAGAGGCCCCATGCGCCTGCCTCCGACTTCGAATCCTGACGAGCTGCGCCGTTCCGATCCGAGTGCGCGCCAGGCCCGGCCGGGGATTCGCGCGCGACATCGCCGGGCGACCGGGGGATGTTGCGCGCGAAGGCCATCAGATCCATCGTCGGGTTTATGGTACCCGCGAGAGTCAGGCCCGCCAGCACGGTCTCCCAGGCGTACACCTGTAGATCCTGCTGCTGCGCGGGAACAGCCGCGTACTCCGAATAGCGGCCCGCGGCGGCTTCAAGCACGCGCAATAAAAACAGCGCCGGTACGCGACCGATGGCGCGAAAGGCCGGCTGCGATTCATCCCATCGCCCGGCCTCCACGCAGAAAACGCCCAGACTGCGTTCCGCGCCGCCGGAAATCACGGCCGGTTCCAGCAGCATACGATTCTGAGCGCCGCCGATAAAGGCCGAACCGGCCGGTAAAAGCACCGGGCCCGGTGCGAGGTTCTTAACCCGCAGTCTGGGAATCTTAAAGTCGTCCTCACGGACGACCAGGCGATTGGCCGGCGAAAGCTGCGCCCAATCGTCAGCGGAATCCGCGCCGCGCAATTCGTTGACGACCGAATGCATGTCGGCTACCGCCTCGCCGTCCGGCGAAAGCTGCGCGATGACTTCAGCGGTATTCGATCGCGGGCGGGCCACGCTCATGCCGTCCAGTTGCGCCCCTGCGATTCGCTCCAGAGTCAGATCCGATTCGAGCGTTTTCATGGCCGGGCCCGTCCGCACCTGGCGCAGCAGATCGCTGTCATTGGGAGCGACCGCCCGCCAGTACACCAGCGGCAGTCGCGAATCCGTACGGCTCCGGCGCGCGCTCATGCCGGCGCCTCCCCTTCCAGCTTCTCGGAACCGACCGAACAGGCGAACGAAGGCACGCGTGAATCCAGAGCGACCCAGGGCGCGCGCGAAGCGGCGAAAATATTCGCGCCCACGCCGACCAGCGCGGCCGCTTCGTCGTCGAAGGTGCCGATCGCCACGTCGATTGAGGCGGGGTGCCCGGAGTGACTCCAGAACAACGACGATCCGCATTCGCCGCAGAAAGAACGGGTCACATCAGGCGACGATTGATAATCGCGCAGGACTCCCCGGGGATCGTGCAGCGCGAAGCTCTTGCGTAGAACTACGCCGTAGGTCGCGAAGGCGGCGCCGTGCGCGCGACGACATTGACCGCAATAGCAGTGCGTAACGCGCGTCGGCGTTAGCGGCTTGCGAAGCGTATAGCGAATAGCGCCGCACAGGCAGCCGCCCTTCCAGTCAGAAGCCATCACAATTCATACACCCGGTTCCGCAGTGTGTCAACGATTTCCAGAACGCGATACACCGCCTCGAGTCCCGCAATGATTTCACGCCCGCGATCAAAAGAGCTTGCTGGCTGCAGATCTACGCCCAAACTGAGCCTGCATGAGCGACCCCGCGAATTCGCCGTCCGACGCTGTCCCCGTCGCGTCGAAAGTCGCCGGCGTTTCGGTCTTTCTGGTGACCGACGCCTGGGAAGATCGGGACGGCCGGCAGTTGCTGCGCTTTCACGGACGCAGCGACGCGCGCTCGGGTCATCGACCCGTCGAGATCGTAGTCGACAATTTCCGTCCGGTATTTTTCGTCGAACGCTCGGCGGAGCTCCCGGAACAGGACCTGCCGCCGTTTCAGCGCAGTCCCGTCGAACTCAAAAATTTCTTTAACGAACCCGTGGACGCGCTCTATTTTCGCGGCGAGCACGATCTTCGACGAGCGCGCGATACGCTGCCCAAACTGGGCATTCGAACATTTGAATCGGACGTGCATCCGTGCGAACGCTATCGCATGGAACGCTTTTTGTCCGGCGCAGTGAGCATCGAGATTTCTCTCGACGAAGATGCGCAGGCAGGAGCCGCATCCGCGAACGCTTCGCACTCGCAAAGCAAGCGTGCGAATTCAGCTCCCGCGCCGTTGCGGTTGCGAAACCCACGCATGCGGCCGGCCGAAGCGGGTGACGACGCGGTGGATCTGGTCGTCGCGTCGATCGACATTGAAACCGGAGTGGAGAGCGGCCGGCTCTACAGCATCGCAGTGCATACCTATGGCGGCGGACGCTCCGACGATCGCCGGGTATATATGCTGGAACCAGAAGGCCGCGCCGGCTCGCGAACGATGCGCAACGCCGGCGAAAACGGTCGCCCCGACGCGGAATTTCGTTTTATCGCCTGCGCCTCCGAGCAACAGCTCATTCAAGAATTCTGCAACGCCGTTTTGAACGAGCTGGATCCAGACGTACTGATCGGCTGGAACGTGATCGGCTTCGATCTGAAATTCCTGGTCGCGAAGGCCACGGAGCTGGGAGTCCCGCTGCGATTGGGACGGGGGGGACGCCGGGCCAATGTTCGCGAGCGCGCGGGCGGCACCGGCGATTTCGCCAGCGTGCCCGGGCGCGCCGTGCTCGACGGACCGATGGTCATGCGCGCCGCCTTTTATAATTTCCCCGATTTTCGCCTGGAAAGCGTGGCGCGCGAATTACTCGGACGCGGCAAGCTGATTCACGAAAGCGAAGCCGAACAGAAGATCGCCGAAATCGAACGCCTCTATCGCGATGACCGTCCGCAACTCGCCCGCTACAATCTCGAAGATTGCGAACTGGTCAGTGAGATTTTCCAGCACGCCGGCTTGATCGAGCTCTGGAAACGCCGCAGCGAAATCAGCGGCATGCTGCTGGATCAAATCGGACGTTCGGTAGCCGCTTTCGACTTCTTTTTGCTGCCGCGTCTGCATCGCAAAGGTTTCGTCGCGATTTCCGAACAGGATGTGCTCTTCGAAAGCGCGGCTCCGGGCGGCTACGTCATGGAACCGAAAAGCGGCCTGCACGAAAACGTGATCGTACTCGATTTTCGCAGCCTGTACCCGTCGATCATTCGGACCTTTCGCATCGATCCCTATTCCCGCCTCATGCAACAACTCGATGAAGAGCAGCGCCCGATCGAAGTTCCGGGCGGTCAGTTTCGCTTTTCGCGCACCGAACATATTTTACCCGACTTCATCGGCGAGCTACTTGAAATTCGCGCCCAGGCGAAGCGCAAGCACGACGACCATCTCTCGACGGCGATCAAGATCTTAATGAACAGCTTCTACGGTGTGATGGGCAGTCCGGGCTGTCGTTTCTATCACGCGGATCTGCCTTCGGCGATTACCCGTACCGGCCAGTGGTTGCTGCTGGAAAGTCGTGCGTATCTGGAGTCTCTGGGCTACGAAGTGCTGTACGGCGACACGGATTCGCTTTTTGTACAGATCGACGCAGACACTTCGAAAACGGCCGCGATTTCGCACGCGGATATTGCGCGCCTGGGTGACGAACTCGCGGGCAGGCTGAACGCCTACTGGAACGAACGCATTCGCGAGGAGTTCGATCTGCATTCGTATCTGGACATGGAGTACGAAAAGCATTTTCGAAAATTCCTGCTGCCGCCCGCCCGGGCCGGCGGCGCCGCGAAAAAACGTTATGCCGGTCTGCTGGTCCGCGAAGGCGACGGCGCCGAAGAGCTGCACTTCGTCGGCATGGAGACTGTTCGCTCGGACTGGACCGACGTGGCCAAAAAATTTCAGCGCGGACTCTACGAACGCATTTTCCGGGACGGCGCGGCGCCCGAAGAATGGATCAAAGAATTCGTGGCACGCTTGCGCGAGGGCGAATTCAACGAAGGGCTCGTCTATCGCAAACGCCTGCGCAAGCCGGTCCACGAATACACGAAGAATATCCCGCAGCACGTCCGGGCGGCGCGGCTGCTGGACCGCCCCGGGAGCTCCGTCAGCTATCTGATGACGCTTTCGCGGGGGCCGGTGCCGATTCAAAAACACCCCGCCGACATCGACTACGAGTATTACCTGGAGCATCAGCTAAAACCGATTGCCGATACGGTGCTGGGGTTTTATGATACTACTTTCGACGAAATCGTTCATTCGACTCAATTGAATCTATTCAACTAAAACTATTCAGGAGGCCATTCGCATGGCAGACGAACTATCCCGGACGATCCAGTCCATTCTCGGCAACCGCGGCCCGCTCATTCTGGGACTGGCGGTCGTAGTGCTGGTGCTTCTCTTTCTGATCAATCCCTTTGTGATCGTTGGCGCGGGCGAACGCGGCGTGGTCTTGACCTTCGGCAGCGTCGACGAAACCGTTCTCGACGAAGGTCTTCACGTGAAGATCCCCTTCGTGCAGACCGTCGTTCTGATGGACGTCAAGATTCAGAAAGCGCAAACCGACGCCGCCGCATCGACGCGCGATCTGCAGGATACGACCTCGACCGTGGTCGTGAATTTTCGCGTCGTGCCGGACAAAGCCAATAAGATCTACCAGGAAGTCGGCCTGGCCTATCGCGATAAAATCATCGACCCCGGCGTGCAGGAAATTGTGAAGGCGGTCACAGCGAGCTACAATGCGGGCGAATTGATCACCCAGCGAAACAAAGTCCGCGACGAAATCCTCGAGGCGCTTAAGACCCGCATGCTGCCGTACAACGTCGTCGTAACAGACTTCGCCATCGTAAACTTCAGCTTTTCGCAGCAGTTCACTCAGGCGATCGAAGACAAGCAGACCGCGGAACAAAAGGCGCTCAAAGCCGAACAGGATCTCAAGCGGGTCGAAATCGAAGCGCAACAGAAAGTCGCGCTGGCCCGCGCGGAGGCCGAAGCGCTTCGACTGCAGCGCGCCGTAATCTCGCAGCAGGTGATCCAGCTGCGCGCTATCGAAGCGAAGATCAGCGCCATCGAAAAATGGAACGGCCAGCTTCCGCGTGTAAACGGCGGCGTGGTGCCTTTCATTAACGTCGACGACAAATGATTGTCGCGCGCGGAGCAGCCGCGGCAAAGAACGCCGGCACTTAAGACAGGGTCGTCTGGCCGAATTGCAATTCGGCCAGACGCGCGTACAGCGGCGATGTCTTCATCAGCTCCTCGTGAGTGCCGGCCGCGACGATCTCCCCCGCATTCAATACGACAATGCGATCCACGCCCTGGACCGTCGCCAGTCGATGCGCGATAACCAGCGTGGTGCGGTCTTTGATCAAACGATCGAGGGCCTGCTGAACCATGTACTCGCTCTCGGCGTCGAGAGCGCTGGTCGCTTCGTCAAGCAAGAGGATCGCCGGATCCTTTAAGATCGCGCGGGCGATGGCGATGCGCTGGCGCTGCCCGCCGGACAAACGCATACCCCCTTCGCCCAGATATGATTCGTATTTGTCAGGCAGGGTTTCGATAAATTCATCTGCGAAAGCCGCTTCCGCCGCGCGGCGCACGAGTTCATCGCTCGCGTCCGGCCGACCGTAACGAATATTTTCGCGCACATTTCCGCTGAACAGAGCCGGCTGTTGAGGCACGATGGCGATTTGCGCACGCAATTCTTCCAGACTCATCTCGCGAATGTCGACACCGTTCAGAAGAATCGCGCCGCTATTCGGATCGTAAAAGCGCAACAATAGATCGAAGAACGTGGATTTACCGGCGCCGGACGGGCCGACGAGCGCCACACTTTCCCCGGGAGCGACTTCCAACTGCACGCCGCGCAGAGCGTGTTGATCCGGACGCGACGCGTAGGCGAAACTCAAATCCCGCACCAGCAGACGACCCGCGACGGCGTCCCCTGAATTCGAGTGCGCCGCGCCGGCCGCCGCCTTCTGATCTCCGGGATGCAAACCGGAGGGCGAAACGATTTCGCTTTCTGCCTCATAGAGTTCGGCCAACCGCTCGGTCGCGCCGGCCGCGCGCTGTAGTTCGCCGTAAACTTCGCTGATCGCGCTCACGGCGCCCGCTACCATAAAGGCGTAGAATCCGAACGATAGCAGCTTGCCCGGCGTAATGCGTTCGTCCAGCACGTCCTGACCGCCGATCCAGATCATGGCGCACAACGCTCCGAGTACAAAGACAATCACCACCGCGATTAAAAACGAGCGCTGGGAGATCTGGCGCCTGGCCGTGTCAAACGCGGCTTCGACATGGTCCGCGAAAGCGGCGCGGTCGAAAGGCTGGTGATTGTAGGCCTGCACCGTTTTAATATTCTTTAAGGTTTCGCCGACGTACGTGCCGACGTCCGCAATGCGGTCCTGGGAACTACGCGCGAGTCGCCGCACGCGACGGCCAAAAATCAAAATCGGAGCTACCAGCAAAGGCACGCACATGAGCACGATGCCGGTCAGTCGGGGGTCGGTCACGTACATCAAAACGATGCCGCCGAAAAATAGAAGAACATTGCGTAAAGCCACGGAAACCGAAGAACCCACCACCGACTGCAGCAGCGTCGTGTCGGTCGTAATGCGCGTCTGAATCTCGCCGCTCAGATTGACTTCGAAAAAGCCGGGATGCAGCCCGAGGACTTTGTTAAACACTGCCTTGCGAATATCGGCGCTCACCCGTTCGCCGATCCAGGACACCAGGTAGTGCCGCGCGTAGGTTCCGATCGCCAGACAGAAAGCCAGTCCGACGAAGAGCGCCACCGCCTGAGCCAGCAATTCCCGGGACCCTTCGCGAAAACCATAGTCGACAAGCACGCGCAGGCCGTAGCCGATCGACAGCGTGATTCCGGAAGTGAAGAGCAGAGCCAGGCCCGCTCCGGCCAGTCGCCAGCCGTACGGCTTCAAGAATCCGAAGGCGAAAACCAGGCTGCGTAAGTCTTTGCCTTTGGGCCGGCTGCGCAACTGCTGTTCGTCAGCCATTCGACTGCTCCGCGTACGTCCGCGCGGCGGCGGGAGATTGATAATAATAGTCGCGCACTTCCGAAAACGGGCGCCACTCTTTGAATTCGTCTTTCAACACCTGACCGAGCCGCCGCTGAATGTCCTGGATCAGTTCGCGCTCCTGATCGCCGACTCGCCGAAAACCACGGGCCTCCAGCAACTCAAGCGTATCGCGCGAATCCCGGCTGACGAGATACACCCGGCCTTCGGTCGCCAGGCGAAATTCGGGACGCGCCAGCGTCGCGTCCAATAACTCCGCGCGACTGTCCGGTTCACCGGGCACCATCATCAGATCGTACAAAAAGATGACCTCGTCGCGCTGAAAGGCGTGCACGACACAACGCATACGCATCATTCGTTCGCCGATTAACGAGATACCGCGCTCAAGCAGCTTCGCATAACGCAAGTACGTCAGTTCGGCTTCCGGCAAAAGCTCCTGCTTGAGATCAAAGAGGGTTTCGCGTTCTTCACGGTCCGACCCGCCTCGCCGAACCGTAAAGCGATCATAGCGCCCGCGCATCCACAGACCCATGGACATGATCAGTGAAACGAAGGCCTGGATGCTGATACTCCGCGCCACGTCCTGCATGCCGTGGTTTTCAGGATCGTCGATCAGCTCCCCGGCCGCGTCTTCGAAGAAACCCGTAAACGCGAACCAGAGCGGAGGCTCGATTAAGAGCAGCGCTCCCAGGATTACGAGCAGATGCCGGGGTTTCAAGCCCGGCCAGAACATTCCAACGAGAGCGAGCGCGAACCCGGCCAATAGAAAGGCGGTTGTGTGGGCGGCGCCGCGAAAGACCGGCAGCCAGGCCGGTAACAGGAGAATGCCGCAGTGTACCGCGACGACGAGCGCGATATAGGACCAGGGACGCCGGATCGAAGTCATGCGATTTACATTTTTGAATTGACCGCGCTCCCGGCGAGCCCCTTTCAGTAGGCAGATCTATTTTTCGAACGGAGAATTTCAGAATGCAACAGGAAACTATCGCCCTGCACGGCGGCCAGGAGCCGGATCCCGCGACAAACTCGCGTGCCCTGCCCATTTATCAAACCACGTCTTATGTGTTCAACGATACAGACCACGCCGCGAACCTGTTCGCCCTGAAAGAATTCGGCAATATCTACACGCGGATTATGAATCCGACTACCGACGTCCTTGAGAAACGCGTCGCGGCATTAGAGGGCGGCGTGGCCGGCGTCGCGACCGCTTCCGGACAGGCGGCCGAAACCCTGGCGATTCTGAATATCTGCGAGACCGGCGACGAGATGATCGCTTCCAGCCAGCTCTACGGTGGAACTTACAATCTCTTTCACTACACCCTGCCGAAGATGGGCATAACCGTAAAATTCGTCGACATGCGCGACCCGAACAACATCAAAGCCGCGATCACCGACAAGACCCGTCTGGTCTTTACCGAAACTCTGCCCAACCCTGCGCTGGAGATTCCGGACTTTGCGGCCATCGCGAAAATCGCTCACGACGCGGGGCTTCCGTTGATGGTCGACAATACGGCGGCCTCTCCGTTTCTCTGCCGCCCGATCGAACACGGCGCCGACATCGTCATTCACAGCACGACCAAGTTCATTGGCGGACACGGTACGTCCATCGGCGGTATGATCGTGGACTCCGGTAAATTCGACTGGAGCCAGGGCCGCCACAAGATGATGACCGAGCCGGATCCCAGCTACGACGGCCTGAGCTACTGGGACGTCTTCGGTAATTTCAAGCCCTTCGGCGGCGCGAATATCGCCTATATCATCAAAGTACGCGTGCAGGGACTGCGCGACATTGGCGCAGCGATTTCGCCCATGAACGCCTGGTTGATTCTACAGGGCGCGGAGACGCTGCACCTGCGCATGGAACGCCACTGCGAAAATACGATGAAGGTCGCGCAGTTCTTGAAAAACCATGCGAAAGTGGAATGGGTCAACTATCCCGGCCTGAGCGATCATCGCTCGCATTCGCTCTTTCACAAGTACTTTCGCAAAGACATGTACGGCGCGATTTTGGGATTCGGCGTCAAAGGCGGTCTCGAAGCGGGTCGCAAATTTATCAACAACGTGAAACTGTTTTCGCACCTCGCCAATATCGGCGACGCGAAGAGCCTGGCGATCCATCCGGCAAGCACGACGCACTCGCAGCTCAAGCCCGCGGAACAAGAAGCGGCCGGCGTAACGGCCGACTATGTGCGCCTCTCGGTTGGAATCGAAGCCTACGAAGACATCGAAGCCGATCTAAAGCAGGCACTCGACTCGATTTAATCGAGTCGATAGTTTCAGGGTCGATTGAATCGAGCTACTGTAATTCGGCGAGGTGGGCGCGGGGCGCGATATAAAAGTGCCGTTCGCCCGCCTCGTCGACGTAGGCTTCGATCGATTTTCCGTCCGCGCTCACCGCGCCAACGACCACGTACTCCGCTTTCGGATCCGCGCGGATTGTTTCGAAACGCAAACGCTCGCACTCCGGCTGCGGAGCGTCGATGCAGTACTGATTAAAAAAGAAAAAGCCGTCGTGGTATTTCAAGCGCTGGTTTTCGACGATATCTCCGGCCTGCACTTCGTACTTTTCAATACTCCGCACGGTCCAGCCCTCGGCCAGCGCGAACTCCCGTTCGCCGACCACAACTGACAGCTCCGCGCGATATTCGCGATTGGGAACATAGCTGCGCCGATTGCGTTTCCCGGCGCAGGCGACGGTCTCATCGACCTTAAGATTCGGCTCGGAAGTCCAGGCATTTTCGCAGAATTCAGCGCCGCTTTCGAGATTCGTGCCATCAACGTACGCGTACATTTCAACCGTACGCTTGCTGGAAAGATAAGGCGCCGACCGCAGAAAGTCCCGGTCGCCGGAAAAATCGCCGCGCAATAAACCGAGCGCGTACGCCGGACGACCTGCCTCCGCAGTCTCGACCGATTCGATACCGGAGAGCGGACCGCCGCACGCCACCAACAAAGCCAGAATCGAAATTCCGGCGACCCACCGCACGCGCTGGATCGTAGACCGGCTGTAATTCATAAACATGTTCAAGAGCATCTCACAGAGAATAAAATAAATATTTTATGTCACATAACCGGCGGATCGGAATTCGGAAACCAAAAAACCGGCAGCTAAGTCTCCGCGAGTGCTGCGACCGCATCAAGACCGCGCGGAGTCGAGCAACGATTGCAGTTCCGCCGCGTTTGCGCCGTCCGGCGACCGCAAAAGATAACGTCCCGCATACATTGCACAGAGCTCCGGCGAGCCGGAACGTTGAGCCGCGATCGCCAGCTGATACAGAGTCTCCGTTTCCAGGCCGTAGTCGCGATCCAATTCTTCGCCGAGCTTCAGAACAGCCGGCCAGCGATCGGCTCCGAAAGCCGTCTGTAATTCCCGAAGTCGATCGGCGAAGCTCTGCGCCAACGTGAGGGGAGGCGCTTCGCCCAGGTCGTCCTCAATTAAAGAAAAGTCTTCGCGAAACGAGATTCGAACAAGGCTCAGGTCGTCGGTCAGACCGCCGCTGCGCGCCATCGCCTTGAGTATGCCCTGCGGCAATCCGTCGCCTTCCTCGACGCGCCGCAAAAACTCGAATTCGTTTTCGTTAATCAGCCGACCGCCGTCCGCGTCGTAGCCGATCAGCAAATCGTCGCGGCCGTCTGATCCGGAAATGACGACGTCGTTGGCTTCGAGCCGGCGCGCGCGAATCTGCAGCCGATGGTCGTCGAAGTACTGTACGCCGAGTTTGCGAATCTGCGGCTCCGGTTCGAGAAAGTCCGCCCGCCCGTCGCGATATAAAACCATGCGCGGATGCTCGGCGTTGATCCAGTAGAACATGCCGGAGCGCTCTTCGACGACTCCCACTACGAGTGAAACAAGCATACTGCCGTCGAAGCTCTCAAAGACGGCCTGTAATTCCTCGAAAGTATCCCGCAGCCAGAACTCGGGCGCCTTGCTCTGTTCTTCCGCCGAACGCAAGGTTCGCTGCAGTATCGCCTTAAACACCGTTCCGAGCACCAGCGCGCCGCCCGCGCCCTGCATCGATTTCCCCATGGCGTCGCCGTTCAAAAAAACGCCGCAGGGCCCGTTGCGCAGATGAATCGTGTGTCCGGTGGAAAAATCGCCGCCCAGTTCCAGCTGGCGTTTTCGAAAGCTGAAACGTTTGTACTGCCGTTCCACGATGCGAATTTCAACGGAGGACAGCCGGTTGTTATTGCCGCCCAGCGGCTTGAGCAGCAACGACGTCAGGAAATAATCGCCGTCCTGCTTCTGCTTGAGATTGCGAATATCGTCCAGACTGCGTTTGAGTTCGTCCGTGCGCGTCAGCACTCGCTGTTCGAGGTTGGCGTTGAGCTCTTCGACTTCGTTGTGTACGCGCATAAAACGATGCGCCAGCACCGCCGCGATTCCGAGCACGAAAACCAGAAACGTATACCGCCCCACCTGCGGCGTCTCCAGCATCGAACGCGCGACCAGAATATCGTTGACCGCCGCGCAGAGTTGAACGACCACCCCCGCGACCAGATAGATCGCGTCGACATTCCCGCCATACGCCGACCGCGCCACGAACCAGATCGTATAAGGAATCACAAGCATGGCCGAGGCCTGCCAGATCGTGAGCGAAACGAGCGCCGAAGAAAAATCCGCGAAGAGAGCTACGCATCCCAGGATCGCGCAAAAGCTTCCGTAAGCCGCCGCGACGCGATCCAGTCGGGCAAATAGCAGCTGCGCCAGGGCCTGCATGAACAGCGGACCGATTGCGTATAAGAAAAAGAATTCCAAGCGCGTGCGCTGCGCGCCATCGATGGGCAACCACTCCGCGCTGGGATCGGAGCGAAAGAACCAATAGGCGAATACGCAAACGCAGAACACTCCGAAATAGAAATTGTGTCGGTCCGACCAGCGCCACACCGCAAGCAGGAGATGATATAAGCCGACGAGCAGATAGATGCCGATCAACAGCAGCTCAATCAAATTCCGATTGCGCTTCGCGGCGAAAATCCTCGTCGCCGGCCCAATGCGAATCCCACCTTCGTGCCAGGCGAAGCTTTCCGCCGGACTGTACAGTACGACCGTAAAAAACGCGGGAGCGGCATCGAGTTCCGGCAGCGTCGCGATCATGCGCAGATTGTAGGCGGAGCGTCCCGGAAGCCCCGCTTCTCCAAGGGGCGTCGTTCCCAGAAAATAGCGCGCGCGATAGCCGCTGCGACCGGCCGAAAGCGCGAGCGGCGTTTTTTTCATAGCGGCCAGGTGGTAGCGAAGACGAGCGGGGACCGCGGTGCGCAGGGTCACCATTCCGGGCGGCAGTACGCCGGCCGCGTTTCGGAAAAAATTCGGACTCACATCGATGGCATGCCAGCCGGCATCCCCATCGATGCCGCCGGCCGGGTTCAGGCGAAGCCAGGCAGGGTCAAATCCTGAACGTACGTACCAGCGGGTACCGGCGGCACTCAATTCAACCGGCTCCCACGACGCTTCCGATCCGACCGGGACAGCGAACGGAGACGGAGGTCCGCCCGCAGGAAAGAGCGACTCCGCCCGACAGCCGAAACACAAATAACACAGGCTGACCGACGCGACGACTGAAAATGCGAAACGCATCAGCACCCGTGCACTCGGAGTAGAAACCATAGCCGGGTGAGCTTAAGCGTGCGCCAAAAACTCGCAAGAACTTAAGAATCCCCCACAGAATCTTTGCAGTCCCGCGATTTACCGAGGGGGATCAATGCAAGCTGGTATGAAATCCAGACACTGCAGGCCGCTTCAACGCGGTCCGCTGAAAAGCAGCGCGAAGTCGGGTCAAAGCCTGGCCGTTGCCGGCACGAGACATACCAGTGTTTCTCCAGGCCGCCAGTCGCCAGCGATCGCCCGGTCCGCCTCATCGAGCGCGATCAGTGCGACGGGTCCGGAGACGTTCAGAGTACTGCCCTCGTCGAATAACGACACCTGTGCGCAAAGCCGCCCATTCCATTCGACCAGCTCCTGAAACCGCGCCGGCCACCGATCCGCGAAACCGGTCAACTCCCCGGAATCCGTGCGGGCCAGATGCAGCCGCTCCGCGTCGAAAACCATTCGCTCGCGGGCCGGGGCGTTCGCCGCAAAACGCGCATTCGATATACGAAACTCTTCGCGCGCGGGCGAAGGGAGCCGCATCTGGTCGCGGCGAATCACAAGCGGCGGAAGCGCGCCGGAACGCGCAAAAAACTCGCGGAGTGCAACGTCCGCGGCCAGGCGGGACGGCGAACCACGATAGAGCAATTCGCCGCGATCGAGCACCAGAACATCGTCGGTCAGCCGGGCGAGCTCCGCCAGGTCGTGACTGACGTAAATACAGCGAACGTTCGCCGGCAATCCCCGCATCAACTGCAAAAACGCGGCGCGGCTCGACGCGTCCAGATTCGTTGTGGCTTCATCGCACAATAATAGATCGGGCTGTGCAAGCAGCGCTCGCGCGATGGCCGCGCGTTTTTGCTGGCCCCCGGACAGTCGGTCGCCGGAACGCTCCAGCAGATCCGCAAGACCCAGCACGGCGACGACTTCCTCGAAATCAAAACGCGGAACGGCTAAATCGGTTGTACCGCGCACCGCCGCGCCGTACAGGATATTGCGGCGCACGCTCAGATGTGGAAACAATCGCGTGTCCTGAAAGACATAACCTACGCGCCTGGCCGCCGGCGATAGCTTCACTCCGCCCGCCGAATAGAATTCCCGCGATCCGAGGCGCAAATATCCGGAACGCGGCGTAAGCAAACCCGCCCAGAGATGCAGCAGACTGGTTTTCCCCGCTCCACTCGCGCCGTACACCCCCAGCACCCGCGATTCTCCGCTAAGATCATTCGAATGAAACTCAAGCTTCAGGCGAAAGCCCGGATCACGCCTGAAGTCGATCAGCGCCGACAGCCCGCCGTCGACCGGGTCCCGGACGCCGTCCGGCGTTCGCGGACTCCTATTCGAATCCGAAGCGGACACCTTATCGACCTGCCTCACTCCGGTCGACGCTCGCGCTATCGCTCCGATTCGCGCGCCGGGCCATCACTTCCGCGACCAGCAACGCCCCCAGCGAGATTAAAAGCGAGATCAGCACGAGTCGCAGCGCCGCCAGGTCGCCGCCGGGTTGCTGCAGAGCCGAATAGATCGCCAGCGGCAGCGTTCGGGTTTCGTCCGGAATATTCGCGGCAAAGGTGATCGTGGCGCCGAATTCGCCGAAGCTGCGCCCGCCCGCGAGCACCAGACCGCCCAGGATGCCGGGCCAGGCAGCCGGAAAGCTAATCGTGCGAAAGGCGCGCCAGGGGGAAGCTCCGAGCGTGCGCGCCGCTTCGTACAGTCGGGGGTCGGCCGCTTCGAAAGCGATGCGACTGGCCCGTAACAAAAGCGGAAAGGCCATAATCGCGGCGGCGAGGGCCGCGCCGTTTCGATGAAAGGCTACAGGCGCGCCATATTCCGCCAGCAGACCGCCCATGCCATTCGGCGAAAAGACCGCGAGCAGCAAATAGCCGAGCACGACCGGCGGCAAAACGAGAGGCGCGTGCAGAATCGCCGACAGCAGCAGACGCCCCGGAAAACGAAAGCGCGCGAAGATCCAGCCGAACAAAACGCCGGGAACGAATATCAGCGCCAGCGCCCGCAGAGTAACCGCGAAGGACAGGCGAATCGCGGACCATTCCGCGGCGCTGAAGGGAGCGAAGAGATCCTGCACTGTAGATATATTCGCGCTCAATCGAGCGCGACAAAGCCGAGACTCTGGAATATCTCCTGCGCCTCTCGTGAAAACAAAAAATCGTAGAGATCCCGGGCTGCCGGAGACGCTTCGTTCAACAGGGCGATCTCATATACAATGGGAGCATGCAGATCCGCGCGCAGCAGCCCGACAGGGATGGGTCGCAAGCCCGGGCCTGGCTCGTATTCGGATAGGCTTCGCGCCTGGCGTTCACCCGCGAAGAGCACATCGGTCTTGTAGACGATCCCCGCGGCGCAGCCGCCGTGCGTGAGATACCACACTGTGCGACGGGCGTCGGCTCCCGGCAAAATACGGTTCCGTAGCTGATCCTCCCAGACGCCGCTTTTTTCGAGCGCCTGGCGCGCATACAATCCCGCGGGCACATGCGCCGGATCGCCGATGCAAAAACGTTTCGGCGGCGGCGCGAGCCCGAGCAGGGTTTCGCGCAATTGTCGCCCGTCTAATTCGGGAATCGAGGATAAAAATTCGGCCGGGTCGGACCGGTTTTCGCGGGAAGCGTCGGCCGTGCCCGGTGCGCGCACCAGTACGAGCCGATTGCCAAGCAAGGGTCGCCGACTGCCTTTGATCAGCCGGTCGCGCTCCTGGAGATAGCTCATCCACGAGCGATTCGCCGAAACGAATACATCGCCGGTCGCTCCGCGCTCCAGCTGCCGCGCAAGCATCGACGAAGCCGCCGCGATCAATCGCGCGTTATGCGGTCTCTCCGAATCGTTTCGTTTGAATCGAGGTTCGAGGGCGCGATTCAAGGCGCCGCTGAGACTGGCCGCCACGTAGATGGCGACCGTTGCATCACCGCCGGCCGAGCGGGGCGGCTCCGGCCCGGGGTCGCAGGTACTCAACACTATACCCGCGATCCCCGCGCCCGCCGCGAGCCGCCAGCCGGAGAGGAAGCGCGCAAGCAAGAGCGAATTCAATCACTACCAGCCTTCGCGCGGCGCCCCGCCTTCGTCCTTTTCGTCTGAAGACGCCTGGTTCGAAGCAAGCGGCGCGGATTGCGCCGAACGACCCGGCGCCTCGCGAAACGCGCCGGGAACAGTGCGTCGCAGGAGCTCCATCATATCGCTGAAGTATTCGACGGCCAGTCCTTCGCGAACATGCTCGGGAATCTCTTCATACTCGGCCCGGTTTTTTTCCGGCAGGAGTACCGTGTCAATGCCCGCCGCCTTCGCCGCGAGAATCTTCTCTTTGATTCCGCCCACCGGCAGCACCCGACCGCGCAGCGAAATTTCGCCGGTCATGGCCAGGCTGTCCTGGATCGGCGCCTTCGTGAACAAACTCGCGAGCGCCGAAAGCATGGTGACCCCGGCCGACGGACCGTCTTTGGGAATCGCGCCGCTCGGCACGTGAATGTGCACATCCTGCTTGCCGACCTGTTCGGGATCGATGTTCAGGGTCGCGCTGTGGCTGCGCAGAAACGAAAGCGCAGCGAGCGCCGATTCTTTCATAACGTCGCCGAGCTGGCCCGAAAGCTTCAGCTCGCCCTTGCCCGGATAGGCCATCGCTTCGATGAAGAGAATATCGCCGCCGACCGGAGTCCAGGCGAGCCCCGTCGCCACTCCCGGGATGCCGGTATTTTCGCGAAGATCGCGGTGAAAACGATCGCGACCGAGGTGCTTGCGCACGTCTTCGACGTCGTAGACGACTTTCTTGAGCGCGACCTGCGCGGCCTGTTTTTCGGCGGCCGAGGGCTCCGCCTGATGTTCGGCGGGAACAGCCTGCGGCGCGATGTCGGATACGATCTCTGGAGAAATCGAAACCACTCCGGATTCGCGGGAACTGGTTTCGCTGGCGGCGCCGGTCTCTTCGCTCGGCTCCGAATCCGGGGCTTCGCGTTCGAGCTCTTCCATAATCGCACGCACGGCTTTGCGCGCCAGAGATTCCAGCTTGCGCTTGAGCGACCGCACGCCCGATTCGCGAGTGTGAGCCGTAATCACCTTTTCCAGTGCTTCATCGGTCAGACTGATCTGATCAGCCTCCATTTTGAGATCGCTCATGATCCGCGGCACCAGATGATTGCGGGCGATGGCCTGTTTTTCCGCCAGAGTGTATCCCGAAATCTGCACGACCTCCATGCGATCGAGCAAAGGCAGCGGAATCGAATCCATATTGTTGGCGGTGCAGATGAACAGCACGCGGCTCAGATCATACGGATGCGCGAGATAGTGGTCCTCGAAGCTGTGGTTCTGTTCGGGATCGAGCACTTCCAGCAACGCCGCGGACGGATCGCCGTGGTACGAGCTGCCGGTTTTGTCGATCTCGTCGAGCAGAAAGACCGGATCACGGGTCTCCGCTTTTTTCATGGCCGAAAGCACTTTGCCCGGCAGCGCGCCCACGTACGTCCGGCGATGCCCGCGAATCTCCGCTTCGTCGCGCACGCCGCCGAGCGCCGAACGCACGAGCGGCCGACCGACGGCCCGGGCGATGGAACTCGCGAGGCTGGTCTTACCGACGCCGGGAGGCCCGACCAGACACAGGATCGGCGCTTTGCCGCCGCCGGTCTGCTTTTCGACCGCCAGATATTCGATGATGCGTTTTTTGACTTCTTCCAGACCTTCGTGGTCTTCGTTTAACACCTGCTCCGCGCGGGTTAACGAAATTTCGCGTTTCTGCGGATCTTCCCAGGGCAACTCCACGATCAATTCAAGCCAGTTGCGAATCTGGCCGGCTTCCATGCCGCCGCCGTGCGGGCCTTCCTGCACCCGACGCAGACGTTTGAGTTCTTTATCCACGGCTTTGCGGATATGATCGGGCAGGAATTTTTCGGCGAGCTGGCTTTCCAGTTCGTCGGTGTCGTCGTCGTCGGATTCGCCGAGTTCTTTGCGAATGGTTTCCATCTGTTTGCGCAGATAGAAATCGCGTTGCATCTTATTCGCGTCTTCTTCGACCTTTTCGCGCACCTCTTTTTCCATCTTCATCTGATTGGTATCTTCGATGAGCTGCTCTTTGAGCTGGCGGATCTTTTCAGCGACGGAAGATACGCGCAAGAACGCGACCTTCTCCGCGATTTCGCGCTGGGAAAAGAATACGATTTGATTCGCGAGCGCGCTGGGATTCTTGAGGCGCTTTACGAAGCCGGTGATTTCGTCGGGGATGCCGGGGTGCGTCGTTACGAAACGCACGACGTGTTCCTGGAATTCGCGGAAGTCGTTGTCTTCAATGTCCTGAATTTCGCCGATGGGCGTAATCTGCGCACGCAGATACGGCTCGGTTTGCAGCAATTTCAACAACTCGATTTTTTGAACGCCCTGCATGAGGACCTGATAGCCGCCCTCGCCCATGGGAATGATGCGATGGATTTCGGCCAGGGTGCCGGAAGTATAGAGGTCTTTCTGGCCGACGGTTTCGTCGGTCGGCGATTTCTGGGTGAACAGGCCGACCAGCGCGCCCGGTTTGGCCACCGCTTCCACCAGATTCACGCTTTCGTTACGACCCACGAAAATGGGCAGCAACACGCCCGGCAGCACGACGGCGTTGCGCAGCGGAATGACCGGCACTTCGCGCGGCACGTCCTTGAGATCGATTTCGGTAAGATTCTGATCTGCGTATCGGATAACTGAACTCATATGATTTCCCTCTTGAATACCGCCCGTCTGTTTTAAGATCGCCGAGATCAACGACAGTTACAGCCGGGCGTCGAATGCCGGATTCTCGCCGGCTGTATGATAAATAGCATAAAGCGTGCCCGCTTCAGAGACCACCGTTGCGGCCGGTGAATAGCCCTGTGTCCCTCGCTCCTGCCAGATTCGCAGGGGGCTGCCATTTTGACAGGAGTTTCGAAATCGCCGGAGATGCCCGGCGGGGCGCCGAAAACGTAAATTTTCCGGAGGAAATTCCAGGCCCCCGTTATGATTTTAGACGGATGAACGATACTGAGGTTATGAAATTTCGCGCAAGTTTTCTCCGCCCCGAAAATCTCCGCCGATCCATAGCTGCAGCGCTGCTTGCACTATTTTACGCATTTTTTACGGCGCCGGCCGTCGCGCAGTCCGACCTCCGGCCGCCGCCGGGCGTCAGCGCCTCCGAGTTTCAGCGCATCTATAAAGACGGCGCGAACCTGCAGACGATCTATCGAGCGATTTACGCGGAAGTGCGGCCTTCGGTAGTGCGGGTCATGGCCCAGGTCAGCCGGCCCACGGGTCAGGAGATCCCGCCGGCGCTTCTAAAGGACCCGTTCTTTCGCCGCCTGTTTCCGCAGCAGCCCCGGGGATCGCGCAAATCGATGTCCTTTGGCACCGGCTTCATTATCAGAGCGTCCGGCATGATCGTTACGAATCGCCATGTCGTCGGCGATGCGAAAGTCGTAAAAGTACATCTGCACGATGGCACTGTGCTGGACGGTCGTGTCCGCGGGGGCGACGAGCTGACTGACGTCGCGCTGGTTCAGGTCAAGTCCTCGAAGCCGTTAAAAGCGGTACGGGTTGGCGATTCAGATCGCATTCAGGTCGGCGATATCGCCATCGCAGTGGGCAATCCTTTCGGACTGGACGGGACCTTTACGACCGGCGTGATCTCGGGCGTGCACCGGGCCGGACTCGACGAAAGCGGTTTGAAATTTATCCAGACCGATGCATCGATCAACCAGGGCAACTCCGGCGGACCGCTGCTGAATCTGAAAGGCGAAGTAATCGGCATCAATCGCATGATCTATTCGCCGAGCGGGGGCTCGATCGGCATCGGCTTCGCGATCCCCGTCACCTCCGTACAGCCGGTGATCCAGCAGATCGCCGAAACCGGAAAATTCGAGCGGCCGCTGTTGGGCGTTAAGATCGACGCCGTCCAGGACGCGCGGGGCAATCGCGGCGCGCGCATCGTCGAAGTCGTCGGCGGCAGCTCGGCCCACAGCGCGGGACTCGTGCCCGGCGATGTTATCATCGCTATTGATAAAAAGAGCATTCAGGGACCGGATGATCTGTCGCGACAGATCCAGCGCAAGCGAGTCGGCGACGCGGTCCAGCTCGACGTGGTGCGTAAAGGCCGCCGCTTCGTCGTCGAAACGAAACTCAAGTCGATTCAATAGCGGCAACTGACCGCACGCGGCTGTCGCCCCTGAGCGAAGTCTGGAGCACAGCCACCGATAAGGCAGCGATGCGCCTCCTGAACGGAGACGGAGAATCACTTGCCATCGCACCCCGGGGCGGACATTTCGTTCCGCATGGCCCGCATACAATCGCGAATTCAAGAAACCAGCCCGGAGTTCGCGGAAAACGCGGCCGAAATGGCGGCGAAAGTCTCAGAAATCCGCGAGCTGGCGCGCAAAGTGGGCGCAGGCGGCGGCGAAAAAGCCGTGAAGCTGCACACGTCCCGCGGAAAGATCTTCGTCCGGGATCGCATTCGCCTGCTCCTCGATCCTGGATCGCCCTTCCTGGAAGTCGGCCTGTTCGCCGGCCACGAAGTCTACGATTTCGACGCACCCTCCGCCGGCCTGGTCTGCGGAGTCGGTTTGATCGAAGGCGTCGAGTGTATGATTGTGGCCAACGACGCGACGGTCAAAGGCGGCACCTACGTTCCACTGACGGTCAAGAAGCATCTGCGCGCTCAGGAGATCGCTTTAGAGAATCGGCTGCCCTGTATTTATCTCGTCGACTCCGGCGGCGCGTTTCTGCCGATGCAGGACGAAGTCTTTCCGGATCGCGAACACTTCGGACGTATCTTTTTTAACCAGGCGCAGCTCTCGGCGCGCGAAATTCCGCAGATCGCGGTCGTGATGGGATCGTGCACGGCCGGCGGGGCCTATATCCCGGCGATGTCCGAAGAAACGGTCATCGTTCGCGAATACGGCACGATCTTCCTCGGCGGCCCGCCGCTGGTCAAAGCCGCGACCGGGGAAGAGGTCACACCGAACGAACTGGGCGGCGCGGAAGTCCACACGGAACAGAGCGGCGTCGCTGACCACTACGCCCACGACGACGAAGACGCCCTGCGCATCACTCGCAGCATCGTGCGCAATCTGGCTCATAAAAAGCCGGCGGCCTTGCCCAAACGCGCGAGCTTCGACGAGCCCCTGTACGATCCGGCCAGCGTCGACGGCGTCATCAATCACGACATTCGCAAACCTTACGACGTACACGAAGTCATCGCCCGCATTACCGACGGATCGAATTTCGACGAATTCAAAGAACGCTACGCTCGCACCATCGTGACCGGTTTCGCGCATGTCCACGGCTATCACGTGGGCATCATCGCCAACAACGGCGTGCTCTTTTCCGAGTCGGCGTTGAAAGCCACGCATTTTATCGAGCTGTGTTCGCAGCGCGGCATTCCGCTCCTGTTCTTACAGAACATCACGGGCTTCATGGTCGGCCGGCAATACGAAGCCGGCGGCATCGCTCGAGACGGCGCGAAGATGGTCAACGCCGTCTCGAATGCGCGCGTACCGCGAATCACAGTGGTGATCGGCGGGTCGTACGGGGCCGGCAACTACGGCATGTGCGGCCGCGCCTTTTCACCGCGCTTTCTGTGGATGTGGCCGAACGCGCGCATCGGCGTAATGGGCGCCGAGCAGGCGGCTTCGGTTTTGTTAACCGTAAAACAGGATCAATTAGCACGCAAAGGCGAAGCGGCCATGAGCCCCGAAGCCCAGGCCGAATTCCAGCAGCCCATCCTGGACGAATACGGCCGCAAATCGAATGTGCTCTATTCGAGCGGCCGCCTGTGGGACGACGGCATCATCGCCCCCGCGGATACGCGCAAAGTCGTGGCCCTATCGCTCAGCGTCTGCGACAACACCCGCCAGGCCGACGTGCAGCAGTACGGGGTGTTCAGGATGTGAGTCTTTCGACGCGATGAGTAATCGCGTCGAAAGACGAAGTATTATAAAAGACGCGAAGCGGCTTCTAATCTGGACCACGCGATGATTAATCGCGGTGAATGCGAAGTATTATAAAAAGACGCGAAGCGTCTTCAAATCTGGCTTACGCGATGAGTAATCGCGTAAAAGGCTCACACTCACCACAAATCCGGATACAGCGTCAATCGCACCAAAACCCCGCGCTGGAATTCGTTTTCACTGCCGACGCTCAGCGGCACCGAAACTGCGAAATCGAAAAAGCGCGCGGGGCGGAAGCGCAGACCCGGGGCGACGACCGTCGTATTCAACGCCCGCTCTTCCGGCTCGTTGACGCTCTTTCGCTGAAACTCCACAAAGATATCCAGCACGTCGTCCGGGCGAAAGCCGGCTTCGACTTCCCAGATCCAGGCACGCTCGAATTTCTCTTCGGGATCCGTCGTTCGCAGGCGGCTGTTCGTCTGACTGTTGAATCGCAGGGCCGTCGCGGCGTAAAACCAATCGAAGCGGTGTGGAGCCCAGATCAATCCGATGCGCGGTTCCAGAAAGCCGAGCCGTTTGTGACCGATGCCGCGGTCTTCGTTACCTGTCGCAAAGCCGATCTCGAAGGCTGCGGCCGGATAAAAGGTACGCCCCAGGCGCGTTCCCAGACGAGTGCCCAGACTCGCGATATCCAGATGTTCACGCACGCCGTCGTTCGAATCCATCTTACGGGTGTATGGAATTTGACCGAAGATGGAAATCCAGCGAGCGAAGGCGTACTCCCCGGCAAGTCGGGCGGTGGACGTGCGTTCAAAGAACTCGTTTTCGCGCGTTTCGAGATTCACCCATTCGAGGGCGAGACGATCCGCGGGCATTAGAGTCTGATTGAAATTTCCGTTGATCGGAAGCGGCGCATTCGTTTTCGCTCTCGATCGATCGGGGGTCAGCAGCGGCGAAAGCGCGGGTTCGGCGCGGGTCGCGCCAGGCGCCGATACCAGGAGGCACGCTGCGACCGCGAACACGAAGGCGAGCCGGAGCGGAGAGCGCGCAAATCCACGCTCGCGTATGGAAAGCCGCGGCGGCTCTATGATGCGTCGAACTCGCAAACGCCGACTACCAGCTACCGGAGGCTCCGCCGCCGCCGAAGCTCCCGCCGCCGCCGGAAAAACCGCCTCCCGAAAATCCACCGCCGCTCGAGAAGCCGCCCCCGGAAAACCCGCCGCGACCGCCGGGCATGATTCCCAGAACGGAGATTAAGAAAGCGACCGCGCCGTAGAACATGGCGGTCGTAAAGGCCAGCGAAAGCAAAAGACCCAGCACGAATATTATGAAGGCCAGGCCGGAGCCGACCAACAGCCGCGTCGCGAAGCGAAAAGCGCGCAGGATCGCCCCGAGTATAAAGGCGCCGAAGAATACGACCATCTGGAAGACGCCGCCGATCTCTTCCGTCAGCGCCTCGTCCGGTGCGCGGTCGGGTTCCGGCAACTCTTCGTCGCGAATCGCGGCTTCGATGCCGTCGAGCCCTTGCTGAATGCCGCGAAAGAATTCCCCTTCACGAAAGGCCGGCACGATGGCGTCGGAAATAATTCGCTTCGCACGCGCGTCCGGAAGCGCGCCTTCGAGACCGTAGCCGACTTCGATGCGTACCCGCCGATCGTCTTTGGCGATCAAGAGAATAATGCCGTCATCGACGTTCGAGCGGCCGATCTGCCAGGCTTCCGCCACGCGAATCGAGTACTGCTCGATGGTTTCGAGACCGGTGGTCGGAACGAGCAATACAACCAGCTGCGAACCGTTCGCCGCTTCGTAATTCGCCAGACGACTCTCGAGCTGCGCCACTTCGCCCCCGGTCAGGGTGTTCGTCTGATCCGTAACCCGCGCGCTCAGTTGCGGAACGGGAATCTCGCTGTAATCGTATTCATCGCCGCTTTGCGGCTGCGCCTGCAGCGTTCCCGTTTGCACGAGAAGCCCGGCGATTACCAAAAGCGAACAGCCCAACAGCGCGACCGCGCGGCGGCCGCTTCGCAATGCGCGCGACTTACTCAAAATTGACTTCCGGCGGCTTGCTGATCGCTTCTTCGTTTTCCGGCTGGAAGCTCGGTTTGGTTACGTAGCCGAAGAGTTTGGCCGTGAGGTTGGTCGGGAAAACGCGAACAGTGCTGTTAAAATCCGACACCGATTTTATATAACGATTACGCGCGACCGTGATGCGATTCTCGGTGCCTTCCAGCTGCGCCTGCAGGTCGCGAAAATTTTCGTTCGATTTCAGATCCGGGTAGTTTTCGACCACCAGCATAAGTCGCGAAAGCGCGGATCCCATTGAGCTCTGGGCCTGCTGGAATTTCGCGAAGGCGGCCGGATCGTTCACGAGTTCGGGCGTCGCCTGAATCGAACCGACCCGCGAACGCGCGTTCGTGATTTCAGTGAGCACTTCGCGCTCCTGATCGGCGAAGGCCTGCACGGTTTTCACCAGATTGGGAATGAGATCGTAACGCCGCTGGTACTGATTCAGGACCTCCGCCCAGGCGGCCTTGACATTTTCGTCTTTGACCTGAATTTCGTTATATCCACAGGACGCGGTCATGCTCAGCAGTAAAGCGGCCGCTCCCATCCGCAGAAGGCGCAGGAAGCCTCGCGAAGAGGCGGAGTGTTTTCCGCCGGCGGGCCGTGGAGCCGCGACCGCGTGAAAGGTTTCGTTCGTAAAGTCCGTCATAATGCCCTCTATTGATTGATTCGGCTCGCGTGAAATCTGCGAAAAGGATTGCGTATCCGCAAAAATCGAATCCTCTGGTTTTGGGCGGCGGTCAATCAAAAATTCGCCGGCGACGCACGGCCCGCCTTCCGATCCTGGCGCAAAAAACTCAACAAGAATACTCCGGAATAAAACTCCGCAGGACGACTCCGAATGAAACAGATCATACGCGATCTTAATAGCCGCTTCGACCAGCTCCAGGACACGACTCCCGAACTATTGAGCCTGCTCCTCTATTCGCTGGTGTTGATGGGCATGATCTTTCTCCTGCGTTTTTTGATTCTGCGACTGCTCGTACGCCGGGGCAGCGACGGCACGCACCGCAAACGCTGGCGCATCAACAGTCTGTACATCGCCGTATTTCTCAGCGCCCTGGTTGTTACTCCGCTCTGGCTCAAATCTTTAAGCGGCGTGCTCACGATGCTCGGCATCTTCGGCACCGGCCTGGTGATCGTAAACAAAGAGGTGATCCTGAATATCACCGGCTGGTTTTATATTATGATTCGCCGGCCCTTCGTCATGGGCAACCGCGTCGTCATCGGCAGCACCATCGGCGACGTGCTGGAAATCCGCCTGCTGGATACGACGATGATCGAAGTGCTCCCCCGCGACCAGGGCGGCCAGAGCACCGGTCGCATCGTACACGTGCCGAACAGTCTGGTGTTTACGCAGCCGGTCGCGAATTCGAGCAAAGAGTTCTCGTTCAACTGGAACGAAATCATCGTGCCCCTGACGCCGGATTCCGACTGGAAGAAGGCCCGGGCGCTGCTACTCAAGATCGCCGAAGAGAGCATTGAAGAGATTACGACCGACGACCAGCGGATCCAGAGCGCGGAAGAGGCGCACGATATCCACTATTCCTATTTGACGCCGTCGGTGTACGTTGAATACAAAACCGGCGCGATCCTGCTGCACCTGCGTCACCTGACCGAACCACGGCGCACCCGGATCATCACCGATTTGATCTGGCGCGAAATTCTGACCCGTTTCGCGCGCATCAAATCCATTCGTCTGCAGAAATAACCTCCACCGGTGGACTCACTTTTTTTGATTCGGTCTGATTTTTTCCTCAGCCAATGTGACATAACGCCGATATTCGATATGATATGGACTCACACATGAATTCCGTTCAGGCGATCCACAATCGAGTCGGCGACATTATGCAACGAGTGTCTGTGAAGATGAGCCGCTTCGAAAGCGGTCCGCGCAGACCGGAGGTCGCCGCCAGCACGGGGGCCGCGCGCTTCCTGCAGGGCCAGTCCGCAGGTGGCGCCGGCGCGACCGTTGCAGGATCTCCGAATATAAAATCCAACTCGACCGCCGGACGATCGACCCAGGAACTGCAGGCGCGTGCGGGTCGAGACCTCTCGCAGACTCCCGCTCAACGGCCGGTCTTTGCAGCAGAGCTCGAAGCGATGATCCAGCAGGAGGCGCGCAATCAGGCGGTTTCGCCGGAATTGATTCGCGCGGTGGTTCAGGCGGAAAGCGGCGGCCGTCCGGACGCCCGCTCGAAAGCCGGCGCCGTGGGCCTGATGCAGCTCATGCCGGGAACCGCCCGCGAATTGGGAGTGAATCCAAATAATCCGCGCGAAAATATTCGCGGAGGCGTCCAATACCTGAACCAGATGGCCGGCAAATTCGGCGACCTGGACCTGGCGCTGGCGGCCTATAATGCGGGGCCGGGAGCCGTAAAAAAATATGGCGGAGTTCCGCCGTATCGGGAAACCATAGACTATATCGGCAAGATCCGCAAATCGCTGGGCGAGCCGGCGCGCTGATCGCCGACCCTTTCGCCAGCGACCGCACGGACGCGGACAGGGACGCAGCCCGCTATCGACTGAGGCGACCGACCCGACCATGAAAGCCGCACACCGCAATATTTCGCGCGCCTTAACGCTGACTGTATTCGCGCTCGCGAGTCTGGCCTGTCCGCGCAATACCGAAGACGCGTTGATGCTGCATCTCTATCATATGCTGCACCCGGAAATTCAGAAGGCCGCGAAGGGTACGGACTTCAGTCCGGAATACATCGCGGCATTGATCAGCATCGAATCATCGCCTCCGGGCAATCCCGACAGCGAGCGCTTCGAACCAAACGTCTATCGCAAACTGCTGGCTCTGAAAAAAGACGGCGAAAGCTGGGGCGGCCTGAATCGCAAAGACGTCGCGCGCTACAGCGACGAACAGCTGAAGCAGCTGGCCACCAGTTACGGACTGGTACAGATTATGGGATACCACTGCATTCAGCTCGGCTGCGAAGTCGAAGAGCTGCGAGGCGATTACCAGCTGCAGTGGGCCGCGGCTTATATGCAGTTTCACTACGCGAAGCAGGGTCGCAAGCGTGACTGGAGCGCCTGCTTTCGCATTCACAACACGGGCCGACCGAACGGCCGCCCGCACCGCAGCGACTACGTCGAACGCGGCCTGATTCGCATGCAGTACTATCGCGACTGGATGAAAAAGAACGGCAGCGTGCTCTAGCGGACCGCAGGTCCGCGCAACTCTGCCCGCCAGGGCAGAGCATACATTAGCAGGCCGAGCTGCGCTGTCGAACGCGCCGATTCAATCGCGCATGATCGCATGGCGACCGGAGCCCAGAAAGGCCAGCGCCAGACCCCCGACGCCGATTAGAAAGGGAAACTCGAATTTGCCCTGATCGCCTTCGCCCACCCCGAACATCGCCGGAAAGTCGGGTCCGTGCATGATGACCGCGATGCCGAAGAAGAGCGCCGCCACCGCAAGTCCGTTCAAACGTACCCGAACGCCCAGTACCAATAGGAGACCACTGAACGCCTCGACAATAATCGTAATCAACACGATGCTCCAGCCGAAAAACGCGCCGCCGAACATGGCCGACATAGAATTCACGAAACTGAGATCGCCCGAAACCAGCGCCAGCAATTTCGGCACGCCGTGCGCCATACAGATCGCGCCGACCGTAATACGCAAAAAAGTAGCCGCGAGATCGTTGTTGTTTTTCAGGAACTGCATGACGGGATCTTAGCAATTTCGCCAGTCGCAGTCATGCAAAAAAAAGACCGGCCCGCAATTGAGGGGGCCGGTCTTCGCTGGATTCGGACAATTGTCCTGAATCAATTATTCGACTGAAACCTCTTCGGCCAGAGCTTCGAAGGCTCGCTCTCCACCGGGATACTTGAAATACCCAACACACTGGCAATCTTCCCAGGTTTCCGGTTCACCCACTTCCGCGCAGATACCGGTCTGTTGGTTCAGAGAACAACAATCGTAAAGACCGATGCCGCTGATCTTACCCTGAGTCTGGGTAACAATCGCCTGGCCTGTGGATTGACCGTCGGATACACCCGACGCTTGTTCGACATAGTCTCCGATGATTTTCGAAAGGCCGTCACCCGCAACAAGGTCGCGAGCCGCCCGCCGGCAGGTCGTTTGCTTCATTGCGATGCTACCCGCACGAATGGCACGCTCGGAAGCCCGGGCGGAGAATTTCAAATAAAGATAGTCGTTGTTCTCCGAATCGGCGCAGTATTCCGCGGGGCTCTCACCCTTGAGTGCTTTGTCAGCGCGCGGTTTACAGGCCCAGCCTTCAAATTTCCAGGCATTCTTCCCGGTAGTGGTCGCGTCACGGCGGGCGTCGCCGGTTCCACCGCAGGCCAGCGTAAAAGACACTGCCATTAAGGCTGCAATTAGTAAAGAAAATTGTTTCATTGTATAGGCTCCTGTTCTTGAACGAACTCCTGTTAAGTATAGAGGGCTTATAGGCGCGTTAGATCGTTTTTTTTGATCGATACGGCGCTGCCCGAAGGATCAAGCCTTCCGAGGATTCCGTCAATCGTTTTACTCACCCCTGTGTAAAAAGCTTTTCTGAGCTTTTACAGGTTTTTAGTCGACCGCACGAATCGTCCGGTTCGTTTTAAAAATACCGTATGTCGCATCGATTTCGCGAAATATCCGTATTGTACGGGGTCTCCGCGGCGCTGACCGCGCTTTTGGCCCTGCCCCCCGGCCTCGCTCTGTGGGGCTGGCCCGACCTGGACGCGCTGGAAATTCTGCAGCAACGACTCGTCGCCGTGGAGCGCGGCATTGGCTTCGCTTTGTTAACGTTGTGTTTGATTCTCTGGTTCGTACGACGGGTCGCACGCTTGCGACGGGAGCGCGCGGCGGCCGGTCAGCCAGACACGGACTCCCTGTTCGTTGAAAATCAATCGCGAGTGGAAGATGCTTCGCACGATGTGCACGGTCCCGCGTTGTACAGCGAAGGCGCCAGCGCCGCTCGACGCGCGGAAAGCGAAGCCCGTGCCGCCCGACGTTTGAGTCTGCTGAGCTTTCCCGCAATCTTCGCTCCGGCGTTGCCGCTGCTGATCTATCTCTGGCAGATGAATCAGCTGGCCTATGCGAATCTGTTTCTCGGCGACCAGGACTTCACGAATATTTCGACGGCCATCAATCAGACGGCGCAGTGGCGGGGTTTCCTGACGACTCCCTTTTTGGAAACCGGACCGACCGGCAGCTACCTCGGGCATCACTTCTCGCCGCTGCTTGCGCTGTACGCGCCGGCCTACTGGCTGGCCGGGACCGGTATTCTGGCCGACGCCGGCCTGCAGGCCATACGCAGCACGCATCAGATTTACGCTGCCTGCCTGTGGGCGACGCTGGCCCTGGGCCTCCTGTTCTGGGCCCGACTGATTCAGCGAGAGATTCGCGGGAAGATTACGGCCGTCGCCTGCATGGCTGTTTTCTGCGGAGCCTTCCCGCTGTGGCGTCTCGCGCTATCGTACCACTATGAATTGCCGGTCATACCGCTATCCGCTCTGACTTTCCTCGCGCTGGCTCGCTGGCGGAGCGGCCGGCTCAATCTGTGGTTCTGGCTATGGCTTTTGCTGTGGATGGCGAATAAAGAGGACATCGCCCTCTACATCGGCCTCTTCGCCGTATATCTGGCCAGCGATCGGGGAGCGGCGCCGGACGCCGCGCCGCTCGCGCATTTGACCCGCGCGCTCGGGGTGGGCGTATTCGCGCTCGCCTGGCTGCTGCTGGCGCTGCTCGGCATGGAATCGATCGGCGGACCGGAACGGGTCGACTGGGTGCAGATGTGGTCGGAGCCGACTCCTTATTCGGAACGCAGTTTGCGGCCGGGGTTGTTTTTATTGCTGTCGTTCGCTCTGATACCGGCGCTCAGGCTTCGATTTTTCGCGCTGGTGCTGGTGCCGCTGCTGGTATTTCATTATCTGTCGCAGCAGGTCTGGCACCACAACTATCTCGGTCACTACAGCTACGCGATCTTACCGTTTCTCGGCTTCGGTCTGATCCGCGGTCTGGGCCGACTGGAGAACTGCTTCGATTTCTGGCGAGAAGCCCGCGGCGACGCCACTATCGGCTCTGGTTCCGGCGGCCGGAATCTACTCCCGTCCCGATGGAGCGAGTCCGTTCCGGCGCTGGTATTGATCGCCGCGCTGGCCTGCAGCATTCTGGCGGCCGCCTCCGATCGTTATATGCCGCTGCCGCGCCTGAACGCGGATCCGCGCTTTATAACGGTCGAAGCTATGCTGCAGAAACTTCCAGCCGGAGCCTGTTTGCAAACCCAGTCTCCGTTTTCCGCGCATGCTCCGCTCGACGTGCAGGTCTTTCCGCTGATGATTCCTCAGAAGAACCCCGCGCATACGAGAATGCCGGGACCGCATAACTTCGAGCGATTCTATTTCCGCCAGCAGAGCTGTCGCGGCTACTATCTATTATTGGATATCAGCGATCCCATGCCGCCGTTTTATTCGCAGGAGCATTTGACGGCTTTCGCACAATTCGCGGAGCGCAATCTGGAGCGCATGCCGTTCGGCGATGAGAATGGAGATGAAATCTCCGCGACAGAGACGGACGCAGATGCGGATGCGGATGCGGATGCGGATGCGAGATCCGGCCCCGCACTGCGGATGTACCGCCTGGGCCTCTACTGAGACCGGCCGGCGACCGGGCGCTCGTCAGACGTACGAGATATCGATGCGGGTCAGGTAATCCTGAATCTGACCGACGGTCTTCTGAATTTCGCCGGCGCCACTGGCCTTCGCTGCGTCTTCGATTTGTTTGCCGTAACGGGAGAGGTCGTGGAAGCCGTAGCCGCCGCCGGAGCCCTTCATATTGTGACCGAGCACTCGACATTGTTCAAAATCACCATCGCCGACGGCGGAGGTGATCTTCTCGATGTTCTTGTCCAGGTTCGATAGGTAGGTGGGGATTAGATCCTCCAGGTCCGCATCGACTTCTACTTTGATCCTATCACCTGACATAGCGCTCTACCCTGCTTGATTCTATCCTACATCGAATTGAAACGCAACCGTATTTGTGGACTCTTTTTTCGGAGTCACCCTATTTTTAACATTCAGCTAATAAACAATAGGCCTTAAGGACTACGCCTGCTCGCAGGCAACCGGGCCGGGGCGACATCCCATCTACTCCGCGGGCGGCTCTGAGGCTTCCAGGACAGGATTGGATCGATTCACAAATTCACTTTCAATTACATTGCTCGCTCGCTGAGCCAGCTGCCGGAGCAAGCGCTGACGCGCTTCGAATTCGCTTTCGAGAAAGCCTTCCCGCTCGGAGTATTCCACCCGCGCGCTGACCTCTCGCGAAATCCACAAATTCTCGCCCGGTTTCTCGCGAACTTTGATCCGCGCCGCGACGAGAAGCTCGAAGCGAGTCGGCGTGCGCAGATTATCAAACATACGACCCGATTTGCGATAAACCGAAATCTCGCCGTACACCCACAGGCGCGCCTCTTCCCGGCTTTTGGTAAGCGTGAAGTTTTCGCGCCGGGCGATTTCACGCCGCATGACTTCGGTCAGCTCGACGTTGACGTCGGGTTGAAACGACTGATTCGTAAAATTGTGCAGAAAGAGCGTCCGTTCTCCGGGCGGATAGGCCGAAAGATCCACGCGCTGGAAATAGGCGCAGCCCCCGACGCTGGCCATCCCGAGCACGAGGGCCGCGACCATCGCCGCGCCGCGGATCCGCTGCAATCCGCCCGACCCGGGGATTCGTTTCATTGTTCTGCGTCCGCCTCGCCGGCCGATTCATCTTCTGGAATCTCCGGTTCCGGTTCGGGCGGAATATAATTGCCGATGATCTGCATGTGTCGCAGCGCGTTTTCGACGGCCGTGCGACGCGCCCAGTCCGTACCCATGGAAACCGAGCTGCGAATCAGCACCAGGTCCTCGTCTCCGACCGCGGGCGCCTGCCGCAGGTGAATCCAGTACGAATCGCCCTCCGCGATCGTGATATCGATCTCGGCCCAGTTTTTACCGGCCTGCTCCCAGAGCTGTTCCGCATCGCCGAATTCGCGCGCTTCCGGTTCGTCGCGAAAGCGCTGAATCATCAGACTCTTCACGGCCGCATCCAGTGGACTGGCGATATTCAGCGGGATATCGGTGACGCTGGTTTCCGACCCGGGCTCGTTCTGACGTTGATACAGGGTGAGCGGACCGCCCTGTTCCCGCTCTTCCTGACGGGCGGTCAATCGCAGCTTTTCGCCCGCTTCGTTTCGCACGCGAATCTCGCCGGTGTACGAACCCGTCGGATAGTACAGAATGCGCTTTTCGCGATAGGTAAATGGACCCTGGGTGAATTTGTCAAAGAGATAGGAGCCGATGATTAAGAGCAGGCCTTCATGATCGTAATAGCTCGAAGTCACGAAACGATTCGCGCCGCCGGATTTAACGCCGGCCCGCAATTCGACTGCGTCTCCGCCCGAGCTTTCGTAAAATCGCACGATATGTTCGGGCTCGTTCAGACCGAATTCCGTTTCGCGCTCCGGCGATCGCTGGTGATACGCATTGAGTTTCGGTCGTCGCCAGTCGCGAAAGATATTCGTAACGGTCGGACCGCCCCGTCGCCGTACATACTCGGGTGCACCGTCAGTCGCATTTGCGTCTTGTTCATCACCGGCGGACTCATCCGCGCCGGCCTTTGCGAGTTCCGTTGCGGGAGATTCTACGAAGTACTCGTCGGCGATCAGACCCGGCTCGCGGATCAATCGCAGCGCGGCGTATTTGTCGTCCGGCGAAGCATAGTATTCAATGACTTCCCAGTCTTCCTGCCAGACGATGCTATCGCGAGAACTCTCTTCGCCGCCTGTCGGCCCCCAGAGAATCAGAACTAAGATCAGAACGCCCGCGCCCGCGGCGATGTGCGGATAGAAACGCTGCATGGTTTCAGCCCGCCTCGACGAAGCGCCGGTTCTTGCGGAATAGATAGATGCTCAGGCCCAGCCCCGCCCCCACCGCGATCGGAAACAGCAGCGCGAAGAGAATCAGCCAGAATTTCGCGTCATCCGAAATCTGAATGGCGCGGGTTTGCTTTTCTTTCGGAGCGAGCGCGGCGATGAGCGGACTTTCGGTCAGCCAGAAGAGGCCCTGGGACGCCAGTGTGATGTTTTTGTTTACGACCGGAAAACTCAGCCCCCGCTCGGCCAGCCAGTCGACTCCGGAAAAGAATACGACTTTCGCGCCCTGAGTTTCGCCGGGTTGTTGGTAGGCAAGGCCCAGCAAGCGTCGCGCGGTCTTCTCGCCGTCTTCCCGGCGGCCGTTGCGGTTGGCGTCGAAGAAGGCGTTGTGCGGCGAATGCAAGAACTCGGTCGGCACGAGATCGTTCAGCTCGCGTCCTTCCGCCTGAGTTTCATTATCGCCCGGAGCCGACTGCGCCTGGTCGAAGTATCCGCTCAGGGGCATCACAACGAGGGGCTGCAATCCGGAGGACAGGCCTTCGACAATACCGTGTTCGCCGAAAGTATTCACGACCGCGACCCCGCTCAGATTCGTGCTGGTCAGGACCTGGCCTATATAATCATAACGCTTGCCGCCCAGCTCTTCTCGCAGCCAGCGAAAGTCTTCGCGTCCCGCAGGATCGATGGCGATAAAAACTTTACCGCCGCCTTTAATATAATCCAGAACCGCTTTTTTCGCTTCGGGGCCGAAAGGCACGGTTGGTCCGAGAATAAAAACGGCCGTCGCTTTTTCGGGAATAGGACCCGGCCAGGAGTTGTTTGTATCGAGCGCGTAGAGCGTGCTGTTAAAGAATCGCAGTTGTTCTTTTAACGATTCGACGCTGGCCGCGCGTTCGGTGTTGCGGGTGAGATTATACCGTTCGCCGTTGGAAGCCGTGAAATACAGATTGCGCTGCGGCGACGCGACATAGAGCAGCGCGCGCGTCACTTCGCGCTCCAGCTTATTCATATCTTTCTGGGAAGTAACGTAGACTCTCCGTTCGACGTACGGCTTCTCGGCAGCGGCGTCCTGGCGCAGTACGCGAAAGATCAGCGTGCCGTTGCTTACGGTGCCGAATTCTTGAGTATTGAAAGCCTGCAGGTCGGCGTTTAGAAATTCCAGCTCGATTTTGCCGTTCATCTTCGGAATATTTTCGACCATCACCCGCAGCTCGTCGGTGATGCGATACAATTCCGGCTGCCGCTGCCGATCCGACCGCGTGCGCACCGCCTGTTGTTCCGGAAGAAAGGCGTACAATTTCACCTGCGCGTCGATGGAACCCACGATGGTCTGGGCGTCTTCGCTGAACGAATAATAACCCGGCGAAAGATCGAGGGAAGGATTGCGATTGCCGACCACATAGTTGACCAGCACCAGCACGCTCACGACCGCGAAGATCGAATAGGCCGCGCTCTTCAGATAGCTCTGCTTCTGTTCGACCAGGGCCGCGGCGGCGACCGCCTCGACGGAATGGCTGAGGCTCATCATCAGGCGATAGACCAGCGCCGCGCCGTAACTCAGCAAAAACAAAAACAGGAAGGCCAGACGCAGGCGCGGCAAGAACGACTCTTCACCCGCGACGAGTTTATCGACCGGCACCTGCAGCAGATCCCGGGCCAGAAAAAAAATCAGCGCCAGCAGACCCGCACCCCAGCTCAGCCACAGGCCGCGGGCCAGGGGCGCTCCAGCCGCTTCGCCTTTGCCGCGACCGAAGATCAATATCAGCGGATCGGAAAGCGCCAGCGCGAGTCCAAGCCCGGCGAAGAGAATGCTCTGCAGTCCTTGCTCGAAGGACATCGCCAGGAAAAACAAAAGCGTCCCCGTGAAGAACACCCAGATCCCGTAGCGTTGATAAAATACGAAGAGTCTTTCCATAATATTACAACCCGGGTTCAGGCCTGCCCGCGCCAGCGACGCGATTCGAGCACCCGAACGGTCAAAAACAAAAAGAATACGGTCAGGCTTGCGAAGAAGACCACGCCTTTCAATGGGATCACTCCGCGAGTGAACGGCAGAAAATGATTCAGGCCGTGCAGATACGTCAGAATGCCTTTGGCCGGTTCGGGCAAGAGCCCCGCCAGAAATCCGCCGATGTCGATCAAGACGAGAATCGCGCCGCCGATCAAAAGCGAGATCAGATAGCTGTCTGAAAGGCTGGAGGCGAAGACGCCGACGCTGTAGGCGTAGAGACCGGTCAGAATCAGACCGACCAGGCCGGAGACAACGACGTACCAATCGCCCTCGGCGATGCCCGCCACATACACCAGAGTGACTCCGGTAACCAGCCCGGTGATCAAAAACGCTCCCATCAGAAATTTACCGAGCACCAGCTCCAGGTCGGTAACGGGCAGGGTATACAGCAATTCGAGAGTGCCCTGCCGCCGTTCGTTGACGAAGGCCGACATCGACAGAAAGAGCGCCGCCAGAAGCGTGAATATATAGAAGAGATGATACAATACCCGGGCGATATCTTCGTAGGTGGTGCCGGGCGTCATCACTAACAACACGCTCAAGAGACCGCAGATAAAGACGACGATGCCAATGCTCAGAGCCGGCAAATTCGAACCCATAAACGAGTTGATCTCTTTCAGGAAGATCCAGCGCGCCTGACGAAAAACCCGTGTCGCGGCAATACCGGTGGACTGGCCCGGATCGCCCGCGACCACCGGCGCCTGGTTTTGAGAATTCGTTTCGGAATTGTTTTCAGGAGCCATCAGCGTCCCACCTCCGTGACCGGCGCTGCGGTCATCTGCATAAAACGTTCTTCGAGTCCGGACTGCAGCTCGTCGCCCGCCAGCTCGCCGGCCAGACGGCCTTTGTGAATCACGATCACCCGGTCGCAGGTCTGGCTGACCTCGGTCAGAATGTGGCTGGAGATTAAGATGGTGTGATCGCCGGCGAGACGGCGAATCAATTTACGCACTTCGACGATCTGCACGGGATCCAGCCCCGACACCGGCTCGTCAAAGATCAGGACCGGCGGGGAGCCGATCAACGCCTGCGCGATGCCCACCCGCTTGCGAAAGCCGAGCGACAGGTGACGGATCAGCGAACGGCGGGCCAGCTCCAGCTGCGTCAGTTCGGTTACCCGGATAAACTCCGCCTCGAAGGCTTCGCGCTCGACGATGCCGCGTAAACGCGCTACAAATCTAAGATAGTCTTCGACGGTCATCTCGGGATAGAGCGGCGGCACTTCGGGCAGATAGCCCATGCGATGCTTCACTTCTAATGGATGTGCGAAAACGTTTATACCGTCGATCGAGCATTCCCCGGCCGACGGCACAAGGTAGCCGGTCAGCACCCGCAGAGTGGTAGTTTTGCCGGCTCCGTTGAGCCCGAGCAGCCCGACGACCTCGCCCTTCTCGATTGAGAAGTTCACATCCTCAAGCGCGGCGAAGTCGCCGTAATATTTCGTTAATTGCGATACGCGAATCATGATTCCAGTCCGTGCGTCCTTTCGTCGCTGCGGCGCAGATAGCAGGTTGGCGACCGGTCAGCGAGCACGCGTGCGCCGGAAGGGTCGCCGCCGGATTACCTGCGACGTTCCCTGTCTGAGTGGCCGCGACGACGGGGGTGTCAATAAAATTTATTGGACTACAGAAGCTTGCGGCCTTATACCGGGCCTGCTGTGAAATTCTCTCGTTTTATCGCGACGGCCTGCCTGCTATCGCTCTCTCTGTCGGCGAGCGCCCCGCTCCCGGCGCAAGGCGGCGGATACTATCGCCAGGGCAAACTGGCTTTCAGCGGTCGCAATTATGATCGCGCGTACGATCTCTTTCAGAAAGCGCTGCAGGCGAATCCCTCCAACGGCAATCCGCTGTTTTATATGGGCTATATTCTCGAGCAGCAGAATCGCCGGGGCGAGGCCGTGAACGCCTACCAGCGCGCCGTCAGTCTGCGCATGGACAAAGACCTGCGCGAAAAGGCGTACTGGAAGATCGTCCTGTACTATAAGTTTGTGCGCGACTGGGAGAATCTTTACGTTTACAGCGAAAAATTCTTAAAGATCAACAATTCTAAAGGCGTGCGTAAACTGTATGAGCTGGCCGACCAGAATCGCGATCCACGCGTCGCGAAAGTCAATCGCTTGATGCAGGAAGCGCGCAAACACCAGAAAGACGGCCGCGTAAAAGAAGCCGCGTCGCTCTATCGCCAGGCCCTCAGCGTTAAAAGCGATCATCACCCCGCGCGCTGGGAGTTGGCTCTCGCGCGCATGCAGCTCAAAGACTATCGCGCGGCCGAAGAGAATTTGCGTACGCTGATTCGCTCCGACGAACAGCGCTGGGAATATCACTATAAAGCCGGCATCTGCAATTTGCAGATGGATCGCTTTGACCGCACGCTGCGCGATATGGAACGTGCACGCGAACTCAACGAGAAGCCCGGCAAGTCGTTCGTCTATTTCGTAAATCTGGCCGAAGGTCTGGCGCATCTGGAACGCGATGCGCACGATACCGCCCGCGATCGCTTCCAGGCCGCGCTGAAGGTTCGCGCGACGCCCCGGGTGCACGGAGCCCTCGCCCGCGCGCAGTGGGAGCTGGGACGTTTCGCTGAGGCGGAAGCCAGCTCCAGACGCGCTTTGAAAAAAGAGCCACAGCAATCCGACGCCTATCTGGTATCCACCCTGGCGGCGATTCGCAGCAGGAAATCCGCGGCGTATCCGAAAAGCCAGACCGTGTTGCAACGCCTGGAAGCTCAGAGCAGCAGCGAAACCAATCCGACTCCGGGACGCTATACTCCCGTGATGCTCTATCTCGGCCGCGAAGCCGCCCGACGCGAAAAATGGGAACTGGCGATACGCGCTTTCGAAAAAGTGAATATGAAACGCCTCCAGGCCATCTACGAAGCCGAGCGCCGGGCGAAGGAAACGGGCCCCAACTCGCTCCGGGACTACAACTACCATTACGGCACGGCCCTGTTTAACGCCGGAGCGAATCGCCAGGCGATCATCACCCTGAAACGCGTGGAAAATTCGCACGCTGCCGATTATATGGTGGCCCGCGCTTACAGCCGCGAAGACAACCTCGACGGTGCGCGAGACTATTTGAAGAAGGCCGCGACCGCGCAGGAGCGTTACTGGCAAAGCGCGTTGCGCGACGAAGCCATTCAAAAGCTGATGCGGGCCAACGCGGACTTCGATTTCTTCGTTCGCAATCGCGGACGCGAGCCGGCGCCGGTCGTTCCGGAGACGCCGACGGACGGGGCAAAGGATTCCAAAGAATCCGCGGACTCGAACGACACGACGCGGGCCGCCCCCGACAAGCCCTGATAGACCGAAGCAGTCGGACAGGAACGCGTCGCGCCATCACAGGATACACTATTTTGCCCAGGCCCCCAAAGAATTCGAAGAGCCCGAAAAATACAGGGAAACCGAGAAAAACCGGATCGCAAAAAAGATCGAAATCATTCAGCGGCGGCCTTTACGATCGAGCCCAGCTTCTGAAGATCAAAGCTTATCTGCGCGAAGAGCTGCAGCGCTCGCGAAACCAACTCAAGATTCGCGGCAAACCCCGTATCTACTATCTATCGTACCTGTTTCGCAATCAGCAAACCGACAAAGTCTGGGGCCGACTCGGCGCGATCAACGAATCCGCAAGCCGCACTCACAATTCCGTTTACTGCGACGTGCGCGTGGGCTCCAATCGCTACGACAACGTCAGCAACGGCGGTCTGGAAGATAACAATCCCCAGGACGAATCCTGCGACTATATCAATCTGCCGCTGGAGCCGTCGAAGGACGCATTTAAATTCGGACTGTGGAAGCTGACCGATGCGCGCTATCGCGAAGCCGCCGAGCAATACTACGAGCGCAAATCACGCGAATTGCATTTCGTCGAAGCGTATCCGGAACTGTCTTCGCGTATTCAGCAACCCGTGCAAAATCGGTTTCGGTACAAAGAGTTCGCAGCGGTCGATCTGGATTACTGGAAACAACTGATTCGCAAAGCCGGATCCCAGGTCAAAAAGTACAAAGCCATCAAAAACTCCTGGTTCGAGTTTATTTCGCATCGCCGTCAGCATCTGTTCGTAAATTCGCAGGGCAGTGTAATCCTGCAACAGCTGGCCATTTACGAATTGCGCTTTCACGTCTGGATGCTGACCAAAGACGGCGAAGGCTTAAGTCAGGAAGTCAATCTCATCGAAGGCGATATCGACGACCTGCCGACCGAAAAAGAGTTCTTGAGAATTCTGCGAAGCCGCATCGAAGGCCTGCTCGCGCTGCGCGACGCGCCCCGCATCAATTCGTATTCCGGCCCGGTGCTGCTCAGCCCCGACGCCTGCGGATTGTTTTTTCACGAAGTCGTCGGCCATCGCCTGGAGGGGTCGCGTCTGCTCAATCCCGAAGAAGGCGCGACTTTCATGGACCTGCGCGGCAAACGCATCGCGCCGGATTTCATTGACATCGTCGACGATCCGACCTACGCGAAGCACTCCGACGGACGCACGATGATCGGCGCCTTTGCTTTCGACGACGAAGGCGCGCCGTCGCAGCGCGCGGTGCTGGTTGAAAAAGGCGTGCTCAAAAGCTTCCTGACTACGAGCGCGCCCATCCCGGGCCAGCGCAAACTAAACGGGCACGCGCGCAATAGTCTGCACGAACGACCTATTTCGCGTATGGGCAATCTCTTCGTCATCAATCGCAAGCCGACGCCGCGGGAAGAAATTCGCGCGCTTTTTATTGAAGAAATTAAACGCCAGAAAAAGCCGTACGGCATTATGGTCAAAGAGGTGTTGGGCGGCGAAACCGGCACCGGTAGCTATGATTTCCAGGCCTTCAAAGGCGAAATCCTGAACGCGGTGCGGGTCTTTCCCGACGGGCGCGAAGAACCGGTTCGCGGCGTCGATTTCGTGGGCACGCCGCTCTCGGCCCTGGATTCGGTGATCTGTCTCGGCGACGACACGGTGATGGACAACAGCTACTGCGGCGCCGAATCGGGCATGGTGCCCGTGTCGACGATCGCGCCGTCGATGTTAATCCGCAATCTGGAGCTGCAGAGCCAGGATCGCGAACGCTTCACGCAGTACGTGTTGCCACTGCCTTACAAATAGGTACGCGAAGTCCCGTACATCAGGACATGCGGATCAGATCCGGCTCACGATCCAGTCGGCATCGCGGCGCGTAAAACGGCGATCAGATCATTGAGGTCGGCGTCGCTATGACCGGCCTGTAAGATCACGCGCAGGCGGCTCGTATTCTTCGGCACGGTCGGCGGGCGAATCGCACGCACATCGAGGCCGGCGTCCTGACAGGCCTGCGCCAGAGCCAGCGCTTTCGCTTCGTCGCCGACAATCACCGGAACGATATGAGTGGTTGAAGTTCCGGTATTGAATCCCAGCGCCTGCAACTCGCGCCGGAGATCCTCCGCGAGTTTGCGCACGCGGTCCCGCGCCCTGCGCGCGTCTTCCGTCTGCAGCCATTCGATCACCAGCGAAAGCAGGCGCGCCAGATGCGGCGGTTGAGCGGTACTGAAGATCAGCGAGCGTGCGCGGTTCACCAGCAGCTCTTTTAATTCCGGCGCGCCGCAGACGAAGGCGCCCATCAGCCCGGGAGCTTTGCCGCAGGGAAAGACGTTCACGGCGATGCGCTGCGCAACACCCTCGCGCGCCGCGAGTCCCGCTCCCGAATCGCCGGTTACGCCGATGGAGTGCGCTTCGTCCAGATAAACGCAGGCGTCGTAGCGATCGGCGAGCCGGCAGAGGGCGCGCAAATCGGGGCTGTCCCCGTCCATACTGAAAACGGCTTCGGTCACCAGCCAGATGCGCTTCGCTCCGGTGCTCGCATATTTCGCAAGCTGCGCCTCCAGATCGTTCAAATCGTTGTGGCGAAAATAATAGCGACGCGCGCCCGACAGACGAATCCCATCGAGTAACGACGCGTGACACAGACGATCGCAAAATACGAGATCGCGCGGGGCGACGACCGCAGGCAAAGCGCCGGTATTCGCGGCGTAGCCGGAGTGAAACAGCAACGCCGAAGGCGCGCCGACGTAGCGCGCGAAATCCGCCTCGGCCGCCGCGAAGGCTTCGTAATGACCGCGAATCAAGCGTGAACCGGTGCTGCCGACGAAGGAATCGTCGCCCGCTCCGCTCGAAGGCTCCGTGAGCAGCCGTCGCAAGAATTCGTCGAGCAGGCCGGACGCATTCAGCGATAGATAATCGTTCGACGAAAAATCCAGCCGACCCGTATGCGCCTTCAGGGTGCGATAGCGATCATTATCGCGCAGACCGGCGAGTTCCTCTCGGACTGCCGAAATCCAGCCGTCGATCGCCATACCGGAGTTTCCGGCGCTGTCATTATCTGCTTTCATAATTGCGCGTCGTTTCCAGACTGGGTACAGGAGATTCCCGGTATGAGCAGCCGCACAGGATTTTTTACCGACGACGTCTTTCTCGAGCACGATACGGGTCGCGGACACCCCGAAACTCATCTGCGCCTGGTATCTATCCGCGAACGCCTCGAAGCGACCGGCTACTATCCCGATTTCGCGCAGCTGGAACGCCGTCCGGCCTCCGTCGAAGAGATCGGTCTGTGCCACGATACGGCCTACGTGCAATCCGTGGATCGCGTGTGCGCGGAACAGGGCGGCGGTTATCTCGACGGCGACACGATCGTCAGCGCGAAGTCGTACGAAGCGGCGACTCTGGCGGCCGGCGCGGGCCTCGCCGCGGCCGACGGAATCCTCGCCGGCGAAATCCAGCGAGCGCTCTTGCTCCTGCGTCCCCCGGGTCACCACAGCCTGCACGATCGCGCGATGGGTTTTTGTTTGTTTAACAACGTGGCCATCGCCGCGCGCTATTTGCAGCAGCAGGGCGGCGAAGATCTGCAAAAAATCGCCATCGTGGACTGGGACGTGCACCACGGCAACGGCACCGAAGCGATGTTTTACGACGATCCGAATGTACTTTTCATCAGCACGCACCAGTATCCGTTTTATCCCGGCACCGGATCGGAAAAAGACCGCGGCGTCGGTCCGGGACTCGGCGCGACCCTCAATATTCCCATGGCCCGGGGGTCCGGCAACGCGGACTATCGCCGCGCCTTCGAAGAGCAAATCCTGCCGGCGCTGAAAGAATTTCAGCCGGGCGCGCTTTTGATTTCGGCCGGCTTCGACGCGCACCGCCGGGATCCGCTGGCCGGCATCGATCTGGAGAGCAGTTCCTACGAATGGATGAGCCGCAGCCTGCTTGATTTTTCGCGAGAGCACTGCGGGGGACGCATGATTTCGTTTCTGGAAGGCGGCTACGATCTCGACGCCCTGGCGGAGTCGGTCGAAGCCCACGCCGCGGTGCTCGCCGGCTGACGATCGCGATATGATTCACGCAGTGCGCGATAAATTCTCTGAGTGGGTGGGACGCGGAGCGCTGGCTTACCGTCGTCGCGCGATTCATAACAGTATATTGCGCGGGGGCATGCGACACGCCTTCTGCGAACACGAAGGGGTCGAATACAGCTACTATTACCGCTCCGCGAACAAACCGCCGCTGATTCTATTGCACGGTTTCCTGGACTCCAGCCACACCTGGCGGCGGCTGTTCTCGCGTCTGGGCGAGCATTTCGATATTTACGCAGTCGATCTGCCCGGATTCGGTCGCAGCGAATATCCTCCGGTGCGAGAATTGTGGCATCTCAGTTCAATCGCGCGCGGATTGGATCGCTTTTTATTCGACGACGGCGGCCTGGGACTGCGCGAGGCGACGGTCTTAACTCACAGCCTCGGCGGATTAGTCGCGCTGCACATGGCGTTGCAGATCAAATATATGAATCTGCCGCCTCACGGCCGCATGCGCGAGTTGCATTTAATCGCGCCGGGCGTTCTGAAGCAACCCCGGGAAAAGCGCGATCAGAACCGCCGGCATCTTTTTCCCGAAAGCGAAGCCGAGGTCCGCTCGTTGCTCGGGAAACTATATTCCGGTATGCCGCCGGAATTGTGGCGACCGGTCGTGCGCGGCCTGCTGCATGAATGGTCACATCCCGGCTATCACTATCTGGCGGAAAACACGATCGAAGAAGAAGAACGCGTCTGGTTCACTCCGGCCGAGCTCCGGAAACTGCGCATCCCCCTGCATCTCTACTGGGGCGACCAGGACCAGATTACTGAAATTTCGATGGCGCGCAAAATCAAACGCGGCGCTCCTAAAACCCGCCTGGAAATCTTTCCCGGAGCCGGCCACGCGCTGCATCTCGAACGATCGCTCGAATTAGTCGAAGCGTTTTTCAATAACGCAACTATAACTCAAAGCTAACGCGAATAGAACCGCCTATTCCCTCGTGCCCTGGAATGTTGATTCATCCACGCGTGGAGACCGCAGATCACCTCGTATTGCTTCGTACGTTTTGAATAGTTGGGTTAATTTTTGATTATTCTTTTCTATTTATATTTTATTCGCTTGTATTAAAAGGTCATATGTTGCGTGACGATGGAACGCAACTATGGAAAGTATTGAAGAATTACGATCCCCGCGCGAAGCGGCTCTGAAGGGAGACCCTTTACGGGATCGAACGGAAGAGGTTCTATTCGAACTGGCCCGCCGGAGATCCATACCCGGCTCGCGCGGGTTTCGGTATTTACCCGATGATCGGGACCTCCAGTCGCCGCTCTTCGACGGTTGTTCCGTTCCCGCCTTACTTAATAACCTGGTTCAACGCAACCTGGCCCTCCCGCTGCCCGAACTGATGTTTGAAGCCGACGGCCTGCAAATCGACAGCACGGTCTTTGTACGTTCCGGCCCGATAGAAATTCTGAAATTTATGTACGCTGACGCGGTGAAACGTTCGGCGAGGTCCGCGCTCTGCTGGTTGGAGACGATGGCGGAGGGTCTGCCGGAACGGCTGGAACGCTCTCTGGCCCGCGACGCCCACGAAGTCGAGTACGCCGCCGAAAGCGCGTTCTTTCGTCCGAACGCCCTGCTGAATCTGGTCCAATTTCAGGTCGCGCCTCCTCCGGGAATTCTGCGCAGCTTCAGCAGCGACTTAAGAAAGCGCCTCCTGGAAGAACGCGCCGCAATCCGCGTCGACCGGGACCTGTTGTTTCCTTTGATTCCAGATCAAATCGAAGGCTGCTACGAAGTCGCCGGTGACTTCCTGGCGAAGGACGCGGAGCGAATTGCGGCGGCTCAGCCCGTCTTCAAAAGCAGGCTGAAACGCCTGGACCGCGTGGAGGCCCGCTATTATCAGGATCCGCGAAACGCGACTACCGCTCGCTTCTTGAAAAAAAAGGCCCGGCTGGTCATCGCCGCGACGAAATCCGGCGAAGCACCGCCGCTTTCGGCGCGGGTCGTGCGCGCCCTGGCGCCCGCCGCCGAACAGGCGTATCGCGCGTCCACCGAACAAAAGGATCGAGAGTATGTGGAACGCTTTTGCGGCGACCTGCTGAATCACGGCGGCGATTGGCGGCGCATGACCCGCATCATGTCCACCGCCGACCGCGAGCGACTCCGACCCGCGGTCTGGACGGCGCTGGTCCGTCACCCGGAACTCTTCGGCGTGCGGTATGAACGACCCACGGATTCCGTGCACCTCTTCGTCGCGCGCGACCGAAATTTGCTGCCGCCGCTGATCTCCGGTATGCTGACGCTGCCGGCGCGGGAAACCTGGCGTACGACGGCGCTCAAAGAATTGATCGAATCGAATCGCGGCTTCTGGTCGCCGGTTCTGTCACGCGATGACTGCCGCATCCTGTACAATAAACTGCTGCGCAAGGCCTATCTCAATTTTCTGCCGTGGTACGTCCGCCCGCTCTTGTTCTTTAACTTCGAGGGCATCAATCTACATCTGTTCAACCGCGCGAGACAGGCCCTCAACGCGGAACAGAAACGGCTGGCGTCGGAACACAACGGCCATTTCGAGGGCTTCGCGCGGCGTCGCGAAACCGACCCCGGCCTGAATGCAAGAATCGCGGCGGTTTCGAAGGCCCTCGAAGAACTGTACTTCAAGCGAAAAACCGTTCCGGCCGTGCGAGACGTTGCGCGCCAGGTCGGCGAAACCGACATCGGCCAATTCCGCAATCTACTCGAAGCCTCGGGCTTTCGCATTCTGTATATGGACGACTTCGAAGAGAGCGCGCTCTTCTTCGCCAACGGTCAGAAGTACGATTCACGGGTTCGGCGAATGAAAAGCCTCTGGCCGCAGATCAAGCGCGCCTCCATTGCCGCCGATCCGCCGGCCGCCGCGCGTAGAGCCCAACGTCTCCAGACCTATCTCGGCCTCGCCCCGACGCCCGCCGGCAGCAGATCCAGCGGCTCCTTGCCGGGCTGAAGCCCGGCGGTCCCGGAAAAACTCTCCGGTTGATATAAATTTAAGTAGACACTTACGTAAGCCTATGCTTACGTAGGCTCCCATGGACGACGCCTTCAAGGCCATCGCGGAGCCACGCCGCCGTGCCATCCTGCAGCTGGTGCAGGTCGACGAACTCAGTGCGGGCGAGATTTCACATCAGTTCGATGTATCGCGCCCTGCCATCTCGCAGCATCTATCGGTGCTGCTCGACGCCGGATTGATAGAGATGCGTCGCGAAGGCACGAAACGTCTGTACCGTGCCAATATGACCCAAATTCGACGATTCCAGGCTTTCTGGGACGAATTCTGGGACGTCAGCCTGCTGCGACTCAAGCTCGCGGCGGAAAAGCAACATCGCAAAAGCGGCAAAGCCCGACGGGAGCACTGATTATTATGGAAACAAATCCGCAGGAAGTGACGGACGCGGTCGTTGAGAAGCTGGTGCACATCAAAGCGCCGCCGGCGACGGTCTTCGAATATTTTTGCAAACCAGAGCTGATGCTCAAATGGCAGGGCATCGAAGCGCAACTGGAAGCGAAGGTCGGAGGGGTCTATCGCGTTCGCATGGACGATAACCATGTGGCGCTCGGCAAGTACCTCGAAGTCCAGCCGCCGCATCGCATCGTATTCAGCTTCGGCTGGCTGGGCGGCGAAAACGTTCCACCGGAAGCCAGCCGCGTCGAAGTCACCCTCGCTCCGGACGAAAGCGGCGAAGGCACACGGCTGCGCCTGGCGCACTTCCTGTTACCGGAAAAACAGCGTCACCTGCATAAAGAAGGCTGGGACTTCTTCGTCGACCGCCTGGTCATCGCGGCGCAAGGCGGCGAGCCGGATTCGTATATCAAAAACAAAGATTAAAGCCGTCAGGAGACAGACTATGAAAATCTATCAAGCGCCCCCGTCGCCGAATTGTCGCAAAGTTCTGGCGGCCGTCGCCTACCTCAAGCGTCCGGACGTCGAACTGCAGTTCGTCGATATTTTTAAAGGCGAAACCAAAGCGGCCGATTTTCTGGAGATCAACCCGAACGGCCGGCTGCCCGCGCTGGTAGACGGCGACCTCAAGCTCTGGGAGTCGAATGCCATTCTGCAATATCTCGCGGAAAAGAGCGACAACCGCTTGTATTCCGCCGATCCCGTCGAACGCGCCGATATATGCCGGTGGATGAGCTGGCAGCTGGCTCACTGGGAACCCGCGCTCCGGATCTTAACGTACGAAAATTTCGCCAAAGAGTTATTCGGCCACGGACCCGCGGACACCGAAGAGGTCGAACGCGGTTATGTTGAATTCCATCGCGTCGCACCGATTCTGGAGAGCCATCTTCTCGATCGCCGCTACGTCGTCGGCGAACGCTTCACGATCGCGGATATAGCGCTGGCGTCGATGCTTACCTATGCCGGGCCGGCGCAGCATCCGCTGAACGAGTACCCGAATATCAGCCGCTGGAACGCCAGCCTCGACGAGATCGAAGCCTGGCGCTCGACCATGCCGCAGCAACCCGTGAATGCGTGATATTCCGCCAGCCCCGCCGCCTCAGGGAATCTTCAGACTGCGGCCGGTCACCAGCAGGTCCGGATTCTGTATGAGGCCGCGATTCGCTTCGAAGATCTTGCGCCACTGCCGTTCGGTGCCGTAGGCGCGTCGGCTGAGTTCGTAGAGCGTATCACCGCGTCGCACTTCGTAGTTCGACCCGGGCTGAATATCGCCGCCGGAAACCCCGGCGCCGTTATCCGCCGCATTGCGACCATTGCCTGCGCCGTCCGCATCGGCAGGTGAATCCAGGGCGGTCGATTCAGGCTGCGCGCCTTCTCCGGTTTCGGATCCAGTCGCATCACCGGCATCGCCCGTAGCCGGCGATTCAATCACCCCTGCCTGTTCGGTCTGCCCGGAGCCCTCCGCCGGCTGCGAAGAGTCGCTCTTGCAGTGACGAAAGAACCAGTAGATCGCAAAGAGAATCGCGGCCACCAGCAAGATCAGCAGCAGCGTCCGCAGCCAGAATTGACCGCGGGTCTCGTCGACCTGACCGGCGTTGCGATCGGAAGCGTCGGGCGCCAGCGCCGCCGGCTGCGCGATGGGCGCGCTCATGGACTCGTACGCCGCGCCGCAGATCTCCTGCGACCAGCGCGCGAATTTCAGTCGCGCCAGATCGTTCACGGTCTTCACGTTAAAGGCTTCCCGCATGCGCTTCGTATCCGCGGCGCTCACGCCCTGCAGGACCGTGATCGGCGACTGGATCAGCTTCTTGATCGGGGTCGCCTCGTATTTTTTGATCAGCTTATCCTGAAAAGCGTGCATGTCGATCTTCGACTGCGGAACTTTAGCGAGCGCGACGATTTCCTGGGCCCACATGATATATTTCAAATCCGCCAGATCGCGGATGGTCTTCACGTAGAACGATTTGTACAGCAGCTCGCCGTCGCCTTCGCTCAAGCCGCGCAGGGCGTGCACGGGCGCGTCGGGCAAATCGGTCAGAGTCAGATGGCGAAAGGCTTTTACGATGCGGGAGTTGAGAAATTTCTCGTCTACGATTGGGTCGGGCATAGAGCCAGTATAGAAGCCGCGGTACGCCACAGGTCAATCAGGAAACGTCTCAGACCGGGGCCATTCGGAGATTTTCAGGCCAAGAACTTGTTTCCGACTTGTTTCGACCTTAACGCCGGATCAGGCGCGGCTTTCGCCGGGAACCAGATAGTTGCGCACATAGTCCTCGACCGCGTCCCGCATGGGCGTGACCGGCGCTGCATAGCCCGCGGATCGCAGGCGATCGATGGGCGCGCAGGTATAGTACTGATATTTGTTTTTGAGGTGATCCGGCATGTCGATAAATTCGATGTGGGGCTCGCGCTCCATGCCCGAAAAAATCGCGCCGGCCAGGTCCAGCCAGGTGTTCGCCACGCCGCTACCGGCGTTGAACAGGCCCTTCGCCTCGCGATTCTCCAGGGCGAAGAATACGGTCATGGCCGCCGCGTCTTTTACGTACAGAAAGTCGCGCATCTGCTTGCCGTCTTCATAATCGGGGTGATAGCTTTTGAATAATTTTAGCTTGCCGGTTTCCAGAATCTGGCGATAGGCCTTCAGGACCAGAGACTGCATCTCGCCTTTGTGGTATTCGTTCGGTCCGAAGACGTTGAAGTACTTGATACCGGCCGCGGCCGGCGCGAATTCCAGGTTCGCCATGTACTGGTCGAAGACCTGCTTGGAATAGCCGTAGCCGTTGAGGGGCCGTAATTCGTGCAGCCGCTCGTGCCCATCGTCGAAACCCTGGAGTCCGTCCCCGTAGGTCGCGGCGCTCGACGCATACACGAAACGGGCTTCGCAGGATCGGCTCAGCTCCGCCATCTGAATCGAGTAGCGGTAGTTGTTTTCGATGAGGTGGCTCGCGTCTTTTTCGGTGGTGGAACTGTTCGCCCCGAGATGGATGATCGCCCGTACATTCTTGAATAGCGGATCGGCCCATTGTTTCGGATCCGGCCCATTCAGGCGGGACAGGTCCCATTCGACTCGCGAGAGAAAATCGTCCTTCTCCAGGTACTCGCGAAAGCGCAGCGAGCGCAGGTTCATCCACTTTTCGCCGGTTCCGAGATGGTCCACAAGAATCAGATCCCGTTCACCCCGGCGGTTCAATTCCCGCACGACCGCGCTGCCGATCAATCCTGCCGCTCCGGTAACAATTATCAATGTTTTACTCCGTGAAACGCCCTGGCCGTACGCGCCCCGCCCGGGGATTCAGAACCGCGATGATGGCGAATTCCGAAAGAACTACACGCCCAAAAAGCACTTTGCGTCGAATATAAAAGCAAAAGAATGACAGAGCGCAGTATGGCAAAGATAATTTCCGTTATCAACTACAAGGGCGGCGTGGGCAAAACCACGATGACCCTGCAATTGGGCGTGGGTCTGGCTACCCTGTACAATAAGAAAGTGTTGATGGTGGACCTGGACCCCCAGTGCAGCCTCTCGTTATCCACGGTGGACGAGCACTACTGGGCCGACTGGCTCGAACGGAAAGGCTCCGTGGCAAGCGTCGTCCAGAGTTTCTACGACGCTGAAACCACTGAAATCTCGCCGGACTGGGTCATCGAAAACGCTCTGGACCGCGCCTGGGACACCATGCCCGGCAATACCCCCGGCCTGGACCTCTTGCCGTCCCACCTGGACCTCCCGGAATTCGAGATGCGGCTGATGTCCAAAAAGCCCCGCTCGATCGGCAGCATGGAGGAATTCTATCTGGAGCGCTATCTGGTGCTCAAAAACGCCCTGAGCGGGATCCGCAAGAAATACGACTATATCCTCTTCGACTGCCCGCCCAATATCTACCTGATCGCGCGGAACGCCATCATCGCCAGTGACTATTATCTCGTGCCGACGATCCCGGATTTCATCTCCTGCTACGGCATTCCTTTCATCCTGCAGCATATCCGGAATATGCAGGAAGAGGTTCAGGAAAAGGGCGGCGGCGCCCGGCACGCGAAATTCCTGGGCATTGTCCGCAACCGGGTCCGTCAGGCCGGCGGCGGCCTGGTCAACGAACATGAAGAGCAATCCCGGAAACTCCGGCTCAACTATGAAGACCAATTGCTCGATACCATGATCATCGATCGCATCGGCGTGGCGGAGTCGCTGCATTTGCGTCAGAATATCTATAATAGTAAAAACGAGAAGTTTTCTGAGATCCGCAAAGACTTCACCGCGGTCGTGAAAGAAGTCGTCGGCCGTCTGAAATAGCCGCCGCCCGCGGGACATAATGCCCTGCGAATGGTCACGGCGATCGCGGGGATAGGCCGCGGAGGCGGCCGCAGGGACGCAAAAAGCGTCAAAAAATTCGCGAAGCTGCAAAGTTTGTTGAGCGAAAAACCGATAACATTTACAGACCGTATCGGAGTGTGGTGTGTCCTGAACGGATTCAGGTCCGCCGCGAATCGTATCCGATCTCTGGAGCAGGGACCATGAACCTTAAACGAATCGCATACCTGGTTCTCATTATTTGTATGACACCACTGCTGGCGCAGGATGCCCAGCCCGGTGGACAACAGGGCGGCCAGCAGGGCCAGCCGGACGGGGCGGAAGAACCTTCCGTTCAAATCGGCGGCGAAGCGCTCTACCTCGAAACTCTCGATAATTTCGAAGAGGCCGAGGACTGGCGCGCGGACGCCACCTCGCCGCTGGGCCAGACCAAGATCCTGAAGATCACCCAGCGCGGTGAAATTCGGGCCGCCGACGACGAAGACGCGCGTCCGCCGGAAGGCGAGGCCTATTCGGTCGTGCAGAACAAGGACGACCCGAACCACATCCTGGGCGTGAAGACCTACTTCGGCGATCGCGGCTTCGACCGGGTGGAACTGGCTCCGCCTCACGAATATATCATCAAAGGCAAAGCGCGCCAGTTCTCCGTATGGGTTCTGGGCCGCAAATTCCGCCACACCATGTATTTGAAACTGCGCGATTATCGCGGTCGCATTCACAAACTGCGCATGGGTCGCCTGGATTTCTTCGGCTGGCGCAAGCTGACCGTGACCGTTCCGGGCTGGCTGCCGCAGAGCACGCGCTATTCAATGCTCGATAAGAACCTGCACTTCGTGAGCCTCTTCGTGGAAAGCGATGTGCACGAAGTCGGCGGCACCTTCTACTTCTACGTGGACGGTCTCAAAGCTCTGATCGACCGCAGCGAGCAGCAGTATCCGGGATCCGAGATTCGGGACAACTGGTAATTCGGGGAGGCACAGGGATAGTAATATGAAAATTGCAGCACTGAAAAGCAAAAGCATCGGACCGCTGGCCTTCGCCGCCAGCGCGGCCATCGTCGCCGCGGGGATTCTGGGCCTGACCGATTCCATTCGGGCGAACGTCGAAACCGCCATCGGCAACGACGTCTCCGGCAGCGAATTGCGGGCGATCACCATCGAAAGCTGGGACCGGGACTACTCCGGCGGCGGCTACGGCTGGCAGGTCCTCACGGACAAAGACAATAAAGCCGCCGGCGACTATACGTATAAAGCTTCGAGCCTCCAGGCGGAGCGCGAAGCGAAGCTGATCGCCGGTTCGCCCCAGGATATCGTCTATAACCAGAATTATCCGCGGGCTCGCATCTACGGAATCAAATTCTCGTTTACCTTTCCGGGATACAACGTCGTGACTCTGCGTCCGCCGCCGGTGGACCATTACACGGTCGAACGTCCCCGTCCGCACCTGAACGAGATCGCTCTGACCGGCACCGGCCCCACGGGCGGCTGTTATGACGACACGGCGCTTTCCGAATACGCCGACACCAATCGCCCCGTCATGATCGACTGCGTCACCGGCATCGATATGCCCGGTACCGTTAAGAAGATCTCTGTTTGGGTGATGGGTCGCGGCAACGAATACGATATGGAAGGCTGGATCGAAGACTGGCGCGGCGATACGCACATTCTGAAATTCGGCAGCCTGGATTTCATCGGCTGGCGTCCTCTGACCGTAGAAGTGCCCGGCAATATCCCTCAGGATATCAGCTCTTTCCCGCAGACGAAAACGCTGGTCTTCCGCCAGTTCAAGATTCGCGCGCGTCCGGAGACCTCTCTGGAAACCGTGTATCTGTTCTTCGATGAGCTGCGGGTGCTTTCGGACGTATTCGAAGTTCACTTCGACGGCGCGCAGATCGACTTCGATTTCGCGGACTGTAACCGCAAAAATCGCCTGCTCAGCCTGATTCGCAAGAACGCTCGTTATCCCGAGCGCTGGGCGGAGCTGACCGACTGTAAGCTTTCCCCGCAGGAAGCGCCGCAGGAAGCACAGAAATTCAACGAAGCGAATAATATCACCGACCAGCCTGTAAACGGCGGCGGAGGAGGCCAGTAGCATCCCGCACGGGATGCGCAGGTCTGCCGCAGGCAGACGGCCAATAGTCCCGCAGGACTAAGCGACTACCGCAAACACGAAGCCGGGTTCCGCAAGGGCCCGGCTTTTTTTGTAACTATCTTACCGATTCAGGGAATAATCTCGTTCCTTCGGGCGTTTGCCGGTGAAAAGCTCTTTCAGGCGCGCGCCACATCTCCTATCAACAGTGATGTTCTTCTCCTCGAAGTTGTATGCGAAGGCCCTTGAGTTGTACGCTGGCGAAGCGGTGCTGGAGCGGCTGAAAAAATACGGCGCGGCGGGGCTGGAGTCCTCTTTCGAAACCCTGGAGGCGGTCGTCTATCATCAGAGCCTTCAGGGCATGACGACGCTCGCCGCCCACGTCACTCCGGAAGAGATCTTTCGGATGCACGATCAATATTTCGAACAGAGTTCCCTCGTCATTACGCGAAACGGCGGGACCATTGTCGATTTTCAGGGCGGAAGCATCACCGCCTACTGGTCCGGCATCAGTGCGGGATCGCCGGCCGCCTGCCGGACCGCCTTCGACGTGCAGCACGCCCTGAGAATGTTCAGCCGCCAGGAATACGACGGCGTGGATCTGTTTTTTCCGGCGGTCGGGCTGGCGGCGGGCCAGGCTTATCTGGCGAACACCGGCGGCAGCCTGCGACGCAAAGTCCAGCTTGCCGGAGCCACCGTGAATATCGCGGAGCGGCTGTGCGAAATGAACTCCATGTACGGCACGGAAATTCTGGCGGCCCGGGCCGTGCAGCGCACTGGCGCCGGAGATATCTATAGCCGGCAGATCGATCGGATCCGGGTCAGGAGCAGTCTGGAGCCGGAAGATATTTTCGAGCTCGTAGCTCCCCGCGGCTGATCGCGGCGAATCGAATACTGAATCGAATACTGCGGCTGTTCGTCGGCCGCGCTCAAATATCGGCGCTGTCGACGTCGCCGGGACGCACCAGAGGCTGGCTGAGTTCCAGCGATTGTTCCAGCAAACCCTGGGTCAATGCGCGCAGGTGGTTCGTAAGCTTTTCGACGCCCTTGCGTTTGTTCGCGCGATACTCAGCTTCGAAATCGCTGAGGTTTTGCACCGGCGCGAAGAACACGTGGGCCTTACGCGGCCGGGGGCGAGTCGAACCGTACACATAGTTCTCGAAGCGGGCCAGCCACTCGAAGAAACGCTCCGCGGTCGGACGACTGACGAGATACCCTGGTTTGATTACGATAACGTCGTACGCTTTCAGGGCTTCCCGTTTGGCCCAGGCGAGTTCCTTTTCGCTCAATGTGGGCAGGCGCGGGTCCTTTAGCTTCAGTTCGACCATCTCCAACACCGACAGAATCAAGCGCAGCTTCTGAATCGCGTCTTCGCGTTCGTCGTAGCCGTGTACGCCGACGCGCCGGGCGATTCCGTCCAGAATGGCGTGCCGCGCGCGGCCGATGCGATAGTCAAAGTCGTCGCGGGCGGCCATCGGCACGTGATAGTCGCGCTCCGTCTCTTCGAGCAGGACGCGGCCGACGGTCAGAAAGCGACGCAGCAAATTTTTGTTGCCGGGATCGATTTTATAGCGGCGTTCAATCTTCGCCAGAGACGCGTGCAGCTCCGCCTTGATACTGGCGTCGGTACCGACCATCACGTATTTTACGAACGAAGGCAGGATCTTAATATCCGCATCCGCGTCGACTTTGCGCGCGTCGTCCAGCCCCCAGAATCCCAGTTGCGCGATGCCGGGTTGAAAGGGCATTAAATTATCGTTTTCACCGCTGGTGGGTTCGCCTTCGGGATAAAGCACCAGCTTGCCACGCGGCTTCGCCAGGATCGCGCGCGAAGCTTTCAGCGATTCACGATCCGACGCGCCGGGAATGATTGAATAGGCGCCGATATTCTGAATGAAGCGGCCGACCAGGCCGTAACCCCACTCGAATACCTGGCGCGAAGCCATGAAATTAAAGCGCGCCCCCATGCGGTTGGCGACGTGGTACGATACCGGCGGTTCGGCGGTGGACGGATGATTCGAAAGATAGATCAAGCGCTCATGGCGCAGCTTCCGGAGCATCTGCTCATCTTCCGGCTTCAAAATAATCCCGTCGATATTCTGAACCTGCTTGAGCAGCAGCGGAAAAGAGAAGTCGACCATCCAGGCGACTGGCAGATTGAATCCGGGCGGAATAAACGATTCCATGGCAGGCGCTTAAGAGGCCTCGCGGCGCGCAGCTTTCAAAGCGTTTTTTTCATATCGTGCTTTAATTTTTTGCGCATCAGCCACTCGAGCAATCCAGGCGCCAGCGTACGCAACCAGTACACCAGACTGCCCTGAAATCCGGTAAGCACCGTGCGTTTGCGGCCTTCGATCGCGGCTCGCAGGCGGGCGGCCATCCACTCCGGTTCCCGGGCGTGCTTCGACTGCTCCTCTGACAGGACGCCGCCGTCCGCCGCAAGTCCCGAAGTGCGCAGCCCGGTCCGGGTGTAGCCAGGACAAAAGATGACCGCGTCGATTCCGTCCGCGTGCAACTCCTGGCGCAGGGTTTCCATCAGGGCGTGGCCCGCGGCTTTGCTCGCGGAATAAGCGAAGCGCCCGGGAACGCCGTACAATCCCGAAGGAGTCGATACAAGCGCGATCGCCCGCCGATGCTCGCGCGAATACTGGAGCAGCGGTAACAGTACGCCGGTCAATTCGGCGGCCGCGAAGAAATTGATCTCCATGGCTTTGCGCAGCACCTCCGGCGTCGACTCGTCGAAGCGACCGTGCGCGGTTATGCCGGCGTTGTTAATCAGCACATCCAGTCGACCGAATTCACCTTCGACGTATTTGCGAATTCGCAGCCGGTCGGGCGCCCGGGTTATATCGGCCGCGAGCAGTCCCACCCGCGACTCCGGGAAACGGCTTCTCAGGTCGGCCGCCACCCGCTCCAGCTCCGCCGCTCGCCGCGCGATCAGAATGGGCGCCGCACCCCGGGCCGCGAGCTCATGAGCCGTCGCCTCGCCGATGCCGCTGGATGCGCCCGTAATCAGCACGACTTTATTCCGCCACTTCATAGCAGATGTCATAGAACGCGGGGCCGGGCGCTGTCTATTATTTACTTGTCAGGGCCCTCAGAATCCCGCGCGCTGCTATGCAGATGCTTCGAAGTCTCTTCACCCGCCTGAAATCCGGCACCGAACACCTGAACTACGGCCGCGATATTATCCGGCACTGGGGCGCGGACCTGTACGCGGAAGCGGTCGAAAGCCGGGCCGACGGAGTCTTTCGCGTTCTGGATCTCGGATGCGGCCACGGCGAAGATCTGCGCAATATTCGCGACGAAGTCGAAGCGCGCAGCGCCGCGGCTGTTGATAGCGCCCCGTTTGAACTTCCTGTAGAACTTCACGGAGTTGAAAGCTACGCTCCGTACGTGGCGGAGTGCCGCGCCGCCGGAATTCAGACTCACGCTCTGAATATCGAACGCGATCCGTATCCCGGCAAAGACGGCGAATACGATTTGATCGTTGCGAATCAGATCCTCGAACACACCAAAGAAATCTTCTGGATCTTCGCGGAAGTCGCGCGCCTGCTCAAGCCGGGCGGCCGCTTTATCGCGGGGGTACCGAATCTGGCGAGCTTTCATAATCGCGTGCTTCTAATCTTCGGCCAGCAACCCACTCAGATCAAAAGCATGAGCGCGCACGTTCGCGGCTTTACGAAACCGGATATGCGCGAATTCGCGGAAACGGGCGGCCTCTTTGAATTAAGAGCCTATCGCGGTTCGAATTTCTATCCGCTCCCGCCGGCGCTCAGCAAACCGCTCGCGCGCATCTTTCCCACCCTCGCCTGGGGATCGTTTTATTTACTCGAACGCACGCCGGTCACAGGGAATTTTCTCGACTGCCTGACCGGCGACGACAATTTCCTGGAGACTCCGTTCTACGGAAGTCCGCAGAACCCGGCGCCCGCGCGACGCAAAACCCCGGCTTCCGCCGGCGGACGGACCGGGACGAAGACGTCCCAAAAGAAAGCCACGGCCGCGAAAAAGAAAAGCGGGCGAGCCGGCGGTCGCCCCGCCAGGAAAAAAGCCGGAGCCCGTCGATGAGCTATCGCCTGCGATTGATCGCGAAACAGGAATCCGGTACCGGTCTCTTTCATCTCGGTTTCGCCGCGGACGGAGCGGTTCTGGAAAGCTTTCACGCCCCTGGACAGTTCCTGGTCGTGAATGGCCCGGTTCAGAACCAGCAGGGCGAATCGAAGAAGGGTTTCTTTGCGATCGCCAGCCGACCGGGCGACGAACGGATCGAATTATTAATCAAACGCTCCGGCGATCCGGCGACGGCGCTGTGCGACGCGGCCATCGACGACGAATTTGAATGCAGCGAAGCGCAGGGAGCCGGATTCGCGCCGCCGTCGGGGCGCATCGACCGACTGCATCTGTTTTCGATGGGCAGCGGCCTGGCCCCGTTGCGTTCGTTGATTCTGGCGAGCCTGGCGGCCGACCGGAGCGCGGGGGCACGGCCCGCGAACGCGCCGCCGCCGCTTGATAAAATCACGCTCTGGCAGGGATCCTTCACCCGAGCCCACCTGCCCTTCCGGGATGAATACGAAGCCTGGGAAGCGGCCGGGCTGGAAATCCATCTCTGTCTGGACGAAGATCTGGATGAAACCCCGGGCAACGTGATTGAACGCCTGCGCGATTTCGCTCCGGACCTGCGCGGGTCGGCGGCCTGCTGGATCGGATCGAAAGAATTCGGCCAGGCTCTGAGCGCCGCGACGGCGGAGTTCGGTCTGCCCCAGGAAGCCCTGTATACGAATTTTTGATTTGTCGATTCGCGCTTGAGGGCGGAGTCCCGATGCGCCACGCCCGAGTGGGCGCCGGCAACAAAACCAGGATAGCCTATGCCCGCACCAGCCAGCACTCGCATCACCATTCTCCGTCCGGACGACTGGCACCTGCACCTGCGCGACGGCGACGCGTTGCACGCGGTCCTGCCGGATACGGTCCGCCGCTTCGCTCGCGCAATCGCCATGCCGAATCTGAAGCCGCCGGTTCGTACGCTTGAGGACGCGGCCGCTTATCGCCGGCGAATTCTCGATTCCCTGCAAAAGCACACCGCGCAGGGAAACATCGCGCAGAACTTCGAGCCGCTGATGACGCTCTATCTAACCCCGGAAACCACGCCGGAGATGGTGCGCGACGCGGCGGCCAGCGATTTCGTACACGGCATCAAACTCTATCCCGCCGGGGCGACGACGAATTCGGACGCCGGCGTGAACAATCTTGACGCGATGAGCCCGGTCTTCGAAGCGATGGAACGCGCCGGTCTGATCCTCCAGATCCACGGCGAAGTTACAGATTCGCAGGTCGACGTATTCGATCGCGAAGCCGTCTTTATCGAACGTCATCTGAATCCGATCGTCGAGCGCTTCCCCGGATTGAAAGTCGTTTTCGAACATATCACGACCCGGAACGCCGCTGAATTCGTGGCCGGAGCTTCGGACAAAGTCGCGGCGACGCTGACCCCGCAACATCTGCTCATGAACCGCAACGCGATCTTTGCGGGCGGCATTCGGCCGCATCACTACTGTCTGCCGGTGCTCAAACGCGAAGAACATCGCCAGGCGCTGCTGCGTGCGGTCACAACGAAAGATCAGACGAAGTTCTTTATCGGCACCGACTCGGCGCCGCATGCGACGCATACGAAAGAGACCGACTGCGGTTGCGCCGGCATCTACAGCTCGCACGCGGGAGTGGAATTGTACGCCGAAGTCTTCGACGCGGCCGACGCCCTGCTGGCTCCCGACGGCCAGGTGGACGCACGCTTCGAGAATTTCATGAGCCGCAACGGCCCTGCGTTTTATGCGCTGCCGGAAAATTCGGAAACGCTCACGATTGAAAAAGTCGACGCCAGCGTTCCCGAATCGATCCCCTTCGGCGCCCATACGCTCACTCCCCTGCGGGCCGGTGAAACGGTCGGCTGGCGCCTCGTTCCGGCGTAGCCCGGCGCAAGCCATACCGCGCGAGAAATGACAGATTCATTCAAAGCGTGAAACCCTTCAGTATTTTACCACTTGCCTGAATATGAGCATTCGCTAATATTCGGCGGAGCGGTCGCCGCACGAAACCGCGACGATCCGCAAGGGTTGCCACCATGAATATGACGTATCGTTCGGAAACCGCAGGCCGGGGTCCCGTACTCGCCAACCGCGTCCGCTTCGGTCTCGCCGCGCTCTTTTACGCCAGTCTGGCGGTCAGCATGCAGACCAACACCACGCTGCAGAATATCAGCTATTTCACAGGCACGACCCTGATGTTCGCCTACGCGATTCTTACGGCGATCAAGGCACGACGCGGCACGCTCAAAGCCTGGATGAACTACCTGACTCTCACCCTGGACGTGGTCATCGCCAGCATCGTAATCACCATAGGTACGATCGGAACGCCCGAAGAAGCGGCCGGCCAGATTCGCTCGCTGCCCCTGTACGGCGTCTTCTTCTTTTTTATCCTCTACTCTGCGTTTTTATTCTCACGCAACTTCGTACTCTGGATCGGCGCGCTGTGCGTCGTCGGACAGCTCGCCGGCGTGGTCGTCGGTTATTTTATGGGCGTGATTTACTGGGAAGGCGAAATCGAAGAGGAGACGATGGCCTCGATTATCATCTCCGATCAGGTGCTGAAAATCCTGTTCACCATCGCCGCGGCCTTTACGACTCGCTCGGTGATCGGCATTCTCATACGAATGCATCAGGAAGCGACCGATCAGTACGAAGCGACAGTCGCCTCGTATGAGAAAGTCGAACGCAGCCGCAACGTAATGCAGGAATCGTCCGCGACCCTGCGGACTTCGATTGAAAGCGTGCGCGGATTCGTGGATCGCTTTAACGACGAATTGCAAAGCCAGGCGGCCACCTTCGAAGAGATCAGCGCCGCGGTTTCGCAATTCTCGACGGGCACCGAACGATCCGCGGATTCCGTACGCGTGCAGTACTCTATGTTCCAGGAAATTTCGGATCAAAACCGCCAGCTCGAAGCGACGCTGGATAATATCGTGAATTCCACCGAAAATTTACAGAATCGAATGCAGCTTGCCAGTCAAAACGAAGAGCGGGTGAGCGCGGCCATCGTCGAAGTGAACGCCTCAATCCAGGAAATCGGCAACTCCTTTCAGCGCGTGCATCAAATCAATACGATCATGAGCGAAATCGCCGACCGCACGAACCTGCTATCTTTAAACGCGGCGATCGAAGCCGCACGGGCCGGCGATGCGGGGCGCGGTTTCGCGGTGGTCGCGGGGGAAGTCGGACGACTCGCGGAAAACAGCTCGGGCAACGCCGCGAATATCGCGGGCATCATCGAAGAGAGCGGCGTGCAGATCGAACGCGGGACGGCGGCCGCTTCGCACTCGCGCACGATCGTGGAATCCCAGGCCCGCGAAATCCTGGCGATTATCGAGCTGGTGGCGCGCTTAAACGACGAAGTGGACAGCCAACGCTCCATGACCGAAACGGCGCACGCCGCCGTGCGAAGGCTGAGTGATCTCGCGCGGGAACTGGATTCGATCGCGAGCGAACAGCGCACCGGCGGCCAGAGCATCATCGATTCGCTGGAGGCGCTCGAACGAGGCGTCATGGATCTCGTGAATATGTCGCGCGATATGCAGGGCGAAATCCACGCCATCGAAAGCCAGGCGCAAAAGCTCGCGACGGCGTAATATCTATCGGGTAAGCGAAAAGCCTACCCGATCCGGGGATTGCGAATCGAGCGGAGTCTGATTAGGCTTTGTCAATGATTACGCAAAGCTCTTTCGAAGACGTCAAAGCCGAATACGCTTTCATCGCAGCGCTGCCCCCGAAGCTGCAGGAATTGATCTCCAGTGAGATTCCGCCCGACGCTGATATTGTCGACGCCTTCAGCGTGACAATCGGCGGCGTACCCGGTTGCATCCTCATCTTCGAAAACCAGCTCTCGGCGTTCTGGTTGAGCAAATTGTTCTTCTTAAAATTTCCGACGCTGCAGGAATTCAATTTCTCTCAGCTGAATACGGTGAATCCCGAGGGATCGAACCGGCTGTATTTGCACTGCTCCGCGGATCCGGAAGTGATGAACGAAGATTACGAAGAAGGCACTTTTGTATTCAGCACTGAATCAGAAAGAGACGCGGCGCTCAGCGCCATCAACGCGAAGGCCATCCGTCTCAGGTGATTGTCGAATCTCGTTATTGCGGAATCGCCGAAAATTATATTCAGCGTAACTCGCCACGATGATCATCAAATCCAGAGCGCGACATTCAGGCGGACGAGAGTCAAATAAGACGCGAATTCACGCGAACTATGAAAACGCGCGCGTCGCGGTTGAGCTGGATCTCGAATACTCCTCGAGCACGTCGCTGCCCGCGCGAGTGCTTCGCTCGCTTCGTGCTTTCCTACGACGATCCCGGATTTCGCCGCAGGATAAATATCAGCGCGGGGACGAGCGATGAGCAAACTCCCGACGTCGCTGGGCCTTTTCGGGGCTCTGGGGATAGCGCTCCTGTTCGGCTGCAACGGCGATAAGTACTCCAGCAAAGATCTTCGGGAACTGTTATTCGAGAAGTATCAGACCGAATTCGAAGTCTACAACCACTGGTATCATTTCGAGCTCGGTCACTACGTCTTCACAGCCCGTAGCTGCGAAGACCGAAACGTCGTGGCGTACGGTACATACGGCGCGAAGGGGCGCCCGATTCATGACAACTATCCGCAGACCTTATTTTCCCGCCAGGCTCAAGAGCAGGGCTACGAATTCCTCGACCGCTTCTACGAACGGGTGCTGGTTCTACCGAATGTGAACTCCCATTACGAACACAAATTCGGCGCGACGGTCGTCGATCTGGCGTCCGTACTGGCGTCGCCGAATCTACATCTCCGCTCTTCGTATCGCATTTTCGTATTCGATTCTTTTAACGAAAACGACCTTCAATCGCGCGAGAGGATGCTTCGCGGTATTCTGGCTCTGATTCGCGTCCTGAATCGGAATCCGGGCCTCGAATATGATCTGTGGGTGGAGTTCTGGGACACCGGACTCTCCGACACGGAATTCGCCGAAATTCGCCGCGACTTCGATCCTGTGGGTGATAGCGTCCTGCGTAATCCGGAACGCAAAGCCGGTCGGGCGCTGCGCATCATGCGCATTGAATTTCAGTCGAGTCCGGATTTGAAGATCAGCGCAGACGCCCTCTTCGCGGCAATGGAACCCGCTGCAAAAGGACTGCGTGCGAAAAAGACACGGTTTTGAACTGCGATCGGGTTGAAACGAATTCCATGGCTCAGTCAATGCGACGGATCTTATGATTGCCCGTATCCGCGACGTAAAGGCTCTGTCCGTCTGAGACGACGCCCATTGGAGACGCGAATCTTCCGGTTCCCGGAGGGCCGTCCCGGTCACCAGAAACGTAATCGCCGGGCATCGGGCCGGCCAGTGTTGAGGTTTCCCCGTTGGCGATGGTGACTCTGCGGATCTTATTGTTTCCAAACTCGGAGACATATAGATATGTTCCGTCAGTTGTAATCCCGGCCGGATCGGCGAAACGCGCAGCCGCCGCCGCGCCGTCTGTATCTCTCGTGAACCCGTTGCCTTTGACCGGCCCCGCCAGGGTTCGCGTATAGCCCGTCGCGATGTCGATCGCCCGAATCTTATTGTTTCCGAAATCAGCTACAAAGAGCTCTCGTCCGTCGGTCGTAATTCCGGAAGGATAATTAAAGCGCGCGAGATGTGCAGGACCATCGACGTCACCGATCGAGAACGCCGGAGAGCCAGGCGGCGGGCCGGCCAGAGTGGTGGTATCGCCCGTCGCGATTGAAATCTTTCGAATCCGGGACCCGCCCGCCTCTGCCACGAACAGACTCTCGCCATCCGTGGTAATTCCGGTCGGAAAATCAAAACGCGCCGCGAAACGCGGACCATCCGCATCGCCAGCGCTCGTATCTCCAGGTGGGGGGCCGGCGAAGGTCGTCGTGTTTCCCGTGACCGGATCTATCCTCCGGACCTTGTTGTTGTTGCCGTCCGCGACGTAAATATGGCCGCCGGTATAGCTAATGCCCTCCAGCCGCGCGAACCTGGCGGACTCGGCGATTCCGTCCGCGTCGCCCCAGGCAACGGCCGGAAAGCCGCCTGCGATGGTTTTTGTTGCTCCGCTGCTTAAATCGATGCTGCGAACCCGGGAATAGGCATCCGTAATATAAAGTCGTTCGCCGTCTGTGGCGATTGAATTGAGCGCATTAAACCGCGCGGCATTGCCCGTCGCGTCTACAAAACCGCCGCTACGGTCGCCCGGCAAGGGACCAGCGGACGTAGATACGATTCCGCTTAAGTTAAGAGTGCAACCCTGCATGCCATCGCCGAGTTGCACCGGTGAGCAGGACCCGGACTCCGTCTGGTCCGGGAAAAAGCCGATCCCAGGCAAAAATAGCATTGGATCCTCCGATTCATTCTCGCTCGCGAGCATATGCAGGGGGACGCAGTGCATCAACGCGACGGCGACCCCGAACAGAGCGCAGAACCTGGCCCGTATGAACAGAATACGCAGAACGCCGTACATACGGTCTGCGTAGAATAGCCGCGGCCGGAGACAAGCTACAGAAACGGAATGACACCCCGCAGAAGGGTGGTTTTCGCCCGCGCCCCACCCGCACCGCTATCAGGGCGTCTTCAACTGGATCGCTGAGGGACGATTATGCGGCGCTCATTCTTTCGAATATTCGCTCGATGGTTTGATCTTTATCGGATCATTTTCCGTATCGCGCTTGAGCGTCTTTGTATCGTCGACTCGGCCGGCTTCTTCCACGGCGTCGGCGCCGCCGGTTTGAACATCGACTTCCCCGCGCTCCTTCAGCAGTTCCTCTGGCGTGATATTGCTTTCCAGCACGCGCAGCTCGGGAGACGAGCGCTTGATATCGTCCAGCAGACGATTGTATTCGAGAACGGAACTCTTCTGGAATACGGAGAGACCTCGAATAATATTCAACGCCTCGTCTGAAAGCGGCCGAATCATGGCGCGTTCCAGACGCTTCTGATTTTCGATCACGATCTGTGCATCTTTTTCCAGAACGACTTCTTCGGAGGAACCCTGCGTTGCGACCGCGACGGCCCCTTCGGAGACCGCTACTGTTACGACCGCAGCTTCATCCACAGACACCAGAAAGGCCGTACCGCGAACCGACGCGATGACTGTGGGCGTGGACACGGCGAACTCCGACTGCGCGTCGGTCTTGTTTACGTACGATACCAGCGCGCCACGGGTCAATCGCAGCTCTACTTTCGCCGCGGAGGCGGCCTGCACAATATCACGGGCTTCCACGCGCGCGTTCGCGCCCAGGCGTACCACGCCCATCCCGGGAAAAGCCAGCGACGCGGATGACGCGGCTCCAGTGACGACCACATCCTGCGCCTGGAGTTCCAGCCCGACTGCTGCGGCCGGTGCATCGCCTGCACGCTCCACGTTCACCTGGCCGAAGACCTGACTGAGAATCAGACGCGGTTGCGCGTCCTGCTCGGAAGCCGGTCCACAGGCGAGCCAGCTGGCAAATACGATCAGATACAGGGGGAAACGTTTCATGATGACCTCGCAGGATGGGGCGTATCAAGCCGACAGGCTTCGCGAAAGAGAGTCATGGCCTGGCCCGGAGCGTTGTCAATTAGAATCGGACGCAGCGCGCTGGCGAATCGTCACTGTTTTTCGCAAGGCCGGTGGTTGCAATGAGGCAGGACAGTCCGGAACCACGAAGGCGTTCGGAGAGCGCCGCCGCGGTCCATGGCTTTCGCCGACGATCGGTGCGGGACCGCGGACCGGGTCCCGCACGCTATCTTTGAATGAGGCCGTCTGAGAGAGAACGCGCCGTGTCTTCGTTCTGCTTAACAATCTGATAGAGGGATTCGATCGCCTGCGTGCTTTTGCTCATTGATTCGTTTATGTGATTGATCGTCGAAGCGATTTCATTGGCCGCCACGCTCTGTTCTTTGACCGCGACTTCGGTCTCCCTGGCGGCGACTCCAGAGGTTTCCAGTTTATGCACCATGGCGGCGAAGGCCTCCTTCAGATTCGTCAGCTCATCGCGTAGCGACTCGAAGAAGGCGCTAACCGGGTTGATGTCTCGAATCATTGTTTCGATTTGCGACGCGCCCGAGTCGACGTTTGATAATCCCGCTTTGATTTCCTGATCATTCTCCTGCATGAGATTGATGATTTCCGTGACGCTGGAAGCCGTCTGATCGGCCAGGCGTGAGACTTCATTCGCAACGACCGCAAAACCGCGCCCGGCCGCACCGGCCCGCGCGGCCTCGATCGAAGCATTCAGGGAAAGCAAATTGACCCTGTCCGCGATTTCCTGAATGATCGTAACGACCTGCCTGACGCGCTGAGTCCCCTGAGCGACTCTGGAGATCGAATCGACCATTGAACGCAGCGTGGATTCTCCGGCTCGCGCATTCTTCGTCGCCTGTTCGATCAATCCTGTGGATTGATCGACCTGCTCCATAATCGAATCAGTGCGCAGAGTCAGTTCCCGGGTTTGGTCCACAATCGAGTCAACGGCGGTCGTCTGCGCGATGGTATTTCCGGTGATCCTTTCGATACCCGCCTGAACTTCTTCGACGGTCGCCGCCATTTGCTCAAGGGACGCGGCATTGTTTCGGGATTGGTCCGTGGTCGTTCCCGCCACTCCGCTCAGAGAAACTGAGGTTTCCAGGATTTGCTTCGAAGTCGCCCCGATTCGATCGATCAGCTGACCCTGCTCTTTTTCTTTAAGCTCCAGATCGAATATGACCCGGTTTGTGGTCTCAAACTCTCTCCGGAGACGAATGCAATAGTAAATGAGGATGGAAACCTCGAAAACGACGAAGGCGGCGTGCAGCAAAACTATGTCCCAACCGCTATCGTAATTAAACGCCGCGATATCGATCCCCGCGAATGAAATATCGTTCTGCTGACAATAATTGACTCCACCGTGATGCAAAACGGTGTATACGACTGCGGGCACCAGCACTCGCCAGTCTCGATAGATAACAAGAAAGGCCAGCGCTCCGAAAATATGAAAGTGCATTTCAATACGTCCGAGTTGCAGGGTAATGAAAAGACTTGAGAAGTATAACAATACTATCGCGATCAGAGAACGCGAAAATAGAGTGCCTTTCGCAAAGAAGTATGCGAGTTGGGCCGTGGCGGCTCCGATCAAACCGCCGATCAGAGCGAGAGCCCAGGTTCCATACCCATAGGAAATAACCAGGGTTCCAACCGGAACATGCCCCCAGATCAACCAGACCAGGAAACGATCGGAGGATATATAATGTTCGGAGCGGAGCTTTCGAATTCTGCTTTCACTCAGATCAGAGGCGGGCGCCTTTGAGGGGAGGCGTTCGGATGAATGGCCCGTGCCCGAATTAAATGAAAGCATAGCTTACTCCTGCTCAATCATCGCTCCGGCGAGCGATGCGAAATCCGACTTCAACGCGTGCAGGTCTTCTAAGACCTCTTGCGAAACGATATCGCTCGAGTACATCAATCGCAGCTGACCGGATGGATCGATGATATATGCAATCATTGGATGTTGAATCGCACGATCACGATCCTCGTTAAGAACCCCGCCGGTTTCGTAAAACACTCCGTAGTCCGACGCAACTTTGCGAACCGGGTCTTTTCCGCCTCGCAGGGCCACAAAAGAAAGCTTCGTGCTTTCAAAGAGCTGCGCAAAGACCGACCTGGCCTGGGTGTCGCGACGCGGATCAATGCTCACAAAAACGATAGCGAGATCCACCCCCGTTAAATCTCCCGCGGCCTCCAGCTTCGCCAGCGACCCGAAAGTACGGGGACAAATTGTTCCACAGCTTCCATAGCCAAAAAACAAGAATACGAATCTTCCGCGAAAGTCCTCCAGACGGACTGGCTCGCCCTCAAAACTGGTGAGCTCGAAGGCAGGCGCCGGCCGGTGTAGAGGCCGTCCGTGATATTGCGATAGATTGAGCTGTCCGATCCAGGCGGGCATTGCGATCAGCAGGGAAGCCAGAACCGCGAAGGCGACGACAAAGAATGCTTTTTGATATTTCTGCATGTATCCGCTCTTGCTGTATATCTCCAACGGACGAAGAGAAATCACCCAATGAAAGCGCCAAGCGGAAAACCTTGGACAAAACTAACAATTATACAGCCGGGTCTGGATCACATCGAAGATTGCATGATATTTATCACACCCGTTTCGCCGAGAGCGGGCGAAACGGGTACGGCGGATCGCCCGGGCATAAAAAAACGGCCCGCGGCGTCAGACACCACGGACCGTTTTCGGTCAACTTGCGCTGCTGAGTACGAGTACCTCAGTCCAGACGCGGGTCTTCGCTGTACCGATTTAAACCTTAACCGGTTCCTTAATTGAAGTCGCCAGGTATTCGCGGTTCATACGTGCGATGAATTTCACCGGAATCTCTTTGGGGCAGGCCGCTTCGCATTCGTACTGGTTCGTGCAATTTCCGAATGCCTCGCGGTCCATCTGCGCGACCATCGCCTGCGCGCGACGCGTGGCTTCCGGTTTGCCCTGGGGCAGCATATTCAGATGCGACACCTTCGCCGAAACGAAGAGCATGGCCGACGCGTTCTTGCAGGCGGCTACACAGGCGCCGCAGCCGATGCACTGCGCCGCGTCCATCGCGTCATCGGCGACGTTCTTCGAAATCGGGATTTCGTTGGCGTCCGGCGCAGTGCCGGTATTCGCCGAAATAAAGCCGCCCTTTTGAATGATGCGGTCGAAAGCGCTGCGATCGACCATCAGATCTTTGATGATCGGAAAGGCTTTCGCGCGCCACGGTTCGATGAAGATCGTGTCGCCGTCTTTGAATTTGCGCATGTGCAGCTGGCAGGTGGTCGTGGCTTTCTCGGGTCCGTGAGGGATGCCGTTGATCACCAGACTGCAGGCTCCGCAAATGCCTTCGCGGCAGTCATGATCGAAGATTACGGGATCGTCGCCCTTTTCGATCAAGCCTTCATTCAGCACGTCGAGCATTTCCAGGAAGGACATATGCTCGGACGCCTCGACCGGATAGGTTTCGATCCGGCCTTTTTCGTTCGGCCCGTTCTGACGCCAGACTTTCAGAGTGAGATTCATTATTTATAGCTCCGTTGCGTGAGTTTGACTTCCTCGTAGTTCAGCGGCTCTTTGTGCAGCTGAGGCTCGGCGTTATCGCCTTTGTATTCCCATGCGCCGACGTATGTAAAATTCTCATCGTCGCGTTTCGCTTCGCCTTCCGGCGTTTGGTGCTCTTCGCGGAAGTGTCCGCCGCAAGATTCTTCGCGATGCAATGCGTCGCGACACATCAGTTCGCCGAATTCCAGGAAGTCGGCGACGCGGCCGGCCTTTTCCAGCTCCTGATTCACCGCCTGGCCGTTGCCGGGGACTTTCAGGTTCCTCCAGAACTCTTCGCGCAGTTCCGGAATCTTTTTTATGGCTTCCTCCAGACCGGCTTTGTTGCGGGCCATGCCGCATTTGTCCCACATGATCTTGCCGAGCTCTTTGTGGAAGGAGTCCGCGCTGCGGCTTCCGTTGATGGTGAGAAATTTGTTCTGACGCTCTTTGACTTCGCCTTCGGCCGTCTTGAAAGCCGCGTCGTCTACGCCTACTTTGTCGTCCCAGCCAAGCTTCGCCAGATAGTCGCCGATCGTATAGGGCAGTACGAAATAGCCGTCGGCGAGACCCTGCATGAGCGCGCTCGCGCCCAGTCGGTTCGCGCCGTGGTCGGAGAAATTCGCTTCGCCGATCACGAAGAGGCCGTCCAGATTGCTCATCAGGTTGTAGTCGACCCACAGACCGCCCATCGTGTAGTGCACGGCGGGATAGATGCGCATCGGGACTTTGTACGGATCGTCGCCGGTGATGCGTTCATACATCTGGAAGAGGTTGTCGTAGCGATCCGCGACAACTTTTTTGCCGAGGCGTTCGATGGACGCGCCGAAATCGAGATAGACGCCGAGCCCGCCAGGACCCACGCCACGGCCTTCGTCGCAAACTTCTTTCGCGTTCCGCGACGCAATGTCGCGGGGAACCAGGTTACCGAAACTCGGATACTTGCGTTCCAGATAATAGTCGCGGTCGTCTTCGGGGATATCCGAAGGCTTGCGATCGTCGCCCTTTTTCTTCGGCACCCAAACGCGGCCGTCGTTGCGCAGCGATTCGGACATCAAGGTCAGCTTGGATTGGTAGTCGCCGGAGACCGGAATGCAGGTGGGGTGAATCTGCGTATAGCAGGGATTCGCGAAATAGGCGCCTTTCTTGTGAGCGCGATAAGCCGCCGTGACATTACAGCCCATGGCGTTGGTCGATAGGAAATAGACGTTGCCGTAACCGCCGGTGGCGAGCACCACCGCGTGGGCGGAGTGCGCGGTCATTTCGCCGCTTACGAGATCGCGCACGATGATGCCGCGCGCCTTGCCGTCCTGGACAACCAGTTCCAGCATTTCGGAACGGGTGTGCATCTCGACGCGGCCCAGGCCGATCTGGCGGCTGAGCGCGGAGTAGGCACCGATCAAAAGCTGCTGGCCGGTCTGTCCGCGAGCGTAAAAGGTCCGCGAAACCTGCGCGCCGCCAAAGCTGCGATTCGTCAGCATTCCGCCGTAGTCGCGGGCGAAAGGCACGCCCTGAGCGGCGCACTGATCGATAATATTCACGCTGACCTCGGCCAGACGATGCACGTTGGCTTCGCGCGAACGATAGTCGCCGCCTTTTACGGTGTCGTAAAACAGGCGATAGACGCTGTCGCCGTCGTTTTGATAATTCTTCGCGGCGTTGATGCCGCCCTGCGCGGCGATGCTGTGCGCGCGACGCGGGCTGTCCTGAAAGCAAAAGCATTTCACGTTGTAGCCCAGCTCGGCCAGACTCGCCGACGCGGAAGCGCCCGCCAGGCCCGAGCCGACGACGATCACATCGTACTTCCTTTTATTGGCCGGATTGACCAGCTTCATTTCGAATTTATGTTTTTCCCATTTCTGGCCCAGCGGACCGGACGGGATTTTTGAATCCAAAGACATCTATAGTTCCCCTTTCGTTAGTATTGCAGAATTCGCGCGAAGCTATTGCAGGCGAAGCAGACCCAGCCACACCGAGACCGGCAGCGAAGAATAGCCGAAGAAGATCAGCACTCCAAAGATGGTTCCAATGCGTTTGAAATTCGCATCGAAGCGCGGGCTGTTCCAGCCGATGGACTGAAACATACTCGGCAGACCGTGGCTCAAGTGCAGAGCGAGAATCGCCATGGCGATAATATAACCAATGCCGACCGGAACGGCCTGAAATCCAATGATCATCATGCTATAAACATCGTGGCGTCCAAGCTCGTCGTGCATATTCGCATACGCTGGATTCACCAGATGGATCGTAAAGTGCGCGAGATGAAACAAAATAAAAGCGAGCACCAGCATTCCAGTCCAGATCATGGTGCGCGAAGCGAAGGAAGCCTGGACAGTGTTATTATACTGGTATGCGACGCCGCCGCGAGCGCGTTTATTTTCCAGGCTCAGATTGATGGCGAGTCCCACGTGCACCACGAACGTCAAAAGCAGGCCGGAACGCGCTCCCCAGAGCAGCGCCGGGTTTGATTTTAGCGCGAAGGCGTAGCTGTTGATCGCGTCAGGCCCGGCGAACATGAGAAAGTGACCGGCAAGATGAACGATCGTAAAGAGAATCAAACCGACGCCGGTTAAGGCCATCACGGCCTTACGGCCCACGGATGAGCCGAATATCTTTTGCGGGAGAATCATGGTGGTGGTAGGCTCCTTATAAGTCCCTGTTGTATGAAAGCGGGCGGCCGAACAAGATTTCAGTCGGCGAAGGCCCGGACCTTATTAAGGAAAATCCCGCCGCGATTCGCGTAAAGGAAATTTCGACTTTCAGCTGATTTGAAGCCAAATTCGAGCGATATGCTCGAATCAGCGCGCACCGGATAGCGCCTGAGGTTGTTTGGGAACTTATTCGAAATCGAAAACCTGTCGCATGACAGCAAGCATACGATCCGCCTCGGCCTGTGCGGCTGCAATCACGCCTTCACGATCCTGCCCGCCGTACAACAGGGCGCGACCCGCGTTGATCAGCACATCGGGGCCCGCCGCGCGCAGCGCGCCTTCCAGATCCCCGCCCTGCGCTCCCACGCCCGGTATTAAAAACGGAACGTCCGGGGCTGCGGCTCGAATGCGTTCAATGGAGGAGCCGTCCCGGGTGGCGCCCACAACCAGCCACAGATTGCCGCTTTCCGCGTTCATCTTTTGCGCAGCGCGGGCCACACGCATATAGAGCGGGGGTTCGCCCGCGCTTTGAAACTCCGGCGCACCGGCATTTGAGGTATGGCATAGCGCGATGACCGCGCGATCCGGATAGGCCGTGAAGGGTTCGAGCGTATCCATACCCATATACGGGCTGAGCGTGATCGCATCGCAATCGTACGCTTCGAAGAAGGCTTGCGCGTACCGGCCGGCGGTATTGCCGATATCGCCTCGTTTGGCATCCGCGACGATCAAGGCGCCCGGCGCCTTTTCGCGAATCAATCTCAATACGTCGTCGAAGAGCGCCATGCCTTCCGGACCCAGGCATTCGTAAAACGCCAGATTGGGTTTGTAGGCCACAGCAGCGGCCGCAGTCGCTTCAACGATATCGCATAGAAAGTCAAAGATGATCTGGCGCGGAGATTTCAGTGCGCCGGCGGTTCCGTGATATGCACCCGGAATCTTTTCGGGATCCGGGTCGAGGCCCACGCAGAGCACACTGCGTTTTTCCCGGCGCTGTGCTTCGAAGCGGGCGCGAAAGCTATTCGGACCGGAAGCAGAGTCGGGGGAAGGATTCGCTGACATCACCGGAGAGCAGACCGCACAGCGACGCGCTTGATCAAGGACTTTCGCGAAAATTGCATGACAGATCCCGGGAACTCGTGGCCCTCTCGTGGCATGCAAATCGTTCGCTGGCTGTTGGCTCTGGAGATCATTCTCATCATCCTTATGGGACCGCTGGTCTTCTGCGATCCCGAAAACCGGAGCGCGGCCGCAGCCCGCCGCGACGCGCCCGGACGTTTTATGCGCCTCAGTGACGGGGTGACGCACTTCGAACTGAGCCTGCCGCCGGCTGGATCCGCGGCGACAGAGGGCGCGAAAAACGCGAAGGCGAGCGACGCCCCACTGGTCGTGCTGGTGCCGGGCCTGGCCACGCCTTATTTCGTATGGGATCGCACGCGCGAAGATCTGCTCGCCGCGGGCTTTCGCGTACTGCGCTACGATATTTACGGCCGGGGATACTCCGATCGACCGGCGGAAGTCGTGCACGACGTGGAGCTCTACGATCGACAGCTGCTGGAGTTATTGCGCGGCCTGGGCCTGACGAAACCCGTGCACGTCATCGGCCTGTCGATGGGCGGCGTGATTTCGATTCACTTCGCGGACCGCCACCCCGAGTTACTGCGCAGCCTGACGCTGCTCGCGCCGGCCGGCTTCCCGCTGGAAATTCCCGCGATCGCGCGTTTCGCACGGCTGCCGCTGGTCGGTGATTATTTTATCCACGCTTTCGGCCACGACCAGTTCATGCGAAGACTCGGCCGCAATATGTACGACCAGTCGCTCTTGCCCGAATACAAGCGCGAATTTCTGCCGCAGATGGAAATCACCGGAACGAAAGCGGCGCTGTTGTCATCGCTTCGCAATATGCCGCTCGGCGAATCGCGCCCGGTCTACGAACGCGTCGCGGGTCGTAAAACCCTGGCCATGCAAATCTTCTGGGGCGTCGAAGACCGCGTGATCCCCTACTCGGTCGGCGAAGCCATGCGATCGGCGCTGCCGGGAGTGCCGTTTCATCGCGTGGAAAACGCCGGCCACATCCTGCACTGGGAGCGACCGGCGACCGTGCGGCGAAAACTACTCGATTTCCTGAAAGATCATTGACGGCCCCCGCGAAAGCGGGGAAGCCAATGCATGGCACCGACTCCCCCCGTTCCGTCCGACGAACTGTTGATCTATACGGCGGTCAACGACGAGGATCTCGCGCAGGAAATCCTGGTCGACCTGGTCAGCGACGGCCTGATTCTCAGCGGCAACTACTATCCGGTGAAAACGATCTTCATCTGGGAAGGCCAGGTGCATATCGACGAAGAGTTCAAGCTTATGATGAAGGCCCGCGACGGCTTCTACTCGGATATCGAAAAGTATCTGATGGAAAATCACCCGTATCGGGCGCCGGAGATCATTCGCGTGCCCGCAAGCTTCGGCAGCCCCGAATTTAAGAAGCACATCACCGCGCATAAGAAGATGTGACGCCTTCGCGGCGGACCGCGCTCGCCGGCCTTCCTGCGAAGGACGCAGCCACCCCTCGCCGAACCGGGCACAATTCTCAATGCACGCGCGATATCGTTTCATATTGTGAAACTATCGCCACGAATCAGGGCCGTCGCGCCGGAACGCGCTCAATAGAACTTGTCGCTGACTGAAACCGCCTGAGTCTTAAGCGGATCCCATGGCGTCCCCCGGCACGATTCGCTTCACCATTGAATATCGAGACATCACCGAATGCCCGGCGGATGTGGCCGTATTGAAATTCGCCCGCCAGTTTCACGGGGCCGATCGCACAGTGAAGGAAGCGCTCGTCCATACCGGCATCACCGAAAAGCAGCTGCAGCCGGCAGAGGGTGAATACGTACTTGTGCCGACCCGTCAGGGAATTCGCGCAAAGGAGGCGCTCTTCCTCGGCACAGTTCGCATAGGAGAGTTTCAGTATCGCTCTATTCGCGAATTCGCTGCCCGCAGCCTGGCAATCTTAAAAGAAAAAACACCGCGAGCGAATACTATTGCGATGAGCATTCACGGCGTCGGACGGGGTCTGGACGAAGCGGAATGCGCGCTGGCGCAACTGCGAGGGATTCTGCTGGCAATCAAATTGAATACCATCCCCGCCGGCCTGGAAAATATCGTCATATGCGAAAACAATAGAAAGAGAACTCTGCGTATTCAAGATCGACTGGCGAAGTTTCTGACCCGCGAAGGCTTCGCGACGCAACAAAACGATGCTGGCCACTGGGGGCTGTCGATTGAGAGACCGTCAAAGGCCGGGGCTTCTCACGAGGAACGGCTGTCTTTCATCCAGCAACAGGACACTGAAGAAAAACCGCACGCGTTCATCGCCATGCCCTTTCGTGCGGAGCTGGACGATATATTCTTTTACGGAATTCAGAATCCGGTGCATCGCAACGGTCTCCTGTGCGAACGAGTCGATCAGAGCGCGTTCACAGGCGACGTTCTGGGACACATCCGCACGCGCATTGAAAAAGCGAAAGTACTGATCGCCGAGCTGAGCGATGCCAGCCCGAACGTCTATCTGGAAGTCGGCTACGCCTGGGGACGCGGCGTGCCCACAATCCTGCTAACGAAAGATGAAGCGGCTCTGAAATTCGACGTGCGCAATCAGCGCTGCCTGGTGTACCGGCGGATTCAGGATCTGGAAGAAATTCTGGGACGCGAACTGGAAAGCCTCCAGCGCAGCGGGCTCTATAGTCTCTCCTGAAATCCGGAGAAATTCGAATTTACATAATGAATGCCCGGGCTTCTAATGAGTCGCTCATGGTCCGCCAGTCACAGCTTTCGCCGTATTTCCTGATCGCGTGTCTGCTCATGCAGTCGCTGACAGCGTGCATGATCGGTCATCCGCTCACGGGCCTCCTGCCCGGCTCTTCCGATGACGGCGAATCGAACGATCTGCTCGCCCTGGGTGCGCTTGCCGGCCTCGCCGGCGCGATCGGCGGCACTGTTATCCTGCCGGGCACCCGCACGCCGATGTACGTTGACGTCTCCGCCGGCCAGACCACCGGTTCAGGCAATAGCCCCTCGGCCGCCGTCGATCTGGCGAGCCAGAAGCTCGTCTTTGTCACCTCGGGACACCTCAGCGGAAGGCCGGCGCTGTTTCGCTGCAACCTGGACGGATCGGCCTGTGTTTTCACGGATATATCCGCCGGACAGGGCAATTCATCCGGACAGGATCCGTCGCTGGTAATCGATTCGGCGAACGCGAAGATTCTGGCGTTGACCCAGAACGGAAATATCGCCGACGGTCTGTCCCTCTTTCGTTGCAATCTCGACGGATCAGGCTGCGCGCATACCGATATCTCCACCGCCACCGGTCAGGGTGCGACCTCCGGAAAGACGCCTTCAGCCGTTATCGATACGATCAACAATCGCCTGCTGGTAGCCGCCGAAAACGCGGCGAACGGCGACCGCCCTTCGCTCTATCGCTGCAACCTCGACGGGACGGGTTGCACCCATACCGATATCTCAGCGGGACAGGGGGCGAATTCCGGGGGCTTTACCGAAGCGCGCATCGACTTCGTGAATCAAAAGCTGCTGGTGGTAACTCAAGACGGCTCGAATAGCAACCGGCCTTCGCTCTTTCGCTGTAATCTGGACGGCACCGCCTGCACGCACGCCGATCTATCGGCCGGCCAGGGGACGAACCCGGCCCAGCGTCCGGATCCCGTAATCGACACGCTGAACTCGAAGCTGCTCGTATTCGGCCGCAATTCGAATACGGGCAACGCGCTTTCGATGTATCGCTGCGATCTCGACGGAGCGAATTGCACGCATACGGATATTTCAACCGTCGCCGGCCAGGGCGGGAATGCAGTGGCGGTTCCCTCCGCCGTAATCGACTCAGTTGGAAATAAAGTCCTGATCGCGGTTCGCGGTCCGGACTTCAATCGCCCGGCTCTCTTTCGCTGTGATCTCGACGGAACCAATTGTACGTTCACCGACATCTCGGACGGCCAGGGCGCGAATTCCGGACGCTCTCCCTCGGCGGTGATCGATACGCTTAACAGCACGCTACTGGTAGTTACCGAAAACGGGGCCAACGGCGATCGGCCGGCGCTGTTTATTCAGTGAGCCGCGGTGATCGACGATCAGGTGCGGCCGTAGTGGATTTCGATTCGTTCCACGCCGCTTTCCCACTCGATCCGCAGCAGGTTTCGCGGATGAGCATCGCCGCCTTCAGTCGCGATCAAACGGCCGCCGCGCACGCGCGTGTGCAACAATATCTTCGCCGGGATTTCATCGGGCAAATAGACTTCCAGATGCGAAAGGCCGGCTATAGCTCCCGAAGCCGCGACAGTCAGCGCGCCCTCTTTCGCGTTCAGCCGCCCGTCAATCGCCAGCTTCGCGCCGTCCAGAGGAAAGGGTCCGAATTCCAGATCCGTGTCGAACAGTTCCCGGGCCCGCATACCGCGAAAGACCTGGAGAGTCGGACCTTCTCGGCGAATCAGAAATTCGCGCAACAACAGCAAAATCTCCGCGAAGGCCCAACCGTGATAGCCGTCACCCATCACGCCGCCGCCGGAGCGCGGATGGATCGCTTCGGGATAGGTCCACAGCTGAGTCCGGCGACGCAGCACGTCCTTTAAGATTTTGCGTGCGATGTCGATTTCGCCGAGGCGCAGCATACACTGCGCGACCTGAATGCTGAGATAGACGTTGTATCCGGAGTGAATCACAGGCTGCAGAAACAGCCCTTCGGGAAAGAAGTTGTTATAAATCGCGAAAATCGTCGCGCGAACCTCTTCGCGGGGAAGCAGATTCAATTCAAGCGGATACAAAAGCGGCAGGCCGCCGATGGCGCCGCCGTCGAGATCGCGGCCGGGCGCCGCGGGCAGATAACCCAGGCGCTCGCGATCCGGCCCCGAACAATTCAGGAAGTCTTTGCGATAGTATTCCAGACCTTCCGAGAGCTGCGCCGAAGCCTTCGTATCGCCGAGGACGCGCGCCGCGGCGATGGTCTTTTCCAGACCGCCCAGGCTCCACAGGTTGTCCCAGTAATAGAAATCCGCCGGTCCGAGATGTTCGGCGCTGAAGCCGGCCGGCAGCAGCTTGCCCTGATAACCTTCGCGACGTTTGTTGTGGATCCACTGCGCGCCTTTCAGCATCGCCGGAAAGATTTCGCCGAGAAATTTACGGTCCCCGGTCTGGCGGGCGTAATACTCGAGCGTCCACAACGCCTGGCCGTTGGAATCCCATTCGCCTTCTTGAGAACGAAAGAAACCTTTGCGGTCGATGCGCTGACCGTAACCGCGAATCACCCGCTCCGCTTCTTCGATATAATTCCAGGCCACCAGCGACGAAAGCATATACGCGGCGTCGCGAAACCAGAACAGGCGGTAGGTATAGACGCCGGGCGTAATCGTGGTGCCGGTCTGTAGCGAAATCAGATGGCCCTGAAAGATGCGCGCCGCCTTGTTCCAGGAGCCGCGCGCGCAGCGGAAGCGGGCGCCGCGCTCCATCAGCGCATCCCATTTACGTACGCTTCGTGCGATGCCTGCGGAGGCGGTGCCGGTCTTTAAGATCACGGCCCGCTGCGGATCGAAGATCGCCTCGGTGTGCAGATTCTTAATGCGTTTGGTTTTCTTCTTTTTGCCCGGGATCGTTAGCTTCGAAAGCTTCTTCAAATTCTTGCGAATCTTTTCGCCGCGCTGTTTGCGCATCTGACCGCTGGTGGTTAACACCGCGCGAATCAAATCTTCGTCGGCGCCGCTCAAAACTTCGCGCTCATAGCTGCGGGCTAAAAAGGCGATCTCGCCTTTTTTAATCGGAGCGATCTCGCCTTTCTTACTCGAGGCGATTTCGCCTTTCGCCGCACCGGCCTCCCCCGCGCCGATCTTAAAATGCAGCGCCGCCGTGCAGATACCGCGCGAACACTCCACTCGATTGCCGCGCCGACCACTGAAGTACGCATCGCCGCCTTCCAGATCCGAAAGCATCACCCGATCCGGCGCGGTAATAAAATTGATTTCCCGCAGCCCGTTCAGCTCGAGCACGCCCCCTGGATATTCGCCGGCCGGTAGATATTCCATTTCGCTGATCAGGGCCGGCCCTTCCTGGTTGAACGGTCGTACGCCGAAGACCAACCAGGCGGGGTGTTTGCCGCTGTATTCATAACGCAGCGAAGACAGAATAATCTCGGGATTCTCCGAGCTCCCGGCGACGGTCCACTTCGCGTGCAAGCGGTCGCCGAGCCGGTATTCGGTCCGCGGGACGGGCGCGCCGCGGACATTCAGCTGCTCAATCTTCAGCTCCCGACGGGTGGCCAGCGAGAGCCGGTCGCCTTTCGGCGTGCGTTCCAGCAAAGCCAGCTCAATCGAATAGTATCCGACCACCGGACTCAAACTGCCGGCCGGATCGACGACGCCGAAGGTCGCGCCGCCGGGCCCGCGCACTCCCATCCAGGTGCGATGGGTCAGATTCACCGAAAGGGGGGAGCCGGCCCGGGGAAGATAGGCAGGGTCGGCGACATCGTACTGGCGCTCGGCCCAGTACGGTCGGGCGAACTGCGGATAAAACTGGAAGAAACTATAATTCCAGAGGCCGGACGCGATCACGCGCGAGACCAGTGGAACGTTCTCTAATGGCAGAGCGGCCGATTTCGGGTTCGCCAGCTTCAGCGCCCCGGAGATCAATCCGCTGACGTCGGGATGCAGGCCGAAGAGGCGGCCGACGCGGCTCAAAACCCGGCGTCGAAATGTGGGTTTCATTCGTTGGGGTTCAGACGGACCGAATCAGGACGCGATGGCTTCTTCTTCGGATTCGAAGATATCGAACATGTCCATCAGCTCCACGACCTCGAAAACCTTGCGCACGGCCACCGACAGATTGGAGAGCTTCAGTTGGCGATTGGTTTCTTTCAGATTGCGCATTAACGATACGAAGACCCGCAGGCCGGACGAGGACATATACTCAACGTCTTCCAGGTTCAAAACGACGTTCTTATCGGCGTGCTTCTGGATCAGATCATTTAGTTTGTTTTCCGTATCGGACGCCAGATGCACGTCCATGCGACCGGACAGATTCACGACGATATAACGGTCGGTTTCTCTGCTGATGAGGCTCATTTGGGCTCCTGTTGATCTCAGCTCTGCTGCAGGTCTTTCTCGGCGAACAGGTAATTAACTCCGTTCTCCCGGCGATACTCGACGCGGTTCATCAACGACTTTATCAAATACACTCCGAAACCGCCTTTGCGTTTGCCGGCCAGATTCTGCCGCACGTCGGGTTTTTTGACCTCGTCCATGCGGAAGGGCCGGCCCTGGTCCCGGAAGTTGATGCGAACATAATTATGGGATTCTATTTGTAAATCACATTCGAAGTCCGGATTCGGCAGGGTCGTATCGGCGTAGGCGTGCACGAGAATATTGGTCGCCGCTTCGTCCGAGACCAGCAGAATATCGTCCAGCTCGTCCCCGAAGAGTCCGTGGCGGATACAGATCTGCATCAGGCGATCCCGGAGCGCCGGAATGCTGTCTTTGTGCGCCGGCAGTTTGAGATGATATTCACGCACGCCCTCAAGGGCCCCCTGAAAACGCGAAACCAGCATGGTGAAATCGTCGGACTGAAGAGCCGTCCCGCTGAAATCGAGTACGCTCTGGTAGACGATGTCGATCAACTCGGCGGGCTGACGCTCGCGATTCGCGCGCAGCAGGCGAATAAATTTCTCCAGGCCGTATTCGTCGTTCATGGAGTTCATGGCTTCCGATACGCCGTCAGTATACAGCACGAGCATATCGTCGCCGCGAATCTTGCGCTGGCCGCCGTGGTAGCGCTGGCGATGCGAAGGCAGAACCCCCAGGGGATGGCCTTTACCGGAGAGCATCTCGTATTCGCCGTCGGTATGCATTAGCAGCATTTCATTATGTCCCGCGGAGGCGTAGCTGAGAATCCCGGTGTGCGGATCGTAGCGCGCGAGAAAGACCGTAACGAACATTCCCGACTGCGATTCTTCGTAGATCAGATCATTGGCTTTGGTCAGAATCTGGACCGGATCCGACTCCGAGCGAATGATCGTTCTCAGAATCGAACTGGAGATCGCCATAAAGAGCGCGGCCGGGAGCGATTTGCCCGAGACGTCGGCCACCAGCAGGGTGACCTGGCCGTTCGGAGAGTGCACGTGGTAATCGTAAAAATCGCCGCCGGTGGTCCGGGCCATCACCGAAGACGCGCCCAGCTCCACATGCATATGATCGGGAATATCCGACGGTAGAATATTCTGTTGAATGCGCGAAGTGATCTCGACTTCCTTCTCGATGGCCTTCTTGGCCATACTCTCCTGGTTTAAGATCCAGTTTTCGTAACCGCGGGTGACCTGCGAGGCGATGGTCGAAAGCAAAGGAAAATCTTCCTCCAGAAACTCGCCGGTGCCGGGGTCCGAAGCGCAGAGCACGCCGTAGGGCCGTTTGCTGCGTGAACCCGCAAGCGGAATCAAAATACAGCCCGGCGTACGATAGCGTTCCGGTCGCGTAAAGCTCTGCATGAGCGGCGGCTCTTCGGCGAAGTCTTTAATAAACAACGATTGATTCGAATCGAATACGTAGCGGCCAAGCGAACGATCGCCGGCGTTCTCGCCAGGGGCGTGTGGATCGAAACCCACCGCGGCCTTGACTTCCAGCTCGTCCGTATCTTCACGATACAGAAGCACCGACAGGCGCTTGATGTGCATATTGGAGTGAATGGTTTCCAGCACGCGCAAAAACAGATCGTCCGCCGAGCCGACTTCGACCAGCACCCGGGTTACGGCGTGCAGCGTCGAAGATTCGCGCAGCTTGCGTTCCAGCTCCTGATTCTTTTTTTCGACGTCGTCGAGCAGCATGCGCCGCTGAACGGCGATGGCCACTGAATCCGAGAGACTCTCGAAGAGCTCCATATCGCTCTCGTTAAAATACGAGCGATCGATGGTATTGATCACTTCGAGTACGCCGATGCAACGATCGTTGACCATCAGGGGCGCCGCCATCAGGTTGCGCGTGATATTTTGCGAGTATTCGTCGACCACGCGATAGATACGCGGATCGTTGGGCGCGTCGTTGACCACGATCGAACGCTTTTCGCGCGCGCACAGTCCGACGATGCCCTGTCCGGGCGGAATGCGAAATCCTTTCAGAGTTTCGCCCTCTTTTCCGGTTACGATATCGAAGTACAATTCGCCGGTCTCTTCATCGACCAGAAAGAGGCTCGCACTCTGAGCTCGCAACACGCGCCGCGAGCTATAGAGCACCGCCTGGATCATCTCGTTCAGTTCGCGCGAGGAGTTGATCAGGTTCGATACTTCGAGAACGGTGTTTAAGCGGTAATCCGAGTACTTGATCTTCTGATTTAAATGCGCGTTATCGAGCAAAAGCAGCAGGCTGCTGCGAAAATTCAGATAGATCTCGGAGGACGTATTGTCCGCCCAGCCGTTGCGCAGAAGAATCGAAAAAGTCGCCGCGAAATTTTTAACCAGGTTGAGATCGGCTTCGAAGAAATGATCAAAAAAGATCGGCTCGGAAAGACAGACCGCGCCCAGTTCGCCTTCCTGCAATCCCAGATAGACGCACAAGGCTGGATCATCGAGATCCAGACCTTCCGGACCCGCGGCCCGGCCCGCGGTACGGCGGATTTCGGCGGTGGCCTGAGGATTCAGCTTCGGCTTGCGATAATTATAAGAAGTGCGTTCGCGGATGCAGTATTCGCTGAGCCGCCGCATGCCGGCCTGCTGGGATTCGGCTCCCTCTTCGGCCGGCCGGAAGGCGGCCAGTTCGCCAGCCTCATCGAAAAAGAAAAACTCGGCGCGGCGCGCCTTGACCATGCTCTTGATCTCGTCGAGCGCCATCTCGAGAATATAATTGATCTCGGAATTGCGCCGCAGGATCAGGCGCCCGTCTACAGCCCGAAAGAGCGGCTCGGTCGAAGACTCTTTCTGTGAATCCGGGTTGGCCATTTGAATGCGGTTCCGTTCAGGTCGCACTGCGCTTAGCGGGCGTATCGATCCGGGCCCCTCAACCGGCGATTCCTTTTAGAGCTTCCGCGGTTTTCGCCGCGTCGTAGATGTCGATCGGCCGCGTGGACGCGAAATTCGCAGCCTGCGGCATGATGTCGCCGGTAGTCATGACGATACCGCGCGAAGCGTTCTTCTCTCGCATCTGCTCGTGAAAGTCGCGGACCTGCCGTTCCGAAATGGGCGACATGTCGCGCTGAATAAAAATCAGAGTATAAAATTTACGAACATTGCGTTGATTGGCGGTCCCGTCGGAATCCGAGACCAACGCCTCGATGGTCAGGTCGCTGTTGCGTTTCATCGCGCTGATCGAATAACCCATGCCTTCCAGCATTTGCCGGCTGGTGTCTTCGAATTGCTCCGCGTTGGCGATCAGGAAGTCTTTTATGGAGTCGTCAGTGCGAAACTCCTGGTATTGTTTAAGCTTCTCGCGCACGTCGCGATAATTCGGCCGCAGCTTGTCGACGATCTCCCAGTGGCGAATCGCCGTCGCGAGATCCCGACTGCGTTCCGCCGCGAGCGCCAGCAGATAATTCATATTGATCATCAGCTCCGAGCCGGCCTTCGCGAGTTTCAGCCCGCGCTCCAGTTCGATGATCGCGCGCGGATAGGCTTCCATATCGATCAACGCCATACCCTTCGCGAGCAATGCCTTTTCGCGCAAGCCTTCGTCTTTCTCGGCCTTCTCGAATTCTTTAACCGCCCACTCCGCGTCTCCGAGATAACGCAACGAAAGACCAAGAAAATAACGCGCAACGCTATGGTCCGGTTTAATCTGCACCGCCTGGCCGAGAGCGTTTTTCGCTTCCTGATAATTACTCTGCTGGTATTCGCACTGCCCCAGCAGAGCGAGCGAATCCGCGTGCTTCGCATTGAGCGCGACCGCCTTCTTTAAGAACTGCATTGCCTTCGGTTGCACGCCCGCGCGAAAGAACAATTCGCCGACGTGAAAGAAGTGTTCGTAGACGTCCGGTTCCAGCTGAGTCAATAGCAGGTATTCGTTCTTCGCTTCGGTATGATTGCCCGAGCTCTCGAAACACGCGGCAAGCAGTCGGCGCACGGCCGCTTCGGTGACCTCGGGAGTATAACGCGCGATTTTCGTGCACTGGCGCAGCGAGAGTATCGCCTTGGCGGGTGCATTCAGCTTCTGATGACAGCGAGCCATCAAATAATGCCCGCGCATATTGCGCTCGTCTTTATCGAGCAGCTTTTCCAGCTGAAAGACGGCTTCTCGAATTCGGTTCTGGCGAATCAGCCGGTCGATTTCTTCGATCCGACGCGGACCGGCCATGCTGACATAGACATAATATCCGCCCAGCGCGACGAAGAAAACCAGCCCAATAATCGCTGCTAATACGGGAATTCCCAAAACAGGTACTTCATAATCGCCTGAAGGCATCCGCTTCAAGCAGTTTTGCGGTGAATTTTCTCCATCCCATCCATAAGCTCTCTGAATATTCTACAGAATCCAGAAGCCGGCTCCGGTATCGTTCCGCCGCCGCAGCTTCGCAGTGATCGCGGGGGCTCCGACCAATCTGTTTGACATTCTGTTTGACATCCAGGGTCCTCCGAAAACCTTACCACTGCTGGTTAACGGGGCCGTAGCTCAGTTGGGAGAGCGCTTGAATGGCATTCAAGAGGTCAGGGGTTCGATTCCCCTCGGCTCCACAGCCCGATTCCCCGGCGACGGTATCGGCCCGCCGGATGGCTTTCGTCGATGGGCCGACAGGAACCTGTTTTCCTATGGCTCATTCCAATTTGGAAGCACCGCTGGTCTTCATCCACGATTGGTTCACCGATCCAACCGCGCAGTGGTCCGCACAGGCCGCGCGTTTCGGTCGCGACTACGACTGTCATTATTTTCGTCTGGCCGGACACGGCGAAGATCCGGGCGAAATCCTGCCCGACAACCAACCGGTCCTCGACTACAATCTGGTCGCTCTGCAGAGTCTGCTGGAAAGCATGCCGCGGACGGCCCGAATCATCGCCCACGGCAGCGGCGCGCTGCTCGCTCTGCGCGTGGCCGCGCTGGCGCCCGAACGCCTCAACTGCCTGGTCCTGATCGCGCCGGTCTTTCAGTTTAAGCGCCATCGCTGGCTCATGCGGCTCTGCATTCGAGCTCCGTTTTTGTTGCCGCTGTATCTATTGCTGGTCGACCCGATCGCGGAAACGGATCGCGGCGCCTGGTCGCGCATGCGACAGCGCCTGCGCTGCCTGCGCGGCGGAAACGCGGCGCTCTATCTCAAGCAGGCGCTGGACGAACAGGAGCCGTACCTCGCGGAGATCAAGCTGCCCGTGTTTTTAATCGCAGGCGATGCGGATCCGCTGGACGGCGCCCGACTCGCCGAACGCCTGAGCGAACGCCTGCCCGGCAGCCGGCTCTTGCGTTACGGCCATCTCGGTCACAGTCCGCATCGCGAAGAGCCGGACCTGGTCAACTCGGCGATCGAACATTTTCTCAGCGCCCACAACAAACGCGGTCCGTTGCGGGCGATCGGCGGCTGGCTGCAGCGCGTGAAAAAATTGATAGTCGGCGATGGCGATTCGAATTAGATATCCTTATGGCCGTGCGTAAAATTCTCCGCGCCGGAGACCCCTTGCTGCGGAAAAAATCCGAGCCTATTCCGGCGACCGAAATCCGATCGAAAGAAATCAAAAAGCTGATTCGCGATATGTTCGATACGATGGACGACGCGGACGGCCTCGGCCTGGCCGCGCCTCAGGTAGGCGTGCTCAAGCAGCTCGTGGTCGTCGGCTTCGATCGTAGCGATCGCTATCCCGACGCGCCGGGCATGCAGCGCAGCATCATCATTAACCCGGAAATCGAGGCGCTCGAAGAGGCTTCGGAAGGTTCATGGGAAGGCTGCCTTTCCGTCCCCGGCATGCGCGGTTACGTCGAACGCCCTCGCCGCATTCGCATGAAATGGTACGACGAGGACGAAGAATTTCACGACGAAGTCATCGAAGGTTACGACGCGGTCGTCTATCAACACGAATGCGATCACCTGAATGGCGTGCTCTACGTCGACCGGCTCAAAGATCCGCGGCTGTTCGGCTTTAATGAAGAGCTGGAAAGCGCATCCACCGAACGCGTGTCCGTCTGAGAACGCCGGCGGCTCCGGCCTTTCTCCGGCAGAAACGAGAACCACAAACTGCCCAGGTTTTCAGGAACCGAATAATCCGCAATCCCCAGGCGCGCCGGCTGATAGCGCGATGGTGATTCGTACGTGCGAAACACGTGGTCCCAGAACATCGTAAAGGCGCTGTAGTTTTTTAAGCCGCCCCGCAACTCGCGATCATGATGAATGCGATGGGTTTGCGGTAGATTAAAAATAGACGCGAAAGGAGTCGCCATCGGAATCGCGATATTCGCGTGCGAAAGAAAGCCGATCGGAATCGTTATCGCGTACAGCCAGAATACGACTTCCGCCGGCATCCCCGTCAGCACGAATACCGACGAGTGCAAAACGATATCGAGACCCCACTCCGGAAAACTGTGGCGAAAGCTTTTCGAAACGACCAGCCGCTCCGGCGTATGGTGCAGGCGATGGCAGGCCCACAGCCAGTTCCATTCGTGACTGAAGCGATGGTACCAGTAGTACACCAGGTCGAAGATTAAAAGCCCCAGACCGACCTGCAGCCACAGCGGCCACTGCGCGGGCCAGAAAGCGAAGAGTCCCGACTCAGGTCGCAGGGCCATGATCCAGGCGGTGCATGCGAATACCAGACTGCGCCCCAGAGTTTCCGCCGGCACCACGGCCAGTAGATACAAACCCCAATCGTTCGCCTCCGGCCGCCCCGTTTGGTTCCATTCGGAGCGAAAGGGCGCTCCGCGTTCGAGCGCAAAACAAAAAGCGTAGAACGCCAGAATCAGACCGAATAATGCGGGTGAGGCGAGAAAATCGCGCACCGCCGGCCCCTGGCGCACATCGCCCGCCAGGGACGCGCAACACGCGGCGAAAACCGCCACGGGCAGAGCCCACATTAATAAGAAATAAACAACGGCGTGAACGCCGCCCGTAACACTCTTCCGAACGCCACGTAAAAGGCTTAAGGACATCCCTCGCCTCCTGCAATTGGATTGCAGGCGTAGTGGAAACGCGAGGATATTAATATAATTAATTAAATATATATTTGTTTTAGCAGTATGGCTAGTCTTTGCCGGCTTTTACAAGTTGATTTTGCACCCGGCCGGGCAAATAAAACTCTTTGATCGGCCCCCACCACAGAAAGCCGCTGGCTCCGCCGTCCACCGAACCCAGAATCTGGTTGCGCATGTAGGTTTCGCCCCAGCCCCAAATCGAAATTTTCATCTTAAAGGCCTGGATCCACGGCCGCACCTGGAAGCGCCCCTGCCCCATACGCATAGGACGCTCCGTGCCGAGCTTCAGCAGCTCGTAAGCGCGGCGCTCGCGGGGATAGTGGTCGAGATAGCGATTGCCGAAATGCGAAGAATAGTGCATGGGCGAAACCACGTCGACGAATTCGCCCACGTCGATCATATCCTGCCCGATCACCGTTCCGGCCCGGTAGATGCCGTGATAACCGTAGATATCGACGCTGATCGGCTTGCTGAGCTTCCGCCGCGCCTTCATTAAGAAATTCTCAAGAGCTTCGGATTTATACGCGTCGCCCTTGCGGTATTTCCAGACGCAGCGTCCGATCGGTCCGTCCGACGGAAAGCGGATATAGTCGTACTGAATTTCATCGAAGCCCAGTTCCACCAGCTCGGTGGAGATGCGAACATTATAATCGTGCACCCAGTCCGAGAAAGTATCCACCCAGCGCTCTTCGCCGCTGCCGACCCAGGGGCCGCCCGCCCGATCGCGAATGGCGTATTTGTTCTTCTGGTAACCGTAGAGGACTTTGTCTTTAAATACGACCTGCCGCGCGATGGTATAGACCCCGCGGGCTTTGAGTTTCTTTACCAGGCTGCGAATATCGGCGCGCTGGCGGTGATTATTCATCGCCTTCGCTTCCGGCAGCTTACTGCCGTAGATCAGCCGACCGAAGTCGTCCTTCACGTCGATCACCGCGGCGTTATAATTGTAATTGTCCAGTAGATCGAGGACCATGCGCATCTTACGCCGCGCGGAGGTCGGCGAAATGTACATCGCGCGCATATTCGAGGGCGTGCGGCCGAACTGCTCGTGGCCTTGAGGAGCGCGGCCGCTCGCGTCGGGTCCCAGGAAATTCGAGATATTCATGCGACCTTCGCCGGCCCAGATCCCCGCGAATGAATCGAGCTTCGGCCGGCCCGGCGCCGCTTCGCCGCCGAAGATTTCCGCAAGCGGGATATGTCGAAATACCCGATCTTTCAGGCCGAATACGTAGATGCCGCGGTTGGTGCCGACGTACGCGGTTTTAGAAGCCGGATCGTAAAACAAACTCTCGGCGTGATCCGCTCCGGTAAAACCCGGCAGCGCAAAGCTGATATGCTTCGCCCGCGCCGTGCGGGTGTCGAAAAGATTGAGCGACGCCTGAAATCGCGAAGTGCTGATTAGAATTCCATCGTCCGCCGCATAGGCGATGCCGCTGATCTCTTCGCGAAAGTAGGAACCCTTTTCGTGAATCAACGACGGCAGCCCGGCGTTGGTCACGCTCCTGCAGCTCAATCGACTGAAACTCCGCGACGGAACGCAGCGGACAATCCCGCGCAGATAGGTGCCCAGCCACAGTTCGCGAATGTCGCCCGCTTCGTCGACGCGGCCGGTGACCACATTCAGCGTGGCTTTGTCCAGATCGCCGCGGGGCATGCGGAATTTCTGGAAGCTCTGGCCGGCGTCTTTGCTGAATAAGACTTCGTGTTTGTTTAAGGCCACGATTTCGTTCGAACGCCGGGGATTCTGCCAGAGATCCATCACGTCGCGAAACACCGGAATGCGCGCGGCGGAGGCTTCGGTACTGCGCGGCGGCAGGCCGGGCATGATTGAACGATAGCTGTCGCCTTCGTCGTCGGTCGCGACCAGTCCCGTGAAGCGCAGCGAAATCACCGGGGTCGGACGATCACTCCCCGGCAAACGAATTAGTTTCGCAAAGATCGGTCGAAAGCGGCCGCGCCAGAAGACCTCGTCGCCGGTCGGAGTCGGGTCGTGGTTCTCGTAGCCGTCGTCGTCGCCGTCGTCGTAAAAGCGCAGATAGCGCCCGTCGAAAGCCAGGAACGGCGCTTCGCCCAGGCGCTCCGGCAAACGGACGCGCGGAGTCCCGGCGGTATCGCGGCGAATATCGGGGAAGCCCGGCATCGCGGCGCCGAGCGCAGCGGGCAATCGATCGCTGCCTTTAAATTGAATGCTTTCCCGCGGCGCCGCCTGATTGGACTCCGCTCCCGCCGAATCGCAGGCAAGAGTGAAGCCGGCCCCGCCCGCTAAAATCATCGCGCACAGCGCTGCGTTCATAATCCGCGGAAACTGCCGCGCGAAAGCCCGGCGCAACCCTCCGGATCGTCCGGACGAGCCGGGCCGTTTTGATTTTGTCATTGGAATCAACCCTGCAGGATGATCTCTTTGATCTCGCCTTTCATCTCTTTGAACTGATCGTAGGTGTAGATCTGGTACTCATAACCCTGCTCGGTTAAGAACAGCTGGCGGTTCTGACCGAAACGTTCTTCGGTCGTGTCGCGGCTCACCAGACTGTAGAAAAAAGCGATATTATCGCCCTCTTTCGGTCGCAGTACGCGGCCCAGACGCTGGGCTTCTTCCTGGCGCGAACCGAAGGTTCCGGAAACCTGGATCGCCACCGACGCGTCCGGCAGGTCGATCGAGAAATTCGCGACGCGCGAAACGATCAAACAGGGAACGGTCCCGGTTCGGAAACCTTCGTACAGACGCTCGCGTTCCATCAGCGGAGTCTTGCCGGTGATCAACGGGAAATCGAAATACGCCGCGATCTTTTCGAGCTGGTCGATGTACTGCCCGATGATCAAAACGTTGTGGCGGCCGTGCTCGTCGATGATCGTTTCGATGCACTTCATCTTCTCCGGGTTCTCCGAAGCCAGACGATATTTTTCGCGATCGTCCGCGAGACTGTACTGCATGCGGCGCTCTTCGTCCAGGTCGACGCGGATTTCGATACAACGCGCGTTCGCAATCCAGGACTGCTTCTCCAGTTCCTTCCAGGGCACGTCGTATTTCTTCGGACCGATCAGCGAGAATACGTCCTCTTCCAGGCCGTCTTCCCGAACCAGGGTCGCGGTCAGACCCAGGCGGCGCTTCGCCTGTAGTTCGGAGGTCATGCGAAAGACCGGCGCGGGCAGCAGGTGTACCTCATCGTAAACGATCAGGCCCCAGTTGTTCGCGCTGAAAATATTAAAGTGGGTGAAGTCCCCGCCTTTTTTCTTGCGATGCGTAATGATATTGTACGTGGCGATGGTGATCGGCTTGATCTCTTTTTTCTCGCCGCTGTATTCGCCGATGTCCTCTTCGGTGATATCGGACTTATCCAGGATTTCGTTTTTCCACTGGCGGATCGACAGGGTGTTCGTCACCAGAATCAGCGTTTGCGCGCCGACGATCTGCATGACGCCGATACCGACGATGGTTTTACCGGCGCCGCAGGGCAGCACGATCACGCCCGAGCCGCCTTCGCGTTCGCCGTTCGCGTGAAAGACTTCGACCGAGCGGCGCTGATAGTCGCGCATGCCGAAGGTCTTGCCGCTCAGGGACTTGTGGCGAAAATTGAAAGCGAACTCCGCCCCGTCGTCGTAACCCGCGAGATCCTCGACGGGATAGCCGATGCGAATCAAAGCCTGCTTAATGTGTCCGCGGTAACTGCCCTTGACGACGATGCGGTCGCCCTGGCGATCTTCAATATAGGGCTGCACAGTGCGATGATTCGCGATTTCGTTCAGGAAAACGCGTTCTTGCGAAGTAATATAGAGAGTGCCTTCGTCGTCTTTGACCAGTTTGACTTTGCCGTAGCGCGAAATCTGCTCGCGAACTTCGTTGATCACGTTTTTCGGCACGGGATATTTCGAAAACTTCTCCAGAGCTTCGACAATATCGTCCGCGCTCATCTTACTGGATGCGGCGTTCCAGAGAGAAAGCGGAGTAATCCGATAGGTGTGCAGATATTCCGGGCTCTTCTCGAGCTCGGCGAAGCGCGTGACCAGGGCGCGACAGTCTTCAAAGTGTTCATTCTCCACTTCGAGCAGCATGGTCCGGTCGGATTGAACGATGAGTGGTTGGCTGATATCGGGCATAATTCTTCTTACGGGTTTCGGGGCTCCGGCGACTGAATGCGCTTCGATCGGCGAGGGCCGAAACGCACAATACCCCGGTATGGGTGTACTTTGACGGAGCGCCGTGCAGTCAAGTTCTTTTCAATTTCAGGGCCGCTTTAAGCCTCAGCGCCCGCGAAATCGGGCGCAGGGCGCTATCATAACAATTTCCGTGACAAATGACCGCTGAAAATCAAGCCTGGCGCGGCTCCCATCTGTGGTTTTACGCACGAAAAACCGCTACGACACAACACGTCTTATCCACTGGAAAACGCCCGACAAATGAAACCGTATCGCAAAAACGTGGGAGTCGTCGTATTCAATGCGGAGGGCCTGGTGCTGGCCGGCGAACGCGTCGACCGCGCGGGAACGCTGCAATTTCCCCAGGGCGGCCTGGACAAAGGCGAAGAGCCGCTCGCCGGGGCGCTGCGAGAGCTTTATGAAGAGACGGGGCTGCGACCGGAGGGCGAAGCGGCGGGGGAGCTGAATGGCTGGCTGCGCTACGATTTTCCGCCCGACGTTCCGAAGAAGCTGCAAAAATTCCAGGGTCAGGAACAGAAGTGGTTCTTCTTCTTCTGGGACGGCGATCCCGACACGCTATCGCTCAGCCATCACAGCCAGGAATTCAGCCGCCTGGTCTGGACCGATTTCGCCGGGATCGTCGAAGAAATCGTGCCGTTCAAACGCGAAGTGTATCGCGAGCTCTACCGGCAGGGCCAGCGGATCATTATGGATTTTAATCAGCAGCGGAAGGGCCATACAACGGAAGCCTTCAATCCAGTCGCGTACTTCGAAATACCCGTACTGGACATGGCGCGCGCCGTGCGATTCTACGAAGCGGTCTTCGCATTCAAACTGGAGCCGGAAACGATCGACGGCAACGAGATGGCGCTTTTTCCTTTCGACGCGCGCAGGCCTGGAATTACCGGCGCTCTCGCGAAAGGCGAAATCTACCGGCCGACGCGTGACGGCGCTCTGGTCTATTTTCATACGCAATCGATCGACGCGACGCTGCAAAGGGTCGCGGAAGCCGGCGGCGAGGTACTGTATCCCAAAACATCGAACGGGGAACTCGGTTCCGTCGCGGAGTTTTCGGACAGCGAAGGCAATCGCATCGCCTTACACGAACCGCCGGCCGGCGGCCGATAATTCAAAAACACAGGGAAAGCCAGGCGCGAAGCGCGAACGAATCGCCGGAATTCGCGGAACGCAGCGACTACCGACGCAGCCTGCGATCGCCTTCGCACGCGTGTATGCGCAGAGTACGCGGCTTGCCCAATAAATCCGACGGCGCGTGTCCGAACATTTCACGAAAGGTCCGGCTGAAATGCGCCTGATCGTAAAAGCCCGCCGCGTGGGCCGCGTCGGTTAAGCTCGCGCCGTCGCCGAGTATGCGCGCGGCGCGACGCAGCCTCAGCCAGAGTAGATAGCGGCGAAAGCGCAGGCCCATGTGTTCGCGAAAGAGCGTGCGAAAGCGTTCGGCCGAAAGCCCGACCAGCCGGGCCATTTCCTCGGTATTCACGTCGACAGGAATCTCCGGCAGTCCGCGCAGATGTTCGAGCACCTCACGAACCCGCGGTTCGAGAGGGTGTGCGCCGTCCGCTTCGCGCGACGCCTTCCGGGATATATGGCCGGAATCGGGATCGCCTTCGCCTTCAAGAAATCTTTCCAGAATCGTCCCGCAGAGATCCAGTGCGGCGTCGCAGGTCGAGGTGTCTTCACGCAACGCGAGCACGCGGGCCTTGAGATCGGGAACGCGTTCTTCAGAAAGGTGCAGTTCGCGGGGGGCGTCTCCGCCAGCGGCGACCACGGAACGAAAATCATCCATGTCGGGATCGAGTTGAAAGACCAGCACGTCGGTTTTCGGCGCGGACAGGCGATGCGGAAAATTCGGCGGAATCCAGACGGCGTCGTAAAGTGCACGCTCCTCGTCGGCGTTTTCCAGCCGGATCGCGCGTTCGCCCGTAGCGAGCGAAATCACAAGCGAGGCGGAGTAGTGCGCATGAAAGGTGTTTACGATTTCGTGGGACGCGAACAGCAAGAATCCGTCCCAGATATAAACTGCGTTCGGCGGCGAATCACTTCGGGTTGCGGCGGGCATCGGTTCCAGAAACTAATGCGCGCCGCCTCAAAAGCAACCGCCTTTTAGCGGCCGATCCGGTTCAGGCTTTTGCAGTCGCGCCTTCCGGGAAAACGTGGCTCACGGCCAGGTGTTCTACCTGCATATGCAATTCTTTGCGCAGACCCAGAGCGAAGAATACTTCCGCCAGAACGAAGATCGGTCCCATCAGCGATTGGACCAGATTGTCGGCCAGCGCCGGCTTACGGCCTTCGAAAGCGTGACCGGTCAACTGGATGGCCCACGCGACCACGGTCGTACCGATGAACCAGGCAAGCGAGGTTAGAAACGCCAGCTGCGAAGCGAGATCGCAGAGGTACATGACCGGAATAGAAATCAGGCTCATCACGATTCCAAAAATCCAGTCCAGTTTGATGTACCAGATCATGACGGCGACGAGCACAACCATCGCCAGACTGATTTCCAGCCCGCCGCCGCCGAGCGGAGCACGCAGCCAGCCCAGAGCGATCAGGGGCGAGTAGAATGCCAGCGGCACTCCGAATAGATGCGTGAATTTATTGCGGGGGTCGCGGTGATATGCGGCGTAACCGCCCATGCGTTCGGCGAGAGTGTTCATTGTAGCGTCTCCTGTATTTGGGTCCTAAATCCGGAGGCGGCCCGGTGACCGGCTCAGTATGCGAAAGATGCCCCGATTTCGGCCGAAACGCTTGTATAAAACGGCAATCCGGCGTCCAGGCCTGTCCGGGCGGAATCACTGCGGACGATTCTCTACTATTATAGAATTGACAGGCCGCGACCCTGGCGGCGCCCTGCCGAAAGGTGAAATTTACAGAAGTCGACTTACACCCGGATCTCCAGAAAGCCATCGCCGACGCCGGATTTACGGATATGACCCAAATCCAGGCGGACTGTATCGGCCCCGGCATTGAAGGCCGGGACATCGCCGGCGTTTCGCAGACCGGTACGGGCAAGACCATAGCGTTCTTACTGCCCATCCTCCATCAGATTCTCAGCGAGGATCTTCCCGGGCCGGCGGCCCTGATTGTGACCCCCACCCGGGAACTCTGTCTGCAGATCGCGGAAGAAGCGAATAAACTATGCAGCGAGCGCGAAATCGGCGTGGTTGCGATTTACGGCGGCGAAGAATATCGCCGCCAGGAAGAAGCTCTGGCGAAAAACCCCGAGCTGATCGTCGCGACTCCGGGTCGCCTGATCGACTACGTTAAACAGAATAAGATCGATCTCTCGCAGATCCGTTTTCAGGTACTCGACGAAGCCGACCGCATGTTCGACATGGGCTTCATCCGGGACGTGCGTTATATCATGCACAAAGTTCCGGAGAACGCGCAGACGATGCTCTTCTCGGCGACGCTGTCGTATTATATTCTACGACTGGCTTCCGATTTCATGAAGGACCCCGTCGAAGTCCGCATCGAGGCCGAATCGGTCGCGGTTGATAAGATCGACCAACAACTGTTACACCTGGGTCGCCAGGAAAAAGACCCCTATCTCGTGAATCAACTGTTGGAACACGACAATATTCGCGCGATAGTATTTACGAATTACCGCAGCAAAGTACAGCACATCGAACGCGTGCTGCGGCGATTCGGCATAGCTGCCGCGGGCATTTCGTCCCTGCTGGATCAGAAGAAACGAATTAGTTTACTGAAAAATTTTAAGCTTGGTAAGTACCAGGTGCTCGTCGCGACGGACGTCGCCAGTCGGGGCCTGGATGTCGAAGACATCACTCACGTTTATAATTACGATCTGCCGCAGGACAGCGAAAGCTACGTGCATCGCATCGGGCGTACGGCCCGGGCGGGACGCAGCGGGACCAGTATCTCATACTGCTCCGAAGAAGATTACGAAAACCTGCCGCGGATACATCGTTACCTGGGAACGAAAATCCCCGTGGTAGACGTGGATGTTAAGATGATCAAATTTCCAGAAGGAGAATACAAAAGATTCTCCGACGGCACCGAGCGCAATGATCGCGAAGAAGGTCGTAGAAACGACGAAGGCCGTCAAAGATCCGAAAGCCGCGGCGGACGCGACCGTGATCGCGGAGGCGAAGGCCGTGAAGGCGGACGTCGCCGGCGGGGACGCGGCGGACGTCGCGACTCCGGAGAAAACCGCAGCCGACAACCCGAACGCACCAGCGCGCCCGCGGTCGACGAACCGATCTCCACGGAGGGCATGTCGATCCGCGAACAGGATCGCCAGGCGGTATTGCGTGGAACGCGCAGCACCGCTTCCGGCATGACCGAAGAAGAGTATCGCGAAGGGCGCAGCAATCACAGCGGCGAAGGCCGCAGCCGTAGTAGAAACCGCAATCGGAATCGAAACCGGAACCGCAATCGCAACCGCGACGGGGACCGCGAAGAAAATTCAAACGGCGGCGGACGCGGTAACGGCCGCAACGGCCGCCAGAACGACGATCGGGACGGCGCGGACAACCAGGGCCAGGGTCGGCGTCGCCGCAGGCGCCGCGGCGGGCGCGGAGGCGGACGCGACGGCGAAAATCGTGGACGCCAGGGCGGAAACCAGCGCCAGAGCAAGCAGCCGGAGAAAAAGAAAGGGATCCTTTCGAAAATCGTCGGCTTCTTCAAGAAAAGCTGAGTCGATGCGCAGGATTGCGTAACGACTCTATAAAAAAACCGGCGCTCCAACAGGCGCCGGTTTTTTTGCGCCCGAATCTTTCGGCGCCCATTTCCTCTAATCGCTCGCTCATCAGTCGGCCGCTTTAAACTCGAATTCGATCGCCTGAACCCGGCCCCGGGCATAACCGGGCATGCGCGTGCGATCAGCAAGCTCTTCCAGCTCGACGGTCAGCGTACCGGCTCCATCGCTGCGCAGATTCACGATGAGCCAGGCCTGGTCCGAGAACGTACGGCTCTCGTTCCATTGCGCGAGTCGAATCGATTCTGGCAGGCGCACAGGTCCGCCCGCGTCGCCGCGACCTTCTGGAGCAGTCGTTTTATTCGCCGGGGATTCCTCGGCCCCTGGATCTTCGGACGATTCTTCCGCGGGCTCTTCGCCTTCGTCGTCGCTGTGTCTCGCGGGCGCTGGCGCGATTACCAGCACGAAATCTCCGCGCAACCCGCGCAAAAGATCGCTCGCGTCATCGAGCTGTGCCGGAATCTCCAGCGGCGCTCCGAGTTTCAATCGCGACCGCAGCCGATCCGAATTGCGGGAATAACCGTGAAACTGCACGGAGTCCGTATTGCGTACGAGGAGCAGGCGATGGTTTTTCGGTACCTCGATTTTGAGCGATGCGCCGTAAGCCTTGCGAAATTCGCGCTGCCAGAATGCGGGCGGCTCCGTTCGGGCTTCTGATTTACGCTTATTTGCGCGATCTTCTTCGCCGGCTTTCGAGCGCGATTCCCGGCGCTCGCTTTCGCCCTTCTTCTCGCGCGATTTCGAATTTTTCTGAACGCTGGATTTTCCAGCGACGCGCAAGGCCTGGCGCACAAGATAGCTCTGTTTACCGGCCCGCAAACGCGGCGCCATTTCTTCCAGGCGGAGTCGCGCGGAGGGATCGCCCTCTACTTCGGCGCGGAGCACCAGCTCCAGCAGCTTCACGCTCTCATCTTCGGTTTCGGGAATCCCGTACAGCAACGATCGAGCCTGCAGCTTGCGTCCGCCGCGAAAGAGCTCGTAGGCCGCGAGGCCCTGCATGCGGCTCTGCAATTCATCTTCGCCCGCCTCCCGCGCTTCGATCGCGGCCAGGCGAAACCAGCGAACCGTCGCCGCCGGGTCTTTCGCCCGCCGGGAAATGCGAGCGAGCAAATAAAACAGCCGCGAACGCTCCGCGTTATCGAGCGATTTCGCGGCGCTGGAACGCGCGAGGGCCAGCAGCACGCCGCGCGCTTCAGTGTCGCGCTTGAGTTTAACGAGCAAATCCGCCCGGGCCAGCTCCGCCGCGCCGCCCTCGCTTTTGCCGGCGCTTTGATCCGCGGCGCGGTCAATGCCGATCTTTTTGAGCAACGCGAGCGCCGCTCCGCTCTGGCCCCGCCGCATCAAACGGCTCGTGATAGCCGATCGCAACGCTTCGTTCGATTCGTTTCCGCGCAGCGCACGCTCGAAATACAACGCCGATTCCTCTTCGCGGTCCCGGGCCAGCTGCTTGAGGCCGAGGGCGTAGTGCCGCGCCGACTCCTCGGGAATTTTATAGATCACGGCGATTTCTTTATAGAGATCGCCGAGCACGTTCTTGAGTTTTTTGTCCGAGCCGAGATGCGCGGCGACCTTCAGCGCTTCGCCGTATTCTCCGGATTTACGATACAGATAAAACAAGCGCCAGCGAGCGGCCTTTTGCAACTCGCGGCCCAATCCAGCGGCGATGGCCCGCTCGTACAATTCGATCGCGTCCGCCGGAGTTTCTTTTTCGGCTTCGTAGGCCTGTTCGAAATACGCCCGGCCCGGCGATCGATCCCGGGCCGGCAGATCCCCGAAGGCCAGCGACAGCGTCAGCAGACACAGCCCGAATTTCGCCGCCGTCGCCGGTCCGTGAAACGCGAAAAGCCTGCGCAGCGCGAAACGAAAAGATTGGCGGCGATGTTGTTTCATTGGTTCAGAAGCGGTCTGTCACGAGACGATCGTCGGCGTCGTCCGGCGTTTCAAACGATCGCACAATCGCAGGCCGGGGTTCAATCAAAATCGGAGTCACTGTTGACGCTGAAATCGTTCGCGTCTTCAGCCTGTTCTCCGAAATCATTCGCCGCGTCCGTATAATCTCCCGAATCGTCGCTCACCCGGGAAGACTCCCCCGGAGGACGTCGGTCTTCGGGCGTCGGATCGTCGGGCAGATGATTCGCGGCGAACAGCTCTTTGACTTTCGCCGGACATAGATCCGCGGGTTTGCGCCCGGTCTTTTTACAGATTTCGGCCTTCACCGCGCGCGGCGAAAATTCATAACGTTGTTTGATCGGGCCCGCGGCCTTGATGATGCGGCCCCAGAGCGGTCCGGCCAGCCCCGCGCCCGTTCCGCCGGGCATTGAATACGAAGGCTGATCGAAACCCATCCAGACCACCGCGGTCACGTCGGGAGTGGAGCCCACGAACCAGGCGTCCCGGTATTCGTTGCTGGTCCCGGTCTTACCGATCAAATGCGGCGAAGAAAACCCGCCGCGGCCCACCCCGCCGAATTTCGCGGAGCTGCCGAGCAAGCTGACCATCACTTCGGCGACGTCGCCTGGAATGACTTTGCGTTCGTTCGGCACGCCCAGCTTGAATTCGTCGTAAGCGGCTCCGGCGGACCACAGCACGTCGCCCTGCACATCGACGATCTTGCGAATCAGGTACGGCCGCCGGATCACACCGTTGTTACCGAAGGCGCTGAAAGCCGTAACCAGCTCGAGCGGACTCATTTCCAGTGATCCGATGGCGACAGTATCGTCTTCGCGAAAACGGCGATCGTACTCGGATTTGTTATAAAAGAAAAATTTGCGAAACTGTTCGCCCAGGCGAGTGATGCCGACCCGCCGCGCCACCTGGATGGCCGGAATATTCTGCGAACGTTCGAGAGCGCGGCGCACGAGAATCTCGCCTTCAAATACGCCGCTGTAATTGCCCGGCAGCCAGTAATCCTTTTCGCGTTCCCGGGCGATCTTATTCAGCGAAACAAAAATCGGTCGATCGTCGAGCAGAGTCCCGGCCGTAATCTGACCGCTTTCGATACCCGCCGAATACACAAAGGGTTTGATGGCGCTGCCGGTTTGCCGCCGCATCTGCAGCGCGCGATTCAACTGGTTGCCGCTGGTAAAATCGGCGCCGCCCTGCATAAAGAGCACGCGTCCCGTGCGCGTTTCAACGCCGATCGAAGCCGTTTGCAAGCGCGCGCGAATTCGCGCCGGCGCCGGGATGCCGAAGAGCTCGGGCCCCAGCGCCATGCGGCCGTACTCCCGCAGCAGCTTGTCCCGCAGACTGTTCGAAGCTACGACCTTGCCGTCTTTCATTTTCACGGGCGGAAAGCCCGGCGCTTTTTCGCGCACGAATTCCCGCGACGCGCGATCCGCCGCCAGCTGCAATCGGCGATCGATGGTCGTATGGACCTGAATGCCCTGGCCGTATTCGTAGCTCTTGCCGAGCAGTTGCACCAGCTTCTGACGAATATATTCGGAAACATAGGGCGCTTCGTTCACCCGATTGCCGAAGACGCTTTCACCCGGGCTTTTGTCGAGCGAGCGAAGCATTTTCGTTGCGGCGAGGCGGTATTCCGCGGGCGCCGGCACGCCGGCCAGCTCATCGTCGTGCATACGCGCGTAGACTGCGTCCATCTTTTGCAATAGTTGATCGGGATTGCGCAGTGGCGAATAGCGATTGGGCGCGGAAGGCAAACATACGAGCGCGAGCCGTTCTTCGAAGCTCAGCTCGGAAAGCTGCTTTTCAAAATAAAAGCCCGCCGCTGTTTCGAAACCAAGCGATCCATGACCGAGATAGACGTGATTCATATATCCGGCCAGGATCTGATCTTTCGTAAGGCTGCTTTCTAATTCATAGGCGAGCGCGGTTTCGCGCAGCTTGCGAAAGATACTCTTCGTGCGATCGTTCAATAAGATGCGCGCCAGTTGCTGGGTGATGGTCGAACCGCCCTGCGAATAGCCGCCCGAAAATAGATTCGCGAGAAACGCGCGAAAGATCGACGGCCAGTGTACGCCGCCGTGCGAATAAAAATTCTGATCTTCCGTGAAGATGAGCGCCCGGGCGAGCGGACGCGGCAGCGTTTGATCGGTCAAACCGCCGGTGCGCTCCGAAAACAATTCGGCGATCAGCTCGCCGTTTCGATCGAGCACTCGATTGGGCTGCAGCACATCCAGCCGCTGCAAATAGCTCGCAGCCGGTTCGCTCAGATAGAGTCCCGAAAACTGCAGCGACATCCAGCCAAGGCCGACGGCCAGCATCCCGCAGGCGGCGCCGGTTAAGATTACGAGGCCCCACCGGCCGCGCAGGCGATCGAGATATTCGCCGGGACTGCGCGGCAGTTCGTCGAGCAGGCGGCGAGCGGTATCCCGCCATTCGTCGGGAAGATAACGCGACAGAAAACTACCGCCGCCGAAACGGCGATCGGGATCATCGATAGAGTCGAAAGTATTTCTGGCGCCGCCGCGATTCGAACGACCGGCTCCTGGCTCCCTGGGGCCGCCAGGCCTGGGCTTGAATTCGCGAAAGTCCCGCAGGCCCGTTGCGCCGCTGTCGAGCGACGGGGTCGGCGAAGGTACGCGCTGTGCAAAATCAACAGGCGTCTGTCCGGTTGCCGGCGCGCGCTTCCGGGAAGCGGTTTTTCCGGAAGCGCGGGAACGGGACCCGCCTGCGGAACCCGCACCCGCTCGAACGCGGCTTCCCTTTTTGCGGGGCGGAACGGCCAGCCGGCCGTCGCGATTATCGAAATAGTTTTTTTCCTGACAGTGCGGACACGCCGCCTGGTGCACCCGGCGAACGTCGACGCGAATCAGTACATTATAGCGCCCCCCACAGGCGCGGCAGTTGTGCGCGAAACGTTTCGGCTGAGATTCCACGGATGGTGATTGACTCATGGCGGGGCCGGCTACCGTATATATCGGCAGATTTCGCGTTCAGCAGGCGCACGGCTCCGACGGCACGCGCTCAGGATTCAGTGAGACCGCCGATTTCCCCTTCTGCGGCCAGAATCGCGGCCTTGATTTCCGGATAAAGCTCGGGCCGAATCGCGATGCCCTTCTGGGTCGGCTTGTATTCGCCTGATTCTTTGTCCGTATACCAGACCCGAAGGTTCAGATAGTTTTGCCCCCGGAACTCGGAAATCTCCACGCGGATAATCTCTCCGCCGCCTTTGTCGATGTCTCGGATCACGCCCATTTGACAAACCCTGCCAGAGGACGCGCCAGGTGGCAATTTTAAAACTTGACCCGCAACCGGCGACCCGGGGACTGTCTTTCCGTTATGTCCAGAACCTGTCAAATCTCCGGCAAGAGCACCGCTTCGGGAAACTCGGTCTCCCATTCGCACCGGAAAACCCGCCGGAAATTCAAAGTGAATCTGGTGTCCAAAAAGGTCTATCTGGCTGACGAGAACCGCTGGGTCCAGCTCAAGATGTCCGCACGCATGCTCAAAACCCTCAATAAGCGCGGGGTCAAGAGCCTGATGAAAAAATACGGCCAGGACCTGAGCGCCCTCAAAGCGCCTTCCAAAGGCAAATAATTCCCGCCCCGACCGGACAGCTCGATTAAAAAGAAACGGGCGAAAAAGCAGGCCGCGCGATCGAGCCGAAACTCCGCGGCGGCAACACCCCGGAAAAAAACGGCCGCCGCCCGATCCGGAGAGAAATCGGCCGCCTCCCGAACTGGTGAGATTCAGCCCAACCCCGATACGCTGGCCTTTACAGCCGAAATCCACCGGCGGCTGAAAAAAGAATTCGGGATTCCACTTACCCCGCTGACCTACAGCCAGCCGCATGAACTGGCCATCGCCGTCATCCTGAGCGCGCAGTGCACGGACGAGCAGGTCAACAAAGTCACCCCGCCGCTGTTCGCGGAATTTCGCACACCCGAAGATTTTTATACCAAACCCCTGGCCCGACTGGAAGAACTGGTCTACTCAACAGGCTTTTATAAGAACAAAGCCAAGAACATCCGCGAATTCGCCCGACAGCTGGTCGAAGAACACAACGGCGTCATTCCGGACGACCTGGCGACGCTCACGAAATTACCCGGCATCGGTCGCAAGACCGCGAACGTGGTCTTACAGGAATTGTATCGCAAGGCAGCCGGGATCGTCGTGGATACGCACGTAATGCGGCTTTCGCGCCTGCTGGGATTGACCGCACACAAAGACGCGGTGAAAGTCGAACGCGATTTAATCGCGAAAGTGCACAAACGTTACTGGCTCAACTGGTCCCTGTATCTGATCTTTCTCGGCCGCAAGCACTGCAGCGCCCGCAAACGCGAATGCGGGAATTGCCCGCTAAACGATATCTGCCCCTCAAGCGACGTGCAACCCCCGCGATCCGGAAAATAGCACCACAAGCATTGCTTCGCAATGCTTGTGGTGCGCGGCGAATTACAAATCCTGCGCAAGCCGAATCATATCGCGGACCCGGATGCCGTTCTCGTGCATCGTTGCTTCATAGAAGCGCGAGAAATAATCCGGGTCGATGCCGACGATGCGAAAGCCGGCTTTCTGGTACAACGCGAGTTGACCGACGCTCGAGTTGGCCGTTCCGATCTCCACGGTCTTCGCCTGCTTCGCACGGGCCCTTTCGATCGCATGGGCGACCAGGCGCTTGCCGATGCCGCGGCCCTGCAATTCCGGCGCGACCGCGACGTTCATGATCTCAACCGTTCGCGGTCGGGTTTCGAGAATCACGTGCAGCCCAACGATCTCGCCGGCGCTACGTGCGATATACAATTCGCCTCGACGCAGATAGTCCTCTACGTTCGCCGGCGATGGATCCGCGTCCGCCATCAGCGCCAGACATTTCGCGCGATCCTCCGGCGAAAGCGAGTCGTTCCAGGCGAGCGGCGCGATTTCTAATTCGGGGGCTGGGCTCACGCGTCGTCTTCCGGCGGCAGACGTTCCGCGTCGGCGATGGGGGCCAGCACGTCCAGAAAGGCGGCGTGCAGCCGGCCGTTGCTGGCCGCCATCTGGTAATCGCCCTGGCGATGCGGACCGCCGCGAAAATCAGACGTAACGCCGCCGGCTTCGCGCAGGATCGCCGTTCCGGCAGCGGTGTCCCAGGTGTTCAGATTGAATTCGTAGTAGCAATCAAAGCGACCTTCGGCCAGCCAGCACAGATCGATGGCCGCCGAACCTGTTCGCCGTAGTCCGCGCACGTTTTTGAGCGCGCTCTCCAGGCCTTTCAGCAGCGTATCCAGCATGCGATGACGGGTATAGGGAAAGCCGGTGCACAAGAGCGCGCGGCCGATCGCTTCTGTTTCACTTACGCGTACGGGCTTGCCGTCCCGGGTCGCCCCCTGACCGGCGATGGCCCGGTAGCGATTGCCCAGCGCGGGCAGACTCACGATGCCCGCCACCGGTTCCTCGTTCAAAAGCAAACCGATGGAAACCGAATAGAGCGGCAAGCCGTGCGCGTAGTTGATGGTGCCGTCCACCGGATCGAGAGCCCACAGAAAAGCGAGATCTGCTGCATCGTTCTCATTCGAGGAGCCGTTCGCCCGGGGCGAATCCGCGGCTGCGTTTGCCGATCCGGAAATGTGACCGCTCTCTTCGGCCAGGATTTCATCGGCGGGGAAGGCTTCCTGAATGGCGGCTTTCAGCAGCGCCTCGCTTTCCAGATCGGCCCGGGTCACCAGATCCATGTCGTTCGTCTTGGTCTGGATCCCGAGATCGCCGGCCTGCAGTTCGCGCAATCGTTCTTCAACGCGGGGCAGAACCCTTTCGACTGCAGCCAATCGCGTTTCGACCTCCCGCAGAATCTCCGGCGACAGCCGGGGAACGGTAGATGAGTGCTGATTCATAATCGGTGGACCTCAATGAAAGGGCGGCGACGAAAACGCATAGATGCCAGAGGGGGCCCGCCTGCATACATGCGATCGCGAGGCTCTTTGAAATTCAGTTTACAGCTGGCGCTTCCGACGGCTTCTCTGGTATTCCATCGAGGGTCAACCCGAATGCCGTTTCTATCGATCATTCCCTTTCGCCGGTTCCTGTCAGCTTCCCTGCGCATCTCCGCATTTACGGGAGCAATGGCCGTCGCCAGCGCGATGCCCGCCTGCGCAAAAACACAGGCCGATCCGGCGCAAAAATTTGCGCAAGGCGCCTTCTCGCCGGCGGAACTCCTGTGGTATGATGGCACCGAAGTCGGCGAGCCGCTGAACACCGGCGTGCCGAAAAAAATAGTCAAAACCCACGCCAGCAGTACTCTGGCCTCGTCGGGCGCCGCCTCGTCCGGACGCTACGCCGTCGCTAACGCCTTCGACGGCCAGGCGGCGACCGCGTGGTGCGAAGGCGCGGCCAACGCCGGAATCGGTGAAAGCATCAGCATTCGCTTCGAAGGAGAACCGACTCCCGCAGCAATTGCAATCGTTCCCGGCTATGCGAAGAACGAGAAAGTCTGGCGCAATAACCCGCGAGTGCTCCGCTTTCGTATAGAGTTTCTGCGCAGCGCGGAATCTCTGGCGGAATTGAAGGCCACGGGCGAAGAGTCGTACGTACGCGAAATCTTCGGCGAACTGCGGCGCGAATCGGACCGCATTCCCTTCGGTCGTGAGCAGTACTTCGACTTTCGCCCGGAATTCACTCAGGATATGAGCAGCCTGGACTTCGATGGCGTGCGCCTGGAGATTCTGGCGGTCGAAGCGGCAGGTGCGAAATTCGAAGACACCTGCATTTCCAAACTGCGCTTTTTTGAATGGAACTGAGACTGTCCGCATGTTCGAACTGATTCTGATTCGCCACGGCGAAACCGTTTTCAACAGCCAGGAACGGCTGCAGGGCGGACAGGATTCCCCGCTGACCGATCGCGGAGAAGACGAGGCGCGCCGGCTCGGAGTCGCCATGCGGGAATACTGTGGAACGGTGCACGCCTGGTACGTTTCGCCTCAGGGCCGCGCGCGACAGACTTCCGGAATCCTGCGCGAAGTCTTTGGCGCAGGCGACGGCGCGCACGGATCCGCAGCGTCGGCATTGCCCGAAGAGCAGTTGCACCCGGAGATCGTCGAGATTCGCTGCGGCGACTGGGAGGGATTGCGGCGCGACGAAATCCCCCTGGCCGATCTCAAACGAGTCCATCTTTCGACCGACGTCGCCTATCCGAACGGCGAAAGCATCCGCGACGTTTCCCGGCGCTGCGAAGCCTTCCTGAAAGACTGGCAGGCGGGCCTGCCTGCGGCCCCGCCCGCCGGCGGGGGGGGCAATGGGGCGGGCATTCATCGCACGGTTGTCGTTTCGCACGGGAATTTAATTCGCTGCATGGGCGGCGTACTCTCCGGTCTCGGGCCGGACTTCGCCGTGCGCGCCATGAAAAACAACACCGCCGTGAGCCGCTTTTTCGCGCGGGAACGGCCGGACATCGCCAGCGTGACCGGAAAGACGCCCCTGGACCCGCAGGCGGACACCGGCGCGGGCCCGGTCTTTCGACTGCTGACCTGGAATAATACCGGTCACCTGAGCGGCGGCGACCCGTTCTTTTCCGTATGAGCTCGCCAGGCGCCACAGAACGGAGGCCGCGCATTCTGGGCGTGGTCAACATCACCCGGGACTCGTTCTCCGACGGCGGACGTTTCCTGAATCCCGACGACGCTCTGCGCCACTGTCGCGCGTTACACGCGGCCGGCGCGGACGTGCTCGATCTGGGCGCGGCGTCCAGTCACCCCGACGGTGAACAGGTATCGCCGGCCGAAGAGATTCGGCGCCTGGGCCCGGTGCTCGCGGGCCTCTCCGAACTCAACGAGTCATCCGCAAACGAAGGCGATTCCGGTGACAGGATGAACCGTGCAACGGGCCCTGTCGCGGTTTCGATCGATAGCTACCAGCCGGACGTACAGCTCTTCGCCCTCGGTCAAAAGATCGTGCATTATATCAACGACATCAACGGCTTCGCGCATCCCGAGATCCACGCGGAGCTCGCTGCGGGCACGGCCCGGCTGATCGTCATGCATTCAATTCAGCGCAAAGGTCAGGCGGACCGCCGCGAAACGGATCCCGAAGGCATCGTCGATGAAATCTGCGAGTTTTTTGAAGAACGGATCGCGACGCTTTGCGCGGCGGGCGTCGAGCGGGAGCGTTTGATTCTCGATCCGGGGATGGGTTTCTTTCTCGGTTCCAATCCGGAAGCTTCGCTCAACGCGCTGCGGGGTATCCCGCGGCTGAAATCGCAATTCGCGCTGCCTGTGTTGATCTCGGTTTCGCGCAAATCTTTTCTCGGCGCGCTGACAGGTCGCGAAACCGCCGAACGCGGGGCGGCGACTCTGGCCGCCGAATTATACGCGGCGCGAGCGGGCGCCGACTATCTTCGCACGCACGATGTTGGCGCGCTCGTGGACGGTTTGAAAATGGAAGCAGCTCTTGGATCGGACGTCTGACAGCGAGAAGCGAAGCAACGCGAAGAGTATCACCGGCGCCGATTTCGCTAAGGGTCGGCGAGCTCTGCGCTCTGCCTTCCACGAATCTAGAGTTTCATCTTCTGGGTCTGCGCGCGATCCCGCTGGAGCTGCGCTTTCAATTCATCGATGGATTCGAATTTACGTTCGTCCCGGAGGCGATCCCGAAAGAACAGCCGCAGCCGTTCGCCGTACAAATCGCCGGAAAAATCCAGCAGATGCGCTTCGACGCTCAGCTGATTGTTTCCAAACGTGGGATTGACCCCCACATTGACCATCGCGCGGAAGCGGGATTTTCCGACCTCGGCGACCGCCGTATAGACGCCTCCGCCGGGTACGGTCTTCGTCGGCGGCACCGCCAGATTCGCCGTGGGAAAGCCGATGGTCGCGCCGCGCTGCTTGCCGCGCACGATCAACGCGTCGATGAAAAACTCGTGACCCAGCAGTCGGTTCGCGCGGCTTACGGAGCCCGCTTCGATCAGCCCGCGAATACGACTGGTCGATACGATCGCGCCGCGATAGCGCACCGCGCCGATCTGCTCGACCTTGAACTCGTATTTGCGGCTCATCTTTTTTAAGAAGGCGTAATCGCCCTTGCGACCACGGCCGAAACGCTGGTCGTAACCGATGATGATGTGCCGCGCCCGGAGCTGCGCCAGCAGGATCTCCTTGAGATAGCGCAGGGCAGTCATCCGCGCCAGTTCTTTCGTGAAGGGCAGGAACACGACCGCGTCTAGATCGAATTTCTGATACAGGGCGAGCTTCTCGTCGTACGTGAAAAGCTCCGAGCGGCCCGCGTCGCGCTTGCCCAGAACCAGGTCGGGATGCGGATGGTAGGTGACCAGCACCCGGGCTCGATCCGCGCCGCGGCCGTTGCGGCTGCGCTTTTGCACACGATTGATCAGCGCCTGATGACCGCGATGCATGCCGTCGAATACACCGAGGGTCAGAGCGCAGGAATCCCATTCGGGCCGGACGCTGTTCGGATCGTGAATGACGAGCATTGCGGACGGAATCGCCCGACAGGGCCTGCCTGTAAATACAATCCGCCGGACACACGCGCCAGGCCGGCGAATCCGCTCACGCGATCGGGAAAAACGATCGATAAACAGAACAGCTATGTTCTCGTTTATGATCTCTCACGCGCAATCCCGGCGAGCGGCTGTTCTGGCGGCGCTCATCGCGCTCGCGACAATCTCGGTCGCCGCTCCCTTGCTCGCTCAGGACTATCTGCATCGCGTCCCGCTGGAACTCGATTTCGGTCAGGACGTGGAGAATCCGAATTTCATGACCGCGCGCGAAATTGAAATTCGCGGACGGAACTTAAATCTGCTGCTCTTGCCGGATCATCCCGGTCGCAATCTGCAGGATTTTCGTGCGGAAGGGATTCCCGCTTCCGGTATGGAATTTGAGCTGCGGGCCCCGGGCCAGGGCCGGGTCTACCTCTATCTGGATCTGGTGAGCTTCCAGCCGATGGAAAACGCGGTCCCGCGCAAAGTCCGCTGGATGGAGATCTTCGTGAACGGGCACCTGCTCCGGACGGTGCACGAAGGGGGCGGCGCGTTCGTGCAGGGACCGCTGGCGCTCCTCATCGAACGGGAGCACGCGATTCATCGCCGCCTTCGGGTCCGCCTGCGTCCTTCGCCAGGGGACGGCTTTTTCGCGATCTGGGACGCCTACGTCAGCCGGCACGCGCCGGCGCACGAAGAGTGAGCGATGACGCTCAGCCCGAAGCGCGATTTTTGAAATCGTCGGGGGAAAGGATCTCGAAATACGAGGTCAGGCCACTGACTTTGAAGACCTTCTCGATGGCCGGCTTCAGATTGGCCACGCTCAGTTTGCCTTTGAGGCCCTGGACATAATTCAGCGCTTTAATCAGGATTCCGATGCCGCTGGAATCGATGTAGGTCAGGCGATCCATATCGATGATCACATCGAGGCCTTCGTCTTTGACGTGCTCCTCAAGGGCCGCTTTCAGATCCAGCGAGGTATAGATATCCAGACTGCCTTCGAGCCCGTAAATGATTTGATTGCCGTTCTTGTTGACGTTAATTTCCATAAGATGCTTGAGAAAACTGCTGTAGAATAGCCTGAAGGGTTTCTGTTGATACGCCCGGCGTCGCCTGCCGGCTGGCCGCCGGGGACGAGTAGTCCAAACCCGCTCCTGCGCTCCAGAAAATCAGTTGTTTGTGCAGAATTCAATGAAAATTCAACGAAAAAAAATCTCGCGCGGACTATGAATATCGACCCGCGCTTTGACCGATAGTCCTACAGAGTGCGTCTGATCGGGAGACCGACCGTGCGCTCCCGTCCGAGGCAGTACTTATGAGTTTCACGAAATATATCTACTCCGCCCTCCTGGTAGGCCTGGTGCTGGCCGCTTCTGGATCGCAAGCCGCTCCGGAATTCAACCAGATCAAGAAGCCGACCCGCGAGCAACTGGCGACGATGGAGCTGCTCAATACTCAGATCTCCAGGGTTCAGGACGATCTGGGCCGCTTTTTCGAAGATCTGCGCGATCACACCTGCGAAGACGACGCGGGCGGCGAAAAGATCTTCTGCGAGTATTATAAAATCCAGGAGAACGGGGTCAGCCTGATTCCGCTGACCGCGACCGTCGAAACCTTCTACGGCCAGCGCCAGCGCTATATTCTCAACGAAGCCGCGTCGGTCCGCTGGGACGCCGAAAAGCCGGTGTCCTTTCGCTTCGATACGCGCCGCGGAGCTCTGGGCAAAGGCGCGGTGCTGATCAAACGCCTTTCCGGCAATTCGATCGCGAACGGAAACGCCACTGAGAACGCGAGCACGGCCCCGCTGAACCTGGTGGTCAACGAGCTCTTGAGCTCGGGCAAAGGCCAGTTTGTGAATTTTCGTTTTCCAAGCGGCGAAGAAGCCCGCGATACAAAAGAAGAAATCGACATCGATGGACGCAAAGCGGAAATTGCGGTGGTCTTCGTTCGCGATCCCAACCAGCAAATTCGCATTATGCGCGAGTATCTGGCGAAACTGAAGCTGTTGGAGCATCGCCTGGACTGGATGGCCCGCGCAAAGGACGCGCGCAAAGCCGCCGATATCGAACGTTTGTTGCGCCAGTAACGGTCTCTTGAGGCCCAGCATTATGGAACCGCATTAGTAGCCGGCCGCGCGCGCCGGTCAGGATTTCGCCGTGAGCCAGCAATCGTCGATGCAAAGCCAGGTCTTCGTCGACCACTATAAGATTCTGGGGCTCGACACGACCGTCGACGGCGATCTGGTCAAACGCGCCTTTCGTCGGTTGGCCAAAGAGCATCACCCCGACTACGCCGGCGGCGACGGTCTGCGCTTTCTGGAAATCTACACCGCCTACCGGGTACTCGCGGATCCCGAACGCCGGCTGATCTACGACCGGCAACACCGCGACTTTCGTACCCAGCAGGCCGCCCGGGCCGCGGGCGAAAGGCTGCGACGCAACGCCGGGCCGCCCAGACGTGAAATTCCCGCGACACGATTCAAATTTCCCGGGGACATCAAAAGCCTGGCGAAACGGGGCCTCCTCCGTCGCAAATTTCGCAGCCGCGACCGCCGCTTTATTCTCAACATCGACTATGACCTGGAGCTGCTGCTTTCGCCGAAGGAACTGGCCAGCCGTCTGCGGGTCGCCGTCCCGGTGATCGCCCGGGCGCTCTGCCCGGACTGCCGCGGCTCTAACCCGCAGTGTTTCGCCTGCAACGGCCGGGGTTCCTACAAAAGCAGCCGCATCATTCACCTGGACCTGGACGGCGGCCTTTCCAACGGACAGATCATCGAGTTAAATCTCAAGGATTTGCGGCCCGGACCGCTGAGCCATTTCAAACGACGCACGCTGCGCCTGAAAATCAGCGAAGTGGTGCGCGCTGCCCGGGGCTGAGCAGAGCCCGATCTGCCGCACCAGAGCGCCGGCTGGCCGGCGATAGTTGGTTGCCGGCTGGCCCCGGGCGCGAAAAGCTCTCCGGGAGTATGAAACGTTCCACCCTGTATCTGATCCTGGGCGCCGTCATAGTGCTGCTGCCGCTCCTGAGCTGGGGAGCCTATCTCGTGGCGCGCGAGGTGGAGCGTCAGGAATTCGAGGAACACCTCGAGAAAACCCCGAAAGAGATCGTGGCGGCCATGTCTTTAGAAGAAAAGGTCGGCCAGATCATCCACATCGGCATGTCCGGCAAAAAGATCGGCCCGACCGTTATTAAGGAGATCCAGAAGTACCGCGTCGGCGGCGTCATTTTGTTCGCGGCGAATTTCGGCACCGCCGACCGACTCAAAAAGCTGAACCAGGATCTGCAGAAGCTGGCCATCGATTCGAACGGCATTCCGCTTTTGATCAGCACCGACCAGGAAGGCGGCCGGGTGCTGCGTATCGGTGCCGACGGTACCGCGCAATTTCCCGGAGCGATGGCCCTCGGACAGACCGGCGAACCGCAGTACGCCGAAGACGTGGGCCTGGTGACGGGTTTCGAGCTCCGCGAGCTGGGCGTGAATCTGGTGCTCGCGCCGGTACTCGACGTAAATAATAATCCGGCGAACCCGGTAATCAACGTCAGGTCCTTCGGCAGCAATCCGGATATCGTCACCACGATGGGCACGGCTCTCGCGCGCGGCCTGCGTAAATCGCTCTCGGTTCCGGTGATCAAACACTTTCCCGGCCACGGCGATACCGACACCGATTCGCATCTGGCGTTGCCGACGATCACCCGCGATCTGCCGGCGCTCGAAGAAACCGAGCTGGTGCCCTTTCGCGCCGCGATCAAAGAAAACGCCGAAGTCGTTATGACCGCGCATATTCTTTTCGGTCAACTCGACAAAGAGAACCCCGCCACGCTTTCCAGAGAAATTATCGGCGGGCTACTACGTGAAAAGCTCGGCTTTCGCGGCCTGGTCATGACCGACGCGATGGAGATGCACGCGATCTCGAAACGTTATACGAATAAAGTCTCGGTCAAGAAGGCTTTCGCGGCCGGCATCGACATCATTCTCTTAACTTCCGACGGCGCAATTGTTACCGAAATGTATTCGTCGCTGCTGCGGGGATTTCAGGACGGTGAGCTGTCGCTCGAACGGCTGGACGCCGCAGTCGAACGGCAGATTCGTTTGAAATTCCGCCGGGGATTGTTTCATCGCCTGGATTCGCCCCGCCTCGCGGCGCATCCCCGCGCGAAGGACGTGGCCCGGCATTTCGATGAACGCGAAAAGAGCGCCCGTAAGCTGTATGATGAAACGCGCAAGAAGTACGAAGACCGGAAGACCACGCTGAACGAAGTCGTATCTCGCGACGCGATCTCGTCTTTGCGTAAAGAATTCGAAGGTATCACCGCGGCGGACCGCGAAAAGGTACACGCCCTGCTTTATAGCCAGGAAGCCTACGCCCGGGCGATCGAATTGGGTCTGCCGAAAGATCGCGTAAGCCGCATGCGGAAGCCCAGCGATATGTACACGATGCTGAAGCGGCGGCGGGCCGGCCAGATCTGGCTGGTCGAAATTCCCGGCGACCGCCACATCGCGAGTTATAACCGCCTGATCTCAATTCTGGAAAAATCGCCGAAAAGCCAGGCGGGCAAACAGTACTCAGGACGCACAATCGCCCTGCATACCGGCAATCCTTTTCTGAAGATTCGCGTGCCGAAAGCGGGAGCGGTGCTCGCGGCCTTTTCGCCGACGACCGCCTCGCGGCGAGCCCTGGTCTATCGCGCGCTGCTCGGGGAGCCGGTTCGCCAGGCCGATTTGATATTGCCGCCGGAATAGAATCGCATGCGTCGCGATCCCAATTCCACCGGGATCTATATCCATTTCCCGTACTGCATTCAGAAGTGCCACTATTGCGATTTCTACTCGATCGGCCTCGATCAGGACGCGCGTCTTCCGGAACGCAGTACAACGGTTCCCGCGGCCTATCTGGCCGCGTTTCTGGAGTCGCTGAAGCTTGAGTTAGCCCGGCGGCTGCAGCCGCTTCCAGTCGCGACTACTTCGAAACAAACGCCCGCGAACTCGACAGCCGGCCCGGAGGCGCGCGAAGGCGACGCACCGGCCCTGGACTTTCGGCGCTTCGAAGAGGTGAATACAATCTTCTTCGGCGGCGGTACCGCGTCTCTTATGCCGCCGGAGCTCATTCACGAAATTCTGGAGCTGCTCCGCGGGGAATTCGTCTTCGCGAAGAATATCGAGATCACGCTCGAAGGCAACCCCGAGAATTTCAGCGCCGACTATCTCGCGGCTTTGCACCAATTGGGCGTAACCCGGGTGAACGTCGGTTTGCAGAGCTTTCGCGAAGATCTGCTCGATTCGATGAATCGTTATTATGATCCCGGTCGTTACGACGCCGTGCTCGAGAATCTACGCTCCTCGGAGATCGCGCAGATCGGCGGCGATTTGATCTACGGTTTTCCCGGACAGACGGCTGCAGAATTCTACGACGATCTGGAGCGCGTGCTGGCGGCGCGCGTGAATCACCTGTCGGTCTACAGCCTGACCCTGGAATCCAATACCGCCTACGCGGGCCACGTACGAACCGGCAAGATGATCGCGCCGGGCGAAGAGCTGCAGGAACGCATCTTTCAGGAACTTCCGCAAGCGCTCGCGGCGCACGGACTCGCGCAGTACGAAATCTCGAATTTTTCCAGGCCTGGCCACGAATGCCGGCATAATCTACGCTACTGGCTGTATGAAAACTACCTCGGTCTCGGTCCCGGAGCGCACGGCTTCGACGGCCGCCTGCGTTACGGAAATTCCCGTAGCGTCACCAACTGGCAACGCGATCCCGCGGGAGCCCCGCTGCAGCGACACAATCCGCTCGAAGAGCTACCGCTCGTATACTTGCGACTGTGTGATACGATCGAGACCCGGGTTTTTCGTGAAGTTCTGGTACGCGAAAGCGGATATCCCGAAGTCGTAGTCGATCGCACGGCGGAGATCTTCGCGGAGTGGGAGGCGGCGGGTTATGGATCGTTCGTGGACGAGCGGGATGCCGAAGCGAACAACGCGGCGCCCGCGAAAGCCGCCGACCGAGCACACGGCTTTCGCTGGAACATGCGTGGATTGCTGCAGCTCGACGATCGCATATTTGAGATGTGCGACGCGTTAAGCGAAGCGACCGCTACTCCTCCAATCGAAACCTGAGCCCCGCATGCTCCTGCAACGCCGGCAGCAGCGGTTCCGCGAGCAGGGACGCCGGCGTAAAGCAGCCGCCGCTTTCGCGGGGGAGTTTCGCCAGACAGAGCGCGGCTTCGGCCATCATCTTGCTGGTCGAGCCATAGCCCGGATCCGCGTCGCCCTGTACGCTGGCGTTCAGAGTCCGGCCGTCCGGGTACGATCCCAGAAAGACGATATCGTAGTGACCGGCGTCGCGTTCCGCTTTCGACGGGCCTTCGCCGGACTTATGGCTCTTGCCGCCGAGCATCATGCTGGCCACTTTCTTCGCGACGTCGCCGGCCGCGAGCGCCGCGTCCTGAATGGTCGTGTAAAGCATTTCGTCGTAGACGAAGTCTTCGCCGTACGGGTGGCCGAGTAAAAAATTCGTGCGATGCACGGCCTTTGTATTGATCGCCGCCATGACGAACGGCGCTTCCCACAGACCGGCTTCCTGATTATAAGCGGGCGCGAGTCCCGACGGTTGTTCGGGCCCCTGGAATCCCGGGGTAAGCGCGAAGGGATCGTTCAGGGCTTTGAGCGACGCGGGATCCCGCAGCGTCGCCTTGAGCGTGGCTTTCATGCTGGCCATCGTACCACCGGATGCGTCGCCCTGGATTTTGCGTACCCGTCCGCGAATGCGCGGCAAAGCTTCGCCGAATTTTTCGCGCGCGGCTTTTTGCAGAAACCACACGCCGAGGTCCGAGGGAATCGAATCGAATCCGCCGGAAAACAAGATACGGGCGCCGGACTCCTTCGCTTTCGCGTCGTGCGCTTCGATCATCTGCTTCATCCAAACCGGTTCGCCGTTTAAGTCGATGTAATCCGTGCCGGCAGCGGCGCAGGCTTCGACCAGTTCGTTGCCGTACTTCTGGTAGGGGCCCACGGTCGTCACGACCATCTGCGTCGCCTCGCACATCGCTTTGAGCGACTCCGGTTCGGAGGCGTCGGCCTGGACCAGCGGAAAGTCGGCGGGCAAGGCCAGTTCGTCTCGCAGGGCCGCGAGTTTTTCGAGATTGCGGCCGGCCATGGCCCAATTTTGGGCCCCGCGGCGGACGAGGACTTCCGCGACAAGTTTGCCGGTGAAGCCGGTGGCTCCATAGAGGGTGATTGTATGGGCGCGAGAGTTTTGCATGGCGAATGGTGCCGGAGCCGAGTTCTATGTCAAAGAGAAGATCGACGGGGCGACTCAATCTTTCGAACGCCGGGCCCGCTTTCGAAAGCGCGTCGGGCTGGAGCCCGCGAATCGAACGAAGGCTTTATTGAACGCCGACTTGGAATTGAAGCCGACTTCGTAGGCGATGGCCAGTACGGTTTCATCCCGTCGCTCCAGCAGCAGCTCCCGGGCCGCCTGCACGCGATGACGATTCACGAAATCCGAAAAGCTGATCTGCTGGATCTTGTTAAGGTACTCCGAGAGACGGTGAGGCGTCGTTTCCAGCAGCGTCGCCAGAGCCGGCAGCGTCAGATCTTCGCGGCGATACACGCGCTCCGTATCCATGAGTTCCCTCAGTCGACGCTCAAGCTTTTTGAGATCCACACCCGCGAGCTGCGACTGCGCGTAGCGGGCCCGCTTCTCGCGTTCGGCGCGCAGCAGACCTTCCAGAATTTCGAAGAGATCCGGATAGCGTTTCTGGAAGAGATACATCAGCGGAACAACCAGCGCAAGCAGACCGATGGCGAATTCCACCAGCGCCCGTATGGCAAACAGGATGCCTGTGAAAGCACAAGCGGTGCTGATCAGCGACATCGCGGTCATCACCAGAAAGGCCCGCGCTGTTTCCTGGCGACGCAGTGTTTCGAGATTCAATACCAGCAGCATGGAGCGAATAAGCAAGCCCAGATAGATCGCCACGTGGACCAGAGCAAGCGGAGTCAGCAGCATGTACAGGTCGCGCAGCAGCGCGTCGGTGGCGCCGTCGAAAAACTGCATGGCCAGCGTAATACGCGACGTAGTAGTCGCGGCCGGCTGGAGCATATTGGGAACCACCAGCATCCACGCGAGCAGGCCCGGCAAAAAATGCGGCCAGAGCCGGGTCCAATTGGAGAACGTAGCGCGATTCGACGGCTCCCTGCGTCCGGCGTCGGTGTTCATAGATTCACCGGCGCCTGCGTCTGGGTATTCGTTCGGAGCGCCGCGTATTCCGCCGGCCGGGCTTGCGAATTCGTTTTCGAGTCCGACCGCGGCACGGATATAGAAATAGCTCAGAGGGCCGATCCAGAAATTGGCCGCAAGAGTAGACTCATATAGAAACGGAACGGCAGACATCCACCCGGAGAATAGCAGAAAGGCCCGCAGCAGCACCAGGGCGAAGGCGATGAAAGTAATCGCCAGCCAGACGTTCTGGCGACGCGGCTTGCGCACGACCAGCTCGCCCAGCGCGAAGACCAGCAGGAGACAGATCGCCGGGAGAGTCACATACAGAAACGCATGCATGCGATGGTCAGCGTAGGCTACAGCCGACGATTGTCATGAATTTTTGCGCGTAATCACAGCCGGCCACTCGTATCCGGGTGCGGTCCGTTGCGCGAGGAGTGCTGGCAGGGGCCCGAGCCACAAAAAAGCCCGGCGCTTTCGCGCCGGGTGTAATCTGGCAAAGGTTCTCGCGCGACCACGCAGGGACGCGCGTAATTACTTCTGATTCAGGTCTCTCAGTCAGTATCGGTTCTGCCGCCGGCGCCGGCGCCACGCGACATTGCCCCGCTGAAGAATGTTGATCCCAGCTGGTAACTGTCATAGGTCGTCCAGAAGGAGGAGGTGCGACCACTACCCCTCGCAATCTCCCAATGTAGCTGCCTACCGCTAAAGCCCCGGGCCTGGTACTTAGCAACCAGATCACCATAAGTGAGCTCATCAGCAGCGAATCCCAACTTGCGAAGCGCGTAGTTGCCAGCATTCTTGACCTGCCGTGGGACAGCCTTCAAGGCTACTGTACCAATTGATGGCACTTCGGCCTGTGATATGGGTAGCCATTCCTTAAGTTGTTTCCGCATCGTGAAGGCGGCTTCTGCGGTCTGCATCGCAAAATCGTCCGAGCGCGCACCATCCCCTATAGTCAACGTCGTTGCTGTCCCCAGTCTTTTAGCCTCCGCGACGTAGTTTTGCCGTACCCGCATATTTCTTGCAGCTACGCCGAGAGAATACCCGTCCGCTACGCCAAAGGCGGCGCCCCACAAAGCATCCGTTCCGACCGTTTTCCAATCGACTTCGCCGGTCAGCGCATACTGCACCGCCGCGGAAGTCGCCGCACTCGAAGCCGCGCCACTCGTCACACCGATTACGCCGCCCAGTACTATGCCGCTCTGCATGCTCATACCAGCGGGGGCAAGAGACGCAAAGGCGACAGTCCCTCCCAGCGCAAAAATTACGCCGATGCCCGCGCCGATGCCGACGCTGATGGCGAAGGTTTTCCAGTCCCATCTATTTCCGCTAGTCAAGAGGCCAAACGCATAGGCTGCGGTTCCGAACGCCACTCCCATGACCAGAGAAACCCCCACCACAAACAGGAAACCAAGCACGGCTGAATGGCCTGACGGGTCGTTAAACATCACCGGGTTATTGGCGGCGTACGCGTAGCGGTTGAGTTCCGTCGCGTGCGGTTGATCCGTACCGAAGACCATGCTATCGGCCTGGATGAATCGGCCCGTGGCCGGTTCGTAGTAGCGGGCGTTCATATAATAGAGCCCGGATTCGCCGTCCATTTCCCGATCGCTGAATTTGTGACGGAACGCGTCGCGGCCTTCGCTGTGCTCCTGGTCGATTTCGCCGTACGGTTTGTAAATCGTGCGGGAAACGATATTACCGTCCGCGTCCGTTACGAAACTCGTCGAGCCCACCTGGTTCTGGTGAAAATAGAAGGTGCCCGCCTCCGGATAACCGGCGCCGTTCATGCCCGGATTGAGCACGAACATGCCCGCCAGAGGATCTTCGCCGACGCCAGCGGGCACGCCCAGAAAATCGGAGCCGCCGTGGCTTCCGCACTGCATGGACATGGTCAGCATGCTCACCAGCAAGAGCGGCATAGGCGCTGAAAGCAAACGGTGCCGCCGGAAGAATCCCGGACCGCCGGTCTGCGACCACGCCCTGGCCGTCGCCGGTCGCAGCGCGCCCAGCTCGGCCAGGCGCCACGCAATGGCTGCACGCCTGCGACCCAGCCAGCTTGCGCGGCGCGCGGAACGCACGAAAGCGTAGACACTCGTCAAAAACACACCAAGCGCGAAGGCGATCAGGGCGAAGAGCGGCACCCGCGACGCGTCGGGATGGTAGACCATCATGAGCGCGCTATGCTGGATAAACCCGGCGACGCCGGACAACGACGAGAGACTGTACATCTCCGCCTGCATCCGGTGCTGCTGATAGTGCGTGTTCGCGGCAAGAGAATCGTACAGACTCGAATGAGCAAGGATACGACCGCTCGGTCCGAGCACATATTCCGTGCGCAGCTCTTTTCCGGAAGGAAAGCGCGTGATTTCGAGCTCCGGAGCGACGTAGATCGACACGATCCCCTGCGAATCGGTTTTCTTCACACGCTGTCCACTCGCTTCGTACTCGTAAACTCCGGCCTGCGTACCGTCCTTTTTGACGCCCGACATGCGCCCAGCGCCGTCGTATTCGAAATCCCAGACAGCGCCGGCGTATTCGCGGCGCGTAACAGAACCGGACCCGTCGTACTGCCATGCGCCTCCGGCGCTTGAGGCAATAACCTGGTCGCGGGAATACGCCAGATCAACGCCTGCTTTGTGTACCAGATTGCCCCGGCCGTCGTAGCGGTATTCGAGGTTTCCGGAAGGGCCGTTGGCCCGGATCAGATAGCCAAGGTCGTTATAGTCGTATTCGATCGACGAGGATCCCGCGCTGTCTTCCTGCCGCTGAATTTCGTTGAAACCAGTCCATGTGAAAGAGTGATCGAACAGGACGTCGTTCGACTCGTTCGCGGCCCGGATCTGCTGCAGGCGAAACGCAGGGTCGTACGTCATGTCAGTTGTGACGCCGTTGGCGTAAACCAGGCGTCCCGGCTGACCCGGTGCGTTGTAGTTTTCGAACGTGGCCAGCGGCGTTTCGCCGGCCAGCACTCCGCTGAGATTCCCGGCCGCGTCGTACGCGTACTGTAGCTCTCGACCGCCCGGATAGGTGATCGTACTGCGCCGGCCGTCCGGTCGGTAGCCGTAAGCGAGAATCCAGTCGTTCCCGTCGACCGTAAGTTTAACCGACGCCGTCTGGCCGGTGATCTCGTAAGCGAATTCCCGGGTCGAAGTAGTCACACCCGTGGCCGATACGACGCGAGCCCTGGTCAGGCGGCCAAGCGAATGGCTCACGGCTGGATCGTCATAGCCCATTTCATAACGACTGCCGTCCTGGAACTCGGCCCGTATCACCCGACCCAGCGAATCGTATTCAAAGGACTGCGTACGTCCTGTTTCGACGTGTACAACGCGCGATAGGTAACCGGCGGAATCGTACTCGTAGGATTTTGTGCCTTCTTCCGGATGCGCCACGCGTGTCTTCCGGTCGAGGGAATCGTACTCGATTGTGGTGTCGTCGTTCGTCGCGATCAAACGACCTTTCGCGTCGTATACAAGACGGTGCGTGACGGCCTGGGCACCGCTGCCGAATTGTGTAGCCGTCTTTTTTCCTTCGGCTGAGTAACAAGTCGTGACCCGGCGATTCTTCGTGATACTAACGACGCGACTTTCGTTCGCGACGCAGGGCGCGCCCCGGTCGTATTCCGCAGTCGCAGCAGTGCCATTGGAATGCTGTACGGTGATGCGCTGCCCGTAGTCATTATAGGTGTACTCGTTCCACCGCGGAGTTTGCCCGGCGAAATGCGGTTCCGACTCCGCTATAACCTGATTCGCCGCCGAATAACGGGTACGCTTTATGATCCTCTTCCCACCGGCACCCGGAAGTTCTTCGCGGACCATGCGACCGTACGCATCCGCGAAGCTCCGGCTTGTATGCCACTCGCTACCCGTCCATTCGTCGGGCTTCCTGACGGCGACAAAGTACTCCTGTCCATTCCGACCGTATTCGAAAGTGTCAGTAGTAGAGAGAATGCCGGAGGGGGCCGATTGCGCCACAGTATGCAGGCGCCCGAAGGGATCGTACTGCGTGCGGATCTCGCGCCCGTTTTCGTCGACGAACCTGGTCTGCTCGCCGAAGCGCGGGTCGTAGGCATACGTGCGAGTCAGGCGCTTGCCCGAGGCATCCGTGACGACGCGTACGGGAAACTGGGAGTACGTCGAATCGTACTCGAAGGTCTCAGTGGTCCCGCCAGCGTCCGTGTGAGAGATTCGATTGCCGAAGGTATCGTACGCCATGCTTTCGGTCAGATAGGCGCCGCGAGAGCTGTCCCACATACGATGCGTGATCGCATTGCCCCGGGGGTCGTAATCGAACTCGTTTTTTTCAAAAATCGTCCCGCTACAGGAACAGGACTGGTTCGAAACGCTACAGGCTTCCGCGAGGGTCACGCGTGCGACACGATCCGTATTCCAGTTTTCCAGGTCTGGCGCGTAATCGGTACACGAACTCGTAGAGCCCGAACCGTTCGTAGTCTGAACCAGGACGGGATTTCCGTGATGGTTGTAGGTGGTACTGACCGCCCCCTGAATGGGACTGGAGCCATGACTGTAGTCCCGGGTCGTTTTCGTTGTCGCGACTGATGCGAAGGAGCGAGCGCTCAGGCCCTGTATTGCCTGAAGTTCCCGCGTCTCCATCCGCTGGAGTTTCCCAAACGGATGCGGGCCATCGGTGTTTGCCCATATACTACGACTCGTCTCCGCGCCGTTATGGGGAAAACGTAGCTGGAACTCCGACAACGTCGTCCGCCGGTCGTGACTCGTGTGCACAAACATGTACTCAAATCCCAGAAAGCCCCGCCCGCCGATCTCCGAAATCGCGCCACCGTAGGCGTACGTCGCGGTCATCGGATCGAGATTTTGGGCGGATTTGGTGTGAGCGACCACCAGCGGCAGTGCGAAGCTGGCACTCCGGGTATTCCAATGCAGGCGGGGCTCCGTCATCATCCGGGTTCTCGAAAGGAAGTCGTATTCCAGGCTATGGGAAACCTGGCCCTGGGTGAAGCCCGTCATTATATCCCGGGGCTGCGGGTCTGCCGGGTCTCCCGCGAAATAGACATCAAAATTATGAGCGGTATCGTCATCCCATTTGCCGTGCTCCTGCCGAAGCCAGTCCGTAACCCCGTCCCCGTTGAAGTCCCCCGGGATGATATTCGCTCCCAGGGTTTTGCCCAACCGGGCCACAAACTCAGGCGCGCGAGGGCCGAAGATATCAAAGTAGCCGTTACCTTTTGAGAAATAGATAAAAAAATTAAACGCAGTATGCTCGCCCCAGATGTTCTGATGTTGCGCAATAAAGTCCGTTTTGCCGTCGCCGTTGAAGTCACCCGGAATAATATATGCGCCCGGATCTGCGCGCAACATAGTCTGGTACATTGAATCCGAAGGCGTAACGATATCAAAGTGGCCATCGCCTTTCGAGAAATAAACCTGAAAGCTTCTGCTCAAGTCGTTATCCCATTTGCCGTGCTCCTGGCGAATGAAGTCCAGCTTACCGTCGCCGTTGAAGTCGCCCGGGATGATATTCGCTCCGCGATCCGATTTCAGATATTTCTGATAGTCCTCACCCGCCGGTGTGACGATGTCAAAGTAGCCATCGCCTCTGGAGAAATAAACATTGAAGGTGTTACTCTCATCGTCATCCCATTTGCCGTGCTCCTGGCGAATAAAGTCCGTACTGCCGTCCCCGTTGAAGTCCCCCGGAATGATCTTTGCTCCGGCATCCCACTTCAGGTCCTTCTGATATTCAGACCCCGACGGCGTGACGATGTCGAAATATCCATCGCCTCTGGAGAAATAGACGTTAAAGGTGTTAGTGTTATCGTTATCACGCCCGCCTCGCTCCTGTCGGACGAAGTCCGTTTTGCCGTCGCCGTTGAAATCGCCCGGAATAATATTCGCGCCCGGATCCGAGCGTAACCAGTCCTGGTACTTACGCCCGGCAGGAGCGACGATGTCGAAGTAGCCATCGCCTCTGGAGAAATAGACGTTAAAGGTGTTAGTGGTGTCGTTGTCCCAATCACCCTTCTCCTGCCGGATGAAATCCGTTTTGCCGTCGCCATTGAAGTCGCCCGGAATAATATTCGCCCCCGCATCCGACTTCAGAAGTATCTGATATTCCCGGCCCGACGGCGTGACGATATCGAAGTATCCGTCGCCTCTGGAGAGATAGACGTTAAAGGTGTTAGTATCATCGTTATCACGGCCGGCTTTCTCCTGCCGAATAAAGTCCATTTTGCCGTCGCCATTGAAATCGCCCGGAATGATTTTCGCACCCGGATCCGCGCGCAACCAGTCCTGGTATTCAGGCCCGGCAGGCGTCACAATGCGAAACATCTCAGGTTTGTGGTTGAACATATCAGGGTCCGCATAACTGAACGTGACCGGTTCCAGACATCGTCCCGTGCCGTCGCATTCGTCAATGCGTGTCAATAGCGTGCGCCCTGAATTCTTGCTTGTCCGGTACTTCAGCCAGTACTTCTTGAAAATGCCTTCGGCGGTGGCGATATGAATTTGGCTAAGTTCCTGGTCGGCGACATATTTCCTGCCGAATCGATAGCTGAACTGTCGCGCGCGGCGGTCATTAAGCGTCGAATACAGGAAACGGACCGACCGACCGTTGTACTCGATAATCGACGGAACAGGGATGCCAGTCGCGTTGAGAGTATAATTCACAGTAAACGCATTTCCGTTGCGATCGCGAATTTCGCTCATCAGCCAGGCTGAGATGGTTCCATCAACGTCAAATGCTCGCGCGTCAGAAGATCCGCCGTAGGTTACCTGAGTGCCGTTCTTTTCGCGCGCAATGAATCCGCACGGTCCGGCGCCGCAGCGACCCATGGCCGGTTCAATGCGGCTCCAGTTTTCGACTTCGGTCGCGTACGTGTCGTTCCAGTAGTCAGAATCGGAGGATGGCCACGGTTTTCCGAGGCCGACCATTCGTTCACCGTCCCGGCAAAGTCGATCTTCATCCGTAAGCTTAACACCGGACCTGACGCCGTCCAGGCGGATCTGCTTCCCACAACGGTGAATAGACGATAGACCAGCCAGGGACCAACCCACACCGGCCGTACCGGCCGCCGTGTTCTGGCTGTTGTAAACCAACTTCAATGCGGGATGATTGCCCTGGTTGCCCGGGGCCACCTGGATCGGCAGCTCATAAGTCGCCGCGCCGGTCCGATTAACGGAGAATGCGCCGTTTACCCATGCCCCTTCAGACGAGGAGTCCTGGGCGGTGAGTCCGGGGAAACCGGAAACGAGAACCAGGCTTATACCAGCAACAGCCACGGCGGCGACAGGCCAGGCCTTGCTGTTGGGCGCCCTTTTGCGGAAACCTGATCGGTCGATTGCGCGATGCCGCGTCGGACCGAAGAGGGTCCTCATAATCTGAAAACCATTCATTTGCATTACACTCCAGTATCTATATATGGCGCGAAGCTCTCGCTGGAGCGTTGCTGCGGCCAAGCGGGACCGGACGCTGGAATGCAGAAATTCGCCCAAACTCTACCCCTGGGCAGAGTTTGGGTACCGGGAGTCGACTCGGGGGGTGACTGCCTCAAAGATTTTGAGGATTACGGTCGGGGACGGGCAACCGATCGGCGCGGGCCACCGGGACCTGGAGCTCCGTGAGCGGGGCCACAGGACTGCCAGGCACTGGATCCTGCCGAAACAGGGCCCGGATGGGACCGACGATGAGGTACTCGTTCGAAAAACACCAGTCGAAGAGGCTTTCGTAGTCCAATCCCAGAGCGTCACGGGGGCGGGCAGAGACCAGGCAGGCCACCTCTCCGGCCGGCAGACGGCGCAGATAGAGTTCAGGCACGCCATCGGCCCGGCCCCGATATGGGAGGGCCACCTCGATCTGCGGCTCCTGGTCGATTTCGAATAGATCGCCCCACAGGAGCATAGGCGCCCCCGTTTCCGTCAGCCCACTGGAGTGCAGAAACTCCCGGAGTTCATGGATCATCACGTCGATCTCGGCGTAATCGCCAAAGCGCCGCGAAATGCAGAGGTCGCAGGCCGGTATGGATTTCACCTCAATGGAAACAGTGCTACCAGGCTCCTGGATGCGGCCAGCATCAATCAGCTTGCGTTTCGCGGAGCCAATCTGTTGCAATCGCGCGCGGCACTCCCTTTCGGATCGTTCGAAGATGGCCTGCAGGGCTTCCGTATCGCCGCTCCTTGTATCATGGACATCGAAGGAAAGGACCTGCCAGATTTCGTCCGGAGTCAGACCGCAGGCTTTGAGTTGCGCGACCCATTCCGCGCGACCGAGCTGGGAGGAATGATAGTATCGATAACCGGATTTTGGATCCACAACCGCCGGCCGTAGAAGCCCTGTGCGATCAAGCGTGCGCAGGTTCTTAATCGAGAGCCCGCAAAGGCTGGCGAATTTTCCGATGGAATACATGTGACGCTGAATGAACCAGGGATTATGACTCTTCGGTCGCGCTATTGTCGCAGAGAATTTTCCTGCAGGTTCCCGGAGCGGGCCGCGCAAGACCGCTGGATTTCTGTTGACTCGCCGAATGGCGAGAACTATGTGCTCACTCTCTTATGCAACTAAAAGTCGGCCTGGAAGGCGACGGCCGGATCATTCAAATAGAGGGTTCGCTGGACCTCTACAACGCGCAGGACGCCACGCAAATCGTGCGACCGCTACTTGAGGCAACCGGCTCTATGATCATAGTAGACCTCTCCGGTCTGGAGTCTATCGATTCCAGCGGGATCGGAATGCTCTTTCACTGGAGACAGCTGGTCTTGAAGAACGGCGGCACACTCTCCCTGCGTAACGTGGCGGAGGGATTGCGAAGAACCCTGTTGCTCGGGCAACTGAACATTCGGGATGAGTGACAATCGCGCAAGCTGGTTTTGCAGCGCGGAAGCGGTTATGTTTCCGTTAGTCGGCGCATAATCTCTTGTGAAAAACCAGAGTCCATCCGATGCATGACGAAGCGGCAGAGCAACGCGCGACTTTTTTGGTTTCATGCGACGAAAGCTTCGACTAACCTGCATTATTTTCACGATCGGGCTGCACTCCGCGTGCCTGGCCGAATTCTCGGACAGCAGCGACAATCTCGTTCTGAGCCTGATCATTGGAGCCGCGCTCTCCGATAGCCCCGAGTTCAGCGGCATCCGCGTCAGCCGTTCGAATCCGCAATCGTTTGCGAGCGGGGAGACCGCATCTCCGTTATTCGAAACGACCGACTTTGCGACGGGTGCGTTTGCGGGTTCCTTCTTATTGAATAACCTGAGCATTCGCACGCAGGACGTGTACCTCCTGAACGGGGGCGTGGACTTCCAGGGCGCCGCCACCGGCGGTCGATCGATTCAGTTCCTGGACCCCAACCTGGTGGCAGGCGGGCAACGGACGCCCGGAGTGGTAAGCGCCCCTACGGCGCACAGCATCGGCCTATTACGTCAGTTGCCGCAAGGAGCGGCGATCAATCTGCAGGCCCGGCAGACTACGGCCGCCGCTTTGAGTACCTCAGCCGAACCAACGACGAATCTCGGAGTGGTGCGCATGAATCGGGCTGTCGCATCGGCGGCGGTAGTTCGCAAGACCGCGCCACAACCGATTCCGAATAACGTGCCGACCCTTGCCAGCTTTCAGACCGCGGATTACGACACAGGCAGTTATTTCAACGCAGCGCAACAGGACCGACTGTTTATTCAGGAGAGCGGTGTGTATCTGATCGTCGCGAACGCGCGGCTGGCCTCCACCGGCACCGCCAGCGGCCGCGGCGTCGAGCTCTTCGTGAACGGAACGCTTTCGGTCGCGCGCGACGTACGAAGCGCAGGCATCGCGGCCGAGGGAGCCGCGGACGTGAGCACCGTGTATCGCCTCAACGCGGGGGACACGGTTTCGATGCGGTATTTTCATAATGGCGGCGGCGCGTTCAATTTGCTGGCGAATTTTACGACGATGGCGATCGCGCGTCTGGACACCAGTACGCCGACCGCTCGCAATATACTCTTTCGCGGCGCGCCCGCCGGCATTCCCGCGGTAACGACGGGCGTCAGCACTCCGCTGGACCTGAGCGCAGTGCTGCGCGCGGACGCGGCCTACGTCGTTACGGACTCGACGAATGCGACCATTCTGCAGAACGGCCTCTATTTGATCGTGGCGAACGTGCAGTTCGCGAATTCCAATTTCGGTCGCCGCGATGTGGAGCTGAATATCAACGCCGCCCCCGTAACGCGCGAAACCAGAAACAGCGGCGCTGTCGGCAGCGGCACTCTGAATCTGCTGCATATGCGTCAGCTCAACGCGGGCGACACCGTGAACCTTTCCGTGTTTCAGAATACGGGCGGAAATCTCGCACTGGTGCCGGCGGCGTGCTTTTTGCAGATGATCAAGCTGGATTGAGTACCGGACGGTGGCGCAAACTCAGATTTTGTTTAAATATGCGAAACGCACCCTCGTGCAAATGCATTGACCGCTTCCAGGCGCGATAGCAAGAATGAGTATGCGCCTGAAATCAGGACACTTCTTCAAAGCCGCAAAACACCCCAGGTTTCTCGAACTGATCGGCGGTATCGCGATTCTGCCCTCGCTCTTTGCGCTCATCTCTGTTTTCGATCCCCGGGCAGCGGCTCGATTTCATCCGGGAGCGCTGGTCGCGTTTGCGCTGCTGCTCATCCCCGGCTATTACGCCTCTCTAATGATCGTTTCCGGCCGCTGGAGCGCAGGGAAATGGCTCAAATGGCTATTGTTCGTGATCGCCCCTCCGCACTTCGCCATTCTGGTTTATTTCGCGGCGACGATACCGGCTTACAGCATCATCCCCATCATTGTACTGATGGCTGCAATGCTCGTCCCGATGGGCGCCGAGGGGGCGCCTTTTGTTCCCGGCGGCATTGCTTTCTCCGGGCTCTATCTTCTCGCCGCTTTATATTTCAACGACTGGGCCTTCCCGAAGCTGATCGATTTCATTACCTGTCTCTTGGTACTGTTCTATAGCTGGTGGGTCGGTTGGACCTCGCGCGAAATCCGCAAGCATACGTCAAAGACGGGTTCTCTGCTGCGCGGTTCCAGGCGCGATAAACGCACGATCGCCGAAGAACGCAAACGTTCCGACGCGCTGCTGCTGAATATCCTGCCGGAACAGGTCGCCGCGGAACTCAAGACTCACAAAGCCGTACGCCCCGTACACTACGAATCGACTTCGGTCATGTTCACCGACTTTAAAGGTTTTACGAAAATCGCCGAGGAGATGTCGCCGGAAGAATTAGTGGCCGAGCTGGATCGCTGCTTCAGTTATTTCGACGCGGTGGTCGAACGCAACGGCCTGGAGAAGCTGAAGACCATCGGCGACGCTTTTATGTGCGCCGGCGGCATTCCGACTCCCAATCGAAGCCACGCCGTCGACTGTGTACTCGCCGCCATGGAAATCCAGGCCTTTATGAACCAGATGAAAGCCATCAAGGCCGATCAAAATCTTCCCTACTGGGAACTGCGGCTCGGCATCCATTCCGGACCGCTGGTAGCCGGTGTGATCGGCGAAAAGAAATTCGCCTACGACGTATGGGGCGATACCGTGAACACTGCCAGCCGGGCGGAATCCTCCGGCACCGTCGGTCGCATCAATATCACGGGAGCGACTTATGAACTGGTGCACGCTTTCTTTGCGTGCGAATCGCGTGGCCCGGTGGAGGCCAAAAACAAAGGAAGCGTTGAAATGTATTTCGTGAACGGCATTCGCCCGGAGCTCTCGGTCGAACAGGCGGGCCTGGTTCCGAATACTGGTTTTCTGGATATGCGGGCCAGGCTCGAGCGCCCGGATCACTGAAATCATCCCGCCAGAACCCCCTATTTCGGGGGGCATTGTGACTCGATTGTTCTTGTTTGCGCCCGTAAACTCATCAGATTTCACCCATCATGCGCGAGATGCAATCCTACCCGACCCTTTCCGCGAATCCCGGGCCGATCGAGTATTTCTGGCACCAGCTGCCGTACGGCGTACCGGGACTGGCCTGTTTCGGAATCGGTTTGATTTTGCTGGTATTCGCGCTGATCGGCGCACAGCGGGATCCGGCGCGGAGGCCCATGCTCTTCGGCTTCGGGTTGACCGTTCTGGGTTTCGCCGCTCTGGGATTAGTGCAGGCCTTTCGCGCATTCGTATTGGACCGGGAGCTGTTGATCTTTCTCAGCACTCTGTGCTATCCCGCGTTGATGCTGTTCGCGCCGGGCATGGCGCACGTCACCTACGAGCTGACGTTTCGACGCATACGCTGGCTGCGTTTCGTCATCGCCGGCACCTGGATCACCTTCGCCGTGGGTATGGCGGGCGTGCTGCAGAATTTCGCCTTCGTAGATCAATGGCTGGTCTATCCCTTCGGACAGATCCCGCGCGTTTCCCCCTATGTAAAAGTCTGGGCCGTCTTCGGCGCTCTGGTCGGCTTCGCCGGCTACGCAGCCTTCTGGCTTCATCGCCGCAGGCATCCAGAAGAATATCGCAAGAACCGGATGATCATCATCAACCTGGCGTTGTTAATCACCTCGATCCAGAGCAATCTCCCGGCCCTGCTGGGCATCCCGCTGTATCCGCTGGGCAATTTCGGTTTCGTGCCTTTGATTCTGATGGCCTACGCCGTGTTTCGCGACGACTTCTTGAATCTGAGCGATCTACTCTTTAAACGCAACGGCCTCTTCTATTCACTGAACCTGCTTCTGGGAATCACCTTCCTCACGCTCGCGGTGTCGGTGGAATTCTTTTTGTCCCCCGAACATCTCGCCGGCACAAACTGGAAGCCGTACTTGCTGATCACCTTCGGCTCGCTGATCGCCGTCTTCACTCTGGGCATTCTCGTCGGCGGCGCGAACCCGGGCGCCCGCATCAATCAGATGGGATCGCTCTCGCTGTACCTGACCGGTTTTTTGATGCTCGCGGTGGTGATTCGTTCGCTCGGACTGGATCCGCTCGTTTCGCATCGCCTGGAGCAGATGTGTTATATCCTCTTCGGCCTCGCGCCCGCCGTCCAGTTTCGCTTCGCCTTTCGCGCCATGAACGAGGATTTGCCCCGCTACGCCTTCCTGATCGACGCGATATCGGTCGGAGTCAGCGTACTCGCGCTTTCGCCGTTTTTGTTCGTCGGGTATTATTCGTATGACTGGGGGAATATCGGAGCGGGCGGTCCCGTGATACAGGTCTTCGGCGCGATGGGATTCGTGGCGACCGCGGGCGTGACTGTGCGGTGGTTGCGCGTGCGCCGGAAGGCCTCAAGCCCGCTCGGCAGCTGGATCGTGCTTTCCGTGATTCTCAATGCGATGCTGATGCTCGGCAATCTACCGTCGACCCAGGGCATCGCCTTTTATCCCCTCGGCAATCTCGTAATTTTGCCGACGGCGATGCTCGCTTACGCCGTGCTCGCTCACGGCGGCGTGGCCCGCGAATCCCAGGCTGTCAGGATCGGGAACCGCATTTCGCTGATCGTCCTGCTGGTCATGCCCGCGTTCCTGTACTTTTCATTTCGATCTTTGCCCACGGATAGCTCTCTGGCGGACCGCGCGATGTTCACGGCGCTGGCCGGCGCGCCCCTGATGCTCTTCGGATACATGGTCACCTTTCTTTTGACCCGGCCGCTGGCAGCGCAGCTGGATCGCAGCTATACGGAGCTGGAAGCCGCCCGGACCGAGGTCGAGCGATTGAACGAATTCAGCCGCCTGATCAACGAATCGGCCGATCCGGCGGAAGTTCTGAAACGAATCCATCGCTTTCTGCGGCAGCACTACGAATTCGACACGGTCTGGATTCTGGCGACCGATCAGAACCGCGAAAACCTGGTCAGCGTGAGCACCTTCGGCGCCAATGCGGCCGCCCGCGAATTCACCGAAAACCTGCGAGTGCCGCTGCGTAAAGAATCGGGAATTCTCCCCGCGACCGTCCGTCGCAAAAAGCCGCTGTACCTGCCGCATATTCCGCAACGCACCGACGCGCTGGCGCCTTTCGATCAGGAAGTGGTCGATAAATTCGGATTCCGCGCTTTTCTTCACGTACCAATGATGATTGAGCAGGAAGTGATCGGCGTATTCTGCATCGCCGCCTACGATAAGCTCACGCTCACAAAGGCGGATATCGAGCGCATTAGTCGCTACTGCGAGCAGATCGCCGGCGCGTTGCGGACCCTTTCCTTGCTGAAGGAAGTCGATAAAGAACGCGAAGAATCCGATCGCCTGCTCCTGAATATTTTGCCGCAGCCTGTCGCGAAAGAACTAAAGGCGACGGGCCACGTCGAACCGACGCTATATGAATCGGTTTCCGTAATGTTCACCGACATTCGCGGCTTTACACGCTACGCCTCGGAAATGTCGCCGGAGGTTCTGGTCGGCGAGCTGGACGCGGTCTTCGAACAATTCGACGAAATCTGCGAACGTTTCGGCCTGGAAAAACTCAAGACCATCGGCGACGCCTATATGTGCGGCGGCGGCCTGCCGCAATCGAACGCCACGCATCCCGTCGATGTTTGTCTGGCGGCCTTAGAATTTCAGGCCTTTATGCAGCAGGTGCGCAGCCTGCGACTCGCGGCGAACGACGAGGATTTCTGGCAGATCCGCGTCGGCATTCATACCGGTCCGGTCATGGCCGGCGTCATCGGTAAAAATAAATTCGCGTACGATATCTGGGGCGACGCGGTCAACGTGGCGTCGCGCATGGAATCCAACGGAGAAGGCGGGCGTATCAATATTTCCGAAAACACCTATCAGCTGGTGCGCCCCTTCTTCGAGTGCGCAAGCCGCGGAGAAATCGAAGTTAAGAACCGCGGCCGCCTGCAGATGTACTTCGTCGATCGGATTCACCCGGAGCTTTCGGAGGACGCGGAGGGCACGCGACCGAATCAGAAATTTCAGGATCTTTACGCGCAGCGCCGCGGAGACCTTCAGGTGCAGGACGCCCGGGCGGGCTGGTAAACGCTAAACGCTAAACGCTAAACGCTTCGGGACGGCGCAAAACATATCCACAATCCATCTTTCCACGGGCAAGCCTGCCCGAACAACTTCTAACTATTCAAACTTAAGCTCCTTCCGAACCGAAACGCAGCAAAAAAAGAAATTTTGCTGGAACAATCTTGAAGAGCGAGCAATATGCGCCGCGAGGAATAGCGTACAGGCTTTAAACCTGAAAGAATATTACTGTACACTAAAAGGAAGTTACCGAGTTGCCCGTCTTCGATTTAGTCTACAAAGATTCCGCCGGATTTCTCTACACTGCGGAAAGCGGTGCACCTTCGAAATCGACCTGTGTTTACCTGCAAGCGTACTCCGCAGAGTCCATCATTGCAGCCTCGCGTTATCCAGATCTTCAATCCCTGCTTTTGGACGTTGCGAACGCGGAGCGCAGCGGGGTCGGCCTGATCAGCCTGGTTCTGCTGGACGCGCAACCGACTGAAGAGGAGTTGTTTTCGGCCGTGTCCGCGCTCTTCCGTTCTCTGCAGGAACTCTCCGTCTCCCAGAACGCAGATCAGAGTCTGCCATCCTTTACAATCGCCTGGATTCGCTTCGCCTTACTCACGAAGGGACTACCGGGCCGGCTGGCGGGGCCGGCGGGAGTCGACGGCGCCCTATCGGTGGCACTCGATTTTGGGGCATCGATCGGCTTTCAACTCGGCACAAATGTGATCTTTTCTGTAGTTAATGGGCAAAATCTGGCGATTCAGCCGACCGCGACGGGGGCTGTCGATCTATCCACGGAAGGCGAGCTCCATTTCCTGGCCCCGGACAACCCCTTCCTGTTCGCCTCTGAACTGAATGCCGACGGCCACTATTTCTCCTCTTCGCTTCTGAAGATCGGTTACGGCGCCGGCACGGCAAATGCCGGCGCCGGACAGATCGCTCTGGAAGACCCGACGATAAACGATCTGGACCTGTTTGATATCGGCTTCCCGGTTTCGATTTCACCCCGGGTGGCGGAACCCGCGCCGCCGCAGGGGCTGCTACTGCCGTTCCTGACGGAGAATGCCCGCGAAGGTCTGCTCGGAACGGCGATTACCAGTGAATCCTTTCGAATCAGCCCGTCGTTTCCTGAGGACTGGCAACTCGGAATCGCCGTCGCCGCGAGCTGGTCCGGGGATTCCTGTTATTCGACCCGCGGCGGAGCCCCCGTCAAGCTGGCTTACGCCCCGGGCCCGACCGCATCTGAACTCCAGTTGAGCGCCACGGAATCCGATCGCTTCGTACTTTCGCCCGCGGGCCAGTTCGCAATCGCCCCAATGAACGGAGACACGCTCGAAATTGTAGGAGGATTATCCGCAAGGGAGTACTTCGCGCTCGAAACAGCGGGCATGACAATCGACTTTGGAACTCCAAACACAGCGTTAAAACTCACCGCTCGACCAACTGGCGATTCAGGTTCCCCCTCCGGATGGGCTTTTCAAATCGCTCCGGACTGCGATCTGAAATCTTGCTTCGGCACTGCGCAATTCTCGCCGCCCAAAACGGTAACGTATTATTACCAGCCGACTCGCAACACCTTCTACGACTGGGACACGGCAAACCCCATATTTCTCAAAAACGATCCACAGCTTTTTGGACTGGATTATTCGAGCCAGCCTCGATCCATTCCATTGCTTCCATATGCGGGAGTCGTTGCGGATCCGAACGGGTTGATCGGAAAGTATCTCGGGGATTTCGCGGATCTGGAAGCGACCAGCATCGCGCCCGCGCGACAGGCGGCCCTGGCCGGTCTTCCCGATACGGCACCCGACCGACAGCATACGTATCTCGTAACGCCGACCGGCTTTATTGGTACAGTCGCCGACTCTGGAGCGCGACTAAACCAGTTCATATTCTCGCAAATGCAGGCCGACGCAGGGCTGCAGCTCGCCCTTCAAACCAACAACAGTTCGCAATTGCCGGCCAGCCTCTTCGCCGACCATCAATTCTGCGTGATTACGCGCCCGCCGACAGGGTTTACGATTCAGGCGAATGGCTGCTTCAGCGGATGGAGCTTTACGGGGAATTCCACTTTCACAGGCGGGCCGGGTCCCGCCGCTTTACCCGATGCGGACGATACGGTGATGATCTTAAAGGGCGCCCGGGGTTCTCTGGCGCAGCTCGTTGCGCACCCGGAGGCGTGGAGCGGTTACAGCGATTTCAACAACACAAGTTTACAGGCTTCCGATCTCGCGCAGTGGTTGAGCCAGTACTTCGATACCGCGAAGTCCCTGTACAATTCAGGCGTCGACTGCCTGGCATCGCTCGTGGCTATACTCGACGACCCCGATTGGAACGGCGTCATTCTCCTGCAGGTGCCGGTTACAATCGATCAGTGCTCCGATGCCGTACAAACTTTTATCGCGGGTTCGGTCGATTCGCTCGTCGCGCATCATATTGTTCACCGGATTACGCCGCTGCAGGCAGGCGATACGAAACCCACGCCGCTCGACGGCTCGGCTTTCGGCGCAGTGCTCTATAGTCAACCCGGCTCCGTTCCTGGCGTCCTGCCGGCGACGCCGCCGGTCATAGAATTAAATTCGGAGTTCGATTGGAGATTGGTGAATCTCGCGGCGGGTTTTCAGAACTCGCGTCTCGATTCCTTTTTCGCCGTCGATTTGTTAACGATGAAAACTTTATTCGGCGATCCGGTTACGGACTCCGCCTCTCCTGCGGCCCTGCTCTTCGAAGTTACCGCCACTGGAAACGCGGGAAACGATCCGCAGTATCGCGTCGCGCTGGCCCCGGGATTCGCAGGCGCCTTTCCTGTGAACAGCCCGATGCTGACGGCCGGAGCGATTACCAATGCCGTCGGAAGCTACGATATCAACGCGAAAAAGCTGAGCCTGCTTCTGGACGGCTATCTTACGCTGAATCCGGGACAGGTGGATTTGCTTTCCTACGCCGCCGTAAACTACACCGGCCTTGAAATCGACATTCAGCCGGGACCGCCACCGACGGTCGCCATCAGCCTGACAAATCTGGTCATTCAACCCGGTGCGGAACAGGCGATTCCGAACAACGAAACGCCGGCGGCGGACCTGGCTCGCAATGCGCACCTGTATCGCACAGGAAGTATGGTCGCGCAGCTGCCGCTTACCGTGAATTCGTTTTTTACCGGCGACGCGAATACGAATCTACCGTTCAGCGGCTGGTTGCCCGTGCAGATCGGCGCGAAAGGCGAAGCTGCGAATCAAATCAGCGCGGCGAACTGGTACGCGCTCGTACTCGACCTGCATCTCGGCGACGGCGAATCTTCCGACCTGCTTTCCGCCCAGTTATTGATTCGCTGGGCCAGCCTGGATCAGGTGCAGGCCGAAGCCCACCCGAACGACGACGACCGCACGCCGCAGCTGTTTTTCCGATTGCTGGGGCCCGGCGGTATAGCCACCGGCACGACCATCAATAACGTCTTGAAACTCGGTTTCGGCGGCGCGCGAATTCTGCCTACCACTGACGCGCACAATGTAATGAATTATACGATCGCGCTCCAGGATTTCGGCCTGAGCGTGCTTTCGCACAGCTTCCCGCCGGCCGGCACGACTGACGTCGTATTGGGCGGCTTTACAGGGCAGGACGGCACGCGCCGCATCGCCTGGTTCGGCGGCTACGCGGCGAAGACCTGAAGGAGGGCTATGCTATGGATATCCTGGTGTGGAATTTGCGGACGTTTGGAACTGGCAACAACAATTATATCGACCTTCGCACACTTACACTAGAGCTAAGCATAGACAGCTTGAATTTCGCTCCAGAAGTTATTGTAGTTCAAGAGCTAATCCGCAATGGAGTTCAAGACCTACCTGGACTAACGCGAATGTTCGAGGCCAAAGCACGCGCATTCCACAATAACCAGGCCATTAACTATCATTTTGACTGGGTAAAGGGAGCAATAAACAGATTTGGTCAGTACAACCTGAATAACCTGCAATTTAACGACCTCGGATGGATTGATACCGCTCACGGTGAAGGCTACGCTGTAATCTATCGACAGGGCTACTTGCAGGCCTGGGCCGGCAATACTGACTCCGGTGGCGTGGACAACAACCAGAACACCGGCCGACAAGCCGGGAATACAATGATCTCCGTGGTTCGAACGGTTCGCCAATTACAGCTGGCTAATAACGGAAACGGAATCCCTCCATATCGGGGAGATGCTCGAGCAAATGCACTCACGGAGAACTTAGCATTGCCCTCCCCAACCAGCAGTACTCCAGGTACGAGAGTTCGCGACTATGTTTTTGCGGGAAATCAACTTATTCCCATTGAAGCCTGGAATAAAGCCGGACTATCCGAGCGCGCAGTGCGCAGACCAGTGATGCTACAGGCTACTGACCCCCAAAACAACATCAATGCCAGCGGAGTTGTGTTTCATGCGCCAGAAAAAAGTCCGCCGAATTTTCAAGCATCCGGAATCGCTATGGCGTCGTTGAATGTTTGCCCAACCGTAAACCGTTCTTTCTTTGCCGGGGATTTGAACTTAGGGAAAAAGCCAGCCGACACGAATGATAACCAATCCGATTACACACTTTTTAACAACTTCGCGACACAACAGATGGCACAGCCGGGCTACACCGGCGTCACCGTACCCGGAGGTACTTCTGTAGACTACGGAGCCAGCCGAAACGCATATTTCGGCGGAGTGCATGCGATTCGGCGGGGATTGCGGGATCTTGCGTATGTTGTAAAGCCAGTTCAAAATCCGCCGAATCAATCAGAAACTACGATCATCGACTTAACTGCTACATGGACCAACATAGCAAACAATAATAGTGCCTTGATGCGTTTTATAGCAGCCATCCCGGCCAGAAACATTCTGACAATGACCAGAAACACGATCCAGGCAATTGATAACACGCAGCGAACCGACAACACAGGAACAGCCCGAACCCCCAGACAAATGTTCAATAGAGTCTACAACCCGAATTCACGGGTGAACATGCTTCAGAGCGACGTAAACGCAGTCGGCGCGCTGCTCTATCGCATGTTCGTCACCGATCATTTACCGGTCCGCATTCATCTCCAGTAAACCCACCAGACCATGCAATATCTAACGCAAGCAGACGACTTCGGCAGCGCGATCTTCACGGCGATTCAAAATCGGCTGCACAACGGATCGTCCGCGCCGCTATTTACCAGTGACGGCATCGCCGCGCAGCTGACGGACGACGGGATGAGCGTGCAGACGCTGACGATCCTCGGCGATGCGCAACACCCGGTGAGCGCGGATATCAATCAGCTGGCCGTACTCTTCGACCAGGGTTCGTTCGCCGACAGTCTGGGCGCTTTCATTAAAAAGGGTCCGATTTCTATTCCGGGCGATGTTACTGTTACACAGCTCGCGTTTCGTTTTCTGGTTTCGCGCAGCCCGGACGCGCCGCCGGTCTATACGATGGATCGAATCATTTTCGGCATTGGGCTCGGCGACGCGAAATTCCAGAGCGACGCGCCGAAGCTGGGCGGGGCGCTGACGGCGCTGCAAATCGATTTCGATCCGCGGCCGGGCAGCGGGGGCGGCTTGAATTTGACGCTCTTCGGCGACCTCATATTCGGTGCCGACGAAGATGCACCCACGCTCGATCTGAGTTTAGATCTGCCGGAGATCGAAGTAACGGCCCGCCTGAATCCGGGCGGCGCGCCGCCGAATACAAAGGCCATCGCGCTCGCCGATCTCGGATCGATCTTCGATTTCGAATGGAACGATTCGCAGATTACGGCCGCACGCGCTGGTTCCGGCGATTCGCAGCCCGCGCTCTATCTGTCCGAAGTATTCTTCGCGCTTTCGCCGCTCAGCGGCAATCTCTTCGCGGAAATCGCCCTGGCGAGCTGTTCGTTGCAGACGGCCGACGGTCGCCAGTACCTCGGAGAGACCCCGTACCCCCTGCTGGGCTTCGGCGACATAGAACTGGAGCTCGACTCCCTGCGCTTCGCGATTACCCGGGACGCGAACGGGACCACCGATGCGTACTGGACCGTAGCGCTGTCGGCCACGCTGCAAATCGACAATACGCAGACCGGATCCGCCCTGGCACTGGACGTGGGTTTCGTCTATTCGCAGGACGCAGCCAGCTCTCAATGGAAATTTTCCGGCGGACTGAATATATCAGCGACCATGACCGCGCTCGTCCAGCGCCATCCCGATCGCCAGTTCGTAACCGTGCATGACGTAACGGAAACCTTCGGCCTGGACGTACCGGGCGGTTTTATTACCGAAGCGCTGGATAAAATCGAGATCCTACAGCTGGCCGGTTCAGCTACCCTCGAATATCCCAAAAACCAGGCGGATTCCGAAACGACGCATTCCGCAACACAGCGCACGCCGAGCGTTCCGAACGCCGGGAGCGGCAGCTGGGATGATTTTCAAATTCAGGCGGCCTTCGAAGTTGAGTGGGATCTTGACTCCTATTCGGACTCGCTGATCACCACTATCACCGCCAAAAATCAGGACGACGCCTGGTCCGGAACCATCGCGATGATCCTGGACATCGACGGCGTGGTCTTCACCGGCACGTTGAATTTCGGAAAACATCCCGTGCTGGATTTGAGCGCGGCGATCCCCCTGCACGATCAAAACGGCAGCACACTGAAGCTCGACGGCGAATACTCGCAATCCGACCGGGTCGTCGACCTTACAATCTCCATTTCATCGAGCGATGGCAAGGAGCTCGACGGTAGCTCCATTAGTTTCGCGGTTCTGTTACGCTCCGTGCTGGGCGCGATCGAAGGCAATCCTTACGTCACCTTGCCGGAACCCTGGCAATCGATCCTCGATGAAATTCATCTCGACAAACTTACAGCAAAACTCGATTTCAAGAACGGTGTTTTCAGTCTGAATATCGAAGGTCTGAATATCGATCTCTTCTTTTTTACGCTGACCGGCATCAGCCTTGAGTACGCGAAAGGCCAAAATGGTCAGAGCGGTAGCTTTCGCATGCTACCGGATTTTCATATTGATAAAGGCGCGCTACCGGACTGGTTGAATACGAACTGGGATCCCACGCAACCGGACACTGCACCCGCGGCGCCGGGCAATTCGCATCATGCCTTTCGTATTCAACTCGCCGCCATCGGTCAGCACATCGACGTTTACGACTCCAGCCATACGATCGAAGGCGTAATGCAGGCGATGAGCGCGTTGATCCAGGACCCCACTCTCGACCGCTCGGATCCCGCCGCAGGATGGGCAGTGGGCGCGCATATGATCTTCCAGGATCAGGCCGACCTCAAGCTCGTCTTTAACGACGCGAATTTCGCCGCTGACGGCAGTCCGGCCGGCAGTCTGTACGGAATCGAGTTAAACGTGGGGCCGTCGCCCACCGGACCGGACGCCCGACCGAATAAATACCTGGCTGCCCTCGCGGGTTTGAGCGCCGAAATTCTATACACACAGGTATCGCAATCGCTGGGCCTGTACCGGGCGGACCTCACTTTACCGGCGAAAGCGCGCGATATCGACTATGGTCCGTTTCAGGTACATTTGCCGTCGATCGCCGTAGAGATTTACACCGACGGCGAATTCAGCATTGACGTCGGCTTTCCGTACAACGGTGATTTCTCGAAATCAGTTTCGATTTCCGCCCCGCCCTATACGGGCAGCGGCGGCGTATTCTTCGCGCGCCTGTCCCAATTCACCTCGTCCGACGTACCCAAAATCGATCAGACCAGGGCCGACTTCGGAACGATCACTGAATTCGGTTTTGGACTGCAGCTCGGCTACTACGAGGGCTTTTCTTCAGGTCCCCTCTCCGCCGACGTCCGGGCCGTGATTGAAGGCGTGCTGCAGGGCGTGTTCGCGCATTTTACCGCCCTCGACGGCGGAGGCGATAACTCCGGTGAGTACTACAACGTATCCGCCCTGGTCGGAATAAGCGGCGCCCTCGACGGCAGCATCGATGCAGTCATCATCTCGGCGCGGGTGCACGTGAACGTGAACGTCAGCGTGGCAGTTCAAGCAGAAGCCTACGCGGATATCGTAATCAAAGCCCACGCGGATATAGACGTGGACATAACGTTGAGGGTTGACCTGGGGCTATTTGATGTCACGGTCCATGCGAGTTTTTCCGGTTCTATCGATATGACCGCGACCCTCACCGCGCCGGACACGAACGCTCCCTGGAATCCTTATCTCGTTCAGAGGGATCCGGCGCTGCCTCCCATCGCGGAGGCGGGCGATGGATACGCGACGCAATACGCGCCGCATCAGAACAGGCTGCCCTGGCTGGAAACGCTGACAGTTCCGATCTTTCGTCCGCTACCGATTAACCCCCTTGGACTCGAACTCTATGCGACACCGGTTCTGACCTCCGGCAAAAACGAAGCGAATATTCCCTGCGATACGAATATCGCCGGCAGCACCACGGGCTGGTTGTACTGCGTTCAGCTTCTGGCGCCCTGCCCCGTACTCTCGCCGGCCACAACCCGGCTCCACGACAGCGAAGCGAATTTTATCGATCTGGTGAAGCTGGTCACCGTCTGGTTTCTCTTCGCGTTCCGGCTGGAGGATCCATTCGTACGGCCTGGCGATGATTTCTACGCTTCGTTCCAGGTGAACGCCGCCTATTTGCAAGCGGTGCAAGAACGCCTGCAGAACTGGAGCCGCATTCAAGAAGACTTGCTCTTCGATCTTAACGCGGTGCATGCTCTCTTCGCGGAGAATATCCAGCCCGTGCTTGCGCCGGCCAATAACGATAACGAACAGAGCCAGAATACAAGCTTCGCGTTTTTCCCCTGGTTTCCGGGTCTGACCCTGACTTCCACTCTGAACGCGGGCGAAGAACAAAACACGGCGGGCCCCACGCGTTCGCTGCGCGAAAATACCCTGGCGGACGCGTCACGACAGACTCTCTACGACTATCTGGTGCTGGTCGCCAGAACCACGATCAAGGAAATGATCGCGCAGTTCGGTACGGATCGTCCGAAAAAGATGTCCATCACGGAAATATTCGGGTTGCTGCAACAGGCCGATTCGAAAGGCAATTATCCCATCAATTCTGTTACCGGTCAGCTGAGCCGCTTCCTCCTGCATGCAACGCGAGTCACGACCGACTCGGGAGAGGTGCCTCTGAGCCAGGCGACCGGGCAGATAGTACCTATCGAATTGCCGCCGGCCGACCAGCTGGGAAGTGCGACGCTGGGTTTGACCATATATGCTCCGGATCCGATCTGGAAATTCCACGGCAAGCAGATCATTCCCGTCACACTGGACGAGACGAACGGAGTCCGACAGCCGAAGGATATCGCGGCCACGAAGACATCGGCTTCCACGACTTTGCTGCCCGATTTGAGCGACTCGTATCAATACTGTCAGAGCGCGAGCACCGCCTTCGCGCTGCAGAAAGGCCTGAGCACTTCCGACGGCGAAACCCTCCGTTTGTTCTCGCGCGATCTGCAAAACGCACTCAAGCGCGATACGTTTACGGACTGGATCGTTGAGGTAGAGGGCCAGCAGACCGATCAGCCCTATCAGTGGTCTGTAGCGATCGAGTTCGGTATCCAGCAGGTCCTGGACGAAACCGGCCAGGCAATCCAGTTCGTTTATCGCATCGATAATATGAGCCGCGAAAACCAGCAGCGTCTGCTCCGGCTTTATCAGGATCAACGCGATACGCAGAGTAGCTCATTTTTCTCAATCGCCGGACTAAATCTGGCATACGCCGATTCTGAAGAAGAACAGGCAACGCCCGTCGGAGTAGTTCGATCCGCGGCTCGTCGTCTGGTCCGCGCAAATTTCGCCGATCCGGAAACCACCGTTTCCATCCTGCAGACGAATCTGTCGACGGACGAAGTGCCGGACACGAGCGGCTTGCACGCGACCGCTGGACAGGCGGCACTCTTCGATCTGGGACGTCTACTGAGCTCGGCACTGACCAACACCGGCGGCGCGTTTTTATATTATCAGTCCGCTCAGTCGACAGGCCTGCCCGATCGCATCTTCGACGAAAGCGGCGCCGGGCGCGTCTCTCTAATTGTCGAACTGGTTCCCACGAACGCGCCCGACGCGCGGGCGGACTCCTGGCAATTCGTAAACGCGCTCTATTTCCCTGCCGGCTCGAAGATCGCAAATGACGCGGGCACGGTCGTCTCTTCCACCTCCTGGGACGCCGCGCATCCTCGATCGAACCTTCCGCCCGGATTCGCGGGCTTGAGTATGCAAATCCCGACTCAGGAGCTGAGCGGCTACAACTCCACGATGCATGACCTGTTCAGTATGCTTACGATCCGCGTCCGATCGATCAACGGCGAAATCGAATTCCCGATCGCGCGAGACGACGCGAGCATAGTAGGCCCCCTGAAGTACGCGCCGTGCGACGGTCCTCAGCCTTCGGGCACTCCGCCGAACTATTTTCGCTGGACCGGCGACTTATTGAACGTCGTCTACGGTAACGATGCGATCCATTGGTCATGGTCCTCAAAAGAAGCGGGCGGCGCCGCAGGTCCACTTGAGTTTCTGCATTTGCTGGAGTTGCTCGAGGAGAAATCGAACCCATATCAGTTTAACGCGGCGGAAGTCAATTTCGAGTGCAACTACGTGGACGTATTCGGAGACCTGGCGCTACGCGATTCGTTCCAGGCGACAGCGCACATTGGTTTCAGCGACCGGCTCTTGAATCTGAACGAATGGCCCGGGCTTAAAACGAGCTATACAGTCGGAGGAACTCCGGAAGCGGCACAGCTGACAGTCCACCAGGACTGGGACCTCAAGCGACCCTACGACGCGGCGGGCAAGCGCCGGCTATTGCGCAGTCTGGAGCGATTGTGCCTGGTCTATCACCAGCTGAGCGATGTTGATCTATCCCTACGGCTCTCATTTCTGACCAGTCCGCTGGACGCGACAGCCATAGTCGGTGATCGAACGCCAGTAGAAATTCTGCGCGAGAATATTCGCCGCATAGTTTTCGCTTACCAGGGTCCGGTGCAACGCCGGCCGAAACTGACACCTTTAGTTTTTAGCCTGCCCGATACAAACTCCAGCGAGTACGATCGGGCCACGTGGCTAACACTGAGCGCCGAGCTGCGATTGGATCGCGAAGGGCAGGCCGCGCCGGCGGTCGCCGAAAACGTGATGCAGAGCACGATCGCCATTGCACCGCGCCACGCGGCGCAGGCGAGCATTGCCAGCTATCGAGATTTTGCGGCGGACTTCGAAGCGGCCCTCGGCGGCGACAATTCGGGGCCGGGATATAAAATCTTGCTGGCGGGCGAAATCTCCGGCGAAAGCACTCCGGTGTATTTATTCCGATACGAGGCAATCAAACCGAAGATTTACGGCGAAAGTATGGAATCTCACGCGCAAAGGACTGACCCGGGCGATGTACAGAATCTCGCGGACACGCCACCGCCTCTCGGATACGCGCCCCGGGCGCTTTCAGGCACACTTATCAATCGAAGCATATCCGTCGATACGGTTCAGAGTTTCAATCAGGCGCTGCCCGCTGACTACCAGCTCCCCGCCACAATTCAAGCGGTCTCAAATTTCGATCCAGAATCGGCGCTGGATCAAATGCTCGCAGCAATGGACGCCTTTCTGCAACCGGCTCCACTGGTTGGTGCCTGCGCGAACGGCGGCGGCGACACCAATATCGCCGCGCTGCTTGTCTCGAAACAAACGCTCGCGAAGGCGCTTTCGCAATTAATCGTTCCGATTTGCGGCGACGCGGGAAACTCCGAAACAGCCACGACTTTCCTGAACAGCGAAATCGAAAAAGCCCTCTCCGGCTATGCGAAATACGACGCGATCGCGGTACTGACCACCCGGGCGGGCCAGGGGGCCAATATTTCCGGGCAGGTCCGCCTGTACGGCAATTTGACCCGGTCACCTGCGATGCGAGCGCAGCCCCCAGGAGCTGAAGATCGCGCCGCCTTTACACCGTTTTCGATTCCGGTCGCAGATGGAGAGCCGATTAGAGTCGCGCTGGGTGCCCGCACCCGGGACTCCGCAAACGTTGATAGAATATCGATGCCGGATCATTATCTCGTAAGCTCCGTTCAGCTGATTCCTGCATCGAATAATCAGGTTCAGATAGATCTGTACGACGGAATTCAGCGCACGTACGACGTGGGAGTATGGGCAAGTTTCGTACTACCGCCCCAGGCCATAGAAGTCCAGAATGCACAGCAGATCGCTCTGCCGCTGCGCGCGTTTCCAGCCTCCCCGCATTTACGCGATCAGAGATTCCTCGCCTCTTATGCCGCGCCCCAAAATGCGAAAGAACTGCAAACGGTAAGCCTCGCACTCGGCTATAGTTTTCAGCCAACCATTCACGATCAGCTAACCGCCACCGCGACCTTCAATACAAAACCGGAATCCATCCTTCGCTCTACCGACGCAGCAACCGATCTAATCGATAGCCTGGTGTTGTGGCAGGCAGCCGCGCCGAAAATTTTCCAGGGCCTGGCCAATAACGCTAATTACGCAACGGCCTTTCAAGCGTTACAGGGCGCATTTCAATTCGTCTCAGATAACGCGCGACTCGACAATCCGCCATCGTCGGCTCCCCCGACGCTGCAGGCAACAGCGCGCATTCAGGAAGGCCCCGACGGCACCCAGGGAAATCAATACGAAGCGAAAATTCCCGCACCCGAATGTACGCCCGCGGATTTTGTCTCTCGCGTCGAATTTCAAATCGAAGGCCTGATTGCACAACAGCAATCGGCGAATCCCTATAGCTTCTTGTTCACACAAGCTGACGGCACTCCGGCCACCGCGAGCAACGCCAGCGCCAACCCGTTACGCCACCTGGTTATCGGTGAATTCTTCGCCAGCGACATGTTGAACGGCAGCTGGACGTTGCAGGCCATTCGCAACTATGCGCTCTTAGAGAACATCGCGACTCCACTTAACCCCTTACTAAATTACTCATCGCCTGCCATTCAATTTCATACACCGACCACTCCATTTATAGAGTTTGCGGAACCGATTCAATTGGATGAATGGTACCCGAGCACGGACATCGGCGAGGTGATTCAAAGCTTTCTACAGGATCTAAGCGCACTTTCGGTGGATCTGAGTACCAATAATGTTATTCAGATCCAGGTGGCGGCCAGCCTTCGCTATGCAACCGCGTCGCGCAACGACGGCCCCGACTCCCCACTTGCGCTGCAGGCGCCCTTGCTTTTCGCGATGCCGCAGACGCTGGATCCAACCCGGGGAGCCGAGCTGGTAACGAATCTGCACGCGGCGATCGAGGCGGCAAGCCTGCAAACGCCCGCGGCCACAGGGACCATTGCTCTCGATATCTCGACTCTGGGAGCCATGGCCGCAAACGAAGTTCCGCTCCACGTAATTCGAGCCAGTCGAGTGGAGTTTTCGGCGCAGCGACTTCTATCAACTGGGGCGCCCCTTCTTTGAGTGCACAAGCGGCGGAGATCTTCAAGTGCAGGGCGGGCTGGTAAACGGTAAACGCTTCGATTGCCAGTGGGCGCAATGTTTATGGTTTATTCCAGTAGGCGCTCATAGTCAGCGAATCGCACCAGCCGCCGTTGCTTCGCGGATTGATCAGGAGCACGTTGTCGCCAGTCCTGGGAATTCCGTAGATCAGTCCGTTCGAAGCGAGGGTACCGCCAAGGTACAGGTTCGTTCCCGACTGGCCGGACACGAGCGTGGTTGCGGTACTCGTATTCGGATCGATCACCAGCACGTTTGTGTTGTCTTTGGGCATAGCGTAAATCAGACCATTGGGGGCCAGCGTTCCGCCGTTCCACTTGTTGGTTCCGGTCTGGCCCGATGCGAAAACAGTCGCGGAATCCGTGGCCGGATCGATCACCAGCACATTGTCGTTGTTGTCCGGTATCCCGTAGATCTTTCCGTTGGGCGCGAGTACGCCGCCGCTCCATTTGCCGGCGCCCGTTTGCCCCGAAGAGATAAAGCCGGTGGTATTCGTATTCGGGTAGATCACGAGCACATTGCCGTTGTCCCGGGGGATACCGTAGATTAGTCCGTTCGAAGCGAGCACGCCCCTGGACCATTTGGAAGCACTAATCTGGCCCGAGGGGAAATTGGTCGCTGTGTTTGTATTTGGATCGATCACCAGTATATTCTGGTTATTGTCCGGCAACGCGTAGATCAATCCGTTCGGCGCCAGCACCCCGCCCGACCACTTGAACCCGCCGGTTAGTCCCGACGGGAAGCTGCTGGCTGTGTTCGTATTCGGATCGATCACCAGGACGTTATTATTGGAAGCCGGAATCGCGTAGATCAAACCGTTCGGTGCGAGGACGCCGCCGACGTACTTGGTCCCCCCAGTCTGGCCGGAAGCGAAAGTACTGGCGGTATTCGTATTGGGATCGATCACCAGGACATTGTCATTATTGCCCGGGATACCATAGATCAGGCCATTCGGTGCGAGCACTGCGCCGGCCCACTTGCTGCCGCCCGTCTGCCCTGACGCGAATCCAGTAACGCTGGCGACGCCGCCAGAACCCAATCCGGCCTGAGCCAGGAGTTCGGATTGAACGCGAATCGCGTTCTCGGGCAGGATCACCTGATCGCGACTCAGCAGACAGGCCGGGGCCAGGTACAGATACATCGCCGGCGGATAACAGGTGGGGTCCTCGGGCGCGCAATAGGGCCGCACACAGTGGGCCAACAAGCAACCAGAGATAATGACGAAAGCAAGTGCAACACCGCCGATACTTCGCCTCCAGCCCATGGCCTATCGAGAGCGATCGAGCACTTACGTAAAGAGCTTTCGCCGCGACTTTGTTACGATTCGCGCGAAAGGGTCGCACGCGCCCGGTGGCCGCTGTATATATGACAGGAGGCGACGCCGAAGTACGCGATACTGTCTGACGACCAGCGCGAACAATCGCCGCTGATCGGAAACTCGTTATGCCGCAACCATTACAAAACACAATGAAGGCGGCGGCGCTCAGCCAATTCGGCGCCCCGGAAGAAATCAGACTGCAAACAATGCCGGTGCCCCGCGTAGCTTCAGATGAAATCCTGATCAAGATCGAATTCGCGGGAGTGGGATCCTGGGATGCATTAGAGCGCGAAGGCGGATACGCGGCAATGCAGGGCACGACTCCATCGTTTCCGTACATCCCGGGCTCTGAAGGGGCCGGCATCGTAGTCGCCGCCGGCGAACGCGTTAGTGATATCAAAATCGGCGATTGCGTGTACGCCGCTGGATTCTTAAATCCGAAAGGCGGGTTTTACGCCGAGTTCGTCGCGGTCAGGGCGGAACTCGCCTGCCGCGTGCCGGATCAATTGAGCGCCATGCAGGCGAGCGCAATGGCCGGCGTCGGTCTCACCGCGCTGCGCGGTCTGGACGATGTATTAAAACTAAAACCGGGAGAATCACTTTTGATTCATGGCGCGAGCGGAGGCATAGGACATCTGGCGATCCAACTTGCCACGCGAATGGGTGCGCGCGTCTTCGCGATAGCTGGAGGCGAAACGGGGGTCGACCTGGCCCGGCGATTGGGCGCGGACGCCGTCATAGATGGATACAAAGACGACGTGAAGGCCGCCGCCCGCAAATTCGCGCCGCAAGGTCCGGACACCGCCTTAATTACGACCGGCGGCAATGCCGCGCAGGATGCTGTGGATGCGATTCGAGAGGGCGGCAGAGTCGCGTACCCGACCGGCGTCCGACCGGAACCCGGAGGGCGTTTTGGTGTCGACGTAATCAACTTCAACGGCGAGCCTGATCATGAGCTTTTAGAACGATTCGATGGCCTGGTCGGCAGGGCCCCTTTTGAGGTCCATATAGCACATGTTTTTCCGCTCGAACAGGCGGCCGAGGCGCATCGGGCGCTCGCTGAGCACTACAACGGGAAAATCGTTTTGCGAATCTGAGCGCAATAGATCCCGGAAGCCTGGATGACTTCACCGAAATCGTTCGCCGGCTCTTTGAAGAAGGAAGCCGCACCGTTTCAAAAATTATTCCAATAACCGCTGCTGGTCAGCGCGTCGCACCAGGCGCCATTGCTTTTCGAATCAATCACCAGCACGTTGTCCTGGTCTTCCGGAATCCCATAGATCCCGCCATTGAGAGCCAGCACACCGTCGCGCCATTTGGACACCGCGCCCGTTTGGCCGGACGCGAAGATCGTCGCCGTGTTTGCGTTCGGATCGATTACCAGTACGTTGTCGTTGATGGAAGGCATCCCGTAGATCAAACCGTTCGGCGCAAGCGTTCCGCCCCGCCACTTCGCTGCACCCGTCTGGCCGGACGCGAAGAGCGACGCGGTGTTCGTGTTCGGGTCGATCACCAGCACGTTATCATTGCCGGCCGGAATCCCGTAGATCAGACCATTCGCGGCAAGCACGCCGCCGTACCATTTACCGCCGACGCCGCCCGTCTGGCCGGATGCGAAGATCGTCGCGGTATTTGTATTCGGATCGATCACCAGCACGTTATCGCCAGCGCTGGGTATACCGTAAATCAAGCCGTTCGGTGCAAGCACGCCGCCGCGCCATCGGGCTGCGCCCACTTCACCGGACGCGAAGATCGTCGTGGTATTTGTGTTAGGATCGATCACAAGTACATTGCCGTTGTCTTCCGGTATCCCGTATATCAGACCATTCGGAGCGATGACGCCGCCGAACCATTTCTTGGTGCCCGTCTGACCGGACGCGAACATGGTCGCGGTGTTCGTATTCGGGTCGATCACCAGCACGTTATCGTTGGTATTCGGGAAGCCGTAGATCAGACCATTTGGAGCAAGCACGCCGCCGGCCCATTTATCCGCTCCTGTTTGGCCGGAAGCGAAAGCCGCCGTTACCGTATTTGTGTTCGGATCAATCACCAGCACGTTGTCATTCGTGGCCGGAATCCCGTAGATCAGACCGTTCGGAGCCAGAACACCGCCGGCCCATTTGGTAAGGCCCGCCTGGCCGGACGCGAAATCAACGGCGCTTCCGTCGCCGCTGACGCCTGCAGCCGCCTGGAGCTGGAGTTCTCGCAGTACCGCCGCAGAGTTGCCTGGCTCTATGATCTGATCGCGACTGAGGTTGCAGGCGCCGGCCGTGTACAACAGGAATGCGGCCGGGTTGCAGGCCAGGTCGGTGCCATGGCAGTCGAAGCGCAGGCAGGCCGGCGCGAAGCTCGCGAAAGCGAACGCGGCAAGGAGCGGAAAGCCGCGTAAGAGTCTTATTCCGCCTGCCATACGAGGAGTAAGAAGGATTTCCCTGGAATTCGCAAGGCGTTATTCGCAGCGCCACCCCCCCGAGTTGGGGGTTTACACATCCTGCCTTTTTTAGAGTGCAGCGCTAATCCGGCGCCGGCATCGCCTGCGCCATGCTTCGCGCGGCAGGCAATCGCAATCGGGCCTGGACTGCGGTTTTGAGATAGCGCGGGATCGATTCGTGCGCCAGGAAATTCAACCGCGTGCGACGCAACCAGACCGGCATATGCATATTCAAATTCAGCAGGTTCTCGATCGTGCGCGCCAGAGTTTCGGGCCACTGGAGCTTGTGTTCGGGATGCGGAATCACGTCACAGATGGCGTTGCGCTTTTCGTCGCTCATATTCAGCATTTCCATTTGAGCGATAATGGCCGCGCTGAAGACCTGCTGACAGAAGAAGACCGACTGGAGCGTAATGCGGCCCGGACTGAACAACGGCGAGATGGGACGACGCGAAAGACCGTTGGCCGAGCAGTTTACGTGCAGGGTCTTCGCGTTCGTTTTCATAGAACCGCGTTCCAGCGTAATACGCGTCTTGCTGATGCTTTTCACGCGGCCCTTGCGAACCACATCTTTCACGCTTTTCAACAACGGAATTTCGCGTGAAGCGACGGTGGCGCAGCGCCACTTATCCGGCAAAACCTTTTCATCCAACCGGAACAGGCTCCCGTTGTTTTCCATATTTAAAAAGATCTGATCCACGTCGCTCGCCGTAACCGCCGAATCGATCAATTCCATAACCGCCTTTGAGACGATACCCGGCACAATCATATCGCGATTCCAGAGCCAGCTATCGCTGGGGATGATCCAGCTCACCCGATCCGGATCGACGCCGGTATCCAGCAAAAACAGGATCGCGTCGATAGCGGTCTTGCCCCCGCCGACGATGCAATAACGTTCGAAAGGCTTTTTCAGGTCCGCCAGATCGTTGGGCGGGACCAGATGAACGCCCGCGTTCACCTTAAACTGCGGCGGATGCGTCGCCGGAACTTCCACGTTCATGTACGTCGCGTCCACAACCCGCTTCCGGACCGTAATCGACCACTCCCGATCCGGGTCGACCAGCGAAGCCACTCTGCCTTCGCCGCGGTATTCACATTTCGATAAGAACGTAACTCGACCGCTGCTTTCCCAACGTCGCATAATCGTTTCATAATACGAAACGATCTCGGCTCGCGATGACAGAGCCGCGCCGCCGTCGCCCAGCTTCGTCGAACCGACTCCGTAGAATGCGGCCGGCTGGTGTAGAGTCACAAAAGGGTAGGCGTCATTCCAGTGCCCGCCCGGTTTCGCGCGGCGCTCGACGAAAACAAAGCGGGCGTCTTTGCGACGGCTGATGATTTCGTCGGCGAAGGCCATGCCCATGGCCCCCGCTCCAATGATCAAATAATCTGCATCTATCTTCGTATGCATTGAAACTCCATAAGTGTTGCGGCGTCAGCTTACTATTTCGGGAAACGCGCGGGGATGTGTGCGAATCAGTCAGCCGGCTGTTTGAAGGCTTCGCGCGCGATGATAATTACCGCGATCGTTGTGACAAAGGCGAAGATGAATGCCGGGATCAGACCGACGACTCCGGCCACGCTGGTTTCGCCCAGGCGGTTGTCTCCGAATGTCAGCGCACGATGTCCGGCGGCGAGGATCCCGCCGTAATAGAAGACCGTATTGGCGTAGCCGGTGCCCACCAGCATCCAGTAGAGATGAAATGCCGTCCGTTCCGACACTTTCAACGCGAAGATCACGAAAGCGCCCACAAAAACCAGCAGGCCGTTCATGATTCCGCCGGCGTGCGCTCGCGCCCACGCAGCGCTGTCCGCAGGCAAATCGAAAGGCAGGATCACCGTCGGTACGATTTCAAATCCGCCGATCAGCTCCATAAGAAGGCCGAAGCCCGCCAGCAGTCCGAACAACATTACGATCGCCCCGTGGCCGATCATTTTCCGCAGTCTCGCGTCTATCATCAGATCATCCTCGAAATAAAAAATCGACTCCTCCGACCATGACGCATCCTAACTATCAATGCGCGCCGGCTAAGAGCCTGTTTGCGAACTCAGACGAAACGCAAGTAGAAAAAGGACCGTTCCAGAAAATTCAAATGAGCGCCGCTTTGAATTGGGGCGCAACGCTCACTCACCTTCCTGACTCCGGGCGATGCTCAATAAATGCCGCGCCAGTTTTTTTCGCGCATCGTTGGCGATCGTCGTAAAATGAACGGCAACCTGCATTTCGCCGGTGCGCTCCTCGTCATCCCGTGCCCAGACGACCAGCGCCTGAGTGATTACGCGGCACTGTGCTGCCTTAATATAGAAATCGAGGCTCAACAGTTGCCCTTTGCTGAGGCGGTGCGGCGTATGCATGCGCAGACCTGATTCGCTGATATCCAGCACGCCGCCGGGGAAACGGCCGTTTTCCGTCCAGATCGTATATTGCACTTCCAGCGGCAATACGACCCGCGGTCCTTCGCGCACTTTCGAACGATGGATGACTTTGGGTTTGACTAATAGCAAACCCCGCTGGCCGGAAAGATTTGCGACGGCTGTTTCGAAGCGAAAATTATTATCCTGTAATCGAAATTCGACGATCAGGTTCTCGTTCACCGCAAGTTTGAGACTGTCGCCTGTCTCGACGAGGATATGCTCGCCATCGACTTTTTTCAACAGCCCCTGGTACTTCTTGCCTTCCGCGTTGTCGGCGGTCGGGCAAAGCGAGAGCGGAAGATCTGTTTGAAAGACACCCATGGTTCCAGGTCGGCACGCGAAGCAGCCGAATTATAGATCTTCGCGCGCCGCAATCAAGCGCTTTTGTGGACCGGGCGTGGCCGGAGCCGTCGGTGTGCCGCGAGTCCCCGGGCCGCCTCGTCCAGGTCTCGGACTGCACGGGGAACCGAATTCGTCGGACTATTCCCTGGTTCCGGCTCAACCAGCAGGCGCCAGTTGGACGGCGTGAATCCCGCGGCATTCACTCGCGCCCATTTATACTTGCGTCCCGACAGGAGATCGACCAGACTCAGCCTCATGCTGCAGGCAGGCTCGACCGAATTCCAAACACTCCCCCGCGACGAGTTAAAGGCCCGGGCGCTCACCCGGGTCGCGCTGTTAACAGCGGCCGGTATCGCCTTAATCGCGGGCCTGGTGGCAGTCAGTCTCTCAACCCGGCCGTTCGAATATTTCACTGCCTCTGTGAATTTCGTCGGCCTTGCGATCTATTTGCTTTTGCTATATTTGCAGCATCGCGGTCGATCCCGGGGCGCGCGAATAGCAATGCTGTTGGTCTCCAACCTGCATCTAACACTGCTGCTGGTGTTCTACGGATGGGAAGCCGGCGTTTATATGTATTTTTTCCTGATGATCGCGGTGCCCTTCGCCATCTTTTCGCGGCAGCAAATGGCCCTGATTACGCCGATGGCCTGCCTGGCGGTCGCAATGCTAATAGGGGTCTACGTTTATTACGGGGTTTTCGAAATGCGACCGCTGGTGATCCGCGACACGCGCGGCATTATGGTCAACATGTTCACAAATCTCAGCGGCGTTTCGATCGCTTCGATTCTCTTAATGCGGCACATGCGCAACGTTCACTTTCAGGCCGAAGATGGTCTCGAACAGGAGCACCGGCGCTCCGAAGAATTGCTGCTGAATGTTCTGCCCGCATCGATCGCCGAACGCCTGAAGCAAGGCGAAAAGCCGATCGCCGACGATTTTTCAGAAGTCAGCATTCTCTTCGCGGACATCGTCGGTTTTACCGAACTCGCCGGACGCATGCAGGCCCGAGAGCTGGTCGATCTTCTAAACGAAATCTTCTCCGATTTCGATCGCCTGGCCGACGAGCACGGCCTGGAAAAAATTAAAACCATCGGCGATTGCTATATGGTCGTCGCCGGATTACCGCAACCGCGCCCCGATCACGCCGTGGCCATGGCGCGCATGGCCTTCGCGATGCAGGCAAAACTCGCGGAAAGCCGCGCACGGCGAGGTCATCTGCTGCAAATCCGCGTGGGCATTCACTCCGGACCCGTCGTGGCCGGCGTCATCGGTCACCGCAAATTCACCTACGATTTATGGGGAGACGCGGTGAATACGGCCAGCCGAATGGAATCCCACGGCGCGCCGGGGGAAATCACAGTCAGCTCGCGCACCTTTGAATTGGTGCGAGAAAAGTACAACGGCCAGGAACGAGCGCCGCTGGAGATCAAAGGCAAGGGCGTCATGACTACCTGGTTTCTATTGGACGGCGCCTCCTGAGAGAAGAGAACTCTGCGAGGGCCCGGCGAATCGAGTTCTTCGAGGGCGACCCGACGACAGCATGTAAATCCTCGAGCGCCCGCAGCAAACAGGGCATGAGGTACAAAACGATCGCCGTTCCGAAAAACAGACCATAAGCCATGGCCAGACACATGGGCGAAATAAAGAAATCGTAGCCGCCGATGCCGAAAGCGGTTGGCGCCAGACCGCTGATCGTCGTGATAGACGTCAGCAGAATCGGACGCAGGCGGCCGGTCGCGCCTCGTAAGATACTGCGATCGCTGATGGCAGTCGATGATCCGGCAGACCCGGCCGGGGCTCCGCTTGCGGCTCCCTGAATGCGGTAGGCCATCAAGATCGAATCGTTCACGACGATGCCTGACAGGCCGATCAAGCCCACGACCGCGAAAGCCGAAAGCGGAAGTCCGTGCAGCAGCAAGCCGCCGATCACGCCGGCCGCGCCGAAGGGCACGCAGCTCATAATCACGAGCGGCCGCGTCACGCTGTTCAGAATCAGAGCGATCGTAGCGTATATTCCGAGCAAAGCCAGCGCGGCGGCGGCATACAGGTCGCCGAATACAGCGTCGTTCGCTTCGGCTTCGCCGCTCAGCTCGTAAAATACATCGTCCGTGGATGCGAAATGATCCTGCAGCTGCTTGCCGATGTCCGCGGCGCTGACGCTATCGTCGATTCGCGCGGAAACCGTCGTCGTACGCACGGCGTCCGAATGCCGGATTTCCATGACGCCGGGTTGCTCTTCGAGGGTCACGAATTGATTCAGGTCAAGCATCGCTCCGGTGACCGGGCTCGCGAGCGGCAACGAGGCTAAAAAACCGGGATTGGCCCGGGCCGCGTCGTTCAGCCGCAGGCGAAAGTCGAGGCGGCCATCGGGCGTCGTGACATGGCCGACCTTCAGACCGTCGAAGGCGATGCGCAAAGTCAAAAGCAGGTTCTCGACGGACAGGCCGGCCCGGGCGAGAGTTTCGTAGTCCGGCACGAGATTCAGGTCGTCGACCGACGCGAGTTCGTCGGTTTCGACTTCGACGACGCCCGGAGCATTCTTCAAAAATTCCGTGACCTGCTGAACGGCCTCCCGCCGCTGCTGGTCTTTGTTCGAACTGACGCGATACTGAACCGGCGGGCCGGACGGCGGACCGGCGGCCTGCATATCGATGACCACCTCGGCCCCGTGCAAAGTCGGACCGAGATTCGTGCTGGCTGTTCGTATATCGTCTACGATTTCCGGAGCGGTACGCTCGCGTTCGCCGACTGGCGTCAGATACACAAAAAGTATCGCCAGGTTATCGGCATTCCCGCGATCGCTCCAGTTCTGTCCGTTATGCGTGCCGATGCGACTGCTGAAGCCTTCCAGCTCGCGCCCGGAAATCCTGTCCTGGATTTCTCGCTCCAGCGCCTCAACGACTGCGCGCGTCTTATCGAGCTGCACTTCACCGGGTACGTTAATCCGAATCGTGAATTTCTCGGCCCCGTCTTTGGGAAAGGCTTCGCCCTGAACGAAGTTCAGCGCGCTGAAGAGCGCAAGGCCGAGCAGGCTGACAAAAACTCCGAGCACCACATAGCGATGCTTCAGCGCCACCGCCAGACTGCGCATATAACCGCGCTCCATTTTTTTCACGAAGCGCTTTTTGGGCATTCGCCGATGCTCCCCGCCGTGGGCCAGGTGCGCTGGCAGCATAAAAAAACACTCGGCCATCGACGCGAGCAGCGTCAGCACCACAACGAGCGGCACCACCCAGATGAATTTACCCGGCAGGCCGCCCAGAAAGAGCAGCGGCGAAAACGCGATGGCGGTGGTCGCAACCGAGGCGAAAACGGGCTGCCAGATATTGCTGACACCCTGAATGGCCGCCTCCGTCGGCGAAAGCCCCCGCTCCCGCCCCCGGGCGATTTCTTCGGCGATGACGATCGCGTCGTCCACGAGAATCCCCAATACGAGCACCATCGCGCCCAGGGCCAGCGCGCTGAAGCTTAAATCAAAACGCGGCAGCGCCAGCATCATCAACAGCAGGGCGACCGGAATGCCGGCGGCGGTCCAGAAAGCGATGCGGCGGTCGTAAATCAAAAGCAGCAGAGCTCCGATCAAAAGCATTCCGAGCAGGGCGTTCGCTCCCAGTAATTTCAAGCGACTGCGGGTTAAGCGCGAGCGATCCTCGAGAAACACCGCTTCAACGGATTGGGGCGGCGGATAACGTTCGAGGGTTTCGCGCACGTCATCGATGACCCGCACCACGTCGGCCGAGGGTTTTTTTACGACCAGTAGAGACGCGCCCGACTGGCCGTTCGAACGCACATCGAGGCCGTCGTCTTTTTCCGCGAGGCGGACTTCGGCCACGTCCCTGAGTTTGATGCCGTAGCCGTCGACCGATCGACGCACGTCGGTATTCAGCACATCCTGGTATTCGTCGAAACGCGAATAGACCACGACCCGCTTCTCGCCGAGAAAGCTTTCCATGGATCCGCCGGAACCACCGACGTTCCTCTGCTGGATCGCGCCGGCGATCATCAGAAGATCCACCTCTTTCGCCCGGGCCCGCGCGGGATCGACCAGAATCTCGACTTCCATATCGGGTAAGCCGACGCTTTGAATGCGCGCGACCTCCGCCAGATCTCCAAGCAAACGCTGCAGTTTCGCCGCGTAGCTTCGCACATCCGCGGCAGGGCCGGCCAGAGCGATTTCCAGCGACGGAATATCCCTCGTCGAGAGCCGGCTCAGCACCGGCTTGCCGTCGACTCCGTCCGGTAAATCGCTGACCCGACTCACCGCGCCGTCCACGTCCTCCTGAATTTCACGAAAGCGCGCGTCATCCGCGTCTTCGTCCGCGTAGACGATCACAGTGGAAACGCCCTCGCGCGAAATGGATTCCATGCGATCCACGCCGTTGACTTCCTGCACGGCCTCTTCGATGGCCGCGGTGACGTTCAGCTCAACGTCCGTCGCCGACGCGCCCGGGTACAGGGTTTGTACTGAGATGCTGTTTAAGGTCAGCGGCGGAAAACTCTCTTTTGGAATATGCACGAGAGTGTAGGCGCCCATAACAAGCACGCCGACCAGCATGATATTTACGAGCAGCGGTCTATGGACAAAGTACGCGACGAGGCTTTTCATACGCGCAGCATCGCATAGCTTTGAAGCGGAATCCTCCAGATCCCGAAAAACTGCGACAGATTCCGGAATCAGTCGGCGAAATCCGTGCGTCGTCGGACATGGGTGCGGGTCGCGGGCTCGTCGATCCGAACGCCGACTCAAACAATCGGCAAGAATGATCGATCAGTCGTCAGTTTTCGTCGGAAACGCGTATCAACGGGCAGGTGAAGTCGGACATTTTTTGAGTGGATTGGATATTCGATCCGACAGACCTGTCACAGGTCCGCGGGTCGAAATCCATGCAGCTTTGTATTCCATCTTTGCGCTCGAGCGCCCTGGCGACGATTCTCTTGATTCTCAGCGGCTGCTTCTACGGGCATCCCATAACGGGCGTATTGCCCGGCGAAAGCGACGAAGGCGCGGACGATCTTGCACTCCTGGGCCTGCTGGGAGCCGGCGGCGCGCTGGCTGCAACCACGGCCTCCGCGGTAAATTGCGCCGACGATCTGCTCAACTTCCAAACGGCGAGCGCCACCGAGGCGAACCAGTGGAACCGGATTCGCCACGCGGCCGGCCAGTTCGTGGCGGTCAGCTCCACCGGCACGAACCGCGTGATGACCTCACCCGACGGCATCGCCTGGACCGCTCGCGCAGCGGCCGCGGCCAACGAATGGTTCGGCCTTGGTTACGGCAACGGGCTGTATTTCGCCACATCCACCACCGGCGCAAACCAGGTGATGACCTCACCGGACGGAGTAAGCTGGACTCCACGCAGCGCGGCGGCGGCGAGTCCCTGGCTCGGAACCGCGTTCGGCAACGGGGTCTACGTGGCGACCGCCGGATCGCCCTCGAATCAGCTCATGAGCTCGCCCGACGCAATTACCTGGACGCTCCGCGCCGCCGCGGCAAGCGCGCCCTGGCTGGGTCTGACTTTCGGCAATGGCCTCTTCGTCGCCGTGACGAATTCGGGCGCGAACCGGGTGATGACCTCGACGGACGGCATCGCCTGGACCGCGCGGAGCGCCGCCGAAGCGAATGGCTGGTGGCACGTGATCTTCGCGGGGAATCAGTATGTCGCAATCGCCTTCACCGGTTCGGCGAACCGCGTCATGACTTCGCCGGACGCGATCAACTGGACCGCCCGCGCGGTGCCGGAAGCCAACGCGTGGCGCGGCCTGACTTACGGCGACGGGCTCTTCGTCGCGGTATCGACGACCGGCGTCAATCGCATCATGACTTCGCCGGACGCAATCAACTGGACCGCGCGCCCCGCGCCGGAGGCGAACCTGTGGCGCAGCGTCGCCTACAACGCCGGTCGTTTTGTCGCCGTTTCGGAAAACGGCACGAACCGCGTGATGTACGCGGATTGCAATTGATTCGCTGCTACCAGAAGCAGCGAGCGGATCATCCCGCCGCAGTCAGGGCGTATAACACAGGCAGAGCAGCTGTCCGTTCGTATTGCAAAAGCTACCGAACGGCGCCTGTATCCAGTCAACACTCGTCGCGGTATCGTCGCCAAGTCCCGGAGAATTCGGGAAGGCGGCGCTGTCGGTTCCGTTGATGCAATTCGCTCCCGACAGCGAGCCATTCGAAAGCGAAAAGCTCCACCAGTCGTTCGGGCTCCCGAGACCGGCCGCCGTCAAGCTGCGCTCCAGCGGAACGCCCACATCCAGCAGGTCCGTCCAGTTTGCCGCCAGCCGCAGCGCGGCCCCGCCGGGCGGGTAAATCGGCTGCGTAATCGGCACGCCGTAATTCGCCGGCATGTCGCGAATCTCGTCGGCACCATCGATCGAAATCATCGCGCGAATTTCGCCGCAGCTGACCGGGAGGGCCGGCGGCGAAGTGTTGCAGCGCAGGTCTGCTCCCTGGCGCGCGGTGGGCTGGCCGTTGCGCAGGTCGCCGGTGGGTGACAGGGTGGACGCCTGAAAGACGTAGATTTCAGTCACAGCAGTGGGGGAGGCCGCCGCCGTCAGCCCTGGCCCCTGCACCAGAGCAAGCAGCGAAAGATCCGCTGAATCCGAATCGCCTTCGGAGTTCGGGCCGACGATCCCCGTGATGGGATGCCCGACCGAACAGGCCGTTAAGGCCACCAGCGAGATAGCCGCCACAAAAACCCGCCTGATATGCCGCATACGCAAGGCCATCGCGCTGATCCTGTCCCCTGCAGCCGGGTTCGCAAGACTTATTCGGCACCGACTTCGACGGAATCCAGCGGAGCGACAGCCAGCCTGCCGATGCTGAATGCTTCTCCAGCCCAGCCAGACCACGGGCGCAGATCCTGCTCTTCCGCAGAGAGATTGAAGCTGTCACCAGGATCGGAGGCGATCAAGAGCTCGAAGGCGGCGAATGCTTCGCGCGCAACGAATCGCTCCCTGGAGATTTCGGGCCCGAGCCGGTCGAGCACCCGGCCCTCCAGGGTGGCGAAGTCCGGCGAGTCTGCCGTCGGTTCCGCGACTTCCTGGAGTTTGAGACCTGTGCCGCGAAAATCCCGTCCTTCGTACAGGCCTTCGATCGCGACGGACTCGACGGCGATGACATTAAAATAGATTCGATACGGAGGCACCTGCGGCGCGTCGAATGCGGAGTACATGACTGCCCGCTGATGATCCAGAGCGCCTTTCCAGACCAGCTGGCCGTACACGTCGAAGAGATCGATAGCATAGACGGCATGATTTTGAAAGATCTGCGGCTTCGCGCCCGCTCCACATCGTGAAAGCGTCAGCGCCAGCACGCCCACGATGATGAACAGACGAAGGCGATTCATAGCTGCAGAATCCGGAAAGCCGATTGTCGCGCAAGACAAACAGGCGGCTGACAGTGGCGCCAGGCAGACCGAAGTTGCTTCTCCTGCAAGGATGATCCCCGGGGAATTTTCCAGGCCTGGACAGAATTCTTGCAAATTTCTAACATCTCGCCTGTGATAGCACTATGTGGATCGCAATGCGATACGGCGCGCTGCTGCTCTGCCTGCAGCTGAATGCCTGTATGTACGGACATCCCCTCATGGGCATCTTCCCCGAAGAAGGAGACAGCTCGAACGAGAATCTCGCGTTGCTCGCGCTCGCCGGATTTTCGGCGGCCGGCCTGAGCGGCGTCTGCACGCCCTTCCTCTTCGCGGGTAGTATCACCGGCTGCGATCTTGGCCTGAGCGGCGTGGTCACCACGCCCTACGGCCCGAGCGGAGCCGGCACACCCACCGGCAATACCGACGCGACCGGCAACGCAGCGCGTTTTCTGGTACCGATTAACGCCACAACGGACGGCGCGAGTCTCTTCGTATCGGACGCCGGAAACGCCCGCGTTCGCCCGATCAGCCTCGCCGCCGGCGCGGTGACGACTCTGGCCGGCAGTACTGCCGGAGATATGGACGGAACGGGTACGGGCGCGCAGTTGAACGGACTTGTGGGAATGACGACCGACGGAACGAATCTATACATCGCGGATTCCGGTAATAATAAGATCCGCCGGGTGGTGATCGCCACCGGAGTTGTAACGGTACTCGCAGGCCCCGCAGCCGGAGCGACAACGAGCGGGGATGTCGATGCCACGGGCAACGCCGCGCGCTTCGACAGTCCGTACGGCATTACGACCGACGGCAATAATCTCTACGTAACGGAAACTAATAATCACAAGGTCCGCCGGATCGTCATCGCGACCGGGGCCGTAACCACCCTGGCGGGCGACGGAACAACAGGAGACAATGACGGCACGGGTGCCGCCGCCCGCTTCAACGGCCCGCGTGATGTTACGACCGACGGGACGCATCTATATGTGGCGGACGCTTCGAACAATAAGATTCGCAGGATCGACATCAGCACTGCCGCCGTAACGACGCCGTACGGACCCGCCGCAGGCACGACGACCGGCGGCGATGTCGACGCGACTGGTAACGCAGCTCGTTTTTCCCAACCCCGGAGCATCCTCACCGACGGAATCAATTTATATATCGCGGATACCAACAACCGCAAGATTCGCAAAATCGTACTGGCCACAGGCGCGGTAACGACCCTCGCGGGAGACGGCACGTCTGGGACAGACGACGGCACGGGCACCGCCGCTCGCTTCAACGGTCCCCAGGGCCTCATCTCCGACGGGACCAGCCTCTTCGTAATCGATACAAACAACCACAGAATTCGCCGGATCGATTGACGTCACTCTTCGCGAGTCGCCGGCAGAACATCCCGCGCTTCAAGAAAGGCCAGCCCCAGCACGAAAAGCGCTTCCAGTCCCATGTGCACCAGCAGCAAGATCGGCGGTTCACCGGTTTGCGACAGCCACCAGATCTGCGCAAAGCACTGACCGGCCCAGAGGCTGTTCGCGATAATCAATAAGATCGCACCGACCAGCGGCACGCGCTCGCTCCGCCGCGTGATCAATACCAGCGCGCCGGAAAAGCAGCCGTACATCACATTCGCTCCGCCAATAAAAAGCACGTATCCGATCGGCCATTCGAAAAATGAACCTGTTAAAATTGGAGTCAGGCTCAATGTCGCGATGCCGACCGCCAGACCGGCCAGCGAGTCGGTGCTCAAAATCGTAATTGCTCGTTTCATGGTCCTGAGCTTAGCCGGGCCAGTGGCTTCGATCGACTGGACTTATAATGTGAGGCGAAAAAATCGACCCTCGCTTCAGTCGGCGGCGCGCGCTCTGGCCGGGTGCGGCCCCGCAGATTCGCGGGCCCGATTTCTGGCGGCTCAGACCGGACCTCAGGAGCCTTTCCCACGCAGAATTTCTTTGACAGATCTCTCAATTTATTTTATAACGGTTGTCCGAAATAAATCAGACTCAGAATGCGAACTTTTCGAGTCTCAGGAGCAGTCCCGGAAGATGCCCAAAATCGTAGATCATGAACAGCAGCGGATCCAGATTCTGAACGGATCCTTTGAGCTCTTCGCCCGCCAGGGTTATTCCGCCCTGACCATGCGCCAGATCGCGTCTGGAGTGGGAATCTCCACGGGGGCCCTGTATCACTATTTCCCCACGAAAGAGGGCATGTTCGAAGAGATGTTCGCCCACATGAGCCGCGAAGTCGTGTCGGACGCGGTGGCCATGCTGAACGGAGACGAGGACAGCGCCGACCGTCTGGCCGTGTTGATGCACTACGTGCAAACCAACGAAAGCCGGCTGCAGGGCATGCTCTTTCTGATTCTGGATTATTATCGTTATCAGAATCCGGACGACGCGACCGACTTCAGCCGCCAGATTGTGGGTTTCTTTCGCCAGATGCTCGCCGAGCAGGTCGGCCTGAAGGATGGGGATCCGGATCGAGCGGCGGCAATTCTCAGTTCGATTCTGGGAATTCTATTTCATCGCCTGCTGGACCCGGCCCACGAATTCGAACGCCTGGCCCGCTTCGCGCCGGGCGTTTCGGATGCAAGCGCAGCCGACAGCGCAACGCCCTCTTGACCTTCGATTCGATTAAGGAGTTTCGCCATGTTTGAAAAATTCGATTCAACGACCATGCTGAAGATCAAGAAATTCGGTTATCTTCTCGTTCTCATCGCGCCGGCGGTGCAAATTCTTTCGTGGTACTTCGCGCAGTCGCGGCCGGAGCTGTCGACGTTCTGGGCGTTTTTTCCACTCGTATTCGTTTTCGGAATCGTGCCCCTCGCCGATTATCTCGTCGGCAAAGACCCCTCCAATCCCGACGAAAACGACGAGGTGCCCGCGCTAAACGAAGAGCGCATCTATCGCTGGTTTACGATTGCGATGCTGCCTGTCTATCTGGCGTTCATCGCCTTCGCGGGGTGGGTCTTCGCCGCCCCTACTGGCATGAGCGGCTTCAACACTCTCGGACAAATCGGCTGGCTGCTTTCGACGGGGGTGATGGGCGGCATCATCGCGATCAACGTGGGCCACGAGCTGATTCATAAAGAACCGCGCATCGAAAACTGGGCGGGAGGCCTGCTGTATGCGAGCGTGACCTACGCCACGTTTAAGGTCGAACATGTGCGCGGACATCACGTGCACGTGTCGACGCCCGAAGACGCCTCTTCGTCCAGATTTAATCAGAGCCTGTACAGTTTCGTGCCGCAGGCGGTGGTGCGCAATTTCATCGCCGGCTGGCGTCTGCAAAAAGAATATCTCGCGCGCAAGGGCAAATCGGCCTTTTCACTCGAAAATGAATTGATCTGGTGGTACGCCTGTTCGTTCGCTTTCGCCGCCTGCTTTTATGCGGCCTTCGGCTGGATCGGCGTCGCTTTCTTTTTCGCGCAGGGTTTTATCGCCGGCCTCACGCTTGAGATCATCAACTATATCGAACACTACGGCCTGCATCGCCGCAAACTGGAAAACGGCCGCTACGAAAGCGTGACGCCGGCGCACAGCTGGAATAGCAACTACCTGCTGACGAATCTGTTTTTGTTTCAACTGCAGCGTCATTCGGATCACCACGCCTACGCCCGGCGACGTTATCAGGTCCTGCGTCACTACGACGATAGCCCCCAGCTGCCGGCTGGTTATGCTACGATGTTTGTACTCGCGTTTTTTCCGCCGCTGTGGAAACGAGTTATGAATCCGCGGGTCGAAAGGTACTATAAAGGCGAAATGGATCAGCTGTTTCGAAAGCCCGCGGCCCGGCGCGTCGCCGCACTGCCGGCGGCAGGCCGTTGAGTCGAAGCATCGCTTGCGCGAAGTATCCGCCTGCTCTTCACGACTGTGGATCGCCGTCGAAATGCTTCGCGTCCGCGTGAACCAGTTGCCACGAAGGTTTCGCAGCGACGTGTTCGTGAAACCAGACTTTCAATTCAGGATCGGAGTCCAGGCTGTTCGCGGCCACGGGAAATTTCGCTTCGGTTGAGAGAACTTCGCCCAGGCTCGATCCGCAGAGCTTACAGAAACATCGCCTGTACTTGAAGGGTTCTTCGGGAACGTATTCGCTTACAAATTCTTTTCCGGACACCCAGCTAAAGGTTTTGCCGGCGACCATAAAAAACTCGGAGACGCCGAGCTTCCGGCATCGACTGCAATGGCACACGCCGAGCCACTCCGGTTTATCCGATAGCGTGAATTTTACTTTTCCGCAACAACAACTTCCCTGAATCATAGATGCTCGATATTTTTCGCGCGCTCTTTTGCATAGGAATACCCTTCGGGTCGGTGGAAAATTCTATGCGATGTATATGACACAAGTTGACATAGTAACTGTGATCGCGCGACCAGGTGCGTACGGCGACAGCCAGGCGAAAGATCTATGAAGACGCGATGGGTTTTCCCGTGAACTCCAGGGAAAACCCATCGCGAAAGAATTGCACTTCTTATCGTAAAAAGTACAGGACCCGATTGTTGTTTGTATCGGCTACGTACAGATTCTCACCGGAATCAACGGCGACCGAGTAGGGGCCGGAAAGACTCTCCGCAGAAACACCGCCGCTATTGCCCGTCGCAGAGGCAAAGCTCCCCTGTTGACCAAAGACCGCTGTGGCGTCGGTCAGAGACGACGAATAGAACAGCACGCGGTTGTTGTTCGTATCCGCGATATAGACATTATCTGAAGAGTCTATCGCGACCGAATACGGTGCGGACAGGGTACCGGCTGTTACCGAACCGCCTTTGTTGCCCGCGGCGGTCGTAAGATCGCCGCCCTGCCCGTAGACCCGTGTAGCAGTCGTGCTCGTGCCAGCATAGTACAACACACGGTTGTTATTCACATCCGCGATGTACACGTTGTCCGAGGAGTCCAGCGCCACCGTAAACGGTCCAGACAGGGTCGCCGCCGTTACCGAGCCGCCTTTGTTACCCGCTGCGGTCGTAAGGTCGCCGCTCTGCCCGTAGACTCGCGTAGCAGTCGTGCTCGTGCCAGCGTAGTACAGCACACGGTTGTTGTTCGTGTCCGCGATATAGACATCCCCCGATGAGTCAACCACCACCCCGCGCGGTCCGGATAAAGTACCGGCCGTTACCGAACCGCCTTTGTTGCCCGTAGCGGTCGTAAGGTCGCCGCCCTGCCCGTAGACCCGGGTCGCGGTCGTGCTCGTGCCGGCGTAGTACAGCACACGGTTGTTATTCAGGTCCGCGATATAGACATCCCCGGATGAATCAACCGCCACGGCCGCAGGACCGGACAGCGTATTCGCCGCGGGACCGCCTCCCCGGTTGGCGCTGTTGCTTACGAAATCAGGCTGGCCGTAGACGCGCGTAGCGGTCGTGCTTCCGGACGGATAGTACAGCACCCGGTTGTTGTTTGTGTCCGCGATGTACGCGTTGCCCGACGAATCCGTCGTTACCGAATACGGACCGGAGATGCTGCTTGCGCTCAGGCCGCTGTTGTTGCCCGCGTTACTGGTGAATACTCCGAATTGACCATACACGCGTGCAGCGCCGCTCGAAGGATAACGCAGCACCCGATTGTTATTCGTATCGGCGACATACACGTTTCCGGAGTCGTCTACCGAAACAGCATACGGACCCGACAGAGTATTCGCCGTAACCGAACCCCCGCTATTCCCCGCATTCCCGGTCAGGCTTCCGAATTGGCCGAAAACGACAGTCGCGTCGATCAATGTGGAAGGATAGTACAGCACGCGGTTGTTGTTCGTATCCGCGATATAGACATTATCTGAAGAGTCTATCGCGACCGAATACGGTGCGGACAGGGTCCCGGCTGTTACCGAGCCGCCTTTGTTACCCGCGGCGGTCGTGAATACTCCGCCCTGGCCGTAGACCCGCGTAGCGGTGGTACTCGTGCCGGCGTAGTACAAGACACGGTTGTTGTTCACATCCGCGATATACACGTTGTCCGAGGAGTCCAGCGCGACCGTAAACGGTCCAGACAGGGTCGCCGCCGTTACCGAACCGCCTTTGTTGCCCGCTGCAGTGGTGAATACTCCGCTCTGGCCGTAGACTCGCGTAGCGGTCGTACTCGTGCCGGCGTAGTACAGCACACGGTTGTTGTTCGTGTCCGCGATATAAACATCCCCGGAGGAATCAACCCCCACGCCCCGGGGTCCGGATAGGGTCGCCGCAGTCACCGAACCGCCTTTGTTGCCCGCGGCAGTCGTGAATACTCCGCCCTGGCCGTAGACCCGTGTAGCAGTCGTGCTCGTGCCGGCGTAGTACAGCACACGGTTGTTATTCAGGTCCGCGATATAGACATCCCCGGAGGAATCAACAGCTACGGCCGCCGGACCGGACAACGTATTCGCCGCGGGACCGCCTCCCCGGTTCGCGCTGTTGCTTACGAAATCGGGCTGTCCGTAGACCCGCGTAGCGGTCGTGCTTCCGGACGGATAGTACAGCACCCGGTTGTTATTCGTATCCGCGATGTACGCGTTGCCTGATGAATCGGTCGTTACCGAATACGGACCGGAGATGCTGTTTGCACTCAGGCCGCCGTTATTGCCGGCATTACTCGTGAACGCTCCGAATTGACCATACACGCGGGTGCCTGTCGGGGTAGCAGGCCCCAGAGCGTAGGCGCTCGGATTCCATGCCTGGTCGCCGGCAAGACCGGCCAGCAATAGTGCCGCCGGGGAATCGGCGTTTTTCGACTGCGATCCGCATCCGATGAGCCCGGCCACGACAATTAAGACGCCGGATAATAATCCGGGTTTGAGCAATATGCTCTTCATAAAAATCTCCTCGCGGCCGCAGGCCGCTGGTTCAGCTGGTTTGAGCTCCGGCCCCTCCCTGTGGACAGACCAGACCCCTGACTGAATTGTCAGGCGAAACCGGAGAATCCCCCGCTCAGCCTGGGTTTTTTCAGGAAATTTTTATGAATTCGTTTTTGCCGCGCGTTGTGATTGTCAGGCACTCAGGGGCTGAGCACACGATAATCGCAGCACGCGAAGGGATACGAGTTATCGCAGGTATCACGCGTGGGCGCGAACGGGGCGACCTGCACGAGCGGCCCGGTCGACGTCGCAGCGCTATTCGTCCAACCGGTACAGTCATGCCCGGTCAGGGTGCCCGGCGTTACGGATTGTTCGAACGTGCCGTACCAGGAAGCCGCAGGAACTGTAATTCCGAATTGAACTCCGGTCTGTAATTCCGCAGGCGTACACAGATGCGCAGTGGAACTCCCGCAGGCAGTCGTACACAGAGTGCGAATCGCCGCGTAACCTCCGGCGTTGCCCGGGAACGGCGCCGTCTGCCCGCAGTATTGTCCGACCACGATCGTGGCTCCGGTACTGACCTGCGCGAGAAATCCGAATAATCCAGACGGAGGCAGCCGTCGTTCTCTCTCGAAATCACATCCGGCAAAAGATGGAGTGAGTATCAATATGGCCGCAACGGCGCCCGCCCGGATTTTCTGTTTGGCTTTCATATTCTATTTCCTGATGTTCGCGCTGCTTAGAGTACGCCGACAAAACTAAATCGAAATTCGCCGGATACCGACTGCGGAATAAATATACGAGCACGATTTTCCGTCGCTTCCGGCAAGAACTCGAAACGAAACGCTCCGGTGTTCGGCGTCTGTTCCGGAGCCGAACTGAAAAAACTCGAGCCGACGAATAAAGCGTCGAGTAACTGTATCGCGTAGAAACTCAAAAAGACCAGAGATGCCTGATGTCGCCTGACTCCCTGAATCTTCACCCGTGAATACAGTTGATTTTCCCGACTCAATTGATAAGCATAAATCAAAGATTGCGTGAAGGATCCCGGCCAGACGAAGAGCGTATCAGCGACCGTATTATAATCGTTTCGAGTGCTGCGATAGCGGCGATCAGTTTTATGCAGTGCGGCCAGCGATGCAAGGGCCGCGATCGCATACACGCTGGATTTGACTCGCTCGCCGCGCTGCCATTGCGCATACCCCGGCAAAAGTAAATTACCGGCGGCAGCGCTCCACTGCAGATCCCAGGCTGTGGAAGCCCGGGATTGCCTCAGAGCATTCTTCGCTTCGGGACTTTCATTGCGCGTATTCTGTTCGTTCCAATTGTCTTCCTGAACTTTCGAATAAAAGACCTTGCGAACGTCTTTCTTTTCAAAGCTGCGGGTTCCCGCTTCGGTTTCCACAATGATGGTGTTTTGATCTTCAAGCGTAATGCGACCCCGAATGATCTCGCCGCTCTCCATGAGCAGAGTTTCACCGAAGAGATATCCGGGCGCGATAAGCGCGAGTAGTATCAGCTGAAAAAGCCCTGTAGAAAACAAATGACGCATTCAAATTAATCGATCAACGGACATTTTCAGAGCTGACCAAGTCGCTTTTCGCGACCCTCCGCTGCTCCCCGCTTTCTGTCTGCACAATCAATTCATCGGCGGTCCCGCGAATCACGAAACCAACAACCGTGCGACCATCCGACAAACGAAATCGTTGGACCGTCACATCATCTGGAAACCCGAAACGCGGCTCATCGATCTGGCGCGGTCCGGAGCTCACGGGAATCGAAACCGCCTTCTGCGCATCGAATACCAGTTTCGCAGGAGACCGTAAAACGCGCGTCTTTGTCGAGGAGGGAGACTGCCCCGCAGGACGATGCAGAAGTTCCAGCGAACCTTCGTATAACTCGAGCGTTCCCGAGTTCCGCGAAACGTTCAGATCGAAGCGGGTTCCAGTCACGCGAATCGTGAGCAAGGGGTGGCGGACTTCAAGTTGCAGCGGCTCGCTCAGATCGAATGCGCCGTTCATCTGATAAGTCGTAAATATTTGCCGGGTCGGTTTCCATTCAACGAACGCCATACCCCGCGAAATATCCACGGTTCCTTGCTGCGCTTCGACTCTCGCGTGGCCGATCAGCAGGCGACCGTCACTCAGAGACGCGGGAGTTACGATCTCTTTTTCCAGAGTCGCCACGCGAACCCCCGCAGGCGAAAAATCCGCATTTTCAATAACCAGAGCGACTACCGCGCCCAACGCGATCAGCAAAAGCGCAGCGGCCATGCGCGAGAAACTTTGGATTGCAAAACCCCTGTCGCGCAGCGATCGAACGCGAGATTTTCGCACTTCATCGTTCGCACTGAGTTCCGGCGCCGTCCGCCCTTCTTGATTCGGGAAATCGAAGGGAGGGATCTCAAACGGCGGAAACAATTCGGATCGTTCTTTTTCATACGCCGCATCCCAGAGCGCCCGGGCGGTCCGGCGATCCTCCGGAGTGAGCGCACGACCAGCGGAGTCCTTCGCATCGGCGACGTCGTTCGCCTCCCACAACAATCGCACAAACTCCGCTCTGGATTTCGCCAGCAATCGCCGCAATCTATCTTTATCAAGATTCATTCTTTCAAATAGTCGTCCGCGAAATCGCGGATTGGTCGTTCGAGTTTGATCAGAGCTCTGCGCATCCGATGTTCGGCCGCTTTGACCGAAATTTCCAGAAGTTCCGAAATAGTTTGATAATCGAAACCTTCCATCCGGAGTTTCACCACGTCGGCGTAGTGCGCCGGCAATTCGCAAATCACTTTATAAAAATAAGAACTGCGTTCCGCGCTCAGCAGAAGCTCCGCCGGTCCATCCCGCCTGTCGCGCTCAATACTCGCCTGTTCAGGACTTACGCCGGGATCGAGAGCCAGCCGCGAAGCCACGTATCGGCGACGATTCTTCAGGATACCGAGAAACCAGTAGCGCGGCCGGCCGAGCTCGAGGTATTCATCGAAGCGCTGCCACGCCAGCTCGAAGCAATGGTGCAGAACATCCCGGGTATGATTCTCGGGGAATCTGCAGGCCCGTAGATATCGATAAGATATTTTATAATGCTCCTCATAGAACACCGTAAACAGTCGCCTGCGTTCAGCTTCGGTTTCACTTGAGCTCCTTTGTGAGTCTAAGGGGGCATTCATCGCTGGATATAACCTTCCTCGTACGCTCTGAGAACTCGTTCAATCACATTACTGTCAATCGCAAAACAAATATGAGTCGCAAGGCGGGCTATATCAGTTCGGTGTTTGTACGTTTTTATCAACCGTAGCAACGAGTCTATGTTCGCGCAGGCTTGATCCGCAGAGCTTAAAGACGCATCGCTTGTGCTGAAAGGGTTCTTCGGGAACGTATGTGAATTTTATAATTCCGCAACAACAGCTTCCCTGAATCAAAGATGCCGAATATTTATCGCGCAATCTTTTGCCTGCAGAACTACGGCGCCTGCGCGAAAAGAGATCGATTCTGTATATGTCAGCGGATGACATACAGGCTGTCGTCGCTTTCAACTCTCCTCGCCCGCTCAGCGAATTTCGCTTTGACGACCGACCGACCCGCCGGAACGCAGGAAACCCGTCCGGGACGGCGCCGATAGCCCCGAACAGAGCCTCCGGAGCCGTCCCGGGGCTACGGCCGGCGGCCTTTTTTTGGTCGCCACTAAGCTCCGCTCTGTGTGAACTACGCTTGAATCGGATGATCATCAGGATTTCCAGAATACCGAGCTTTGTGCTTTTGCTGGCCCTGCTCCCGACACCCGGTTGCAGCCCCAAAATCGATCCGGGATGGCAGGATTTGACGCTGCTGGAATGGCACGCCCGGAAAGGTTTCGAACAACGCTTCGTGATCGGCGAGCTCCCGGCCGACGGTCGGACTCTCCGCATTCGCGAATTTCCGATTCGACTGAACAGCCTCTTCGATGTGCGCGGGTCGGACCGCATTCAACATTTTACACTGGCAGTCCGGATCGAACTCAGCGCGCAGGATTTACGTAAACCGCTGGCGCTCTATCTGGCATGGATCGGCGAAGCCTGGGAGTTATACGTCAACGGGGAACGAATTGAAAATCATCTGGAGCTGCGGCCGGACGGCACGCTGGCCCGCCACGCCGCCTATCGCGGACGGGTGATTTCTCTGCCGCCGGGAGCGCTGCACGAAGGTGAGAATCGGATTGTGTTGCGCCTCGCCGGCCATGGTTCGCTTTCGGGAATTCTGGCGAATGACGACGTGGGACTCTTCTACCGGGAGCCGTACGTGCTGGGTGACGCCAGGGAAATATACGAAGCTTTCGACGATGCCGCATCGCTCGCGCTATGTTCCGCCTATGCCTTTTTCAGTCTGCTCCTGGCCGTGCTCTATTTTCGCTTCGGCGATGTTTCCATGATCTGGGGCAGCCTGGTCTTTTTGAGTCTGGCGACCGAAGGCTTTATGAAAACCGGCTACGTTTATCAGATTATTGCGGATACCGATCCGGTCGCGCGCATTAAATTCGCGGCTCAGGCCTGCGCTCTGCTGTGTGCTACTCGTTTCCATCGCGCATATCTGGGCGACGGAGTTCTGTTCCTGATTCTAAACGCTTACGCGGCGATATTCATCCTGGGCTTTCTGCTTATTCCGTATGGTTTGCTCAACCCTCTGGTGGCGCTCTTTCATATATCATTGCCGATTGCAATCGTACTCGGATTCACCAGAGTATTGCTGTCGGCGAAAAAGCACGGCGGGCTGGTGTTTGAACTCTTATCGATCGCAGTCCTGGCGACCGGAGTTCTGCTGGATATCGCCGACGATTTATTTTTCCGGTCCGGAGTTCGTTTTACTCTGCCCGGCGGAATGCTCGGGTATTTTCTGGTAATCGTATTCTCGCGCTGGCATCGCGGCTCGCCTTTAATTCCGAAGGGTGACGCGGCCCCGGCCGAAAAATATCGTAAATCGAAAACCAGTCGCGTGGACGTGCAGTCTACGTTGAAACGCCTCGAAGTGTTGATGCGACAGGATCGCCTGTACTGCGACGAAGATTTGACCCTGGCGGAGCAGTTGAATTTGAGCGCCTATCAGCTTTCGGAAATCCTGAACAAAGAGCGTGGAACGAATTTCGCCACATTTATCAATGAATACCGGGTGGACGAAGCCCGGCGCCTATTGAAAGAGGAACCCGATCGCTCGATACTCTCGATCGGCATCGCGGTCGGCTTTAATTCGCGTTCGCGCTTTAACGAAGTATTCAAGACGATTACGGGCGAAACGCCGAGTCAGTTCCGTAACTCCCGTTGAGCTCGTCGTTGCCTCGCCTGGAACGGTCATTCCCCCGCTCCCCCCTGTCCGATGACCTGGTTCTTGAACCGCCTGTCCTGGTTCTTGAACCGGGCTACAAACCGCCCTCCGTCGTGATCTAATCGAGCCCGTGATGCCGGATATCAAAGCGGCATTGCCAACTCACGATAGAGAGGGTTCACAGATGATAAAAAATATAATGTTACGATCGGGGGCGCTGTTCTGCGCGTCCCTCTGGTTCGCAGCCTGCTCGGCTTCCGAAGGCGATTCCGCGGCCGGCTTATTGCCGATCGGCGGGGTCGCGGTTTCTGTACCGGGCGTCGGCGGCTCTGACAGCGATCCGGTGGATGCCGCGACGAATCTGGTGCAGGCCGCGGACGGCGGCGTGGTTTCGTTCGGTTCGCGGGTCTCGCTGAGCGTTCCGCCGGGGTCGCTGGGCGAAGATACGGAAATCTCCGTCGAGGCCGTCGCGCAAACGCCCGAAGGTTCCGCCGACGGTTTTTCCGAATTCGGCCAGGCCTATCGTTTTCTGCCGGCAGGAACGAAATTCGATCCGAATAATCCGGCCACCCTGACGATCAAATACGATCCTCAGGATCTGGCGGACGCGGGTCTCAGCTCTTCGACGATGCAGATGTATTATTTCAACGAAGAGCAGGGCCAGTACGTGGCCGTGGACAGCGAAGTAAACACCGAGACCGGCGAAATCACCGCGCGGGTCGAACACTTCACCATCTACCTGCCGCTGGCGAAGAGCCTGATTCCCGGCAACAACGCGCCCACGGCGGCGGTGCTCGATCCCCGGCCGAACGCGATTCGCGCGGGCGCTCCGATCTATATTCGGGCCACCGCGTCCGATTTCGATCTGGGCGGTTCGATCGCGGGAGTGCGCATCTGCATTCGTAAACTGAATCCGGTACCGGCTCCCGGCTATGATTGCCGGCCGATGCAGCGCGAAGTCCGCGACGATGTGTTGAATACCTTCGGCTATCTGCTGACTTCGACCGATCCGCTGGCGCCCGCGGCCGGCGATCCCGGAGCGGGCAATGACATCGAGCTTTACGCCGAAGCCACGGACAACCTGGGCACGACCGCGACGTCCGCCATTCGCGCCTTCGATATCACGCGCACGATCAATCCGGCGACCCTGACGCTGGACCGGGTGAATCAGGATATGACCGCCGGTTCGCGGCGTCTATTTCTCGCCCGCGCACTGGACGATCTCGGGACCAGCTTCAATTTTATTCCGGATGCGGCGCTCGTAACGGGCGGCATCGGTTCGATTGTTCGCACGGAATACGACGGCGTTCTGTTCCAGGCGGAGAATACGGCCGTAGGCGGACTGGATATCAACGTGGGCGCGCAAACCGCGCAGGCGAATATCACGGTCTATAACGGGCCGGTCGACCGCATCGCGATTCTCAATTCAAACAGCCAGCCCATTACCGGCACGCTCCAGATCAAAGAAGGCCACCAGGCGCAATTCGACGTCGTCGGCTACGACGCGTTCAATAACATCATTCCGGTTCTCGCGTCCTGGACCAGCGACGCGAATCTGGGATTGCCGATCACGGCCGACGGTTTCCTGAACGCGCTCGGCGGCAGCGGCTTCGGTCAGATCATCGCGAGCCTGGCCGACCTCAGCGGCATTCAGTGGCTGCAGATTCTGGACCGTAGCTGGTATACAATCGGCGCGTTCAATTGTCCGGTGACTTACTGCGAAACATTCGATATCGAGTTCAGCGGCAGCACTCCGTATTTTTCCGCGATCTCTGGTTCAGAGGTCTTCGTATTTCGCTACGAAAACGGATCGTGGCCGGTCGTCGGCTCGGGGCCGGCTACTGTGGCGCCGCTGAATGTGAACCGCGCGAACCTGGCGATTTCGGATGCAGGCGAAGTCCACGTACTCGACGTTCGCACCACGGGCCATCACATCGTGCGCAAATTCGCGGGCGGCGTATGGCAGGATCTGGGCGGCAGTCCGCTGAATGGCCTGCCCGAACCGCTGGTGCCGAACTCGGGCCAGGTGGACATCGCTATGAACGGTAATACGCCGATCGTCGCGCTCTCGGCCGACACCAACGTGGCCGGCGCGAACGCGAAGATCTACGTGCTGCAGTGGACCGGCACCGGCAGCACCGGCTGGGCCACCATCGGAGGACCCGTCAGCACCGGAACGGGCCGCGCGTTGAGCCCGAATCTGTCGATCGTCGGCGGCACGATCTACGTCGCCTACAGCCAGGATGTCGGATCTAATGTTTCTGAAGTGCATATTAAGAGCTGGAACGGGAGCGCCTGGGTTACAGTCGGTAGCCCGTCTTTCGCCGGCCTCACTGCTCATCAGCCGCTGCCAGCGCTCGCGAACGATACGAACGGCGACGTGTATCTGACGTATCGTTCATCCGCAAACTCGCTGCTGGCGTCGCAATGGGACGGAAGCAACTGGACCCAGCTCGGTACGAACCTGGTCGACGATCCGGGCGACGTCGTCGGGTTCATAAACATCGCGACCATCGCCGGCACTCCGTACATAGTCTGGAACGAAACCCAGGCCGGTCAGACCCAGCTGAATCTGGCCCACTGGACCGGCAGCGCATGGGAACGGGATCCGCCGGTCGCTGTCAACGCCAGCATCGGCCGCGCCTCGCTGACCAGCACCGGTTTCACCCCCTGGGTGTTGTTCCGAACACAGGCGACTCTGCCGTTCAATTTCCAGGTCTCCATTCTGGATTGACGGCCCCAACTACATCTCTCAAGGCCGGGGCGCGCGCCCCGGCCGGTTTTTTCAGATGCGTATTCCAACGACGCCATTGCTTATGGCCCAAACCCCGGCCGCCCAAAGCTTCGACGAACGGTCGGCCGCAATATCGGAGAGTCCGGCTCAGACGGAGCTCACGGAGGATCCCATGCAAAGCGATCATATGCAAAACGAAGCAAAGACCCAACCGCCGTCCGCTCTAAAAGTCACACTGTGGGTGATCGCGGGCACGATCGTCGCGGGGCTGTTAGTAATCGGCTTGCTGATTCTGGGACCCGTCGTCGCTTACCACGTCGCGCTGAAATATGTCGGCTCGGAGTACGAAGACGCTGTCGGCGACCTGGAGAATCAGCCGGACGCGATCTTTCTGCCGGCCCTGGACTACGACGTACCGCTCGCGGACAAAGACCGCGAAAGACGCCTGCGTGCCTCCATCGCGATCGGCTTCGCGCTTGACGATCAGGCGACGATGGATTCGACCCGGACACGCCAGACGCAAATCGAGAATATCATCAAATTGATTCTGATGGGCAAAACCGCCGAAGGAATCACGACCACCCGGGGTCGACTCGAATTGCGCGAAGAAATCCGCGCGAGCCTCAATCACGTCATCGGGCGGGACGCGATCAAGGCTTTGCGAATCAAGATTGTCGAGATTCGCTGAGGGATGTGGGGCGAGTCGAAAGTCGGAGCCGGTCCGCATACGGAAGCTCGTTTGTGCGGGGACGGCACAAACGAGTGCGACCTCAAAGCCTGATTATTGGACCAAAAATGAAACTCTCTTTTTCTTTTGAATGTTTATTATTCCAGAAAGGGCCGACGACCACCAGATCTTCTAAAAGAGGGACAGGGTTCTTTTTCTTTTCAAAAGCCTTTTCGGACCATCTCAACGCTGCGGCGGGATCCTCAAAACCCTGCATTATTCCAAACCGATTGACAGAACGAAATCTATTGAACCATTCACGCGGCGAGCTGATGGAAGCTTCCAGTCCTGAAAATTGCTGAGCAGTTGGGTCGATGATTCTGATATTATTTTTACGCCTGGCAGCGACAACGAAATGCGTATGAGGGACGTCTTGCGAGGGATTTCTCCATAAGACCATCGCTACGATTCGATGATCGATGCTCTGCTTCCCAAGCGAATCGGAAATACCCACTGCAGCGTGGTAGCATTGACTCTCGACCACGTTGCCTGACTTGTGTGCGTATTCGAGATAGGCATCATCTTTACTAAGTTGCAGTGTAAACTCATCGTCCAGGCCGGACTTTGTGGGGGAAGGTGACGGCGAAGGCGACGGCGATAGAGACGGTGATGGCCCGGACGATGGCGAACTTGCCGACTTACCTTTACGAAAAGGCCTCAACATCATCCCCGTCGGATCAGTAAAATTCACCGGATTACCAGCGACGTACGCGTACGGACTGTAATCCTGCTTCAAGGGATCATCGCTCAAGAAAGCGGACACTGTCGGGTCGTACAGGCGCCGGCGATAGTTGTGCATACCGAGTTCGCTGTCGTATTCCTGACCGGTATAAAGATAGCGAATGGATTTCGTATTTATAGTGCTCACACTTGTATCGAGGGTGCCAAAGACGTCGTAGAAGGCGGTTCCCTTGAATTGCGTCGGATTAGAGCTCACAACCGTCGCCCGTGTGGACCCCAGGTGGTCCGCCACGACGAATGACAGAGTACTTCCCTGCCGAATCGCCATCAGCCCTGCGATTCCGTAGATATAGTCCGTCGTCGCCGCATTTTTGCCCGGGGTCTGGTCGATTTCACGCAACGGCAGAGATTGAACGCCGTGCAGGTACAGACGAGATTGCGCGCTGCCCTGGGACGGCGTGATGACTTTCAGCACGCGCCTGGCGCCTGCTCCGTTGTATTGAAAGCTAAGTTTTTTATAGCTGGAATTTCGCGGACTGGAGCTGGTGGCCTGCTGCAGAACCGCGTCGTACTGCGTGGACGTTGTGAGCGAATTCGCGACGACTTTGCCGTCCGTCGTGTACACGTAATCGGTAGTCTTCTGCGGGCCGCTGTTGCCTTTGCCATCGTCGTACACCGTCGTTTGTTTGATTCTGTTGGTGCCGTCCACAAAGCTGGCGCTCATTGGCGGATACTGCGGCGACTGGGCGTCGTTGATTTTGGTCAGATTATTGCGCAGATCGTAGTTGGGCGTCCACTTACCCCAGGGTCCGCTGCCGCTGTACTCCGCGTACGATAATCGACCTTGCGAGTCGTAGTTGAATATGATTTTTTCCTGAAATAGATTGACGATTGTCGATACGGCGACGTTGCCTCCCAAAAATTTGCCGCCTGATTCATAAGATAAAGTTTCCAGAAAGAGTTGCTGCCTTGGATTGGGAGGCGGCCCATAGAAAGCGATCGTGTCGACTGCCCCTTGAAAGCTGTAAGTGAATTCCCTGAGCCAGGTCGAGTTACTCAGGTACTCCTTTTCAATCGCGCCGCCGAGCGTATAACTATAGCTCGCATACACTACGCCTGAGCTCGCATCTTTAATATCCGCGAGGCGTCCGCTCGCGGTGTACGAATAGTTCAGGCCAAACCCGCCGCCCGGATACGTAAGCGTCTGCAGGTTGCCCATCCAATCATAGGCGTAGGTTGTCCGCCGGGCCGTGCCGTCGAACGCGCTGACCGTTAAATCGGTACTCAGAACTCGCCCTTGCCGGTCATAAGTGAAGGTCTGCGTGGTTTCATCGCTGCCCGGGCCGCTCGCATTCGTTACGACGTTCCGGAGGCGTCCCTGAAAATTCGGCGCGGGATTCCTGGGGTCGACGTCGTAGCTCATCTGGATCCGCACCGCATAACCATCGCCAGACGAAGGATAGTCCGGATTCTGCGCGTCCTTCTGATTGAGCTCGCTCCACTCCTTCGTCAGCTCGCCCTGTTCAATCATGCGTCCCAGGCGATCGTACTTATAGACGACAATTACCGTAGCGCCGTCGCGTTGCACGAAACGCAGCTGCCCTGCGTAGGTCGACATGTATTGCGTGGTACCCGTATCGCTGTTTTTGGATTCAGTGGATGTTCCCCAGAAACTGTATTCGGCAGTGGTGGCGTAAGCGGTACCGCCCGGAGGAGTGACGACGGTCGAACGCGCGCCTTCAGGAAACGTGGTCAGTGCGGTCTCGACCTGTTGATTGCCATAGTCCTGTTTGCCGTGCGCCGTCGCCACCACCTGGCCGCTCTGGTTCGTAAGAGTAATCTGCGGAACATCGTAGCTTCCGATTTTACGAAGCGAGGTCACCGCGTTGAAAGCGCCCGCATTGTCCGACAGGCCGAGCGTTTTTAATAACGCACTGGCGTATTCATTCTGGGTACCGTACAAAAACGTCGTCTCGCCTTTGCCCGCAGTCTGGAATTCCTCACCGGGCAGGGTAGCGCTGATTGCGCGCGCCATGGCATTGGCTTCGCCGCGAATACGCGAATAGGCGTACGGTGCGTCGCTTTGAGAATGCTGCTGATAATATTTCACCACGTCGCCGCTGAGTTTCCCGGTGCTTTCGTCGAAGCTCGCGCAGGTGGACAGGTACGACCACGGTCCGGAGATCGCCGCGGAATTGGGTTTGGTCTGGATCTCCTGCGCTCCCCATCGATTAAAGAAGGTCTGGCGATACACCATCGTTTTGGCGTCGTCGCCCTGGGTCTGATTTTGAATTACCTGACCGATGCCATTACCGGTGCTTGCGCTGGCGATCGGGTCAAAGGCGACGCACACATCGCGCAGCCGCGCCCGGGGATCGTCTTTGTCGCGACCGGCGAGCGCATTTTGATCGGACACGGACAGTTGCCCGGCGCCGGTGCCGGCGACGCCCAGAGCCACGTCCACGCAGGGCGCGTCGTCGAGCCACACCCACAGGTGCTGCGGAGCGAACCAGACCGCGAATTTGCGGGGCCTGCCGGAGATCTTTTGCGTAACCGGGGCGCCGGGGTTCGTGATTCGCTTTGCGCCGTCGGCGTTGTCAAGCGTCACAGCGCCCTGAGAATCTTTCGCGTCGAATTTGCACTGCACGGAACACCCGGCGAAGGTGACGGTGAAGTTTATTGCGACGTCATTGCGATCGGGAATCGCGAGCTGCAGCGCCGCGTTAGTATACGAAGTCTTATAATTTTGTGCGCCTTTGTCGGTCATCGCCAGATAGGGCCCGCCGCTGCGCGCGACAAGAGTAATCGCCTGCGACGGGACGAATCCGTTTTTGTCCGGTGTGCGAATCGCGTCCGCGGTCCACTGGAGTGCAATGACTCCTCCGTCGCCGGAGATCATGGCGCTCGGGCGCTGTCGGTAATCCAACAAGGTGGTCTGCGAGAAACCGTTGCCGTCCAGAGTGCTGAGCGGTTCGCGCAGCAGCGCGTCGTAACGCGCGGCGCTGAAGGGCGCGTCGATCGGACCAAAACGAAAGCCGCGAATGGTGTCCGAACCCGCTGGAAAATTGGCGAAGGGTAGATCTGTGGAAGTCGGCGCCGCTAAATAATACTCCGCGTACTGCCAGCGATCGGTCCCGCCCTGCCATTGCCACTGCAAATCAGGATTCACCGTGACGAAATGCGAACCGAAGCCCAGCTGCGGATAGGTGCCGGATTTCTGGTTCGGCTGAAACCGAAAATAGGCCGACACGAGGTATCCCGGTGCGTCGGTGCGCGGCGCAAATTTTTTAGACAGCCGCTTGATGCTCGTGGGGCTCACGTCCCAGTCCTCCGTGCGATCGTCGCCGCCAAAGCCGTAATAGCCGCATTCGTTCGCGACGGCGCTCGCGTTTTGAAACGTCGCGAGCGTGAGTTCGCCGGTCACGTCCATTAGATTCGAACTGGTAACGCTTACTCCGGTCGCCGGAAAAGTCTGAACTTCCACGACCTGTCCGGTCGTCGGATCCCAGGCGTGCGCCTGCTCGGTCTGATTCCACTGGCCGCCGTCTTTCGGGGAGTTCGTCGCGAAATCGAATTCGGCGTCCGACTCCAGCGCGAGGTAGCTTGCCAGCGGAACCATGATATCTTTCCCGGAAGGATCGGGTCCCCACGGAGTCGCGGTGATCCCGGTCTTCGTCCACACCTCCCCGTCTCCGATTGCCGGCGTGCCGTCCTTCGCGTAGGCTATGGTCTGCTGCACCTGACAGCGCCCGTTCAGCATGTTTTTATTTTTGATCTCGCGGTAGTTTTCGAAGGCGTACGTATACTGCGTCGTATAAGTGCTGTTCTTGCCGGTTACGTCCATGGTCTCGATCGTGGAATAGTTCACCCGGCCGTTCTCCCGCGAATAGTCCAGGACCGTCTTTCGCACGCAGCCGTCGTCGGTTATCGTGCGGGTAGTGGGTCGAACGTAGAACACGTCCGGGTGGCCCGGTAGAGGCTCGTAGATTTCGTAGCGCTCAGTCCAGCTCTGAATTTCGGCGCCGCTCTGGTCGTAGATTTCTTCGGCGTACTGCGTTCCGTTGAGCACCCAGCGCTGATAGCCGCCGTCTTTCCAGGCGAAGAACTGCGAAACGCGTTTTCCAGAGGCGTCCGGCGGCGAGCTTTCGTCGCCCTGGTAGAGAGTGGTCACCGCGCCGAACTGCATTCCGTTCAAACCGCGCGGCAAAGCTGTGCTTTCGTCGTACTGATAATTCGTATATAACTTGCGAAAGCCGTCGTCCACGATCACCCGGCTCACGCAATAGCAGCTCTGATGGCCCTGCAGGCGACCGTCGACGATCCGCGCGAGCCGCATCGCTTCCGGAAGCTCCTTCGAGTTTTTCGCGTTGTTCCAGCTCAGCAAACAATGCGGCCCGACGCCCCCCAGCCAGAAGCGCTGCATGCTGCCGCCGCGCGGCCCTCCGTCGGTGACCGGAATACGATGGCCACGGAACCCGCCGTTCTTAAGCATCTGCACGAAGGTACCTTTATTTTTGACGGAGTACGCGATATAGTCGGAAGCCGCCTGGGTGTACTGCGACTCCAGCTTTTCGTCTTTTCCGAGCAGACTGCCGATCTCGGTATACGAACCGTTCGTTTCCTGGTGCCAGACCGCATGATGCGCGGAGAAATAGTTTGAACCGGCGTGAAAACCTTCCGGTCCGGTGGAGCGCAAAGACAGGTACTGGTCGACTCCGACCAGCGTAAGTTCGAAGGCCAGCAGCGAAAGTTCGCCGACTAAAGGTATCGGAGCGGCAATTAACATATACGAAACGCCTTCCCAGATATCCAGGAAGAGATTCCAGCTATTCTGGCTCTTCGCGGGCGCGTCGTCTTTGAACGGTTTGACTTCGCGTTCCTTCCACTGGTTGTCGTACAGGTCCAGCGACCAGAAATGAGACTTCTTATTGTGATCGATGGTGCAGGAGTCGGGGCCGTAATAAAATTGATTGTCCGCGCCGGACGAGTTGAATTTACGCTCGGTATAGACCGGCACGCCTTTATCCGTCGATCCCAGAAAGCGATAGAGAAATTTCCGACCTTCGCCTTTGTTCTTTTTCAGGTCGATGTGCAGGGCATGGTCCACCGCTCGCATATGACAACTGGAGTGACTGGTACTTTCGGTGAGAGTCTTTATGTGCGTGCAGCCGATATGCGACAGGTCTTGTTTCCAGTCGCAGGCGTAGTGTTGCCATTGCCATTGTTGCGACTGCCCTCCCTTACCGCCCACCAGCACCAGAGCGACCTGAAGGCCCACAAAACTGGAACCGAAGCTGGTCCGGGCATACGGTTGAAGGAGCGATACTCCGTTGTTGCGCACTGAAATTTCGGGCCCCGTCACGACACTGGATTCGGTCCACTCTCCGGCTTTGTTTCGAGCGAACATCTTGATCTTGACATAGCCGGATTGCAATCGCGACGGGAGCGGACACATCGCCGTAAAGATTGTCTCCCCCTGCGCGTCCAGGCAGTACTGCGATCGCACGCCGTCGGTTAACAGCGGCGGAAGATTGAAGCTTTTGGGTTTCCAGGAGCCGCTTCCGCCTTCCCTGGAATACACCACCAGTTGATTCCTCGCAGGCCCCGCGGGTTTTACAATCGCCACGAAATCCAGTCCGTTGCTGACCAGACGATTGGCCGGCACCTGCTTCGACGTGTAAGTCTTTACGCTCCACTCCGCGGGTTCGCGAATGTCCTGGGCCACCAGCGAGAGAGTGTAGTGGGGATCGTCGGACACTACGGTGAAGAAATTGGATCCCGGCAGAACGGAAAACTCTTCGCTGTAAGGTACTTCGCCCACGGACTGAACCGCCCAGTAGCCCAGCCAGGTATACACCGTCAGCCTGCATTTATAGCTGGTATAATCGATTTGCTTCGTCCAGCCGACAACGACGTAGTTCGGCCCGTAGTAAGCGCTCGGCGTTTTGTATTCCGGATCCGGGCGTGAAATTTCGATATCGAGAGGACAACCAGTGGCATGCTGCGGTCGATATTGATACGAAACGACCGCCCCCTCCGGACTGGTGACACTCTTGAGCGCGCCGTAGAAGCCGCCGTTGAACGGGGTATGAATTTTCTCGTAGTAAGTATAGTAGTCGAAAAGCTCGGGCTGCTCCAGTAGATCTTCATTCCCCGTGAAACGCTGAATCTGTGAGAGGGTGCGTTTGATCGTTTTCGATTCGCTATCTCCGAGCAGACCCACGAGGTACTGGAGTTTGACCTGGCTCACAACCTCGCGACGGGCGCTATACAGCGTCGCGGCGCTTAGATAGTTTTCTTCGTAACGGTCTTCATAGGCGTCGAGGCCCTGCACGGGATCGCCCGCGAAGGGCACGTGCGGTTTCTCAAACTCCGCCTTTTCTTTTTTATCGTAAGTCAATTCGATCGAGCGACCGTCGGAGCTCTTGATTCCAGTCAAGCGACAGGACCGTGTGAACTCTTTGCCCTGCATACCCAGCTTTGAATGGTATTGCTCATACCCGAAGTTTATCGCATTGCCCCACTGGTCTTCGATCTTCGAAAGATTCCAGACGACTCCGAGCTGCTTTTGATCCGTGCCGTTCCCTTTTCCGTCGCCGTAATAATTGCCGGATCGCACGCCGAGTTCGACGGAGTCCCTCGTATTTCCAAAGTGATACACCAACCCATTGTCGAGGGTAACCAGCCACCCCTCGTTTTCCGGCTCCAACGCGGGCATAAAACGAATCTTCCAGAAGTGGTAGGGTTCCGTTACGAAACACTCGGCCTCTCTCTCGATGATTTTCTCGACGCCGTTGCGCTTGAACTGCACCATATTGCCCTGGAGCGACATGGCGTAACGGGGCAACATCGTCGAAGAATCCATCATCATGATGATTTGATCGCGAGAGAAGTGCCAGCCGAAGCCGACAACGCCGGAAGGCGCGTCCAGATTCCAGGTTTCGACCTGGTTGGCCGTGTTGGAATTATAAGAGATCTGCAGCCCGTATTCGATATCGGGTCCCGCCTGCAGCGCGAAGAGCTCGCGCGATAGTGAGACCTGACCGGTGGCCAGGTTGATTTCGGGATGGTCCGGGGCGCCGGCCAGCATATAGGCCGGGACCGATTTCGGAGCCCCTCCCCTTTCGGTCGCCATCGCCGGTGAATTCGCTGATGAGTCCTGCATGCCGCCCCCCTAAACATACCAACGGAGAATGTTAGCAGGGCTCGCACGGCTTCGCAGACGACGCAAGCCGTTATTCGCTGCGAGCCCCCCTGGTTCTGGGGGGTTGTGAATCCATCAGCAAGCCTGGCATCGCGCCTGACCGCAGCCAGATATAACGTGCGGCGCGACGCTTATTTCATCGAATGAAAGCCGATCATATTGCCTTCGGTGTCGGCCGCGAGCGAAACGAAGCCGTGATCGCCGATCGAAAACTTCGGTCGGATCAATTTGCCGCCGGCCCCCTCGACGCGCGAAGCTTCAACCGAGCAGTCTTCGCACGTAAAATAGACCATGGTGCCGCCGGGGCCGGGCTTCGCGCTTTCAAGCTTCACAAGCGCGCCGCCGGCGCCGTGGGATTGGAAATCGTCGGCGAAGGCCCGCATTTCCACGGTGCTGTCGTTGGGGTCCTCGATCGTCTGCAGCTTCGTATCGAGCACGTCTTCGTAAAATTTTTGCGCTCGCTGCATTTCATCGACGTATATATCGAAAAAGCCCGCTTTTCTCATGTACAGTCCTCATGATTGATTGATACCGAGGAGTGTAGGCGATTCCCGCTTCGATGTATTGTAGATATCAGACATCGAATTTGCTGGCGTACTTCTTCGGCGTATAGCCTGTAATCCGCCGGAACGAATGAATATAATGCGATTGGTCGGTGTAAAACTCCAGATAGTCCCGCACGAAAGACTTCTGCAAACGCAGGATCTTCAGTAAATCGTGCGGCGAAAATCCCGTCGTTTGTTTGAGCACGCGCTGCAGCTGACGCGCCGAGATCCCGACAGCGTTCGCCATGTCGGCGACCGAATCAATTTCGTCGATATTGGCCAGCAGGGTTCCGGTCGTTTCGTCGACAATCAACGATCGCTCCTGAATCATACGTTCCACCAATTGCGAGAGAATCGAACGCATACCCGGGAAGTCCTTGCCGGAAAGCCGCAGGCCGACCTCGACCAGCGGCAGCCTGCCTCCGTAGGGAGCGTCGATGACCCCGTCGACGATCTCGTTATGATCCCCCTGCCAGACCCCGGGAATTAAACGTACGCCGACGAAATGAAAAGCTCTGCCGAGTTTGAGTTCCTGGGCGGTCGTTCGCAGCGCCGTCAAGCCCGCGCTATTCGGCTTCGCCAGATTGAATACGATGTGAATGCAGGCGTCGGGCAAAACGTGAAAGATGAAATCATCGGCCAGTTCGGTTTCGCTTTTGATTTCCCAGAAACGATGAACGTATCGGGAAAGACCTTCGGGCGGTTCGACTTCGGTGTAACTCACCGACCTTGCCGATTTCTCGATACCTTTTTGAATCGGATTGTACATATCGAAACCGAAGGCCCGAACAGTATGGCGGCGCCAGGGCGAGGCGCAAAGGTTTTTTCAGACTCGCGTTGAGTTCTTTGGCAGGCTCAGAACGGACGTGCGCGCCGCTCCTGGCTTTTCACTGGACGTCCCACCATCCACATGCGTTCGTAAGCCACCCGTATGTTGACCTCTGGAACGCTCTGGTTCGGCCTGGTGTTCTCCAGCGCCATAGTCGCGGTGTTGCTGGGGCTGGGACAACTGTTGATTCGCCGCAGCAACCGCGGCAATCGCATGTTGTTTCTGATCTACCTGGGCCTGGCTCTGGTGCAATTTCACGGGGCGCTTTTCTATTTTGAGGAGCTCCGACAGCTTTACCCGCGCACGGCCGTCTCCGGCTGGATGATTCGCCTGGGGCTGGGACCGGTGATCTGGATGTTCTTTCGCGAGGTGTTGTTAGAACGCAAAGAACATCGTCGTCTCTGGCTGCATTTGATTCTGCCCCTGGCAGGCCTCGCCTGCGTGCTTCCGATCCTCGCACTGGAAATCGGAGTCTTATTCGCGGCACCCGCCTGGCCGGATGTAGCGGCTTACACCGACTTCGCGCGCTGGGCCGGTATCGGCACGAATGCGATGCTGCTGGGATATCTGGCGCCGCTCGTGGTGCTCGTCGCTCGCGGTCGGGTGGATCGGGAATCCGGGCGCGCGGTCCTGAAAATACTGGCGGTCGTGTTGTTGTTCGGCCTGGGCGCGCTGGTCTTGCAGTCCTTGCAGTACTGGCAACTCGGAAGCCGGCCAGCCGGAGCGGCGACGCTGGGTTTGAGCGCAATTATCTTCGGCATGTTTCTGCTGGGTTATGCTTATCCCGAGGTCCTGCACGTCATGCGCCTCGAAGCCTTCGAACAGCAGCGCAGCAGATCTCCGCTGAAGAAAGTGGATCACGAAGAATTGATGCGACAGCTCGGCGAACTGATTGAAAACGAAAGCATTCATCACGACGAAGACCTGCAGTTGAGCGACGCGGCCCGGGCCCTGAAGATTCGACCGAAGCAGCTCACGTATCTTTTGAATCACGTGCACGGCGTCGGATTTGTCGCCTTTATCAACGAATATCGCATACGCGACGCCTGCGCCCTCCTGCTCGATGAGCCCGATCGATCGGTGACCAGCATCGGCTACGCGGTAGGCTTCAATTCCCGCTCGGCTTTCTACCGCGCGTTTCAGACGAGGACGGGCCTGACGCCGAACGCCTATCGAAAAAATCGCAAGCCCGCGTAGGGGACTCGATTGGACTTCTGTCGCGATTCGACCCCCGAACGAAATCAGGACGGTCCTGATTTTGGACCGGAGCGGTCACCGGACGACGATCCCCGGGCAATGTGATAGCCTGCGTTTTCAGGGGGATTCTATGGAGATTCTGTTTTTCTTTCTGCCGCTGCTACTGACCGCGGTTGCAGTCGAGATCTACGTCGATCGGCGGCGCCGCACGCGATACATTCGTCTGGGCAACGCCATAAACAGCATGAGCCTGGCCATGCTCGTTTATACCACGAAGATCTTCTCGCAGGTCGTGGCCATTGGCGGGTTCGTATGGCTGGGTCAGACTCTCGCGCCGCGCCCGATTCCAGTCGAAGCCTTCAATTTTACGAGTGTGAGTGGAATCGCCGCGATTCTGGCCGTGTGGCTGGCATGGGACTTCGGCATTTACTGGCGGCACCGCCTGCGACACGAATGGGCCTTTCTGTGGGCGCATCATTATGTGCATCACCAGAGCGAAGAATACAATCTCACCACAGCTTTTCGAGGCAGCGGCATCGGCGTACTGTTTACGTTGATCGTACATCTGCCGATTCTGCTCGCCGGTGTGCCTCCGCAGATCTACTTACCCGTGGGCGCATTCATCAATCTCGTGCAGTACTTCGCGCATACGCGCCACGTTGGTCGCCTGGGTTTGCTGGACGAAATCTTCATGACTCCTTCGAATCACCGGGTCCATCACGCGCGTAACGACGTATACATCGACAAAAACTACGGCGGCATGCTGATCATCTGGGACAAACTCTTCGGGACGTACCAGCGCGAGCTGAGCGGCGAAGCGGTGGTCTTCGGAATCAAAAAGCCCGTGCGAACCTGGAATCCGTTTGTGCTCACCCTGCACGCGTATGCGCAGCTCTTTCGCGACGCCTGGTATACACGGGGCTGGCGCAATAAGCTCGGAGTGTTTCTGGCGCGCACGGGAGAGCGGCCGGCCGACGTAAGCGAACGCTTTCCCGCGCCGGCCGTATCCGACGAAGAGTTTACAAAATTCGATCCGGAAACCACTCCGACGCTGCAACGCTACGCCGTGTTTCAATTTATCGCGGGCATTGGCGCGACCATCGCGTTGCTCGGCTTCGGGAAACATTTGTCGCTGAGCGAGTTATTTGTGTTATGCCTGCCGGTCTGGATGTTATTGTACACCGTCGGCGGACTGCTCGAAGGCCAGCGTCTCGCGGTACGAATCGAAGCGCTGCGATTGGGTCTGCTGGCGGCCGGCGCGTCCATTGCGGCCGCTTTCGGGCTGCGGGACCCCGCTTCCGTGTTATTGGTCGCCGCCGCGTATATTGCGATCTCATGTATATGGCTTGTGAGTTCGGCTAAGGTCGCAGTTGCGCGAAAACCTTTCACAGGATCCATCGGCAGCCTGCAATCATAGCCTCGCATCTTTCCGTCGAGGATGCTGGTCCATGAGGCTGTTCACGAATCGCCGATGAAATAGAAGATCTTCATGAATGGTCTGCAGATCGATCAGAGTACATTGAAAGTCGGCAAGCCCCGGCCGACCGCCCGCAGGCGCTCGATAGGGTTCAATCAAATCGAAACGTTTGAATTCCGAATTGATATAGGCCGGAAAGTCGGCGAAAATTTCAATCTCGCGCGCCAGGCGCGGCATCATTTCTTCGGCGAAGCCCTGGATGGCACGGGCATGCGGGTAGATCGCTTCGAACCCATTGGGAAACAGTTGCGACGCCTGGTAGTACATCGCGTTGAGATAACTCCAGTCGCCGAAGCTATCGAGGTCTTTCTTCGCTCCCGGGTCGCGATTGGTCACTTTGACGCGCGTTCGTACGGGATGGCCGCGACGCGAAAGAGCGATATCAACCATGCGTTCGACCTGACGACAATGAAAGATCCAGTTGTCCCGGGCGCCCGAAAGGGCCGTGAGTATATTGTGCCAGGCGTGGTTTCGCAGGAGAGACGCCAGCACGGGCAGGATTCGCGTGGGCGTAAGATAAGTACGGCGCAGGAAAGACTGGTACGTACCTCCAGAGCTGTCGTGAATGCGCCGGCTGCCGTAGATCGAATCGAGCAGCTCGGGCGTCAAAAACTTCAGCTTTAATAAAAAATAATTCGCTTCTTTGACCCAGAAGAGCCGGCGGTCCCCAGGGACCTCGAAGCAACGGCGGTCCCCAGGGACCTCGACGCGCAGATGATACTCCCGCGGCAGGAACCCGCCCTGCAATTCGCGCGAGTTTGCGTCGAGAATTATATCGTACTCCGCCATGTCCGGATCGCCGAGCACGTCGTCGAGATGAAACACGAGCGGCAGGTCGCCGTTTAACAGGAGAGTATGCGCGGTCGGATCCCGGTCTCCGTACAGAGCGTGCCGCCCGGTCATGATATTTTCCGCGAAACCCGCGCGGCTTTCAGGCAGGAACTGAAAATCTTTGCCCGAGCTTTCGGGATGAAAGAACTCCATGCACGCGTTGAAGATCAGATGGCTGTCCGCGTTTCCGAGAAAGACGGCGCGCTGCACCGGCGAACGCAGAACATTTACGAAGGTATAGGCGATGGCGGGGGCCGGGCCGATTAAGAAATTGTGTTTGCGACGATGGCGCGCGTACGTCGAATTTCCGTAGATCAAATAGTCGGGATATTCCCCCTGCTCGCGCGCATGCCGCGCCACCGCTCGGATATGGTCGTCCGCCCCGGAACCGTAGTCTCCGTGGCCGCACATGACCAGCGCATCAGGAATTGCAAGAGTCATGGAGGACAAAAAGGTTCGGGGATTTCGAAGACTCATTCAAGAAGAATGCGCACTCGATCGTACGATAAAAATCATTCTCAGCGAAAGGGCCTGTCGGCTATTCTCCAGGCAGGTTAGCGGTGCAGGTAAATATCAGCCGGATATGTCGCCGACGAAGGCAATAAAATTCCCATAGGCACCCGCGGTCCGGTCCGCTTCCGTAATCCGGCGCAATGTAACCGGCGCGAAGTCTTCGTATCGAATCACGAATCCGGCCTGGCGGATCTGTTCGCGACAGACCGCCGGGGATTCGTATAAATAAATATGATCTTCCTGCGCCAGGTTCACGGCCATGGTCAAAAAGACTCGCCCACCCGGACGTAACGATCGACGGGCGCGGTCGAGCATCGCCGCCGGATCCAACAGGTGTTCCAGAATTTCGCATAACACGATTGCGTCGTAAAGCTCCGATCGCGGATGGATTTCCGACGAGAATTCTCTCTGAATGGATGTATTCGCAATTCGCCCGGGCGAGACCTGCATAAAAGAGAGCATGCGGCGGATCTCATTTTCGTCCGCGTTGGGATCGAAGCCGTGCGTGACCCAATCCGGGAGTGCGTGCCCCGCCAGGGCCAGCTCATATCCGGTTCCAATACCAACGGCGGCTATACGGCCAGTGGATTTCTCGCTCAGGAGCTTTAGAAATCTACGCAGCTGTTTCATGATTTCGAATCGATGATTGGAAAATACGATCGAAAGCAACAACGCGATGTTATAGGTCTCAGTGGAAACGACAGCGGCGGAATCTCCATAACCGTTCAAAGATCGCACAGAAGGATCCTTTGCAAATTGCATCTGCATCTCCGCGAGCGTTTCTGTGCGTCGAATGTATCGCTCCAGATAGTCCGCGGGGAAATGCGTTTCGCAGTAGTCGATGATCGGCAGAGCCGTCTGGACCAGGGCTTCGGCGCCCTGGTTCAAAAAGACCGCCTTCGCCGAGCGCGCCATCATCGGGCTGAGCCGCTCCAGAGCCTCGAACGTTCGATTGTACCCGGGATGTGCGCTCCGAAATTCCGCGAAGTCTTCGTTCGACGGCTCACTCATTGTCTTTGTCGTTTCTATTTCGCAGGAAGGCGCCCAGCGAAAATGCAGTGGAATGTCGAAACATATCGTTCAGCGTAAGCGTTTCGCCGTACCGACTCGACGCCACGAATTGCGCCGCCTGCAGCGAGTTTCCGCCCAACTCGAAAAAGTCGTCGCGGATCCCGACCGACGCCAGTCCAAGCAAAGCAGCCCACTCTGCCGCGATTCGTTCTTCGAGACCCTCAAGACCTTCGTGGTCGTTCGCGTTTGATTTCGTATCGCCCGGCGCGTTAATGGGCGCGGCGGCCTGAGCCGCGATCTTTGCGTCAATGAGCCCGCTCAATCGCTCGGCGGTAGGATTCGAAAAAATATCATTCAACGATATCTCCACCGGAAACAAAGCGCGCGACGCGAATTGCGCCGCCTGTAAGGAATTGCCTCCGCATTCGAAAAAATCGTCCGTGGGTCGCATTCGTTCCAGGTCCAGCAATTCGCCCCACAGCCGGCAGATCAACGCAGCAGTTTCTGCATCCCTTTCGGTTTGCCCGGCTTCCGCGACGCCTGGACTTTCCGTCGGCGCCGGCGAGACTTCAGCGGCCGTCGTTTGTTCGGGAAGCTGAGCGATCACGAACGCTTTCGCTGCCTGCGCGATCAGGGCCTGGTTCAGGCGCAGACCGGCCGCGGCCGCAGCCACGAATTCTGCTGGTTCCTTCGCGTCTGTCTGGATCTGATAACTGTCCACGGCCTGCAGCGAGACCGCGGCCTCTCCCGTCAGCGCATATCCCTTTGCCGTGACGGAAGCCTCGATGGATTCCAGGAAATTCCGCGCGCGATTGTTTCGCGCTGTAGCCGTGAACTGAATGGCCAGGCGCGATTTCCCGGCCTGGATCGCCGCGCGGCCCAGGCGCCGAAACACTTCGTGTTCGACCCCTCGCCCCAGAACACGGCAGCTCAGATAGCAGGCATGGAGCAGCAGTTCGTGTTTCTGAAAAGAGTACACGAGCAGTCCCGCGAAACCGTAATCGCCGAAGCGGTCGCTGACCCGGATCAATTCTACGTTCTTCTGCGTATGTTCTAAACGATTCTCCAGGTCTTCTCCGGCATCGCGCTGGCGGGCGAGTTCGGCGAGCTGTTCAGCCGTGAATCGTTCTCCGCTAAAATTGAACTGGTTGGTTCTCAGGGTCAACTGGGCGGCTCGCTCTGAATTTTCGCGGCTCAGCGCTTCGGTGCTGATTTTCAGGTCCAGCTCGTTCAGAAAGGCATCGAATGAAGGCGCCGCATCCCGCACTTCGCTTCGCCGGCGCTCCTGTACATAAAACCGCGAACGCATTGCATCCTCTTCAGTCGTTTCTGTATCGAGAAAGCTCCGCAGGCTGGCCAGAAGCGATTCACTGTGCTGCGCTTGCTCCGCGAGGGGCCACTGCAATGTCGGAATGCCGGGGATGCGCGCCGCCACTTCCGCGCACTCGACCGCATCGTCATCGATGAACAAGAAATCGGCGGCGTTCAGATTCAGTTCGGCGGCGATCGAGAGAATTCCGGCGGATTTCAGGCCGGGCCCGATGCGGTGGGTCGTAATATCGTCCATAGCAAGCAGCATGTCGTCCCGCGCGAAGACGGCCTGAATATCAGGGACGGTGCTCTTGCTGACCAGGCACAACAGCCTGCCCGCCGCGCGTTGCTCTTTCAAAAACGTCTGTAACGATTTGTGCTGCTGATCGAACACAAGCTTATCGGGACCGTCATCGGCGGCGACGCCGCGCCAGAGTGTATGATCGCAATCCACCGCAATCGCTTTGATCGGCCGTCCGATTTTTCGATACAGCCGCCGGACGATCTTCACGGCCAGCGCATCAACAAAAGAATCCGTGTACGGCAAATGCGCGATGCGGTCTCCGTGCGGATTATAGACTTGCGCCGGATCGCCCGCCTCCGAACGAGCAATCAAACAATCGGCCGGAAGAAGCGCGCGCAGACGTTCTTCAAACTCATTCCATTCCGATCCGAGCCGCGCTTCCAGAGCCGGTGTGGACGGACATACGACGACGAGCCAGAGTCTTTGCGGGGAGAGACGGGCCAGGGCGGCCTCAAAGTCCCGGGCGTTGTTCAAGAAGGCGGGCAGATTCTTCGGATCGGAGTCCGGCAGCCAATCGTCCGGCCGCACGAGTACGATATTCACCGAACGGTGCAGGCTCTCTTGAAATAGAAACTGCATGACCTGGGAATAGTCTTCAATCCCGACCAGCTCACGATCGACACCGGAGCCTTCCAGAAGACTTTGCAGTTTCAACAAGAGCGGATCCGCGGTGAAGGTCGCGGCCAGTTTCAGACCGAATGAAGGCGCGCTCGTCCGCTCGCGGTACATTGCCAGGATTTCGCGGAGCGGCTTCTCCGCGGCGTTCAGGGCGAGCCCGGCCAGATCGCCGAAAGATTCCATCCAGGTCGCAATGGTTTCTTCGCGATAGAGATCCGTGGAGTATTCTACATCGATTCGGACTCCCGATTCGCTCTTGATGGCTTCGAATCTTAAGTCCAGTACAGAGATATTGGCGAGATCCCGGGTCTTGTAATCGCTGCGCACGTCCAGCTCCGTTCCGAAATCCGCGCACGGATAAGCCGTTTCGTCGTGCAACAGAAAGGCCGCGTTATAAACGGGATTGCGCCCTGGACGCCGGCGGAGTTTGAGCTGCTCCACGACCTGCGCGAAGGGCGCGTGTTGATGCGCGTACGCCGCCAGCACCGTTTCCCTGACCGTTAACATGAATTCGTTCAGCGTTAGCTCTGGATCGAATTCAATGCGCAGCGGCAGAAAATTCGTAAAATCCCCCGGCATATCCTTCAGGACTTCACGATCGCGATGATTGGCCACGGTCCCCAGAATGATTTCGTCGGCGCCGGTCCATTCGTGGAATCTCAAAGCGAGCAGACTCAAAATCGACATGAACGGGGTGAGTCCGTGCTCCCGTCCGGCGGTCGCCAGTCGTTTCGCAAACTCGCCGTCCGGTTCCCATCTGAGCAGGCCTCCACTGTAGCTTGCGGTTTCGGGAATCGGAAAATCCGTGGGATAATCCAGTTCCAGAGACGCGCCCTCTAAGCGCCTTTTCCAGTATCCGAGATCCGAAGCCAGACGAGCCGGATCCAGGACCTCTCGCTGGTACAGAACATAATCGCAGTACTGAACCGCCTGCGCGTCGGAACGCTGCACGCGACCGCTTCGGTAGATTTCTCCGAGACGCGCCGCGATCAGGGACAGACTCAGGCCGTCACAGATAATATGGTGCATCGTGATCAGCGCGATGCATTCGTCTTCCGCGATGCGTAAGAGCGTCACGCGAAACGGCGGCTGCTCCTGGAAGCGGAATGGTTCCCGGGCGTCGCTTCTAATATGCCCGTCGATCTCTCGTTGGAGCTCAGTATGATCGGACGCATCGCGGTTGGCGGCCCGGGAACGCAGATCTATGATTTTCAGCTCGGGTACGAACTCCGGCAGCAGGCGCTGGACCGGAGAACCGTCCACAACGGGAAAGCAGCTTCGCAAAATAGAATGCTCCGCGATCAATACGTGCAGGCTTTCCCGAAATCGAGCCTCGTCAAAGACGCCTTTGAAATGCAGGGCCATGGGCGTGATATAAAAGGGATTATCCGGCGCGATCTGAGCGAACAACCAGTAGGCATGCTGCGAATGCGAAAGCGGAAAATCCTGGCGCGCTTCACGCAATCGCCTGTCGCGAAAATCTTCCGGACCGTCGACCAGGGCCGCATCGTTTTCGCGAGACATCAATTCATGAAGATTCTTCGCCAGCTCGACCAGGGACTGCCCTTTCAGAAAATTCACCATCGGCACGTTCACGCCGAGATCGCGTTCAATCCGGCGCTTGAATTCGACTGCCATCAATGAATCGAAACCCAGTTGATTCCAGGGTCGTTCCGGATCTAATTCCGCCGCGTCGAGGCGCATAATTTGCCCCAGCTGGCTTTTCGCATAATCGCCGACGATCGCGAGCTGATCATCGCGAGTCGCGCTCTGGAACTGATTCCGGTCGAATTCGTCCGATGTCGTTTCAACAACGGATTCGCCTTCATCGGCGACGCGAAACACTTTCGAGAAAAAAGGACTGCGAGCTTTTTCCGGATTGAATTCGGCCCAGCGTTGCCAGTCGATCGGCATTACGGCCGTCTGCGTGGCCTTCGCCTCGATCAGATATTCCAGAACCTGAATGCCCTGCTCCGGAGTAAAGCCGCCGATGCCGCGAGTGAGCTCTTCGCCTTTGTCCGCGTAGTTCTCGACCGCCATACCCACTTCGGTCCAATAGCCCCAATTGACCGCCAGAGCGCTTTCGCCGCGAGCGCGACGATAATGGGCCAGAGCGTCCATAAAGGCGTTCGCCGCCGCGTACGTCGAAAGCAACGGCGAGTTTAACACGGTCGCGCCGCTGGAGAAATATACGACGTGCTCCGTCGCCGGCAGATATTTGTGCAGATAGAACGAGCCGGAAACTTTCGCCCGATAGTCTTTTTGCAGCTGCTCGAAACTCTGATCCTCGATGGAAGCGACGTGCGAAATCCCGGCCGCGTGAATGATTCCCCGAATGGGAAACCATTCCGTATCTTCCAGACTCTGGATCGCGTTACGCACGGCGCTTTCGTCCCCGACGTCGAAACTCAATCCCAGAACACGCGCGCCCAGGGCCTCGATCTCCAGCAGGGAGCGCAGCATTAGGCCCGTTGCATCCTCTTCGCGCGCCAGCTTTTCCCACTCGGCGCGGGGCGGCACCGGGCGGCGGCCGATCAGAATAATATGCGAAGCCTCGCGTTCCGCGAGATAACGCGCCGTTCGCAAACCGAGCGCTCCGAAACCGCCCGTGATCATCCAGGCGCCGCCTGAGATTTTGAGCGGCGTTCGGTTCTCCGCCGGCAGGCGCCGCTTCAGACGCGCGCCCAATCGTCGACCGCTTCGAAGGCAGACCTGTTTTTCGCCGTCGCGCGCCAGGAGCTCGTCGCTTAAACGCTCGACGGTATCAGAGACGCTGGCTCCAGGATCACAGTCGATGAGCCCACGCCAGCGGTCCTCTCGCTCCGCGTCCACACTGCGTCCGAAACCCCAGAGCGGACTCTGGGTCACGGCGGGTTCGCCTCCCTCCGGCGAAAGTGCACCGCGGCTGACAGCCCGAATTTTCGCCTGCGAATCGTTTGCGGTACACTGGAGCAGCATCAGCAGCGATCCGCAACTGATGCGCGCCGCGCGGTCGATCGAATCAGAGGGAGTCGATCCTGCGAAGAGTTCCTGGTTCGCCGGGCAGTCGAGCGTCCACATATGAACGATCTCCTGCACGGCTCCAGGCGCAAGAGCTTCCAGTTCTTCGAACAAGCGTTCGTAATCCTCGCGGCGAGTGGGATGAATCGTGAATCGCTCCGCTTCGCGCCCGTACATTTCGCCCGGGTATACGGTATAGACCTGGTTTCCGGATTCGCGCAGGATCCGGACGACTCCGTCGGCCACGCCCGCGGCGTCGGCGAAAATGAGCCAGTGGCCTTTCGCATCGGCGGCCGGGGAAGCCGCCGGGTCGAGAGCTTCCCAATCGATTTCATACAGCCAGTTCAGGTATCGTTTCGGAAACAGATCGATGCGCTCTTCCAGAAACTGAATACAAACGCCTTTCGCGGTCGCCACCGCTTCGCCCTCTTCGCTGTAAACGGAGACATCGCATATTTTCTTTTTGCGATCCTGTCCGTCCGCGGACGCTCTCAAACGCGCGCGGGTGAGCAATGTTTTAGCGTCAGGCGGCCGGTGCAGGACAAAGCTTTCCATGCTATGAAACAGCGCGGCGCCGGAAAGCCCTTCCGCATTCGCGGCGAAGAGCCCGACGGCTGCGTTCGTGGCCTGGAGGCATAGATCCAGGAACGCGGGATGGAACGAGTACTGCGAGTCTCCGGATGAAATCGCTTCGGGGAAATCGACCTGGCGATAGATTTCGAATAGCGAACCAGAGTTTTTGGATTCTTTCCCCGCGTCAGGGTATTCGGCGTTTTCAGATCCGCCAACCGGGCCGTTTTTATTGTAAACGAAATCAGCCGGCGTCTGAAAACACGGGCCCCACTGAACGCCTTCCCGCGCCCACTGCTCATAGAAATCGGCTGACGGGTACGACTCGTTGGCGTTCTCGCGGACCCGGGGCCAGTCGAGAGTTTCGCCTGGATGCGCGGCCCCGTTGTGAATTTCGCCTTCGCAATGGGTCGTCCAGTTTTCTTCTCCGGTTTTTCGACTGAAGATCTGGAACGCATGCTCTCCGAATTCCGAGGGAAAGATCGCGCACTGCAGAGTGCAAACATCGTCTTCGAGGAGAAAGAGACCGTTCCGAAAACGCATGCCCTGAATCGATAGCGTCTCATCGCGTCCGAAAGCGTCATAGGCCGCGGACAGAACGATTTCGATAAAGGCCGCTCCCGGTAGCAGCACGCTGTCCTGTGCGCGGTGGTCTCGAATCCACGGGATTGCCGGGAGGCTGATTTCCCGCTCCCAGAAATACGCCTGGCCGCGGCTGCTTCGTTTGCGTCGGTCTGCGCGGCGGCGGCCGAGTAGCGGCGTCAGGAATCCATTCGACGCCGACGCCGGCTCGCCTTCCTCCGGGGAGGAAAACCAATAGGGGCGCCGTTCGAAAGGATACGGCGGCAAATCGATCGCTGCCCCGGCAGGGTACAGGCGCTCCCAGTCGGGAAGGTGGCCGCGGACGAAGAGTTCGCCCAGCGCGTCATAAAAGTCGCGGCTGCCGTCCGAATCCCTTCGCACGGTAACGACACCGGCCGGCGCGGAATCGTCGACCGGCAGGGCCGGGAGCAAAAGCGGATGCGGGCTGACCTCAATGAAATCACGCGGCCCTTCCGAACGGATCGCGCTGATAGTATCCCAGAAGAGAACGGGCCGGCGCATATTCTTCGACCAGTATTCGGCGGTCAATTCGGTGCCCGCTGTCAGCTGGCCGCTGACTGTTGAATAAAACGGAATCGTTCCGTCGGTCGGGCGAATGTCTGTCAGGGCATCCATGAGCTCCGGCAGAACGGGATCCACCTGCGGACAATGGCCCGCCAGCTTGACTTTTACGAACGAGGCGTAAACGTCGCGCTTTTCCAGGTCGCCGGCAACCCGTTCCAAAACCGCAGCGTCTCCTGAAAGTACAGTCGAAGTCGGACCGTTCGTCGCCGCGATCGAAATCTGCTTCGTCAACTCCGGGTCCGTCCGCAGCAGATCTTCCGCCTCGCTGCGCCCCAGGTTGACGCTGAGCATGCGACCGCTCACGCGAGATGCGAGTCGACTGCGCGTGACGATGAGCAATGCGGCGTCTTTCAAACTCAGATGGCCGGCGACATGGGCCGCAGCGACTTCGCCCATACTGTGCCCCAGAACAGCGCCCGGCTCGATCCCCGCGAAACGCCAGAGTTTCGCCAGGGCCACCTGCATCGCGAAGATCAGCGGTTGGGCGATCTCCGCTTCGGAGAGCCGCGACTCGTCCGGCTTCGCGTACAGCTCGTCGAAGAACGACCAGTCCAGTAGCGGCTGCAATTCCGCGGCGCAGCTTTCGAGCGCCTCTCGAAAGGCCGGCTCGGCCGCGCTCAAATCGCGTCCCATGCCCGGCCACTGGGAGCCGTGTCCCGAAAAAACGAATACGGGTTTGTTCGTAATGTCGGCGGCCTTAGCAGGCGAGAGCTCCGCGGAATTACGGGCGCCCGCGCGCTGCTCCAGAAGATTGCGCAGCTCCTGGTGATCGCGAAATACAAATGCCTGACGTCGACGATGGTGGCTTCGCCGGAGCGACGCCGTATAACACAGATCGTACAACGTTAGCTTCGGTTGTTCATCGAGCAGTTGCAATAGTTCGCGCGCGGATTGCTGCAAAGAGAATTCGCTCGCGGCGGAGAGCGGCAGGAGATAGAGGTCGCGCTCCGGCCGGTTCCGTATCGTCAGCGGCTCCGGCCGCATTTCTGACTCAGACGGCGCTTCTTCTACGATAATATGCGCCAGGGTTCCGCTGACTCCAAAGGCGCTGACGCCCGCCCGGCGGATACGGGAATTCGGCCAGGGCGTCGGAGCGGTCGGAACCCGGGCCGGGATGCGATCCAGATCGATTCGCGGATTGGCTTCGTTAAAATGCAGATGCGGAGGAATCTCTTTATTTTGCAGGCTCAGCAGGACTTTCATGAGTCCGGCGACGCCGGCCGCGGACTCCGCGTGACCAATGGTTGTTTTGACCGAAGTGATGTACAGCGGCCGTTTCGCATCGCGGTCCTTTCCGTAGACGCCGGCCAGGGCGTTGTATTCGATCGGATCGCCCAGGGTTGTGCCCGTGCCGTGGGCTTCGACCAGATCCACGTCGTTTGGTTCTATCGCGGCGTCTGTCAGCGCTTCGCGGATCACCTTTTGCTGGGCCTGACCGTTGGGTACCGTGAGCCCGGCGGACGGCCCGTCCTGACCCACGGCGGTTCCACGAATCACGCCCAGAATCCGATCGCCGTCGCGCCTGGCGTCCGCAAGTCGCTTGAACAAAAGCACGCCCACACCCTCGGCGCGGCCTAAACCGTCAGCCGCCGCATCGAAGGTTTTGCAACGCCCGTCGGGAGCCAGCGCACCGGCCGCCGAGAGAAATACGAAGGCGTCCGGCGCGAGAATTAAATTCACTCCGCCGGCCAGAGCAAGGTCGCATTCCCCGTTACGAACGCTGCGAGCCGCGAGATGTATGGAAACCAGCGAAGAAGCGCAGGCCGCGTCCACGGCCATACTGGGGCCATGCAGGCCGAAGAAATAAGAAACCCTCCCGGAGACGGAATTCAGAAAGCCGCCGGTTCCGGCATAACCGTCGATCAGGCGGGCGTCGTTGTTTTTCTTCTGCAGATCATAGTAGTCGGTCATGGTGACGCCCATGTAGACGCCCGTGCGACTGCCCCGCAATCGCGCGGCCGGAATGCCCGCGCTCTCGATCGCCTCCCAGCACGCCTCGAGGGTCAGCCGCTGCTGCGGGTCCATACTCATCGCCTCGCGCGGCGCGATGCCGAAGAAATTCGCGTCGAACAGATCGACGTTTTTTAGAAAGCCTCCCGATCGTGTGTTGATGGTTCCGGGCTTTGCCTGATCCGAATCGTAATAGTCGTCGATGGACCAGCGCTCCGCCGGAATCGGCGCAATGCAGTCCCGACCGCTGATCAAGGTTTCCCAGTACTCCTGCGGCGTGTGCACATCGCCGGGGAATCTACAGGCCATGCCAATGACGGCCACACGCTGATCTTCCGCTGGCCGCGAAGGGGTCTTGATTGCAGACGTCGAAGCGGATGCGGACGCGTTTGTGCGGATCGGTGCCGGGGTCGATGCGGGCGTTGCATCGACGGCTGATGTTTCGGTTAGTTGCGCACTGTCCGCGGGAGCCGGCTCATCCTGCTCGAATAGATCCGCGAGATGCTCCGATAACTCAACGACGGTTGGAAAGTCGAAGACTATGGCGGTATTCAGTTTGCGCCCGATCACGCGCGAGAGCTTCTGCGCGAACTGAACGGCCATCAGGCTGTCCATACCCTGCTGGAAAAAACCCGCCGTTCCGTTGAAATCATCCGCGTGAGAGATGCCCAGCACATCGCGAACGAGGGCGGTCACTCTGGTCTGCAACAAACCCCGTCTCTGCTCAATCGAAGCTTTGCGCAGCGTCGAGGCCAGGTCTTCGCGGGCTCTTGCATCTGGAGCCGCCTCATCGTCGGAATCAGCGGTGTCTGCTTCAGCGGGATGCGCAGAATCAGCTCCGGAAAACAGCGACCGCGGCTGACGGCTCTCCAGAAGCGCGCGCAATCGCTGCAAATCGAAATCCGCTACGACCCGTCCGTCCAGATCCGATTTTAGAAGCGCCTCCAGGCTCTGGACGCAGGTGTCCACGGACATCGCCTGGATCCCGGCGCGTTCCCATTTTTCGCGCACTTCGCCGGCGACCATGCCGTCGCCTGCCCACAGGCCCCAGTTCACGGAAAGGGCCGGCCGACCGCTGCGGCGACGCTGAACGCTGAAGGCGTCGAGAAATGCATTGGCCGCTCCGTAGTGCGCCAGACCCTGCGAACCCCAAATCGCGGCGGCCGATGAAAACAGAATGAAAAAATCCAGGGGACGTTCCGCGGACAGTTCATCGAGCGTGAGCGCCCCGTCTATTTTCGCGCGAAACATTTCGCGAATGCGATCAGGCTCCAGATCTTTTACGGGCACTTCATTGAACACGCCGGCTGCGTGCACTATGCCGCGCAGGGCCAGGCCTTCGCGATCGCATTCATCGAAGATGCTGCGAGTCGCGTCTGCATCGCCGATGTCGGCGGCGAAATAGCGGACCCGGGCGCCGCTCGCTTCCAGCATCCGCATCGCATTTCTGCGTTCCTCAATGGCAGAAAGGTCCGGGATGGCAGGACCTTCGTCCGCGCTTTCCGGCGTTGCGGATACCGCAAGATCACGCCGGCCGGTCAGGTACAGATTGCGCGCGCCGCGTTCCACGAGCCAGCGCGCCACCGCGAGCCCGATATTCCCCGCGCCCCCGGTGATCAAATAAACGCCTGCGCCGTCCGCCTGCCATCGATCACTACTGGCTGCAACGCGATCCTCCGCCAGCCGCGCGACAAGCGCCCGACCATGCCGGAAGGCGATTTGATTCTCAGGAGACTGTCCGCAGAACACACGGAAAAGCGCATCGGCCTGCACCGCCGCCGGGAACGTCGGTATTGGAGGCGCCTGCAGATCCACGTGCCGGGGCGCGAGCTCGGGCTGCTCCAGCTGTAGCGATTTCATAAAGCCGGCGAGCGGCGCCAGGACGAGATCCGCTACGTCTTCCGGTGCGGCGTTCACAGCTCCCTCGGTGATGAGCCAGTACTTAAAATTCAAAGCGTGCTCAGAGAGCGTTCGCAAGCTCGCAAGCACTTCGATCAAAGTGTCAGCCGCCGCGGCGGCGCCGCCGCCCATCGTCGGACGCATACGAAAATCGAAAACGGCGATCGGCCGCGCCTGAGCTTGAGCCTTCAAATCTTCGAGCGCTGCGGGGGCGGTCAATTCATCATGTGCGATGAAACGAACCCGGCGACCGGCCTGCCGGCAGAGTTCGGCGAATTCGCGCGCCGTATCGTTTTCGTCCGTCGCGAGAATCAGACAGGGGCCGGCTGAATCGTCGTCGCCTCCACCGGCGAGAGTGAAGTCCCGGGGAGCCGGCAGCTCCATCGGCAGCCACTGCATACGATAGGCTTTGCGTCCCGGGCCAGGCTCGGAAGCAGACGCTTTGCTTTCATCAATCCAGTACCGCTTTTTCTGGTACGAATAGATCGGAAGCGATACTACGCTGGCACGCGGCGTAAAAGCGGCCAGGCGCAACGGAACGCCCGCGGAGTACAACTCACCCGCGGCCGTCGCCAGCGACCAGCCGTCGGCTTCATCGCGTTTCAGCGAAAAGAACGCGCGGCTTTTCCCGTCCGCGGCTTCCAGACAGCGAGCGACAGATCCGGTCATGGCGGGATGCGGAGATATTTCAAGAAACACTCCGGGAAAATCTCCGGCGAGCGCTGCGATGCTATCCGCGAAACGCACCGGTTCTCGAATATTGCGCGCCCAGTACGCCGCCCCCAGCTCAGTCCCATCGAGTGGTGAGCCGGTGACCGTCGAATAAAAGGCCAGCGATTGTTCGCGCGGACGAATATCGCTCAACGCCGATTCCATCGCCGGCTGAATGCTTTCCATCTGCGGGCTGTGGGAAGCGAAGTCGACCGACTCAAGGACCTTACAGAAAGCGCCTCGTTCGTTCAAAAGGGCGACGAGCGCGTCGATCTGCGCGCTGTCGCCGGAAATAATCGTGTTCCCCGGACTGTTTACCGCGGCGATCGTTACGCCGGCATAGGCGTTCAGTTCTTGTTCCAGATCCTTCGCCGCCATTTCGACGAAGGCCATTTTGCCCGCACCGCAGACAGTCTGGATCAAGCGCCCGCGATGAAAGATCACCCGCATTGCGTCTTCCAGCGAAAGGGCGCCGGTCACATAAGCCGCAGGAACTTCGCCCATGCTGTGGCCGACCACGGCGTCGGGGACTGCGCCGCAGGCACGCCAGAATTCCGACAGGGCGATTTGAATCGAGCAGAGCGCCGGCTGAGCGTACTGCGTTTGCGTTAATAAAGACGATTCCGCCGGTCTGGCGAGTTCCGCTAACAGCGACCAGCCGCCCAGATCCTTCAGGACCTGATCGCAGCGCTGGAGCGTTTCGCGAAAGGCGTCCGATCGATTCAGGCGGTCGTGAGCGAAGGGCCAGAAGCGGGGCCCCTGTCCGGAAAAAACGAAGACCAGGCCGGGTTTGTCGGCACCAGGGGGCGACCCAGCGTGCAGATCCTCCGTCTCGGTTTCGAGCTCTTGTTCCAGAGCGCGAATGAAGTCGCCGCGTTCACAGCCCACCAGGGCGCGGCGGTGCTCGAAGTGCGGGCGGCGCAGATTCGCGGTGTAAATGATATCGGAGAGATCGTGCTCGCTATCCCTGAGATAATCTTTCCAGGCGACGACCTGGTCTCGTAACGCCGACGAATCGGCCGCGGACAAGATCAGCGGCGTCGGGTGTTGCAAATCGGCGCGCGACCGGCGCAGCTCGAATTCCTCCAGTACGACGTGCGCATTGGTCGCTGAAATACCGAAAGAATTTACTCCGACCAGCGCTCGCCTATCCTGAACGAAGGCGCAGGACTCCGATTGAACGCGCACCGGCAGATCGGCCCAGGGAATCGCGGGATTGGGAGTATTGAAGTGCAGCGAAGGCGGCACGCGTCGTTTATGCAAACTCAGCGCGGCTTTGATTAAGCCCGCGACGCCCGAAGCCGCTTCGGTATGACCGAAATTCGTTTTGACCGAGCCCAACAGCAGCGGCCGCATGGGATCTCGTCCCGGGCCGAGAACCCGACTCAAAGCTTCGACTTCGACCGGATCGCCGGCCCGGGTTCCGGTGCCGTGACATTCGACATAGTCCACCGCCGCCGGTTGGACGCCGGCCGCGCGATAGGCGGCCTCCAGAGCGGCGACCTGTCCGTCGACTGCGGGCTGCATCAAAAGTTCGCTGGCCTTTCCGTCGTTATTGACCGCGCTGCCGCGAATCAGCGCATACACCCGGTCGTCGTCGCGAATGGCGTGCGAGAGTAATTTGAGCGCGATCATCCCCGCGCCTTCGCTGCGAACGTAACCGCCCGGCTCTTCGTTGCCGAAACGACACCGCGCGTACGTTGATAACATGCGCGAGCGCGAATACCCGACGCTGACGTACGGCGCCAGAATCAAATTCACACCGCCGGCGAGCGCCAGATCACATTCGCCGCTTCGCAAAGACTGGCAGGCCAGGTGGACGGATACGAGCGAAGAAGAGCAGGCCGTATCCACGATAAAGGCCGGCCCGCGAAAATCGAAGGCGAAGGCGATTCTACCAGCCGCAGTATAACGACCGCCGCCGTTCGTCGCATACACATCCAGGTCTGCCAGCGAGCGCTGCATACGCGATTCGTAGTCCGCGCTCCAGATGCCGACGAACACTCCAGTCGAATGAGTCGCTCCCTCCGGCAAGCGAATGCCGGCGTCGCAGAGCGCCTCATAAGACGTCTCCAGCAACAGGCGATGCTGCGGATCGATATAACGCGCCTCGCGCGGCGCGATCCCGAAAAATTTCGCATCAAAGCGGTCGATGTCATTTAGAAAACCGCCCTGGGTGTGCGCGATTTTCCCGCGTTTGCCGGGGCGGGGATCGTACAGGGCCGCGGCGTCGAAACGATCGGGAGGAATATCCTGAATCAGGTCATCGCCGCGCGAAATCACCCGCCAGAAATGATCAGGGTCTACGATTCCGCCTGGATAACGACAGCCGACGCCGACGATCGCGACGGGCTCTTGAGGAGAATTCGAATTCATGCACTGCCTGTTTTGGTTTAGATTGAAAGGCCGACTTTTTTTGGCCGTGGCTTAGTCCCCGGTGTACGTGCGGAAGCGGGCTCGCAGGATTCCGGCGATATGTTCGATCAAAAAGAGCCCTTCCTCAATCATACCGCCCATCAGGAATATGCCGTGTAAGGTGCCTTCGTAGTTGTAGTGATAGACTGTATTACCGGCGACGCGCAGCTTTTCGGCGTAGGCGCGGCCGTCATGACTCAGCGGGTCGAGGTCGCTCGTGATGATTACAGCGGGCGGTAAACCCGCAAGCGACGCGGGATCGGCGCGCAAAGGCGATATGGCGCTCCGCACTTCCAGTTGCTGCGCGCCCCCGGTATACAGATCGATCAGCCAGTTCTGTTCGGCGAATTGCGGCGAAAAATGAAAATTCTCGTAACGCGAATGGCTATGCGGCGCCGCCCAATCGGTTTGCGGATTCACAAACACCTGAAAGGCAGCTACATTATTTTTATGATTCGCGAGCGACTCCTGGGCGAGCAGGGCGGCCATGCCGGCCCCGGCGCTGTCGCCCGCGATAACGATCTTCGCGGGGTCCGCACCAAGTTCCCGGGCGTTTGCAAACAACCAGTCATAGACCAGACGACAGTCTTCGAAGCTGGCCGGGTGCGGGTGTTCGGGAGCCAGTCGATATTGCGGGCAGAGTACGCTGGCATTCGAACTCCGGGCGAGACACTTTAACGAGGCTTCGTACATTTCCGGAGAACCGAGCACCATTCCGCCGCCGTGAATAAAAAGAATGATCGGCCCGCCGTCTTGCGCACCCGCGGGAACCAGCAGCCGGCAGGGGACGCTCCGGCCGTCGTGTTCGGCCTGAACATCGCGCGCGCTTTTCATGCCCGCTTCCGGCGGAGCCGCGCTGCGAAAAAAGCGCGCGAGATTGGCACGCGCCGTTTCGATATCGGCCTGCGAACGAGCGGAGGTTTCCCAGGGATGACGAAAGGCTCCCAGTTGAGTAATCTTTTCGATCTCAACCAACCAGGCTCTTAGTTCCGGATTGATATAACGACTCAGCCTTTGATTCACCGCGGCCAGGGCCGCCTGATCCACGTTAGCGGAGGGCGTGGTCGCGATTTGTTCTGGCGGCGGCCGGACTTCGGCGGGCTTATCCCAGGCGGCCGGCAGCGACTGCAGGCCGCGAAAATACAGACCGTCCTTGCGCCAGATCGGTTTCGCCCGGAGCCTCAGCCCCGGTAAACGCGAGAATAATTTCGAGAACACCGCACGGCCTTCCACCTGGGCCAGGTTCCCGCCGATGCAATAGTGAGCCCCGGCGCCGAACCCCAGGTTCTTTTTCGCGTTCGCGCGAGTTATGTCGAATTCGTGAGGGTTTTCAAATACTTCCGGATCTCGATTCGCCGCGGCCAGAACCGGAAAAACGAGTTGGCCCGGCATGAGACGTTGCCCGCCGATCACAACTTCCTGCTGGACTTTGCGATGTACCAATTGCGAAGGCGAACTGTATCGAACCACTTCCGCGACGGCGTTATCGATCAGCTCCGGATCATCGAGTAGCTTCTGGATTTCGCGCGGGTTTTCCAGAAAGGCCAGAATCCCGACTCCGAGCATGTCCAGCGTCGTAATCTGACCCGCGCTGACCAGCTGTATGATCTGGTGGCACAGCTCGCGCGAATTGATCCGACCCTCCGATTCGCCCGCGATCATGTACGTGAGCATATCGTCGCCAGGCGCGGCCCGCCGTTCCCCGATCAGTTTTTCCATATAGTCGACGAACTCGCGCATAGCGGCTTCGCAATTTTGAAGCATCGCCGGGGATCGTCCTGCGGAGCCGTTGAGCCCGATGGCTTCGCCCCACTCCAGGAATCGCCCGCGATCCGCCACAGGCACTCCAATGATTTCGGCGATGACTATGGAAGGAACGACCGTCGCGAATTCCGTTTGCAAATCGATAGATTCGCCGGGAGCCCGTTCGAAGCCGGCCAGCAGATCTTCCACCACCCGCTCAATGCAATCATGATAATTTTTGAGCGCGCCCGGCGTAAAACCGCGATTGGTATAAGAACGAATTCGGGTGTGCTCCGGGAGGTCGAGGACCATCATGGAAGTGCTGTACTGCTCCAGCAGCAGGGGGGCGTTTTCCTCCGAGACGAACGGGAATTGCGCACGAATCAGATCATGCATGCGGTTGGCGGTGAAATTCTTTTCGTCTTTCAGAACGGCGACGCAATCTTCGTAACGGGTCACGAGCCAGCCCTGAAACGCCTCGACCCAGGACACCGGCTCATTCACGCGCAGACGATCGTACATGGCATGCGGGTCGTTATCAGCGGCGGTTTGCAATATTTCGTTCTTCAGAGCGGTCCTCCGGAGGAGATTCAGATGGGAGTCACGAGTACTCTGCCGGCCGGCGTTGGTGAATTCTGGCCGATCAAGCGGCGATTGTCTTCCAGCTGGATCCAGAGACTATTTATTTTTAGAGTAATCGCAAAAAAGTATTCTGAGCGGCCATTGCCTTCATGAAAGGCCAGGGAGGATCATGATGCAGGACGCGATACAAAGAGCCATGCAGAGCGTACGCCGACACACGAGACGGGCCGCAGCCTGCTCGCACCGGCCCCGCTTTCATCTCACCGCTCCCGCTCTCTGGATGAACGATCCCAATGGCACGATCTTCATGGACGGCGAGTACCATTTGTTCTATCAGCACAACCCGTACGCGAATCGATGGGGTTCCATGCACTGGGGACATGCGAAGTCCCGGGATCTGATCCACTGGGAACATCTTCCGATTGCGCTGGCGCCCGAGCGGGAAAGCGGCGAGCGTCATTGCTTTTCGGGCTGCGTCGTAAAACCGGCCGACGGACCGCCGCAGCTTTTGTATACGAGCATTCGCAGTCTCTGGAATGTATTCACCGGCGGCGAAACTCGCCGGGCCGTGGGCTCCGCTGATCTTCTGAACTGGCGGCGAGATCCGGAAGGCAGCGTACAGTCCCCGGCCCTGCATCCGGAAATTCCCACCCGACACTGGCGGGATCCGTACGTTTTTTTCGAGAACGGCCGCGCCTACTGCTTGAACGGCGGCCGACTCAAGAACGATAAACGCCCGGCCGTCTTTCTCTACTCGGCCGAAGACCCGAATGATCTAACGCAGTGGCGGTACGAGGGCGTACTGTGCGCCGGCCGGCCCGGTGAGGCTCGAGCGTGGGAGTGTCCGAATTTCTTCGCCCTGGGCCAGCGGCACGTACTCATCATTTCTCCTTTCGCCCGAACCCGGTACGCGACCGGCCGCTTTCATAATCTGAAATTCGAACCCGAGGCCTGGCATCTCCTGGATCACGGCAATGACTTCTACGCCACAAATACTCTGACGGCCGCCGACGGTCGTACGATTCTATTTGGATGGATTCGCAAGGGGGGTCGATCCTGGAGCGGGAATATGTCTTTGCCCCGGGAGTTGTCCCTGCATCCGGACGGCGGCCTGCGCCAGCGCCCGGCCCGGGAAACGCAAATGCTGCGCCGGCAACATGCGCACGAAACGGGGATCGACCTGGATCGCATCGTGCATCCCGTGCCGGGAGTGAGCAGTCACGGCTTCGAACTCCGACTGGAACTCAGCCACAGTCCGGACGCCGTGATCGTTCTACGCCTCTTCACCGACGGCGAACACCGGCGGGGACGCGACATCGTCCTGAATATCAGCGGAAAAGAAATCAGCATCGCCGGGGAGGAGAGCGACCCGCTGCCCGAACTGAAGTCGGATCGAAACCTACTGCACCTGTTCGTCGACGCTTCCTGCCTGGAGCTCTTTATCAACGACCGCACCACCTTCAGTAAACGCGTTTACGCCGCCGCTCCGGAACGCAGCCAGGCCTGTCTGATGTCGCGGCGCGGCACGGCCCGGATCCACTCTCTGGACGCCTGGGCGCTGGAAGCGAAGGCAATGTGATCCCTGGTTGACGGGATTCAGGACTCCGCGGTTGCGTTGTGATCACTGGCAGGAGCTTGCTCAGCTCTTCAAAGGAAAGCGATCGTTTTCCCGCGCTTCGATCGCTGCGGCACGAATGAAGGCCTCTCGTTTTCCCAAACGCGAAATATAATCCCGGATCGGACCTTCATCGGGAATGATTCCGAACAACTGGCCGACGCGAAGATTCGAGCCCACCAGAATATCCGCAGATGAAAATCGGTCCCCCAGCAGCCAGGGGCTTGCGCTAACGGCATTCGTCACGACTTCAAGCATCTGCTCAAAAGAACCCCAGGCGGCGCTCACCGGCGGTATTTCCCATTGGAACATTTTTTGACCGAAGGCCGGTTCCATAATCGCGCTCGAAAAGAACATCCACCTTAAATAGGCGGGACGCTGCGGATCATCCATCGCGGGGCAGAGCCCGGCGTCAGGATAACGGTCGCAGATATAGATCGCGATGGCGCCCAGTTCGGACACTGGAACGCCCCGGTCAACGATCATGGGAACCTTACCCATCGGATTCAGAGCCAGATAATCGGCCTGCTTCTGCCTGCCAGTCGCGATATCAAAGCTTTCCAGTCGATATTCTTCTCCGAGCTCCTCTAATAACCACAACGCGGAAATGGATCTGGTTCGTGGCGCATAATAGAGAATCAGGTTTTCGTTGTTTGACATGCCGATAGTATCCCACAGCCGCGCGACATCTTTTGTCATATATACCGCGCGGCGGCTTTTGCTCGATAGTATCCGGGATGCCTGCGGGGCATAAAGCACGAAAAAACGCGGCGGCCGAAGATCGACCGCCGCGCCGGATTCAGTCCCGGTGAACCCGCCCGGACTTCTTTAATAATCGTCGAGGTTCTGCCAGAAATTGGCGCGCTGCTCTTCCCAGAAGTCTGCGAGCTCTTCCTGACCTGCGCCGCTGAACAGACCCGCAATCTCGCCGCTGGTCTTGGCTTTCACGCCGCTCTGCACCTTGGACCGGTCGTGAATCTTGTTGTTCCAGCGATTCACGATCAACTCATCCAGCCCGCTGTCTCTGGGTATCAAGCTCTCAATCCCGCCGCTCTCTTTCAGTAAGGCCAGGTACTCGTCCCGGTGCTGGACCAGATCCCCTTTGCGGTCCGCAAAACTCGCGTCGTCCTCTACGTTGCCATAACGCACCTGGTCTTTGCCCCACTTGTTAAGGTTGGCATAGGCCCACAGACCGTCGCGGGCATTGCCCAGACCGTTACTGATGCGCTTGTATAGAGCGCTGCGCGTTTCGCTGAACGTCGCGGTCTCCCAGAGGCCGCGGCCGATATCGCCCCAGGTAAGCTCCTGTTCGTAGTCCGGGGTCGTGAGCCACTTGTAAGCATCCCGCGCACCGCCGGCCACGTCGGATGCGGTATTGCGGATCTTCTCCCAGACTTTGCTCGCTCCCTTGACTCTGTTGTTAATGAATCGTTCATCCCACGCCGGTTCGAAGTCCGGGTTGGCCTTTTTGTCGGCGAGCTGCTGACCGCTGGCCCGATACCGGACATACTCATACATTGCGCTACTGTTCTCACGGGCCGATTTATACATCGCGCTGCTGTTCTTGCGCAAAGATTCATACATTGCGCCGCGCGTTTCGCGGAAAGTCATCGCATCCCAGGCCGCACCCCGGATGTCGCTCCATGTAAGCTCCAGCGGATCCGGTTCGCGCCGACGGCCGAAGACTCCAAAACCCTGTAGAGCCTCCTTCGCCGTACGGCCCGCCTCGCCCAGTGCCTCGCCAAGTTTCCGGCGGCGCTCGGGGGCCTTGTCATAAAACGACTTCGCACCGGGCACTTTCTCGTAGACCTTCTGCCCGACTTTGTGCACCAGGGTTTGCATCGGTGAAGCTTCATAGATTCCGCCGATAATCTTTCCTGCGCCGGTAAACGTCGACCGCACCGGCGAGTAATCGTAAATGCCGCGAGCCGTACTGCCCATGTTGTTGTAGATACCTCTGCCCATACTGTGAACAAGGTTTTCCAGCGGTACCTCATAGTTCTCGAGCCCGCTCGTATATTTCGCGCGGTTCCCGACGGCGCTGGCCCCCATGCCCACGAGCGTGGTCAGGTCGCCGCCCATCATATCCAGGTTCGCCGGGGCGACACCGGACAGCGCCTTAAACACTTCCCCGCTCTGTGAGATGGAGCTGGTAATCGCGTGCTGGGAATACTCAGCCATGAAATGCTGCCGGGTCGTTCCGGTTTTGTACGGCTGAATCCCGACTTTGGTCATGGCGCCGCCGGAAAGACCGCCGACGACCGCCCCAACGGCCGCCGCATTATAATCGAAGCCGGTATAGTTGCCGTCCGCGTCGAACTGCATGCCAGCCTGACCGAAATTCTGTACGGCGCCGGTGAATACGGACGGCGCCACGTTCGTAAAGCCGGTCATAGCGGTGCCCAGTCTCGGACGACTACTGGCGATCTTTGACAGCGACTTCGTGGCTTTGTCGCCGTAGAATTTCAGCCCCACGCCCAGACGCGCGCCGCCGATGGCCAGCATCGCGCTGAACATGGCCTGCTCGGTCATGGCGAAGCCGATTTCGCCGGTATTCGGATCCGCCTGGATCATACTGCTGACCATGGTCAGCATGATACCAGCAGCGAGGCCCACGCCGACGCCGCTCATACTGAGCAGCACCGAGCCCACGCTCATACCGATTTGCTTCACCATATTAAGCATATTCGCGCCGATCACGTCGCCCAGGGGCGCTCCGTTAATCGTAGCCTTCTTAATATTAGTGGCCGTATTCAATACCATCATGGCCGGGTTCAGTCCGTTAACGAAGCCGAGAATCCCCTGCACGACCGGACCGCCGCCGGCCTCGCTCAGACGATCCGCATCCGCCTGGGCCAGCTCTTCCGCGGCGGCGTTCAGCTGCGGAAAGAAACCGGCGTAGCTGTAGGCGTCGCTTCGCCCGGTTTCCGCGCTGGCGCCGAGTTCCCCGAAGCCATCAATGGCGTCCGGATCGTCCTCGCTCCCGGCCGACCCGACCCACTCGCCGAATAGCCCGATCTCATCCACGTTTCTGGATTCCCCGCGTTTGGCGGGGTCCGTGCCAATGATTCGGTCAAAGACGGTTTGCGTGGCCAGACGCTGATTCTCAAAATACAGCTGCACTTCAAAATCGCTTTTCTGTTCCAGAAAGCCGGTCAGTTCCGCGCCGGTAATCCGCGCGATGCCCAGCAAATCGAGCTGTCGATCCACGGCTGCTTTCGTATCGAAACGATTGTATTTGTTCACCGAGGCTTTCGCTCCCGAGATACCGGCCTCTTTTGTGAATAAGCTGTCATCACCCGCATCGAGCCCGAAACCTGCGGCGAAGGCGGCCGCCTTCGTGCTGTTTTCGATCTGATCGTTTTGTACATCAATCTGCTCGGCGAACAGACGAATCATGCGCTGGTACTGCTCGGCCGCCTTGACATTGGCCAGCGTACGCATGCGCCGCTGATGCTGGCGCGCTTCTTCGCGGAACGCGCCGCTCACTCCGGCAATGCTGCCGCCGGTATTCGCGCCAGTCAGCATGGAGATATCCAGACGCGTCTGGAAGCTATTCACGCTCTCGGTGATCGAGTCCAGCAGCCCCGTAGACGTCGGCTGACTCCGGCGAATCTCGTCGATCGCTGCGTTCACAGTCGCGGTGGCGTTGATGTTCTCCAGATCCAGACCGAATGCGTCGCGCGTAGAGCTGATCTGCCGGTTGAGTTCCTGAATCGACCTGGTCAGGACTTCTTCAGCGGTCTTCTCAGCGGCCGCCCGATTCGTATCCTGCTCCCACTCTTTGCGACTTGTGTAGTGGGCATCGATTTTCTCAGACCACTCGGCGACTCCGCGCGCGGTGTTGTTGTCATGGTCACGCCGCCAGCTTTCCCATTCCTGCATATATCTGTCTGAAACCCGACCCCAGTGCTCCGTGCCTTCCGCCAGCAGGGTTTGCATGCGCTTGTCCCACAGACGATAGCGGTCTTCCAGTTCCTTCTGGCGCAGATCCCACTCCAGAGTCTGCAGCTCACGCCGCTGCTGGAGTTCGCGCTGGAGTACCTCGCGCTGAGTCAGCTCGTACTCTTCGTACACCATACGATAACCGGAGAACTCGCGACCGCCGACGTTGCGGTCGGCGGCGGTCCGAAAGAGTTCTTCAAAGGCGTCGTCCCGATCCTTTAAGATCGTGCTGCGATCGGCGTCCCCGTTGGTAATCGCGGTTTCGCCGGCCAGAAAATATTCGTTGCGACGCTGATCGCGCAAATCGAGGCCGTGGGTCACTGTGCTGTCCAGCAGCGCGCCGAGCGAATACACGTTATCCTTCGGAAGGCTGTCCGGGTCGGCGATAATGGGCGCATACGCCAATCGCGTGGTACCATCGGGGTTGGTGACCTTGATCTCGATGTAGTCCGTGCCGCCCGATTTGAAAACGCCATTACTAAAGGTTCCGGGCGCGGTGCTCAGTAGAACCGCCGGGTCCGGATTAAAGCGACGACCGAACGAGTCTTCGAATACAGTTTCCTCGCGCAGGGAAGCCACATCCAGGGCGTCAGCGATTTCTTCCGCGCTGAGCGTTATCTCGGTGCCGTCGGACTCGTAGAAGTTTGTGCTCACGTCGCTATCGAAGAGATATTTCAGATCCTCTTCGGTCAGATCGTAGAGCGTGGCGCCGGCGGTTTCCGTTCCGTAGGCCTTATCGTCGGTGTGCTGCTGGCCCCACTCTATGATTCGCTTCTTGGCCGTAGTTAAATCCGGCGCGCGCAGGAAATAGTTCAGGTCCGCCAGCGCCTCGTCATAGGCCTGCTGTTTCTCGCGTACCTTGCGAACCGAAGCGTCGTTCGCCGCCGATTGGGCGATCTTGCGCATATCCTCCGCTTCTTTCTTGCGACCATCGTAGGTCACCTGCATGATATGAATCGCGAGGCTGCCCGATGTAACCATCGCGGTTCCGGCCGCAACGAAGGGCCAGCCCAGGAACGCCGTGAAGATACCGGCCATCAGCGCGGAACCGTAGGCGATCATGCTGATCCCGGTGGCGATGGTCACACCGGCGGTGATCTTGGTCAGATCAAGCTCCTGTTCGGCCACGTCCTGTACGCCGAGAGCATTCAGATAGCTGAAGTAAGTGCTCGCGAATACGGTGTACTCCGCCAGGCGCCCCCCGGCCTCGAAGAAGGTCTTCACTGCCGCGGCCTCCAGCGTTGAGATGAACGAGGTGTCGTCGGCCAGACCATCGGCGACGGCCACTTCATTCTTCGGACGCGGCTGATTGCCGGTATTGCCTTCCGGGAGTTTGTCTTCTTCCGGCGTGGTCAGCGAATACCATGCCCGGAACTCGTCGAAGTATGCGGCATCGTCGCCGATCTTCGAAACCAAACGCATATACACCAGATTGCGCGCGTCGATTTCTTCCTGCGTGCTGACCGAACCGAAGGTTTTGTCCATCTGCTGGTCGAAGGCCCGCTTACGCTCCTGGGCGATGGATTTGCGGCGTTCAATCTCGGCATTCACCACTTCCCGGGCTTTGTGCAGGCGCACCATGCGTAACGAATGACGAATGTGTTCCGCCCGGGCTTCCAGTACGTCGCCGTAGCTTTCGTGCGTTTCGCGCAGGCGCAGCTCCTCGAAGCGAGCGCTCTCAGTCGCGGTCAGCGTTATATCTATGCGAGTATCCCGATCTCGCAAGTTCACCAACTCATCGCGCTCAGCGGCCGAAAGCGGCGGGTAGACCGATCCCGAGTCCAGACCCACGACCAGGGTTTCCAGATCGCTGGCGCGCGCTTCGGCGCGCACATCGAGTGCCGCCTGGTTCAGTCGCTCTTGCGCGTCTGCCAGGGCCTTCAGGGCCAGATCGTATTCCGCTCGCGCGTCCGCCGAGAAACCGTCAGTGGCTTCCGGGTCCACGTCCGAAGAGGCGAAGAGATACGGCGTCTCCGCGTATTCTTTCACCGCCTGGCGACGCTCGAATTCATCGCTGGCTTCGGAAAAGGCGCGGAAGCGTGCTGAGAGTTCATCCAATCCCGCAACGTATTCCGAATTGCGCGCGGCGAATTCGTTTTGCAGCGCATCGCCGGCGGCGGTCGCGGCGTTCATTACGGCTTCCGCAGCGGCCAGCTCGGCGGCGATCGGCTTAAAGGTGTCCTCAATATAATTTAGCGCACCGTTGTCCGCGATGTGTTTGCGCAAGGCCGCATCGGCGAACTCGGCACCGGCATTGGTCACCTCGGCCGTCGTGGCCCGGGCGATGGCCCGCATCTGCTCCAGCTGCGCGTTGCCGTTCGCAGTCTGGCGGTCGCTTGCATCCTGAACCAGCGCCTCGATTCCGCTGAGATCATTGGCGCCGGCCGCATCCAGCACATTGTATCCGGTAGCCAGCACGTCCGCCGCGACCGTGTCGGCGGAGTGCTCCGCCGAGCGCGCGCCTACCAGGGCCGCGGTGCGAAAGACGCTGCTAAAGGCGGCGTTCATTCGAGTCACGGCTTCCAGGTAGTTGTTCGCCAGCGATTCTTGAAAGATATATCGCAGTTGGTCGTCGGTCGTGCCCGCCGCCAGGCGCATGGCTTCGTTGGAAACGCTCTGCACGACCACGCTGCGCGGATCGTTGCTCGCATCGCCGTCGCCGTCCACATCCACCGGAGCGCCCATCAAAGCCGGGTCGTCGCTGCGCAGACGATCCATCCACTGATCGGCGTCCAGAGCGAAGAGCGCGGTCGGGTCCTGATTCAGCGAAACGACGGAGAGCACGCGCCCGCCATGGAATTCTTCGAAGGAGTCGACCGGGTCCGGCGGCGAACCATCCAGGTATTTCTGATAGGCCGCCTGTTGGGCGCTTTCCTCGGCGCCAACGAAAGTACGGTAGTTGCCGAAGCTGATCAACGACGGGTTGCTGTTAATCTTGCCGGAAAACTCACGCAGAGCCCGGGCCTCCTCGATCTCACTGACCCACTCGCGCTCCTGCGCGCGTTGCAGCTCCTGCCCGTCCTCCAGACTGGCGAAGAGACCGGCCACCGCGCGCTCGCTCTCGCGCGCCTGGATGGCCTGTGCGGTGTAGAGATCGCTGCGCAGATCCAGACGCGCGAGCGGCGTGGCCAGGGTCTGGTCCGCGAACAGCGATTCGATATAGGCGCGATCCGCGTCGCTCTCCTGAACCTGCAGAAAGTATTGATTCACAATTGCGGCGTCGCGTAGCAGTACGCCCGCCAGATCCGCGGAGAGCTGGCCTTCGGCGACCTGCGCTTCGACCAGGGCCTGGCTTCCGGGCACTGCCGCAAAGAGCGCGCTCGTTTCGGCGGAGACGGCGCCGGCCGCACCACGATCCACATACAGTGCTTCAGCCAGTGCACGCGCCAGCGCGCTGCGATGCGGTCCCAACGGCAACTGGCTGGAAGCAATCAGCGCGTCGGCCCGGTTGTCCAGCTCGGCGATGGCGCCCGAGGCCAGCAGAATCCGCTGGTCCGCCAGCCCCGCCGCGTCGCCGGCCATGGCGGCCACCGCGCGGTCATCCCGCAGAATGGCCAGGGCCTGGGCGGGAGTCGTTGCGCCGCGCTGCGCAAAGCTGCTGCCGGTAATCATAGCCCGGAGGGCCTGGTGAACCGAGGCACGGTCCGGCGCTGTTAGAGCCGTCGCGCCGCTGAAACCCGCCCGGGCCAGAATCGCGTCCAGCTCTGCGTCACTGGTATTCAGGCCGGGTGCCAGATCCGCGGGCCGCAGGGCGCGCTGGCTCTCCAGCAGGGCGAAGGCCCGCGCATACTCCGGACTTACCGCCGCAATCATAGCGGCCGGATCGGCGGAGTCGTAGCCGGCGATGGCCAGCAGCTCCAGCGGCAGATAGTCTTCGGGAACCGGCAGAGCTGCGGTCGGATCGGCCCCGACCACTGACGACGGCAGGTTCAGTTCCAGCGGAAAGGCGCCGCCGAGTTCCATCGCGACGAAAGCCTGCGCAAAGAGTCGCTCCATATTCGCGCTGCCGCGCAGACGCACGCGCAGGCTTTCACCGCCATGCGTATACAACGGATCATCCAGCGCGTCTTCAAAAAATGCGCGAAACTCCACCTCGCGATCGGCTTCCGTGGCGCCGCTCAAGGTCACCGCGTTGCGCGTTACGAAGTCTTCGATCATGGCCAGCTGTACAAAGCCGGCGAAGTCCGCCGCGTACTGGCTTTCATCCAAAAGATGCAGGCCGCCGGCCGCGGTCGCGTCGTTAAAGATGCGCTGATATTCTTGAAACTCAACCGTGAGCAGCAGCTGTTCGCCGCCGTCCGGCAGGAGCGACGGATCCAGATTGCGATCCTGTAAGTACTGATTGAGATACGCGTTCAGAGTCAGCGGATCGCCGTTGGCCCTTGCGGCGCCTACGGCGCCGCTTACGGACTGCGCCGGAACAGCGCTTTGATAATCGGCGAAATCCCGGGCGAGAATATAGCGACCATAGTCGCCGGTCAGACCACGCAGATCCAGGGTCGCCAGGTCGCGTTCGACGGCAAGGCTGGAAGCACGGGCCGCCTGGTATTTCGAGTAACGTTCGGTAGCCGCCGCGTACTGCTGTACGAGAATGAAATCGCGCAGCTCAGCTGGATAGTCGCCGGCGAAATAGTAGTCCACGTTCGCCGCGATTTGTACGGCCCGGTTGAGCTCTTGCTCGTACAGTTCGGACTCCAGACGAGCCTGCTCGTCCGCGGTCATTCCCCCCGTCGCCACAATCAGATCGGCGATGGCGGTAGCCACATCGCTGTCCACGCTGCCGGCCGGGATAAAGGCTTCGCGCTGCGCGATGAAATCCATCTCGTCGAGGTAATCATTCAGCTGCGCGTTGATGTCTACCAGCAGGCTGTCGATATTGGCCAGCACCGCGGTCTTGAGCAGTGCGCCGCTGCCGACGGTGTCGGCGAGCGCAGTCAGCACGGCTTCGCGAAAGAAAACGTTGCCGGGCAGCGTGCCGGTCGTGCGCAGCCACTCCGTCGCGCCGATACGAAAGCCATCGTCGCCCGGGATCGCATTAAAGGTGGCGCGCACCGTGTCCGCGTTCAACTCGGGAAAGCTGCTGAAAAAGCCCGCGCGTCCCGGAGGGGCGATGCTGGCGGGATCGGCCGCGGCCTGCGCCGTGGCGATATACACTTCCATGCCCTGGGCGTAACGATCGGCCATCGAAAGCAGCTGTCCGTCGCGCGCGCTGGCCCGCAGAGTCTGCGCCAGTTGGCGCAGGCGATCGGCGCGAGCCTGCAGCTGCGGGTTGGCCAGACCGTCCGGCTCACCGTTCAGGTCGTAGCCGCGAAAGAGCTGGAAGATGTACTGGCTTTCCGCTTCTTCCAGAATCCGCAGGGCGACTGTGGCCGGGCTTTCGCTCACGCCCACCGCGGCCGGATTCTGGCTGGCGGCCCGGGCCTGCGCGATCGAATCACCCAGACGTTTCTCCAGGTTTTGCAGCAGACGCAGCTTTTCGAGATACGCCGTCGCCTCCGCTTCGTTCAGATCCGCCGTGGCGGCCAGAGTCTCCGGATCGCTGTTGCGGTTTTCGATATAGGCGACCGCGTTCTGGTAGTCCTGCACGCTGAGCGCCAGCAGCTCGGCCGCAGCCAGCAATTCACCGGGAGCCGTAGCGGTATTGTCCGGATCCTGAATCCAGTCGCTCAGGCGATTGGACCAGCGTGCCAGATCGTCGCCGCGCTGACCGCCCGCCAGCACGTCTTCGAGAGCCGCAGCCGGATCGCTAATACCCAGCGCCTGAAACTCAGCGCTGACGATCGGATTGTCGCTGCCGTCGCGCACAACAGCGCCGGCCACGTCGGTTTCATAAAAACCGATGATGGTTTTCAGCTGATCGCTCAGCTCGGTCGCGGTGGGTACCGAGTCCAGGGCGTAGTCCGCAGTGCTTTGCTGCAGCTGACCCAGCAACTGCGCGCTCTCGGCTTCTCCGCTGACCAGGGCCAGCGCACTGTTTAACAGAGGCGCGCTCGAGCCCGGCGCGCTGATTTCGCGCAGGCGCAGCTGGCTATCGCGCACATCCACGGCCAGACTGGCGACCGACGCCTGGAGCGTGGCAATGCGCGGTGAGAGCGCATCCACGCGCAGCTGAGCCGCGTCGCGCTGTTCGGTCAGGCGGTCCAGAACCACCGGGTCGGTTTCAATATCGATCTGCGCCTGCCACGCCACGATGTCCGCATTTAGAGCGTCAGACTCGGACTGCAGCCCGGCCAGGAGCGCGCTTTCGGTGGCATAGGCGCGTGAGCTCTGCTGGAGCAGGAGCTGCGCATCGTAGGATTGTTCACGCAGATAAACGGACAGAAAATTCACGGGCAGCGCCGCAATGTCGTTCGCGATGGCCGTCCGAATCAAGGTGAGGTCGGCGCGCAGCGAAGGAGCGGCCACGGTGCCGTAGCGCGCCAGCGCGGATTTATCCGCGGCGCTGAGGGCGTCATAGGCCGCAGCGAGCGCGGCGCCGTCGGCCGCTACCAGGACATCATCCAGATTACCGAGCAGGAGCGTGCGCTCCGTCTGGAAAGCGTCAATGCGCGGATCGCCGGCGTCCGCGGGCAAATCGGAACGGAAGTCAGCGGCAAAGCCGGAACCCAGCGCAAGCTGTTCGACTCCACCGAGCAGTTCGTCCCACTTTTCACTGACCGGACGTTCATCGCCCGGAGCTGGAACCGAGGCCGCGGAGACAGCCTGCAGGAGAGCGCCGTTTTCCAGCACCCACTGGCGGACCAGTTGCGCGCGCATAGCCGCGCGATTGGCTTCCGTCAGCAGCGTGAGCGGTCCCCCGTCGGTGCGCGTGGTCAACGGATTCGCGTCGACCGCGTCGTTGGCGGCGGCCAGCAGCGTCGCGAAGTCCTGCTCTCGATTTGTGGAGAGAAAGGCCGCCAGGTCCGCCGCGGCGTCCCGGGCAAGTTCCAGGCCGCGCTGGTTGAGCTCCGCAACGAGAGCCGCGTTCTCTTCGGCCAGTACGTCCGGATCGGGAGCGAGCGCCGGGTCCAGGAGCGATTGCACAATCGAAATGCGCACGCCGACTTCGCCGCGCACGTTCGAAATGATCAGGCCGCCCAGCTCGCTGATGCGCGCTTCTCTGGCCGAGACCTGCGCGCGCAGGATTTGAAGCTGGGCCGGCGGGTCCCCGTCAGCTACGGCCGTCGCCAGGGCACCGCGCGCGGCGATCAATTCCGCCCGGGCATTGGTCAGTTCGTCGAAGTGAGAAATCCCACGCTCGTAACTCTGCTGTTCGGTCGTCGCGGCGGTGCGCGCCAGCAGCTGCGCTTCGTTGTTGAGAAATACATCCGCCAGGGCTTCGGCGGAAAGCGCGCTCAGATCGCCCGCGCCGGTCAGCAGGTTCGTCAGGTTTTCGTCGCGGACTTTCGCGTCTTCGAGACCGCGCACCGCGTTCAATACATCCTGGCTGCGACCGTAGTCCGCGTCGGCCGATTCACGCTCGTAGACCATGCGCAGATACTCGGCCCGGCGCGCGCCGATTTCATCGAAAGGCCGGCTCGTATCAAAACCGGGCAGCGCTTCGATGGCGGTCATGCGATTCAGAACCGCCGCCAGTTGGTCGGTCGTATCCAGCATTGCCCGGTTGATCAGGTCGCCGGAGTTCGCCGCGCGCAGAATATCGTTTTGTTTGCGCGCCTGCTCGTAGGCGTTTTGCGCGGCTTCCAGATCCGCGCTGGCCGTGGCGATGGCCGCCGCGTTTGCTTCAATCGCCGCGCGCAGATCCGTAACCGCCCCCTGAAGATCCGTTAAAATGGGATCCGCAACGGCGTTGCGCACAGTATTGAACTCAGTGCGAAAGCCGTCGAAATCGTAATCGGCGATCAGCTGAGTGAGTTCGCCGTTCACCACCCCCAGTCCGGTCGTAATCACCGACCAGCGGTTGGTGACGTAGGTTGCCGATTGGCCGCCGTCGATTTCCTGTACGAGAGTCAGCAGCTTTTCGCGCAGCGTGTACATCCGGTGCGTGGCGTGTTGGTCGGTCGGCACATTAGCGGTGAGATAGCTATCGATATCTGCGATGGCGGCATTGAGTGCTCCGCTGGTCGGCGGCGCCGGCAGGGAAAGCACATCGGCCAGTATGGTCTGCTCGGCGCCCAAGCGCGCTTCATAGGCGAAGAGATCCGTCTCGCTGATGCCGCGCTCGGACAGCAAACGGGCGAACTCGGAATCGCGGACGGCTGGAAATGTCTCCACCAGCGGATCCACGCTCAGATCGCCTTTCAGCAAGAGATAGTGCAACTCGCGCAGGTCGCGGCGCACTGATGCGATTTCCGCGCGCTCAGCGGTCACCTGAGCCAGCTCCAGGCCGGCTTCATTGGCCTCGGCCAGGTCGGCGTACCGTTTTACGGCTTCGGCCGTTTGCAGGCGCTTCGCCAGATAATTGCGTTCGCGGCGCAGCTGCTCCCACTCGAGTTCGGCCGCGGTCATATAGTACGGATCGTTTTCGTTCGCGCTGAGATAGTAGCCGGCCGCGCCGCCCTGAAAATAATCCAGCACGACTGCGCGCAGGCGACCGTTGCGGTCCTGCGAATCGGAGAACCAGGTGCGGAATTCGGCTTTGATGGCTTCCAGCCGCGCGGCGTCGTCCGCCAGCGCGCTGCGGTCCACATCGAGGATTGCCAGCAGCTCTCGGCGATGGTCGTCGTATTTCAGATCCAGCGAGTTCACCAGATCACGCAGGCTTGCTGCGTCGCCGGCCGATTCAAAGTCCAGCGCGCCGGTGCTCTCCAGTTCCGCGGTGCGTTCGGTAAACAGACCGTTGGAATCAATGATGCCGTCGATATCGCGCTGGTAGAGCAGAAAGTCTTCGCCGCGAAAGGACATCTCGTTCTTGAGATCTTCTTCGAAGCTGCCCACCGCCAGGTCTACGACGTCCTGCACGAGATCACCGGCGTAGCTGCGGCGATCGTTCAGAAAGCCATTATCGTTTTCGTCGGAATTCATCAGGTCGCCGAGCACCAGCTCGCTCTCGCCCAGAATCCGCTGAAAATTGCCGATGGCAGCCTGGGTTTGATCCCGCTGCTCTTCATAGAAACAGTACATCACCGTTTCCGGGGATGAATCGGGAGTCGCACAGTTGCGCGCGCCCATCTCCTCAAGCAGTCCATCATAATAAGCGTAAGCTTCTTTCGCCTGCAGCAACGCGCTGCCGCCGCCGCGGACCATATCGCCCAGGCGATCCATACTCGCGGTGCGTCGCGCCAGCTCTTCGGCCACGAAATCATTCAGACTCGCTTCGGCGGCGGCCCGACTATCCGCGAATTCGGTGAACTTCGCTTCCCACAGGGCGCGGCCTTCCGCGATTTGCGCGCGAATATCGCTCAACCACACTTCCCGCGCATCGACTAATTTGTCGTGATTGGCGCTCCAGATGGCTTCGCCTTCCGCGCGGCTGCGTTCGGACTCCGCCTGCCAGCGCAGTCGCTCGGCGTACAGTTCCTCTTCCGCTTCATCCCACCGACGCAAACCGGCGGCGATAACGTTTTCAACCTGCTTCTCCCAGTCGCCCGAAAGCGAACTGATGGCGTCCGCGTCGGGCATCTCTTTATCGGTGAGATCGTTGATTTGATTCTGCGCCGAGGCGAGCATATTGGTGGTATTCGTGCTCAGCTCGGCGGAAGTGCGCGCCATCACCTGCTCGGCGATGGCGTCGGCGCTGTTGGCGTCGGCGAGGAACCGCGCGCTCACGTCGTCGTTGCGAATGCGGGCGACATAGTCGTTTCTCGCCCGCAGGGTATAAAAGTGATCGCGAATTTCAAACTCGGAACGCAGTTCCGCAGCCCGTTCGTCGAGCTGCGCCTCAAAGGCCGCGCGTTCGGTGGCGTCGCCCGTGAAGCTCGCGCGCGCCGCATCGAGATCTGCCGTGAGTTCCCCTTCAAAATCAGAGACGATGGTGGCACCGGCGGCGCTGATCAGCGAATCCCACCCGACCAGGTCCAGCTCAAGATCGGCGGCCGTTTGCGCTTCGACTTCGGCGACCAGCGCCTCGTATTCCTGTTCGGTTGCGAAAGTCGCGTCAATCACCGCGCGTTCGCCGCGATAAGTACCGCGCTCGCTGAGAAAGTGTTCGGTCGCATCTGTTTCCCAGGCGATGCGGGCCGTTTCAAATTGAGCTTCCAGACTCGCCGTCAGCGCTTCCAGCGCCGCGGGGTCGTCCGTCGTTTCTTCAGCGGCCAACAGCTCATCGCGCAGAGCCGCGTATGATTCTTCTTCCCATTGAATGCGCTCCTGGGCGATTCCGGTCGAAACATAGTTGTCCCAGGCGTCCAGGTCGTTCAGGCGCGACGCTCGATCCACAAATCGATCGACGTCGTCCGCGCTGTGCTCGTCAAAGCTGCGGAAGGGCTGGGCCGATAGCTTGTGCAGAGGCGGCAGAGTGGTGTGCAGCATAGAACACAGCGCAATAAAGGCCGCACCCTTCCAGATCCGGTGCAAGGGCCCCGGCTGCGCGGGCTGGATACCGCGGCGTTCCTGGCGATTCGGCCGAATCGATGCGGAAGCCGACGCGAAGATGGGGGAACCGGTATCGCCGGAATCGACTGAGAAAGCGTTCATACTGAAACTCCAATAAGTTCAAATCGAGGCGTCGCGCGCTCATAAAGGCGCGCGGCAACATGGTTGGATGGTGAAAAAGAAAATGCGCCGGCAGAATCGGGCGCGAGTTGCGAAGCGCAGGAGCGCCGGGAAGAAGATAGATCGAAAAAGAAACGGTACGAGAGCGAGGGCGGGGTGGAACGAAGCGAGGAGCGAAAATCGGCAAATAAAGATTCAGCTGCCTTTGAGAGGCTGCCGTTACGAATCGCGTGCAGATGCAGGCCGGCCCTGACGTCCAGCATGCGGCCGACCCCGGGCAGTTCGGCTACCGCGAGAGAAGCGCGCGGCGTCCGGCTCGCGACAGCCTCGCCGACAGCCCAGAAAGAGGAAGCGCCGCGTTGCGCCCCCGATCGTTCGCCGCTAACCCGACCATCGCTCAAACTGCGCAGAGGGCTCGCGGCGCGAAACTCGGCCGGGCGAGGACGCGTATTAATAGAAGAAACCGCGCCGTACAGCAGCCGTTCTTCGCGTTCCAGAGAATCCGCGTAGTGAACAGCCAGCTCATCAAATTGCCGCCAGAAATCTTGCGAGATATCGTCGATTTCCAGCGATCGGGCGGCCTGTGCCCCGACGGGACCGGATGGATTGCGGTCATTGTGGCCGTGCTGCTTCTGCAAAACGTCGCGGAAATCCGGAGCGACCGGGTTTCGATCGGTTGCGATATTCAGGCTGCGCTTGCGCCTTTGCACGCCGAGCCGATTGAGCGCCGCGTCTACGAAATCGATTTCAAACTGCAGCGTCGCGAAGGCCCGGTCCTGCTCCGCGGGCAAAGATGCCTGTGAATGCAAAGCGAGCTGCAGGCGGTGGTCCGGGGAAGCATCGGGCGGCGTACTTTCACCGGCGTACAACACTCCTCCACCGATACAGGCGGCCAGCAGCGCTACGATGTGATATTTCCGGGACCCGGTTCTCATTTTCGTCCGCAAAGATTCGGAGCGAAACTGCCGCCAGACGCCCGTTCGCGATCAAGAATCGGGACGAACTCAAGTGACAACTCCGCAATCGTTGGGCGGCAGAGGATCCTGCCGGAACGGCGTACTCAACAGGGTTTATTGCGCGGATTCGGAAAAAGTCAAAAAGTCTCCAGTTACAGGAGTCTTTTTGCTGCAAAAATGGCGAGGGCTCACCAGGAGTGCGGCGGGAAGCGTGATTCCAGGTGACAGATGCTTTTGACAAATAGCCGCAGGGCCCGCTGACTTAATAATCTCTACGTGGCCGGGACATCTCTCTGTAATACTATGGACATTCGAATCGCAAACAAGGACGATCTGAGCTTCCTCGTACAATACGACCGTCATCTTTCATCAAATCGACTCGAAAAGAAGGTCCAGGACGGTTTGGTCTATATTGCCTGTGATGAAAACTCTCACGGCCTGGCTTTGCTGAGATTCAGCTACTTCTGGGATACGATTCCGTACATGGATCTGCTTTATGTAGTGGAGTCGCACCGAGGCCAGGGCATTGGCCGCCAGCTTGTTGATCAGTGGGAATCAGATATGTTCTCCGCTGATGCTCAGCTGGTGCTCACTTCAACTCAAGCCGATGAAGATGCTCAACACTTTTACAGAAAGCTCGGCTATCGCGATTGCGGAGTTCTTTTCGTACCCCAGCAGATTCCCGGTGAAATCTTTCTCAGGAAGGTGAAGGCGTCGGGGGAGTGATCGTCGGCACCGGATGCTGGTTCTGTTATACCGTCCATATCAATAGGACAGATTTACTTGCTTTTGCGGAAGAGAATTGCTTGTTTCAGTAGGCGCACCTCAAGGTGCGGATCACCTTATAGACTGGAAGAATTCATGTCCGTCATCTTTTCGTCATCAAAGCCTGAATCGCTTCGCGTGCGACATCACGGAATCGCATCCGCCCTTTTCCTGATTCTCTTGATCGGCATCACATCCGGCTGTCAAACTCCGGCCACAACTCTGGAACCCACATGGGTCGACGATTCGCAAAAAGGCGTACGCTATTCGAAGATCGTCGTAATTGGAGCCTTCTCCCGGGACCTTTATACGGATCTCGTCGAAGGCGATCTGGTGGATCAGCTACAGAAACGCGATATCGCCGCGGACGCTGGCGCTCCCGTAATGAAAAGCCTGGGCTTTCGCGCGGCGAAAGGCAAAAACGAACGCGTCGGACGCGCGCTGAAGGCAAATGGATACGACGGCGCTCTGGTGGTGCGCTTTGTTGAGGTGGATCAGAAGATTGAACGCACGCAAGCGGCTGGTACAAAAATCGAAACCGGCAATGTCGGCCGGCTCTCCACGGAGGACGCCCCGGTCAACTCCTACGAAACGGGCTCATCTCCATACTATACCTTTAGCACGTTCAGTTCGTACCAGACGCAAACCAAACGCACCGTTTACGATCCCGGCGAATTCAAAGTCACCAGCAGAAACGTGGTATACGAAACGAATTTTTACAGCCTCAAAACCGGCGAATTGGTCTGGACGACCCGCTCGACGACTGTCGATCCGCGTTCCACGAAGTCCTTTTCGAGATCTTTTAGCGCAGCGATCGTAAATCAGCTCATTGTGGATCGCGTCCTGCGCGCCGGCGCGAACTGAGTTGACGCGTATATGGCGAACGCGACGGCCGCGCCATGCGAAGGGCGCCGTGTAGCAACGATGGCGCGGGGCAGGTCACGATTTTGATGCATTCGGAATGCGTCAATTTGCGGGGAATAGGTCACCGGTCCGGACAAGCACGCGGGCCCCGCATGCGGCGTAGCCGGGGCCTTCGCGAGAAGCTGAAGCGTTAAGTTTGAATAATGACGGGTATTGATGCCTGCGAACCGGGCCGCAGGCGACTTCCTGTTAATTCGTCTATTCGACTAATTTCACCTGCTCCGATTCTAATCCGCGGCCGTATTTGTAGATTCAAGGCCTTCCCACTTGCCCTTTAGGGCGGCCATGGCCGACGGAGCGGCCAGGACTTCTCGCACCTGCAGCTACAAAAATTTGTGGACGCATTCAATCAGTGATTTCATCTCTTGGTCATGCCTGTAGACGCTGGAAGATCGGCGCAGAGCTTCGGTCCACATTTAACACAAAGCCGGGCCCCCGGGCTAGGCCGCAGACGGGGCCCACACGTTTGTCCGGTCTGCCAGGTTCCCTTGGCCGGGCCCGTGGGCCAGGGGGAATCTGTTGTGCGATAGGTTTTTCACGTTATGGCCATTCGCGAGAGTTCATACCATTTGGCGCAATCGTCGCTTCTTCTCTTTGTTTTTATTGCCTCTCATTGCGCTTCAATCCCGTATACAACAGCCTTTGAAATCGATCGAGTTATTGCACAGGACAAAGAATTATCATTACAGGCTGAACGGGACATTGCGCAAGGAATGTCCAGAAAGGATGCACTCGATAAGATGACCCAGGGAATGCGCCAAATTGACCTATCCGATTGTCCACCTGAATTTCGAGAAGCCTATATCCGGCATATTCAGGCGTGGGAAAGCTTTGCAAGTGAACATGGTATAGAAGGGTTCTTCAAAGCCTTATTGACAGGTGTGTTAATCGCTTTAACGAGCAATCCGACGCCTTTAGTCGCATATATAGCAGAACAGAAAGGCATTTCGCAAGACATTAATGACACCTGGAAGGAAGTGGAAGCGATTGCGGCGCGCTACAATGTGAGGACATCTGATTAGCCAGCAGATCAACCATTGAATTCCAGTAGCTCGGAAATCAACCAAAGTGAAGAGTAGAATAGGATGGCAACTTTCAGACAATTCGTAAATGCTGCGGGCAAAGTCAGCCGGCAACTCGAACGGGAGGCAAATCGTCGGCGCAAAGAACTCGAAAAGCACCAAAAGGCGGCGGCCAAGCTAGAGGAACTTCAGCAAGCCAAGTATGCAGTTGAAGTTTTCGAAAATCGAATCGAAATGCTACTGAGCGTTCACAAAGAGTGCTCTGCCCCCGTAGATTGGCAAGAACTGGCTAAGCAGAGCCAAGTCCCTGAGAAACCACTTGAGGATTTCAGCAAATCTGAAAACGCACGTAAGGCTTACGAAAACTATACACCGTCTCGCTTCGCAAAGGCCTTCGGCGGCAATTCAAAGAAGGCGCGCCTGAAGGAGCAAATCGATCTGGCAGTCGAGGAGGACCTTCAAGCGAATGCAAAACGTCAAAAGGAATACGAGGAAGCCAAGCACAATCACGAGACGATCACGGACATTGCGAGCCGGCTAAGGCAGAAAGAACCTACCGTATACATTGACATCATCAACTCGATCTCCCCTTTCGAAGAATTCGGATACTTCGGAACCAGCGTTGAATTTGAGGTGAATTCCGCAAACACGGTGACTGCGACTCTAACGGCCAAAAGTGATGACGTTGTCCCTAAAAGAGCCAAATCATTAACGAAAACAGGTAAGCTGAGTGTTCGGGATATGCCAAAATCACGATTCAATGAAATCTACCAGGATTTTGTATGCGGGGCTGCACTGCGGATGGGGCGAGAGCTGTTCGCGATCCTCCCGGTTCAAACCGTGATTTCGAATGTAAAAACGTCCTTACTAGATTCCTCCACGGGGCATATGGAGGATCAATACGTTTTATCCGTAGGGCTCGTGAGGCCCACAATGGACTCTCTAAACTTCGAAAGCATCGACCCATCCGACTCGTTCAAGAATTTCAAGAATCAAATGAAATTTAAGAAATCCAGCGGATTGGAGCCCGTCTCACCGTTGCGGGCGTCCGATTTTGAGAAGAAGAGTAAGAAAAAATGAATAAACTAAAGATCCTGTACTTTACTCTCAGCATTTTGCTGGTCGTCCCAGTCGGAGGAAACTCAATAAACGCACCAATCAAAGTTTTGTGCGCCACAATCGACTGTGGCAACGGAAACTGCACCTACAGAACGGACAAAAAAGGCCGGCCATATTGTACATGCAAGGGAAAGCGCGGCCGGGCGAATATGTCCTGTTGCCGTTGATTGCGAAGCCAGACTAACGCTATAGGCACTTTTGGCTTGTTAGCCTACTGACCACTGCTGAAGAAGGAATTATAGAGCTTTCAAAACTCTAATGCTTTTAACACTACGTAAATCCGCCCATAAATGGTCGTTCCGGCCTCGCGTGCCTTTGATCCGGAAGACTGGATTCCCACGACCGCGGCCCGTCGGGAATCTGTTGTGCGATGAGGTAATTCCCGAGTATTCAAGATACAGCGATATAGGTCAGAGCCCCGAACCTACCAAGGGTCAGCGACTGTTCCAGCATTATTAGATTTCGTTCACTATTAGTTCTTAAAAATGGGAACCAGCACTCCGCAGTAGTCCCTGCTTGATGATACTTACCAAGCAGGGAAGAAATCCCTCGCAAAGCCAAATCCGTGGCTGAACCCTGTACGATTTCTGAGGAATCTTCGATTGTCTTACGGTATCCCTCATTCCACAATTTGTCAGAAATCCGCTTCCACTGCAAGCCAGATGAATTCCAGTACATAATTACGCATGGATGCAAATTGAGTTCCGCATATCGAATAGCGGCGCTGGTCGTTGATACTTGAAACTCTTTCGCGATCTGCAGAACGGCCTCCATGCCTTTGCAGTGACTTCCTAAACAGTCCGAAAGCTTTGATTGGGGCATAAGCAAGCGAGACGCAAAAAAATCCGCTTCCCTTTCGATCACTTCATCGGAATTTAATCCGACAAATGAGCAATGAGGACTCTGACCGCGCTCCAAATCGAGCCTGTGTTCATCTATGAAATAGTGCCCGAGCTCATGAGCAACTGTGAACCTCTGTCGACGCACTGAACGTTCATGCACATTACAAAAAATATGAAAAAGCCCGTCTGTCGAGTATTCGAGCATCCCATCAAATGCATTCCCGTAATTATTATAGCTTATAGAAAGTCCTTCCGATTCGGCAATTCCTCTAACATCTAAAACAGGAGCTGAATAATATTCATGAAAGAGGTAATCAGCAAGGGCCTCTAAAGATTCTTCACGAGCACTATTTTGCAGCGTCGTCATTCTGTGAAACTTTCTTGCGAGCGGCTTCGCGATCCTGGGTCATTTTCTTTTCAATTTCTTCGGGAATTTTATTTCCAGATCGCGCAGCCCGACCCAGAATTAGCGACTCTTTTCTCGACTGATTAGAACTGCTAGATTCATAGTCTCGTAGCAATTGTAATGGGTCTCCCGAAGGAATCTTCGGGAGGTCTTTGTGACTTTTCTCAAACTGCTCAACCTCTTCAATCGTCACAGGGATAAACTGACTATTCTGGGAGTAGTACTCAAGGAGCAATGAATCGATCTTATCGGGGCTGGCATCTGGTAGAATGTCTTTCATAGCTAAACCTTCATCTTTTTCTGTGCCAGCATTTTCTCAATCTTCTTTCTTGCACGATGCCTGATTTGTCTTATATTCGTTGTCGTAGTATTCCATTTGGATGCCAGATCCTTTGCGACCGCATTTGGAAGCCGGTTATGAGCATGATTCGAACGAACGTAGTCGTAAGTCACCAGAATAATATCTCTTTCTCGTTCTGTTAACTCCGCCAGCGCATCACTAATCAAAGTCATATTTTCGGCCGATTCCAGTGAGGTACTATTTGAGCGTGAAGCGACACGGATTTCGTCTTCACCAAGCTCTTCCGCCTCCACAGAAATAGAAGATCCTGAATCCACAGCGAGATTCCTCACAATTCGTCCCATCCATGCCAGAACGGAACGACGACGATAATCTTCGTCTTTGGGTGCTTTCCCATTGTATTGATTGGCTCGTTCGTACACACGAAGAAATACGTCGTTAACAAGTTCCTCTACATCGCACAGATTTTTAAAACGAGAGCAAATATTACCTATATACGAGTAGTGACGCTCGTAAAAGACAGCAAAAGCGGCCCGGGCAGACGTGATATCGTCTTCCTTTGCCCCCATGTGCAATAATAGCTCTTCATCATCGAATTCTTCGAAATCTTGCAAGGACCACCATCATTCAACAAGGACCAACTCTTCTTTGACGGAAATGCGTGACACAGACGAGAAGGGCCGTCAAATGTATAGTGTCACGGATTTCCGTCTTCTTAATACCAGGACAGGCCTTGAGGTATACCTGGCAATAATTGTTACGGAGACTCTAAAATGAGCAAGCCTAAAAACGTCCAGGTAAAACCGCACAAACGGTCTACCCCCAGCAAGCCGGCGCATCAAGGTCCGGGCAATAAGCCCGGGCCGAAACCGGTTAAAGTTCGGCCACACCGCCGTTCCAAATAATAACACCTATATTCGAGGGGTACATACGGCCCCGCCCCCAATGTAGCTAAATTAAGGAGAGCAACATGCCAATAAAAATCAAATTAAGGCCGGCGGAAGCCAGTTTACTACTAAAGCAGGATCCGTCCACGAAGGGCAACGGTGGCTATCAAAGCCTACTAGTCCAGTTGCAATACAAGTTAAGCAGGCCTTCCAACACCATCGAAATAGACGCCCGTCTACGAGATCGTATTCGCCGGTATGCATTCCGATACAAGAACGGTGGATGGCAGAATCGGCTCCTGGGAATCTTTTCAAGAACCCTTGGGCCAAACCTGTAAGGAGAAGATCGCCTCAACGAACGTCCAGGAAACTTGCGAGCAGGAAGCGTATACTCCCAGACCTCAGATATATCCTATCCCGGTAAATTGCTTTTCCGACGAATTGCCGGGATGGGACGAAAGGAATTTGTCCGCTTCATTCCCGCCACCACCGCCGAGCACTATCCACAATCCGCGCCTCCCATTCCGTAACGACATCCATCCTCAAATTCAACTTCCGCGCCGCTCCATAAATCACGGCATCCCACGGCCCGCACTCCCCAATCGGCCCTTCCATCAATAGCAAAAACTCAAGCCTGCCCCGAGCCAGACAGCCCGCCCAATGCCCACGCCGAACCCGGGGATCCAACCGCGCCGAAAACCGCCTCTGCACCAATTTCACCCGCTGCTGCGAAGCCGCATACGCCCAAGCAGACCCGAACGCATAAAACGGCTCCCGCTCAAATCGCATCCCGTTCACCTTCTCCAGAATCCGAACCTCCTTCCGATTTCACCGATGATACGGATCCATCAACTTCGTTAACCGGTGCCGCGTCGCCGTAATCCAGTGCTGCCAGGCACAACCTCGCGCACGGGTTTCACCAAATCCGAACAGAGCTTGCTACTATAATAGGCAAGCAAACGCCCACAACGGTAACTTGAAGTGATGCAACGGCGTCCCCGCAGTCCGCGAAGCCTGCCGGTGACATTCGCCACATCGCACAACAGATTCCCGCCGGGCCACGGGCGTGGTCATGGGAACCCGGCAGACCGGACAAACGCGCGGGGCCTCGCCTGCGGCGTAGCCGAGGGGCCTTCGCGAGTAGCTGTAGCGTTAGATTGGTATAATGACGGGTATTGATGCCGGCGAACCGGGCCGCAGGCTCGTTCGAGCCTGCCATGGGCTTCGCTTTCGCATGAGATTCGAGGGGTTTCGCCTCCGGCGAAACTAATAGGGGGCGGAGGAGTTTGGCGCGTGCAAATGCAGAGGCGGGCGCTCCAGAATTCTGCCGCGATCGGCGCCGCCCCGCTGCGAATCCTGGAAGGTCGCGCGATCCCCGCCGCGATCCCTCGGGTGCCTCCGGCACTTTCGCGCGCGGGGTTTGCGGCTTTGTGTGGATTCGAGACCCTGGATATGCACGGATTTTCGAGCGATAGCGGGCATGAACAAGGGGTGGAATCACTGGTTGAGCGCGTCCACAAATTTTTGTAGCTACAAGTGTGAAGGCCGTGTGGCTACAAAGACGGCGGAAGATTAGAAGGGATCAGGCGAATTTAATCGAATCAACGAATCAACGAATCAACGAATCAACGAATCAACGAATCAACGAATCAACGAATCAACGAATCAACGAATCAACGAATCAACGAATCAACGAATCAACGAATCAACGAATCAACGAATCAACGAATCAACGAATCAACGAATCAACGAATCAACGAATCAACGAATCAACGAATCAACGAATCAACGAATCAACGAATCAACGAATCAACGAATCAACGAATCAACGAATCAACGAATCAACGAATCAACGAATCAACGAATCAACGAATCAACGAATCAACGAATCAACGAATCAACGAATCAACGAATCAACGAATCAACGAATCAACGAATCAACGAATCAACGTGAGATCGCCGGCGGATTGGGAGGGTTTCGGAAAAAGTTTTAGCGGATAGAAAAGAAATCACACGGCTGTGAATAGATCGCGCTGCGGATCTGCCGGTGTGGCTTCGAGATAGCCCAGCGCCGCCACGTCTTCGTCCCAGATATTCGCACGCTGGCGGAGCGAACGCATTTCGTCCATATCGATGATCGTAATCGTGTGATCGTCGTTGAGTTCGTACGGAGTATAGACGTAACGCTTTTCGCGATCCGTGTCGCTCTGCCAGCCCACAGGACGCCAGAAAGATCCGTCTGAATTGCATTCGAAGTAGACGGCGATGTCCGGAACCAGTTTCTCATCCACGGTTTCCAACTGCATCACGCGGAAGTAATCGCATTCGCGAAAGCCGGTCTTGCCGAGGTATTCAATCACGAGCGGCATGTGGATGTCGTTGTGAATACAGATTGGCGCTTTCTTTAACCGCGCGAAGCCGCCGGATTTCTGGATGATCGCTTTCACTGTTTCCATGATCGTTCTCCTGTTGATATACTCGGATATATTTCGTTCGCGAATGAAACGGCCTCCGCCGGGAGGTTCATGGCCGTTCACCCCTTCGCCCCAAAACATTTGCTTCGAAGATCCAGTCCGCTTGCGATACGAGAGGAAGACTTCCGAGAAATATTTGAGATCGTTCGCGTTCCGCAGTATCCGAGCGCCATGATTTTGAACGAGATGCAGACAACCCGGACTGGCTTTGCCGATATCCGGAACGTAGCAGGCCAGAGGTTTATTCTGTTTGAGAGCGAACCGAGCTGTATGCATGGTCCCGCTCTTGATATTCGCTTCCACGATGATGACAGCCTGCGAAAGAGCGGCAATGACGCGATTGCGTTCCACGAAGCGAAAATTCCGAGGGGGAGTTCCGGCCGGGTATTCGCTGGCGAGGCATCCGTCCGACTTCAGAATCCTTTCGGCCAACTGTGAATTGGAGGCGGGCGCAACGCGATCCACGCCGCAGGGCAAAACGCCGACAGTGCTTCCTCCGGCGGAAAGACAGCCGCGATGGGCGGCGGTGTCGCAGCCGAGGGCCAGGCCGCTAACAACTACAAATCCAGAGTTTGCCACCTGGGTTGCAAAGGCGCAGGTGACGGCCGCTCCGCCAAGATTTGGACGACGGGCACCCACAATTGCCACCCCGGGGCGGGAGAGAACCGAGATTGCGCCACGCACAAAGAGCGGACGACCCAGAGGCAGGCGAGATGGAAGGGAAACGGCGTGAGGCACGCCGCCGGCCAGACTAACATACGGCCACTGAAATTCAACGCTGAAAACTATTGGGCGTGGCTGGGACTGTTATTTTGTTCTCGACTAAATTCCAGACTAGTCAGAAAATCAGGAGTAAGAGCAAGCATAATCCAAAAAACTTCCCTATAGTTTGTAGCTAACTCTTTTTGCATTCACGTGATTCATCATGCGCACAGATTTTTCATCATTCCTGTGGCCTGGAGTATTGTAATCCTTACGAATTCAGCCTTTTCCGGAGAATATTTGGACTTTGACAGATCTGCACTGATCGATTCTACGAACATGATGGTTTCGAGTTCAGCGAGCTTTTTTGCAATTATAGTTGCCGCCTATACTTTTAAGCTGCGACTCCTGCAAGAAGAAGAGGAGAAAGATACGTCGTTAAAGGAAATAAATGACCAGCTTCGAATTGATTTCGGTCGTATTTTTCTCATATTCTCCGTTACGAGTGCTGTTGTACTCTGCGTCTCTTTTGTCGCTCTCTTTCTACCCAGCCGTTACGTGTATGCATTCGACTTTCTATCACGGACGACCCTATTGTTCGGATTTTCATCTCTACTCTATGGTGTCGTATTTGCGTACGCCCTTGTCAATCCTAAGCAACTTCATTTGGCCTCACTAGAAATCAAGGCGCAAGATCAGAGGGGCCGCACGGCTGATCGAGAAGTCGAGGCCATCGATTACCTCGCAAAGTTCATTGAATTGGAGGCGCTCATTCGCCAATACGCGGAAAGTCCCGAAGCGGAGCTTGACACGCTTCGCATTTCAAAGACCCCACACTTAAGCCTTCGGGAGATTTTCCGCATTCTTCATATGCGAGAGCAGATCGACGACGATCTGCACGAGAAACTTCTCCACGTGAGTAAATATCGAAATCTGGCCGTGCATGGGAAGATCGAGAAGATTGGCTCAAAAACTATGACTCTTCTTGAGAGTGCGCTAGAAAAAATGAGAAAGATCCTTAAGAAGGATTAGACTGCAGATTATGTCCGAGAAGTGATACAGCGTCTCGTGTCATTATCACAAGAGGCCTTATCTAAATTGAATTACTTAGAGGAAATACTGCGAGAATTCTATGACTGGAAAGGATGTGTCGTGAAACACAACATTAAAGTTGGCCCTCGCCTCAACGGTGGTTACGAAGGAGAACTTGACGTCGTCGTATTCGATCCTGTAAGGCAAAAAATTCTTCACTTCGAACCGTCAACGGATGCGAACAGTTGGGAAGAACGTAGAAAGACTTATGAGAAGAAGTTTCGCTTGGGAAGGTCCTACATATGCTCGACCGTTTTCCCATGGCTGCCAAATGATATAGAAATCGAGCACATAGCAATCTTCTTTAGCGTCAAAGGCGGCGAAATGGACTTTCTCAATGGCAGGGCACTTTCCATAGACTATTTGATAAAGACGATACGTACGGAAATTCAAAACGAAGGCCCACTCTCTAAGAAGGCCATACCAGAAAAGTATCCGATTCTACGTTCTATCCAGCTAGTTCTGTGTGGTTACACAAAGGTGCTTCCCGATTAAAACTCGAATAAACAAAGCCCATGCGCGAATATTTGAACTTGCTCAGTAGAATATTGATAATCAGGACGCTTTTTTTCTGATCTTTTGAATCATGCGCATTACGTCTTTATGGAGATTCGCACAATGGCGAACAAAACGCGAGTCGGCGCGATAGAGAAGCAGCTCCCCGCGATTAACAGAGTGCTCAGACGTGCCAACTTGCTTAAAGTCGTAAAAATACCATTTTTGCATCTCCGATTCTTGCAAGGCACCTCTAATCAGGCCAAGGTCTCGCGCGTTCGCTCTAACCGCATCGTTCTCGTAAACTAATAAAATTTCCTTATCAGTAATCCCCGCAAGAAGGGTTTTCCAGATTTGACTCCGATCTCCCGCCTGAGGAACCGAGTAACATCCTTCTCTCGTAGTGAATCTGTACTTAAACAGTGCATTGACCAACCCCTGTGCCGCCATGTTCTTCAGATCATCCTGACAATCCAACTTAAATGAACCGGCGTGGTCGCGAACATACTCTCCGAGTTTCGAACTAAAGTGACCCAGAGTATAATACCACTTACCACTGTAAGACTGACACTCTTGATCGGCTTTTGCCTCATTGGCTGAGAGAGTTCGCGGCAAACCATGAAAAAACAAAAACACCGCACTCATAATCACTATATACGCTGCAGTCGCACCGGTTATCTTGAATTTCACAGATGAAAGTAAATGCGAAAATCGTTCGGGAATTGCGTTAAAGCGGCCAGCAAATTGAATCGTTAGAGGACCGATTTTACTAATCAACCAAATAATCAACAGCGGAAGGCTGAATAGGGTGACCAAAAATAGCCAAGGCCAACTCCGTCGCATTTTCAGTTCTCCGTAATATTTGGACAGCTCTGCTTTCTCATTTCCCAACTCATATACATTCAATTCGATTAATGAGCGGTTAATTGCGGAAGGACCGAATGCCACCAGCTCTTGGCCGGATTTCGTGAAATTCAGCGGGAAGAAATAAATATTTTCTCCCTTCAGTCCGGTTGCAGACTCGATCCGCCGTTGCTCACCGGAAACCACAATGCTTCCAGAAGTATATACTACATTGCCCGGACCGGGCGAAAGCGACACCTCCCCCTTTAGCGAATCCGCTGGATCAAGCTTATCCTCCAGCTGCTGGTCTAGCCTGATGTTCCAGGTCTCAATACCGGTCGACAAATTCAAACCCAGAAGCTTCGGATCGACTGAAAGAATCATCACAAGCAACAAGAGCAAATATACTGCTATCGGTCCGGCGATCTTAAACTTGATTCGCCCAAACAAGGCTCCTGATACGGAATCTTCTTGAGCCTCCAGATATCGAAACAAAATCCAACACGATGGGAGCGGAGAAATAAACAGTAGTGTCTGAAAGAGTACTTGCAATATCATATGCTCCAAGAATAGAACCGGTAGGCCGATCCAGGAATCAAAAAATATAGGTGTCTGCTCAAAAAACATCCACGCCCCATAGTTTTCAGCGTTGAGTTCCAGTGGCCGTATGTTTGTCCGTCCGGCGTCATGCCTCACGCCGTTTCCCTTCCATCTCGCCTGCCTCTGGGTCGTCCGCTCTTTGTGCGTGGCGCAATCTCGGTTCTCTCCCGCCCCGGGGTGGCAATTGTGGGTGCCCGTCGTCCAAATCTTGGCGGAGCGGCCGTCACCTGCGCCTTTGCAACCCAGGTGGCAAACTCTGGATTTGTAGTTGTTAGCGGCCTGGCCCTCGGCTGCGACACCGCCGCCCATCGCGGCTGTCTTTCCGCCGGAGGAAGCACTGTCGGCGTTTTGCCCTGCGGCGTGGATCGCGTTGCGCCCGCCTCCAATTCACAGTTGGCCGAAAGGATTCTGAAGTCGGACGGATGCCTCGCCAGCGAATACCCGGCCGGAACTCCCCCTCGGAATTTTCGCTTCGTGGAACGCAATCGCGTCATTGCCGCTCTTTCGCAGGCTGTCATCATCGTGGAAGCGAATATCAAGAGCGGGACCATGCATACAGCTCGGTTCGCTCTCAAACAGAATAAACCTCTGGCCTGCTACGTTCCGGATATCGGCAAAGCCAGTCCGGGTTGTCTGCATCTCGTTCAAAATCATGGCGCTCGGATACTGCGGAACGCGAACGATCTCAAATATTTCTCGGAAGTCTTCCTCTCGTATCGCAAGCGGACTGGATCTTCGAAGCAAATGTTTTGGGGCGAAGGGGTGAACGGCCATGAATGTCCCGGCGGCGGCCGTTTCATTCACGAACTGAATAAACCTGAAAATAGTAACGGAGAACGATAATGGAAACAGTGAAAGCGATCATCCAGAAATCCGGCGGCTTCGCGCGCTTGAAAAAAGCTCCGATCTGTATTCGCAACGGCATCCACATGCCGCTCGTGATTGAATACCTTGGAAAAACCGGCTTTCGCGAATGCGATTATTTCCGCGTGATGCAGTTGGAAACCGTGGATGAAAAACTCGTTCCGGACATTGCCGTCTACTTCGAATGCAACTCAGACGGATCATTCTGGCGTCCGGTTGGCTGGCAGAGCGACACGGACCGCGAAAAGCGTTACGTCTATACTCCGTACGAACTCAACGACGATCACACGATTACGATCATCGACATGGACGAAATGCGTTCCCTTCGCCACCGTGCGAATATCTGGGACGAAGACGTCGCGGCGCTGGGGTATCTCGAAGCGACGCCGGCCGATCCGCAACGGGATCTATTCACGGCTGTGTGATTCACTTTTTTCTGTTCGCTCAGATTTTTTCCGAAACCCTCCCAATCCGCCGGCCATCTCACGTTGATTCGTTGATTCGTTGATTCGATTAAATTCGCCTGATCCCTTCTAATCTTCCGCCGTCTTTGTAGCCACACGGCCTTCACACTTGCCCTTTAGGGCAGCCGTGGCCGGCCCGGCGGGTCCACGCCGCAAAAATCAACCGAAATCCACTTACCGGGCCTGTAGTACTTCCGAGGTACCCCCACCGAACCCGGCCCGAGAGCCACCCACGCGATCCCGCCGGGGCGGTCAGGGCTTCTCACACTTGTAGCTACAAAAATTTGTGGACGCGCTCAACCAGTGATTCCACCCCTTGTTCATGCCCGCTATCGCTCGAAAATCCGTGCATATCCAGGGTCTCGAATCCACACAAAGCCGCCAACCCCGCGCGCGAAAAAATCGCGGCGGGGATCGCGCGGCCTCGCACGATTCGCGGCGATCGGCCGAAATTCAAAACGGAATCCGGCGGCGCCCGCCGCTGCATTCGCGCGCGCCCAGTCCTCCGCCCCCCACCCCCCTCGAATCTCATGCGAAAGCGAAGTTCTCGGCCCGGTTCGCCGGCATCAATACCCGTCATTATTCCAAACTAACGCTTCAGCTTCTCGCGAAGGCCCCTCGGCTACGCCGCAGGCGAGGCCCCGCGCGTTTGTCCGGACTGCCGCGTTCCCATGTCCACGCCCGTGGCCCGGCGGGAATCTGTTGTGCGATGTGGCGAATGTCATCGGCAGGCTTCGCATTGTGTCTGACCACCGCATAGCTTTCCGAGGCAAGGCAATTGGAAGATAGACCCTCAGACGATACTGAAATATCGATTGAAGATCTCCGCACTTGTGGCTGGCAGGAGGTCATCGAAAGTGCTGAGGCAGATTGCTACGCTTCCATCTGGAGTTGTCTGGCCGCAGCGGCAAAAGAGGCAACCGAACGAGGTCGAAACTCTCAAGGAAAGGCCTTACGACTACTATCCGATGCCGCTTCCATGATGCTAAGTCCGCCCAGCCTGACCCAACCATTTCGACCTATCATTGTGGCCGGGCAAAAGCGGTCACCTATGCCGGAAGACTTTAACGACCGGGAATTGGAGCTTTTTGCCATATTCGCAAAAGAAATATCAGTCCAAAAGCTATGTGCGCGGATCGCTGATTTAGTATGGTTCCGGCAACGCCCGCGAGACCCACAATTTGCTAAGCTAGCGATAGACAATTATTTGGAACGATTAGGCTCCACAGATGCCTGGATTAAGGGTGGGGGGAAATGCTACGAGCGTGCGATTCAGCTTTGCTCGCTCATAAAGACCGATTGCGAGGCTAGGCTGGAATCGATTCGAGCAGAACTCCAAACCAGGTTTTTCGATTGCTCCTGTGAGGACGGGTTTCTTGGTTTATGGATTTCTGATTTACTCATCAAGTACAACCTTCTGCGCGATTCGGAGGACAAGCATGCTGACACTTTAAAGAGTATCGGAGAGGATCTCGAAGCCTTAAAGGATTACTCTCGCTCACGCGACTACTTTAAGGCTACAGCTGCGATCTATGCGACATTGAGCCAAACTCAAAGCGCGGACAGCATGATTGTTCGAATTGCAGAATCTTTCATTGCCGAAGCCAGCGCCAGAAGGGAGGGCCAATCTACGCCAAATTTGGCAGCATCCGGTCTTCTTGAGCAAGCGTTATTAACTTACAGATCTATTCCGAAATCCCGAAGAAGTTCATTCAGCATAAACGAACGGATCGTTGAGGTTAGGAACAGTCTTCAAAAAGCAAATGAAAGGGCTTTAGGCGAAATGGGCCGTATGCGAAGCCGGTCTCCAGATATTGGACACTTCATTACCGAGTCTATGCAGGCTGTGTCCGGACGAATTCCTCTTGAGGCGATCTCGATCCTATCAAACATACACGGTCCCACTTCAGCCGTCAGAGCCCGTGACTTCGCTCGGGATACTCTAAAAGCGCAGCCTTTTGTTGGATTAATGCACGGAACTTACTATTCAAGAGATGGAAGAGTCGTTGCAAAATCACCTGGAAGTTTTGATCAATCAGAAGATGAAGAGTCAGTACTGTGGCCGCATATGATAAGGTATTTTACCCTCCAAATTGGCTTGATTGTTCAGGCTCGAATCTGGCCGGCACTGGAAACGATTCGTCAAGAACATGCCATTAATGAGGCAGACTTTTTCCAGTTAACCAGACTTAGCCCAATATTGCCGCTTGGACGCGAACGTCTGGCGTCGATGGCTCTCTTCGCTGGCTTTGATAATGATTTTACGACCGCACTCCATATATTGGTTCCCCAAGTAGAGCATCTAGTTCGCCATCATCTAAAATTGGCAGACGTACATACCACGCATATCGATGCCAACGGAATTGAAAACGAGAATGGGCTCAGCACTCTAATTCAAATACCAAAGGCCGAGGCGATATTTGGTTCTGATTTTGTCTTCGAAGTAAGGGCTCTCTTTTGCGATCCTGTCGGCCCAAACCTTCGGAATGAACTCGCGCACGGGCTAATTGACCAAGCTGACGGTCAATCCATCTACTCTATTTACGCATGGTGGTTCTTTTTAAGAATCATCGTTCGGACTTTCCGCAGCAAAGTTGAGAACTCCAGTGAAGACGCGCCCCCAGAGGCGGAGAACTAAGATACTTCGGGATACTGGTCAGCATTATGAATGAAACCTTGTTAGCAATCGTAGCCGGATTATTCGGTTCAGCGATTACGCTCGTATTAAAGAGCATCTTCGACAGAACGCAGCTGGATCGTGCTCACTACCAAAGCCTTCAACGAGAGTACTATGAGCGCAAGCTCGATACCGCAGAAAAGGCAATCGCACAACACAATATTCTTCTGAGCGCGATTCACATGATGGAGCTACAACAGAAGCTACTATTGGAAGATTCGTCGGAAAACACTGTAATTACCGACGCTGCGTTATCTGAATCAATCGCAAAAACAGTCGGGCGAACTTCAGACGATTTTTTCTCTATAGCTTATGCAGTGCCCCTTTATTTCGATGTGGATGTGAATAGATACTGGTTTTCAGGATCGCTCACAAAGCTAATTTCAGTGTCTCGTGAGATGTGGGCAATAGAAAATCAAAAACGGAATTTGCAGGTTTTTAACGAGACAGGAGAAGTCCCAAACAGAGTCTCAAGCGCACAAATAGAGGCGCTCGAAGCAGAACTAGAGGTTAGGAGAAGTGCCGCCGTAAGTTTACTCGGGGGCGCAAAGGAAGAAACATTGGATTTGATCGCCGATATTCGGGCACAACTATTGGAAAGTAGCCAAAAAATGGCCCGAATTCCGGTCACGCAGAATCTTAAATCACACCAGAGTGTTGAGTAGAAAGCTCATTCAAGCCATGCCTCGACGCCATTTCTGAACATACCCAACAAATCGTTGCTCTCATTCTGTGATAGCATCCATTCGAAAATTCGGTTTTAGACCAACGAAAACTGCACCACTCTGAGAAAGACTATTGAAGATTGACTTATGGGAACTTCCGAGACCGAGAGAATTATTCTACTATTGCAACGGTTCGAATCAGAGTCAACGCAGCCAAATTCAACAGACGAGAACGTTTTCAAGACACTCGGAAAGCTAGATGCAGAAAACGGGAGTAACCCGACGTATGCTTTGAACATCAACGGAACGCTCTGCAACATAGGAACCGACAGGAGTTCTTTGAGAATCATAACCTGCGCGATTCGGAGGCTGAAGACAGCTATCAGGACTGCGACCGAAACCGACTTGAATAAATTAATGTATGATCTAGCGGCGGCAATTCACACAAAAGCATCGATCAAGGCACCCTACCCGCGAACAAATAAGGATCTGGCATCCACTCCTGAATTCTATGAAGCGAGGAAAGTTTACGCCAATTTCAACACATCCCCCCTAGATAGCAATTTTGCGCAAGCGCTAACAAATTCCGCTAATATTCTCGATCAGTTTGGACGCAATTACGAGTCGATACACTTATATGACCAAGTATTAAAAAGCCATCCAACCTTCGGAATGGCTCTCGGCAACAAGGCGAAGGCCCTGACTTACTACCACCGACTAAACCATCATGATGTTCCTATAGCAGTTTTACGTTTTGCCAGCCGCCTATTAAAGGCAGCAATCCGCGACAAGGAACTCGAAATAGTCGGTGGGAAGCCAGCGATAGAACACTTCCGGCAACAAATACCAGCTCTCGAATCCTTCTTGGCCGAATTTCCCCGTCCCGAGCGAACTCATCGAAAAAAACCTTCAGAATATGAATTATTTTGTCGGCGGCGAAGACTATTCTTGAATTTACATTTCGGGTTAAGGGTCTCTCAGGCAAGCCTGCATGACCATTTGTACCCCGCTTTCATTCAATCTGCAACAGAATCTACGTATCGCGGTGGCTTTAGCGAGACTGTATTCTTTTGCACGCGTTTGTATAACCAAATAATCGAAGACTATAGTTCGGCGAGGACGCTCTTTTTTCACACAATAAACAGTACATTCGAATTCTATGATAACGTCCCCAAGTATATTTACGCGTTTGATATGTCTCGGCATTCAACGTATAACGGTATTCTTAAGCTTCTCTATGCACGCTTATTCAATATCCTAGATAAAGTCGCATCAATATGCTACGCCTATTTTCTTCGCACAGATACCGCCAAGTTCCCCAGCGACTTCAACTTTGACTGGTTAACAAGGCCAGAATTTCTACAGTTCGCATTAGACACAGACAACCCTCAAATCTTTGCATTGAATTCTATGGCTACCGATTTCAAGTCGGGTAACGTCTACGCAAAATTCCGAAAAAGGAGGAATGCTATTGTCCATCGTTACCTCGATATCCAAAAATTTTCTGTGGATAGTGAGGACCAAGACCGCATCTCGCCCGAAGAATTGTTGCAGGATATCGAAGACTTATTCATTATCACGAAAGCCAGCATACTTTATGTTTACACGGCCATCCGCCACCAAACGAGGCTGGCAGAGAACAACGGTCCACTGGGGAGACTTGACGCTACGTTCCAAGACGAGATATTCGAAGACTGATTCTCATCGCCAGCAGCTAAAGGAACAATTGCGCTTCCCGCCACCACCGCCGAGCACTATCCACAATCCGCGCCTCCCATTCTGTGACCGCATCCAGCCGCAAATTCAACTTCCGCGCCGCTCCATAAATGACGACATCCCACGGCCCGCACTCCTCAATCGGCCCGTCCATCAATCGCAAAAACTCAGCCTTCCCCCGAGCCAAACAGCCGACCCAATGCTCACGCCGAACCCGCGGCGAAATTTCCACCGAAAGCCGCCGCTCCACTAATTTCACCCGCTGCTGCGAAACCACATACGCCCACGCCGACCCGCGCGCGTAGAACGCCTCCCGCTCAAATCGCATCCAATTCACTTTCTCAAGAATCCGATACTCCTTCCGATACCACCGATGATACGGATCCATTAACTGCGTCAGCCGGTCTCGCTTCGCCGTAATCCAGTGCTGCCAGGCAGAGCTTCGCACAGCCTGGCGCACGGGCCTCTCCAAAACTGAACGAAGCTTATTCCTATTCCGAATCACAGACGTGGACCACGTAGCCGCGCGATCCTTCACCGGCTTTCGCATCCGCTTCTCAATCCGCTTCCGAAAGTTGTACCAGATCGACGAAACCAGCACATCGGCGAAATCATCTGCGCGATCTGGTTTTCTTAAGCCCATAACCAAACTCCCCACCCCGAGTTTCAATAATCGCCGCCGCCAGCTCGATAATTTCGCGCTCTTCAGTATACCGCGCCATCTGCGCAAGCGGCCGAATCACCAGATACAGATTCTCCGGCTCCCCGCGCCCTTCACGCTTCGCAGGATCGCGAAGTTCCACTTCCGTATTTTCCGGAGTTAGTTCCCGCCCGGACAATGCGCACTTATACTCCTGCCCCTGAATCAAATTCCAGAAATCTTCGGCACGAAACTTGTATCGCGTCGTCGCGTCCGTTCGCGTTTTCTTTTTCGCATTCGTCTTGCTCATCCCATCATCTCCTCAATAAATTGATTTCGTTTCGCCGCACTCATCCCGGATCGGCCGACACGCTCAGGTTTCACGACTTCCTCAACCGAATCCGGAAGCGGCTTCTCTTCGGCCGTATATCGCTCCATATCCCATGAATAGAGAAGATCCGGTAGAATATCGATCTTCCGCCGAACCCAGACATGAAGCTTGCCGTCTCGCGTTTCGCTCCGCTTCAGTTCCTGCACTTCCGCGAGATTCAACCGCGACCACTCCCGCGCAATTCGCACAAGCAGCGGATGACTCAACGCGTGCTTGCTCGCTACATTAGAAAGAAGCTCTGACTCACGCCGAGAGAGAAGATTCCAGAGCTTCCGCGCAGTCGCTCCATACTTCCGTTCGTGCTGCCGCTTCCAGCGCGGCGCATCCTGCCAGAAATTCAGGTAGTCTACGTGCGCCTGTTTCGCTTCGAAGTAGTCGTTATCGTTGAACAGATCGCGGAGTTTGCCGCGAATTTGGCGGCGAGAGTTCTGATTATCGAGAAAGCCGCGCTCCTCAATCGTGGGCGGAATGTACTGGTTTTCGGCTATTTTTCGACGCAGAAAGTCGTGAGGTGCAGATTTCAGGTCCCCGGAAGGCGACCCGCTATATTTGGGGTCCACAATCGACACAATCGGCCTTTTCAATAAATTTTCTAAACCATAAACGCGAATGCTTTTCAGCGCCGAGTATTCGTTCAGGTAAAGCTGCGAAAACTTCGGATCAAAATAGCCATAAGCCGCAAGAAACGAAGCCTTCACAATCCGCTGTGTTCCCTCCGCAACCTGGTTATGAACACCACCGCGACTCCAACGATTGCGCGCCCAGATGTTTCGCTTCTTGTCCTTCGCACGCGCCGAGTGGTTCACCGCGCGATGATTTCGGTTGTATCGCGAAAGCCACGGGTATCCATCGTCGGTAAACGTCGGGGTTTGTTGCGGAAGAAACGAAAACAACGGCTGCACGTTCTTCTGCGCAACACCCGGAACGGAATCGAGAATCACCGGTCCCTGCCTAATCGCGATCGTGTGGACTAATGTTCCAATCTGAAACTTGCCGCGCTCCTCTGCGACCTTCTCCGTCAAATATATCGAAGCGGTCTGCCCGGAGTGGCGATGTCGCGCACGCCCGCCGTTCGCTCGCTGCGTCGCAGAGAACATCGCGAGCGTGTCCATGTGAACCACGGGCTTGCCGCGAACAATTTCAGAAACATCCGAATTTGCCGGCAAAATAAGCCCGCCGAACTCCTTTCGGAGATCGCCGGCCATACGCTCTTTAATCACCGGAACAAGGTCCGTTAAGAACAACTGCAACCGTCGCTTCAACAACAGCGACGTGGACTTAGAAACACCTAACCGCCTGCGAATCTGCGCGGCCGAAATCATCTGCGGAAACGTCGTCATCGCTTCGCTCAGCAGATAACCAAAAACCCAAAGCGGTAACTTGAAATGATGTAACGGAGTTCCCGCGATTCGCGAAGCCTGCCGGTGACATTCGCCACAACGCACAACAGATTCCCGCCGGGCCACGGGCGAGGTCATGGGAACCCGGCAGACCGGACAAACGCGCGGGGCCTCGCCTGCGGCGTAGCCGAGGGGCCTTCGCGAGAAGCTGAAGCGTTAAGTTTGTATAATGACCGGTATTGATGCCGGCGAACCGGGCCGAGAACTTCGCTTTCGCATGAGATTCGAGGGGGGTGGGGGGCGGAGGACTGGGCGCGCGCGAATGCAGCGGCGGGCGCCGCCGGATTCCGCTTTGAATTTCAGCCGATTGCCGCGAATCTTGCGAAGCCGCGCGATCCCTGCCGCGATTTTTTCGCGCGCGGGGTTGGCGGCTTTGTGTGGATTCGAGACCCTGGATCTAAAACTGAAAATATATAAACTGGCCCGACACATCACCAAAAATCGAGACCAGATATCCCACCACAAATGTCCCCACAAATATCAGCGCATAGCGGACTTTCGGCCTTGCATTCAGCCACGCCTTCGGCTGCGGAAAATACTGCAGCGCGTTAAAAACCAGCGCTATTAGAATCAAAAAGACGGCGCCTTCGAACGAGCTCACCGGATTCGCGCGCTGGAATTCCAGAATACCGGCGAAGTATTCCATGGCTTTGCCGAAGCTGGGAGCCGCGAAGAAGACCGCCAGATAGACGAACAAAAAGAACGTGCGAATGCGACGCAGAATATTCGCCCAGAGCGCGTCTTCCGGTAAGATCCGCCAGCCGGCTCTTACGGTAAACTGTTCCCAGGCGAGCACTACGCCGAGCGAGAGCCCCCAGGTAAACATACTCCAGGTCGCGCCGTGCCAGAGCCCGCCGAGCGACATCGTAATCAGAATATTCGCATAGACCCGGGCCGGGCCGACGCGACTGCCGCCCAGGGGAATAAAGATATAATCGCGCAGCCAGGTGGTCAGCGTTACGTGCCAGCGCCGCCAGAGATCGCGCATCGAAACCGCGAGAAAGGGCCCCAGAAAGTTTTCCGGAATCTCGTAACCGATGGTTTTCGCCATTCCCCTGGCCATATCGGTATAGCCGGAGAAATCGCAATATACCTGACAGACGAAAGCAATCGGCGCCAGGATCAGTACGGTGGCGTCGTACTGATCGGGATTCGCCCAAACCGGGTTGATGATCACGCCGATCCGGTCGGCGATCAGGACCTTCTTAATGACGCCTTGCAGTATTAGCAGCGATCCGTTTAACATGCGGTCCCGAGAAGGTACGGGATTGTCGATCTGCGGAATAAAATCCGACGAACGCATAATCGGCCCGGCGATAAATTGCGGAAAAAACAGAATAAAGATCGTATATTTACGAAACGAGGTCTGCTCGGTGATATCGCCGCGATAGGCGTCCACCAGGTACGCGACGATCTGGAAGGTATAGAAGCTGATCGCGATGGGCAGCTCGATTTCGAAATCGTAGTCCTGGATCCAGTTGCGTCGCAGGTCCGCCAGATAGGCGTCGCCGATCAGGAGACCGAAAGATTCGACGAAGAAGTAGAAGTATTTGAAAAAGATTAGATTGCCGAGATCGATCGCCAGTCCCAGCGCCAGGATGCCCTTCGACTTGCGGCGCTGCAGAATCGAGCTGAGATAAAAATTGATCCCGATCAGAGCGAGGAAAACCAGGAGAAAGAGCGGACTGTACCAGCCATAAAAAATAAAGCTTGTCAGTATAATCAGAATCTGTTTGCCTCTGACCGGTAACGGCCAGTACAGCAAATAGAAAATCAAAAACAGCAGTAAGAAGACCGCCGAATTAAAGAGCATACTGCCAGAAAGGCTGCTCCCAAACGCGTGTCAATCAGGACCGTTCGCCCCTCACCGAAACCATGCTCATCACCACCGACGACGATACGGTCTATATCGAGATGGACGCCCCCGCCACGACCGAAGTCGATCGCCGCGAGCTGGATTTTACCGATCGCCCCGAAATTCGCCGCATTCGCATCCAGTTTCGCGGCGTAAAAATGATCACATCGATGGTACTGGCCGGGCTCATGTTCCTCATGGACCGCCACAAAGCCGACTGTGAAATCCGACTGCTGAACCTGGAACCCGAGCTCCGCAACCTGCTGACCAAGACCGGTCTCGGTTCGTGGCTTCAATTAGCCGAATCCGGCGACAAATAGTCGACCCACATCCAAAATCGGGGAAAAAACGCCCCTTCCAGCTCAAAAAAGATGGAAAATATGGCGATCTTTTGTATTGTACGTGAGAGTAGACTCCGCCTAAATATAGAATCATTCTACGCGGGTTGGAGCCACACTGCAAAAGAACGAATCCGTAGCGGCGGATTCATTGAGAGTCGGAACCCATGCACAGAGGCATCTACGGAAAAACCAAACGGGAAGTGGCCGAGATTCTAAAATCGCAGGGCGTCAACCCCACCACCCAGCGCATTGAAATCGCGCATCTGCTGCTCGCGAAACCGCAGCACATGGCGGCGGACGAAATCCTTCACGAACTGAACCGCGAATACGAGCAGGTCAGCCAGGCGACCGTCTACAATACGCTGCGGCTATTCGTGGAAAAAGAAGTCATTCGCGAGCTGGTCATTTCGCCGGATCGCATTTACTACGATTCCAATATCAGCGCCCACCACCACTTCATCGATACGGACACCGGTAAGATCTACGATCTGCGCGCCGAAGACGTCCAGCTGCCGACGGTCGATCACCTCGACGCGGAGATCGACGAGATTTCCGTACTCATGAAAGGCCGCCTGAAGGGCAAAGCGCCCGGCCCCGCCTGATCCTGATTCGCGACCGACAGCTCCAACGATCTCGAATTAGTATCAGGCGCCTGGCGGTAAATGCATGGGCGCGGCGACCGCAGCGCGCTTTTCCGGGCCGCACAATTCTTCGACGAGCGCCAGCGCGAATTCGAAGGCGCTGCCCGGCCCGACGCTTGTGATGATATTTCCGGTTCGCACTAACCGCTCGCCGGCCGCGTAAGTACCGCCCGTTCCGGACTCCAGCGTCGCCGGATGCAGAGTGAAGCGATCTTCGCCTTGAATCAGCTTGAGATTGCGCAGCACGTTCGGCGCCGCGCAGATCGCGCCGATATATACGCCGTCTTTCGCGCGCTGACGCCGCAGCATCGCCCCAAGTCTTTCGTCCGCTTCCAGATTCTTCGCGCCTTCGGCGCCGCCGGGCAGTACGATCATATCGAATTCCTGATCTGCGACGTCGGCCAGTTCGACGTCCGCGAGATGGCGCGTGCCGCGACTGGCGACGATCGGACCCGGCTGCAGACCCGCCGCCACGACTTCGACCCCCGCTCTACGCAGCACGTCGATAATGATCACGCCTTCCATTTCTTCGAAGCCCGCCGCCAGCGGGACCAGCACCCGTTTCATAAACCCTCCGATGATCTCTCAGTACGCCCCGGCGCGTGCGCGCCGTGCTCCGGAACGTTAAACAACGTCTTCCGGAGTTGGACCGTGCGCCGGACCGATACGCGGCTCGTCGTTATGCAGCGCGTCCAGCGAATAGATGCGCGTCTCCTGCTGCTTGCCCCGCAGGCGTTGATTCGTACGCACCCGTCGCGCGCCGATGCGCGTACCCATCCAGTCGCGCGTTTCGCCGTCGATCAAAATATCCACGGGCACCCGCCGGGTCAGCGACTCCAGGCGACTGGCGACGTTCACCGGATCGCCGAGTACCGCATACTCGATGTGTCGCACCGAGCCGACGTTGCCCGCGAAAACCCGGCCGGTCGAAATGCCCATTCCCGCTCGCAGCGGTTCCGGCAAATACTCCGGGCGGACTTCGTTATAAGTATTCAAATACTCCCGGATCGAAAGGGCACAGCGTACGCAGTTCAGGGTATCGTCGCCGGCGCTGACCGGACAGCCGAAGGTCGCCATGATGCCGTCGCCCATCATCTTGTTCACCGAACCCTGGTTGCCGTAGATCAAATCCATGATGTCGGTGAAAACGCTCGTCAGAAATTCGGAGAACTGCTTCGGCTCCAGGCTTTCGCCGATGCCGGTTGAATTACGCAGATCGAAAAAGAGCAGGCTCGCGCGAACGTTCGCGCCTTCCAACAGGGCGGGATCGTTCGCCAGAATGCGGTCGACCAGGTCGTCGCTGAAATAACGCGCCATGCGTTTCTTATCGTTTTCGAGCTTTGCGTTCTGTTCGGCCAGCACCCGCCGGTAGCGCCGCAGTTCGCATAGATTACTCAGGCGAATGGCGAACTCCGCCAGATTGATCGGCTTTTGAATATATTCGTCCGCGCCGCGCCAGAGCGTTTTGATTTTCACTTTTTCGCTTCCGTCCCCCGAAAGCACCATCAGCGCCGTATCTTTCAGGTCGGGATTGCGTTTGATCAGATCGACCATCTCCAGCAGCTGCGGCTGGGCGGTTTCGATGCCCAACAGCAGCACGTCGGGATGCTCCCGGGCGATGTAATCGGAAGCCTCCGCAAAATCGGTGGTCGTGTGGATTTCGTAGCCGAATTCGTGGGTGGCCCGGGTCAAAAGATCGAGGGTCGCGGGGTCTTCGTCCACCGCCAGCAGACGATAGACTTCTGCAGAATGGGAGTTCCCATCCGACGCCTGCAGTCCTGTTGAAAAATTGACGTCCATAGGCACGGTCCCCACCACTCTATGCTGGATTCGCACAAACGTCCACGGAAAACAAACTACTGTCGAACGCTTTTAGCGCAGCGGAATCAGGATGCTGAATTCGGTGAATTTGCCCGGAGCGAAACTCGTGCGAATCTTACCGCCCAGTTCGTGGATCGACTGCTTGATGATATCCATACCCACGCCCCGGCCGGACAGGTGACTGGTCTCTTCCGCGGTGGAAAGCCCTGGCAGAAATATCAGCTTCGCGATCTGCGCTTCGTTCCAGCCGGCGATCTCCTCGGACGTCCAACGACCGCTTTCCAGCGCCATAACGCGCAGCTTTTCGATCGCCAGACCGCGGCCGTCGTCTTTGACCGCGAGCTGCAGTACATCGTCGAGAGTCCGCGTGATCAGGCGGATCGTGCCCCGAATCGGTTTATTCGCGGCTTCGCGCTCGGCGGGGCTCTCGATGCCGTGGGACAGCGAATTGCGCACCAGCTGCACCAGAATGTCTTTGAGCGCCTTGCGATGCTCGGCGGGAATGCGATCGCCTTCGAATTCCTGCGCGTCGAGCGCGACGCTCTTGCCCAGCTCCGGGCTCAAGCGCGCGATCATGCTCTCGACCGTACGCAGAAAGGTGTCGCGCGAATCCCGGGACTGAGCTTCGGTCGCCCGACTGTATTCGCTCAATCGCTGGCTCAAAGAATCCAGTTCGATCAAAAGCGACTGCACTTCGCTGATCATAAATACGAGCGGAAAAAACTCGGAACGTTTTATTTCGCCCTGAGCCAGCAGCTCGTCGAGCCGCTCCTCAAATTGATGCGCCTGGTCCGCCAGAAACCCCAGATCCAGAATCGCGGCGTTGCCTTTGATCGTATGCATCGAACGATAGATCGCCTGCAGTTTTTCGTGCAGCGTTTGCGCGGGATCGTCGATTCGCAGAATATCGTTGATGCGTTCCAGTTCCGCGTTCGAATCCTGAATGAATTCCGCCAGGGCCGGCGGGTCCACGTGTAAAACGCTGAACAGGCGCTCCATCTGCTGGCGCGAAGTCTCCTGGCTTTCGCGCAATTCGCGGGCGAGCATGACCTGTTCGGTGACGTCTTTGACCGCGCCCATCAAATGAGTAATGCGGCCCTGGTCGTAGATCCGGCTGAATTTACAGTTCAATATCCTGGTCGTCGCGCCCTTCACCGTGTCGTCGATGTGAATCTCCATTTCTTTCAGCGGATTCAGATCGGCCACCCAGGCCAGGTCCATGTTTTCCTGAATCATGAGATCGAGATAGTCCTGGATCGCCTGCAATTGATCCGGAGAGCACGACTGGCCGAACAGATCCGTAAATCGCCGGCCCTCCAGGTTTTCGCGTAAAAAGATTCGGGGCAGCGCCGCGGAATACTGCGCGCCGAATTGCAAATCCAGATTCAGTAAAAACAAACCCTCGTCTACGTTCTCGAAGATCGCGTCGCGCTCTTTCAGCGTGGCTTCGAGATTGCCCATCACCAGATTGTAGCGCGAAGCGATCTGGCCGACTTCGGTGAAGGGTTCGACCGGCACCCGCACGCTTAAATCGCCAGTCGCGGCCTGGCTTTCCATGGCCTGGAATAGATCCAGCAACTCGGTCGACGCGCCGTGCTCGGCCACATTCAGACCGATTTTTTCGTCTTCGGGAGTGACCCGCAGCGGTATCACTTTGTTGATCAGCCACAAAAGTACGAAGCCGACCCCGAAGGCCCAGCCAAAGGTCGCCAGCACCCCCACGGCCTGCACCTGCAATTGCGCCCAGAAGCCGAGGCCGGTGCCGAGAATTTCCGGATTCCCGAAGACGGCGACGGCCAGCGTGCCCCAGATGCCTGCCGCGGTGTGCACGGGAAAGGCGCCGACCGCGTCGTCCAGCCGGAGTTTTTCGAAGAGTTCTTCGACGCCGAACATGATCGCCCCGCCGACCGCGCCGATCAACAGCGCCGCACCGGAGCCGACCGCGTGCGCGCCCGCCGTGATCGCGACGAGTCCGGCGAGACTGCCGTTGATGATCAGCCCGACTTCGGCGACGCGCTTGAGCGGCCAGCCGATCAGCAGGGCGCTCATGGCTCCCGCCGCGCCGGCGAGCACCGTATTGGCGATGATCTTCGCCACGCTCAAATCCATGGCCAGGGTGCTGCCGCCGTTAAAGCCGAACCAGCCGAACCATAATAACAGCGCCCCCAGAATCGCCATCGGGATATTGCTGCCGGAGATATCGAGCACTGAGCCGTCTTCGCGAAAGCGACCGCCGCGCGCGCCCAGCTGCATGATCGCCGCAAGACCGACCCAGCCGCCGACGCTGTGCACGACCGTGCTGCCGGCGAAGTCGACGAAACCCATTTCGCGCAACCAGCCTCCGTCGCCCCAGATCCAGTGGCCGAGCACCGGATAAACGACCCCGGAAGTCACCAGGGTCACGAAAAGATAGCTGCCGTAACGCATGCGCTCCGCCGAAGCGCCGGACACGATCGTCGCGGCTGTCGCGCAGAACATCGCCTGGAATAAAAAGAAGGTCGTCTGCCAGACGTCGGCGCCGGTTTCGAATAAGAAATCACTCGTGCCGAACCAGCCGTGATAGCTGACGCCGAACATGATACCGAAGCCGCTCATCCAGTACAGAATCACCGACAGACCGAGGTCCGTCATATTCTTCATGGCGACGTTGATGCTGTTTTTGGAACGCGTGAAGCCCGATTCGAGCAACGCGAAGCCGGCCTGCATTACGAAGACAAGCCCCGAGGCGACCAGCACCCACAGGACGTCGATCAGTGTTTTGTCGTTCATGTTATTCGCTCATTCGATACCGGCGACGATGTAGGACTTATGCCCCTGCCAGGTGAGCGGAATGATATAGGTGGGTATGCCCATCGGCAGGTCGATGGTCGGACTGCCCACGATTACGATCGGTACGGAAATCATAAAATTGCTGCCGAAAGTGCGGCGCGCGTTGCCGGAAATCGTATTGGCGATTTCGCCGACCATATCGCGCAGGGATTCCTCGGAGTCCTCTTCGCCGGGCCCGACCACCGCCTTCACAATCTCGGCGAGCATTTCGCGGTTCGTCGTAAAATAAACGCAGCCTTTGCGTTCGCCGGAAATCCCGATCGCGCCGGTATAGTCCAGAATGGTTTCCTCGGCGCCTTTCAAATACGGCAGGCCGATTTCGGGCGTAACGCCGGAGACTTCCTGAAAATAGTTTTGCGTTCCCTCGACAAAGACCTGTACGTCCCGCTCTTGCATTTCACGCTCCCCTTTATGCTTTCAAAACCCGATCGAAGGCTTCTTTGATTTTATCTTCCGTAAACGGCTTACCCAGAAAACCCTTCGCCCCCATTTTCAACGCCTTCAGAGCCGTCGCCTGATCGCTGAGGGCGCTGATCACGATGACCTTGATCCCGGCGTCGATCTTTAGCATCTCTTCGAGACAGGTTAGGCCGTCCATCTCCGGCATGGTGATATCGAGCGTCACCAGATCCGGCCTGTGCTCCTGCATTTGCTCGAGGGCCTGCACGCCGTCGGCGGCTTCGCCGACGAGTTCCAGGCCGTACTCTTTCAAATACTTGGTTATGGCTTTGCGGATGATGCTCGAATCATCCACGATCAATAGTTTCACCGATTGTCTTCCCCTCGCGCGCGGGACACACGTTTGCGACAGACGCGCACGTAATCGCCAGATTCTAAGACCTAACGATTAGCAAATATCATTCCAGGCCAGTCGCAGGTGTAGCGGCGTACCGCGGCCCGCAAGAACAACAAGGGGTACAGTTTCAAGGCAGATCGATCAATTAGTAGATCCCCTGCCCGATTAGTACGAAAACGGGGGCCGACAGCATCCGTTGTGAACCCTGTTGCGGCTCTTTCCGGCCGCAGCCGCCCGACGCATTGCGCATCGGGTGGCTGTGAAATCAGACCTTTTCGGCGATCTGCACCGCGTTCAGGGCAGCTCCCTTCAGGATCTGGTCGCCGCAGCAGAATAGATCGATACGGCGTTTATCGGTGGAGCCAGCGGAGTAGCGCAGACGCCCGACGAGCACGTCGTCTTCGCCCGTGGATTCCATCGGCATCGGGAAATAGTTCTTCTCGCGATCGTCGACGATTTTGAGTCCCGGCATCGCCTCAAGAGCTTTGCGGATCGCGTCCAGATCCGCCGGATTTTCCAGCTCGAGGTGCACCGACTCCGCGTGCGCGCGAAAGGTTCCGATGCGGATGCAGGTCGGCGCTACCGAGATGGCGTCATTGTGGAGAATCTTATGCGTCTCCTTAATCATCTTGGTCTCTTCGGTGTTATAACCGCTTTCCAGATCAAGATCGGAGTTGTGGCTGAAGGCGTTAAAGGCGATCGGAAACGGAAAGATCTCGGGCTGAATGTCTTTACCGTCGAGGTAATCTTTGGCCTGGTCTTCCAGCTCCTGCATGGCCGCGGCCCCGGCTCCGGAAGCGGCCTGGTACGTCGAAACGACGATGCTTTTGATCGGATTGATTTTGTGAATCGGATATACGGCCATCAATAGAATGATCGTGCTGCAATTGGGGTTCGCGATAATGCCTTTATGCGCCGCGATGTCTTCCGGATTGATTTCCGGAACGACCAGCGGCGTATTCGGATCCATGCGAAAGGCCGAGCTATTGTCGACGACCACCGCCCCCGCCGCAGCCGCGATGGGGCCGAATTTCTTGCTGATGCTTCCGCCGGCGCTGAAGAGCGCAATATCGACGTCTTTGAACGAATCTTCGCCGAGTTCCTGAACGGTGTACTCTTCGCCCCGAAAACTCTGCTTTTTGCCGGCAGAACGCGGGCTCGAAAGCAGCGTCAGCTTCGACAGGGGGAAATTACGTTTCTCCAGCACCCGCAAAAGCTCGACGCCTACGGCGCCGGTTGAGCCGACAATAGCTACGTGAGGTGCTGCGTTTGATTCGGAACTCATAATGGAGCCAGAATTTTTCCGAACCATCCACAGGCAAAGCATTCCATGGACTCAGGCGCAAAAAGCGGCAAAAATAATCCGACCCCTCAGGACATCCCGCGAGCGCGAGCCGGCCTGCTCTATCGCCTGCTCGGGCCGACGGGCCGGCGCAACATCGCCGACTGGCTCACTCCGGAAGAGATGGAAGCGGCCGACGAAGCCTTTTCGGAATTCTACGAGGCCCGCTCGAAACCGGAACGCCTGGCCGTCGACCGCAGTTTGAGGCGCGTCCTGAGCGATCGCCACGGATCGCTGCCGCTGCTTTTGACTCTGGGCCTGGGCATTGTCGCCGCCCTCCTGATCGTCCTGCACATGATCCAGGTGCCGCAGATGTCGGTCACAAACCGCAGCACGCTTTTGACCCCGCTCTTTCTGGCGGTCATCGCGCCGCTCACGTTGTACCTGCTGCCGCCCTATAAACTGTACCTGCTGTTTCGCCCCGTGTTCACGTTTCGGGCCACCGGCACGGCGGTCGTAGCCTTCATTGTATTGATCTGGACGCTCTATTTTCTGGACGTCGAGCAGGGCTCGCACCTGCGGCTGGACTGGTTTTCCCAGAGCCTGCTGCTGGCCGGCGCATTCGGCGCGCCGCTTTTAGAAGAAGTGATCTTTCGCGAGCTCGTGCCTTCGTTCTTCGGCCGTTCTCCGCACTATTTCGGACACTTCGTGGCCATGCTGGCCTTCGCGATTCTGCACTTTCCCATCAGCGCCGGCATGTTCGCGCTGTATTTTATAGCGGCCTTCGCGCTGGCCGAGGTTCGCATTCAAAGCGACGGCCTGCTCTACGGAAGCCTGGCGCACGCCTGCGCGAACGTCACGATCCTGCTCGCGCTCTAACCTGCGACGCGACGCGAACCCCGTTCGGCGTCGCGCCTGTCTTCGGACAGTTTCTCGATTTTTTTACCTGTATGAAAAATCTCGAATTGCAGTCATACGCGCGCCTGCATATTTTTGATGTATGGCTACCCCGACGAAAGAACTCATCCAGGCACTACGCGAAACCGCGGACCGCATTGCAGGCGGCGAACGCTACCAGTGGAGTCACATGGGCAGCTGCAACTGCGGCCATCTCGCGCAGTCGCTCACGCAGTTCACACACGCGGAGATTCACGCGTCCGCTCTCGGCCGCTCCGGCGACTGGAGCGAGCAGGTCATCGACTACTGTCCGACCAGCGGCTACCCCATTGACTCGATCATCGACGCGATGCTGGCGGTCGGCATGAACACCGACGATATCCGGCATTTGGAGAAACTCTCCGATCAAAACGTGCTGCGCCGCTTTCCCGTCGGCGAACGCCATCTGCGCCATAATTTTCGCGACGACGTCGTGAAGTACATTCGCGAGTGGGCCCAAATGTTATCGGAAGAGCTGTCGGAAAAATTGCAGACGATGCATTCGTCGGAGCCGGACCTGAAATCCGCCGCGACTACACCGGCCTCGGTCGAATTCGTGCCGGTCAGCCAGCCGACCGCATCCCGAGCACGCGTCTAATCGCCAGACGGCGATCCGCCGGAAAATTCACAGCGCTCCCTGGGACTTCACGTATTCCGCGGGCCCGCGCAGGAACAGGCGAATCTCGTCGACGAGATCCGGCTTACGGTACAGCATCGCGTAGCCGTTTCCACCGCCGCTGCGAATGACCAGCGCGGCCTGGTCGAGAGCGTCGCGCAGGCCGGCCAATTCGTAGCGAAAGCGCGCGGCAGCGGCCATCAAGACGGGAATGCGAATCTGTTTCGCGGCGATCTTCGCCAGGTCGTCGCGATAGAAGCGGCGATTGGGCGAAAGCAGAACCATGCAGTCGACTCCCGGCAGAGCTTCAGTTAACAGCAGGTTCGAATAATAATCGCCCGCCACGATGCAGGTCCGACCGAATTTGATATTCAGCGTGGGCGCGGTTTCGTCCAGGGCGGACAGGCCGGCCCGAAAATCGTTCAGAATCGCCGCCGCCCGTTTTTTATCGCGGGTGAGTTCCGTTACGCCCTTCGCTCCGTGCAAATTCGTGCGAATCACGGGGCGATGCCCGCGCGGAATCAAAACGGCGGCGTGAAATTCTTTTTCGCCGCGAATTTCTGCGACCACGTTCAGCAGGCGTTCGTACGACTGCGTCGAATAGTCCGGAACAAAAACCACCAGATCTTTCGCGCTCTTTTCGCCCGAAGGAAAGACGACCAGCCGACTGCGGTACCCGTCGAGGGACGAAACGTCGAAATGATAATAAAACTCGCCGTCCGGGCCGTAACGAAACTCAATATCGTACCAACCCTGCGAAAGGGTATGCCACTCTCCAGCGGTGCGCGGTTCTGCGAAGCTGTCGCTGCCGTCGCTGAAAAATGGCAGCACGACAAACAGCAGAACGCAAGCGGCGCGCCGCCCGGGGGCTTTCATCCGCCGCCTTCCGTCTGTGGCGTCCCCGAAGAAACGCCCTGGCTCGTGTCGGCGGCCGGCGACTGGCCGTGAACATAGTCGAGGCGAAACTGCATCCCCGGAAAGGCGCTGCGTTTGCCATCCAGCAAATACTCCACCCGCCGCAATTCCGGCATCAGCTCGAAGAGCGAAGCCGTATACGCACGAAAGAAACCGTCCAGCAGGGCCGTGCGATTGCGCGCGCCGTCCACCCGGTTCAATAGAAAACGATCAAGCTCCGCGTCGAGCGAGGCCCGGCGCAAATCGATTAAGACCCGTGACGCGCCGTTCGGAAACCACACCCGGCGCAGAGCCAGTCCCAGATCCGGCAGCGGTTCGAGATCCGCATAGTCCCCGCCGCCCCGGCCTTCCTGCAAACCCGGCGGGCGGCTGACCGCGAAGGCGATGCGCGATACCAAACGCTCCGGTTCGCCTTCGAGGGATACGCGTCGCTGGATTTTCACAGGCTCTTGATTCTCCACGGAAATCCCGTAGAGAGACACCGTAGCCCGCGAATCGGTGGCGGGCGGATGAAAGAACGAGTCGGGGATCAGCAGGCGAAAGGGATTCGTGCCCACCAGTGTGAAAAAGCCAACGAACATAATGCAAATGGCCCAGAGTACCGTGCGAAAACGCAATTCCGGCTGATGCGAGAGTCCACCGAGGTATTTACGAAACCAGCTCCAGAAATCGCGGGCGGCCGGTCCCAGCCGTCCGGGCAATTCCCGCAGAGCGGCGATGACGCGACCGGGCATGGCTGACGCCCCGGCGACCGCCGACCCATCGCTTGCTTCACCGGAAGCAGATATATTCTTAGAGTCCGTCATAATCATCCTGAATTCGATTTCGAATTTCAAATAAACCAGAAGCGTTCGCCGCGGTTGAAGCGCGCGACCCCTTCGCGAAAACTATCGCTTGTCGCGACCGGGTGGATATTGCGCGCCTCCAGTCGCAGCGCCTCTTCCATGCTCAGATGCGCGCCGTCCACCGCCGAATTCAAATCGGCGAGCATCGCGTCGCGGGGTTGCACGCACAGCTGCTCGGCCACACGAAAGGCCCGGGCCAGCCCGCGACCCTTCGCGGTCAGTTCCCAGACCAGTCCGATCTCGTAGGCGCGCTGCGCGCGAATGCGCTGCCCTGTCAAAATCATCGGCAAAGCCTGCGCCTGCCCCAATAGTCTGGGCAAATAAACGGTGCCGCCGTCGACCAGGGGCACGCCCCAGCGCCTGCAGGCCACGGAAAAGAGCGCCTGTTTTTCGGCAATGCGAATGTGGCCGTGACAGAAGAGCTCAAGCCCGCCGGCGTAGGTATAGCCATGGGTTACGGTAATGACCGGCTTGCGCTGCAGAATGCGTGAGCCGCCCATGGGACCGGTGCCGGACTGAACGGAAGCTTCAATTTCCTCCGGACTCGCGTGCGGGTCGACCAGCTCTTCGAGAGCGGTCAGGTCGGCGCCGGAGCAAAAAGAGCGATCGCCTGCTCCGTGCAGGATCGCCACAGTCAGCGAATCGTCGTCGCGAAAGCGCGACCAGGCTTCCAGGAGGAGCGCGGCGGCCGGACCATTCACGCTGTTGTGCATCTCGGGCCGATTGATCTGGATTTCGAAGATCGCGCCGCCGTTCACCAGATGCACGTGCGTGCGAACCGGAGCGTCGTTTCCCGCGAAGCGGTCGACGTCAAAGCTGCTCCCATTAAAGCGGATTTCTGCATCCCTGGCGATTTTCGAACCCATAGCGCTCCGATCTTCGCACGACGGCGCAGCCCGCCAACCAGAAAAGGGCTGGCCAGCGGCTGCGAATCGACCGTATCCTGGCCGCATGAATCCTAAACCGTCCGCCGATTCCCTGAAACACGCCGCCCGGGCAGTACTCGCCACCGGGATTTTGACTCTGGTCCTCGGAGGGATCATGGTCGGCGCCGCCGCCGTACCGCCCTTCGCCCCGTCGGACCTGAATCCCGACTTTCACGAGAGCCAGGCGATCTTATGGTTCGAACTCGCGCACACCGCCGAAGAAGTCGAGGCAGTGCTTACCTCCGGAAAGGCGGGCATCGACATGCGCGCCGCCATGGATACGCTCAACCTGTATGATTTTCCATTTATGGTCGCCTACAGCCTGTACTTCCTGGCGATGATCTGTTTCGTACGCGAAGGGCTGCGCGAAGCCAGCTCCGGCTTTTTCGCATCGAACGTGTTCTTTGCCAGCGGCCTGTTTTTGATACCGCTGATCCTCGCCGGAGACATAATCGAAAACACGCAACTACTGAAGCTGACTCGCTACGGAACGGAAGGCTATCCGGCCGCAATCCCATTCGAGACGATTTTTAATCTGGAAGTCTTTACCCGGATGAAGTGGAGCGCGATCTTTCTCGCCTGCGCGCATCTGGGCGCATCCTATGCGGCACTGGCCCTCATCAACCGCGCAGGCTCCGGGCGCAGCAACCAGGCGGCCTTCGCAAGCATCGCAATCGCGTTCTTTGGTACTACGCTGCTGGGCTTCGTTTCCATTACGGGTTTGGAGCAGCGTTCGCTGCTACAGCTTGCAACTCTGGCGATGATTGTGGCGTGGGTGGGAGTGCTCATCCACGGCGGACTCCGCTCGCGGGGCGTTCGTGGGAATCCTGCTTGACGGCAGACCGGGGGCGCAATTTGCTTCCGTCTTGAGTTGCTGTAAATCGCTGCCTTAGCTTAGTTGGTAGAGCGGCTGATTTGTAATCAGCAGGTCGTGGGTTCGACTCCTACAGGCAGCACGAACTCATTTTAGAAAAGGGCAGATGCCCGAGTGGTTAAAGGGAGCAGACTGTAAATCTGCCGGCTCCGCCTACGAAGGTTCGAATCCTTCTCTGCCCAAACATAATGCATCAACAGGCCGCGTTCGAGCTATCGGACGCGGCCCTTTTCATTTTTACCCGCAGGCGCGTTGCCGACAAAACCTATCCGTTCAGGGGCGGCTCCGGCGGCATTTCAGATTGAAGCCCGCACAGGCCCTGGCTTGCGTGATGGGTTCTGATGAATCACGCCCAACACCCCGATCCCCGTGCAGCGGCACGGGATCATTCATTCCCTCCGAAAACTGCGCCGTTCGCCGTCCGAATGCGGGCGGCCTGGCGATTCGCCCATCCCGGCGGGAAAAAACTTGCGACAAAATGTAAATCTGTTAGAATTGGTGCCCAAAAAATGCGCGCCACGAACCTCGTCCTGCTCATGGGCAGCAGCCTCCTGCCTCTGATTCTGGCAGAAATCCTGCTCCGAATCCTCGGATTCCAGTTTACGCTGGTTCCTGAAATTCGCATGCCGGGCAAAGACTTCCCCGGCGTGATTCACAATTACCAGCGAGACCGCGAGCTGCTCTGGGTGCCTGAGAACTACCAGGCAAAGCTCGTCCAACAGCAAGGCGAGCAGCCGGCGGTGGCGACTTTTTATTACGGGTGGACCGATCGCGGCTCGTGCAATTCGTCGCGCGCGCGTTCTTGATCTATAATCGCGGCGACCGGGACGCGACGCAAGCGGTCAGGCGCGTGCAACTCGCTGACTATCGTAAGAATCTGACCCGCATCGTGGAAAGCGCGCGAACCGCGAATATCGACCCCGTGTTGATCACCGCTCCATCCAGTCATATTCGCGGCCGGGAGCCGCACTAACTGGGCGTCATCCATCTCGACGATATCAAAGAACTGGTCCCACTCCACCAGGCGTACCTGGAGGTGGTGCGGGAAGTCGCGGCGGACACCGGCAGCCACCTCTGCGATCTGGCGCAGACCTTCGACCGACTGCCGGTAGAACGACGCACGGAGCTTTTCTGGGAAGACGGCATTCACCTGCGGCCTGCAGGCGACCGGTATTTCGCGCAGGCCCTCTATGACTGTATGGAGAGCCGGGGCCTCGTGACGAAAGTCGAAAATAGACTGCGCGAATGAGCGCCGCGCACGCGACGCGAGCTCTGCACCTAATCGCCGGCCGCGGGACCGACCGGAGCCTGTTCGTAATCGGGGCCCGAGTACGGTTCATATACGTCGTACGGAAACTGAGGCGTCAGAAACACCGCGCGCATCAGAACGAATGCGGCCAGGAGCGTCGTAACCAAAAAGAACGGCGCAGTCTTCGCAGAGCGATCCTGGCCTTTCAAGAGTACGGCGAGTGGAACCAGCAGCGTAAACATGCGCCCCACATTGTCGAAGATGCCCCAGAAATAAAACCAGTCCGCGATGATAATATGTAACGCGGTCAGAATCAAAGCCAATCGCAGCGGCACGAAACTCTGCCGGCGCCACGCCCCCGTGAACGGCAGAATCAGACTCGCCGCAAGTGCGGCCACGAGTAGAATCTTTGCGCCGTGTTTGACGAGCGCGATGATTGCGCCGGCGCCGGGCTGCGCGATGAATACTCCCAACAAACGTAGAGTTTCGCGACCTACCCCGAGCACCCCGTCGAAGGGCGCCAGAAAAATCGAAAGCACTTCGGCCGGCACCATCCCATGTGCCTCGCGCAAATACAGCTGCCAGCCGAAGACCGGAACCAGGATGGCCAGCATGAACGCCGCGCGATCGATGCGGCGACGCCAGAGCGCTTCCAGACCCAGGGGAAACAAAAAGAACAGCGCGGATTCTTTGGCGAAGATCGCGAGCGAAAAGCAAAAGCCGGCGAATACCAGAGACGCCGCGCGCTTCGCGGCGCTCTCGAAAGCCGGCGCTGCGCCTTCCGGAGCGACGTAGCGCGGGTCCGACCGGGTATAGAAATAATAGCCCACGAAGGCCAGGCCGATCATAATGCTGTCGCTGACCAGGAGAGCGTAGGCCATGAACGCGAACGGCGAAAGCGCGTAAAAGATCGCGGCCCATTTGCCAGTCGCCGGCAAAAGCGCGCGCACGCATAAAAGCGATGAAATCAGGAGCGCGAGCTGTACGAAATACAGGCCGAAGACGGCGCCCCAGTCGCCGAACATAAAAGCGAAGGGCGCCACAAGCAGCGGATAGCCGGCGCGCGGCGCGCGATAGGCCAGCGAAAAACCTTCCGGCCAGACTCCAGGCTCAAAGAATGTGCGGGCGTAATAATAAAAAATCTGACCGTCGTAGCCGTTGCCGCCGTAGGCCTCGTTGCCGGTCAAGCGGATCGCACCCACCGGAGTTCGCTCCGGATTCTGCTCAACATAATAATGTCCGAAGCGCACCAGAGCGGACGGATTCCATTCATAACGCGCGAGAATTCCCAGGGTCCCCAGGCCGTAGAATATCAAAAAAAGAAGAACGAGCCCGCGACGCGAAGCGCAGCGCTGGATCAGCGGAGAGTCCGGCAGGCTTCGCGCGAACTCCGTCGTTTTTCGAAGATAGGCGCCGATCAAATCGCCCACCGGAATCACCCCTTCGTCGCGATCAGGTGCAGCCCGAAACGCATGCCCTGTTTGAGCACCCGACTGTTAAACGACGAATTCGAAAAGATATAGTGAATGGGGATTTCGGTAACTTCTAAGCCCGCGCGATAGCAGAGCGCGAGAGCCTCCATATGAAAATCAAAGGCCTTTGACTTGAGCTCGTGACTCGCGATCAGTTCCGCGGCGGCCCGGGAGTACCGGCGAAAGCCGCTGGTACAATCGTTCAGACCCGGACCCCAAAAATTAAAATACGATTTCGCGAGCGCGTAATTCACGACGCGGGCCGCGCTCCAGCTGACCATGCGCCGGTAAAATGGAACGTTCTCCGGTTTATTGCGACTGCCGATCACGACGCCGAATTTCGGATCCGTGTCGAAGAATTGCGGCAGCGCATCGGGATCGTGCGAAAGACCGGTGTCCATCGTAACGAACCACTGGTAGCCCTCTTCGACTCCGTAGCGCAGTCCGTCCTGCAGTCCCCGCGGAATATGCGTCGCCTTTTCGTGCGTGATAATATTCAGCTGATTCGCGTGTTTCCCGTCGCGAACTTCAGCGGCGATTTCCGCGAGAATCTCGGGAGTGCGATCACGACTGCCGTCGTCGGTGACCGAGACGTCGGCGTATTGCAGAGCTCTGGTGACGACTTCGTATATCGTTTCTTCTTCGTTGTGCGCGGGAATGACGACGAGTCGTTTCAGCTCATGCATGCGCCGGTATACTCCGCCGCCGAAAACGCGCAACTTGAATTCGCTTAGTTGTTGCGAATCTGGAGGCGGTCTTCAGCATGCGCGGTAATGCAGGCCATTTCCGTGCTGGCCGGCGTCTACGCCGGAAACGTATGCCGGGTGTGCATCCACCCCGGCAGCCTCGAAGATTTTCCGGACACGCCTTTCCCGGATCCCGAGTTTCGCTTCGACCGCATGCCCGCCCATCGGGACGCGCAGGGCATGATTCAGTGCAAACGTAAGGGCCTGAAATTGCTCTACGATCCGCCGACCGGGAATTTCACTCTGCTCGAGGCGAAAGGCGAAATCCTGCGCGGGGAATTGCAGACCGGAAAATTCGGCGAAGCGGAAATTCAGATCCGGACGGAACCGGGCGATCGTATTTACGGCTTCGGCGCGGCGAACGGCCGGCCGGACCGAAACAACGCGATTTTTCGCCTGCTGAATCTCGACACGCTCTTTTATACGATTCCCCGCAGCTCGTATAGCAGCGTACCGTTTTTTATCGTGAAACGGGCTACGGGTTACGTCGGCGTGCTCTGGAATTCCAGCTTGCCCGCCGAAGTGGCGACGCCGGGCTCACGGGCTGCAAATGGTTCCGGCGCGTCTTCGGGAACAGAGCGCCAGGACGGCATTCGCATCGTGCCGGAAGGCGGCGCGGACGAAGCGATTCCCATCGATCTATTGATCTTTATGGGAACGCCCGCGGAAATCGTCGAACATTTTACGGCGCTCTGCGGACGCGCGTACGTTCCGCCGACCTGGTCGCTGGGTTTTCACCAATCACGCTGGTCCTATCGCACCGCCGAACGCGTGTTGCAGCTGGCCCGCGATTTTCGACACCACGAAGTGCCCTGCGACGCGATACACATCGATATTCACTACATGGAACGCTACCGGGTCTTCACCTGGAACGCGAAACGCTTCCCCGATCCCAAAGGCATGCACCAGGCCCTGGACCGGCTGGGTTTTCGCACAGTGCTCTTTAATGATCCGGGCGTTTCCACTGACGACTACCCCGTCTACCGCGACGGCCTCGCGAAGAACGTCTTCTGCCAGAAAGCGGGCGGCGGAGTCTACGTGGGCAAAGCCTGGCCTGGAGCGTCGGTCTTTCCGGATTTCGGCCGCGAAGACGTCCAGGACTGGTGGGCCCAGCAACACAAGATCCTCTTCGATGCGGGCGTCGCGGGTATCTGCAACGATATGAACGATCCGGTGTTGCAGATCGGAAAAAAATACAATCCACTGAAAGAAGATATCGTTCACGAGAACGGTTCGCACCGGCTCGAACGCAATCGCTACGCGAACGACGAAGCGCGGGCCACCATGCGGGCCTTCGAGCGCCTCACGCCGGACCGGCGGCCGTTCGTCATCAGTCGTTCGGGGTCGACGGGATTGCAGAAGTATTCGGCCCTGTGGACCGGGGACAATCATTCAAGCTGGGAACATCTACGCGAGAATCTGCACATGGTGTTGAACCTGGGATTGAGCGGCATGTCCTTTACGGGCGCGGACGTCGGCGGTTTCGCCAGCGGTTTTTTTCCGGGCACCCTGAAGGTCTTTAAGTTTCGCAAGCAGCGCGAGCTCTTCGCGCGCTGGTTGGAACTCGGCTCGCTGATGCCCTTCTTTCGCGCGCACACCGCGCTCTATTCTTTCGACCAGGAGCCCTGGAATTTCGGCGAAGAAGTGCTGAACATAGCCCGCAAACATATTCGCCGCCGCTACCGCCTGCTGCCGTATTTATATACGCTCTTCTGGGAAGCGCATGAAAGCGGAGCGCCCATCGTCCGGCCGGTCTTTTATGAACATCCGGATCTCGGCGACGAAGAACTTGCCGCGTGCGAAGAACAATTCTTTCTGGGATCGGATCTGCTCGCGGCGCCGGTGTTGCGTCCCGGTCGAAAAACCCGCAGCGTTTTTTTGCCGCCGGGAGAATGGTATGATTTCGAAACCGGCCGTCGTCATACCGGCGGCGACATGCACGAATTCGAAACCCGGCCCGGCTCCTATCCTCTATTTGTACGCGCCGGCGCGATTCTACCCGTGTGTCCCTGCGAAACGAACGCCCAGGAATCTCTGGCGGCGGGCCTGAGTCTGGAGATCTATCCGGGTAAAGCGACTCCGCTGAGCGGTCGCCTGCGAATGGACGACGGACACAGCAACGCCGCTTTTCGGGGCCAGTATCTGGAACAGAAGTACAGCGGCACGATGGATCGTAGCGGCAATATTCAGTTCCAGATTGAGACCGTGCATAAAAAGTATTCACCGCCGTTCAACGGCATTGAGATTCGCCTGCCCGCCGGCTATCGCAGCATGAATTTTCGCGACCGTACATTCGAAGGCCGCGCTCTCGACCTGGTGCGCGAAGACCGCGATTGCAGCGTATCGGTATTCGAACTGCCTCCCGGCACAACGAATACGCCGATCGCGGCGGAATTTGAATTTCGTTCCAACTGGTCCTGAAGCATGAACGCCTTCGCCAATCTCAGCTATCGCGAATTCGCAGTCGCGCCGGAGCTGCGGCCATTCGTCGTTTCCGGTTGTGAGATTCGCGCGCTGCCGGCCTCGGATCAAACGGCGCAGCTGCGTATTCTCCCGGATGCCTGCGATTATCTCGTACATGAATCGCGGCGGGGACTCCTGCTGCTTGCGGGCAGCCGGGATTCCCACGAATACGCCGCCCTCGATGCCGGCACACGAATCGCCGCGCTGAAACTGCGCCCGGGAGCTCTGGCTTCGATTCTGGGTCAGGACGCCCGCGCCTTCGCAGGTCCTGGACCGGTTTCCATTTTCGAAACTGAACTGCGTCTGACGCCCGGCCAGCGAAAGAGCCTGCACGACTTCGCGGACCCCGCAGCCGACGGCATGACGCCGACGATGGGCACAAAGCTGCTGCAGGGCTTACTGAACGGCCGCGAAAACAACTATGCATCCGCTTCACAGGCGCCTCACGAACTGCTCGCCGTCGTGGCCGGATTGCTGCGCGAAAACCCCGAGGCGACCATCGGACAGCTGGCCGCCGCATGCGGACTCACCGTACGAACCTTAGAGCGCCGCTTGCAAAGCGCCTGCGGACTGAGCCCCACCCGCCTGCGTTCCATCCTGCGCTTCTTCCGATCGTATTTGCTGCTATCGCGATCGCCGCAGCGTCGACTGACCGATGTAGCCTACAGCGCGGGCTATTCCGACCAGGCGCATTTCATCCGCGACTTTCGCCGCTTCGCAGGCGTACGCCCGGGCGAAGCGAAGCGACACCCCGATCGCTGGGGACTCAATCCGACGCCGGGCGTGCGCGAGACCGGTGGATATTGAAAATCAGCCGCGCTGTAGACCAGGCGACCGCAAGCCGCGGCGCCCGCGGCGCCCGCGCCACCCGCTCAACGAACGCGATCCACTGCACGCAAAAACGAGCGCAGATCCTTCGCGACGAGTCCCGGCGCTTCTTCGTGCGGCACGTGTCCCACGCCAGAATATAGAATCGATCGCGCGCTGGGAATATCGCGAACGAAATGCGGGGCGTGCTCGACCGGAATCCAGGCGTCGTCCGCGCCCCATAAAACGAGTACCGGCAGCCGCAGCGACGAAATGCGCGCGCTATCCGCGTCCAGTTCGTGGTTCACCCGTGCGATAAAGGCGGCCCGATTACCCGCGTGCAACAGCAGCTCGAAATGCCGGTCGACAAGTTCCTCCGAAACGAGCGCATCGTCGCCGTAAACTTCATGCAGACTCCGGCGAATCAGAAAATACGGCGTAATATACCGCTGCGCGTACTTAAGCAGCGGAACGCGCGCCAGAGCGATCCCCATCGGTTTCTCCGGCCAGGGATAGCCGAGCGAATCAATCAGGACCAGCCCACGAATTCGTTCCGGAAAAGCGAGCGCGAATTCCCAGGCGATCCGGCCGCCCAGGGAATTGCCGGCGATATTCACCGGCGACTCGATTTTTAACGCGTCGAGCATACGCCGCACAAACTCGGCGTCTTCCCGGGGGCTGTAATCGCAGCCGGCGCAAGGACCGGTTAGTCCAAAACCGGGCAGGTCGAAGCGCACGATGCGGTAATCCTCCGCGAGCAGAGCGGTCAACGCGTCGAAGGTATGCAACGACGACGCCGTCCCGTGAATCAGAAGCAGTACCGGCGCGTCGCGCGGGCCCTCGTCGCGATAGTGGACGCGCAGGCCGGCTTCGAGCTCTACGAATTTCGAAGCGTCATTCGCGTACTTCGCCTGCAGGTCGGCCGCGGGTAAATCGAAGTGCAGGTCTTTTGCCGCGAAGATGGCCAGAATCACAACGAGCACGCCGAGGATGTTTTTGCCTTTTGTGCTGAATAAAAATCTCATACGGGATCATAGCCGTTCTCCGTACGGACGAATTGAACAAACGCGACAGCTCGCCTACCCGAACCCGGGAAATTCCACGCGATTTTGCGACGCGTCGTAAGAATTTTTTACGACGTACTGATTCGCCTCATGGAGATTTCGCACGGAACGCTATACATCTTTCGTATATGGACGCACAAACTCATCCCAATTTGAAAATCGTCGAGCAATTGGATCCCGCGAATCTGGCGGGGGCGACGGACATTCTACATCCGAAAGTGATCTTCCATTATTTTAATCCGGAACTTCCGGATCTTCAGGGCGACTACGTCGGACCGCAAGGCATGGGCGAGTTCTTTCAACGCTTGCACGGCATGACCGCCGGCACCTTTCGTGTGGAACCGCAGTCCGCGACCCCGGTAGGGGACGAACTCGTGGTGGTTACTACGATCAACTCGCTCACATTGAACGGGGAATCGATGCGCTTTCACGTTGTGCTCGTCTGGCGAATCGTGGAAGGCTGCATCACGGAAATCTGGGACGTTCCGTCGATCTACACGAGAATTCCCGCGTCCGCGGCGTCCTCGTTCAGCGCAGGCTGAATACGGCGCCCATAGGATCGGCAACGAGGGTGCCGGGCTGCGCGTTCGTCGATCGCATCAACACTTCGCCCCCCAGGCTCCCGGCACTGGCCAGCGCGGTCTCAAGATCGCGGACACGCATACAGGGCGCCCAGATTCCGCCGGTGCCGGGCAGCGGTATCGTTCCGTCTCGCACAATGATACTCGCGACGTGCGCGCCGCTGGAATCGTACATAAGGCTGCCGCCGGCTGGATCCAGGTCGCCCGCAGTCCAACCGAAGAGGCCCTCATAAAACTCTCGAGCCGGATCCGGCTCCGGGGCGATCAGTACATCCGGCAGAAAGGTTCCGGTCGGCGCCGGAAAATTATGACCGACGACGAAGGGGCAGATTACGGCGCCCGTAACGTCGCGCAGAACCGCCGAGCGACCCACCCCTGGAACGTCGAACGCTTCCCTGTCGACTGTCGCGCCCAGTGCCTTCGCCCGATCAGTCAGGACGTCGACATCGTCGCAGGCGACATACGCCAGCCATCGATTCGCGTAGGACTCAATGATGCCGCCCTGCGCTTCGCCCCCGGCCACGATGAGTGGATAATCCGCTTCGCCGTCCCCCCAGGCGAATTCGGTGGCATGCTCGACGTGGTACTCCCAGCCGAAGACGTCCGAATAGAATCTGTTCGCCAGCGCCACATCGGGGGTTAAAAGGTCGTGCCAGACAATACGGCCGACTTTAATTGTTTCACGCACGTTTCGCATTGCGTCCTGCACCTTTCCTTATAATAGTAGACCGACGACCGGCGCGAGTATATGACAGTGATCATGCTATTGTATGCGTTATGTCCGCATTTACGAGTAGAGACTAAACGAATCGGACCGGACGATTAAAGGCCTAAGTCATGAGTGAATGGACCAACGAAACCGCAGAATGGTACGCGCAGAAATACGGCGAATACCCGACGAATCATCTGGCCCTCGACGCGATTGAGATACCGCCGCAACCGTGCATCGTCGATATCGGTTGTGGAACAGGATCGGCGCTGAGGCATGCCGCCGGTCTCGCCCCTGGAGCAAGGTTGATCGGAATCGATCCGGTCGATCGCATGCTTGAAATCGCCCGGGAAAGGGCTTCGGAGGATTCCCACGGGCACCGCATTGAATTTCGTAAGGGCGGCGCCGATTCGATTCCGGTAGAAGATGCTTCTGCCGATCTGGTGCTCGCCTTTGATAGTATCGATCATTGGCCTGATCGCGCGGGAGGTCTGGCCGAAGTGAAACGCATCCTCAAAACGAGCGGCCGATTGGTCATCGTAAAAGACGAAGGCGCGCCCATGCAAAACAATCTGCTCGATACGGAATTGCCCCGGGCGGGGTTTAAGGCGATCAGTAACCAGCGCATCGCGAAAGGCGATGTGGCCTTCAACTTGCGGGTGTGTGAGCGAACAGCTTGACCGGCACGCCGGCGGCTATTCTCACCCGAAGGCCGCTCACCGATGGCGACGCATTTCAGGCCGTACGGGAATTCTTGATTTCGGTAATCAATTCGCTGATCTGGCGTACGCGGGCCAGAGACTTACCGGACAACGCGGGGTAACGTTTCGAAACGTCGCGAAAGAGGACCTGTACCCGCGCCAGTTCCCCGATATAATCACGCACCCACGAATTCTTGAAACGATTGCTGCGTCGTTCAAAGCGACGCACGGTTTCGCGCAGCACCGCTTCCGCGCGCGTATAGAATTCGATCGCCTGATCGTAGGGATGCGCGGGGATGTCGTCGTCCGCATAGCCAGCGCCGCCTTTGCGGCGAGTCGGACGATACTCGCGGACCTTCGCGTGTTTGCCATAAACCTGTGAAGACTCATCGTCGCCCCAGATCATATCGGAAAGGTTTACGTAAATATCGCCAAGCGGGGAGTCTTCATCCGGGGGCGTGAAGACCGTGCGAAAGGCCGACTTGCGGCTCGCCTCGCGCGCGAATCGGCGACCGGCCTCGAAGGGATCGCGAAAGGGATTGCTGCCGAATCCGGCGAAACCGTTGCCGCCGGCGGTCGTCGACTGCCCGCTGCGAACCGGTCCCGCCTGCGGACGCGCCGGCCCCGGGGAATGGATCGTCGAACTCTGCGGCGCGGGGCGTGCGGGAACGCCTTTCTTAAACGCCGCGTAGGCTTCGATCAGCAGCCGGCTGTGGCCGTCGTCAGCCTGGCGATTCGCGTCGGGGTGATGCTGTTTAATCCGGGACCGGAAGGCCTGTTTCACGGCTTCCGGCCCGTCCCCGGGAGCGACCCCCAGGGCCCGGCAATATTTATCGAAGTCTTGCTGCACGCTCAGTAATTCTCGTCGTCATTATAGAGATCGTCTTCTGACTCTCGTTGTTCCAGCAATTTCCCGCCGGTTTTCAAAAGAATTGCGAACAAAAAGACCGCCAGCAGCAAAAATCCAATAAAAAGAGCGAAAGACGCCGCCATAGGACTGCCCAGAGCCCAGCTCAGCAACTGGTAGGAGCCCAACGCCAAAAGCCAGATCGATATGACGATGCAGGTCAGCCCGGCCACGAACAGGCCGAAAGCCGCAAGCAGCAGCTTCCCCCGATAGCGGGCCTCCGTTTTCAGGAAGCTGCGCAAGGACCGGCTCCAGTTGCGCCAGTCCAGGAGCATCACCACCAGATTTTCAAAGAGTGCGTAATAACGCCGAACTACGGATTCGGGGTCGTCCGGGGAACGCTCCCGGCGCTGGTCTTCCCGGGTCGGGCCGTCGTCTTTGAAGAATTCTTCGTCAAAGTCGGCGGCGCCTTTTTCGGTGCGATCGTCAGGCATGGTCCGGCAATCGGGCGAGCGCGAATCAGCGACCGCGCATGAGCAGGCCCAGAATAATGCCCACGCCCAGGCCCGTGGCTCCGGCGATCAGCGCCGCCTGCTGCGGATTCTCTTTACAGTACTCGGCGACGGAGCCGATGACTTCGCCGGACTTCTCGCGATAGACCTGGCTTTTGTCTTTCAGATCGCGCAGACCGGCGCTGGCTCGATCCTGAAGTTCGGCCACGTCGGCTTTGAGCGACTGCACGGAATCTTTCAGACGCGTCATCGCATCTTCGTTGTTTTCGCTATTTTCTACTTGAGCTGCCATTCTATCACATCCCCGGATCCGGACGCTGGTCCGGTAAGATTCTCGACCCCTCGAATCTTTCCCGATTCGCGGGACTGTAAACGAATTTATTTTTTCGCGCCCCTTCCCCCTGGCTCAACTATACGGAGAAGCATCGTACGGGCCAGGGTCGCGCTTCGTATCTCTGGAATCCCTCGATGGGGCAGCCGGCGGCGTGGGGCGATCGTACCCGGACAGCGAATCCGGCTGGCCGAAACGATCGTCACCCGGGCCGTTCTCTGCGGGGTCTACAGAATCCTGTGCGTCGCCTTCGCCGGCGGTATCGTCGGCCAGCAGGCTCAGGGCCGCCGCCCCCTGTATGGCGTAGTGCACCGGAGCCGTCACCAGCGCTCCGATTCCACAGCACAGGAAGCCGGCCAGGAAAATGATCTCCGTAAGCAGCGTCAGAAATGCCAGGGACACCTGGACCGGCGCCGTCATTCTCCAGGACTGCACAATCGCGGCGATGGCGCTCGACTTTCGTTCGAGAATCAGCGGATACACGAGCAGCAGGCGGGCGTCGAGATAGAGTTTCAGCAACCAGATCCCGACGAGGAGCACACCCGTAATGGCCAGACCCACATCGTCCGATTCCATGGCTTCGATTTGTTGTTCGATCGCTTCGCTACTGATGACCAGCACCAGGGAGAGGATGAACAGGATCAGTGGAACGATGAGCTGCAGAAAATAGATGACGGCGGTCGCTCCGCAAATCGGCCCCGGGCGATGGAAACCGGCGAATACGTCTTCCACACGACCGGCGCCGCGCTGCACCTGCATTCCCAGAATCTGCATCCCGGCCTGCAGCATGCGATAGAGAAAATAGAGCCCCAGTGCCCCGCCAAATCCAATCACCAGAATGCCGACGATCGCGGCGTCATCTCCGGTGCCTGCCACCGCTCCGATCGAAGTCAGGAAGGCGAAATAGGCCGCCCCGAGCAGCACGACCATCACAATCGACGCCAGAATCCCCGGCCCCGGATTCTGGCGAAAGCCTTCGCCGCCTTCATTCAGGCAGCGGGCGATGGAAAACGATCGGACCCCGCGCGGGGAGTGGCTTTCGAAACCGGATTCCGGCGCGGCGTAAACATCATCTTCCATTCCCGCGATAGCAGCCGGCGGCGGGCTGTGCTTCAAGGAAATAAGAAAGATCGAGGAATCTCAGGCAGAAATCAATGCACAGCTAAGAAACAGCATAACTTATCCACGGAAAAGGGATTGGCATGTGGTGCGCTGCACAAAAAATGGCCTTTGTTTTTGTTCGATTAACAGGTTTTAGCCAATGAGTTCCGGAAAACATCAGCTTCGAGACCGCATTCTGCTGGGTCTCGCCCACTTCTTAGACCGCCACATGGATCGCAGGGTGCAGCGCAGCCTGCCCGATTCTCGTTCCCGGCGCAGCCCGCGGGTCTGGACAGTCCTGCTTGTCGTCGTAGCGCTCGCCGCCTCGGCCCTCTCGATGGTCCCTGTAATTCGACTGCACCAACAGCGGGCCGCCGCTTCGGCGACAAAACCCTCGAATGCGAAGACCGCTCGTTTCCAGGCCGCGCTGCCGGAGAACGCGCGCTTTGTCTTCGCCCCCGAGGGCGACCGCCTGGTTGTGGACTGCGAGCGGCCTCGCTCCGCGCGCAGTATCGCCCGGGACCTGTATGATTTCAGCTCGATCTTTTCGCCGGGCGAACTGGCGGCGGAAATCCAGGCCAACAATGTCGAACACTTTGAGCGAAGCGATCGCCCGGAAAGCAGTCGCTGCAAACCCGGCACGCAAATCGCGATTCCGCGCCCGCTCTTCGAGCCCATCGAAAACCAGGCGCTGGGCTGGCCCGTAGATCGCGCGGTGCACGCCATGTATTTGCGCGGTGATAATACGCGTCCCGCGCGTCTCGTGCGGGAAGTGGAACGCATGCGCCAGATCGGCGCGAACGGCGTCGTCTTCGACGTAAAGGATATCATCGGCGTGGTCAACTATCGCTCGTCGGTTCCGGAAGTCGAAGCGATGCGCCGCCACGAACCGCCGATCCGCAATCTCGCGAAAACCATCCAGTATCTTCACGAGCAGGGCATGTACGTCATCGCGCGCACGGCTCTCTTTCAGGACGAAAACCTGGCGATCAACAGACCGGATCTGGCGATCAAAGACCGCGGCGCCCCGAACGGAATCTTATTGGTAAAAGGCAAACCGTTATGGGTCGACGCGGGCCGGCCTGAAGTTCGCAACTATAACTTGAAGATCGTGCAGGAACTCGTAACTCTGGGAGTCGACGAGATCCAGTTCGATTATATTCGTTATCCCGCCGAGGGCGATCTTTCGCGCGTGGAATACTATAAACTGCCGGATGCGAATCACAAGACGGACTATCTCGTAAATTTTCTGGCCGGGGCTTTTCTGCTGACCCGTCCGACCGACGTCAAAGTCAGCATTGATATCTTCGGCATCGTCGCCTGGGGCGAAGAGGTCGACATTCGCGCGACGGGCCAGCGTCTGAATCGTATGGCGACATTCGTGGACATCGTTTCGCCCATGCTCTACCCTTCCCATTTCAGCCGGGGCTTTCACGGCTTCGAAAATCCGGCGGACGAAGGTTATCATTTCTATTATGACGGCGTAAAGCGCGTGCACGAGCTCAGCGCGAAGCCCGGGCTCATCGTACGACCCTGGCTACAGGCTTTTCGCTGGCGGGTGACGAACTACAACGAAGCTTATATCCGCGACCAAATCGCGGGCAATCAAGCCGGCGGCGGCGTGGGCTGGATGATGTGGAACGCCGGCAACGACTACGAGCTGGTCTATCGAGCGCTGCGCGATCGCGAGCTGAGCGGCCGAACGGACGCGCGTACAGGTACAGTCGGGCATGGCATCTAAGCACGCGGCTTAACTCTCGACGTATCAGACTGCTCATTGAGTGAAAATATTTTCGTCGGCCAGCGGATCGCGAAGATCGAAAGGCGGCCTGGCGCCAAATTTTTGTGTTCCACCGTGGAGCGCTCAAAAATATGTTGGGAGCTAAGTGGCGTCCCCCAATTCCATAGAGCCGGGACAGCTCCGGCCGTTTTTCCAGCCCATCGTTTCGGTTTCGGACGGGTCGATCTACGGCTACGAGGTGCTCGCCCGCCAGGTCAACGAAGCGGGCGATATCAGCAATATAGGAGCCTTCTTCAACGATGAAACGGTTCCCGAACAGGAACGCATCAGCGTCGACCGCACGGTCCGCGAACGCTCCTTCCAGTACTTAAAAGAACAAAAGCCGGGATCCAATCGGCTGTTTATCAACATCCACCCCGCCTGGATCTATCGCCAGCGGGAAAGCGATGCACTCTTTCCGACGATTCAAATGATGGATGAGATCGGCGTCCCCGGCGACAGCCTGATCGTCGAGATCACCGAGCAGAAATTTCTGCAGGCTGATTTCGATTTTCTGAACCGGCTCATCGACCGCTATCGCGAACGCGGGATCAAGATCGCCATCGACGATTTCAGCTTCCCGAATTTCGACCGGCTGCTGTCAATCAAGCCGGATTTCGTGAAAGTGGATATTCAGCTCGTTAAGAAGAGCGCCCAGAGTCAGGACTACAAAAAACTGGTCGGCTATATTTCGAAGTTTTGCCAGGAACTCGGAATCTCGGTCATCTTCGAAGGCGTGGAAACGCTGCATGAACTCGAGAATGCGATCGAGTCCGGCGGCAGTCTGATCCAGGGATGGTTTTTATCGAAAGCCCAGGCGGACTTCCAGGAAAGCGACAGTTATCGCCAGGTGATTCAGCTGGGGCTGAACAACGTCATCTATCGCGCGCGCCACTCCAGTCAAAACATCGTTAAGATTGAACACAATATGAACCAGTACCTGCGGCTGGTCATCGAGCGCGAACAGCTGTTTCGCAAATCGAATCTGGACGAAGCGTTGAATCGCATCCTGCCATTCTTGCCGCCGCAATGCTTTCGAGTATTCATCTGCGACGGCTACGGCCTGCAGCGCTCATCGAATTATACGCGCGCCGATCAGGCCGCCGATTTTCGCATTCATCCCGAACACCGCGGCAAAAACTGGGGCTGGCGGCCGTACTTTTTCAACAACCTGGTGCGAATGAAAGAATGGAATCGCGGAGTCATTTCGCACGAGTACGTCGACGTCGAAACCCGCCGGCGCACGCTGACCTTCTCCTATCCGATCAGCGGCGATCTGTTCATCTTCCTGGATTTTTTTGCGGAAGGTTAAGGGCTTCCAAGCTTCAAACTTTGCGCGAGCGAAGCGACCGCAAAGCTGAGCGACTCCGCAGGAGTCGCGAAGAGGGGAATATCACAAACCGTAAGGGTCCGAAGGACCTGAAAGTCTGAACGAGCGACGCGAGAGAAGACCTGAGTGACCCCGCAGGAGTCGCGAAGAATGGAATGTTTTGCCACGGATGTCACCGATGGCACGGATGAAAGGCTTTTAGGGTCGCGATATTCACAGGGCTATCCGTGACATCCGTGCAATCCGTGGCCGGCCTCCGCCGCGATTCAATCCGTGGCGAAACTCACACCTGTTCCGGATAGGCTTCGTTGCCGTGTTCGACCAGGTCCAGGCCTTCCAGTTCTTCTTCCATGTCGACGCGCATGCCGATCGTCAGGCGCAGCAGGCCGAAGATGATGATCCCGCAGCCGAAGGCCCAGATGAATCCCGCCAGTACGCCGACGGTTTGCGCCCAGAGTTGTCCGAGTCCGCCGCCGTAGAACAGGCCCATCGTGCCGTCGCCGAAATCCGGATGCGCGAAGAGGCCGACCGCGAGTGTTCCCCAGGCCCCGTTCACGCCGTGCACCGAAATCGCGCCGACCGGATCGTCCACCCGCAGCTTATCGAAGAGGATCACCGAAAAAACACAGATAATACCGGAGATGAGTCCGATCAGAGCCGAACCAAGAATGTCGACGTTGTAGCAACCGGCTGTAATCGCGACCAGTCCCGAAAGCACGCCGTTGATCATCATACTGATATCGGGCCGGCGAAACATCAGCCAGGAAGTAATCATTGCGGTCAGTCCGCCCGAAGCTGCGGCGATATTCGTCGTCACGGCGATGATCGCAAAGTCGCCGTTTGCGATGGCGGTGGTGCTGCCGGGATTGAATCCGAACCAGCCCAGCCATAACATAAACGCGCCCAGAGTCGCCATCGACATATTGTGACCGAAGATCGGCATGATCGCGCCGTCCGATGTGTATTTGCCGTAGCGCGGCCCGACCATGATGGCACCGGCGAGTCCCAGCCAGCCGCCGATGCTGTGCACGACGGTCGAACCCGCGAAATCGATGAAGCCCATTTTGATCAGGAAACCTTCCTGATTGTCGTCGAAGAGATTCGACCAGGCGAAACTCCCGAAGATCGGATAGACGACCGCGGAGATCAGGACCGTACCGATGATATAGGTGTGAAATTTCGTGCGTTCCGCGATCGCACCGGAAACAATGGTCGCCGCCGTCGCGCAGAAGACCAGCTGAAACATAAAGAACGCGTAGCTCTTGCCGACCGGCTTGCCGTCTTCGTCGGCCAGCAGATCCGTGGCCGAACCGGGCGACCCCATTCCGATGCCGTCCAAAATCAAGGGCCCGAACATGATCGAGAAGCCGACCAGCCAGAACATCACCGAACCCGCGCTGAAGTCGATGAGATTCTTCATCAAGATATTGACTACGTTCTTCGTGCGAATGAAACCCGCCTCCACGTAGGAAAAGCCGGCCTGCATAAAGAAAACCAGGAAGGCCGCCAGGCAGATCCAGAGCGTGTCCACGTCGTCCGCGAAGGCGGCGTAGTCCGCCTGCAGTTTCGCGAAAGCCTCCGCGTCTACGAGTTGCGGCGCAGGCCCTGCATCGTCCCCCACAACTTCGGCGGACTGCGCGTAAAGCGCAGAGGCCGAAAATAAAACGCCCAGCAAGAATACCAGCGGCAAAATCCGTCGGAACTGCGCGAGGCCGGCGCTGCGGCTATTTCGAGTGCGAGTGTACTGCATATAGTTCCTTCAATAAAAAGCGGCAAAAGCTGCCCTCAGAGCGAAGCGCCGCCCGCGTCGATATTTTCAGCTTTGTCGGATTTATCCGATTTGTCGATGGCGGCGAGCGCGGCGCGCAGCTGCTCGTTGCCGGGATTGCTTTTGACGGCCTGTCCGAGAATACGAATCGCCTTCGGGTTTTGCTGCAGCTTTAAGTAGCAGCGCGCGAGCATTAGACTCGCGTCGGCGAAGGCGTGATCAATGGCCAGCGCCCGCTTGAATTCGCGTTTGGCCCGGGCGACGTCGCCGGATTTATAGTACACGTTGCCGAGCATGTAGAGCGTTTGCGCGCCGGATTCGCCGCTGGTTTCGATGTACTCCTCCAGATAACGCGCGGTCGTCGTATAGTCCTGCTCACGATAATAGAGCCGCGCGAGCAGCAATAGATTGTCATGCAGCGACGGCTCCAGCTCGTAGGCCGTCGACCCGTGGCTGAAGGCGCGGTTGTTATTGCCTTCTTTCAGTGCTTTTCGCGCTTTGCGATAGGACTCCTGCGCGTCCGGCAACTGCGGATTGCACATCGCCATCACCAGGTTTACGTCGTCGCCGCGCGGAACGTTACCCACGAAATCTCTCCAGCGGTCAACGACGCCGTTACACATTTCGCCGACGCTGTAGACTCCCTGTTCGCCCTCGCGCGCGGCGGACAACGCCGCGTTCTGTTCGTGCAACCAGTAGAGCAAACGCTCGAGGCCGGCTTCTTCGCCCGCTTCGTTACGCTGTTCGGTGACACCGTCGGTGTAGCTGACCAGTATATCGCCTGGATTCAACTTGCCGAATACTTCCGGGTAATCTTCCCGACGGGCCTGTACGATGCCCAGCGGAATGCCCGGCGCGTCGATCTGTTCGAAAGTATTCGATTCCTTTACGTATTTGATCAGATGATTGTGTCCGCCATTCACGAATGAATAGGTATGGTCCGCGTAAATGCGAATCAACTGCACGGTAAAATAGGTTTCCGCTGGTAGCTTGGGGCGAATCGATTCTCCCAGCTCTTCCATGATTTCCGGCAAACCCATTCCGGCGTCGACGCAGCGGCGAAATTCGTGGTGAATCGTAACCGTGACGAGCGCCGCTGAAACGCCGTGCCCGGAAACGTCGGCCGCAAGAATGGAAACCGAATTGCCTTTGCGAATAACGTCGAAGTAGTCGCCGCTGACTTCGACCATGGGTTCGTAGTACGAACCGAAATGAATGCTATTCCAGGGCTGAATGCCGTCCTGAATGATCTGCCCCTGAACGATGCGACCCATCTTCAGGTCGTCGTTAATCCTTTTTTGCGCGTCGATCAGGCCTTCGATCAAACGCACTTCGTTCATAGCCAGACCGAGCTGCGAAGACATGGCTTCCAGAATTTCCAGGTCGTCGTCTTTGTAAAAATGCGGAATATCCTTCTCGATGGAAATCGTTCCCAGCAGAGTATCTTTGTAGAGAATCGGAACGACCACCACGCACTGGGTGCTCTCGCCCTCGTCGGTGAGTTCGGGATGGCGACCCAGATCCGTAATCAAGCGCGATGTGCGGGTTTCCACCACCTGGCCCGAATATCCTTCGCCTGCGCGCAGCGCCCGACGCGGAGGTTCGGTCTCGGTCATAAAACGGGCCGGCTTCAGCATATGCCCGTCCCAGGCGCGCAGCGTTACGTTGTCGACCTCGAAGATCTCCTCGCAAAGACCCAGCACTCGATCGTACAACTCGTCCTCGCTATTCGCGTTCGCGAACTCCTTGCTAATATATAGTAGAATATCGATCTTATTCTTGGCGGTCAGACCGCCCACGACCGTGCGATTTCCTCGATAGCTTACAACACGACGTTTACCATATTTGACTTCAATCATACTGCGCTCCCGGCGCCTCCTGCATTCCACCTGGAACGGCAAGGAGAACAGTATGTGATAGCAAGACCCATACCAGGCGGGATTTTCCGTTCGAATCCTGATATTTTGGGCCAGAACCAGCTGATTTGCTCAAAATCAAGGCACCCTGGACGCCCAAAAAGACAGCAGTTCCTGAATTCGCCTGGCTTCCAGTATTTCACAACGAGTTCACGGTAGAGCGTGGATAAGCTGCGAATAAAAAAGCAAGGGTGAACCCAGTTTTTTATTTGCTTTATTTTTGTATAGTAATAGACTGGAGGCACTTGAGGCGAATCGTCAGGCCGGTCGAAATTCCCTTCTTTAACATTTCCCCGAGTGCTTTACACCTGCGCATGTTGGCCTGGCGATTCGCCTTCATTTTTTTGCTCGAAACCATCCGCCCGGCGAAGGATCCAATAGCTGTTGACTTCTAACACGGCGACCGGTTCTATCCGGGTCTTACCGGTTGGTTATCCTATGACGCAGTCCGCTCCTGGTTCTATTCATTCCCCTGCCAGTACCCAAGCCTGGCGAGATCTGATCGGTCATTATCGATCGGTCCGCTCATTCACCGAACGTATCTGTGCGCCGCTTGAGGTGGAAGATCACGTGATTCAACCACATCCGGACGTCAGTCCGCCCAAGTGGCACCTCGGGCACACAACCTGGTTTTTTGAAGCCTTCCTGCTCGAAAAATTTTTGCCGGACTATCAAGTCTTTCATCCGCGCTTCGCATTTCTGTTTAATTCCTATTACGAAAGCGTCGGCGAACGCGTTCAGCGTCCGCGACGGGGATTGCTTTCGCGTCCGACTCTAAAAACGGTGATTGAATATCGCCACGCCGTGGACGCCGCCATGCTGCGCGCATTCGTTTCGCTGGAATCGGAGTCTCCAGCGTTGCAGAGCGAGTTTCAGCAACTGGTCGAGATCGGTCTACACCACGAACAGCAGCATCAAGAGCTGCTCTTCACAGATCTGAAAAACATCCTGTTTCAAAATCCGCTCCTGCCGACCTATTTATCGCAGTCCGCAACGATTTTGCCCGCGGCGGTTTCACGCCCGCGTTTCCTCGAAATCGCGGAAGGAGTCTATTCGATCGGAATCGATGGCAGTGAACCGGGCTTCGCTTACGACAATGAATCGCCCCGCCATAAAACCTACCTGAATGCCTATCGCATCGCCGACCGTCCGCTGAGCTGCGGAGAATTTCTGGAGTTCGTTCGCGACGGCGGCTATTTCGATTTTCGTCACTGGCTCTCGGACGGCTGGGCGAAAGTCTGCGGCGAGGGCTGGCGGGCGCCGCTCTACTGGCTGCCGCGGGATGCTGATAGCTCCCTGACCGCGCTCAGCCAGGCAGACATGCGCGACGCCGACTTCGAGATCTTTACGCTCGGCGGCGTGCGGGCGCTGGATCCGGACGAGCCGGTCTGCCATATCAGCTATTACGAAGCCGCAGCATACGCCAGTTGGGCCGGAAAGCGTCTGCCGACCGAAGCCGAGTGGGAGGTCGCGGCGGAGCGGCTGCGAGCCCAACCCGCGGACGACGCAAACGTCGCCGGAAGCGCCGGGCACTCCGTCGCCGTTCCCTTTCCGGAGCGTTACCATCCGGCTCCAGCACAGTCTTTCTTGAAAGCGAACGCCACTCCGGACGGCGGCGCAGACGATTCTGCGATCGCCGGCGGGAGTGATTCAGCCACGCAAGCCCTGCAGATGTTCGGTGATGTGTGGGAGTGGACCGGTAGCGCATATCTCGCGTATCCCGGGTATCGCTCGCTGGATGGCGCCCTCGGCGAATACAATGGCAAATTCATGAGCGACCAGATGGTGCTGCGCGGCGGCTCCTGTGCGACCCCCGCCGGCCATATACGAGCGACGTATCGCAATTTCTTTCAGCCCTTCCAGCGCTGGCAGTTCAGCGGGATGCGCCTGGCGGAAGACTCGCAAGCGCAGGACGATTCGAAAAGCGCACGAGACTGAACCATGACCGGGCGCAGGGCCGAAGGCAATCCAGAGCAGTTGATTCGCTCCGGCATTCGCGCGGTCTTCGGCGAAAGCGCGCCGATCGAAACCTGCGCTTTTCACAGTCGCAGTCTCTTTGATCTTTATCGCGTTCGCGTGCGGGAGCGGGACTCTAAGGGCCTTCTGGAGATCGCGGCCAAAATCGTCGCGTCGCCGGACATGGCCCGAACGGAGTGCGAAGGCCTGCGGGCGCTGGCCGCGACCGGAGTTCCGGTTCCCGCCTGCCATGGATTCTGGCCGAACTCAGAATCAAACACGCCTTCGCCCGGAGCGAAGCCCGCGATGGCAGTGCTGTTCATGGATTTCGTGAGCGCCTCCGGGCCGCGCGGGAATTCGGCTGGCTCTCCCGGTGCTGCGGAGCAGCTGGTCGAAGATCTTTTGCGGCTGTACGCATTGCCGGGCGCGGAAGTACAATACGGCTGGGAACATTCCAATTTCATCGGATCGCTGGTGCAGAACAATCACCGGCATCCGCGCTTCGCTGATTTTTTCTGGCAAGACCGGCTGGGAGCCCAGTTTCGGGCAGCCGAGTCCCGGGGCCTGCTTGATGCCGCGATCGGCCGGGAACTCGAAGCCGTGCATTTGCGCTGCGTCGAAGCCTGGAATTTAAACGACTGCGGGCCGCGCTTAATTCACGGCGATCTCTGGGGCGGCAACCTGCTGGCCGGATCCGGAGGACGGCTCCACCTGATCGATCCCTCGGTGGCGTACGCCAATCCCGAGCAGGACCTGGCGATGCTTGATTTGTTCGGAAGCCCCTTGCGGGGACCGCAACTGGAGCGTATCGGCGCATCGGTCGGAGCCGGTCCCGGCCTGAGCGAACGGATTCCGTACTGGCAGCTGTATCCGCTGCTGGTCCACGTGAATATTTTCGGCGGCGGCTATATTAGCCAGCTGCGGGCCGCACTCAAGGTATATCGATAGACAGAAATCCGGGGGTTGTCAGGTTTTTGTCATGGTCCGCACAGAGACGGGCACGAGGAGTAAGTCATGCAGGATCTCAAACAAATGCAGCTGGATGTTGAAACGGCGGTCGAGAACGGCACCAATACCGCGGAAATGTACCACAAGCAGTTCGCCGATACGGCGCTGAACACGGTCGTACAGTTCCTGCCCCTGGGAGACGCCGGCCAGCAAATCAAAGATTTTCAGGATCAGATGATTTCCGGTTTTTACGACGCGGTCCGCACCGTGAATCAAAAAGGCGGGGAACTCACTCGTTCCGTTCTCGATCAATTCGAGCAGCGCTGAACGCGCGATTTTCATGCGCATCGCCGACGCTCTGAGCCGGTCGCTCGAAACGCTCGCGGCCGGCGGGCTCGAGCAAGAAGCTCGCTTCGAAGCGGAGGTGATGCTGGCGGAACTCCTGGGCGTCGATCGTCTGCATCTGCGCGCTCACGGAGAACGCGAACTCGACCCCGGACAGCTCAGCGAATTCGAAGACCGCATTCGACGGCGCGCCGCCCGCGAACCGGCGGCCCACATCCTGGGATATCGCGATTTTCACCGCCATCGCTTCCAGGTTTCGCCGGCGGTTTTGATCCCGCGCCCGGAAACCGAATTCCTGGTCGATCTGGCCCTGGGCTCAGGCCCGAATACAAAGCGCGCTTCTGAAAACGACAGGGCGCTCCGCCTGCTGGATCTGTGCACGGGCAGCGGCTGCATCGGCGTGACTCTGTTGCAGGAGCTGAATGCAGCCGGTCAGGAATGCGACGCGGTGTTGACCGACCTTTCGCGTGACGCTCTGGCGGTCGCGCGCCGGAACCTGGTCCAGGTTGCGCCGGAATTCGCCCGGCGCTGCCGGCTTTACGAGGGGGATCTGGACCAGGCCCTGCCGGAACCGGAAAGAATCCTCGGTTTTGACTTAATCGTTTCCAATCCCCCGTACATCGGCCCGGACGAAAAACCGGATCTGGAACCCGAAGTGCGCGACTATGAACCCGAAGTGGCGCTCTTTCATAACCGGCCGGTCGAGCTGTACCGCCGCATCTTCAGCGCCGCGCAGGAATTACTAACTGATCGCGGCCGCCTGTTAGTCGAACTGGGGCCGCGCTACGCCGAAGAGATTCTCGCGACCGCCAATCAGTTTTTCGAAGCAACCGCTCTGCACAAAGACTACGCCGGCCACGATCGCGTTCTCGCGGCGCACGGCCCCCGCAAGAACGATCGCAGCGGCGATTTCGTCGGCTAAACTCGCGAATTCTATTCGACGTAGTCGCGGGCCGCGGCCCGACCGCGCGCTTCGTCGGTCGTCAGGTTAATAACCAACCCAACGGCGAAGAACGCCGCACACAGTAGAATCGACATCTTGATTCCTACGGCCAGCGTAAACAGACCGTAGGTAATCAGACCGACCGCCGCGGCCAGTTTGGTCGACAGGCCCCACAGCCCGAAGAATTCGCCGTTCTTCGATTCGGGCGTGAAGACGCCGGTCACAGCGCGGCTCGCCGTCTGGGTCGCGCCCAGGCAGAGGCCGGCCAGCGAGCCGATCGCCAGAAACACGGTTTCAGTTTGCAGCTCGGTTCCAAGAATTCCGTTCAGCCCTGCGGTGACTTCCGGAGCGCCGTAGATTAAGAGCACCGCGACGATCCAGATCACCAGCGTGATATTGTAGGTCAGCTTGTCGCCGATGCGATCCTGAATCATCCCGAAGATTACGGCGCCCACTGCGGCCGAGATATTCGTGAGCACGAACATGATCGCGGCGGCGGAACCGCTCCATTTGATTTCCTGCTCGCCGTAGATAAACGCGAAGCTGATGACGATCGCCAGTCCGGAATAAGCGAAGAAGTACGAGATCAGAAAACGAATCAGGTCTCGAAATTCGCGGATATGCTTGAAGGTATCACGCAGACGACTGAAGCCGATCGTATACAACGTCTGGCCCGGCGGCAGCTGATGCGGTTTCGCGCGTTCTTTCAGCAGCAAGAAAGTCGGGATGCCCGCCACTAAAAAGAATATTCCGGTCAACGGTCCCACCAGGCGCTTCAATTCGTATTCGCCTTCGGTCGCACCGAATCCGGTGACGAACATCACCAACAACGCTGATCCGATTCCGCCGAAATAGCCGAGGCCCCAGGCGTACCCGGAGATTTTCCCCAGATCTTCCGCATCGCCCAGCTCCGGCAGAAAGGCCGATACGATGTTTTCGCCGCTGCTGAAACCGAAATTCGAAATAATGATCAGTATCATTCCCAGGAGCACCGCTCCAGGCGATACGAAGTACAGGGCGCAGGTCGCGACGACCGTGATCATGTACATGAGGAATAAGAATTTCTTTTTGGACCCGGTGAAGTCCATGAAGGCCCCGAGCACCGGCGCCGATAGAAGCACCATGATATAGCTGATCCCGAGCGACAACGACCAGAGCCAGTTACCTTCGGCTTCATCCCCCACGATATAAAACCAGAAAACGTTTCCGAAGACCACCGTGATGATCACCGTCGTATAAGAAGAATTCGCGAAATCGAATAAGGCGAAACCGAGGATTTCGTACCAGGGCGCGCGACGCCGTTCACTGCTCATATTATATCCTGTGTTGATTGTATGCTGATGCTTTGTATGATCGCGACCGGGCGGCGTGAAGCTGCAGGCCGACGCACGTCGCGAACCTCGCCAGTTTCGCCGTGGAATCCGAAAGCTGGCAAGCCCTTTCGGCGCCCGCCGGGATAAATTTGGGGACGCGCGCGCCGCTCACTCGGCCCGGCCTTCCAATTTCGAATTGCAAGGCCGGCCGGACCGGTTTTTCTGTACCTTTTCTTCCCGCAGCATTCCCCGCTCGCCGCCGTCGCCGATGCTCTTCAATTCAATAGACTTTCTGATCTTCTTCCCGGTGGTGGTCGGACTGCATTTTCTGCTGCGGCACCGGCACCGCTGGCTCCTGCTTTTGATCGCCAGTTGTGTCTTTTATATGTCGTTCGTGCCGGCGTATATTTTGATCCTGCTCGGTACGATCTCCATCGACTATTTCGCCGCGATCTATCTGGATCGGCGAAGCGGAGCGGCGCGGCGGCTCATTCTCTATGCCGCGGTCGCGCTGAACTTCGCGGTCCTGTTCGCATTTAAGTATTTCAATTTTTTCAACGCGAACGTTGGCGTCTTCGCGGGCTGGCTTGGGTTCGCGTACTCGCCCTTTACGCTCGAAGTCATCCTGCCCATCGGCCTTTCGTTTCATACCTTTCAATCCGTAAGCTATCTCATCGACGTGAGCCGCGGAACTCAACCCGTAGAACGTCATCCCGGAATGCTCGCACTCTACGTGATGTTCTTTCCGCAGCTTGTAGCCGGACCGATCGAACGGCCGCAGAACCTGCTGCCCCAGTTGCGCGCCACTCAACGCTTCGATTTCGACCGGGCGATCAGCGGGCTGAAACTCATGGCCTGGGGCTTTTTTAAGAAGCTGGTGGTCGCGGATCGCCTGGCCATCTACGTGGACGCGGTCTATAATCAGCCCGAAGATTTCGGCGGCGGGCCTCTCGTGCTCGCCACCTATTTGTTCGCGTTTCAAATTTACTGCGACTTCTCGGGATATTCGGACATCGCGATCGGCGCGGCCCGCGTGCTGGGCTTTCGCCTCATGGACAATTTTCGCACGCCGTATTTTTCGACGGGCATCGCAGAGTTCTGGCGCCGCTGGCATATCTCGCTGTCGACCTGGTTTCGCGACTATGTTTATATTCCGCTCGGCGGCAGCCGCGGCGCGAGCTGGCGCGTTTCGGTGAATCTGCTGGTGGTCTTTCTGGTCAGCGGACTCTGGCACGGCGCCAGCTGGAATTTCGTCATCTGGGGCGGCATTCACGGTCTGTTGTTAATCGGCGAGCGCGGGCTGGGCACGATTGGTGCGCGCATGAAAGACCGCATGTCGACCCGCCTGACCGACGCCAACGACCAGGGAACTGCGGCGGATGCAGCTGCGAAAATTTCGTCCGCGCCTTCCCGATTCGCGAAATTCAGAACGCTCGCCTGGCGCTTCGCGAAAATGGCTTTTGTATTTCATCTCGTGACTTTCGCCTGGATTTTCTTTCGCGCGGACGATTTCGTCGACGCGCGCTATATCATCGCGAATCTATTCGCGCCGGACCGGCAGCCTTTCGAAACTTATATTCAGAACGACGCGGCGGGTAAGACGGCGCTGGTGGTGGTCTTTCTGCTGGTGTTTTTTGAATGGTTGCGTTCCCGGGAATGGGCGCCCGAGAGTCTGCTGAAAATTCGACGCCTGCGGTTGAACTATCTGTTTTACGCGGCGTTGCTGGTCTGCATCGCGCTGATGGGGGTTTTCGATGGAGAAAATTTCATCTACTTCCAGTTTTAAGGTCTGGCGACGCCGGGCTTTGCATGCCCTCGCCTTCGCGCTGCTGATCGTGGGCGTGGATCGTCTGGCGTACCTGGCGGCTTTCCCGCAATTCGACAGAGTTCTGAGTTTGACGAAACTCGAAAAGCCGCACGAAATATTGATCGTCGGCTCCAGCCACGTGCTCTGGGACCTGGATCACAAATGGGCGGGGCAGCAGAGCGGCCGCGAAATCGAAATGATCAGCGTACCCGGCGCGAATCTGGAGCTACGCGGGCAACTGATCCGCGAATACGTGAGTCGCCGATCGGCCGGCGAAGCTCCGCTATGGGTGGTCATGGAAGCCGACAAGTACAGCTTCGATTCGAAACGTTATCCGCCGCCGCTTACGAACTCGCTGCTCGGATACTACCATCACGGAATCCTGCGCGATTTGTTATGGGAACGGCTTTCGCCAGGCGAACGCGCTCTGAATACCCTGCTGCACGTACGCAGTTTGAATCCGTCTTTCGTGTTCGTCGGTTCCCGGGTCCACGACCGAGCAGCCCGCATATTTTCGAATCTATTTCATCCGCTTTTGCGGCTTTTCGAAGAACCAACGCAAGACGCGACACCCGCCCTGCCGGAATGGATGCAGAGCGGCAACGCCCCGGCGACTGACACGCAAACGGAAACTCGACCGGGCCCGGGCGAAACGCAGGCCGGCGACGGGACGGCGCCCGCGGCCGCCGATCCTGGAGACGCGGAACGCCGCCGGTTGAAGAAATGGCGCGAACAGTACTACCAGTACGACGTGCGCATCGACCCGGAGCCCGAACAGTCCTTTCGCGAGCTACTGGACTTTGTACGAAACGATCCGCGAATCTATTTGATCCTGCTGGATACGCCGAACTTCTTATTGTTTCCCGAGCGCGAAGCGCGATTCAATAGCGAGGTGCGCGCGCGCCTGCTGGCCGCGGCCGAACATGAACGCATTCAGTACTGGCGCTTCGATCGGGCGCGCTTCGAGCTGGACGCTTCGATTTTCGCGGACGCTTCGCATTTGAACGTTCCCGGTCGCATCGCATTCACTCAGGAATTTACGCGCCGGGTACGTGAGTTGCCGGCCCGCGCTTATATTCCGCAACCGGTCAGATAGCGGCTACGAAGCTGTAGCAGAAATGCTAGACCTTCAAGCGGCCCAGCACGGCTTCCAGCTGCTCCGCTTCCGCTTCCAGGAGCGATGCGTTCTCCCCGATCTCTCCGGTCAGCCGGGCCAGCTGTTCGCCCATCGCGCCCAGTTCGGCGATGCTGCTTTCCACTTCCCGCGTACCCTGCACCTGTTCGCTCAAAGCACGCGTGTTACGCTCCGAAAAATTCGCCAGGCTTTCGATGGCGCCGAGACCGCCTTCCGCCTGCCCGCGCTGGGCGGCCGCCGAACTCATATTGTGTTCGGATTGCTGCTCCGATCCAAGCAGGACGTCGAAGACGGCGTCGTACATTACAGCGCTCTGCTCGGCGCCCTGTACCGCCCGGGCCGCTTCGTCGCGATTTAACGCGGCGATGCGCGCGATGTCTTTGATCTGGCGCGTGGTGCCCTCCGATAATTTCGAGATCTCCTCGGCGACCACGGCGAAACCGCGACCTTCTTCGCCGGCCCGGGCCGCTTCGATCGAAGCGTTCAGAGCCAGCATGGCGATGCGATCCGCGATGCTCTGGATGATTTCCACGACCGCCTCGATTTGTTCGGAGGAGTCCTGCATGCGGTCGATCTGCTCGGAAAGCGATTGTAATATATCGCGTCCGGCCTGCAATTCCTTCGCGGCGCCTTTGAGCTCGCTGTTCATGCGCCCGGCCGCGTCTTCAGTTTCGATAATGAATTTCAGCAGCTTTTCCAGCGTGGGCCGCGTTTCGTTAATCAACTCGTCCTGGCTCTTGACGTTGCGGCTGATCTCCTGCAGCGATACGACCAGCTCTTCGTTCGCGGCGGTGGTGGTCTCGATCATGGCCGCGCTCGACTGCCCGTTGTGACTGGCGCGCTGGGCCGTCTCGCGAAAGCGCTCGGCGGCGGAGAGCACGCTTTGAGAAAAGCTTTTCACATCGCGAATGGTTCCGGCGATGCTCTCCAAAAATGAATCGATATGCCGGCCGACCACGGCGATTTCGTCTTTGCCGCTCAATTGCATCTTTATGGTCAGGTCGCCCTGTCCGCTCGCGAAGGGCTCCACCCGATCGGCGATCGTGCGCAGCGGCCCGGCGACCCGCTGGGCGATAAGCCGGGAAGCGATAAATAACAAAAACAGCATCGCCAGCGCGCCGACGGCTACCGGGCGAATCGAATAATAAAAGTCCGCCTGGAATTTATCGTACGGAAAGTCCACTTCGAGCAACGCGACCACTTCTTCGTTTTCGTTTTCGATGGGAGCGAAAGCGGAAATCCAGCGGCCGGTTACCGTGGGATAGATTCCGGTAAATGCAGGTTCACCGTTATTCAACACCCATTCGATGGTCGCGTTGCGTTCCAGGTGATCGCCAACGAATGTCTGCTCCTGCGTCATCACGACGAATTCCATTTTGTCGCCGCTCGGTCGAATCGTATAAATCTGTTCCGCCGGCAGATCGACCGCGGCGCGGACCATCATCAGCTTTTCGCGAATCCCCTGAAACTCGGCGGAATCGCTGTCGGCGTTCGCGCGAATCGTTTCGTGATCGTCGCCGGGAATATGCGGCGCGGTCAGCATCGCGACTTTCAGGAGATCATGTCCGAGATCGGTCTCGAGTTTCTCGCGGATAAATAAAAACAGAAGGACCGTCGCCATAAGCACGGCCGCGACGGTGGTGCCCAGCAAACTGAGCAGAATCTTTCTTTCGATACTCATATAGTTTACTCACGCTCCACGTCGGATACGCAGCGTACGAAACCGGGGTTGTCGCGCGCATAACCATAGTCAGCCCCGGTGTCGAAATCCACGACCCAGTAGACGTGCTCTTGCTTTGCGTACGGCGTCGAAGTCCAGTACACGTGCCGGCGCGTATTCGGAAACTCCCGGGCGTTAATACGCGCGCGGCCTTCCGGAATGCGCGCATCGACCAGCCGGCGCAGCTCGTCCAGCTCCGGCAAACGCCAGGCGCGGCCGTCCAGACGCAGGTCCAGACAATAACGCTCCGCGGCGCTCCACTCAAAGGGCAGGGCTTTGCCGCCGCAGGGCCGACCGGCGGCCTGGCCGTACGAACACTCCTGCCAGATCAGAGACGGACGCGCGCGCTCGCCGCCCGGGATCGTCCCGCGCTGATCCGAACTGCGATCGTTAGCGTCCAGCTTCGCAAGAAAGGCGTCGTCGCAACGGTACGCTCTGCCGATCGACTCATAACCGGGTTCGTAGTATTCGAGCGTAACCGCGTTCGCGCCCAGCTCTCCGGCCGCATTCCGCAAAATCGTAATCGCTTCCTGTCCGAGCACCGGTCGATAGAACCCCGTACGGATCTCGGCGGCCGGCCGGCAGGCGTCCGAAAGCTCGCCCTGGGATAGAAAGGCCACCCGGATTCCCGTGGGATGCAGGCGGCGACGGCAGGAACACGAATCGAAGAGTCGATCGAAATGCGGCGACTGATGCACGCGCAACAGGCGACCGGAAGCCTCGTCCAGAATCCTGTAGGTATTCTCACAGGGGCATGGATTCCCGATCAAACAGGGGCGGGGCAGAAGAGCGCAGGCGCCCAGAAACAGCAAAGGCAGAAGCACCGCAATCCGACGCATGAGGTTCAGAAAATGACCCCGACCCGGGCAATGTAAAGATAAATTTCCACGAAGGTTTTCAGGAAGCTTTCTCTGGAGATTTCCAGGGCGGTTCGATCAGTCCAATGTTTGCGGAAAAAGCATTCCGCCCCTAAGGTCGGGCCCCTCAATTTCCGTAACTGATAGCAGCAAAGTCCGGGAGAAGCATATGCAAGTAGGATCCGCTTTTAACGCGAGTCAGGCTATGGCTCAGGTGTCGCAGTCGGTTCAGCAAATGAACCAGCTCAATCAGGGTATCGTCGACTCCAGCCAGAACCTCAACAACAAACTCGTGAACATGAGCGCGGAAGCCAAAGTTCAGAATTCCGGCAAAGAACAAATCCTCGATTTGCTCGCCTGAAACGGAGCAGCTTCCGCAAACCTCGCCGCATTTCCTGTCGGAAATCGGCGGACTTAAACGAGCCGTGGGATCTCCGGCTGCCTCCTGGCGGCCCGGGATATCACGGCTCTTTTCTTTGGGGGATGGACTTGCAAAGGCGCGGCTCCGACTATTTTGTGGCCGTAACTTCGACGAACCCGGCCGAATTCAATCGCGTCGGATAATGTGCGTCATCCTCTTTCCCGGCCCGGCATGGAAATCTCACGAAACGTTCAGGATACCGTTACGGTCATTCATTTCGCCGGCGACCTCGATATCTACGCCATGCCTTCCATGCACGACGAGTTTCGGGCGTGCCTGGATCTCAATTCCAATCACATCGTGGTGAATATGGCCCGGGTGGACGCGCTGTACTCCAGCGGCGTCGGCGCCTTGATCGCCTACAGCCAGCAGCTGAAAAAACAGGACCGCCGCTTCGCGCTCGCCGCTCCTTCAAATACTGTGCGTCACGTGCTCAAGCTCATGAAGCTCCTGCCCTTCTTCGATATCTTTGATACCGAAGCGCAGGCCGTCGCGGGCGTGCAGACGACTAAAGACGCTGAAGCTCCCGGCGATTGATCGCACCCGAACGGCCCACATCCGATCGCAGCGCAGGGCGGCCCTTTAGTGGACCCAGTCAAGAAAGCGTTTATTGCAACCCGCGGTGAATAGCTGCGGCCTCAGGCAGGTCTTGAACCAGGGATTGTGGCGGTAAAAATATTTGATCAATTCCACGCTGTGGTTCACCGCGTACTGCCCCGCCAGTTCATGATAGGTAATGCCGAAGCCGTTGGGAATCGCCCGGCTGCCGCGAAAGGTAATATTGCTGTCTTTGTTCATGCACGAATGCGTCGCACCGAAAATAAATTTATCCCACTGATCCTCGGGCACCAAATAACACGCCAGTTGCGCCCCGACGTCCGGAAAGATATCGGGGAACTGACCGCTCTGAACGTCCACCGGCGGCGGATACAGCTTAAACTCTTCGAGCGGCGCGCGAAACAGCGTGAAGCCGAAGGTTTCGACCCAGTTGCTATGCGCGTAAAAATCCTGAACGATGTGCAGAGCCATGCCCATGCGACGCAAACTCTGCTCGCGCACGTACGCGCGATTGGCCTGACTCTTAAATTGATCCAGGCGAAACGAGCACCCGACCAGATCGTTGCTGTCGCAGTGATAGGTGAACTGCTGCATACCGTCGGCCGAATCGCTGCTAACCGAAAATTGGTTCAGTAATTCGGAACAGTACAGGCTGACTTCCCAGCCCGTCTCGTGAGTGAAGCGATCGAGCGCCTCGGTGGTGATCCCGATATGCGTAAACGGACCGGCCCCCGCGAAACTATAAGCCTGCCCGGCCAGGCCGTGCATGACGAAAATCAGGACCAGCGCGACGCGCAGCAGACTCCGCAATCGACCGCCGTGCAGACGTCGAAACGCGCTGGAGTTCGTGTTGATGGGCCGGCGCCCGGGTTCCACTTCGCTCAAGTCCAAATCTCCGCGATGCTCCGGGCGCTGAACGCCCCGCACGAACCGGTTTAGCCGCCGCCTGTTGCGGGGCAACTGGATTCTATTGGTCAGACGCGGGTCGGGCGTCCGCCGTTACGGAATTAGGTTTGACACATTTGCGGTCGGTGACACACTCCTGAGCGCTCCGGACATGCCGGATTGCAAGGAGTTCCTATGGCGCAGGCATCCAGTGCAGCATCCCGACCCGAACTCCGCCGACGATTCCACGAGCTCTATTCGTTTTATATTCCCGACTCCCATCGCTCGTTCTATTCGCCGGGCGACTTAGAACTTTTTTTAGACACGCGCTTCGACTTTTTTCGCGCGCCGCGCAAAACGCCGTCAGAAACTTCGGCTCGCGAAGGAAAGGCCGGCAAACAAACGCCGAAGCTGCTGGTTTATAATCCGCCGCCGGAATTCTTCTGGCTGGTCAATTCAACGATCATTGAACTAAATCTGCCGGATTCGCGTTTTATCGTCGATACCCTGCTCGACTACTGCGGCTCGAAAGGTTTTCGCATCAACCTGGTTCTGCACCCGGTTTTCGCCAGTCGGCGCGACGCTCAGGGCCGATTGCTGGAAATCAACCACCCCGACGAGGCGGATACGAACGCTGCGGACTGGGGCTACGAATCATGCGTTTATCTTGAGATCTCCCGATTGGACGCAGCCGGACTGCGCATGGTCGAACGCGAACTGCGCACGAATATTCACGAGCTGCGAACGGTCGTCGCCGATTTTCCGCATATGGCAGGAGTGCTGGCGAACGCGGGCGACGACATCCAGGCGGACTGCGATTGGCTGCTGCAGCATTTCATCCTGCTGGGCCTGGCCGAAGAGAAGACCGGGCCTTTGGGCGAAGAGCAGGCATCGAAGCGACCCGGACCTTCCCGGCGAAACGCGGATGCCGAAGAAGGTCGCGCGTCGATCCTGCAACCGCAGCGAGCCGACCACTACGGCATTCTCCGGGAGCCTGACACCCGCGAAAAGCTGGCCGCGGAGGTCTTCGAGTTGCACGCCGCGCGAAAACCGCCCGGCTCTCGAAAAAAAGCGACGGCGAATATCGTCTTTCGCGAGACGGGCGTCTACAGTAATGTCAACCGGCGTAAACCTTATTATCTGGTGGCGATCCAGGGCAAAACGAAGCGCCTGCTCGTCGCCGGCCACTTCGCCAGCGGCGCCGAACTCCAGGTGCGCCAGAATATACCGATCATCGCCCCCCACCTGCGCGAAATCGCGGAGAAATTGCACGCCGGGCCGACTTCGTACACGAGCAAAAAAATGGCGCAGATCGCGCAGATGATTCCGCTGGGTTTGCTCTTAACACGAACGCATCTTTTTGACGGCTGGATGCAACTCGTTCTCTCCAGCGAATACACCGACGAACTCGACTTCATCTTCGCGGAAGACCCCGCCTATGCCAGCGTGTGGCTCGCGGCGATGGTGCCGGGGCGCGATGCGGGACAAATACCCGGCCCGCACCTGGCGGGATTGCTCAAAGAAAACGGAGTAGAGATCCGACACGATCTGCGGCGTCCGCTCCATCGCAATCAACTCGTTCTACTGGGCCTGCGCGCGGGCGACGGCGATAGCGCCAAACTCGCCCGTCTGCTGGAAAACGAAGCGAGCCGCATCTTCAGTTCCTGGTCAGTGAAATTCCGGCGGCTGATCGGCAACAAGTACGTGGGCGACCGCAACATCAGCGCGACGCTCGATCGATTCTTTCGCGGCATCGCCCCCGACTACGAACTGCACCAGACTCCGGAAGAAGCGCTCTACGATCTGGACGCATTAGAAAGATTGGGACGCGACGAACCCGAAGCGGGCTACCGCGTGCATTTCTATGCCAGCCGGGAATTCGATTTCGTAAAGCTGTACACTCTGCGACGCGCACGATTCAGCGAAATCGTGCCGACTCTCAGCAATTTCGGCTTCGAAATTTTCGAAGAGTTCACGCTGCCTTATCGCCGGTCGCCGGAGGATGTGCGTTTCACTTACGCCTTTCGGGTGGCGCCGCACGACGAACTGGATCGCGCGGACCGCGATCGCATCGCCGTCGCCATCGAGCAGGCTCTGAATCGCAAGTCCGTGCCCCAGGCCCTGGACGCACTCACCATCAGCGCCCGCTTGAGCGCGCGCGAAGCCGATTTGCTGAAAGCTCTGCTCGGCTATTTCTTTCAGGTGGAGCGGGGTTTTTCGCGCATTTCGTTACAGGCCACGCTATTGAAATACCCGGACTTCGCCCGGGCGCTCGTGGACTTTTTTCACGCACGCCTCCAGCCGCAGGACGCGGCGGACTCCGCTTCGGCCGAAAGCGAAGCGCAACGCGCGATCGATCGGCTGCTGGCCGGAGTCGAATCGATCGTCGACGAAACGGTCCTGCACAATTTAATCCAGATCGCCAGCGCTGTCGTGCGCACGACCTATTATCTGGGAAACGCCGAAATCGCCTTTAAGATCGATACGCACGGCATTGATTTTATCCCGGCGCCGGTGCCTTTCTTCGAAATCTATGTGTATGGTTTCGACATCGAAGGCACGCATTTACGCGGCGGACCGGTAGCCCGGGGCGGTCTGCGTTGGTCGGATCGCACGGACGATTATCGTACGGAAATTCTCGGCTTGATGAAAGCGCAGATGGTCAAAAACACCGTGATCGTTCCCGTGGGCAGCAAAGGCGGGTTCGTAATCAAAAACCGCAGCTTCGCGGACCGCGACGAGTTTCGCGCAGCCGGGGTGGACACGTACCAGCGCTATATCGGCGCGCTGCTTGATCTCACGGACAACCTGACGCCCGGCGGCAAGACCGTGCCCGCGCGCGGCATCGTCCGGCGCGACGGCGACGATCCCTACCTGGTCGTGGCGGCGGATAAAGGCACGGCTACTTTCTCGGATATCGCCAACGATATTTCCATATCGAAAAAATTCTGGCTGACCGACGCCTTCGCATCGGGCGGCAAGAACGGCTACGATCACAAAAAGCAGGGCATCACAGCGAAGGGCGCCTGGGAAGCCGTGCGCCGGCACTGCTACGAAATGGACCTGGATCCCGAGCGCGATCCCATTCGCGCCGTCGGCATCGGCGATATGTCCGGCGACGTTTTCGGAAACGGCATGCTGCTTTCGCGTTCGATGAAGCTGATCGCTGCTTTCAATCACCTCTACATTTTCATCGATCCTTCGCCGAAAGTCGATGCCGCCTTCGCGGAGCGCGAACGGCTCTTTCGCAGCGGCGGCAACTGGGACGCCTACGATCGCAAGCTGATTTCGAAAGGCGGCGGCATCTTCGAACGTTCCGCCCGCCGCATCGAGCTTTCGAGCGAAGCGCGCACGGCCCTGGGCATCAAAGAGGCGCGGCTCTCCGGCGAAAAGCTGATCCAGGCCATATTAACGGCTCCGGTGGATTTGCTCTGGAACGGCGGCATCGGCACTTACGTCAAGAGCACGGGCGAAGATCATTTCGCCGCGCGGGATCCGGCCAACGATCGCGTGCGTGTGAACGGTTCGGAGCTGCGCGCGAAGGTCGCCGGCGAAGGCGGCAATCTCGGCTTCACCCAGGCGGGACGCATCGAAGCCAGCCAGCGCGGCGTACGACTCAACACCGACGCCATCGACAACTCGGCGGGCGTGAATATGTCCGACCACGAGGTGAACCTGAAGATACTGCTCGACGGCCTCCTGCGAAAGAAGAAGCTCGCGGATTTAAAATCGCGCAACGCGGTCATCCGTAAATACGACCGCGCGATGATCGACCTGGTGCTCGAGAGCAATCGCCAGATCAATCTCGCACTATCGCTGGACGAACTGCGCACTCCCGCGCAGTTCAGCTCCATGCGCGCGCTGATCAAAAACTTAAACCGCGCGGGATATCTGAATCGCGAACAGGATAATATTCCCTTCGAAGCGGATCTCGATCAATTGGAGCAGGGTTCACGCCGACTGCCCCGGCCGGTGCTGTGCTCATTGATGGGTTTCGCCAAACTACAGCTTTCGAATCTACTGCTGGAGTCGGACGCCTTTCAAGGGCCCTGGTTCGACCGCTTTATACTTCGATATTTTCCTGAGGGTCTGGTCCTCGAATACGGGGCGGATATTATCAAACATCCGTTGAAGCGCGAAATCGTCGTGACCGAAGTCGTGAACCTGATCGTGAACCATGCGGGCATCGCCAGCTTTCAGCGTATGCAGCTGCGCACGGAAGCCAGCGAAGTCGAGATCGCGCTGGCCTTCATTCGCTTTTCGGAATTCGCGGATTTGCCGGCGCTGCGCGGCTTGATCGGCCCGGCGGAACGACTGCCGTCCCGGGTGTATTATGAATATCAGTTACTGCTCGAGGAAAAAGTTTTCTCGATCGTAAGCCGGATTCCCGGAAGCCCGGAGCTCGCCGAGCGCATTGATAAAACCCCCGGCGCGGAACTCTTTTTGCGGCTGCTCGAAGAGTGCCCGGCCCACAGCACGTATCGGATGCCGCGGGAATTGCGCACAAGCGTCCGGCACCTGGACAACGCCGAGCAGGAGCGCATTGCGGAGGCCTTTCGCCGGCTGGATGTATTCGAGGACGCCTTCGCGATCTTCGAACGCCTGGGCGGGGCCGGCAAAAGCAAAGCGGACTGGTCCGTGGCCGACTACTTCCAGACGATCGAATCTTACCAGATCGATCGACTCCGGAGCATCGCCAGGGCCCTGCCGCACGAATCCAGCTGGGAAATCCTCTTTCACGCGCGCATTGAAAAGGCCATCGAAGCGCTCCTGTTCTCGCTTGTCGAAAACGGCAGCAATGCTGACCGTAAAGAGATCCGGGGGCTCATCGATCAACTGCTCGCTCTCGATACTGCCGGCAATCTAACGACGGCGGCCTTCTTCGAAATGCTGGAGCATCTGCGCCACCGGGTCCTGAACGGCCGCGGCGGACGCTCCGCCCGGTCGCGCCGGACATAATCCGATGGCCGGCGCGCGGCCGGCCTGAGAGCGAATGAATTTTTTTCCGCAACGGCGCCTCTAAACGCGGGCGATCGGGATTGCTATTGACACGGGCCCCGGGCCGAAAATCCCTCTATTATCACTCCAAAAGGTGCCTCCTGAGTACATGTCCTCACAGCAATCCACTTCGAATCATAATAACCAGTCCGCCGCCGGCAAATACCGCGGCTCCGACAGCCCCTGGGTTTCCAGCTTCGCCTGCGCCCACCTTAAGATCTTAATCGTCTGCCGCGGGCCTATTCGCAAAGAGGTCATGGACGTCTGCGATGAATTGGGCGCCCCCTACGGCATCCTGCTCTCCGAAAAAGATTCCGTCACTTACGCGCAAACGCTCGCTCCGGAACTCCGCGAAATCAATCAACCCGATCGTGTGCATCGGGTGCCCGACTATATGGGCGTCGGCCACGCGGAGAAAATCGAGCGCATCGAACAGATCATCCAGATCGCCCGCGATTATAAGTACACGCATATCTTCGCCGGCTACGGATTCATGGCTGAAGACGGCGGCTTCGTCAAAGCCCTCGAAGACGCGGGCATCGGTTTCATCGGCCCCGCGTCCGGCGTCCACTTCCAGGCGGGCGTGAAAGACATGGCGAAGGTCATCGCCCGTAACGCCGGCGTATCCGTGACCCCCGGTATCGACAATATCAGCGCCCTGGCCTTGATGGCGAAAGCGCGCGAAGGGGGTGACGACGAGCTGGCGGGACTCAAGGCGATCGCCGCCGAGAAATCGTTGAACGTCGATTCGTCTTCGAGCGATCCCGCTGAATACGCCGAGGCGATGTTGCAGGCCGGCTACGCGAAAGGCGTGGGCCTGGTATCGATTCCCGATCTGCAGAGCGAAGCGAAAGTCCAGTGCGAAGGGCTCTTCGAAAAGAATAAAGGCTACCGACTGCGTTTTAAGTACATCGGCGGTGGCGGCGGTAAAGGCCAGCGTCTGGTCGAGACCCTCGACGACGTTGACAACGCCGTGAACGAAGTGCTCGCGGAATCCAAAGCCACCGGCGAAGCCGACAACAAGAACTTCCTGATCGAACTAAATATCGAGAACACCCGGCACAATGAAATCCAGCTGCTGGGCAACGGCGAGTGGTGCATCGCCCTCGGCGGACGCGATTGCAGTCTGCAGATGCACGAACAGAAACTCGTGGAGCTTTCGATCACCGAAGAGCTGTACGCCTACGAAATTGAGCAGGCCAACAAAGAAGGCCGTTCGGAGTACGCCGAGGTAATCAAAGGCGACGCGCAGACGCTCAAGAAGATGGAAGAACAGGCGGAAGCCTTCGGCGGCGCCGTGAAACTCAACTCGGCGTCGACCTTCGAGTGCATCGTTTCCGGAACCGATTTCTTTTTTATGGAAATGAATACGCGGATCCAGGTGGAGCATCGCGTGACCGAAATGGTTTATTCGCTCGAGTTCACCAATCCGGACAACTCCTCCGATAAATTCGTAGTCGAATCGATCGTTGAAGCGATGATTCTGATCGCCGCGCACAATACCCGCCTGCCGCGTCCCAAACGCATTCAGCGCAATCGCGCCGGCGGCGAAATCCGATTGAATGCGACGAACGATGCGCTGCAGCCGCACGCCGGCGGCCTGATCGAAGCCTGGTCGGCGCCGGTCGCCCACGAGATCCGCGACGACCAGGGCATCGGCGTTCGCAATCCGGACACCGGCTGGTTTATTCAGTATCATCTCGCGGGCGCGTATGATTCCAACATCGCCCTGGTGGTAAGCTACGGCAAGAGCCGCCGCCAGAATCTGGATCGTCTGGCCGATATATTGCGGCGTATGGAGATTCGCGGGCCGGAAGTGAATACCAACCGCGATTTTCACTACGGCATTTTGAATTTTTGCCTGGGCCTGCATCCGATGCTGAAGCCCGATACGAAATTCGTCGTCCCGTACCTGGCGGCGGTCGGCAGCCTCGCGCACGAAATGGAGAGCTTTGACCTGGAGAGCGCCTGGCGCGAAATCAGCAAGCAGGTCGCCGCCGAACACGGCCCGGCGGGTTCGGAAGCGCTGCGCATCAAGCAGACTCTCATGGCGCGGCCCCTGGAACTCCTGCTCGGTAATCCGCATATGCTCGCCGGCTGGCTGACCCGCAATCATCGTCGCGCCTTCGCGATCGAAAACGGCAAAGTCGCCTGGAAGCGCAACCCGCTGCGGGTCCTGGCGGACCTTTATCACTTCTGCCATCTCGAAGATCGCCCGGACGCCTCGCCGGCGCACAAAATCTGGCCCGACGACCAGAATCTACTCGCGAAAGGACTCCAGTTCTACAAAGATCTGGAAGAAAAACTGGGCGTGGATTCCGACAGCGAATTTCAGAGCAGCCTGAACAACACCGCGGCGAATAACTCGAGCGTTTACGCAGATCTCGATCGCGATCTGCGGGCCGGCAAAGCTTCCGGCGCGCTGGCCTCTGATTCGGCGCTCGTGCAGAAATGCGCCGCGGCGCATCGCGGCTGGCAGAGCGGCATGAATCTGCTCGAAGCGATGATTCTACTGGGCGAACGCTCCGGCATCTTCGAATTCGAAGTAAATGCGAAAATGGAACCGGTCGTTCCCTCACGCTTTATGCAGGACGAAGCTCAGGAAGAAGGACTGCGATCGCTCGCGCCGCCCCCGGTCGCCGCGGCGGACACCCTCGTGGCCGTTTCCGGCGGTATGTTTTATAGCAAGGAATCGCCGGATCGTCCCGCGTACCTGGAAGCGGGCCAGCATTTCGAAGCCGGCGACCCGATCTACATCATCGAAGTGATGAAGATGTTCAACAAGGTCTACGCGGAGTTTCCCGGAACCGTCGAAGAAGTACTCGTCGACGGCGAGGCGGGCAACGTAGTGAAAAAAGGGCAGCCGCTCTTTCGCGTAAAGCCGGACGTTGAAATCAAAATCGAGACCGAAGAAGAGCGAGCCAGCCGACGCAAAGCGGCGACCCTGGAGCTCCTGCAGGCTACGGGCGGCTGATCGCAGGATTCGCAATGGCGGCGCAGCGTTCCAATCGTAAACCCGCGTCCGATGCGGCGCAGACGCTCTGCTATTGCTGCGACGTTAGCCACGACGATATTCGCGACGCGGTCCAGAAGGGCGCGCGCGATTTCGAGCGCATGCAGGCCATCACCGGAGCGTGCATGGGCTGCGGCACCTGCCTGGGCGATCTGGAGCGGGCGCTGCGCCGGGCCATCAGCGAACAACGCTCCGGTCGCAACGGACAGCAGGTCCTGCCGCTGTAAGTGAAAGAGTCCGATCTCTATCCACCGATCGCCCGCCTGTTTGAAGACCAGGGCTTTCGCGTTCAGGGCGAAGTCTGCGGCTGCGATCTGGTGGCCGTGCGCGATCAGGATAATGCAAAAGATCCGGAGATCGCTATCGTCGAGCTCAAGCAGAGTTTCAACGTAAAGCTGCTCTATCAGGCCGTACGCCGCCTGGGCGTTACGCCCCGGGTTTACGTGGCCTTCTTTCGACCGCAGACCCGCCAGAAAATGTCGTACTGGCAGATGGTGAAGAGCCTCGCGCGACGATTGCATCTCGGCGTCCTGATCGTAAAGGCGCAGGAAGTTCAGATCCTGATCGAACCCGGCCCGTTTCAGGGCAAAACTTCGAATAAACAAAAGCGCAAAGTGTTGAATGAATTTCACGGCCGCCGGGTTTCAAAAAACCAGGGCGGAGTGACGCGCACGAAAATCAATACCGCGTATCTGGAGAACGCGGTGTATATCAGCGTGTTATTGCAAAAGCATCGCCGGCTGACGGCCGTACAGCTGCGGGCGCTCGGCACCGCCGACAAAACCCACGCGATACTCTATCGCAACGTGTACGGCTGGTTCGAACGGAAAGCCGACGCGGGCAAAGGCGTCTACGGACTCAAAAGCCGTCAGGCCGCGAAAATCAAAAAAGCCCATCCGGAAATCTGGACGTACTACGAGAAGCTGGCGAAAAAGTCTTCGCCGTAAAGCCGCCGATTCGCGATCGGCGGCACGACTCTGTGGGACAGGTAGGACTTGAACCTACGACCAATTGATTATGAGTCAACTGCTCTAACCAGCTGAGCTACTATCCCGTTTCGAGTATTCCTTCGCCGCCATGATGACGGGCCCCGGCGCCGCCATCAATTCGAAATTTAACACCCGCTGAATACCCGGGGTTCAAGACCGGCCCTCAAATTGCCGTAGATAAGAGTGGATACGAAAGTTCAGCGGGGCCGCGGAGCGCGCCGCTGCGATATATACACAAAATCTACACATGAGGACACACGGATGTACATTCTCAACGACGGCCGGCGGCTGGAACTCAGCCTGAACGCAGACACGACTTTCGCGAGCGACGGCGAACGCCAGACGGCTCTGCGCTCGATTCGCGAGGCCGGACTCCCCGTGCACGTTCGCTGGAAAAAGCAGCGGCGCCCATCGCCGGTGGAAGCTCACTTCCTGGCGGAGATTATTCAAACCGTGCGCAGCGCGGGCGGAAGCGTGCGCATTCATGGTTCAGCCCCTGTCGCCGCCATTTGAAGACGATCCCTCCGCGAGTCGCTCCAGCGCCTGCGCGAGACGCGTGGAATCCGGCTTGAGCTTCAGGGCCTGCCGCCAGTGCAGCTCCGCCTCTTCGTAGCGGCCGAGCTTGTAGTATACCTGGCCTAGCAGGTCCGGCACCGCCGATTGCCGGCGATTGAGATTCGCCGCCCGCTCCAGATACTCCAGGGCCTCTTCCCCGCGGCCGAGCTTATTCAAACACAGGCCTTTATAATAATTGTAGAGCATACTCGAGCTGGCCCCGTGATGGCCTTCGCGTTCGAGCAATTCCAGAGCACCTGAATAGTCTTTCGCGCGCACGAGCTCGGCCGCGCCGGCGACCGGATCTTCGCCGCGCCCGAGAGCGCTTCCGTCCGCGGCCCCCCCGGAAACCGCGGACGCCGCAGCCAGGTACTCCACTCGAATCATGGAAAGGTCGTCGGTGATTTCGCCGACCTCGGTTACCGCGGAGACAATCGCTTCCAGATCCCCGCCGGCCCGCTCGCAAATCCCCAGGATGCGCTCGTCGTCGTGGCGAATATAGTCTTCGCCTTCCTCGTCGGTGACCCGCAGGTCGTCTTTGCCGTCGCTGCCGACGATCAATACATCGCCGGCCTGCAGCTGCGTGCGTTCAATGAAATCGCGTTCGAGGAAATCACCCTGGGGCATACCGAGTTTGTAGAGGCGAATCTCTTCGCTCATAAACGAAACCGCGCCCTTTCGCAAGAGAATCGGATGGGGGTGCTCGGCGTTAAAAAAGAACAGGCGCCCGTCCTCTTCGTCGATCAATCCGAGAAAGCAGGACACGGCCATACTCCCGTCGAAACTGGCGATCACGCTGTGCAATTCCTGAAAGGTGTTCCTGAGCCAGTCCTCCGGCGATAGATCCAGACTCGTATCCGGACCCGCCGAGCGATGCATGATCGAATTGATCACCGTTCCGGTTACGAGCGCGCCGCCCGCGCCCTGCATGGATTTCCCCATCGCGTCCGCATTTAAGAACATCACGAAGCGGCGACCGCGCAGCTGCAGATTCCCGGTGACGCACAGATCGCCGCCCAGCTCCCCGGGTTTCTTGCGAAACAGAAAGGTCTTCTTCTGACGAATCTCAAACTCGGTGCGTACGCGTTCGCTGATATTCCAGTTCTTGAACAGCGGATCCGCCAGCAGATTGGTCAGATAATAGTCGCCGTCCTGTTGTTCTTTTAGCTGTTGTACCTGCTGCAGACTCTCCTGCAGGCGCGCCGTGCGTTCCGCGACTTTCTTTTCGAGCGTGCGCGCGTAACCGCGAATCTCGATGACCATATCGTTGAATGCATCCGCAAGCAGGCCCAGTTCGTCCTTGCGCCGCACGACTATAAAGGTATCGAAATCCCGGGCTCGCACACGCTCCGCTCCAAGCCGCAGCGCTTCGATCGGGCGATGCAGCACGCGGGCGAGCGCCACCGAAACCAGAAGCGAAAGCACAACGCTGATACCGAGCAGAATCCAGAGCTGGTCGCGCAGCTCCGCGAGTCGGTTCGCCTCCCCGCTTACATCCAGATCCAGACCGAGTACCGCCAGCACACGCCCATCCGCGTTTAGAATCGGCGCCGCGGAGCTCAGCCAGGTGCCCCAGCGATCGCGATACCATTCCCGGGCCGAGCCCGACATACCGCGAAAGGCCTGCTTGAAGATGGGTTCGTTGCCGTACCAGTAGTTCCCGATCGGATTCGGCTCTTCGTCTTCGTCGATGACGCTGTTGTCGTTCATATCGACGCCCGCATAATCAGAATCCGCGAGATAATTCAGCGCTTCATATTCAGGGTAGTCGGCTATGCTAATCATCAGATATGCGAATTTAACGCGCGAATGCACAGTGGGATCGTCGCTGGCCTGGCGAAAGCTCTGATACGGCAACGCATTCTCCAGGCTGCCGGCTTTGATTCTGCGCAGCAACTGCACCAATCTCTGAAAATCCGCGGACTGATGAAATCCTTCGGCCGCGTCGGGCCCGAGGGACTCCCAGTATTCTTCGTCCTCCAGCCGGGCGCGCGCTTCGGGGGTCAACGGCGCCGCAGCCGCGCGAATCTCCTTCGACAGGCGCGCGACGGCTTCGCGGTCTTCGGGACGGAACATCATCGCCCCGGTATTACCCAGATCGCGCATGCGCGTGCGCATTTGATCCAGCACCAGAGCCCGACTGCTCGAGTAGAAATAGTACAGGCTCACGCCGGTCATGCCGACCGCGAGCAGGAAGATCGCGAGGCCGATCTGAATCCCGAAAGAAATGCGCATTGGGACGAACTAAGGCCCCAAAGCTGTATTCGGGCAAGTGGAATTTCAGGCGATCTTAAACGGAGCGGCGGTTCGCGGGCCGGCCGACAACTCGGGAAAGATCACTTCAGTTTTCCCGCACGATGTCTGCGCCGAGTTCGCGCAGGCGTTCGTCGATCCGGCTGAAGCCGCGATCGATCTGCGTAATATTCTGAATGGTGGATTCGCCCTGCGCGCACAACGCGGCGATCAGCATGGCCATGCCGGCGCGAATATCCGGACTGGACACCACAGCCCCGGTCATCGGCGACGGACCCATCACGATCGCGCGATGCGGATCACAGAGGACGATGCGCGCCCCCATGCTGATCAGGCGGTCCGTAAAAAAGAGCCGCGACTCAAACATCTTTTCATGAATCAAAACGGTGCCCGTACATTGCGACGCGGTCACCAGCGCCACCGAAGTCATGTCCGCGGGAAAACCCGGCCAGGGCGCGTCATCGATGCGCGGAACGGCTCCACCGAGATCGGTCACGATTTCAAGGCTCTGATCCGCCGGCACAAGCAGGGCGTCGCCTTCGGCCCGGGTTTCAATACCCAGCCGCGAAAAAACCAGGCGAATCATGCGCAGATTTTCCAGATCCGCGTCTTCAATCAAAAGTTCGCCGCCGGTCACGGCCGCCAGCGCGATAAAGCTGCCGACTTCCAGATAGTCCGGACCGATGCGATGCGGAGCGCCCTTCAAACTCTCCACTCCGTTGATGCGCAAAATATTCGAACCGATGCCTTCGATCTTCGCGCCCATACTATTCAAGAGGCGACACAGTCCCTGCACGTGCGGTTCGCTCGCAGCGTTGCGAATAATGGTTTCGCCGTCCGCAAGGGTCGCCGCACACACTGCGTTTTCCGTTCCGGTCACCGAGGCTTCGTCGAGCAGAATGTCCGCGCCGCGCAGTTGATCGCACTGCAACTCAAACCCGTCCGGAAATGTTTTGACCGTCGCACCCAGGGCCTGCAGCGCCAGGATGTGCGTATCCATGCGTCGCCGGCCGATGCGATCGCCGCCGGGTCGGGGCAGAAAGACGCGACCATTGCGCGCGAGCAGCGGTCCGGCCAGAGTCACTGAGCCGCGCAGCTGTGTGGCCAGATCGGCCGGCAGTTCGCCGGATGGGTCGTCGCTGGCCTGCACGCGAATGCGGGTGGGTTCACCGGCCTGGACTTCCTCGACAGTGACTCCCAGACTGCGCAGGATCTCCTGCATTAAGAGCACGTCTTCAATCGGCGGCACGTTATTCAGAACGACTTCTTCGTTCGTCAAAAGGCAGGCGGCCAACAGCGGCAGCGCCTCGTTCTTGTTTCCCTGGGGACGCACGCGACCCGAGATGGGATTCCCGCCGCGAACCCGAAACACACTGCCGGAACTCGTCGATTGCATGAAGCATTCAATCGCGGGACCACGGACGGCGTCCACTGGATTTCGATTGACGAGTACCGCGGAGGGTCCGCCCCTTCCGCATGTCCGCAAGCTCTTCCGTATCAGAATCAGCAGCTCCGTCCGCGCCGCCGCCGGTGACGCTCAGCATCGCCGGCAGCGACAGCGGTGGAGGAGCGGGTATCCAGGCGGACCTAAAAACCTTCCAGGCCTTCGGCTGCTTTGGAACGACCGCGATCACCGCGATCACCTGTCAGAACACCACCGGCGTGAGCGCGGTGCAGGGCATAGAACCCGGGATTGTCGCCGGCCAACTGCGCGACGTGCTCTCCGACTTTCCTGTGGCCGCGGCGAAAACCGGCATGCTGTTTTCGACCGCGATTATTCAAACGGTCGCCGACGTCTGGCGCGAAGCGACCGCGGCAAAACCAATCGCGCTGGTTGTCGATCCGGTGATGGTCGCCACCAGCGGCGACCGCCTGCTCGAGTCTTCGGCCGAACAGGCGCTGCAGGATTTTCTGAAGCAGGCGACGCTGATCACGCCGAATCTACCGGAAGCCGAAGTCATTCTCGGCCGCGCGATCGGGAGCCTTACGGAAATGCACGCAGCCGCCCGAGAACTGCACGCCCAAACCGGCGCGCAGATTTTGTTAAAGGGCGGGCATCGCCTGCAGGCGGACGAGCGCCCTGGAGAGGCCGTCGACGTATTCTTCGACGGCCGGGAACTGCGCGAATCCACACGACCGATCCTGAACGCCCGCAATACCCACGGCACGGGCTGTACCCTGAGCGCCGCCATCGCCGCGGGGCTGGCCCTCGGCCGCTCGACGCTCAACGCGATCGAAGACGCCCGGGACTTTCTGCAGGGAGCGATGGCGAACGCTCCGAACCTGGGCGCGGGCTCCGGGCCGCTCAATCATATGTGAAAATCGCCTGTAATGGCGCGCGAAAAAGAGTAGACCGCGATATTCGTTTGTCCAGGGTTTGGGCTCGCCCCTTTTCGCAGGTGCAAAGCAATGCGTCGTCGCTGGATTTATTTGCTCGCAGTACCGCTGCTCTGGAGTTCGTGCCAGGTCTTTGATATGGATTGCACGAACAGCGATCCGCTGTGCTCCGACGGCGCTATTCTGTTGTACTTAGCGGACGCTGGCTGCGTGCTGCGCTTGCTCGGTGGACAGATTCAGGGTTGTCCGCAAACCATCAGCGGAACCGTAACGACTCTGGCAGGCGATGGAACCGGAGCCTTCCTCGATGGCACTGGAACCGGCGCGCAGATCAATCTGGCGTACGGGATCACCACGGATGGCGCCAGTCTGTTTCTGGCGGACCGATCCAATCATCGGATTCGCCGCATTGTGATCGCCACGGGTGTAGTCACGACCCTGGCCGGAGACGGTACGCCCGCCTTCTTGAACGGCACCGGAACCGGTGCGCAATTCAATTTTCCATCCGGGATCACAACCGATGGCACCAGTGTCTTCGTGGGCGACAGCTCGAACCATCGCATCCGACAGATTGATATCGCCTCGGGAGTCGTCACAACGCTCGCCGGCGACGGCACGCCCGCCTTCACGGACGGCACAGGTATCGGCGCACAATTCAACAACCCGGGCGGGCTGACTACCGACGGCAGCTCTGTGTTTGTCGCAGATTCAGGAAACCAGCGAATACGCCGTATCGTCATCGCCACCGGCGTTGTTACGACTGTTGCCGGCGATGGTACGCTTGGATTTCAGGACGGCACAGGCACCGGCGCCCGGGTGAATAGCCCTCAAGGGCTTACGACCGACGGCACTGATCTTTTTATTGCCGATACGAACAACCGTCGCATTCGAAAGATCAATATCGCAACCAGTGTCGTCACCACGATCGCCGGCGACGGCACTGCTGGTTTTCTCGACGGCACTGGAACCTCAGCGCAATTTAATAATCCCCACGCCGTAGCCACCGATGGCTCAAACCTATTCATCGCGGACAGCCAGAATCATCGCATCCGTAAATTCGATGCGGCGAATCTGGAGGTCACAACCCTGGCCGGCGATGGCACAAACGCTTATCTGGACGGTACCGGTACGGCCGCGCAGTTTAATTTTCCAATCGGCATTACGTCGGACGGACAGAGTCTGTTTATATCCGATACAAACAACAACCGGCTGCGTCAGATCCAGTAGGCCGGAACCGGCGGCGGGTTCGACGACACAATCCGACGCGCCGCGGTTCAAAGAACGCCGCCTTATGCCAGGGTCGACAGCAGCTGGTCGAGACTGGAACTCGCGATAGCCGGCCAGCCAATCCACGGCCCGGGAAAGGGATCCCGCCTCCAGGCGACAGGGCCTGCGCTGCCCGTCGACCCCGCGCGAAATCAGACCGGCTCGCTCGAGCAAAATTATTCAAAATTTGTTAGCAAACCTGCGCATGTCGCTTGCCAGTGATATGGGCTTTCAATATCTGCCCTCTGGGCCATGTTATCTTCAAATCTCTTCTCTGGAATGCGGCGACTGCTTCTAGTCGCGGCGCTCTTCGCCGCAGCGCAAGCCTGCACGAATTTCGAAAACTACTGCGATCCTAAAGACGGGGGCTGCTCGGCAGTGCCCTGGATTACGCTGCAGGCCCTCAGCGGCGGCGGTTGCATCCCCGGTTTGCTGGGCGGCCACCTGCATGGCTGCGCGCTGTCGCTCGCGGGACAGGTGACTACCGTCGCAGGCAATGGAACAAACGCCTCGGTGGACGGCGTAGGGGCGGGCGCACAATTCAATGGGCCCGGCGGGATGACCACGGACGGGATCTATCTGTACGTCATAGAGGTTTCCGGGGTCCGCGTGCGAAGAATCGAGATCTCGACCGGCTCAGTCACGACCGTGGCGGGCTCGACCGCCGGATTTATGGACGGCGCCCCGGGAGCCGCGCAATTCAACCACCCCACAGGGATTATGATCGAAGGCGGCAGTCTCTACGTCGCCGACGAAGATAATCATCGTATTCGCCGCGTCGACATCGCAACAGGGAATGTCAGTACATTCGCCGGCGGCACTCCCGGATTCAGCGACGGCGTCGGAGTGGCCGCTCAATTCTTTCGTCCCCGCGAGATCACCTCGGACGGAACGAATATGTACGTCGGGGACGCGTTCAATCATCGAATTCGAGTCATCAACATCGCTACGGCGAACGTCACGACTCTGGCCGGCAACGGCGCGCCGGGCACTACCGACGGTGTGGGCGCCGTGGCCCAGTTCGATAATCCGAATTACCTGACGACAGACGGTATGAGTCTCTTCGTGAGCGACACAGTCAATAACCGAATCCGAAAGATCGACATCGCCACCGCAACCGTGACGACGATTGCCGGGGGTGCTTCCGGTTTCCAGGACGGCCCCGGGGCGACCGCGCAATTTTCCACCCCCATGGGAATTACCACGGACGGAACCAGCCTCTACGTCGCGGATCTGAACAATAACCGCATTCGCCGAATCGACATCGCCACGAATGTGGTGAGTACCGTGGCCGGCAGCACATCTGGCTTTCAGGATGGGTCCGGCGGATCCGCGCAGTTCGCGGGCCCACGCGGGATTACCACCGATGGCCTCAGTCTGTACGTGGGTGACCAGGGCAACCATCGCATTCGCCGAATTCAATAACGGTCTCCAGCGGTCCCTGGCGAAGCTCCGGTTTTCCAGTCCTCGCCGTTTTTCTGTCGACGGATCCGGAGCGCGGATTGAAAAACCCGCATGGCTCACCCGCGGAAATTCAATCCAGATAGCGAAATCCTGGCGAAGCTGCGCGAACTCTGCCTGAGCTTCCCTAACGCGTACGAACAAGAGGCATGGGGCGAATGCACCTTCCGCGTGGAGGACGGCACAATGTTCGCAATCAGCGACAATGACCATCACGGCAGCGGGCATCAGGCGGTGTGGGTCAAAGCGCCGCCGCTTGCCCAGGAACAAATGGTCGAAAAGGATCCGCAGCGATACTTCAGACCGCCCTATATGGGCCCAAAAGGCTGGGTGGGCATTCGACTGGATGTGGGTCGCGTTCCCTGGAAAAAAGTTCGCGAAATTGTCGCCGCGGGCTACGAAATGTCCGCTCCGAAAAAGAAGGCGGGCACCAGGCGGAAGAAAGCGACGAAAAAGCTTACGAAGCGCAGCGCAAAAAAGAAAGCGCCTGCAGTCCGGAAAAAAAAGACAGGCAAACGCTAACGGCCCGGCGTCGGATAATCCAGGCAGGGGAATCCGCAATGACTTCAAACTCTCATTTTACGATGCTCAGAAAAGCAATCCGATCCCGAAGGGTTCAGGCGATGTTCTGTATGACACTGGTCGCCGCAAGCGGAACGGCTTGCGCGGGCCTGGCTTCACAGAGTCGTGGCGTTCAACCGGTGATCAATGATTGTCCGATTTTCCCCGCCGGAGACATCTGGAATACGCGCATTGATCGAGCTCCGGTTCACAAAAAATCGGCCGCCTATATTCGAAGCATCGGCGCGAACACGCGATTGCATCCCGATTTTGGATCGGGCACCTGGAAGGGCGCACCCATCGGTATTCCTTATCAATTCGTAGATGATGCGACGCCGTTACGCCCCGTTCGCTTCCAGTATGGATCCGAAAGCGACCCGGGTCCGTATCCGATTCCGGATAACCCTCTAATCGAAGGCGGCCCCGCATCAACTGGCGACCGGCATATTATTTCGATCCGCCAATCGGACTGCAGGCTCTTCGAACTGTTCGCGGCGTATCCTGAAGACGGCGGGCGGCGCTGGCGCGCGGGTTCCGGAGCGCAATTCGATCTGCGCAGTCACCGACTACGGCCGGATACCTGGACTTCGGCGGATGCGGCCGGCCTGCCGATTTTTCCCGGCCTGGTGCGCTATGAAGAAGTCGCGGCCGGCGCGATCGAACATGCGGTTCGCTTTACCGCGCAGCGCACGCAGCGGGCTTACGTGTGGCCCGCCCGACATTACGCTTCGCGCATTAAGGATCCCAACGTACCGCCCATGGGCCAGCGCTTTCGACTCAAACACGATTTCGACCCCAGTGGCTTCTCTCCCGAAGTCCGGGTAATACTGGTCGCCATGCAGCGCTACGGCTTGATCCTGGCAGACAACGGCTCGAACTGGTTTATCAGCGGAGCGCCGGATGAACGCTGGAATAATCGCGTGCTGCGAGAATTGAAACAGATTCCCGGTAAAGCTTTCGAAGCCGTGGATCTATCCGCTTACCGGGTCGATCCGGACGAAAGCCGCTCCCGGCCGCCTCGCTGAGCTGTGCATTCGCTCAGCATCCTGAAAGAGTGATCGCATCCTCGTTTCCATTTTATGAATATCAAAATCCGCAACGAACAACCCGCAGACTATCGCACGGTCGAAGAATTAACGCGCGAGGCCTTCTGGAATCTATATTTTCCCGGCTGCGACGAACACTACCTGGTGCATATCATGCGCGATCATGACGACTTTATTCCGGAGATGGCTTTCGTCGCGGAAGTGGACGGCAAGCTCGTCGGCAATATCATGTTCACGCGATCGCATTTGATCGACGCAGAAGGCGAAAAGATAGCGACGATCACCTTCGGACCAGTTTGCGTACATCCCGATTATCAGGGAAAGGGCGTGGGACCGGCGTTAATTCGTCACAGCATCGAAGTTGCGCGCGGCAACGACGTGAATGCGATCGCAATCCTTGGACATCCCAGGAATTACGTCAAATACGGTTTTGTGAGTTCGCGAGACTATCTGGTAAGCGACGCGGAAGGACGCTACCCCTTCGGACAGCTCATTCTGGAACTCAAAGACGGCCTGCTATCGAAAAACTCTGTTCCGCGAAAACTGCAGATCAGTTCGATCTTCGAGGTGGACCAGGACAAAGTCGCCGAATTCGACCGGAGTTTTCCACCCAAAACAAAAGCGGAAACGCCAGGCCAGGTCGAATTCGGGATCGCCGTGCGCGCTTATCTCGATTAACACCGATCCGACGACGGCAACCCCTTCAGTTTCGATACGCCACGAACAGAGTATGGGCGAAGCGCTTCGCTTTCGGATAAGCTCTGACCGGAACGCTCTCGCTTTGCGCGAACACCTGGCGTAATTCGCTTTCAAAGCCGCGATCCGAATTGCCGGACCAGAATACGACTCGCCCGCCGGGCGCGAGGGCCGCCTTGATCATGCCGAGTCCGGAGTACGAATAGATGCGCCCGTTCCGGTTCTGGACCAGGGGATCAGGGCTGTTATCCACATCGAGGAGTATGGCATCATAGCGGGGGCCGCTACCCGCACTCTTGAATGTATCGTAAACATCGCCGTGAATCAGTCTGACGCGCGCGTCTTCCAGCAGCGCTCCGTTGACGCGCGCCAGAAACGTGCGATTCCACTCGGCGATTTCCGGAAGCAACTCCACGACTTCCACGGAAGCGTCCGGACCGACGAGCTCCAGCACCCGTCGCAAACTGAATCCGAATCCCAGGCCCCCGATTAGAATCCGGGCCGGATCGTTTTTTCGCTCGCTGAGACCCGCGCAGGCCAGCACCGCCATTTCCTGTTCCGAGGCGTTCGCGGTCGTACTCATGAGAGCCGTTCCGTTGATGCGCAGATAGAACTGGCCGTCGTGTTCTTGCAGCTCGATGGTCGCGCCGTCCGGCGTGACGGTGGAAGCGAGAGTCGTGGTGGGTTTCATCGGAGTGGCATGCGCGAAGATCGCCAATAGAAAACGCCACGACTCTGAAACCGATGAGGGGTTCCCGCGCCGTGGCGTCTTCGCCTGGGAAGCCGGCACCGACAATCGCCGGACCGGATTCCCGGGCCTGGTTTCGCGAAAGACTTAGCGCCGGCGGCGACCCCCGCCGCCGCCAACGGATTCGCGTTCGCCGGAGTTATCCGAAGAGGAACCGCTGTCGTCGCGGTCGTTGCCGCGATCATTGCGCTCGGAGCGTTCGTTGTTGCGATCGCCGCCGCGATCTCCACGGTCGCCGCGATCGCGATCGTCGTTGCGATTTCCTCCGCCGCCGCGACGCCGACGACGACGGCCGCCTTCGTTCTGGCCGCCGCCTGAGCCGCCGCCCTGATCATCGTCGCTTTCCACGACGCCCTGGGCGCGGGTGAAGATCATCTTACCGGCCGCGGTCTGAATGATCGACGTGACGTTGACCTTTACGGTTTTGCCCTGCATCTGGCCGCCGTTTTCGACGACGACCATCGTGCCGTCTTCAAGATAGCCGATGCCCTGGTTTTCGTCTTTGCCCTCTTTGATGATATCGATCAGAATATCTTCGCCGGGCAAAACGACCGGTTTCAGCGCGTTCGTCAGGCTGTTGAGGTTCAAAACTTCGACGCCCTGCAATTCGGCGACTTTATTCAGGTTGAAGTCGTTCGTCACCAGCTGCGCGCCGGTTTCGATCGCGGCCTTCACCAGCTTCGCATCGACTTCGCGGGTGTCGGTGTAGTCCAGATAGCTGATCTTCACGACGATGTCAGTGCGCTGCTGGAGCTTATTCAGCATCTCTAAGCCGCGACGGCCGCGATTGCGTTTGATCGGATCGGCTGAATCGCTGATTAGCTGGATTTCACGCAAAACGAAATTCGGGATAATAAACGGTCCCGATACAAATTTCGTTTCGGCGATGTCGAGAATACGACCATCGATGATGACGGAGGTATCCAGCAGCTTTGCGGTGCTGCCGTAGTTTTCCTCGTCCTTCATAGCGTGACCGCCGCCGCCGAAGATTTTTAATCCCGGAGAGCGAGCGAACAGGGAACCGACGTAACCGAAAAAAACGACCGGCACGAGGTATACGAGCTGCGTTAAACCGGACAGGTTCAGCGCAAAAGAACTGACGATTTGCTGAAGATAGGATCCTGCGATCAGACCGAGAAAAGCGCCGATCGAGATGCAGAATAAGGTTTCGCCGTTTAATCTAAAGATTCGGTCAAAGAAGACCGTCAGGGCGCTGAGGAGCAGGGCTGCTCCTCCGATTATGGCGGCTTGAATATAATCCGGTTGCGTTTGTCCGGCGATCGCGGCGTAAAACACGAGCAATCCGACCGGTAGCGCAACAAGGACTTTGTATACTGGTTTCATAGCTCAAATCCATGTATGTATATTGAGCTATCGACATTTCAGCCCGAGCAGCAGTTTCGTTACGCGGCAAGACCGCACGACCGCCGGGACTCGTTCGACTCTGAATAAAAGAAAGAGCGCTGAAAGGAAATCAGGCCAATACTTCTGAGATCAGGTTGCCGGCTTCTTCGACGCTGACTTCGCGAGTCAACGCAATCTCATTGGAAATGAGATTGTACGCCGACTCATAGAGCCTGCGTTCCATTAACGAAAGCTCTTTGTCTTTGGCGCGTTTGTACAGATTTCGGCAAACCTCAGCCACGGAATAGATATCCCCTGACTTAATCTTATTCATATTGTTTTGATAACGGATCTTCCAGTCCTCTTCGGTGTCGACTTCGTCCTTCTTCAGCAGTTCCAGAACCTTCTTGACGTCCTTCTTCTTAATAATGGCGCGAATGCCGATCATTTCGGCGTTTTCGACGGGCACCATCACCTTCATCTTGTTACTGGCGATTTCCAGGACGTAGCACTGTTTGCGTTTCCCCAGAATGGTTTGTTTCTGGATGGCGTTAATCTTGCCCACTCCGTGCATGGGATAGACCACGTATTCCCCAACGGAGTACTCTTCTTTGCTCTCCTCTTTCTTCGATTTCGCCTGAGGCTTTGCTTTTGATTGGGTCTTTTTTGATGTGGATTTTACTGCTGGCATAGTTTGTCCATGATAGCTCTGAGGTTTAAAAAATCCCGAAACTGACGGGATGTCAAGACTTATTTAAAGCAGGATTGGCCGAATCTCAGATTTCACGCCCCGGGAGTCAATTTTTGACATTCCGGACGGAAAATACCCTAGTTTTTGAGGTTTTCAGACCCGGTTCAGAGCATACCCAGTTCGCGGGCCAGGAAAAAGATATTCCCGGAGTCCCGCTGCCTGGCGGCCAGCTCGGGATCGGAAAAGATCTTCATAGCGGCGTCTTCGGAGAGACCGCGCATGTTTTCGAATTCGTTGCCGTAGTCGACCACCGTCATCTTGCCGCAGAACATATTGGCCTGGTACTGGTGGATGTGGTGCTCCATCAGGAAGCACAGAGTGTCGTAGTCCTCGACGGCCTCGGCGGTGATCAGCGCCTCCCGATTGTCCGCGAGCCTTTTACAATATGCGATGAACGCCAGGTTGTCGAGAAATTTGGTACGGTCTTCGTCCGCTTTGAACTTAAAGCTGATGGGATCCAGCTTGAATTCTTTGATCATCAAACCCAGGTCGAGAATCACCTGATGACTCTGGCTCTTCACCCCGAAGTCGTCGGCGGCGAAAGTGATGCCGTAGTTATAAAAATCCTGGCACACTTCTTTGAGAATCTTGCCGGGCTCTTCGGTATACGGCTTCTCGACGATTTCGAAACGCACATTTTGCGGATTCAAACCGCGGGCGTGCAACAATCGCGTCAGCCGCACGACCCGGTCGTGGCTGGAAAAAGTATCGAGCAGGGTTTGCGGCGAGATATTGAATTTCAAAACGCCAGGTATTTTTTCGCAGGCGATGATCAGCTTCTCGAAAATCAAAAGCTCGATGCGTTCCTGGTCCTGTCCGGCGGGGATGTCACTGATCAGCTGGTGATAACCGTCGTACAGACCGCCGCCGACGAAGACTTCGCCGCCCTTTACATTAAAGGTTTTCGTGCGCTGATCGAAGAAGACCGTCGGCTGAATAACCGCCTCCTGGGCGTCGCCTGAGAAGTAGGTGTTGACTTTATTGAAGTCCGTCCAGCTCCAGCGGATCAAATTGTCGCGCAGGTTTTGCGAAGAAGATTCGGCGATGACGTCGTAGATTTCTGAAGTATTCGAAACGAAATTACACTGGGTGCGGCCCACGCCGAAATCGAAGCTGCAGGTATTATTGCGCAGGCACTGTTCGTGGAAACGGCCGATGGCGTTGTCGATATTCGGAAAATTCCGCGCATCGATTCGCCGGAGCGGACTGATGCCCATCAACAGCGCGCGCTCCGCGTCAATGTAGTGAAAGCCGAATTCCACTCCCGACAGGTCCAGAATACTGTGCACGTGTTCGCGCAATAAATCGATGAAATCCAGGAGCTCCATGTTCTGGAGATTCTGAAAGCGAATCATGAACAGGGGCTTGCCCCGATTCACATCGATGAATTCGCGCTTAAAGGAGTCCAGATCCTGCAGGCCGAGAAAATGGTCTTCGTTTCCGTCGCTGGATGAACCATTCGCTGCCGATGAACCGCCTGCGGCGGCAGCCTGCTCGTCCGGTCCGGCGCCGGAAACTATATCGAAATTCGAAGGCATCTACGATCCCTGCATACTGTACGATTTTCCTGCATGTCAAGACGCATTTTGGCGAATATCGGATTACACGGCGAAGCCCTTCGCGAAGCATGTTGCACATGCAGACCACCGGAACCGCAGAAGCTCCCGCTCAGCGCCTTTCGGTTGCGCGAATTTCCGTCGAAGCGATCGTCGCGTTGACTTTCTGGGCGTCGGTGCCCGTCGTCATTCGTTTCATCCAGGCCAACCCCTTTACCATCGGCGTCTTTCGCCTGGTCCTGGCGACCCTGTTGCTGCGCTTGCTCTTCGTGCGGGGCTCCGATTTGAAAGGACTCGCCCGCCGGGATTGGCTTGGCCTTACGGCGATCGGCGTCAGCTTCGGCGTGCACTGGCTGCTGTACTTTTTCAGCATCAAGATCGCTTCCGCGTCGATCGGGGCCATCGGGCTGGCGGGCTACGGTGCGTTTTTGATCCTGCTGAGCGCGGTGGTCGACCGCACGCCGCTGAGCGCCGTGGACATTTTCGCGGTTCTGCTCTGTATCGCGGGCAGCCTGTTGCTCGTGCCCGAATTCAGCGCGGAAAACCAGATTGTGCACGGCCTGCTGCTCGGAGCCGGCAGCGCCTTCTGTTTCGCGTGCCTGCCGATCCTGCACCGGCGCTTTCGTCACATCGGACCTGGCGTACGCGCCACCGGGCAATTCGCCTTCGCCCTCCCGATTTTTCTGGTCGGCATCTCTTTCGTCGACTTTCGCGGGCTGCCCCCCGGCGACTGGTGGTGGCTGATCTATCTCACGATATTCTGCACCGTGATCGGACACGGCCTGTGGGTTCGCGTCACGACCGCGCTCCAGCCGATGACGACCAGCACGGTCTACTATCTGTACCTGCCGATCTCACTCAGTTTTTCGTACCTCTTTCTCGGCGAAACGATCCGACCGGAGATGGCCCTGGGCGCTCTTTTGATCGCGGCCGGCAGCATCCTGGGCATTCGCAGTCAGGGCCGCAAGACCGCGGATCAGAAGCGATAGTCTTCGACGACGAATACCCCGTCGCTGAACGGAAAACGCCCGCCGGGAACGAAATCCGGTGCGCGAGCCTGGTGCAGGGAATGATCGCCGGGAACGCCGCGCAGGCCGTTCGTATGATCGACGAGCCGCAGCTGCACGGCGGCCGCTGCATCTTCGGAAGCGCCGGGGCTCAGCACGAAGCTCAGGAGAAAGCTCGACTTTCCGGAGGACGCAAGCATGACCCCGCTCCAGTCATTTAGATCGAAAGCGCCGCCCAGTACGCGACGCAGGAGACCCCGCAGCATCGAGCCGCCGGCCGAACGGCTTACGCGCAGCCGGGATTCGGGCAACGCTTCCCCATCGACCCGGAGCTCGCGGATCTCCCCGGAATGCCTAAAAAACGCGTACACCTGCGGCGCACCGCGGCGCGAACGAATGCGCAGGCTCAGCTCGCGGTCACCGTTCTCGCGGACTTCCGAGCGCAGCAATTCGGCCTGCGGCCCCCGAACGCCCGCATCACGCCAGGTCTGCGCTTCGAGCGCCGCCGAAGCCGGTCGGTGCAGCCCCGGCAGACAGGCGTTCAAGACCGGCAAAAAGTCCCCGAGGGCCGGCGAGTCGACGCTGTCGCTCATTGCCGGCGATGTTTCCTGATCCAAAGCCGCTGGTGCATCGACGTCTGCGTCAGGCGATGCCGTCCGCGCTTCCGGCCGGCGTACGGCGGCCCGCGTCCACGGGTCCAGGCGCGCGTCGCACGAGAATCGCGCCAGCCGTTCGCGCGAAGCATCGTATACATAAAACAGGCTGTTCGGCCGCGGTTGCTCGATTCCGAAAGCGGCCGCTCGCGCTCCGCCGAGCATGCCGATGAGTGCGCAGATCGTCAGCACCGCCAGAAGCCATCGCCGCACCGGACGCGCGCTCGGCGCCGCCAGGGGCAATGCGAGAAAGAAGAGCCAGGGCGCGTACAGCAACATCGCCGCCGGCTGCGCGGTCGTCGTGAGCAAACCGTAAAACAAAAAACGCACAATCGGCGCCAGCAACAGGGCAAGCGCCGGCAAAACCATTGCGAGCACCGGCAGATCGCCCGCATGCAGAGACGAATCGCCGCGTCGGGCGATAACGAGAGCGCAGCCGGGTAAGGTGAGCAAGGTCGGCCACAAAAACAGATACGCGGCTCCAGGAGCGTAGGCCACGCAGGCCGTGGCGACCAGCAGCCAGAAGGCGAGCGCTCCCGCCATGACTACGGCCGGCTTCTGTCGTTCGCCGATAAAGGCGCGCATGTACAGACAGAGCCCGAACGCCAGACCGGCGCACTGCAGGCCCGATTTTAAGAAGGCCGCGCGATAGGTTTCTCCGGTCGGAAGAATGGCAAGCAAATCGGGATACAGCGCCAGCACGACTCCACGCCAGAGCAGCCAGACGAAGAGTGCCGAAGCCAGACCGACAATCAACGGAGCGGCTGTTTGCCAGAGCAGACTTGCGGGCCGCGCCCGCCGTATCACGCCGGCGAAGACGAATAGATAGAGCAACCAGGCGAGCGCGAGCAACGCGCTGTTCCAGTGCGCTCCGTAGACCAGCAGTCGGTCTGCCATAAGAAAGTACGTGGGCGAGCGGGCACCGTCGCCGGCGGCCTTTAAAAGCTCGCGGAGGTCCTGCTGCGCCAGCGCGGTCAATAGCTCCAGCACGTTATCGCCGTGGTGTTGCAGGCTGCGCACATCAACGGTCTCGGGCGTATCGAAAGCAGAGTGATAATAGATGGTATTATTGATATAGGCGAAATTCAGGCCCGGCTGCTGGCCCTTCGCGAAAACTGAAAAGTCGGTGCCGTACGGCAGGATACGAAACAACTCCTGCGAAACAGAGCTCGCGGCGGGGGTCGGCGCGAAGCGCGCGAAATCCCGAACCAGCCATTCGCTGTCCGGGCCGGTTTGAAACAGAAGCGCGAGCCCCGAATTGCCCCGGGCCTCGAAATTGAAAACCACGAGAGGCTCCTGGCCCCTGGGATGTTGCTGGTAGTACGCTCGCGCGCCGAGCATCCCGCGCTCTTCGCCGTCGGTCAAGAGCAGCACAATATCGTTGCGATGCTCCCCGCGCGCGTGCAGGGCCCGCGCGAGTTCCAGCGCGACTCCCACGCCGGCGCCGTCGTCGTTCGCGCCGGGCGCGTTGACCACGCTGTCGTAGTGCGCGAGCAGCAGGAGCGTGCGCGTGGAGTCGGTGCCCGGCAGCCGCGCGACGATATTCTTAATACGGGTGGCGCTCGCAATGCCTGGAACAAAGGACTCCACAACCAGAGCTTCCTGCACTTCCAGCTGAAAGCGCGGCGAGATATCGCGAAGCGCGCCGATCAGGTATTCGCGGGCCCGGGCCAGAGCCGGGGAACCGGTCGGTCGCGGCTCTCCGGCGATCGCCCGGATATGCACGAGCGCGCGCTGGCCCGAGAATCGATCGAGGGGCGCATCGACCGCTCTGGCAACCGGCAGGGCCGGCCTTCGAAACGCGATGGCGAAAGCCAGCACAGAGAGGGCCAGCAGCACATAAAATCCCGCTCGCCCCGGATTCAAATCAGGAATCCCAGGTGCAATCGGTGACTTTGTAACCCTTTGTGTCGACGGCGGCCCGGAGCTCGGCTTCGCCCGTGGCGCTGTCTTCGCTCAGGGTCACCCTCGCCGTCTTCTCTTCCTGGTTCACGACCGCTTCGACGACCCCCGGCAATTTGCTGAGGCTTTCCTGCACGCCCGAGGCGCAGCCGTGGCAGGTCATTCCGCTGATTTCCAGCAGAGCGACCCGGGGACCCGTTGCGGTGGTTTGCGAAGCGTCGGCGGCCGGCTGAGCGCTGCTGCTATTCCCGCAGGCCGGTGTCAACGCCAGGCCCGAGATCAGCATCAGACAGCCCAGCAGGCGGAGCGAGCGCCGGAGGGCGGGAGACAGAAGGTCGTTTTGAAAATGCATAGGCCGATTTCGGGCTCCGCCGCATCGCGGGCAAGCCGAAGTCCGGCAGTATGGTACCTGTTTTTTTGCATTCACGACCCGGGGGTCCAGGCCCAAACCCGGCCATTTATCGGTTGCCGCCAGACAATTCTGACCGGACGCTGGATAATACGCGGCAATAAGACATAAAATCGCCGCATCAGCATCGCACATGGCCAAGAAAAAGAAAACCACGAAATCTTCCGCAAAGAGCTCCAGCAGCGCCGGCAAGAAGAAGAAAATCGACGACAGTCACTTAAACGAAATCATCCGCACCGACCTGCAGCAGGCCCTCCAGAAGGGCCAGCGCATCATGCCGGTCGAAATCCAGGACCAGATGAAAGAGGCGTACCTCGATTACGCGATGAGCGTAATCGTGGGTCGCGCCCTGCCCGACGTTCGCGACGGCCTCAAGCCGGTCCACCGGCGCATCCTCTACGCGATGCACGATCGCGCCTGGCGCAGCGACCGCGCTTATGTGAAATGCGCTAAAATCGTCGGCGAGGTCATCGGTAATTTTCACCCCCACGGCGATACCGCCATCTACGACACACTGGTTCGCATGGCGCAGCCCTGGTCCATGCGCGTCGAGTTGATCGACGGCCAGGGCAACTTCGGTTCGATCGACGGCGACCGGCCCGCGGCCTATCGTTATACGGAAGCGCGTCTGACGAAAGTCGCCGAAGAGATGCTGCGCGACATCGACAAAGGCACGGTCGACTTCACCCCGAATTTCGACGCAACCAAGAACGAACCAAAAGTATTGCCCTCGGCGTTTCCGAACCTGCTGGTCAACGGCGGCAGCGGCATCGCGGTCGGCATGGCGACGAATATTCCGCCGCACAATTTGCTCGAAGTCATTTCCGCCACTTCCGCGCTGATCAAGAATCCGAAGATGAGCATCGACCAGCTCATGAAATTCATTCCCGCGCCGGACTTCCCGACCGGCGGCATCATCATCGGCGGCGAAGGCATCAAATCCGCGTACCACACCGGCCGCGGCTCTTTACGCATTCGCGCGAAGATCGACATAGAAAAGGGATCCCGCGGCCGGGACATGATCGTCATCACCGAAATCCCCTATCAGGTGAACAAAAAGACGATGCTCGAAAAGATCGGGGATCTGATTTCCAACAAGGTCATCGAAGGCATCGCCGATATTCGCGATCTCTCGGATATGACCGGCATTCGCGTCGAAATCGAATGCAAGAAGGACGTGAACACGCAGGTCATCCTGAACCAGCTGTACAAGCAAACCCAGCTGCAAACCAGCTACGGCATCAATATGCTGGCCCTGGTCGACGGACAGCCCAGGGTTCTGAATCTCAAAGAGATTCTCGTCGAGTACATTAAACACCGCCGCGAAGTCGTCGTGCGCCGGACCCAGTTCGAATTGAACCAGGCCGAAAAGCGCGCTCATATTCTGGAAGGCCTGAAGATCGCCCTCGATTTCATCGACGAGGTGATCAAAATCATTCGCGCGTCGAAGACCGTAGACGAAGCCCGCCAGAAGTTAATCAAACGCTTTAAGCTTTCCGAGATCCAGGCGAACGCGATCCTGGACATGCGTCTGCAGAAGCTCACGTCCCTCGAGTCGGCGAAGATCATCGAAGAGTTAAAAGAACTCAAAGCCAAGATCAAAGACTTCAAAGATATTCTCAAGAACGAAGGCCGCCAGTATACGATCGTCTCCGAGGAACTGGACGCCGTCGGCAAACAATACCCGGCGAAACGCGTAACCAACGTCGATTACAGCTCGGTCGATACGACCAACTTCGAGGTCATGGATCTGATCGCCGACGAGAGCTGCGTGATCATGCTCTCCGAAGACGGCTTCGTCAAACGTATGCCGCTTGACACCTTTCGCCGGCAAAAACGCGGAGGGCGGGGCGCGAAAGGCTCCACCAACAAACGCGAAGATCATACGAAGCGCATGCTGGTGGCCTCGACCCACGATAATCTATTGCTGTTCAGCAACAAAGGCAAAGTCTTCAATATGCGCGTGCACGAGCTGCCGGAAGCGAGCCGCGAATCGCGCGGTAAATCGCTGAAGGCGCTGATCAATCTCGCGAACGAAGAGCAGATTACGGCGCTGGCTGCCACTCGCGATTTCGACAGCGAACGCGCGCTCGTCATGATTACCGGCGAAGGCATTCTGAAAAAATGCGATCTATCGGTCTTTCAATCGGCGCGCAAAGGCGGCATCATCGCCCTGAACCTGCGCAAAGAAGACGAACTGATTGATGTGCGCCTGGTCGGCCCGAAAGACGATATTCTCATCGGCAGCCGCATGGGCAATGCACTGCGCACGAACCTGGCCAAAATGCGCAGCCAGGGCCGCAACGCCTCGGGTATCATCGGCATGCGGCTCGAAAAGAACGACTCGATCGTCGGTATGGATGTGGTCGCGCCGAAGACCTCGCTGCTGGTGATTTCCGAGCGCGGCTTCGGTAAACGGGTCACCTGGTCCAATTTCACGGCGAAGGGTCGCGGCGGCAAAGGCATGACCTACATGAAGATCACGGACAAAAACGGGCCGGCCGTTCGCGTGTGCAGCGTGAGAGACGACGACGATATCATGATCATCGCCAACAGCGGTATGGCCATCCGCATGCAGTCCAAAGATATCTCGCAGATCGGCCGCGCGACAGTGGGTGTGAAGCTGGTCAACCTGGGTGGGGACGACCGCGTCAGGGACGTGGCGATCATGACGGACGCCTGATCCGGCGGAATCCCTGACTGTCGGCTGTAAGGGCCGACTGCAGGCGCGCTCTTCTGGATTGGGTCTTCGAATCGTCTCCGGCGGTCATCGCCGCGGACGATTCGAGAAGGAGGGTGCTATGGTTCCGAATGGAGACATACTCAGTCAGTCGGTGCTGGTGCTGAACGCCGGCATGATTCCCATCGAGATCTGCACTGTACGTAAAGCGGTCCTCGACATTTTTCGAAACTCTGCCATCGCCGTTCAGGAAAGCGAGCGCCGGCTCAGGTCTCCTTCAATCAGCCTGCGAGTACCACGTATTATCGCGCGCATCGGGTATAACAAGATCCCGCGTCGCGATATTTCGCTGAACAAATGGAATATTATGCACCGTGACGGCTACGCCTGCGCATACTGTCGCAAACAATTTGCGCCGGCGGAGTTGACCATCGATCACGTGATTCCGCGATCTCGCTGGCGAAAGCTGAACGGATCGCAGCCCAATTTCGATTTCAACTCCTGGCAAAACGTAACGACCGCCTGCCGAAAATGCAATTCCGCGAAAGGCAGCCATCTATTGTCGGAAATCGGCTGGAAGCTGCATACGGTGCCGGCGCGACCGAAGTGGCTGCCGCAGCTGGTCATTTCACGTACGCGCGCCGAGCGCATGGGCTGGCTCGAGTACTGTCAGTATAACGTGAAGCTGATGGAACAAGCGGAAGGCTGAACGCAGGACGCTGAATAAGCCGCTGCAGTTAGAAACTAGAATCGGAGTGAAAGTCCAGGCCCCCGCTTTCGCGTATCGCACGCAGTCGATCCAGATCTGATCCGAACAATTTCCGCATAGCAGGCCCATCGCTTTCGAAACGCCCGTGTCGATACGGCCGCCCCCCGTTCTCGAGCGCCAGCTCTTGAAGCGTTCTCAGTTCGGACAAAGCCGCCGACAGCTCCAGAAGTCGGTCCTGATGAACCATACCGTACAACCCGACGCTGTAGCCTGTTTGGCCCGGGCGAACAGGAAAGAATGGAAAATCGACCGCGTTTTCCGGCCGCGATACGACCAAGAAGTACATCGCTTTGATAAAATCGATCTTTGATCCGCGATCGAAGAGCATGTGCGTGAATTTCCGCAGCCCGGCATAATCGAAAATATAATCGGTCCAGAGGCGGAAGTGATTCGGAAACGCGCGCAACCACTGCTTTCGCCGGCGGTGAAAGTGAAACGGCGAGTCGCGTAAGCTCGAACGCAGAATCCGATTGCGCCCATAACCAGTTTCGCGCAGCCGGGTTTCGCACGCGGCCGCAGAGCTTTCCGAGAAGAAGCCCAGTTCCGACACCATCGAACCGCCGGTATAGAAAGCGTTATATGACGCGACAGCGCAATCGGCGATCGTTTCGAATATTTCCAGAAATTCATGCACGCTTTGGTGGGTGACCGACAGCACCTTCGTCTCCGGTTCATGATGGCAGGTTTGTATCGTCACGTTTTCAATCAGTCCGGCCTGTCCGAGACCGCCCAGAGCGAAAGAAAATAATTCCGAATTCGCGTCGCGAGAACACAGCCGGCTTTCGCCGCGACCGTCCCGAACCGTGGCCTCGAGAATATGATCCAGCTGACAACCGCGCCGAATCGAGTCCACGCCGATGCCGCCGACAGAAAGCGTACCGCCAACGCTCAGATGCAGATAGTCGGTCAGGACCGGCACGGCGCGGCCTTTAAAATTGAGCCTCTTCTCCAGAGAGTACCAATCCGACCTGCTATCGATTTTCACGCGATCGCTGTCGGGAAACGCCGGTCGCAAACGCGGCGAGAAATTCGAAAGAATGAGTCCGTCCCGCGCAAGGGTCTGGCCGCCGGAACTATGACCGGCGCCGCGAATTCTGTACGGCAGCCCGGCCTCGCGGGCTGCAACCAGCCCCGCTTCAAAATCGGCAGCGTTGCGGACCGGAACGACAGCCCGTGGCGGATGATAATAGTACCGCCCGAAGTCTCGGGCGAATCTTTCGCGTACGTCTTCCGACTCCGTTGGATTCAAATCGATCCACCGGCCGCGCTCTTCAGGGCGAGTAGTTTTCGAACTGTGCCATATTGCGCGGCGCTCATTTCTCCATAATAATACTTCAACTCCATTTCCATATGCGAATAGTCGCGGACGTGAGGTTCGAAAAAACCGCGCTGACGCCATGCGTCCGCATCGAGCCCGATCCGATAGGGATTCAGGCCTTCGGCCTGACGAATCTCTTCCAGCCTGTGGGTTGCCAGATCGGCCGACGCTCGCACAATGATCGCGCACGCTGCAGCTTCGGCCAGCGAGAGTCGGTTTTGAATATATTCGGCCGCCTCGGCGGGCGTGCGTTCGCGATCCAGTTCCACGTGGGTTTCCGTCAGTATCGAGGACGGCGCGGGCGGATAGGGCGTATAGTCGGGAGCGACCCTATTGCACCGTTCGGACCAGAACCGGAACAAAGCCTGCATTCTCGATTCGAGAAGCGCGTACTTTCGGGCGGCGTCTTTGCATGCTGGAACGTTCTTAAAAACGTCGTAAATCTGAATCGGCGCGAAAAAGATCCAGTACAACAAAGTGTCCCAGTACAGCTTCGCCATAAATACGTATGGATTACCGAAGACCGGGTAGTTCGTGCGAAAGGTTTTCAGATAGGTACGCGTCGTGTTCAAATAAAACGAATTGTATTCTTCGATCTGAGCGTCCTGGACTCCGGCCGACCGGCAATCCTTAACAATCAGATCGGCGACCATCGAATTCCCCAGGCCGATCATATCGATTCCAGGACTGTAGAGCGGGTCGAGAAATACCCCCGCGTCTCCGACGCAGGCCCATCGATCCGCGGATATGACTCGACGCGACGAATAACTGAGGTCCGGCAGCGCTCGAAAATCCAGTACCTCCTTATGCTCCAGCTGCTCCGCAAGCACCGGTTCTCGTTTTCGCAGCCAGAGCTGCAAATTCTCCAGCGTTAACAACTCGCGATAGTCGATCGTATTTCGTTCGGCCACCACGCCAATACTCGTCCGGCCGGAGCCCAGCACGATCAGCCATACCCAGTATCCGCGCCCGACGAAGAAGCAGGTCGATCGGGAACGAAGTCCGTCGGGATCGCGTGTATGCCACTCCGAAGGGGAAACGAATTCGTTTACGTCGAGCGTCTCCGCGAGGTGCAACCAGGCGGCCGCGATTCGGTGCCGATTGTTCCTGGTGAACCCGAAACGATGCTGCAAAAATCTCCGCCGCCCCAGAGCGTCGACCACCCATTTCGCCCGGACGCGCAGCTCCCCCCGACCCATGCTTCCTTCCGCGAAAACGCGGTGCATTGAGCTTCCGTCGATTTCAATCTCGCGAACGACGTAACCGTTGTGCATGGCTATATCGCTTTCCTGGTTCAGCAGACTGAGGCGCTCCGCAAGCACGTCTCGATCGAGCTGATAAGAAGGCAAGCGCGGGAAACCCTTCGAACCAATTTCGTTTCGCGAGATCAACGGGGCGCGAGCATTGCCGCAAAAAAAACGCGGACCGTTTTTCATCAGATGCGTCTTCGACAGGTACTCGTGCAGGCCCAGTTTTTGTCCGAGATAATGCGCGGCACCTTCTACCGTGGATTCGCCTACTTCGGGTTTTCGCGAATCGGACGGAAAGCTTGACTTTTCTATGACAGCGATTCGTAAGTCGGACGACGCGCGCCGTAACTGCCTTGCCAGACTCAGTCCGGCAAGACCGCCGCCGCATATAATTACGTCGTAGGCCTGCATGGGGAATTTACTCTTGACCCGCTTTCAACTGGCGTCAAGATCTATCCACTGTGTCCGAGCGACGAAAATCCAATCGCGTACGCGCGCGGCTGCCTTTAAACAAACGTGACGGCGAAAGCGGCTTTGCGAACTGCATAAACCTGAGCGCCGGCGGACTATTATTTGCGCACACAGGCCGAACTGAAGTCGGCGATCTGCTCGAACTGTCCCTCGATTTTCCGGGCATCCGCGAAGCCTTCGAGCTCGATTGCGAAGTCCTGCGCGTCAGGCCGACCGGAAAACAGAATCAAGAATACGAAATCGCCGTACGTTTTCTAAGCGTGCGACATCCGTCCGGCAGAACCCCGGGCGATGTTTTACAATACATCGCCCTGCGCGGCAGAAATCCTTATCCGGTTTTGGACACGCCCGTCGATTGGGGGCCGCACCTCTATTCCAACGATATGCGGCCGCACTGGCAGGGCGTGGAAGTCGAAAATCAAAAGCTGGACTTGAACGGTTGCAACTATTTTCCGTTACCCGCCCCGTTGCCCGATGTTAGCTACTCGGCCCGCTTCGATCCCCGCTCCGTGTATTTTTTATCCTGGGTCGGCGTTTATATCGTACCGCCGGTGAACGGCGTGCGCGTACCGCCCGAAGTCTACGCGGAACTCGGCAACCGCGACAACGTGGCCTGGTTACGCAATATGGGCGACCGGGAACCCGTTTCCACGATGGCGGACGTCGCGCTGCAGTGCAACGAACGGGACGCAAACGGCGACGAATCCCGCTGGTCGGTAATTCAAAACTGCGCGACGCATTCCGATGTGGGTGATCGAAATCCTGCGAAGGGTGTGCCCGCGATTATGCGGGTCGAAGGCGGTCCAGGTAAAGGCCAGTACGAATCGTATCAGAAGACGGATCAGTCGCCGACTTATTTCGAAATTTGGTACGAAAACGACTACCTGATCATTGCATTCGTAAGCTGTACGGAAATTGAGGATCGGCACGGACGGATTCTGCGCAACGACGATGACCCGATATTTCACAAAGCCACTCAGGCGATGTTGCGCTCGATTTGCATCATCGACGATGGGAGTGGCTTTCGCGGGCCCGGGCTCCGGCGTCGCTGACTCATGAAAATATACGATGCACTGGTAATCGGTTCGGGGCTGGGCGGCCTGTCCGCCGCACTGCGTCTTGCGAACTCGGGTCGGGAAGTTTTAATCCTCGAGGCCGCCCGGGAATTCGGCGGCTATCTGAACCCCTTTCGCCGACGGGATTTTCGTTTTGATGTGGGGCTGCACTATGTCGGCGGCCTGGAAAACGGACAGTCGTTTCGCGCGGTGCTGGAAGCTCTGGGCGTGGCGAATCGAGTCTCGTTTACCCGCCTGCCGGATGAGTACGATCGCCTGGTGTTTCCGGAACTGGAGTTTCCAGTTCCCGCGGGTCGCGAAAATTTTCGCGCCCGCCTGCTGGAGTACTTCCCGCGCCAGAAGGACGGCATCGATCTTTATATGCGCGTGCTGGAAGCCTTTCGCACCCAGGGCCTGCGCGCGAGAAGTTTGATGGAAGTGCTTATTGAAATCGGCAGATTACCCGGACCAGGCCTGGCGGGTCTCAATCGTATGAGCTACGGCCAGTTTCTCGCTTTGCTCTTCGGCGAAGATCGATTGATTCAGGCCGTACTGTCCGGATCTTGTGGAAACATCGCCCTGCCTCCAGGAAAGTCTTCGGCTGTCATGATGCTGGCCATCATGAACCACTTCATGGAAGGCGCATTTTATCCGAACGGAGGGAGTGGCGCCCTGAAGCGCGCCTTTCTGGAGGCTTTGAGAGAAAAGCAGGCGGTACTGCGACGGCGTTCCGCAGTTTCTCGACTCGTCTGCGACGGCGATAAAGTTGTAAGCGCCATCACCTCAGACGGTCGCGAATTTCGCGCGCGCGCCGTCGTATCGAACGTCGCTCCGGCGACCGTTCTGAACCATTGGACTGCGACCGAACAAAAGCTAGCGGAACTCGAGCCGTCCCTGTCTTCGGTATGCTATTTCGCCGGCATCCGCGCGCGCCCCGAAACGATGCGCTTCGATGCCGAAAACGTCTGGTATTATCCGTCTTCGGACATAGACGAACTGTACGCGAAAATCGAGCAGGCCGGACCAGGCGGGCCCGACGAATTTCCCGTCTTTCTGACGTCGCCTTCAAGAAAAGCCCCTGGAAGCGGAATTTGCCCGGAAGGATTCGAAACTCTGCAGGCGATTATCATCGCGCCCTATGAGCCGTTTCGCGCCTGGGCGGACCAGGCGACCGGACGACGCGAAGCCGCCTATCAAGAAATTAAGGCGGGGATATTAGAACGCTTCGAAAGCTGGCTGGCGAAACACTACGTGCCGGATCTGGCCCAATCGCTCGTGCGCTCCGAACTGAGCACTCCGGTTACAAACGAATTCTTCGTTGCGGCCCCCGGGGGCGGGATGTACGGCCCCGCGCATACTCCAGGGCAAATGGGCGCTGCGCGTTTACCGGCGCACAAGTTCTCAAATCTATTTTTCTGTGGAGCCGGAGCGCAAACGGCCGGTATATCGCCCGTATGTTTGAACGGGTATCGGGTCGGCGCGAAAGCTTTAAGTTTTCTCGAAAGTCACCGCTGAATCCAGACTGCGTCCGCGAAGCATCATGAACTCACCCGAAACCGACAACAGCGAGCCGGCCCGCATCATTCAGCGCATTAATTTTCTCGATCCGCTGTTGCTGCGCGATCCATACCCGCTCTACAGACGGATGCTGCAATGGGAAGGCCCTCACTACAACCACAGCCTGAACGCTCACCTGATTTTTGATTATCGAACCGCCGCCGCGGCCTATGCTTCGCCGCAGGTCGGCCGCGTACCACGCAAAGAAACGCCGGATGCGCACGCCTATGATGACATGTTAAGCCATTGGTTGTTGGATCAAAGCGACGCGAAGCACGCCGACACCCGCTCCAGTCTTAAACCCGCGTTCAGCGGCGAGAAGTTGTCACAGGCGGCGCAGTTTTTGCGAACCGCCGTAGGCGAACGCCTGGACTCCCATAACACTGGCGACACGATCGACTTCGTCGAAGCGATCGCCGCGCCGACCGCTCTACGCCTGGTAGGCCATATACTCGGCTGCCCGGAGCGGGATTTTGCGCGCCTGGCGATCTGGGCCGATCGCGTCGCGGCCTGCCTGGGATTGCCGCTGAGACGCGAAGCAGTCGCCGAAGCGTCCGCGGCGGCCCTGGAATCGCAGCAATATTTTCGCGGCCTGATCGATGCCCGCAGCGGCGAGGACCGCGACGATCTCATCGGCACATTCGCCGCATCGAAAGTCAATCGTACCGCGGCCGCGGCTCAATGCGTGCTGCTGCTGACGGCCGGCTATATTTCCAGCCGGGATCAGTTGAGTAATACGCTACTGGCGTTATTGCGCAATCCGGAGCATCAACAGGCAGCAGCCCACGATTCCGCCAGGCTCGAAGCCGCTTCCGAAGAAGGACTGCGCTACGACGGCGCGATTCAATGCACGGGTCATCTGGCCCTCGCGGATCTCGAACTGAGTGGCGCGCACATCAAAGCCGGCGAACGCATTCTGATCTTTATCGGAGCGGCCAATCGGGACCAGCGGGTCTTCGCAGATCCCGATCGCTTCGACCCGGGGCGCGAATCGTATCGTCATATCGCATTCGGATCGGGATCCCACTACTGCCTCGGGGCCGCGATGTTTCGGATGGAAACCAGAATCGTACTGGGCGACGCGCTGAAGCGCTGGCCGCAGATGGTACTCGATGAAAGCGGCCTTGAACGCCGTACCAGCGAACTTTCTTTTCGCGGATTGCGCCGGCTGCCGATTTTACTGCGTTAAGGGCGCGCGCAATGCTTCGTATTCCCCTGCCAGCCCGTCCAGGCCGATCTCCCGGGCCCGGGAACCCGCATCCGCGAGCAGCTCCGCGATGCTCTGAACCAGGCCGGGAAACACGGCTCGCAGAGGCGCTTCGAGGTCCGCCGCACCGGTCTTTCGGGGATCGTCCCATATCGCTCGATCCTCAGTCCCGAGCAAATAGTAGAGCGCGCTGCGTTCCCCGACCGCAGCGTCGTCGGCCCAATCGCGCAGGTCGTCGAGATAGCGCCAGGCGAGCGCGAACGACTCATAAGCCGCACGCAGACTCCGCGAGTACTCTTCGCTTTGATCGCCTGCGAAGATCAACGGAACGATCAGCCAGGTGGCGGACTGCAGGCGAAATCGCTCAGCGTATTCCTCTGAATCGGCGACGTTTTCGTCCCGATGGACGCCGCGGAAATAGTCGCCCAGCAGTCCCACCGTAATTTCTTCGGACCGCGAAACGCCGACGCCGGCACGCTGCACTGAATCCACAAAAACGCCCCAGGCGTGCGTCCGCAGTTGCAAATGCATATGATCGAGACGAATCTGGCCATCCGTGAGATGATCGTCGTACATATGCAGAAACATTGCCATCGCCTGCGCTCGCAGCCCGTGCTCGAAGGCAGTCGCGCTCACATCGTTCTTCAACCAGTAGAGCATGGTCCAGGCAGGCGGATAATATTTATCGTAAAAATTCAGGAAGCGTTTCAGACTGTTGCGCGCATAATACTCCTGCACAAATAAAGCGGCTCCGTCTCGTAACGGACCGGGCAGGCCGGCAATCAACTCGGGAATGAAGCGATTGAGCTTGCCAAGCAGGGCGCGCTGTTCATCGTTCAGTGCAATTGGGCCAAAATCTATCATGCAGATCCTCGCCAAAAATATATTGACACATCTTTAGCTTTGCAGCCGACTCCGGCAGTTCAAGCGTTTTCTATTACGCGGAGGCTTAGCAACATGGGGAAAACATACGCCGATTTCATCGTAGATCTCGCCGACGATGAAAGCCTGAACAAGGCGCTGTTCGCAGCCGCGCCTTTCGAATCCGCCGAAGCGTTGCGCAATTGGTTCGAAGAAAAGGGTTATGCGATATCCGAGACCGACTCTCTGACCATCTTTCAGAGCCAGGATATGCTTTTGCAGGAAGGCGAAAACATCGCCTATTAATCGTCACCGGCGATCTTGCGTGTGTCAGGCCGCCGCAAAGAGTGTATCGATGGCCGAGCGCTCCCGCACGACGATGTCCAGAGCCGGCGCCAGCCACGGCGTGTAAAAATGGGGCTCGGCCGTCAGCGCCTGCTGGATTGCGTGAATCTGAAGCCAGCGATAATCCGAAGCCTCTTCTGGATTCGGACGGATTTCACTCTCGTCGTACAGACCGACCAGAACGTGATCGATTTCGTTTTCGATAAGCCCGTTGCTGAAACTCGCACGATAATGGAATTTATCGAGGACAATCAGATCGGCTGAGAATCCCATCTCCTCAAGCAGACGCCGCTCGGCCGCCATCTCGATCGTCTCATCTCTTCGCGGGTGACTGCAACAGGTATTCGTCCAGAGACCGCCGCAATGGTACTTGTCCTGAGCTCGTTTCTGCAGGAGAACTTCCAGCTGGTTTTCCCATTTTCGAACGATGAATACCGAGAAAGCGCGGTGTAATAGTCCGGCCTCATGAACTTTCATCTTCTCCTCGGTTCCGAGGCAATTATCGTCCCGATCTACCAGCACCACAAAGTCCATTCAAACCCGTCCGTGAATCATTGGTTCCGAACGGAAACGCATTATAGAAATTAGTGCAATAGAAAAAATCGCGGCCGCAGACAATTCGCGACGCTCGAAGCTTTCTAAAAATTTCCTGTCGCGTCGCCGCGCAGAATCAGAAACTCGTTGGCGTTCACGAAGGGATTCACAGGGTTCAGGCTGCCGATGGTTGCCAGGTTGCTGCTGCTCTCCGCGCCGAGCACGAATCCGCCGTCGCCCGTAGCCTGGATGGTCAGCGGGGTATCGTTGTTGATTCCGCCCACGAATGTATACCAGACCACGGAACCCGTCGCACTCAGGCGGACGATGAGAATGTCGTCGTTCGTTGAATAGGGCGATAACGGAGTCTGCCCGCCCAGCGTGGGAATGTCCGCACCTGCCCGACCGGCGACGAAAACACCGCCGTCGGTCGTCGGAGCGATGCTACCGGCAGCTTCAATGCTCGCCGTTGCCAGGAATGTGTGCCACAGCACGCCGCCGTTCGTGTCCAATTTGGCCACGTAGATATCGTTTGCGTTAAAGGCCACAGTGGGCGCGATGCCGCCGAGGGTCGGGACGGCCCCCGTGGCGTCCATGATCACCGCAATACCCCCGTCGCTCGTTTCCGTGACGGCGGTCGCGGTCTGGTTCCCTCCGGCCGCTCCCAGGAAGCTATGCCAGAGCAAAGTGCCGGCGGAGTCGAATTTTACGACAGGCGTATCCTGCGGACCGTTAAAGGGCAAGAGCGGTGTCGCGCCGCCTACGTTCGTGAATGCCCCCAGGGTGAGCCCGGCCGTAACGAAGCCGCCGTCCGCGGTCGGAACCAAATCCAGAGCCTGCTCGTTGACTCCACTGCCGAAGAAGCGCCACCACTCTACGGCGCCCGCGGAGCTGAGCTTCACCGCGGTCATATCGAAGTTACTGCCGGCATACGCATTGAGCGAAGCCACGGGCATCCCGTCCATATCGTTGGCCGATCCGGTGACGATATAACCGCCGTCAGACGCGTTTACGATGCCCTGAGCGGATTCTACACTGCCCCCTGTATCGCCAAGGAAGGTATACCACTCGACCTGCCCGGTCGCGCTGAATCGAACGACCAGCCAGTCCTGAGCGGATTGAAACGGAATCAGGGGAGTACGACCGTTCAGGGTCGCGATATTGCCGCCAGCCAGACCGACCGCCACATAACCGCCGTCGGTCGCCTGGATTACCGCGCGAAACTCGTCGTTCGTAAAGGCGCCGGCAAAGCTATACCACTCCACGGCGCCCACAGCATCCAGCTTGATGATCAAAGGCTCATCGTTTCCGACATAAGGCAAGATGGGAGTGCGACCACCCAGCGTCGCAATGTCCATACCGGCCCGACCGACCGTCACATAACCGCCATCGGTCGTGGCGCACACGCTTTCAATTCGATCATTGCCGTTGCCGCCGTAGAAACCGAAGAAGGGGCTTCCAGAATTCAGACCACCCTGGCATGGCGCCGGCGAGTTTGAAGCGGCGACCAGATAGCCCAGCCAGGCGAGAGGCTCGCAACCGACGTCCGTGAACCGGCAGAAGGCGGGATCCACGCAGGCCGGTCCGCCAGTTATCAGGAGGATAGCTGCCAACAGCCCGACGCGGAACCGCCGTGCGCGCTCATGATAGAATCTGAGAATTCGCTGGAGAAAGAGAACCATGAATACCGTTAACGGGTCCTGATTTGGACCGCGAAACAGGCGACAGAGTTCAAAAAATCCCGGTCGCGTCGCCGCGCAAAACAAAAAACTCGTTCGCGTTTATGAATGCGTTGCTTGGCGTCAGGGAACCCAGCGGATTGAGATTACTGTTCATCTCGCCGACCAATGCGTAACCGCCGTCCTGCATGGCCGAGAGACCCAGGGCGGACTCATCGTTGATCGCACCGACAAAGGTATACCAATCAACCGCTCCGGCGGAAGTCAGACGCGCGATCAACATATCCGAATTCGCGCTATAGGCCCGCAGCGGTGTCTTGCCGCCCAGCGTCGCGATATTCGCCGACGCGTTGCCGGCGACAATGAGGCTGCCGTCGGTCAATACCGCGATATCGCCTGGAGCCTCCGCGCCCGCCGAAGGCAAAGGAGTGTGCCATTCCACCGCGCCGGCCTGGTTCAGGCGAACCACGTGCATATCGTTCGTATTCGGCGCAAGCAAGGCGGCCTGCCCACCCAGCGTGTTTACCGGGCCCGTCGCCTCGATCAGGACTCCCAATCCCCCGTCGCTGAATTCAGTAATCGCTCGTCCGTCCTGATTGCCCGCCGCTCCCAGGTAGGTATGCCACAATAAGCCGCCGTTCGCGTCAAGGCGGGCGACGAAGGGGTCGCTGCCGCCTGTGTAGCCAAGCAACGGAACCTGGCCCCCGACATTCGTGAAGGCGGCGGACGCAACCAGCCCGGTAACAGCGTAACCTCCGTCGCTGGTGGCCGTGACGTCGATGCCCTGTTCATTCATGCCGCTGCCGAAATAACGCACCCATTCCACGGCGCCGCTGGAGCTGAGCTTCGCGACCATCGCATCCAGTAAACCGCCGGCATGCGCATTCAGCGGCGCAACCGGCAACCCGGCCAGATCGCCCATCAACCCCGTGACGATAAAGCCGCCATCGCTTGCCGGAAAAATCTGCCGGATGCTGTCGTTACTGCCGCCCGCGCTTCCGAGAAAGGTCCACCATACAATCCCGCCGTTCGCGTCGAAGCGTGCAACGATTCCGTCCGCCGAGGCCTGATGCGGAATGACGGGCCCCACGCCGCCCAGGGTCGCCAGCGTATTGGCCAGAGCGCCGGCTGCGACGTAGCCGCCATCGCCGGTCTCGATGACAGAGAAGAAGGCTTCGCCGGTGGTGGCGGTCCCGGCAAAACTGTACCACTCCACAGCTCCGCTGGCGCTCAATTTGATGATCAGCGGATCGGTGCCCCCCGTATAGGGAATCAGCGGCGTTTGCCCGCCGAGGGTGGCCACGTCAGCCGAAGCGTTGCCGGCGACGATGTACCCGCCATCCCGGGTGGGGCAGACCGCGTTCGCGCTGTCATTCCCGTTAGCGCCGTAAAAGCCGTAAAAATTCGTTGCTGCGGCCGTTCCGCCGCTGCAGAGAGCCTGCTGCTGGGAGGCGGCGGCCAGATACAGCAGCCAGTTCTGGGGATTACAGCTCAGATCCGTGGACTGACACTCGGGATCCTCCAGACACGCCGCTGCGCCGAAGAGCGCCAGAGCAAGCGCCCCGCCGTATATGATTCGAGAAAATGCCATCGTTCTATTGGACGATAACATTATCGGCAAGGATCGCCCTACATTTTCTTTTTCACCTGATGGATGCTGTTCAACTTCATCTGCGCGATGCGTCGAATATCGGCCATGTCTTTCAAGAAGCGGCCGAGCTTTAAGTCCACATTCACCCGGCCTTCCATCGTACGAATGGTATCGCGGACAAAACGAACGTCTTCTTCGCGGGCGACTTTGCCCGTTCGCAGCAACCAGCGGACCTTATCGAATTCGTATTTTCGAAAGTGAATGCGAAGCAGGAACTGAACGCCATAGCGATCGACCGCTTTGCCCCATTGTCCGCTACGGTCCATCTCCTGAATCTGATTCAGCTCCGCGCTATCGACCGCGCGCGCGGGAGTGCTTGCGTCTTCCGGAGGCGCGGTCAGATCGGCGCCCGGATCCATATCCGGGGAACCGCCAAAATCGTCGGGCGGTGCTCCTCCGGCGATACCCGCCGACGCGGGCGCCTCGTCATCAAGGTCCGTGGTCAAAGCGGCCCCTGAGTCGGCGCCGTCGAAGGCCAGGGGATCCACGTTCTGGCCGGCATCCGCGTCTCCTCCAGCGCCGGCCGTGAGCAGGCTGGCGTCGACGTCCGGTAAGAGCTCCTGCAGCTTATTGCGTTTCCAGCCGTCGGTGTATTCCGCGAATCCCGAAATCAATACCTGCTCGAATTGCGAAAGCATGACCGCTACGTTGAGCGCCCGCCCCAGGGGCGTGTTGTTGTAGTTGCGGGCCTGTGGCAGCAGCTCGCGCATAATCGTGGCCGCCTGCTTGCGGCGGTACATCTGCTGTTCATAAGCGACTTCGAGATCTTCTTCGGTTTTACCGCGAAGGATTTTCAAAGCGGCGATGTCGGTCACGACGTAGCCGTCCGCGCCGGAAATCATCAAGGTCTCGTCCGGCTCTACGATAGTCAGCGGAAAGAGAAAATGCGCTTCGACCAGAATCTGCAGATATTCTTTCATCTGCTCTTCAGAGGACAGGATCGGCGCGAAGTACTTGCGAAACATCGTATCCGAAACGGGAATCGGATAGTCTTTCTTTTCTTTCAGATTGAGATCGCGGATCTTCTCCACCATCTCCAGAAGAATTTCGCCTGTGGACCGTTCCGACATAGCGCTTCTTATCCGACCAGTTTCCGCTTTTTGAAAATTCCCACGATACGCTGCAGGTCCTCGGGAGTATCGACCGGGGGCAACGAACCCTCGCAGATATGCACTCCGATCGTGAAATCGTTTTCCAGAACGCGCAACTGCTCGAGCATTTCGGTCTGTTCCAGCAAGGATTCAGGCAGAGTATGAAATCGCAGTAGAAAGTCGCGCTGATAGGCATAGATGCCGAGATGCAGATACACGGGTTGTTCGGTCTTGCCCCGCGGGAAGGGAATCAGCGAACGCGAAAAATATAAAGCGCGACCCTTACGCGAAAGCACGACTTTCACCCGGTTGGGAATCAGCGGATCCTCGCCGCTTTCGAAAGGCCGCGCGGCGGTAGTAACTTCCCATTCGGGATGCTTTACTTTCAGTCGCGCCACGCCGCCGATCAGCTCCGGTTCGATCCCGGGTTCGTCGCCCTGGATATTTACGATCACCTGATAGTCCGAATAATAGTCCGCCACTTCCGCCAGGCGATCCGTACCGCTGCGGTGTTCCGTAGAGGTCATCAATACTTCGCCGCCGAAAGCCTCGACCGCTTCGCGAATCCGCTCGTCGTCCGTCGCAACGACCACTCGATCCAGATCCTGGCACTGCTTCGCGGCCTCGTACACCCACTGGACCATGGGTTTGCCGCCGATATCCGCCAGTGGTTTTCCGGGAAAACGTTCGGAAGCGTACCGGGCGGGAATCGCTCCCAGCACTTTCGGTTTGGATTGTGAATCAGACTCTGCCATGTTCTTTAACCTGGATAAACTTCCCGCCAGATGTCAACAAATCGGCGCGGACTCCATCGCCGCTCCGGGATTAACCGCCCATAAAAATATTAACGAAATCGCAAGACCAGCGGGTCTTCCAGACCCGCCTCCGCGAAACCTTTCGCCCTCAAGACGCAGCTATCGCAGCGCATGCAGGGCCGGCCTTCAGCGTCCGGTTGGTAGCAGCTCGAAGTGGTCGCGTAATCCACCCCCAGTTCCGTTCCGCGCAGAATAATCTCGCTCTTGCTGAGATCGACCAGCGGCGCGTGGATCTTGATCGCCCGGCCTTCCACGCCTGTTTTCATTCCGAGCGCCGCCATCTCTTCAAAAGCTTTCAGAAATTCCGGACGGCAATCGGGATAACCCGAATAATCCAGCGCGTTGACCCCGATAAAAATGTCGTGCGCCTGCAGGGACTCGGCCAGAGCCAGGGCATGACTGAGAAACAGAATATTGCGGGCCGGCACATAGGTCACGGGAATCGAGTCGTCGATTTCGCGACCGGTGGGTACCGCCAGCTCTTCGCCGACCAACGCGGTTCCGCCGAATAGCGCGGGGTCCAGTCGCACGACCGTATGGTCCGCGCCGGCGGCGGTCGCCACACGACGGGCGAGCACTAATTCGATGGCGTGGCGCTGCCCGTATTCGAACGAAAGCGCGTGCACGTGATACGATTCCGATCGTGCGATGGCGAGGACCGTAACCGAATCCAGTCCGCCGCTGAGCAGGACTATCGCGCGGCGCTTCATCGCTTATCCGCGGTACTTGCAGCAGGAAGTGCAGGTTTCATAGACGACGACTTCGCTGAGCGCCGGCAAGCGGTGTTTGAGCTGCCCCCAGAGCCAGATGGCGATGTTTTCGCTGGTGGGATTCTCCAGGCCGGGAACGTCGTTTAGATAGTGGTGATCGAGATGCTCTTCGAGCAACGGCTTTACGATCCGACTGATATCGCCGAAGTCGACAAGCCACCCCGTATGCGGATCGGTTTCGCCGCTTAAATGCAGCTCGAAACGAAATGAGTGCCCGTGCAGTCGACCGCATTTGTGGCCGGGCGGAACATTCGGCAGCAGATGCGCCGCCTCGAAACGAAACTCTTTTACGATCTCGACGAAACGACTGCTTTCGGTCTCCGGACGACGCGGAGCGGACATATCCAGACTGCCTTCGCGCCGATCATACTTCAGGGACTCGGTAATATCAATTGGTTCAGACACCGCTCGCCTCCCCGCCCCAGATGTGTTTGTGCAGTTGCGTCTGCATGCGTACGTTTACGCCAGCTTCCAGCGTCCAGGCTGCCAGGTCCTTCAGGCTCAAGCTACCCCATACCGGCGAAAACAAAAGCTGGAAGCGGCCTTCGAGATCATACTCGCGCAACCAGCCCAACGCCGCTTCAAAATCGCGACGATCCGCGATGACGAATTTCAATTCGTCCGTCGGCTTGAGGTATTCGAAATTCGCGGCGAAGTCATGGTCCGCTTCGCCTGAAGCCGGAAGCTTCACGTCCATTACGATGTGTATCGTTCGGGGCAGATCCGCGAGACTCAGATGGCCGCCGGTCTCCAGCAGGATTTTTTTGTTATAAGGCGCAACTGAAAGCACGCCCGCCAGCGCAATGATGCGATCCCGTTGCAGCAACGGTTCGCCGCCGGTAATCTGCACGAGCGAAACGTGTTCGGGCACAGCCTGCAAAATTTCGTCGAGTGAAACCCATTCGCCGCCGCTTAACGCGTCGGGCGTATCGCACCAGGCACAGCGCAGATCGCAGCCGCCGGTTCGAATAAAAAAGCAGGGCAAACCCGCGTGCGCCCCTTCGCCCTGGAGACTGGTGTACATCTCCGCGAAGCGCAGGAATCTGGCGTTTTCTTTTTGTTCCGCTTCGAGCACTGCCACAGATGCGCTCCGATCTGGTGAGGCATACGCGCTTGCGACGCCGGTATGAATAGGCTGATTCATAGCTCAGCCGCCAGTAAATTAGAAACGACCTCCCGGTCACTCAGGATTTCCACCCGCGAAACTCGAAACCCCGAGCAAATCTTCACGAAACTGTGAAAACCCCGGACAATGCGACATAAAGGCGTTAAAAAACGCGACGCGGCCGACCGAAAAATAGAGTCATGGCCGTGATCGTCTTCGCACCGCTGATCTGCGCCGCGGCGCTGCTCTTGCAGCAGGCCGGCTTTCAACTGTATACCGGATGGCGTCGCCGTCGCGCGTCTCGACGCTGGCTGACTGCGCTGGACGCACCTGTGCTCCAGCGGGCGGCCGCTGAACCCGACGAAGCGCTCGCCTATCTCGCAGCGACTCTACCGGGATTCGCGATGAGCGTATACAGCGCCGGGTCGAACGGCGCGCTGCGCACGCTCCATCACAATCGCAAGCCTGCGCTGGTGAGCGACCGGGTCGTAGCGCGGACCCGCGCCCTGCTGAGCGACAAAACCAGAATCCGCGGCTGGCTGGACGCAGTCGAAGACCAGGAGCTGGACGCGGCGATCATCGAAGACGGAATACGGAATGAACCGGGCGAAGCGCGCGGACACGATCTGCGTTCGGCGCTCTGGCCCTGGCGCCGCGAAAGCGCCGGCATGTACCTTGTACGGATCGCGAAATTTCGTGAGACTCCGAAACGACAAACAAGATCGCAAAGCTTTCAAACGGCCGCCGATACTTCCGTCTGGGCGGTCGGATTCTTCGATCGCTGCGCCTACCTGCCGGCGGGCCATCTTCTTCACAAAAACGTCGCCGCGGTCTTCGAAGTACCGCAAGCGACAGTGCAGGCGGAAGCTTTCGAAACGGCAACGCCCCGGCAAGGGGCGGACCATGCGGCGCGCCCGAAGCTTCGGCGCGATGCAGACGGCGACATACTGCGGGCCGACCGCGACGCGCAGCTGGCGCGAGTGATTCATGACGTGCGATTGCCTCTGACCCGACTCTTCGCCATGCTCGACAATTTGCAGGACCGCGTTCGCGGACAAGTGTCGCGGGGTTCTGCAAAGGCCGACGAAGCGGATGAAAATGAAATCGAGCGCGGTTTTGCGCGCATTGCGCGCCAGCTGCGAACCATGGAGAGTTTCACCTACGATATACTCAACGTCGAAAGCGGCGGAACGGTCGATCGCGACGGCGAAGCGACCGTCCTCAACGTGGCAGACCGCGTCCGTCAGATAGTAGACGCGCATCTCGATTTGATCCAGCGCAAACGCATCACAGTACTCTACGACTTTCCCGCGCCGCATGCCACCGACTCCGACGATTCGGACGATGTGCTTTCGATCCGGGCGCAATCGATGGCCCTCGACCGCATCCTCTTCAATCTGTTGACGAACTCGTTTCAGTTTTGCTCCAGCCCCGGCCAGATTCATCTGGGACTCGCCCGGCGAGCGCGGCACCTGCTCCTCGATATCGAAGATTCCGGGCCCGGACTGGTGAGCCAGGAAAACGCCTTCGAACTCTCCAGGCGCAATATCGGCCGCGGCGGAAGCGGTTGGGGGATCGGTCTGGCTTCGGCCAGGGATCTCAGCCGGCGATTGGGGGGCCGGCTCGTCGCTGCCCGCCCGCGCCACGGCAAAGGCGCCCGTTTTTTGCTTGTACTCCCCGGCGTTCCCGTACAGTCTGGAAAGCGGTGAGTACCATCCTGTTGAAAAACAGTACCGGCAAACGCTCCGGCTTTTACGTGCGCTACGAGTACGGCGAAGACCTCTTCGGCTACCTGTACCTGGACGTCTCCCGCGCTCGCAAACACCGCGGGCAGCGCATTCGCTCGCTGATTTTCGACAATCCCCGGGACTTTATCTGCACCCTCGACCGGGATCTGTACCTGCGTGAAAACCTGAACTATGTTCAGGCCTCATAACCGATAATCGGATGCAGCCGCCGCAGCCTGGCTCAGCTTTCCTGCACGTCTTCCACCACGACCTTCAGCGATCCTGTTCCCAGTAGAACTTCCAGAGAATCGCCGGCCGCCACGTCCGTCGCCCTGCGGATCACGTCGCGCTGTTGATTGCGTACGACCGAGTACCCCCGCTTCAAGGTCGCCAGCGGGCTGAAATTCTGCAGCCGCTCCTCCGCGAGCGAAAAGCGATTCGCGCGCTGCTGCAAATTCTTTTCATACAGCATGGGCAGCCGCTCGAAGCGCTCGAGTATGCGCGACGCCGCGACGATTCGGTTTTGCGTGGCCTGATGCAATTCCCGGCTGAGATAATCCAGCCGCAGCTGACGTTCTTCCAGCATGCTCTGCGGATTCGTATACACCCGCGATTGAAAGATACGTTCCAGGCGCGCCTTTTCGTTGCGATATCGGTTGCGCAGGGCTACTTTCAGCCGCAGGCCGCAGTCTTCGATTTGCTCGGCGAGATCCTCGAAGACCGGTACCGCCATCTCGGCTGCGCCGGTCGGAGTGGGCGCGTATACGTCCGCCGCCAGATCGCAGAGGGGATGGTCGATCTCATGACCGACGGCCGAGATAATCGGAACGCGCGAATTCGCGTACGCCCGTACGACCGATTCCTCGTTAAAGGCCAGTAGATCTTCAAAGGATCCGCCGCCGCGCCCGGCGATGATCACATCGACCTCCAGCTCCGGGCTGTTCAGCGCTTCAATCGCTTCGACGATCGAGGCGGCCGCGCTGTCGCCCTGGACGGTGCACGGGGCCAGCAAAATATTCATGCTCGGAAAGCGCCGCTCGATCGTTCGCAGAACGTCACGAATGGCGGCGCCCGTGGGAGCCGTCGCGATTCCGACGGTCACCGGCAGCTCCGGCAGCGCTTGCTTGCGGGCATGTTCAAAGAGGCCTTCCGCCTGCAGGCGGCGCTTCACCTCTTCGATTTTCAGACGCAGCTCGCCTTCGCCGGCGAGCATGATCCGGCTGACGTTGAACTGATAGTTCCCGCGCGGGGCGTAGACCGAAACACCGCCGCCGGCCAGAATCTGCATGCCGTTCGTCAGGCGAATGTGTTTGAATTTCTGATTCGCGCCCCGAAAGAAAGTGCAGCTGATCGCGGACTGGCCGTCCTTCATCGAAAAGTAGACGTGGCCGCTGGTGTGATAGTTGACGTTAAAGACTTCGCCTTCGAGCCACATGCCCTGCAAGGAGCGATCTCCCTGCAGCTTGTCGCGAATGGTGAGATTGAGGCGACTGACGCTCCAGACATCCAGCTCTTCGCGGGCCTGATTCGGCGAACCGGCGGCGCCCGCCGCTCGCGTAGAAGATGATCGACTGCCTGTATTCATCGCCATTGGATTGCGAGCGGCTCAGACGCAGCTCCGCTCCACCAGTATTCGAACCGTGCCGATCGTCCGGCTCTGGATGCGAGTACGTTCACGCCCGACCGTGCCAGTATTCGCCCGCCCCCGGACGACGCTCAAGAAATTATCGCAGGCCGGCCTGTTTAATGTACAGCTTTATTTGTACCACGCGCTTTTGGGAATCGCCAGCCGCGGAGGACCCGTCGCCCTCGGGATTCGCGTCCGGATCGGAAGCGGAAAGCGGTTTCAGCGGCGCATCCGGCTGCGGGGCGTCGCCGGCATCTTGTATCGGAGCTTCGTTCTGTTTATCGCTCACGGTGGCCGGCATTCCATCGCGCAGGATCACCGTAAACAGGCGACGGCTTAAATTTTCCGCCAGCAGAAAGACTTCGCCGGAATTCTCCTGGCTCTGGATGATCTGCCAGCCCAGAGCCTCGAATTTACGTAGATAGAACGCCTGAATTTGCGGCAGCGCATCATCGCTCTCGTAAACCAGAACGCCTTCGCGGGTGCTCGCGTACGGGCTGCGGGTATAGACACCGCTCATCGCCGGACGCGCGTCGGGATAGACAAAGCCGGGCGGGAAGACGCGGGGCGCATCAGATGGTTCCTCGGTCAGAACAAAGCCGTCGTATTCGATGCTGCGCTCGCCTTCGGAACAGGCAGTGAATGCGATCAGTAAAGACGTCAGCCCGAAACGGCAGAGCATAACGGGGCCGGCCTTCATATCAGCGCACCAGCTTCACGATCAGATTGAGTTTTTCGGCGTAGCCGATGGTTTCGTAAATCTTATCGGCGTCGATCAGAATGGTCGTCGGACTGATCTTTTGGGAAACGATCTTTTTGCCCGATATCTGGCCCAGCAGCAGTTCCATATGATTCGGGTCCTGAGTCTGTACAACCACACACTCGTCGGTGATCGTAATCAGCGGCAGCGAACGCGACCAATCTTCAATCGAGAACAAAAGGTTCTGGCTGAGTTCGCCGCGATTGGTCTTGCGCAATAATTCGATAAAGTCGCCGGAGCTCGCCTTCAGTAACAGGCCTTCCTGAAAGGATTCGCGAGTGATCTGAAAGGTATAGACGTTATCGAAGCTCTTCACTTCCGCGAAAGACTTCAGCTGCGCGATGCCGCGTACGGAAACCTGCTCCGGAATGGCGATGACGCTCAGGTCGGGGTTGATGATCACGCCGCCTTTGGTATCTTCGCGGTCCAGGCTTTTGCCTTTGAGATAGTGCAGCCCCAGCTCGGACATTTCCACCCAGCGATCGGGATACTCCACGCTGATCAGGCCCAGCAACTGCAGATAAAAGAGCGCGCTCGTAATTTCTTTGCGCAACTCCTGCAGGGCTTGCTGGAAATTCTTGATACGAAATCCTTTCGCCAGCAGAAGCTTTTCGCGAATCATCGCGGCCATGATGACGAAGTACATCACTTTGCCGCGCTTCTGAATCAGATTTACGCATTCGTCGAACGTGGATTTCTGGAAAAAAGGCACGTACATGGGCTCGAAAACATCTTCGTAGCGTACGCGACGATTGCGGGCGCCTTCGATCTCTTTGAGCACCAGATCCATCAGCTTGAAGATGTCCATTTCCAGAATGCTGTCGTAGTCGTTACGCAACACCACGTCGTCGCGCTTCACCCGCACGATGTCCAGCAGGCGCATTACCGGAAGCAATAGTTCGATTTGATAGATCTGACTCTTCTCGATATACAGACCAATGTCCGGCCGCAGGAGACGATTCTCGGTCTCTTTCAAATCAATCTGTTTGATCTTACCGCTCTTCGCCAGATTCAGACCTTTACGGCTGATATAGACGATCATCTTCTTCAGGTTCAGGTAGAAGTCGAGATCGTTGATCGCGCGTTTTTCCTGACGCCGCTTCGTGGCCTTCTTTTTCTCGAGGATCGGATAATCCTGGAGATGCTGGAAGATCTCGGCGGGCAAGACCAGCACCCGCACGAATTTTTCGTCGATATAGTACTCGTCGAGCAGGAGACCCAGCGCGTTCAGTCGGCGCAGCGTTTCTTCCCACTTGCCCTTGCTGGCCTGCACGAATTCCCGCGCACGATTGATTTCAAGCAAACCGCCCTGCAGGAAACACTCGAGCACGACGCCCTGATCGATATCGTTCAGGTTCTCGATCAGCTTCGTGAGCGTTTCGGCTTCGGTCGCCGCATGTGCAACGTCGGCTGTAAACTGACCGTTCGAAGACGCGCGACCGCCGAGGGCCTTCTTCCACTCCGGCGGAATCTTTTCTTTGCCCTGCAGAATCTTCGCGAGATTCAGCCGGAACTTCTGGCCCTTGTCGTTGACTTCGAGCTTTACATTCGCGCCGCTTTCTTGATAGAAATAATACTTATCCAGGTTGTTCGTGAGGCGCTCACGATTCTTGCGCTGGTATACGAGAAAATAGCGTTTGAGTACGCCGAGTTCCATCTCCGTGTTTACCGGAGGCATTGAGATTTTGCGCGAAATCTCGCCCAGCGTGAGGATGGTCGATTTGCTTTTCAGAATCGACGTATAGATCGTAACCTGTGTCGCGGAGAGCTTCTCAAGGACGCCCTTCAAATAGAAGTCGTCCTGCATGCCCGCGATAATATTTTTAACGATGGCCTTCTTGTCCTTGCCAAGTTTGCTGAGGTTCCATAGTTGAGCTATACGCTTGAGGCTGGCGACATCCAGCTTCTCCAGCTCAAGTTGTAAGACGTTTTCTTCGGACATGAATAGCGCGCGGACAGGGGGAGGGATCCAACCGGGTGTGGGTGCCAAATTCGGGAGCGGGACCCCCCCTGTAAAATCATTTTCACTTCGTTTTCGGCTAATCGGCGGGTTTATTTTGTTCTACTCCGGCTGGTTTTTCGCGAATGCGGTGCTGCATCTGGGTCCGGAATCCGCCGACCTGACTGTCCCCCCGGCCGCCGACGCGCATCCGGGGCTGCTGGCTCTCGCCGGCCTGCTCTTCGCGGCCGGGCTCGCCGCCGCCGTCGCGCTGTACTTCGAATTGCCGCCCATCGCCCTGCGGTCGGAACGCCGGGAGCCCGCCGAAAGCTCCGCCGCGCAGTCCCGCGAAGGCCCACCGGTTCTATCAAATGAAGCCGGGGAGTTCGCCCTGTCTCCGGGCGGGCTGGCGCTGAAACTCACGGCCCTGAGCCTGGCGCTGGTGCTGATTGCGATGCATATTAAGGTGTGCGTGCTGGAACGAGTCGAGGTCGCCGGGAGCAGCATGTATCCGACGCTGAAAAACGGCGAAGTCATCTGGATCGAAAAGATCAGCACCGGCCTGCAGATGCCGGATCTTTCGTTTCCCTTCGGCGGCCTCAGCGCGACCGGCAAGCTGCCGGCCTTCGGCTTCGGCAATTTTCGCCGCGGCGACGTGGTGGTCTTTCGCTATCCCGGAGTGAGCGACGACAAAAACGATTATTATATCAAGCGAGTGATCGGCGTGGCGGGCGACAGTTACGAGATCGCCGGAGGACGGGTGTATATTAACAGCGAAGAGCTGGCGGAACCCTATCTACCGGCCAGCACGCGAACGCTGCCGCGTCCGGGTTACGAACATGAACCGGCCGTCGATCCGCTGCCGCTGGAACTCGATCTTCTGCCGCCGGACGTGCGGCAGTCGGCGCTCTTCGGCGCCGGACGCCGCGGCGAAATTCCCGAACACACGATCCTGGTTATGGGCGATAATCGCGAGCGATCGCGGGACTCGCGCAGCATCGGTTTTATACCGACGTTCTTCGTATTGGGCGTCGCGATGGATCCCATGTAACGGGCTGGACTTTGCGAATTCTCGAACAGACGCCGGCCGAGCCTATGAACCGCTCCAGAACTCGACTCAAGATCGTCGCGGTAGCTTTTACGCTGGCATTCGTCGGTATCGCCGGCCGTGCGCTCTATCTGGCCTGGCCCGATACGGGGGCTCGTTCCACGAAACCCGCGAGCATCTTACGCGGCGCGATCCAGGATCGGCGCGGACTGAATCTGGCGGTCACCGCGGAAGCGAGCACCATCACGGTCGCGGCGGACGAATTGGTCGATGTGGACTTCACCGCCGAGCTGCTTTCGGAACATCTTCGCATGCCGCTTTCGGACGTGCTCGAACGTTTTTATATCAACAAGAACCGGCGCTATTTCATTATCAAACGGCAGGTCGACAACCTGGTAGCCGATCAACTCGTCGACTTAAAGATTCCCGGCGTCTATCGCGAACGCGAATATCGGCGAGTGTATCCGGGCAATACCATCGCCAGTAATCTGCTGGGCTTCGTCGGCCGCGATCAGCGTCGCGCCCTGGCCGGCGTCGAACGCGACTTTAACGATACGCTGACCCGTCCCGCTCCGCGATCGCCGCGAGAAGGTCCCACGCTGCGTCTGAGCATCGACGCCTTTATTCAGCATCGCCTGGAACGCGAAATGGGATTGGCCTTCGAAGAATCAGGCAGCAAACGCGCGGCCGGCATTATCATGGACGTGCAAAGCGGTGAAATCCTGGCCATGGTCAGCCTGCCCAATTTCGATCCGAACCGTTATTACAACAGCACGCCTTACCAGCGCGGGAACTGGAATATCCGTTTGAACTACGAACCGGGTTCGACAGTGAAAGTTTTTATGGCGGCGATCTTGCTGGCGGAACAGGCGGTGTCGCCGGGCGAACGCTTCTTCTGCGACGGCGAAATCAAATTTCATAATTCGACCGTACGCTGTCGCGTGAACGGCCGCGTACACAAACACGGCAATCTCAATCTCTCGCAGATTATCGCCCGCTCGTGCAATGTCGGTATCATCAAAGCCATGCAGCGCGTGCGCCGCGACCGCTTTTATGATTATATGCAGGGTCTGGGCTTCGGTCAGAAAACCGAAGTCCTGCCGCCCGGTTCCGGCGAAACCTCCGGCTATTTTCCGGACCTGGATCGCTGGGTGCCTTCGACCTCCTACTATATGCCGATCGGCCAGGGTTTCAGCGTCACCCCGATCCAGCTGATGCGGGCGGGAGCGTCCCTGGCGAACGGCGGGCGTCTGGTGCAACCGTACATCGCGCGGCAGATCCTGGATCGGGAAGGCGCGATCTTACACACGGCCGAGCCGGCCTTTCTGGAGAACCCCTTCAGCGCCGCGGTGAATCGCGAGGTGCTGCGATTGATGCAGGGCGTGGTCGACGGCGGAACCGGTACGGGGGCTCGCGTTCGGGGCCTGGCTATCGCGGGCAAGACGGGAACCGGTGAAAAATCGAGCGCGCGCGGTTATCTCGATAAGTACGTGGCCTCGTTCATGGGTTTCTTTCCCGTCGAGAATCCGCGCTACGGCGGCCTCGTGCTCTTTGACGAGCCGCGCGGCGCGAGCGGCGGTTCAATCGCGGCGCCGGTCTTCGGCCGCACCGTCGAGGCGATCCTGCCCCTCTTAGAAGATCAAAATGTCGCCGTCAACTCCGGCCGTCTGGCGCCGCTGCCCGTGCATCCACCGCGCGTAAATCCGGGCCGGCTCTACGATTTTCGCGGACTGGCCGCGCGTGACGCGCTGAGCATCGTGTCGGACTACTATCATGTGCCCGTCGAATTAAAAGGCAGCGGCTACGTCTACGGCCAGGCGCCGGAACCGGGCACGAATATCGAAAAAGTTAAGAAGGTGATTTTGTACCTTGAGGATTTGCGCTGAGGAATCGGCCACGGATTACACTGATGGCACGGATCTGGAAACGCAGGGGACCGTCTGCTTAACGCCGACCGCGGCTCGCTCATATTATTGTCTGCGTTTTAAGTGAGATTAAATTAGACGGTTATTAGCTCAGAACCGAGAATCGGCTCCAACTCACGCAGAATACCAAACCCAAAAACATCCGTGCCATCCGTGAAATCCGTGGCAAACAAACCGCCCGGACCGCACGTATCTGTGGCTACTCCACGTCTTCGATATTGCCCGGCTTCTCCCAGATGCCCGCCAGACTTTTCAGATAGGCTTCGACGAAGCCGTCCAGGTTGCCGTCCATCACAGATTCCACGTTGCCGGTTTCAAAACCAGTCCGCAGATCTTTGACCATCTTGTAGGGATGAAAGACGTAGCTTCGGATTTGCGAACCCCAGGCGACGTCGCGCTTTTCGCCGGCGCGGCTTTCCGCGTCTTCCGTCAATCGATCCTTTTCCATTTCATAAAGACGCGCTTTCAACATCTTCATCGCCGTCGATCGGTTCTTGTGCTGCGATCGTTCGTTCTGACACTGCACGACGACTCCCGTGGGAATGTGCGTAATACGAATGGCCGAATCGGTTTTGTTGATATGCTGACCGCCGGCCCCGCTCGCGCGATAGGTATCCACGCGAATATCTTTTTCTTCGACGTCGATTTCGATCGAATCGTCGATGTCCGGCGCGACATGCACCGACGCGAAGGAAGTATGGCGTCGCTTATTCGAATCGAAAGGCGATATGCGCACCAGACGATGGACGCCGTTTTCGCTTTTCAGATAACCGAAGGCGTTGCCGCCTTTGACCATCAGACTGGCCGCTTTGATTCCGGCTTCTTCGCCGTCCTGCAAGTCGAGAGTCTCCGTGCGAAAGCCCTTGTTCTCGAACCAGCGCATGTACATGCGCAATAACATGTCGGCCCAGTCCTGGCTTTCGGTGCCGCCGGCCCCCGAGTTGATGGTAACGATCGCGTTGCGATTGTCGTCTTCGCCGTTGAGGGCTTCCGCCATCAGCAGATTTTCCAGGCGGTCGTTCAGGGCCGCCAGATCCTTGCTCAGGCTTTCGACCGCTTCTTTTTCACTGTCGTATTCTTCTAATGTGAGCTCGACCAGGTCCGGAAAATCGCCAAGCTCCGAGCGCATAGCCTGCCAGGGCTCCAGCCGCTTTTCCAGATCGGCCTTCTTCATGGATACGGTCCGGGCCCGGTCCGCGTCGTCCCAGAAATCGGGGCGCTCCATATCGGATTCCAGATCGTGCAGCTCCGCGAATTGCGCGTCCAGGCTCCGACTGTCCCAGTAGCGATCGAAGTTCGCGCGGGTTTCCGACGCGCCCTTCAGCAATTCCATGCTATTTCGAAATTCGGCCATGCGGAGTCCAATTCGCCGGAGGGGTCTTTTGCCGTCACCCCAAATCAAATCGAACGCTCAGGCGCGACCCGCAGTCCTGTGACGAAATTCCAGAGCCTTCTAAGTTACCCGGGTGCTCTAATTCGCGCCATCCGGAAGGCCGAAATCACTTTACTCGCTAAAGAACGCGATTCACCAGAACTCATGGCCTCCTCCGCAGATCGCAACGCAACCGCTTCCGGATCGCCGGAAGCCGGACTTCTGCAGAAAATCTGGATCTTTCCCGTAAAGAGCCTGGACGGCGTCCTCGTGGATTCCGCCCGCATTACGCCCGGCGGTTCGTTGGAACACGATCGCGAATTCGCGCTCTTCGACGAGCGCGGCGAGAAGGTCAACGCAAAGCGACACGAGAGCATCCATCGCATTCGGGCCCGCTTCGAGCCGAAGGCCCCCCTGCGCGGCACCCTCGACGCGCCGGGCTACTCCTCGCTGCAAATCGACCTGGCTGATGAAGACGACCGCAAGCGGGCGTCCGCCTGGTTGGGCGAATTCTTCGGATTCGCCGTCGAGATTCGCCGGGCACCGGACACCGGTTTTCCCGACGATACAAAGCGCCCCGGCCCGACGCTAATCAGCCGCGCATCCCTCCAGACCGCCAGCGATTGGCTCGCTCCCCTCTCGGCCGATCAGCTCGCGGAACGCTTTCGCGCAAATCTGGAAGTAGAGAACGTGCCTCCTTTCTGGGAGGATCGCCTGCTTGCGATCGACGGCGTGCCCTTTCGGGTGGGCGAAGTACAATTGCTCGGCCTGAATCCCTGCGCGCGCTGCGTCGTGCCGACCAGGGATCCGCAGAATTCCGAAATCTTCCCGGGCTTTTCGAAAATTCTGACGACCCGTCGCAAAGAAACGCTGCCGGCCTGGGCGGACGCGAATCTCTTTTCGCACTACTATCGCATCAGCACGAATACTTCGATTCATGCGAACGAGGCCGGGAAGACATTGCGGGTGGGCGATGCAGTCAGCCTTGCATCATAGAAACGCAACCGGCGCTCAGGCTAAGACAACAGAGTGCTGCGGGCTTCGCGCTCAGGACTCACAGTCCGACTCGCACTGCCTGTCGTCGCGTGGACGTATGCGGGTCCGCCCCTCGCCGTCCGCATCCAATTCGCAGCACTGCAAAAAACTCTGCGCCAGCTGGCGGCGGCCCGTCTGAACGCGCGACTTTACGCTCGAGTAGGCTTCGCCGAGTCGCCGCGCGAATTCTTTCTGCGCGAGTCCTTCAAACTCGACGGCGACCACCGCCTCGCGATAGGCCGGCGCGAGCCCGTCGGCGAAAGATCGCAGGCAGGCTTCCAGGCGTCCTTCGACCTGCTGCCAGTCCGGATCTTCCGAAGCGAAGGCAGCCTCGGTATGCGAGGGCGCCGCAGAATGCCAGCTCGCGACCAGCCGCTCGTCGCGCGATCGACTCTGATAGAAATCCGCCAGACGGTTGCGCGCGACCCGATACACATAGGCACGCGGCTGGTCGGGCGATTCCCGCAGTTGCGCCAGCTTCAGAAAAATATCCTGAAGCAGATCCTCAGCGTCCGCTGGATCGTTCAAACGACCGCGCAGAAAGCGATACAGCTCCTCGCGAAATTCCAGAAATAAGGCATCCATTTTGAATCAGGCGCAACAGCCGGCGGAACCCGCCTTCGATTGCGCGGGTGCACACACCGAATGCAGCGATCCCAGGCTCGCTACAATCGTCGAAGCATGAATGCGAACATCCGTCAACGGATAGCGCGCCAGCTGTTCTCCGCCCCGATCGTATTCGACGACAATTTCCGCCTCCAGATCCAGAGCGTCCCCGACCGGTCCCTCGAGTACCCGGCGCCAGATCGCCGCCGCGCGGCCGGCGCTCATGCCCTCGCCGTCGCGCCCGGCCAGTAGCTGTACGACCGTCTCGCGTCTCGAGCTCGCCCGGCCGCCGCAATCCATGCCGGTATAGCGAGCATCGCTTAGTTCTGTAATGTGAAAATCGCCCGGAATAGTCTCCCCATCCGGCAGGCGAAATTGCAACACTGCTCCGGGACGCGCCTCCAGAGCATCAATCAGTTGAGTTGAATTCATATTGGTCTCCTCTTTCTCAGAAGACCGCCTGCATCCGAAAAAGACGAAAAAAAAATCGCCCCGACATCGCTATTGGCCGGGCACCCCGTGAGTCCGCATCGATCGCTCAATCAATCCCTGCAAATGCGAGCGTCCAGCTCAATCCAACCAGGGGCTTTCGGAACGCAGTCGCTCGCGAAAATCCGGATGCGCGATCGATACGAGCGCTTCCGCCCGCTGCCGGAGATTTTTTCCAAACAGATTCACGGATCCGTATTCCGTGACCACATAACGCACATCGCCTCGACTGGTAACCACGCCCGCGCCCGGTGTGAGCCGCGCCGAGATACGCGAAAGCGTACCGCTCTTCGCGGTACTCGGCAGCGCGATAATCGGAACTCCGCCCGGCGCGCGGGAAGCGCCGCGAATGAAATCCACCTGACCGCCGATCCCGCTGAAGATGCTGTCGCCGATCGAATCGGCGCACACCTGGCCGGTCAGGTCGACTTCGATGGCGGAGTTGATGGCGGTCATCTTATTATTCTGGGCGATGACGAAGGGATCGTTCACGTAGTGGCTGGGCCGGAATTCAAAAATCGGATTGTTGTCGATATAGTCGTACAGATCGCGACTGCCCATGGCGAAACTCGAAACGATCTTCCCGCGGTGCTTGCCCTTTTTCTGATTCGTAATCACTCCGCGTTCGAGCAGTCGCAGCACGCCGTCGGAGAACATTTCGGTATGCACGCCGAGATCGCGTTTGTCGTCGAGCTGCGCGAGAACCGCGTTGGGAATCCCGCCGATGCCCATTTGCAGCGTGGCGCCGTCTTCAATCAGGGCGGCCACGTTTCGACCGATTTCCATTTCCACGGAAGAGGGCGCTTTCACCGGAATCTCCAGTAGATGTTCTTCAGCCTGCACGAAACAATCCACCTGGCTCGCGTGCAGGAAGCTATCGCCGAGGGAACGCGGCATAGCGGGGTTCACCTGAGCAATGACGATGCGCGCCGCCTCCGCGCAGGGTTTGGTGACCGATACTTCGATCCCGAGACTCATGAAGCCGTAGCGATCCGGGGGCGATACATTGATCAACGCCACGTCGATCGGCCAGTCGCCGCCGCGAATCAGTCCTGGAATTTCCGAAAGAAAGATCGGGATATAATCTGCGTCGCCCGCATTCACGGCTTTGCGAATTCCCGGTCCCAGAAACCAGGCGTTGTTGCGAATGCCGTGGCAACCCGCGAAAGGGTCGTCGCCGAAAACGAGCAGGTGATTCAGCTCCACATCCTTGAGCTGAGAATCCCGCGCTATTAACGCGTTGACCAGGGCCCAGGGAATCGAGGCGTTCCCGTCCAGAAACACACGGTTTCCGTTTTCAATTTTTTCCACCGCCTGCTCCGCCGTACAGGTCCGGGAATCAAAGTGTTCGCGCCATTCCATGACACAGGATCACCGGGTTGGAAGAATTTCAAAGCGCAAATACAAATCGCCGGCCGGCTCTCGCCCGATATCGCTATGATTTTCGTCAGCCCCGAAGTCACATCAGCGGGGTGCGAAGCCCGGATTCAAACGCGCTCCGGCCAGAATCTCCCGGGCGAGATCCATGGATTCCAGACGAACGGCGACATGCAGGAGGTGCAGCCACTCGCCCGCTCGAATCAGCCGAATCCTACGCGAGATCTGGTTGAGGCCGATTTCACCCTCGCAACTGGCGATGACATCGAAACTGTCCGCACGCGCCGGAAACTGCGGCCACTCACAGCCGCCGAATACATCGCCCAGCGCATTTCGTAACGAGCGCTCGAGCCCATCTACGCGGCGAATCCGGTATGAAGTGTGATAGATTAGATAGAGACCAACCTGCACCGATTCGGCCTCGACGCTGAGCTGGTTTCCGCGCGGAATCTTTCGAACCACGCTCTTACGGGGCACCCGCAAAATCAGGCCCAGGCGCGGTCCGTGCAGCTCCGTTCCCGCCGCGACGACCCGCGGGGCCGGGGACTCGACTTCGCGCGCCGGCTCTCCGATCGCCGGAGACGCCGCCGCAAAGAGAAAGAGCATGAACAGAAGGAATCGCATCGACGCAAAACTCAGCCTCAGATCCGGCGCGCCTCAGTACAGGATCTGTTCTATTCGCAACGGAAAGACCGAGACGTACTCATAGGCAAGCAGCGCCTCCGGCTCCCGCAGCGCATCAGGATAGTTCCCGGAGTCGGCCGCGAAAAAGACACCGTCGACCAACACTCCCTGAAAGCGACCCCGCACCCGGTATCCCTGACCCGCGATTAATTCCTGGCGTTTCTTTTCGGACCGCCGGTCAAAGCGATCTTCACGATAGCGAAAATATACGTCGCGCCCTTCGAGATCGTAAAACGCCAGGTAATCCCCGCGCGGCCCCCCGTAACGCAGCTTCCATTCTTCCGGCGGATTCTCATCGGGGGCGTTTCGCATTTCCGCGAGAATTTGACGCACACGAGGATCGTCTTCGCGGATATCGCCCGTATACGGCGGCGGAGCCTGGTAGCTCATCAAGAACGCCGCCAGCATCAAACCGGCGCCCTGCAATCTATGCCGGATCCGGGAGGCTCGCATTCAACCGCCCCCCGCGTTCTCGCCTTCGCCGCCGTCCGAATCTTCGCCGTCGATTTGTTTGAGCGCTTTTTTCGCCGCCTGACGCGCGCCCTTGCTGGCGTCGTGATCGATGATATACTGCAGTAACGGGCGCGCTTTCTCCAGCCGCGCTTCGCCGAGCTGCGCGATGGCTCGCACGCGAACCCGGGCGTCATCGTCCCGGGCGGCGGCGAGCAGCTCTTTTTCCACGGAATCGTCGCCCAAACGCACAAGGGCCGTCAGTAATTGGAGTTTCAGGGCGCTGAATCGCGCGCGTTCTCGCGGGTTGGCCAGATTTCGAATCTTATCCAGCTCTTCGCGCAACGCAGGCGCTTTCGTTTTGTCTTCGAGCTTGCCGATCGAATTAACGGCATACGAACGGGTGATCACTTCTGCGTCGTCGTCCTGCACGATCTCCAGCAGATAGCCACCCATCTCGACCGCTCCCGCACGACCGAAGTAGAGCACAATCGCCAGACGCGCGGCGCTGTCGGTCGTGTCGGCTTCGGCCTTTTCTTTTAAGAAGCCGGCAAGTTCGCGATGCTTCAGCTCTCCGAGCAATCGAATGGCGGCCCCGATCGTCGGATCGCTTTCGGTGAAGTCTGCGTTTTTCAAATGTTCCGCCAGCGGAGCTTTCGCGCCCTGACTCTCCAGCGCACCAAGACCTGAGATGGCGGCCAGCACGACTTCGCGCCGGGGATCTTTCAGCGCCGCGATCATAGTGGGCTCGGCGGCGGCGTACTTCGCTTTTCCGAGAGTGCGCAGACTCGTTTCGCGCACGGAGTGATCGAGGTCGTCGCGCGCGAATTCGTCGAGCAGTTTCAAAAAAGGCGGCTGCTCTTCGGTCTTAAGACGCAGCACGCGTCGAATGGCCCGCTTGCGCTCCGTCGCGACGGCGTAGCGCATTTGTTTTTCGAGACCGGCCAGGGCCGCTTTACGTTTCTCAGCCTTCGCCGCAGCCTTCGCATCGTCGGCTTTGTTGGGAGCGTCGCCCGCGGCCTGCGCGGTGGTCGTCGGGTCCGCGGGTTTCGCCGCCTGTTCGGCGAGAAGACCGCTGCCGCCTGCGCTCAGTCCGAGGGCGATCGCGACGATCGCGAAGGCCCCGGCGGACAGCGCCCGGGGTTGCCGCCGGAACTCAGTCCTGCAGCTTATTGCGGAGACTTTCGTTCTCGGATTCGAGCGTGGCGACGCGACTCTCCAGATTATTGAGCAGTCGCTGGTTCTCGATATTCTGGCGAAAGCGGACGATGAGCTCTTCGATGTCCCGCTTGAGCGTTTCCATATTCCAGGGTTTTTCCACATAGCGATTCAGCCCGCCGTAGTTAATGGCATGGATGGCGTTGTCGAGACCGGCCTGGCCGGTTAGAAGAATTTTGATCGCGTCCGGGTAGTCCTGATGGATGGACTCCAGAAACGCGTCGCCCTTCATGCCCGGCATCACCTGGTCGGTGATTATGACCTCTATGAGGCCGCCCGACCCTTCAATTTCTCGAATGAGTTCGGTCGCCTCTTCCGCGCTGGTGGCGACTTCAATTTCATGAGAATGACCGAAGTTCTCCCGTAATTGTTCCCGGAGAGTCTCCAGAACGGAGATCTCGTCGTCTACGCAAACGAAATAGCCCTTTTCCATGTATCGTTCTCCCAATACCATCGACCGGGTGAAATTTTTCTTTAGTATGGATTCTTCGAATGAATTCCGAAAAAACGCCGCAGTGGACCCGCTACGCTCATTCTGGAGCCCGCCAATCTGACAACAAGTACTAAATCCCGCCGGCCCTGCCAAAATAACAAAAATCCGGCTGCGTTGCGCGAAAATGTCCGCGGCCCGACCGTTGACAGCCAGCGTGCGATTGCGTTATTTGGAGCACCATGGCTCTGAAATATCTGAAAACGCAACAAATCGTTCCCGATCAGGGGATGAGCTTTACCCTCTACGAAATCGAAGGCGAAAACACCATTCTGCGAATGCTGACCACGATTCCGGAAACGGGAATGATCAAATGCTACCCCAAACCGCCGGTGAAGTCCCTGTTTGCACCGGAGCGATGCGACGCCAGCAGCCCGGAAGAATTTCTGGAGTTATGGGATCGAGGCCAGGGAGCCGGTTGAGCAAGAACGGAAGCCGTTCAACGCGCCGCCCCCTGTGTTGAAAAACAAACCGGAGACGGCGCCGACGATGACACGAAAATAAAAACAGTTTCGTGCCCAGAGGCGGGATCGAACCACCGACACGAGGATTTTCAGTCCTCTGCTCTACCGACTGAGCTATCTGGGCGCGAATGCACAGGCTTCGGAATCGGGGCTTTTTGTCAACTTTATAAGTGATGTAAGACCTGCAGAATCTCCTGTTTGCGCACCGGTTTGGTTATATGTCCGTCGCAACCCGCCTCAATGCTTCGCTGGATCTCTTCCGCCAGACTGTGCGCGGTTAACGCGTAGATCGGCACGCGATAGTCACGGACCCCGGACTCAAAGGCGTGACGTTCCCATCCGCGAATTTGTAGTGTCGCGCTGATGCCGTCGAGCTCCGGCATTTGAATATCCATAAACACGACATCGTAGAGTTCCGCTTTAAATTTTTCGACGGCCCGACGGCCGTTTGTGGCCACGTCGACTTCGCATTTCGTCGAACGCATATAGGCGTGAAACAAGAGGCGGTTGTCGCGATTGTCTTCGACCAACAAAATGCGCAAAGGACGCTGCCCGTTCCAGCGTCGTTCGAAAACGCCTGCCCCGTCGTCGACAGCTTCGCCGCGGAGCGCCGCCTCCCGACGCTCATACGCGAAAAGCTCCGGCGCTTTGCGCAGTGGAATATGCAATCGAAACACCGTGCCGCGGCCGGCCTCGCTGCGCACGCTTACATGTCCGCCCATCAAATCCACGAGACTGCGCACCATGGTCAATCCCACGCCAAGACCGCCCGTGCGGCGCGCTTCGGATTCGTCGACTCGCGTGAAAGATTGAAATATATCTTCGCGTCGATCTTCGGAGATGCCGATCCCGGTATCGGAAATGCGAATCACCACTTCCTCGAAGTCCGGCTCCGGCGACGCGCCGGCTTTCACGCCCGCCTCGATCAGCACCGATCCGCGATCTGTAAATTTGACCGCGTTATCCAGTACGTTCTCGATTACCTGCTTGAGGCGCGCGGGGTCCCCGCGAAAACCTCGCGAAAGGCCCTCATCGAAGCGCACGCTGAAACCCAGGCCTTTCTGTGCGCAGAGTTCGCTGGCGCTCAAGCTCGCGCTGTTGATCAGGCGCGGCAGATCGAACGGAATATTTTCAAGCACCATACTGCCCGCTTCGATGCTCAGCATATCCAGCAGACTGTCGACCATACGCAGCATGCTGTCTCCCGACTTGCGGATCACTTCCAGATAGCCGCGGTGCTCGTGACTCAGGGGAGCCGCGTACAGCAAATCGCTCATGCCCAGCATCGCATTCAACGGCGTACGCAGCTCATGACTCATGCTCGCCAGAAACGAATCTTTCAGCCGCGCGCTTTCCTGGTAAGCCGTACGTTCGAGCCGCAGGGCCCGAAAGCGATCGCCCGGGCCGACGAAAAACAACAGCATCGATGCGATGCTGCCCAGTTGAAAGACATACCGGGTCGAAAATGGATCCAACCAGATTCCGGAACGAGCCAGTACATGCGGCAAAGAACCGGCCATTAGAAACAGCAGGGCCAGAATAAAAGAGAGATCCGAGCGCCGACGACGCCGGATCAATTGTTTCGAGAGCGCCGCGCCGACGCTTGCGACAATCAATCCGGCGATCGCCACCAAACACATCAGCCCGAACCAGAACACATAGCCGCCGTCGCGCAGATGCAGCAAACAAAGACCGCCGGCGATCAGACTTGCGATGGACAAACTGCGCAGCCAGCGATCCAGGCGTCGCAGACTCCGGCGGGTATCCAGGCATGTCCGCGCGAAAGCCACGAATGCTACAAAGCCGCTCAGAGCGGCCGCCCAGGTGACGTATTCATTCCAGCGTGGCCAGTCCCCCTGAATGATCGCTATCGCCGCGCCGCTTTCCGTGAAACCGTACAGACCCAACGAGGCCAGCAGCGCAATGCACGAGGGATAACCCGGATTTCGGTCCCGATACCAGAACCAGAGGCAGCATAAAAGCAGTACTCCGATCACTCCCAGATAGAGACCGGTGAGCAAATTTTCCCGGACCAGATGCGCCCGAAACGCGTCCGCCGTATAGAGTCGCAGGCCGCCGTAAATCGAAGCCCCGTCCCGCAGTCGTAATAAATACACTGCCCGATCGGCCGCCCGCAGATCAGAATGCAGGGGCAACTTAAAAACAAAGGCCGGATGCGGAACGTCGCGCGTATCGAAGGCATGCCGCGAACCGGTCTTAATTTCGCGCGGAATCGACTGCACTATACCGCCGCGGCTGCCGCTTCGCCAGGGCCCGGCATCGTAAAAAGAGATTTCGTCCACGCGATGATCGGGGTACTCCAATAAAAGATCGTCGCGCGCTTCCCTGACGGGAGGGGAGTCGGTATGAATGCAAAAGCGCAGCCAGTAGGCGGCGTGATCGTCACCGCGAAAATTCGCGACGCTCCCGCCGAGGACGATATCCGAAGACCCCGCCGCGAATTCGCCCGCGATCTCGTCGGCGCTCTTGCGCCCGCCGGGGTCGCGCAGCACCTGAACGAAATTCGAAATCTGTTCCGATTCGAAATCAGCACCGGCCGACACGCACTCCGCGCCGAGACCCGACACGAGGCCCGGAGAACTCATAAGGATCACTGCGTACAGGTACGGACGTAGACGGGATAGCAGGCCCTGGACCGAAGAGCGATCGGTCGCCTCTTGTTTCGCCGCGAAATTCATGACTCCGAAGCCGGAGCGAAACGCGAACACCACTAAGAGTCAATCAAATGTACTTACGAGCGAGTAAGCGTAGTGTAAATTCTTCCCACCAGACTGTTAGGAAGTCGGGCAGCGCGGAGACGTCCAGATTCAGCGAATCGATGGAGGCGACGCGCTGCCCCTCATAACCGCAGGGATGAATATGCGTAAAAGTACTGAGATCGTTGCTGACGTTGATGGCGACCCCGTGCGATGTGAAGAACGACTTGAACATGATCCCGATCGAAGCCAGCTTCGCGCCGTTTCCCAACAGGTACAGCCCGGGGGCGTCTTTGCGATTCTCCGCACGCAAACCCCAGACGCGTTCGACCGCAGCGCCGGTGCATTCCAGCAGTCCTTGAAAATAGTCCGACACCCCGAGCCCGCGTTTTCGCAGATCGAGATGTGGATAAATCACGCACTGCCCCGGCTCGTGAGCGGTATAATCCCCCGCGCGACCGACTGTCTGTAGCGACACGCCGAGGCTCGCCAGACGGTCCGCCGAACTACGCAGGCTTCCGGACTGCGCCTGCACGCCCGCGGTTATCGTGGGTGGGTGCGCGCAAAAGAGAACGCATTCGCGACGCCGGGACCGCAGACGATTCTGGAACTCAAGATAACGTTCGTACGCCAGGAGCGGAGCATCGGGCCGCAGGCGATTCAAACGCAGAAGAGATCCCATCCTTGATGGTATAACGCATTATTGCGTTTGTTGCAAGAAATGTATCGCACAGGCCGTCAAAGCCACGCAGTGAATGTCGTTTTCGGGCGTAAAACAGCTGGCCACTTTGGACTCTTTGGCCACGCAACCGGAAAAACAGCTGGTCTTGAGCTGCGGTATCCGTGCCTGGTTCTCCTCGGTATTGCCGAAAGTGCCGAGCGCGCACTCCGCCAACCGATCGCAGATGCGCGTGCAGTTCTCCGCCGCCTCCGGGCGAATCGTTTCGACGTCCTGGGTTCCGGTACGATCCTTGAGAGTTACTGTCAGTCCCACGTACACCACGAACGCCAAGAACGGCAACCAGCGCAGGATCTTGCCTGTCTTACTCCTGGCATTCACGGGCGAGCCTCCGCGGCCAGGCCGAGACTGGATTCGAATTCATAGTAGACGATATTCGTTTGCAATTCGATCGGATTCTTCAGGCCGTTTAAGATCTCGTCGGCGTTCAGTCCTTCGCGCCAGACCGGCCAGGCGGCCACCTCCCGGTATCCCGCCGGCGGAGTGAAATCGTCGACGCGATAGGCGATGATGGCCCGGCCGGATTCGGCGCAACCGCCCGGCGTTCCTGGAATGCTGTGCTGGATATCGTATCCCGGCAAAATATTTTTGTACACAAAGCCATCCCAGGTTTCGCGGCTGACCACACAGAGTTCCGTACTCAGCCGCGCGCGAATATTTTCCGGCGCGTCCGGACGATCGACCAGCGGCAGAATCGCGTATTGAAATGCGCAGAGTATAAGCACGCCGGAAAGCACCATGCCCGCGTTGCGCGTACGGTCCGACGAAGACTGCCAGCGTATCAGAAGCAGCGCGGGGATCAACACCGCCGCAAAGGTCAGGATAAAGTACGCCGGCCCGGCTCCCAGCAAGAATCCGGGAATCACCAGAATGATCGCGACAGGCAACAGCACGACGGTATTCCAGAACGCCAGACCGCGAAAGAAAGCGCCGCGCAGACTGACGAGTCGCGCCATTCCGATCATCGCCAGCGGCCAGGCGGGCAAAATATAATAGCCGTCTTTACGATTCGGCAGGAGGTGCAGCAGGGTAAACAGAACCGCGGACCACAAAAGCACCCAGGCGGCCAGGTGGACCGGAGTGCGGACCTTCTTCCGAAACGCAGCCCAGGCCATGCCTGCAATCAGAATCGTCCAGGGCACGGTATACATCAACCAACCGCCGAAGATGCGGCCTTCGGGCTGATTCGCTTCTAAGAATTTATTCACGTTCTCGAATCGAAAGAAATATTCAAACAGATGCTCGCCGGCGGGGCTTGTGAAATAAACCACCGCGATCCAGGCCAGCGGAACAACGAGGGGTAAATGAAAGACGACGCCGACCTTTACGACCCGCGCGAAGGCGGATCGGCCGCGCCAGCGAAAGGGCGAAAGGTCGAAACGCCAGAGCCAGGCCACGGCCCAGGCGGCGAGCATTAATCCGGAGTAAACCTGAAAGAGCGGCCCTTTATACAGGTACGCCACGGCGGAAACGAGACCGGCCAGCAAGACGTCGGTCATCCGGCCGGAGCGCACATAGCGTACGAAAAAGAAGGCCACGCCCAGCATGGAAAACACCAGCGCCTGCTCCATCATGAGCAGGCGGCCGAATTTAAGGACGCCCAGACTGAAAAGATAGAGCGCGGCGGCCAGAAACGACGTCAATCGCGGGGTTCGTAGCGTACGCAGCGTCCAGTAGACGAGCAGCACACTGCCGATGGCCATTAGAACCGCAGGCAATCGGGCCGCCCACAGGCTGCGTCCGAAGATAGCTTCGCTGATCATGCCGAGCCAGAAGAGCAGCGGAGGTTTGTGATAATTGGCCGCTCCATTCAGAATCGGCAGGAAATAGCTCTCCGCGTCGAGACTCTCGCGAACCGTCGCGATGTGCATATATTCGTCGCCCTGCCCCAGCAGGGCGGAGCCGTTGATTCCGGGCAACACCGCCAGAATGCCCAGGATCACCAGACTGAGCGAATAGAAGATATCTTTGCGCGTCATCATCCAATATGACCCATCCCCCCCGGGTCGGTTACAGGACAATCACTTTCAATTTGCAACTTACTGAAAAAAATCAGGAGCGGGCGAGCTCTTCCAGAAATCCGATCGCCAGGGCCTTCACCGGAATCTCGTCGTCGGGGGCTCCCACGCAGGAAGGGCAGCCCGCTTCGCACGGGCAGGCGGCGACCAGTCCGCGGGCGGATTCGGCGATCACCGGCAGATTTTCCTGAATGCGGAAGCAGAGCTCCAGGCCGCCCGGAAACTGATCGTAGAAATACACCGCCGGCAGGGCGAAGGTCGAGGCGCGCACCTCGGCCCGCACGCGAATATCCCGCGGATCGCAGAGTACGAAGAGCGGCGCGACCTGACCCAGCACGTGAGCCACTCCCGCCAGCACCCCGCCCAGGTCGCGTTCGGAGATTTCGCGGCGAATCGCATGGTCCTCCGGTATCAGAATCCAGCTGCCCTGGGTATGCATTTCGATTTCCGGCGTGTGAATATCGCCCCAGCCCAGGTTCTCGTGAGTTTCGAGTTTGATCTTCTTGAACATAACGGCTTTGATTCGCAGCATCAATTCGCCGCGATGCAATTGAAAGCCGTTGCGCTCCAGATGCTCTTCGTCTTCGAGCACGTACAGATCCACTTTGTCCTGCGCGTCCGTATAATAATCCACGTTGATGCGTTTGACCCGCGCCTGGCGATCTTCCCAGAGCAGCTCTTCAACGTAGTACTGCAGCCCCTGGTGGATATAGATGGCGTGCGGATGAATGTACAGCGGCGCGGAAAACAGATCGATTTCGCCGATCACCTCTTCGCGGCTCTTTTCGGTAATGTCGATGATCGCGAAATTTTCACGCGGACCCGAGCGCAGACTGAAGCTGTTCGCGGGATAGACGTCCTCCATCCAGTGATATTTGCCGCCGCTGCGATTGAGCACGCGCTTCTCGCTTAAATAGTCCAGGATTTCGCCCGTAGATTCGTAGTCGCCGAAGACTTCGCCTTCCGCAAAAGGCAATTCGAATGCCGCGCATTTAATATGATCCGTAGCGATCAGTAGATTGTCGGGATTCGACATCGCCTGTTCCGGCGTATTTTCGAGAAAATAGTCGGGGTGCGCGGCGAGATATTGATCCGTGCCGTTCGAAGTGGCAACAAGTACCGAAAGGCTGTCCTTATTGCGACGGCCGGCGCGTCCAAACTGCTGTAAAAGAGAACTTACGCTGCCGGGAAAGCCCACGCTCATACTGACATCGAGCGCGCCGATATCGACCCCGAGTTCAAGCGCGTTCGTCGAAACGACGCCGATGACGTCGCCGTTGCGCAGCTCTTTCTCGATCTTGCGGCGTTCGTTCGGAAGGTACCCCCCGCGATAGGATCGAATTTTATTGATCAGCTCCGGACAGCGTTCTTTCAGATACGTAAACAGCAGCTCGACATTGACCCGGCTGCGACAGAAAAGAATCGTGCTGATGCGATTCTTTAACAGATACGATCCCAGACTCGCCGCTTCTTTGATCGCAGACGCGCGAATCCCGAGAGCCTGATTGACGACCGGCGGATTATAGAAAATGATGTGTTTCGCGCCGCGCGGAGCGCCGTTTTTGTCGACCAGACGAAAGGGCTGGCCCGTAATGCGACTCGCGTGTTCCGCGGGATTCGCGATGGTCGCCGAGGACGCCAGGAAACGCGGCTTCGCCCCGTAGAATTCGCAGATCCGCAAAAGCCGGCGCAATAGATTCGCGACATGACTGCCGAATACTCCGCGGTAAGTATGCAGCTCGTCGATGACGATAAACTCCAGATTCTCGAAGAGCTTAATCCACTGCGTGTGATGCGGTAGAATTCCCGCGTGCAGCATATCGGGGTTGGTGACGACGAAGTCGCCGGCTTCGGTGATCTTGCGCCTGGCCGCGACCGGCGTATCGCCGTCGAAAGTGAAGATACGAAAATCCGTTTCGCAGGCGTCGTTGAAAGCGTTGAGCGCGGACTGCTGATCCTGGCTGAGGGCTTTCGTCGGAAAGAGCAAGAGAGCCCGCGCGTGCGGATTCTCCAGCTTGCGCTGAAAGATCGGCAGCATATAGGTCATCGACTTACCCGAAGCGGTCGGCGTGACCGTGACGACATTTTCGCCGTCGAGCGCCGCCTGGATCGCTTCGGCCTGGTGGGTGTACAATTCGCGAATGCCCTGCACGTACAGAGCGGACCGCAGGCGACCGTCGACCCGATCGGGTATCGGCGCGTAGCGCGCCTCTTGCGCCGCAATCGTGTGCGCGCTGGCGATGCATTCTCCGAAGCGCGGATCGGCTTTCAGGAAATCCAGAAATTGAGCGAGATTCATGGCGCGCCTCCCACCGCCTCCGGCTGCCGGGAAGCCGCTCCGCGGTATTCAAAGGCCAGGAGCGTGAAATCGTCGAAGAGCGGGGCCGATTCGCTGCCGCCGTACAGGCGAGCGTACTGAAAGACTTCGCGCAGCATTTCTCCCGGCTCGAGCCCTCGCAATTCGACCAGCAACTCCCGCAGACGATCTTCGCCAAACAGCCGTCCCGCGCGATTCTCCGTCTCCGTAATCCCGTCCGTGTACATCACGATGCGGTCGCCGGGCCCCAACCGCGTCTCCACATTCTGGCTGTTCGGCGCCAGCAGCGGATGCAGCAACATGCCGCTGGACTCGAGCGTTTCCAGAGAGCCGTCCGCGCGCACGACCAGCGGAGGCAAATGTCCGGCGTTCGCGTGACGCACCACGCCCGTATTCAGATCCAGATAACAAAAGCAAACCGTGATATGATGCGAAGCCAGCTTGTCTTTGATCGCCTCGTGCAATCGCGCCAGAGCCAGGGCCGGATCCTCCATGACCTCGTGCGACACCCGCAGGGCCATCTTGATCATGGACGACAGCAGCGCGGCCGGCACGCCGTGACCGGTCACGTCCGCCACCGCGAAGAGCGCGCGGCCGTCGTCGCGAATGTGAAGATCGATGAAATCACCGCCGACGGCTTCCATCGGTTCGTAGAGATAGGCGACCCGCAGGTCTTCGCGATCCGCGACCGGCGCCGGCAATAACGCGCGCTGGATGTCTTTGGCCACCTCGAGCTGCGTCACCAGAGCGTAGCGCGCGCGATCGAGGGTTTTAATGCGCGCGGCCATACCCAGGGAAAGCAATAGCGTCGCGAGGCTCGCCCCGATCATCAGGACGTGATTCATCAAAAACTCGTTGGTGAATAATCCAAACTGAATCGCGCCGTGAATCAAAAGCGACGCGTAGAAGATGCCCCAGGAGATTAGATAATAACGCGCGGGACGAAAGCGTTTGCGCCTCCAGAGTAGAGCCGCGCCGTAAATCATTCCGACCGCGAGAATCAAAGACGAAGCGGTGGCGATCACCGTGGCGTTGTGCGTATAACCAAACAGGTTCAGGGCAAATGCGAGAACGAATACCGCGCACAGCAACTGCAGGAATCGGTGCAGTCGCGGAGTGTGACTGGCCGTATGCAGGTAGTCCTGAGTAAACAGGGCGATCGATAGCAGACAGAGGATCCCGAGCGCTGGAATCGAAGCGTAATTGAAATTCGGATAGTCTGGAATCAGATACTGAAAATTCAAACCCAGATAGCCGCTCGTAAACAATCCCATGAAAACCAGGAGCAGCATATAATAGAGATAATTGCGCTCGCGGAGAGTCGCAAACATCAACAGATTGTACAGTAAGAGCGCGGCGAAGAATCCCAGAAAGGCGCCGTACATGTATTTGCGCCGGTTTTCGTTCACGACGCGCGCTTCATCGCGGACAATGGCAAGGGGTAGCTGCAGGGTCGTGCGATTCCAGACCCGTAGATAGTACACGCGCGATTCGCCGGCGGCCAGGCGCAGCGGAATATAGAACGGCGGGCTGTCGATGTTGCGCCGGCTGAATGGCAGACTGTTGCCCAGACGCTGGTGCGCGAAACTTTCGCCCCGGATAGCTCCGGCGTCATCCAATACGTATTCGATAAAATCGATCTCCCATAGCCGTGGATTCTCAACGACCAACCAGAGCGAGACCGGGGACGTTCGGTTGTCGTTCGAGAGCGCGAAACGCACCCAGGCGCTGCCGCCGCCCGCGCCGAAGTTCAGAATGCGGTCGCGGTTCTTTTGAAAGCGCCCCGTACCGCCCGGTTCAAACGGCCGACCGTTGTTCGAGATTCCGCCGCCGGTTCTGGCGGCCGCCGCTACACGGGCGCCGGCGGTCTCTTCGCCGTCCGGATCGTACCAGTATTCGACGGAGCCGTCCAGGCGCTCGTACTCCGGAAGCGAAGAAACGAATATTCGTTCCATTGTCACCGGAGAGTTCACTTCGGCCTGGACCGCCGGAGCCAGAATGAGATACAGTATCGGGATGATCAGGGGCCCGTACCCGGCGCGCAGACGAAACATGCCTTTGTACCGTCATAGCACAGGCGAACATTTCCCCGTGGAACCAAAATTTTGACTTTACGCGTCGCCGGACCCCGCATTACTCACGATCGGATACAAACAGAGAGTGTTTCAACAGTTATGCAATATTTACAAAAGATTCTGATTCGGACCGGCATCGCGCTGGCCGGATTGATCGCGGCCTTCGGCGTGTTCGTGTACGCCATCACCTTTCATCCCGCGGACGAACAGCCCGCGGACCTTGTGTGCCCGGCGGACGCCCCCGTTCTGAAGCCCGGACAGCCGATGAAAGTGCTCAACTGGAACGTGCAGTACATGGGCAGCAAAAACTATACGTTCTGGTACGACGTCCCGAACGGCGACGGACCCGACCTGCGGCCGTCGCCTGAATCCATCGAGGCGACCTTCGAAGAAGTCGCGCGAGTCATCGCCGCCGAAGACCCCGATCTGATTTTGATTCAGGAAATCAACGAAGGCGCGGGCTATACCGACGATATCGACCAGCTCGCGGAATTGCTGGGTCGCATATCGCCGGAGTACCGCTGCCATAGCGACGCCTTCTACTGGAAGGCTGATTTCGTTCCGCATCCGAAAATCATGGACTCCGTCGGCATGAAGCTCGCGACAATCAGCAAATACAAAATCGAAAAATCGACGCGCCACCAGCTGCCGCTGATTCCGGACAATCTGCTGATGCAGCAGTTCAATTTGAAGCGGGCCGTGCTGGAAAGCGAACTGCCGGTCGAAGGAGCGCAGCCGCTGATCGCGCTGAACACGCACCTCGACGCTTTCGCCCAGGGCGACGACACCATGCAGCGCCAGGTAAATTTCTTAAACAAGCAGATGGGCGCCCTCAAAAGCGAAGGACGGGCGTTTTTCATTAGCGGCGATTTCAATTTGTTGCCGCCGGATTTTCCGCTGAAAGATCTACCCGAGTTCGCCTGGAGCTACTATAACACCGACTCGGAACTGCGACCGTTGTTCGAGAACTTCGCATCAGGGGCGCCGCTTGAGAGGCTGCTGAATCCGGCGGTCCGTGCGAATTACTATACCTTTTTCAGCAACAACCCCGAGGCAGCAGGACCGGATCGCAGCATCGATCATATGTTTTACAATCAGGACCGCCTGACGCTGGGCGAGTACAGGGTTCGACAGCAGGACACCTTACAGATCTCCGACCACCTGCCGATGGTCTTCGTACTGCAGCTACCGTCGAATTAACGGCGGCTTGCTGCGGGCTATCGCGGGTCTGCGCACGGGCGTTCCTGAATAGCGGACGATCACATATCAAACTAACCCCGGCGGCCCGGATCGTTTGACCCGGCGCGCGACGCGAAGCGGAGTGGTCAGTTATGAAAGCGTACGAAATCCAGGCCTTCGGTATCGATCATCTCAAGCAGGTCGAGCGTCCTGATCCACAACCTGGCCGCGGCGAAATTCTCGTGGCCATGCGATGCACGTCGCTGAACTACCGCGATTACCTCACGCTGATCGGCGAGTACAATCCGCGCTTGAAGCTGCCATTGATTCCCCTGTGTGACGGCGCAGGCGAAGTGATCGGCGTGGGCGAAGGCGTCAAAAAGATCAAGGTCGGCGACCGGGTCGTAAGCAATTTCGCCCAGGAGTGGGTCTCCGGCAAACCGACCATCGACCAATTGCGCACCAGCCTGGGCGGTCCGCTCGACGGCTGCTTAACAGAGCAACGCGTATTTCCGGAATACGGCGTCGTTAAGATCCCCGACTATATGAGCTACGAAGAGGCGAGCACTCTGCCCTGCGCCGCGCTGACCGCCTGGAGCGCGACCATGCAGGCCGGCACGAAAGCCGGCGACACAGTGCTCGTGCTGGGGACCGGCGGAGTCTCGATATTCGCGCTGCAATTCGCGAAGATGCACGGAGCGAAAGTCATCGTAACCTCTTCCAGCGATGAAAAGATCGAGCGCGCGAAACAGCTTGGCGCCGACCACTCGATCAATTATCGCGACAAGCCGAACTGGTCGAAAGAAGTGCGGCGGATTACGAAGATGGCCGGAGCGGACCATGTCATCGAAGTGGGCGGCGCGGGCACCCTCGAACACTCCATCTTCTCGACCAGACTCTTCGGTCACATCAGCCTGATCGGCGTGCTGGCGGGCGGCAAGAGCGACGTGAATATGACGCCGGTGCTGATGCAAAATATCACCGTACAGGGCATTCTGGTCGGAGGACGCGACGGCTTCGACGAGATGCTGCGGGCCATGGCCCTGCACGAAACGAAACCGGTCATCGATCGGGTCTTCGGTTTCTCTGAAGCGCCGGCGGCTTTCGAGTATCTGGGCGCCGGCAAGCATTTCGGTAAAGTTTGTATCCGCGTCGGGTGAATCGCTGAACAATTCCGCGCTGACAGCAAGGCTGCACCCTGGAGTCTGACCTGCGAGTATTCGGCGGCCGCTTTTTCGAAACGACTGTCCATACAGACGAGGCGAAGCGGTGAAGCGAAAGATCGACGGCGTTCTATTTGATTTTGACGGCACCCTGGTCGATACCTATCGACTGTACGTGGAGACCTACCGGCACGTGCTTGCAGAGTACCACGGCAAGAGTTTCACATTCGAGGAGATCGTCGGGCTGCAGCTGAAAGCCGAGATTCGTTTTTTTCTGGATCCGCCCTATCGCGACGATTTCGACCGACTGTACCGCGCGTTCATGGAGCACTATGATGAGCGTCACGAGCATTACTGCGACGGGGAGTATCCCGGCGCCTTCGCGGTCGTAGACGCGATCCAGGACCGCGGTCTGCTGACCGGGCTCGTAACCGGCAAGAGTCGGGCCGCCTATGATCTGTCGGTCAGTCGAACCGGCGCGCCGGAATTCGCCGTGAGCATCTGCGACGACGATGTGAATTTACCGAAGCCGGATCCCGAAGGGCTTCTGCGCGCCTGCCAGATCTTAGAGCTCCAGCCCACGCGCATGATCTACGTCGGCGATTCGCAGGTCGACCTGGACGCGGCCGTGAACGTCGGCGCGATCTTTGCGGGCGTACTGTGGGCCAAGAACGCGGCCGAACAGGCGCAGTTTCGCGCATTATGCGCGGCTCAGCCGGACGCGCATCTATTTTCGGCGCCGTCCGAGCTGCTGGAGTTTCTTGACGAAGCCTGAAATCTTTTATTCGGGCGCGACTGTCATCTCCTGCATGCCGAGATCCAATTCACCGTCCGGTGTGGCGATGCTCGCGTGAATCACGTCTCCATCTTTTAAATAGCGATCGCTTTCGGCCTGCAGCTCGACGAATTTTCGCATGAGCGCACCCTCGCTGTACACCAATTGCGCAAGCTTCTTGCGCCACCCGCCCGGTACGCGCATCGCCACGCCGGACGGCGTTCCGGTGAGCACAAGATCGCCCGGACGCAGGTCCAGGACGCCCGCGAGTTCACCGAGGGTTTCGCCCGGACTGTAGATCATCTGCCGCACGAAAGCCCGCTGGCGCACTTCGCCGTTCACCCGCAACATCAGTTCCAATTCGTCGAGTCGCGCGAAATCGTCGGGGTCGAGTAAAACCAGATAAGGCCCGACCGGACAGAACGTACGAAAGCTTTTGCCTTTGAACCACTGTCCCTGCGGCACCTGCACATCCCGCGCGGACACGTCGTTGGCGACGACGACGCCGGCCACGCAACTCTCCGGCTGGATGAAACCGGGTTTCGGACCCGGAGCAGGAGCTTTGCCGATCACCAGACCCAGTTCGATTTCGTAGTCCAGCAGACGCACTCCAGGCGGACGGCGAATCGCGCCACGCGCTCCGGTCAGGGCGGACGGCGCCTTCGTGAAAATTAGATTATAGGATTTATCCGACGGACGAAACCCGGTCTCTCGAATATGATCCACATAGTTCTTGCCCTGGCAAACGATCTGCGCGTCTGCCGTGACCGGACTCAGAATCGTCACCTTTTCGATGGACAACGCGCCTTTCGCCGTCCCTTTTGCGCGCGCCATCTTACGGGCCTTAGCCGCCCCGCGCTCCAGAAAAGCGGCCAGGGTCGGATACGATCCCGGAATTAAGCGAATCGTGCGATCGCGCAGCACGCCCCAGGCGCTCCCGCCGCGGCGGCCCTTTTGAAATCGAACGATAGTTGTACTCATAAATGGATTGTCCTGTACTGGGCCGCGAGCGATGCATGTCTATCGAATTCCTGAGACGAATCTTCGCGCGACGCGGCTTGTAGATCCGCGAAAGCGATTCGTGCACTGGCGAAACTATGGCAAAAGCGGAACACGGGGACGAATTCGTAGAACACCTGCTGGATTTAATGCGTGACCTGGGCGGGATCAGCGCGCGACGCATGTTCGGCGGTCACGGGATCTATCGCGGGAATGTGATGTTCGGGCTGGTCGCTTCGAATGTTCTCTATCTGAAAGCCGATGCGCTCAATCGACCGCTCTTCGAAGCGGAGTCGCTGGAACCCTTTACCTACGAAGGCAAAGGCAAGCCCATCCAGATGTCGTACTATCGCGCTCCGGAGCAGGCCCTCGAAAGCCCGGGCATCATGCTTGAGTGGGCCGCTCACGCTTACGAAGCGGCTCTGCGTTCGGGCACCCGTGCCAAAAAGAAGAAGTCTACGGCCAAAACGGCGCCCCGCAAAAAGGCCAAAAAGAAAGCCGGGAAGAAGACCGCCGGTAAATCCGCACTGACGAAGAAAGCGAAAACAAGCGCCGAGAAGAAGAAGAAGAAGAAAAAGACCGCGCGCAAAGCAGCGAAAAAGGCTTCAAAGAAGGCCGCCCGCAAGAAAGCGGCGAAGAAGGGCTGACGATTGCCGCTCCCTCAGGCGGACGCCGCGGCCTGACGATGCATTTTCGTTTCAATCCGTGAACGGCGCTTTTCCAGCTCCTCCCGGGAATACAGCCCGCGATTCGCAATTGGCGGCGCCATGGCAGGCGATTCATCATCCGCGAGCGAGTCGCCGCCGGTCTCCGCCTGATTCAGACGCCGCAACAATTCTTCTGTATGGGCCAGCGCCCCTGGAAAGTCCTTCAGGCGATGCTCAAGCAGTTTCGCGAGAGCCATGCGCGCGTACGGGCAATCATAACGCTCGACCACTGCCGCGAAAACTCCGGCCGCCTCTGCGTAGGAGCCCCGCGCCCGCTGCAACTGGCCAAGCAATAAAAAGTCCCGGTAACGCAAATCGCCGAACTCGTCCGCGGCGCTGTCCGTTTTCGACCGCAGTTCCGCGTCGACGTGGCTGAGCAACGCGAGCGCCTCGTCCGAACGGCGGTTGCGCAGCAGTATGCGCGCGAGCCCGGATCGCAGGGCGCCGCGCGCGTCCTCGCGCCGATCGTACATGCGAATGGCATCCAGAAAGAGCAGAACCATGCCGCTCAAATCCTGGAGATTATGATCGAAGACTTTTTCGAGCCCGCCGTCGTGACCGTATTTCACGTAGTCGAAGTAGATCTGCGGAATCTCCGCCCCGGGCAAATCGTCTTCGCGTACGTACTCAAGCAGACGTTCTTCGAAATCCATCTGTCGGTAGCCGCTGAAGCTGCCCTTCGGAAACAGTCGCCGAAAAATATGCAATAAGTCGAAATGCAGAAAGTCCGGAAGGCCCGGTTTGCGATTCAGGATCAGCCGGTTGCGCAACAGAGGCACGTCGAAAGCCCGGCCATTGTAACTCACCAGATACTTAAAACGACGAAAGCGGTCCTGGATATAGTCGAGATAGTCTTCTTCGCCGCCGGGTTCCGAAAGATAGATCAATTCGCGAACGAGCCTGCCCGACTCGAAGCTAGCAAGGCCCGTCAAGAAGGGCAGGGTCCCAGTGCCGCGCGTGAGCCCGGTCGTCTCCGTGTCGAGAAACAGCACGTCTTCGGGATGCAACGCTTCCGGCTGACTCCAGAGGGCGAGGTCGAGAATTCCGCTCAGACGCAGCGGCATATACTCTTCGAGGGAGCGCTCGCCCATGCGCGGATTCGTGTCTTCACGGCGATAGCGATAGACCCCCGGCGCGAGCCGTTGAAACGCAAAGCTGCCGAATTCGAGGTCCGCTGGCGTTCCGGCGATGGCGTCCCCGACCTCCGAGAAAACGGCCCCGCCCTGGGGATTGGCTTCCGGCGGCGACGGCGAAGCGTCGCGCGCGGCCGGCGAAGCGGCTCCTGAAGAAACGGGATTGGAATCGGACCCCGACTTCGAATCGAAGTCGTACAGGCTCAGCTTTTTTTTGAGTCCGCTCATGGTACTCAGGGTGGGACCGACTCCCCGGCTGCGCTCATCGCCTGAAGCGGAAGCTCAACCGCCGGCCGCGGATTGTTCGCGCTTGCTGATAAATTCCTGAGTAAAGGGAATTTCGAGGCGGGCGATGGTGCGGTCTTCTTCGATCAAAATACGAAAGAGATTCGGATCGATCTCTTCGCCCTTTAACAGAATAATGATCAGTGCGATACCGAGACCCGCGCCTTCGGACTCGCCGCTCATCGCCTGGTCCATATAGAACTCGGCGATATCGTTGTAACCCATGGCCTTCTTCAGCTTACCGCGGACCATCTCCTCTTCTTCTTTGGCGATGGCCGTATTGTTCACCACTTCGAGAGTCAGGCCGGTCGGATCGAACTGAAAATCGATCAGGACGTAGTAGCCTTTCTCGCGCGCTTTGTGGCCGTATTCCAGAGCCATCGATTCGCTGAAGCTCTTCGTGTATTCTTCAATGCCGCGCTCGTAGTCGGCCGGATTCGCGATGTCCAGCCCGCGTTCGTCGAAAAAGATGCGCTTCTGATTGGCCTTGCAGCCGTTGATTACGAGCTCTTTGAGAATCGTATACAGGGTGGTGACCAGCCCCGGCTGCTTATTTTTGTCGAGAATGCTCTCGACCGCGTACTGAATGTGTTTCTCGACGACGCTCGTCATGCGATGCGTCTTCAGGGTCAGATATTGCCCGTTCTGGACCGTAACCCCGATATTATCGTTTATTTCATTTAATGAGGGCGTAACCACGATACAATCCTACGTCAGGTCGCCGGGATTGTCAAGATCGCAAATCTGTCGATCGTGGGATCCCAAAGGGCCGCGATCAGGTATTCAGCTCTTTACGGCGAAAGATCAGGGTTAGCCCCGTCCACAGGAGCGCAATCCAGACGAAATTCAGCGCTACCGAAACCATGCCGCTATTATTGCCGATTTTGCGCACGCCCGACTGCTGCACGAAGTCCTGAAATGCATTCATGTCTTCCACCATCCACGCGAAACCATGCACGAAATTCACGCTGAACTGCGGCAGACCGTACGCCAGCCCGTAGATCAACGCCTGCGCCGCGGGGCTCGTATCGCTCAGATCCGCTTCCGTGGCGATCAGATAACCCGGCATAACGCCCAGCATAACGACCAGCAGCGAAAGAAACACCGCCGGTAAGCGCCCCGCCGTCAGGGTCAGAAACATAAGCATCAGAATAAATACGGTGATTCCCTGGAGAACGTACGCAAGCCCGCGCATGAGTTCCCAGCCCCAGACGCCCGCCGAAAATTTCATCAACGCGAGATAACAGAGCAACAGCAAGAGCAGACTCGCCAGGATCATTCCGGCTGTGGCCGCGAATTTTCCGAAGAGGTATTCCCAGCGTTTCACCGGACGGGATAGAATCAGAACGTGGTGCCCGGTGAAGAAATCGTTCAGCGCCAAAAAGGGAGTAAAAAACGCCGCCAGCAAATAGATCCAGAAAGCGATCAGCGAAAAACAGAGAGCGATCAGCACCGACTGCAGCGATTCTTCGCCGGACGCGCGATCCTTCTCGATCAATTCGTCGATCTCCAGCAATTTCTCGGCGCGGGCTTCTTTCGAAAGCCCCTGCTCGACCATCTGCCGTTCGATCTGCGCGCGTTGCTGATTCACTCCGGTATCGGCGAGCTTGCGGCAACCGTAGGTGCAGGCGGAACCCGAGCCCATAAAAACAATGCAGCCGACCAGAAAGACGACCAGCAAACGCCGGCGTCGCGCTTCCTGGAAAGTGAGCGCGAAGACCACGCCGATTCTGCGAAGTACAGCGCTCATGCTTCTTCTTCTCCGTTCGCGCCCACCAGGCGCTGAAATACGTCTTCGAGACTCTCGAGCTGTCGCGCATAACGCACGATTCTCGCTCCGGTTTCTACGACCCGGGCGGGGAACAGGCGCTCCTGTTCGGAGTCTGGAATGCTGAGTTCGATGCGCGCGCCGTCCTGTTGCACGTCCGCAGACGGATCGATGCCCCGTGCAAGCTCCACGACTTTTGCGACGTCTCCGGCGGCCCCGTCGACCTCAAGATGCACGCCCTGCCGCGAAGACAGCTGGCCGCTCTTGCCCTGCGCCGCAAGTCTCCCGCGGTTTAAGATCGCCACGCGATCGCAGGTCTTTTCGACTTCCAGCAATTGATGCGAATTAAAGAATACTGTAGCGCCCCGTTCGCGCTCTTCGAGCATAATCTCGCGAATGCGCGCGATCCCCAGCGGATCGAGACCCGAAGCCGGTTCATCCAGCAACAGCAACTCCGGTTCACCCAGCAAGGCCTGGGCCAGCCCGACTCGCTGAGTCATGCCTTTCGAATAATCGCCGATCCGCCGATCCGCCGCTTCAGTCATTTCCACGCGCTCCAGTACGCGCTCAATGCGGCTTTCGAGATCTTTGCCGGACAATTCGATCAGGCGTCCCTGAAAGCGCAGGAACTCGCGGCCAGTCAGAAAGGGATGTATATTGATTCGTTCGGGAAGATAACCGATGCGCGTGCGATCCAGCTCCGCGGGATGCGAACCCAGAATGCGAATTTCGCCCGGGCCGGGCGCGATAAAACTCAGCAGGATTTTAATAAAGGTGGTCTTGCCGGCGCCGTTGGGTCCCAGAAAGCCGAAGATTTCGCCGCGCTCCACGCCGAGGCTGAGATCGCGCAGCGCCGGGTGCGCGCCGTACGATTTCGATAGCGCTTCGCATTCGATCACTTTCATACGAAGACCCCGGAGTTATATTGAGCCGACGCGGCTATGACGAATTTCCCGGCCTCGTGCGGTTGAATCTGGCAGAGGTGCATGTCGGTTCGATGTGAGCGCAGCCCCATGGGCAGTCCAACAATTTTGTGCAAAAAATATTTACGTGATTTCGCCCCGCGTTCGACTGGCGGCACTATGAAGCTGATCATCATGCGTCACGCGGAAGCGGAATCGCCCGGCATCGTTCCGGGCGGCGGCGATTTCGAACGCCGACTGACCGCCACCGGTCGCAGCGACGCGGAACGCATGGCCCGCCTGGCAGCGGCCACCGGCTGGCAGATACAGGAAATCCGCACCAGCCCGCTCGTGCGCACCCGGGAAACGGGCGATCTGTTGAAGAAGCAATTCGACGAGCTTCGGCGCGCCGGCGCGAGCACCGCCGATCCGGTCGTGTCCGTCGAGAATCGTCTGGAACCCGGCTTCGATCTGAACGGCGCGCTCGACATATTCGCCGAAGTGGATTCCAACGCGGTCGCGATCTGGGTCTTTCACGCGCCCGACGTGCAAAGGCTGGCGGCGGCCCTGATCGGCGGGCGTGAAAGCGCCTTCTATTTTACGCCCGGCGCAATGCTCGCCCTGAATCTGCGCATGCCGCGGCCGGTCGGTACGGGCATGATGATCTGGAATTCACAGCCGGAATATCTGCGCTCATTTTAGCGAAACCGCAAAAAGGGTCGGGGTCTGCGATTTACTCCGCCATCGCGCGCCGCACTGCGGCCACGACCCGCGCGCTTACCTGCGCATGCGAATAGTGTTCGGCGACGTAGTCGCGAGCGCCTGCTCGCATCGCGTCCTGCTGACCCTCGCCGCCGGCCGGACGCGCGCAAATCGTCCGCAGACCTTCTTCGAATTCCCCGCGATCCCGATAGAGACGGCCGGCGCCGCTGCGCAATATATGATCCTGAATCACAGGACTGTGCGCATTGCCCAGCACCGGCGTTCCCTGACCGAGAGCTTCGAGCGTCACCACGCTCAGACTTTCATAGGCCGACGGCATGATAAACAAACGCGCCGCGGCCATCAGGGCGAATTTTTCTTCGGCACTTACGAAGCCGACGTACAGCAGCGCCGGATCCTCCGGCAGTTCCATCTGTAGATCGCCGGTCAACACCAGGCGCGATGGAAGCGCCTCCGCCTGAGCTGCCGCATTTCCGGGCCCGGCCGACGCCGCTCGTCGCGCCGCAAGATACCAGTCGATCATCTCACGGCACCCCTTCGCTTCGCTGATGCGGCCGGAGTATAACGCGAAATCGACCGTCTCGTCGGCGAAGACCGCGAGGGTCGGCGATTCACGCAACACGCTTCGCTTCGCTTCCGGAATGTCAATGCCCATGCCGCCGCGATGGTGCGCGGTCGAAGGCGGGAAAGGGCCCCAGAGCGATTGGCCCAGTTGCTCCTCCGCCTCGGTGTTCCACAGAATGCCGCCGACGCGACCTGCCATGCGTGCGAAGGCCGGCATGTAGGCGGGGGCTTCGTCGTGCAGAGTCGGCACGAAGAGCGATCGCCGGGGGGGTACGACTGCCGACCCGAAATAGGTCGGCGAAAACAAATAGGTCAGAAAAATCACACAGCCATATTCGTCAGATCGACCGCGAAGATACTCAATCAGCTCCGGACTATGGGGGCCCTGCCGGCGAATCCACTCTTCCTGCAGCGCGCGCGGCCAGCGAATCTTCGGCGGAAAATTTACGACCGCGTCTCGAAAAAAATCGCCGCGAAAGCCTTCGCTGCGCGCCGCGGTCGCTTCGCGCAGTAGCAGATCGTGCATACGCGGCCAGTCCGCTCGCCGGCCGCCCGCCACAGGAAAGCGCAGGATGCGAAAACCCTGTACTTCGCTCTCGCCCGCTTCGTATTCATTCGCCCAGCTCTGCGCGTCCCGGGCGGTGGTCGTAATCAAATCCACTTTGAATCCCGCCTCGGCGAGATAGCGCGCATACAGCCCGGCATGCTGTTCCGATCCGCCGGCCAGCTCGGAGTGCCAGCGTTGCACCACGATCCCTACCGGCTTCAAGACTGCGCTTCTCCATCAGGGGAAGCGGCGTCTGGAAGCGCGGCGATTTCCTGCAGCAGGCGTTCGCGTACGACCGGCAGATCGAAGTGTTCGCGGACATAACGACGTCCGCCAGCGCCCAGACTTTCGCGCAGGCCCGGCGTGCCCAGAATGCGACCGAGCCCCACCCGAAAGCTTTCGTAATTCGAAAAGAGCAGTCCGCCCTGGCTCGCTTCGACATGTTCGCGCAAAACCGGATTGGGACCGAAGGCGAGCACGGGCGTTCCCAGTCCCATCGCTTCGAGGGTAATCAGACTCAGGCTCTCGTTGGGCGAAGGCACAATTACCGCGCGGGCGCCCGTCATCAAGCGCCGCTTTTCCGCATCGGAGACGAAGCCGAGGTGTTTAATGCCGGGCCGCGGATTCGGCAGCTTCATCTGCAGGCTGCCGGTTAACAGCAGCTTTAGCGGACCCGGATGCTGGTTTTGAAACAGGCGATAGTACCGAAAGAGACGGTCACAGCCTTTGCCCGGGTCGATGCGGCCGCAGTACAAAATGTACAACAGTTTCGCTTTCTTCGCGGCCGCTTCGCCTTGCGTCGGAACGCTCACGCCCATCGAAACCAGGCGTCCGTTCAGGCCCGCTCCCCACAGCCGCCGCCCCAGCTCCGCTTCGGCGTTCGTATTCCAGAAAATGCGCGCGACCTGGTGAGCCAGCCGCCGATAAATCGCGAGGCGCGCGGGGGCTTCGTCGTGCAGGGCCGGCACCAGTATTCGCCGGCGGGGATCGACCAGTTCCAGGCCGAATACCGTCGGCGCGAACAGGTAAGTCACGAAAATCCAGGCGCGATAGTCGGAGCGATGCTCACGAATATATTCGAACAGCTGCGGGCAATCGGGGCCCTGGGCCCGGACCCAATCCCGCTGGAGAGCGGGTGTCCAGGGGATCACACCGAGATCTTCGCGAAAACGATGCTTGCGGTGATGATGCGCGAGAACTTCGTTCAGGCGGTGCCAGTAGGCCCCGTGTCCGGGCCGCGCCGCGAATCGACGGACTCGAACTCCGTCGCGAGCTTCATCCCCCACGGCGAAAACATTCCGCCACTGATCGGCGTCCGCCGCACAGCTCGTAAGCACGTCCACGGCGTACTCAGCCTTTAAGAGCTGGGCATATTGCCAGGCCAGGCTTTCGGCCCCGCCGACGACCGATTCGTGGCAGCGTTGCACCACGATCGCAACGCGCCCGTTCGGCCGGGTTTCGTTCACAGCAAGGACTCCAGCGCTTCGAAGAAAGCTTCTTCGATGACGGCGTTCGAAAAACGCGTTCGGTAACGCTCTCGACCGCGATCGCCGAGCTCCCAGGCGAGTTCGGTATCCGTCAGCACGCGTTGAAAACTCGCCGCGAAGAGCGCCGGGTCGTTTTCGGACCAGACGATCCCGCCGTCGCCGACCGTATCGCCGACCGCCCCTCGATCGAGAGCGACGACCGGAATTCCGAAAGCCATCGCCTCGACGGCGGGAACGCAGAAGCCTTCATGCTCGCTGGTGATCGCGAAAAGGTCCGCTGTTAAGTACAGCGATTTCAACGCAGCCGCGCTGATACGATCAGTAAAGACGACCCGCGATTCCAGATCCAGGTCGCCAATCAATTTTCGTAAACTCGCGGTGTAGAGCGCCAGAGGCTCTTCGGTCTTTCCCGCCAGAATCAAACGGGCGGACGCGCCGTAGCCGTACATTTCGCGGAAGCGGCCGAAGCTGCGAATCAAATGCTCATAACCTTTGTTCGGCACGATGCGACCGACCATCAATATATTCCGCGGCGAACCGAAGCCGTCCGGCGCGAAGCGCTGCAGAAACTCCATATCCGCTTCCAGATCTTCGAGCGACTCGATCGCGGGGAACGGCGGCACGACCGCGCATTTTTCCGCCGGAGCGCCGGCGGCGATCAGATCGTTCACATTATAAGGCGAATCGCCCAGCAGCAGCTCCGGTTCGGTGGCGACGAATTCCCGCAACATCTCGCGACCGCGACGACACAGATCCGCGTATCCGGCGTGATAGGCTTCGAAGAATTCAGGCGGCGTTACGTTGTGATATTTGATAATCTTGCGGCACGAAATCGTGCGAAAGACTTCGAGCGCCTCGGGATAGGCGACCGCATAGTGGTAGATCAACACATCGTCCGGCTGGCGCAGGAAATCCAGCAGGCGGCGCGGGCTTCGCGCGTCGAGACCAGCATCGGCGTTCGGCGCGAAACACTGCACCTCGTAGCCGCGCGCTCGCAACGCGTCGCGCATGCGCAGCGTATCGTGACCGACGGCGTCGTTACGCTGGAGATGAGCTGTTAAGAGAGCGATGCGTGGCATATAGATTCAGGCGATCAAGCAGTCTTCGGGCCAGGCCCTCATTCATAAAATGCGCGGTATAACGCGCGCGTCCGCTTGCGCCGATTTTTTGCGACAGCTCCGGTTCGGACAGGAGTTTCTGAAAAGCCGCCGCCAGATAGGCCGGCTCCGCGGATTCCAGCAAAAGGCCGCCGTCCCCCAGAGTATGCGGCACCGCCGCGCGGTCCAGAGCGACGATCGGTATCCCGTGCGCCATCGCTTCGATCAGCGGCAAACAGAAACCTTCGTGTTCGCTGGTCACCGCGAGCAGATCCGCGCAGCGATACAGCGCCCGCAGCGCCGCCAGGCTGACCGTTCCGGGAATCCAGACCCGCGCCGCCAGACCGCTTTCCTCCATTATAGAGCGCAAGCGGCGATAGTACAGATGCATGCGTGGATCCAGACCGCCCGCCAGAATCAGCCGGCAATCCGGACGGTTTAGAGCGGCAAACGCCCGTAGCAGATGCTCGTAAGCCTTATTCGGGACGAGCCGTCCGACCATCAGGATATTCTGTACCCGGCGCGCGCCGATTTCGCGGGCAGCTGCTTCGCCTTCGCGGACGGACGGCGCTCCTCCGAGCTGTTGCATCCAGTGCGGATCGGGCGCGCCCGCCAGCAACTCCGGCACGCGATGAAAGGGCGCGATCACTTCGCAGATATCCGGCGCCGCTCCCGCATTCAAGAGATCGCGTTCGTTCTCGACCGAATCCGCGAGAGCAAGCGTCACCCCGGCCGCGAGATGGGCCCCGAGTAAGTCGCGCCCCGAACGCAAAAGCGAAGCGAAGCCCCGATCGTAGGGCTGTATAAATTCAGCCGGGGTTACATTATGATAACGCAAAGCCAGGCGACACTGCAGCGATCGCAACAGCTGCAGCACCCGCGGCGAATGCACGGAATAATGATATAGAAGTATGTCTTCGCGCGCGGCCAGCCAGCCAGAAACACCGTCCAGCGCATGAGCCGGCGTTTCCGCGCTCCAGCTTTCCGCGAAAATTCGCACGGGATAACCCGCCTGCGCGAATACCCGCGCCTGGTGGAGCGCATCGTAACTGACCGCGTCCGGTAATTGCAACCGGGCGCAGACTAACGCGATGCGGGGTCGGCGCTTCGAGCGCGCGGCTTCCGATTCGATCCCGGTATTCGGGCCAGGCCCTGGGTTCGCTTTCATGAATCGCCGGTTGAATCGGATTTCGCCAGCAACGCGTTCAGAACGCGGCTCTGTTCATTCAGCTTCGCGGACAATCGCTCCAGACTCTGATTCATGTGCCTGCGCTGCGCTTCGGTCGTCCGGCGCAGTCGATTCAGATTGCGTGACAGAAACAGGAGCTCAAGCGTCCAGCGCGCCATCGCTCCGAGAAGGGGGATGTAGCAAAGTCCCGCGAAGGCCGCGGGAATCAGCAGTCCACGGACCCGCACTGCTTGCGCGCGTCCTTCGTGGGAGTATCGCAGGCGTGCCAGCACTTCCGCTTTGTGTTTGCCGGAACGCAGCATTCGCGTGTAACTCGCCAGCCCTTCCGCATCGGGCGCGTGCCGCAGAAGCGCACGATAGGCCGCGTCGACGAAAGCTTCGTCTTCGAACACCGCGATATCGCGATAATGATAGCTGCCGTCTCTGGCGCGCGGAGTCGGTCGCGGATAGCTTTCCAGCGCGTCAATATGCACCGGAGCGATCGGATACAAAATCTCCGCCAGGCCGCCCGCGGATTGCGTTTGCAGCTTTGCCTGCCTGTCCAGCTGGCGCTGAATTTGTTCCGCCTCGCTGCGAATTTGAGCCTGAATTTCTTGAAGGTCCATGCTGATTGCGATGCCGTGGCCTTAATTTATAGAATGGGGCTGTGCACCCGTCGCACCCGGCCCGGCACTTCCAGATTGACGACGATCGAGCCGTCCTGACAGCTCGCATCCGCCTCGGCGCCGATCATCTTCGCCTCAAAGCTGCAGAGATAATTGCCGCGCCGGAACTCCGCATACACGCGATCTCCTCCCAGGCTATCGCGCAGGTTCTGTAGAAAATTGCCCTGTACCTGGCGACGTTCGCTGAAGGGCACTGTACGAACAGCGAGCTCTCTGGATTTTTCGAAGATCAATGTCCCCGCGATTTGCCGGCCCTTAAAGCGTAGCTCGATAGGATGATCGCGGGTGAACAGGGGCACAGGTAAACACGCCCGCAAAGAGCGAGTCCGTCAACTCTTCTGCGCGCACCTGACCGACATTCAACCGGCAACTGGATCCGGTTCCGTATATAGCTCTTTTGATTTACAGTGAGGGCGCATGCAACGGACTGGGCAGCCATGAGTCGCATTTATAAGAGCCTGCCGCCCCGGGGCACGAAAGTCGGAATCGCCTTTTCGGGCGGACTGGATACGCGCGCCGCGGTCGCCTGGATGGCCCAGGACGAAGGTCTGGAAGTGCACGCTTATACCGCGCATTTGAATCAGCCCGACGAAGACGATGTCGAAAGCATTCCGGGCATCGCCACGGATCATGGCGCGACCGGCGCGCGCCTGCTGGACTGCCGCGAAGCGCTGGCGCGTGAAGGCGTACGGGCGATTCAATGCGGCGCTTTTCACATCGCCACGGGCGGGAAAAAATATTTCAATACCACGCCCCTGGGGCGGGCGGTCACCACCACCGCTATCATTCGGGCCATGCAAGAGGACGACGTGCACGTCTTCGGCGACGGCAGCACGCACAAAGGCAACGACATCCAGCGCTTCTATCGCTACGGCGCGCTGGTCAATCCGGCGCTGAAAATTTACAAACCCTGGCTCGACCAGCAGTTCGTGGATCGCTTCGGCGGACGCACCGAAATGAGCGAGTACCTGAATCAGAAAGGCAAGCCGTACCGTACCAGCGTCGAGAAAGCCTATTCCACCGACTCCAATATGCTCGGCGCGACTCATGAAGCCAAGGATCTCGAATATCTCGATCGTGATATGTACATCGTCGAACCGATCATGGGCGTTAAATTCTGGGACGAAAGCGTCGCCATTCAAAAAGAAGAGGTGAAAGTTTCTTTCGAGGGCGGCGTACCCGTCGCGCTCAACGATCAGCGCATCGACAGTCTGGTCGATATCGTACTGCAGGCGAACGCCATCGGCGGACGCCATGGCCTGGGAATGTGCGATCAAATCGAAAACCGCGTGATCGAAGCCAAGAGTCGCGGCATCTACGAAGCGCCGGGCATGGCCCTGCTGCACATTTGTTACGAACGTCTGCTCTCGGCGATCCACAACGAAAATACGATGGACGCCTATTTCGAACACGGTCGCCGGCTCGCCCGTCTCTTATACCAGGGCCGCTGGTACGATCCCGAAGCGATGCTGTTGAAAGACGGGTTGATTCGCTGGGTGGCGGGGACCGTTACCGGTTCGGCAACGCTGGAGCTGCGCCGCGGCGATGATTATACGATTTTGAATACCGAAGCTCCGGCGGGAGCCTACGACGCGGAAAAGCTCAGCATGGAAAAAACCGAGTCCGTTTTTTCACCGCAGGATCGCATCGGCGCGCTCGAAATTCAAAACCTGGGCGTGGACGACAATCGCCGCATGCTCCAGCAATATCTCGAAGGCGATCGCGCGAAGATTGAAGGCGACAATTTTTTTCAAATGCTGGATCAGCCGGATTGATGGAATGACTGTACTTCTGCGCTTCAAAGACGGCTGTTTGACATTCACGAACGGTCTGCACTTCATCTACCGGCACAGTCTCTGGCGTTATATAATTCTCCCATGTCTGGCGAGCTTCGCCCTGGGCGCAGGCGTTTGGTTCGGCGCGTACTTCAGCTTCGATTATCTTTCGGAACTGGGCACCCGCCTGCTCACGGAAGGCGCGCTGCAACTGGAAAATCCGATCGTGCTGGGCATCATCGAATGGAGCACTGCGATTCTCGGCGCGCTCTTTGCTCTGATTCTCACGCTGGTATTGTATCGCTCGTTGATTTCGGTCGTCGTGGTTCCCTTTCTGGGACCGCTGCTCGAGCAGATCGAAATGATAATACTCGGTCAGAAAATCGAGACAACCTTAAAACAGGATCTGATGAATCTCAGCTTCGGGCTGGGCACCAGCATCAAACACTCTCTGGCGGGTCTCGTCATTCTGCTGATCAGTCTGTGTCTTGGTCCGCTGAACGTTCCGGTCAACGTCGCCGCCCAGAGTTATTTTCTGGGACGGGGTCCCTTCGATATGCTCTTCGAGAAAGCGGCCCACACGCACGCGGAACGCACTCGCTTTCGTAAATCATGGCGGCCTGAGATCTTCGGCGCGGGCCTCGTTTTCTTCGTCGTTCTGCTATTGCCGCTGCTCGGCGCGCTCATCGCTCCGGTCGGAGTCGTTACGGGCGCCGCGAAGCTGTACTATTCTTCTGAATCGCGGGCCGCATGATTTCGAAGTCCAGTTCGATGAACCGGGGAGGTCAGCAAGGGCGTCGATGCTTCGATTGGATGCTGGTGTGCATCGCATTGCTTTCGCTCGCACTGTTGCTGCCGGCCATTGGAATTCGCGATCCGTTTTTTACCCGCCTTCGATTCGCTCTGCCGGTAGCGCTGCTGGCCTACTCGTTCGGCGCGACTCTCGTTCTGCTGTACGTTGCGCGCAGGCTCTCCGTTTCGACAGATAGAGCGGACGCCTGGCGCAAACTGGCGATTGTCTGGCTGATGATCGTGAGTATAAGCGTCGGGATCTTCACCAACAGCGGCGAAGCTTATTTTCAAGAAGCCCGCGGCTTCGTGCACGCTGCGGCGAATGATCGGCGGTCCGGCATCGTAACGAAACTGGGTCGGCATATTGTAGCAGGCTATCGCGACCCCCGATTTATTTACGAACTAATCGAGCACGACGCGCTCGGCGGTCTCTTTATTACCCATCACAATGTGCGCGGTCGAAGCTCAGCGCACATTCGCGCGGAAATCGCCGGCTTTCAGTCGGCCAGAGCGAAACGCGGCCAGCCCCCGCTCTGGGTCACGACCGATCAGGAAGGCGGGAGCGTTTCGCGGCTTTCCCCGCCGCTCCCGCAACAGCCGTTTTTGTCGACACTCCTGCCCGCGGATTTGCAGCACGCGACTTGGGACGACGCGCCTTCGTCTGAGCAGGACGGATCAGATCTTGCGAACGACAGCGCGCTCGGTTGCCGGCTGTTCGATCACGGCTTCACCCAGGGACGGGCCCTGGCCGATCTGGGGATCAACGTAAATTTTTCACCGGTCGTGGATTTGCGCTTCGGCGCGTCCGAAAAAGACGACGCGGCCATGGGTTTGCTCGATGCCTTCAGCCGCATTGAAACCCGGGCGATTCATCGGGATTCCGGAGTCGTCAGTTTCGTAGCGGAGGCTTACGCTCGCGGACTCGCAGCCAGCGGAGTCTATCCCACGCTGAAACACTTTCCCGGTCTCGGTCGCGTGGCCGCGGACACTCACTGGTTCGCCGCCGACGTTCCCATAGAGCCCGCCGAGCTTGAAAACAGCGACTGGCGTCCCTTTCGGCGAGTGGCCAGTCAAAATTTACGCGAGGCCTTGCCGCAAAGCATGCTGGCCTGGATCATGCTGGGTCACGCGCGGGTTCCGGCGATCGACGCGCGCTTCGATGCTTCCCATTCGCGCGCGATCGCCGGCCGGCTGCTGCGCGAAACCTGGAATTTCAAAGGCGTATTGATCACCGACGATTTCAATATGCGGCCGATTCTTTTGAGTCCCGGCGGACTCGGCGGCGCGTCCGTGCGCGCGCTCAATGCGGGCCTCGATTTGCTTTTGATTTCATACGACGGCGAGAACGCGTATTTAATGCTCGCGGCGCTCCTGAAGGCCTATCAGAATGGTGAGCTGGATCGAGGGCGACTGGCCGCCAGCGAAGGGCGACTGCAGGCGGCGAGGGCGGCGCGCGAGTCGGCTTACCGCAAACGCAACGCGTGCCAGTAAACGACGTCTTCTACGGCGGGATGCACGAAGCCGGGCGGGGTGCGCGCCGTGGTTTCCAGGAAGCTGTAGGCGACGCCGTTTTTTGGATCGCGATAGCGCGGGCCTTCGCACCATTCGCAGCGGACTCCCACCATTGCGTGGCGATAGTGGGGACTCAGAAGTAAGACCGCTTCGTAACCCAGGTCTTCAAGCAGGAGCGCGAGAAAGAGCGAGCGACTGTCGCAATCTCCGCGGCCGAGAGCCAGAAGTCGCGGCGGCGCGTACAGCTGCAGATAGTTTTCCGGAATCGCGTACTCAAGACTCTGCACGAATCCCGCGGCCAGTTCCAGGGTTCGCCGGCGCGAAAGCCCGTGGTCGTGCGCCAGAGCCGAGAAGCCCTGCGCGAAAACTCGCACCCGCGGGCGATTCCGCTTCGCCGCGTTCACATAAATGTCCGACCAGTACTGCAGGTCATCGACTGATTCCCGCTCGCGGCTCGCCGCCCCCGCTGCCGCGTTCGCCTCTTGAATGGAACGCTGCACCCAGACCTCGGGCAAGAGCCACCGGGCCCGCCAGTCAAGCCAGCCGCTGCGCCAGGCGTACTCGATTGGACGACAGGCCTGCGACTCGTCACCGCTTTCGCAGAGCTTCAGATCGCCGGCCGACTGCTCGTAGGCATTCGTTTCGGACGTCGCAATCGTAAAAGGCAAGACCGCCGCGGCCGGCAATACGAAGATCAGCAACAATAGCAACCCGATGCGCGATAGATCGCGCAGCAGGCCCGCCGGATCCTCGGACGCCTCGTAGTGTTTCGCATATTTTTTGCGCATGCCGTTTCGATTCCAGCGCGACGGAGATCAGCCCGGCAAACGCAGACCTTCGTTTTGAATCGGCGGCGCGGGAATGATCGACCGCAGCATGCCCGCCACGCCTTCTTCGATAAACAGCGCAAATGTAACCAGGATCGCCGCAACCACGATCGCCACCGCGATATTGTTGCGTCGAATCTCGGCGAATTCGTCCAGACTCCCTGTCAGCCGGTTGAATATCGCCAGGCCGAGCATCAGCGCGAGAACCGCCAGCAACAACGCCGCGACCACCTGTAAAAGCATATAGCCGGCCGATACCAGAATCTCCGCGGGCGTAAACTGATCACCGTACGTCATTAGATAGAAGGTCTGCAGCACGGGCGAAAGCGCCGATCGCACAATCAATCCCAGACTGAGAATATAGCCCCCGCTCAAAATCCCCACGGCGATATTGTTTTTCTGCAGTTCTTCGGCTTCGTTGATGCGCGCGGTGAGATGCTGGAACAAAACGAAACCAAGTTGAATCACCAGCACCGCCAGCAGTACGGACAGGATCAGAGTTACGATTCCGCTGATTACAGAAGCCACGACGGAAGCATGCCATTCGCAGGCTGCCAGTCAACACGAAAGCCGTTTGACCTTTCCGACTCATCCCGAGGAAGCTGACGCCTATGAAAATGAAGAAGCTCAATTTCACGAATCGCGACGGTATTTCCCTGTCCGCGCGCCTGGAAGAACCCGGTAACGAACCGGTGTCGGCCTGGGCGATCTTTGCGCATTGTTTTACGTGTAATAAAAACCTGGGAGCGATTCGAGCCATCAGCCGCGCGCTGGGTGGCTACGGCATCGGCGTGATGAGTTTCGACTTCACCGGACTCGGCGAAAGCGAGGGGGATTTCGCCGACACCAATTTTTCGTCCAACGTCAGCGATCTGATCGATGCGGCGGAGTGGCTCGCCCAAAACCGCCAGGCGCCCGCCCTGCTGGTCGGCCACAGTCTGGGCGGCGCGGCGGTGCTCAAGGCGGCCGGGCAATTGGACTCCGTGAAAGGCATCGCGACCATCGGCGCGCCGGCCGACGCGGATCACATCGAACAGCATTTTCACGCGAAGCTCCCGGAAATTGCGGACGCGGGGGAAGCGGAAGTGCAGATCGAAGGCCGCCCTTTTAAGATCAAACACCAGCTCATCCAGGACATTCGCGCCCAGAGCGTCGAAGACTGCGTGCGCGAAATGCGCAAGGCCCTGCTGGTCCTGCACTCCCCCATCGATAATACGGTAGGGATTGAAAACGCGACGCGCATCTTTGTCGCCGCACGCCACCCCAAGAGTTTTATCGGCCTGGACGGGGCGAGCCATCTGCTGAATAATAAAGCCGACGCGAGCTTCGCCGGTGATATGATCGGCAGCTGGGCCCGCCGCTATTTGAAACTCGAAGCCATGAAACCCATAGAGAACGAACCGAGTCCCAATCAGGTCAACCTCCGGACGGGAACAGTTCCTTATACCACCTGGATTCAGTCCGGGCCGCATCGCATGCTGGCCGACGAACCCACGTCGCTCGGCGGACAGGGCGAAGGACCCAATCCTTACGACTACCTGCTGGCCGGACTCGGTAGCTGTACTTCAATGACGATTAAGATGTACGCCGATCGAAAGAAGTGGCCGCTCGAAGGCGTGCACGTAGCCCTCGACCACCAGAAAATTCACGCCGATGATTGCGCGGACTGCGAAACCCGCGTGGGGAAGATCGATGAAATCAAACGGGTCATTCGCCTGGAAGGCGATCTGAGCGACGAACAACGCCAGAAGCTGATGGAAATCGCCGACAAATGCCCCGTACATCGCACGCTGCATTCGGAAATCAAAGTGCGCACAGAAGAAGCCTGAACGCGGACACTGATGACCCCGGCTCGTCCGAGTCAGAATTATCGCGCGGGGTCCAGGCGAAACACTTTACCGCTGCCGAAATCGGCGACGTAGATCTCGCCGCGGGTATCGCGTCCGAACGTGGATAGCAGCAGCGGCCATTTGCCCAGTGCATGGCTTTCGCCCCGAGGCACCATAGTACGCCCGTCGGCCGGCAGCGTAATCGCCCAGATGCGGCCCGTGACGAAATCACCGAAGACATAACGATTTTTAAGAGCCCGAATTCGCGAACCGGTGTAGACATAGCCGCCGGTGATCGAACGTCCGTCGTCGCGTCCGTATTCATATACAGGATCCAGCAACGGTTGCTTGCGCGCATCGGTTGCGGCACAACCTTTCTTCGGGCGATGGCAGGCGCTCGCCTCACGAATATCCCAACCGTAATTGCCGCCGGCCGTGACGATATCGATTTCCTCAAGAGCATCCTGGCCGACGTCGGCCACCACCAAACGCCCCCGCGGATCGAAGCTGTAGCGCCAGGGATTGCGCAATCCCGTAGCGAAGACCTCCGGTCGTACGCCTCGCTCCCCGACAAACGGATTGTCCTTCGGGATCCGGTAAGATTCCTTCGGGCCTTTCTCGGCCTGGCGGGGATCGACTCTTAACATCGCACCAAGCAGGGTTTGCGGGTTCTGGCCGTGACGCCCCGGATCTTCGCGCCAGCCGCCGTCCCCCCAGCCGATATACAACATGCCGTCCGGACCGAAGGCCAGCTGGCCGGCGTTGTGATTCTGGTAGGGCTGCTCGACCTCCATGATCACGCGCTCTTCGACGAGCTCGCCTTTCGCCGCCGGCGAAAGCGGGTTGGTGAATCTGCGCTCCGCGACGCGACTGATGTCTTTGCCGCCTTTTTTCACCGTGTAATTGAAATAGATCAACCCGTTCGTGCGAAACCGCGGGTGAAAGGCGACGCCGAGCAGACCCTGTTCGCTTTCGGTGGTGACCGCGAATTTCGCCACGACCCGCGGTTTGATTTTTTTTCCGGGCACGGCGACGTACAGCTCACCGCTTTTCGCGGCCACGAACATGGAATCGTGGCGGCCGGGCGGAAATTGAATGTCCGTAATCATCGGCATGCCGGATGCCACCTCGGTGAATCGAACGTTGATTCGCGCGCGACCGGAGTCCCGTTCGCTGAACGCGGGAGCCAGGGTACTCGGGTCGCCCTCCGCTTCGTATTCCGCCGAAAACGCGCCGATCAACAGCTGACGGGGATCGCCGCAGCCGGCAAATACTGCAAAGACCACACAGACCAGGCCGACGGCGAATCCACGAAACCAGGCGGACTGCTGGTTCGGACGCCTAGAATCATCGCGCGATGCACTATACATTGAACAAAAATGATCGCTCGCACGGTCCCCGTCAATCAAAGTCAGGCGGAGGCTGACGGGCCTTTTAATCTTCGCCTTTCGGCGCCCGCGAAGGATCGACGGTCGCATGCAAAAATCGACCCGGATTCGCGGCCACGCGAATCAGCGCGGCGGTCACCCCCAGCACGAGGAAGAGGGCCGGGAGACCACCGAGCTGCGACAGCGTTTTGATGCCATCGATGCCGCCCTGACTGACCATAAACCAGGCGACGGCGCCCACAGTAACGCCCCAGATCGCTTTGATAAAGGATCCCGGCTCGGGACTCTCAGGCGAGATTCCAGTCGTGCTGATACCGCCCATCGCCGACGTATTCGAATCCGCCGCCGTTACGTATGACAAAAACGAGGTTAAGACGAAGAGCACGATAAACGGCGTCGCCAGCGGAAACGAAGACAGGATGCTGTACACGACCGACTCGGGGCCGGTTTCCAATAAGAGCTGATACAGCCCGGGGCCGCCGCCGTACTGTTCCATGTGAATGGCGGTGCCGCTGAAAATCGTCATCCAGACAGCACCGAACAGGGCCGGCACAATCCAGTTAAACAAAACGAATTCCCGCACGGTGTAACCATAACCAATGCGTCCGAGAAACATCGCCGTGATGGGCGCCCAGGCCATCCAATTCGCCCAGTAAAAGATCGTCCATTTCTGCGGCCAGTCGTCGCCGCCCGCGCTTCCGGTAAAGAGCGAGAGCGTAAAAAAATTGGTCATATAATTGCCGACGGCTTCCGCCCCGAAACTCAGAATAAAGCCGGTCGGCCCGGCCAGCAAAACGAAGAGCGCCAGGCCCACAAAGACCTTCGTATTCAAATCCGAAAGTACGCGAATGCCTTTCATAAGGCCGCTCATAGAACTGATAATGAACGTGCCCACCAGAACGCAGGCGATGATCGCCATCAGGGCCGGCGAAGAGCCGAAACCGAAAAGATAGCTCACACCGCCGCCGAGAGTCAGGATCCCGGTGCCAAGCGAAGCGGCCATACCCGCGACCAGCGCATACAGGCAGACGGCGTCGATCAGCGAGCCGGGAGCGCGACCGCCGAAGAGTGGAGCGAGAGTCGAGCCGAGACTGAACGAGCGGCCCATATTATAATAGGCCAGAGCGAACATCAGAGCCGGTAGCGTATAAATCGCGTATGGCGTGAAGGTCCAGTGCAGGTACATCGCCGAAAGCGCGAACTGCGCCGCTTGAGCCGTGTCCGGAGCGATGGCCAGTGAATGCGGCGGTTCGTGCAAATGATAGAGCGGTTCGGCGGTCGCCCAGAACATCACGCCGATGGCCACAGTCGTACACAGTACAATCGAAAACCATCGCCAGCGCGTCAGAAGCGGCTTCGCGTCCGGTCCGCCGATACGATAGGCCGCGAGGGGTGAAAAATTAATCCAGACGCAGACCCCGACCATTAAAAAGGTTCCAGCCGAAAAGAGCCATCCGAAGCGATCGAGAATCCATTCGTTGGCTCCGGTGGCCAGCTTCAAAAAGCCGGTGGGATCTTCGTACACAGCGGCGGCCGCGACGGCAAGCAAGAGGAACGGCGGCCAGAACACCTGATGCCGAAGTCGCTGAAAAGGAGCCAGAAGCTTGTGCACATACCAGTCATCGCCTGTTCCGGCTCAAATGCAACCGATTCGCCGCTTCCGGAAAATATCGGCCGCTTTTTGATTGCCGTCGCGCGCCGGTAGCTGAGTGTATCGAAGAGAAAGCTGTGACTGATCGTTTTTTAGTATTTACGGATTTGGATGGCACTTTGCTGGACCATCACACCTATTCCTTCGAACCGGCGGCGCCGGCCATCGAACGACTGCGTCGCAACGATGTTCCGCTGATACTCACTTCGAGCAAAACCATGGCGGAAATCCTGGATCTGCGGCGGCAGCTGAACAACCACCATCCGCTCATCGCGGAGAACGGCAGCCTGGTCGCGATTCCAGAATCCTATTATTCGAAAAAGGCCGCACGCACAGATGGCCGTCTCTGGCCGCGCCTGATGGGGCCGGCTTATCGGCAGATCGTCGATCTGCTCCGCAGCCTGCGCGATGAATTCTCGTTTCGTTTCGAAGGATTTGCCGATTGGGACGCCGGTCGGGTGGCTACAGAGACGGGCCTGCCGGCCGTAGATGCATTGCTGGCGCGCGAGCGGCTCGCCTCGGAACCCATTCAATGGAAAGATACGCCGGAGCGCTGGACCGAATTTGAACGGCAGCTCGAACGTTATCATCTGCGCACTCTGCGCGGCGGTCGATTCGATCATATTCTGGGCAACCAGGCCGATAAGGCGAACGCGATGCAGAACCTGCTGCAAATGTACGCGGAACGCGAAGGCGACGTACGCTGGCAGGCGATTGCGGCGGGCGACAGCCCTAACGACCTGGCGATGCTGCAGAACGCGAGTTTCGCGGTCGTCATTCCGGCGGCCTCTGGAAAAACGCTGGAAGCGACCGCGGGCGATTCTACTCTGTTCGCGAGCGACCCGGGCCCGGTCGGATGGAACGCCGCGATCAACGAAATTCTCGACCGCTTTCATCTGCCCTGAATCGGCGCCGCGCTTGAGTTGATATCGCTTTCGCGCCGTTCAATTTCAAGAGTACACCGGGTAACAATCTATGGGCGACTTTTTTCAGAACGGAAATATTACTACGCTGCATCGACTGGGCGAGCGTCCCATTCAGGAGCTCGAAGAAGAGCTGCGCTCTTTCCGGTCCAAGAATCCGATGGCTCTCGTATTGCCGTCCCTCTTTTCGGAACTGGAAGGTCCCGCCCTCGGTCCGATCATCGAAGAGCTCTCACAACTCGATTATATCGACGAGATCATCATCGGACTCGACCGCGCGAACGAAGAACAGTTTCAGTATGCGCGCAAATACTTCAGCCGGCTGCCGCAGCGTCATCGCATTCTGTGGAACGACGGCCCGCGACTTCGCAACCTGGACGCGTTACTTGAGAACGAAGCCCTTTCGCCCTCGGAACCGGGTAAAGGCCGCAATGTCTGGTTTTGCTTTGGATATTTTCTGGCATCGGGCCGCGCAAATACCATCGCGCTGCACGATTGCGATATCCTCACCTACAATCGCGAACTGCCAGCCCGTTTGCTCTATCCGATCGCGCATCCTTCGTTCAGCTATAAATTTTGCAAAGGCTATTATTATCGCGCCTCGGAAGACCGCATCAACGGACGGGTCAGCCGGCTGCTCGTCACGCCGCTGGTCCGGGCCCTGAGCAAATTGTTCGGTCCGGACGAATACCTGGAGTACCTCGATAGCTTTCGTTATCCGCTGGCCGGGGAATTCTCGATGGGGCGCGACGTCGTAAAAATTATTCGCATCCCCAGCGACTGGGGCCTGGAAATCGGCGTACTGTCGGAAGTGCAGCGCAACTACGCGCTCAGCCGCATCTGCCAGGTCGATATTGCTGACGCTTATGACCACAAACATCAGCAGCTTTCGCCGGACGACAAATCGAAAGGGCTCTCGCGCATGAGCATCGACATCTCCAAAGCGATCTTTCGTAAGATGGCGACCAACGGCGCGGTCTTCGCTCCCGAAATATTTCGCACGCTGAAAGCGACGTACTATCGCATCGCCCTCGACTTCGTTCAGCAGTATCACAGCGACGCGACGATCAACGGTCTGAAGCTCGACCGCCACTCCGAAGAGAGCGCCGTCGAACTCTTCGCGGAAAATCTGATTACCGCGGGTCAGTTCTTTCTTGAAAATCCGAAAGAAACCCCGTTTATACCTTCGTGGGAACGGGTCACGTCCGCCATTCCCGATTTTCTCGACCAGCTCTATACCGCCGTCGAACGCGACAACGAAGAACGCCCCGCCTGAAGTTCAAGCCAAAGCGCCGCGAAACCGCTCTGCCGATAATGAATTCAACCAAGACCGTAGCCGAACGTTTAGAAATCCTATACCAGCCTGAAGAGGCCCGCGCGGCGCTCGAAGCCATCGAACAACTGGTCGCGGAGTATCGCGAAAAAGTACCCAGTCGTCACTATTGCCTGAGCGAGCGCGACGTCGTCTTGATCACTTACGGCGACCAGGTCCACCATCCCGGCCAACCGGCTCTGCGAACATTACGCGAGTTCCTGAACGCGACGGTTCGGGACCTGATTAATTCCGTTCACGTTCTACCGTTTTTTCCGTACTCAAGCGACGACGGCTTCTCGGTCATCGATTATCTCGCCGTCAATCCGCGACTGGGCCGCTGGGCCGATATCGGAGCCTTTCAAGAAGACGGTTACCGGCTCATGTTCGACTGCGTGATCAATCATATCTCGCAGCATTCGCACTGGTTTCGAAAATACCTCGAATGCGACCCGGAGTACGCCGATTATTTCACTCACGTCGATCCCGCGACGGACCTTTCCGAAGTCGTCCGACCGCGAACATCGCCGTTGCTAACAGACTTCACGGACGCCGAAGGCCGCCAGCGTTCGATCTGGTGTACTTTCAGCGCGGATCAGGTCGACCTGAATTACTCCAACTATCGCGTGCTCGTAAGTGTATTGCGGGTGCTCTTAGAGTATATGGCCAGGGGAGCGGTATTGATCCGGCTCGACGCAATCGCTTTCGTGTGGAAAAAAATCGGCACCGGTTGCGTGCATCTTCCGCAAACTCACGAAGTGATTCAGTTAATGCGCGAAGTCCTGCATCAGGTCGCGCCCGAATTGATCATCATCACCGAAACCAATGTACCGCATAAAGAGAATATTTCGTACTTCGGCAACGGCGAAGACGAAGCGCAGATGGTGTACAATTTCGCGCTGCCGCCGCTTTTAGCCTACAGCATCCTTAAGGGCGAAACCACCGTATTGACCGAATGGGCGCGCACACTCGAATTGCCCGGCGATCGCGTGTGCTTTTTTAATTTTACGGCGAGCCACGACGGCGTCGGACTGCGGCCGGTTCAGGACATCCTGACCGAAGAAGACATTCGCTTTCTCGTGCATACCGCGGAGAACCACGGCGGACGCGTTTCGTATCGCGCGAAAGGCGACGGTTCGGTCAGTCCGTACGAAATCAATTGCAACTATCTGGATTTACTGACGCATCCCGAAGACTCGGACGAGCTGCGGGTCGCGCATATGCTCCTCTCCCAGGCGGTCGTGCTGGCCATGCCCGGCGTGCCCGGCATCTATTTTCATTCACTCGTGGGTTCGCGCAACTATCTGGAGGGCGTGGAAAAAACCGGCGTCAACCGGGCCATCAATCGTGAAAAGCTGGAGCTCGCCGACCTGCAGCGACGGCTGGCGGACAACAAACATCTCCGGGCGAAAATCTTTCACGGCTACCGGCGCCTGCTGAAAGTCCGTACGGCCCAGCCGGCCTTTCAACCCTATGGCGGCTTCGCCTTTCCGGAAACGATCGCGGGCGTCTTCGCGGTACTGCGCACCTGCACCGAGCCCGCGCAGCAGATCCTGGCCCTGCATAATTTCACGGGGCGGCAGCGTCTTTTTCCGTTGCCGGACGACTGGAACGCGGCCGGCCAGAAGCTTCGGGATCTGGTTCAGGATGCCGTTGTGGAAATTACGCCCGAAAAAAAGATTCCCCTGGGGCCATATCAGATTCTGTGGCTCAGTCGCGATCCGTGATGCGTTGCAGACACAGTTCGTATTGTTTGCCGCAGGCCGCAGTACAGCGAACGTAGGTGCTGATATAAGCGGGCGTTTCTCGAGAGGGAATCCGGCGCTCCAGGATTTCCGGCGTTCCGCAGGATAAGCCGCATTCGCTGTTCACCCGTTCGCATTCGCGTTCGCGCTCCGCTCGTAATTCCGCCGCCGGATTCGTCTGAGCCGCGCCGCCCGCGCAGTTCACATTGATAACGCCGAACGATACCAGCAGCACGAGTCCCCACCAGAACGCCGCGCAGGATTTAGGCATCATCGTCTGCCTCCGTTGTTTCCGGCGACGCATCGACATCGGACTGATCAGGAAGAAATTCCAGCAAATCGCCGGGCTGACACTGGAGGTGATGGCAGATGGCGTTGAGCGTATTCAGGCGAATCGCGCGCGCCTTGCCGGTTTTGAGAATCGAGAGGTTCTGGTCCGTGATTCCGATCAGGCGCGCCAGCTCCCGCGAGCGCATTTTGCGCTTCGCAAGCATCACGTCCAAATTGATCTGAATCGCCATTACATCAGATTGTGAGCCGGCGCTCTTCTTCCAGTTTGCGACCCTCCTCCATAACAGAAGCAATTACCAGCACAATCGCTCCCGCCAGAAACAGAAAAAACACGCCCGAACCAAAAGACAGGGCGAGCTGCTTCTGACCGGCGGGATTGTGCAGAGTCAAAATTACTGAGAGCAACGGCGGTAGCATCAGGTTGGCCGCAGCCTGCCCGATGAATACCCGCCCGAGCGTTCGAAAGCAGGCCACATTCTCCATTTCAAAGATCCGGCCGGATTCGTATAGTCGAAAGAGACGCACCAGGGTCCAGAGTCCCCACAGGAAGACGCATGCTGCCGCCATCGAAACTCCGAAAGCGGCGGCCCGACTGAGCGCCGGTACCGGTCCAACGATCAGAATATCCAGCCGCGGCCCCGCCTGCGCGTCGGCGGGCAGCGTGTTGTAAAAAGTCCAGTACCACGCGAGCGCCAAGGGCGGAATCAACATCGCCAGCAGCAAGAGCCGCTGGATTCGCCGGCTGAGTCGGCGAATCCGGGCCAGATCAGGATTTTCAAGATTCATGCAGGGTCCTCGTTATTGGGAGTCACTCCCGGACAGCTGGACCTGAATCGGGCCCGAATCAACCCTTTTTTATCGTTATTCGATCATTTTTACCCGTTCGAGGGGATCTGGATGTCGCAGATCAACGGCAAATGGTCAGATCCAATATGCGGCCCGGGTCTCCGACGGGTGACTCGAACGCCGTCGCTGCTCAGGCAGTGATCGATTTCAATCCCCGGACCGGGAAACCAGGTCGGCCAGGTATAGTCCGCGACTCTGGATGCCGGTCGAATTAAACGTGAACGCGCCAGCCAGTCCGCGAACCAGGGGGAGTGCGGCGTATTATTCAGGTCTCCGATCAACACATACGGACCGGAATCCTGATCGGCGATCTGCAGTAGTTCGCGAATTTGCAAATTGCGCGCGCTGGCCGCTGCGGCGCTGAGCGGCGGAGGCGGATGACTGGAGTAGAGGCGCAAGTCGCGGCCTTCTGGCCCGGGTTCCAGTCGCAGTTCCAGGCTGGGACCGCGCTCGTCTCGCTCCTGGTCGCCCCGTTCGCTCACCGGGCCGGTCCGCAGTATGAGCGCCGAACGAAACGGACGTTTTGAAAAAGCGGCGATCCCGAAACGGTTGCGTAGCGGCTCGGCGATAGAATGCGGATAATCGCGCGCGAATTCTCGTTTCAGAAAGGCCAGCCAGGCCGCGTCCACTTCCTGTACGAACCATAGATCGGGATCCGATTTCCGGACCAGCCGCGCGAAACTCTCGTAGCGGCGATTGCTCATCAGCACGTTCGCGTGCAACAAACGCAGGCGGGTGAGATCTCCCGCAGCTCGTCGCGCCTCCCGCGCGTTCAATCCGTCGCCCGAAAGCGTCCAACCCGCTACCGAAAAAACGAGGGCGGCATTTAAGAGCAAACAGCCGCAGCTAATCGCGGTCGCCAGCCGATGGCCGTTCCACCAGGCGACGATCCCCGCAACGAAAGCGCACAGCGCATACTGCAGTCGAAAATGCGAAAACAACTCAAGGCTATGATGCCACAGACCGCCGAAACCCGCCACACTGACGAATGCCAGAGCCATCGCCCCGACCCAAAAAATCGCGTTGGATCGCGCCCTCCAGAGGCGCAGCATCGACGCTGACGCCATTTGAACGGAGGCCAGAGATGATTGGAAGGCACGCCCGAGCTGTTTCGATAATTCGATCATAGCCGATCGTAGCTCATTAGCCAGCACCAGTCAGGCACCCGGGTGGTTTACAGATGCATCCAGCAGCGGTGGTGACGCGCTTCAGGTCGCCGATCAGCTTTTCTGTTTGCCGTCGGGGTCGAATAATTTACCTGGATTCAGGATTCCGTCCGGATCGATCGCGGCCTTCATCGCCTGCAGTCCGCCCAGCGCCGCCGGCCCCGTTTGTTTTTTGTACCAGGGCGCGTGATCCATCCCGACGCCGTGGTGATGGCTGATCGTCGCGCCGGTACGCACCAGCGCGTCGGAAGCGGCTCGTTTCAGTTTATGCCACTGCCCGAGCGGATCCTTCACGTCCATCAGGTACATAAAGCTGAAGTACAGACACGAACCCTCGTGATAGCTGTGGCTGAGATGACAGAATGCGACCATATGCGGAGTGACCTCGCGCAGAGATTTCAGGACTTCCGCGTGGACTTCTTCGACGTTCCCGTAAATCGTCGAAGTCTCCATCGTATCGACGCCCACCCCGAAATCCAGGACGTGGTTGCGCAAGAACGGCATATTGAAGCGACCGCGAATCCAGTTTTTACCCACGGATTCTCCAGCGTAGAATCCGCCGTGCTTGCGAATCGCCTTGCGCACCCGGATCTCCTGGCGGTTCATATGCCCCAATTCGCCGTCCATCCCGGCGATGACCACGCAGCGGCCGGATCGCTGCCCGGCGACGGCCAGCACAGACTCCTGAATCAGCTTCTTGATCGGCCGCAGCAGCGATTTCTTTTTCGTAATCTCCGAAAGCAGCGAATACATGCGGGTTTCTTCGGAGTCGGATAGACGCACCATCGACAGGTCGTAACCTTCGCCTTCGTTCGAGACTTCCCGCACGAAATTGACGCCCTGGCGAAACGTCGGAAACAGGATACCGAAATACCGGCGCCCCTCCGGAAGACGGTGGATCTTCACTGTGACCTCGGTGATGATTCCCAGCAATCCTTCGCTGCCCGCGATGATCTGATTCCAGTCCGGCCCCGCCGACTCCGCAGGCACCCGCAGGGTTTCGATCTCTCCGGAGGGAGTGGCCATTTTCACCGAAGTTAAAATCTCTTCGATCTTACCATAGTGGTTCGATTGCTGACCGCCGCTTCGCGCCGCGACCCATCCACCGAGCGTACTGTACTCAAAAGACTGAGGAAAATGACCGAGGGTAAACCCGCGTTCATTCAGGGTTTTCTCGATTTGGGGTCCGTAAATTCCGGGCTGAAAACGCGCGATGCGGCTGTACTCGTCCAGCTCGAGCATCGCATTCATACGAGTCAGATTCGCGGTCAGCACGGCGCGGTGGCCGGACGCCTTGCGCGCTTCGAGGCCGCCGACCACCGAAGAACCGCCCCCGTAGGGCACCAGTGCGACTTTGTTTTTTGCACACCAGGCGAATAGCTTCGGCAGCTCCGATTCTTTGCGCGGAAAGACGACCGCGTCCGTGTATGCTTTCAACTGATTCGTGCGCAGACGCATCACGTCGTTATAACTCTGACCCGCCGAATGCAGTACGCGCATCCGATGGTCGGCCGAGACTCCGTCCTTTCCGACGATCGCCGCGAGGGCCTTCAAATCCTTTTCGCCGATGCGCGACCCCGGCACCTTGAGTTCGTCCAGCGCCACCGAAGGCGTCTCCGGGAGCGCGCCGTCCGGCGAGCCGAGTTCTTTTACCAGCAGTCGCTTGAGTTCCGGAATATGATCGCGATGCTGCCAGTCGTGACCCTCCGATCCCCAACCATTCCAGCGCAGATTGTCCGGCTCATAGTTGATATCGAAACGAATCTCATGATAGAACATAATCCGTACTCCGCGAATATGAAATAGAATAGACGACCAACGCGGGGCGCGTCAGGCTTTCGCCGGAACACTTCTCAATGAGCATCCTTCAGGGCAAATACCATTTTCTTATCAATCCGAAATCTTCCGGCGGCTATACCGGCCGGAATTGGAGCGACCTGCAGGCCGTCATTCGCAAGAATATCGGCGACTTCAGCTACGAATTCACCGACAGCCCTGGAGCGGCTACCCGCCTTGCGGCCCGGGCCCTGAAGAGCAAAATCGACGTCCTGGTCGTTGTCGGCGGCGATGGAACCATTTCAGAAGCCGTGAACGGCTTTTTTCAGCCGGGTGTGCCTCAACGTATAGTACCGATCGCCATTTTGAACCAGGGAACCGGCGGCGATTTCTGCCGGACTCTGGGCGTCCCGACCGACCTGCACCTCGCTTTGCAGACGATCAAGAGCGGCCGCGACATTCCCTGCGACGCCGGGAAACTGCAGTTCCTGGGCGCCGATGGGAGTGAAATCACGCGATACTTCATCAATGTGGCGGGCTGCGGCATGGCCGGGGAAGTCGTCGAAGCCATTAACAAAAGCAAGAAACGCTTCGGGGGGCTCAGTTATTTCCTGACTTCAGCCGGCAAGCTGCTATCGTACCGCAAGCGCCGCGTACGCGTCCACTGGGACGATGAAAGCCAGAGCGAACACCGCATCGTAACCCTGGCGATCTGCAACGGACAATTCTTCGGCGGGGGAATGCAGGTCAGCCCCTACTCCGAGCTTGCGGACGGAAAATTCGAAGTCGTTCTGATTCAGGACTGGAACATCCTGCAGTCCCTGTGGTATTCAAAGAACATGTATAATGGCAGCATCGGCTCCTGCCGCGGCGTCGATATGCGACCGACGACGAAGATTCGAGTGGAAGCCGTAAACGAAGGCGACGCAGTACTGATCGATGTCGACGGAGAGAACGCCGGCCGCCTCCCGCTCACCGCGGAAATTCAGCCGGCCTCGATTCATTTTCGAATTTGAGCCCGGAAGGGTTCACGCCGCGCGCCGAGCGTTGTTACGAGACGCTTTCGACTCCAGGCGGGGAAAGACGCGCGGCACCACGCGATGGGGAATCAATCGTCCAGCCCGAATCGCACCGATGATCGTAACTGTCTGTCCGTTCGCCGCGTCCAGTTTACAGCTGGTCCGGACGATCCGTCGCTTGCGATCGCGGTCCTTGAAAATCAAATACGCTCGCCCGCGCGTGTTTTTTCGGTAGATTCCCTGATAGACGAATTGCTCTTTGTAGGCGATTTTGGTTTTGTGCTGCATCTGCGAGTGACCTCCCGGTGTTTATCCAGAGAGGGTTCGCAACCCCCGCGACGTTCCGCTTTATTTGCGCCGACGCCGCTATTTCCTTTATGGCTCCATCAAACACTCAGGTATCCGCCGCAATGTCAGGCAGCCGGATCCGTCTATTCAGCATTCTCGCGCTCGCAACGATTTTTTCGGTGGCCTTTGCGCCGGAAGGTCTTGCAGCACAGCCCGATCCGCCGCTGACTTTCTGCGGCTATTCGCTCCGGTTGCCGGGCGAAAGCGAAGCCGGGCTGCAGTGGCGCGAACTCCAGAGCGAACCCGAACTGCTGGTGCTGGAATCGCGTTCGGATGCGGGCGGCGCACAGTGGTTGTTAAGCTGCAACGCCAATACCGGCCGCACGAGCCAGGTATCGGAGATCCGCGCCCACGCCCGATTGCGCGGGCAAACCATTCACGAGTTGAAAGAACGCGAAGTCGACCAGCTGATTCCCGCAGTCGTCTTCTCGCGGACGCGGGTTTTCGAAGGCAATCGGGTCAAGAGCGTGGAATCGTATTTCGCCACACGCGACCTGGAATATCGCATCTTCGCCCTGCCCGCCCGCGGCTCCCGCGAGCAGGTTTCGCCCGCCGCCTACGCCGAGCTCGACCGGCTGATGAACGCCATGCTCAACAGCTTAGAGTTCAACGGTGCAGTCGAAGCGACGATCACCGAAGCCGATTACCGCTGGCGACTGTACGCACTCACGGGACTGGGAATTGCACTCGCGATCGGCGCGATATTGCTGGCGCTGCGCATTGTACTGAGCAAGCGCCGACCCGCATCGAATCGAAACGAAAAATGAAAATCGAAAATGCGAACAGAAAGGCTCAGGAACCGTTTGCGGTTTTTTTGATCGCCTTGAAAGCTTCGTCGAGCGTATCGAAACAGTTGAGGTATTGCGAAGAGCGAGTGATGCGCATCAGGTTCGCGACCTTTCCGTTTAGATTGGCGATATAGAACTGGCCTTCATACGCTTTGATTTGCTGATGGATGCGTATGAGTCCGCCCATACCGGAGGAATCGACGAAATTCGTTTCGCCCAGGTTGAGCACGATATGCGGAGGCGATTTCTCGAGCAGGGTCTTGAAATCTTCTAAGAGTTCGGTTACGTTGAACATGTCGATCTGCGGTAGATGCAGATTCACGACAAACACTTGATCCTTTTGCTCAAGATCGAAAATACTACTCATACGAATACCAACGATCGCCCTGCGGCAGATCGGATCGGGCCTCGCAGCCTGAATACGCTATTCAGCAGGATTTTCAGCGTGGGGCAACCGATTTTCACACAAGGCGCCAGGAATTTGAGACCCGCGACGATTCACCGATACCACGCGCCGGGCACGCGATTCATCCTCTTCGCAGCCTGCCTGATATTCAGTGCATGCTTCTCAAGCTGCAGCGGATCACAGTCCACTGCGGAGCATCTAAGCTCGAAAGATACGCTTCGAAATTCGGAAGAATCGCTCCGCAAGGCCAGGCAGGCCATCACCGCGGACGATCTGGATCTGGCGACTCGATCGGCGCAAGCAGCGCTCCAGATCGATCCGACCAATGCGCGGGCTCACTATGAACTGGCCCGCATCCTCGAAATCCGCAACGATTACCCCGGCGCCCTTGCATCCCTGCAACGCAGCCTGGAGCTCGACGAAGACTTCGCACCCGCATGGCGGCTGCTGGGTTATCTGCGCCTGAATGAAGGCCAGTGGCAACGAGCCTCAGCGGCAAGCCAGCGCGCGCTGGATCTTGAGCCGCAGGATCCGGCCGCCCAGGTTAATATGGGCTACGCGCTCCAGCGTCTCGGTCAACCGGATCGCGCCTACTACCATTATCAGAAAGCGCTTGCGATGGCTCCCGAACATCGCCAGGGGCTGCTCTACTCCGGGATTTTGCTCACCGACATGCGGCGTCTCGACGAAGCCCGGCGGCGCTTCACAGCGGCCGTCCGCTTTCATCCCAGTGATCCGGAAGCGCATTTTCGCCTGGGCGCCCTGCTTGCCACGGAATTCCTGGAGCCGTCGAACAAGAGCGAGCGCGAAATCATCTTCGATCAACAAAACACAACGAGTGTATCGAAGCCGATCCTGCGGCAGGCGCGCTTTCATCTGGAACGTAGTCTGGAACTGCAATCGAACCTGGTTGAGGCCCACAGATTGCTTGCCTACCTGCATCTGCGAGCCGGCGATTACCCCGAGGCCGCCCTGGCCGCCGCGAATGCTCTGAACAAGAATCCAGGCGACGATGCTACCCGCTACAATCTTGCGCTCGCGCATTACTATAGCGAGGACTTTGTCGCCGCCCGCGAAGAATTCGCGCGCATCCTGAAACGCTATCCGATGACCGAGCAGGCCAATCTTTTACATGCGAACGCGTGTCTGCGAACGGGCGAACTCGATGGAGCTATCGAAAGCTATTCGCGGGTTCTGCAAGTGAATCCACAGAACGCGACTGCCCACCTGAATCTCGCGACGATCTACGAGCGACGCGGCGACGCAGCGCTCGCATTTAAGCATCGCGAAGCCGCATGCGCGGCGGGCCTAAAAACGGCCTGCGAATAACGCGCAATCATTCGGAGCGATCTAATTCCGCGGGAGCGGCATCGCCCGCAAGCCCGGTATGCAGCACGTGATCTTCGCGTATATCCTTCAGAGAGGCGGCCCCGCATAGATTCATGGATTTCCGGAGTTCCCCTGCGTACTGCGAAAGCAAAAACTTTACAGCAGGCACGCCGCCGCCGACCGCCGCGATCGCGAGAGTGCGCCCGACCAGTACCGCATCCGCACCGAGCGCGAGCATCTTATAGGCATCCTGTCCGGAACGCACTCCCCCGTCGGCGAGTACCGGAATGCGTCCGCCGACCGTCCGCGAAATCTCGGGCAGCACGCGGGCGGTGCCGGGCATATCGTCCAGTACGCGCCCACCGTGATTACTGACCACAATCACGTCGACGCCCGCGGCGATCGCCAGCTCGGCGTCTTCCGCGGAGAGTACGCCTTTTAATACGAATGGCAAAGCGGTCGCGTCCCGCAGTCGGCGAATCGCATCGAAGCCGCGCGCGACCGTCGCCTGACCGCGCAACTGCATCGTCTTAAAGGAAATCGCGTCAATGTCCATCCCCACGGCCAGGACGCCCTGCTCTTCAGACTCCCGAAAGCGACGAATCAACGCGTGCGTGTCTGCACGGGGTTTGAAAATCGCCACACCCAGGGCGTCGACCGCGCCCAACGCTTGCAGTATCGTCTTGTATTTTTCCGGCGATGCGCCGTCGCCGACCCATCCGAGGCCGCCGTGCTGGCGACTGCCCTCGAGCAGAATCCGCGCGAATTCATATTCTTCGATGGCGCCCTGTAAATTGGTGACCGCTCCGGTCATGGGCGCCGCGAAAATTGGATGCTCGAATTTTCGGCCGAATAACTCGAGCGTCGAATCGACCTGCACCGATTCGCGAATGTACCGCGGCACGATTCGATACTCCGCCAGCGCCTTCGCGTTGTCGCGAAACGTCGACATGCGACCGCTGCCGCCCATTCCTGGAACGCCGCTCGCGCAGTTTTCGCCGTCGCAAGCCTTGCACACCCAACACACCCGATCGGTGAACCGCGCCCGCGCCCGTTCCTCGACCTGCTTCCAGTCGACCGAAAAGGAATCGTCGACTTCCAGCTGCAGATGACTCAGGGCCTGCGCCGCCGCCGCTTCCGCTTCTTCGAGCGTGTCGCCGGTCGCCAGTACATGCCCGGCTTTGTCTATATTACTGGTTGCGACCGGAATCAGGTCGCCCGGCGATCGCGAGAATACGACCAGTTCTACCCCGGGCACCTGCTCCATCGCCCGGCGCCCGGAAAAGCTTAAGATCTTTCCAGGCGCACTTAAGATCCCGCGTTCGATCGCCACCCGGTCACGGGTCGGTTCCAGCGCGTCCGGTTCTTCCCCGAGCGCGATTTGAATCGCCGCGCGCAGAAGATTCACGCCGGAGTGATAAGGATAGGTATGCGAAGACATAAAGCCGCCGGACAATCGCGCGGCGACTTCGCCGACCTTCACTCCTTCCGGAGTCACTTTCAGATCGCCTTTGCCGGCGCCGGTGTGAATCCCCAGAGCGAGCATTGCCGCGCGCATGACTTCTGCAGCTTCGGCCTGAATTTCGCGGGGCAGTGCGGACGGCATATTGTGGCCCAGCTCGACGAAGTATGGTTCACGATCGATAATGCGATCCGCGATACCCGTAAGACGAAAGGATTCGCCGCCGTTCCAGGCGAGTGCGTCCACCGACAGCTCGGGGCCCGCCATGTACTCTTCGAGAATCATCTCGCCCGTTGGGCTGTGTTTTTTCGCATGCCGGAACGCAGCGTAGATCGCTTCGCGGTTTTCGACCTTGATCACGCCCCGGGCACCCATATTGTCCGCCGGTTTCAGAACCAGCGGGAATTGCAATTCGTCCATCGCTTCGCGCGCTTCTTTGAGCGACCAGACCGAGAAAAATCCGGGCACCGGAACTCCGTGCTGCCGCAGCCGTTTGCGCATGAGCACCTTGTTACTCGCGGCCTCCGCGTCCGCGTAACGAATCCCGGGTAATTCCAGCGCGCCGGCGATCGCGGCCACGGCCCGACTCGCGTCCGTGCCGGCTGTCAACGCTCCGTGAATGGGAATCAATTCCCGGAGCTTGCGAGCTTCCCGCACGCAGCCGTCGATGTCGCGGGTGCTCATCAGCACCTGGCGTTCTGCGAGAGCCATACCGGGCGCGTCCGCGGACATATCAAAGACGACCGGAGCAAGCCCCATGTCGCGGGCGGTTTGAATGAGCGGAACCTGGAGGAAGCCTCCGCCGATGATGATCACATTACGTCGCATAGTTCGCTGAGTCCATTGCGCCTGATCGCGCCTGTACCCTGTATATCGGATTTATTCGAAAAAACTGTGCCGATTCTTGAAAAAGAAGACTGCGATCGACCGGCCGCTGAATTATCATTTAAAGAATAGCGCCGTTCAAAATGTCTGCATTTCAGGCTACTCCACTTCGAAGTACAGCCTTTTTCCACGCAAGCGACGTTCGCCTGCCGCACAGTCTCGATTCAAACCAGGTCTCTTATGAATTCACCGACACCAGCCAACCGTCCCCGTCGCTTCGATGTCATTGTTGTCGGCGGCGGCCATGCGGGCGCGGAAGCGGCCCACGCCACAGCGAAGGCCGGACTCAAAACGCTGCTGGTCACCATGAATCTGGACACTATCGGCCAGATGTCCTGCAATCCGGCCATCGGAGGTATCGCCAAAGGCCATATGGTCCGCGAAGTCGACGCCCTGGGCGGCCTCATGGGCCGGGTGATCGACGAGACCGGGATTCACTTCAAGATGTTGAATCGTTCGAAAGGACCTGCGGTCTGGGCTCCCCGGGCGCAGGCCGAGAAACGCGAATACCAGAACCGGGTCAAATGGGCGCTCGAGGCCACCGAAAATCTTTCGTTCTACCAGGACACCTGCGAAAGCCTGCTGATCGAAGACGACGCGGTCCGCGGCGTTGTCACCGGTAGGGGACAGGAATTCGAGGCCGGCTACGTCATCCTGACCACCGGGACCTTTTTGCAGGGGCTGATCCACATCGGAGAATTCCAGCAGCGCTCCGGACGCATTGCGGAGCAATCCGCCATGGGACTCTCAGAGTGCCTGAGCCATTACGGATTTCAACTCGCCCGATTAAAGACCGGAACTCCGCCGCGGGCATTGTTGCGCACGATCGATCTCAGCGTTTGCGAAGAGCAGGAGCCGGACGAGCTTCCGCAGCCCTTCTCTTTCGCGACTGATCGCATCGAACGCGACCAGATCTCCTGCTGGATCACGGCGACCAATGCCGCGACTCACGAAATCGTCAAAGCCAATCTACTCCGATCGCCCATGTATTCGGGACAAATCCAGGGCACCGGTCCGCGCTATTGCCCCAGCATCGAGGACAAGATCGTGCGCTTCGCGGACCGGGACCGCCACCAGGTGTTCATCGAACCGGAAGGTTATCATACCGGCGAGGTATATCTCAACGGCGTTTCCACCAGTCTGCCCGAAGAAGTGCAGTGGGACCTGGTCCGCAGCTGTCGCGGTCTGGAAGAAGCGGAGATCATTCGGCCCGGTTACGCCGTGGAGTACGATTACGTGGACCCGCGCGAACTCACGCCGGATCTGCAGACCAAAAAGATTCGCAATCTCTATTTCGCCGGCCAGATCAACGGTACCACCGGCTACGAAGAAGCCGCCGCTCAGGGGCTCATGGCGGGCCTGAATATCATCCGTCGCGAACGAGGCCAGGAACTACTCGTGCTCGGACGCGGAGAAGCGTATATTGGAGTACTGATCGACGATCTCGTCCACAAGGGCGTGGAAGATCCGTATCGCATGTTCACCAGCCGCGCCGAACACCGGCTGTTGTTGCGCCAGGACAACGCCGATCAGCGGCTCATGCAATACGGCAACGAGCTGGGCCTCGTGCCGGACGATACGCTCAAAAATATGCAGGAGCATTACCGCCGCGTCGACGAAATCAAAGCACGCATGAATCGCACGGGACTCAAACCCACCGCCCAGTATCACGCCATTCTCAAACGCAAGCAAATTGAAACGCCCAAATCGGCCCTGGGCAAGAGCGTCGCCGCCTTCGTGCGCCGACCGGATATCGCGATCGAAGATTGCGTGGGTATGGTCGCCGGCCTGGAGGACCTGACTCCGGCACAACTGAAGGTTCTCGAATTAGACATCAAATACGAAGGTTATATAAAGCGCGAACAGGAGAATATCGAACGCCGGGAGAAAACCCGACAGCTGAGGATCCCCCGGGAGTTCCGTTATGAGGACATCGTCGGGCTCAAGGCTGAGGCGGCCGCCAAGCTCGACCGGCTGCGGCCCCTGGATCTGGAGAGCGCAAGTCGCATCTCCGGAGTCGATCCCACCGACATCGATTTAATTTATATGCACCTGCGAGAACTGGACGGCGCGGCCTCTTCCTGAGTCGGCCACTATTTCTTGATCCATCCAGTTAAGCTTTGATTCCAGCTCAGCCCGCGGTCAGGCGATCGCCGGCGAATCCGGCCACCGCCAGGTCTCCGACCGGGATCGCCCGAGCCGGAGACACAACCGGACTCGAGTTTTCAGCGACCCGGCACGCCGTCCGCGTCGGTTGCAATTCGTACGATGTAGAAGCCCCCATCGGGCGCGCCTTCCGTTCCGCCGTTCAGTGCCGGAGACAGATGCAGACGATTCGTCGCGACATATAGCCAGCCGTCATCATCGAAGCTGAGCGCGTCGGGCCAGTTCAGCAGGCGATCGTCTTTGACCAGCGTCGAGAGCTTGCCGTCGGCCAGCACGTCGATGGAGTTGTTCGCCAAATTCGTGAAATAGTGGCGACCGGCGCGGTCGGTGGATGCGCCATCCGAAACCGGCTTCGGTCCCGCGCGTTCGATCGTTAGCTTCGCCGTTTCGCCTGGAGTGCGCAGTTGATCGGCCGGCACCCGGTAATAGCTGGTCGCCGACATCGGCCCGAAGTAAACGGTTTCGCCGTCGGCCGAAATCGTAATCGGATTGATGCCAATGCGAGCCGGCTGGCCGCCCATGCGAACCACGTTACCGTCCACGACCACGTCCACATCTTCCGGAGCGAAGGCCGGAGCCCCGTCAAAGCGATGGCTGCTGATCGCCTCCGGATTCGAGAGATCCACGACGACGATGCCGGGTTGTCCCGAGCCGCCGATGTCCGCGATATAAACGAAGCCACGCTCCGCATCGACTGCAAGGTCATTCAGAAAGCTACCGGCCGCTGCGCTCGTCGCGGGAAACTCGTAGCGGATCGCCAGGCGGCCGGTGTTCAGATCGAAGGCGAAGAGTCGCGGCGCGATCGGCGCGGGCCCCAGGCCGTTGTCGAGGACCCATAGTCTATCACGGGTGTCGACCTGCACTCCCAGCACGGATTGAAAGACATTGTCGCGGCGTTCCGGGTCGGCGTTCCAGCCCGCGTCCGGATACGGGGTCATGCGCCCGTCGGTCGAGATTTCCACGACCCGCGCCGCGCCCGGCCGGAACTGGTGCACGCTGGCGAAAACGCGACCGTCTGCGGATACAGTCAGATTTCCCGGATTCTCTTCGAGCTCCGCGTAGACTTCGATGGTGCCCGGTGCAGGGCGGCACAGCGTCAGCAAAAGGCCCAGCCCGACCACAATTGAAAGAGAGTACATTCGTTTCATGTAGCTCAATCTATGTCTTTTGGCCGCCAGCGCAAAGTGCAAAGCGCGGCGACGCACCATTTAAAAAGAATTGTTGCCGATCCCCCGACCGAAAAACTCAACCCCTGCTATGTCCGCGCCCGACCAAGAACTTCCCGACCCGCGACTGCCCCGCAAACCGGTCTATATCAAACTCGAATCCGAGATCGATTTCTTCCGGCTGTTCCAGACGATCGAATCCGAATGCAAAAATTGTTTCTTCCTGGAATCTCTGGGCGAGGGCGATAGCGACAGTCGCTACTCGGTCATTGGCTTCGATCCTGAGGCCATCGTGCGCGGGCGAGCGGGCGTCCTGATCTGGCAGGGGCGAGATGGCTCGCGGCGGGAGATCGCCACCGGGAATCCGTATGAGCTGCTCGCACAATGGATGCCGCAGAATATCATTTCGCGCAATTATTCCGGCGGCCTGGTCGGCTATTTGAATTACGAAGCCATGAATTTCTTTGAGCCGGTTTTGGGTCTTGAGGTGCATGCGGATTTCGATCCGTTTCGATTCGGCGTTTACACCGATGGACTCGTGCTCGATAAGATGACCGGCGAAGTCTTTTACGTTTATTTCCATGAGGATCGCAGCGCCCGAGTGCGCGCCTGGCTCGATGCGCCCGCACCGACTCACGAACGACTGACCGTAAAATCTCTGGGGCAGAGTCGCAGCGAACCCGAGTATCACGCAATGGTTCGGGAAACCATCGAAGAGATTCGCGCAGGCAATACTTTTCAGTGTCAGATTGGACTCTTCGAAGATTACGAAATCACCGGACACCCCATGGCGATCTACAAAGAGCTCCGGGATGTGAACCCATCGCCGCATATGTTCTATTTGAAATTCGGCGACCGCCTGCAGATCGGGGCGAGCCCGGAGCTGATCTTTCGCCTGCGTCAGGGTGAAATGGAAACCTATCCCCTGGCGGGCACGACCAAACGCGGCGCGAACGCCGAAGAAGATATTCTCCTGGCGCGCGAACTATTGAACGATCCCAAAGAAATCGCCGAGCATAATATGCTGGTCGACCTGCATCGCAACGATCTCGGTCGGGTCGCCCGCTTCGGAACCGTGAAAGTGCGCCGCCTTATGGACGCCAAAAAATTCAGCCACGTGCAGCACATCTCCAGCGAGGTGGTCGGCATCATTCGCAAAGACTGCGATATGTTCAGCGGGCTGCGCAGCGTGTATCCCGCGGGCACGCTTTCCGGCGCTCCGAAAATCGAATCCATGAAAATCATCGAACGCATTGAAAAATCCCCGCGTGGACCATACGGCGGCGCGGTGGGACACTTTGGTTGGAACGGCGAATCGACCTTCGCGATTCCAATTCGCAGTCTGTTTCTGGCCGGCAATCGCGCGACGGTCCGGGCCTCGGCAGGCATCGTCTACGACTCGACTCCCGAAGGTGAATACCGCGAGATTCAACGCAAGCTGGCCGGCATGAAAAAGACGCTGATGTTGTTTGCCGACGACGGGCCATAGAGCGTATGCGCAGAGCCGCCCCTTCGACGATCGCTGCGCACAACGACGACTCGCACGGCATTACGCAGCGGCGCGACGATCCTCAAGAGAAATCCAAATGAAAGTCCTGATCATCGATAACTACGACTCGTTTACCTTCAATCTGTACCAGTACGCCGGCGAGATTCTCGAAGACAGCGGGAGCTCATTTACGCTGCACGTGAAACGCAATGACGAAATCACCGTGGCGGAAATCGCCCAATTTGGATACGAGCGGATTATCGTTTCGCCCGGCCCGGGCGAACCGGCCGACCCGGCGTATTTCGGAGTGTGCAGCGAGGTCCTGCAGGGTCCCGCGAAAGAATTGCCGGTACTTGGAGTTTGCCTGGGGATGCAGGGTCTGGCTCATGTCTACGGCGGACGAGTCATCCGCGCGCAGGCGCCCATGCACGGAAAAACTTCGCCGGTCTGGAACGACGGCAAAGGTGTCTTCGCCGGCCTTCCCGATCGACTGAACGTGATGCGCTATCACAGCCTGATCGTGGAGCGCGGCTCCCTGCCGGACTGTTTCGAGATTACGGCGGAGACGCTGGAAGACGACGAATCCGAGCGCGAGATCATGGGACTGCGGCATCGCGAATTTCCGCGACTGGAAGGCATTCAATTTCATCCCGAGTCTTTCGCGACCGAAGCGGGCATGCAGATGATCGCGAATTTTCTGGATCTCGGACCGGGCGAGTAATAGTCCAGACGGCGTTCGAAAACGAATCGGTTTGCGCTTCGCCGTCATCGATCGTCGCGCTGATCGTTTCGACCGCCGCACAAATCCGAATCGACTAACTCAAAGCCGGGACCGGCACCGCGCTTTCGGCTCCGTTCAGTAACTGAATTCGAGCTTCTTCTCGCGACGCCACTCGCCGTTAATTCGATTATAGTACGCGTAAGCCTGGATGCGGCCCTGCGCATCGTATAGATAATCAGCCCGGCTCAGATTGCCGAAGGCTTCACGGACGCGCTGTTTGACCCGACCCTGTTCGTCGTAGCGATAGGTGATCAGATTCAGGCGACCGTGCTCGTTGTTTTTTACGGTCAGGCTGATCGGCTTTTCATCGCGATACTCCAGCTGGAACTGGTCTTTCTGGGCGCCGGTCGTTTCCACGCCACGATAGATTCGACCGTCCCGATAGGAATAGTCCTGGCGACTGATCAGCTTGTGATTGCGATCGAATTGCTCAAGCGCGATCAACACCTCTTGCTTGTAGATGAACTTCGTGCGCGATACGATTTTGCCGGACGCGTTGCTGAGGCGTTCCTCTTTGAGCAGGCCTTTTTCATACAGGTAGCGATTCACGCCGGCGCTCTTGCCCTCCGCATCGGCGAAACGTTCTTCGAGCAGTCGACCGGCGCCGTCGTATTTGTAGCGAGCGCTGCTGAGAACGCGCCCGCGCGGATCGATCACTTTCACTCCGGAGGGGCCCCCCGGAAGCGGCTTCAATACGTAGGCGTCCATCGGCGTCCAGCGTACCGGCTGAAAGGCGGAAAGTGGTGCGGCGAGCGTAGAGAGCAAGACCACGGCCGCGGCGACGACCGACCGGTTGATGAAATTGCGGCGGCTGGTATTGGATAGAAACTGCATGTGGATTCCCCGGATCTCTGTAAGACGAATACTCCAATAAGATCGGTTTGTAAAAAAATAAGTGAATGCTTTTTCGAACAATTCTCCGGCATCGTTCGAGCGACATGACGGACCAGTTGATTCAAGAAATTCAGAAACGCGGACGGCAGATCCCGGAGCGGCTCGCCGAGCTTTATGATACGGAAATGATCTGGAAGTACTATCGCTTCCTGCAAGACCAGAACGAAATCGGTGGCTTCTTCTCGAAGGCCGACACGGATCGAATTTTCGAACGCCATCTGTACGAATCGCTGCTGTTTTCGATCGCGGCTGCGGAGGAGTATTATGTCGCCACTGGTCGCCCCGTTTCACGTGAAACGTCGGTGCTGGATGCGGGCAGCGGTCCGGGGCTGCCCGGATATCTCTTCGCCGCAAGACAGGACGCTCCACGGGTTATATTTCTCGACAGCAGCCAGCGCCGTCTCAAGCGACTGGCAGACTACGTCGCGCGGGAGTTTCCGGACGAACACCAACGCCGATTCAAATTCCAGTATCGCCGCGCTGAAGAATACACCGGCCAGTACGATCTGGTGGTGAGTCGCGCTTTGATTCCATTTCCGGCTGTGGTCGAGTTGCTCGGCCATCTGCAAAAACCCGGCGGCGTGATGATCCTGTGGGCGCCGCGGGAAGAGCCCCCCGCAGAAAAGCTCGCCGATTATCTCGACCGCCTCGGATATGTTTCACGTGAAACGGTGGAGATTCCCGAACTGAGTTTTCTCGGCAGTCGCAAGATTAATGTCTTGAAGAAGGCGCGGTCCAGTCAGAAGGGGTACCCCCGCAAATGGAAACAGATTAAGGATTCCATCCCCGAATGGAGCTCCGACCGGAAGCCAGGCTCATGAATCAGAAAATTATCGCCCTCGCAAATCAGAAAGGCGGCGTTGGGAAAACCACTACCGCCGTAAATCTCGGCGCGTATCTCGCGCGCATGGGACATAAAATCCTGCTGATCGATATCGACCCGCAGGGCAATGCGAGTTCGGGTCTGGGCGTGGACATTCACGCGCTCGATAAAACGATCTATGAAGTTTTAATCGACGAGATCTCCGCTTCGGAAGCATTGCTTCCGACCGAATACAACGGCCTCACCGTGCTCCCGGCCAACGTGCAGCTTTCCGGCGTCGAAGTCGATATGCTGCAGGTCGACGACAAAGAATTTATTTTGCGCAACGCGCTCACTCAGATCACGAATGAATTCGATTACGTACTGATCGACTGTCCGCCGAACCTGGGCATCCTCACCCTCAACGCGCTGTGTGCCGCGAACCGGGTGATGGTCACTCTGCAAACCGAATACTACGCCCTGGAAGGTCTCACCCAGTTGATGAAGGTGATCCAGCTGGTTCAGAATTCTCTGAACCCCGAACTCATTCTGGACGGCGTCGTGCTCACCATGTACGATCAGCGCACCAGCCTGGCCAACCAGGTCGTCGAAGACGTACGCGCGCACTTTCCCGATCGAGTCTACAATACGATCATTCCGCGAAACGTAAAACTCTCCGAGGCGCCCTCATTTGGAAAATTCATCGGCGAGTACGCTCCCGATTCCACCGGTGCCCGGGCCTATGAAGAACTTGCAAAAGAGGTGGCCGAACGTGGCTAAACGAACTCTGGGCCGTGGCCTTTCCAATCTGCTCCCGGGCGCCGAATCCGCCGACGCGAAACCGGTAGTCCGGGACAACCCCAATTACCAGGAGTTGCCGCTCAAGCAGATCCGGGCGAATCCGAAACAACCCCGCAAGCACTTCAACGAGAAAGACATCAAAGAACTTGCGAAGACTCTGCACACCGTCGGTTTGATCGAGCCGGTCGTCGTTCGCAAGATCGACGACCATTACCAGCTCATCTCCGGCGAACGTCGCTTTCGAGCCGCGGGCATCGCCGGCTTCAAAAAGATACCCGCCGTAATCAAGCAGGTCAACGACGTGCAGGCCCTGGAGATGGGCATCATCGAAAATATCCAGCGCGAAGAACTGGGTCCGGTGGAAGAGGCACGAGCTTACGAATACTGGATGCAGGAAACGGGACGCAAGGCCAGCGATCTCGCGGACAAAGTCGGCAAGGACCGCACCACAATTACGAATCTCATCCGTCTGCTCAAGCTGCCCGCCGAAGTGCTGGAGCTTGTCGAAAAGCGCATGCTTTCGCCGGGACAGGCGCGACCGCTACTGGGCATCGGCGATCGCAAAGTGCTGGGACAGCTCGCGGTAAAGATCGCCCGGGAAGGCTGGACCGCGCGCAAAGTGGAAGAAGAAATTTCCCGGCTCACCGACGGGCCGCGGACCGCGAAAGCCGGCAAGAGCCGCGACCCGAATATCAAACACTTAGAGGATCGCCTGCGCACGAAATTCACGACCCGCGTGCAGATCACGCACAAGAAAACCGGCGCCGGCAAAATCTCGATCGCCTATGCGAGCCTCGAAGATCTCGAGCGGCTCATCGAACTCTGGAAGGTTAAATAGATTCCGCTCCGGCGGAGGCCTGCCCGACAACGCTCACTCGCGAATGTGTTCGTGGTTTTCGAGATGCTCGCTGCAGTATTCGTGATCCGCACAATCGACGCAAAAACGAAAATCCATCTGGGGATCTTCGCGCTCGGTTAAACCGCAGACCGCGCAGCGATGAATGGTAACGCCCACGTGTTGCGCTTCGTAAGTCGCTTTCCGAACCCGCTGCTCACCGCGGCGCGCCATGCCCCGAAACGCTTCCGGTCCAAAGAAAACAAACCAGCTCGCCATACCGAACAACGGACTCCACAACGGAAGCAGGCTGCCGGTGCGACTGATATCGACCACCGCGAAGACGCCCATCACCCCGAAGATCAAAATCGCGAGCCATTTCAATTTCACCGGAATAATGAAATAGAGCAGAATCGTGTGCTCTGGATTGCGATAGCACACCGCTGCCAGGATCACCAGATCCAGGAAGTACGGATCCACTCCCACGCCGAACAAATAGTCGCCGAGCAAATGTCCGACGACGATCGTAAAGATCGCAAAGAATACATACGCGTTGAAGGTCGTCGTACCCACTTCCGCTTCGAGCCAGGATGAAAACATCCAGAAGATATACACCAGCAGCAACAACCAGAACGCGCCGCCCAGGGTCGGCCCGCCGGACGCCATATTAAAGGGAAACAGAAAGAGCTGCCAGACTTCACCCCGTTCGAAGAGGCCGGCGAAACTTAAATTCCCAAAGCTCGGATCGATGAACTGCGCGTAGGTTGAAACCGCCGCGATCAAAATCGTAATATAGATCGTGAGGTTCTCGACCGCGAATTTTCCGAGCGTGCGTTCCAGCTTGCGTTTCATCGAATTTTTGCTCCCGGTTGCCGCAACGCGGGTCAACCAGTATTTCCGGGAAAGCGATGACAAATGCCAGCACCGTGTTGAAATGTCGTCTTGAGTTCAAACGCTGCACCATCCGAAACCGCACGTAAACGCGTCGTGATTCTCGGCGGAGGTTACGCCGGCCTCTCCGCCGCCATTCTACTCGGTCGCCAGACCGATCGCTTCGAAGTCACCCTGATCGATGGCTCCGACGCGTACTTGAGTTCGATCCAGCTCCACCGCACGGTGCACACCCCGCTGTCAAAGCTACGGATCGAGTATCAATCTCTGGCATCTCGATACAATTTTCGATTTCTGCGCGAACGTCTGGATTTTGATCGCAGCCTGCTGCCCATGTGGGCCGAGGCCGGAGAAGTGCCGACCGCGGACGGCCGCGTGCCTTTCGACTATCTCTGTCTGTGCACCGGGGCCGGCGGAGTTCCGATCGAAAGCGACACGGATCCAGAGTTGATCGGGTCGAAGCTCCTCCCGCTGGATTACCTGAAAGAGCACAGCCTGGATTCGATTCTGGCGGAGCATCTCGAACACCTGCGGCCGGCCGGTTCCGCCGCCGCGGAGGAAGGCCGCAGTACGAATCCGGCCGATTCGAAATCGAATTCGCCCGACCGGACCGCGCGCATCTCGATTGTGGGCGGAGGCGCTACCGGCATCCAGTTTCTCTTCGAACTGGACGAACATCTGAAGAGTACCGGCCGGCCGTATGAACTGGCCCTGGTCGACCTCGAAGACCGGGTTATGAAAACTCTCTCTTCCGGCTTCCATGACTATGTAGCCAAACGCATGCGAGAGCGCGGCATCGTATACTATCCTGGGGTCCGCTTTCGCCGGCAGGAAGGCGAGACCATCGTCGGCGAACGCACAAACGATGGTTCGGAGCTGCGGATTGAATCCGGGCTGACACTGCTCTTTCCAGGGGTGCAGGGCCGCCCGTTTCCGATGCGCGCCAACCGGCATGGTCAGCTGGAGGTCGCGGGCGCTGCAATCCCCAACGTCTTTGCCGCCGGAGATTGCGTGCACTTCGACGCGCCGGGCATGAATGCGCCCACCGCCCAGGCGGCCGTACGCAAGGGCCGGCTGTTGGCCGAAAATATTCAGCGCCTGGAAAACGGAGAGGCTCTGCAGTCCTATAGCTATCCGGAGCTCGGATATTTTCTCAGCATGGGTCCCTGGGACGGCATCGGTTGGATGCTGGTGCGTTTTACCGTGCTGACCGGAGTGGCGGCCTTCGCCGTGAAAGAAGCAATCGAAGTCCAGTTTCGACTGTTCCTCGAAGGCATCGACACCTACTTCGCGCTTTAGTATTCCGGCAGACTGGGATCGATCTCTCGCGCCCAGGCGTTCATGCCGCCCACCACATTGTGGATCCGCGCAAAGCCCGCCGTCGCCAGAATGTCCGCGGCACGCGCGCTGCGCCCCCCCGCTTTGCACACGACTGCGTACTCCGTGCCGCTTTCCAATTCGTTTAAACGAGCCGCAAGCTGGCCAAGGGGAATATGAATGACCCCCGCCAGATGACCCAGTTCCAATTCATGCGCTTCCCGCACATCGATGATCCGCAAACCGCTGCGCGCATCGCCTGCTTGATCAAGCCTGAGTTTCAGTTCGTGAACGCTCATCTGTTGGATTCCGCCCGCGCCGGCCGTCCGGGAGGCTGCGGCCTCTGAAGGCACTGCCCGGGCTTCGCGTTGCTTCGCAGGGCTCGGCCGCATGGTATCGCCGCTTCGGGTCCTGACTGCTTCCGCTGGCAGAGTCGGCGCGGCGCTCCCACAGACCGCGCAGTCCGGATCCCTGGGAATGCGAAATTCTCGCGTCCGCATCGTCAGTGCGTCGTACTGCAGCAATCGCCCTTCCAGAAAGCGGCCCACGCCCGCGAGCACCTTGATCGCTTCGGTCGCCTGTAAGACTCCGATCATACCCGGCAGAACACCAAGCACGCCGCCTGCATTGCAGTCCATCGCGACCGCCGCGTCCGGGTTTCCGGTGCCGTGCAGGCAGGCATAACAGGGCGCGTCATCCGACGGCCCGCAGAACACCGACACCACGCCATCCAGACGAAAGAGCGCGCCATAGATCAGCGGTTTCCTGGCAAGAACGCAGGCCTGATTCAGTACCTGTCGCGTACCGATGTGATCGGTGCCGTCCAAAACGAGATCGTAATCGGCGATGCAATCTGCGACGTTCTCAGCCGAAAGCCGCACCGGGTGTCGCACGATTTCAACCGCGGGGTTCATGGCCGCGAGGCGTTCCGCGGCGCATTCGACTTTTAGACGGTCTATGTCGGCCTGCGTATAGAGGATCTGGCGCTGGAGATTGTGCAGTTCGACTCGATCGTCGTCGAGCAATCCGAGTCGCCCGACGCCCGCGGCCGCCAGATACTGCGCGGCCGGGGTTCCCAGTCCCCCCATGCCAACGATCAATACCGAGGCCTGTTTGAGCCGCGACTGCCCGGCCAGGCCGAATTCAGGCAGGGTGATTTGCCGCTGGTAACGGTGCAGTTCCTCTTCGTTCAGTAGCGCCATGATCAACCGCGCGCTGCGAGTCGTACTGTTTGCGCGTCGCCTCTTCAGATAAACACCATTCGCGCGCCGGGTCTACTCATATCCACAAAGGCGCAAAAAAACCCGGAACGCTCGCGCCGAAAATATCGACGCGCGGCGAACCGGGCTTGCGGAATCGAAACGATCTGCGTCTATCAGGCGTTCGCTTTGATCTCCGTAATCAATTTGCCGATGGCGTCCTTCGCGTCGCCCAGATACATCAGACAGTTATCATAACCGTAGAGCTCGTTGTCGACGCCGGCGTAACCGGGACGTAAACTGCGCTTGATGACGATCGAGGTGCGCGCTTTATCGCAGTTCAGAATCGGCATGCCGTAGATCGGGCTGGCCTTGTCGTGGCGGGCAGCAGGATTCGTGACGTCGTTCGCGCCAATGATCAACGCGATATCGGTGTTCGCGAAGTCGTCGTTGATCTCGTCCATCTCTTTGAGTTGTTCGTAATCCACGTTCGCTTCGGCGAGCAGCACGTTCATATGCCCTGGCATGCGACCGGCCACGGGATGAATGGCGTAACGCACGGTGGTTCCTCGCGCGTTCAATAGATCCGACAATTCGCGTACGACGTGCTGCGCCTGGGCGACGGCCATTCCGTAACCAGGCACAATGATTACAGACGACGCGGAGTCGAACATCATCGCCGTTTCTTCTACGCCGACTTGCTTGTAGACGATTTCTTTGGCGTCACCGCTCGGACCGCCCGCCACATTGCCGAAACCGCCAAGCAGTACGTTCATCAGCGAACGGTTCATACTGACGCACATGATCTGCGTGAGAATGATACCCGATGCGCCGACGAGCGCGCCGGTAATAATAAGAACTTTGTTACCCAGAACGAAACCGGTCGTGGCCGCGGCGATCCCCGAGTAGGAGTTCAGCAGCGAAATCACAACGGGCATATCCGCGCCGCCGATCGGAATCACGAGCAGGATGCCGAGGAAGAGCGCGAGTCCGACCGTGACCCACAGAATTGTGCGCGCTTCCGGCGCGGCCATGCCGACGCTTTGAAATAGATTCGCGGAGGTCATGCCGTCCAGACAGAGGAGCGCGCCCAGTCCGAAGGATACCAGAATCAGAAATGCGTTCAGCGCATGCTGGCCCGGAAACATCACGGCTTTTTCGGTAACGAGACCCTGGAGCTTGCCGAAAGCGATGAGCGAACCGGTGAAAGTTACGCCGCCGATCAAGACGGATAGAAAGATCGTCGCCGCGGTCTGCAATTCGTGCACCGGGCTCTTGATAAATTCCGCGCTGGCGATCAGCACTGAAGCCACGCCGCCGAATCCGTTGAAGATCGCGACCATTTGCGGCATGCCGGTCATTTCGACTTTGAATGCCAGGGTCGCGCCGATCAGCGCGCCGATAATCACGCCGGCGATAATCAGTTCGAACGAGATGACCTGATTGTTTACCAGAGTCACGACGACCGCCAGGAACATACCCAGGGCCGCCAGGAAATTGCCCTGACGCGCCGTGCGTACTTTGCCCAGGCGTTTGATACCCAGAATAAAAAGCACCGCAGATATTAAGTACGCGATGTCGGTAATAACTTTTGTAGTTTCTAAACTCATATAAATCCGAAACCGCCTTATTTCTTAATGAACATGCGGTGCATGCGATCGGTCACCAGAAATCCGCCGACCACGTTGATTGTGGCGAAGACCAGCGCGAGAAAACCCAGAATCGAGCTCACCCCCCAGTCATAACCGAGAAACTGAATAAAACCGGAGTCTTCGCCGCCCGCGCTTAAAATCGCGCCGACCATGGTGATACCGGAAATAGCGTTCGCGCCGGACATCAGCGGCGTATGCAGAGTGGGCGGAACCTTGCTGATCAATTCGATTCCGAGAAAGACGGCCAGCACGAAGATGCTGAGTGCTACAATAAAATCCATATCGTTCGTTCTCCTGTTTTCAATCCACCACGCCCGCTCAGGCGAGGAGTTTTTGGGTAGGCTCGTGAATGACCGCGCCGCCGTTCGTAATCAGGGCGCCCTGCACGATTTCGTCTTCGAGATTCAACTCGATGACCGATTCTTTCGTGAGGTATTCGATTAAGCTCAAAACATTGCGCGAATACAGCTGGCTAGCATGATAGGGGACCAGCGCCGCCAGGTTCGTTACGCCGATGACCTGGACGCCGTTCACTTCTACGGTTTCGTTCGCTTTCGTAACCGAGCAGTTTCCGCCGGATTCGGCGGCCATGTCGACGATCACCGCGCCGGGCTGCATCGCGGCCAGCATGGCGTCGGTAATCAAAAGCGGAGCCTTGCGGCCAGGAACGTTGGCGGTTGTGATCACCGCGTCCGCGTCTTTCAGGTGTTCGGTTAAGATTTCCTGCTGGCGGCGAATGAAATCTTCGGAGGCCTGCTTCGCATAGCCGCCCTTATCTTCCATTGACTCTTCGCCTGCTTGCTGCTCTTCCTCTTGAGGCGGCTCGATATAGCGCCCGCCGAGACTGAGCACCTGCTCTTTCACCGCAGGCCGCACGTCGGATACTTCCACAACCGCGCCCAGACGCTTCGCCGTGGCGATGGCCTGTAGACCGGCGACGCCCGCCCCGAGAATCACGACTTTCGCGGGCGAAATGGTACCGGCGGCGGTCATCATCAGCGGAAAGATCTTTTTTAACGCGTCCGCCGCGATCAACGTAGCTTTATATCCCGCCAGGTTGGTTTGCGAACTGAGCACGTCCATACGCTGCGCTTTCGTAATGCGCGGAATCTGATCCATAGCGATCACGTTCACGCCGGCCTTCGCCGCGCGCTCTGCCAGATCGGGATGATTCAGCGGCTGGAAAAAGCCCACGTAGATCGATCCCTGCTTCATTAGATCGATTTCATGTTTGCCGAGCGTCGGATGATCGACCGGCCGCTGGACTTTCAGAATGACGTCGCTCTGGCTGTAAACGGCGCCAGCGTCTTTTACGATTTCCGCGCCTTCTTTTTCATATTCGGCGTCCGAAAAACCGGAAGCGAGTCCCGCGCCGCTTTCAATTCTAACAGTATGACCCAGCTTGGTCGTAAGCTTGCCGACGCTTTCGGGAACGATGGCCACGCGCGTTTCGCCTGCTACTATTTCTTTAGGAATTCCAAGGTTCAAATCAGCGTTCTCCTGATTTCACGATTCCGCTTTCTGTTTGCGCTGAGGTTTCGCCGCGAACAGCGTTCGCGAAAACCGTTAAAATCAAACAATCGGCGGTTGAGGTAGGACAGGGTTTGAGACCGAAGCTACCCGGTCAAGTTTGTACCCCGCGCAAGCTTCGGTTTCGCGAGGCGCGATTCGCATTACGGAAGGGCCGCGAAGGCTTTGCGCGATTCGCAGCGCATTGCTTCTACCATAAAATATATGCTTTTTCCGCCAGACGCACGAACCAGCCGTACGGAATCGCTGTACGACCGTATTCGCCCCATTCACCGCCGAGCGAGTTTTGCAGTATGAAAACACCGCGATGATCGTCGTAACCGACCACCACGAGCGTCTGACTGCCAACTTCCTGACCCGCCGGCACACGCCATTCGCTCCCCCGGTGGTGCACGAAATTTTCGCTGATCCGCAGCCTTAAGATCACGACCGACTCCTGGTATAGATGCGCTTTCATCTGGTCGATGTCCTGATAGTCCACGCGCCCATAGCCCCGTACGCGATAGCGCAGAGCGTCTTCTTGAGCCAGGCGACCGGGCTGGTAGACATAATCAGCTTCGCGATAGGGCATGTACTTTTCATTGGGACATCCAGATTTTTCCAATAACCGCAAGCTGGCCAGAATGCTGATAGCCTGATTGCGGCCGCGGTTCAGGCGATTGAAAATCGCGGCCGGAGAACAGATATAATCCGCCTGCCCCCGTTTGTGTCGCTGCGCATGACTGAACGCGGCGTATCCCGCGGCCCAGGCCGCCCCGCTGGACTGCGAACCCTGATCGCCTGGAGCCAGCAATCCGGGAATCACATAGCTACGCGGCAGGTCTTCCGGCACGCCGGCGATTACGACCGGTACGTCTTCATCATATTTCGCCCAATTGGTCTCGATGGGATGCATTTGCATCTCCCAGGGCATCAGCGGCGGCGGCCGATTGCCCGGCAGCAGCTGGCAGCCCGGGATCAGGAAAAAGGCGACAGTCGCGGCCAAAAGCACCCGAATATATAGAGATCGCGGCGCGACGCGCAATAGAAGAGCACGCAGATTCATAACTCTAATCTCGACTGATTTGCAGGCTCAGCCGCTCATTTTACTGCCGCCGCCGATCCGATACATTCCCAACTGAAATCCGACATGCCTTCCAACAGCCCGCCAGCCTCCGAATCAGAATCCTCGCGGGGGAAAGCCGCTCCCGGAAGCCCAGAAGCTCCGAACGCTCCGACAACCCGTTCACCGCGCAATCAGACCCTGCAACTCACGCCAGACGACCGCGCGCGACTGGAACGATCCCTGCTGCGACCGACGGATCCTGTAGCGAATCCATTGCCTGCGAACCGCGTACTCTGCGGCGACTTCTTCGAGAGCGCGGAGCTGATCGCGCCGCAGTCCATCGATCTTTTGTTCGTCGATCCGCCCTACAATCTAACCAAACAATTTCATCGGAACATCTTTCGCCGGCGGTCCTTGAGCGCATACGAGGACTGGCTCGAGAGCTGGTTGCCGCGCGTCGTTCCGGCCCTGCGACCCACCGCTTCGATCTACATCTGCGGAGACTGGCGGTCTTCAAGCGCGATCCACCAGGTTTGTGAAAAGTACTTCATCGTTCGCAATCGCATCACCTTCGAACGCGAAAAAGGCCGCGGCGCTCGCCGGGACTGGAAGAACAGCAGCGAAGACATCTGGTTCTGCACGCTATCCAGAGACTATTTCTTCGACTCCGAAGCCGTTAAGCTCAAACGTCGCGTAATCGCCCCTTACCGTTTGGACGGCGCCGCGCGAGACTGGGAAAACGAAGCGGACGGCAAATTCCGACTGACGAATTCTTCTAATTTATGGACGGACATTACCGTACCTTTCTGGTCCATGTCCGAGAATACGCCGCATCCCACGCAGAAACCCGAGAAACTGCTCGCGAAGATTCTGCTGGCCAGCTCACGCCCGGGGGATCGCGTACTGGATCCCTTCGCCGGCTCCGGCACCACGGGCGTGGTAGCCAGCAAGCTGGGCCGCGAATATCAAATGATCGAAGTGGACGAAGAGTATTGCCTGTACGCTCTGCGACGATTGGAGCTGGCCGCAGGCGATTCACGCATTCAGGGTTACGCCGACGGGGTATTCTGGGAACGCAATAGCGCGCCGGCTTTGAAAATGCGGCCGCAGGCGTCGCACCTGGACGCTTGAGCCGTCCGCCAGTATATTAACGCAATCACACTCAGGCAGGCGAAATTCATGGGCATTCAAAAACTCGAAGCGGCGGATATTCAGACCGCACTGAAAGGACTCGACGGTTGGGAAATCAAAAACGAGAAACTGCACCGCGAATTTCGTTTCTCCGACTTCAAAGCGGCCTTTCGTTTTATGAGCCGCGTTGCGGACCGCGCCGAAGAACTCAATCATCATCCCGAATGGTTCAACGTGTACAACAAAGTCGTCGTCGATCTTACCACTCACGACGCCGGCGGCATCAGCGAATATGATTTTCAACTCGCAACATCGATGAACGAATACGCGGCCGCCGAAGGCTGATCGAAGCTCATGAGCGAAACCCGCGGCCGCCCATTATAAGCCCGGAGCGGACGAGCGGCTCAGCGTGCTGCGGCGCGGGCGAAGACAGTCTCATCCGGGACGATAGGCCCATCGTAGCCGGTCAATTCGCGACACTGGCGCCAGAGCGAAGCGACTTCTGCGGCGGAGTTACGGTTGTTCTCCACCCGAATGATCGGCCGCTCACGCCGATCAAAAAAGAAACCGCCGGTCTCATCCGGCCCCAGAGCGGGATTCGCGCACAGCCATAATATCGTATCGGCGCCCTCTTCCGGAGTGCGCAGAGTCAGCTGCATGATCGCACGAAAGGTCGGCAGCGAAGTCTGCACGGCGGGCGTATCGGCCCAGCCGGGATGCATACCGAAGACGAGCACGCCCCTGGCGCGCCACCAGTCGCTCCAGATGGAGGTCAGCAATAACTCGGCGCGTTTCGTCGCGGCGTAGGCCCGGGTTCCGTCAAAGGTGCCCTTCGCGAATTGCAAATCATCCACGTCGAGATTCGCCAGATACTGTCCGCCCGAAGATACGTTGATAACCCGCGACTGTTCCGCTTCTTCCAGCGACGGGGCGAGCAAATTCGTCAACAGAAAATAGGCGAGGGTGTTCACGGCGAAGGTCGATTCGATGCCGTCTTCCGTAAGCTGGCGTTCGTTCGGTAAAATGCCCGCGTTATTGACCAGCAGATCGAGTCGCGGTTCCAATTTCAGAAATTCGTCTGCGAAGTCGCGAATCTGCCGCTGACTTGCCAGATCCGCCAGCTTCAAATGTACGTCCTGATTCCCGGTCGCCTGCACGATCGCTTCGCGGGCTTCTGAACCACGCTGGGCGCTGCGGCAGAGCATATACACGCGCGCGCCGCGAGCGGCCAGTCCCGCGGCGGTGGCGCGACCGAGGCCTGAATTGGCGCCGGTTACCAGCGCGACCTTTCCCGCCAGCGAAACCTCCGTGTCAGAAGCTTCCCACAATGGTCGACGCAGATAATAGCCGACCCGGTCGTAGCCGAAGAGCACGGTTTTATCGAGAAGATGATCGAGAGTCTGGAACAGGCGTTTCATATCGGGAGCGAACGAATTCGCGATACAACGCCCCGTAGCGATCGTCGCCAGGCCAAATAGAATCGCCCGGGGCGCGCCAGATGCCGCCGCGACTATTCGCGACCGATGCGTCGCGCCTGTTCGTAGCGAAAGAAACCGCCGGCCTCTTCGCGTTTGAGAATTTCGGCCTCATCGCCGAAGAGTTCCCGCCGCAGTTCGTCCAGGCGCGTTTCGCGTTCCGTTCCCGAATAAGATGCGATGATTTCTTTGCGTCGGCTCGTATAAATTTCGCCGTTCGACCAGCGGCGATCGCGCTCTGCGTCCAGTGCGCTCCAGCGGTCCAGCGCGGCGGCGTCCATCCCCAGGGCCGAACGGATTTCGCGAAGTTCAAGGGCGCGCTCCTCCGGGCTCAGATCTTCCAGCTCCGGCTGCACGGCATCGGTAAAGGCGTTCACAAAATTCAGACGGCCTCGATCCAGCGCGCTCTGCGTTTGGTCCCCGAAAGCGTCTTCCAGGCTCGTGCGATAGGCGCCCAGTTTGTCGCGCAGGGACAGCTCCTGGTTCCCGGCGATGGCCGCGAGCGTGGTCTGGACGCCTTCCATGCGCCGTTCGGACTCCCAGATTTCGTCCGCCGTGTGCGCGAAGTGTTCGTACCGAATTTGCCAGAGCAGCTCGCGGCGTTCTTCCAGACTCATGCGACCCAAAAGATCGCGACGTGCTTCTATTTCCCGCGCATAACGATAGAGGTTTTCCGAAAGCCCGAAAAATTCCGCGGCTCGATCGGGGAACGCCGCCAGTAGCAGCTCCTGTAACATATTGACCCAGGTTTCCGGATAGCGTCCCTGTAAATGGGCCATGAGTTCTTCGAGCATGGCCACGCGCATGCGGGTATGGTCGAGGCGCCCGCCGTACTTTTGCCGCAGGAGCACGAGCATCTGCTCGAAGCTGAGTTCGCCCTGCATGTAGATGGCGCCTTCTTCGCCGGTTTCGAAGCTGATCCCCGCCAGAACGTCGTCGTCGATTTCGCGCACGATCACCGGGCTTTCGGACAGCTCGCGAAACTGGCGTGCGACCGGATCGTCGAGCAGCGCGTAGCTGGCGAGCACGAGCGCCGTCGCGGCGATCGCTCCCGCGACCAGAATCATTATAAGCGTATTGCGTTTCACCGGAACGGTCCCTCTACCAGACCAAAAAACCCCGCGCATTCGCGCAGGGTAAACTCCGTTTTTGCGTCGCCAGGCCCTGGCTTAGCTATCGGGGCGAGATCGACTGCCGACTTTCAATCGTAGTAGGCGATATAGTGCACGGCCGCGGCGTAGAATTCTTTCTCATCGAAAGTGTCGGGACCGACTCCAATCACGTCCGCGTGGTCCTGCTGAACGACGGCGGCGGAAGACTTCATCTGAGCCGCAGAAGGCGCGTTTACGTTGCCGGCATAACCGAGGGATCCGTAAGTATTGAACGAATCAAAGCACAGGAAGCACTCGTTGTATTTCAGGCGATAGCCGTTCTGCTGCGAATTGATGCCGACCAGACCGTCGTCGTCCAGATCGCCGCGAACACCGTCGCCCTTTCCGCCGGCTCCATCATTGTCGCAATCGTGGGCACAGGCCCCGTCGCCGTCGATGTCCACCAGCGCTTTGAGTAGACCCAGCGCTGGATTCAGGCTCACGCCGCGCTGCGCCGTTACTACGGAAACATAACGCTTCGCGACCGCGGAACTGTTGGGATAGTTTTCATTGAAAGCGCGCATGCCGGTTTGTATCCCGTCGCCGGCGCTGTAGTCGTCGTAAACGAGCTGTTTGGCCGCGGCATAGCCGTCGTTGCCGTGGCCATAGACGATATTGCCGAACACCGTCGCCAGAAAATTGACGACCTGAGTGACGGAACCGAGGTCCAGGACCGACTTCGCCACAGGCGATCCGCGATGCGGCGAAGAGATCGTGAATAGAACTTTCACGACCTGGCGTCCGCTCCGGGCCCGCAGTACGTGAGCCGCTTTGCGGGCGTCAATGCCGCCCTGGGAATGCCCGATGATGTTTACCGAAGAAGCGCCGACAGTCGCCAGATAAGCTTCAATTTCGTCCGCCAGCTGAGTGCCGCGAACCTCGGAAGTCTGAAAGGGGGCGACCTGCGCGGCGTACGCTTGCTGGGAACGATGCAGATCTCCGTTACAGGAAACCTCTAAGAAACCGTCGCAGGGATCGCCGACGAAAGTGCCGTAGTCGTCGCCGAAATAATAAAAACCGAAGATGTCGTCCATTCCGCCAAGACCGTGGGCGAAAACGACTGGATGCGAAGTCTTACTGGCTCCGGCCAGAACCGGGCTGGCTCCCAGAAGGAAAGCCAGCCCGACCAGGGCCGGTAACAGCATTTTTTTTGTTTTGTTTCGCATGAACTAACTCGTATCCTGTTTTATACGTTTGGATAATAGCGAGCAAGTGCGAAGAGTATTGCAGCCATTGTACCAGCCCGGGGCATTTCGCTCTTTTTTTGGCAAAATGAGCTCTATTTTTGCCTTTCGAACGATAATGGAGCACTGACCGGATCGCCGAGACCGCTCAACCCGGCCAAATGGATCCGGCTGAATCGCGGAGCTGGAAGATCAACCATCTCCTCGTCCGTATATTATGAAGAGATTGAGCAGGTCCGGATCGATTAAGCAGGGCCCGCCTGCCGAAAGCACTGATTTAATGCAGCTTTTCTGGCAAGCCGCCTGGCTTTAAACTAATCCGCGCACTCTTTTGGGGCGGATCTGCAGTTTCACCAGTTTCGAGGAGGTTGGAATGAGCCCAAACGAGAGCCCGGAATTCCATCGCGACCGGCTGACGATGGTCAAGGGTCAGATTGAGGCCCGCGGCGTGCAGAATGCGGGCGTTCTGGAGGCGATGCGGACCGTTCCCCGGCACCGGTTTGTCTCCCCCGAATTTCTGAAGCGTGCCTACGAAGACACGCCGCTGCCGATTGGCTACGGGCAGACGATTTCGCAGCCTTATATCGTCGCACGCATGTCGGAACTGCTGCAGCTCCCTGCGCGCAGTACGGAACAACCCGTGCGAGTGCTCGAAATCGGGACCGGCTGCGGCTACCAGACCGCCGTGCTGGCGCGACTGGCCGACGCAGTATTCTCCATCGAGATCGTGGAAGAGCTGGCTGCCAGGGCTCAGCAGCGCTTTGCCGGTGTGGATTCCGTGCAAATACGCCAGGGCGACGGCTACGGGGGCTGGCCGGACGCGGCTCCCTTTCAGGGAATTCTCGTGGCAGCGGCGCCGCCGGAGATACCGCCGCCGCTGCTGGAACAGCTCGCAATCGGCGGCCGACTGGTGATTCCCGTCGGTGAAGAGCGCCAGGAGCTGCTCGTCATCCGCCGCACCGACTCGGGTTGGGAGCGTCAGAAAATTTTACCGGTGCGCTTCGTTCCAATGGTCGGTCGGTCCAGCTCCCCCCGGAAGCAATGATGCGAGTGCGCAACACCCATTTTTTGTTTGCGTATATTTTGTTTAGCTCTATAATGGGTACATGCACCCGACGGTTCCCATGCGCGGCCGCGGCGCTCTGAGCAACCCCGATGGTCGCTTCGAGTCCGACCGGACCGAAATTTTTGACGATGGCTGGGACACGCGTGCTGATTTTCCGGATCGCATCGCCACCACTGTCCGCACCGAACTCGTCCGCCGGCTCATCAGCCGCAACGATTCTCCCGACATCCCCTTCGATCAGAGCGTGAATCCCTATCGGGGATGCGAACACGGCTGCGTGTATTGCTACGCCCGGCCGTCGCACTCATATGTCGGCCTCTCTCCCGGACTGGACTTTGAAACTCAGATCTTCGCCAAAAAAAACGCGGCAGAAGCTCTGGAACGCGAACTGCGCAGCCCGCGCTATCGACCGCGAGTGATTTCAATCGGGGCCAACACCGACCCGTACCAACCCCTGGAACGTCAGCTCAAAATCACCCGGAGCATTCTCGAGGTTCTGCTGCGCCACAGGCATCCGACCGCCATCATTACCAAGTCGGCCCTGGTACTGCGCGACCTGGATCTATTAGAGCCCATGGCGGAGCGGAATCTCATCGAAGTTCACCTCTCAGTGACAACCCTGCGCAATTCGGTCGCCCGCGTGCTCGAACCGCGGGCTTCAGCTCCCCGCCGACGGCTGCAGACGATTCACAAGCTCCGGGAGGCCGGCATTCCGGTCGGAATGATGGTCGCGCCGATTGTGCCGGGTCTGACCGACGAGGAAATTGAACAGATCCTCGAAGCGGGCGCAAAGGCGGGAGCGCGACGGGCTGGATATGTACTCTTGAGACTGCCACACGAATTGAAAACGCTGTTCGTCGAATGGCTGGAGCAACACTTTCCCGAGCGCGCGGAACGAGTCATGCATTTGCTGCGGGGCATGCGCGACGGACGCAACAATGATCCGCAATTCGGGACGCGCATGCGCGGCACGGGCACCCAGGCCCGGCTCATTCAGCAACGCTTCGCGATGACCGCCCGCAGCCTGGGTTTGAACCAGGCACGCAACGATCTGGACGCATCGGCCTTTCTAAATCGACCGGAACAGGGTCGACAGCTCAGTCTGGCCGGGCTGTAGCCAGCGGAGGCACGACTTTGCAGCTGCCGACGGCAACTTTTTCCCCGCGCTGATTGGTCCACTGAATGCGCATTTCAATCGCTTTGATGCGTGCGAGTTTTTTTGTAACTTCGACCGTGCAGGTGACCGTATCGCCGGGGTAGGTCGGCTTTTTATAACGCTGGCTGACTTCGAGCGCGACCGTCCCCAGCCCGGGCAGCTTCATTCCAAGCACTGGAGCCAAAAGCGAGCTGGCCAGTCCGCCGTGAGCGATGCGCGAGCCAAAGGGAGTGCTCTTCGCGTACTCCTCGTCCACGTGCACGGGATTGAAATCTCCGCTGATCCCGGCGAACAGATAGATATCGGTTTCGGTGATCGTTTTGGCGAAGCTCGCCTGGTCGCCGACCTGAATCTCTTCAAAGCTCTTCCCTTTCTGATACATGTTGCAGCTATGGTGACGGTATATCGTTGTGTCAATCACAGGCGGCGCGGCGGCAAACGGCGGCCGCGACCGTTCGTACTCAAACCAGGCTGAAATGGAATTCACACACCGCACCGTCCTTCGCCACGCGGCCGTATTTGTCGCCCTGCTGCTCCTACCGTTGCTGGCCATGGATGCGGCCGACGCCGCACTATGGTTCCGACTGCACTCCGTATTCTTTGTAAGTCTGGTGCTTGTGAGCCTGGCCGCTGGATGGGGCGCCCATATCGCGAAACGGCACGATATCCCGGCCGCCTGGATCGCTCAGCCACAAACGAAACCGGCGGATTTGCCGTATACGCGGCGACTTTTATTCCAGTGGGCGATCTGCTCCCGCTGTGTGGCCTACTGGTCCGCTGCGGCGCTGATCGGAACGCTCAGCCTGCTACTCTGGCCGATCACAGGACACAGCTACTGGGCCGTAATTCTGCGCACGATGTACTTCGCGGTCATGTCCGGATCACTTGCGGGCGCCGTCGCGGTCAGCCTGCATCTATTCGGCGACACTTCCGATCATAGGACATAATTCATGCGTTTGTGCATATATTCCTCCGGTGATTCCTGTCTCAGAATCGCAAACTTTTTGTAGCCGTTCAATTTTTGCTGGTTATTCTGAGAGAGTTGTCCACCGCTTTCGCAGCGCACGGCAGCCGCCAACCGTAAGAGCGTTTCGCTCACCCACAAGTGGATTCACATGAAAACAATTCCGCAACAGACTCTCGTCGTTGAAGAAGCCCTGCGCGCCCGTTCCAGCCATACCGGTCAAAACCTTGCCGAACTGACCCACGAGTTGCCGATTATCTTCGTATTTTTACGCCATCTCGGCTGCACCTTTTGCCGCGAAAGCCTGTATGAAGTCGCCCGCCAGCAAAAGGCCATCGAAATGGAAGGCAGTGCAATCGCGCTGGTGCACATGAGTCCTCCCGACGAAGCCGATGAAATATTCAAACGCTACGGCCTGACCGATATTATTCATATCAGCGATCCAAACCTGGATCTATACAAAGCCTTTCACCTGAATCGAGGCAAATGGTATCGACTGATGGGATTGAAAGTCCTGATCCGCGGCCTGATCGCCGGTCTCTTTCGCGGCCATGGACTCGGCCCGTCGATGGGCGACGTCGCCCAGATGCCCGGCGTCTTTCTTGTGCATCGCGGCGAGGTTATACTCGAATACCGCCACAAGAGTCCGGCGGATCGGCCCAACTACGTCGAGATCGCCACCTACCCTTTCCAGATCGAAAAACTTCCGGTCGCCTGAGTTGCGATGAACCGTTGCGGGGGGACTTCCGTCCAACCCCGCATGAACACGCAGTATCGATCGCATCTTCCGAAGGCTCTGGCGATTTGCCTGCTGATATTCAGCGCGTGCGCCGCGGAGTACGACGGCGTAAGCACCCAGGCCTCGAAAGACTTCGACGAATCGCCCGCGGTCGAAACCGGGGCGGCGCGCATGGACGATGCGTACGGGGACATTGAAGAAGATGTCGTAAATACGGCGGCGGTTTCCGGAGCGGCGAGAAAAACGACCGGCGGCCGCGGAGTGTTCAGCGATCGCGATCTGGGTGGAGTGGCCGGCGGAGCGCTCACCGTCCCGGAAGACCGGCTGCTCGAATACTCCATTCACCTCACCTATCGCACCGAGGACTATCGCGCGGCGCGTCGGGAGCTGCTGCGAATCGTCAGCAAATACGGACACATTCAAAACAGCTACGCTTCCACCGATCCGACCTGGTCGATGAGCACGACGATGCGCATTCGCATCGCGGAATTGTACACGGTATTGGAAAAGCTGGATGAGCTCGGCGAACTGGAAGCTGAACGCATTGATTCCACCGATCATACGGAAAAGATGGTGCTGGCCGAACGCAAATATCGCCGCGAACGCCTGCGTATGGTTCGCCGTAGCGCCGCCGCACGGCAGACTCCAGCCGCGAACAAAAACTGGGCGCAACGCGAAAAGCTGATATCGGAAAGCGAAGACCGTCAGGACGAGGCCGCGCACCAGCAGTGGCAGGTCGAAGACCGTGTAAGCTTCGCGCAGATTCAGGTGCAACTACTGGGTCCGGATCTGCCGGTCCAGGTGGAAGTGCCCGCCTACGAAAACGCGTTCGTGATTCTGCTTAACTGGTTTCTGGAACTCTTGTATGCGATCATCCTGGGCGCGCCGCTCTGGTTGCTGCTCCTGGCGCTGTGGCTGAAACGCGCGTCAATCGGGCGATTGCTGGGAATCAAAAAGAAACTCGAATCAACGGAAAGCTGAACTGGACTTAAAACGACAACGCGCGACCGACTTCAAACGCGAACTCGGTCGCGCGATCCTTTATTGACGACGCCCGTCGCCATCTATTCGGATTCAGGCACCAGTTCCACTTCCCGATTCAGGATTTTCTCCAGGCGATCTTTGAGTTCCGGCAGCGGCAAGAATCCCCGGGAAACCAGAATGTGTTTTTCCTCCGGCTCTTCGTCGCCTTCGGATGTGGATTCGCGTAAAACCACCGTCGGGTAACCGTTGATTCCAAAGGCCCGGGCCAGCTCGAAATTCTGCCGGGTAATCGCTTCTGTTTCCGGGTCGTCGTACATCCGCCGGAATTCCGCGCGATCCAGGCCGGCCGCTTCCGCCGCGGCTTCGAAGACCTCGACCCGGGTCGGATCCTGGCCCTGCGCATAAAACATTTTCTGGAGCTGGTGTTGAAATTGCATCGGTCGCGGTGTATCGCCGCGACCGGCCGCGACGACAGCGCGGCAGGCCGGAGCCGTATTATAGATAAATTCGGGATGTTTTTTGAAGAAATCGAAATCGAATTCCTGTCCGGAGGCTTCGTGCACCATCTCCCAGTGATGCGCGATTTCACCGGACATCTTCTCCGGCAGCGGGCGGGTTTCGTCCGGACGCAGGCCGCCGAGAATCATCTGTACCGGCATTCGATCCGCGTACTCCGTAGACAGGGCCTCGATCGCCGGTCCGAATCCGTAGCACCAGCTGCACATGGGATCGCTAAAATACATCAATTCGTAACTGGTCATAAAAAACTCTCTCCCTGTTCGGGCTTGCGTTCTTAAATTCAGACTCAGATACCGTCCCCTGGATACATCGAATCCGATAAAAAACCAGAGCCCTATGATCACCATTCATTACGAAAACGAAACCACAGTCGAAGCCGCCGATCCGACCCAGACTTTACTCGAAATATCTCTGGCCAACGACATTCCCCACGTGCACGCCTGCGGAGGTCACGCCCGTTGCTCCACCTGTCGCGTCGCCATTACCAAGAACCTCGAAAACGTGGAGCCGCGCAACGCCGCCGAATGCGAGCTGGCGAAAAGCAAAGGCCTGGATTCGAATATTCGACTGGGATGTCAGACCCGCGTAAACGGCCCGGTTACGATTCGCCGGCTCGTAATCGACGACGAAGACCTGCGCGACGCCTCCCAGACCTCGACCAGCGGGCAGGAACGGCAGCTGGCGATTCTCTTCAGCGATATTCGCAGCTTCACGCCCTTCACCGAACAGAATCTACCCTACGACGTGGTCCACGTCATGAATCGATATTTTCGCCGAATGGGCGACGCGGTGCAACGTTACGATGGATATATCGACAAATATATCGGCGACGGCTTGATGGCGCTCTTCGGCCTGAACAGCAATCCCGACGGCGAGCTGGAGTTATCGACTGAAGAGCAGCGAGCCGCCAGCGCCCGTGAAATCTGCCGCGACGCGGTGCTCGCCGCGCTGGATATGCAAAAAGAACTGGCCGAAGTCAATCGATACCTGCACCATCATCTCGATCATGAATTTCGCATCGGGGTCGGCATACACTTCGGCGACGTGATCGTGGGGGAAATGGGACATCCGGACAAACGACAATTCACCGCCCTCGGCGATAACGTGAACACCGCCAGCCGCATCGAATCCGTTACGAAAAAGGCCGGCGTTCCGCTCCTGATTTCGCAAGAAGTTCATTCCATACTTGCGGACGAGCTGACGGTCGCCAAACGATTTCGTACGAAACTCAAAGGCAAGTCCGGCGACTACCGGCTCTTTTCGGTCAGCGCGGTTCGGGATCCCCGGGCCGGGACCCGCGGCGAAAACCGAAAAGCTTCAGAAGCGCAGAACGGAGCGCAAACCGTCGCAGTGCCGGCGGCCAGGAAAGTGTCCGCCCTGCGCCGCTTTGATTTGCCGATCCTGGAAATCCGTACAGTGGCCGAGCAAACTCTGGCCTTCCTGCTCGATACTTCGGGCGTATCCGACTTCGACTTCGTGCCCGGCCAGTACGTAAACGTCGGCATCCCCGGCCTCGACTCGGTTCGCACCTTTTCGATCGCCTCCGCATCGCGCATTAAGGACTTTATTCTGATCGCCACCCGCATTCGCGAGAGCGACTACAAACAACGCCTGCAAAAGCTCCAGGTCGGAGATGCGCTTTCGGTGGGAGAGCCCGAAGGTACTTTCGCGCTGCCGGTCGACGCGACCCGGCCCGTCGTATTTATCGCGGGCGGTATCGGTATTACACCCATTCGCTCGATGATCGAAGAGATGGTCGAAACCCAGGTCGACCGACCGCTGCTTCTGTTTTATGCGAATCGCACTCCGGAAGCCACGGCCTTCGTTCCCGAATTGACGGAATGGCTGAATCATATGCCCAATTCCCGCTTCGTCCCGGTATATAGCCGCGCGGATATTCCCGGAGCGGAACACGGCCGCCTCACGGCGGATACCATTTGCAAACACATAACATCGTTTGAAGAGATGTTACGCGAAAAGCAACCCGATGCGCAGCCGCCGCTGTACTACGTCGTCGGTCCGGACATGATGACTCTGGACACAGTCGGAATGCTCGAACAGAGCGGAGTGCCTTCCGATCGAATCGTACTGGAAGCCTTTTACGGATACCACTAAACGCCGATGCGACCTTCGATGTGAGCTCAGGCGGTCCGCGGGCCGATACCCCATTGCGCGCTCAGATCCGCCGGGACCGAAACGCGGGCCGCTTCGTTGGAATAGTGGCCCATCAAGGCTTCGATCAATTTCGTCTGCAGTTGTTGCAGGACATCGCAAACAACCACGGAACGATCACCGGCTTCATCGCAAATGAACCCGAGGTGTTTGACCAGCGGCAAAAAGACCTTCGTCCAGTCCGGATCTGGAATCTCCAGATCGTCGGCCAGCGCTTTGCCGACGGTATCTCGCATCAGGGTATCCGCGAAATGATCCAGAACATCGCCCGGAATCATTTCGTGTAAGAAGTCCAGTAATGCGCGCGTCAGATCGCGGCCTTCCGAGCAGGGCGCCTGGATGCGGGTTTTGATCGCGTAGAACTGCTGTTTTGCCGCGTCCGGGTCCTGATGCAGCAAACGTTCGTCGATGCCCATCAAATAGCCGACGACATTCCATACGTGGACGAAGGCGTCGATTTCTTGCGGCGTGAAGTCGATATCGAATTTGCGCATGCCGTCGAGCATCAATACGGAAAAGGTTCCGAGGGTTCCGCCAAGTTCTTCCTGATTGATCAACATGCGATCGCCGGCCCAGCTTTCGTTTCGCAGTCGGGTTCGCACGGCGCTGTGCTGAAAACGCAATCGCACCGCGCTCTGTACGCCTTTGCCGTTCGGACGCAGGCTGCCGGGCATCATCACGTCGATCAGAAACTGAGCGGTGCGCAGAATCCGCTGAAGAATCGAACGGCCGTCGACCATATTGCCGGTATGCGTCAGGACCTGCGCGGGGTTCTTGCAGGCGTAACCTTCGGGCAGCGCGGAGAAGAACAGCAAGGTTACGATCGTCATTCCGTAACGATAAAAGAGCGCCTGACCGCGCTCAATTTTTTCGGCGTCGGCCCAGGCAGGCAGGTCGGCGGAACGCTCGAACATTTCCGTCGTCCACTGGTGCCGCATCATATCGCTCAGTCCGACGTCGGTCTGACTGGCCATAATATCCGACATAAGCCGGTCCACTTCCGGATCGCCGCGATCGCGCATTTCGTCGAGCAGGTCGCGGAGTTTTTCTTCTTGTATAACCGGCATAATAGTGGCCTTCGCATGCTTGCGATCCAGCTCCTGGATCATTTTTACAATTTTCGGCTCACAAATGTGGCAGATTCATCAGTCCTGCAAGTATTTCCCGGTTTTCGACTCGCCGCGAACCCGCCCGACGCTTTCCTTCCCGATATGTCCACAACTCAAACTCGCCCGGTCGATCGGGTCATGAAGGGGATGCCGGTTCAGGACGGCGCCGGAGTGCAGCTGAAACGCATTCTCGGAACCCCCGCGCTCGATCATCTCGATCCGTTTCTGATGCTCGACGAGTTTCGTTCCGAGGACTCCGACGACTACATCGCGGGGTTTCCGCCGCATCCGCATCGAGGTTTCGAAACCGTAACCTATATGAAGCGCGGCCGCTTTCGCCATAAAGACTCGCGGGGTAACGAAGGATTGCTGGTCGACGGTTCCGTCCAGTGGATGACCGCGGGCCGGGGCATCATCCACAGCGAAATGCCGGAGATGACCGACGGGCTCCTGTGGGGCTATCAGCTGTGGATCAATCTACCGGCGCGGCACAAGATGATCGAACCGCGCTACCAGGACATCGGCCCGGAACGCATTCCGCTGGCCGATCAGGGCGATCATCGCGCGCGAATCATCGCCGGAGAATACGCCGGGGTTCGCGGCCCCGCGGAAACGCTGATTCCCGTACACTATTTCGACGTGGAACTGGACGGCGGGGCACATTTCGAACACGCCGTGCCGGCCGACTGGAACTGTTTCTGCTTCGTTTATGAAGGCGCAGTGCGCGGCGATCCGACCGGTTCCGGCCGCGCGGTCTCGGCCGGGGAACTGGTCGGCTTCGGCCCGGGAGAAGCGGTTCGGATACACAACGAAGACGATGGGCCGGCCGGATTTCTCTTTCTGGCGGCCCGCAAGATCGAGGAACCGATCGCTCGCCACGGTCCCTTCGTAATGAACACCGAAGACGAAATCATCCAGGCCTTCGCGGATTTTCAAAACGGCACGCTGCACCGCTGAATGACGCAGGCCCCGAGAATTCGTTCGCGGCGGCCGCTGGTTAGTGCTGGACGTTTCGCCGACTATGGATTCCTATCGCCCAGGGCAGACCTATGAGCAGCATTCACTTTAGTACCGAAGATCTGGAGCGCATCAAAGCCGCGGTGGCGGGCGCCGAGGGCCAGACCTCGGGGGAAATCGTTCCGTACTACGTCGAAAGCAGCGACGAATACGAAGAGTCCGTGTGGCGCGGCGGCGTTCTGGCCAGCACCGTGGCGCTTCTGGTATTCTACGGCCTGCGTACCTTTACGCCGATCTGGTTGCCTTTCGACCTGACGGAAGTCCTGTTTATTATTCTGGTGGCCGCCGGCCTGGGCAGCGGGCTGACCTACTGGCTGCCGCCGCTGCGTCGATTGCTGGCGGGCCGGGCTCTGATCAATCGCCGGGTTTCGGCGCGAGCCCTCGAAGCCTTCGTCTCCGAAGAAGTATTTCAGACTCGCGACCGCACCGGCATCCTGATCTTCTTAAGCCTCTTCGAACACCGCGTTCAAATCATTGGAGACTCGGGCATCAATGCGAAAGTTAAGCCGGGCGAGTGGGAAGACGTAGTTGAGATCATCACCAGCGGCATCAAGAGCGGGCGGCCCGCGGAAGGTCTTGTGCTCGCGATCGAAAAATGCGGCGACCTGCTTCAACGTAAAGAAGTGCATCGCCGCGCTGACGACGAGAATGAACTGGCCGACGGAATGCGCATGGGCCAGTGAAGACCGACTTCATGCATATACTGCGTAATCGCTGCACGCGCCGTTCGTTCATGGCGGCGACGGCGATTTTGTTTATTACGTCCTTCGCTCCGCTCGCAGCGCGCGAAGTGCCCTTTTTATCCGGCCGCGTCGTCGACGAAACCGGAACGCTGAACGCAAAGCTCAGCGCTGAAATCGAAACCCGTCTGGCGGATCACGAAAAGTCGACCGGCAACCAGGTCGTTGTCTGCATCATCGATTCCCTTGAGGGCGAAGTTTTAGAAGAATTCAGCCTGCGCGCCGCCGAAAGCTATAAGCTCGGACAGGCCGATCGCGACAACGGCGTGCTGCTGCTGATCGCGAAAGCGGACCGCAAACTCCGCATCGAAGTCGGCTACGGCCTGGAAGGCGCGCTCACGGACGCGCTGAGTGCGCGCATTATCCGCAACGAAATCGTTCCGTTTTTTCGCGACGGCGAATTCGACGCGGGGGTCGCGGCCGGAGTCGACGCGATCCTGGCGGCGATCGCCGGCGAATACCAGGTCGAATCCGCCGAAGCTTCCGATGAAGCGACGCTCGGCGAAACGATTGGCGAGTGGATCAGCAAAATCTTCACCTTCCTGCTGGGCGGCGGGTTTTTGTTGTACGCAGCCTTTATGGGCATCGGCTTTCTGATGGCCCTGTTTCGCCACGGCCTCTTCGCGGAGAGCTGGCTCTGGTTTCTCTTTATGGGACCGCTGATGGCGCTGATGATGATGATTCCGCTGGCCCTGGTCTGGAACGATCCGCCAGGCCTGGTCTTGCTCGGCGTAAACTTTGCCCTGCTCTTCGCCTTTCGCCTGTGGATGCACCTGACCAAACCCGGACAGAAACTGCGCGAACGCTTCGAACCGGACGAATCGAGCGGCGGATCTGCTTCTTCGTATCTGAGCGGTAATTCGTTTAGTTCTTCGTCCTCATCTTCTTCGTCTTTCTCTTCGTCATCAAGCGGCGGATTTTCGGGAGGCGGCGGCAGCTTTGGCGGCGGCGGTTCCTCCGGAAGCTGGTAAGCTGCGAAAAATCGGCGATTCCGGATCTGCAATTACGCGCCCCGGCGCAATGGCTATTCCGCTACTATTTACCGACGCAGAACACCGAGAAGATTCTGCCCAATACCTCTTCGTTATCGATGCGGCCGGCCACAGCGCCGGTGTGTTCCAGAGCACGATCGATTTCCAGGGCGGTGATTTCATCCGGCGCCCCCTGGTTCCATAACTCCAGGACTTTCGCAAGCGAATCCCGAACGTGAGTGAAATGATAGCGATGCCGATCTTCGAGTAACAGCGGATTCTCAACCACGTCCTGATTCTGAAACAGCAGCTCGCGAATCTTCGCCCGCAGTAAGTCGAAACCGGCTCCGTTCTCGCAGGAGACTGAAACGTGAGCGTCCTCACCGACGCGTTCGCGGTACTGCGCAAATTCCGCGTAGGCGTCCCGCAGATCCAGTTTATTAAAGACGTGTACGATCGCGCCGGGCGAGTCCAGCTGCGGAAATTCGTAAACGTCGCGTTCGCCGTCGATGATGTGCAACACGAGCTGGCTCTGCTGCATGGTATGCTGCGAAAGCCGCACGCCCGCTTCTTCGATTTTATCTTCGGTTGCGCGCAATCCGGCGGTATCGACGAACCGCAGAAACACGCCGTCGAGCTGCATCTCTTCGCTCACATAGTCCCGGGTCGTTCCGGCGACCGGCGATACGATCGAGCGATCCCAACCAAGCATGCGGTTTAACAGAGACGATTTGCCGGCGTTCGGCACCCCGACCAGCGCCACCTGAATGCCTGCACGCAGGCGCTCGGTCTCACGGCCGCGTTCGATGAGCGTATCCAGTTGCGAAACGAGATCCCGGACTCTGGCTTTGCGCGCATCCAGGCTTTCGAAAGTCAGGTCTTCCGTCGAAAAATCTACTTCGGCTTCGGTCTCGGCCTTGAGATGGATGATCGCCGAACGAAAACGCGAAGTCAGCCTGCTGACTTCCCCGTACAGATTCTTTCGGCTGGCGGCGAGTTCGAGGCGCGAACGCGCGGTGATGATGCGATGTACGGCTTCCGCGCGCGTCAGCTCCAGGCGGCCGTTCAGGTAGGCCCGGCGCGTGAATTCTCCGGGACCGGCCGGCCGCAGGGGACGCAAATCCATTTTCGCGGAGGCCTCCAGCAAGGCGCCCACAATCTCCTGTAGTATTAGCGGATTGCCATGCATGGTCAATTCGGCGGTGTCTTCGCCGGTATACGAATTGGGTCCGGAGAAGTACGTAACCAGGCCTTCGTCAATCGCTGCGCCATCGCCAGCATCCCTTTCGTTTGCGTCGCGCACGGTACGTGCTTCACTCGACGCGTTTGCCGCAGTTTCGCTGCGAAAAACGCCGCACAGGAAGGCTCGCCGTGGATATTTCTGGAAATCGGGTGTGCGATCGGTACCGGGCCCGCGACAATGCCTGCGCAGTACTTCTAAGACATCCGGTCCGCTGATGCGCACCATACCCACCGCGCCGGTACCGGGCGCGGTGGAGACAGCGATGATCGTATCAGAGTCTTGACTCGCACGCATGGCGCGCGCTCAACGGTTTCCGTTAATCTCGCCGTCTTCGTCGTACTCAGGCGCTTTGGAAGGATCGTAGTCGGGATGTACGGGATCGGCTTCGGGTTGATCGAGGGAGTCGTCGTGACCCGTATAGCGATCGCGCGAAGGTTCGCGGTCAGGCATGCGATCGTCGTCGCGTCCGCGCCCGCCGCCCGAATTTCGGCGGCCGCTCTTTTTGCGTTCGGTGGGAATCACGCGCACTCGCTTGTATACGCCGTTGCCGTCGGATTCGGTATAGACGCGACTGTCTTCTTCGAGAGCCAGGTGAATGATCCGTCGTTCATACGGATTCATATAATTCAAAAGAATCGGTCGACCGGATTTCGCGACGCGTTCCGCCATGCGGCTTGCCAGGCGTTTCAGACTGCGTTCGCGTCGTTCGCGGTACTGTTCCACGTCGACCATGATGCGCCGGCCGCTGCGCGTACGCGTATTGACGATCAGATTCACCAGAAACTGAATCGCGTCTAATGTGCGGCCGTGTTTGCCGATCAGAAAGCCGGAATCTTCCGAGCCGATCTCGACGTAGAGATTTTCGTCGCGTTCGCCCACCTGTAAGATATTCGCGTCGATGCCCAGTTTGTTGATCAGGGTCATCAGCACGCCTTTCGCATGCACCTCCGGCTCGAGATCGTTCACCGGGCGCACCCGGACCACGACCGGGTCGCGTTTTACGAGGCGCATCAAACCGCGAGTGGCGCTCAGCTCTTCAAATTCCACGTCGGCGGCGTCAACGCCAAGCGTGTCTAAGGCCCGGGTTTCGGCATCGGAGCGGGTTTTCCCTTCCTGCTCGAATAAATAGTAGCTCATGGAGCTTCTCCTGAAGTCATAAAAGATTGCATATCAGGCCGTATCAGGCCTTCGCCGGTTTCGCAGCTTTGGCCGCGTTGGCCGGATCGTCGTCGTCCGAAAACTTGTTCGTGATTAACTGCCAGACGATGGCGATTACGTTTTGAACGGTCCAGTAGAGAGTCACGCCGCTCGGCATCTCCCAGAAGAAAAAGAGCATCATCACCGGCATCATGTACATCAGCATCTTCTGCTGCGGATCCGTAACGACGGTCGTAAAACGCTGCTGCAAGAATTGCGAAGCGATCATACACAACGGCAGAATATTCAGCCCGATACCGATAAAGGGAATGGTCGCGACCGTGTCCGGAGCCGAAAGGTCGGTCATCCAGAATATGAAGGGACTGCGCCACAGTTCGATGGCTTCGGAAAAAGCGCTGTAAAGCGCGATAAAGACCGGCATCTGAATCAGGATCGGCAGACACCCTTTCGCCGGATTCACGTTGTGATCCTTATACAGCTGCATCAGCTTCTTTTGTTTTTCCTGGGGATTGTCCGCGTACTTTTCGTTGAGCGCTTCCATCTCCGGCTTGAGAGCCGACATGCGTTTCATACTCTTCGCCTGCATCTGGTTCAGCGGCCAGGTGACCAGCTTGAAACTCACGGCGATAATAATGATGGCCCAACCGTAGTTACCGGTATAGGTATAGACCCAGCGCATGATCACGACGATGCCGTCGCGAATCGCGGAGAAAATCGCCAGAAACGACGAAGTATAGATCACGGAACGCGCCTCGGGATTCGGCTCGGCCATACCGAATTCACGCTGCATCAGCTCTTCATTTTGAAAAGCGTGACTATCCTGATCGCGCACGCCGGTATACACTTTGCTGTCGACGATCAGCGCGTCGGTTCGCAATCCCTGAATACGACGAAGATCCGCGCTATCGCCGTTGAATTCGAACGGCGCCGGATCGGCGGCGGTCAGTCGCTGCAGATTAAAAAAGACAGTGTAGGCTTCGCGACCGGTCGGATCCGATTGGTTGCGCATGGTCACGCCGTCGGGAATGTGCAGTGGGTTTCCCGGATCGCCCAGGAATTCGGAGTAGGCGAAGAAATAGCGGCTGGTCGCGCCGATGAACTGCAGCGTATTCGGATGCAAATTCTTGCGATCGTACGGACCGGTGACTTTGTCGCTGCAACCGAAGGGAAAACAACCGCCGCCCATGCCGCTGGAATAGTTGCTGCGATTGGTGAGTTCGTCGTTGTAATAATAGAAACGACCGTAGCTCGTGAGGGTTCGCGCATCGTCCGTTTCCGGTTCAGGCCCCAGGTCGCCGAAGGGTTTGAAGAATAAATCGCCGCCGTACACGAATTCGCGCGCTTCCGCGTTTCGCAGGACGCTGATGTGATGGAAATAATTCTCTTTGGGTAAAAAACGGAAGATCTTAATGATCTCCAGGCGATGGTTAATACGCGGCTCCTGGCGTACGAAGCGCAGGGGCAAGCTGAAGCGCACTTCGTGAATACCGGTCGCCTCGTCCTTTCGGTTATAATCCAGGCGGAACTGCGCTTCATTCAAAGGCGGCAGCGCGAGCTGCTCCGGACGAAACTGGTCGGCGTAAACGTGAAACTGAAAGTCCATGCCGTTGCCGCGCGTCACTTCGAGGGCCTCGTACTTTTCCGCCAGCGGATCCCCGGAAGCCGCAATGACCGTGGCCGGGATTACGAGATTGTCGTGACTCTCGAGATAGAGCCCGGTAACGCGTCCGCCTTTCGTAGAGAGCTTCGCGACCATATGACCGGTTTCGACTGAGACCTCGCGACCCGGACCCTTCGCGAACTGAAAATCGCCGTACTTGCGCGCATCCAGTTGACTGATCGGGGGCGCCGGTGGCCGGGCGGGGCTTTGCTGATCCGCGGGGGGGTTCAGCGTTTGCATTAAAAGAATGACGGCCGCGCCGACCAGAAAGACCGGCAGCACCGATGATAAGCCGCCGCGGGCAGAATCCTGCTGATTGTTTTCCATAATAACGGTACCTGTGTTCAGTGGTTATGATTGCATCGATGTCCGGCCCCGGGATCCGTCCCGGTATCGCGCAGCGCGGCGGCGTCGCCTTCGGGCACGACCGGGTCGAAATAGCCGGTCGAAAAAGGAGTGCAGCGACCGAGGCGATACAGGGTCTTCAAAAGGGCGCGCCAGAAAGGAAAGCGTTCGAAACACTCCAGCGCATAAGCGGAGCAGGTCGGGTAGAAACGACAACGACCGGGCATAATACGACCCAGCGTAAGCTGATAGAGTCGAATCAGGGCGATGGCAATTCGATTCATGGGTTCACTCGCCGTCGTTCCGATAGTTAATGGGCGCAGAAATCGGGGGCTTCGCCAGCAATCGCGCTTTGCGAAATACTCGCTCCAGAATCGCGCCGCGTTCGGCCGGCGATTGCTGCGCGAAAGCTCCGCCTGGAAACAGGGCGACGAAATAGCCATTGCGAATATCCGGAATCATCGGATCCAGCGACTCCCGGACGACGCGCCGTACGCGATTGCGCCGCACGGCATTGCCGGCCTTTCGGGAAACACAGATTACGAAACGTGACGGCTGTTCGGCCTCGTCTTCGCCGCGTCGCAATACCCGAACCGAACATCCCGGACCGGAAACGAAGCGTCCTGCGGCGAATAATTGATCTAAGTTTTGTTTCCCGGTGAGAACAGACTGCCGAAAGCGCGTCGTTCCCAAAAGGTTTATTTCTTGTGAACCGCGTCCGAGACGGTAAGACTGTAGCGACCTTTGCGACGACGGTTGGCGAGCACCTTCTGGCCGCTCGCGTCGGCCATCCGGGCCCGAAAGCCGTGTTTGCGGATTCTCCGCTTGTTATGGGGCTGATACGTCCGTTTCATGATCTTTGCCTGATTGGAATGAAATTAGTGCGATATCCGGTGATTCGCGAAATTCGTGCGCAAATTGCAGGGCCGATTGAACCGCGCGCGGTGCATTGCGCGAAGGCGGTCCGCCCTATAGAGATAGAACTGACAGGGTTTTGGCGTGTGCGATCCGGGTCAACAGAATTTAGGCCGGACCCGCGCCGGAAATGGCCGCAATTTCGGCCGCAGAGAGCAAATGGCGCCTTCGCAACTTGAGCCCGGTCAACGGATTTTTTTGACGGATTCATCCTTCATTTTTTATAATTTTGACTTGAATCTGAGTGAGGCCGATAAATTAATCACGACGCACCGGGAAAGAGAAAGCGAGTCCGGACGCATCCCCGTAAAGGTTGGCGCACTGTTGGAAGAGGCATGGAACAAAGCTCTACGAGATCTGAAAGACGAGCTGCCCGCAAGCCTTTATGAACCTCTTCTCCGTTCGGCTAAATCGGTCCCGCCATCGGCCGATGGGTCCGCGCAACGCCCTGATCTGTTCATAGTCGAAGTCGCCGACGGACAACTGCTCCCCCAGCTGCCGTTACACTCGGAGCGAATTCAAAATCGTCTGCGTTCGCATGTCGGCCGTGAAGTCATTCTTGAGTTTCGCCCGGTCAATTCGCAGCCGGTCGCGCCCGCAATCCGCTCGGAAAGACCGAACTGGCTCAATCCGCGCTACAGCTTCGATCGCTTTATCCGCGGAAATTCCAATCAGATGGCGTTTATGGCCTGCGAAGCCGTGGCGGCGCAACCGGGTCGCACGAGCCCGCTGTATCTCTACGGCGAATCGGGCATGGGTAAAACTCATCTGGTGCAGGCGCTGGCCGCCGAACTGCTGCGACGCAATCCCGGATTGAGAATTTGCTACACGCTTTTCGAAGATCTCCGCGACGAATTCATTCAGTCGCTCAATAATCGCAAGACGCTCGAATTCAAAGAAAGCTATCGCGCGTACGACGTGCTGATCATTGAAGATATTCAATATCTGCGTCCGACCAGCGAGACCCTGCAGGAAGAATTCTTTCATATTTTCAATCACTACTATGAAAGCGGAAAGCAGATCGTGCTCAGTTCCGAACGCCCGGTTTCCGAGCTGATGGTCTCCAGTCGATTGATGAGCCGCTTGCTTTCCGGACTCCAGGTTCGCATCAATCCTTCGGATCTCGCGATGCGCGAACAGGTAGTGGACGCGCGCGGCGCCGACATGGGGATCAGCGTATCGACCGAAGTGAAACAATTTCTGTGTTCGCGCGTTACCACCAGCGTTCGCGAGCTGGAATCCGCTCTGAACAAGCTTTTCTTTCTCGAACAGAAAGGCATCGCCATTGATTCGCTCAAGACCGTGCAGGAACACCTGACCGATCTCGTGCCGGCGGATCAGAATCTATTCGTGCCGCTGGATACGATCGTAGAGGTGATCTGCCGGCGCTATAATATCACTCGCGATCAGATTCTTTCGAGTTCGCGGAAGGCCGAGTTCACTTTGCCCCGGCACATCGCCATGTATCTCGGGATCCAGTACTCGAATCTGAATAAATCCGCCATCGCTCGTTATTTTCGTAAAAGCGATCACACCACAGTGATCAACGCTGAACGCAACATTCAGAAGCGCATCCAGAAAGAGATGGGTTTCGCTCCACTCTTAGAAGACGTGGTGACCGAAATGCGCAAAAAGTGTGTATAAACCAGGCTCACCCGTCAAAAAGGCGTGTACTTTCGCGAAGAACTGCCCCTTTCGCGGATAATTTTCCCCCGGTAACTCGAAAAAAGTTGTCAAAAAACCGCCCGGGCTTCGTGAAGATACGGGCAGATGACATAATCTTATCGCCGTCAGGTGAAAAGATTTTCCCAATTGAAACGCGTTCGCGACGGTCGAACGCACTCAATCCCGGCGTCAGCGCAAAACTCGCGTGGTTTTTAACATATCCACGGGTACAACAGCAACAGTACACTATAATCTATATATATACTCTTAGTCGGCCAGTTACATACACAAACCCGGTCGGCGCACTACCAGGGAAACACACATGAAATTTCAAGTAGATCGGACGGACTTCCATAAAGCGATCGCCACCGTCGAGAGCATCATCCCCGCCCGCGAAATTCGCTCTATTATCTCCAATATTCTCATTGAAGCCGAAAAGGACCGGGTGGTGCTTACCGCCACCGATCTGGAGATGGGGATTAAAACCTCGATTCCGGTCAAAACCCAGGAGAAAGGCAAGATCACTCTCCCGGCCAAAAAACTCAGCCAGGCCATTCGAGAATTTCGCGGCGGCGAGATTCTGTTCCAGTCGGACAATGAAGATCGCATTACGGTTCAGGACGCATCCGGCGTCAGTAAGGCGCGCATTACCCTGATGGGCACGCCAAGCGACGAGTACCCGGTGATTCCGACTCTCGACGACAGCAAGTACACCAGCTTTCCTGTGGCTGTCGCTACAGAGATGATTCGAAAGACCGGTTATTCAATGGCGGAAGAGGACGCGCGCTACGTATTCAATGGACTCTATGTCATCAACGACGGCAAAAAGGTCTCGTTCGTCGCGACCGACGGCCGTCGCCTTTCCAAAGTCACCCGCGAGTTCCCCGAGAAGCTGCCCTTCGCGGACGGCGTGATTCTGCCGAATAAGGCCGTGAAAGAACTTCAGAAGGTGATGGATGCCAGCGAAGAGGGCCGCATCGCTTTCGACGATCGCGAGCGGCGGGTCTATTTTCAACTCGGCGGCGTGAATCTGATTACGAAGCTCATCGACGGCCAGTTTCCGGACTATAATCAGGTGATTCCGCGCAAGCTCGACAGTTTCGTGAAGCTCACCCGCACAGGCCTTGAAACCTCGCTGCGGCAGGTTGCCGTGATGGCGGCGGAACCATCCCGGCAGGTGCGCCTGGCTTTCGGAGGCAACGCGCTGACTATCGCCGCGGCGACGCCGGACATCGGCGAAGCGCAGGATACGCTCAGCACGGAATACGGCGGCGAAGAGGTTACCATCGCCTTTAATTCGAACTATTTGCTGGACGTCTTAAAAATCGTAGGCACCGACGATATCGAACTCGGCTTTTCGTCCGCCAGCGCGCCGGCCATGGTGAAGGATCCCGACGATCCCGAATTCATAGCCGTCGTCATGCCGATGAAAATCTAAAGCGCCGCCGGATTTGGTTTTCATCCCGTTTTGAAACTCCGGTCGCTTCATCTTAAGAATTTCCGCACCTACGCTTCGCTGGATCTGACCTTTTCGTCGCGGCTGTCTTTTCTGACCGGCCCGAACGCGAACGGCAAAACGAATATCCTCGAAGCGATCGGCATGCTTTCGCTGGGCAAATCTTTTCGCGGAGCGACCGACGAAGATATGGTTCGCCGCGAAGAGGCCGGTTATTATATCGAGTGCCGCTACGAAAAAGACGGCCAGAGTTTCGATCTGAATCTCGGCGTAGATTTTACCGGACCGAAGTTACGGCGACGGATCAAGCTCAACGGCAAACAGCTGCCGGGACGTTCCGCGCTGATCGGACAGATCATCAGCGTCATCTTCAGTCCGCAGGATATTATGATCGCGGAAGGCGGGCCGTCGTATCGTCGGCGTTTTCTGGATATGGTTTTGAGTTATCAAAACCAGGATTATCTAAAGCAGCTGTTGCAATACAATCGCGCGCTCCGCCAGCGGAACTCGATCTTAAAAAAGATGAAGGCCGGCAAAGCGCGCGTGGATCAGCTCTCCGCCTGGGATGGACCGATCGTGGATTACGCCACGCGCATCACGAAGGCCCGGCAGGAATTCGTGCGCGAATTCGAGGGCATTTTTCAACAGGCCCTGGGCCGGATCTCCGGAGATCGCGACGCCCTCAGCATGCGACTCGCCTATACTTCGGATTTAGAAGAGAACGATTTCGCCGCGGCTTTGAAAAAATACGCCACCCGCGACGCGGCGATCGGCTATACCAGCGTGGGGCCGCATCGTCAGAATCTGCTTTTTGAGCGCGACGGACTCGACGTGATGCGCTTCGGCAGCCAGGGCCAGAAGCGCAGTCTGGTGCTCGCATTGCGCATCGCCCAGTTTTCGTTTCTCAAGAAGAATCTACGTATGGCCCCGGTGCTCTTGATCGACGACGTGATCCGCGAACTGGACGCCCGGCGCCGGGCCGCCTTCGTGGAACTTTTGAAAGAGTGCGGCCAGGCCATCTTTACGACTCCCGACCTGGACGGTCTGGACGCACATCCCGAGCTCCGGCGCGATATCTCCGTATTTCACGTGGCCGAACCCGGCCGAATCGAATCCCGCCCGCTTGCGGATTAAACGCGTTCCGTCGCAAGCTGTACGCCGGCAACGGGAAGTCCTGAAAAACGCGCTGCTCCGGTCATTTCGCCGCAGCGGCCTTCCGATGATGAGAAGAGCTTGTGTTTTTCAGCCGGGCTGCTACACTCCAGTGGCGCTGTGGATTCGATAGATTGTGTCAGGTCACCGATTGCTGCGCGGTAGAATAGTGAAGCGGCAAGATCATCAGATAAAGACCGGCGATCCAGGGCTGGAAGCGGAGATCGTAGCGGCGGTTTTCGGTGAGCTCGGACCGGAGCTGCAGGAGCAGCGGGTGCTGGCGAAGTGCCAGTCCTTCTGGCCGGATCTGGCGGGTAATCTGAGCAAGCACAGCTACCCCGTGCGGGTGCGCGGCGATCGTCTGGAGGTGACCGTGGAGAAAGCGGTGTATCGCCAGGAATTCCAGCTGCTTTCGCGCGAGATATTGAAGCGGGTGAATGCGGTTACGGGTGCGAAGATGAAACGGATCAAAGTCGATCCGGGCCGAATTCAGTGGGGCGACGCGCGAGAATTTCGCGAAGACCCTTATCAGCCGAAAATGCATAAAGATCCGTCCGAGCTGAATGACGGCCAGCGAGAGCTACTGGCCGGACTGGAAGATATTATATGATGACTTTCGTTTCATTGCTGGGTCTGGGTATCGCCGCCATTGTCTTTTTGAATCTCCTGCAGGCCAAGGACACCGTCGAACGCATCGGTAAACCCTCGCCGCCGCGCGTGAAACTTGATTCCCAGGACGCCGCGGATTTGAAGGATCGCGCGCGTATGCGCCGCATCTGCCCGGTGTGCCGCACGGGCCTGGCGACCGAAGAGTACCTGATCTGCGCGATGGAACCGGAAGACTCCTCCAGCGCGCGCCGCAAACGCCAGGTGCAGATTTACGGCTGTGTTCATTGCTTCGCGACGGACGGCATCAATCTCGCTCGCTACGAAAAGATCAAAGACCTCGATGTTTGATTTCCATACCGCTTTCTCGTCCGCATTCTGCCGGAGAACAGCGCTGCTCGCGTTGTTTGCGCTGAACGGCAGCTTGCTCATGGGCTGTCAATCCGGCGCCGGGGCGAATGGCCTGGAGGAGCGCGGCGATCCGGCCTTTGCTCATACCTGCCGCCAGGCGGCAAAGCAGCGTTCCGCAAACGATCCGATCTATACGCGACTCAACGCTCTGCGCAGGACCCGGGGCGCGTCGCCGCTTTTTTATGATCGCGACCTTTCCAGGGCGGCTCACGCGCACGCCGCCGAGCTCGCGCAGGCCGGCCGACTCGATCATAAGGCCGGTCCGAGCGAACGTTTGCGCGGGAAGGGGCTGGTACGGCGCTATGTCGCGGAAAACCTGGCGCGCTTCGAACACCGCGCGCTTCCGCGGGATTATGTCGTGCGCTACTGGACGGAAGGCCAGCGGGAGTATTCGAATTTAATCTCGCGGCGGTATGTGCGGGTGGGATTCGCTTTGCAGGCGTCGCCTTCCCATTGTTACGCTGTCCTGATTCTTACGGAGTAGCTGAAGTAGATTCCGACGAAAACTGTTGTTGTATATTATTAAATCAAAGTGATGGTCGATTCTGGCCGGGTTCAGCGTCGTTTTTTTGACGTGGCTCCGGCCGGTGCGTCGTCCAACAGGACGCCGACTAATCGCGAGAAGAGAAACGAAAATGCCAAGGGATGTATCAGAACTCAGTCCGGAAGATTTGCAGCAGGTTCAAAACGCGCTACGAGCGCTGATCACCGAGCTGGGTTCGCGCAAGGCGGTCGGCGGCGGTACCGGATCGATTCCGGACGAAGATATCGTGCTGCAGTCGTTGGCTCACCCCGAACGCGGAGACGTGTTGATCAGTATCATCCGCGAACAGAATGGACGCCTGCAAATCTTTCTGTCGAATCGCCGGGATCAGGACAATCCTTTCGCGGTTATGAACCAGGCGATGCTGCGTGATTATCCCGGCCGGCGGCCACTCAGCGGGCGCGGGCAGCTCAAAGAAGGCGAATACGCGCTGTTTTTGATTACCGCTCAGGACCGCGATTTGCTGCGGGTCAACAAAGCGGAGACCATCGAAGGTTATTCGGCCCGCTTTGAATTGCATTCCAATCCGGCCTTCGCGCCGAAACAGGCTGACGATCTTAAGATCAAACCACTGGCCCAGTGTACTCTCGACGAAAAGTGGCAGATTTTCAAGAAGGCCTGGCCGGGTGACGATCGTCCGGCGCTGATCGAGCAGGAGTTGCTCAGCTTTCCGGTGACCTATGCGCGCTACAAGCAAGCGCAGAAATCTGAAATGCTCGGACTCCCGCCGGAAAAATTCAAAGAACGCATCGGTCAGCTGATTCGCGACGTATATCCCGGCGGGATCCGTATGTCGCTGCGCCGGGACTTTCCGGATGAACATCGCCAGCGTTTGCAGCAGGTCCGGACGCTGTTGTCCGGGCTCGCACAGACCATCGCCGGCAAAGTCTTTCCGCAGAATCCGAAAGATCTAAACCGGCACCTGGACGAAGTCGTCGATTATCTGAAAGATATCGTCGAAAACGATCCCGAGCTTTCGCACTTCACCTGAGTTTCAGGCTGGCCGTAAGCGGCAGGTGATCCGACGCGACGCGCGTGCGCGAGTTGACGACTACTTTGTGGTCGGTTACCGCGAGCTGGTCGTTGAAGAAGATCTTATCCAGCCGGAGCAGAGGTCGCATAGAGCGCGGCGTAAACGACGGAAAGGTATGATGTCCGGTTTCGCCGTTGACGGTATCGTGAAAACCCGCCGATTCCATGACCGGCGTTAGTCGATGATTATGGTCGTTGGTATCGCCGAGGATGATTTGCGGCAGATGCTTGAGACCTGTCAGCGAATGCGAATCCAGGACACGCTTGATCTGGAACATGCGCTCGAAGGCCGCCAGCCCCAGGTGAATATTAAAGATCACCAGCTCCTTTTTTTTCGGAAGCTGGATATGCGTCACCAGACAGCCGCGGCGTTTTTTGATACCCCAGGTGATATTCATATTGCGGCTGCCGACGATCGGATGTTTCGAGAGCGTCGCGTTGCCGTAGGCGCCCCGGCTGAGCTTCACGTTCAGGCCCAGCGCGTACTGCATCTCCAGGGCTTCGGCCAGCAGCTTCGCCAGATCCTCGTTGCTGGACCTGGGAACGTTGTGGTCGACTTCCTGCAGGGCGATGAAATCCGCGTCGAGTTCGCGTAAGATCTCGACGATGCGTTCCGGACGATACTTCCGGTCGTTCCCGATCGCCTTGTGGATATTGTAGGTTACAAATTTATACTCCATGGATTGTCGGGGAGAGTATCGACCGCGGGTCGGGCCAAACGCGGGGAATGCTGGAATCAGCGGCTTGAGTCAGAAGCCGGTCAAGGTTTTTTCGCTTGCGGTGTCGACGGGTGCCGCCTGAATCGGGACTGCTTATGAAGGTCCAGGCATCCGAAATATTTCAAACTTTTCAGCCGACCGGCGCCCTGAAAGAAATGCGCGGCGACGACCGCGAAATCACGGGGATCGCGCCGGTCGCGAGCGCCGGGGCAGGCGACCTGGTCTTCGCCGCAAATAAGGACTACCTGGCCCAGGCCGTCGAAAAATCTCCCGCGGCCATCGTCACCACCGCCGAGCTCGCCGATTCGCCGGCGCTCGAAGGAACGTCCGCGCTGATTCTGGTCAGTCCCAATGTGGAACTTGCGCACGCCTGGCTGAAGCAGAAGTACATGGACCGGGCCTTTCATGATTCCGAGTGGGGCCAGGTACACGAATCCGCGGTCGTTCACGAGAGCGTAAAGGTTCCGGCGACGTGTGTCATCGGACCGCTGGCGGTGATCGGTCGGGACGTGAAGCTCGGCGAAAACACGGTGATTCTGGCCCGGGCGGTCGTCGAGTACGAAGCCGAAATCGGCGATAACACCGTGATCCATCCCGGAGCGGTGATCGGCTATCGTTGCATCGTCGGTGCGAATTGCATTATCAAAGCGAATACCGTAATCGGCTCCGAGGGATTCGGCTTCGCCCAGGACGAAAAACGCAAGCACCACCGCATTCCGCAAACCGGCCGGGTGGTGATCGGCGACCGGGTCGTCGTCGGCGCGCTGAATACCATCGACCGCGCGGCTTACGGCGAAACTGTGATCGGCTCCGGAACCATCTTTGATAACATAAATCATATCGCGCACAACGTTCAGCTGGGCGAAGACTGCATCATCGTGGCAATGACCGGGGTGGCGGGTTCGACCCAGGTCGGGGACCGCGTGATCTTCAGCGGCCAGACGGGCGTGCTCGATCATTTGAAAATCGCCAGCGATTCCGTATTCCTGCATCGCGCGGGAATTTCGTGGGACGTGGAAAAGCCCGGCGTCTACGGCTGGTTTCCGCTCGTACCGATTCAGGATTACCTGAAGATTTCGGCTACTCTGAAGAAACTGCCCGACATAAAGAAGAAGGTTGGACGTCTGGAAAAGAAGCTCGGAGACGACGCCTGATTTTTTGGATTGCCAGCCGGATCCATCCTTTGAAACCAGTATCAGTCTGTTTGAAACAGACCTCGAGTCAGGAGAACCGCCGAAATGCCGTATACAATCGTAGAACCCTGTGTGGGAGTTTGTGACACCGCCTGTGTCGAAGTCTGCCCGGTAGACTGTATCCATCCGACGAAGGAAGCGTGGTCGGAAAAAGGTTACGAAGAAGGCAAGCTGGAAGGAAAGCAGCTCTATATCGATCCGGAAGAATGCATCGACTGCGGCGCCTGCGAACCCGTGTGCCCGGTCCAGGCGATCTTCGCGGAAGACGAAGTCCCCGACAAATGGAAGGGTTTCATTTCTAAAAATTACGAGTACTTCGGTCAGACATTCGGCGGCTGAGCCGGGAGAATCGTCAGATCGAATTCCGCGATGGCTCCGCGCCTTCGCTTCGAAATCCAGACAGCCGGGCGCCAGGTCCCGGCTGTTTTGTTTTCCGTTCCGCTTCGCCGCGGGCCCCCGTCAACGCACTGAATTCGCGGACCGGACGTGTCCGATCGCGCCCAATCCGCTCTTCCACAAACGCGACATAAGATCGACCACGCCGGCTACGGCGCGATTTTTCCCCGTTTCGCGACCCCTTCGCGGCCGAATTGCGGCATAATAGTTGACAGGCCCCCTCTTCTGAAAGGTGTTGATGGAGGAGGGATGTCCGAGCGGTTTAAGGAGGCGGTCTTGAAAACCGTTGTGCAGCAATGTACCGTGGGTTCGAATCCCACTCTCTCCGCCATTTTTGGCTGAACTGGAGAAGTGCCCGAGAGGCTGAAGGGAGCAGTTTGCTAAACTGTCGTGCGCGTTAGTGTACCGCGGGTTCGAATCCCGCCTTCTCCGCCAGTTCAACACAGGCTATGTCTGATAAGATCCGGGATATTCACTCAAGGTTGATGAACAACCTGCACGGCGGGGACCAGATCTCCGCTGCGATCGGTTACGTCCCGCTCTTCGGCTGGATTTTGCCCTACCTGTTCAAAAAAGACGACGAATTCTGTCGCTTTCACGGCGAACAGGCCATGAAGCTCAACGTCACGATCGTGGCTTTCTATTTCGCCATCTGGGTGATCGAGCATTTCCCTTTAACGGCGATTCTTTTCGGATATGACGCCGTCTTTCATCCGATCACCAGGTCTCTGTGGCTCGTGGGAGCGATCGGCTATCTCGCCATTTCCGCCATCGGCGCGTTTAAGGCGCTCTCCGAGGAAAAGTGGGAGATTCCCTATCTGATGAAGTATGTGGACGAAGTCTTCGATTTGATTCAATCCGAAAAGAAAAGCGGGAAAGACTGAGTCTGCCCGCTCCGCATCTATGCCCGCAATCAGTCTTTCACGCATTCCGACGCATGTGCGCGCGGCTTGCTATAGCCTGCCGCTCTTCATCGGCTGGATCGTTCCGCTCACCTGGGAAAAAGAAGAGCGCCTCGTTCGCGCCGGTCGTCGCGCCCTGGCTTTGCTTTTGCTTTACGCGGCGGGCATCATCGCCACCTATTTGCTGTCCGGCCTGATCCAGCTTTTTGTGGCCGACCCGGGCTATGTTGTGGCCCTGATCTTCTTTATTCTGCGCACTGGCTTCGGTCTGGCCTACGTCGTCGCATCGTTCTTTCTGGCGTATCTGGAATTCCGGCAGACCGGCGACGCGCAAGCAGACGCAAACGGCGCCCTCTTCGTATTTCTCGAGCGAGTAGCGAATCGTTTCGAAAAGCTCGTCAGCCGCTGAAGGCCCGCTTCACGCGAGTTCGCGGTAGATCCGCATGAGACCGTCGATGTGTTCGTTCCAGTCGAAGTCCTTCGCGCGCTTCAGACCCGCCCGGACCATTTCCGCGCGCAGCTTCCGGTTGCCGACGACCGAATACAGAGTCGAGATAAAATCCTCGCGGTCGCGCGGATCGAAATAGCGCGCCGCATCGCCGCCGATTTCCGGCATGCAGGAACTGCGCGAAGTGATCGCCGGCGTTCCGCAGGCCATCGCTTCGACGAGCGGAAAGCCGAAGCCTTCGTATAAAGACGGCAATATAAAGAGCTCCGCGGCGGAATACAAGAGCGGCAGCTCTTCGGTTTTCAGAAAGGGCACGACCAGCAGGCGATCGACGACTCCTTCGCGTTCGAGGCTTTCGCGAATATACTCGGGGATTTTGCCGCCGGTTCCGCCGAGCACCAGCGGAATCTTACAGCGTCCGCTCTTCCATTCCTGCGCCAGCGCCTTTATGGCGAAGTCCACGTTCTTGTGGCGTTTGCCGATGCCGATGACCAGCAGAAAGCGCGCGGGCAGGCCGTATTCTTTGCGGAAGGCTTTCACCTCTTTTTCGCTGCCCGGTTTCAGGACTCGATGATCGATGCCGTTGTACAGCAGGCTGGTGCGCGCGGCGGCCAGGGGAAAGCGACTGAGGAATTCGCGGCGGGTCGTGTCGGAAACCGTGGCGATGCGGCGGGCGAAGCGCGATACGAGCCACAATAAGACGTAGGCGTAAATGCGATAGTGCGGCCCGGCGAACTGGGTCGATTGCAGGTGAATCAAATCGTGCAGGACGATGACCGATCGGCGCAGATAGCGAATCGGCGCGTTGTAGTGCGGAATATGCAGGATTTCGTCCGGTTCCGGCCGCGGAAAAAAAAGCTGTTCGCGGATCGAATAGATGGAACTCTTGAACTCGGTGATGCGCCCGCCGAAACCCGGCAGATGGCGGAAGATGTCGCGAGGATTGCCGAGTAGATGGAGCCGCACGTCGGGACGCTCCATCAGGATGCGCAGCACATTTTGAATCTGCGTGCCGATTCCGGAACTGGCGATCATGCGCGCGTCGAAACAGATTTTGATCGGCGTCGCGTCGTCGAGCTGTGTGTCCGGAGTATCCATGTCGTATACGCATTTCCGGGCTATTTCGCACGGTCCCCCGGTCGCATCGAGCCCATATTCTACAGGGTCGCAAATGTTGAAAAGAATCTTTATTCGATCGCTGCTCGCGATCTTCGCCTGCCTGGCTTTCGCCTGTACGACCGAGGACGACACCCTGCTTTCGCCCGGGGAGGCGAATGTGCAGATTCTCGCGGCCTACGCGGCGAAAGATCTCCAGTGCCAGCAGACCCACGTACTCACGATTCCGGTCTTCATCGACGTCACGGCGGAGTCCGTAGGTCTGTGTGTTTTCGACTTACTGGGCCAGAGCTGCGAGGTGTGGGGCGGCGAAAACAATCTACCATTCGCCTGTCTCGCTCTCTCGGCCAAAGTCTTCTAGTCACGCTTCTTTGATCGAATTCAGTCCGTCGAATTGCGTCGTCCGTGATTCGATCGCGAATCCGCGCGGAGTTTTTTCGAGCAGGCCTGCACGATTTCCATGCCGGTCACAGCGTCGCTCAGACGATCGAAGCCGACCGGAGCGTCGCTCGCCGATTCGCGGCGAATTTCATCGTATAAAGCCAGCCAGGGATTTTCATTTTTACGCGGAATGACCGGCTGAAAGGCCTGCAGGTCGCGAAAATTCTGGTAGCGTTTGGACGGTTCCGATCGGTACCAGAAATGGCCTTCATTTCCCGAGCGAATGCGCCCGTGTTCGAAATCGAGCTGGATCGTGAATTCGAAATAATTGCGACGTCCGCCGCTTTCCAGGCGCGCCTGAAATTCGGGATAACCCAGATCGAGAAACGCCGTATCTTCCACGCCCGGAACTGCGGGGGATTCCAGCATGCGAGCGCTGACCGTATCGGGTTTGCCCGCGTACCAGATCAACAGATCGAGCCAGTGAATGGCGTCGTGCAGGAGCGGCCCGGCGATATCCGCCGAAGCCGTGTTCGCGCCCGCGCGCAGCGGCCAGGTCAAGACCTGACCGTGAATGCTGCGAAGCGCCCCCAGACGCTTCTCGTCGACAAAGCGTTTCACCAGGCGATAGGCGGGATGGTAACGGCGTTCGAAATTCACCCAGACCCGGGTTCCTGTTTCGCGTGCGAGCCGCTCCAGTTTGCGCGCTTCGCTCAGGTTCATGCCAATCGGTTTTTCCAGTAGAATTCCGCGGGCGCCCGCACGCATCGCATCCGCGGCGATAGCCAGATGCGAATCGGTGCGGGTGGCGATGATCGCGAACTCCGGGCGGACTGCGGCCAATAACTCGCGATGGCTTTCGGTCGCCGCGATTTTGCCAGCACTGGCTTTCACGGCAACGGCCGTATCGCGTCTTTTTTTGCGCGAGTCTGCGCGGGTGTTTTGTCTGCGTCCGGTCGCCGCGTTGCGACTCCACCATTTCAGGAAGTCGCTGATCTTTTCGGCATTTCGGTCGCATACACCGACCAGCTCGAAACCGGGGCGGCGCCCGCCGGGCTTTTTCAGATGATGTGCGAGCGCTCCCGCGTGGGTGCATGGTTTCGCCCGCAGCGGATCCCGCTCCAGTCCCCAGGCGATGCGGCCCAGTCCGATCAGACACGTTCTCATACGGGTAGCGGCGGCCGATCGGTCGGAGTTCAGCCGACTCCGAAGCCCTGAAAGATGCGCCGCAGAATCTTCAGGCCGAAAAAACCGTAGAATCCCCAGAGTATCGAGCCTAAGAGCAGCGAGAAAACGATGATGACCGGTTCCGAAAAAAAGAAATAGAACAGGCTTACGGGAATATCGTAGTACGTAATCGCGTCGCAGGAGCCGCCGCAGTCGAAGCGCCAGAAATTGATCCGACTCAGGATCATGATCACGTGCAAAACGGCTCCGGGAATAAATCCAGGCCAGAAATCTTCATCCAGAAAAATACGCATCGTCGCGAGACTCCGGGAGCCCGACCGTCCACGGTAGACATAATTCAGTTTACCTGACGGCCGTCCTGCTCCAGACTGCCTGCCTGGATAACGGGTACGATTATGTCGGCAAGTATTAAAAGCCCACGCATTCGCCGGCTCGCGCCGGTGCTTGTGGATAAGATCGCCGCGGGCGAAGTGATCGAAGGGCCGCATTCGGTTCTCAAGGAATTGATCGAAAACTCGCTCGATGCGGGCGCGACTCGCCTACGAGTCGAGACGCGGGCCGGCGGTATGGAGCTGATTCTCGTCGAAGACGATGGCGTCGGCATTCATCCCGAAGATCTCAAAGCCAGCGTGCAGCGACACGCGACGTCTAAAATAGCGGAACTGGAAGACCTCGACGAAATCGGCACTTTCGGATTTCGCGGCGAGGCGCTGGCGTCCATCGCCTCGATCGCGCATCTTGAAATTCGTTCACGTCGCGCGGATCCCGGGAACGCCGACGGCGATCCTGAAGTTTCCGGCGGAGCCGGCGCACGCATAGAATGCCGCGGCGGGGAATTGGTGCATACCGAAGCGGTGGCCTGCAATCCCGGCACCACGATTCGGGTCAGCGAACTCTTTTATGCGACCCCCGCCCGGCGTAAATTCGTAAAGGCCGAGCGCACCGAAAATTCAAGGAATCACCAGGCCATTCTGCGATTGGCGCTGGCGAACCCGAATACCCGCTTTGAGTATATTCGTGACGGCAAAGAGTACTTGAATTTACCGCCGCAGGAGTTGCCGGAGCGTATCGCGCAGGTCTACCGTTCGCAGATCGGCAAGCATCTGATCGAAGTCGAAGGGGAAGCGAACGGGGTCCGCCTGCGTGGTTATATAACCGACGAGGGTTTCTTTCGCGCGAATCGCGACGGCCAGTATCAGTATATTAATAATCGGTACGTGGAGATTAAGAATTTCTCGTATTTCGTGAAGAAGGCCTATGGCGAGTTATTGCCGCCGGGTTCGCATCCGTACTTCTTTCTGTTTCTCGATATCGATCCGCGCCGGGTGGACGTAAACGTGCATCCCGCGAAACGCGAAGTGCGCATGCTGGACGAATCGTTGCTGCACAGCCTGCTCGTGAATTCGATTTCCCGCGTGCTGCGTCCGCAGACGCCCTTGCGTTTCAGTCGCTACGCCACCGACGCTTTCGGGTCGGGGACCGCGTCGCATACATCGAAGCCGGCGAATCATCTCTTCGGGGGCGCCGCCCGCCTTGTGCACGATCAGGAAACCCTGCTGAACCGCCCCGAAGCGGAGCGTCCCGTTTTCGAAATCGATCCCCGGGATCTGGCCGCCCGGCGCGGCGAAACGCTCGTGGATGAGCACGGCGAGATCGTCGCCGGAGAGTCCGGTCAGGCAGGGGCCGCGCTCGCATTTGGTTCGGGCGATTCCGCTCAGACGCCCGTCTCCGAAGCGGATCCGAACGGCGAGAATACAGCCGAACGCCGGCACGAATTTTTGCCCAGGCGCCACTTCGGCGTGCTGTACGGGACTTATATTCTCGCCGAGGGTGATGACGGTCTGTATATCATCGACCAGCACACCGCTCACGAACGCATCAACTATGAGAAGATGCGGCGCAAGCTCGAGGCCATGCGCGGGCAACGGCAGGCCTTATTGCATCCCATTCCCGTGGACTGTCTGCCTGACGAATTGACGGCGGTGCTCGCCGCGCGCGAGGAATTACTCGAAAGCGGTTTCTTAATCGAAGAATTCGGGCCGTCGTCCTATATCGTTCGCGAGATCCCGCCCTACCTGGAACCGGGCTCCGAAACCGAGCTGGTACTGCATTTGATTCATCGCGTGTTAGAGGGCGAAGAACAGGTGCGGCTCTACGACGAGTACGCCGCCATGAAAGCCTGCAAAGCTTCGATCAAACGCAACGATCACGTTTCCGGCGAAGTGCTCAGCGAAATTCTGAAAGAGCTGGCGGCCTGCGAAAACCCGTCCCGCTGCCCGCACGGTCGTCCGACCATGCTGCGGATTTCTCCGGCGGAGCTGGATCGCATGTTTCACCGGGCCTGACGCTTTGATCTGAAACTGTGGCCCTGTTTTCGGTCGAAAAAAATCGATGACCTGAATTTCCCGGCGTGCGATGTGTCCAGGTTCCCGCGACTGATCCGGTATCGGTTCGCGCGAGAAGCAGCAGAATGCCATCTGATTCCTCACAATCCGCGCCGGATGCGCGCGCCATTCTGATCGCGGTGAGCGGAAGCATCGCCGCTTATAGAACCTGCGACCTGGTGCGCAGTCTGGTGAAGCAGGGTTATCCGGTACGGGTGATTTTAACCGAAAACGCCGCTCGCTTCGTTGGACCTGTAACCTTTCAGGCTCTAACCGGTCACAACGTGTATACCTCCGAATGGGAGGCCGGTATGGTGCATATCGATCTCAAGAATCTGGCCGCGGTTTTCGCTGTGGTTCCGGCCACGGCCAATATGATCGGCAAGATGGCGAACGGAATCGCGGACGATATTGTTTCCAGCACCTATCTGGCCGCGACCTGTCCGGTTTATGTCGCTCCGTCGATGAACCCGGGGATGTACTCCAGTAAAGCGGTGCAGCGGAATTTGCGCACACTGTCGGAAGACGGCGTACGATTGATCGATCCGGGCGAAGGCGAGGTTATTTGCGGGGACACCGGCCAGGGGAAAATGGCCGACATCACCGCGATCGAAGCGGAGTTGATTGCGGCGTACAGGAGTCAGATCGAATCCGTCCGATAGGAGCGGTTGGACTTACACATTTATATATGAATCCTGAAGAGTATCGTCTGGTTGTAGCGTCGGGTCCCACCCGTGAATGGCTGGATCCGGTCCGTTTTATTTCGAATCCATCTACCGGGCATACCGGTTGGGCCCTGGCCAGCTCCGGGGTCGGCCGCTTTCGGGAAGTCATTTTCATTTCGGGACCCGGCACCGAAGAATACCGGACGGTTGAAGGCGCAAGCAATGTGCTCGTCGATACGACAGCCGAGATGACCTCCGCCGTTCGAGATCACGTCGGCGATAACTGCCTGCTGATTATGTCCGCCGCTCCGGCCGACTACACGCCTCAGGAGTCCGTTGATCACAAAATCAAAAAGAAATCCGGCGAACCCTACACGCTGACTCTGGCCCCCACGACCGATATTCTGAAATCTTTAATACCCCTGGCGGCCGGCTGGCCTGCGTTCTTCCGGGTCGGTTTCGCTGCGGAAACCCGCAATATTGAAGAGTACGCCCGCAAAAAGCTCGTGGAGAAGGACCTGGACTTTATCTGCGCCAATCAGGTCTACAAGAGCGAGACAGGCTTCGGTGAGCATCCCAACACTCTTCTGGTTATTGACAAAGCCGGCGAAACTGTAAAAATCGGTCCAGCGACCAAAGATGATCTTGCCGTAAGACTTCTGGATCACATAGTTGCTAAAATTCCTGCAAAAAACCGGGCCGTGATCTGAGCGATCGTTTCGTCTTATACTGCCCGTAAAATTCCGAGCAGTATGGATTCGATGAAACGTGCATTCTTACGCAGACTCTGGTTGATCGGCCTGTGTCTGTTTTTCCTGCCCGCGGTGCTTCTCGCGGAAACGATTATTCTGAAGAGCGGCGGTCGCGTCACCGGAAAGATCGTCGGCCAGAGCCGGACCACGGTCACCGTACGGACCGCCAATGGCGCCACCCGGGTCATTCAGAAATCCGATATTCGCCGCATCAGCTACGATAACGCTAACAACCAGGCGGCCGAAGCCGAGCGCCGCCGCAAAGCTCAGGAAGAAGCCCGTCGCAAACGCGAAGAAGCGGCTCGCAAGCGCGAAGAGGAACAGCGCAAACAAGAGGAAGCCGAGCGCCTCAAAAATGAAGAAGCCGCTCGAAAGGCTGAAGAAGAAAAGGCTCTGCAGGCGGAAGCAGAGGCGAAGCGCCAGCAGGAAGAAGCCGCCCGCAAGCGCGAAGAAGAGGCGCGCAAAAAAGAGGAAGCGTACAGAGCGGCCGGTCCGCATCGTCTGGATGCGTTCTTGCGCAGCCTGGTGCTGCCGGGCTGGGGCCAGCATTACCAGGGTCGTACGAACGCGGCCTACGGTATGGGCGGCGGTTTTCTGGCCGGTCTTGGAATCTCGTATTATTTCGAGCGGCAGTACAACAGCGCGCGCAGTGACTACGAAGGCAAAGCGGATACATTCTTTATCACCTCGCCCCTGGTGCTCTCATCTCTGGGCTCCTCGATCTCCAGTCCGACGACGCTCGCGCCGCTGGGTCTGGTGCTCGCCCAGGACACAGCCGACGCTCGCAAACGCATGGAAGACGCCGGCCGCTGGGCGAACAATACGCGTACTCTGTTGCTGGGGCTCTATCTCTGGAACCTGGTGGACGTGCTGGTCTTTCATCCCTCGAAGACCGAATCCGTGGGCGTTTCGGTCGGCCCCGAAAACGTGGGCGTTCGCTATACCGTCCGCTTCTGATCGCGGCCTGGCGTACTTAGTGCAGCGGTGCTCCGGGCTGGTCATTCAACGCGCCGATCGATACACGTAGATGCGCATTCTGATCCTGACCGGCATTAAAGAAGAGCTCACGCCGTTTTTCGAGCGACATCCCTTTGTATTCGACCGCGGCCTGGGCGCCTATCGATCTTCGCAATACTCCGAACTGTACGCCGCCACGACCGGTCCGGGCGTCAAAAAGGCGCGGGAAATTCGCAAACTCCTCAAAGGTCTTGTGCCGCATGTAATCGTGAACGCGGGGCTGGTCGGATTATTGCGGGAGAACAGTCCTGCGCGCGCGGGCGATCGCATGCGGTTGGGCTCAGTGGTCGATTCGCGTACTGGTGTTGTCTACCCCGGCGGCGCGGGGCGCAATGTGCTGGTGTCGGTACCGGAGCCGGTTTTCGAACCGGTGCAAAAGATGGACCTGGCCCTCGATCACCAGGCCACGGTCTGCGATATGGAAGCCGGCGTGCTGCTGGGGATCATCGGGCAGGTGGAAGAGGTCGCGACCGGCAGCCTGGTGGTATTCTGCAAAGTCGTGGGCGATCGACCGGATTCCTATCATCTGTTCAAATACGAGCATTTGATTCGCGGCTGGGAGCGCAAATCGCGTCTCGAACGGCTGTGGGTCGGCATACGCTTTCCCGGGGGGTTGCGGCGTTTGCGGGAGCTGCGGGAAATGAAGGGGGTGGCCCTGGATTCCCTGGGCCGCCGGCTGGAAGCGCTCTCTCTGACCCTGGCGCGGCTCAGTCCCGACGATCCGGCCGGGATTTCCCGGACGCTGGACAGCGTTTTTATTCCGCACTAATCAGACCGCCAATACGATAATAAGAACAGTATATGGGCGGACTGATTGCACTCGGAGCATTTTTATTCGCGGCGGTGGCCGGGCTGCTCTATTATTTCGCCGTCTTCGATCGAAGCAGCGTGTTCGAGCGCGCCCTGAATCTGGCCCGCAACGGCTCTTATATGGACGCCCGGGCGCTCATTCGCTCGAAAATCGAACGCGAGCCGGACGACCCCCGCGGGCAGTACTATATGTCCCGCATTTACGCGCTCGAAGGCAACGAAGAGCAGGAGATCGAACACCTCAAAGAAATCAAACGCATCGGGCGCTTCGCCGGGGAGATCAAACCCACTGAAGTGATTCTGCGCATCGCCCAGATCCACTACGAAGCGGATCGCCTCGGCGACGCCTTCGAAAATTATCTGGATCTGCTTCAGTATGACCCGAACAACGAAGCGGCCCTCGCGCATATCGCCTTTCTGGCGATCGGGCAGGGGGAATTCGACCTGGCCGAGAAATACTTCAAACGTCTCGTGGCCAACGCGCCGACGGTCAGCGAATACCACATCGCGCGCGGCGTGGGGCTGAGCATGCTCAAAGAAAAAGAAGACGCGCTCGAAGAGCTGCGTTCCGGACTCGACCAGGCGCCGAAGAATCAGACCGCGCAATTTCTCACGGCGCTGCAGTATTACAAGAACGGCGAGGCGGACGACGCGGCGAGTCTGCTCGAAACCCTGCTGGAAAATGCGAATGATCCTTATGTGAGTTTTATCGCCAACCGACTGGCGACGGCCGTTTTTTATATGACCCGCGATTATGCGAAGTCGCTGAATTACGCGGAGCGCTGCATGCAGGCCGCCGCGAAAGAAGAATGGGACGCCGAAGAATACGACGCGCGCCTGGCCGTCGCGTATATGGCGATGCTTACGGGAGATCTGGAGAAAGCCAACGAGCATCTGCTCGAACTGGAAATTCGCAATCCCACCGACGAAATGGTTATGAAGATTTCCGATTTTCGCATGGATCTTGAAGAACAGGTCGCCCAGGTGGACCAGGTGAGTCCGCGGGGTTTCGACTTCGTAACGCACCTCCAGGACTGGGCGCGCAAACGTTTCGCCGACGACGCGATCTTTCGACTCTCGGGACTCAAACAGAGCCAGGAATTCGACGTGCTGGCGTACTTCACGACCGAAGGCGCGCCTCGTCAGAAAGAAGACAAGTCCGAGGCGATCGATCCCGACGCGCTGATCGAACGTTTTAATAACCTGAAAGGGGAGTCTCTGAAATCCGTTTCCCAGAGCATTATCGCGCTTCTCGGATTTAAGATTCAGAGCGAACTGGACTACCGCGATAAAGACGGCAAAGATTATATCGCCACCAGCCTGGCGGACAAGAAGATTAAAGCTCTGTTTCGAATCCGCCAGTGGAGCAATCAGCCCATCTCGGATATCTTTTTGCGTGAACAACAGAGCTATATGAACGAACTAAAGGTAAATCAGGGTTTCGTGGTGGCCGGCGCGCGATTGACCGGCGGCGCCGAACAGGCCCTGCAAAATCTCAAAAAGATCACGGTGGTGAACGAGACATCGTTCGGCGAAATTCTACAGAAGGTGCTGTGATCGGGAGGCCCGCACGAATGCGCGTCGCGGTATTATTTCCATATATTTTGCTGGTCTGCGGGCTGGCCGTTTCCGCCTGCGAAGACCAGCCGGATTCCGAGTCCGTGGCGTCCCGCGGCGGCGAGCCGGCGATAGATTTGCGTTCGTACGATGGTATGCCCGAAGTGCAGGCCGGCACGATTTACGTCGGCGATGATTCGCAGCGGGCTGCTCCCGAGCAAACCATCGAGGCGGAACGCGTACTGGAACTGATGCGCACATTGCTGGTTATGCTGGATGCGGGAGATATTCGCGGTCTGGAGCGCTACGTGAGTCCCGAGCGCGGGCTGTACGTCGATCTCAAGGCGCATCGCGGTCGGGACTGGGTTGCGGAGGATTTGCAGAATCCGACCGGTTATTTGCAGACCTATTATATCAACACCGAAGCGCTGCGTTCGCGCACCGAAGATCCCGGCCAGCTGGCCGTACGCGATATTCTGCGCCTGACCCGCGTGCTGACCGCGGACGTTTATCTGCAGGCCGACGGCAAACAATGCGAATTGCGGTTGCGGCTTGAGGACGCTCCCTCCAAAAGCTATTATCTGAACAATCCCGTTTTCATTCAGGAAAACGGAGAGTGGTTCATACACCGGCTTTTTTGATGCGCTACAAAATCCTGCCCGTACTTCTGTTGGTCGCCGCGACCGGCTGGCTGATCCGTCTCGCACTCGAACAGAGCTGGGCGCATCTCGTAGAAGTCTGTCCGAATACCGACGTACTTTCCTGGGACGCGAATCTGAGGATGCAGGTGGTACTGGACCAGTATCAGGATTTTCGCGACGGCCATTTCGGTCGCGCGATTCTTCCGTTTCTCGACGCGCCCACCTGGCCGCCGTTGCGCGGGCTGCTGGCGATTATCACCTTTGCCCTGAGTCCGACCGGGCCGAATACGCTGCTCGATGTTTCGATCAGCTTCGTCTTTTATGTGCTCGTCTTTCCATCGATGCTCTTGATCGCCTTTGAGCTGACCCGGGACTGGCTGCGCGCGGCCGTGATCTTTTTTTTCGCGTCGGTCCTCGTGATCCAGAGTCAGCATTTGCCGGTTTTCGGCGTCTCCGCTATGCTCGAAAGCCAGGGCATGTTCTTTACGCTCTGGACGCTTTTCTTTTTACATAAAGTGTACGAACGCCACGAGTACCGCGAGGCTTCGATTATCATTCGCGAACGACGGGACCTGCCGGGCAAGCGACGCTTCGTCTGGGGTCTTTTGATTTTCAGTCAGGGTCTCTTTCATACGAAATATCCGTACGGCGTAATGCTGATTTTAGCCGTGGTCGCGCTTGAAGTCGCCCGCAATCCGGGACAGCTCGTCGATTTACTTTCGCTGTGTTTCGCGCGGCACTACGGCGGCCGCCGCTGGTATCACTATCTGCTGAACGGCCTGAAGCTTCTGGCGCTGGCGGTCTTCGTCTTCGCGCTGGCGACGAAAGCGCAAACGAGTGCGAAAACCGTGAAGTACGCGCTTTACGCCCTGGTTTTAATTTTCTTCATCGATCTGCAGATCTATCTGTATCAGTATCGTAACGCCCTGCGGCGTTTGCTGGACGGCGTAACGCGGCACGTCTATCTGGCGGTGATCTTTCCCGCCGCGATCTGGATGCTCGTGCATCCGGATCGGGTTTCGAGCATTCTGGGCACCCAGCAACACGTCCAGGACGCGAGCCGTAGTTTTTTTTCCAGTATCGCGACCGACGTATTCGACGATTCGTCGCCTTTTATCGTGCTGCTGGCATTCGCCTTCGCCGCGCTGGTAATCGTCTTTATTCGCAACCTGGTCGTGAGCTTTCTCGCGGACCGCCAGGACGGCGTTGCCGAAGACCGGCGCGACGTAAAAATAACGCGGGGGACTTCCGCCGTCGTATCGGTGGATACGCGTTCGCTGGCGGCGTCTGACGCGAGCGGAAGCCTCAGCGATCTCCTGGGTCGCCCTATGATCGCGGTAACGTTGATCGTCGTGCTGCAATTCGCGATTCTGGAAATTCTGACCGGGAACAAACAGCTGCGGCATATCTTTCATCTGATCCCGGGGATACTCGTCTTTATCGGGGCCTGGACCATGCGCCTCCCGCGTCTTATTCCGGAAAGCAGCGGCCAGAGCGGCGGCGCGCTGTACTGGCTGCGACGCGCGGGGGTCTTCGCGGCGCTCATCGTTCCAGTGGCGATTGCGGCGCCCCTCCTCGTTCGTCCGGAGGGCGGCCTGCTGGCTGCGCCGGAAGCCCGGGCCTATCTGGATTCGCGGCCCATGTGTTTTACCGGCCCCGAGCGCGCCGCGTACGAACCGGTGCGCTGGCTGGTGTTGCGGGTGGATCCGGATCGGCGTTATGTGCTGGTGAACACCTTTCATGACCTGCCGACGCCTCCGCACGCGCGTTATCTTGCTTCGGAATTCGATTTGCTGCTGCGCATGCGAACCCTCGAACGCGGGACCGTGCGCAACGATTCGCGCTATCGTCATGAGCATTGGGACGATTTCGACTATCTGCTGTACCTGACGCCGGGCTGCGCGGATCAACTGCGCGACCCGCTATTGCAAAAGCGCGCACAGGATCTGGAAGTACGTTTGCAGCGAATCGCAGCGCATCCGTATACGATAGCGGGGCAGGGGCAGCTATGCCTGCGCGAATTTCGCATTGTGAAATGAGAACGCCAGGGGGGATGCGGTGCATACGGCCGGGTTGCACGAATCGCCTTATTGCTTCGGCTTCAGAAAGCGCCGAAAGATAATGATATTCGTAGCGCCCATCCAGCTGGACATATTCTCGCGAAAAATATCCTGACGACTCTTGCTTTGTTTCACAGCGTCGGGCAACTTCGCGTATTCCTGCATGGCTTTCTGCGAAAGCTGCGCGTGCATTTGTCGCACGGCGTTCGTAATCCGCTTCAGAAAGCCCGGGTCGTCCTTTTGCTCGTCGACCGCCGGTAGGATTTCTTCGCGCCACCATTCGATAATCGTTTTCTTGATCAATTCGCCGGGCAGGAATTTGGTAATGACCCGTTTACCCGCAGCCCGGCGATGCAGGGCGCCCGTATTGACTTCCTGCAGGAATTTGATCGTGAGATTATAGAACGACTGCGGTCCTAGATGATACACGAAGATATTGCGATCTTTAGGTGGAACGTCGACGTTCAGCATAGAGATGTCGATCACCAGATTGAAAAAAGTGTGTAAGAATTCGACGTACTGTTCTTCAACGTTGCCGGCGGCCCCTGGCGTCGCTTTGCGCGAAACATTTAAGATGAAATCGCTTTTGATGAATTCCTGGTCAGCCCCCATGTGGGTGTCGGCGTAGATTACGTCGGCGAATTTTTCGCGTTCCTGATCCAGAGCGCGAGGATCGTATTGAAAATAATAGTGCGGAGTTTGATTAAACGCGGCGTTTCCGCCGGCGTCCAGGCGCCAGTTTTCCAGCGGGCGCTTTTCGTTCGCGGGCGCCGTCGGGCCGCGACTCGTCCGGCTTTCCGGCAGCTTCGCCGCGCCGAGCTGCGCCGGATCGATGCGGCCGTTCGCGTCGACCTGTGCGAAGATGCCCCGCAACCAATCGCTCAAATTCTCGGTAAAGACCGTGGAAAGCAGGTAATTGATCTCCGGGCTGTAGACGCCCGCGCCGGAGGGTTGCAAATTCAACAGCCGCGCCATGCGATCCACGAAGATGCGCAGGCAGTCGTTCGTTTCGGAAGCGGGACGCACGCAGGTCGAAAACAACTGCCGGCGAATCTCGGAGTTATCGCCGATGCCGGCTTCTTTGAAAGCGTCCGTTAAAAACTGCCAGGCCCGGGTCGCCTGCAGATAGTAGCCTTTGAGCAATGTGTGGGTTTGCAGAAACTGGACGTACGAAAGCCTGTGGTCCGTAACATCGCCCGAGAACAGATTATGAAATTCTCGGGTGGCGGTTTTCTCAAGGTTGCCGGGATTCAGGTCGGTCGTCAATTCGCGGCCGTGTTTTTGTAATTCTTTCAGCGCCTGGTCGATGCCCTGCCGTTTGTCCGCCAGCTTGCTGCGGTCGTCCCCCGAGAGTATCGAAGAGGACAGCAGCTGTTGCGCGGTTTGAACGAGCGAGTTCTGGCGCTCGATGAGCTCGTTGTAGCCCGTCTTAAATACACTCAGCCGCTCGATTTCTTCCGCATCGGTCGCCGGCGTTCTGCCGGATTCCGCCATCAGATACCCGCCTCCCATAAATAGAACAGGCGATGACCGGAAAGCTGCGCGAGCAGCATCAATTTCTGGGTCGGTGAAAGCGGCGCGGCTCCGCCGACGCTGTACAGGTTGGGGTTCGAACCCGCGGCGCCTTCCGGTAGATAGACGACCAGACGGGGTTCGCGCCAGTTGTTTTCACCCGCGATTCTTTCGAGGTATTCTTCGAGGTATGCGGTCGAGTCGATCAGCTTGTTTTTCAACGCGGTCTCCGCGTCGAAGACCCGCCCGTCGGCCACCGCCTCCAGAGATTTCCGCGTGAGCTGTTTGGATCGGCTTTCGAGAATGATATTTAAGAAATTCGCGTACGATCGATCGATCTGCTTCATGAAGTAGGCCCGCTCTTCTTCGTTCATCTCTTTGAAGGGCGAAAGGCTGTCCTTCATTTTGCCCGAAGCGATGCTGCGGTATTCGATGCCGAGTTTTTCCATCAGGCCGGATACGCCGAAGCCGCGAATGATCACGCCGATGCTGCCGACGATGCCCATCGGGCGCATATTGACTTCTTTCGCCGCCATAGCCACGTAGTATCCGCCCGAGGCGCCGATGTCCGCGATGTGCGCGTAGACCGGAAGATTGTTCGCGCTCGAGTATTCTGAAATCATGCGGTAGATCAAATCCGACGCGCTGACGGTTCCGCCGGGCGAGTTGATGCGCAGTAGAATGCCTTTGATTTCTGGATCCTGTTCCGCGCGATCCAGCACCTGCTTGATATAACCGGGGTTCGTATAACCGCCGGCGAGAAATCCGCCTTCACCGATCACGCCATCGATGGGAATCATCAGTAGCTTGGGACCGGAGGCCGAGGGCGAATACAGACAGCTACCCGAGTCCGCGTCGGAGGTCGGTTCCAGCTGCACTTCTTCCAGATCGCCGCCGCCCTGCCCTGGCAGCACCGGCGACAGGGAAACGTATACGTCGTTGAAGCACGCCGGCAGGGCGAGGGCGATCAAAAGCATCGCGCCTGCAAGCAGAGCTTGTTTTGCTCGTGCGCCGGCCGCACCTTTGGCTGGACAGCGAGCCGGAAGTGAGTTCTCCTGGATGTGGTGCGGATTCTCTTGCATAGATTGAGTCATTGTTCTATCGCTCCCGACGGTCCCGCGCCTGATTCTGAAAAGACCAGGGGCAGCTTTCAGGAACATTCCAGTGATTCGGGAGCTCTTTGTATTGCGTTTTTTGCCGGGGTGGCAAGCCGGATTTTTCTGCGGCCCCGGCGCCGTCTCATGCGTGGCCTGTGGCTGGCTCTGCTTGGTGGAATGTTAGCAGCGTGTTCGAGCTCCGCCTCCCGTGACGGGGAACAGAGCCAGTATCCCGCTGACACCGGCGCGCGCTACCAGCCGACTTTTACCCACGCCGGGCCGCAGTCGCCTGCTGACCCGAAAACGAAACCGCTCGAGCGCACCGAGTCGGTACGGGTACTCTTCGCCGGGGATACTCATTTTCAGTGGGGCGTCGAGACTCTGCAGCGATCGGCCGGCCGTATGGCACCCGTGGCCGAACTGGTGGACGTCTTTCACGCCGCGGACTTTCGCGTACTCAATCTGGAAACCAGCATATCCGATCGCGGGCGTCCGTTCGTGCGCAAATCCTACATCTTTAATACGCCTCCCGAAAACGTGCGAGTACTGCAAAACCTGAAGCTGGATCTGGCGCTGATGGGCAATAACCACAGCATGGACATGGGTCGCGAAGGCCTGGACCGAACCCTGCGGGCGCTGCGTCGCGCGGGCATCGCCTCGGTGGGTTCCGGAGCGAACAGTATAACCGCTCCCGGCCCGTTTCGTTTTGAACGCGGCGGAGTGCGCTTCGCGGTTCTGTCGTTTTCCGGTATCGGCGAGGCGGCCACGTTCAGTACGGCTTCCCGGCCGGGGGTCGCCGCCATGCGGGACGTTCGGATTCGCCAGCGCGTCCGCGCGGCGCGGCGTGGCGCGGATCAGCTGATCGTCAGCCTGCACTGGGGTAACGAGTACTACGCCCGTCCCGATCGCCGGCAGATCGCGCTGGCGCGGTCTTTGATCGACGCCGGGGCCACGGCGGTGATCGGCCATCATCCGCACGTACCGCAGGGCGTAGAAATCTATCGGGGTCGCGTGATCTGCTATTCGCTCGGCAATTTTCTTTTTGGAAGCATTAACGAAGACCAGACTGAAAACATCCTGCTTCAGCTGGAAATCGACCCGCAAAAAAAAGACATCGAACGGGTTCGCATCCTGCCCATCGTCGGACGCTACCGCGACGCCGGCGACCATCGCTTGCGAAGACTCGGCCCGGAAGAAGCCCGCAATTTCTGGAATGAATACTACGTCCTGGTTCGCGACCTTTCCAAAAGCACGGTGAAAAAAATGCGTGTCTACCCCGACGGAACGGGCACGATCTCACTGCGCTAGCCTTCAGGAAGCGAAAGGCGATTGTATCGCGGTTGTTTATTTAATCGGCCCCAGCATTGGATCGCGGGTGCCGGGTTTCGTGCGATCGGCGTCTTCCAGTTCGCGCATATATTTCAAAAGGGCGTCGCGCTCTTTCGCTTCGATTTTCGGAATGCGCCGGATCGCCAGTTTGATGGATTTGTTTTTCGATTTGTGTAGAGCGTGCACGTACTGCCGGCGATCCGCGCTCTTCGCCTCGGGCGAGCGCAGGAGCCGTGCGTAGTACGCGACGGATTTTTTGTATTCACCGAAACTTGCATGGACCCGCGCGAGTTCGCGCAAAGCCCGCGGTTCGCGAACGCCCGCCAGACGCGCCGCGAGCTCCGGAACAGCGCTGTCGTCGCCAGCCGCTTCCGCCGCCAGCAAATAATCCAGAAGAAAGCTCTGAGATTTCTGACCGTAGTCGTGCGCCTGGGCGAAGGCCTTTAACGCCGCCGGAAACTCCCGCCGATCGCGGTGAATGCGAGCCTGGAGATAATAGCTCTCGGATAGATTCGCTTTGAGACGCAGCGATCGCCGTGTGTGCTTTTCGGCGGCCTCGATTTCTCCCAGGCGATAGAGCGCCGAGGCGAGATTATACACATAATTTGGGTTGTACGGATTGTGTAAAACGGCCTGTTCGAAAGCCGATCGCGCTTCGGCCACCCGGTCGGCTTCGCTCAGGATGATGCCGCGTAAATTCCACGCTCGCGATATATGCGGTGCGACTTCGTTCGTCTCTTTGACTTTCGCCAGGGCCCGCCCGCGTTCGCCTTTTTCGTAAAACTGCAACGCCTCGAAGTACAGGAGCTCCGCGGAATCCGGAGCGAGCTTCTTGAGTTTGCGCATCAGAAACGGGACGCTGGACCGAAGCTGGTATTTGTACGCCACCACGAGCTCCGCCGTGGTCTGTTTGAGCGCGATGCGTTGTTCCGCGGCCTCGATTTCGGCTTTCGTCGGCTGGAATACGGGGATCTTTTTCTCCGCCGCTGCGCGTTTTGCGGCCCCGTTTACGGGCGCCGCTTTCTTTTTGGGAGTTTGCTTCTTCGACTGCTTTTTGGCCGGTGCGTCGCTTTTCTGATTCTGTTTTGCGGCGGGGGCATGCCCGTTGACGGACGAATTGCTGGCTGCTTCGGACCACGCCGGGTGGAACGCCAGAGCCAGGAAAAGGACGCCAACGATTACTAAAAGGGATAGGTGTTTCATCTGAAGATGCGGCGGTGTTAAGGCGCCGGAGCATCGGCCCAGCCGCGCAGGAAGTCCCGCCATTCGGTTTCCAGCTCGGGCGGCACAGGAGGCGGACCCGCGCTTTGAAAGGATTCATATGTCTCGCGAGTGCCCACGTCGTACACCGCTCCCAGAAAACGACGTCCCATTAGACGGCCGCGTTCTCCCGATGTTCGCCACACCGGCCGAAGCTCAAAAACTTCGCCATCGGCCAGATGGGCGACCGAAGCCGCTCTCACCATTCCGTAACCGATATAATAGTACTGCCCCGACGTGCTGATGTGAATCAAGTCTTTCGTAGCGTCATTTTCAGAAAAAGCGAAGCCAGTCGCCTGCACTTCGGGATCGAGCGGCTTGAGATAGAGCAACCCGTCCATATCGTCGGCGAGCGGCTCTGGCGGCGCGTCCCCCGGTTCCGGATGCAAAAGCGCGTCCGGATTCGCCAGCAGGCACCAGTCTTCCGGCTGCAGATATCCCAGTTCGATTCCACGGCGCAGGCCGCCGGCGGTTCCTAACAGCTCGCTTTCGTAAGAATAACTCAGGGGAAAGTGCGGAAAATCGCGCAGGGCCGCTTCGATTTGCTCGCCGAGATAGTGCAGGTTGATCATCGCCTCGCTCACTCCCCAGCGATGCAGTTGAAAGAGCGTATAGAAAATCAAGGGCTGGCCGTTTAGCGGTAGCAACGGCTTGGGACGTGCCGCGGTCAGCTCACCCATACGCTTGCCGAAACCGGCGGCGAGTATGAAAGCTTTCAGCGGGGGGCCGTCCGGTCTCCCGCTTCGAGACGCCCGGTGATTGCCGGGTAAAGATCCCGCTGGACGGCGCGGGCGAATAGAAAGACCGAATCCGGGAAGCGCCCCAGCTGGCAGATCTCTTCGATGCGTATCAGGGCCGCGGAAATCGACGGCGTATAAATGCTGTGCCGCTTTTCATGAACCTGATGCACGTATGTGCCGAGCGCTTTCAATACGCGCTGCAGCGCCTGCGCATAATACAAACCAGGACCCGGCAGATCCGGCAGCGGGCTCTTCGCGCGAAAATACGCGAATCCCATCTGGCGGTCCTTGAGCGTCAGCGGCGCATACGGATCGTAGAGCAGGCTGGCCAGATCGTAGTATGGCAGTCCCATACGCGCGTCCTGAAAATCAATCAGCGTCAGTTCGTATGCTTCGGGATCGGCGTCGTCCGTTGCGCCGGTCGGGCGAATCATTATATTGCGTGAATGATAATCGCGATGCGCGAAAACCCGCGGTTCGACCTTCGCGATTGATTTGCACAGCTCGTCTACGAACATTCGCAGTTCGAAGGGCACCGGATCCGGCAGCTTGAAATCTTCGCAGACCCTTCTCAGCGCGGCGAAGAGGAATTCCAGTTCCGCTTTGAGCTTCTCGGCGTCGAAGCTGCGTTGCGCCACCGGAGTCGGCGGCGTTAACTTTTGTAAGGCGATCATTAAATCGATCGCACGCTGGATCAGGCGTTCTCTCCGGGCCTCCGAACCCGCGTCGCGCAGGAGCTCCGAAAGATCTTTTTCGCCGGCGTCGGTGAGGAGCATGCGGCCCTGTTCGCGATCGATCGCCAGTACCCGCGGCGCGGGCAGACCCGCTTCGCGCAGGAATTCGCTCAGTTCGACGAAGTGATCGTCGTCGTTGTACGGAACGGGCAGGCCGGCGCAGAGCACGACGCTCGCGGGTCCGTTTCCGGGGTTCGCCAGATCGATGCGAAAGTACTTGCGACTCGAAGCTTCCGCGCGAATCGGCGTATTCGTATGTTCCGGGTTGAGCCCGGCCTGTTCCAGGAAAGATTTGAGATTTGCAAACTGCATCCTGTTACCACTTTACGGGCGCGGCTTCATACATCACGTCGTAATCAGCGCAGGTCGTTGACCATATTGCCCAGGCGCTCCAGCCCTTTGCGCAGACTGCTTTCGTCGAGGGCGTACGAAATGCGCAGCGCGCGATCGTCGCCGAAGGCGAAACCGGCCACCGCCGCGACGTCGTAATGGTCGAGCAGATGCGCGCAGAAGACGCGCGATTTGTTCGCATCGTCCTTTAATAATTTCTGGAAGCGCGGCCACTCGTAGATATCGCTGATGTCCGGAAAAATATAGAAAGCGCCCTGCGGTTTGACGATACCGATTCCGTCGATGGACTGCAGCATGCGGTAGACGAGATCGCGGCGCTGCTCGAAGGCCTGCCGCATGGATTCGACGCACTCCTGGTCTTCGCCGAGCGCCGCCACGGCCGCCGCCTGCGAAATCGAAGACGGATTCGACGAACACTGCCCCTGGATTTTCTCCATATTGCTCACGATCTCTGCCGGACCCGCGCCGATGCCGATGCGCCAGCCGGTCATGCTGTAGGCTTTGCTCACGCCGTTGATGATAAACGTACGGTCTTTCAACTCCGGGCAGAGCATCACAGGGTTATAGAAACGCAGGCCGTCGAAGATGATGTGTTCGTAGATATCGTCGGACGCGATCAGAATATTCGGGTGTTCGAGCAGCACTTCGCAAATCGCCGCCAGTTCTTTTTTGGCGAAAGTCGCGCCGGTCGGATTACAGGGACTGTTCAAAATGAACATACGCGTGCGTGGCGTGATCGCACTTCGCAGCTGATCGGGCGTGATTAGATAGTTCTGGTCTGGTCCGGCGTAGATCGGCACCGGCACGGCGTCCGCGAAGCGAATCATCTCCGCGTAAGAAACCCAGGCCGGCGCCGGCAAGAGGACTTCGTCGCCGGGATTCAGCGTCGCCAGGAATAGATTGAAGAGAACCTGCTTACCGCCGTTCGACGCCGTGACTTCTTCCGGCGTATATTGCAGATTATTATCGCGGCGAAATTTTTCGCAGATGGTTTTTTTCAGGAGCGGGGTTCCGCCCACGTTCGTATAGCGGGTTTGCCCTTCGGCGATGGCGCGGCGCGCGGCTTCTTTGATGTGTTCGGGGGTGTCGAAATCCGGTTCGCCCGCTCCGAAGCCGATCACGTCGCGACCGGCCGCTTTGAGCTCGCGAGCCCGGGCGGTAATCGCCAGCGTGGGCGATGGTTCGAATTTGTTCAGGCGATCCGCAAGAAAAGCCATGCGTTGACAGGATCTGCGCCCCACGGCGTCGTGGGTAGGATTTTAGCCGCAAGGGCGCCATAATTTCTTCAAAAAATGAAGCGGCGCATTATCGGCGTCTGTCGCTTTCGCGTACCTGATCCTATGGATATAGTTCTCTACGAACCAGAAATACCGCAAAACACCGGTAACATCGGGCGTCTGTGCGTCTGCAGCGGAAGTCGCCTGCACATCGTAGGCAAACCCGGTTTTTCGCTCGATGAATCGGCCGTGAAACGCGCGGGACTCGACTACTGGCATCGCCTGGATTTGAGCTTACACGCGGACTGGCACAGTTTTCTCGAATTCGCGGACGCGTCGGTCGCGAATGAAAATCGCGGTGTGGACAACTCACGATCGAATATCGACAGCGCGCGCGTTCTCTTATATACGCGCTTCGCGAAACATTTGTATTCGGCGCACCAGTACGCGCCGGGTGATTATCTGGTATTCGGCCGCGAGACTTCGGGGCTGCCGGAAGCGATCCGTGAAAGTATCGCGAAACGAAACGCGGAACATCTGCTGCGCATTCCGGTGAGCGAAGAATGCCGCTCGCTGAATTTAAGCAACACTGTTGCCCTTGTTTTGTATGAGGCACTGCGACAACAGGGTTTTCCAGGCTTAGTTGAGGCTTTTGCGGAATAGACGGAAGGCTTTAACCAGGGAATTGTGACGTTCTTGAGGACCGGACTCGAAATATTCGCGGAGCGGGCCTCAACGGCGAAAATTCAAAACCTGTTCATATAACCCGACAGCAGCATCGCGTCGCAGAATTTGCCGCCGCTTTGCGGCTCCACGACGAGAACGACGTCGTCTTCGCGCGGCAGGGCGTACATCTTGCCGTTCAAGGCCAGCAGGGCGCTGCCCCATTTGCGCATAGGGCCAACCCGCGTCGACGCGATAGTACTCGCCGTATTCGTGCGCCAGTCGATTAGCAATAGGCGGTCTTCGTCGCGCGAAAAGCCGTAGATCTTGCCGTCCGGGGCCAGCACGCCGCCGGTCCACTTATTCGCCGCCCCGGTCACCGTCGAAGGAAAGGTCGATGCCGTATTCGTTACGGGGTCGATGACCAGCACGTTCTCCTCGACGTCCGGAATCCCGTAGATCAATCCGTTGGGCGCGAGTACGCCTCCGGACCATTTCCCATTGCCTGCGCCAGGCGCCGCGAAGGTCGTTGCCGTGTCCGTCGCCGGATCGATCACCAGCACTTCGCCGGCTGTGCTGGGCACTCCGTAAATCTTGCCGTTCGGCGCCAGGACGCCGCCGTCCCATTTGGTCGCGGTCGTGATCGGCGACGGAAACGCGGTGGCCGTATCCGTTGTCGGATCGATGACGAGGATTTCATTGGCATCGAATGGTATGCCGTAGATCTTTCCGTTGGGCGCGAGCACTCCGCCCTGCCATTTGGTGTTGCCGGGGGTCGGAGACGCGATCAAAGTCTGGGAATTGTCTGCCGGATCGATCACGGTGATCTGCAGCGCGTTCAGCGGAATCGCGTAGATTTTTCCATTCGGTGCGAGCACGCCGCCGTAGTACTTGTTCGCGCCGGTCACGGTGGAAGCGAAGCTCGTCGCGGTATCGGCCGCGGGATCAATGACGGCGAAGGTATTCGTATTCCGCGGGATGCCGTAGATCTTTCCGTTGGGCGCGAGTACTCCACCGACCCACTTCGCGCCGCCAATGACGGGCGAGGCGAAGCTCGTAACCGTCGGCGATCCAGCATTAAAGCCGGACTGGTTCTGCAGTTCCGCCAGATAGTAGGGCGCCCGTAGCGCTTCGGTGACCCGCGTATAGTCTGTAAGACACGGCAGCGTCAAAGCGAAGCCGGTCAGCAATACGCCGGGACCCGGGCCGGCGCAGGTGATATCGCTTTCGTTGCAGCTGAAGCGCAGGCAACCGGCGGAAGATATGGCCAGCATTGCCGCAACTAGCAGCAGCTCCAGGGCTCGCCTGGCAAACCGGTTGTGCTGCCTGGTGCTGCACGCTCCTGCGTTCGATGTCGGCGGCTGTTTCATAGCTTGTTCATGTAACCCGACAATAAAATCGAATCACAGAAATTCCCGTTCGCTTTTGGATCGATGACGACGATATTGTTTTCATCCTGCGGAATGCCGTAGATCTTGCCGTTGCGGGCGAGCACCGCGCCGAACCATTTAAACGTGCCGCCGACGATCGTCGACGGGATAGTCGTCGCGGTATTGGCATTCGGATCCAGCACCAGGATATCGTTGATGGCGCGCGGCATGGCGTAGATCAGGCCATTCGGAGCGAGCGTCGCTCCGCTCCATTGACCGGCGCCGCCGACCGGCGACGGGATGCTGGTAACGGTATCCGTCGCAGGATCAATCATCAGAATATTGGGTCCATTGTCCGGAACAGCGTAAATAATGCCGTTGGGTGCGAGCACTCCGCCGATCCACTCGCCATCCACGTTGTGCGCGATCGTGTAGCTCGTTTCAGTTAGCGGGTCGATCACCACGACCGGCGTTGTCGCTCCTACTCGCGGTAATGCGTAGATTTTTCCGTTGGGAGCCAGCACGGGACTGAACAGGTCCGTAGTTGGAGACGGCATGGTCGTGGCGGTCTGCGTCGCCGGGTCGATGACCAGGATATCCGTTGCCGGCCCCGCTGCCGGCGCGCTGTAGATTTTGCCGTTCGGGGCCAGCACTCCGCCCCGCCATTTGGCGCCGCCGCCGCCGGTCACCGGCGAGGCAATCGTGCTTGTGGTGTTCGTAACCGGGTCGATAACAAGTATCTGATCGTTGTTCCGCGGAATGGCGTAGATCTTGCCGTCCGCTCCCAGGACTCCTCCAAACCAGTCGTCCGCTCCGGCTCCGGGACCGGAAATCGTTGTAGCGGTATCCGTCGCGGGATCGATGACGAGAATCTGCGGGGTCGCGTTTGGGATGCCGTAGATCAGACCGTTGGGCGCGAGGACTCCTCCCAGCCACTTCTGGGTGCCGGCTACCGGCGAAGGGAAGGTCGAAGCCGTCGCGGAGCCGCTTGCCCCGAGAGCCGCCTGCGCCCGGAGCGACTGCAGATAAAAGGCGCCGCGAATTGGCTGACCCGCATTGAAATAGTCCACGTTGCAGGGCTGTAGCGCAGCCAGATAGCCCAGCTGAAAATCGCTCTGGCATCGGAAGTCGTTGTTATCGCATTCGAAGTTCAGGCAGCCAGCCGTTGAAAGGCTAAATGCGAACGCGAGTGATGTTAGAAGAGCGATGCGCATTAGTTCTGCTTCCGCGGCGATAGTTTGTGAAGATTCTTGTATTTCACTATAAGGGCTCAGAGTTTATTTAAATAGCCTGACATCAATATCGAATCACAGAAATTCCCGTTCGCCTTCGGATCGATTACCAGCACGTCGTCTCTGTCGCGGGGGATCGCGTAGATCTTTCCGTTGCGCGCGAGCACCCCGCCGCCGTATTTCGGATTGCCGGTTGTACCGGACGGGAGGAGCGACATTGAATCCGTGGCCGGATCGATTACCAGGATGTTATTCTCATTTGCCGGCATGGCGTAGATTTTACCGTCCGGTCCAAGCGTGCCGCCCTGCCACTTGTTGTTGCCGGTTACCGGCGTGGGCAGCGTTTGCACTGCCCCGGTCGCCGGATTTACAATCAGCAGAGTGTCGTTGCCTTGAGGGATGCCGTAGATCTTTCCGTTGGGACCGAGCACCGCGCTGCCCAGATCCTGGCTGTTCGTGGGTATAATGGTCGTGCCGTTCGTCGTCGGGTCAATGACCAGCAACTCAGCCGATCCACCGGGCATGCCGTACAGCTTTCCATCCGGTCCCAGTGTGCCGCCAAAGGTCGCGTTCCCGGGAAGGGTTGGCGACGGGATCGTCCGCGCGCTGTTGGTTGCGGGGTCGATGATCAGAATCAGGTTACTACTGGCCGGCATGCCGTAAATCAATCCATTGGGTGCCAGCATCCCTCCGATCCCGATATTCTCACCGCTAACGGGAGCGGCAAAGCTCGACACCGTATCCGTGTTCGGGTCGATCACCAGAATCAAATCCGAATTGCGTGGAATGCCGTAGATCAGGCCGTTGGGCGCAAGTACCGCGCCATGATACTCGCCGGCCGGGGCGGGGATGGTCGTCGCGGTATCGGTGGCCGGATCGATGACCAGGACTGTGCCGGCGTCCAGGGGCACGGCGTAGATCTTGCCGTTGGGAGCCAGCACGCCGCCGCGCCAGAAGACTCCGGTCTGCGGTACCGGGAACGTGGAAACGGTGGCCGGTCCGGAGTTGCCGAGCGCGATCGTAGCCTGGAGCGCGCTCAGAAAAAACGCCGACCGGACCGTCTGCGTCGCTCCGAAATAGTCCGTGTTGCACGGCTGCAGCGCGGCCAGGTATTCGATTTGCAGCCCCTGATAGCAGCTCAGGTCGTTGTTGTCGCATTCGACGTTCAGGCAGCTCGATCCGCCAGCTGCCGCGCCGACAATCAAAGCGGCCAAAAATAGCCTCAGGCCGGACCGAAAGAGCCGCGGAAGCTTCATTCTGTAAGCATCGGCACGCGCGGCCTTCGACGCAATCGATTTGCTAACGGTACACTAACTATTGGGCACGGCCGGGCAGGCGGACCGCAATCAGATCCACAATCAATCCCGGGAATTTTCGATTTCGTATTCCCAGGGGCGGATCAGCCGCAGCCGAAAATCCGCCCTCAATCGCAGTGGTTCCACGTTGTTCTTATAACGTTCCAATTCGCTCTGCGAAATATGCTGCGAGTATTCGCGCGTATACCCGCGCTTGCTCAGGTCCGCGGCGGAGCGTATGCGAATTAACTGCGCGTCGTCGGTATAGACGAAGAAAGCGACTTGTATTTGCGGAGCGAACACTTCGGCGAGCGCGAAGAGTCCTTCGAAAACTAAAATCTCCGGCGGCGGCATCGTTCGACCGGTGGCGCTGCGTGCCCCCTGCTGGTGATCGTAGGGGTGGTATTCGATCGTTTCCCCGCGGGACAGGCCGGCGAGCGTGCCTACGGCCTGGTCCAGGTCGTAGGCTTCGAGATCGTAGCCGCTTAATCCGCGCGACTTTCGCGTTGCGCGGTCGATCAAAAAGGAGTCGAGCGCGAAGACGTCCGCGGAATATCCTCGTCGTTGAAATTCGCCGACCAGCTGCCGCGCAAGATGTGATTTGCCGAGATCCGCCGCGCCGCCGATAGCCGCGATCGTCGGCCCGGCTTTGTCTTCGCGCACGCCCAGGATCCGTTGGGCGAGCCCGGCTATGATCGTCGACATGCTTCTTTCCAGAAGACGGCGCCGGAGCGCCCGTTCTATTTTTTCAAAATCTGCGCGTCGGCCAGTTTCTGCTTTTGCGCGACGTGTCGCTGGATGCTGTGCAGCTTATCGGTGACTTCTTTCAGCTCACGATTTAACTCGTTCAGCTCGTCGGCCAGAGTGATGCCGCCCGCTTCGATGTGGGCGCGTCGCGCTTCGTCTTCCTGTTCAGCCTGAGCTTCGTCCATACCGGCGAGGATTACACCGACGAACAGGTTCAAGAAAATCATCGTGCCCAAAAGCACGAAGCTGATAAAAAATCCCGCGCCCACGATCGGCATCGCCTGCGAGTTCGTGCAGAGATGCTCGACCTGGCTGCCGGCGTAACCGTAATTCGCGCAGCCGTACATCTGAATGTACATCAAGTCCGTCCAGTCTTCGAGCGTCACCGCGCGAAAGAGTGAAACGAAGCTGATCGGTAGTTCCCGAAAATGATGCGGGTCGTTCGTGCCGAAGAGAAAGGTCGCCGCCACCGCGTAGATATAGAACATCAAGAATAGGAGGATCGCCACATAACCCATCGACGGGATACTTTTGATCAGAGCGCCGACCAGTACCTGCAGGCGCGGCACCGCGCGCACGAGTCGCAGGACGCGAAGCAAACGCGCGAGACGCAGGACGGTCACGTACTGCGAATCAATCGGCAATAACGCCGCCGCGACGATTACGAAGTCGAAGACGTTCCAGGGATCCTTGAAAAAGTCCAGCGGCTTCGGAAACCGCGCGATCATCTTGAAGAGGATTTCCGCGATAAAGATGATCAGGATCGCCTGGTTGAGAAAATGAAGTAAACCGTGATGCTCCTGAACGATATCAGGATAGGTTTCGAGACCGACAACCACCGCCGCGAGCAAGATCACGCCCGTTATCGAATGCTGGAACCAGCCCGATTCCGTAATTTTCTTCATCAACTCGACCATCTATTTCCTCCGCTGTCGAAAGATAGTTCGTCTGGCGAAAGGGCAACAAAAAACCCGGGACGAATCCCGGGTTCCGTTTCCTTCGCGGCCGACCCGAATGGGGGGGCCGCGGAATCGGGGCGTGCGGCTCATTTCTTGTTCGCGCTCAGGAATTTCATCATGCCGCGCAGTTTTTCGCCGGTCTTTTCGATCGGATGCGCCGCGCCTTTTTCGCGCATCTTTTTGAACTCCGGATAGCCCGCCTTCGCTTCGGCGATGAAATTCTTCGCGAATTTTCCGCCCTTGTCCTTCTGGATGTCGGCGAGCACCTCTTTCATACGCTCTTTGACTTCCGGTCCGACCACGCGGGGACCGCTGACGTAGTCGCCGTACTCGGCCGTATCGGAAATCGAATAACGCATGCGGGCCATGCCGCCTTCGTATAGCAGGTCGGTGATCAGCTTCACTTCGTGCAGACATTCGAAATAGGCGATGTCCGGGTCGTAGCCGGCTTCGGTCAGGGTTTCGAAACCCGCCATGATCAGCGAAGTCAGGCCGCCGCAGAGCACGGACTGTTCGCCGAACAGGTCGGTTTCGGTTTCATCCCTGAAGGTCGTTTCGAGAATGCCGGCGCGCCCGCCGCCCACTCCGGAAGCGTGCGCCAGCGCCCGAGCGCGAGCCTGACCGGTAGCGTCCTGGTGAATCGCGATGAGCGCGGGAACCCCGCCGCCTTCCGCGAAGACGCGGCGCACGAGATGGCCGGGGCCTTTCGGAGCGACCATGTAGACGTCGACGTCCGCCGGGGGTTTGATCATTTCATAGTGGATATTAAAGCCGTGTGAAAATACGAGCGCGTCGCCGGCCTTGAGGTTCGGCTTGATCGACTCTTCGTAGATTTCGGCCTGGATCTGGTCGGGAGCGAGCAGTTGAATTATGTCGGCCTTTGCAGAAGCGTCCGCCGGAGACAGCACTTCAAAGCCGTCTTCTTTTGCGACGGCCACGGTTTTAGAATCGGGACGCAGTCCGATAATAACGTTTAAGCCCGAATCACGCATATTTTGCGCCTGGGCGTGGCCCTGACTGCCGTAACCCAGTACGGCGATGGTCTTGTCTTTCAACAGACTCATATCGCAGGAATCATCATAAAATACTTCAGCCATGCAGGTCAGACGTACGCAGCCGGGGACCGTGGCAAGCGTTTAAAGGATTGAGGCCCTCGACGATCAACGACCGGTCGACTTTAATGGACAGCCGTCTTGCAATTTCCGCTTGTCGCTTCCCCGGCCACCGGCGATGTCCCCGGCTATGCGCTTGCTCTGCATATCATCGGTCCTTCTGAGCGCGGTCCTGTTCGGCTGCACTCCCGGGTCGTCCGAGCCAAAAAAGATTGAGGCGTGGGCGTATGTGATTCCCGCTTCGTTTCGCGCCGACCGGATTGAGCAGCGTCTGGCCAAATACGATACGCTGTGCCTGGGAGTGTACCGATTGAACGCCCGGGGTCGCATCTACGCGGAGCCGTCGCTCTCACAGGCCGCGCGCGCGATATTGTCTGAGGCCCGCGGCGGCAAGCGCTTGTTTCCTCTGATTGCGCTGCGGGGAGCGCGGGCCGGGGCGGCGATGTTGCGCCAGCCGCGTACCCGAAGCTTCGCCGTGGACCAGGTCGCGCAGCTTGTGCACGCGAAGCAATACGACGGCGCGCACATCGACTTTGAATTCTTACACGGTGAAAGCGCTCCGCATTATGCGGCATTTCTCTCCGCGCTTAAATCGCATCCGCGCATGCGGGGTTTGATTCTGAGCATCGCGGCCTTTCCGCCGTTGCACGGCACTCCGGAAGAGGCGGCCTTCTTCGATCTGGACGTCATCGGCGAGCCGATCGACGAGATCGTTTATATGACCTACGACTACCACTTAAAGAAACCGGGTCCTGTGACGGACCTGGCCTGGGCCCGGCGCAATATCGAACTTGTGCTGGATCAACAATTCCCGGCCGGGAGAATCTGGCTGGGCGTGCCGGCGTACGGCTACGATTGGCGTGGGGGCCCGGGTGGGAGCGCGGCTCGACCGCGGGCCGTAAGCGAAAGCCAGGGGCTCGCCCAATGCCGGCGTTTCGGCTGCGTCCGTCATGAATCGGGGACCTTGCGCGTTGAGCGCGAAGATCGCGTCGTTTATTTTTCGGACCGTGTGACTCGCGAGCGCATGGCCGAACTCGCTCGCAGCCTGAATCTCCGCGGCACCGCAATGTGGCGCGTTGGATTCGAAGTCTACGGAGAGTCACAACAATAGCCGAGACGATTGTGATTGCTGCGCTGCCGATTGGTCGTCTGTGAGGCGGGGAGTGGAGGTCGTAGCGGAGCCACGGAGGGCGCAGCGGTCCACACGCTCGCCCATGGACGGGCGCGCGTGAGGACCGGCCTCGACTCCCCGCCTCACAGAGCGTGCCTCTCAATATGCCGCGATCAGAATCGTCTCAATTTCGTTTCGGTCCAGTTCGCGCGGCGTGTTTTTCGTAAACGGAATATGAAAGGCCTGTTCGGCGATTTCCGGCAGGTCGGCTTTCGAAATTTCGAATTCCGACAGGCGCTGGGGGATCTTCAATTCCAGGTAAATTTTGCGCACGCCCTCGACGGCTTTAATCGCGGCCTCGATCACCGTAATATCCTTGATGTCTTCGTCGAGGGCCCGAGCGATTTGCACGTACTTGCCGGCCGAAGTCGTCAGATTGTATTCCATGATATGCGGCAATAAAATCGACATCGCCATAAAAAAGTCGATATTCGTAAGATTCGCCGTCGCCGCGGCGATGCTGTAGGTCAGTCCGAGCATACTGTTCGAGTGCGCCATGCCGCAGAGCATACTCGCCATTGAAACGTTCATGCGCGCGGCCTGGTTGCCGGATTCCTGAATGAGAGTCGTTAGATTACGCGTAATCAATTCTAAGGCGCGCAGCGCGATCGAATTCGTGATTTCGTTCGACTTCTTCGAGAGAATCGTTTCGACCGCGGCAGACATGACCGCGATGCCGCTCTTGGCCAGGTCGTTCGCCGGCATGGTCGAGCTTATATTCGGATCGATGAAGATCATCGCCGGGAAGAGACGGTTGTCGTGAGCGTGGAAACTGGAGCGCAGTTCGTGATTATAAACGCTGAAGGCGGGCGTGCTTTCTTCGCCCATCGCCGGCCCGGTCGGTACCGAGATGATTGGATGCGGCGGCCGTTTTAATGGAAAGCTTGTGTCCTGCAGATCCGCGGCGAAGATATCGTTGTTGGCCAAAAGCGAGATCGCCCGGGCGGCGTGGAAGGTCGTGCGCGAACCGAAAGCCAGAATCGCGTCGGCGTTGCATTGGCGCGCGAAGTACGCCGCCGTGTCCAGATCTTCGAATCCAGGCCGGGTCGCGATATCGTCGTAAATGATGGCGCCTGTGGTATGCTTTTCCAGACTGGTTTTGATGACGGCGAGTTCGTCGGGATTGCCCAGCTCGTCCTGCACCGCGAGAATCAGTATGCGATTGCCGATATCGCGAACCATCGTGCCGATTTTATGGGTGGCGTCCCGCTCGAAATAAACGCGGGAAGGAAACTGATAGTGGACCCAATCGAACATTCCGCCATTCATTCCCGGGAGAATGCGCGTTTCAAGCTAATCCGCAGTTTGAGCGGGAGCCGCGGCGTCAAAAAGCACGGACTCAGCATCGTGGCCGGGCGCCGTCTGGTCGCCGAGGTTCTGGCGGAACGCGCCGAAAGCGTCGAATTGGTCGTGCATTCTGCGGGCGATCCGGTCCCGACGGGCGCGTCAGCCACCGGAGGGCCTGTAGCGCCGGCCGGAATTCCGGCGGCAGTTTTTACGCCGGAACTGTTTCGAGAGCTGGATTTTCTTGGCGCGGGTTCACCGCTTTTAATGGTACGGGTGCCGCAGATTCCGGATTGGTCGCCCGGGGCCGCGTCTGAAGCGCAGTCGCTGCGGGGCCTTTCCGTTTTTCTGCCGCTCTCAGATCCGGACAATCTGGGCGCTGCGATTCGCAGCTGCGTGGCGTTCGGCGTGGATCGGATTATTCTTCTGGCCGAAGCGGCGCACCCCTTTCATCCCAGGGCGCTCCGGTCGGCGGCCGGGCAAACCTGGCGCGCGCCCCTTTTGCGCGGCCCGGCGCTTGCCGGTCTCTACTCGCCGGAAGCCGCGTCAACCGGCGCCGCAGCGACATATGAGGCGCTGCAGGCGGCCGACGTGCCGCTCTTCGCGCTCGATCTCAACGGCGAAGACGTGGCGGATTTAGACGCGGTCCAGCCGGGCGGGGACGTCGCATTGCTGGTCGGCGAAGAGGGGCCGGGTATCCCGGCGGATTTGCACTGTCGGCGCCTGCGAATTCCGATTCGGCCCGGCGTGGAATCCTTGAATGCAGGGGTGGCGCTGGGCATCGCGCTCTATCATTTTCGCAGAATATAATCTTCGCCGCCGTTGGGCCCGCTCGCGCGAATAAAGAGCCGGCGTTTGGCTTCGATTCCCAGTAATACCTGGAAAACGTCAGTTAAGACCGGGCGTCCCGAATAATAGCCGTGTCCCAGGGTTGATGTATCCAGTTCGTTCACGTTGATTACGTCCATACCCGGAATTTTCGAACACAGTCCGGCGCGATGGTTCGAATTGATTTGCTTCGATGCGACCAGCGCGTTATCTCCCGGGCTGCAGTACAGAGTTACGCGCGCGGCGATGCGGCTTAATCGCGGCGCGATCTCGTTCAAGCGGCGGGTCGGAAAATCGGGAGCGTTTAAGATCAGCTCCTGCACCGTGCCCGGGCTTTCGTTTGCGGCAAGATCGGCCAGAGCCGGAAGCACGATCTGATGGCCCATGGAATGTACGAGCAGGTGTATGGTCTTGCCGGAGGCCTTGAGATCCCGCATAAAGTTCGTGAATAGCTTCACGGTATCGCGGGCGTTCGTTTGATTCGCCCGGTAGGTCTGGTTGATGAGGACGGAACTCAGGCCGCCGCCTGCGCTGCCGGCGGGCCAGGTAAAGAGCACGACCGTACCCTGGAATTTCACGTCGTAGGCCAGCTGGGCGGCGCGCAGGGCGGCCTCTTCGAATTTTACGTTGAAGCCGTGCACGAAGAGCAGGACCTCGTCGCTCTTTTCAGCTTCGATTCCCTTTTTAAAACCGGCGATCTGGTGTTCGATATGCGGGCCCGGCTGATAAAAGCGATTGGCGTCGCTTCGGCCCGAGCTGACCGGTTCCAGAACGCCGACGGTATGGCGCTTCGGTACGTTGATCTCGCACATGCCGTACTCCAGCTCGCGACTGTTACGCACACCGTAGTAGGCGTCCGTACATGCCGGCTGAAGGCTGATCGGAACGCGGTTGGTCGCGAAGTACACGGGGATGCGTGCGCTGGTGTGAAACGGATTCTGAATGCGGCGGTTCAGTTCGGCTCCGGGGCCGCTCACGCAGGCCGTGGTTGCAAGCGCCAGCAGCCCCGTTGCGCCAGTCCATGCCGAAAATCGGCCGGGGCGCCGAAAGAATCGCGGGCGTTCTCTGCCGCGCCGGGGCTTCCGGTCGCGGGCGGCGTTCGGACTGTATACGGCGAATGGGAATTGCATTGAACCAGGCTACAGGCGGGATTATGTCGCCGCGATCAAAAAAATAGCGGCGATCTACGCCGGTCGGCAGCGGGAAGTGTAAATATATTGAAGACCGGCGCGGATTTTGGGGGATTCATGCGGAATTCGTTGCCGAATCGCAGCTTTTCGATAGAATGAATCAAGCTTGGCCCGCGATTTTTCGATAATCAACGACAGAGGTATACTCATATGTATCAGGTGTCCACTTCCGCTAAAAGCATGATCCGCAGGCTCCTCGTCCTGAGCGCGGTCGTTCTGTTCAGCGTCTCCGGTCTTTTCTCGGTACTGACGGGCCAGACCATCGAAGAGGGCGGCCAGCCGGCGACCGATGCGGCGCCCGAAGGCCAGGTCGAATTCAGTCCCGCGCCGGAAGGCGGCTTCAGCGCGAATGATTATAATCCCCTGGCGCTGGTCGACTCGCGCTTTCGGGTTACGAATTTCAACCTGGACCGGCGTTACGCCGGCAACGGTCACGGCGAGTTTTTGGACGTAGTCTTCGACGTGAATAATCTCACGAGCGAGAACGTGCGCCTCTACGCCTACGTCGTCGCCTTCTATGAGACCGATGCGGTGAACAAACGGCAACGCCAGTGGGTGCCGTACCCGCGCTGGCGCGACCGCGACTATCCGGCCGAGCAGTTTCTTGTGCACCAGATCACGGTCACCCCGCAGGATATTCCCGACGCCTCGGTCTGGAATCCGAGCGACTCCGACTATCACGATTACGTGACGACCATCCTGCGGATGCGCGGCGGTGTGGCGGGCAACGTGCCGGTTCCGGATATCAAACCGCCGTTCTGGAAGTACGTGGAATATATCAACGCGCATCCCACTCAGGGGTTGGAGTTCACGCTCTACGGCGAGAAGGGGCCGACCCCGGACAAAATCGTGCAGAGCAATTTTCCGAAGCCGACGGCCGAAGAACAAAAGAAGCGCGTGCACAAGAACCTGTTTCGCCACAAGTACACGCTCCAGCACAATCGCCGCGTAACCATCTTTCGTTCGCACCACTTCTCGCGCTTTCGCGCCGACTACAAATTCTACAATCGCGTCGCGATCATGCTTTTCGACGCGGACAAAGCCGACGCGATGGAAGCGCAGGCTGCGGAAGGCATCGGGGAAGGGGACGAGCCCATCAACCCGCTCATCTTCAAGAAAGTCTTTCAGTTCAACAAGCGGCTGAAAAACAGCTGATACTTTCGTCGGCTGAAGCGCGATACTGATCATCGAGCGAGGCGAATGCCGCCGGTTTAGAAGCCGCCGGTTTTTCGCCTCGTCGCATTTTAAACACGTTCTGGATCAAGCGGAAGCGTTCCGCTTTTTTTGTCCGCCGCGTTTCGGCTGGTTCACGCGATCCTGTCCGTCATTCAGGCTGGCCGGTCCGAGCGGGCGAATGCCGGAGAGCGACTCCTCGAGCGTTCGTGGTGAGCGCTCGGCTCTGTGATTTTCGTGCGTTTTCGCTTTCGCTTTGATTTCTCGGGCAGCCTCTGATTTCGATTCGCCTGCTGTGGCAGCCGGCCCGGAATTCGTTTCGATTTCGTCGCGACGGGGCTGCGCGCCGGCCTGGGCCCCGGCCGTGGCGATCGAGGGGACTTCGCCTCCGACGTCGCGAGCCTCCACGCTTGCCGTATTCCCGGCTGGATTCGTCAGCGGTGCGGATTTCGCGTGCTCCGGCTGGCCCGAAAATGCGACGAGCGTGGCTTCGAGTAAATCCAGCTGCGCCGCGTCCGGATTCGCCCGCGTTCCGGCCATCTGTGTCGCATCCGGACCGACGCGGCGAGCCCGCCTGCGGCGTTCGTCATTTTTCAGGGACGCCAGGTCGAATTCGGCTTCCAGCCGCAGCTGCAGGCGCTGGCAGAGTTTCGCAATCTGCTCCCGGTGCTGAAAATGGGCCATAACTTCGGCCCGATTTCCGGGTAAGTACCGGTAATAGCCGCTTACCTGTCCTCCGATCTCCCGAAATCCGGCGCGGGCCTTCGAAAATCCAGTTGGAGTGCCTTCGGCGCCGGATTCAAAAGCGGCCGCCCGGGAATCTTTTTTTGCGGAACGGGAGGTGCGGGAGTGATGCTTGCTCTGTTTCATGGAGCCTTTATATCATCGGGGTGTGACATTTTTCGCCCCGTCGGAGCCCGGCGAGGGCGTTTTTTTCGCTTTTCGAGGCCTCAGGAAAATCAGTTGCCCCCGGGTCCTCTATGGGAATTCTGCATAGCGTGGTTTCATTCTTAAGCGCCAGAGATACCACACGGGAATTATCGCGGGTCTTCGCCGGCGAGACGGCTCGCTTTGAGTTTCCCGGACTGACGGACGCGCGATTCAGCGCGATTTCCGGATTCGTCTATCGCCTCCTGAGTCACTACGACCTGACCTATCTGAACGAGATGGTTCTGGTGCTGCTCAAAGAGATTATTTCGAATTGTTCGAAGGCTAACGCGAAGCGGATCTACTTCGAAAACCGTAATCTGGACTTCTCGACCGACGCCGCTTATGACCGCGCTATTCAGAATTTTTCGCAACATGTCCTGCGCGACTGGGACATCTTTCTGCATGAAAATCAAAACACGCGCTACTATATTCGCGTCGACGTGCGCGCCACGGACGACCATCTCGTCTTCATAATCGAAAATAATATCGAGTTGCTGCCGCGCGAAAAAGAACGCATCGAAAAGAAATTCGAAAGCTTTCAAAAGTACCACGACATCAACAGCGCCTTCACGGAAATTCGAGATGAAAGCGAGGGCGCGGGTCTCGGCATATTCCTGATTTTGAGTCTGCTCGATAACGTTCAGGTTTCTTCGGACGGCTATCGCATCGTTTCGGAAGGCGGCGTAACCCGTAACGAAGTCTATCTTCCGCGCAAAATCACCGATCAAAATTTTCAGACGGATTTTTATAAGCGCATCCTGAAAGAGGTCGAAGACCTTCCGTCGTTGCCCGAGAATATTTCCTATCTGCTGGGTTTGTGCGACTCGGAGACCGCTTCGGTTTCAGTCATCGCCGGCCATATTCAGAAAGATCCGGCGCTGACCGCGCAGATTCTCAAGCTCGTGAACTCCGCCGGTTATATGAATCGCTTTCGGAATCCGGGGCTGGAAGACGCGGTGAAAATCATCGGCCTCAAAGTGATTCGCAATCTGCTGATGGTGACCGGCGCTCGCAACGTCATCAATCGCAAGTACCGGGTGAAGGATCTCGAAGTCGTCTGGGAATCTTCGAATCGCGTATCGTTTTTCGCGCGCCGCCTGGCGAAATCGCGGCCGGGGGGCCAGACTCTGGCGGAGCAGGTAACCGTGGCCGGGCTTTTGTGCGAACTCGGTAAGATCGTATTGATTTCGCTCAAACCCGAGGTGATAGCGACGATCCAGAAGATGCTCGGCGCGCGCCGCGCTCGCAATAGTTCGATTTTAGAAGAGACTCTGCTTGGAATCGCGCATCCGGAGATCGGCGCGTTCATGGCCGAACACTGGAATTTTCCGCCGGCGCTCGTGGCGGCGATCCGCTATCAGCAAAAGCCGTTATTGAGTCCGGAAGAATTCGCCGACGGCGTCAGCGCGATCTATGTGGCGCTTGCCATTCAGCACGCCAGCATGGATCAGATCGATTATTCGTCGCTCGAGCCGGAAGTGCTCGAAAAATTCGACATTGCCGACGAAGAGCAGTTTCGCGCCCGAGTCGAACAATTCGACGCCGACTATAAATCATCGAATGAATTGTATTAATTGCGCACTATTCTGGAACTGAATAATATCGGCTTCGTGCGTGGCGGCGAAACCATTCTCGAAGACGTGAGCTGGTCTGTTCTCGCGGGCGAACACTGGGTCATGATCGGACCCAACGGTAGCGGCAAGTCGACTATCGCTTCGTTTCTCTGCGGGCATCAGTGGCCGACCCGTGGTTCCGTTTCCGTGCTGGGCGAACGCTACGGCCGGGTCGACCTGCGGGCGATGCGATCCCGCATGGGAGTGTTCCAGCCGGCGCAGCAGGCGGGGCTCGACGTTTACCATCCGAATGCGACGGCCTTCGACGTGATTCTGACGGGCGCCGACGGAAGCCTGGCGCGATACCGCGAATACTCCGAACAGGAACAGGCGCGCGCCCGGGAACTCTTTGGCCGCTATTTTTTGAGTAAGCGATCCGCTGGATCTCCGGGCCGGGCTCATGGTTCGGCCGAAGCTTCGTTTCCGCCGGAGCGATTGTTTCAAAAACTCTCAAGCGGGGAACGGCGCAAAGTGCTCTTATTGAGACTGTTCATGGCGCGTCCCGAATTTCTGCTGCTCGACGAACCGTACGAATCTCTGGATATTCCTTCGCGCATCGAGCTGGAACGCATGCTGGCCGATCACGTGCTGAGCGAAGCAACACCGACGCTGACCATTCTGCATCGCGTCGAAGAGATCCCGGCTTTCGCCACCCACGCGATATTGATCAAAGCCGGTCGGGTCTTCGCGCGGGGCCCGCTGGACGCGCTCCTGAATTCACAGACCCTCAGCGATCTTTACGAAACCGCTCTCAAGCTCGGTCGCGACGGCGGTCGCTTCTATTGCGTACCCGGAGGCGATACATGAATTCCGGGCTCCAGGCCGAGCAGTTCAAGCTCCTGGGAGTCGACGAGAGACTGCGCGAAGAGTTTCTGCGCGAAATCGACCAGGCCGAATTGATCGAAACGAAATTGTCGGCGAAAGGGGCGGCGGACCCCGTGATCGAAGACGCGCGTTCGAATGCTCCTGACGCTACTCGCTATTATTCCCTGCGCTGGCGCGGTCGCTATCTACACAGTCGCCACGATCCGCTCAAAGAAAGTGAACGCCAGCTCGCCGAGTTCAAAGCCGAAACTTCCGATCAACTGGTGCTCTTCTTCGGTGCGGGACTGGGCTATACAATCCAGGCTTTCGTTGCGCGCCATCCCAATCCCGTGGTCTGGCTGGAACCTTTCGGCGAAGTCGCGGCGCGGGCCCTGGAAGTTACGGATCTGCGCGCAGCGATTCGGGCGGGCCGCCTGACGCTCCTGACCGGCGTTCCCGACGACGATCTCTTACGCTCGATCTTTGCGGGCCGGGGTAATAGCGAGATCCTGTTCGTATCGCATCGAGCGTCGTACGCCGCCGATCCGGCTTATAGCCATCTGCAAAAGCACGTCGAGAATTTTTTGAATAAAAAGGACGTGAACCTTGCGACCCTCAGTCGCTTCGATCGCAGCTGGGCGCGCAATCTAATCGCGAATTTCGTGCATCTGAAACAGGGCCGGCCGGTCCGGCGGCTCTTCGGCCTGGCTCCGGACTGTACGGCGTTGGTGTGCGGCGCCGGGCCTTCGCTCGCCGCCGACGTGGCGGCGCTGCGCGAAATTCGCGACCATGTCGTTTTGATCGCGGTCGACACGGCTCTGCAAATTTTGCTAAAGGCGGGAATGGATCCGATATCGTCGTCACGGTCGATCCGCAACCCGTGAACCGCTACTATCTCGAAGGCTGCGAAGCGAGTCGCGCCCTGTTCGTCGTCGATCCCACGACCAGCTATCTCAGTCTGCGCATGATTCCCCCCGAGCGCCTGTTTTATACCTGGTCGCCCTTTCCGCTCGCGAAACTCTTCTTTGACGCTCTGCGAAACGAAGAGCCCGGCGAAGTCGCCTTCGGCGGTTCGGTCTCGACGAACGCATACGATCTGGCGCTCAAGCTCGGTTGCCGGCGCGTATTGCTCGCCGGCCAGGATCTCTCGTTTACCGGCGGATTGGCGCATGCGAAGGGCGCTGTGCTCGAAGAGCGCCTGAATTACCGGGAGTCGCGCTTCTTTCGTCGCGAGATGCACAACTATCTACAGCTTTCGGCGCTGCCTGTGCGCATGCTGCCTGGTGACGTGCGCGCCAACGACAAGCTGGCGATCTTTCACGCCTGGTTCGAGCGGCGCTTCGCCGCCGACCTCGCGGAACAACCATCGCTCGAAATACTTAACGTGGCGAGCGCCGGCGCGCGATTTGAAAGCGTGGAGCGCGCACCGCTCGCCGAAGTGACCTTCAATGATCACGAGCGGCGGCCGGATCTCGCCTCCGCCCTGGCCCAGGCGCCTGTTGATTTTGACGCGGCCGGCTTTGCAGACCGCCTGGCGCAGCTCGCCCGGGATTTTCAGAAATTCTCGGGGTTGCTCGCGCCCGGCATCGAAGATTCGCGGTCGCTGTACGAACAGGCGCGCTCCGGTCGCCGCGACGCGGACTATGAGCGCCTGCTCGGAAATATGCAACGCCTGGATGAAAACGTGCGCGCCGAAAGCGAGATGATGGATATCGCGGGCAGCGCCATGCAGAAAGTGATCTTTCAGATTACCGAAAACTACCGCAAAGACCTCAGCGAAGCGGAGGCTGCCGATCCCCACGTCGCGTCCGCGAAGCAATCGATGTTGTTGTATGAAGGGCTGTATGGAGCCGCGCAGGATCACGCACGCTGGTTTCGGCAAGCGGCGCGACTGCAAACTATGCACGCGGATTGAATTCCAGGTCGGTACGTTGAGTGCATGCAGCGTCGCTGCGCCTCCTGACGCTACGGCAATTCCGGAGGGCGGCCTTCGCTATGTCCGTCACGCTTCCGGTGGTGCGACAGTAACGGACATCCCGTCCATCGCGTTGGTGACAATCACCTGACAGCTCAGGCGACTGTTTGGCCCGCTATGGACCAGATCTTCCAGTAAAGATGTTTCGTCTTCAGCCGGCCGGCCCACTGTGTTCCAATCTTCTTCGGCCACGAATACATGGCAGGTGGCGCAGGATAACGAGCCGTGGCATACGGCCTCTACGCCGGTTTCATGATCGCGCAGCGCCTCCATCAAAGTTTCGCCGACGGGTGCGATAACGGTTCGGGTGGTTCCGCTGCGGGTCGTAACGGAGATTGTAGCCATAATATCTGCCTCGGTACAGGATCGAGCGGCCCTCTGGCCCGGGCCTGAGATCAGACCCGGTTCCGGAGACCGCCGTTCCTGGGTCAGGGAACGAAACGAACGGGACAGGTATCCAGACCGTAATTCAGGAGACCGCCCCGCTGGCGCCGGCGTTCGCCCGCGGGTTCTACTCGGGTATAACGATCGAGTATTCCGTTAATGAGCTGAGCGGCTTCGTTGCGTGCGATTCCGGCACCCATGCAATGATGCACGCCGTGCCCGAATGTGAGGTGCCTGGCGATATTCGGTCGATTGAGGCGAAACTCGTCGGGATTCTCGAATACTTCCGGGTCGCGGTTCCCGGATCCGAAAAAGATCGCCACCCAGTCGCCCGCTTTGATATGCGCGCCGCCCAATTCCGTATCCTGAACGCACACGCGAAAGAGGCGTTGGGGCGGCCCGTCGCGGCGCAGGCTTTCTTCGATGAAAGCGCGAACCAGGGTCCGGTCCTCGCGAATCTGAGCGTAGAGTTCCGGTTCGTCCAGCAATACGTCGATGAGATTGCCCAGCAAGTACGTCGTGGTCTCCGCCCCTGCGACGACCAGCGTCAGACAAAAGCGAACGACCTCGTCTTTCGTCAGTTTGTTGCCGTCCGCTTCGGCTTTGATGAAAGCGGAGAGTAGATCGTCCGGCACAGTCTTTCCGCTTTCAATATCCGCGTACCGTTCATTGACCGCGTTGACGTAATAGGTGAAGAGTTCGACGTTACACTGCTGACGTTCCTCAAGCGTAAAGGTCGACGTAACCATGAAGGCGTTCGCCCATCGCCGCAGTAAAACGTAGTCCTCTTCGGGGGTGCCAATCAGTCGGGTCATAACCAGCGCCGGGAGATTCGGCGCCAGATCCTGCATAAAATCCAGTTCGCCGTCGCCGGCCATTTCCAGCTGTTGCGCTACGATCTGTTCCATCCAGGGAGCGACGTCGGTCATTACGCGCCGCGGAGAGAACGCGATATTGGCGATTTTGCGCAGCTCCGTGTGCCGGGCGCCGTCGTGATTTACGAGCATTAGCGTCGGGGCCTCGGACTCTTCCTGCATGATGTCGCGAGACGAAAAGATCTTCGGATTCGCGAATACGTGGGAAACGTCGGAGTGTTTCAATACGACCCAGGCCGGGTGGGGTTCGTCCACGCCCGGCACCGTGCCCGGTGGATAGTCTTTGAGACCGAACTGGATCGGTTTATCGCGCAAACGTTCGTAATATGGATAGGGATTCGCGAATACGTCCGGCGAATACAGGTCCTTCGCTTGAAAATCGGGGGAAATCTCAATCGGCGTGGGTTTTGACATCGTCCTTGCTCCAGGCGGGATCGGCTTTCGCACTGCCGATCGCCAGCCCGGATCTTCACCAGAATTCGAGGTCTGTCAATAAAATTAGGTCTTCAGGACATAGTTTCTTTAAAGCTATAATGTCTTTTTTTCGAGCCGGGATGGCCCCGGAGAAAACGGCTTGACCGGCCCTGGATCCGATACCCTAAACCTATGGTGGACCGAAAACGCGCCTCCAGCGACTTTCTCGATTTGTTTTTCCCCATCCATTATCTGGTAGGGATCAATATCGAAGATGCGCTGAAATGCGGCGTCCTGACTCGCCAGCAGGCCTGTATTCTGTGGATGATCCGCACCGAGAGCGCGGACGGCGTGGCGATGCGCCGCAAAGACATCGAGCGGGCTCTCGGGACCTGGTACGAACTGACCAGCTCCGCGCTATCGAAATCGCTCCGGGCGCTCACCAAACCGCCCCTGGACTTTGTGAGCCTGAGTGAAGACCCGGAAAGCGGTCGGGAAAAATGGGTCTCGCTGACATCCAACGGGAAGCGCTTCACCGAAAGCATGATCCAGAACGGGACGGCCTACATCAGCACAATGGTCGAACGCCTCACCGATGCCGAGATCGAATCGGGAGTGCACTTTCTATCGCGGGTCACTGAGATTCACAAAGAGCTTCAGGAAGAGGCCGCCCGGGAGTCCGGGGACGTTGAATCGCCGGAAGCCGTGACTTCCGCACCGGCCAAACGGGCCTAACGAACGGGCGTATTCAGGTCCAGGCTGGCGTGCAATGCCTGGGCCGTATCCTGGAAGTCCCGAAACCGAACCACCTGCTCGTCTCGAATCGTCAGAATATGTGCGTAGTTGGCGGCGTAGAGCCGGCCCGTGGCCTTCAGAATCATCTTCAAATAGCCCGTTACGGCCACGCTGTCCTCTTCCGCAATGAATTGATCCTGGCGAAATTCCTGAATTTCGACGTCGTTGGCGACATGCCCGAAGAAAATTTTGACCTTCTCGCGGCCGCTGTAGCTACCGGCGAAAGGGATCACGGGCGGCCCGTAAAACTCCACCGTGCAGTCCTCGGCTATGACCGCAAAAAGCCGATCGAAGTCGCCGGCATGCACGGCGGCGTACCATTCCCGCGCGGTGTCTTTGGGTGTCCTGCTCATCTCCGCTCTCCTGAGTGAAAAGCACTGGTCACCATATTGGCCGCAGCAAATAGTTTCTGTCAATAAATAATGTCCGAAGGACACTATTGTGTGCGGTCGAGTTTTCCGGGCGTCATGGGGCCGCGCAGCTGACCACTTCCGGATCGAAGACGCCGCTGATGTACATGCGATTATTGTAGATCAGCGCGGTCGCCGACGCGTCCATCTGCGTCCCGTCATCCGCGTAGAATTGCGTCGCCTGCCCGGTCGTGATATCAATGCGGTACGCGTCGCCCGGAGAATGTGCGTTTTCGTCTCCGGCGTGATCCAGAAAGGCGAAGATATCGGGATGCGCCGCGACGTTCAGCGTCGTTTCGTTTTCCCACATCAGGTTATCGACGCCGCTGCCCACGTCCCAGAAAGCGATTCTTTCAAAAACGGCGCCGGTAATCGGGTCGCGGCGAAAGACGTGCACGCCTTTGTCCATGGTGCCGGCCACGAACAGTCGATCGTCACGGACCGCCACGCCGTTCGCGAACGAAATCCCCTCCGCGACGATGCGCCAGATGTTTTCCGCGGGCGAATAATGGGTCACGCTGCCGCAGCCCAATGCGAAAAAATCGCAGAGCGCCGCGGTGACTCCCGAGCCGGTGCGATCGTTTGAAATATAGAGCTGACCGTCCGGGAGCGCGGCCAGATCGTTGGGATGAATGATCAGCGAGCTGTGCAGGCGATTCAAAAAGACGAGCTTATTGCGTTCGATGCGAAAGACTTCGATGCAGTGGGTGTCGGTCAACGCATGATTGATTACATAGAGCAGCAGGCCCGTCGGGGCCTGCACCAGGTCGATGCCGTGGGGATGAAAGGGATAGTCGTCGCGGCCTTCGAACGGCAGTATCTCGGGAGTCATGGCTCCTGGTCCCTCCAGGTTGAGCGCGAAGATCGCGCCGGGGCGCAGCATTTCGCCGTTGGGATCGGTCAGTCGCCGGTCCTGCGAGGATATTAAGAGGCGCGGTCGTCTACCGCGGCCGGTCGTCGGATCCAGAGCGAAGTCTTCCGGCCCGGGAATGCCGATGACGGTCTGGCAATCCGGGAGCGACCGCGGCGTAAAGCTGCTGCAATTCGCCAGTGTAACCGACGGCAGCAGCGCCAGACTCAACAAGAAGGGTTTGAATTTTCGCACAGGTCAGTCGAACTGCGGTCCATCTGGCCGGCAATCGATATTAGCCTGAGCGCGCCGCTCCGGCCAGCGCGAACGATCGCGTGTTCGGTCGAGCATTCCGAACAGGTTGAACTCAGCGCGCGGCCAGCCATTCGCGGTCTGGATATTCCAGCAGTTTCCAGTGCGGGTTACTGGATCGGGAGAGAATGCGTTCGTACTGAAAGGCCTGGTAGTAGGCCGCCCAGAAAGCGCGCGTGTCTTCGCTGAGACCGTCCAGATTCAGATCGTTGAGCAGTGTGTCGAAACCGCGATGGAAATGCTTCAGATAATCGTCGATCAGACGAACGTCCGGGTATACGATGTTCATGGTCAGCGTATGATAGTCGACCAAAAAGGGCCGGAAGACTTTTCCCGGAGCCCACTCGACGCCCACGCTGAACATGCGCGTGAGTTCTTCGTTCGCCTGGCTGTAGTCGATTTCGTCGAACATATCCAGCACGCGCATCTCTTTCGTTGCGACGTGAAAGCCCTGCGCCCGGGTAATGCCGTCGAGCAGGGCATCGCGCAGGCGCACCGGTTTGAAATCGACGACGCGCCCCTGTTCGTAATCGATATTCTCGACGGGGATCAGGCGGCTGTGAAAATAAATGCGGTCTGTGCGTACGGTCGCCGAGACGCCGCTGGAGGCGGCCTGCAGTATCTCGTCGGATGTCGCGCCGCCCAGGTACTGCGCGAGAATCTTGATCAGGAAAATATACTCGCGATCCTCGATTTTGAGGGCCCGCACGAGATGCAGATAGTTGTTTTCCTTGATGGGCCGGGGCTCCGGCAGTACGTCGCAGCCGTGCACGAAACCCGGCACCTGCGCGACCAGCGGCGCGAGCAGGCTGCGGGCCTGTTCGATTTCAATGCCGTACAGGTTCACTGTCGGCAACACGAACTGTTCTTTGAATTGTAAATAAGGGTGATGGAAAGTGTCGATTGCGAGTACGGCGGGCTGGTTGCGATCCGGATCGATTGCCGCGAGTTCGCTCGCGAGTATTTCGGTTTCTTCAATCGTCATTTTCGAACGCAAATCTCATAATCGAAGCTCTATTCGCCGCGATATATATCTTGAGACGAATCGGAAGCCTTCGATCCGGCGCCGGTACCGAGTAATTTTTGCAGAGCCCGCAGACTATTGCGCTGATCCATGATTACGTAGATCAAAAAGCCCGTAAAAAGTAACAGAGTTAAACCCAGCACGTACAGCAGCGTATTCAATCGATTCTGGGCCTGGGCGTCCGCCCGTAGAGTTTCCAGGTGGCGAATTAGACCGTAGACCCGATCCACGTCCGGATTGCGGGGTCGCAGTAACGACAGGAGCTGCGTATTCAAGACTTCGGCTTCTTTGGCGTTGTACTTTTTGATGGCTTCGTTTGCATCCGCGGGCGACATATTCAGCAGGGCCCTGGCCGCGCTCAGATCCGGCTCAGGAATCGTCGGCGATTGAGCCGCGCCCGGAGCGGTGAATAGCAGCGCACAGCAGGCGACGGCGATCGCGGCCAGGCGCGCGTTTCGATTTTGTCCGGCGAGATAAGATGAGAGCGTTCTGTTATTCAGTTTCATTGGGTCAACTCTGACAATAGGTTAATAGCAAACGTACGAAAATTAAAAATTACGAATCAGTGCGGCGCGGAGCGTTACGGGGAATCGCCCGCCTCGGCCCGGGCCCGCAAAAAGATTCGGCGAAAGTACTCCTGTCGAACGGCGATGCGCAGCAGCACCCAGAAGAGCAGGTGGTAGGCGAGCACCGAGATCCAGAAGGTCTGTCCGATTTTCGGAGACATTTCGCTCAAGAGCGGAGGCGGATGCAGGTCGGGCTTTTCGACGATGCGTATGGCGAACCAGGTGAGCAACGCCGCAAGCGATGAGATGACAGCCATCACCGCGCTGTAGACGGCCTGCTTGCGCGGATCTTCCGTATACCAGCGCACAAGAAAATATCCAATTAACGTCATCAATAAAACGAAGAAGCTCATCAGGCGTTCGTCTGACCAGCGCCAGTACGTCCCCCATTCGATCGAACCCCACAGCATACCCGAGGGGAGCACGCCCAGCGCGAAGAGAAAAGCGAGTCGGGCGTTCGCCAGCGACCAAACGTCGTAGCGTTCGTTGCGGGTGAAGATATACATCAGACCTGCGATCGCCGAAAAGAACGGAGCGTACAGCGCGACCCATGCGACCGGAACATGAACGTAAAAGATTCGCTGCGCCTGCCCCTGCTCGACGATGGTCGGCGGATAGGTCATGGCGAATATCGTCACCGGCAGTATTACCAGCGCGAAGGCGATAAACAGAATTTCGCGTGGAAAGCCGGTGCCGATTTTGCGAACGAAGGCTTCGATTGTCGAGCCGGCGGATGAGTGAGTACGATCGGTTGCGTGCATAATTGAACGGAATATCTTCGAGATTATTCTTCGGCGGCCAGCGCGTAGTACAGCAGCGAGCCCAGGCCACAGTACAGTCCGGCTGGAGCCAGTAAAGTAATGATTGTCCCCGGCGACAAGAGCGGCAATCCCTGCTGGCTTTGAGCTCCTTTCAAAACGCCGACCGTAAGAATAAAAACCGGCAACGCCGAAGGCAAAAGCAAAAGCGGAAACAGGATCTCTTTCAGGCGACTGCCCCGTGCGATATAGGCCAGCATCACGCCGAGGGCCGCCAGGCTCAAAGCCGCCGCGGCCAGCGCCAGCAGCGGAATGCCGAAGCTCGCGAAGTCCGCCTGAATGCGACCCGTCAAAAACAGCTGGTACAGCGGAATATAAACCGCGATGAATGCGAGCTTGGCCTGCCAGATCGCGATGACTTTGCCCAGATAATAGCCGGACGCGTCGGCCGGCGTCATGAGGGCCACGCGCAGAGCTCCCGCTTCGGTTTCCGCGTGAATATTGCGGCCGGCCTGGATCGTCGATGCGAAGAACAGCGTGGCCAGCATAATGCCGTGCAGGTTACGAGGATCCCGAAAAACCGCGTCATCCATGGCGTAGTGGTAGATGGCGACCAGCACCAGCGCGAAGAGCAGCAGGGCCACGAAGCCCGCCGGGTTTTTCCATTCCAGCGCCGTGTCTTTCCAGAAGATTCTCCAGAAGGTGGCGGGAAATCCGGGCGCGCGGTCGAGGCGGGTTTGCATGGTCGATATGGATTACGTCGTATTTCGTCGATTCCGCTTTCCGGCCGACGGGAAATCCGAACGTCGGAACATTCAACGCGCAGGCGGGTAGCTGGCAAGATTCTTTCGCCGGCACACGCAAGGCCGCCCGCCGCGGCGCTCTGAATTCGGGCTTGCAAGGCCTAAGGCTTGCCGCATCCTGTGGCTCACCGTTCCGGTTTTTTTCTGCATGGCCGCCCGCAAGAAAGCTTCTAAATCCTCAGAATCGGCGCGTGGCGGCGCCTCCCGACGTTCCACCGCGGGCAATTCGGCCGCTTCAAAAGGCGCGGAAAAAAAACAGAACGCTTCCGGATCCTCCGCTTCAGAGCCGGGCGTCGCCGGTCAGGCCATGGCCGAAGTCGACGACCTCATGCGTCGCCGCTTCGGCGTCCTCGGCCAACAGATCCATAATATCTTTTTGCGTCTGCCGGACAGCCTGAAGATCAAACGCAACGATGCGAAATTGATGTACGCCGCCATCGACGAAGGCGCGCGTCTGAAGTCGCTGACTTACTGGCTCTTCGTCGTATCTTCCTGCGGGATCGCCACGCTGGGATTGATCATCAACAGTCCGGCTGTGATCATCGGCGCGATGCTGGTCGCCCCGCTCATGTCGCCGATCATCGGACTGGGCATGGGCATCGCGGTGAACGATACCTATCTCAGCGTGAAGTCGGTGCTGAATATCGTGGCTTCAGTCTTCGCTTCGATATTAACCGCGGCTTTGATTACAGCCATCGTTCCGATCAACGATGTTACCCCCGAGATATTGAGTCGCACCAATCCTACGCTACTCGATTTGTTTATCGCGCTCTTCTCCGGGATCGTCGCGGCTTTGAGTTCGATTCGTTCCGGAGGCGACGAAGCGCTGAAGAGCGTCGCGCCCGGCGCGGCGATCAGCGTGGCTTTAATGCCGCCGCTCTGCGTGGTGGGCTTCGCGATGGGCATCGGCCTTAACTGGGAAATGATGTGGGGATCCTTTCTCTTGTTTTGCACGAACCTCTTCGCGATTATCATGGTGTCTTCGGTCTTTTATTATTTCGTGCTGACCGAGTACAGCCCCACTCGATTGATCAAGAGCGTGCAGGCCTCGCGGACCGCCGACGAGTTGCTGTACCAGGATCGTCGCCTGCGGGTGCTCTGGTCGTTTTCGCCGGGTGAGGAAAGCAGCTCCGGCAAACGTTTTCTATTTCCGCTTTTACTTTTGCTGCTGATCGCCTATCCGCTGGGTATCTCGCTGTTGTACTTAAAGAAGAGCAACGACGTTCGAAGTTTCGTGTATAAGGCTTTCGAAGAGGAACAGGTCCAGGACCTGCGATTTCTGCGCGGCCCCGATACCCTGAGTATCTCGCGTACCGCGATTACCGGCGACATCTTCTTCTCGTCGGCCAAATCTCCCGGTCCGAACCTGGAGCACGAAATCGAAACGAAAATCAGCCAGGCGTTTCCCGACGTGAAGGCCGACCTCACTCTGATCCGCGTGGCCGGGGAAGCGGATCTCTCGGAGTTTCGCAAGGCGCAGGAGCTGTCCCTCGATAGTTCGCCGACCACGCTCCAGGACTCGCGCCGTCAGGCGGCCGCCTCTGAACTGGTGCGCCGCGCGCTTGCCTTAATCGTGCCGCGGTTCGCCGCGGAAATCGGCGTGGTTCTCGATGTACGCGTCGTGTTTTCCGTAAATAAAATGGACCAACTCATCGTCGACTATGTCGGGGCGCCGATGCGACCCGAGACGACGCGCGCGGTTTCCGGCATGATTCGCGAGGCGATTCACCAGATGCAGGGCGATATTCGCTCCGTCGAATTGCGGCGGGTCGGCCCGGCCGAAGGGCAGCTGGAGTGCCGCGGAGTGACCGCCGCGGGCGTGGCGCGCGCGCAAGAGCGCCTGGAGCGGCTGGTTGAGCCGCTCAGAACGAATCCGCATATTCGACTGCGTGCTACGATGGGGCCCCGGTTGGATTTGCCGCAGTCGATCGGCGAACAGGAAGCGAAAGCGATCGAAGCGATCCGGGCCGAGAACCCGCGCTGTCTATTAACATATAAATATATTCGCTGAACGATTTCAGCGGCCAGGAAGAACAATCATGACGGACGAAAGCAGCGAGGATCCGACAGCGCCGAATTCTAAATACGCCGATGTGCAGGATCGCGAATCGCTGATCGAAGGTATTGAGGCCGGCCGGCGGGTCGTGTTCATGGCTTATACGCTCAGCACGATCGTCGAACGCCAGTTGGACTTTGTCATCGCCGTGCTCCTGAAGAAGTACGGCCGTTCCGAACTGCAGACCACGATCTACAGCTGCCTCAAAGAGATCGTCATCAACGCGACGAAAGCCAACGCGAAACACGTCTTTTTCGAAGAGCACGGCCTGAATATGGATCAACCGGAGCAGTACCAAAAGGGTCTGGCCATGATCAAAGAGCAGCTGTCCGAGGCCTGGATCGAGAAGTACGGATCTCTGGCGAAGGCGAAACATCTGCGGGTCAGTATCGAATTCGATCATGAACCGAACGGCCTGCGCATCTGGGTGTTCAACGATACCGAACTCATTCCGGCCGACGAAAACCGCATTCGCGAGAAACTCGCCGAAGGCATGAACTACGAAGACCTGCTTTCGTTTTATATGCAGATGGGCGATCAGGCCGAAGGCGAAGGCATGGGTCTGGTGATGAACCTGCTGCTGCTGAAAGGCGAGAATATAAACCCCGCCCTATTCCGGGTGGGTTTCGCCGACGGAAAAACCATGGCTCGCATTGAGATTCCATTCACGGACGATTTCGTCAGCATTCGCGGCGACAATCCCGAGGGTTTTCGCGATCGCGCCAGTATTCGCGTGGAATTCGATTGACGAAAAAGCCGGGCCGGCGTCCCGCTTGAGCCCAGGCTGAAATCGACCGAGGTACCACGAAGCGATGAAGGAAAAACTGGCGACCGTTCGCATCATACACATGGCCCTGCTGGCGCCGCCCATATTTTTCATGGGCGTCCTGTATTTTCTACGTCAGAGCCAGCCGCCGTCCTCCGACGCCGATCCGATTCTTTTGTATGTTGCGATCGCCCTCGCGCTTGCAGCTCCGGTGATGAGCGGATTGCTTTCGCGCCAGCTTTTCGCGTCCGCGGCGAAGCGGATCAAAGAAGATCTGTCGCTCGACGAACAGGCGACCGCGCTGAGCTATCAGACGCCGAAAATCGTGCAGTGGGCGCTCCTGGAAGGGCCGGCGATGGTTCAGGGCGTGATCTTTTTTCTGACGGGCGAAATCGTGCTTTTGGGCCTGGGCGGACTGTTGCTGGCGCTTCTGGCGGTGCAGGGGCCGTCGATGGCGGATTTGCAGAAACGACTGGAGATCTCGGACAATCGGCTACGACAGATTCAGGCCGCGAGCTCCTGACGGGCGGCGCGAATCCAGACCAGACCACGCTTTTAGAAAACAGAACGAACGTTCTGTTCGCCTCCCGCGTTCACCTGCCTGGCGCCGGGGGCGTCATGAATTCAGGCCAGACCACGCTCTTAGAAAACAGAACGTTCGTTCTGCCCGCGCCCGGGCGACGTTGTGAACCGGCCCGCTACCAGACCCAGAGCATCGCCGATACATGCAGCCCCGCGCCGGGCGCGAAAAACAGCAGGCGATCGCCCCTCTTGAGTCGCGGTGCGTCCCCATTCGGCTGCGAGCTGTCTGCGCTGGCCGTCGCATAGCGATGCAGCGTCATCGGAATATTTACCGCCGACATGTTCCCGCATTCGCCGTACGTCGACAGCAGTCTCTCTGGAGCAATTCCAAGAGATTTCGCCCAGATCCGCGGCAGCCGCGTGCCCGGTTGATGAGCCAAAAACCAGTCCACGCTTTCCGGGGTCGTATCGGTTTCGCGCAGCAGTTGGCGCGCCGGTTCCAGGCAGGCTGACATCAAAAATTTTCCATGCGCCGGATCGGATCCAAAGCGAAAGTGGGGCAGTTCCACCTGCGCCTGTTGCTTCGCGTTTGTATCGCTTTGCTCATCTGAGGGGCCGCCGCTGGCCGAACCCGCGAATGGCGAAGGCAGCTCCAGATAGCCGAAGTGTTCACCGTGCGTGGATTCGCGGACGCCGCAAAAACCCCGGTCGGCGTTCGCTCCTGAGTCGGAGGCCGATACAATCACAGCCGCGGCCCCGTCGCCGGTCGTACTGTAGTCGGCCGTGCGATCTATGCCGCGACCGACCCAGTTCATGATCATCAAGACCAGCACGTGCCGGGCGGATCCGCCCGCGATACGCAAGCGCGCTGCGTCCAGTCCGCTGATGAAACTCGCGCAGGCGGTATCCAGATTCCAGCAGGATGCGTTGCGCGCGCCCAGGCGGTGCAGAATCGCGTTTCCGTCCTTGGGATATTCGTAGTCGGGCATGCCGCTGAAAACGATCGCCGCGTCCAGGTCCGTCGCCTTGAGCTGGGCGCTTTCCAGAGCCTCGGTCGCCGCTCGTACCCCCATGGCGATGCTGCCGTCGCCCGGGCCGGCATGGTGACGATGGCGTGGCAGGTCGCCGCCCCGGGCGTCGGGAAAATCGGAAAGCGGTACAGGTGCTCCCGGACGGCAGTGTCCGGTGCCGCTGATCGAACAGGCCGCCGGCGTCATGTAAGCTTCTCCGCGTTTTCAATCACAAAGCACGCGTTCGTCGCGAAGCTGCCGCCGATGTTTAACATCGCCCCCGCTCGCGCTCCGGGAACCTGGACGTCGCCCGCGCGTCCGGTAGTCTGTCGCAATAAGTCGAGCGCCATGCGAACTCCGGTGGCGCCCACGGGGTGGCCTCCTCCGATCAGTCCGCCGCCCGGATTGACGGGAACGCCTCGCGCCGCGCCCGCAGATGCAGCCGCACTCGAAGTCGATTCCAGACCGATACCGCCGTCTTCGACGAACGCGCATTCATCGCCCGGTGCGCAGAGTCCGAAGGCGGACAGCGCCAGCAATTCGCTCGAAGTAAAACAGTCGTGAGTTTCGAAAACCTGCAGGCTGCGCGCATCGCGTCCGGCGCGCGCGAAGGCTTCGCCGATCGCCTGTCTGGTCCAGGGCAGGGGATGGCGGTCTAATGGTGTGTTTCTGAATTCAGCCACCCGTTCGTTGAGCCGCATCGGCGCTGTTCGTCGGCCGCGTCCGGTAATGGCTGCAAGCTCCGCAGTCTTGCGATCGCGTCGCCGGCGATAGTCTTCGGCGAAGGCGGGCGATGCGAGTATCACCACCGCCGATCCGTCCGAAACCTGTGAGCAATCGCGATAGCGCGTGCGACCTCCGAGCGCTTCGGCGAAACGTTTATCGAGGGCCTGCAGCTTCGCTTCGCCGGGCTCGCCGGTCGGGAAATCGCGCATATGAGCGAAAGGATTGCGTGTTGCGTTGGCATAATTGTTTGCGGAGATTGCGCTCAGCGCGGCCTCAATGCGGTCCGCGACCGGGGAGCCGCGGCGCCCTTCTTCGCGTTCGATGATCAGATCCGTGAGGCAGCCGAAGATGCGCGGAAACGCGAAGGGTAACTCCGCGACCTCATCGCGCGGCGCCGCCAGCCCCAGGTATTCATTGGCCTTCGCCGGATTGACCGTGCGCATGATTTCCACGCCGGCTACAATCGCCAGGTCCAGCTCTCCCGCGCGAATTTTCGCGTCCGCGGCTTCGAGTGCGATCGAGCCGGAAGCGCAGGCCGCTTCGTAGCGGAACGCCGGCGCGCCGACAAATGCGGGATGGGCTTCGGTCAGAAACGCGCCGAGATGTCCCTGGCCCAAAAAGCAGGGTGCGTTGAAATTTCCGAGGAAGCCACCCAGGCGTCCGGAAGCGCTCAGTGCCCGGAGTTCGGTTTCGTCGAGCTGCGCGTCCTCGAAGGCTGAGGCGAGGGTTTCGCGCAGGAGGGTCGCCAGATTGTCCGATTTTTTCGCCCAGGTTCTGGCGAAATCGCTCTGAGCCCCTCCCAATAGCAACACCGGATTGGACCGGCCCCGGCTTTCCGATGTCCGGTCGGCTCGATTTCGGGGGCCGTCTGTTGCTGGGCTGTGGTCTGGCGTCGTCGTCATGCGGGCAACCTCGTCCACAGCCCGGGCGGAGAAATCGATCTGTCAAGACAAATTAGCCAGCCTTGCCAATAATTTAAATCGAGTGTTTTAAAAATTGGCTTGAAAGCCAATAATGGGTCCGCAGCCTCTGGCGATGAATTCGAGAAGTCCGGAAAGCAATCCGTATCTGGAGGGCGTCTTTGCACCCGTGGGCGAAGAACGGGTCCTCGCGGATCTGAGTGTAAAAGGCGAGCTGCCCCGCGATCTGAACGGCTTCTTTTTGCGCAACGGGCCCAATCCGCGCTTCGCTCCTCCGGGCCGCTATCATTGGTTCGACGGCGACGCAATGATTCACGCGGTGCACTTTGAGGAGGGCCGGGCGACCTATCGCAATCGATATATTCAAACCCGGGATTTCGAAGCGGAGAACCGGGCCGGGCATCCACTCTGGAAGGGCATTCGCGAACCATTTGATCCGGCATCGCCTTCGCCGAATAAGAATACGGCCAACACGGATCTTGCATTTCATGCCGGCCGTTTGCTCGCGATGTTCTGGCAGGGAGCGGACTCGTACGAAATCGCCCTGCCGGACCTGGAAACCCGCGGCGTATGCGATTTCGGCGGCAGCTATCAGGGCACAATGACCGCGCATCCGAAGGTCGACGCGCGCACCGGCGAAATGATGTTCATGGACTATAACGTCTTCGCCGAACCCTGGCTTGCGTACGGCGTGGTGGGCGCCGACGGCCGATTGAAACATCACACTCCGATTGAAGTGCCCGGGCCGCGATTCTTTCACGATCTGGCCATCACGGAAAACTATACGATCCTGCTCGACCTGCCGTTGATCTGGCATACGGAGCGCATGAAAAAAGGTAAACGCCTGGCCTACTTCGACCCGCATGTTCCCGCCCGCTTCGGCATATTGCCCCGGCATGGCTCGAATGCGGACGTCCGCTGGTTCGAAGACGACGCCTGCTATATCCTGCACGTGATCAACGCATTCGAACGCTCAGGCGAAGACGGCGATGAGATCGTGATGTACGCCGGACGCATGGACAATCCCATTCCCGGGAGGCGCTACGATCCCGCGCGCGGGCCGCTGCTGCATTTCTTACAGGTGCAGCCTTTCCTAAATGAATGGCGTTTTAACTTAAAGACAGGCGAAACGAAGCGCCGACAGCTTGACGACCGGGCGATGGAGTTTCCGCGAATGAACGACGATCGTCTGGGCGCTTCCGCGCGTTTCGGTTATGCGCCTCTGCTCGCGCCGGAACGCGAAGTGATATTCGAAGGCTTTATCAAATACGATGCGGCGGGCGGCGAGCCGCAGCTCTATCGCTACGGCAAGGGTCTCTGCGGCGGCGAGGTGGTTTTTCTGCCCCGCGACGGCGCCGACTATCTCTCCGGAGCCGCGGCGGAAGACGACGGCTGGCTCGGGACCTTCGTACATGATCGTCGAGAAGGGTCTACGGAGTTCTGGGTGATGGACGCCGCGAATCTGGAGGCCGGTCCGCTGGCGCAGGTGGCCGTACCGGGTCACGTGCCGGCCGGCTTTCATGCGACCTGGGCGCCGAAGCTATGAGCGCGACGAGCGATCCATCCAACAAATCCGGCGGAACCGTGGCGCGTCGTCCCGGTCGGCCGCGTAAATCGAAGACGGCCTGGAACGCGTCCACTCGCACGATTATTCTGAACGCGGCGCTCGAAGAGTTCGCGCGCAACGGTTTCGATGGCGCCGGCATCGCCGAGATCGCGAAGAAATCGGGGGTGGCGCGCGCGTTGATTCACTACCACTTTGCGAACAAAGAGGCGCTCTGGAAGGCGGCCGTCGTCAGCGCCTTTCGCGAAATGACGGAACACTTCAATGACATCGCGCGGGAACTGCGCGATCTGGACCCGGTGGCGTTCCTGAAAGTTTTTATTCGACGTTATACCTATTTCGTCGCGCGGCGTCCGGAACTCGGTCGCATTATCATTGCGGAGGCTCCGCGGGGGACCGAGCGTGGACGCTGGCTCGTAGAACGCAATCTGCGTCCGATGCACATGGCCTTCGAGCGCATGTATCGGGAAAAGATCGCAACGGAATCAGGAGCTCGTTCGAAGACCGATCGGAGCGGGGACTTTCGGCCGGCCTTTCGCGAAGTGCCGTTTTTGAATTTTTTGTCAATGCTGACCGGAGCCGTGAGCATCTACTTTCTCGACGCATCGGTCTTTCAGGATCATTATCAGGTCGATCCTCAGGATCCTGATACGATCGAAGCGCATGCGGATTTTGTAATCGAAACGATGCTGCACGGGCTGCTGAACTCGAAAGGCGGCTGAGCTCTGAGCCCGATCAAAGTCCGTCGCTCGCCCCGAAACGGCCGCGAAAAACGATCTCCGAAAGCGCTTTGCGACTGCGCGGCGCGGATTCTTTGGCCTGCAGGGCTTCGCTGAGTTGTTCCGGTGATCCCGGATAACCGATCGTCGCCATCGTCACCGCGGTGTAGTCGTCCGGAACCTTCAGCTCCCGCATCGCCTTTTCGGGATCGAAGCCGGCCATCTCATGCACGTGCAAACCGAGACTCGTCGCCTGCAGACTCAGGTTGCCCATCGCGAGGCCCAGATCGTGTTCGGCGTGCCGGTTCTCTTTATCGTTTTTCGCGAAACGCTTCGCCGCGAGAGTCAATAACAGCACTGGAGCTTCTTTCGCCCAGACCTGATTGAATTCTCCCATACACTGAAGCAGGCTTTCGAACTCCGCAGCTTCTCCGCGCGTCGCGTACACGAAACGCCAGGGCTGTTCGTTGAAGCAGGAAGCCGCCCAGCGCGCCGCTTCGAATAGTTTTCGCAGGGTATCGGCGCTCACCGGTCGGTCGGCGAAACTGCGCAGACTGCGTCGGTTCTGAATATTCTGATCGAGGTTCTGAGGTGGTTGCGCGTCGTCAGCGGGCATGATCGCGGCTCCTGCTTACGCTAACTGGCTTCGCGCTTCCGACGCCGTCCAGAAAATTTTAGATCCAACTGTTGAAACTACGGATCCGTCCTTTGCGATGAAAAATGGAAATGAATTGCGAATTCCCCCAGTCGAGGCAATCCAGGGTATGAAGCGCCTGTACGAAACCCTGTTGGTCCGCTACGCGGATTCCGACTATGTATTGCGGCGCAAAGCGAATCTGCTGCTTTCGATCGATCTCGTTTTGCTGACAATCATTCCGGTCGCCTATGCCGCGTCGTATTCGTTTACCGATTATAATATCTGGATGAGTTCGGCGCTCTTCGGATTTTTCGGCTTCGTATTTTTGTCGATCGTATTTCTGCGATTCGGCCTCTATTCGGCCGCCGCGCATTCGCTGTTGATCGGCGCCTTCGGCTCGCTGTGGCTTTTGATATTCAACGACGCGAATCGCGATTCGATTCGCTGGCTCGATACAGTGATTCTGGTCGCCAGCGGTCTGGCCCTCGTGCCGCTGGTCACCCTGCGTCGCCCGGCGATCGTGTTCGTATATTTCGCGGCGAACGTCGCGGTCCTGATTTATCTCAGCGAAGTCGCGCTTCAGGCCCAGGCGATCGACCCGGCTCAGCGGCTGGATTTCGTGAACGATAACGCCGTGGCGTATTTGTGCATTTCGGTCTTCGGTTTCTTGATCGCGCGTTTGAACGACAGCGTACTGCAACATGTGCGTGAATTGCTCAGTGATCAGCAGCGCCAGGCCTCCGAGCGCGAGAAAATGTATACCAGTCTGCGCGAAGCCACTCTGGAGCTGAAGTCCGCGGCGGATTCGATGAGCGAGCAAATGCGGGTCTTTTCGGATGAAACGAACACCCAGGCGGCTTCCGTCGAGGAACTATCGTCGGCGATCACTCAACTCGGCGCCACCAACGATAATATTCACAGCATGCAGCGCGAACAGTATACGGCGATGGAGGACGCGACCGTCCAATTGCGCGAAATCTACGATCTGGTCACCCAGGCCGAAAGCGAGATCGGGCGGGTGGAAGAAGCCCGGGACGGTCTCAGTCGCGAAACGGCCACCACGCATCAGGATATGAGCGAAGTGCTGAATCAGCTCAGATCGGTTTCCAATAAATTCGGAGAAGTGGACGGCGTCGTGCAAATGATTCACGACGTTTCGGAAAAAACGAATCTACTCGCTCTGAATGCTTCGATCGAAGCGGCCCGTGCCGGCGAACACGGCCGCGGCTTCGCCGTCGTCGCCGACGAAGTATCCAAACTCGCCGATTCGACCGCGAAAAACGCGCGATCGATCAGCGATCTCGTGCGGGTGAATCGCGAAGGTCTGGACGGATCGCTCGCGCGATTGGAGTCCTTTACGAAGAATCTGGAGAATATGATCAGCGGGACGCGGGAACTGAGTCAGGCGAATGACGGCGTCGTCGAATTTCTGCGCAAAGATCTTGTGCTCAAGCGCGATCTATTTAAGAAAACAACTCACCTGCGCAATTCGGCGGACGGCTTAATGGAAGCGATGGGCGAATTCGTGCCCGCCTTTCAGGAAATCCTGAATACGGCGACCTCGATCAATGACGCGACCCAGCGTATCGCCGTGGAATCCACGAACCTGTCGGAAGTCGGAACCCAGGTGGAGGGCACCGGACGAAAACTGGAAGGCCTGCTGGAGACTTCGTAGGCGACGCGCCGCCGACTCGTTCACGAACTCACGCACCGGAGTCGCGGCGTTCCGGGCTTCCCAGCAGCGATCCCCGTTTGACATGGCTGCCAAATTTATCTTTTAAATCGTCGAGCAGTTCGTCGCGCCGGCGTTCGGAACGGTCGCGCTCGCCGCCGCCGGGTTCCGCCGGCATACCGCTTCCTCCGGTAGCGGCTTTATTCAGATCGCCGAAGAGATCCATTTGCGCCGCGCGCGGATTCGCCGCCGCCGGATCCGGCTCGTCGGCGAAGAGTAGATTGGAAACGCCGATGCCGATCAGGCGGACGGCTTTGCCTTTGCGATCAAAGGCGCGAAACATCTGTAGCGCCGTTTCGCGAATCAGTTTGGTTTCGTCCGTCGGCCCCGCGATGGTCTTGCTGCGGGTAAAGGTTTCGAAGCCGGTCAGGCGAATCTTCAGAACGATCGTTCGACCCCGGGCCTCTTCGCGTCGTAGATTGCGAGTGAGAGTCTCCGCGATCTTGTAGAGCGTCTGTTCCAGTCGCGCGTTGTCGCCGACATCAGTTTCGAAAGTCGTCTCTTCGCTGATGGATTTTCGCCGCCAGCCCGTCAGCACCGGCCGGTCGTCCAGGCCGTTGGCGAGCCGCCAGAAGTGTTCACCGTGATTGCCGAGCGTCCGGCGCACCTCCTCCAGCTGCGCCCGGGCCAGATCGCCGATTTGCCAGTAACCCAGGTTTTTTAGTTTCAGTACGGTTTTTTTTCCGGCGCCCCATAGGCGTTCCACCGGCAGGCCCGCGAGAAATTCGCGCTCGCCGTCGGTCGGGCAGATCGTCAGTCCGTCGGGTTTTTCCAGGTCCGAGGCGACCTTCGCGATATATTTATTCGGTGCGATGCCGACGCTCGCCGTCAATTCCGTTTGTTCACGAATGGCGCTTTTGATTTTGCGACCGAGCTCCGGCGGCGGTCCGAAGAGTCGTTCGGTGCCGGTGCAGTCCAGGAACGCTTCATCGATGCTCACCTGTTCGACAGTCGGCGAAAAGCTCTGCAGAATCTGCATAATCTTTTTGGAGAGTTCGCTATAACGCGGATAATTCGGCGGAACGAAAAGACCCTGTGGACACAGGCGGTAAGCCACGCTCACGGGCTGCGCGGAGTGTACGCCGAATTTTCGCGCTGCGTAGTTGCAGGTCGAAACCACTCCGCGCCCCTGCCCGCCTTTAGGGTCCGCGCCGATGATCAGCGCTTTGCCGCGGTATTCAGGGTGATCCAGCTCTTCGACGGCCGCATAGAATGCGTCCATATCGACGTGTACGATCGTGCGCGGAAGATTTAGTGAAGGGGAAGTCGCCATCGGATTCGCACCCGATCGACGGGTATCATTTAATCTCGATCAGCGCAAGCATTACGTCGTCGCGAAAACGTTCGAAATCCGGCCGTAAGCGAATGCTTTCAAGAATGCTCTCCAGCAATTCGTGCGAGGGGGCCTCTTCCATCCCCTTGAGAATGCCTTCGATGCTGATGGAAAGATCGACCGGCGCGCCGTTGCGGGGAGTGTACTCCGTGAGCCCGTCGGTATACAGTAAAAAGCGGTCGCCCGAGCGCATGGGCAGGGAGCTTTCGTCTGCGATCGGAGTCTGGATGCGATAACCGATGACCGAGCCGCGGCTTTCAATCTCGCGAAACGCTCCGCCCTCCGCGGAATGCAGTACGAGCGGGTGCCCCGCGTTCGCCAGCCGAATTTGTCGATTCGGTAAATCGAAACACATATATACGCCCGAGGCGTGATGGCTCTCGTATTCCCGCGAAACGATTTCGTCGAGATGGTCGAGCAATTTCGCCGGCTGCGTTCGCAGGCGATACGGCAGCGTGGCCAGAATGACTTTCATGGCGGCGCTCATCATAGCGCTGGAAATTCCGTGCCCGGCCACGTCCGCGAAGAAAAACCCAAGACTGCCCTCGCGCATGGGTAAGAGGTCGAAGAAATCGCCGCCGGTATGATTCTCCGGGCTGCGATAAACGTGCAGGCGCATAAAATCGTTTTCCGTAAAATTCGGAAACAGGGATTCGTGCACCCGGCTGGCCAGTTCCAGGTCCGCGTCTTCCTGGCGTCGACGGGCCAGTAATTCCAGATAACGATTGACCGCGAAAAACAGAACGCTTTCCAGAAAGAGCGCGAAGAGTACGGCCCAGGCGAAAGTAAAGGCGCCGCGAAACATGGGGTCGTCGCCGGGGGCCGGCGGCTGGATTCCGAGCTGGACGGTGACGACCCAGTGCGCGCACAGAAACGCGAGTACCGGCAGACCCGGGAGGCGCCCCGCCCGCAGCGCCTGCGCGAGCGAAAAGGCGATGTACAGGAGAAATTGATCGTCCGGATCGCCGGTGCCCGCGAGATGCGAAAGTATCAAAAATGAAGAAATATAAAAAATTGAGTAATATGCGTGAGGCTTTCGGCCGGGAAAGCGAACCAGGGCGAAGAACAGAGTGAGCGCCGCGATCGCGCAGAGGGCCGTGCAGGCTGCATGGATCAGACCGTCGCCCTGCGGCGAGTGTCCCATGACCATTTCGAGCAACAAAAGAATAAAGGTGCTCGCTCCGAATGTGACGACGATCAGCCTTTCTATCGAAACCAACAATTCCTGAAGAAGCCGACGGTCGGCGAGCGACGCCGGCGCGGGGCGAAACATAAACTTTTTCAGATAATCGAAGAAATCGGCGAAATGAATGAAAGCGCCGGACTCAGGGTTGCTTGAGAAATATGATTTCTTTAATTTGGGAACCATTCAGGCGTAAGCCGATGTTCCAGCCGGTTAGTAAAAAGTCATTCAGTTTTCTAATCACGCGCATGCATTCCTGCGGCGTTTCGCACGCGTAGTGCAGTGCATGAGAATTCGCGCGAAAGGCCCAGACTCCGGGATGCGTCGTGATAATAGTTACGAAATTTCCGAACTCGTTCGATTCGTACGCGATATGGCTGATATAGCGGCGATTCGTTACGCGAAAGTCGAGTGATGATTCGGGATGCGGGTAAATATCCGCTTCGCGCACTTGCGAATTTAAGGGCGATGCTACCGAAACGGGTAGGAGCAGGAGCGCGAATCCGAACGATAATGCGACGACCGATTTCGCGAAGTTCTGAACGGCGCGCCGGGGATTCACGGCTTTTTCTTTTTGAGAAGTTTGCCGAGACCTTCGAGGGATTGCGGCGTGGTTTTCGCGGCCTCTTTATTCTGATCCTGGATCTCTTTGTATACTTCGGCGCGGTGTACGCTCACGCTCCTGGGCGCGCGAATGCCCAGCTTGATCTGATCGCCTTTAATGTCGACGACGACCACCTCGATCTCGTCGCCGATCATAATCGACTCGTTGATTCTGCGCGCGAGTACGAGCACTCTTAGCCTTCCACCTGCTGCAGAATCTGAACGCGCACGAAGTGTTTGCTGTGATGCGAAATCACCTGGCGGCCGATTCGCTTCGCTTTGTTCAACAGGACGGGGCCCTGCAGATTGGCGGTCATGCGTTCGGGGTTTTTTTCGGGAATCGTTACGATGACGTACATTTCGCAGTCGGCGATGTTCTCGGTTTTCAGCGGTTCCAGGTCGCCGGGAGCGAGCTGCGGAGTATAGTCGGAAATAAACAGCGCCGGGTCGATGATTACGAAGGCCAGTTCCGGATCGCTGACGGATTGCAGCCACAGGAAGGGCGAATCGCCTTTTTCGGCCAGCACGGTGAATTCACGCACGTCCGGAAATCCGAACAAACCCTCGGGAAATACGAGGATATCTTCTGGCGCGATTTCGACCTGCCCCATCGCTTTCGTTGTTAAGACCGACATTCCCTGAAATCCTTACTCCCGTTTAGCTGCGTCGCCTGATCATTATCGGAGGAAATCCATCAGCTGCGGTTTGATAATTCGCGCGCCGACGTTCATCGCGTAGGTATTCACGGTTTCCAGCCACTTCAGGTTGATGATCGTTTCGGGGATGTCGATGCCCTCGCTCTTCGCAAGTAGTTCCTGCATATGCGTTTTATCCCAGGAGACGCGCTTCTCGTGTTCGGTCACCCGGTTCTGGCGTGCTCCGATATCCGCGCGATGTCTCAGGAGATTACCGATCGCCTCGTCGAGATTCGCCAGATCGCGTCCGCCGATTTCCAGTTGATCACCGGCGAGTAAATCGTCGCGCAATTTCGCGACCGCGTCGAAAAGGCTCAGGCCCGAGACGCGCGCGGCGTCGGCGAAATTATTGGGCGGTTCGGTCTTGTCGGTGTTGATCAGGCCCATGTCCTGAAGCACGGTGCTGCCGTCGAGATCCTCGAGCCAGATCTGGTGCGGCGAAGTAGAATGCAGGGACAGATTGTCCTGGCCGATCTTCGTCACTTTCACTTCGATATTCGCGTTGTTGATTTTGTCGATGATGTCGTCGACCGTATCCCCCGCGGCCACTCTGATTTCGGTGCCGTCAATGCGAAAGGCCTGGTCGCTCGTCGCGCGATAACCGGACGCGTCGACGGCGCCGGTGACGGTCATATTCGTGGCCCAGAAGACCTGGTTGCCCGGCACATTTACGTCGAGGTATTGATTGCGATCCACTTCGCGCAGCTGTTTGCCGATATCGCCCTGGTACTTCACGCTGACGATTTGGTTTTCGAGTTCCACGCCGTTAATGCCGCGAATATTCGCCTGTATCGCTTCGAACGGCGGCCGTTCCAGACTGTGGCCCGCGAAGAGATATCGGCCCGTCGCGTCGCGCTGGTTGCCGATTTCGATCAGCTGGCGCAGGTGCTGGTCGATTTCCGTGGCGATGGCCTTGAGGTCTTCGCCGCGTTCGCCCTGGTAAGTACCGTTCGCGCCCTGTACCGCGAGCACGCGAATGCGCTGCATGATATCGGTCGTGCTCGCGAGCTGCCCGTCGATCAGGTCGAGACGGTTTTTCGAGTGCATCAGGTTATTGTCGAATTGATCCAGCTCTTTGACCCGCGTGCGAAAGTACATTTGATTGGTAGCGGCGGACGGATCGTCGGCCGGGCGACGAATGCGTTTGCCGGTGGCCAGCTGGTTCTGGATTTTATCGAATTCCTGCTGATGGCGCATGGTATTGCGGATCAGCTGGTTGTTTTTCATCGTATCTGTAATTCGTATCACGTGTGTGACCTCACTTTCCGCCTATTGGCTTAGCCGCCGAGGCGGTTGATGATTACGTCTAACATCTGGTCCATTGTCGAGATGATGCGCGCCGAGGCGTTGTACGAGTGCTGGAACTGTACCATATTGCTCATCTCTTCGTCGAGACTTACGCCCATCACCGACTGGCGAAAATTGTTCAGGGATACCAGATCGTCGTTCAATCTCAGCACAGCGTCCGTCGCGGTCCGGCTTTCCGTGCCGAGCTTCGCGATCAGCGCGTTGTAGAATTCTTCGGCGTTGGTTTCGCGGCCGACCATACGCTCGCCCTGCTTCAGGGCCGCGGCGATCGCGAGCGCATTCGATCCGTCGCCGATGCCGCCGGCCGTATTATAGTCGCCGGTGCCACCGACGTCTTTGCCGCGGCCCGCCGCCACGCTCGCAGGATCCCCGGCCACGTCCTGGGATACCTTCATATAGGCGCCGGGATGAAAGATCGGCGTCAGCGTGATATCCTGCAGGGGCGCCCGCAGTTTCGAGAGTTCGTTCACCCGACGAAAATCAAAGGCGCCCGCTTCGCCGGAAGCCTGCAGCACGCCGGCGAAGCCCACGAGCAGCTCGCCCGAGTCTTCGATGTGGCGGATCATAAAATTCGTGCGACGGTCGCCGTCTTGCGTGGCGACGTCCGCTTTGAGTGCGAGTTGATTGTCGTGATTCAAATAGGCCACGACCCCTGCGTCGGAATCGTTCACCCGGCGAATAATCTGCTCTAAGCTTTCATCGCGGGAATAGTCGATGCGCACCGGCGTATTCTTTTCGTCATTGCGAAAGAAGGTCAAAGCGCCGTCGACGCCCACCCGTTTACTCGGCTCGAGTACGTTCGTGCCGGTTACGCGAAAGAGCGCGGTGACTTCGGCGGTGCCGTCCTGATTCAGATCGAAATTCGCGGCGGCGTTTTGAATCTGAAAGGCGCCGTTCGCGGAATTGGAAAGCGGACGCAGATCGAAGAAGTCTTTATTGGTAGTGCCGTTCAGACCGAAACCGTCGCGGTGCGCTTCGTTTACGATGTCAGTAATATTTAAGGCGAAGCTGTCCACGTCGGCGATGCGTTCGGCGATGGCGATGTCGCGCATGTCGAGCAAGCCCTGCAGGTGACCGCTTTCGAGAATCAGTTCGCGACCGTTATGCTCCCAGAGGATCTTCGCCATACCCTCGTTCGTGGGATCGGCTTCGGTAACCAGTCGCCGCTGGATCTCGCCCTGCACGAGCGCCTGCTCGCCGATAAACACGAACAGTTCATCCGAATCGCCGCGACCCACGTTGATATCCGCGAGTTTCGAAAGTTCTTCGACCGCTGCGTCCCGACGGTCTTTCAAATCGTTGGGCATATCGCCCAGGGCTTCTAATTTAAGAATGCGTTCGTTAAGATCGCGGATATTGCCGGCCAGGCCGTTGATCTTTTCGACATCGACCAGCACTTCCTGATTCGCGCGAGTGCGCAGCCGCGCGAGCTTTTCGTAGATGTCCGAAACGCGGGTAGCGAGCGCGTTCGCCCGTTCGACGACGACTTCGCGGTGCGACATATCCGCGGGAAAATTCGCGAGCTCCTGCCAGGAGGACCAGAAATTATCCGCGACAGCGCGCAGGGTATTGTCGCCGGGCTCGTTGAAGATCTTCTCCATCTGCTCGAGATAGAGCTGTTTCGCGCTCCAGAAGTTTTGCTTATTCTCGGTGGCGATGATCTGATCGTCGTAGAAGGTATCGCGAATGCGTTCGACCATTTGAACGGTCGCGCCCTGGCCGAGCTGACCTTTGGTATTCGCGCGGTTCAGCGAAGGATCGTATAAAGGATCCATCGTCGTCATCGTCACCCGCTGCCTGGCGTAATTCGGGTTGTCCGCGTTGGAGATGTTATGTCCCGTGGTATTCAGCGCCGTCTGGTGCGTGGACAGACCGCGTTTGCCGATTTCCAATCCTCCGAATGTAGAACCCATAACAAAGACCTCTTGTTAGTCCCTGTCGGCTAAATCGGATTTTTCCTGAATAAAATTTGTGAGCGCCGGAGCCGCAAAACCTGCGGCCGAAGGCGCGAAACCGGACCGGGTGCCCTGCGCGGCGTATCTTTTGCGAATCAGCGCGCTCGAAGCTCCGCCCGACGATATTCTTGTTTTCCCATTTGGATAGCGCGTATCAAACTGAGACTTCGTTGGACTTTGTTAGACGCATAAGCGAATGATTCGTACGAACACCTGGCCTGCCCTGGTCAGCATATATAAAAAACTGTTAACAATGTTCAGCTAATGATAAAAGCGATAGAATTCAAACCAAATTATGCGACAATGCGCGTCTTACTCCATGAGCAGGGAAGACGAGAGCATGAACGCCGTATCGAAACCAGACTACCGAAGCACCGGGCCCGGATCGAATCTGCGCGTCTCGTACCGGCGGATCGTCGAGCAATGCGAGCTTGCTTTTTTCATCATTGGGCATGACGGGCGGATCAAGCACTCCAGCACACCCGCGGTTGATCTGCTGAAATGTACATCCCGAGATGTATTGAATCGATTCCCCCTCGGTCTGGTGCATCCCGACGATCAGGAGATCGTGGCGTTCGAACTTCGGAAATTATCGAACCCATCCTCCGCGCTAAGCTCGATCGAATGCAGACTTTCCCGGGCGGACGAAAGCTTCGTTCATGTTCAGCTCCAGGCTTCCGCCATAGAAGACGAAGATGAGCGACCGGCGACCATGCTATTGGTCACGGACATCAGCGAGCAAAAAAAATTAGAGCGATCCCTGGTCGAGACGCGTCGTAAGCTCGCCTCCCGGGATGGCTTTTTACACAGCATTCTCACTTCGACTTCCAGCCTGATTTTAACTCTCGATCGCTCGGCGCACATAACCTTTTTGAACGAACCCGCGATCGATTGCCTGGAGAGTACGTTCGCGGAGCTTGTCGGTGAATCTTTGTTTTCCCTGATCGACCCGGATTCTGTGGCCGAAACTCGCAGAGCTTTTCTGGATACACTCAACAACGGAGAAATCCATCAGGGCCTGCAGATGAAGATTCGAATCGGCGGCCGTGAAAAAACGATCGGATTCAATCTCACGCCCTTTCGAGGCGGCGGCCGCGAAGAGCGGGTCGTTTTGATCGGCGGCGATATTTCCGAGCGCCTCGCGATGGAAGCGCGAGTGGTTCAGAACGGAAAAATGGCCACCCTCGGCGAAATGGCCACCGGCGTGGCCCACGAAATCAATCAACCATTGAATGTGATTCGACTGGCGGCGGAAATGCTCTGCGAAGCGTCACAGCAAAAAGAATCTACGGATCCCTACGCGCGGCTGGTCGAGGAACGCTCGCAAAAGATCGTGAATATGGTGGACCGGGCGGCGCGGATTATCGGTCACCTGAAGACTTTCGGTAGGCAGGAGTCGAGCCTGGACGATCTCGTTTCCATCTGCGATCCGATTAATCAGGCGCTCGAACTGGCGCAGGATCGCCTGAAGACCGACGGTATCGTCGTCCATCGACATCTGGACGAGAATCTGGGGAAGATTCGCGGCGACGCCAATAGTCTGGAACAGGTCTTCCTGAATCTGATTCTGAACGCCGCCGATGCGATGCGCGGTCGCCCCGAGAAGTTAATAACGATCATCGCCTTTCAGAGCGCGACGGACGATCGCATCTGCGTATTATTTTCGGACAATGGTCCCGGTATTCCCGAAGGAATCCGCGACCGGATTTTCAATCCATTTTTTACGACAAAGGAAGTCGGGAAAGGAACGGGGCTGGGTATGTCCATCAGCTATGGTATTGTGCAATCGCACGACGCTTCAATCAACGTTTTGCCGTCTGAAAACGGCGCGTTGTTTCGCCTTGAGTTTCCTGCAGGAGTGAAGCGATGAGCCCCATAAAGGCGAGAGTATTGATTGTCGACGACGAACCGGACGTTCGCGAGCAGTTCAAGCTATACCTGGAAAGTCGCGAGTATGCCGCGGACGTCGCCGGCAACTGTCTGGAGGCATTGCGCCGGCTGAAGACGGGCAAATACGATCTGGTGCTTACCGACTATAATATGCCCGAAATGAACGGCATGGATTTGCTGCGCGAAATCAAACAGCACAATCGGGACCTGCCGGTCGTCATGATGAGCGGCAAAGCCGGAATGCGGGTCGCGGTGGAAGCGCTAAAAGAAGACGCCTTCGATTTTCTGGAAAAACCGGTCAAGTCGCAGACTCTGATCGAAACCATTGAGAAAGCCCTGAACCGCGGAAGCGGTGACGTGCCCCGCGAAGAAAGCACCTTCTACGGACCGCTGCGTCACAGTCGGGAGGGAGAGAATCAATCTGTTTCCGTTCTTGAGATTTACCGGAGTCTGGACGAGTACTCAAAGCCGCAGTTGCAAAAAGCTTTTCATTCGCTCATGACCGAGAAAGGACTGCGGCGGCAGGTGCTATTCGTTCTCAAGCACGTGTCCTATATAAATAACGTCGGCCTGAATTTCCTGGTCGATATGCATTCCGACTTCGAACATCAGGGCCATTCGGTGCTGTTTACGCATTTAAGCGATCCAGTCCAAAAATACCTGAATATGCTCGGCTACACCGACTTCTTTCCGATCGTGCATAATTATCACGACGCACTCGCGCGGCTGGAACGCTTTCGCGACGCCGGGTCGCAGATCGGCGCGGTGATGTAACGAAGCTCCGGGAGACCGGTCCGTGTTCGAAGTTTCACGGCAGTCGCGGCACGATTTTCGCGATCGCCAGCACGCACAAGAAGCCGATGATTGCAATCGGAATCAGGCGAAGCCACACGAGCAGAAACCAGTCCAGGAATTCGATCGGAGTGAAGAAATAACCGTCCACGAAATCCGCGGGCGAGCTTTCGGTCGCCGCGTATTCGCACCGGCATCTCTCGTTAATAGAGGAGCCGACGTAGCCGGGCTGGATATTCGCGGCTCGCGCGCCGGAGCCTGTGCCGGGATCGGGGTTCAGCGTCTCACAGGACGCCGCGCACCGGGACTCGATGAAGGGATAGTGCACGGTGCTGCTGTACAGCCCGACAACACCAAACATGACGCCGGCGCCGATTACGATCACCGCGATCCGCAGCATATTCAAATGATGTCCCGGATTCGCCGCCACGCGCTAAAAAGAATGCGCTCTATGCGTTCGCGTTTAACAGGAGCGCCTTCGCCGACCCCTGCTGTTTTTTCGCTGTCGCGCTGTTCGTGGGATTATAAGTTTTATCTTCTTCAGCGGGGTCGCTGATGCCGGTCAATAGATCGTGAATGCGATTGCGCGTATCGGCCATCAAGCGATTGTTCTCGGCGCTTTCCCGTTTCAGGGCGAAGACCGTGGAACGAAATTCCTCGGCCGCGTCTTTGAGTCCGATGGATTCCGCCGGCGCTTCGGTTTCGACCAGGCGTACTAATCGTCGCAGAGTCAGGGTTTCGTAGCGATCCTGAATCCCGTAGCGATCGATCAGGGCCCGCACGGCCGCTTCGCGCTGATCTTCGATGCTGCGCGCTTCGGTGAGAAAGAGCTCCGTCTTCGCCGTCAGTTCGTTGAGTCGTTTGCCGTCCGCGCCCATGATGGCCCGGCGCTTGCGGCGCTCGGTGTCGAGAGCGGCCCGGAAGAGCATGATTTCCTGATTCAGTAGTTCCTGTAAGATTTTCATGGCCGGGTTCCTTCGTGTGTTCGTGTTTTGCCTGTTGTTTGCGCGTGATTCCGCGCAGTCATTCTCTGTCGAGGGAGCGATGCGATCGGCCTCGCCCTATCATGGTGATCGGCAGGCTGGCCGGATACCGTGAGGAAAATATTTGTTGACCGGAGCCCGGTTTGGGCCCGTCTAAAGGCATATGAGAATCGCAGTTTCTTCTATTGTACGCCGGGTTGTTCCCGCTCGGGTCAGTCTGACCGTAGCCCTGCTCGCGATCTTTTCGATCGTGTCGTGCGGCGGCGGCGGGGGGCAGAGTCGCGAAGGCCAGATCAGCCGCGGCGACTGCAAGTCAGGCAAGATCGCCACCACCGGTGAAGCGCCGATCTTCGCGAGCATCGCCGCCGCCCGGGACAAAGCCAAAGAGGACGCCTGCCGCCAGGCGGTTGAGAAATGCATCGGCGAGGAAATCGCTTCGGAAACGGGCGTGGCCGACGGCCAGTCCATCGCCAATGAGGTCTTCACGAAAGCGCGCGGCATCTGCCGCAACGATCAGGTTCTCGACGAAGAGCAGTACCTGCTCGATACGACGAAGATGCTGCGCATTTCCGTGCGCTTCGACGTGAAGCAGGTCGATATCCGCGATACCATCGACACGATGCGCGAACTGGCCGGCAATCCGAAGCTGATGATCCTGATTCGCGAAGAATACAATCTGCCTCCGAAGCGCGTCGAGGGTTTCGCTTCGCGCAACGCCAAGGCCGCGAGTCTGCTGCGCGATTTCTTTATCAATAAAGGTTATACCGTGCTCGATCCGGGCCGGGTCACCCGCGGCTTAAACGAAGCGGATCTTGCGGCGAATCCCGGCGATATTCCCGACGCCCTCAAAGACCGCGCGGCGGACGCGGGCGCGGACGTATTGGTGATCGGTCGCATCGAAGTACTGCCCCAGAATATCAGCGCGCTGCGCGGCTCCGATTTTAAGTCCTATCGCGCGGAAGGCAATATTAGCATGCTCGCGTTGTGGGGTTATGGCAATGTGCTCGGCGAATTCTCCGAAAGCCAACCCGGAGCGCATGTGAATCAGTTGTCGGCCGCCCGCGCCGCGGTCGAAAATTTTACACGGGGCCGCGACGAGCGCAAGCCGGCGGGTCTCGCGAAATTCGCGTTCAAGCGTCTGGAAAATGAGTGGGCTTCGATCACCCGCAATAATAAGATCAAACTGACGATCGCCGGCATCGACGAAAAAGAAGCCGGCGTCTTTCGCGACAACCTGCAGGAAGCGACCGCGGTTAAACGGGTCAATCCGATCAGTCAGGATACGGGCGGCGTGGTCTGGGATGTGACCTATCCGGGCCGTAGTTTCGCACTGGCGGACACGCTGGGATTTTATGGCGACAATCCCCAGATGTTTTCGGCCCTGCGTTTCAACTGTAAGTCGATGAAAGTCGACAGCGTCAAACGCGGCGAAATCAATCTGCGCTTCGTGGGCGGCGGCTGCTAAAGCCGCGCAGCCGTATGTCGAATAGCGCGCGATTCGCGTTTCGCCGCATTCGACCGCGCGGGACATCACGGCGAAGCGCGCTGGCCGCTTTCGCGCTTTCGGTCGTCTTTGCGGCGGCGATTCCGGGCTCGTCCGGCGCCCGTCCGCGTGAAGTGATTCGCATCGCCGTGGACGGGCATGCGCTGGACGTGGAAACCGCCCGCACTCCGGAAGACCGCGAACGGGGTTTGAAATATCGCTCCGAGCTATGCGATACGTGCGGAATGCTGTTCGTATTTCCCGACGAGGAGCGGCGGGCATTTTATACGCGGGACGTTTTCTTCGCTCTGGACATCGCCTATTTCGGCGCGGACGGCCGCCTGCTGGAAGTACGGACGCTTGCCGCGAACGGCGGACGCCTGCCAGAAGAAGATGCCGTCGAGGACAGTGCCGGCGACCCTTCGTTCGGCGAGCGTGGTCCGGAGACCTTTCCTTCGCAGCAGGCCTTTCAGTACGCGCTGGCGGTCAAAGCCGGCTGGTTTGAACAAAAGCGCATTCGCCGCTATGCGCGACTTCGTCTGCCGCACGATCTGCCGGCGCTGTAGCCCGATGGCGACGGTCACGAACCGAGTTCGAACAGCTCCCGCATTTCCCGCGATCCCAGTAGATTTCGCAGCCACTCTTCCGGCGCCGGACCGTCCGGCGTGTACGCGGGCTGTTCGTGGTACAGGCTCGCGTAGCGCTGGCTTGCCTCGCCCAGGCGATCGGCCCGCGCGCCGGCCAGTTCACGGACTGTTCGCGTACGGTGTCGAGAAAATTGAAGACGCTGCGGATCGACCCAGCCTGCCTCGATAAAACCGCGGGTCTTTTTCGCGCAACGACAGGGATTGTTCGGATCGACCAGGCCGCAGCGCGCGTCCATAAAGGCTTTGAGATCGCGGTCCGCCCGCGAAAGGCGCTTGCGAAACGCCGCCGCCGAAATCTCCAGTAATTCCGCGCCCAGATTGTGATCGATGGCGAAAACCCGTCCCAGAATCCAGGCGAGCCGTTGCTCGCGGTTCAAGCAGAGCAGCATCGCCGTCGTACAGGTGATGCGGGCTTCCTCCCGGGCTTCGCGCGAAACAACGCTTTCTTCGGGCCCGGGTTCGTGCGACGGTATCGCTTCCAGCGCGGAGCCGAAGCGATCAAAGCCGGTAATCAGAATCTCGCGACGACGCTGTTTCATCTTCAATACATGATTGAAGGTGATGCGATAGATCCAGGTGCGCAGTCCGCTATCGCCGCGAAACGCCGCCAGGTTGGTCACGAGCTTCAGCAGCACCTCCTGGGTTACGTCTTCCGCGTCTTCGATATTGAGCACCATGCGCGCTGCAACGTTAAAGATGAACGGCCGGTGGCGTTCCAGTAGCGCGGCCAGAGCCTGCGTGTCGGAATCGTCCACGGCGGCCCGGGCCAGTCGCCGGTCTTCGGCGTCATCGTAATCCGCCGATAGCGGATCAGCCGGCTTCACGATAGCCTCCGTGTCGCCGGGAACGTTCCCATTCCGGGCTATCGCGCGAATAACGCATGCCGTTCAAGAATCCTGGAAACTGCTGGCGTCGTTCGTAGGCTTCCATATTCGGCGCCGGGGTCAGCAGTATGCGCGCGAAATTTCCGAGAGCTCGCAATTTATTTCGGAAACTGCGCCGGGCCTCCGGCATATCCGCCAGATAGCGCCGCGCGATGGTTTCGAAATCCTCGGGCGCTCGACCGCTAATCGATTCGACGACATCGGTCACGCCGCCGGCGGCGAAGGCGTTGTCTTCGAGGTCCTGCATATAATATCGAATATTCGCGTAATCGTACTGGCGATAGCCCATCGCTTTGAGCGATTTCAATAACATGCGTTCGTCGATATGCATGATTCTCACCGGGCGTTTCAGAATGCGCGCGAAGGTTTGCGCCACGTCGTTCTGAGACAAGATTTTCGGACCGGTCGGGCGATAGGTCCGTCCCGCGTGTTTGTCGGGATCTTTGAGAATATGCGCGACCACGCGGCCCATATCGTCTTCGGAAGGAATCGGATTCAATCCGGGGCCCTTTACGCGGGTCGGCATGATCCCGAGTTGTGCGACCATTTCTATAGTGAAAAAATAGGGAAAAGCGAAGATGCCGGGGATCACAAAACTATAGGCCACATGCTCGTGCATCTGAATGACGCGGTCGGCGAGCCATTGTTCTTTTGTATTCAGCGCGTGATGATCCTGCATCAGCAACCACTGCGACATATACACCACGTGTTCCAGCCGCGCTTCTTCGGCGGCCACTACGAAGGCCACCGTCTTAAACAACATATTGCGATCCAGCGGAGCGCAGAAATACGCGCGCCGCACTCCCTGCAGCGCCGCGCGATAGTCGCGCACGTCGTCCATATCGCCCACGAAGATTTCGGCGCCGCGTCGGGCCAGTTCGCGAGCATTTGCGGCGTCGGGATTGCGGACCATCGCACGCACTTCAAAACCGAGATCCAGCAATTCCCGGGCTGCGGGAAATCCGGTGTGGCCGTTGGCCGCCGTAACGAGAATTTTTGTTCGGGACATTCAGGTTCCTCCATTGAGTGCGATCGAGATATCGATCGTTCAGGAACTATGATCCCAAAAAGGAACCGGTGTGACCGCGAATCGGGATTTTTTATGGAGCCGGAGAGTCCGCTTATCGGCGGGCGTGCGGGAGGTCCCGCCGGCGAAACGGAGTACCGCCTGCTTTTAGAACAGGACTTCCTGCCGCGCTTCGCCCTGGCGACGGGCGGCCAGAATCGGCGGCAATTCCTCGGGAGCGCTTTCCCGTCCGGCTGCTGCGGGAATCGCTTCACGGGTCCACATCAGACGGTAGCGGGTCGCTTCGCCGAAGACCGGCGGAACTGCTCGCGCGATCAGCGCGCCGCTTTTGAAGGCGTCGATCACATCCAATTTGAGTTTCCGGTCGCGGTAGCCGCGGGTTCCGGGCTGGAGGGCTTTGAGCTGTTTTTCGGCGTCGGCGAGCGCCTGGTAGAGTGGCAGGATGTCGCGATAAAACCAGGCGACGGGGGATTTGAGCGGGTCGTTCGGGAAGACCTGATCGAGAAATTCCGGAAACTCCCGTTCTCGCGGCGCGGGCGGCGCATCCGATCTACGCCGTTCCCCGGCCAGGTGCAGATAGATTTGATGGCAGCGATCCTTTTCCGAACGCACGGAACACTCAAGACCCAGCCAGCGATACCAGGCGCGGCGTTCTTTCACGGATAAGCGCGTGAGTTCGCCATACAGATAATTGCGTTTGCGAAAGATCGATTCCTGAGCGAGCAACTCCAGGGCTTCCCCGCTCAGCACACAGTGCCGTTCGTCCGGCCAGATGGTATAGGGGTTTTTGAGCAGATCCGCTTTCTCGGCGTCGCTCATCTGATCGGCGGGGAGGACTCCGAAGCGATCCAGCAGCTTGAGAAAGGTTTCGCCGATGCCCTGTCGTTCCAGCACTTCGAAAGGCTGCCCCAGCCGGCTATAGCCTTCGCGCACAACCCGGCGCAGCCGGTCGCGGTCGAGCCCGCGGCTGACGATGATCTTGAGGGTTTTCTGAATCCGCCGCAGTTCGGCGTCCGGCAGGACGCTGTAGAGCTCCGAAAGGCATGTCTCAATCACAACGCTTTCTCCCCTATATCCTGTCGGTAGAAAACGCCGTCCGCTTCGATGTTTTTGAGTCGATCGTAGACGGCTTTTCGAGCGGCACGCAGGTCCGGGCCCGTGGCAGTCACGCCCAGCACGCGGCCTCCGGTGCTCAGAAGCTGGTCCCCGGCGCGGCGGGTTCCAGCGTGGAAAAAGATTATGTCACCTTCATCATTGTCAATATTTTTTAGGGCAATATCCTTCTTATAGGACCCCGGATAACCCTCCGCCGCCACAACCACCACCAGGGCCGCTCCCGGCCGGATGCGCAGGGGGCGGTCCGGGAGGCTGCCCGAGGCCGCTGCAGCCATCAGCTCCAGCAGATCCTCGTCCAATAAGCGCATCAGAGCCTGGGTTTCGGGGTCCCCGAAGCGGACATTGAACTCCACGACCCGTGAGTTTCCGTCTTTGACCATCAGACCGGCATACAGCAGGCCGCGATAGGGGCTGCCGTCGGCCTGCATGCCGGCCATCGCCCGGTCCAGTACCTCAGTCTGGACCTGCTGCATCAGTTTTTCGTCGACAAAGGGGACCGGCAGGTAGGCGCCCATGCCGCCGGTGTTCGGTCCCTGGTCGCCGTCGTAGGCTCGTTTGTGGTCCTGGGAGGCCAGAAAGGGCACCGCGCGCTCGCCGTCGCAGATGGCGAAGACCGAGGTTTCCTCGCCCGCCATGAATTCTTCTATTAAAACAGTGTGCCCTGCGCTGCCGAAAACATCGCGTTCCAGCCGGTCCCGGAGCGCCTCTTCGGCCGAGGCCAGATCCGGACAGACCGCCACGCCTTTGCCGGCCGCCAGCCCGTCGGCTTTGATTACGATCGGCGCCTGCATGGCATTCAGATATTCGAGCGCCGGTTTCAATTCGGTGAAGGTTTTCGAGCGCGCTGTGGGAATTCCGTGGCGGTCCATAAAATCTTTGCTGAAGTCTTTGGAGCCTTCCAGACGCGCTGCGGCTTTCACGGGACCGAAAACCGGACACACTCCGTCGAGCGCGTCGGCGATGCCGTCGACGAGCGGCTGCTCCGGCCCGACCACAACCAGGTCGAATTTTTCGGCACGCACATAATCCACGACTGTGGAAAGCTTATCCAGGTTCAGGCCCGCGTTCGCCGGTACGATCGCATCTTCGGGAAAGCCGCCGTTGCCCGGAAACACTTTGAGCATGGTGAGCTTCGGACTCTGCGAGAGCTTCCAGAAGAGAGCGTGTTCGCGACCGCCGCCGCCGAGCAGGAGAATATTCATGCAGGACAGGCCGCCTGCCTGACGCGCCTGGTCAACGAAGAAAGCCGTCATCCAGGCGGCGTTGGATATTTGCTGGATCCCGTTTTTCGCTCGATGTCCAATCGAATGTACGCAGGAGTGAGACTATGGTTGCTATCAACAACATCGAAGACACAGTTGCGATTCTGAAGCCCGATCTATTCGTCGATACGCTTCAAAATTCTCCCGAGATGTTCGCGGCGTTCGATCGCGACTACGATAAGTTCAAAGGACATGCACTGGTCGCCGCCTTCGATTGTACGGAAGCCTGGTCGCATTGGGAGCGTCACCCCGCGGGCGACGAAATTGTGATGCTGCTGTCGGGTGAGATCGAATTGATCCTGCGCAGAACGCAGGCCGACGAATCGCTGCGGCTGACGACCGTGGGCGAGTTCGTCGTCATTCCGCGGGGGATCTGGCACACCGTGCGCCCGGTAAAGCCCGGCCGCATGTTGTTTATTACGCCTGGCGCCGGAACTGAACACGACGCGGATCCGCGCGGTGATTGAGCGGTAGTGTGACGGACCGACTCACAACTCAAGTGTCTGCGGATTCTGGATTCAGAACTTGTTAAAATACGACGAAAGCAGCACATTGATATCGAGGGATGCGCGGGCATTCGTATCGATGATCATCAGGCTGGTAGCGGAATACGGCGTCATAAAGATCTTACCGTTGGGAGCGAGCGTTCCGCCACGCCACTTGGACCCTCCAGTAAGTGGCGTGGCCCCCAGAAAGGAGATGCCCACTGTCCCCGGTGTAATTTGCATGATCTCATTTCGTACATATGGAACAGGGTAGAATAAACCATCGGGAGCCCGGACCATGCCCCGGTATTCGTTGCCGGTCACAGAAAAGGTGCCGATGCTGCGGAGCGTTTCGTTCGCTGGATCAAACGCGACCACCTCTCCCCGGTCAAATGGTGACAGATACATATTACCCAGCTCGTCAAGAGCGCCTCCCGCGTATTGTCCAAAACCGGGGATCGGGGCCCCTGCAAAACTCATGGCCCTGCTTGCAGGATCGATCCGTAAGAATCGCGCTGCACTGTGGGGCACGCAGTAGATCAGGCCGTCCGCGCCCAGCAAGCAGCCCTCGTAACGGTTGGTGATCGCTGGAAATGTGGTCGCAGTGCGGGCCTCCGGGTCAATTTCGAGAATAGAACTTAGATCGTTCGGGGCTGCGTAAATTTTTCCGCTCGGGGCCACGACTCCTCCAGACCATTTAAAAAAACTGGTCCCCACGCTGCCAAAGGTCGAATACCGATCGGTCTCCGGATCGATCTCCAGAATCGTATTGGAACGGTCCGGAATGGCGTAAATCTTACCGTTGTGAGCGAGAACGCCTCCGACCCATTTCGCGGTCCCGGTCAGCGCAGGCCCCGGGAGCGCGCTGGATACTTCTGTTTCGGGGTCGATTTTCAAGACTGACGGCGATGTGTACGGAATCAGGTAAATGTAGCCGTTAGGCGCCAGAACGGATCCAGCCCATTTCTGAAACCCGGGAAAATTTCCAGAGACCCGGATGCTCGGAGCCGCTGCGGCGCCGGAAGCCGCGGCTCGTGCGAGTTCGCGCTGATAACAGGGCCAGTGTTCGGGACCCACCCGGCGCCAGTCCAGATCGCACTGATTCAGGAGAGCTAATAACAGCAGGATTCGCGACCCGTCCGTCCAGTCCGTAGGCGCAATCTCCACGGCCAGGCAGGCCGCGTTCGAGGACAGCACAATGCCCGCGCACAATGCCGCCAGCCGCCTGCGGATCGTAAGCTTCCAGCGCATGGCCGGAATCATAGCCCCGTCTTATGATTTTGCAGTCTGGATTTGGATCAGACCCGCTCTTAAAGGGGTAGGTTTTGCAATCAGGCCTCGCAGCGTTCGATTCTAATCAAGCGCCGAAGCTTTCGAATAAACTCAAGCCCCGAAGCGTTTGAGGGCTGCCTGAATGGCCGCGAGTTTGTCGTCGATTTCTGCGAGCTTTTGTTTTTCTTTTTCAACGACTTCCGGGGGCGCGTTGGCCCGGAAACCGTCGCTCGCTAATTTCTTGTCGATACCGGTTTTGACCCCGCTCAGTTTCTTCAGCTCGCCCTGCAATCGTTTGGTTTCTTTTTCGATGTCCAGTACGCCTTCAAGCGGCAAATAGACTTCGCCTTCGCTAAAGGTTTCCATGGCGTCGAATTTACCGCTTTCGTAGGCGGACTCCACTCGAATCTCTTCGGTCTTCGCCAGGCGTTCGATGGCCAGGGCTTTATCGCGAGCGACTTCCGCCAGCCCTTTGTCTTCGGTGCGAATGACGATCCTGACTTTGCGATCCGGAGCGATGCCCATTTCCGATCGGATGGTGCGGGTGCCGTTGATCACTTCTTGTAAAAGCCGCAACGCCTTCGCGGGACCCTGGCCCGCTTCGGGCAGAGCCGGAGTTTGCGGCCAATCGGCGCTGATTAGCAGCTTATCGTTTTTCGTTTGCGGCTTCTGAAAATTGCCGAGATATTCGTACAGCTCTTCTGTCAGAAACGGCATGAATGGATTCAAGAGGCCCAGCATACTGCGTAGTACGTAAAACACGGTCTGGCGCGCGGCCTCGGCGGAGTCTTCGCCAGCTTTGCCGAATATGCGCGGCTTGATAAATTCAATGTACCAGTCGCAAAACAGGCGCCAGACAAAAGTATAAACGCGGTCCGTGGCGATGTGAAATTTGTATTCGCCCAGGGTGCGTTCGGTTTCCTCAATCGTTTCGCGCAGCTCCGCAAGGATCCACCAGTCTTCCGCTTCCAGTTGAAATCCGGACGCCTGCGCGCTATCCGCGAAGGCCAGCAGCTTCTCCGGCTGCGGCTGAAAATCTTCGGGAAGATTCATTAAAACGAAGCGGCTGGAATTCCAGATCTTATTCGCGAAATTCTGATAACCTTTCAGCCGCTGCTCCGAGTACGACGAGTCCTTGCCTTCGGCCAGGGTAGCCATCAGGAAAAAGCGAAAGGCGTCCGCGCCGTACTTTTCGACTGCTCCTAAAGGATCGACGACGTTGCCTTTGGTTTTGGACATCTTCTGTCCGTTTTCATCACGCAGCAGACCGTGAATATAGATCTGCTTGAAGGGCGGCTGCTTCATGAAATGCAAACCGAGCATCATCATACGCGCCACCCAGAAGAAGATGATATCGTAGGCGGTGACCAGCACGCTTGTGGGATAATAACGTTCGAGATCTTCGGTCTGCTCCGGCCAGCCCATTGTCGAGAACGGCCAGAGACCGGAGCTGAACCAGGTGTCCAGCACGTCTTCGTCCTGGCTTAACTCGACGGCTTTCCCGTAGTGCTTTTCGGCTGCTGCTCCGGCTTCGTCTGCATTGTCCGCGACGAACAGGTGTCCGTCCGGACCGTACCACGCTGGAATGCGATGGCCCCACCACAGCTGGCGCGAAATACACCAGTCGCGGATCTCGCGCATCCAATGGAAATAGGTGTTCTCCCAGGTTTTGGGAACGAATTCGACTTCGCCGCTTTCCACGGCTTTGATCGCCGGTTCGGCGAGTATTTTCGCTTTTACAAACCACTGCGTCGATACGATCGGCTCGACGACCGCGCCGGAGCGCTGGGATTTTCCGACGGACATCATATGATCTTTCGCGCCGCGTTCGAGGCCGCGGTCGGCGAGCGCGTGTTTGATCGCCTTGCGCGCTTCGTAGCGATCCATGCCGGCGAATTTGCCGCCGTTGTCATTGATGCGCGCCGATTCGTCGAAGATCGTAATAAACTCTAAATCATGACGCTTGCCGGTTTCGTAGTCGTTCATGTCGTGGGCCGGCGTAACTTTTACGGCCCCCGTACCGAACTCCATATCGACCAGGATTTCATCGCCGATGATCGGAATCTTGCGGTCGGGCAGGAGCGGATGCTGGACCGATTTGCCGATCAACGCTTTGAAGCGCGGATCTTCGGGATGCACGGCGATGGCGGTGTCGCCCAGCATGGTTTCGGGACGAGTCGTAGCCACGACAATCTCGGTGACTTCGCCGGCGTCGCTTTGAATGGCTTCGCTCAACGGATAGGCGAACGAATACAGCTCGCCTTTATAATTGTCGTCGTATTCGACTTCGAGATCCGAAAGCACCGTGTGCGCGACCGGGTCCCAGTTGACCATCCGCGTATCGCGATAGATCAGGCCTTCGTTGTACAGCTCGACGAAGACTTTGCGCACGGCCTTCGAGAGGCCTTCGTCCATCGTAAAACGCTCGCGGCTCCAATCCAGGGAGAACCCCATCAGCCGCTGCTGGCCTTTGATCGCGCCGCCGGATTGGTGTTTCCATTCCCAGACTTTTTCCAGGAATTTTTCGCGACCGAGTTCGTGACGATTCGTGCCTTCGGCCTGCAGATTTTTTTCGACGCGGACCTGTACGGCGATGCCGGCGTGATCCATACCCGGCAGCCAGAGCGCGCTTTGGCCCTGCTTGCGTGCAGCGCGGGTGAGCACGTCCTGCACGGTCTGGTCGAGCGCGTGGCCGACGTGCAGATCGCCGGTGACGTTTGGCGGCGGAATGACGATGCTGAATGGATTGTCGCCGGCAGCGGGGCGTTCTTCAGCGGCGTACTCCGGCCGAAAGGCGTCCGCGTCTTCCCAGACCTGGAGCCATTTCTTTTCCACCGACTTATGATCGTATTTCGAATCCAGTTCCAGCGCCATAATGAGACATGGAATTTGGTCGGGTGGAGAGCGTAAAACGTAAAACGGCGCTGCAGCAGCGCCCGCCGTTCCAATCTAGAGGTCGGCTTCGGCGTCGGATTCCGGCGATTGCTCCCCGCCTGGCTGCGACGGCGATGTTTCCAGAGGCGGGTTCCCGGTTACGGGGTTCGTCGCCGGCGCCGTGTCCGGCACGCGATTGTTCAACGGATCGCAGGGCGACAGAGCGGGGTCGGTAATCGAAACCCATTTCTGATAGTCGATCGTTCCGTCTTCGAGCAAAAAATCGCGCTCAATGAAATGCGTATCGCCGCGATACACGTTCACTCCCGCGTCGCAGGGATCCGGTTCGCCCATCGAATGAAAGATCAGGCCATAGATCTCCCGGCAGCCAGCGCCGAGCGACAGCTGGAGACATAAGAGCGCCGCCAGAGCGCTTCCACGTATATGAGACGGCGATAGATTCACGCGCGAACCGCAGATGATGCGTATACCAGCAATCATCGGCATCTCACCGCGCGCAATATAACGCAAGCACTCCCTCTATTTTGGCGGGCGTGAGAATGAATCTGCGCGCTTAGAGGGGCACCCGGAGAACGCCCTCGCAAACGATCACCGAATCGCCGCCGACGCCCAGGCTTTGAATCGCGCCGTTGCCTTTGGTTGCCCGGGCGTGCAAGACGGAAGGCCGACCCATCTCGATGCCCTGTTGAATTTCCCAGTCGAAGCTGCCGCTCGTCGCGCTGCGCACGGCCGGATCGTACTGCGCGAGATACCCTGCCAGGGTCGTTGCGGCGGAACCGGTCGCGGGGTCTTCGCCGATACCGGCAGTCAGCGCGAATTTGCGCGCGTAAACGATGCCGTCTGCGAAACAAAACAGATAAGGATCCGGCGCCCAGGTGCCTTTTAAGTCCCGTTCCCAGAGATCCGGTCGAATGCGAGCCCGGGCGAGCGCTTCGCGATCGCGCACGGGTACATTTAGCGAAGGAATACCGGTGCTGGCGCCGCGGGGAAGATACTCGTTGCCGGCCGCGTCCCGGGTGCCGATGTCTTCAGGTTCCAGCGAAAGCACCCCCGCCAGAGTTTTCGGATCCGCTTCGGTTTCCGGGCTGAAGCTCAGGGGCGCCGCGGCTTCCAGGCGGGCGAAGCATACGGCGCTATCGTTCTTTGCTGAAGTATCGTTGTCGTTTTTGTTCGCATCGCGATCGCCGCCCAGCCAGACCGCCACATCGCCGACGCCTTCCTCCAGAATCAGGTCGGCATTGAGCTGGTCATCTTCGATTGCGGCGCTCGCTTTCGTGCGATCGCAGTGCGCAAGTACGGCCGCCGTGCCGATGGTCGGGTGTCCGGCGAAGGGCAGCTCACGCTGCGGTGTAAAGATACGCACGGCGAAACGCGGAGCTTCGCCGTCCCGGGCATCCCGTGCAGGCGTGCGGACAAAGGTCGTTTCCGAATAGTTGAATTCGCGCGCGATGCGTTGCATCGTGGGTGTGTCCAGATCGTCGGCGTCGAGCACGACCGCCAGCGGATTACCGCCGAAGATTCGTGCGCTGAAAACATCAGCCGTATAATATTGAAAGCTGCGGATCTCTGCGCTCATAGAATCGCTCCCGACGCGACCGAATTCGTGGATCGGACGACGCAGCGTTCGTAGGCGCGGGCGAGTCTGCGAACGCCTTCGCGTATGCTCTGCGGAGACGCGTTCGAAAAATTCAGGCGCAGATGTCGATCGCCGGCGTGCTCGCGCATTTCGCCTGTCGGATAAAAGGCGCCGCCTGGAACGAAGAGCACGTTTTCACGCATCGCTTCATGAAAGAGCGCCTCTGCGGATACCTTTTGATGGCCGAGGCGGCACCACAGAAACATTCCGCCTCCCGGTCGGATCATACGCAGCGCTCCGTCTGGAAATTCACTCGCGAGGGCGTCGAGCATACAGTCGCGATTCTGGCGGTAGACGCGGCGAAGCTCTTGAATATGCAAATCAAGATCGTTATCGGCCAGATAGCGCGCCAGAATCATTTGCGTCAGACTGCTGGTGTGCAGATCCGCGGCCTGGCGTGCGATGACCAGACGATCATACAGGGCCGCGTTCTTTACGCAGATCCAGCCCAGCCGTATCCCCGGCGAAACGATTTTCGAAAAGCTGCCCAAGAGAATCACTCGATCGTCCAGCGAGCGCAGCAGCGGCGGGCGCGGGTCCGCATCGTCGTAGACCAATTCTCCGTAGGGATTGTCCTCTATTATAGTCAGGCGATCGGCGAGACCTGCCAGTCGCTCGCGTTTCGCGGCGCTGCAGGTGACGCCGGCCGGATTCTGAAAATCAGGCGTCGAATAATAGAGCGCGCTATTTGCAGAATCAGTCGAGCCGCCGGAGCCCGCGCCCGTGCGTCCGTTCGAGCCCCGGCATTCGCCGGCCAGTCGATGCAAGGTTCTTTCGAGTGCGTCTACATCGACTCCGTCGTCTTGCAGCGGCACGTGTTGAAAGCGCGCTTCGTACATCGCGAAGGCCTGAAGCGCGCCCAGGTAGGCCGGTTCTTCGACGATCACCGGCCGGCCGGGATCGATCAGGACTTTGCCGAGCAGATCGAGAGCCTGCTGCGAACCGCTCGTGATCAGAATTTCCTCCGGCGGAATATGCAGATCGTGAAAGCGGCGATAGCGTGTGCTGATCCATTCGCGCAGGGCCGGCAGCCCCTCCGAATTCGCGTACTGCAGCGCGCTCTGACCGTCTTCGCAAAAAACCGCGGCGCTCGCCTGTGCGATCTCTTCTACCGGAAAGAGCGCCGGATTCGGCAGACCGCCCGCGAACGAAATCATAGCCGGGTCGGCGGCTACCTTCAGGATTTCGCGAATATGCGATGTCTGGATCTGTTGCGTGCGTGCGGCGAATTGCATGGTCGGAGCTCCTGCCGATTAGTTCGGCCTGGTCTTTTGATAAAAATCGAAAGCGTCTTCCAGGCGGTCGTCGCCCCAGAAGAGTTCAGTGTTGTTTGCATCCCCGGTGCTGATCACAAACGACGGCGCACCGAAGATTCCCTGGTCGCCCGCGCGGGTCGTGCGTTCACGCAGGCGGTCTTTGATATCCTTCGATTTCGACAGCGCGAGAATCGCGGCCGGGTCGATGGGCTCTCCGCCGGCGTCGCTCACATCCGGGGAGAGGGTTTCGAGGATTTCTTTCAGCACGCTCTCTTCGGCGATATTGTGATCATGAGCGAAATTCGCGGCGTACACGGCGCGGACGAAAGGAGCCACGTAGTCGGCGGTCTCCGCCCGTTCCACCAACGCGGTCGCGATCCGCGCCGCGCGCAAACCGTTGCGTGGAAAGTCGGTCGGCCGGCTGTACGGAATCCCGTAGCCCGCGCATTTGCGTTCCAGATCGCGCCACATATAGCGGCCCTTCGCTGGATAAATATTGAACGGGGAATCGTTCCAACCCTGTGCCTGGAAGATGGGTCCAAGCAAAAAAGGGCGATACTCAACCGTCACGCCGCGATGCTTCGCCAGGTCGGCGATGCGTGCGGCGGAGAGGTAGCTATAGGTGCTCGCGAATTCGAACCAGAATTCGAAACGCGGAGCGCCGGAATCATTTGCAGAGGTATTCGCTTTCATAACGATCGACTGCCCTTAGCTAACCCGACGCATAGCAGAAAAAAAGACACAGTCCCGGCGATTGTTCCCATAACAGTTGTAATAAAATGGGCTTGCTATGATAACAGTTGTGGAATCGGATTGCGTGCATGTCTTCGCATCGATTTCGTTATCGCAGCGTCGCGCGCAAGCTGGCCGATCATATTCGCACCGGCCGCCTGGCGCCCGGTACGCGCCTGCCCTCGGTTCGCAAGCTGAGCCGTCAGGAAAACGCCAGCATCACCACGATTCTGCACGCCTACGAGCTCTTGGAACAGGAAGGGGTCGTCGAGGCGCGGCCGCAGTCGGGTTATTTCGTGCGAGCTGATTTGAGCCAGCCGCTGCCGGAACCCGGTCCCAGCCGGCCGTCTCCGCGCCCGGCCTACGTCGCCATCGCCGATACCGTTTCGGATTTGTTAAAAACCACGCGCAGTGGAGATTACGTGCCCTTCGCCGCCGCGATTCCCGCGTCGGATCTGCTGCCCGTTCGCCAGCTACAGCGCATCATGGCCGCCATCAGCCGGCGCGTCGACGACAGCGGGATTCACTACGATTTGCCGCCCGGCAATCCCGAACTTCGTACGCAACTCAGCCGGCGATCGCTCGATTGGGGCTGTCGTCTGGGGCCCGACGATTTTGTAATTACGACCGGATGCATGGAAGCATTGAATCTTGCTTTGCGGGCCGTCGCGAAACCCGGTGCCGTAATCGCCATCGAATCGCCTGCCTACTACGGGATTCTGATGACGATCGCCGGCCTGGGTATGCAGGCGCTGGAGCTGCCGACGGACCCCGCACGGGGAGTGCTGCCCGAAGATCTGGAGCGCGTGCTCAAGCGTCGTAAAATCGACGCGTGCCTGCTGGCGCCGAATTTCAATAATCCGCTCGGCAGTCTGATGCCCGACGAAAGCAAATCACGAATCGTCGAAATGCTCGCGCAATATGAAGTGCCCCTCATCGAGGACGATATTTACGGCGATCTGCATCTCGGCGAAACCCGACCCCGGACCGCGAAGTCGTTTGATCGTAACGGTCTCGTGCTGCTCTGTTCGTCGTTCTCCAAAACCGTCGCGCCGGGCTATCGCGTCGGATATATCGCGCCCGGTCGTTTCTACGAAAGAGTCGAGCAGATCAAGTTCATGAATACAGTCGCGACGAACGCTCCCTGTCAGATAGCGCTTGCGGAATTTCTGCGGGCCGGTCAGTACGAACGACATCTCGGGCGCATGCGCGAAAGCCTGCGCGAACGGATCAATACGGCGGTCAGTGTAATTGGCGACAGCTTTCCGGAGGGTACGGGAGTGACCCGGCCGCGCGGCGGTTTCGTACTGTGGATTGAACTTCCCGCCGGCACCGACAGCCATCGGCTGTACAATCGTGCGCTGGAAAACGGCATCAGTCTGATGCCGGGGCTCGCGTTCTCCAATAGCGATCGTTTTCGTTCGTGCATCCGGATCAGCTGCGGCCACGCCTGGGACGAAGATCGCCGGGCTGCTCTGGCTGCGGTGGGCGCCATGGCCGCGGAACTCGCTCCGTCGTCTTCTGCCGGGCGAATATCGTCTCGCTCTGTAGAATCGTCGTCGGCTCCCCGCGAGGTCACCTCTGTTCGAAGCGGTAAAAAAAAGCGTAACTCCCGGGCGGCGACCGGGTCTTAATAATACGCTGCAATCATACCATAGAGGGTATAGTATGAAACGGCATTGGCGGCCTGGAACTGGCCGGAACGCTGCCGTGATCGGAGGACAGATTAATGGCGAATATTACGACAGACGGAACCTTTCAAAAAGACGTGATTGAAAGCGACGTGCCGGTGCTGGTCGATTTCTGGGCGGAGTGGTGCGGACCCTGTCGCATGCTCGGTCCCGTGATTGAAAACGTGGGCCAGAAAACCGAAGGACGCGCGAAGGTCTACAAGCTGAATGTGGACGAGAATCCGCAGGTCGCGCAACAGTACGGCATCACCGCGATTCCGACCGTACTGCTCTTTCGCAACGGCAAGCTCGAACAGCAAATCGTCGGCGTGCGGCCGGAAGTCGCGTATCTCGAAGCTCTGAACTGATATTCGAAGAGGCGATCGTCGGAGCGATCAGTTCAGCTTAGTTCAGCGGAAGAACAAAACGCCCGCGTATTCATTACGAATGCGCGGGCGTTTCATTTATGAGGGTGTTCGAGTTATTCGAGCACGATGGAGAAGGCGCCGGTGGCCGAGTTGGGGACGCCGGTTATGCTTTCGTCGTTGGCAGCGAAAGTCGTGAAATCAGCGGTGGTTTGCGTTCCCGCACTCGCGTTCGGAAAACAATTGCCAAAGGACTTCAGATAACCGGGAACGGAGGTTGGGAGCGTTCCGGTTCCGTATACAAGGTTTACGGTCGGATGGACGCCGATGTTCAGAACCGTTTTCGTGGCCGGGAACGTAAGCACTCCGGTATCGGAGCAGTCCGATAGATTGTGATACGTGTACCCATTCGGAACACCGAAGATTATGGTGTTCTGTGCGGTCTCCCCCGCGAGAGAGACGTAGCCTTCTTCCGTGATGAAATACGCCTGCTTGCCAGAAGCCACGGCCAACACGTCGCCATAGACCGTTGAGCCGACTTTCACCTTATACATTCCCAGCTCGTTCACGCGGTCATACACAGTATCGAAATTCGCGTTTAGCTCGGAAGCCGAGATCGGCTGTCCGCTTACAAAAGTGTAGGGTTTGGTGATCGTCACCCCGAATGCGACGACGGGAATGAGAAACATCGCGGCGGCGATGGCGATGCGCGCGAGCCGCGATTGTTTTTTGCGGGGCGGGGCTTTCGCGGATTCTCGTTCCAGTCTTGCGATTTTGTTTTGCAAGGCCTGTAGTTGGTCTTGCATCGATTCGTGATTCATCGTATTTCCTCTTTGGATTCTTATTGGTCTTGGGTGAATAACTGTTGTCCCGGAGAGCCGGGGACTACGGTGCAAAAACGCTTTCGCCGAATCGCGCCGATTGAAATTTCGCGGCGTTCGGGTCCTGCTCCGTGGGGCCGAAAGACTCCGATTGCAGATCGCTTGCAAAGAGCCTGCGAGATTCGGTTACGGTCACCTGCCCTGTGGAATCGACTCTGAGTTTCAGGAAAACGTCGCTGCCATCGCCGGATGTTCCGCGGGCTGCCGGCTGCAGTATATAGTTCGCATTCGGACTGAGCCGCAGGGATAGGGCGCCGCGTGCATCGGTCAGGCTGCGAATGTGTTTGCCGTCATCGCTCTGTAATACGAAGCGACGTCCGGCGAGCAAGCCCGCGTGGGAGTCTTTGAGGGTCGCGGTTACGGCCACGAGCCGCGAATTCACGACGGTAGTTGATTTCTCCGCGAGCAACGCAGCTTGCGCTCGCGAATCTGCGCCGACGCGTTCGTTCGAACAGGCGCCGGTCGTGATTAAGCCGAGACCAAAAAAAGTTAACAATATGAACTTAACGCTTCGCTCATAAAACATGGGCGCAGCTTAAGCACAGCGCGAATTGGGAGTCAATTCATATTCTGATGAAATTGTTGTTAGTGATGATAAATTCGTACAGATTTCGCGGAAGCCGGCGCGCTATTGCTGCAACGGCAGGCTTTCGCTTACGACCAGCACTGTGCGTTCGAGGCCGGCTTCGCGGTCATGATGGATCGCTTCGTAATCGGCCGAAGTATTCATGCGCACGAAGGCCCGCGGTGTGGGATACTCGACGATCAGCACCCGATCCCAGTCGTCGCTATCGTGCGAGCCGATAAAGAGCGTGCGCGCTTCGCCGGCCCAGATTACCCGTCCGCCTTCGCGCGCGATCAGGGGTGCGACGTTTTGCATATAGCGGGCGTAGGCTTCCGCGCCGCTTTCCTGGCCGCCGTCCGCGACCTCTTTGAATTTCAACAGATTGACCATGGCGACGGGCTGATCTTTCGGAAGCTTCAGCAGGGCCTTGAATTGATCTTTTGTGGGTGTAATGGCGCTCATATACAGGATTTGACGCGCCGGTATCTGCGGTGTCACTTCAATTTCGCGGCGGCGGCGCTATCCAACTATCGAGTAGGGTCGGAGCGGTTGGCTATGCTTCGCAGGAGCCGCGGATAATACATCAGCAGCGTTCCCGTTCGCGCGGCGTAATGCACAAACAGCGCCGCCCACAGTCCGTGATTGCCGAAGGGGGCCAGCGCATACCAGGCGACTGCGAAGATCGCCAGCGAAAGCAGCATGGCGTTGCGCATATCCGCGGAGCGCGTCGCGCCGATAAAGACGCCGTCGAGCTGAAAGCACCACACGCCCGCGAGCGGCGCCACGACCGCCCACGGCAGAAATTCGCGCGCGACCCGGCGGACTTCCGGCTGGACGCTGAGCACGTCCACTCCCGCCGCCCCGGCCGCCGCGAAGACGGCGACAATCACGGCGGCGAAAGCGACCGCCATTCGCGTGGTTTGCCGGACCGTTGCGCGCACGCCTTCGCGCGAGTTTGCGCCGACCGCGCGTCCGACCAGGCTTTCTGTGGCGAAGGCGATGCCGTCGAGAAAATAGGCCGAAAGCGTCACGAACTGCATCAGAATCGAATTCACGGCCAGGATGACGTCGCCCGAGCGGGCCCCCTGCGCTGTGAACCAGATGAATACGGCCAGCAGCGCCAGGGAGCGGATCATGATGTCCGTGTTCACGAGCAGGTTGCGCTTGAGGCGGGCCGGATCGAGCACGCGAAGTTTCGAATCCGGCGCGGCTGCAAATTCGCGCAGCGTGTAGAATGCGATGCTCAGACCTACCCCTGCCGCGAAATATTCGGCGATCGCCGTCCCGAGAGCCACGCCACTGACACCCCAGCCCAGACCGATTACAAAGACGAAGTCGAGACAGATATTTGTAAGATTCAGCACCAGCTGCAGGATGAGAGCAACACGGCCCCGCCCCAGGCCCACAAACCAGCCAAGCATCGCGTAATTCGCCAGCGCGGCAGGAGCCGACCAGATCCGAATAGCGAAGTAGTCACCGGCCAGGCGCTCAACGAAAGGCGTCGCTTCCAAAAAGAGAAAGGCGGCGTCGTGGATCGGAACCTGGAGCAAAACCAGGGCCCCGCCCAGCAGCATCGCGAGCAGGAGCGGTCGTCCGAGATTGGCGCGCACTTCGGTCGGGTCGTCGGCGCCCAGGGCCTGCGCTGTGAGGCCGGTCGTTCCCATGCGCAAAAAACCGAAGGCCCAAAAGGTGAACGTGAAAATCAGCGAACCGATGGCGACGGCGCCGATATAGGCGGGGTCCGGTAGCCTCCCGACGACTCCAGTATCCACAAGACCCAACAGGGGCGTGGACAAATTGGAGATCATGATCGGAATCGCGATGGCGAGAATTCGTCGCTGATCCATTTTTTTGCCGGGATTTTCCGATGTACTGTCTGAAGTTAGACGGTTTCCATTCATATTTACTTCACGAAGCACCACTCCAGGGCGGTGCCTGGAGTTAAGCCATATTGGACAGGTGCTGATCGCACTATTTCAGTGCGGATTGCCTCGCAATTTGTGCAGTCCGATATTCGAAGCGCGGGAGAGCGTGCTATTTTATGCGGCACTCAGCCCGCTATATAAGGAAAACACCGTAGTACTCCGGAATGTTGCCCGGGACGGTTCACGGGCTTTATGAATTTCCCATGAAGAAAGCTGCCTGGATCTGCAGTTTTGCGCGCTGTGGCACGGGCATTGCAATACCCTTCGCATACAAAAAACAGGAAAGGGTTCATGATTAAGAATTTCACAATTTTCGTAAGCACGTTTCTTCTGAGTACCGGCGTCGTCTTCGCAGGCGGCGGCGGAAGCTCCTCCGGTCCGCTCAGCGGCAGCCATCCGATTGTACTCGGTCATGGCATTCTCGGCTTCGACGATTCCAACGGTCCTGCGGCCGGTTTGCTGCAGTACTGGGGCGACGTCGATGAATATCTCCGGAGTGAGGGCGCTCCCGTTCTGACTCCGGGCAAAACCGCGGCGGCGGGCCTGGGTCTTCGCGCTCAGCAGCAAGCCGACCAGATCTCCTACTGGATGGCGGCGAACGGTTACTCGAAGGTAAACTATTTCGGACATTCGCAGGGCGGTCTTGACGGTCGCTATATGATCGCTAACAACACCTGTGGCGCGAGCGGCTATTGCATGCGCAACGTCGTTAGCTCGATCACCACCATTAACACGCCGCATCGCGGCAGCCCCGTCGGCGACATCGCTCTGGGCATAATCCCCGATTGGCTGGAACCGTTCGTTGGAACCGTTCTGGACGTGTTCGCGGGTCTCATCTTCAGCGACAATCAGCAAGACGTTCTGGCGATGGCCGACACGCTGACCGTCGCCGGCACGAGCATCTTTAACGCGAATACGCCCAACGTTTCCGGAGTGAAGTACTATTCGTACGGCTCCTATATCACCATTCCGGATCTGATTCAGCATCCAATTATGGGCCTGCTGACTCCGGCAACCTGGGCGGGCGGTCTGATTTACGGACAGGGCGGTAAGAACGATGGTATCGTTCCTTATTCTTCGCAAAAGTGGGGCACCTGGAAAGGCGGACCGGCGCAGCGCTGGAACACGGCCGGGGTTGACCACCTGCAGGCGACTAACTTCCAGTGGGGCGGTCAGTTCTGGTATGATGTGGACGGTTATTATCTGAAAATGGCGACGAACGCCATGAACAACCAGTAAGCCGCTTCCAACCGAATATAAAAAGGAGAGAGCCGATCGCGGGAAACTGCGGTCGGCTTTTTTCGTTTTAAAGCAGGGTTTTGCGCCTTGCGGGGATTCGCCGGCAACGGATGCGGATGCGGCCCGGAAAGCATCGCCGTCTGCAGAGCGGCTGGAATTCAACCAAGCAGGTTGACGAAGAGGCCCTGGGTCACGTCCGACCGGGCGCGGAAGATACTGTTTGCGTACGAATCCTGGGGCTCGCGGGAACGCTCGAGATCGCGAGCGAGGCTGGCAGCGCTGTCGCGCGAATCCGCGGCCGGTCGTCGGGCTTCATACATGTCCGGCCGGAACAGCTCTTTGCGCGGATAGGTTTCGCGTGTGCGCTGCAGCGCGCTATTCGCTTCGGCCGGACCACGGGTGTCGCTCGTACGATAGTCGACGTTGACCGGATGGCGATGGCTGAGCGCATTTCCGCGAATGGCGGAAACCGATTCAATCGGGTTCGACTGGTAGCGCTGGACCGGGTAGGCGTACTGCCCCGGAATCCGGCTCGCATTCTGTGATCCGCCTTCGAGAATCATGGTAATAGTACTATCGGAAATTCGGCGCCGGACTTTAGGGCCTGCAGCGGCCCGGAGAGCTATTTTGGGCCCGGCGGCTCTCAAGGCTGTTGATAAACAACCTGCGGGCCGCCGGGCTTGAATGGACCGAAACTCCCGTTTGGCCTTTAACTTACCGAAGCTGCAGCAGCCCGTCCATGCCGATGTGGCCGTAGACCCCGCGCATGGCGGATTCTGTCGCTGCATTGATATTTTCGATCTGCGGGCCCATTCCCAGGCCGTCGACCACCGTCCGAAAAGGCCGCTCCCCGCGCGGCTTATCCAGCAGCTGTGCGATCGCGTCCGCGACCATTTGCGGATTCGGAGCGTTTTCACCGGCCAGGTTCTGTTCGAAGCCCGCCAGCTGCCGGTCTGGAGCGCCGGCCGCTTCGCCGTAGCTCTGGACGCGGTCCTGATCGCCGGCCCGCATGAGATTGGCGTTGAAGGTCGTGCCGAAAGCGCCCGGCTGGACGATCAGCGATTCGATACCGAATTGTGAAAGCTCCACCCGATAGTTTTCCGCCAGCGCCTCGACGGCGTGTTTGGTCGCGTTGTACGGCCCCATAAACGGCAGTACAAATTGTCCCAGCAAACTCGAAATCTGGATCAGGGTTCCGCCGCCCTGTTTTTTCATGAGCGGTAAAAGCGCCCGCGTCATACGCTGGACCCCGAAGACGTTCACGTCGAACAGACGCTGAAAGTTTTCGATCGTAAAACCTTCCTGCCAGCCGATCACCCCGAGACCGGCGTTGTTGATCAACACGTCGATGCGCGGGTGGCTTTGTAACGCCTGCTCCAATCCCCGGGCGATGCTGCCCTCGTCCGTGACGTCCATTTCGACGACCGTCGCGCCCGCTTTCGCCAGTTCGCCGGCAGCCGCCTGATTGCGTCCTTCCGGCTGGCGCATCGTTGCGATGACCGTATGACCCTTCGCCAGCAGCGAATTTACGATCAGCTTTCCGAAGCCGCTATTCGTTCCCGTAATCATGATATTCAAACTCATGTCGTTCCTCCGTAGTGAATTGCCCTGGATTCGTTGAATCCATCGATTTGCGCGATTCTTATTTACATGAAAGAGAGTAATTGTACTAATGATTGCATGAGTAGAATTCATGGAGCATTACAGGCGGGCGACGGCCCGATCGAGGAGAGCGAGATACCGGCGCGCGTGCGTTCGATGGATCTGAATCTACTGCGGGTGCTGGGTATGATTTTCGAAACGCGCAGTCTGACTGTGACCGCCCGGCGGCTCGGGTTGACCCAGTCGGCGATCAGCCATTCGCTTCGCAAGCTGCGCTATAGCTTCGAAGACGAACTGGTAGTGCGCAACGGCCAGCGTCTGATCCTCACGCCCCGCGCCGAACGACTGACCGCACCGCTGGCGAGCTGGCTCAACGATCTCGAAAGGACGCTCTTTCGTCCGGATCGCTTCGATCCCGCCATTTCGGATCGTTCGTTCTATGTGGCGGCGACCGATCAGTTCGCGCTGGCCGGGATTCCAGGGATCCTGAGCGAGCTGAAAAAACGCGCCCCCCGGGTCCGGCTGATCGTTCGCAACTGGAATATTCAGAGCTTTCAGCGCGAGCTGGAGCAACGTGAAATCGATTTCGCGGTGGGCGTTTCTATGGTGCCGGTTCCTGGAGTTAAAGAAGAAGTCCTGTATCGAGAGAGCTTCGCGTCGATGGTGCGTAAAAACCATCCGTACTTAAAAACCGCCGGTACCGCGGAGGACTTCGTGCGCTGGCCGCATTTGCTGGCGACCTTCGGTCCTCCGGGCGAAAAGGGGGTCATCGATCGCGTGCTTGCAGAACGCGGACTCAGCCGCGAAATTCAATATCGCTTCGCGAGCTTTGCGGTCGCGCCGGCCATGGTCGAATGCACTGACGCCATATTTACGGCGCCGAAGCGATTTATCGAAGTCGCGGCGAAAAAACATCGGGTCGCGGTATTCCAGCCGCCTGTAAAGGCGCCGACCTTTGACCAGAAGCTGTTCTGGCATTTGCGAAATCATTCTGACCAGGGCAATATCTGGCTGCGCGAACTCATTTGCAAAGCCGTGGGTTAAGCCCATCGCCGCCAGTAGCAAGTCGCTTCCCTGCTGCGCCGTTTCGATTTACAACGGAGCGCTGCGCGGCGCATCCGCAAAGATCCGGCGAATGACGCGCTCGGCCGGTTTCGCCTGCATATTGAACCCGCGGGCATAATTGCGCCGTTCGTAGCCGTCGAGCGATGTCGTATATTTCCAGATCCACATGCCCTCCGGGTACATCGGCTTCCGGTCCCCGGCTGCTTTCTTATCTGAAACTTGCGGTTCCGGGATGTCGCCTGCCAGCGCCAGCCGCAGCGCTTCGTAGGCCTGGCTCTGGAGTTCAGAGTCTATGGCGTATGCTGGATCGGGCCAGGCATGGGGCGTTCGAATGGCCCGGTCGTGTGAAGGAAAACCGATCTCTGTCAGCCAGAGCGGTCGGCCCAAACCGCCCGCATGGGCGAAGTGTTCGCGGAGCTTCTTTCTATAATAGACAGCGAGTTCGTCAGTCGTGGGATCGGCTGATCCGTCGCCCGAATCGGACGGGTCGTCTGTCTTCGGAGGGTAGCCGTAATAGAAGTCGAGCCCGATGGCGTCGAGCGCGTCCCAGAACGGAATATTCTTCGCATTCCACGCTTCGCAGGCGTAGGTCAGCCGGCCGCTGTACACGCCTCGCACTTCGCGAATCAAATCGCGCCAGCGGGTTTCGTTTTTCGGGTGCGTGAGTCGAACCAATTCCGTGCCCACTGAAAATGCGGCCACACCCTGTTCTTGCGCGATTCGCGCCTGCGGGATCATGAAGCGCGCATACTCCGCGAACCAGGCGTCCAGCCGCCGGCCATCTTCGAAATCGATTTTAGACCGCCACTGTTGATCCGGGTCGTCGCCCGACCAGCCGCCCACCCAGATGTGTGGTTTCAGCAGCACTGTGAGCCGGGCCGCGTGCGCCGCTTTGATTTCCCGGATCAGGTCTTCCGCGGTGAGAGTCGGATCGTTCCACTGCAAGTTTACGCTCTGATTGCGCGGCTGATAGGCGAATGTGTTCAGCTGCACGCTGTCGTAGCCCAGCGCTTTCAGTTCCCGATAGAGTTCCCGTGTGCTGCCGCTTCCGTAACCGGCCCCGCGACGATGTACGTGAGCGACCGCGGCGCCTTTGAATTTCAGCGCACCGAAGCGATAGCTCTCAAGGGCGCGCGGGTGACAGGCGGCGCCCGCGATTCCCGCCGCCAGCAGTGTGCAGGCCAGGCCCAGCGCCCGCGACCGTATCCCGCGATCGGATACATAAACTCTGCGGGAAAAAGAATTGATCCGGCGATGCATGCTGCTCCAGTGAAGCTGGAGCGCATTTTCGTGACAAGAGCGAATCTCATAAGGGCGGCGCAGACTGTGTTGCTCGTTTTCATTCTAACTGCCGGCGCGGCGGCCTGCCTGCGGCCCTGGATTCGGGACAACGCCGTGCCCATGGATCACAACGATCTGCCGCTGAAGGTCGAACGCTTGCGCGGTTCGATCTTTCTCGTACAGGACTACAACTACTGGAAGACGAATCAGCTGATCTACGCGCATCCCGAAGGGATCTATTTTTTCGACGCGACCTGGACCTATAAAGGCGCGCGGCAGATGATCTGGAAGGGCGCGGCGAATTCGTACGCGGATTTTCGCGGTGTGATTTTGACGGGTTTTCCCGTGCATCGCACCGGCGGCCTCTCGACCTTTCGCGCGCAGGGCGTCAAGATCATCGCCCATCGCAGCACGGAAGCTCTGTTGGTGCGCAATTGGAAAGCCATGCAACGCGAGATGGCGGCCACTTTCGACACCTGGCGCGAATTGCCGCTGACCAAACCCGACGGCGTCTTCGATGACGAGGCGCAGCTATTAGGCGGTCGCATTCGGCTGCTGCATATGCCTGGCGCCTATACGCCGGATAATAGCGTGGTTTTGTTTACCGAAGAGCGTGTGCTGTACGGCGGCAGTTTGCTTTCCGCGCCGCTGGTTCTGACCCAGTACGCGGATCTGGAGGCGTACGCGGCGGCACTGGACCGCGTCGAGGCGCTCGATTTCGATACGATCATCGCCGGCCACGGGCGGGCCGTACGCGATCGTTCGCTGCTCAATGAGATTCGCGCGGAAGTGAATGCGCGTTTGAACGAACGCCGCGCCGTTCCGGGCGGAACGGCTGCGGACGCTTCTTGAATTGCTCGCGATTCAGTCGGCGATAAAACGTTCGCGAATGACCGGGCTCAGACGCCGGGTGCGAATATTGCGGACTTTCTCAAGCTGCGCGTCGTCCAGCAGGCCGCGCGCGAGAAGGCCGTTTTCGGGAAGGAGGGTTTGATCCACGCTCGCAACGAGTTTCTTGCGGGCCTGGAAAACCCGGGAAGTGTATTCCGGATCGAAGTCTTCGTAAGTATCGTGTAACATCCTTTGCCTCCGTGCAAAGACTGGTGATTGTCTATTTGGTTTGTTTTGTGTTCAGCGATCTCAGATGAAGCAGCATCCGTGCAGTCTCCACCTGATTTGTACATCGACGCAATCGCCCCGGGCTGAAGTAAAAAAAATCGGTCGTTTCTTAAAAGATATCCACACTCGGCCCGGAGCCGGCGCCGCAGCCGCATTTCGAGGCGCTGCGGATCCGCCCTCTTGCTCATCGGACGGAAAGCAGCGCTCCAGGTTCGTGAATTCACGAAATTCTAACCGATTCCCGACGCTCTTACCAGCTTCCGCTCGCGCCGCCGCCGCCGAAACTGCCGCCCCCTCCGCCGCTGAATCCACCGGAAAAGGAGCCGCTGGAGCTACTTGTATAGCTGGAGGACCCGGAAGAGTACGATGTATAGGACGAGCTGGAATACGAACGGCTGCTCCTTGTGCGTTCAGGGCGCTTAAAGAATCGACCGGGGTTTGAGCGCACCGGTTCGATCTGGTTTTTGTAAAACACGTTCAGCTTCGTGCGGCGTTCGTCCGCGTCCGCGATCTTTTGCAGATCCGCGAATTGCCGGTGCAGTCCTTTCTCTTTGCGATTTACGCGCGACTTGATATAATTGTCACGCATCCGCCAGCGCGACCAGAGCGCGGCGTTATCCGTGAGATCGAGGATCTTAGCCGTGACGGCCGGCAGGCTGTACTCGAAGTGGTCTTCCGGCTTCTCGCTGATCTGTCGCAGATCTTTCAGCAGTTTGTCGCCGGCTGCAGCGTCGTATACATTCTTCGCGAACAGGCGTTCGCGGCGCGCGGCCAGTTTTTCGAATTTCAGATCGACTTCTTCGCTGACGAATGTATCGCTCAATTTCCGGCGCAGCGCGTCGCCGTCGAGCAGGCGTTCGATTTCCGTCCGCGCGAATTCCGCATTGTAGGCGAAGTACTTTTCGGGGTGCTTCAGGGCGCGGTCCACATGTTTGTCCAGCGCTTCGTACGCTGTGCGCAGCATAGACGCCGGCCGCCATCGCTTGAGGCGGCTTTGAAAGTACGCGCGCAACTCTTCGATCTGTTCGCCGTCGTATTCTTTCGCCAGCTTGCGCCAGGCGTTCAGGTTTTCGGTCTTCTCGCGGATCTGGCGGCGCAAATCCCGGGGACCCCGCAACATGGCGTGCAGGAAAAACAGGATCACGACAATCGGCGCGATCAACAACAGGCCGTAGGCGTGTACATGAAACTCTTCGACGATGAACATCAGAAAATAGACCGGCAGACCGGCCAGTACCGCGACCAGTAGCTGAGTCGCGATCAAATCCGAAAGAAATTCGATAACGTCGAATACCACGTCGAAGCGCTTCGACGCGGAGTCGAATTTCGCAGTTATGCCGCCGAAGATCGAATACAATAGACTCACAGCACCGTACACCAGGGCCAGAACCACCACCGTGGATTCGGCCCAATCCGGAATATATCCGTAGTTGAAAGCTTCGTACAATTCGCCCGCGCTGCCCGCCAGTTCGTCGGCGTCGTATTCGCCGCGACTGGCGGCCATGATTTCCTGGACGGCGCCTTCGATCGCCAGATACGGCGAGCCGTCGCGCATATGCGGAACCATTACGCCCCGAATGATCCGGCTCGCGAAGGCGTCGGGCACGCTGCCTTCCAGACCATAGCCGACTTCAATGCGAATCTTGCGGTCGGCCATATAGAGCGCTATGAGTACGCCGTTGTCTTTGCCCGCCTGACCTACGCCCCAGCGACTCGCGGTTTCGAATGTGACCGTAAACTCATCGCGTCCGCCAAGATCCGGCGCGATCAATACGAAGATCTGGTTGGAGCTTTCGCGTTCGAATTCGCCGAGGGTCGCTTCCAGACTTTCGATTTCATCGTCGCTCAGAACCTCCGCAAGATCAGTAACATAACCCGCGGGCGAGCCGGGAATCTGCGCGCCCAGCCGGGTCAGGGGGATTGAGATCGCCGCGATGCAAATGGCAAGCGCGAAGCCGTGGGCGTAGCGTTTCAGAGAAAACTCCGGCCGCCGAATGCGCGGGCGCACGCCGCGAAGCGGTCGAGAACCGCACGGTATTTTTGATCGTCGGTCAGCGTGCCTCTGATATCCAGCGTCAATCCCGTCTCTTCGATTTCGGTATCGGGGAATTCGGACAGCACTTCAATGACGGCGTTTTGAATCTGCGCATCCTGAAGCAGGCTGCGAATGCGATTCTCGGGGGCCCGTTCGCCAAGCGCTTCGCTTTCGGTTTTGCTTTTTACGCGCGCGATTTCGTCGAAGCGTCGGGCGGTTTCGTCTCGGGTCGCGCCGGTGTTCGAGCGGGCGACTTCAATGTCCTGCGCCCCGAAGATCGTTTTGCCGACGCGATCGAGAAAACCTTCTTTTGAAATGTGCAGTCCGACCGGCAGCGGATTAGCGAATCGCATTTCGAAACGGGTGTAAGTCTTTTTGTTCCTGCCCGAGCCGGTCTGTATGGGACGAATCGTAACTCCGGAGCCCATATATTCTCCGGTGATTTCCCAGGGGCCCAGGCCGCTCAGAATTTTGAGCACGAAGTTCAGAACTCCGGACTGCTCCGCCTGCCGGAGCGCCTCGCGATCGACCCGACCGTCACCGGCCCGCTGTAGAACCGCTTCACGTCCGGCGCGGGTGCTGAGCGCCTGGCCGGAGTCCTGGAAATCCAGGCCAAGCTTCGTGGCGACCGCGGCGATCTTGCGTTTGTTACGAACGCCGCGTTGCATACTCAAGAGAAAGAACACGCCCAGAAAGACGCAGACTCCGGCGATCATCAGAAAAGGAAAATAGGCCTCGATATCGATCACAGACATACGGCTGTATCCTGCATACGGCCGGGAATCTGTCACGCTGATATTTGCCGATATTATTCGAGTGCCCGTCGGGTACCTGGTTGACACCCCCGCGGCTATAGCCGATTCCATGTGCAATTATGAGCAGAAAGAAATTCGTAGCCGGCAACTGGAAGATGTACAAAACCCCGTCCGAAGCCGTGGAACTGGTGAATGAACTCAAAAAGAGTCTCGCCGGCGACGCCGCGACGGCGGTCGACGTCGTGGTATGCCCGACCTATACCGCGCTGGACCGCGTGAACCAGGCGCTGCAGGGTTCGCAGATTCGACTGGGCGCGCAGGATCTGCACTGGGAAGATCAGGGCGCGTTCACCGGTAAGATTTCGCACGACATGCTTAAAGACGTCGGTGTGGCCTGCGTCGTTATCGGTCACTCCGAGCAACGCAGTTATTTTCACGAGACCGACGAAACCGTGAACAAAAAAACCGCCAAGGCTCTGGCGACGGGCCTGGCGCCGATCGTTTGCGTGGGCGAGACTCTCGAAGAACGCGAGTCGGGTAAGTTAAAGGACGTGGTGCGTGCGCAGGTGACCGGCGCGTTCGCGAATATCGCAAGCGGCGACGCCGGCAAATGCGTGATCGCCTACGAGCCGGTCTGGGCCATCGGAACGGGCAAGACCGCGAGTCCCGAGCAGGCTCAGGAGATGCACGCCTATATTCGCGAGCTCGTCAAAGAAATGTACGGCGCGGATATCGCCGGCGGTATGCGCATTTTGTACGGCGGCAGCGTAAAGCCGGGCAACGCCGCGGAGCTGTTTTCACAGACCGATATTGACGGCGGATTGATCGGCGGAGCTTCGCTGAAAGCGGCCGATTTCGCCGCGATCGTAAACGCGGGCGCCTGAGTATACGAAGAAGGTCCGCAGCGGGCCCGTCATGTCTATGCCCGGTTCCAGCCCTGTGTTCAGCGACGCCGATAGCGATCAGCAGCTGCTGGCGCTGGTCGCCGCGAAAAACCGGGACGCCCTGGCACGCCTGTACGAGCGACACTCCGCTCGCATGTACGGAATCGCCATCTGGATTCTGAAGCACCAGGACGCAGCCGAAGACGCTTTGCACGATGCGTTCTTGCAGATCTGGAACAAGGCGGATCGTTTTCATTCGGAGCGCGGACATCCCGTGGGCTGGATGCTGCAGGTCTGCCGCAACCTGTGCATCGATCGCCTGCGAGCGAGCGGCGCCCGCCGGACAATGGACTTCGCTTCCGAGTGGCTCGAAGAGAGCGTGGCCACGGCGATGGTCGGTCCGGATCTTGCGGCCGAAATTGACGAACTGCAGGCCGCCGTCACGGAAGCGGTTGAAGGTCTGCCTTTCGCGGAGCGGCGACTGGTTCAACTCGCCTATTTCGGCGGACATTCGCAGAAGGAGATCGCGGGGCAGCTCGGCGTTCCGCTGGGTACAGTCAAGACGCGCATGCAAAAGGCTTTGCGTATGCTGCGAAGCGAACTGGAGGTATATCAATCATGACTTCGAAAGATCCAGCAGTCGCGGCACACCATCAGGATTCACGCGCGAACGCGACCGCGGACTGGCTCGCGCTTTCCGCGCCTGTTGTCGAGCCGCCGGCGTCAGCGAAGGCGCGCCTTCTGAATTCCATAGAGTCCCTTGAATTCATAGAAGCCGAAACGGCCGTGGAATCCGATGCGGCCGGTGTCGCGCCGACTGCTGAGCTCACAACGGAAGCGGATTTCGTTGTGGAAACCCGCGATTCAGGGGAATGGTATTCGCCCGCCCCGGGCGTGCGTTGCAAGCAGCTGTACACGAATTCGAGTGGTTATCGGAGTACGCTGATGCGTATGGAAGCGGGCAGCAGCTTTCCCGCGCACGTGCATCGCGGCATTGAAGAGGCCTGCGTGCTGGAAGGGCGCTGTGAATTCGACGGAGTCGTTCTGGAAGCCGGCGACTACTATCGCGCGGGGGCGGGGACCCGCCACGGAGTTCTCAGCAGCTCCGGCGGCTGCCTGATGATTATTCTCGAACACGGACGGGGTTCTCGCTGAGCGTTCTGGCTCCCGTGAGCGCGTTAAAGAACACCGGCATGCCCGCCGAATCCAATCGCATGGTGTGTACCGGCTGTGCGGGATACTCCCAGCCCAATCGTCGACCGGCGCGGACGAACCAGCTGTCCGAAAATGACCGGCGATAGATCGCGACGAGTTGTTCGTGCGCGCTGCCAGTGAGAGTACGTTGGAGTCCGGCGGCGAAGCGCAGCAGTTCCCCCGGCCGTGGATACTCCGGCACGACTCGCGGTTGACGTTTGCCGAGCAGATAGGCGTTGCCCCGAAATTCTTCCGGCTGCAATTGCACCAGAATCACGTCGCCGCTCTGTTGCAGACGATAGAGCGTTTCGCGTTCCAGCCCCGGTCGCGGTCCGGCATGCTTCGGGTCCGCGTGATAGTGAATCCACAGGAAATTCGACCCGGGCTCCCGGTAACGCTCGAATACGAACAGTGCTTCGAGTACCGTGCGATTGATATTAGAAGCCGGCGTCTTCGCTTGCCCCTGTGTGGAGGGTTTCGCGGCCGGCGCCGGGGCGCCCGAGTTGCGGGCCAGATCCTCCAGCGGTTGAAACACCTGGCAGCCGGCGTCCAGATGCGCGGCGTGGCCCGTGCGATAATAATCCTGCCCGATCGCCCGTCCCGCGCAGATCGTGCGGAAGCCGCGCCGCGCCAGTCGCGACGGGAGAGAAATCACTTCGGTGCCGGAGGCGGGTTCGTCGATTCCATCGGTGTCGTTGAGCATCGTGCGTAGAGCGTATTCGGGCCGGTTGGCCGCGAAGTGCAGGGGAATGGCCGGGGTCGTTTCCGGGATCGCGCTTTCCGGTGTGACCCAGCTGAGCAGAATGATATTGGCGGCGGCGAGACGGGGAATACCCGGCGCGGCCGGATTGTGCAGGATGGCGGCGGTCGGCGCCAGAGCACTATCGCGCTCGTCGTTTGAACGCGAAGCGGTCGCACAGCCGCGGTGTAGATCCGCGCGTACGCAGGGATCGCCGTCATCGGGATCCTGCCCGGGCCACAGACTATTGCCGTCCCCGTCGCGGTCGAGCAGCACTCCCGCCAGGTACAACAATTCGCTGCTCGCGCTGTGCGTCGCGCTGATGCGGGCCAGCCCGTCCCGGGGAAACGCGGTGACGACGAAGAGCACCGCCAGCAGCCCGACGATGGCGATGCTGAGCGAACGCAAGAGCGCCGCCTGGATGCGTTCTTTTTGACGGGCCAGGGAAACCAGCCGTCCGCGGTCCAGAAGCCAGGTGGTGAGGGTCCACTGCGCCGCGCAGACGAACCAGACCGCGGTCGGAATAAAGTACACAGCGCGTTCCGGGCTTCCGGTACTCAGCCGGCTGTAAAACCAGGGCGACTCGACGGCCACGTACAGTCCCGCGCACACCAGCGCGATGGTGCCGCCGATGTGCACGAAACGCTCCGGAACTTCGACGCTTTCGTAGTTCGGCCACAGATGCAGCCTGTACCGAATCTGAAGGTTGATGAAGATAAAGAACGCTGTAAGCAGCAGAGTTAGTTCGTAGATCAAGAAACCGGTCGCGCCAGGCGCCGGGTCGAAGGGAAAGAGCACCAGCCGCGCGAAGGCCGCTGCGATTAAAACGAATATCGCGTTGTAGCCGCGAAAGGCCGGCGAAAGATAGATCAGTACGGCTCCGATCGCCAGACTCAAGAGCAGGGCCGGCGGCGCGATGGCCCACAACACTCCGCCGGACAGCAGCGCGGGCTGCGTGCTTTCGAAGTACAGACCGGCCTGGCGCAGGAGCGGCTCGCCCAGCAAAGCGAAGACGGCCAGGCCCGGTGTGATTTTTGAAATCAGCGATCGGCCGTGAGACAGCAGCGCCGCTCCCAGGCGAATCACAAAAAAGAGCACCTGAAAGAGAATCGCGTAGACCAGCCCGTAGACTGCGAGGATCGCCGCGACGTCGAGCAGGGTCCACGCCAGATCCGCGGTTGTGCCGCGGGTCGGCCCTGCCCCGCCAATGGATATCCAGACCGCCTCCGGTACCCACAGCAGCCAGAAAGCCACGAAGGCGACATTGAAGGCGGTAAAGCCGGAACCCCATAGCAGCTGGAGATAGGAAGTCAGTCGAACCCGAAGCATGCGCTCTTTTGAATGTCGACCGTCGGGCGCATTCGGACGAGCAAATTGCTCAGGGATTCGTGCGGCGCGCCTGGACCGCGTTCGAAACATAGAGATGCTCCGGAACGTTGGTGGTTTCCCAGAGCTCGCCCTGCAGATGGAGTGGTCCGCGGTGCGCGACCGGGACCCGCAGACGCAGACTGCCGGCGCCTCTGGAAACCTGGAAGTGGACCGCGCTGCCGATGGCCAGCAGACCGTCGCCGCCCCGCACGCGGCCTCCGGCGGGCCCTGGCGCGGAAGTCTGCTGAACCGCGTGCATGCGCACGAGAAAGTCGCCTTTGCGCTGATGATAGAAGCGGTATTCGATTTCGAATTCCATCATCCCGGGCTGATCTTTCGCGATTCCCAGAGGGCGGACCGCTCTGATTTCAAACGGAGGCCGCGACTTTTGCGCGACGATCGGCGGCGTCTCCCGCGGCGACCAGCGTTGTTCGATCGCTTCGTTTTCCGACAATTGTCGGGGCGCCTCGGCCGTGGGCGGGCTCTGACCGGAAACCCGGCTGAGACTGCTGCGAATCGCGCGGTCCAGGTCGGTATGATTGCTTACGTGAAAATATTGGCCTTTACCGGCCCGGGCGATATCGCCCAATTCGATGGCGGTGGCCTGGTCGACTGCCAGCCCGATGACGTTGATTTGGACGTCTTTGCCTTTGGCCAGCAGCTTGCGCGCCTCGGCGGCAGGATTGCCTCCGCAGCTTTCCGCTCCGTCGGAAATCAATACGACGGTTGTCCCGGGATGAACGGGGATCAGGCTTTCGCCGACCAGGCGCAGCGTGCGGGCGATGGGCGTACTGCCGGCGGGCTGCATCTGCTTCACCTGGGATTTGAGCGTGGCGCGATTCTTTGCGCGAATGGGAGCGTAGATGCGCACCGAACCGCAACCGGGGATGCGATTGCCGTACGCCACCAGACCGACCGGCACTTCCGGATTCAAGCGCGCGAGCTGTTCGTCGAGCATCAGGCGCGCGGCGGCCATGCGCGAAACGCCCCCGAAGAGTTCGGCCATCGAGCCCGAAGCGTCCAGGATAAAGAGCACCGGAGGCGCTCCGCTTTCGCTGGCCGGTTTCGCGTTCTTCGCGCCGCCCGGCTGTCGCCAGACTTCCACCGGCCGGGCTTGAGCCGGGGCGTACAGAGCGGACAGCATCGCCAGCGTTGCGGCAGCGAATCCGAGAGCGACTGCGGATGTCTTCGCGTGAATTGCGCGGTTCACCTCTGTACTATCGTCGTCTGCCGGGAATGCATTAGCCGCCCGCCGCGAAAAGCGTGCAAAAATAGAAAGCGAAGCTGTGGAGAGCGCCGCCGCCGGCGCCCGTTTCCGGCGAAATGATTTGACAGCCCGCCGGGCCGGCCGGTCTGCTCGGGAGCCATGGCGATCGACGTTACAGACAGCACATTCGAGACCGAGGTCCTGCAGGCTTCGAAAGAGCTGCCCGTGCTGGTCGATTTCTGGGCGGAATGGTGCGGGCCCTGCCGCATGGTCGGACCCGTCGTTGAGGCCCTCGAGCAGGCGCCGGAATACTCCGGGCGCTTTCGACTGGCCAAAGTCAACACCGACCAGAATCCAGGAATCTCCGGTCAGTTCGGCATTTCCAGCATTCCCGCTTTCAAGCTCTTCTCGGGCGGCCAGGTGACCGGCGAGTTCGTGGGCGCGCTACCGGAGCACGCTCTGCGGCGCTTTCTGGATCAAAACCTGCCGGACCCCGCACTCGATGCGCTCGCGGAAACCGCCGTCACCGATCCGCTGCAGGCGGCCCGGGATGTCCTTGCTCAGGGAGTCCAGGGCGAGAAGGCCGAAGAATATCTCTGGGAAGGCGTTCTGCATCTGCTGCGCACGGGCGCCGTCCGATCGCCGGAGGATGAGGCCGCCGTCGAATTGAAACGAATCCTCGGAGCTATTTCGGAATTCGGCTCACCGCATTCGGAGGCAAGGACGGGTTTGCTCGCGCTGCTCGAAAGCTCCGCGGCGCATTCCGGCAACGGCGCGTCCGAAACGAACGGCGATGTCCCGAACGCCGAGGGCGTATTTGAAAAACTGCGCGAGCTACTGGGCGACGAGGCGGGGGCCCGGACTGCGCTGGAGTATTTCGTGAGTATGGTCGCGGACGCCCCGGCCGACCAGCGCGGCAATATCAAAGAGCATACGCTGCTGGCCTTTCGCCTGCTGGGCAATCAGGGACCGCTGGTGAACGAGTATCGCCGCAAGCTGTCTGCGCTGTTATTCTGAAGAAACAATGAGTGCCGCGAATCATTTAAGTTCCAGGTCCGCTTCCGGCGGTTCCGTGAGCGTACTCTTCGTGTGCCTGGGAAATATCTGTCGTTCTCCGGCCGCGGAGGGGACCTTCGCGCATACGGTTACGGAGCAATCGCTGGCGCATCGCTTTCACATCGACTCGTGCGGAACCTCGGCCTATCATATCGGCGAACGCGCGAATTCGACGTCGCGCGCGACCGCACGTCGGCACGGCATCGAGCTGAATTCGAGGGCGCGTCAGTTCGCCTCCGAGGACTTTGAGCGCTTCGACTATATCTTCGCCATGGATGGCTCGAATTACGCTGAGCTCTGTTCGCAGGCCGGCGACGCGGCCGACCTGGAACGACTATGGAAATTTCGTTTATTCGATCCTGCATTTCAGGGCGGTAAGCTTCCCGCGCCGACCTATCCGCTACCGGGGGATTTACGCGAACGCAATGCGAAGGCGCCCGACGTTCCGGACCCGTACTACGGCGGCCCGGAAGGTTTCGAAGAAGTCCAGCAGATCATGCTGCGGACCTCAGCCGCGCTGCTTGCCTGGCTGAGCGAACGCCATCAGCTTACGGCGAATACGAAGTGAAGCTCGTAAGTCTGGCGAGGACCTAACCCGAAGGAAATTGACGAAGCCATGAATGCGCCGAAATCCACACAGATTCAAATCTACGAGGTCGGTCCGCGGGACGGCCTGCAAAACGAAGCGCAGCCTGTGCCGACTGATGCGAAAATCCGCTATATCGAAGCGCTGACCCGGGCGGGACATACCCGCATCGAAGCGACGTCATTCGTGCGCCCCGGCGTAATCCCACAGCTCTCCGACGCACACGATGTGTATACCGGCCTCACAAAGCGAGACGGCGTGCGTTATATCGCGCTTACGCCGAATCGCAAAGGCATGGAAAACGGCCTGGCCGCGGGTCTGCAGGAAGGCGCGGTCTTTACGGCGGCGTCGGAGGCGTTCACAAAAAAGAATATCAATGCGACGATCGCCGAAAGTATCGATCGCTTTCGCGAAGTGATGCAGCTTGCGGACGATGCGCAAATACCGGTGCGCGGTTATGTCAGCACGATCGTCGAGTGTCCGTACGCTGGTCGCGTCGAGCCGGAAGCGGTGCTCGCGGTCTGTCGCCAGTTGCTGGAATTGGGCGTCTACCAGGTGTCCCTCGGCGAAACCATCGGGGTCGCGGTTCCCGACGATATCGCGCGCCTGCTGGACGTGCTCTTAAAAGAGATTCCGGGGGAGAAGCTGGCCGGTCATTTTCATGATACGCGGGGCACCGCGCTCTCGAATGTGTACAAAGCAATCGAGTACGGACTGCATGTATTCGACGCCAGCTCCGGCGGTCTGGGCGGCTGTCCGTATGCTCCCGGCGCCGCGGGCAATCTGGCGACGGAAGACCTGGTCTATGCATTGCATCGCAGTGGGTACGAAACGGGCGTCGATCTGGCCGCACTGACTGCGGCTACTACGGAAATCGCCGGGGCTCTGGGGCGCCAGCCGTCCGCACGGGCCTATCTGGCCTGCAAATCGTAGTTTCAAGCGGCTTTATTAAATGCAGCCCGAAAATCACGAAAAACTGAACCCGCTCTCATTTCTTGCCCCCAAGATCTGGTTGGGCTGAATTTCGTAGATTTTCACAGCGTGGCCGAAAATACTGCACCTGCCTGCGTTTTATTGCGAACCAGCAGCGGGTATCAGAGAGGCATTCTCATGAAGTATAACGAAAGAAATATGAATCAAAAAATCTTACGGCGTATACTGGCCATCGCGCTGATTGCGGCGCTGTGGACCTTCGCGGTTCCGGCCAACGCCGCAGGCGAATGGCAGCTGGATCGAGCGACCAGCTCCGTGACCTTTACGGCCGATTCCCGGCTGGGCGCCGTCGACGGCGTCTTTCACAAGTGGAGCCTTGACGCGAAAGTACCGGCGGATCTTACGAAGGGTTCCGGTAAAGTCGTCGTGGACGTCGCCTCGTTGGATACGCAAAATCGGCGCCGCGACGATCATCTGCGCAATCCTGATTTCTTCGAAGTCGGAACCTATCCTCAGGCGGTCTTTACGATTCAGTCGGTCAGCGCCGACGAGGGCCGTGTGAATGTGACCGGCTCGATGAAAATCAAAAACGTCGAACGCACGGAAACCCTCAGCTTTCGCCGTGTGGAAAGCGACGACCGTCTGGAACTGAACGGCCGCATCTTGATCGATCGCACGAAATACGGCATCACTTACGATAGCATCTTCAATCCGATCGACAACGAAGTGATCCTGCGCATGAAGCTGGTCTTCAAGAAATAAGCGGAGTGCGATTATCCCCGGGGGCGCCGTGTGCAAAGCCGGGGATTTTTATGTACGGCCAGGCGCTCGCTCAGTCGTCGACCGCGATGACGGTCCACTGGATCAAATGCGCCGCGAAGAGTCCGGGCTTTGCAAGGTTCGGAGTGAATTGCAGCCCGTACGAAACGCCGCCCTGTCCCGGCGCCGCGGTCGCCCACTCACGCGCGGCCTGGTTGCGAAATGAAAAACTCTCCCCGCCCTGGCAGTTGAGCGAGCCGTTCCAGATTTTACGGACCGGACTATAAGCCAGCAGCGACGCGCTGCAGCGGCCGAGTTCGATCGTCTCGCGTTGTCCGACTTCGCGCCGGATTTCTTTGAAAGTCACGCGATACATTTCCGGCGCCGCCGCGAAAAAGAGTTCCGCGCCGTTCCAGCTCTGCGTATCTCGCGAAAGCCGCTCCAGCTTCCCGCCGAACTGAGCGACTGCCAGCTTTAAGTTCAAATGCGAACCGTCGGTGGAACTGGCGCGCACTTCGCCCGCTTTGAGCATCCGGGTAATCACCGGGTACGTCGCTTCGCCGGAGCGGATCCGCTGCAGGCTTCGGCTGTCCTGAGCGCATACGCTGGCCGGATCGAAATAGAGCGCCTGCAGCCGATACTCTTCGATTCGTGCGAGGGCAATCGCGCCGTTAAAGCTTTTGCCTGCTTCGATTTGCGCGCCGCCGGCGCCGACCGCCGGGCCGAAGTCGCGGGCCAGTTCGCTGCCGACGGCGAAGCCGCCCGAATAGCTCTGGCTGTAGTCACTGAAACTCGCGTAAGCCTGCGCGTCATGCTCGCCGCGAAAGCAACGATTCGTTGCGGGGTCCATCGAGTTCGGATCCACGAGATGAAAGCCGCGCAGGTCCTTCGCGCTGACCGGCTGCAGCGCGCGATAGCCCGGAGCCTGGGCGTCCAGGAATTCCTGAACCGGCGAACTCGCGCAGTATATGCCCGCGAATCCCGAGAGCGTCAGAGCCACGAGAACCCGTCGCGCGAAGAGCAACGGTCGGCTTGTCGTTTCGTTTTCGCAGAGTGGAAATAGATTTCGCGGGATGTCATGCAAGGCCTGGCTCCTGTGCTTTTATTTTCGGGGCCGTGAACGCAGGCTCACGCCGGTGCGGGGCCCGTCGGGAGCAGACCGCGGATTTCTTCGGCCAGCCGTTCGTGCAGGCGGTCGGTGTTGTCGAATACCGTCCAGTAACCCTGCAGGATGCGTTTGACCGCGACTGATACGACCGGATATACCTCGGTCGTCCCCGGGGCCTGGATGTTCTCGAAATTGTCGCGATTGACCAGCGCCTCAATCGTAGCCTGAAACTGAAAATAACAGCCGGGTTCGGTGTCGTCGATGCGGTACGAGAGCTCGATCTGCTGGCGGACCGGATCGTATACGACGGCGGCGTTGCGCTGTGCGAAGTGGGCGCGAATGTTTTCGTAGAGCTTGTTTATGGCGCGATCGAAATTCTGGCCGAGCTCCGCCGCCGAAGCGCCCCGGAGCTCCAGCGGACGGGGAGCGATTTCGGTCTGGAAATATTCCGAACGATAGAGGAGCGGCATAATCCTCGATTGGATCCGCCCCGGGCAGGGACCGGCAAGCGCTTCTCTTGCACGGCCGGTCAGGAACGCCGTAATCTGAAGCGATCGGTAAAATGGTTTTGGTGTTTCGCGGAGGCGCGGAAAAATATGCAACGATCGCGCGCGTTTTCTCATAGCCGCGATAGATGCCGCCGATTTTTTTGCAAAGTATGAAGGTTGCAGCCCTTGTTTCGGGCGGGGTCGATAGCTCCGTATCGCTCCATCTGCTGAAAGCGGCGGGGCACGACGTCACCGCCTTCTATTTAAAAGTCTGGCTGGAAGACGAGCTGGAATATCTCGGCCAGTGTCCGTGGGAAGAGGATCTGGAATTCGTTCATCAGGTCTGCGACAGTCTGGAAATTCCGGTGCGTGTCATTCCCGTCCAGCAGGACTATCGCGAGCGCGTCATTCGGTACGCGATCGCCGAGGTCGAACAGGGACGGACTCCCAATCCGGATGTACTCTGTAACAGCCGCATCAAATTCGGCTGCTTTTATGATCGCATTGACGCGGAGTATGCGGGCGAATTCGATAAAGTCGCCACGGGTCATTACGCGAATGTGCGCGAAGTGCCGCGCGACGGCGATATCGTCTACGAACTCATGACCGCGCCGGATCCGATCAAAGACCAGACGTATTTTTTATCGCACCTGGATCAACGACAGCTTTCGCGGGCCATGTTTCCGATCGGAAGTTATCGTAAAGAAGAAGTACGCGAACTGGCGGCCCGTTTCGATCTCGTCAACCAGGACCGGCGGGACAGCCAGGGATTATGTTTTCTCGGTAAGATCAGCTTTCGCGATTTTATCAAACACCATTTGGGCGAGCGGCCGGGCGACATCATCGAAGCGGAGTCCGGGGAGCGGCTCGGCGAACACAAAGGCATCTGGTTTCATACCATCGGCCAGCGGCAGGGCCTGGGCCTCTCCGGCGGCCCGTGGTACGTCGTGAGCAAAGACGTGGCGCAGAACATCGTCTATATATCGCGCAATTATTTTTCCGAAGAGAAGCGCCGTGACGTTTTCGACGTCGGCGAGTTGCACTGGACCGCGGGACGAGCGCCGGATTTCTCAAAAAATTTGCGGGGCCTGCGGGTCAAGCTCCGTCACGGCGAAGCGAGCTACGGCTGCACGATTGAAAATCTGGAACCGGACCCAGGCGTCGAGTCAGGCGCGCTTGCGCCAACTCTCGCCGCGACTGCGAACGCGGGCCAGCGACTGCGCGTTCACATCGACGGCCGCGACCAGGGAATCGCCGCGGGACAATTCGCCGTCTTTTACGAACCCCTCAACGATGAGGCGCACAATGGCGAGCATTCCACTCCGGCGATCGAAGCGAATTCGCCGGCTGTCTCCGGCGCGCAATCCCGGGCGGGCGCGGCCGCCATCGCCAGGGAAACCCCGCACCTGAGCGACGGCGCGGTGTGCCTGGGTTGCGGAGTGATTCTTTAATCCGACGGAGCGCGTGCGAATGGATGACGCAAAGACTGTGCTGATCACGGGCGTATCGAGCGGGCTGGGTTACGGCTTTGCCCGGGCCTACCTGGAAGACGGCTGGACGGTGTACGGCGTCAGCCGCCGCGTTCCGGCGGATCTGGAAGATCTGGCGGCGAAGTCGCCGGGCGCATTTCATTTTCGCGCGCTGGATCTGGCGCAATACGAAGCGATCGGTCCGGCGATTCGCGAGCTGCTGGGCCATACATCCAGGCTCGATCTGGCGATCTTAAACGCGGGCGTGCTCGGCGAAATCGAGGACCTGCGCGACGCGGCGATCGAGGATTTGCGCCTTACGACGGAAATCAATCTCTGGGCGAACAAGGCGATTCTCGACACGCTTTTGAACAAAGAGGCCGGCGCCGGTATCGCGGTCGATCAGGTCATCGCGATTTCGTCTGGAGCATCGATCAACGGGCATCGCGGCTGGTCGGGTTATTCGATTTCTAAAGCGGCGCTGAATATGCTGACCATGTTGTACGCCGCCGAAGCGCCGGAAACGCATTTCACGGCTCTTGCACCGGGATTGATCGATTCGGCGATGCAGGACTATATGTCCGAAACGCCCGACGTGAACAAATTCACTTCGGTGCAGCGCCTGCGCGACGCCCGTGGAACGGACGCCATGCCGGGCCCCTATGACGCGGCTCGAAAAATCATGCCGGTCTTCGCGCGTTTAAAAAAGGAGCATCCCAGCGGCGCCTACGCGGACGTGCGCAAATTATGAAAACCATTCGCGGCAAAGATGAGCTGCGTGCCGAACTCGCGGTGCTTTCTGAGCGACAGGAAACTCTCGCGCTGGTGCCGACTATGGGTTATCTGCATGCAGGGCATCTGGAACTGATCCGCGAAGGCCGGCGTCGCGCGGACCGGGTCGCGGTCAGCATCTTCGTAAACCCGCTGCAGTTCAATGATCCCGAAGACTTTGAAAAATACCCCGTAAACACCGATCGCGATCTGGAACTGTGCGAAGCGGCCGGCGCGGACATTGTGTTTCTTCCGGCCGTCGAAGAAATGTATCCGGGCTTCGAAGGCCGCGACGGAGATCGCAAACACGAGAAGCCGCTTTTGAAAATGACCATGCCGGAGCTGACCCGCAATATGTGCGGTGAATATCGTCCCGGCCATTTCGATGGGGTGCTGATGGTCGTAGCGCGTCTGTTCAATCTGTTTCGGCCCGTGTTCGCGCTCTTTGGAAAAAAGGACTACCAGCAGTATCTGGTCATTCGCCGGCTCGCCTTCGACCTGGACTTCGGCGTCGAAGTCGTCGGCGTGGACACTGTTCGCGAAGAAGACGGGCTGGCGATGTCTTCGCGCAACGCGCGTCTGAGTGAGCGGGGCCGCGAACAGGCCGCGCTGATTCACCGGGCCTTTCGAATCGGCGCGAAGGCCTGTGCCGACGGTACGGACGATCCCGCGGAATTGAAAGAGATTATGTCCGACGTGATCGAATCCGGTTCGCTGAACAAAGTCGAGTATCTGGAAATTCTGGACCTGGAGACTCTGCGCGATATGGAGCGGGTCGGCCCGAAGGATCGCTTTTTGATCGCAGCCGGCGTATTCTGCGAGGGCGTGCGGCTGATCGATAATCTTGAGTGCGGTCCCGACCTGGATTCAAAATAATCCGGTTGCGGCGATATCAATTCCAGGCGAATACTGTCCGGTATGAAGCTGATTCGTATCGTCGTTCTTGTCCTCCTGCTGGCGTTGGGTCTACCCATGGGCGGGTCGCTGCTGCTCAGTCCGCCCTCGGCCGGCGCGCGCATCGCCGCCGAGCTGAATATTCCGTATCCCGCGGTCGTCGCGCATCGCGGCGCTTCCTGGGATGCGCCGGAAGAAACCCGCCCGGCCTATTTGCTGGCGCGTAATATTCACGCGGATTTCCTGGAGATGGATCTGCAGCGTTCAAGGGACGGCGTTCTCCTGGCCTTTCATGACGATACTCTCGAACGCACCACGGATGTGGCCGAGATCTTTCCCGGCCGCGAAAAACAAACCGTCGATCGCTTCAGCTGGTACGAGCTCCAGCGCCTGGACGCCGGCAGCTGGTTCAACGCGGCGTACCCGGATCGCGCGCGGGATTCTTTCGTCGGCGAAAAGATTTTGCGCTTCGAAGAATTTCTGGAGATCGCGGAATTCGCCGACGAAGACTACCAGCCCGGCATCTATATTGAAACCAAAGCGGCTTCGCGCTTTCCGGGAATCGAACGACAGATGGTGGATATACTCCGGCGGCGCGGTTGGCTGGAAGACGATCGGCGGGGTCGCATTATCTTTCAATCCTTCGAGTATCAGAGTCTGGAAAAACTGAAGGAACTCGCCCCGGAAGTGCCGCGCGTATATCTGATCGGTTCCAGTATGGCCAAAGACGAAGGCTTCGACGCATTAATCGCGCGGGCGAAAGATCTCGGCGACGGAGTCGGCCCGGTCGGCTATCTCGCCTGGCCCTGGTATACCGGCCCGGCGCATCGCGAAGGTCTGCTGATTCATCACTATACGATTAACGCGAAGTGGCAGATGCGCCTGCTGAATTTTTTCGGCTCAGACGGATTCTTTACGGATCGCCCCGATCAGCTGATGCTTTTTTATGGCAAAGACGACCACATCGACATGCGAGCCGCGTTTCAACAGATTGCCTACTAGCACGCCCGTAGGGCGTGCGCAACTCTTACACCAGCTCCGCCGCAGGCGGAGGGAGCGAAGCGAGGAAGAGCCTATTGAAGCACGAGGGCCTCTGGCGCTCGTGCGAAAGTTCGCCTCCGACTCAACCCAGCGATTCAAACTGCGTGCGAAAGAGATCCTGGGACGGCACCGGGAGAAAGCCGCTCTGGTCGCCGCGGGTCATGAGGGTCTGGGTGAATCGGCGTAGCATGTCCTCAGTGATCTTGCGCGGCCGCGTACGCTGGATCGCGCCGAAGAGACCGGGTAGAACGAAAACCGGATGCGGTTCACCGCCCTGGTAGCAGCGTCCGGCGACTTCGGCTTTCATATGGGCGGGGTTGATCGAACCCGCGTGAAACGAAAGGACCAGCTGGCCGGCGTGAAAGCGATTGTCGTCCAGGCGCACGGGGCAATCGGGCGTAATCAAGACGAAATCGGCGTAATCGTATACGTGTTCGATCGACGAAGCGATGCCGCCCTTTTTTTCGAAGCGCGACACCTGCCGCAGATCCGAATCGATTCCGTAGACGCGCGTGACTCCGAGGCGCAATAGAAATTCGAGCAGACCTTCGCCTTCCGGACCGAGACCGATGATCGCTCCGGTGGCTCCGGAAATCGTCATATCGTGAAAGCGGGCCGCGTTTTGCAAAACCGCGGTCATGAGAATCGGGCGCTCCACGGCTTCGGCGTGAATGATGGGGATCTCCACCAATTCATCGAGGCGTTCCGTGACTTCCATGGCGTAGTCGGGATCCAGCCCCGATATGCGCAGGCTGCTGAAGTTTCCCTGCAGCGCCTGGACGGTGCGAATCAGCTCTTCTTCGTTGCGGGCGTCCAGCCACAGCGGTGCCGGCTGCAATCCGGCGTGGCGTGCGAGCAGGAAAGCGTCCCGCTCGAGATGTACGCTTGCGAAATGCCGCTGTTCATAGCGACTGCCGTCGGAAAGCAGACCGACCCGCGTCCCCCGCAGGCGGTCCAGATCGTCCGGTCGGGAGTAGAGGCGATCACGGGCTTTGTGCAGAGTCCCGGGGGCGGTGGCCACGAAATTCTTGCGAAAGTCGATATTGCGGGAGGCGCTCGTTTCCAGCAATGGACCTTCGTAGACCGAAACGTCTTCGCGAATGCGATGCTGCAACACCTGGTCGCCCGCGGCCTGAATTTTTTCGTTCAGGCGCTCGCTCAGCGCTGTCAGGTCCGTCCCCGCGCCGCGCAGAAATATCTCCAGCCGGAAGTATACGGATTTCAGGTCGGAATAGAGCTGGTTGGACGAGATCAACTCCAGCCCGTCCGGCGAATCGTAATCCAGACCGATCAGCGCGACCACGTCGCTGGCTGCGGCGCGGGTCACCTGCAAATCCACGGTGTACAGAGACATCGTGAATAGTATCGGAGCGCGCGAGTGCGGATCTTAAGCGGACGCCCGGCGTCTGAAAGCGCTCTAATGCATCACGGAACGGTCGATTTGCTCGGGCTGCTCCACCCGCGCGTGGTGCGTTCGTTCAGCTCGTATTTCAGCAGCGCGTAGAATTTTACGCTCTGGGGTGAGAAGTCGCGATAGACCTTCTCTTCATAGATCATCATCTGATTGCATCGAAACGAAAACAGAAAGGTCGCGCGTTTTTCCGGCGACTCGCGGAACTCCAGGCCGTAATCCCAGCTTGGCAGACAGCGGGCCCTGTATTGCGGGCTGTATTCGGCGTTTTCAGCGAGCAGCTGCTTGAGCTCGCGCAGGACCCGGGCGTCGATAATACGCCGCACTTCGGTGTGGTCTTTACGGGGATCGATGTCCGCCATGTTTTCGCCGTAGCGATATACGAAGACTCCGCGCGAGCGCTGGACTGTTTCTATGGCCTTCAGCGGCACTTCCCCGGGATTTTCGGGGACGGGCGGCTCTGCGAAAACAATGGAAGCCGCTCCGGGGAGTGCGCAGAGCGTCAGGACCGCGACTGCGATCAGAGCGCTCGCACCGACGCCGCGGCGATTTTTCTGCAACCCACCGTTCTTGCTGTTCGCCTTCATCTCTATCATGGGACGGGTTGCGGCTCTACCCGGTTGCACAAAAAAACGCCCCCGCAAATGAGGGCGTTTTTAACGTCAGGCGGTGAGGGCCGGACGCTTAGAACATATGGCTGAGGCGGAAAGCCGTGAAGCTCTCGAACTCGGAACGGCCCAGAAAGATCGTTACGATGGTGTTCCGTTGCCAGACCATACTGATGCCGGGGCCCCACGCTTTATGCATGTCCTTCGGCTGCCATTCCTGCCAGCCCGGCGCGACGCGGCCGATGTCGTAGAAATAGAGGCCCTGGAAGTCCATACCGCCCAGAAAACCGGTGCGCGCAAACGTATAGCGGCCTTCGAAGTTGCCCATGGTCATAACGGTATCCACGAACTGATTCGAAGGATAGCCGCGAATACCGCCTGAACCGCCCAGACCTTCCGACTGTTCGTTCATCGTGTAAATGCGGCCGGCCTCGAAGAAAGGCACGTCGCCGAAGGTTTCCTGGCCGAGCAGGCGATAGGCAAAGACGAATTCGTGGCCGAAGCCGTTGAAGAAGCTCGGCGCGATGTCGATGTAGTGGCGCCAGGTCAGCGTCGCTCGCTGGAATTCGTAGTGACTGCCGCTCCACTTACCGGCGGCTTCGTAGTGCAAATCGGTGAAGATACCGCTGTTCGGGTTGAGCTCGCGAACCCGCGGGCGGGAGTCGTAGGCCACCGCCACGCGAACCGTATTCACGTAACGGCGATCGTTTTCTTCGACCGCGTCGTAGCCGAGGGGCCGCTCGACGTCGAGCAGCGTTTTGGAGTTGGCTTCGGCTTCGCCGTCGTCCCGATCCTCGAAATAGGACTGAATCTTATAACGCTGGCCGCGCAGACCGGCGAAAAGAATGAAATTCGTATTTCCCAGAAAGCTCTGAGTACTGACCTGAGCGTAGGGACGAATACGATCGTAGAAGAAGTATTTATTCTGACGCTCTCGCAGAATCCGGGTGCCCTGATTGATCGCTGAAGAAGTCAGGCCGCCGGTCAGAACGTTTTCATTCAGATTGAATTCGTCGCCGAACTTCGAGTCGATGAAATCCGAACGTTCCGCCAGCTGATCGCCGCGTAATACCGTGCGAGTCGTCGGAATATTTTCCCCCACCGGCGTCTCGCCGCTCTTGATGCGCTGGATCTGCTGAATGTCCTGAAAATTGCCGAAGCCGTAATACTGGGCGTTCAGCGTGCGTTCGAAACCGGCGCGGATTTGAAACCGCAATCCCGTGCCGAGAAAATTCAGGGCGTCGAGGTTGGCGGCGTGGTCTTCGAATCCTTTGGTTGAGGCCAGATACTGACCCCATATCTGCCAGCGGTACGGATCGTAGTTTTTTTCGTAATACGTTCCGATGACCCGCAGGCCGTAGGTAAATCCGATGTCGTCGTTGTACGACGGCAGCGGCAACCCGGTAATGCGCAGACCTACCGGACTATCGCCCGACCCGCCTGCGCCTGCAGAAGGCTCTTCCTGTTCTGTATTTTCTTCGCCCTCGCCGGCATCCGGTTCGTCTTGTGCGAACGCGGGCTGAATAGCGAAAGCGAGCGTGAATAAAATCGCGAATGTCAGTCTGAGAAAACGGCTCATAAGACCTGCTCTGAATCAAAGTTGTAAATTAAGGTGCCGGTACCGGTGGTGATGCCGGAGGTTATTTCGACCGTCAGCTGGCCTTTAATGCCGTTGGGTCGTTCTTCAGCGATGAAGTTGGTCAGGCGCAGACCGAATCCAGACTGTGTGCCGACCAGCGGGGTTTCCCCCGTTTGCGCAAGCGAGATGATATTGGTCTGATACTCGGCGCCCGGCTGGTAGCTGCCCGCCACCTGCAATTCGTAAGGAAAAAAACCGCTGTTATAGTGGGGCGACACAATATAGAGGCGCCCCGCAACGCCGGTGCTATTAATGCCCAGCGAGAAGTTCAGATTGTTATTCAGCGTATTGGCGAGAACTTCTTCGCCTTTGCTGATTAGCAGCGGGCAGGCGACGAGAGTATCGGTCGTGTTGCCGCTGCATTGCTCAATGCTGGCCGCGCCGTTCCAGACGATACCATTCGGTCCGAGAATACCGGAAGTAAAGAGAAAGGCCTGAAGGACCTGATCTTCAAATTCCTGATCCTGCTGAGGAGTTGTTTCGTCGCCGGCGGTGCAGTTGGTAAGCTGCATAGTCAGCGCGAAGAGAAGAGGAAGCGTAAAAAATAGCTTTCGCATAGCGGGCAGAAACTGTGCACTTACAGCATTGGGGTCAACAAATTTTTATTTACACGTTAATATCCTGAAGTGAAATGATGCGGCGCAAAAGATACTGATTGAATCGTGCGAATTGGCGCGGCGTTTGTAGCGCATCGCAAAACCGAAGCGGGACGAAACGCATCGATGGCGGGATCAAGAGCATGTCAATGCGTCATTCTATTTCGCCGCGCTTCGAAATGAATTCCTCTGGACTGTCCTGAATCGCATCGCCCTGGAACATAATGCATAATCTAAGAGAATTAAAGGGTCAGCCCATCGCTTCGCGCATGATGAGCGCCTACCTTGAAGGCCATCCTCCCCCGTTGATGGTGCTGTACGGGTCGGATGGAACCGGCAAATGGTCCGCGGCGGAAGCCTTCATTCAGCAGAGTATGTGTGAAGTGGGTACCGGCTGCGGCGCGTGTCCGGCCTGCCGTAAGATTTTGCGCGGAGAGCATCCCGATTTTATCCGCTTTCCGGAAGATCGCACCTATATCGGCGAAACGAGCGAACCGGCCGAATTTACGGTGCGCTGGCTGCTGAATACGCGGCTGTGCTATACGCCGTTTGATGGCGACATTCGTTTTGTTCTGTTTCCAAGGGCGGATTTGATCCAGCACGAAGCGGAAACCGCGCTCTTGAAAACTCTGGAAGAGCCGCCGGAGCACACCCGTTTCATTTTTCTGGTGCGCAGTCTGGACGATTTGAAGCAGACCATCGTCAGTCGGGGCGTGGCGATTCCCTTTCGCTTGCTGCCTGAAGCGGTCGTCCGGGAGCTGGGCGGCGAGCTCAGTCCGGCGGAGCTGCGTCTGTTAGGCGGCAGTCTGCACCTGGCCCCTTTTCTGAAGACCGAACTCTTTCGCAAGATGAGCGAAATGATCCGGAACGGACTTGAGCATCCCCAGGCTTTGGTGCAGCTCGAAAAATGGCTGCACCAGGGAGAGCGCTCGCGCTTCGCGGACCTGATGCCTCAGGACGAGAGCTTTGAATATCTGGAGCTACTCGACATTTTTGGACTTTTGCTGCTGGAGAGTCTGAGCGACCATCCGCTCCGGGCCGAACTCGCGCCTCCGGTCTTCGAATTCAAAGCTCAACTGCACCGTGAGCTGGCCGGATTGCATCAGTACCTGATGGGGCGCTTATTTCAGAAGCTGGATCGCGTCCTGTTTCGCCGCAAGAAGCAGGCGGGCTGAGGGCGCGATGCGGCGCCGCGCATGGCTATGCCATCTGCTCTGCCTCTCCGCCTTCGGCGGAGCTGGTGTCGGCGGAGCTGCGCATTGCTATGCCATTTGCTCTGCCTGCGGCAGAGGTGCGCGCCGCGATGCGGCGCTTGTACTAAACCCCGACCATATTGACCAGGATGGTTTTCAGGATCTCCTGGTCGGTTTCCTGGGGAGCGACCCGCCAGCTGACTCCGGACGGCGAAGCGACCAGCGAGCGGCCGCGAATTTCCTCGCCGAAGAGGCGGCCGGTACCGCAGCAGCGAGTGATATAGAGTCCGTGTTTCGCCGCGGGTTTCAGAATCTGTTCTTCGTCTTCGGCTTCGTCGAAGTCCGCCCGGGTGTCCATGATGAAAATAATGCGAATGCCCTGCTCCGCCAGCTCTTCGATATAGCGTGGATTCCTGGTTTCGCCGCCGAGCAGCACGCCGAAGCGAAAGCCGCCCAGGATAAACACCCCCGGCCCTTCGCCTGGTTTTACAAGCTTTCCCTCTTCCGCGCTTAGTTCGCGCTTGTCGTAGTAATCTACGAGCGCGCCTTCCGAAACGACCGGCGTCGACGCGAATTGACCTTCCTTCGCGCTGCGAATCAGAGAGCCGCCGAGGATAATCCCCCGGTACGAGTCGTTGAGCTTCAGGAGCCAGTCGTGCGCGAATACGCTCTTGTCCGCCAGAGACCGGTAATCTTTCACGGATTGATCCGCGAAAAAATATTCAGGCAGCAGTAAAAAATCGGACTTGAGAGCCGCGATTTTTTTGTAGGTCGTCAGGTTCAGCCCATCCTGCAGGGATTTCTGAAAAATACTGACCTTTACGATGCCCATGGATTTTCTGCCTGGCTGCCGCTGGCTTTCCGGTCAATCCCTTTCCCCGGACTGAGTTTCTACGGGTATGCGGGAGTCCGCCCGCGCGAAGAGTCGGCACCGATCCACCAATGTTTTACTTGCGTTTCAGGAGAGCGGACAAAAGCATGGGGAGGGTCCGATTCCACCGGCCTGTAGAATATCCAGAATGTCCGAGTGGGGAGAACGCGTTATCGAATATTTGCTGGAACTGGGGAAAGCCGGCTGCCAGGGGAATGCGCAGGATTACGCAGCGTGGATGCGTTATGTCTATAGCTACGACGTAAGCCCGGATTCGCTCCGCGGTTGCCTGGATTCCATGGTGCAGGACGGCCAATTCCAAACGCATCCTGATATTCCATCGGAATATATGGCAACGGACGTGCCGCAGATGCCTGCTCGCGTGGAGTACACCGTGTCTGGCGACCTGGATCACGCGCCGCTGCAGATGGTGCGTTCGCGACTGGAGGCCTTTCTGCGTTCGCACGGGGCCACGGAAAGCGAGATTATCGACGTTTCGATCGCGACGACCGAGGCGATGGAAAACGCCGTCAAGTACAGCGATCATCAGAAAATTGAGCTTGAGTATCAGATTCTGGAGCAGGTTTTCGACATTCGAATCGTCAATCGCATCGGCAATGTTGAGCCGGAACAGGACATTGAATCCGGCAAGTACAGCGGTTCGCTGACCCTCATGCGCGGCATGATGGTGATGGTGAAGCTCTTCGACGAGATGGACATCGATATTTCCGAAGAGCAGCAGACCGCGATTTTTACCGCGCATAAAAAGCTCGGCTCCTGAGTGCGCGACACCTGGATTCGCGGCGCGGCGCGCCGCCTTCCGAAATTGAACGAGCCGCTGAATGGCGCCTCGTCCACAATACGACCAATAGTCGTCGCGGGACGAATCCCGGGGCGATAGGTATGCGACCTCGGTTGCAAAATACGCAGAACCGCCGCTGCATTCGAATGCACGGGCGGCAGAGAGAAGCCGCGCCGTTTTGCATTGAAACGAAACGCGACGAGCTGTGCGTTACGCGAAGGGATTTATGACAGAAGAAAACGGATTCAAACTTGTTTCCACTTACAAACCGGCCGGAGATCAACCGGCCGCGATCAAAGGGCTCCTTGAGTCGTTCAAAGACGGCAAACAGAAGCTCTGCCTGGTCGGCGTCACCGGCTCGGGCAAGACCTATACTATGGCCTCGTTTATTAAAGAAGTAGGCCGACCGACCCTGGTGCTGACGCACAATAAGACTCTGGCCGCGCAGCTTTATCGCGAGTTTCGTGAATTCTTTCCCGAGAACGCCGTAGAATACTTCGTCAGCTACTACGACTATTATCAACCCGAAGCGTACGTTCCGACCAGCGACACATATATAGAAAAAGACGCGTCGATCAACGACGAGATCGATCGCCTGCGCCTGCGCGCGACGTCTTCGCTGCTGGAACGACGCGACGTAATCATCGTCAGTTCCGTTTCGTGTATCTACGGTCTGGGCAGCCCCGAGGAATACCGGCACAGTCTGGTTATGCTCGATCGCGGTATCGAATTAGACCGCAATACGGTCATGCGGCAGCTCTTACATATTCAGTACAGCCGCAACGATCTGGATTTTTCGCGCGGTAATTTTCGCGTGCGGGGCGACACGCTCGAAATCTTTCCGGCCTATCGCCAGGAAGGCGTACGCGTGGAATGGTTCGGGGACGAGATCGAAAAGATTTCCGTTTTCGATCCGCTCACCGGCAAGGTCATCGCGCCGAAAGACCGGGTCGTTATCTATCCCGCAAAGCATTTCATTACATCGCCGCCGCGTCTGGAAGAGGCCGTTAAAAAAATCGAAGAAGAGCTGGTCGAACGGATTAAGACCTTCAACGAACAGGGCAAGCCGCTCGAAGCCGAACGCATCGAACAGCGCACGCGTTACGATATCGAGATGCTGCGCGAAATGGGTTATTGCAATGGCATCGAAAACTATTCGCGCCACCTGACCGGCAGGGCCGCAGGCGAAGCGCCGGCCTGTTTACTCGATTATTTTCCCGAAGACTTCGTCGTGATGCTGGACGAAAGCCACCAGACCGTTCCTCAAGTCAGGGGCATGTACGAAGGCGACCGGGCGCGTAAACAGAATCTCGTGGATTTCGGGTTTCGCCTGCCGTCGGCCCTCGACAACCGTCCGCTGAATTTTACTGAATTCGAAAAGATGGTCGATAACATCGTCTGGGTTTCCGCGACCCCGTCCGACTACGAGCTCGATCGGGCCGAGACCCGCGTCGAACAGATCATTCGGCCGACCGGGCTGCTGGATCCGGAAGTCGAAGTCCGCCCGGTCGCCAATCAGATCGAAGACCTGCTCGGAGAAATTCGCGAGCGCATGGGTCTCGACGAACGCGTACTCGTAACGACGCTCACCAAAAAGATGGCCGAGGATCTTTCGGACTATCTTTCGGATATGGACGTGAACGTCGCGTATCTGCATTCGGAGATCCAGACCATCGAACGGGTCGAGATCATTCGGGATTTACGCAAAGGTCAGTACGACGTACTCGTGGGGGTAAACCTGCTGCGCGAAGGCCTGGATATGCCGGAGGTTTCGCTTGTCGCGATCTTAGACGCGGACAAAGAGGGCTTTTTAAGGAATTCACGCAGTCTGATTCAGACCATGGGCCGGGCGGCCCGTAACGTAAACGGTCGCGCCATTCTCTACGCGGAAAAGGTCACCGACTCCATGAAGTACGCGATCGACGAGACGAAGCGCCGCCGCGAAATCCAGGAAGCTTATAATCGCGAGAACAATATTCAGCCCACTTCGATTCGCAAAGCGATTCACGACATCATTGAACGCGAATTCGACGAGATCGACGAAGAAGAGCGCATGCTCTCCGAACTCGAAAAAGAAGTTAAATTCAAGAAAGGCGCCTCGCGCAAAGAGAAGATCGAAACCGTACGCCAGGCGATGCTCGACGCCGCACGCAACCTTGAGTTCGAAAAAGCCGCTCTGTTGCGCGATCGCCTGCAGGAAATCGAACAGGGCGCCGAGGCGATTTTTACGAAGAACGGCGCGGCCGCTTCAGGCGACGCTAAAAAGGGCGGGGAAGGCAAACGCGGCAAGAAAGCGCCGTTTCGCCCGCGCTCCGGCACTCGCGGTCAGAGTAACAATCGCCGTCGAGGGGGCGGCGGAGCCAACGGGAACCGCGCGGGCCAGGGAGCCGGAGACGCAAGCTTGCTGGAACCGGGAGTTACGACGATTACCCAGGCGGCCGGCGGTCGCAGCCGGAGCGGCGGAGGCGGCAATCGGCGAAGCGGCTCCGGTAATAATCGCAAGAAGCAATCCCCGGGCAACGAAGCCTCAGCGTCGCGAGGCGCCGGAAATCGGCGGCAGAAATCTACGGGCGGCGGAAACACCCGGGGCGGGAAAAATCGTCGTTCCGCGAATTCAGGCGGGGGCAACCAGAAGCGCCAGTCAGGCGGCGGCGGGCGGTCCAGAGCCGCGGCCGCATCGCGGACGCGTAATTCAAATTCAAATCGCCGCAGCAGCGGCGGTTCGAGTGCAAAATCCTGAAGCGCGCGAAACCGGACACGAGATCGGTTTCGCACGCGTGACGTGATTCAGATAGGTTTGAATATTACCAGGTAGACCGTGAAAATCGCAAGCGCGAGCAGGATCCACCACAACAGGCGTGCGTGGTTGGCGAAGCGATAGATCAAAAAGAGCGCCATACCGAAGAGCAGCCAGAGCAAGAGTTTCGCTGTGATCCAACCCGGCCAGGGCCAGTGGATGCCGAGTCGCGCGAGCATGCCGAAGCCGGCCACCAGCACCAGAATCATACCGATGCCGTGCGTAATCGCGGCGATTTTGCGAAAGGTATTATCGCGAGATCCGCCGTTCGCGACGTGCATTACGACGCCGCCGAGCGAGAAGAAAATCATCAGGATTCCCGCGAGATGAATAAACTTATAAACCGAATAAGAGAGCATATACCCGCCTGCATTTAGTAATACAGGCAAGAAAGGGGCGCTGCAGCCGCTTTTCAATAATAAAATCGCGCCTGGTCGCTCAGACAGCTGTTGAAACAGGCGAGAATTTCGCCGGGCCCCCGGGTGACGAGATTCGCGTACTCCGCGGGTCCACAGGGGCCGGTGTCGGCCGCCAGGGCAGTATTCCAGAAATTCGCTTCGCACTGAAACCAACAAACCCGACTGGTCGCGCTGGCCCGTACAAGCAGCGAAGATTCGTAGGCGGCGGCGCAAACGGAAGTCGCGGAATCGCTGGCCGGGGTCGCATTCAGGCTGAGCAGCAGCTGGAGCACGCCCGCGTAGCTTTCCCGGGCCAGGGGGGCGCCCAGGCCGGTCTCTTCCGCGCAGGCGAAGCCGGCCCCGACCGAGCGCGCGCAGGCCTCTTCGACGTTGGTCGCGTCCCGGAGCAGCGACGAAAGCACGATCAAACTGTTGCGATCCACCTCGGCGTCGCTTTCGCCGGCTCGCGAGTCGCAGGCCGGGAAGATTGAGGCCAGAAAGAAGCAGGCCGGAATCAGTGTGCGGAACAAAGCCCTGGCGCGCGATGCGTCTGCGGCATTCGATACGATGTTTCGCTTTTCGACTGGAGCTTCGCCGGTTGCTTGCATTAGAATTTCATCTCGATGCCGATATTGAAAAACGGCAGGGTGTATTTTTTATCGCCGACCTTTTGCTCCAGAAGCAGGAAGTCGTACGCGGTTTCCGGATTCGTGGCTGAAAAGGGGCGCGCGGAATCATAGTCGATGCTCTCTTCGTTGCGCCGTAGATACACGTTGAGCATTTCGAAATAGAAATTGCCGTAACCCCATTCGTAGTTGAAAAAGCGGTCGATGCGAATGTCGAGTCGGTGAAAGGGCTTTAAGCGCTGCGAGTTTTTCAGATCCGAAAATTTCGGATCGAAGATGCGCCGGCCGCGATTGAATTGCTGACCCCCGTCGTCGCCGACGATCGGTGTGTACGGCGCCGCGGTCTGATAGCGCCAGCGCGCGCCGATTTGCCACTCCGGATTGATCTTATAACCGAATATGAGGTTCAGGATATGCGTGCGATCGAAGTCCGCGTAGATGTCCTTCGTATTGTCGTACTGCACAGCGATGCGCGTTTCATCGGCGGACCGTAATATGCGCTTTTCCTGATCGGTGATAATATGCTGGTGATCGTTGCGCAGACTGCGCGACCAGGTATAAGACAGCCAGCCGAACCAGCCGTTGCGACGTGCGGGTTTCGATTTTTTCAGATAGATTTCGTAGCCTTCCGAAAAGCCGGTGCCGTCGTTGGAGAATCTCAACGGATCGTTGAATAGAATCGGCTGCGTATAGCGGTCGAAGGGGTCCTGATTTTCGCGCCAGGGCGTCGTGATATAGCTGTCGTCTACGACCAGATCTGTATAATAATGGCGAAAGGCTTCAACTTTCAGCAGCCACTCCTTGAGCGCGTATTGAATGCCGCCCGCGTAATGCTCGGCGCGTTCGAATTTCAGATCGGGGTTTCCGGACGACGGCGAAATCTGATTGCGATCCGGCAGTCGCGAAAAAACGCCCGCGCCCCCGAGCAGCGTCAGTTCGCCGCCGAAGATCTTCGCGGGAATCGTATAGGACAGAGTGCCGCGCGGATCGACGACGGTTTGATTGGTCGCCTGGAAATATTCGACGCGGCCGCCGGGTTTGAATTCGAAGCCCCAGCCGGTAAGTACGAGCATGCCCCATCCGCTGTTGTACTGCGTGCGAAAGGAATCGCGCACGGGAATGGTCACGAAATCCGGCGGGTTCGCGAAAAGCTCCGGAGTCTCGTCGGAAGGATCCGTCAGGCGAACCGTGGTGCCGTTGTTCTGGTATTGAAACGAACGAAATTCGCCGCCGACCTGAATCAGAACGTGGTCGCGTACGATGTCCCAGTCGATGTCCGCGCGGCCCGAAACGTAACCGTCCGTCAACTCCTGGCGCAGCTGCAGGCTGCCGATCTTCGCGTCGATGAACCCGATATTTTCGTGATAGAGAGCGGTCACCTGGGCCCGGAATTTCGAACCCGGTTGCCAGATATAGCGCAGCGCTTCGGTATGAAAGGCGCGGTCCTGGGCCAGTTCCGCTCCCACGAAGACCGGGTCGACGGCTTTGGTCGGATCGTATTCCGGGGTATCTTCGATCTTCGCGCCGAAGGTGTCGCTTGCCGCGAGGGCGTAACCGTAAATCGTATGGCGCGAGTTCAGGCGATACTTCGCTTTGAATTGCGCGTCCCAGAAGATCGGCAGACGCACGCCGTCCGGCGCGAGACTCTGCAGAGTTTTGTCGAGATAGGAACCGCGCGCCGCGCCCAGCCAGTAGCCCGCGGATTCATACGACTCGTTTCGCGCGCGCGACCCACCTTCGCCATCCGCGTCAATGGTTCCTTCGTCGTTTTCGGCGTTCGCCTGACCGAGTGCCGTCGGCGTGCCGAACGCGTTCCAGTCGCCAGCGACGTTTTGCGACGGATCGTTGTTTGCATCCAGGCGAGCGATGGGCGCCTTAAACAATGCGTTCGCCGACCAGAGCGAAAACGACGCGTTGCCGCCGAAACGCTCGACCTCGTCGATGGTCGTGATGGCGATGATGCCCCCCGTCGCGTCGCCGAAATTCGCGGGATAGGCGCCGGTGTAGATATCGATGGTGCTGATTAAGTCGTTGTGTAAGACTGAATTCGTCGGCAAAAAATGAAAGGGATAGCCGATGGGTAAATCGTCGACGAGATAGGTATTGTCGCCTTCGTTCGCGCCGCGAATCGAGATTTCGCCGTCGCCGAAGGGGGGCGCGCTAATGCCGGGCAGCGATTCCACGCCGCGCAGGGCTTCGCCGAATTGCCCGGGGATGCGCTTAACTTCGTCCAGGCGTACGCGATGGCGCGATAGCTTTTGTTCGCCGCGTCGCCCGCTGACCTGAATCGCACCCGAGTCCTCGTCAGTTTCAGAGGGACGATCGCCGGCGTACACGGTGAGCTGTTGACCCGCGCTCTGGACGGCCACGCGCGGTTGAAAGATGCGGCCGTCGCTGAGTATGACGCGCAGAGTATAGTTGCCCGCCGCCGGCACCTGAATCATCGCTTCGCCGCGCGTGTCGGTAAAATATTTCTGCCGGGTTTCGATCACGATCAGCGAAGCGTCCGGTAACGGCCGATTCGCGGCGGGATCGATTACCTGCACCCGGACCTGAATACCGGGCGCCTGAGCGAATACTGTCGCTGGTGCGACGGCCGCAATCGCAAACAGCAGGCGAAGCGCGACGGCCGCGAATCTCGTTGGGATCGATACAGGCTCTGGATACATATGGCTCAGGGGTCGAGTCCGGGTATGTCGCAAAAATCGCATTCGTCGGCGTAGATTTCGAGACAGAACAGCGGATAGTTTTGAAAGGGGCAGGCTTCGCCCAGAATGAGAAGCGAACAGAGGCGTACTCCGTACTCCGGCGGTTTGCCGGGCAGAATCAGCGGATACCCCGGCTGCGTGCCGCACTCGTCGGCTTTGAATTGAATGGCCGTACCGATTTCGCTGTAGGCGTCGTTCAAATCCATAGCCGCCGAGTCGGATCGGCAGTCGAGTGCGAGCGCGGCCGCGAAGAGGATCGGCAGTACATAATACGCCCGCATGTCTTTCATTGCTTTCGCTCCCGGAAACGAATCACATCGCCGCGTACTTTAAGAACGCGCGCGCGGCCGAGGATCGAATAGTAGTGCGTTTCGTGCCAGGTGCGAATGCGAATCATGGTGTCGCCTTCGAGGCGCTGCACCGCTCCGCCGATGGCATAGTCCACGTCGATGGGCGGCGTGGCCGGCCAGATATTCAGGAGCAGAAAGACCGATGATTCGCCTTCGGTTTCGCAGCCGCCGCGATAATTCTCCGGCGCGATATAACGCACGGGCGGTCCCAGACTCCGGCGTTCCTGTTCATCGAGCGATTCGCGGCGTTGCGCTTCGGCTTCGTCGAAGCATACGATGTCATAGGCCGCGCCGCGGGTCAGGGTAATCGCGGGAGCCATGGCCGCCTGGCCGCTCGTGCCGCCGCGGCTTATAACTCCACCGGGAAAACACGCCGCGAAGAAGAGCGACGACGTTGCCAGTGCGGAAAAAAATACGGCGCCTCGCCGGGTTATGGGCGACGACGCCGTGCTGCGGAGAGTGGAGAGGAGTCGGCTCATTTACGGTCCGTGAAACGAACGACGTCCGCTTTCAGATGAAAGCGCTGCCGATTTACGAAAAACAAAAATACCGAGCGGTCGTTCCAGTAGCGCAGGTTGATCAACGCGTCGCCGGAGGCTTTTTCCAGCAGTTGTCGTTCCGCGCGGGCGACCGGCGGTTCTGAAAGCGGGAGACCGATCACGCCCAGGTCGACGCTCCACCAGCTCAGGGCGATTTCTTCGCCCGGCGCGATGACTTCGAATCGCCGGGATTCAACCGGCACGTTGGAAACCGAAAAGCCGCCGCTGGCGCTCGCGCAACTGAGCGAAAGCGCGAAGAATAAAAAGAGTGCAGGAATCAGAGCCGGCCGCGCGGCCCGGCGGCGGGGCCGGCCGCAAAAATCCGGCGCCGGCCGCTGGCCACTGACCCGCGACGGCGCCGTAGATGTCCATATCAAACTCGATTGTCTCATTGACAAACTCACAAGTCGGTTTCGAACCGACGAGAGAGTTTGTAGCACGCCCCGCGGATAGGGTCAAAGGGCGGGGTATGAAAGGCCGTCCGAAAGGAATCAGACGCATGCGCCCGGTATGTGGCGCGGCGCCGGGAATTTCTAAATTTCCCTTATAGTCCGAAACGTTCTTTGAGTGAGGGGGCGAAGGTGCGGCTGACCGGCAGGCTTTCGTCGTCGTCTTTGAGATGCAGCATATAGCTGCCGTTCATGAAATATTCCAGCCGGTCGATTTGGAAGACGTTGACGATGAACTGTTTATGAATGCGGGCGAAGGACTGCTCAGGCAATATGCTTTCCATTTTTTTCAGCAGGCGCGGAGTGCGATAGTCGGCGCCGGGAGTATGGACCACGGTTTGCTTGCCGTGCGAAGATAGATACAGAATCTTCTCGTAGGGCACGAAGCAGTGGCGATCGTTTTCGCTGACGAAGATGCCGTGGCGTTTCAGCGCGGAGTCTTCTGAGGGCGCGCTCTTCAAAAATATCAGCGCGCGGTCGACGGCCTGCTGAAAACGATCGAGCGTAAAGGGTTTCAGTAAATAATCAACGGCTTTGTGATCGAAGGCCGCGAGGGCGTGTTCTTTATAAGCGGTCGTAAAAATCACGTGCGGCTGGCGAGGCAGTTCGCCCAGACCTTCCACTACCGCGATGCCCGACTGAACCGGCAGGTTGATGTCCATAAACACGATGTCGAATTCATTCTCGCTCAAGGCCGCCTGGGCTTCCGCGCCGTCTTTCGCCATCCCCTTGAGCTGCAGTTCCGGTCGGGACAGCAGATACTGAATCAGCAGTTCCCGAGCGGGGTATTCATCTTCGACAATTAGTACGCTGTAGGTTTTCATAACTCAGTCCTCTCGCGCTTCGTTGAACGTGGTCTCTTGCGTTTCGCTCTGCGCCGCCGGGCTCAGTCCAGGATCGCGAAAGCACAAGAGCGCCCGCGTGCCTCCGACTCCGTTTTCTCGCGCGTCGATATTTTTCAGAACCAGGGCCGAACCCCGGAAGTGATAGCGCAGGCGCGATCGAATATTGCCCAGCGTTCCTTCGTACTCCGGGCTGTTGAGCTTCGCGTCGGCGGACAATCCGGTTCCGTTGTCGCGAAACTCGACGCTGATCCAGCGGCCGACGCGCCGGGCCCGCACGGAGAGCAAACCGCCGCCGGAGCGCGAGCGCAGTCCGTGCTGAATCGAATTTTCGACGATGGGCTGAAAAATCAGCGGCGGCACCTGGACTTCGCGGAAATCGCCGTCGCGTTCGAGTCGAATTTCGAGCGTATCGCGAAAGCGCAATTGGCTCAGCTCGAGATAATTCTCCAAGAATTTCCACTCTTCGTCGAAGGGGACCAGCGGTCGATCGTGCTGTTCCGTCAGGAAACGATAGTTGTCGGCGAGGGATATCAGGGCGCGATTCGCGGCGGGCGGATCGACGGCCAGCATCGCGTGAATGGTGTTCAGACTGTTGAATAGATAGTGCGGGTTCATGCGCTCTTGAAGCGATTTGAGCTTCGCATTCGCCAGTTCACGCCGGGTCCGTTCATAATTTTCGCGCACCTGCATCAGGTTCGCTCGCGTCTCTTCGAAATGATCTTCGGCGATATATAATAAGATCACCATGAAGAGCAAAAGGCCCCAGTGATAGAGCGAATCGTACTCGTTGCTGTCGACCTGCGCGAAACCGGATACGAAATCGGGCACCGCCGAAAGCGAAAGGATCAGCGTACCGGCGAAGAACAATCGAGCTTGCACGTTGCCGCGCAGCGCTGACGAGAAGGTCGTAATCGTCAGGAGCGTGAGCATCAAACCGACGGAAATCCAGAATACCAGAATGATCAGCTGAATTGCGACCACCAGTGCCGGTAGCATCTCCGAATAACGCGCATACAATAACAAAACCGTTACGATCAGCGCCGCGCTCAGCACGATATGGAACTGCCAGAGCCGGCGGATGCAGTTCTTATAACCCGGTCCGAAAACCTGTTCATAAAACGTCAGAATGCCGACCGGCAATAAAATCGTCGCCAGTAGTCCGCTCCAATCCCAGAAGAGCTGCGGCATCGTGATCAACAGGTGCACGACGTTCAGGCCGTTTAATGTGCTGATACCGGAGAAGAGCGTAAAGATACTGAAACTGAGATAGAGTCGGGATCCAGGCACCCGCCGCCGCAGATACGCTCCGAGAGCGACCAGTCCGATTACGGCGAACATGCTGCCCAGGATCAACTGAATGATTTCGCGGCGCAGGAGCTCCATGAGGATATCGAAGCGTTCGCCGACCCACGGATCGCCGTCGGACAGATCGATTTCAAGTTCGACTTCCGGGCTCGTATAAAATCGCAAGATTAAATAGCGCGGCCGGTCCGCCCGGTCCGGTTGCAGGCGGATGAGTTTGCGTTTTGGCGTCCACAGATCGTCGGTCTTCGTGGCCATATCGCCGCGCCTGTGGATTATCTGGTTGTCGTAGTACATGACGAAGATTCCGCCCAGGTCTTCGAAAAACACCGCCGGATCGACCCAGTCCTGTCCTTCCGGAACGCGCAGGCGTATCCACAGCTGATCGTCGCCCACCGATTTCTGAATTAAAAAGGGGTTGCCCGCCGCCTGCCAGCCGCCGGTGTCCCGATTGGTACGGGCCCAGAGCATAGCTTCCGGCGCCCCGGGATCTTCTGGCGAATGTCCCCAACGGTACGACCAGTAGCTAAAATCCAGCGAAAGGGGGCTGGCTCCGCCTGATGATTCCAGTGCGCTGCGAATACTTCGCTGATCCTGAGCGGGGACGCAGGAGTACCCCGGGGCCAGGCACAGGAAGACGATCAGCAATGCGGGCGCGAGACGCGGCATATTGCTACTGCATGAGAGGGAAGGGATATACGCCCAGCAAAATCAGCAGGGCGACGGCCAGCCAGGCGATAAAGGCGTAGTTGCGGCGGCGGTCGCTCGCGCCGGCCGCGGCCGGAACTGGAGCCGCCGCCTGGCGAAACCAGATCGATCGGATCAAATCGAAATAGAAATAAGCCGCGAGCACCGACCCCAGCACGCCCAGCGTCGTAACGATATTGGTCAGATCGACGGCGGTGTCGCTGCGGAAGACTCCCAGCAATACCGAAAATTTCGCGATGAACCCGGCGGTCAGCGGAACCCCTGCCAGGCTCAATAAAGCCGCGGTCAGGCCGACGGCCGTAAGCGGATCGCGGCGACCCAGTCCGTTCAGGTCGGCGCTGGTGTCCATATCGGCGTAGGCGTACCCCAGAAACATCCAGAACGCCAGGAGCGCGATGGCCATCAAACCGTAGGCGAAGAGATAGTACCATACGACCGGCGCGGGCGTGAAGGCGATAGCCAGAATGATAAAGCCGCTGTTAATCACGGAAGAGCAGGCCAGAATGCGTTTGAGATTCGATTGCGCGAGCCCCTGGAGCCCGCCGAAGGCGAACGAAAACACCGCCACTACCGCGATCAGCGGCTCCCAGACGGCTTCGAATTCCAGAAAGGGACCGTGGATCAGTTTGCTCAGGAGCGCGAAGTACGCGATCTTCGCCGGCACCGCGACGATGGCCATTGCGGCGAAACTCGAACCCTGATAGACGTCGAGCAGGTACGAATGAAAGGGCGCCGCGGCGGTCTTAAAAAAGAGCGACACGAAGATCAGGATCATGGCCGCGAGCCCGAGCCCCCGCAGATCCGGCGTGCCCGCCGCCGCGGGTCCGTCGAAGGGACGAAAGAGCGCGTCGCGGATCGCGGAGAGATTGATTTCGCCGGTCGCTCCATACAGAAAAGAAACGCCCAGAAGCATCAACGCTCCGGTCATCAAACCCAGGATCAGATATTTCATCCCCGCTTCGTTCGAGCGACGATCGATGCGCGTAAAACCGACGAGCGCATAGGTCGGAATCGACACCAGCTGAAAGGCCACGAAGAGCGTCGGCAGATCGTTGGCGAAAAACAAATGCAGCGCGCCGAGGGACATGCACAGCACGATCAAGCGCCAGTCGGTGCCGTTGACCTGGATCTTCGCGAAATAACCCTCCGTTAATAGCAGAATCATCGCGGTTAAGAGCAGATATACCAGCGCGAAATAGCGCGCGCTTTCCGTAACCAACAGCGAGCCGCCGAAAAGCCGCGTGCCCGGTATCAGCGTAATCATAAAGAGCGCCGGTAAAAGCAACGCGGCCACGGAGACCCACAGGCTGATCCGGTCCCGGCGGGTGTGATTCGCTCTTTTGTCCGCGCCCAGAGCCGAAGCGGTCAGTACGATCAGGATGCCGGCGATCAGCGGCGTCATTGTCAGCAGGTAGGATTTCATGTAATTCGTAACAGGCCGGGATCGAGCATATCAGCTCAATAATGAAAAGCTTTCCGCCCCGAAAGCTCCAATCGTCAGAATTGCCAGAGTTTTGAGCGGGCCCAGGATCAGCATCGGGTAGACGCCCGTCAAAATCCACAGCGCGCCGCACACCAGCCCCGCCGCGGTCTCGCTGCGATCCAGATCGGGAGCGATCATGGGGATGTCCCCGCGCTCCGCTCCGAGAAAATTGCGGTGATACACGCGAACGAGCGCCGCCGCCGCCACCAGTAGACCGAAAAGCGCGATCAAACATGCGCTCATGGAATGTTTATAGGCCGCGAATAGAATCAAAAGTTCCGCCGCGAAACTGCCTGTGCCTGGCAACGATACCGCCACGAAAATCGTCAGCAATAGAATCGCGCTCAGACGGGGCATGCGTCCGCGCAGTCCGCCGAAATCATAATCCGCGCCGCCGGTCCGGGCGATCCTGCCCTCGAGAGCGAAGAGCGCGCCCATGAGCAGGCCGTGGTTGAACATTTGAAAGAGGGCCGCCTGCATGGGCGATGCGGCGAGGCCGTCGTCGGTGATGGCCGAAAAGATGCCGAGCGCGATCAGGCTGAGGTGCGTCAGCGAAGAATAGATCAATACGTCGCGAAAGCTTCGGACCCCCAGGCACATCAACGCGCCGTAGAGCACTCCGACCACCGCGAGCACCTGTAAAAATCCGCCGATCGCCGCCAGGTCGTCGATATAGGCCGGCACGAAGATCATCAGGAAGCCGTAGACGCCCAGCTTCGACATACCCGCCGAAAGCATAGCCCGCGCGGCAGCCGGCGCGCCGCGATAGGTTTCGCGCATCCAGCCGTGAAATAGAAAGAGCGGCGCTTTGATCGCGAAGGCCAGAAAGAAACCGGCGCCGGTCCAGAAGCGCAACGCGGGCGAAAGCCCGGCCACGTCCGCGGTAATGCGACTGATGCGAGCGTCGGTGCCGAGCACTGAAAAGATCGCCGCGATTGAAACCAGCATCGCCAGGCTGCCGAGCAGAGTGAATAACAGAAAACGCGTGAGCACTCCGGATTCACCGGATCTTTCGCGTTCCGCTTCGCCGTGCAGGCCGATCCAGAAGTACGCGCCGATAAGCGAGACTTCAAAGAAAACATAAAATAGAATCAGCGAATCAGCGAGAAACGCCCCCGCCAGCCCGAGCGTCAGAATGTCCGCCGAAATAAAGAACGATGCGCCGGATGCCGCGTAGCTCCGACGCAGCCAGTAAAAGACCAGCGGCAGCGTGAGGCCGAGCATCAGTAATAAAAGACCGTTGCGCGCGTCGAGATACAGCGCCGGTGTGAAAATCAAACCCGAACCGATAAACGTAAACGTCGGCCCGCTCAAAAACTGCGTCCCGCCGCCGGAAAACACCGCCGCGCCGCCGGCCAGCGCCAGGCTCGCGCCGATCAGGACTTCAAAGAGCAGCCCGATTCGCGCTCGTTTTTCGCTGTCCGCGCCCAGCGTCGCCTGCACGCCGATTGAGAGAAGCACCAGGCCGCAGAATATGAAAACAAGCCACCACATCATTGTAACCAGAGCGCTCCCAGAACGCCGAGAATTACGGTGAACAACACCGCGAAGACCAGCGCGTAATGATTTACGGAGCCGGACTGAAAAAAGCCGACGCCGCGCGCCGCGCGCAGAAAATTCACGCCGGTCTGGCGGATGGCGCCCGTGAAGAAGGGGCCTTCCAGTACGCCGTAAGCCAGGCGCGAAAGAAAGGCAAGCGGGTCCAGAATGATATTGCGATAGACCGCATCGAAGAAATACGCGTTTTGCACCACGCTGGAGCCGACCAGGCTGCGCTCAAGGGCGATGCGTCCGGCGTTTTTGCGCACGACCAGGAACACCGCCGTCGCGATAACAAGACCGGAGCCCACGTTTTTGATAATCGTAGACACCGCCGGTTCCGGCATCGTTACGCCGCCGGCGAGCATTGCATACAGCATTCCCGAACCGCCGAAGCCGGGCGAAGCGGAAAGCCAGCCGAATACCGGCGCGAAGATCGCCAGGGCCAGCAGTACGCCGCGAATGATCCAACCGCTTTCGCCCGCGGGTTTCTGCGCGCCCTGGTCGGCGTCCGATGCGGGATCGCTTTCCAGATAGGCCAGCAGGCGAAACATATAAACTATACCCAGGAGCTCCGCGAGAAATACCAGCCAGTAAGCCGCAGCGCCGTGGCCGTCCTGAATTGCGTGCATCACGAGATCCTTCGTAAAGAACGAAGCCGAAATCAGCGGCACGAATCCCGCCGCGCCGATCGCTCCAATCCAGAACGCCGCCCGGGTGACCGGCATATGTCGCAATACGCCGCGCAATTTATTCAAGTCCTGCTCGTGATGCTGAAAATAGATCACGCTGCCCGCCGCGAGAAATAAAAGCGCCTTAAAGGCCGCGTGACCGAAGAGGTGCATCATTCCGGCCGGGCTGTGTCCGGCCGAAACCGCGAGAAACATAAGTGCGAGATGCGCGAGGGTCGAATACGCCAGCACCTTCTTAATATCGCTCTGCAGACAGGCGAGCGTGCTGCCGATCAAGAGAGTCGCGAGTGAGGCACAAAAAACGACCGAGAGCGCGTCGGGAGCCATGGCGTAGAGCCAGTCCAGGCGGGTCATGAGATAGATGCCCGAAGTCACCATGGTCGCCGCGTGAATCAGCGCGCTCACCGGAGTCGGACCGGCCATCGCGTCCGGCAGCCAGACGTGCAGGGGGACCTGCGCCGATTTGCCGAAGACGCCGCCCAAAAGAAAGAGCGCGCCCCAGTAGATCAGATCCGGGTCGAGGGCCTCCTGGGCCGCGGCGAAATCCGCCGATTCGAGCAGTTGAAATTGCTGTGTCATCGCCGGCAGCGAAACCGTGCCCGTCGCCTGGAAGATCAGGAAGACGCCGATCATGAAAAAGAGATCGCCCACGCGATTCACGAAGAAAGCGCGCATGGCGGCCGGCGGCGCGAAATCGGTTTTCCAGTAGTGACCGATCAATAGATAGCTGGCCAGACCCACGCCTTCCCAGCCGATAAACAACAGGAACAGATTTTCGCCGAGGACCAGGAGCATCATGGCCGCGATAAAGAGCGAGATGCTCGCGAAAAATTTCGCCGTGTCGTCCTCGTGATCCATGTACTGCACGGAATAGAGTACGATGGCGCCGCCGAAACCGGTTACCAGCAAAGACATTAAAAGCGAAAGCCGGTCGAGATACAAAACGAAAGCGGCCTGGATCTGGTCCGTCAAAAGCCAGTCGCCGCCGTACCAGGCGATGGGCGAAAAGCCGAGCAGCGAGTCGAGCCCCAGAGCCAGAACCAACACGCAGACGAAGGCGATGAAGGTGCCCGCGACGGCCAGCCCGCCCTGCACGGCGTACGGCAAGCGCCCGCCGAAAATGCCCAGCAGTACCGCGGCTGAAGCCGGAGCGAGTATTGTGAATAACAGGAGCAGATCCGGACTCATCGTTTCTCACCCAGTCTGGCGATTTCCTGCGTGGTGATCTTGCCGTAGTTCTTAAATATCAAAATCAAAAGCGAGAGACCGACAGCGGCTTCGACCGCCGCGATGCCGATCGACAGCATGTAGAGAAAGTGACCGGTTTCGGTGCCGCTCCAGAGAAAATAGTTAAAAGCCACGAGCGAAACGTTAATGCCGTTCAGCATGATTTCGACGCACAACATGATCATCACCAGGTTGCGGCGCGTCAGCAAACCGTAGAGTCCCACGCCGACCAGGATCAGCGCCACCAGCAGCGTATTCTGTAGAGTGAAGTAGATCATCTATTTTGGAGCAGAACCCGGCTCGCCTTCTTTTTCATCCCGTTCTTTGCGAGGCCCGCGAGCCAGATTTACGGCGGCGACGATGCCCGCGAGAATTAAAAAGGCCATCAGCTGGAATGAAAGAAAGAACGGGCTCTCGAGAGGATCCTGAAAGAGCAATTCGCCGATCGAGCGAATCGAGCCGAATTCCGGGTCGAAGGTCGCGGCGAAAGCGTCCGTGTCGCCGGGCCCGTGATCCGCGGAGGCGTCCGCGACCGTTGCGTTTACGAACGAGATCATCAAAAAGGTCGCGGCCACGGCGACGACGCCCATGATCGCTTTTTGCACGCCGGTGGCCTTTTCGCGTTTCGCCTCTTCTTCCGAAACGAAGGGCGCCGGATTGATCATCATCACCACGAAGGTGAATAGTACGAGAATGGCGCCGCTGTAGACGAGCACCTGCAGCACGCCGACGAAGGGCGCGTGCAATAAGACATAGAGGCCGGTGGTCGGCACGAAAGAAAAGATCAGCAGAAAGGTGGCGCGCACAGGGTTGCGCATAACGACCACGGATACTGAAAGAAAGATCAGTGAGCCGGATAAGATGACGAACAGGGCGTCGGTGAAGCCTCCCATGGTTTCCTGCGTTACTCCGTTTGCGCCTTCAATTATTCAGCAGCTTCTGCATGTCGTAGATGAAGTCTTCCCGATTGTCGTAGACGCGCGGGACTTTGTTGGTCATCTCGATCGCCTCTTTAGGACACGCTTCGACGCAATAACCGCAGTAGATGCAGCGCAGCATGTCGATGTCAAAGACTTTTGGGATCTTATCGCGGTCGCCCCAGTCTTCCGGCGCGGCCTCCGCCTCGATATGAATGCATTCCGCCGGGCAGGCGGTCGCGCACATAAAACAGGCCACGCATTTCATATGACCGTGTTCATCGCTGGTCAGACGATGTTCGCCGCGAAAGCGCGGATTGATCTCGGGCTTGACTTCCGGATATTGAACGGTTACGGGTTTGCGTAAAAATTGCGCCAGGGAGATTCGCAGTCCGCGAAACATCGCGAAGACGTAGTGCATGAAGGATCGTTTCTTATGCGTGCTCATTTGGATAAACCTCCCGGAATAATATGAAGGCCGAAGCCCGTAAGTGAATTCAGATCGCGTCCGTTATTTCAGCGCATTCGCGACGCTCTCGGCGCCCCCCAGCGAAAACCACTCGATAATAGCGATCGTCAAAAAGAGATTCGCCACGCCCAGAGGGATCAGCTTGTTCCAGCCCAATCCCATCAGCTGATCCCAGCGCACCCGGGGCATGGTCCAGCGAACCCACATAAAAAAGAAAATCAGCAAGATCACTTTCGCGCTGTGAATGCCGACGCCCAGCAGCGCCCCGGCGATGCCTCCGGGCAGCGTAACCCCGGGCAGGGTCCAGCCGCCCAGAAAAATCGCCACAATCAGCGAGCACATAGTCCACAGGGCCGCGTATTCGCCGAACATAAACCAGCCGAAGCGAATGCCGCTGTATTCGGTATGATAACCGCCGACCAGTTCCTGTTCGGCTTCCGCCAGATCGAAGGGTGCCCGATTGGTTTCCGCGAAACCCGCGATCAAAAACAAAACGAAAGTCAGCGGTTGCAAAAACAGATTCCAGGCCGGCAGCCAGCTTGCGCCCGCGAGCCAGCCGGTCTGGCTCTGCACGATTTCGACCAGGTTAAACGAGCCGGTCATCATCACAGTCGCGACGACCGCCAGGCCCAGCACGATTTCGTAGCTTACCAGCTGAGCGCAGGCGCGAATGCCGCCGAGCATGGCGTATTGATTGCCTGAAGACCAGCCCGCGTACGCGACGCCGTACGAGGCCACCGACGAGATTGCGAAGATAACGATGATCGCCAGATCGACGTCGGCCACGACGATCGGTGTCGCCGTACCGTCCGCCGCGACGAAAACGCCCATGGGAATCAATCCGAAGGCGATCAGCCCCGGCAAGAAGGTGATGATCGGCGCCGCCAGATAGATCCAGCGGTCCGCGCCTTCGGGGCGAAACTGTTCTTTAAACAGCAGCTTGATGCCGTCCATGGCGGTCTGCAGGAGCCCGGCGGGGCCCATCCGATTGGGGCCGACGCGCCGCTGAATGCGCGCGCTGACCTTGCGCTCCATCCACACGAGATTCGGAACGATGGTCAGCATAACGCCGAGGGCGATGCCGCTTTTAATCAACAATGCGAGAAGAATTTCCATATGCCTGATTTGCTTTCGTACTGGCGATGTGTTTCGACCGCGTCCTGGCGGCGTTCGCTTCTTTGATTCGATTCATCGCCGCGCTTGCCGTTCCGGGGCGTCAGCGTGCGGGCACCTTCTGTTTGAGTTCTCGGACGCGATCGACGATTTCGGTGGTGCTGCGGCCGAAGGACACCGGTTCGATCGCGGCTTTGAAATGCTGGCGCATTCCCTGACGGTTCACGAACGAGCCGGCCTTTTCGAAGTGGGTCAGCGTCGCGACAGTGAGATCCACGCCGGGATGTTTTGCAAAATCGCTTTCGTAAAAATCGAGGACCGTAATCCGGTCGGCGCGATCGAGCACGGCCTTGAGTTCGTCGGTGAGCTCGAAGTCCGGCACGTTCGAAATGACGACCAGATTGGAAATGCGTTCGTTCTCGCCCGCCAGGGCGGACAGCGCGGTCGCCTGGTTCGCGAAAATTTCTTCGAAGCCGGCCCGATTGGGATTCTTATCGCCGCTGATCGTAAAGCCGGGGAAGACCTGATCGTCGACCTGCGCTTTACCGAAACCGACCACGCGCGCTCCGGGCAGTTGATTAAATTCGTCGGCGAGTTGTTCGTAGACTTCGGTGGTATTCCAGTAACTCAAAAGATAGGTCGTATCCGCTTCAAACAGGCGTTCGGCGATGGCTTTGTACGCGTCGTTCCAGGGGATTTCGCGCCAGCGACCGGAGGCGTTCGCGTCGCGGGTCTTGCAGAGATTCAGGCGTGAATCGACGTAGGCGTATTCGAAGTCGAGGCGGCCGAAGTCGCACATCCACTCTTTGTTCACGGCGTTGTTGCGCCGCGGCTTGATTCGCTTGATTTGATTTTGTTTATTCGAATCGACGCGGGTGTTGCAACCGATCGAACACGAAGCGCAGATCGAATCTTTTGAAGACATATCCCACACGCGCGAGCGATACAGGAAGTCCGCCGACACCAGCGCGCCCACCGGACAGATGTCGACGGTGTTCATTGATAAGGGATTGTCCAGAGCCTGCCCGGGAAAGACGACGATTTCGCTGTGGTCCCCGCGATTCGCCACGGAGAGTTCCCCGGTGCCGGTGACTTCGTCCGTAAAACGCACGCAGCGGGTGCAGACGATGCAGCGCGATCCCCAGTACTTCACGTGCGGTCCGAGCGTCGACTTGCGGCGTATGACCTTATCTTCCTGGAAGCGGCCCTGATGCCGGCCGTATTCGTAGCTATAATCCTGGAGCCGGCATTCGCCGGCCTGATCGCATTCCGGACAGTCGAGGGGATGGTTGATTAACAAAAACTCCATCATCGCTTCGCGTTCGCGTTCGACCGCGGGCGAAAGCGTGTCGACGTCCATGCCTTCGTTGACCGGCGTACCGCAGGCGATGACGGGCTTGGGCATGCCCGCTACCTGTACGAGACACATACGGCAATTGCCCGCCACGCTCAGATCTTCGTGATAACAGTAGTGCGGCACCGTAATTCCGTGGTTATGGCAGGCCTGGATCAAACTCCAGTGCGCCGGCACGGTATATTCGACTCCGTTGATTTTAAGCGTAACGGTGCGCGATTCCTTGGTCTGGGGCTGATCGGACATTAGCTGCCTCCTCCCGCGAGGGCTCCGGCGGTCGTCGCGTCTTCCGCGACCGTCGTCGCGCCGCGCTGAGACTTCGCCTCGAACTCCGGGCGAAACTCGGTGATATAACTCGCAGCCGGCATGGCCGCGGCGTCGGCCAGGGCGCAGATGGTCCGGCCGCGCATATTCTTCGTGATTTCTAAAACGAGATCCAGATCGGCGCCTTCCGCGCCGCCCGCGAAAACCCGCTGCACGATCTTTTCAAGCCAGCCCGTGCCTTCGCGACAGGGCGTGCACTGCCCGCAGGATTCGTGGTGATAAAAGCGCATCAGATTCCAGAGCGCGTCGACCATATCCGTGTCTTCGTCGAGTACGGTGATGCCGCCGGAGCCGAGAAAGCTGCCCAGTTCCATGATTGATTCGTAGTCGAGATTGGCCTGACGAATGCGTGCGCCGGTCAAAAGCGGCGTACTCGAGCCGCCGGGAATGACGGCCTTGATGCCTTTGCCGCCCAGAACGCCGCCCGCGTATTCTTCGATCATGGTCATGAGCGGAGTGCCGAGCGGAACCTCGTAGTTGCCGGGCTGCTTCACGTGACCCGAGACCGAAAAGATTTTGAACCCCGGACTCTTTTCGGTGCCCCACTGCTTGTACCAGTCGGCGCCGTGTTCGACGAGATGCGGAAGATTGCAGATGGTTTCGACGTTATTCACGATGGTGGGCGCGCCGAAGAGGCCCGAGACCGCCGGAAAGGGCGGCTTCAATTTCGGATAACCGCGATCGCCTTCGATCGAAGAGAGCATGCCCGTTTCTTCGCCGCAGATATACGCGCCCGCGCCGCGTACGAGCGTAATCTTTAAGTCGAAGTCGGAGCCGAAGATCTTTTCGCCTACGTAGCCTTTCGCTTTGATTTCATCAAGCGCGGCCTTCAGGCGATCGTAACCTTCGAAGAATTCGCCGCGCAGATAACAAAACGCGTGGTGACAGCCGATCGCGTACGAAGCGATGATCATGCCTTCGAGTAATTGATGCGGATCGAATTCTACGAGGTAACGATCCTTAAAGGTGCCCGGTTCCGACTCGTCGCCGTTCACCACCAGATAGGTCGGCTTGCCGGTATTCTGAGCCAGGAAGGTCCACTTGCGGCCTGTGGGAAACCCCGCGCCGCCCCGTCCCCGGAGGCCGGAGTCGAGCACCAGCTTCACGATGTCTTCGGGGGACCGCTCGAGCGCTGCGCGCGCCTGGCGGTAGCCGCCCCGCGATTCGTAGTGCGCGAGCGTCCACGCGTTCGGTTCGTGAATATAGCGGGTGAGAACTGGTTCGAAAGTCGGTGCGGTATCCATGGTTGAACAGGCCCTTTACGATGTGGGCGGTGTGCGGTGCCGGGTAAATCGTTTTTTGGAGCACAGGCCGAAAAACCCGGCTCACTCGAGTGCAAGATAATGAACTTCGCAATAAATCGCAACAAGGGATCGCGTCTTGCGACATATCTCATTATTTGCAATCGAATTGCCTTTTTTCTGAAGCGGCTTCTTTCGCGCCGTCTCAGCGGCACCGTCACAGCTTTCGCGGGTACGACCGGCGGTTTCCAGGATGGTCCCGGGGCGAGCGCGCAGTTCAGCTTTCCGACCGGCATCACGACAGACGGCTTCGCGCTTTATGTGGCGGATACCAGCAACCATCGCGTGCGACTCATCCAGCCGGCTGCGGACCAGGTGAGCAATCTGGCCGGGGACGGTACCGGCGGGTTCCAGAACGGAACCGGAACCGGCGCCCGATTCAATTTTCCCTTCGATATCACCAGCGACGGGTCGAGCCTCTTCATCGGCGATCCGGTGAACGAACGAATACGCCGGATACAGTAGGTCGGCCCGGCAACGTTCCGAATGATCATGCGGGGCGATCCGCATGGCAACAGGGGTTATGCTCGCCCCATGTTCGAAAATCTAAGAGAAATCAAAAGCTGGCTGGTCCGCTTGATAGCGGGATTGCTGGTTTTCGCCCTCATGCAGTGTTCGGTGCACATCGACACAGATCCGTTTTACCACAGGGCGAGCGCCGCCGCGAGCGTCTTAGCGGTCACAGCGCAGGCATGCGCCGATGCCGCGGATCCGACGCTCGACGAGGCGCGGCGCGAAGCGGGCGTCGTCCTGTGCGCGCTGGGGGCGTATGCGATCGGTGATTACGACGATCGCCACCATCATTGACCGGCGCTCTGGCGGTACTCGCGAGGCGTCTGTCCGGTGACGCGTTTAAATTCGATATTAAAACGCGTCTTCGAATTAAAACCGGACGCGAAGGCGATGTCGAGCGCGGTTCGTTCGGGTTCCTCGAGCAGGCGCTGCTGGGCTTCGCGCACCCGGAAGTCGTTTACGTATCGGTTGAAATTCACGCCCAGCCGCTGGTTGAGAAATTCGGAGAGTTCGTGGCGACTCACTTCGCACAGGACGGCGAGCCGATTCAGACTCAGGTCTTCGTCGCAGTACAGGCGGTCCTCATGCATGAGCCGATCCAGCCGCGCCTGCAGGCCGTCGAGATCCACAGGACCCAGGGTGCTGCGTTCATATTTGCGCCGGCTGTGCCGCGCCTGATAATCGCGGATGCCTGCGCGTTCCGAAGCGGGGTCATGCGGATTGCCGAGGACCGCGGCGCGACCGGCGAGCGAAAGAACGAACCAGACGAATTCTCCCAGAAATCCGAGCAGCAGGAGCTGGTCCTTCAGGGGTGTCGTCGATATGACGAACCAATTCCGGCTGTGAGCGACGTGCGCCGCCGCCATCGCGAGAAAAAACAGGACGCCCATCGTCGAATACAGCGCGGGGCGAAAGCCGGCTCGCCAGGCGAGTACCGCGGTCCAGGCCATCGTAGGTAAAAGACCGAGCGACGCAAGCTGCTGGACTGCTTCCAGGCGCGCAGCGGATAATCCCGGAATGAGCATTAGCGTTCCCGCTATCGCCACCACCATGCCCGCGCCGAACACCGCGAAGCGGGCCCGGGGGGCATGAATACGCAACAGCAACAGGCGATCCCAGAAGAAGATCGCGCAGACGGCGGCGCATGCGCCCGCCAATCCGGTCAGTCGAGCGCGCCCTTCCGGGCTGCCGGCAGTATCGAAAACGCCGGGTGTGGCTGCGGAGGTGTCCGGGGCTTCGATCGTAGTGGTGGATCCGCTGAGCCAAACGATCGCCCCGACCGCAAGCAGCGCTCCGGCGTAGAGCAGCGGCAGCGTCGAGCGAGCGCGAAATGCCAGCAGTGCGCTGACCCCCAGCATCACAGCCAGGGCCGCGAAGAAGATCGTCTGCAGAGTATCCATACGGCGATGCGTCGCTACTCAGCGACCCGGAGGAAGCGGCCCCGCGGCTGATTGACGGCGGCGACGGCGCGCCGGAAGCCAGCTTACATGTCCTGCTTTACAGAGACGACCGGAATGGCCGCGTTCATTTTCACGGGAGTCTGATTTTGATAATCGGCGGGGGTTTTCTTTTCCATCGCCAGCAATTCGGCCAGCAGGCGATCCAGAGCTTCGCCGTGCATCTTAACGTGGTGTTTGAAATTCACCTGGAGCGCAGGCGGGCGATCGCAGTCGGCCAGGCACTCGACTTTTTCGAGCGAGAAGACCCCGTCGTGAGTGATTTCGCCCGGGCGCAGCCCCAGGGTGCGATGGATCTGTTCTAAAGCTTTGCCGGTTCCGCCCAGGGCGCACATCAGAGTTGCGCAGACCATGAGGCGATGTTTGCCGTGCCAGGGACGCTTGAAATGCGTATAGAAACTGGCCATGCCCAGCACGTGGGCCGGGCTGACTTCGCAGAGCTCCGCGGCGAGCGCCAGGCCGCCGTCGTCGATCATGCCGAATTCGCGTTCGATCACTCTCAGGACCATCAGCAGCGCGGACTTCTTGTTGGGAAATTCGGCCAGCAGCTCCTGCGCTTCAGTCTGCGCGGCGGCGGAGAGGGTGCGAGCGGGAGTTGCGGTCATAGTTGAAATCGAGAATGGCGACGTTTGCGGAATTCAGCGGTCCAGTTCGCCGGCGATGACGTTGAACGAACCCAGGATGGTCACCATGTCCGCCACCATGTGGCCTTCAATCACTTTGCTGAATATCTGATAGTTGTGAAATGAGGGCGGGCGTACGCGTACGCGATAGGGTGCCGATCCCCCATCGGACACCACCAGGAAACCCAGCTCGCCGTTGGGCACTTCGGTCGCCGAGTACAGCGAAGTCTTCGGCGGCTGAATGCCGTGCTGGCCGCCGGGCATCACCACTTTGAAATGATGGATCAACGATTCCATATCGTTGTACACCTGTTCTTTTTCCGGCAGGACGTGTTTCTGATCTTCGTAGTTGATCGGCCCCGGTTCCAGCACTTCGAGTACCTGCTCGATGATCTTCAGGCTCTCGTCCATCTCGTCCAAACGGATGGAATAACGCGAGTAGCTGTCGCCGTCTTTATAGAGCGGTACGCGGAAATCGAACTCCTCGTAGTCCAGATAGGGCCGAAAGCGCCGCAGATCATAGTGCACGCCGGAAGCCCGGGCGATGGGGCCGGTAATGCCGTACTGCAAAACGTCTTCTGAGGTGATGACGCCGATGCCTCGCGTACGATTGATGAAGATCGGGTTTTCCAGAAAGGAGTCCCGGAATTTCTGCACCGTTTCGCGGATTTCGCCGACGAGTTTGCCGACCCGTTCCTCAATGCCCTCGGGCAGGTCGAAGGCCAGCCCGCCCACCCGGGTATAGGAGGTGGTCAGACGGGTTCCGGTCACTGCTTCGAATACGTCGTAGAGCTTTTCGCGTTCGACAAAGGCCCATAGTATAGAGGAGAACGCGCCCAGGTCCATGGTCATGGCGCCCATCGAAAACATGTGGTCCGCCACTCGCGAAAGCTCCGCGAGCAGAATGCGAATCAGTCGGCAGCGCCGGGGCACTTTGATGTCCAGCAGCTCTTCGACCGCCAGGGCGTAGCCGATGTTGTTGTTCAGCGGCGAAATATAATTCATGCGGTCGGTGACCGTCACAAATTGATTGTACGAACGATATTCGCCCAGCTTTTCGAAGCCGGTGTGTAAAAAGCCGATTTCCTGTTCGCAGGCGACGATTTTCTCGCCCTGGATTTCCAGCTTGAGCCGCAGGGTGCCGTGGGTCGCCGGATGCGACGGCCCCACGTTCATATGCAGAGTGCTGTCTTCTTCTTCGATGACTTCCGATTGGAATACGTACATGGTATTTTCGTGTGATAGGTTTCGCGCCGCTTATACGTTGCGATTGTGACCGCGGGTCGCTTCGTACACCGGGAAGCTCGCCCGTTCGCCCCGCCCCTTCAGGGGATAGTCTTTACGCAAAGGATAGCCGTCGAAGTCTTCAGGCATCAGAATGCGTTTCAGATCCGGATGGCCGGCGAAGCGAATGCCGTACATGTCGAAGACTTCGCGTTCGCACCAGTCCGCTCCGGCGAAGATCGGCGCGACCGAAGAAATCTGCGGATGCGATTCCGGTAGATAGGTGCCGACCTGTAGGCGCACGCCGTTGAACGGCGAAAGCAGCGTATAATTCAGGCCGAAGCGTTCCGGCGTCGGTTCCGAATAGGTGGAATAATCCACGGCCGTGACGTCGATGAAGTACTCGAAGCGCAGGGCGGGATCCTGGCGAATCGTTCGCAGAAAATCGAAGACGGCCGCCGCGCGCAGTTCGAGGCGCAGCCCGTTCCGATCGTCCACAGGATCGGTCAAAAGAGCGCTGCCCGCCAGTTCCAGCAATCGCGACCGGGCGGCGGCGTGGTTTTCGCTTTTGTGAACGATCATGCCTGTCCGGCTCCGCTGTTTCCGGCCGGCGTTTCGCCGGTGGTGTATTCGCGCGAGCGCGCTTCGCCTTTCTTCGCTTTGTCCTGAATGGTCATCAGCGCGTCGATAAAGGCCTCCGGGCGCGGCGGGCAACCGGGAATATAGGCGTCGACGGGAATGAACTGATCCACGCCCTGAACGAGGGTGTAGGTATTGAATACACCGCCGGTCGAAGCGCAGGCGCCCATCGAAATGCACCACTTGGGTTCCGGCATCTGTTCCCAGATGCGGGTGAGCACCGGCATCATCTTGAGCGAAATCCGCCCGCTGACAATTAAGAGATCCGATTGGCGCGGCGAGAATTTCAAAACCTCGGCGCCGAAGCGACTGGTGTCGTACTTGGGCATGTACGACGCCATCATCTCAATGGCGCAACAGGCCACGCCGAAGGGCATCGGCCAGAGGCTCTTCGAGCGGGCGAAGTTGATGACCGTGTCGAGCTTCGTCGTCGAAAAATCAAAACTGCGTCCGGAGTTCAGTCCCATTCGAGCACCTTCATTTTAATTTCATACCACATGCCGATGGCGACGATCGCGAGAAAGGGGAGCACTGCAATCAACGAACTCGCGCCGAAATCCAGATAACCCACCGCCCACGGCAAAAGAAAAATCGTCTCAATGTCAAATAACATAAACAGGAGCGCGATGGCGTAGAATTTTACGGGAAAGGGGCGGTGCGGATCGTCGAGCTGATCCAGGCCGCATTCGTAGGGCGTGAATTTGTCGCGGCTTACCAGGCGCGGGCCCAGGTAGGACGAAAGCGCCAGCCCGCCCACGCCGATCGCGGCGGCGACGACCATATAGATTCCCAGCGGTAGATATTCTTCGAGCATCAGGGGAAGGATACTGAGCACAGGGCTGGGCATCCAGTACTTTTGCGGCCACGGGCCGGCCCGGCCAGCGAATCCAGTCCGCGACCGGCCATTCCGGACAGCGCTTCGTGATTCGGGCTCGACGTCCCATGCCCGGCGCGATTTATTACTATAGAATAGAAGCTTTCAGTTCCGTATCGCCTGCAGCGAACGGGTCGCCCTCTGTATTGAATGAATTTTCTGGCGCACATCTATCTGTCCGGCGAAGACGATCTGCTGATGGTCGGCAATTTTATCGCCGACTCGGTACGCGGCAAAAGCTTCAGCGAATATCCCGAGGCCGTTCAACGCGGCATTCTCCTGCATCGAAAGATCGATTCGTTCACGGACAATCACGACGTCGTCAGCGCCAGCAAGGATCGACTCCGGCCCGAATTCGGTAAATGGCCTTCCGTGATCGTCGACGTATTCTACGATCACTTTCTGGCGATCCACTGGGGCCGCTATCACAGCCAGCCACTGCCCGAATTCAGCCAGAAGGTGTATGCGACACTCAAGCAGCACCACGAATATTTACCGAAGCGCATTCAGGGATTCCTGCCGTATATGACCCAGGGCGATTGGCTCTACAATTATTCGAAGCTTTCCGGTATCGAGCGTGCGCTGTGGGGCATTTCGCGGCGCTCGCGATACAATCCGGAGATGGACCGGGCCGTGAAAAACCTGCGCGAAGAATTCGCGGGCTTCGAAGCCGAGTTTCTGGAATTCTTTCCGGATCTCGAGGCGATGGTCAATCGCGAGCTGGCCGGTTGAGAGCTGCCTGCGGCGGGAACCGATTGACGGATCGGCCGCGATCAGCGAAACACAGCCCGGAGCCTTTCAAGAATGGACGTCTGGAAACACAGCCGGCTCTCCGCCCGTAAATTCGGCGGCGATCCCGCGGACTATGCGCCGGTGCACGCGTTCCTGGATTCCTCCAAGCTTTTTTGTTATCACATCCGACATCGCCTGCTGTTGCACAATCTATTCGGCGTCGAGCTGGCCATGCAGCTCTTCGGCGATTTCATTCGCAACGAGGATGGCGAGACCGTGCTCGTGCGCGATATCGCCGCGGCTCACTGTCGCGAAGATCTCGCCGGTCGGGTGCCGACGCTCTTCGACTGGCTGCGGAACAGTCCGCAGCTCCAGGATTTTATCGTCAGCGCCTCGGAGGACTTGCCCGACTCAGGCGATGCGGAGCTCGACGAATTCGCGCGGCGGGCCTTTCGTCGTACGGGACTGCGGTCGGCGCTGGCTCTCGGATACTCGGACTTCGGTGTATATTTGATCGAAAAATTTTTCGGAGTCGGGCGCGCAGAAGCTTTCGCGCGGTGCGTTGCGCCGCGATGGAAGATCAAAGATTTTCTTGAGCGATTTCAGTTTACCGAAGACTGGCAGTATTCGCCGCAGCCCCACGAGATCGCCTGGCTGAAAGCCGACTCGGCGAAAGAGCGCGCTGCTATAGAACAACGCGCCGCGGCGGAGGGCGCCTGAGTTTCTATGGGCGAGCTGGCGGCATTTCTTGCCCGGGGCGTCGGCATTCTGGGCGAAGACCGCGAAATTACCGTGCGGTGGGACGCGGGCGGCGACGAGACACTGGTGAATGTGGCGATCTCCGGAGATCAGAATACGGAGTCGGATTTCTGCGGGGCGCTGCGCGCGAAGATCAAAGACGCGTTGCATTTACCGAACGCGGGCGAACACTATCACGACGGCCACGGACGCGTGGTCCTCGATGAGGCCGGGCGCCTGGTGCTGCGCTTTCATTCGGAAGACAGCTATCTGAACGAGGAATTTTTTTCGTTCGACGACGAGCGCGTACTCCTGCGCTCGGATCCTCAATGGCACCAGCCTTCGCCCATAGAACGGGCTCACATCAGCTGCTCCGACTGGCGCGACCCCGGCGGCGTCGAGACGCTGCTACAGCGGGCGGAGCTGCGCCTGGGCGGCATACTCGACTGCGAATTGAACAGTCGCGAGCTTGTGCATCTCGATATTATTCACGGCGATTCCGTGGTTCTGGACGACGGCGCGGTCGGCTATTATCGCGAGCGTATCCGCGAGGTGCTGGACCGGTCTCTCGAGTTTTTCGGCGACGGGCTGGTGGATCGCAAAGAATTCGCGGCGATTTACGTCGAAGCGGCGACACGCAGCGCGAGTGGCGCGGAATTTTTTGTGGAACCCAACGCGTTCGGAATCTATCGTCTGCATCGCGGCGACGAGCTGGTATTATGGGAAGCGGACCGCCCGTAAAATATTATGTGAATCGGGTCGCGTTTTCGGATTTGCGAACCGTGCTCGCGTTGTTCAAGGCGAACGGGAAGTCTCTGGAAGAAGTCCTGGGGTTGTTCTCCGATCCCGCGAATCGCGAGCGGGCGCGAGAACTCTTCCCCGAAGTCGAAGCCGCGCGCCTCGTTCACGCCATGCGTCTGCGGAATATCGAGCAGCGCATGGCGGCGCTGGCGATGATCGACGCGAAGCGATTGTTGCACGGCCTTGACGCCGAATCCGTCGACCGACAGACTGTTTTCAAAACGCAGACGCGGTGGAATTCCAACGGCGAAGCACGTTCAGTCCGTTACAAAGACGTGTATGAACTCTTTCGCATTGAAGGCGCGCGTTTTTTTGAAGGCATTGATTGGGCCGTTCAACACGGGGTCGGCGAAGACGTCTACTGCGTGCGTTGCGAATGTCCGTCCACTCAGCGCGTCTATTTTTTGTATGTGCCGCGGGAAGTCGGCGAAGCGGGCGACGCAATCGCGGCCGTGGCCTGGACCATGCAGTTCGAAGGCCGGCCGCTCACGAAAGACGAATACCTGAATTTAATGTACACAGAGACTTGAGATATGAGCGACGCATCTGGCGAAAATCTGAAATTCGAGCGTGTGCTGCGGCACGGCGACGTGATCGTGTTCAAATTGAAAGAGACCGGGGACTCCGCTCGCGCCGGCAAAGTCGCAACGGAAGCGGTGCTCGCATACGGCGAGGTGACCGGACACGCGCATCGTCTGCGCGGCGATCTGGAGCTGTATGAAAGCGAAGCGCCTGAGGACGCCGCCCGAACGCCCGGCGAAGGGCAGGCCCGGGCGAATCCATCGCGCATGCTCTTTCGCGTGCGGAGTTCCGCGACGCTCACTCATGAAGAACACGATCCGATAGTGCTCGAGTCGGGGCTGTACCTCAAAGTGAACCAGGTGGAATTCGATCCCTTCGCGCGTATGATCCGCGACGTGCAGGATTGATCACGGGCGACTCACCGCAGCCTTCGAACCGTATTATTCAACGAGTCCGATATATACAGCGAGACTCCGTCGCTCGTGAGTCCACGGGGTTGATTAAAGAGGGCCTGGTCGAAGACTCCATCGGAACTCCCCGTAACTCCCGGCTGGCCGGCGAGCCGAATGACCCGGCCGGTGGCCAGCTCGACTTTGCGAATGACCTGGCCGTTCCATTCGCTCACGTATAGATTGTGGCCATCAGAAGTTAGCGAATACGGATCATTAAACGTGGCGTTCGTACCGAAGCCGTCCTGCGCGCCTGCCACGCCCTGGACGCCGGCGATCGTGCTGACCTGGCCCGCGATTAAATCGATCTTTCGAATCGTATGATTGTTTCCGATTTCGCTTATATATAGAGTGTTTCCAATAGCGACCAGACCCAGAGGTTCTGAAAACAGCGAGGTCGCCAGCGGACCGTCGTTGTAGCCTCCGCCGCCCGGGCTGCCGGCATAGGTGATGACCTGGGTCGTCGCCAGATCGATTCGGCGGATTACGTGATCGGTCTGAGCGACGTACAGAAAACCGTTCGCCAGTGTAATCCCGTGGGGAAACGTAAACTGCGCCGCGGTGCCTATGCCGTCGACAGTGCCGCTCACGCCGCTCCCGGCCAGTACGCTGCGTGCGCCGGTTGCGATCTCGATCCGTTCAATGCGCGCCGCTGCCGAAGCCGCGACATAAAGATAGACGCCGTCCGAGACGACGTCGCGAACGACGCCGCCCAATCCGGTCGCGACCGTGGTTACAGCACCCGTCGCTATATCGATTTTGCGGATCGCGGAATTCGTCGCGTCGGCCAGGTAGATGGAATTCTGGTCCGCGGTGGACCCGTTCGTGGTATTGAAAGCCGCTGCGGTTCCGATTCCGTCCGTCAGCGCCGCCGCGCCGCTTCCGGCGAAGGTGCTGACTTCGCCGGTCAAATCCAGGGGACAGCCTTGAATCCCGCCGCTGATCAAAAGGGGTTCGCAGACGACGTACAGCCATAACGCGAATTCATTGCAGCTCAGATCGGCGCCAGCGCAGCCGGGAGCGCGAGTGCATTGCGCGATCGGCAGAAGCGCGCTGGCAACCACGAAGCATGCGATCGCGAGCATTCGATAGTCGGATTTCATCTATACTTCAACCATAATGGAAAGCCTCCGTTGCACTTCGACCAAAATTTTCAGTCTCCGTTACACCTCAACTTCCATGCCTTCGCGCGCCAGAAAGCAGTCCTTGAAGCGCGCCTGGCAATCCTTCTCGACCTTCTTCAAAAACAGATCGTCGTGATCCGGATCATGATGTGTAATCGCAAGAGATTTAACGCCGGCCTGTTCGGCGACTTCGATGGCCTGCTCCCAGCTCGAATGCCCCCAGCCGGTTTTGTCTTTCAATTCCTCCGGTGTGTACTGGCCGTCGTGAATCAGTAGATCCGTGCCGCGCGCGAATTCAACCAGGTTCTGATCGATTTCGTCGCCGTGTTCGATGTCGGTCGAAAAGACGAAGCTGGTTTGCGATTCGCGATCTTCGATGCGATAGCTGTAGGCGACACCGGGATGGCGATGCGCGAGTACTCGCACGAGCGTATCTTTGCGTAAAAAATGATTTTCGGTCGATTGAAAAAACGAAAACTGCGCGCCCATCTTTTCGAGCGGTACTGGAAAGAACTCGGCCTGCATCTGCGCTTCGAAGACGCCGCGCAAATCCAGGTCCATCCGGTCATGACCCATGGCGCTGATCGTAAAATGCCGGCGCGGATCGTAGGCCGGTGCGAAGAATGGAAAACCCTGGATATGATCCCAGTGGAAATGCGTGAAGCCGATATAGATATTATCGTACTGCTCGTGACCGGATGCCAGGAGATCCTTGCCAAGCTGGCGAATGCCCGTGCCCGCGTCGAGGATGCCGATACGTCCGTCCGGGAGCGTAATCTGCAAGCAGGTGGTATTACCGCCGAATTCCTGGTATTCGGGATGCGCGACCGGAATCGAACCGCGGGTGCCGTAAAAATTAATTTTCATAGATCTCCAGGCCGGAATAAGTCCAGCCAGCCTGCCGGCCACATGGAACTATCCCTCGCCCGAAGATCTGTCAAGTCCGACTGATGTTACGATTTCACGGGCACGGCGTCGCCCGCGCTCTTTTTGCCCGCCAGAGATTCGCTCAATCGCAAAGCGAGGAGACCTGTTACGAGCATTAACAGCATCATCAAATAGACGGCGTTCGCCCACGAGGCGCTCTGACCTTTGACAGTCTCCATCAGAATCACGACCAGCACCCCGCCCGCGTTGCCCGCCAGCATCAGGACGCCGGCCGCGCTGCCGGCGTGTCGGGCGCCGGCGTGTTCCTCGGTCATGGCGAAGAGCAGGGCGTAGCCGGGCAGAAAGAAAAAACCCATCAGGCCGCCGTAAATCAAGAGCCAGGTGAAGTTACCGGACGTGCAGAGCGGAACGACCAGCGCTACGCTCGCTGCCGCCGAAAGCAACAGAAAGGGTTTGCGCTGGCCGAAGGCGTCGGAAATCGCCGGAATGATCGCCGAGCCGAAAATGCCGCCGATGATCAGCATGCCGCCGACCAGGCCCGCGTCTTCGGCGCCGATCTTTTGTTCCGCGAGAATCGGTTCGAGCCAGGTGGTCAGCCCGTTAAAAAATCCCAGCGCCAGGGTTGCCAGCACGAAAAGCAAAACGAGATTCGGATTCTTCAATAGTGCGCCGAGCATCTCGAGCGTGCTTTCCCGGGATTTTTCCGAAGCTTCGCGCGAATGGATCGCGGGCGAATCGTTTTCCCGCGCGATCACTACGAAGGCGAAGGCCGCGGCCACCGAGATCGCCGCGAAAACCAGCATGGTCATACTGAGTCCCAGCTCCGCGTTCAGCGCCGGGGTAAGCGCGAGCGCGATAGCCATGCCCAGGAACATGCCGATGGTGCCAATGCCGGTCGCCAGGCCGTGCGAATCCTCTTCGAACCAATCGGCCACCAGTTTGGAGATGCCGTTCACGATGTACGGTTGCGCGACTGCGATGCCGATCTGGCCGATCAAGAGCGCCGCGAAGCTCGCATCGTAGACGCGTATCGCCGAAAAGACCGCCATGATCACGCTCCCCGTACCGACAACGAAGGGATAGCCGCGCCGATCGATCAGCGCCCCCGCGTGCAGCGAAAAGAAGACGTAGAGCAGCGGAAAAACCAGGATCAGACTGCTGGCCTGCAGCTCGCTCACGCCGTAGCGTTCCTGAATTTGTGAAAGCAGGGGCGCGAAATTCAACCAGAGCATCTGGCTGACCCCGGCCACCGCCGTAAAGACGGCGAGCACAGACCACTTTCCGAATCTTCTGCTTGCGTTATTCATGCCGCTCTCCTTCGCTTTAGTAGGCCGTGAAGCCCGTTGGGATTTCGCCGCGCGCGTAGGATTCCGCCGATCTGCGTTCGTCTTTCAGCAGGCGACGATTCGCAATAAAGCGCACGAACCAGGGGATGCGTCGAATACGCTGTCCCGTCGCCAGCGCGAGTACGTACGCCTTCGCGCATTTTTCTAAGAGCTCGCTGTTAAAGATCGCGCGTTCGCGAGTCATGCCCAGACACAGGGCGTGTCCTTCGTACAGAAATACATTCGCGCCTTTGCGCAGTAGTTTTTCGCTGGTCATAGTCAGGCCCGTGGTATGCCCTCCGATGCTTCGCGCGGGATCCGCAAGCAGGCGTTCCACCTGCGGGCCCATCTGGCGCGCCTGTTCGTCGAAGATACCCGGCATAGGATCTTCGAGCATGGCCAGCGCGCCGCCCCAGGGCGGTTGATTCAAAACGATCGCACCCACGTCCGGGCGATGCGTATAGACCATCGCGTGCAGCGCGATCCAGTCGGCGTACGCTTCGAAGTCGAAACGTTCTTCGCCGTCGTTGTGCGGTACGCGATGGCCGTCGAAGTCGAGAATGGCGACCTGACTCGTACGCGGCGCGGTTTTGCGTCCTTTGCGGGGCGCTTCCGGCAGCCCCAGAAAGGCGAAAGCCGACTGGCCCGGAACCCGTACCGAAATCGCCAGGCGGTCGGGGCCGAGCAGCCCTTTATCGCTCAAGCGCTGGTAGGATTCCAGTACGCGCATGCGATGTTCCAGCCAGGGCGAATCCGCTTTGCGGCCCGCGTGTTTACGGGCTTTGCTGAATTTGTTCATCGTTTTCATATTACACCAGCTTGAATACGGATTCGAAGCGATTCAGGGCCTCGTCGACCACGGCGTCCGTGTCGGCCATGCTCGTATAGATGCGGCTGCCGGCCAGGGTGATCATACCGTGCGCGGTATAGGCCGCGCCCATTTCTTCCATGACGTGTTTGCGTTCTTTGGCTTCGCGGAGAACCTTGATCGGATTGCGCATGCTTAACAACAATACAGCGGAAGTTTCGAGATGCACGATCGAACCCTGATTGTAGACCACGTAGGGCAGTCCCAGACGGTCGATGATGCCTTTGAGTCCCGCGGTGAGACGATCGCCCGCGCGGCCGGCGACGACCGCCGCGTTTGTGCGCTCCATTTCCAGAATAGAATAATATCCCGCCGCACACGAAAGCGGATTCGCCGAGAGGGTTCCTCCCACGAAAGCGCGCTTGCCCATTTTGCTGATGCCGCCGGCCAAAAGCATCATCACGTCACGGCGCCCGCCGATGCCGCCCGCCATGGGATAACCTCCGGTGAGACATTTGCCGAAGATGGTCAGATCCGGGCGCACGTTGAAATAACCCTGCGCGCCGCCCATGCCCAGGCGAAAGCCGGTGACCACTTCGTCGAAAATCAAAAGCGCGCCGAATTCGTCGCAGACTTTTCGCACCTGCTCGTTGTATTCGCGATAGATCGGCCGCGTTCCGCTTTCCGGTCCGAGCGGCTCGACGATCACAGCCGCGGTACCGCCGCGCAGGCGATTCAGCCACAGCTTACGACGCAGCGCGCCGATACTATTTGGAAAGCATTCTTGCGTCTGCGAAGTCGATCCTCGCGGAATGCCCGCGGCTTCGCGCCGACCCGTACCGGGAATGCGCATGCCGTATACCATCTGATCGCTCCAGCCGTGATAGCCGCCGCCGATTTTGATCACGTGACGTTTGCCGGTATAGGCGCGCGCGAGGCGAATCGCACCCATCACCGCTTCGGTTCCGGAGCCGAGCATGCGAAACATTTCGACGCCGGGCATATGCCGCGTAATCAGCCCGGCGAGTTTCTGTTCGTACTCGTGCAGCAGGCCGGTGACCGGACCGCAGTCGTTCAGCAGCTTGATCATCTTCTGACGCACGGGTTTGTAGTTCGAACCCAGCAGCGTCGGCCCGCCCGCCTGCAGGAAATCGATGTATTCGTTGCCGTCGACGTCGCGCAGATAAGCGCCTTCCGCGCGGTCGATGGCCAGCGGGAAGGGATGGTTAAACGCTAGATTGTGCTGCACTCCGCCGGGGATGACCCGCTTCGCTTCTTCCGAGATCGCCTTCGATTTCTTGCAGTGGTTGTCGAAATAGCCCATCACCCTGTGCATATTTTCGGGGCGAATCGAACGCAGCGGCGACTTCAGCAACTCTTGCAATCGACGCATGATGTCTTCGGTGTCGTGCCATTCGGAGATCGAGTACTTCTGCGAATCGTCGAATTGATTCGCGGCCCCGGATTTTCGGCCGCGGCCTTTCGCTTTCGATCGCGATGCTTTCTTTTTCGTATTCTTCGTACTTTGGGCGCCTTTGCGCTCGAGGACTGCCGTGCTCATGATATGGTTCTCCGTTTTGTTCTTCGTAATTCGTATTGGTTTGAAAATGTCGGTACGCCTTCCGGTTTTCAGAGCGCCGCCAGCACCTGCTCGCGTAGGTAGTCGGGCACATGCGGCGCAGTCGCGTGATGTACGGCGTCGCGCAAATAGCGCGCCGCTTCCTGTTCGATCAACTGTACATTGCGCACTGCCTGCTTCAAATTGGGTGCGCCGCAGATGATGCCATGATTTCGCAGGATATAACCGTTCACGTCCTCCCGTAGAACCTTTCGAAAGGCCTTCACCAGAAAAGACGTGCCCGAAGGCGCATAACTCGTGAGTTCAATGCTCTCGCCCAGCGCCTCGCGCGCTTCGGCGTCCTGGACTTCGAGACGTCGATTCAGCAACGCGACGCCGCTCGCTATGGGTTGATGCGTATGCACGCTCGCCTGCAGATCGGGCCGAAAATTTAAGAGCGCCGCGTGCATGCCGCTCTCGACGGAGGGCTGCATATCGCCCGCGATCTTTTCGAGCGTATCCAGCCGCAAAATGCAGATATCGTTCGGTTCCAGCGAATAGTAGTCCGCCGCGGAGGGGGTTACGGCGAAGCAGTCGTCGGTCGTGCGCAGCGCCAGATTGCCGCCGATGCCGGCCAGAAAGCCCAGGTCCGCGAGTTGCAAACAGATATTAACGACCGCTTCGCGTGCCTGCTGTGGCTTGAGCGGGGGAGATGTTCGTATGGTTTTGGGTTTCGTCATGGTTGTAGCTCTCGTTAGGGTCTTGTTTTCCTGTTTGCGAATTCCGGGCAGCCTGCAGGCTCCGGGCTTTGGCTGTTCCGGGATTGATCTTCTTGTACAGCGGCCGGAGTCGCCGGTGCAGCTCTAAATACGTACCGAATGCGTGATCGTAAAGCTGTGCGCGATTCGGATGCGGCTCATAGTCGCGGCGGTAGCGGGTGCGATGCGCAAGGTCTTCGAATTTGATTTTACCGAGACCGACCCCGGCGATGCCCATCGATCCGATAGCGTTGGCCTGCACCGGTTCCGCGAGCTGGCGCACTGTGATGCCCAGAACGTCGGCGAAGATTTCGCACCAGACGTCTGACGCTCCGCCGCCGCCCGCGATGGTAATGCTGTTCAGTTTCTGACCGAGAAATTTCTCGACGGGCCGCAGCATCCAGCGGGTGTTCAGAGCGACGCCTTCCAGAAACGCGCGAATCATATCTTCGCGGGAGTGTTCGAGCGATAGATTAAACAGACCGGCGCGCAGGCTGCCGTCATCGACCGGACAGCGCTCGCCGTAAAGCCAGGGCATATAGATTAAACCGCGGCTGCCGGCGGGCGTTCGCGCGGCGATGCGATCCAGGATTTTATATACGTCCGGAACGCCCTGCTCTTGTAACAATTCGTCCTGATGATACAGGATGCGTTCTTTAAGATAAGAAAGATTTCCGCCCGCGGTCGTCTGCGTCGCGATCAACAAATATTTATCGGGCAACGCGCAGGGTACCGACGCCATGCTGGAAATCACGTCGGTCTTTTTGCGTGGAACGTGGGCCGCGATCCAGGAAGAGGTTCCGATATACAGATGCGCGTCGTTGTCCGCGATCGCGCCGCTGCCGATCGCGGCCGCCGTCGTGTCGATCGAACCGGCGACGACCCGGGTGTCCGGCGAAAGACCCAGCTCGCCGGCGACTTCCGGCGACAGGGTTCCGATCACGTCGGTGCACGCTACGATTTCCGGAAATTTTTCGCGATCGATACCGCTCGTGCGAATCAGCGCGTCGTTGTATTTGATATCGTCGGGACGGCGATTGTCGGTAACCCACGAAGTTAAAATCGAATCGCGGGTCGCGACAAAGCGGCCGGTCAGGCGATGGTTCAGGAAATCCAGCGCGCCCAGAAATTTATAAGTGCGACGGTATATTTCCGGGAACTCTTCTTTTATGAAGAGCATATGGCCCGCAGGATCTTTGCCGGAGAGCGCGGGCGCTCCGCCGGTCAGGCGAATCCAGCGCAGTAATTTGAAGATATCGTAGCCGGAGAAGCTGACCGGTCCCCGTGCGCGGCGTTTGATATGGTCTTCGCCGCGCATATCCATCCACAGCTGGGCGTTCATCAGCGCCTGGCCGCGTTCGTCGACGGGCACGGTGCACTCGCCCTGAGTCGAACAACACACCGCTGCGATCTTTGCCGGGTTTACACTGCTTCGCTCTATAACCCGGCGCGCGGTAACGCGCAGCGCCTGCCACCAGTCCTCCGGATTCTGTTCCGCGCCATGGCCGGCGATGACATGCAGGTCGACCGGCTCGAATTCCCAGCCGAGCACCGTTCCATGCAGGTCGACGATTGCCGTCTTACAGCCGGATGTGCCCAGATCCACGGCCAGGACCAGGGGGTCGTCGATAGAGAAGTGCTTGCCCATTGTTTTCGCCTGAAGTAGTCGACAAATGTCGATTTTTCCGGTCGGTTTAAACTGTGCTTCGACAAAAGTCGACTATTTTTTGCTAAATTGGCCATTTTAAACTTGATTTATTTCATATGGGCCGACAAATGTCGGTCAAATGGATGACAAGATCACCGGCGCATCCCTCTCTCCCGAGGTCACGTCCCGCAAATTCAAATTTACCAGCCAGCAGGGCCGCAGTCGTCGCACTCAGCTTCTGACCGCCACGCGCGAGCTCTTGCGCGAATTGGCCCCGGACGAAGTCACTTTCGCGATGGTTTGCGAGCGGGCCGACATCCCCCGGGCCTCCGCGTATCATTTCTTTCCTAATATAACGGCCCTCTTTCTGGGTCTCCGGCTCTGGCACTCCGAAGTGCTGGCGGAAAACATCGCCGCAGTGCAGGCGGATCGTTTCGACGCCTGGCAGGACTATATGACCTGCCTGATCGGAGTGGGGGCGCAGATCACCCGCGAAGATCCCGCGCTCATGCGCCTCAACTACGGTATGCCCGGCGGGGTAAGCGAAGCCCGGCAGATCGGCAAATCGCTCGACGTCAAGATTCTCAATACGGCGCTCGAAAACCTGGAGAACCGATTCGTAATGCCGGACTGGCCGGATCGCGAACGGGTGATGGCGATCACCTTTACGATTATCGATTCGATCTTTCGTTTATCGTTCCGCGAACAGGGCGAAATAACCGACGAGATGGTGCGCGAAGCAGGCCGCGCGTCCATCTCCTATCTTCGATGCTATTTGCCGGAGTACATCGAAGTTCGCCGAACCGAATCGAAAGATGAACAATAGCACTCGTAAGTAAAATATAAAGAGATAAAAGCCGCTCGAACAAACACATACGAGCGCAGCAGTTCAACCAAATCCTGAATACTCTTAATCAAAAGGAAGGTATTCATGCGAATCAGCAGAGAATATACAGGCGTGCGCCGCTTCGCGCGTGTCGCCGGCGTTTCGACGATTTCGATCATCGCGACGCTCGCAAGTTTTACAGTCGCCTGCGGCGACAACTCCAGCGGTGGATTGCCGGTCGGCCCCGCGGGTGCCGCGGAGAATATTCTGGGCGATGTACTGCTCCAGGCCGGAGCGCTCTCGACTTCGAGCGATGTTTATAATGTGGGCGCGGCGAAGACCGATATCACGGGTCCCTTCGTCGCATCGAGCACCGGCTACAACAGTCCCGGCGATGAAATGTCCGGTCTGGCCATGCGTCTCTACAGCCGTACCTTCGTAATCGAACAGCCCGGCGTAAACATCGTGGCCATCGCGACGGCGGATCAGCTGCACATGTACCAGAGCGTCAAGGTCGGCGTCGTCCAGCGGCTGGCCACTCTCGGATACGGCGGCGTCTTTAACACGGAAAACGTGATGGTTAGCGCGACGCATACCCACGCCGCGACGGCGAATATCTCATGGTACACTCTGTTCAATCTGTTCGCCGGCGTGGTCGGTTTCGACAGGCTGCACTATGAAGTGGTGGTGCGCGGTATTACTCAATCGATCATCGACGCCTACAATGATCGGCAGGCCGCTACGATCAAACGCGCGACGGGCCTCGTGCCGAACGGCGCTTACAACCGGTCGTCGATCGCCTACAATCAAAATGCGGATGCGGGCGATTTCGCGAGCAATATCGACGAACGCATGACGCTGCTGCGCTTCGACGCTCTCGACGGCCAGGAAATCGGCGCGCTCAACTGGTTCGCCGTTCACGGCACGAGTCTGGGTATCGATAACCGTCGCAGTCACGGCGACAACAAAGGTTACGCGGCCTATCAAATGGAGAAACTGAAAGGCGGCGGCTTCGTGGCGGCTTTCGCGCAGAGCTCGGTCGGCGACGCGAGTCCGAACCAGCCGGATCCGAACGATATTACCCTTTCCTTTTTACGGCCCAGCGATCTGGATAGCTCGCTCGACGTGCAGGAGAATCCGATCGTGGCGGGCAGCAAGCAGCTGAACGCGGCGCTGCAATTGCATGCGGCGGCTACCGATGTCGTTTCGGTCGGCCTGGACTATCGTCATTCTCACGTGAATTTCAACAGCACTGCCGTGCAGAATCAGTACATCGCTGCTTACCGTATGCCCTGGGATACCGAAAGCAATGCTTCGAGCTGCGTGGGCGTGGTCGGCGGCGGCTTTCTGGCCGGCGGCGAAGAAGGCGCGCCGGTCGGGGCCGCTCCGGAAGGCGAAATCCGCAATACCTACAGCCAGCAAAACGGCCAGTGGGTGCAGAATAAATTCGATCTCGGAACGGTTACCGGCGAAGGCCTTTCGGGTGTGCTGGGGCCGCTGTGGCCGATTATCGATTCGGTCGTGAACGCGGAACAGTACGACGCGTGCCATAAAGAGAAAGCGGTATTACTGCCGGTCGGCGACGTGAGCGATTTCTATTTCGTGAATCCGAATACGCCTTTCGTGCCGGTCGTGATTCCTTTCCAGGTGTTCAAAGTCGGCGACTTCGCCCTGCTTGGTACGCCATTCGAAATGACGGTGATGACCGGTCGGCGGGTCGAAGCGGCCGTTCGTCCGACTCTCGAGAGCATGGGAATTTCAACAACGGTGCTGGCGGGTATGGCGAATTCCTACGGCCAGTATCTGACGACCCGTGAAGAATATGCGGCGCAGCATTACGAAGGTGCCTTCACACTGTACGGCCCGTGGGCTCAGGCCGCTGTAGCGCAACAACTCGATCGACTGGTCGGCGATATGGCCGCGGGACGCGCCAGCGCCGCGGGACCGAATCCTCCGGATCTCGCGAACCAGCAAACGATCGAAACCTGGATTTCCAGCAACGGAGTCGTTTCCGACGGCGGGAATTTCGGCGCAGTGCTTGCGAACGCAAACGCTTCTTATTCGCGCACGTACTCCACGGTCGTCGTCGACTTTCGCGCGGCGCATCCGCGCACGGTGCTCGTCAAGAAAATGGACGGCAGTCTTTCGAATTATTACGACCCGGAGACTTTTAGTTTTCTCGAAGTTCAGAAAAAAGTCGGATCAAACTGGGTGACAGTCGCCGACGACGGCGATCCATACACGACGTACGATTGGATTCGCGAAGGCGACAATCCGAATTTCAGTCTCTCCGATCGTTCGACCGCGCGCATGCGGTGGATTGTGCGCGATCAACCCGCGGGAACCTACCGGATCAAATACAACGGGCTCTCAAAGCAGTGGTTCTTCTGGTGGCCCCGTTATAACAAATTTACCGGATACTCGCGGGAGTTTCAACTGCAGTGATTTAGGTTGCTTATTGTATTAGCGTGCACTAAGTGAGCGCGGGTTCGGCTCTGGTCGGGCCCGCGCGTTTTTTTGAGCCCCGCTTACGAATAGCCGCCGGCCTTGAAGCCGAAGATTCCCGCCAGGGATCCCTGCGGATCTTCGACCTGCGGATAATGCCCGATATTCTCGAGAAAGATCGCGTCGACGTTCGGATCCACGACCTCGCGATAGCGCTCGACGAGATGCGCGCCGGAAACCGGATCCAGGGGACCGTTGATCAATCGAACCGGACCCGGGCTTTTGCGCAGAGCGTCGACCCAGCGCTCGCGATGCTGGCGGCGGTCGGCCATATAACGAATCAGCTTGTGTGCGAGGCGGCTCTTGCCGTCGGGGTAATTGAACAGCCGCCAGAACTCGCGCATCTCTTCATCGCTCGCCTGGGTTTGCGGACCGAAGACGCCGTTCAGGCTCTTCGCGAATTTATCGTATCCGAAGAGCGCGTTCAACACGGGGCCGATCGGACTCAAAAGCAGTTTCTGGATCAGCCGCGCGCGATGCGTTTCCGGAAAGAGGCCGCCGTTAAAGAAGATCGTCGATTCGATTTCGTAGCCGGGATTTTCGTGCTGCCGGGCGAGGAGCTCCTGGCCGACAGTGTTGCCGTAGTCGTGCGCGATGAGTTTGAATTTCTTCAGACCCGCCCGGCGAATCGCCGCCTCGGCGACGTCGGCCTGCTCGTGAATGGTGTACACGTGATCTTTCGGTTTCGATGAATAGCCGAATCCCAGAAAATCGAAAACCACGCAGCGATGCTTCGCCGTCAGTTCGGGCCACATCTTCTGCCAGTCCCAGGAGGTCGTGGGAAAGCCGTGCAAGAATAGGATTGGATCGCCGCTGCCCGCTTCTTTATAAAAGATTTTGTGCGAACCGAAATCCAGATATTCGGGATTCGCGTACCATTCTTCTGCCGTGATCATGAACTCTTCCTGATAGTTTTACGCGAAAGTATACGCCTTCGCGTGCCGCCGTCGCCTGGGAATATTCTGTGCGATGGGTTCCTGAAGTCGAACCATTTCTGCGGCGTCCCGATGGCTACCGCGATCTTTCGACTCTTCGCTTGAGCGCCTCGTTCATTCGCTCATAGCCTGCTTTGATCGATCCGAGTTCGGCGAACGGCACGAAGATGCCGTCGAACGTCTCCTTTTGAATCAATTTCGTGCGCCCCGGGGCGATGCGTTCCAGTAAAAAGATATGTTCGCCGAAGAACAGCCCCGGAACGCCGCCGCCCCAGGCCAGTTCGCGTCCCGGGATTACGCGAAATACTCCTGGTTCGATCGTGAGTTGATTGCCGTTGGGTTTGTGAATTTCAATCAGGAGCTCTTCTCCGACTTCCAGCGTCCCTTCGACTCGTACATGATACGGATTCCACTCGGGATATTTCTCGTTGTCCGCCAGAACCAGCCAGACCTCTTCGCTTTCCGCTTCGATTTCGATTTCCGTATAGAAATTCTTCGCGCAGCCGGCTCCGCTGGCCAGGATCAGCATGGCGGCGAAGGCCGCTTTGATCGATCGGCGGCGAAAGGGATGCCACAGCATTCCCGCGATGGATACGGGATAACGTTCGCGTTCCGTAACGCCGATTGCGGCGGGCTGCCCTTCGCGATTATAACGAAATGTTCCAAAGAGCTGATCCCACAGCGGAACGACTGTGCCGTGGTTCCCGGCTTCGCGCGGATCTTTGCTGTGATGCATACGATGCAGTTCGGCCGTGCCGATCAGATAGTTCCAGAAGCCCAGCCTTCCGCCGGTATTCGCGTGCACCGAAAATGCGACGCCGACCGCCAGCAACCCGTGCAGGAATACCGCCTCCTGCGAAAAACCGAGCAACAATAACGGTGTCGAACGCATCAGCTTGAGAAAGAAGATATTCAGCGGATGCATTAGGAAATTATTCGTCAGGTTCACCTTCTCCGGTAGATGATGAATACTGTGGATGGACCACAGCCAGCCTTCGCGATGACTCAGGCGATGAAACCAGTACGCAAAAAACTCGGCGACATAGATCGCCAGAATCACTTCCAGCCAGACCGGTAGGTTGAGCAGGCGTTCCCCGCCGGCCAGTGCCACCGCGATTGCGACCGCCGCCATTCGACCCACGGTGTCCATCACGGCGCCCAGTCCGAAAAAGAAGCCATCCCGCGCGATCTCCCGGCCGCTGCCGTTTTCGTCCAGGCGGGTCGGCGCGAGCCGTTCGAGTGTAAATAGAACCGCAATGCTGAGCACGACGCCGATCGGCGCCGCTATCGCCAGGTTTAGACCCAGGTGGATGGCCGTTGCGCCGTACGCGGCGAGGCCGGTTAAAAATATGAGCGGCGTGAAGCGCCGTATAAAATCGAAACTCTTGTAAATCATAATTGTGTTACTCCGAAATGAAACCCGGCTGGAAAGCGCCGGACTTGATCGTTTTCGGCGAGTATGCGTATTGCGGAGGCGGTGTTCCTCCAGGCGCATGATCCTGGAATTCCTTGATTATGATCCTGGCATCAATGAAAGTGGATATCGTGAAGCGCGAAGCGACCGCGCGGTTCTGTATGTTAAGCTCGAATTGGATCTCCGTTGTTTTGCTCGCGGGAGCGCCTCTGGCCTGGCTGCAGGCGATTGCGTATGGACTCGCATCAATTCGGCCCGATTCGAGAGCCACCGCCGGCCGGCTGGCGCTGCTCTTTTTCTGTATGGGGTGCTGGCATCTCGAAGGATCTTTCGTTAAGACCGGGTGGATCGATGCGTATCCGTTCGTGAAATTCGCGGCGATACCTTTCGTATTCTGGACGGGGCCACTGGCGTTCCAGTACTTTCGAGAACTGCTCCGGCCGGAACATGCGACCACGCATCGCGATGTCTGGCATTTCTTTCCGGGGATTCTGGTCTGCGGCGTCTGGTATTATCTGGCCGGAGTGGATTCCGAAACGCGTTCCCGCTTTGCGCTCATGGACGCCTCGCTGGATGCGGTATTGTATTTGCGGACTCTGAATACGCTGGGGGTCGCGACTGGCGTCGCCTATGCGTGCTATGTCGCCGTCCGATTCGTATACCCCGGGCGGCCGCACTGGAGTTCGGGCCGCCGGATTCTGTCTATCACCCTTGCTGGATTGCTATGCGTCGTACTGGTTATGGAATTCTTTCGCGGACTGGATCTGTACTGGAGGGCGTCGCTCTTTCTGTTCGCGCATTCACTGTTTCTGGCGCTGCTTATAGTGCTGCGTATCGCGTATCCGGGACTGATGCGAAGTTTCGCCGGATCGATTCGACAGAACCTGGAGCGGCGCCGGCGGCTTGCCAACCGCGACACCGATGCTCTGCGTGCGGAGCTCCTGCGAATCATGGGCGAGGAGCGGGTCTATCTGAACGAAGCGCTGAGCCTGAACGATCTGGGGGACTATCTGGGATTGACGGCCGCGCAGACCTCGGAGTTAATCAATCGCGAATTCGGTAAAAATTTCAACGGCTTCATCAACGACTACCGGCTCGACGCGTTCGCGGAACGTCTGCTGGAGCGCAGCGATGAGAGCGTGCTGGACGCCGGGCTGGCCTGCGGTTTCGGTTCGTCTTCGAGTCTCCAGGCTTTGTTTAAGGCGCGCACGGGGCTTTCGCCGGGGCAGTACCGCAAGAAATTCGGCGCGGGCTGAAATTAAAAGCTCCGCGTTGCAGATAATAAAAAACGCGGGTCCGATTGGATCGAACCCGCGTTCTGTTTGCGCCAGGCGCGATGCATTCTCAGCCCGCGCTCGTGCAAAGCTTATATTTTGGGAACTTAGTTGTTCGCAGCGGGCTTGAGAGCTGCTTCGATTTTGCCCTGAACGTCTTTGACCTGAGCGATGCCCTGGTCGAGCAGGCTGCGCAGTTTTACCACGCCTTCGCTTTGATCGGCGGCGCCTTTGCTTACCAGATCGTTGTAGCCGCTTTCGATTTGAGAGCGAATTTCAGCGATTTTGGCTTCGACCTGCGTACGCAGTTCGGTGGCTTTGCCTTCGATTTCGGTGCGGATTTCGGTAGCCTTTGCTTCGAATTCGGCGCGCAGTTCGCCGGCTTTGGTTTCAACCTGAGAACGGAGTTCGTTTGCCTGAGCTTCCAGATCTTTTGCGGTTTTCTCGCCGTTTTCAGCGAGGGTTTTGTAGAGGCCGAGGCCGGTATTCAGAGTGTCGTTTGCGATGGTTTCGAGTGCTGCCATTTGGGTTTCCTTCCTGTGTGAGTTTTTGTCTTCGATGGTTTGGGTGCGTCTTTTGTGCGCTGCGTCATTATTTTGTGCAGCGCTTCATGCGGCAAGCGAAAACTATATTTGAGGCCGGTTTTCCTGGATTTTTTGCGTAATATGGTTCTCCGCTGTGTAGCCTGGTAAGTATCTGAAGGTGCCGGCCTGATCCCTTCAGCTTCTGAAAAACCGCTCCGCTTTCTCGCTCAATTCGAAAAACGTATCATGCGATTGCTTTACGCATGAGTAGTTTTTGTTTGTCTGTTTGGCGTGGAAACGACTTCGCATGCGCTTGTGGCTCTCGATTCGGGGTCGCCGGAGATTCGCGCCTGGGCCCGCGACCTGCATCGCGCCGGGCCGGGTTTGTTAACCGGCGAGCGACCGATCTTCGCGCTCGCTCTGGGCTGGCAGGTCGTGCTGGCTTTAGACGGCTATCGCGTGCACAATATTGACGGCGCGAATCGCTTTAATGTCTTTCATCTCGCCGGCGAATGCATGGAGCGCGGCCTGCCGGTCGAAGACGTATTAAATACGATCACCGTGCAGCGCGTCTTTACACCCTACCAGGTTCTGGACGTGGTCAGTCAGGTGGCCGAAGACGCAGCGCGTACAGCGCGCGACGTGGATTCATCGCGCTGCGTCGATGGTTCCACTCGAAGCGCGGGCGATTCGTCTGCGCACGATACCGTTTATTTCTTTTTATCCCCCTGCAAACAATTCTTCGACGGCGACGTGGGCGAAGAAGAGGGCGAATTTCTATTAAAACGTTTGCTGGGAGTGATTCGTTATATGGCCCGGAAGTCTTTGCCGGTGATGATCGTCGAGCGCGCATACGATCATCCGGTATTTCAAAGGCTGTATCCGGAGCTGGAAGCTCTGGCCGCCTGCCACTGGCCGCTTGAGCAACTCGCGCAATCAGAACATCATACGGGAGAATTATCTTATGGGACGTACGCTGGCTCCTTATTCCATGCAGATTGAAGCGATCGAAGAGCGTCTGAAAAAATTTCGCCGCGGTCTGCGCCGCGAAGATCAGGCCGCGTTCGACAGCATCATGCGCGCCGCGCGCTACCAGCTGCAGTCCGGAGTGCTGGCCGCGAGTCCGAATCCTTTCGATTCAGTGACGCTTTCGGCGTTGATCGACCAGGAACGGCGGCTGTGCGCGTACCAGAGCGAAATCGAAGAGCTGCGCAAACAGCTTTCCGTTCTGGGCAAAGAGTTTTCCGTCGTGCGTTCGATGGCGGTGTGACCCGGGACGGTCTGAATCGGAGTCGAGGTGCGGCTGCCCGCGTCGGAAATCGAAGGTTTCGTCTTCGACGTTTATAATTTCGAAGACGACGTTTTCGTCTGGATCATCGACGACCAGCATCGCCTGCATTTGTTCCGGGATAAATATCATCCCGTAATCTACGCCGCCGGCCCGGACGCGGTGATGACGAAATTCCTGGATCGTCTGCGGCAGCTCGACGCGCTGCACGGCGAACCGCGGGGAGTCGTGAAACGTCATTTTTATCGCAACGACGCCGCGCCGGTGCTGGAAATTTCAATTACGCGGCCGTCCGTATTGCCGCGCATTCGTCGCAGGCTGTACGCTTTTTACGGCCGCCTGGATATCTATCACTCCGATATTGAAATTCCGACCGCCTATATGTTCGACCGCGGGATCTATCCTTTCGCGCGGGTAACCGTACGTTATAACCGGGGCCGCAATTTTCAGGAGATCGAGGAGTTTCTGCTGGAGTACCGCGGCGAGGATCCCGAAGGCCGCAGCCTGGAATACGATCTACCGGATCTGGGCATTCTGCGCATGTACTTAAAGTACAGCCATCGCCTGCCGATGAACCGCAACGTACTGGTGCTCGAAGCGCCCGGCCGCGAAGCCCGGGAGTGCGCCGGAGGAGACGCGCTGGCCTTATTGGAAGCCGTGAACGAAGTCCTGGTCGAATGCGATCCCGACGTGGTGCTGAGTTCTTTCGGCGATCAGACCATCTTCCCGTTTCTATTCGAAACCGCGCAAAAGCACGGGCGCCGGCTCTATCTGGATCGCGACGCGCCGACGACCGTGCGCAAGATTATCACGAAAGGCCACAGCTATAATACCTATGGTTCCTGGATTTACGTGGCGCCGGCCTATCCGCTCTTCGGACGCCTGCACGTGGACTCGGCGAATTCGTTCGTATATAAAGAGTCCGAGCTGATCGGCGTGATCGAGCTCGCGCGGCTGTCGTGCATTCCCGTACAGCGCATGGCGCGTTCGTCGACCGGCGCGGCGCTGACCGCCATCGAAACCAAAGTCGCCTTAAATAGCGGCTATCTCGTGCCCTGGCAAAAGAGCGCGGCCGAAGAACCGAAGACGGCCTACGAGTTGCTGACCGTGGATAAAGGCGGCATGCAGTTCGTGCCGGACGTGCGCGAAAGCTGCGTCTACGAAAATACGGCCCAGCTCGACTTCAGCCAGATGTATCCGAGCATCATGGTGATTCACAATATCAGCCCCGAGACCGTGAACTGCTTGTGCTGCCGCGACACGCCCGGTTTGCCCCGGGTGCCGGAAGCGAAGTATCGCATTTGTATTCAAAGGCGCGGCGTCGTTTCGGAAGCTCTCGAACAGATTCTGATTCGTCGGGCGTACTATAAGAAACGCAAACAAGAAAGCCAGGGACTGCAGCGGGAAGTTTACGACGCCATGCAGAGCGCGATCAAGTGGATGCTGGTCACCTCGTTCGGTTATCTCGGCTATCGTAACGCGAAATTCGGCCGCATCGAAAGCCACGAAAGCGTCACCGCCTTCGGCCGCGAAAAATTACTGACCGCTAAAGAAGCCGCCGAAGAGCGCGGTTATGATCTTGTGCACGGCATCACTGATTCGATTTTTATCCGAAAGGCGATTCGAAGCGAAACGTCGGCCGAAGCCGGCGATGATCATTCCGGCGAAGCTTTAGACGAAAAGGACCTGTCCGAACTCTGCGACGAAATTCACAAACGCACGCGGGTGCCGATGGCGGTGGACGGCGTATTCACCTGGGTGGTGTTTCTGCCTTCGAAATCGGACCCGGCCCTGGGCGTAATGACCCGCTATTTCGGCCGCTTTACGAACGGGGAACTAAAAATTCGCGGCATCGCCGCGCGACGCAAAGATACGCCCGAGTTTTTACGCAACGCGCAGCTGGCTCTACTGGAAATTACGCGCTCGGCCGATTCGCTCGCCGAACTGCGCGCTCTGCATGGAGAGCTGGATGCGGCCTATCGCGAATTCGACGAGCGCATTGTCGAGCGTTCGGTGCAGTTCAAAGAGCTGCTGATTCGTCGCAAAGTGACGCGCAGTCTCGCCGAATACAAAACGCCATCGATCGCCACAGTCGTTTCGCTGCGCCAGATTCAGAATATAACCAACGCCGAAATCCAGGCCGGGGACCGGGTGCGTTATCTCGCGGTGGCGCACAAACATCGCAATCCCGCGAAGCGCTGGTTGTCCGAAGAGGCCGCCGACCGGCTGTGCGAAGAGCAGGGCGCTCCGCCGGAATACGACGTCGATTATTATCGCCGGCTTTTGTGGGAAGTATATCGCGAAGTCTGGGAGCACTTCGCGCCCGAAGAGTATTTTCTGCGTGCGCCGGGCGCGCAGTTGTGGCTGGAGCTGTAAATTACGTCAGCTTATTGTTGCACGCAGTACAGAGCCGCGGCGGAACCGCAGGGGCGGTTGGGGTCGTTTTGAACGAAATTTGCGCTCGTATCGTTTCGCGCCCCCGCCGCGCCCAGGGTGATTGCCGTCCAGCCGACGCAATCGTTGCCCGCCGTCCAGGTGGTCGCGTTCGTTCGCGTAAAGCCCGTCCATATATTAAAAAAAGCGGCGAAGGCGTTCGTCAGCGGAAAGTCCAGGACGGCGGCCGTATTCGTCGTTCCCACTACCGTCGTGCCGTCCTGCAGGCGGTATTCCATCGAAGGGTGCAGCGTCCAGTCGAGATTCTGCTCCCGGACTCCGCCGGCCATGAGCATGGCTTTATATTGCGAGCTCGTCGGCAGGCCTCCGGGGATCTCCGCCTGGCAGCCGCTGTCGGCCCCGGGAATCCCGCCCACCGCGCTTCCCGACCACCCCGGCCCTCCGTTGATCGCCGTGTACATATAACAAAAGCCCTGGCCTTCGCAGGGGGGGCTGGCGGCGAAGCTGGTCACGTTGGCGGCGGTAGCGTACAATAAGAACGACAGATCGGGGTGGCAGATTCCGTCGCGCTGATCGCATTCAAAATTCGCGGTCTGGCAGGCGCCGCCGAACAGGATCACGCACAAAGCCAGGCCGAACTGGCACAAAACGCGATGCGCGCCGCAGGGAGATTCAGCATGGTACGCCATTCTTCGTGGTTAGCAGAGTCTGTACGGAACCACAATAGCGAGAGTACCGGAACGATTGCGGATATCCGCAATGGAGTTGCGGTGTTTCAGGTGCCGGCTTTCGTGGCCGGCTCAAAAATGCTTGCCAATCCCTGCATCGACTGCTCATCTACAGAACGGTTTTCGCGCAGTCATGGAACGCCAGTACTCGATAGCCATCATCGACGATCATCCGATGTTGCGCGCCGGACTCTCGGGCGTGCTGGCCAGCAGAGGTTTCGAAGTCGTTTTTCAGGGCGACAACGGCGACGCGCTGATGGCGGCTCTGAACGAAGAGGCCGGCGAAGCTATTGATCTCGTCTTGCTCGACATCGATCTGGGCGATGAAGACGGTCTCTCGGTTCTGCGGCGTCTGCGTTCCGAAAAACCGGAGCTGGCGGTCGTGATTCTTTCGCATCATGGCGAGGGGGACGGAGAAGCGCATATTATCCGCGACGCGCTCGACCGGGGCGCTGACGGCTATATTCTAAAACGCGAAAGCGGCGAAACAATCGCCGTGATTCTGAAGAGCATTTTACAGGGCGTGGCGCCCGTGCTTTCGCCGATGATTCAGGTCGCGCTGCGCAGGGATTCGGAAGCCCGCAAACCCATTGACGATTTGAGCGAACGTGAAGTGGACGTGCTGCGCCTGCTCGCCATGGGGTATCGCTATCGCGAAATCGCCGAGGATCTGGGGGTTTCGAAGCGGACGGTCGAATATCATTCCCAGACTTTGCGCGAAAAACTGGAAGCCGAGAGCCTGGTCGATCTGGTGCGCATCGCCGATCAGTATTTGCCGCGCAGCTCGCTAAACAAGGACGCGCACGACGCGCAGCGTGGCGGCCGCGACGCCGGGAATCGCTGAATGCCTGATCGCTTCGCCGGTAATCCCGGGATTATTCCGTATGTGTTGCTCTGTGCGATGGCGGTCCTCGGCGCCGCGGGCTGTTCGAACGCGAAACAAGCCGCGGTGGACCCGTTCGCGGAATCCATTCCGGAAATCCCCATCCGCGTTCAGGTCGCCGAAGACCCGCGGGGCGACTGGCAGTTCGTAGACGTCGTGCGAAAGGCGCGGGATGCGGAGTTTCGACCGTTAATTGAACCCTCGGAAAATTTCGGAGCGACCGACGCGACGTACTGGCTGCGCGTCGAGTTGCCGGAGGACGCCGGCGCCTGCCTGCTTGAGATCGATTACAGCCCGCTGCCGTTCGTGGAGTTTTATATTCCCTTCGCGCAAGAGGCGGCAGCCCGCGCCGGCCGCGTGCTCGGTCCCGACTCCTACCAACGGATCCGCACCGGGCGCGAAGTGCCCTTCGGCGAACGACCGATGCCGACGCTTTCGCACGTCGTGTCCCTGGAAAGCGGGGCCCAGTCGCCCGTCTATATTCGCATTCGATCGACGTATACGGTGATCGGCGTGAAGGCCCACACGCCCGCGTCGTTTCGGAGCAAGCAGAGCGTCCAGAACGTGGTCTTCGGCATGTACTACGGCCTGATTATCGGCATAGTCGCGTACAATCTATTCGTCTGGCTGTCGGCCCGCGATCACAGCTTTCTGCTCTATGTTCTGTTTATCGCTTCGTTGAGCATGCAGCAGGCGGTGTACTACGGTCTCGCGTTTCGTCTGTTCTGGCCGGATTTTCCTTTGATCGAAGATCGCGCCTATAGCGTTTTCACGGCGGCGGCCAATATCTTCGGCCTGGCTTTCGCCTATAGCTTTTTGAATATTCGCGAGAAAGTCGCAGAGCTATCGCTGGCCTTTCGCGCGGCGATCGCGGTCAGCGCGGCGCTGCTGATCGCCGGAGCGATCTGGCCGCGGGGAGACCTGCTGCAAATCTTACGCGTGGTGGCGCTGTGTTCCGCGATTTTGATTCTGGTCGGGATCGTGTGGGGCCTTCTGCGGGGCGTACGCGAAGCGCGATTCTTTTTGATCGCCTCTGGATTCACCACTCTGGCGGTGATCGTTTTCGTGATTCCGATGTTTCGTTTCATTCCGACGGGCCCCTGGACCCGCCACGCGCTGCTCGCCAGCTCGGCCGTGGACGCGTTATTGCTTTCACTGGCGCTGGCCGACAAAATCAACATTCTGCGTTTCGAGAAAAGCGAGGCGTTGAACCGCGAACGCGGCTCGAACGAAGACCGGTTGATGTTGCTCGAATTGACGAAAGCGTTGTCGAGTTCCGAAAACGCGGTCGCCGCCGTGCGTACCGTGCTCGATCATCTGCATCGGTGGCGGCCACGACTCTTTGGCGGCGCTGTGCGCATTCGGCTCAGCGCGGATCTTTCCGAGCGCGGGGAAGTCCTGCAGTTTCGCCGACCCGCGCTTGCGGATTCGCATGACGGTCGGGCGATTTTCGAAGGGCTGCATATAAATTCCGAAGATTCGCAAGAGCGCCATCGACTGCAACGCGCCGACGATTCGGGAGCGCTGATCGCCGGCCCGGTCGAAGATCCGCTGGCCTTCATACAATTCGAAACGAAACCCGCTTTAGACGCGCGCGAAGCTGTGCAGATCGAAAGCGTTTTGCATTCTTTAACTCTGCGTTTGCAGGCGATTCGCTCTGCGACGGAAAGCACGCTGGCGACAGTGGCCGGTTTCGCCGCGGGCGTGGTGCACGATCTCAAAAACGACGTTTCGGCTGTGCGCTTCTTTCTGGAAGCTCTGGACTCTGGTTCCGGGTCGAATCCATCCGGGCCGGTGAAGCCCGGTCTGCTCGCCGACGCCCGCGCGAGTCTGGACGATATGCTCGCGAAGGTCCACGGCGCTCTGGATTTTATGCGCGGCGACCGCAGCGTAAAACCCGTCGACATGCAAACAGCGGAATTCGCGGAGCTTCTGGACCCGCGCCTGCGCTCGATTTTCGCGGCGAAGAGTCAAACTCATGAAATCCGCGTGGAGTATTCGGGGCCGGCGCGGTTGGACGCGCGCCGTATGCTGCGCGCTATTGAGAACATCGCCTATAACGCCTCGCAGGCAATGGAGTCCGGAGCCGACAGCCGCTTCGTCGTCGATCTCGCGCGCGAAGGCGACAGTTTCTTGATTCGCCTGCAGGATTCGGGCACAGGGCTACCACCTGAAATTCTCGAACGCGATCAGCCCCGCGTTTCGTCTGGAACCAGCAGACGTAACGGCGGCTACGGACTCGGTCTGGCCATTGCCCGCTCGCTCGTCGAAGAGCAGGGCGGTTCGCTGCATTTTGAAAGCGAGCCGAATCGCGGAACTGTATTTACGATTCGTGTGCCGCTCAGGCCGTCAATACCAGCGGCGCGCCGTCGGTGATAACCAGAGTATGTTCGTACTGCGCCACAAAGCTGCCGTCGCCGGTCGTTAAGGTCCAGCCGTCGTCTTCTTCGCGCGCGTAACGGCCGCCGGTCGAAATAAAGGTCTCGATGGCTACCACCTGGCCGCGCTCCGCCAGGCGCTGGTCCCGTGGATCATAATAATTTACGAGATCGTACGGCTCTTCATGCAGCGCGCTGCCCACGCCGTGGCCGGCCAGATTCAGGATCGTCGTATAGCCCCGTTCGCGTGCGCCGTTTTCGATGGTGCGACCGATGCGGCTGAGTTTGTTGCCGGCTTTGATATTGTGAATGGTCTTATGCAATATCGCGTGCGAAGCGCGGCACAGTTCCGTAAGCTCGTGCGCCGCCGGCTCGATGCACATTGACGCGCCGGTATCCGCGAAATAGCCGTCCAGTTCCAGGGACACGTCGATATTCACGAGATCGCCGTGTTTGAGTATGCGTTCGCCGGGAATGCCGTGGGCGACTTCGTTATTTACGCTGATGCAGGTGGCGCCGGGAAAGTCATAGGTCAGCTGCGGCGCCGAACGCGCGCCGTGTCGTTGAAAATAGCGTTCGCCGATTTCGTCCAGTTCCCGGGTGCTGATGCCGGCTTCGACTTTCGAAAGCATCAGGCGCAGCGTATCGCCGACGACTTTGCCGACGCGGCGCAGCGCGTTCAGATCGTTATCATCCCGGATTGACATGCTGGAAACTCCTGTTGGTGAAAATGCGCGATTCAATCGAAATTCGGCCGTCGCCCTTCGATCAAACTGAGAATGCCTTCCTGGGCTTGAGGGGTCAATACGGTTTTTACGAGTTCATCCACGTCGAATTCCGCGGTTTCGCGCAGATTATAGACATAGTCGCGCCGCAGACCGTCTTTGATGCCCCGCAGCGAAACGATGGGATATTTCGCGAGCTTATCGGCTTTTGCGCGTACCTTTGCCGCGAAGTCTTCCGGCGAGTCAGCGGCGATCGCTTCGTCAATCAGTCCGATTTTTTGCGCGTCGGCGGGGCGCAGCAGCTTCGCTTCGAAGAGCAGATCCCGGGTCGCGCGTTCGCCGATTAAATCCCGCAGCCGGCGCGAGGCGAAGCCCGGAAAATTGAGCGCGATATTCGCTTCGGGATATCCGATGCGGCCTTTGCGATCGAGCATATAACGATAGTCGCAGCAGATCGCCATTACGGCCCCGGCCGCCATACAGTGCCCGGGCATGGCGCAGATCACCGGCACGGGAAACTGAAAGACGCCCTGCATCACGTCGACGCTCGCCTGCACGAATTCGCGAATATCGGCGTCAGCGCGTCCGTAAAAATTGCGCGGATCAAGTCCGTTCGAAAAGAAACCCGCCGCGGCGCTGCCCAACACCAGAACCTTTATGGCATTCTCTTCGCGGCACTCCCGGGCCCGGCGTTCGACGGTCGACGCGATCAGGCGAAAGGCCTCCAGGCTCAGCAGGTTGTTTTCGTTTAAATCGAGCGTCAATTCGAGCACGCCGTTTTCATGCAACGTTTCGCGAATGCCCGCGAATTCCCGGGAGTTGGCGTCAGCCGGCGATTGAGGAGAGCTCATACGACAGGGGCCGCCTGAAATAAATTGTTGTAAACCAAAACCCGTTCCGGCGCATAGTTGGCGTTCCAATTAGCGGCGTCGCACGACGCCGCCTTTCTGTCGCCGCAATGGAATTCGCATACGTACTGCCCGCCGCCGCGTTCCTGGCGGACCTCGCGGTGATCCTGTTTTTGCTGAGCGGTTGGCGGTCGGGTGTGGATCGGCCCTTGCTGGCGATGTACATTTGCCTGGCCGGCTGGAACCTGTGCGCGGCTCTGATGGTCAGCGCGCCGGACGCAGAGCGCGCCTGGTTCTATCTATTCTGCATGCGCAATTTCCTGTTTCTCACGCCGCCGGCCTTTCTCTGGTTCGCGCTGCGGGTGAGCGGTCGCGGAGTGCGCTGGCTGCCCGCCCTGGCGCTCATCTATGCGCTGGGATTCATGGGTCTGGCCGCCGGAAGTTATCTTTCCGGCAGTCGCCTTTTAATAGAAGAAATGCGCTTGTACGCCTGGGGCTATTTCCCGTACACCACGCCCCTGGCGCGCATTCTGCTCGGGACGCTGTTTACGGGCTGCCTGCTGCCGGCCTTTGCGGCGTTGATCCGGCCGCGCCAATTTCCGGAAGACCTGCGTCATCGCGTCGCGCGTCCGCGCTTCTGGCTGCCGGCGCTCTTCGTTGGCTGGTGGTTGAGTCTGCTGCTCGCTTTCCTGCCTTTGACCGGAATCGATCTCTTTCCGCCCGGCAGCGGGATGGATGCGATCGTGGGGCTTTCGATCGCGGTGTATTTGCGCGGTCGCGGCCAGGCTCGAAGCGCCACGTCGCGGCGCCAGGCCTTCTTTGCGAGCCTGGCGGGCATGCTGGCCAGCCTGAGCTTCGGAGTTTTCATTACCTTTTTCTTTCTGGCGTTTCTTCTACCCGCGCAGGCTATCGCCACGGGACTGGCGGGAGCGATTACGGCTTTCGTCGCCCTGCTGGCGTTTCAGCGCTGGTTCGTATCTATTCCGGCGGGCGGCGCGTCAGGAACGAGGCAGGCTCGCAGCAGCGGCTTTGACGATCGACCGCTCTTCGCGAAGCTGCAGACGGATTACGGCCTGACCTACCAGGAAGCGACCATCTGCGCGCAGTTGCATGAAGGCGTGCGGCGCGCGGCGATCGTAGCGAAGCTGGGCGTAACCGACGGAACCTTTCGCAATCACCTTTCGGAAATCTATCGCAAGACCGTGGACGAAGTCGAGGTTCCCGCCCGGGGATCGCGCGACAAGCTGCAGCGACTGACCGTGTTTCTGAAAAATCTCGCGGATTCATGACGTACGTCATGCGATTTTGGCGGCTGCGTTCGGCTTCCATGACATAAGGCATCTGGTCGGATTCCGCGCTTCGCCGTAAGATTGGCTCCATCATCAGGAGCGAATCCATGTCGAAGCATCATCACCGACGACTCTTTTACGCCGCGCAATCGCGCTCGCGAAAGCGCATCGCCAGAACGGCGGCTTTAGCCGCAGCGATCCTGCCGGCGCTCTGCGTACTTGCGTGCGATTTCGCGGATATCGCGACGAAACAATTTCTCGAGAACGCGAATGTATATTTTTCCCGGAGGCCGGGCAGTTCGTTTGCGGAGCTGCGGCCGGGCGTCTATTCCTACCAGAAAGGTTTCAATCGCAATCTGGTCGTGCGAACGAAAGCCGGCTTCGTCGTCGTCGACCCCTTTAATCCCGTTTTCGCGAAGGAGCTGGCGCAGCGACTCCGTCGCGATTTTCCAGGGGAAGCGGTGCACACACTGATCTATTCGCACTATCATCTCGATCATGTCGGCGGGGGCGCGGAGCTCAAGCCGGCAAACGTGCTCGGTCACCGCGACCTGAAGAAGTACTGGCGCTTCGTCGAACGCGACGACATTCTACCGCTGACCCGCGAAGCGGCCGGCGACACGACGCTGACGATCGGCGGCGTACGCCTGCAATTGCTCGACGTCGGGCTTTCGCATACCGATACGCTCTTCGCGGTGTATTTGCCGGAGGAGCGGGTACTCTTCGCGCCCGATCTGGGTTTCGTGCGAGCGCTTCCACCCGCGGGCATGCCCGACATGTTCTATCCCGGGTATGTCGCGGCCCTCGAACGCCTGGCCGCACTGGATTTCGACCTCTATATTCCGTCGCACTTTGACGTCGGCGAGCGCGCTGATCTGCGCGAGTACCTGGCGTTCCTCAAAGACTCGCGCGCTCTCGTGCAAAGCGTATTCAAAGAATACGGCCCGATCGCCGAACCCGGCGCATCCGCTCACTATTATGAACGGATCTATCTGCCGCTCAAGGCGAAGTACGGCGACTGGGCCGGTTTCGACGAGATGATCCTGCCCTTCATGATTCGGAATTTCGCGGGGGCCTATCTGGGGTATTGAGCGATTCTCGCGCCCTGGCGCTGATTCGCTTTCGAAAAAGACTTTGACGGCTTCGCGGCTGCGGGATACTCGCTGACCAGAGCTTTCGAATTCTCGGAAGCGCAGCGAGGATCCCATGAGCGCCACCGAACAGTCGCCGAAATCTGAGAAGTCTCTGAACGAAGCTCCATCCGCCGAATCCGCGCGCAGCGTCGACATCGTGCAGGGCGGAGCCACCCGGGTGCAGGGCGATCGGGTCAGCATCAAGCAGGGCGGCACCGTCATTGTCGACGCCCGCCAGATGGAGCTCTTTCAGGGGGCGGTTGTATACGCCCGCGGTGATTCGCTCAAGATGACCGCTTCGCAGACCGGCGTCGCGCTGGCTCGCGGCCCGGCGGAGATTGAGCAGGGGGCGACCGGCGCGCTCTTCGCCGCCGATAAGGTGAAGCTCGACAAGAGCGCGGCCGGCGTCGTCGCGGCGCACACAGTGGAGATCCAGGATAGCGCTTCTGTTTTTCTGATCGCCAAAAACGTCAGCGGCCAGGTGAAGACCCTCTTTGGAACGCGCGAATCCCTGCTTTTCGCTCTCGTGGCCGGATTGGCCGGCGGCATCGCCTTCGCGCTCACGCGTATGCTGGTCGGCTCCAGGAAAAGCGGAGACTGAATTCGCTTTCGCCGGCTTCAGCTCTCGAGCTCTTCCAGCTCTTTGAGTTGATTCAGAAGCCTGTGATTTTCGCCGTGGCTTTCGCTACGAAAGCGCCTGCCTTCCGGCAGCAGGATTGCGCTCAGCGGACCGCCTTTGCCGCAGCCGGTGTCCACGTTGACGTTGTTTCCGGCGATGGTGATTTCATCGACGCTGATGTGCCCGTGCACGACCGTCAGTTCGGTCGCGTTTTCGTACGGCCCTTCGTGGTAACTCCAGAGATAGTCGTCGTCTTTTTGGTCTCCGAGCCCGCGCTCCGGATTCAGTCCGGCGTGGGTGAATAGATAGTCGTCCGCCCGGTAAAAGCAACGCGTAATCGTTCGCAGCCATTCGTAGCTTTCGCGCGTGATGTTTTTTGTATCCAGAAATTGCGCCGCACGCCGGGGGCCCACGCTTTCAATTACGTCATCGAGCATCGCTTCGTGGTTGCCCCGCAGAAAGATCGAGTCGGGATAGCGCAGAGCGTGCCGGTGCAGATAGTCGATCACTGCTCCGGGCTCCGGGCCGCGGTCGATGTAGTCGCCCAGAAAAATCCACTGAATACGATCGGGCAGCTTGCTTTCCCCCGCAGGCAGCAGCGCGTCATGAATCGCATCCATCAACTCTTCGAGTTGCTGGATGCATGCATGAATGTCGCCGATGCACAGATAGGATTTCATAACGAAAAGCCGCGCGCCGGGATTCAATTCAGGCGGGGGTTTCGGATTAGACGAAGGGTCGCGGCGTTTCACTTTCTCTAAATCTGAGCGTGCGCACCGGAATGATGATTCGATCGGCCGCGGTTTTACTTGCGTCGAAGCTTTTGCACGAAGACGCTGGTCGGTGTATGGCGGCGGCGATCTTATTCTGGCGCGGGTGCATCCTGTATCTGGGACGCTTACCGGACCTGCCGCGGCATGCACATCTGGCCGCCGCGGTCTGCGCGGGACTCGACGGCCCGCTTGAGATTCGCGGCGATGGTCTCGCGAATTGGACTACGTGTCGCACCGCGCTGCTGCCTTCGCGCGCTGTTCACGAAGTTCGCACCGGGCCGGGACGCTTCGCAACGATTCTGAGCGAACCGGGAGCGAGCAATGAATGGAATCCGCCCGTGGACGCGGCCGAAACCTCAGAAGAAGATTCAGGCGAGGCGCCGGCGCGAATCGTTCCGGACCCGGAGTCCGGAGCTCGCGTTCTCGAGGCCTTTCGCGAGCTGGCCGCGGCGATGAGCCTGGACCCCCCAGGCGATTTGAACGATGCAGGCAAAACGAAGACGGATCGAATCGTCGAACGCAACGTGCCGCGTATTCTGAGCGCGCTCCTGGGATCGTCTATTTCCGCCGGGAGCCGCCCGGAACTGGACGCGCGGCTTTTGCCGGTAATGGAACGCCTGTTGCGGGCGCCGCGCGAAACGCCCGATATCAACGAGCTGGCTGCGGGCATCGCGATGTCTCCTTCCTGGCTCCAGCATAATTTTCGCGCGCAGCTTGGCGTGCCCATTCGTCGCTTTCGCACCTGGTTTCGTCTGAAAGCCTCCGCCCTGTTCATGCAGCGTGGCGCTTCGCTGGTCGACGCGGCCATGGCGGCCGGATTCTATGATCAGTCCCATTTCAGCAACGCCTTCCGGGAAATGTTCGGCATCCAACCCGGCGTGGTCTTTCGCGGCGAAAGCCTGCGTTGGTACCTGGACGATGAAGCGCTTGTAAGCGATCTGGCGGAGCGCGGACTGCTGCATCTCAGCTGAAGACCCTTGCGTCGCGCGAGTCCCAGACAGCCGACTATTTTCTGATCGCGAATTTGCCGCGCAGATAGGTCGAGAGCATCGTCTTTAATTCGCGAACGATCGCCTGATGCGTGCCGGGTTTGCGTTTCCGCGGTCCCCCCGGCGCGGGGCGTTCGTAGTCGAGAGCCAGCCGCAGCGCGCTGGCGGTCGTGTCGCAAATCAAAAGGCAGAGTCCGTACAGTTCGGAGGCGGGCAGATGTTCGAAATAAGGGCGCAACACCGCCTGGAAGATGCGCGCGTTTTGTTCGGTGTCCCGCACGTCCAATTCGCGCAGCACCGGATCGGCCTGCACGCCCCCCCAGATGAGTCGGAAGGTCGGATCGTTCGCGTAGTATTCGTGGTATGTATCGACGACCGCCTCGATCGCCTGCGAAATCTGGCGGCGGGCGGGTTTACTCTTTTGAAATTCCGCGAGATCGGCGCGCAGCTTTTCGCGCAGTGCCAGGAGATGATTTTCGGCCAGGGCCCGAATCATCCCTGGCTTGCCTGGAAAGTACTGGTAGACCGAGCCAATCGGCACGCCGGCCGCGTCAGCTACGGCCTGGACAGTCAGAGCGTCCGTCCCGTCTCGCTGAATCAGCTCGCTGGCGGCGTCGAGAATGCGTTTGGTGCGCTCCCGGCTGCGGGCCTGGGTGGGGGCGCGTCTGGCTCCTGTTTCGCGGCTCACGATCCTGAATCCCGCGCTCCCGGCGAGCCTACAAGCCAAAAACGAAGCTTCCTCATTTTTAGCGGACTGGCGTAAAAATCGCTGGCTTTAAAATGAGGAGTGCTCATTTTGTTGTAAATATGAGGAAAGCTCATTTATGAGGCGGCGTGAGGCGCCGTATATTGAGGTCGAGAAGGAGAGCGAATATGAAAAACGAAGATAAAACAAACTCCGGCCGGACTGCGCGGGCGAAACCCACGCGAACGCGGCAGTCTTCGCAGCTGCGACAATTTTCGGAAGGGCTCGCCCGGGCCGCCGCTCTCGCGCGCCATCCTCTGGGGCGTTTCTTGATCGATCCGCTGATGCGCTTGTACGCGCGCAAGGCCATGCGAATTCGGCAAATGCGAAAGCTGGCGCCGAACGCGGAGATGGGAGCCATCGCCGAGGAATACCAGCGCATGTTTCCTTCGAAGCGCATGTATGCGATCACGCAGGTGACGGAGGATACGGCGTATTTCGATATACATGTGCAATGTCCGCTGCGCGGCACCGGCGACGCCATGGCCTGCCATCGTCTGATGCAATACGATCGATCCATGGCCGATAAGCTGGGGACCAATTTTCGCGTGCTGGAATCGCAGTCCGTGACGGGCGCGGATCACTGTCGGGTCGCGATCCGCCGGCATGGTTTGCCCGTTGCCGATCTGCCGGAAGCGCACGAAACAAAAGCTTGACCCGTTTCGGGGAGCGGCTTCGAATATGGGATGCTGAAGCTGTACGGATTCCCAACCAGTAATTATTACAACAAAGTCAAGCTGGCGCTGCTTGAAAAAGAAATAGCGCACGAGGATGTGCGCATCGGGCCTTCGCAGGAAGAAGATTTTCTGAAAATGAGCCCGATGGGCAAGATTCCGTTTATCGAATGCGAAGGTCGCTTTATCTTCGAATCGAGCGTGATCTTTGAATTCCTGGAGAGCCGCTTTCCCTGGGCGCCGCTTTTCCCGAAGGATCCTTTCGACGCGGCGCTCGTGCGCGAACTGATCGCGATCGTTGATCTGCACCTCGACGCTCCGGCTCGCCGGCTCTTCGCCACGGCCTTTCGCGGCGCGCCCGCGGCACCCGAATTGCTCGCGGACGTACGGGAAAAGATTCGGCGCGGACAACGAGCGCTCGCTCAGCTGGCGCGCTTCGCTCCCTTTATCGCGGGCGCCGAGTACAGCTACGCCGACGCGGCGGCCTACGCCACGCTATCGCTGATGGGATCCGTGACCGGACGGCTCTATCCGGACGATCCCGATCTATTCGCCGCAGTTCCCGGCTACGGCGAATACCACGCGATGATCGCGGAGCGGCCCGCTACGAAGAAAGTTGATCGGGCGCGCAAAGCGGTCGAACGCGCTCAGGCGATGGCGGCGAAGAAGGGGTGAGTTGTATCATATTTAGTTTATGATGCGCGTCGCGTGCGTCTATTGCGATCTGAGTTAGCTTTTCATTGCGAACAAGACGACGATCGGAGAGGCAGCACGATGAACGCGAAAGCCACAGCCCCCTGGAATACAAGCGAGCCGGAAATCCCCCTATCTTCCATTACTGAAACTATAGAAACCGACGTGCTTATATGCGGCGCCGGGAACGCAGGCATGATGGCGGCTATTTCTTCCGCCAGGTCCGGAGCCAAAACCCTCGTCATTGAAAAGAACAAGCGGGTGGGCTTCATCAAACCCTATATGGGGGCGATCGATACAAAAGCACAGAAAGCGGTGGGTGATAAAGCTAAGATCGACAAAGAAGAAATCATTCAGGAATTGCTTCAGTACGGAAAGAAGTGTACAGAGCGAAACCCCGCCTATAGCCCTGAATACAGAGCGTCCAAATACAGGGGTTCCAACAAAGTCGATGAGAAGCTTCTTCGCCTGTGGGCCGAAGAAAGCGGTGCAGCCCTGGATTTCCTGGCGGAAGAAATGTCGGAATACGGCATCAAGCATGTTGCTGAATACGACCTTGGCGACGGCTCCCATGGCGGATTCAAGGCCTACCCGACTCAGACGAAACTCCTGGTGCCCTTCCGCAAAGGCGGACCGTTTGCGATGATTCATGCGGGCATTTATGTGCTCGAGAAATTCTTTGTAAAAAAGATGAAGAGCCTCGGCGTTCAATGCATGTTCAACACGCCCCTGGTCAAAGTGATCAAAGACGGAAACCGGGTAAGCGGCGCCATCGCCAGAAAAAAGGACGGCAGATATATTCGGATCAATGCCAGCAAAGGAGTGCTGATCAGCACCGGCGGGTATGCCGCGGATCCGAAATTGATGGCGGAGGTGAATCCCGAAGCGACTGCAATTTCTGTTCTGCATTATGTTCAGAACGGAACCGTGGGGGACGGCATCCGCGCCGGGATTTGGGCGGGAGGAGAAAAAGACGAATTCCCCTCTGCGATGGTGTTCGATCGGGGCATCGCCAGACCCGGAGCGAAGGCGGATCTGCCGCTTCGTAAAGGGGGGTCGTTTGATTCGTTTTTCTTCGGGAGCCAGCCCTTCATGAAAGTCAACATGGAAGGCAAACGCTTCTGCAATGAATCCGTCCCGTACGATGTCATTTTGAATCCGCTCCAAAATCAAAAGAATGGAGTCGCCTGCATGATCTGGGACGCGAATTACTGGGATCACGTGAAGCGTTTTCGCACAATTGGCTGCTCCAGAATGGTGCCCAGCACAAGTAAACCCAGGACTTTCGAGGGTATGGGGCGTTTTCTGAATTGGGGCATGCTTCTGGTTATGCGGATGCGGGGTTATATAAAAAAATCGCGCAGCATTGAAGGCCTGGCGAAAAAACTGCAATTGCCCGTCGAAGAGTTTAAGGCCACTGTTGAGCGTTATAACCAGATGGCCCGCGACGGTGAGGACCAGGACTTTGGCAAGCAGGCCAAGGATATGCTCGCGCTGGAAAAACCTCCCTATTATGGCGTTACCTATGGGGGCTGGTTGCTCACTACCATGGACGGACTTCGCATTAACGGGGATATGCAGGTCCTGGACGGAAATGGAAATCCGATACAAGGTCTCTACGCCGCCGGTGACGCGGCCGGCGGATTCTTTGCGAACAATTTCTACCCGGAACTGATTGTCGGCGTCGCCATGGGCAAGTCCTTAACCTTTGCCCGGCACGCCGTACTCCATATGACCGGGAATCTCAAAGAGGCGGTATTGACCCGGCGTTGAGATGACGACCTTGCGGGGCCATGTTGTGTAGTGGACGCCCCCGTGGAAACAAAGGGAGAAAATGAAGCGAAAAGGACGAATCGCAGCTCTTGTTTTAGTCGGATTTCTGGCGCTTTCGTCGTTTATGTACATTAAATCTTCAGACAACAAAAATACGGCGGAACTTCCACAAGAAATAATCACTCTAAACTTTGAATTCACAAATGTCTTCTTAATCCCCATTGAAGACGGATATTTGCAAATCGACAACGCTTATGAAAAAGAATACGATCTGTTTCTCGAATATCTGAAGTCCAGAAGGATTGCGATTCATGATATTAAATATGTTCTGTTGACGCATCATCATGACGACCATGTTGGATTCTTGAATCAAATCGTAGCTGCCAATAGTGATGTGCGAGTTGTATTGTCCCGCGGCACGGCGGACTTACTTCGAAAAGGTAAAAATAATACAGAAAACGGGGGAGGCATCGTAAATTCTATCATCTATGCCCTGTTCAGAATCAGACAAATCATTGCGCCTGATTGGGACCTGACGTTCCCGCCTTACACGACCAGAGACAGGGATATTGTACTGACAGAAGAGTATCATGATCTTGAAGGCATACCGGGAGTCGACATAGTGGCCGTCCATACACCAGGTCACACCTCCGATTCGACTACATTTATCTATAATGGACATATAGCTTTCTGCGGCGATCTGGCGTCTAATTTTCTGAACTGGGCCGGTGCGAAATATCTGACAGTATTCAACGAGAATCTGGATACCGTATACGGTTCATGGCAGAAATTGATAGATAGCAATATCAAGATCATTGCCACAGCCCACGGGAAACCATTTCACATCAAAAACCTTGAAGAAAATATTTTTAAGAACAGTCAGAGCGATATTGTCCGTTTTTTTTAGCGCCGGATTTCAACTCACCAACCCCACCATCCCTTTGCCATCCCACCAATTCGGGCAGGGGCGTCCCATATAATCATTGCCCGCCAGCACTGCCATATAACATAGACGCAGCCGGCCCGGAGGATCCGATATCCTTGGAGCCGGGCTCTTCTTCGCATGGCCATTCAGCTCGAAACGGATTATTTGATCGTCGGCAGCGGCGCCGTGGGTATGGCCTTCGCGGATACTCTGCTCAGCGAAACCAGGGCGAAGAAGATCATTATGGTCGACCGGTACGCGAAAGCGGGCGGACACTGGAACGTTGCGTACTCTTTCGTGACGCTTCATCAACCTTCGCGGTACTATGGCGTGAGTTCGCTCGAATTGAGCAAGAACCGCATCGATCGCATCGGCGTGAACAAGGGCATGCACGATCTGGCGACCGGGGCCGAGGTCAGCGCCTATTACGACGAGGTTATGCGGCATCGCTTTTTGCCGGGCGGTCGCGTTCAGTATTATCCGCTCTGCGATTATCGCGGCGAAGGCCGCTTTACGTCGCGATTGAGCGGCGACGAATACCACGTGAATTACAAAAAGATCGTCGATGCGACCTACCTGAACACCTTCGTGCCGGCCACCCATACGCCGAATTTCAAAATCGCGGACGAAGCGTGTTTTATGCCGCTCAACGATCTCGTGAAAATCAAAACGCCGCCGGAGGCTTACGTCGTCATCGGCGGGGGCAAGACGGGCATCGACGCGTGTTTGTGGTTATTGGAGATGGGCGTCGATCCGGACAAAATCACCTGGATTGTTTCGCGCGACGGCTGGCTCTTGAATCGGCACAATACTCAGCCCGGCGTCGAATTCTTCGAACAGTCGATCGGCTCCCAGGCCGCACAATTTGAAGCGATCGCGAACGCGACGAGCGTGGAGGACATGTTCGATCGCCTGGAAGCCTGCGAATATTTTTTACGCCTCGATAAAAATGTACGGCCCCAGATGTTTCACGGAGCCACGGTCAGCAAACCGGAAATCGCGGAGCTGTCGAAAATCAAAAACGTGGTTCGTCTGGGTCGCGTGCAGTCGCTCGAAGCCGATCGCATCGTTCTGGAACGTGGCGAGCTGCCCACGAGTACGCGGCACGTGCACGTCGACTGCTCTGCGAGCGCCATCATGAATATCGACATCGTGCCCGTGTTTCAGGGGGCGCTGATTACGCCCCAGGCGGTGCAATCGTATCAGCCGGTATTGAGTGCGTCGTTTATCGCGCACGTCGAAGCGACCTATCGTAACGAACGCGAGAAAAACAAAGTCTGTAACGTGGTTCCGCTGCCCAACTACGCCAGCGATTTCGTAAAGATGACCGCGACGAATATGTTGAACCAGTACGTGTGGTCGAAAGATCCCGGCATCAAAAAGTGGATGATGAAGAATCGATTGGACGCTTTTACCCGCATGGTGCACGAAGTCGACCCCAACGATCTGGCGAAGATGGCCATACTGGAGCGCCTGCGCGGCAACGCCATGCCGGCCATGACGAAGCTGCAGGCTTTTCTCGCGGAAATTGAGGCGGCCGAAGCGCAAGCCTGAATGGCAATCGTCTATTCGGAGACCACTTCCGAAAAAGCGACAGTCTGAATTTCGCCTGTTTCCAGAATCTCATTCAGAACGCTCTGCAGCGCACTGCGAAAGACGAGCCGGCTGGCCACGCTTTCGGAATCGCTCCACCCATTTTCGGTTACGACTTCACCGGCGGCTTCGCGCAGTTCGGCGCGTCGCTTTTCGATTTCTTTTTCGAGCTCCGGAGAACCCGGCGCGATTCCGACGGACAGTCTCAGTTGTACGGACCCGCCGGCGCCCGCGTCTTTGCGGGGAGCCTGGAACTCGCCAAGCGAAATCATGGTGCGACCTTCGGCATCCAGCGAAAGCCCGGCCGCGTCGGTAGATCCCGCCAGGTCCTGAGCCGCGGAGCGTAGAGCGACGCCGTAGGCGATGACGCCCAGCAGCGGCAGTCCGATAAAAACGATGGCTCCGAGGATCGCGGTGAGCGAAGCCGTGCGTTTCGCGGATATTTCGTTTGTAGTCTCGTTGCTCTTTTCTGATGACATCGCGACCATTGCGAAGGCGGCCTCCGGATCGTGCAGCAAAAATCCGGCGTGCCTCCAGCTGCGACGGCGGGAATCGTCGAAACCTTCCTGAACTCCAGGCGTCTGAATGGTCGTCGCGCGCATTCACCGGATCGAATCGGATTTCGGCGACGGCCTGCGTACGAGATTATGACAAAAAGCATTATGATCGTCGGCGCAAGCAGTGGCATCGGAGCCGCGGCAGCGTTGCATTTCGCATCGCGCGGCGAAGACCTGCTCAGTGTGTCGCGCAGCAAGGCGGCGGCGGGCGATTGGATTGCGGCGGATATCACCAGCGATGCGGGTCGGGAGGCCATCATGCAACGCCTGGGCGATCGCGCGCTCGATGCAGTTTTATTCGTCGCGGGAACCTGGGAGGACGGCGCGTTCACCGACGATTACGACTATCTTTCTACGAGCGCCGAAGAGAACCGGCGCATCTTAGAAGTGAAGGTGCTCGCGCCGATCGAGTTAATGAAGGCGCTTGCCCCGAATTTGCAGAAATCCAGGAATCCCGGAGCGATTTTTATCGGCGCGCTTTCCGGCCTCGACAACGCCGCGTCACCCGAAGTCGCGAATACCGCGTCCATGTTCGGTCTGCGAGGCGCCGTTCAGGCCATGCGTTTATCCCTGCGCGGTAAAGGCGTCGGCCTGACGGTCGTGAATCCGGGCAATGTCGCGACCGAAGAGGTGCTGGACGATATCGCCGAAGGCCGTTTCGACGAACAGACGCCCATTCCCCTCGCGGACCTGATGGCCGTGATCGATTGCGTTCTGGCGCTTTCGCCTGCGAGCGAGATCCGCGAAATCAATATCGCGCAGCGTTCTTATAAACGTTCGACGACCAGCAGCTTATAGCGCCATGGCCGGTTGATCTTATCCTGTTCTTCTTCTTCGTATTCGCGTTCGGGATCGTCGGGGTAGTCGATGGTCGCCGAAACGTGCGGGCTGCGATGTCCGGACCAGCTGCCGGCCGCAAAGCTTTTATTTGTTCGAATGTATGTGGGTCGCGACGGGCGCTCACCGGAGCAGTGTGATTCCAAAGTCAATCGCGAAGGCGGTTACGGCAAAGCCCATCATAGATCCGTACACTACGTGCGCCAGCAAATGAACAACGGCCACGGATACCCCGGCGTTTCGAAAACGTTCGATCGGATGCGATTCCGCAATGAGCGCGATGAGCATAAAGCTGAACACGAATCCGTGAAAGAAGCCGACCAGGCCGCCGACCGCCGTGGTCGCGTATCCGCTGACGGGCGCGAGTCCCAGCACGATCGCATACGGAAACGCGAACATTACCCCGCTGATCGCATGCGTCACCAGGCCGGCGAGCATGGCGTTATCGAAATTTTTTGTAAGCATGCTGCCCAGCGCCCGGATCATATCGGCGTTCGCCGCGCCGCTGAAATGAACGAGATACAAAAAGCCGGACATGGCGGCGGTCGATAGCAGTCCCGCGAGTATGGTTGTGACTATGGCTTCCATGTTTAAAAAATTATAGTGCGCTTTGAATAAAGGCAAGCGGATTCCTGCCTGTTACGCATAGCCTGGTATCATAATATCATACGTGCATTCATGAATGGGCGATTCTTAATGCGATTTGAGGCGACGATGCGCTAAAGCCGGTAGCCGTGTACGTATTTCCCGCAAACGTTCCGGTTCAATCTTTGCCAGGGCGAAACCCGGTGCGTCGCCTGCGTCCGCCAGCACTTCGCCCCAGGGGTCGACGATCATGGCGTGTCCGTATGATTCGCGTTTCCCGAAGTGCACACCGGTTTGCGCAGGCGCAATCATATAGCAGGTATTCTCGACGGCGCGGGTTCGCAGCAGTAGCTCCCAGTGAGCCGCTCCGGTAAAAGCAGTGAAGGCGGCTGGAGCGAAAATCGCATCCGCTGCGTGGGTGCCGCTGAGCACGCGATACAATTCCGGAAACCGCAAGTCGTAGCAAATCGTCATGCCGAGTACGCCGAAGTCCGGTGAAGTGTAGCTCGTCGCATCGTCGTTCGCCCCTGGAATCGTATAGTCCGACTCGCGATAGCGCACGCCGTCGGGGATCTCGACGTCGAAGAGGTGAATTTTGTTATAGCGGGCGAGTTCGGCGCCAGCAGGACCGAAGAGCCGCGCGCAATTATATACTCGCTGGTCGGTCGCACTGTTTTTTTTGGTCGCGTCCGGATCGTGTACGGACCGCCGGCAGACCGCGCCGCCCAATAGAGTGATCGAATGGCGTTGCGCCTGTGATTTTAGAAACTCCGCGCCGGCCGCTTCGATTTCGGCCGCCCGCTCGCGTAGCTCAGAGTCCGGACCGAGAAAGGCGAAGTACTCTGGCAGGCCGATCAGCCGCGCCCCCGCGTCGACCGCCCGCGCGATGAGCTCTTCCGCCTGCCTGAGATTTGCGGCGATGTCGGGGGTCGAATTCATTTGCACGGCCGCCGCCAGATAGGCCTGCTTCAGAGAGTGTTCGCTGGATGACATAAAACGGTCTCGTGCTCTGAGTTACGGACGGCCTCTCACGAATCCTGGCAACGCGAAGGTCTACAGGCTGCGGAGTCGTTCAAAGAGCTGGCGGTCTACGACACGACATCGCACCTCGGTCCCATTCCGATACAACAAAAAGCGAAAGCTTTCGCTTTCGTCGTTCGGCTCTGGCAGTTCGAGTTCCGGGGCGTCTTCGTCGAAACAGGCGGCGATGATGCGATCGACGGGATAGTGCGATTCCATTAGCCGCACTGCGCTTCGCGTTGTGCCCGGCGAGCTGCGGCGAATTTCGGCGAACATCCATTCAAAGCGCGCCACGTCGACGATATATGGTGTCTCTGCGATGAGTCCGGGCAACTGTCGCAAAAATTCCGGGAAGTCTGCGCCGTACTGGTTTAGATCAACCGATCGCGACGGATTGGCCGCGGCGTAACGACGCGCAGCGGCTCCGAAAAAATCGGGCCCGACCAGGGAGCGAATGGCCGGGTAGTTTTCCTCAAGCGCCGAGGCGCGCACGGCCCGGGAGTTATTGCGATAGATGGAGAGCCGATCGGCCGGGCTCAGGCCACCGGCCGGCCCTTTAGCGTCGGAGTCCCGCGACGCATTCGATTCGATGCACGCGAACAGATCGGCGAAAGCTTCGTGGTTGTCCCGCGTATCACCCGATCGCGCTGGCGGCGTGGCTTCCGGGGTGATCAGGGCCGCGCTCATCAAGCGCTGCAATTCGTTCAGTTGCATGCGGCGGCCGCCTGCTCCAGATATTCCGCCGCGCGTCGCGCTTCCTGTTGCAGCGGCGCCAGCTCCGGCGGCAAATTCGCATCCCGTTCGATGCAGACCGGCGCGGGACCCCATTCACTTAGCGCGCGTTCGAAGAGCTCCCACACCGATTCGCTGACTGGCGCGCCGTGCGTATCGAGCAGATGCGTTTCACGATCTTCATGTCCGGCCAGATGATACTGGCGTACCCGGTCGCCGGGCACGTCGGCCAGGAAGCGATCGAGTTCCAGCGCGAAATCACCATGCTGGCTGTGGTTGCAAAGATTGATATAGAGATTGTTTATATCAAGCAGGATCCAGCAGTCGGCCGCTTCGGCGACCGCGCGAATGAATTCGCCTTCGCGCATGAATGTTTCGCTGTCGCTCCGGTCGGGCGGCGCGAAGCGCAGATAGGTCGAAATATTCTCGATGAGTATGCGTTCGCCGAGCGTATCCTGGAATTCCGCGATACGCTGCGCGCAGTGTCGCACGGCTTCATCCGTGAACGGCAGCGGCAGGAGATCATGATGCGAAACTCCTCCACCCGCGGTCCAGCACAGATGGGTCGAAATAAAATCCGGCTCCAGTTCGCGCTGGCGTTCGCGCAGCGATCGCAGGAGCATCGGATCGACGGGCTGCACGCTGCCGACGTCCAGGCCCACCGAATGAAAGCTGAGGGGATAGTCCGTACGGATATCGGCCAGCACGCGTCTGGCGGAATGCGCGTCGCCGTAGAGATAGTTGTCGATCAGGATTTCGAACCAGGGTACGTCGGGCCGCTGCTCGAGAATGTATGGAATGTGAACGGGGCGCAGGCCGATCCCCGCCCCGTTCACGCGCTGTGCTTTCATTTTTTCTTTTTGAGCAGCTTGCCGCCGGTGATTTTTTCGCAGGTTCCCTTCGGCACGTAGATCCACTCCTCTGGATCGTTGTCCACTTTCGCCTGCCCGGAGCAGCTGTGCACGCTGGTGCCGCAGTCGTTTTTGCCTTTTTTTACGATGCCCGCGCATTTCTCGGCGTCGTACGCCGGCGCGGCTTCGATCTCGGCGGTGCCGGAGCCGGCGGCCGCCAGAAGCCCCGCCAGCGCGGACGTGGCCACGAATTTCATGCTATGATCCATAGTTACCTCGGATTGCCGGGACGCGTGTCCCGGAGATTCTGGGAAGAACACGATCCGGGTTATGAATTGATCGCATTTTTTTGCGATCAATTCGCCGAATCCGCCGTTTTTAAAACAATCGCATGCAGTCCTCCGACGCCGAAATATTGCAGGCCGGCTATCGCTACGCCCTGGCGCTCACTCACGATCGTCACGAAGCGGAGGATCTGGTGCACGACGCCTGGCTCAAATTGCATGAGCGGTCGCGCCTGTTTCGCGGTCGCGGCTATTTCTTGCGCACCGTACGCAATCTGTTCGTCGATCGCTACAGGCGCAACCGGCGCATATTGTTGGAGCCATTTAACGATGAGTACGAAGCGAATGCGGTCCACGGCTCGCCCGCGCAATCCGGCGGCGATGTGTCCGGCGAATTCAGTCCGTATTCCGTTTCGGATCCAGTTCTCAGCGACGCACTCGCGCAGATTCGACCACAGGAACGCGAAGCGCTATACTTAAACGCGGTCGAAGGTATGAGTGCGGCGCAGATTGCGCGGCACACCGGGCGTTCGCGGAGCACTGTGCTCAGTCTGATTCATCGGGGAAAGATTAAACTGCAGCGCATACTCATTCACGAGCAGCGGAGGAATTCGCCATGAAAAGAGAACGAGAGCCTCATACGGGCGGCGACTCGCGGGGCGTCGGGCGCGACCCCTCCGCGCACTGGGACGATCGTCTGCGAAATTATTACAACGCAAGCGCTCTGTCCGAAAGCGCACTCCTGGATATTCGAAACGCGGTGCCGGCGAATCCAATGCGATCCGCGTTCGCCTTTGTACTGGCGCCGTTTCGCAGGCCCGCATCTGCGGCGATCGCTGCGGCCGCAATGCTGCTGACAACAGGCTTGTTCATTTACGGCGGCGGTCTCTGGCAGGAGGAACGCCTGTACGCGCAGCTCGCATCAGAGGTGGCCGGCAATCACGCCAAAAAGATGCCCGCGGAATTCGGGGGATCGAGCCTTGCATCGCTCGCGGTCCATTTCGATCGGCTGGCGTTCACCCTGATCGACGCGGAGCCGCACTTGCCCGGCGACGTGGAACTGCTGGGCGCCCGTTATTGTACGCTGCACGGCCGCCTGGCCGCCCAGCTGCAGCTGATGCACTCGTCCGGTCGTCCGCAAACCCTGTACATCGCCCCGGCGGGTGAAGAATTGGCCGGCCTCGCAAGCGCGCAGGTCAGTCGCCTGGTGCATCCTGAAAACAAATCCGGCGTTTCCGACCCGGACGCTCCGCTCGTCGAAGTGCGCCTCTGGCGGGCCGGGAGCCTTGTATTCGGCCTGGCGGCCGATTCCGAACGCTGAGATTCCCACGTTTTTGCTTTACAGCCGACGGGAATTGTGCGTAATTGCCATATACCCCCATGGGTATATGGCTCGTGCCATCGCTGCCGAAAGCAGCATGCGAGGAATCTATGAACTGGACTGCAAAACTGGCCACGATCTTCGTTCGAAATCGACGCCTGTCTTTGTTATTGATGATCGCGCTCTTCGTCTGGGGCGGCCTTTCGTACCTGGCGGCGCCGAAGCAGTACAATCCGCGCATTGTCGCTCCGGCCTTCCAGATCTTCGTGGAGTTCCCGGGCGCCAGCCGCAGCGAAGTGCTTGAGCAGCTTACGCGGCCGATGGAGAACGTGCTGGCGGACCTGCCCGGCGTGGAAGATATCTTCACCGTCACCGAAGCCGGCGGTCGGGTGGCGGCTACGGTCAATTTTTTCGTCGGCGAAGATCTGGACTCCGCCAAAATCCGGCTCGATGATACGATTCGCAGCAATCTCGACCTGAGTCCGCTCGGCATCGAAGCCCCGCTGATCCAGTCGGTCGATCCCGACGACGTGCCGGTACTGACCATCGCCCTGCATCCCGCGCCCGAGTCCGCCGGCGATCCGGTTGCATTGCGCAAGCTCGCCTTTCGCGTTCGCGAGCGGCTCGTTCAGGTGCCCGGCGCGACCAATATCGAAGTGGTCGGCGGCCGTACCCGCGAATTGAGCGTGCAGATCGACCCGGAAAGGCTGGCCCGCAGCGGCGTGGGCATCGCCGCCATTCAAAACGCGCTGCGCTCGGCGAATGTCTATTTGCCCTCCGGCGAAATCAAAAGCGCCGATCGGCATATACCGGTCGAAGCCGACGCGCGGGTCCGACGCGCCGCCGATCTCGAAGACATCATCGTGGTCACGGGAGATTTCGGCCAGATTCTTTTACGAGACGTGGCGACTGTCCGCGAACAGCAAAGCGAACGCGAATCGTACGTGCGGCATCTGCGAGCGGGCGATTCGCCGACCGCAAGCGCGCCCGTGGTTTTGATCAGCGCGGCGAAAAACAAAGACGCGAATATCTCGGATGTGACCACCGCGCTCGCCGCGGCGCTGACGGAGATTGAACGCGATTTGCTTGAGCCGCAAGATATTCGCGCTGAGATCATCGTTGACGAAGGCCGCACGGCGCGCGAAGAGATCGACGGATTGATCATGAATCTGTTTACGGCGATCGGGATCGTCGTCGTAATCCTCTTCTGGTTTCTCGACGCTCGCGCGGCGGTACTGGTTGCGATCAGCATTCCACTGACGCTCGCCTGCGTTTTCGGCGCCGGTTATCTTTTCGATCAGAATATCAATCGCATTACGTTATTCGCTCTGATCCTTTCGCTGGGCCTCCTCGTGGACAACGCGACGGTCGTAATCGAAAACATTGTGCGCTGTTTGCAAAGCGAGCCGGCTCCGGCGAAAGCCGGCGCGGGTTCCGAGACTAAGATCCAGTCGATTATCGCGGCGGTCGGCGAAGTCGGTCCGGGCCTCTTCATGTCGACCGTGACCACGGTGCTCGCATTTTTGCCGATGGCCTTCGTAACCGGTATGATGGGGCCGTACATGGGACCGATTCCGTTTTTCGTCCCGATGGCGCTCGCGTTTTCGCTTCTGCTTTCGTTCACCATCAATCCCTACCTGGCTTCGCTTTTGCTGGGCCGCGGAGGCTCGCCGGCCGGCGGTGCGTCGAATCGCGAAGGCGTCTTCGCCGGGATTCGCGCGCGCGTACCCGATTCCGTCGGCCTGTTCTTTGCGCGCGGGCTTGCCCTGGTGGCGGGTTCCGGCTCGCGTGTGATACGTTTTTATCGCGAATTCTTGCACCGGATTCTAACCGAAGCGCGCCCGCGCCGCATTCTGCTGAGCGCCGTCGGTCTGCTCTTGCTGGCGTCGTTCGCGCTGCCCGCCGTCGGCCTGGTCCGCTTTCGGATGCTGCCCAAAGCGGACCGCGAACAATTCTATCTGTATCTGGATTTGCCCGCGGGGGCGTCGCTTTCGCGCACCTTTGCGGCGACCCGGGAGATGGAGCGCTTCTTATTAGAAGAAAACGAGATTCGCATGGTTCAGAGCTACGTCGGTCACGCGCCGATTCTGGACTTTAACGGCCTCTTTCGCGGAGTGAGCGAGCGCCGCCTGAGTACCCAGGCGACGTTGCGGGTCGGCCTGAGCCGCCCGGTTGATCGTTCGATGACGTCCGAAGAGCTCGTGCTGGAGCTGCGCCCGCGGCTGCTGGATTTCGCTCGCGATCTGGAAACGGAGATCGGCGGCGAGCTGCGTTTGAAGATGGTGGAAGATCCGCCGGGGCCGCCGGTGCTCTCGACTCTGCTCGTGCGCGTACAGGGCTCCGATCCCGTGCTGCTGGAAACTACGGCCCGGGATTTGCGTTCAAAGATCGCCGCGGAAATCGGCGAGGTCGTGGACACCGACGTCAGCGCTCCGAAAGACACGAATACCCTGACGGTGAAGATCGACCAGGCGCGCGCGAGTCGCAGTCGTCTGAGCGCGGCGCGAATCGTCGAGACCCTGAATGCGGCGTACGCCGGAAGCATTCTCGGTATCTATCATAACGAAAATAATATCGAGCAGGAGTACATCCGCCTGCGATTGGACCCGCGCTTTCGTCGCCAGCAGGAAACCCTGAACCGGCTCGTGCTGTACAATGATCTGGGGATCGCCGTTCCGCTTTCGGGAATCGCGAGCTTCGAAGAGACGTCGACGAATAAACCGCTGCGTCGCGAAAATCGCCGCAACACGGTGTACGTCTACGGCGATATGGGGGCGCGTTCGATTACCTACGCGGCGATCGACATTCTCTTTCTGCTCGCGGACTATGCGGTTCCCGGCACGAAATTGCAGCTTACGGAAATGTCATTATTCGGCGCGGAGTTTCGCGACGACGCCGGCGAGGCGGTTTCGGTGACCATCGGCGGCGAGTGGGAGCTGACCCTCGAAGTCTTTCGGGATCTGGGCATCGCCATGGGTGTGGCGATCTTTCTCGTCTATTTCGTACTCGTGGCGCAGTTCCGTTCGTTTCGCGAGCCGCTGATCATTATGGCCACGATTCCGCTGAGTCTGATCGGAGTGCTGCCGGGTTTCATGATTCTCGGCTGGGTAACGGGCGAATATTTCACCGCCACATCGATGATCGGCGTGATCGCTCTGGCCGGCATCGCCGTGAATAATTCGATTATCCTGTTGGAGTATCTGAACAGTCTGAAAGCGACCGGCATGGCCGTCGAAGCCGCGCTGGTCCAGGCCGGCACCACTCGTTTCCGGCCGATCCTCTTGACGACCGTGACGACGATTCTGGGATCCATGACCATCGTCGGCGATCCGGTCTGGGCCGGTCTGGCTTTTGCGATCATTCTGGGGCTGGGCGTTTCTTCGGTATTGACGCTGCTGATTTTTCCCGCTTTATTCTTAATCGTCCGGGGCAATTCCTGGGACGCAGCAGTTCCATGAATGAAAACGATATCCGTCTTAAGTCAGTTAACGAGATCGCCCGCCATTTCTATTTTCATCTACTCGCCGAAAACCGTAAAGCGCCGGAGATTATCGACGCGATCCGCTTCGACCGGCGTTCCGGACGTGAAATCAACACCGCCCTCGTAGGCCGGGTCGAGCGTGAATTCCCGGACGTGAAAACGGCGGCGGAACCGGATTATAATTTTATCATTCGGTGGGGCGGGCTCAACGGCTTCCATCTCGCATACGAGGACTTCTGTTTCGAAGCCTACAATCTGATCTTCATGGAACGCTTGATGTCGCTCAAGCTCTGGTCCGACGAGGGGCATCGCATCTTTCGCGAGACCACCATACAGGTCTTCGAAAAATTCGACACGGATCAGGAAGGCTTCAGTGTATCGTTTTTCATTCGCTCCGAAAACAATATGCGCGAGTTGCTGCGCGAGATTATCTCGTCGGTCCCGGCGTTCCAGGAAACGGAGAAAGCGTACGCCTGGGATTTGATCTTTCAGCAGAGCAAGGAATACCAGGAGGTCGTTAACGAATTCTTCGAGCGGGTTCTGAACAACGCTCTGCAGAAATCGGAGGAACTGCTCAACAATATTCTGCCCGTATCGATTTCCGAAGAACTCAAACAGAACGGCCGCGTCGCGCCGGTCCAGATTCCGCTGGCGACGGTTTTATTCACCGACTTCAAGGGTTTTACCATGCTTTCGGAACGAATGTCGCCCGCGCAGCTGATCGCGGAACTCGACGAATGCTTTTCTGTTTTCGACGAAATCATCGACGCGCGCGGGCTCGAAAAAATAAAAACCATCGGCGACGCGTATATGTGCGCGGGCGGCGTGCCGGAAAACAATCGGACCCACGTCATCGACGCGGCTCTCGCGTCGCTGGCAATGCGCGAGGCCATCGAAACGCTCAAGGAGAAATCGGCGGCCGAATCGAAACCGTACTGGGAAGTCCGCATCGGCTTTCATTGCGGTCCGCTGGTCGCCGGAGTGATCGGTCATAAAAAATTCAGCTATGACATCTGGGGCGATACGGTCAATACCGCGAGCCGCATGGAATCATCGGGCGTGGCCGGACGGGTGAATATATCCGGCGCTGCGCGCGAACACTTGAAATATTTTTTTGAATGCGAAGCCCGCGGCCGAGTCGCCGCGAAGAACAAGGGCGACATCGAAATGTTTTTTCTGCACCGGCTCAAACCCGCCTTCGCGGCGGATCCGGCCGGCCTGGAGCCGAACGCGCGCTTTCTCGAAATCTACGAAAAAATCAAAGCCGGCGCGCGCGTTCGTTTTCGTGGTGAATAACGATTCATATCGACGCTGCGTCTCAGATCAAGCGCGCGTTGAACCAGATGTAAAGATAGATTACGTACAGTGCAAAGAGCGCGGCTCCCAGAAAGAGATAGAGTCCCGCCCGTCCGAAAAAATTCGAAGAAGTGCGCACCAGAGTCTGAACCATTTTCTGGGTGAAGCCGTCCAGCCACTCGAAGAGCGGAATAAAGAGAAACACGATGAAGGCCATGCCGATCAGGGTCGCCAGACGGGGGCCCAGGGTCTTCGGTTGATCCAGGATCCACCCTTCGACGAAGGTGATCAAAAGATAGGCGACCAGAACCGAAATCGCCAGCAGCAGCATTCGCACGATTTTTTGAAGCATGGCAGAATCGGGCGGCAATGGACCGGGATTGTCAAACTCTTTCGATTTCGTCGCGTTCCCTCCCTGCAGACCCGCCCGTACGGAGCGCTGCGACCGGCGACCGGCGTCGGGGCCTGACCGCTCGCGCCGGCAGCGGCCGCCGGACGGCGGCACCCTGTAAAGATTTGCTTGATTCCCAGCCCATGATTCCGACCATATGAAGGAATCATGGACGAGATGGAATATGACAAGACCCGGAAGTCCATCAAGGCGCAAGACCTCGGGAAAAAAGACCGCAAGGAGCTGATGCAGAAGTTCCAGGGCGCGGGCGGTCAGGTTCAGACCGAGCGCTCCGTCCGCGATCAGCAAGAGGAAGCCGCAGGCGGCGGCCGCGGCGGAGGACGTCGCGGCGTCGGAGTCGGCGAAGCTCCCAAGCTGCCCTCGCAAATCGCACGCGAAAAGGCCCGGGCCGAAGCCGATCGGGAAGGGGCGGTACGGCGCATGCGGGACGCCGAAGAGAAAGAAGCCACCAGCTTCTTCGCGCGTTTTTCGATCAAGCTCAAGTGCTGGATGGGCGGCGTCACCCCGTACGGCTCGGATCTGGTGCAGCCCAAAGTCCTTTCGAAATTCAATCTGGACGCCAAGCGCGCCATCATGGAATGCCAGATCCTGGGGAACGATCTGTTCATGAACAATCGTAAGACCGCCCAGACGATCATGAAAGAGCTGGATCAGAAGAATCCGCTCCTGGTCGAGCTGATCGAGCGGGCGTCAAAGCTGTACGATCGCGGGGAATTGAGCGATCTGGTGTCGTCCTACACTCCCGGCTCGCGGATTCCCGTGCATCTCGATTCCATTCGCGCGCCGGCCTTCACGCTGCTGCGCAAGCTGTATTATCTAAAGCCTTTTCAAGAAACCTACCTGTCCGCGGTGGACCTCGCGATCGATATCCAGCAGCGCGAAGAAAAAAAACAGGCGGCGCTCTACGCCACGAAAAAGAAAAAGATTCGCCAGGAATGGAAGATGTTAATGAACAGCATCTACCCGGATCTGGTGCTGCTCGCTCAGCGTGCGGAGATGAAGAAAGCCGAACCCGGCACCCGACTCTTTGACGATATGATCGGAGTTCTCGACGCGGACCGCGTCGGCCAGCGTACTGCCGGCGAAGGCCTGGGCGAACTCGCCGAAAATAAGCCGGCGAACGAGGAACCCGAAGGCGAGAACAACGACGAGGGCGAATCCGAAGACTCCGGGGAAGAGGGGCAGAAAAAGGATCCGAAGGAGCCGTCTCAGGAAGACAAAGAGCTCGCGTACGGCTATCGGATCATGAAGATCTTCACCAGCGAAACCCTGCGCAAGAAGCACGATCGTCGGGGAGATTACGCGGCCTTGAAAGATCAGGACAAAGTCCTGATCGCGTACTTGTTCTTTCTCGAATTCGAAGAGGAATATTCGTTTATCCTGACCACGCCGCAGATTCATCTGGAGCCGATGTACCAGGGCGGCGTGAAGCACGACTATCGCCAGAAGATGCGGGACGTATACGAAGAGTCGCGCCTGGTCGAGGACGCATTCAAGAAATATCTGCACGAAGGCTCCGAGTACAATCGCATCGTCAGCGAAAGCGTGGATCCGGCGCGGTATGTCGAGCACGCCAAGAAAGTCGAAATCCTGGAAGCCCGTCGCGGGCCCAGCGGTCGCGAAGCCCGCATCGAAATCAAAGAGTACATGGAGAAAGTGAACGCGCTCCTGCACGCTCTGATCTCGGACATGCGCGGTCCCAATAAGATCGTCACCAATCGCGACGATGTCGTTCAGTTTCAAATGGAGCGGGACAAACGCAAGCGGCTCAATAACAAGCCGGTGAAAGACTGCGTGATGCAGGCCTATTGTTTTACCGCGGGCCTGATCGATCGCCTGGAAGGCGGCGACCTCTTCGGCGGCGTAATCGAACTCAGCGAAGAGGAGTTCGCCGACGCGTTCGCGCAGCCGAAATCCGAGTGAGCGATCCAGCATACCCTGCCGGCCCTGCCGGCGATCCCGACGCTTCCCGCGAAATCTACCGCGAGCTGGAGCTGGAACTTCCCGCTGAAGAATCCCTGCCCTTCGTCCAGGTGTTGGACGAGGGCCTGACGCTGCCGGAACTTTCCGGTTATTACGAAGTGCTTTACGACGAGAATCGCCCGCAGTCCGAAAAGGACTTCGCGCGACTGGTGCTCTATTTTCCCATTCACGCCGAGCTCGCGACGGCGCAGGTCGAGCTGGTGCTCGACGCGCTCGGTCTCGACGACTATCGCCTGTCTGAAAAACGCATCGAACGTTCCGACTATCTACAGGCATATAAGCAGTTCTACGAGCCTTTCCAGATTTCGCCGCGGCTTCTGATCGTGCCCTCCTGGGACCGCGGGGGCGAGCGCGAAAGCGCGCTGCGGGCCGCGTTGGGCGATGGCGATTCGACCCGATCGCTGTATCTGGATCCGGGGCTGGCCTTCGGTACCGGCAAACATCCCACGACCGAGCTGTGTCTGCAGTATCTGGACCGGGTCTTTCGCGAGGCGAATGCGACCGCCGGCGCGCCGGCTCCGCTCGATATTATCGACGCCGGGGCCGGTTCCGGAATTCTTTCGATTGGAGCGCTGCTTCTGGGTGCGCGGCGCGTCTACGCCTTTGATATCGACGGGAATGCGGCCATCGCCTGCGAGCAAAACCTGGCCCTCAATCCCGGGATTCACGGGGAGCTGCGCTTCGAACGCGGCGGCTTCGATTTGCCCGACTTCGTCGAATTCCAGGCCGATCTGATGCTCGGCAATCTGACTGCCGCGGTGCTGCTGCAAAACCAGGCTTTTATCGATCGCGTCCGGGCCCGGACCATGGTGTTATCCGGGATTCTAGTCGAGCAGAGTCAGGACGTGATCGCCGCTTTCGAATCCGGCGGAGCCGCCCGCTGGCGACTACAGGAAAACGGCGTGGCGGAACGGGACGGCTGGGTGCTGATCGCTTTCGATTCGACCGAATAGCCCTGGAGCGGGCCGCGCGTACGGCGTGAGCGCGCCGGGATCACGAAATAGAAAAGCCGGTAATGAATAACTTAACCTTGACGCCGCCGCGGCCTCTATCAGAGTCCATGTTCCTCTAAGCTGCCGTCGGTTTTACCTCGAATTTGGATTTCAGGCGGCCGATAATAACGAAAATACATTCGCGGGCGGCAGCCGGTACCAGCCATGAGAAAAAAAGTAGAGCTTACGTTTAACGAGAAAGGCGACAAAGCCATCCTGGGTCTGAACGGCCGATTCACCCTGGACGATAAAGAAGTATTTCAGAATTTCGTCGACCAGCACGTTGACGGCGGCCATGATATTCTCGTTCTGGATATGAGCCGCCTGGAGTTCATCGACTCAGCGGGCATCGGTGATCTGATCAAACTCAAGATGGGCCCGGGGAAAAACTACCGGCAGCTCTTCGTCATGGGCCTTCAAGACGCCGTCGAACGCGTTTTTCGGGTCAGCGGATTGATCCAGCTCTTCGACACCCTGGCCCCCGAGGACCTGGATTCGCACTGATCGTCTTTCAGGACCCCGCGCATGCCCTCGAAAACCAGGCCGAAATCCACTCGCAATCAAAAGCAAAGCTCCGCTCGCCGGGGCCGCAACGCCGCTTCGAAAGCGCAGCCGCTGACTTCCCTGGGGGTGCCGCTGGTCGAGAGCGCGCCCGCCGATTGGAGCATTGATCTCAGTCATTTGAAATTATTTAAAGGGCTGTCGGTCATCGCGCGGGTGATCGGCGACGCGATCTTAGAACAGATTCGCGTCGGCAATTACGACATCGTTTCGCAGCACCGGGTCATCGCGGATATCACTCCGGAGCTGGGCAGCCTGGTCTCGAATATTTCAGTCTATGCACGCAGCGGAGTGCTGAATGATCTGCCGCAGTACCAGGAGCAATTTCATATTCAGCTGCGTACAGTTTTCGGAACAGTGCAGCGTCCGCGCTGGGGCAGCGTGATTTTTCCGGAGCTCTTCGGCGCGAAGCAGCCGAGCGAAGCGCTGCTCTTTCCTTTTCACGTAATTCACGAGCAGCGCGAAATCGATTATTATTTTCTGGTCGAACGCAGCGAAGAGGCGACCGGTGGTTTCCTGCGCATTACGATCGAGCGCGAGAATGACGCGCGCCTCAATCTCAATGGTATTCCGCATCGCGTCGTCGACGATCTGGACCGCCGGGCCTATTTACAGGGATTGACGCGCATCACGGAGTCGGTGTACCAGGGACTGCTTCGCGAATGCGAAAACCATCGCACGGAGTATACGGATAACGCCCGTCGCAATTCTCATTTTTTCGAGCAGCTGTCGAGCGTCGGCCTGAGCGAATCGGAGAATCTGACGGTGCGCTGGCCCGCGGAACGTAACGAATATCTCGTGCGCAGTTCCCGCCGTGCGATTACCGATTTTATGAAGCGCGTGTTCATCGTGCTGGAAGACCGCGGGGTCGTCGAAAAACTCAAATCCGGCGCGTCGATCGAGATGCGGGCCGGCGAACACAGCGCCTTTCTGGACTTATCGCGCCGCAATCGCTGCCTGAATGTGAGCCTGGACCGCAAGCGCGACGCCGTCGATCTGGATTATTATCTGGACCGCATGCCGCGCCTGCGCGACGTCGGCGCCGCCCACGCCGCCACCCTCAAGAACTACAGGGTCTTCTTAATTCATCACATAACAGGCGAGATTCTGGCCACGATCAAGGCGATCGAAAATATGAGCGCGGCCAATATCAACGTGCTCTTCGTGAAGTACGCGGGGGTCGTGCCGCCGGATTATTTAGAAACGCTTTTAACGCTGCCGGAGAATCGCTTTCGTTTTAACGGACTGCAAAAGGTCGAGACCGAAGACCGCATCGAAGGGTATTATATTCTTTCGCGACAGTATTCCGATCCGGCGGGCCTCGAGAATCTGGAAACGGCGCTCGAAGACAAACAGGCCGGCTTTTTCGATGCGATGCGCTTCGCTGCGGGACATCTTTTTTTCCGCGAGGCCCTGGCGGCCCGCGCTGCCGGACAACGTATTATTCTAATCGAAGACGGCGGCTATCTTGCGCCGGAATTGAACGATTTCTGTTTACGTAACAAAAGCCTGGGCGACGCGCTCAAACACTTCGGCGTTCCGGAAGATCTGTATCCGGCGGCGGCGGAACGCAAGCAAGCGCTGGGAAAATGGCTCGAGCGCATCCTGCCCGGCAGCGTCGAACACACCCGCAATGGATATAACCGGCTTTCCGACGTGCAGACCGAGCACGGCCGCCTGTATTTTCCGGCCTGTTCCATCGCGGTATCCGACGTGAAACGCGGTCGCGAATCCGAAGAGGTTTCGATTTCAATTTTGCACGCCGTCGAAAGCATTCTGCACGGGGTGGGCCTGGTCTTTTCCCGGCGACGGGTGCTCGTTCTGGGCAGTCGCGGCGCGATCGGTCGTAATCTGATGGAAGACCTTTCGACGAAAGTGGGCCCGGAGAACGTGCTGGGCGTCGACATCGTATTGAAAAAGGAAACGCCGCCGGGGCCCTGGAGCGAAACGGCCACTCTCGCACAGCTCGACCAGGCGGAGCTGCTGGATGTGGACATGATCGTCGGCGTGATCGGCCAGTCGATCCTGCAGCGAAAGCAGCTCGAACGCCTGGTACTGGATTCGCAGCGGCCGTCTATCTTTTTCGCGAGCGGTTCGACCAAGACCGCCGAATTCACGCATCTGTCCGATTGGATTCGCGCTTTGCAATCTCAGACGAAGCCGAAGGTCGGCGACGTTCCGGTGGAGCTTTCGGTCGAGCTGGTCCGCGATCCGCAAACCGCGCACATCGTGGCCAGCCGCGTCCGCTTCCGTTTTCAACCCGCGGCCGCTTCGCCGTACAAACAGCTGAAAAACAAAACCCGCGACCTGTACCTGCTGGGCGGTTTGACCCCGATCAATTTCCTCTTCTATGGCGTGCCGACCGAAACGATGGACGATATTCTCGCGCAGCTCATGCAGGTCGCCGCCGGTCTGGTGAAACGCACTGACAGGCAACCCGGATGCCTGCCGGGCTCGCTGCTCGCGGTCGATCATCAAGTCGACGCCGACGCGCGACTGCTATCGTGAGATCGTAGTTTGAAGCTCGGGGCCGATCCGCCTCGCATCTCGCCACACCCGGTCGCCGATCCGTATTTTGTCTGCCCCGTCACCCGGAATTCCGATACTCAGAGAGTGGATTCGATGCGTTTGTGGATAGTCCTCGGCACCGGGGTGGGCATTACGCTCTTCTGGGAGTGGATTCTGCCGGTAAAGCTGCTGGTCGTACTGGTGCACGAAATCTGGCACGGGGCGGCGGCGCTACTGAGCGGCGCGGTCCTCGATCAAATCGACGTCAATCTGGCGGAATCGGGCGAAACCCTGGTATCGGGCCTGTATTCGACTTCGGGTTTCGTGTTTTCGGTCTCGGCGGGTTATCTTGGCACCGCGCTGGTCGGGGCTTTGCTGCTGGCGCGCGGTCTGGTCGGCGAATGGGAGCGGGTCGCCGTCTTCGCCTTCGGCGGTCTCCTGCTCTATATGAGTTATCTTTTCGCGAATATCGGTTCGGTCGCGTTTTATGCGGGCATCGGCTGGGGCGTGGGCTGGATCCTGCTCGGTCTGCTCGGACGCCTCTCGGCCCGCCTGACGCTGCTGGTCTTCGGCACGATCTTTTTGTGGTATTGCTTCTACGATCTCTTCGATTTTACCCGCGAAGTGGCGCGTACGGACGCAGGAATTCTCGCGCGTTATATCCAGGCGCAGCAGTGGCCGGGATTCGACGATTGGAGCGCGGGGTCGCTGGCCTCGGCGATTTCCCTGGTCTGGTGCGCTTTGATCTTCGGCATTCTATCGGCCGTGCTCGGTCCGGTTCTGGCGCAGATGGCGGCGGCCACCCCTGCGCCGCCTCCCGCGGAAGACGCGCCGCTGGACGGAGTGGGCGACCCGGCTATGCCGGAGTTTCCAGGCGAAGTGACTCCCGACGTGCAGGAATGGCTGTTGATGAACGGTTTTGGGCTGGACGGTCGTCCGCTCCCGCCGGAGTTGTTAGATGGCGCGCCTCCGGCAGCATCGCCGCTTCCGACCGGGCCTCAGAACAGCACTGCGACTCCCCAATAAGCGGGTCGCGAATCAATCATTATGTTTCAAAAAACAATTCTCGTTACCGGCGGCGCCGGATTCATCGGCTCGCACCTCTGCCGAAATCTACTCGAGCAGGGGCACTACGTCATCTGCGCGGATAATTTTTTCACAGGCCGTCGCGAAAACCTGAAAGATCTCATCGGCAATTCGAATTTCGAAATCATTCGTCACGACGTGGTTGAGCCGCTGCACATCGAAGTCGACCAGATCTTTAATATGGCCTGCCCGGCGAGCCCGCGTCATTATCAGTACAATCCGGTTAAGACCATGAAGACCTCCGTGCTCGGCACCATGAATATGCTCGGTCTGGCGAAACGCGTCGAAGGCCGCATTCTGCAGGCCAGTACTTCTGAAGTCTACGGCGATCCGGAAGTGCATCCGCAGCCGGAAAGCTATCGCGGCAGCGTGAGCATCACCGGCATTCGCGCCTGCTACGACGAAGGCAAGCGCGCGGCCGAAACTCTGTGTTACGATTATCAGCGGATGCACGAGCTCGACATTCGCGTCGTGCGCATATTTAATACCTACGGCCCCAATATGGAAATCAACGACGGCCGCGTGGTTTCGAATTTCATCGTCCAGGCGCTGCGTGGCGAAGACATCACGGTTTACGGCGATGGTTCCCAGACTCGTTCCTTTTGTTTCGTCAGCGATCTGGTGCGGGGCCTCATGGACTTCATGAATCAAGACGGTTTTCACGGCCCGATGAATCTCGGCAACGACCGCGAGTTTACGATTCTGGAACTCGCGGAAAAAGTGATTCAACAAACGGGCGGAAAATCGAAGATAATATTCAAAGAGTTACCGGCGGACGATCCGGTGCGCAGAAAACCGGATTTGAGCCTGGCCCGCGAAAAAATTTCATTTGATCCCCGGATGCAGCTCGACGATGGTCTATCCGAAACGATCGCTTATTTTAAACGATTGTTAGCATCCTGAATCGGAAACTCTGTTTTCGCGCCCTGAACCCTGCATGGAAATTCGTTTTGAAGATCAAGTCGCCGTACTGAAATTCCCCGCGCCGGCGGCCTTCGAAATCGACGAAGAGGCCTTCGATTTTCCCGAGAAGCAGGGCGCGGCGAAAGTCGTACTCGATTTCGAAGGCGTAAAAATAGTCAGCTCGCTCGTGATTTCAAAAATCATCGGACTGGTCGAACGCAATCGGGACCGTCCGGTCGTATTCGAAAATATTGGACCGGAGCTGCGCAATCTATTGCGTCGCGCGGGCTTTCAACACTGGCTGAAGCAACGTTGAAGCCGATCCGATCAGCGTGATGTTATGATTTTCGCGTGGTGCGGTCTTATCGCCTGGCTGCTTTTGCCGCTGTACATTCCGGAGCGCGGAATCATCGGCGAAATCGAGCACCTGCTGCGCTTCGCGATCTTCGTACTCTTGCCCCTGGAAATCGAGCTGGCCGCCGCCCGCAATCGCAGGGGTGAATTCGATTTCGCGTACATCTGGCTGCGGTCGCTATATGGGTCCTGTGCGCTGTGTGTCGCGCTGTCTTTCGTTCTATTTCCAGAGGCGAGCATCGCCGCCGCTGCGTTCGTACTGCCCTGGCTTGCGCTGAGCCTGGTCGGGGCGCTGCACGCGGCGCGTCGATTGCTTGCGCGGGGCGCGATTCCTGTCGCGGAACTCGTTTTCGATCTCGGCTGGATCTACTGGCCCGTCGGCGCGATCTGGCTCGTCGCCAGCCGCCTGGGCTTCGAGCTGATGGGCTTTCCCGGCAAGATCGTCATCTTAACGGCGGTGCATTTCCATTTTGCGGGACTGGCCGCGCCCTTGATTGTCGGGCTCGCCGGTCGTTATCTGGAGTACGGCGCCGGACGGAGTGTCGAGCATCGGGATACACGCATTACGCGGCGCATCTATCGCGCGAGCGCCCTGCTGGTTGCGGCCGGCATTCCGCTGACCGCCGCCGGCATCGCCGCGAGTCCGTTGCTGGAGTGGTGCGCGGCTCTGGCGATCGCCGTCGGGCTGAGCGCCGCAATGCTCTTAGTAGTGCTGCGTCTGGTGCCCGCGCTGTTTCTGCAAAGGGCCCGCGCCTCTGCGATCGGAGATCCAGAGTCCGCCGGTCGCCCGGCGCGATCGATCGCCGCCGTGTTGCTGTTCGCGGCGTCGTGCAGCGTCTTCGTCAGTATGTGGTTCGCCTTTCGATTCGCTACAGGGGAATATTTCGGCGACACCGCGATCGCCGGAGCGCCGGTGGCGATTGACGCGATGGTAATACTGCACGGTTGGTGGAACGCCCTCGGTTTCGCCGGATTGGGAATCATCGCATTTTCGATTTTGCGTCCGAAGATGCGCCGCTTTGAAGCGGGCATCCCTTTCAGTCGCCTCGCATCTACGGAAGTATCTACGGAAGTATCTATGGAAGCATCTACGGGACGAATCGGCAAAGATTTCTTCGAGCGATCGGAGCTCATCGACGAAACGCCCGCCCGCATGCCGACCGGGTTGGTGGACGATCTGTCGGCTTACGACGGTCCGGAGTTCGCGACCCATCGACTGCATCCGACGATCCGCGAATTCTACGAGCGCACCGCGGGGTTTGAATTGAGCGTCGCGGCGAACTGGCGCTGGTTCATGCGGCCCGCCGCCCGATTGTACGCTTGCATCAGCGCGCGGCTCGAGCAGATGAATTTTCCGACCGGCGACGAAACGCAGGCCATCACCAGTCGGATTCTGGCGATTCGCGACGCACGCGACGGTCGTCAGGGGGTGCGGGCCTGGGTTCGACACTACACTGCGAGCGGCCGGGCGATCTATGCCGCGGCCTACGCGAGTCATCGAATGAACGATCGCGTATTCATGAATATCGCTTTTCCGATACCGGGAGGCAATCTTACAAGCGTACTGCGCCTATCGCATTTGACCGGCCCCGGAGATTCCGGTGGACTGGCGTTGACCAGCCGACCGCATGCGACTCTGCCCGGCGACGAGGGCGTCTATTTCGCGAACCGCTTCGCGCCCATGCGCCTGCCGATCAACGAAACGATCACCGTGTATTCGCGTGATATGCCTGGCGGTCGAGGAATCGCGTGCGCGCACGATCTGGTGGCGCACCATCGTATGTGGTTATTCGGCGTCGTCTTTCTCGAACTCGAATACTGCATCCGGCGTCGAAACTAACGCCGCCAGCCAGAGGATCGTTTCGCCTGCGACCCGCATATGAATTCCGATCCGGAGAAACCCATGAGCAAACCAGCCAATCAGCCGCAACCAGCCAGCCCCGGCGATCTCATCGCGAGTTTTTTCGCGTGGGTGCGCGCGTTCTTCGTTTGGATTCTGGCCGCGCTGCTGATCAGCGCAGTCCTGTTCGTCGGCGGCCGTTATCTGCTTTCGCGGATCGCTCCCGGAGACCTGCCGTCGGGGGAATTGTTACAGACTCTGGGCTCAACGGCTTTCAGCGCGAAAGAATCCGGGCACGTAAAACCCTGGATTTCGCTGCAGGTGCGGCTGCTGGGATTCAGCGTTCTGGGCGATTGGAATCCCGTGCAGGCCCTCGCGTTCAGCGAAGACGACCGCCGACTGGTATCGGTAACTCCCACGGAAATGATTCTATGGGATCTGGAAAGCGCAAGCGTACTTGCGCGAGTTCATTTGTCGGACTATTTTCTGGATGTGCGCGCGCTGGCGTTTTACGACGGAGGGAAACGCATCGCTCTCTTCTCAGATTACGATGGAAACCAGGTCTTCGACGGCCATAGCCTGCAACCCCTGGGGGCCCTACCGGATGCCGGCGTTACAATCGAGACCGTTCGGCGGGGGGCCGGAGGCGCTCTGTGGTACGCCGCGGCCGGTGACACGGAGCTCAATATTGGGCGCATCGACGGCCTGCAGAGCCGGGTTCTCTTTCGCCATCCCATCGAGCCGTACGATTTCGACGGATCTCTCCAGGCCGGGCCGCGTCCCGCCCAGGTGTTCCTGGATCCGGCCGGGCGGCGCATGCTCCTGATGTACGATAACGGAAATCGTGAGATCTTCGGCTGGGACGCGAATTTCGCGCTGCGCCAGGTAGGCTCTGCCAGCGACGCTGCGCAGTCGCCGGGATCGCTTTCGGGTTTTTATGATCCCCAGGCTTTGTTCGTCGAAGCCAGGGAATTCGAATCGCCGACCGCGATCGTGCGCACCGGGGCGGTCGCTCCGCGCGTCGATCTGGTCGCGCTCAAACATACCGGCGGCTTTACGTCATCGGCCATATCTTCGAACGGTCGTCTGATAGCGACCGGCAGCGTGGATATGCTGGTTCGAATCTGGAAGGCGCCGACTCTTCGGGAGTGAGTGAGCCGGCGCAGTGTTGCGTCGATCTTATAGCTTAAGGATACTCTTCATACACGACATAGAGGTCGTCGCCGCTGATCTGCGCGAACTGGAATCCGATCGGTTCGGCGGACAGCATGTAGAAAAAGGACGGCGTTAACACCGGATTCAGCGGCGCCGCAGCCGTTTCGACATTGGGCTGAATAAAATAGAATTTATTGCTCTGCATCCGAATCCAGATTTCGGGCGGGGCTCCGCTCAAATCGACTTCCGAAAATCCTTCCACGAAATGACTCCACAGCCGATCCGGAATGCTGCCCGACGGAGTCAGCAGATCGAAAATCAGCATGTGGTAATCCCAGCTTTTTCCCCGGAAGAGGTCCGCCGTCGCCGGGTCCGGCCGGATCATCAGCTCGCATAAGGCGGCCGGGTCGGCGCCCGACCGGCAGCGCATTCGGACTTCGGTTCGGGCCGGGTCGGGCGTTCCCCGGGTCTGGCTACTGGTAAATCTCCAGTTCAGAGTTCCCGTAGTGCCGTCCAGGAGCGTCGCCTCGATATCCACCTGGTATTCGGTTCCCGCGGCCATCGCGGCTCCGGGTGTAAAAACGAAACTGTTGCCGCCTTCGATATCCGACGTACCGGCCAGAGGAATTCCAGATTGCGCCAGGCTCACTGTCATCGTGTGCGTTTCGCCCACGTCAATATCCGAAGCGAAAGCGGCGCTAATCGGAACGTATTCCGTGCCGCTGCGGGAGAATACGAGGCCGCCGGATAGCGGCGTCAGCTGGTGTTGTTCGATTGCGTTGTGCAGGCTCAGGGCCGGAGCGAAGGCGCTCAAAGCATTCGGCAAACCGCCCGTACCTTCGATTGCGGGGGTGGGATTTTCAGAATTCTGGCGGATATTTCCGGATCCAAGCGTGGCCAGCAATACGCCCGACAGGGAATCTCCATCGTTCGAGTTTTGCCCTTCGCATCCATGACAGGCGATCAGTGAAAGGGTAATCAGGCCGTAAGCGGCGATTCGTCGTACCATAGGAAGCCTCCAGTCCTCGCCGGAATTCGACCCATGGCGAAAACCGACGAAGGTACTGGATGATACGAACGAGGCCCCGGACTGTAAGGGATCTGTGAGATTTTTTTGGCGAGAATCCGCCTATTTCCATTTGATGCTGCAGCCGATGCTCGGCTTCTGATTCGCCGGCGGCGCATCGCCCGCCAGCAGTTGCTCAAGCGCGTCGCGAAAATCCGCCCCGCTTGCGACGCCCTGGCCGGGACGCGTGTCGTCGAATTGCCCGTGATAATAGAGCTTCAGATCCGCGTCGTACACAAACAGCTCCGGCGTACAGGCCGCTCCGTAAGCCCGGGCGACGCTCTGGTCTTCGTCGATCAGATAGGGAAATGGAAAATCTTTCGCCAGCGCGCGTTCTTTCATTTTATCCGGCGCGTCCGCGGGATACGAAACGAAGTCGTTCGCGCTGATCGCGGCAAAGCGTACCCCGCGAGCCACGAACTCGCGGGCGATTTCGACCAGTCGATCCTCGATGTGCACGACGTAGGGACAGTGGTTGCAAATGAAGAGCACCGCCACTCCGTGTTCGTTTTTGAGTTCCTGGAGGGAGACCGACTTGCCGGATACTGTATCCGGCAAGTCGAAGTCGGGAGCAATGGAGCCCAGGGGTTGCGTCTGTGAATTGAGTAGTCCCATAATGCGTTATCTCCTGACGCCGATCGGCGCGACCGTCAAATCAAATCCTGTTTCGTAAATCCATTCGTGAATTTTACGTCCGAAATGGTCTGGATCAACTGTGCCTCGCCCTGTTTGTTGCCCTGCCCGTCGGTGCCGTACATCGTGCGTTTGGTGATCACCTGGATGCCCTGCATACGGGTGTACTCGACATCAAAAAGCAGAACCGGTTCGTTAACCCCGAAAGCCGGCAGCGAAAACAGAAAGCGGTCCACGAGATGGGTTTCCGGATTGAAGTAGAGAATGTAGATATCGTTCTGCTCTTTGCCGGTCACGGCGGGATCGTAGGTCACTTTAACGACGTCGTAAGTCTTAGCGTCTACGGTGCGCCGGGGTAACACTTCGGCGATAACCTGCGGATCGCTCAGCTTGAACATCATGGTGAACCAGAAGTAGTTCGCGTGACGCAGAAAAGTCGTTACCCCGAGCAGCGCCGGATCGCTTAATTCTTCGCCTTTGTGCTTGAATGTGGCCTTTCCCTGGTACAGGGACTGCGTTACCTCGCCTTCGAGATTCGGCGCCACGTTTTCCTCATGCACGCTGTAGCGCGCCCAGGAAGCTTCATCCGCGAAGCGATAGCGTTCTACGGAAATGTCTTTGGTACCTTTGCTAACCTGGTCGTAGGTATAGGTAAACTGAACGTCTTTCAGGCTCAGCAGGCGCTCTTTTCCGCCGACGGCGTCGTGCAGGGCCTGGATCATACTCTTTGCGTCCTGAGGATCGTACTGTTTGCCGCAGGCGACGGATAGTACGAAAACACCCAGTAACGGCAGCACAGCGAAGCCCTTCCAGATCGATTTTCCATTTTTCATTTTCTCGTTCCTTGTTTTGGATTTAGTGTTTTGATGTTATATTTGACCGATTGGTCACGAATTGAATAAAAAAAGAGTCCGCTCGTGGCGGCCCGGAAATCGACGTCAGATGCGCGCGCCGATTTCTTCGAGTACTCCGTTGGCGACCGCCTTAAAGGCGGTTCCGTCTTTCTGGAATTTTGACATTTCGCGAATCGAAAAGGCGGCGCCGGTAAAGCGGGCGGTCAGCGCTTTCAGATCCGAGTCGGCGGGCAGCGCGCCCTCTTCGCGGGCTCTGGCGAGCGCCGCCCCGAGATTCTTTTGAACTTCCGCAAAGATGCTGCGCGCGACTTTCCCCGCCAGTTCGCCTGAAACCCCGAGTTCCACGCAGCTATTCATTATAAAGCAGCCTTTCGAGTCTTTGACGCATTCCCGAATCATGGTCCGGTAGAAATTGCGCAGGTATTCGACGGGATCCTGGTCTTGAATAAAAGCCTCACGCGCGCCGGCCGCGTAGTGGTTGAGCGCCAGTAAAAACAGCTTCTCTTTGGACTCGAAAGCCCGGTAGAGGCTGCCTTTGTGCAATCCCGTCGCTTCAAGCAGGTCGGCCATGCTGGTCGCGTTGTAGCCCTTACGCCAGAAAAGCTGTTGAGCCTGTTCAATGACGACTGCTTCGTCAAATTCCTGGAGCCTGCCCATAGTGATAATATGGCCTTTTGTGACCGAATGGTCAACAAAAAACGGAGCTTCGGACCGTTTTTGCAGAAATTCCGGGTGAGAGTTTTAATCTTAACGCGCGCCAAACGGCGAATCATACTCGAAGCCGTCACCCAGGAGGCCCGCTGCGATCAGCGCGCTGAGCCGATCTTCGTCGTGGACCGGCACAATCGTGAGTTCCGGCTGCGCGCGCATGAGATCGTGCAGAGCCCGCAGGCGATGAGCGATGTCCTGCGCGTCGCGATCGGCCCGCCAGTAGCTCAGGCTGCGTCGCGGTTGCAGTCTTTCGATTTCGGCATAGCTGATGGTGCGCTCGCCGAGCAGCAGAAATTCGCGCCGCCGCGCGTCGCGAATATAGATCCACTGCGCTCCCGGCGCGTCCCCTGGAGCCGGAAACAGCACGACGCCCGGCGCCGGACTGCAGGCCCGGGCGCAGGCGATGGTCGTCATCGCTTCCAGCACAGTCGGCGGAAATCGCGCCGCCGTGAGCTCCGGACTGCGCGCCTGGGCCGCGGTAAATCGAACACGGTCGCGGATTCCATAAAGCGCCGCCGAGCGCGATATGCCGCCCACGTGTTCGTACGATTCGCGCGTACAGTAGATCGCAGTCGCTCGCAGCAGTTCTTGCTGCAGACGTTCGTATGCGTCGGGATAAAATTCGCCGCCGGGGTTGAACTCGCGATGCAGGCGTGCGTCCAGGCCCGCGTCGATTACGATCGTCGAGCGATTGCGACGCTGGCCGTAGACGAGCTGAAAGGAGTTGATCGACACCCGATTTCCGGCGCGACCCGAATCGGCGATTCTCAAACGACGAATCGCGCCGGGCCCTCCGCCGACGGCGGTCAGCCGGCGAAATTCCTCGATCTCCGGCTGAAAGCGGGACGCGCGGGGGATCGGCGGCCGTTCGTTAATAAAGCGATACGCCAGACTGCCCGCGAGTACCAGGATCGCCGCAAGCATCGTCGCAGCGATTCTACGAAACAGGGGTCCCCGGTCGAGTCGCCATTCAAATGCGGTGCGAGAATTCATACGGACGGAAAATGCGGGCCGATCAGATCAAAACGAAGCTGTAGAATCAATTTCTGCGGCGCGCCTTAATTGAGCAGCGACTGTGCGCGGCTTATCAAATCACGCAGACTCTTCGCGTCCGCGGACTGTGCGATCACCCGCAAAATCGGTTCGGTGTTGCTCGCGCGCACGTGCAGCCAGGCTCCGTCGGCGAAACTCAGGTGCAGTCCGTCCGTGCGATCCGCGCGCACGTCCGCGCCGAAACCCTCCGTAAAGCGGTTGAATATCGCTTCGAGCTCGGAGCGTTCGAAGTCGAATTTCGTTTTGGTCATATGCAGGCGCGGTAAACCGTCGAGCAGGCCGTCGACAGTTTTCAGATCGCGGTGCGCCATCGCCTGTAAGATCAACGCGGCGCCGATGAGAGTATCGCGACCATACGAGGGGATCCCGGGATGGATGACGCCGCCGTTGCCTTCGCCGCCGAAGATCGCTTTGCGTTTGCGCATCAGCGCGACGACGTTGGCTTCGCCGACCGCGGAGCGAAACACGGGAATGCCGTAGTCGGAAGCGACGCTGTCGGTCAGCGTCGCGGTAGAAAGATTCAGGACTATACTCGCTTTACTTTTCGCCTGCTTCGACAGAAAGGGCGCGAGTCCCAGCAGAGCCAGAGGCAGAGTATATTCTTCGTTTACGGCTCCGCTTTTGGGGCTGCCGGTGACCAGTCGATCGGCGTCGGGGTCCAGGGCGAAACCTACGGCCGCCTTGCGGTCGCGAGTGAGCTTGCCGAATTCTTTAAGAGCTGCGGGGGTCGGCTCCGGCGGCCTGGGAAAGCGGTCGGAGGCTTCGCAATACAGCGGCACGACTTTGCAACCCAGCTCTTCTAAAAGTTGCGGCAGCGCCTCGCGTCCGGCTCCCGCGACGCCGTCTACGACGACACGGTACTTTTTTGCGCGAATCTGTTTCAACAATGGAAGTGATTTTAACACGGCCTGAATGTGGTCCTGTACTCCGTCGAGTGGCCGATGCGCGCCGAATTTTTTATACGGAACGGCGGGTTCGACGTTTTCGCGCAGGGCCTGCAGCCACTTCGCATTCATAGCGGCGTCGAAGAAGAAGCCGCCTTTCTGAATCATCTTAAAGCCGTTCCATTCCAGCGGATTGTGGCTGGCGGAGATCATCACGCCCGCGTCGGCGTGCAGCGCCACCGCGGCCTTCACCGTGGGGGTCGGCGCGAGTCCCACGTCGAGCACGGTTTTGCCGCAGGCTCGCAGCGTTCCCACCAGGATTTGTTTCAGCGCGGGGCCGGTCGGCCGGGCGTCCTCGCCGACGACGATGCGTTTGCCGGTGACGGCCGCGAGCGCCCGCGCGAAGCAGGCGGTATTGATGGGGTCCAGTCCGGCCGGAACGGTGCCTCGAATGCCGGAAACCGAAATGAGCAGATGCTTGCCCCGGTCGGTGAGCGACTCCGGGCGAAAGGGGGCGGATGATTGAGACAATGAATTCTTCTCCAGCGGATGTTTGTCGGATACTAACAGAAAAACTAACGGGACGAATCAGATGCGGCCGGGGTAGTGCACGGCGCTGACCGCGAGGCGATCCTGATCGTCCAGTTCATACGAGAGGAGCGATTGACCCTCGTAGGCGATCCGTGGCAATCCCAGACCGCTCTTGCTGTCCATGGGATCGGTCAACGCGACCGCCTGCATTCTCTCCAGATAAGCTTCCATTGGATTTTCATGGCTCTGCAGCCAGTCCAGCGTTTCTTTGAAGCGGCGAAAGTGCGGATTGTTGCCGATTTGTACGGGACCGATCACGCGAATCAGGACGCGACTGCGCTGTTCGTTAAAGCGCACGATGACCTCGATCGCCGGATTGTTTTCGTGCGCTCCGGTAAAGCAGCCGTACTTTACGGCGTTTTCGCAGAGCTCGCTCGCGACCATGCCGAGCGATTGCACGGTTTCCTCGCCGAAGGCGTGCCCTTGCAGAAATGACATGGTTTCATTTCGCACGCGTTCGACTTCGTCCCACATGGGGCGGACTGTCATCTGTAGAGAAGGGTTCACCTGGTATTTGCGAAGGCGACGGTGGACCGTCGATGGGATCAGAAATAGGGGCCGCCCGCGGACAAACCGTGTAAACAAAGATTTGATCAAATTCTTACGATTTCATCATAAAAACCCCACGCTTTTCAGGGGGTTGGATCGGGGTCAAATGACGGCGGGGGCGACCGGAGGTCGGGCGATTCTGCGCCGGATTTTGCTCGACCGTATCCCCGCCGCTCAAAATTGTGTGCTTCCGATTTACCGAAGCGCGCGGATGGTGGAATTGGTAGACACGCCAGCTTGAGGGGCTGGTGGCAGCAATGCTGTGGGGGTTCAAGTCCCCCTCCGCGCACATCGTTTCGCCCTTTCATCTACGTTTCGCATGCGTCGCGCCGCGGACCGTGCGCAGCGCGCGATTGGCGCGCCGGAGATGTTTATGGCCGACCCCCAATCAATTCTGGCGAAGGAACTGGAAGCGCAGTGGGACGTGCGCCTGCCGGAACGCCTGCGCAACTTCTACGAATCCGGCGAGTGGCGCCAATACGAAGGGCGTCTGGTTTGCGATCTGATGCATTTCGCGAGCGATGTGAAAGAGGTCGTCAGCTTCGCCGATCGCGAGTATCTGCCCGGGAAATTCGAATACAGTTCCGAATTTCCGACTGGCGAACGGCAGCTCTTTCCCCTGTGCGAAATGCCCGATATGGACGGCACCTTCTTTATGGCGATCGATCTGGCCGCGAAGGATTTGCCGGTTCTATTTTTCGACTATGAAGAGGGCTTTCACGATCACTCCGCTTCTTTCGACGAATTTCTGGCCGGACTGCTGCAGCCCGGCGAAAAGACCCGGGCAGAGCAGCTCCAGGAACTTACAGATCAGGCGAAGGCCCTCTACGACAAAGAGCAGTACGCCGAAGCGCGCGACCTTTTGGAAGAAGGCTACGGCCGCCTCGCCGACGTAAAATTCGACATATTCGACCACCTCAGCCATCTGCCCGGGGCCGCCCGCAATCTGCTTGGTTTGTGTTATAAAGCCCTGGGAGATCTCGACCGCGCACTGGCGGTTTTTGAAAACGCAATCGAGACGGATCGAGACAAATCCGCGGCGCTCAACGTGCTCAGCATCTATTTGAACGATCGCAAAGATTATCGCCGGGTGATCGACTACGGTACCCGCATCGGTCGGGAGATGCTGTTCAATTTTTACGATTATCATGCGTTTTACCAGCGGCTTTATATCGGTCGCGCGCATATTCAGCTCGGCGAAGCGAACGAAGCGGCGACCCAGTTCGGAATGATACTCGCGCGTTTCGTCGAAAAGGACATCGCCAAAATCCGCACAGGCGTGGAGGACCTCAAAGAGATTCAGGACGCCGGCGGCGAGGCGGGCGCGATTGCGGAAAATATTCTGGACTGGTTCGGGCCGCCGCCCGTGCGACTCGACGAGGCGACGATCGTCGCGAATCGCGCGTGGTGGGACGCGCTTCCGAAAAGCGAATTGCGTTCCGAATTCGTAAAACTAATGGAGCTTCCGAAGAAGAAGCAACCCACCGACGAAGATCTGGGACGCCTGTTGCGTCGTACTTCGCTAAAGATTCAACACAGCGCGGTTAAGGATCTCGCCTGGCTGGAGCGCTTCCCGCGATTGCGCACGCTCAATCTCGAAGGCAACGAGATCCGCGACCTGAATCCCCTGGCGCAACTGAAAGCTCTCGTCGATCTGGACCTGGCCAACAACCCCGTCGAAAATTTTGAGCCGCTTTCGCAACTGACGCGCCTGACGGATCTTGATCTCTCCGAAACCGGTATTCAGGATCTTGCTCCGTTGCAGAATCTGCGCGAACTGCGTAAGCTGCGCGCGAAAGGCAACGAGATCGAATCGCTGGAAGGACTGCGGGGTTTGCCGGAGCTGCGCGAAGTGACGGTCTACAGCAATCGGATTCGCGACCTGGAACCGCTGGGCGAATCGCCTCTGCTCAAAGAAATCAGCTGTTTCGACAATCCGCTGGAAGAGCCGGAAGCGGAGCGCGGTCATGCGGGAGTCCTGGCGATCAGAGGCTTGCCCTTGCTCGAGGAAATGGACGCGCATATCGAAGACATTTCCAGTGAAGATCTGGACGCCTGGCGCGAAGCGCGGCCCTGGACCGTGGAATTGAGCGACGCGGAATACCAGGACTGGCTCGCCTGGTGGCGCGGTCTGGACGACCGGCTGCGCGAAGCGCTCTTAAAAGAAGTCGACGACGATGAAATCGAAGACGGAGTTCCGACCGCCGAAGGTTTTTTCGAACTGCGCAAAGAAGACTATCTGCGTCTGTCGGACAAAGGCCTTTCTGATGTCGCGGGTCTTACGCGTTTGAATAGACTCGACCATCTCACGCTCGGTAAGAACGGCCTGAGCGCCCTGCCGGATTTATCTGCGCTGCGCTGTTTGCGCACATTGGATCTGAACGATAACACGATTCACCAGCTGGCCGGTTTCGCGAAGCTGCCGGTGCTTGCGGCGCTCGACCTGGCGGGCAACGAAATCGAAAGTCTGTCTGATTTTCCAGCGATGCCGTCGCTGCGCAAATTGGAGCTGGAGCGCAATCGAATCGTGGATCTGTCGGCGCTCTCCGCGCAGTCCGGCCTGCGCAAGCTGTACCTCGAGAAGAATCGCATTCGCGACGTGAGTCCGCTTGCTTCGTTAAAAGATCTACGTCTGCTCTGGTTGCAGGAAAATGCCATTACGGACTTCGCGCCGCTTGCGGCCTGCACGAATCTGGAGGAGCTGGTGTGCTCCGCGAATCCAGGCGCGAGCGGTTTGCTGGCGCTCAAGGATCTGCCGTATTTGTATCTGGTGAAAGCGTACGGCGTGTTTGCCGCGGACGAGGTCGCTGAGTTTCGCCGCTTGCGGCCCGACGTGGAGTTGCTCTAGGTCGTTTCGGATTCAAGGCGCGCCGCGACGTCCCCGGCCTCATTCGCCGCAGCTTCCGTCGTAAACCGATTCGCGCAGAATCCCCGGGTCTTCGAAATCTTCCGCGATGTCGGGATCGATCGCTCCCTGCAATCGGTAGACGATTTCGCATCTGGCGGGACGCCGGGGGACCTGCGCGAGAACCGCGGCGCTCGCGCCGAATTGATCCGGCCGCGGTTTCAGGGTTGTATCTGAAATCACGGCGCGGTCGACGACGCGAACCTCTTTGCGAAAATCGTAGCGATACATTTCGCGTCCGCCGGTGTCGTAGATATAAAAGCTCAGAATGCGAAAGAGATCGCCGGTCGGAAAATGATGCGCAATGCGGGGCATCGACAGATCCAGTCGCACGGAATACCCGGCGGACGAAGCGCGCAGGTCGTCCGCCTTCACGTTTCGCTCGCCTGCCGCCTGGCTCGCGTTCGGCGTCGCCTGCGTCGAAGTTCGTGAATTCCGTGAAGCCAGCGTCGTGATTTCGATGCGCAGTTTCTCGCGCAGCTGCCGTACCCCCTCGGATTTTAATGAGTGATCGCCATCCGCATAGTGGCAGCCCGTACAGCCCGCGGGATAGAGGGCGCCGTTCGTTTCGCGGGATTCGCGCACCACGTTTTGCATGGGATGTTCGTCGCCTTCGTATACTGCGAAGGGTTCCAGGCTGTGCACGAAATTGAACTGATGGCATCCCGCGCAGAAGGCGTCCCGCTCAAGGCCGGCATCGAATTGCACGGGATGAAAGAGCCGGGCCTGCGGGCGTTGTGCGTAATCGGTTGCGGAATGGATTTCGCCTTTGCGAACATGGCAGCTCACGCAGTTGATGCCTTCCGCGTACAGGGCGCTGAAGTCCGGACTTTGCGCGATCTGCGCCGCGTCGCCGTCGCGCCGCGGATCCCAGAGCGGCGCGTGGCAATTCAGGCACCACGCCTTGCGATCGCGTTCGAAGGCGTGCTGAAAGATTGGATTCGTAAAAGCGCGACCATGGGCCGAATCGGCCCAGGTTGCGTGGGCGGCAGCGTGGCAGCTCAAACACTCCGCCGCGCGAAATTTCCGATCCTCATTGGCGGTCCTGTTACTATCGTGCGAATTGCCGGCGTTGGTCGCATCGGTCCGACCGCCGGGGAATACGCGATGCGGATTCAGAGCGTGCACGCCTTTGCTGAAGGCCGCCGCCGCGGGCCCGTCCCACTGTAGCGCTGAGCGAATGTGGCATCCCGCACATCCGGGTCCCGCGGTTTGCAGTGGGCGTCCAGGCTGCGCAAGCCAGAAGAATCCACCGGTCGCCGCGATGATTGCGGCGGGAATCAAGAAGCTCAATCGCAGGGAGAACGCTCCACTTCAGTTCGAAGCTTCGATTTCCGCTCCGAGGGCGTAGCTGCACAGCTGGGCGGAATAATAATAGGCTTCTTCCGGCATCCGGACCGTAATTTCGACGTCATCGGGTTTATCCATGGCGATGCTTTTCCCGGGAAACTCAATGACCACGTTGCTGGCTTCCGTATTATCGAAGCACACCTGATCGACGTCCTCGGTGAAGCACTCACGGCCGCATTCTTCGTAACGCCCGTGAACCTTGAGCGAAGAGTGCTTGCTGTCGCGGTCGTAGGTCTGATACCAGCCCATCCCATCGCCCTCTCCGTAGTCGATGTCCATCGTGCCTTTGTAAACGTCCGATTCGAATACGTCGATGGAGGGTGAGCTTTTGAAAAGGGCCAGCACCTTCCAGTAGACTTTCGGATCGTCCATCTTGAGTTCGAAGCGAAAGCGGCGGGCGGCCCGGTCATAATCACCGACGCCGTACTTGAGCGCGGTCAGTACCGCCCGGCGCTCGAAGGTGCGCTCCCCCATGATCTCGTCCTGCGCCATCGTGCGATATTTTTTCAATTCCGTGGGATTGGCGGCAGCCAGGAAAGAAGACAATTTCAGCGGTCGCACGTTCAGCTTTTCCCCGTCCGCGGTGCTCAGTTCGAAGGCCAGGCCGTTTTCGTGAGCTTGTGCGCGAATTCCTGGAAAGATGCGTTCTTCCGTCGAGCCGGCTGCCGTTTGATATTTCACCACGGCGCCGAATTCCAGATCGAAGAGCACGTTTACCACCGGTGTATTGGTTTCGCCGGCCTGGACCGCCGCGGTATCGGCCGTCGCCAGAGCGACGTTCGCGGTCGGCGGTTCCACAGCGGCCGCTTCGGTTTCGGGGTTCTCGTCGGCCGCCGCCGGTACGGCTTCATACGGTACATCATCGAGAATCTGTTTGAAGATCATCGCGCGGTAGAGCGGCAGCGTAAGTCGCGTGTTAAAGACTTTCGCCAGGTCCCCGAAGTTCCGGGCCTGAAAGGGGAAATCGTATCCCATGTTCTTCGCCTGCTCGCCGAAGCTTCGCGAGCTGTACTCATGCAGCGTCGTCAAAAATGCGAGCTGCTCCGGCGAAAACCCGCTGTCGTCCGCAGCGCCCCCCGCTGCGATTTTAACGATACCGGGGTAGGCCTGGTAGCGTTTCAGATACGGGGCGAAGGCGTCGTTGCGCAAGGATTCCTTATGAGATACCGACAGATAGTACCACTCGGCGATGCGCCGCTCGCGTTCCAGATCGTCGTCCATATGATACAGGTGGGCGTCGATCATACGTGTGACCGTATCGGAGTCCCATTCTGCGGTCACTTCCGGTAGTTCGGAACGGGAGTCGCGCAGCCAGGCGAGTGTGCTTTGCGCGGCCTCGAAGTTGGCGCGCGTGAAGAGCCGGAACGGGCGAACCGTTTCGAAAGCGAAGCTCTCTTCCGCATCCGGGGAGTCCGCTCCGGCGCGAATGAAATAACGCTGAACTTCATAGGGCGCGTCTTCAAAGCCGTACACCAGACTGCCGGGCACATAAGCTTTGCTGCCGTTGCACTTGAGTTCCGGCGAACAGCTGAGCTGAAGAAAATAGTACACGCTATCGTCGTATTCAACTTTTAGCGTGCCTTCGATTTCGAGGGCTTGCACGGCGCTGCCGTTCCAGGTCATGGTCTCCGGTTTGAGCGGCTGCTGCAAAATTTCCACGCTCGCATCTGGATCGGCCAGGACCAGCACCTGCGGCTCCGCGACAGGCTCGAAGGTCTCCTGTTTGCAGGCTCCGATTGCGAGTATCGATAGTAGCATGGCGGCCGTCGAGACGACGATGGTCTGGAATCGAGGCGTCGCTCCGGTCCTGTTCAGATTCGAGATTCGGGAAAACATGGCCGGATCTTACGCGACGCCTGCTGGTTTGTCGAGAGTTTTCCCGGCGCGCAGTTCGCTGCGGACAGGTACGAATCATTTATTGAAACGGAAAGCCGGGCCGGGTCACCGACGCGCGCAGATCGCCCGCGCCGGAAATCGTGAACGGGCCCTGCCAGGTCGCGCCCCGGCTTGTGGAGAGATAATAGACGCCCCCCACGCCGCCCGCGAGCATAAAGCGTGGATCTTCGATAGTGACGGTCGTTAACTGCGCGCCGCCCCCCGCATTCAGATTCGCGCTCCAGTTGATGCCGTCGGTCGAGCTGTGGATCGCGGCGTTATCCCCCGCGACGATTCCCAGACTGACGTCGGCCCGTTCATTCGAAGCCCCGGTGCGGATGCCGCTCAGCCCCGCTGTCGCCGCTGGCAGGGGGCCCGGCAACGTCTCGGTCGCGTAGTGCGAACCGCTATCGGACCAGAAAACCGCAGAGCCCAGGCTGACCGGCGATTGCGCGAGCGCGACGCCGACAATCGCCGCGGTCCAGATGGATCCGTCGGCGGATGTGACCAGGTTGCCGCCGCTCGCGTCCCCGACCAGAAAACGTCCGCCCGAAAAATTTAAGAGATTCGTCCCGGAGAAATCGAAAAGCGCGAGCCCGGGATCGCTGTTGGGTATCCAGTTGATGCCGTCGCTCGAATTGTGTACGAGGGTGCCCGGCAATTCGGAGGTCACGACGAAGCCGTTCCGCCCGAAGGCGATGCCGCTCAATGCGGACGCCCCCGAGATGCCGTTGGTCGTACTCAGCCAGTTCAGGCCGTCTTCGGAATAATAGACGCGACCCTGTGCGATCGCATTGGCGGTCACAGCCCAGAAGCGACCGTTGGCGAAGGTCACGTCATTGATCGCCAGGCCGCCGCTGATACTGACGCTCCGCCAGGTGAAGCCGTCATACGAAACATGAATCTGGCCCACACTGTCGCCCACCAGCATGATCGGCGTGACGGACTGGTAGGCCAGCCAGGCGCTCAGGCCGTCGCAGAAGGCGTCTTTTTCCAGGCAGTCGGTGCGAAAATTGGTACACGCGGTGACGGTCAACAGAATCATACTGGCGATGAACGCCGAAAGCATTCGGGTGCGTCGCTTTGTTGAGATCGCTGTCGTGCCGCGTTTCGCGCGATCGTTTGGGTCGCAGGCCATCTTCTGCAATGAGAATCCGAAGGCGCGAGTTTGGGCAAGCAAAACCGAAGCGCCTATTGAAACGGAAACCCGGGCCGCGTCACAGCCGACAGAAGGTCGCCCGCACCCGGAAGGGTATACGGTCCCTCCCAGCTCGCGCCGCCGCTTGTGGATAGATAGTAAGCACCGCCCGTTCCGCCTGCCAGCATCAGGCGGGGGTCTTCGATCGTCACCGCCGTCAACTGCGCGCCGCCCCCGGGATTGCGATTCGTGGTCCAGTTGATACCGTCGGTCGTTGTATGAATCACCGCGCTGGTGCCGGCCGCGATTCCGAAGCCGAACAAATTCGAAGCCGCTGTTTGAATTCCCACGAGTCCCGGAACGGTGGGCGGCGGGGCTCCGGTTATTTCAGTTTTTGCGTACAGCTGGTTGCTGTCCGTGCAGAAAAAATACGAACCGACTTTGCCGAAGTGTTCGGGGTCCGACAGAGTAAAGCCCTGCGACCAATCGATCCCGTCCGCGGAAATATACACCACTCCGGCTCCCGAATCGCCGGCCACGAACTGGTTGTCGAGAAAACTCAACTGATCGATGCCGCCGAAGCTCACGCCGACCAGGTCGCCATCGTTACTCGCGACCCAGTTAACGCCGTCGTTCGAATAATGAATGCCGTTCCCGGCGCCGTTGTCGCCCACCACGACGTAGCGCCCGTTGCCGAATGCGATTCCCGACAATTGCGAGGCCATAGCCAGTCCGTTTGCGGTGTTCTGCCAGTTCAGGCCGTCCGCGGAAAAGGCGGTGCGCGCCGGCGTATTCGTGTCGACCGTAACCCGGAAGGCTCCATTGGTCCAGGTGAGATCCGAGATATCACCGCCCGCGTCGATCGTGGTGGATTGCCAGTTGATCCCGTCCGCGGAAAGGTGCACGACGCCGTTATTGTCCCCGACCACGATCAAAGGCGTGATGGATTGATACGCGAGCCAGACCCGGAACCCGTCGCACAGCGCGTCCGCTTCCGAACAATTCGTTTGAAAGGGAACGCAACCGATGCCTGTCCCGATCAGCGCCGCAACAAGCAGCTTGCGCAGTGTCGTTGGAAGCGACGAAAGACCCATGGCGTACAGTCGTACAGGCCGTGCGTCCTGCAAGCGAATTGTCGGACATCAAAGGGAGTGTGGTTCCAGCGCGAGCGGGCTTAACTGCGAATCGCCTGCTGCGTTCGCTGAAACTACTCGCGAATCGCTTGCAGCGTTCGCTCGATGGCGCGGCGGGCTTTCTGAAATACGCCGGTGTCTTCATACAGCTGATAGGCCCAGTTCGCGCCATGACCTATCGCGTTTAATTCGAAGGCGATCTGCTCGACGTCGGTTTCCCGGCGGATCTCGCCGGCTTTTTGCGCGTGGTACAGTTCGCGCTGCAGCAGGCGAAGCCATTGGGACATGGTGAATTTGATGCGCCGCCGCACCCGGCCTTCGCGGCTGTCGAATTCGGACGATACCGCCAGGAAAAAGCAGCCGCCCTGCAGCGTATCGCGTTCGTGATACTGAAGCCATAGATCGCAGAGATCCACCAGACGGGTGAGGCCCTTCTGGGATTTCAACGCCGGCTGCACGATCTGATGGTTGTAGCGATCGCAGGCCAGATCGACGGTCGCCAGCTGGAGATCTTCTTTCGAACCGAAGTGCGCGAGCAGCCCGCTCTTGCTCATTTTGAGGCCGGTCGACAGCCGGCCGATGCTCAGGCCTTCCAGGCCTTCCTTTGAGGCCAGCTGCATCGCCTCCGTCAGGATGCTCTGCCGGGTATGCTGCCCGCGGGCTGTTTTTCCGGGAATCATGGTCTTCATAGCATTCGAGATTCAATTGTGCGACCGTTCGTACGGCCGTCAATGCAAAGCCGCCGAATTGTAACCGGATACTGTTAGAATTGTGGTTGATAGATCGAACGATCGGTCGATTTCTGGCCTCCGCTGTCCAATCTCTGGCCAGAACCGCCGGAAACGGCGCCGCAATCCGATTATGCAGTCTACTCCAGTAGTTCCCTCCCGTTCCCCGGCGCTCCGGCTCAGCGCTTCTCCGGCGGCTTTCACCAGCGCCGATCTGTTGCATTACATCCCGCAGGTGCGCTCACCGGCCTACATTCTGCGCGACGACGCCGGCCGTAGAATGGGTCTGGCGCTTGAAGGTGAAGTGGTCGAGGATACCGGCAATTTTCAGGCGGGCGCAGCCGCGAATGGAAATGGCGCCCAATCCGCCGGCATTCCCGCCTATCCCCTGGTCGGGACCCTGCCGCCGCTTTTTCCCGAGTGGCTGGGGGATCGATCGTTTCAGGAGACGCACGGGCTGCGCTTTCCGTACGTCGCCGGCGCCATGGCCCGCGGCATTTGCACAACGCGCATTGTAATCGAGATGGCCCGGGCGGGCATGCTCGGTTTCTTCGGTGCCGCCGGTCTCTCGCCTGCGCGCATTGACGCGGCCCTCGACGAACTCCTGCAAGCGCTCGATCCGGCCGGATTGCCCTTCGGCTCGAATCTCATTCATTCGCCGAATGAAAGCGGCCTGGAAGACGCGATCGTCGAGCTGTACTTGCGGCGGAATGTACGGCGGGTTTCCGCGTCGGCCTATATGAATCTCACGCCGGCGATCGTTCGTTACGCCGCGAGCGGCCTGCATCGCGACGCCTCCGGAAAGATCGTGCGCGTGAACCACGTTTTCGCCAAGATTTCGCGGCCGGAAGTCGCCGAACATTTTCTTTCGCCGCCGCCCGCGGATATTCTAAACGCCCTGGTCGCGCAGTCGAAGCTGAGCGCCGCTGAAGCGGAGCTCGCGTCGCGCCTGCCCGTCGCGGAAGACTTCACCTGCGAAGCGGATTCCGGCGGTCACACCGATAACCGTCCGCTGACTGTACTGCTGCCCATGATCCTGCAGCTGCGCGACGAGCTCGCCGCGAAGTACGGCTACACGCGTCCGATTCGCATCGGCGCGGCGGGCGGACTGGGCAACCCCGCTTCGGTCGCCGCGGCTTTCGCGCTGGGCGCGGCGTACGTCGTCACCGGCAGCGTCAATCAGGCGGCGATCGAATCCGGTCTTTCCCCTGCGGGCCGCGAGATGCTTGCGCATGCGGACATGGCCGACGTGGTCATGGCGCCCTCGGCGGACATGTTCGAGATGGGCGTGAAAGTGCAGGTGCTGAAAAAGGGCACGATGTTCGGCGTTCGCGCGCAACAACTCTACGACCTGTATTCATCATACGCTTCGCTCGACGAAATTCCGCAGGCCACGCGTTCGCGAATCGAAAAAGAAATCTTCCAAAAGCCGCTCGACGAAGTCTGGCGTGAAACCCGCGAATTTTTTCAAGAACGCGATCCTTCCGAAATCGCGCGGGCCGAAAGCGATGCGCGGCATCGCATGGCGCTCGTCTTTCGCTGGTATCTCGGCGGGTCCAGTCGCTGGCCGCTGGAATCCGGTCGGCCGGAACGCCGGCTCGATTATCAGATCTGGTGCGGGCCGGCTATGGGCGCGTTCAACGCCTGGACCCGCGACAGCTTCCTGGGAGAGGTCGGGAATCGGACGGTCGTGCAAATTGCGCTCAATTTACTCGAAGGCGCGGCCGTCATTACTCGCGCGCAGCAGTTGCGCAGCTACGGACTGCCGGTACCCGCCGCGGCTTTTCAGTTCCGGCCGCGACCGCTGGAATAATCGCCCGCTCCGTCGTGGATCTTCTTAAACCGCAGCAGGCTCGCGCGACTCCAGGCTTATTTCGTTCTGAATTAAATTTCATCTGAAAGGATCTTTGTATGTCTCAAACCGATTCCGCTTCTTTATCACAAAACGAAGGTGATGACCGTATTGTGAACGGGCCCATCGCCGTCGTCGGCGTAAGCGCGCTCTTTCCAGGATCGCTGGACGCGACCGGTTTCTGGAGCGATATCCTCGCCGCGAAAGATCTCATGAGCGACGTGCCCCCGGATCACTGGCTGATTCAGGACTACTACGGCGAGCAGGGCACCCCCGACAAAATCTACACGAAACGCGGCGCCTTCTTAAACGACGTCGACTTCGACCCCATGCACTGGGGTATGCCTCCCGGAAATCTCTCTTCGACTGATACCGCCCAGCTGCTGGCCTTAATCGTCGCGCAGAAAGTATTAGAGGACGCCTCGGGCAGTCCGGAATTCACGGGAATCGATCGCGACCGGGTCAGCGTGATTCTGGGTGTCGCGTCGGCGACCGAGCTGGTCGGTCAGATGGCCAGCCGCATTCAGCGGCCGGTCTGGCAGCGGGCCCTGCGCGAAAGCGGTCTGTCCGAAAGCCAGGTCCAATCGGCCTGCGATCGCATCGCGAATTCCTATGCTGACTGGAACGAAAGCACCTTTCCGGGGGTACTGGGCAACGTCGTGGCCGGTCGCATCGCCAATCGTTTGAATCTGGGCGGGACTAATTGCGTCATCGACGCGGCCTGCGCGAGCAGTCTGGCGGGCATGTCTATGTCGATCCAGGAGCTGCAGCTCGGTACGTCTGATCTGGTGATCACCGGCGGGGTGGACGCGCTCAACGATCCCTTTATGTACATGTGCTTCAGTCAGACCCCCGCGCTTTCGCCGACCGGAGACTGTCGTCCTTTCTCCGACGAAGCGGACGGTACGATGCTCGGCGAAGGCCTGGGCATGGTCGCGCTCAAGCGGCTTGCGGACGCGGAGCGCGACGGCGATCGGATTTACGCGGTGCTGCGCGGCCTGGGTTCTTCGAGTGACGGTAAATCCAAAAGCGTCTACGCCCCTGTATCCAGCGGACAGGCGAAGGCGTTGCGTCGCGCTTATGAACGCGCGGGTTATTCGGCGGACACCGTCGAGCTGGTCGAAGCGCACGGAACGGCCACGAAAGCAGGCGACGCCGCTGAGATCGGCGGTCTGCGCGAAGTCTTTGAAGCGACCGACGGCTATCGCGACGGCGCGAAGCAGTGGTGCGCTCTCGGTTCTGTGAAATCGCAGATCGGACACACCAAAGCCGCGGCAGGTTCGGCGTCGCTGATCAAAGTCGTACTCGCTCTGCATCATAAAGTTTTACCGCCCACGCTCAAAGTGGAGCGGCCCAGTCCGGCCCTGGACATCGAGAACAGTCCGTTTTATCTCAGCACCGAACGCCGTCCCTGGATTCGCGCGAGCGATCATCCCCGGCGCGGTTCCGTCAGCAGCTTCGGTTTCGGCGGTTCGAATTTTCACGCCGCTCTTGAGGAATATACCGGACCGGGCGCCCGCGCGCATCGATTGCGGACGCAGCCCGCGGAAATCTTTTTGTTTTCCGGCGACGAACCGGCGGCGGTCATTCGGGCGCTTTCGCAGGCCAGCGAAGCGGCCGCCGACCGCGAAGGCTTTTTGTATCAGAGCTTCGAAAGCCTGAACCGCTTTGAGCCGTCGCGCAGAGTCCGACTCGCTATCGTCGCGGTCGATGCGGCGGATTTGAAAGCGAAAGCCGAACTCGCGCGGAAGACGATCGAAGCGAAACCCGACCAGCAGATCGATCTGGCGCCGGGAGTGTATTACGCGAATTCGGACGCAAGCGCGAAGACGAACGAGAATACAGTGGGCCACGGTGTCGCGCTGCTCTTTCCCGGTCAGGGCAGCCAGTACGTCGGTATGGGCGGCGATCTACTCTGGAATTTCGACGGGGCCCGCGCCGTGTGGGATCGCATCGCCGCGTCAGATCAAGCGGCACTGCGCGAATTGCCGGAGATCGTATACGCGCGGCCGGTTTTCAGCGAAGAGGAGCGGCGCGAACAACACGCACGTCTGACCGCGACCCATCGCGCGCAGCCCGCCATTGGGCTGGTCAGCCTGGCGATGCTGGAAGTATTGAAAGAGCTCGGCGTTTCCGGCGAGTTTTTCGGCGGGCACAGCTTCGGCGAATTGACCGCGTTGCATGCGGCGGGCGCGTACGACGTGGACGATTTCCTTGCTACCGCGCGCAAACGCGGCGAACTCATGGACGCGGCGGCCGAAATCGCCGAAGCCCCCGGCGCGATGACCGCCGTCTTTCACGACGTCGAAAGCGTCGCGGCGCTGGTAAACGAAAGCCGACAGGGAGTTGTTCTTGCGAATTTGAATACGCCCGAACAGGTCGTGCTGGCCGGTTCGGTCGTCGGGATCGAATCGATCGAAGCGCAACTACTCGAACGCGGTATCGAAAACAGACGACTCCCGGTCGCGACTGCTTTTCATTCGGAATACGTCAGTCCTTCGAGCGCGCCCTTCGCGGAATTCCTGGGCGGCATCGCTTTTCAAACGCCGGGCGGCAAAGTATACTCGAACGTGAACGCGGGCCCGTATCAAAACGGAAGCAGCGAACCCGACGGTATTCGTGCCCGACTGGCCGAACAGATCGCCCGGCCGGTTCGTTTTTTCGAACAGATCGAGTCGATGTACGCTGCGGGCGCCCGCACCTTTATCGAAGTCGGCCCGTCTTCGATTCTCACGCGGCTGACCGCGGAAATCCTGAGCGATCGGCCGCACGTGGCGGTCAGCCTGGACCAGAAGAACCAGCCGGCCATGCAGAGCGTATGCCACGCGGTTGCGAAACTTTCGGCACTCGCCGGCCTGCCCATGAATCTGGGCGCGCTCTGGAAAGATTGCGCCGTTCCAGTCGATCCTGCTTCGCGTCCGAAGCCGAAGCTGACTGTAAAGATCAACGGCTCGAACTACGGCAAACCCTATCCGCCGGAAGGCGGCGCTGCGGCTCTACCGCAGGCGAATCCCGAGCGACCGGTCGAATCGTCGGCGGCACCCCAATCGTCAGTCACTCACTCCAGTGAAAACGGTCGGTCGGATCCGGCGCAGGCGGAGGTTACGCAAAGCACGCCCCGGGAAGCCGCGTCGCCTGCGAGCGCCGCAACTTCGCCGACGCCGAACGTTGCGGCCGCGTCTGCCGGTGCTTCCGTGCCCTTCGCTGCGCCGTCCGTTCCTGCGAAAAACGTTCCGGCCAGTCCGGCGTATCTGAGCGCGCTCCAGGAAATGCAGCGACAGACCGCCGAAGCGCATGCGGCGTATCAGCGCGCGCTGGGCGAATCGCATCAGTCTTATTTGCGGGTAGCGGAAACCGCGTTTCAAAACCTGGGTGCGGCCCTGGGCGGCGCGCCTGTCGCCGCATCGGAACCGCCCGTCACGAACATCAACGGTGCCGCGCATCCGTCCGCATACACGACATCGTCGAACGCGCCTGCGGCGGCCGTGCCGGGAATGCAGTCGCAAGCGGTCGCGCCTGCAACTCCGGCCATCGCGCAATCGGCGGCTCACTTTGCGCGACCCGCAACCGCCGACGCGCACGCTTCGCCTTCGCCTTCGCCTTCGCCTTCGCCTTCGCCTTCGCCTTCGCCGCAAAGCACGTCGGGTCTGTCTATCGAGAAGCTGGAGTCCTTGATGATGGCGACGGTTTCGGAGAAGACCGGCTATCCCGAGGAAATGCTGGAGCTGGACATGGAGCTCGAAGCGGGTCTGGGTATCGACTCGATCAAGCGAGTGCAGATCCTCGCCGCGGTCAAACAGCAGGCGCCGGAAATCGGCGAAGTCGATGCGAAACATCTGGGAACGCTGCGAACTCTACGCGAAATCGTAGAATACCTGAAAACGAATTTAAGCTCGGGAGCGGGTGCTGCGCAGATCGCCGACGGCGGAGAGAATGATAGCAGCGGATCTTCGACGATCGCTGCGGAAAGATCAGCTGGCGGCGCGGGAACTTCGATCGCAGCGCCTGCTTCGGGCATCGCGGCTGCGGACCTGGAAGCGCTGATGATGGCTACCGTTTCGGAGAAGACCGGCTATCCCGTCGAAATGCTGGAACTGGACATGGAACTCGAAGCGGGTCTCGGCATCGACTCGATCAAGCGGGTGCAGATCCTCGCCGCGGTCAAACAGCAGGCGCCGGAAATCGGCGAAGTCGATGCGAAGCATCTGGGAACTCTGCGGACTCTGCGCGAAATTGTGGAGTACATGCAGACAGTTTCGCCGAGCGCGGCTGCTCCGTCTGCAGGTGCCGCGGTTTCTGCTTCTACGGCCGCCGATGCATCGACGGCTTCATCCGGGAGTCGCGCGGATCTGGGAGCGCTGCAGGATCTGATGATGGCTACCGTTTCGGAGAAGACCGGCTATCCCGTCGAGATGCTGGAGCTGGATATGGAACTCGAAGCCGGCCTCGGCATCGACTCCATCAAGCGAGTGCAGATCCTCGCCGCGGTCAAGCAGGCGCAACCCGATCTGCCGGAGATGGATCCGAAACACCTGGGCACCCTGCGAACGCTGGGCGAAATCATCGACTATCTCAAAGGTTCGAGTGCCGGAAGCGACACTGCAGCCTGCGCCGGCAGAACCACTCCGGCGGTTTCGGCGAATGGCGCGAGCCACGTCGAGAGCGTATCGCCGCCGGCTGTCGCCCTCGGTCGCTTCGCATTGCGCACGGCGCCCGCGCCCGCCGCGGGTTTCGCGCTCGCCGGTCTGAATCAGGCGCGTCGTATAGTAATCAGTGAAGACGGTGGCGGCGTGGCGCCGGCCCTGGCGCGCATGCTGATTGCGGCCGGTTATCCGGCGCAGGTCGCGACTGTGATTCCGGACGAAGCGGACGCCGTCGTTTCGCTGGCCGGTCTGCGGGCGACGCCGAACGAAGCGGCCGCAATCGCGGTGAATCGCGAAGTATTCACGCAGGCCCGCGCCGTTGCCGGACGATTCAGCGGCGACGATACGGATCAAACCGGCGGAGTGAGCGGAATCTTCGTGACAGTACAGGATCTGGGCGGGGATTTCGGTCTGGCTTCCATCGGACAGAACCTCGATCGGTTCGCCGCCTATCGCGGCGGCGTCGCCGGGCTGACGAAGACCGCCGCGCGGGAATGGCCGTCCGCGACGGTCAAAGCCATCGACGTCGCCGGCCAGGGGCGTTCGCCGGAAGAAATTGCGGGGGCGCTTTTTGAAGAGCTGACAGCGGGCGGACTCGAACGCGAAGTCGGACTGCTTGCCGATGGTTCGCGGGTCGCGCTGGAGAGTTATGCGGACGACATCGCGCCGTTATCCGGGGATTCGTCCGGCTCGCAAACCGCACCTGAAGCATTCGTAAACGCGAACTCGGTGATCGTCGCGACCGGCGGGGCCCGGGGCGTTACGGCGCATACCCTCATCGCACTCGCGCGCGAATATCGCCCGCGCCTGGCCTTGCTCGGTCGGACTCCGCTGACGGAAGAACCGGAAGCGCTGCGCGGCATCACCAACGACGCGGAGCTCAAACGCGCGCTGCTGGCACAGGCGAAGCTTCGCGGCGAAACGATCACCCCGGCCGATATGAATCGCGAGGCCGGTCGGATTCAGGCGAATCGTGAAATCCGCGAAACTCTGGAGGCATTACGTACGGCGGGTTCCAATGCGCGATATTTCGCCTGCGACGTGAGCGACGAGACACAGCTCGCCGCGACGCTCAAAGCCGTACGCGAAGAATGGGGGCCGATTACCGGCGTCCTGCACGGCGCGGGCGTGCTTGCGGACAAGCTGATCGCGGAGAAAACGCCGGAACAATTCGATCGCGTTTTTAATACGAAAGTGGAGGGCCTGCGCGCCTTACTCAAAGCGACCGAAACGGATCCTCTGAGCTACCTGGCTTTCTTTTCGTCAGTCGCGGCGCGGGCGGGCAACGCCGGTCAGTGCGATTACGCGATGGCGAACGAAATCCTGAACAAGATCGCGGCGGTCGAAGCGCAACGGCGAGGCTCCGCCTGTTGCGTCCGTTCCATGAACTGGGGACCCTGGGAAGGCGGCATGGTTACGCCCGAACTCAAACAACAATTCGAGGCGATGGGCGTGCCGCTCATCGACCTGGAGACCGGCGCGCGCATGTTCGTCGACGAACTACGTGCTCCGCTGAATCAGGTGGAAGTCGTTTTCGGCGGCAGTCCCACGCTCTCGATGTCCGGCGAAGCGACAGTCTATCGCGGCGATCTCACGCTTACCCTCGATAAGCATCCGTACCTGAAAGATCACGCGGTGCGCGGCGTGCCGGTCGTCCCGATGGTGTGGGCGATCGAGTGGGCCGCGCGGGCTGTAGTATCGCTGCGGCCGGGCAGCGCGCTCGTAGCCTGCCGGGACTTGCAGATGCTGCAGGGCCTGCGGCTGACCGATTCCGAGCGCGGGCTGCGGCTTCGACTGGAGCTGCGCGAAACCGACGATCCCAACGTATTCGAATGCGCCTTCACGGGAGTAGACGGTACCCCCCACTATCGCTGTCGAATCGCAGTTGGAAAGATTGCTGATCAGCATCCGGTCGCTGCATCGCGTGAATTTTTGGAGCTGCCGGAGTCTGTCGCGTGGCCCTTCGCGCGGGACGCCGCGTACGCCGACGGGCATCTCTTTCACGGCCCCGCTTTTCAGATCATTGAATCGCTGGACGGCTTTTCGCCGGCGGGCGCCAGCGCGCGACTGGCGAGCGGCCGCGAATTCGAAAGCCTGGATTCAGGCTCCTGGCAGACGGACCGCGGTGTCCTGGACGGGGCGTTGCAGCTCGCATTGCTCTGGACGCAGCAGGTTTTGGGCGGCGAAAATCTGCCCACCGGTCTGGAAGCGCTGATTTCTCACGCGCCGATTCCATCGGGCACGACCGTGCGCTGCGTTCTGCGCGGCCGGCCTGACGACGCGCGACTGGGAACGCGTTCCGATATCCTGTTGTTAGACGATAACGAAGCGGTGCTTGCGGAGCTCCGCGGCGTCGAGATGCACCTGGTATGACGCATCGCTTTGAACCCATCGCCATTGTCGGGCAGTCCTGCGTCCTGCCGGGCGCTCTGGATCCGGAAGCTCTGTGGCAACAAATTCACGCCGGCCGTGATTTGCTGACGACTGCGAGCGCTGACCACTGGCGGCTCCAGGCTCTGGCTGGCTTGCTGGCACATGCGCCGTCCGGCGGCTCGCCGCACGACCGGGTCGCGTCTTTGCGCAGCGGGGTCGTAAGCGGTTTCGCCGACGCTTTCGCGCAGTCGCTGGCCGGCGCGGAGCGTACGGGAAGCGATGCCGGGGAACTGGCGGGCCTGGATGCGGTCTTTCAGTGGTTGCTGTATTGTGGGCGCGAAGCTCTGCGCGACGCGGGTTTCGCGCGCGGCGATCTCATCGATCGCCCCGACCTCAGCTGTGGCGCGATCATTGGCAATCTATCGTATCCGACCGCCGGGTTCAATCAACTCTATGAAGAGCTCGCATTCGAACGCGCCGGGAGAAACGGCAGAGGGCATTCCGCGAACGGAGTCTCTGCGAACGCGATTTCAACGGGTACGGAATCACCCGGGCCGCTGAATCGTTTTATGTCCGGCCTGCCGGCGCACTGGCTCGCGCAGCGTCTCGGCCTGCACGCCGGAGCCTTCGCTCTCGACGCCGCCTGCGCTTCGGCGCTCTTCGCCCTCAAGCTCGCCTGCGATCGTCTGCAGAGCGGTCAGGCGGACGTGATGCTGGCGGGAGCGATCAACGCCGCCGACGATTTATTTTTGCACGTGGGCTTTACGGCGTTGCAGGCGCTCTCGCCGAGCGGTCGCAGCCGACCCTTTCATCGCGAAGCGGACGGCCTGGTGCCTTCGCAGGGAGCGGCGCTTTTCGTACTGAAAACCCTGGAGCGCGCGCGTCGCGACGGGGACCGTATTCTGGGCGTGATTCGCGGCGTCGGGCTTTCGAACGACGGCCGCAGTCGCGGCTTTCTGGCGCCGGCGGAAAGCGGTCAGGCGGCGGCCATGCGCGCCGCGTATGCGATGGCGGATCTGCGTCCCGCGGATATTTCGTTGATCGAGTGTCACGCCACCGGAACCGCCGTCGGCGACGGCACCGAAATTCGCAGTATGCGCGAAATCTTTCAGGCGAACGAAGGCTGTACCGATATCCCGATCGGTAGCTTAAAATCAAATCTCGGGCACTTAATCACGGCGTCCGGCGCCGCGGGTCTGATCAAAGTCCTGAAAGCTTTCGAGCACAAGACGCGTCCGGCCACGCTGCACGTCGATGCGTCGGACGACTCCAGCCTCGAAGAATTGACCGATTCGCCCTTTCGCGTACTGAGCCGGAACGAAGACTACGCATTGAATCAACAGCAGCGCAACGCGCCGCGCCGGGCGGCCGTCAGCAGCTTCGGTTTCGGGGGCAACAACGGCCACCTGCTGGTCGAAGAATGGACCGGCGATTTCCCGGGCGCCGCGAGCTTTGCCGTGAATTCGAAAAACGGCGCGGCCTTTTCGAAAAAGGGCGTGGATGACGCGTCATCCCGCGAGAAAGAGAATGCTTCACCGGCCGAACAGGCGGTGGCAGTCGCGATAGTCGCGATGGGCGTTCGCACGGGGGAACTGGACGGCGTCGCAGCGTTTCGCTCGGCACTCTTCGAGCAACGCCCGCCGCGACGAAAATCCGTGGAGCGGATCGCGCTGGACTTAAAGGCGCTGCCGTTTCCGCCGCGGGATCTGGAAAGCACTCTGGGCCAGCAGCTGCTGACCCTCGCCGTGTGCGATGAAGCTCTGGCTCAACTGAAATCTCCGCTCAATGGCGAACGGACGGGAGTATTCGTCGGTATGCAGTGCGATACGGAAATCGCGCGCTACAGTTTGCGCTGGCGGCTGGCGGATTTACTGCAATCGCACGGACTCGACGCAGCGCAGGCAAGCGACGCCGCGCGCGACGACATTGTCGCGCCTCTGGAATCGGCCGGTGTGATCGGGCGCATGCCCAATATCCCCGCGAATCGACTGAACGCCTGTTATGATTTTCGCGGGCCTGGTTTTACGGTCTCCGCCGAAGAGCTTTCTGGAATTCGCGCGCTGGAAATCGCGGCCGAAGCTCTGCGTCGCGGCGAAATTGACGCGGCGGTCGTCGGCGCGGTGGATCTGTGCGATACTCCGGCGCACACAGCGGCGGCCCGGGCCGCGCAGGCGCTCGCGGCCGACGAAGATCCGGGCGATGCGGCGGTCGTCTTCGTTTGCAAGCGGCTGGCCGACGCGCGCGATGCCGGCGACGACGTCTACGCGATTCTGGAGCCGAACGCGCTGCTGGCCGCTTCGACGTCGCGTCCGCTTCCGGATTCAACATCAGAATCGGAATCAGAACCGCTCGAAGCGGAGCGATTCGATACCGCCGCTCTGTTCGGGCGTGCGCATGCAGTGTCCGGATTACTCGAGCTGAGCGCCGCCGTACTCGCGGCGCGACATGGCGTAAATTTTGGAACCGCATCAAGTAATACATCGAGAAGCCAATCAAGAAACGCGATGACGCAAAGTGATGGCGTGGGAGCGCGGGCTGCCTCACCCATGATGCCGGACCTTCGCCGAACTGCGCAAGCCCGCAGCTATAGCTTTCGCGGGTTGGGAGGCGAGTCGGCGCGGGTTGCGGTGATCGCGCCTCCGACTCGTGTCGGATGGACGGCCGGCGAAGCGAGCGGCATTCAACTGTTTTGCGGCGAAGACGCGGCGGATCTAATCCAGCGTCTTGAGTCGGGCGCTGCGCCCGAAGACCCCGATGCGTACAGTGCCGCTGCGGTCGTCGCGCGTCCGAATCGAGATCAACAGGATCGACGGCAAAAACCGGCTCGCCTGGCGCTGATCGCTCAGGCTGGCCAGGACCGCGAACTCCGGCAGCGAGCAGTCGCCGCGCTGCGCCAAGCGAGCGTCGCGGACACACGCAATGCCCCGGTGATGAAAGGCGCGGGGTCGCAATCGCAAGATCAGATCGCGCCGGGAATTTATTTTCGAGCGCAGCCCATCAAAGGCGAGCTGGCCTTCGCCTTTACCGGCGCCGCTTCCGCATATGCGGGCATGGGGCGCGAATTGCTCCTGGCCTATCCCGAGCTGCATACAGAGCTTGCGCGCGAATTCGCATTTCAGGACATAGCGCGCTACGTCGGCTGGGCGTACGAGGGCGGCCAGGATGCTGCGGCCGCCGATGTGTCCACGGCGTTTCAACAACTTTGCGGATCTTCGTATCTCTGTCAGATTCACGCACGACTATCGCAGCGCATTCTGGGTCTCAAGCCGGACGCCGTACTCGGTCTGTCCTCCGGCGAGACGAATTCGCTGCTTGCGATGGGTGTGTGGGACGAGATGGCGTCGTTCCTCCGGGCGATTGAAGACTCCGGCATGTATCAGCGCGAGCTGGCCGGCGAATTCGCGGCGGTCGCCCGCTATCGCGCGGAACACGGGTTGCCGGGAAACGATTGGAGCGACTGGCGATTGCTCGCGCCGCTCGACCAGGTCCGGGAGTGTATCGGTCGGGAAGCCGGCGTGCGACTGACGATTATCAACACTGCCGAAGACTGCGTAATCGGGGGCAGCTCCGACGCCTGCCGGAGAGTGATCGCGGAGCTGGGCGAAGAACTGGCGATCCCCCTCGGCCACGGCATGGCCGTACATTGTCCCGAGGTGGGCGATTTCGCGGAGACCTGGCATACTCTGCATCACCGGAAAACCCATGCGCCTCCGGACGGCGTGCGTTTTTATTCAAACCACTTCGAGCACTCGTACGTTCCGAACGCGGAGCTCGCGGCGGAAGCCTTAACCGGCAACGCGCTGAACACGATCGATTTTCCTCGCATTATCGAACGCGCATATGCGGACGGCGTGCGCGTTTTCGTAGAACACGGCCCGCGCGGACTTTTGAGCAAGTGGGTGGCGCAGATTCTGGGCGATCGCGAGCACTGCGCCGTGCGATTCGATGCGCCGGGCGAAAGCCTGTCGGTCAGTCGCGACGCAGTCGCGCGCATGCTCGTGCATGGAATCGCTCTCGACTATTCGCGTTTCGCGGCGCCGAAAGCGGCCGCAGTAACTACTGCTGGAAGTACCTTTATGAAATCTTTTCAAGCGCATCCCGCTCCGTTGCGGCTGCCAGCGGCTTCCGAAGCGGCACCAACGGAACATTCAGCCGTGACGCCCGGGAAGTCGCCGGTGCAGCGCATGCAGCCGGCCCCAGAGCTCGCTCCTGTCGAGACGCTCCAGGCGCCGGCCGCATTTGCGTCGAATGGCTGGCAGGCAAATAGCAGCGAGCAGCCCGCCGGCGCAGCGATCCCCGGCGCGTTGCAGAACGTTGCGGAGGAACATGCGGCCACCTATGCGGCCTTCGCGGCTGAGCTGCAACAGCTGACCGGACACCATCTATCGTATCTGGAGCAACAGCGGACCCTGCACGCCCAATTTCTGCAAATCAACCAGGCTTTGCTGGGCGGCCTTTCCATGAAGGCTGCCGGCGATTCGGGTGCATCGAGCGGTGCCCCGATTCAGTATACTACTCCTGTTTCTTCCGTCCCTCCCGTTCTGGCCGCTGCTCCGGTTTTCGATTCGCCCGGGGCGGTTGAGAACGAGAACTCTTTAAACGCCGTCGGTGGTGTTCCGGAGACCATCGAAGGCGCGGCGCCTCCGGGCCAGATCACAACCTTCGTCCCGGATTCGAGCGAGCCGCGGCCGGAGGGGGTAAAATTCAGCCGCGAACAGTTAGAGATACACGCCGGGGGGCGCATCTCGGAGATCTTCGGCGAACTCTTCGAACGACAGGATGCTTTCGCGCGCCAGGTCCGCATGCCGGAGCCGCCGCTCCTGCTGGCGGATCGCGTGACCGGCCTGAAAGCTGAAGCGGGTTCGATGGGGACCGGCACGGTCTGGACGGAAACCGACGTACGCCGCGACGCCTGGTATCTCAACGCGGGGCGAATGCCCGCGGGGGTCATGATCGAATCGGGTCAGGCGGACCTCTTTTTGATTTCGTATCTGGGCGTGGATTTTCAGAACCGCGGTGAACGGGTGTATCGCCTGCTGGGCTGTGAATTGACCTATCGCGGGCGGCTGCCGGCGGTCGGCGATACTCTACGCTACGATATTCACGTGGACGGACACGCCGCCCAGGGTGATATTCGCCTCTTCTTTTTTCACTACGACTGTCGCGTGGGCGACGGAATCCGTTTGAGCGTGCGCAACGGGCAGGCTGGATTTTTTACCGACGAAGAGCTGGCCGATTCGGGCGGAATTCTCTGGGACCCGGAATCGGGCGAATACGATCCGCAGGCAAGACTGGATTCGCCGGCGATCGCGTGCGGCCGGACCTCGTTTTCAAACGAAGCGCTCCGCGCTTTCTCCGAAGGCGACGTCTTCGCCTGCTTTGGTCCCGGCTTCGAGTACGCGCAGACGCATGTGCGTCCGCCGAAAATTCAGTCCGGCCGCATGCTCTTTCTCGACGAGGTTACGAATTTCGATTCGCGCGGCGGCCCCTGGGGACGCGGCTATCTGCGGGCGCGCTCGGAACTCAGGCCGGACGACTGGTTCTTCGCGGGACATTTCAAAAACGATCCGTGCATGCCCGGCACGCTGATGTTCGAAGGCTGCCTGCAGGCGATGGCTTTTTATCTGACGGGACTGGGTTATACTGTCGCGCGCGACGGCTGGCTCTTCGAACCCGTTCCCGAAGAAGTCTATAAACTTATGTGTCGCGGACAGGCCACGCCCGAGTCGCGCGAAATCATTTACGAAGTTTTCGTCGAGGAAGTGCACGACGGCCCCATGCCGACGCTCTTCGCGGATCTATTGTGCACGATCGACGGCCGCAAGGCCTTTCACGCTCGCCGCATGGGTCTGCGGCTCGTTCCGGACTGGCCGCTCACGAGCCGGCCGGAGCTGTTAGAAAATTATACGGATCCGGTTCCGGTCGCGCAGGCGGGCGGCCTGGCTCTGGGCTACGCGTCTCTTCTCGCCTGCGCCTGGGGACCGCCGTCGGACGCCTTCGGCGAAATGTATCGTCGCTTCGATGGTCCGCGTACGGTGCCGCGCCTGCCGGGCCCGCCGTATCATTTTATGTCGCGGGTGACGAAGCTATCAGGTGAAATCGGGGAACTGCGCGAAGGCGCGCGGGTCGAGATCGAATACGACGTGCCCGCGGCCGACGAATGGTACTTCGGCGGCGAAGCGGATGCCGCCGCCGCGGGATCCGCAATGCCTTTCGCGGTCCTGCTGGAAGCCGCGCTACAACCCTGCGGCTGGCTCGCGTCGTACGTGGGCAGTACGCTGACGACCGACGACGCGCTCTTTTTTCGAAACCTTGACGGGACCGCGAAGCTGATGGCCGAAGTCGCGCCTGCCGCGGGCGTCTTTCGCACGGCGGTCGAGCTCACGAGCATCTCGCAGACCGGTCCGATGATCATCCAGAGCTTCGACGTGAATTGTTATCTGAACGAGCGGCATATCTACGAAATGCAAACCGTCTTCGGTTTCTTTCCCGCGGAAGCTCTGGCGAACCAGGTCGGCCTGGCTGTGGACGATGAGACTCGCGAGCGTTGCTTCGCGCCTTCCGATTTTTTCGTGGATCTGAGCGAGCGTCCCGGGCGGTACTTCAGCGCTTCGCTGGCATTGCCGGACTCCATGCTCTGTATGCTGGATCGCGTGACCGGCTATTGGCCGGCAGCGGACGCGGCAGAATCCCGCGACGCAAGCGTTTCGCGGAGTGCGGGAGCTGAAGCGGGGAAGGCCGCGCCGTCTGTGCCCATCGCTCGTTTGCGCGGAGAGAAGGACGTGCGCGCTTCTGAGTGGTTCTTTAAGGCGCATTTTTTTCAGGACCCGGTGCAGCCGGGTTCGCTGGGTCTCGAGGCTCTGCTGCAGCTATTGCAGTTTTATATGATCCACGAAGGGCTGGACGCGGGTGTGGATCGTCCGCGTTTCGAAGTGATTCAGCTGGACGAGGTCATCGCCTGGAAATATCGCGGGCAGGTCGTTCCGAAGAACAAACTGATCACGTCCGAACTGGAAGTTCTCAAGATCGGGCGCGACGAACGGGGGCCTTTCGCGCGGGCCCAGGGCTGGCTGTGGGTCGATGGCAAACGCATCTACCACTTCGCCGATTTCGGTCTGCGTATCGTCTCGTCCCCGGGCGTCCCGGGCCGGGTTGCGAACGACGGCCAATCGCCTGCTGACAAATCCCCGGCGAATCCGGGCGAAGAAATTCTCGATCCGGGAGTGGACGTGTGGTTGGCCGATCACTGCCCGACGTATACGATTCCGGTGCTGCCGATGATGTCCGTATTCGATCGGCTGGCTGGCGTCGCTTATTCGTCGTTCCCGAGTAGTTCTCCGGCCTTGCGCTTCGAGGATCTTGTTCTGAGCCGCTGGATTTCTTTCGCGGACGGTTCGCGTCGTCTGCGAAGCGAAGTATCGCCTGCAGAAAACGCAGACGCAGGAGCGCAGACGGCGCACGGCCAGATGAGCGAAGCCCGCCTGAGCGTCTGGCGCGAAGCGCAGGACGCGCGCTTTTCGCGTTTCGACGTCGCGGCGACGCTTCGCTTTGCGACTCTCGATTCGTTCCCGGAATCGGAAGGCGCGCGGCCGCGTCCTCTGGCGGCGCTCGACCCGTCGTATTGCCGGCAGCTGCCGTATGCGAGCGGTGCGATGTTTCACGGTCCGGCGTTTCAGCTTGTCCGCGAGGTGCGCGAAGATCCGTCATCGGGCGCGGCTTCGGGATTTCTGGATTTGACGGTGAGCATCGCGCCGCGCGGTACGCTACACCAGATCGCGCTCGACGCGGCCACGCATTTGATTCCCGCCGATCGCCTGCATGAATGGTCGCAGGCAATCGCCGCGCCGGACCAGGTCGCATATCCCGCACGCGTCATTCGCGCTGATGTTTTTGAGGCCCTTACACTAACGGAAAATGCGGCGGAAGCGGGCCCGGCCGGGGACGGCGCATCCGTACGAGTTGAAGCGCGCATGCTCGAAGCCGTCGAGTTTCCGGAATCGCCCGGACAGCGTTTTCCCGTATTTCGACTGCAGTGGATTTTATCGGGGCGCGGGCCGGATTCGACGGAATCGGACGAGCGCGTGGCGATCGAAATGGATCTCGCGTACGCTTTGTTTCCGAAAGGACCTCTGGGAGTCGCCGCACCCGAAGATCGCCGGGCGTTCTTGCGCGATCGGCGCTACGTCGACGGCGTGAGTCTTTCGCGGCACGACCAGGCGAGCGGCGAAACCCGCGCGACCCTGGCGGACCTGCACAGCAGCGATTGGTTGAACGGAACCGTTGCGAGCGTCTACGATATACCGGCCGAATATGACAATGCAGAGCGGCTGATTCAAATCGCCGCGAAAGACCATGCTGCGCGCGTGTTGGAAGTGCATCCCGGAGCGATCATCTGCGATCCCCGGCGCAATATCGCCTGCGCGAAGAGCCTGCCGTACAATGCGATTCGCATCGATGCGCGCCTGGCTTCCGCGGGCCAGGACGCGATGACGGCAACGGTTCGCGGCGGAGACGGGGAATTTCCGCTTCTGGACGCGGACTTAAGCCGCGACGAGTGGCGCGCCATGCTGGGCTGCGGCCCCTGGCCGGGGGAGGCGCTGATCTTCGGCTTGATTCAGAAATTCGTGCGGCGTTTCGTCGTCGAAGAGCCGGCGGATTTCGCGCGTCTTCGCGGGAGAAAGGTGCTGTATCTTGGCAATCACCAGGTGGGAATCGAGTCCGTGCTTTTCGCGATCCTGGCCGGCGCTTATTCCGGAGTGCCGCTTAAAACGATCGCGAAGATTCAACACAGCGAGAGTTATATCGGTCGACTCATCGACTGCTTCATGAGCTATCCGGGCGTGCAGCCGCCCGAAAGCATCATTTATTTCGACGAAGACCAGCCGGCGACCTTTCTGGATCACCTCGCGGAGTTTCGTCGCGACGCCGAAGCACGAAATTTTTCTCTGATGGTGCACGCCGAAGCGTCCCGGGCGTACAGCGCGCGACACGAAGTGCGCGTGCTCAGCCAGGTTCTCGTGGATTTCGCGGTCGAAATGAATTTTCCGATCGTCCCGGTATGGTTCGCGGGCGGGCTGCCGGTCGAGACTCAAACGGAGCGCATCGAATTTCCCTGCGAATACGGCAGCCAGGACTACCATCTCGGTCGCAGCGTCGCTCCAGAGGAGCTGCGCGATTTGCGGGGAACGGAACGCGTCCAACGGGTGCTCGCCGCGATCAATGCGACCGGTCCAGCGCCGGATCAGGAGCGACCGAATCCTCCGGATTCGTTCTTCGCGGAACGGGTCGCGGCGTTGCGGGTCGAAGCGCAAATCGGCGAGGTCGCGGCGGTTATGCGCGTCATGCTCGAATCGCTGGTCGATCCGGGGCCGGAAATCAAACACGTGCTCGCGGTGCTCGCGCGCGAAGACGCGACGCCCGCGGCCCTGGCTGACGGACCCTTCCGGGAAGACCGCGAAAAACTCGATTGGATGCGTAAGCTCGCAGCGTATTTAAGCGAAGTCTAAGGGCTATTTGCAAACGCATCCGCACGCAGGGCAGGCGTCATTTTTTCGTTTTTGAGTGACGCTGTTTGAGGAATTCGCGCATTTCGCCGGCTGCCGCGTGATCCGGCGCGCGGAGCAGAAAACGCCGGGCGGCTTCGGCGCCCTGAGCGAATTGATCCAGATTACGATGCGCGCGAACGAGCGCGGAGAGTAAATCCAGGTCGAGGGCGAATTCGGTTTCGTAAGCTTTGATTTGTCGAACGGCGTCCGACCAGCGCGCGCCGTCGATGCTGGCGTGGATTTCGGCGTTCAATCGTTCGCCGCGTTCCGCCCGCTCCGGTCGGGCGGCCGCATCCTCGCGAAAGCCGATGCGCACGAGACTCAGGTCGTCGGTCAATTGTCCGCGCTGTAGCAGCGATTCGTAGACGCCTTCCAGATCGCCGCTGGCCTTTTCCACATGCTTGAGAATTTCGGCGTCATCTGAGTTCAGTACGCGATTGCCGTCTTCGTCGACGCCCAGTAAAATATCGTCGCGTCCGTCGGAGCCGAGTACGACCACGTCGCCGTCCCGTAAGCTATGCGTATTGATTCGCGACAGGATGGCGTGCCCGGTGTCGATTCCGACCTTCTGCAACGGCGTTTCGTTTTCAAAGAAGCTCGCGCGCCCGTCGCGATACAGAATCGAAGCGGGGTGTTCGGCGTTGACCCAGTACATGGCTCCGCTGTTTTCGTGCACCAGACCGAGGACCATGGATATTAACATGCTGCCGTCGAAGGTTAAAAAGATTCCCTGGATTTCTTTGTAACAATCGTTGAGCCATAGCTCCGGATCGCGATCGGCCTGGCGCGCGGAGGCCCGGGTGCGATTGATGATCGACTTGTAGCTGGTGCCCAGCACGAGGGCCCCTCCGGCGCCCTGCATGGATTTACCCATCGCGTCGGCGTTTAAGAAAACCAGATAGTCTTCGTTTCGCAGACGCAGTTTGTGGGCGGCGCAGAAATCGCCTCCGATTTCCCGCAGCTGATTCTTAAACGCGAATTTTTTATATTGCCTGTCCAGGATTTCGACGCTTACGCCGCTCTGGATGCCGTCGGTCGCGCTGAGGGGCTGTAGCAGAAGCGATGTGAGAAAATAGTCGCCGTCCTGCATGGTCTTGAGCTCGCGGGTTGCGCGCAGCGATTCCTGGAGTTCCGCCGTGCGCTGTTCGACTTTCTGTTCCAGGCTGGCGTTCAGTTCTTCGACGCGGTTGTGCACGCGTACGAATCGGCTGGCCAGCAGCACGGCGATACCAATGACGAGACCGAAGAATGCGTAGCGGGCCACCGGCACCGACTCAATGATATACCGCGCCGCGAGTATATCGTGGATGGTCGCCGCGAACAACACCAGCACGCCGACGATCAGAAAGATCGCGTCGGCCTGTCGTCGCAAAACCGCGCGTACGATATAGAAGGCGGCGTACGGAATCATGGGAATCAGCGACGCCTGCCAGATCGTCAGCGCGGTTTTCATCCAGCTATAAGAACCGAAGGCGACGATTATCATCAGCAGCGAACACGCGCCGGCGTAGATCAGGCCCACGCGGTCGTGGCGACGGTCCAGCACCTGCGATAGAAATTGCACGAAGAGCGGCGTCAGGAACAGGAGCGAAACGATGTCGAGCCGAATGCGCAATAGATTCGCGTCGACGAACAATTCCTGGCTGCTGTCTGATCGAAAGAACCAGTAGGCGGACAGGAATACGGCGAAGAGGCCGAAATACAGATTGTGCAAATCCCGCGGGCGCCATAGGGCCAGGAGGAGATGATAGACTCCGACCGCCAGATAGACGATTAACAGTAAAAGGCCGATCGTTTCGGTGTGTCGGGCCAGCTTAAAGATCTCGCTGTCCGCCCCCAGCCGGATCGGCCCGACAATGCGAAGACCGAGTTCGCCTGGACTATAGAGCGCGATCGTTATATAGTCGGGGCCGTCGGCCCGGGATTCGATTTTCGGCAGAGCCTGGAGCAATCGCAACTCGTGTCCGGATTGATAGGGGTCCGCCGAACCCAGCGAGGCGACGCGTTGGTCGTTTATATAATAGATCGCCACGTCGCCGGAACGTCCGGTGAAGAGGGCGAGTCCCGTTCGCGCGTTCGCCTCTTCGAGCGATGCCGCTTCGGGAATCCGGGTTTTTACAGTGATCCACCCGCGATGCGATGCGAGCTCCGGAAGGCGGCGAAATTCGACCGGAAAGCTGACCGGTTGCCAGTCGGGTCGCGAAATCTCCTGCGTTAGATATTCAGGCGAAAAACCAATGCGAAAATGCCAGTCTTCCAGAGTGTGTATTTGTGTATCCGGCTGGCAGGCGAAAACTCCAAGACACAGGACCGCGACAATCGTTCTTCGAAGCATGCACGGGAATCATCGAAGAAGGATTGTAAAAAAACAAGAATTTTCCGCGAAAATACGTTCTGCGAAATGTTGGTTTTCTGCATGCTTATCGCCGGAATACTATGAACTTCAGTCCGACGAAATTAAAGGCGGTGCTGAACGCCGTCGCGACGAGAAAGGCGAGCAGGGTATTGCCGCTGCGCTCGGCGACGCCGCCGTTGATCAGCGCGTTGAGCGCAATCGATACACCGTAGAATAAAATGTAGATCACAACGTCGCGATTCGAGTGCTCGCCCTTTTCGAAGGTCCAGTACTTGTTCAGGATGTAGGTCGTGACGGTCGCGCTCGTAAATGAAACGGCCTTCGCGTAATAGAAGCCGAGCCAGTCAAGCAGCAAAATGTACAGACCGATGTCGACGAACGCCGCCAGGGCCCCCGTCGAAAGAAAGCGACGGATCTGTTTAAATAAATCAGTCAACGCGAACGGCTTCGAAGATCAAATTCTTGCCGATCAGGCGACCGCGGGTGACGAAGTCGAGAAATTTGCTGAAGGGAAAGATCAATGAATCGTAGATTCGAATCGAACCGGGAGATACTTCGCCTTTGCCGCCGGTGATTTTATACACCAGGGTCGCGAAATATCCCAGAAAATCGAAATAGCGGCATTCGCGTACGCGAAAGCCGTTTTCGCGAAACAGCGCTTTGAGCCCGCCGGGATGATAGCGGCGTTCGTGACCCACCAGGGTATCCATATTCGAATACAATTCCATGCGGGCCGGTACGAATATTTTGACGCGGCCGCCGGAATTCAGGCGGTCGTGAAATTTGCGAACGACGTCCGCGTCATCGGCGATGTGTTCGAGAACATTGACCGCATAGATCATGTCGAAATCGCCTTTCGCCTGGTCCAGATCGGTGAAAGCTTCGCAGTGAATCGCGCGGTGCATGGCGTCGTCCAGTTCAACCGCCTGTATCGAATGATTCTTAAAGCGATTGCAGTATTCGCCTTTGCCCGCGCCGAATTCCAGGAGCGCGTCGTCGGCTTTCAGGCCGCGGGTCAGCCAGCGATAGATGGTGTTGTTGTAACTGACGGCCAGCGCCATCGCATCGAGGTTTTCTTTACCGGTATAATCGAATTCGCTCATGTTCTTATTGTCCCGGGCGATTTTCGTCGCGGGTCGACGGTCCTATTTGGTCTGAATCCACAGCAGTTCGTACTGCGTGCGATGATTCCGGGCCAGCGCGTCCAGGATCAAACCGATCGCGAACGAGAGGACCGAAAGGATCATCAGGCCGGTCGAGAGTATGGCCAGCGGAACGTGCGCCACGAATTGCGTACGAATGAACTCCAGGAGCACCGGGATTCCGGCGGCCAGTCCGCTGAGAAAGAACAGCGCGCCGATCGTCGCGAAAAAGATGAAGGGGCGATAATAACGAAAAATCGTGAAGATATAACTCAGCACGCGAAAGCCGTCGCGAAAGGTGTGCAGCTTGGAGAAGCTGCCTTCCGGTCGATCTTTGTATTGAATTGGAATTTCCTGAATGCGAAAGCGTTTGTCGAGAGCGTGCAGGGTCATTTCGGTTTCGATTTCGAATCCCGCCGCCAGTATCGGATAGAGTTTTACGAATTTGCGCGTCATCACCCGGTAACCGCTCATAATGTCGTTCAGTCGCGAGCGAAACAGCAGATTGATAATCGCTTTTACCAGCTGATTGCCGAAGCCGTGAAAAGAACGTTTGTTTTCCGAACGGTAAGCTCCGGTCGCGTGGCGGTCGCCGACTACGATGTCCGCTTCGCCTTCGATCACGGGCTGCATTAGCATACGCAGGTCGGAGCCTTTGTACGTCGTATCGGCGTCGATCATCACGTATATGTCCGCTTCGGTTTCCTGGAAGGCGCGCCGCATGGCGCGGCCCTTGCCCTGGGCGTATTCGTTGATCACCTGCGAAGCGCATTTCAATTTACCCAGAGTCTTGCGTGCGATCGCTTCGGTCTCGTCGCGGGAGTTGTTGTTGATCACAACGATCTCCGCTTCGGGACAGGATTTGTGCATGTCCTGAATGCAGGGCGCGATGGTCAGTTCCTCATTGTAGGCCGGGATGATAATCGCGATGCGGTGTTTCGTTTTTTTCTGCTTCTGAATCGCCATAGATATAGAGATGAGTCTTAGAGTTCGTAAATTTTCAGGTTTGGCCGCTCGTGGACCTGCTTGAATGGAAAGCCGGGCTGGTGTTCGCCGATCAGAATCACCCATTCGGTGCCCGGCGGAAACTGGCCGGGCTCAATCGGGGTGCCGTAGGGCCTGTCCAGTATATTCGCGTATTCATACGGGAGCCAGAACACATAGTTGCAGCGACGTACGAATCCGTGTTCGGCCAGCCCGACCTTCTGCGAAAAATCGCCGATGGTTTCGCGTATATACTCGCGTTCTTCGGAGAAGCCTGAGTGGAAAAATCGAATGCTCGTGGTCGTATTCCAGGTCTGACCGTAGGTTCCCAGAATCGCGAAGCAGGTATAAAATACAAAGAGCGGCCAGTGGGGCACCGAAAGGCGTCGCACGGCCTGCAGACAGGCGAAGGCCCCGAGCAACATTACGGGGACGCCCAGCATATAAAACCGGCTCTTATCGACGAAACGCAGATTCAGCCACGCCCAGTCCGTGTAGTCGACCCCGAAGGCGTTGGAGGGATAGGTTCGATACGTGACGATTGTGCCAACGGCCACGAGCAGGAGCAGCCCCGCCAGAACGATTCGTGCGCCGCGAAAGCGCGGCAGCTCCGGCGGCAGGACCGCGGTGCTGATCAGAAAGATCGGGAAGATAAACGAATAATAGCGAGCGTGCAGGCGCAGATTGTGTTCGATGTGACTGATCGTTTGCGTGAATATCAGCGCCATGGCGAAGGCCGCGCCGAATGTACCGATCGCTGCGATTGCGAAGAGCATTCGCTTCCGGGCTTCCGGGTCTTCTGGCGCTGTATACGCGCGAATTCCCTGGTAGGCGAGATGAAAGACAGGCAAAGCGAAAAGTATGAGCAGATAGGCGAGGTGGCCCCCGCTCATCCCGAGAAAGCTCTTTGTAAACAAATCGCCGACCGTCGGCCGCTCCATTGCCTGGGTGTAGTGCGAGCCGACGACTCCGCTGCCGTCCCCGCCGCCGTGCAATAAAAAATTCCCGACGGCCTGGACCAGATATGCGACCAGAGCCGTCGCGACCGCGACTGTCAAAACGCCCCGCACGCTGTATCCCAATCGACGCGCGAAAACGAGCGCGCCGCCCGCAATAAATACGAAGGTCAAGGCCAGCGAGATCGCCTGCGGTTTCGTTAAAAATAACAGCCCCAGAAAGACTCCGGCCCCGCAGGCTTGCAGAGTCTGCATGGCCGCCGCGTCTTTGTGGGCAGCGCGAAGCAACCCGCGAAAGAAAAAATACAGCGCGCTCCAGAAAAGCGGAACGTACAAATTTTCCGCCATAATGAAAACGGAGATCGTATTAAAGGGCATCAGCGCGCTCAAGCCGGCGACCGCGAGCGCGACCGGCTCTTCGCGAAATTCGCGCGTCAACGCGTAGACGGGAAAAACGGTCAGGGAAATGAGAAGCGCGTTAATGATCTTGATCGCGCCGAAAAAATCTTCAAAATAAAAGGCCGGCGAAATCACCAGCATATACAACAGATTCGAAAAACCCATCGAAACGCCGATATGGCCCGGGGCGTAGAAGTCACCGGTCCGAAAGAACTTCTCCGCCATCGCCTTGTAGGATAATTCGTCGCCCATCACAGTGGGTTCGGTGACCAGCGAGGCCAGGCCCAGCCGCAGGAGAACCGCCAGCACGAAGATGAGCGGCAGTCGAAGTGGAGGGGGGATAATGCGCATAATGGAACGAGAATTCGTGCGAGTGCGAACCGATCATATAGGCTTCCACCGCGATCTCACGCGACAATCAAAAATATAGACCGTGGCTGGAATTTTCGCTCTTGCCATTCTGAGGGTTTCGTGAGATTCCCGTACCGCCTTATGAAAGACGAACTACAGCAACGAGCTTCAGAAATCTCGCGCGATCTCGCATCGGGAACGCGAAGTCTGGTGCGCACCACCGGCCGCATTCTCAAGTGGAGCCTGTTGGTGGTGCTGCTGGTCGGCGGTCTGGTCGGCTGGTTTCTTTATTCCGCGAACTACAGCGAGGGGAGTCGTAGCGGCCGCTTGATTAAAATCAGCAAGAAAGGCGTAGTATTTAAAACCTGGGAAGGCCAGCTCGACGTCGGCGGAATATCGGGCGGCGGCCCGACCGGCGAGATCACTTCTCTATGGGAATTTACGGTTCCCGGGGATGCGGCGGAAGTGCTGGAAAAGCTGGATCGCAATTCCGGTCGCAAGGTCAAAATCTACTACGAAGAGAAGTATTTTCAGTTCTTCTGGCGCGGGGACACGAAGTATTTCGCCAGCCGGGTCGAATCTCTGCCGGAATAAACCGCTCCGCACGCCTCCCCCGCGGGACGGCAATACCGGTCTCAATCCTCATAGGCCCGTACCCGGCATTTGTCAGTAAAGTCGGGACAAAAAACGATTGCAGCCACGGCCGTCGCCGTCCTATCACACCATAGTGAGACTGAGTCGCAATATCGAAATGTCGCCTGTAACGGCTCGATCCTGCGACGGGAGACTGGAATGGGAAATCGAAACGAATATCAACACCGACAGGAAACCGTGCAATCCGGTGGGCGAACGACTGTGGGTGATTCTGGAACTCGCCCGATCATGCGGGCTCCGGCGACGATCAGTTTTCTGAACGGACAGTGCGTTGCGTGCTGTTCGCAGCAGGAATTGGTACGCGGGCTTTTTGGGCTCGATCGGCTTGCGTCGATGCCTTCTTCTAAATCCGGCCGCACCTGAGTGGTACGATGTGCGCACCAGCTCGCTTGCGAGCCCGGTCGCGACCGCATAAGCTACGGCTATGATTCAGATTATATTTGATTGGTGCGTGGACTTCCTGGTGTACTGGGCTGCGGTCTTCGGCATTACATACGAAGAAATCAACGTGTATCTCTTCTGCATCGCCTGGCCGCTACTTACGATCGTGCAAACCCTGTGGCTGATCGGAATATACGCGCATCGGCGCGCGAATAAGCCTGCGATCTCCTGAAGATCTATTCTTCTTCGAGCAGGTCTTCGAGGCGGTCGGCTTCCGTCGCCGTTTCCCAGATGGCCGCGGCCAGCATTTGCGCAGTCAGCCCGGCCAGGGGCAGGGCCGCCTGGACGGCTATGTTGTCGTCTTCTTCTTCGTCGATATACAGCCGACACATTACGAATTCGTTGGCTTCCCGGAGGAGCGCCGCCAAATCCACGCCTGCTTCGTAGCCTGCGATGTCCGCTTCCATGAACAGATAGGCCTTCGTGTCGGCGTGCTCCAGCTCGACTTCTTCGTCCAGCCACAGATATACGATCTGGTTGCGATCCGCCTCCAGTTCCAGTTCCAGAATAAAATCGCTGCCGTCTTCGGTTTCGCTCTGGCATTTCAGAATTTCGACGGCTTTTTGAATGAGTGCTTTGTGATCCATTTAATAACGATCTAAAACAGGCCCGCGCTGGACGGCGATCATTATTCATCCGGCTGGTCCGGACTGCCCGCGAGCTTTGCGGAATACAGTAGACAGGAGTTCCGGTCCGAGTTCATCCTGGAGCGATGGACAACGCATTTTCCGGAACCGATCGCTATTATTCGCGCAAGAGCTTTTTCAAAATATTCGGCGGTGAAATTCGCATCTACGACGAAGCGCGCTCGCGAGTGCTCTTTTTCGTTAAACAAAAAGCTTTCAAACTCAAAGAAGAGCTGACCGTCTACGCTGACGAAACGATGGGCCGCGAATTGCTCAAGATCAAAGCCCGCAGCGTACTGGATTTCGGCGCGACGTACGACGTGACGGACGTCGCCAGCGGTCAGACGGTCGGCGCCCTCCGGCGCCGGGCGCTGCGTTCGATCATGCGCGACAGCTGGGAAATACTGGGTTCCGACGATCAGAGCCTCGGCACGCTCGGCGAAGACAGCATGTTCATGGCGTTCCTGCGTCGATTTCTCACGAATCTGATTCCGCAGAGTTTTTCGATTGAGATCGGGGGCGCGGACGTGGCCCTGATCAAGCAGACCTTCAATCCGTTTATCGCGCAGTTTCGGGTGGATTTCTCGATGGACTCCGCCGGGCGTCTGGACCGCCGGCTCGGAATCGCCGCGGTGGTATTGCTGCAGATTATCGAAGGCCGGCAGGACTGAGTACCCTCGAAGGCCGGCAGGACTGAGTCCTTTCGGGGCCGGCAGGACTGAGTCTTTAATAAGTCGACCCGAATTCAGGAATCGTTCGGCGCCCGTTCGAAGTATCGGCCGCCGGGTTTCCGGTTCCGCTCCAGATTGGGCTGCAGTTCGAGCCAGAAGGTCCGCGGCGGGCTTTCCGGAAATTCGCGTTCGAGGGCGAAAAGCGCCGCGCCGGCTTTATAGGGTCCTTTGAATTCGCCGTATGATTTCAAAACCACCGTGAGTCGTCGGTCTTCATCTTCGATATCGACGCGCCCCGTACAATTCGCCTCAAGCGCCGTCTGGAAGCCGTGGATCGAAAGCTTGACGTCGTACTCCGGAGCGTTGCCGCGCACCTGCATGGAATACACCCAGATTTGCGAAGGCGCATCATCGCCGACAGCTTCATAGAATTCGTAATCGCCGCGCCAGTCGATCGGGCCGACCTCATAGCCGAAGGGGACCGAGGCCGGCGCCGGTTCGCATGCGGTCAGCGTCGTCAGCATCGAAAAGAACAGCAGCAGACAGGTGAGCCCGATGCGTTTCATCTCAATCGTCTCGTCCGAATAAATGCGTGATTACGGTCGTGCCCGCGCCTCCGATGCTCTGCATCATCGCCGTGCGATTGCGTTGGACCTGATTTTCGCCGGCCGAACCCTGGAGCTGCTGGAAGATTTCGCCCGCCTGGTAGAGGGCCGACGCGCCGATTGGATGGCCGCGGGCCTTGAGGCCGCCGAAAGTCGAAAGCGGCAGCCGGCCGTCGCGAAAGATATCGCCGGATTCAGCCATTCGCCAGCCTTCTCCCGGTGCCGCGAAACCGCAGGCTTCTAAAGCCAGGCAGCTCATAATCGTGAAGGCGTCGTGAGCCTCGAAGAAATCAATGTCGTCGCGTTTGATCTTCGCGCGCGCGAAAGCCTTTTCGGCCGACCAACGCGACGCGTTCAGGGCCAGGGGATCGGGCCGTTGGTCCACCCGCATATGATCGCAGGCGACGGCCGAAGCCAGTATCGCAACGCGGTGCGGATAAGCATCATTCTCCGGCCGGGCGCTGACGACGACGGCCGCCGCGCCATCGCATATCGGGGCGCAGTCCATAATGTGCAGCGGTTCGATCACCGCCGGAGACTTAATAATGCGTTCTCGAGTAAAGGCCCTGCGAAAGAGCGCGTCCGGATTTACGGCGGCGTTGGCGTGAGCGCTCACCGAAAAATTGGCGAAGACTTCACGCTGCAATCCATAACGTTCGAGGTATGCACGCATGAGCGCCGCGTTCGCGGTGAGCATATTCTCGCCGCGCGCAGACTCATGGTCCGCGTCCAGAACGTGCGAAAGCGCTTCGGTCGCGTCGCCTTCGCTCATCTTTTCGACGCCGAGGGCGATTGCGGTTTCGGCTTCACCTGAGCCCACGGCCAGAATCGCCGTGCGCAGGGCCGCGGCTCCGGCGGCCGTCGCGGCGCGCACGTCGTAGCATTCTTTGCCGATGAAACCGGCTTCGGACGCGATCAGGGGCGCCAGATGCTTCTGTTTCTGCAGATCGTCCGAGAGCAGGTTGCTGACGTAGAGGGCGTCGAAGTCCTCGCGTCTTGCGTCCGCCAGGGCCGATATGAGCGCCTGAGAACCCATTGTGCGCAGACTCGCGGATTCCCGTTTGCGGACTGCCTGTCCGAATTGGCCGATTAGATAGACATCACGCACGGTACCTCTTTGCCGGCTGCCAGGAACTTAACAAGCTCGATTTTCCCGGGGGGCCCGTGAGACCGCGATTTTAATGATTGAGAAATAGGACCCTGACCGAAATATAGCACTACCGTGACGGAAGCCTCCGCCGAAGAACTCGAAAGCCCCGAATTTATCGGAAAACTGAAGCAGCAGGATCCTGACGCCTTCTCGCGGCTCGTGCGGGCCTATCAGGATAAGATCTATAACCTGGCATTACGTCTCACGCGCAACGCGGAAGAGGCCGAAGAAGTCCTGCAGGAAACCCTGCTGTCGGTCTTCAACAAGATCCACACTTTCCAGGAGCGCAGTCGGCTTTCCACCTGGATCTACGCGATCACTTCCAACGGCGCCCTCAGCCGGCTTCGAAAAAAAAGCTCACAGTCCGTAACCTTCGAGGAAGACTCTCTTCTAAAAACAGAAAGCTCATGGTTCCGCAACAGCAGCGTCGTCTTTGAAGTCACCGATCAAAACGATCCGGTGATCTTAAAAGAATTACAGGAAAGGCTGGAAAGCGCTATCGAGAGTTTGCCCGACGGCTATCGCGAAATCTTTATCATGAAAGAAGTGAATAAGATGCCTGTGAAAGATATAGCCGAAATCGTCGGAATTAACCCGGGCGCGGTCAAGACCCGCCTGCACCGGGCGCGTCTATTGCTGCGGGCGAAATTGAGCGATTACTGGGTCGAGGAATAACCGTATGGATTGCCCCGGTATGGATTGCTCCAAATACGTGGATTTGATGACGGAGTACATGGAGGGAGACCTCAGTACGCCGGATCAGGGTCTGTGGGAGAAACACTTCAACGGCTGCCCGAATTGCAATGATTTCTTCCGCAGCTTCAAAAGCAGCATCGAACTGGTCGATTACGTGAAGACCGAAGGCTGCCCTGATCCTGTTCGCCAGCGTCTCGAAAAAGTGCTTCAAGAACGCCTGAATATCTCCACCGGTACCGATTCTTAACCGGCTCTCTTCGCCGCTTTCGCGCCGACGCCTGCGGCTCCCCGCAAATCGATCCGACCCCGACGCGGCTTGCTATTGAATTCTCGCGAGCGCCTGCTGCCGCTGCTTCTCGAACGATTCCAGCTGCGTATTGGTCATCGTCTGAATTTTCTGATACTGCTCTTTGATTTGCGGCGACATGGTCGCGCTCTTTTCGGTCAGTACATAATCCACGAGTTGCGCGCGATCTTTGTACTGCTTCATCTGGTATTCGTAAAAAGTCGAGACCTGTTCTTCCGTGGCTTTGCCCTGAGCGATCAACGACTGCAGGCCGAAGATGCGATTGCGTTCCGCAGCGACGGCCGCTTTTTCTTCCGGCGTCTCGCGCTTCGGAATCATAGAGTTATTCGGGAACCGTTTCCGCAGACCATCAAAAACTTTCATGACCCGATCCGGATAGACTTCGCCGGTCATTGGATTGGTCGGGTTGTTCGGATTCGCCGGTTCCAGGATCCGGGGTTCGCCGTCTTCGGGCAGGGCTTCCAGAGGTTCGTCGACGATCGGACCCTCGGCCGCGCCGACCTGCCAGAAATCCGAGTCGAAGAGCGACCCGCTGTCGGTTTCGGGAATCGCGGTTCGCGTCCCGCCGCCACCGCCGCCGATCTGATCCGTCTGCCCGGAGAGCAGCGCCGCCAGATCGTCGGCATCCGAGCTGCTGCTTTCCACCCCGCCCGTCGACATGAAATAGATCGCCAGCGCTCCGCACAGCGCCAGATAGGTCAGGTATACGATTCCGTTGGTTTTCATAGGAGTTCCGTGTCGAGCGTGCGGACCGCCGGGCGGCTGTCAATAGTCTGACGAATTGCGGCCGGGTCCGGTTCGGCTTTCGCGACCGGTTGAAATTCACCTGATCAGGCCCCGGAGATCGAGCTTGACCAATGATTGAAAGCGCCTGTACTGGACGCTTCCGTATGAATTCCGGCAGGAAATCCACTCGGTCGTGGCTCACCCGCTGCTTCCGACCGCTCCAGAAGCTCGTCTTCGCTGGCGTTTGCGTGAGCGCGACGGCGGCCTGTGGTACGAATACCGAAGAGCCGGTGCTGCCCGTGTTTTTGATTTTCTCGGCGGTGGGCGCGCCCGCGCTGGTTTCGGTTACGGCCGTGGAAACCAATCCCCCCGCGACCGCTCTGCGCTACGAATTCGACGTGCAGTATTTCGTGACGAACACGGAAGACGGGTTTCTGGGCTACAATCTCTACATCGATTCTTCGCAGACTTCCGCGCAGGCGGCGATTCTGGGGCTGATCGGATCGCCTTATTTGCCGACCGGCGTCGCCCCCAGCTTCAGCCATGCCACATCCACGCCCAGTACGGCGAACGCAGATCTGGTCACCCAGCGCGTGTCCGATTTTCGTGCGCCGCCGGCACCCGAGAATTTCCAGGCCTGCGAACTTTATTTTTTTCGTATCACTGCCGTAACCCGCAACGGCATCGAGTCGCCCCCCAGCGCGCAGATTCAGCGCTGCGCCGCCCTGAACGCTGCGTTGTGTCCACTGGGTAGCCCGTGCAATCCCTGAGCGGGCCCGGAGAACAAGCTCCGGCATCCGGCGATTCCGCCTCCGATCGCCCCCGGATTCCCCCGGGGCCGGCGCTCTACATCGTGGCGACGCCGATCGGAAACCTCGAGGACATCACGCTGCGGGCGCTGCGCATTCTGGATCAGGTCGACACGATCCTCAGCGAAGATACGCGCAAGACCGGCATTTTATTGAAGCACTACGGTCTGGAAACCCGCCAGAAATCCTATCGGGTGCACAATGAGGACCGGGACCTCGACACTGCGCTGGGTTTCTTGCGGGAAGGACGCAATCTGGGTTTTTGCAGCGATGCGGGCACTCCCGGGATATCCGATCCGGGCTCGCGCCTGGTGCGGGCTGTGCGGGATGTGCTGCCGGACACGCCCATTCACGCGATTCCGGGGCCTTCGGCACTGGCGGCAGCTCTGAGTATTTCGGGCTGGCAGGCGCATCCTTCGGTTTTTGGCGGATTTTTGAGCCCGAAACCAGGCCGCCGGCGTAAATTCTTGCAATCCCGGGCCGAATCCGACGATTTAATCGTGCTGTACGAGTCCGTACATCGGATCGAGGGGCTTTTACGGGACATAAGAACGATTTTCCCGGACCGCTTCGTCCAGGTGGCACGCGAGCTAACCAAAATCTATGAAGAGGTCGTTATCTTTTCCCCGGATTTTTCCGATTCGGAGTGGGAAGGGGCCCTGAAAGGGATGACTCGCAAGGGCGAGTTTACGGTGATAATTGGCCCCCGGCGGGAATCTTTTTAGAAAAATGTTTATGTATATTTTGGATCCGGTCGATAATTGTATTGGAAAGAGGTAATTTGCCATGATGATCGATAAAGTAGGCGGCATCGGCCCGAACTATGGCCCCCGCAAAAACGAGCCTGTCGTAAAACAGGACGCCCCGATCAAAGCGGGCGACAATGTGGTTATTTCCGCGGAAGCGGCGAAGGCCGCTGAAGTCGCGCGCACCGCCCGGACGGTTTTGAATTCGACCGACACCGAGCGAGCGGATCGTTTGAAAGAAATCAAAGAGAAAGTAGCGCGCGGCGATTATGACAACGTCAGCGACGAGCAGGCGAATAAAATCGCCGACTCCATTATGGGAGTCTTTCTCCAGGGCTGATTTCCCGGTTTTCGTTTCCCTACCTCTTCCGGTCTTTGATTCACCGGCTGTTCGCGCGGCCCGAATCAGAGACGCTACATACGGAAAAAGGACGCGGTAAAACGCGTCCTTTTTTGTTTTTCACGCGAAAGCACTCCTTAAAATGCATTGAGCGAAATCTAGCAGTAATAGTTGGCCAATAGCTCTTTGTGGCACTTTCGATTTTTGCTTTTAATTGGCTGCGATTTTGAGACTGCTGGCCGTACATGAAAGCTGTAGGCCTGCTGCGAATCTCCTTTCCATTATTTCTGTCTATCACGGCGTTGCCCGCCGCCCTCTCCGCTCAGTCGGTCGTCAATCAGGCGACGGGGCAGGTGAGCTTCTCGGTGAGTCTTTTCGATCTGCCTGGCCGCAACGGTCCGGGCGTGCAGGTCGGTCTGAATTACGAAAGCTCCGTCCGACAAAACGTGACGACGATCAATCAGGACTCGCCCACCGGGTCCGTCGGATTGGGCTGGACTCTACCCCGGGAGCGCATTCTGCGGATGACGAACGGGACGGGGAATACGCACGACGATCAATACTATTTATACAGCGGAACCGGAGTCGACGCATTGATACCCCTGCGCAGCAGCGGCGGAGTTATTGAGTTTCAAACCCGACGGGTTACGAATTATAAGATATCGTACGCGGCCGCCGACGAGTCCTGGACGATAGTAAACACGGAAGGCATTCGTTATATCTACGGCGGCGGTCTGGGCTCTGGAACGAATACGAAAACCAGCGCCGGATCTTCCGTGGAATGGGGCGTACGCTGGGGCAACTGGATCGGTTCGGGCAATCCCGCGAATTATACTCCGGTCGGCGGCGGTCAGCGTTCCCAGGAACAGATCGCTGTGGCCTGGAATCTCTCGCAGATCGTGAATCTATGGGATGAGAAAATCGTTTATGAATACGATCAATGGACTCAGCCCGTGGCGGCCGGGAAGCCCTTTACGAAGTCCAGCTATCTGCGGCGAATTAAAACCACCGATCGCACTATCGTCTTCGATTATTTAAACAAAACGGGATCGGAATACGCGGATCCACATACCGAAAAAAGCGAACCCGACGCTTACCAGGAACGGTACGATACTCGTTATTTGAATGCGATCAGTCTGCTCGACAAATCCGGCCAGGTGTTGCGTCGAACGGAACTGGAATATGATCTGCTGAACTCGGGTGCGATGACCAAACGATTGTTAACCGCGATCGTCGAATTTCGAGCCGACGGCAGCGCGTATGGACCGCCGCGGGAATTTGCGTACTGGGGCCAGGACTCCGGCGACGGGGTGAGCGTGTCGAAGAGTTCACAGGCGAATTTCTATAACGCCGATAAGGGCGCGGTATACGGAGCCTTAAAAAGCGTTACTCTACCCTCCGGTGCGATTTCGAATTATTTTTACGATCAAATAGAGATCGAAAGCGGGGAGCGCAGTCTTCAAATTTCATCCCCCGATAATACCTGGAAGGACCCCCATATATACTACGGCAGCGATTACGCGGTCGTGCTCTGGCGGAAGAACAATGAATTTCGCCTGTCGTTGTACGACTGGCAGGGGCGCTGGGTTCCACGCTGGAGCGGTTCGTCGGCGATCGCAATTCCGACGAGCGATCATAAAGAAATCCAGGTAACGGTCGAATCGAATTTTTTCGCCGTCGCCGTGAAGAATAGTTCCAACGCCTTACGCCTGTTCTGGCGCAAACCCGGCGCCCCCGGGAGCTGGGGCGTCAAAACGATAGAACTGGGTTTGAGCAGCTTTCAACTGCGCTCGGGCCCGAATTTCGTCGCTCTCCGGGACGCCAGTCGTTTGCGTCGATATACCTTTCGCGACACTGGCTTTCAGACCGAAGCGGTGATCAATTTACCTCAGGGTCAGTACACGATACATAAGATCGCGGCGAGTCGTAATTTCGTCGCGGCTCTCAGCGGGGGGGCGGGGTCCGAGGCCCGCCCGGTTCTCGCACTGTATTATCACGACGAATTCTTGAACTGGCGCAACGGCGCTTCGATGACGATGGCGAAATTTTTTCCGCCGCCTGGGCCTCCCGAAAATCTGCGTACGGAAATCGGTTTGCAGAATATGACTTTGCGGGCTTCGGAGTCCGCGGTGGCTTTGCAAGCCCAGAACCAGTTTATCCAGGAGTCGCCGGTGGCCTGCGATCCGTCGCAGGGGCCCTGTCCGCCTTCGAATTACGTGACGCTGTACGGTTTCAAGCATTCCGTTTTTCGATGGTCGGAAGATTTTTCGAAACTGGCGCGTACGAACCTGGCCTCGTTGAACCTGGGCGAAGACGAGATCTCCTCCGGAGTGTCGTTGGTGGTCGCGGGCGACGCGGTCCATATTTCGCATTATACGGACATCGTGCTTTCGGCGGGGGGCCTGAACAAAGCCTATTCCTATCGATTTAACGGAAACAGCTGGGTCCCCGAGACCTTCACGAATTCTTTTCCGAATTCCGTGTATGGCATCGAAATGATGTCGATCAGCGAACGCGACGGCGCCAGCCAAAAAAAAGTCCATATAAAAACCTATAACGCGAACACGGAAAAATGGTCAGCGGATCAGTTTACTTACAAAGAAGACGACGACCGAACCCTCACAGAAATCATCACGGCATTTTTCGGTTTCGCGAATCAGGTTCTCACGGTCGTTTTTATTGAAAGCTTTATTCTGGACTTCTTCTTAAACGCGGCGGCGATCGGGGGGGAGCTGGGTGCCGAATGGCTTGTGCATAAATTCGTTCATCCGGATCCGCAGATCGGCAACGGCGGGCTCAATTACGCGGTCGCTTATAATAACGCATACTATCGGGGGCCAGGCGGAAATTTTGCGTCGATCGGTACGCTTACAAGCTCCTCCGGAGATCTTTACAAGCATCCGCCGCGCATTGCCTCCAACGCCGTGAGTTATATGACGAAATCCGGCGGTGTGCATCATAACTACGTGGCGAAATTTAAGAACGGAGTCATCTATAACCGGCTTATGGTCGAGGCGAATGCTTCGACCGACGCGACGCTCTCGACGAATCCCACGGACAAGCAGCCCCTTTTCGGATCGAATATACTGGTTGGTTATCCCCGTTCCGCGGGCTCGGTGGAAAAGGCCACATCCATCACGCTGTTTCGTGTATTCGAAAATCAAATAAAAGGCGAGCCCCTCGCTTATCCTGTCGTGCTGGTTCAGACCAATGACGGGTTCGACGTACAAAGCACATATTATGCGTACGATACCGCGAACGCGGTCTTTCAGTCCAACGGCGGCAAGGTGAATTACAATCGAGTCGTGGTAACGAAGGGCACGGCCGAACTCACTGAAGGCTTCGGCGAAAGTTTTTTTTATACCGGCGCTACAGGCGATTTGCCCTTCGCGCCAGACGAGGATACAAACGCCGGCGACGCGCCCCAGTATTTAACCGGGCGGAGCTATTTCGAACGCAGCTGTAATTATATGGAATCCGGAGATCATTGCGCCCCCGCTTCCACGAGTGCGACGACCTACCAGATTTTTTTACCGGCGTCGATCAACGGCCGGCAGCCTTTTTTCGTCCGTCCCGTACGACAGGACGGAGACCTGAACGGCCGGAATACGACCAGCGTTTCGGAATACAACGCGACGAGCGGCTTTTTAGAAAGGACCGTCCGCACGGTCTACAACGGAGCGGGTCAGGCGGAGACTCACACGACAGAGTACGAACGGATCGCCGAGGTCTATACCCAATCACGATCGCAACTGGAGGCGTTGAATTTGATCTCACCGGTCGTACGATCCACCGCTCTTGTGAGCGTCGGCGAACTGGATGATACAACGACCGCTTTGCAGGTATCGCCCTGGCGGAACTGGAGTACGGGGTTGTGCAGTGGCTCCGCGAACGGCCGCGCCTTATGGGCGCCTCTGTCGAAGTACGTCGCCGTGAAGAATAATCCCGGCGCTTTTAATTTCGAAACGGGACAACCCGGCACTGCCACGAATTGGTTGCGCGAAGAAGAAATATCGCGCGTGGAATGTACTTATGGAGTCGTTACCGAAACTCTGGATCCGGCCGGTGAACCGCAGTCGATCGTTTTTGACCAGGCGTATCGTAAACCGGTGGCGACCTTCGCCCATACCAGCGTGGCGAAATTCGAAGCCGCCTATACGAGTCTGGAGGAATACGAACGCCTATCGTCTTTTCAAATAACAGGAACGATCGACGAGAATCGCGGCCACACAGGCCTGCGCAGTATCGGCGGCGAAGAACCCTCGATCCAGTTTTCGCGATTCCAGCCCAACCCCCATGCGAGCGCCTTCGTCGCGGGGGCCTTTGTGCGGCCGGCGCCCGGAGACGAGTGTTATATTCATTTCGGCGACTCCCGGAAACTATCCCCCGAGGGGACGGCCAGCGGAAGCTGGTTCTATCTGAGCGTGGGCACGAGCTGGCGCAACACCAAGAATCCGCCGGTGCCCCCCGCGGTCAGTTGTCCGACCGGCGGCGCCATCGATGATTTCGCGGTCTATCCGATTGATTCATATTTTTCCGGCGCGGCTTACGATCCACGCAGCGAGCTGGCCCTGGGCGCGGTCAAAGCGAACGGTCAGGCTTTCCGGTATTTTTATGATTCGCGCGATCGCATGACCGGGGCGACGTCGGCGGCCGGCGAAATGTTACAGGCAAAGGTGGCGAACGCCGCGCGTTGCCCGTTAAACCTGGATGATTGCCAGCCTTCCGATACCGTGAATTTCAACGCCTCGCGTCCCAACCAGGCTCTGGAAATTACCGGTCGCGGTCCGGGGGCCGCGATCAGCTTTCGCGGCGCGACGCGTTCGGAGGTCGAGGCTCAATTCAATTTCACGAAAAATACCGAGTCGGCGTGGGGCCTGGAAGAGGATCGTCTGGTACTGGCCGAACAAAATGTGGCCACGCTCAAAGATACCCCGGAATCCAGTTACGCGGTTCGTGTGCGAGTCTCCGAGAACCCGTTGATCGAACAGGCCTTTACGAAGGTTTTGTCCGGGAGCGAGATGCAGTCCCCGCGATCCCCGGCGCTGGCTGACGTTCCGGATTACGGTCTCGTCGTCTACGCCGCCGGCAACGCGGGTTCGCTCTATTCTTTTAACGCCGAAACCGGCGAACAAATCCAGCAACTCGACGAAGCGGTGGACGAAAGCAGCAATGTCCAGATTGACCCGGACGGAAACGTCATCGTCACGGACGAACAGGGAGCGCTCGTAACTTATAATTTTCGCCTGCAAAAGCTCTGGCGCAGCATGGGGCCCCAGGCCTACGCGACCTCCCAGGCGCCGGTCTCGGATAAATCCACCGGTCTGGTCTACGCCCGGACCGTGAACGGTCGTCTGGTCGCCGTGAATACCAGCACGACGACCGGTCACGAATTGGGTCAGCCCCTCTGGATTTATCAGGACGCCGAAATGCGTTCGGAACCTTCGCTGAGCCAGAATGGAACTGTATATTTTACGGGTCCCCAGGGGCTCTATATGATCAACAGTGCGGGCGAGAAAGTTTTCGCGTACGACGATTATCAATTCTTCGGCGGCGGCGCCCCTCCCGTATCGAAAGACGATATCGTTTATGCGCAGAGCGGGGGCATCATCTACGCCTTCGAAGGCGAGTCCTTCGGTGCGAATCGAAAAAAGAAATGGGATACGCGCGACAGCGGTCTGCTGCTTACGAACGCCGGCCCCATTCGCATCGCCGCGGACGGTACCGTTCTGGTCGCGCAATATAAGACACTCTACGCGTTTAATGCGAGCGACGGGAGTCTCAGCTGGGATATTGAATTTCCCGAGAATTTGATCGGTCTGCCCGCGATTCACGCCAGCCGGCGCATCATCGTATCAACGGCGAAAAGCCTCTACGCTCTCGATCCCGACAGCGGCGACATTCAATGGGAGTACAGTGGCCCCGGAGATCCGCCCGATATGTCGAAGTTTTATACGACCTACGGTTCTCCCGTAGTTTCGAATAAGGGCGCGCTCTATATTTTTGATTCAACGAAAAATACCCTGGTCGCCTATCGTCTAAGACCGGAGTTAGAGCGGCGGGGCGGCCCGACCTGGGCTTCGCTCTACAACGGTGTTCGCAATCGCGGCGGCGCCGATGGGCTTCTGGACGTCCGTGACGGCCCCGGCGCCGAACAGGGACCGGTAAAGATCTCGATCGGTTCGGTTTCCGTGCTGTATGAAGAAGGCACCTATCGCTTTTACGACGGGGACACGGCCGTGGGCCCGGCGGTCGAATCGGAATTTTCGGAAGACTGGTTGCTGGTCGGCGTGGACAACGCGGCTCTATTTTATGCGGGCGGCCGACCGTTGCTCTCCGCGAAATTTTCGCATCCCGTCAGCGGTCCGCTCAAGCTTGAGTCTCCGGATGCGCAGCATGTCGCCGAGTTCGCTGATCTACTGGTGTTCGAAGATCCCCGTCTGAATCTGCTTTATCTGGACGGCGCAGGCCGCCTGCGTCAGGCCCAGGCCATGGAAAGCGGTGAGAATATCGTCCTGAATGAAACCCTGTATGATTCCCATGGGCGTGCATATATCGAAACCCGTCCGGCCCCCTCCGGGGGTCGTTTTGCTTACCGTGCGGACTTCGTAACCGGTGTGAATTCGTCCGGAGTGATGAGCGGTACCGTAGCGGATTATTATAGTTCTTCGGGCGAAGGCCCTTCGAATGACGGTGGTTATCCGTATTATCGTACGCAATTTGAAGCGAATCCGCTGTCCAGAACGACCGCGGTCGGCGAACCCGGAGCGGACCTGGCCATTCGATCCGGGAATCCGAATTACGCACGAATCCAGTACGGCGCGACCAGTGCCTCCGCCGCTTTATTGCAGCGAACGGCCGGCGAAGACGCTCCGGCGGCCGGTTATCTCGCCTATCAGCAGAGTTTGCCGTGGGGCGCGGATTCCATGCAGCGAATTCGTCTGGCCAACGGCGCCGGGACGAATATCGCGCAACAACGGGGAACGAGTTCGGACTTTCTGACTGCTTCGAATTCGGCGAGTTATGATTCCGCCGGCGAACGGGCTACGACCGCCCTGGTTCCCGACGATTACGACGGGCGTCCCATCCAACCGCCCCTGAGCCGAACCAGCGATCCGGCGGGCCGCGCCGATCAGACGACCCGCACGGACTCGGGTTCGCGTCAGTTCGCATATGATCTGGCGGGCCGCGTGCGGGCGATCAGTACGCAACAGGACGATCGCGTGCGATACCGCAAGTACGATCGAATCGGCCGGCTCATCGAAACCGGAGTCTGCAATTGTACGATGAGCACCGCCCGGGCGAACGTGAACAATCCGCAGTGGCCTACGAGCGGTTATACCAGGCGTTCTCGTTATCTCTATGACGTCGAGTCTGAGCGCACTGTGAACAAAAATACGGTCGGCCGCTTGAGCGAAGTGGAAACCGCGAATAGCACGCAGGGCGACCCCTATACCACCTTTGATTCGTATTCGTACGACGTGGCCGGGCGGGTCGTCAAACAAACGAGCGAACCGGCCGGCAAACCGGAGATGGAAGTTTCGTACGAATACAATGCGATCGGCGACGTCACGGCGGTCATCTATCCGTACGCGAATGTCTATAACGAACCCTATAAAGAAGGGCGCGTTTTGTACGAGTACGATCGCCTGGGACGGATCGCTCAAATCGGTCTGCCTCCGGATCCCCAGGGAGCGGCGCGGTCCGATTATTTCGCCGCTTATAGCTATTACGCTGACGGCAGCATCGACACCGAAACGAATCATCAGGGCGCGGTTTCGCGCGAATTTCAATACGAGCCGGGCGGTCGTCCGGCCGGTGCGAGCGACCAATTTCTGACGCAGACCTATGATTATAAAGACGGGTCCGGGCGATATTTCGGACGCAACGTGCAGTCGGAGTCGTTCGCATTCCAGGCGAGCGCCTTCAGCTCTTCGAATTTACCGGCTCCGCGCGATTACAACTATCGCTACGAGTACGACGCCGCGGGTCGCCTCTTCGCCGCGGATAATTCGATCGACGCGTACGACGTGGTGCTGTCGTCGAATCCACAAACGCGCCCGTCCGACGGATACGACGCGAACGGCAATATTCTCCACCGGAACGCCGCGGGCGTACAATTCAACGCGACGTACACAAGCGCAAAAAACCAGATCGAGAATCTAAGCGTGGGTACCGACCGCTACGATTTCGAGCATGATGGGGCCGGACGGGTCTTTGAAGTTCAGAAGGGCGGTTCGCAAACCGCCGCCTTTAGCTTCGCGCCCTACGATAGTCTGACTCTGACCGCGAAGAACGCGGGCGGGGATTTGACGTATCGTTATGGAGCCGGGGGCCGGCGCTCGACGCGAATCGACGGTGATCAGGAAACTCTCTACGCGTACGGCACGGGAGCCGCGGCGTTGATGCAATATCCTTACGTAAACGGAAAGAATACGTACGAAAACGGCGAAACGATCTTCCTCAGGCATATTTATGGACCCACGGGATTAATCGCCACCGGGGACCGCAGCCAGTACTATTTCTACGTAAAGGACCGCCTTGGATCGACCCGGGTCGTGTACGACGAATCTAAAAAAGTACAGGCCTATTATAATTATTTGCCCTTCGGCGGCGAAATGCAGGGCAACTCCGCCGAAAACGATGATCGTTTTCGCTTTCGTTATACCGGTCAGGAGTACGATACCGAAATCAGCCTGTACAATTATCGCGCGCGGCTCTATGACCCCGCCTCCGCGCGCTTTTTGACGCCCGACCCCATGCTGGACGGCGCCAGTCCCTACGCCTACGTGCGCAACGATCCGATCAATCGTACCGACCCCACAGGTATGCTGAGCGCGACTCAGTTGAAAATCATATGGGGTGTGGGGCGCACCGCCGCCCACGCCGCCACCGGCGCGCTGATCGGCGTGAGTATCGGCGCCGCCGTCGGCGATCCAGGGAAAGGGGCCTGGATCGGAGCGGTCGCGGGCGCCGGCGTGGGTGTACTGGGCATGACGGCGGAGCTGGGGCTGCCCTGGATTCGGGGACTGCGCGGTTCGGAGAATCTGGCGGATCACCCCGCAATCTTTTACGGCCCGGCCAGGAACGCGTTCGATGCGGGCGGCGGTCGGGCCGGTGCGGAGTTCTTCGCCGAGAGCCAGGGCATTCCCCGCGCCTTATGGGACGACGGGGCTCACGGCGAAGGACTATTGAAAGAACTCGATCACGGAGCCATGGATCATCTGGATGCCGGCACAAATTATAACGGCCGGGTCGTCGTCGTAGCGCACGGCAGCCGCGGGGGGAGATTGAGCTGGGCCGCCGGGGAAATGGTGAACGGTACGCAGCTGGTGAATCGTCTTACCGCGCGCGGCGACGTATGGATGGAAGTCGAGCGAATGGATTTATCGATTTGTTACGGCTGCCGGGCCGGCGCGACCAGCGTCGCGGGTCGCAGTCGAGACGCGCTGGCCGATATCATAACGGGCGAAGGCGGCGGTCATACCATTCGGATTCGCGCGTCGCGGCATACCACTTCCCCCGTCGACTTTCGTTTCTGGCGGGCCGGCAATTCGCGCACGGCGGGCGGGCACGTATACGAAACCATCAATTACGCCCTCTTCGGCGCGTTGCCCACCACTTATATCGATGCGGCGGTGGACGACGCGAATGCGGCCTGGCGTTTATTCGAGGCGACGGGGGTGCCGCCCTGAGCTCCGGTCCGCAACTCCAATGATGGAGGAAGCTGCCGGAGCTTCAACTCAGCTTCTTTTTCACCAGGAAATACAGATAGACCCCCATTCCAACCAGGAATGCGACCGTAATCAGCGAGAGTACCATTGCGTAGCTCATAGAGAAACCTCCACGTTTCCGGCCCGCGCGCTGAATGCGCAGGCGAGCCCGCCGCAATTGCGAAGTCGCCTGCAGACTTCGCAACGGAAATTCCCGAAGCGAAGCGGTCAAATCGCATAGCCAGAACACGATTTTTATCATTGCCCCGGACAACGCTCTCACACGCGGATAGCTGGAAAAGACTTGCCGTTATGAGTCCCGGCGGGAAACCTTCGCGAGCCATGAACGCGAAATTTTCGATGCTCTATCTACTGCTGGCCGGCGTGATCGCGCTTTTGGCCCTCGCGGACCTGGGAACATTCTATGCCATACTGAAGCCGATTCCGATCTGGATGCTGCTGGGGCTCGCTTCGCGTTCCCCGTTCGCGAAGACGCGACGCGGGCACGCGCTGCTGATCGGGCTGGCGCTCAGTTCGATTGGCGACATTACGCTGGGGCTGCCGATCGAACTGGCTCTGGTGCTGGGCATCGCCGCTTTCTTTTTTGCGCAATCCGCGTATGCCGCCAGTTTTTTCGCGCTCTTTCAGTTTCGCGCGTCACGTCTGCCGCTGGCGGCGGCGGTCCTGTTGTGGGCGGTCGTGATGGCGTATATCCTGCATGGTCGCCTCGGCGATCTGGCGTTACCCGTGTTTTTATACCTGAGCGTGATTGCGACGATGATGCTGACCGCCGCGTTTCGCAGTCCGGCCGCGCTTACGGTCTTTTACGGCGCCGCCATCTTCGGGCTTTCCGATTCAATGATCGCTATCGATCGTTTCGTTGAGCCCTTCGCGTTCAGCGGCCTCGCGATCATGAGCACGTACTATCTGGCCCAGTACCTGATCGTGCGGGGTTCGCTGGAATCCTGATTCGATCAGCCGGGTACGCCCAGTTCTTCCAGCGCACCGACAACGCAGGCTCCCAGCCCCGCCGCGATCAATAAATAGCCGAAGCCGGCGTACAGGCCTTTCGCGAATTTATCGCCGAAGACGCTCGCGAGAACCGCAGCGCGCCCCGTAGTGATTCCTTCGCTACGAACGTCGTATGCGACGTAGGCGCCGAAGCCGGCCAGGATCAAACCGAAGATGATATTTCCCATTGCGTCTTTCCTTTCTGAATGAATGATTCGGAAAGCTAGACGCTGAAATCTGATCGCGCAATCCCCACGAGGGGTAGTTCTACCGATGAAGCTATGCTTCTACGGCCACCAGCGAAATCGATAGCTTGCTTTCCAGCGCTTTGATTTTCTCCAGTTCCTCGTCGCTGAGATCGGCCGGCTGCAGATCGTAGGGCGTGAAGGCCAGGAAGGTCCGGCCGAGATCCTTTTCCAGTTTCTGAATCGCCGCCAGCTGTTCGGCTTCCAGTTTCGAAACATTGTAGAGCATGGGGAGCACCTCTCTTCTGGATTCTGGACTGAATATAGCGACGCAATCGAGAAATGCTCAAGAAAAATTTTCGGGCATTCGGAAAAACTGGCTAACGCAACGGTCGATCAGGCCTGCAGATCGACCGCGCTGGCTCAGCGATATTTTTCGACTTCGACGGCCATCTTTTCGATCACCTGTTCGTAGGCCTTCGCGATGGGCCCGTCCGGCTCGCGCGCGACGATGGGCTGACCCTCTTCGCCGGCTTCCATGATCGACTGTTGCAGCGGAATCGAACCCAGTTGCGGTACTTTGAATTTCGCGGCGAAGGCCTGCGCGCCGTTCTTCGAGAAGATATGCGCGACATGGCCGCAACTCGGACAGATGAACTCCGACATATTTTCGATCACGCCCAGCACCGGAACTTTGATTTCGGTGAACATATGCACGGCCCGGCTCGCGTCCTGAATCGCCACGTTCTGTGGAGTGGTAACGATGACCGCGCCGTCCAGGTCGACCATCTGGCCCAAGGACAATTGTACATCGCCGGTTCCCGGAGGCAGGTCGATGATCAGATAGTCGAGTTCTCCCCAGATCACCTGAAAGAGAAACTGTTCGATCGCTTTGCCGAGCATCGGTCCGCGCCAGACCACGGCCTGATCGGGGTTCAATAAGAACGCGAACGATACGAGTTTAATGCCCGCGACTTCATGCGGTCGGACGCGGTTTTCGCCGTCGCCGGTGAGCGGGAGTTTGCCCGGCACCCCGAACATTTTACCCAGGCTCGGTCCGTAAATATCGGCGTCGATCAAGCCGACGCTGTGGCCCTGCTTCGCGAGCGATAAAGCCAGGTTCGCGGACACCGTAGACTTGCCGACGCCGCCTTTGCCCGAACCGACCGCGATAATATTTTTTACGCCGCGAACGCGATTGCCAATGTCCTCGGGTTTCAGCGATTCATCGACTTCGAATTTAATCTTGAGTTTGCCGGGCAGCTCCGCCGGGCGCAGAGCGCTGCGGATTTTCGATTCCAGGTCGATTTGAATTTTGCGGTCGTTGTCCGGCGTCTTCAAAAAGAGCCGCAGGGTTTCGCCGTCTTCTTCAAGGCGGCTGAACATGCCCAGCTCCTGCAGGTTCTGTTTGAACTGCGGGTGTTCGATCGTGGCCAGGGCCTTCAGAATCGTGGGTTCGAGTTCGGTGATTTTGCTCATAACGTCCCAAACAAGATGGGCAGCCCGGGTCTGCCGGGCCAGTACTTTCCGCCGTTGCTCTTTCCGGCTGTACGCACCCGGGTTGCAAGGATCGATTGCCAGCCGGTACTCTGTCGGAGCAGCGCGGGATGGCATCACTCGCGATCTTTGCTCTCGACTGAGCGTGCAGAACGAGGGCGATTTTTGTTTCGTAGCGCGCGGATTTCGCTGGCCCGAAGCCGCTCGCCGGCCACCCTGGGCGGAATGAGTGAGAGCGCAAATCCCGGCGGCAGCGAGGCCGTCGAATCGTCCTGGGCCAGCCCTGATCATCGCGAAGAGCAGGACCGGCGTCGCATGCGCCGCGCCTATCGGATCGCGTTTGTGGGCTTTCTGATCATCAGCGGCTTCTATCTGATCTCGGGCGGGCTGGGCGTGGTTCTCGCCGCCGTCGAAATGGCCGGCCCGCCGCCGGAAGCCGAGATTCCCGTCGTGCCCGCCTTCGCGCGTCTGCTCGGTAGTCTGATAGTGATCGGCCTCGGCGTACCGGGCGTCTTCGCCTTCCTGCGCCGTCGTCAGGAGCTGGTGCTGCGCTATCTCAAAATCGGCGGCATCGCGGTTCTGGTCCTGCACACATTGCTCGCGACGCTGTCGCTGGAAGCGCCGCGAGCCGTTACCGTATTCCTGCTGCTCATGGCGATTCTGGGAATGTGGATTACCCTCGTCGCCTTTCATCCGCGGACGCGGGATATCGTGAAGGGTTTTGACGCGGCTTCCGACGGCTGATCGAAGGAGTCGCGCCCGCGGACGGCAGCCTCAGTCGTCCGACGCCGCGGGGTCGAAGCCAGGGGCCCAGGGCGTCGGTCCACTGGCCGCGCTGCGCTGCACGACCTGTCCGTCGCCCCACAGGCGTTCCAGATTATAGAATTCGCGCTGCTCGGCGATGAACAGGTGTACGACCACGTCGATGAAGTCGATGATCACCCAACCCGAAGCGACGTCGTCCGGTCGCATGCCGCCGGTTTTCGTGGGCAACGCTTCGTGATATTTTTTTGTAATATCGCGGACCAGGGATTTGAGCTGAACCTGGGAATTCGCCGTGGCGATGAGAAAGATGCTGAAGTACGGGTTTACCTTTTCCAAATCCATCAGAACCACGTCGCTCGCTTTCTTGTCTTCGAGAAACGCGAAGATGTCTTTCGCGAGATCCGCCGGGGCGGCGCCCGCATCGAGCGTATTGGTGCTGGAAACCGGATCATCCGGATTTTGATTCTGTGCGGACATCTGCAGTATAATCCTCTGGAAACGGCTACAGGCGCCAGTCTATTACCCGACCTACTGTAAGCGCAATTGTTTTGTGTCGAAGTCGGCGCCGATTATGAAGCTTGCGTCGACGTCCAGAACCGTGCGTCCGAATACGACGCGCGTCGGTTCCAGCGCGGTGATCTGCATAAGGCGAGTCGTCACATAAGTGTCGCCGGAGCGACTTACGATGAAGCTTTTCGCCAGCGGTTTGTGCGGATAATTGTCGGCGTCGAGAACCTGCAGCCCGCGATCCTGCAAAAACTGCTTCACCCGGCGCGCCAGACCGCCGACTTCCGTTCCGTTTAAAACGTCGATCGGGAATAGATCCGAAGCCAGCCGGCCCGCCCGCAGGTTTTCAGTGAATTCGCGAAACACGACCCGGCCCCGCTTCGCATTCACGACCAGCAAATCCTGTTTGCGCGGCTGTGGATTTTTCGCGATTTCCATCGGCACTTCAAGCACGCTCAGGTGAACCTCGTTTTCGAGATTCAAAAATTCGAAGAGGCTGGCCAGCTCTTCTCCGCTTAAATCGGAATCGACCATCCCGGCGGCGAAGGCGCTCAGGTCGCGATGCTCCAGGGTTTCGCGAAATTCGTTCAATCGCCAGTAGAGATTCAGAATTGTCGATTCCGTGCGGTACAGTTTTTCGATAGTATTCAGATAAAAACGATCGGGGTCTTTCTCCAGGACGCGTTCCGAGAGGGCGTATTCCAGAATTTGTTCGCCGGGATAAAAACGCACGCCCCGCGGATACTGAAAGCGCGAGTCCGGGAATTCCTGGTTCTCCTCGACGATCAGCGTCATTCCTTCGAGTACGTCGAGCAGGCGCGCCGCCCGGCTGCGATTCACGGTGATATAATAATCGTTGGAGATTTCGGTGAACGCGGCGAAGCGATCCGCCGAGCGCGGACTCAAATCGTGGATGGCGTCTTCGTCGACTTCATGCCGCGCGTGCGTATTCATGAAGTACATCAGCGCGCGCTTTTCGCCGGGCCAGAGGATGACCTGGGCGAGGGCTTCCAGGCGGTTCTCGTTGCGGTCGTCGAGAATCGCGAAGCGAATTCCGAACGGTTCGGAACCGGAAAGCTGGAGCTCCAGGTCGTTAGAGGTCAGGCGCTGGTAGCCCAAATATCCGGCGAACAGGATGATCAATCCCCCGAAAAACAGCAGCGCGCGCGTCAAAGCGGACATGATTCCACGGTTTTCGGCGGCCCCCTGCCGGCCAACCGGAATTCAGTACAGTCGTAAATCCCGCACCAGGCGCGCCACCCGGGGCGTCAGGCAGGCCTCGCGTTCGTTGGCGGCGTCCGCACTCCGGAGATCGGAACTCGCGCAGGGAAAGAGCGGATTCGACAGCGGAACGAATGCAGGCGGCCGGCTTTCGTCGGAACTTTTCAGCAGCCGGCTCAACTCCCGGATCCGTTCTGCGATGGTTGCCGGGGAGTCCCCCGCGCGCTGGAATACGAAGACGGGGTGATACGCGAGAATTTCCGCGGCCCGGTTCCAGCGCTCGAAGTCGTGCAGGCTGTCCGATCCCAGCAAGAGTCCGATGCGCGCGTCGGGATGCGCGCGCCGCAGAGTCGCGCAGGTGTCGGCGCTATAGCTCGGCGGCGGCCGCTCCAGTTCCAGAGTGTGCAGGTGAATGCGACCGACGTCGATTGTCGATTGTGCATTTGCGGGCGTGAACGAGTCTCCGGTCTTCGCGCCGGCCGCCGCATTCACCGCAGCTGCCGCGTCGGAGCCCATCTGCAAATCCGCGCCGTCCGCCAGGTCTGCAAGGGCCGCTTCGAGCAGTCGCCGGCGATGATCGCCCGCGGTCGGCGGCGCATCGATCTTAAACGGCGAAACCGCCGCGGGTACCAGATCGATCTCCGGGGCCAGATTTTCCGCGAGGGCGTAGCGCAATATCGCCAGATGTCCGCGATGCGGCGGATCGAAGGAACCGCCGAAGATCAGGCGATCGCAGTGGATCACGAGCGAATATGGCCGTCGCCCTGCATGACGTAGGTCGTCGTCGTTAGATCGCGCAGGCCCATCGGTCCGCGCACGTGCAGGCGTCCGGTCGAGATACCGACTTCGGCGCCCATGCCCATCTGACCGCCGTCGTGAAAGCGCGTCGAACAATTGATGCAGACCGCCGCCGTATCGACGGAAGCTTCGAAGCGCCGAATCGCTTCCGCGTCGCGCGCCATAATACACTCAGAATGTTCGCTGCCGTATTTGTAAATGAAGTCGATGGCCTGATCCATATCGTCGACCACCTTCACGGAAAGCCGCTCATCCAGGTACTCTTCGGCGTACTCCGCGTCTTCGTCGACGATGGCTTCCGCTCCGGAATAGAGGGCGCGTGTACGTTCATCGCCCAGGAGTTTCGCGCCGGCCTTCGCCAGGCCTTCGAGTAGTTCCGCGCCGCGTGCAAAGTCTTTGTGAATGATCAGGTTTTCGATGGTATTACAAACCGAAGTGCGCTGCAGCTTCGCGTTGATCGCCACGGCCAGACTCTGTTCGAAGTCGGCGCTGGGATCCACGTATAGATTGCAGACGCCTTTGTCGTGTTTGACGACGGGGATGCGCGAGTGCTCCGCGATAAAACGAATCAACTGTTCGCCGCCCCGCGGCACGACCAGATCAATCAGATCGTCGCGGTACAGAAGGCTCAGCATAAATGCGCGGTCGGTCTCTTCTACTAACTGCACGGCGTCGCCGGGCAGGCCGCAGTCTTCGAGCGCGCGGCGAAAGAGCTGCGCCAGAGCTTTATTGCTGTGCACGGCTTCCTTGCCGCCGCGCAGGATCGCACAATTCCCGCTCTTCACGCAGAGCGCGCCGATGTCCACGGTGACGTTCGGCCGCGATTCGTAGATCGTAAAGACCACGCCCAGGGGCACCCGCTTTTGAATCATGTCGACGCCGGAAGCGAGGCGGCGTCCCAGAATCACTTCGCCGACCGGATCGGGCATCCCCGCGATTTCGCGCAGGGCGGCGATGATATCTTCCAGCCGCTTCGCATTGATTTCCAGGCGATCGATCAGATTCGCGCGCAGATTGTTTTTACGACCGTTCTCGACGTCCTGCTGATTGGCGCGGAGAATTTCGTCTCGAACCTCCGGCTCGCCCAACAGTTCCGCCAGACGCAGAAGCACCCGGCTGCGTTCTGCATTGGAGGCCTGGCGGATCGCGCGCAGGGCGGAACGGGCCCGGGAGCCGATGCTGCCGGATTCGGCGCGGTAGTCCTCGGCGCCGGCTCGTTCGATCATTTCGGCGAGCGCGGTTCCGGGCGTGCCGGCCTGCGCGACTGGCGCGGCAGTTTCACGAATGGAGGCGCTGGTGCTGTTGGTACTCATGAGCTTGACACACGAACTGTCGGATGAACTGTCTTGACAATAATTTAAAGCAGGGCAGGCGATGAGTCAATCACAGGAAAATCAGGGCGACGCTTACGGCGGGGGCGGTCCGAAAGGGGACCTCGAACAGTCGCCGGCGATGGTCTTTGTATTCGGAATCATCACCTGCGGTCTGTACATCATATACTGGTACTACAGCCGCTATCGCCAGCTGGAAGAGCTTTCCGGATCGACGCCGACCGGCAACAGCTTCGTTCTGGATATTCTGCTGGTGATCGTGACCTGTTCCCTCTGGCACGTTTATATGGACTATCGGATCTCGACCATGTGCAACGAGTTGCAGCGTAAATTCGGCCTGCCCGAGAACGACACGACGACGCTCACCGTGGTGCTCGACGTCGCCGGCTACGTGACCGGCTACCTGACCGGACTGGTTTCGACCGCCATTCACCAGGACCAGATCAACAAGATCGCGCGGGCCCGTCCGCAGGGCGAGCTGGTCTTCAGCTGAACCCCGGCCAGAGTATCAACAGCAGCCAGACAATAGAGAAAGCGACCCGAATCCATGACGAACGCAAGCAGCCATTCTGACGAAACACCGGCGGTTACGAAATTTCGTCCGGCGAGCGACGCCGCCCGCCCTTTCGAGGACGGCGCCCCGCCGGTTACCGGCCCGGGACCGGCGCCCGAAGACTGTCTGTCTCCCGGCTATTTTCTGGATCACGACGACCCCGCGATCCAGGCTTTTGTTCAGAAACACGTCGACGCGGCGGCCGATCAAAAGACCAACGCCGTGCGGCTGTACTACGCCGTGCGCGACGGGTTTCGTTACAATCCGTACAAAGTGTCGCTCGATCACGACGCCTATCGCATCAGCCGGGTTGTGGGCCTGAAGCAGTCGTACTGTATTCCGAAAGCGATGCTCTTCGCCGGCTTGTGTCGCGCCATCGGAGTTCCCGCCAGATTGGGATTCGGCGACGTGAAGAATCATCTCTCCAGCGAGCGACTCATCGATTTTCTCGGAACGGATCTCTTCGCCTACCACGGTTACGCGGAAGCATATATTGACGATCGCTGGGTACAGGCGACGCCGGCCTTCGACGCGCGTTTGTGTAAAAAATTTGGAGTCGCGCCGCTGGATTTTAACGGCGAAGACGACAGCCTCTTTCAGGAATTCGACGGCGAAGGCCAGAAATTCATGGAATACGTGAACTACCACGGTACGAGCGCCGATCTGCCTTTCGCCTGGTTGATGAAAGGCATGACCGCCGCGTATCCGAAAGTGTTCGCGAATCGAGGCCAGATCATTGAACTCGACGGCGATTTGATGAACGAGAGCTGAAGCGAATCAGGCTACGATCAAAACGCAAGTCTTGCGAGAATCATATTCCGATCCGTATCAAAGATCAGGAGGCCCTCCGTTTCCGCTTCGAGTTGACCGATCAGCTCTCCTCTTTCGTTCCAGATGGAAGATCTGCCGACGCACTCCTGCCCGTCTGATTTTCCGACCGAATTGACCATCAGGGCTCGCATCTCGTATTTGCGGGCGATGTCGCCGAGATTCCGGAGCGCTGCTTCGATATTGCGCGCGGTTTTCGCAACGCTCGCTAGATAAATCTGTGCTCCATTGCGCGCGGCGTTTTCCGAATGCGAGGGGACGGAGATTTCATAGCAAATCGCGGGCGCGATTTTCGGGCGATCGCCGATCGTGCCGATTGTCGCGGGGCCGGCGGCGAAGTGCGGGAATTCGTCCTCATGCAGGAATCTCTTGGAGTATACAATCGGCTCCGCGCGGGGCTGGAAGACGATCATACTGATATGCGGCTTGTCGCCGGCGAAGGTCGGAACTCCGGCCGCGATCATCAGCTGATGCGCGTCCGCGAGCGCCTGTAGAGAATCGAATCTCGCGTCTGTTTTTGATACGGCCAGTTCGCGTGCCAGAGCCGGCTCGTAGCCGGTGAGGGATAATTCAGGAAAGACGACGGCATCGCTGTCGTACGCCAGGGCCGATCGGATCATCGAAATGTGGTTTTCGATGTTTTTTTCGATATCTCCCGTTACGGGCTTTGCCTGGGCCAGACAGATTCTCATTTCAATTGCGGTCGCGTCAATCTTCGAGAATCAAATCGTTGCGGTGCACGACGACGTCCCCGTTGCGCCCGTCGCCGTTGTGCGAGTTTGCATCGCCGCCGTGCGCGCGCCGATTGACATCCGTCTGGATTTCGCGCGAGCTGTACGCCGCGATGCCGCGACCGAGAACGCGTCCGCCGTCGTCTTCGATCTCGATGACTTCGCCGGCCAGGAATCTGCCGCGCACCTCGCGCACTCCGACCGAAAGCAGCGAAGAACCGCGTTCGGTCAGCGCCCGCACCGCTCCCGCGTCGATCGCCACGCCGCCTTCGGCCCGGGCGAAGAGCAGCCATTGCTTGCGCGCGCTGAGCGGTTTCGCCGTCGGTACATGAATAAAGGTGCCCACGTCTTCGCCGTTCAGGAAAGCGCGCAGCGGCGCGGGATGGTCGCCGGGTAGAATCGCCAGAGCCCCCCCGCTTTTACTGCACAATTCGCCGGCGCGGATCTTTGTACTCATGCCGCCGCGCCCTGGCCCTTCCGGACCGCCCGCCGCCGCGCGATGTTCGGCCGTGATTCGGTCGAGTTCCGGAACCCGCTCGCCGTTTAATAAAAAGCCTTCCACGCTGGTCAGGATCATCAACAGGTCCGCGTGGAAGAGCGCCGCGACGACTGCGCTCAACAGGTCGTTGTCGCCGAATTGCAATTCGTCCGTCGAGACTGTATCGTTTTCGTTGATGACCGCCAGAGCGCCCATCTTGCGCAACTCCTGGATGGTATGACCGATGTTCAAATAGGCCCGCCGGTCGCGAAAATCGCGGGCGGTGATCAAGAGCTGCGCCACGGGAATGCGGGCTTCGGCAAAGGCTTCGGCGTACTGCGAAACGATGCGGCTCTGACCTACCGCTGAGAGCGCCTGTCGCCGGGTCAGGGTGGGTTCGCTCTGCAGATGCAGTCCGTAGGCCTTCAGTACGTGGCGACCGGTACCCACCGCGCCGCTGGATACCAGCATGGCGTCGACGCCGCGTTCCTTAAGAAAGAGCACTTCGTCGCGCAGCTTGCGAATCATGGCGTGGTTCACGCCGTCCGTGGCTTCGGGATCGCTGATCAGACTGGTGCCGACCTTAATCACGACTCGCCGAATGCGGCCCTGCTCCAGGTAACGCGCGCGAATCAAATGTTCCCCCGCTCGCCTTCCGGCAGTTTGTGCGTGAACAGACCGGGCGCCGTTTCTTCGACGTCCGCCGCCAGCGGACCGCGAATCTCACCGGGTTGGGGTTGTCTGGCGATCGAGCCCGCTTCGGCCGGCGTCCGCGAATCGGCGGTCGGTGCATTCGATTGAGGGGTGGCAGCGACTCGGCTATCCGCATCGTCTTCTAAGAGCACCGCTTCGGCCAGGGTCGCTTCCGGGAAGGCTTCGAACAAGCGCGCGATAAATTCTTCTGTGCCGCGATTCTCTTTCGCGGACATATAAACGATCTCTGGAATATGCCCGGGGGTTTCCGGCCACAGCTCCGGGCGACGCAACTGTTCCACCGATTCGCGCGCGAATTCCAGATCGTAACTCATCTGATCGATCTTGTTAATGACAATCAGCGCCGGGTGCCGCAGCAGCTCCGGGCTGTATGATTCCAGCTCGCTCTTGAGCAGGCGAATCTCTTCGAGCGGTTCCAGATTCGCGCCGTCGATCACGTACACGATCAAGCGCACCCGTTCGATGTGCCGCAAGAAAGCGAGGCCCAATCCGTGACCCTTGCTCGCTCCTTCGATGATGCCGGGGATGTCCGCGAGAATGAGGCGCCGATGCGCGTCGTTTTCGACGATGCCCAGATTCGGCGTGAGCGTGGTAAAAGCGTAGTCCGCGATCTTCGGCTGGTGGCGCGTGACCGCCGCAAGCAGCGTTGATTTGCCGGCGTTCGGCAGCCCCACCAGACCCACGTCCGCCAGCAGTTTCAAGCGTAGGTGCAGCTCCAGCTCCTGGCCGGGCATTCCGGGTTGGGCGTGGGTCGGAGTCTGGTTGACCGAAGTCGCGAAGTGCTGGTTGCCCAGGCCGCCGATGCCGCCTTCGGCGGCGACGTACTCGGAATCGTAGCGATCTAAATCCGCCAGCTTTTCGCCGGTCGTCTGGTCGAAGATTTCGGTGCCGACCGGCACATGAATAATGAGATCCTGGCCGTTCGCTCCGGTTTGTTGCCGGGCCCGGCCGCGTTCGCCGTCGGGTGCGGCGTAGAGGTGGGTCTTTAAGAGAGCGCCGAGCGTTTGTAACGAGGAATGGCTGCGAACGCGGACTGCGCCGCCTTTACCGCCGTCGCCGCCGTCGGGTCCGCCGAATTCGCGAAACTTCTCGCGAATGAAGCTTACGCATCCGGCCCCGCCGTGACCGGCGCGGACCTGGATATTGATTTCATCGACGAACCTCACAGCTCATACTCACTCAAGCTCGCGCTTAGCTCACGGCTCAAGCGAGTCCGATGATTCGGTCGCAGCCTGCAAGCGCGCGACCGGAGCCGTGCTTACGCTTCGGCGGCCGCGGGAACGATGCTTACTTTTTGTTTTTTGCGGTCGATGTGTTCGAATTGAACGGTGCCGTCGCGCAGTGCGAAGAGGGTGTGATCGCGTCCGACGCCCACGAAATTACCGGGATGGATTTTGGTGCCGCGCTGGCGCAGAATGATGGTGCCCGCCAGAACCGGCTGTCCGCCGTAACGTTTTACGCCGAGTCGTTTGGACTGGGAATCCCGTCCGTTCTTTGTAGAGCCGCCGCCTTTTTTATGTGCCATGCCTGAGTCGTCCTGAATGTATTCTGTTCGATCTTAGTGTCGAAATCAGTCGTTATAAATAAAATTTCAAATCTCTGTCTGTTCGATCTGGATGCGATCCGGATACTGTTCCGCCAGAACTCGCAGTCCCAGAATCGCCGACTGGAAGAGGAGCTCGCTCGCGTCGCTCGTCTCTTTCAGCGGCAGCTCGACCCGATAGAAGCCGTTCTCGGTTGCGATCTTCGCCGGCGCCTTGAGCAGCAGGTTTAAGCCCCCGCCCAGGTTCTCGCTCAGCACGGACACCGCCGCGCATAAAATGTCCTGGCCTCTGGCGGCCAGACCCGCATGCCCCTCGACCCGGAGAGCGACCGTTCGGGGAGCCTGGCTTTCGATGCGAATCCGAATCATGAATTCGAACCGTACGCCCGTTTCAGCGACCGGCGACTTTGCGGCCGGCCCGCCGTTCTACTGGATCAGCCTTCGATCGCCACGACCTGCAATTTTTGCAGATTCTGACGATGGCCCCAGGTTCTCCGATAGCCTTTGCGGCGCTTGTACTTGAAGCCGCGAATTTTGGGCGCGCGCAGATTCTCGAGGACCTTCAGTTTCACCTGAGCGCCGTCAACGGTGGGCTTGCCCAGCTTCAGGTCGCCGCCGTTGACCACGGACAGCACGTCCGTGCAGCTGAATTCAGAGCCGGGTTCGTGACCCGTCAGGTCGCTTACGATCACCTGATCTTTTTCTACTTTGTGCTGATGTCCGCCCAGCCGAATAAATGCGTACATTTGTTGGAATCCTATTGTTCTATAAAAACAGAGAGTCAGTACAGGGAAAGGGCGTCTGGTGTCAAGCCGCTAATCCGGGGTCTTGCCGGGTAAAGAAAGCGGAAACGGGCCGAAACAGAATAGATTCGAAAAGCTCGGGACGATCGAATCTATGTGACATAATTCGTGATCTGGCATCGGACGAATGCTACGGTCCGCAGGAGTTGCGGTCATTCGTTATGCAATGCTCGTCTGCTTCGGCCCGGACGCTGGCTTATCGGGGCAATTCGCAGAATTCAGGGCACAGACCGCCCGTCTGCCTCTGCCTTCGGCAGAGCTCGCAGCCACTTTGTGGCTGCTGACCTGCTGCGTCAGCTTCGGCGCATGAGGAATTTTTCGAGATACTCGGTAATGTCGTTGATATTGCGGTTGATCATGCGCTTGAACTCCGGCGGGATATTCTGCGACTTGATCACGCGATAATAGTTCAGCGCGTTCTTCAGCATCTTGCGGCGGGTGAACTGCTGCGCTTTGATCAGCATCGGCTTGTATTTATAGTACGCGTATTCCATCGTATGGTAATCCTGGCTCAGCTTAAAGGAGTCCGGGATCTTGCTGAAGTCATAGGTCAGCGTTAAGAACGGCGCGTCGTCCTGATCGGGCGGCTTGAGTTCGAGCACACCGCTGATTTCCTGTGGCGGCGGTTTGTTTTCGTCCGTCTCTTCGAGGTCGGGAATTTCCGGCGCGTCTTCCACTCCTTCGCCGAACTCCGGAGTATCCGGCGGGCCGCCGCCTTCGCCGGCGCCCACCTGGGCTGACTCGGGAATAAAGGGATCGTCCGCGGACGGCATGCCCACCGATCGCAGTTCCGGACCGACGATCTCGGTTTGGGTGAATGCGGCCGGCTGCGCGGGGGCCGGCTCCGATACTGCTGGTGGAGCGGCTTCTGGTTCGGGCGCGGCCGGCGCTTCCGGCTCGGGTGCGGCTTTCTGTTCCGGCTCTGGTTCGGGCTCCGCCTCAGGTTCCGGTTCAGGCTCAGGTTCTATTTCGGGCTCGGGTTCCGGTTCTGGTTCGGGCTCGTGCAGAGGTTCCGAAGTGGGCAGGTCCAGCTTCGGGAGTTCCGGCGCGTCGAGTTCGTCCAGCGGGACCGAGTGCGGCAGATCCAGTCGCGGCAGATTCGGCTCGGCGTGCTCCAGTTTGAGCGTTTCGGGTTTGAGCGCTGCCAGCTGCGCATGCATGGGCACCCGGTCTTTGGGTTTCGGCTCTTCTTCCTTTTTCTTGCGAAGCTCTTCGAGCTGCTTCTTGCGTTCTTTGTGGCGCGCCAGCTTGCGCAGAAAGTCTTCGCGTTCTTTAAAGAGATCGCGCTTTCGGCGATCTTCGCCCGAACGCCGGTCGCGGCGACGCGGGTCGAGGGTGCGCCGGCGGTCCGCCGTCTGCCGCCGTTCGATTCCGCTGCGGCGGTCTTTGAGCGGCAGATTCTTGAATTTTTCCCATTCGCGATCGAAATCTTCGTCGGTCCAGCCGTCCGTCAGCAGATTGCCGTGTTCGTCGAATTCGAATCCAGGCGGATACGCTGATTCCGTTTCGGGTTCCGCGTACGCCAGCTCGGATCCGGGCTCGCCACCGCCGACCGAAGTGATCTCGCCAATCGCCGGAACGGTGGCACCGCCGGGACCGGATGCCAGCGCGATTGGAGCGCCTGGACCGGCGCCGGGTAGCATTCCGCGGCCCGGGGCCGTTCCTCCGAAAGCTGTGGGTGCCCCTGCGGGACCGGCTGGAGCGGAAACTGTTCCGGCTGGCGCGGTTCCGACTGTTACCGGACCGGTGGCGGTGACCGGGCCGGTGAGCGTCGTGCCCCCTGAAGCCGGCGTGCCGGGGCCGGCAGGTCCGCGGGCCTCGGGCGCACCGCCGGGGTATTCGCCGGCCGGAGCGCTCGCGGGGGAAGAAGCGGGGGCAACCGTGCCGGCGGGGGCAGGTGCTGCGGCGCCTGGGGGAGCGGGGCTCCCGGCCGGGGCCGGTGCGCCCGGAGCCGCAGGCGCGCCGGGGCTTGCCGGCCCCGGAGATCCGGCTGCGGGCGCTCCCGCGAAAGCGCTGGCCAGCTGCTGCACGATCCCTTCTGAAATATTGCGCAGACCCTCGGAGAGGTTCTCAAGGGCGATAGCCTGAGTGGTCAGGGGAATAATGATCTCAGGGAATTTGATCGTCTCTTCGTCTTCGAGATCCGTGCCGGACAACCAGCGTTTGATATCCTCAATATTTTGCTGGATCTTCGCGTTGATCTCGTCGTCGGGCACGCGATGCTGGACCCGTTCAAAGATCGCCAGAGCCTCTTCGCCCTTCTGGCGCTCGACCAGGGTTTCGGCGTTCGCCAGCGCTCGCCGGTGATAGGCATGCCGCGACGACCGCGCGATGAGATCGTCAGTAGAGTAGGTGACCTGGAGCGGCCGCTGTTTGCCGGGCGACTTTTGACGCGCCGGCGGCTGACCTTCTTCGCCCGGGACGACCTTGCCGGTCACCGGCGACGGAATCCGGTTCAGAGTTTTCTGGAGGTCTTCGAGGGCCTGACCGGCCGGGGGCTGGCCGAGGACCACCGCCTTGCCCGCGTCCGGGGCGTCGGCTGCGGTTCCGGCGCCGGGCAGCCCCGGGCTCGATCGCGGGCCGGCGCCGGCTTCATCTCCGCCGGCGAACGGATCGCTTCCCGGAGCGCCGGCGGGCGGCTGACCATCGGTGGGTTTCTTATCGCCTGAGGCCGCCCAGAGGCCAACCCCTACCGTCAGGGCTCCCAGCAATGTGAGTAATAAGATTTCCATCGAATTGAGTGTGCAGCGGGGCGCTGTTTATTATCATCGTCCCCGGAGACCCTGGATTTAACCGCTGATTCGCATTATGGCGCTGCCGATTGACCGCATAAACGAAAGATTTGAAGGGGAATTCGAATTTAAACGCAAGATCTTTCGGGTGCCTTTCACGCTCCCCGGCGATCTGGTTCAGTTTCAATTTCGCTTCCGGGGCCCGAAGCACGAGCGCTTCAAGGTTTTGCACATCGAAACCGCGGATTCTTACCCTCCGGAGCTGGCGCTGTCGGACCCCTTCTGTCCGTATCACGGTCGCTGCGGAGGCTGCCGTGCCCAGCATCTCGCTTATGATTTTCAATTAAAGACGAAGTGCAATCCTGTGCGCGAAAAAATGCGCGCGCTGACCGGCACTGATCCGGAACTGCTGCCGGCGCCGGAGATCCGCAACTATCGCAACCGCATGGATTTCGTCGTCAACGGCGCTGACTGCGGTCTGCGTCCGGCGGGCGACTTCGCGAATTTCGTGGATATCGAGGATTGCGCCATTCAGCGCCCGGGCGCGAATACCGCGCTCGCGCTCTGCCGCCGACTGCTGGCCACGCCGGAGCATGCGGGAGCCGCTTATAACCGCGCGGATCATTCCGGCGCTTTGAAATATATCACCATCCGGCAGGGGGACCGATCCGGCGCGATCATCCTGACCGTGCACGCGCCCGCGCGCGAGCTGCCGGCTTATCGGTTCTTTCGCGACGCGTTGCAGAACGAACTCGCCGCCGTTCGCGAAGACGAAGCATCGCCGTTATTCGAATACAGTTTGATCGAAAGCGCGACCGAAACGATCGAAGCTGAGCTTTCGAATCCGCCGGGCGGCCGCGTGTTGCTTGGCCGCGCCGGTTTACGCGAGCGCCTGGGCGATCTGGAGTTCGAAGTGCCCTGCGATGCGTTCTTTCAACCCAATCCGCCGGCCTTCGATCGTTTGCTCGCCTCGGCGCGGCCGTGGCTGACGGCGGAGCTGGCCGAAGATTCGTCCGGCGCTGAGCATGCTTCCGGGGGGGAAAGCCTGCTCGTGGATTTGTATTCGGGGGCGGGTGTACTTTCGGCGATTCTGGCCGGCTGGTTTCCTGACGCCTTTGCGCGGATTCGAGGGTACGAAAGCACGGTTTCGGCGGTCGAGCGGGCGCCTGCTAATTTTGAATCAGCGGGCATTACGCAGCCGCAAATCGATTTCGCGGCCGTCGATTTGAATTCGCCGCCGGCGGATTTTCTGAGCGAAGCCGCGCGCCTGATTGTGCTGGATCCGCCCCGCGCGGGATTGAGCCCCGCGGTGCGGGAAGCGTTGCTAAAACACAGACCGGCGCCGGCCATGCTGTATATCTCGTGTAATCCGCACAGCCAGCTGCGCGATTTAGAGGAGCTGGCGCTGGCCTACCAGGCGAAGTACGCTGTGCTGGCCGATTGCTTTCCGCATACGCCGCATCTCGAACAGGCCGTCTGGCTCGTGCGCCGCACAGGCGTCTGAGTTCGTCGAAGTCACCGGACACACTGCAGGCCCCCGGAGCGAAACGATCGGTGTCGCACACCCCGCCCGATCGTCGCAGGCGAATCAGGCGCCCGCCACGATCGGCCGCGAAAGAAATTCGGAAGCCAGATCCACCGGCATCGGTTTCGAAAAATAATACCCCTGAAAGCGATCGCAGGCGTAGCGCTGTAAAAAATCCAGCTGCTCCGCGGTTTCCACGCCTTCCGCTGTGACGTCGAGTCGCAGATTATGCGCGAGGGCGATGATCGTGCGCGTGATTTCGCCGCTCTCGGTGTCTCCCGGCAAGTCCTGTATGAACGAGCGATCGATCTTAACGGTATCGACGGGCAGTCGCTTGAGATAACTTAAAGACGAATAGCCGGTGCCGAAATCGTCGATGGCCAGTCGCACGCCGGGATTGCGCAAGCGCTGGAAGAGCTGGATCAGATACTCCGGATCCTCCATGGTCATCGCGCTCGACTCGGTGATTTCCAGCTCCAGGCGCCGGGGATCGATCGCGTAGTTTTTGATCAATCCATCGAGCGTTTCGGCGAAGTGGGGTTGCCGCAGCTGGCGCGGAGCCAGATTCACCGAAACGAAAAAATAGGGCAGCCCCATCTGTTGCCAGGTCCAGATCTGCCCGCACACTGTATTCAAAACGAATTCGCCGATGTCTTCGATCAGGCCGGTATCTTCCGCCATCGGGATAAACTCGCCCGGGCTGACCATGCCGCGTTCGGGGTGATTCCAGCGGATCAGGGCTTCGAAGCCTTCCAGGCGGTAGCCGCGTTCGAGAGCATCGCCGCTGGCGATATCCAGAGCAGGCGAGTGCAGGGCCCCGTAGGCGCTTTGCGGCGACCGGGCGTCGCCGTTCTTTTCGCGCGGCCGCGCCGGTTCAATGATCGGTTGATAATATACCTGAAATTCTCCGCGGGCCAGGCCCCGGCGCATATCCGTTTCGAGCGCGAGCATTTCGCGCGCGCGCAGGTGCGCGTCGCGGTCGCTGAAATTGCTGCGACTGTGCGCCCCGGCCGGTAACTCGCGCAACGCGGCCTGCGCGTCTTGAATGATTTCGTGGGCGCTGACGTAATGCGACGAGCCGAAGGCGATGCCCGCAGCGGCGGTGACGAAGATTTCGTGGCCTTCGATCGCGAAGGATTCGCCGAATCCGGCCAGGAGCCGGTCTACGAGTTGCTGCGCTTCGGTGACGGATTCGACTTCCACCAGCAAAATCCAGAACTCGTCCGCTTCGGGTCGAGCCAGGGTATCGCCCGAACGCAGACTCTTCTGCAGCCGCGCCGCGATAGCCCGCAACAGCGTATCGCCGCCTTCGTGTCCCATGCTGGCGTTGATTCGCTGGAAGCGGTCGAGATCCAGATGCACGACCGCGAAGCCCGCGGTGCCGGAGTAACGCGAAAGCCGGATCAGGCTGTTCAGGCGATCGATGAACAGCGCGCGATTGGGCAGAGCAGTGAGTCGGTCGTAAAATGCGTTGTACTGGATTTGTTCTTCGGCGCGGACCCGCTCGGCTATTTCTTCGCCCAGGCGACGATTGGTTTTGCGCAGCACCCACACGACCCGGCTGAAAGCCGCCGCCGCGACCAGCCCGAGCAATACGATGCCGGCGATTCTCAGCAGGCTGCGATTCGCGGCGGCGCGGGTGCGCTGTAATACGTGTTCCACGTCCCAGGCCACTTCCAGCAGACCGACGATTCGCCCCCGGGAATCTTTGATCGGCGCGAACGCCGAAATCCATTCGTGATTCGAAACGACCGAAAAATAAACGCCCGTACTCGCCGCCGAGGATTCGCCCCGTAATACAGGGAGCATTTCGGGACGCGGAGCATACTCTTCGCCCGTAAAGGTGCGTTCGTGAGTCATTACTGCCCAGCGTAAGCCCGGAACCGGCGCTTCGTCAGCGATCGGGGTATCGTTCTCTGCTCCTGCGGGGGGTTTTGTGAATTCGCCGTCCGGTACGAATGTATAGACGTTCTGTTCGCTGAAATCCAGCGCGGACTGCGATGCGATGATGCGCCGCAGCTTCGCCTGTACGATCGCGAAGTCCGCGCTTGCGCTTAGGCCTTCCCAGCTTTGCGGGTTCTGATTCGTTCCGGCGAAGATGCGGTTGAAGCGATTGCCGTCGATTGTGGCCGCGCCGGTGGTGGCGATCGCCGTGAGCTCCCGTCCGATCGATGCCTTTTTTTCGACGATGGTGGCGTTGTAAGACTTATACGCGAGCGCGCCCACGATTAGAAACAATACGCATAAGACGCTTCCCGCGAATACGAGCGTGCGTCGGGCGCCAGGCAACTGCGAGGGTTCCGCCGACTGCATCATTACCGATTAGACCCGAAGCGTCGGCTTTCGTTACAAAATTAGCTGTCGAATGAATCGTAGACGTCGCCTGGCTTATGTTTGGGCGCTGAGCCTGGACTGTTAGCGCAACGTCAGCCTTTGCGATTGGCCCAGCAGTCCGCCACGGCCTTCGCCACTTTCGCGGCGACGCCTTCTTCCATGACGGACGGTATTACGCGGCCGGGCTCCGGATTCTCCGTGGCGTCGGCGAGGGCCCGGGCTGCGGCCAGCTTCATCTCTTCGGTAATGCGTCGGGCCCCGGCGTCGATGGCGCCGCGAAAGATGCCTGGATAGGCGAGCACGTTGTTCACCTGATTCGGAAAATCGCTGCGTCCGGTGCCGACGACGAAAGCGCCCGCTTTGAAGGCCTGGTCGGGCATGATCTCGGGGGTCGGATTGGCCATGGCCAGGATGACGGGTTTCTCGGCCATGCTGCGCACCATATCGGGGGTGACGGCTCCGGCGACGCTCACACCCACGAAAACGTCGGCGTCTTTCAAAGCATCCTTCAGTTCGCCGTCGATATTCCCGTGATTCGTGATTAGCGAAAGCTTAACTTTATACGCGTTTGACTTAATGTCTTCGCGATTACGCGAGATGATCGCCTTGCTGTCGCAGATCAGGACTTCTTTGACCGGCTCGCAAACCTTCGGATCGAAGCCGACGCATAGCAACATCTTCGCGATCGCGGTGCCCGCCGCGCCGGCGCCGTTGATGACGACTTTCAGATCGGTCATTTTTTTACCGGCGAGCTTCGCGGCGTTGATCATCGCCGCCACGGTGACGATGGCGGTGCCGTGCTGGTCGTCGTGGAACACCGGGATGCCCAGGTCTTGTAATCGCTCTTCAATTTCGAAGCAGCGCGGCGCGGCGATGTCTTCGAGATTCACTCCCGCGAAGACCGGCGAAATATTTCGGACCAGTTTGATGATGTCTTCGGTGTCCTGGGTCCGCACGCAAATCGGAAAGGCGTCGACGCCCGCGTATTGCTTGAAAAGCACCGCCTTGCCTTCCATTACCGGAATGGCGCCGTACGGGCCGATGTTGCCCAGACCGAGAACGGCCGAACCGTCGCTGACAATGGCCACGCAGTTGCTTTTGATTGTGAGTTCCGACGCGCGTTCGGGTTCGCTTGCCAGCACTTCGCTGATGCGCGCGACGCCCGGGCTGTACATCAGTGCGAGGTCCTTCTGACTTTCGATGCTCGCTTTGGGAACGGTTTCGAATTTGCCGCGCAGCTTTTTGTGCAGCTCAAGTGATTCGTCGAATATATCCATATAATTGCGCCGCCGCGGATCGCAGTCGCCTGTGCGGGTGCGTCGCGGTTCTGGAGAGCTTTTGGACGCGGCGGTTCAGCGCAACCGGAAAATGAACGAAAGCCCGCGATCCGGATCGCCGCGGCGAATCCCCGGCTGCGATTCATTAAAGGGCGTGGATTGCGTTCGCGGGAATCATCCCTGCCAGGCGGGAATGCGCGGCCCCCCGGGATCGTCTTCGAAGTGATTGTCGCCCAGGTAACGCAGGTCCGCGGGAACGATGTCGCGGGGATCGCTGTGCCCCAGCACGCGGGTAATCTGCAGCAGATCCTGATGAAAGCCTGCGAGATAATGATGGATCCGCGTGGCCTTCTCCGGAATATTAATGCCGTGACTGCGCCATACGCTGTTCGTGGCGATGCCGGTCGGACATTCGTTCGTATGGCACTTCAGCGATTGGATGCAGCCCAGGGCGAGCATCGCGCCGCGCGCCGTGTCGATGGTATCCGCTCCGGCCGCGAAGGCCAGGGCCGCGTGAGCCGGCGTGAATATCTTTCCGGAAGCCGAAAGCGAAACACGATCGCGAATGCCCGCGGCCTTTAGTTTGCCGTCCAGGTACGCCGTCGTTTCGATGGCTGTTCCGTAGCCCACGTAATTCAAGAACAGATTGTGCCCCGCCCCGGTGCCGCCGTCGGATCCGTCGAGTTGAATCGCGTCGGGGCCTTTGCCGCTCGCCTGCATCGCCTCGACCAGGAGATCCAGCTCTTCAATGCGGCCGACGCACAGTTTGATTCCCACCGGCAATTCGGTCAGCGTGCGAATCTCTTCAACGAAATCGAGCAGCTTCGCAACGGATTCTTTCGGCGTCGCGGCCAGAATCTCCGCGTGAATGGGCGGGCTGATAATCGTTTTGCCGACCGCGACTTTGCGGACCGCGGCGACCTCCGGCGTAACTTTGCTGCCGGGCAAATGGCCGCCCATGCCCGGTTTCGCGCCCTGAGAAAGCTTTAGTTGAATCATACGAATCGTTGAGTGTTGCGAAACGAGATCCTTTAACAACTGGCGATTCAGGACGCGGGTCTCCGTGCCGTCCGGCAGGCTCTGCACGTCGCCGACTCCGAATTTACCGGTGCCGATCTGGAAAACGACGTCGCCCCCGCCGATGCTGTGGGGGCCGCAGCCGCCTTCTCCGGTATTCACGTAGGCCACGTCGCGCGCGCCGAGCCCGAGGGCTTCGGCGGATTTGTAGTTGATCGAGCCATAGCTCATGGCCGAAATATTCAGGGAGTTTTTTACGGCGAAAGGGCGCACGTCGCCGCGGGCCGCGCCGATTTCAAAGCCGTAGCCGGCGGACCCGGTCGCCGGCAGGCCGCCGAAATTGCGGTGTAAAATTCGCGCGCCAATCGTATTGTCGCGGTCGAAATTGTCGAGTTCGGTGCCGAAGCTCGCCACCGATTTTACATCGTGCGCTTTTTGGTATACGTAGTCGCGGACGATGCGGGGAATGGGACGGCCGTCGGTATTCGTTTCGTTGAAGTACTGTAAATATTTATCGCGAAAGACTTTTTCGAAAACGAAACGCAGGCGGCCGGCCGGACCGTAGATCCGCACCAGGGCATGATCGTCCTGCACGAATAATTCGCGAATGCTCCAGAGGATGACGATGCCGCCTGCCAGCGCCGCGGCGGGTCGCCAGCCTGTATCGTACCAAAAAAAGCCGACGAGCGGCAGAGCGGCCAGGCACAGTCCGTCGATGATATACTCCAGCACCGATTTGTACTCCGGTCGAATCAGCGACTTCGCTTTGCCCAGGGATTCGAAGCGGCGCAACATGGACCGGGAGGAACGGGACGGGGTATAGGCCATGCTGAATGTCAGCCGCGGCCAGAGGAAAGATCAAGCAATTTTAGGCGGCCATAATTCGGGGCGGCCCTGATTCAGAATGCTCTTCATATTCTTTCAGAACTCGTGTTCCAACGGACGCCAGAGGCACTCCTGAGAACGGACCCACAGTCCGCGCTCGCGAAATTTTCGCAGGCTCAACTCGGTACTGTTGCGCTCGTAAAAATCGTACAAGACGACGAGCTGGCCGGCCGCCGCCGCGTCGTATACATGCAGATCGTTTTCGAAATTGATCTTGAAGCTGCGCTGATCGAAATTTGTGGAGCCGATGATTCCGTATAGATCGTCGAAGATCGCGCCTTTGCTGTGCAGCAACCCCGCTTCGAAATGATATATTCGCACACCGCTTTCCAACAGCTCTTCATAATAGTTGTGACCCGCGTAGTACGTGGGAGATTCGAGCACGAAGCGTTCGTTCGGAATAATGATACGCACGTCGACTCCGCGACCCGCGGCGGCCGTCAGTGCGTCGACCAGCGGCTGGTCCGGAACGAAAAACGGCGTGAATATACGAATGCGGCTCCGGGCGGAACCGATAGCGAAGAGATAATTCTCATAGATACTGCTTGTGCTTTCGTGCGGCAATTCGCGGTGCGGGCTGCTGCCGGAGCTCATGGCGAACACTCCGGCGTCGCTATCGCCTGCTGTAGTCGTCCCGGACCTTCCCGATGCATTCGTCCAGTCCACGGCCGGAAAAAATTTCGGACCCGTCAGGACCTCGTCGGAAACCTGCTTCCAGTTTTCCAGGAATACGGACTGAAGCTGTGCGACGACGTCGCCTTCGACATACGCCTGCAGATCGTACACTGGATAGCTGTTGAATGCGTACGGTTCGCGCCACCAGTCGGTTACGGCGAAGCCGCCCAGCATACCCAGACGGCCGTCGACGACCACAACCCGCCGGTGCGTACGAATGCGATAGTGCCACATATCGAAGTTGTTCCACGGGTTATACAGCAAGACCTGAACGCCGCCCGCCTCCAGTCTTTCGGCGGTTTCGTCTTCGAAATAGAAACCGCCGACAGCGTCGATCAGCAGACGGACTTCGACGCCGGACCGGGCCTTCGCGATCAGTTTATCCGCAAGCAAGTCGCCGGTCTCGTCCGTATTATAAATATAAAGCTCCATGTTAATTGAATGGCGCGCCTGATCGATCATGGCGAAGAGGCGTTCGAAGGTCTCCTCCCCTCTGCTCACAAAATCGACGCGGTTGTTTCGGGAAAAGGCGCGCCCGCTGATGCCGGCCACAGTGGCCGGAAACGCGGGATGATCTACGCCGATTTGCGATCGAAGCCGCAGAGTGCGCGAGCTGCAGCCTCCCGCGGCGAACAGGGTGATCACCAGCATACAGCTCAATCGATACACGGCCGCCGATCGCAGTGCGGCGCCTGGCGCGGGATATGGAATGAAACGTCCGAATATTCGAGGCATCGTTCCGGTCCAGTTGAACGGATGCTTGCCAGGCGGCAACCATTCCGGACCGGGTTTTTTTAATGGACGAAGACGCTGCGCCCTGCAACGACGAAACTTCGTGAACAAGAGCACCCGCAAAGCGATTCTTGAACTCCTGAGCCAGTCATTAACCTCCGACCGCATCGACGAACTGGGTCAGGAGGTGGATCCTGATTTTCGTTTGCATGAGTTGAGCGGTTTCGGCGAGCAGATCCGCATCCCCGGCCAGGTGGCGGCGCAATGCGTGCTCGATTATTTCGAATCCGATAAGGAGCTCCTGCGTTTCGTCGCGCACGTATTCTTAAACGAAAATCTAACCCGGGGACGCGAGCGCGTTCTGGAATTGCTCGCCCGGGAGGATTGGGTCTTCGATTCGGGGCTGCGCCAGTTCGTAAAAGATCAGAACGTAAACGTCACCGATGACTGGGGTTATATGCTCGAAGGCCGCGAGTATCGTTTGTGTTTCGCCAGCGTGGACGTGGTTCGCAGCACAGCACTGGCCGATGCCTCCGGATCTCCCGAGGTTGAGCAGACATTGAATCGTTTTCGCAATTACGTGCGGAAATACACCGAACTCTGGAACGGGCGTTTGTGGAGCTGGCACGGAGACGGCGGTCGTGCGGTGTTTCAGGGAGCGGACGCGGTCAACCAGGCGGCGGTCGCAATGGTCGGTGTGCTGCTCAATTTGCCGGTATTCAATATTCAGCAGAGCCGTCTGCAGACCGAACTGCGGATTCGCATCGGTATGCATTCGGGAACGGCTGTGTATCATTCGGAAGTGCAACAGATCTATTCCCATGATATGCGCACAGCGGCTCGTCTGGAGAAAGAGATCTGCGACGAGAACGGTATCGCGCTGTCCGCCACCGCGCATTCTTTTCTGAAGAGCGAGGTACAGGCCTTTTTTGCGCCGGGCGGCGAGCTGGACAGCATGCGAACCTTCCAGTACCGGCGCTGACGTTTTTTTCTGTCAGATTTTATCCGGTGGAATAATACTGACCAATCTCTATGAGCTCGGCCCATCCTCGCATTCTTCTGGTCGATGATGATCCCGCCATTCGAGATCTGGTGACCCGCCGTCTCGAAGAAAGCGGCTTCGACTGCGTGACCGCCGAAGACGGCGAAACCGCGCTCGAAATCGTTCAGAAACGTCCCTTTGATCTGGTGCTGCTCGACGTCATGCTGCCGGATATCAACGGTCTGGCTGTGCTGCGGCGACTGCGGGAAACCGAAGCCACGGCCTCGCTGCCGGTGTTGATGGTCTCCTCGAACGACGAGAACGTCCAGATCGTCGAGGCCTTTAATTCCGGAGCGGACGACTATATCACCAAGCCGATCAATTTTCCCGTGGCGCTCGCCCGAATTCGCAGCCGCCTGCGCAGCTTCGAAGAAGAACCGGCTATGTCGCGGAGTCCCGAAGCCGAGCCCATCGCCGAGGCGGCCGCGCCGGCCGAAACCTATGTCGACGGTCGCGCTTACGACACGGTCTGTGTGTATATCAAATTGGAGATGCCGGAGCAGGTGGCGGCGCGACAGAGCGAAACGCGCCTGTCCGGAATGATCGAATCCATTCTGCAACTTTTGCAGGAGACTGCTTTGCGCTACGGAGGCGCACAGTGGGGCCGCGGCGAAGATTCGTGTCTCTTCGCTTTCGCCGGCGAACAGCGCGAAGCGTCGCTGCTTGCGGCGATCGAAATGCAGACGCTCATCGATATGTATTATATGCTCGAAGAGATTACGCCGGGGCAGCTGACGCTTCAAATCGGCATGGCCCGCGGCGAGATCGTGTATCGCGAAGATGCTTCGAGCATTTACAGCGACGCGCTCAACCAGAGTTCACACCTGGCCCGCGCGTCCGAGAATCGAAGCACGGTGCGCATCGCCGCGCCGCTGGCCGCGGAACTCAGCGATCGCGCCCACTGGTATCTCAAAGATCTGCGGCCGGCCATGGACTGCTACGAATATCGTTTCCCCGCTTGATATCTGAATAGCGCAGCGGTCGCGAGCGATTTCAATCGCCAGGATTTTATCGAAAGCCTTCTTTGACGAAGCCCGCGTCCAGATATTCGTTCCATTGCTCGGCGTCGTGCGCCACGACGAAACGCAGGCGATTGTTCGCGGCGTCCGCGTGCATCGCGCTCAGCTCGTGCAGCGTGCGAATTTGAGCGGCGACCTGGTCGCGGTCCTCGCCGAGAAACGCCAGGCTTACGAATCGCGGGCGGCCGCGCAGCCGGCGAATCGCGTCCATATGCCATACGATGTCGCCCAGAAATAGAAACTCGTCGCCGTTCGCCAGGCTAAGATAGATGATCTGACTGCCGGTGCTGTGCCCCGGCGCTTTGATCAGCACCAGTCCGGGAGCGGGCGAATGCAAACGATCGTAGTCGAAGTCGCGAAATTGCGCAAGACTGCCTTCCGGAAAGCCGGCCTGAGCGATCGTCGGCCCGTTCACCTGGTCGCGAATCAAAAGAGTACGCGAAGCGATTTCTGAAAGATGCGGCGATTTCGAGATTCCGCCGATATGGTCGAGGTGTTCGTGGGTGATGACGATCAACGCCGACTCGCGCATGGCTTTTTGCATGCTGTCGTAAGCGCTCTGGCGAAAACCGCTTTCGCCGAAATTCGTCTGGTGAATCTCCAGGTCGTGGGCCGTGTCGATGATCACCGTGCGATCTGGATACACCGCCTGGTAGGCCGTAAAGACGAGCGCGCGATCGGAGAACAGGCCTTCGCCCGCCACCGCCGCGCTTTTCGGGAAACTGCTTTCGCCGACCAGAAGGCCACGCAATTCTAAAGGCAGGGCGCCGGGCTGATTGCGGGCCAGCGCGCGGATTTCGTTTAAGTCGAGCGAATAGTTCGAGCTTTCAGGGACCGGCGAACTATCGAAGAGAAAGTACTTTATGCCCCACAGAACGACAGTGGAAACCAGAATGATCGTGGCGATGCGAGCGGCGCGAGACTGCATGAGCGAAGTTTGAAGCCAATCTCCGCGCTCTGGCAAGTAGAATTTGAGCGCAGCCTCCAGACCCTTATCGGAGTAGTCGGCGACTCAGCTATTGCGCAGGAGATACGCACGCCAGGCCAGCATCGCCATCCAGACGACGGCGATCAAGAGGCCGCCGGCTTCGCGAAATTCTTCATCGCCGAACCAGCCGGAAATCCAGCCCGGGAAGATCCAGAAGCTCAGGGCGGAGTAGACGATCGCGCCGCTGGCCGCCGGCCAGAAAGACTCGCGAATCCGGCCGAAGGCCGCGGCGCAGGCGAGCCCCGCCGGAAACAGATAACCGATGATCCAGATCCAGGGGTCGGGATCGTTGTATTGCACCGCCGCGGAGAGCAAAAACACCGCGCAGAAAATACCGGCGACGATTCGGAATAAGATCATCGGCGAACCACCAGGCGAAAGCCGGCGCTGCGATCCGCGTTCAGTTCCGGAAAGCCGCCGTAATCGCGAAAATCAGCGCGGGCGAATTCCCGGCGTTGGTCGTAACTTCCGCCGCGGATCACCTTGAACATCTTGCCGGCGACAGCCTGCTTGCTTCCGAATCGATGACCTGGGTACGGACCGTACCAGCTCGAGGTCCATTCGCGCGCGTTGCCGCACATGCCGAATACTTTATAAGGACTGGCATCGCGCAGTTGAGAAACCGGCAGCGGCGCTCCGCGTCCGGATTCGAGGGTATTGCAGCGTTGCGGATCGAAGCTGTCGCCGATGGGATAGACCGGCGGCCGACGAAAGATGCTGTCGGGATCGCCGTTCTCGATGAGCAACGCGACGCCGCCCCGGGCGGCGAGCTCCCATTCGAATTCCGTCGGCAGGCGTTTGCCGGTCCAGCGCGCGTAGGCCATCGCGTCGGTATACGAAGCGATGGTGATGGGATATTCGCCGGTGCCTTCGGGATAACGATTGCTTTCGCGCCAGGCGGCGGGCATGGGATGTCCGGTGCGCACGACGAAGCGATGGAACTCTTCGTTCGTAACTTCGTAGCGATCGATGTAAAAGGGCTTCACCCGTTTCACGAATTGCTCGCGGCGTTCGTCGAACTGCGGATTGAAATTGTCAAGGGCGGGGTTGTCGCCCTGGCCGAAGATCACGAAGTTCTCCGGAATATAGGTCATGATCTTGCCGTCGACCTGGTGACGAAATTCGCGCAACGTACGCTTGGATCGCGCGACCGGCCCGTCGTACGACGGACGGAGATAGCCCACTTTCTGGCGATAGAGGCCGGCCTGGTAGCCCACGGAGAGTATGCGCAGACCCTGGCGCGAGTCCAGCTGGAAGTAACCGTACAATACGATTTCGCGCAGCCCGTCCGGGCGCTGACCGTGGTCGACCACCACCCGGGTCGCATGGAATTCGCCGGCGACCCGTCCCTGGCGGTCCAGCAGGGTGAGCGGTTTCATCTCGGTCAGAAACTGTTTGCGCAGCTGGGCGGTGGATTTGCGTCGCAGGGTCCGCGGTTCGGGCCCGAGAATTCGCAGCGCGCCTTTGTCCTTCTGAACCGCGACCACTTCGCCGAAGGCAATGAAATCCCAGCGATCGCTCACCCCCGGGGCAACGTGCCGGGAGCGCTGCAGCATCTGTGGGAGACTCCCGGCATCCCGGGTCTGGCCGGCCCCCGAAGCGGAGGGCTGCGAGATTGGAGCGCTCGTCCCGGATTCTGGAAGCTCTTGAGTTACTGCGGGGCCGGCTGGAAAGGCCCACAGGCTGAGCGCCGCCAGCAGCGCCGCTGCAGGGCGAATCTGTCCACGGCCTCGCCGGTCGGATTCTTTCGTACGGGGCTGGTCTATATAGAAGAAATTCGGGTCTTTCACGGGTTCGGGCTCACGGCCGGCTGAAAAAAAATCGGCCAATTTAATCCAAATATCGGCAGAAAGCCCGGATTCTGTCACACCGGGATGGTAATGTGGTCCTCGTTGAAAGGGAGCTGAGCCGCCTGGCGGCCGAAATTCCACGGAATCCGGGCGATTGGGCGGCTGCTGACCCCAACAACTAAATAAAAATTTAGGTAAACGAATAAATTGTGCTTGTCATCTATGTAGTATGAAACTATATTTGTGACATAATTTTTTTTGAATCGACGGTGGCAGTGCTCGAAAAAGCCTGGTAATATGTCCAATGAGACATAAACTTTGAGAGCCGGAATCCGTCATATATTATATGTGAGGTGACCCTGATGATCGTAAAACAAGCAGAGAGCCCCATCTACCAGCGTAGAAAACGTGCCAGCCTTCCCGGCAAAGGCGCGGACGCTCGTGCCGTGAATCGGGAAAAAAGCTTCGACCAGTATCTGATTGAGGCCTTCGACGGCGAAGTCGTGAAAGAAGGAAATCGATTCGGAAACGTCAGCGATATGACTCGCGACAATCTGATTCGTCTCAGTCAGTTCTGATCCTGGCCGATCGGTTCGAGTCAATCGAATGCGATCTGATTCCTGGCCGCATGCGCGGCCCGGCGGAGGCTTTGCGCTGCAAAAGATGCAGCGTGAATTGAGCACCGGTCGGGGCCGCAGTGTGCAGATCCCGGAGCCTGGTTTGCCTGGCGATGCCGCGGCAGGGCGTCCCTTTTCAATCCGCCCGCAGGCTTCTCAATTCTCGGACGTTCCCGCGTCTTCGGAGGACTCCATGGATCCTTGTTCGGAGTCTCATTCGGAAGATTCTCGAGCATCTTCCCGAACCGCAGAGGAGCGGTCGCCGGCCGATCCACCGGCCATATTCTGGAGAACCTTTCGCCGGACTTTCTGAACGCGTGTCCGAGCGCTGTAGAAAGCACTATAGAGCGCGCTCCGCTGGCGAGCAGATCCGCCCGCAAACCGCCCCGTTGCCTGCCGCTATTTCAGGCGATACCTGAGAAAATCGAGCAGGCCCTTATAGACTTCGTCTTTCCCGTCGCCCTTCCCTTTCAAGAGCATCTCGCGGTTGTCATGAATGATGACCGATTCATTTTCAACCCGCGCCTGGTATCGTTCCGTGAGCGTGTCGCGATTCTGCATGAGGTATTCGCGATTCGCGTATACGTGCTCATAGCCGCTGATGGGAATCCGGAGGATTTCGCGCACGGAGGCGGCACCCACGTCGATCATGCCCAGGATCTTTTGCACGTCGTCGCGTTCCGCGTCGCGCGCCATCTTTTCCACGTCGGCCCGTACGGGAATGGCGCCCCGATTCCAGGCGGCGTCCAGATCGGTGCGCAGCGATTCGAAGACTTTGTTTTCGTTTGAGCCCAGTTTCTGTACCGCGTCGCCGTCGTCCGCGCGACGCCGCGCCAGTTTGCGCACTTCTTCGCGGGCTTTCTTCGCTTCCGATTTCTGATTCGTTTCGGAAGGAATGCGCATACGCGCGAGCCGTCGCTCCTGTTCCGCCTGGATTCCCTGGCGGATGCGGGCGAGCCGGGCGTCATTCATTTCGGAGCTGGTTAAAAACAGCAGGAGCCGCGACCACCAGGGCAGATGCCGCACGTACGATCGACGGATCGCGTGGCGCAACTTCTCGATATAGACCGGCGCCAGGTACTGCTTGATATGCGCGTCCGACTCGCGGAAAACTCCAAAGAGATTTTCCAGTACCCGCAACAGATATACGTCGTCGCTTTTTTCGAAGAGCTCGCTCGCGGTTTCCACGGACTTCGCGGTAATCGCGCGGTCGCGATAGATGATGTGAATATTGTCGAATAATTCGAGATCGGTCTCGTTTGTAATCTCGTCCGGCCGCATATAAGGTTCGGTGCAGGCCAGAATGCCGGGAATTTTACCGCGCAGCATCATGCGCTGCAGGTCTTCGCTGATCGTGATGCTGCGGTTGTTACGGGTGCGATAGACGCCGCCGAAGGCTTTGATTTTATTCAGGACGTCTTTGAGCTCGTTTTGTTCTGAATCTTTGGCCTGCTTTTTTTCGAACTGGCGATACCATTCGCTCAGCTTCATGATCTCGACGACCAGCTGAAGTTCGCGTAGCGGCGGCTCGCTCTGCGCGACCAGCTTCGTATATGCGTTGCGAGCCACCGAGCTGAAGAATTCGGATTCGCTCAATTCGCCGGCCTTGCGTTTGCGCGCCAGGTCGTTGTATACTTCCGCGCTCAACCAGTCGCCCAGATATTGCGGTTTCAAATAAGCGCAGATCGAGGCGAAACGGTTTTGAATCTCGCCGGTCTTCGCGAAGAGCACGATGTCGTAGATCTTTTCCGACCCCGTAAATCCGACCTTACGCACGTCGTCGCAGCTGATTGAAACGAAGAGCCGGTCGCGTACCGCCTGCATCAGCAGCGGGCGGTAAAGCCGCTTGTACAGCTCCTGGTTGACTTTGCGTACGTGACCCAGGTCGACCGAAGAGATGGATTGAAAACTCTTCTCGTCGATGTACATGCCGCGCAGCGCCTGGTCCGCCCGTCCCAGATGCAGCGGCAAATCGGAAACGCTCTGGGTGCCGTGAAAGAGCGTACCGTAGTCGTGGCCGAACTCGGCTTTTTCGATGATGCCTTTTAGAGTACGGAGCGACGATTGAATCGTCGATTTGTAGCCTACCAGGACTTTGTCTTCGTGTTTGTCGGTCGGAGCGACGTAGCGGCTGATAAACTGCAGGCCGGATTTGCCGTCCGGCACCACTTCGCGCAGCACGTGGATCAGCGCCGGACTCTGGGCAGCCAGACAGATGCAGTACTTGCGCAACTGCTCATCCGTCGGCATCGGAATCTTATCGCTGATACTGCGTTTGTAGATGACGAGGTCTTTGGCGACGTCTTCGATTTCGGGATAAAAGACGTCGTCGCGGCGAAAGACGCCGGTGAGATAACGCTGGATCGCCTGGTAGACCTGGCTTAAGGCTTTGATCTGTTCGCGAAAATCAGGGGTCAGCTCGTTTGAGCCGTAGCTGCCCTGTGAGTTGAAGATGCGATCGGCTTCGCGAGGATGAATCGCCAGTAGTTTCCGGGGATCGTACTCCTGCTGAGCGCCGCTCGCTTCGGGCTGGCTCTGTCCTTGTATTTCCTCTTCACTCATACAGGATCAGACTCTTCCAGCCTCCGACGTCCGCGAGGAATTGAGGTCTTCGTCGGGGCTGCGGGGTTCCAGCAAATAGTCCCGGACTGCGGCGAGTGAGACGAGGCCGCCCTGCAGCGCACGCCAGGCCGTAGCCAGGGCGATTCCCAGTGCGGCGCCGTAGGCATACAGCGCGGGATGAAAGCGATAATCGCGGGCGTCCTGCATGAGAGTGTGTACCGGATTCGCCCACAGGATTCCCGCCAGGAAGAGCGCTGCGGCGAGACCGGCGATCGCATAAAACAAGGGCAGGCGCATGCGACCGTGAATCGCGTATAACAGGATCCCGAGCGGGCCGGGAAGAAAGAACAGCAGGCGGTAATTGGAGCCGCGTCCGGCGACTTCCGGCGTCAGCAAATCCACGTTGTAAATGATCCAGGGAAAAAGCAGCGTTGTTGCAATAACGCCCAGGCATGCCAGCAGGAAGGCCCATTCAATCAGACTCAAGCCGGCGGCCACGCTCTGCACCGAATTCAACAGGCTCCGGGCCACGCTCCACCAGCCGGTCGCCAGAGTCAGGAGATAGCCGCGCCCGAGGGCGACGATTCCCGGCTTTTCGTCCGGCTGGCCTTCCAGCGGCCGGCCGGGCGAGATGGTTTCACTCGTGGACTGCATTCAGAGAAGCTGATCATTTTTCCGCGGGAGCCGGCAAGCCCCTTTATAGCAGAAATTGAATTTCCAGCTCAACGGTCGCGTTGAGCGGCAGGGCAGTGACGCCCACCGCGAAGCGCGCATGGATTCCGCTATCGCCGAAGATTTCGCGCGCGAGATCCGAGGCGCCGTTGGCGACCTTATGCTGATCGGCAAAGTCCGGCTCCGACGCCACGTAGGCTCCCAGCTTGAGCACGCCCTGCAATTCATCCAGATCCACGACCGTAGCCGCGGCCGCCAGTCCGTTTAAGAAACAGCGGCCCATGGCGTTTTGCGCGTCGTCCAGGCTGCGACCGCTCTGCATCGGCCCGGTCATCAGCAAACTGCCGTCCAGCAGCGGCAGCTGACCGCTCACGTAAATCACGTCGCCGTGGCGTTTTGCGGGCACGTACGAAGCGAGCGGCGGTGTGAGCGGTGGGATTTCGATCTGGAGATTCTGAAGGCGTTCGCGCAGCGTCATCCAAAACGGAATCGCCCGCGCGGAGGCCTGTGCGCAACCAGATTTCCTTGACAGGCCCCCCGGAAGCGGGGCTCAGCTAAGAGATGTCCGTCGTTGAAAATCCGGAAGCGTCGCCCGAATCCCGGTCCGGCTCTGATTTTGAGTCCCGGGAGCTTCTGGAATATCTGGGCGGCTTCGTGACCGCCAACAAGCGAGAGAAAATCGCGGAGGTTCTCGCGGAGCGCACGGATTATGTCACGGTCGTTCTGGAAGATATTTATCAACCCCACAACGCGAGCGCGGTCTTGCGAACCTGCGAATGTTACGGAGTGCAGAGCGTGCACATCGTAGAAAATCGCAACGCGTACCGGGTGAATCCCCAGGTGGCCATGGGTTCCTCGAAGTGGCTGGACCTCCGTCGCTATCGCGAGGCGGACCGCGACAATACCGGTGACTGTCTGGCCGCGCTGCGCGATCAGGGCTATCGTATCGTCGCGACCTCGCCTGAAACCGGCGGCGATCACAATTATACCCCCGCCGATCTGCCTCTGGATCGCCCGGTCGCGATCCTCTACGGTACGGAAGAAGTGGGTTTGAGCGACGCGGCGCTGGCCGCGGCGGACTGTACCTTAAGGCTTCCGCAGTACGGTTTTACTCAGAGCTATAATATATCGGTGAGCGTGGCCATCACGCTGACGACTCTGGCGTCGCGGCTGCGGGCTCCTGAATTCGATCGAGACTGGCGGCTGTCCGAGGAACGCCGTCGCGAATTGACGCTCGCGTTCTATCGCCGCATAGTTACGCGCCACGAGTCATTGGAACGTAGATTTCACGAAGAGCGGGTTCGCTGAAGAGTCGCAGACCCGGCCGCGCAGGGGTGACCGGCACGGGCGTCTCGAGTTCAGCGCGAGACGATTATCGGGCGCGGCGAAAGATGGTGCGCGAACCCGCGTAGCGCGGCTTCCAGTACGAATTGCGAATATCGGCGTAGCTGACGGTCTTGCCGCTGCTCGGCGCGTGTATGAACTGATAATTCCCGACGTAAATGCCGACGTGGGAGATGCGCTTCCCCGAAGTGCGAAAGAAGACCAGATCGCCGACCTGCGGCGCCCGCACGGGGTTCATTTTGCCGTACTGGGCGGTCGTCGCGCGGGGCAGGCGATAGCCGGCCTTTTTGTAAACATAGCTGGTGAATCCAGAGCAGTCGAATCCCGCCGGGCTGTTGCCGCCGTAACGATACGGGGTGCCGAGATATTTTTGGGCCAGCTGCACGATGCCCTTGCCGTCGTAGCGCGTGACCCGGCGTTCCTGGACTCCGGTTTGAATCGCCCGGGCGAATACCGGCGCGCCCGAGAAGTGAAACGATCCTGGCAAATGCAGCGCCCCCGAAAGAATTGGCGCCCCCGCGAAAATCAGCGTACCGGCGAGAATCAGCGTCCCGTTTCGCATGCGGACGGCGGCGAAGGCGTCGCGGCGTCCGGACTTGCGGGCGCGAATTTTGGAAAGAGTGCGGGCGAAGCGGTTCATATTATATCATCGAACCGGCGAATGCGAAAATTAAGGCGGTCGGGCGCAAATCCCGGCCCGGGCCGGGCGCGATTTCAATCCAGAGGAAACCAGCAGGCTGCGGCGCGACCTTCGCCTGCATGGCTTGTCGCATCATCGCCCTGGGCGCCAGTGGCGCGAACCAGGTCCGGTCGTTCCAGCCGGCAGCGTTCCTGTACGCCCGGACAGCGGGTGTGAAAGGCACAACCCGACGGAGGATTGACGGGACTCGGTACTTCGCCTTCGAGCAGCGCGGGCCGGCGGTTTCGGTCGAGAGTCGGAATCGAATTCAGCAGCGCGCGCGTGTAGGGATGGCGCGGGCTTTGAAAGAGCGCGTCGGCTTCGGCCGCTTCGGCGATGCGTCCCAGATACATCACGTTCACTTCGTCGCTGATGCTGCGCACGAGCGATAGATCGTGCGAAATAAAAAGCAGCGACAGACCCAGTTCGTCTTTGAGTTCCATCAGCAGGTTGATAATTTGCGCCTGGATCGAAACGTCCAGGGCCGCGACGATTTCGTCGGCGACGATCGCTTTCGGCCGCAGCCCGATCGCCCGCGCGATATTGATGCGCTGGCGCTGTCCGCCCGAGAACGCGTGCGGATAGCGGTTCATATAGTCCGGCGAAAGCCCCACTTTGCTCAAAAGGGCGGCGACGGCGTCGCGTGCCGACTTCTTATCGCACAGTCCGTGAACCAACAGCGGTTCGGAAACGATTTCGTAAATCGTATGCCGCGGGTTGAGCGATGTGTAGGGGTCCTGAAAGATAATCTGGAAGTCTTTGCGAAAGCTCTGCCAGCTCGATCGTTGACGAATGTCCAGGGCTTCGCCGTTCAGCCGAATCTCGCCCTCGGTCGCCTGAACCAATCCGAGAATCGCGTTGCCCAGCGTACTCTTGCCGCAGCCGGATTCGCCGACCACCGAGACCAGCTTGCCGGGCGCGAGACTGAGCGAAACGTCGTCGACCGCTTTGACGTGGCCGACTGTCCGACGAAAGACGCCGCCCGTGACGGGGAAGTACACCTTGAGATTCTTGACTTCGACCAGCGGTTGCGCGTCGCGCTTCGCTTCCGGGGAGTTTTGAACTGATTCCTGGTTCATGACGATTGCTCCGTCGCGCCGTCCCCGGGCTGCGTAGGAAAGAGCCAGCAGGCGACTTCGCGGTCCGCATCGCCCGCTGCGGATTGCAGCGGCCGCAGATGCGGTCGCTCTTCGCAGCGCGAAGGCGGCGCTACTTCCGAACGCCGCGTACAGCGCTCGCGAAAGCGACAGCCGTCGTCATATTCCGCGGGCCGCGGCACCTGGCCGTCGATGGGCTGCAGTCGTTTTTGCCGCGTTATGTCCGGGAGCGCGGCGAGCAGTCCCTGGCTATAAGGATGGTGCGCTTCTTTGAGAAAGCTCTCGACCGGCGCGTCTTCGACGATGCGACCGGCGTACATCACCGCGAGTCGTTCGGCGTACTGCGCGATCAATCCCAGATTGTGCGTGATCAATAAGACCGAAGTTCCCTCTTCGCGTTGCAATTCGACCAGCAGCTCCATGATCTGGGCCTGGACTGTTACGTCCAGGGCGGTGGTCGGTTCGTCGGCGATGACGATCGCCGGCTTTAAGAGCAGCGCCATGGCGATGACGACGCGCTGGAGCATACCGCCGGAGAGTTGGTGCGGATAGGCTTTTAATATGCGGTCCGGGTCGGCGAAACCGACGCGTTCAAGCAATTCGCGGATGCGTTTTTCCGGCGCGCTGATTCCCGGCGCTTCGGATAATTCGTGGTACTGAAAGACTTCGAAGAGCTGTCCTTCGATCGTCATGAGCGGATTTAAAGCGGCCGACGGTTCCTGGAAGATCATCGAGATTTCGCCGCCGCGTAATTTGCGCAGCGCGTCGTGATCGAGGCCGAGGATGTCGCGGCCCTGAAACAGAATGCGTCCGTCCAGAATGCGTCCGCCCGGAGACGGCAATAATCGCAAAAGAGCCAGCGCCGTAACGGTCTTGCCGCAACCGGATTCGCCGACCAGTCCAAGTACTTCGCCGCGGCGCAATTCGAAATTGACGCGGTCGGTAATCGCCGTAACGGTCTGGCTGTCGCTTTCGTCGCCCGTACGGCCCTCGCTCGCGAAGCCAATCGATAGATTCTGAACTTCCAGTACAGTATCGCTCATATTATTTATTCCACCCTCTGTCGGGAACGGGGATCGAAGACCTCGCGCACGCCTTCGCCGATAAAGGTCGCAAGCATCAGCGTGACGAAGAGCGCCAGCGTCGTTACGACGGTGATACGGGGATGCTCACGGATGACGTCCAGCCCCTGCTGCAGCAACTCGCCCCAGGACGGCGTGGGAGGCGGGAGCCCGAAGCCGAGAAAGTCGAGCGCCGTTAACGCGGAGATCCCGCCGATCAGCGTAAACGGCAGAATCGTAATCACAGGGGTGAGGGCGTTCGGCAGGATTTGCCGAAAGAAGATGCGCGGTCCGCTGAAACCCAGAGCGCGCGCCACCCGGACATAGGTCTGATCGCGCATCTTCAGGAATTCGCCGCGCATATAGTACGAAAGCCCGATCCAGGAAAAGAGCGACATGACGAAAATCAAAACCGCGAAATTGCGCCCATAGATCGAACCGATCAAAATGACGACGTACAAAAAGGGCAGGGCCGACCAGACTTCGATCGCCCGCTGCATGATGATGTCGGTCTTACCGCCCAGATAACCCTGAACGCCGCCGATCACGACGCCGAGCATGGCGCTGATGATCATCAAGGTCAGCGAAAACAGCATGCACAGGCGAAAACCGTACAATAGACGCGCGAAAAGATCGCGGCCCAGGCGGTCGGTTCCCAGCCAGTGGCCGCGGGAAATATCCGGTCCGTAGGGCGGCGTGCCGATTTGATCGAGATTCGCGCTGTTCGGGCTGTGCGGGATGGGCGTACTCAACCAGAAGGCCTGCGCACGAAAGGCTTCGTCGTCGCGCAGCCGGGCGTAGTCGGCTTCTTCGTCGAAGGGCTGACCCAATTCACGACCCGCATAAAAGGCGAAGAGCGGCGCGAAGGCGCGGCCTTCGTAGTAAATGAAGATCGGTTTGTCGTTGGCAATGCCTTCGCTGAAGAGCGATAATACGAAGGCCCCGCTTAAGACGATGAGCGAGATATAAGCCCGGCGAATGCCTTTGAAGCGCTTCCAGCGTTCTTTTGTGATTTCCGAAAACATGTAGATCAGATCGGTGGGCGCATCGCGACGCGGCACGTCCGGGCCGTTAATCGAAACGAATGCGGGGATCCACCACCACGTAGAGAATATCCGAAAAGAGCCGGCCGAGCATGGTCAGAATGCCCACCATCAGAATAATACCCATCACCACGTTGTAGTCGCGATCGAGAATAGATGTATAAACCAAAAGTCCCATGCCGTCGATATTGAAGACTTTTTCGATTAAGAGCGCGCCCGCGAAGATCAGCGTGAAGATTTCGCTCAGACGGGTGGCGATGGGGATCAGCGCGTTGCGCAGCGCGTGTTTCCAGATCGCCAGGCGAAAGGGCGCGCCTTTAACGACCGCGGTGCGAATATAGTCTTTGCCCATTTCATCAAGCAGACTGTTTTTCATAAGCAGCGTGAGAAACGCGAATTCACCCGCCATATAACAAATCATCGGCAGCGCCATATGATGCAAAAAGTCGAGCGTCTTCTCGAAGGGGCCCATGAACTCCCAGTTGTCTGACACCACTCCCGAAACGGGAAACAGATCCAGATAACTTCCGCCGGCGAAAAATACGATCAATAGCAAGCCGAGTACGTAACCGGGGATCACATAGCCGGCGAAGATCGCCGCCGACGTGCCGACGTCGAAACCGGATTGGTGTTCCAGCGCCTTTTTGAATCCGAGCGGAATGCACACCGCGTAGGCGATCAAAAACGACGTGAGTCCGAAGAAGAGCGAGATGGGCATGCGCTGCTTGATCACGTCCCAGACCGGTTCGTGATAGCTGAAGCTTTCACCCAGATCCAGAACGAGAACGTTGCCGAGCCACAGAAAATAACGTTCGTAGGCGGGGCGATCGTATCCGTAATAGGCCCGGATATTCTCCAGCTCGGATTCCGTGATGGCCGTGTTGACGTCGACGCCCTGCGCGCTCAGTGACTGCTGAATCTTTGAAACGTATTGTTCGACCGGGCCGCCGGGCAGAAACTGAATCAGGGTGAATAAAAGCACTGTGATCCCGAGCAGGGTCGGGATCATCAGCAGCAGTCTTCTGATTATATAGGCCTTCAATTCAGTCTTTGTAAATGACCGTGCCCGGTTCTTTCGGCAATTCGGTTTTGTTTTTCACGGCTTCGTCGAAGGCCTTCTCTTTTTCCGGATCGTACCACCAGTAGACCAGCGCCGAGTTCTCGCGATTGAATTTGTTCAGTACGTTCTTCGGGGTCGCGAATTTGTTATAATACAGCAGACGCGTGCGATCCGATTGCCATAGCAGAACGAAGGGGTTGATCTCGTCCAGGCGCGCGTCCAGGCGGCGTAATAAGCCGTTGCGCGTCGCGAGATTTTCTTCGGACTGTAGCTTCGTGAGAATGCCGTCGATGACATCGTCCTTAATGCCGGCATAATTATAAGATGATTTTTTGTCGGCCTGGTCCGAACGAAACATGGGCTCCGGATCGCGCAGGCGGCTCGCGCCGGTATTAATCCAGAACAGATCGAAGTTAAACTCGTCCAGGCGCTTTTGAACTTCGGTCATTGACAGCAGCTCAATCTTCGCCTGAATGCCGGCTTTTTTCAAATCTTCCAGATAGACGTTCAGGTGACGCTGATCGCTGGCGAAGGTCAGAAAAGTCACAGCGAGCGGCTGGCCCGCATCGTTCGCGCGAATGCCGCCCTTGCCGACTTTCCAGCCCGCTTCGTCCAGCAGCGCCCGGGCCTTCTCCGGATCGTAGAGTCTTAGTTCGCTTGCGGGGTTGCGAAAGCCCGGATAGAGATCCGGAAAATAGGAATTCAGCAGGATGTACTGATCGAACATGAGCTTTTCGTTCATGCTGCCGCGATCCAGCAGATACTGCAGCGCCCGGCGGACCTTTACGTCCTGAAACTGCGGCCGGCGCATATTGATGGCGATGCCCTGGAAGCCGCGCGGTTCCTGGTTTACAATCTCCTGGCGGACCACATAACCTTTTTGGACGTCCTCGAAATTCGTCTGCTGAGCCCAGGTCGAGGCGGTGTAGACGGCGAATATATCGTAATCGCCTTTTTTAAAGGCTTCGAGCGCGGCGTTGCGGTCTTCAATAAACTTGTAACGAATATAGTCGAAATTGAATTTGTTTTGATTGTAGCGTTTCGCGCGCCCCCACCAGTCTGCTCGCCGTTCGAGTAATGCGAAACGATTGCGTCGCACCTGACGCAGCTTATAGGGACCGCTTACGACCGGAAATTCAAAGCTGATTTTATTGAAGTCTTTGCCTTCCCAGACGTGTTTGGGAAACGCCACGAAACCGCCCGCGTCCCAGAACGCCTTCCAGTATTTCTCTTTTGCGACGATGCGCACGGTCTTTTCGTCGATGATCTCGGGGCGTTCGAAGCGGCCGATGATGACGCGATAGATCGTAGTAAGATTCTTTTCGTCCATGATGACGTCGTAAAAGAACTGAATGTCTTCGGCCGTGATGGGGTGCCCGTCGCTCCACTTCGCGTCGGGATGAATCTTAAAAGTGAAGCTCTTGCCGTCCGCGCCGTTTTGCCATTCAGTCGCCAGATCGCCGACGGGACGGTTCGCGGTCGAATGCAGGTCGACCAGGCTGTGAAACATGAGCGAGTTGATTTCGGCGACGGTGGCCCAGTTTTCCAGCCAGGAGTTGAGGGTCTTCGGAAAGGGGCCCCCCCAGCGATTGAGGGTTCCGCCGCGCACGGCGCCCTGGCCGGCGATGGGGTCGACTTCGCCGCCCGCTTCCAGCTCGATTTCGATATCCTGAATCGGCGGGAGCCCGGGCTCCTCTTTTTTTCCGTTGCAATTCCAGAGGCCCGCCGCCAACAACAGAAGTGCACAGCAGAAGACGTGCGGACGGAACGGCGAGATTGAACTGAGCGTGAGCGATTCGAATTTCATAAGAGCCTTTTGGGCAGTGTTTCTCGCAATTTGCCTTCAGTGCAATAACAATCCGTACGGCGACGAGGCGAGCGCCGGCCGGGTGTTTTTTACGTCACTCGACGAAAATCCGACCACCGTCGATCCGCAGCGCGCGTCGGACGTTGACTCGCTCTATATCTCCTCTAATATCCACGACACGGCCTACGAGTTTCACTATCTCAAGCGGCCCTTCGAAATTGTGCCGTCCATGGCCACGGCGATGCCGCAAAAACGCTGGCGTACGGATTTTCCCGGGCTGGCCGGGCGTCGCGTATACAGTCTGCGTTTTGCCCTGCGCCGCGGCCTGCGTTTCCAGGACGATCCCTGTTTTGCCGGCGGCCGGGGGCGCGAAATTCGCATCGACGATATCATACTGGCGTTTCGCCGGGCCGCCGACGATCGTATCGAACCCTTCGGCAAGACCTTCCTGATGGACAAGCTGTTGGGTTTTCGCGAATATCACGAGCAGCTGTCCAGGGCCGTTGCGGCGGCAGAGGAGCCCGGGGCGGCGAACACGCACGATGCGATTCAAACGGCTTTCGCGCAACCCATCGCCGGCGTGCATCGGGTCGATGATTATACGCTGGAGCTGGCGTACTTCGCGCCCTATCCGCAGGCGCTTTTCTTTTTGACCAATATCACGTCGAGCCCGGTGCCGGCGGAGTGTCTGGCGTATTACGACGGCAGCGCCGGCCGGGGCACCTACGATCGTCGCGCGATTGCCAGCGGGCCCTTCTATTTAAAAGAATGGCGCGATCATCACCGGCTGATTCTCGCGCGCAATCCCAACTATCGCGCGGACGATCTGTATCCCGGCGACGGTATGCCCGGCGACGCCGACGCGGGACTGCTGAAGGCCGCAGGCCGACCGCTGCCGTTGCTTGACGAAGTGCGCGTGCGAGTCATCAAACGCGGCCCGCCGCGCTGGGCGCTCTTCGAACAGGGCTATCTGGATCTATATCGCAATCGCCTGGATTTACAGGAACGTTTGATGCAAAGCCCGCGATTGCTGGCGAATTATTCCAGCCGCGGCGTAAAAAAGAGCCGTGAAGTGGAGCTTTCGGTATTCGGTTGGACCTTCAATATGAAGGATCCTTTGTTTAAGAACAATCCCGAACTGCGCCGCGCGATATCGCTCGCCATCGATCGCGAAGAATTTATCCAGCTGTTTTTGCCTGGGCGCGCGATTCCGGCTCACGGTCCGGTGCCGCCCGGTCTCGAAGGATACGACGCAGAATTTCGCGGGCCCTACAGTCGCCACGATCTCGATCAGGCGCGGCGTCTGCTGGTACGGGCCGGCTATCCCGACGGCAAAGACCCGGCGACCGGGAAGGCGCTTGAGATTCGCCTCTTCGACCGCGCCGCCCAGGGACGGGCTGCGATCTATCGCTACTATATCGATCAGTTCGCGAAGCTCGGCTTGCGTCTGGTGATCGACGAGATGGACTTTCCTTCGCTGATCGCAAAGATGCATTCGAAACAGTTTCAGTTGATTCACTGGGGCTGGGGCGCGGATTATCCGGATCCTGAAAATTTTCTGCAGCTGATGTACGGGCCCAACAGCGATACAACATACAATGACGGGAGCTATCGCAATCCTGCCTACGACGGGCTGTATCGGCAGATCGCCGGTATGAATCCGGGTCCGGAGCGAAGGGCGCTGATTCGAAGTATGCTGGATATTCTGGCGAACGATCTACCGAAGACGTTCTTGTTTCACCGCGAGAGCCACTATTTTACCCAGGCGTGGACCGCGCCATTGCGACCGAATCCCATGGATTATCGTGAAATGAAGTACTGGGACGTGGACCCCGCGGCCCGTACGCAGGCGATTGCCCAATGGAATCGGCCCGGCTGGCGCGCGTATATCATTCTGGCGATCGCGGCGCTGGCCTTCGCCGCGATCGTGGTGCTGAGCTGGCGGCAGTTTCGCGCGCGATCGGTCCGCATGATGGAAGGGAGTTGAGTATGGCGGCCTATATTGTACGCAGACTTTTGTATTTCGTGCCCGTCTGGTTCGGCGTATTTCTGATCACTTTCGGAATCTTTCATCTCCGCGATCCGCTGACCCTGGCGGCGGTCCAGCTGCCCCAGGCGCCGCTCGATCGCCTGCAGGCCTGGGTGCGCAATCACGACTATCATCTGCCCCGCTTTATCAATCTGCCGCAAGACGCGGTCGTCAAACGCGCGGACGGCCGCGTACATCCTGAATTCGCGGAGCGCGGCCTATTTTATTCGCAGTTCTTTCTGAGTGTGCGCGATTTATTGCGTTTCGATCTGGGAGTGGATCGCACGCGCAAGCCCATTGCGGAATCCTTACGCGAACGCATCGGGCCGACGCTCTCGATTATGTTGCCGGCCCTGGTCTGGACCGCGCTCTTGAGTCTTGGCATCGCCCTTTTCGCCGCGTACCTCAAAGATACGGCCGTCGACCGCGCCGTCGTTTTCGCGGGCATTGCGGGGCTGTCGATCGCGCTGCCGGTGTATATCCTGGCGGCCCAGTACGTCTTCGGACGGGTGTTGCCGGTGGTTCCGATTTACGGCCACGTGTTGTTACCGATCGTGATCGCGGTCTTCGCGTCGGCCGGCGGTCAGATTCGTTTTTATCGCAGCGTCTTTTTGGAACAGATGGATCTGGATTACGTACGCACCGCTCGCGCAAAAGGCGTTCCCGAAGCGCGCATTCTGAGCGGACATGTTTTACGCAATTCCTGGATTCCGGTCCTGACTCAGATCGCGCTTTCGGTGCCCTTTTTAATCACCGGCTCGGTGCTACTGGAACAGTTTTTCGGCGTGCCGGGTATGGGCGATATGCTCTATGCGGCGTTGATCGGCCAGGACTTTCAGGTAATCAAAGTGCTCGTCTATCTGGGGTCGTTTGTATATATGCTGAGCACGCTTGTGACCGATCTTTTGTACGCGGCGGTCGATCCGCGCATTTCGTTTCACTGAGTCGATATTTTAAGGTATTTACGCAGTATGTTAACGCTGATCATCTACAATGTCGCGATCCTCGCCGGCGGTCTGCTGGCCGCCTTCGCCTTCGTGCGTTTCTTCAGCCGCCCGGATCGCGGCGAAGCCCGCCGTCGCTTGTGGCGTCGTCGCAGCGTGCGCTACAGTTTTTATGTACTGGCGGTGTATCTGTGCGTCGGTTATCTGGATCTCTTTCGTTTTCCGGACGAACGCGGACTGGTCGAGATCAGTCCGATCGATCTGTTGTTCTCTCAGATTAGCCAGGAGCGCAGTTATAGCGCGCCCTTCGCGGACCATGTTGTGCTGGCCGCGGACGAAGACGCTTCAGCGCCCGAAAATCGCGTGCGGGGTCTGCATGTGCTGGGCACCGACGTGAACGGCTACGACGTTTTGTACAATGTGATGAAAGGCTGCAGTACAGCGCTCCTGCTCGTGAGCGGGACCATGCTCGTAAGTTTTCCCATCGGGCTGTTGCTCGGAATTCTCGCGGGGTATTTCGGCGGTTTCGTCGACGATCTGATTCAGTGGCTTTATACCACAATCGCGAGCATTCCCTGGCTGCTCTTCGTGCTGGCCTTTTTGCTGGTATTCGGCCGGAGTCTCTTCTGGATCTGCCTGGCCTTCGGTTTGACTTCGTGGGTGGAGCTCGCGCGATTGGTGCGCGGCGAAACGCTGAAGCTGCGCGAGATGAACTACGTGCGTGCGGCACGCGCGGCGGGGGTTTCGACGCCGCGCATTCTATGGCGGCATCTTACGCCCAATCTTTCGCATGTCGTCATCATTACTTTTACGCTCACGGCGTCGGCGATCGTGCTCGCGGAAAGCGTCTTGACTTTTATCGGTATCGGCGTGCAGCCCGGCGGCGCGTCCTGGGGCCGCATGCTCGTCGAAGCGCAGGTCGAGCTGGTGCGCACCCCGCCGATCTGGTGGGTCTTCGCGGGCGCTTCGTTTCTGGGAATTTTCCCGCTGGTGCTCGCGCTTAATCTGGCGGGCGACGCCTTACGCGATGCGCTGGATCCGAGAGCTTAGTAGTGCTATTTGGCGACTTCGTAGCGTAAGATCGTGATGTATTCGTTGGGATCGCCTGCGAAGATCATGCCGGGGCCTTTGAGATATTCCTCTTCGTGCAGTCCCGTCGTACGGTAGCCCTGCTCTTCGATATAGGCGAGCAGTTTGTCGATGCCGACCTGCATTTCGTCTTCGTACGGACCGACGTACAACAATTCGGCGACCGTGCCGTAGTCCCAGGTTTCCAGCCGAATCGGCGGATCAGCCTGCGTATATTCTTCCGGCAATTCGGTCAGGCTTTGCGAAACGGGGACGGCGAATACGCCGCGCCACTGTGCTTTCGGCAGCTCGTCGGCGGTTCCGAGATCCCAGCGCGACCGGGGCCACGGTTCTTCGACTTTCGCGCCGTCGAGCGAATAGTAGGCGCCGTAGAGCGCCCCGAACGCGTCGCCGACGGTTTCATCGGGATCGCCGACCCGCTCGGTGACCAGCATCTGCTGAGGGGCTTTTTGCGAGATTTGCGGGGTTTTGAGGTGTTCGTATTCCGTCAGGTCGGGTCCGCCGCAGGCGACGACGCTCAGGACGAACGCGATGCAGAGTACGGTTCGTACGGTTTTCAAAGATGTTCTCACAGGCTTGCCTCCAAACAAAAAACGCCCGCGCATCGAGTGTCCGAAACGCAGGCGCTTTTAAAACGTAACTCGAATAATCTCAGTTGTTAATCTGAAAAACTTCTTTGTTCGCTTCGATCCACTGTAACAGTTTCTCGACGCCCTGGCGCGGCGAAACCTGCGGTTTGAAACCGAAAGCTTTGTTGGCCGCGCTGATGTCGCAGATGAAATAACGCATATCGCCGGGGCGCTCTTCGTGGTATTCCACGTCGGGTTTGCGTCCCAGAATTTCGCCGATCAGATTGATACACTCGACCAGACTAATCTTATGATCCGGTCCGCCGCCGATATTATAAACGCCTGGAACCGGGTTCTTGAAATAGTCGAGGTAAGCGCGCGCGCCGTCGGAGCCGAAAATGATATCGCGGGTTTGTTTGCCGGTGCCGAAAATGCGCAGCGGCAATTCGAATACCGAACGAATCGCGAAATTCGCGACCCAGCCGTGGTCTTCACCGCCGAACTGGCGCGGTCCGTAGATGCCGGTGAAACGAAACGAAGCCGCGTTCGTGTTCAACATATCGGTAAAGGTCCGCACGTAGTGTTCGGCCGCCATCTTTGACGCGTGCAGCGGCGAGATCTGGCCGACCATTACGGATTCTTTTTCGTCGATGGCGACGGGGTTGCGCTCGTAGGCGGTCGCGCCTTCGGTCAGCGTATCGTTGATATGATTGCCGTAAACGTGGATGCTCGAAGTATTCACAACGGGGATCTTATGCTGGCGACCCGCGTCGAGCACGTTAAAGGTTCCGACCACGTTCGTGTTGAAATCGAGACGGGGATCTTCCCAGGAGATGGTCATAGCGGGTTGCGCCGCCGTATGAATAATAAAATCGCAGCCGGAGCTGTGGTCTTTCATGGCCTGCTCGTCGCAGACGTCGGCCTTGACCATCTCGCAGCCCATCTCTTTGAGCTCGTTCCAGTTGAAGTCCCGGGTCTTTTCGGTGCCGTAGCCGGTGCGACCGAGTTCGTACTTCGTCATGCTGTCGTAGCTGACGACCTCCCAGCCTTCTTTGCGAAAAAATTCGCATACATGGGAGCCGAGAAAACCGCATCCACCTGTTACGAGTACTTTCATCTGGATCTATCTCCTAATCGATTGTGTTGAATTTAGAACTTATGAACCCAGGATCTCTTTCAGATCTTTGGGGATCGCCGCGCCGAGCACGGGAATTTCGCGGCCCAGTTCTTTCAGGGTGTCCGCGCTCAGTCGCTGGCTGGTTTTGCCGGGACCGAAGTCGATGATGTGTGTGATCTTCTGGTCGGCCACGGCCGGCGCCATCGACTTGTCCCAGTACAGCGGATTAATCGCCATATCTTCGAACATCTTCACCGGCAGCTTCGCGCCGGACTCCTGTAGATTCGCCTGATCGTAGAACGAATACACGGGCACTTTCAGCTCTTCGCCTTTATAGTCGAAACCAATGCGTTCGATTTCGGGAATAAAGAATTCGCGCACGGGTTCCATCAATTTGCAGTGAAAGGGGCAGGTGGTGCGCAGATATACGAATTTGAATTTCTTTTCGTCGATTTCGGCTTTGTACTTTTCATGAAAGGCGATCAGAGAACCGCGATACGAAGACAGGATGCGGTTGGTCGGGCTGTTATAGAGGCTGATGTAGATCTTCTGGTCTTCCGGCAGGCCGGTGTTCACCTCGTCGACCATCTTCTGGATCGTGTCGTGGTCCAGGCCGAGTACGGCGACCATCGGCGAAGGGGCTTTGCCGCCCAGCTCTTCGGATTTCGCGTTTTCTTCGGCGGTCGCTTCGAAATGCGGAAAGGCTTTTTGTGCGCTCACGCCCAGATAGAGCAAATACTTCATGTACTTGTTCACGGCGGCGTAATACTCGTCGCCCGTGCGATTCAGAGCCACGAGCGAAGCCGGAATCAGCCCCTGGCTGTGGCCGGTGGTGCCCGCGAGATTCGCGACCATGTCGTTCATCGGAAAGCCGTTCTGCAGCAGATTTTCGAGGTGCGCGAGCTGGGCCATTTGAATCATGGCGATCGAAACCGCCGCGCAGCCCAGATATTCTTCGGAGGGAATCTTGCTGTCGTCTTCTAACCAGCCGCGCGCGTCGATGCCGTGCGGCAATCCGACCGTTCCTTCCACCCGGGGGCGTTCTTCGTCGATGGCGCTCAGGGCCGCGTCGAAGAATTTCTGAAACGCGGGCTCTTTATAGTACTTCGCGAGTTCTTTGTACCAGGGAGCGCCCTGTCCGCCGAACTGCACGTAAAAATGCGCGTTGCCCGCCTGGGCTTGTTTGAGAATGGCAGCGGTATCTGACATGAATGAGTTTCCTGTTGGGTTTGCTTGAGTTGCCTGCTGGATGAAATTGAAACGAGAGGAACGCGTTACGCCTGATCGTGTCGTCCGCAAAGCGCGAATCAGTGCGCACGATCGAGGGGGGAATGCGAATTATTTATTCACACGCTCCACGAAAGAGAAGTCACGCAGGTCGACTTTTACGATATCGCCCTGCTGAATATATAAGGGCACCTGGATTTCGCCGTCCGGTTCTACTTTCACGCGTTTGCGGGAAGTGCCGACTGTATCGCCTTTCAGCGCGTCTTCGGCGTAGATCACTTCGAGTTCCGCGAAGGTGGGCGGAATCACGCCGATCGGTTTTTCTTCGTAGAAAGTGACTTCGACCTGCATCTCTTCTTTCATGAACGGCAGCAGGTCTTCGATCATATCCGCGTCGACGCTGATCTGTTCGTAGTCGTCGCGATCCATAAAGACGATCTGATCGCCGTCGCGATAGATGTACTGCATATAGCGCTTTTCAAGATCGACCGCTTCGACTTTCTCGGAGGACTTAAAGGTCCGCTCAATAACATTGCCCCGCTGCAGGTGCTTCAGCTTCGTGCGTACGAAAGCGCTGCCTTTGCCGGGATTCACAAACTGCGCAAAAGTGCAGTTGTACAGGTCGTTATCGAGCTTGATGACCATGCCCTTCTTAACTTCGATGGCATTTACCATGGAAGGCAGGTTTTGAATGAAGGAGACCCCCGTCAAACACTTGTTGGACCTATCCAGGGCGGTCGAATGGCGGGACTGGCGCTGGCAGCTTCGTCATCAAATCCAGAGCGTCGCGGAGCTGACGCAGACTTTGCCGGCGGCCGAATCTTATGTCGCTGCCTGCGCTCCACCTGGAGGCTGGGCGGCGCTCGATGAGCGGCTGTCCGCGGCCTTTCGATTCGCCATAACTCCTTATTATTTGAGCCTCGCGCGTCCGTCGATGAATGGCGAAGGCGAAACGAGCGACGCTATCGCTGCCGTCGATCCGATTCTGGCGCAGATCCTGCCGCATCCCAATGAACTCGCCGATGCGGGCTACCAGCGACCGGATCCGCTGGCGGAAGAACGGCATTCGCCCGTGCGCGGGCTAACGCATCGCTATCCGGATCGGGTGTTGTGGTATCTAAGCCACAGTTGCGCCGTATACTGTCGCTACTGTCTCCGCAAGCGCAAAGTCTCCCGCGCCGATTCGGCCCCTTCGCGCGCGGATATGGACGCGGTCTTTGAATACGTCGAATCGCATTCGGAGATCAAAGAAGTGATTCTGTCCGGCGGCGATCCGCTTTCGCTTTCGGACGAGCGCCTTGATCAAATCCTGGATCGTCTGAAATCCGTTTCGCATCTCAGCAGCATTCGTATTCACACTCGCATGCCGGTGACCCTGCCGATGCGGATTACCGACGAGCTATGCGATATATTACGCCGTCACTATCCGCTCACCGTCGTTACGCATTTCAATCACGCGGCCGAACTCGACTCGGCGGCCGGTTCTCTGGCCGGGTCGGCGATCCGCCGCCTGCGCATGGCAGGCGTCACGGTCCTCAACCAATCCGTATTGTTAAAAGACGTTAACGCTACCGCCGCCGCTCAGGAAGAGCTGATTCTCGCGCTGCTGCGCGCGGGGGTGATTCCGTATTATCTGCATCGTTGCGACGAAGTGCGCGGCGTTTCGCATTATCGGGTGCCGCTCGAACGGGGCGTGGAAATTCTGGACGAGCTGCGGGGACGCAATCCCGGCATCGCTCTGCCGCGCTACGTCGTGGATTTGCCTGAAGGCGGCGGAAAGATCGCGCTCGAGCCGGAGTATCGCATCGATCGTCAGCTGAATGCGGAGACAGGCGAGCTGGGATACCGGTTCTGGAACTGGAAGCGGGATCGCGAATATTTCGTTTCGGACTTCGTGGATTAGGGCGCGGCCCCGGGCGCATTCATGACCGCGATCGCCATACCATCGTAGCCTTTCGTGCCGATCAGCGGCAGGATGGTCGTCGTGATCTCGGAGCGCGTCGGCAGCCAGGCGTTGAGCCGCTGAACTCCACGGACCTTCGCATCGCTCGAGCTTGAGTTCAGGACCTCTCCCTCACGAATTACATTGTCCGCAATGACAATCGATCCCGGCCGGGTCATTCGCAGAGCCCACTCAAAATATTCGACGTACGGCGGTTTGTCCGCGTCGATAAAAACGAAATCGAAGGGGCGGGCCTGTTCCGAAGCGATTTCGGAATGGAGCTCCGGTAGAACGTCCAGCGCGGCTCCGACCTGTACTTCGATTCGATCGCTGAGCCCGGCGAAGGCGAAGTTTTGCCGGGCGATATCGGCGTAGTCGGGATTCGCTTCAATCGTCACAACCCGATCGGAGCTGCCATGCAGAGCGCGCGCCAGCCAGATCGTGCTGTAACCGCCCAGAGTTCCAATTTCCAGGATGCGGCTGGCCTGGCAGGCTCCCGCGAAAATCTGGAGAAGCTTTCCCTGGTTTGCGGATATGCTGTGGGCCGGCATGCCGGCGGCGATCAGCGTCTCGTTCGCCCGCAACAGGGCTTCGTCTTCCGGCCCCAGCAAATCGGCCACATATCTATCAACTTGTTCGTAAAGTGATTCACTCATAGCGTTTGCCTCCCGCTCCAGGGGGCGTTCCTTCGACGGGTTTCGCGGCCCGGCTAATACCGTTCGCGCGCTTCGGGAATCACGGATGGCCCACGACGATCATGGTCAGGTCGTCGGTATTATCCAGATCTTCGGGATTGCGCCCGCGTCGGGCCGCGAAATCGCGGATTAGCTGATCGGCCATCAGCGCTGAAGGCCGGCGCGCGATATGTTCTTCTGTTAAGAACCAGCGCGGGCCGACGGGACGGCCGGATACATCGAGCTCTTCGCACAGCGCGTCGGTAAACAGCAGCAGGCGATCCGACGTGTCGATTTCGAAAACCTGTTCTTCGTAACCCGGCTCTTCGACGATGCCGACCGGGGGACCGGAGCTGCCCAGATCGCGCACTTCGCCCGGCCGCAGCAGGTATTGAATATCGTGTCCGGCCGAAGCGAAGATCAACTGCGTTTCGTATAGATCGGCGATGACCGCCGAGAAGCTGACCGAGTCGCCGTAGTGCTCGAAGAATTTGCGATTTAGTTCCGCGAGCGCTCCGGCCGGGTTCAGCGCTGTATGTCTGAGATTCGCCCATTCGCTTTTGATCAACATCGCCGAGAGCGAAGCGTTGATGCCGTGCCCGCGCGCATCGGCCAGAAAAACGCGCAGAGCGCTCCGACCGTCCCGCTCAAACTCGCTCAGGTCGTACAGGTCGCCGCTCAATTCCCGCGAAGGGATGTGCTTCAGCGCGAGATCGTAGCGTTCTTTGATTGAATCGAATGTCTTCGAGCGGTAGATTCTCTTTTGCAGTTGCTTGGCCAGCTCCAGGTCTTCGGAAAAGTGCAGGCGAAAGCCTTCGACTTTGCGATAGGACGCTTCGTAGTTACGGGTGATGCTGGACATCACCACAACGAAAAAGAAGAGCGCCAGGATGAAGCTGATCAGAACGTCCTCGAAACGTTGCTGCTCGTTCGCATAGCCGACGATCCATTCGGGGCGAACGTGCTCCATATAAATCAGGCCCGCCACCACGGCGATCAATCCGGCGCTGGCGAAGAATTTCAGCGGACCGCGCATCAGAACGGTGATCGCGCTCGCTACGAGAAAGAAGAAATACTGACTGCCGCCCTGGCTGCCGGCGTTGACGGTCCAGAGATAACCGAGCACCGCGAGCATGAGCGCCATGCAGGGCACCGCGAGCCAGCTCAGGCGATCGCGAAAATAAACCGAGCGCCGGGCCAGCGCGTAGAACGCCAGAAAGATCAGGCCGGCGGGAACCAGCAGAACGTGAGCAAAGTCGAGAGACAGCGAGAAGCTGATGATCGAGAAGCCCAGGGAGATGATCCCGGCGTAAAACGTCGTCACCGTCAGGACCCGGGCATCCAGCGGAACCACCTGTTTATCGCCGAACAGGCTCGTTGAAATCTTTCGGTAGAACGCTTTCACTCGCAGCCTGCGGCATTGCCATCGACGCCGACAGTACCTGTGTTCCGCGCCTCCAGGGGGAGGGCAATTCGCTTTTTTTACGAAAGAACTCGCGAGATAAAAACCCGGAGCGAATCTGGCGCGTGCCCGGCATTCACACTGTAGTCTTGAGCGGCGGAGTGGGCGCGCGCATGGGCGCCGGAAAGCCCAAGCAGTTTTTACCCCTCGCGGGCCGCCCGGTTCTATTGCACAGTCTCGACCTTTTCGCCGCACTCGAGCCCGATCGCTCGATTGTTTTGGTGTGTCCCGCCAATTATATAGAAGAAACCCGAATCCTGCTGGCTGAAACAAGCTATCGGATGCGCGTCGAGCTCGTTGCCGGCGGTGCGGATCGGCATGGGTCGACTCTGGCCGGACTGGAGGCGGTTCTGGACCACGCCGGGGACCAGGCAGACGACCTGGTGTTGATCCACGACGCCGCCCGCCCCCTGATCGAACGAAAGGAGGTGGAACGCCTGATCCAGGCCTTTGCTGACGATTCGGATCTGCAGCTGGCCAGCCTGGCCGCGCCGATATCCGAAACGATCGTCGAGGCCGGGGCGCTGCCGGGACCGCTCAGTCGCACCGCTGACCGTTCCCGATTTTTCGCCGTGAAGACCCCGCAGGCCGCCCGGGCGGCCGTACTGCGGCGCATGCGGGACCGCGATTCGACGGCCGCGGCTGCGCGGCGGCCTGCTTATACCGATCTTCTGACCTGGGGCGAAGCGCACGGGATTCAGGGCGGCCTGGTCCCGGCCGGTCCGCGCAATCATAAGCTGACCCATCCAGACGATCTGCCCTGGTTCGAATCCCTGCTCCGCGCTGGCGCCCATGATCAGAGCGAGTGAAGGGCCGGAATTTCTACTGTACTTTTCCCGCCCCGGGTCTAAAACGGGGTCGCGCGTCTGCCGTGATTCCGGGGAGCTTCAGTCACGCCCGGCCTACACGCAATCCCGCGGCGCGGGTTTCAGCGATCAGACAGCCATGCGACTATTTGTAGCCATTCCACTGCCCGAAGATCTCGCCGCGCGGATCCAGACGATCTGCCACGGACTTCCGGACGTACGCTGGGTTTCGCCCGAGTGCATGCATTTGACCCTGCGTTTTCTGGGCGATGACATTTCGCCGGAACGCTTTGAAGAAATCGCGGATGCCCTGGCGAGCGTACAGTCCCCGGGCTTTTCGCTGCGGGTTCGCGGCGTGGGCCGCTTCTTACATCCACGGGCGCCGCAGGTGTTGTGGCTGGGTGTGGACGAAGAGCCCGGCCTGCGTGAATTGCATCGCCGCGTCGAGCAGCGGCTGCGCAGCGTGGGTTTCGCCTCCGAGAAGCGTTCGTACGAACCGCACATCACCCTCGCGCGCCTGAAGGGCGTTTCGGATCATCGCGTGCTGGAATACCTGCAGTTGCACACGAATTTTGAAGCGGGCGCTTTCGACGTGGACGAGTTTGTGCTCTATTCGAGCGTGCTGCGTCCGGGCGGCGCACAGCACGAAATCGAAGAGATCTTTCCGCTGGAGCCGGCGGCCGTCGAGTCGATCAGCGATTGGGCGAAAGATTCGAAAAACGATGTCGTGGGCGAAGCGACGAACGGCCAGGCTTCGTATTCGCCGGCGCGTCCGCTGCGAGATCAAAGCGCGTGACTGTCCCCGGTAAAAAACTGGAGGGCGAAGAGGGCGGCAACGGCGGTAAAAAGCTTTCAGTCGACAAAAGCGGCAAGATCGCGGCGGACGCGGCGTTGCGCTTTCGCGCGACCGAATATGTGGGATCGTACCCGCGCGTCGAAGACTGTCCGGACTCCACCCGTATTCCGGTCATCGCCGTTACGGGCAGATCGAACTCCGGCAAATCCAGCCTGATTTCGGCGCTCTGCGATCATCATAATCTGGCCCGCTCTTCGAGCGCTCCGGGCAAAACGCGCGCCATCAATTATTTTTTCGTGCCGCCGCATTCAGCGCCGCCGCACGGACTCTACCTGGTCGACCTGCCCGGTTACGGTTTCGCGAAGCTATCCCACGCCGAGCGCCGCAATCTGCGGGCGATGGTGGATCGCTTCCTGGCCGAAGTGGAGAATATGGTACTCATGCTCCTGGTGCTCGACGCCCGTCGCAAACTGGAAGCCGAAGAAGAGAGCATCGTCGCCTACTGCCGCGAGGTGGAGCGTCCGCTGCTATTGGCCCGCACCAAGTGGGATCGCCTGAATACGAAAGAGAAAAATCTGGCCCGCAAAGACTGGAAGCAGCGGGGCCTGGCTCAGGTCAGCTATCCGGTCTCGTCCACAAAGAAGACCGGAATCAGCGAAATCCTGCGTTCGGTACGCGGGCGGCTGGTCGATCCCGTCGCGGAATAGCCTTTCCGTTTTGAGTTGCATTCGCGCGGCGACGTAATTCCGGTCTATTTCCCAACCAATTCGGCCTGCGGCCACCAGCCGAACGCGTGTCAGCGCACGGCACCCGGGTGCTTCCGCATCCGTTCACTCGTTGAACAAATCCGTTGACGCAAACACCCCTCCACGGGAGTCGTCTGGCGACTCATATGGGACTCACCTGGCGAAGCCATGTCCGGACCCATCGAGTTTCTTCCGGAATCGCTCTACAGCCTCCCGAAATACGGCGCTGGCTCCATCGCGGCATTCCAATCCACGCTCGCATCCCGGCGGGCGTCCCAATTCTCATTCCCAACGGAAACACAATAATATGCAAAAGACAGCTCTCATCACCGGAATCACCGGCCAGGACGGATCGTATCTGGCCGAGTTCCTGCTGGAAAAAGGTTATAAAGTCGTCGGAATGGTTCGGCGCGCATCTTCCGAAAATTTCGACCGCATTGAACACCTTCGCGATCGGGTTGAATTACGCCAGGGCGACCTGCTCGATCAGCTCAGCCTGATCAATCTGATCGACGAAACCCAGCCGGACGAGATCTACAATCTCGCCGCGCAATCCTTCGTACCGACTTCCTGGACGAAGCCGCTGCTGACCGGCGATTTCACCGCGCTGGGCGTAACCCGCATGCTCGAAGCCGTGCGCCACGTGAATCGTAAGATTCGTTTTTATCAGGCTTCCAGCTCCGAAATGTTCGGCAAAGTTCTGGAAGTCCCGCAGAGCGAGTCGACTCCCTTTTATCCGCGCAGCCCCTACGGCGTCGCGAAAGTCTACGGGCATTTCATTACGGTCAACTATCGCGAGTCCTACGATATGTTCGCCGTATCCGGGATTCTATTTAATCACGAGAGCCCGCGTCGCGGTAAAGAATTCGTAACGCGCAAAGTCACCGACGGGGTGGCGCGCATCAAGCTGGGTCTGGAAAAAGAACTGCGCATGGGCAATCTGGACGCGAAGCGCGACTGGGGTTTCGCCGGCGACTACGTGCAGGCGATGTGGCACATGCTGCAGCAAAATGACCCGGACGATTACGTTATCGCGACTGGCGAAACGCACACTGTGAAAGAGCTGGTGCGTGTCGCGTTCGAACACGTCGGACTCGACTGGGAAAAACATGTGGTCATCGACGAAAAATTTCTGCGTCCCGCCGAAGTCGATCTGCTGGTCGGCGATCCGAAGAAAGCTCAGGAGAAGCTCGGCTGGAAGCCGAAAGTCAGCTTCGAAGAGCTGGTGCGCATGATGGTCGACTCGGATCTTAAATTGATCCAGGAAAATCCGAAAGCGCGCTGAGTCGAAGCGCCGCTGTTCCCAGAAGCGTATTGAGACCGGGAGATCCGGTCGCTTTATTTTGTTCAGCACAAGACTATCGCGATGGCTTCCAGCAAAGACAAACGCGAAATCCCGGACGACTTGCGTCACGAGATTTTTCGGGCTCTGAACGAGCATCCGAATATCAATCAGCGGGAGCTCGCCTCGCGGTTGGGGATCAGTCTGGGCAAAGTCAACTATTGTCTGCAGGCTCTGATCGCCAAGGGCTGGGTCAAGGCGCGGAATTTCAAGAACAGCAAGAACAAGCTGGCCTACGCGTACTTATTAACGCCGGCGGGTATCGACGAAAAGGCGCGGCTGACCTTTCGTTATTTGAAACGAAAATTGAAAGAACACGGCGAACTCGTGCGGGTGATCGACGAATTGAAAGACGAAGTGCGCAGCGAAGGACGCGATATAGTCGCGGAGGAATCCGAAGAGCTCTGGTCGGAGCTGGATCGCTATGACGCGAGTTTCGGCCGCACGAACAGCGCGGGCTGAGCTATGTGGCACTATCTATTCGAGCCTCCGCGTTTATTGTTTGAGCGCTTGCTCTTGCCGAAGCTGATCGGGCCGCGAGTTTTACCGGAGATTGAGAAGTTTAGGAATATTCACAAAGGCGAAGAGTGTTATATCTTCGGAGACGGGATTTCCCTAAAGTATTTTAATTTAAGCAAGTTTGCGGATCGACTGGCGATTCCAGTATCGTATTTGCCGTTTCATCGGCAATTCAAAGAACTAAATGTTCCGTACGCCTTCGTGGTCGAACCCTATTGGTTTTATCCGCTCAATCGTTTCACGGAACCGCCCTTTCACTGGATGCCAAACGTAATTCAAAGAGAATATCACCGGATCATTAAGGCCAGGCAGGATATTCAATTCTTTGTAAACCTGACGAATTGGCCGACCGTGCGCGAAAAGAACGTTAGTTTTGTCGTCTCAGGCTGGAAATATCCATCATTGCCCGCGAATCATATCGGGAATACGCACAACGTTCTGGCCGGATCCGTGAACAGTTCGATCTTCCTTTCAATCTTCATGGGATTCCAGAAGGTTTATCTGGTCGGCTTCGATTATACTCATGATCCCGCTGTTTCGCACCATTGGTACGAGCGAGGCAAAGGAGTCCTGGAAGAAAACCCCGGCTACAATAAGGACTACTTCGATGCCGCGAGACAATACATAGATATTGTAACCGTGACCCGTGAAGGTGGCGCGCCCATACTCGATTCGATTACGTACAGAGAACTCACTGGAGACGAACCGGTATTCAAAGAGAATGACGAAATCCTCGATCCGCAGACGATCGAAATGATTTCTACGTGGCCGCAGTACACCATGTACGATTAGGCCGGCTTCGGGCGATGGCCGCTAACTACATCCAGCGCCAGCAGCCGGAATTCTGTAACGATCAGAATTGACTCCTCAGCAATGAAGACCAGGCATCTATTAGATCAATTAAAAGAGCTGTGGGGCTATATTTCGCCGCGCCGCAAAAGACATATCGGACTTCTTTTCGTAGCGATGACTCTGGCGTCTTTCGCCGAAGTGCTGAGTATTGGAACTGTAGTGCCCTTTCTGGCTGTGTTGACGGCGCCCGAGAAAATCTTTGAGTACCAGCCGCTGCAGCCTTTGATTTCATATTTCGGCTTCGAGGAGCCGATGGAACTGGTTTTGCCTTTGACCCTGGTATTTGTCGGGGCGGCTCTTATTGCGGGCGCGGCCCGTTTGTTTTTGCTCTGGTTGAATACCCGGCTCTCGCACGCAATCGGCGAGGAGCTTGGCATCGACGTCTACCGTAAGACTCTGTTTCAACCGTACAGCGTTCACATCGCAAAGAACAGTTCCGAAATTTTGAACGGAGTGGGACGGGCGAAAGCCCTGATCGCCTGGACCATCCAGCCGATCTTCAGCATCTTCAGCGGGCTGATGATCATCGCTTCGATTCTTTCTTTTCTGGTCGCTCTGGACCCGGTCGTATCCTTTTCGGCGATTGGAGGTTTCGGCCTGGTATACGGCGCAATCGCGTTGGGGATTCGCCGCCGCCTGGAACGAAACGGCGAGATTCTCGCCGAAGAATCTGTGAAAGTTACGAAGGCGATGTATGAAGGTCTCGGCGGGATTCGAGACATCCTGCTGGACGGCATCCAGGACGTCTATTGCGATATCTACCGCAACTCCGATCACAAGCTGAATCGAGCGTCCGTACAGAATACATTTTTGGGGGGCAGCCCCCGCTTCATAATCGAGACGCTCGGTATGATGCTCATGGCCGGTTTCGCGTACTATTTGTTTAGAGAATCGGAAGAAGGATTGATTGGGGCCCTGCCGCTGCTCGGATCCCTGGCTCTGGGCGCGCAACGCATGTTGCCGGCGCTTCAGATCGGATTCAGCGCCTGGAGTACCATGAAAGCCGGGCAGGCCTACCTGACCGATGTGCTGGAATTCTTAAGTCTTCCACTGCCGCCCCACGCGGACGAACCGCCGCCTCCGCCGCGGCCGTTTCAAGACGCGATTCACATCGAAAATCTTTCGTTTCGTTATGCGGCCGACGGCCCACTGATTCTCGACGATCTGAATCTGACGATTCCGCGCGGGGCGCGGGTCGGCTTCGTCGGCGAAACCGGCAGCGGAAAAAGCACCCTACTGGATATTATCATGGGGTTGCTGGAGCCCACCGACGGCGCTCTGCGAGTCGATGAAGAGCGAATTCATTCCGGAAATATGCGATCGTGGCAGGCGAATATCGGTCACGTGCCTCAGAGCATTTATCTCTCCGACACGAGCATCGCCGAAAACATCGCGTTCGGCGTTCCGCGCGAAGAGATCGATCTGGAGCGGATGCGTGCGGCGGCGGCCCAGGCGCAGATCGCCGGCCACGTCGACGGCCTGAGTACAGGCTACGATACGATCGTCGGCGAACGGGGCGTTCGCCTGTCCGGCGGTCAGCGACAGCGGATTGGAATCGCGCGTTCGCTTTATAAGCGTGCGTCGGTTTTGATTTTTGACGAGGCGACGAGCGCCCTCGATAACGAAACCGAAAAGGCGGTCATGCAGGCCATCGAAGGTCTGGGCGACGAACTCACGATTCTAATGATCGCTCATAGAATTTCGACCGTTCAGAAATGCGATATGATCGTGGAATTGAAAAACGGTCGAATTCAAAGAACTGGAAACTATCAGGAACTATTCGCGTAAAATTATGTTATCAAATCGATCTATACTCGTAACCGGCGGCACTGGCTCGTTCGGAAAGAAATTCATTCAAACGGTTCTGGAAAAATATCCGGACGTGAAGCGGCTGGTCGTTTTCTCGCGAGACGAACTCAAGCAATTCGAAATGTCGCAGGAATTCAGCACCGACGCGTATCCGCAGGTTCGTTATTTCATCGGCGATGTGCGAGACAAATCAAGGCTGCTATACGCGCTGGACGGGATCGATACGGTGATTCATGCGGCGGCGCTCAAACAGGTCCCGGCCGCGGAATACAACCCGATCGAAGCCGTGAAAACGAATATCATCGGAGCGCAGAACGTTGTCGAAGCCTGTATTGAGCGCGGGGTTAAGTCGGTAGTCGCCCTGTCTACGGATAAAGCAGCGGCGCCCATCAATCTATACGGCGCCACGAAACTCTGCTCGGACAAGCTCTTCATCGCCGCGAATATTTACAGCGGCCGGCCGGATATCAAATTCTCGGTTGTTCGCTACGGCAACGTGATGGGCAGCCGGGGTTCGGTGATTCCTTTCTTTATGAAACAAAAAGAAAAGGGATTCCTGCCGATTACTCATCCGAATATGAGTCGCTTCAGCATCACCCTGAAAGAAGGCGTGGATCTGGTCCTCTACGCTCTCGAGAATATGTGGGGCGCCGAAATTTTCGTACCGAAGATCCCGAGCTATCGCATTCTCGATATCGCCGAAGCTATAGCGCCGGGTTGCGAGCAGAAGGTCGTCGGAATTCGTCCGGGAGAAAAGCTTCACGAAGAGATGATTACCGAAACGGACGCGCTCAGTACGGTCGAATTCAAAGACTATTTCGTCATCCTGCCTTCGTTTGAGCCGCACTGGAAAATCGAAGACTTTCGCAAGCACTTCAAAGGTGAATTCTGCAAAGAAGGTTTTCGTTATAACAGCGGCGAAAACACCGATTGGCTGGACGTGCCGCAGTTACGGAGCTTGATCGACGAACACGTAACGGTTTAAGCGGCGGCGGAAAAATATATTGTTTCAAATCCCTTACGGAAGACAGCAGATTACCCCGGACGATCTGGCGGCGGTGAACGAAACTCTGCAATCGGCGTATTTGACCCAGGGGCCGAAGATCGCCGAGTTCGAGCAGGCGTTCGCCGAGTACGTCGGCGCCCGGTACGCCGTAGCAGTCAGCAACGGCACTGCGGCCCTGCATTTGTGCGCGCTGGCACTCGACGTCCAGGCCGGTCAGCGAGTGATCACAAGCCCGATCACCTTCGTCGCATCAGCCAATTGCATTCGGTATTGCGGCGGCGAAGTGGATTTCGTGGACGTGGATCCCGGGACAGCCTTGCTGGATCTCGATTTGCTGGAAAAGCGCCTGCAGTCGGCGGGAACGCAGGCCGACCGCAAATTCGCGGGCGTGATTCCCGTGGATTTCGCCGGGCATCCCGTCGATATGGAACGGCTGCGGGCCATCGCCGATCGCTTTGGTCTCTGGATTATTGAAGACGCCTGTCACGCACCGGGGGCCGCGTTTCTGGATTCTCGCGGGCTAGGCCAGATGGCGGGTAATGGGAAATACGCTGATCTTGCAATTTTCAGTTTTCATCCCGTGAAACATATCGCCTGCGGCGAAGGCGGTATGGTTACAACGAATCGTAAAGATCTCTACGAGCGACTTCAGTCACTGCGCTCCCACGGCATTACCCGCAACGCGGACGTGTTTAAAAACGAAGCGGATGAATCCAGGGGAGCATGGTATTACGAGATGCAGGAGCTGGGATTTAACTATCGAATGCCCGATATACTCGCCGCCCTGGGCGTCTCCCAACTGAAACGGGCTGCGGCGGGAGTGGAACGTCGGCGCGAAATCGCGGCGAAATACGACCAGGCCTTCGCGGACGGTCCGGTTCGCCCACTCGCACTCCAGACGCAGGCCGAGCACGCCTATCATCTCTATGTCGTCCGGGTTCCGGAACGCCGGCGGATTTACGAATCGCTGCGGGAGCAGGGTATCTTTTGTCAGGTGCATTATATCCCCGTACACATGCAGCCCTATTATAGAGAACTTGGTTACCGCGACGGAGATTTTCCCGAGGCGGAAGCCTATTACCGAGAAGCTCTGAGTTTGCCGATGTTTCCTTCTCTGAAAGATGAAGAGCAGGCTTACGTAATCGAACGGCTGCTTGCAGCAGTCGATGAAGTCGCGGGCTGATACAACAATGCACGTGGCAATTATACCGGCGCGGGGCGGAAGCAAACGCATTCCGCGCAAGAATATCAAAGACTTCGGCGGCCGGCCCATGATCGCATTTGCGATCGAAGCGGCTCTGGAGTCGGGGCTTTTTGAGAACGTCGTCGTCTCGACTGATGACGCGGAAATAGCGGGTATCGCGAGGGATTATGGGGCCGCGGTCCCTTTCGAGCGTCCGCCGGAGCTCGCCGACGATTTCGCAGTAACAACCGACGTGATGGCGCACGCCGCCGACTGGGCGGTGAAGGCCGCCGGAGAGCGAACACTCGAAAGCCTCTGTTGCATTTATCCGACGGCGCCGCTTCTACTGAGCGAAGATCTGAAACGGGGCCTGAGCGCCCTGCAATCCGGCGATTGGAGCTACGCGTTTTCCGTTACGGATTTCGCGGCGCCGATATTCCGCGCGTTTCAGCAAACTGAAAACGGCGGCCTGGAAATGTTTTTCCCGGAACATCTGAATACACGCTCGCAGGATCTGCCGGAAGCGTTGCACGACGCAGGGCTCTTTTACTGGGGCCGCCCGAAAGCCTGGCTCGAGAAGCAGGCGATTTTTGAAAAGCATTCGAAGCCGGTTATGATTCCGCGGTGGCGGGTGCAGGACATCGATACGCCCGAAGACTGGACGCGGGCTGAATTTATTTTTAAGCAAATGGAAGTTGGAACGTGAGCGGAGAAAAAAAATATTCTACACAGCAAGAGGAATTCTGGGCCGGAGAATTCGGCGACGCGTATATCGGAAGAAATGAAAGCAAAGAACTACTGGCATCCAATCTGAACTTTTTCGCAACGGCGTTGCGGCGTGCCGGTGCGGTCGAGTCCTGCGTCGAACTGGGCGCGAATATCGGCATGAATTTACGCGCCCTGCAATTGCTGTATCCGGCGATGAAGCTTTCGGGCGTCGAGATTCACGCGGACGCGGCCAAACGGCTGGCGGAAGTTCTGGGAAATGACAATGTTTATGTTGGATCGATTTTCGATTATCCGGTAAAGGAGAAAGTAGATCTGGCCTTGATCAAAGGCGTTCTGATTCACATCAACCCTGATATGCTGAACGTGGTCTATGATAAGCTTTACGAGGCGTCGTCGAAGTACATTCTCGTTTGCGAGTATTATAACCCCGCGCCGGTATCGATTCCTTACAGGGGGCACGACGACCGGCTCTTCAAACGGGATTTCGCCGGCGAAATTCTGGAACGTTTTTCGGATCTGCGTCTCGTCGACTATGGCTTCGCCTATCGCCGGGATCCGGCCTTCCCCCAGGACGACGTCACCTGGTTTTTAATGCAGAAGGCGGGAGTATAAAGATATGTTGAAATACTGCAAACGATGCGTGATGCCCGGCACCAAGCCGGATTTGATGATCGACGAAGAAGGGGTGTGTAACGCCTGCCGTTCTTACGAGCAACGATCGGAAATCGATTGGGACGCCCGGAAAGCCGAGCTGCTAAAATTGCTGGAGGGTTATCGCCGGCATGGATCGAACTGGGATTGCATCGTTCCGGTGAGCGGCGGCAAGGATAGTACATACCAGGTCATTCGAATGTTGCAGCTGGGTTTGAACCCGCTGTGCGTCACTTCGACGACCTGCGACCTTTCCGAAATCGGCCGAAAAAACATTGAGAATACCAAGCGGCTCGGTGTGGACTACGTGGAGTTTTCACCGAACCCGAATGTGCGTGCGAAATTGAATCGCATCGGACTCACCGAAGTCGGCGATATTTCGTGGCCCGAACACGTCGGAATTTTTACGATTCCGGTGCGAGCCGCTGTTCAGTACAACGTACCGCTGATCGTCTGGGGCGAGAATTCTCAAAACGAATACGGCGGGCCCGCGGCGTCCGCGGAGAACAACGTGCTGACCCGCCGCTGGCTGGAAGAATTTGGCGGGCTGCTGGGTCTGCGGGTTTCGGATTTGAAAGAAACCTACGGTATCGAGCAGCGCCATTTGATTCCCTACCAGTACCCCACCGACGAAGAACTGGAACGGGTCGGCGTTACGGGTCTTTTTCTCGGACACTATATCCCCTGGGACGGGCTTTCGAACGCGTTGATTTCGATCGCGAACGGATTCGTATGTTACGAAAAGACCGTGGAAGGTTCGATGGTGAACTACGAGAACGTGGACAATCACCAGACCGGAATTCACGACTATTTTAAGTTTTTGAAATTCGGTTTTTCGCGAGCGACCGATATCGCCTGTCTGCACGTACGTCGCGGGCGCATTACCCGCGAAGACGCGCTTGAGATCGTGCGGGCGCAGGACGGAAAATTCCCCTGGGAATATCTGGGCAAATCGCTCGAAGATATTCTCGAGCCGCTCGACGTGACCGTGGACGAGTTCATCAAGATCTGCGATCAATTCACGAATAAGAAGATATTCAAAAAGGACTCCACCGGAGCGCTGCTGAAAGATAAACGCGGCAATCTGGAAAAGCTAAACTACGACAACGCATGATAATTGGCATCGTCAACTACGGCATGGGCAATCTGGCGTCCGTGCGCCGGGCCTTCGAAGATCTGAACGTCGAAGTTCGAATCGCGCAACAGCCCGGAGCTCTCTATGAAGTCGACAAGATCGTCTTGCCGGGGGTAGGCGCTTTCGCGGACGGCATGAATCACCTGCGCGAGCACGGGTGGGACGCCGCAATTCGAGAATTGGTCGGAAAAGAAATCCCGCTGCTGGGCATCTGTCTCGGAATGCAGATGCTTGCGTCGCACGGCGAAGAAGGCGGCGGGTCGGCGGGCCTTGATCTGGTTCCGGGGTCGGTGATTCGGCTGGACCAGATCGGGTGTTCGGAACGCATCCCCCACGTGGGCTGGAACGAATTACACTACCGGGAAGCGGATGCGATCTTTAATGGAATACCCGACGCTTCGGATTTTTATTTCGTACACAGCTTCGGTTTCGTTCCGGCGAAAGCGGAGAGCGCCATCGGACACGTGCCGTACGGACCGGAGATCACGGCGGTCGTGAAGCACAAAAATGTAATCGGCTGCCAGTTTCATCCCGAGAAGAGTTCGAAAGCCGGCCGACGTTTGTTGCAGAATTTTCTGGAGTGGAAGCCGTGCTGAAGGTTCGCGTCATCCCCACGCTGCTCTGGAAGGACTTCGGCCTGGTCAAGGGCGTCGGCTTCGACAGCTGGCGCCGGGTGGGTTCGGTTCTGCCGGCGATTCGCGTATACAAATCGCGTGACGTGGACGAGCTGGTCGTGGTCGACATCGTCGCGTCGCGCGAAAGCGAAGCGCCCGACCATGACTCCGTCGCCGATTTTTCCGAGGAGGCTTCGGTACCACTGACGGTCGGGGGCGGCATTACGACGCTCGACGAAATCGTTAAGTTGCTGCACGCCGGCGCGGACAAAGTCAGCATTAACAGCGCGGCGTACGACCAGCCGGATTTGATCAATGAGTCGGCCGGTAAATTCGGAGCGCAGTGCGTGGTGGCAAGCATCGACGTTCGCGGCGCGGACTCGTCGGATTATGAGTGTTATAGTCATTCCGGAACGCAGGCGACCGGTCGAGGGCCCGTCGAGTGGGCCCGGGAGGCAGCGGATCGCGGCGCCGGCGAAATTCTGCTCACGTCGATCGATCGAGACGGCACTATGGAAGGTTATGATCTAAAGTTGATCGAAAGCGTATGCAGCGCCGTTTCGATTCCGGTGATCGCTTCCGGCGGCGCCGGTAATTATGAACATATGATTGCGGCTGTGAAAGAAGGCGGCGCGTCGGCGGTCGCCGCCGCCAGCATTTTTCATTTTACGGAAATGACGCCGGCCGGCGCCAAAGAGGCGATGGCTGAGGCGGGCATCGCAATTCGAAAGAACTACAAAGCGGAGGAATGATTCCCGGATCGCGAGATCGCGTGATTGGCTTGTAGAAGACCGTCGGTTCTGTACGGCAGATCATGGAATCCATACCGATATTTACGGAGATGCTGTCCACGACCGGTCTCGGGCATTTCGTACGTTGCACGGCGTTGTACGACGCGATCCAGGCCGAGGGCTTCAGAGCGAGGTTCGTATTGCGTTCCGACGGAACCGCCGCTCATCTGCTGACAGACTACGAAGTCGAAGCTCTGGACTGGACCGCGTCGGATCGACTCGAAAGCATTATCGCGCATCCCCGGCCGGCTTTCGCGATCGTGGATTCGTATCTTGCGGAATCAGCGGTCTACGAAACTCTCGGAGCCTGGGCGCGCAAACTGATCTGCATCGATGACGCATTGCGCATCAATTATCCAGTCGGGGCGGTGATCTTGAATCCGGGAATCGGCGCCGAGAGTCTGGCGTACGATCGCGAGCGACACGCGGTGATTGCTGGCGCGCAGTACGTTCTACTCAGAGAACCGTTTCGCGACGCGCCGGATCGACACATTGTCGAAGATAAAGTGAAGCGGGTGCTGATCACGACGGGCGGCGAAGATCGGCATGGTATCGTTCCCGATCTGATTCGAATCGTCAGAAAAAAATTTATAACAGCAGAATTGGACGTAATCGTCGGGCCGGCTTTTCGCAATCGCGAAGAGATCGAAATTGCGGCGGACAAGCGCTGCCGGCTGCGGATCAACGCAAGCCCGGTGGATCTATTCGAAGCCATGCGATCGGCGGACCTGGCTGTGGCCGCGGGCGGGCAGACCACATACGAACTGGCGCGACTCGGAGTGCCGATGATTTTGATTCGGGCGGCCGAGAATCAGCGAGGAAACATAGAAGGCCTGGTCGCGGCCGGAGCCGCCGTGAGCGCGGGGTCGCCTGAAGATTCGAATTTTGCGGACGAAGTGGAAGCGAAGCTGGAATTTTTTCAGGCTGGCAAAGAGCGTAAGAACGCATCCCGGGCCGGAATGCGTACCATAGACGGCAAGGGCGCGCGAAGAGCTATAGCAATCGCGGCGTCGAACGCAGTGGCGGCTGCCGAAATGAATCTCAGGCCGGTTGAATTTGAAGACGCGCACCTGTTGCTTGAGTGGGCGAATGATCCGGAAGTCCGATCCAGCGCTCTGAACGGCGAAACAATCGAAGAGGCCGGGCATATGCGCTGGCTTCGTGGAAAGCTGGCCAGTTCGGATACGCATATGTACATCATGCAGAGAGCCGACGGAACCAGGGTCGGGCAGTTGCGCTTCGACCGGGTCCGGGATGGCGAATACGAGATCGATTTTTCGATCGCCGGTGAGTACAGGGGTCGCGGTCTGGGGAAATCAATACTGGGCCTGGGCATCGAAAGACTGAGCAAAGACCTCGGAGCGACCGCGACCCTGCACGCGACCGTTAAAAAAAACAATCCCGCTTCGGCGAAAGCATTTCTGGCGAATGATTTTCGCGAAACCGGCGTCGATGGCGAATTGCTGCTCTATCGGCGGGAAGCCCGGTCGATTTAGTTCGCGGCAAGCACAACTTAATGAGCAAGAAAGTACTCACAATCGCCGCGCATCCCGACGATGAAATCCTGGGCTGCGGCGGAGCGATGGCCCGTCATGTCGCTGAGGGCGACGAGCTGCACGTTCTGATTCTGGCGGAGGGGCTGACCAGCCGCGACCAGGCGCGCGATCGTGCGGCGCGCGAAGGCGAGCTGAGCGAACTGGCCAGAACCGCTCAGCAAGCGAACGCTTTGATCGGGGCGTCCAGCTGCACCCTTCTGGATTTCCCGGACAATCGCATGGACGGCGTCGAGCTGCTGGACATCGTAAAGCAGATCGAGGCGTTTGTGGATAAACTTCAGCCCGACCTTGTCTATACGCATTTCGCCGGCGATCTGAATATCGATCACGGTCGGGTTTCGCAGGCGGTCGCGACGGCCTGCCGGCCGGTTCCCGGCCAATCCGTGAAAGAGATTTATTTTTTCGAAGTGCCTTCGAGTACTGAGTGGCAATTGGACGCGAGCGCCGCGGCGTTTCGCCCGGACTATTTCGTGGACCTGGGAGCGGGTCCGTACCTGAACAAAAAGCTCGAGGCGCTAAAAATCTACGCGGGAGAGATGCGCGATTTTCCGCACGCACGATCGCTGGACGCCGTGGAAGCTCTGGCGCGCTGGCGGGGAGCGAGCGTCGGAGTCGTCGCCGCGGAAGCCTTCGCAACCGGGCGGGTGCTGAGATGAAGCGTCCCGTCGTCATCGCCACTTCCCGGAGCTGGAATGAGTTTATGGCGGAGTCCGTTTCGGCGTTGAGTGAACGAGAGACCGTCTTAATTACGAAAAAGGAAGAGTTAAGCCGGGAGGCGCTCGAATCGATCCAGCCGGAATTCGTTTTTTTTCCGCACTGGTCGTACATTATACCCGCCGAAATACACGAAAGCTTCGAGTGCGTCGTGTTTCATATGACCGATTTGCCTTTCGGACGCGGCGGAAGTCCGCTGCAGAACCTGATCGTCCGCGGCGTCGAACAAACGAAAATCTCGGCGCTGAAAGTCGTCGAAGGCCTGGACGCCGGCCCGATCTATATGAAGCGGGATCTGGTTCTGGCGGGATCCGCCGAAGAGATCTTTCTACGCGCCGCGAAAATCGTCGAAGCTATGATCGTCGAGATCCTGAAGTCGAAACCGCAGGCCGTACCGCAAAGCGGCGAGCCGACTGAATTTCGCCGTCGGAAACCCGCGGAAAGCGATCTGGGCGCGACTGAGTTCAATACCATCGAAAAACTCTATGATTTTATTCGGATGCTCGACGCTCCTGGCTATCCACGGGCCTTTCTGGAAATGAACGGCTATCGCATCGAATTGGAAAAGGCACATCGAACCGCTGAAGGCATTCAGGGCGGCTTTAAGATTCACAAACTATGAATATCAAAATCGGAAATCGTAAAATCGGCGGAGACGCCGCCCCCTTCGTCATCGCGGAGATGTCGGGCAATCACAATCAGTCCATCGACCGGGCTTTCGAAATCGTCGACGCGGCCGCAGAGGCGGGCGCGCACGCGATCAAGCTGCAGACTTATACCGCGGACACCATGACCATCGACAAGAAGGACGGCGAGTTCTATATCGACGATCCGAAGAGTCTGTGGCACGGCAGCTGCCTGCACGACCTGTACAAAGTCGCCTATACTCCCTGGGAATGGCACGAACCGATCATGAAGCGCGCAGCGGAGAAAGGCATTCTCTGCTTCAGCTCGCCGTTCGATTTTACGGCAGTGGATTTTCTGGAAACGCTCAACGTGCCCTGCTATAAGATCGCGTCGTTCGAGAATACGGACATTCCGCTCATCAAGAAAGCGGCCAGCACCGGAAAGCCGATTATTATTTCCACCGGGCTGGCTACTGTGGCCGAGATTTCGGACGCGGTCGCGGCGATTCGCTCTTGCGGCAACGAACAAATCATTCTTTTGAAATGCACGAGCAATTATCCCGCTGAACCGGAAAACGCGAACGTCATCACCATTCCGCATATGCGCGATCTATTCGAATGCGAAATCGGTCTTTCGGATCATACCACCGGTATCGGCGTCGCGCTGGCGGCGGTTACGCTCGGCGCTTCGGTCGTCGAGAAGCACTTCACGCTGCGCCGTGCGGACGGCGGCGTGGATTCCGCCTTTTCGCTGGAACCGGAGGAGCTTAAAAGTCTGGTCGTCGAAAGCGAGCGAGCGGCCCGGGCTTCCGGAAAAATCACTTATGGCCCGAGCGAGGCGGAGAAGCCTTCTCTGCAGTTTCGTCGGACTCTGTACGTCGTCGAAGCGATGAAGGCCGGCGACGAACTCACCGAAAAAAATCTGCGCAGCATTCGCCCGGGCCTGGGCATCAGTCCAGCGAATATGGATCTCGCGCTCGGCAAGAAAGTGAATCGCGATATCGAAAGGGGAACTCCGTTCAACTGGGATTTGATCGGCTGAAGTCGGTGCAGCCTTTCTGGAGTCCTGATCTAATCTAAATGTCCGAATCAAAAAAAACATTACTGATTTCTACTGCGCTGGAGTCCACCTGGGACGAAAAATTCCCGATTCTCTTTCTCGGGGAGTGGTGCCGTTTCTATAGTCGGCGACACGTGTGGGGAAAGCTCGACCACGAGGTTCTCGTATACCACTGGGAAGACCGCGACAAACTCGCGCGCGATTATCATTTACTTGAGGATCTCTTCGAACGGCTGCTTGCGGCGCTCGGTGAGCGCATGAACGCGATCCACGGCAAGAACGAATCGCCCGGCTACTGGCGCATCGTCCTGAGCCCCTGGCTCATGTCCTACGTGGCGGTACTCTTCGATCGCTGGGAAGTGCTGCGGCAGGCTTTCGACCGACCGGGAGTAAGCTATGTCACCCGCCGGGTCGAGGGTCGGCCTGACGTGGCGCGCGAACACAACGAACACTACGGTCTCGTCGCATCAGACGAATGGAACGCGAAATTATTTCAGCGAATACTGGATTACGAGTACGATGGCCGGGTCGAGTATCTGCAGGGGCCGGAAGCGAAGGCGGACGTAGGCCCCGGGGAAGAGCCCGAAGTCATCGCCGCGATTCAGAAGAAGCCCGCCCCGGTGTCCGTGCTCAAATCTTTAATCGTCAAGCTGATCTACGGCGGCCTGGATTTTCTGGAGCGAGCGCGGTACGTGCTGGGTTCCAAAAAAGTGCGGGTCTTTCTCTATCATTCCTATTTCGCGCCGAAAGAGCTGGCCCGCATCAGTCGCGAGCTGAAGCAGAATTCGCTACTCGGTTTTGAGGGTTTTCATTTCGAATACAAAGGCGAAGCGAATTCCAGCGAACGCGAAGTGCCGTTCATATTCGACGCTCGCAATCAATTCGAAGCTTTCTGCGCAGAATTTATCCTGAGAGATATACCAGTCGTATATTTAGAGGCCTTCGCTGCTCTCGAGAAATCTCTAAAACGAGTTCCCATCGAAGCCGAAATCATTGCGACGGCCAACGCGCACTTCACGAGCGACGCGTTTAAGGTCTGGGTCGCGGAGAAGATTAAAACCGGTTCGAAGTATTTTATTCTCACGCACGGCGGGGGCTTCCCGATCGGATTGTGGCTCTTCAATCATGAGGAAAAGTCTTCGCACAAGCTGCTGACCTGGTTTCGCGAATACCACGGCAATCAGGAACAGCTGCCGCCCAATAAACCGCTCCCGAACTGGTATTCGCCTGAATCGAAGTATTTGACCGTCGTGGGAGTGGAAATGGTCCGCTATACGAATCGGGTGGAGACCTGTTCGATGGGGCCGTTGATTCTACGAAGTTTCGACCATACTCGAGAATTTGTCGAGGGATTGAACGAATCGGCTTCGTCCAATCTTAAGATCAAGCCGTACCCGAACAAGGGCTGGGAAACGCAGCAACGTTTTACAGATCTGTTCGGAAGCGAGCACGTCGACGGAAAATCGGATTACTACAGCGTCATGCGACAAACCCGCCTGATTGTCTGCACCTATCCAGGAAGCAATCTGTCCGAGGCGATGGCCTCCGGAATCCCGGTAATGCTGGTATATGCCAGCCGCTACTGGGAAGTGATTCCCGAGGCGGCTGAATTGATTGACGCGATGTCGAAAGCCGGCATTCTCCACACGGATCCGGCGCTTGCGGCCCGGCACGCGAATCGGATCTGGGACGATCCGCTGAAATGGTGGAATGAGCCGGAAGTCGTCGCGGCGCGAAAGAAATACATCGCGGACGCCTGTAATGTGGACGGCGGGACGGGGGACTGGGTCGCGTTCTTCAAAAGGCAACTATCGGAAAGCCCCGTTTCCGAGCTGGAAAGGGTTTGAAATGCCCCGAGAATCGTGACACGAATTCTAAATTTCATTGTTATCATATTCAGATCAGTTTGATTTTGACCCCCGGGTCACCCAAAACGTGGTACAGGAGCACCAGATGAAGGTTTTGTTCGTTATTCCCAGCTTGCGGAGAAATTCGCCGACTAAGTTCTTACCGGTGGGCATTGCCTCCGTGATGACCTTTCTGGACGAGCATGGATACAAATTCGACGTTCTGGACATCGATATCAACGACTACGACGACGAGTACGTAGAGAATTATATCAAAGCAAACGAGTACGACGTCGTTCTGACCGGCAGCATCGTCACCCATTACAAATGGATGAAATGGCTGACGTCGATCATCAAGCAGTACCATCCGAACACGAAGATCATCGTCGGTAATTCCGTCGGCGGTTCGGCGCCCGAAGTATTTTTGCGCAATTCGAAGACCGACGTCGTAATCGTCGGCGAAGGCGAATTCGCGACTCTCGACGTGATGAATTATTATCGGGACGGCGTGGGCGAGCTCAAAGAAATCGAAGGCATCGCGTTTATCAACGACGCCGGCAAATTCATTCAGACCGCCAAGCGCAAGGCCTGCAAAATCGACGATCTGCCGATGGTGAACTGGGATCTGCTCGAAGTGGACAAGTACTTCGAAAAATCAGACCACGCCGGCGCGGAAGGTCTGACCTTCGACGAAGACAATCCGCCGAGAGTCATGCCCGTGGCCACCGCCCGCGGTTGCGCCTTTAAGTGTACCTTCTGTCACTACGTATACTGGGACGATCCGTATCGTCATCGTTCCTCTGAATCGATCCTGGCGGAAATCAAACGTAATATCGAAAAGTACGACGCCACATATATCAATTTCTGGGACGATCTGAGTTTTGCTTCGCTGACTCAAGTAGAGAAGCTCTGCGACGCGATTCTCGAATCCGGATTGAAATTCAACTGGAACTGCGCGATTCGTATCGACCTTTTCGGAAACCCGCGCTTTACCCCCGAAAAGAAAATGCGCATCGCTCAGAAGATGCGCGAATCTGGCTGTCTGGCCGTGGGTTTTTCGCTGGAGTCCGGCGACCAGGAAATCCTGGAGATGATGAACAAGAAGATCAAGTCCGAGTTCTTTTACGAGCAGGTCCGGATCATGAAAGAAGTCGGAATCAGCTGTTCGAACAGCGTCGTTTTCGGTTATCCGATCGAAACCAAAGAAACCATCAAAAAGACCTTCAGCATGTGCCTCGAAGCCGGCATCTATCCCAGCATCGGCTTCCTGATGCCGCTGCCGTACACGGGCATGTATGAATACGCGAAGAGCAATGGTTTTATCACCGACGAAAACGAGTATCTGGATTCGATCACCGAGCGCCAGGACATCACTCTGAATATGACCAAACTCTCAGACGAAGAGATCATGTCGGAGATCAAGAACGGCGCGCGGGAACTGAACGAGAAACTGGCGCTGGGTCTGGACGAGAAACGTTTCATTCGCACGGGCGGCTATCGCAAGCACACGAAGAAGACGGCTGTCGGCGCCACGCGTAAACCGCTGGATCCGGAAAACGTCGAACGGCACGAAAACGATTTTTCATTCAACTACAGCCAGGCCGTCTTCGACATGGATCTGGGAACCGGCACCGTCGCCAAAGCCAAGCAAGACGCAGCGAAGAAAGACCAGTAGAGATATTGCGAATAACGGAGCGCCGATTCAGCCTCTCCGCTGGTTCATCCGAACTGACAGCGAGGCCGACCGGCAACTCTTGCCGAGAGTTACTGAACTATGGCCGAGTATGATTTTCCCCCCGTGGTGCGCATCGAGCCCGCCAGCGCGTGCAACCTCAAGTGTTCGCACTGTCCGACGGGCGTCGTGCGTATGGTGCGCGAAGTGATGCCCGAAGAGGTCTTTGAGCGCGTGCTGGAAGGCCTGCAGCGCAACCTGGATAAGATCCGGGTCGTCGTTATGTATCACGGAGGCGAACCTCTGCTGAACAAACGTTTTCCGGAAATGGTCCGACGGGTAAAGGACCTGGGCATTCCCTTCGTGAAAACCGTGAGCAACGGCATGATGCTTACGGAAGAAATCGGAGAGAAATTACTGTCTTCGGGTCTGGACGCCATCGAGTTTTCCATGGACGGGCAGTCGCCCGAAGAAAACGATCGGGTACGCCGCAACGCGGAGTACGAACAGGTCCGGGACAACGTGTTGCGTTTTCTGGATATGAAAAAGGCCGCGGAAAGTCCGATAGAAGTCGCCGTCTCGACGACGCAGTTCGTCACGATGGGACGCGATGTGGGCGATCCGCCGATTCCCGCGTACCTGAGCAAAGATTTCGAGCGTTACTCCGCTGACATTCAATGGAAAGCAGTGTGGGCCGTGCAGTGGCCCGCGGGCCAGCCGGAGAACGGCTACGATCGTTTGTGGGACGATTCCAGCCCGAATACCGTAACCAGTTGCGATTTGCTGACGGATACCATCAGCGTGCGGGCTAACGGAACGGTTGTGGCCTGCTGTTACGATTTGACCACTCAGTCGAATTTGGGTTCGGTTTTGGACGCCCAGCTCGACGAAATTTGGTACGGCGAAGATTTTCAGGAATTTCGCCGACGCTTCTCCGAAAGAGACTATCCTGAAGTCTGTAAGAAGTGCGCGCGCGTCACCGGCAGCAAATACCTGATCCCGCGTTCCGACCATGAAGCGGGGCGCGAATTTCGCCTGTCGGAAGTCGTCGCCAATCGCAGCTGAGTGTTGCGACGTTCCAAACTTTTCCTTTTCATCTGACCATCGCGCAGCCAGAGCGCGGCAGGTCAGATCCGTACATTTCATGAAGAATTCCAGAGTCGTAGTATTCGGCGGGGCCGGCTTTCTCGGTTCGCACGTCGCCGACAAACTTCAGAGTTACGGGCACGACGTGACCGTATATGATCTGGCGCCCTCGCCGTACGCGGGTGAAAGCATCACCACAATCCAGGGCGATATACTGGATCGAGAAAGCGTGGAACGAGCGGTCGCCGGCGCGGACGCGGTTTATAATTTCGCGGGCCACGCGGATCTCGATACGGCTTCCACCGATCCGGTGCGCACGACCGAATTGAATCTGATCGGCAATCTGAATATTATCGAAGCCTGCGTGAGAGCCGGGGTGGAGCACTTCGTTTACGCGAGTACGATCTACGTATTTTCGGAATCGGGCGGTTTCTATCGGTGCAGCAAACAGGCCGCCGAAATTTACATCGAAGAGTACAATCGCAAGCACGGGCTGGCCTATACGATTCTGCGATACGGTTCGCTCTACGGTCCCCGGGCCGACGCGCGCAATTCGATCTATCGGTATATTCAGCAGGCGATCAACGAAGGCCGCATCGTGGTGAACGGAGTGGGCGACGAAGTGCGCGAATATATTCACGTGCGCGACGCGGCGAAAGTTTCGGCCCGCGTGTTGGAACCCGAGTTCCGCAACAAACGTTTTGTAATCACCGGCCACCAGGCTTTGCCGGTGCAACATATGCTTGAAATGATTCGCGAGATTCTGGGGAAACCCATAGAACTGGTCTTCGAGCCGAAGCCGGATTCGGATCACTACAAAATCACGCCGTACAGCTTCGTGCCGAAAGTCGGCGAAAAATTCGCGCCGGATATCTTCACGGACATGGGCCAGGGCCTTATCGAATGCATGGCCGATATGAGCGAGCGCGGCGCCGCGCAGCAGGTTTGAGCAAGCAGGTTAGGTTCCTATGATTCCCGCACTTTTATTAGGACGAAAGGGCAGCGTCGGCTTTCCCGGCAAGAATACCTACGAGGTGCTGGGCCACCCGCTGGCCTGGTACCCCATGGACGTCGCGAAACGTACGCCCGAAGTCGACAAGGTCTACCTGTCCACCGACGATCCGGAGCTCATGCGTATAGCGAATGAAAACGGCGTGGAAACGATCGAACGTCCGCCCCATCTGGCCACCAAAGAGGCTCTGGGCGAACACGCTTACCAGCACGGCTTAGAGGTGATTCGCGAGCGCAATCCAGGAGTTGAAATCGAACAGGTGGTTCTGTTATTCTGCAACGCCGCGACGATCACCCCCGAGACCGTGTCGAAAGGCATCCGGGCTCTGCGGGAACATCCCGACTACGATTCGGCCGTTACCGTCTCGCGTTATAATATGTGGTCGCCGCTGCGTGCGCGCAAACGCGACGCGGAAGGCCTACTGCAACCGTTCGTACCTTTCGAAACTTTCGGCGATCCCAAAACGCTGAACTGCGATCGCGACTCCCAGGGCGACGTGCTCTTCGCCGATATGGGCCTCAGCATCATTCGTCCGGCTAACCTGGACGATCTGGATAACGGGATGTTGCCGCAAAAGTGGATGGGGCAGCGCATCTATCCTCTGGACCAGGAAGCCGGCTGCGACGTGGACTATGAATGGCAGATTCCGGTCGTCGAGTGGTGGCTCAAGAAGTACGGCGGCAGGGACCACACATAAGATTCGTCCCGGACGGACGCCTCGCGAAATGAGAGTCCGGACACAATAACGACAATCAGGCGATTATGGATAATCCGGAAAATATACAGGCGCAGAAGTACGAGAAGCACCACAGCTTCAAGAATTTCAAGACGCGTCGCGAAGGCGTGCTGCGCTATCAGAGCGAACGCGCCGAGAGAGTCCTCGGCGAGTGGGCCGACGGAACACTTTCCACCACGCATGCGGTCGCGGCGAAGGCGAATTTCAGCGAAGTGCTGGAAGCCGCCCAAAAGGATCTGCAGGCGGGCGATGAATCGGGCGAGGCGCTGTTTCGCATCACGCAGTTTATCGCCGAGGAAATGGAAACCTATTCCGACGAAGAGCTGCTGCGCTATTTCTATCACCGCTATCGTTACGACGCCTATCCGCAGCTCAAGTCCCTGGATGAATACCCGCCCTATTTGCAGATCGAACCCTCGGCGCTCTGCAATTTCCGTTGCGTCTTTTGTTATCAGACCGACCAGAAGTATTTTCAGAAATCGAACCCCGCTATGGGACAGATGAGCCTGGAGCTCTTCAAAGAAGTCGTCGATCAGGCGGAAGGCCACGTCGAGTTTCTGTCTCTGGCGTCGCGGGGTGAGCCGCTCATGTGCCGCGACTTCGCCGGCATGATGGAATACAGCCGCGGAAAATTTCTGAATCTCAAGCTGAATACCAACGCGTCGCTCTTAACCGAAAAGAATATCCACGCGATACTGAGCGGCGGAGTAAAGACCGTCGTCTTCTCGGCCGACGCCGCCGAAGAGCCGCTGTACAGCCAGCTCCGGGTAAACGGCAAATTGGATCGCGTCTTAAAGAATATCGATCTGTTCAGTACGATTCGCGCGAAAGAATACTCCGGAGAACGCATTATCACCCGGGTATCCGGTGTAAAGGTCTCCGACAAACAAAACATCGACTCGATGGAACAGCTGTGGGGCGGCATGGTCGATCAGATCGCCTTCGTGAACTATAATCCCTGGGAAAATATTTACGAGGTCGAAAAGAACGGCATCGAAAAACCCTGCTCGGATCTGTGGCGGCGTATGTTCGTCTGGCACGACGGTTTGACGAACCCCTGCGACACGGACTACCGTTCGACTCTGCAGGTCGGCAACGCGCGCGAAGGCATTTCGAAGCTCTGGACTTCGGAACGTTACCAGGCTTTGCGTAACGCGCATTTGAATCAGGGCCGCCAGATCGTGGAACCCTGTAAACGTTGTTCGGTGGTTTGAACGCGGGCGTGATTTCTTACGGAACCAAATTCTGAAACTCTCCGTTTCCAATATCATCTGGCGCAAAGGCCCGGACCATTTCGAAGAATTCCTGCGCGCTCTCAAGGCCCTGAAAATCGACGCGGTCGAGCTTTCGATCAACTCGATCTTTCCGGAGCCTGCGGATATGAGCGAGGCGGACAGGCGGTGGCTGGGCGAGCTGCTCGCGGCTTACGAAATTCAGATCTCGGCGCTGCATACGCTGACCTATACGCGTCCGGATCTAAAGCTCTTCGGCGACGCGGCCGAGCGCGGATTGCTGGCGGACTATCTGTTATTGTATCGCGACCTTGCACGGCGATACAATGCCGGGAATCTGGTCTTCGGTTCGCCCAAAGCCCGCAAGACGAACGGCAAAGACCCCGCCGAACTCGACGCGATCTTTCTGGAATTCCTGAAGTCACTGGACGGCGAATTTGACGGGCTCTGTCTGCATCTGGAACCGCTCCCTCCGGCGAGCTGTGAATATCTCCACAGCTTCGCGGAAGCGGCGAAACTGATTCAAGGAAAGGGTTTTCGTAATATTGCGGTGCAGCTCGACGTGCGCAGCGCCATGGATTCCGGAGAAAGCATCGATTCTATCTTTCAAACGCCCGGACATACGCCGCTGATTCGGCACGTGCAGGTGGGCGATCGAGGCATGCGGCCGCCGTCGGACGAATGCGGAGTCTGGCATCGCGCGTTGTCGGCGGGCTTAAGCAGCATAAAGTACGCCGGTTTCGTAGCCGCGGAAGTCATTCCCCTGAAGGATCAGAGTCACGAGATCAGCCTGGAGCGTTGCGTTGCCGGACTGCGGAATTACTACGGCGCCGGAGCGACCGGTTCTGGAATCGCCGGCGAAGGCGGGGTCGTCGCGCGGTGACGACGGAGCAGAAAAAGACGATCCTGGTCACTGGCGCCAGCAGCGATATCGCCGCCCCGTTGCTGGCTCAGATCGACTTCGAGCGCTATAAGGTGCTCACGACTTCGTTTCGTGGCACGGTCGGCGAATACGGCCCGGGTCACCGAAATTTCATCGTCGATTTTTCGGATCGAGCGGCGGTGGCGAACTTCGGAGCGGAAATCGCGCCTTCCGGCGTGGACTATCTGATTCAGCTGCACGGAGACGCGCGTCTGAAAGAGAGTCTGCTCAATTTTAAGGACGATGTATTCGACTATTTGCTAAACGTGAACGTGGCTTCGACCGCCGTGTTGCTCAAAGCGATTTTGCCGGGAATGATCGAAAGGAAATTCGGGCGGATCGTGTTAATGAGTACGGCGTCCGCGAATTTCGGAGGCGGTCCGGAGAGTTTCAGCTACGGACTGGCCAAGCACTCTGTCGAATATATGGTCAGGCATCTGGCGAAATTCTATTCACAGCACAATATATTAACGAACTGCGTTTCGCCCGGATTGATTCATACGAAATTTCATACCGGCAGGCTGGGCAAAGACGAAGCGGGTATGGCGGCCCGGGCGAAGAGCGTGCGAGTCGGTCGCGCGGGAAAAGTCGACGACGTGGCGCGCTTGATCGCATCCCTCAGCTTCGAAAACGAATTCATATCCGGCGAAAACATAAAAATCGACGGCGCCGATTTCGTCTGACCCCCGTTACGGCGAGATCGCAGGCAGAAAGAAATTTAGAACCTATTCAGGACGAAACATGACATATCAGGTAGAAGAATTGCACCAGCGGTGTTTGTGCCCGGAAGAGCACGACGACTACGAGGTGGTAACGACGAAGACCCGCGAAGGCGAAGGCCTCTGGGAAAAATGCCGTCGGTGTGGTCTGGTAATCAATCGATCCGGAGTCAGCAAACAGGAGTTTGATGATTTCTACAATTCGACCTATTTCGAGAAGAATTCATACAAGAAAGGATCGGTGCTCACGGCCGAACAACACTACAATCAGCGCAAGAATTCGATCCAGAACAGCCGGCGTAATTTCGAAAAATACCTCAAACCGCATTTTCATTTGCTGGAAATCGGCTCGGGAGCCGGGGAGCTCATCGACTCGGTCAAGGACCGAGTGGCTTCCTGTTTCGCGATTGAAATGAACAAAGATTACGTCGAATTCATTCAGAGTTCATTGAAAATTCCGGCGGCGAGCACTGACTATACGCAGACGGAATTCGATCGCAAATTCGACATGATCCTGATCGTCAATACGATCGACCATATGTACAACAGCCTGGGCGTCCTGAAAAAGCTGCACCACGATCTGGCGGACGACGGCCTGCTGTATATTGAAGTGCCCAATGACGACCAGGCATTGTCCAGGGTCCTGCCCCAGGACAAAGCGGAGAGATTCCGCAATTTCATGTATCAGAAGGCTCACTATTATTCATTTACATTTGAAACCCTGGAGAAAACTCTGGAATGGGGCGGATTCGAGCTTGTCGAAAAGGTCTCCAAGCACGATTATACTGTGAACAATTTTCTGAACTGGTGCTTCGCCGGGGCGCCGATGGTAGAGAATAAACTGGCGAAAGAAAAAACCGATTTGCTGGACGCGGATCATCCCTTCGCTAACGCGATGAACGCGGCGATGAAAAGCCTGAATCAGGAATTCAACGAGCAAATCACTAAAAACTTTCTGGGCGAGTCCATCTGCATGGTGGCGCGCAAGAAATCTTAAAGAGCGGACATTGTCCGGCGAAAGCTGAAAGCCAATCGAGAAGGTTAACATGAGAGTATTACTGGTTTATCCGAATATGCACGGCATGAATATGCTGCCGCCCGCGATCGCCCTGTTCTCGGCTCTGCTGAAAGAGCGCGGGCACACGGTCGGTTTCTTCGACGCCACTGACTACCCCAATCCGGAGTACGACGGATTCGACAGCGACAAGGCCAAAGAGAAGAACCTGAACGCCCGGGCTTTCGACGACGCCAAACTCTGGGAAAGCTACAAAGAAGGCCAGAACCTGCATACGGCCTTCGTCAAGATGGTGGACGAATTCAGTCCGGATCTGCTCGCGCTATCCTGCACCGAAGATATGTTTCCGATCGGCGAGAGCATGCTGAAGCGGATTACGCATTACAAGATTCCGACGATCATGGGCGGCGTCTTCCCCACCTTCGCTCCGGATAAAGCCATCGCGGTTCCCGAAGTCGACATGATCTGCATCGGCGAAGGCGAAGAGGCGCTCACCGAACTCTGTCATCGAATGGAGCGCGGCCAGGACTATACGAATATTCCGGGGCTCTGGGTGAAGAAGCCGAACGGCGAAATCGTCGTGAACCGCATCGGCCCGGAGATGGACATCAACGCCAATCCCATGCTCGATATTTCGATCTTCGAAGAGAGCCGCCTGTATCGTCCCATGCAGGGCAAGGTCTGGAAGATGTTCCCCCTGGAAACCCATCGTGGGTGCCCCTACAAATGCGCTTATTGCAATTCGCCGAACCAGACCGAATTGTACCAGGAGAACGACGCCGGGAATTTCTTTCGCAAGAAAAGCATGGAAGAAATCCGCAAAGAGATCATTCACTTTCGTGACGATTACCAGGTGGAGGCTTTCTATTTCTGGGCGGACACTTTCTTCGCGTATTCGCCCAAGGAATTCGACGAGTTCATCGAAATGTACTCCGAATTCAAGATTCCGTTCTGGTGCCAGACCCGTCCGGAAACCATCACCTACGAACGCGTCAAGCAACTCGCCGATATCGGTATGTTTCGTATGGCTTTCGGGGTCGAACACGGGGATCCCGGCTTTCGCAAAAAATATCTGCGCCGCTCGCTTACGAACGATGTGATCATCAACGGCCTGCGCGAAGTAAACCGAGTCGGCGTGCCGTTCAGCGTGAATAATATTCTGGGTTTTCCGCATGAAAACCGGGATCTCGCGTTCGAAACCATTCGCCTCAACCGGGACATCTACGCGGACAGCGTGAACGCCTACTCCTTCACTCCCTTTCATGGAACGGCTCTGCGGGCGCTGGCCGAGCAAGAAGGTTATATTCCGAAAGAAACGATCGCCCGTTCGCTGACCCGCCCTACGATGTTGACCATGCCGGAATTTCCCCGGGATCAAATCGAAGGTCTCAAGCGGTGTTTCGTATTGTATGCGAAAATGCCCGAGTCGTACTGGCCGCAGATCGAAAAGGCGGAGAGTCTGACTCCGGAAGGCGATAAGATCTGGGAAGATCTGCGCAATATCTGTCAGGAAAAGTACGTCAATATTTCTCCTGAAGAACAAATGCAGCTCGAAAGCCTGGCCTGAGCCGGGCGCGTTTCCCGCCAACTGTTCCCCCTTTATATTCGACCGCCCCGCGCCCGTCGGCCGACGGGGCGATTATCGATTCCTGCATGATTCCTCAAGAGCGATCCAGGGCTGTGCTCGATTTTGTCGACGGCACTCCGCCCGAATATCTGCGCGAATTAAATGAAATCGCGTCCGAGCTTAGAGGCGAGTTCAGTCGATTCTTTGACGAGCTGGGCCGCGGTCGGTCCCTGGCATACTGGCTGACCTGGACCGCCAGTCGCAACACGATGGTATCGCCTCTGTTCGACGATTTCTGCCGCCTCGTCCTGGTGCGTCGGATCCTGGAGCGCCAGCCGCAATCCCGGGTCCGGCTGGCGCCGGACTTCGCCGCGGCGATCCGGGACGCCGACGGTCTGCAGATCGAAAGCGGACGAATTGAGATTGCGACGGAAGGCAGTAGTAGCATCGCGCGTCGCGCCGTCCGGGCTCTGCTGCGGCCGGTCGGACCGCTTCTGGCTCCGTTGCGTTATCTGCGTTTCTGTTCGCGCTTCGCACGCGAACATCGCAAGCGGCGAAGTGCGGCCGGCGTCAGTCGGGGGCAGGGACGGCCGCTTTCCGCAGAGCCTCTGACGATCTTCGACACGTACGTAACCGAGGATGTGGTTCGCAAAAAGGACTTTCGCGACGTGCATATGCCGGGCGTGCTCGATTATCTCACGCCCGAAGAAAAGCGATCGGCGGTTTATATTTTTACTCCGTACCGGGTCGCAGATTTCGAGCAGTACTATCGCAATATCCGCGCCAGCGAAGCGAATTTTATAATCAAAGAAGACTATCTGCGTTTCGCAGATTATCTGCGCGCTCTGGCCTATCCCATTCAGATCGGGCGCATCCCGGCGAAGCTTCATTTTCAGGGCATCCCCGTCGATCGCTTCCTGCGCAGAAACCTCGCGGCTGACCGCTACAACGAAGAGCTGGCGACGTATCTACTGGACGATCGCTTCGTGCGCCGCTTGCGTCTCGCGGGCGTCCATGTGCGGATGCTCTTTTCCTGGTATGAAAACCAGGCCATGGATCGCGCGTTGAATTTCGCCTTTCGCCGGGAGTATCCGGACGCGATCCGGATCGGTTGCCAGGCTTTTATTGCGCCCGGTAATATGCTGTCGATTCGTCCGACCGCGGGCGAGGCTGCTGCCGGGCTCGTTCCGCACACGGTGCTGGTTTCGGGAATCGAAGAAGTCGACCAGGCTCGCGATTATTTTCCAGAGCTTGACGTGCGGGTGGGGCCTTCGTTTCGGTACGCGTATTTGCACGAGAACGCCGAGCCGGCGCCCGCTACGCCCATCACCCCATCGAAGGAATCCGCCCGGACCGTGTGCGTCTTGCTCTCGTATCAAAACGAAGTCTCCCGCTCTATACTCGCTCAGGTCGACGCGGTGCTCGACAATCTCGCGGATGTCCAGGGGCTGCGGGTGCTGGTCAAGGCTCATCCGAATTATCGTTCCGAGCAGGCGGAAATGGTCCGGGCCCTGGGGCGGGATGCGCTGGAACTTGTAGACGATCCGCTCCCGGTCCTTTTGAGCCGGGTGAGTCTGGTCGTCGGAACGGCTTCCGGTGCCTGCATGGAAAGCGTGGCCTGGGGGATTCCGGTAGTGGTCCTGGCCGATTTGCAGAAATTAACGCTGAATTCTATTACCGATCAGGTGCCGGGTCGCCTGTGGAAAATGGCGTATAATTCCGTCGAATTGGAAGAGGGATTACGCTGGTATCTGGATCGCAGCGCCGCTGCGAATCGAGAATTTCGGTCCGACGGGGAACGGATTCGGGTCGGCTTTTTCGAACCGGTTTCGGCCGCAGCGGTTCGGGCCGCGCTGCGCTACGAGCCTGGCGCATCCCTGGACAAATCGCGACAAATCGCAAGTCTGAAGGCACCCGGGTCACACCGGGGAGTGGTGTAGCCCGGAAAAAAAGCTTGTCCGCTCCCTTTTTGGAGTTATTCTCCATAGGTCAAGATTTGCGGCGGGCAGTTCAGCTGGTCGGCCCTGGAAATGTCGATATTCAGTGCGTGGATTGGTATTTAGGAAATATAGATTATGTCTGAAGTAGCTACGATCGAACGGAAACAGGATGGAGTGACCCGCTCCCGGATCAAAAAGGTGCTGTTGATTCAGCCGCCGGCCTTCTGCAATAATATGCGGAGCGATATGAATCCCAACGCTCCCCTCGGAATCGCTTATATCGCCGCGGTCCTGGAAAAAGAAAACTACGACGTTGAAATTCTCGATGCCTTCATCGAAGGCTGGGACCAGGAAGAGCGCATCAATGAAGTAAAGATGCGCGTCGGATTGAGCTTTGCCGAAATCGAAGATCGCATTCGCGCCGCGGCTCCGGATATGGTGGGCATCACCTCGATGTTTACCTCGCAGCGGAAAAACGTTCACGAAATCGCCCGCATCGTTAAGGCGATCGATCCGAATACTCCGATCGTGGTCGGCGGCGCGCATCCCACCGCCGCGCCCGAGTCGATAATGGAAGACCCGAATATCGACATCGCGGTTCTGGCCGAAGGCGAAAACGTGATCGTTCCGATCATCGAAGTCTTCGAAGGCCGTCGCGACGTGAAGAGTCTGGACGGGCTGGCGTATCGAGATGAGTCCGGCGAATTGGTCATCGTATCCAAGAAAACCGGAGTAGACGATCTGGACTCGATTCCCTTTCCGGCCCGCCACCTGCTGCCGATGGAGAAATACTTCGCCTCGGGTGTGCGCCACGGAGGACCGAGCCGCGGCAAACGTTCCGCTTCGTTGATTACCTCCCGTGGTTGTCAGTATCTCTGCAATTTCTGTACGGCTTTCAAAGTATTCACCCGGGTGCCGCGTCTGCGTTCCACCGAAAACGTGCTCGCCGAGATCGACGAGCTCGTGAACAAGTACGGAGTCGACGAAATCTATTTCGAAGACGATCAGATTCTGGCCAAGCGCAGTCGGGCCATTGAGCTCTTCGATGCGATGGCCGATCGTTACGATCTGATGTGGGATACGCCCAACGGGGTTTCGCCCTGGCTGCTGACAGAAGATATTCTGGCCAGAATGAAAAAGTCCGGATGCTACCGGGTGAACCTGGCCATTGAAAGCGGAAACCAGACGGTCCTCGACGAATTGATCAACAAGCCCGTTAAGCTGAAGAATATTCCGAAGACGGTCGAGACCATCCATAAACTGGGTATGGAAGCGACCACCTTCATTGTCGTCGGCAATATCGGCCGCCAACGGGTCGAAACCATCGAGGAGATCAAAGACAGCTTCAATTTCGCGGCGGACCTTGGCGTGATTCCTCACGTATCGCTGCTGACGGCCTATCCGGGTTCGGAAGTTCTTGATATCGCCCAGGAAAAAGGTTATCTGGTGCCCGGCTTCGACTGGGACGACCTGATCATTCACAAATCGCAACTGCAAACGGATCAGTGGACTCCGGAACAACTGGAAGAGCTCGTGAAGACTGAGACGAAACGTCTCTATCAGCTACGAGCTTATCGCAGCAATCCAGTGCGATTTGTTTTTCATTATCTCAAGAGCGCCGTGACCATGTTCTTCAAGAATCCAATCCTCGCTCTAACGAAAACAAACCACGTGCTGAGCGCGAAGCTCTTTCGCGCCAGTTAATTTTCGACGATTCGACGGCCTCCAGCCGGTCGCTCAGCCAGCGCGCGAGCGGCCCGGGGGAGGAATTGCGATCGGACAAACTCCCCCAAAAAAAGCGCTGGTCCCTTTGCTCCGATTTCCTGGACGCCCCTCGCACGCTCAAAAACAGTGATTCCACTAAAATGAGCAGGAAATGATCGCGAGGCGGGAAGCCGTGCGCTTATACAGAGTAATCAATGGAATCAGAAGCCTACTGGAACGACCGCGAAGCGGAACGCGGCAAACCCTTTTGGATCGAAGACCTTGACGATCCAAAGATCGTGAACTATTTGCGCTCCGAAACGAATCTCGAGCGCAGCGTCCTGGACGGCGCGGCTTTCCAGCCCTTCAAGGCACCCTGGGCGCGCGGACGCATTCTGGAAGTGGGAGCCGGGGTCGCCTGGGGCAGCGCTTTGCTGGCTCGTTCCGAAGCGGTCAGAGAGGTCGTGGCTACCGACTGGTCGCGCCATCGCATCGAAGAAATCGCGCCGCTGGTACTACAACAACTCGAAGCTCCGGCCGGCAAAGTACGGCTCGACGTATCCGACGCGAATAGCGGGCTGCCGAAGGGCCCTTTTGACGCGGTCGTATTCGTCCAGGCGCTGTACATGATCCCCGACCCCGTAGGACTCTTTCAGACTATCCTGAGCGACTATCTGGCTCCCGGCGGAGTGATCGCCGTGCTGGCGGAGAACATCGAACGTAACGGCCGCCCTTCACGGGAGAAGCTGCGCGCCTGGCTCGATCCCGAGCGATTGACCCTGCCGCCTCAGGATGTTTCCGGTCGGCGGGCTCTGCGGCGAATGCATTACCGGCGCATTTATTCGAAGGCCGGTTTGCAACTTGTCGAGCAAAAGACGGGTTACCCGGTGTACCCGGGCAGCCGGGCGGTCGGAATCAATTATTTTGGCAAACGCAAAGATGAATAAACACGCGGAGAACGTGAAGTCCGCTTACAACGGTCGCAAGGTCCTGGTAAGCGGCAATACCGGATTTAAGGGCAGCTGGCTCTGCGCCTGGCTGCGCGAGCTGGGTGCGGACGTCGTTGGATATTCGAACGGCGTGCCGACCGAACCCAGCGTTTTTGAATCCGCCGGACAAAGCGATTGGTTGCGTTATTGTGAAGAGGATGTGCGTGACGCCGCAGCTTTCAGGCGAGTCGTACACGAAACGAAACCGGATTTTATTTTTCACCTCGCCGCGCAACCGCTCGTGCGGCTTTCGTACGATGATCCACTCTTAACGATTCAAACCAACGCCCAGGGCACCGCGAACCTGCTCGAAGCCCTGCGTGACGCTGATTGGCCGGTGCGGGTCGTTTGCATTACCAGCGATAAAGTTTATGACAATGTAGAATGGGTCTGGGGTTACCGCGAGCATGACGCCCTGGGCGGCAAAGACCCTTATAGCGCGTCGAAGGCGATGGCCGAGCTGGCGATCAAAACCTACGTGCAGAGCTATTTTAATAGCGAGGACTCCCCGGTGAGGGTTGCCGTCGGCCGCGCGGGCAATGTTATCGGCGGCGGTGATTGGGCCGCGGATCGAATCGTTCCGGATGCGATGCGAGCCTGGTCGCGCGGCGAAACGGTCGTTCTTCGCAATCCGGCTTCGACTCGTCCCTGGCAACATGTGCTCGAACCGCTCGGCGGCTATCTGGTGCTGGGCGCGGGGCTCGCGCAGGACCCGCAGGGCTTGAACGGAGAGGCGTTCAACTTCGGCCCGCGTTCCGAGCAGAATGCGAGCGTCGGCGAACTCATCGAGACCATGCAATCCCACTGGCCGGAAACGGAAAGTCGCGTCGAAGCGCAGTCGGGCGGCGGTCAAAAAGAGGCCGGCCTTCTGAAGCTGAATTGCGATAAGGCGCTCCATCTTTTGCAGTGGGCGCCCGCCCTGGATTTCGCCGAGACCTGTCGCTTAACCGTAGAATGGTACCGGGCTTTTTACGCGAAGAGTCGACCGGTCGAAGAACTGCTCGCTGAAGACATTCGTTTTTATACGTCCCGTTGGAGTTGAGTCGAAGCTATCGCGATAGTGCCCTGCAATGAGCCCGGAATTTGAATCAATCCAGAGACTGAGCGGAGTATTGTATACGCCGCTCAAACGCATACCAGGCGAACAGGGAGACGTCCTGCATGGTCTGCGGGCGTCCGAATCGTCTTTCGAAGGCTTCGGCGAAGCGTACTTCTCATCGATTCAGGCCGGCGCCGTGAAGGGCTGGAAAAAACATCTGCGCATGACTTTGAATTTGATCGTGCCGGTCGGCGAAATCGAGTTCTTCGCCTGGGACGATCGGGGCGATGGCGGCCGCGCCGGCTGGTTGAAAATCGGCGGCGAAAGCTACGGGCGTCTGACTGTGCCGCCGGGCGTCTGGCTGGCGTTCCGGGGCGTCGGCGCTGAGCTGAACCTGCTGCTCAACGTGGCGAATATCGAGCACGATCCTGAAGAGGCCGTAAATCGCGCGCCCGGATCATCGGGATTGCCGGCTATCCCGGAGAGCGTGGCGCCCGCCGCGCGCTGAGACAGATGCGGTACTGAGCATGCAAGGAGATGCGAACGAATGAAAGTTGTGATACTGGCGGGCGGCTTCGGCACGCGGCTTTCTGAATATACGAATGTGATTCCGAAGCCCATGGTCGAAGTAGGCGGGCTGCCGATCTTATGGCATCTCATGGGCCACTACGCGGCTTACGGCTGTAAAGATTTCGGTCTGGCTCTGGGCTATAAGGCCGAAGTGATCAAAGAGTATTTTCTGCATCACCATTCGTTGAGTTCGAATTTCACTGTGGATCTGGCGAGCGGCCAGGTCGACTATCACGAGTCTCCGACCCGCGACTGGAAAGTCACGCTGATGCAAACCGGCGCTGACAGCATGACCGGCGGCCGCGTGCGCCGCATGCGTGATTTTATCGCGGGCGAGCGCTTCTGCCTGACCTACGGCGACGGCCTGTGCGACGTCGATATCGGCGAATTACTCAAATTTCACGAAGCACACGGCAAGATGGTTACAGTCACCGCGGTACATCCAACCGCGCGGTTCGGCGAACTGGAAATCGATGAGCAGAGCAGTGTGCGCAGCTTCAAAGAGAAACCGCAGACTCAGTCCGGTTGGATCAACGGCGGATTTTTCGTGTGCGAAGCGTCGTTCCTGGATTTAATCGCAGGCGATCAGACGGTTCTGGAGGCGGAACCGCTCGAAAAAGCGGCGGCGATGGGCGAATTGGTCGCCTACAAACACGAAGGTTTCTGGCAATGTATGGACACAGTGCGGGATAAAAAATACCTCGAAGACGTCTGGAAATCCGGCGAAGCGCCCTGGCGCGGCCATTCGAATGGCTGACGGACGCGATCGGGTCGCCGGCCGCTGCATCGTGCTTATACACAATTCGCTTATAACTCGTACAGAGTTCGCTCAGAACTATAGATGATTCGTTTATCCAAATCCTGCCTGGACCAGGCCGAAATCGACGCCGTTACGGGCGTACTGCGTCGCGAGTTTCTGGGCATGGGTTCCGAAGTGAAACAATTTGAGGAACTGCTCGGCGAATACTTCGGGCGTCCCGCTGCTTGCGTTGCGACGGGCACCGCGGCTCTGCACCTGGCCGTCCAGGCCTGCGGAATCGGAGCGGGAGACGAAGTGATCCTGCCGACCCTGACTTATGTGGCATCGTTTCAGGCCGTCGCCGCAACGGGAGCCCGGCCGGTCGCATGCGACGTCGACGAAGCGTCGCTAACTCTTGACCCGCGATCTTTTCAGGAAGCGATCACCGACCGCACGAAGGCCGTGATGCCCGTGCACTACGGCGGCGGCGTGGGTCGCCTGGACGAGGTTTATGACGTGGCCCGGCAGGCGGGACTGCGAGTGATTGAGGACGCGGCCCACGCTTTCGGCAGCCGCCAGGGCGAAACCCTGGTCGGAGCCGGCGGGGACGTGGTTTGTTTCAGTTTCGACGGGATTAAGAATATTACCAGCGGCGAAGGCGGCTGCGTGGTCAGCGATGACCAGGCGGTGATGGAACGAATTCGAGACGCCCGCCTCTTAGGCGTCCAGCGCGATACGGAGCGTCGTTTCGCGGGCGAGCGCAGCTGGGAATTCGACGTTCAGGCGCAGGGCTGGCGTTATCATATGAGTAATGTGATGGCGGCGATCGGCATCGAGCAGTTTCACAAACGCGAGGCGTTCGCGCGGCGCAGACAGGAGCTGGCGCGGCGTTATGATCGACATTTCGAAGATCAGAACGCGGTCACCATATTGCCGCTCGATTACCAAAGGGTTGTGCCGCACATCTATCCGGTCCGCCTGCGCGAAGGCGATCGAGACGCGGTCAAAAAGAAGCTCTTCGACAGCGGCATCGAAACCGGCATTCACTACGCGCTGAATCACCGGCTGGAGTACTTTCGCGCGCCGGAAGGCATGCGTTTTCCCGTGGCGGAACGAGCCTATGAGCAATTGCTGACGCTGCCCATGCATCCCGATCTCAGCGACGAAGACGTGGACCTGGTCGCCGCGCGTTTACTGGAAGTTGCGAGCGACGCCGCCTGACAAAGACCGTTTATGAATCCTCTGGTCAGCGTAATTATCAATTGCTACAACGGCGAAGAGTATCTGCGCGAAACCCTGGAGTCGTTGGTCGCGCAGAGCTATACGAACTGGGAGCTGATCTTTTGGGACAATCGTTCGACAGATGGGACCGCCGACGTCGTTCGCGAATTTTCCGATGAGCGCATCCGCTATCATCTCGCGCCGGAACATACCGGATTGGGCGCTGCGCGCAACCTGGCGCTGGAAAAAGCCGCGGGCGACTGGCTGGCATTTCTGGACGCGGACGATTTATGGCATCCCGAGAAGCTTGCGGAGCAGGTGCGCTGGTGCCTGGTCGCGACCGAAAACGGGGCGGAGCCGGCACTGTGTTATACGCAGTACATGGATTTCCAAAACGAGGCGCCGGATACGTCCGCCTTCGACGCTCCCGGCTCGGTTGAAATCGGCGAGCTGCTGAATCAGAATCTGGCCAATTACGAGATCGGAATGCTGGCCCTGATGGTCAATCGCCGTCTGATGCGCGAGCGTGGTATTCGTTTCGATCCGCGACTGGCCATGATGGAAGACTATGACGTGGCCGTCCGCTTGCTCGCCGCCGGTCCCGCGGTGGCGATTCGAAAAATGCTGTCGTATCGGCGCGATCACGCCGCCAGTCTGAGCTATAAGAGCGTCGCGATCTGGTTCGCAGAACTTCGTATTCTCGGCGCTTCGTTATTCGAACCACTGCTGGAAAATGCCGGCGGAGGCGAATTCAATCGAGCTGCGCTTCAAGCGGCTATGCGCCAGGGACGCAAAGCGCTTTATATATATCTGTATCGGCTGGGCCGCAAGGCGCGATTTCCGAAGGCGATCGGCAATCGCTGGCGGGTGCTGCGCTTCCTGCTGTCCGGGGAAGAAAAGATTCTGACAACGCGCAATCGCATTGCGGTACTGAAAAATCTGTTATTTTAATATCTATTCGGGAGGAGCATTATGAACAAAGAAGCGAAAATTTATGTGGCCGGTCACCGGGGCCTGGTCGGATCGGCGCTGGTGCGCGTACTCGGCGAACAGGGTTACGATAAGCTTATCGTGCGTACGCATTCCGAAATGGATCTCCAGAATCAGGAACAGGTAATCCGCTTCTTCGAAAACGAAGAGCCCGAATATGTTTTTCTGGCCGCGGCGATGGTCGGCGGGATTCACGCGAATAATCATTATCCCGCGGATTTTATTTATAACAATCTGCAAATTCAGAACAACGTGATCGAAGCCTGCCACCGATTCGGAGTCAAGAAGCTGGTATTTCTGGGTTCTTCCTGCATTTATCCGAAGTTCGCGAATCAGCCGATCAGCGAAGATGAGTTGCTCGCCGGGAAGCTGGAACCCACGAATGAGCCTTATGCGATCGCCAAGATCGCCGGAATCACTATGTGTCAGAGTTATAACCGGCAGCACGCTACGAATTATATTTCGGTTATGCCGACGAACCTCTATGGGCCGAACGACAACTATCATCCCGAGAATTCGCATGTACTGCCGGCGCTGATTCGCCGCTTTCACGCGGCCCGTCTGGAAGAAGCGCCCGAAGTGGTCGTCTGGGGCACCGGCCGGCCGCTGCGCGAATTTCTGTATTCGGACGATCTGGCGCGGGCGTGCGTCTTTTTGATGAACAACTACGACGTGAGAGGCGACCCCGGCGGAGGGCAGATCATTAATGTCGGTTCCGGAACCGAAGTTACCATTAAAGAGCTGGCGGAAACTGTCGCGGAAGTCGTGGGTTATGCCGGCAAAGTGGTATTCGATGTATCGCGGCCGGACGGAACGCCGCGCAAATTGCTCGACTCATCGCGTTTGCATAAGCTCGGCTGGCGTCATCAGGTGAATTTGAAAGACGGAATCCGGCTGGCGTACGAAGACTTCATCGCCAATCACGTTACGATCGGCTGAATGCGAACAGGAAACTCAGCGCGGCGCATCGCCCAGATCAGTACCGCGGATGTCGGCGGCGGAGCGGAGCGGGTCGCGATGGATCTGCATCGCGAATTCCGGCGGGCGTCGCAAAGCGGCGCGATGGATGTCGAAGCGACGGTTGTAGTCGGCTGGAAGCGCAGTCAGGATCCGGAGATTTATGAAATCCCGCCCGACGAGTCCGCGAATGCCTGGCAGAAAATGTGGCTCGCAATCGCCGGGCGCATACCGGCCGCGACTCCGGCCCGCCATATACGCGAAAAGCTGGCGTATTTTCCGCGCTGGTTTGACGACCTTCGCGGCCATGAATGCTTTCGGTTCGCCGCCAGCCGCGACATCGTCGGGAGACTGCCGAATCCTCCGGATATATTGCATGCCCACAATCTACACGGGCGTTATTTCGATCTGAGCGCGTTGCCCGATTACAGCGCCCGCTTGCCTTTCCTGATTACTGCGCACGACGCCTGGCTGCTGGCGGGGCACTGCGCGCACAGCTTCGATTGCGAACGCTGGCTTTCGGGCTGCGGCGATTGTCCGTATCTCGATACCTACCCGGCGTTGCGGCGCGACGCCACTGCCTTCAACTGGAAGCGCAAGCGGGCGATCTTCCGGCGAAGCCGACTTTATATTACAGCGCCCTCGCAATGGTTGCTGGATAAATTCTCCGCCTCCCCCTTCGGAGAATTTCTGAAGCTGCAAAGACCGGTGCCGAACGGCGTGGATTTGAGCGTCTATCGCCCCGCGAAAGATCGTCAGGCGCTTCGCCGGCGGCTGGGCATTTCGGCGGATTCTTTCGTTGCGATGTTCGCCGCGAATGGAATTCGCAACAATCCCTGGAAAGACTGGCGCACTCTCCTGCAGGCTATCCAAGTACTCGGGACGCGGGTTCCGGAAGACCGCGAACTGATCTTTCTGGCTCTGGGCGAAGCCGCGCCCGAAGAACGGACCGAGCGCATCGGACGGAGTCTGGTGCGATTCCTCCCGTTTGACCCGAATCCATCAGGGGTGGCGGATTGGTACGCCGCCTCCGATGTTTACGTGCACGCGACCCGGGCGGATACCTTTCCTCTGGTGGTTCTGGAAGCGCTCGCTTCGGGTTTGCCGGTGATCGGCACCGCCATCGGCGGAATACCCGAACAGCTAACGGAAAATCAAAACGGATTTCTGGTGGCGCAGGGCGACAGCGAAGCGATTGTGGATCGAGTCCTGAAGCTGATGAATCAGCCGGAGATGAGAACAAGCTACGCAGAGAACGCGCGCCGTACGGCCGAGACGAGATTTTCGCTCCAGATTATGGCGAAAGAATACCTGGCTATGTACGATGAAATCGCTGCGGACCACGCAGCCGCGATGGCTGACTGAACGCCCATGCAATCCGCGCCCTATCTTTCCATCATTACACCTTCGTTCAATCAGGGGGCCTTCATCGCCCGGACCCTCGAATCGATTATCCAACAGCCCGGCGACTTCGGCGTCGAACTCATCGTCATGGACGGCGGTTCCACGGACAATACCGTCGAGATCCTCAAAGCTTACGAAGCCGCGCTGATTCCGGGCGGCGAACGTTACAAAAAAAACCTGGAGTTTCGCTGGGTGTCAGAGAAAGACCGGGGCCAGAGCGACGCCTTGAATAAAGGCTTTCGTCAGGCCCGGGGCGAGATCGTCGCGTGGCTTAATTCCGACGATTATTATTTTAAGGACGTCTTCACCAACGTGGAGCGGGCGTTTCGCGAACACCCCGACCACGACGTCGTCTTTGGCGATTCCATCGCCGTCGATATTCACGGCCAGGAGCTGTGGCGCCAGCACCCTGAACAACCGTCGGTTTATCGTTTGCTTTACATCGATTCCTTTCCCCAGCCGTCGGTTTTCTTTCGCCGCCGCTTGTTCGAGCGGACGGGGTACGTCGACGAAGAATTGCACTATACCATGGATGCGGAGTTGTGGGCGCGCTTCGTCATCGCGGGCGCGAAATTCAAATCTCTGGATCAATATCTCTCCGCCCAGCTCTATCATGTGGAGTCGAAGAGCATGCAGGGAACGAATATGTTCGAATCGTTCCGGCCTGAGATTAAGCGGCTGCGTAAGAAATATCGTCCGCATATGGGGCCGTACGTTATGCTGTACGAACTCAAGCGGCATGTGATGAAGCCGGTCGCCTTCGTCTGGGACAAGCTGCCGGGATCTTTGAAGACTGCCGTAAGAATGGCTTTGGGGGCTGACCGTACATCGCGAAGCGCCCTCGAAGCTCAGCGTATCGAGGAGGTCGTCATCAGTTCGCGCTTTCTCGAACCGATCCAGGCAACGTCGGAGAAAACATGATACTAGAAAATGCACGAATTCGGAGACTGCTTCTGGACGCGGCTATCGTCGCGCCGTTTATTGTAATCCTGTGCCTGGTGCTCTGGTCCGAGCCGCGTATGCCGGTGAATGACCAGGTTTTCATCAACTACGAATTGAGCTTTGAGAATTACCCGCACTTCGGCGGAACTCTGAGCAGCAAACTACTCGTGGGCTTCGTAAAAAAATTCGCGCCCGTCTCCGCCGAGTATCTCGATGCGTATATCCGATCTGTCTTCGGAGCGCTCTTTTTGATTGCGACGCTGATTCTGGGGCGCGTGCTTGGATTGCGAAATCGCTATCTGGTTTTGCTTCTGGCTCTGTTGGTCTTTTCGCGTTTTCCGCTCATCTGGTTGACCACGGAGATTACGACCGGGATTTTTCTGCTGGCGTTCTTTGCAGCGGCGATCGCCCTGCCTTCGAAAGTACCGGCCGGGGTGCTGCTCGCCTGTTGCGCTCTGGCGAAACCAAATTCGATCGCCCTGGGTTTTCTCCTGCTTGGCTATCTAATCGTATTCGAGTGGCGTAACCGAAAACTCGGGTTGCCGTTTGCTGCGGCTTTCCTGGGGACGATGCTAATTCTGAATTTACCCGGTTATGTCAGTCGGGGATTTTCAGAGCACTTTTCTCTCAGTCAGACCGAGGTGGCTTTCGGGCAGCATTACGGAGCGCTGGTACATGCTCATCAGGGCGATCCCGAAGCCCCGAATCCCTGGAACGATTACGAATACTACACAAAGACGATCTTTCCGGGCGCAGACAACATCTTGGAGATCGCTCTCAAGCATCCTTCGAAATATTCGGACTTCGTACTGCTGAGCACCTGGAACGGTATTAAGAATTTTTTGAGAGGCTTTTCGCTTCTGGCGCTACCGTTCTTTTTCGCGGTCTTTTGCATATTGCGGAACGGCGTCGGCCGAACGAATTTTTTTGAACGTGCGTCGCTCGCGTCGCTGGCCGGCGTTCTGCCGTTGATCTTATTGGCGTACCCGCATATCCGCCATCTCACGCGATACTCCGCATTGTTTTTTCTGGTCGTTGTGGCTTTCATCGACGATGAGCGCTTTCGGAAACGAGACCGAACACCGTACTCGGCGGGGCGCTACTCACGGTTGCGTACTACGCCGTGCGTTTCGCGCGCGACATCGCTCAATTGGATTCGATTCCGACCTATTGGTATCCGGAATGAATCGACAGCGTAGAGCGTCGAAGCGTGAAACCGAAGGATCGGGAACGTTCCGAAGCTTCGTAAAAAAGAGCTATAGATTTGAACGATAAGAAAGCATTCGATGTCCCCGTCCTGCTGATAGTTTTCAACCGGGCCGATACCACCGAACGATTATTGCAGGCCCTCGCAGAAATTCGGCCGGCGCGTCTCTTCGTTTCGGCGGACGGAGCGCGCACGAATCGAGCCGGCGAAGCGGAATTGTGCGAGCAGGTGCGGTCCCTCATCGAATCAAAGATCAACTGGCCGTGCGAAGTCCGGAAAAAATTCAACGATCGCAATTTAGGCTGCCGGGTCGCCGTTAGTTCGGCCATCGATTGGTTTTTCAGCGAAGTGGAAGAAGGCATCATACTCGAAGACGATACGCTTCCGGATCCGAGCTTTTTCCCATACTGCCGGGAGTTGTTGGAGCGGTACCGCGAAGACCAGCGGGTACATATGATCTCCGGAGATAATTTTCAGGAAGGCGTCCGGCGTTCCGAAGACAGTTATTATTTCTCGAATTTCGCGCATATATGGGGTTGGGCCAGCTGGCGCCGGGCCTGGCGCGATTATGACGTAGACAGTAAAGCCTGGCCGGATTTTTTACAGAACGCCCGGCTCAAGAATTTCGTGCAGAGTTTTCGCGGACGTGTTTTCTGGGAGGGCTTTCTGGAAAGCGTCTATACGAAACGCGCCGATACCTGGGACGCTCAGTGGGCCTTCACCGCCTGGCTCCAGGACCGGGTTTGCATTTTGCCGGCCGTGAACCTGGTTTCGAATATCGGTTTCGGCGCGACGGCGACCCACACGACCCACGACAGTCCCTTCGCGAATCTGCCGCGTCACGAGCTTGCATTTCCTTTGCGTCATCCCGAAAAAATCCAGGTGCATGCGGAAGCGGATCGCTTCACGGAAGAACGCATGTTTCGAGCGGGTCTTAAGTCGATCTTAAAATTCTTATGGAGTCGCGTGCCGCCGGGTAGTCGCTCCTTTCGGGGTATTACATGAACTGCAAAGTCTGCGATACCGAAAGTCGACCGTTCGCCAGCGCGAAAGTGCTGCGCAAGTACGACGTCGAGTACTTTCAGTGCCCGCGTTGCCGTTTCGTGCAAACCGAAGACCCGTACTGGTTGGCGGAAGCCTATTCCAGCGAAATTCACAGTCAGGATATGGGTATGCCCAGTCGGAATGTGTATCTGGCGACGGTCTCGGTTTCGATTATCTCGATGCTTTTCGGAGGCCGGGGACGCTATCTGGATTACGGCGGCGGCTATGGAATGTACGTGCGATTGATGAGGGATCGCGGCTTCGATTTCAGCTGGTATGATGCTCACAGTGAGAATCTTTTTGCGCAGGGTTTCGCGGGCGATCTCCAGCAAAAGTACGATCTGATCACCTCTTTTGAAATGTTCGAACACCTGCAGGATCCGGTCGCAGAAATCGAGCGCATGTTTCAGCTCGCCCCGACGCTGTTTTTTTCGACGGAACTCCTGCCGGAGAATAACCCGACTCCGGCCGAATGGTGGTACTATAATCCCGATCATGGTCAGCATATTTCCGTCTTCTCGTCGGAAGCATTGCAGATACTGGCCGAACGATTCGGCGTGCGGGTGTATTCGGACGGAATGCTGCATCTGTTTTCTCCCGAAAGGCTGAGCCCGATCCGATTTCGAATCGCAGCCCGCTATCGCTTCGCATTGATCTATGCCGCGTTTTCGCGCCGGCCGGGATTGCTCGCGTCGGATTTCGCGGCCGTGCACGGAGCGAAGGGCGGTCACGACTGAGCCGTCTGCCATGGAGGAAGCGAAATGCTAAGAAGAATCGCGCGTAAACTACTCGGACGTAAACCCGCGCCCGCATCTCACGCCGGCGAAGAGCGGGTCATACAATCTTTGCTTCCCGATATTTCCAGCGCGCCCCGCTATTGCGTCGATATCGCGGCTTCGGACGGGCTCACGCAATCGAATACCTACGATCTGTTGAAGCAGGGTTGGGCCGGACTGGCGGTGGAGTTGAATCCTCGCCTGTTCAGGGACCTCGCCCGCAACTACGAAAGCTTCGAAGAGGTAGGGCTGGCCCGGGTCCGGGTGGAGCCTTCGAATATCGTCGAGATTCTCGGAGCGCACGCGGCGCCGAAAGATTTCGGGTTCCTGAACCTGGATATCGACAGTTACGATTATTTCGTACTCGATCAGCTTCTGGGCAAGTACAGGCCGGGGCTGATCTGCACCGAAATCAACGAGAAGATTCCGCCTCCCATTCGCTTTACCGTTCTGTATACGCCGGAGCATTACTGGAAAGGCGATCATTTTTACGGGCAAAGCCTTTCACAGCTCTATACGCTCTGCGAAAAGTACGACTATGCGCTGGTGGAATTGCATTACAATAACGCGTTCTTAATGCCGCGCGAGAATAAACCGCGTCGCGATCTCCAACCGGAAGAGGCGTACGAAGCGGGCTATCGTTCGCGGACGGATCGACACCAGCTCTTTCCCTGGAATGCGGATATGGAAGATCTACAAAATATGAACCCGGAAGCGGCCGTGACGCAAATCAAGCAGCGCTTCGCGGCCTATGAAAAAAATTTTTTGTGTGAAGTCTGAGAAATGTCCGGAAACGAAGACATAAAACGGATCTCTGAGTCCGATTCATACGAAAGCGAGACCAAGTGCCCAGAATTTGCGTAACCTCCCCGTCATTTTGCAAACACGAAAAACTCCTGGAAACGGTGCGCCGCGAGTTTCCTGATATTCGACTGAACGAAGCAGGCAAACGGTATAGCGGCGCGGAATTGATCGAGTATCTGAGCGAAGCGGAAGGAGCGATTATCGGAACGGAGCCTATGACCGCGGAAGTGATCGCGGCTTTACCGCAGCTGCGGGTGGTCGCAAAGTACGGGGTCGGACTCGACAATGTGGATGTCGCGGCGCTTGAAAAAACCGGAAAGGCCCTCGCCTGGCGCGGCGGCGTGAATCGCCAATCCGTCGCCGAGCTGACGCTATGCTTTATGCTGGGGCTGTGTCACAATATCTTTCGTACCGGCTATCAGCTCAAGAGCGGCGAATGGAATAAAAACGGCGGCATGCTGCTGGCGGGACGGACGGTGGGTCTGATCGGATGCGGATTCGTCGGCGAGTCCGTGGCTCGTCTGTTGAAGGCTTTCGATGCGAAGATTCTGATTTGCGACCTGCTTGATAAAAGCGAATTCGCGGCGAGCATCGGAGCCGAAATAGTCAATCAGGACGCGATCTTCGAGCGCAGCGATATTGTGAGCCTGCACGTGCCTTTGACGGAACTCACCGAAAATTTGATCAACGGCCAGAGTCTGCACCGAATGAAAAACGATGCGTTCGTGATCAATACCAGCCGCGGCGGCGTCATCGACCAGCAGGCGCTCAAAACGGCGCTGCGAAACGAAACGATCGCGGGGGCGGCCCTCGACGTATTCGCTTCCGAACCGCCCGAAGATCTGGAGCTGTTGTCATTGCCGTCTTTGATGGTCACGCCGCATATCGCCGGGAATGCGCGCGAAGCAGTCGAAGCGATGGGCACCGCCGCCATTGACGGATTGCGCGAGTTTTTTTCGGGAACGGTATAGAAAAATGCTCGGCGATTTGCTTGAGTTTCGATTGGCGAATATCCAGGCGGTGTTTTTCGATTTCGACGGCGTCATAGTAGACTCGGTACCCTTAAAGACTCGCGCCTACCAGGAATTGTTTCGACCGTACGGAGATCGCGCGGTGCGGATTATCACGGAGTATCACGCGGCCCACGGTGGAATCGATCGTTACCGTAAAATCAAATACACTCTGGATGAACTCGCAGCCGGGAGCGACGCGCAGCTGGTCGACGAACTGGCGAAGAAATTTGCGGACCTGGTCAAAGACGCCGTAATCGAGCGGCCGCTGATGAGCGGCATGCTGGAAATCCTCAAGCGGATTCAAGAGGCCGGCGTTCCGGCGTTCGTGGTTTCCGGCACCCCCGAGCGAGAGCTTCAGGAGATCGTGACCGCGAAAAAGCTGGATCCATATTTTCTCGAAGTGCTGGGAAGTCCGGCGACCAAAGAAGAGATTCTCGCGCGATTGCTCAAACAATACGAATTCGAAGGCAGGCGCACGCTCTTTCTGGGAGACGCTCAGACCGATTTTAAGGCTGCGCAATCTATCCGCTCGATTTTTATTGGCATCCCCGAAGCGGATTGAGTTCATATTCGCCCTCGACTCGGTCATCGACCCCGACCTATATACGATTTCATGCACATCGCGTTCGATTCCCAGGCCTTCGAGTACCAGCGATACGGCGGAGTCTCGCGATATTTTTACGAATTGTTGCGGCGGCTTCCAGACTACGACGGCGCCGAAATCAGCGTTCACCAGGGTTATCACATCAATCAATATCCGGTGGCCGACCTGGCTCCCCGCTTAAAATTCTATCGAGGCAGCCTGCGACCCGATATACCGAAATCGGGTCTGGCGTTTACGCTATGGAATCGTTACTCCTGCTTTCGCTGGTTGAAAAAGATCCGGCCGGAGATCATTCACTTCACCTATTTCGGACCCAATGTTCAGCGCAGCAAACAGGATCTGTCGGCGAAACGGGTTGTGACCGTTTTCGATTTGATCCATGAATTATTTCCGGAGATGGTCGGCCGGCGGGACCCCACGGCGGAACGCAAGCGGTCCGCGGTCCGCGATGCGGATTTGATTCTCGCGATTTCGGAACGCACCCGTTCGGATATAATCGAATTTTACGGAGCGCCGCCAGAGAAAGTCAAAGCCATTCCACTCGCGAATGCTCTGAAACTGACGCCGTCCGGCGTGTCTCCCGTAGACGGCCCGTATCTGCTCTACGTGGGCGAACGCTTGCAGTATAAGAATTTCGAGCGCGTATTCGAGGTCTATCGTCGGAATCAGAAAATCAACCGGGAGTATCGACTCGTCTGTTTCGGCGGCCCCGGATTTTCTCCGGATTTTGTAAAGGCTCTGAGCGGAGCGGGACTGAGCGATCGTGTGCTGCATTTACGCGGCGACGATCAGAGCCTGGCAAATCTGTACGCGCATGCTTCGGTTTTTGTATACCCTTCGTTCTACGAAGGATTCGGAATTCCGCCGCTTGAAGCGATGAGTTACGGGTGTCCGGTAATCGCCGCAGAGGCTGGATCGATTCCCGAAGTGGTCGGTGACGCGGCGCGTTTATTCGATCCGCGTTCGGCCGACGAACTGGAGGCGGCTTTGCTGGCGGTATTGAGCGACGCCGCGCTCCGGAAGGATTTAATCCGCCGGGGCGAACGACGCGAAGCGCGATTTTCCTGGGAGCGCTGCGCGGAGGAAACCATGAAATGCTATCGAGAGTTATCGCAGAGAGGCTAACCAAATGAAACTGCTATCTTATCCTGTTTCGAAAACGACGCCGATGTACGGCGGCGGCCCCGGTCCGGAGATTCAAACCGACAAGTGCATGCATTCCGGGGATAGTTGCAATACGCTGAATCTGACCATCTCCAATCACACCGGAACTCACCTGGATTGTCCGTATCACTTCGACCACTCGGGCCGGCGCCTGACGGACTACGAAGCTTCTTTCTGGTACTGTTCGCCTGTGGCGATGATTACGATCCCGACACCGCCGCCGAGGACTCTCATCGCGCCCGAACACGTGGCGAAATTCATCGAAGGCGGAGATCATCCACCGGAAGCGGAAGCGCTTATCATGAAGACGGGCTATTGCGATTTGCGCGAAGATCCCGTCTATACCGCCGAACCTCCGGGAATACACGCGTCGATGGCGGACTATCTGAGGGAACAATTTCCTCGCCTGAAGTTCTTCGCCTTTGACTTAATCAGCATTTCGAGTTTCGCCAATCGAGAACACGGACGAGAATCGCATCGCCATTTTCTTAAGAACGAGCGTCCCATTCTACCGGTCGAGGACATGGACCTTCGCGATTTGCCCGCGGAAGGCATTCGAAACCTACTGATCTCGCCGCTCTGGATTGCCGATGCGGACGGCTCGCCCTGTTCGATCTGGGCGAATGTGCCGGCGGGCGTCTGATTCAGAAAGCGTCGCAATCCCGCGCCGGATCACTATTTTTAAAGATACAGAATGAAACAACTCACCAGCACCGCCCTGAAAATCGAAAACGATACGATTCGCATTCTCGATCAGAGTCGTTTGCCGCTCGAAGAAATCTGGCAGGAAATTCCCGACCCGGACGCGATGATCGCCGCGATTCGGCGACTGTCGGTGCGTGGAGCGCCTTTAATCAGCATCGCCGCCTCCGCGAGTCTGGCGTTGTACGCCGCGAAACTCGAAGAGCGGGGCGTCTCCCGGGATGAATTCGTTCGCGGAGTAAACGAGACTGCGACCCAACTGCGCCAAAGCCGGCCGACCGCCGTAAACTTAATGCTGGCCCTGGATCGTATGGTATTTCGCGTACCGCCGGAAGCCCTGTCTGCCCAACGCCTCGTGCAAACCGCGGAGGAGATCTTCGAAGAAGACGTGCTGTTATGCGAAAACATCGCGAAGCACGGACACGAACTGATTCAGGACGGCGATTCGATTCTAACCCATTGCAACACCGGCGGCCTGGGCACGACCGGCATCGGTACCGCCATCGGAGTGATTCGCAAAGCGCATGAAGTCGGAAAACGCATTCACGTTTACGTCGATGAGACGAGACCGCTACTGCAGGGCGGTCGGCTCACCACCTGGGAGCTGGATCGAGCGGGTGTGCCTTATACCTTGATCTGCGACAGTATGGCCGCGGGTCTATTGCGCGATGGGAAGATTCAGAGCGCCATCGTCGGAGCGGACCGCGTGGCTCTGAACGGCGACTTCGCGAACAAAGTCGGAACCTACAGCGTAGCGGTGCTCTGTCAGTATCACGGGATTCCCTTCTATTGCGCCGCGCCTTCGACGACCGTAGATCCCGAATGCGAAGACGGCGAAGGGATTCCGATCGAGCTGCGTGACGGCGACGAAGTGCGCGGCTTCGCGGGAACCGGCCTGATCTGGAGCCCGCGCGAATGTGAGACCTACAACCCGGCCTTCGACGTCACGCCCGGCGAATTGCTGACCGGCCTGATTCTCGACAGCGGCTATTATCCCCGCGAACGCATTCAAGCCGGCCAGTTGCAAGCCCTGTTTGCCAGCCGCTAAACCGCCCGAACACAACTCGCCCGCCCCCGTGGGAGGAAATACAGGTGGTGGGCTGTCTGGATTTTTCCTGTTAGTGCTCGGGCCCCCGCAGCCGGGGAAAGGCGGCGCGACTATAACACAAAAAACGACGCATCGCAAGCCGAAAATGTCACACCCGGATGCTATGCTATCCTTGGGGAAGTGCGCCCCGGGCGACACTCCGACAGGTCAAGCCTGCCGGTAGACCGCATAAAATCACTCCGTTCGCTTCGGAATCTCGAAGCGAGCATCCCTCCTCAGAATCTCCATCGTCTCCGGCCGATATTTGATAATCTCAAATTCGCCGATCAATCCCTCGATTTTTATTATCCTGTCCGGTGCGCGACGCTCCGGCGGCGGCGGTCGCAGAATAAACGCCACGTCGCGTTCACGTAAATACGCGAGCGGCGCGCTCTTTTCGTGGCCGATCCAGCCGCGTTCTTCGAGCGGTGTCCGTGCAATCTCGCGATCGGTCAGGCCGGTCTGCGCTTCGATGGCTGTCGTAATATCCCAGTAGAAGATCAGAGCGGCCTGCGCGCCCACGAAGGCTATGACCGGATCGGCGGCCTGCATCGTCGCCCGAGTTGCCAGAGCCGCCGCTTTCAGGTGACGCATGCCTTCGCTGGTATAGATTTTGTGTTCTTCGCCCACGTAGCCGATCACCGGGAGGTCGCGTCCCCGGTACGGATCGTAGCGGCCCGCTGTCGCCGCGAGCGCGATCAGCGCCGGTATCCACCATTGGAATCCGGAGTTCGCCGCCGACGTCTTTTGCGCGGTGTGGCTGTCCTCGCCGGAGGACCGCGTTTCTCTTCGCAGAAAAGATCGCAGAGCGATTTCGCCGCCGAAATAGAACAGCGGAGTCATCGGAACCAGAAAGCGTGCGAACATAAAATCGCCGCCGACGTAGCCGACATACACGAGCCAGGCGGAGCAGACCGCGGCAATTAGCGCCAGTTCGCGGGGCAGGCGAATCGCGCCCGCGATCAGGAACCCGAACAACGGAACGCAAATCCAGTACGCGGCGAAATAAAGGCCGACGTAGATCAGACCCTGGCCGAAATAGGGATCGTGCGCGGATTTCGCATAAAAGGTATTGGGCAAGAGCTCGCCGTAATAGAACCAGCGAAACAGAAACGAGCCCCCAACGCTCAACGCGAAGAAGGCGTGTAGTCGCAGTTGCGAAAGAAGCCATGGCTTCACCTGGTGTGTGCCCGGGCGTTTTCCGGATTCGTAGCTTTCGAGCGCGGCCCGTCCGGGTATTCGAATCTTTTGCCAGCTGGCGAAAGCCGCGAAAGCGCCCGCGATTCCATAAACGAGCAGGCCGTCCGGTCGGGTCAGGCAGGCGAGGGCCAGCAGTATGAATCCGCCGCGAGCCGTCGTCGCGCGCTCATCGGCCAGGAATTCGCGAACGCGCAGTACGCCCGCCGTAATCAGCAGCACAAAGAGCGCGGTTTCGAGGCCCGAGCTTGCGAAGACGTGCAGATGATGATGCGCCGCCAGCGCCGGTAGCGTCCAGGGCCAGGCGCGCCTTGCCGGTTTTGTTTCGGGGTGATCGCCGGCCTGCCGAAACGATCGACGCCCTGCGCGAAAATAGTCGACGAGCAGCAGTCCGTAGCAGGCGATCCCCAGGGCGATCGCGACGACGGCGATATCCACGTCCGGCCGCACGATGAAAAACGGCGAGAGCGCCAGAGTCCACAGAAAATTCGTAAAGCCTTCCACGTACTCTCCTGCGTTGAATACCAGGCCGTGACCGCGTGCCAGATTCCAGGCGTAGCGAAACGAAATAAAAGCGTCGTCGCAAACCCAGCCAAGTCGGCCGGCGCGCGCGACGCCGTACAGTACGGCGCTGCCCATCAGCAACAAAGGAGCGATCGTGGCGGGTGTGATGCGGGTGCGCATGGAGAAATGAATTGACGCTGGTCTGGATTTCCGGCCCGAATACACCGTGTGTCCGTAGTCAACGGACAGCGGGCCCCCGTAGCTCAGGTGGATAGAGCAGTGGTTTCCTAAACCATGTGCACAGGTTCGAGTCCTGTCGGGGGCACTGGCAATTGGTTTTTATTGGCCGGCTCAAAATCTAATGCAAACGCGAGTACTACTGGAACGACTGGAGCGCGAAGTCGAAGGCTTTAAAGAACTGGAAGCGAAGCTGGCCGACCCGGCTTACGCTGAAGATCCCGTGCAATTAAAAGAGCTTTCGCGAGAACACTCGCGTTTGCGCGGCCGCGCGGAACGTCTGGAATCCTATCTGGGGCTGGTACGCCAGGAATCCGAGCTGGAGTCCGTACTGGCGGACGCGGGGACCGACGAAGAGCTGCGCGAAATGGCGACCGAAGAACTCGGCGAATTGCGGACCACGCTTGCAAAAGAACAGGAAGACATCGAATACCTGCTTCTGCCGCCCGACCCGCATTCCGGTCGCAGCGTGATCATGGAAATTCGCGCGGGCACCGGCGGCGACGAAGCCGGCCTCTTCGTGGGCGACCTTTTGCGAATGTACACGCGCTTCGCCGAGCGGCGCGGGTTGCGGACGGAACTGATCTCGGCCTATGAACAGGAAGTCGGCGGCTACCGCGAGGTGATTCTGTCGTTTGCGGGGCCCGAAGCCTACGATCTTTTGCATCAGGAAGGCGGCGCGCATCGCGTGCAACGCATCCCGGTCACCGAAAGCGGCGGCCGTATTCATACCAGCGCCTGCACGGTCGCCATCATGCCCGAGGCCGAAGAAGAAGAGGTCGAAATCGACGACAAAGACCTGCAGATCGACGTCTACCGTGCGAGCGGCGCGGGCGGCCAGCACGTAAACAAAACCGAGTCGGCGATTCGCATTACGCATATTCCCAGCGGCCTCGTCGTGACCTGCCAGGACGAACGTTCCCAGCACAAAAATAAGGCGAAGGCCATGCGGGTGCTGCGTACTCGCCTCGCGGAGCAACAAGAACGCGACCGCCACGCGGCGGACGCGGCGCTCAAGAAAGAGCAGGTCAAATCGGGCGACCGCTCCGAGCGCATTCGAACATACAATTTCCCGCAGGGCCGGGTCACCGATCATCGCATCGGCTTTACGGCCTATAACCTGGCCGCCTACATGGAAGGCGAGATGGACGACCTGCTTGAAGCCCTCCTGCGCGCCGAACGCGACGCGCAGTTGCAAAAACTCGAAGCCTGATGCGAGGAACGCGCCGCTCCTGGTTTGCTACGGCCGCCAGGAGATGCGGTATGCGGATCGGGCGAAGAGTATGAACTTCTCTGCCTTCGACAGAGCTCGCAGGCGCTTTGCACCTGCTGCTGGCCCGGACGCTGGATTGGCTTATGCATTCATGGCTTCGAGGGCCAGAAATAACGCCTGAGTTCCGGCACGTTCGTGGCCCTGCTTCGCGAGTTCGCCGTACAATTCGCGCACTAATGTCAAGCCCGGCAGCGTTAATCCCATTCGATCGCATTCATCGAGAGCCAGCCCCATATCCTTGATGAAGTGTTCGACGAAGAAGCCGGGCGCGAAGTCTTCGCGTACAATTCGCGGCCCCAGATTGTTGATGGTCCAGGAACCCGCGGCGCCCTTGCCGATGACTTCGATCACACTCTGCGGGTCCAGCCCCGCCCGTTGCGCGTACAACAACGCTTCGCATGCGCCGATCATATTGCCGGCGACGAGAATTTGATTCGCGAGTTTGGTCGCCTGCCCCGCGCCGGCCGGCCCCATATGCGCGAGCGTCGCGCCCAGGATCTCGAAGAGGGGCCGGCAGCTCGCGAAAGCCTCGTCTTCGCCGCCGACCATGATCGCGAGCTTCGCTTCGCGTGCGCCGACATCGCCGCCGGATACGGGCGCGTCCAGCGCTGAAATCCCGCGGCTCCCCGCGGCATTGGCGATTTCGCGCGCGAGATCAGGACTGCTGGTGGTCATATCGACTACGGTTTTTAGATCAGGCCCGGCGTTCGCGAGCAGCCCTTCTTCGCCCAGATAGATTCTGGCAACGTCGGCGGGGTAGCCGACGATCGTGAACAGCGCTTCGCTGTTTTTCGCGACCGCACCAGGGCTTTCGCACCAATGCGCGCCGGATTGCAGCAGCGCCTCCGCCTTCGCGCGCGTGCGATTGAATACGAAGAGTTCGTGCCCGGCGCGGAGCAGGTGTCCCGCCATGGCGGCGCCCATCACTCCCGTTCCAATCCAGCCGATTCGCATAGTCTCTTCAGTCTGCATGTTCTGCGGGGCCGCGGCTTTACGCGTTTTCGCTCGTAGTTAACGCCGCGTGGCGCACCGGGAAATTACAGGAGTTGCGAATAAAACACATCTCGCTCGCCTTTTCGTGCAGGCGTTCCGCTTTTTCGATCATTTCGGGTTCGGCCACGATCACCCTGGGTCGCAGCAGCACGTCGGTAAAACGTCCGCCGCCGTTGCCGTCCAATTCCATCGAGCCTTCCGCCTGGTCTTCGTACTGCGTGACGATGATTTTCGCGCGGGCGCAAACGTGCAGATACGACAGCATGTGGCAGGCCGATAGCGCCGCCAGCAACAGATCTTCCGGATTGTACAGATCCGCATCTCCGCGAAATGCCGGATCCGCCGTGCCTGCCATATCGGGTTTGCCGGCGATGCGTACGGTATAATCGCGGCCGTAGGCCTGGTACGAGCGAGTGCCTTCGCCGCGATTCCCGCGCCAGATCGTCTGCAGCTTATAGCGATGCGGGTTCTGCATTCGTCATAAAAAACCCGCCTGCCTTTGTTCGTCAATCCGCTGCCGCGCCCGGCCGGCGATAGGAGCGCACGTGCTCGGGTACTTCGATTCCCTCTTTCAGCCGACCGTCGTCTATCGGCGTTCCGTATTCCATCGCACAGGGGATTACGCCCGCCCAGAGGTCCAGGGCGTAGTCCGCTTCATCGTCATTGGGCGGCCCGGTGCGGACCTTCGCTGAAACCTCCTGAATGGGCAGACTGAGCACGGTTGTGGCCTTGAGTTCCTGAGCGGTTGCAGCGCGCACCGCGGCGTAGCGACCCGGGACGATATGATCGGTAAACAGCCGCAGCGCGCGTTCTTTTTCCGACGGCTCTTCGACCAGCGTGGCTTCGCCGAAGAGCACTACGGATCGATAGTTTACGGAGTGGTGAAACGCCGAGCGTGCGAGCACCAGGCCGTCTATGAGAGTTACCGTTAAGCAGAGCGGGATTCCGCCCGCCAGGCTGCGCATCATGCGACTGGCCGCGGCGCCGTGAATGTACACCAGGTCGCCGTCGCGTCCGTAGGCCGTGGGGATCACGAAGGGCCGGCCGTCCGCTCCACTAAAGCCCACGTGGCAGATCATGGCTTCGTCCAGGATGGCGTGAATCTGCTCGCGGTCGTATACGGCTCGTTTTGGCGCGCGTTTGAGGGTCGTGCGTTCGGTTTTCGTATATTCCATATCATGGCCTCTGATAGCCCGTCGGGCTGAGCGTATCTCAGCATAATATTGGCTCCATTGAAAGGGCCATTCATGAAAAATATATGGTGCCAATTTCCGGTCCGTGAATCGTCGACCCATGGGCCGCAAAATTGCAAAGTCGTCCGCATCACGGGCGGGGTCGGGGGGGAAGCAGGCTAACGCAGCGGGCCCGCTCGACGATCTCATCGCGAGCGTGCGAGGTCGTCCCGGCGGAGTTTCTTCAGGCGAAGCGTTGTACCGGCGCATTTACGGCTGGTTTCGAACGGCGATTCTGGCCGGGGTCCTGCCAGGCGGAAGCCGTCTACCGCCCGGGCGTCTGCTCGCGGAACAGCTGGGGGTTTCGCGCAATACCGTGAGCGGCGCCTTCGATCAATTGCTGGCCGAAGGTTATATTGAAGGCCGACCAGGCTCCGGGACTTTCGTGTCCGAACTGCCCGCAGGCGGATGGAGCGGGCCGGCGAACGCAAAAACGAAAGCCACTGGCGCTTCGGGCGCGCGGGCGAGCGTCGTTTTATCAGAGCGCGGTCGGGCGCTCGCGAATTTACCGGTGACCCGTTCGCGACATCCAGGAGTTGCCGGCGAACCGGATGCGGCCGGGGCGCCGCTGCCTTTCGCACCGGGCGTGCCGGGACTGGATCGATTTCCCGGCGATGAATTCGCCCGGCTCTCCGCGAAGGTGTATCGCCAGCTCCAGCTCTCGCCCGCCAGCCTGGGATATACCGCGCCCGCGGGGGTGCTCGAATTGCGCGAATCGATCGCGGCTCATCTTAGAATCGACCGGGGGGTGTGCTGCGAAGCGGATCAAATTGTCGTCGTGCACGGCTCCCAGGCGGGACTCGATCTGTGCGCGCGCATGTTACTGGATCCCGGCGATACGGCTTTCGTCGAAGATCCCGGCTATCTCGGGGCCCGGGCCGCCTTGACGGCGGCGGGCGCGCGGATTGTCGGGATTCCGGTAACGCCTGCGGGGGGCCTTGCGCTCGACGTTTTAACGGCAAAGATGCGAGCGGAACAAAACGGCCGAAAGAAGAAGCCAGGACTCTCAAAAATGAAAGGCGCAAGTACGCGAGCGGGCGAGAGCAAGAGCCGCTCGTTACTGTATGTTACGCCTTCCCATCAATTTCCGCTGGGCATGACCATGAGCCTCAGCCGGCGCCTTGAGTTGCTGGAGTTCGCCCGCGAAAATCGCCTGTTGATACTTGAAGACGACTACGACAGCGAGTATCGCTACGACGGCCGGCCCATCGCCGCCCTGCAGGGTCTCGACGAAGCGGGCGAAACGGTCGTCTATCTGGGTACATTCAGCAAAGTCCTGGCCCCGGGGCTGCGTCTGGGGTATCTCGTACTACCGCGCGGGCTGGTCGAGGCCTTCGTTACGGCCCGGGCGCTGGTGGATCGCCAGCCGCCGGCTATCGCACAGCTGACTGTCGCGCGCTATATGTTAGACGGGGGTTTCTATCGTCACCTGCGCCGGATGCGTGAACTCTATCGGGAACGTCGCGCGACGCTCCTGCGAGGAATCGCACAGCTGCCCGGCGCGAAGCTAACGCCTCTGCCTTCGGATACCGGCCTGCACGTTACCGCCGTATGGGAATCCTCAGGCAAAAACGATCGGGCGCTCAGCGCGCGGGCGGCGAAATTGGGCGTCGATTTACCGGCGCTCGGGAACTATTATCTGCGGCCCGACGCGGCGGAGCGCTTGCAGGGTTTGCTCTTCGGTTTCGCGGCCTACGACGAACCCGTCATGCGCCAGGCTTTTCGCAGAATCGCGCCGTTGTTTGCAAAGCCCGGCTGAATGACCCGGCTTATGCGCCGGAGCGCAATGCAGCGGCGCCGCTTATATTTCGTTCTATTCTTTCAAATAGTCGTCGAAACTCGCCAGAGTTTCCATGTACGGGACTTTCATCGCATAGCATTCGATCGAAGCGCACAGGCGGTTCAGCAGCGGAAGCTTTCCGAAGACTTCGTCGATGAAGTAGATCAGCGGCGTAAACAGCGAATAGAATTTCTGAATAAAGCGTGGAAAGCCGCCGAGATGTTTCGGTAAAAAATAGAAGCGCCAGCTTTTTCGAACATAGAATCCGTGATCTAAGAGCCGCAGATGTAGATCGCGCATGCTGTACTTGCGCGGATGCGGATCCCGACCGAGCAGACTGGAAATCCAGGCCAGCGGTGCCGTGCGTTGCGGAAATGCGAAGACGAAAAAATATCCCGAAGGTTTGAGCACGCGATGCACTTCTTCGAGGGATTTCGAAACAAAGGGAACGTGCTCCAGCACGCCCAGAGAAACAACGACGTCGAAGCTGTCGTCTGCAAACGGCAGCTGCGAGGATCCGCTCTCGGCCCGCACGTACTCGACGTCTTTTAAGTTGGGAAAAGTCTCAAGCTCCGGCTCCAGAAAATCGTAGAGGGTGACGGATTTGCAGCCCTGATGAATCATGCGGCTCGAGAGCGGACCGTTTCCGCCGCCCCAGTCGAGAATCCGCCGCTCGGGCAGATTCTTCACGTAACGATTCATCATGCGCAGACATCGATCGTAGTGTTTGAGCTGCACTGGCAGCAGATCGCGGACTTGAACCATGAGGGTGCCAGTACCTTCGCCTGGAGAATTCTGTAAAGGCTTTCCGGTACGCCTGCCCGGAATTCCAGCTTTTGCGGGCGCAAAAAAATCCCGCTCCGTACTGCAACGAAGCGGGATTCTTCGATTTTCGAATGCGCGAATGCTCAGAGATTCTGAGCCGCGAAATCCCAGTTCACAAGTTTGTCCAGAAAGGTACCGATGTAGTCGGGGCGTTTGTTCTGGAAGTCCAGATAATACGCGTGTTCCCAGACGTCGATGGTCAGCAGGGCTTTTTTGCCGTGAGCCATCGGCAGGTCGGCGTTCGCGGTTTTCATGATCGCCAGTTTGCCGCCGTCTTCTACGAGCCACGCCCAACCGCTGCCGAACTGCGTCGCCGCCGCGGTCTTAAATTCCTCGGCGAATTTATCATAGCCGCCGAAGTCTTTGTTGATCCGATCCGCGAGTTCGCCGCTAGGCTGTCCGCCGCCGTTCGGTTTCATGCTGTTCCAGTAAAACGTGTGGTTCCAGACCTGGGCCGCATTGTTGAAGATGCCGGCCTTCGAAGCGTCGCCTTTGACTTCCATGATGATCTTCTCGAGACTTTCGTTCGCGAGCGGGCTGCCTTCGAGCATCTTGTTCAGATTCGTAACGTATGCGTTATGATGTTTGCCGTAGTGAAAACTCAGCGTGTTTGCGGTGATGTGGGGTTCCAGAGCGTTCTGCGCGTAGGGCAGCTCGGGTAAGGTGATTGCCATTCGTTCCTCCGTTGTGCATTTAAGCTAACAGTGGCGAAACACAGGGTCAACCCAATTTTAGAAACGTTCTAAACTGGTCCGCCAGCCCGTAGCGATTCCTGGCGTGCGTTCGAGCGCCCTCGCATCCCCTATTGACACTGGTTCTCAAAAAGATCCTGTGCACCGCTTCGCCCTGCGATCGCCGCCGGCCTGCGGGCTATCGGCAATCAGTCGGTTTCGGGCTTGTCCTGACTGTTCTTCTCGGCAGTTCCAGCGCCGGACTCTGAATCCGCCTGCTCTGCCGCGGCGGCGGCCGTGATGCGGGCGTCGGTCGGGGCGATGCGATCCACGCCGATATCCCGCAGGCGGGTATGCATCGCGCCCAATACGGAAGCGGAAACGTCGCGCATGATATCGCCCAGGACTTTCTGTTCGAGAATTTCGGCCACCACCAGACCCACGTCTTTGGTCAGCCGGTCGGCGAAGACGCCCATCAGCGGAATCTTGCGTAATTCGCCGATCATCGATTTGTTGCTCAGGCTCTCTTCGACCGTTGCGCGCAATTCTTCGCGGTGGCGTTCCATGGCCCGCCGCGAGACCTGTTCGTAGTCCAGCGTCGACATGACTTCTTCGACCCGGTTGAGCGACTGCATGAAGACCGCGTCGGCGATCGTGTCGACGATGGCGTCGCGAAAACGAAAGGTCAGGTCGCGGGTCAAAAGCTGGCTCACGTCCTGCTCGGCGCGGCCCAGCTTGTAGTAGGCGATGACCAGCTTCGCCGCCCGGAGCAATAGAAAAAAGCGCAGCGAAGACAGCGGAATCGGGATCAGGCCGATCACTTCATACCAGTGATAGGAAACGTAGCTCCAGCGGTCCTTTTCTTTCAGGAAACGCACGAGAAAGAACAGGCCCCAGATCACCACGACCGTGATATCGAAAGCCACGATCGATGAGGTGACCACGAAGGGGAACAGAGTGATCAGATTCGTACTGAACAGGATCAGCAGCGAGTCCAGGATCGCCAGGGTGATCAGGAAATAGTCGCGCTTCGTGCCCGGTATCACCGAGAGCCAGTAACGCACGGATTCGCGGAAATTTCTTTTCGGCGGTCTTCCAGCCTCCGGTTTTACGGCGGGGTTGACGGACTCCGGCTGCGAAGCCTGCGGGTCGGCCGAGGGGGTTCTGGCTTCGCTCATGAATCCTGATTCGCGTCCGCGGAATCGCTGCGAGCGAGGCGGTTATACAGGAAAGAGAAGCTGAACGAAAAAATCAGCGAATCCACGACCGCATAAAACACGTCCAGAGCCGCTCCGTAGACGTGTTCGAGCGTGCTCAGATTTTCGAGGGATGCGCGAAAGGGGTGCGGGTGCACCGAATTGAAAGCGTCCATAAACTCGGCGCCGAATTGGGTCGAAGCCCGGGCCCAGATCGAAATGACCAGGATCAACACGGCGAAGATGGTCGTGAAGGTAATGGCAAATGCTTTCGCGTCGAGTTTCATAATTTCCCCGGTGATCGCGCTCTATCTTATTAATCAGCGTGATTCAGCCTATTCCGCCCCGCGGGCGTCGGTCGTCACCCATTTCTCGACGCCCCGCGCGGCTTTGTCCCACAGGTTTTTTTGTTGGATGACCCGGCGGCCTTAATTCCGGTGCAGGAGCGCCCGGCTTTTTTCCAGACGCAGACGGATCGTTTCGGCGCGGGCTTCGTGAGCCGCCTGGCGATCCGAAGGCATGTCCGCAAGATAACGCGAAAGATCCAGTTCAAAGAGCAGCGCGCGTTCCACGCAGCGCGCGGCCCCTTCGCCCGAGCGCATGCTTTCGCACGAGAGCACCATATGCCGGGTGTTGATATGTTCGGGAGCGACGGTGTCGATCAGCGTCTCCGCGATTTCGGGATGAATGCCGCCGCCGACGGAGGTGCGCAGCTCGTTTTCGCGACAGCGCGCGATAATCAGGCCGCAGATCTCGAGCACCCGGGCATGGTCCGGCGGCAGATCCATGGACCCGGAGAGATCGGAACGGGCGGCGGTCACCTGGTCCAGCTCGGCTGCGGCGGGGCTGCTCAGGATTTCGTTCATATTCTGGAAACCGGTGATCGTCTCCAGATTGATGCCTTTTTCCATGCGATCGTAGCAGGCGGGCCCCAGGCAGTCGCGCAGGCTGCCGATGAAATTCTTGAGCGCGTAGGGCGATTCGATCATCGGCGCGATCAGGCCGTCCACGCCGATGCGGCTCAGCTCCCGGATGTCGTTGCGCGCTTCCGGACCGCCGATCTTGACGTAGAGCGGCAGCAGCCGGTCGCTGAGCGCCCGCAACAGTCGGATCTCTTCGAAGGACATATCCTCCACTTCGGTGCCGGTTTTAAGGGCCGCGAGGCCGCCGGAATGGCGAAGTTCTTTTAACTGCGACTGCAGACTGGAAAAGGACGGTGCTTTCATATAGTTCTGGCCCCCGTTAACAAATGTCGGAAAATCAAGCTCAATGATAAGCAAAAATGTACGATGCAATCCCGGGCCGTACAGCGGAATTTTATAGCAAAAATCGACCCGAAAGAAAAAGTTACACTATGGCCGAAATCCAAATCACTAAAAAATCGGGCTATGCCCTCCTGACAATCGATCGCCCCAAAGCGCTGAACGCGCTCACGAAAGATCTCCTGGCGGAGCTCAAGTCCGCCGTCGCGGAGCTGAACTCCGCAGGGGACATAAGAGTCGTCATCCTCACCGGATCGGGGGACAAAGCCTTCGTGGCGGGCGCCGACATCGCCTCCATGAAAGACATGACCCCGGACGAAGCGACCGCCTTCGCGGAGCTCGGCCACAGCACAATGAACCGGCTCTCGGACAGCGGTCTGATTTCGATCGCCGCCATCAACGGCTTCGCCCTGGGCGGAGGTCTGGAACTGGCTCTGGCCTGCGATATTCGTCTGGTCTCGGAGACGGCGAAACTCGGGCTGCCGGAAGTGACTCTGGGCCTGATTCCCGGCTTCGGCGGCACCCAGCGTCTGGCGCGCATCGTCGGGCAGGGAATCGCGACCGAGATGATTGTGACCGGCGAAATGATCAAAGCCGATCGCGCGTACGAATTGGGGCTCGCCAATCACGTTTTCGCGCCGGGCGATCTGCTTACGGAAGCCGAAGCGCTCGCGCAGAAGATCGTCGCGAATAAATCCGGCCCGGCCCAGCGCGCGGCCAAAGCCGTGATCCAGCAGGGGCTCGACCTTGCCCTGATCGCCGGGCTGCAAAAAGAGATCATCGAATTCGGCGAACTCTTCGACGGCCCCGATCCGAAGACCGGCATGACGGCCTTTCTGGAAAAGCGTAAGGCGGATTTTTCGTAAGCCAGAGCGCGCCGGCGCGCCCAGCAGCGATTGAGCCGTCTTCCCCCTATGTCCCTTCCCGACAAAACCTTCCACCCTCTGCTTGCGGAGCTGGTCCGCAAGCACCTGGGCGAAGGCGTTGCCGTACCGGGCGAGGTGGAGCGCCTGCTCGCGGATCTCGACGAGCATCTGCAGAGCGGCGCGGCGGGCGGCGAAATCGCATCTCCGTCTTCCAGCGCGGCGGACGCCGAACTGGAAGAGCGCTATAATATTCTGCTCGAGCATTCGCCCGACGCGGTCGTCATCGTGCAGGCGGAACGCGTGCGCTATGTGAACCCGGCGACTGTGGAAATGAGCCGCGCTTCGGCCGACAGCATCGTCGGGCGCCCGATCTTTGATTTTATTCCGCCGGAGTCGCACGCCCAGCTGGTCGGTGATCTGGCCCGCATCCAGGAAGACCGGCAGCCGCTGGCGTTGCGCGAATCGCGTTTCAGCCGTCCGAACGGCGAAGTCGTCGACGTGGAGCTCACGGCCTCGCTCTGCAAATTCGAAGGCGAAGACGCGATCATGGTGATCTTTCGAGATACCACCGATCAAAAACGCGTCAATCTTATGCTGCGCGATATGCTCACCGGTATTTCGGCGCACGTGGGCGCGGAGTTTTATCCGCATTTCGTGGAGAGCCTGGCGCGGACTTTGCGCGTCGACGTCGCCTATCTGGCGGAAGTCAGTCCGGACGTGGCGGACGAATACCGCACCTGCGCCTTCTGGGCCGACGGGGAACTGCGCGAGAATTTTCACTATCGCCGCACGGGCACTCCCTGCGAAACAGTGGTGGGCAAGAAGACCGAGGTCTACGCTCAGGGGGTTTCGCAGCTGTTTCCGGAAGATCGCTTTCTATCCGGCGAACGCATTGAAAGCTATATCGGCGTGCCCCTCTTCGACGGCGAAGGCAAACCCCAGGGGCTGATCGCGGTGATGAGCCGCAAAGCGCTGACGAACAGCGAGCTGCCCGTTTCGATCATGAAGATTTTCGCCGAGCGCGCTTCCGCGGAGATGGAGCGGGCCCGGGCGCTTTCGCGTCTGCTGCAAAACGAGCGCCATTTTCGTAAGCTCATGGACCAGGCCGCGGACGGCATTGTGGTGGCCGCGCCGGACGGCAGCATGACCTATGCGAACGAGCGTACGGTGGAGCTCCTGGGTTATTCGCTCACCGAAGTGCTGGGCCGCAAATTTCGTGATTTTCTGGTGCCCGACGAAGTGCATCTGCTCGCCCGGGATCTGAAACGCATCAAGCGCGGTACAGTCTTGAATATTCAGCGTACGCTGATGCGTAAAGACGGCGCCAGGATTCGCGGGGACATCAGCGCCATATTATTAGACGACGGTTCGATCCAGGTTTTCATCCGCGATATGACCGAACGCTTCCAGGTCGAAGAGGAGCGTAAGTCGTACCTCGAGACCATCGCTATGCTCGAAGAGGTGGCGATCGAACTCGACCAGAGCTATAAGATCGTACGGGTCAGCGATTCCTGGGAAAAGCTCTTTCACGACCACAGCGGCGAATCGCCGATCGGGCGTCAGGTCGAGACCTGGTTTCATCCCGACTATCAGTACTATCTCGTCCAGAATCTGGAAGGCCTTTTCGAGAAACGCAAAAACAGCGTAGTCGTGCATATACCGGTGCCGCTCACGAACGGCACGAATATGTGGCTGGAAGGCAAATTCATCGGCGTAAAGAGCGAAGCCGGCAAAGTAACCGGAATTCGCGGCGTGCTGCGCGACGTAACTCTCGACCATCTCACCGACCGCCAGATCACCTTTTATGCGTACTATGACAACCTGACCGGATTGCCCAATCGCATTCGCATGGAAGAAAACCTGAACCGGGCTCTGAACCGCGCCGAGCACGCGAACCAGCGTCTGGCCGTGGGCTTTATCGACCTCGACAATTTCGACGAAATCAACAACTACATGGGCCACCGGGTCGGGGACCTGGTCTTGCTGTATGTAACCGAGCGATTGCGTGACGCGCTGGGCACCGGCGAAAATCTCTATCGCTGGGGCGGCGACAAATTCGTGGTGTTGCTTACGGATATTCCCGACATCCAGGCGGTGCGGCAAATCGGCCGGCGGCTGATGGATATCTGTCGTACGCCTCTGGAAATCGAAGAGGAGCTGATCCACATCAGCTACAGCGTGGGTTTCGCCATCTATCCCGACGACGGCCTGACCACCGATATCTTAATGGGCCAGGCGGACCGGGCGCTGGGCTACGCGAAATCTCAAGGGCGCTTTAATTTTCAGCTATCCGGCGACGTGCCGCGCCGCGGCATCTATCGCGATCAAATTTCGATCCGCAACAAGCTCGCCATGGCCATCGCGCGACGCGAAATCACGGCGTTCTTTCAGCCGAAGGTCAGTGCCCGCGATCATCGCATTGTCGGCATTGAAGCGCTGGCCCGCTGGTTCGGCGACGACGGCAAGCCGGTGATCAGCCCGGCCATGTTCATTCCCGTGGCCGAGAACCTGGGATTGATCAGCGACCTGGGCGAACAGATCATGGAGCAGAGCCTGGAGCTCCTGAGCGGTTTGCGCGCGAAAGGCCGCAGCCTGCAACTGGCGGTGAACGTTTCGCGTCGCCAGCTCTTCGATCCCTTTTATGTGGATCGGGTCTGCCGTACGATCGAGAAATATCGTATGACGCCGAAAGACGTGACGCTCGAAATCACGGAAAGCATCGCCATGCTGGAAGTGGATTTCGCCATCGAGCGACTGCAGAAGCTGCACGAGGCGGGCTTTTCGCTTTCGATCGACGATTTCGGCACGGGCTATTCGACCCTGTCGCAACTGCACGAGATGCCGGTCAGCGAACTGAAGATCGACATGTCCTTCGTGCGCCGCATCGATACTTACGAGGGCCTGCAGGTCGTACAGGCCATCGCCAATATGGGGCGGGCGCTCAATCTGGACGTCGTGGCCGAAGGCGTGGAAACCGCCGAAACCTGCCGTCGGCTCGAAGACATCGGCATCAATCTCCTGCAGGGCAATCTCTTCAGCAAACCCGTCTCCGGCGCCGAGCTGGTGAAGCTGCTGGAACAGGAACCCGGCGAAGACTAGTCCGTGCACGCATGGCCACGCGTTGTTTTTCAGGGCCACGGATTTCACGGATGACACGGATTTTTTTGGGGGGCGGATTTCCGCCTTCGGGAATGGATTTCAGGGATTCGGCGGGATGAGATCCGAGGGGCGTGTGCCGTGCATCCACCCGCTTCCTTATCCGTGAAATCAGTGTCATCCGTGGCAAATCCTCTGTCCGGAACCCTGAACCCGCCTCGCGTTCCGTAAAATTGTGCCCTGCACGGCCGATTTGCTGCAAATTCTGCCAAAAACGCGATTTTTTCCCGATTTTGTGCCTATTAGTTGTGCAATGCACAAAAAAATCATACTCTCGTACACTCCTGTATGCTATGGTGGTCGAAGATAGAAGGGAAGGCAGCCCGGCTGCTGGCTTAGAACCAGCCCAGAGGCCGCCTCAGATCAGGTGTTGCATGTAATATTGCAATGGAGATCGATTATGATTGTAGAAAGAACCCATTCCCGTGTAGCCTCCCGGACTTTTCAGGATTTCCAGGCTCAAGTGACCGCTGGCGACCGCTATTTCGCCGGTGAGCTGGGCGATATCGCCGAGAGCGGCCTGTGCATCCTGCTTCCCGGAGCGGTTCGCATTCAGGACGGTGAGGCGATTACCGGCACCGTCCAGTCGAACCATTTGCCCGTAAGCATTCAGTTCACCGGAACCGTCGCCTGGACCTCAGAGGCGATGAAAGCCGGCAAACCCTGCCTGCTGGTCGGCGTCGAATTCGAGCGCGAAATTGAGCTGCCTCCGGCGGTGATTGCACTTGGCATGTCAGCAGCTTGAGTTGAGGTGGGCCCATGGGGTCCACTGATTCAGGCGATAGCCAGGGCATAAAACATCTTCGGAGAGACTTCGGTCGGGACAGCCTGGTCGAAGAGTTCGCCGGCGATGATCCTCTGGCCCTGTTCGGCCGCTGGTTCGATGCGGCGCTCGACGCAAAGTTGCGCGACGCGAATGCCTTTGTGCTGTCCACCGCCGACGCGGACGGACGGCCTTCGAGTCGGGTCCTGCTTTTAAAAGACTACTCGTCCGCGGGTTTCGTCTTTTACACCAACTACGCCAGCCGCAAGGGCGAAGATCTGGCGCGCAATCCACTCGGTGCGATTCTCTTTTACTGGGCCGAGCACGAACGACAGGTTCGCATCGAGGGCGCGGTCGCGAAGGTTTCGCGCGAGGAATCGGCTGCGTATTTCGCTTCCCGTCCCCGGGAGAGCCAGCTGGGTGCGCACGCCTCGCATCAGAGCCACGAGATCAAAGATCGCGCCGAGCTCGAAAATCGTTTCGCCGGTCTGGAGCGCGAATATGGAAGCGAAGGCGCCGTTCCGCTGCCGGAAGATTGGGGCGGCTATATCCTTCAACCGGAAGCCATCGAATTCTGGCAGGGCCGCAGCAATCGTTTGCACGACCGTCTGCTGTACACGAAGCGCGGCGACGAAGCCAGCTGGAACCGCGCGCGACTTTCGCCTTAATTGCGACAGAAGAGCAATCGATTCTCGACCGTGCAGTCGCGCCCTTTTTCGTTCGACTGCGTATCGTCTTCGACCAGGATACCTTCCCCGGTAGTGCCGTTTTCGGTGAAAGTGCCTTTGAGCTGCGTGCCGTCGGTAAAACGATACGTACCGATCCCTTTCAATTTGCCGTTGCTGAATTCGCCCACGTACTTGTCGCCGTTCGCGAAGGTATAAGAACCGAAGCCTGTCCGCTGGTTGTCGCGAAAATTGCCTTCGTATTTGTCGCCGTTCGCGTATTCGAAGACGCCCGGTCCTTCGCGCTTGCCGTTTTCGAAACGACCGCGATATACATCGCGCGTGCTGTACACGTACACGCCTTCGCCGTTGACGCAATTGCCTTCGATGCAACCCGTGCGGCCGGGTAGAATCGAGGAGCGATCGCCCGCCGCTGATTCCGCACCGGCGGGTTGCTCGCTTTCGGTCTTCGCTTCGTTTTCGGTTTCGTCGCCGCTCTCCGCCGATTCCGCGACGGAATTCTCGTCATTGCGCTCCGGAGGCGTCTGTGCGGACTGACAGGCCGCGGTTAAAAACAGGAGCGCGAACAAGGCGACCGCCGTCGCTAAGCTATTCTGGAACAGTGTACGGTTCATAGTGGGCCTCGTCGATTCCGTGCATCCATCTGACGGGATCGAAAGCTTCTATATATATCGACGAAGGCACCGGTAGGATTCTACTGATCTCCGTCATTTCCCGCTAAAAATTCGCCGATTTCTGATCCTTTTTCGTGGTTTTGCGCTTCGCTTCGACGCTTCCACCGGATTATGTCCCGCCGCCCGGGCGTTTTCACGGCGGGCAAACCGGACCTCCGTGTAAGAATCTGAAGGGAAATTCCATTCGGTTGTCTATTCTGCAACGCCTCCGCGGCCGACCCCCGTCGGTCGCGCGCGAAATATTTCATTATCTTACGGAACGCGCCCCGCCGGTCTCGTCGTCGCGCCGACAGCTCTATTCAGTATCTTACCGGCCTTCGCCGCATCGTCGCGAGCGGCTCGCGTAGATTGCGGCTCTCTACGGTTTCGCGCGAGTCGCATTGAAGATTGTTAAATATTGCCTGGGTAACATAAAGCGAAGCTCACAACGCGTATTGCGAGCGTCGTCGAATCTTGTGTACAAATGTGAACGCGTGCTTCAGCGCGTCATGAGTATCTTTAAAAAATAATCAAAATTTGAAAATGTTAAAAATTTCTGAGCCTGCTTCGCGTTTCTTGAAAAGCGCTTGTGTCTTCGCGCAAGTCGTTTGAATCAATCGATCGCGCGCGAATCGTTTCGCGCGCAATCGATTCATGAATACAGTCTCAAAAACATCGGCTTATGCGTTCGCGACGGAGTACGTTGCGGACCTGGTCAGACTTTCGTGTTTGCGTATGCGTATCGCGCTGTCCGCAATCGCGGCGAAGTCCGTAGCGGAAGGGGAAGAAGGCGCTTCGATACTGTTCGTAACAGGCGAACAGGCCGCCGCGGGTCTGCGCGAAGACGGCGGCGAATATTCAGGCGACGCGGCGATGGACGAACTCCGCCGACGATTCACAGAGACGCGCCAGGCCATCGACGCGAAGAGAGCCGCTTCCAACGCCGAAGTGTTGCCGCTGGACGCGATCGCCGCGCGTCTCGGATTGACCGGGGTCGACCTGGATATCCTCGAATTGTGCCTGGCGCAGGCGTTACACGCGGGCGTTGGAAATTTTTTTGCGTACGTGAATAACAGTGCCGCGAATACCGCGCTGACTCCGCGCGTCCTGGAGACGGTATTCGGTTATGATCTGTCCGCAGGCCTTGAGCTTCGCTCACGCCTCGCGCCGTCCGCTCCGCTGCGTTCCAATCATCTCATCGAAGTCCACGAAGACCCCGGACACGATTATTTCCGAACTGCGATCGTACTTTCGAAGCGTATGCCCGAGTATCTTTCTGGCGAATTCCTTCTGGATCCAGCGACCGCAAAATACTTACGTTTCGTTCCGCCCGTAAGCTTTGAAGACCTTCCGCTTCCAGCGGAACGCATAACGGAACTGCAGAATATTTCGAAGCACGCGACGACGCCGTCGGACGGGGGAACGTTGATTGCGTTCTACGGCGCTCACGGAAACGCCCGGGTGAGCAGTGTCGCGGCGATTTGCGCGGCGGCCGATCTGCCGCTGCTGCGCTGCGATCTGCCCGAACTTCTGGAAAGCGCGTCGCGCGAAGAACTTGAGCATGGAATCCAGCTGGCTTTACGTGAAGCGATGCTGATGGGCAGCGCTCTGGTTTTCGCGAATCTGCCGGCTTCGACAGAGGGCGAAGGCGCCGCCGGAAGCGAGGACATCTTTCGTATGCTTGCGCGGGCTCTCGGGGACTTCAGCGGCGTTTGTTTCGTTACGTGCGCGGAACGCCCGCCCGCGCTGGTCGCGTCGAAAATCGCTCTGGTCGAATTGCACTTCTCGAATCCCGACTACGCGCTGCGCTCGCAGCTCTGGGCCCGCGCTCTGGAGCGTTATCCGGAGCTTGGCGGGAGCCTCGGGCCGGATGATCTGGCCGCTCGTTACGCCCTGACCGGAGGGCAGATCGAACGAGCCGCCCGGGAAGCCTCGGTTCAGCGTATGCTGACCGGCGAAACGCTTTCCGCCCGCGATGCGCTCTTGGGCGCGTGTCACAGCAGCAACAGTCGCAATCTCGAGGAGCTCGCCACCCGGGTAGATTCAAAATTCGAGTGGTCCGATATCGTGCTCCCCCGGGAGCCGCAGCAGCAACTCCGCGAAATCTGTACGCATATGATCTTTCGCGAACAGGTCTACGGCGAGTGGGGTTACGAGAGCAAGCTGGGCGCCGGTCGGGGGCTCAATGTGCTGTTTTCCGGGCCTCCCGGAACCGGCAAGACCATGGCGGCGGGCATCATCGCCAAAGAGCTGGGTCTCGCGCTTTATAAAATCGATCTCGCGTCGGTGGTCAGTAAATACATCGGCGAAACCGAAAAGAACCTCTCGAAGATCTTTCGCGAAGCGGCGCAATCCCAGGCGGTTTTATTTTTCGACGAAGCCGACGCGCTCTTCGGCAAACGCGGCGAAGTCAACGACGCTCACGATCGCTACGCGAATATCGAGACTTCGTATCTGCTTCAAAAGATGGAGGAGTACGAAGGCGTTACGATCCTGGCGACGAACCTGTCGCAGAATATGGACGACGCTTTTACCCGGCGTCTGCATTTCATCGTCGATTTTCCCATGCCGGATCGGGAAGACCGCGAACGCATCTGGCGACTGGCATTCCCCGATGAGGCGCCCTTCGCGCGCGAACCGGATTTCTCCTTTCTCGCCGAGCGCCTGAAATTATCCGGAGCGAATATTAAAAACATCGCTCTACACGCGGCGTTCTACGCGGCCGCCGACGGCGCTGCGATCGAGATGAGTCACATCGCGCGGGCGGCGCGGCGCGAATACGACAAAGAAGGCCGGCCTATGCCGAGGGCCGATATGGAAGCTTTTCGAGAGCTGGCCGGGGGGGGCAGCAAGTCATGACGCCTACGTTTACAGTGATTCGCGACGTTAGCGAGACCCTGAAGACTCTGATTCAGGACAATATCAGCGAACTCGCCAGTTCGAATCGCGTGGTCTTTGAATCGCCCGCCGAGCTAAGCCCGGGGGCTCAACCGCACCTTTCGATGTTTCTCTACAAAGTTCGCTACAATAAATATCTGCGCAATGAGCAGCGCGTACGCACGGGCCCCAATCAAATTCAGGACAAACCGCTGGTGCTCGACCTGATGTATTTGATGACGCCCTTTTCGAATAATACTGAAACGGAGCTGATCGTCATTGAGAAGCTCATGTCGTTGTTTTACGACAACGCGGTGCTGCGGGACGATCAGCTCGAAGGCGATCTGGTCGCAAACGGAAACGAAGCGCTGCGCATCGTGCCGGACGATCTGTCCGTGGACGAAATCGAAAAGCTCTGGACCGCGTTTCCGAATAAGGCCTATCGCCTGAGCGTTCCGTTTCTGGTGTCGCCGGTTTGCATTCCTTCTTCGCGCTTCAAGACGGTTCCGCCTGTTATCCAGCGCGACGTGGAGTACTCGCTTATCCAGGAGTAGGCCGCGCGGCCGTAAGGATTCAGATAGCATGCAAATAGTAGCAACATATACGCGCAGTTTACGGGTCGGAGTCGTCTTCGAAGCGATCGACGTCTTCACCGGCCAGCCGCCCTTGAGCGCAGTGTCCGTACGGATCGCGGGTTCCGTCCAGGTGCCCCGTCTGGTGGACGGGCGTTACATCGTATTCGTCGACTTGCCGGAAGGCGAGTACGAGGTGTTGGTCGAGGCGCGCGACTATCTGCTGAACGGCCCCGTGTTCTTCAACCCTGCGGGGCTCAATCTGCTCGAGGAAACGGTGACTCTGAATCTGGAGCCGCGCTTCGGCTATCCATTCCCGGAAGGTACGACTCTGCTATACGGCACGATCGTCGACGCGCAGGAAATGGGCGTCGGCCTGGCGCGGGTCGAAGTCGTGGGCGGGCCGCATGACGGCAAATTTACGATTACGGACGCGGCCGGTCGCTGCGCGTTGTACTTCGACGAGAGCAACGCGTCGCGCAACATCAATCTCATCGTTTCGAAAGAGGGCTACGAAAACCGCGCAGTAACCGCGACGATTCAACAGGGGCAAACGGTGACTTTCAGCGCTCTGCTGGATCCGGTCAGCGGCGGAAACGTGGCCGTGGTACAGGGTCGTGTGACCGATGCGGCCGGTCTCGTGGTCACGCAGGCGAACGTTTCTGTATCCCCCTGGGGAGTCAGCACACTCACCGATTGCGACGGCCGCTTCCTGGTCGAGCAGAGCGTCACCGCCGACGAGTCGATTACGCTTTCAATTTCTCAGGCGGGCTTCGCGGCTCGCGACGTCGCGATTACGGCGATCCGGGGCGGTGTAGTCGATGTGCCCGTTGTGCTGAATTTCGAATTACTGCCGGTTACGGCGGGCCTGGGGGTCGAAGTTGTCGACGCTTCAGGATTCGTCGCAGGCGCGCTCGTGGAAATCATCGAAAAGAACCGGGCGGCTCTCACGAACGCGGACGGTCTCACGCGCTTCTTTTTCAACGACTTAAATCGCGAGCAGGAAGAAGTCAGTATCCGCGTAAGCAAGACGGGCTTCGTGGAGCGGACCGTGCGACGTACAATCGCGCAAGGTCGTAGCGTGCGTCAGACGGTGCTTTTGAGTCCACAATAAGCGCAAACAATTTGTTCTGAATAAGATTTTCAGTTAGTAAGTTCAGGAGGGCGAATATGCCAACATATCTTTCACCCGGAGTATTTGTGGAAGAAGTGCCAGCAGGCACACAGCCTATCGAGGGCGTGGGAACGTCCACGGGGGCCTTTGTAGGACTGGCGGAGCGGGGACCCACCGATACCGCCCGTCTGATTACGAACTACACCCAGTTCGTAAACGAGTTCGGACGCCACATCACCGATAGCTTTTTGGCTTATTCGGTCTTCAGCTTTTTCGCGGAAGGCGGCACTCGTTGTTACGTGGTTCGCGTCGCAGGTGCGACGGCGGCGGCGTCGACGGTAACGCTGAGCGGAGGCGATACGAATCCCGCGCTGCAAATCGACGCGGATTCGGTCGGAACCTGGGGCGATCGCGTCAGCTACAACATCGACGCGCCGACGAACGAAGATCCGACGACGCACTTCAAATTGACCGTGCGTTATCTGGATCAGGTCGGCGGACGCGATAATCTGGTGGTGGAGCTGTACGACGACGTTTCGATGGACGACATCGAAGAGCGGATTAACGGCGTTTCTTCGTATATTTCCGTGACCTATCTTCCGCTGGCCACAGGCGAAGACGCGCGGACTCTCGCGGACAAGCGCCCGGCGGATTCCGTCGACGCGACGACTTTCACCGCTCTAAGCGGCGGCGCGGACGACAACGCGGGTAATTTCATCGGTACGGAAGCCGCGAAGTCCGGTCTCTACGCCTTCGACGTGATCGACGACATCAACATCGTCGCGATTCCGGATCTGGCGAAGCTGGACGACGAAAACTCGATGCGCAATCGCACGATCGACGCGCTCGTTTATTGCGAAAATCGCGCGGACTGTTTCTTTATCGCGGACACTCCGCTGGGAGTGGAACCCTCGGCGGTTCGCGAATACAAACAGGGCGGCGGCGCGACTTACACCGGCAACGCGCTCAATTCGACCTACGGCGCGCTGTACTATCCGTGGATCAAGATCAGCAATCCGCTGGCGAACGGTCGTCCGATCGACGTGCCGCCTTCGGGCGTCATCGCGGGTTCGTTTGCGAATACCGATTCTACTCGCGGCGTCTTCAAGGCTCCGGCGGGCACCGTCGACGGCTTTCTGAACTCCGCGCTGGGCATCGAGCGTCAGGTGACTAAAGGCGAACAGGACGTGCTGAATCCTCTGGGCGTGAATGTAATCCGCCAGTTCCCGGCGGCCGGTATTGTGATCTGGGGCGCGCGTACGCTTTCGAATATCGCGGAATGGCGCTACGTCAACGTTCGTCGTCTGATGCTCTTCATCGAAGAGTCAATCGACGAAGGTTCGCAATTCGTCGTTTTCGAGCCGAACGATCCGACCCTGTGGGGCAAAGTTCGTCGCACGCTGACCGCTTTTCTGACCCGGGTCTGGCGTGACGGCGCGCTCTTCGGCAACAGCCCGGAAGAAGCGTTTTTCGTAAAAGTCGACGAAGAGAACAACCCGCCCGCCGTGCGCGACGCAGGTCAGTTGATCATTGAAGTGGGCGTAGCGCCCGTGAAGCCGGCTGAGTTCGTCGTGATTCGCATCGCGCAACAAACGCAGGCGACCAACTGAGTCGCCGCGTAATCAGCCACAAGCAAACAGGAGGACATTGAAAGATGGCAACAGGTGATAGAATAGATCCCTTTCTGGGCTTTCGGTTTCGCGTGGAGATCGACGGCATTCAAACGGCCGCTTTTTCGGAGGCGACCATTCCCGACACGACCACCGCTACCGCGGATTATCGCGAAGGCACGGACCCGAAGAACGTACGTAAACTGTCGGCTCTCAACAGCTACGGGAACGTAACTCTCAAAAAAGGTCTCAGCGCTTCGCGCGATATCAGCCAGTGGCAGAGTGACGTCGAACAATTCGGCGCGGCTCGCAACCGGCGCACGATTTCGCTGATTCTCGTGGATGACGAAGGCACCGACGCGGCTCGCTGGGATATCATCGAAGCGTGGCCGACCAAGATCAACACGACGGGCCTGAACGCAACGGGCAACGCGGTGATGATCGAAACGCTGGAGATCGTAAACGAGGGAATCACCCGGGTTGCCTGATGGGGCAACCCGGCGCCTCCCGGGCGGACTTGCGTGATGCGCAACTCGCCGCTTCCGGGCGCGAGTCGCCTGATGGGGCAACCCGGCGCGTTTAGATTCAGTCAGGAGTAAGAAATGCAGGATGTTATGGAAAGCATACGAACGGAATTCGAATTCGTTTTGCCTCGCGGTCTGGTAGACCCCGAAAGCGGAACGGTGTACCGGGAGGGATCGATGCGGCTGGCGACGGCGGCGGACGAAATTCTGCCGATGCGGGATCCGCGCGTGCAACAGAACCCGGCCTATCTTACTGTCATTCTCCTTTCGCGTGTGATCACGCGTCTGGGGAACCTGACGAATATCAATCCCCGGGTGATTGAAGGCTTATTTGCGACCGATTTCGCGTACTTACAGGAAATGTACAATCGCGTTAATCAAAACGGCAACAACGCCGTGCGAACTCAATGTCCGGGTTGCGGTCAGCAATTCGACGTCGACGTGGAGGTCGCCTCGCCGGGGGAGGAGTGAAAGGCTATCCCCTCGATCGTCTGCACGAGGAGATAGCCTTTGTCTCGTATCATTTTCACTGGGGTCGCGACGCGTTGATGCATATGGAACATCGCGAACGCAAACGCTGGTGCGAAGAAATCAGCAAGATCAATCGTAAGATGAGCGCGAAAGAGCAATCAGAAAACGAACGGTCTTTCGAGCAGCTCGTATAACGCGTATTCCGCGTCACGAGCGCAGGTCTAAAATGAAAAAAGGAGTCAGGACATGCCGGTAATCGGTTTTTCAAATTCGCCGGGAATTGCAGCGCGGGCGACGGGCGCGCGTCTGGATCCGTTCATGGCTTATAATTTTCATCTGGAGATCGACGGCTTGATCGTCGGCGGTTTCGAGGACGTCTCTGGTCTTTCGATTACGACTTCGGTTAAGCGCTATCGCGAAGGCGGGCGCAACGATTCGGAACTGGTCTTTGCCGAGTACACCAGTTTCCCGGATATCGTGCTCAGTCGCGGACTTTCGGACGTCGATCAGCTCTACGGGTGGTACTACGACGTAACTCAGGGAAATATTAAACGTAAGAGCGGCACGATCTATCTGCTCGATGACGAAGGCATACCCGTTACCTGGTGGGATTTTACGGACGCCTTCCCGGTGAAGTGGGACGGTCCGGCTTTGAGCGCGAAGACCAGCGCGATCGCCACGGAGAAGCTCACGCTCACGCACGAGGGACTCAAACGCAGCGAGACAGCGCGACTGCTGTCGGCTTTCCGAACCGTACTCGGAAGCTAATTTAAACGAATCTATACTTAATGAAACTCAAGCGCAACATAAAGGAGTTCCCGCCGTTGACGGGGCGTCTCCAGCGGCGTTTTTTGCTGCCCGGGGCGCTGGATATCTTTCGCCGGCTCAGCCTGCGTCTGGATCTCCGTCGAATCTGGCCGGATCTGCCGTATATGAGTTTCCTGCGGCGGGCTGAAAAACCCGGCGTGCCTTCGCAGGCTGCAGCGCCGCAGCCGGTGCAACATTCTTCGTTTCAGACGAATATCGCGCTTTCGCCGGTGATTACGAAAATCGTGCGCGAAGAATATACGCTGCCAGTACGCGAGCTGGTCTTCGGCGAACGAGAACGCGAGCAGCTGGCCGGCAGCGCGCCGGCTCCTGATCATTCCGGAGGCGAATCGCGCCTCGTGCGACTCGTGCAGGTCGTCGATCGCCAGCGGCCGTCCGTCGTTCGCAGTACGACTCCGCTTGCTTCGGAAGCCGCGCTGGACAGCCGCGAAGAGAGCGCGAATCGCCGGGACGACCTGGACGCCGGCAATTCCGGCGCGGGGCGCGTGGTGTCACGCGAAGCGCAAGTGGAGCTTCCGGATCGCGCGACTCTTGAATCGGTCGCCCGAGAACACGGTGTGGAACCGGAATCACTGGAGTCGATGGCGGACTTCGCATTCGGCGGCGAAACGGAAGAATTTTCACCGACACCGATTCTACCGCCCGAAATGCAGGAATTCTTAAAACTCGACGTGGACTCGCCGCCTGCGGGCAAACGTTACGCGGCCAAACGGGCGCGTCGCGCCGCTGATGGGCAGGAGGACTCTGAAGCGGCGTTGACTGAGCCGCGGGCGAAGGCGGTTGCGGTTTCGCCGAAGACCGGGAACCCCGAGCTGCTCGTGCGTTCCGATACCAACAATCGTTCCGGCGATGATGCGGCCGCGGACGGAACAGGGCGTACCCCGGGGCGTTTTCCCGCCGGAAACTTTACGCGGGACTCAAACCACGACGCGGCGCTTGCGGTACGCGAGGCCCACCGACCGGTGATCGAGCGCGAAGATTCTTCGACGCGGGTATCATCAGAGCGCGAAGCTCCGTCGGAAGCCGTACAGGCCGCCATGGTTCAGGACACCGTTCGAAAGACTCTGCGGACATTGCCGGAGCCGGACGTCGAAGCCTTCGCGAATCGGATATCGCGTTCGCTCGAGCGCCGTATGCAAATTGATCGAGACTGGAGGGGCGACCTGTGACCATTCGCACGAAAGCATTTATCGTATTTCAGCTGGATAAAGGCGGACGGATTCCCGGCGGCGTACTGCCGGTGCAGTTTAATCCCACGGAACTTTCGGATAGTTATTCCGCAGAGTATACGCACCAGACGACTTCGCGCGAAGCCGGTAAAAATTTCGTTCAGTCTCATCGGGATGATTTTACGGTTAAACTCTATTACGACGCTTCTGAAGCGCGCAGTCCGGTTCTGCGGAATGTTATGAAGCAGATAAAACCGCTTCTGCTGCTCCTGAATCCGTCGATCGCATTTCCGGATATCAAAGTTCCGCCGATCTGTACTTTTATCTGGGGGACCTTTCTCTATCGCGGACAGATTACTCGCATTCAGGAGAATTACAGTTATTTCACGCAAGAAGGTTTCCCAATGCGCGCCGACGTTTCGGTGACCTTCTCGTCGAGCAAGAGCCAGAAAGAAGCCGACGAGACGAATTCCAAAAGTAACAGTCGGGTGTTGCGAACGGTGCGCGAAAGCGATCGTCTCGATTTGATCGCCTTCGACGTTTACGGCGATTCGACGAAGTGGCCTCTGATCGCCGAGGCCAACGACATCGTCGATCCCATTGGATTTCCGCGAGCCGAGGATCTCGGTACTCAAATCGCGATACCGGAGTTGTGATTCGTGGCCATCACGAATAACAGATACACTGTCGCCGCATGCGGCGTAAAGATCGACGGCCGGACCCAGGGTCCGGCGGACGGAAACTCCATAAAGGAAGTGGTCGTCGAGGATTGTATTAATCGGCCGGCAATGTTCAGCCTAAAATACATGATCATGCGCCAGCGCACGGAAAGCAACGGCGATGAAGGCGCGTCGACGGTCAAGATCGATCGAGTGGACGACGAAGTCTTCGATCGCTTCAGTCTGGGCGCCGAAATAGAAGTCAGCCTGGGCAACAACGAAAAGGCGAAGATGATGACGGGCCGCGTGGCCGCTCTGGAGCCCGACTTCGATCATGACAGTCCCTGCCTGGTCGTTCGCGGTTACGACGGGATGTTCGATTTGCGTTTCGGTACAAAGCGCCGGTCATTCAGCGATCTAAAAGATAGCACCATCGCGCAGCAGCTTGCGGCGGAAGTCGGCTTAACCGCGGATGTTACAGATACCCGCACTATTCATCCGTATCTCTTTCAGAATAATCAATCGAACTACGATTTCCTGTGTGAACGCGCCGAGCGTCTGGACTACGAACTACTCATTGAAGACGATCGCGTACTGCGCTTCGGTCCTCCGCGTGAGGAACAGGAACCGGCGTTGGATCTGGTTTTCGCCGTGGGCGGTTCGCTGAAACGGTTCTTTCCGCGCATGAAAACGCTCACCCGCGACAGCGAAATCGAACTGCGGGGCTGGGACGTGAATCGCAAAGAAGTCATTCGCGCGCGCGGGCGCCGCGGCGACGAACTGGTAATTCCTGCGAACGGGCAGCGCAGCGGTTTCGAGTATTCGGTGGACGGTTTTCGCGCATCGGCGAGCGCCATCATCGACGAGCCGTTGGTGGACGACAGCGACGCGCAGAATCTCGCCCAGGCTCGCTACCGCCGGACGTTGCGCGGTTTTATCAGCGGCGAAGGCGTCGCCAGAGGCGATACACGAATTCGCGCAGGCCGCACGGTGCGCATACAAGACGCCGGCACCAAATTTTCCGGCGTATACTACGTTGTCTCTTCGCGTCATCATTTTACGGCCCAGGGTTATGAAACCACCTTCAAGGTCCGGAGGCCCAATATATGAGTTTGTACGATACCATGAACGGACAGGACGGCGTATCGCGCCGCGGCCTGCACGAATCGAAAGTGCTGGGCGTGATGGTGGGAGTCGTGACCGACAACCAGGATCCGGACGGCCTCGGTCGGGTGAAAGTGAGCCTGCCCCGATTGACCGGCGACGAAGAGACCGCCTGGGCGCGCATTGTGACCTTTATGGCCGGCCCCGATATGGGTGCCGTGTTTATACCCGAAGTGGATGACGAAGTGCTCGTCGCTTTCGAACAGGGCGATGTGAATTTGCCTTATGTTCTCGGTTCGCTGCACAACGGCCGCGACAGCGCGCCTTATACGAATTCCGACGGCCTGAACAAAGAGCGCGTCATCAAGTCGAAGAGCGGCCATGTCATCCGCCTGGATGATACTCCCGGTCTCGAAAAAATCGAAATCATCGATAAGACCGGCGACAATATGATCACCATCGATTCGTCGGAGAACAAAATCAAAATCGAAGCGAAAACAGAGATCGAGCTGAACGTAGCCAAAGACGGCAAATTCAAGATGTCGGCCAAAGAACTCGCATTCGAAGCGAGCGATTCGATCACCTTTACTTCTACGGGGGCGATTAATATGACCAGTTCGGATAAAGTCAATGTGATCGGACCGGAGATCAATCTAAACTGAAGCGTGCGCGAAGCTCTCAAAATTAAGCGTATTTTTCTGGATATTAAGATATGGGACAACCGGCGGCGAAAGAAGGTGATTTGATTACGAACGCGAGCGATATTCATCTCGTAGTTCTGGATCCGTTGACCCAGGCGCCGGTGCCGGTGCCCGGGCACGGTTTCTCGGGCGCGATCAACGCGGGAGTATCTCCGAACGTGAATATCGAAGGTCGCAAGGCCGCATTGAAGGGCGCGACGGCGGATAACAGTCCGCCCCATACGCCGAACGGCCTGCGATTCTTTAAACCGCCCGAAAACTCGGCTACGGTGACCGGCGGCAGTTTCACCGTGAAGATCAACGGCATCGCCGCTGTGCGTGCCGGCGATACTGCGACGACCTGCAATGATCCGCCGGTTCCGGACGGGGGCACAGTCGAAGTGCCCTTCTCGACGGTGCGGATTGGCTAAGCGCGAAGCGCGTGTGACAGGGTAGAACAGGACGGCAATTAAAGATGGCGAACGCAGATTTTCTTGGAGTGGGCTGGAAGTTCCCGCTCTCGCTGAAAGACGGCGAATTTGAACTGGTCGAAGCGGACGAATCGATTCGCGAGTCGATTCTGTTAATTCTTCGTACATCGAAAGGCGAACGCGTGATGCGCCCGAATTTCGGATGCGGAATCAACGATCTGGTCTTCGACGGCAACAACAGCGGCACCGCGACTCTCGTGCAGACCACTGTCGAAGACGCGCTGCGCGATTTCGAAAGTCGGATTAACGTAACCGACGTGCGGGTGATTCCCGACGAATTTCAGGAGAATCTTCTGAATATCGAAATCGACTATATCGTGCGCTCGTCCAACCGGCGCGCCAATATTGTGTATCCGTTCTACCTGGAGGAAGTATAAACCATGGCTCTGATCGCTCCTCCAATTGATCGCCGCGAACAGGAACAACTGGCTGCGAAGCTGCGCGAATTTCTTGTGCAGTACGTGGACGAATTCGCGGACGTCGACCAGGTCTTGAATAACGTCCAGCTGGAAACGCTGGTCCAGATCTTCGGTCGCCTGCATGAAATTATCAACGATCGCCTGAATCGGGCGCCTGATCGCAATTTCCTGACCTTTCTCGAGCTGGTCGGAGTGGATATCTCGCCTCCGCGTTCCGCCGCGGCCCCGCTGGTATTTATACCCGGCGATCGCGCTCAATCGGACATCACCGTGCCGGCCGGCACTCCAGTGATCGTTGAAGGCACCGAGGACGACCCGATCACCTTCGAAACGCGCGAAGACCTGACGGTTGTGCGCGCGAAGCTCAGTCGCATCGTATCGATCGATCCGACAGCGGACCGCTTTACAGATCACGCTTCGCTGCTCGACGAAGAGAGCAGTCTGGTCGAGACCTTGCTGGCGGGACGCACTCCGCTGACGCATCGCATATACTTCGGTCACGACGCGCTCTTCGACTTACAGGACGCTGCGACTCTGCGCATCCTCACCGAACAGCCCGTCGCTTACGGCTTCACGCCGGATCGGTGGAGCGTGAACTGGTATAAGTACAATTCATCCGGCGAACTGGAGGCGCTGGCGCCCGTGGACGACGGCTCGGACACGAAGCGCCGGATCAACAATCTGCTCGAAGGCGGCGCGATCGAATTCGTGGACGTCGAAGCCATCGAAGCGGCGCCCATCGGCGGCTTTACGCGTGGCGGCACGGTCGAAGATCTATGGCCGCAGCTTTCGGCCGACAAACGGTGGATTGTCGCCGAGCTGAGCACGTCGATTCCCGCTGAGACCTATAGCCAGGCGTTGAAGCTTCAGCCGCGCTATGTCTTTTTTAATGAGGGCGCGAATTTATCCGGAGAGAACTTCTTTGTTTTCGGAAACGACCCCGAGATCGGCGACCGACTGGCGTTGGGCGACGCGGAGATTCTCGGAAACCCGGGCGCGACTATCGTTCTAAATTTCGAGCTGACCCAGCCGCCGCCGGCCGCGCTTGCCGGGCTTGAGTTGCAGTGGCAGTACCTTAACGGAACCCAATGGGTGAATATCGCCGCGGTGACTCCGACAGGAACGATCGTCGACGCGCTGAATCCGAATGCATACAATCTCGTCGACACGACCGCGGCGTTCACTCAGTCGGGTCAGGTCAGCTTTTTCTGTCCCGATATTCCGGCCGCCACGTTCAACGATTTCGAAAGCCGCTGGATTCGGGTCGTCGTTACTGCGGGGGGCTATACCGGCGCAGGCGGGGGGCCGGAAGCGATCGGCTTTGATATGGGCTTCAGCTACGTGCCCGAGCTGCAACGCCTCCGCGCGCAAATCGAAATCAGCCCTCCCGAACCGAAGCAGGCGCAGATCGCTTTTTTCGGCGCGCAGACTCTGGATATCTCGAAAGATTTTTTCCCGTTCGGCAAGAAACCCGAGTTTAACGATACGTTCTACTTCGCACTGAAAGACGCCTTCGCCAACGAAGGCACCCAGGTCGATCTACAATTCACTCTGAGCGCGGGCGTAGATGCGCCGGATACGACGGACATCGAGCTGAGCTTCGAATATTTCGACGGCTCAAGCTGGAAGCTACTGGGCGTTACCGATCAGGACGGCCGGCCGCCGATCATGGAGCCGAACCCGCCGCGAGACTTCGAATTCAGCGATACGACGAACGCCTTCACGACGAGTGGTTCCGTTCAGTTTGTGTGTCCCTTAGTGGAACCGGCGACTGTAAATGGCCGCGAAGACCATTTTCTGCGGGCGCGAATCACCGGCGGAGACTACGGCCGCGAAGCCGTATTCGATAATGCCACGAGTACTCTTTTACCGGCGACTTTTAAGCCGCCGTCGTTTCAGAATCTCTTGATCGACTACGCGTTGATTCAGACCAGCGCCGCCGAGCAGTTGATACTGGAAAACGAATTCTTCTATCGGGACGCGACCACGCAATTCGCGGCGAACGAAAGCGCGATTGACGGGGGTCAGGCGCCGGAAGCGATTCGCGTATTCGAAATTTCACAGGACGCGGACCCGGCCCTCTATCTGGGTTTCGATCAGGCGCTCAGTAGCGTTCCGATCAGCCTGTTCTTTCCGATTCTGTCGGCTCCGTTTCAGGTCAGCGATACCGGCGAACCGCCCACGACTCTCTGGGAGTACTGGGACGGCGCCGAGTGGCAGGTCGCGACCTTTAACGACGCGACCCTGAGCCTGACCCGCAAAGATCTCGCGCAGGTCCTGGTTCCGGGCGACGCCGAAAGCCGTCCGGTCTTCGGTACCGATCTAAACTGGATTCGCCTGCGTCTGAACTCGGGCGCCTTCGTCACGAAACCGGAAGTCAGTTCGCTGCAATTGAACGCAGTCTGGAGCGACAACCTGGTAAGCGTGCGCGACGAATTACTCGGTTCCAGTAACGGCGAACCCGAGCAGATCTTTCGCGTGTCGCAGACGCCGGTCGTCAGCGGCCAGCAGATCGAAATTCTGGAAACGGCGCTCACTGCCGAGGATCGTGCAAATATCATCGCCGAAGAAGGCGAAGACGCCGTGCGCGAAGAGACCGACGAGGCCGGCAATATCACCGCTATCTGGGTGCGCTGGCATCAGGTGACCCGCTTCGAGGGTTCGAGCGCGCAGAGCCGGCACTATATCTTCGATGCGTTGACCGGCGAGATTCAGTTCGGCGATGGGGCGCGCGGTTATGTGCCGCCCGCGGGACGCAATAACGTTGTGGCGCGCTTCTATCAATTCGGCGGAGGCGCGCGGGGCAACGTGGAGCCCCGCAAGATTACGAAACCGCGTACGGCTTTGGTCGGCATAGACTCGGTCTTTAACCCCGAGACGGTCGCGGGCGGTGTGGATTTAGAAAGCCTGGATCGCCTGCGCGATCGCGGCCCCCGTGCGATCAAGAACCGGGGCCGGGCCGTGACCCTCGATGACTTCGAAGCGCTGACGATCGAGTCCACGGGCGAAATTGCGAGGGTGCGGGCGCTCGGTTCGACGGATCCCGCGCTGCAATTCAATCCCGGCTGGATCACGGTGCTGATTGTACCGCAGAGCGATCAGCCGCGCCCGTTGCCCTCCCAGGAATTGATTCGTTTCGTTTCCGACTATCTGCGCGAACGCAGCGCGAGTCATATCGCCGGTACCGTGCCGTCGCAGGTGAACGTAATCGCGCCCAATTTCGTGCGGGTCTTCGCCGAAGTCGACGTGGCCTATCGCAATATTAACGAAGCCCGGATCGTTCAAAATCGCATCAATCTGGCTCTGACGGAGTTCTTTAATCCGCTGCGCGGCGGTCCGAAAGGATCCGGTTGGGAATTCGGCCGTAATGTTTATGGAACGGAAGTTTATCAGCTCGTCGAAAACGTGGAAGGCGTGGACTTCGTTTCGAGTGTCGTCTTACGCGCCGCCGAGCAGATTTTTTATATTTTTCCGAGAACGCCTTTTCGAGCGCTGGCGGGTTATCCCGCGGGCAGCGAGATCGAGTTTACGCGCGTCACCCCGACCGCTACCCGGCGGGCCAGCTACCGCATCGGCGAGAAGGTCGTCGAGGACGAGCCGACGGAGCGCATGACAGTTCTCGGGGTCAAAGAAGGCGATGTGATTACGCTGCAGACGAGCGCTACACAGAACAATTTCCCGATCAACCTGGTGGTCGAGTCGGTTTCGAACGATTTGTTGCGTATTAATCCGGATTTCGCGCAGGCGACCTATCCGGCGGGCAGCGTCATCACCAGCGTCGACGGTCGGGTGCGGACCACTCTACTCGAAGAGATTCCAGTGGGAGTCTTCGACACTCTACGCGTCATGATTCCCGAAGCGGACGATGAGTACCAGTTACGCTTCGAAAACCTGGCGCGCATTAATGGAGAGTTAAGCGAAGTTTCGGACGAGGTCGAAGTGATCATCCTCGACGAGAACAATCTGACCTATTCCGGCGTGCACGTCATTCGCGCGCTCCAACAGGAGCCGGCGGGCTGAGCGCTTATCACAGCAGTCAGAACGGAATACAACGACTATGCCTATCCCCATTCCACAACTCAACGATCGCGATTTTAACAGCCTCATGGAGGAAGTGCGCGCGCTGATCCCGCGTTATAATGCGCGCTGGACGAATTTTAACTCTTCTGATCCGGGCATCACGCTGCTCGAACTCTTCGCCTGGTTGTGCGAGCAAATGCTCTATCGGGTGAATCGCATTCCCCTCGAGAATTTCGAAGCTTTCTTAACGCTGTTGGGAGTTCAGAGAGGTCCAGACGAACCCCTCGAAGACGCGATCCGCCGGGCGCAGCAGCTCGTGAACGAACGCTATCGCGCGGTCACCGCCGACGATTACGAATTTCTCGTACTGCAACGCATGAACGAGCTGGAGGCCGGTCTCGGCGGGCGGGCGATCGTGCTCAATAATGTGGACCTGGAAGTGGTTCCGGATCCGATCGAAAACATCGAACAGATTACGAAGCCGGGTCACGTGAGCGTGGTCGTCCTTCCGCGCTGCGAAGGTCTCAGCGCTGTATATTGCGACCAGAGCGCGGCGCCCCTGCCGGTGCCGACGCCGGCCTTGCTGTCCGAAGTCGACGCTTTGATCACCGAACGGCGCTTGCTGACGACCCGTACCCACGCGGTCGCTCCGTTTTATCTGCCCATTGAATTGGAGGCCTTCGTGGTTCTTGAATCGAAGGCCGGTGCGGACGTCGTCGCGAATATCGAAGCGGCGACGCGGGCCTTTTACAATCCTCTCGACGGCGGACCCGATGGCACGGGTTGGCCGCTGGGGCGCGACGTGTATCGTTCCGAATTCTTTCAGATCCTGGAAAGCGCCGAAGGCGTGGACTATGTCGATCGCATTCGGCTCGCGATCAGCGGCGGTGAAGGCCGCGACGCGAATATCGTCGTTGAACCCTGGCAGCTGGTGAATGTCGAAAGCGTGACCGTAAACATCGTCGATCCGGCGGAGAGATTATGAACGAAGAGAGCAAATATCTAAAATTTCTGCCGGGCGTCTTTCGCGAAGACGATGAATCCGTCGGCGCGAATTTCATGGGGCGCTTTCTCAACGCCTTCGAACGCGCGCTGGCGGGAGACGCCGACGATCCGAACGGCCCGCAGGGCGTCGAAGAGCTGCTGGACAACATCCAGGGATATTTCGACCCGACCGTCGCGCCGCCGCAATTCATCGACTGGCTGGCGAGCTGGGTCGCGCTCGAGCTGGAGCAATCCCGGGACTGGATGCAGGACGATTTCGGCCTGACGCGTCAGACCGAAGACCAGCTGCAGCCCCTTACGACCCCGCGCGAAACGCGCAACCGGCGTTTGATTCAGGACGCCACGAGCCTGTATCGCACGCGAGGCACCAAAGCCGGCATCGAAGACTATCTGAAATTGTACGCCGGCGATATTAATGTCGTACTGAACGAACTTACTGAGCTGTTTACGGTCGGCATTACCTCGACGGTCGGCAGCGGCGCGATGATCGGCGAACGCCCGCACTATTTTCAGGTGCAGATCACGGTCCCGGCTCCGAATCCGGCGGTGCTCGCCGACTACAAGCGGTCCGTGCGCGCGATCATCGACAGCGAAAAACCCGCGCATACTTTTTACGATCTGGTTATCGATACGCCGACCATGCAGATTTCGCCCACGGGCTCGCAGGTCGGCGTGAATACGCTCCTGGGTGGAATCCAATTGGGATGAAACCCGGCGCGAGGAATTATGAGGAAGAATTTTTTAGGAGCGAACAATGCCTGAAGATATAAAACGAATGCGTTATTACAACGGGCTCTTCCTGCAGCAGGAAGAATTTCAGCTGGAGCAGGACTACAACGTCCGCATGCGACGCATACACAACGCCCGCCTGCACGCGAAAGGAATCGTATGGGGGCTGGACGTAAAGGTCGGTGTCGTCGCCGATTCGGTGATCGTCGAGCAGGGCATGGCTCTGGACTATTACCACGAAGCGAACGACGCGGAGTACCAGAGCCGGGAAATCGTTGTAGTCCAGGAAACGCCGGTCGACCTGTCGCAATATGCGGGGGATGATGAAGTCTGGCTCTGGATCCGCTATGACGAAAGCCCGGCGGGCGACGATCCGGATCGCGGCGATCAACCCTTTAATACGCTCGAACGCTTTCAAATCGAGCATTCGCTCACCCGTCCGGTCAACGAAGATCTGAATATCATTCTCGCACGAATCGTGGTGAACTCCGACGATACGATCGATGAAAATAGCATTTCGTACGACGACCCGGTCACGGGTCTGACCATCCGCATCGGGTCGGGCGTCGCCGGTCCGCGAGTCGAAACGGATCAACTGACCCTGCGGGCTCCGACAACCGCGGCGCCCTGGGCGTATCTGACCGGGAACGAATTCGATCCCGGCGGTCCCAATCGCGCGGTCGGTATCAATGTGGTCTCGGAACGTACGCGTTTCACGGGGCCGGTCGACGTCGAGGGTAACCTGGATGTTCAGAACGATTTGATCGTTCAGCAGAACTCGGTTCTGGCCGGTGATTTGAACATCGCGGGAAGGATCGATTCTGCTAATCCGAGTGGGGCAGTCGAAATAAATGACGATTTAAATGTCGCAGGGAATCTCAGTTTGCTCACAGGAGCAACCGTGAGTGAGATTTCGACAGACGGTACACTGGCCGATAACAGTGACGCCGCACTACCCACCGAACAGGCCGTACGCACTTTTGTAGAGTCTCGAATTTCCCAATTCATTAACGCTGAATTGGTAGGTTCCGTCGTGGCCTTCGCGATGTCCACGCCGCCCACAGGATGGTTGGAATGCGACGGATCTGAGGTCAGCCGGGCAACGTATGCGGAGCTGTTTGGAAGAATTGGCGAAACATACGGAGCTGGCGATGGCAGTTCGACTTTCTTACTGCCGGACCTGCGAGGCGAATTCATCCGCGGCTGGGATCATGGGGCCGGAAACGATCCCGATGGAGCATCCAGGACAGACCGAGGTGATGGCGTCGCTGGTGACGAGGTTGGAACGCGCCAGGCCGATTCGATGCAAGGGCACAAGCATGATGATAATGGCCATAGCCATACTTACACATGGACTTCTCCGGAGGTGAGCGGCGGTGTTCCCTACGGTGTTCAAAGCGGCGGAGGTCTCCAACGCGTAACTGCAACCGCGGGCACTACCACAGAAGGTGCGGATTTGACAGACCCCGTTTCGACGGGATTTGGCAGTCCGAGAATCGGTCTGGAGAATCGCCCGCGAAATGTGAATATGATCTACTGTATCCGGCACTGAATAACGGAGGAGGCAAGTTATGAGCTATCAATTCAAATATAAACCGCATCGCGCTTTCTTCTGGCGCATACTGAAGAACGTCGCCGGTCATTTCTACGACAACCAGTCCGTGGAGTACGTTGACGAAAACGATCACCGAATCACGCGACAGCCGCAAGATCGTATGATCATCTATTTCGAAGACGGTTCATTGAAAGCGATTCACGAATGGTCGAAGTGCGAAATGGAACTCGGAACGGACTGGGTGCTGTTTACGAAGCGCGAAATGGAAAAGAAGGCCGGTCAGCCGATTCAACTCAATGTGAATGTCTGAAGATATCGACAGCTAACAGGAACAAACAATGGCAGCAAACGAAATTAGACCTCAACCGAAAAGGCTGCGTTATTTCAACGGCCTGATCATGAAAGAAGAGGAATTTATCCTCGAACAGGACTACCATGTCCGAATGCGCAGACTGCACAATCGCAATCTGCACGACGGTGGGATCATCACCGGTCTGGAAGTTGTAATTGGCAATACTCCGAACGAAGTGCTGGTCAAACAGGGCATTGCTCTGGACCGGTATTTCGATCCGCAATTCTCGGAAGACGTGAGTCGCGAACTGGTGCTCACGGACGATTGCGAAGTGGATCTCTCATCGTACAGTCCGGGCGACGAGGTATGGATCTGGATTTCGTACGCGGAGGAGTTCGTCGACGTTGTCGCGGACCGCGGCGGCCAGGAACCGATTCATATACAGGAATCGGTTGTAATCAGTCACGCCACGAACCGCCCGCCGAACGAAGGCGAGACGGATATTCCGCTGGCGGTGGTAGAAATCGCGGTCGGCGGAGTGGTAAACCAGGATGCCATCAAAGACAGCTTCGACGGCCAGCTGATCCGCGAGAAGTCGGCGATCAAAACCGATCGACTGAACGTGGAAGTGCTGTCACTGCGCGATCCGCTGATTGACGACGGCAATACTCCTTTTCTGGACGGCTTTCGTTTCGAAGACACGGGCGACGACGGCATTTCGGTAACTTCGGATCGTACTCGCTTTAGCGGCGTGGTAGACGTTGACACGCGCTTGAATGTCGGGACGGATGCGACGGTACAGGGAAATCTGCAGGTCGATCAAGACGCCACGGTTACGGGCGATCTGACCGTGAATCAGAACGCGAATATCACGAATGATGTGACCGTAAGCGGACAGCTGAATGCGCAGACTGAATTGAATGCATTGCAAGACTTGATTGTTACCGGCAACCTGCGATCGGCAAATCCATCCGGAGCGCTGGAACTGGACGACGATTTGCATGTAACCGGGTCGCTGCAGATCGGCACCGGCGCGTCTGTAACCGAAATCTCCACCGATACGACAATGGTCGACGACAGCGATCTGGCCGTGCCGACTGAGCGAGCAGTTCGAACATTTGTTGATGATCGTCTCGCGCAGTTGTTTTCGCAAGAGCTGGCGGGATTCGTCGCTCCGTTTGCCGCAGGCACAGCTCCGACTGGCTGGTTGGAGTGCGATGGACAGGCCGTGGACCGAACGACGTATGCTCGTCTGTTTTCGATTATTGGCGTAAACTTTGGTGCGGGGGATGGGGCGACTACATTTAACGTGCCCGATCTGCGCGGTGAATTCGTTCGTGGTTGGGATAACGGCAGGGGAGTGGATCCTGGTCGCGGTTTCGGAGGCAACCAGGGATTCGAAATTCAAGGGCATGGACACTCCTACGGAGCATGGGCTCCGGGTGCCGGCCCGAATTTTCAAATCGGACTCGGGGCATTCGTATTGGGCTTTGCAGTTCCCAGTACTAACTCTACAGGCGGCGCCGAAACCCGTCCCCGTAACGTGGCACTGATGTACTGCATCAAGGCCTAAGCAAGACACAGCAATTTTCAGGAAGATTAGATGTATATAGTACGCGATAAAAGTACAAAAACTATCGTTCACAAGAATCCCGCGCCGCTCAAGCAGAATCTAACGCCAACGGAAGTGTATCACGCCTTCGATACGGCTACAATGGAGATCGGCAAGATTGACGGCGCGCTGCCGGACCACTGGACGATCGAATCGGACGGCACAATTCGCGAGCTGACCGACGGCGAAAAAGTCGTTGCGGGAATTTTGACTCCAGAGCCGAATCAAAAGATCGTCGGGGACCAGATCGTCGACAAAACCAGGCAGGACCAAGTCGACAGCGGCGAGGTCACCCTTGTGGAGGTTCGCGAAGCCGAAGTCCTGCGCCTTCGGGGCGAAGTGGAAAATCACTTTCGCACAGCGAAGACTGCTGGCGGATATCGTCTGGACAATCTGGCGCGACAGAAAGCGGCGGTGAGTCTGCAGTTTCGCGCATTGCCGGACACGGATCCCCAGAAGAGTCAGCTATTGACGGACGGGATTATCTACCCAGACTCCATCACGGATGAGATTCAATCTGCGGTCCAAGCGGTCAATACCGCCTACGGGCAGGCGAAAGCGGCTATCGATGATTGCCTGGCGCAGGCGAAACCCGTTACTGAATTCGAAGCTGTGAAACTTTTAAACTATTTGTAAGCTGCTTGGAGTTCCTTGCGAATTACAGGGGCCAGATACTTTGCCATGGCCTCGCCGGCCAGGCGATTGCCTGCGTCGTTCCAGTGCATATCGTAAGGGTAATGCAGGAGTTTGCGACTGTGCTCGCGAAAGGCCGGCAATAGATCTACACAATTAAGTCGATTGCGCTTGCATATGTCGAGAATCTTGCGATTCGGTAAACCCAGATCGAAGGCCTCTGATCGCAGCCCGTAGTAGCGAATCATGGCCCGCCATTCGAGCTCCGATTGCTGATAACGCTGTGGAAACAGCACCGAATGCAGCGGGATTTCAAGCAGACGGTCGGCCTCCTGTATTCTCTCTGCGAAGGTATCGAATAGTTCGCTATTAAAAGAAGGGTCTTTCAGGAATAGACCAATGTCATTCTGTGGATTCCAGAGTGGCGGCCGGCCAGGCTGAACCGCCTGCCCGGTATAGATCGGTGTTGGCAAAAAGAGAAAACGGATCGCCGCGCTGGTTCGCAGTCGGCTCTTTAGTTCTTCAGGTTCGGAGCCTTTGACGAAAGTAGTGTCCTCGCGAAACTCTTGCATGTCCAAAAACCTGGCCGGAATCGTTTCGGCCAATTCTCGCGCGGACTTCGAAGAACGGTTTGTCCAGAATGTAGTGCCGAGATCGTTTCCGAGACAGATTCCGTGCAGAATTAAGTCTGCATCGAACCGATTGGGGTATTGCCGCAACCATGAGACCAATCCGTTTTGATTCTCTGTCCAGCCGGGATACACGCGTACATTCAGCCTTAAGTCGGACCGAAGTTTGCTTTCGAGGATTGCTGCGGCGGTTTTCAGCTGGTCTGTTCGAAATCCGAATGTGAAACTGTCTCCTAGGAAAAGGATCCGAAATTCTCGTTCTGGTTTCGGAAGGACAAGCTGCGTTTTATTGCGAAATCCTCTAGCATTCGTAATAACGCGACCGATGGACCCGTCTCCCAGTCGCATGGAATCGTTAAGATTTGGCTGGAGTCGACCCGGCGAATCCTGACTCGTAATGTCACCAAAATCCAGGACCGAAGCGTCCGACGACCTTGCACTTACAAATTGTCTCAATAGGAATCCTTCGATTGCTACCATGCCGATTGAAATAAAGGCCAGCAAGATCGCAATGCCGTGGGCCCAGCCGCGTACAGACACTGGAAGGCGATAAGTGATCCAGGTCAGAAAATATACGATCGTGGCCATGACGAGGACATATTGCGTGAACGCCAGAATTACATCAGAAAGTGCGAGAACCAGCACTATACTCAAGAGCCCGGCACTTAGAGCTGGAAGCACGGACTCCTTCTGCAATCTCTTCGCTTTATAGCAGGCATAGAAGAGAAAGGCGCCTGAGCAAGGAAGCAGAAGCGTGAGGCCAGTGGATTCCCAGAATCCATCGTAAAACGTCAGCAGACCGGCTGTGTGAAGCGGATCGGCGAAGGCTCCTAGAGCGATAATCAGCGAAAGCAGCAAAAGCACGCTATACGCAAACAGCGCAGCCAGCTGTAGTGAGCTCGGTCCAATACGCTTAAAGATGAGATTCTTCATGATAAACCGGTCCGTGAAACTTCGATTTTAGCAAGAATGATCGGGACAAGTAAAACTCAAGTGAATTTCGGCAGCCCCCCTTCATTGGCGCACATATTTAAATGAATAAGTGGGCCACGATGCCTGGCTTTTCGACAAGCTCGGATGATCGGGAATTAACGCACCCGATTCGACTCAATGAATGAGTGACTACCGGATAGTAGATCATAAGCGTCATGCGATGTCAGATAGTCTACGTCGTCGCTTCATTTATCAATCGTATACTAATCACTACCGTCCTGAACATCAGAATACAGGTGTTCAGCAGTAGGAAAGTATAGGGATGGATCGCGGCGATGTGAAGTAGAATTGAAGCCAGGAGGACTGCAGTAAATAGAAAAAGCACATTCCGGCCTCCTTTTTTGAAATCGATGAACCGTTCCCGCTGTGGCATTGTCCGGTAGGCTTCATCCTCCGCTTGTAGTCTCGATATCATAGTACTCTACCTGACTCTCGTATATGGAGAAGACTCTGCCAGCCGGATTGGGTCATTTCAGGATAGGAATGCACCGTGACAATTGATTTATGCTAAGGCCTCGAAGCTATATAGGCATACAGCGCAGGGCGGGTCTGGACTCGGATCGACACTCAAGAGAAGCCGAGTTAGGTTCGCGGTCCGTGACCGTCGGATAGGAAAGACATTTACAAAAAATATCTGATATTCTCGCAGAGTGTCGTGCCACGCACAACCCCGCGACGATACTATGCCCTGCTCCCGTCGACATGAACCGTCCTCTTGCGCGCATCCCGGACGGGTCGTAATAATGCCCGCAGTGCGTACGGGGTCACGATTTCTAACGATTCGGCCTACGGCAAGATTACTTCTCGCGACTTGTTACCGGCAATACGCCGAACGAAGTGCTGGTGAAACAGGGCATCGCCCTCGACCGACATTTCGATCCGCAATTCTCGGAAGACGTGAGTCGTGAACTGGTGCTCACGGACGATTGCGAAGTGGATCTCTCTTCGTACAGTCCGGGCGACGAGGTGTGGATCTGGATTTCGTACGCCGAGGAGTTCGTCGACGTTGTCGCGGACCGCGGGGGCCAGGAGCCGATTCATATTCAGGAATCGGTCGTAATCAGCCACGCTACGAACCGCCCGCCGAACGAAGGCGAGACCGATATCCCGCTGGCGGTGGTAGAAATCGCGGTCGGCGGAGTGGTAAACCAGGATGCCATCAAAGACAGCTTCGACGGCCAGTTGATCCGCGAGAAGTCGGCGATCAAGACTGATCGGCTGAACGTCGAAGTGCTGTCCTTGCGCGACCCGCTGATCGACGACGGCAATACTCCCTTTCTGGACGGCTTTCGTATTGAAGACACCGGAGACGACGGTATTGCTGTAACTTCGGATCGCACGCGCTTTAGCGGGGTTGTCGACGTCGACACGCGATTGAACGTCGGGACGGATGCGACGGTGCAGGGCGACTTGACTGTTGTGGGGAATTTCGCCGGCCGCCTGCCGCTGGGCGGAGTCGTCGCGGTATTTGATTACGGCGCTAATCTACCGGCCACGACGAACGACATCACCGGCGACGGCTTTATGCTCGCTGACGGGCAGCCGCTACCTGCAAGCACTGCGCTGTATGCGATGGCGACTGCGAACGCCCGTCCGACTGACCGGCCCGATCTGACGAACGACGTATTTCTGATGGGAGCGACGAGTTCCGGAAATACCGGTGGCGCAAATAGCGTTACGGTTACGATTCCGGAACATAGCCATGCCATCGGTGCACTAAGTGTTGGTGGCCAGGGAGTTCGAAGCATTAGCGGCAGTGTTGGTGGAGTCGATTCGGATCTGGGGTTGAACTCGCATAGGCACATCATTCGATCGAGCAACACCGGGGGTAATAACGATTCATGGCCTATTCTCGGGACCTTTATCGCTTCGATTGGATCTGAGCCGCCCGATCGCTCTCTTGATCATACGCACTCTATTTCAGGGACGGTAGACGTTTCCGGTCTGTTCGTGGACGGTTCGATCGGTTCAGGTCAGTCCGGCGACGCTCAAATGGATGCGAATCCACATGAAAACCGTCCCAGCTATATTTCTGCCGTGTATCTGATACGCGTGAACTAAGAAGGAGAAACCAATGCCAGTATTTATTTATAACCACAGCGGATTGATCGAAGAGCGCCCTGAGGCTGAAATCGAAGCAGCAGGGAGAGCAATCGGTGTTCACAATCGCGCGAATCCCGGTGATGTGCGAAAGTTGTTCGTCGGGCCTGAATTCCCACCTGCGGATCACGTATTCGATCCGGGCAGTGGATCGATTCGATTGAAATCCGCTGCCGAAAAAGTGAGTTCAGGAGAGTACGTATTACCGCCTGATCACTCAGTCATTCATGGGCCTCGAGGATCCGTCGTGCTCGGACCGTATCAGAAGCTGGATGCAAGCGGCAACGTCGTCGATAAGACCGCTACGGAGAAGATCGCTCAGGGGCTGGTTGGATTTGATTCAGCTACGCAAAAGATTGTGAATGAACTAATAGTCGATAAGCCTCGCGAGGAACAGATTATTGCGGGCGATCTGAGCTATGCGGCCCTGGGAAACCAGGAAATCCAGCGACTCCGCCAGGAAGTGGAAATCCATTTCTCTCAGAGTACGACGCAGAGCGGCTATCGCCTGGACAATCTCGCGCGCCAGAAGGCCGCTCTGAGTATGCAATACCGAACGCTGCCGGAAACCGACGCGGTGAAAGCGGATCTGTTGCAAAAAAAGCTGATCTATCCAGATGCGATTTGCGATGAGATCCTGGCTGCGGCCGAAACCGTGCATGGGGCCTACGGCCAGGCGAAAAGCGCGATCGATGCCTGCGTAACAGGCCAGAACCCGGTTTCAGATTTCGAAGCGATCCAGCTGGCGAACTATTTGTAACGTCGTGGGGAGCGCCTCGCCGGTGTTCGTTGCTCCGACGAAGGCGCTCTTTCGGAGTTGGGTATTATAAAGCAGGTCTGGATTATTTAATCGCAGATCCGTGTGTTCTGTTTGCAACGATTGTATAAAGCCAGCGCTTCTTGCCTGCATACAATTGCCGGTGGTAGATCGTGCGGATATCGGTGAATCCCAGTACGCCGAGCATGCGCCTCACGATGCTGGGAGGCAAGTACCAGTAGCCGTCGATCATCAGTTCCTTCGCACTATGATCGGGCAGAAACTGCATTGTGTTCTTCGCCAGAAATGCCATAATGCTGGACAAGATTGGCCGTCGGCGAATGACGTCGGCTACGATAACCGTTTCTCTGGTTAGTCGCGAGCCGAGATATAGAGCCTGAAAAGGATCGCGCAGATGCAATAATATGCTTCCGTAAACTGTGATGTCAACAGGACCGATGCTTTCCGGAATTTCGTACACAGTTCCGTATACGGCGCGGGCTTTTGAATTCATTGCTTTATGCGATAACCAGTAACTGTTGTTAAGTTTTCGCGCGCCCTGCCGGCGATCTTCGAGTAGTTCATCTCGATTGATGGTCGCGAACGGGACAAGGTCCCAATTCTGCTTATCCGACATGTCATACGAAACCACATCGGCTCCCATTTTCTCCATTTCGAATGTTAAAAATCCACTGGCCGTGCCGATATCGAGGGCTCGCTTATTCTGGAATGATACGTTGCCAAGATATCTGGCAACATTAGGTCGCAAGTCCCAATCACCGTCGATCGTGCCGTGACCAGGCAGGTCGATTGTGTGATAAAAATAGCATTCCTTGGGGTCGGAAACTATTCTCGGCTTTTCATATAGGGACATCGTTCTGGCTCCTGAAACCGCCATCCTGAAAAGGACTCACACTGTGGCAATAGTTTAATCGGCATAACGGGGGCAAATCAAAACCAGGTGAGCGCCAGTGTCCGCTGCCGGCTAGATGGCTATAGCTCGCAGGCTATCTGGTTAGAGCCCCCCACCTCACGCCGCCTGATCGCTGCGCCCTCCGTCCTCGCCGCCGATCCAGTAGTACTTCTCGTACGGCGGGTCGACTTCGCGCACGCCTACCAGGCCGCGTTCGATCAGGCTCTGTAAAATCGCGTGAATGGTCGCGAGGGCGGTGATATAGTGGCCGCCGCTTTTCGCGCGGGGGCCGATGGCTTCGCGCACCATCGTACTTAAATCGTATTCGCCTTCACGCAGGCGGCGCATGATGCCGCGTTCGAGCAGCGCCAGGGTTTTTCGAATCAAACGAATCGCTTTTTGCGGCGATTTCGGCTCTTTACCGTGGGCCGGCATCAGACGCTGGATCGGCAGCTCCATCAAACGATCCAGGCTCGCGTAATAATCCGCGAGATTGCCGTCGAGCTCCGCGTAGATCGCCGATACGTTTTCGAGCACCAGATCCCCGGTAAAATATACGCCTTCGCCGAGGATATACGGAGTTAGATGCCAGCGATTGTGGCCGGGCGTATGAATAAAACCGATCTCGCGCTGGCCGATGCGAATCACGTCGCCTTCGACCAGCTCCACGTCCATGCGCATATTCACATCGACGCGATTGCCCTGGTCTACTGAGGCGAGAAATTTTTGCCAGCCTTCGTGCGCGCGGACTAATTCGAAATCGCGTTCGGCTCTTTCGTGATGCGCTTTATAGATCAAGCGATTCATGGCGCGCTGGAAACGATGCACGAACTCGACGAAATTGCCGACATAGTCGGCCATGCCCGCCATGCCGTAGAGCTTCGCGTCGGTATAGCTGCGCAGCGTTAAGGCGGCGCTGATGTGATCGATGTGTTCGTGGGTATAAAAGACGTGCTTGATCTTCTTGAGCGAAAGCCCGATTTGTCCGAGCGCCTTTTGCAGTAAGCCCAGGCTCTGCACGTACCCCGAATCGATCAGCGCCGGTTCGCCCGAATTGATGATGTACACGTTATTGTCGGCGTAAAAGGGCTGCGGTATCGGCACGGAATAGATTTCCGGGCCGACCTCGACGATTTTCGGAATCGATTCATAGCGGTGAACTTGCATCGTGTAGCTCCCTCGATCGCTCAGGCCGTCGCGGTTTCTTGAAAGGCCGCCAGAGACGCTTCGAGAATATCCAGACCTTCGGACGCGCGCTCGAGACTCACGTTCAGCGGCGGCATGATGCGAATCGTCGTGCCTGCGGTGCAATTCACGATTAAGCCGCGATCGCGCGCCTCGTTTGCGAGCGGCTGTCCCGGGCGATCGAGTTCGAGGCCAAGATGCAGACCCAGACCGCGCACTTCGGTGACGCACGCGAATTGCTTTTCGAATACTTTCAGGCGGCGCATAAAGAACTCGGACTGCGCGACGACATTGCTTAAAAGATCGCGGGTGACGATCGCTTTGAGGGTTTCGAAAGCCACCCGGGTCGCCAGATGGTTGCCGCCGAAGGTGCTGCCGTGCTGACCCGGTCCCAGATGCTCCGTATACTGATCTGCGATGATCAAGGCGCCGATGGGGAAACCGTTGCCCAGCGCTTTCGCCAGGGTCATCGCGTCCGGCGTAATCTCGTAATGTTCGTAGGCGAAAAGTTTGCCCGTGCGACCGATGCCGGTTTGCACTTCGTCGAGGATCAAGAGCACATCGTTTTCGGAACAGAGATCACGCGCGGCCTGCACGTACTCTTTGTCCATCACGTGAATACCGCCTTCGCCCTGTACGAGTTCTAAGGCGAAGGCGCAGATATTGCGTCCGTGATCGTCGAGAGCTTTCTCGAGAATGTCGATGTCATTGCGCGGCAGATAAATCAGATCGTCTTCGGGCAAGAGCTTGCCGAAACCCGAATGAATCTTATCCTGGCCGGTCATGCACATGCCGGCGGTGCTGCGGCCGTGGAAGGAATTTTCGTGGGTGATGATCGCGGTCGCGCCGTTTTTAGCGCGCTGGCCGTAGCTGCGGGCGAACTTAAAGGCCGCTTCGCTCGCTTCGGTGCCGGAATTCGTGAAAAAGACTTTGCCGGGAAAACTGTAGTTCACCAGAGCTTCGGCGAGCATCGCCGCTTCCTGGCTGTAAAACAGATTGGAGGTATGCATCAGGCGTTCGGCCTGGTCGCGAATCGCTTCGACGATGTCCGCGTCGCCGTGGCCTAAATTGGTGACGGAGATGCCGCACAGAAAGTCGATGTACTGCTTGCCTTCAGTATCGTAGAGATACTCGCCCTGGCCGAAACTCATGGCCAGGTCCATGGGATAGCCGTAGGTCCCGAGCACGTACTCGCGGGTTTTCTTTTGAATCTCGTCGAGACTGAGGCTCTGAAAAAAATCGACGCTGCTCATGCTTCCCTCCGAATTTTCGCGCGCACGCTCGCGGCGCGCGACCGCCTGCGGTATCGCGACGTCTGCTCCGGCGACCCCGCGATTGCAACACGGTTGAACGCGGCCCTCTCAGGGCAACCAAAACCTATCCTGATGAAGAGCCTGATTCAGGGCAGCGCTTCGACCAGCGAGTAATTCGCGCGTAGCCAGGCTTCGTCGGGCGAGCGCAGCACCAGATAGCGATCTTCGTACTGCACCAGATAGAAGTTTTTCAGCTCCTGAAACGGAGGCACGCCCCGGTAGACACAGTGATCCAGAATTTGTTGTTTGCGCGCGATTCTCTCATCAATCAGACACAGCGGGTATATATTGACTCCCCGCTCTTTCAGGTATCCGGGCGGCGGTCGTCGGTTGTGAGCATGCAGCCGTTTCTCATTTTCGGTCGTGACCGGATTGCGGGCGACTACCGGATCCGTAAGACCGAGTGTATCGATGAGAGGGATTCTGAGAAAATGGCCCGGGATGCCGATGCCTGAATCAGCGGTAACCGCGTCCGCCGGAAATTCTACGTCGCGCAGCGGGCGAAACATTTCGACGCGAGTGGCCGCGTACTCCGCGAAATGTTCCTGGCGTCGCGCAATCATCTGGCGTTGCACGCGGTACAGAAGTCGCACCCATGCTTTCATATTTTCGACGGTTCCAGGAGCGTATCCGAGAGGCCCCAGCGCCTGCTTGACTTCCGCCGTGCTGTTGTCCCAGAGCGGTGTTCCCTCCATGTGCGGAGTATCCGCACTGATCAGGCGCCAGTTGGGGAGCGTCAGATGCAATACAGCCAGCCATGCGATGAGCAGAACTCCGGCGGCTTGCAGAACTCCCCGGGGTACGCGCCGTGCGAAAGACAACCACCGCTGGAAAGGTTCCGACGGAGCTTGAAACAGAAGCAGCGCGCAGCGGGGAATCAACAGGGCCAGAAAGAAGAAGTGCAGATCGAAGAGCCGATATTCGAAAAAATCGCCGCCGACCTTGTAGAGATAGTAGACCAGCTGCGGTAAGATGGTCGCGGCCAGAAAGGCGACGAAACTCAGACGCAGCCTTTCTGATTGATAGTGCAACGTGAATACGACCGTCGCGAATAGCAACAGATACTGAAGGCCGTATTCCAGATTCACGGCCTGAAAGTACAATAGCCCCATCTCGGGCCAGACCGGACCGACTTTCGCATAGTAGGTATTCGGTAAATAGTCGCCGAAATAGATATAGCGAAAGGCGCTGTATGCGGCGACGATCAGCAGCGCCGGGGTGCCAGTCAGCAAGCCGCTTCGAACGAAGCGCGCAAAATTCGGGCGATAGCGCAACCAGTACCATGCGAGCGCCGCTAAGATTACGAGAGCTCCAGTTAAGAAGGCGTCCATTCGCATTAGCGGAGTCATGCCGACCAGCACCGAAGCTCCCAGCGTATGTCGCGCCGATACCTCCGATGAGCCTGGCGCTTTCGGGTCAAGCGGCGCGAACAATCCCAGCGAGTCCAGTAACTCGAAGATTGCCCACACCATAAAGAAAGTGTAGATTCGCGTTTCGAGCCCGCCGGTGGCCCAGACGTTCCAGCTGCGATTGAGCGCCAGGAAGAGCGCGCCCAGGGCGAAGAGCAACGGACCCTGCCCGGGAAACAAGCGTTGCGCGAATCGATAGAGAATCCACAGGCAGCCGCCCGTCAATACGATGCTGAGCGCCGGTGCGCCCAGGGGCAGGGGGACGCCGAACGCATACAGCAGTGACAACAAAGCCAGCCAGGCGATCGAGTTATAACCTTCTACATACTCGCCGGGATTCCAGACCGGCCCGAAGCCTTCAGCCAGATTTCGTGCGAATCGAAAGTAGATATAGCCGTCGTCGGCGACGAAAAAATAATGAGCGATATGCAGGGCGTGGATCGCGAGCGCGGCCAGCAGTATTCCGTAGACAGCTTTGTGTTTCATTTTCCTGTCTCGTCTCGCGACCTTTGTTTCGGTCTCATGCCGCTGGCGCGTTGCGATGCGTTGCGCCCGTCCGCATTCAGGCCAGCCCCGTGCGCGCGAAGAAATGCCCCGAGATCGACGCCAGCTCGTTTTGCAGCTCGTCCATCGCGAGTTGCAATTCGTCCAGACTGCTGGGCGTGGTCTTCGAATGCAGGCTGGCGTAGAGTTTGACTTTGGGTTCGGTGCCGGACGGGCGAATGGTCAGCTTGCCCTCCGGTTCGAGCAGCAGCTGCACAACGTTGGCCGGCGGAAGCAAGCCGAAGAATTTCGCGTCTTTCTGGCCGTCGCGGGTTTGATTTTTATAATCGAGCACTCCGGTGACGGTGCGATCGCCCAGCTTCCAGCCGATCAGATTTTGCTCGCGCAGTCCGTCGATGACTTCCTGAATGCGGGCCTGGCCGGCCGAACCTTTCAGGGTGATGGACTTCAGATCTTCCAGGTAGAGTCCGTACTTCAAATAGATCTGGTTCAGATAATCCAGCAAATCGCCGCGTTCGGCCAGAACCTCGCACAGGAGCAGCGCGGAGGCGAGGGCGTCTTTGTCCCGGACGAAGTCGACCGGCAGATAACCGAAAGACTCTTCGCCGCCGAAAAGATATTCGTCGCGGCCTTTTTGAAAACCCGCGGCTTTGTCGCCTTTGTCCATCAGCTTCATTTGCTCGGCGATGTACTTAAAGCCGGTCAGAACGTCGCGCACTTCGATGCCGTTGGCTTCGGCGATTTCTTTTTGTAAATCGGTGGTGACGATGGTCTTGAGCACATGATAGCGCGGTTCTTTTTTCGATTTCGCTTTTTTGTTTTTAGCTGAGTTCTTTTGCGCCCGGGCCTGACGTTCTTCCGCGACCTTTTCGCACAGATGCGCGCACATGATGCTGCCGATCTGGTTGCCGTTGATCAGGGTATAGCCGCCGGCCGCGTCGCGCACGCCCGCGCCCAGCCGATCCGCGTCGGGGTCGGTCGCCAGAAAAATATCGGCGCCGCGCGTCCGTGCCAGCTCTTCGCTGAGCTTCATTGCTTCCGGCTCTTCAGGGTTGGGATATTTTACCGTGGGGAATTCACCGTCGGGTTGCTCCTGCTCGGGAACCATTTCGACGTTGAAGCCGTAGTGCTTTAAGAGGTCGGGCAGCCAGGGACCGCCGGTGCCGTGTAACGGCGAGTAGATGATTTTCAGCTTCGACTTAGCGGAGTTTTTACCGGCAGGCGAAACGAAATCGAGTTTCTTGAATTCGGCGTAGTACGCTTTTTTGATATCTTTGCCGATGCGCTTGACTTTGCGTTTGAAGGCGGGGTCTTTCGGCGGCAGGAACGGGATGTCGTCCCAGCCGCTCACGTCGGCGATGGCTTCCTCCAGTTTTACCTGGGCGTCGCCCACCAACTGCGAACCGTCTTCGACGTATACTTTATAACCGTTGTATTCCGGCGGATTATGACTGGCGGTGATCACGACGCCGCCGGAAGCCTTGAGTTTGCGAATCGCGTACGATAGTACCGGAGTCGGGGTCACTCCCTCGAAAAGATATACCTTGAGACCCAGGCTCGCGGCGATGCCTGCGGTGGTCTGTGCGAATTCCGGGCTCATGCGCCGCGAGTCGTGGGCGATGACCAACGAGGCGCCCTTTTTGTTGCGAGACTTCAGATAGTTACACAGTCCGACCGTGGTCCGGCCCACGGTCCAGGGGTTCATTCGCCCCGCGCCGTTGCCAATGACTCCGCGCAGGCCGCCGGTGCCGAACTGTAGCGGGTGCATATAGAAATCGGTGAGTTCGCCCGCGCCCTTGCGGACGTAGTCGGCGAAGACCAGCGCCGCCTCTTCGCGCACTTCCAGCGGGAAGGCGGGGCCCGCCCAATCCAGAATCGCGGCTCTGGACTGAGCTTCGGGGCTTAGTTCGGCTTCGGACGGGCGTCGTTTGACCGCTTTTTTCGCGGCTTTACGGGCTTTCCCACCCGACTGCGCGGGTGATTTTCTGGATTTTTTTGATGGATTGGATTTCATGATTGCGGATGGGTATTAATGACGATTCCTTCGATGTGCGGGCAGGAGCCAAATAAAAAATAAAAACGAAGATAAGTCTTTTTTTAAGAATTTTTCGAGTTTCCCGCCTGCATGCGCCGATTTTAAGAATATCCCATCTGCTGCAGAGTGCAGCCGCGGGCCAGGCGAGCCGCCGGTCGGCGAAAAAAGTGGGTGTGATTCTGCGCTTTGATTCGTCTGAATCGAGGCAGGTAAATTTTATTTGACCTGGTATCTCATACAGGGGTTAAGTCGGACTTTATGATCTCTTCGGAAACTCGCGGCAGCGTTCTGGTGCTCCATATTCAGGAGCCCCGGGTGGATATGGTCGTCGCCCGTAAATTCCGGGAAGGTCTTTCGAGCTTCCTGAAAGATAAGCCGGCGCGCATTGTGCTGGATCTGAAAGAGACCGAATATTTCGACAGCTCGGCCCTCGGGGCCCTCGTCGCATTCATGAAAGATGTGAAGGCCTATGGCGGTCAGTTAGTCCTCTGCAATCTGAGCCGCTCGCTCTTAACTCTGCTCAAGCTCTCCAAACTGGACCTGCTGTTCGAGATCTCCGACGATCTCGAAAAAAGCGTTCAATAGGCCGATTCGCTCCGGCCCCGTGCGGCCGAAATCCGCTAAAAATGCCGCTCCCGGCGTTCATCTCTGGGGGGCCCGCGGCTCGATATTATCAGAGTGCCGCTGATCGATGAATCGCTGATTGAAGCCCTGCGCCAACTGGGCCCCCATCGCGCGGGTCAGGAAGAGGTCGCCGAGGAGTCCATTCTCGGTTCGGATATCAACCAGATCCGGCACCTGTTCTACTGGCTCAGATCGGAACAGCGCCGGGTTCAGGTGAACTACGGCGCGGAAGAATACAAAGCCACCGTCTTCGAAGTAACCAACACGGTGGCGCATATGCGCATGCCTGGATTCCAGGGCGAACGGGCGCGCCGCTGTCGTATTAAATTCGAGATCGTCAATATCCTCTATCAGTTCGAGGTGCCGATCGTCGACATCGGCCCGGAAACTCTGGCGATCAAAATTCCGGCTCACATCCAGTCGGCCAAACGCCGCAAGAACCGGCGCATCTGGGTGGATGATATGTACATGCGATGGATCATCGCCTATCAACCGCTCTTCGGCCGCCGGGGCACCGGCCAGATCCTGGAAGCGCGCTATCCGCATATCGTCGCCGAGTTGCGCCGGGACGAACCCGATCTCTATCTGGTGAATCATATCGTCACCGAAGAACTGGCGGAGATCGCTCCGGACTTCGAAATCAAATTCTACCCCGAGAAATACAAGCGCAACCTCATGGAGACCATGATCGCCCAGGAAAAGAAGACCTTCTATCTGGGCGAGGTGGCGAATGTGGAAAGTTATTATAAAGCCCGGCGAACCTACGGCCTGATCAATTATAATCGCGAATACCGGCAGATACTGCGCACGATTTCGGAAGAAGAAGCGGCGAAACAATTCGAGCAGTTGCAGCAGCAGGATATGCACAACCACCTGGCGAACTACGTCTGCGCGCCGCTGATGATTTTCGACGAAGTCATCGGGCACATTTACGTGTACTCAACGGTCTTCGACTACGGCGTGTTATCCGAAGACCAGGCCCTGCAGATCGATATGCTGGCCCAGCTCATGAACTACGCCATGAGTAAAACAGTCATCGCGCGCAGTTATTTTCGGCATACCTTTTCGCGGGTCGTGAATATCAGTATGGGCGGTCTGCTTTTCGAGCTCAACAATCGCACCATCTTCGACTATCTGACCTTCCACGATCATCTTAAAATGGAGATCCAGATTCGGCATCATCTGATGCATCTCTCGGGCGAAATCACGCGCTACTATCCGACCCGCGAGGGTTTTAATATCGGCGTGCGTTTTTATCAGGCCGGTCCCGACGATTACAAGGTGCTGCAGAATTTCGTCGCCGAAAGAAGTCGGCTTATGTTTGAGTGATACGACGAAGTCCGCACGGACGGTTGCCATCAGTGCGTCGTCGCGGGCGTCCATGCCCGAGCCGACGCACCGCTTCGCCCTCCTGGCTCCGCTTTGACGGCAACCGCCCGCGCTTCCTGTGCACGCGGTCAACTCAAACATTGCGCTGTTGTCTGGGTCCGCCTTCGGCGGACTTGGGCATGGACTGCGTCCATGCTCGTGTTTGCCTGCGGCAAACCTTCGGATGCGCTTTGCGCATCCTTTCGCCAAAAAAAAGGGCCCCGCGCAATTGCGGAGCCCGAGGAGTTACACGAATGACTCTTAATAGATCGGTTGGTGTCGGTTTTTGCCCGGGAACTTTTTTGGATTTCGCGCGGTAATCGCTTTCGCGCCTCTTCTCTTTCTGAACAAAAAATGTGTTCAGCTTTTGCGGCTTTGTTCCGGTCTTTGCTGTTGGATTATGTCACATTTGGCCGGGCAGCCAGAGACGCAGTGGATCGCGACAGCGAAGCTTCGCGAAAAAATGTGCTGATGAAGGTGGGCTGCGCGAGTCCGCGGCGCGTTCAGCCGCCCATCGCTTTAAAAGCTACGTTGGCTTCGATCAAACCGAAGGGCGCGTAAAAATTGAGGCCGATCGTCGGCATGGGCGGGATTTCCGGCGCCTGCTTGCGGATGTCGACGACCATGGGCACGGTCAGATCAAGGCCGGCGTCTCCGGCGATCAGCATCTGCATGGCGTTGCCGGTGATCATATTCGCGACTTCACCGATCATATCGCGCCACTCTTTCTTGAGCACGGCCTGATCCGAGCCGGGCATGAGCTGCGCGGCGATCTTGTAGATCGTCTCTAAATTCATCGAGTAGATCACCTGGCCGGGATTCTTGCCTTTGACTCCCACGAAGATGGCGATCTCGTGCGAAGGCGCGGGCGTTTTCTTGATCAGGGTTCGGCCGCGCACCAGCTGAACCTTTAAGAGATCTCGAAATACATTCGAGGTCGCCACCAGAAAGGGATTGATATATTCAGCTTTCACAATCGAGACGCGACGCTTCTATTGCTGCACGTCGTCCGCGTTCACGTTTACTTTGAACTGTCCGCGCAACGACTCTTCCTGCACCAGATACTGATAGAATTGGCCGGTCAGTCCGCGGCCGACCTGTTCTTTGATTTCGTCCTGTTTCGCGGCGGGCACGACCGCGCTTCCCGGAAGGACCACGTCCTGCACGGAAACATAAACAATGAATTCGCCGTCGGTATAGGGACCGGCCGTGAAATTAGACCGGCGTTTCCCCAAATCTTTCAGAAACTCCGGCTGATTCAGGTTCGCGCGCGAACCGCCGCCGGCCGGAACGCCGCTCAATTCCTGCAGCTTCACCACTCCGGGATTCTGAATCTCAACGCCGAGAATGCCGGCCACTTCTTCGAGCGAAAACTCGCCTTTGCCTTTGATCGTCAATTCGTCGATCTTTTTCGTATTTGCTTCGAGCTCTTTGCGGGCGAGGCGGGTCTTGAGGCGATCCTGTACGAAGGCCTGCTCGTCTTCGAAGGCCTTCGGCTGCGCGTCGGGATCCTGTTCTTTTTTCTTCGCCTGCTCTTCGGCGAAAGCGGCCCGCACTTCCTCTTCGGTGACGCTGATGGTCTTTTTCACTCTGGCCAGCAACTGCGGGTTATTGAAGCGAATCAGGCTCAGTCGCACACCGGTTTCGCCGGCCAGCCAGCGGGCGGCAGCCGCTTCGTCGCTGATGGTGATGGTTTCGTTTAATATCTGTCCCGTGCGCTCGACCGCGGCCTGGCGCTCGCGCAGATCCAGGGGGAAATTTTGCAGGCTGCGTTCGTAGATCATCGCCGCGCTCATGCGGTCTTCTTCCAGCAGGCCTTCCTGCTGCTTCGACTGGGTGATAGCCTCCCGCTGGGCCTGTTTCTGAACGGATTCCTTCGAAACGCCCAGTCCCATGCGCCCGGCGACGGTGGGCAGAATGAACGCCTGCTGCAGGCTGCGACGAACGCAATCGTTCAGATTAAAGAAAGAGTCGATGGACTGACCCGGGCCCAGCAGATCGCCGAATTGCTGCCGATAGAGGGCGGCCTGTCGATTACAGACATTGTAGTGGTAGGAATAATCGCGTGATTTTATGGTTTCGCCGTCGTAGCTGCCGACGCCGCCGCGATTCGCGAGCGCCCCGGTGACGTTCAGGTCCTGTCCGGTGAAGGTTATCGCCATCATACCGACGAGGAGGAGGATGATCACCCAGGCGCCGGCCCGCATGATTAACTGTAGCAAATCTTTCACAGAGCAAGCTTCGCCCGGGCCCTCTGGCAGGACCACCCGAAAAAATTTGTTCAGCTAATGGGCTTTCGCCAGGATATTAAGAGGGAATGGTACTACTGGCGATCATCTTAATCGGAGCGGGACTGGCCTGCCTGGGATTCGTGGGCTACAGCCTGCTGAAGGGCGGCGCATTCCGTCCGGGCGCGGTCCCTTCGGCTTCAGCAGGCGATCCATCGGTCGGCGGCTTTCCGGTGCCGCCACCGGCTGCTTCCGTCCCGACCTCGACTGCACCGGCCGGTCCGCGGCCCGCGGGGCAGCGGGCGACCGCTCAGAATCTGGAGCATCAATTTGCCGGCGCGCCTCCTGCTCCTGAGAGCACTGCTCGCCCGCCGTCGGATTACGGATCCAGCCCGGCATCGGCGGCGCCGGCCTCCCGACCGACAGAACAGTCCCCGGAGAGCGCCGCCGCGGGTCCGGCCATCGGGCTCGATCTACGTGAGCGGCAGGAGTTGAATTTTTTACGCGATCGTTTGACCGGACTGCAGCGCATCGACCCGGATTCGCTCAACGAGTCCTTGCGGGTCATGGAAAAAACAGAGCGGGAAAGTCCCGAAGCGGCGCCGCAATTGATCGTGACCGGCGTGTTATTTCTGGATCACGGCCGCAAGATTCCCGGGCAAATCGGTCGCCGGGGTGAGATTCCCACGCGCATCTTCTCGGAGCTGCGACGGGTCGGTAACGGAACGCTGATTCTGGAAGGCAGCAGCTTTTTGATTCACTGCGGGAATACCAGCTACTCCTACTCCGCCGGCGATATGGACCAGATCCTGTTTCAGGGCAGCGGTCTGGCGCTCGTGCCCATCCATCCCGATCGGCCGATTCCGCTGTTCCTGACCGGCGACGTTTCCGCGGTGAAAGCCTATATCAAGCAAAACGCCCGGATTCGTTCGCTGTAGCGACGGGCCGTCGGGGCTCCTCGATCCCGGGCCGCTGCAGGCGAGCCGCTCTCATTGTAGAAACGGCTGCAATATGTCGGCTTTCGTAAAAGGAATGCGGGAATTCACGCGTTCCCGGCAATGACAGAGAATCGCCGCACAATATCGATCCAGGTCCGCGCGGCGGGTCCGGGAATCACAGGCGACCGATCGTCATGTACTATCAATCTTTCGAACCCAAAAAAAAACGCGGCCGCTGGCTGATCTGGGTGCTGTTGCTGGCACTGCTTGCCGGCGGCGGGGCGGCGGCCTATCGCTACGGTCCGCAGCTGTACTACAGCGTGACCGGGGACGCTCTGGTCCGTCTCGAAAAGCGCACCGATGAATTCGGCCGTCAGTTACTCGCCTGGGACGGAGGCAATGCCGCGGTGCCTGGCATGCTCGCCGAACTGGATGAAGTCCGGCGCATCGCCCGGATTCAAAAGCGCAACAGTCCGGCCGCGGCTGAAGTCTATTTTTATCTGGGCCTGATCGATTTTTACGAGCTGATTGTGCGCGTGCCGCTGAACGGTCCGTCGCTGATGCAGTTGACCGGCCGCGGCTATCTGCCCCTGCAGAAGAGCCTGGATTCGGTTCCTGAAATCGCCGTCCCGCGCTTGAGTCAGCGTATTTCGCGAAACGTGCGTAAGGCTCTGGCTCTTGACCCGGGCCTCGACCGGCGAAGCGCGGCCAATCTGATGCTGGCCTACGGCGATCTGTTTTTTACGGAGCGCACCGATCGTAATATTCGCCTGATTCTCGAGGAGCACGTCATGAGCGGCGAAGTCCAGCCGGCCCTGGAGCGTTATCGGGACTGGCTGGGTCTGGCTCTGTACGCGCTCTCCGGAGCCCGGCCGGAAACCCGCAAGCTGGTGGCTGAAATCCAGGCGGCGCTACCTGCGGCCGAGTTGGATGGGGCTCCGACCGACGCAGCCGACGAGCCTCCCATTGCTGCGCCGGGCCCCGTCGCGGGCGTGCGGCTGGGGCTCGACGAGAATGTACGCGACCTGGTCTTATGTCACGCCCACTATTTCGCCCGCGACTTTCTGCCGGCGCTGCGCCTGGCCCGATCTGTCAAATATCGCGCGTCGGCGCCGGACATTCTGCGCGTGGAAGCGGTGCGAATGGAGGCCGAAGTCTTTCTGCTACAGCGCGGCCCGGGCCCCGCTTGTTTCTTTTTCGAAGAGGCGGCTCGCATCGGCGAAGATGAATTCGTGACCGATCGCATCAGCCAGGTTTGCAGCGCGCCGTCGCGCTGATCGGGAACGGGCGACGCGGAACCGGACGTGTGCCGTCCGGCGTCGGGTGTTCGGCGATCAGCCTGGCTTTCGCACGCGGGATGATCGCGCGCGAAACGCGCCTGAAAATACAGAAATCCCTAAAAAATGTGGGGTAAAACCTGCTTTTCTTGACAGACGTCCCCAATGCAGGGCTCTGGTTTACTCAAGTGCATCGCAACAGCGGAAATCTCGAAGCACGTATAGTATCCATTCCCGGTCAGTGAAGTCAGCATTCGTCGCCATCATATCTCCCCGATTTTCAGTATGCGCGGCGCGCATTCGTCGGGGCCCCGGCGTTCCCTCCAGCATGACACGCGAATTTCCGGCGGTTTCGGCCAGCTCTTTTTCAGGCTTTCCGGCGCGAGCTTCCGATAATACTACAAACCCCGCAGGAACTCTTTAATGTTTTTAGATCAGGTATACGGTCTCTTTTCAAACGACATGGGCATTGACCTGGGCACCGCCAATACCCTGGTGCACGTCAAGGGCATGGGCATCGTCCTGTCCGAGCCGTCGGTCGTGGCCGTGCAGTCGTCGACCGGCAAAGTCCTGGCGGTCGGCCACGAAGCGAAACGCATGCTCGGTCGGACTCCCGGCGATATCGTCGCCATCCGGCCCATGAAAGACGGGGTCATTGCGGACTTCGAAACCGTCGAGAAGATGATCCGCTATTTTATTCAGAAGGTGCACAAGCGGACCACCCTGGTAAAACCACGCATGGTCATCGGCGTTCCTTCCGGAATCACCGAAGTGGAGAAACGGGCCGTACGGGAATCCGCCGAACAGGCCGGCGCCCGCGAAATCTTTCTTATTGAAGAAGCTCTGGCCGCCGCCATCGGGGCGAATGTTCCGATTCACGAACCTGCCGGCACCATGATCGTCGACATCGGCGGTGGAACGACCGAGATCGCGGTCATCTCTCTGGGGGGCATGGTCATCGCCGACTCGATTCGGATCGGCGGCGACGAATTCGACGAGGCCATCATTCGCTATCTGCGGACGCAGTACAACCTGGTGATCGGTGAGCGCATGGCGGAAGACGTCAAGCTGACCATCGGGAATGCCTATCCCGAAAAGAAAACCGAAGTCATGGAGCTGCGCGGTCGCGACGCGATCAGCGGTCTGCCCCGGACTCTGGAAATCGATTCGAACGAGATCCGTAAAGCTCTGAAAGAGCCCATTGACGCGATTCTCGAAGCGGTCAAGAGCAGCCTGGAACGCACCCCGCCGGAACTGGCGGCGGACATTGTGGAGCGTGGCATTGTCATGACCGGCGGCGGCTGCCTTTTGAAAGGGCTGGACAAATTCCTGAGCAAAGAAACCGGAGTGCCCGTGTTTCGCGCGGAGAACCCGCTCACCTGCGTGGTCATGGGAACCGGAAAATACCTGGACGAGCTGAAGTTCATTCGCTCTGGTATGAAATAAGACCGGACTCCGGTTCTATTTCAAAAATCCGCGGCGGCCTTGCGGCCCACCGATTGTACCGGCGCGCGAAAACCCTGAAGGCCCGGGGCCGTATCTGTTATGCTGATCGATATTCTTTCTCGCAATCGGAATCTCACGAGCCTGACCTTTTGCCTGAGTTTTTCCATTCTCTGCATTCTCTGGCAGAGCAATCCCTTCGCCCAGGGCGTCGGTTATTTCGGCAAAGTCGCTGACCGCATCAGTGGGGCGCTCAGTTCCGGTCTGCGTTTTACCGGTACGCTGTGGGTCGAGCTGGACCAATACCGCGAACTGGAACAGCGCTACGAAAACGCGCAGGCCGCCATCGAACAATATCGCCTGGAAAAAGATAAATTCGATTTACTGACCGCCGAAAACGAGCAGCTGCGAACCGCGCTGGGTTTTTCGCCGCCTGCTCAGTATCAGGAAGTCCGGGCGGAAGTGCTGGGCATTCGTCTTAATTCGATCAGTCCGCGCATTATCGTCGACAAAGGTTCCGAGGACGGGATCCGTCCGCTCATGCCGGTGCTGACCCGCGCGCACGATCTCGAAAACAATCTGGTGCGCTGCGTGGTGGGCGTCGTCGCGGCGGTGGATTCCTCGACTGCGATCATTCAACCCCTCACGCATCCCGGCTTTCGCATGGGCGTGCGCATTCAAGAATCTTCCGAGTGGGCGATTATGAGCGGAAACTCCGGCCGCGTGACTCAGGTTCAGTTGCAGTATCTTACCGCGAATCACGCTCCCGAGCAGGCGATTCTTGCGCACAGCGAATTGAAAATCAAAGCCGACCAGTACGTCGTTTCCAGCGGCGAAGGCGGCATCTTTCCGCGGGGCATTCCGGTCGGAGTCATTCAGGAAGAGGGCCCGCGGGACGGCGAATTTCGCACGGCGTACGTCGCGCCGCTCGCGCCGATCAGCAATCTGGATATCGTTTCGATCGTGCTCAAAGCGCCCGAGAAGTGGGCCGCCGGCTGGGAACAAAAAGAACGCTGGGAAGAGCATCTCGATACGGAATTCGGTCCGCCGGTGTACTTCGAGACCACGGAAACGCGCCGCAAGCCGACGCCGGCCCCGCGAGAGCAACAAACGCCTCCCGCGACTACCGGCACGACTGCAACGCCCCGGACGACCGACCCCGGCGCGGCCGGCAACGACGCGACGAACGCGCAACCCGGCGGCGATGCGGCCCCCAAAGAATCGCAACAGGAAAACCGTCGACCGCGGCGAATTCAAAACCTTGAATTACCGGGATCGAATTGAATTATGTTAATTGAAGCCGGACTTATCACGCTGGGACTTTTGATCTCGTACTTCCTCAAGGACATCCAGTTCTTGAGTTTGACCTTTGACTTTCTGAATACCGGGACCATCGGCCCGGACTTTCTGTTGATCTTCGTGATCTTCTTTTCGCTCTTTCGCGGCGAATTCGTGGGCCTGTGGGTCGGCTTTTTTGCGGGCATTCTCGAAGACGGCGCTAACTGGGTGCTCGGCGGCGGCGTGACCGGCGGCGGCTTTACGCCCATCGTCGGCATTCACGCGCTGGTCTATTCCATCACCGGTTTCGCCCTGGGCAAGCTCAGCCAGGTTTTCGACCGCTATCAGACCGCGCCGATTATCGCGCTGGTATTCGTTTCAGCGCTGGTTGTGCGTTTCTTCGCCTGGACGATTCAGGGCATCGTCGAAGATTTTAACAAGAACTACTCTCTGATCGGTCCGGCCGCCTTTACGGCGATCATTTCGCCGATCTGGTTTTCTTTTCTGGGCTGGCTCTATCGAATTCGAGCCGCGGAGTTATGAGCGATGGCCAAGTCATTACACGAGTATCGCCTTGAGCGAAAATTCCAGCAACGCCTGTACGTCTTCACGGCGCTGGTGTTTCTGGCCACGCTGACCTTCGTACTACAGCTCGGCAATCTGCAACTGGTGAAGGGTTACGAGAACCGTATTCTGGCCAAAAAATTCGTATCGCGCCAGGAATTCACCGTGGCCCCGCGCGGCCTGGTATACGATCGCCATTTCAAACCGGGCGACAAACCCATCATCGAGAATATTCGATTCATCGACTTTGTTATTTATCCTTCGCGTTTCAAGTCCCGCGATGCGGGGCAAAGCTACGTGAACACCTTTTGTTCCGTGATGGGCCGCGATTGTTCGCAGTTTTCGAAGCACTTCGGGAAAAAGAAATGGCGCCAGCTGGTTCGCAAGAACGAGTCGATTACGCTTTTGAATCGTATGACCCGGCGCGAGCAGGAACGCCTGTCCGCCTTTCACATGGCCGAAAAGTACGGCGAGTTCGTTACCAAGCATTTACGTTATTACAGCATGGGCCCCGCCGCTTCGCACGTTACGGGGTACATCGGATTGCCGACCCGCCGCCAGCTCGATCGCAAGCAGGCGCTTTCGTACCAGACCATCGGCAAAGCCGGCGTCGAGTCGCGCTACGATTCGGAATTGCGCGGGACCGACGGGGTTCGCATTCGCCACCGCATCATTAACGAAGAAGAGCAGATCGCCGGAACGGAGCAGGGCAATACTCTGGTGTTGACCATTGATCGTAATGTGCAGGCCGCCGGCTATCGGGCGCTGCAGCGCGCAGGGCGTCGCGGCGCGGCGGTGGCCATGAACGCGGGTACCGGCGAAGTACTGGCTCTGATTTCGAATCCATCGTTCGATCCGAATATTCTGTCGAGCGGCACGCCCGAACAGCGGGGCAAACACTTCCGTCAGGTAAAACGCCACAAAGGTTTTCTGAACCTGACGATCCAGGCGAAATTTCCGCCCGCGTCGACTTTCAAACCTCTCGTGGCCCTGGCCGCGCTTGAACGTGCGCCCCGTCGTGACGTGAATATGAATACGCCGTACACCTGCTACGGCAGCTTCACCCTCAAGTCCACGCTCAAAAGCGCGCCGGATACGCGGTACTCCTGCTGGACAGCGGGGCACGGTCGGGTCGATATGATCGGCGCGATCGCGAACAGCTGCAACGTGTATTTTTATAATCTGGGTTATCATATCGGTTCGAAGCCGATGATCCACTTCGCCCGGGCTTTCGGCATGGATAAAAAGACCGGCATCGATTTGCCCGGCGAAATCGAAGGCCGGGTTCCGGACAGTCGCTGGAAACAGATTCATCTGTCCGGCGCCAAATGGTATGACGGCGATACCGTAAACCTTTCGATCGGCCAGGGCTATCTCGAAACGACGCCGATGGAAATGGCGGTGCTCTACAGCGGTCTCTTAAGCCGCGGCAAACTCTATCGCCCGCATCTGCTCCGCGAAATCCGCGATCCGATCAGCCACCGTTTGATCCGTCGCATGGAACCGCAGATGGTGAGCGAAGTTCCGGTGTCGCCCGCCAGCCTGCGCGTCGTTCAGGAAGGCATGCGCGCGGTCGTAACCCGCGGCACCGCGCGGCGATTGCAGCAATATCCCGTGCCCATCGCCGGAAAAACCGGTACGGCGCAGACCCGCAGTCGGGTGAAAGGCAAAAACCACGCCTGGTTCGTGGGCTACGCGCCCCACGGCGCGCCGCCGGAAGAGACCATCGTCGTTTCAGTATTCGTCGAACACGGCATGGGAGGCGGCATGGCGGCCGCTCCGGTGGCCGGTGAGATGCTGAACGCCGCCTTTCCCGACTGGACTCCGCAGAAAACCCGCGAGCTGGCGGAACGCGCTGCGCGACTCGAACGTCTGGATCGGGTCAATCAACTGGAGCGGCCGTTTAAAGAAAACCCGGATAATCCGGATGGCCCGGCTTTCGCGGACGAAAGCGCGCCGGCTGTTCCGGGCCAGAACGGGAACGCAATCGGCGAATCGCCTTATGCGGTGCAGCCCGGCCGGACGAACGGTGGGCGCAGTAGCGGCACGCCTCCGGGATTCATTCCCGGTCAGCGTCTGCCGGCGACCGGTTCCCGGCAACCTGCGGCCGGCCCACAGCCGCGCGAGCCCCGGCTGCCGATCAAACGCAGCGAAACGCGCACGCCAGGCCCCACGGCTCCCGCTGAATCCCGTACGGAGGAGCCTGCCGAACCCGGCCGGTTGAGTCTCTGATTTGGGCAAAACCTTTCGCATCGATTTTGTTCTCTTCGGCCTGGTCGTTTCCGCGGCGCTGGCGGGGATTTTTACGCTCTACGCGCAGGAGTCCGTGCTGGACGAATCGCCCGGGCGTTTTTTTCGCCAGGTGGTCTTCTTCGGCATCGGTCTGGTGGTCTGCTTCGCGCTGCGCAAGCTGCAGTATTCGACTCTCGGCGACTACGCGCTGCCTCTCTACGCCGTCGCCATCGTGCTCCTGCTGATCACTTTGATTCCCGGAATCGGCAGCGAAAGCAAAGGCGCCCGCTCCTGGATTCGCTTCGGAGCTTTTGGTTTTCAGTCGTCGGAAGTCGCGAAGCTCTGCACTGTGATTCTGCTCGCGAAGTACCTCGAACTGAAAGAAAAGGAGATGTTCAAGCTGCCGTCGCTGATCATACCTTTCATGATCGCCATGCTGCCGATGATGCTGATCGTCGTGCAGCCCGACTTCGGCGGCGCTTTTTCGCTCGCGCCGATTCTCATGTCGATGCTCTTCGTCGCCGGCGCGGATATCTATCACATCAGTTCGGTGTTGATGTTCTTCGGCGTTTCGATTTCGATACCGCTCTACATTGAATACCATAAGATCACCATGATCGACCCTCTGAAGCTGTACCTGGCGGAAGAGTTGCAAAAGCCGGACTTATTGCCGGTCGTGCCGATCTTAAATCTCGAAGTCTGGAAGTTTATCGATAATGGATTGATTCCGGCTTCCGTCGCCGACCAGGATCGCAGCTATCTATTGGGGATTCTGAACAATCCAAATCTACTGCAGGATTTACAGGAAGCCGCCGCCGCCGTGCGCTACAAATCCGGCGGCCTGCTGCTGCTGGTTCTGGAGAATATTACGCTGCTCGTCGTGCTCGGTTCGATCATGGCGCTCGTCGCGCTCGTGTTGGTCGTATTGCGTTATACTCAGGGGCGATCGCTGGAAGGCCTGCGCAAGGCCTATATTCCGCTCGGGGTTCTCGGCGTTTCGTTGCTCGCGGCGACGACTTTTCATACCGCGTTTTCGTTTAAGTATCATCAGGTCGTGCGGGTGACCGCCTTCGTGAGTCCGGAGAAATTTCCACGGGATCTCGCCTACCAGATTCGCGCGTCGAAGGCGGCCATCGGCTCCGGGCAGGTGGTCGGTCGCGGATTTTTCGAAGGCGATATGACCATGGGGGATCGACCGCTGGTTCCCGAAGCGTACACCGATTTTATCTTCACAGCCTGGAGCGAACGGGTGGGTTTTCTCGGCGCGGTCGTGTTACTGTTGATTTTGATCGGCATACCTTTGCGCAGCTTGCAGCTCAGTTTCGAAGCGCGCGATCGATTCGGGTCGTTGCTTGCGTCGGGCATCGCCTTTATGTTCTTCTATCACATTGCTCTGAATACGGGCATCGCGCTCGGGCTCCTGCCCGTTACGGGGATTCCGCTTTCGTTCGTCAGTTACGGCGGCTCGCATCTGGTGACCTGCATGGCCGGCGTGGGCATTCTGTTGAGCATCTATCGGCGCAGGTTCGCGAACTGATGAACGACGAGGCCGCGCATCGACCGGTCGACCAGGATTCGAATCCGGATCATCAGTCAGACCTCGAAGCCGAAGAGATTCCGGTCAAAGTCCACGATTACGCCCGGGCCTGTCGCAGCGAGCTGGAGCGCCTGTCCGTTTTGCAAAACGACGCGACCGCGGGCTATCAGAAGGTGCGCGAAGCCGTCGCCCGGCTCGAATCCCTCGCGCCGAAGCTGCATCCGTTGCTCGCCGAAAAGATCCGGCGGGTCGCGGCGATCGCCCGTCGAATGGGACAGGCACCTCTGCACGCTCCTGATGTATCCGCTAACGACGATCGCCGCCGGGACTTCATTGGAACGCTGTACGCTCGACTGGACGAGGTCCAGAACAGCCCGCTGTGGGCGCTGCCGCAGGGCGCCGCCGCCAGAGAGGAGCAGGCTCGCCGTCGAGAGCAGGAGTCCGGCATGGTACTCAAACCGGGCGCGATCTATCCCGACCGGGTCGTGCTCTATATGCTGGGTGATTTGCGGTTTATGGTGCGCGGGACGCTGCAGTACAATCTGCATCGCGCGGATCTTTCGCGGCACTATGCGATCCGCGAGGGCGGTCCGCGCCTGGAGATCTTTCCGAATCCGGATCGGGACAGCCGCGCATTTCCGGCGCCGGCTCACGGCGGTAATTTGATGGTATTTCTCGCGCCGGGTCGCGGCGAAGGCGAGTCGCTGGGGTTACGTTACGACCGGATCCTGGGAATCGAAGACTATTCGCCGGCTCGCCATGATCGTGGTATAGATGCGCTGACGAACGAGCACCCGATAGTGACCGGCCGGCTTTCCCGGTCCGGCCGCGACTTCTACGTAATCGGACTGTAAAGAAGGGTGGCTAAATCAGTTGCCGCCGAATTTTGTGAGGAAATCGTTAAACTCCGCCATGTCTTTGGCGAACTGATTGGCGCGAGCCTTTCCCCATGATTTGGCGAGCCCCTGCAGGAGTTTGTTTTCGCTCTCGCGCAGGCTTTCGCTGAGATTGCGTCCCTTTCTGGTTACGGACAGACGTTTGACACGCTTGTCTTCCGAGTCGGCGTGGCTGGTTACGAGGCCGGCGTTCTGCAGACTGCGCACTGCCTGACTCATGGTCATCGGATCGCGACGCAGGATTCTTCCGAGCTCCCCCTGGGATACTTCCGGATGTTTATCCACGAAACGCAAAATCGACAGAGCGAGGGTCGAATGCTTGTCCTTCTTGGACAGGTTTTCGCGAACCAGATCTATAGAGCCGCGGTACGCCGCGCCCATTGGTAATAAAATCTCGGAACTCATGGTCTCTTTAGTGCGTTTCATAATATTCTTATGTCAATATAAAAAAATAAAAATTTAAGTTCTTATAAATATTCTAACAGTTCTACAAAAAATGACATTCGCTAAGTAAATCTACGTATGTGCCTGGCTCGCGTTTCGCGATGGTTAGCGAGCCTCATTGATTGTTTATAAAATAACATGATAATCGATCGTAATCTCCAGACTCTATTGCAAGGCGCGATAGTCCTTTGTTGGCGAAGCGCTTGCGCCTACCCCGGAGGTGCGCCGTGCGTTTCGGGCGAACTCAATAGCAGTCGACGTTCTTCCGCGCTGCGTTTATTCAGTTCGTTCATTCGATCCAGAAAACAATCCCAGGCGCGTCCGCAGGCTTCGAATTCTCCCGCGAAAAAGCGGTCGCCCGATTCATAGCGCAGGTGGCTCAGGAAGTGCGCGTTGTTCCAGTCGCGCTCCCGAAGTCGTTTTAAATTTAAGACACGGAACACTGATTCCTGGGCCGCCAGGGTCGCTTTCAGTTCTTCGAGGAGACGATAGCGGTTTTCCCGTTTCCAGTCATCTGTTTTATTTTGATTGTATGTATCATTTAGCTTTTTCGCGTAGTCATGCAGGATTAGCGATAACTCGTTAATTTCCTGGCGGTAGGCGATTTGCTGGCGATAGATCTCGCTGTCGACTCCGTGCAGCTCTCTATAGTACTGCAGTGCGCCTTCCCGGCCCACGAAGGACGCAAATGATTCATTAAAGCCCACGTCGCCGGGAAACCAGAGCGTCGCGTGCGAGGATTCGTGGATTAAAAGCTCCGCCAGTCGCCACTCCGAATATTGCATCTGAGGAGAAACCAGCGGGTCGTCAAACCAGCCGAGGGTCGAATACGCGGCGACCGTCGTGACGATGGCGTCCCATCCTTCATGATCCAGTTCGTTCCGCAGTTCCTCCGCCTCCGCTTTCGTAAAGAAACCGAGATACGGCACTTCGCCGACGATGGGGAACCACCAGGTTTTCGGTCGCAGTCGGAGCTCTTCCGACGCGCTCACGTTCCAGGCGACGGCCTCGCGATCCAGATGGGAATACGACGTAAAGGTGTCCGCCACGCGGAGTCCCATGCGATCGAGCGCGAAGATGCGAACGCGCTGAATGTGTTCCAGCCGGGTGCGCACACCGGGCGGGGTCGACGCGTCGGCGATGACTTCCGGGATCGGTCGCCGGCGCCAGAGAATCTCGAGTTGTCCACAACCGGCCCGGGTCAAATAGCCCAGGCACGCCGTTTCAGTTAACAAAATGAAGCTTGCGAGAGCCGCTGCTTGCCAGAAACGCCTCCGTTTCCGCCGATCGACGGGGGTGCGCGCCCCCATGCGCGGCTGAGTGCTCGTTTCCTTTTGGTTGACGCGGCGAGTGGCCGTAGATTTGCTACCTGTACATTGCATGGGCGAGTTCTGTCGTCGCGACGATTCCGCGTATTTGCTTCTAAATGAAGCGTACGCTCGTCGAATCCGCGGTCTTTACAGTCTTCTTGATCATCGTATTCGATTGGTGTTGTCGAGAAGAAAGCTGAAGTGCGGGCTTTCGTCCATTCATGTAAACAGTATTTATTTCAGGATCCTTTCGAAATGTTAAAAGATTTTTTATTCACGTCTGAGTCTGTCTCCGAGGGACACCCGGACAAAGTCAGCGATCAGATTTCGGACGCCGTACTGGACGCATACCTGGCGGGTGACCGTTCCAGCCGCGTCGCCTGCGAAACGCTGGTGACAACGGACTTCATCTGCGTCGCCGGCGAGATTACTTCTAAAACGCACGTGGACGTCGAGAAAGTCGCACGCAAGGTCGCGGCGGACATCGGTTATACTCACGACGATATCGGTTTCGACGCCGCCACCGCCAAAGTTCAGGTGCTGGTTCACGAACAGTCTCCGGATATTTCTCAGGGCGTTACCGAAGGCGAAGGGAAATTCAAAGAGCAGGGCGCCGGCGACCAGGGTATGATGTTCGGTTTCGCGATCGACGAAACTCCGGAACTGATGCCGACTCCGATTTTCTATTCGCACGAAATTCTCAAGCTACTGGCGAAAGAGCGTCACGAAGGACGCATGAGCGATATTCGCCCCGACTCCAAAAGCCAGGTGACGGTCGAATACGTGGACGGCAAGCCGACCCGGGTCAACACCGTCGTCGTTTCGACGCAGCACACGGAAAGTATTACGCAGCAGCAACTCGAAGAAGCGGTTGTGGAGAGCGTTATTAAAAAAGTCATTCCCGCGAATCTGCTGGAAAACACCCGCTATCTGATCAACCCGACCGGCAAGTTCGTGGTCGGTGGGCCTCACGGCGACTGCGGTCTGACCGGCCGTAAGATCATCGTTGATACGTACGGCGGCTGGGGCCGTCACGGCGGCGGCGCTTTCTCCGGCAAAGACCCGTCGAAAGTGGACCGCAGTGCCGCTTATATGGCGCGTTACGCGGCGAAAAACGTCGTCGCGGCAGGTCTGGCGAAGCAGTGCGAAGTGCAGGTTTCGTATGCGATTGGTTTTCCCGAACCGGTCTCGCTCCTGGTCGACACCTTCGGCACCGGCACCATCAGCGACAAAGAGATCGCCGAACGCGTTTCGCGCGTATTCGACTTCAAGCCTTCCGGCATCATGAAAGCGCTGGGTCTGCTTGAGCCGGGTCGGACCTATCTGGATACGGCGGCCTACGGCCACTTCGGTCGCAGCGGCGACACCTTCACCTGGGAAAGAACCGATCGCGCCGACGCCCTGAAGGGCTGAGGCGCACTCGACTCTTCTCTTTTCAGCTGTGATTTTATGGCCGGTCCTTCGCAAAAACTCTCCACGCGCGCCGCGTACGGCGACGCGCTCGTCGAGCTGGGCAAAGCGCGCAAAGACATTGTGGTTCTGGACGCGGATTTGTCCGGGTCGACCTATACCAATAAATTTGCGAAAGCCTATCCCGACCGGCATTTCAACGTCGGCGTCGCCGAACAGAATCTGGTCGGCATGGCGGCGGGTTTCGCCATTTCCGGGCTGACTCCGTTCGCATCCAGCTTCGCGATGTTTTTATCCGGACGGGCCTGGGAGATTGTGCGCAACTCGGTCGCCTATCCCGGATTGAACGTCAAACTCGTGGCTTCGCATGCGGGCATTACGGTCGGCGAAGACGGCGCGAGCCATCAGTGCATCGAAGACATCGCGACGATGCGGGCGATTCCGGGCATGCAGGTTTTCGTTCCGGCGGATTACGAAGAAACGAAACAGATCATTCATCGGATCAGCAAGACCGACGGTCCCTGCTATGTTCGCTGCGGTCGCTCGAATCTACCGCAACTGCCGCACAGCAAGTCTTATAAATTTGAAGAAGGCAAAGGCGAAGTCCTGCGCGCGGGTTCCGACGTTACGATCGTGGCCTGCGGCGTACTCGTCTCGGAAGCCCTGGCGGCGGCGGAGCTGCTCGCAAAAAAGAATATCGACGCCGCAGTGATCAATATGGCGTCGATCAAGCCCATCGACGAAGCGCTGCTCAAGCGCTACGCGAAAAAGACGGGAGCCATCGTGACGGCTGAAGAGCACAACGTCATGGGCGGGCTCGGTTCGGCCGTATGCGAAGTGCTGGCCGCGACGCATCCAGTGCCGGTGCTGCGTGCCGGCATGCAGGACACCTTCGGTCAGAGCGGAACCGCCGACGCCTTACTCGATCACTACGATCTACGCGGCAAAGGCCTGGCGAAGATGGCTCAAAAAGCGATCAAACTCAAAGGCTGATCGCCCCTCGACAATTCAAAGCCGCTCGTAGATTTTCTGTAATACTTCCGGCAGAGCCATCGGATCGAAGGGTTTCGTCAGGATTTCCGCCGCGCCGGCTTTGCGGTATTCTGCCAGCTCATGCGGCTGCGCCCGGGCGGTAATAAACACGGCGGGAGTGTCCGCGGTCGCGGGCAGTTTGCGCAACTCTTCGAGAATCTGAATCCCGCTCATGTCCGGGATCATCACGTCCAGCAGCAGGAGATCGGGGCGAAAGCCGCCGGCCGCCGCGGCGATCGTCTCTTTCCCGCTCGCGAAGCTTTTCACTGTAAGTCCGCCGGTACCCTGCAGCGACATTTGCAGTATTTCGCGCAGGTCGTCTTCGTCTTCGGCGCACAGGATTTTCTTTAATCGTTTATTGCTCATTGGAATATCGTCTTTGTTGTCGCTTAATGCTAAGAGCCCGATGCCGCGTCTTCGATTTCGGAACGAAAACGCAGGCGGGCGCCGGATTGCACTCTCGCGTACAGCTCGCGAAAGCGTTCGTTGGGAACCAGGCCTTCGCCGTTCATAGAAAGCTCCGGTCGAATGCCGTTTAGAAAAAACATGTCGAGGTACCCCCGGTTCTTCGCCGGAACCTGCCCGCGATAATTGCAGGCGAAAAAGTATTTGATCTCTTCGTAGGTCGATTGCGAAATATTGATCTGTCCGGCTTCGCTGTTGGTTTCCATGCGCGAAGCGACGTTGACCGCGTCGCCCCAAACGTCGTAGACGAATTTGTTTTTCCCGACGACCCCCGCCACGAGCGGGCCGGTGTTGATGCCGATGCGCAATTGCCAGAACTCTTCGCCTGTAAGCTGCTGTTTGATTTCGCGGGTTTGCGCCATGAAGCTGCGAATTTCGAGCGCCGCCAGACACGCGTCGACAGCGTGGGTCGCGTTCTTACCCGGCAATCCGCCGGCGCACATATAAGCGTCGCCGATGGTTTTCAGCTTTTCCAGGCCCGATTTTTCGACGATGTGGTCGAATTGCTCGAAGATCTGATCCAGTTCCACGATCAATTCGCGCGGATCGCGGCGCTCTACGACCGACGTAAATCCTTTGAAATCCGTGAACAGCACCGTCGCCGATTCGTAATTCTGCGGCTTGACTTTACCGGTTTCTTTGAGTTCCTCGGCGATCGATTCCGGCAGCACGTTCAAGAGCAGGCGGTCCGATTTCTTGCGTTCCTGATCGACCTGGCCCAGTAGTGACGCGGTCCGCACGGCGCCGGAGAGCTGCTCGCAAAAGCGGGCGATACTGTCGAGCTCCGGCTTGCGCAACATCATGGGCGAATCGAAATTGCTGAACACAATCATGCCGCTGACCCGATCCTGGACGGTCAACGGTACGATGTACATCGCGCTCAGACCCAGGGATTCGATGCCCTCTTCGTCTCCGGCTGTACCTCCGGAGCCGCGAAAACGGGGTAGATACAGCGGTCGTCCCCGGCGACAGACCCGGGCGAGTATGCTGTCGCTGTCCAGGGCGACCCGCCGGTTCTTGATGCTCGTCGCTTTGCCGGGATCGATGTTTTCAGGCAGCATCGATTTATAATGATACAATTCGTTCGCGTCGTCGTCGCGCAGATACAGATAGCAGCCATGCAGGCCGAATTGCGAAATCACGTAGTAGAAGATCTTTTCGAGAATTTCGTCCAGGTCGGTATTCGAACTGATTTCCCGTGCGAATTTGTTCAATGCCTCCAACTCGTAACGGGCGTCATTCGCGCGCAGGCGTTCCGCCCGGGCCTCCGCGACCGCGGACTGGGCGCGTTCCAGCAGGTTCGCGTGATTGATCGCCCCGGCGATCTGTTCTGAGAAGCGATCGATACGCTTGAGGTCGTCGCGTGAAAGGCTGAGGTGTTTATCGTACGAAGTCAAAAGAATCATCGCTATGACTTCGTCGTTGATGCAAACCGGAACCAGCACGAAGGACTTGAGCTTCAGGGTGTCGACGATTTCGCGTTCGGCTCCTTCGGGAAAGGCGCGATTGTCGAGCTTCGCCAGATAGAAGGTCCGCTTGCGTTGATAGGTCTTGAATATGATGCCGCTGCTTTCGTCTAATTTGATCCGCATATCGCGGCTGTAGGCGATCATTTCCGGCGTCGCGTTTTCGGGTTCGGTCGTGCTATACGAATAGAGTTCATTCGCATCCCGATCGATGAGCTGCAGGATCGCCGCTTCGACCGCGAACTCCGATTTAAAATATGAAAAGATGCGTTCAAGAATCGTGTCCAGACTGGTGCTCGCGTTGATCTGCTTCGCGAGATCGCTCAGGTTCTGAATCTCTTCGTTCGAACGCGCCAGGGCTTCGGTGCGAAAGGCGATGGTCGAATCCAGCTCGCCGATCACGCGACTCAGATATTTGCGCGTTTTTTCGAGCATGGCGCCCGCCGTCACGACGCGATGGATGGCGACGAAGCCCAGAGACATGAAGAAACAGAACAGGCCGTAGTGCGAAAGGAAGCGGCTCCAGCCCAGTACGCCCGCGGCCACCAGTACGTCGTGTAATGAGAAGGCCACCCCGGCGACCAGACCCGCCAGAATAATGCGTGCTTCAATCTTGCCGTTGCGAAATTCGAAGATCGTCGCGCCGACTGTCAATATCAGAGTGATCAGGAACGACAGCTGAGCCGGCAGAAGAGTACTCATTACAGGCAAAATCCCCGCCCCGGAAAGCGCGAGCGCCGCGACCGCATAGGCGCTCTGCCCGCCGGCCAACCACAGGCGGTGGCGAAAGCGTCCCGGCCCGAAGATCGTCGCAAACTGAAAGAGAATCGTCGCCGGCAGCAAATAGAACGCGGCCAGCTCCAGGTAGATCCAGAAAAGCGGATCGGGGAGGACGAGCTGCTTGATCTGGGTGCGCGTAATTCCATAAACGCCGCCCGCCAGGCAGAGCGTCGCGAAGGCCAGAAAATTTGTTTCGTCGCGTTTGCGCAGAAACAATATCAGAGCGAAGAGTCCGGCGAAGAGCGTCCAGAGGCCGAGCACCAGTCGATCGAGATCTTCGACTACAATCGCCCGCAGCAGCGCGGAGGCCGAATTGAATTCCGGTTGCCCGACGATGCCGATGTTCGTGTGATCGGACTGAATTTGAAAGAACAGTCTCCGGCTTTCGGGCGGCAGCGGAATGATATGATACGGGTAGCCTCCGAAATCGACGCGTCCGTCCGTCATCGAACCGAATTCGTAGATCTTCTTCAGAGCACCGGCGTTTCCTGAATCCGCGACTGCGTAGACGACGGCCGTCTGGTCGAAGCTCTGAACATAGAGGGCGGGCTCGCTGAACCCGGCTGCGGGCAGGTCCGCGCGCAGCCAGAGCGCTACGCGCTCGTCCGCCTTTCCATCGTCGGCGGGTCGGTCCGTCGGGTTCCAGATCGCGTCGGTCGCCTGCCAGCCTTCAGCGGGCGGAGCAGTCCCGCTGCCGGTTTCCCAGGCGTAAGCCCAGTTCTGCGGCGATTCGATCGGGTTCGCGGGAGCGCCGCAGGCGACGGCGAGACTCGCCAGAAGCAGGCATGCGCAAGCCTGGCTGCGCAGAACAGTGCCAATCAACATGATAGGGAAATTCTCGCCATGCTGCGCGGGGTGTCCATTAAAAGCCGGGAATGTTTCCGGAAAGTGTCTTCCGGTTTCGTGTGAGCAGTCGTAAATCGCGGATGAATCGCCTTCAGCGCAACGCCTGAAGATGCGAGGCGCCCCAGTGCGTTATAAAACTGTTACGACCGCCCGAATCGAGCGAGAGTTGAAAGAAACGGTTCCGATCGGAAAAGTACAACGACAGGATACCGTTGCGAATCAAAAATGAATCGGCTATCACGATTTCGCTCGATTTCTCCGGGCCGTTCGGACCCTCGCCGGAATAACGCAGACGAAATCGTTCTTTGTAACGATCTCGCGAGCCCAGATGCGCGAGCTGCAGCAAGCCGCGAATCTCGCCGGTGGCGAGGGTCTTAACACGAAACTCCAGTTCGAGCTTTCGCGCGCTGAGATTGAGTACGCGCCCTTCGCCGATGGCGGAACCGGCGGCGTATCCGTTGCGGGCGATAATACGAAAGCGCTCGCCGCTCTTCAAGCTCAGGTAATTCCGAAAATGAAAGCCGTCCTCGCGCGCGTTCAGCGGAACGTTTTCGGCGGCGATGAGTACGCTCGCGAGCAACAACAGCCTGCCCAGAGCCGCCGCGACGATTCGAGTTCGCGTACGGGAGACCGGGGCGACAGGTACTTCGCGGGCGAAAGGCTTCATGAGACGCTGGACCTTCGATTCTTTCAGGGGTTCGGATTCGTCGACGAATTCGCTCCGGGGTACTGTAAACGAACTTCGATGCGCTCGTTGCGATAACTGGCGAAATCCGTGCGGCCTTCCCGGGCGAGCTCCGATTCGCCGTGTCCGCGGTACTTCAGACGATTCGCCGGGAAACCCTGTTCAAGAAAATATTCGTACATGCTGCGCGCGCGTTTTTCAGTCTTTTCCAGGTTGGGCTCTTCGCGTCCCGGCAGCGCGGAATGATTTTCGAGAATTACGTTGTAGTTGCCGTAACGCGAAAGGCGGGACAGCACCGCGTCCAGCGCGTCTTCGCCTTCGTCGCTCAGTCGATAGTCTTCGTCGAAATAATTCTGAGAAGGCAGTCGTGAAAATAGCGATGGCAGACCGCGGCCGACCGGGCGAAAGAGCACTCCCGTGCTGACTCTGCGGGGAGCGCTGCGGTTCAGATTGCCCGCCCGGTCCCGGACTTCGAATTCGATCGTAAATCTCTCCAGGCTTTCCCCGGCGACGCCTTCGTCGGAAGAGCCGTCCCAGAAGATTTCCGCGGGTCCGCCGTCGCCGGTGCCGGAAAAGCTGCGATACAACAAACGAAAGTCGCCGGCGGCGTCCACCTTCGGATTCTGCTTCGGCGTCAGTGAGATGCGAATATTCCAGGAGTCGATCCCCGAAGCATCTTCGAAATCGAGCTTTAAGTTCAAATACTCCGCTTCCCCGTCGCCGTCCGGCCGGATATTCGTGCGGCTGATCGCGAGATCGGCGTCGGGTTCGGTGGTGTCGAGCCAGACCGATTTGTTTAGCGACGCGATGGTTTCGCCGGCGGTCTTCGCCTGCAGGCGGGCGAAATAGAGGCCGTCCCCGAGCAGGTCGCCGGCCGTATCGCGGCCGTCCCAGACGAGGGCCTCCGGCGGCGCGCCCGCCCCGGTCTTGCGATAATGGATCGTTTGCAGATCGACCGAAACGATTTCGAGACTGTATTCCAGAATCGAGGAGGCGAGCGCCGAGCGTCTCAGCGCTCGTCCGGCCTGGTTGATATAGGTCGGGCGCAGCGTGATGCGATCCTGGATGCCGTCGCCGTTCGGCGAAAAGCGATAGCCGTCCGATCGCAGATCGATCCGGGGTTGAGTGGAAGCCAGCAACAGATCGAAGACTTCCGCGCGACTGCGGTTGCCCGCCCGATCGCTCGCGACGATGCGATACAGGTAATTGCCGTAAGCCGCGCTTTCGTTCTCCTGATCTTCGGGAGTGCGTACTTCGTCCCAGTAGATGAAGATGCGCTCCGGCAGCGCGTCGTCCCAGCTGCGATCGCGGATGGGTGCGCCGCGCGGGTTAACGATATAGGCGTCGTAGCGGGTCCCGGCGTTGCTGCGCCCGCTCTGCTGAATTTCGAATCGCTCCCCCGCCGCCCGCAGCGATGGGCCCGACCCCGGGGCTCGCACCAGCAGCGAAATCGGCGCGCTCGCTTTCAATTCCGGCGGGCTGGTATCTACGATCACCGGCGCCGCGGCAGTTTCCACAAAGCCGCCGTTGTCCGGCAGCTGTAGACGCAGCACGAGCTGGTAGACGCCGTCGGACACGCGCTCGCCCGCGTCGTTGCGGCCGTCCCAGATCAGTTCATCGAAGAGGGAGAGCGGGCGTAGATCGTCCGAGCCCGGTAGATATAGATTGTTCAGCGCCCGCGAAGCGCGGATGCGCCGGTGATCGGCCGCGAATACTCGCACGATTTCGCCGGAGCCGCCTCGAATTTCCAGACGCCAGTCTTTCGGTTGCAGGAAGTCCCTGGCCACATTTGTGGGCCGAATCGTAAGATAGTCCCGCAGACCGTCGTCGTTGGGTGAAAAGGACGATGGATCGAGCGAGAGCCCGGGAGCGCCGCCTCCAGTCTGTGACGCCGCTGGATTCAAAAAGAGCAGTGTCATGAGCAGCAAGCCGGCCGCGACGCTGGAAAATCGCGGCAGCGCTCGGATTAGAGAAAAGCAGATCGAGTCTTTCATCGCCAGTGAGGAGCCGGTCGTAGAGGTGGATGGGGCACGCAGCCGAACCGGCCCGGACAGGATTCGGTCTCGCTCAGCCAGGGCAAGCCTTTCCGATTTTCGAAAATCGGCGGCGATACCGCGCGCAGCAGCTCCTGGTCCTGCGGGCTATCCGGCGGTCGATCTATCAGGCCTGGCTCGCCCGGGAAAATTCCCGCGAAAGCGGCCCGGGTATCCGGAAAAACTATCCGGGCTTTATCCGGCGCACCCGATATTTACAGTGTGTATCTGAAGACTCTTGCCGTATTCTCCGTAGCTTTCGCTTTGATTCTCACGACCGGCCTCGTCCGCGGCGTCGTGAATCATCAACCGGTCGACTATCTGGCCCGCGAAGCGCTGCCGGAAGACCTGCCGGAGATTCCCGGTCCGCCGCGCTCCGCAAAGCGTACGCTCTACGATACGCTACGCGGCGCCGATCGTTCTGCGAAACAGACTTCCCCTGCGTCGACCGAACGCGCGAAACAGGCGGATTCTCGACCGCGAACCCGGTCCGGAAAAGAACTGCCTTTGCTACCCGTGCGCAGCGCGCCGGCGGCCGCTTCATCAAAATCGAATGCTCCGGCGCCGGGTTCTCTGGAACGCGTTCGCGAACCCGTTCCGGCGGCGCGTCCGTCCGCAGTGAAAAGCTCGCCGGCGTCCGCGAGCGATACGCCCTCTCCGTCAGGCGGCTCGAAGCGGGCAGTGCCGCCCCGGGAAGCGTCGCGTAAAGCGACGCCTGTTCCGCAGGCAAAACGTAACCCGGGTCCGGTTGCGGTTCCCGCGCCAGATCGGCAGTCCGAATCAAAACCCGAACAGAACGTTCGTTCTGGTAATTCCGGGTCCGAACTCAAGCAGCGGTCCGTAAAAGCTACCGCGACCAAAAGCACCGCAGCCAAAACGAAAAAGACGTCAAAATCCGGAGGCAGAATCATTCCGGGTTCGCGTCGCACCATCGGTAAACACGATCCCAAAATCGAACCGACCCCCCGCGGCGAATTTCGTTATTATGCTCCTCATTATTACCGGGGTATCTATCTCAACAACGGAGTCGTTCGTAGCAAGAAACGCTACGAGCGACTTTTCGAGCAGAGCCGCAAGCATAAGATCAATACTCTCGTCGCCGACGTGCAGCCTCGTTTTCCTTCGAAGGAGTTTATTCGCGCGGCGCGCGAAGCGGGCTTCTATCTCGTAGCTCGCGTCGTCGTATTCGAAGGCGGTCTCAAGCAACCCACGGTGCCCGAAAAGCATCTGAACAAAGTGCTCGATGCGGCCGAGCAGGCGGCGCGCTCGGGTTTCATGGAAATTCAACTCGACTATATTCGCTTCGCCGACCGCGCGCGCATCGGGAACCTGAACTTCAAGCAGCGCTACAAGGTTATCGCCGGCATTCTCAAGATGGCGACGGATCGGCTGCGACCTCTCGGCGTTCGGGTGGGCGCCGATATTTTCGGCCGGATTCCTTTTAATCAAAACGATCGCATCGGTCAGCGTATGGAAGTCTTCGCCGCGCATCTCGACACGCTGTATCCAATGCTCTATCCTTCGCACTTCTACGGCGATCCATCGTACATCAAAGATCCCTATAAGACCATCTACCAGGGCCAGAAAAAATCGATTGAACGGGTCGGCGATACGACTCGCAGCATCGCCTATATCCAGGGATTCAAGATGAAGGTCGGCCCCAGCGGACTTTCGTACCACGATTATATTCGCCGGCAGCTCGACGCGTCCCTGGATTCCGGCGGCGCGGGGTTCGTTGTCTGGAACGCCCGCAGCGCCTATGGGCCGTTCTTCAAGGCCCTGGCCGATCACGACCGGCGTCAGGCGCGCCGGGCTGCGAAACCCTGAGCTTTCGGGGGCAAGCTCCAGTCGCCGGCTGAAGCCGGTGAAGCCAGAAAATGCTTGCGAGCGCGCGGATTCCTGCTTTATATCAAATTGCATGCAGGCATTCGAGCAGGAACTTCAGTCTAATTTTTTTACGACCGGCCTGATCCCCGATCTGAATTTTCGTTTCGTCCTGGCGCGCAATAGCAGCGTGGCGGCCGAAGCGGCCGAGCGTCTCGGTACATCGCCGCCGCTGGAGGCCCTGCTGGGCGAAACCATGCTGGCGGCCTTCTTTCTGGTGACCCACAGCGTGAAGACGAAGGACACCGTCAGCCTGCATCTGGAGGGCGCCGGCCCAGTGCATCGCTTGATCGCATTCGCCGATACGGACGGAGCCATGCGCGCCACCACCGCGCGCCCGACGGCGGCCTGGGAGGGCTCGCTCTGGCGTGGCGTGGGTGCCGGTATCCTGCGCGTCAATCGCTGGCGCGACGACCAGCGTTCCTATTCATCGGCCGTCGAAATGCGCGACGTGGGTCTCGGCAAGAATCTACAGGAGTTCGTGGGTCGCTCCGATCAGATCCAGAGCTTTATCCGGCTCGAAAGCAGTTTCACCGCCGGAGCGGATTCCACGGTGCGCAATATCTCCGGCTTCATGTTCCAGGCGCTGCCCGGCGCAGGACCCGACGAGGTGGACGAAGTCCTGGACATGATCGGCGACCGGACTCCGGACGAAATGATCGGAGCGATTCTCCAGCCCGCGGACGAAGTCGGCGGAACGTTTCGTCCGGGCAAGATCGCCAGCCATCCCGTCAAAATTCTGAAGAATGGGGCCTTCCACTATAAGTGCGACTGCAGCAAAGATAAGGTGAGCAAAGTGTTAACCTTAATGGGCCGCGAGTCAATCACCGGCCTGGCGCAGGAAAAAGGTTGCGTCGAGGTCTTCTGTGAATTTTGTAAAAAGAGATACGAATTGAGCCCGGCCGAGGTCGACGGTCTGTTTTTGGACCGCTGAGCCCCGATTCGTGGACCCCTGGTTCGTCAGATAAGACTGGAAGCGTCTTGGACTTTATTCCCATCAACTCCATCGCGGATATCGATCCCGAAAAGATCTCGATTCGAGATATCAACAAACGATATATCGATCGGGAAGGAAACAAATACGCGACGCGCTTCAATTTGCAGTCGCGCAAAGTCGAGGTCGTGCGCATCGTTAAGACCCGGGCCGAAGCCCAGCGGGTCAGCCAGCAGATCAAACGCGAGCGTTATGAAACCCGCCGCGCGAACCGCCGGCAGGCATCCGACGTGCCGGACGCCGTCGAGCCGGAATTCTCGGGCGATGCGTCGGACTTCGAAAGCGACTCCACGTCCCTCCCACCCGAGCCGGAAATTCCGGAGTTCGATGATCTGGAATCGGACGATCTGGCGCCCTCGGATCTGGTCGGAAACTCCGGCGGCGGCGCTTCGCCCGGAGGCCAGGCTTCGGGACCGGATATGCATTCCGGCGTGTTTATTGAACAGCATCTCATCGATGAAATCGTCGCGCACCTCAGCCGCTGCAAAGAGGGGCAGCAGGTCGTAATCAATAATCTGAAGAATTCGCGTTGCTTCGAAGGCGCTGGAAACGATCTCAACGACCTGATTCGCGAAATCGACGTGGACTGCTGGCAGGCCAGCGAAAGCGCCGTGAACTATTACAAAGAGCTGTACGGCTATCCGCGATCGGTCGCCCAGTATATCATCCGTCTCACCCCCGAAGAACGCACCCGGGTCGAAGCCCTCGGAGACGACGCCGAGCGCATGGAAATCATTCGACGTCTCGAAACCCGCCGCGGCTTCGAACAGGTCTATCGCAAGATTCACGATCTAACCGGCCGCACGATCGCGCTGATCGAATCGGTCCCCGACGAAACGAAATCGCAGCTCTTAGCCGCGCCGCGCCAGCAATTAGAGGACGCCCAGGCCTCGACTGAAATCCTGCTGGGCGAAGTAAACGAAAAGCTCTTCCAGATCGAGCAGTGGAAGAAGAGGTATTACTAGCTCTAGCATTGCGTCAGCAATGCGCAACTCCGCCGAAGGCGGAGCATACTAGCTCTAGCATTGCGTCAGCAATGCGCAGCTCCGCCTGACACAAGCATTGCTTCGCAATGCGCAGCTCTGCGCTTCGCGCAGAGGGCGGAGAAAAAGATTGCCGAAGGCAATACGCAACTCCGCCCGGCTCAACCGGCCAGGATCGCGCCTTCCAGAGCGCTGGTTCGAATTTCGCTGAGCGCGCGGCCGTCCGCCTGTAAATAAAAACTGTCTTCGGTCGTGCCGCGGTCGTTCGTCAAAATAACCGCGGAGAGCACGTCGACGTTCTCGCGGGCGAGCACCTGGGTGATATGATACAATAAGCCCGTGCGGTCCGGAGACTCCACGAACATCTGCGTCATGCTGCCGTCCGCGGCCTGCTGAAAGCGTATCGAATACTCGCCGGCGAAGAGCCGCTCCACGTCGGGCGGCTGCACCTCGTGTTCGATCAGCAGGCTGGAAGGCTCCAGGTCTTTTTGCAGAACCGTTTCCATCAGCACACCCAGCCGGGTCGTGACTTCGTGCATTGGAAAATGAAAATGATCGGGCTCGGCGATGCGCAAAACGAAATTGTCGTGCGAATACAGCTCGCCGGATTCGGGGTCGGGTTCGGTCAGCACGTTGCCCGAGACCACGTCCATGCCCAGTACATAAATCGCCGCGGTCAGGCGGTGCAGGGTGCCGATGCGGGTGACGGGAGTATGAACCTGGATTTGAAAACGATGGTCGTCGATGACGGACCAGGAAAATCGAATCATGCCGAACCCTGTAGCGGCTGCAGGATATCCTGGCACCAGCGGATAAAAAGCTCCACGCTGATGGTCTGCACCATAATCGTTTCGCGGTCTTTCTTGACTTCGACGTCCATGTCCTGCTCGACCGCGAGCCGATGCGCGAAATCGTCGAGGTTCGGCCCCAGAGCTTTGCTCATATCTTTCCAGTAAATCGTGATTTTGCCCGAGAGATCCAGGCCGAAGACCCGTACGGCCTGCACGCGAAACTCGAATTCCTGTTCGTCGTCTTTCAGATACCAGTTGCCCGCGGAATCCACGCTACTGCAGATTTTCCAGAGCGCCCGCGCGGTGGTTTTACGCCCGCCTTTCTTTTCGGGGCCGATCTGTTCGACCAGCGGTTTGAGCGCCGCCAGTCGTACCTGCTGAAACGATCCCCGGGCCCCCTGGTTTTCCCACCAGGCCTTCGCCGGCTTACCCGCCAGCACTTTGTCGAGCACGTTCAGCGCTTTTTTCCAGATCGCCGCCTGGCGGTCGCGGGCCGCGGCGTCGGTCCAGCCGTCGTGGCTGATTTCTAAGAGCAGGCCTTCGCCGGTCCGACTGCGCGAAGCCCCCAGATCGCGGATGCGATAGGTGATGGTCGTGGTTTCGACGTCGGGATCCCAGTCCTGTTCGCGCCAGCTGTAGCGCACCAGGCTGTATTTATCCGATTGCATCAGCCGCATTTCGCTGGTGCGATCCTGCTCCTGCGAAACGAGGTTACGCGACATAATGACCCGCGGCGCGAACCATTTGCGCAATTCGTTTTGCGATGTCAGCGCCCGGAAGACCTGCGCGGGAGTCGCGGTCAATTTCAGGGACGCTTCAATCGGCGGCGGAGGTGTTGCGGGCGATGAAGTCGTGGGATCCTCCTGTCCTGCGACTGTTCTTCAACAGCCGCCGCGACGGTTTTTTCGCGTCCACGATAGCGAACCATCGACTTGCACGGCAAGGCCGAAATTCGGCGCAGTCGCCTTTTCAACCGATAAGTTTCGTTGCTTCCCGCGCAGGCCCTTCGATCCTGGGATATGTTCACGGGCATCATCGAAACCTTCGCCGTCGTCAAAGCGATCGAAGATCGCGGCGGAAATCGCGTCTTTCAGCTGGAAGCCGACATCGCTCCGGAGTTTCGGCCGGAGGAGAGCGTGGCCCACAACGGCGTGTGTTTGACGGTCGAAAATGTGAGTGATCGCTCCTACCAGGTGACAGCGATTCCCGAATCCCTGCAGCGCAGCATGCTGGGCCGGCTCGCCCCCGGTGATCGCGTAAACCTGGAGCGTTCGTTGCCGGCCGGCGGGCGTCTGGACGGTCATTTTGTGCAGGGACACGTCGATGCGACAGGCGAAATCGTACGCGTCGTCGAGCCCGCCGCCGGCACGGCTGTCGCCGACAGCAGCTGGGAATTTTTCGTGCGCTACGCCGGCGAATACGAAGCCCTGCTGGTTGAGAAGGGCAGCATCTGCGTAAACGGCATCAGTCTGACCGTGGCCAGCAACGATCCGTCCGATCATAGCTTTTCGGTCTGCATCATTCCCTATACCTGGGAGCATACGAACGTCAAGCAGTGGACCCAGGGCACGCTGGTGAATCTGGAGTTCGACGTGCTGGGCAAATACGTGCAGAAGATTGTATCGCTGCGGCCGCAATAGACGGCGGTTTGCCCGACGAAGAGCCCGCTTGATTTGGTGCGACTTCAACCTTCGCGACGCGTATGTTCGCGGATGGCTCGGCGGATCAGCGGGGTGAGCTGGCGTACGCAGCGCGGGCAGCGAATCTGAATCGAAGCGTGGACGGGCTGCAATATCATCTGCAGTGGGCGGTTGCAGCCGGGGCAGATGATGGTTTCTTCGAAAGGCTGGAAGGCAACTCCGGATTCCGCGTCCGTAACGAGCGGGGAGCCGGCCGGCTCCTGAATATCCGCCGGGGAGCGGTCCGGAATTGCTTCCTGAATGGCCGGCGAACCGGCTCCGGTTCCGCCTGTGGGCAGTGATTCGTTCATCTGTAACGATCATCGACCGCAGGTACAGGAGCTTGATGGATTTTTGCGGGTTTTTCGCGACGCTTTTTGATTGTTGGCCACGGATTTCACGGATGGCACGGATTTTTTCTGAGACCGGTGCAAGCTGGTTTCGAAGTGTCCGCTTCCGCTTTAGATCATTGTGGTTCTAAGCTCTGCCCATACACGATGTGCCCGAGAATCCATCAGGAGTCGCTGACCGAAAAGTCTTCATCAGTGCCATCCGTGAAATCCGTGGCAAAAAAAGAGCCTGCCATCCTGCCCCGGACAAAACTCGCATGCATCGCCTCAGGCCAGATGAGCCGACCAGAGAAACCACGCCATGCCCGCGATCGTCGTAATCGCGAGCGTGGGAAACAATCCCAGCCGTGCGCCGAAGAGCAAAGCGAAGGCCAGACCGGCGAGCGCCGTGCCCGCCCAATCGATGCTCGCGAAGACCGGCAGGTCCATCCGAACGAGACCGAAAGTCAGTGTGAAGTGTTCGGCGAAGAGCGTGTGAATCGCGAACCACAGCGCGAGATTCAGGATGACTCCGGTGACCGCCGCCGTCACTCCGCCCAGCATTTCGCGCAGGGCTTCGTTCTGGCGAACCGCTTCCATGTACGGCGCGCCCGCGAAGATCCACAAAAAACACGGTGCGAAGGTTACCCAGATTGTAACCAGCGATCCGAGCACGGCGGCCGTATACGGATCAAAGGGCGCGGCGTTGCGGAAGGCACCGAGAAAGCCGACGAATTGCACGACCTGAATCAGCGGCCCCGGAGTCGTCTCCGCCAGTCCCAGACCGTCGAGCATTTCCGCGGGCGAAAGCCAGCCGAAGTTCTCGACGGCCTGCTCCGCGATATACGCCAGCACCGAATAGGCGCCACCGAAAGTCACCATCGCGGTTTTGCTGAAGAAGATCGTCTGCGCGAATAGAACGTGCTCGCGGCCCAGAGTCGCATATAGCGCGATCGCGGGCAGGGCCCAGATCAACAGCCAGGTCGCGACGGTGCGCGCGGTTCGCAATAGCGTGGGCGGCCGTCGCGAATCTTCGGAATACAAAACAGCGACTGTCTCTTCGACTGATTCTTCCGGCTCGTTTGCCTCAGACTGAGCGGCCCCGGTGATTCGCTGGCGCGCGACGCTGCTCAGGAAACCGACGCCGGCCGAGGCGATCACGATGTACGGAAAAGGCACCGCGAAGACGAACATGGCCACGAAAGCGCCCGCGGCCAGCCAGGCGTTGCTGCGATTGCCCAGGACCCGGCGGCCGATGCGCAGCACGGCCTGGACGATGATCGCAATCACCGCTGGCTTGAGGCCGAAAAAGAGCGCCGTGACGAGGGCCAGGTCCTGAAAGCCCACATAAAGCATGCTCAGAGCCAGAATCGAGATCAGCCCTGGCAAAATGAAGAGAGAGCCGGCGACCAGACCGCCGAGACGTCCCTGGAGCAGCCAGCCCATATAGGTGACCAGCTGTTGGGCCTCCGGTCCTGGAAGGAGCATGCAGTAGTTCATTGCATGCAGGAAGCGGGTTTCGGGGATCCAGCGCTTCTCTTCGACCAGCAGGCGGTGTACGACCGCGATCTGGCCGGCGGGTCCGCCGAAGCTCAGGGCGGCAATCCGCAGCCACACCGGCAGGGCTTCCCGCCAGTGCACGCGACGTACCGCCGGATCAGACTTCATGGCAATCTAAGACTCGCGCGGGGTCCCGAAAAGGCGCATGAGTTCAGGCGCGCGCTGCGGCTCAGGAAGCTGATTTGAGCTCGCGACCTTTCTCGTCCCGGGCTACAAAGCGATCTTTGGAATGCGGGTCGCTGAGCCGCAGTCTTTCGTTGTAGGATTCGGCCTTGGCCAGCGCTCTTTTCCTGTCCCGGGTCGCTCCGACCGTCGTCAGTGCAAAAGGCTCTTCACCAGGGCTGACTCGCCAGATTGAATAACGCATAAGCCATCTTTTTGCAGTGCACACAAGGGTCAATACGGAAACCGTGCCGGGCTGTACTGAATTCAGGCCGGCAAAATGCGTGCACCGTCCGATTTCCTCACAGGAAAATAACGAATATGGCGATCGGCCAGGACCTGGAGCACTTTTTTTCGGCCCTGGGGCTCTGGAGCATAACAAAACAGGGTCCCGCCGCCTCCGGAACCGTTGATTTTGCCTCCCAGGGCTCCATTTTCACCACAGAGTTCCTGAATTTCGTCGATCAGCGGGGTGGCGATGCCCAGAGTCTGGCTCAGAATCCGGTGCTCTTCGTTAAGCATCGCGCCGAGGCGGGCCGCATCGATTGACCCGGAGCGAAACATGGCGATGCCCTCCGAGCACAGGTCCCGATTGATGATGTGATCCCGCACGATCGTGCGCTGCGGCTCCGGGACCGCCGTCTGGCGGGCCTCGTATTCGCCCCGGGAAATGGTGGGCAGCTGAAAGCCATCGATGTGCTGGCGGGCGCTGGCCACTGCCTGACGGGCCCGATCGCCGACCGAAGACAGGATCCCCTGGGTGTCCTTGGGCTGGCCCGAGTCGATGAGAATGATGCCGTCCAGATCCAGTTCGAGCCCTTCGACTCCGAAGGCCTGCCCTCCAGCGACAGCGGGCGTGCCGGGGTAACCCTCTGGATATACATAGAGCAGCCCGCCGAGATAGCAGCTGTACTGGTCCATCATCCCGCCGGCTCCGGCGAATTTTTCTTTCTCGCCTTTGTAGACCAGGTAAGCGACCCGCTCGGGATCGTCGATATAATCGGAGCGGCGCGGGTGCTCTCCGATTTCCAGCAGCAGTCGCATCCATGCCGCAGACATGGCGCTCGAAGACGAGCAGCCGGCGCGAAAGGGAATATTCGAGCGAAAGACCGCGTCGCCGCCGTACGGAAAACTGAAACCCTCTTCGAGCAGGGTCTGGCCGATACCCCAGCAGTAGTCGTCGTCGCTGCGAGGATTCTGCGCGTGAATGTCCAGGATCTGCGGAGTAGTGTCCGGCAGGTCGGGAGTATGAATCGTGAACTCGCGCTTCGCGTCGGCAGTCGGCGTAAACTCGATACGAAACTCGCGGTCGACCGCCATGGCGATGACCGGCAGTCCGAGATAGTCCTGGTGTTCGCCGAAGAGGCAGATGCGTCCGGGCGCCGTCGCGATGATCGTTTGCGTTGAGCTGGCGGCGTCCGGATGATTCTGCGGCATAGGCGTCTGTTGAACGGGACCTCTGCGAATGTGTCCAACAGATTTTAGATTTCTCTCCCCCGCGTTGCGAGGAAGAGCTGCGCAGTGCTGCGCAATGCTAGATCGTACCACCCATCGATCGGGAGTAGCCGGTCATTTCGACGTAGCCGACGCCGCGAATGCTTTTCTCATCGTTCGCATCGGATTCGCCGCCGTTCGTCCCACGTGTGTTGTCTGCCGGGCGCGCTGTAACGTCTACGGCGCCTTCCCAGTACGATACCCGCGAACCTTCGCGTTCCTCGGGGTGCGCTTCCTGGCCGTCGAGCCAGGGCCTGATTTTGAGCAAGGTGTCCTCGACGACAATTTCCCATTCTACCGGATAGCGCGCGCCAGTGGCCGGCGAAGTCCATGAGCGTCCGGGGCGCATTGTAATGCTCCCGGCGTCGACCGGGCGAATGCGTCCGGCGGCGTCGATGGCGGACGCGGAATAGAAATCCTGGCCGGCTTCGGAAGAATCGCGTACGCGAAAGACCATGAAGCGCCGTCCGTCTTCGAGGCTCACGTGCAGCCAGTCCCAGCCGGTCTGGGTTTTCGAGAGCACGTTGCTGCCGAATTCGATATCCATCCAGGATTTCGCGTACAGCCGGCGGGGCGCATCCTCGCCGATTTTGAGCGTGGCCGAACCTTCTAAATCTGGAATCGAGATATAATGCGACGCGGCGCGGGCTTCATAGCCCTTGCGGCTGACGCTGTCTTCGCCGTGTACCAGCGGCCCCAGCGCAGTCGTTAAATCGAGATCGAGGCGAAAGTCGTCGGCGCGCATGCGAATGCGATGCTCGCGACCGCTGTCGCCGATTTGCAGGGTGTTGTTTTCGACGTAGACCGTGCGTTTCGCGGCCTCATAGCCCGCCATGCCGGGAAAGTGCCGCTGCAAACGTTCGGTGAAATAGTATTTGCGATTCTCTTCGTCGGTCAGCGCCAGGTGCGCCATAAAGAAAACGTTCCCCGCACGGTAATCTCCGGTCGGGTTCGGCGCGTTTTCGATTTTAAAGATCGTGAACTGAAAGCCGAAACGCCGGCCGGCGTGCCGCGCGTCGCGGGATTCAGTTTTCGCGGCGTTCGCGCCGTCTTCGGGATACAGGTGGCCGGTGTAGTACCACCAGCTCGTACGATACCCGTTCCGGGGACGCAGGTCCCGCGGAAATTGGAAGCGGTAGCCGGGTTCGGCGTAGCGAAAGCGGGCGGCCTGCTCGGAGAGCCCGGGAGTCGGAGCCACGAACAGCGGCAGGGCGAGCAGTATCGAAAGCGCGACACAACGCCGAATCAGGCCGGCGATCGTCTGTGGGTAGCTGTGTTCGAGTAGCCTGCGCACGAGTCAGTCCTGTTTGAGAATCCGCGCGATGTTTTGTTTGCGAATCAGCCGAATCGGCACCAACGCCGCCAATAGAGCGAGCGCCGTAATCAATCCGGCGGCCGTCAGCAGATCCGCGGTGGGTACGGCGGTAACGATGGTCCAGCCGAAGCTGTAGCGATTGATTACGTGAATCAAGAGCAGCGATAACAACACGCTGCCGGGCAACGCGATCAAGAGCGATGCCAGGGCGATGATCTGCGACTCGAAGGCCATGGCGCGGTCCACCAGACGCGGCCGCGCTCCCAGCGCCTGCAGGGTCGCGAACTCCCGGCGGCGTTCCAGCGCGAGCCCCGTTAGAGTCGTAATCACCGAAAGCGCCGCGATCCCGCCCGCGATCATCTGCAGGATATAGGTCAGTCGAAAGGTCTGATTAAAGATCTCGATGGCCTTTCCCCGAATTTCAGTACTCAGGCTGATCGACAGCGGGTATTGCTTAAAATCCGTCGCGATCGTGCTCATGGCTTCGGAAACATAAGACGCTTCAATCGAACCCCCGCGCGCGTCCTGTTCTTTCAGATACAGGGCGACGCCCGACGGGTTGCGGGCTCCGAAGAGCTCGTCGAAGAGGCTCGCATCCATAAATGCATAGCCGCGTTCGGAGGCGTAGCTGCGAAAGACCGCGTGGATCTTCAGCTCATGCGGGCCCAGCCGAAACGCATCGCCGCGACCCAGATTAAAACGATTGGCGAAGACCTCGCTCACGACGACGCCCCGCCCCGCTTTCGCCGCCAGCAGGTCGCCGATGTCGCCGTCCACGAACGAGAGCGGCCGGCGCTCTGCGGCGATGTCGAATTCGTTTGCGCCCAGGCGGATCATCTGCCCGCGAAAGACCCGTTCGGTGCTGCGGATTGTCAGCGCCTGCGCGACGAGCGGATGCGCGCGCAGGGCCGCCACAAGTTCCGGTTCGAGCTCGCCGCCCAGGCGGTTCGCGCCCGAATCGGAGCGAATATAGATATCCGCGACGACGGTTGTATTCAGCCAGTTGATCACAGTCGTGCGAAACGAATGCACCATGACGCTCACCGCGCCGGCCATACTCAGTGCGATACCCAGGGCCGCGACCGCGACCGCCAGTTTGAGAATGTGTTCACGCGCCGCGGCGGCGGCCAGCCGGGCGGGACCGCTTGCACGAAACAGGCGCGCGAATTTCGCAAGCGCCCAGATCGCCAGCGGAGCGAGCGCGCTTAGTATCCCGACGAGCGCCGCGACCGAACCATATCCCGGACCCGGCGATTGCCAGTGCCGCGCCAGGGCGAAGCACGCCGCAAAGAACGCCAGAAAAAGTACGGCGGCCGCCAGGCTGATATACAGGACGCGCGGTCGAAATTCGCTGCGCCCCGGACGTCGCAAGCTCGCCACCGGAATACGCGATCCGCGATAAGCCGGAAGCCAGGCGGCCAGCGCTGAAAACACGATGCCCAATCCGAATGAAATCAAAAGCGCGCTCCAGCCCGTCGCATCGCTGCGCAGCGCGTCCAGTCGAAAGACCGCTTCCAGCGTGAGATCGACTTCGCGGCTCGCGATCAAAGATAGACCGTAACCGAAGATCAGCCCGATGACTCCGCCGATCGTGCCCAGCCAGACGCCCTCGGCCAGCAATGCGGCGAAGATTTGTCGCGGTCCTGCGCCGAGACTCAGCAGGCTGCCGATCAGCGACTCGCGTTGAATTACGGAGATGTTGATGGTGTTATAAACCAGGTAGGCGCTTACCAACAACGCGACGATGCCGAGCGCCTGCAGGTTCATCTGAAAGGCGGCGAGCATATCGGTCGTGATCTTGCTGCGCTCCGAAAGCGTTTGAATCTGCGCGCGGGGGAAGGCCGCGCTCAGACGCGGCCGAAGCTCAGCGACGGCTTCCGGTTCGACCTGAATATCGACGCCGCTCAACAGACCGCGGGGTGCGAGCGGCAGTGCGGCGGCGACGTCCATATAGGCCGTGTTCAGCGGCGGAAGGCGACCGTTGATATTTTCCAGAATATTCTGAATGCGAAAGCGCAGCCGGCGGCCGTCCAGATTGATCGTTACAAGGTCGCCGGTTTCGCCGAGTACGCTGTTCGCGGGCACGACGATTTCCGGCAGGCCGTCGTCGTTTGTAATGCCTGGCGCCGGACCGCCAGCCGCTTCGGCTTCTGCGCCTGCTTTTTCGCGGGTTTCCAGGCCGCGAATGCGTCGCGCTCCGAGAAAGTCGAAGCCGAAGAGCACGATCGCCTGAGTTTCGCCGGAGTCGAGTTGCGTCGAGCCGTCCAGGCGGACATAGGGCGTGAACTGTCCGTAGTCCCAGAGAAAGCGCAGTCGCTCCAGCTCTTCGGGGGCGATGCCGCGATCATCGGATACGCGCAGATTGGAATTGCCGGCGAGGGTTTCCAGCGAATCGCTGAAGCTTTCGATCACTCGCGAATTCGTTAAATTGATCGCGCCCGCGACGGCGACGCCTGCGCTGAGTCCCGCCACGCATAAGAGAAAGCGGCCGACGTGCCGGCGATAATAACGCGAGGTCAGCGTTCGAAAAATCGCGGCGAAGCCGGTCGTCATGAATCGGCTGCCCGGTTGTTCTCGATGTTCTTCGCCGTAAGGCTGCCGTCGTTCATACTGAGAACGCGGCCGGCGGCCCGGGCGGCCAGCGGCGAATGCGTAACCATCACGAGGGTCAGCTCGTTTTCGCGATTGATTTCGCCCAGGAGTTCTAGCACTTCGCGGCTGTTGCGCGAATCGAGCGATCCGGTGGGTTCGTCCGCGAGCAGGAGCTGGGGCTGTAGATTTAAGGCTCGCGCCAGCGATACCCGCTGCATTTCGCCGCCGGACAGAGTTTCGGGCAGCTTATCAGCGTGGCCGAGCATGCCCACCCGCTGCAAATAGTGTCGCGCACGATCGTCGAGCTCCGATGTGTATCGTTCGCCCCGCAGCAGCACCGGCAGCGTAATATTTTCCAGAACCGAAAGCGTCGGCAGCAGATTAAAATCCTGAAATACCATGGCGATCACCCGTCGCCGGTATTCGGCCAGTCTGGCGACGGAATAGCGGGCGGGTTCTTCGCCGGCCACAGTCAGGCGGCCGCCGTCGGCCACGTCCAGGCCGGCCAGTAAATTCAGAAAAGTGGTTTTGCCGCTACCGGAATCGCCCATGATCGCCACGAATTCGCCGCGCGAAATGCGGCAGTCCACGCCGCGCAGCACGGGGTAGTCGCCGTAAGATTTATTCAGAGCCGCGGCTTCGATGAAGCCGTCCGCGCCGGAAGCGTCTGTAGATGATGCGGACGAAGAGAGCGAGTCGGCGGTCATGATGTTTCGTTAGTACGGGGTCGGTCGGAGCGGAGATCGTAAGCCGCGAAGCGATCTGAACGAGCGGAACGAATCAGGCTTTTTTTAATTCGGCCGCTGAATATGCGACTTTTGAAAAAAGCACAGCCCCGTGCCAATCGTCCGCCTTTTTTTCTTTCCCTGTTCGCGCGCGGCGGGCCTGCTGTCCCGGGGTAGCGATCGACTTATGCATCTGGCGATCATCGGCGACATTCACAAGGCGTGGGACGACTTCGACGTCGAATATTTTAACCGTTCGCAGGTCGACGCGATTTTATTCGTCGGCGATTTACCCGGCCGCAGTCATCGCGGCACCACCGAGGTCGCGGCGCGTATGGCGCGCGTCGAAAAGCCGGCCTTTTATATGCCCGGCAATCACGACGGCGTGAGTCTCGGCCAGTTTATGGGCGAGCTGCGACAGAATGAAAAGTGGATTGAGAAGTACGCCCGGCGCCAGCACCCGCTGTGTGAAGAGTTGCGTGCGGCCCTCGGATCCATCGTCTATACGGGCTACAGCCGGCACGATCTGGAGTTCGACGACGAACGCGTGCACCTGATCGCGGGCCGGCCGCATTCGATGGGCGGTCCCACGCTTTCCTTCGCTCCGTATCTGAAAGAACGTTACGGCGTCGGGACGCTGGCGGATTCCGAGGCGCGATTGCGTTCGCTGTTCGATGAATGCGACGGCCCGATCGTTCTTTTCTCACACAACGGTCCGGCGGGTCTGGGCTCGGATCGCGACTCGATCTGGGGCTGCGATTTTCGACCCGAAGCCGGGGACTTCGGCGATCCCGATCTGGCCGCGGCCCTCGATTACGCGCGCTCGCAAGGCAAACGTATTCTGGCGGTCGTGGCCGGGCATATGCACCACAAACTGCGCGGCGGCGGACACCGTCGCTGGTTGATCCGGGATCCGGAGCACGGAACGGTTTATATCAACGCGGCCCGGGTGCCACGCATCCTGAAGCTGGACGGGGAGCGGCGGCACCATCACGTGGCTTTGCAGCTGGAAAACGGCGACGTGCAGATCACTGAAGTGCTGGCCGGGGAATCCGGAGTCGATCGGCGTCATCCCGCGTAGCGCGTCGGGGCAGAGCGGAGCTTCCATCGGGTATTCCGTGTTTTCGGCCCGGCCGGTCGAGTCAGTCGGGCAGGAAAAGCCTGGTTGACTCCGGCTCGTAGCCGATAATTAAAGCATGTATCCGGCGGAGCCGCGCGCTTCCGTACCGACCCGCATCGTCTTTATGAATTCCACGGAGCCCCCCGAAATGCAAGAGCCGTCGGACGTCGCCGAAGACATCCCGATCCCTGGCGCTGCCGGGGCCGGCGTTCCCGCTGACGGCGGGGAAGGTCTGTCCACGCCGGGCGGGATCGAATCCGGCTACGTGGCCACGGACGCCGGGTCAGCCGAACCTCCGCCGGGCAAAGATCTGCTTTCAGAAGAGAATCTGAAGGCGATCATGATTCAATTCAATCCGCATTCGTTTAAAGATATTACCACCATTCAGAAAGGCGTCGAGAATTTCTTTTTATTCGCGCAGAGTCATCTCGCCCTGACGCATCCCGAACAGCTCCAGCACCTCGGCGAAAAAGACCTGCAGCTGCTCGAAGAACGCGGGGCCATCGAAACTTATGAATATCTAAAGCTAAGCGAGGATCGCAGCCGGCTTTCGCGCAAGACGGTGATCATTCGGCCGGCTTCGTTGAAAGCCGACCAGGTGGCCAAAGTCAAATTGGGCTGCGTGCGCGGCAGCGTGGTCAGCGTGCTCGAGTACATCCACGAGCGCGACCGCAAGCTGCGGGAACTGGAAGCGGAAGGCCAGCTCGGCGCCTGGGTGAACCAGCGGTTTTTGCGCGATCTGTCGGCGAGCGGCGGCGAAACCCGGGCGGAATTGAATCAGATGATTCCCGCTCTGCGCAATCTGTCGTTCGACGGCTTCCTGGCGAACGACGTCAAACCCCGCGACGATCTACTAATTCCGGTGCTTGCGATGCTCGCGAAACGCACGGAAGACCTGCTTTCGGATCTGGCGGCCTTTGCGAAGATTTCGCAGGCCGGCGAAGAAGCGCTCCAGGCCCGCATTCCCCGTGCGCTGCTGATTCCGCTGGCCCGGGATTTTCAGCTGCTCGCGCCCGCCGCCAACGATTTGATCTCGATGCCCGACGCGAAAGTAAAAGAAACGCGTTCCGAAATTGAATACGTCTATCTGCTGTACGTGCAGATGGCCCGTAAGATTCTCTTCGCGCTGCTGCCGCGGGAGGAAACCGGCTGGATCTCCGGCAAAGGCGTTTCTCAGGACGAACGTTATCTCGAAGAATTGAAGAAGCACCCCTCGTTCACTCAGGGCGACCAGTGGACTGACAGCGACACCTTTTTACAGTGCTACGCCGCTTTGATCCGGCACGTCAGGTCGGTGCGCGAAGTTCGCAAAGAGTTTCTGATCGATCTGGTGACTCAGGAAACCGTCTATAAACTGAATATGCAATTCGAGCCGGTGCTGTTGCGTCCGGACACCTTCGAGGTCGCCGACGCCTCCGTGGACTCCTATATCCCGCGCGAAGAACTGTTTAAAGCCGTCTGCGAAAAGATGAAGTCCCTTGAAGACGTGGCCTTCATGGAAGAGCGTCGCAGTTCCGCCGAAGACCCGGGCAAGCGCGGCGCGTACTTTATTTTTCGCGCGAATCTGCCGCAGGCCTTTATTCGATTTCCCAATCGCCGGAATTATATTCAGCTCTTTTGTCGCAGCAACGGTCTGAGTAAAGGCGTATACGATCTTTTGATCGACGTAACCGAAGGCGTCACTCCGGAAGGCGTCGTCGACGAACAAATCGCCCTTTCCCGCGCGATTCGCGAATGGGAAGACGAACAGGAAAAAGAACGCCTGCGTAAAGAGCGGGCCGGTATGGGCATCATCGCCAGACTCGTGATGTTCTTTCGCAATCTCTTCGGCCTGGGCGAAATTCCCGCCGGTCGTCGCAGCGACGACGCTGAGGCCGCTGCGGACGATGAAGCGCCTGAGAGCGGCGCGCCAGGCGCCGCCAAAAAATCCAGCAAGCGCCGTAAACGTTCGAAGGTCATTAAGGGTCCGCGCGAGAAAGAGCTGGTCGTGCCGGCCCGGGTGCAGAAGGCCGTCGACTATGTGGAACGTAATTTCAAAGGCCTGATCTGGCTCGACGAAGTGATGCTCGCACTCAACACCGTGAAATTTAATCCCGACCAGGTCGGCGACATGCTCTTCTACGATAAATTCGATCGCTATCTGGAAGTGCGGCCGCTCACCAATATCCGGCGAGTCTATATCGCGCGCGAAAGCGAAGACGACCCCGCCTGGGTTTCGTCGACCATCGACTATCTGGAAAACGTGGTGCCCCAGCAGGAAGAGCACCGCGCGCTGATTACTTATCTGCGTTCGCTCTGATCTTTCGTCGCCGGTCCGGCGGATTGCCCGGGTATCTTCCGGCTGTGCAATAAACCCTGAATTTGCGGTTCGCACGACTTGCCGCGCCGCCGGCTTCGTATTAATGTATCCGTATGAGTTATAATATCTCCGAAGTGGCGGAAAGGGGCCCATGAGCGCGTCGACCCTGCCCGCGATTTTCATCGGTCACGGCAATCCCATGAACGCTCTGGCCGATAACGATTATACGCGCGCCTGGCGACAGCTGGGCGCCGGGCTGAAGCCGCAGGTGCGGGCCGTGCTAATCGTTTCGGCGCACTGGGCCACCCGCGACGGACTGGCGGTAACGAGCGCGAGCCGGCCGGGCGTGCTCTACGACTTTTTCGGTTTTCCGGACGCGCTTTCTCAGGTCCGCTACGATTCTCCCGGTGATCCCGGACTCGCACGACATCTTCAGCGACGCTTCGCGTCCGCCGGGTTCGCCGTCGCCGAAGACGAGCAGCGCGCTCTGGATCACGGAGTCTGGTCCATCCTGGTACACATGTTTCCTGAGGCCGACGTGCCGGTTGTTCAGATCAGTTACGATATGCACGCGTCGCCGGAAGAGCAACTGCGGCTCGGGCGAATTCTGACGGAAGCTCCGGAAGGCGACGACGGACAGGGCCAGGACCCGTACGATCTCTTCGTCTCGTTACGCGATCAGGGCGTGCTGCTTTTGACGAGCGGTAATATCGTTCACAATTTGCGCGAAATCGATTTCGATCCGGCCGCGCCGGCATTAGCCTGGGCGCAGGATTTCGATGCGGCGGTCGCGGAGATTCTCGAGCGAATCGGAGCTCCCGGTGAGTCGCCCGCTTCAATGCGCGCGAATATCGAGCGCTTGCTTGAGCCGGATCAATTCGGCGACGCGGGCCGGCGTTCGGTTCCGACCGCGGACCACTATATTCCGTTTTTGAATTTTCTGGGAATGATCGGAGAGAGCGATCGCATCGATTTTCCCTGCACGGGAATTCAAAACGGGTCGATATCGATGCGATCGGTGCGGGCCGCCGTTTAATGGCTGGCGGGCGCGAGCGAAGCTATCGCCGGCGATTATACGGCGCGAAATCAGGCTGACCGGGCGTCGGCGTCTCTCCGGTCCGATTGAGCCAGACTCCGGGCGAGTTCGCTCACGCGAGATTGGTGCCGGCTCAGCTCATGAAAGCGGCCGTGCTTGATGGAACGATTCGCGTCCGCCGCGATGTCGTTGATCGCGGCCATCGTGTCGTTCAGTCTGTCGATTTTTCGATACACGGGCGCCAGGGCGGCGTCGGGACCGGTCCGTATATTCTCTGCCTGATCCATATAGCTATATTCGACGAAAATCTTTACAGACTCGTGGCTTTTTCATATAAGCGCCGCGAATTATTCCCGGCGCTCGGATGAAAAAGCTGTGACAGTGGCGCCGACTATTCGGGCAGATTGGCCACGGCGGCCGCGCCCTTCTCTGTGAGCGTCGGGCCCTCGGGATGACCTTCCGCCAGTAAGCCCTCTCCTACGAGGGCGTGCCAGGCGTTTCGCATCTGAGCTTTCTCGGCGGGGCTCCAGCTCTGCAGCTCTTCGGTCAGATGGGCTTTCGGCAGAACCTGGCCGGCCTGAATGGAGTGGGTTCGAAACAGTTTTAGAATTTTTTGCACGGGATTCATACGGACTTCGTCAGGTTTTTTCTGCAGCCGGCCCGCGCCAGAAAAATCTCTCCTGCCGTCTGAGCGCCGTTTCGACGGCCTTTCCCATGACCGCGGAATCGACTCGTGATAAATCAGTAAGAAATCTAATTTCGGGCTGGCGTATCGGAATAAGATTCGTCTTACTGACGACAGTCGGAGCGAGTCGGCCATGAGTGAAACAGCGGACAACGATTTTCAGATCGAACGCCGGGGAGACGGCCTCGCGATTGTTCACATTCTGGCTCAGGAATTGACAATGTTCCACGTTCCGGAGCTAAGGGCGGACGTAATGAGCCTGGTCGCCGAACGGCCCGCGCGCATTCTTTTCGATTTTACACCGACCGCCTTTATCGATTCTTCGGCGATTGCGATGTTATTCAAAGTCCAGAACGAAGTCGGCGGCGACCCGGTCACCCGGGTGGGAGTTTGTGGATTGCGTCCAGGTCTGCTGAAAGTGCTCGAAACCGTCGTCAAGCAGGGCGGGATCCAGTTTTACGAATCGATCGATGCCGCGTTGCAGGCGGACTGATTCATTCAAGACGGCTTCGTTTCCACCGTCGAATTTCGAGCGATTCTCCCGCCGGCGTCGCGAAGCCGCTTTACGCGATTTCCAGCCAGTCGTCACCGTAATGTACGGTGATTTCCTGATCGACGTCGATCGAATCGGTCGCGTAGAGATCGAAGCCTTCGAATTCCGCATTCGGACTCAGCGAATGATTCGTGAAGCGCAGCGAATTGCGCCCGGAAATGCCGACCGTTTCGCCTTCTTCGGTTTCCGCCCAGAGCACGTGCGAACCGTTGCGCTGCGCAGCCGGGCCTTCGTAGCTGCCGATATAGTCGCCGGCCTTGAGCGCGATCCGGGCGAAGAGGCCGCGCCCGTGAATCGCCGAAGGCGAGACGTAGACGCGTTCCGGATAGTTTTCGTACGCGATGGGTTTTTTAACTGCGAGTGTTTGTGACATAATAATAACCTGAGCTTCCGCCAGCGGCCGGGGGTGCCGCGGGGCCGAAGCGAAGCGATGTGATTGAGGTGAGTTTAGCTGCCGCGATTCTTCACGGGACGGAAGGGATACAGCCAGGCCGAAAACGATGGAACCTGACGCGTTTGAATCCAGAGCTTGCCTTTGCCGGAGAAACGGGCCACGAAACCCTCGCCGGATAAGAAGAGGGATTTATAGCCGCCGACTTTCGTGACGTTGTATTCCAGGCCGTCGGTGAAGGCGACGATGTGACCGGTATCGACCACGTATTGTCCGTCCACGTCCAGTTCGATCATGCCGCCGTAGGTATTGAACCACAGATCGCCGGGCCCGGAGCAGCGAATCAAAAACAGCGATTCGCCGGAGAAAAATCCTTTGATCATTCCCTGCCACTTGCTTTCGACGTTGACGTTCATCCCGGAGGCGACGTAGGCCGAGTTTTGCAAAAAGATCGTTTCGCCGGATTCTAAATAAATGTGTTCTAAGTCGCCGGGAGCGCCGGGCGCGACCGCGATTTCGCCGGGGCCGTTCTCGGCGGTGAACTCGTTGATAAAGAGAGATTCGCCGGTGAGGAAACGACTGAAGCCGCCGCGCATCTTCGTTTTCATTTTGATGTTGGTGTCCATGGCGGCCATGGCGGACGCTTCGACTTTCAGTGTCTGGTCCGCGGGAATCGTAACCCAGGTCATGCTGAAATCGGGTTTGCAGTCCATGCGGTATTCGTAATCGGTTTTCGTTTTATCCATAATGCTGTGCTCGAAATATTGCTTTAGTGGTTCGGGATCGCAGGTCGTCCGCCAGGGATGAATACAAAACCGACGGGAACTCGAAATTCAGCGGGGCCTGAGTTTCGGCCCGAGCGCCGCCCCGAAGGAACTCGCGTTGTGCGACTGGCACCAGACCGTGCCTTTGCCTTCGAAGCGCGTGATCAGGCCTTCGCCGCCGAGAAACGAACCGATCCAGGACTTGCCGGCTTTTGAAATCGTAAAATTCAGAGTCTCGTCGAAAGCGACGATGTGACCGGAATCCACGATATATGCTCCGTCCACTTCGATCGGATAGATGGCGCCGAAAGCGCTCAGCACGATTTTGCCCGCGCCGCTCATCTTCAGCCAGAACATGGACTCGCCCGAGAATACCGACTTGAAACCCTGCCAGTCCATATCCATTTGAATGGATTTCTCAGCGGCCAGAAAGCTGCCGCTCTGGACGATCAGGGTTTCGCCGTTCAGCTGATGCGAAAGCAAATCGCCGGCGAGTACCGGGCTGACCCAGACTTCGTCGCCGTCGGCGGAAGCGGTGAAATGATTCAAAAAGAAGCTTTCGCCGGCGATCATGCGCTTGAGCGCTTTGAGCACGCCGCCTTTGCCTTTTTGATAGGTGCTGGTCTCGATGTTGACGTTGCCGCTCATGGCGATCATTGCGCCGGCTTCGGCCGTGACGCTTTCGCCGTTGCTCATTTTTAAGCGCGCGGCGGCGTTGCCCGGGCTGTGTTCAATCGTTACGTCCATAGTCTCGTGGTTCCTTTATAATTACAGTCGGGGATTCACCCAGCCCGCGAGGCCGCTCAGGCTGCGACTCTGCAGGGTGATTTTGCCTTTGCCTTCGACGCGGGTTACGAGCCCTTCGCCGCCCAGAAAGCTGGCGATGATGCCGCCCGCGAGCTGGACCTTTAATTTCATCGAAGGTTGATACGCGACCAGGTGCGCCGTATCGACGATGAATTCGCCGTCAATTTCGCGTTCGAAGAGTCCGCCGTAGGCGCCGTACCACAGTGTGCCGCTCCCGGTGATCATTAGCTTGAACAATCCTTCGCGGCCGATGAACGAGCCGAAGCCCGCCCACTTAATCCCCAGCTTCACGCCGGGAGTGGAACAAACATAGGCGCCCGGCTGCAGGCAAATGCCGGGATCGCTGTCGTTGAGCTGGACTTCGCGAACTTCGCCGGGTGTGGCCTGTACCAGGGTTACGCGTTTGCTCGAATCGGTGTTGTTCGTGAATTTGTTAATGAACAAAGACTCGCCGCCGAGAAATTTTTTGATCAAACCGGAGAAGAAGCCGCCGTTAAACGAGGTCTCCATGTCGAGCTCGGCGGCCATGCTGGCCATAGCGTCGGATTCGGCGATCACGCTCTCGCCCGGTTCAAGATCGACGTGAATATAACAGAACGAAGGTTGGCCTTTGATTTCAGATTTCATAAACTCTGTGCGACTCTTTTTTGGAATTTCTTGAAGTCCAGGGGAAAACGATAGTAAGCCGAATTATTCGATTCGGATTGTTCAAGCAATTTTTGCATCGCTTCGATTCGCTCCCGGGTGTCGGGGTGCGTTGATAGAAAATCGGGCATGCTCAAATCTTCGGCGCCGGTGGCTTCTTCGATTTCGCCGCTCATCTCTTTGTTCATTTCCTCGTGAGCGGCCTGCAGTTTGCGAAACATCTCGACCATGCCCTGTGGATCGATACCGGCCGCGCGCATATATTCCAGTCCGACTTCGTCCGCGTCGCTTTCATGATCGCGCGAAAACTTAAGGGTCAATAGATACGAACCGTTATCGAGCAGCACGGCCATCAGCCCCTGCATGTCTCCCAGAAAGGCCTGAGCGAGCAAATACATGCCCAGCGTCGAAACGAGCTGCCGCATGCTGTGCTGGCGGGTAACGTGCGCGATCTCATGGGCCAGAACGCCGGCGATTTCTTCAGGGCTTTCCGCCGCGAGAATGAGACCGGAATGTAATACGACTTTGCCGCCCGGAACGGCGAAGGCGTTCAGAACCGGATCGCGCACGATATGGAACTGGTAATTGTATTTCCGTTCGGTCGTCTCGTTCACGGCTTCCACCAGCGGGTCCGTAATTTTCGCCAGCTCTTTGAGCACGGCTTCGTTTTCGATCAGGCGCCCGCCCGCTGTGACCTGGGCGAACGCCAGATCGCCGAGCTGTTCTTCCCATTCGATGGGAATCTGCGCGGCGACCGCTCCAACGAGGGGATCCTTTAAGAAGCTCAGCGCGTACAGACCGAGCACAATGACCGTGACGACGGCGGCCACGGACAGCCAGCGACCGCCGCGCTTGCGACGCAAAGCGGCGAGCTGGCGTTCCAGATCGGGGCGGGCGGACAACTGTGGATCTTTAAGAATCGCCGGGTCGGCGGAGTGCAGCGTGCGGCCCGGTTGTGCGGGATGCGTAAAAAAGAACAGGCGCCCCGCGGCGCCGCCGGGTTTCACCTGTAGCCCATCGAAGGGCAGGCTCAGGCTTTTGCCGCCGCTGCTTCGAAAGCGCAACCCGCCCGGCGCGACCGTAAGCGCGCCCGCGGCGCGTCCTCCGGGAAGCGCGGGATCGAAGGCGCCGCCGGAGTACTCGTTGGCGGAAGCGGGGGTGGAATCTACGGCATCGGACATGACGGAACCTCGGACCCAGCGAAATTGATTTGCCTTCTGCTGAAAAGAATTAATCCTCAGACCACTATGATGGAAATGGCTCGCCGAAACCTGGCCCAGTGCGAAGGGCTGTTACTGGACTTAAACGGCGTCTTTTTCGTCGACGACGCTGCCATCGCGGGGGGTCGGGAGGCGATTGCAGCTTTGCGCGAACGCGGCCTGCCGTGTCGTTTTACAACCAATACCACTACCTCTTCGCTGGACACCCTGCACCGCAAACTGAGCGCGCTGGATCTGCCCATCGAACGCGAGGAGATCTTCACTCCCGCGCAGGCCGCCGCGCTCTATCTGCGACGCGAATTCGGATCCGAAGCCGCCTGTCATCTATTGCTGGGCGAAGATACCAAGCGCGATTTCGCCGAGTTTCGTCAGGATCATACGAACCCGGACGCGATCGTGATCGGGGATATCGGCGATCGCTGGAACTACCAGATCATGCAGCATCTCTTCGAAATGGTCACGACTTTCGGCGCCCGGATTATCGCTCTGCACAAAGGTCGCTACTGGCAGTCGAGCGGCGACGCGAACGGGGGCAGCCCGGGACTCCGACTGGACATCGGCGCGTTTATCGCCGGCCTGGAATACGCGACCGGCAAAGAAGCGATCGTAATCGGCAAACCCGAAGCGTCGTTTTTTGAAATGGCCCGCGCGGATCTGAAGCTGCCGGCCGGGGCGCTCGCCATGATCGGCGATGATATCGACAGCGACGTGGGCGGCGCGCAACGCGCCGGACTGAAAGGTATTCTCGTGAAAACCGGTAAGTACCGTCCGGAGTTCGTGGCGCGTTCGCAGGTGCGCCCGGACGGGGTCCTGGATTCGATCGCGGATCTCGCACGGTTGATTTAGAGTACGGGTTTCAGACCGAAAAATTCTGAACCAGGCGGTTTAGCTCGGAAGAGATCTGGTTGAGCATTCTAACGTGCTGGTGGATTCGATCGCTCTCGGCGCGGATCCCGTCGGCGCCCACGCTGATCGCCGTTATGGACTGACCGATTTCCTGGCTGTTTTTCGTTTGCTCGTCGGTCATCTGAACAATTTCAATCGAAAGTGATCCGAGCTCATGTACGCCTGCGCGGACCGCGCTCGACTGTTCGCTGACCGCCGTGACTCTCGCTCCCAATTCGCCTGTGCCCGAAGACAGCCTGTCAATATCCGTCGAGATATCGTTCATCAGATGCGTCGACCGCGTTACGCGTTCGCCCCCGTCCAGAATGGCCTGCGAGGCGGCTCCCAGGAGCTCATGAATGCTGCGGGTGTTGCTGGCGGTTTGCTCCGCCAGTCGCGAGATTTCGCTGGCGACAACCGCGAATCCGCGGCCGTGTTCGCCCGCCCGCGCCGCTTCGATGCTGGCGTTCAGCGCCAGCAAATTGGTGCGATCGGATATTTCATCGATGGTTTTCAGAATGTGTATGATTTCGTTGGAAGTATCGCGGATCTTCGCCATCGCCTCCCGGAGTTCCATGCCGACATGGACGGCGCTTCCCGCTCGTTCGGCCGATTCGCGCGCTTCCAGACTCAAATCGGTCATATTCGATTCTACCAGCGCCGTGCTGGAAGACAGGTCGACCAGGGTCTGTTCCGCTCTTTCGGTGCTTTCATTCTGGCGCAGCGCGAATCGGGAGACGTTTTCAATCGAAGAAATTAACTCTTCAATCGCGGCGGATGATTCTTCCGTTGTCGAAGCCTGGTTGCCGGTTAATTCCGCGAAGGCGTCGAGAGAATTCTGCAATTCCTGCGCGATCTTCTGGGTCTGCGCGGCGCGCTCTTTGATCAGCAGAATGATGCGGCGCAGGTCGTCCCGAAGTTTGTTTAGCGCGAGTGCAAGCGTCGCCATTTCATGGCGATCTGTCGGCGTATCCATTGCGGCCGTAAAGTCGCCGTTCGCCAGCTTTTGTAGATAATCCGCAAAAGATTGCAGGGGGCGCATCATGCTTTGCATTACGCTTGTCAGAATAAAAAAAGAAAGCACCGCGAGTATGCCGACTACCGAGAGAGAAAGGACCTGTTCAATACGGAATAGACCGACCCGATCATTCAGAAGCTGCTCCTGGGCAATGCTCAAGCGGGCATAGGCGGATTGCATCTCGACAAGGAGTTCCTGATCCGCCGCGCGCATTTCGGACAGTAGCTGCGGTGCGAATCGGACCCTTCTAATTCTCGTTTCAGAAAGCGCGCCTGTATAATAGCGCGCCGCTTCGAGTTTCGCCACCTCGCCGAGTTCCGCCAGTTCCGGGTTGAATTCGATCGCACGTTTTAAATTCGAGCGGAATTGTTCAAGCTGCAGACTTACCCGGCCGGTGTTCTGGATTATCTCCGAGATCTTTGCGCCCGCCGCCGCATTTCGCGGCCCTTCATAGAGCCAGGCTCTGGTACTGGCCGCGGCCATCAAAAGCCGCGGTATTCGCAGAAGCGTCAGATCCATCAGATAGTAAGAATCGATGTCCGGATCGAGAATTAGATTGGAAGTGTCTCCGACATAGTCGTTCAATTCCTGGATTTGCGAACGTACGGCTCTCGCGTCGCGCCGGGACCTCGCGTTCGCAATACGCTGCTTGATTTGCGGCCAGCGATCTTCCGTGCCCAGCGCATCACCCAATTCCTGATCCGTGCGGTCCATGGACTTTATCGCGGACTGCAGCGCTGTATCATCGCGACGAAACTGATGAAAGCTCAGGGCGACTTCGAATAGCTCGCGATTGTAGCGCAGCCCGCGAATCTCCTGAGTCCCGAATTCGATCGCCCGATTCTGGGTCACCGCGGCGAGCGCGCCGAGCGTCAAAAGTGGGATGACAGTGGTGCAGAGGGCGACCACCAGCCGGGTTTTGAGCTTCATGCGATTCAGAATACGAAACAGGAACATAGGACTGCGACAGGGTGTTAAACTTTGCCAGGTATTCGCACTGGCCGAAGCTCTGTCGACTTTAAAACGTTGGCGGCTCAGTGGCCGTGTTGTTCCCTGAATCGGTTTACGCCGATCGTTTAGCTTCGCCCGCGTTCCAGTCCTGCATCAATTTCGCATATTCGCGCAATGGATACAAAAGCTCCCCGAGAAATCCACGCGAAAGCCGAAGCCCTTCCACGCCTTTGGGCTGCAGTACATTCGTTTCGTTCGGCCGGCCAAACGTGCGAAACACCAGATCCCAGATTCGAGTGTGAATGATAGCCGGCGACGTTGATCGCAGGACGATACCAGGGCATCCGCTGGCCCGGCCCGGCCTCCGGACAAAGTAAAATATGTTGACTCTAATATTTACAGTCTTAATACGCGACACGCAGGGTGGCGAAGCGATGAACAAACAAGCACCTTCGCGACTCTATCAATTCTGGTTTTCACATTTCAACGAAAAGGCCCGCTGGATTCTCGACTACAAAGGCGTGACCTATGAGCGCGTCACATTCGCGCCGGGCATGCACTTCAAACCCATGCGCGCCGTTTCGGGGCAAACCTCGACTCCGGTACTGATCGACGGCCAGAGTAATAAGGTCGTCGCCGGTGCGACTGCGATCGGCGAGTTCGTCGATCGCGCGTATCCAGAGCGACCGCTTTTACCGGCGCCGCCCGACGAGCGCGCGGAGGCTCTTCAGGAATGCGCCTGGTTCGATGAGCGCATCGGCGGCGACCATCGCCGGGCGTTGTTTCACTTTCTATTTGAACACGATCGCGGCGCCGTGGGTGCGCTGTTTGCGATTCAGCAAGCGCGCGCGAAGCGCTGGTTTTATGCGGCGGCGATGCCCGTGATGTGTCCGATGCTGCGCAAGCTGGACGACATCAACGCCGGGAGCGCGGCGCGCGGAGAGGCCGCGCTTTCGGCGGCGCTGGAGCGAATCGTGAAGCGCACGTCCGCCACCGGATATCTTTGCGGGGATCGCTTCAGTCTGGCGGATTTGACCGCCGCGGCGTTGCTTTTCCCGCTGGTATTGCCAGAGCAGCTTTCGTTTGCAATCCCGGAGCGGGCGCGGCCGGCGCTGGAAGCCTGGCGCGATCGCTGGCAGGAAAAACCCGGAACGGAATGGGTGCGCCGAATCTTTCGCGAGTATCGATAATATCGCGCGAATGTGTGCGACGCGAAGGACTCAACAGGGCGCGCGATCGCGTGATCGTTGGTGGAGTGCAGGGCTGCCTGCTCGTGTATCGGCGGGCGGCCCTGGATCATCAGGCCACGTGGGGCGGGGTCTGTTCGTTTTCAGAGATGAGGTTTTCGACCGAGTCGACAATCACGGTCTCGCCGGGTTGCTGAACTGCGATCTTACGGCCCAGGCGTCGGTGGGTTTCGAGGCTGTCGCGTACGGCCTCCCGGGCGGCCGACTGAATCGTCGCGTGCAGCTCGCTCGCATCACCGGAGAACCCGCCTGGCGTTTGATCCGGATCCGGAGCATTATTTTCTCTGAATTCAGGAGACGACATAATCAAACGATCTTCGTGGATCAGTGCTCCACGCCTGCTCCCAGAGTAACGATGCGCCGCCAGGTTTGTCCATCAAAAACCCTGAGCTGCTGCCCGGGATCCGTGCGTTCGGCGATCGGACGGATTCCGGGCGTGGAATTGTCGAAAGCGAGAAAACTGTCCGCCAGCGGCAGGTACAACGAGAATAGATTCCACAGTCCGCGCTGGTAGCGCCGTTCAATCGTGAGCGGGGGAATCGAATGGCCCCCCGCCGCGACCCGGGCCTGAACCCGCCGGCGCGCCAGATCCACGCTGCGCAGCCAGATGTACACGAGGTGAAAGCGGTAGCCTTTGCGTTTGCAGTCGCGAATGATCGCCGTGAAGCTCCGGCTGGCGAGCGTTGATTCGAAAGCGAAATCCCGCCGGGCTGTCGCCAGAGCGTGCATACGATCGAGCATAATGCGCCCGGCCTCCAGCGCCACCGCGTCCTGATTCAGCGGCGACAGGCCCGAGGCGATCGAATCGGCGTTTACGAATTCCGAGCAGCCGACCGAGCGCAATACCCGGGTGGCGACGGTCGTTTTGCCCGCGCCGTTCGGACCGCCGAATAAAAAGAGCCGGGGCTGCATGGCTTCACGCATTAATAGTCAACGCTTACGCGTCGAGGGTCATCGCGACCGAAGCGAGAGCGATGGCGTTCAACACGAGATGAATGGCGATCGGTACGTACAGCGATCGGGTGCGCCAGCGGGCGACGCCGATCACGATGCCCAGAAAGAAGATCGTCGCGATATCATGCATCTCATACTGCAGATGAATGGCGGCCCAGACCAGCGCCGGTATCAGAATCGCGCCTGCCGCTCCGACCGGCGAGCGTTCGTAGCCGGCGAAGACGAAGCCGCGGAATAAGACCTCTTCCCAGAGCGGAGCCATCACGACGATCGCCGTCGCGAAGAGCAGCATCGAACCCGCCGTGCGATAGCTTTCTTCGATGAAGGTCGAGACGACCGGAAAACCGAAGATATATTTTACATAGTCGGCCGCCAGGGCTGCGGCGATGCCGACCGCGCACCAGAATAGAATCGTTTTCATCGAAGCCGGGTGCAGCGCCAGATACTCGCGAAAATCCAGGCCCCGGGTCCATACGAAGAATAGAGTAAAGGCGATCGCCGCGGGAGCGGTGGTCACGGTCACGACGCCCAGAAAGAATCCGTCCAGAGTCAGCGCCTCGACCGCGTCCGGCGAAAACTCGCCGTCCGTATATTGAACGTAGGCGATGAGTACGAGAGACTGCAGAACGCCCCAGGCGACGATCACCAAAAGCGCGAATAGGGTACTCAGCCAGAAACCGTAGGGTCGCGCCGCAGCCTTTTCGCTCCGGGCGTCGAACTCAGTCCGGGGAGTCGTAGCCGCGCCGGGGGTGCTGTAGGGATTCGGAGCCTCGTTTTGCATAGGGCAGCGTTCCTCGCCCCCGACTCTCAGTTCAAGATGCTTTTCGGCGCGTACGCCGTTCCGCGCGGGGCGCTCAGGCTTTCGTCGGCGAAGGCCGTTGCGGCCGCGGCGACATCGTGGGTTCTCTGATCGACCAGGCAGAGGGGGCCGCCCGCGCTTCGATTGGCCCGCACAAGCGCGATCAATTCCCGGGTGACAGTAACCGCGTCGCCAATGAAAGTCAGTTCACGCCGGCGGAACGAGCCGGCCACCGCGGCGCGCAGCCGGCTGGTGGCGACGCCGATCGAATAAGAAAAGGTTTTGCCGGACCGAAAGGGAGTCAGGTCCGGATCGACGAACATGTCGAAGTACTGGATGAGTTTGATCGCGCAATGCGTCGCCTGGGCCGGGCCCGCCGCGTCGCCGTCCGGATAACCGAAGGCGGCCAGCATGCCTTCGCCGCTGATTTCGGCGATGGAACCGCCCGAAGAGATCGCCATCTCCATCATATCGTTGAGTACGCTGCTGAGAATGCCGGCGGAATTCTGCGCATCTTCGGCCATCATCGCTTCAAAGCCGTCGCTCATATCCACGCGCAGCAGAGTCATCTCCGCCTCGTGCGCGGGCAGCGCGTCGGCGAGCGCCGGCTTCCGGTTTTCCTGTAAGAATTGCGACTTCAGCTGATCGATATGCTTTTGCCCGAAATAGGAAGCGATCATCTGCTGGCAGTAGACGAGTTCCTGGCGCAGCCGGCCGATGCGAAAGCTCTGATTGCGAATGGTCAGGAGGGTCGTGAGCCGTGTGTGCAGCTCCCGCAACTGAACCGGCGCCATGAGAATTTCTTCGACTCCGCATTCCGTTGCCTGTTGGAGCGTCGATTCGTCGTAATCCGGGGTGAGTAATATGATCGGAATCTCGACCAGGTCCGGAGCGGAGCGGAGCTCACGAATGAAACCCAGAGCGTCGAAGCCCTCCGGCGAACGATTTACGAGCACCACCCGCGGAGCCCAGCTGCGGATCAAATCGACGGCGGCGGCCGGCTCGCGGATTCCGCGCATCTGAATGCCGGTGCGGCGTACGTAGTCTTCGATTGCGGGGTGTCGGCGCGGGTCTTCGTCGACCAGCACAATGCTCGCTTCCGCCGAAACGCGATGCACGGTATCGTGCAGCGAGCGTGCGAAGCGATGGCGAACGACGGCGGCGCGGACGCGGCGCCGCAGTTCCCGCCCGGTTACGCTGCCTTTTGTAATATAGTCCTGCGCGCCCAGGGCCATACAACGCCGCTCGGTTTCCAGGTCGCGGTTGGAGGTGTGCACGACTACCGGTACGTCCAGCTTGCGGGTGGCGACCTGAATAAAGGTTTCCAGGCCGTCGCTGTCCGGCAGGCCCAGATCGAGAATCAGCGCGTCGACGACGTCGCTTTGAATATAAGACATGCCCGCCGAGAGCCGGCCCAACGCGCGAATGCTGAATACCAGGCCGTCGGCTTCGTCGGGGTACTCGCGGAGCAGATTGTGTCGGATCAGATCGACCGCCATCGGATCGTCTTCCAGCAACAGTATGTTGATTTCCTGGTTTTGCAATTTCGTTCTCGCAAGCGGCGCGCGCGAAACTTCGCTCAGAGGATGTGTTGCTGGATCGTGTCGAGCAGAACGTCCTGGCGAAAAGGTTTTTCCAACCACGCCTTGATGCCCTGGCTTTTGATGTCGTCTTCGTGATCTTTGCCTGATTCGGTCGTCAGCATAACCACCGGCAAATGGGATTTACCGTCCATTTCGCGCAGCTTGCCGACGAATTCCAGGCCGGTCATGCCTTCCATATTCACGTCGCAGATGATTAACGATAATTCATTATCACGCGTTGCGTCCATGCCTTCGTTGCCGTTGCGCGCTTCGATCGGATCGAAACCGGCTTTTTTAACCGAAGAGACGACTACTTTTCGAATAAAGTCGGAGTCGTCTATGACTAAGATTTTTTTGGACATTGTTGTTCTCCGTAGTTCCCCTGGTATATATATTCGGGGTGTTCAATATCGCGTGTCTAACTGCTTTGATTAATATAACTGATTCGCGCCGAGCTGCGGCTGAGGTGCTCGGTCTTGTCGTTTACATTTTCGATTAGATTGCGCAAATTCTCGGTTAAACCGGCCACTTCTTCGATGTCGCGGCTGTGCATGCGGATATGCTGGTCGAGGTCGTGGTTTTTTTCGACGTCCGCGAGTTCTTTAATGTCCGTGAGTCTGCTCCAGGAGTCGTAGGATTTTTCGAAGATTTTCTCCGAGAGCGAGTCGAGCTGATGACTCATGCTTTCCAATTCGTCGACCAGCTTCTGTTGCGTGGAAAAGGTGTCTTTGAGCTGCGAAGTCATCCGAACATTGTTCGCGATCAATTCTTTAAACACGACGCTGCCGAACATGATTGGAACCAGCAAGGGCGCCGCGGAGCGAATCACCCCGATCGCTCCGCTCAGGCCGCCCGTGTAGACGCCGTAGATATTGCAGAGCTGGACTACGATGATCGAAAAAAACGCGATGGAGAGCCGCAGGCGGTACTTCTTACGATGAATCGCGTTCAAATAAATGATATAACTCAGAACGATAATGAAATAGATCGAGAAGGCCAGCTGGAAATTGGACGTCTCAAACAGCATGCCTTCTTTGTAGGTGGCCAACCAGCGGACCTGAATGGGGGGATAAGCGATAATAATTCCCGTTATATTGGTCCAGAAGAAAGTCTGAAAGACCTCTTTCCTCGAAATGAATTCGTAGATAAAGGCGTGCGCGAGCGCCAGCACGACGATTACGAAGATACTGTTTAAGGCGAGCGGGAAAAAGGATTGCGGCGCTTCGATATCGTAAAAGATCAGGAGGCCGTAGGCGATTACGGTTGCGATGTTGATAATCGTGATGCTGCTGCAGGCCGTCAGTTTAAAAATCAGGTCCGAGTTTCTCGTTCGGATGTACTCCGCCGAGAGAATATAGATCATCATTAAAAACAGGACCGCCTGCAAAAAATGCAGGAAGGCCAGGCCGCCGTTCGACTCCAGAAAATCGAGAAAGCTCATTTGTCCGGACCGTCCGCATTTCCGGCGGCGACCTGTCTGTTCTCTGTCTGACGCAGCTTGAGCTCGCGGGCGCGGTGCAGGAGATAAAAGATTCCGACCAACGCGAAGAAGAGTACCGGGGCGAGCACTGTGCTGAACGAGTCGAATTTTACGATTAGCAGGGTGGATATGAATTCGACGAGTATCAGAAAAATCAACATCACCACGATGCGTTCGCGTGAAATGCCCGCGCAGACGAAGGCGCCTAATGGCGCGCCGAAGATCACGATGGGTACGCAGACCAGCCAGTAATCGAAAGTGGCGCCCGCGAAATTATCCAGGGCGAAATGTTGTAGCGTGAATCCGACCGCTGAATTGATCGCCATTAATACGACAGAGGTGGGAGTGGCCACTTTCTCCGAAACGTTAAAGTACAAGACTAACAGCGAGAAGGTCAGGAAGTCCAGCCCCGTGCCGACGATTGACGTAAAGATGCCGCCCAGAAAACCCACGCCCATTAAAAGCGAAGCGGTCGCGGCGTGATTTTCGTACTGGATATCCTGAAAACGATTCGTGCCTTTATGGTAGCGGTTTTCGAGCACCAGCACGAAACCGAAGGCCAGGGTGATAATCGTAAAAGCGATTTTGGAATAAGCGGGCACCATGTGCGGCGCCACGTAAAAGGTGCCGAAGATTATGCCGCCCGCCCCGCCCAGGGACGAAAACAGAATCGCGCGTTTCACGATCGGCACGCGATAGTTCAGGATCACGAGCGATGCCGCGCCCATCCCGACTGTTTGAATGGCCAGCGCGAAGGTCCGCGCGATATTCGGCGGAATCGCAAGCACTTTCGTGAATACCGGAAACGCCACGGCGCCGCCGCCTTCGGAGGTCGCGCCGGCGATGAACGAACCAAAGACCATGGTAAGGCTTAAAGTCCAGTGCTGGGTGAATAAATAGAATCGGTCCGAGAGGACCATGTACGATCCCCACACGCCCAGAATCACGAACGAAGGAATAAAATAGAACAGGCGATAGGAAAGGTTGCCGCGAATATCCATAGCGGTTTAGAATTTCGCAGGCGCGCTTCAGCCCTGCCGAAAATACTCCGTGATTTCGCGCATCTTCGAGAAGACGTCTTTTAGTTTTTTCAGAGTTTCGCCGCGTTCCCCTGACCCGGCGTCTTCGCTTTTCGCGGCCAGCTCTTCGGTCAGGCCCAGGCCGGTCGCGCAGGAACTCTGCATGAGGGTCAGCAATTCGCGAAAATTGGTCGTGAGACTGTCCATGACCCGCGAAAGCTGGCCCAGTTCGTCGTCGCTCTGTAAGTGGAATTTGATATCCAGTTCGCCTTCGGAAACCCGCCGCGCGTTTCGCACGATGGTTTCGAGCGGACCCACGATCATCCGAAACAGAATCACGACGATGCCCGCCAGCGCCCCGAAAGCGATCAGGAAGGCGAAAATTACGTTGCGCTTGGCACGGTCCAGTTCGTCGCCGAATGGATCCGGTCCGGGGGCCATTTGACGCAATGCGGCGTAGCCGTTCTCAACGCCTTTGCGAATGTCCTGCTGATTCTTACCGTTCTTCGGTTTGATCTCTAATGCTTCGATTCGCTGCGCCAGCGCCCGCCGGGCCCTGGCGGATTCCCTGCGTTCCTTGATGAAGTCCTGCAAAGCGGCCGGACCCAGCTCCTGCGCGTCTTCCGCTTTGCGGATCCACTCTTCTTCTAATGCGGCCAGCCGTTTGGCGTCGGCGACGAGGACCTTCGATGCGCTGCTTTCGCCGCCGACGAACCAGAGCATGGCTACGATGACGATCAAAAACACCAGGAAGGCGGAGCCCAGATAGACGAGGGTGCGAAACCAGATGCTGGAGTAGTTTTGATTCATTTTAAATACACGGAGAGGCTTGGAGGCGAAGCCGACCTAAGCTTGTAACGCCGCAGCGAACTCGCTTTCGCTGAAAGGTTTAATCAGAACCGCGAGGGCCTGACCGCGCATCTCTTCGCTGATCTGGTCGGCGTACGAGGTTACGACGATGTACTTTAAGGCCGGATCGAATTGTTTAATGCTCTCGATCGCGCCGCCGCCGGTACCTTCCGCCAGCGCCAGGTCGGCGATCAGCAGATCCGGGCGAAATTTCTTATAGAGGTCCACACATTCCGCTTCTGAATTCGTCTCACCGACGATTTCGTACCCGGCGCTTTCGAGAAAACGACGTTCCATGGCCCGGATGAATACGGCGTCCTCCATGATGAGCACTTTTTTGTTCGCTGTTGTCATAAGGATTCCGTTTGGAGATTTTTCTGAATCGTCTCGGGCTCAAGTCAGCTCGAATGCGTACAGAATACGCACCGTCCACTCGGGGCCGGCGAGGGCGATATGATTCGTTCGACTCGTCGCTTCGTCAATCAAATCCGCATATATTTTAACCTGCGGAACCTTAATCATCGAACTGCGCTCGTTTTGCATCTGTGCGACGATATCACCAATAATAAAATTCAAAAGTTCGCCGACGGTATTCGCCCGCAGCCCTTCGTCGATTTCGGAGGGGTCGAAGTCGCATTCGAGGGCCCGGGAAAGCACCCGCCGGGCGATGTCGAGAGCGACGTCCGCTTCGAGGGCGATGGCGATATAACCCTGGAGCCCGCCTTCGATGGACAGGCTGATTGCAAGGGCGTCGGGTCCCGGCGTATTCGAGGGCGCTTCGTGCGTACGCTGCAGCTGGACGTCGGCCTGCACATCGAAGGTTCTAATGACGCTGTCGAGAATAATGTCGTGGTGTCGGCTCAGGATTTCCATTCAGCCCCCCGTTATATTCTTCAGCGTTTCGCGAATTGTGTCTTTCGAGAAGGGTTTTACGATGAACTCGCTCGCGCCCAGATCGATGGAGCGTCGCACGTACTCCTCTTCACCCATCGAACTGACCATCACCACGACGGCGCCGGCGTCGATCTCTTTGATTTTCTGAAGTGCGTCGATGCCGTTTAGTTCTCCCAGCAGCGAAATGTCCATAGTTACCGCGTCGGGTCGCTTTTCGCGAAATATTCGAATAGCGTCTTCGGCCGACTCCGCTTCGCCGATGATCTCGTAACTATCTTTCAGCGCGTCTTTAATCATCATGCGAATGAACGCGGCGTCGTCAACTACCAGGATGCGTTTCAATGTATAAGTCTCCAGATCGCACCGCGTCTAGCTGAGTGCGTTACGGGCGGCCTCGATTATTTTTTCGCGAGTAAAAGGTTTCACTATGAACTCGAAGGCGCCCATGTGAACGCACTCGCGAATTAAGTCGGGAATATCGACGGCGGACACCACAATCACCCGCGCGTGCGGATTTTTTTCCATTAAACGGTCCAGGGCGATTAAACCGTTCATCTGTTCCATGATGATGTCCATAAAAACCAGGTCTGGATGATAAAGTGCGAATTGACGTAACAATTCTACGCCGTTGTCCGCTTCGTAGATATCGCCGAACTGCATATCGCGCAGATGACGCTTGATCATATGTCGCACGAAAAACGCGTCGTCCGCGATCAGTAAACTTCGTTCCGGAAACGCGTCCATGTGCCCGTCGTGCGCCCTCAGCCGGGGCGACCACCTCCGGATTTACGGTGCAGCTGGATTAATTTCTCGAATCCGCGATCGCCGGGCATGATATAAAAGTAGAAGAGCGTACTGTCGTTCTCCAGCTTGAATTCCGTTTCGATTACCAGCGTGGCATGGGTGTCGTCGTGTTCTTTGAGCAGATTGCGTTCGAAGACCTGCGCGAAATTCGGCACGTGCACCGGCGCGGTCGGCAGAATGCGCGAGCCGGCGATTTTACTCATTGCGTTGGTGAAGGACACCGCCATGAGATTCGTGAGCTCGCGAATGGCGGAGACGGTTTCGGCTCCCAGCGTACGAAAGCGTTCCGGATCGTACATCATCGCCGCGAGCTGGATCAGATTCGCTTCCGGAATGATCAGCAGCATATTGCCTTCCAGTTCTTGCTCCAGATTTACGTAGAAGGCGTGCGCGCCGGATTCCCCGAAATTCTTTTGCATGCTGGACTTGAGGCGAGTCATGCTCTGGATGCGGGTTTCGCTGAAGCGAATGTCGATCGCGGGATTCTGCGAAACCCTTCGGACCGCCTGGATCGACGCGGCGCGCCCGTCGCGAATCATGGCCTTAATCACGGAAAGATCGGCCTTCCCGAGCGCGAAGGCGGGCTGCGAAGCGGTCGGTTTAACCGACGACGCCTCCGCTTTCGGAGCCGCCGCGACGGCGCCGGCGGGTCGGGCAGCGCTGCGTAGTTTAGGACTCTCCGCGGCTTGCGTCCGGGCCGGCGTTGTTTTGACGTCCCGGTTCGAAACGAGGCCGCCGCCGTTGCCCAGGAAAGAATCGATCAGCCGCTGAGCGTCGAGGATCAAACAGATTTCGCCGCGGCCGAGAATCGCGGCGCCGGCGAGCCCTTCGATCTCTTCGTAGTTGCGGGCCAGCGATTTTATCACCATATCTTCGTAGCCGAGCAGATCGTCGACGAGCAGACCGACTCGATCGCCGCGATACTGGACGATGACGACCGGTTTCTTTTCGAGACCCCGGACCTCGCGCCGGTTGATCTCTAAGGTCGCGTGAGTTTCATCGTTCAGCGTCGCTTCATTCAGTCCGATTTCACGGGCCAGACGGACGAGCGACACGTGTTCGTCGCGCACTTCCACCACTTCGCGCTGTTCGATTTCTCGAATGCCCGCGCTCGCGTCGACTTTAATCGTTTCCAGAATTGAGTTAATGGGGATCGCATAGAGCCGGTTATGAATCAGGACTTTCAACGCCGTCACAATGGCCAGCGACAGCGGCAATTGTATGCGAAAACGCGAACCCCGGCCGGCCTCGGAGTGGATCTCGACCTGGCCGTGGATCGATTCAATATTACGACGAACGACGTCCATGCCGACGCCGCGGCCGGAAAGGTCGGTGACGGTTTCCGCGGTGCTGAAGCCGGGCTGAAAAATCAGCTCGAAGACTTCGCTGTCGTTTAAATCGCGGGCGGCTTCTTCGGAAATCAGCTCGCGTTCGATCGCGCGCTGTCGGATTTTTTCGACGTCGAGTCCTTTGCCGTCGTCTTCGACTTCGATGAATATATGATTGCCCGCCTGATAGCTGTTCAGATTGACCGAACCGGTTTCGTCTTTCCCGGCGGCGGCCCGCGTTTCGCGCGCTTCGATGCCGTGATCGATGGAGTTGCGCACGAGATGCAGGAGCGGATCGTAGATCATGTCGATTTGAGTTTTATCGACTTCGGTTTCTTCGCCCCGGATATTCAGCGTAACGGATTTTTCGGGATGATTCGCGTTGAAATCGCGCACCAGTCGGCGAAAACGCGAGAACACGGTGCCGACCGGAATCATCCGCACCTTCATGACTTTTTCCTGGAGTTCGGCGGAAATGCGGCCGAGCTGTTCGGAGTTCTCGCGGAAATTTACGAAAAGACCGCGGTTGCCGTACTTCGTGCGAAACTCCGCCGCGAGGGCCATATAGTGCGAGTTGGCCGACAGCAATTCCCCGACCAGGTTCAGAAGATCGTCTACTTTGCGAACGGGCACACGCAGCGCGTCCAGAGATTCGCGCACGCTCGCCGCGGCGGATTCGCGTCTGTCCCCGCCGCCAGAAGAAGTGCCGGAAATGCCGGAATCTCCCGAGTCGTCGTCCGAGTCGTCTGACACGAAAAGCGTTTCCGCCGCGTCCTCGTTCGGCCGCCGGCCCTGAGCGCCGCCCGGGGCGGCCGCTCCGTCTTCGGGGGCCGCGTCGATCGTCATGCTTTCCACATCCAGGCTGCGAAGGCCTTCGCGGAGGTCCGCTTCGCTGGCGGCGGTCCAGAGATAGAATTCCAGCGCACCGCTGAATTGGGGCGCGTCGTAGTCTTCGATCGCGGGGCTTTCCCGGCGGATTTCACCCAACTCGGCTGCTTTGCGCCGTAATAGATAGGCCCTGGCCCCCGGTAGAGCGATGCCGTTTTTGAGCTGAATTTGAATATGAAAGAGGGTCTGGCTTTTGGAGGCCGAAGCTTCGTCCGGGGCCGCAGCCCCGCTTTGCACCGCCTCGCCGCCCGCCAGAAAGGCTTCGATGCGGCTCGCCAGGTCCGCCACCGAGATTTCCTTCGCGGAGGGATCGCTTTCGGCGAAGGCGTCGAGAATCTTGCGTAAGGCGTCGCCGGCCTCTAAAAGCAGACCGGTCATGCCTTCTTCCAGGCCGATTTGATCGTCGCGCAACTGAGCGAAAAGATTTTCGACCGCATGTGAAAGCTGAACCATATTGTCCAGACCCACGAAGCCGGCGTTGCCTTTGATCGTGTGAGCGATTCGAAAAATTTTATTAAGCAGCTCTTTATTTTCGGAGTGCGCCTCGAAGTCGAGCAGGGCGTCGTCGTACTGCTGGAGACGGTCGGCGACCTCGGTAACGAAGGCTTCTATTTCGGCATCTTCCAGATCCATAAATTGGTTTCGCTGCGCTGGCTTTCGCCCGGCTCAGGGCTGCGATTCTTCCAGGTCCGCCAGAGTGACGTCGTCGATGGACAGGATCTCGTCCACGGAAAGCACGCGGGCGATATCGAGCAGGATCAGCACGCGCTTGTCCACTTTCGCGATGCCCATGATGTATTCCGCCGAGGCGTTGCGCGAAACCGTGACCGGAGCTTTCTCGATTTGCCCCGGCGAAAGCGTAATCACTTCCGCGACGTTGTCGACGATCATACCGCACATCCGGTTTTCGATTTGACCGATCAGAATTCGCGTAAACTTCGTATACTCTTGCGCCTGCAGGCCGAATTTGACTCGCAAATCCACGATCGGAATAATCTCGCCGCGCAGATTGATCACGCCCTTTACATACTCGGGACGGCGCGGCAACCAGGTGATCGGCGTACGGCGGATGATTTCCTGAACCTTCAGGATTTCGATGCAGTATTCTTCGTCAGCGATATTAAAAACGACGTACTGCTGCGCCATAGGCGCTTCACCCCGGGTCAATGATTTGTCTGGCTGTTGCACCATTGATCGCTCGTTATTGCTCGGTTTTATATAACTCGGTGAAGCGATTGATCGTTTTCGCGATCGTTTCTTCCCACGCCTGTCGGACTTCCGGCGTATAACGGGGGTCGTGTTTTTCGATATTCTCCAGCAGGCTCTGTACCCAGAAGCGATACATATCGGGTTTCACGTTTACGTGTTTGTCGTCGTGAAGTTTGCCGATGCGGTCGATCGCCAGTTTGCCGTTTTCGTTCGCGGCGCCGTAGAGCAATAAAAACGAAATCCCTTCGCGCAGGAGGTCCTGCTGCTTGCGCATATCGGTCTTCGAGAAGATCTGCGGGATCTCGGCGTTACTCGCGAAAAAGGTGTCGTAGAAATCCTGAAAGAAATTGGGCGCGAGCGCGCAGCGTCCGTAGCTTTCGCGCGCGGTTTGTAGTGCATTGCCGGCCATAAAGTGTATACTCCGTATTTCAGTTTCGATCGCTTGTTTTCAATTTTCGTTTTGATTTTCGGTGACGAGCGTAAAACGCGCCAGGCGGCTGCGCAATTCGGCGGCGCGTTCCGCCAGAGACGCGGCGCGGTCTTTGTTGCCCTGGACGTTCCGCAGGTTGGTCTGCGCCTCCTGGGTCACGTTCGCAATCGCTTCGGAAATCGCGGTCACCCGGGCTTTCTGACCGGCTGCGATTTCCTGCGCGTCGTCGGCTTTGCTCGTAATATCCACGGTGAGATTGGTCACCGATTGAAAGGCCCGGATCTGATAAGAAACCGAACCGAAGATCCGCGTGGATAGTTGCACGATTCCGTTGATGGCCGCGCGAACGATTTCGGAGTTGGCGGCCTGGTTTTCGACCTTGGCATTCACTTCGGTGGAGAGCTCCTGCACCCGCTGGAAGCTGGAAAGCATTTCACCGGCCCGCCCGGCGTTCGCCGTGCCGATCTCCTGGATGTTATTGACACTCGCCGTGGTCGCCTGACTGGAGGATTTAATTTCCTGCAGGGCGGTTTTCACGTTTTCGGTGAGCATCGTACCTTCCTGGACTCGCTGGATATTCTCGCGAATATTCTGGGCGATTTCGCTCGCGGCTTCCGCGGAGCGTTCCGCCAGACCGCGAACGGCCTCGGCGACGACCGCGAAGCCTTTGCCGTATTCGCCGGCCCGGGCCGCTTCGATCGCGGCGTTCAGCGAAAGCAGGTTGGTCTGGTCGGTGATATCCGTGATCGTATCGATGATTTCGTTGATCTGTTTAGAGGATTCGTTGATGGCGTCGATAGCCTGAATCATGTCTTGAAGAACTTTCTCTCCGTTCTCGACCGAAAGCAGGGCTTTGCCCGCCTGTTCATTCGCGGTTTGGGCCGAGTGCGAAACTTCCGAGGCCGACTCCTGCACCGCGTTAGCGATATCGATGGCCTTCTGCGCTTCCGCCGACATGCTCTCCGCCGATTCGGAAATCGTCTCGCCGATTCGGTTGAGGTCTTGCATTTCCACCAGCGTGGCCTGGGAAGTACAGCTCTGTTCTTCGGTATAGGCCGCGTTTCGCAGAGAGGCCATAAAGTTCTCGTCCATTTCGGACCGTGCATAGCCCGCGGCGCCGTTTACCATCTCGACGTTTTCAACGACCCGCGCCGAGTTGCTTACGATTTCCGCCAGAATCTTTTCAGCGTTTGTCGCATTTTCCATCTGGCGTTCGGTCGCGGTGAGAACGTTGCCGGCATTCGCGTTGATTTGATCGGAGGTGTCGCCGAGCTGATTCGATACCGTGCGAATCTGTTCGATAATGCCCGCCAGGTCGCGCATGAAGTCGTTGAAACCTTTTCCGATCTGGCCGATCTCGTCTTCGGAATCGATCGCCGCGTGCCGGGTGAGGTCGCCCTGGGACGCGGCTTCGAAGGATGTGAGCAGTTCGCTCACGTCTCCGAGAAGGCGACGTACGACGAGAAAACCCAGCACGCCCGCGGCCAGAAAGGCCCCGAAGACCAGAGCGATGTTGAAATAGAGCTCCAGCGCCGCTTCGGCCTGGCGGTCTTTCAGGATATATTCCAGTTCCGGAGCGACCTCGTCGTAATCGGTCCAATAGGGTTCGATAATCGCCGATGCGCGTTCGAAAATATCGGTACCGGAAATGGTGATGTCTTCACTGTTCTTTTCGATGATTTCTCGCCGAATCAAATCCACAAAGCGGTCAACCTGCTTATTGTGCTCCTCCATATCCTTCAGCGCTTTGATCTTGGGATTGTAGCGTCGTGCATCCGCGATAAAATCGCCCTGCCTTCTTTGATCGAAGCGAAGTTCGAACAGGAGCGTTTCCAGCCTTTGCTGTTCCGCCGCGGTCTTGTTTTTGCGGGCGGCGATTCCGCCGGCAATACCGCGGATCTGACCCATTTCTTCGAGGAGCGGCGGCGCTCCCAGGGTGACGATCGACATGAGGGAGTAAGAGCGCAGGTCGCTGTCCAGGATCAGGTTCGAGGTTTCCCCGATTTTCTGAATCAGAGCGACCAGCGACTCGTTCAACTCGGTATGCTTGCGAAAGCTTTCCGCCGCGGGCATTTCGCGCGCGTTGTCGAGCAGATTCCGAGCCAGTTCTCGCAGTCGTCGGGATTCCTGGGTGACTTCAAGAAGGTCTCCGTAGAGATCCTCCATATTCTTAATGCGTTTGAGCTGCTGGACCGCGCGCGTTCGCAGCTCAAGAAGCGTGCCTTCTGGAGAAGTATCGCCGCCCAGTACGACCGCCAGTGTACCGCGATGCAGTTGCATGGTGCGAGTCAAGGGCGCCAGCTCCTCGATGTACAGAATCCCGTCGATCTCCTTCTCGACAAAGTCGACCGTCGATTTGTTTACGGTCGCGTACAGCTGATAGATCAGAAACAGCGACGCCGTTATCAAGATCGCCGCGATCAATCCCAGTTTCTGTCCCAGCTTGAGGCGCTTTAACATTTCTATCTCCCGAAGTCGACGCGTCCATCGACCTTCTGTCATATTCGCGAAACAACCGCGAATCCTGCCATTAGTATCGGACGGGATAGAACATGGCTCGCATTATTTTGGGAATGTAAAAAACTGCGAACTCAGCTATCCGTATGCTTACGGAATCGTAACCGTTTCCCCGCGGCGATCAAGTCATATACCCGCCGAAATTCGTCGTTCGGTACCCGGCCGTCTGAATCGGCGGAGAATTGCCGGCGAATCCGCTCGACGAAGTACATATCCACCTCGCCTTTGCCTTTGGCCTGGATTCGCCCGCGGTACTTACACTGAAAGAAATACCGTACCACCTCGTAAATCGCGCCCGAGATATTGACTTCCCCGGGCTGCCCTCCGGACTCCATGCGGCTGGCGGTATTGACCGTGTCGCCCCAGATATCGTATGCGAATTTGTGTTTGCCGACGACTCCCGCCATCGCGCTCCCGCAGTGCAGGCCGATGCGGATTTGCCAGAACGCTTCGCCCTGGGCCTGTTTGATTTCGGCCATCTGGTTCATGAAGTCCCGCATTTCGAGCGCCGCGAGCACCGAGTCGATATGATGTGTGTGGTTGATTTCCGGCAGGCCGCCGCAGCACATATAAGCGTCGCCGATGGTTTTCAGCTTCTCCAGCCCGTGGCGGGCGATGATTTCGTCGAACTGTGTGAAGCAGCCGTCCAGTTCCTGAACCAGTTCCCAGGGCAGCAATGTCTGCGCTATCGAAGTGAAGCCGACAAAGTCCGTGAACAGGACCGATACCGATTCGTAGATCATCGGTTCGACGCTACCCCGTTCTTTGAGTTCCCTGGCCACTGAGGCGGGCAAAACGTTTTCCAGCAGGCGATCGGATTGCTCCCGCTCAGCTTCGACCCGCGCCATCAGATTGGAGTTATGCAGGGCGCCCTTGATCTGATCGCAGAAGCGATAGAGCCGGCCCAGATCCGCTTCCGGTAGATTGGCGCCGCCCTGCCGGACCCACAACATACACAGAATCGCCACGACCTGGTTGTCCGCGATCAGTGGGATCTGCAGGCAACCCGTAATGCTCAGATCTCTGGCGATGCGCAGCTCGGTCGGGTTCGCCCTGTGCAGATGCTTTTGTACCTGGCGAATGGTGAGCGGCCGGCGATGCGTATACGGATAATAAATCGAAGAGCTGCCGATTTCGATCGGCGCGCGAAATTCGTTTAAGAACGTGGTCGTCTCTTCCGGCAGCTGCATGGCGAAGGCGTAGGACGATCCTTTCGTGAAGATTTCGCCGGTGTTCTGGTCGACGCTCAAGAGCCACACGCCGTCGGTATCGAAACTGAAAATCAAATGCGTGAGAATCTGACGGATCACGCCGTCCACGTCGCGTTCTTCGTTGAGCTTACGCGAAAATTCATTGAGCTTTGCGGTTTCGCTCAGCGCGCGTTCGACTCCCGATTTGGCGCTCTGCAATTCGCGAGTGCGTTCGAAGACCCGCTGTTCGAGGGTGCGGTTGCTTTCCTCAAGCTCGCGGCGGGCTTCGAGCAGTTCAGCGTTGCTCTGTTCGATTTCCGAAGATAGTTCTAATTCGCGGCTGCTGCGTCCGCTTTCCCGGGCCCGGGCCAGTTCTTCCGAAAGTTCACGTTCTCCCGGGGAAATCTCGATCACCACCGCCGGGACGCCGCCGTTGTTTTCGGAATGTATCAGAGATTCCTGCGCGTGGCAGGCGGTACCGAAGGCCAGCGAAAAGATACCGGACAGCTTACCGCGCAGGAACGGACAGCCCCAGCGCCCGGTATCCGGCTGGCCTTCCTGCAGCAATAACTCCCAGGGGCCGGAGACTTTCAGGCTCGCTCGCGGCGCGCTGTAGTCTACGGACTCCAGCTCCAGGGATCGCCACCAGCCGGCGTTTGTTCCTTCCTGCGCCCACTTCTGAAGGCCCGCGACGAAATTCTGCTGGCCCAGCTGCAGAATCCACTCGTGGTCCAGCTCGCCGTCTTCGCTCACGGAGGCGGCCACCGCGCGGCTGAACAGCTCCGGTCCGGTTTCCCGGGCCAGAGCCTCCATTAAATTGGCGAGACTGGGTTTAAGCCAGAAAGATACGACATCTCGTCCGAGCATTCGTATTGGTACATATCGTCATTGTACCGAATGTCCAGAAATAAAAAGCGTTCACGCCGTCTGAGCGCGATTGCGCAGGCGTCGATAGTACAGCAAGCCGGTACAGGTTAACGCGATGCCGGCGGCGGACGCGACGGGCGCCGTAATCAGCGTAACCAGCATGAACCAGATCTGAATGGCGAGCACCAGCGGCAATGTTACATAAAACAGGGGCACCCGGAACGGCCGCGGCGCATCGGGCAGCTTTTTGCGCAGGACCCATACCGCGGCGAAAGTCGAAACATTAAAGACCGCCGAGGTGAAGCTAAAAAAGTCGATCATACGCTCATAGCCGTTGCCGGCTACGGTCGCGGCGATTAATAGAACAGTGGCCCAGGCCCCCTGTAGATAGAGCGCCTTATTGGGAGTACGATAGACGGGATGCACATCGGCCATCGGTTTGAAGAATAGGCCGTCCCGGGCCATGGCGTACCAGGTGCGGGCTTTCACCAGAATCTGAGTACTTACGTTGCCGAATGTGCTTAGCATCACAAAAAATGCGATTAAGATTCCGCCGATCACCCCGGCGGCGTTTTCCATGGCCACGGCGGAGATCTGGCGTTTGGCGACGATCACCTCTTCGGCCGACAGCGTAAACAGATAGGCCAGATTCACGGCGAAGTAAATCGCCATGACCCCGCCGATTCCCAGAAAGAGCGAGAGCGGCAAATTCCTGCGGGGGTTCTTGACTTCTTCGGCCACATAAGTCGCGCCTTCCCAGCCGCTGTAGGCGAAGAAGGCGTAACGCATAGCCGTTCCGACCGCGAGCATGGTGCCCCAGCCGAATTCGTCCGGCCACAGCGGATTCGAGAAGTGTTCGGCGCTGCCCGGACCGGTAAAACAAAATGCGACGATGCTCAGTAACGCGAAGATCTTCAGGCTGCTGAAGACGTTCTGCATGATACCGGACAGAAAGACGCCGAATGTATTCGCGAAAGTTAAGAGCCAGATGATGGCGAAGGCGATCGCCCCCACGGTCCATTTCGAAAAGGCCGCTTCGCCCGGCGGTACTCCGGTGAGCCGGCCGTAAAAGAAGCCCGTGTATTCTGCGAAGACCAGACCGACCGCAACGATCGAGGCGGTTTCGCTGACGAAGAACATGGCCCAGCCGCGCAAAAAGGTCCAGAATTCCGGATAGGCCGCGCGCAGATAGGCGTAGGGTCCGCCCGACTTCGGCATCATCGCCACGAGTTCGGCGTAACACAAAGCGCCGAGCATGGTCGCGATGCCGCCTATAAACCAGGCCAGAAAAAAGAGACCCGTCGATACCTGGCCGGAAGGAATATCCGCCAGGCCGTACTCGGAACCCGTCGCGAGACCCGCCGCGGCGATCATCATTACCCCGGGGGTGCGAAAGATGCCCGAACCGATAATGCGGCCGACGACGATGGAACAGGCTTCGGTCAGTCCGAGCTTGCGTTCGAGTTCGGTGTCTTCGGTGAAAAGATCGGCGATCGGATTCGAAGGCGAGTCGGGCGATGGTTTCTTTGAGTCGTCGCTCATCAATACACCGGCGTGAGCCAGTCGCTATAGTTGTCGTTTTCGCCGATGATCGTGCTCATGAAGATCTCGCGCAGCTTCGTCGTGATCGGCCCGATTTCGCCGCCGCCGATTTCGCGCCGATCGATCTCGGCGACCCAGGCGAGTTGCGCGCCGGTGCCGCAAAAGAATACTTCGTCGGCGATGTACAATTCGGTGCGGCCCACGTCGCGTTCGATTACCTCTAAGCCCTGGTCTTTCGCGATTTGAATGATACTCCGCCGGGTGATGCCTTCGAGCACCGACGCCGCCAGATGCGGTGTGATCAGAGCCCCGTCGCGCACGAGAAAGATATTCTCGGCGCTGCCTTCGCTCACGAAGCCGCGCGAATCCAGAAAGATCGCCTCGTCGAATCCGTTTTGTACGGCCTCGGATTTCGCCAGGGCCGAATTGATATAACCGCCGGAAGCTTTGGAACGGGTGGGGATGATATTATCGTCGATGCGTCGCCAGCTGGACACGGCGGCGCGCATGCCGCGGCTGGTGTCGAGATAGTCGTTCAGGGGAATCGTGTACATCGCGAAGTCGTCATCGACGTCATGCAGTCGCGGCGAGAGCTGCAGGGCCGCCTTGTAGATGAACGGGCGAAAATAGACGTTCTTGCGATAGTTATTGCGCCGGGCCAGATTCAGGGCCACGTCCATCATCTGCTGCTCGGAAAGCGGCGACTGCATTTGCATAATGCGCGCGCTGCGACTCAGCCGCTGAAAATGGTCGGCCAGGCGAAAGAGATAGAGATTATCGCGATCGGCGTTGTAGTACCCGCGCACCCCGCCGAAGACCATCGTGCCGTACTGCAGCGCGTGGGTGGCCATATTGACCCCGCATTCGCCCAGCGGTTTGTAGGCGCCCTCGTGGTAGGCGATGCTTTCGAGTTCCATTCAATTTAAGGATGCCCGGGCGCGCCCCGTCCGTGTCAATTATTTCTTCCGATACTGGTTCGCCCGGATGTTTTCGGCGGCCAGCCGCACCGTTTCATGGACGCGTTTCGCGCGGGTGGCGGGGGTCTTCGCCGTGAAGATCCATTCAAGAATTCCGCGCCGGGTGGATTTCGGAAAGGCGGCCCAGAATTTGGCCGCCGTATCATTTGCTCTGAGCGCGTCGGCCAGGTCCGGCGGTTCGACGAGATTGTCCACGTCGTTCAGGGCGTCCCAGGTACCGTCTTTTTTCGCCACGCGGACCATTTCCAGGCCGGCCGACGCCATGAGTCCCGCGGCCTTGAGGCGCTTAACTTTATCTTTGTTGACCTTACTCCAGTTGCTTTTCGGATTGCGGCGGGAAAAATATTGATAGTAGCTTTCGCCGTCGCGCTTATTCGGCAAGCTGTCGACCCAGCCGAAGCACAGCGCGTCGTCGACCGCCTGCGAATAATCGATCGATGCCCGGCCGGAATTCTTTTTATAAATGATCAGCCAGACGGACTGTTCACGCGCGTGATTCTTTTCGAGCCAGGCCCGCCAGGCGGCGCTGTCTCCGGCCGCGATCGCGGCGACGTCTTTATAGACCTCTTTGGAGAGGCCGATCGCGCCGCGCGGTTTCGCAGCGGACTTTTTCATTGTGGCGGCCGCTTTGCGCGCAGTCCGCTTCTTCTTCGCCGCCATAGCCCTTCCGGTATCATGTATCGCTGCGCGGGTCGGATAATCAAAACCAGCTTGAGCTTTTCTTGCGACGGCGCCGGCGGGTGGTCGAAATTCCGAAAACTCCCAGAATGCCGCGGGTTACTTCGCGCGCGACCGTGCGGCCGATTTGTTTGGTCAGCGGGCTCGACGCAATTTTTTCGAGCGTGGACTTCTCGGCTTTGCTTCGACGCCGCGAGCCGGAGCCGGATTTCTTTTTCGATTTGGCGGCTTTCGCTTCTTCCTGCTGTTCGGCGATGTCTTCGATCTTCTTCGAAAGGATTTCGTAGGCGCTTTCGCGATCGACGACTTCGTTGTACTTATCAACCAGCTTCGACGCCGCGACGGCTTCGTCGAGTTCGTCTTCGGTTAACACGTCCATGCGCGATGCGGGAGCGCGAAGCATCGTATGAATCAGGGGAGTGGGTTTGCCTTTCTCGCCCAGGCCGGTGATCATCGCCTCGCCGATGCCCATGCTGGTCAGCAGTTCGGCCGGTTCATAAAAATCGGAGATCGGAAAATTCTCGGCGGCCAGCTTGATATTCTTACGGTCTTTCGCCGTGAAGGCGCGCAGGGCGTGCTGGACTTTGAGGCCGAGCTGGCCCAGAACCGATGCGGGAATATCGCCCGGGTTTTGTGTAACAAAAAAGATACCGACGCCTTTCGAGCGTACGAGTTTTACGATCATTTCGATCTGCTCGAGCAGCACTTTCGAAGCGTTCGAGAATACCAGATGCGCTTCGTCGACGAAGATCGCAAGTTTGGGGCGGTCGAGATCGCCTTCTTCCGGAAATTTTTCGTAAACTTCGGCCAGTAGCTGCAGCATGAAGGTGCTGAAGAGTCCCGGCTTGCTCTGCACGTCGGTCAGGCGCAACACTGAGACCAGGCCTTCGCCGTTTTCAGTAATGCGCACCAGATCTTCGACGTCGAAAGATCGCTCGCCGAAGAAGATGTCCGCTTCCTGTTGTTCCAATGCGACGATCTTGCGTAAGATCGTGCCGGCGGAAGCTTTCGAAACTTTGCCGTACTCGCTGACGACGTCTTCGTGGCCTTCGGCGACGTACATCAACGCTTTCTTTAAGTCGGGCAGGTCGAGCAATAAGAGGCCGTTGTCGTCGCAGTACTGAAAGACGACCGCCAGAATTCCGGATTGAGTTTCGTTGAGATCGAGGATTTTACCGAGCAGGATCGGACCGAATTCCGCCACGGTCGCCCGCAGGCGCGCGCCCTTTTCGCCGGACAGCGTTAAGAATTCGACGGGATAGCCGCGGGATTCAAAGGGCAGCTGGATGCCGGCGTGGCGTTTGGTAATAAAATCTTTTTCTTCGCCGGGTTGTGCGATGCCGCTCAGGTCGCCTTTGATGTCCATGAGCAGAGTCGGTACGCCCTGGGCGGAAAGCTCTCCGGCGATGATTTGCAGCGTTTTGGTCTTACCGGTACCGGTCGCGCCGGCGATCAGCCCGTGGCGGTTCAGAGTTTTAAGGGGAATATGGGCGGGAACTTCGGGGACGATCGTGCCGTTCAACACCGCCGCGCCCAGCGTGATCTGCGGCCCTTTGTGCGTATAACCGGGCGTGACCTTCTTTTGAAACGCAGCGAGCTGCTTCGCCTGCAGCTGCTCCGGGTCGGCCGCTTTCGATTTGGAAGGGGATTTCTTAGAAGATTTCTTCGTGGACTTGCTGGTGGATTTCTTTTTCGATTGAGTTTTGCGGGCCATGTTTGCGTATTTCGCAAAGATCGCCGAGAAGGGGTCAAGTGTATTTACGAAAAGTCCAGAGAATCTGCATTTGTGCCGGAGTGCTCCTGAGTTTCGCCTGCGCTTCCGGGCAGCGGGCTGATACGAACTCCGGCGCGGGCGTAGTGTCGGAACTTCCGGAGCTGGCGGAATTTACGCCAATCAAAGACGACGCTCTGGCCGCGCGCTATGCGCCGGTGCTTGTGCCTTCGGCCGAGTTTGGCGAACCCACGGATCTCTTTTATCGGGCCAGCACAGATGCCGCTGGCAATACTCATCTAACCTATCACTTTCTCTGGGAGTTCGAACGCAACGACGCGGGCGGTTGTCTGCCCTTTCTCAGCCGCAATATCTACACGGGCGGCATCGGGCTGCAGCGGACGATGTTCGGGCCCGGGGATATTGAGCTGGTTTCGCTGCAAATCGATCCGGCCGGCAGGGTCTTCGCGCTCTATTACGAAACCGCGGAAAACTACGATGCATCCGATTTCGGCGTAAAACACAAGCGCGTTTCGCGGCTCGCTCCCAACGGTGATATTCCAGGACCCTATCTATTTGAAGTCATCTCCTGGAATCATTTGTTCGCTGCGCGTGAAATGGAAAGCCTGAGCGACGCTGAACGCGCGAATCTCGTGAAACTAACCCCGGTCTATTTTCGCGAAGAACTCTGGCGCCGGTATGAAATGTATAAAGCCGAAGAGTCTTTTTTCAGTCGCTCGCGTGCGCATGAAGCTTTCGAACGCGAAGCGTTCGAGTAAATGGGGCGCGAGGCCTTCGAATAAATGAAACACAACACTATGAAAACAATGAAACCGAAAATGAATCCTTCGATCGCCCGCCTGCTGTTTTCCTCGGCCGCGGTGGCGTTCTTTGTCGCGTCGACCAGCGCCTGCAAACCCGATGCGCCCGTCGCGAGCCTGCGCGTGCTCCAGCCGCTGCCGGGCGAAGCGCGTCTCAAGAATCTGCGCATGCTGAGTGATGCGGGCCAGAACGCGGAGGCCTATTTTTCTTTCGACGAGTCGCGTTTGATCTACCAGGCGAAGACAGGCGATATGCAGTGCGATCAAATCTATTCGCTGGATCTGGCGAGCGGCGAGAGTCATCGTATATCGAACGGGCAGGGCGCAACCACCTGCGCCTATTATCTACCCGGAGACGAGCGCGTCGTCTACGCTTCGACCCACGGCGCGGGGCCGGAGTGTCCGCCGGAACCCGATCGCTCGCAGGGTTATGTCTGGCAGCTCTATGACAGCTACGATATCTATTCGGCGAATGCGAGCGACGGCGGCGATCTGCGCCGGCTGACCGACGCGCCCGGCTACGACGCCGAAGCGACGGTTTCGCCGCAGGGAGATAAGATCGTTTTCACTTCGATGCGCGACGGAGACCCCGAGCTGTATCTCATGGACCTCGACGGCGGCAATCAAAAGCGTTTGACTTTCGCGAAGGGTTACGATGGCGGAGCGTTCTTTTCGCCGGACGGAAAACGATTGGTCTTTCGCGCGAGTCGTCCCGTGACTCCCGAACAACTGCGAGTCTACGACGATCTCGTTAAGAAACAGTACGTGCGTCCGACGGAGCTCGAGCTGTTCGTCATGAATGTCGACGGTAGCGAGTTACGCAAGATCACGAATTTCGGCAAGGCGAGCTTCGGGCCGTTTTTTCATCCCGACGGCGAGCGCATCATCTTCTCTTCGAATATGCAAGGCGAAAATCCACGCAATTTCGATCTGTACATCGTCGGTATAGACGGCGAAGGTCTCGAACGCATCACCACGAACGAGACCTTCGACGGCTTCCCGATGTTCACGCGCGACGGTCGTCGATTGGTTTTCGCCTCGAACCGCGAAAATCAAAAGCGCGGCGATACGAATATCTTTCTGGCCGACTGGCTGGAATAACGGCGGTTCGCCTGCGCGCGCAGGCTGCGTCCGAATCATTTCAATCGCCGGAAGGCGTCCGAATTATTTTAATCGCCTGAAGGCGCCCAAATTATTTCAATCGCCTGAAGGCGTCCGAACTATTTTAATCGCCTGAAGGCGATCATGGCGATATCGTCATTTAATTCCGACGGGCCGTCGCAGAAGATCTGCTTGCCCGTGAAGCGTTCGACCGCCTGCGCGAGGGTTTTCACGATCGCGTCGGGTTTTTTGCGTCCCAGGGTTTGCAGCACTTTCTCCATGCGATCGGTGCCGAAGAGCGCGTCGTGGTGGTTCATCGCCTCGTTTACGCCGTCCGTATATTGAAAAAACAAATCGCCGGGGCCGAGCTTCGCGTGCTGGGTTTCGACGATCTCCGCGAAGAGTTCGTTGTCGACCGCGCCGATCGGCATGCCGCCCGCCGTGACGGTTTCGAGCTTTTCGGTGCGATAGCGATAGATATACGCCGGATTGTGCCCTGCGGAGACATAGCGGATCGTGCTATCATTCGCGTCGTAGAGTCCCAGAAAAAGCGTGATAAAGATATTCTCGGGGGTGTCGGCGTAGGTGCGATCGTTTAGCTCTAAGATGATGCGCATGGGATCGGTTTCGCCGCGCCGCACGATGCTGTGCAATTGCGAGCGCATCAGCGTCATGACGATGGCCGGGCCCACGCCGTGGTTCGAAACGTCCGCCACGCAGAATACGAAGCGCCCTGGACCGGCGTCGATGAAATCGTAATAGTCGCCGCCCACGCCCGACATGGCTTTATAAAAGGTTCCGAAGGACAGGTGTTCGTTCATGCCCGCGGGCAGCTGGTCGGCGATCAGTCGCTTTTGAATTTCTTCGGCCGCCTGCAATTCGCCGCGCATCTCTTCGCGCTCGCGCAAGCCCGTCACCATATTATTGAGGGAATCCGTCAACTGACCCAATTCGTCGCGGCCGCTGTAGTCGAATTGCACGTCCAGATCGCCGCGGCCCACGCGGCCCGCGCCGGCGATAATGCGGCGAATCGCTCCGACCAGCAGTCCGGATAAGAGGAATGCAAGAAAGATGCTGCGCAGTCCGATCGACAGGGCGGTATCCAGAAAGCTATCGCGTTCGGCGCGGATACGCGCGCGAATTTCGGTTTGATCCACGAGGATTCGGGTGAAACCCGCGGTGGTTTCGTACAATAATTCGTCGACGAGTTTGCCGAGCGGCATCGTATCCAGTCGAAACATCTCTGACTGCAGATCGGTGCGGGTGCGGGTCAATAGCGCCCAGCCGACCAGTTTCGGATTGATGTAGGTTTCGCTGGAAGGCCGCGTGATCCAGTTGCGCAGATTGCGCCAGCGATACGAGTGGAGCTTCCGAATATTCGCGAATTTCGTGTGGTTGTCGTACGAAGATTGGTCCGGCGAATAGGAAAGCAGCGCCGCATGATACAGCGCCGCGTCGCGCAGATATTCGAAGGCGTCGGCGATGCGCTCGGTCTGCGAAAAATCGCGTTCGCGATGCGCGGTGCGCAGCTCGCCGATCTCTTTTAGAATCGCGCTTTCGCGTTCTTTGAATTCGGCGGGAGTCAGAGCCGGTTTGGATTCCGGAGTCGGTTTCGCTTTGCGGCTTGCGCGCAGATCCTTGAGTTGTTGGTTTAATTCCGCCAGGCGATCCAGCTCCGCGGCGTAGGAAGGATCCTTTTTGATGAAGAGCTCTCGGCGAAAGCGGTCGACGAGGGCCGAACGTTCCGCCAGGGCCGCCTCGTACTTCTGAAAGAGCTCGCGCAATTCCGCGTCGCGGCCTGGCGGAATCGGACGCGGCTTGCCCGCCCGCGGATTCTCCGGATCGGCTTCGGGATTCTTGAGCGCTTTCAGTCGCGTTTCAATCTTCGCCGCCAGATCCTGTAAGTCGGCGATTACGCCGCGCTCGCGATACGAATACTGTCGCCAGAGTCCGCTGGAATTTAACGCTCGCTTGACCAGCAGCGCGCGTTCGGATACGTCCGGCGTGCGAAACTGCGTGCGCGTGATTAAGAAATAGCTCGCGTCGTCCGTGTCGAATTCGTGGCGCTGGGGCTCCGCCAGGGGACGTTTATCCGTAAAAGGTTCGTAGACTTCGAGAATCGCTTCGTGCAGCGCCGGAATTTTGCGCCAGACGAAGGCGTTGATCGGCGCGGGATCCCTGCGTTCCAGACGCGAAAGCAGGCGCGCGGTATCGAAGCGCGGCCGGCGATAGCGGTCGATCGACTCCGCGCGGTAACGGTCCAGGTTTAAGCCGGAAAATGCGATGTCTATACGTTGATCATAATCGACGGCGTTGCGCAGATCGCGCTCGAAATTCCACATCAGTTCGCCGTACTTCGCGGTGCGCTGCGGCTTGCGCGCGAAGTACGCCGCGCGTCTTTGAAAGGCTTCGAAGCGGCGTTCGTCGATGGGATCACTCTTATCGGAAGGTCGAATTCCGGAGCGCAGATTGTTTTCGGCGGCCGACAGCTGCTTTTCGTCGAAGAATCGATTATAATAATCGGGTTTTGCGTTTTTGTGACGCGCTTCGTGCGCGCGAATCCGCAGGCGCAGTTTTTCCAGGCGAATTAAATTCTCGGCGGTCTGGTCGATTTCGAGATTCAAAGACTCGACCGGATTCAAAAAGCGGGTGACTTCGCGTTCCGCCAGCTGCGAGAGCGTCGAACGCTGTTGCTTGAATACGATGGCGAGAATCACGCCGATCAGCGCGAATAGCATCACCCCGACGAAGAGCGCGAGCTTCGCCGCAAGTCCGACGCGAATTTTGGGAATCCAGTTGAGCATGTGTGTCTTCGCTTATATATAGAAGAAAATCGGGATTACGCGCCGGCTTTCGGCAGTCGTTTTTCGAGAACCAGGCGATTTCCGCCGCCTTCGCGCGCTTCGTGTAAGGCGCTATCCATCAAAGTCATGTATAAAAAAACGCCGAGACCGCCGTCATTGGAATTTTTCACGTGCTCTTCCAGATTCGGCTTCGGCAGCGCCGTGGGATCGAATACAGGGCCGCGGTCTTCGAGGGCGAAACGCACGAAGCCGGCGACGCGCTCCATGCTCAGGTCGATGATCAGCTCGTCCGCCGGGGAATCGGCGAATTCGGGTCCTTCGTACGCGTGCTCGACGATATTCGCCAGCGCCTCGTCGACCGAAAGAATGATCCGATTCGTATCGATGCGGTCGAAAGAGTCCCCGAGAAATTCTTTCAGTTCGTCGCGGACCCGGCTGAGTTCACTCACGTCGCACGAGATTCGCAGGCTGCGCCGGTCGCGAGAATCCGCGTCTGCCGGGCCCAATATCAGAGCCCCTGCGCCGCGGCGTTGGCGTCGGAGGCGATCGTGAACAGCTTCGTGAAACCCAGCACGTCGAATACGTCTTTAACTTCTTTTTGCAGTCCAGCCAGGCGCAGATCCCCGCCGTTTTTTTTCGCGTCGACCAGGCCGGCCTTCAGCGTGCCCACGCCGGCCGAGGCGATATAGCTGACGCCGCTCATATCGCAGACGATTTTACTGTGGCCGGTTCCGACCAGGCCTTTCAGTTCGCCGCTGAGACCCGGCGCTGTCTTCGCGTCGAGCTTGCCGCTGATCGTCAGGACGACGACCGCGCCGGCCTGTTTTTTTTGAATTTGAAAATCGGACATAATTACAGAACTCCGTGGGGCGCCGGATATAGATACGAAGCTGCGGCGGCCAGGTGCCATGGGAAGTCCGGGGAACAAATACCGAAACGATTTTTTGGCCGCCCCTTTCGTGGAAGCCAGGATTCTCGTTGATTTTTTTGATGCGCGAATCCATCATCGGGTCCGGTCGTTCCAGAAGCGGCGAGTGGCAATCTGGCGACGCCCTGCGTGTATTTAATGGGGAGGCTGCCGACCCGTTTTCGATCGTTGCCGCCAGGAGAGATTCACCAATGAGTTCCAGCATACATATCAGCAATAATCTTAGCGCTCCGCGCTCCAGATTGTCGGCGCTGCGGACCCTGATCCGAGCAGGAGCGACGCTCTTATTCTCGGCCGCGTTCATGGCGGCATGCGGTCCCGCGGGAATCGGCGAATCCAGCGTCGGTGTCGTGAAGCGGGTCGTCGGCCAGGCCGAGCTGGAGCACGCCGGCGCCCGCGTCCCGCTTAAGGCTGGAGTCGTGTTGCCGGAAACCGGGACGATCTTCACGGGCGCGGACGGCGTCGTCGTCGCGGTCTTGCAGCAGGGACAGGCGGAAGTCGAGATCCAGAAGAACAGCGAATTTCATCTCAAGAAACTCGCCGAGCACCATAAAGAGATTCATCTGCGCAAAGGCAATCTCTGGGTTCGCGTAAACAGACTCAGTCCGCGCGAAAAATTTCACGTGCATACGCCTACCGCGATCGCCGGTATTCGCGGAACGAAATTCTTCACATTTCATATTCAGGACCAGGCGGGCCGTGACATTCACGGCACCTGTCATTGCGAAGGCGAGGTCCAGTTCGGTACGCACGACGAATCGTACGACGATGTTCATTCCGGGGATTTCGTGGTGCTGACCCGCGAAGGCAAAACCATCCTGCTGAATCCCGAAGAGCTGACCGCGATCATGGGCGAAGGCGCGACCGCTCACCGGCATTCGGTGTTGCCCGACAGTCCGCTCGGCCCGCCGGAACAACAAATGACACCCGAACAAATGGGCCAGTTTATGCAGCTCGCTGAGCGAAAATTCGCGAAGCTCTAGCGAATTCCCGAAGGGATTCGCGCAACTCTGCGCCGCAGGCGCAGAGCCGGATCGAGCGAAAATTCGCGAAGCTCTAGCGAATTCCGGAAGGGGATTCGCGCAACTCTGCGCCTGCGTGCGAGTAATGATCGAAAACACTTTCGTATTCGCCGATTTGTCGACCTATGATCCGAAAACCGCGCGCGAGTTTTATGCTGCGGTTTTCGGTTGGGAATTTCAGAGCGCCGGCGACGCTTACTGGCTGGCGCGTCGGGGTACGCGAGATCTTTGCGGCCTCTACGAAACGCCGCAAAAATTTCAGGCGATGAACATGCCCTCGTTCTGGATGTCCTATATCCAGGCCGGTGACGTGGAGCGGGTCGCGGAGCGGGCGCGGACCCTGGGGGGAATCGTCGAGCTGGTGGAACAGGATGCTTATATCGGTAAAATCGCTCTGATCCGCGATCCACTGGGAGCCGGCTTTACGGTCTGCGAAGGCGATCGACTGAATTCGCGTTTCGCCGACGAGCCGGGCGCGCTTGTCTGGAACGAACTCTTCGTATCCGATTTTACGAACGTGCGGGATTTCTATGAGGGGATCTTCGACTGGCGCTTCGATTCGCCGCGCAGCGGTCGCCGACTAATCCGCTCCGGCGCGCAAGCAGAAGCGATCGGCGCCGTGCAAGAAGTCGACAATGCGATCAAAGGCGATAAAGAGTACTGGAGCGTTTTCTTCGGCGCAAGCGACCTGGCCGCGACGAAGGCGAAGGCGCTCGGTGTCGGCGGAAAGCTCATCTATGAAGACGCGGACACGACCATACTCGCGGATCCCGGCGGCGCGGTCTTTCATCTGTCAGCCGTGCGTAAGGCGAACGATCGATAGCGGCCTGAAGGCCGCGCAGCGCCGTCCGTAGCGCATTTACGAGATCTTGCGCCTCAGCGTAAGCATATGCAAAAAGGCGGATTTTTTCCGCCGTGCTCGCGAAATGGGTTTTCGTGCAAATTGACGGCACGCCGTCGGGCCGGGTAGTTTCTCGGGTAGTTTCTCGGGTAGTTTCTATAGGGGCGCATGGCCCGAACGGAGTCTCCGCCAGATAAGCTTATGTCCAGTCCGCGAAGCACCGCTCAGTCGCCTGGTTCGACAGGCGCGCAAAAGTCGAATACAGGCACACGAAGAAACGGGTCCAGTCCCGATCGGATCTGCCGTGCAGCGGCGCATCCGGCCCTCGAAGCTGTAGATCATGTTCAGCGAAGCCTGGGCAATCGTACTGTGGCGGCCCTGTGGCGAAGCGGAGTTCTGCAGCGCCAGCTTGGCATCCAGGCGAAAAGCTATACCGTCGGTGCGGCGGATGATCCACTGGAACATGCTGCAGATCGCAAGGCCGACGAAGTCATGGCCATGCGCGAACCGGCCGCCGACGAAGAACAGGCCATGCCCGCTCGACTTCAGCGAATATGCGCCGATTGCGAAACGGAAACCGCGTATCCGCAAAGACTCCAGCGAATCGACGACGCACTGAAAGACGACGAGCCAGGTGAGCCCACATCGATGTACATGCAGCGTGACGGCCACGACGCCGGTGGACCGCTGGGGAGCGATATATCGGCGAGTATCGATGCATTGCGCGGCAGCGGCGGGTCGCCCTTAGCTTCCAGCGAACGTAATTTTTTCGAGCCGCGCTTTAACCGCGATTTCAGCGACGTGCGGATTCACCACGGACCGGAGGCCGCGAAGATCGCGCGCCAGGTGAACGCGCGCGCGTTCACGATCGGTCGCGACGTCGTTTTCGGCGCGAATGAATACCGTCCGGGAACCGAAGCCGGGCGTCGTCTGATGGCGCACGAATTGACGCACACGGTGCAACAGGGCGTGGGAAGCGCATTAAGGCGGAACGTGATTCGCCGCGAGCCGCGTGCGGCGCCGTATCGGGTCGTTCGAGCTCCGACACAAAGTCGAGACGGGATTCTGATATTCAAGTATGCGGCTTCCACTGAATGGATGCTGGGAGACTATTATCGTGGCCTGAGTCGAGTGGAACGGGCGCGGCTGTTTTATGTGGTAAAGAACGAAAACAAAATCTCAACATATATCCCGGCCGGTAAACGAGTTCGTATCCCGTCACCCGCCAGAATGCGGAGAATTCTTGGAAAGAAAAGCGAAAGCCCGGAGAAGAAGATATTCGATCAAATTATCCTGAAAAATGGAAAGACTCTCCGCGGCAAAATCACCGGTCAAACCGCCACGACAATCACTATCGCTTTGAACGCCGGCAAAACAGAACGAACGATTGCGAAGCGGGAAGTACGCAGAGTAAGCTTCTCATCCGGAGAAAAGATTTCTCCCGCTGAAACGGAGGAACTCACGACCGAAGTTGAACGACTAATCGCGCCCTACGTCGACGCCATTGGAGATTTCAGTACGCTGACGAATTTACTGGCTCCGGTTACCAGCCAAAAGACTCGGACTCTGATTCTTTCGCACCTTCGCTATATTCTTAAAAACTCAAACGATCGACAATTCAATGTCGAGCTGGTTAAGAATCTCGACCGAATTATCCCGGACGAATTAGGCCGGGGTGGCAGGGGAGGGCTGCTGCAACATACCCGCGCACTTATCGAAAAGCAGGGCACATCGCCACAAATCGCGCAGGTGGCGGGCTCCAACTTGCGTCTTCTAACCCGCGCTCTGAATGGTGCCAGCCTGATCGTGGACATCATTGACAGCGCGGTGAAGCTGCTCTCCCTCGTTAATCAGGAAGGCGACCTCCAGCGCCGATTTGAAAATCATCGCGAGGCCTTTCGCGGCCTGTCCATCTCGCTTCAGACGGTTTACGAGCTAATCAAAGACAAAACCGCGCTGCGGGAGGTCGAGAATTCGGAGCGGGCGGCCGCGAAGCTGGTCTGGCTGTTGCGTCATCCAGCGGAGCCGACCAACGAATCCGTGAGCCGAATTCTGGGCATCGGCGATAGGCAATCACAGGATACGATTCGGTTGGCCTTGCTCAGCGCCAGAGTAGAGGTCGCACGGATCCAGGACCGGCAATCGGCCATCGCGGATTTTCTTATCGAGGCCAGCAACACGCTGTTGGCGATTTCCGGAAACATTCTGACAAATGCGCGGCATCCTCTCGCTGTAGCGGCGGGAGCGGTCGCGACGATCGTCTCGATCGAATTCGGCGGCACCAGCATGTTCGCACTGGGTCTCCGGGTAAAGGGGCAGGTTATGATTGATCCGGTTTACGATCTCAGCCTGAATAATGCGGCGCTCTTATTGTTTGTGCAACAAAGTCTCCAGGGCCGGGACGGATCGTGGGTCATCGCTGCGAATGAGACGGTGTACACATTGAATTATCTATATCAACAGTTTATGCCGTAGCCGCTACGTTTATTGTTTGCTTGTCGTTTGCTTTTTTTCTGTAGATCTCAAGAGGCGCAGAGCGGAAGCCCGCGAGAAAAAACAGGAGCCCCCGGTGCCGCAGACTGACAATATGGGTCGATGGGTGACAGAGAATCTGTCGAATATCGAGTATCTGCTGCGTCCGCGTTGACGATTCTGATTGAAATTCTTTCCGCTTATAGAACGACTCAGTACAATGCAAAGGCGGACGGCGCGTCACGCAGTCGACATCTTGAATTTCAAGCGCTGGATCTTGTTCCCCAAAAACGAATCGCAAGGACGCAATTGCATTCGATTCTATTAGATATCTGGAAGTGCAATGGACGGCGGTACAGGATGGGCCTCGGTCTGTACAGCGGCAACCGTTTCCACGTCGACACGGCCGGCTACCGCCGCTGGTAGTCCGGCGTCGCAGGTCAGGGGCTCTCTATTGAGCCGCTTCTGCGAGGACCCAGCAGGACCCGGCCGCCTATTTCTTCAGCTCACCCCACATGTCTTTTGCGGAGATAATTTTGTACAGCTTCTGTTCGAGCACGTCGATCTCGTTGAAATAACGGATTTCGGGATTCCCCTCAAAGATATGCGCGTACTTACGGATGCCCATGATCGTGCGTTTCAGATCGCCCTGGGTGATGCTCTTTTGAATATCGTAATATAAATTGATGGCGATGTTTTCCATGACCGAGTATCGAAAGGCTTCGTCGCGTTCCTGCAGTGCGTCGATCAGCTTCTCGACCTCTTCGCGGTTGTTATTTTCCTGATCGCCGTGCGCGATTAAATACGCGCCGATCAATTTGCGACAGCGCGGCAGATCGTCGTTGCGATTGGCGATGACGATTTTATGAAACAAGTTCACCGCCTGGCGCTGCATTTCGACTTTGATTTTGTAGCGATCCAGATCCACGGGCTGGAAGGCCTGCTTGAGATCGTCGGCGCTGATATTCTGCAGGCCCTCTTCGAAGATCTTCTGGCTGCGATCCTGGTGCAGGTGGCTGAATTCCATCAGCGGATCGTGCAGGATTTGCACGAAGTCCAGCGCCTCGCGCGAGGTCGAGATCTTGCTGTGCATGGGCATGCGTTCTAAAAAGAAGATGCACGAGTCGCCGAGGGCGGAGAGGCTTTCGTTCATCGCCGACGAGATCAGGCGCTTGCCCAGCGGGCCGATCGTATGCACCGCCGTATGATCCGCGAGCGCGCGATCGATGCGTTCCATGAGCTTGCGCGCGGTCTCGTTCGAAGCCCGGCGCTTCCAGCCGCCGTAATCCAGCGGTTCGTAGAGATGTTTCAGAAAGAGTTTTTTGCCCGTCAGCGCCAGCAGGCGGATGATCTTGACCAGGTCCTCCGAAACCGCCACGGGGACTTTGACCATCGATTGTAGATCTATTGAAGACATTGATTTCCGGGCGCGAGCTTCTTCCAGAAGGCCTGTACGGGCCTGTCCTGTCAATATCGGCTTGCCCGCGGTCAAAAAGCAGGCGTAACCGCCGCGTCCCGGGGCCGTCCTAAAAAAACGAATTGAATCAAAACGAAAGCCGGAACGCGGAGGGCCCGAATGTCTGGCCGCCCTCCGCGAAACTCCGCCGGCGGCGAAGGATCACTATAAATGGCACGCGCAATCTGGAACGGAACCGTGATCGCCGAAAGCGATGATATTGTTGAAGTGGAAGGAAATCTCTACTTTCCGGGCGACTCCCTGGCCCGGGAATTGTTCTCCGATTCGCCTTCGACGACCGTCTGCGGATGGAAAGGCACCGCGAATTATTTTCATCTCGAAAAGGACGGTCAACGGGTGACGGACGCCGCGTGGGTGTATCGCAATCCGAAAGCGAAGGCGATTCAGTTGCGCGATCGGATCGCCTTTTACAAGGCGAAAGGGATCCAGGTTGAGGCCTGAGCATATGATCCAGACGCCCAGAGATCACTACGAAGAGCTCCTGGCCAGCCGCTACACCTGGCTGTACGGCGGCTTCGCACAGCGACTGGCGGACAGCGCGGAGTTCTTTCGCGCGCACGGCATCGCCGCGCCTTCGGCTCCGGCTTCCGCAGGGGCGGGGCGCGCGGCGGACCTGGGGGCGGGTTCGGGATTTCAATCGGTCGCCCTGGCTCAAGCCGGTTTCGCCGTAGACGCCGTCGACCTGAGCCCAACGCTGTTGCAGGAGCTCACCGGGCATGCCCGCAGCCGCGGAATCGCAGTGACGGCTCCGGGCGACGCCGCGAAATCCGCGAGTCCCGGAGAAGCGGCGTCGGCTTCAGTGCGCACGATCGAAGCGGACCTGGTAGAATTTCTGACGGGGGCGAGTCCGTCGGCGGTCGCGGAATCTTACTCTTTGCTCATCTGCATGGGCGATACCCTGCCGCATCTGCAATCCTTCGCGGCGGTCGAAGCGTTTTTTGAAGCGGCGCAGCAGAAACTGGAAGTCGGCGGGCGACTCATCCTCGGCTTTCGCGATCTGAGCGGCACCCTCGAAGGACTCGATCGATTCATTCCGGTGCAATCCGACGATACGAGAATCTTCACCTGCTTTCTGGAATACGAATCGGACGAGCAGGTTGTTGTTCATGATTTAATCTATGAGCGTGCCGCGTCCGGAAACGAGTGGACGTTCCATAAAAGTTGCTATTATAAACTGCGCATCGGTCGGGCGTGGGTTACGGAACGATTAGTCCGGTTGGGATTTCGCATTGCACACGAAGATATGGCGCGGGGCTTCATTACTTTGATCGCTGAACGCGTTGCGTAGAATAAAAGTTCGTGTGCGTCGCGCGAAAGCAGATCGCATTTGTTACGCGACGCACACCGCGCGGACATAGTCCGAAAGGCTTAGGTTTTCGCTGAAAAAGCCCTGCATTCGCCCCGTATTTTCCGCGACTTTAAACTTTTTTCAGTAACTTCATTTTTCTGGCTTGCATCCTCCTCGGGAATCGGATACATTCCTGAGCACCCTGAATCGCGGGGATGATTTTATGGCCGGTCCGGAGTTACTCGATCAAATGCAGGTGGACGCTCAGTTTTCACACGCTCCTTCGGGAGGAGCGCCGACCGGGAACGATCGTCTGATGCGCATGTCGCCCGACGAGCTGGCGCAGATCGTACAGGCCAGCATGGACGGCTGGACGATTTTTATCGAAACGGGTCTGTCGTCTGATTTCTATCGCGAGGCGCGGGAGCGCATCGGCCGCGAGCGTGCGACCCGGGTCACATTGATGTATCTCTATCTGGGGACTTTCTCTCCAGGCGAGCGTGACCGACTCGAAACCGATGTGGATTATTTTCTCCACTACGCGACGGGTTTTCTGCGCGAGCTTTTCCTGCCGCTTCCGGAGCGCGACGACGTGCGCCGCGATTTCCGTCGCTCGTCACGCCTGATCTTCTTTCGAGCCATGCGTCGGATTTTTCGCAACAGCCTGAGCGAAACCAAAAACTGCCGTCACTCCGATCCGCATCTGTTCATGCGGACCATTCTGCGGATGTGCGCATCCGTTTCCGGCATCGTCGACGCGTGGGACGACTACAAAGAGTATATGTATCGTTCCTTTCCCCAGATGCATTCGCTCGCGAATTCCTGATCTTCGCGTACCGGGTCCGGCGAGCTGCCTATCACTCCGTCATAACGCTGAACATCGTTCAGCAAAGGTTCTGTCGTACGGCGAAATTTGCCTGGATGAAAGATATTTCCGTTATCGCGGCGTGTCGTAAGTTATCGTAAGCCGCGAAATGCAAAAAACTCCAAAGATTTTGCGGGCCCGTACCGGCTATTTTGTAAATCTTTGTAAAATTTTTGTAGTCGGCGACGAAGTTTCCGAGTCCTATGCATCAACGATGAACGCAGGCACGGCGGAAAAATCCACGAAGACCAGAAACCACGCGGATCGCTCCGAATGTCCAATCGCCTGGGCTCTCGACGTCATCGGGGATCGCTGGACCTTGTTGGTCATTCGCGACCTGATGTTCATGGGTAAACGCCAGTTCGGGCAATTCCTCGAATCCGGCGAACGCATGCCGACCAATATCCTTGCGGATCGCCTGCGCCGCCTGTCCAACTGCGGACTCATTTCGAAGACGCCCTATCAAACCAACCCCGTGCGCTATCAGTACGAGCTCACCGAAAAAGGCGCGGGCTTACGGCCTACCATGGAAACCCTGGGCGAATGGGCCGCCGGTCATCTCTGCTCCGAACGCGGCCCCGCCGAAAATTGCCAGTAATCTTGCGCGCCTCCCGCGCCACCTTTGCGGGCCTTATTTGCTTTTCAGGCCCATGAGCCGCAGCGCTAAAGCCAGGCACAGCACGCCGACCGGAATCACCAGCATCTCGAAATTCATTTCCCGGGTTACGATCACGATCCCCAGGAACTCCACGAAGAGCACGACCAGCACAACCTCCGCCAGCGTGTTCTTCATGGCGGCGATGCCCGACAGAATATCCCGATCGTCCAGGTCCTTGTCGCTGCTGAACATCTTAAAGACGCCCGTGCCGAAGAGCGTCAGCACCATCGCGATTAAAAAGCTGTCCAGGCCGTCTACGACGAAGCCGACAGTGTTGCGCGAACTCGGCTCCTCCCAGAAGGCCCGGTAAGCTTCGACGATTTTCCAGCTGCCCTGGATCATCATCAGAACGCTGGCGGCGGCCGTGGCCGGGACAATCGCCACCATAATAAATCGCAGACGCAGCAGCGTTCGAAGCACTCGCATGGCGGCTATCGTATGCCATAATGCGGAAAAATCGTTATGATTCTAATCATGGCCGTTAGCTTCGCATATTTGCGATCTTCGGCGGATTACGGAGATGTCAATGAAACCGGAACGCATGTTAACAGAATGGGCGGAACGCCTGGAAGAGAGAATCCCCGGATACGCGTTTCCGGAAAACGGCGCCGCATCCATCGATCCGGAGTTGACCCGCACAGTTCGCTTTCTGGCGGCTCTGGTCCTGGACGCGTTGCGCGATCGCCGCGGGCTCGACTTCGTGCAGCGGCTGATTCGCGCCGCGAGTGATGACGAAAGCCCCGAGCCCGACGCCGGGCCGCTCAGTGAGCTCGAACAACAGGAGCTCAATTCGCTCAGCGCGGCCTACTGTATGCTGCTCTCGGTCATTGGACTGGCCGAGGGTTATCATCAATACCGCCGCTTTGCAGCCACCGGGTCCGGCATGGGCCGTACTTTACAGCAATTGCGGGATTCGGGCGTCGCTCCGGAGGCGATCGAGGACGCGGTCGAAGCGATGGAGATTCGGCTCGTGGCGACGGCGCATCCCACGAATATCTTTCGCAGTATCGTACTGGGAGCGCGCCGCGAAATCTTCCGTCTGATCCGCGCGATGAACGAACCCGTGCCGGACGAAGCCGCGTTTACGCGTCTCGTGGAACGTCTGCGCGAACGACTGCTGGTGAAAGGCGCCACCCGCTTCGGGCGCTGGGAAAAACCCCAGGTGCTCGACGAAGTCCGCCAGGTCATCGGCTATTTTCGCAGTACGATTTACAACGAAGCACCCGACATCGAAGCGACCTTGCGCGCTGAGTTCCAGCAGATCTTCGGTCGCCCCATGCGCCGTCGCGCGCGGCCGCTGCTGCGCTTCGGCAGTTGGGTCGGCGGCGATATGGACGGCAATCCTTTCGTGAACGCCGAAGTCTATCGTCGCGCGGTGGAATTGCAGCGCCGCGCCGCGCTGGAATTGTTTTCGGAACGCCTGGCTTTCGCCGCGCCGACTCTGAGCATGGCCCTCTCGGACGATTTTGAGATCGCCGCCCTGTTGCGTTCGATCAAAGCGGATTTGGAAGCGCTGCGCGCCGACCCCGCCGCCGCGACCATTCCCGTTTACGATCTGGAGAACTTCGTCGAACGCGAACCCTTTCGCCTCAAGCTGGAGCTGATGCGACTTAAAACGGAGCGTGCCGTCGCGCAACGCTTCGAAGAGGCGCCCGAAAATATCGAGCGGCAGGGAGCGGAGCGCTTCGCCTACCGGCTTCCCGAAGAAGCCGCCGCCGATTTGCGTTTGCTGGACGAAGCGCTGCGGGGCAGCGGTTTCGCGGCGACCGCCGACGAGGTGATCGAACCGCTGCGGCAGCGACTGAGTATGTTCGGCTTTCATCTGGCTTCGCTGGATCTGCGCGAAGACAGCCTGCACATCGGCCGCGCCGCGCGCCTGGCCCTGCGTGCGGCCGGACACGACGTCGACCCCGCGGCGACGCCCGCAGATCTGGCGCAGGACGACGGGGAATATCTTCGCCTGTTAACCGAGGAGATTATGAACCCCCGGCGCATCGACGTACGGCGACTGTTCGCGAGCGAAGCGGGCGCAGCCGAATGCGCCGGATACTTCGCCGAGCGGGAGGATTTCGATCACGTCCACCGTCTGTATATGATGCTGGAGTCGGCGCGTTACGCGCGGCAGTTCGCGGGAGTCGCCTGCACTTCGAATTTGATTCTGACGATGACGTCCAGCGTGCGCGATATTCTGCATGCGCTCTTGCTGCTGAAGAATGCCGGGTTGTTTGTACGCCAGCTCGACGGCCAGTGGCAGAGCGCCGTCGACATCGTGCCGTTATTCGAAACCGTGCCGGATCTGCGCAACGCGGAAGATATTATGCGCGCCGCTCTCGAAAACGAAGCGTACCGCGCGCAGCTGAACGCCCGCGGCCGGTCGCAGTTGATGATGCTGGGCTTTTCCGACAGCAATAAAGACGGCGGCTATTTTTCGAGCAACTGGTCGATTTACCGGGCCCAGAGCCGCCTGCTGGAAATCACCGGCGAACATCAGATCGCCGCGCGATTTTTTTACGGCCGCGGCGGCAGCATCGGCAGGGGAGGGGCGTCCAGCAGACACGTCGCGGATTCGCTGCCTCCGGGAGCCATTCGACGCGGCTACGATTTAACCGAGCAGGGGGAGGTCCTCTCGCGTTATTATGTAACCGGCGAAGTGGCGCGGGTGCATCTCGAAACCATCGTGAGCGCCGCGCTTGAAAAAAACGCGCGCTCCGAAGCGCCGCCCGAAGCGCGTTATCTGGAAGCCGCCGATCGCCTGGCGGATTACTCCGAGTCGGCCTATCGCGATCTGGTTCACGAGAATCCGGACCTGGTCGCCTATTTTTCCGAGTGCACCCCGCGCGAAGTCGAGCTGGTGAAAATCGGATCGCGTCCCGTCCGGCGCCGGGCCATGCGCGCGATCACGGATTTGCGGGCGATTCCCTGGGTCTTTCGCTGGTTTCAGTCACGTCAGTTCATTCCGGGCTGGTACGGGCTGGGCACAGGGATTACGCGTTTGCTGGACGAAGCGCCAGGGGCTTCCGGATTAAGTGGCTTTCAGGAGATCTTAGCGGAGTGGAAATTCATGCGGGCGATTCTGGAAAACAGTTCCCTGGCTCTCGCCGGCAGCAATCCGCGCATCGCCGGATTGTATCGCGATCTGGCGGGCGATCAGGAGGCGGCCCGCAGAGTATTCGCGCGCATCGAAGACGAGCGGCGCACCTGCTTCGCGCGAATCGGCGAGGAACTCGCGTGTCTTCCGGATCATTTCATGCGCGATGAATTTCCCGTGTTGCTGGCTTCGAGGAAACTCAAGGAACCGTGGGTGGACGGCCTGGGTGCTTTTCAGGTCCGCCTGGTGCGAATGTACCGCAGCGCGCAGGCGGATTCTGAATCGGGAGAAGCACCGGAACCGCTGCGCGAAGCGGTCGTCTCTTCGATCGAAGGCGTGGCGATGGGCCTCGGCGCGACGGGTTAATCGCTCAGCTGATTTCTTCGACGAGATAATCCGGGAAGAGCTCTTTCTGATTGCCCTCGACGTCGTCGTGCAGCGTGAGCGGGTAATCGCCCGAGAAGCAGCCCATGCACCAGTTGCGTTTCTGCGGGACGGCGCCGTTCGAGCTCTGTCCGTTTAGACCGCTGTGCGCAGTTTTTTCCGCATCGCTTTGCGCTCCCATTTCCGGCGACTCGATCATGGCCGCCTGGGTGGCTTCCAGACTCATATAACCCAGACTATCGACCTGCAAATAGTCGATGATTTCGTCCACAGAGTTATTCGCCGCGATCAGCTCTTCGCGGGTGGGGATGTCGATGCCGTAATAGCACGGGAATTTCGTGGGCGGGGCGCTGATACGCATATGAATTTCTAAAGCGCCGGCTTTGCGAAACATCTTGATCAATTTGCGCGAAGTCGTGCCGCGCATAATCGAATCGTCGACCAGCACGACCCGCTTGCCTTTAACCGCGGAAGCGATGACGTTGTATTTGATCTTCGCGCCGAAATCGCGAATCTTCTGTTCGGGCTCGATAAAAGTGCGTCCGATATAGTGCGATCGAATCAGACCCATCGTATAGGGAATGCCGCTCTCTTCGGAGAAGCCGAGCGCCGCGACGGTGGACGAATCGGGCACCGGAACCACCACGTCCGCTTCGACGGGATGTTCTCTGGCCAGGTGGCGGCCGAGATTCTTGCGCACGTCGAAGACCGAGCGGCCGAAGATCACGGAGTCGGGTCGGGAAAAGTAAATATTTTCAAATATACAGAGCGATTCCGGAACCGGTTCGAATGGAAAATGCGAGCTGATCCCCTTCGCGTCGATGCGGATCAATTCGCCGGGCTTCAGGTCGCGCACGTATTCGGCTTCGGTGATGTCGAAGGCGCAGGTCTCGGAGGCCACGACGTACGAGCCGTCTTCGCGTCGGCCAAGTACCAGCGGACGAAAACCGTTCGGATCGCGAACGGCGTAGAGCGCGTCCTTCGTGAGCATGAGCAGGCTGTAGGCGCCCTTTACGCGGGTCAGACCGTGGCACAGCGCGTCCAGGAAATCCGCTTTGCCGCTGCGCGACATTAAATGCACAATGACTTCGGAGTCGACGGTGGTTTGAAAGATCGAACCGGTCGATTCCAGCTCCCGGCGCAGCGTCCAGGAGTTGACCAGGTTGCCGTTGTGGGCCAGCGAAAAGCCGCCCAGATTCGATTCCACCCGGATCGGCTGAGCGTTGCGCAGGAACGAAGCGCCGGTCGTGGAATAGCGGTTGTGGCCGATGGCTGCGTGTCCGACCAGTTCATCCAGTTTGTCTTTGTTAAAAACGTGGGAGACCTGCCCCATGCCCGCTTTGCGATACAGGCGCTCGCCGTTCGTGGATACGATACCCGCGGATTCCTGTCCGCGATGCTGCAGGGAGTACAGGCCGAGGTAGGTGAAATTGGCGGCTTCCGGGCAGCCGTAAATTCCGTAGATGCCGCACTCCTCGCGTGGATACAGAGCGGGGTCGTGGTCGCTTTCGAAACCTGCGCCCTGCGCAACGTCCGGAGATTCAGTAGAGGCGGAGTGAGCGTCCGCATCGAATCTACAAGCCATATGTCACCCATACATCGCGAGCGGGTTTGGATACTATATTTTACCTGGATGTGCGGCCTTTGAACTCATGATCGGCTCACATGTCAAAGGCTGGTGACACCGGAGAGACCATCTGGTGAGATCAGCCGGGCGGGATTTCCGGAGCCCCGGAAGATTCTGTTATTCAACAGACCCGGGACCCAGCGGCTGGCCGTAGCTGAATTCGACCACGGTTCCGTTGGGATCCTGAACGCCGCAATAATAACCCACGGGATAGTCTTCATCGACCGGCTCCCAGCTCAGGCGTCCTTCTTTGCGAGCGCGCGTCGCGACGCGGTCCACCGCCTCCCGGGATTCCAGAGCGAAACCGATGTGAGCGTAGTCGCCGCGGTCTTGCTCTCGCGCCTGACCGCCCGGCATCAGTACGAAGATCATTTCGCGTTCGCGGCCCGCCTCCGCCATCCAGACGATGCGCCGGTCCGGATCGGATTCGCTGGCGGCGGGGCGCTCATGTATGATGCGCATCGCGCAATATTCACGATAGAAGTCGATGCACGCGTTCAGGTCGGCCACGTGCAGCGCGATATGAGTCAGCTTCGGTCGCATAGCTTCGTCGAGTCCAGGGCTTAAGGTTCGCGTGTACTCATCCGAAGGAACACCAAAAAAGCCGTGCGCGGCGATAATTTCTTGATCTTTCGCGGACTGTGCTTAGCTTTCCTGCATGTCTTATCATAACGACTCTCTTGAAAACTCTCGTCGCGGGGCGGATTCGCTCGATTCCGCCGCGCCTTCGTCGCGACGATTCGCGCGCGTCGCCGCGGCCTGCCTGGCGCTGGGCTGCGCCTTCGCCGGGCTGGTCGCCTGCGGTGGACCGAAGCCGGCTCTCGTGAGCTTTGAAAACGAGAACCTGTTTCCGGAAGGGGTGGTCTACGACGCCCGCCGGAGTCGCTTTCTGGTCAGCTCTTTGAAAAAGGGAATCATCGGCGCTGTGAGCGATGACGGCGTTTATTCGCCGTTTATCAGCGACGAACGCATCGTGTCGGCCATTGGCCTGCACATCGACGAAAGCCGCGATCGCCTGATTGTGTGCGTATCCGATCCCGGAGTGAGCGTACGCACGGCGCCGGCCACCCAGAAAAAGCTCGCGGGCCTGGGCGTTTACAACCTGGCCGACGGCGAGAATCTCTTCTTTCAAGATCTCGCGGCTGCTGACGCGACTCCGGGCGCGGCCCACTTCGCGAACGACGCGACCGTGGACGCCGACGGCAATATCTACGTAACCAACAGCTTCAGCCCCGTAATCTACAAGATCACGCCCGATTACCAGGCGAGCGAATTCCTTCGCGACGCGCGCTTCGCGGGCGACGGCTTTCGCCTGAACGGCATCGATGTATTCGGCGACGCGCTGCTGGTCGCCAATTCAAGCGCCGGCACTCTGACCCGCATTCCTCTGGCGGATCCGCAGGCGATGACCGAAGTCGAACTGCCGGAACCGCTCTTCGCCGCGGACGGCGTAACCCGCATCAACGACGGTCAACTGGTGCTGGTTACCAATTCGCCGGTCGAGGACGCGCAACCCACCGCTTATTTTCTCGAAAGCTCCGATAACTGGACTTCCGCGAAAATCACGAAGCGGGTGACGAAAGACTGGCAATTTCCGACGACCGCGGACGTGCGCGGAGGGGAAGTCTATGTTCTACAGGCGAAGCTGAATATTCTATTCAGCGGCTCCGGCGAGACCGTATCGGAATTCGATATTCACAACGTTTCGCGCTGAGTTTTATTCAGACCGACGCGTCGGCGTCGCGGTAGTCGATGCAGATTACCGCGATGTCGTCGTACGGCGTGCGGCCGCCGGAGAAGCGATGCAGGTCCTGGATCAACGCCTGCACGAGCTGTTCGTCCTGGTCCTGCCTGTATTCACCTTGCTCGGCCAGAAATTCTTCGAGGCGCCGGTCGCCGTAGAATTCGCCGGATTCATTTTGCGTTTCCGTCAGGCCGTCCGTATACATTAAAATGCGGTCGCCCTGTTGCAGAGTCGCTTCGCGCGACTGATACTCGAAATCCGCTTCCACTCCCAGAAAGAAACTTTCCGGCGTCGTCCATTCCTGAATGACGCCTTCGCCGCGACGATGCAGTAGAGCGGGTGTATGGCCGCCGTTCGAAAAGCGCGCGCTGCCGGTCTTTAAATCGACGATGAGATAATAGGCCGTTAGATAATGATCCAGATCGCTCACGAATTCGTACATCGCGGAGTTGATCGCGCCCAGGGCTTTTGCCGGGTCCCGGCCGGCGGCCTGCGCGTGATTCGTGAAAGCTACTTTGGTCATCCCGGTGACCAGCGCCGCGGGCACGCCGTGACCGGAAACGTCCGCGATGAAAAATCCGAAGCAACCGTCTCCCAGATCCGCGAAATCGTAGTAGTCGCCGCCGACGCCCTCTAAGGCCAGGTACCGCGCTCCGACGGATAGGCGCAGGTGCTTAGAAAAACGATCGGTGGTCGGCAGAATGCCTTCCTGAATGCGCCGCGCGATTTTTAGATCGGCGTCCATACGCGCGCGCTTTTCGCGTAGCTCCTGATTGGCCCGGTCCAGATCGCGACGGCTCTTGCGCGCCTGGATCAAATGCTTCGCCGCGCGATTCGCGACTCTTCGGGCGTACGTCGAGGTCCGCGTAAGCCAGAACAGCATCACGATCGCGCCGAAGAGCGAGAGTACATAGGCGACTGGCCGGCGTTCCAGGAATCCGTACGCCGTGCTGTTTGCGAATTCCCCGGCGACATGTCCGTTCGCAAGCAGCATCCCCGTCATGAGAGTCGCGGCCACGTAGCTCAGGCTGAATGCCGCGAACCAGAGAAACCACAGACGATTTTTGCCGACTCCTAATAACGGCAGGCCGGCGGCGAGAACGCTGATCATCGGCACGACTAAATAGGCCGGCATGAGATAGGCGATATAGCCATACAGGATCGGCGCGGGCGCGCTTACCAGCAGCAGCCGGTCGGCCCATTTGTGCAGGCTCCAGGCTCCGCTGGCCAGACGGCGGGTCGTATACAGTACCGTCGCGATCGAATAGGCCATGAACGCCAGCATGGACCACCACGGCAGGCCGCGGGCGGCGGGCGGGTCGAAGAGATGCACGCAGGCGACGGAACTCATCACGAAGACGGGACCCTGCATATAGGCGACGGTCGTGCGATGAAAGAGCAGTCCGAAGAGCGTTCTGAAAACGCCGCGTTGTGCTGCAGCGCGCATAAAGCAATTCGAACGGGCGTCCGCGTCGAGCGCAAGCAGGAACGCTTCGAATTCTATTTTTCCTGTTCGGCCCGCATCGTCTCCAGGGCCGCGCGGGCCAGCCGTTCCCAGCGGGCCATGCCCTCTGGCGGAATTACGAACCAGCCTTTCATGGGCGGACGGTCCTTAAACGGATTCAAATAGCTCCAGCTTTCGACCTTCAGTCCGGCCGGATCGAAGCCTTTGCCCAGGCGAAAGACCATGTCCTCGTTCCAGAGAAAGGCGAAGACTTTGCCCTTACGCACGATGCCCCGGGACGACATCATGCGGCCGGCCTGGACTTCGCGTTCTTCGCCGCTGAGCTTCGCCAGAATCTTTTCGAAGCGCCGGGCCGCGGGTCCTGGTTTTTCGGAAGCGGGCTTTGGGGAGACGGACGGCTTCGCCGCGCTTTTCTTTTTCGCTTTCTTTTTGCTCGCGGGGTTTGCGCCTTTTCGGATAGCCGCGCTCGCTTTCTTTTTGTTAGCCATATGGTTAAGTGTTGATTTGCGCGCCGCTTTTCGCAAGCACGAAATCCGCGCCTGGCAGGAATAGCGGCGACGGCCGCCGGGGCTCAGGAAGCCGGCAGGTGGGTCAACTCGGCGCGAATATCGCAGGAACGATAGATTTCGGCGGCGCGTTCCAGATGATTGCGGCGTTCCGCCGAATCCGCGGGCCAGGCGTTCGCGGCGGCGGCGTGGGCCTGGCCCAGCTCCCACCGATGCGGGCTTGCGTCGAGATAGCGAATCGCCCGCTCGAAGATCGGGCGGGCCTTCGCATCGCCTTTCGTAAACTGGATATAGCGCCCGTAGGCGCGCTCGGCCGGTCCGCGTATATACGAAAAGGATTTGCCGAGCGAGCGGGCTTTGCGCACAGCCCGGCGCGCGTTGGCCTGGACGTCTTTCGGCGCCGGCCGGCCGGCGGCCCGCGCGTGTTCAAGCGCGAAGAGCGCCGCGTCGGCCGCGTCGACCAGCGCGATCTTAACATGCGGTAAATCGACTTTATAGTTCTGATTCACGCGCAGGATTTCGCCGGCCAGGCGCCCGGCTTCCTCGGCGTCGCCGGCGTGGCGCGCCACGACCGCGAGATGACCGTAGGTGATGATCTGATTCATCAAGTCCTCGGCCGCCATGCTGATGGCGATAGCCTGGTGCAGGCCTTCCCGCGCACTCGCGATCGATTCGGGCGTACTCTCCGACATCAGGTATTCGCAGAAGGTGCCTTTGCAGTACTTCCAGCCGAGATGCACGGCGGAGTTCAGATCGAAGGCGAGTTCGCCGCACTCTTCGTACTTCTGGCGGGATTCTTCGAAACGCGAAAGTAAAAACAGCAACTGACCCTGGGTGCCCAGGCTGGTCAGCAACTCCCAGATGCCGCCGACTGCTCGAGTGATGCGAACGGATTCGTCCAGATCCGCCAGACCTTCCGCGGGGTTTTCGCTGAAGAGGTGCCGCGTTCCGCTCAGCTGCAGGAGCAGGCCTTCGACCAGCGGCGCGCTGTTCATTCTGCGCGCGATATCCAGTCCATTTTCAAGGTATTCCCGGGCGGCCCGTTGAAAGCCCATCCCGTTGATCATAATTCCGTACGCGCCGTACACCTGGCTGAGTTCGCCCGGATCCTGCAAACGTTCCGCGAGGTTGACGCCGTAGACGCCGCCCCAGGCGAATTTTTCAAGATCGACCATGAAGTACATTTTTTCAAGTGTTCGAATCGCGCGCAAAAGAAAGCGGGTCTGGCGACGTTTCTGTTTTGGAATGCGACGGATCAAACGCGGGAATTTCGAATACACGAAGCGAACGACGAATTGATAGAGCAGCGAAAGAATGGTGCTCGCCTTGTTGCGCGGCGGCTGGGCGCCCAGCAGTCGCATCGAACGCTCCATTTCGCGAACCGCCTGAGTCGGTTCGCCGCGCTCCTGATGAATTAAACCCATACCGAGATGGATTTTTGCGAGTTCGATCGGATCCTTCGTTAGATCCAGGCAGGCACGGTATTCGTTCAGCGCTTCGTCGTAGCTGCCGATGCGGCTGCGTACTTCCGCCAGATCGTGCAGGATTCGCAGACGCAGTTCTTCGCTGGGCACGACTCCGTCGCTGGCTTCGAGCTGATCGGGCAGCGCGACGTCGGGGCGTTCCATGATTTCCAGGGCCTGTTCGAAATAGCCGATTGCGTCCCGGTTGGCGTAGTTCTCGCGCGCTTTCTGGCCGGCCATGAAAGCGTAGCGCAGCGCGGCGTCCGCGTCGGAGCCCTGCAGGAAATGAAAGGCCAGCGTATCCGCCCGGTCCCAGAGATTTTCGCTGAAGGTCTCTTCGATGTGTTCCGCCAGTCGGCGATGGATAAATTCGCGGGTCGAAAGCAGCATGCTTTCGTAAGCGACGTCGCGAATGACTACATGCTTGAAAATATATTCGAGCGGCGTCGGCGATTCCAGACGGGTCAGGTCCATGCGTTCCAGATCGATCAGGCTGTCCTCGGCCTGTTCTTCGCGCAGAGTATCCGGCAGCAAGCGTCGTAAAACGTCGAATGAAAACACGCGGCCGATAACCGACGCGGTTTTCAACGTCGTCTTCGCGTTCTCGTCGAGACTGTCGAGTCGCGCGAGCAAGACGTCGCGCAAACTGCCGGGCAGGCGGATCTGATCCACCTGGGTGGCCAGTACCCGAATTTCTCCATCGCCGTGATTGCCGTTTCCGTTAGCGGAATCTCCGTTCGAATTCTGTAAATGACCCTGTTCCACCAGGCTCTCCACGATCGATTCGATAAAGAAGGGATTGCCGTGGGCCACATTCAAGATCATGGCTTCGAGGCCTTCGTTCGGCGCTTCCAGTTGTAAGCGATGCCGTACGAATTCCTGCGCGTCTTCGTCCGAGAAGTGTTCCAGGCTCAGCTCCGCCAGCCGGCCTTCCGGATCCCGCGCGGTCGCCGAAGCTTCGCGCAGAGAATTCAGAATCGGATCCGGCCGCAGCGAAAGCAGCACGATGATCGGCAGATGGTCGATGCGCGCGGCGATATATTCAATCAGGCGAAACGAGGTTTCGTCCATCCAGTGCACGTCTTCGAAGTACAGGCAACCCGTGCGATTCTGAAAGGCCGCTTCGATCAGCTGAAAGATAATCTGCGAAAGGCGCAGGTTCTTTTCGCGCGGATCCAGGGAGCGGGTGATTTGCGTTTCCGTTGCGGGCAGTCCCAGCAGCGCGGCCAGAGCCGGGGCCCAATCGGGCGATACGTCTTCGAGCTCATTCAGGCGCGCGGCGATGCCTTCGATCGTGCCGGCCAGGTTTTCTTTGTGCGTTTCATCTTCTCCGATTTCGAAGAGCTGGAGCAGCAATTCTTTCCAGGGATAAAAGGGCGTGCGTCGTTCGTAGCTGAAGCAGTGGCCGCCCAGCAGTACGACATCGTTCTCGACCATTTGCTGAACGAAGGCGCTGACCAGGCGCGATTTGCCCACGCCGGCTTCGCCGCTGACCACGGTGATCCCGCCGCGTTTTTCTTTGAGCGCGCGATTCATCCGGTCAGTCAAAAATCCCAGCTCGGTTTTGCGGCCGACCAATCGATCCTGGTGCAGATGAAACAATCCGGTGAGCTCTTTTTCCGAGAGCACCTGGTAGACGGTCAGATCGTCGCCCATGCCTTTCAGCGTGACGCCGGAAATCGACTGGGCGACGAAACGCCGCGGCAGGCGGCTCGCGGTGTTTTCATCGAGGTGTACGGCGCTGCTTTCGCCGTAGGACGCCAGACGCGCCGCGAGATTGACGCAGTTGCCGAGCGTCGAATAGGATTTACGCATCGATGCGCCGAGATCGCCGCAATACGCGTCGCCGGTCGCCACGCCCGCCTGCACCAGACTCAGGCCGGGAAAATCCGTACGCCGCGAAACCAGCCGCAGCGCGAGTCGGGCCGCGGCCGCTTCTTTGTTTTCGACGGCGTTCGGCGCGCCGAAGAGAATCATGAACATGCCGCCTTTGTCCGTCAGGTCCGTCTGCAGAAAAAGGCCGTCGGAGGTATGCGCTTCGTTCTGCACGAAACGAAAGAAATTATCCAATTGTTTGCGGAGTCCGTCTTCGTCCGTGGAACTCAGGTCGTAGCCTTCGAATCGCAAGAATAGAGCGGTGACGTTGCGGAATTCGCCCGTAAATCCACGATGGCCCGTCGTAAATTTTTGCAGCAGTGCGTCCTGAATAAAGAATGAACAGCGGCGATACAGTTTCGCCTCGTCGAAACCGGCCGGCAGTCGAAACGAAGCTTTGAAGCGTTCGGGGGGCGCTTCCACTTCGTCGATGATCGCGAAATCCCCCGATTCTTCGTCCAGGGCGCGCGTGCGCGTCGCGCCCTCAGGCGCCAGCTCCAGTAATTCGCGCGCCGCAATGCTCTGCCCCGCCACGGCGCGGACTTCGGCGTTTACGGCGCTGCGCACGGCTTTGCCGACGACTACGGGATGAAACCATAGTCCTTTCTGCCCCAGTTGCAGTACGCGAAAGTCGCCGAAGGACGCGCCTGCTTTCGTCTGAATTCGATAGCGCCCGCCGAGGGCTTCGAAGTCGGCGAAGTCGGCGACGCTTGCATGTAGATTATAGGCGCACAGGGCCGCGCGTAACGCGCCTTCGGCGTCGCTTTCGCCCTCTTGAAGATCGAAGCCGGCCAGAATCGAATCGCCGGCGAATTGATAGACGACGCCGCCGTAGTCGCGCACGAAATCGAGCAGGCCGTTGAAATAGCGGCTCATGATTTCTTGCAAGGCCTGCATGCCAGCCTGGCCCTGGTCGGCGAGCGCCGCGGACATGGCGGTAAAACCCGCGACGTCGATAAAGATCACGCCGCCGCGTTTCGTTTCAGAGCGCGGAAGGCGATCCACTTCGACCAGGCGAAGTACGGTGGAAAACGGTAAGTACGGAATAAGTGATTTTAAGCTTGACCTTGTTGCGGGCATTGTCACCTTTTTTGAGGTTTAAAATTATATGGCTGAAATTCTTGCTAATATGACGAAGTTTTTTGCCGGGATCGTCGGCGAAATTCCCGCCTGGTATCAGGAGCCAATGTTCTGGTACTTCCCGGTGGGCGCGAATGTCGTCGCCTTCGCGGCCTTCGTTTTCATGGCGACGCCGCTGACCCTGCTCGCCATGCGGAATCCGCCCTGGATTCGGGATTTCTGGATCCAGTCCCGTCGTCCAGCTTCGCACGATCGTATCGTAAGAATGTCCGTCAAGCAGCTACTGATTAACTTTTCTATACTAATCTTTTTCAGCGTGCTTTCATGGCCGGTTCTGCGCTTGACCGGTATTCACGCCGGTCCCGTTCCGCCCTGGTACGTGATCGCCGGGCAGGTCCTGTTGTTCGCGATACTCGACGATTTCCTGTACTACTGGCTCCATCGCGCGATGCACGTCAGTCCCTTCCTGTACAGAAAGGTACATACAGTGCACCATCGCATCGCCACGCCGCTCGCGATTTCGGGCAATTATATGCATCCGCTGGAATTCCTGATGATTTCCAGCATGATCCTGATCGGTCCGATTCTGGTGGGGGCGCATATCGTGACCCTCTATATCTGGGTTGTCGTCCGCCAGTGGGAGGCGGCCGAGCAGCACTCCGGTCTCCAGATCTCCTGGAATCCCGCCCACTGGCTGCCGTTTTACGACGGGGCCGTTTTCCACGATTTTCATCACTCCAAATTCTACGGGAATTACGCGGGTCTGTTTTCCTGGACCGACAGCCTGTTCGGAACCCGGTCGAAACGCTACGACGAATATCTGCAGAGCAAGCGCACCGAGCTGACCGCCGTGGAATCTCTGGATTCCTGAGTGTACTGATAGATTCATTTAGATTCATTCGAGCGCGAATGCGTTCAAATTAGCCGGGAGCAAGAATGGAACTCGAACCGAAAAAAGTTCTGCGCAATCGCTGGAATATCCTCAATACGATCTGCAACGAGTGGCGCGATAAAGAATGGTGGTACACCGGTTGTTACGACGCGGCCGGCGGCTTTTATATCAGCTGGTACTTCGTCCGTACGAATCTGGCGGACCAGTTCGTCATGAGCGTCTTCGATCCCAATATGCCCGCGCCGGTGCACTGGTCGAAGAAGATGTTCACGAATCGGAAGATCCCGCCGAACCAGCTCAGCCTGAATTTCAAATGCGGCCGATCCCGCGTCGGATTCAACGGGGCCTTTCGCGAGCCGTTCACCGGCGAGGATGACCCGAAAGACCCCCAGGACGGCGCCTGGAAACTGGAAGTTCAGTCGAAGTTGTTTCAGGGTGAAATCGATATCGCGCCGACCATTCCCTATTTTACGAAATTCGATTATAAGATTTCGGATCGCTACGGCTTATTGCATTTTTTTCACAATCGGGCTAACGGAACGATCCGCGCGAACGGCAAAGAGTACGTTCTAAAAGACGCGCTGACCTATCAGGACCATTGCTGGGGGCGCGTGCCTTCGAAGACCGGCTGGCACTGGCTGGCGGTTCAGAACGAAAACGTGGCGCTGGCTTCGTTAATCAATTACGGCGCCTATAGCCAGCTGTATACTCAGGTTTATCTGACCGATGCGATTTCGAATAGCCCGCGCAAGAATCAGTGGGTGCGGCTCGATCAGGCCGTTTCATTCGAGTTTCAAAAGCAGGATAAATGGGAACAGACCTGGCACGTCACTTCGCCGGATATGGACCTGGCCGTGACGCTCTTTCAGCGCAAGACCGATAAAACCTGGATTCCGTTCTTCATCGATTTAATTCACACCGAGATCTACGTCAAGGCGACGGGCGTAATTCGCGTGGACGGCGTCTGGGTCGAAACCGGCGATATGTTCGGGGTCATGGAAGAACACAAAGGGTTCTGGTAAATTCGAGAACACAAAGGGTTCTGGTAAATTCGAGAACACAAAGGGTTCTGGTAATTTCGTGGAATTCTTTGAATTGCGCAAGAGTACCAGTCGGGTCTGGTTCGCGCCGACTCAAGCCTGGTGTTGCGGCACCCCGATTTCGCCGATCACGTCCAGACAGATCAGCGCGATATCGTCTTCGGGTTCCTGGTCGCCGCGAAAGCTGTTGAGGGCGTTGAGCAATTCGTTTACGGTTTGCTCGGCGTCGAGCTGGTTATAATCTTCTAAGAATTTTCGCAGGCGCTTTTCGCCGAACATTTCGCCTTCGGCGTTGCGCGCTTCGGTGACCCCATCCGTATAAAAGATCAGGCGATCCTGCGGGTGCAGCGTCGCCGAGTTGTCTTCGTATTCGTCGAAAGGCAAAAGCCCCATGATCATCCCGTAGGAATCCAGCTCCGTGTATTCGCCGGTCGTGCGGCGATACAAAATCGGGCAGCAGTGGCCGGCGTTCGCGAATATGATTCGCTGGCTCTGCGGTTCGAGGAAAGCCATGAAGGCCGTCAGAAAATGCGTGCCGGTTTTTCGATACAGCGATCGATTCAGCAGCGTCAAAAATCGCGCGGGGGATTCCGCCTCCGGACCGTGCAACGAAGTGGTCATTTTGAGCATGGCCGTGATCAGGGCCGCCGGCACGCCGTGGCCGGAAACGTCGCTGATAAAGACGCCCGCGCCGCGTTCTTTCAGATCTATAAAATCGAAATAATCCCCGCCCACCTGATCCACGGGACGATAGTGCGCGAAACAGTCGATGCCCGGGACGTTCATAAAACGCCGCGGCACGAATTGTTCCTGGGTTTTGCGCGCGAGCAGGAGATCCTCTTCCAGCTCCTGATGTCGCTTTTCCAGCACGCGATACTGATTATAGATCGTGGTGCGTGCGTCAGTCAATTGCTGGCTCGTCGCCTTGAGTTTGCGTTTGCGTACGAATTCTTTGCGACCGGACGACTCCTTCAGGTAGGCCGCCAGAAATGAGACGATCGAGGCCGCGTTTAAGAGCAGGGTTTCGTAGAGCAGCTCCAGAAAGACCGGATTGGAATACAGGTAGTGGACCAGGAAATAAGCCACCACCAGCAGGGTGTTCGCCACGACTGTGTACAGGAACTGGGCCCGGGGAATCAGCGCATAAAAGATCAGGACGCTGTAGAGGCTGCTGTCGTAGATCGAGTTGATCATGCCCAGATGAATGCTTCCGGCCCCGACGATCAGATGGGACGTGAACAGGCTCAGCCGGAAGACCTGGCGAAAGCCCGGCCGGTAGGTCCACAGGAGCACCGTCAGGGCGGCCAGGCTGACCACCGCCCGATTCGCCGAAAGTTCCAGCATGCGTTCGGGCATCAGAAAATAGTCGAGCACCAGAAAGCAGCTGTAGACGACGATGCCGAAGAGCAGGGCGCCGCGAATCTGAACGACGTAGGCGTCGTAGAAATCGTCGATGTACTCCCGCAGGGTTTCCGGCCCTGGCGATTCGGCGACGAAGAAATTCATGCGAGTCAATTGGGTCAGGGCTTTGATGAGGATCGGCGGGATCTTGCGGATTCCGGATTCGGATGCGGGCGCGGTCAACGGCAGGGATTATGGCCCGATTCTCGTCCGGATTTCAAGCATTTTACGAATATCGCGCGGCGATTTCGGGCCCGCGATAGCCGATACTAAACGAGAACCATGGAATTACGCGATTACGTTCGTCTGGCCGAGAAACTGGGCCAGAAGCGCGAGAAGATCGAAATCTCGCTCCACAGTCTGGCTGGCCCCGAAGAGCAGGTGATCTACGGGCTCCTGACCGGCGTGCTCGGCGATATCGGTCAGCTGCATCTGGAAAACACCGTTCAGCTGGTCCTGGGCGAGCTTTTGCGCAACGCCGAGGCCGTCATCCTGGCCGAAGCCTATCTGAAAACAGAAGGAAAGCCGGCCCTCGACAGCGAATTTCGCACGCAGATGCTGGAGAATCGAAAATCGCTGCGTAAAAACGTGCCGGCGAAAGGGGCGGCCGGAATCATTTTCGAAGCGGAGCTGAGCGCCGATAGTCTCATCCTTTCGGTCAGCAATCGCGGCGGTCTCGACGAGGCCGCGGTTCAGCGCATCGAACAGCGCCTGGAGCTGGCGGGCCGCCAGAAGGGCATCGAAGGTCTGGCGGATCTGCCCGACATGGACACGAGCACCGGTCGCGGTCTGGGCCTGGTCGTATCGATCCTGTCGCTGCGCAATGTCGGCATTTCGCGGCATCTCTTCTATTATCAGCACACCGAAAAGCGCACGACCTTTACCTTCGAGGTGCCGGTCAATCTGGCGAGCCAGAATAAACTCAAAGAAATCGAAACCGGCCTGATCGCCGAAGTGAAAGAACTACCTTCGCTGCCCGAACAGCTGAATCGTATTATGCAGCTCTGCGATTCGCCGGACTCTTCGATCAAGCAGATCGCCGGCGAAATTCAGCGCGACCAGACGATCGCCGGACAGCTGATCAAGCTGGCGAACTCCGGCGGTTTCGCGGGCGGCCGGATCGTGGATCTGGAAGAAGCCGTAAAAGTCGTCGGCTTGAAACACATCTCTCAGTTTCTGCTGCAAATTGGAAGCTTTAATATTCTCATCGAACGCTACGGCGAATCGAGCGAACTTACCGAGCATCCCATGCGGGTCGGGTATTTCTCGCGGTCCCTGGCGCGCCGGCACGAACGGGCGAAGCTCGCGGACTACGCTTACGTCGCCGGCCTGTTGCACGACATCGGCAAAGTGGTGCTTTTGACTTCGATCGAACTTAAAAAGGACCTCGAACACCTGGCGAAAGACCGCGATTTTCGCGATCGCGTGCGACTGGAAGAACTCGCCTGCGGCGCGAGCCACGCGCTGGTCGGGGCCCTGCTGGCTCACAAGTGGAATTTTCCCGACATCTTAAAGCTGGCGATCGAGTATCACCATTCGCCCGCCCGGGCGGCGATGCTTACGGACGAACCCAGAGACCACTACGAGATCATCATGATCGTCTATATGGCGAACGCGATCTCGGACTATCTGGACAAACGCCTCGCTTTCTGGGCCGTGGCGCCGGTAGCGCTCGAGTATTTTAATTTAACGACCGAAGACGCGTTCAAAATGACCGCGGCCACTCTGAACGGCGAATTCCTGGAACTCAGCGAACGCTGAGCCGGCTGCGCACGCCACGGATCGACTTCCTGTTGGTTTTCCGGCGTGCTTTGTCTGGCCACGGATTTCACGGATGACACGGATGGAGATTTTATGTTTGCCACTGGTCATTCAAACCGGCGGACAGAATGATTTGCGAATAGCTCTCATAATAGACAGGAAGCTAAATACATTCCAACGAATTCTTAATCCGTGGAATCAGTGCCATCCGTGGCCGCTCTGAGATTCGTGGCGAAGGATGCGTCCATCAATCATCGCGCGCGAAGAGGAGATGCCGCAGGCGCCCCAGCTTCCATAGCTGGTAACGAAAGCGATACCAGAAGAGCTTCGGCGACCGCGCGTCGAAACGAATGATGTGTCCGATCGGCAGCTGCGTATTAAAACGATTGCTCCAGCGAATATGCGCCGGTACCTGCGGCGAAACGGCGTGTTCGCCGCGCAGCCGCACGAGCACGCGCGCGTGCTTCGGAAATTTTTCCTGATCGCTGATGAATATGCCGGACGGCAGAAGGTCCATGGTGATTGCGATGAGTTTTTCTTCGCCCAGCCGATCGATCTCCACCGTCAATGCCATCGGCACGCTCAAGAGCACGTCCCGCAGATAGAGGTAATTGATTTTGTCCGCGGCAAGCAACATGAAACCGACCGTTGCGGGAAAGACCATCAGCATCGATACGCGGATTTCAGGATCCGGCAGACTTTGAAAGATACCCAACGCCGGCCAGAATTGATACAAGATTACCATGCCCGCCGCCAGCGTCAGGGCCAGGCAACCCAGAACCGTCGTGGTCGGCGACCATTGATTTAGGAACAGCCGGGGCCGCGGTCGGTCCTCGTCCTGATTTTCTTCGAGCCATTTTTCGTATTCCTGCTGGCACAAGAAGACTTCCAGGTCTTCGACGTCGATGCCGATCATATTCAGCACGTTCTTGCCGAAGTACGTCCGGGCCCGATAGAACAGGTTTTCCAGAAAAAGAAACGAACCGATCAGCAGCATCGGCGTAACAAAAGTAAACGATCCCAATAAAAAGGCCGCGTCATACACGGCATGCAGAGCCCAGGGAATCGCCAGAGCGATACCGTGCAAATACCAGATGCGCGCCGATCGAAAGCCGGATCGTCGCGCGCCGTCCGGATAGGTCGTCGCGCGTAAATGCGCGTACGAAATAAAAAAAGCCATGATGCCCGAAAGAAAGGCGTGCAGGGGCGCCGAGGTAAGAGAGCGCAGCAGAATTACGAAGCCGCCGTAATTGAGGCCGTAGTGAAAATTCTCGACCACCGCGAAGCCCAGCCCTACCAGAATTCCGTCGAAAACTCCTTCGACGATCGTAAAGGTCGGCCGGCTGCGCCGCAGATAAAAATAGATGAATAGAAAGCGAATCAGTTCTTCGATCAGCGCCGCGTCGATCAGGGCCCGGCTGATGGTGGGCCGGTCGTGAGTCAAAAAGCGCTCCATGATGTAGAGCTGTACGATCAGGGTCATCGCCGCGCTGAGCACGCCCCAGAAGAAAGCGGCGGTTTGCAGGATGGCGGAGCGGCGGAAGACGAAGTTGCGAAAATAGAAGACAAAAAAAATCGCCACAACTCCGAGAGATGAGGCGATTTTTATGAACGTTTCCATAGTTACAGCGAATTAGAGTGCGTGTCGCAAGGACTGATAAAACGCAAACGGATCGCCGCGATGAATTCTAATCGCGACGACCCGTCGTTTATATGGAAAACAGGTTTATTCTAACTCTTTCGAATTAAGCGTTCTGCTCTCCCGTCTTTCTGCGATAGGCATACAACAGACCCAGGCCGAGCAGCGCAACCACAACCGAGACCGTGATTACCAGACCCGTGCCCTGGCCGGCGTTGCTCAAGAAGGCCGAGAGGCCCGTGCGGCTCGAATCGCCGATGCGCTTGAGGCGCACGCTGCGAATCTCGATATTCGCGTCGTATTCACCTTTCTTGTAGCGATCATTGAGCCAGGTCAGGTTGACCGTAGCGTCGCCGCCGCGCAGATCCAGAACCACCTTGCCTTTCTTGAAAGCCTTCTCGTGCGCCGGGACGATTGCTTCGCCCGCAACGCCGTCCGCTGCCACGTTCACCTGAAAGTTTTTGTATCCCGGAGGCAGACCCGTTTTGCCGTAGTTGCGTGCTTCGATCTCGACTTCATAAGTGCCCGCCGGCAAATCGTAGAAGCAGAAACCAATGGTCTGATTGCGCCAGTAAGTGCGCGCCGTACCCTCGTCAGCGTTGTAGAACCAGCGTCCCTTTTCGTAGCAATAGTTAACCGCGCTGCGTTCGTCGTTTTTCCGAACCCGCTGTGTCGGGTTTTTGTGCAGCATCACGTCAGCGATCAGAATATTCGCGTCGTAGACGCCTTTCTTGTAAGCGTCGTTCGTCCACATGAGATTCAGATCGGTGTCCCCCGCTTCCAGGTAGACATACATCTGACCCATGTGATAGCCGTTATCCTTGGCTTTGATCAGCATACCGCCTTTCGTACGACCGCTGATATTATCCTGCACGTTCAGATTAAAATTTGAGTAGAAATCCGGCAAAGGTCCGCGCGTATTCGTCGCTTTGACCATTAGCTTGTACCAACCGGCTTCGCAGTTGCCCCGGACTTTCAGCAGCAAAGTCTGGCGCGCCCAGAAAGTATAGAAGCCTTTCTTGCCGTCCTGAAACCAGCGGCCCTGAGTCGGATCGAGGGCGGACGTCCGGCTGTTACAGGCCGCGCCGTTCCCGCCAGCGTTGCCGTTCCCGCCGGCCACGTCGCCGCTATTACCATTGTTGCCGCTATTTCCGTTTCCAGCGGAATTGCCGCCGTTACCGTTATTGCCGCCGGCGACATCGCCGGAACCATTGCCGTTTCCGTTATTACCGGAGTTTCCCCCGTTGCCGTTTCCGCCAGCTGCGACAGTATCGCCGCTGGTTTCAGAACCGTCGGCCGGAACTCCGCTGGAGGAGCCACTGTCTCCGCCGCTCGTCCCGGAATCTCCACCGGCGACATCGCCGTCTCCGCCTGTGGTTCCGCTGTCGCCGCCGGTCGATCCGGTGTCTCCACTCGCGGTTCCGCTGTCGCCGCCGGTCGATCCGGTGTCTCCGCCTGCGGTTCCGCTGTCGTCGCCAGCCGATCCGGTGTCTCCGCTCGCGGTTCCGCTGTCGCCGCCGGCAGCGCCGCTATCGTCGCCACCGGTCGCAGACTCGGCCGCTTCAGTATCCGTAACGCTCTCGGCCGCCGGAGTCTCGGGGTCTTCTTCTTCGACCACTTCGACCGCTTCTTCCGCGACTACGATCTCCAGACCGTCGGTAATATCCTGAGGACTTTCTTCAGGTCCGCCTTCCGTGGGTCCCCCCAGCGGGAAAAGCAGCATTCCGTCGTCGCCGCCACCGGCACAGGCCGGCAGGTACAGCCCGACGAAAGTCGCCAGTATGACTGTAAAAATTTTATTCTTCATTCTTGTGTCCCTGCGGGGGGCGTTTCCCCCGATTATTTTCACGCAGCTCTTGAATAGCTGTGGTTATTCTATGTATAAAAGACGGCTGCATTCAAGAATAAATGAGCGCCGGGCAATAGACCTGCGTACGATAACAGTTAAAAGTCCATGAGATGGGCAGGATTATGTCGTATTATACGTCCGAATTGGTTATACCTCATGCGCAAAAGTTATCCACACTTATCGCGCGAAAAGATTGAGTGATTCGCCTGGCCCGCGAAATCTGGCCGGGATGTATCCCGAAGTGAACCCCGAAACCGCCGCTCCCCGCTCTCCGACATTGCTCTCAGACTACACGCCGCCGGCCTGGCAGGCGCCGGATCTCGCGCTTGAATTCGACCTGGATCCGGAACAAACGCGGGTTCGCGCCCGGGCGCGATTTTCGCGCAATCCCGCCGCGACCGGGGATGCGCCGCTTATATTGAACGGCGAGTCCGGGGCCGTAAAGCTGCTTGCGATCGCCGTGGACGGTCGGGCCCTGGCTGCCGGCGAATACGAGATCGACGAAGCGCAGCACACTCTGACGCTTACGGGCGAGCTGCCCGACAGTTTCGAGCTGGAACTGGAAACGCAAATCGCGCCGGTCAAGAATACGGCGCTCGAAGGCCTGTATATGTCCGGCGGCAAATTTTGCACGCAATGCGAAGCGCAGGGTTTTCGCCGGATCGTGTATTTTCTGGATCGTCCCGACGTGATGTCCCGTTACACGACTACGGTCATCGGCGAGAAATCGAAATACCCGGTGCTGCTTTCGAACGGGAACTCGATCGAACGCCAGGACCTGCCGAACGGGCGACACAAAGTCGTATGGGAAGATCCTTTTCCGAAGCCGACCTATCTCTTCGCGCTGGTCGCGGGGGACCTCGGGCTGATCACAGACAGCTTTACGACTCGTTCGGGTCGCGAGATTGCGCTCGAGATTTACGTCGACAAAGGAAACGAAGACCGCGCGGGATTCGCCATGCAGTCGCTGAAAGAGGCGATGGCCTGGGACGAGCAGACCTTCGGTTTAGAATACGATCTGGATATCTATATGATCGTCGCGGTCGACGATTTTAATATGGGCGCCATGGAGAACAAGGGCCTGAACCTGTTCAATTCCAAGCTGGTGCTCGCGAATCCGCGCACCGCCACCGACGACGCCTTCGAATTTATTCAGGCGGTGATCGGCCACGAGTACTTTCACAACTGGACGGGCAACCGGGTTACCTGCCGCGATTGGTTCCAGCTTACATTAAAAGAAGGACTGACCGTCTATCGCGATCAGCGTTTCACCGAAGACATGACCCATCCGGCGATCAAGCGCATCAAAGACGTGACCCATTTGCGGGTACATCAATTTCCCGAAGACGCGGGCCCCATGTCGCATCCGATCCAGCCGAAGTCCTATCTGGAAATCAATAATTTCTATACGCTGACCGTATACGAGAAAGGCGCTGAAGTCATTCGTATGATCGCGACCCTGATCGGCAAGCAGGCCTTTCGCCGCGGCATGGACGCGTACTTTGAACGCAACGATGGCAAGGCCGTTACCACTGAAGAATTCATCGCCGCGATGGAGGCCGGATCCGGTCGCGATTTAAAACTCTTTCGTCGGTGGTACGATCAGAACGGTACGCCGCAGATGACGGTGGCCGCCGAAGAATACGATCCCGGGGCGCGCGAATATCGCCTGACGCTCGAACAGGCGAATCCCATGTACCAAAAAAGCGTGGCCGCGCAGAAAGAGACGGGAGCCGCGGGGCCGGTCGGCGGCGACAGCGATTCCGAAGGTCCGCTCCTGTTGCCAGTGCGCGTGGCTCTGCTCGATAGTTCCGGTGCGGAGTTGCCCCTGGACTGCGTCGATCATGAGCCGGCGCCGGAAGTCGACAGCGCGACGACAATCACCTTGCCCTTCGGCGCAACGCGTTCGACCTTCGTATTTCGAGGCGTCGCCGAAAAGCCGGTGCTCTCGCTGCTGCGCGGATTCTCGGCGCCGGTGCAACTGCGATACGATCGAGACCTCAACGAACTGGCCTTTTTATTCGCGCACGATACGGATCAGTTTTCGCGCTGGGACGCGGGCCAGCGCCTGATGAAGGCCGTGATCGACGAGAACCTCGCCGCGCTAGATTCCGGCGACGCGGAACCGCGGATCCAGCCATTGCTGCTGGAGGCCTTTCAGCTCTTGCTCTCGCAAAGCGATCTCGATCCGGCCTATCTTTCGCTGGCCATGCAGCTGCCCTCCGAAACGGAGATCACTTCGCTTCAGAATCCCGCGCGCTATGAACGAACCCACGCGGCCCTCAAGCTGATCCGCCGCGCGCTGGCGACGGCCAATCGTGACCGTTTGATGCAATACTATGAGGAGCTGAGTCGCGACTCCCTCGCTTCCGGTGCTGAAGAAAAGCAGGGCGGGCGTGAAGCTATCGGCCGCCGGCGGCTCAAGAACCGCTGCTTGAGTTATCTGATGAGTCTGGAAGATCCGGAAGTGGCGCGCATGTGTTTCGCGCAGCAGCGGGAGGCACGGAATATGACCGACGAAACGACCGCGTTGTATTTGCTCGCGGACGGCGACGCGGCCGAACGCGAAGAGAGTCTGGCTTTGTTTTACGAACGCTGGCGGGGCGACGCGCTGGTAATCGATCACTGGTTCAGCGCCCAGGCGATGTCTTCGCGGGCAGACGCTCCCGCGCGTGTTCGCGAGCTGCTTGAGGATCCCGTCTTTACGATTAAGAATCCCAATAAAGTACGCGCTCTGATCGGAGCCTTCAGCCGCAACGGGCTGCGCTTTAATACCGCCGAAGGTTACGCTTTCATCGCCGACGCGATCATCGAATTGGATCCGGTCAATCCCGGCATCGCCGCGCGTCTGGCGCGGGCCTTTAACGAGATCGGTCGACTGGAAGCACCGCTGCAAAAGCTCGCGCGCACTGAATTGGAGCGAATTCTCGCGGGGCGAAAGCTTTCGAATGACGTATATGAGGTTGTTTCGCGTTCATTACAATTCGCCTGAGCCCTTTGATTAACATGGTTGATTATTATAAATCAAAGAAGGCCGATTCCAAACCGAAGCGTGCTACGATCGGTTAATGCAACACGTAAATATATTAAGCGATCGCAGCGCGCGCTCGTTCAAAAATTCTGACTGACAGATTTAATGTGTTAGTTTAGTCGTGTCCCATGGCATCGAGGAATACATCGAATTCACCGCGCCGCGGCCAACCTCCGCTGTATCCGGGCGATCCTCTGCGTTCCACGAACGTAAATTTGCCGAGCTCGTTTTACCGCCGCATCGATCGGCTGGTAAAAAAAGGCGTATTCAATAAGCCTTCGCAGGCCATCCGCAACGCGATCGACGCCGGGCTGAAATCATTCGAAAAACAATCCTGATACCGGGCGGAGTTATAGAGTCCGCCTGTCCGTTCCCGTGTCTCTTTCGCGTCTGCGTTTCACATAGTTACTCATAACGCCCGCGGATGTTGAGCTATCCTCAGAATTCGCTATAAAAAATCGTCTCGCATCATTCGGGATTCGATCTTTGCTTTCATTCGCGCTCCTTTTACGCTTAGAATTCGCGAATGCTTCATAATCGTCCGGGCTTCGCTTCGACTTTCCAGGTCGCGAGCATCTCTCTCCGAGTATTGTGTACGTTTTTCGCATCGCGATTCTTTGCGTTGCTGTTGCTTACAACCCTGTTCTTGCTGGCGACCGGCTCGCCAGGCGCGCAGACTCCGAATGCGGAAGAGCGCGCCCCCGCGCCCGGCGCGGAGAGTTCTCCGCGCAGCCCGATCGAAATTCTGGACGTGGCCCGGACCGAATCCGGTGAAAAATACGTGGTTTTTTCGGTGAAGGCGAGCGGTCTCGGGCCTCTGAGTAATTTCTGGAATATCGTAAACCCGGAAGAGGCCGGCGACCGGGACGGAACGACCGCGAATTCGAATTCCAGAAGCGCTCCGGCCCCCGGCGCGGAGGCCGCGGGCGAGAAGCAGACGGCCCGCGGGCGCGATGCAGCAGCCGCGGCTTTAGAGGGCGAACTGCTCGTAAGCGCCGGCGCGATCCCCGTCAGCATCGTGCGCAACAGTCTGAACATCGGCCCCCGGGGCGCCGTGGTTTTCGATATCCAGCTGACCCGTCCCGACCGGCGCGGCGCGGGTGCCGCAAAAAATCTGGAGGCGAAGCTGGTGCTCGCGCACACCGATCGCAAGAGCACGCCGTATACGATTCGCATTCCAGGGCGAGAAGCGGAACTCGCCGGACCGGGCGAGCAGCCGCTGATCCTGCGCATCGGGCCGGCCGGCGGAACCATCGGCGACACCATTACCATTACGGGCCGCAACTTCGGCGGCGATATCGACGAAATTCAGATTCGCCTGGAAGATCAATTCGGCAAGAAGGCCGTCGAATCCGGCAGCCCGGAAAGCCGGCACGAGTTTCGCCTGATCACCTGGGTGGAGCCGTTTTATCTTTCGCCGGTCTTAAACAGCCAGTCCGAACAGGAGTTGCGTTTTACCGTGCCGCCTGGTTATCCCGATCTTTCCGGAGATCAATTCCTTTCGAATCAAATCAGTATCAGCGTGACCCGCGGCGGTCGCAAATCGAATCGTCTGCCCCTGGCCGTCGCGCGCGACGACTGGCGATTTAAGTCCGCCTGCATCAGCGTCGTGTTAATGATCTTTCTTTTGATACTCGTATTCGTAACGGCCCGCAGTCGCGCGTTTTTGCATACGATGGTGCTCGACGGTAATACGAATACCTACAGTCTTTCGCGCTGCCAGGCTCTGTTCTGGACTCTGATCCTGGGCGGCAGCTACGTGTACATGACCATCGGCGCCGGTTTGATTCTGGGCGGCGGAGTGATTCCCGATTTTAATTCGTCGCTGCTGGTGCTGATGGGCATCAGCTACGGCGGCCTCTTGAGTTCGGCGGCGGCCAGTACGCGCTATCCGAAAAACGAATTAAACCATCATCCCGTGCGTTTGAGTAATCTGTACGCGGAAGGCGGCAAAATCAGCGTGCCGCGTTTGCAGCTATTGATCTTCACCATTATATCAGCGGTAGTGTACATGTACATTCTCTATACCGCTGATATTATCGCGACCGGTCTGCCGGACGTGCCGCCGACCCTGCTCGGTTTGATGGGGATCAGCCAGAGCGGATACCTGGGCGATAAGGTGCTGGGCGGGCGATTCTCGGTGAGTTATGTGCTGCCGCCGAGGGTGGCGCTGAATACGCCCGACCTCAGCCTGACGCTGCTGGGTACCGGATTTCAACCCAACACCAACGTGATGATCGAAGGCGTGGGCGAGCCGATTCGCGCGAATTTTTTAAACGCGAACAGTCTGGCGGTGCCCCTGCCGCCGCTGGCGACGCCCGGGCCCCGTCAAATTGTGCTGGTGCCGCCGACGGGCGCCAGCGTGACCCTGGAAGGAATGTTCACGGCCGATGACGGCGCGGCGGACGCGGAGTCCGCAACGTCGCCGCCGGCCGGCAGTGCGCGGGAGGTTTAGTACTTCGCGATCAGTACTTAATTACGCGCGGGAGCTTTTTGGCGGAGGCGATCCAGCCGGCCACGCGCTTTTCGCCCGGCATTTGCCGCACGAGTTTCTTTTTCGTGTTGGTTTTTTCGAGCATTTCGTAGAGCGATTTGGCGTTGCGCTGGGCCAGTTCCGGCACCGTGTCCACGCCGGCTTCTTCGAGCAGATCCGCGTATTCTTCACCGATTCCATTCACGCGGAATAGATCCACGTGATTGATCCATTCGAGCAGCAGTTTCGCGCTTACGCCGGACTCTTTCGCCAGTTCTTTGCGGCCCTGAGGGGTTGCGCCTTTGGTTAACAGCGCGCCGGTCGTCTTTACGCCGACTTTCGACAGCTGGGCCGCGTACTTTGGGCCGATTCCTTCTACTTTTTCGAGATTCGCCATCTATAGGACTCCTGAGTTGATTAGAGGTTATTGAGCAGCGCCGCGTCTCTCGCCGGATGTGCGGCGGACGCGACGTTGTATTCAGCAAATGCGTTTTGGTCAGCGACGATTATTTCAGAAAGCTGCCCAGCAGCTTGCCGCCGATGTTCACGAGGTCGTCGCTGATGTCGCCGTCGTTGTCCGTGTCGAGCAGTTGACCGAGAACGCCCATCGCGTCCGGATCTTTGCTGGCCACGGAGTCTTTTTCCTGGCCGAGGAAATCGGAGAGCGCGGAAGCGTCCAGACCCTGTTCGGCCTTAATCTTGCCCACGGCGCCCAGTACGACCGGCGCGAGCGCCGCCAGAGCCGTCGACACCTGAGCGGAATCGAGTCCCGTGGCTTTACTGAGACCGGACGATACTACGTTTTGCTGCCCGCCCAAAACGTGTCCGAGAATCGCCGCGCCGTCGCCGAAGTCGCCGCCGCCGAGAAAGCCGCTGACGTCGTTCAGAATCGAACCGTCGTGCTTCTTTTCAAGTGCGCCCGCGAGCGCTTCCGCGCCGCCTCCGCTGGCGTTCTTCGCTAACGCCTGAACGAGCAACGGTAGCGCGCCGGAAACAACCGACGCCGCCTGGCCCTGATCGATTCCCAGCTGTCCGCCGAGTTGTTCGATTGCGCTCTGGCCTAATTGACCCTGTAATAAATCCAAAATACCTGACATGCAAGCCCTCCTGACAGGAGGCATTGGCCACCGGGTTCTGGCTGTGTTTCAAGGTTTTTTTAATCCACTGCAAACAAAAAATATTTTTCTCATCGTTAGCTAACTCGCGGCCGCTTTGCGAGAGAATGCGCCGTCGATTCTTACGAACGCGCGAATGTTTGCTGGACGACGCCGCTGCGAAATCAGTAAAGAGAGACATGGCTGAAGCTGATGTCGCCGTTATCCGGCACGTAACTCTCTACAAACACGGGGTAGGTTTCTTCAAGCGCGAGGCGCAGGTCGAGGGCGATAGCCTGATTGAGCTGCAGGGCTGGGCGTTGATCGATAATACTCACGACGAGGACTGGGTCGACGCGCCGGTAGGCGTCACGGGCGGGGAGCTGGACGGCGGCAACGCCTGCGTCTACCACCTCGAACATCCCGTACGCGGTCGACCTGGGCTGGCCGCCGTGGACTCCGACGAAGCGGTGCGTTTTGTAGTTCGCGAGACCGGTTCGTATACGGACGAAGAAGATCTGCGCCAGCGTTATTTGAATCAGTTTCGGGCGGACGAGGATCCCTGAGCCGCGAAATGTTCGTCTAAAATAATTTCAGCGCGATATAGGCCGCGACGATCGCGAGCTGGGTGCAGCCGAGAATCAAGAGCAGGCGGCCCGGCGCCAGCTGAATGGCGAAACGTGCGCCCGACTGCGCGCCGATCACGCTGCCGAGCGCGATACACAGGCTCAGGCCGAGATAGATATTGCCTGCCAGGGCGTAGTGGATTGTGGTCAGCACCGAGGTCACCAGAATGCAGAAGAACGACGTGGCCACGGCTTCGGCGGGTTCGAATTTGAGCGCGAAGACGAAGTACGGCACGGCGAAGACTCCACCTCCGACGCCCAGGAGCACAGAAAACACGCCGAAGAGGCAGCCCACCAGCAGGGTCGCCACCGGCCGCCGTCGAATGCGACGCGCGCGTTCCGCCTGGAGCGAATCGGATGTCGCGGTACCGGTGTTTGTGGAGCGCGCTTTCTCCCCCGATTGCTTCGGCTGCGCGTCGGCGTGTGTCGCGCGATAGCGAAAGGATCGCACTACGTTATAAACGCCGACCAGGCCGAGAAAGAGCCCGAAGCACAGTAGCAATACGAAATCCGCCAGGTTCAGGCCGGCGAAGAACGGGGTCTCGCCCGTAGTCGCCGAGCCCCGGAGGCTGCCGAAGCTCAGAGCGACGATCTGCGAGGCGGGGATCGCGCCGATTAAGAGCAGCAGGCCTTCGCGGTACAGAATCTTCTTTTCACGCGCGTACGTTACAATACCCGAAAGGCTCATGAAGGCGATCTGGCCCATCGAAGAGGCGACGGCCAGCGGCGCCGGCAATTGCAGCACCGAATGAAAAAAGGGCGTAACCACGAAGCCGCCGCCGATGCCGAACATGGCTGAAACGAATCCGACGAAGAGACCGAGCGTAAAACATACCGGGACGCCGATCGCGAGCGTTCCGAAGGCGGTCGAAAGCGGCGAAAGATCGAAGAGAATGTCCATGCGAAAAAGAGCGATCGGAGCCCGGTCGCCGGCGGAAAGCTTGACGCCGCGATCGTGATCGGGGACACATTGTCATGGCTCGGTCTTCGCGACCAGGGATTTCCGCCGCGCTGCGTCGTCTCTGGCGCCGTAATTTTCGTTTCGCTTTGCGCCAGTATCGGAAAGCGCGCCGCCTGCTCGCGCGCAACGCGGGACGAAACTACGGCCGTGATTTCCATCGCACGGCGTACATCGAAGTGCATACCGTTTTACGGTATGTGTATTTGATCCTGCCGATTCTGTACATTCCTTTCACCATTTACGACATTGTCGCTTTTCCGATGGGCTGGAGCCCCGACGCGCGTATGCTGTATTTCGACGGCTCGCTGTACACGGTCATGTTCGGAATGGTCGCTATCTTCGGGGCGACCCGGGCGAATCGCGTTTCGTTGACGGTGCTTCGCGTGCAATGCACGCTGGGCGTTGGTTTCTTCGCGCTTGGCGCTACGGCCGCGACGATCCTGTTATTCGGCCCGGTCCACGATCTTTCGCTTTTTACGGGCGTCATGCTCGCGATCGCTATCCTCTTTCGCTTTCCGGACTACACAAAATACGGGATCTTCGCCGTCAATTACGCCATACTGTACGTGTTCTTCTGGATCGAAGGCGTCGATCACCCCGTGCTGCTGCAGAATCCGATTTTTATTCTGTGTATCATCGTGCTTTTCGATCGGGTTACTTTTTATTCGATGAGCAACAGCTATTTCAGGAATCAGCGCATTCTGAAACTGAATCGCCTGATTCTGGAAGAGGATCGCAACAAAAGCGAAATGATCAGCATCGCCATTCACGATCTGAAAAGCCCGCTGACCGGAATCATGAGCGTAAGCACCTTATTGCGCGAAAGCCCGGACGGATTTTCCGCGAATGAACGCGACGAGATTCTCGGCGAAGTACAGGAGTCCACCCGCGGTATTCTGGGGCACATCGAAGACCTGGTGGATATCGCGCGTTCCGGCATCGGCGGGATTTCGTTGTTTTACGAGAATTTCGACGCCCGCGAGCTAATGTACAGCACTGTGCAAAATTTTAACTATCAGGCGTCGCTGAAACACATTCACGTCTACACGCGTTTCGCCGACGGCCCCGCGGAGATTCACAGCGACCGGCGCGCGATCGCGGGAATCTTCGAGAACCTGGTTTCCAATGCGATCAAATATACGCCGCCCGGCGGTAGTGTGCTCCTGCAATCTCGCTATCGGCGACCCGGAACGATTACCATCGACATCTGCGACGAGGGGCCCGGCTTTACAGCGGACGATCGCTCGCGATTATTTCGGCGCTTTAGCCGGCTTTCGGCGCGGCCTACGGGCGGCGAATCTTCGAGCGGTATCGGTTTGTTTACGGTCTATAAGCTGGCCCAGGCTCTGGACGGCGTGGAAGTCCATCTGGCGAATACGAACGAAGACGAAGATACAACGGGAAGCAAATTCAGCGTCTCGATCCCGCTGACCGAGAGCGGCGGACAATAGAAAACGGCCGCCGGAATCTTTCGATTCGCAGACGGCCGCTCGTTTTCGTCCGGCTCGCTTTCGCGCGATCCGGACGAATTCTAATTGGACCTTTCTATATTCGGTCGGAGCCCTTCACAGACCGCCGACCGTTTCATCGATTATAGGCCGCTCAATGCCTCGTTGATCAACGGACCGACGATGCCCATACCCGGGTCTTCCGCATTGTAACCGTTTTGCGGCTCGTAGATGCGTATGCGTTGGTCGTTGCCTACGAAACGGCTCAGGAAAGTCTCGAACGGCACGAATTCGCTGTAGCATTTGTAGGTTTGCCCCCACGGCCATTCCAGATACTCCCACCAGCGGCGCTTCTTTTCCATTTGCTGGCACGCGTGGCTACCGATGAAGGTGATGATCGACGTACAGTGGCTGTCGTTGATCTCGCGTTCCCAGGGCAGGAAATAGCTGTAGTTGCTCAGACTCTGTAACTGATTCACCAGCCGATCCTGGTCCTGTTTCCAGTACGAAAGAATCGTTTCCTGGTTGATGCCGGGATAGAATCGTTCGTACGAAAAGCGCGAATAGTTAAAGTCGCGGGAGTAGGCGGTGTAGGCCATCTGATCTCCCGGAAATTCCAGCGAAGTCATCCGATTGATGCTGCCGAAATCGCCGACGTCGAAAGTCGCGGGCAGTTCCGAGAATACGGAGTCGAGATCCCAGGACGCGCGAATGGTGTCGTGCAGTCGTCTGGAGAGCGAATTGGCGTCCGGAGCCGGGAAGATCGGACCGGAGTCGTTCAGCAGGTAACCCTTTTGCGGCGCGAGAATTCGGCGCACATTATAGTACGCGGAAGTCGTCGCCGTGCCGCCCGCGCTGAAGCCGCTCACCAGCATTTTGCTGATGGAAGGGATCTGCGCTTTTATGTATTCGGCTGCCGCGAGCGTATTCGTATAACCGGCGTGGTGCCAGTTCAGGGGCGGTTGCTGACCGGTGGGGTCGTTGTAAGTGACGACGTTATTGCCGATGTGTACGTCCCCGGTGCAATAAGGCAGGAAAACGACGTTCCAGCCTTTGGTAACCAGATCGGTGCGGGCGCGCAGCGGCAGTCCCGGATCGGCGCCGTTGACCAGCGGCGAGACGAATCGCGCACCAAACTGCGTAATATAATCGTCGGGGATACCGTTGGGGTTCGCCGCCCCCAGCAGGCCCGTCTGACCGCTACAGGACTCGTAGTCCCAGCATGCGCCGCCGCCTTCGAAAAAGAACAGGACGTTGGGCGAAGCCGTACGATGCACGAAAAACTTGTACTGCGAGCCGTTGCCGCATTTCGTGCCAGGCAATTCGACCTTTTGCCAGTTGTAGTTGTTGCCTCCGTCGACGATCACGTTGATAATCGTGTCGAGAATATCAGCCTGAGTCGCGCCGAACGGTACCACCGTCAGGAGCGCGCCCAGGAGCAGCTTGCGTTTGAACGAGCCGATTTTGCGGCCCACGCCGGAGTCTGACAGAAATCTTTTCATCAGAACACCCTCCAGAGATTGTTTTATTTTGTGTTCGGACTATAAGCGGAATGTTAGTTCATCCGCAAATCTTCTGGGGTGAACGGTTGCGGGCCGTGGGCGAGTGGTTCCGTGGTATTACGCAGTGTGCGGGACATCACTAACGTGAAAGTTTGATGCGAAATTGTATTCGTTAAGTCGCGTTCCGGCCTCCAGCGGAACCTTTCGTCCCGGTAGGGCAACCGTTCATCCCGGCCGGCTTGCGTGCGTTCCATCGGCTGCGTACAATCCGGAACCATAAATACAGGTTTTATTGAGAGTAAATGCGATGTTAAAATCACCCCTTGTCTGGAGTCTCGTCGTCGCCGTTCTGCTGGCGGGCGGCGTATTTGCGCTGTTGTTCGAAAGTTCCGGCGGAACTTCAGCCGATTACGACGGAGAACACTCCCGAGCGGCCGATGCAGAGCCCGCTGCCGGCGGCGGCCTGTTCGATGGAATTTTCAGCACCGGTCCCGACGCAGCCGGTGAGGGCGCGGATGGAACCCGGAGCGCGCAGGCGGACGAGCTGGAAGAATCCACCGATCCGCGCAGTCAGGAAGCCATGTCGGCCGAGGTCGATCTCGTCGCCGTGCGCAAGCTGATGCCGAATAATCTATACTGGGAGCTCGGCGCGCCCACCGAAGATCCTGCCGAATTGAAGAAACGCGCCGAGCGCAAAGCCGAAATCGATCAACAGTTCGGGAAAGTCCAGGCGAATCTGGCCAGCGTTGACGAGATCCGCGACTACTACGCCTTTCAAAAGCGCAAATCCGAAGACTATCTAAAATTTCTCAAACACGTGACGACGAAGTACGGCGACGAGCTGTCCGTGCGCGACGAGGGCCTGTACGGTCTCGCAATCCAGTTGCATACCGAACGCGTCAAAGCGATTCCACGGGCCGTTCAGGATGCGCTGCGTCGCAAAAGCGAGCACGATAAAAAACGACAGGAGTGGCTGGCGGGCCAGAATTAATCGCGCGGTTGCGTTCTCGCCGCGCTGATTCTAACAGCGAATGAGCGAAGGGTCAAACCCGGGCCGAATCCGGCGTCTCCGCGTCACTGGATTCGCTGGAGTTTGCGCCGTCGTCGGTTAGAATCTTTTTCAAGAGATTGTAGCGCGATCGCGACAGGGCGATTTCGTGTTCGTCGCCGACCATGACCGCGTAGGTATTGTTTTTGCCGCGTAGAATCTTCGTAACCTCCGCCAGGTTGATGATATACGAGCGATGACTGCGAAAGAAATCGGAGTTCAGCTCCGCCAGAATCGAATCCATCGTCCGGCGGACGCGTTCGGTGCGGCCGTCTTTTAAGAAGATGTCGGTGAAATTGCCCACCGCCTGGAGATAGAGAATCTCCCGGTAACGGATCAGCTCGATCATGCCGTCGCGCTTAATCGGCAGGCTGTTTTTGTACTGGCCCTGAGCCTCCGCCGCGTTGCGCATACGCGCGATCGAAGCCATGAAGCGATCGCGGGTGAAGGGTTTGACGATGAAATCCAGTACGCCGTAATCGAAGGCGTTGACCGCGTTCGCCGTGTCCGACGAAACGATGATCGTATAAAAGGCGTTTTTCTCCGGGGTTTTCAGAATATCGAAACCCGATTCGCCGTGCAGATTGATGTCCAGCACCAGTAGATCGATGGGGTTTTCGCGAATATAATACAGGGCCGGCACCAGCCGATCGAATTGCCGGATCGTAACCGGCGCTACGCCTCCGTCCTCAGTCTGAAAGGCCGTTTGACAGAAGTGGCGAATCGTGCGCGCGGTTAGTTTGTCGTCCTCGACGATGACGATGCGAACCATGACGGGTCAGACACACAATATCGCGCGCGAATTGTCAAGCCAGAACCCGAATTCGAGCCGGCAAAAGGCTTGCCGATTCGAGCCGGCTTTCTAAATTACCGGTATTCCATCTATTTCGAGGTACTCAGTGAAACGTTCCGCAAGACTCAGCGCGCTGGCGATTATCAGCGCAATTCTGTTTGTCGCGCCCGGCCTGATCGCCCAGGGCCCCACTCCGGTCGGCGTCTGGCAAACGATCGGCGACAAAGGCGAAGACAAAGGCAAAGTTCAATCGCATATTCAGGTCTACGAATACAGCGGCAAGATCGGCGGCAAAGTCACCAAACTGGTGAAAGACCCGGAAGCGACGTGCCATGAAAAATGCCCCGGCAAGAAATCCAAAGCCAAAATTCTCGGCATGAACATCATGTGGGGTTTCAAGAAGACCGGCGACAATCAGTGGGAAGGCAAAATCCTCGATCCGGAAGACGGCTCGATCTACAACTGCATTCTGAAAGTCGAAGGCAATAAATTGAAAGTGCGCGGCTACATCGGCATTTCGCTGATCGGTCGCACCCAGACCTGGGTTCGCCTAAAATAATTCTGAAATAATCTGGAAAATGATTCGGTTCGCCTGCTGACAGGGCGGCCCGGACGATTTCCACAAAGAGCCGCCGCGGATTCCTGGTGAATCGCGGCGGTTTTTTTGTGTTCCGGTGCGGCGCGCGCAACCGTGGGATGCGCGGCGAAGCTGCTTCGTTTTCGTCGGAGCCTTTAGAATCTATAGCTCAACATAATATAGGCGAACTGCGCCGCCGGGTCGAATGAAGGCTGCTCGAAGAGCAGCACTGTAACCGGATTGTCGATGCGACCGTCGGCCAGATCCGCCAGAATTTGCGGCCCGTAAATTTCGCGTTTCACTCCCGTATCGTCCTTTGCGGCGCGAACCGCGTCGCCGGCGTGAATCAGGCTGAAACCGGCGCTCCAGCTCAGGCCGTAGGCTTTCACCGAATAACTCAGGTCGTACTCTTTGAACAGATGTTTGCGTAAATAACCGACGCCCAGGGATTGCAGGCTGCCGTCGGTATTGTAGAGGCTGCCGAAGCGCGCGTTATTGGCGCTTTCGGTTGTGGTCTTGCGCGCGCCGGCAGCTCCGCCGCCGGCGACGCCGTACCAGCCGTCCTGGAGCTTGTGTTTGTCGACTTCCCAGTACGCGAGTTTGATTTTACCGGCGTCGCCCAGGTCGATGCTGAAATTGATCGACGCGCCTTTCATATTTTGCCAGCTCACCTGGTCGGCCATGCCGTAGTGTAGATGGTTGGTATGAAATAGATTCTCGAAGGTCGCCACCGAGCCGTCGCTGCGATCCGGATCGCCGCTCGCTACCGCGTACTCGGCGCCCAGGCGGTAGCGTTCCAGAAAGGTGAAACCCGCCGTCGCCGCGTAGGCGAAAGAGGCGTAGCTTTGTTTTTCCGTATAAGCGCGGCAACCCTGCTGCGTACCGCCGCCCGGCGCGGTTCCGGTCGCGAAGATTTCGCAGGGGTTAAAGGTCGAATCGAAGAGCGGGGCGGGCAGCGGCGCGATGGTCTGCGCTATATCCCAGGCGGGGGCGACGCGGTTTCCGGTTTCGCCGAATTGCGCGGCGTACTCGAAGGACCAGTCGAAGGGGATCGCCGCCTGTTTGCCTTTGTTCAGCGTCCTGTTGGTCAGGCGTCCCCCGACCGTATGCAGATTGTCGCGCTGGCGACTGCGATCTTCGGTTTCGATGATCGGTACGAAGCCGTTTTGAAAGGAAACCGTCGGATTCGTTATCGGCGAGCTTCGCTGTACCCATTTGCGATAACGACCGAGATAATATGCATCGAGATGCAGATGTTCGCTGAATTTAAGTGTATTGTAAAAGCCCGTGAAATAGGCGTCGTCCAGATCCGAATTCGCGCGACCGACAGACGTGGCGTTCCCCGCGATGTCCGAATCCTCTTCGGCCAGCACCGTGCCCCAGGCGTGACTGGAGAGCCAGTCCGCATCGTACTTCAAACGCAGTCCGTCGAAGCTGCGCCCCACGTTCGTCCAGTCGAGATGACCGACCAGCCGCTGGTCGCCGTACGCGAAGATCTGCCGACCGGCCTGTAGCCCGACCGGCCCGAATAGGTTTTTGATTTCGACCCAGCCTTCGCGGATATCCGTGGACTGGTTGGTGTTATTATTCGCGGTGTTCAGACCGGTGTCTGAACCGGTTTCGCCGCCCCATACCCGGGAGTCCTGGATGACGATGCGTGCGGTCACCGAATCGCTGAACTGGTTTTCGATTCCGATTTGTATTTTCTGACCGACGAATTCCACCGCGTCGTCGTCGGCCGTACAGAACGTCGCGCCGCAGCTCAGATCGCGTTTGTCGAAATTAAAATTCGTTTTCGCTTCGGGGCGAAAACGGACCAGACCGAATACCCGCAGCTTTTCGAAACGCCGGACCATATCGTTGATGGCGCGCACGGTTTCCGGGTTCAGTTGCCCGGTGTCTTCGCGAGCGTCGTCTGTCTGAGCCGCCAGCCCGGAGGCGAATAGCGTCGCGCACGCGAGTAGCATCGCCGGCAGGTGGGTCTTAATATTCATTTGGTTTCCTCCAGTTCCTGTGAATAATAGAATGATTGCAAAAAACGGGCGGCCTGGCGGCCGCCCATAACACTTCGAAGGCTTCGAGTTCTTCGAGTTCTTCAATGGCTTCGAAGCCTTCGAAGGTTTCAAGGGCCTCGTCTACTCCGTCTCAGTATATGTCGTGGCGCGTATTGTGTACGTTGAATTTGCCGGTCGGGGTCTTCACCCAGCTGCCGGTGATTTTCTTTTTGAGCTTCAGGGTTTTGTCGTCGTAGACGTACAGCGCCCCTTCCAGCCAGCCGGAAACCCAGATTTCGCTGCCGGCCTGATTGTACTCGAAGTGCACGACGCGTTCGTCGCTGACTTCGATGTAACGAATCTTGCCGGTTTCGATGTCGTAGACGCCGACTTCGCCGTTGACCCCTTCTTCCGCCGAAAGCGGCATATCGAACCATACATGCTTCGACTTCGGGTGCGTTTTAACGAAAAGCGAACCCGCCGATTTGATCTTATGATCCTCGACGACTTTCCAGGCGTGCTGCGGATGCCCTTTCGGATCCGTGCCGATGAAGGTGAGCTTGTCTTCGCCGATATAGGTCGTGGCGTAGACCGGTCCGTACTTCGGATGCACGAAATTCGCGCCGCGTCCGGGATGCGGTACGCGACCGACCGCAACGCACGGCTTGAGCACGCGTTTTTGAACCGTATCGACCACGCACATTTCGTTCTTCGCGTTGGCCGCGACGATGAAATAGCGTTTCTCGTGATCGCCGGGGTGCTGGACCCAGCCGCCGTCGTGCAGAAAGTTGTTCGCCTTAATACGCGTTTCGCGCGGCTTACGCGGGTTCGTGTAGTCAATCAGATAGACCCAGCCGGATTCTTTCAGATTGATCACCCAGAACGGTTTTTTCTCGGAAGCGACGATCGCCGCGACTCGAACTTCCGGCAGCTTGTTGCCGGTGGCCCAGTCCTTCGAATCGGCGACCGATTTGATCGAAAGCGGTTCGAGGGTGCGGCCGTCCATGATCGCGTACTGACTCGGCGTATAACAACCGATGATCGCGTACTTATCTTCGAAGCCCGGCGCTTTCGAGCCGTCCACCGATCGCGCATCCCAGCAGGTGCGCGCCCGGGCGACGACTTTCGGCGTCTTGAACCAGAGGTCGATCAACGCCAGGCGTCCGTCGCGGCCGATCGTATAGAAATACCGACCGGACTGCGAAGAACGCAAGATGTGTACGGCGTAACCCGTTTTGAGTACGGCGACTTTCTCTTTGGTTTCGCCGTCGATGATCGCGACCTTACCCGCGTCGCGCAGAACTACTCCGAAGTAGTTTTCGAAGCGGCCTTTGCTTTCGTCGGTCTTCGGTCGGTCGTCGAGCGGAATCACCAGATCCCAGTTCTCGCGAGCGGTGGCCATGTCGAGGGTCGGAACCTCCGGCGGCGCCATTTGAATATAGCGCGCCATCATATTCATTTGCCGCATGTCCAGGATGCCTTCTTTACCCCAGGCGGGCATTCCGGCAGGCGTACCGTTGTCCAGAATCGAAACGAGCGCTTCCGTGCCCTTGCTGCGCGTGCCGCCGCCGTCGACCTGTTTGGCTTTCACGATGTGGGAATCCGGTAGCAGCGAAGGACCGGTGGCGCCCCAGCGCGTCGCGCCGTGACAGCCCGAGCAACGATCGAAAAAGATCTGCTTCGCTTCCGTGAATTCTTTGTCGTTCAGGGGTTCGAATTTCCCCGCCAGTTGTCCCGCTTCATCGCCGCCGGCCCAGGCCATGTACTCGATCAGGTCGTCGATCTCCTGCGGCTGCAGGCCCAGATCGGGCATGGGATTCGGGAAGCTTTCGGCGAGTTTTTTCGCGATCGGGTCGCTCTTGAGCATGCCGCTCGGATCGGCCAGCCACTTCTTGAGCCAGGCTTCGCCGCGTTTTTCGACGACGCCTTTGAGGTCGGGGCCCGTCGCCGAGTCGCCCCCGCCGAAATTGTGGCAGCCCACGCAGGCCCGGGTCTGAAATAATTCTTTGCCGGGGCCGGTGAATTCGGCCGTCGCGACTTCTTCCGGTCGCTTGCCACAAAGGGTCGCCGCGAAAGCGGCGACGAGCAGCAGAACCAGACCACCGCTTCGGATTGTTTTGATGTGCATTTGCAGATCCTCCATATTTAGATATAAGAGAGTGTGGTATCCGTAATTACTGTCGATATTCCAAATGAAATCCGTCGCGAGCTCAGGTACGCATTTCGACGCTCAACTGTAGGCCGCCGCCGACTCGACATTGGCCGCGTGCCACCGGTCCAGTTCCGGTAAAAAGTACCGAAGCCGTTCTTTCTTGAATTCCGTCGGCGACTCCAGAATCAGATAGTCGTCGCATTTAATTTCTCCGGCCAGGCGTTCCGCGATTCCGTGCAGCGCTTCCGTGTCCGGCGCATGCAGCATGGAATACAGATTGTACGGGAAGCCCGGAAAGGTCACCCGGCTGTAGCAGTGGCTTACTTCGGGGGCTCCGGCCAGACGCGTCCCCTGCGAAGCGAGTCGGTCGTCGGGCATATTCCAGACCGTCATGCCGTTCGCCTTCACGCCAAGCTTGCGATGTCGAAAGGTCGCGACATAGCGTCGCAGCGCGCCGCCTTTGTTTTCGCGGGCGAATTCCAGCAAATGTCGTTCTCCGAGACCGTGTTTGTGAGCCAGCTCACGAAAGGGACGTTCACAGACCGGAAGATCGGTCTGCAAAGTCCGGGCGAGATGCGCGAAATGCGTATCGATTTGCGCGGGCGGAACCGCGGCGTGCAGCTCCGTTCTTTGCGTATCGTTGCGCTGGCGTTCGAGGTCGAAGACCACGCCGATTTTGAAAGTCTGCCGGCGGCGCAGGGGATGAAAGCAATCGACTCCGGTTTTATATTCGAGGGCGTGCAGGTGCCGTTCGAGCCCCATCGTTTTGGGAACAGCGATCGTAAACCACAGATTCCAGTGGTGTCGGCGTTCGTAATTATGGGTGACGGTCGGGTGTTCCGAAACGATCGCCGCCGTTTCCTGCAGGCGTTCCGCATCGACGCGACCGCAGACCAGCGCCGAATCGTAGTCCAGTACCGAACCTTCCATTACGGCCGAGATCTCGCGCAGTTTGCCTTCGCTCTTCCATTCGCCGACGCGGTCCAGCACTTCGCTTTCGGTGATGTCGAGCGCTGCCGCCAGCTTCGCGTACGGCCGCTCCTCCAGCGGAAACGATCGCTGCATATGTTTAGCGAGTTCGTTTTCAATCGATTCTTTCATCTTCATTTTGTCGCTTCCTCTTCCTTTTAGTTCGTTCCGAATCGCTTCGCCTGGTTATGCATGTCCGTCTGTCCTGCGAACTCTAGAGTCCCGTTTGAAACGCGCGCCAGACTCCGAAGATCCCCGAAGGCGAATCGAGCGGAATGCTCGCGAGCTTTCGGCGCGTATTCGCGTCGTAGATTAAGAATTCATCGGTCTGATTGCTGGACACGAGCGCGCGATCGCCGCGCGGTGTGAATACGAGATGATACAGGCGCTTGCCCGCTTCGATGATTTCGAGCGTTTCGCCGGTGGCCACGTCGATCACCTGGATCGCGCCGTCCCGGTCCCCGGAAAAGCTGACCCAGATTTCGCGCAGATCGGGTCGCACGACCGCGTAGACGGGATAACCGACGAGATCAATGGAATCGATCAGCGAAAAATCCCGGTTGGAAAGCACGGCAAGCCGCTTTTCGCCGACGGCCGGGACGAATATGCGATCCCCCGCGGCGGCCCACGCTTCCATGTGCGGCATCTTCGGCGGAGTCGTTCGTTCGCCGCCGGCGGTCAGGCGCAGCGTGCGCGCGGGCCGCCTCAGGTTCCACAAGTCCAACAGGCTCGCTTTGTGCGAATCGATGTGGCCGGTGATATAATAGCGTCCTTCGGGCGTGATCAGCGCGTCGAAAGGACGGGCGATACGAGTCACGCTTCGCTGCGTAATCGTGTAGCGGGGCCCATCGTTTTGCGAAAAGCTTTCGCTGCCCGCATCATCGTTCGCGCGGCGTGTCGGGGCGTCGTCGTCGGGACTCAGAGTCCACACTTCATTGCCGTCCATTAAAGCGCAGACAAATCGGTTTCCGGGAGCGTCCACGAGGCCCGTAACGCGCGAAGGCTTTGAGAATCCATTTACGCTTCGGGTTCGAGCCGGAATATTCTGGCGGACTTCGAAGCGATCCACGTCGACGAAGGTGATGCCGCCCGGCTGGTATTCCGAAACGGCCACAGTCCGTCCGTCCTGCGAGATGGCCAGGCCGATTGAGTTCTGCGAAGTTTGCACGAAACCCGCCTCATGCAATCCGAGCAGATCGATGCGCGAAAGCGTTCCGCTGCGAAGCGCCAGATACCCGTAGCGCAGTCCGGCGTCGAAAACCATGCTGGCGTGACTCATGTCGCCGGAAATCGGGATCTTTTTGATCAGGCGCCCTTCGCGATAATCAATGACGGCCAATCGCGCCGCGTTCCGCTCGACCACGAAGACCCGTTCGCCGATTCCGGACTCCGGCCCCCGGCAGGCGCAGACCAGTCCGATCGCCATCAGCGAAGCCAGGCCGAGCGATAGTCGTGCTGCACGGCGGCGCAGTTGGCCGCTCCGTCGCGGCGCCGGGTGTTGTTTGTAGTTCTTCAAGCGCAGACCTCCCGCGCGCCGGATGATTCGTGCGCCGGAGTCAGGACTTCCGAGTCCAGCAGATAACACGCCGGATCCGAAGCCCACATATCGCCATGGACCTGAAGCGCCCGTTCGCGATGCGAGCCGCGGCAGAGATTTACGTGGCGGCAAATCCCGCAGCGGCCTTTTAAGCGCTGCACGCGATTTCGCAGGGCGCGCAACCGGGGGTGGTTGCGAATTTCATCTAACGACGATTCCAGAATATTTCCCGCGTAAAGTGAGCGCCAGAATTGATCGGGATGCACGTCGCCGCGATGGTCGATATTCAATACTTTTTCACCGGCGGAGTTGCCCCCGCGAAGTTGGAGCAGTTCGCGGACGCGCTGCGCCGCGTCGGCGCCGAAGCGGCCCCGGCAGTGCCGGTAAAGATAGACCCCGTCCGCGTCGTTGCCGCCCGTCACCAGGCGCAGCGGCGAACCGGCTTCGATTAACAGGCGGGCTTTCAAGAAGATCGAGTCCATCAGGCTGCGGCACGAGACCTGATTGAGGTCCTGCTCCGCGCACCCCGCGCCGCGTCCTTCGTACAGCAAATGCGAAAGATAGAAGCGATCGAAGTTCTCCTGATCGCTTAATTCGATGAGCGCGTTGAGGTGATCTTCGTTACGTTTGGTGACGGTCATGCGCACTCCGGTTTTGAGGCCGGCGTCCCGTACGCGCCGCAGTCCGTCGAGAGCCAGCTGGAATCCGTCGGCGTAGCGCCGGTACTGATTGTTAAACGGCGCCAGGCCGTCGATGCTGACTCCCACGTAGCGTACGCCGGCGTGTTTCAAGACCTGTACGCGCTTTTCGTCCAGCAAGACGCCGTTGCTGGAAAGCTGGCACGCGAGCCCTCGTTCGCTTGCATAAGCGATCAAATCCGGAAGGTCGGGCCGCAGCAGCGGTTCGCCGCCGGAAAAAATCAGAATGCGCACCCCGCCTTCCGCCAGTCGATCGATCGCCTGCAACGCCTGCTCCGGGGTGAGATCGTCCTTCGGTTTTTTGTACTTCGCCGACGAATAGCAGTGCGGGCAGGCCATATTGCACTGATTGGTGGTGTTCCAGACGATCACCGGGGCGCGCATATCATAACGAGCGGGGTTCGCGGTCGAGAGCGCGCCGGCGTCGCGCCCGCCCATCGCCACTTCGAGGACATCGCTGATCGGTAACATGGCACCTCCCAATAGCTGCGTCCGGCCGATTTACACGTCGGGGCATTTGGCTATTAAAGACTCTTGTATCTTTAATTTTGGAAAACGTCAATGCAAATTCAAAGCTGCGACAGAATCAGGCGGAAAATATGAACGAACTAAGATTCGTTCGCAAAGCGGACCGGAAACAGCTTGCGTTGACTTTTTTCGCGAAGCCCGGGCTCAAATTTTTTGGTAATCCGGCCAGCTGGTTTTCAGGGCGTCGGCCAGCGTCGTCTTTCGGAATTTCGTGACCAGCTTCTTGCGGCAGTCTTTCCAGGTGCTGTGTACGGGACAGGGGTTCTGGTCGGAGCACTCTGCGAGTCCCAGAATGCAGCGATCGAGCAGGTGCATGTTTTCTTCGATCGCTTCCATTATATGAAAGATCGGAATATCTTTCGGTTCTCTGGCCAGGGCGAAGCCGCCGCCGGGGCCCGTCGTGGATGTCAGATAACCCGCCTTGACCAGCTGCTGCAGGATCTTGCCGAGATACGTGCGCGACACGTCCACGCTCTCCGCGATTTCGCGCACACCGAAGTACTGTCGCTCCCGATGAGAAGCCATATAGACGAGTGAGCGCAGTGCGTAATCGAGAGCTCTTGATATCATGGTCGTCCTCTCTGCCTCAGGCGCGTGGCGCCGCGGCTAAGATCAAGGCAATGCTGACTGAATTGCCCGCTGCGAGTCCCGGCGCAACAGAATTTCAATCCGCCCGACGGCTGTACAGCTTGCACCGCAGGGGACTCCGCTTCGTCACTCTTATGATACATATCAGTTCATGGCAATTAAATATATTTGACTCTTAAATCTTTAATTGATAAGCCGGCTCCCGAATTACGGAGCAGGTATAACTATGTTATCGAAATCACAGGCCAGGGCGTTCTTCCTGATTGGAACGGCTCTCTTTTCAGCGCTCTTTATCGGACTGACTGTCGACACGGTACGCCAGACCGCGGCGCGAACCAACGAACACAATCTATCGGACTCGGTGAAGCGCGGCAAATTGATCTGGGAAAAGAACAACTGCATGGGTTGCCACACGATTCTCGGCGAAGGGGCGTACTACGCGCCGGAGCTCACGAAGGTCGTGAAGAATCGCGGAGCGGAATGGATTCGCGTCTTTATTAAAGACCCCGAAGCGATGTTCCCCGGCGAACGCAAGATGATCAAATACGATTTCACCGAAGACGAAATCACCGACGTCATCGCTTTTCTCGAATGGGTCGGCGAAATCGATACGAACGGCTGGCCCCCGGCGCCGGATCTGAACGTTCCGGCGGCCGTCGCCAGCGCGCCCGGTTCGCCGCAAACCGCGGATGCTCCGGCGAAATATCGGCAGCTCTGCGTCGCCTGCCACGCCCTCGGCGGCGAAGGCGGCAACGTCGGCCCCGCCCTCGACGGCGTGGCCGCGCGTTATGACGAAGAATATTTGAATCGCTGGCTGGCGGACCCGGCCGGCGTCAAGCCCGGCACCGCGATGCCGAAGCTGCCTCTGAGCGACGCCGAGCGCCAGGAGTTGGTCAGCTTTCTTGCGCGCTTGAAATAATCGGAGAAAAATAGAATGAAGTATAAAACACAACGCATCGCTTATTTGTTTTTCGCGACCGTTATGCTGCTGCTTGTTTTGCAGGTGGTGTACGGTTTCATTATGGGCTTCGCGCGCATTGGCTACGACGTGCTGCACGATTATATTCCGTTCAATGCCGCGCGCGCCACGCATACGAATTTGCTGGTGGTCTGGCTCTTGACCGGGTTCATGGGCGCCGCCTATTATATTATTCCGGAAGAATCGCAGCGCGAAATCGAATGGCCGCGCATCGCGATTTTACAATGGGCGTCCTGGGTGGTCGTCGGCGTGATCGCCGTGATCGGCTTTCATTTCAACTGGTGGGAAGGCCGCAAATTTCTCGAAATCCCCAGGCCCCTCGACTATCTGGTCGTCGTAAACGTTTTAACCTTTCTGGCGAATATCGGGATTACGCTCTGGAAAGGCAAACGCATGACCACCACATCGATGGTGTTCTTTTTCGGATTGTTCTGCGCGGCGCTGTTGTATCTGCCCGGCATGATCTATTTCGAGAATCAAACACTCGATTCGTACTTTCGCTGGTGGGTCGTGCACCTGTGGGTCGAAGGCGTCTGGGAGCTGATTATGGGCGGCATTCTATCGTACCTGTTGATCAAGCTGACCGGCATCGACCGCGAGATCGTCGAGAAATGGCTCTACGTGGTCGTCGGCTTAACTTTTCTTTCGGGCATTCTTGGAACCGGCCACCATTATTACTGGATCGGCACTCCCGGCTACTGGCTGATGATCGGCGGTCTCTTTTCGGCGCTCGAACCGCTCGCGTTTCTGGGCATGGCCGTCTGGGCCATGCAGATGTATCGCAAAAAAGGTCGCGAGCATCCCAATAAGATCGCCATCTACTGGACCCTCGGCTGCGCGCTCATGTCTTTTGTCGGCGCGGGTTTGTTGGGTTTCGCGCATACCTGGCCCGCGGTCAACAAATGGACGCACGGCACTTTAATCACGGCGATGCACGGACACCTGGCTTTCTGGGGCGCCTACGCGATGCTGGTGCTGGCGATCATCGCCTATTCGTTGCCGCAGATGACCGGCCGCAAGATCTGGAATAACAATACGGGTTATACCGCGTTCTGGTGCTCGAATATCGGTATGGTCAGCATGACTTGCGCCCTGGCAGTCGCGGGAATCGCGCAGGTGTATCTCGAACGCAAGCTGGGCATGGATTTCCTGGCGGTGCAGAAAGAAGTCGCCGTGCATTTCATCGGGATGCTGCTGGGAGCGGCGCTCTTTACATTCGGTATCGCGCTGTATATCTATCAGTTTATACGCCACGGTCTGCCGAACCTGGAGGCCATGATTCCTGAAGACGCGAATCCCGAGGACGAATTCGAAACGACCGCGGTGACGGTTGGCTGAACGCCCCGAGTCGCGGGGCGCCGTCTTAAAACCGGATCTACGAATGAACGTGAAAACCAGAGAAATGACCGAGACCGACCGGGCGTTGCCGTACTATCGGGCGATCGGTCGCGAGATCGAGGTCTTTGAAGCGGCGGCCTCGCAAAAGCTCGCGCTATTGTTAAAGGGGCCGACCGGTTCCGGCAAATCGCGTTTCGTCGAGTATATGGCGGCGCGCCTGGACCGGCGGCTGATCACCGTGACCTGTCACGACGAAACCGCCGCGGTCGATCTAATCGGTCGGCACCTCATCGTCGGCGGCGATACGGTGTGGCAGGACGGTCCGTTGACCGCGGCCGTGCGCGAAGGCGCGATCCTGTATCTGGACGAAATCGCCGAAGCGCGGCCCGACGTGATCGTCGCCATTCATTCGCTGACCGACCACCGTCGTTCGTTGTACCTGGACCGACTCGGCGAAGAGATCGCGGCGCCGTCGGAGTTCCTGCTGGTGGCTTCGTTTAATCCGGGATATCAGCGCGGAATCAAAGAGCTCAAGCCGTCGACCCGCCAGCGTTTTATCGCATTGGGTTTCGACTATCCCGAGCCGGCGATCGAAGAAGAGATACTTTTGGGGGAAACCGGAATCGACCGTGATCGCGCGCGGCGTTTGGTGCGCTTCGCGGCGAAAGTGCGCGCGCTGAGCGAGCTGGCTCTCGCGGAAACCGTGTCCACTCGATTGCTGGCGGACGCGGCCGCATTGATGACCGGCGGCCTGCCGCCACGATTGAGCTGTCGCGTCGCGATCGTGGAGCCCCTGAGCGACGATCCGGATACGGTGGCTGCGCTCGCGGATCTGGCGGCGTTGTTTTTTTGATCGCGCGAATCACCATATCTGCGTCATGGAATGGGATCAGCGCATATTTCGTTCGCTATGGCATGCGACCCGGCGCGTCCTGCGAAGAAAGCCGCCGGCCGAAGCCGCCGACCCGGAGAAATATCTCGGTCGCTTACAGACCTTCGCGAATCTTGCGGCGGGCGTTCCAGTCGAATTGATTCGCAGCGGCGGCCCCGCGGGAGTGGACGGCCGGCGTTTCTTGATGCCGTTTTATCAGCCGCTCTGTCGCGACGAGAACGAAAGCTTCGAATTTTTGCAGTTCTGCGTTCTGCTGTTGGCCGAGCGTCATCGCGCCGCGGGGATGAATCAAATTCAGGGTGCGTCCGGACCACAGGCGACACGGATGCGCTCCGTCTTAAGGGCCTACCCCGGAGCACGCGCAATGTATCGCCGCGTGAAGGCGTCGATCCGGCGTTCCGAGCGCGAAGACGAACGGCTCACGCCGGCGCGCCGCCGCAATTTGCGCCGGCATCTCGCGGCTCCGGTATTCACGCCGCCCACCCTTAAGATTCACGGCGACGCCGACCAGGCGCTGGAAAGCGATTCGGCCGCCACAGCCGCTCGTAAACGCCGGGATGCGGCGCAGCTGCGCCCGATCAATCTGCCGCGCGATCAGGAATTGCTTCAGGCGAATCAGAAAGAAATCGAAGACTATACGTTGACGCACAATTTCGAGAAGATCGAAACCGCGGACGAATTCGACGGTCGCTGGCGCGATATGGACGACGACGACAATCTCGACGAAAGCTTCGAGGCCGTGCAGGAAGTCAAACTGAGCTTTCGCATTCGCACCACCGAGACTCCCGACGCGGTGCTGAGCGCCGATGTGGCGCCGGCGGAGGTCGGCGATATGGGCGGCGCCGACCCGGGCGAACAATGCGTTTTCTTCGATGAATGGGACTATCGCCGCAAAGCCTATCGCGAAAAGCATTGCCGTGTTTTCGTCCGTGGGTTTCGCGAAAGGCGGGCCGGCTTCGCGGCCGAAGTGTTGCGCCGCGAAGCTTCCTCGGTTCGGCGCCTGGACCGGCGGATGCAGCAGGCCTTTCAGGAGCTGGAGACTGTACGCCGGCAAAGCAGCGGCGACGATCCGGATCTGGACGCGGTCATCGCGGCCGCCGCGGATCTGCGCGCGGGTCGTACTCCGGACGAGCGTATGTATCTGGCGCGTCGTAAGCGACGCAAGTCCGTGAGCCTGCACTTCCTGCTGGATTTAAGCCTTTCCACGGATTCGTTCGTGGCCGATCGGCGCGTACTGGATATCGAACGGGAAGCGCTTGCGGTGTTCGGCGAAGTGCTCGACCGCCACGATTGCCCCTTCGCGGTGAGCGCGTTCTATTCGCGTACGCGTAATGATTGCGTTTATCTGAACGTGAAGGATCGGCGGGAAGATTGGCGCGCGTCGCGCGACCGTCTGGGAGCGCTCGCACCCATGGGTTATACCCGCATCGGTCCGGCTCTGCGGCGATCGATCGATGAGCTTTCGAATTCAGGAGACCGCCAGCGCTGGATCGTATTGTTCACCGACGGTCGCCCGAACGACTACGACCGATACGAAGGGGCTTACGGCAATCGCGACGTGCGTCAGGCCGTGCGCGAAGCGGAGGCGGCGGGCATTCGACTGCAGGCCTTCGCTGTGGATCGCAGCGGAAGGGCCGCCTTTCAGGAAATGCTGGGACCCGATAGCTATCGCGTCTTGCGCGAACCGGCGGCTCTGCCGGAAGCGCTAAATGAGTTCTTTCTTAAATTAGTGCGCGCCTGAGAACACGCTCACGCATTCGCGACCGGGATCCCGCGCGCGCGGCGCCCGTTCACGCGTCCTGGGCTTTTTGCAAACGCTGGCGAGTGGTCAGCATGCTGTTCAGCGCCTGCAGATAGGCGCGCGCGCTGGCCACAATGATGTCGGTGTCGGCGGAACGTCCCGAATAGGTTTGACCGTCTTCTTCGCTCTGGATACGAATCGTCACTTCGCCCTGGGCGTCGATACCTTCGGTCACGGATTTTACGCTGAACTCGGTCAACTCCGGGGTTTGCCCGGTAATCCGATTCATTGCCTGATAAATCGCGTCGACCGGGCCGGTGCCGACCGCCGCGTCGACCCGCAGACTGCCGGTCGGATCGATCAGGCGCAGCGTCGCCGTCGGCAGCGCTTTGTCTCCGGCCGATACCTGTACCTGTTCCAATTTCCAGGGCGGATCTTCTAACAGGCGCAGTTTGTCAGTTACGATGGCGATCAGATCGCGGTCGTCGATTTTTGATTTCTTGTCGGCCAGTTCTTTGAACGATTCGAAGGCGCTCTGCAGCTCGTCTCCGACGAGAAAGAAGCCGAGTTCTTCCAGTCGCGCCTTGAACGCGTGGCGACCGGAGAGTTTGCCGAGCACGAGCTGGGTGCCCATGGGAATGCCGATCTCGACTGGATCCATGATCTCCCAGGTTTCGCGCAGCTTTAAGATCCCGTCCTGGTGAATGCCCGAGCCGTGGCGAAAGGCGTTCTTGCCGACGATCGCCTTATTCCATTGAATTGGCATGCCCGAATAGGTTTCGACCATTTTGCTGGTGCGATAGATCTCTTTCGATTTGATTTCGGTATGAAAATTCAGAAAGTCCGCGCGGGTTTGAATCGCCATCACGACTTCTTCGAGTGAGGTATTGCCCGCGCGTTCGCCGATGCCGTTGATCGTAACCTCAACCTGGCGCACGCCGTTTTGAATCGCCGTTAGAGTATTCGCGGTACAGAGGCCGAGATCGTTCTGGCCGTGAAAGCTGAGTCGCGCTTTGTCCAGATTCGGGACGTTCTTCAGAATGCCCTGAAAGATTTCGGCCAGCTCTTGAGGTATGGCATAACCCACGGAATCGGGAACATTGATTACGGTCGCGCCCGCGTCGATGCAGCGTTCAATGATTTGATGCAGAAACTGCGGATCGGAACGGGTGGCGTCCATCGGACTGAATTCGACGTTCGAAGTATAAGACGCGGCGTGTTTGACCATTGTCTCAGCCTGTTTCAGAACGTCTTCGCGCTCTTTGCCCAGCTGGTGCGCCATTTGAATGTCGCTGGAATTGATAAACACGTGGATGCGCGGATCTTCGGATTGCTTGATGCCTTCCCAGGCGGTATCGATATCGCTTTTCACGGCGCGGGCCAGCGCGCAGATCGTACAATTTTTTACGGCCGCCGCGATCTCCTGAACGCCTTTCAGGTCGCCGGGCGAAGACGCGGGAAAACCGGCTTCGATGATGTCGACGCCCAGGCGCTCCAGCTGCTGTGCGATCTCCAGTTTTTCGCGCGGCGAAAACGAGACGCCGGCGGATTGTTCGCCGTCGCGGAGGGTGGTATCAAAGACGTAGATTCTTTCGCTCATAAATATTCAGTGGTGGGCGCCGGCCTGGGGATCGAGCTTCTCCGACCTGGGAGTGCCGAAAAAATGAGTGCCTTTTTTCGTGAGAAAACCCCGGGCGTGCATGTCGTTCGCCGTAATGACCAGAGCGTCGCAGGCCTGCTGATTCTTCGTTTCGTCGCCGTCGTTTTCCTGGATCATATAGGCGTGGATCGAGGCGCGCTGCTCCGCGTTCATCAGCCCCAGAAGCGATCCGGCCAGTCGCCCGTCGGCCGCGTTAAAGGCCCGCGCCAGAACCTGGGGCGGCACGCGTTCCATCAAATAGTACAGGGCCAAATTGTCGAAAAACAAGAGATCATTGACCTTTTTCACGATCTTTGTCGGTGTTTCCGCCATCTACCTGTAGCAAGCGGAAGCGAACAGCGGGTGTCAAGAAAAAGCCCGATCAGCCGACCATATTAGCAGACGGCTGCGGCGACCGGAGCGCTCTTCGCGGAGCGGTGCCCCGACGCCCCGATCCGTCGGGAGTTATACAGTATGCATCAAAACGATTTGCCAATCAACGCGGCCACTCTGGCTTCGAAGCGGGCGCCGCTCCGGCGCGCTTCTATTCGTCTGCTCGCGGCTCGGGCCGCTTTGCTGGCCTTCGTCCTCAGTCTCGGCGCGAGTAATCTGGCGGCGGCCCGGAGAGTGTACGAAAGTCAGCAACCCCTCGAAAAAACCGTCGTGGCCATGCTGGAACAGATGTCCGCCGCGAAGATGAAGTTTACGGTGCGCAAAGTATACGATCGCAAAGCCGACGGCAAAGAAGGTTTCGTGATGTATCTGCCCCCGCGCAATACTCTTTGCGAAATCGTCTTTCGCGCTGATCCCAAACAACCGAAGCGATCGGTGATCATCGTGCTCACCCAGGACGCACGCGATTCGGAACAGCTGCACCGCTTTTTCACACAGCGTATGCGATTGGCGGAAGTCGGCGTAACCGAGGATTTCGACGATTCGAACCCCTGGCCGGTGCGCGTACGCTAAGATAGTCTCGCGAGCGGACATGGAATGAAAGAAACGTACGCGGTCAGACGGGCCGCGTCGCTTTGCAAGAGCCGGAGTCGCGCGGCAAACCTGCGACGAAATCCCGTAGTCTGCATGTCGCACTGCAGGCGACAAAGCCTCTGATTGAAAACTCCTTGTGTTTGATCAGGGATACTGGCGAAATCGTTGTGGGTCTTCGGGGTGCAGCGCGTAAAAAACCAGCCGGCCAATACGGTCATTAATATTACGCGAGTCGTATTCAGCGCGATCCTGGTATACACCGCCCTGGCCTGGGAACTGCGCGTACTTGCGCTGGTGTTGATCGGCGGTCTTGTCTGCTCGGTACTATGGTTGCTTGCGACCGAAACCTTTTTCGAAGAGACGCGCTACCCCGCCGCCGCCTATTTGCCGACGACTCTCGATCTTTTTATCATTACCATCTTTATCTATTTTTCGGGAACCACGAATTCGCTCATGGCGGCTGGCTACGTTTTCAGCGTTTCGCTGTGTTCTCTGAATACACAAATCCGCCAGGGGCTCTACGCTACGATTGTATCGATCGTGGCCTACGTTATAATCGTGATGCTGGTGTATCTGGATTGGCTGCCGGCTATCAATGTATTCGGAGGCGCCGCGCAGGTGACTCTGGCAAATCTGTTGTTCGCGTACTTTTTTGTGCCGAGTTCGGTCGTGCTGATCTATCTTTTGGTTCACGGGCTGGTCGTTCGAAATGAAGCGCTGATCGAAGAGGCGCGCGCGGCGGGCGAAGCGAAGATGGAATTCCTGGCGAATATGTCTCACGAGATTCGCACGCCGCTCAACGCGATTCTGGGCGTCGCGGATTTGCTAAATGACAGCAAGCTGAACAACGAACAGACGCAGCTGGTTAAAGTCTTTCGCAAATCCGGCCGCCTGCTGCTGCAAATTGTCAACGACGTACTCGATTTTGCGAAGATCGAAGCCCGCGAAATTCGTCTGCAGGAAGTGGCCTTCGATCCGGAGCAGGTGCTGCATGACGTTCACGATACCTACCGCCTGGCAGCCACCGAAAAAAACCTGAAGATGACTCAGAGCGTACGGGCGTCGAATCATTACGAATGCTTCGGCGATCCGGATCGTCTGCATCAAATCCTGGGGAATATCATCGGTAACGCCGTTAAATTTACGGACGCGGGCGAAATCGAACTCGCCCTGGAAATCCAGACGGCCGGCGACGAAGCGCTGCTGCGCTATCGAATTCGGGATACCGGCGTCGGCATGCGTCCAGACGATATGCGTCAATTGTTCGGACGTTTCGTGCAGTTACCCGGTCGCGGTCGCCGGTCGGGCGGCACGGGGTTGGGGCTCGCCATCAGTCAGGAACTGGCCCGTCTGATGGGCGGTCGCATTACAGCCCGCAGCGAAGCGGGACGCGGCAGCGAGTTCACGGTGGAGCTGACATTCCCGATCCTGAGAGTGACGGCGGGCCTGGATGCGGCGGCAACACGAACGCTTCAATCGAACGCGAAGCGCCCGGCGAAAGCGAGTGAAGCCGAAACAGAAAGGCCGCAGCGAACCGGCGCGGAGGCGGCGTGCGAATCGAAAAAGAAAATCCTGATCGTCGAAGACGCGGAGGAGAACCGATTTTTGCTCGAACACTACTTAAAAAACGCCGGCCACGAGATCACCTATGCGGAAAACGGCGCCGAAGCCGTCGCCGCCTTCGAATCGGCGTACGCCGCGCCCGATTCGGAATCCACACGCTTCGATTTACTGTTCATGGATTTGCAGATGCCGGTCATGGACGGCTACGAGGCGATCCGTCGCATCCGGGCGATCGAAGCTTTGCGGAACGGAGGAGGAGATCCGGCGGGCAGGGGGCCGATTCCGATCGTCGCATTGACGGCGCACGCCATGCGACAGGACGCGAATCGCGCCTTAGAAGCCGGCGCCGACTACTATCTGACGAAGCCGATCAGTAAAGAACGTTTTCTGAGTGCCATTCAGGATTACGCGGCCGGGGATCGCGCGACCCTGGATCTGGATTGAACCCCCGGGCGAATCAAATCTTCGCGCGGGTTTGAGAACGAATCGAAGACGAAGCAATTCGCGGTCTGGATCGCCGTAACCACCGCGATGCTGGAACCCGCGAAGATCGCGATCATGATCATGATCTGATACTGAATCGCGGTGATGGGATTCGAACCGCCCAGCAGCTGGCCGGTCATCATGCCCGGCAGCGCGATCAGGCCGATGGTCGCGATGGTTCCGATCACCGGCTGAAAGGCCGCCCGCAGCGCTTCGCGTATGAACGGAGCCAGCGCTTCGTTGCGCGAAGCGCCGGCCGCCAGCAGATAACGATATTCGTCGACGTGTTCGAGCAATCCGTGATAACAACTGCGCACGGCGATGATCCCGGCCTGCAGGCAATTGCCCAGAATCATACCGGTGATGGGGATAACATAGCGGGATTCGCTCAGCGGTTCCGGCGCTTGAATCACGACCGCGAAGAGTACCGCCTCGGTTACAGCCACTCCCGCCAGCATGCTCAGGGCCAGCGGCGCGAAAAATGTTTTCAGTCGCACCGAGGCGCGGCGCGCGATCGAGACCCCCGCCACCGCCGCCATCAGCCCCACCCAGACAAGATTCAGAAGCACCGACGAGGCGGCGAAGATGAATTTCAAATAGAGGCCGACTAAGATCAGCTGGATTACCATGCGCCCGCAGGCGATGAGCGCGCTCCAGCCGAGGCCCGTGCGAAAATAGATCAGCAGGCCCAGGGGCGCAAGCAAGAGAACTCCGCCGGCCGCCAGATGCAGCCAGTCGATGTGGTGCGCTTCCATCTGTTAAGGCCCTCCACGCCGATTCACCGACGCGCCCCCTGGATTCGCAGTTCACGATCGCACGCCGAAAGCCAGGCCGGATCGTGCGATACGCTGAGCACCGTCATTTCCGGCCGGGCGCGGATTGCGGCGAGTATGCTCGCACAGGATTCGGCGTCGAGGGCCGCCGATGGTTCGTCGAGAATCAAAAGCGGCCGATTCAGAAGCAGAGCCGCCGCGAGCGCTACTCGCTGTCGTTCGCCGCCCGACAACACGCGCGGCGATTGATCGAGAATCGCAGGCGGCAGGTCCAGAGTCGTCAGCGTCGCCGTCAGAGTTTCGGGTCGCGGTTTCAGTTTGCGATTCGCGCGCAGGCCGAAGAGCGTCTCGAAAAAATCGCGCACGCTCTCGCTTGCGATGATATCGGCGGTCGGCTGCTGCGGAACATAGGCGACCGTTCCGCGGATGCGTGCGATGTTCTGCGGGTCCACGGCGTAGCCCTGAACACTGATCGCGCCCCGGGCGAGGGGCGTAAATCCGAGGAGCGCCAATAAGATGCTGCTCTTTCCCGATCCCGAGGGCCCGGTCAACGCGACGTGTTCGCCGGCTCTGATCGTCGCGCTAAAACCGTGCAGCAGGCGGCGATCCCCGTAGCGCAAATCGAGCCCGCGAAATTCGATCGCCGGCGGATTCGCCTGGAAGGGAGGCGGGGCAGGCCGGGCAGGCTGCGAGCTCATGGCGTGCTTGCGCTCCGTTCCGGTCCGCGCGTCGCCAGGCGCGCGAGAATGACGCCGGTCAGAACGATCGCCGCCCCCAGTAATTCGATCGGGCCGAGCGCTTCGCCGAACAGTAGATACGCTCCGATGGCTGCGACAATCGGCTGAAGCAAGAGGCTCACCGACGAAAACGACGCGGGGAGATGCGCGAAAGCGTAGGCGATCAGCCCCTGGCCTGCGATGTGCGAAACCAGCGCCAGGCCGAAGAGGGCGCCCCAGCCGCTTGCGAATTCGGCGATGACGGCCTTCGAGACCGCCAGAAGCGAGAGGCCCGCGGCGTCGGCCGACCAGCTCAGGGTGACCGGCGGCCACAGCGATTCGCCGCTGACAAGCGCGAGCGCGAGCAGCAGGGCCGCGCCGGTCAGGCTTGAGCCGAACATCAAAGCCAGAGTCGAAAAATCGCGGCGCAGTCGTTTGACCGAAAGCTGGTAGGCTGCGTAAAACAAAGCCGTCAGAATTCCCAGAACGTCGCCGTACAGATGGTCAGGCGATACTTCCAGGCTGCGGCGAATTAAAAGCGCCGCGCCCGCCAGTGCCAGCACGAGCCCCAGCGGGAAGCGACGATCGAAGCGTTCGCCCAGATAAAAGTACGCGACGATCGTTACGAAGATCGGCGCGAAATTCGTGAGCAGCGTCGAATTCGCCACGGTCGTGTAGTGAATCGACCAGTGCCATAACGCCAGATCGCCGGCGAAGAAGAAACCCGGCAGGATCAAAAGCGCGTAACGCCATACGGATTTCGGCTTTCCGGGGGCGGCGACCACGGCTTCGGAAGCTCCCGCGTTCCCGGATTCGCCGGCAACTGAGTCGGCTTGCGCGGCCTCTTTGATTTCTGCGGCTTCTTGGGCGCGCATATCCGCGGCGGCGATGGGTACCCGGGCCAGATGCGGTTTCGAGGGCGTGGACGGCAGCGGCAGACGATGAATGAAAAATCGTAGCGCGAAAAGAAAGGGCAGGGCCAGCGCCAGTCGCCAGAAGCCGGTCGCCGTCGGTTCGACCGGACTGAGCCGCACGAACAGCGGTGCGCAGCCGATGGCGCAGGCGCCGAGCGCGAGCGCGACCAGCGCCAAACGCGAAGAAGATTCGGCGGCCGACCGGGAGTTCATGCGGCCAGGATTTAAGGGGCGAAGGCGGAAAGCAACTCGGCTTCTTCGAATTCCCGATCGCGTTCGACCAGCTTCGCATGATAAAACGCAGGCTGCCGTGGCGGCGCCGGCTGCGTTTTCGCGGCAGCCGCTCCCAGCAGGATCAGAAGGGCTTCCCGATTGCGCAGGTTTTCGCCGCAGCGTTTGAATAGTTGCCGGCGAAATTCAGCCAGCCCCTGGTTCGAATCGGAGGCGGTGTCGACGGCGGATCCATTTCGATCGGCGGCGTCGGCGAGAATATAGGCGACCGCGGTCAGCGTGTCATGGTCCGCCGGACGACCCATCAGTGCGTAGGCCTCCGCGATGCGGTGCAGAATCTGTTCCTGGATACGCAGCTGGCGCGGTCGCTGGAAACGCAGCGTGATGCCATTCGCGTTCGCCGCTGCGCGTCCCCGCTCTTCACTCATCGCCGGGTCTGCCGCCGCATTCGTATCCGCTACGCCGCTGACGGCGAACGCGCCGCGCAACGCGTGCAGCGCCCGGATCGCGCGAATCCTGCGAGCGGATCCCTGGAACTCTCCGCCGCTGCGCAACAGATAGACGCCGTAGCGATACATGCCGCCGGCGTCGCGCAGATAGCTCATGCGCGCGTAGTGCATGCGGGTCAAGAATTCGCGGGCCCGGTCCAGGCGTCGCCGCCCGGAAGTCAGCGCGCCCCGGTCGATGGCTGTCAGCTGCCGCCGCTCCAGACTTTCGAGACTCTGCAGACAGCGTTCGTGATGCACAGCCTCTTCCGGCGCGACCATCAATTGGGTAAGATTCGCGCCCAGGCGTTCGCGTACGCCGGGCCGGGCGACCGCTGCAAGCAGCAGGGCGCGCAGTTCGGTGATGTCGGGATCGTCGGCCGGGCGTTCGCGATACAGGCCGGCCGCAAAGGCTGCCAGGGCGATCTCATGATTTTCGAGCGGGCGCTCCCAGAGTTCAGTGTAAGCCGACGCCTGTTCCAGTGGATTGGATTCCTGTGCTTGCCAGAAGGCTTCGTGTTTCGCGGCTGAGTCCAGTTCGTCGGCCGGACAGCTCAGCGGCGCGAGCGCCGGCCAGGGGGCGACATTTGCAGTTGGATTCGCCGCTTGCAGGGAACCGGCCGTGGCGGCTCGTTCGTAGGCGCGAGCCGCGCGCGCGAAGTCGCCGTGTCGCAGATTGTAATCGGCCAGCAGATACCACAGAAAGCCGGCCCCGGGCGCGGTCGGTTTGATCTGAAGATAAGCCAGCAGCTCGGGCATGGCTTCGCGTTGCCGGCCGGCGGTCAGATGCAGCAGACCCTGCAGTTTGCGCGCATCCGCTTCCCGCCGCATCCGCTCGGGAGCCAGTGCCCGGGCCGCAGCCAGATGATCGCGGGCCCGCTGGGTCTGGCCCGCCTGAAATTGCGCGATCGCAGCCTGCAAATACAGTGGAGCGTCGCTGTCGGCCTGGGCCCGCAGTTCGCGCAGCGGATCGGGTGCCAGCATGCTTCCGGAGAGCAGGGCCAGAACCAGGGCGATTCGCAGTGCCGGTGCAAAGGCATCCATACTAACAGTTTCTTCTATATTTTGAGAGAACTTGAGCAATATCTTCGAGGAAGACGGAACTGTCGCGTGCAGCCGTCTGGCTGAATTCTCTTGACACCGGGCCTAATTCTCAATCTCTGGGAAGACTGTTTATAATCCCGGAACGTGTATTCGGCTCACGTATATTCTCGAACGAGCCCCTGCCGGGACGCATCCCAATCGCACTCATATAGGAGAATCTTGATGACTTATATCTACGCTACGCTGGGAGCAGGATTGATTTCCCTGCTGTTCGCGTTCTGGCGATCCTCATGGGTCGGCCGCCAGGACCCCGGCACCGAGAAAATGCAAAAGATCGGCCAGTACATCGCCGACGGCGCAATGGCGTTCCTGAAAGCCGAATACCGCGTACTGCTCTGGTTCGTACTGGGCGTCGCCATTTTGCTCGGGATTTCCGGTTACTATCAAAGCCTGCCGACGGAAGGCGCGGACGGCGAAACGATCGCCGGCAAATCCAGCCCGCTGGTCGCTGTTTCCTTTATCGTTGGCGCCCTCTGCTCCGCTCTCGCCGGTTTCATCGGCATGCGCGTGGCGACCAAAGCCAACTATCGTACGGCGAATGGCGCGCGCTCCGGTCTGACTCAGGCACTGGCTGTCGCTTTCGGCGGCGGTTCCGTAATGGGTCTGTCGGTCGTCGGTCTCGGCGTTCTGGGCCTCGGCGGTCTCTTCGTCGCCTTTCAACAGGTAATGACCGAATCGCCTATCGTAAAAATTCTTAACGTGGTTTCCGGCTTTTCGCTGGGCGCTTCTTCGATCGCGCTGTTCGCTCGCGTCGGCGGCGGTATCTACACCAAAGCGGCCGACGTCGGCGCTGACCTGGTCGGTAAAGTCGAAGCCGGTATTCCGGAAGACCACCCGCTGAACCCCGCGACCATCGCGGATAACGTCGGCGATAACGTCGGCGACGTCGCCGGTATGGGCGCTGACCTTTTCGAATCCTATGTCGGTTCGATCCTGGGTTCGCTCGTTCTGGGTGCGGCGTTCATTCCCGTAATGGCTGAAGGCGGCCTCGATAATTTCGGCGGTATGTCCGCTGTATTTCTGCCGCTGGTTCTCGCCGGTCTGGGCATTGTCGCTTCGATCATCGGAACCTTTTTCGTGCGCACCGGCGAAGGCGGAGATCCGCAGGCCGCTCTGACGCGCGGTCACCTGATTTCCTCAATTCTGATGTTAGGCCTCACCGTGGCGGCGATCATTCACATGCTGCCCGAAACCTGGACGGCGATTGATACGCTGACCGGCGCCGAGCGGACCTACACCGCGATGGGCGTTTTCTACGCTACGGCAATCGGCCTGGTAATCGGCCTGCTCGTCGGTTTCGTAACCGAACACTACACCGGCACGGGCAAAGGTCCGGTCGTGAATATCGTGAAGCAGTCGATCACCGGTTCCGCGACGAATATCATCGCGGGTCTGGGCGTCGGCATGATGTCTACGGCTATTCCGATCCTCTTGATCGCGGCCGGTATCATCAGCTCCTACTATTTCGCCGGTCTGTACGGCATCGCAATCGCGGCTCTGGGTATGCTGGCCAATACCGGTATCCAGCTGGCGGTCGACGCATACGGTCCGATCGCGGATAACGCGGGCGGCATCGCCGAGATGGCGGAACTGCCGCCGGAAGTTCGCGAGCGCACCGACAAGCTGGACGCGGTCGGTAACACCACCGCTGCAGTCGGTAAAGGTTTCGCGATCGCTTCAGCCGCTCTGACGGCTCTGGCGCTCTTCTCCGCCTTTATGCAACAAACCGGACTGACTTCGATCAACGTCGCGAATCCGTACGTGATGGCGGGTCTGTTTGTCGGCGGTATGTTACCGTTCGTATTCTCCGCTCTGGCGATGGGCGCCGTCGGTCGCGCCGCGATGGCGATGATCTTCGAAGTGCGCCGTCAGTTCACCAGCATTCCCGAGCTGAAAGCCGCTCTGGAAGTGATGAAGAAATACGAAGGCAATCTCGAGAAAATGCGCTCCGGCGACCGCAAGACTTTCGATGCGGCCGACGGCAAAGCGGAATACGCGAAGTGCGTGGAAATCTCCACCAACTCCGCGATTCGCGAGATGATGGCTCCCGGCCTGCTTGCGATCATCACTCCCGTACTCGTCGGTTATCTCTTCGGCGCGGAAACCCTGGGCGGCCTGCTGGCCGGCGTAACGGTTTCCGGCGTTCTCATGGCGATCTTCCAGTCCAACGCTGGCGGCGCCTGGGACAACGCGAAGAAGATGTTCGAAGGCGGCGTTACCATCGATCACGTGGAATACAAAAAAGGTTCCGAAGCTCACAAAGCGGCCGTGACCGGCGACACCGTCGGCGATCCGCTGAAAGACACTTCCGGTCCTTCGATCAACATTCTGATCAAGCTCATGAGCGTCGTCGCTCTGGTGGTTTATCCGCTGATCCGGTGAGTCTGGTTTACAAAACGCTCGCGTTCGCGGCGGTTCCGGCTTCGGCCCGACTGCGGTGAGCGCGACTGGAAAGCCGTCGTTTCGCTTATGCGGGACGGCGGTTTTTTTCTGAAGAGTTTTGGGTCTTAAGCGAAGCTGAAAACGGGGTTCCGGCTCGGAATGAAATCAGCGCCGATACCACGAAACTATCTGCATGTTTTCGAGGGGAATGAGAACATAGTTGTGAAATATTAAAAAAAAGCGTTTCGCGCAAGCTCCGTCTCGACAGCCTGCTTGACCAGATTTTACGCGAGCTCTATCCTCCAGAGCTATGGCAGGGCGTACTTATCATCCCGCGCACAAAGGCGCTCAAAGCTCAAGGCGTATTCGTCGGCGATCCAGAGCCGCCCCCCTCCAGAATATGTCGGGGAAACTCGCCGCGAATTCCGGCGACCAGCAGGAGGCTCCATCCGCGCCAGCAGCCTCGAACGGCGGCAACCCGTCCGCAGATAGCCAGGAGCGGGAAGCCGATCGTATTGCCGACCGAGTCGTGAGCGCTTCCGGCCGGGGTGATCGTCTGGCCTCGGCGGTTGCGCCTTCGATCGGCGCGGCTCCGCGCGGTGTCGCCCGCAAAGCAGTCGCGGGATCGGTCGCCACAGATAAGACTCCCGCCGATAGTAGCAGCCGCAACGTGGGCCTCGGAGCGGGGCGGGCCTTACCTGATTCCGAGCGCGCCTTTTTTGAAGCCCGTTTCGGACGCAGCTTCGGAGCCGTTCGTATCCATACGGATGCGGACGCCGCGCGAGCCGCGCATCGCATGAGCGCCAGGGCGTTCACTTTCGGGAACGATATCGCCTTTGCAAACGGCGAGTACCGGCCCGGAACAACGGAAGGACGGCGTTTGCTCGCGCATGAGCTGACCCACACAATTCAGCAGCGCCGCGGCGGAGCCCGCCATATTCAGCGGCAGCAGGCCCCGGGCCGGATTCCCACGCACCCGCTCGACGCCGTTTTTCTGAATGGAACCCGCGTTCGGCGGTACGCCGATGGTAAGGTCATGTACGTGGAGACAGTTTTGCCGCCCGGAGTTTTGCAGGATATCATCTGGGCGCCGGAAAGCCATACGGGTTCCAGTAGCGCCGGAATTCGGCGCACGATCGCATCGCACCCGGGGACTGCCGGCGGATTTGATCGGGACCGGCTGACCGTCGTGCGTGCGGCATACATTGGAAGGGGGCGTTTCAATTTCGCTGACGGACATACCTGGAACGTCGATCCCCGGGTGCCGGGCGAGGCTTTCAGTATCCGCTCGCGAGCCGACCGGTACGGACAGGCTTTCACAGATGTCAATTTCCGCGGTCAGTCGAAGAATCGTCCTGCCCGCGGAGGAGAACGTGCAATGGTGAATATCGGGTACTATGTGACCCGGACCGGCCAACCGGGCGGCATGGGACGTCTGCAGTATGTGGAACGCTACGATTTTCTCGATCCGAATATCTATCACGGTTCGATCCAGGGTGGGCCGGGCAACTGGACCTGGAATCGTAATGCGCGGCCGCCGGAGGGGCACGGCGGTCGCGGCTGGCGCGCGGTACTGAATGAACGGATCACTCCCAGGAATCCGGCGGGCTTTCACGAGCTGATCAACGTGGACGCCGACGGTAATTTCGACGATTCGGATCGCCCCTTCCGGGATCCCTGACGTTTTTCCAATAACCCCTCCCGATTCCTGAAAAAAGAGGTCCGAGCTTCCAATCCCGGACGATTGAACCGCGAGCATCGACTATGCTCCGGTCATGAATCTGAGAATTGCACCGGAGCCGGCCGCATCTGACGCGTCCGGCGGCTCCCCCGGGCCGCTTCGCGCCGGGGCTTTGCGCTCTTCCAGCCGGCTCATCTACTGCGGCATCATGTTGAGCAACGGCCTCTGGGCCGTGTCCCTGAACGGCTTGCTGTATCTGAGCGGGATGCCCGGGGCCGAGCTCATCGAACTTTCGATCGTTGAGCTTCTGATCTTCGGCGTGCTGAATCTGGCGGGGGCCTGTTATCTCTCGCGTCTTGCCGATGATCGTCCCGGGTTGTCCGGCCCGGCAATCGCCCGGAGGCACAGCCGACTGCTGAGCCTGAGCGCTCTCTGGATCGCTTTGCTCGGAGTGCTGACGGCGGCTCTCCTGGCGCTGGGCGAATGGGAAGCCGGATCGAGCGTGCGGGCCATGCTCGACGTCGTACTGGATCTATCTTATATCTTCTGGATTCTCCTGCCCGTTTATACGATTTTCGCGCTCGACCTGTTTATCGCGCGCTTGCGGCGGGAGTCGCCTCCGGAGCGTTACGCGTCTTCGTCCGGCGGCCTGAGTCTGGGGTATAAACTGATCCTCTTCGCCTTCGCTCTGGCGCTCGGTCCATATCTGATCAACGTCTTTCAGGTGCTCCTGGGCGTCAGCGGTCCATCGTCGCGTAAAATCGTCATCGATACAGTGATGGTCTTCGTCGCGGGAGCAGGACTCACGGCGCTCTTCGCACAACAGCTGCGACTCTCTTTGAAATCGCTGTTGCATGGCCACCGCCGGATTGGAACGGGGGCCTTCGACGCCCGGGTACCCGCGCTCGGAGACGGGGAAATCGGCGAACTGGCCATGGGTTTCAATCGTATGGCCGGCGATTTGCAGGAGCGCGAACGCGCGCGCAGTCTGCTGGGCATGTACGTTTCGCAAAACGTCGCCGAAGAAATCATGAAGAGTCCGGCCAACAAGCCGGCGCTGGGCGGCGAAATCAGGTACGGCACGGTGCTCTTTTCCGATATCGCAAGCTACACCGCGACGGTCGAGCGCCTGAATCCGGAGCAGGTCGTCGACTTAATGAACGAGTACTTTCGCCTGGTCGTCGCGATCATAGAAAAGCACGGCGGGGTCGTGAACAAATTCATCGGCGATTCGGTAATGGCCCTCTTCGGCGTGCCCGTCGCCGACGAAGATCACGCGCTGCGGGCTGTGCTTGCGGCCCGGGAGATTCGCGCTCTCTGCGAAGAGCGGCGATTCGGGGACGATCTTCGTTTGCGGACGCGGGTGGGCGTCAGCACCGGAGCGATGATCGCCGGAAGCATCGGCAGCGAAAGCCGTATGGAATATACGGTGCTCGGCGACACCGTGAATATCGCCGCGCGCCTGGAGCAGCTGAACAAACGGCTTGGCTCCGGAATTCTACTCAGCGCGGCGACGCAGGCGGCCATCGAATCCACGTACGCCGCGAAAGACCACAATGACTCCGAAGTCGGACACGTTATGCTGCGCGCTGTCGGTCGGGTCCGTTTGCGCGGCAAACGAGAAGCAATTCAGATTTTCAGCGTGGCGGATACCCGCCCGGGAGAACTACAATGAATCCGATAAAGCAAGAACGGAAAAAAAGAAACGAGAATCTCGACGCTGTGCGCGGTTTCGCGCTGCTCGGCATCCTGATCATTAACGTACAGGTCTTCGCCATGCCCGGCGCCGCCTATCACAATCCCACCGCGGTGGAACACACTGCGCTGGACGGGTGGATCTGGTCGTTGAATCATATATTCGCCGACCAGAAATTCATGGCGATCTTTTCTATGCTCTTCGGCGCCGGCGCCGCGATCTTCATGGACAATGCGTCCGCGAGAGGCGCCCGCCCGGGGCCGCTCTTTCTGCGCAGACTGGTCTGGTTGTTAGCTTTCGGGCTGATTCACGCCTACGCGATCTGGCACGGCGATATACTGGCCACCTACGCGATCTGCGGCCTGGGTCTCATCTTCGCGCGTCGGCTGAGTGAGCGCACGCTCTGGCGGGCCGGCTGGGGCATGTTGATTGCGGGCGCGTTGATCAGCGCGGGCACGGGGTTATTGTTGCCGTTCTTCGATGCCGCGGAAATGGCGGAGGTGTTCGCGCTCTGGCAGCCGTCCGCCGCAGAACTTGCCCGGGAGACCGCCGCCTTTCGAGGCGACTGGACGACTCAGATGCCGGTGCGAGCGGAGCAGGCCTTCTTTGTGCAGACTGCCGTTTTGACCAGCTGGAGCTGGTGGCGGGTGACCGGTCTCATGCTTCTGGGGATGAGCTTGCATCGTTCGGGGTTTTTCGAATCCGCTGGAGAGGGCGACGATGCGGAAGCGGCGAATCATAGCCGCAGGAGATCCCGGTGCTATTGGATCGCATTGCCGATCGGACTGGCGCTTTCGGCGATCGGCCTCTATATGAATGAGCTCTACGATTGGCGACTGGAATACTCGATGTTTGCCGGCAGTCTGTGGAATTATTTCGGCAGCGTTCTGACCGCCATCGGTTATATGGGCGCGTTGCTTTTTGTATTGCGATCCGGCTTCGGCGAGATCATTCGCGGACCCTTTGCGCAGATCGGGCGGACCGCGTTCTCGGGATATATCTTTCAATCGCTGGCGGGAACGCTGATCTTCTACGGGCACGGCATGGGCGCCTTCGCAATGCTCTCCCGGCTCGAACAGTGGGGTGTGGTGCTTTTGATCTGGGCGGCGCAGATGGCGTTGACTCGCTTCTGGCTGTCGCGTTTTTCGCAAGGACCCTTAGAAGCGCTCTGGCGTAGATTAACATACGGTCTCACGCGGGCGACTTCTGTGAAGACCCCCGCCGTACTGGTCTCCGGAGGCTCGCGATGATTTTCACGCGCTCAGGGTTCACCATCGCATTGCTCGGGGGATTGCTGGTTTTTTCGGGCGTGCCGTTTCCTCTTGCGAGTCAGTCCCCGGGCGCGCAAAGCGTCGCGGCGCAACAGGACGCGCTCTGGAAGCGAGCCCGCACAATCGTGAGCCGGAACGCTTCCTGGCTGCCGGGTCGTATTCGCGAGAACGAACAGGTCTTCGATGAGCAGGGCAAACTCGAAGAGAAATCATCGATCGTGTACGGCGTGAGCGCTCGCGGCTCGCGACTGAATCTACGCGTGCTGTCCGCGACAACCAACGGCCGGGACACCCGCTCTGAAAAAAGCGCCGAGCTGGATCAGTCCGTGATGGCCGGATTCTTAACCGGCGGCGAAGGCAACCCCTTCGATCCACAGCTGCGCCTGACGTCGCTGAAACGGGCCGATCGCATTCGGGTTCGAGGCGTACTCTGCCGTGAATTTCGGTTTCGGCAGCGGGGTGCGAATAATGTCTGGGCCGGCAGCGTTTGGCTCGACGAGCGCACCGGAGCGCCTGTGCGCACGAGCGTGCGCGGACTCAAAGAGGAGCGATTCGCGGAGGGCGCGGTGTCCAATATTCGTTTTACGCTCAACTATAATGCGAATAACGCGCGCTGGTATCCGCTGAATATGCATATGAGCTACGATATCCGGGTGCGGGTTTTGCCGCTCGTGGTCTTCCGCGGAACCATCAAAAGCGATATGCGTTTCGAGGAGTATCGGCGCTTATGAGATTCCGAAGGAAGTCCCGAATAGTATTGTGGCTTTCGGCGCTGGTCTTTGGGTCGTTTTACGGTCCGCTGCGGCCCGAAACGGAGCATGATCGCAGGGCCCATCTGGCCGAGCGCAGTTTCGTGCGTTCGCTCATCGCCGGGGCGACGCGCGAAGCAGAGGTGCCGGCGATGGCGATCGTCACTCTTAACTCGCGCGCTCTGGAAGTCAGCGAAATTGGCGGAACGAAACTCGTCGGCGGCACGCAAGCCGCACGGCTCGATCATCTATTTCATATCGGATCGGGAGCGAAGTCCATGCTGGCGTTCGTGGCCGGGCGCATGGTCGAACGCGCGGCCATCGACTGGGATACGCGCTTCTTCGATGTCTTTCCGGGATTGCGAGCCGGCGCTCATCCGGCGTACGCGGCGATCACTCTGGAGCAGTTGCTGTCGTTTCGCGCGGGGATCGCCGCGTACGGCGATTGGAACGCGCTGTACGATCTTTCGACGCGGTCGGAGCCATCGCGAATGGGCTTCATTCGCCATGTACTTTCGCAGCCCCCGGCCGCGCGTTTCGTCGACGGAGAATTTGACGTACTGTACTCCAATGCCAGCTATACTTGCGCGGCGGCGATGCTTGAGGCGATCGCGGGTCGTCGCTGGAAGTTTCTGCTGCGCAGCGTCCTGACCGACGACCTGGGTCTCGACGTGGCAATCGGCTGGCCCCTGAGTCGCGGCCCCGATCAACCTGCGGGGCACGCGCGTTCGGATCAGGGTATCTATCACTTGTGGCTGCGCACTCGTCGGGGCGCAGAAGTCGCCCCTGATGGATCGGAGCTGCGGGCTTTCGCGGCGGACGATCCGTACGCCCTTCCGGATCAGATCGCACCCGCCGGGGATGTCAGCATGACGCCGCTGGATTATGCGCGGTATGTGCAACTGCATCTGGCGGGGCTACGAGGCGAAGCGGTCGATCCCGGGGTGGACATTCTGCGCAGAATTCATTTCGGCCACGAGGGGCTTTCCCTGGGAGTCGCCGGCTACGAGCTGGCCGGGCAGGCCGTTTCCAGTTTCGAAGGCAGTGCTGGAACCTTTTATAGTCATGCGACGCTGGTGCCAGAAGCGAATTTCGCCTTTGTAATCCTCTGCAATTCCGGTTCGCCGGCTGCCGTAGAGGCGGTGCAGCGTAGCGCTGCGAAGATCCTGAAACGCCGACTGGGTCTCTGGTGGTATTTCTGGATATAGGCCGGGCATTCGGCTCACGGGGCGAATCCCTGAATATTTGTGCAGTGATCCAGGTGCCTGGGGCCCGCCACCATTTCCGGTTGCAAGCCGGGGCGTTCCTGGTTATCTTCCAGGGGATATGGCCGAAACCGAGACCCTGAAAAAACAAGTGTGGGACGAAATCGCGAAAGTCGAAGATCCTGAAATCGGGCTGAGTTTGACCGAGTTAGGGCTTGTCTACGACCTCACGATTGACGAAAATAAGAAAGCCGACGTGACGATGACTTTCACTTCGATGGGCTGTCCCTACGGGCCTCAGCTCAAAGCGGAAGTCCACGCGGCTGCGACGCGCGTAGATGATATATCGGATGCGCACGTCGAGGTGGTATTCAGTCCGGCATGGGATCCCAGAGAAATGGCCAGCGAAGATGCCAAGATGCACCTGGGCATCTACTAGTTCAAGCACCTGGGCATCTGCTGGTTCAGGCACCCGGGCATCGCTCCCCTTCCATCGCCGCGCTCGCGGCCGCTATCCTGGTTGGAATCGTGCTATTTGCGGCTCCGGCCTGTCGGGCCAGTCTGCCCTTACAACTCTTCTTTCGCCCGGCCGGAACGACAGTCGAGGTTTATAAGCGGCGACCTGTACCGCTGAAGCTGGTTGTATATCCGTCGCCCGCAGATAACAACAGGCAGACTCGCGGCGCCGTAGTTTTTATTCACGGGGGCGGCTGGAGCGTGGCCGGCGCGGGCATCCCGACTTACCAGGACTGGCACGAACCGCTGCAGGAGGCGGGCTTGCGGGCTTTCGCTCTCGAACATCGTGTGCCGCCGCGTTATCGCGGTCGCGATCACATCAACGATTGTCTGGACGCTGTGCGTTATATCGGGCGGAACGCGGCGCGTTTCGGCATCCCTCCGGATCGCATGGCGCTGGTCGGATTTTCTTCCGGGGGGCATCTGGCGGTGATGACCGGACTCAGTCTATCGCGGCCGCGTCCCGGTATGCGTTCCATTAGCGGGCCGGGGCCCGTGCGGGCGGTCGTCGCGTATTACGCGCCCCTTGATCCGGAGCGCCTGCTGGAAGATACGACCAATCCCGACCTGCGCAAAGTCCTGGTGAATTATCTGCCGCAGTTCAGCGTCGCACAGAACGACGCGACAGCCAGCGCGAATCAACTGAGCGAACTCAGGCGCGGCTTCTACGCGCGCGCGTTGACCGACATATCGCCGATGCATCACGTGCACGCCTTCGCGCCGCCCATGTATTTGCTCCACGGAGTCGCCGACGAGTTGATACCCATTGAGCAGAGCCGGGCCTTTCGCGATCGCGCGAACGAAATTCGGCCCGGCCTCGCGCGTCTGGAAGAAATTCCGAAAGGCGATCATCATTTCATTCGATCCCGCAGCCGCTGGGCACGCGAGGCCCATCGCGGGGCGCTGGAGTTCATTCTCGACCGGCTTGAAGATTGACCTTTCTCGCTCCGCAATCGCAGATTCAGCGGCCGGGGGCGGACCCTTCCTGTTCCAGCAGTCGCGCCTGAAAGATTGCGAAACCTGGATCGAAGCATATCGGAATTCGCGGGATCCAGGCCCGGGCCTCGGTTTTTTTGGGAATCCGGTAAGATAGTTACCGGAGACGTTACGAAAATGCGCTGTTCAGTTCGGGCGCCGGGATATGTCTCAGGCTATGGAATGGACGGATTCGGACAAACAGCAGCTCAATAGAAAGCTGGATACCATTATCGCGCTGCTCGGCGCGGGGGACAAAGAGGATCGTCGTGTTCGCGTTTTGACCGGGCTCGGGTATTCGTTTCAGGAGATCAGCGGGATGACCGGGATTCCCGAGGGCACGCTCAAGACGCGCTTCAGCGCGAATTCATGAATGGGGCGCCCCGAATACCGAAAGCGGAATCACTGCGAAACGGGTCGTCAACCGCGCCGGCCTGCGTTGCTTTCAAAGAATTCGCGCAGAACGCGGATGACTCCCGGCTGAATCCTGCGAAAGGGCGACAGGCGATGCAGCATGAGCCCCGGGCCCCGCAGTTCCTGTTCCTGTTCTTTGAGAAAATGATTCGTGCCGGGCACAATGCGCAGACTGTAGCCCCCTCCCGTCGCCTTTAGCCGGGCGTCGATCTCCCGGGCAGCCTGGATCGCTTCCGCGGGCAGTTCCGCGTCCATGGTGCCCATCAGATGCAGCACCGGCACGCCGCGACGCAGCAGCTTACGTAGCGATTCTTCCGGTCTCAGATTCGCGGCGGTTTCGCGGAAATCCCGCATTTCGTCCGAGGCCATAAAGCGCAGCGCCTCGCGAAACGCGATCAGGTCCGGCGGAAGTTTTTCGGTCGCCGCGATTTCTTTGAGCGGCAGGCTGCCGTCCCGCAGAAAGCTCGCCCATTCCGCAGCGGCCCGATCGACGATCTCCGCTTTGACGTTTTGTCGGTGCATATTATGGAGCAGCTTGCGGCCCCACTGCTGGAGATAGCTGCCGGAAAGATCGCAGGCCAGAAGAGCGACGCCCGCGGCCGGCCGCGCTTTTAGGTCTTTGTCCAGCTGCTCGGCGATGGCCGCCAGGGTTAGAGCGCATCCCCCGTCGTGAGCCACATAGAATAGCTCCGGCGCTTTGATCGCGAATTGCGTTTCAACACTATCGTGCGCATTCGCCGCGGGGTTGGCGTCCGTTTCCCCGGGAGCCAGTGCGACGAAATGCTTGCGCGCCGCGCGGCCCGCGCTCGTTACATCGGAAATCATCAGCTGGAGATCCCACCGGGTTTGCGCCGAAGCGCGCGTGTCCCCCGTGCCGCGATGGTCGAAGCGCAGGTTGTGGTAACCCGTTCCGCCGAAGATCGCCGCCAGTCGCTCGCCGGTGCGAAAGCGAAACGAACGCGAGTTCCAGTCGCGGTCCAGGCTGCGCTCCGCCACCTGGACCAGCACGGGCCGCCCCGGGCCGGGCGTTTGCAATCGGACCGCGGTCGCCGCTAGCCCCGCTCCGTCGGCGGCCGTGATGGTGAGTTCCTCTTCGGCGAAAGCGAAATCTCCGGGTATTTCGTCGGGAGTATAAACGCGCGTAAAGATCGAATAGACGATCATTAAGATCACGGGTATCAGTAGAGTAATAATTACGGTTTTGCGCATGGGTCTGTAGCTCTCATTTATAGCGGGTGCGTTCAGGCCGGGGCGGCGTTCAGCCGCGATCGAACCAGGTCGGCGATGCTTTCGCCGATGGCGAGCGAAGACGTGGCCGCCGGCGAAGGCGCATTGCCCACATGCACGAAGCCAGGCTCTTCGTGGAAATAAAAATCGTCGATTAGGCCGTCGCTTCGCGAACAGGCCTGCGCCCGGACTCCGGACCCGCCGCTCTGCAGATCCCTGGCTTGAATTTCCGGAATCAATTGTTGCAGGGCGCGGGTAAAGGCCGCTTTTGAAAGTGATCGGTGAATTTCGCCGAGACCCGTTCGCCAGTACTTGCGTGCCACCCGTCGAAAGCCCGGCCAGGCGAGACTGCGGGCCACGTCGCCGACTGAGAACTTCGACCAGCGATACCCTTCTTTATGCAGCGCGAAGACCGCGTTCGGACCGGCCTCCACTCCCCCGTCGATCAAACTGGTGAAGTGCACGCCAAGAAAGGGAAAGGCCGGATCGGGAACGGGGTAGATCAGGCTCTTCACCAGATGGCGCTTTTCCGGCCGCAGAGTGTAGTACTCTCCGCGAAAAGGAATGATACGATAATCGACCCGGCCCGGTCGGGCGTCGCGGTTCGCCTGACCGGCGGCCTCGGCGATCGTATCAGAATAGAGTCCCGCGCAGTTGACGACCAGCCGCGCTTCGAGTTCGTCTTCGCTTTCGCCTGTATTACGGGCGCCGGGCGTTGCGACCCGGATTCTCAAACGAACTGAATCCTGCGCGGCATGGCGATGAAATCCCGTGACGCGCGTTCCAGTGCGAATTTCGCCGCCCTGTGCGCGAAAGATCCGCGCGTAGCTTTCCGCCACCCGGCGATAGTCGACGATGCCGGCGTACGGTACGGCGATGCCCGCGACGCCCTGAACGTGCGGCTCGATTTCGCGCAGCTCGTCCGGGCCGATTTTGCGAATGCGTTTCAGACCGTTCGCCCGCCCGCGTTCGTAAATCCGATCCAGCGCCGGCACTTCTTCCGGGCGGGTCGCGACGATGACTTTGCCGCACAGGCGATGAGGTATGTCGTTATCTTTCAGGAAAGCCAGCAGTCGCTTGTAGCCTTCGATACAGTTGCGGGCTTTTAAGCTGCCTGGCGCATAATAGATGCCGGAATGTATGACGCCGCTGTTATGTCCTGTCTGGTGCAGCGCCAGCTCCGCTTCTTTTTCCAGCACGACGATTCGCAGCGATTTCCCGTAGGCCGGCGCCGCATCCGAGGACAGACGCAGCGCCGTCGCAAGTCCAACAATCCCGCCGCCGATAATTGCCAGATCGTATCGCATGGCTGACGCCATTTGCGCCCGCCCTTTGCCTCTGGCAAGCCTGAACCATCCCCGGCATCGCGCTGTCGGAACCCGGTCGCGACGGAATACCGGCGACGAATTCTCGTCGCCTTCGCGCGCCTTGCGTATTTTCGCCGTGCGTCGCGCCGGCAATCGTCGTTTCGCGGCCATTTTACTGAGACTATTGGGATGAACGGATGCAAATGCAGGGTGGCACGCGTTTTGCAAAAAGGATTGTCAATGAACTTCCAGGATGCGCTCTTTTGCCGTGGCTGGAATGTTTGAACCCATACGAGATTTTGTGGAACACACGGGCGCCCGCCTGCGGGGCGCCCGCTTTTTTTTGCATTCATCGCTTTTTCCCGTGCAACTCCACCTGGCGAATCCCGCCGCGCGACGGCGTTTCGCTTTCGCGCTCTGCGTGCTCTGGATCCCGATGCTCTCGTATTGCGCACCCGCCGGCGTACCTTCGAATTCGGAAACCACAGCGAATGCGTTCGAAAACGTCAGCTTGAAAGGAGCCTGGGATTTCAGGACGCTCGACTCGGACTCCGGAAACGCAGCGGCGGCGGCCGGGGATGTGAATCCGGACTGGCAAAGCCTGGAGATTCCTTTCGATCTGGGATCGCGTCCGGAGTACGAAGACTTTTCCGGTTGTCTGCAACTGCGTTCTGCAGTCCCTGAAGCGGTCGTAAATTATGCGCGTCGCCGCCCCGTCGCTCTGGATTCCGGACATACCTCGGACGTCGCGCGGTTTTATTTAAACGATGTGGATTCCGGACTGATCGGCGCGTTCGGCAACGAACCGGGCCTGAGCGGGACCGGAACGTATGCTACGGGCCATGACGGCCGTCTGGTGAAAACCCTGCCGTCCGCGGCGCTGAAAGCGGACGCGAATTATCTTTTCGTGGAGATTTGCACGCGACCGGGGAAACCGCTCTTCTGGCGCGGCGCGAAGATTGTACTGGGACCGGCGGACCGGATATTCGAAGACTTCTTAGAGGAGGTCGCGGTCGCCTTTATTCTGGCGGCGCTGTACGTCAGCATCAGCCTCTATCATCTGCTGCTCGCCGTCCGCCGTCCCAAAGAAATCTTTAATCTGTACTTCGGCGTTTTCGCCATGGCTTTCGCTTCGTTCCATCTCGCGAATACTTCCGGTGCGGAATTGATCTACGGTCCGGCCAAAGAGCTGCAATCGAAAGTGGACCAGGTTTCGTTGATGGTCTTCACGGCGAGCCTGCTTTTATTTCTGTCGCGCTTTTTTCTGAATCGTCACTCGCGCGTCGCGATCGCCCTGAGTTCGCTGTATCTGGTTTTCGCGTTGCTGGATCTCTTCGTTTCCCATGCCATCCGCTTGCGCTTACTGGAGCTTTTGATTCTTACGATGGTGCTGGCTTTGCCGTACATCCTGTTTCTAACCGGGCGCGAAGCCTGGAAGGGTAATCGAGACGCGCGCTATCTACTCCTGGGGGTGGCGCTGATCGTCTGCGGAGCGGTGCACGATATTCTGGTGGAGCGTCGAATTCTCCAATCGATCCTCTTAATGCCCTTCGCCTTCCTGGCTTTTATCATGGGCATCGCGCTCATTCTTGCGAATCGTTTTGTTCGCGTACACAACGAAGTCGAAGAATTCGCCGCGGAACTGGAAGACAAAGTACGCGCTCGCACCGAAGATCTGCAGGCGACCTTGAGCGAAGTGCGTGAACTCAAAGACAAACAGGATGGAGATTATTTTCTAACGGCTCAGCTCTTGCAGCCCCTGGCCGGGAATCATATGCGCCCGGCTGATGGCCCCGGGGCCGCAGCGGCGCCCTTGCCGGTGGAGGCGGATTTTTTGAGTCGCCAGAAAAAAACCTTTCGTTTTCGGCACTGGGAAAGCGAGATCGGCGGCGATCTCTGCGCGATCCATTCGCTGCGGCTGCGCGGCCGCGACGTGCTGGTCTTTTTTAACGGCGACGCAATGGGCAAGTCCATGCAGGGCGCGGGCGGGGCGCTGATTATGGGCACGGTTTTTAAGACCATTATCACCCGCACGCAGCAATCTTCAAAGATGCGGGAGCTCTATCCCGAGCAGTGGCTCCGGCAGTGTTACCAGGAGTTGCAGAGCGTCTTTCTCGCCTTCGACGGGCGTATGCTGATTTCGATGGTCGTCGGCATCGTCGACGAAGCGACGGGTATGCTCTACTTCGTAAACGCGGAGCATCCGCACGTTGTATTACTGCGCGACGAGCGCGCGGATTTCGTCGTGGAGCGCGGCATCCTGCGAAAGCTGGGGGTGGATGATCCCGCCGAGGTCTTCGTTGTGCAGACCCTGCCGCTGCAGCCGAACGACGTCGTCTTGATCGGTTCGGACGGCCGCGACGACGTTCAGATCGGAACGAACGAGGACGGTCTGGCCGTCGTAAACGAAGACGAACGCGCCTTTCTAAAAGATGTCGAAAATTCGACCGGCCAATTGGAGCGACTGGAGGAATTGATTCGTGAACGGGGTACGGTTCTGGACGATCTGAGCCTGATTCGGATCGCTTATCGCGAAGACGCGAGCGCCCTGGATACGCCGCCCACGGCCGCTCTGCGCTCTCGGCTTCGTGCGGTGCGCGACGCCTATCAGCAAAAAGATTTCGCCGAAGTCCGCCGCCTGCTGGAACCGCTGGTCGAAGAATTGGAAGCCGCTCGCGAAAGCGACGGCCCCCCGTCGCCCGCGCAGCACGCCCGCGATCGGGAGACGCATCGCATGCTGCTGCGCGCCTGTATTGAAACTGAAGATTTTGAAAGGGCGTCCCCCGTAGCCGAGGCGTATACGCAGCGTTTTCCGGAAGACAACGAAGTGCTGCTCTGGCATTCTCTGGTGCTGCGACGGCTGGGCGAAGTCGAGCGGGCCATCGACGTTGGCGAACGCCTGATGATGCGCGACCCGGAAAACGCGCGAAATCTGAAGCATCTCGCCCGCCTGCATCTGCGCCACGGGAGTCGCGAACGCGGCGAACAGCTCGAGGCGCGGCGGGCGGCCCTCGTCGGAGCGAACTGATTTCGGACAAAAATCGCGGAATTGATTTGCAAAGGCCTGATGCGCGCTGGAATTCGTATTGTGGCCTCCGAACGCGCACCGAATCGCGCCTTCTCCCGCGCAGCCCGCCCTTTCGCCGGACTGAGTTTCGCCGTCGCGGCGGTGCTGTTCTCTGCGATTTCCTGCGCTGCGGATTCGCGTCCCCAGAATCTCGTTCGTGCTGAGAACGGGCTCATCGACCTGCGCGGCGTTGATCTGTCGAGCGCTCCCGAAAATCTCGCCGGGGAGTTCGAATTTTACTGGCGCCGGTTTTTGAATCCGAGCGCGGCCGGAGAGCGACCGGAGCCCGACGCGCTGATCCCGGTGCCGGGCGCCTGGAATTCACTGCAGCTTTCGCCGGTCGCGCGGCCGGATGCGGATGTCGCCGCCGGTCGCGATGCGGCCGAGCCGATCGGCGGCGACGGTTTCGCCACCTATCGCCTGGTGGTCTTGTGGGCCGGAGACATTCGAGCGGGGCTGCGGGTGCCCACCATGCATACGGCCTATCGTCTGTATGCGAACGGAAGCTTGATCAGTTCCAACGGCGATCCAGGCGAAAGCCGAGAAGCCAGCCGGGCCGGTTATCAACCGCGGGTCGTTGAGATTCCGGCCGCGACCTTCGCGGGCGACGGGCCTCACGAGCTCGAACTGATCCTGCACATTTCTAATTTTCACCATCGCAAGGGCGGAACCTGGTCGAATATCCAACTCGGCGACGTGGACGCGTTGCGTTTAAACCGCGAACGGGATTTGCTCTTCGACTTCTTTCTGTTCGGCAGCCTGGTGATCATGGGATTCTACCACGTGGGCCTGTTTTTAATGCGCCCGGGAGTCGCGTCGCCGCTGTACTTCGGCATATTTTGTTTGCTGGTATCGCTGCGGATTTTAACGACCGGCGAACACTATTTCCTGCATATCTTTCCCGATTTCGATTGGGAGTGGTACATTCGTCTGCAGTACTGGGCGGTCTATCTGGCGCTGCCCGCTTTCGGAGCCTTCGTACATCATGCTTTCCCGCGCGAATTTTCGAGAACGCTATTGATCCTGGCGTGGATCGCCTCCGCGGTTCCGTCGTTGATCGTTTTGCTTACCCCCGTGCGGATCTTCAGCTGGAGCATGGGGGTCTTTCAGATCTACATTGCCGCCGCCGGCGTCGTGATGTTCGGTATTCTGATGCTCTCGTTGTGGCGCGGCCGCGACGGAGCCCGTCTGTATCTGGTAGGCTGGGCCTGCCTCTTCGCCACCGTGGTGAATGATATTCTGAACACCGCCGAAATCGTTCAGACCGGTTATGCGGTGCCCTTTGGTTTCTTTTTGTTTATCGCCATGCAGGCCACGTTCCTGGCGTTGCAGTTTTCCCGGGCTTTCGACACCGCCGAGCGTATGTCTGAAACTCTCGAAGATCGCATCCGGGAGCGCACGCGGGAACTGCAGGAATCCCGCGATCAGCTGCACTCCGCCAAAGAGTCCGCCGAGCGCTCCGATCGCGCGAAATCCGAATTCCTGGCGACGATGAGTCACGAGATTCGAACTCCGCTCAATTCGATTCTGGGGACCGCGTCGTTGCTCGACGAAAGCCCGCTGTCGGGAGAGCAGCGCGAACAAATTTCGATATTGAATCGCGCGGGCAAGCGCTTGCTCACCCTGATTAACGAAATCCTGGACCTTTCAAAAATCGAAGCCGGCAAACTTGCGCTCGAATCGACGCCGTTTCGCGTTCATGAGGTGTGCTCCGACCTGCAGGGGCTCATGGGCAATCGCGCCGAGTTGAAGGGTATTCTGCTGAGCACGCGCATCGCGCCCGGGGTTCCGGATCGCTGCGTGGGCGACGCCAATCGTCTGGCGCAGATTCTTTTGAATCTGGTGGGCAACGCGATCAAATTCACCGAACGCGGAGGCGTTGTGCTCACCGTGGAGCCGGGGCCGCCCCAGGCGGATCAAACGATCGGCGCGGGCGAAGCGGCCCTGCGCTTCAGCGTGGAAGATTCGGGGATCGGCATCCCGCTGGAAAAACAAAAACGGATCTTCGAAAGCTTCGTGCAGGCGGATCAGAGCGATGACCGGCGCTACGAAGGTACCGGTCTTGGGCTTTCGATTTCGCGCAGGCTCGTCGAGTTGATGGGCGGCCACCTGCAGATGCGAAGCGAACCCGGCGCCGGAAGTGTATTCTGGTTCGACGTCGTCTTCGCGCTCGACAGCCTGCCTGATTCGCATATGCGCAGCGTTCCGGAACCGGCGGCCGAGCTCCGGGCCGCGCCGGCCGCCGCCCTTGATAAGCGGCAGGCGAAGATTTTGCTGGCCGATGACAATCCGGACAATCGCTATCTGGTACAGGTCTTCTTAAAGAAGACCGGCGCCGAACTGCAGTCGGTCGAAAACGGACGCGAGGCGCTGGAACGTTTCCAGAGCGAGAGCTTCGATTTGATTTTGATGGATATTCAAATGCCGGTGATGAACGGCTACGAAGCCGTGCGCGCCATTCGCGAACACGAATCCCGGACGCTGCCGGCCGCTCCGGAAAACCCGGTAAAAATTCTGGCGCTCACGGCCGACGCGACGCGCGAAGCGTACAGTAAGGCGATGGCTGCGGGTTGTGACGGCTATCTGACCAAACCCATTCAAAAGCAGGCCTTGATCGAAGCCATCGAATCTTATTTAAACTGAGCCGGCCCGCGGGATTCCGCCCTTGCGATGTTCGTCGACTTCGAATATCGCGGGCTCAGTTCGCCGGCTTCGCGGCGGAGCGCAACGGTAACTCGACGGTAAAGCGGCTGCCTTCGCCGACGACGCTGCTGACCCGGATTTCGCCGTCGTGCGCTTCGACGATTCGTTTCACGATCGAAAGACCCAGGCCCGTGCTCTTTTCGCCGCCGGTCGGCCGATTCGTGGTTCGATGAAACGGCCGAAAGATTTTTGACAGATCCGCTTCCGGAATGCCGAGGCCCTGGTCGGCGACGCTGACCAGCGCTCGATCGGACTCCGGGTTCGTCGCGAGCGTCGCGTGGACTTCCGTATTGGGTGGGGAGTACTTGATCGCGTTGCCAATCAGATTCTGGAAGACCTGACTCAAACGCGCCGCGTCTCCGAAATAAGCGCCGAGTTTCTCGGCCGCGGATGCGGCGTCTTCGGAGAAGCGTAGCGCGATATTCTTTTTGTCGGCGACCAGCCGATTCGTTTGAATTGCATCGCGCAACAGCGCGGATAGATCGAAGTTTTCCGGGTTCAGCGTCAGCGATCCGGATTCGGTCTGCGAAAGCGTGAGCAGATCGTCGAGCAGGGCCAGCAGTCCTTCGCCCTGCTTGCGGATCTTTTCCAGATATTTCAGCTGGTCTTCGGAGAAGCTGTCGTCTTCCAGCAGGATCTGGCTGAAACCCATCATAATCCCGACCGGGGTTCGAATGTCGTGGGCGGCCATGCCCATGAGGTGATTCTTGAAGTCCGTGATCTCCATCAGCTCGCGATGGCTGGTGTCCGACATCTCGGTGAGTCGCCGACTGAGCTGCAGCAGACGTTCGTACTGCCGCCGCATTTGTTTCAGCCCCGCGCGCAATTCCTCAGGCGCGGCGTCGCTGCGATTTAAGATTGCGGCCGCATCGTCGAGAGCGGCCTGTTCGCGCGCGAAGATATCTTCCGCTTCGCGGCTTTCGTGCGATTCGCTCTGGCTGCGGGCGTCCGTCATCTTATTTCAGGTCCGGCGCGAGAGTGATCGGCAGTTCTTCGAAGGCTTCGCGAAAGTCTTCGCCGGCCTGGAGTAAAGCGCTGCGCTCGGCGGGGTAGTGCCAGATCACTTTCACGCTGCCGGGTTTGCGTTCGTGGGCGCGTTCCAGCGCGTCCAGCCAGTCGAAGACGACTTTGGTGGTGCTGCTGTTTAAGGCGTTGAAGCCAAGATGCAGCTCGCTTGTGTCTTCGGTCGTTTCCAGAAATTCTTCCAGCCACGCCGTGACCGGCTTATAGAATTGAAATACGTTTTGCGGATATGATTTGCCGGTTACAGACAGCCGTCCTTCCCGCGCCAGGAAGTCGATTGCGGGAGTGTCTGCCGTCGCTTCGATGCGTAAGTCCTTCATAGATCGATTAAACCTGTACCGTCAGAATATAATAGTATCGCGTCGCGTCATCCGTGAAAGCTCGGCCGCTTACGCGCAGGGGCGAGCGCGATTTGCGCGCCATCTGCAATAACCCCAGACGACTGCTGCCGTCGGAACGCATGCGACCCTGTTTGCCCGTGGCGTGGAAGCGACCCGTGAGTTGTTCGGGCGTCATCCCGTTCAGCTCTTCCACGAATTGTTCCAGCTCGCGAAAGCGCGGCTTCGAAACGAAATTCCCCGTGCTGACTTCGAAACCCTGGTCACCGTCGCGCAGCACCAGACACATGCCCGCGGCGGGCCCGCCGGCCCCGGGGTCGCCGTGGTGCAGAACGTTTTGCACCTGTTCGACTAATACCTCGTGAACCGCGTGCGCGCGATCCTCGGATACGTTCAGAGCGGCCAGGCGATTGCTCAGGGATTCGGAAAGCGATACGAGAATCCTCTGGTCCAGCAGGCCGCTGAACGCGAGCACGACCCGGGGATCGCTGAGCACTTGCGTCGGGTCGCGACTGAAATCTTCGGAAGGATTGCTCATAAATATGCGAATAGCGGACCACGGGCGACGTCGCATTTCCGCACGACGCCGGAAGCGCGTCAAGACATGTAGCGCAAGGCGAACCAGGTGATGTCGTCGGGGTAGGGGCGACCCTGACTGAATTTTAGCAGATCGGCGGCCAGGCGCCGGCTGAACTCCGCGCAGTCGGGCGCATCGGAGGCGTATTCGCAGAGAGCCGCGACCATGCGCTCTTCGCCGTACATTTCTTCATCGGCGTTTTGTACGTCAGTGATACCGTCCGTACTGCAAAATAAAAAATCGCCGGGCTCCAACTGCAGGCTTTCGAATTTTCCCGTGATCTTGCGTTTCATGCCGGCCGCCAGGTTGTTGCGTTTCAGTTCCATGCGCTCTGAAGCTCGCAGCAATTGAATCGGCGGATGGCCGGCGACGACGTAGTCGAGCTGACCGGTACGCGAATCGTAAATAAACAGAACGTATGGCACGAGTACGGTAGTGGGCACCTGCGCGTGAAAAACGTGATTCAGCGCTTCGACGATCCGGTCCAGCTCGGGCGTGCGCGCCACGATCTCGCGAAACGACACCCGCAAGAGGCTGATGAATAAGGCCGCCTGGACGCCGTGGCCCATCATATCGGCGAGCAGGATCATATGCCGGTCTTCGTCCAGCTGGATGAAATCGTAGAAATCGCCCCCCACGGCGATGTAGGGAATATAGCTGAGGTGAAAATCCGCGTCCGGCAGTTCGGGGATCGCGTCCGGCAGAAACTGTTCCTGGTATTCGGCGGCGAATTCGATTTCGCGATCGAACGAAAGCTTCCGGTCGGTTACGTCGCGCAAAACCGCCAGAAAGCCGCCGGGAAAATGTCGACCCGCCGGTGAAGCTTGCACAGCGATTTCCAGATAGCGCCGGCCGAGCTCCGGGGTCTCGATTTCCGTCTCGATAAAATGCGGTCCGGGATCTTCGGCGGGGATCCCCCGCTGCTCAAGCTGGGCGTTCAGAAAAGCGCCGGGCTCAGCGCCCAGCAAGGCCGTCGTGCGTTCGTTAACCAGGATCGGCGTGAAGTTACGATCTGTGGTTAAAATGGCTTCGCTGATATTGCCCAGAATGGCTTTCAGGCGTCCTTCCTGTACGATGACCCGCTCGACGTTGATCGCATGATAACGACTGAGCCGGCCGCGCATCCGATTGAGCATCTTCATGATATCGCGGCGTTCATCGTTGCCGCGATTCCACAGCAGCGGTTCGTAACGGTGTTCGGCCATCCTTTCCATCAAGGCCTGGATCTTGCGCAGCGGGCGAATTTGATCGCGGGCCAGAAAACCGGAGAAGATAAACAGAACGATCGCCACCCCCGCCAGGATCAGCGCCTGCTGTCGAACCGTATCGTACACCGGGGCCATGGCCGCGTCGTAGGGTCGCGTGAGAATGCCGATCAACGGCAGGCCTTCGAAGCGGGAACAGAGTACGAGATGCCGCTCGCCGTTTACGCTAATGACGCGCAGTCCGTCGTACAGACCGTCCTGAAATTCATTTTGTAGAGCCGCGCTCCAGGGTCGCGGTACGCGAAAATCGTCTTCAATGCGGCTGGATAGCACGGGCTGTAGCGCGCCGTCGGTTAAGAGCAGCGTTTCTTCCGGGTATACGTTCGTATTGGCCAGCGCTTCGTCTTCGAGAAAGCTCGCGTCGAATAAATACAGGTCCCAGCGCCCCGTGCGACGCCCGTCGACTTCTTCGCGCAGCGCGAAGAATAGTCGCAAAGGTCCCGCGCCCGTCGCCGCCGACTCATGAAAAAAATACATGAGGCTGCGATGATCGGGGGGGATTTCGCGGGCGGCGGCGCGCAGATCGTCGGGCAGGCGATTGCTCCCCAGAATCTCCGGCAAGCGCGGCCCGGCCGATGAATCTTCGCGGGCCAGGGTTTGCAGTCTGGCGAGCAGCGCCGGATTGTCCGCCCTTAAATGGGCGCGGTCTTTGAGCGCGTTCTCCAGGTCGACGGCGATCAGGCGAATGCGTACCAGAAAGGATTCGAACACCAGGCGTTCGGTGGCGCGACGCTGGCTGTCGATAAAAAACGCGCCGGTCAGCGCGAAGGGAATAATGAATATCAACAGCAGCTTAAAAAAGGTTTTCGCCTTCAGCGAAAAACGCACGCTGCGCAGCGGATACAGCAGTCGTCGCTTGCGCATGCGATTCACAGGCGGCCTCCCCTGCCTGAGATCATGGCGTAGTCGTCGCCGCTGTTTTTACGAACGGCGCGCCGATCCCGGCGCATCAGGCGTCGTCGACCGCCGCGAAATCCGACTGGCGAATAAAGAGCGTGCGCGTCGCTTCTCGATTTTTCAATCGGTCCACGGCGTAAAACTCGATGGCGAAAGTCGCGTTCGTTTCGCCGGCCAGAACGTCTTCGCTTAAAGAAATCGGTCCCGTATAGTCTTTGAATACTCCGCGGCCTTCGCCGCTCCGATAAATGCGATAGCGAATGGCCGCCACCCCCGAGCCGGCGTCGCTTGCTTCGAAGCTCACGCTGTTTTGGGGGCCGGTGAAGATCTGGCCGTTGTTTTCTACTAACGCGGTGCCGAAATTCATTTGCGTAACGGGCGGATGGCGGTCGACCAGGAAGCGCGCCTGGCGCATGGCCTCTCGATTGCCGACTTCGTCGACCGCGTAATAACGCAGGACGTAGGGCCCATCCTCTTCGAAGTGAATGCGTCCGGCGTACTTCTGAAACGGCGAATCGTTGATGCTGAAGAAGATGGTGGCGTCGCCGGAATCGTCGACTGCGCTCAGCGTAATCGAATCGCCGGTGAAATATCGTTCGGTTTCTCCGTCGGAGCGTTTGACCGTGCGAAAGATCTCCTGCTTTTCTTTGCGATTTACGAACACCGGCACCGGAAAGACCGGGCTCCACTCGCCGGGAATATCGTGAGCGCCGATGGCCCGGGTGCGAAAGAAACGCAGCTCCGGCGTCGGCGTTTTCAAAAAGGGCGGCTCGTCGAAACGTTCGTTCAATACAGGTTTCGGGAGCGACTGAGCGGAATCCAGGACCGCTTCGGAGAACCACTCGATTTCGTAGTAGCGCGCGTTCGGGACCGGCGGAAAGTCCAGGCGAAACTGCTTCGATGCAGGCGCCTCTTGAGCAAGCGGCGCGGGAGCGAAGGTCGGAAACAACGCCATCAGTGCAAAGAAAGCGAGTGTCGTCAGCGAGAGAGCGCGAACCGGAAACGGCGCGCGGCGGGTTTCAGTCGGAAGAATTCGGATTGAGCCGGGAATCATTCGTTTACGTCGATGCGGGGCGCCGTCGGCAGCAGAAAGGGTTCGGACGGCGGCTGTCCTTTTTTGACAAAGGTTCCGTAGCCCGCGGGAACCTCAACGGTTTTCCCCTGGGCCGAAACGCCTACCAGACCTTCGTAGCAGCCGACCGTGGTATTCTCGGCCTCGTCCACAGTCGTCACCAGCTCCGTGCCGCGCACCGAGGCGACCGCGGCCGGCGTCTGAATCGAGAGCCCCGGGAATTTTGCGCCCTTCTGTCTGCGATACGAAGTATGCAGCCGACCTTTTTGTAATAAAACGCGGGTCGAGGACTGTTCTTCGATCAGTTTGTTGTCGAGCACGATAATGGTATTTTTGCCGAGCGTCAAAAGACCGTTTTTGACTTCCAGGCGCAGGATGCCGGCTTCCCTGGTGCGGACCCGGTCTTTGCTGAAGAGATTCAGGTCGAGCCGGGTCGGGCTCCAGGCGGCTCCCGAGGCCGTAAAGTATTCCGCGACGATCCGCGTATAGTTGACCCGGGCGATGGGCCGCCGGGCGAGGAAATCCGGGATCTTTAGCTTCATGCCGGGAAAGATTAGATCCGGCTTCGGAACATTATTGTATTTCAGGAGTTCGCGCCAGCGTTTGGGATCGTCGAGATGTTTCTTGGCGATGACCGAGAGCGTTTCGCCTTTCGCCACCGTTATTTCGGTGAAGTCTTTTTGGGCGCCGAGCGGGAGGGCGAGACCCACCGCGAAAATCATAAATACAATAATGGCTGCCTTTCGAAATACGATCATACAGGGAGCATCGTATATTATTGATGAAAACGCAACGGAAATCGCCGCAAAAAACAGGAAAGCTCCGATATTTACGTGAAATTTTTGCGAGCAAGGCTTCAATGCTTTCACACCCGGGAGCCGATCTGGGTAGTATGATCGCCCGGAGCCGCCGCTGGTCGCGAATTCTGATACTGCTCGTCTTTGGTCGGGCGCTCTTCGAGCCCGCGTTCTCCGGAGGAGCAGGCGAATTTCTGCGATCGCATTTCCCCGGCGCCGGCTCGGGATTCCAGACGTCGATGCATGCCCGCGAAAAGCCGGCAATGCCTCGCGACTTCCGGCAGGCCAAACGTATGATGCGCGTGATCTATGCGGGCCTTGAGATTTCGTTTTATTGCGGCTGCCGCTATGAGCCCGGCCCCGGCGGAGCGAAAGTCCAGGCCGAATCCTGCGGCTATCGTCCGGCCCGTGACGATCGACGGGCCCGGCGCATTGAATGGGAGCACGTCGTACCCGCGGCCTGGACCGGGCGCTATCGCGAGTGCTGGCAGCGTCCTGCCGCCTGCAAGCGCGCGAACGGCAGTGATCGACCGCGGCGGGCGTGTTGCCGGCGCATCGACCCGGAGTTTCGCGCTCTGGAAGGGGACCCGCACAATCTTGTACCGGCGGTCGGAGAACTCAACGCCCGCCGTTCAGACTCGGGCTTTGGAATCGTATCCGGCGAGTCGCGCGCCTTCGGCGCTTGCGATTTTGAAATCGCGCGGACTGCAAAGGGCCGCGGGCGGGTTGAACCGCGCGCGGAAATTCGAGGGGACATCGCGCGCATTCATTTCTATATGATCGATCGTTACGGAATCCCAATCGAATCAGACTATTTGAAGATGTTGCAGGCCTGGGCGCGCGAAGATCCGGTCAGTCCTTTCGAACGTCTGCGCAACGATCGCATTTTTGCGAAAACCGGCGTCAGCAATCCCTATGTGACCGGCGAACTCGACTGATTCGTCTAAAAAAAGAAGGCCGCGGACGTGGCGCTTGCTTTTGCTAAAGCATGATCGAAACCACCGTGGAAGCCAGATTCCAGCGTAGCGTCGCCGATGTATTCGCATACGTCGCGAATATGGAAAACCTGGGAGAGTGGGGCGAAGGCATCACCGCGGTGAAGCAAATTCGGCCGGCCGACGGTGCGGCGCCCGGCTTGCCCGGAGTCGGCGCTGTCTATCGATGTAACATCGGGCCAACGGTGCCCGTCCTGGGTATGGCCGGCGACTATCGCATTGTGAGCCTGGAGCGCGATCAGTCGCTCGTGTGTCGTCTGGACTCGCCGATGCTCAGCTTCGAAGACACTTATACCTTCGAAGAGCGCGACGGCGGAACCTTGCTGCGGATTCGGGATCAACTGACTCCGCCCTTCTTTCTCGCGCTGGCCACCGGTCTGCTCGCCCCGCTGATTCGTCGCCAGCTGGAACAGGACTGCCGCAATCTGGAGCGCGAACTCAACTCCTGAACGATATTTGAGTCACTGCCTGTATTCGACCCAGGACACGTTCAGGGCGCGTCTACGGCGCGTCCGCAAACAAAAAGCGCGCGACCCGATCCTGCATTTGCGGATCGTTTAGCAGAAAGGCGTGTGCGAATTGCGAAAGCGCGACCGAATGTCGGATCGGTTCCGGCGGAAGCATATCGCGAAAGAGCACGCCCCCGTCGCCGACCGCCGGCGTACCTGCGAAATCCCAGCGCGCGACGCCGTCGCCGTTTGCGCCATTCCCTTTCATTGAGGCCGGAGACTTTCGCCGGATGTGCTGCATGGTATCATGCGCCTTGCTGCCGACGACCAGTACAGGCGGATATTGCGCGGCCGGCTTTCGGGGTTGCATCGCCGCCCGGAATTTTTTCGCCGTACGGAGAGCTTCTTGTAAGAAGGCCAAACGATCGTCCGCATTGCCGCGCCACTCCGCGCTGTCCGGCGCGAAAACGCCGAAACCGTTCGTGCGCCAGGTGTTCGCGTCGTAGAAATCCAGCTGAATGCGCTCGCCGCTTTCGTCGAGCACCACGTCCGTGTTTTCGAATCGCTGGCCGGAAGGATAAAAAGAGTACACGCTGGGATGACTGAAGAGGACTTCCGGTTTCAGGAGTTCCCCGTTGAGTCCGATCTGAATGCCCTTGTGCATATTCGGTAAATAGCCCACGCCCCCGCGAAATGGCACGCCCGCGAAGACCACGCGATCAAAAAGCTCCGGCCGCCGATTCAGCACCGTTAGCGTGATCATTCCGCCCATGCTGTGCGCCACCACCTGTAGCTTTTTGCCGCCGTAACGCTTCGAAAGGTCGTCGAGGAAGGCTTCGAATTTCGCCGAGCTTTCGTTATTGTCGCGGCGCCAGTCGTACGCGAAAATATGCAGCGGACGTTCGTCAATCGTCTGCGCGAAGTCGACCCAGGGGCCGTAGAAATCCTGTCCGAGTACTCCCGAGATCAAACTCACGTCCATGATGACGCCGGCCGGCCGCAGGTCGTCGCCGTTCTGCGCTCCGTTGTTCCATTGCAGCGGCAGGCTGAGATCGGGGGTGCTCAGAGCCAGACCCTGGGCCACGCCCACCCAGCGCTGCCGACCCTGCGAATCCTCCAACAGTGAGCCGTTCAGGCCCGGAATAAATACCAGCGGAAGCGCGGTTTCCGATTGTCGGCTCATCGCCGGGTCCGGATGCGCGGGTTGCGCGGTTCCGCACGCAGTGAGGGCGAGCAGGGCGAACAGGGCGCCAGGCAATCCGGCCAGGGGCCGCAGCGGGAATCGTTCAGGAAATCGCATGATCTCTCCATTGTCGTTTGAATGATCCGGTAAGCGGATGCGCGGCGGATCGCCGCTCGCGATCAAATAGCCGGGGCCGAGCGCGGGCGCACGCTAAAATTTTTGATAAATCGGTATGACACCAGGAACGGCCCGTCCAATGTAGGTCGATTTCATTGACATTTGAGTCAATGAAATTAGATTGCCGCCCCGGGTCCTTTGCAACTGGCCCGGGACGGCTCAGGGACGGCACGGCATGAATTATTTGATTATCGGCGGCAGCAGCTACTCCGGGAAATGCACGATCCAGGCGATTCGCGAATCGGATCCCCGGGCCCGCATCATCACCACGACCTCCGGCGAACGGGACGTGGAAGGCGTCGAGCATACGATCCACGGCATCGACCTGGGTCAGGCCGACGCGCCCGAGCGGGTTCAGGCGGGACTGGCGGGGATTTCGGAGGCCGGTAGCGACGGCGCGATGGGCGGTCCGGCGCTACGGGCTTTGATTTATATTCCGGCGCGCGGGGAAGTCGGGCTGCCCGCCCGCCTGGCCACGAAAGAGCAGGTCGACGACGCGGTCGCTTACTGCATCACGCCCATGCTCAAGATGATGACCGCGCTCCAGCCAGAATTGACTGTATGTTACTCCGGTTTTATTACTATGGATCCGCTGCTGCAGTGTTACGGCGCCATGTCCTTCGTAAAGATCGCCATGGAAGATTTTGTCGTGCGCCATAAGGACCGGATGCGTGTGATTCGTTTCGGTATGTTCCCCAGTAATTCGGTGCGGGGAATCGGTCTTCTGGTTCAGCGCAACACCATGCGCAAGCTCTACCCCGAGTTCGCCGTGATGTATGATGAGTGGAAAGCGTCCGGTAAGAAATTCATCGATTTCTTCTACGATAAAAACTACGTCTTTGAGGAGAAGACATACTCTCACGTGAGCGAGAAACCCTTTCGGCCCACAAACGAGCAGGATATCGTCGACGGCGTAAAGCTCGCGCTCGATACGCAGGGGAATTCCGCACCGATCGTAAACGTGCTCGGCAGCTGGCTCTGGACTGACGACGCGATGCCTGAATTGCCGCCGATCTTCGCCGAAAAGGCCGACCTGATGCCCCGCGACCTGGAGCGCCATCTGGCGCCAGTGTAACATAGATCATATTCATCGTGGAGATTTTTTGATTTACCTTTCCGTATTTTCGGTTCGCATCCTTAATTGTCATGATTACCTGGGGAGCAGAGTACGAGCTTGGAATTCCGAAGGTCGACGGGCAACACCGCGTGCTCGTCATGCTGATCAATCGCCTCGAAGGATTGCGTGATTCCGATGGGGCGATTGAGCGCGACCTGGAAGAAATCCTGAAGCACCTCGAAGAGTACGTGCGTACGCACTTCGCCGATGAAGAGCGTCTGATGAAAGATTTCGGCTATGCTGATACGGCCGAGCACATCGCGGAACACAGAAATTTCGAAGACTATATCGCGCAATTGCGCAACGACTTTAAGGCCGGGCAGGACGACGTTCTGGAAAAGCTTTCGGAATTCCTGGGCGGCTGGCTGACGCACCACATCCTGGAAATCGATCAGGGTTATGTCGACGACTTTCGTGCCCGCAGTATCTTGAAAGAGGCCGTGGCGAAAGGCTGACCCTGCTCGATTCCCGATAGAAACTCTGCCTGTTATCTCAGAGGTCAATCTAACGACCGGAGCGCTCACACCTGTAGGCGGCAGTCCTTTCGCGGCGGCCTTCCCTCAAACCCTGTGCTTTGAACCCGGCGGCTCGTACCTCTTCAGCATCAGTTCAAGCGCGACTGCGGGAGTGGACGTCTTTCGCTGGAATTCGACGAGCGGCGATTTGAGCGCCGGGCCTGCGAGCCCGCATAGTTTCGGCAATGGTCCGCACCAGGCCGCTTTTTTCACCGAAAGCGCGGGTCAGTGACGCCTGCGCTGAGTCGTGTCCCGCTTCAGGCGGGGCGCGGAATATGTTTCAGATTGCGGTTTGAGCGGGCGATCAGCTTTCGTACGTCTGTCCAACCCGGACCCCGGAAAGGCGAAGACTGTTTGTTTTTCTGGAGGATTTTTTCCAGAGTGGCATGCGCGTCCTGGTGTACACCGACGACTCGATCAAGAGCGACAATCATGAGCGAAACGACAGTCGAAAACTATAACGTATTGCGAAGCGATACCGGTGGTCTGGTGAAAGCCTGGACGAAGGGTGTGCCATTTGAAGACGAAGCTCGCAAGCAGCTTTTAAATGCGGCCGCTATGCCGTTCATTCACAAATGGGTGGCGGCCATGCCCGATGTACATCTGGGGCTGGGCGCGACGGTGGGTAGCGTGATTCCGACCGTCGGCGCGGTTATTCCGGCGGCGGTCGGCGTCGACATAGGCTGCGGAATGATGGCTGTTCAGACCAGCCTGTCCGCGAAGGATCTGCCGGATAACCTCCGCGAGATGCGCAGCGCGATCGAAGCGGCAGTGCCGCACGGTCGTACGGACAACGGCGGCCGTAACGACCGCGGCGCCTGGGGCGACGTTCCGGAGAATATTGTTACGGAGTGGAATAATATTCTGAAAAACGATTTCGAAAAGATGGCGGCCAAACACAAGAAGCTCGCGAAAGCGAATACCGTAAAACATCTCGGAAGCCTCGGAACCGGAAATCATTTTATCGAAGTGTGTCTGGATGAAGCGGAACAGTTATGGTTCATGCTGCACAGCGGATCGCGCGGGATCGGCAATCGCATCGGCACCTATTTTATCGAACTGGCGAAACAGGATATGCGCCGTTATCACATCAACCTGCCGGATAAAGACCTCGCCTATTTACCCGAGGGCACCGATTATTTCGACGACTACGTCGAAGCGGTAACCTGGGCGCAGGATTTCGCTTTTCGTAATCGACGAATCATGATGGAGCGGGTCATCGCGGCGGTTGAAAAGTGTTCGGGGATTCCTCCCTTTCAGGCGCAGCTCAAGGCGGTGAATTGCCATCACAACTACGTGTCGCGCGAATTCCACTATGGGAAGAATGTGCTCGTAACTCGTAAAGGCGCGGTTCGCGCGCGTCAGGGCGATCTGGGAATCATTCCCGGGAGCATGGGCGCGCGCTCGTTTATCGTGCGCGGAAAGGGCAATCCGGAAAGCTTTCATTCGTGCAGCCACGGCGCCGGCCGCGTAATGTCGCGGACCGCTGCGAAAAAGCGATTCACGCTCGAAGACCACAAACAGGCGACGGCCCGGGTCGAGTGTCGCAAAGACAAAGACGTGATCGATGAAACGCCCGCGGCCTACAAGCCGATCGACGCGGTCATGGAAGCGCAGCGCGATCTGGTCGAGATCGTGCATACGCTGCGCCAGGTCGTTTGCGTAAAAGGATGAACGCCGACTGGATTTCGATCGATGGTGGACGCTCAGCGATTCGCTAACTCTGTAGCGCCGCGAAGATTCGGTCGTGCTCGTCGCGAGTCACGGCCTGGTGGTACTCCAGTTCGCCGCCTTCATACGTGGCGATATGCCGTCCCGCCTGCAGCACCAGGCGCGTATTGCGATTCGCGGGAACCCGCTCGCCTTCGGTCAGTATGCCGATCAGATTCAGCGGATCGGCCGCCGAAAGAATCACGAAGCGGTCGGTCGAATCGTCTGTTTGGTCCGCCGGATCCCCTGCAAGGCGATCGCGCAGGCGGCGTAGATCTTCGACGACCGCGGGTAACGCGAATTGTTCGCCGCTCACGCCGCTAATAAAGCGACCGCCGCGGATTTCGCCGCGCGCTTCCAGATTGCGAAAGATCGGCGTGAGTTCGCCCCAGGCCGGCGCCAGAGTTTCGCGGGCCAGTATATCGCGACACACGACTCCGTAGCGCTCCAGCAGAGACTGCGCCCAACGACGCCGGCGTTCTTCGCTTTCGATCGCAGGCAGAGGGCCCGGAAAAATAGCGACCCGCCCCCGCGGACTGTGGTTCCGGCGAATGCGATCGCGGCGGCGAAAAGCCGGCGATACGTAGGCCCGCAGCGTCGCGAAGCCGTCGGCGGTAATACGGCCTTTGCGCGCGAGTTCTCCCAGACCGCGGTCCAGATCCGAAGCTCCGAGGGTCGCGCGGGCTCTTAACTCGGTCGCGAACTGAGCGCCGTGCGTCTCCAGCGCTTCGAAGATGCGTGCGGCCCTGGGGCTGATCGCCGGCGTCTGTCGCCCGTCCTGTTCGGGATAGATCCACTCCAGGTCTTCGCGTAGCGCGAAGGCGAAGGGGATCGTGCGCGACATGCCGGTCACCCTGCGCGTTTCGCCGGAGCGTTCGCCGGCCGGCGCCCCGTCGTTTCGCGTTTCGTTTGTGGATTCAGCTTTTGTTTCGCCGGCGGGCGCTCGCATTCGGCCGTAGGTCAAGACGCCTGAAAGACACAGCTCGTCGAGCCAGCGCGGATCATAATCCGCCACGCGATTCGGCAGAATCGAGGCTTCCCATTCGCCCGCGGCGGTTTCGAATCCCTGCAACTGGAGCAAGGCCGCCAGCAGACCGTCCTTGCCCCGGTAGCGGGCGTCGGGCAGGACCCGGTGGCGATCGATAATATAAGCCAGGTATTCGCGCGGTGAAACCGGACGGATACGGTCCCGCAGACCGCTCAGAGTCAGGCGATGAATGCGCTGCAGCAGCCGGCGGTCGCACCACTGGACGTCGTCGACATCGCGCTTCCAGCGGCCGCGCAGAGCGGCGCCACTGGCTTCGATCGCTTCGAGGTGAGTTTCCAGGCCTTCGCGCGCGAAACCCAGGAGGCCGGCCAGATCGTCCGCCGTCTGCATCGGGCGCAGCGCGAGCTGGCCGCTCAGTAGATAGGCCTTCGCCTGAATCGAATCCGGCGCTTCGTCGAGTCGCGCCGGCGCCGCGAAAGCGGATTGCGTTTCGCCGGCGGGTAAGGAAAAACAATCGTCGCCGGCCTGCGGATACGCTGCGCGAAGCAGATCCAGTTTCTCGATGGCGAACCAGTAGCGGCGCGATGCGTCGAGTTGCAGCTCACCCGCGCGCCCCGTGCGAAAGAGTTCTCTATAATAATCGTCCCAGTCGCTCGCTTCGCCCTCGGCCGCGGGCAGCACCCCCATCGTATACAGGGCGTCGTGCAATTCGTCCGCGTCGCGCGCGACCGGCCAGGCTTCGCGGGCCACCTGCGCGATGGCCTCATCGTCGAGCCAGGTCAGATCGCGCATTTCTTCGATAGGCAGACTCCGCCGCTGGCTGAGAGCGCGGGTGCGCCGGTCGAGTAACTCCGCGTCGTCGAGAAATGCGTATGGGCGGGCGTTCAGTCGTTCGTAGGCGAAGGGCGACGGTTCGCGGGTGTCGCGCGCCGAGAGCATGATGCGTTTCGATTGAATTTCGGAGAGCACGCCCGAGAGTCCCCGGAGGTCGGCCGCGTCGGTCAGGCAGTCGCGCATGGTTTCGCGCACTAACGGATGGTCCGGTAATTCGATGTCGCCGGTAATATGTTCGAAGCACTGGGTGCTCGCCGGAAAAACCGAAGTGAGCAGATCGTCGCCCCGCATACGCTGCAAAGCCGGAGCGATGCGTTTGCCCATGCGATTGCGCAGGACCGCCAGGGAACGATTCGCGTTCCACTGCCAGCGCGTACGAAAGAACGGCACCTGCAGGAATGCCTGCTCTAAGAGCGGACGCACGTTTTCGGGCGTGAGAAAACCAAAGAGCTGTTCGATTGGAAAGCTCTGGTTCGGACCGAGCGAGAGCACCACCCCGTCGTCGTCGGCGGAGGCCTGCAATTCGAAGTCGAAGCTCCGGCAAAAACGTTTGCGTAACGCGAGGCCCCAGGCGCGATTGATGCGCGTACCGAAGGGCGCGTGAATGACGAGTTGCATGCCGCCCGTGTCGTCGAAGAATCGTTCGAATACAACCTGGCGCTGGGTCGGCACGATGCCCAGAGCGGCCTGCTGTACGGCCACGTATTCAACGGCCTGTCGATTCGCGTGCGGGCTGTCGCCGCATTCTATATTGAGCCATTCGCTCGCCCGGGCGATATCGGGCTCCGGCAAGCCTCCATCGTCTGCCGCGGCATCGTGTTTTAATTCGATCGCAATCGCTTCGCGCAATTCGGAAACCGCGGTCGATAACTCGAGAGTTCTGCCGGGGGCTTCGCCGAACCAGAAGGGCATGCCGGGCGGAGCGCCGTGGGCGTCGCGAACCGAAACCGTCAGGCCGCGAGTGTGAATGATCTGCCAGGAAGTATTGCCCAGTAAAAAGACAGTGCCCGCGCCGATTTCAGTGGCGAAGTCTTCGTCCAGAGTCCCGACGAAGGTATTGTCCTCGACGTTGATTACGCGATAGAGCGGTTGTTCGGGAATCGCTCCGCCGCTGGTCAGCGCGACGATGCGCGCGCTGCGACGGGCCCGGAGTCGACCGTTAATCGCGTCGTGATAAATATAGGCGATCGGCCGGTGCTGTTCGCCGTAGCCTCTTGCGAGCATATCGACGACTTCGTCGAATTCACGCCGCGAAAGCGAGCGGTACGGATAAGCGCGCCGAAAGTATTGAAATAGATCGTCCACGCTCCATTCTTCGCAGGCGACCGCGGCTACGATTTGCTGCGCGAGAATATCGAGCGGGCTTTCGGGAATTACGACCGGATCCAGGCGGCCCATCTTGATGGCGCGAATCAGCGCCAGGGATTCCAGCAATTCGTCGCGGGTCAGAGCGAAGAGCCGGCCTTTCGGCAGAGCACCGACCGCGTGACCGGAGCGGCCCACTCGCTGTAAAAATGCGGCGATGCTACGCGGCGAACCAATCTGGCAGACCAGATCCACGTGACCGATGTCGATGCCCAGTTCGAGACTCGCGGTCGCGACGATCGCACGCAGCTTGCCGGCCTTCAGGCGCTCTTCGGCTTTCAGACGCGTCTCTTTGGAGAGGCTGCCGTGATGGCTGGCCACGGCTTCTTCGCCGAGTCGCAGCCGTAGATGATGCGCGATGCGTTCGGCCATGGTCCGCGAGTTTACGAAGAGGATTGTGCTCTGATGCGATTCAATGAGTTCGCACAGACGTTCGTGCACTTCCGCCCACTGCTCGTGCGAACATACAGCCGAGAGTTCGGACGGTGGAACTTCGACCGCCAGATCCAGTTCGCGTATATGCCCCGTATCCACGATCACGCAGGGCCGCACCTGCGCTTCGCAGTCGGTTTGCGCCGCGTCTTGAGATATATTCGGTTCGCTCGCAGCCGGAAAGCGCACGCCGGTCAGGAACGCGGCGATCATTTCGATGGGCTTTTGCGTGGCGCTCAGGCCGATGCGCTGGGGTCCTGTGCGGCGCTTTCCGGTCGTGGCAGTCAGATGGTGCAATCGTTCCAGCGAAAGCGCGAGGTGCGAACCGCGTTTGTCGCGGGCGGCGGCATGAATCTCGTCGACGATTACGGTTTCCACGTCGCCTAAAACTCGACGGCTGCGATCCGCCGTGAGCATCAAGTAGAGCGACTCCGGAGTCGTTACGAGAATATGCGGCGGTTTGCGCACGATCGCGGCACGCCGGCTCGCGGGCGTATCGCCGGTGCGCACTTCGACTCGAATCTCCGGCAGATCGTAGCCGGCCGTAACCGCCAGCTCCTGAATTTCGCGCAGGGGTTCCTGCAGATTTTTTTGAATATCATTCGAAAGCGCTTTCAGCGGGGAAACGTATACGATACGGGTTTCAGGCGGCAGCTCGTTCGACTCAAGCCCGCGGCGCACCAGACCGTCGATCGCGCACAAAAAAGCCGCCAGGGTTTTACCGGAGCCGGTCGGCGCCGCAATCAGGGTATCCTGCCCCGAATAAATGGCCGGCCAGCCCTGAGCCTGGGCTTCGGTCGCATGTGGAAAACGCGTGCGAAACCATTCGCGCACGATCGGGTGAAAGCGTTCGAGCGTGCTTGCAAGCGTCGCACCCTGCATAGCAGACGGGTCCCGGGAATCTTGTACGGAAGAGCTCACGCCTTCAAAGAAAGTCGGGCGCCGCAGTCGCTGGCAACCAGAATTCGAATCGTCATGCCGGGAGTGCGTCAGGCGTGCTGCGCAGTATTACTGCATACGAAATACTTATAACTGAAACTGCGCGGTGTTGCGGGTCAGTTCGGCGGACTTGTCGCGAATCTCTTCGGAGTGTCCGCGCAGATCCCCGGCGACCTGAGTGACCGACTCCGTGCGTTCGGACAACAGTTTCAGGAGATCGAGTATTTCCTGGAAGGCCTGGGACTGCTCGCGCGTGGACTCGGCGATCGAATGCGCCTGACGATTCACTTTTTGAAAGGTACTCTGCATCGTTTCGCCCGCGAGTTTCTGGGAGCGCGCGCGTTCGCCGAGCTGCGCGAAGAGCGTCAAACGATCGGAGATTTCCTGGATATAGTCGATCATTGTACGCGACGCCGCGTTGACCTGATGGATTCCCGAGGCGATTGTATCCGAGGCGTTTTTGGTCAGCCCCTGGATCGTGGATAGATAGCTCTGGGTGCGTTCGGCCAGGCGCGAGATTTCCGAGGCGACGACCGCGAAGCCGCGACCATGTTCGCCCGCCCGCGCGGCTTCAATCGACGCGTTCAGCGCCAGAAGTCCGACCTGGTCGGCGATGTCCGCGATGCTTTTCACCGAGTTGATGATCTCGCCGGTCGCCCGGCCGACCGTTTGCATGCTGTCGATCGAATCGGACATCATCTGCTGGCCGCTGCTCGCGCGATCGCGCGTACTTTCAATCGAGGCGATGGCGTTCGTCGTTTCCGCGACCGTCGTTTCCAGTTCCGTGGACAATCGTATGAGGGCGTCCTCGGCCTGGTTTACGGCCCGGCTTTGATCTCCGGAATGTTCGGCGATCGTGGCCGCGACCTGGCCGGCCTCTTCGATCGCGGCGCTGATCTCTTCGATAGCGGCGGCGTTTTCGCTGGTTTCGCCGGCCAGCAGATTGCCGGCCTGCGAAAGTTTCGAAGAACGGCCGGATAGATCGCCGGCCGTCATGCCCATGGACAGCGTCGTAGTTCGCAGAGTCGCCCCCAGGCGCGTAATGCTCTGGGCGAGATAGCTGACTTCGTCGGAGCCGAGCGCCGGCATGGTCGCGCGCAGATCGCCGTCGATGATGCGCTCCAGAGATTCCTGGGAGGTGCGTAGATTCGCGCGAATGCTCGCGGCGTAGGCGCCGGCCGTCGCGACGCCGCAGGCCAGCAGAAATAGTGAGAGGGCCGCGAAATGCGGCCATGGATGCTCAAGGCCGAGATCATCGCCCGCGTAGCCGGAGGCGGCGAAGGTCCCCAGGACGCCCAGAGCCGCGATCATTATAGAGAGCTGAGTCCACTGGGCCCGATAGCGAATCGAAAGGCGGACGATGTCTTTGCGTTCCAGTTGAACCGCGGCGATTTCAGGACGTTGCAGGTACTGCGTAAAATAGCGTTCAGCGAAAAAATAATACAGGGCCGCGGACATGGGCGCGCAAATCGGCACCAGCGCGCCGAAGACCACCAGCAATTGCGCGTCCACCCCCGTGATAGGCCACAGAATCAGCGGATGCGTGCTCATTCCCAGCAGCCAGCGAAAAGCGATATTAGCGGCCTCGTAGCCAGGGGCCCGCAGGAGATGCAGCTTAAGGCGGCGGGCCTCTTCGTTGGTGAGCGGATTCGCGTCGTCGCCTTTCGCGAGCAGCGGCCGGCAGGGGCGTACGACGGAATAATAGCGCAACAAATTGCCGACGCCCATCGTAACGACGATCGCCGCCGGCAGCGTTAGAATCCAGAAAAGGCGGGTCTGTTCTTCGTCGAGTCCGGAAAAAATAAGCAAATAATAGACTGCAAGCCCGACCGGCAGCGTGTAAACGACCAGGTCCAGGCGGAGTATCAGCGCGCGCATCATAACGAGTCAAAGCGTCGAGTCGGCCGCTCATCGCTGCAAATGTTTTTCTAAATTTTAATGATAATATTGTGCAAATATTCGCCGAAATCAGATTTGTGTTTAATTATTGATGTTATCTGTCTTTTTTTCGGTCCGTTTCTTCGCGCAGCAGATACAATCCGCCGATGCTGATCAGAACGCAGCCTATGCCGGTATAGATATCCGGCCAGAGTCTCCAGACGGTCCATTCGATCAGCGCGCTCCACACAACCGCGGTGTATTCGAATGGCCCCAAAAGGGGTGGGGATGCGATCCGCATCGCTTCGGTCATAAAAAAGAGCGCGAAGCCGCCCAGAGTGCCCATGCCCAGCAGCAATAGTACATCGTGAATTTCGAGAGCCTGCCAGACGAACGGAGCAAAGATCGCGACGATTCCGGCGGCCCCCACATTTACGCTGAAACTCAACGCTTCGCCGGTTTCGCTCGCCGCGTACCGGCGCGCCAGAACCTGAGCGCAGGCGTAACCCAGGGCTCCGACGGCCACCAGCCCCGATGCGGGACGAAATATCTCCTGATCAGGGCGCATCGCGACCAGCACTCCCAAAAGCCCCAGCCCGATGGCGGCGACCCGCACCCGGGTCAACGGCTCGCGCAACAGCAGCACCGAGAGCACCGTTACGAAAATCGGGCCTGCGAAAAACACCGTCGTCGCGTTGGTCAGCGACAGCGTGCGCAGGGCCGTGATAAAGCAGGCCAGCGCCAGCGAGGCGCAGAGCATGCGGGCGATGTGAACCCACAGGCGCTGCGGGCGGAGTCGGCTCAATCCGCCCCGGGCGAGCGCGATGCCCACGATCGGCAGGATTCCCAGGCCGTATCGAAAGAGCATAATCTGGGCCAGAGGCAGCCGGTCGCTGAAATGCTTCAAAATAGCATCCATGCCCGAAAAGCAGGCGATGGCCAGCAGCATCAGCCCGATTCCCATCAGGGGGCGATCCAGAGGGCGATCCATTCGGTCAGCTTCCAGCCCCGAAAAGCCGGGCCGAATAAAAAACAAACAGCATTAGATTTTTTTGCCACTTTTCGGCTGCAACCGGGTCTCACTGCCCAACGCACGGCGGTTCCGGGTTTCCGGGCGCTGTGTGGCACCGTAAAGCCCTCGAAGCAGGCCTGGAAGCCAGCCCGCGAGGCATCGGCCCCCAAACAGTGGGGCTGAAAAAGACTTGATTTATTTAACGGTGTTAAAAAATTGGACAAAAATTAATGGCGTTAGATAGCGCCGGGGAGCCGACCTCCATGATTTCAGCGATTTCCACATTCTTCTCTTCGATTGACGCCACAACCTGGTCGTTGATGGCCATTGCCGTCTTTTTTACCGGGCACTGGGTTATGTCCGTTCTGATGCAGAGCTTCTTCCTGCATCGTTACGCGGCCCACCAGATGTTCACGTTCCGGAGCCCGTTCTGGGAGCGCTTTTTCCACTTCGTGACGATTCTCGCGCAGGGTCCGTCCTATCTCAATCCGCACGGCTACGCCGTTCTGCACCGGATGCACCACGCTTACAGCGACACCGAAAAGGATCCGCACTCTCCGCATCACGCCGACAATTTCTTCGACATGATGCTGAAGACCAAGAACCTGTATCACAAATTTGCGTATCGCGAAGTGGAACCCGCGAAAGAATTCACCGGCCCCACGCCGGTCTGGCCGGCGATCGACAATCTGGGTCAGTCCTGGGTGTTTCGCATTCTGGCCGGCGCCGCGTACGTTCCCTTCTACGTATTGTTCGTGCCCGAGGGCATGTGGTATCTGTATCTGCTCCTGCCGGCGCACTGGCTGATGGGCCCGATTCACGGCGCGATCGTCAACTGGGGCGGTCACAAGTACGGTTATGTAAACTTCAAGAAGACGAAAGACGAATCGCGCAATACCCTGCCTTTCGATTTCCTGACGATGGGAGAGCTCTTTCAGAACAACCACCATGGCCGTGCGACTTCGCCGAATTTCGCTTACCGCTGGTTCGAGATCGATCCGACCTACCAGGTGATGCGCCTGCTGTCGCTGCTGGGTATCATTCGGATGGAGCGCAAGAAGAACGCGCTTGCGGAAGATGTCGCCGCTGATGCGACGCAGCTTCCGACGGAAGCCGTTCCCGAACTGGTCGGAGCCGCTTCGACTCCGGCGAGCGCGTAATCGTTTTCCATTTCTCCAAAGTCTGCGATGGCCCGAAGGCTTTTTTCAAAAGCCTCAAGGTCCCTTAAATTGTTTGACCCCGGCCGCAAGCCGGGGTCTTTTTGCGCCCTGAGCTATGCGCTATTTTTTACGCGGCCCTTTTACGATTGCCGGAACGATCACGCTTGGCGGCGGCGTTTTGCTCCTGGCGCTGGGCGCGTTCGTGCTGGTGATTGAAGCGCGTCCGCTATGGGCCTGGCTTTTGACCTGCGTCGTGCTTGCGCCGATGATCGGCGGCGGTCTGTTGCTGTTGCGCGAAGGACTGAAAGAAATGACGGTGGACGATCGCGGCCTGGCGATGCGTAAGCCATGGGGCCGGGAGCGACGCATCGACTTCGCACAGATGCGGGTGGTCGGCGCAGACGAAAGCTGGTTCGCGCGCCTGTCCTTAATTCTGGCGGATGCGCGCTCGGACTCAGGCACGGAAACCCGTATGTCGATTCCGCGCAATCTGTCGGTGTATCCGCAGATCCTGAACGAGTTGCGCGAACGCGCGCCGGAGGTCTGGGCCGCGGCGGCGCCTGCGCTGCCGGTGGTGGCGGATCGCCGCTTCGAGTACGTGGCGCTGATGGCTCTTGGGAATCTGACCCTCTTACCGATTCTCGGGCTGCTGTGGTGGAATACCAATCTCGCGACGGCGACGGTCGAGAACCTGGTATTGGGCGCGATCGTTACGCTGTTTATCGGCGGCGGTCTGGGCGGCTCCACGTATTATATGTTGCAGGCGATCAGTTACGTGCAATTTCGCCGGGACGGCGTACTCGCTCGATCCATGCTGGGAGTATACCTCGATCTCCCGGCCGCTGGCTTTACACGGATTGAAGTGCGGCGACAGGAGCGCAGCGTGAAAGGCATGCGCTTTTTCGAAGACGATCTGTATTTGGTTGAAGGCGAAGACCAGGGCGAACCAGGCGAACATAAATTTCCGCTGCGTCTCGTGCAGACCTCCCGGTCTTCGCCGCGCGAGCTGGCGAGCCGCCTGGGCGAAGCCTGGGATTTGCCGGTGCACGAGACCGAGAATCGCATGCACGCAGCGAAGCAGGCGCACGTGGATTCCGGAAAATCCGATAATTGACCCTGAATCGCTCTCCGGCGGGCGCGGCGCTTACCGGCCGGTTGAGCAGCTCAATCGGCGAGTTCCTGAATCGCTGCGACTTCGGTCGTCTTGATCGTGAAGACGTCGTTCATGCGCGCCAGGTCCAGAACGTATTCGCAAACCTGCGATATATCCGCCAGGATCAAACGGCCCTGCGAAAGTTCCAGGTCCGTATGCAACTGAAAGAGACGACCGATGCCGGTCGAACTGATATCCGTAACGTCGGCCAGGTTCAGAACGAATCTACGGGCGCCGCTTTCGAGATGGCGGCGAACGGCCAGATCGAGATCGTTGATTTGATCCAGGGTCATGCGCCCGCCGGCTCGCAAAATGACGACGCCGTTTTCTTCTCTGCTTTCAATCTTCATATTCTAATGTGTATCGGGAGTCGCTCAGCCTTCGCGCAGCCCGGCGTGCGCGTCCTTCGCGGAATCGAAGACGGGGAACACGTCGCTCAGGCGCAGCATGTCCAGTATCTGCAGAACCGGTCCTGAGACTTCGGCCAGTACTATGCGCATACCGCTCTTCTGCAAATCGCGGGAAAGACTGAGCATGGCGCCGACGCAGCTGGAGCTGATGGTTTCCATTTCACGCATCACGAGAATCACGCCGCCTCGCTTTTGGGAACGAGCCTGAAGTTCTTCCCGGACCAGCTGAAAGCTCCGGGTCAGCACCCCGTGATTGGCCGGTGTCGCGTGGCCGATCAAATGCAGCACGACGTGCTCCGGTGTATCCGCCGCATCGCGCCGCTCGATGGCCAGTTCTGTATCGCCGCCCATTTCCGGCAGTGTCCCGCATTTCCGGTTTCCGGAAAACCAGAATTTGCGGGCTCAATCGGTGTCCGCGGGTTGCGGCTGCTACGGAACGCTTTGCAGTCAGTCCGGCGGGAGCGGAATCGACTCGTCGTCGCCAGGCACCGGCGGAAAGCGGCCCTCCCGCCAATCCTCTTTCGCCTGCTCAATACGCTCACGACGGGACGACACGAAATTCCAGTATATATTTCGTTTTTCCGAAAGGCCCTCGCCGCCGAAGAGCAGCAGACGCGTTTCATATTTTGCATCCGGATTCTGAATTTCAACTTTAGCTCCGGCGCGATAGATCAGCAGTTCGCCGACCCGCACGCTTTCGTCGCAGCTTCGAATTTCGCCGTCGCCATTTGCATGGCCACCGCCGGCGAGATACAGCGCCGCTTCGTATCCCTCCGTGTCGAAGTCGAAGCGGCCGCCCGCGGGCAGGCGAATGTCCAGATAAAAGAGCGGCGAATAAACCTTAACGGGAGCCGTATGGCCCGCGATGGATCCCGCCAGCAGACGGGCCTGCGCGTCGCCGAGCTGGAAAGCCGGGAGGCTGCTTTCGGGATGATGGTGAAATTCCGGAGCGCATTCCTCGTCTTCGACCGGGAGCGCGACCCACGCCTGCATGCCGTGAATGCGCTGGCCCGCGGCGCGCGCGTCCTGCGGAGTGCGTTCCGAATGCACGATGCCGCGTCCGGCGGTCATCCAGTTGATGTCGCCGGGGCGGATGACCTGATCGACGCCCAGACTGTCTTTATGCCCGCCCACTCCTTCGAAATGATAGGTCACCGTCGAGAGGCCGATGTGCGGATGCGGGGCGACATCCATGCCCTGACCGGGAGCGAGCTGTGCGGGACCGAAGTGATCGAGAAAAGTGAAGGGCCCGACCTGCCGCCGCCGAGCATAGGGTAGAATCCGCCGGATCGTCAGTCCCTGAATGTCTTCGAGTCGTTTTTCTCGAGCGCGAACGACAAGCTCGACGTCGGGGTGTTCGGATTCGCGATGATAGCCTTCCATGTTGCGACCAATCTAAGCAGCCGCCCTGGGAAAGACAAGTCGCCCCCGCGCCCGAACGCCCTGCGATCAGCCCGCGTGTTCGCGCCGTTTACGAACCGCCGCCGCGAAATCGCGCAGCAACTGCTCGCTGGTTTCCCAGCCGAGGCACGCGTCGGTGATGCTCTGGCCGTAGGTCAGCTGCTCGCCAGGTTTGACGTCCTGCCGGCCTTCCACCAAATGGCTTTCGATCATCACGCCGAAGATGCGCTTATCGCCTTTTGCGATTTGACTGGCCACGTCCGTGCCGACGTCCATCTGGCGATCGTACTTTTTGCGACTGTTCGCGTGGCTCGTGTCGATCATGATGCGAGGCGTAAGCCCGGCCTGTTCGAGCAGCGCCGCGGTATCGTCGACGCTGGCCGCGTTATAATTGGGCTGCGGTCCGCCGCGTAAGATGATGTGACAGTCGGGATTGCCGTCGGTTTCGAAGATGGCGACGCGGCCTTCGCTGGTGACTCCCAGAAAGTGGTGCGAGTGACTGGCCGAACGAATCGCGTCGACTGCGATCTGCACGCCGCCGCCGGTGCCGTTTTTGAATCCAATCGGGCACGAGAGTCCCGAAGACATTTCGCGGTGGCCCTGGCTTTCGGTGGTGCGCGCGCCGATCGCGCCCCAGCTGACCAGATCGGCGACGTACTGTGGACTGATCAGATCGAGAAATTCGGTGCCGGCCGGCATGCCCTGTTCGCCGAGATCCAGTAAGAGGCGGCGGGCCAGTCGAATGCCGCTGTGAATTTCAAAGCTGCCGTCCAGATTGGGATCGTTGACCAGGCCTTTCCAGCCGACGACCGTGCGCGGTTTTTCGAAATAAACCCGCATGATGATCAGCAGATCGTCTTTGAGTTCGTCGCGCAGCTTCTGCAACCGGCCGGCGTATTCGCGAGCGGCGTCGGGATCGTGAATGGAGCAGGGGCCCACAACGACCATCAGGCGATCGTCTTCATGCTTTAACAATTTGCTAATAGCCGTGCGGGTCTCGGAAACGGTCTTCGCCGCGGCCTCGCTGACCGGCAGCTCGGTGTGGACCTCGTGAGGCGCGGAGACTTCCCGCGTGGATTTGATGCGTAGGTTGTCTGTCTGAATATTCATAGTTGGGACGGAATCCGCGGCCGGCGCTTCCGTCGTCGCCGGCAGGTCTGGGTTCGTGATCCAGAGAGAGCGGCCATCCGTAAATCTTTTTTGTGCAGAGCCGCCTTGCGTCTTATTTCAGAAGCTGCGGGCGAACGTCAGGACCGTGAAATGCGGTATGAGCGATAGGCGGCACGCCGCTGGCGGCGCGCCTCGCGTTTCAAACGATGCGCCGCGCGAGAGGTCAGCGGCAGCGTCGCCCCGACCTCCCGGCTATTGCCCGCATCTGCGGTTTGCGCCGCGTACATCGCTTCAATGGTCGGCCGTCGCGGTTTCAGTGTGGGAGTCAGTTCGCGGCCGACTTCGAACGGACGATCAAGCAGTACGATCCGGTCCGGCATCATCCCTGGATCCAGGCCGGAAGCCTGCAGCGCCCGCATCGATTCGCGCAGAAACAAATATTGCACGACGGGCATTCGAATCAGGATGCGCCGGAGTCGGGCTTGATCGCGATGGCGTTGTTTCGCCTGGCGTTCCTGTAGCCGACGCAGCCTCGGCGGAATCAGCCTCTGAATTCTGGACGGCGCCTGATCCCGCAAATAGCGGATTACGGCGGGAAACTCCGGCGAAAGCAGAGCGACCGGGGCGGCCTGAGCGCGGCCCGCAACGATCGCGCGGTCGACATACGGCAGGGTGCGAAACAAATCCTCCACAATTTCCGGATGCACGACCGTTCCATCCGCGAGGGCGAATTCGTTTTTGCGCCGGCCCAGGACGCGCAGATCGCCGTCCGGCGTGAGCAAACCCACGTCGCCGGTAATATAGTGCCGTTCGCCTTCGAAATCGCAAAAATCCCCTTCGTTAGCGGAGAGGCCGCCGGGCCCCCGATAATAGCCCGGAAAGATCTGTGGGCCGGCGACGAGAATATCGCCGCTGACGCCGGCTGGCGCCGGGCGACCGTCCTTCGCGCGAATGCGAACCTGGGTCTCCGCCAGAGGTGGACCGGCCGCCCCGATGCGATTGCGACGGACCGAGCGCAGCGTGGTCACGCACTGTTCGGTGGAACCGTAGCCTTCGAGCACCGGGATACCGAGGGCGCGCAGGGTTTCATCGATGCGCGGGGGCAGCGGCGCGTCGCCGATGATCGCCGCGCGCAATTTGCCGCCCAGCTGCGCGTGAATCCCGCGATGAATCAAAACAGCCGCCAGGCGATTTAAGAGCCCCAGCAGTGGCGCCGTCTGGCCGCGATCCCGGCATCGTCGGTAGGCGATCGAGACCCGCAGGCCCGCCTCGAAGAACGTCCGCGCAAGCAGGCCCCGTTCCTGCACGCGCATCCGCACGCCGTGATAGACGCGCTCCCAGATTTCGGGAAAGCCCGGAAAGATCGTGGGGCGGACGCTGCGCAGTTTCGACGTGATTTCTTCGAAGCCGCAATAGTGCAGCGAGGAGCCGGCCTGAAAGGCCGCATAATGTTCGAGTCGTGCGAAGAGGTGCCAGGGCGGCAGGCAGGACAGAAAGCGATCTTCGGGTTCGAGCTCCAGGCGCTGCGGAATCGTTCGCATGCCGTGTAAAAAATTGCGATGGCTGAGGGCGACCAGTTTCGGCGGGCCGGTCGTGCCGCTGGTGCGAATGACCGCGGCGATTGCATTTAAGGGATCGAGAGGATCAAGTGGATCGCCGCCGTCTGCAGACTGTGCTTTGTTTGTTCTCTTTGTAGCCGATGCCGCGTCGTCGCCGGCTACCCGGGCGAAGCGTTGCAATTCGCGGGGACCCGGCTGTGCTTCCAGCAGTCGATCGAGGCGTTTCACAAGCAGGTCCATGCGCGCCGGCCGCTCGGATGGCGAAGCGGACTCCGCGCGGGGTGGAATTTCCATCAGCACCACGATCAGCTCTTCCGCTTCGGAATCCGTCGCGGTCCCCGCGGGCTCGAGCAGCGGGAGCAGCGCTTCATTTTGAAGAAAGATCAGGCGCGCGCCGGTCAGGCGGCGCAGGTCACGCAGTTCCTCGGGAGCAATCGACGTCTCGCGCGGGAATTCGACGGCGCCTGTGGCCTGGATCGCCAGACTCGCCAGCGGCCAGTGCACGCAGTTTTCCGAGACGAGCAGGACCGCTTCGCCCGTGTGAAGCCGAATGTCGCCGTCGTGCTGCAGTCGCAGTGCGAGCGCGCGGCTCTGATCAAGCAGTCGGCCGTAGGTATAGCTTTCCTCCCGGTCGACGATCGCCGGTCGATGAGCGTACTCCTGTGCGACGCGCTCGAATTCAAGAAAAAGCGGAGTCGACACCGCCTGCATCCGTCAGAGCGCCGCGGCGGTTCGCGCTCCGTCCGCGATCGCCCCTTCGATGAATCCCGAATCTTCGCCCGCGTCCGCATCGCCGATGCGATGCACTTCGGGCGCGAGTTTCGCAAAGCGCTGTAGCCCTTCTTCGTCGCGTTCGTATTGCGTGACGATCATCACCGAATCCACGGACACCAGACGCGTCTCTGCGTCGGCCTCGCGGATATGCACGCCGCCGTCGACGATTTCGATGCAGCGCGTATTCGTGAGAATCTGCGCCCCGCGACTCGCCAGCCAGGGCAGCAAGCGTACGAGCCAGGGCAGCGGCATGCCCGCGCCGACCTGCTCCGCCTCTTCGATGACGGTGACCCGCCGTCCGCGTTTCGTGAGAAATTCGGCGGCTTCGAGCCCGGCCAGTCCGCCGCCCACGATCGCGACTCGTTTGCCCAGCGGTAGATAGATGCGCGACAGCCGATTCAGAAGCGCCGGCCCGAAGAGCCCTACGAAAGGCGCGGCGATCCGGCGCAGGCGGTCGGTCGTCATCACGTGCGATTTATCCGCGCCCGGGATTTTTGGAGCCATGGGCGCTCCTCCGGTCGCCAGAATCAGCGCATCGGGTTTGATTTTTTGAATCGTCGCTTCGTCGATTTTGCGACCGCCATGCCAGGCGACGCCCAGCCTTTTAAACTGTCGACGATAGTACTTTAGCGCCCGGCTCAGGTCGTCGGCGTCGCGCGTCCCTTTGATGAACGCCGCCAGCGGCATGAGCCCGCCCGGCGTACGCGATGCGTCGCATACGTGCACTTCGTGTCCGCGTTCTGCGGCGACCCGGGCGGCTTCCAGACCCGCCGGCCCTCCGCCCGCGATCAGCACGCGCTTCGGCGGCCCGCTGCGTTGCGGCAACGGCGCCAGCTCGCTTTCGCGGCCGAGCGCTGGATTGAGGCGACAGTGCGCGGGCTGCGCCAGCAAAATATGGTGCAGACAAACATTGCATCTCAGACACGGGCGAATTTCTTCGATTCGACTTTCGGCCAGCTTGTTCGGGAGCTCTGGATCGACCAGCAGCGGACGACCCATGCAGATCAAATCCACCTCGCCCTGGCGCAACGCGCGCTCGGCCGCCGCGGGATCGATATGCCCTACGCCGGAGACGGGAATCGATATGGATTTCCGAATCTGCGCGGCTTCCGGCAGCAGTGCTCCCCGCCGGATACGTTTTACGAAGTTGCGGGTTTCGCTCGTCGCTTCCGGATACGTGACCAGCTCGGGCATGGCGCAGAGAGCGAAGGGCCCGTAACCGTACGCGCTGACCTGTAAATAATCGGCGCCGGCCGCTTCAAAGATTTGCGCGAAGGCCGTCGCTTCTTCGACGGTCGTTCCGAGCTCGTGCCCCCATTCGCGGCCGCACATGCGTACGCCGATCAGAAAATCCGGACCCGTAAGCTCGCGCGTGCGCTCGATGATCTCGCGCGAGAAACGCGCGCGGTTCTCCAGCGTATCGCAACCGTATTCGTCGCGGCGTTTGTTTTGAATGCGCGATAGAAAGGCGTTCACCAGCGCGTAGTGCGCCATGTGCAATTCGACTCCGTCGAAACCCGCTTTTTGAACTCGCAGCGCCGATTGGGCGAAGGCTTCGACCATGTCGCGAATCTGCGGGATGCTGAGCTGCCGGGCCGGTGCGAAGACCGGCTCGACCGGCGGTTCCAGGCGGGAGGGCGCGACGGGATCGGTGCCGGCGACAGCGGGAGAGTGCGCCGGCCCCGCGTGCGTAATCTGAACTACCGCCGGGCAGCCTTCGTCGTGAATCGCGCGGGCCAGGCGACTCAGGCCGGGAAGAAAGCGATCGTCGTCCAGGCGAATGTGCGGCATATTGCTCGCGCCTTCCGGATACTGACAGACGCTCTCCTCGACGGTGAGCAGGCCGACGCCGCCGCGGGCGATAGAACGATAGAAGGCGATCAGCCTATCGCCCACGCTGCCATCGGCTTCGGCGTAGACCAGCCACTGCGCGGATTTAACGATGCGGTTTTTCAAACGCAGCCGTTTCAACGAAACAGGCTCCAGGAGCTTGCGGAACTGTCCTGGTCGTTTCCGGATGCGATTCATGATGGAGTGGTTCATAACGCTGGCCTCCCTGTCAGGAAAGCTATCGCGTGGAACACTCCCGGAACATAAGATTTCGCAGAGGAATGATGTGAGATATATCAATCAGAACGCGGCGCGAAAACCCGGCGCTTTCAGGCCGCCGATGCTTTCAACGTGCGCAGGCGAAGCAACAGGTACAGCGCGAAGCCCGTGGCGACTCCCGGCACGAGTCCGATTAAGAGCGCCACCCAGCCGTACTCGATCGAGTGCGCGCTGCGTTCGTATAGTACCCAGACCGCGAGCACGCACCAGCACAGTATCGTGTCCGAGGAATAGCCGGCCGCATACGGATTCACGAATCCCGCCAGGGCCGCGCCCACGACGTCGCCGGATTCGATCAGCGGCGGTACAACCACGATGCAAAAGATCGCGGCGAAGAGCAGGCCCAGAGCGCCTACGAGAATTCGAAAGATGGTTAGACTCATGCGGTCAGCTGGTACCGCCGTTGCCATCAGCGCCAGTCCGAAAATATACCCGCAGATCTCGCGGACTTCAGCCGTCCCGAAACAAGGCGCGCATATCGGCAACCAGCTGAACCGACGCTTCGATTTCGGCTTTGCGCACAGCCACGCTCTCCACGTTGCAGCCGATGGGCAGATTCTTTTCGGCGGCGTAGGCCAGTAATTCGTGCATGATCCCGCGACAGAGGTCGACCGATTTCTGTAAGATGTCGCCGGAGTTCAATAGATCGTTTTCGAGCCAGCGTGGAATATGAATGCCCAGCCACTTCATGAATTCGAGGGTCTTCGGGCTGCCGCAGGGCGTGATCGTAAAAATGATCGGGCGCGGTCGCGCGTCCTTCTGCCGGCAGGCGTAATAATAATCCGAAAGCAGATTCTTCGACGCCTCGACATTATAAACCGCTTGCGAAACGAAAAAGTCGCAGCCTTCGCCGGTCTTCGAGAGCAGGCGCAGGTGCTCGTCTTCGCGCTTGAGATGGCGTTCTGGAATAGCGACGCCGCCCAGCACTAAATCCGGATTGATCTCGCGACGCAGGGCGTAGGCTGCGCTCATCGAAAGGCTGGTCTTCTGGTCGCGCGAAGCGGCGCCGACGAAGACGCTCAAATTTTCTTCGCCCGCCGGCCGGGCTTCCGCGTTGGATCGCGTTTGCGATTCAGCTTCGAGCCAGCGACGAAATTCGTCCTGGGTGTATTTGCCCACGCAACGATAGACGATCTTCGGGACAGCCAGACCCGCGAGGTATTCTCGCCGGTAGCGATCGGGGTCGAGGGTCGCGATAAATGGAAAGGGTCGCTCGACCTTCGTGCGTTCCGTCTCCGGCTGAATATCGTAAAGGATCAGGCCGTCCACGTCCATGCCGGCCACCCGTTCGCGCTGCTTTGCGGCGATTTCGCGCAGGCGTTCTTCGCTCTGGCCGGCTTTGGGCGGAGTCAGTCCATAGAAGAGCAGGCCGTTTTCGCCCCGCGCGATTTTCTGTGCGAGCCCGGCCAAAACTAAAACACGAAATAGATAAAGCTATGGCTGCCGACCGCGACCGCCGGCATGATCCAGCCGGCCACGACGGTGCCGCAGGCCAGAAGCAAATACGGATCGTACTTGCGCCAGGCGTCGAAGAGCCCGTCGCGAAACTGGACGAGATGAAAGAAACCGAGCGCGAGAAACATGGTCAGAATCGGCTCCCAGTTCCGCATGCTGTTTAATTGCATGACGTCGTCGCCGAAAATAGAATAGGCGAAGTCCGTGTCGCCCCCGGCCGCCGTGAACTGCCCGACGACGAGCCCGGGCCACTGCGTCCAGACCCCCGCGAGATGATCGACCATCATTCGCGCGGACGAAAAGTGGAAGCTTTCGCCCGTAACGCCGTCCACGTAGTTGAGCGGCTGCGAGCGAAACATGATCGCGCCCAGACAAAATAAGAAAAACATAAAGGCTACTTTGAGCACGATTAGCAGTCGGTTTTTCTTCGGCGTGGTATTGATACCCAGATCGTCTTCGACGAATCTTTCGACCGCCAGCAGTACGCCCCAGAAGCCGCCCCATGCCACGTAGGTGTAATCCGCGCCGTGCCACAGGCCGCCGAGAGTAAAGGTCACGGCCAGATTAAAGTACGTTCGCGCCGTGCCCAGCCGATTGCCGCCCAGCGGAATATAGATATAGTCGCGCAACCAGGTCGTCAGGGTGATATGCCAGCGTTGCCAGAGTTCGCGCGCGCTTCGGGCGAAATAGGGCGCGCGAAAATTTTCGGGGATCTGATAGCCGAGCAGATTGGCGATGCCGCGGGCGATGTCGGTGTAGCCGGAAAAATCGCAGTAGACCTGCAGGGAGAAACACGCCGCCGCCAGAAAGAGCGACCAGCCGTCGTAAGTATGCGGCGCGGCGAAGACCGGCGCGACGATCACACCCATGGGATCGGCCAGCACGACCTTTTTCACCAGACCGCCGAGAATCAGCCACAGGCCGTCGTACATGCGCCGGCGATCGATCTTCGGGTGGTCGAGCTGATGAATGAAATCGTCGGAGCGCATAATCGGCCCCGCGATGAGCTGCGGAAAAAAGAGAATGAATAGAAAGAAACGGGACGGACCGTGATCGCGGTCGATTTTTCCGCGACGTACGTCGACGACGTAAGCGACCAGCTGAAATGTATAGAAGCTGATCGCCAATGGCAAAAAGAAGCCGATGGACTGGACTTCCGGCGGCATTTCCAGGCCGAGATCGACCAGAATATCCCGAAAGAATGTGAAGTACTTGAAGATCCCGAGATTGAGCAGGTCGAAGACGACGATGAAGGTCAAAAGCCGGCTTTTGGTCTTTTCGCTCGACGCGCTTAAGATCAGGCGGGTGAAAACGTAGTTCACGCACACCATGAACAGAAAATGCCCGGCCCAGCGCAGACCCCACCAGCCTTCCGACTGCAAGCCCCAGGTCGCGTAGAAGACAATCGAAGCGCAGATTAAAAAATAGCGCCGACCGGCGTTATTCGACAGACTCCAGTAGGCGATATAGACGACGGCGAAGAAGGCCAGGAATACGAACGAGTTAAAGAGCATGCAGGATGAGGAGCCTGTGCCGCGGAAGCCGGACTGGTGCTGCGCGTCGTCGAAAGACTATGGATTCGTCAACGCCCGGCCTGGCTTTCCCGCGATTCGCCGCTTGCGCGCACGCATTCGGCCACGGACGGAATAAATTGTTCAACCGCCGCTTCCAGGTCAAGCGGAATCATTCCGCCGCAGGCGTTGCGATGCCCGCCGCCGCCGTAGCGATTGACCGCCGGCAACAGGTTCACGTCGCCTTTCGAGCGCAGCGAAACCTTCGTGCGGCCCGGTTCGCGTTCCGTGAACAATATGCCGGCCAGGATCTCCGCCGGTTCGATCAATTCGTTGAGGATGCCGTCCAGGTCTTCAAAATTACAGGAGATCTCGTCGAGCTGGCGGCGTCGCACGGCGAACCATGCCATCTGACGCTCTTCATCGACGCGCAGAGTTTCGTAAAGCTTCGCGCGACCGAAGAGTCGTTCGGTCGCCCAGGTGGCGAAGAGCCGATCGCCCACTCGGGCCGTATCGACTCCGGCTTCGAGCAGTTTCGCCGCGATGAGATGGGTGCGGGGTTTCGTCTTCTGATATCGAAAGTGACCGGTGTCCGTAACGATGCCGGCGTATATCGCGGTGGCGACTTCCGCGGTGAGTCGGACGCCGGATTGCTCGATCAGATAATAGACCATCTCGGCGGTGGAGCCGGCGCCCGAATTCAAAAAGAAAGTGTGATAGTCCGAAGCGATGCCGTCGTGATGATCGATAACGATCAGATTGGATTGATCTTCGTTGATGTATTTGCCCGCGTCGCCGGAGCGTTCGAGATCCGAATTGTCCAGCATGACAACCGTACGGTTTTCCAGTTCGGCGGGCGGGATCGCTTCGCCGGCGTGCCGCGCGCGTTTTTCAGTGTCGAGAAAGCTATAGCGCGGGTTGATCGGATCGTGGTTATAGATAATGCTGTCTTTGCCGCGAGCGCGCAGCAGCGAATCGAGCGCGAGCTCCGCGCCCAGCCCGTCCGGATCCGGTCCGCGATGCGTCGTGAGCAAAAAGCGATCTTCGCTCAGAAGACGGACCAGCAATTTCGCGTAAAAATTTCCGTCGCTCACGCGGGTGTTCCTGTTTGGCTGACTTCGATTACGAGCTCCTGAGCCTTTACGCGCAACGCCGCTTCTTCGTTCACCAGGCGATTCGCTTTGACTTCGTCGAGCAACTGCTTCAGAATATCGCCCATGGCCGGCCCGGGACGCATGCCCAGCTCCATCAGAGTGTGCCCGTCCACCGCCAGGTCCGGAATCTTCAGCTCGGCTTCCTGCGCGCGAATCCGGTCCATATGACGGATCAAATCTTTGATCGCCCGGGGCAGAGCGGTCTTTTTTCCGCTGCCTTTGCGATCCGCCAATCGGAGGGTGATCATGTCTTCCAGCATTCTGGGAGGAACTTTTTTTACGAAGCGTCGCACGGCGCGATCGGTCCATTCGCCCGTATAGTGAAACATATGATTGCGCACGAGAAAGCGCACGTGTTTCATGATGTCCGGTCCGAATCCGAAGCGTCTTAGAATGCGTTCGCTATGCCGGGTACTGACCATTTCGTGATTGTGAAAGGTCGCTTCGCCGTTCGGCAATTCGCGGCGCGTATTGACTTTGCCCAGATCGTGAAAGAGTCCGGCCAGTCGCAAAGGCAGGTTCGGACCGTCCACCGCGTCGCAGGTGTAGATGCTGTGAAAAAAGATGTCGTGTTTATGGTAACGATTTTGAGCGAGATCGCGGCCGGCTTCCAGCTCAGGTAGAAACCATTCGAGCATACCCAGATCGCTCATTAGCAGAAACGATCGACTGGGTTTCGCGCCGCAGATCAGCTTCTTGAACTGGCGATGCAGATATTTACGGCCCAGCTGTTCGGCCTCTTCGCGGCGGTAGTCGCGTCGCATGCGTTCGACGATGTCGTCCGCCAGACGAAAATCCAGCGACGCGGGCAAGACCGCCAGCCGCAGAATTTCCGTGGCGGAAAGCCTGTCCGGCGTGGTCGCCCGGGGCAGTGCTCGTAAAACTCCGTCGCGCAAATCATTGAGGGGATCAAGGGGCCCCCCTGTATCGCCGCCGTCGTTCGACAATGCGTTCCCGGCCGAAGACGCTTCCGCTTGCGTTTCGGTCGCAAAGTCGGGATGAACTTCCCAGCCGCGTTCCCCGTCGCGGTAGACGAGCGCGTCGATTGTGAATATAAATTCCTCGTTGTGTTTCGCCCGGTCGAGATTCAGCGCGTGTCCGCGAAAGATCAGACAGTGGAAGTTTTCCGAAAAATCCGGCAGGTCCAGGATCAGCTTGATTTCGCCGGGGCTTACCCGGGAGCTGAGCAGGCGGGGCGCTCTTGTTTGCCCGGCCGCGTTGCGATTGTCGGCGGCCAGGCGATCGAAAGCGGCCTCGTCCAGAGTGCAGCGCGCGACCGGCAGGCCGGAGCGAAAGTACTTCAAGCTTGAGCCGCTCAACCACAGAGGCAGTTCGGATGCACGCAGCCATTCGAGCAGGGCCCGGGGCGGCGCGCTGCGAATTTCCTGTTTTGACTGTACGCCGGCGGGTGACATATGTGGTTATCCTGAGCGCTGAATAACAGCTATGGGTCACGCGAAAGCGCATTAGCCTGCGAGCGGCGGCGGAAACATCGCGAAAATCAAAATGAAAAATAAATTCCGCCGGACTCAGGCGTATACTAAAAAATCCCGCCTTTCGCGCGGCATCCTGCGACTGCCCTTCGATAATCGCGGTTCAGATGCGAGAGGAGCCGGATGCGTATGACGAGTCCGCCCCGGCCGCAGCCCGAAAGCCTGATTTCCGCCGACGCCATTCAGCGCCGCGTGGCCGAACTCGGAGCGCAGATCAGCGCCGACTATGCAGGCCAATCCCTGACGCTCATCGGGGCCCTGAAGGGCTGCTATGTATTCATGGCCGACCTGAGCCGGCAAATTCAACTGCCCCTGTACATCGATTTTCTGGAGGTCTCTTCGTACGGAGACTCCACCGAGTCCTCGGGCATTGTCAAAATCACGAAGGACTTCAAGCATTCGATCACCGATCAGCACGTCCTTTTAATAGAAGATATTGTCGATACCGGCCTGACCCTGAACTATTTGATGGATTTGCTGGCGACCCGGCGCCCCGCTTCCCTGGCCATCGCCGCTCTGCTCATAAAACCGGAAAAGCAACAGCTCAAACATCCCCTGAAATACTGCGGCTTCGAAATTGAGGACCGATTTGTGGTCGGCTATGGCATGGACTACCAGGGGTACTTTCGGAACCTCGATCATGTCGCCCAGCTGGACCCCAAAACCCTGGACACGCCTGGCCAATCCTGACCTTTTTTTAACAAAATTCGGTTGTTTTTTGTGCGCCGCGCCATGGACTGTTCGTCTGATTATAAAAGATACGCCGATGTATTAGATACCACAGCGGCAGGCTTCTGTTTCACCTGGAACAGAGGACTGCCGGCCGGTTTGGGAGGATGGCAATGGCGGATTTAGATATGAGAATCATTGGAAAGAGCGCCCGTGACGCGCTGCATATCGGCCTCGGCCTGTATAACGTGGTCCGGGAGCAGATCGGGATGCTCGAAAAGGACGTCACCGATACCTACGTGGAGCTCGTGACCCGGGGCGCCGCAGAGCAGTCCGGAACGGCGGTTCAGCTGCGCGGCCTGCTGGACGAAAGTCTGGAACAGATCGAGCGTCTGCGCGAGCCCGAGGCGCTGGACCGCACCCGGGAATTGTCCGGGGTTTGATACCTGGCGGGCGGCGCTCATTTTCTGGGAGCGTCGCACCGCAGACAGCCTGCTCTTCGCGCCGGTAATCATCGCCGCGAGGCCGGGTGCTGTCTTCGCTCCGCGGACTCGTGGAGTCCTGTAGCGCCGGCCGTTAGAATTGGATGAAAATCCGATGGGCGTCCCGGAATAGCTTTGCACGCCAATCCGTCTGCTTTGATCGTATGATCTGAATGCGGATTCGGTCTCTCCAGCGCTCATATTTCAGTCTGCCGTTTGAGCATCGCGTTTTCGTCGCGACCTCGGCCGTGGCGACCGCCTTTATGATCTTCGCGGGTTTCGCGGGGCTTGGCTATCTGTCCACGCGCATCGCGCTCGTGAATTTCGCCGGCGCATTCGGTTTCGCGTTCATGACCTGGCTGGCTTTCTTTCGCCGGCGCTATCGTGGACTGTATTATCCATTCGCGGCGCTGACTCTGGCCCTGCTGGTTTCGCAACAGATCAATCACGCCGGGTACGATGGATCGCTGCCGGTCATTCTGGTGACCATTGCGGTAATTCTGCTGGCGATCGCCGACGCCGCGAAACGTCGCCGGGTCATCGCGCTCTTGCTGGTCGTGATCGTCGGTCTCTTCGCTCTGGAACGCTTCGCGCCGGAGCTGATCGAAAGCTATCCGGGCGAAGCGGAGCGCCGCCTGGACATTTTCCTGGCCGTGATCGTTTCCACGCTCAGTGTCTGGGGAATTGTCAGCGGGCTGCGCCGAAACTTCGAGGTGGAGCGTCAGAAGCTGCACCGGGCCAATACGAGACTGCTGGAAACCACGCGTAAGCTGCGGCATGCCACTGAAGCCAGCGAACGCTCCGCCCGGGCGCGCACCAGTTTTCTTTCGACCATGTCGCACGAAATTCGCACGCCGCTCAATTCGATCATCGGTCTCGCGCATTTGCTGCAGACGGAAGAGGCCGCGGCGAATATTCAACAAAAAGACGGGCCGAAGATCGACGCCGCCGAGTCTGCTCCGCGATGGTCGGAGTCGGATCGCGCTTCGGTTCGCACGATTCGCTTTTCGGCGGAGCACCTCCTGAGTTTGATCAACGATATTCTCGATTACAGCCGCCTCGATTCGGGTTTTGTCGAACCGGAGATCCGGCCGATTCAGGTCGAAGCCTGGCTGAACGAATTGATCGAAACCTTTCGACCGGCGGCGCAACAACAGGGCGTTGCTTTAAGTCTTGAGCTTCCGGAAGAGCGCCCCGCATACGTTCACAGCGACGTCTCGCGGCTTACGCAGATTTTCACGAACCTGATCGGCAACGCTGTAAAATTTTCCCCCGGCGAGTCGGTCACCCTACAAATTCACACCCGTCGTTTGAGCGAATACACCTGGGACGTGTGCTTCGAGGTCCGCGATACCGGCGTCGGGATTCCGCCGGAACGACTGGACACGATCTTCGACGAATTCACCCAGGCGGAGTCGCATACCTACCGCCAGTTCGGCGGCACCGGACTGGGGCTGTCGATTGTGCGCAGGCTGGTCGAACTGTTTGGAGGCGAGATTCGCGTGGAGAGCGAGCCCGATCGGGGCAGTCGCTTTTTCGTAGAGCTGGCGCTCGCGGTCGGAACGCCGGACCCGGCGGCGAGCATTGCACTAATGACAGCAGGCGATTCGCCCCAAGAGAGCGGAGACACCGGCGAAGATGCGGGGAGTACCGCGGACGAAGAGCGAATCCTCGAAGGCCGGCGGGCTCTCATCGTGGAAGACTTCGAGATGAACCGGATCATCGCGGAACGTTTTTTGAAACGCTGGGGACTGTCGACCGCGTCGGCCGCGAGCGGCGGCGAAGCCCTGGCCCTGCTGGAGGCGCAGGAAGGCCGCGCATTCGACGTGATTCTCATGGATATCCAGATGCCCGGTCTGGACGGCTATGAAACCACGCGGCTCATTCGTGCGCTGGGCGGGGCGCACGCCGGTGTTCCCATACTCGCGCTCACGGCGGCGTCGCTTCCCGAAGAGCGCGAACAGGCTTTCGTCGCCGGCATGGACGATTATGTGGCGAAGCCGTTTCGTCCCGACGATCTGCGCCAGGCGCTGTTACGTAATCTCAGTCGCGAGCGAAAATGATCGCGCGGACTTGCGCATTCGTCGAGGCCGTTGGCCTCAACGAATGCTAATCGGTCTGCCTGCGGCCGACTTGCGTATGCTTCGCATTCTACCGCGCATTGGGTTTCACCCAATGCTAGAGCTGCCCGTTGACCACCATGCGATACACGGCTTCCATTCGGTCGGCGCATTTGTTGATTTCGTGGTCCTGCGCAATCTCCAGGCTCTGTTTCGAAAAGCGATGGTAGGTATCCGGCTGGTTCAGCAATTCCAGAGTGCGTTCGGCCAGGCTGATGTGGTCGAAGGGCTCGACGATATAACCGTTGCGGTTGTGCTGGATCAGTTCCGGCAGCGCGAAGGCGTCCACGCCGATGCAGGGCAAGCCGCAGGCGGCCGCTTCGAGCACGACCAGCCCCTGGGTTTCCATCGTCGAAGCGGTTAAGAACAAGTCATAGCGCGGATAGACATTGGGCAGGCTCGCGTGGTCGACGAAGCCGTGAAAGACGACGTTGCTTTCGATGCCCAGCTGGTTGGCGTGAATTTTCAGCGAGGTGAGCGCCGGGCCGTCGCCGTAGATATCGAGCGTCGCGCCCGGTACTTTCTCCAGGATGAGCGCGAACGCCTTTAAGATGACGTCGCAGTTTTTTTCGTATGAAATGCGGCCGACGTGCAAAAAGCGCGGCGGCTGGCCGGGGGCCTTGCGCGGCTGGGCCGTGAAGCGGGTCAGGTCCATGCCATTCGACACGACTTCGATCGGCTTTTGTACTCCTTCGCGCTCCAGCTCCTCTTTGATCAGATGGCTGGGAGTGATGATCAGCCGGCCGGTTTCATAGAGTCCGTTGCAGAGCTTCAGAATAATCGTTTTTTTCAGGCTCTTCTCTTTCTTGCGTTCGATTTTATCCAGGCGTTTTTTGACTTTCTTATCGGATGCGAAAAAATCCAGCAGGGCATCGACTTTCAGCAAACGATAGAGCGAAACATAAGTGTCCTGCTCCGAGACCAGCGTATGATAGGTGCCCACCAGCGGTACGCCGTACATCTTCGAGGCGAGCACGCCGTACTGTCCGAGCAGTCCGGGCGTCTGGATATGAATCAAGTCCGGCTTAAAAATCGACATCGCTTTCGCGATCCGTTTTTGCGACGGCAGGACTACCTTCACGTCGGGATACGAGGGCAGTCCGGCGTTGCGAAAGCGTACGATGTGCACGTTCGGCGCAATATCGACGGTTTCATTTTTTTCGTACTCCGGAGCGCACACGACGAAGTTGTGGCCGCGCGCGGACAGCAAGCGCGAGAAATTGCCGACGGAGATGCCGACTCCGTCGATCTTGGGTAGAAAGCTGTCGGTGAATATTACTATGTTCATAGGGTTCCTGAATTATTGGGCCGGAGCTTCCGCGCGAAATGCTTCGCGCAGCGGATCCAGTTCCCGATTCAGCGGCTCTTCGTAATAGAGTCGCGAATGCAAACGCATCGCCGTATACAGAATCAGCACCAGGCCCACCGCGAGCAGGCTGAAGCGGGCGGCGCGCCAGGCGCGTCGGGTGGTGCCGCGGCGTGCGAGCCATTCTCGACTGAAGCGTCGCGGTTCCGGACTGCCTGTGGCCGCGGCTTCGGTCGGTTTGATTTCGGAGCCGGGTGTTCCCGCGTTCACGGGGTACAGCGCGATGACCAGCAGCGAGAGCAGAAAGACGCTCAGCCCCAGACCGGTTACCAGCGGATAGAGTACCGGCAGCACCGCCAGACACAGGCTCAGAAACGCCAGAATTTGCAGCAGATACGCGGCAATGCCCAGAAGCGGTCGCACGGATTGGAGCCTGGACCAGAGCCGGGCGGGCGGCAAGTGTTTTTGCGAACCGACCGCGGCCCCGCTTTGTCGTGGGAACGCGGCGTCCCGGTGGCGCGCGCGAGTATCCCTTGACACGGCCGATGCGCGGCGGCGTGTATACCCGGAGTAAGGTGCATACAGGAGTAAGAATATGGCCCAGGTAACTCTGAAAGGCAATCCCTTTCAGTTAGCAGGCGAAATGCCGAAAGTCGGCGACGCCGCTCCCGATTTTAAAGTCGTGAAGGACGATATGTCCGAGGTCGGCCTCAAAGATTTCGCCGGCAAAAACAAAGTTCTCGTAGCAGTCCCCAGTCTCGACACCCCGGTCTGTCAAAAAGAGACCCGCGAATTCAACCAGAAGGCTTCTTCGATGAAAGACACCGCGGTGATCGTTGTATCCGGCGATCTGCCTTTCGCAATGAAACGTTTTTGTTCGACCGAAGGTCTGTCCGACGTGGTCACCGGTTCGCAGTATCGCGATTTCAGTTTTTCGAAAGCGTACGGCACGCACCTGGCGGAAGGCCCCCTGGCCGGACTCTCGGCGCGCGCGGTCTTCGTCGTCGATAAGAACGATAAGGTCGTCTACAGCGAACTCGTTCCGGAAATTGCGGAAGAGCCGAAGTACGATCAGGTTCTGGACGCGGTCGCAAAACTCGGCTGAGTCTTGCGTCATTCGGAATTCCCGGGATTGCTGTGAGCGACGTTCAAAACATTTTTTCCGCGTCGACGCGCTGGCTGGCGGCCATCTTTCGTCAGCCGGAGTCGGCGGCCCGGGAATTCCTGCGCGAGAACACTCAGGCCAGCGCGCTGAGTACTTTCGTCAGATTCCATGCGCCGCTGCTCGCGATCTTTCCGCTGGCGGGGGGCCTGTGTCCCGCGGTTCATCTCGGCGCGGGGCGTTTTTCGTTGTTCTTGCACGTCGTCGCGCCGCTCGTGCTCGTGCTCGGCGCGCTCGCCTTCGCCGTTCTCTTCGACCAGATTTCGCGCTTCGCGCAGCATCCGCGTATGGACGGCGCGCCGGACGAAGCGAAAGTGAAAAACGTCGCGCTGTTTTTGCATCTGCCGCTTTCCGCGACGGGCGTATTTTTTTTCCTGCATCCGCTGGCGGGCTTTCTCATGCTGCTCGTGGCTCTGTGCTACTGTCTCTGGATTTCCATTGAAACGACCGCGGCCCTCTATTCCAGCAGTCGGGCGCGCGTGCTGGTATATATGATCAACGCCGCGCTGTTGGGCGTCGCCCCTCTCGCGTTGTTGACTTTACTCGGCAATCTCATGCGCAATTTGCGTTTTATCAAAGACTTGCTCTAATTCCCAAACCTGCATGCATATTCATCTTACAGGAGTCGGCGGCGTCGCGATGGGCAACCTCGCCGCGATGCTGAAAGAGAGCGGTCACACCGTAACAGGTTCCGACGGCCCGCTCTATCCGCCCATGTCCGATAAACTGCGCGAATGGGGCATCCCCGTGCGTCGCTTTGACGAGCGCAATATTCGGGGCAAAAACGGCGGGGGGGCGAACGTCGATCTGGTCGTCATCGGTAACGCGATTTCGCGCGGCAACGCCGAAGTCGAATATGTATTAAACGAACGCGTGCCTTATATGAGCATGGCCGCGGCCCTGAGCGAATTCTATCTGAAAGACAAAGAAGTGATCGTGGTCGCCGGCACGCACGGCAAAACCACGACCACTTTCTTGATCGACCATCTACTGGCGGCCGGCGGCGTCGCTCCGGGACTCTTCGCCGGGGGCGTGCGCGGCGACGGCATGGACGGCTGGCGGGTTTCGCCGGAAAGCCCATATTTCGTAATCGAAGGCGACGAATACGATACCGCGTTCTTCGACAAGTCCGCAAAATTTTTGCATTATCGACCGCGTTATCTTGTGCTGACCTCGATCGAATTCGATCACGCCGATATTTACGAAAACGAAAAGATGTACCGGCGCAGCTTCGAGCGATTGTTGCGATTGGTACCCTCCGCCGGCCTGGTCGTCGCCTGCGCGGGCGATAAAGGCGTACGCGAAACCCTCGCGGGATATGATTATTCGGAAGTACAGTGGTACGCGCCGCCGGGCTACGTTAAAAAGTCGATGCGTTCCGGTTCGGGGCGCGCGGGGCTGCGTATGGCCGGCGGTCTGTTTTCGTTTCGTCGCGACGGGCGCCGGGTGGATTTCGATTGCCCGGGTCGCGTGGATCGTTTCGCGCTGCTCGGGGAATACAATACCGCGAACGCTCTGGCCGCGAGCCTGGTCGCCAGACGGGCCGGCGTGGACGACGCGGCGCTGATCGGCGCACTTGCGGATTTCCCGGGCGTCCTGCGGCGCCAGCAAATTCGTCTGGACGTCGCCGCTACTCAAAAAACCGGCGCGCCCCTGACTTTCATCGAAGATTTCGCGCATCATCCCACCGCTGTCGCCGCGACTATCGCGGCGGTGCGCGAAGCCTATGCGGGTCGTACTCTGCACGTTCTATTCGAGCCGCGCAGCGCGACCAGTCATCGCAATATTTTTCAACGGCGCTACGCCTCCGCTTTTCGTAAGGCGCACAACGTGTATCTCGCGGATGTTTTCAATAAAAAGAAAGTTCCGGCGGCCGAGCGTCTGGACGTGCGGGCCCTGGTCGCGGACATTCGCGAGAAGTCTGCGGGCGCCAGTCGGTCGTCGAAAAACTCTGCGAAAAAATCGGCAAAAAATTCGGGGCGATCTCCGCGACCGGCTCCGCGTTCCGTCGTCGAATTCGGTAAGGACGCCGACGCGCTCTTCGGAAAATTTCGTAAGTCATTTCGCAGCACGCCCGGCAACGGAGATGTGGTGCTCGCGCTCTCAAACGGTGCGTTTGGCGGAATTTACGCGAAGCTGGATCAATTTCTGTCGAACCTCTAAGCTAATGAAAAATTCCGGGCGCAGTATTCCCTTCGTCGATGGTCGGCGCGGCCGCTGCGCGCGCATTTCCGCTCGGACCGTCGCGCTGTTCAGTTTCGCCTGCTTGCTATTGCCTTTCGCGAGCGCGCCGCGCGCTCAGCCCATGACGGCCGAGCAGTCCAGCTCGACCGCTCCGGATACCGACCCCGCAACGACTGCCGCTAAAGGGCCGTTGCGTCTGAGCGCTCTGCCCGCGCGAAAGGAGCTGGCCGCATACCTCGAGTACGCGGTCGACCCGACTGCAGCCCGTACGATCGCGGAAATGAGCCGGAGTGAAAACTGGCGATCACCGACTGGTGGGCGAAATCCGGCCTTCGGCTTTTCGGACGCCGCCTACTGGATTCGGTTGAAGGTTCGTAACGACACCGCCGGGCCCGTTGTCTGGTTTCTGCAGCAGTCCTATCCGCTGATCGACTCGCTGGTTCTGTATGAACCCGCCGCCTCGAATGCGGTTGGTGACGGCGCCGCTGATTCTAAATGGAAGCGAACGCGTTCGGGCGACGGAATTCCCTTCGTAGAACGACCGGTTCCGCACCGCTCGCTCGTTTTTTCGATTCAAACGCCGCCGCGTTTTTCCGGAACCTATTATTTGCGCTTCGAGTCTTCCAGCTCGCTCAACATCGTGCTGTCCGCCGCGGATCCGGAAAGCTTTCGCCGCTTCGACGAAGGCGCCGCGGCTTTCGTCTGGCTGTACTACGGCTTGATTCTGGCGGTGCTGCTCTATAATTTATTTATCGCCGTGACCATGCGCAGCGCCAGCCACGGCTATTTCGTGGCGCATAGTTTCTTTCTTTTGATTTTCGTAAGCGGGATGAGCGGAGTGGCGGCCCAGTACTTCTGGCCGCATTCGGTGTGGTGGACCAATCATTCGATACCGATATCACTCGGGCTGCTGGGAGTTACCCTGCTGCAATTCGGCCGCAGCTTCCTGCGACTTAAATCGCACTCATTATTCTGGGATCGGGTGTATCTATTTTTTCTGACGGCCCTGGCGCTCGCCGTAACGGCTGCGTTTTTCATAGACTACCGTTATAGTATCGTAACGGTTTCCGCGCTGAATAACATCGGCATTGTGATCTGCGTTTTGATCGCGGTGCCGTATCTGGCGGTTCGCAAGCGCTCCCGCGAAGCCCGCATCGCGCTGGCGGCCATGTTCGTGCTCTTTTTCGGCGCGGCTCTGAATTTTCTGCAGACCTTCGGTTTTATCGCGGCGAGCGCGCTCAACGAATACAGTTACGCCGTCGGCTGGGTACTCGCGTCGATTTTATTGTCGTTCGGTCTGGCCGATCAAATCAATATGCTGCGTCGTCAGCTCGCGGGCTTGAACGCGGCTCTGGAAAAGAAAGTTCGCCTGAGAACCGCGGACCTGGATCGTGCCAGAGTCCAGGCGGAAAACGCGAATCGATCGAAGAGCGAATTCCTGGCGAATATGAGTCATGAGATTCGCACGCCGATGAACGCGATTCTGGGAATGGCGGAAATGATCGGCGATCCGAAGACGCCTGCTCGCGATCAAGAACAGCAGAAGTACCTTTCGATCCTGCGCGGCGCCGGCGAAACCCTGATGGCTTTGATCGACGATATTCTCGATCTTTCGAGAATCGAAGCCGGGCGCATCGAGCTGAATTTCGCTCCGGTCGACGTACGCGAAATCGCCAGAGGCGTGGTCGATATGTTTCGCGCGACGGCCCGGGATAAAGGCCTGGAGCTCAAGCTCGATATCGCGCAGGATACGCCGATCGCCGTTCGATCCGACGGGGCGCGGCTGCGGCAAATTCTGGTAAATTTAGTCGGTAATGCGATTAAATTTACGGAGCGGGGCCACGTGCGACTCGCAATCGACGCGAACGGCGATCGTGTGCTTTACGAGGTCAGCGATACGGGGCCTGGCATCGCGCCCGATCAACAGGTATTGATCTTCGAAGCTTTCGTTCAGGCGGATTCGTCCAGCACGCGCCGCTTCGGCGGCACAGGCCTCGGTCTCGCGATCAGCCGGCAACTGACCGAATTGCTGGGCGGTCGGCTTGCACTGCAAAGCGACGCGGAGACCGGCAGCCGTTTCTTTTTCGCGCTGCCGCTGGCCGGCCCCGGCGCCGAGCGCGCGTCCGTCGAACAGAGCGGTCGGAGCGATGCAGCGCGCGCGAATTCCGCAGACCGCGATGTCACTGTCGCAACGCCCGAGCCCGCCAGATCTGAGGCCGTCTCTCCGGACCTCGCATTGCCAGCGGCGACGAGCGGGCTGCGTATACTCGTCGTCGAAGACAATTCGGACAATCGAGCGCTGATCGAAGCCTTTCTGAAAGGGACGGGCTGGCGGCTCGACTTCGCCGTGAACGGGGCCGAGGGCGTCGAAAGCTTCCGCTCCGGGGCTTACGATCTGGTATTGATGGACGTCCAGATGCCGGTGCTCGACGGCTACGAAGCGACTCGGCGCATTCGCGCACTGGAAAGCGCCCGGGAAGAGGGGCAACAGCAGCAAGGCCGCGATAATCCGCGGGTGCCGATCATCGCGCTCACCGCGCACGCCATGAAAGAAGCGGTGACCGAAAGCCTGGCGGCAGGCTGCGACGGACATTTAAGCAAGCCCGTTAGAAAATCCGATTTACTCGCGGCCATCGCCAGGTTTACCTTCTGAATTATGCGCAGCAGCATCTATCCTTACGATAATATGATCACCGAAGACGGCTTCGTATGGGCCGTCTCGAAAAAGAACGATTCGCTTCAGGCGGTGGTCGTTTTCGAAGACGTTTCGCAACGCTTCCTCGACGAAATGAGCGAGGAGCCCGTGGACTTTATCATGCGCAGCCGTCTGTGTCAGATGGGCCTGGATTGCGAGCTGACCAGCATTGAACGCCCGCCGGGAACCACGCATCGGCTGGAGATTACAGTGACGCTGGGGCACGCCCGGGGGCAGGGTGTGGCCGCCGCCGTGCTCGAATTCGTAAGCCGCAATCACGATAAGGTACGCCTGGGAAAACTGTTCATGCTCGCGCGCAAGCGCAGATTGCCGTACGAACAGATTCTGCAGAACGTTTATAACTCGGCGCCGCCGCTGATCGAAGTCAACGAGCTCTTTCGCGGTCCCGGGGATTCGATCATCGTTCCGGTCGACCATATTGAGTACGAATATTATACGAAAAACCTTCCGAATTCCGATCAGCTGCGCTATCTCTTGAATCAGGGCACGCGCCGGGATCTTGATTTTTTCCGGAAAACGCATCATCGCGATGTGCCGCTTCGCGTACCGGCCGCCGGCTGGGTGCTCAGTCAGATGCCGCTCTTTCGCGTGCGCGAACACTTCGCCTATATATCCGGCCTGACTTTGAACGGCGAAATCGTTCCCGAACTCAGACACGCCAGCGCGCGGCTCTTCGATCCGTTAAGCTACAACGAAACCAACACGCGGCAAATGATCGAGGTGTTTAATCAGTCCGATCGCGAATTGAGTTTCGACGGAGTGGCCATCGAAGTTTACCGGCCGGAACGTCGCAGGTGTTCCGTGCAGATTCCCGCGACGATTCGCATGTCCGAATTGCTTGCGCCGGCTTCCGATCTGGCGGGCTGGATGGATCGCACGCTGGTCGGTACCAGTCTGGCCAACGGCAAGCGGGTCAAGCACGCCGCCTTTATCGTCGACGCGGATGAACTGGAAAAACTCGAGGAGATCAAATACACCACGATCTCCGATTCGACCATACGCACCAGGGACCGGGGCGATCTGCGGCTGCGGGATTGTCCTGAATACGATATCCTCGAAGAAATTCACGACGGCTATATTCGCGCCAACGGATTCTTGCTTTCGTATTATTTTCCGCGCTGGGACATCTGCTCGAAGATCGACACCAATTACGACAAAATCGCGGGGCTCCTGTTTCGCAAGGCGTCGCAGCGCAACGATCCGTTCTTCTCTGAATTCGATATTTCGCGGCTCAAGAATTTTTACAATCTCGGAATTCGCTGCTTCTGGCTACGGCAGACGTTGATCACCGAATACGTCATGCGGGACGACTGCGGTTTTTTTATGCCGTCCGAATTGATCGAGCGCTTTCAGGCGGCGACCTTTTTCGCCTGCTACGGTTCCAGCGCGGTCGTGGACGAGGCGACGATCGCGGAATTGCCCGCGTTTTTCAACGAGCTGCGAGATCTCTTCGGCGAAATCGGCGTGGTGACCGGCGGCGGCCCGCGCCTGATGGAAGCCGTGAATCGCAAGGCCCAGGAAGCGGGCGTGCTTTCCGTCAGCAGCGCGCTTTCAACGGAGTTCACGGAGAATCCACAGACGCTGAACAATTTCAGCGACGTATTTATGTACTTCGACGAGTACTGTCGTCACGTGCGTCAGAAGAATTTCAGCATCGCGCGTTTTCCGATTTTTTTCCCAGGCGGCGTGGGTACTCTCGAAGAAGTCGGTATTGAGCTCTGCAATTTAAAGCTGGGAATTCACCAGAACGCGCCGTACGTGTTCGTCGGCCGGGAGTACTGGCGGCCGATCGTTGATTTTCTGAATCAGGCCGTGCGCGAAAATATGGTCGGCGAAAAGCTGCTCGGTTCCGTACATCTCGTGGATTCACTCGACGAGGCGGTGCACGTGTATCGCGGTTTTATTCGAACGCCCGCGCATCTGAGCTGAATTCGTTCGCGCCGGCGGTCGAGTGGGGCCCCTCCGGCAGCGGAATATCGAGTTCGATGCGAATATGGTCGTTATCGAGCGCGAAAGACACGCGGCCTCCGAGTTCGGCGGAACGACTGACGATATTCTGAGTCCCGCGTCCGCTGCCGTGGTCTGAGAGGCTATAGCTCGTTTCGCTCGCGAGCACCATGCGCAGTCCTGTGTGGTCCACGGTGAAGCTCCAGTGAGGCACGCCCCGGCCGTACTTCAAATCGTTCGTCGATATTTCTTTAATAATCGCATACAGCGTCGCGCTGCTTTCGTCGGTGAGTCGGCTGTCGAGGTGTTCGCGGCCCGCCCATACGAAGTTCAGCTCGCGGTTGGCGCCGATATAACGGCGCAGCAGAATGAGGTTGATGCCTTCGGAAAAATTTTCGGAAAGCAAGTCCAGGTCTTCGCTGAACAGCATCTGTTCTCGGAGCGCCGCCGAAGCCTTTTGAATTTCGTCGTGCAGTCTGCGCATCAAACCGGGATCGTCGCCGCGCGCGTCCAACAGCTGGCGCGAAAGAAAACGCAGATCCACCAGCTGCGCGCCGAGGTGATCGTGCAGATTCGCGTTCAGTCGTTTGCGCTCCGACTTGATCGCTTCCTGCAGCGATCGCTTGAAACGGTTCTCATTTTTGTGCGCGGTGCTCATTTGCAATAGATTGCCCAATCGCAAGAGTAACTCTTCGCGTTCGATGGGTTTGACGAGATAGTCGTTGGCGCCCGCGTTCAGGGCGGCCACCAGGTCCTCGTTGCGATCCCGGGCGGTGGCCATCAGGATCGGCAGATCCAGCGGGCTACGCAGCCGGCGAATTTCGCGCGCCACTTCGTAGCCCGACATCCGCGGCATCATCACGTCGAGAATCACGGCGTCGAAATCGGGATCGATGCGCAGCAGCTGCAAAGCGGTTTCACCGTCGGCGACTTCCACCGCTTCGTGGCCGGCCAGGGTTATAAAATTATGCAGCACCTGGCTGATTACGGGTTCGTCGTCCACGATCAGAATGCGCGTGGGCTCGCCATCGTGCGGCCCGTCGTGATTTTCATGCTCCGATGTGACCGGGGTCGCTTCGGCCTGAATCGCAGCCGTGTCGGCGCTCGGCGCGGCGGGGGCGCGATTGTCCGGTGTGCGACCGTTCGTCGATGGGGCCGCCAGAGGCAGGCGGACGAGGAAACACGAGCCTTTCCCGGGTTTGGACTCCACGCGAATCGAACCTTCCTGTAGTTCTATAAGCGCCTTCGTGATCGAAAGACCGATTCCGGTGCCGCCGCGCGATCGACTTACGCCTCCGTCGACTTGTTCGAACGGGGAAAAGATCCTGGCGAGATTTTCCGGAGCGATACCGATACCCGTATCGCGGACGGTGATCAAAACCGCTGCGCCATCGACATCGACGCTTGCGCCGACGCGAATCACGCCGCGATTTGTAAATTTGATGGCGTTGTCGACGAGATTGTGCAGAATCTGAAACAGCCGGTCTTCGTCGGCGTAGACCCCCGGCAGGTCCGCGGGCACCTCGTTCTGGATTTCCAGCCAGCCGTCAAGTCCGGCGGAGCTTAACTCCAGGACCGTCGCAGTTACCGATCGCAGATCTACGGCGCCGCGCCGGAGCGAAGTAGTCTGGATTTCGCGGTTACGCAGCTTCGAAAAATCAAGCAGGTCGTTTACGAGTTTCGTCAGCCGGCGGGCGCTGCGTACGATATGTCCGAGCTGTCGTGAAGTCTCGGGTGTGACGGGCCCGCCCACGCCGCTTCGTAATGAGTCCGCGATACCGATGATGCCCTGGAGCGGCGAGCGTAACTCGTGGGAGGTGTTGGCCAGGAATTCGTCTTTGATGCGGTCGAGGGAAATCAGTTTCTGGTTTTTCCGGTTCAATTCCCGGTTAAACGCCGCCGTCGCTTTCGACATATTCACATACCGGTGTACAAAGAGCAGGGTCTGACTGATCAGAAAGACTCCGATTCCGAACTGTCCGACGGGCAGTCGATTGAAGCCGAAATAGATCGTCAGGCCGACGAAGACCCCGGTTGCGCTCAAGATGATCAGGGAAAGCAGGGCCTGGATCGCCCCCTCGCGTTTGCGCCTGACCGCCTGGATCACGCGTTCGTACCACCAGATCATCGCCGGCACCATAGTGATGAACCAGACGTCAATCGCGTGGGCGAACGCCGAGGGCGGCGCCGTAAAGACGATCATCACCAGACATAAAAGCAACGCCGAATAGGCGCCGGCCAGCCAGGCGTGGGTCCGGCGAAATTCCTGTGGAAATAGACATCGCAAGTAGGTGAAATAGAAGAAATTGCAGAGGAAATGACTGGCGGCTTTGATTCGATGGCCCAGCAGCCAGTCGAATTCCGGCCACAAAACGTAAATCACGCGTTCGTTACTCACGAGTATCGCCGCGACGAGACTGAGATAAAAGGCGCCGAAATAGATGCCGCGCGGGTCTGTCCGCCAGAACGCGTGCAATACGAAATAGGCGAGTCCGAACAAGAGGAAGCTTCCGGCGAGATAGATATCGTACCAGGCGCGCAATTGCGCCTGGCGGTCGATTTGCCGGGGGTCGCCCAACGACAGGCTCTGGAAGAGGCCCGCGTTGCGCATGGTATGATTGGCCATTTCGATTCGGAGCGAAATCGCCGGTCCGGGATTGCGGATCAATATTCGGGCCGGCCGGGCCGCGTGTCGGGTTTGGGAGCGCGTGGCGGCCGCGTGTCCCATACTCAGCCGCTGTTCGCCGTTAATGTACAGTCGATAGGCTCCGCCCGCGTTCCGAATCGACAGGGAGAGCGCCGCCAGGTCGGGCGGCAGATCGACTTTCAGATAATAAGTGCCGATGCCGAAAGGCGAAGTGGCCGTCGGGTCCCGGGGATTGTGCGCCGACGGCAATCGCCAGACGGACGGGACCTGAATTCGATGCGCCGTTGAAAACGCTTTCGCGGCCTCCGACTCCGTAACAAAGCGGTTCGGAAAAAACACCCACTCGCCGTCCAGATGGGCGATGCCGTCCCGGTCGAAGTCGTACGCGCTCAGCTCCAGTCGACCGTCCGTCGCCAGGGGCGCTTGCGTGGCGGCGGAGCATCCGGCGAAGATCATGGCCGCGCCGATGATTCGAGCCTGAGTCTTTAGATACATAAAAGCCTACACAATGCCGCGACGTACGGCGGTTTGCATGAGTGCGGCTCGATTATGGACGTGCAGCTTGGCGTATATGTTTTTAACGTGATATTTTATTGTGTTAACGGAAAGATGCAGTACATTTGCGATCTTCGGATTTGTCGCGCCGGCGGCGATCATTCGCAGTATGTCCAGCTCGCGCATTGACAGGGCCACCGCTTCGGGGTTCGCGTCATCTCCGTTCGTGGGGAGCTTCGGTCGCTGGAAATAACGAATCACCCGCAGCGCCACCGAGGGGCTCATGGGCGAACCGCCGTTAAGGGCCTGAACGAGGGCCATCGCTATATTCTCCGGTTCCGATTTTAAGATATAGCCGATCGCGCCGGCTCGAATGGCGCGAAAGATCGTGTCGGAATCACCGTAGCTGGTCAGCATCAAAACGGAGAGTTCCGGGCGGGTATTGCATAGCTCTTCGCACAGAGACACGCCGCAGACTCCCGGCAACCCGATGTCGATCAGAATCGCATTCAGTTCGTGGCGCTCCGGATCCGCCAGGCAGGCCTCTGCGGATTCCCAGGTGGCGATCCGTGCGAAGCGCCCGTCGGACTCGAGCAACTCTCGAAGATGTTCGCGATGAGCGGGATCGTCGTCTACGATTCCGATGCGAGTACTGTTTGCCATGGTTATCATGAGAATAGATTCAGCTCCGCTGCTCGTTTTACCATCGCCGCCCTGGTGTGAACGTTCAGCTTTTTATAGATATTTTTTACGTGATCCTGAACCGTAAAACGGCTCACTCCAAGCAATTCGGCCACCCGGGCGGTGGTTCGTCCGCAGACCATATGATCCAGTATCGCGCGTTCGCGTTCCGTGAGTTGCGGCGTCGTGGGGCTCGCGCCTTTCTTAAAACTGGAAAGCACGCGAAACGCGATCGTGGGCGTAATGATGCCCCCTCCGCGGGAAACCGTTTCGATGACCCGGCCAATGTCTTCGACCTCGGACTTCAGCAGATAACCGACGGCGCCGTTGCGCAGAGCTTCGAAGATCATCTCGTCCGAATTCAGATTGGTAAGCATAACCACGGCGATTTCAGGATTGCGCTGCGAGAGATGCCGGGCGAGCTCCACGCCGCTCATATTGGGCAGCATGACGTCGAGAAAAAGCAGGTCGAGCTGCAGACCGTTCGGGTCGCGCCAGAAAACCTCCGCCGATTCCCACTGATAGACCCGCGCGACTCCGGGAGCCGCGGCGAGCGCCGGTTCCATTTGCTCGCGAAAATGCGCGTCGTTTTCGACTAATCCGACGCTCAGACTCTTTTCGTTATTTCCTGTCATAGCGGATGAACTCATGTTGTTCGAGTTCTGCATATCCCCCGTCCGGGTAGGTTCGATGCACCCTGTTTCGTGAACTTCAATTCCGCGCCCGCCGGCTGCGCAAGTACTATCGTTGTTTTTCAAGGCCCCGGGGAACCACAGGTCCTTGCAGGGGAATCAGTTGCACCCGTAGCGCTTTCCTACCTCTAGCGGGGATGGACGGACCCTCATTCGTGTGCAAGTCTGAACGTGCGATCGAAAGAACACCAGGTCGAGATGTCGCAGTGACGCGCGCGAAACCTTTGTCTATCGCTTTGAGGTGCAACTATGGTACTCATTGGCTATCTATTCATAATGCTCGGGTTAGTCGGAGCGGCCTACTATGGGTTATTCCTGCTGCTGGCTCTGGCAGGGCAGGCGGGCACGCATCTTTCAAAGAAAGTCTATACCGACCCGGATTCGCAGAGCGCCATCGACGGCCGTCTGGACCGGAATAAATCCTTCGCCTTTGATCTCGGAATCAAGGTCGCGTCCGGCCTGGGCGCCGCGGCTTTCGGCTGGCTGTTGCTCTGGTGGGCCGGGGGTGCCTGACCATGCTCTGGCGATCGAAACTATTTACGGACTATCGAACTGCGGGAGCGCGACTATGAACTTTGGAAGAGTAGCGGGAATCATGTTTCTGGCACTGGGCGGGTTTTTCATTTTTCTGAATTATTCGATGGCGATGGACGGCGGATATTTTCTGCCGAAACTCGCCGTCGCGGGGCCGGGGCTTTTCTTGATCGGCCTGGGGCTGCTGGTCTTCCCGGGCCAGGATATTTCACTCGTGGAACTCCGGCAGTCGCGCGATTTCAACGCGAAGGACTGGCTGCTGGCGAGTCCGATGACGCATAAAATCGCCTGGGGCGTGGCGGCGTTGATCGGTCTGCTCTGCGGTCTTGCTTTCGAAGGCTGGCTGGCGGGCTGAGAGCCGGCCGGTACAATTCAAAATCATTGCCCGGTATCCGGGCTTACGATTCTCCTATTGGCTGTAAAGGCTCTCCGGAGGTAATTCGGAGAGCCTTTATTTTTTGTCGCCGTGGAGGCGCGGTGGCGGCGCTGTGTTTCCGGAATGCAACCGGCGACCCTTTATGCGATCATCACGAATCACGGCTTCGGTCACGCCGCTCGCAGCCTGGGCGTGTTGCGCGAAGCCGGCCGTCGTTTGCCCGATCTGCGCATCGTATTGAATACAAGCGTGCCGAAAGCATTCGCGCAATCGATGCTGGGCGATGTGCGCGTCGAATATCGCGACAGCCCGCTCGACGTCGGCATTCATCAGAAAGACTTCCTGGCGATGGATCTGGACGCGACTCTGCGCGACGTACGGGCGCTCTATCTGGAAGCGGAAGGCCTTCGCCGCGTCGAAGCCGAAGCAGCCTGGATTCAAGCGTCGGGAGCGCGGCTGGTATTCGCGGACATTCCTCCGCTGGCGGCGGACGCGGCGCGCGCCGCAGGTGTGGATTGCTGGATGCTCGGAAATTTCGGCTGGGATTTTATCTATCGCGGTTTCGCAGAGCACGCTTCCGATTTCGAGCGAGCGGCGGATCGTATCGGCGAAAGCTACGGACTATGCCAGCGACTCTTTCGGCCGCCCTTCAGCGAAGGCGAAACGATGAACCGCGTCTTTCCTGACATCACGGAAGTCGGCCTGACCGGCGCGCGCCCGCAACTGACGCGCGCAGAAATTTTCGAGCGTCTGGACTTGAACGATCGGCCGGAGCTGCACGGCGTCGACGCGACGCCGCTTGTGCTCTTGAGCTTCGGCGGTCTGGGGCTGGACGGCGTGCCGTACGCCGGGCTGGCCGAATTTGACGGCCGTCGCAGGCCCGCGCGCTTCTTTTTGACATTTGATTCAGCCGCTCCGCCGCTTGCGAATCTGCGCATCGTCGACGATCCCGCGATCCGTCAGGTCGACCTGCTGCCGCACCTCGAACGCATCGTTTCCAAACCCGGCCATGGAACTTTTTGCGAAGTGGCCCGGGCCGGAACGCCCTTCGTCTGCTTGAATCGCGAAGATTTTCCCGAGACGCCCGGCCTCCTGCGGGATTTGCGAAATCATTTTACGCATCGATTGATTCCGCTGCCGGAGTTTTTCGACGGGAACTGGGATTTTATCACCGGGGAGTTGACGCCGCCGCAGTCGATTCCGGAATCAGGCGCGCCGGGAATCCAGTTCGGGGACGGCAACGCCGCCGTCGCCCGCGAAATTGCGGCCTTTTTTGAATGAGCGCGACCTTGGCGCGCTTCGTTTAGTTCTTGTCATCGCCGGCGCGCGTACGAGCGTTTTCCCTGGATTCGTGCACGCCTGAGTTCAGTCGTCGCCGGATTCGTTTTTCGAAGTTCATGCCCGCCGAAACTCAACCGCCCACGCCCGAAACGCTCCAGGAACTGGAAGCGCTGGCGGCCCGCGTAGCCGACTGCCGGCAATGCCGGCTGCACAGCACGCGGACCCAGACCGTCTTCGGCGAAGGCGATCCAGGTGCCCGGGTGATGTTTATCGGCGAAGGCCCGGGCCGCCAGGAGGATCTCAACGGCCGCCCCTTCGTGGGCCGTGCGGGCGAGCTTTTGACGCGCATCATCGAAAAGGGCATGGGCGTTCCGCGTTCCAGGGTGTATATCGCGAATATTGTCAAGTGCCGTCCGACTGTGGATCTGAAATTCGAACGGGATCGGCCGCCGGAACCCGACGAAACCGCGGCCTGCAGTCCCTATCTCCGGCGCCAGATCGAGCTGATCCGTCCGCAGGTGATCGTGACCCTCGGCGGTCCTGCCACTAAGTTTATTTTGAATACGACTACGGGAATCACGCGTCTGCGCGGAAAATGGGGCGAATACAACGGGATCCCGGTGATGCCGACTTTTCATCCCAGCTATGTTTTGCGAAACGGCGGTGATCGCAGTCCGCTGCGCCGCGAAGTCTGGAGCGATATCAAGCAGGTGCTCGAAAAACTGGGGTGGCCGATCCCCAAAAAATCCTGAACGGCGAAGCCGAATAGAGTCTCGAATCGAAATATGTCTTATCTATTAAAAAGCGCTGACGTGGACCGCATGGAGTTCACGCCGGAACGCGCGCCGGTATTCTTTCGCTGGACTGTATTGTTTCTGGGCATCGTCGCCCTGTGCGCGGGGCCGTCGCTGTTTTATTTCAAGATCGTGCGCGGCGTCGATCTGCCCGTCATGATTTCCGGCTTCGGCCTGATTCTGATCGCGGCGGGCGAATTGCTGCGCATTCAAATTCGCGGCTTGCCCGCCCGGATGGTCCTGGACAATCGCAAAGGCGGATTGGAAATTTTCGAAAGCGACGGCCGACGATTCGCGCTGGGCTACGGGGATTTCGAACGCGTCGCGTTACGTATGCGCGGCCGCGGCCGGGTGATCGTAAGTTTGATTCGCACGAACGGCGCGTATTGGGATCTCTTTCGCACAAATCGCAGGTCGCTGGCGAACGAAATGGGCGCCCGCGTTCAGAATTTCATCGATCAGGGCCGGCGCAAAGACCGCAATTATCCGGAGCCCGGCGATCGCTTCGAGCAGGACGGTGCTTCCGCGAAAGCCGCCAAGCGCGCGATCTACTGGCAGGACCGGCTTGCGTTGCGGGCCTCCATCTGGATTCTTTTACTGCTCACCGGGCTCGCGACCCTGGCCGCTGGTTTTCTGCTTCGCGCGGACATCGCTTTCGAAATCGCCCTCGGCGGCCCGGCGGCGGCGATTGGAATCTGCGCCGCATATATGCTGTACGGCCTCTGGTTCGATCGGCGCGGACTCCGGGAAAGCGCGGGGACGCTGGAGTACGGCTTTACGCGCGGCGCTGGCTGGGTTGCGCGCGCGTCATTCGATCTGCGACAGGCCGCGGGCGCTCTTTATAATTTCGATATGTACGGCGGACTGCCCGAGATTCTGCTGCCGGACGACGAGCTTTATCCACGCGTGACGGGTCTGCCCGCGCAGGCGAGCGGCCCGGGCTCTTCGAAATCCCGGCGGGAATCGGGCCTTGCGCGGATCAAAGCCGACGTGCGCGCGGGCCTGCGCGTGCGGCGTCTGTCGCTGTCCGGACTGAACGCCGGCGACGCGCTGGCTCTGGAATTCTGGCTCGAAAAACTGCGCCGCGAATACCGGACATAATCCGATCGCGAAAGCGCCGATTCCGCCTTAGATTCCGTCGCAGGACACAATTCGTTTCGTTTCGAAAACTTTACCCGAGTAAAATTTTCCTGTTGCATTTTGCGGCTTCCTGAGCAAGCTCGCCCCATGATCCGCAGCAACTATTACGAAGATAATCCCGATCTCCGCCGTCACGTAGACACCTTCATCGACTGGAACGAAATCGTCGAACTCTACGAAGACGGCTTTCACGACGCGAAAGCGTACGCCGAAAACGGCGACGAACGCCTGGCCTTCGCGCCCGGCAGCGTCGATGAAGCGGTGGAATACTACAAGCAGATCCTGGACGGCTACGGCGAACTCAGCGGTAAAGAGATTTCGCAGATCGCTCAGGATATGGATCGCGAAGGACTGAAATTCGAAAACGGCGTCGTGACGCATCCGCCCGTATTCGAAGAGCTCTTCGTTAAATTCCAGGAAGCCGGATTGCATCCTGTGGGCTTCGAGCGCAAGTACGGGGGGCTGGGGCTGCCGCACATCGTCAAAGCGCTCGCATTTGAAATCGCATATCGCGCGGACACGGCCTTTTCGATCGCCGCGGGCAGCGTGAATCTCGCCGCTATTATGGAAATGTACGCGTCTCCGGAGATGTGCGCGGAGTGGCTGCCGAAACTGATCGGCGAAAAATATACGGTTACGATGGGGCTTTCGGAGCCCGACTTCGGATCGGATTTGCCGAATGTGCGCACGAGCGCCGAAAAGGTCGGCGATCAGTGGCTCCTGACCGGCACGAAACGATTTCAGACGATGGCCTGCGGCGTAAACGGCCATCCCTCCGCGCTGTTGATTCTGGCGCGCACCGGCGGTCCGGACAGCGGCGCGCGGGGCCTGTCTTTCTTTCTCGTAGAAGGCAAAGATGTCGAAGTGACCGGACTCGAGAAAAAGCTCGGACTGAAAGCGTCCGCCACCTGCGAAGTCGCCTTCGAAAAGGCGCCGGGCCATCTGATCGGCGAAGAAGGTCACGGCCTTTCGCGGTACGTAATCGGTATGCTGAACGGCGCGCGGATGAGCGTCGCCTCCCAGGGCACCGGCATGGCGACCGCCGCTTTTTACGAAGCGCGTAAGTACGCGAGCGAACGCATTCAATTCGGGAAACCCATCGCCGAAATTCCCGCCGTCAAACGCATGTTGCGTCGCATGGAGTGCGAAATCGCGGGTATGCGCGCGCTGATGATCGAAGCGGCTACCAGCGTGGATCGCTACCACTGGCGCGCGCTGCGCATGAAAGAAGCGAAAGCGCCCGAACGCGAAATTCGTAACGACGCGCAGATTCGCAAATGGGAGAAATTCGCGAATGTGATCACCCCCATGTCGAAGTACTATATCTCCGAAATGTGCAATTCGCTGATCTACGACGCTCTGCAGGTTTTCGGCGGCTCCGGTTATTGCGAAGAGTACGACGTCGCGCGCCTCTATCGCGACGCGCGCATTACGAATATCTACGACGGCACCACGCAGATTCAGGTCAACGCGGCCATCGGCGGCATCACTGCCGGCATGTCCGCGAAAGGCAATTTTCGCGAGTATCTGGATCAGATGTTCGATCAGATTCCCGTATCCGGACTGCTGCCCGAACTGCGCGCGAATTTTGAACAAAGCGTAGAAACCTACAAAGAGCTGCCGAACGCCGAAGCGAAAGGCGAGCTTTCGTTTGAGGTCGTGCAATCGGCCACGCGATTGGTCATCGGCCTCCTGTTGGAGAAGACCGCGCATAAGTTGGAAGGCGAAGCGCGCGAAGAGCGACTGAAGCTGGCTCAGGAATACAACGTCGACTCCGAGGCGATTCTGGCCGGCAACCTGATCCGCCTGCGTCGCGCGCTGGACCCTTCGGCGAAACCGGTCGCCGTCGCGGGCTGATTGGTTCGCCGCGGATTTCTGGCCACGGATTTCAGGGATCTTTTGCCACGGATGGCACTGATGTCACGGATTTAGGGAGTCTTTTGTTCGGGCTGATGCCATAGAAGTGTCGCCCGCACGAATCTCGCCCAGATCGAACCAACCATTATCCGTGGCATCCGTGAAATCCGTGGCGATTCAGTTCTCAAGCGAGTTCCATTTTTGCCACGGATGGCACTGATGTCACGGATTTGGAGAGTCTGTTGTTCGGGCTGATACTATAGAAGTGTCGCTCGCACGAATCTCGCCCAGATCGAACCAACCATTATCCGTGGCATCCGTAAAATCCGTGGCGATTCAGTTCTCAAGCGAGTTCTACTTTGGCCACGGATGGCACTGATGTCACGGATGTAGAGTCTTTTGTTCGGGCTGATACTTTAGAAGTATCGCCCGTCCGAATTTCGCCCAAACCGAACCAACAATTATCCGTGGCATCCGTGAAATCCGTGGCGATTCCGTTCTCAAGAGAGTTCTATTTTGGCCGCGGTACTGTGATGGTTTCGCCAAACAGACTGTAATCGTTGCCGCCAATGCGTGCGACGGGATCCACAGCCTTCGGATCGACCGCCAATCGGCCCTCGGGATTTTCGGCGACCGCATCGTCGACGTAAACGTGATGCACGTTGCCGAAGACCACGCCCTGGGGCGTGTTGCCGATTTCCAGAATGCGTTCTTTCGTGCAGACGAAGGCGATGCGCGCGTCTTTCAGGCGGGGCAGCCGCGAAACGGGTGCGCCGTTTTCGTCGACGATGGGCGTCGTCTCCAGATTCAACTGCTCCAGTTCGGACTGGCCGTGCGGCAGGCTGGCGGAGGTCGCGGTGACCTGGGGGGCGAGTTCGCGGTGCGCAATATGAACGATAAAATCTTCGCGCTCATCGATATTGACCAGCGTGTCCTTGCGGGTCCCGTCGGCCTTTTTGCCGATCGAAAGCATGATGATCGGCGGGTTGCTCGAGACTCCGTTGAAGTACGAGAACGGCGCCAGGTTGTAGCCGCCGTCGCCGCCGTTGTCTGAAAGCACCCACGCGACCGGTCGCGGAATAATCGTTTGAATGAAAGTATAGTAAATCTGGTTCGGAGATAGATTCGAAAGATCCAAAAGCATGCATCGCGGTGCCCGCCGTCCCGGGGGCTGTCAACCGCTTTCGCCGAACGGCTCTCTTCAGCGACTCGAGAAGTCGCTTTCAGGGAACGAAGCGCACGGTGGACCTGTATCGATGAGTTCGGGGCGAGCCTGCCTGTCAAAAAAAGATCTCGAAAGACCTCGACGGTCCCGCAATCTGGTCCGGGTGAACCCGGTTGTCGAAGGTCTCTTTGCCCCGAAGCCCGCCAACGCGTCGCCGCTACGGCCGCAAGACGGTGCGAAGTATCGTGCGAAAAATGACGGGGCGGGGTTGCGTTCGCGAACGGGACGCATTGCCGCGATATTCGGTCTGCTCGCGATGTCGGCCGCCTGCCAGGCCGGCGTATTGCGCGACGGGGAGCCGGCGATCCCGGCAGGCTGGTTGCGATTTCGCCTGGCCCCGGCTCCGACGAATGCGGCGGGCGCCTTCGGGATTTTCGATCCATCGTTTGCGTCGGTGAAGTCGAATGCGACCCGGACGCCGATCTATATGGCCTATTCCACGGTCAGTCCATCCTATCACTGGCCGACCGAACATCCGCACGTCGTACAGACGCGCCTGGCGGTTTCGCGGGACGGCGGAGAAAACTTCGTCGGCCTGGCGCAGCGGGTGAACGCGGCCTTCGACGATCCCGATCAGAGCATCGTGGATTCAAAGCTATTCGGCGGCGCACGGGCCGTCACCTGGCAACATGAGGTGCCCGCTCTGGTTTTTGTGCCGCAGGCTCCCAGAAGCGAAAGGTGGCAGCTCTTCTGGCATCAGTATCCGTTGATCGACGGCGAACGCAGCTTTGAATTCGGCTGGATCGCGCACAAATCGGCCGCGAATCCCGAGCAGCTTTATCTACAGCGCGCCACCAAACTTTTTGTGGGCAGCGGTTACGCAGCGAGCACGGCTGACCAGTTGAAGTACGGCGGTCCCCCGCGCAGCGCGTTGAATGAAACCCACGGCGACCTGGTCGACTGCGTCGCCTTTACCGAACCCGGGGTGATTGCGGCGAACGGAAGCCTCTTTCTGATATTGCGCTGCGCCGCGGGCGACTCTTCGGACGCGGGACGCCTGATTGTACTGGAGAACGCCGCGGGCGTCTCCGCCGCGGCGGGGAACTGGCGCTACGCGGGCACGCTGCTCGACGATCGGCGCGACGCGGAACTGCTCGGGACCGGTGAATGGGATTTCTCCGGCTTCGGCGCCCCCGATCTTTTTCAAATTCGCGCGACCGGGCAAATCTATCTGGTGGCGACGCCGGTGCGGCCGGGGGGCTGGCCGGCGTATCGCGGGTGTATGGTATTTTCAGTCGTGGATCTCGCGACCGCCAGGATTCAGCGCGACGGCGCCACTCCGCGATTGGCCGCGGTCAGCAACGGCGACGCCGGTTTGCACAGCGGCGCCTGCGCCTATCTCGAATCGCGCGGCTTATCGGCCGCTCTGATTCAGGGGCAGGTCTATCCCGAGAGTATTGATCGCTTTCGCCTCTATCGCACTGAGGTGCGTCTGTGATTCGCGGGCTGCTTCTCGCGCTTCTGGGTCTGGCCTGCGCCCAGTGCGTGGTCTTTCGCGCGTCGGGTCAGGAGGACGCGCCTCAGGACGTCCAGGAGCATCGCTTCGGGAGCGTCGTGTACGAAATGGTAAACTGGGAGAATCAGAACGAAGAGAATCGCGCGGGCGATGTACTGGCGGCGACACTCGGCGCCAGCGCGCAATTCGAACGATTGCAAGCGGGAGTCGGCGGCGACGAATGGTTCGTACAGATCATTCTCGAACAGTTGCCCGGAAACAAGGAGCTGGGCGCGCCCATCCTCGATCGACCGCTGGTGACTGTGCTGCGACAATTAAATGGAATCGCTTTTGGTCAGAGTTTTTTCGTCATACCGCAGATTCAGTATCTGGATCGCAGAGTGATTTTCGCGGTCTGGCGTAAAGGTCAGCTGCAAAAAGAATACGTCTATGAAAGCGACGCGTGGGTGGCGATCGGCTGGCTGAGTCTGCTGGCGGTCGTACCGTCGGAGAGCGCGTACATGAAATACGATATGAGCCGGGTGGCGCGGCTATTTGTGGCGGACGCGGCCCGGGACGGCCTCTTCGCCTCCGGTCTGAGCGAGGCCCGTAAATGATATCCCGGATTACGGCGAATCGCCCGCGTTTTGCTTTCGCGGCGGCGATACGAAACGCGACGCTGGCCTGCCCGCTCCTGTTCGCGATGCAGTGCGCGAGCTTCGCGACGACCGAGTCGGGCACGGCGTTCCCCGGGTTGCCGCCCGAAAGCGAAGCGACCGCGGACCGCGCCGCAAGCCCTGCGCCGGTCGGAAGCGCGGGTGAGCGACCGCGCGATCCGGGAGCGATCGAACCGGGACAGGTGTCCGCTATCGCATTGAGATTCACCGCGTGGGGCAACCACCAGCGTTATATTCCGGATCTGCGCGAAAGACTCCAGCTGCGCGGCTACCGCCTGCGCCAGCCGGACGGCGACATTCCTGATACACTCGAGGTCGTCCTCGAAGAATCCGAAACCACTCCTGGCGGACTCAGGCTGCTGAATTTTTTCGCGACCATCGCCAGCGGGACGCTCGTGCCGTTTTACAATCAGGTGAACTATCGACTGACCTATCGCCATTTTCGCGGCGGGGTCCTGCGGAGCGCCTGTCGCTATGATTTACGCAACAACGAATTTTTGAGTGTGCTGGCGATTCCGCTGGCGCCCTTCTACTGGTCCACCAGCGTCCTCGCCGAAACTCTCGAACGCACCGTCGACGCGTACGCGTACGGCTGCGTTCCGTTGGATACGCTGCCGGCCGGTTGAATCGCGGGTTTCGTCTTTCGCCCGCTAAGCTTTTTTAGTGCCTTGCGATCTTTACAAGCCTTACGAGCTTTTCTGAGTTTTTCTGGGCTTATTTTGCGGCGGCCGCGCGGTTCGGATCCGCCGCGTATGCGGAGCGCGGCAACGCGTCGTTCACCTGGACGTCCTGGACCGTATAGATGTGTACAATCGCTTCCGGGTCGCCGACTTCGGTGATGTCGATCTGGAACGGGAAATAATAACCCTGCACGACGCGAAAATCTTTATAGTAGGCCGCGGCGGTAATAAAGGGATAGTTGTCGCGGACGGTGAAGTCGACGTGGTGCAGGCGGCCGTTGTCTTTGCGAAAGTACGCGACATACTGGTCGATCTTCGAGTTGGGTCCGTACGTTCCCCAGGTGATGTACACGACGTGCAGCTCAAGGCCGTCCGCATCGATTGTTTCCGCATAGTCGACGATTTCGCCTGCGGGCAGTCGCATCGCCATTTCCAGAAAGTACTGAACCGTGGGCAGATTGAATTTGATCACGGGATCCGGAGTATAGTCGGCCGAGGTCTCGCCGCTCGCGCGCTTCCAGGTATTCCACTCGTGAATGCCCCAGCTTTCGCCCGTGACTTCGCCGTCCGCGTCGAGAAAATTCATCACGCCCGCGTCTTTGCCGGGCACGAAACGAAAGTCGATGTGCTGCGGATTTTGCGGCCACTTATTCACCAGCACATCGGCCAGGCCGAACCATTCGTCGGTCAATCGCACGCGAACGCCCGGCATGCCGAGCCAGCTCTGCAGAGTATTTCCGGCCACGGTCTGGGCCGCGGCGCCTGCGTTCAGGATGGCGCGGGCCTGGTCGGCGTCGGCGGCGGAGTCGCGCGTTTTCAGCGCTTCCGGCCGCATGTCAGCCAGGCAGGCGCTGGTGAACGTCGCGGCGGTCGTGAGCAGGACCAGGATCAGTGGGCGGACCAGGGCCCGGCGGGAGTGAGATCGAATGATAGAGTACATGCAGTTCAGAAGCCCGGCCGCCTCGAACGTCACACGATATTTTTCAGGCGATTACTGGCGTGCGCGAATTACGATCAGCGGCGTCGACGTGATCTGCGCGATGCTCCAGTCCGTCGGCTGGCCCGTGGCGGAGGATGCGATTTCGCCGCCGCCGCCGGAGGCGTAAAAGCTTCCCAGGTGGTGAACGACCGAGTTCCAGTTGATCGCGCCCGTACAGCCGGTCATCGTCGTTCCCGGCACCGTGCCGATCCAGGCCTGCGAAGTCAGGGCGGTCGTATAGTCGGCGCGACAATTGCCGCCCAGCGCGACGAGCGCACCGTTTCCGCGGGTGATCGCGTTCGGAAAATCCGTGTTGGAACCCGCCATGACATTCGGTCCGTTGTTGGTCCAACTGGTCCCGGAGTTGTTGCTGTGACGGGTTACGGCCAGCGCGGTGCCGGTTCCGCTGCCGGCCACGTAGATTTCGTTTGTGCCGATCGGCGTATAGATCTTACGAATCTGCAGACCGCCAGCCGTGCCCATCGGAGTCGGTGCCGGCGCGAGCGCCCAGGCGGTGCCGTCGGCGGATCGCCAGACCTGCGGACCCGCGCCGCTGGTTTCGCTGTACAGAAAAAAGCTCCCGTCGTGCACAATGCTCGACGCGGCCACGGTGCCGTTGACGGAAGCCTGGCTCCAGCTCAGGCCGTCGTCGTCAGAAAAAATGAAGCAAGCCTGGGTGTTGCCCGCGTTCGTCGCGATGATGATGCGGCCGCTCGCGGCCGAGCGGGCGATGCCCCGCACCGAAAAAGGATTCGCGCCTTCGCAGGCCGCCGTAATCGAAAGCAAAGTCCAGCTAAAACCGTCGACGGAGCGATACACCGCGTACTGAAAGCCGGTGTCCTGTCCGGCGAGAATCCAGGCGCTGCCGGTCCACAGGATCGCGCCGAAGCTATGCGTACTGTCCAGACCGCTGATTTGCGACCAGTTCTGGCCGTCGACGCTCTGAAAGGCTACGCCGTTCTGGCCGCCCGCGACCAACTGCGCGCCGGTCTCGCCGCTCAGGTACAGCAGCCATCCCGCGCAGTCCGGAGAATAGGAAACGCATTCATCGACGGCGACGGGCGTGCACCCGGCGAAAGACCCGAAGGCGGTCGACGCCGAAAGCGCAAGCAACGCCCCGAATGATATTAGACTCCGGGCGCTACGCCTGACTCGAATCGTCATGTATCACACAACAACCCGGGTCGCACGCATTTGCCGAAAAAAAGACAGGATAAAGACGAGAAACCTTCCGTAGCTGCTGCGAACCGCGATTGTCTTCTAAAGTAGCGCGCGAGATTCCGGAAGAATCCACGCGATCGCTGAAAAAGATCGCCCGTCGGTTGCCCGTGGAGAGACCAAACTCCTGGAACTACGGAAGGCCGGTGGTCTGATTGGATTGCAGTAAGCCGCGAAGCTCCTGCATCGAGCGTTGCTGCAGCTTACCGCCCAGCCACCTCGCCGGTCATTGATAAATCAATTTTCATTTTTGGACCACCTCCTTTTGCGTGACCGGAATATACAGCCGCCGGATCGATCGTCAAGAAAAGCCTGGCGATTTTTCATTCGCCCGCGGGTCGCCAGCGCCGAAAAATTTGATTGCATGCGATGTCGCAGGTCCCCGTCCGCGGTCACGAACGGCATCGGCGCTCCAGCCGCGATCGATTCGGAGCTCAGCCCCGCTCCAGACCGCGCCGCAGAAATTGCACCATCAAACCTGTGAGCCGTTCCAGTTGTCCTGGTTGATCCACCGGAAACGGAGTGTGCCTCGCGATGTGCAGCATGATGAAACCGTGCATCAGACTCCAGACGTGGAAGGCCATCAGGATCGGTTTGCGTTTCTTAAACAGTCCTTCGCTCTGGCAGATACGCACGGTCGCCAGTAATTCGTCGAAGGCTTCGCGTCCCGCGGCTTCCAGTTCCGGGTAAAGCCTTTGATCGGGAATCGTGCCGCCGAACATGAGTTCGTAGTGGTTCGGCTTCGAGATCGCCAGATCGATATAGTTCGATACGGATCGGCGAAAGAGCTGGCGCGTATCCCGCGGACGATTCGCCAGGGTTTCGCGGATGCTGTCGCGCAATAAGATGAAACCCTGCGCTGCAATCGCCGCCAGCAGATCTTCTTTCGAACCGTAGTGGCGATAGACCGCGGCGGCGCTGACCCCCTGGCGTCTGGCAGCCTTCTGGAGCGTGAGGCCACCGAGCCCCTCTTTTTCAATGATGCCGACGCTCGTTTTTAAGAGCGCCTGCTTCAGATCTCCGTGATGATAGCTTTTGTCGCCGCCGGGGGCCCGGCGCGGAGCGGCTTTTGTTTTCAGGGCGCGCGGCATAATACGTCAAAGCTTAGCATTTTTCTGACAATCGCCAATAAAAAAATGTTGCCGTGATTAACATTCTGGGCTTGATTTTAACTATCGATGTGAACGGTATTAACATTCCGGGAGGCCCTCATGACAAAATCCACCAAACAGGAAAAACAAACGATCACCGATCCGGAAGAGATCGTCAGGATTATGGAGGAAGGTGCGGGCGCGTTGAATCCGGATATGCCGCTGCCGCCGCCGGCCTTTCTGGAAATGCAGGGCGAGATGGAGGAGTATGTGCCCGGCGAATCGCTGACGGTCCGCTTTCCCGTGCGCGCTGAATACGACAATCCCATGAGGCGCATGCAGGGGGGCTTCATCTGCGCGGCGATGGACAATACCATGGGACCGCTGTCGTTTCTCGTGACCGGCGGAGCGGCCGTAACGCTTTCGCTCAACGTCGACTTCGTCCGCGGCATCAAAGCCGGCGACACGCTGCGCTGCAGGGCGTCGGTGCTCAGCCGGAGCCGCACGAATCTAATCATGGACGTCGAGGCCTTCGATCGCCGCGGCAAACTGGTCGCGCGGTGTTCCAGCCAGTTTCAGGTATTTGGAGCGAAGCGCGGGAATTAACGCCGGCCGCAGGCATCGTCTGCCGGCCATTATCCGGCGTTACGATAATCACGCGATCGAAGGATCGTCGATCAGGTGAAATGTAATGTTAAACATCGCAGGACTTTATAACGGGCTCGATCATCTCGTCTCCGGTTTTTCGAGCAGGGATAAGCTTTATCGGAATGGGCTGGGCGATGTCGAGTTTCTTCAAACGATTCCGGATCGGCATCCGCGCGACCTCGGCCCCGCGTCCGTGGAATGGGATGTGAAGATCGACGGCGACTCCGGCGGCGTGACCCGCCAGCAGGGCCGCTTCATCAGTCCCGCCGCGGACTGGCTGCCGGAAGAATCGAAGATCGCGCAGATTGAAATGATACGCCCCGCGAATTTCGGGACGGATACACCGGTCTTCGTCCACTTCGCTGCGACTGGCGACGAAAGCTTTTTACCGCGCCGACTGCTGCTGGCCAACGCCCTCGCGGATCAAGGCATCGCCTCGGTGCTCTTGATGAATCCCTATTACGGACCGCGGCGTCCGAAGACCCAGAAGAATTTCTCGGTGCCCACCGTGAGCGATCAGATGCGCATGAACGGCGCTTCGATTTTCGAAGGCGTGGCTCTGGTTCGCTGGCTCGAAGAGCAGGGCCACGACCGCGTGGGCGTAACCGGTGTGAGCATGGGCGGCAGCATGGCGGCTTCGGTTACGTCGATGATCGAAACGCCGCTGCGCGCGGCGGTCTGTATCGGGCCCGTCGGACCGGCGCCGGCCTTCACCCAGGGGGCGCTGACCGGTCAGGTCGACTGGCAGGCGCTTGCCGGGGACTACGGTCTGCCGTACGGTACGGATCGCGAAATGATGCAGCCGATCAAAGACGCCCTCAATGATACGATGGGTATCGTGGACCTGCGGAGATTCGCGCCGGCAGTCAAGCCGGAGTGGGCGATTCTCGTCGGCGCACGTCACGACGCTTATGTTCCCGCGCATTCCGTAAGCGCGTTGCATGACCACTGGCCGGGTTCGGAGATGCGCTGGATTGAAGCGAGTCACGTCACGGCGGTCGTATTGCATGCCGGCGATTTTCGCCGGGCGATCGTCGACGCGGCCTGGCGTTAGTCGTCATCGTCGTACGCAGCGCTCCGGGAGCTGCGGGCCGCCGCTGAGAGGGCGGCCCGTTTTGTTTTTTTAACGCTCGTCGACGCTGCATACTGAAATCTTCCACTTGACGCGCGTCGGGCCTGGCGGGGACTGATACTCCCTCATGATTGAACGCTACAGCAACCCCGAAATCGCCGGCATCTGGTCTCTCGAAAATAAATTCCGGGTCTGGCTCGAAGTCGAAGTCGCGGTCTGCGAAGCGTGGAACGAGCGCGGCGTCATCAGCGACGATGAGCTCGCACAGATCAAAAGCAAGGCCGACTTCCAGGTTCCGCGCATTCTCGAAATCGAAGAAGAAGTCCAGCACGACATGATCGCCTTTCTCACCAATGTGCGCGAAAACGTGGGGCCGGCCGGTCGCTGGGTGCACTACGGATTGACCAGTTCGGACGTCGGCGATACGGCCCTCTGCATGCAGATGAAACGCAGCGGCGAGATTCTCATGACCCGCCTCGATCAACTGATTGCGGTCGTAAAAAAGCAGGCGGTTCGTTATAAAAACCAGGTCGTGATCGGACGCACCCACGGCATTCACGGCGAGCCGACGACCCTCGGCCTCAAGATGGCGCATTTTTACGCGGAGCTCTTGCGCGATCGCGAGCGTCTGGAACGCGCGATCAAAGAAATCTCCGTCGGTAAACTGAGCGGCGCGGTCGGTACCTTTTCGAATATCGATCCCAACGTCGAAGAAGAGGTCTGCAAGCGTCTGGGTCTCACGGCGGACCCGATTACAACCCAGGTCATTAACCGCGACCGGCACAGCGCTTATATGGCCACGCTCGGAATTATCGCCGGCGGATTGGAGCGGGTCGCGCAGGAGATTCGCCTCTTGCAGAAGAGCGAAGGCCGCGAAGTCGAAGAACCTTTTTCAAAGGGCCAGAAGGGGTCCAGCGCCATGCCGCACAAACGCAACCCTGTAATCTGCGAACGGGTCTGCGGCCTCGCCCGGGTGATTCAATCGAACGTGCAGGCCGCCTATCGCGATCAACCGCTCTGGCATGAACGCGATATTTCGCACAGCTCCGCCGAACGAGTCATCGTGCCCGACTCGGTCATCGCCTTAGAGTACATCATGGGTAAGATGATCTTCGTAATCGAAAACCTGCACGTGTATCCCGAGAATATGGAACGGGTGCTGTGGCATACCCGCGGCCTGTTATTTTCGCAGAAGCTCATGCTGCGACTCGTGGATCAGGGCATGGAGCGCGAAGACGCTTATAAAATCGTTCAGACCGCGAGTATGGAAGTCTGGGCCGATCCCGAGCTGAGTTTACAAAAGCGCATGAAGGCCGATCCCGAAGTCGCGAAGCACCTCGACGAAGCCGCCATCGACGAAATCTTTCAGATCGAACCCTATTTGCGAAACATCGACGCGATTTATGCGCGGCTTGGATTGAATTAGAACGCCTGACAAATATCAGGCGGCGGACACGCGATTCGTTTCAAGTTCGTAACCTCGCCGTAACCGCCCCCGTGCTCTGCTGCGCAAGAAGGACGGCGCACAGGCAAATGAGCTTTCGCTTCGAAAATGGGCGCCTGCGAAAGGCGTTTCGCTGGGTTTACCGGAACAGGGGAGCGGTTTTCTTCTGGTTTTCGCTTTCTATCCACGTCGCGGCGATACTCTTCGTTCGTTTCGAAGCGTCGCATGCAGCCGGAAGCGAGGGATCGGTTTACGATCATATCGCATTCACTTCCGTTCAAATTGACGCGACGCGCGCGGCGGCCGAGGCCGATTCGGCCGAAGGGGAGATTCAGGCGAGCGATGAAGCTCTGCGTGAAATCGATGAGCGTATCGCGGCTGCGGTGAATCCTTTTCGGGTCGGCGCGATTCGGCCTGTGGATTTGACTCCCGGAATCAAGCCGGACTATACTGTCGAAGCCAGAAAGGCCGGCGTCGAGGGCACCCTGCACATGGAGGTTGTAATCGCGGACACGGGAAAAGTCCTGCTGGCCCGCCCGCGTAATCGGCTGGGCTACGGATTAGAACCGCTGGCGGTCGCGGTATTTCGCAAGAAAAAATATCGGCCCGCTCTGATGGCCGGTCGGGCGATTACGGTTCGGGTGATCATTCCGGTGCGTTACGCTTTGAACTGAGCGCCGCTCTTCTGGTTTCGCGCCTGCGAAAAACCGAAATCAGTCCGCCAGCGGCAACCAGATCTCGTTGCGCCGCAAGAACCACAAGCTGAACGGTGAATTATAACGCGACCAGATCGGGGCGTCTTCAAAATCGACTCCGCCGCGATTGAGGGCCTGCTTGAGTTTCGCCAGACCGTCGTCGTAGCCGCTCTTTGCCCAGGTTCCCGAATAAGTATGCACCGCGAAGCGACGCGCGGGCAATTCCGTAACCACTACGGTGGGATCGTTCGGTTTCGGCGCCGTTTCGAGCGTGTATTTCGCGGGCAGCATGAAACGCACCACGTACTTGCCGTCGCGTTCGCTCTGCGTAACCGGCGCGGTCATGGCGATCTTTTCCGATTCGGACGCCGACTGCGTCACGGGGGCGGTCATGGCGATGCTCGCCTGGCTTTGATTGTTGCCGTCGATATAATTGAAGAGACGGCGAAAGGCGCGATTGCCGGCGTCTTCAAAATTCGCTTCGACTTCGGTTTCAATCGCGACGACGGGAAGGTATTCGCGAATTTCATAAACGTCGTTTTTTTCGACGACTTTGTACTCGGGTTCTTCGATTCCCATGAGTTCTGTGGTGGCGAACAGAGCGCCAAAAATCAGAGGGATCAGTTGCAGCTTCAGCTTGTTCATAGAATGGATTCGCTCCGGATGTACTGACAAGAGTAAGAATATCGAAGCGGCCGGAACGCATTTTTTTTGCGGCGGTCTGTCACACCCGGCGATTGGGCCGCGTCTCCGCTATATGGGGCCGGATCCTGGTCTGGTTCCCGGAGGATAATCTATGAAAAATATTTCGAACACATATTCGAAACAGGCGTCGCGGACCGTGGTGCTGTATCTGTCGATTCTGGCGACAGTCCTGGCCGTGGCCTGCAGCGAGCCGAATCAGGAGGGCAATTTGACCGAGAACAATGCAGCGAAAAAGAAAATCGGCGTGCTGATTTTTGACGACGCGCTGACCAGCGATATGACCGGACCGCTCGAAGTCTTCGGCCACGCCAGTCACCAGCCCGATTTCGAATATCAGGTGCTTGCGATTTCGGTTGCGGCGGATCGCAAGGCCACTACTTACGAAGGACTACAGCTTCGCGCCGATTATTCGATCGCCGACGCGCCGGATCTGGACGTGTTGATCGTTCCCGGCAGCTATTCTATGGACCCGCTGTTCGCGAACAAAGATTTGCTGAAATTTCTGCAAACCCAGGGGGCCCGGGTCGAATATCTGGCGTCGAATTGCGCTGGCGCTTTTCTACTCGGACACGCCGGTTTGCTGGACGGGCGTCGGGCGACGACCTATCTGGGAGGCGACGGCTTGCTCAAAAAGACGTACCCGGCGGTCGACGCGCAGAGCGGGCAGAGCATCGTTCAGGACGGCAATCTGATTACATCGTACGGCGGCGTGGTCAGCTTCGCGGCCGCTCAGGTTTTGCTCGAAAAGATTTCGGGTGCGAAGACGGCCGCGGCGGTGAGCGACGCGATCTACGCGGATCGCCTGCAGGATTATCGGCGACCGCAGACCGCTTCGTTATAAGATCGGCGTCGGGATTCGCACGGAATGAAAGAGCAGAGCAACTACAGTCCGTTTCGCGAGAATCAATCGGCGGCTGACGAAGAAGATCAGTCGCTGATTGCCCGGATTCTCGAAGGCGATCGGGAAGCTCTCGACAGCCTGATCCTGCGCCATCAGTCCTGGATTTACAACGTCGCTTTGAAGATGGTCTGGGAACCAAAGGACGCCGAAGACGTCACCCAGGAGATCCTGATCAAAATGATCTCGCGTTTGGGATCGTATCGCGCGGAGGCTTCGTTTCGCACCTGGCTCTTTCGCGTAGTCAAGAACCACGTCATAAGCATGAAGCGTCGTCCGTCCGAGGATCTGTTTTCGGATTTTCCGGACTTCGCGCGCGAGCTGGAGAATCTGAAAGACGCGGAGCTGCCGGCGAGCGGCGAGCTGCCGGTCGACATCGGCGTCATAATAGAAGAGACCGAAGTCGGTTGTATGACCGGCATGCTCGCCTGTCTGAAACGCGAGGATCGTTTGATCGTGATTCTGGGATATATCTTCGGCGTGACCGATGTGCAGGGGGCCGAGATTTTCGAAATGAGCCGCGAGAATTTCCGGCAGAAGCTTTCGCGCGCCCGGCGGTGCCTGGTCGATTTCTTGAACCAGGAGTGCGGACTCGTCCGAACCGAAAACCCCTGCCGTTGCGAACACAAAGTCTGCGCGTCGATCGACGCCGGTTATGTTGAACCGAATCATCTGCGGTTTACGAACGCGGACAGGTCGCTGCCTGAGATTCGTTCGATCGCGGCCGAACGGGCCGAGCGCTGGGACGACTGGCTGGAGCGCGCCTACGCCGATATCTATCGCGGGCATTCGTATTTGAGCGGAGCGGATTTCGTCCAGCGCCTGAAGACGATGCTGCGCGATCGCGAATTAAACGAGATTATCGATCCATAAGAGCGGCCTCTATGCTCTTCGCTTTCTCCTCGAATCTCAGCGAGGCCGGAGCCGGCGCGCCGCGAGGACGCAGAGCAAGGCCACGACGAGGTGCAGGGTCCAGGCGGTCGCGAATTGTTCCGCGGAGGAGAAGCCCGCCCGGGAAGCGTGCAATAAAATCGCGCCGGACGCGGTCGTGCCGAAGGCGAAGCCCAGCGAATCGGCGATGTTGAGCGCGACGGCTGTTCGTCCCGCTCCCCCGGTTTCGCCTTCGTCCGTTTCGCGCATGGCGATGGCGTTCAGCGAAAGATAGGCGAAGCCGACCCCGAAGCCGGCCACGCCCCACGCCACAAACGCCAGGGCCAGCGGAACCTCAGGCTGCAATACGGGCAGGGCCAGCGCGATGCCGACGGCCAGGGCCGCGAAGCCGCCGCCGACAAAGAAGACGTAGCGTTTTCCGCCTTGATTGTAGCGGGCGACCAGTACCGAAGCGGTCGCCCAGGTAAGAGCGGCCGGCGCGATCGCGAGCGAGGCCAGAAAAATCGAAGCACCCCGCGCTTCCTGCAGTGCGAAAGGAATAAAAGCGTCCGTTCCGAAAAACGCGAAATGCGAAGCGAGCTTGAGAGCGATGGCGGCCGGCAAGATCGGCCGCAGCCAGAGCGTGCCCGGCGGCATCAAGCGCCAGAGAGCGTACACCGTAAGCGCCGCCCCGGGCAGCAGGCTCAGCGCCTGCCAGAGCGCTTTCGACTGCACGCTGCCGAATTGGATCAGAGCGGCGCCGACGCACAGAATCAGGGCCAGCAGGATGCGCCGCGAGTCTTCGCGGTCATTTGACGCGGCCGTTTCGTGGTCCGCATATTCGGAGTCGGCTTTCGTGTACGCGCGCATGCCGGGCACGGCGAAAAAAGCAACCAGCGGAGTAAGCGGCAGCAGAGCCACGAAGACCCAGCGCCATTCGAGTACCGGCAGGCTGGCCAGACCGGCCGCGATCGGCGGCCCGAGTAAACCGGGAGCGACCCAGGCCACGGAAAGCTGCGCGAGAATCGCGGGCCGCTCGCTTTCGTCGTAGGCGATATTGATCGCGGCGTAGGCCACCGTCAAAAGCAGTCCGCCCCCCGCGCCCTGCACGGCGCGGGCCGCTATAAAGACCTCCACGCTGCCTGCCAGCGCGGCCGCGGCGAGGCCGGCGGCGAAACAGGCGAGGCCGACCACGAAGGCTCCCAGCGGACCCTGCCGATCGATGCGGGTTCCCGCGATAACCGAGGCCAGAATGCTGGCCAGCAAATACACGCCGAAAATCACCCCGCTGAAATCGCGACCGTCGAGATCGCTGACGACGTCTTCGAGAATCGCGACGATGGCGATCTGTTCGAAGGCGTGCAGGGTGACAGCCAGTACGAGACCGCGCGCCAGCATGCGTCGGGAATTCGAGCCGGGACTGCGCGGCTTGCCGTTGTTGGACGCGTTCATTCCAGAGCAGCACGGATTCGCGCATCTTGACATTTGTCAATGCGAATCACCAGCCGTGATATTATGCTTCGCTCCATGATCACCACCAACAACAGCAACAACAACAGCAGCGATAACCATGATTGGGACGTCATTATCATTGGAGCCGGGGCGGCGGGCTTTGCGGCGTACGAACGCTTGCGCGCGGCGGGATTGCGCGTTTGCATTCTGGAAGCCCGCGATCGGGTCGGCGGGCGCGTCTTCAGCCGCAGGCTATCGGACGGCAGCCGTGTCGAACTCGGCGCTCAGTGGCTGGCGGGGTCGGGCCAGAATCGACTGGAGCGATTGGTCGCGCGCCACGGCCTGAGCGCGTACGAGAATTACGCTCGCGGCAAAACCGTGCAATTCAATCAGGGACTTCGTCGGCAGACCAGAGACGAAGCTTTTCCCGGCGGATTGCTGGCGCGATTGGACGCGCTGCGCCTGGTTTTACGGATCGCCTGGAAGGCGCGGCGCCTGCGACATGAATTCGCGAAGGGCGCGGATCAGCGTTCGCTTGCGGAGTGCATCGAGCGCGTATGCTGGAGCGCGGACAACCGCCGGTTCTGGTTGAATCTTCTGGAGCAGGCCTTCTGTTGCGATCCGTACCGCGTCTCCGAATACGAAGCCCTGCACAATCTGCAGGCTGTCGGCGGTTTCGCGCGCCTCGCGACCGCTGACCAATTCTATTTTAAAGAAGGTCTGCAAACGATCTTCGAGCGCCAGGCTTCGGAGGCGGGCGACGCGCTTCGGCTCTCGAGCCCGGCGAAGGCCATCGAACAGACCGCGAGCGGTGTATGCATTCAAACGTCTGGCGAATCGTGGCGCGCCTCCTGCGCGATACTGTGCGTTCCGCCGCAGGTCGCGCATCATATTCCAACGACGCCGGACTGGCCTGCGGACCGCGCCGCAATTCTCGCGGGGTTCCAGCCCGGTTCGGTTGTGAAGTGCGTGGGAATCTACGAGCGCCCGTGGTGGCGAAGTCTGGGTTTCAGCGGACGCGTAGCATCGCCCGACGGAGACTTTGATCTGTTGATCGACAGTGGATTCGCGCCCGACGGCTCCGGCATACTGGTCGCGCTTGTCGCCGGTTCCCGCGCGGATTTGCTGAATTCCCGGTCGGATTTGGAGAAACGCCAGGTCTTTGAAGCGTTCGTGCAATGCGCGTTTCGCACAGACGATCTGGACGTGAAAGACGCCGCACAATCGGAGACAGCGCTGCGCGAGTTTTATTCGCATAACTGGTCTGATGATCCTTTCGCGCTCGGAGCCTATTCGTCCCGTCGCGCGATCGGGGGCTGGGCCGCCGGAGAGGACGTGCTGGCCCGCCCCTTCGGGCGACTGCATTTCGCCGGAACCGAAACCGCGCGCGAGTGGCGGGGTTATATCGAAGGCGCGCTGGAGTCCGGCGAGCGCGCGGCCCGCGAAGTGCTTGCGCAATATTCGCAGTGATCGCGTGCTGCGCATCCCGAGAACCGTTTTGATTCAATCGCGCGGTTCGTCGGCGTTTAATCGCTGCGAAAGAGTTTCGATTTCACCCGGCTCAGGGTCTCCGGAGTGATGCCGAGATAGCTCGCCACCTGATAGTGCGGGACCCGTTCCAGAACCCGGGCTTCGCGTTCGAGCAAATGTCGCAAACGTTCCTCCGCCGAAGTGCATTGCAACGCGGCCAGACGGTCTTCCAGGCGCAGATACGACCACTCGAGAATTCGCAGGCTCAACTTGAGCAAAGCCGGCCGCGTTTCGCCGGCCTGTTGCAGCCGCGGATAATCGAAAGCGATCACCTGCGCGTCTTCGATGATCTCTATCCATTCGCTTGCGGCTTCGCCGGTCGCCATGCTGGAAAAGCAGCCCGCCAGATCGCCGGCGAAGGTCAACCAGCCGGTGATTTCCCTATCGTTGCGTTGGTACCAGGCCCGCGCGATGCCGCTTCGTAGATAAAAGAATTCGCGACTGCGATCACCGGCCCGGCAGAGGAATGCGCCGCGTTGAGCCTCGAATGCGCGTGAGCATTCGTCGATTGCGGCGAGGTCTTCGGCGCCGAGCGCCTGGAAGGCGGCGAAAAAATCGATCAGCTCCGCTTGGTCCGACATGCCCTCCGAAATCCGGGGCGATCCTGCGTGCGAAGGCAAGCGACTTTCGATACTCGCGGTAAATTTCGGCGTCTCGCGTCCTTTTGAAGCAGGAGACGATGCGGATTTTTCTCGACGATAGCCGGCCCAGGAGTGGAGCTAATCTCTGGAGCTCTATTCTGAATTCTCTTGTAAAAATTCGCGCTGCGACATTTGAAGATCTGGCACGTCTGGCGGAGCTCCTGGGCGCGCTCTTCGAGCAGGAGTCTGAAATGCGGGTCGATCGAGAGGCCCAGTTGCGGGGGCTGCGAAGTATTTTAGAAGATTCCGCCGCGGGCGAAATACTGGTGGCTCAGCTCGGAGACGACGTCGTCGGTATGATGAATCTGCTGTATACGATCTCGACGGCACTCGGGGCGCGTGCAGCCATTCTGGAAGACGTGATCGTTGCGCCCGAAGCCCGCGGTCGGGGCGTGGGTTCGCGCTTGATCCAGGCCGCGATTGAGCTGGCCCGCCGCCGCGGTTGCAAACGGATTTCGTTGTTGACCGACGCCACGAATACCGGAGCGCAGCGACTGTACGAATCTCTGGGATTCGAGGCGTCGACTATGAAAACCTATCGACTCATGCTGTGAGTTCAAAGGCGGTCAGCTGTGAGTCCCCGGGAATTCCTTGACCCGCCCCCGGGTGCCGAAAAAATCCCATCTGGCGCGTCCGCAGTCGCTGAAACCGGGCTCGGGCGGGCCCGCGCCCGGGGGAATCCGGGTTCCGGCGGGGCCGCAGCTCCTTCGTAATTATGGAAAAAGAATCACTCTATCATCTCGTGCGTGACACGGTGGCGACCTACGCCGAGCGGCCGATCTACTGGGTCAAACCCGACGGACAGAATTTCTCGGCGGTCAGCTATTTCAACTGGCGTGCCGACATGAAGCGCTTCCAGGCCTATCTGCTGCACCGCCTCAACGTCGGTCATGGCGAGAAAGTCGGCTTTCTCTGTGACAACCGCTACGAGTGGAATCTGATCTGCCTGGGACTGAACAGCATGGGTTGCATCGACGTTCCGCGGGGTTGCGATGCGACCTCCGGCGACATCACCTATATCCTGAATCACACCCAGACTTCGATCGTACTCTGCGAACACGAAAAGATGCTCAAGCATCTGGTGCAACTCCTGCCGGATCTGCCCCACGTAAAACACGTGATCATGATCGATCCGCCTTCGAAGATTCGCAAACTCGAAGAACACAAAGCGGCGCTGGGCAATAAGATCAAGCTGCACTTCTTCATCGACATGCTGACCATCGGCGAAGAGCTGTTAGAGCAGCACGGCGAAGGCCTGCTCAAAAAGCGCGGCGAAGCGATTCGCCCGCACGATCTGGCCACGATCATTTATACCAGCGGCACGACCGGCGCGCCAAAAGGCGTGATGCTGGATCACCGCGCTATGTGCTGGGAAGTCAGCCAGGCGCAGCACACATTGCCGCTGAACGAGCGCGATCGTTGCGTGGTATTTTTGCCGCCCTGGCACATCGCCGAACGCACGCTGGAAGTCGCGTTGATGGCCTGCGGCGCGAGTATGGCCCCGTCCGGAGTGATGACTCTGACGGCGGATCTGACCGCGGTCAAGCCGACGGTTTTCGTTTCCGTTCCGCGGGTCTGGGAAGGTTTACACAAACGCGTCTTCGATACCGTTCGCAAGCAGCCCGAAAAGCGTCAGAAAATCTTTCGCTTCGCCCTGAACGTGGCGATGACCTACGCCGACATCATCGATAATCTACTCGATCGCTTCGCTGAAGTCGAAGAAGAGAAGGCCGTTGACCGGGTGGCCCGTAAGGCGATTTCGCTCGCGTTGCTGCCGATCTACGCGGTGCTGAGCGTGCCGGCCTCGTTGATTTTGAGCAAAGTCAAGAACGTGCTCGGCGGCCGCATTCGTTTCGCGGTTTCCGGTACCGGCGCCATTCCGCAAAACGTGGCGACCTTCTTTCGCGCTCTGGGTATTCCGATTCTCGACGCCTGGGGTATGACCGAAACCACCGGGGCGGCCGTCGTGTCGGCCCTGCCGTGGCCCAAGCGCGGCGCGATCGGCAAACCGTTGCCGGGCGTGCAGGTGCAATTGCGCGACGATACCGGTAAAGTCATCAGCCGTCACGGCGTCAAAGGCGTGCTCTGGATGAAGGCGCCCAGCGTGATGCAGGGTTATTACGAAGCGCCGGAAAAGACCGAAGCCGTGCTTCAAGACGGCTGGATGAGTTCCGGGGATCTCTTTATGTGGACCCTCGACGGAGATCTTAAATTTTCCGGTCGCGCCAAAGATACGATTGTACTTGCCAGCGGCGAAAATGTGGAGCCGGGGCCCGTCGAAACGAAGCTGCTCGACAGCGAAGCCATCGCTCAGGTCGTCGTCTGCGGCCAGGACGAAAAGCATCTGACCGTAATCATCGTGCCGGATTGGGAAGGCGCGCGCTACGCGATGACGAATGCGGGCGTGAACGTGCCGGAGGATCAGGCTCTCTGGAACGACGATAAGGGCGTGCGTAAGTACTATCAGGCGATCATTAAAGATAAGATCTCGAATGCGAACGGTTTCAAGGCTTTCGAAAAAGTCAGCGACTTTTATATCGTACCGAAAGACTTCGAAAAAGGCCGGGAGATGACCGAGTCCATGAAGATCAAACGGAACGCCGTCTTCGAAATTTACGCGGATCAAATCAAAGCGATGTACAAGGACTGAGGCGGGTGATGGTCTATTCGAAATTCTCGTAGGCGAGATTGAGCAGTCGGACTAACTCTTTGCGTTCTCCGGTCTGCATGCCCTTATAGAAGCGGCGTAACACGCGACGGGATAGCCTGACGATCTGCCTGCTGGAGCTCTGGCCTTTTTCGGTAAGCTCCAGCATATACGAGCGACTGTCGAGTCTCGACTTCGTTTTGCGCACGTAACCTCGCTTCCTCAGTTTTTCGGCCAGGGTCGTGATCGTCGAGTTGTCGCGCTCCATCACCCGGGCCAGTTCCCCCATGGATACCGGGCCGGAGCGCGCCAGAGTATGAATCATGCCCGCGTGGGCCGGTGCGATATCCCCCATGCCCACTTCTTCCAGCTGTCGGCTCATATCGCGGTTGATACGATCCCTGGTGCGCGAAACCAGATGAATAATGCGATCGGAATTCATTTGATTCAAACGAGAGCAATGTCCATTTGAACTCGCCGGAGCGCTTGCTCAAGCGAAAAGCGCATGATACGCCCCTCGAAAGAGATGACGTTTCGCATATTGCGGGCGAAACGCCGGATTGGGTAGTTGCCGCGGTCAGCGCACGCGTTTTTGTTCGGAGCGGGCGATAATCTGTTTCTGAATCTCCGAGGTTCCGCCGCCGATTTCGGCGAGCTTCACATCGCGATACAGTCGACAGACCCGGTACTCTTCCATGTAGCCCGCGCCGCCGTGTACCTGGACCGCCAGGTTCGCGACTTCGCGCGCGTAGGTCGAAGCCAGGAGCTTTACCGACGCGGCCCGCGCCGTCAGGTCCACGGGCTGTCCGTTGTGTTCGATTTTACGTTTCGCCTTTTTCGCTGAGGCCTTGCGTACAAGCACTGAAGTACCGCCGCCCGCGCTTTCACCGAGCGGCCCGTCGTTTTGCGAGTCGCCTGCGTCGTGCGCGGTCGCGTAACTCTGGTCGAACAACCACGCTGTTTCGTAGAGCAGCAGCCGTGAGGCTTCGTATTTCATGACCATGTCGGCGATCATAAAGGCGACGCTCTGATGTTTGGCGATCGGCCGGCCGAAGGATTTGCGTTCTTTGGAGAAGCGACGGCTGTCCGCCAGGCACGCCGACATCACGCCGACGCTGTAGGCCGCGAGAGCCAGACGCTCCTTATTAAACGCTTCCATGGTAACGCGAAAACCTTTGCCGGTGTTTTGCGCTCCGCCCAGCACCTGTTCGGCCGGCACGCGTACGTCTTCGAAAAAGATCTCGCCCGTAGGCGAGCCGCGCAGTCCCATCTTCTTCATGGCTTTACCGCGCACGAAGCCCGCTGAATTCGCGTCCACGATGAAATGCGTCAGCCCCAGATCGCGGCCGTCGTGAGCGCGCGTGCGGGCGAGCACCAGAGCGGCGTCGCAGTTGGGCGCGTTCGTAATGTACGTTTTCTGACCGCTCAAGACGTAGCTTTCGCCGTCTGGAGACTGCGTCGCGGTCGTCGTGAGGGCCGAGACGTCTGAACCCGCGTGCGGTTCGGTCACGGCCAGACAGCCGATGAGGTCGCCGCGAATGATCGCCGGCAGATATTTTTCTTTTTGTTCTTCAGTGCCGTGGGCGTCGATCGGCCCGCCGAAGAGGCCGGCGGACGCGCCGACCGAAAAGAAGCTGGAGCCGCAGACCTCGGCCAGCACGATCTGCGCCAGAGTCGCCAGAGTATAAGAAGCTTCCTGGCCGCCGAAGCGGGCTTCATGCAGGAGTCCGCTGTAGCCGATGGCGCCGAGCTTACGATAGTGTTCGCGCGGCAGCTCGCCCGCTTCGTCCGCGGCCTCGACGTGGGGCGCGAGTTCCTTGTCGCAGAATTTACGAAAATGGTCGATGAATTCCTGTTCTTCCGGAGTGGGTTCGAAATCTAACATAGCTTTGTTCTCCTGGCTGAAAGTCGCGGCGCGAATACAGCCTATTTATAATTCGCGGCGATAATCGAACGCATCACTTCGTTCGTGCCGCCGCCCAGGGACGCGAGTCGCGCGTCGCGGTAAAAACGTTCCACGGGATACTCGTGGATAAAACAATAACCGCCGTGGATCTGGCCCAATTCATACGCCGCTTCCATTAAGGTTTCGGTGGTATGCAGTTTGCCGATGGACGATTCGACCGGGGCGGGTTCGCCTTTGTCTTTTTTCATGGCGCTCATATACAAGAGCAAACGAGACGCGTCGATCTTCGAGCGCACGCGCGCGATCTTGTCCTGAATCGCCTGGAAATTTACGATCGGCTCGCCGAATTGCTCGCGATTCTTCGCGTAGCGCACGGACTCTTCAAGCATGCCCGTAATGCCGCCCAGGCCGCTTGCGACCAGTACCGTGCGCTCCCATTCCAGGGTGGCCTTACCGATCCTGAGAAATCCCGAATTCTCTTTGCTCAGGAGGTTTTCTTCAGGCACTTCCATATCTTCGAATATCAATTCGCTCGTCGTCGAAGTGCGCATGCCCATCTTCTCAAGCTTCTTGCCGACGCTGAAACCTTTGAATTCTTTCTCGACGATAAATGCGGAAATGCCCATCGGCCCCTTCGCTTTGTCGGTGACCGCCATGACGATGAACACGTCGCCGATCGGGCCGTTGGTGATAAACATCTTCGAGCCGTTCAGGACGTAACGATCGCCTTTCTTCTCGGCGCGGGTCGCCATCGATCCGGCCGCGTCGCTTCCGGACCCGGGCTCGGTTAATCCGAGACCCGCCGTGAATTCGCCGGTGGCGAGCTTCGGCACGAATTTACGCTTTTGTGCTTCAGTCCCGCATAAGACGATCGGCATGCTGCCGATGATGGTGTGCGCGCCCCAGGCCAGGGCCAGGCCGCCGTCCTGGGCGCCTTCCGAAAATTTTTCGGCGGCGTAGGTCGTGGTTAAACAGTCGGCGCCCTGTCCGCCGTACTCTTCAGGAAAGCACAGGCCCAATAGACCCATCTCGCCCATCTTACGCCAGATTTCGGTCGACCATTCTTCTTTCGAGTCGCGTTCTTCCGCGCTCGGCTGTACGTTTTGAATCGCGAAGTCTTTTACGGCCTCGCCGAATTCAATCACGTCCGCAGGCAATGCGAAATTCATACAATACCTCTCCAGCAGGCCATCGGCCCGCAAAGAGCGCATGCATCCAGCGACGGTCGATCGTTTTCAAGATCGCCTCTCGGATCGTCCGGCGATTTCGTCGATCGCCGGGCTACTTCGTTCCGAAGCTGCCGCCGTTAATAAACACGCGCATCTTTTTCTTAATACTTTTGATCTGGCGCGAATCCGGCTTGCGTACAGGACTGAAGATCCCGGTCGAAAGCGAAGTCAAAACCATCTCAATAGAACCGAAAAAGGCGATCGACAGGAGCCGCGGATCGGCGTCGGCCGGCAGTTCGCCGCGAGCGATCCCTTCTTTGAATATGTTCTCGATCATCTGAATAATACGCCGCGCGATTTCGATATTCGGCAACGTTTCCAGATGGCGGGCCCGTACGATTTCCTGCACCAGCAGGCGAATGATGTCCGGCCGCGCGATCAGCGTATCGAGCATATAATCCGAAATCTCGGTTAGCTTTTCCGCCGTCTTCAGATCCGGCTGCGCCGAAATCTTCTGAATGCGTTTGCCGAAGCGATCCCACAGACTCTCCAGGATATAAGACAGAATATTCTGCTTACTCCCGAAGTAGTGGTAGACGAGGCCGTAGGCCACGCCCGCTCGCTCCGCGATATCCGAGATCCGCGTGCTGTGATAGCCCTTCTCGGACATCACGGCGATGGCCGCGGCCAGGATATCAGCCTGGCGTTCGATCTTCTGGCGGGAACGAAGTCCCGCCGGCTGATTTCTCGTGGTCGGTGTAGATTCCGCCATTTCAGGTTCCTGAGTCAGATTCTATTTCATTGACATTTATGTCAATGATTGATTTGTCAATCAGTGCGGTCGGAGACCGCCGCAGCAGTGGAGTCACGGCAGAGGCCGACCGTTACTCCCCCTGATCACTGCGTTTGCCGCGCCGGGAACGGCAAGCGAAGCGCGCTTTTTTGGTGGACCGGGGCCGGGCCTTGATATTCGAAATCAGGGTATGCTGAACACGATCCCGGACGAAATTACCTACGATCAGGAGAATCTGACGATTCGCTGGAAGGATCAGCACACCTGTGCTTACAATCTGCTGAATCTACGCAAAAATTGCCCCTGTGCCCAGTGCCGGGGCGGTCACGGGCCGGTGGCGGATCGTCAGACCGGCCATATCACTGAAATCCGGCTCATTTCGTGGAAGAAAGTCGGCCGCTACGCGCTGGGCATCACCTGGTCGGACAACCACGATACCGGCATCTTTACCTACGACGCCCTCCGGGAAGCCTGTGATGCCGGCGTGGAGTATGCTCCGCCGGGCGAGCGCTGACGCCCGGGGCAAGCCCTTCGGCTACGCCCGGGACAGGCCCTTCGGCTCCGCCTCATCCATAAACGTGTAGGTATTTTAAATCATAGTGGCTTTTGATATGAAACCCTGTTGACCCCGGGAGGCATTTTCATTTTCTTCAACAAAACTCACGCTATATTTACGGATTCGCAGCTAAAACGTAACAATAACCGGCGCGGGCTTTTTGGAGAAGGCGATGACTAAACGAGACGGACTCTTATTCGGAACCCTGTTGTTCCTGGCGATTGCGGTGACTCCCGTTCACGCCTACCTTGATCCGGGCACCGGTTCCTTCATTCTGCAGATGATACTGGGCGGGGTGGCCGGCGCCGCTCTACTCGTGAAAGTATACTGGCAAAAATTCATGGGGTTCTTCAGCTCCGATTCTGGTTCTGTTGCCGGCGGCGACCTTGCGGCGAAAGAGGCGGGGAATGCCGGCAAAACCGGAAGCGAATAAATCCGCACCCCGCCTGGAGCCGGGTTCCTTTCGGGATCGCAATAGTCGGGTCATTTACGAGAACGGCAGCATCGGTCGGGTGCTGAACGAAAACGCCTACCGCCACTGGCAGGTGCTGTCGGCCGCGCCCTTTTTTGAACGCCGGCAGACAGACGGTAGTCTGGTCACGACGCGCGAGGTCGCGGCGTCGGATTCAGGCGCGACATCCGCGCTCGCCACCGGCGATTCGGAAGCCTGGGTCGGTCGTCTCGAGCACGAGCGCATTCCGTTTCTGTCGTACGCCTACGAGTGGTCGTTTTCGATGCTGAAAGACGCGGCGTTGTTGCATCTGGATTTGCTCGAAGACGCTCTGGACGCCGATCTCATTTTGAAAGACTCTACACATTTTAATGTGCAGTGGCGCGGCGCGCGTCCCGTATTCATCGACATTCCGTCCTTCGAATCGCTCGGCGCGGGGGAAGCCTGGGTCGGTTACCGGCAGTTTTGCTGTATGTTTTTGTATCCGTTGATGTTGCAGGCATACAAGAATATTCCCTTTCACGCCTGGCTGCGCGGATCCATTGACGGCGTTCCGCCGGACGTGATGAACCAGCATATGTCGCTACGGGACTATTTTCGTTCCGGCGTTTTGACGCATGTTTATTTACAGGCCAGCCTGGAGAAACGTTATAGCGGCAAACCGCAGAACGTGCGCAGCGCCGTCGCCGACGCCGGCTTTCATAAAGAGCTGATTCGCAATAACGTGCGCGGTCTGCGTAAGTTGATTCGCAAGTTGGAGTGGTCCGCCGCGAATTCCGAATGGTCGCATTACGCTACGAATACGAGTTATGACGAAGAGGAAACCGCGCGCAAGCAGGCATTCGTCGAACGCGCCGCGGCTTCGCGCGAAGGCGGCTGGCGATTGGCCTGGGATCTCGGCGCGAACACCGGCAATTATTCACGCATCGCCGCGAAATATTCGCAGGCGGTGGTGGCCATGGACGCCGACCATCTGGCGGTGGACCGCATGTACCGGCAGCTCAAACAGGAGATTGCCGTTGAAACAAAGGGCGCGGACGCCTCTACGGAACCCGGCGAAGCAAAGGCTGGAGCCGGGAATCCGGCAGCGAAAATTCTGCCCCTGGTGATGAACCTGGCGGATCCGACGCCGGCCCTGGGCTGGCGCGGAGCGGAACGCAAGAACCTCGCGGAGCGCGGGCGCCCCGAACTGATCCTGAGCCTGGCATTGATCCACCACGTGGTGATCGCCGCGAATATCCCCGTGCGCGATTTTATCGAGTGGCTGGCGGGGCTGGGAGCGTCGCTGGTCATGGAATTCGTCACGCGCGAAGACGAAATGGTTCAGACTCTGCTGCGAAACAAGGTCGACCAGTACTCCGATTACACCACCGAATATTTTGAACGGGTGTTCGAAGAGCATTTTCAGGTGGCGGAACGCGAAGAGCTGAAAGGCGGTCTGCGCATCATCTATTTCGCGCATCCCCGCCGGAACTGAGCACGCTGCGGCCTATTTGCCCTGCGAGTATTTCAGAAGCGCGGTACGCATCGTCCCAGCCGGGCGACGATTTCTCGAATTGAAACCCTATCCGTAATTCCATTTGAAAATTCATGAACAACGAAACTCCGATCCCCGATTCTACTCCGGACGCGAAGGCTCCGAAATCCTATAGTCCCCTCTTTGACGGACTCCATCTCGCGCTGCTTGCGTCGCTTGCTTTCGCGCAACCGCTCTACGATATCCTGGGCAAACACCCGCAGTTTTTTCTGGTGCGCCAGCTGGCGGTACCGGATCTGCTGCTCTTCCTGGTCGTGCTGAGCGTGCTGGTGCCGCTGCCGTTTTTTCTGGCGCCGCTGCTTACGGCCTGGATTGCCAGAGCTTTCGGAGTCCGTGACGCTACGCCGGTTGCGGATCAGGCGGGATCTCTTTCGGGAAAATCAGGCGGAGCGCGGCGCATCGTCTTTCTGATTCTGGCCGGAATTCTGATTACCCTGATCGCGCTGCCATTAATCAATAAGATCGAAAACCTACTGGGATACGCGAAGCTGATCGTATCATTACTTCTGGGAATCGGCGGAGCCTTCGCGCTCGCCAGATTCACGTTGACGCGGACCTTTCTCAGCTATCTTGCGCCGGCCATGTTGGTTTTCCCGCTGCTGTTCTGGACGACCTCGGCCGCGTATTCAATCGCTTCGGCGCAAACCGGGTCGCGAACGGTCGCGCCTCAAATCAGCGCCACGAATCCGGTCGTATTCGTCGTTTTCGACGAGTTTCCCGCGCTTTCGCTATTGAACGCGGAGCGCTTGATCGATAGGAAACGTTATCCGAATTTCGCGTCGCTGGCCGACGACGCCTGGTGGTTCCGCGACGCTACCACTATCGAAAGCATCACGGCCACGGCCGTTCCGGGCATCATCACCGGGCGCTATTCGAAGAAGACCGGCGTCGGAGTCGCGCTGTACTCGGAAGCCCCGGAAAATATTTTTACCTTGCTTTCGCGCCAGTACGAACTGCGAATTTTTGAAGTGGCCACGCGCCTCGCGCCGCCGGAAAAAAAAGAAAACGCCGCGGACGCGGCTCTCGACCAGAGTTTCGGCGAGCGTTTCGATGAGTTGCTGGGCGATACAGCCTTAGTATACGTAAACCTGATCTTACCCGAAGGCATTCGGTCCCGCTTTCCCGAACTGGGCGCGGGGCTTATGGAGATTTTCATCCGGGCCGACGTCCAGCGCGGGCAAATCAAAGCCGCGGGCAATCCGCTGGCGGCCATCGTGCAGAATTTCCAGGGCGCATCCGCGGACGCCCTGAAAGAAATGAAAGAGGCCGGCATTCCCGACTGGCGGCTCTACCAATATCGCCAGGTGCTTTCGGCCGTGGATTCGCGGCCGCAGACCTTCTATTTCGTGCACAGCCTGTTTCCGCACATTCCCTTTCGCTTTTCGCATACCGGGAACTACTATTCAAACGACGTCACTCTGGCGGGCTGGAATCCCGAAGAAGATTCCTGGCATCCGGCCGAAGCGCCGGTGCTGCTCGCCTATCAGCGCCACCTCATGCAGGTCGCCTATACCGATCAGCTCTTCGGTCGCCTGGTCCAGCGCCTGAAGGATACGGGAATTTATGACGACGCGCTGATCGTGGTGACCGCGGATCACGGCATCAGCTTTCGCGCGGGACGCAGCCGTCGCGATCGCGACGCGGTCAATCATCACGAGATCGCGAATGTGCCCCTGTTCATCAAATTACCCGGCCAGAAACGCGGTATTATCGACGATCGCCCCGTGCAGACCATCGATATCGTGCCGTCGGTCGCTGAGGCGCTGCAAATCGAACTGCCCTGGAGCGTGGACGGTCGCAGTCTATTCGAAGCGGACGGAACCGGCGGATTCAAAGCGTCCACGGCCTATGCTGCTAAAGACGGCGAAACCATTACTCGACGCATCGGCGACGCCACGTTCACCACGACTATCGATTCGATCGGCCCGACCCTGCAACGCCAGCTGGACCTGTTCGGCGAGGGGCTGGCGGGGCTGGAGCGCAAAGGTCCGCACGACGGCCTGGTCGGTCGCGCGGCGGCAGGACTGCCGATGACGGAGGAAACAGACCCTGAATGTTTCTTTAGACTAAAGGACGCGCCCTATTACGAACGCATTCGTCCGGACAACGGCGCGCTGCCGACGTATATCACGGGTGGACTGGGCTGTCGTCCGGAGCTGAATACCGCCGCCATCGCGGTCAATGGAGTGATTCGAGCGACGGCCGAAACTTTCCCGGGGTACGCGAACCAGATGAGCGTCGCGGCTATGGTTCCGGAGTCGTCGTTTCGCGCAGGCCGCAATCAGGTCGAAGTATACCTGATCGAAGAGGGAGCAGAGGGAGCGTACAGCCTGCGACACATTCGGCGGCCGAATCGCGGCAAGGACTGATCGAGGACTGTGATGTGCGCCCGGAAGGATTCGAACCTCCGACCCCCTGATTCGTAGTCAGGTGCTCTATCCAGCTGAGCTACGGGCGCAAACAGCGTGTCTAAGGCTTGTATTTTTCAGGCCGTGCCGGGTCAATGATTATTTAAAACGGCATCGGGAACGAAGCCCCCGGAACCCGCAGACTTATGAGGGCACTGCCAGGACGTATTGATACTTCGCCTGGGCGGCGCGCTTGTTGTTTGCGTTGAAAAAGTCGCATACGAAATTCAAGCGTTTGCCTTCTTTCGAAGTTAGACGCGCTACCGCTCGGACTGTGTCGTCGCGAATCGGCCGCAGGTAACGGATCGAGGCGCCCATCGTCAGTGTGGTTTCGCCGGGTTCGGTCGCGTGATAGAAGCTCATGAGGGCGGTCATCGTATCGCCGACCGTAAAATATACGCCGCCGTGCATGAGGCCGTGCAGCGCCCGATTCGATTGCGCATACGGAATCTCCGCTTCAGCCTGTTCGCCGCCCAGGCTGATCAGCCGCATGGCGGTCGCGCCGGGGTGGCATTGTTCGATCAGGTGCTGGGCCTGTTCGATATAGCTTTCGGCGTCGGGTTTAAATGTAAAAAGATCCTTCGGGACCATGCTTTCGATCATATCCTGTACGTTCATTGTTTCCTCCAGATAGCGAGCCGGCCTGATTCGTATTCCGAATCGTCTCTGATGACCTAAGAGACAGGCCTGTCTCTTTCATGGCTCCTTTTGGAGACAGGTCTGTCTACCTTTTTTCTGGCGCGATTCGAGCCCTGATCGCAAACTGGCCCGGGCCGTGCGCTGCCGGGTCCGGGAATCCTGAAATGGTACAAAACAGAGACGAGAGCACGGGAGAATATACCAGCGGGCGGGTGCATTCGAACCCCGGCGCTCGTCTCCTCCTGGCGGCCCGGGAGCTTTTCTCCACCCAGGGCTACGGCGCTGCCGGGATCAATGAGATCATCGCCCGCTCGGGCACTTCCAAGAAGAGCTTCTATAACTATTTTCCCGGGAAGCAGAAGCTGGGGGAGGCCTATCTGGCGGCCGAGCGCCAGGAACTCTTCGAATTTCTGGACGAGATTATAGAGCGGCATCGAGGGGATTTTCGGGCGTTCATTCGGACCTGGGCGGCGATGCTGAAAAAGGCCGCCGGCCGCGGCGAATTTACGGGATGTCCTTTCGCCCGCATGTCCGCGCAGGCCGGCGAAGAATTTGCCGGAGACCTGGCGAAGACCGCGGACGAGTGGCGCGAAAAGCTGCGGCTCTATCTGCTGGAATCCGATCTGAATTTCGGCCCTTCGCAGGACGGCTCGCCCTCAGGCGGCGCGAAATCGGCGGGTGTGCTGGCGGACGCGATTCTGGTGCAGTACCAGGGCGCGGTGCAGATGTGGCGACTGAGCGGAAACCCGGACTATTTTGATACGATGGCCGAAGGGATTTGCCGGATGGCCGGCGTAAGCGATGTGAAGCAGGGGCGCCGTAAGCGATGAGCGCAGGGGAAGGGGAGCGAACGGGGAAGGAATGATTCGCGGACGACATAAGCGCCCGCGAATCTTTCTAAATCAGTGGCGAACTTGCGGACGCGCTTCGTTGACGACCAGCGCCCGGCCTTCGACTTCTTTTTGCGATAATTCGTTCATCGCGCTCAGTGCTTCGTTTTTGTTCGGCATTTCTACGAAGCCGAAGCCGCGCGAACGGCCCGTATCGCGATCGATAATCAGCTTCACGGAATCGATTTCGCCGAAGGGCGCGAATACGTCCCGCAGCGAATCTTCATCCATATTGTAGTTCAGGTTTCCGACATACAGTTTCATCTTGTTAAATCTCCAGTGATTGCGCCGACACACAGGTTTCCGGAAAATGATACCAGCCGATCGAGAAAGAAAAAGAAAGGGTAAAGACGCGGGGGAAAACTGCTGCTCTACTCAGGTTTTTACTTCTGAGGACGGAAACGTGGAATACCTGATATCGGAATCAGCGGCAGTATTCCCCGCGAAGTCGCCCGGGTCAATGCCAAAGACGTTTTTTTCGACTTTCGCGCGATTTTTCGCGCAGCCGTCGCGGCCTTTCGTGCGAAAGAGTATTAACGAAGAGCGCTGGCCGTCCGGCGAGCGAATCGCAGATCGATAAGCCTGTCAGTAAAAGAACGACTCAGGTCCCGCGCCGTGATTCAGCCAGCACTGACTCCTTCGTTGCAGCTCCGGATCCTGAACCCACTGCGCGCTTCTTCGCCGCAGCTCCGCGAGCGAAACATCGTAGCGCGCTTCCAGCCGTGCGATGATCGGACTGCCCTGAGCTTTGAGTTCTTCCAATCGTTCGAGTCGCTCGTCGATGCGCGGCACCGTCGCCAGCAGTTCCGGGCTCAAATCGGCGATAATCCCGATGCGTGTGCGCATGGTGCGATCGTACGCCGGCTCGCCCGTACCGCAAAAGGCCGCGCCGCGCCGCAGGACATTACTGAGATCCAGGTAGTGCTCGTGACCCGGCCGCCAGCGTACGAGCACCGGCAGGCGCGCAACGTCCCGGTTGGGCAGCGCCTGTTCGTCGAGGATTCGGACGCCCGGCCCGGCCGCCACGCCGAAGTATCCCAGGCCGATGCCTTTCAGGCAACCCGCCTGCGCCTGACTGTTTGTAATCCAGAAGTCATCGAGTTGCAGGCAGGCCTGGAAATCGCGAAATTCCCGGCCTCGCTGTCCCCACGGATGATCCTGGCCGGTCAAAAGGGTCGGCAGTCCGCCGCTGATATCGCGCACGAAAAACTGGCGTTCGTCGGAAATAGCGCCCTGAAACAGCGGAATCGGGCGCAGGGCGCAGGCGACAAAGATCGCCAGCAGCGCCAGGTGCGCATAGCCTTTAGAGCCGATTCCGGAAGCATCGCCGGAAGTGTCGTTCTTGAAACGCGCCGGAAGCAGGCGGCCGAGCAATTGGTCCGGCAGATCCGGCGCCGCGCGAAAGAAGCGATCCGCCAACAGCGCCAGCATGACGATCTCCGGTAGAAGAAAACGAAAGGCCATGAAATCGCCGCCGACCCGCAGCACGTAAAAGCTCAGCAACGCCACCACGCCCAGCTCGCGTAGATACGATTGGTATTCGCGCGGTCGCAAGAGTACGCGAAAGCGGTGCAGCAGCGGCAGGCCGAAGACCGCGATTGCGATTAAGACAATGCCCGGCCCCCACCAGAGCGCGTTCAGCAGATAGCGCAATCCCTGCACATAATAAGAGCTCAACCCCGATTTCGCGTAGTACGTATTCGGAAAGACGTCGTGATAGTAAAGGCCGCGAAAGAGATGGTAGCTGCCCGCGAAAAGCAGAATGCCGGCGGCCCATAACAGCAGCGGTTTCCACATCGACCACCGGCGCCAGAAACCCAGCATGCGTTCCAGCCAGCCCGCATCGGTCGGGCGAAAGACTTCGACCAGAATCCAGACGGAGTAATAGGCGATCATCAGACCCAGCTCCGGCCGACACAGATAGAGCAGGGCCAGCAGGCTGGCGAAGGCGAAGGGGCGTTCGCTCAGCCGGTAGCGTTCGAAGCCGCGAAAGAGCAGCGTGAGCAGCAGGAATACCAGCGAATATTCCATGCCGGCCGTGGCGAAATCGCGAAAACCGGAAATACTTACCAGGGCCAGAGCGGCGAATGGAAACGCCAGCGCCCCCCGGGTGGCGTTCACCGGCGTCGTTGGATCCGGCGCTGACTCTCTCAGTTGGCTTGCCCGGGAGTCCAGGTCGGACCACTGACTGCGGCACATCAAATACAGCGCCGCGCCGGAAAAGAGCAGGCCCATTACGATCGATCCGAAATGCAGCGGCAGCCCCAGCCCGCGAACGACGATCAAGAGGAGCGTCCACAGCGGATGCGTGGAGGCCTCGGTATGCACCCCCGGATTGAAGACCAGCCCGTGGCCGGCGTAGAGGTTCTCCACGCTCCGGAAGGTGATATAGGCGTCTTCGGCCACCCAGATTCGGGAAAGGACGGCCCAGGCGATAAAAATCGCGCACAGGACGGTAAACAGATTTCGCAGGCGGGGCGTCACGAGGGGAACATTGGAAAAAAATTGCTTGCCCCGGTCGACGGTTTTTCGTCTAACTTATAGCTGTACCGGAAAGGGTATCGGCGGTCGTGGCTGCAAGAGCGGCAGGCTTGTCGGAATTCATTCCCGGGGACGAACTGGTTTCGACTGCTGTGATTTCGAAGCCTGGATTGCATGCGGAGCTGATGAACTCCTGAAAAGCCTCACCTTTATAACTGCCAACAACGAAATGGCACTCGCAGCTTAATTGCTGCTTGCGCTCTACCTGATTCTCCCTCTGGGATCGGGATAGAGTGTCACAACTCAGTGGGTGAGTGAGTCTGGCGCGAACTGCGGACTTGCTGACGTTTACAGCTCGCAAAGCGAAGCCCATCCCGTCGGCTGGTAAGGGCGTCGCTTAATTGATAGTCGACTAAGCATGTAGAGGTTCTTGTTTCGCACCGTAGGACGCGGGTTCGACTCCCGCCGTCTCCAAAGCATTGCCGCAGGCAATGCGCAAGTCGGCCGCAGGCCGACAATAATCCAAAGCATGACAGGCGCAGCCTGTCGTGCGAACTCCGCCGACGAAAGCACCCCAACGGGTGCGAAGGTCGGGCGTAGCCCGACAGGCGGAGAGATCTCCACAAGCAGGCCGAAGGCCTGCGCGGGTCGGCAGCTTGCTGACGACCAAATCCAAAGCGAATCCACAGCAGGTCACAGACCCGCGTGGGACTTGCACATCGAGACTCACAAAAAACTTCGTCTTTCTGAAGGCTTTGCTGTCTGCCCTTCAGAGAGTACGAACGATTGTTTCCCCCTTCCGTAAAGCATATAACCCTGCTCGGGGTTTCCCAGATTATTGCGTATGGTACGCTGTTCTACGCTTTCCCGCAGATTGCGGAGAGAATGATCGCGGAATTCGGATGGTCGAAGTCCGAAACCTATGGAGCTCTAACGGCAGTATTCATCGCGTCGGCTATAACCGCGCTGCCCATTGGGAAGGCGATGGATCGCGGCTACGGCAAGAGCGTCATGGGCTGGGGCTCCGTTATCGCCGGATTGCTGCTGATCGCCTGGTCGCAGGTGAATTCCTTATTCGAGCTTTATCTGGCGATGGTCGGGCTGGGGGCCGTTCACTCCGCGACTCTGTACAAAGCGACCTTTTCTCTAATCAATCATGACGACTTGATTCGCGACAAACAAGATGCGATCACCTCGGTAACTCTCTGGGGCGGCTTCGCCAGTACCGTTTTTATTCCGTTGATTGAGCTGATGCTCGCGCATACCAGCTGGAACAATACGCTGATCGTCATGGGCCTGATGAATATCCTCTTGTGTCCGCTGGTATATAGTTTCATACCCGTGAACTGCAGGCCGGTTGCGGATTCCGTGGACGTGCCTGAAAAACAGCAACACAATACCATGTGGGCGCTCGGCCAGCCGACCTTCTGGCTTTTGCTGCTGTCTTTTTCGACGCACGCGGCGATCATAGCGGCCTTTACCTTTCATCTCTATCCCATTCTTCTTGAACGGGAATTTTTGGCCGGGCAGGTCGCGATGATTCTCGCATTTGTGGGGCCCGCGCAGGTCGGCGGCAGAATAGTACTCAAACTCTTAAAAGACCGGGGCCCGTCGTCGGGCATGATATTCTGGGCGGCTCTGGTATTTCCTTTCGCGTACTTTTTAATTCAATATCTGCCGGCCGATCTGGCGGCTTTTTCGGCGGTGATCGTCCTTTACGGTTCGGCCAACGGGATCATGACGATTCTCAGGGCGATGGCCGTTCCCCATTTCCTTACAAAGAACGCGTATGGAGAAATCAACGGGGCGATGAGTATTCCCGTTACCCTGGCGCAATCCGTGTCGCCCGCCGTCGCCGCGATGATCTGGCAGACGACGCAGGATTATGCGACGGTCGTAGATCTGATGATTCTGCTGAGTCTTGGAGTCGCCGCGCTATTCGGCTTGGTTGTTCTAAAACAAAAAATTCAGGGAAGCAAGATATGAAAGCGAATTATCTGGAAAACGAAGCCTTCGAGCTGATCGACACAAAACCCGTCGCGAGTTCGCATAAGCCGAGAATTCTGATTCTTTACGGTTCAATAAAGCCAGGGTCTAAATCGAAGCTGCTCGCTCAAGAAGCCGGTCGCGTACTGATTCATATGGGGGCTGAAGTGAAATATTTCGATCCTGCGGGTTTGCCCGTGTTCGGTAACGACGAATCGGCCGGGCATCCTAAAGTACAAGAGCTCAGAGAGCTGGCGAAGTGGTCGGAAGGCCAGGTATGGTCTTCTCCTGAGTATCATGGAAATATGTCAGGCCTCATGAAGACCATCATCGACTGGATTCCTTTGATGGCAGGCGCGGTACGGCCGACCCAGGGCAAGACCCTGGCTCTGATGCAGGTCACCGGGGGATCCCAGAGTTTTAACGCCCTCAACAATATGAGAATCCTGGGGCGCTGGATGCGAATGCTGACGATTCCGAATCAGTCTTCAGTGCCGCAGGCCTATGCGGAGTTCGGCGACGACGGCGCGATGAAGGACTCGCCTCGAAGAGATCGCCTGGTCGATACGATGGAAGAGCTGATGCGATTCACTTATCTCGTCAGAGATCACTCCAATTTCCTGAGTGATCGCTACAGCGAACGGAAGTGCTAACGCGTTTACGAGCAGACCTCGCCGGAGCATCGATGCGCTCCCGCTTCACAGAGAAAATAGCCGCGGGTCCTGCCCGTGGCATCGTCGACTTCCTGCATCGCGTTCCATATTGTCTGCACCGGGGTCCAGTGAGGGGGGTACTTGAATCTCGCCACATCCAGAATGAGCGCCCGGTCCGTGCGTTCATGGTAGCCGCCGATCGGGGAGAAATGACCGGCGCCGGTTTGTCCGAGGGCTGTCCTCTGATAGGACGCGATTAAGTGCCGCCCGTCCGGTATTTGCGCAACCGAGGCGACGTGCTTTCTGAATTCCATCAGGCTGGAGTCGCTGTAGTAAAATGCTTCAACGTGGATTCCGTTGCATCGAGCCAGGGTCAAGAGATCTTCCATACTGACGCCGGATCGTTTCATTTCATCTAATTCATTGCAGGCGTCCGCCAGCCGTTCGTCGAACCATCGCCAGGGACCTTTCCAGACTCGCCCCGGGTCGATTCGCAGGGCGTTGAGAACCATCACCAGGCTGCTGATCCCGCAAAATGCCGGCTCCACCTGGGTCGTAAATTGTTCCATCAGCGGAAAGAAGTTTTCCATGGTTCCACGGGCGAGCGCTTCGTGGAAAAGCCGGCGTCCTTCTTGCGACGACAGGGCGATCTGGTTCGCCGGCAGCTCTCTGCGGTAAAAGTGTTCGTCCTCGATCGTTAAAGAAATGTTGAATAGATCATCTCCCGCTCGTTCACTCATGGGAAATACGTACCTCAATCAGTCCGGCCATCAGTTGGCCGTCTCCTGATGAAGACCGGACAGGGTGCAAAAAGATGACTTTTTTTATGGTCTATGCCGGATTCCGTCCGTCCCTTAGAGTCATGGGTTCTGTAAAGGCGGCTCGGACAGTCTTCATATTGATCATCACGCTCAACGCTGTTCCGATTTCCTGCCTGGAGCAAGAATGTACCAGCACCGACCCCACCTGTAACTCGCTCCTGACCCTGGCCTATTTGATTTGCGTGCCCGCATTTGTTGGCGGCAGTGCGCAGGGTTGTCCGCTGCAGCTCAGCGGCACCGTAACCACAATCGCGGGGCAGGCCGGCGTAACCGGCACCGCAGACGGAATCGGCAATGCGGCCACGTTTAACGTTCCCAATGGCTCGACTGCCGGGGGAAATTTTATCTATTTCGCCGACGCGACGAATAACTCGGTCCGCCGGCAGAATACGACGACTCTTGAAGTCGCCACGATCGTCACAGGACTCAGCACTCCGCGGGACGTCGTCTTGTTCGGGAACGCTCTCTATATCGCAAACGCGTCCGGGAATACGATCCTGAAGTACGACCTGGCAGCCGCAGCCTTGAGTACCGTGGCGGGCTCAGGCGGTGCGGGACACGCGGACGGCGTCGGCGTTGCGGCCCAGTTTAATTTTCCCCAGGGGATTACAAGCGACGGCATAGCTCTCTACGTGGCGGACTCGGGGACGCATACCATCCGCCGAATCGATCTGGCGACCTTCGCGGTCACGACTCTGGCCGGCGTTCCGAATACCCCCGGCTACCAGGACGGGGCGGGTTCGGCAGCCCGCTTTGACGGACCGCTGGGAATTACAAGCGACGGCGCGAACGTCTACGTTGCGGACTTCACCAATAACGAAACCATTCGAAAAATCGTGATCGCGACAGGCTTCGTTACGACGATCGGGGGCAGCGTGGGCCAGACCGGCAGTGCTGATGGAATCGCAGGCGCGGCGCGATTCGCCAGTCCGTACGCGCTGACCACCGACGGCTCGAACGTATATGTAACCGAATTCGGCAATCATACTGTGCGGCGAATCGCTCTCGGTACGCTCTCGGTGACAACGCTGAGCGGCCAGGCGGGCACGCCCGGGACGGCGGATGGAACCGGCGCCGCCGCCACGCATAATTCGCCGCGCGGAATCACCACGGACGGCGTACGCCTGTACGTGAGCGACGGCGGAAGCCACATAATGCGTCGGATCGATTGAAACGCCCGGCCGGCGCGCGCGTCTCAATTCTATGCCCTTTGAAAACCTGGTCGGTCTCGACGTCGCCGACGAAGCCACGTATCAGTCTTATCGCGAGGCGATGCTGCCGATTCTGAACCGCTACGGCGGCGGCTTTCGCTATGATTTTCGCGTCAGCGAGGTTCTGAAATCCGAAACGGATTCGGAAATCAATCGAGTGTTCATCATTCATTTTCCCGACCGCGCCGCGAAAGAAGCCTTCTTCGCAGACGCCGACTATCTTGAGGCCCGCGCAAAGTACTTCGAGCCGTCGGTCGCCACCGTTACGATTCTGTCCGAATACGAACTCTAGAATTCGCGACGCATTAGCTTTCCATATTCAGTCGATGATTGAGCATCGCCGCAACGCGGGCTCCTTCGGCCGCGCCGGCCACCGCCTGCTTTTCCAGGCAGACCCTCAGAAGCCGAACCTGTCCGCGTTCCCCTGAGCTTATGGCTTTATTGGCCTTCATTGATTCCATGAATCCAATACGCCACTTCACTCACGTAGGTTTTGCTTGAAGATCTTCTCTCTTTAATAAGATCCTCATCGATAAGCTCTGGATCAAACTCGCCGGGAATAATCAGATTTTGCTTGATCATCCTGTCACTCATAATGCGCATAAGCTCGGAATAATACTCGCTGGAGCCGTCTGGCGTGAAAAGGTTCGCAACTCCCTCGAGATAGGGTATATCGAATCCGGATTTATTGAAATATTCCCACAGATTTCCACCTATAGCGATGTTTCCGCCTTCTCGTCTTACAGTTTCCCAGGTCAATCTTCTGATTTTCTCATGTAAGGGAAGTTCGCTCATGACCTCCGCCTCATTCATAGCATGTTCTTGAAAAACAATGGAAGCTCCCGGCCTCATCATTTTGCGAATCGCAATCAGAGTTTCGATAGCTTCTGGAATGTACATCAGTACTCGCCGGCCGAATACAAAGTCGAAATCTAAAGTCGCTTCAGCCACAGTTGCTAAACTGCCTCCCTGGAAGCTGACGTTGCTTAGTCCTTTCCCTTTAAGAGTTGCGTTCGCTTTGTCCAGAGCATTCAAATTTATATCGAAGCCCACGACTTGTCCATATTCACCCACTATATCAGCCAGTAAAAAAGTTGTAACGCCGGGTCCGCAGCCGAAATCCAGCACTTTCATACCGGGTTCTAAACCGAACTCTTTCAATTTAATCGCAGTAAATCTGTCCATTGCATTGGGCATACAGTTCTCCTTCGGGGCGGCCAGGAGTTCATCCTTTGCTGATCAATTCATGGTTCAAAAGGGCGGCTCCGATGTTTCCCTGGGCAACCGCATTGGCTACTGATCGGAAAAAAGTGGTGCAATCCCCTGTAGCGTAAACTCCGGAGATACTGGTTTGCTGGAATCCATTCACCTTGATGTGGCCTGACTCAGTGAATCCACATCTCAGTTTTTCAGGCAGCTTACAGTGCTGCTCAAAGGCCGGCCGGTGGTAGAGTGCATCCAGTTCATGATTCGTGCCGTCCTGAAACTTCAGCGATGTGATGCGCCCATTGCGATGTATGATTTCAGCGATCGGTTTTTCGATTATATTCACCTCAAGCTCTTTTAGAGTATCTCTGTCAAACCGCGCGTCGCCGTTCGTGAAGACTCTTACATGCGGAGTCCAGTGCTTGATGAGCAAAGCGAATTCATCGGCCGACTCATCGTTTACCAGTATGCCTGTGTTTTTTCCTCTGACCTCATACCCGTGACAGTATGGGCAATGAATAGCCGTAATACCCCAGCACCTGGCGAACCCTGAAATTTCCGGCATAATGTCCTTTACCCCCGTTGCGAAGAGCAGCTTCTGTGCCCTGTAGGTTTTGCCTGCTTCCGTACGGACTGTGAACGCTCCGTCCTGACCCTCCGCATCGATCACCAGGTCGTCCACTTTGTGGACCGTTTCGTATGCCAGCACTTGCTTGAGCGCGTCGCCGGAAATATCCGCAGGTTTCCTTCCATCCTGAGTAATGAAGTTATGCGAGTAAGGGGTCTGCCGATTGCATGGTTTGCCGGAATCGATGATCAGAGTCTTTCGTAAGGATCTGCCGAGAGTCATTGCTGCAGAAAGCCCGGCATAGCTTCCACCGATGACGATTACTTCAAAGTTGTTTTGCTTCATATTGATACCGCTTTTTATCGATAGGTTCGTAAAGAACGACCGCAGTTGATCGGAGAAACCCAGCCCTATTGCCATCAGGCCGCTTCGCGTCAAAAAAGACTTGCGAGTTAAGGCGCGCTTTACACGTCTTTGGTTTGTCTGTGGCTCGCTCATGGGTTCAATATGCGCGTATCGCGCTATTTACGCCAGAGACGATCTTTCGGCAGGACCGGCTGATCTTTCGATCGTTTGATTGCGCGCGTTCTTACGCCAGGCGGCCGGCGTGAGGCTGTGTTCGCGGCGAAAGAGCCGGGCAAAGTGCGTTGGGTCGAGGTAGCCCACGTGCTCGGCGATTGCTTCGATATCTTCATCGGTGTACAGCAGCCGGCGGCGAGCTTCGTGCATGCGGCCGGCCAGAATCCAGGCCAGGACTGGTTTGCCCGTCGCGGCGCGCACCGCGGTCGTGAGATGAGCGGGCGATCGTCCGACGGATTCGGCCACGTCAGCCAGGGAGATCGGTCGCAGGCAGTGTTCTTCGATGAAGCTCAGCGCCCGGGCGACGGGAGTGTCCCCGCGGGGGCGAGCGGATGATTCCGCGTGCAACGGTCGAAACACACGGCCGCTTTCCAGAAGCAGCAGGGATAGAAGGTGTTCCGCGGCGACGGCGGCTTCCGGGGATGGATCCTCGGATTCGCGCGCGATCTCGTTCAGTACCGATTCAAAAAACGCCTGGCGACCGGATGGAATCCTTCCGATGGGCAGCGCGCCGCTCCGGATGCGTTCGAAGGGGGTCATATAGCTGGCCGGGGCCTTGAGATCGCCGGATAATGAACGCGCGAGCTCCGGCGTCGCGAAAAATCCGACGCCGCTCAGCGCCACGTCGCCGCTTGCCTCCTGCATTCGATGCTGCATGCCGGCCGGGATCAACATCAGGTCGCCGGCTTCGCAGCGCAGCTCCTGGTCCATCCACATGGCGGCCCGGCCCGAGCGGTAGACCGACAGAACATAATAGTCGTGACGCGCGCCGTGGCAGCCCTGTTTCGTGGGCCGCCAGGAGTCGTAGTATCGGATCGACTGGTGTTCATGGAATTGCAACGGCATACAGGGAACCCTCCATTCTATGGGATAAGACGCGAGTAGAGAGCGCCGGCAGCATTTTTTTACGGTCCGAGAATGCTGCAGTATAATGATTGGTTATTGGTTTTATAGTTCCTATTTATTTTACATATGCTTCTTTCCACGCTATCATCTGCTCATGAAAACTAACAACAGACAGAATAGAAGCGAGCAAGCGGCTTCGCCCGGAGCAAGCCACCCGGCGCAAACCGTCTGGAATCCCGAAAAATACGAACGCGCCGCCGGCTTTGTCGCCGGCGAACTCGGAACAGATCTGGTCGACTGGGTCGGATCCGAGAATTTCGCGGCGCGGCGAGTGCTGGACCTGGGATGCGGCGACGGCGATCTCAGTCGGCGTTTGATTGAGTTAGGCGCGGATCTGTTCGGCATCGATAGCAGTCCGGAAATGGTCGCAGTCGCCCGCGAGCGGGGTGTTCGGGCCGAGGTCTATGACGCACGCGACGTCGGCGACATCGCGGCCGGGGTGTTTCCGGCGGCGACAGCAAATTTCGAAATGGTATTCACAAACGCGACCCTGCACTGGGTGGCGGAAAAAGATCGCATCGTCGCGGGTGTGCGGCGTGTGCTGAAACCCGGCGGAATCTTTGCCGGTGAATTCGGCGGCGCGGGCTGCGTGGCCATGATTAAAGACGCCGTCCAGGAAGCGGGCCGGGAATTATTCGGCGCGGATGATAGCCAGGATGCGAGCGAGCCGCGCTTTCCCTGGCATTTTATTACCGATGCGGAGTTTCGCGCGTTACTCGAAGCGCACGGCTTTCGCGTGCGACGCATTTTAATGTTTGATCGGCGACCGGTGCTTCCGGAAGGTATCGTCGGCTGGCTGGAAACCTTCGGTTCGACGATCTTTGCGGATCGCAGTGCGGCCGAGCGGAGTCGGCTCTGGGAAGCGGCCCAGACGAAACTGGAATCACGGTTATTCTACGACGGCGCGTGGCACGCGGACTATGTGCGGCTGCGCTTCGAAGCAGAACGAGTATAGTTGTGATCCGTGCCGGCGCAGATTCAGTCGGGCGCGAAACGCGCATCTAAATATAGCCGCGCAGCCTGTAAGCCAGGAGGCCGATATATTCTTTCACCGCCATGGAAGAAACGCTGAGCGCGGACGGCGCCGGAAAGAAAGCTTCGGGACCGGGGAAGATTCGCGAGCGATAAAAATCGACGGGAAAAACCACCAGCTCCAGCTCCGGCGCGGCCTTGCGAAAACAGGCGACGCTACGCGGCATATGAAAGCCGGAGGTGACGAGCACAATCTTTCGCCAGCCTTTCGCGCGGGCGAGTTTCGCGGTTTCGATGGCGTTTTCGGCGGTGTTTCGCGAATGCGCCTCGACGGTGAGCGGTACGCCCCGTCGCGCAAGCCATCGCTGTAAGATAAGCGCTTCGGAACCGCCGCTCTGCAGGAGCAATCCCGAGCCGCCGCTCAGCACGAGTTCCGGGGCGGCCTTCGCGCGCAGGAGATCTTCGCCGGCGAAGATCCGATCGGCGCTGCCCAGCAGTTCGGGGCGATCGGCTCCCGGCGGCGCGCTCAGCGGGTCGATCATGCCCGCCAGTACGACGATCGCGTCGGCCGCTTCTGTTCCCGGCGGGGCCAGGCTTTCGACCGCGCGGGCCGGGTATTGTTCTTCGAGGGAGCCGATCAGAAAGCCGGATACGGGATTGATCGATACCAGATAGAGCGCGAAGAGGCCGACGCGAAAGAGCAAGCGGAAGCGTGAAGGCGGTAGACGCAGCGCGGCGAATGCGCACAGGATTAGAAACAACGGATACGGAAAAAAGAAACCCGCGAAGATTTTCGAAAGATAAAAGAACACAGGCCAGAGATGACGTGCGCTCAGGTCGCTGCAAGAAATTCCAGGAGCCGATCGACCGTCCAGTCCGGAAATTCCATCGGAAAAAAATGCGATCCGAGTTCGTGCTTCGCCGAACGCGAAGCGGGGTTTGCGCGCATTAAGATCTTGCGCGCGCGATCCGGACAGACCTGAGATTTGGCCGCCTGCAGCACGAGCATCGGCGCGCGCACGCGGCGATGGTGGGCCCAGTGGCCGGGTTTGAGCGTGCGAAAAATGCGCGCTTCGACCGCGGGCGGCAGGACCAGTTCGTACTGGCCGTCATTGCGGGCTCGCAGGGCGTAACGCAGATAGGCTTCGAAGACGTCTTTGCGCCAGTCGGCGAAGGCGGGATGCATGCGATAGCTGCGCGCCACGATCTTCAGAGACTTGAAAACGCGTCTGCGATTTTCCGCCGCTTTCGCCATGGGATTCGGCAGGGGGCTCAGCAGGTACGCCAGCAGCGGGGTAAAGACCGTGGGGTCCAGCAGGCAGAGCGATTCGACGACGGTCCTGGCCCCGCCGGCCTGCGCTGCCTCCTGTAAGCGGGCGGCCGTCAGCAGGGACGAGGCTCCGCCCAGGCTGTGGCCGATCAGTCGGACTCGTTGCAGCTCGAGATGCTCAAGCAGGGCCAGAGCCTGGTCGCGAAAATAGAACCAATCCTGAAAATCGCCGGCGGGCTCCGCCGAGTTGCCATGAGCGACAAAGTCGAGGGCGTAGACCGTCCGGCCCGAATCCGCGAGTCGCCTCAGCAGGGGTGTATAAGTCAGAGCGGGGTAGCCGTTGGCGTGCAGCCAGAGCACCGGCGTGGATTCCGTGTAAGGCTGCGTTGCTCTGGATTCCGGGCCCGGGTCCAGCTGATAATAGGCCAGCCGGAGGCCTTGAAATTCAAAATACTGAGCCGGGGGATATTCAGACTGCACGGTCAGTCAATCCCCGACCGGCAACGCTGTGGCAATCCATTTTCATGTTTCGCGTCGCTTCGCCGAGAAATCAGTCAGGATTATGTCGTATACCATTCGTCTGTCTATATTTCATGCAGATGACAATGAATGTCAGGCTCTGCGTGCCTCAAATGAGGCAGAAATGTCGCAGCTACCAATCCATGCGAATTTGTGCCTAAAAAACTTGCAATGCGAAATAAAAAATATGTGTGAGTTTTAGGCACGGATAAATATTCGTCTATATAGTCAGCATATTGTCCAATCTATTGTTAGTGGACGAACCGCGTACAGGCGGTCTGACCGGCCTGAGGTGATTATGGATAATCAAATTACGCAGAGCGAAGCCCTTAACTTCATCAGCAGCATTACCAGTGGCATGAATCAAAACGACGATCCGGAAAGCGTCCTGGATCAGATTCTATCAGCCTGCATTCACGTGACTGCAGCCGAATCCGGCAGTATCATGCTGCTCGATCCGGCCCGCGAGTATCTGCATGTGCGTGCGTCGCGCGGACTCGCGGCCGACGCGGGTTCTCTGCGATTGAAGATGGGCGAGGGAGTCATGGGCTGGGTCGCGGCTCAAGGGCAAGCGCGCATCGTAAACGACGCCCGCTCGGAGGCCGACTATGTTCAGGTAAAAGAAGGTTTGTTGTCCGAGCTCGTGGTGCCAATGATTGTAGGCGAAACCGTGGTCGGCGTACTGTCCGTCGATTCCTCGCAGAGCAACGCCTTTCACGAGAGTCATAAAGACTTTCTTTCGATTATGGCGAATCTCGCCGCGAAAATCTTCGTCAATTTGCGCGACAATCGCCTGCTGAAAACCCGGGACCGCTTCCATCGCGTCATGATCGAGATTTCGCGGGTCGTTTCCGCTTCGCTGCGATTGGAAGACGTATTTCGCGAGATCATGGGGATTACCGAGAAGGCTTTTCGCTTTCATCGAAGTACGCTTTTATTGTATGACCGCGAAGCGGGGCGCTTGAACGTCGCGGCCGCAGTGGGCGCGGATCCCAAAGAAGTCGACAAAGTCAGCTACGCGCCGGGCGAAGGCGTAAGCGGTCAGGTTTTTCTGAATAAGAAGCCCGTCTTTATTCCTTCCGTGCGTAAAGAACCCGATTTTTTGAATCGCATGCAACTGGTCGTCGATTCGGACGACATCGGTTTCTTCTGCTGTCCGATATTGCAGGGCGCCGAGGTGGTCGGAGTCTTTTCAACCTTTACCAGCCAGCCCGACGGCATCGAGCCCGAGTCGCTGCTGGAATTTCTGGAAATCGTCGTTTCGTTTATTTCTCAGGCGATTACGATCCAGGAGCTCGTGAAAGACGAAACACGAGTCGTAGTTTTTGAAAATATACAGTTAAAGCGCGAGCTTTCCGGTCGCTATCAATTCGGCAGTCTGATCGGACGTTCGCCGAATATGATTAAACTATTCGAGAAGGCGCGGATTATCGCCGATTCGCGGGCCTCGGTTCTACTGACGGGCGAATCGGGCACCGGTAAAGAACTGATCGCGTCCGCCATTCACTATAACAGTCCCCGTCGCGAAGGTCCGTTCGTGAAAATCAACTGCGCGGCGATTCCCGAGAACCTGCTGGAAAGCGAACTTTTCGGCCATCGCAAGGGAGCATTCACCGGAGCGGTCGCGGATAAAAAAGGAAAATTCGAAGTCGCGGACGGCGGCACCATCTTTCTCGACGAGATCGGAGAGCTGGATCTCAATTTGCAGAGCAAGCTGCTGCGCGTGCTCCAGGAGCGCGAAGTCGAGCCCGTGGGCGGTCGTACGCGTCAGGTGGATATTCGCGTCATCGCCGCGACGAACGCCGATCTGGAAACCCAGATTCAGCAAAAGAAATTTCGCGCGGATCTGTACTATCGCCTGAACGTGATTCACCTGCGCATCCCGCCGCTTTCGGAACGCAAAGAAGACATTCTGTTGCTCGTGCAGCATTTTCTGGAAAAATACAATACCGAGAACGATAAAAAAATTACGGGCATATCCCCGGAAGCGATTCAGTTGCTGGAGAACTATGATTGGCCGGGAAATATTCGCCAGCTCGAAAATGTAATCGAACGCGCGGTGGTGCTCAGTCAGCACGAAGTCCTCACGATAGAAGACTTTCAGGATTCGACGCTGCCATTTCGAGACTTGCGCGCGAATGCAATCGAACGCCGTCCGGCGGTGGCCGCGCTCGAAGCGGTCGACGCAGGCGATGAAGCCGCGGACTGGCCCGAGCGCAATCTGCCGCCGGAAGAACATCTCAGCGAAATCGAAGGACGCGTCTATCAGGTGGTCATTTCTGAAGTCGAAAAGCGCCTGATCGTGATGGCTCTAAAGAAATTCCGGTACACGAAAACCCAGGCCGCCCGCTATCTGGGAATCAACCGGAACACGCTCGATAAGAAGATTCGAGAGCTGAGTATTGATTACTAGCACTCCTTCTTGAGCGAAGCTCCAGAAGGAGTGCGCAACTCCGCCGGAGGCGGAGCAAGCAGCAGGTTGAACTCAGTTCAACCTGCGAACTCTGCCCCGCAGGGGCAGAGAAGAACGAGTGCGCAACTCCGCCGGAGGCGGAGCAAGCAGCAGGTTGAACTCTGTTCAACCTGTCCGCGATTATTCTTTTAGAAAATTCGAAGTCACCAGGCGAAACTGAAAGGCGCCCCCGCGTTCGCGGCGCAGATTGAAAGCGGCCGTCAGAAAGCGGCGGTAGATCGCCCGGGAAGGGATGGAGCGGCTGTAGAACTCGCGGATAAATCGCGCGTGGTCCAGGGACGTCGGCATGCGCACCGTTACGACTCCCGGCCCCTGAAGCGAGCTACCCAGGCGTGAAAGTAAATAATTGTAAGTATCTACTTCAGTGCCCGGGTCGAGGGCCAGGCGATTGCCGCTGAAAAACCACGCGCTGCTGTCGCCGGATTGGCCGCTTAAATCGGGTACCACGCGGGGCGTGGCCAGCGCCTGGAGCTGGCGCGGGGCGCCGACCCGATTCGTGGTTGGCCCCAGGCTCAGGCGCTCCATGGTTTCCAGACGATCGAAAAACAGCGCCTGGTCCGGACCGCGGTATTGCGATCTCGCGGCTGCGGCGGAGCTGTTCTGGTTCGGCGCAGCTACCGGGCGCACGCGAAAACCCTCGCTGAATTCCCAGCCGCCGATCAGCGCCGGATGCGCGGGGGCGATGATCGCCCGCGGGTTCAGGATTTGAAACAGACGGTCGCCGCGTTCCGGTAGAATCGGAGCGAGTGCGTGTACATCGCTCAGCCAGTAGTAGGTGATGCCGGACTGACCCAGGCCGAACATCGCGCGATACTGCCGTGATAGCTCATCGCGTAGCGCGTCGACGGATTCGCCCGAATGTTCGCGAACGAGATATTGATACATGCGTCCGCGCAGCGCTCGTCCTGTGGGTTTCAGGCGCACGCCTTCCAGTTTGCGATCGCGGTATGTCAGACGAATGGCCTGTTCGGGGGTGTCGATCAAGGCGACGAAATTCTGTCCGCGCGGCAGTCGCTCGAGCAGTGTCGCGGCGATCGCCTGAAACGACGGCGGCGCGGCGGACTCGCCGAGTCGTCGGGCGGTGCGAAAATTCTCGTATTCCTGCTGGTAAAAGGCGATGTCGAGCAATGCGCGCCAGCGTTTCGCTGCGATCGCCCGGGCCCGCAGGACCCCGAGCGCCAGCGAGATTTCCGCGCGTACGACGGAGCGTCCCGAACCGGCTGCGATGCTTTCATGCAGTCGCGCGAACTCCGCGGCCGTGAATTCGCGCGGCAGTCGCGCGTAAATCTCCGCGATCAGCTGCTGGTCGGCTCGCGCCAGGTCCCGCTCCCAGCTTCGAAGCAATGCGGCGCGCCAGTTGCGATCGCGTTTGAGTCGGGCCTCTTTGCTTTCTTCGCGTTGCCAGGCCGTCTGGTTGTTGCGCAGATATTGAATCATGCCCGCGGACTGCAACGCGCTTCCCAGGCGGGCGAGTCGTACGCGCAGTTCCGGGTTGGGAATCGTATCGTCGATGATGTCCACGCAGATTTGTAAATAGCGCCGCGCACTGTTGAAGTCCCGGGCGCGGACAAAGCTTTCGCCGGTGCTGAGCGCCATACGCAACGCGCGATTCAAGCTGATGTTGCGTTCCACCGCGATCAGGCTTTCGAGCATACGCGCGATTTGCAGTTCCGGATCGTAGCGCAGATTGCCGATCAGTAGCTCGAAAATCACCCCGCGCTCCAGGCGGTTGACGCTGGTGTAAGCCGCGGCACCCGCTTCCAGGGTCACATTCGATACGTCCAGAATATTGACCGTGCGATTCCGGCGGTACAGACGCCACTGCTCGAAGAGCCGCAGCCGGAATTTGGCGAGGGCCAGCTTGCCTTCGCGGCGAAGGCGTTCTTCCAGGGCGGCGGTTTGTTTTTCATATTGCGGCCAATCGCTCGCGAAGCCGGAGCTCAGGATCGCGAGAGTCGCGAGAGTGTCCGAATCTGCGCTGCCGGCGGAGAAGCGGGGCGGCTTCGCCCCGGGCCGCCCGACGCGTTCCGGGAGCGAAGCGTTCAGCAAATATTCGTCGATCTCGTTTTCGTAAGCCGCGACGCGGGCGGCGTTCTGAGTCGAGGGGCGGCGGGCGAGTTCACGACTGAGCCGTCGCGCGGCGTCGTATTGGGAATGTTTGATTAAATCGTCGAGAAATTCGTTCGCTTCCGGGCTTGCGAGAATCTGGCGATAGACGCGCGCGAAATCGCGTTCGAATTTTTTATTTTCGCGGGAGCCGTTGCCGTATTCGACGGATTTCAGGCGTGCACGAAAACTGAGCAGCCCGTTCTTGCGAATGATCTCGGCCCGGCGTTCCGGGAAGCGGTCGATGTACGCGCTCAGATATTTTCGCGCGATATGCGGCAGGTTTTCCACGAGCAGAGTTTCGATAGCCGTGTCGTAAATGCGCGGCAGCTTGACCGCGTTATCGGAGTATTTCTCAAGCAGGGCGTCGAAGCGCGAGGTGCGATTCACGCTGCGATTGTCGCGGTTTTCCCGGACCTGCAGGCGGGCCTGGCCGAGATCGTTTTCGAAGCGGAGCGCGGCTTCGCGCGGATGCGATTGTATATAGGATTCAGCCAGCGCGTATCCTATTTCGGCCGCTTCCAGGTCTCTCCGATCTTCCGCCAGCTCCGCAGTGCGGCGAGCCTCTACGTGCTTGCGTAAAAGCGTATTATAAAAATCGGCCCGGCGGTGTCCGCTGGAACCGAAGACGCGTTTGGCGTGCAGCGTATAAGGTGAGAGCCCCCGGGATTGTAGAACGCGATGCACCGTTTCGCGACCGGGTTGCTCCAGTCGTTCTTCCCGTAGATCTTCGATTTTGCGCAGCGCCTCTTCGTCATCGGCGGAGGGCCGTGCTGCTTTACGTCCGGGCGGGGCGTACTGCGCCAGTCGGTCCACGTCGGCCAATGCTTCGTCCTGGGCCTCTTCATCCCCGCCCGGCGTGGAGATGAATGCGACCGTTCCGGTGCCGGTTGCACGCAACACTTCGTAGATGCCCGCGTCGCGCCGATAGTGCGAGCGTCCGGCAGCCGCGTCTTCACCGTCAGCGCGGCTGACGAATGCGAGACTGGCGAAACGCGGACCGGCCACCCAACGCCTCGGATCGAAGAGATGCTTTTCGCCGGCGGGAAACAGCGCCTGGGTGCGCCAGGCGCGCAGAGCGATCACGTCGGCCCGGCGGTCGCGAACGCGGTCGCTATTATAGACCAGTCCGGTGCGTACATTAAAGAGATTCAGATCGGCGCTCTCCGCCATTGGATCGGCGCGATCCAGAAAACCCGCGAAATCGTCCGAGAGGCGGGTGCTGTAGGCCGGTCGGATATCGTGCGGGAGCGCGGCTATCAGCGCCCCCGCGACGTCGAGGTCGTAGAGCCGCGGATCGGGAATTACGAAGAGCTGCGTCGCGGATCGGCCGCGAAAGCAGGCGCGTCCGATCGAACTCAGGGCGTCGTTGATCGTTTCCGCATCGCCCGGCGCGGCGATGGAGGTGCGGCTGAAGCGCGCGGTGGAGCCGCGAAAACACCAGGCGGACAGCGAGCCTTGATCGCCGCTTTCGTAAAATAGTCGTACCAGGCTCTGGTCCGGCCGCAAGCGGGGCGCGGCTTTCGTCCGGGAATTCGCGTCCGGGAATGCGCCGGTAAATATGCTCAGGCGCGGGCGTTCCGCGGACATGCGTTGCAGCGCGGCCTGCATTCGGTCGCCGGTTTCTCGTTTGCGTTCGGTGATTTTCGCGAAGGCTTTGCGCTGCATGCGAAGGGCGGACTCGGAATCGTCGAGCTGCAGCAGCAGCTGGCGCGATTGCCGCACGAGATTATAATCGTTTTGAAACGACGCGCTGTCGAACTCCAGCGGATTGCGATAGAATTGCCAGGCCAGATAATTTTCCCAGCGGCGCTCCAGCAAAGCCAGCGCCTGGTCCGGCTGCCCGGCGCGAATATTGAAATCCGCCGCCGATTCATAAAAGGCGTTTGCGTTGCGCCGAATGCGCGGATACATCTGCGGATTCTTCGCGATCAAATCGGCTCCGGCGGCGTAATTCGCGGCGGCCTGTTTGCGGTCTTCGCTACGACCGTAAACGCCGTGCAATTCGTCGTAGACCTGCGCGAGCAAAGCGTGGGCGAGCCATTCTTCGCGAATCAGATTGAATTCGTACGCGTCTTCGATTACGCCGCGCAGGTCGGAGCGCGCCTGCTGCAGGCGTCCGGCCCGGTGCATGGCCCGCGCCCGGTTGATGCGAATGCGCAGGGCCTGCTGGCCGCTCTGGTTCGCTCCTTTGAATACCTGTAGGGCATCGTCGAAGCGTTGAATTGCGCGTTCCAGATCGGCGTAGGCCAGGTCCAGCGCGTCCGGCGACGTCGCGGACGCCATGCGCAGCCGGCCGAGATAAAAATAGAGCGTACCTTCGATCGACAGAATATCGAGCAACTGCTGGTTCAGCCTTTGTTGCAGCGCCTGGCCGTCCCGCTCTTCGTCGAATTCGTAGTCCGGAACTTCGGCTTCGCGAGCCGCGATGAATTGTTCGCGCAGCTCGTCTCGATACTCTTCGCGAAAGGTTTCGATCTCTTCCAGGCCGTCGACCACGCTGTCGATCGCGCGTTCGCGGGCCGCGTCGCGGGCGTCCGGCGCGAGTTCCGCGTTTTCGCCGGCGCTCGTCTCCGCGGCTTCGACGTCGGCGAAGATCGCTTTGAAATAGTTATAATAATTCTGACGAAAGCTCTGCAGAAAATCGAATTCGCGGGAGCGATCGGCCGCTTCTCGAAAACCTTCGGCGGCTCGATCGAATTCGCCGGCGCGGTAATCGTTCAGCGCCTCCTGGTTCAGAGTCGCCACGAAACCCTGGCGGCCCAGGCGTACGTCCATATCCTTCGCCTGAAAGGCCTGCCTTCGCTGTCGCAACAGATAGGAAGCTCCTTCCAGATCCCCCTGCTGGATGCGATTTTCGAGCTGCACGCCCAGCGAAAGGTGGTACTGGCGCAACGGCGAAAAACCATAAGGCGTACGACCCTCGCCGATGATGCTGAAGTCTTCGCCGTACGGCAGAATACAGCCGAGGGCCCGGCCGCCGAGGGTCTGCGGTTCGTAGCGCAGGTCGTCGCGGGTCAGCCCGCGATCACGGGCGTAGCGGCCGGCCTGGCGGGCGCGCGCGTCGGACCGGGCGTAGTCCCGCTGACTCTGGTGCGCCAGCGCGATGAAATTCATGAGACTCGCGCGTTCGACCAGCGCGGGGCCGCGCGAAACGGCGGACTCATCGCCGGCCCCCGGCGCCGTGTCGGTCCATTTGCCGTCCGCGCTTTCGTACAGCCGCAGAATCGCGTCCTGATAAAACAAAACCGCTTCGTCAGGGCGCCCGGCCTCCCAATGCGCCAGCCCGATCATCGCGGCGATCAAAGCCATTTTTAAGCGAACCTCTTCGCTGCGTTCGAGTATTTCTTTGAGCTTTTGCCGCTGCATGCGACGTTCGTTGAACGACGCTCCCCCCGTGTCACGAGAAGTCGCCAGAACGAAGTTCAACGTGGAGAATCGTTCGTGCAGCGGTTTGCGTTCGAATTCGTCGTAAATATCGTACGCTTTCTGTAGTCGCCGCGCGGCTTCGTCCAGACGGCCTTCATAGAAAAGCGCCCGGCCCATATTGAAATGAAAGAGCGCGTGACGCCGGTAATTGTCGAACGGCGCCGTCTGGCTGCGCCCGGCCGCCCGCAGTATATACGTTTCGGATTTCCCGTAGTGCTGCACGGCGCGCTGGAAATTCAGCAGCTTGAAATAATTATTCGCCAGATTGAGATGCAGATTGCCGGTCGCCTGATCCGGAGCTGTGCCTTCGACTTTCTGGAGAGCCTGGCGAAACAGTTCGACGTTCGATTCGTACAAATTTTCGGGGAAATAGTTTTTATACAGGTCCGCGTAAAAGCGGCCGTCGCTCAGTACCGCCGGTCGCGAGCGTGTAATATAATAATAAATATTCTCCAGGAAGGTGGGGACCGTTTGTACGGGCTGCGAACGACGGTCGTCGATGTATTGATACAGCCAGCCCTGGAGCAGATACGCGTCGACGTTCAACGGATCCACGTTGAGGATGTACTGCAGTAGATAATCGGCGTTCTTGAAGTCGCGGAGAATCTCTTCTTTTTTTTCGATGAGCAGACTCTGGGGCAGACCCACGCTGCCCGGAGTGAGGCCGGTCAGCCCCTGGCGGGCGGCGAAGGCTTCGTTTTGCAAATTTTCGTAGAATGCTTCGCGTTCGGTGTTCTTTTTGATCAGAATATAGGCATAACCATAGAGCAGAGAGAGATCCCCCACGTCGCTCGCGGTCGGCAGCGCCGCGCGATAACCGAAGATCAGCTCGTCGTAGGTCTGCGAATCATAGGGGTCGCTTTCGGATACGAGCGCGACCAGGTCCGATTGGTCCAGCACCACCAGGTCCCGGGTACGGGACTCCAGCAGCCGTTTGTTTTTTTCGGCGGCGATATTGATTTTCAGACGCTGGTAGTACACCGCCCGGTCGTCGTACAGTTCGTTTAAGACGCCCAGCTTCTTAATATTCAGGAACATGATATTTAAGATGCTGGCGTTCGCGTAGCTGGCGATGTACAGCAGGTCGGCGGCGTTGCGGGCGGAACGAATTGGGAATTCGGCGAAATTTCGATTCTCCAATCGCTCGTAATTCGCCTGGCAGAAATTCACGTAGCGTTCGTCGTAGCTGGGGCCCAGAGACAAAAATAACACCCGGTTGCGTGAGGACGGCTGGCAGAATTCGTACAGGACGTCCATTTCGGTCCCACCGATATTGATGGGAGTGTTTGTAACTGCGTCGATCGCCGCGCCGATCGCTTCGCCGAGCAGCACGCTTTCGTTTTCTTTGACCGTCGTGGAAATATTGCGGGCCGTGCGCAGATACAAGCTGATAAAGCTTTCGCTTTCTTCGATGATTTCGACGAAATCCTGGGTGTCGATGTCGACGCTCGTTTCGCGTGAATAAGCGCCGCCGTAGTTGAGCTTCGCGGCGTACGCTTCGCTGAAATTTCCCAGCTGTTCCTGCACATACGAAGTGATTTGCCAGGCGCGAATATAAATCGAACGCCAGCCGTCAGCGACCGCCTGGCCGGGCGGTCCCGGCGGCACCTGTCCGAGGATCGCCGTGCTTTCGTTTAGCGCGTCGAGAAAGCGTTTGTCTTCGTACATGGCGCGCGCCCGAATCGTCAGAACGCTCAGTCGCAGGAAGGCGTAGAAGCGCGCGGGATCCTGATTGCGTTCGCGGCTCAGAGTGAACTCCGCCAGCTCCAGCGCTTCGGCCGGCGAGCGCTGTTCGTAAAAAAAGGCGAATAGATCGGCGTGAATCAGCTCCTGGGCGCGTGCCACGTCGCTCCGGCATTTCTCAATCTCTTCTTTTCTTCGTTCCAGGCCCTCTTCGGATTCGCTCGCGTTGTTTGCTTCGCCGCAGGAACGGGCGCGCAGCTCATTCAGAAGGGTGCCGTAGGTCGCGGGAATCAGAGGCAGGCTCTTTAATTCGCTCAAATCGCTGGCCGCCTGAATCCGCGTCAGATTATTCTCCAGCTCCAGACGGGCCTGCTGCAGGAGAGCGGCGTAACGCAAATGATAGTCCGGATAGTCCGCGTTCAACCGGGCGACCGTCGCCAGGGCGTCCGCTCCGCGATTTTGTTCGCGATAGGCGTCCGCGAGCCGGCGATACGCGGCGGCGAGCACGACCCGTTTCTGCGATTCGGATCGAAACGACACGGAGTCCTGTAGAGTTTCGTCGATATAAGCCCGGATCATCTCCGGGGCCTGGTCTTGTTTGTCTTCGGGCAGTTCTGTGAGGCGCAGCTGCAGACGGGCGAAAGAATTGCGCCGGGCTATGTCGAGCATTTCATCGCGCAGCTCCGCCAGATCCGCGGGAGGAGCTTTGCGGGTTTCGTAGAATCTCAGTCGGTCCCTGGCGATCGGGCCTTCATAAACTATGAATTCGTCGCGGTCTCCGTAGTAACGTTCGACCGCGTCCAGCGCGAGAGGATATCGATCGGGATTGGACGCGGCGTAGGTTTCGCGCAGCTCGTACTGGCGATGAATATCGGCCTCAAGTGGAACGATGCCCCGCGGCCGCAGGAAATACACGTTGACGCTGTTGTAAATGCGCGCCGCGTACAACAATACTCCGCCGATCAAATCCGAATGCGTCGCGCCTAAAAGCGATGCGCTCGCATCCAGTAGTTGTCGCTCGCGCGGCGTTTCTGTATTCGCGTTCGCATTCACTTCAGACGCGACGGGCAGGTCGTACGCGAAAAGCGCCGCGTGGTCGCCCGGGTCGATGCGATTATTGCGATTCGTATCTTTGCGAATCGAGGTATAAAAGACCGTCAGGCCGCTTTTTAGTTCGTTGCTGCGCGGATCGCGCTTTCGACTCAGAATCGGATTCGAATACAGATAGCTTTGCCCCGAGCGCGTCGAGGCGGCGGCGGGCAGCGGCAATTCGCGTAACGACGCCGGCACAAGCCGATTTTCGCGCAGGTCGCCGATGAATATTCGACCGCCCGGACTGGAGCGGAAGCTTACGAAGATCAGCTCGCGGGATTCCGGCCCGAAGCGAGGCTGCACGCCGCCGCCTTCCGTCAGGCGCACGAGCGCCACGGGCGTCGCCTCTTCCATTTCCAGCATCCACACGTCGTACTGCCCGCTGTTGCAACGATCGCTTGCGAAAGCCAGCAGCGTACCGTTGTGATTCCAGACCGGATCGGTTTCGGCGGCGGGGCCTTCGCAGCGTGGCCCCAGGTTCTGCGCCGTCGCGAGATTCTGTATAATCGCGCTCAGGTCCGTCGATACGTCCCAGAGATCTTCGGGCGGCACGCCTTCGAGAGTATCGCGAATGATTTCCGACGCTTCGATCGTAATCAAACGCAGGTCGCCCCGCGGGTCCTGATCTTCTGAAACGAATACCAGCCGGTCGCCGGGCGGAGTGATAGCCGGCTTGTACTGTTCGGCGGGATGTTTGATCAAAGGCACGTTTACGGTTTTGCCCAGATCGCGAATCCAGATGTCGCCGGAGCCCAGCACATCCGAAGTATAAAACATATGTCCGCTGAGCGAGGTTACCGGCTGTAAATTCTTGCCTCGCTGAATCGTAACCGGGAAGTGGCCGGCGGGATTGGTGCGAAAATAGCGTTCCGCCAGGCGGTCGTAGTCGAAACGCGGCGGCGTAATGCCCTGAGCGGACTGGCACTGGGCCAAAAGCAGGGCCGCCAGCAGGGCCACGCTCGACGCGCTAACCCGTAATCCTGTGAACTTACGCAGCATATGAATTAACGCGCCCGGACCCAGCGTTTCTGTTCCGTATAAATCCATTCTCCGGATCGGTTTCGCGCGTCGCTGTACCAGCGCGTCAGGTACTGCGCGCGGAGCGTTTGCAGGGCGGCGGCGTCATCCGACCGCTCTGCGGCGGAGCGGCGCAAATATTCGTAGATCCACAGCCGGGCCCGGTTGACTTCGCGGGCTACTTCGACCGCCGTATCGCTCTCTTCGGAAAAACGCGCGCGCGAAAGATTCCCGGGCACCGCCCGCAGGCGGCCGTCGAAGCCTTCGCCGAGTAGTTCCTGGCGTCGAAATTTCAGAACGGTGGGATGATAAAAATCGAGCACTCCCGCTTCGATACGATAGCGACGGTTTTCGCCCCCGGTCGGATCGAAGCCGTTCGCGGCCCCGCCGCCCGCGCTGGCGGCTCGGCCTTCCGAAGTCGCGCTCTGGGCCGACGCGATCAGCCAGCCCTCCGATTCGATTTCGCCTTCGGTTCCGATTAACTGGCGCTCGGCGGCTGTACGCTCCGGAGTCAGGGTGATCGGCGGAATATCAACCGAGATGCAGGCTCCGCGGCGCAGCAGCTGCATCGCCGGATCGCGAATGGGTTGAATGATCGCGCAATTCGGCGCGCTGAACGCGGCCACGCATAGCACCGCGAAAAAGAGCGCAATATGACGGCGACGTCGTCCCCGGCGGCCAGATCGCGGTCTGGTGAGTCTCTTGGATTGTTTATAATAGAAGAAATGGTGGTTCATGGCGTTTCGTAAGCCTGTCTGGTATGCACGGGATCGGCAATCGCACTTATATGTCTCACTGGCCGGCCTGCTCCGCTTGAGCTTCCGCGGTGTCGTCGCGCTGTCGAGTGCCGAGCTCGTTGCGTGCTCGTTCCAGGAATTGCGCGATGGGCATTCGCTCCTGCTTGATCTCTTCGCCTCCCGGCTTGACCAGGTAACCGAGCGCGCCGCCGCGACGCACGCTGACGTACGAATAGACCAGCCCGCCTTTTACTTCCGCGCGAATGCGGGGGATGCTGAGCGTATTGTTTACAATCAGCGCGGCGACCTGGGTCGGCAGCAGGATTCGCGTCACGAAACCGCTGAAGTCGTCCTGGATTTCATGTATGGACGCGAGCGCTTCGGTATTGTACAGAAAATCTTTCAGGCTTGAGGTTTTCCACTTCAAATCGCCGCTGATTTCCGCTTCATAGCGGTTACGGCCGGGAAGAAAAGGTTCTAAATCGAGATCCTGAATTTGAACGTTCAAACCCAGCTCCATATTCTTCGCGTCCAGATCCGCCAGATTTAAGAAGACTGAACGGCCGTCGACCGTGCCGCTGTTTTTCCAGCCGGCGGCGGGCTGACCCGGAGCCGCGTCGGCGGGTTTGTAGGTCGTCAGGCGCAGCCAGTCCATAAAAACGATATTGTTTCGATAGTTCATCACCGCGGCGACCGCCGGGGTCTCCAGCTGACCGGGCCGGCCCACGTAGTAAAAGCGTCGGTTCGCGCTCTGGCCGCTGAATTCGCCGTTAGGTCGATGACTGGACGCCACAGAGAGCACAGTCAGATTCGGCTGGCCCACGCGGCCGTAGGTGTCCTGGTAATCGCGGCCCGCGTTTTCCGCCAGCGATAGAATGCGGTCCGGCGAGAGTTCGTGTGCGAAGGGCAGATCCAGATTCAGCCGGCGAATCGCCAGACGATAGCAGTCCGGCCCGGGCGCGGCGCTTTTGCAGGCGCCCTGATCGTATTCCAGATCGAGATTTTGAATATCGACTTTGCCTCTGGCCTGATCGTCGTCGATCTTCGCGTTCAGACGCAGACTGCCCTGCAGCGCGATGTTTTCGTGTACGCGAAAGAGCGCGTCGCGGGCCACGCGCAAGTCGAGGTCCGCCAGGGGTTTCCAGTTGCCCGCTTTGTCTTTTTTCAGATCGGCGCTCGCGTCGACCGCCAGCGCGCCGCGCAGGCCTCGCAATCGTACCGGACGCATGCGAATGTCGCGGTCCCCGAAGCGCATATCCGCTTCCACATCCAGATCGTCGATTTTCAGAAAGGGAACTTTCAATATGCTGCCGCGGCGAATATTCAGGCCGAAAAATTCGTCGGCGATGCGCATCTGGAATTTCGAGCTGAGCTGGACTCCCTGCGAAAGATAGATTTTGTACGGGGCCATGATATAACGAATGCTGCCCGGGAACGCGGAGTGCAGGCTTTCGTAATTAACATTCAATCGCTTCACATTAATGTCATAAATCTGGTCGTCCGCGAAAACGATGCGGCCGTCCGCGTCGAGAGCGGCGAGCCGTGCGCCTTCCGGATTGGAGCCTGTCAGTCGCAGTTTGTCGACCGCGATGGTGAAATCGTCTTGAAACAAGAGCGCGCCGTTCGCGGCAAGATTGAGATTGTGCAGACCCGAGCGCGAACGATCCAGAAAATAGCGGCCGTTACGCAATCGCACAGTGCCGTCGAAATCCATGCGCTGGAAATTTTCCGGCGCGCGAACGCGGATATTCGCGTCCGCCCGTCCGCGCAATATGTCGGGCAATATGCTCTCCAGCAAAAAGCCGCTGATGTCCAGGTCGGCTCTAATGCCCGCCCCCGGGGTGATGGCCGCGTCGCCTTTGACGGCCGTCGCGCCGTAGATCGCGCGCAATTCGCTGACCAGCAGGCGATGGAATACGCCGAAGGCCAGATTCGCGTCGGGCGTGTACCCTTCCGGTTTGTCGACGAAGGGCAATATCCGATACAGGTCCACGAGGGCCGTAAGATCCAGCTTGAAATCGCGCAGCACGTCGATGCCCGAACCCGGAGCGATGCGGATTTGATTCGCGGCGATATTCCCCGTGAGATCCAGCCGTTCTAAATCGCCCTTCAATCCCAGCCTGGAAATATCAACGACGCCGTCGACGAAGGGCCGCTTACCGTCGCCGAGCAGCGTCGAAAGCACGCCGCCGATCGGCCTGAGGTTGATGCGCGATTTCTGTACGTCCAGGCGCAATGTACGTCCCGGCGTCGTCGCATTATGCACTTCGGCGTCCATGCGCAGCCAGCGATCGCCGGCGTGGCTGAGCTCGACGACGGGAATCAGCAGGCGGTCGCGGGTGGCGTCGTAGCGCGTATCATAACGCAGGGCGAGGGCGGGGCTTTGCGGAGCCGCGCCGCCGCGCCGAATCGTCAGGCCGGCGGTGTTTATCTTAAGGCGCGACGCGAATTCGGTAATGCCCTGATCGGTTTCGCGAAATAAAAAATAGGTCAGGCGGGTCGAGCCGCGCAAAGCCGGCGCGCCGCGATCGGCGGCGTTGGTTTTCAGATCCAGCCCGATCGCCTGATACGGATTCAGCGCGAGAATCAGCGTGTCGAATAAATCCAGCAGGCGCAGGTCGAGCGGGATCGTCGAAAAGTGCCGGGTTATCGCGGCCAGCCGTAGATTGACCTGCCGTACTTCTAACTGAAAATCGGTCGGCTTGCCGTTTTTGAGATTCGCTGCAGCGTCGGCGGCGTCGGCGGCGCCGGAAATGATAGCGTTATCGCCCGGCGCGTCGCGCAGCCGCAGGGTCATCGCGAAGTTGGTGATCTTCAGATTCGCGTAGACGCGAAAATTGAGCAATAGATTGATTTCGTCGGGGATCTCCGTTTCTTCGTCGTCGTCGGGATCAGGCGAAACGACGCTGGTCCAATTCCAGCGGCCGTTGTTGCGAATGATGTAGAGATGCGGATCGTCGATGGCCAGCTCGCGTAAGCCCACGTGGCCGATCAACACCGACGGTAAAAACCAGGACAGCCGCACGCGACTCGCATGAAAGAGCGGCGTATCGTCGCGGCCGTCGACCATATTGATATTGCGCAGATCGAAGCCGTAGATCAGGCTCGCCCGGTGCACGTCCAGATCGATGCGGGCTTCCGTGTAGTCGTGAAAGATCGTCTGAACGAGCGCCTTGATATTCGAAGGCTGCATCAGGAAATAGTACACCAGCCCCAGCAGGAACACGGGAATCAGGAGCAGATAGACGATGCGGGCGGGACCGAATCTTCGTCTTTTTTTTTCGCCGGCGGTCTCGGTCGACATATTCAGGTCGCAGCCGCGTCCGATCTCAAAACGCGGCCGATTTTGTAACAATCCACGCTCCAGGTCGACGATACCACCCATTTTGCGGCTCTGGCGTACAGATTTTTCGTCCCGGAGGGGGCATTCCGTGTCTGAATCGAGGTGATGTCGGCCGGAACAGCCGACCGCGGGGACCGTAGAATTACGCGCCCGGCCAGGATGATCCGGGGGCCGCGCGCGAAGCGACGCGTCGTCGGCATGCGGTAGCTACTGATTCGCGACCGCGTTCTTATTAATTCAATTTTATAATAAATAGTGAATGGTTAAAACTTGTTGCGACCCTCCGAATTCTGTTTGTCCGATTCGTCTTTTGTCATATCCCGATCGATGCAGGCGATTGCTTCGTGCGAAGCACTCGTCAGCATTGAGGTGAGCTGATGCAAACAATGCTCGAACCGACTCCGGCCAGAATTCTTTCCGAACTGCGCGTGATGTACGTCGAAGACGATATCGGCGTACAATCAGAGATGTCCGCGTACCTGCGGCGTCGTTTCCCAAATATCCAGGTGGCGGAAAACGGCGAGCAGGGCCTTGCGACTTTCGAGCGTCTGCACCCCGATGTGGTGGTTACGGATATCAGCATGCCCGGTATGAACGGCCTTGAAATGGCGCGGCGGATTCGCATTCAGGACGACGGCGTTCCGATTATTTTCGTCTCCGCCCATGACGATTTCGAGTACTTATCCGAAGCGATTCAGCTCGGTATTAAAAGGTATATCACCAAGCCCACCGATCCCGAGGAGCTCGCCCGCCTGATTCTGCTTCATGGCGAAAACGCGGTCTGTCGCAAACGCGCTGAAGGCGAAATGCGTTTCGCGAAATTCATTCTGGACGCGCAGCCCAATTTCGTCGTGAGCACTTCGGACACGAATATCGAATACATTAATCGAACTCTGCGACACCACCTGGATCGTCTGAGCGAAGAGCGCGGGGCGCCTGTGCATCTGGAGGAAGCTGTGAGCCGTTTTAACGGCGAAGCTTACCGACCCGGCGACGGCGAGTCCTGGTGGCGGCGAATCGCCGAAGGGCCCGGCGATTCCGAGAATGTCGTCTCGCTGAGGGACGGCTGGGACGAGGAAAGCGATTCGCCCTTCGTCGTGTCGCACTCCAGTTCGCCGGAGCTGGGCAAACACATTTTCAGTTTCGCGAAGATCGCGCGCCTGGACTCTGAACGCAAGGCCCTGAAGAAGCTGGCGTTGACCGATACGCTCACGGGAATTCCCAATCGCCTGTGCTTCGAGCGCAGCCTCAAATATGAAATCAAACGCGCGCGCCTGAGCGGCTCGCGACTTTCAATGCTGATCTTCGACGTGGACCATTTCAAACAAATCAACGATGAGCAGGGGCACGCGGTCGGAGATCGATGCCTGATCGAAATTGTCCGTCGGGTTTGCGGTGTCATTCGCCGATCGGACCTGCTGGCGCGCTGGGGCGGCGATGAATTCGTGCTGCTGGCGCCAGGCGCCAATGCGGGCGAGATTCGCGCGCTGGGCGAAAAGCTGCGCGCGGTGATCGCGGCCGGTGTGCCCGAAGTCGGCGACGTCACCGGCAGCTTCGGATGCGCGACTCTGCGCGAGTCCGACGCGGCGGAAGACCTGTTTGCGCGCGCCGACGCCGCCCTGTATCGCGCGAAGGACCTTGGTCGCAATCGGGTGATCCTGTGATCGCCGTCAAACCCGACCTGAAACCTCTGGCGAGCGTTTCCGTTTTATACGTGGAAGACGAAGCCAGCGTACGCGAAGAGCTTGGTCGCTTTCTACGGCGCCGGTGCGGTCATCTTTATCTGGCCCGGGACGGGGTGGAGGGACTGGAGCTGTACGCCGCCCGCAAACCCGACATCGTGGTCACGGACATTCGCATGCCGCGCAAGACCGGCATCGAAATGGCGGAGGAAATCCGCCGCGCCGATCCGGATACGCCGATTATCGTTACGACCGCCCACAGCGAGGTCGAATATCTGACGCGCTGCATCGAAATCGGCGTGGACCGCTATGTATTCAAACCCACCGACCCGGACGATCTGGTCGAAGCGCTGCTGAAAAACGCCCGCATTAGCGTGCGGCGCTTCGAAGAAAACACACGGGCGCTGGCTGCCGCCCGCAGTCGCAGCCGGGAGCTGCACCGTTTGCGCCGCGCGGCGGAGGCCGCGAATCGCGCGAAGAGCGAACTGGTCGCCAATACCAGTCACGAATTGCGGACTCCTCTGGGCGCGATTCTGGGGTTCACCCGCCTGGCGATCGAAGAGAATCGCGAGAACCGCGCGCTCGTCGAGCGCCTGCAGGTCGTCGTTCGCAACGGCGAAGATCTGCTGAGCTTGATCGATGATCTGCTGGATTTCGCGAAGCTCGAACACGATAAACTCGAAATCCACCCGGAGCCCTTTCGTCTGGTGGGGCTCTTCGCCGATCTGGAGGCGTTGTTGGGGCCGGTAGCTCAGAGAAAGCGCCTGAGCCTCGACTTTGAGATCGAGAATTCGTTGCCGGAGTATCTGCACACGGATCTGGACTCCGTCCGTCGTATTTTGATTAACTTAATCGGAAATGCGATTAAGTTTACGGAGGCCGGCAGCGTCAGCGTCGCGGCCCGCGCCGTCGACGTCGAAGGCGACGGCGAATTCAGGGCCGCCGTGGAGCTCGCGGTCGCGGACACGGGCATCGGGGTCCAGGCGAATCGTGTCGATCGACTGTTTCAGCCGTTTTCGCAGGCCGACGGTTCCATCCGAAGAAAATTCGGCGGAACGGGCCTGGGACTTGCGATCAGTCGGCGCCTGGCCCGCTCGCTCGGCGGCGATTTGCGTTTTGAACCCGGAGTGAGCGGCGGCAGCGTCTTTCGTTTGAGTATCCCTCTCGATTCTCAGAAGGATGCGGGCCTTGCAGCGAATCAAGCGAATGCCGCGCACGGCGGCGCGGATACTTCGGCGTCGTCGCGATCTGCGGAGGCGATGGATGTCGTTCCCGCGGGCATCGACATACAAAATGTGCGGCTGGCTTTGCGCGTCCTGCTGGCTGAAGACAATCCGGATAACAGCGCGCTATTCCAGGCGATTCTGAAGAACAACGACGTGGAGATCGTCGTCGTCGAGAACGGCGAGCGCGCCGTGCGGGCGGGGCTCGCCGCCCTCGACGACGGCCGGCCCTTCGATTTGATCTTTATGGATATGCAAATGCCGGTTCTGGACGGGTATCGGGCCGTGCGAATACTGCGCGAGAAAGCTTATCCCGGCAAAATTGTGGCGCTCACAGCCCACGCGATGCCGGGCGACCGCGAACGATGCCTGAACGAAGGCTGCGATGAGTATCTGACCAAACCCATCACCCGAAGCAGTCTGATCGCTTCGATACTCAAGTTGACCGCGCGCGACGGGGAAACACGCAGCCCCGGGGAGCGAAACCGATCATGAACGAATCCGCACCGAAACCGCAGGCGGCGGTCCCGACGGCCGCAACCGACTCCGGCGACCTGGTCGAACAAATGGTCACCCCGATACTGCTGAGCGGTCTCGACGGCGAGATCCTGGCGGCGAACCGCGCGGCCTGCGAACTATACGGATATGAAAAACGCGAATTGCACGGCAGCAATTTCGCCAGCTTAAGAGCGGGCTCCGCCGGGTCGCAGATTGAAAGCGGCGTTCTGGACAGTATTCGAAAGCAGGGCAAATACCAGACGGCGGAAACGCATCGCGGCATAAACGGCGCCGCCCTCGACGTCCTGGTCACGATTTCTTTTTTTCGCGATCGCGGCGGGAAGGAAGTCGGCCTGTTGATTCATATCTTAAATTATACAGAACAACAGCGTCAGAATGATGCACTGCGTCAGGTCGAAAAATTATACAAAATGATCGTCGATACGGCCCACGAAGGAATCTGGGTGATCGACGCCGAAGAGAAGACCAGCTACGTTAATCAGCGGATCTGCGATATACTGGGTTACGATGTGAGCGAATTAATGGGCCGGCCCGTGCTCGATTTCATAGACCAACAGTACCTCGAACGCGCTCGCTATATCATCGACGAACAACGTCGCGGCAATCGCGACTTCTTCGAATTCTGCTTTAAGCACAAGAGCGGCGCGGACGTCTGGTTGGCGATTGCGGCCAGCCCGCTGATCGACGAGAACGGCGCTTTTCTCGGCAGCCTGGGCATGATGAGCGACATCACCATGCGTAAGAATCAGGACGGCGAACGTGAAGCAATGCATGCGGCATTACTTGAAAAAAACGCCGAGCTCGAGGTTGCCCGCAAGAAATTCGAAGACCTCTACGACAACGCCCCCTGCGGCTATCATACTCGTTCGCTCGATGGAACGATATTGGACATGAATCAAACCGAGCTGGACTGGCTCGGCTATGAGCGGGATGAATTAGTCGGTTGCAAAGGCGCTCCTTCGATCATTACCCAGGACTGTCTTCCGACTCTCAAAAGCTCGCTACAGCTGATCGGAGAGACCGGGGAGGCGCGGGGAGTACAGCTGACTTTCTTGCGAAAAGACGGCTCGACATTTCCCGTGTCGCTCGACGCGATTCGAGTTTTCACTCTGGACGGAACCCCTCGAATACGCGCGAGCGTTTACGATATCACCGAACAGAAAAAGACGGAGCAAATACTGAAGGCCCGTCAGGAGGAAATCGAAGCGCTGAACGCAAATCTCGAAGAACGCGTGGAAGCAGAGCTGGCCCGCAACCGAGAAAAGGACGTATTGCTGTTTCAACAGGCGCGCCTGGCTTCGATCGGCGAGATGGTCGGCAATATCGCGCACCAGTGGCGGCAACCCCTGAATGCGCTGCAATTGCTACTGGTCAATATTAAAGACGCCTTTGAATACGATGAGCTCACGCCGGAGGTAATGGAAACCAGCCTGAGCCGGGGGCGCCATCTCGTGAACCGCATGTCCGACACCATCGACGATTTTCGGCATTTTTTCAAACCGAACAAAGCCCGGGAAACCTTCGCTCCGGCCGACGTCGTCGCCGGCGTCATATCGATCGTCAGCGGCGAGTTCCGACATCACAGCATCGAAATCGATGTGCGGTCAATTGACGGGGTGCTGGTCGACGGTTTTCCGGGGGAATACAGCCAGGTGCTTTTGAATTTACTGGGCAACGCCCGGGACGCAATCGTCGAGAACGGCGTTTCCCCTGGACGTATCGAGATTGCGCTGTATCGCGAAGGCGATCGGGCGGTCGCGGAAATCAACGACAACGGCGGCGGGATTTCCGGAGATATTTTGCCCCGTATTTTCGAGCCTTATTTTTCGACGAAAGACGAAGGCAAAGGCACGGGCATCGGTCTGTATATGTCAAAAATGATCATCGAAGATCATATGCACGGCCGCCTGGAAGTTCGCTCATGCGACGGTCGCACTCAATTTCGTATCGTCACGCCTCTACCGGCTCCCGCGGAAAACTCCGCGCAGGGCGCCTGACCCCTCCCTTTTTACGGCCGCACGCAATTCTGGCGTCCGGCTGACAGATTTGCAGTCCCACGCTTCCAGACGGCCTCTGGCGGCCGAATCGCCCCCTGCTCTCCCTGGCACGCGCGTTGCAACTCTACGCACAGAATGGGTAAAGCCAACGAGCTTACACAGGAGGAAACAAAGATGAAATCACTTGCAAGAACCACTCGAGTACCGTCGCTCTTCGAGAGCTTTTTTCAGGACGTAGATCGCGCTTTCGCGCCGACCTATCGTAACGGAAATTCTACAGCGACGCATTCGCCCGCGGTCGAAGTCACCCGGGGTGAAGACGCCTATAAAGTCCGGGCGGTGTTGCCGGGCGTGGCGAAAGAAGATCTGAACGTGAAAGTCGCGGACGGTTATCTGACCGTTTCCGGTAAGTCCAGCTGGACCCGGGCGGAAAACGAAAAAGACGTTTACTCGGAAATCCACCGGTACGAAGAATTCCAGCGCTCTCTGCGTTTGGACGAGCGCAGCTTCGCGGTCGACAAAGTCGAAGCGAAACTGGAGAACGGCGTGCTGGAAGTCACGCTCCCGATCGCAGAAGCGGCCAAACCGAAGAACATCGAAGTCAAGATTGACTGAGTATATGAAAGTCAAGATTGACTGAGTATATGAAGGTCAAGATTGACCGCTTCCTGCGAATTGTAAGCAACGCCGGTTCGATCCTCCGGGATCGGGCCGGCGTGCTCTCTTCTTAAAAGCCCGCAGCCGTTGAGCGCTTCGCGCGGGCGACTCTGTCTTTTATCAGCACGGCGGCGAAGCTCGCCCTTTCGTTTTTTTGTGGCAACGCCCGCCGGATGCGCGTTACTGTCCGGTGTATGAGTACGACCCCCGCGAATCCCGAACGCGTTTTGCTGTACCTGACTCTGGGCGACGAACTCCTGCCCGACGAAGCCGCGCCGCCGATCGATCGCCTTCTGCTTGAACAGTGCGTGGCGCTGGCGGGCGACGGGCTGGCCCAATTGCGGCTCCTGCACGTGATCGACGTCGACCCGGACGATCCCGCCCTGGCGTTGCCGCATACGGAAAAGCTGCTGCACGAAGAATCGGACCGCGCTCGCGACATTCTCAATCGGGATCTCGTAGCGACGCTGCCGCCAGAACTAAGCGAGCGCTGCCAGATTGAAGTCGCCGCAGGCATTCCTTCCGACGAGATTCTACGAGCGGCCCGGGCGACCGACTGCGATCTGATCGTCCTGGGGCCGGCGGACCTGCGGGGGCTGGAGCGCCTGGCGGAACGCATTCTGCACCGCGGCACGGTCGGTCGGCTGCTGCGTCGATCGGAACTACCGATTTGCGTTCTGGATCCGGCGGCCTTCGCGAACACCGCGACTGCTTCCGGCGGCGTGCACGTTCCACGCCGCATTCTCGTACCGGTGGATTTTTCGCCGGTCAGCCGCGATCTCGTAGCCCGCGCGGAAGCGCTGCGCGCGCAGCACGGCTGTGAACTGTACTTGCTGCACGTATTGCGACTATCGCTGCAGCAGGCTTTCAGTCGCTTTCCCGATCGGGGCTATCAGGCGGATGATCACGAAAAGAGTATCATTCAGAGCGCCGAAGAGAAGGCTCGCGAATTGCTCGGAGACCGCTACGCGCACTGGACGGTGCTCCTGTACCAGGAGCGCGTGCCCCGGGCGGTCTCTTCGGTCGTCGCGGAATATGAAATCGATTTCATGGTGCTCGCCGGCATCTCGCGCAGCCGCAGGGGATTGACCGGAACCGTATTGGGAACCAATGCGGAAAAAATTCTGGGTGCGACTCACATCCCCGCCTGGGTCGTCAAGCCTGCGGACTGGAAAGCGGCCGAATAATTCTCGTTCGCAGGAGTTCGCAGCCGTTTTCCGCGGACGCTCGCCGGCCGGGAGCGCCGCCATAGGTTGCAGGAAAAAGCTGCTTGCGTTTCCGGCTGGTTCTTCGTAGAAAACGCCCCTATGCTAGAACTGTCCGGCTACCGGATTCCTGGTGAGTCTTTGCATCACAGCGAGCGGTCCCGGGTCTACCGGGGCGTCCGTCTGTCCGATAACGCGCCGGTGGTGATCAAGCTGCTCAGTCCGGAGCTTCCCGGACGCCGACAGGTCGCGCGTTTTCAGCAGGAATACGAGCTGGTCCACGCCTTGACCGCGTCCCAGGAGAATGGCGGCGCAGGAATTTCACCGGCTCTGGCTCTCGAAAAAGCGGGCAACTCGCTGGCCATCGTATTCGCGGATTCCGGCGGCGAGTCTCTTGCGCGGGTCTTCGCGAAACGGCGCCCGCGCCTCGGGGATTTTCTACGCATCGCCATCCAGATTACGGATTCCCTCGGCGCCGTGCATCGCGCGCGAATCATCCACAAAGACATCAATCCCTCGAATATTGTTTATAACGCGGACAGCGGCGTCGTGCAGCTGATCGATTTCGGCATCGCCACGCGACAGGCGCGCTCCGGTCGGGCGACCGATACGGCCCTGGACCCCGAACGCGACGGACGCGACGCCCAGGGCGGTCGGACCGCCGCAGATTCTAAGTTTCAGGCAGAAGAGCTCAGGGGCGGAGTCGAAGGCACCTATCAATATATCAGCCCCGAGCAGACCGGCCGCATGAACCGGCAGCTGGACTTTCGCAGCGATTTCTATAGTCTGGGCGCGACTTTCTATTTTTTATTGAGCGGCCGGCCTCCTTTCCCCGCCAGCGATCGGCTGGAGCTCGTGCATTCGCATATGGCCCGGATGCCCGAACCGCTGGAGCATATCAATCCCGAGGTGCCGCCAGCGCTTTCGCGCATTATCGCGAAGCTGATGGCCAAAACCGCGGAGGAACGTTATCAAAGCGCGTACGGCATTCGCGCGGACCTCGAAGAGCTTTCCAATCGCCTGGCGGCCCAGATCACTGCAGAAGATTCCGCGGGCGAAGCGGCCGGCGGTCTCGACTTCGAAATCGGCCGGCACGATCTCTCCGATCGTTTTCATATTCCCGAGAAACTCTACGGCCGCGAGCGCGAGGTGCAGCGTTTGATGGACGCCTTCGCCGCGTCCGCCGACGGAGCGCCGGAGATATTATTGGTAACCGGCCGCTCCGGAATCGGAAAGTCTTCGGTCGTGCGCGAAGTGCAGCGCCCGATCACCGAGAAACGGGGCTTTTTTATTTCCGGCAAATTCGATCAGCTGAATCGCAACGTGCCGTACGCGTCATTGATCCAGGCATTTTCGGAGCTGGTCCGCCAGGTGCTCGCCGAGAGTCGAGAGCGCGTAGAGGAGTGGCGCGCCGCGCTTTTGCGTGCGCTGGGCGGCAACGGCCAGGTGCTCGTCGAAGTGATGCCCGAAATCGAATGGTTGCTGGGCGAACAGGAGCCGGTGCCGGAGCTCGAAGCGGCCGAAGCGCAAAACCGATTCTTACTGGTGTTCCAGAATTTCGTGCGAACCTTCGCGCGGGTCGAACATCCGCTCGTACTCTTTCTCGACGACTTGCAGTGGGCCGATCTACCGTCTTTGCAGCTCATTCGAACCCTGGCCGGCGGGGATACAAAGCATCTGTTGCTGATCGGCGCCTATCGCGACAATGAAGTCGACGCCGCGCACCCGCTGACCGGGACCCTCGACGAGATCCGCAAGAGCGGCGCCGTTGCGATCGATCAGATTCATCTGGAACCGCTGCAACCCGACGACGTACGCAGCCTGATCGAGGATACGCTGTACCTGGATCACAACACCGCCGCGCCCCTGGCGGATTTGTGCGCGCAAAAGACGAACGGGAATCCGTTTTTCCTGAATCAGTTCCTGGGTCAGTTGCACGCCGACGAATATATTCGTTTTGATCCCGATGCGGCCCGCTGGGTCTGGGACCTGGAACGCATCTCCGGGATGGAGGCGACCGACAACGTCATCGAATTGATGACCGCGCGCATTCGCCGGCTCTCCGCGAATACTCAGGAAATTTTACAATTCGCGGCCTGCATGGGCAACCAATTCGATCTGCGAATTCTGGCGACTGTGTGCGGCAAAAGCGCCGACGAAACCGCCGGGGATCTGCTCGAAGCGCTGATCGAAGGCCTGATCATGCCGCAGGCCCTCGACGTGCATACCCTGGCGGGCCCCGCCCCCGGGCATAAAGCAGGCGAAGGCGACGATCCCCATGCTGAAGAGGAATCGATAACTTACGTCTTTTTGCACGACCGCGTGCAGCAGGCCGCCTACGCGACGATGGGCGATCTGGAGAAACAAAACGCGCATCGGACCATAGGCCGTCTGTTGCTTGAGCAATCGTCGCCCACAGAAATTCAGGAACGTATTTTTACGATTACGAATCATCTGAACGCGGGTTTGAACCAGAGCGGGGCCGGCATTCTCGACGCGGCGGGCGATCATTTGCGTCTGGCCGAATTGAATTTACAGGCTGGAAAAAAAGCAAAGGCCTCCGCGGCCTACGAACCCGCCTTTAATTACCTGCGGACCGGAACCGAATTACTGGGACCGGAAAGCTGGGAGCGGCAGTACGATCTCGCGCTGGATTTGCATATCCAGGCCGCCGAAGCCGCCTATCTCAGTACCGACTTCGAACAGATGCAGCGGCTTTCGGAGATCGTCGTCGGCAAAGCGAAGGGTTTGCTGGATCAGGGTAGAATCTACCGCATTCGCATTCAGGCGCTGATCGCGGAAAATAAACCCGGCGAGGCGATTCGTACGGCGCTCTTCGTGCTGAAGAAACTGGGCGTGCGTTTTCCGGAGCGCCCGACCCAGCTCGATATCTTCGCGGCTCTCGCGCGTACGAAATACGCGCTGCTGGGCAAATCGCCGGAGAAGCTCGCGGATCTGCCGGCCATGCAGGATCCCACGCAACTGGAAACCATGCATATTCTGTCCAGCGTGGCGGTGGCCGCCTACGTGGCGGTTCCGGAGCTATTGGTGCTGATCGCCTTTCAGCAGGTGCGCATTTCCGTGCGGCACGGCAACACCCCGCGTTCGGCTTTCGGATACGCAACCTACGGTTTCATTATCGCGGGGGCGCTCGGGCAGATCGAGCAGGGGTATCGCTTCGGAACTCTGGCCCTGGACCTGCTGCGAAAATTTAACGCGCGCGAATTGCAGGCGCAAACCTATCTCGCGTTCAACTCGCTGATTCGCCACTGGAAAGATCCCTTTCGAAAATCGCTGCCGCCGTCCCTCGAGGGCTACCAGCTCGGCCTCGATACCGGCGACCTGGAGTACGCCTGTTATAACGCGGTGATGTACTGCTATATTTCGTGGCTCGCGGGCGAAGGTCTGGAAAGCGTCGAACGCGAAATGCGCCGCTATCGCAAGGCGATCGAGCGATTCAAGCAGCAGACGCCGCTTTACTGGCACAGCATTATTCATCAGTCCGTCTGTAATTTGATGCACGGCGGTCGTCGATCTTCGGTAGCGCAAGAAACGGCTGCGGATCACGCGCCGGGCCCGACCGATTTTCGCGAGTTGACGAAACTCAAAGGTCCGTACTACGACGAAGAGACCACGCTTGCGATTCATCTCGAAGCGAAAGATCAGACGACCCTGTTTTCGGTTTATTTCAACAAGCTGGTGCTCGCGTATTTACTGGGCGAACTCGAAACCGCGATTGAATACGCCGCCGAAGCCCGCAAGTACATCGACGGCGCGGTCGCCACGCCCATGATTCCCGCCTTTCATTTCTACCAGGGGCTTTCGTGTCTGGCGATCTACCGGCGCCAGCGCAGCACCCTGGGCCGCCGCGGTCGCGCGAGGCTGATGCGCCGGGCGAAGAGCGATTTACGAAAACTCAAAGGCTGGGCGCAGTACGCGCCGGAGAATCACCGGCATCGCTATGAAATTCTCGCGGCGGAGCGACTGGCGGTACTCGGCAAGGACCAGCAGGCGGTTATCGCGTACGATCGCGCGCTGGAATCCGTGCGTAAGACCGAGTTCTTGCAGGATCACGCGCTGGTGAACGAGTTGCTGGCGCATTACTGGCGGCGCCGCGGTCAGTCGGATTTCGCGGGGCTCTATTTCTTAAAAGCGCTGCACGGCTATCATATCTGGGGCGCGCACGCGAAGACCGATCAGCTGAAGACCAAACACCTGGCGCTGCTCGGCCGTATGCATTCGGTATCGGCGGCGGCGCTGGCGGTCGGTACGCCTTTTTCGCCCGGCGGAACGGCGACTGTCACCACGACGAGCACCGGGACCGGCGGCAGCAGCGACGGTGCCGGTGCCAGCCTCGACATCAGCACTATTCTCAAAGCTTCGCAGGCGATTTCCGGCGAAATCGTGCTCGCGGATTTATTACGCAGCTTAATGCGCATCGTAATCGAAAACGCGGGGGCCCGGCACGGCTTTTTGCTTTTAGAGCGCGACGAACGCTGGCTGATCGAAGCGGAAGGCAATATCCAGCGCGATGATATTCAGATTCTGCAGAGCCTGCCGCCGGACGGTCGGCTTTCGCCGGCGGTCGTCAATTACGTGGCGCGTACAAGAAGCCACGTCGTACTTGAGGATGCCGCCCGTCACGGTCAGTTTACCGGCGATGCGTTTATCCGCGAAAAGAATACGAAATCGGTTCTGTGTTATCCGTTGCTGAATCAGGGGAAACTCAACGGGATCATCTATCTCGAAAATGATCTGGCGGCGGGTACGTTCACGCCGGAACGCCTGGAAGTTCTTAAAATGCTTTCGACGAATATCGCGGGGGCGCTTGAGAACTCGCGCCTGTACGGCGATCTGCAGGCGGCGCTCGATAAACAGATGGCGCTCACGACCGCGTATTCGCGTTTCGTTCCGCGTGACCTCTTGCGCTTTCTCGGACGCGAGAGCATTATCGACGTCGAACTCGGCGATCAAATCCAGCAGGAGATGACGGTACTCTTTTCGGATATTCGCGGATTCACGACGCTGTCCGAAAGTATGTCTCCTGCTGACAATTTTAAGTTCATCAATTCGTATCTCGGCCGCATGGAGCCGATCATCAGCGCGCATCACGGCTTTATCGATAAATACATCGGCGACGCCATTATGGCGCTCTTTCCCGCGGACGTCGAAAACGCGGTACTCGCCGCCATCGAAATGCTGCAGCGTGTGGACGAACACAATACGAAACGCGTACAGCGCGGTTATGAACCGATACGTATCGGAATCGGGGTGAATACCGGCGAACTCATGCTGGGCACCATCGGCGGAAAAAATCGCATGGAAGGCACCGTAATTTCGGACGCGGTGAATCTGGCTTCGCGCATCGAGGACCTGAACAAGATTTACGAAACGAATCTGCTGGTCGGGGAGGCGGTGCGCGCGCTTCTCGACGACTCGCGTTATAAAATTCGCATGATCGATCGCGTGCGGGTGAAAGGCAAATCGAAGGCGGTAACAGTTTTCGAAGTCTTCGACGCTGATTCGCCGGAACAACGCCGGCTGAAAGAAGAAACCCGCGCCGAATTCGAACGGGGTTTCGCGACCTACCGGAAAAAAGAGTTCACCCGCGCCCGGGAAATCTTTACGGCGGTGTTCGAGCGCAATCCACAGGACCGGGCGGCCGATGTTTATATTCGTCGCTGTGAAAAACTGCTGGGCCGCGGCGTCGGCGTCTGATATACCGGGCCTTAAAGAAATGCAAATAAACAGTAGATTCGTCCGGGTGCTCGTGACTGTATGCGCGCTCGCCTCTGTCGCTGGAATTACGGAGTCGACCGCCCTCGCTCAATCGCCGGAAGGCGCGAGCAGCGCCCGAAATTTCGTCGCCCGCCTGGGGCGCGACGCAGTGGAGAAGCTGCCGGCCAGAGGGCTCGGCCGGGCCGGAGCTCGAGCGGCCTTTCAAAAAATACTGCGCGAGAATTTCGACGTGGCCGGCATTGGCCGGCGGGTGTTCGCCGCGCAGTGGGCGTCCGCTTCCGCAAAGCAACGCAAAGAAGCCCTGCGCCTGTATGAAACCTGGGTCACTGATGGACTGATGAATCTACTGAGCCGGCACAACGGCGAACGTTTTCGTTTGCTATCGGCCGCGACGACGGTTAAGATCTCCGGCGGCTATCGCGTCGGATCGGAGATCCGCCGACCGAACGGCGAGCGGGTGCGCGTCGATTGGTTTATTCGCCCGGCCGGCAAAGGCTGGCGTGTGACGAATCTGCGCACTCCCGACGGCGGCGATCTGGTGGCGACGCATCGCGAGGAATTCCGTTTGATACTCGAACAGGCGCCCGCGAGCGCTGAATCGACGGGCCTGGAATATATTATTGAAGAACTGCGCATTCGAACCGCGCCTCTGTAGTTGGATTCAGCGAGGGATGCGCATAGTTTCCAGCATTTCGCGGGTCGGTCGGCGGCCCCGCTTTCGACGCGGCGACGTACGGAAATCACTCCGGCGGCCGCAAGCCCCAGGACTGCGAACAGTCCCGGGGCTTGCGGTACTCGCTCTACTGGCGTTGTCGGCGCTAAGCTGCAGCCGCGGAGAACAGCTCGCTCCGGGCGACGCGAGCATCGAACGTACACGAGAGGCTTCGAGCGGCTGGCGTTATCGCTTCGCTGATGGAGACGCGTCGGACCAGACGGAAAAGACCGCCAATGAATGGCGGGCTTTTCCCGACGACGCGATTCGCCCGTTCGCCAACCGCGATGAAATTCTGTATCTGCGGCACGACGACCTGGGTTTGCCCGATTGCGCGGATCCCGCTCTGTACTTACCGCTCGTGCACCAGAGCTTTGAAGCGCGATCTCTCGACGGCCGGAGCCTGCTCTATCGTTTCGGTGAACCGGATCGCGGTCGCGCAGGCTACGCGGGCTGGCCCTTTCATCTGATTTCGCTGCGAGCCGGGGCGGGGCTGGAGTTGCGGATTTTTTCCGACTACCAGCAGATCGGCGTCGCCGGGACGCCGCTGATCGGTTGCCGCAGCGAAATCATCGAAGACCTGGTGCGCGAAGACGTCGACCGTTTCGTGCTGGCGACGATCGCGCTGACCACCGGCGTTTTCGTTTTGATTTTGTATTTGCGCCGGCGCCTCGAAACGATCTATTTTTCGTTCGGATTGCTGGCCTTCGCGGCGGGGCTCTACCTGCTTTCGAATCGTACTCTGAGAATTCAGTACATCATCTGGCCGGCGCATATGATCTGGCTGTACGTGGAATATATTTCGCTGTATACGCTGCCCTTGTGTCTGGGGTTTTATTTTCGGCAGGTGGTCTCCGGTTCGCGCACCATTCGCTACACCGTATGGGGCATGACCTTTTTCGTCGCCGGTCTCTTTATCGTACACATCTTCGGCGTTCCGATCTATAAAACGATCTTTCCGTTTTTCGAAGTCTCGCTGGTCGCGACTCTGCTACTCGTCTTTCCGTTACTGCGCGCGGTGTTCATGGGCAACAGCGAAGCGCGTTTGATTGCGGCGGGCGTACTCGCGTTTTTATTAGTCGCGCTCTACGATATCTCGGGAGTGCTCGGGCTGATCCCCTGGCCGCGCCAGATGATCAGTTACGGATTCGCAGTGCTCTTGAGTTTCCTGGCCCTGGTCGTTTCGCGGCGTTACGAAGACGTTCGCAATCGCCTGCACGATTATTCGCGCGACCTGGAAAACGCCCGCAACCAGCTCGCCGCCCACGCGACGAATCTCGAAGAGACCGTTGCGCGGCGCACGGGGCGACTGAAACGCAATCTCGAACGGGTGCGCTGGCTGAAACGCCAGCAGGACGGCGACTATTTCCTGATCGCCCGGCTGATGGCGCCCTTCGCTCCGGGCCATCGGCGGGACAGCGACCGCATTCACGAGTTGCGTACCGAAACGATCGCGGTGCGCACCTATGTGGATCAGAAAAAGAAATTTCGATTCAAACACTGGCGCGAAGAGATCGGCGGGGATATTTCGATGGCCGCGAAGCTGCGCCTGGGAGATTCGGACTGCGTCGTTTGCGTGAATGCGGACGCAATGGGCAAGTCCATCCAGGGCGCGGGGGGCGCGATCGTACTGAGCGTCGCCTACCAGGCCATGATTGAACGCGAACGCAACCGCCGTCGGATCACGGACGAATTGCAACAAACGAAGGCTCCGGCGAACGACGGGTACACGGACCCGGGCATCAGCCGCAATCCCCAGAGCTGGCTGCGAGAGTGTTTTCTCGAATTGCATCGCACCTTTTTACCCTTCGAAGGCGGCATGCTGGTGTCCGCCTGGCTTGCGGTGCTGGTCGAAGGCACCGGCGAATTATTCTGGATCAACGCCGAGCATCCGCGCTCGGTCCTCCTGCGCGACGGCCGGGCGGAGTTTTTGCCGGAAAGCGGCGGCACAGGCAAGCTGGGAGTCGCGGGTTCCGAAGACGATTTTACTGTCGAGCGAATCCAGCTGCAACCCGGTGACACGATCGTGGCCGGCTCCGACGGTCGCGACGATGTTCTGGTGCCCGCGCCGGACGGCGGATCGGGACGCATCATGAACGAGGATGAATACCGTTTCGTGGAGCTGGTCGCCGAACAGCGGGGCGATCTCGCGGACATCGGCGCTGCGCTGCGCCAGGGAGGCAACGAGCTGACCGACGATCTATCGCTTTTGAGCCTGCGCTACGGCTGAACATTTTGCAGTTCGCGGGCGATGCTTTCGATTTCCGGAATGGGGAACTCCGGCGCGTAACGCTCGCGTTCCTGCAGGCAGGCGCCGATGATCGCTTCGTATTCCAGTGGGCGCCCCGCGCGATAGTCCAGCAGCATCGAGGGTTTATAGGCGCCCATTGCGCGGGTCTTGGCGAGTTGCTCTTCGACGATCTCGTCCGCTTTCGTTGAGAGCAGATACTCACCGCAGTTCAGGCGGTGTTCTGCATTCGAAGCCAGAAGCGCGGAGTTGACCTGTTCCCCGACGCCGATGATTTCGCGCATTGTCGCGGCGATTCGCGCGGGCATGCCCGGCATGGCCAGCAGGCGATCGGTCGCGCAGTCGTGAATCGTACACAGGGCGTTGAACGGCACGTTCCAGATTTGTTTACGCCAGCGCATCTCGACGTAGTTCGGTCGGACCTGGCAATCGACGCCCGAAGCCGTGAACATTGCGCAGATCGCGTCCGGCTCGAGCTTCGGTCCTGGCCCGGCGAAGTCCTGCGTATAAGGCGCGATGTGAATCATGGCGTGCTCTGTGTGTTCGATTTCCCCCGGAGCGATACGATTCGAACACAGGAAGGCCGTGCCGCCCAGAATGCGTTCGGGCGGCACGAATTCGGCGAGGGCGGCTTCGTTGCCGAGTCCGTTTTGCAAACATAAGATCACTGTGTGTTTGTCGTCGAAAAGCGACGGCAGCAATCGCCCGTAGGCCGGGTCATTCGCCGTCGTCTTGAGGCCGATGATAATCAGATCGACCGGGCCGAATTCCCGGGCCAGTTCTTCCGGGCGTCGCGAGTCGAAGACGTGAATGCGATCCGCGGGCAAAGCGAAGTCGCCGTCCGTGGAGTGTACGATGACGCCGCGTCCTCGCAAAATATCGTAATCGCTCCGGGCCAGGAAGGCGACCCGGGCGCCCGTATCGCGGCCGTGCTTCGCAAGCAGGGAACCGTAGTAGAGGCCGAGCGCTCCCGCGCCGACGATCGCGACGCGCAGATTCATGCCGAAGCGGAAGACTCTCGATTTCGCGCGGCGCTCGCGTTTGAGTTGACCGGAGTGCTTTTCACGGAAGCCTTCGCGGCGGCTTTTTTCGTTCGTTTCGCGCCCGGCTTCGACGCGCCCGACTCCGCGCCCGACGCGAATTTTTGAATCGCCGCGGCGTAATCGTCGAGCATCGCCCGGGCGTCCGGTACGATACCGGCCAGGCTGACCGAACCGTGAATCAGAGTCGGATACAGCCGCGACTCGCATTCGACTCCCGCCTGTTCCAGCCTGGCCGCCAGGCGCCGGCACTGATCCCGAAAAGGGTCGAAGCCGCAAAGCTGAATCAAAGTGGGGGGTACGCGTTTGAGCTGGGCGGCGGGCGCGAAGATCGGAGAGACCGCCGGGTCTTCGAGCTTTTGCGTCGAGAGAAAAGTATGGCGCGTAAAATATTCGATCAATTTGCCGGTAAGCGCGAAGCCTTCACTGAATTCGCGGATGCTCGGGTCTTCATGTTGCGTTTCGGAAATATCGACCCAGGGATAGATCAACGCCGCGAAGGCCGGCGTCTTCAGACGGCGGCCGGGAGCCTGCAGACAGATATTTAAAGCCAGGTTGCCGCCCGCGCTGTCACCGCCGACACCGACCCGCTTTGGATCGATTCCAAACAAGGGCCCGTTCTTCAGAAGCCAGGCGTAGGTTTCCAGCGCGTCGTCGACCGCCGCCGGGAAGGGATGATCGGGCGCCATGCGATAATCGACGGAAACCACAATGCAGCCGGACTGCTTACAGATACGGCGCATCATCGCATCGTAGCCGTCCAGATCGCCGATGACGAAGCCGCCGCCGTGAAAGTACACGAGCGCCGGCAGCTCGCGCGCCTGGGCGGTCGGCGCGTACAGCCGCATGGGAATGCGCGTCGATATGCGCGCGACGCCGGGACTCGAAAGGTTTTCGACGCGGGGCAGATCTTCCGGCGTTAAGTCGAAAATTTGCACGAGATCTCGCAACTGCTGGCGGGCCAGCTGCGGCGGCAGAGTTTCCAGATCCGGCTTGATGCGGTCGAGCAGGAGCGCCATCTGGATGCGGGCGTCGAGCTGGTGGCCGGCTTGATTCGTTTTTTGGCCGCCGGAGAGTATTCGCAGGAGCCCGTCCGGCAATTTCAGCAGGGCCCGGCCCAGGATATATTCTAATTTTTTTATTAATTTTTGAATTATGGACATGGATTCGTTGCTTCGATCGGGCCGCGTCGCGTTGTACTAAAATGACACAATGCGGTAGATTATCGTCGGTTTTTCCCCGGCTTGATCACCGATACGCGGCTGAGATATGATTTGTTTGTTTTGAAAAAAATCTTCTTTTATTTTTGGGTGATAATTGGCCCCGTGCATAATTCACGAGCAGGAGGACGCCATGATCGATCTTCAGGATATTCAAATTCCACCGCTTTCGACTGTGACGGTCCAGGTTATGCAGTTCGACCCGCTCGGGGAAACCGCCAGCAGTCAGGGGCTGGAAAAAATCATCGCCCCGGACGAAGGCGTCTGCTCCGACTTGTTACGCATCGCCAATTCGGCGTACTACGGTCGCTCGGGTCGGGTCAAAACCCTGCGAGACGCAATTACCCTGCTGGGCCTGAAAACCGTCAAGAACCTGGTGATTTTGCTCGCCTCGAAGTCCATGAACCATTCGCTCAAGGGCAAGATATTCTTGAGTTACCTGAACGAGTTCACAATTACCTGCGCCCTGGTCGCGGAAGAGCTATGCGAAAAGATGGGTTTCAAGCAGTATAAAGAAGAAGCCTTTCTGGGGGCTCTGCTGCACAAAATCGGTATGACCATCCTGGCGCTGGATCAGAAAAAAGCTTACTCGGATCTGATTGAAAACGCCGAGAAAAATTTCGCAGATCTACTCGAAGAGGAGCGTAAGCTCTTCGGCGTCGATCACATCGAAGTCGGCAAACTGGCCTTCGAAAAATGGAATATTCCCGAAGCGCTTCAGGCGGTCATTGCGGATCACAATTTTTCGCCGGCCGATGTTGAAAGCCAGCCGGACCTGGTGCGCATCACCGCCCTGGCTTCCCTGACCACCCGGGAAATGATGGGGCTTCTGCTTTCCATGTCCGATCTTGAGCGCCGGGCCAGCCTGGCCGCGCACTACGGCGTCGCGGACATGGTCGGTAGCTACAACGAAGGCAAATACACCCAGCTGAAAGAGCATCCCTTCTATAAGCAGGTCGTCGGGCAATAAGCGACCGCCGACCGGAGCCGATTCTCAGCAAAACCCTGACCCGGCATGCGGGCCGGCGTATCGCACAGCGGCGCACGGACGAATCGCCAGCACACCTGCACAATGGATAAGATCCTTATAATAGAAGACGACGAGGACTACCGCGGTTTGCTGCGGCAATACGTGGCCCTGATGGGTTACGAAGTGCGAGTGGCGGAGGGCGGTCAAGAAGGCCTCGACATCTTCTTTGAGTGGCGACCGGACCTGGTTATCACCGACATCCATATGCCCGAAGTGACGGGCCTGATGGTGCTGAAAAAAATCAAAGAGCACGCCGAGATGATCGACGTGCCCGTGATCATTATATCATCCGACGCTTCGGAGGAGATGTTAGTCGTCGCGCTCTCGACCGGGGCCAGCGAATTCATGGCGAAGCCGATTCGCGTCGCGGAACTCACTCCCAAGATTCAAAAAGAAATCGAACTCAAAAAATATAAAGAGAAGTTGATCGAACTCACCGAAAAGCTGAACCGCGAAAAGATGGGACTCTCGAAATTCTTCTCGGACGATCTGGCCCAAAAAATCATCAACCAGGAGATCCTGCCCGAGCTGGGCGGTACTCAATTAGAAGCCACAATCATGTTCTTCGATATTCGCGGTTCCACCTCCCTCGGCGAAGTGCTGGAACCGCGCATCTTCGCGGAGTTTTTATCTTCGATTTTTACGGATACCATGGATCTGGTGTTCAAACACAAGGGCTCCGTAAACAAACTGCTGGGCGACGGCATGCTCGCCACTTTCGGCTGTCCCGTGCCGACCGACGAAGACGCGCTCAATTGCGTTCGCTGCGCGCTCGATATTCGGGCGTATTTGGAACAATTCAACGACGTGCGTCCCGACTATCTTCCGGATCCGGTGAGCATCGGCATCGGCATAGCGACCGGATCGGTTTTCGCCGGCAACGTCGGCTCCAGCCGGCGCCTGGAATATACGGTCATCGGCGACTCGGTCAACCTGGCCGCCCGGCTGCAGACCCTCAACAAACGCCTGGGCAGCGATATCGTCATGGACGGGACGACGCGCGATAAAGTCGGCGAGGCCGTTCCGATCGCTCAGAGCTATCGCGCGCAGGTCCGGGGCAAACACAACGAAGTGCGCGTATTTCGCCTGGCCGGGGAACCCGGCTGAGAGCCGGTTGAACCCGGCCAATCATTCTGCATCCCGGGGAGCCTGAAAAAGAGCTTGTCGTTCCGCTGCATACCGGCTAGTATGTAGCGTATGTCGCCCGCCAGGAATTCAGAGCAGACCCGCGCGGCCATTCTGAGCGCCGCTTTTGACGAAGTCCACCACCACGGATTTCAGGGCGCCCGTCTGGACCGCTTATTGCCCACGCTCGGTCTGACCAAGGGCGCGTTGTACCACCACTTTCCCGACAAAAACTCCGTCGGCTTCGCCATCATCGACGAAATACTGACGCCCGAGTTTCGGAGCACCTGGGGCGAACCGTTAGAGGCGGCCGAAGACCCGATCAAGGCGCTGGTGCACATTTTGAAGGAGACTCCGGAAAAACATCTTCAGTCGGCCGCCGAGATCGAACGGGGCTGTCCGTGCTTTAATCTGGTCCAGGAGATGTCGCCGTTAAACGAAGGTTTTCGCACGCGCCTTGAGGCGCTGAATGAGGATCGGCGTCAGGCGATATCGTCGGCGCTCAAGCGCGGGATTCGAAAAGGTTACGTTCGCAAAGGCGTGAAGCCGCTTGAGACCGCCGATTTTATCATCGCTTCCATGCAGGGATACCTCGCGGTCGGGATGCTGCATCGTGATCGCGACCGGGTTATGAACGGATTTAAACAGCTCTCCGCATATATCGAAGGCCTGCGTCCCGCGAACTGAATCCGCCCTGTCCCGCCGTCATTGTAAACCCGGGACAAAAAAATACATACCAACTAGTTTGTACGCTTGACGGTCGCTTCGTCTCTGGTTCTGTGCGCCACATGCATACCAACTGGTGTGTATGTGGCGCACATGCCGGAAGTCCTCACGGGCTGCGGGCAGGCGCCGGGGAGTTCTAAATATGACACGCATATTCGCGAGCCTCGACCGCTGGACGGGGCTCTACATCGATAGGGTGTTCCGGCACAAATATCTGATTATCGGCGCGACCCTGATCGCTGTAATCGCGTCGGGGGCGGGCATGAGCCGCATCGGCTTCAATACGAATTACCGCGCTTTCTTTTCTGCCGAAAACCCGTACCTCCAGGCCTTCGACGAACTGGAGAACACTTATACGAAGGTCGACAACGTATTCTTCGTTGTGGCGACGGACGATCGCGAGGTGTTCGATCGCAATACCATCGAGGCGCTTAACTGGCTCACCGACGCGAGCTGGCAAATTCCGTATTCGACCCGGGTGGATTCGATTACGAATTTTCAGCACACGGAAGCCCGCGGCGATACTCTGATCGTCGAGGATCTCTATACGGAGACGCCGGATTTTCTCGACGCGCCCAGGCCCTTCGAGCAGGTGCGCGAGATTTCGAATACGGAGCCCTTACTGGCCCGGCGCCTGATTTCCGAGGACGGTCGTGTGACCGGCATAAACGTTACGATCCAGCGTCCGGGCGAGTCGACCCAGGAAAACAAAGAGATCGTACGCAGCGTGCGCGCTCTCGAGACCGAACTCGAAGCGAAATTTCCGGGCCATCGCGTCTACAGCACCGGCATGATCATGTTAAACGACGCGTTCATGACTTCGTCGGAAACCGACATGGCGACGCTCGTTCCGCTCATGTATTTGATCATCCTGATTGCCGCCGGCGTATTTCTGCGATCGATCTGGGGCACAATCGCCGTCATGCTTGTGATCGTATTTTCGATCGTAACGGCGATGGGGCTGGCGGGCTGGATGGGCATTCTGCTTACGCCGCCCTCGGCGTCGACGCCGACGATTATCATGACGCTCGCGGTCGCGGATAGCATGCACATTCTGGTCGTCGCGCTCAGCAAGATGCGCGGCGGCTCGGACAAGATCGCGGCCCTGAAAGAGAGTCTGCGCATAAATATGCAGCCGGTGTTTCTGACGAGTTTCACTACCGTCGTCGGTTTTTTGAGCTTGAATTTCGGCGAACTGCCGCCGTTTCACGATTTGGGTAATATGACGGCCATCGGCGTGACCGCGGCATTCGTATATTCCGTGGCCTTTCTGCCGGCGTTCTTCGCCGCGGTACCCGCGCGGGTTCGCGTACGCCCGGCGTCGCAGCAGAGTGCGCTCATCGATTGCTTCGCTGATTTCGCGATTGGCCGACATCGCTATTTACTCGGCGGCGGTCTCGCGATTTTCATCGGTCTCGCGGCGTTTATACCGCGTCTCGAGAACAACGAGCAGTGGGTGCAATACTTCGATCACAGCATCGAATTTCGCACGGACTCCGAATATACGATCGAGAATCTGACCGGCCTGTACCAGACCGAGTACTCCATGTCCTCGGGCGATACAGGCGGAGTGGCAGATCCGGATTATCTCGCCCATGTCGACAAATTCGCGGTGTGGCTGCGCGAGCAACCGGAAGTCTTTCACGTTTATTCGTTTACCGACACCATGCGTCGCCTGAACCGGAATATGCACGCGGATCGTCCGGAGTATTACCGCGTTCCGGAAGAGCGCGACCTGGCGGCTCAGTATCTCTTGCTCTACGAAATGTCGCTGCCGTACGGGCTCGACCTGAACGATCGAGTCGACGTCGATAAATCGGCGACCCGGCTGACGGTGACTATCGACGACCTGACGACCAGCGAGATGCTCGCTCTGGAACAGCGTTCCATCGACTGGCAGGCGCAGAATCTGCCCGCGCATATGCGGGCGACGCCCAGCGGACCCACGGTGATGTTTTCGCATATCGCGGAACGCAACGTGAACTCTCTCGTCGGCGGCGCATTCGTCGCCCTGGGAGTTATCACGCTGATCATGATTCTGGCGCTGCGCAGCTGGCGATTCGGCGTGCTGACGATTATTCCGAACCTGGTGCCGGCTATGATGACCTTCGGCCTCTGGGGGCTGAGCGTCGTGCGAGTGGACATCGCTGCGGCGACCGTTATCGCGACGACTCTGGGTATCGTCGTGGATGACTCGGTGCACTTCATGAGCAAGTACGTGCGATCGCTCCGCGAAGGCGGAGGCGGCGTCGACGAAGCCATTCGCTATACCTTTCGCAACGTCGGCCCGGCGCTGATTTTGACCTCGCTGATCTTAATCTCCGGTTTCGCCGTGCTGGCGCTCTCAACGTTTCGTATGAACTGGACTCTGGGGGTTCTGTCCGCTCTGACGATCGCCTTCGCGTTGCTCTGGGACCTGCTGGTTTTACCCGGAATCCTTTTGATTACTCAAAAATTTCAAAACGTTCCAATTAATTCTAAAACATCACTCACAGGAGCTGGAAAATGATTCGACTACGAAAAAACAACAGGCGCGTCCCCGGCGCGCTGATGGTCGGGCTGATGCTTGGCGCGGCAGCGGGTCTCCTCGCCGACCAGGCGGTCGACCGCGGTCTGGAAGTCGCGCGCGAAGCGGACCGACGCGATCTCGGATGGCAGGACTCCGTCTCTGATATGCAGATGATTCTGCGCAATCGCAGCGGCCAGACGAGCGAACGCAAGCTGAGAAACCGCAACCTGGAAGTACGCGGAGACGGCGACAAGTCGCTGACGATCTTCGATTATCCGCGCGATGTGAAAGGCACCGCCTTTCTGAGCTTTACGCATCGTAGCGGCCCCGACGACCAGTGGTTGTATCTGCCTTCGTTAAAGCGGGTCAAGCGCATCGCCTCGAATAATAAATCGGGTCCCTTTATGGGCAGCGAATTCGCTTTCGAAGATATCTCTTCGCAGGAAGTCGAAAAATACACTTACAAATACTTGCGCGCGGAAGAGCTCAACGGCTTGCAGAACCACGTCGTCGAGCGTTATCCCCGCGATCCGAAGTCCGGTTATACCCGGCAGATCGTCTGGTACGATCAGGATGAGTATCGCATTCAGCGCATTGTCTTTTACGATCGCAAGAATTCGAAGCTGAAGACTCTGAACTACGCGAAGTACCGGCAGTTCCTGGGGAAGTACTGGCGCCCGCTCCAGATGGACATGGTCAATCATCAGAGCGGAAAATCCACCCGACTGGTCTTCAGCGACTATCGCTTTCGTACGGGCCTCAATAATCGCGATTTCGATCAGGCCACCTTGAAGCGAGTGCGATGATCCATTCGCGCGAGTCGAAGCGGCCGATCGGCGCATGAAGACTCAAACCAGGCGGAGCTCGATTTTGGAGCTCCGCCGCGGGAACGCACCACGTATGAAGATCACAGTCAGACACGCGATTCTTGCGGCAACGCTTTACGCCGCTCTGTCTGCGCCCTTGTATGCGCAGGCGGTTCCTGAAGCAGTCGATCCGCCGGAATCCATCGAAGACGTGGAAGGCGCGGATGCTCCGGATTTAATGTCGGAAGCAACATTCGAATCGGAGCAGGCGGAAGACCGCGGCTTTGAATTGCCCGGAGATCTTTCAACGACTCTGGAATTCGAGGGTTCCGCGTTCTTCAGTCCCGCTCTGTATCCTGGCCAGGAAGAGCTGTATGGATCCATCGCCCTGCAACCCGAATACGTGCTGGATTGGGACGACGGCGATCAGCTTTTAGAGATCATCCTCTTCGGCCGCCTGGATTCGCACGATAAGCGGCGCACGCATGCGGATATCCGCGAATTCAGCTGGATTTTCGCGGGCAGCTTTTGGGAGCTGCGCGCCGGGGTGCGCAAAGTGTACTGGGGCGCCACGGAGTCGCGGCAACTGGTCGATATTATCAATCAGGTCGACGCGGTCGAAGACCTTCGCGGGCAGGAGCGCCTGGGGCAACCGATGGTGAACCCGGCGCTGATTAGCGATTTCGGCACCCTCGAAATCTATGTGCTGCCCTGGTTTCGTGAGCGGGCCTTTCCCGGTCCTAAAGGGCGGCTCAGACCTCCATTGCGGGTTTCCACCGATCGCGCGGAATACGAGTCCGCAGATCGCGAACGACACGTCGACGGAGCCGCGCGTTATTCGCACACTCTGGGACCGCTTGATTTCGGCGTATCCTATTTTCAGGGGACGGCGCGGGAACCGGTTTTAATTCAGGGCGTCGATACGTTTTCGTCGGAACCCATTCTGATTCCACGTTATGAATTGATTCGCCGCGGAGGATTCGATGCGCAGTTGATTCTGGGCGGCTGGGCTCTGAAAGCGGAAGCCGTTTACGAAGAAAAGGAGCGGGCGCCCTCGGAAAATTTCTATTCCGCGGTGGCGGGCTTCGAGTATACCTTTGTGGGAATATTCGAAAGCTTTTACGATCTGGGTGTCATCGCCGAATATCTGTACGACGAACGTCTGGAAGCGGCGCCGCATCCTTTCGACGACGATATCTTTGCGGGCCTGCGTCTGGTTTTTAACGATGAAGCCGGCAGCGAAATTCTCGCGGGCGCGATCGTTGACCGCCATCGCGGAACGGCGCTCTATCAAGTCGAAGGCAGTCGTAGATTCGGAGATAACTGGAAGCTGGCGATAGAAATGCAGCTGGTGGAAGACGCGCCGCCGGAAGACGCGAATATATTCGCTTTGCGCAACGATGATCTCGTTCGCCTGACCTTGAGTTATTTTCTTTAATCCGTCTTCGCGTCGCGACAATCGCTGTCGCGGGGATGGGCGTTTCAATGGCTAAATGCAGCGATTTTCAAGGGGTGCGTCGGCGGCTCGCTTCCGGGCCTCAGCGCACCCCGCTTTTTTTGCGAAGCGGCTTCGCCTTTTTACGAAGCGCGCCGCCCCGGGCGGCCGTTGCTTTTGCCCCACCGGATTTGGCGTGCTTGCCGCGTCGAGTCTGCTTGCCTGGCATGCTCTTGTGCATTTTCGCACGCGCTTCGATGGGCAGTGCAAAGTTTTCAGCTTCCGCCCGCTTTCGTCCGCGCTTGCGTTCTTTTTTGAGCTCGTGTAAAAAATCTTCGAAGTCGACCTGCATGGTATGTCGCGCCGACGCCAGATAGCGTTTGCGCATGGCGGATTGCGTATTTTCGATTTCGGCGTGCATTTCCTTTTCGGAAGGCAGAGCGTATTGACCGGTCAAATACTCCGCGAGCCACTTCGCCTGGGCTTCGGAAAGGGGCATCACCGGTCCCAGCGGCTGTAGCAATCCAATAAAAAAGAGATCGTGCAACCCGGGTTTGACGGCTCGATGAAAGAGCGGCAGGTCGTTTTCGCGGGCGGCGATAAAGCTTTCGTCGAAGAACGGAAATTTTACGTTATAGCCGGTGCACCAGATCACGACGTCCGCTTCGACTTCGGTTCCGTCGGTGAAGCGCACGGTGTTGCCGTCGAATTCCGTGATGCCGGGTTTATAGCTCAAATCGCCGCTGCCCAGCCGCCCGAGTATTTCGTGCGAAATCGTCGGGTGCGCCTGGCCGAGTCGGAAATCCGGCTTCGGTAATCCGAAGTCTTCCATTTTACCGACGGCGATGCGAAAGGTCAAGGTGCCCATGATTTCTTTAATACGAAAGGGCACCCAGGGAGGAAACAGCTCGGTGAATTTGTCGAAAGGTTTGCCGAATAAATATTTGGGAAACACGTAGGCGCCGCGCCGGCCGGAGAGATAGACCTCGTCGGCGACCCCCGGTCGGCAGATTTCGCTGGCGATATCCATGGCGCTGTTGCCCATGCCGACCACGACCACGCGTTTGCCGTGCAGATTCAGCGGTTTCGTCGGGTCGACGTAGCGGTGCGCGTGAATCTGTTTGCCTTTGAATTTCGCCTGCCCGGGATATTCGGGATCGGGCCAGCGTTCGGACCAGTGATGACCGTTGGCCACCATCACCGCGTCGTAAAACTCGACGCCTCCGTTATCCAGATCGACCTTATAGGTGCTGTCGGTCTGGCGTTCCACGCGTTTGACGCCGGTATTCAAATGAATATGCGGATACAGGTCGAAATGCTCGCAATAGTTGCGAAAATAATCGTGGATCAGTTTGTGACCGGGATAGTCGGGATAGTGGTCCGGCATCGGCATGTCGCGGTACTCCATGCGATCGCGATGCGTATTGATGTGCAGCGATTTGTAGATGCTGCTCATGCCGTTGTCGTTATGAATGCGCCAGAGTCCGCCGATGTCGCTGCCCTTTTCGTACACGTCGAAAGGGATGTTCTGATCTTTGAGCGCCTTCGCCGTGGTGATGCCGCTGCAGCCGGCGCCGATAACGCAAACCCGCGGCAGATCCCGGACAGAATGATTTCGAACCATGTGCGAAGATTGAGCGGGCGACGCGAAATGGCAATTCAATTTGGCGTCGGATGAAGTCGCGTGGCGTTGGGAGGCAAACTATCGCTGCGCCCTGGAGGATTCGCGCGTCGCTTCCCGTGAAAAAATGTGGACGGCGCGCTTTCAAAGAGCGAATCGTTGTATACAGTTACGGGACCAGGGAGCGGTGCACCATGAAGAATCGGAACACGGGCGCGAAAGACGCGCAAAACGGCGCGACCGACGAAACGAAGATCTTTTATGATTATGACGCGATCGTCGTCGGCAGCGGATTCGGCGGGAGCGTTTCAGCGATGCGGCTCAGTCAGAAGGGCTATTCGGTCGGCCTGTTTGAATCCGGTAAACGCTGGCCCAATCGCCAATACCCGAAAACGAACTGGAATTTACGCAAATACCTGTGGATGCCGAAGCTGGGATTCTACGGCATTCAGCGCATCAATATTCTCAAAGACTTCTTGTTGGTCAGCGGGGCGGGCGTCGGCGGCGGAAGCCTGGTGTACGCGAACACGCTCTACGTGCCCGGCGACGCGGTCCTGAACAAAAATACATTCAAGCAAATGGGCGGCTCGAAAGCGCTGCATCCATTCTACGACGTCGCGCGGCATATGCTCGGCGTTACCGAAAACCCGAAACTCTTCGAACCGGATCACGTACTCAAAGCAGTAGCCGACGATATCGGCAAAGGGCATACCTTCACGCCGACTCCGGTCGGCGTTTATTTCGGCAAAGGCGCGGGCGTCCCTCAAGACGATCCGTACTTTCTCGGGGACGGCCCGGATCGCGTCGGCTGTAATTTTTGCGGGGGCTGCATGGTCGGTTGCCGCTTCAATTCCAAGAATACGCTCGATAAAAACTATCTGTATTTCGCCGAGCAACTCGGAACGAAGATCCACGCGGAAACCAAAGTCGTGGGACTCGCGCCGTTGAATTCGCGCGGAGAAGTCGATCCGGCCGCGAGCGGCGAATTCGGCTACGAGATTACGACGCAGTCGACTACGGGCTGGTTTGGTTTTCCGCGCCGGCGTTTTCGGGCGAAGAGCGTAGTGCTTTCCGCGGCAGTGATGGGCACGGTCGGCCTGTTGTTGAAAATGCGCCAGCAGGGCAAGCTGCCGCGCATCAGTGCGCGCCTCGGCGATCGCGTACGCACGAATAGCGAAACCGTACTCGTCGCCACGAAGTACGGCAAGACCGCCGAAGGCAAGCAGCCGGATTATTCGCACGGGGTGGCGATTACTTCGAGCATCCACGTTGACGATCACACTCACATAGAACCCGTGCGTTATCCCGCCGGCGCGGACTTCTTCGGGCTGCTCGCGAGCCCGATGACCGACGGCGGCGGCCGCATTCCGCGCCCGCTCAAGTATTTCTATTTGCTGTTCCGCCACCCCATCTATTTTCTCAAGGCGTCAAATCCCTTCGGTTTCGCGAAGCGTTCGATGATTTTGCTGGTGATGCAAACGCTCGACAACAGCATCAAGCTCGTACGCAAACGGCGTTTCGCCTGGCCCTTTCAGCGGACCATGACTTCCGCCCTCGAACCGGGAACGACCCCCAGTCCGACGTATATTCCGGTCGGCAACGATGTCACCCGCCGCGCCGCTGATAAAATCGGCGGCATTCCGCGCAGCTCCCTGAATGAAGTGCTTCTGAACGCGCCGGTCACCGGACACATCATGGGCGGCTGCATCGTCGGAGATTCGCCGGAAGAAGGCGTCATCGACCAGCAGAACCAGGTCTTCGGTTACGAAAATCTGCGAGTGTGCGACGGCTCGATGATCACGGAGAACCTGGGAGTGAATCCCAGTCTGACCATCACCGCCATCAGCGAACGGGCGATGAGTTTCATACCGGTGAAGGACGCGGGGCAAAAACCGCACGTCTATCGATTCGAAAAGGAATTCGGTCTGGCAAAAACGCTCTTCGGTTCGACCGGCGGCGCGGCGAACTCCGGCAATAAAAAGCAATCACGCGTCGTCTCCGCGGGCCGGCGATGAACGATCTGGATTTTATACTCCCGGGAGACGGCCGGCGGTTTCGCGTTTAGATTCATGCGTCTCAGAAGAGAAGGGCGTTGTGACAACATTTCTGTATAGGATCGGGCGCGGGTGTTCGCCGCTCGCAATGCTGGCGATCATCGCTGGCTGTTCAATTCTGCCGCCGGAGCTTCCGACGCCGCCGGTGTTTGAAAACCGGGCGCAGATCGATCGCTATCTGGAAGCGGTTGTGACCGCGGGCGATCCCCCCGGACTGAGCGTGGTCGTCGTGCACGAAGGCGCGACCGTTTATGAACGCGGTTTCGGTCTGGCGGACGGACCGCGGGAAATCTTCGCGCGGCCCGAAACAATCTACCAGTTCTGGTCGCTGACCAAAGCTTTCACCGCCACAGCAATCCTTCAGCTGGAAGAGCGCGGCCTGCTTGAGATCGACGATCCCGTTACGCAACACCTGCCTTTCTTTCGCGTGCAGTACGCAAACGAAACGGACGACGTGGTCCGTATTCGACATTTGCTCGGTCACAGTTCCGGACTGCCCGATGTCGGCCCCGAAATTCTCGGCTGGATTCATTTCGAAGACGATCCGCCGCTCGATCAGACCGATTTGATTCGTCGCAAGCTGCCGGAATTCTCCAAACTCGAATTCGCGCCGGGCGCCGAAGCGCGTTATTCGAATCCGGGTTATATGCTGCTCGCCGCGATTATCGAAGCGAAAAGCGGCCTGGCCTACAGTGAGTACGTCGCGAAACGTATACTGGAACCGTTGCGTATGCGAAGCAGCGGCTTCGCGTACCCGGATGCGTTTCGCGAAACTGAAGCCGCGGGTTCGCATCCCGACGATCTAATGAAAGTCTTCGTGAGTTTTTACGTCGATCTGGACCGGGCGATTCGCGAAGAGCACAAAGACCGTTACTGGTTCGAGCGTATCTATTCGGACCAGCAGGGTGCCACCGGCCTCATCGGTTCCGTTCGCGATCTGGCGCGCTTCATGAAGGCCCTGCTGCCGGAGTCGTCGTCCGCTTCCCCGTTGCTGTCGTCCGCGAGCCTGCGAAAGATGCGCGCGCCACTGGCCCGGGTCGCCGGGAGCCCGGTCGCTTATCTCGAAGACGCCGAAACCGCGCCCGGCTGGTTTCGGCAGGTGCGCGACGGCCGCCTGTCTCTGAGTCACGGCGGCGCCGGAGCCTCCTTCGTGGGTATGATGCGCATCTATCCGGAGGAGCGGCTGGGAATCGCCGTGCTCGCGAACAGCACTTATCTCGGGCGGTCCATGGGGGTGGAGTTGGTCGACGCGCTTGCCGGGATGGACTGGGACCGGGCCGGCGGTCCATAAGTCTCTGTCCGGCGGCATAGGCCTGCTCTATGCGCCCAAAAAAAAGCTCGACGGAAATCTATATGTGCATTTGTGTGCATGTATACATGAAGGCGCTTCGCAAACCGTCCCGGCAACTGCTGAAAGAGCTCGATTGCGTACTGGACCCGCAGATCTTCCGCGTGCTTTCGGAGGAGATTCGCATCGATCTGTTTAAGTACCTGCTGGTGCACGGCTCCCAGGATGTGGGCACCATCGCTTCGGCATTCCCGGTGGATCGCTCTGTGATCAGCCGGCATCTCAGTTTAATGGAGGACGCGCGGATTCTCAGCTCCGAGAAGCTGGGTCGCAGCCGAATCTACAGTGTCGATCTGCCGTGCTTTATCGAGAGCTTTGAGGAGGGCGCGCGGGTGCTGCGACAGCTGGCCGGATATCGTTCTTAATCGAGATCGGATCGCCCGGGCGGATGAGTGCCGCGACCGCCTGAGGGCGTTTTTTTTGAGATAAATATGTGCATGAGTGTGCATTAGTGCACAGAAGGAGAAAGAACCATGACAACCACGACAACCAGGACAACAAAGGACCAAAATAAATCCGGGAGCCGGCGCGTGCTCTTGATCGATGCACATCCCGCGCCGGATAGTCTGTGCAAAGGCTTCGCCGACGAATACGAAGCGGGCGCCCGGGCGGCGGGGCAAACGATCGATCGCTTGAATCTGCGCGATCTCAAATTCGATCTGAATTTTCCGGGTTACGGCCGCGGCACTGCCGAACTGGAAGCGGATTTGAAATCAGCGCAAGAGCGGATTCTGGCGAGCGATCATATCGTCTGGATTTATCCCGTCTGGTGGGGAGCCTGGCCGGCGCTCTTGAAGGGTTTTATCGATCGCGTGTTGCAACCCGGCTATGCCTTTCGGGGCGTCGGCAAATACAGGTACGAGAAGCTGCTGAGCGGTCGCAGCGCGAGTATCATCGCGACGATGGACTCGCCGGGCTGGTACTATCGACTGCAGGGCCGGCCGGGTATGGTCGCGCTGCGCGATCATACGCTGAAGTTTTGCGGCATCGATCGGGTGGCCATGCGCGCCTTCGGGCCGGTGAAATATGCGGATCCGGAAAAACGCGAACGATGGAAGCAGACGGTGCGCGATATGGGAGCATCGGCGGCGTGAACTTCGCCTCCTCTGGCTGGCGCGGGGCGATATTCCCCCATCATATCTTACCGCGCCAGTGTGACATTTTCGGGCTTGTGTTTGCGTGTTTTTTCTGATAGGGTGCCGCGCCTTCGCCCAGCCCGCCGCTCCCGCAGGGGAACTGCTTCCCCCCGCCGGATTGATCCTCCCACAGGGGGCGGGATCCGGCCTTTACGGCGCTGGTGGCCAGGCATCGACAAAAATCTGACACATGCGTCAGTTTTTTCTCTTGCCGGAGTCGGCCCGGGCGGTTCGGTTGCGGCAGATGCCAGAAACCGCTCATACCGATAAAAACGGCGGGGTGCGGGAAGCCCGCAAAGCCGCCAATCGTGCGGCGATCCTCGCTGCCGGACGCAAAGTGTTTACCGAAACCGGTTACGAAGCCTGCACAATCCGCGACATTGTGCGCGAGAGCGGGCTTTCGCCGGGAACCTTCTATAATTACTTCGAGAGTAAGGAGGCGGTGCTGGCCGAGCTGGTACAGGAGCTGGCCGGGCTGGTGCGAGCGCGCGTGCGGGAAGCCCGGGCCGCGGCGGAGGATCCGCGCAGTTTTATGGAAGACGCCTATCGGGCCTATTTCGAGGTCTTCGCGGCGGATCCGGAGACCCTGCAGATGGTCGCGCGCAATCAGAATGTCTTTCGCAGCGTGGTCTTCGGAGCCGATCACGGCGGTTTCGAAATCGTGCCCGGCGCGGATTCGAGCCGACCCGTGCGGGGTATCTTTGAAGATCTGGAGACGGATCTCGCCGCGGCGATTCGCTACGGTCTCTTTCCGGAGTTTCCCGTGGATCTGGCGACCTATGCCATGGTCGGCGCGGGCTTCGAATTGCTTGTGCGTATGGCCCGGCGCGACGATCTGGACCCGGATCGCGCGGCGAAATTTATGGCGGCGCTGCTGATCGGCGGTCTACCCGCGACAGGAACTAAATGATGCAAACGAAACGATACAATCATATGCAGAGCTTCAAATCAATCGCGATCGGGCTGGCGCTGGCGGCCGTGCTTGCGTCGGGCGCTTCGTGCGGCGGCGATGCGCAAAGCGAAGTCGATACTTCTCTCGATACTCCGACCACACGCATTCGCACGCTCGGGAAAATGCAGGCGGTCTTCGATCTGATGCCGAAATCGGCCCACGACGATATGATGGATATGATGGGCGGGCCCGAGTCGATTTCGCACGGCGAGGGCGGCGGCCACGATCATCACGGCGATTCGCATTTCGTGATGCTGACGCTGATGGACGTGGGCGATCGCGGCGCGACGATCACCGACGCGCAGGTCAGCTTTATTGTGAACGGCCCGAACGGGAAATCGCTCGCGGAAGGCGGGCATGTGATGTCCGGCAAAGGCATGCATCACTACGCGGTCGGTTTCGCCGGCGGCGAAGCGGGCGTCTACAAAGTCGATACGCGCATTGAAAGGGGCGGCGAAAGCTACACGCAGGCCGTCGAGTTCGAACTGCCGGTGAATTGAGCGTCTCTTTCGGGGCGCGAAATTTTCCCGCGACGCCGCCTGGATCGAATTCGACGCGCTATGCTAATTCGGGCGGCCGTTTCGTGCGGCGGCTCCGGGAGCCATGGTTTCGCGGTCGAGGCGCGCGATCATGCGGCGCAGCTCGTGCAGCTTGCGTTCCATAGCCTCCGCGCCCAGTTCGATCAGCCGATAGCCGCCGGAAAAATCGGCGGTGCCGAAACCTTCGACCTGCGGTTTGACTTCCAGATCGCTGTAGCGGTAGTGTCCGTCTCCGCTGCGGGCGACGGCGATGTCGATGGTCTGCGCGAGCACTCCCAGGATTGTGCGCGGATGAAAATCGTTCGCGGCCAGATCCGGCGTGATATTCAGACTGACCACGAGCGAAGCGCCGCTTTCGCGCAGCACGTCCGCGGGGATATTGTTTACGACCCCGCCGTCGCCTAAAAAGCGCCCTTCGATTTCTACGAGCGGCAGAATTCCAGGCAGAGTGCACGAGGCTTTAACCGATTCGTACAGCTTCGCGCCGCGCGGAACCCAGGGCTGGCCCAGCTGCATATCGGTGGTCACGGGAAAAAACGGAATCAGGGTTTCGTCCGTGCGCATTTCGCCGAAGACTTCTTTCAGCATCTTCCGCAGACGTTTGCCGCCGGCCAGCGATTCCATTGGGATCGTCAGATCCAGAAAGGGATGCGCCCGGGCTTCCAGAGCGTGGCGTACAAAATATTCGCGGATTTCGTCCGCCGAGAGGCCGGCCGCGTGGGCGCCCGCGACGATCGAACCCACCGAAGTTCCGGCGACTTCGTCCGGATAGATTCCGTTTTTTTCAAGAACCTGCAGGATGCCGACGTGGGCCAGGCCTCGCGCTCCGCCGCCCCCGAAGGCGAAAGACAGGGTGCGGCCCAGGAGCCGCCGCGCGATGCGATGTTCGATGCTTGCGGCCCGACCCATGCCCCGGGTGTGCGCGCCCAGAGCGAAGAGACCGTGCGTGGCAGTCGCTTCGCTCATCTCGGACCGCAGCTGGTTCAGGAAGCTTCCGCGTTGCAGACTGTAAACGCGATCGCGGACCACGTCGCAATTTTTCAAATATAGCGGTTTCGTTTCGCGCAGAATGGTCGCGGTGCGCCGGCAATTGGGCAGCGCGAGGTCGATGAATTCATGGTGGGCGACGTCGACGATGAATAGCAGTTGATCGACGTGATCGGCTTCTGCGTGCAACCAGCGCAGCACCTTTTTCCAGTCGCGGGCGTCCGCGACGCCGGGCGCCTGGAGCGCGAAAAAATCCGGCGCGGCATCCGCGTTCTCGGACTGCGAGGCGGGTCGTGTCGCTTCGAGATCTTCCTCGGAGATCGCCTCGCTGACGCTGACGGCCTGCAGCACTCCGTCCATATTCGCGCGCAACTCGCGAATGACCGCCAGGGCCAGCCCTTTCGCTTCGGGGTTTTCGGTTTCGACGAACATCGCGTAGACGTTCGTCTCAAGAGTCCGCGGATTTTGATAGCCGCTGAGTACGCGCGTCACGCTCTGACTGATCTGCTGCGCGGCTTTGATCGCCAGCCGCGGTTCGCTTTCTAAAAGCGCATGAAAGGAATTTGAATCCAGGCGCCAGGCGACGGTGTTCATGACCGCGCGGGTGCTTTCCACTCGCGCCTGATTGTTCAGAGCGCCTTCCACGCCGAAGCATTGGCCGGAGCGAAAACGATCGGCTTCGCGGGTTTCGCCGCCCGCGCGAACGCTGCTCGATACCAGACCCGATTCGATGATGTACAGCCCGTCGGGATAGTCGCCGTGCCGGTAGATCGCTTCGCCGGCGGGAAAATATTTGAATTTAAAGGAGCCGGAAATCTCTTCGCGCTTCGCGTCCGGCAGATCCGAGAAGAGCTCAATGCCGGCCAGAAACTGCGCGACGCGTTCGGTACCCGGCGCCTGGTTGTCGAATTGCTTGAGCCAGTACTGCAGCGTCGATTCGCTGATCGCGTCGTTACGTACCAGGACTTCGCCCAGTGGAATGCGAAATTCTTTATTCGTGCGAAAGAGTTCCTGGATTTCTTCGGCGCTCAGGAAGCCGAGCTCCGCCGCGGCCGCTTCGGGGCTTTCCCCCGTCGATACGCGCTCCGCCAGGGCCGCGCGTTCGTTCTCGTCCAGGCTGCTTTCCAGCAGGTGCATAATCGACAGGACCCGCAGGCTCTCTTTCTGAAATTCGAGCGCGTCCAGCAGTTGCTCGGAGGTGATGATGCCGTTGTGCAGCAGAAACTCGCCGAAAAGTTGCACCTTTTCTTTCATTCCACGCAGTCCACCAGGGGATTGCGACGGGTCAATGGCTTTCCGGGGGCCGGGCGGTCCGGCGAAGTTTTCCACGGTTTGAAATTCCTCGCGTGGTCGGAAGTTTTGAGGGTCGAAGAGGCGCCTGCGTCCGCGGCGTCGCGCCCGGCGAACCTACCCTATCGCGGGATCGACCGATTGGGGGTTCCCACATACGATCCCCCTGCGTTTTGTCGAAAACGCAGGGAGCTACACAATGAACAATCAAAGACAGGGGCTATCACCGGGAGCGTCGCCCCCTGCGGCGGAAATTGCGACGCGGCCCGCGAAACTCTTTCGCGCGGGCCTTGCCGCAATTTTCGCGATGGGCCTTGCAGCCTGCGCACAGTCGAACGATGGCTCAGGCGGCCTGCTCGTTCCGGGCCAGGGCGCTGGATCATCGCCGCTGCATTCGCTTTTGACCGGAGTCGTTTCGAACACCCCGGCTGCGGGCTGGCTGTTGGTCTCAGCAGATAATTGGGGACCCAACCGAATGTTTCGCGAAACAGCGGGCGAGCACGCCAACGTACCGGCCCTGGCGGGAGGCAATCACACTCTGGAAATCTACTTCAAACAGGTCTCCGAAAACTTCGACTGGTCGACGGTCCGCATCAACGTTCGCGCGGCCGGAACCGAAAAAGAAGTGGAGCTGCTCCCGTACGGGACGCCCACGCATGACTGGACGCAGATTTCCATTCCCATCGCTGATTTTAATTTCGCCGGGTGGCATCTGGACACGGGTATCAATGTGGTCGGCCCGCGAATTCGCGGGAGCGCCGGTGCGGACGCGCTCTTCGGCATAGACGAGATTCGTTTCGTCGGCGGCGCGACTCCGTTCGTCTGGTACGGCGACAGCTACACGCTTTCGGGGGAACCCGCTGCAGTGCACGCGCCGGGCGGTTCGCAGATCGTGGACCGGCTGACGAGCGGCGGTGTCGACGTTCCGGATTACGTCGATACGATGCCGCCGGTCATCAATCTGGCCGGCGAGAATCCGCTCACCATCGAGCAGGGCAATGCTTTCGTCGAACCAGGCTTTACCGCCCTGGATAACGTGGACGGCGATTTGACCGCCCTGGTTGCGGTGAACGGCACGGTCGACGTAAACACGGTCGGCAGCTATGTTCTGAATTATAGCGTGAGCGACACCGCCGGCAATACGGGTTTCGCCAATCGGACAGTGAATGTGACAATGGCCGGTGCGACGGAGAACGTTACTCTCGGTAAAGCGGCCGTCGCCGAACTCACGGACGGCGCGAACGTCGCCTCCCGGGCGACCGACGGCGATTTGAGTACCTTCTGGGCGAGTCCATGGCATTCCAAAGCGGGTCTGTTTCTGGATGTGGACTTGAACGGCTCGTTCGACGTTCACAGCGCCAGGCTGCATCTCAGTAATTCGCCGACTTCGTCTCGCGCGCTCTCGGATTTCGATCTCGAGTACTGGGACGGCGGTTGCTGGAAGCCCATTCCGGGCGCGCAGGTACGCGGCAATCCGTCCAGCAATCAGATCGTGGATCTTGCATTCGGGGCGACTGTAAAAGCTCAGAAAATCCGTTTCCTGTGTCGCAGCAAAACGAATTGCGGCGTCCGCGAAATCGAAGTCTTCGGAAGTTCCGCTGCTCCGTCCACCGGCGCTATGGCCTGCACGGTCGGCGACTACCAACAATTTCACAACGCGTCCGCCTACGATTTCGCCGAGTACTTACCGCTTGAGTACAACAACGATCGTGACAAAAAGTGGCCGCTGATTATCGCCATGCACGGCAACGCCCCGAACAGGGTCCTGAACGCGGAGCGAAATGCGGTGATCACCAATCCCGAGGGTTTGATCCTGCAGCTGAAGAAGGCTGATTTTCGTTCGAGAATGCCGGCGATCGTGATTTCGCCGCAAACCCGTGTTCAACCGAATCCGAACCTGGGCCACTGGTTCACGGCGCCGTTCCTGCGGCAGCTGCTCACCCGGATTCAGAACTCCTATCAGATCGATCTCGATCGAGTGTACATCACCGGCTTGAGCGGAGGGGGCAACGGGACGTACGAGTTTACGCTGGCTTATCCCGATATTCCCGCGGCGATCGTTCCGATCGTGCCTCCTATTAAGCCGTGGACCAAAGCCGGCTATTGCGAAGCTTTGAAGACGATGCCGAATTGGGATTTTCGTGGTGAGAACGACGGCATTGGACCTGCGCCGAACGCGATCATATTGAAGGATCGTCTGGACAATACCTGCGCTCCGGCCGGAACGCCGTCACTGATGCAGTACACGATCTATCCGAATCGCGGTCACAATATCTGGAACGATGTTTACCAGCGCGAAGACCTGTACGCCTGGCTGTTTCAGCAATCGAAGAGTCCCTGATTTTAATCAGGACAGCCCGGCGGTCCGGATCGTTGCGAAGACGGTCCGGGCCGTCGCTGATTTAAGCCGCCGCGGAAGTGGCGTTGTTTTCAAGCGGCTCGCGGTTCTGTCCCCCGCTCACACCGGCCCGATCTCTTCGATCTGGCAGTGCGCACGCACTCGCATCGTTACCTCGGCGATGGCCGCCTCGTCGCTTTCCACCTGCAGTTCGCGGGGCGAAGTTCCGATCACAGTGACTCCCGGAACCTGGCGGACTTTATTCTGCCAGTCCTCGGGCAGCATATGATGCGAGGAAGAGCGGGGCTTCAGAAAAATGCGATAGCTTTTAAGTTGAGCGGACATGAACGACGACCGCGCTCAAAGTCGGAAGCGCCCGGCGGCCCGTCAAGGTCGATTTTCGCGAGCCCGGTCCGGCGACGGAGGCGGTGCGCGTTGATTACGCGCCGCCTCCGTCGCCGGTAATCGTAACGCCGCCGGTCTTCTTTGGGTCACGGGAAATCACGGGGCGGCGCGCGCTCTGCCCCCAGCTCACGACCGTTTTGGCGATCAGCGCTTCGACGCGTTCTACGAATTCCTGAAAGGCGTTCGGGCCGACGTAGGGTTCGACTTCCGCCAAATACAAATAGCGTTCGCGTTTGAGCGCCTCGACGACCAGGCGGTACTCGATCCAGTTTTCGTGAAAGCGAAAGAGCGAAAGCGTTCCGGAAAGAATGGTAATCACGACGCCCAGGGCGCCGGCCGCGAGCGGAGCGGCGACGCCGGGCTCCTCGGAAAGCAGAGTAGCCGCCGAGAGCAGGGGAATCGAAGCCGCCGCGATAATCGCAAGCAGGGTCAGGCTCTGGTAAATTTTACGGTTGCGCGAACTCTTCTTCGAGTGCCAGGCGATCTGATCGTCGACGCGCTGCTGGATATAGTCTTCGGGTTTCATCGCTGTTTACGCGATGAGAAACGCGGCTCGAGCGATTGTCATGCGAAAGCCGGTCGCGGGAGTTGGCTTTGTAGACGATTCTGGCGATTTCGGAAAACCGGTGCAGCGAATGCCGTCCTGCGTTGCATATAGTTCAGTATTGCGGACTGGTGTTTGCCCGCGGCGCGTCAGTATGCGTGGCCTTGCAATCGATCGATCGTTGCCTGGATCAGCCGCGTTCCGGTTTGAAGATCTCCACGTACTTCATACGAGAGCGCTTCGGGCCTTCCACTTTGAATACGACGGAGTAGCCTTTTGATTTGAATAACAGCGCCCGTTCCTGTTCACCGCCCGGGACTGCGACCTGAGCGGTACGGTCCGGCTGTCCGAGTTTCTTGAGGACCGTGGCTTCGTCGTCCGCGAAGGTGAGCTTTTCGGGCAGGCTGCCCGCGTAGCTTTTGTATTCGCGAAAGGCTTCGCCGTTGATCAATACCGCGAAGTCGATGCGGTGCTTCGCGTCGAAGTGCAGTTCGACTCCGCGGGCCGCGAAGCTGAAATAATACTCCGCGTCGCGCGCTTCCAGTTTTTCGACGGTGTACGCTCCCAGCTGTCTGATAACCGTGCGCACGCTCGACTGGGTTCCCGGGCGGCCCAGCATATTCTTAAAAGTGGTGTAGCGATCGAGGGGTTGCGCGACCAGCGGGGCGAAGAACAACAGACCGGCGCCCGCGAGCGTGAGGGCCGCTCGCGTAAGCCGGGCCCGGTCGCCTGTTAAAGAGCGGCGGCCGCCTGTCAAATAGCGGCGGTTGCTTCCTGGATTTTGAAATCTTTTCGGCGCAGTGCTTCGCATGGTGTATTTTAACCCGGGGACGAAATTCACGCAACGATTTTGTCGATCGTTGCGGTCGGCGGCGGCTTCTCAGGGAATGTACATTTCGATGAGCTTGATCTGTCCTTTGCGCTGTTCTTTATGGCCGGCGAAGAGAAATACCGTCAACCCGCGCTCATTGAAGTACAACAGGCGTTCCCCGTCTTCGGGAAAATCTTCGGCTTCGTCGGGCGCTCCCAGCTTTTTTACGACGTCCGCTTCCTGATCCTGAAAGGTTAGGCCGCCGGGCAGCGTTCCCGCGTACTGGGCTTTGCTGTTAAAGACTTCACTGTTCAGAAAGGCAACCGTGTCGACGGAATGCTCCGGGCTGAAATGAATTTCAACGGCCTGGTCGGGAAAGCTGTAATAATAATCCGCTTCGTCCGGATCCAGCTTTTCGACGCGATAGTCGCCGAGCTCACGCACGATCTTCTGGACTTTCGCCGAAGTCTTGGCCTGGTTCAGGATGCCGGCATAGGTCGCGTGCTCTCGAAGCGGTGCGCCCTGGGCGACCAGCTGCGCCGCGATCGGGACCAGCAGCGACGCGAGCCCGATCATCACAGAACGAGCGGAAAATGATAACGGAAAAGATCGATGCATACCGAAGCATGCAGCCGTCGAGCTCGCTGCAAAGTCATTTTTTCGCGTTTGTGCGCCAGGCCGGAGCACGCAAGAATGCAAAGCCTGCGATCACGGTCAGATTGAGCGCGGATGCGAGCGCGAAGACCGGCAGGAAGCCCGACAGCTCCGCGGCCGACGCAAGCGTTCCAGCGTCGCCGGCGGGCGTGAATTCCGCCGTCGCCAGCAGCATTTCGCCGATTCCGGAAAAGAGCAAAGCTCCGAAGGCGACGTTGCCGACCATCCCGCCCAGGGAATGCGAAACAATATTATAGAGTCCGTAAACGGAGCCGTAGAGATGATCCGGAGCGCTGGACCTGAGCCAGTAGATGACGCCGATATGATAGCCCGTAAAATGCACGCCGTGCAATAACTGACTGTAGATCGCCGGCACCGGTTCGAAGCCGATGACCGTCGCGGCGGCCCAGGCGAAGCGCAACGCGCCCGCGCCGGCCGAAAGAAAGATTAAGACTCGAATGCCTCTCGATCGCGCGAGTTTCGCCGCAATATACAAAAACGGGATTTCAAGCAGCACCGCCAGAAACCAGCCCGCGTAGACGCCCTGCATGCCGCCGGTATGCAGTTGCCAGAATCGTCCGAGATAATTATCGACCAACTGGAAATTGAAATAGAAAACGAAGGACAGAGCCAGCAGTGCCAGGTGCGCTGGCTGCATCGAAAAGCGCAGCGCGTCCAGGAAACGATAACGCTCTTCCGATTTGCGTTTGCGCTGAACCAGCATCGCCAGGGGCACGCAGGCCAGAAAGGCAAAGGCCCCCGAACGCCCGCTCGTGCCGGCGTCGATTACGATGCGCGGCGAATCGGGTGTCGCCCCGAAATAGGGAGTCGTCGCCAGCAGCTCCGGCAGAAACCAGAGTGTTAGTTGAAAGACCGCGAAGCCGATGGTGCCCGCGGATCGCATGCGTGCGTACGGTCCTTCGCCGATCGCTTCGAGTACCGCGATCGACATGAGTTGCAGATTCGCGGCCAGCAGCATCCGGGTGAAGCCGGAGAGCGCCAGAGTCAGCGTCGGATGCTCCGCGAAGGAAAAAAGAGCGAATTGCGTCGGCGACAGCAACGCCACTCCCGCTACGAGGAACCAGCGCAATTCGCGGGTGCGGTCGGAAAGATAACCGGCCAGAAAATAACCCGCGGGATAACACAGCTCCGACGCCAGAAAATATTGATACGATGCGTCGCCATAGGCCGCTACGATGTACGGCGACAGACTCGACAGATACGCGCCCAGGCCCAGAAAATAGACGAACAGCAAGCAGACGAAGCGCAAGCCGTCAGGAAATCGACGCGCGCATTCACGGGCAAGTAGATATGAACGGCGTCGCCGCTTGCCGTTCGCTGTACATCGTGGCGGTCGGGACTTTCGGCCGAAGTTTTTTGGACGCGCTTTTTTATAGTATGCGCCGGGGGGCCCGCGGCGTTTCCGTTTCGCATGCCCGATTCCAACGCTTTCACTGAAGCGGAACGCGCCGCAATCTATCGCGCGATTCACGAGCGCCGCGACGTGCGCTCGCAGTTTCGGCCGGATCCGTTGCCGGACGCGGTGCTGGCGCGTTTGCTCCGGGCCGCGCACCACGCGCCGTCGGTGGGTTTTATGCAACCCTGGCGCTTTATCATCATTCGCGACCGGGCCGTCCGCGAAAGGATTCACGGTCTCTATAGCGACGCGAATCGCGAAGCGGCGGCCGACTATTCCGACGACGCAACCCGGGCCGCGTACAAGAAACTCAAGCTGGCAGGCATACTGGACGCGCCGGTGAATCTCTGCATCGTCTGCGATTCAAATACCGGTCGCGGTCGCGGTCTCGGCCGGGCGACCATGCCGGAAACCGCGGCCTATTCGACCGTTTGCGCCGTTCAGAATCTATGGCTGGCCGCCCGGGCGGAAGGCGTCGGCGTCGGCTGGGTCAGTATTTTGCATCCCGACCGACTGCGCGAGGTTCTGGAGATTCCAGCCGGCGTGTTGCCGATCGCTTATCTGTGCGTCGGATATGTTTCGCATTTCGAAGACCAGCCGGAGCTTGCGACTCGCGATTGGGAACAACGCGCCGATCTGGGGGAACTGATCTGTTTCGATTCGTTTGGCGAGCGTGACGAAGAGCGGGCGCGTTTGCTGCTCGGTGACGACTGAGCGCGACAGGTGAACAATCCGTAACGCCGTTCGTCTGATTGAACATGTCGCCTCCATCGTTCAGCTCGTGCGCCCCCGAATCAGCGCGTTCCCAATCCGGGGTGGGCCGCGGCCTGCTGCGCCTGACTGCGATGATCCTGACCGCGAGCGCGTTGACCGCCTGTTCCTGGCCGGGCCTGTTGATTGTTCACAATGCGAATCCGAAACACGGCGTCACGTTGCGCCTGTACCTGGTCGCTGCGCTTTCGCAGATGGAGGTCTCGGGAATTATGACCTCATGGAACACCGGAGCTTTGCGGATCGCCGACGTCCCGGCCGGGGACGATCCAGGCGACTATGGCCACGATGACTGGCGAGAGGCCCCGGCGGATTTGATGACGTACGTAGAATCGGAACATACTCTGGAGATCCGCATTCCACCCGGGAGCGCCGTAGAGTTCACTCTGAAAGCCTGTTGCGACGGCTATCATGGCGAGGGGGCCTGGTTCACCGAATTCGCCGTCATCGAAGAGAGCGGCGAGATCAGCCTGCGCGCGACCGAAAGTCGCTTTCTTGAGATCTGGAAACGCGCGGACCGAGCGCGCCACTATCTTCTTCTGGGCGCGGGTGACGCACGCGGATCGCCGGAGGGCCCGCCGCATTAGTCATTGACCCCACGGCCGGGCGCGTCGCAAACTGCCCGCCATGAGCAACGACCTCTTCAGTGTAAAAGACAAAACCGTGATTATTACCGGAGCGAGCCGCGGCATCGGCCGCAAACTGGCCGAAGGCTTTCGCGACGCGGGCGCGATCGTGTACGGGACCGGCAGTCGCCCGGAATCCGTCGAGTGGATGGCCGGGACGGGTATCGAAGGTCGGGCGGCCAACTTAATGGAGCCGGGCGCCATGGCCGCCGTCATTGAAGAGGTGCACGGCAAGCACGGCCGTCTCGACTGTCTGATCAACAACGCCGGCGTCGCCACGAATATTCCCAGCCTGGGATTCAAAGAAGACGACATGGAGCGCATGATCGACACGAATTTCAAAGGCGTCTTTCGCGCCTGCCAGGCGTACTACAAGCTGCAGCGCAAATCGGGCGGAGGAGTGATCATCAACGTATCATCCGTGCTCGGTCACGTCGGCACGAAATTGGCCGCGGTCTACTGCGGCACCAAAGGCGCCGTGATTCAGATGAGCAAAGCCCTGGCCCTGGAATGGGCGGGCAGCGGTTTTCGCATCAACGCGCTGTGCCCCGGTTTCATCGACACCGACATGACCGAGATGATCCAGAGCCGGCCGGCCGTGCTCAAACAAATGAACGACAGCATTCCCATGGGCCGCATGGGCCAGCCCGAGGATTTGCTGGGCGCGTCGATTTTTCTGGCGAGCGACGCCTCGGCCTATATGACCGGCCAGTCGCTGGTGATCGACGGCGGGTTTATCGCTCAGTAGGCTTAATATAGAGTGAGTGAAACCTAAAGGAGCCGGCCTCGGGCGGCTCACAGGCGATATTTCGGAAGCCCGGAAATCCGCTCCGGAAAACAGCATAACAAGAGACTATATGAATTTCACAACCGACCAGCAACAACCGCCCCGACCCGCGCAATCCGTGGCCCTTAAAGCGCTACTCGCCGCCGCCGCTTTGTTGACTGCGGTGAACTGCGCGGCGCTCCAGGATATGACCGGCGTCGGCAAAACTCCCGGCTTCTCCCTGGATCGCTGGGAGTTCACCGGCATCGATTTACAAAAGCTGAGCCTCAGGTTGCACACGACGGTCGAAAACCCGTATCCGGTCGCTGTGCCGCGGGCTGTCACCGACCTGGGACTGGGCCTGGAAGGCGCGGAACTCTTTCGAATCAAAACGGACGTGGACGGCGGCATTGCCGCCCGGGGCAGTCGGGCTTTGCAGTTTGACGTGCAGCTGCCGTACACGGGTTTGATCAACGCCTACCAACGTCTGCCATCCGCCGAAACTCTGAAGCTGAGTCTCACCGGCCCGGTCAAATTGTATCTGCCGGAGAACGCGAGCATTCCGGGTTTGCTGGATCATGCGACTATCGACGTAAAGCAAGACGCTGAGTTTCCCGCGGTGAAACCCTCGATCGAGATTCGCAACTTCTCGATCCAGCGGCCCACCGCCGACGATTTGACCGGCGCGGTGGGGCCGCTGCTGGCGGGCGTGGCCGGCGCCTATATCGATCGCCTGCTGAGCGATACGGGCACGGCGCCCGGCTCGGCTTTCGCTTCGGGCCTTGCGAATCTCGATTTCAATCTGACGACCGAATACGAAATCGTGCTCAAGAATGAAGCCGCCGCGCGCCTGGATTTCACGAAACTGAACTACTCGCTCTTTCTGGAGAATAAGAAGCTCTTTGACGGCGTTTCGAGCAATATCGAGAACACCGGCGACGAATCGGTCGTCAAAATTGTAACGAGTCTGCCTCTGCGCTCGATCACCAGCGGTCTTTCGCGGGCGATCAAGTCGAAGAACGCGGGTTTTCGCCTGTCCGGCGACGCCGGCTTCGATATTCCGTCGATGCCCTTCGACGATCTCTTGAATCTCGACTTCAATCAGACCGGCCGCCTCACCTGGTGACGCGCTAATATGAACAAAGATTTTTTCCGCGATTCTTTGGATCGCCTCGTTGATTTTGCCCGCAATCTGTACGAGGGCGCCGCGAACCGTTTGTATCGCATCAGTCTGCGGCTGGGACCGGTGCTGCGCCGATCCTGGGAGCAACTGCTCGGTTATTCCGGCGAACACTGGAAGCGCATTCTGGTAATCGGAGTCCTCGGCCCGGCGATCTTCATCGGCGGTTTTACGGGAGTCGTCTTCGGAATCTATCTCGCGGACCGCGACGAGATCGTGGCCGAGCTGGATCAGTACAAGGACTGGCTGCAGGGTCGCGGCAAGCGCGAGAAGATCCCGCCGATTCAGTTTTACGCGCAGAACGGCGCGCATATCGGCGAATACCTGCCTCACCGCGATTCGCGTATGACGATGAACACCTGCGGCAAGCTGGAGTGGCTGAAGCGCGCTGCGGTATCGGCCGAAGATCGCGAGTTCTACGAACACGGCGGCGTCTCGATTCGCGGCGTGCTGCGCGCCGTGGTCAACAACGTCACCTCATTCAGTCTGCGCGAAGGCGGCGGATCGATCACGCAGCAGCTGGGTCGCAATCTGTTTACGGACCGGGCCCGTTCGTTCACCCGTAAGCTCTACGAAACCTTCGTGGCCTTCTTAATAGAAGAAAAGTTTTCGAAAGACGAGATCCTCTGTCTCTATCTGAATAAAATCTATATGGGCAAAGGCCGCATCGGCGCCGAAGAGGCCGCCTGGTACTATTTCAAGAAGCCGCCGCAGAATCTCAGCGCCGCCGAAGCCGCCATGATCGTGGGGCTGTTTCCGAGTCCGGTGAATTACAGCCCGCAGAATAATATTCGCCTTTCGCTCAAGAAGCAGCGGCTGGTCATGCTCACCCTCCAGCGCGACGGTTATCTTACGGAAAAAGAAAAGAACATCGAGCAGCAGCGCTTTCTCAAACGATACTCGGTCACCGACGGGCCCGACGGCGACGCGGGTAAGATCGGCCAGTACGGCGCGAGCCGCGACTTCCGTAAGAATCTGGCGCCGACCGCGAACGATTATATCAAAGAGATCCTGTACGAAAAAATTCCGGAAGCGCAGATCGAAGCGGGCGGCCTGCGGGTCTATACGACTATCGATTTGAAACGGCAGCGGGCGGCGCTCGACGCGATTCGCAAGCGCGTGGCGGGCGTGCGCGCGAAGCTGCTCGCGAACAAAAAGGTTCCGCCGGAGCAGATGGAGCGCATCGCGCGGCGAATGAACGGCGTATTCGTCGCCCTGGATTCGCAGACCGGCGATATTCGCGCGGTGGTCGGCGGCTATGCGATCCGCGAAGGCAATATGACCTTTCGGGTGCGCCGCATGCAGCGCCAGCCCGGCTCGGTTATGAAAGGCGTACTGTACGCGACGGCCTTCGACGAAGGCGTACTCGCAATCAACGACCTGGTCGTCGACGAACGCATCAATATCGGCGGTTATCGACCCCGCAACTGGAATCGTAAATATCTGGGACCCGTACCTTTGCGCAAGGCCCTGGCCATGTCGATTAACACGGTCGCCGTCAAAACCCTCGACGATGTGGGTGTGTCGACTTTTCGCGACCGGCTTTTAAGCGCGCTCGATTTAAGTTACGGCGAATCGCGCGATCGTTTTCCGGCGAATCTGAGTCTGGCGCTCGGCTCCGGCGAAGTTTCACCGCTGGAACTTGCGCGGATTTATGCGATGCTGGAGAACGGCGGGCGGGTCGTCTATCCGCGGCTGGTAACGCGCATCGAAAATCAAAAGGGCGATATCATCTGGCAGGACTATGGTCGGCCGGACGACGGCGAAATCGTACTGGCCGAAGACGCCTGCGCGCAGGCCGTTCGGTTGATGGAGTCGGTCTTCGACCCGGAGGTCGAAGGAACGGTCGCTTACGTTGGTAAATCGCGGGCGAAGAATCCCGATTATCTACCCTTTCCCATCGCCGGAAAAACCGGAACGGTCCAGAGCGTGGCCGCGACTTATAAAAAATATCCCGGCATGCGCGGCGCCCGCGACGCCTGGTTCGTCGGACTTGCGCCAGGGGAAGCGGCGGTGGTCTGGCTGGGCCACGACGAAGGCGCGCCCTTTCCCGGCGGCGGCAGCGGTATCGCGGCGCCGGTCTGGATCGAATACGCGCAGCGGGCCCTGAAGGGCCGGGTTTCGGCGGAGTGGCCGGAGCGGGTGCGCGAAATCGAAGTCATCGATCCTGTACTTGAGGAACCGGAGCCGGAAGATCCGGATGGATTGGAAGACGGCGGCAGTACTGAACAGACGACCGACGACGCGGCGAATGCTGTCGGCGATTCGGATGCGACGACCGCCCCAGACAATGGCGCCTCGGATTCCGCTGATACTTCCGAAACTCCCGACAGCGGGCCGAATCCGGATGCGGGGCCGCCGGTTACTCCGAAGCCGGGCCCTTCCGATTCGCCGCCCGCGATCGATCCCGGCGAACCCGAACCCGATGCCGCCGGCGATGGGGACCAGGGCGCGCTTGTGCCGGCCAACAATCCTGCGGAAATTTCGTCCAACAATAGTTAAGCGCCGCGCTCCTCTCTGACATGGGGCGGATCTTAGCGCTCCTGGATTCTTTGTATGCTGAAAACACGCTCGAAGCCCCCGATAGCACGCGGTCCAACAGAACGAACGTTCTATTCGGTTCGTCGCCCGCGAAGGAGGGTCGGTGCCAGCGCGGGCGGCTTCCAGATCGCGCTCGCTCTATTCGCCGGCCTGCTCGCCACAGCCGCGCTCCAGGCCCGGGCTCCGGCGAACGTGGCCGTCGCGCCCTTCGCCAGCGATATGCGAGACGATAGCGCGTCGGACGCCACGCGCAATAAGACCGCCGACGAGAACGCTGCTGGACCCGGCGATACCCTGGCCGCCCAGGTGCTCGCGCGGCTTTCGCGCGCGAATGGACTGACTCTGATCGAACGCGGACAGCTCAAGAAGGTGCTGGCGGAACTGGCTCTGAATCAGAGCGGAGCGGTCGATGAATCGCACGCGCCGCAAATGGGCCGGCTGCTGGGTGCGGACTATATTATACTCGGACGGGTGGCGTCCGGGGAAACTGATGCGGGCGCTTATACCGCGAGCCTCCGGGTCGTGCGCGCGGAGACCGGCGTGGTCATCGGCGCCGCGCATGCGAATGGCAGCATGCGTTCTGTCGCGGACCGCCTCGCGAGTGAAGCGTTGCAGACGCTGCGAATCTATCTCGCCCTGGAAAATCCGGAGAGTCCGTATTCAGTCCTGCTCAAATTAAAAGGCGGCAAAAGCGAACACAAAGACGGCAAGAATCCGCTCTATCGCGTGGGCGATGAACTGAGCCTGGAGTTCCGGGTCTTGCGTCACTCGGAGCGTGCGCCGAAGTTCGTCTATTTGCAGCTCTATTCAATCGACGCGAAGGGCGCGTTAACCATGATCTATCCCAATAAATTTTCGCCCCAGGCGCGCATCGAAGTCGATCGCAAGTACAGCTTGCCGGCCGACCGGGACGATTTTGAATGGGTCATGGCTCCGCCGGTGGGCCGGGAAAAAATCCAGGCGATCGTGACCACCCAGGCCGTCGATTTTTTTAATATGGGCGATCGCTACAAAACCGAAGCTTTCCCGTCGGTGGACGCTCGCCGCTATCGTGACGATCTGAAGACCTTCGGCGCCATCGTTACGCGCATCAAAAAAGAAAAACTCAAAGACTGGTCGGCGGAACGGGTGAGCTACGAATTGATCGAGGACTGAACGAGACTCGCATGCCGGTGCCCGCATCATCTTCTCGCGCTGAAAAATCCGCTTCGCGTTCGCATTCACGCTCGTGGCCCCTGATCGGTTTCCTCGGGATCTGGTGCATCGCATTCAGCGCGCTTATCGCACTGGCGGCCGTGTTAAACTACGACTCCGCTGCGCGCGAAAATCCCGGCTTGCCTTTTCCCTGGGAGCATCTCTGGTTTCCGGGGATTGTCTTCGGGCTGGGAATCTGCGGAATCGTGGCCGGGCCGGAAGCGCTGTACGGCATGTACGGCGAATTGGATCCGTCCGGCGATGACCGTGCGAACAGCAAGGCGGCCAACCACCACGAGGGCGGGACCCCCTCGTGAGCGATGCGGCGTTACAATTCGCCGTCGCCTGCGGATTCACGGTCGCCAGCGTCGCTCTGTTGACCGGGCCGGCCGCGAATCCTGCCGATCGCCGGCGGGCGCTCTGGATCTGCGCGGGGGTGGCGGTCCTGTTATTCGGAGCTTTGGGTCTGGATCTGCTCATCGCCGCCGCGCAATCCTATACCGCGTCCGGCGAGGCGGTCGACCCCGTGAACGATCTTCGCTTTCGATCGGAATACGGGATCAGCGCCGCGCTGCTATTTATTTTTGTATTCCCGTTCTACGGTTTTTTCAGCGCGCGTATATTTCCCGCAATCAACGAGCAGGCGATGCTCCCGCTCTCTATTCTGCTGGTGTACGCCTTTTACTGGCGCCAGGATGCGATCGCGGATTTTTTTCAGGACGCGGGATCGTGGGCGGACGAAAGAACCTGGATGACGGCCTGGTCCGCGCTGATCTGGCTGTATCTGGCCGTGGGGGTTCTGGGGCTCGCACTGTATTTCAAAGGCTGGCGTTCGCCGGCGATGCGAGTCCTGCTGTCCGGCTGGCATCTTGGCGCGCTGGTCGCCCTCTGCTTTCTGGAGTGGCCGGTCATGGTCGAATTATTCACCGCCCGCGATCCGGGCGCCCGGGCAGGCGGCGCGCGGGTACTCTGGATTTTTTTCGCCGCCGCGGCGTCGGCCGTGCTCACCTTTTATTTCTGGTTCGCGCTGAAATTCTTTTTTATCGCGGTCAGCTGCGTGCGCGCCCGCGGCAGAGAACTGGCCCTGTTATTTTTCGACGCGAAGTGGGATCTGCATCGCGTACCGGCGAAAGTCTTCGCGGGCCTGGCCGTCGTGCAGACGGCGATTTGTTTCGGAAATTCCGTGTACGCCTGGTGGCCGCATGACGCGTTGATCCAGGCGTTGCTGGCTCTCGGTCCGCTAACCGCGTTGTTCGCCGTCGGGTCGGGCGACGCTTCGCGAAGGCTGAGCGGCGGTCGATGGGGCGGAATGCTTGTACTCTTCGCTCTGGTCTTATTCGGGCCGACCGAATCGGTGCGCGCGGATTCACCGGGCAGCTACTCGCAGCGTTCGGATTTTGCGTTTCGACCGCTGCTCGATCGCGACGGTTATACCCAGGCCTATAGCGTGAATTTTCGCGGCGACGGCTTTCGCATCTATACGGTCTTTCTGGTTTCGAATATCGGGCCGAAGAGCCTGAACAACGGCGTGGCGGTTTTAATCCATCGCGACGGCGAAAGCGCGGTCTTTACCTCCGAGCAGGACTATCGCACGCTCAAAGCGCGGCCGGGCGAACTGGATCTGCGCTCCGGACCGCACCGCCTGCGTTTGACCGGGGGCGGTCCGCCGTTCAACACCGCCAGTCGTTTGCGGCTGTCGGTTGAATCTTCGAAGTTTCGGCTCTCGCTGGAACTCTCCGGGCTGCAACGCGGAGTCCGGCTTTCCGGCGGACCGGTCGCGGTTTCCGACGATCGCGAGGATTTCGTGCGGGCGGATGTTCCGATCGCCTTCGCGCAGGCGCGCGGCAAAATGTTTTTCCGTGGCACTGAGTACGAGCTGAACGGCGTCGGCGGCATGGATTCGATCTACACAAATCTTTCGCCGCATAAGTACGCGCAGCGCTTCACGCTTTCGCGCAGCTACGAACGCAAGAAAGGTTTTTTTCTGGGCGTCATTGAAGGGAACTCCGGATTCCCCGGTGGCTATCAGGCGCGCTTCGCCTGGCTGGAAGGGGGCCAGGTACGCAGTTGCGGCCGGGTCGACGATATAGAAGTCCTGGCCAGCGTGCGCGATCCGCTTTCCGGTTACCGGCTGCCGACCCGCACGGTCTATCGCGCCCGTACCGAGAGCGGCCGCGATTGCCGGATCCTCGAGACTTTTGAACGGCCCGCGGGCGGCTATTCGGTGCTGGAGAGCATTTCGAGCTTTTTGCGCTGGATTCTGCGCGTGTTTTTCGCGCGGCCGTACATCGTACACTACGATACGAGCATTGTCTTCTCCTGCCGTCCCGCCCCCGATCAGGATTACGTCGAAGAAGCGCGCTTCTCGGGCGTACAAAAATCGCATTATTTGATTAACGAATGATGTGCGTTCGCCGCGCGCGTGGGTACCGTAGTCTATGGCCGATTGCACGCGCTTCGAAATCGAGCTTCTATTGCGGACGTACCGCAACGGGCTCAAGCTGCGCCGCCGCGATTTGAGCGGTCTGGATATGGCGGGCCTGAATCTGGCCGGCACCGATTTCAGCGGGAGCCTGCTGGTGAACGCGGATTTGCGCGACGCGCGTCTGGACGGCGCCTGCTTCAGTCGCTGCGATCTGAGCGGCGCGGACCTGCGCGGCGCCCGGGCGAATTCGTCGAACTGGAGCGGCGCGGCGGCGCGCAAGGCCGATCTGCGAACGGCGGATTTGTTTAATGCGTCCTTTGTGCGCGCTCGTCTGGAAGAATGCGATTTTTCAAACGCGCGAGTGATCCAGGCGAATTTCGTTTGCGGGCGCTTTGAACATTCGCGCTTCGTCGGCGCCGACCTTTCGCGAGCGGATTTTCTGGGCGCGGATTTGACCGGGTGCGAATTCGCGCGGGCGGATCTGGCGGGGGCGCGCATGGATGCGGAGCGGCCGGAGCGACTGCTGAATGCGAAACAGGCCGCCGGATTGCTCGCGATCGATCTGCAGTACGACTATTATTACGGCTGAGCCCCGGAAACTCAGGGCTGCTGCACGCAGACCAGGTGCATATTCGGATTGGTGCGGCCGGCGGTGGTGCCCGAAAAGAACGCGTCGTTGTTCGTTTCGTATGAATAAGCGATCCAACCGTTTCCCGAAGTGCCGATCCAGCCGTTGAAATCGTTATTCGCAAAACCCGCGCCGCCGGCGCCGCTCGGCGGCCGCCAGTCATTGAATACTCCGCCCCAGTGCCAGATCCCGGGTCCGGGAATCTCGCTTAAGGAATTCGAGAGCGGATAGTTGAAAATACGATTCGCGGTCGTCGCGCCGATAAAGGCGCCGTCGGTGGCGCGGTAGTACTCGCGTTCGGCGGTCAGCACCCAGTTCGTACCGTCTGTCGGGTCGGTCGGCGAACAAAAGGCGTTGCGGCAGGCGAAGCGCGGTGTGGCGGCTCCGAATTCGGTGCCGAGCAACGCTTTGTATGTGCCCGAATAACCGAAGGCAGTCGCCTCGGCCGCGCAGATCGAATCGGCGTCGGTTACGCCGCCCGCACCGCCGAGCATATTGCCGTTGTAGTTCGAAGCGGTGCGAAAAACCAACAGACCCGTAAACGCGGGCGAAGACAGGGTCTGCGCGCCCGCTCCGCCCAGAAGCGCGAGCAACAGCGAGCTCTGGTCGTCGCCCTCTTCATTCAGATTGACGACGCCCATGAGCGGATGGTTCCAGCAGGCGAAAGAACAGCAGGCGTAGACCGCCGCCGCGGCGATCGCGCGAAACCGTCGGATCGTGCGAAGCATAATCAGCCTTCGCTCGACCTGACGACGATTTCAATCGTTTTTGCGAATTATGATATAAGTTTAATGCGAAACCGTATTATGATTTAAGTTCTGTCGCGTCGTAGCGTCGCAGTATCTCGACGAGCAGGGCCCGCACTTCGTCCGCCGTATCGTCCATTCCGCGCCGCAGCCAGAACGTGGCCGCGTGGCCTGCGCTGAAATAATAGTTATAGGGATCCTTTTCGCGTCCGAGAAAGCTGTCGTTGTAGACGGCGGAAAACTCGTTACGCAATGCTTTGCGTTCGTCGTAGTCGCCGTCGGTATAAAGTTTGAGATAGACCTCGAAGCGGCTTTGTTTCGATCCAGCATCGCGGCCGCGCAGGTACGTGTCGGTGCGATGCAGAATGCGAAACGCGCGCGCGAAGACTTCGTCGTAGATTTCCTGGTAGCGGACGATCCCGTATACGGTGGCCTGCGGGTCCGGAATCATATTCTTGCGGGCCCAGCGAATCATTTCCGGATTATAATAATTCGCTTCGTTTGAAAAGCGCTGACTTCCCTGACGCTCCGCGAAGAGCGGCAAACCTGACAGGTCGGCGATGCTCGCCGCTATGCCGCCGTACGGCAGCCCGCGTTCGTCGGTCGCCTCGTTCAGATAGCGCCAGTTGGTTCCGGCCAGCTCGCCCGCGCACACTAAGAACGGCAGGTCATAGCGAGCGGACTGCGCGCCGCCGAGAAAAGTGCCGATGCGGCGTCGGCCGAAGACGAGCCCCCGGTCGGGATCGGCTTCGGACAATTTCTCGAAGACCCAGCTGGTGTCGATGCGGCTGAGCGTGCACTGCGCCAGAAAGGCGACTTCCCGCGCGGATAGCTGCAGTCCCGGATTCGGCTGGTTCTGCGCGAAGAGGGGCAAAGCCAGGGCGATGGCCACTGCGCCGGCAAGCGCCGGCAGGATCTTGAATTTGAAAGATGAACCGCGATGAATATGCATGCTTACTAAAACTCCTGATCGGCCTGGCCAGCGCACAGAACGAATCGCCAGAGCCTGATCGCCCCGCGAATCTTGACAATCGCAAAGCGAAACGCAAACTGGCCGCGTGAACGAGTCGCCCCCAGCCCTTCCAGCGAAAATCGACACAGTCGCTCATTTCGACGAATTGCTCGGGCTCTACACCGACGCGTTCTTAGACGGGGAGTTGTTCCGTTATGTTTTTCCGATTCAGGTCTTCGACGCCGCCGATCGCCGGCGTCGGGTCGAGTGGCTCGCGCGACGGCTTCTGAGACTGCGGCATATGCAGGGGGTCTGCCTCTTTGGTCTATTCGCCGCCGCCGAACTCGCGGACCCGAATACGCAGGCGAGATCTGGAGACAGACTCGCGGCGGCCGCCTGGTGGTTCGCGCCGGAGCAGACTCCCTGGCCGGGTTTGCTGCGCCAGCTGCGGGTCGGATTGCTGATGGCGCCGTTTTATATCGGGCCAGGCCCGCTGCGTCGTCTCTTGAATTTTTCCAATCACGCCGACGGAATTATGCGCACCGCGTTACGGCGACCGCACCGAGTGCTCGATATTATCGCGGTCCGGCCGGAGTTTCAAGGACGGGGTCTGGGGCGTCGCCTCGTTTTACCAGCGCTCGCTTCAGCGCGTGATCGCGGCGAAGACTGTTTCGTTATCACGCACGATACGCGTAACGTCGCCTTTTATGAGAGCTGCGGCTTTCGCCTGGTTCTCGAAGATCCGGTGCCCGGCGACCCCCTGGCCGGCGATGCCCGGCCGATCGCTTACGGATTGCACATCAGGAACGGCTGATACGGGCCCAGGCGCCCGGGGTCTTGCCGAAACGCCGTTTGAAGTTGCGAATGAAATGCGAAATCGATTCGTAGCCCAGATCCGCCGCCACGTCGGTGATATTCGTCTGGCCGCCTTCGATCATCGATCGCGCCTTTTCCATGCGCTGGCCCAGCAGCCATTCGCGCGGCGTCTGTCCGAAGCTGCGCTTGAAATCGCGCAGAAAGGTCGAGTTGCTGCGACCGGTCAAGCGCGCGAAGTCTTCGATCGACAGCGGCCGGTCGTAGTGTCGGAGCATAAAGCTGCGTAGATCGCGGGCGTGTTCGCCTGTGCCGCCCGCTTCGCCCTTCAACGGAGCGCACATGCGGCGCGCCCATTCGCCGATGGCGGGTTCGCTCATACACAGCAGCTGCAGGACTTCGATCAGTTTCGTGCGTAACACCCCGCCGACCGGATCGTGAGTCAGCTGATCGCTTCGAAAAGTTCCGGCGCGGTCGGCCGGCGATTCGTCGCCGCTTCGCAGGCTGCGAAAGAGCGGTCGCAGCGACGCCTGCCAGACGTTCAGGCTTTCGGAAGCCCGCATGATCAACCGATCGCGGTCGGACGCTTCCGGTTTTTGGGGCTCCACGATATCCAGCGCGGCGCGAACGCCGCGGGTCGGCAGGGTACGCACGAAAGCTTCGAGCGTTTCGCGTTCAATAAACACCAGCAGGCTTTCGAAGCTGCCGCCGTTGTCCGGCAGCAGATCCGAGATCTGATAAAGATCCGCGGGCAGGGCCAGTACGTCGCCGGTCCCGATGCTGAAGCGCGCGCCGTCGTGCTTTGTGCTTACCAGCTTTTCGCCGGAACTTAAGAGGGTGAGCGAAGGCATCCGCGCGAAGATCGACCGATCGTGCAGCGGCGCGTCGAGGATCTTGTACAGAATCGCGGAGCCGCCGCCGGAGCGGGCCCGGGCGATGATCTCCACCCCCGGCGTCGTATACAGTTGATCTGGCGCGATTTTCATCAGTGCTTCTGTCGGGCGAGAGAGCGAGGGGGCCTCACGCGGGGTTCAGTACGCGAAACACCGCCGAAAAATCCTGGTGACTTTCTGCAGCGGAAGCGTCGCCGCCCGACCCGCCGGTGTGCGAAGCCTGGGCGAAAAGCTCGCGCGCCGCCGCGGTCAGACCCAGGGCCAGTCCGTTAGCTTCGCCGCAGCGTACGGCCAGTTCTAAATCTTTGTGCATGTGTCGCAAGGGAAAGTGCGGCGTAAAATCCCCGGAGTCGATGCGGGCGCGCAGCGCGCCGAGTACCGGCGCCGCCACGGGCGTATTCAGCAGCACGTTCTGCACGAGATCGCCGGCGACTCCCAGTCGCGTTCCCAACGCGACCGCCTCGCTGTACGCGGCGATGGCCGTGCCCAGCATCAGATTGACGGTCATCTTGAGCGCGCTGCCGTTGCCGGGCCCGCCCGCGGGAATCGTCTTTTTACCCATGACCGCCAGCAGCTCGTCGATGCGCGCGAGAGCGGGAGCGTCGCCGCCGGTTAAGAAGACCAGCTCTCCCGCCGCCGCCGGCTCTTTGCTGCCGGCGACCGGTGCGTCGACGAACGCGATGCCGCTCCGGGCGGCTTCGGCGTGCATGCTGCGGCTGAAGGCGGGATCGACCGTGCTGCAGTCGACCCAGACCGAGCCGGCCGTCGCGCCCTGCAGCAGGCCGTCGTCGCCGCGGGCAACAGCCGTGACCGCCGCCGGGTCCGAAAGCATCGTCAAAACGACGTCGCGCCCGCGCGCCGCTTCCGCCGGGGTGTCCGCCGCGCTTGCTCCGAGATTCAGACAATCTCTGAGTCCGTCGTTTGACGTGCGATTGTAGACGGCGACGTCGTGTCCCGAGCGGATTAGATTCGCGGCCATGCGCGCGCCCATAATCCCCATTCCGATAAATGCGATTTTCATAGTGTCCTCCGAAATTGAGCTCTGGATTCTACGCGATTTTTGGGGACGCACTAATCCGAATGCGTCACGAATGACGTTCTGCCGTCAGATTGGGAGACTTTTCGCGAGACCTTTCTGGCGCTGTCCTTCGTCAAATACGCCTGAGTCCCGGCGAATATGAGTCATCACGCTACAATTTGTGTTCTCGCCCTCCTGAGCTGGACCGCCTGCGCGGTGCAGGTCGTTCAGATTCCGCCGCCGGTCAGCGCTGCGTATCAGGCACCGGTATCGAATTCCGCGCCGCAAGCTGCCGACGACAACGCGGATGCTGACGCTGACGCAAGAGGGTATTTCGAATCCGGGGCTGATAGCGACGGGACTCCCGAAGCGAACCGCTATTTCGTGCGTGACTTTCGAGTCGTGTACAACCAGACCATGGCGCATCGCGGGCTCTCGCGCTGGATCGGCGGCGACAGTGATTTTCGAAACCCGGAGTTCCACGAATTCTATACCCGGGAGTTGCGCCGGCAGCTGCAGCTGCGCATTCAGGATTGCGTTGCGCCAGGATCGGGAGCGCTGGATGCGCGAGTGGTGATGGCTTATTACGAACCCCGGGTCTGGACCATCGCCGGATTGCCGGCGTACTATCCCTTTGTCGGCTACTGGCCTCTGCAGATTGTGGAGGGGCGCTTTGAATCCCGACTGGAGCTGCGCTTTGCTTCGGGCGAGAAGCAGCGTGTTGCGGAATCTTTTCGCGAGCGCCGTTATCTGTACGCTTTTTACCGGAACGAGATTTTCGAAAATCGCATTCGGGAGAGTTTGCAGACGCTCTTTCGGCAGGCGGCCAGGGAAGTGTGCGCGCGATGAATAGCCGCTGGCATATGAATTTCGCGGGAGCATCGAGCGCTTTCTTTTGCGGGGTCGGCCACAGGGTCCGCCACGGGTGCCGCGCGATCTGGGTACTGATCGTGTTCGCCAGCATGCCGGCCTGCGCCAGCTTCCGCGATTCTTATCGGGCGCCGCAAATCGACTATCGCCAGACGAACGCCGCATGCTTCGAGCGATATCGCGAGCTGCGCGTGAAGCAGGCGTCTCGTTTGTACTGGTACGGACCGGTGCCGTTTCTGGTATTCGGTTTCGGCGCTCCGGGTTTGCTGTTTCCGATCGTTCCCGAAATCGTAAACTCGCAGACGATCAGTGGATTGCAGACGGAATACGCGGCGCAATGTGTTGTCGAGGAGACGTCCGATGATTCGCTCTGATGGGATTCTTCGCCTGGCTGCGGCGCGAAGCGGGCTCTGGATCGTGATCGGTGTCGCGCTCTTGAATTGCATAAACTGCGCGACGATTCTCAAAGGCGATACCGAAGGGCTCGCCCTATCCACGCCGGAGCCGACGCCGCAGGCCGCGGACTATTACGTAGTTGTTCGGCGAGCCGATACGGGCGCGGTGGTCGCCGAGGGCCCCGCTCCGCTGCGGGTGCGATTGAAAACCGGGGCGGGATATTTTTCGAGAGCGCGCTATACCGTGACCGCGGAGGATCCGGAAGGAGTCCTGCCCGTGCGCGAACATTCCATCGAAACGCGCTGGAACTGGTCGCTGCATGTCTTCAGCAATCTCGCATTGGGCGGTCTGCTGGGCTGGTTCGTCGTCGATCCATACACCGGTGCGATGTGGGAATTCGAAACAGAGAGCGGCCTGGTCGAGATCGCGCCGCCTTCGTTCGAATAAAGCCGGGATTGCAAACTGGCCCGGGTGAATGGGCACGGTTGCAGCCGGCCGGGCGATCAAGAAGATCGCAGGCGGTCGCGAACGCCCGACTTCACGCGCTCGCGAAGGTCAATCGATTCCGGTTCGTCGGGCGCCGGGTCGGACTCGCCTTTCAGAAGTCGTCGGACGAGCTTTAGCTGATCGAAATAGCGCTGGCAATACAGACAGGAAGCCGCATGCCAGCGGACTCGCAGACGGGCGAACGGGGACACGAATTCATCCAGTGCGCGAGAATGGGTGATCACGATTTCGCTGCAGGTGGGAGTGTTCTGAATCACGAAATGATCGTAGCGCTCGCGCAAAGCTTTCATGCGTTCCTCCCTGCTTCGCCTGCGAACCAGTTACGCTCCAGGCAATGGCGAATCTGAAAGCGGGCCCGGTGAAGAGTCATACGCAAACTACCCGGCGAACATTGAAAGACGTCACATAGTTCGGCCGGGGTCGAATTCTCCAGTTCGCGCATGCGAAAAATCGCGCCGGCCCGTTCCGGTAGCTCTGCGAGGCACCGTCGCAGAGTTTCGAATAATTCGCGCGATTCGGTCAACGCCGCCGGATCCGCCGACCAGTCCAGGGGACCGATCTCGGCGTTCCAGTGCCTGGATTTTTGCAGCATTTGTTCCAGGCGGCCCGGTTCGGGAACATCCCGGGTATGTCGGGCTTCGCGCGATTCCTTTCTATAATAATCGACGATCTTGTGTTTCAGGATGCCGGTCAACCATGTACGCTCGGACGACCGGCCGCGAAACGACGAGAACGCCCGCACTGCGGCTACAAATGTTTCCTGGACCAGATCTTCGGCCGCATCCGCGTCCGACACGCGCGCCCTGGCGAAGCGATACAAATCGACCGCGTAGGCGTCGACCATGCGTTCCAGCGCCGCATCAGAATCCGGACTTCGATCGGGCATCGCTCATAGAACGACGTCCGCGTCTGAGTCGCGAGCTTTTTTTGTTGCGATAGTGACTGAGGAACGACTAACCGCGCATTCAACAATCAGGAGTATACTCATGAACATCAGATTCATTCCGGGCTCGGTGCACGGAATTCTCGACTACGCCGTGGCCATCGCGCTGATCGCCGCGCCCCTGGCGCTGGGCTTCCAGAACGCTTCGCCGGTGGCGTTCTGGCTGCCGCTCCTGGGCGGCGTCGGCTTATTTATTTACAGCCTGCTGACCGGTTATTCGCGCGGAATTCGCGATCTGGTTCCGTATCGCGTGCACCTCGGTCTGGATTTCGCGGCGGCGGTCGCTCTCATCGCGGCGCCGTTTCTCTTCGACTTCGGCGGGATTCCGCGCCTCTTTCTCGTCGGGGTGGGTGTAGCGGTCGTCGCCGTGGTTTTGCTTTCGGATCCCGAAGCGGAATAGGCTCAAATTCGCTCGAGTTCTTTGAGATGACCGTAAATCGCGGATAGACTTTCGAGCGGCGCATACCAGCCGTGGGGGCCTTCATTCACGCGAATGCCCGTTACGGCGGTGCTTGCGTTTTGAGGGGCGTTCGCTTCCGGCTGTTCTGCCTGAGATTGCTGCACGGCGTGGAGACGGCCCAGCCACTCCAGCGATTGTTCGGGGCTCATCGTGATGAAATGCGCGTTGAGCTCCGGGTCAAGCAGTCCACCGGCGTCGGCGAAACGCCGCAAGCGCTCGTGATCGGTGAACAGGAAGAACCACAGTCGTTCTTCGTAGCGGCCGATAAACGGAAAGGGATCGCGGCCGGGTACCGGCTGTACGAGAAAGACCCATTCTTCGAGCTTGAAAAAAGCGGCCCAGAGCGCGTCCAGATCTTCGATCGAGATCGGCGGCGCCTCTGTCGTTTCCGCCGCATCACTGTCGGAATCCGGAGCCGGCGCGTCGGGAACCGCAAACGCTTTCGCCACCAGCGCGTCGAAGTCGGGATGCAACGCGGGATCGGTCGGCTGTCGGGGCGATTCGTTTGCATTCTGCGATGCGGTTTCAGAATCGCCGGGAGCACTCACCGCGGAAGATTGCGGCCGGCCCGGTCGCGGGTCAAGAGAAATCCCTTGCCTTTGAGCGTCCGGCGTGCGGGTATTACCGGCTATGCGCAAATGGATCTTCGTTGCAATGCTCGGGTTGTGTTTCGGCGCATTCGCGTGTGAGCGAATTGTAAGCTTAAGCGATTCGGACGATCCGTCAGAAACCGGCATGCGTTTGCCGGCGGACCGGACGGCGGCTCTGCTCTTGAGCGGGAGCTGGGACTTCTATCCGAATCAATTCTGTCGGACTGAATGTGCCGGGGAGCCTGTGCGTCTGGTCGCCGGCCCCTGGAACGACGTCATCGGCGACGACGGCGAGGCGAATGGCCGCGACGGTTTCGGAACCTATGCCCTCCGACTGAAGCTGCCTCCCGTCTGGCGTGATCAACCCCTGGCTTTACAAATCGGCAACGTCGGCAGTAGCTATCGACTCGTCGTAGACGGCGTCGATATTCTACAGGTCGGTCAGGTCGGCGAAAGCCAGGATACGACCGAGGCGAAGGTCGTAACGAGGGTCGCGCGCTTTACGCCGCGCAATTCAGAGAGCGTGCGGCTGAATCTGCAGATCGCAAATTATATACATCGAGTGGGGGGACTGCGTACGGCGCCGATCTTCGGGCCCGCGGATCTGGTGCAGCGTTTGCGCGACCAGGATTTGATTCGCGATCTGCTGTTGCTCGGCGCGATTCTCGCGATGGGTTTTTATCATCTCGGCCTGTATCTCAGCCGGCGCGAAGACCGCGGCTCGTTGCTGTTCGGGATTTTCTGTCTGTGTATGGCCTTGCGAATCTTTACGACCAACCAGGTGCCCGCGCAAATCGTATTTCCGGAGTTGAGCTATCTCTGGCAGTCGCGTTTAGAATATCTCTCCTTCGTGGCCGGCGGCGGATTTTTTATATTATTTCTCGCCTTTACCTTCGAAGTGCGCTTCGTGAAAACCATCGCCTGGGTTTATAGCGCCATCTGTCTGGCGTATTCGGCGCTGGTGCTGGTTACGCACGTATCGTTTTTCTCGGAAATCCTGTATCAGCTGCAGATCATCGTGCTCATCGGCGTGGTTCTGGCGCTGGGTATATTAATTGCCGCGGCCTTCGTAGGGCGTCGCGGGGTATTCGCGTCGCTGCTTGGAATGTTCTTCTTCGCCGCGAGCGTAATCAACGATCTGCTGTTCTATCGCGGCGTGCATGACTTCGGTCCGATATTTCACTACGGGCTGTTCTTTTTTATTCTCGCGCAGTCGTACCTTTTATCGCGGCTCTTCGCCTGGGCGTACGAAGCCGTACGCCAGCTTTCGGACAATTTACAGAGCACGAACAAGGCCTACCAGCGCTTCGTACCGCTGCAGTTTCTGGAGCTGCTCAAGCGCGAAAATATCACCGACGTGCGTCTGGGGGATCAGACCGCGCGGGATATGACCGTTCTATTTACGGATATTCGCGCTTTCACGGAGCTTTCGGAAACTCTGAGTCCCGAAGATAATTTCAATTTTCTAAACTCGTATTTGAAACGTATGGCGCCGATCGTTTCGGCTCACGGCGGCTTCGTCGATAAGTATATAGGCGACGCGATTATGGCGCTCTTTCCCGGATCGCCGGAGCAGGCGGTGCGGGCGGCCATCGCCATGCAGGCGGAAGTGCGCAATTACAATCAGCATCGCGCGAGCATGAACTACGCGCCCATTCGCATCGGCATCGGCGTGCATACCGGCCAGTTGATGCTGGGTATCATCGGCGCTGAAGAACGCCTGGAGGGCACGGTGATCTCCGATACGGTCAACACCGCTGCGCGAATCGAGGGCCTCACCCGGGCGTACGGCGTCGGATTGCTGGTCAGTGGAACGGTGCGCGAAAAACTGCTCGCTTCCGGCGAGAACGTGCCGCATCGTTTGCTCGGGCGGGTGCGCGTGAAGGGCCGTCGCGAAAGCGTCGATATCTACGAATTGCTGGACGCTTATCCGGAAGCGGATCGCCCGGCATTCGTCGAAACGGCCGAACAATTCGAACGCGCCGTGCGCGCCGCGTTAAAAGGCTGCCGCGAAGAGTCTGTGCGGGATTTTCGCGAAGTGCTCGAGCGCAACCCCGCCGATACCGTAGCCGAATTTTATATCAGCCGCGATCGAAAGTCCGCGTAAATCTCACGGAACTACATCGAGGCCAGGCGCGCCGGCGCGAAATCAAAACGTCCGGGCGATCATTCCGGACCGCACCAGGTCTCCGTGATTTCGCCGGCCTGCTGCGCCGCGATCATGGCCTTCGCCTGCGAAAGCGCCGCTGAATACTTCGGCCGGGGATGCGCGACGTTGTTCGTCTGCGCCAGCACCGTTTCGATCGCTTCGCCTTTACTGGAATGGGCCTGCGCTTTTTTATACAGAGCTTTGAGCGGCCGGCCGTTATCGAAATAATAGCGCTCCTGGATTTCCGTATCGATGGTCGGTTCCTCGTCGATTTGCGGATTGAAATCGGTCGGCGGATCCGGGTCGAAGGCCCAGGAGCTTTCGGTTTCCATGATGAAGACGATTCCGCCGTCGCGGGTCAGGGCCTCCAGGCTCAACGCGCCGTGTTCGTGGCCGCCTCTATAACGCAACCATTTCAGGTCGCTGTCGCTGCGGCTGGCGAATCTTCCGGCGAAAGGATCGGTCGGACAGCTAAACTGAGTTTCGTCGGCGGAGGTCTGCATGATGCGCGCGTAGTCTGCGCGAATTTGCGCGATGGGGTCCGCGCTTTCGGTATTTCCGGTGCCTGGATCCGGCGTCGCATCGGCGCCGGGTTCGCAGGCGATCGCCAGCAATGTGAATACGCTGACGGCCATCAGCAGGCCGTAACGGCGAAGCGGGCGCCCGATCGCGAGCGGGTTTGAGCTGCTGAGTCTGGCGGCGGAGTCGAGTGGGAGCATATTGAATGCATTCGTACTCGCTTTTGAATGTCCATCTCGATTTTCGCTTTTGGATTTTCAAGCGGCGACTGAGCGGATCCCCTTGACGTACATTTCACGACGAGTTCTGCTTAGCGTATGCAGAAATCGATTCGACGAACGCTAACACATTGCTCACCGGGGGCAGTACTGCTACTGATGCTGCTGGCAGCCCCTGCGCGCGAAGTGCAGGCGAAGAAAACGCCGCTCAATCACGATCGCCTGTCGCTTGAATTAAACGGAGAGTGGCAAAGCGCGAAGCAGAATAAGATATTGAGAGCCCAGCCGCCGTTCTCTTCGGCGGGCGGAATCATCATGCAGCCGGCGGCGCTCTTCGGAGACGGCACGGCTCCGGCATTCGTGCAGGCCGCGGCGAATCGATTCGAAAAAGGCCGGCGTGTGGCGAAACGTTTTCCGGACACGCCGCAGGCCGGAGTTACAAAATCCGGAGTGGGCTTCGCGTTTCAGACCCGGGTCAGTCGCGGCGCCGGCAAAGACGTCTGGTATACGGCTTATTACGCGTTTTCCGCGGGCGCGGCGTATCAGACCGTGATCGTGCTCGGAAAAAATGAAGCCGTCTTTCAGCGACTGATGAAAGAACTCGCCCCGGCGCTGGACGGAATTCAACTCAGCCTCGAAGCGCGCGATCCCGGGAAAGGCGTTCGGCTTTCAAAACAGCATTCATTTTTTAACTACAGCGCCCGCGTGCCGGCGAATTGGAAGCCGGAGCAGGGAGCCGTCGCGAATCTCGCCCAATTTGAAATCGCGCAGAAGCGCCAGGCCTATCTGGCGAAGCCCTTTCAGACGGCGATTGAATTGCAGCTTTCGCGTCCGAACAGCCCTGTCGCGGCGCTGGTGCGATTTCTGGAATCGCGCGTGCTCTGGAATTATCGAGGCAGCTATTCTTCGCGTACAAAGCTTCAGCTCGTAAATATAAACGACGGGCGCCTGCCGAACGGCATGGACTTCGTTTCGGTAGTGATCGAAAAGCCGATCAAATACAAAGACGACGATTCGTATCGCAAGGCGGGGATTCTCGTGTACGGGCCGGATTGCTCGGTGTTATTGGGATCGGCGATCCAGATCGACAATTACAGTCGCCGCTTCAAGAACGCCGAGATGAACGCGGATATTAAGACGTGGAGCGGACTCGTGACCGGACTCTTCGCGGTCGCGGGCAGCCTGAGTTTTCAGAATCAGAACATCGCCCGCTCTACTGCCACCGAAGCGCGCCTGAAGGCGAAGAAAAGCCTGCGTTATAACAAAGAGCGCTCGGCTCATACTTCGGAGATTTCGTTTTTTTCAAGTACGAAGGTCGCCTGGGATTTCGCGCAGAGCGGCGCCGTGCGTTATTCGATGGATCGCCATCGCAGCTTTAACGCCTACGATTACGACGAGATCGGCCGTCCCGATTTTTCGTCCGGCTATATGGAAGGCGAGCAGGGCAGCCGCGATGCGCCGGCCCAGTTCAGCGTGTACAGGCATAAAAAAACGCAGCGCGAACACATCGTCGTACGCTACCCGTCCGGTCTGGTAACCTTTCATCCCGTGAGCTTTGCCGGCAATCGCCTGACCATCGACGGATTCCAGGACGGCTGCTGTCGTTAATGCGTTGAATTCGGCGAACATTCCCGCGCTCGCAGGAATCTAAAGCATATGAAATTCGCGGATACTCGCTCGAAAACGATCCCGGTCCCGGCCGCCAGGGCGCTCTGCGCAGGCGCATTCGTCGCGGCGCTTGCGTTTGCCGGACCAATGGTTCAAAATTTAGAAGCGCGTCCCTTTCTGCCGGGGCCTGCGTCCGCCGAAATCCGCGATCTGCCTGATATTCCTCCGGGGCCCGACATGCCGGCGGCCGTTCCGGTGAAAGCCGCGCGAGACGCCGTGAATGGAGATCGGCCGCGTTTACCCGGTCATGGCATGCCCGCCTCCGAAAACCTGAGCGGCTTTGGCTGGACCAGGGCGGAGCGCGGCCGGGCTCTCGTTGTGATGGCGGAGACCTATCTGGGCCTGCCGTATCTGTACGGCGGTTCGAAACCGCAAACCGGCTTCGACTGCTCGGGATTCACCGGCTATCTCTATGCAAAATTCGGAATTGCGTTGCCGCGCAGCGCGTATGCGCAATCGGTCAGCAAAGCTTTACGCGCGACCCGCGAACCCGCGCCGGGCGATCTGGTGTTTTTTAAGATCAATCGCAAGCGCGTGAGCCACGTGGGGATGTACGTCGGCGGCGACGTCTTTATTCATTCGCCGCGCACCGGCAAGAACATCGAATTCGGAAATCTGAAGCTGAAGTACTGGAAGACACGGTTCGCGGGCGCGCGGCGGCCTATTTGATGGCGAGCACTTCGTAGCCCGCCCGTTTCAGCGGACCGCCGAGTTCCCCCATGGGATAGGAAATCGGATTCTCTGGATCGGGCGTCGGGGTGCGGTCGACATATCGCACTCGAAGCTTTAGATTTTTGCCGACGTGTCGCATTAGTTCCTCTTTTGAAATGGAATCGCTTGTATAAAGTGCGACGCGGCCGAGCTCTTCCGTTTCCAGAAAGAATTCCTGACCGAGATACCCCGCGACCGATTTAACTCCGCGTTTTATCGGAACGTGTACTAATTTGCCGCTCAGACTCCGCGGCGCGCCGGCGTTTTCGGAGGTGTCGCCGGATTCGCCGTTTTGCGTTGCGTCCGGGTTCTGAGCGGCGGTCGCTTTGATTCGAACCGCGCCGGGAGCGAGCAGGAATTGTAACGGACGCATTTCCGGATCGGATTTGCACTGCAGCGTCGCTTTTTGTCCGGGGCGCAGTTTGCCGCTCATCAGTTTCTGGAATTTTTCGTCTTCGATTGCGCGTTCGCAGGGCACGTCATAGCCGACTTCGTCCGCATAAATATGCCAGGCGTTGATCTGCACCGAGCTGAGCGTGCTTTCGGTGAAGACGACCATAATAAAATAGATTATTTCCATAGATGTAATCCTCGGGTGTCGTTGTGGTATCCGTCAAGGATTCGACGAGCAGCGGCGATCGCTTGTTTCCGATTTTTTTGGGCCGGGAGTTGGTCACTGATTACACGGATTTCTTAAGAGTTGGCCACTGATGACACGGATTACACGGATGGGTTTGTCTTGTTCTTTTTTGATCTCTAAAATGAAAGGAGTGTAATCGAGATTTGAATTCGCCGCCGATCGTTTGACCGACCCATAAAAATCCGTGCAATCCGTGAAATCCGTGGCAAAAAAAAGAAACTTCCGGCTCCACTCTCAAAACACAAGCCGCGCCGAGTAATCGCCGTCGGGGTCTTTAGAACACAGATCGCCTTTGCGATTCATGATGTGCACGGTCAGCGCCGTTTCGTCCACGTCGATGCGGGTAAAATTGTCCTCTTGTTCGAATACCGAGCAGCGATAGCGCATCGTGCAGTCGTCGAATTCGAAATCGTCGTCTTCACGTCCGGAATCGTGGACGAAGGTATTCGGATCCCCGTCCGAAAACGGAAAGGGCCAGTAGAAAGCCGAGGAGGTAATGCTGTAGGCCTTGAGCGGAAGCTGCGTTTTGTTCGAATGAAAGCTCATTTCCGCGACGATCGAACAATGCACGTCGCCGCACAAAAAAACCACGTTGTTGATTCTATTCTGTACGATCGTCGAAAGCACGGTGCGCCGCGTCGTCGGGAAGGCGGACCAGGAATCTCCGGCCCGCGGATCGTGTACGTTTTGTACGGTATTCGGAACGAAGACGCCGGGCGACACCAGGAATTTCGGCCGATCTCCGTAGCGTTCCTGGGATTCGATCAGCCAGCGGCAGAGTTGATCGATCTGGCCGGGGTAGCGGGGGAATTCGCCGTCTTTTGGTTTTCGCGGGTAGGTGCTGTCTTTGGCGGGATAGCCCAGCAGGTGATTCTTGTCGAAATCTGCTTCGGTGGAAATGCGCTGTGTGCGAACGTCTAATACGAAGAAGGGATAGCCCTGACATTCGAAATTATAGTAGAGTCGATCGCCGTAATTGCGGGGTGAGTGCACCCACTGATAGCTGCGATAGGCGGAGATCGCCGTATTAAACAGCAGCCGCTTTTCGGGAATGTGAATGCGGCTCTGGTGCCAGTTGTCTTCGATTTCGTGATCGTCGAGAATCATATAGGTCGGCAGACTCTGCATCAATTTGCGCAGATTCGGAGTTCCGAAAGCGGAGTGATAGCGTTCCTGAAATTCTTCGAAGGTGTCCGCGCGCATAATGCCGTGGTGCCGGCCCCAGAGATCGGCATAGATTTGATCGCCCAGCATGAGCAGAAAGCGCGCCGGTCCGGCCGCTGTATGAATGCGATCCTGAATCGCGCGAAAGATGCGGTCGCCGAGCTTCGATTGCTGCGCGAAGATTCCGGGATAGCGACACGATCCGAATATGAACGAGAGCGGTCCGCCCGATTGGTCGCTGAAGGTCCGAAAGCGGGAGACCGAACTCGCGTCGGGCAGCGCGGCCAGTTCGTCGAGCCAGACCTTCGGATCCGGCAGTAGCTTAAAGAGATCGTCCGTGTGCGCCACCTCGTACGGATTTTCGGTCTGCATCGCGAGGGTGCCGAATACCGCGCGATATTCCTGGTCCGCTTCGAGTTCGGTGAAATCCACACATCCCGTGCGATCGTATTCGCGGCGCAGGCGAAAATAGCAGATCTTCACGGGGCGCTTATGGTTTTTTCGAAATAGCGCGGCGACGCCTACGGTTCGGTCGTTCGTGTCGTCCGCTCCGCGAATCCAGAGACGCGCAGATGTGGAGCTTGTATGGCCGACGATCGGTCCCAATCCGGGCGGGCGCAGGTGAGTCATGCCGAAATTGGTCTCAAATTTCTTTGATCGTCAAGAAAAATGCCTCTTCGCGTCCGGTAATATGCTTTCAGAGCAGGTTAACGATTTAGCCGGCGATCGATTCAACGCGGAACAGCCGCGGACCTCCTTTTGCGGGTCTCCGGAGCCATTCTATCGCCCGGCGCCGGCTCCCGGCCGGGCTAATTTTTGCGTTTTCGGGGCGATAAAATGTTGCCATATAGTTAGTGTCCGTATTAATAGTTGGCTGATTATAAGGGTTCGTGCGGTGTTCCGCCGTCAAGAGCAAATGAACGCTTCAGGACTGTATTTTTCGCCCGCAGCTCAGGGACTGCCGGGAATCTGCCTGTTTCTGCTTTTCGCCAGTGGTTCGGCCTGCCTGGGCTTCGATTGCCATCCGGCGGACGGTACCTGTAATCCGCTGGCGACCGCGCTGTTATTCCAGGACCCGGCGACGCCCTGTCAGGATCCGGACTATCTGGTTCCGGGCGGCGCGCTGGCTGTGACCAGTCCTGCCGACAGCGGTCCTGGAACATTGCGCCAGGCGCTGGCCGATGTCGCGGCCGGCGGAGCGATCGACCTGACGGACGTCGGCGGTGCGATCATCCTGGCTTCGGCCCTGCCCGCGATTTCGAATGATATCGAGCTGTACGGCGCGTGCGGCCCGACGCAGATCATCGACGGCGCGAATGCTTTTCGGATGTTTCGCATTACCGGCGGTGCGACGGTCGCGCTCTTTTATCTGACACTGCAAAACGGAAACGCCACGGGCGGCGCAGGCGATGTTACGCCGGGCTCTCCGCCCGCGCCCGCCGGAGGCGGCGGCGGCGCGGGAATGGGCGGGAGCATCTTTATCGACGGCGGCGCAAGCGTAACGATCGAGCAGAGCGCCTTCTTCGGGAACTCGGCCGCAGGCGGAACAGGCGGCTTCGGAATCGCGCGAGCCGGCGCTGGAAACTGGGAAGGCAAGAACGGCGGAGCCCCCGCTCACGACGCGGCCGCGGGCGGCGTCGCCGTCATCTGTCCGGGAGCGACAGGTGCAGGCGGCTTCGGTACCGGCGGCAGCGGAGGCTGTACGAACACCGGGGGCCCCTCGACTTCGGGCGGAGCGGGCGGCTACGGAGGCGGCGGCGGAGCGGGGGGCTCCAGCAGCGGCGGCGGGGCTCCAGGCGCCGCGGGAACTTTCGGCGGTATCGGCGGAGCCGGCTGCGCCGGGGTGAACGAAAACGCGCCGGCCGGCGGCGGGGGCGGCGGCGGTCTCGGCGGCGCCATCGCCGTACACGGAGTCGGCAGCACGCTAAGCATCAGCGACTCATCCTTTGCGAACAATAACGCCGCCGGTGGCGCCGGCGGAACGTCCGTGGACTGCAATCCCGGCGCGCCGGGTCAGGGCAAAGGCGGCGCGATCTTCGCGGACGCAGGCGCGGTCGTCGCGCAATCGAATCTGCTAATGACCGGCAACAGCGCGACGGATCAGGCCGCTGCAGCGAATGACAACGATAACGTGTTTGGGTTTAATTTTCCCTGAGGACTGCGACAGGCGGTCGCGGCCGGCGATTCCGCGAATGATTGTCGTCGCCTGAATCGGGAAAAAATTCGAACTGACAGGCCCGGGGCGTGCGAAAAGATTCCTGTGGTTGTTCCTGAACAACCACAGGGAGAGGGACGGTGTCGATAGAGATTCAACACGTCAGGGGCCCGGAGCTGGGCCCCTATCTGGGAGATCTGGCCCGTCTGCGCATCGCCGTATTTCGCGATTACCCCTATCTCTACGACGGCTCGCCCGAATATGAAGAGCAATATCTGCAGAGCTACGTGCGCTCCGAGGGCAGCGTTGTGATTCTGGCGCTGGCCGGCGGCGCGGTTGTCGGCGCTTCGACCGGCTTGCCGCTGCTGGACGAAACCGAAGAATTTCAGCGGCCGTTTCTGGCGCAGGGCCGCGATTTGCACACGATCTTTTATTGCGGCGAGTCGGTGCAGCTGAAAGAATTTCGCGGGCGTGGAATCTATCAGGAATTCTTCGCGGGGCGCGAAGGGCACGCGCGCAAGCTCGGAGCTTTCACCGAGTGCGTTTTTTGTTGCGTCCAGCGCCCCGTCGATCATCCCCTGCGACCGCGCGATTATATTCCGCTCGACGAAGTCTGGCGCCGTTTCGGTTACCAGGAGCGGTCGGATCTGCGCACTCGCTTTCACTGGAAAGACGTGGATCAAGCGGAGGAAACTGAGAAACCCATGATCTTCTGGTCGAAAACGCTGGAGCGCGAAGTCTGATTGTGAATCCCGAATCTTTACGTGTCGCCGCGGCGCAGTACGACGTCGGCTATTTCGAATCGATCGACGAGTATCGCGCGAAGATTCAGAACTGGATAGCCGGGGCCGTTCGGAACGCCGCGAATCTGCTGGTCTTCCCCGAATATTTCAGTATGGAGCTCGCGTCCTTGTTCGGAAGCGAGGTGCACGCTTCGTTAAGCCTGCAGCTGGAATCGTTGCAGAGCGTGCTGCCCGAGTTTCGCGAAGTCTTTCAGGCCGCGTCGCAACGACACGGCGTTCATATTCTCGCCGGGAGTTTTCCCGAAGAGGTGCAACCCGCGCTTTATCGCAATCGATCGTACTTATTTTTTCCCGACGGTCGCAGCGAGTTTCAGGACAAGCTGCAGATGACCCGCTTTGAAAACGAACGCTGGTCGATCAGCCCCGGCGATGAGACAAAAATTTTCGAAACGCAGTACGGGCGTCTGGCCGTCAACATCTGCTACGACAGCCAGTTCCCCATGCATGCGCGGCGACAGGTCGAAGCCGGCGCCGATCTAATTCTTGTGCCCAGCTGTACGGACGCCCTGGCCGGCTATCATCGCGTGCGCATCGGCTGCCAGGCGCGGGCGCTTGAAAATCAGTGCTATGTCGTGCAGTCTTCACTCGTGGGCGATGCGCCGTGGACCGAGGCCGTCGATCGTAACGTGGGCGCTGCAGGAGTCTACGCCCCGGCGGATCGCGGCTTTCCTGACGACGGCGTGCTCGTCAGCGGAGAATTGAATCAGCCGGGCTGGGTATACGCGGATCTCGATCCGGAACGCCTGGCGCGGGTGCGCAAAGACGGACAGGTGTTGAATTACCGCGACTGGAACGAGCAGTTTCGCTGACCCACAAATAAATCATAGTCCGCGCGCGAAATGATTCTGGCGATGCGCGGCCGGTTTGCGAATCGAAGTCATGGCTCTGCGGCGACCCGATCCCAATCAAGTTCCGAATCAATCTTCGAATCAAACTTCCAGGCAATACCTGCCTTTACAGGAATCGGTAACTCTGCTCGGCGACCTGGTCGACAAACTGCAGGTGATGGTACGCTCCCATCTCTGGGCGCAGATTCTGTTCGGCATGCTTCTGGGAGTGACCACCGGGCTTTTGCTTTCGCCGACCGGCGGCGGCTGGCTGGATGCGGCGGACGCCGAAGCCGTCGCGGGCTGGCTTGCCGTTCCGGGGCGACTCTTTCTCGCTTTGATTCAGATGGTAGTCGTGCCCCTGGTGATTTCGTCCATCATGCTGGGTATCAATTCCAGCGCCGATCCCGCGTATCTCAAACGCATTGGACTGCGCATCTTTCCCTACTTTGTCGGGACGACTGTTATCGCAGTATGCATCGGCGCGGCTGTCGCGACATTCGTGCGCCCCGGTGACTATATCGATCAGGGCCTGGTGCAGTCCGCGCTGGCGGAAAGCGGGAACGATTCGAACGGCGCTGCGGTCGTCGCCGGCAATGCCGAAAGCGACGCGGCAGCAGGCGACGGGTCGGGAGCCGCGCGCGAACTGGCGATTCCCGATTTGATCGTGGACCTGGTGCCGGTCGATCCACTGCAGGCCATTCTGACGCGCAGTATGCTCGAGCTGGTGATCTTCGCGATATTGATGGGCATCGCATTGCTTTCGATTCAGGAGTCGCACGCGCGGCCGCTGTTGGATCTATTGGGCGCGACCCAGGAGATTTCGATGAAGGTCGTCAGCTGGGCGATGATGCTCGCGCCGTACGCCGTCTTCGGATTGCTCGCTCAGATTACGGTGCTGATCGGTTTCGACGCGCTGCTCGGTATGTCGGTCTATGTGGCGACCGTGCTTCTGGGCCTATCGCTTTTGCTTTTCGTTTATACGCAGATCGTCTGGCTGACCGGCGGCCTGGCGCCCTGGAGTTTTCTCGCGCGGGTACGCGAAGTGCTGTTGCTGGCCTTTTCGACTTCCAGCTCGGCGGCGGTTATGCCGCTTTCGATTCAGACCGCCGAAGATCGGCTCGGAATTCGCGACTCGGTTTCGCAATTCGTTGTACCGCTGGGCGCGACGATCAATATGGACGGCACGGCGCTCTACCAGGTCGTCGCCGCGATCTTTTTGACCCAGGTATTTGGTATTGAGCTGACTCTGCCTGCGCTGCTCCTGCTTGCAGCGACAACCGTCGGCGCCTCGATCGGAGCGCCCAGTACGCCCGGCGTCGGCATCGTCGTGCTGGCGACCATCCTGGCGGATCTGGGGGTGCCCGCGGCGGGCATCGCACTGATCATCGGCGTGGATCGCATTCTGGATATGGCGCGGACCTCGGTGAACGTGGCGGGGGATCTCACCGCCTGCGTCGCGATGAATCGCTGGCTGCCGGCGGATTCCGAATCCCGCGAAGCGTGAATTCGACGACGTCTCGTCAGCGCCGAAATTTCGTCGACGCCGTGCGACGAGATTTCGTTGCGATCTTCGCGGCGTATTTTGCATCGCACCGTCGCGCGCCGCGATTCACGGCGCGCGAAGCTGGAATCGGTCGCAGGCGACTGATTTCGCGCCGATCGCACGAACGTTCATCAACGCGCCGCATCAATGTTTGATATCCCATAATGCGCTTTGTGCGTTCGAAATGGCATGCCGTTTGCTAACTCACATCTAACAGAAACGAAGAACCCTGCGCGATGGAATCTACGCATCGCGCAGCTATTCAAGGTGGGAGTCTTATGGTTTTTTACAGAATAACAACGAGGACGCGGGCCGGCGTTGCGCTGGCGGCGATCGCGTCGCTGCTTGCATTCGCCGGCTGCGACGCGCTGTCGAATCAATCGAGCGGCAACGACGCCGTCGCCACGAGTTTTCTTTCGCTGGGCGACGACGTGGCGCGCGCCCGCGCGAGCGAAGCGGGTCTCGCGTACGCGAATTATCCGGGGCCGCTCAAAGGTTATGCGGATTTACACATTCATATGTTCGGCGAGGCGATGTTCGGCGGCGGCTGGTTTCACGGTCATGCGCACCATCCCGATGATAAATGGGCTCTGCGTCGCTGCAGCGGGAACCTGGGCAGCACCGATCACGCCGCGACCCGCTTCGGACCGTTAAACGAATTTCTGTCCGGCAACGGCGTCACCGACGGCGATGCGGGCTGGCACTGGGGCAAACGCCGGGGCTACGACCGCCGGCATCGCTGGTTTCGCAAAGAACACTGGGAGCACTGGCCTTCCTGGGACGCCATCGCGCACCAGCAGGTCTGGCAGGGGCACTTAAAAGAAGCGCATTTACAGGGGTTGACTCTCGCGGTCGTTTCGGCCGTGGACTTTCGCCCGATGTGCGAAGTGATGGAGAACCGCAAATCGCATCTCTTGAAAAACGGCAAATGTAACGAATACACTTCGATCAAGTGGCAGCTGCAAGAGGCGAATAGTTTCGTGAACGCCCACGACTGGGCGACGATCGCGCTTTCTCCGGCCCACGCCCGCAGCATTGTGAAGTCCGGCCGCCTGGCGATCGTATTATCCGTCGAGGCGACTGAACCTTTCGACAATCGCAGTGACTGGATCAACGTGCTGGACGAATACTACGCTCTGGGAGTGCGTACTTTCCAGATGGGCAGCCACATTAACAGCCGTTTCGCGGGAGCCACTGTGATGAACAAGGCGTATAACGCCATGCAGTGGATCGAAAACTATTTTCGTAACGGACAGTGCTTCAATATTAACGGCGGCACGCGCTGCAAATACGACGACATCACCACGATCGACATGGTCGGCATACTCGAAACGAATCCGCGCAACGGCTTCACCTGTCGCAACGCGTCCGGCCAGGTCGGCACCTGCAACGCGGGCGCGGGTTATACCAACGAAGTCGGCCTGACCCCGCTCGGAGTGCAGCTCGCCAATGCGTTGATGGACCGCGATATGGTTATCGACATCGCGCATATGTCCGAGCGGGCCGTGGAGGATCTCTTCGCCGTCGCGCAGTCGCGAAATAATCACGCCCTGTATTCTTCGCACTCGCATTTTCGCGAGCGGCTCACCGGTTCCGACAATCACATGGCGAACCAGCAGCAGGAGAAGCCGCTGACGCAGATGCACATCAACGTGATCAAGACCACCGGCGGCATGGTCGGCTTACGCACCGGACCGGACTATGCGCAGACCTATACGCCTTCCGGAGTTACGAACAATTGTACCGGTTCCGCGCGTTCTTTCGCGCAGTCGCTCGCCTGGGGCGTCGACCAGGGATTGAATATGGCCTGGGCCACCGATCTGAACGGCTTCATCGCCCAGATGGTTCCGCGCACGGGATCGGAAGGTTGTCGCGGTGGAAGCACTTCCGGCCAGGGATATAGCTGGAGCGCGCCGTCTTCGAATGTCTCGGACGGACTGGGTCATTACAATTATCCGTCGAGCTGGTATCGCGAGTGGTATACGAAGCAGGGGCTGGGACACATCGGCCTGTTGCGACCGGTCTACGAAGACATGCGCATGCTGGGACTCAAACAGAAGTACCTGGATAACCTGGGCGCTTCGAGCGAGAACTACGTGCAGATGTGGGAATCCGTTCAATAAAAGTTTCGCAGAACTGACCGTCGCCGCTTCGACGTCTGAAAGCGATATCGCAGAGCGGCGGGAAATATCGAGCCGCGGTTCCGGGGGTTGCCTCCGGCACCGCGGCTTTTTTGTGCGCGCGGAGCCGAAGCGCCGATTTGCAAAATATTTCGGTTGCCTTATAGTAAGGCGCCTTATAAGATTGCAGCTTACTATAAGCAGGCGTGTAATTTGCTGGCTGAGTTGATATGAAGGCCCCCCGTATACATCTGCCCAGATGCTTGTTCGCAGACGGCCGCAGCCGCTTCGGGCCGTCGCACATTTCCGTGCTCGCTGTGCTGGTCATGTTGAGTTTATCGTGCCAGAGATTCGGGACGGAATGTCGCCCGCTCGACGGAAGCTGCGAACCCCTGGCCACGTTGCTCATTTACCAGGCGCAGTTTCGGACTGTCACCCTGATCTACGTCGCCGATCGTACAAACGATCGGATTGTGCGAATGAGCGATTTGAGCGGGGCTGATTGGGTTTCCCTGGGAACAGGCGGTGCCGGCGTGAACCAGTTCAATTCTCCAACGGGCGTTTTCGTGGGACCGGATGATCGGATCTACGTTACGGATTCAGTCAACGGTCGCATCGTCGCTATGGACGACATCCAGGGCGGCAACTGGAATTCCCTCGGCGCTCCGGGAGCTGGCATCAATCAGTTCAGCTCGCCACAGGGTCTGCACGTCGCGTCCGACGGCCGGATTTACGTCGCGGATACGAATAACCACCGCATCGTGCGTTTCGACGATATGAGCGGATTGAATTGGGTCTCCTTTGGGACGAACGGCGCCGGCGTGGGGCAATTCGATTTTCCCGTGGCCGTGACCGTGGACTCCGGCGGTCAAATCTACGTGGCCGATCGATCGAACGGACGCGTTGTGCGCATGGACGATATGAGCGGCGCCGGCTGGATTTCCCACGGCACGCCAGGCGCCGGAGTGAATCAGTTCACCAATCCGGTGGAGGTCGACCTGGACGCGAGCGGCCGGATCTTCGTCTCGGACGGCAATCCACGGCTGGTGCGCATGGACGATATGAGCGGCGCCAATTGGGTTTCCCACGGCACGGGCGGTACCGGGCCGAATCAGTTTATCGTCCCGAACGGCGTCGCCGTCGATTCCAGCGGGCGCGTCTACTCCGCAGACAGCGGCAGTCATCGCGTCAATCGCATGGACGACATAAACGGCGCGAACTGGATATCAAACGGTACAATGGGCGCCGGGCTGAACCAGTTCAACGAGCCCCACGGGATCTTCCCGCATATTTTTCAGGTCGAGATCGGACTGTAAAATTATTCGACTAAGGCGAGAGATCTTGAACGAGGGCGGACATCGATTGCAAAACGCGTGGAACGATTTTCATCAGCGCTTTGCGTTCGGTCGGGCCCAATTCGCCCATCGCGTCGGCCAGTCGATTGAAATGATCCGGCAGCATTTCGTCGACGAATTCGCGGCCTGCTGCGGACAGCTGAATGACGATACTGCGTCGGTCGCCCGGGCGCGGGAGGCGCGCGATATAACCCTGTTTTTCCAGGCCGTCGAGCAGACCGGTCATCGTCGCGCGGGAAATATTGCCGGCGTCCGCGAGATCGGCGGGAGTCCATTCGTTTTCGGATTCGATGTAAAGCATCAGAAGCACGCCGTAGCGCGCCTGGGAAATGCCGTAGCGCGAAAAATGCGCCGTGAATCCGTTCACGATATGATTGGCGAAAAAGAACAGCATGGACCCCAGTTCCACTCCGCTCAGGTCCGTATCCGGGAAGGCCTGCGCGAATTTCTGGAAATAGGCGTCCTTCTTATCACTGGCCGGAGAAAAAATTTCCATGGATCCTCAGTGTTCTGGCTCTGAACAAACCACGTCAAGAGAAACAAAATGCAAATCGTAAATCAGCATCTGAAATATCCGCGGGCTCCTTTGATCGAGCCGAATGCGACGGGTTATATCCATGTCGGGATCGAAGTCGACGATTCTCGCATTCCGTTTTTCCTGTTCGACAGCAATGTGAAAAAAACGATATTGGCGCGGGCCAAACTCTTCGCGGAAACCCTGGCGATGCGCGCTGACGTGAATACCGCGAGCGCCTTTCGTGCGGTGGTGCGTCCGCCGCTCGATCAACCGTTTCTGGATACCGTGCGCGATCGTTTTCACGTGGCGCGTTTCGACGTGGCCGTTTTGGTCGAGACCCGGGATCTCGCCGCGGCCCGGGCTATACGGGTCAGCGACGAATTTCGGGATTTCGAAGATTTCGTCGGCGACGGTGCGAAATTCCATCATGTAGTCGTGGCCGAAAACGCGCGACGCATCGCCGAAGTCGACAAAAGCCGCCCGGGCGTTTTTTTGTTTAACCATTTTTATACCGAGCGGCCCGAAGATCTGCTGGCCGTTTGGGAATATACCGCCGGTTGGTTTATCCAGGAAACCGGGCTTGATAATTCCACGTTGATGATGCCGGCGAAGGGCGAGGCGTCCCAGTACGGAGTGATCAATCACTGCCGCTGGGACAGTCTGCCCCGTTTGATGCCCAGTTTGATTTTCAAGAAATCGATGCAGCGCTACGTCATGGAAAATTTCGCCGCCAATCGGATCGCGGTCATGCCGATTCTGTATCGTCTGGCGTGAGTCCGGTCGCGACGAATTCGATCCCACGTTGCCCGCCGCCCGTCAAAACGCGCGATTCAGCGGTCGCCCGGCAGGAGCAGCAAATTCGTTTCGGGTTTGCTTGCGGGATAGTTACGCAACAACTCATCGATCGTCGTCCGTCTGGTCGATGGTGGATTTTCGTCGATGTCGAAGAAACGATAGCCGCGATCGTCGAAAGCCGCGAGCATCGCCCGCGGGTCTTCGCCGAATTCGCGCAGACCGGCGGGGCCGAATTCCATGACGATCTTCATATCCGGATTGCGACCGAGTAATCCCTGCATGCCGCGTAATATAATCGCCTCCGCGCCCTGGGTGTCGATCTTGATGAAGTCGACGCCGCGCTCATCTCCGCGGAAATAATCGTCCAGGCTCACGGCTTCCACTTCGACGAAGGGCAGTTCGTCCCCACGATCGAATACGTGGTGGTCGCCTTTGTTGGCTGCGGCCAGATACAGCTTCAGCGTGCCCGCTTCGTTCGACAGCGCTTTTTGTTCGATGGTAACGATGGACTCCAGACCGTTCAGCTGCACGTTCTTCTTTAAGATGGCGAAGCTTTGCGGTTCGGGTTCGAAGGCGAAGACCCGCCCGGACTTGCCGACCAGATTCGCGGCCAGAATCGTATAATAACCGACGTTCGCGCCCGCGTCGACGAAGGTGTCGCCGGGCTTGAGATATTCGACGATCCGACCGGTCTCTTCGGCCTCCCAGCTGCGATAGCTCATGATGTACGGCGTGATGGTTTTATCGTCCGGGTTTAGAAACATGCGAAAGCCGTGCACCGGCGTCGCGCTGAAATTTTCGTGAACGAGTCGCACGAGGGCGTACTGCGCGCGCAGTCCCGAAGCGGTGTGGTTAAAGAACAGCTGCAGGCCGAAGTAGAGGCCGGCCAGGATCGCGATGATCGCCAGGGTCTTGATGGCTTTGCGTTTGTAGTCGTCGTAGATCATATTAATTCGCTTCCACGTAAAATGGCTGCGCGAAGGGAGTTCCCGCCGAGCCGTCGTATTCCGTATGCCCGGCGCCGCTCGCGTCGTCGAAGCGATAGAGCAACGCGTTCGTCGTGTCTATCACCAGCGGTCGATCGCTCGAATCGACCGCGACGCCGCGCGGTGCGGCGAAGGCCGTGCCGTTCGTTCCCTGATAATCGATCTGATTCGTGCCCAGCATATCGTCGATGCGATACAGGCGATTGTTTGCCAGGTTCGCCACATAGACTCGATTTTGCGAATCCACATCCACTCCGAAGGGACCGTTGAAATTCGTGCCGGCGCTGCCGTTATAGGTCACCTGGCCCGCGCCGGTGATGTCGTCAAAGCGAAAGAGGAGATCGGCTACCGTCGCCGCCACGTAGATTCGCCCGAGGGAATCCACGCACACTCCCTGAGGATTACTCCAGGCGGCCCCGAATTGCTGTTGGCCCGTCCCGCTCATGTCCGTGAAGCGATAGACTAAGTCGCGAGTATTATCGACGACGTAGATCGCGCCAGCGGCGTCCACGTGCACATCTTTGACCTGGGCGAAGCTCGTACCGGCCGAGCCGTCGTACTCGACCTGGTTCGTGCCGGACATATCGTCGAAACGATAGATGCGCCCGTTGCTCGCCACGTAGATGCGCCCCTGGGCGTCGGTGGCGACCCCCTGGGGATTGTTGAAGGGCGTTCCCAGAGCGCCGCCGTCGTACGTCACCTGATTCGCGCCGGTCATATCGTCGAAGCGATACAGTAGGTCGCTGCCGATGTCCGTGACATAGATATAATTGGGCGTCGCGGCGCTCGCCAGGCCCGCGCCTCCCGCGATTCCCAGCAGAGCCAGAGAGACCAGGGCGCCGTCTTCGCTTTCGGCCTCAGGTAAAACGCCGGTGATCGGATGGGCGTAGAAGCAGTTTTCGCCGAGACCGGCGAGGGCGAATAGAAGCGCGGCCGCGGCGGCGGAAAGCGGGCGCCGAATCGGGCGACGTTGCGTCGTGTCGAAGACCCCGGTCCTGATTGTCGCGTGGCGGCTCACCCGCGGCAGATTGCCATTCCCGGCGGCTGGATCAAGCAGACTTCGATCGGAATGTCCAGAGTCGCCCCCGGGTACTCCCGGGGAACGAGCGCTGTAGCGCGAGCCCGTAGCAGCGCGACGGCCGGAGGCCGGAACGCCCATCCATCTACGCTGGCCTGAATTCACAAACCGGTCGCGCCGGTTTTACACATGCCCCGCGCAATCGTATAATTCATGGAGTTAAAAAAGCTCCGAATACTTCGCCGAATACTTCGAATGAACACAGGAGCTACATTATGCAGCAAACAAGAATCGGATGGATGCGCAATATCGCCGCTGTTGGCGCTTTGCTTGTACCATTTCTGTTTCAGTGCGCGGGCGGGCAGGCCCGTGTGCTCGATACCCTCGACGCGGGGCTCACAATGCTGGAGCAGCCCGAGGCAGGCACAGAACAACAAGCCGCCGTAACTCAGCCGGATCCGGCGCCAGAAGCCGCCTGGACCGATGCGGACCTGGAAAAGCGGATTCGTAAAGCTGTGCAGAAGTCTCTGGATAGCGGCACGGCGTACAGAGTCATTTTACTCGAAGACTGGGATCTGGTGCGCCATGAATACAGCGGCGCTATTATACGCCGGCACCTTCACGCCGATGTTGGAGTTGAAAAAAGCCCCGGTTCCTGTATCTGGCAGACTGCGATCATGCGTCAGGAGCACCTCGGGAACCAGAAATACGGCCGGCTCATTTACGTCGGCGCCAGTCAACGTCGGAGCGCCAACTGCGCCGATATCGGGAATTCCTGAGGCGCCGCCACTTGCATCCCCTGCTCCGCCCATGCCGGACCGTATTCAGAAGCCCGCCGGTCCTGGCGCGATCTGCATATAATCTGGCGCGCTCTGCCATTGCGCGAATTTCCACAGCCGGCTATACAATCGGCATACTCTGGAAACGAGGCAGGCAAGCATGGGAAACAATACTGAAAAGAATAAGCAGGTGGCGCTGGTCACGGGCGCGTCGTCGGGCATGGGCAAAGATTTCGCGCGGCAGCTGTTGGCTGACGGTTATACGGTCTACGCTGCGGCGCGCCGCGTCGAACAGATGGACGATCTGAAAGAACTCGGAGCGCACCCGCTGCGCATGGACATCACGGATGATGCGGAGATTGTGGCAGCGGTCGAAACCATCGCGAAGCAGCACGGCGGGGTCGACGTATTAATCAACAACGCCGGCTTCGGCAGCTATGGTTCGGTCGAAGATACGAGCATTGAGGACGCGCGCTATCAGTTCGAAGTGAATCTCTTCGGACTCGCGCGATTAACCCAATTGGTGCTGCCGTACATGCGCGAGCAACGCTCCGGCAAGATCGTAAATATCTCGTCGATGGGCGGTAAGATCTATACGCCGCTCGGGGCCTGGTATCACGCGACCAAGCACGCGTTAGAAGGCTGGTCCGACTGCCTGCGGTTGGAGCTCGCGCCGTTCAACATCGACGTGATCGTGATCGAACCGGGATTGATTCTTACGGAATTCGGATCGGTCTTGCTGGAGCCCATGCTGGAACGTTCGGGCACGGGACCCTACGCGGATCTAACGGCAAAGCTCGCGAAAGCTACAAAAAGCAGCTACGACAAAGGGGAAGGTTCTCCGCCGTCGGTTGTCACGAAAGCCGTGGCGCGGGCGCTGCGGGCCCGGCGGCCGAAGACCCGCTACGCGATGGGCAAATTGGCGAAGCCGTTGATCTTCGTTCGCAAATGGTTCGGAGACCGTTTTTTCGATATGGCCGTCATGAGTCAGGTGAAGTGATACGGAGCGCGCCGGCCGGCGATTTCTCTTGACCGTTCGTGGAGTGCGCGCTGGAATTCGCGTGTCATGAGACGGCCGGTCGAGAATCACGCGAACAACCAGGATGATTTCATGAGCCAACACGCGTCTGAATTCGCGATCGAGGCCGGCTGGCGTCTGGTCTTTAAGGATCTGAATATTTCGCAACACGAGGTCCTGAAACGAGCCGCATTGCCCGGGGACCTGTTCACCCGCGCGAATCTGAGTCTCAGTGCGGAGGACTTTTTCAAATTATGGCGCGCGCTGGAGTCCTGCGTGGGCGATCCCGCCTTTCCGCTGCGATTGGGCAGCGAAATGGCAACCGAAGCCTTTCATCCGCTCTTTTTCGCGGCGCTGTGCAGTCCGAACTTAAACGTGGCCATGCAGCGCATCGCTCACTACAAACGTCTGGTGGGCCCCATGAAGCTCGCCGTCGATAGCGATGAACAAAGGACCCGGGTGTCCCTGGGTTTCCTGTTCGCCGATCAACCCATACCGGATACTCTGCTGGCCCTGGAGCTGGTGTTTCTGGTCAAACTCGCGCGCATGGCCACCCGGGAAGAGATCGTTCCGATCGGGGTGAGCTCTTCTTCGCGCGCGCTTCTGGAGTGCGATGAGTACGCGGATTATTTCGGGGTCCGGCCCCGGCGCGCCGCGGACAACTCCGTCAGCTTCGCCGCCGCGGACGCCCGGCGACCGTTTCTCACGGAAAATCCGGCCATGTGGAATTTCTTCGAGCCGGAGTTGCGCAAACGCCTGGGCGATCTGGAAGAAGGCGCCGATATGCGCCGTCGGGTGCAGAGCGCGCTCTTCGAATTGTTACCGGGCGGCCGGAGTTCCATCGACGACGTGGCCGACAAACTGCTGATCAGCAAACGCAGTCTGCAACGCGGACTGAGTAACGAAAACACCACGTTTCAAAAAGAGCTGCAATTGGTGCGGGAAAAGCTCGCCCGCCACTATCTAACGCATTCGGATTTGCCCGGCGAACAGATCTCCTTCTTACTCGGTTTCGACGATCCGAATTCATTTGCGCGGGCCTTTCGCGCCTGGACGGGCGATACGCCGGGCGCGGTTCGACGTCTGCAGCGCATGTGATGCTCGCAAGCAGCGGACGAGCGGGTCAGCCGTTGATGATGCTCAGTCGCGGTCGACGCAGTTCCCGCAGCAGTCCCGGCTGCGGGCCCAGGCGATAGACGCAGCGTACTTCGTCGCCGGCCTGTATGACAGGAACTTCCCGATCGTAAACGGGTCTGCTCAGGCCGCTTTCGCCTTCGAGCAATTCCAGGTCTTCGCCGACCTGGATTTTCGTAAAGATCGTAAAGGTCGTCGCGGTGCCAATCTCTTCGGGAATCTTAAAGCTGAGGTCCACCCAGTCCTGAGTTGTTTCGTAGTTATCGACGTCCTGACGGTGGCGTTCCAGCAGGCTTTCGCGGGAGAGCGTCAGAATTTCGCCCAGGTCGATACGCCGGGCCACTCCTTCGGGATTCAGCGGATAAGATCGGACGCCGTTCAATTCGCCTTCCGGATCGCTGAGCCCCGCTCGTAATTCGATTTTGTGCGGAATCAGTCGGGCGTCCTCGCTCAATTGTGGCACGAGGTTCTTAAAGATCGCCAGTTGCGGTTCGCCGCGCAGCGCCTGTTGCATGATCTCGGCGATGAGGATATGTACGGGCGGGCCCGCATGTTTATACAGCACCGCGTCGCCGTGTTGAAAATCATGCACGTACTCTTCAAAACCAAAAGCCGCGACCAGACTTCGGGCCGCGTCGAAGGACTCTTGCATATATTCTATCAACGTGAAGCTGATTTCTTTGGGCGAGAACGTCGCCGCCGCGAGGATGAAAAAGGGCGCGTTGGGCCCGGGGCCGGGATACAGGATGTGCACTCGTTCGCCGGGGGATTCGCTTTGCTTCGCGCGAATCGCGGCGACGAGGGCGCGCAGGAATTTCGCCGTGCGAATCGCGTCCTGCATGGTACTGATCGCGTAACCCGGCGAAATGACTTCGCCGAAATCGGAAGCGTGGCGGTAACGTTGGTCTTCGGCGGTGACGGCGCTCGGCACTCCGTGAATGCCGATCAAAATCTCTTCTAAATCCTGGCAGGCCGCGCGCAGGCGCTCGACGCTTTCTTCCGGATTCAGGAGAACGTCGCCCAGGATTCGCAGGTGTTCCAGATGTTGTTTGAGTTCGGTCGGGGGGAGTTGATTCATAGGTGGTGAAGTTCGGTATTTAATTTCGCTCCGGAAAGAGGCCGTCGTGCATAATGACATAACCAATGACCTGATACGGCGCCATATTGTTGATATACATGGGATTTGCGTCTCCGGCGGTTTCAACCGTCAATGGCATGCTGGTGTCGCTGAATTTCGTCTCCACTGTCATAGAAGTCAGCTTCGCGTTCGTTATAATATCCGGCGCCATGGCGGCATTCGTTGTGGCCGACCAGGCCGCGGAAACACTGTTAAAACCGGGATAACAGTTTTCCGGGCCGTTGCCGCCGACGGTGGGGTTGCATTGTATGTCGACGCTGACCGCGGCAGTTGTCCAGTCAGCGCTGATTCCCACGAGTCCGTTCAGCGCCGAGGCGACAAATGCAGCCGAATGCGTATGAGGCGGAAGATTATTCTGGGTCAGCGTTGTCTCGGTTTCCTCCGTACCCGCTTTCTGGCCCAGCGGTCTCGCGCTCAGGCCGGGACCGTTGCCGGCACCCATGGCGGTGCGACCGCGCAAATCCGGCAGCCCTACGGTGTTTCGACCGTCGCCGCCATAGGTCGTGCCGAGGATCGCAAATAGTTGATCGTTGTTGCTGACCGGTTTCAGCTCACCGTCGCAGGCATAATATTTTGCCGGGGTGTACGTTCCCGCGAATACGGAAATGGAGCCGGTGTAATCTTCGTTCGTCATAATTCCTGGTCCTGATGATCTGGCGGGCGCTGTGCCGGTCACGTACGTCGCGGAAGATCCCCGACAATATTGATACAATAGTTCACCGTCTGGATGGGCGGAAGCGTAGTGGCCGTTACCGGCGCCGTCCCTCCCGGGGAGTTCTGGACCAGGCAGCTAACACTGTCTGTCCCGAATCCGATACTCAGGTTTACGTCCAGAATATTCGGATTAACCACAGGATTGGGCGCCATCGTAGCGCCGGTAGAGGTCGGCGTGAACAGGTTCTCGTTCGTGGTGGCTTCCACGCCTGGATAATTATCTTTCGGGCTGTGCAGACCGCCGGCCGACGCATTGCATTTCAAACTGCCCTGAATGGAAACACTCGCCGGATCGACGCTTGTGGTGACTGTGCTATTCAAGTTCGCCGCGTTGAATTCCGCGGAGTGGTTGTGCTGTGGCACTTTTAGCTCGATCGTTTCGCTTTCGTTTCCGATGAATTGTCCGGCCGAAATCCCGGGCAGACCTGTGCCCTGTCCGCTACCCATCGCCGCGCGTCCTCGTAGATCCGGTAGTCCGAAAGTATCGCGCCCATCGCCTCCATACCAGGTGAATATGGTCGCGTACAGGGTGCCGTGGTCCTGGATCGACAGCAAGCTTCGATCGCAAAGCGCCGTTCCTTTCGGGGCGAAATTGCCCCCGAACATTCCGATCGATCCTGCTAAGTCATTCGGTTTCATTGAGAGCTCTCCCGATGGTTTTGTGGGCGCTTTCTTAACTTCTGGGCGGAAAGAGCCCGTCCGTCGAAATCACGTATTGGATCCCCTGCGCGGGCAGAGCCGTTGGTACCAGGTCATCCTGGCTCTCACCCGTGGTCCCGGTTGCCACCGGCACGTCGGAATTCAGAAAGGTCGTGGTGATAGTGCCGCCGCTCAGGGATCCGGATATGATCGCGTCCGGCCACATGGTGCTCGTGGCCGTGTTCGACCAGGGATTGACGCCGGCGCCGGGGGATGTCCCGGGGAAATTGCCCTGCGGATTCGCTACGCCGCCCACGCCGTCGCCGCAACTGAGCGCCCCGATGATAGAGCTTCCGTTGACGTCGGCTGTGGTGAGGACTTCGGAGTTCAGCTGCTTTGCATTGAATTGCGCGGAATGCGAGTGAGGGGGCATATTGTCGCTTTGCGGGTTGAAATGTGAAAGCGGACTGCCTCCCAGGAATCCGAGGAAGCGCTTCGTCAGATCCGGTCCCTGGCCCGGACCAATGGGCACCCGGCCCCGGAGGTCGGGAAGTCCCAGGCTGCTTCGCCCGTCGCCGCCGTACACGTCGCCAATGATGGCGTACAATGTGGTAAAATCAACTATTGCACGCAACGTGCCGTCGCAATACGCGTAATCGGGGCTTACGTAGGTTTGACCGACAATTAAAACTGAACCCGCGTAATCATCTTCGTTCATTGGCGATTCCTTGAATGGTAGCGGCGACCGCACGCTTCACGCAGGGCCTCATTGTTTAATATAATGTAGAAAAGAGCTTAGTGGTTGATGCGCAATCTTTGCTTCCCGTATAGGCCGGGTGCCGCGAGATTCATCAAGCTTTTTTTTGACCCGATCATCATCCCGCTCAATCGCGCTCGGGCCAGGCACCATCGTGCATGATTACATGGTTCAATACGGTGAACGGCGCCATATCGTAGATGTCCATTGAAAGTCGGCTTCCGGAATCGTGGACAGAAATCGGAACGGTATTTGTGAAAGATGTCTGCACTGCCATGGAGGTCAAAGAGGCATTCGTAATAATATTCGGCGCCATTGTCGCGTTTGCGGTCGGCGACCAGGCGAGCGATATGTCATTGAAACCGGGATAACAATTCTCAGGACCGTTGCCGCCGACGCCCGGGTTGCATTTTAAGTCCACATCGATGGCGGCTCCGCTCCAGTCTATCGTATGGGTGGCCAGTCCATTCAAATTCGCGGCGTCAAAGCTGGCCGCATGCGTATGCGGCGGCAGGTTATTCGCGTTCAGGGTCACCTGAGTCGTCTCGGTGCCCGCCTTCTCGCCGATTCGCCGGGAGGTCAGCCCCGGGCCGTTTCCCGCCCCCATCGTGCTGCGCCCGCGCAGATCCGGCAGGCCCAGCGTCGTGCGGCCATCGCCGCCAAATGCGGTCCCGATAATGGCGTACAGTTGTTCGTTTGCGGAAATCGGTTTCAGATCGCCGTCGCAGATATAGAAGTGTTCGGGTGCATAGGTGCCAGCGAAAATGGAAATGGAGCCGGTGAAATCTTCCTGGGTCATTGTAGTCTATCCTGCGTGGTGGCTCGTTTGATGCGTGTGCCGGGCGAGCGCGGGAGTCCGGGTGCTGCTCATGTGTGCGGTGGTAAATTCCCGCTGACGTTAATACAATAATTCACACCCTGGACGGGCGGCAGGGTGGTCGCAGTTACCGGGTTCGTGGCTCCTGTGGATGCCTGGACTGTGCACGGGATTTGGGTGCTTACGAAAGAGGTCTCAAGCACCACACCCATCACGGACGGATCTATGACCCGATTGGCTGCCATCGTTTCGACGCCGGCGGTCGGCGTGAACAAATTCTCCGCGGTAGTTGTTTCTACTCCAGGAAAATTTCCTTTCGGACTGTGCTGGCCGCCACTGGAGATATTGCAGGCCAGGCTGCCGTGCATTGTGACGCTGTGCTCGTCGATGCTGCTTGAAACGCACAAATTCAGATCCGCCAACTGAAATGACGCTGTGTGATGATGCTCCGGGACCTTCAGTTCCACCGTCCCGGACTCCCGGCCGATGAATTCTCCTAATTTGATGCCCGGCATCCCGGTAGCATCCCCGAAGCCCATTGCGCATCGCCCGCGTAAATCGGGCAAACCGAGGGTGTTGCGACCATCACCTCCGTACCAGATTCCGATTGTCATAAACAGAATATTGTTACCTGCAATCGGAAGCAGGCGGCCGTCGCACAGCGCAGTTCCCTTCGGAGCAAAATTGCCGCCGAACATACCAATCGACCCTGCAAAATCATTCGGTTCCATATGTGAGTTTCTCTTCGAAGTTTCGTTGTCGCATTCTATGCCCTTTATTTCGGTCGCGGGGGCCAGATTCCGTCGGTGCATATTACATACAGGATGCCCTGCGCGGGGAGGGAGGTTGGAACGAATGATTTCTGACTCTCGCCCGTATTATTGGTTGTGACGGAGATAGCCATATCGAAGAATGTTGTAGTTACGGTGGCCCCGCCGACCAAAGTTCCTGAAACGATCGCGTCCGGCCACATGGTACCGGTATGTGTATCGGACCAGGGATTGACTCCCGCCGAAGGTGACGTGCCGGGAAAATGATCGACTGGATTCGCCTCGCCGCCCTGTCCGTCGCCGCAACTAATGCTGCCTTCCAGAAGGCTGCCGTTGACGTCGGCCGTCGTGGTGGCGGCAGCGTCGAGACTGGCGGCGTCGAATTCCGCCGTGTGGTTGTGCACAGGCATGTTATCGGCCGAAGGCTCGAATACAGCCTCGGAAACTCCGTCCATCTGTCCCAGGAAGTATGAGCTCAAATCGGGCGCCTCTCCCGCGCCGAGCGGCACCCGGCGCCTCAGGTCCGGAACCCCGACAGTGACTCGCCCGTCGCCGCCGTAGAAATCGGCGACGATCGCGAAATATGCGGTGTTGTCGACCATGGGCAGGAGCTGACCGCCGCAGTATTCATACCCGGGGCTTACATACGGCTGTCCGACGGCGAGTACAGAGCCAAGGTAATCCTTTTGATTCATTTTCTATCCCTCGAAGTCTGAGATGCAAAGCGACGGTCTGCGAATGTCGGCTTTGCTTAATATTGCAGGAAAGAGAGCTAGCAGGCGATCCGAAATCGCCGTTTCCCGAATAAGTAATGCAGCCCGGCGATCATCAAGCCTTTTTTGTCGAGCATGACTTTCACGGAGGCCTTCGACCCGGGTCTGACTTTGAACTTGACGCCCGCAGCGGATAATATAAACTGCATATAATTACGGGACCCTGATGAATTCGCGCTTCACATACCGGATTGCCTCCGGCTTCCTGCTGCAGCTCGCGGTTTTCGCCGGGCTTTCTCTGGGTGGTATGCACGTGCATCACCACGGAGATGTGACGGGCCTGCACGTAGCGGCCGGCTCGCAATGCGGCTCTGACTGCCACGACGTCTGCGAAACGGAATCCCCGACCGATCATCTGCTGGAAATTCTGGGATCGGCGGCGAAGGTTTCATTACCGGGCGAGTATCTCTCCGAGTTACAGGCCGGTTTGCGTTCGCTCGCGGCGAACGAGATCGATTCTGTTGCGAAGCTTCCAGCCGCCCCGCCGGACCGCTTCGTCGCGCCGCCAGCGGAGCCATTGCCAGCGCTTTCGTTTCATCATAATAATACCACCGCCTCTTTCTATCGCTTCGGTTTCTCTCCTCGCGCGCCCCCCGCTTTCGCTTCCTGACCGACCCCTGTCGCTCTGTCGTCACGCACTCGTCGCGCTCTCTTAAGCGCGTGCCGCGTTCGCAGAGCCATTGATCTTCGCTTTGATCATCATCAATGGAGGTGAGAGATGTACTCTCATTCGAAACGGATCGCGTTGTTCTATTGCGCGCTTCTGGTCGTTAGTATCTATGCGCTGCCGTCGCCCGTGCACCTGGCTTCGGCGCCGTCATCCCCGGCCGCTCCTGCTCATAATACGGAGAGGCAGCAGGCGTGTTCGCCCGAATCGGGAGGCGAGCTATTGCTCTGCGCCCTGCGAAACCATCCTGAACTCCTGGCAGGGCAGGCGGAACTCAAGCGCTTTGAAGCCGAAGTGCGCCGGGCCGACCAGCCGGCGAATCCTCAACTGCAATCGCGGGTGCTGGCCGGCAGCGATTCGCAAACCGTCGAAGCCGCGTTGCGACATACCATCGAAGCCGGCGGCAAGCGCGACGCGCGGGTGACCGTCGCCCGCGAAAATCTGGAAGTCGCCCGCAGTCATGCGCTATTGCTGAAGAACCGCCTGGTGGTCGGAGCGGCCATGCAAGTGATGCGGCTGGGGCAGGTCCGTGAGGATCTGGAGTTACTGGAAGAAAGTCGCAGCACCTATACGCGGGCCGTGGCCGCCATGCGCAGGCGCCCCGGGCTCAGTTCCGAACAGCGGGTGAATCTCGCGACATACGAATTCGCCGTCGGCGAAGCTCGCAACCAGCTCACGGCATTGCGGGCCGAAGAGGCGGCCTTAATTGCGGATCTGGAATTCGCGACGGGTTTGCGTGACCCGGCGCTTGGCCGGGCGCTGAATGTCGCGGTCGAGGCGACGGGGGCGCTGCGCTGGCCGGCCCCGGAGAGCGTGGCGGATGGCGTTACAGAAAGCGCCTCCGCCGAATCGGAGGAGTTGCGGCTGGCGCGCAAACGCATCGCGCGGGCGCGGGCGCTCGTCGAGCTGGAGGAGGCGCTGGCTTTTCCGGACATCAGCATCGGCCCGGCGCTGGAGTATCGCCGCTCCGATTCCGGCTCTGGCGGGTTCCCTGGTAGCCTCCTGGGCGGTCGTTCGGGCGGCAGCGAAACCGAACTTGGTTTGAGCTTTCGCCTCACTCTGCCGCTCTATCACCGCAACGCGGGGGGGCGCGAAGCGGCGCGCGAAAGTCTGGAGACGGAACGGTTAAAAGAATCCGGCGTGGCGGCGCGAAGCCTTTTGGAACGTCGGCGTTATTTAAGAGAATACCGACTGGCTTTTAATGCACTGCGAGGCGGGATTACGGAAGATCAGATCGAAGCACGTCTGCGTTCGTTGCGTGCGACCATTCGCGGCGGACGCGTTTCGCCGCCGGCCGTGATTGAATTCTATCGCAGCGTATTCGAATTTCATCACGCTCGCCACGACCAGGAACTGGCGGCCATGCGCGCCCTGCTTGCGATTTACGTCCTGGACGGACGCCTGCTCGACAAGGTGGAGAATCATGAGATCTTATCATAAGGATTCGCGCGCGATACTGGCGCGCACATTTGTGTGCCTCTTCGTTTTCGGAGCCACGGGTGCCTGCGGTGAAAAACCCGCGATTGACGCGAACCGGCCGCACCATCACGAAGATGCGCGTCATGAGGATCACCCGGATCGCGGCGAAGCACGCGATCATGATACCGCGCATGGCGATCACGACGAACACAACGGCCACGACGATCACAATGACGAAGCGCATCATGACGGACATGACGACGAAGCGCATCATGACGATCACGATGGGCATGACGACGAACATCACGACCACGGCGATCATCATCATGCGCCGCGCAGCGTCGGCGAAGGCATGGCGGTGATTGCGGCGGACGAAGAGCTGGGGGTCGAGCTGGCTCCGGCGGCCCTGGAACGACTGGGCGTGCGCTTTGGATTCTTGCAGGACTATCGCCGGCCGGGCGGTGCGGAGCGCGACTATCGGGTGCCGGCGGATTGCGTGGTCTTTTTCGAGAACGACGCCTGGATCTTTTTGCGCGACGCGAATCGGCGCGTTCGTCCGTACAGCGTACGCGTTGCCCCGCGGGCCGGGACAAGCCGGGACCTGACGATTATCGATTCGAATTTCGCGTCGTCGCAACTGCAGTCCGAACTGGTGATCGTCGCCGCGCCTTTAGTGCGGCTGGCGTATCTGGAAGCCTTCGGAGCCTCGGGCTCCGGACACGGACATTGAGCGGCGCGTCCGCTGTTAACCCTGCTGGAATAGACTTTATGCGATCATCACAACCGCAACATACTCAAAATGAAACCGAAGCCGCGACGCGCAACCCCATCGATCGGCTGATTCACTATTCGGTTTATAACCCCGCCTACACGATCGTCGGCATCATCGGCGTGGCCTTCGTGGGTGTGGCGTCTTTCTGGGCGATTCCCATCGACGCGGTCCCGGATATTACGAACGTCCAGGTGCAGGTGAATACGCCCGTGCCCGCGCTCGCTCCGGAAACCGTTGAAGTGAACGTAACCTATCCCATCGAAAGCGCGATGCGTTCGATTCCGAAAGTGGAGGGTGTGCGCTCCATCACCCGTTACGGTCTTTCGCAGGTGACGGTGAATTTCGCCGAAGACGCGGATCTGTTTCTATCGCGGCAGCTCGTCGCGGAGCGCCTGCAGTCGGTGGAGATTCCGGACGGGCTGCAGCCGCAGCTCGGTCCGATCTCGACGGGCCTGGGTGAAATCGTACACTATGCGGTCGAAGCGCGCGAAATCGCGGAGGATCCGGACGAACGGCTGGCGCAATTGATGCGACTGCGCTCTCTGCAGGAATGGGACATTGAACCGCGCCTATTGCAAACGCGGGGCGTGGCGGAAATCAATACAATCGGCGGTTATCCCGAACAATATTATGTGCAGCCGGATCCGCAAAAGCTGGCCCGCTACGGCATTCATCTGGATCAGCTGAGCGACGCCCTGCGCGAAAGCAATAAGAACACCGGCGGGGGCTTTATCCAGCAATCCGCGGAGCAATTTATTGTGCAGGGGGACGGCGTCTTTCGTTCGATCGAACAGATTCGTGCGATTGCGGTGGCGACTCTGCCGGATTTTCGCATCATTACGGTCGGCGATCTGGCCACGGTCCGGCCGGATCGCGAGCTGCGCACCGGAGCCGCGGTGTGGAACGGTCGCGAAATGGTGCTCGGCACGGTGTTTATGCTGCTCGGCGAAAACAGCCGGGCCGTCGCCGCCGCGACGACCGCGCAGCTCGAAGAGATCAACCGGAGTTTGCCGGATTGGGCGCGCATCGAAGTTCTGTACGATCGCTCGGAGCTGGTCGACGCGACGATCGCCACCGTACGCCGGAACTTGAGTTACGGCGCGGTGCTGGTGATCGTCGTGCTCTTCGCCTTAACCGGTAATTTACGCGCGGCTTTGATCTCCGCGTTCGTGATCCCGCTTTCAATGCTCGCGACGCTCTGGCTCATGGATCTCAACGGCTTTTCGGCGAATCTGATGTCGCTCGGCGCACTCGACTTCGGTATAATCATCGACGGCGCGGTGATCGTGATCGACAATTGCCTGCATCGCCTGTCCGGCCGGGCGCGCGAACTCGGCCGGGATTTGAGTCGCGCCGAAATTCGCGAAACCGTAAGCGCCGCCTCGATTCAGATTCGCAACGCCGCGGGCTTCGGCCAGCTGATCATCGTCGTCGTCTTTATTCCGCTGCTCGCGCTGACCGGCGTGGAAGGCAAGATGTTTCGGCCCATGGCGACGGCCTTCGTCTTCGCGCTCTTCAGCGCTTTTGTGATTTCGTTTACCATCGTGCCGGGACTTGCAGGACTCCTGCTCTCCGGAAAGCTTCAGGCGCAAAACCGCGGCGTTATGAACCGTCTCGAAAACCTGTATGAAAGATTGTTGCAACGTCTGTTGAGCCTGCGCGCATTCGTGGTCGTCGCGGCCGGTCTGCTGCTCTTAGCGGGCGTCTTCGCGTACCTGCGGCCGGGAGCGGAGTTTATTCCGCGGCTCTACGAAGGTTCGATGGCGGTGCAGTTTATCCGGCCGGTGACGATCAGCGTGGATCGTTCGGTCGAGCTCGACCAAATTTCGCAAAAGCTGATTCTGGAATTTCCGGAGGTCAGCCATGTTTTCTCGCGGCTCGGCACAGCGGAAATTGCGACCGATCCCATGGGAGTGAATACCGGCGATACTTTCGTGATGCTCAAGCCGGAACACGAGTGGCCGATTCGCGCGGAAGGCGGTCGTCGGACGCCGAAAGAATTGCAGGAGGACATCGCCCAAAAATTGCGGGCGGAAGTTCCGGGGCAGCGCTTGCTTTTGAGTCAGCCGATTCAGCTGCGCTTTAATGAATTGATGGAAGGCGCCCGGGCGGACGTATCGCTGAAAGTCTTCGGCGACGACCTGGACGTTTTGCAACAGATCACGACTGAAATCGCGGAGGTTCTGGAAGCCGTGCCCGGGGCGGGCGACGTCGAGGCGGAGCTGCGCGGTAAGTCGCCTGTGTTGAATATTCGGCCGGATTATCGCGAACTCAAGCGCTATGGAATATCGAGTCGCGAAGTTCTGGACGCGGTTCAGCTCGCGCTCGGCGGCGAAGAGGTCGGGCATATTTATCGCGGGGTGCGGCGCTATCCGCTGAATCTGCGACTGAGCGCGGAAAACCGCCGATCGCTTTCGACGATCAGGGCTTTGCCTATCGGCGTGCAGGATAATTTAACGGTGCCGCTTTATAAAGTAGCGAAAATCGAATTCGTCGAAGCCTTCGACACAATCAAACGCGAATCATCGCGCCGGCGGGCGGCCGTACTATTAAATCCGCGCGGCCGTGATACGGCCAGCGTTGTGGCGGACGCGCGCGCGGCTATCGAACGCGAAGTGGATATTCCGGACGGATATTTTCTGGAGTGGGGCGGCAATTTTCGTAACTTAGAACACGCCCGGCAGCGGCTGCTCGTGCTGGTACCCTTCGCGCTCCTGCTCGTGGGTTTCATGGTCTACTCCGCGTTTCGTAATCTTGCCCAGGCGCTGCTGATTTTCTTGCTCGTGCCCTTTGCGCTCACGGGCGGCGTGGTGAACCTGCTGCTGGCCGGTCTGCCGTTCAGTATTTCGGCGGGGGTCGGCTTGATCGCGCTGTCGGGAATCGCGGTCTTGAACGGCGTCGTGCTGATGAATACTTACAACGAGCTGCGCGACAGCGGTTTGCGGGGTCGAGAACTCGTGTCCCGGGGCGCCCGGCTGCGATTGCGCGCCGTGCTGATGACCGCGCTCACTGACATACTCGGATTCTTACCGATGATGCTCGCGACAGGCATGGGCGCGGAAGTGCAGCGACCGCTTGCGACGGTGGTGGTCGGCGGCATCATTACGGCGACGATAGCCACGCTGGCCTTGTTGCCGGTGCTGTTTTCGATGCTTTCTGAGCGAATGCCGGAGGAATGAGCGAAAACAGTATCGGACATTCCGGCGGCCAAAGCTCTTGACTGCAATGCGACTGCGTGCTTTTTCTCCGGAAGCGCCTCCGGCGCAGCCCGGGAGATTTATGAATGTCACGCTTTCCATCGCTTTCGTCCAGTGACGCGCAGGACGCCAATGCGGAAGTCGCCGCCCTCTATGACGAGATCATCGCGGCCGGCTTCGGCGCTACCGAGCCCATCAACTGGTTCTCGTCGCAGAGCAGCCGGCCCGATCTGTTGCGGGCCACCTGGGAATTGACCCGCGGCGTGCTGGTCAACGGGCAACTGCCGGCCACGACCAAACAGATGATCGCGATGGCCGCGTCGACTCAGAACAACTGTCGCTACTGCACGGTAACGCACACGAACGTACTCGAAAAAATGGGCGTGCCGGCGGAGGTGGTGCGCAGCTGCGTCGAAGATCCGGATTTCGCGGCGGTGCCCGAACCGCACCGTTCCATTCTGAGCTTCGCTCTCAAAGCGAACCGCGACCCCAATTCGATCACCGACGCCGATTACGCTCAACTGAATGAAAAGGGCCTTTCGCGCGAAGAGATCATGGAGGTCGTAATGATGGCCGCCTTCACGAAGTTTATCAATACCTGGGCCGACGCGAGCGGCATAGCCGTCGACGGAGCCGGAGCTTAGTCGCGACCGTGCTTTTTTCCCCCGAATCCATGGGCAGCGCGCCGCTCGCGCTGGGCATTCTGAACGAAGCGGTCGAGAATATCGCCCGCCACCAGGACCGGGCGCAGTTCTGGAAAGCGGTCTGCGAGAATTCACGCTGGATTCTGCCCTTTCGTCGCATGTGCGTTCTGTTGGATCGAGCGGGCGCGCAGTATCTGGTCGCTCGTTATGAGCAGGGTCGCTTCGAAGAAGCGGCCGGCGATCCCGAAGAGAATATGACCGGCTGGCCGTGGCGCGGGCAGCGCGCACAGTGGCTGGAGGACTTGAGCGCGGCCAGCGGAGCGTGCGAAACCTGCGATTGGATTTTAGGTCTGGATCTGGAAACGAGTGATCAGCGCCAAATATTGAGTGTGCCGATTTCCGGGGATCGTGACGGCGCCGTCGCGGGGCAGATGCTCTTTCTGGTACAGGAACCACAGGACCCGGGCACGCTGCTCGCCCTCGCGAAAGTCTACACCTTGCACGTCAGCATGACCTATCGTATGATCGAAACCGTGGAGCGCCTGCAACGCAGCGAACATCGCTTCAGTTCGCTGTTTCAAAAATCAGGCGAAGGCGTCGTCGTGCACGATCTGGAAGGCCGCGTGCTCGACGCGAATCAGAAGCTGCGCGAATTGATGGGCTACAGCGAAGAGGAGATGCTGCAGCTGACCATCGCTGAGTTTCATCCACCAGAAATTAGCGTGCTTACCACGCGCAATTTCGAAGCAGTGCGTCAAAAAGGCTTCTTGAATCTCGAATTCGATATGGTGCGCAAAAACGGCGAACTATTTCTGGCGGAAGTTACAGCCACGCTGATCGAAACCGAAAGCGGCCCGCTTGTTCAGTCGATCATTCGCGACGCGACCGAACGCCGGCGCATGACGACCGAATTAGAACAGGCCCGCGATCGCGCCGAAGCCGCCAATCTGGCGAAGAGCGAATTCCTGGCACGCATGAGCCACGAGATCCGCACGCCCATGAACGCGATTATCGGCATGACGGAATTACTCGGTGAAACGGAGCTCACCGGCGAACAACGCAATTTCGTGAACGTGCTGGGGAAGTCCGGCGAATCGCTTTTGCTTTTGATTAACGACGTGCTCGATCTTTCGCGCATCGAAGCGGGCCGCGTGGATCTGGAAAGCATCCCGTTTGAAGCCGGCGATGTATTGACCGGAATCTGGAAATTGATGGGCGTCGAGGCGAAACGCAAAGAACTCGCATTCGATTTGAAGCTCGGCGCGGATACGGCCCACACGATTCTCGGCGATCCGCATCGCCTGCGCCAGGTGCTGGCGAATCTGGTTTCAAATGCGATCAAATTCACGAACGAAGGCCGCGTGGCGTTGGAGCTGCGCCGCGCTGAAGACCAGCCGAATTCCGAAAGCGCCGCGGCGACCGAAATCGCGCTGGAGTTCGTGGTCAGCGACACAGGCATTGGCATTCCGCCTGAACGTCGTCAGACGATTTTCGAAAGCTTTTCGCAGGTCGATTCTTCGATCACGCGCCGCTACGGCGGGAGCGGCCTCGGCCTCGCGATCGCGCATCACCTCGTGAATATGATGGGCGGTCAGCTCGCGGTGAGCGATAATCCCGACGGCGGGACTGTCTTCGCGTTCACCCTGCGTTTGCCCGCCGCCCGGCAATCGCCGTCTCGACCGGCGCCCGGGCAGGCCGCGAAACGGGCCGCGTCCGCCGCACGTTTGCCCGGAGAAACGCCGCTTGCGGAAACGGGTCAGGCGCCCGCGCTTCGCATTCTGCTGGTCGACGACGCCGAAGAGAATCGCCTGCTCGTTCAGGCTTTTCTGAAAAAGCATCCCTACGAGATCGACGTCGCTGAAAACGGACAGGCGGCGGTCGATCGCTTCCGCGCGCAGCGCTACGACCTTGTGCTGATGGATATGCAGATGCCGGTGATGGACGGCCTTACGGCGACCCGCGAAATTCGCCGCTACGAAACAGAACAGGGCCGCACGCCCACGCCGATCCTGGCGTTAACCGCGTACGCGCTGGCGAAAGAAAAAGAGCGCAGTCTTGCCGCCGGTTGCACGGCCCATCTTTCGAAACCGATCAAAAAGGCGACCCTGCTCGAAGCGATCGCGCAGCATACGAATGACGATTGAGCGTCAGCTTTCGCTGAGGCGCCGGCTGATATCGCCGAGTCGCAGCAGCTGCTGATAGAACAGCGGAAAGACCAAAACGCTTTCTATGAATCCGAAAACGTACATAATCAGCGCGACGATCTGACCGTACTGCGTTTGGCCCGGGGTTACCGAAGCCGCGATCGACGCGATCAATACCGACGCCAGTATCGCCCAGGCCGCCGCGTAATTCCAGGTTTCCAGGTCCGACAGCCGAATATTCCAGCGCATCATCTTGCGAAAGTGAGCTTTGATCTGCGCGATCTGATTCTGTTCGATGACCGCCACCTGGCGTTCCTGTTCGTCGTTCATGCCCTTATGCAACGCGATGATGCGCTTTTCGCTGCTGCTGAATACCAGCAGAGTAAAGACGGCGCCGATCAGGCAGTTCAGGAAAATGTGTATATCCAGCAGGGCGATCACCAACAGCGTACCGCCGAAGTTGATCATCTGATTCACGATTTCCGGCAACGAATTCTCCAGAAATTCAACGAGTTCCGTAAACAAACTCGCGCGCGCTGCAGTGCGCGAGACGGGAGCTCCCCGCCGGTTTTCGCGCTCCACGAATTCGCGGCTGATCTCCTGGTAGATGCCAGAGTATACCCGGGTATCGTAAAAGCGCCGGCCGGAACCGGTCAGCAGCACCAGAAAGCACAGCAGCGCCAGTGCAAGCAGGCCGCCGGTTTCGCCCTGGATCAATCCGTCGACAGACCAGCCGATCGCCAGGGGAAAGAGCAGGAACAGAAACCCGTCCAGTACAACCAGAAACCAGGTGAAGGCCGTGCGGCGCCAGTAACGCCGCATCAGGAGCGGCAGCGAGATCTTTTGCGCGTTTTCCGACATTGCGATTCCAGTGCCCGGGTTCGATACGCGCCGGTCAATTCCATTCGGACGACCCGGCCCGCGCAATTCAGGCCTCGTCCTGGATCTTCACCCCGAAAATAAATTTGACAGAATATACTGATTGGTATATTCTGTGGCGATGGGCAAAGCAGAGCGCACCCGGGCGGCGATTATCGAGCAGGCCGCGCCTTTGTTTAACCGCCGCGGTTACGCCGGTACGTCGCTGCAGGACCTCACGGATCAGATCCAGCTGACCAAAGGGGCGATCTACGGAAATTTCGCCGACAAACAGGAGCTGGCGATCGAAGCGCTGAAGTACAATATCGGGCGCATCGCCGCCGAGATTCGCCGTCGGCAGGCCGCCGGGAATTCGCATCTGGCCGCCCTGATGGCGTACCCCGAGGCGTATCGGGGCGTCTACAAATGGATTCTGGCCAACGGCGGTTGTCCCATCGCGAACACGCTGACCGAAGCCGACGATACCAATCCGGCTCTGCATCGCCTGGCGCTGCTGTTCGTGCGGCGCTGGCGGCGCAATATCGAACAGATCGTGGACGCCGCCCGGAGCGCCGGTGAGATTCGTGCGGACGCCGACGGGGCGCGCCTGGGACAGGTGCTGCTGGCCACGATTTCCGGCGGCGCGATGCTCGCGAAGGCGACCGGTGATGATAGCTTTATGGATTCGGCCGTGGAGCAGGCGGCGGAGTTCGTGGCCGGGCTTGCGACCGCCTGAGTCGCTGAGTCGCGGGGAAATCAATGGGTCTGTAACACACGGTACTTTCTTGAATTTTAGAATATACTGATCGGTATATTTTGGTGGAGCGAGTCGCGTCGCGACTCATCGTCGAAACGCTCTGTTCCAATGGTCACAGGAGGCGCAATATCTATGAACGAACGAAACGAAAAGCAATCAGAGAACGCCGCACGCGAAAGGCGGGATCCATCTTCGGGCGACGACACGCTCGAAGATTTTGAACGGCGTATGATGCAGCCTGAAGCGAGTCCAGAATTCGAAACGAAGGCGGTCTACGCGGCGGGGACGGGGCCCGCGGTCATTGTGATGCCGGAGATGCCGGGCATCAGTCCGCACGTCGCCCGCTTCGCGCGCTGGGTGCGGGACGCCGGATTTACGGTGTATATGCCGTCGCTCTTCGGGCGCGATGGCGCCCTGCCGCGGGCGAAAGACGGCGTCGCGGTCTTCAAGCGAGCCTGTGTGAGCGCCGAGTTTCGCGCCTTCGCCGGGAATGAATCCAGTCCGGTCACGCAGTGGCTGCGGGCGCTCGCGCGCACGGCCCACGCTGAGTGCGGCGGACCGGGAGTCGGAGCGATCGGAATGTGTTTCACCGGAAATTTCGCGCTGACGATGATGCTGGAACCGGCGATGCTCGCGCCGGTACTCTGCCAGCCGTCGTTGCCGGTGGACGAGCCGGCTGGAATCGAAATCGCAGCCGCGGATCTGGCTGCTGTCTGTGCGCGGATGCGCTCCGAAAATCTGAGCGTGCTGGCCTATCGCTTCGCCGGTGACGAACATTGCCGGGCGGAACGTTTCGCGACCTACGAGCAGGCCCTGGGGGAATGCTTTGAGCCGCGAGTGCTGCCGGATAGCGCCGCCAACCCTGAGCCGCCCCCGTTTTTCGCGCGGGTCATCCGGAGCCCGCACAGCGTCGTGACCGCGCATCTGATCGACGAGGCCGGACAGCCGACGATCGCGGCGCGAGACGAAATCCTGGCGTTCTTCGCGAATCGGCTGCAGGGCTGAGCGGAAGCTCTCGTATCGTCCTTTTGTACTCGAAATCTTTTTGGAGCGACGGACCGGCTTCCGGAGAGGAAAAAAAGCTCGCCGAATGAATCTCAAGTAATGAATATTCAGTTATGAATATTCATGAAATGTCCACGTCTGAAATTGAATCCGGCTCCCCGGAGCCCACGGGTGTCGCGCGTCGGCGAGATCTGGAGCGCACGGGCTGGTATCGCAAAGAGGAATATCCATTTAAATCGCGTTTCCATCGCACAGCGTCCGGGGCCGCTCTGCATTATCTGGATGAGGGGCGGGGCGACCGGGTCGTGGTCTTTGTGCACGGAACTCCAGGCTGGAGCTTCGAATTCCGGCATCTGATCGACCAGCTTTGTGAGGACGGTTACCGGGTCATCGTTCCCGATCATCTTGGTTTTGGTTTTTCGGACCGGCCGGTCGCATCAGCTTTCGCCTACACTCCCGCGGCTCACGCGGAGAATCTTAATTCGTTGCTTGCGAGTCTGGAACGCCAGTCTGCTTCCGGGCTGAGCTATCGTTTCGTTCTGCACGATTTCGGCGGAATGATCGGGCTTCGAACCCTCGCGGATATTTGCACGAAGCGTCCCGGGGCCGTGCGCGCTTTGACGATCGTCAATTCCTGGTGCCTGCCCTTCGAGGAGAGCGATCCCGCGTTTCACAAAAAGCTCTCCTTTCTGCAGAGCGGCCTTTTGCGCTGGTTGTATGCCCGGTTGAATTTTTCGGCGTACGCGATGGTTAAGGCCGGCTGGGGAAGCGCCGGACTGGATCGCCGGACACATCTTCATTTTCGCAGGCTGCATCGCAATCGTGCGGATCGCATGGGCACTCTGGGTTTTCTGCGCGCTACGTACGATCCGGAGGCGAACGCATTCTTGAGGAGCGCCGCCGAATCCGCTTCGCAGGCGGCGCAGCAGGCGAATCTACCGGTGCAGTTAATCTGGGGCGCCGCAGATTCGATAGTTGGTCCACAGCATATGCGCGATTGGGAACGGATCTTTTCGATTGCGGAGCGTAACGAAATTCCGGACGCTGGCCACTTTCCGCAAGAAGAAGCGCCGGCAAGCGTATTGCATGCGCTGCGCGCATTTATCGGGGAGATCGACGCTGCCGGGCGATAGCCGCAATCAATATGGTACGACCGCGAACAGGCGATAAAGAACAGGCCCTCATCGACGCGGCCATCGAGCTCTTTTTGGAGCGCGGCGTTCGCGGCTCAACGATTCAGCAAATCGCCGCCCGGGCGCAGGTCGCGGTTGGTACGGTTTATATCTATTATAAGGACAAGACCGCGATCGTGCAGCGCGTGGCGCTCGCTTTCGCGGAACGACACGCCGACTTCGCCCGGGAGGTGCTTGCTTCGCGTCGCAAGCCGCTTGCGAAACTCAATGCGTACATCCTGGGTTTTTACGATATGTGGCAACCCTTCGGCGAGAATTCGAAGGGGCCGGTGGAGCTGGCCGCGGCGATTCTCAAATCGGCGCCGGAAGCCGTGGAAAGAGCCGAAGCCCAATTTCAAAGCACGGTCGAACAGATTCTGGTCGAGGCCCGCGAAGAGGGTCTGCGGGTGGAGCGGCCGGCCGAAGAAGCGCGCTGGCTGGCGTTGAGCACGGCGGCCTTCTTTCCGCTGGCCGGCACCCCGACCGTGCATCCGCTGTCCACCGGCCGCAGTCGCGAAGATCTGGCCGGTCTGTTGAAATGGCTGGGACGCAAACTGAGCTGAGGATCCCCGTTCGAGATGCCGATCGACTCATCTGAGTTTCTGGCAGGCGGATCTGCCATCCCCTGAATATCTGCCGGAATTGGATTGACTGCAGCCGGGCTCTCAATTTCGTGAGAATGAGTCTCAGAAGCAGTCGGATGCTGGCAGTCGTCATGACCGCGCGTCCGGGATCGGGTCTGGAAGGGGATCTCATGAAAGCGGAAACGACGCGCAAATTGTTTCGATGGCACTATCTGGCCGGATTGGTGTTCGGCGCGAACCTGATTTTGCTCAGCGTGACCGGCGGAATCCTGGTGTTTCACGATGAGATCGATGCGTGGATGCATCCCGAGCTGACCGCGTCGGCTGACCCGTCCACCGCCGCGCTGCCCGCCGGCTTCGCACCGATTCTTGCTGAGCTCCGGGGGGAGCACCCAGGTTATCGCCTGCGCAGTCTCACCTTCGCGGGCGAAGACCAGGCGAATCATCGGGTTGGCTTTGAACGGCTGGAGACCTCGAACGCGGCAGGCGGGGCAGACCCGGACGCGCCGAAGCGAGTGGCGGTCTGGATCGATCCGCAAAGCGGGGAGGCGGTGGTGGAAGAAGACGGCTTCGACCTGTTGCATTTTATCTTTCAACTGCACGCGGATCTTTTTCTTGGACGACTGGGTTTGCTCTGGCTGGGCGTCGTCAGTCTGGCATTGATCTTTTCGTCCGTGACCGGTCTTATTTTGTACGGCCCTTTCATGAGGCAGCTCGCCTTTGGCGCGATTCGTCGCGGGTCTTTGAATCTATCATCTTCGGATATTCACAAATTTGTCGGACTGGTAAGTTTGGGTTTTCAGATATTAATGGCCGTGACCGGCGCGTGTTTGACGCTGGGCACTTTCGTCCTGCAAATCTATGTCTACTTCGAACTGCAAACGGTTCCGCGGTCCGCGTCCGGCATCGCCACCGAAATCGCTTCGGCGGATAGTGTGCTGGAGATCTCGCGAGAACATTTTTCGCAGCGCGACGTGCGAATTACCACGCTGCTTTTTCCCGGGGATCTGCAGGGCGACGACTATCATCTCGTGCTCGGCGAAACCCGCGCGGGATTGGAGCGTTTCGTGCCCAAAGCACTGCTATTGCATCGAGGAAGCGGCGCGGTCGCGAAAGAATTACAGCTGCCGTGGTACATCAAAATGCTCGCGCTGGCGCAGCCGTTTCACTTCGGCAATTTCGGCGGCCTGCCCATGAAGATACTCTATTTCGTGCTGAGCTTCACGACCGGCGGTCTCGCGGTTACCGGATACATTCTGTATTTCGTGCGTCGGAAAAAACAAAGAATCAGCGCTGACGAACGGAGCGCCGCCTGATCGCCGGATTCTTAAGGATTGCAATGATGAATCGCGCAAAGCAAGCGGAGGCGTCCCGGGTTAAAAACGCGGGCGGCGCAGGCCGCCACTACTGGATCGCGGCTTTTCTCTTGATTACGAGCCAGGGCGGAATCATTCTCGCGGCGATCGGCGACGGATGGATGGACCTGCTCGGGTCGGCTTTGCTTGCTCCGAGCTGCATCGTTTTGCTGGTCTATCTTGCGCGGGCGGGCTTTGGTCGGACCGCGTCGCCGGGCAACTAACAACGAGACCCGCCACCCGGCGAAAAGCCTGGTCCCGCCCCCCATGCAGGGCAAGAGCCCTGCGGGGCGGACTTTAGTCAGGCGGTGGGTCGAATACCCGGCGCAGGGGGCGGCGGATCTTATCACAAAAAAACGTTCACCGCAAGCAGAAAATGTCACACCCATGTGTACAATGATAATGGGGAAATAGACCCCGCTCCGGTCATTGTTGCGCGCTGCCGACCCCGTCCACTTCGATCACGACGCGTCCCGTCGTGCGATGCGCGACAACCCGTTCCAGGGCTGCGATGATCGGCTTGCGCCGCAGCGGAATCGTTGAATCCACAGGTATTCGTATACCGTGCCGGATCAGTCGATCCTGGAGCCCCGTGAAGTCCACGCGCTTAAACGACACCAGGCGATAGCGGCGACCGCGCACCAGCCGCGAAGACAGGGTACGCCAGGCGATGCCGGCGAACATCCTGAGCAGCCCGACCCGGCTCAGTCGCCGCGATCCGATCCACGCTTCCGGACCGACCGCGGTGATAAAAGACCCGCCCCGTTTCAAGACGGAAAACGCGCGGGCCTCGGTGTCCGCGCCGCCGACGAAATCGAAAACCACGTCCATTTGCGTTTCGCCGTCCTGAAGCGCCTGCGCGAAATCCACGCGATGTCGGTCCAGGACCGTATCGGCGCCTGCGTCGCGAAGCTGTTTCGCTTTCGATTCGCTGCCGACAGCCCACACCTGCGCGCCGGACGCGTGCAGTGCCTGGACAGTCAGCATGCCGATGCCGCCCGAAGCGCCGATCACCAGACACCTGCGGCCCGCCAGATCGCCGGCCGTTCGCAGACAGTCGACAACCACGCTGCCGGAGAGCGGCAGACCGACGATCGCGTTTGGGTCGCCTGTATACAGGCCCAGGTCTTCGCGAGCGGCGATCGTGTACCCGGCCCAGGGACCGCGGCGGTCTTTCGGACGCGAGATGCCGAAGACCTGTTGGCCGCGGCTCAGATCGGCGACGCCCGGTCCCACGGCATCCACCAGGCCCGCCAATTCGGTGCCGGGAACCAACGGCGCTTCGAGAGTGGGCCGCGGCGCCGTCGGAATCCCGCCGATAAACGAGCCTTCGGCGATGTGGATGTCGTCGATGTTGATGGTCGCGCGCAGAACTCGCACGCGAACTTCGCCCGGGCCGGGTTCGGGAAGAGGCATTTCGATTTCGCTAAGCTGCCCTGGTAATTCGCCCACCGTGACCGGCCGGGTGACCGCGAGCGCTTTCATAGATCCCCCGGCCGTGTGAAATTCAGAATGGGTTTGGGATCTATCTTCGGTTGGAATGCTGCTGTTCATACATAACAGCGTAGCCGAAACTCCGGATCGGGAATTGTAAAATCAAGACACGCCGGTAAAAAACCGTGGTGTGAGCTGATGAATGCAAAGGCCTTATTCTATCAATGTAAGGTTGCCGTCGCACATCATGGCGGAATTGCGCGCCTGGCTTTCGCGAAGCTCGCGATAGGCGCTCGGAGTATAACCGGTGAATGCTCTGAAGTCTTTTATAAAATGCGACTGGTCGTAGTAGCCGGATTCATGGGCGATTGCGGTCAAATCGAATTTACTTTGACGAATGAGACCGAGGCTGCTTCGCATGCGAACGACGCGGCTGAATTGTTTGGGCGTAGTGCCGATGCCCGCGAGAAATTCGCGATCCAGCTGGCGCTTGCTGACGCCCAGGGCGCGACTGAGTTCCGCGGTCGAGCAGCTGGCCGGCTTACCCAGAATTTGCTGTAGGGCCGCCGCCGCCCGCGGTCCGGGGCGTGCGGGGCGCAGAATCGCGCGCAGAAAATCCTGGACCAGGGCGATGCGGTCGCTGCCGCGATCCGCGAAGGCCTCCGGAAGAAAGCGCGCCTGCGGCCGAAAGAGGTCTTCGAGCGAATGATTGCCGTGCACGCGAGCCAGGTCGCCCAGCTCGGGCAGGGCGGCGCGGGTTTCCGGACGCAGAGCGACGATTACCAGGCCGACGCTGCCGCGGGCCGTATAACGCATGGGCCCCTTCTGGAAGCCCTCCAGTGTCAGCCGATGCGCGGCGGTGGTGTCGGTTTGCGCATCGGAATTGTTACCTTCGCTCAAAAACGGATCGCCGTAATTGAAGACGAGCGAGAGCGCCGGAGCCGGAAAATTGCGAACCTTCAACGATCCCGCAGGCTGGTGCATCTGCAGGATGAAATCTACGAAGGGCGCAAGATCGGGCGGCGTCTCGTGAAAGCGGAAGTCCACGACGAATTGTCGATAAGATCGCCGTCGCCGCAACCATTTACCCCGGACGCCGCAGCCGTTGTATCGCACGCCAGGCGCTCCGACCGGCGAGCGAGGCCAGAATCAAGACCAGTAGTGCTGCACAGATCGCAAAGGCGAGGGGCGACTCCCAGATCGAGATCCGCCGGCTCCGAATATGGCCCATATGCATTGCGTCGTCGTCGAAAAGAATCGTCGAATGGTCGAAGATCGAGCCCTGCATACGAAAACGGTTCGGGCCGATGGGAAGCAGCCTGCGCTCGCCGGTGATGAGCGACTCCTGGACCAGCGCATCGCCCCGGCGCTCTACTTGAATGACCAGCAGATATTTCAGATACCAGTAGGCGGGATCGAGAAGATTTTCGGGTCGATACAGACCGACCGCCCGATCGAGTGCTTCCGTTGAAGGCTGATAGTCCGCGGCGGCTGGTGCCGGCTGGACGATCTCGAGAATACGCCTGCCCGCGACCGAAGCGGGTTCGTTGTCCGCCAGATTCGAAAGAACCACCACGCCGGCTTTCGCCTCGGGCAATAGCGCCAATCGCGCCGCGGCGCCGCTACTGCTGCCGTCCCACCAGACCATGCGCCGTCCCGGCTGTTCGCGTATTGCGAATCCAAGCCCGAAACCCTGGTCCATTTCGGGATGAACGCGGGCCTGCATCCGAATCATTTCGGCAACCGATTCCGGACGCAGGATGCGGACCCCGTCCAGCTCGCCTTCGCCGAGAATCATGAGGGCGAAACGGGCGAGATCGGAGGCAGTCGTGATGAGACCGCCGGCTGGAGCGGTTGCCGTCAGATTTGCGTGGTCGCTTCGCTCTGAGCCGCCGCTGAACCAGTGTCCGTACGCCGCTGCCAGCGAATCTTCAAGCGACCAGGGAGACTCAAAGCTCGAACGATCCATCGCCAGGGGTTCGAAGAGAGCCTGACGGGCGTACTCGGGAAAACTTCGTCCAGCGGCTCGCGCCGCCACGTAGCCCGCGAGGGCGAAGCCATTGTTGGAATAGATGACGCGCTCCCCGGGCGGAACAATGATGCGCTGACCCCGCGCAAGAAATTCATCCATAGTCGGAACCGGATCGCCCCGGTCGATGATGCCGTTCCATCGTACGGGCAATCCGGAGTTGTGCGAGAGTAGTTGTCGGAGGGTCGCCGCGACAGGTTTGCCCCAGTCGGCCCGGATCCGGAAGGCCGGCTCCAGATACTCGTTCACGGGAACGTCCAGATCCAGGCGTCCCGCTTCGACCTGTTGCATAACAAGCGCGGCGGTCAAGATTTTTGAAACCGACGCCGCCGGATAAAGCGTATCGACGGTCGCCGCAAGTCCGGTTTCAAGATTCGCGAAACCCGAAGCGTATTCTGACAGGACGCGGCCGTCCCGGATCACCACAACGGACATGCCCGGCGTACCCCCGGCGTTTCGCTCCGCCTCGACGATGCGCCTGATTTCAGCCTCCAGACCGGCGCTGACCGCCGGCTCTCCGGCCAGGGCCGCCGGCAGAAGAAACACAGCCAGCGTCCGGAATATTTTTTGCGCGAGGCCGCCTTTGGTCGTAACACACGAAGGAATCAGACGAGTCATACCTTGCTCCTTTCCGATGCGGGATAGGGCGTTTCCGTCTGGCGTTCCGATTCAGGCGAATCAGTTTCGGAAACCCGCGCGGCGTCGCTGAGCTGGACCAGGCGGTGCGCGGACGCCACTGCCAGGACCGCCACCAGGCACAGGAAGAGAAACAAATACAGAGCGCTATTGGAAATGCCGGCAAGGATCGGAGCTCCGGACTCCGAAGCCTGGAAGCGCGTCGCGTTGACGATCAGTCCTGTCATCGCGCCGCCGAAAGCGATTGCGAAGAGCTGCGCGGTCGAGAGCGCGGAGGCCGCGATGTCGCTGTCGGCTTCCGCGCTGAATTGAAATATACGAACGGAGAGATGCGGCCACGCTAAACCGATTCCGCTGCCGGCGACCAGGAGGGACACCCCGATCAGTGCGACGCGTAGCGAATCGAATTCACCGTTGCCGGGCGTCAGTCCGGCAAGCGACGCCATTCCGCCCAGGAGCAGCAGGGTCCCCGGGAAAAGTGCGCGATTGGCGCCGGTGCCGGACCAGCGCGCGCTGATCAGCTCGGCGGCCGCCCAGCCGACGGCGATCATCACGCTTATGTAGCCGGCGAACAGGGGCGAGAGCCCGTGCAGGTTCTGAAGAAACAACGGCATGAAAAACTCGGCGTTTTCGCTCACGCAGAGCAGCCCGAGGGTCAGGAAGGCCAGCGACAGCGGATTGCCGCCATCGAAAGTGCCCCGGGGAAAGATTCGGACCTCCGAGGTCTTTTCTTTCTGAACGAGAAAACCCAGCATTAATGCCGCGGCCAGCACGTGCGAAAGCTGGCTGCGAATCGTCGCTTCGGTACTGCCGACCGAAATCGCCAGCACGCTGCCCGCCAGCAAGATCAGTTGCGCAAAGGCGATGGGTTTCACGACTTTCGTCGCCTGTTTTTCACGCGGGGGTACAATGAGGCAGGCGACTATAATGTAGGCGATGGCGATCGGCAATTGCACGCCGAAAGCCAGGCGCCAGTTGCCCGATGGCGCGAAGAGTCCGCCGATCGCCGGCCCGATCAAAGTCGCGACGCCCCACATGCAAGAAAGCAGGGCGATGGCTCGCGGCCACAGCCGCTCATCAAAGAGCATCATGATCATCGAATAGCAGAGTGCGAGCAACATGCCGGAGCCCGCGCCCTGCAGGACACGACCGATCAGCAAGACCGCCATTTCCGACGCCACCGCCGCCAGGCCGCAGCCTGTGATGAACAGCGCGCCCGCCAGGAAGTATGACCAGCGCGGGCCCAGGGCGCCCTGGACTCTGCCGCTCACGGCGGCGCTCAGAATCGACGCGACTACGAAGAGGGTGGTGTTCCAGGCATAGTAATTCATGCCGCCGATATCGCTCACGATCGATGGCAAAAGCGTTGCGGTAATATAAATATCAACAGCGCCGAGGATCACGCCGCCGGTTACGATCACCGACAGGACGAGGTTTCGGCCATGCAGTAGCTCGGCCCAGCTCGCTTCGGGCGCCTGTTTTGCAGAAGTTTCCGAGTTTTTCATATTACTGCCTAAACTCCCATCCTCTTCATGATTCAGTCGGGCCGTGGGCTGCCCGGGAGAGGTGGTTTTGATTTTTGTACCGGTTCGCACTGAATTGTGTTGCCTGTCGATCTTTTTTTGCGAAGCGGTACAAAAATAGGATTCGCTCTGGCAGAAATCCGGGTGGACAGGTGTGATCGCGAGCCTGACCCGTATTAGTGTCTGACCGCTCCATGAGTCGAGATGCCAGGATATGAAAGCCAGGAAGAGAGGCAGACCCCGCGAATTTGACGTCGACACGGCTTTGAAAGCCATGGCGGATGCGTTTTCGACCAGGGGGTTCAGTGCAACGTCCCTGGATGATCTGGCCCAATGCTCTGGAGTAAATCGGCCGAGCCTCTATGCGACATTTGGCAATAAACTGTCCATCTTCCTGGCCGTGATCGATTCGTTCTTCGGACAATTCGAGCGAGAGATGGCGGAAGCCGTCGACGAATCGGCGCCGCTCGTAGAATATCTGAATCAGTTTTACGCCGCCGAGCTGGACGCTTATTTTCACGGTACGGCGGCCCGGGGGAACCTGGTGTTTTCCAATGCCGTTTCCGAAGCCCACGCATACCCCGAAATCGGCGAACGCGTTTTGCGTTTGATCAAAACGCTGGAAGATCAGGTGGCCCGGCGAGTCGCCCGTGAGTTTACGCAAACGAATCGCGATCCATCAGAAGCGCACTCCATTGCTCAACTCGCGATCGGTTATCTGATGACTCTTTCGAACAAAGCCAGATCCGGTTGCGATCAAACCGCACTCGGCGAAGAAGCGCGGCGCATATCGGCGCTCCTGGCCAGGCTCGTGGAGTAGATCGAAGAAAGCCTTTCCGTCCCACACACCGGAGCCTGCGCCTTTAGTTGAGCAGCGGGAGTTACGCAAGCTGGCCAGAACAGGTCATCCGGTCTCACGTTTGATCACAACTTTTCCAAAGTGCTGTCCCGATTGTAAATACCGGAGGGCGTCTCCAGTATCCTGCCACGCGAATTCCCGGTCCACCACCGGCTGAATATTATGGATCTCCATGAAATCGCGCATATTTGCGTAATCGTCGCGGTTCCCGATTGAAATTCCCTGAAGCCGAATCGCTTTGAACATCAGGTCCGGGACCATCAAATCTTTTGTCACCCCGGTAAGAACGCCGATTACAGCTATGGTTCCGCCGACCTTCACGGCCCGGATCGAATGCTGTAGAGTGGCGGCGCCTCCGACGTCCAGCACCAGGTCGGCGCCGATTCCGTCCGTGATTTTGAGTACCCGATCGGACCACTCCGAGTTTGTGCGATAATTAATAGTATGCGTCGCACCCAGCTCTTTCGCTCTCGCGAGCTTGGAATCGCTTGATGATAAGAGTATTGTCGTCGCACCCATTGCGACGGCGAATTGCAGCGCATGACTGGAAACGCCTCCAGTCCCCTGAATCAATACCACGTCTCCAGGCCGCATGGGCTGTAAATTGAGAGCCGACCAGGCCGTGACTCCCGCACAGGGCAGGGTGGCCGCCTGGACCGCATCCAGATGGGCCGGGTAGAGAGTGACTCCACATTCGTGGAAGGTTCGGTATTCGCTCAAAACGCCGCCGTATCTGGCTCCGCCCAGAGCGCTCTCTGTGACCCCGGCAGTGATCGGGCCGCTCATCCATTCCTGAAAAAACAGCGGACTGACTCGATCGCCGGGCGCGAGGCTTTCCACTCCGTCTCCAATGGCGATGATTTCTCCGGCCCCGTCGCTGAGCGGAACAAAAGGCAACGCGAGATCGTCACCGACCCCGGCCCCGCCCTGAATCGTCAGGATGTCTTTCCAGTTCAGCGAAAATGCGTCCATGCGCACGAGGACTTGCTTATAACCGGGTACCGGCGGCTGTTCTTCCAGAATCGCCAGATTTTCAAAGGAGCCGCGTTCGATCAGTTTGATGGTCTTCACAGGCACCCTCCATGCAAGTTTACATAAAAACTAAAAGTGTCAGAATGTCTCATGCGGGCAGCTTTACGAAAATACAAAAAGTGTCAACATGATTTTCCGGCGCGGGCTTTCGGGTTGACACTTCGACTATTGCTGTCAGCCTGTAGATGATGGTTGCAGCCGTGCCGGGACAGATACGTCGGGATCAAATTCTCGATTCCGCTTTTAGCAGATTTAAGCTATACGGCTACGCCAGGACGTCGATGGGAGACATCGCCGCTCAGGCGGAGCTTTCGCGCACCGCGCTCTACCAGCATTTCAAGAATAAAGAAGAAGTATTTCTCGCCATCAGCCAGCGCCTGATCGATGATTCTTTGCGGGCCATAGCCGATGCTGAAAAGACGCCCGGTCCGGCGGACCTTCGATTGAAGGCAATCATGGAAGCCCGTCTGAACTGCTTCTTCGACCTGCGCTACGGCTCCGAACACGGCAAAGAGCTGATCGACGAAAACAGTAAGATCTGTGGATCTCTCAAGACGGACGCCAATGAGCGCCTGGTCCAAAAAGTAGCGAGGATCTTGAGCGATGGTGAAAAGCAGGGGAATTACAGGCTGCAGTCTATATCAGCGGATCGTATGGCGCGTATGCTTATCGACGGTTGTACCGGAGTGATTACTGAGGGGCTCACCGAAAAGCAGGCCCGCAAACGACTGAACGATTTTCTGAGCATCTTCCTGCGCGGCCTCAGTTCGTGAAACGGGCTGGCATTAACGCACCGCGATGGGTGCCGGAAATGCTTTTGGAGGCCCTGGCGGCGAGCACGGAGGCGTGCCGCGAGTCGACCGGCCCTTGCACGGATGCAAGCGCAAGCCGATGGGATTCGAAAGACAGGGCAGGTTTTTGGGCTCCCATCGCTCGCAGCGCACACGAATGGGAGCAAAGATTCGAGGAAAGGTATTTGGGATGCATTGCTCGCGCAGCATAAGGATGGGAGCAGAGATCCGAGGAAAGGCTTTTGGGCTCCCATCGCTCGCAGCGCACATGGAAGTGCGCTGAGTTTGCACGCTGTCGCATGGATGCGACCGTGTGCAAACCGATGGGAGCCCAAAAACCGTTCGGAGAGGTATAAACGTGGATCGAAAAAGATCTCCGTGGAGACTGAGATCGCCGGCCATATTAGGTTGATGTTCCGCTTCTGGAAAGCGGGCATTTCGCTCAGTGCCTGATGTGGTTACAAATGCGTATACTTTGTGGTTACAATTTCAACCCTCGGATATTCAACAATCGGGAAAGACAATCGGGAAAGACAATCGGGAAACCCGCAAACATCATCTGGTACGTTATTAGCTCCTGATACAAAAAACCCCGGGTCAAAAACGTCCCGGGGTTTTGCAGATTCAATCCGTGAATTTCAACTGGCTTCGCGTAAATCGTCGCCAGCAGCCTCCAGATAACCAAGTTTTAACAGATTTTCGTCCCAGATGTTCGCGCGAGTCTGTAGCGTATTCATTTGCTCCATATCAATCAGAACCAACTCGCGCCCGTTGTTCACCGGGAATCGAGTGTAAACGTAACACGTCTCGCCGGTTAATTCGCAGTGCCAGACCACCGCTCGCCAGGACGATCCGTCCGAATTGCATTCGAATCCTATTTCAAAGACGCGCGAAATCTCGTCGCCCATGTCTTCGACTCGCATGACGCGCAGATAGTCCGTAACGCCCAAACCAATTTTTCCAATATATTCGATAACCAGAAGCGGATGCCCGCCGTTGCCGATGCGAATCGGCCGCTGCTTCAACTGCGCGAATCCGCCGTTTTTCTCAATGATCGCCTGAACTGTTTGCATACGTATTCCTCCATGTTTGCTGCAATTTCTTCCATTTGTCTATAGATCTGTTTTCACTTTCAATCTTCCGCCGCCGCGTCGCTGGAGAGCCGTCGACGGAAAAACGTCCGCCCCAAGATCTTTCGCGATCAGGCCGCGAAGATAAGCGGAGACGTTTTTGTGTTTCGCCTTGATGATTTCGAGTGTCAGCAGCGGCATCTGAACCTTGAATGACCGCAGCTGAGCTATTTCAGAAGCGCAGATTGCGCAGCCTTCCGGATCAATCAGCCGCAGATCCTGTCCGCAGCGCGAACACGGTACCGGTGATTCGCTTTTCGCCACCGTTGATTTTAATACCGGAGAATATCCAGAGCCCGGCCAGTGATACTCAGACACGCCAACCCCCTTCGCCCCTTCTGGCTCAGACTGCGGAAAGGGTCGAGTAAGTCGAAAACACAAATCTGCAAATCCCCAGAAAGCACATGCCGTTAATGATGTTAATACATCGCTTCGCAATATCAACTCTAAAAATATCCCACACAAAAAATCCGCTTTCAAATAAGATTCAGATATATTAACATGTTTTTATTGTATATTAACATTCGGAGGCGGCAGGACTCGAAGAGTATTTTGGAATCCTCGCTTGAATTGTCGGCGTAGCAGGACTTGAACCCGCGACTGACACGACTTATAAGGTCGCCGCTCCTCACCAACTGAGCTATACGCCGATGGTCAGGGGTGAGGGACTCGAACCCACCGCTCGGAAGACACAATTCCGAATGTTACCAGATACACCAACCCCTATCATCACATCCCGGCGAGGATTCGAACCCCGATTCACGGAGTTAGAAGCACCGCGCTTTCTCCAGTTAAGCTACCGGGATATTCGAAGCGGATGGAGTCGAACCACCACTGCCGGCATATCAGGCCGAAGTTCTAAACCGTTAAACTACGCTTCGTTTTCGCCGCGTAGGGGAATCGAACCCCTGCTGCCTGAGAGACAATCAGGCATTCTACCATTAAATTAACGCGACATTAAGGGCTCACGGGAATCGAACCCGTAATCTCCTGCTTCGTAGGCAGGCGCTCTAATCCGTTGAGCCAGAGCCCTATGTGTGGAAACGGTCGGCTTCGAACCGACGACCTTCTGCTTGCAAAACAGACGCTCTTGCCATCTGAGCTACGTCCCCATGTACGAGTTGTTGGATTTGAACCAACGGCCTCCTGTTTGTAAGACAGGCGTTCTAACCAGCTGAACTAAACTCGTATGTTGCGATGGAAGGATTCGAACCTTCGACTTCCTGGGTTATGAGCCCGGCACGCTACCGCTGCGCTACATCGCATTGTTTTGCCCCGTGCACGGATTCGAACCTGCAACCTCCGACTTACAAAGACGGCGCTCTTCCAGTTGGAGCTACCGGGGCATTTTGGACACGACAGGATTCGAACCTGCGTAGATGCAACAATGGGTTTGGAAAACGCGCTTCTCCCGCACTTATCCCACCCGCTTTCGCAGGCTGCTGTCAGATGCATCCTCAAACCTTCCCATTCGCTTAGCTTCACGGAAACACCCAAAGGGTTCGCCTCACTTTCGCGGTGCTTTCACCGTTCCGCTTTGCCTGCACCTCCCTTTTGGGGAACCCCTGCTAAACGTTTTTAGGGGTGTGTTTCCTCTACACTACGTGCCCGTTTTGCACTAGCAGGGATTCGAACCCTGATTACCTGGTTGGAAGCCAGGCATGTTAGCCGTTACATTACTAATGCGATTTCGTCGGACCCGGGATCGAACCGGATTCTCTGGTTTTTCAGACCAGCGCAATGACCACACCTGCTCTCCGACGGTAACAAATGTGTTTTCTAAAGTCACTTTCACTCATGCGAACCTCCTGAGTTTATGATATGGGTCCGGTGGGATTCGAACCCACGGCCACCCGATTAAAAGTCGGATGCTCAACCTCCGAGCTCCGGACCCGCGTTTAGCTAACCTTGTCGCTCTCGTTTTTCACTTTCTACCTCCTTCGAAAGAATGTCCCAGACACGAAAAAACCCTCCGCAGCGTTTGCCAGGGAGGGTTTCAATTACATTTATCTGAAACTATTTCAGCGTCACGTAATAGAATCTCCCTGAACGAAGCCGGCAATCTTATGCCCTGCATCGAAATGCTTCGCTCTCAACTGAGCGGCCGCAGTTATCACGGCGTTTATTTTTCGCATAGTATTCATGGGCGTTCTTATCATATTTGTGTTAAATATAGCTGTAAATATAGACCTTAAGGGCGCATCTCTGCCGACGCAGGGAGTCGAACCCTGGCTTCCACAGTGAAAGTGTGGCGTCCTGACCGTTAGACGACGCCGGCTTGTTTTGATAATTGTAAAATAACTACTCAGTTCCCGCTCTCGCGGCATAGCGCCGGCGGATAAATACATATTTCTATTGCGATTCATCTTCCGATACCTCCTCGAAACATTTTTTAAGGGCCTCAAATGGGCCAAATACGAAAAAAGGCGAACCTTAGAGGCTCGCCTTTTGAACGTAGTCAGTATAATAACATCGTCTAAGGCGAATACGGCCTCCCTGCAAACGAAATCCGCTCACAGTTATGCTGCATTTCAGGGGCCTTCTTGGCCAGATCAAATCTATGTATGCCGTTGAGTTGCATGTCTTTGCTCTGAATATATACTCGGTTATAATAGTCAATAAAATAATACAAAATTGGGATTCTTTTTTAGAAAAAGCGATGCCGCCCCGAATTTCGCCGAGGCCGCATGTTTACGTATCCTATCTCGTTGCCCTGTCATTGACGCGTATCGGACTCCCTTCACTCTGTATGAGTCATCGAATCAAAGGACAACTCTTCTATCTATAGAAAATCTCTGCCGGTCATCAGCGCGCAAAACCAACGCTGAATTTCAGGCAATTGATTCGCGAATTCATCTTCGCAAGAGAATCTCCAACAGAGCATTTAGACGAAGCATTCTGGATTGATTTGCTAATTTTTATTGATTATCTGGATTTTTCTGTATAAAGGGTTGACCGCATGGCTGGCCTTTCCGTTAATATTCTCTGAGTGAAGACTATGATTCGATATTCGCTACAGAGTTTCTGGCCACAGAATAATCTAAGCTCCGGTAATACGCGGGAGGTGGTCGTATAATATTCTGATTTTAACACGAATATCGAATAGAAACCCCCTCTGGCGAATGCTTGAGGGGGTTTTTTTGTGCATATTCCGGCGTATAGCTCAGTGGGAGAGCGCCTGCTTCGGGAGCAGGGGGTCGTGGGTTCAAATCCCGCTGCGCCGAATCATAGAGGGGTGAGTTGAGCGGTCCAAGCTACCAGACTCCAAATCTGGTGTTCGCGGGTTCGAATCCTGCCCCCTCTGATAATGGGAAGTGGTCCAATGGCAGGGCAGCGTACTGTTAATGCGTATGGTGCGGGTTCAAATCCCGCCTTCCCAGAATATCATCCGGGATAGTTCAATGGCAGAACAGCGGACTTTGAATCCGTTAACGGTGGTTCGAATCCACCTCCCGGAGCAACTTTACTAATATGAATGCACGCAAAGATTCGTTTCGCGTGTTGAGATAAGAAAGGTGCCCAAAACTTTTTTATATACGAGTAATTTTTAAAACTATTGACGAATTATTTCGTCCGATACAAAAGGCAACAGTCATGAACGGCAAATTACTATCATCGCTATCACTTTATGGCTCCAGCAACATGCGGGAGGTGGCGATGTAGTGCCCTGAAACAACTTAACGTTTCGATGAAGCCCCTCCCGGATTATCCGCGAGGGGCTTTTTGTTTTTAAACGCGCCGCTTTCCCTCTGCCGGACTGTAAATCCGGAGTCATTAAACGAGAGGGTTGGGAGACGAGAGGTTCAAATCCTCGGCGGCGCATATGGGCGAAGTGCGCCCTTTGAATTGGATGGATGCCCGAGTGGTAAGGGGTTCGTTTCGAAAACGAAAGCCGGCATAAAAGCCGCGCAGGTTCGATTCCTGCTCCATCCGTAAGATTGGAAGGATGACTGAGTGGTAAGGTATCCGGTTGGAAACCGGTGGTCATCGTAACAGATGCGAAGGTTCGAATCCTTCTCCTTCCGCATTGGAGTAGTGGCCGAGAGGTAAGGCACCGACCTGCTAAGTCGAGGTCGTCGTAAAAGACGCGGAGGTTCGATCCCTCCCTACTCCGAAATACGGGCGGTAGTCCAACGGCAGAGACACCAGGGTTTAAGCCCTGTGTGTTGCGGGTTCGAATCCCGCCCGCTCGAAAAAGCGCCGGTAGCCCAACAGGCAGAGGCCCCAGGTCGAGAGCCTGGTCAGTGCAAGTTCGAATCTTGTCCGGCGCAAAAAACGGGGACGTAGCCCAACGGCAGAGGCAGCACGCTCAGAACGTGTACAGTGTGAGTTCGAATCTTACCGTCCCCATATAAATAAAGGGAGGCGATCCGGCTGGATGAGGAGCTTATTTTGAAAATAGGTCACGGGATTTCCGTTGCAGGTTCGAGTCCTGCCGCCTCCGAATGTTAATATACAATAAAAACATGTTAATATATCTGAATCTTATTTGAAAGCGGATTTTTTGTGTGGGATATTTTTAGAGTTGATATTGCGAAGCGATGTATTAACATCATTAACGGCATGTGCTTTCTGGGGATTTGCAGATTTGTGTTTTCGACTTACTCGACCCTTTCCGCAGTCTGAGCCAGAAGGGGCGAAGGGGGTTGGCGTGTCTGAGTATCACTGGCCGGGCTCTGGATATTCTCCGGTATTAAAATCAACGGTGGCGAAAAGCGAATCACCGGTACCGTGTTCGCGCTGCGGACAGGATCTGCGGCTGATTGATCCGGAAGGCTGCGCAATCTGCGCTTCTGAAATAGCTCAGCTGCGGTCATTCAAGGTTCAGATGCCGCTGCTGACACTCGAAATCATCAAGGCGAAACACAAAAACGTCTCCGCTTATCTTCGCGGCCTGATCGCGAAAGATCTTGGGGCGGACGTTTTTCCGTCGACGGCTCTCCAGCGACGCGGCGGCGGAAGATTGAAAGTGAAAACAGATCTATAGACAAATGGAAGAAATTGCAGCAAACATGGAGGAATACGTATGCAAACAGTTCAGGCGATCATTGAGAAAAACGGCGGATTCGCGCAGTTGAAGCAGCGGCCGATTCGCATCGGCAACGGCGGGCATCCGCTTCTGGTTATCGAATATATTGGAAAAATTGGTTTGGGCGTTACGGACTATCTGCGCGTCATGCGAGTCGAAGACATGGGCGACGAGATTTCGCGCGTCTTTGAAATAGGATTCGAATGCAATTCGGACGGATCGTCCTGGCGAGCGGTGGTCTGGCACTGCGAATTAACCGGCGAGACGTGTTACGTTTACACTCGATTCCCGGTGAACAACGGGCGCGAGTTGGTTCTGATTGATATGGAGCAAATGAATACGCTACAGACTCGCGCGAACATCTGGGACGAAAATCTGTTAAAACTTGGTTATCTGGAGGCTGCTGGCGACGATTTACGCGAAGCCAGTTGAAATTCACGGATTGAATCTGCAAAACCCCGGGACGTTTTTGACCCGGGGTTTTTTGTATCAGGAGCTAATAACGTACCAGATGATGTTTGCGGGTTTCCCGATTGTCTTTCCCGATTGTTGAATATCCGAGGGTTGAAATTGTAACCACAAAGTATACGCATTTGACGAGCTGGCCGGCCTGAAAGGCTTCCCCCACAGCTCGCGGCGTCCAGCCAATTTGGCCGATCCATAAAGGAGGGCGCCCGGATTCACAGGCAAATGGACTCCTTGTGCGAGGCCGCCGCCGGGCGGACGCTTCCTGAGCCGCCCACCTCGCCAAATGCTCCGCATTTGTAACCACATCAGGCACTGAGCGAAATGCCCGCTTTCCAGAAGCGGAACATCAACCTAATATGGCCGGCGATCTCAGTCTCCACGGAGATCTTTTTCGATCCACGTTTATACCTCTCCGCAGAAAGAAACGACTTCGAACAACGTAACGTCTGTTCACCTCCCGCGATGTGCTCGGGGTGGCTGAAGGGGCGGTTGTTCGGACTCGGTTGCCGAACCGCACGAATCAAACCTCCGGATTTCCAGCCTTTGCCGCGATTCCGGGGCGGTGTGAGCGCCAGAAAAATCCCATCGTCCGCCAGGAACGAAAAGGGTTCGCGCCAGTCGAAAATCGCGGCGTCGCCGTCCACATAGACCGCCCGCGCAAGTTTCTGAAGTATCCCGGCCTTCGCCGCCGGACCCCACACCGCCAGAAATTTTTCCGGGACGGATCGCAGTGTGTCGATGGCTTCTATTATAGAATCGTTCAGGCGAAAATCGTCGGCCCGGAGGCTTTCGCGTTGTAGTTCCAGAGTTTCTATTTCAGCTTGCAATTCGCGTATTGCTTCTAAAACCCGCTTGCCCGCGCCGCCCGATTCTGTTGCGTACTGACGATACAGGCGGCGAATTTGAAGTTCCAGGCTTTCCACTTTCAGTCTGATATACTTTTGATCCGACTTGTAGTTCTTTTCCTGCTGATTCTGCGGGCCTTCGAAGAGGCGGCGGATTCTTTTTCCAAAATCTCCGGCGAAGCGGAAATCGTGGACGGCCGTTTCGATCATCTTCAGCAGCTCGGGTTCGGCAGATTTTAAGATTGTAGGCTTGAGTCGTTTGATTCTTAGGTTCCCACTTGGATGGTTCCCTTCCAAGCCTCTGCAAGGGGAGATAGGTTTTCTCCGAACTGGTCGAAGTTGAATTCGCCCCAGTCTAAGTATAACACTATGAAACCAAAAGACTGTGACTCGCCCAATTCGGCTGATATTTTGCCAATATGAATGCTGAATTCGGGAGGAATGCCCTGCTTGAGCATCACCCAATCTGAGTTTTCCCATTCTTTGATAAGATCGGCCCAGTAGGTTTTTGGCACGTTGCCGAGGCTTACTATTTCTGGTATATTCCTTTTTTGTAGGAGGATTCGTCGACCTACTATAGGAAGGCATTCTGCTAAAGTGTGTCTTGTTGGGTATCCAGTGTTAAAACCAAGATGTTCTCTTACAAATTGTGTTCTACTTCCTTTGGTATCGGATACACCGTCTGAAAGAAGATAGTGTTCGGTCTCTTTCATGAGTGTGTGCGATGTGTATGCACCTCTGTCCGCGGAAAGCAGTGCCGGGTCGACAAGAATATAGGCAGGTTTAAGATCTGAAATTATTTGGAGGTCAACTGGATATAGTTTGTTGTTGCTGATTAGAAAAGGGGCTGTGTCTTTGTAGGAAGCAGAGTGCTTTGTTAGGCCAGGTATATTCGGATTGTTCATGAGGCTGAGGAAGCTATTCGTGCGTTCTACGCGCTCGGTTCGGAAAATTGAATCGATACCTCGTACAATGTACTCTGCGACGCTTTTTCTTAGTTCGTCCCGGAATGGGAGCTTTCCGGAAAGTTTGCTTCGCTGCAGGTTTATTGGTAGTCTTCCGTCGGGATCAAAAACTACCATGCTTGGTGTCTCTACTTCGATGATGTTTAGTGGGGGAGAAATCTCCAGTTTGAGGGAGAGATAGTGTTCGTATATTCGAATGCCATTGCAAATTAGGAAGTTCCGGTCGTTGAATCTGCGTTTGGTGCTGTATTCGAAGCTCCAGATTACGTCATCGAATCCTGCAGCTTGAATTCTTATCCATTTTGTGCCGGATATGTCTGCGTTGCACTCTGGCACAGTCGTTTGCTGCGTCAAAGTAGCGCTGGTAGATTCGCGTATCGTTCTGGTGACCTTTGGCTCTGATAAACAATACCAATCCCATGCGTACTTATCGGTTTGGAGCTCTCCGAAGGTTTCTTCATCTATTTCGATTGATATCTGAGTGCCGACTCGAAAATCGCAGTGCGTAACGATGATGTCTTTACCGCCCTTTTCGCAGGTAAAGCTGATGCCTCGGTCTCTTGGGCTTTTCGCGTGTCGAGTCTTTACATGTATCCTGTTCCCAAGTAGAAATGCGGCGAGTAGGCCGACTCCGAAGCGGCCAGTTCGATGAATGTTTGCATGCCCATCCGTTTCATGATTTCTCTTCCATACGTCACTGTTCCTGAACGAGGCTCCAATATTCAGAAAGTAGTTTTCTATCGTGTCCAGGGTCATTCCGATTCCAAAGTCTTCAACCAGAACGGCACATCCTGATTCCTTGTTATTAGAGATCGTGACTGTGATTTCATCTGCTGGCGGCGGCGAATCGCTGAGTACATTTTTAGCTATAAGATTACGCCTTTCGATGCATGCGTCGACCGCATTCTGGATGAGTTCTCTGATGCCTATTGCTGGATCGTTACCGTATAGAGGGGCTACTAAGAGATCCATTATTTCTGAGTGTGCGGTGCGAAATCGCAGGACTTTCGGGATATAGGCAGGCGATTTCGATTTTACGAATAGATCAATGTTGTCAAGAGATGAGCGTATTCGTCGCACCGCGATTCCCAAGTCCTGTAAGGGTTGGACTCGACCGTAGAGCTCTCCCAGGACAGACCAAGATATGTCTAGTTCCCTTTGTATGTCTTGGAACAGATGTCGAAGGGACTCAAAAACTACTGGATCAGCGGGCTCTGCGTCGATATAGAGTGCTTCCGGATCATCATGGGCCTGATTTATTTCAAGAATTGAGTGATGTTTTTTCCATTCGCCTCTTGAGATTGGGCTGACTAGGGCTTTGACTTTGAGCAAATCTTTGTTGGCTCGTTGAGAATGGATCTGAATATAGTCTGCGATTCGAAGTGCAATCATGATGAAAGGGGTGTGAATGTTTAAATGAACTCGGCGCTTGTTTCGATCAAAGCAGTCAACTGCAAGTCTCAGGTCCATGTTGTGAGACCTGGCAATAAAGCCGAATAGATCTAAATGCTCTGGTGAGAACGGGTTCAGACGTAGTCTTTCTTCTTCTGGGCCGGGGATACCGTTTATTGCAATCTCATGTGCAAGTCTCGCGTGGTGGCGCCGGACAAATTCGCCAATCAATAACCTATCTCTCTTCGTTAAGTCGAGAGGGCTTGGCGGAATGTTTCGCACTGGTTGAGTGTCGCCGAAAATCTTTGTTAGCTGATTCGCGCTGAATCTTTTGGCCTCTGCTAAGTAGTCTTGCCAGAGGTTTTCCCACAATGGGTCGTTTTGAAGATAGCGAGATTGGATCGGTTCATATTGACCCTCTATTAAGGAGTAGAACCCATCTTCAGAAAGATGCATCGAACAATCGTGGAGCAATACTGAGATAACCAATGCCGAGGCATCGTCTGGCGTTAAATGCTTCCAACTACTGTCAGAAATTAGGCTGTCGGCGCTCGCTAGGACTTCATTTAGGTGGGTCGGTCCGTGGTCTGTGTAGTCTGGGAAGAAGACTGTGCTGTTGTCTTCTATCCATGTAGAGAAATTTGCAAGGCTGCCGAGGGTGAAGCCTGAATGGCTCTGGCTTTTGTTTAATAAGTCGTTTATGCGCTCTGGGATTGATATCACAAAATCTTATCCTTTTTGCCTCTGTCGAAATGCTTGTCAGGATCTACAGGGGAACTTTTTGACCGACAGCCCGCATTTGGGCATCAGTAGGATTCCCTGTCCCCCAGTCAGGTGACAGTCAATCTCAAAAAATCACTAAATCCAATTGCCAAAAACCAACCCCGGCGTACACTATTTCCATGCGCCCAAAAACCCTGACCGCTCGAACCCAAGCCGAAATCCTTGAAAAAATCCAATGCAGCGTCGCTGCCTCCCGCGAATCTGGCCGACCCTGCGCGTTCACCGTCGATCGCGTCTCCAGCGCGAGCCAGGAAGACGGCACGAGCCTCGCATATCAGAACGAAATGGGCATGTCCACCGCCTCCCGCGACGGTTGCGAAGTAGTCTACAACTTCCAGTTCATAGAAAGCGCGTCCAAAGCCGAGCGCCCCTGGTTCCAGTTCATGTTACAGTGTGCACGAACCTTTTTCGAGCCCGGCGACCGTATCTATTTCAAAGACGCCACCCGCGCGGCGCGAAACCTACCGGACATCAACCGTATTGACGAAACGCGCCGCGCGGGCATCGCTTTTGTATTCTATGCGCTCGGCATCACGCTCGACGAAAAGACACATCCTTCTATAGTAATGTCCTATCTCGTGCAGGGAGTCATCGGCAAACACGAGACCGACAATCTCGGCTGGCGCATTAGCGAAGGCCATCAGAAGAAACTGGCGTGGCGCATCAAGCCGGGCTCAGCGCCGTGGGGTTTCCTATACGATCGTCACAAGAAGATCTACGAAATCGATCCGCGCCACGAAAAGACCCTCCGCTACATCTTCGATACTTTCGACCACGGCGACTACACGCTGCCAGAATTCGTCGAACACCTGAACAAACGCGAAATCCGAAATCAATCCGGCAAGACGTGGACGAAAGGCAACCTTTACAAGTTGCTGACTCAGCGCTACGAATACCACGGCGAATTTCAATGGCGCGGCAAGATCTATCGGAGTCATTTCGACGATCACGGCAAAAACGTTCACCCGCTCGGCCTCGAACCGCAAACTTATTACGACCGCAATCGCTGGCTCAAACGCAAAAAGAAAATTGCAACGCAAGCCGTCGGCTTAAAGAAACAATCCCACCCTGCGATCTACGCCAGATTCCTTCGCTGCGCGAACTGCCCGGACGATCGCAACCTGTTCACCCCCGATCATCAAAAAGGCAAAAGCGGGCGGGGCAACTACGTATATTACAAACACCGTTGCGTTGGCTCCAAGCAAACGCGCTATATCTCCGAACCCGAGCTATTGCAGATGATCGAAACGGCCATCCACGAGTTCCGCTTCGACGGGGATTTTGTGACGCGAATCCGCCGTCTCTTCGAAGGCCCGCAGAATCAGCAGGAAAAGAACTACAAATCAGACCAGAAATACATACGATTGAAAGTCGAAAGCCTTGAACTACAAATACGCCGCCTGTATCGTCAGTACGCAACAGAATCGGGCGGCGCGGGCAAGCGGGTTTTGGATGCAATACGCGAATTGCAGGCTGAAATAGAAACCCTGGAACTACAACGCGAAAGCCTCCGGGCCGACGATTTTCGCCTGAATGACTCTATAATAGAAGCCATCGACACACTGCGATCCGTCCCGGAAAAATTTCTGGCGGCGCGGGGTCCGGCGGCGAAGGCCGGGATACTTCAGAAACTTGGGCGAGCGGTCTATGTGGACGGCGACGCCGCGATTTTCGACTGGCGCGAACCCTTCTCGTTCCTGGCGGACGATGGGATTTTTCTGGCGCTCACACCGCCCCGGAATCGCGGCAAAGGCTGGAAATCCGGAGGTTTGATTCGTGCGGTTCGGCAACCGAGTCCGAACAACCGCCCCTTCAGCCACCCCGAGCACATCGCGGGAGGTGAACAGACGTTACGTTGTTCGAAGTCGTTTCTTTCTGCGGAGAAGGGGGGATTCGAACCCCCGGTAGGTTTGACCCTACACTTGCTTTCCAAGCAAGCACCTTAAGCCACTCGGACACCTCTCCATTCGAGACCATCGTCGCAGGCTCGATCGGAGCCCAATCAACGAAGACCCGAGCAGGATTTTTGGCCGGGCGCACCGGTCAAGCGATTCCCTGATAGCCTGGAATCAGCGGTCAATCTCCTGAAATCAGCTGGACGGCACGGGACCCGGCCGAAGGCGAATCGTTCCCTTCGGAGGGCGACTCCGCCGCCCCGGTTTGCCCCAATTACTCCGACCCGCGTTTGCGTACGCCGGTCATCAGATACATTCGCATCTTCGTGGTTTTCCCGCGAACCGGCCGCTCTCCCCGGTCGCGAAACGCGAAGCGATGTCTCATTTTCTCCCAGGCCGCTCTGGAAACGTTGATCCCCCCGGCCAGGCCGGCCGACTCCATCCGCGAGGCGATATTCACCGTGTCTCCCCATACATCGTAAGTGTACTTCCACTGGCCGACGATCCCCGCGACCACCGGACCGCAGTGAATACCGATGCGCAGCTTCCATTGCGAGAAGCGGCGGCGCATAATGCGCTGCATGTCCACTGCGCAGCGCCCGACTGCGACGGCGGCGTTCGCTTCTCCGCGCAGTCCGCCCGCGCACATATAGGCGTCGCCGATGGTCTTGATCTTTTCCAGGCCGTGTGCGCGCGCCGCTTCATCAAAAGCGGAAAAGAGTTCGTGCAGCCTGTCGACCAGCTTCTGCGGCGTCGAGCTTTCAGCGATACCAGTGAAGCAATGTAAATCGGCGAAGAGCACTGTGGTTTCGGGCAGATAACGCGGCGCGTATTTCCCGCTCGCCTTGAGTTCCTCGATCGCGTCCAGCGGCAGAATATTTTCGAGCAATCGGTTATTGCGCTCCATCTCGTCTGACAGCATACGATTCTGCTTCGCGATGGTTTCTTCGGCCGCCCTGCGTCGCGTAATATCGCGAATGATCGCGCTGAAATAGTGCCGGCCTTCGTGAATCGACATGCCCAGAGTCAGTTCGACCGGAAATTCGCCGCCGCCCTTTTCGATTGCGTGGACTTCGATTGCGCGTCCCAGCACTCGCGGGGCTCCGTCGGCGCTCAGTCTGCGCATACCGGCGATATGAGAGTCGCGGTAACGTTGCGGGATCAAAATCGTAAGATCGCGATCCAGCACTTCGGCCTCTTCGTATCCGAAGAGTCGCTGCGCGCCGGGATTCCAGGAGCGGATGCGTCCGGATTCATCCGAGGTGATGATGGCATCGGATTCGGTCTGAACGATACTGCTCAAGCGCAGCTGCAATTCTTCCGTCGCCAGCCGGCGCGGAGCGTTCATATCCGCAACCCCAGATCTCGCGCGAGCGCTGTTTTGGGCGCCAGTAGATCTGCGAGCGTCCAGTCGTCCAGAACGGCGAAGAACGCTTCCAGGGCCGTATGCAACGCGCCCTGCAGGACGCAGCTTCCAGCGATACGGCAATTGCCGCGCGAAGCGTTCTCCGGCTGCTGAAAGCATTCGACGAGATCGAGATTTTGCTCGGTTTGCCGCACCAGCTCTCCCAGGCGGATATCTTCGGGTCGCGACTTCAATCGCAGGCCGCCGCCGTGCCCGCGAATATTTTCCAGAAGATCGCATTCGCCCAAAAAATGTACGACCTTCGTCAGATGGCTGCGCGAAATTCCGTAGGCGCCGGCGATTTCGTCGATGGTGCTCAACTGCGAACCGCGGACTCCCGCGTACATCAGCGTTCGCAAAGCGTAGTCTGAAAAAGTAGTAAGCTGAATGCAAGACCGCCTTTACGCGCTGTCCGTTGCCGTTCTTTTCAACTGCAGTCTACGACTCATGCCGGCCGCCATGCCCATCGCCTGAAGGGACGCGCGTTCGGCGGCGTCGGGCGGCAGCGTCCGGCGCGCGATTCCGGCGAATATCGCCAGCCAGCGTTCGAAGTGGTTTTCAGTCAGACCTGGAATGGCGGCATGGGTTGCCAGAGGGGAACCCTTGTAGCGGGACACACCGAGTAGTACGGTTTCCCAGAAACCATACATCTTTTGCAGATGCGGTCCCCACCCATCCGAGATGTGAGTTTCGAAAACCGGACCCAACAAATCGTCGGCCCGTACGCGTTCGTAGAATTGATCGACCAGTTCGCGAATCGCTTCGGGCGAAACGGAGTCTTTGCGTTCCTGTGTTGCCTGGGTCATATGTATCTCTCATGGTAAACATATATATCATATGCATCTCTGGCAAACATTTATTTCAGATGAATCTTTAGCTGTCGCGCAAATCCAGCGGGGTCCGCGGTATGCAAGTTTGGGCGGGACCGATCCGTCCGGGGCGCTCTGGGCGCGCTTGCTTTGTGATAGACGGTTTCGGATTTCCCGTCCATCATGAGCGGGCGTGGAACTCCGGTGCGGTACAAACCATCCTGATGCGTCCTTTTCTCGTTCCCTATCGGCTGCGGCGTCCCTGCTCGTAGTCCTGCTTGGATTCGCATCCTGTGTTCCCGCCGGCCAGTCCTCTGCGCCGAACGCCCCCCGGGTTGTAAACGGCGTGATCGATCTGCGCGACTGGGACTTTGAGCGGGATGGACCGGTCGAACTGGACGGCGATTGGGATTTCTACTGGCGCCGATTTGTACCGCCCGCGGCTTTTGCGCAGGCCTCCGCCCGGTCTGATCTCGAGAGCGACGACACGGGTTTGCCTGGCGCGACGCGTATGGCGGTGCCGGGCAAATGGAACGGGCGCATCCTGGACGGCGCGGTCCTGGGCGGCGACGGTTTCGCGACCTATCGCCTGCGGATCTTGATGGACCCGGAGCGCTTGCGGCAGGCGGGCAACGGGGCGATCTACGCCCTGCGTTTTCGGCGCATTTATACGGCGTACCGCCTGTATGCAAACGGCTCCGAAATCGTCAGCGTCGGCGTCGTAGCCCGTACCGCCGCCGAGGCCACGCCCGACTATCGAATCATTCTGCAGACGCTGGTCGTGAACGAACCGATTCTGGATCTGGTTCTCCATATTTCCAATCACCATCATCTACGCGGCGGAATTCCGACCTCGTTGTTTTTCGGAACCGAAGCGAATATTCGCGGCGAACGCGAAGCGCGCCTCGCCTTCGATCTGTTCTTAATCGGGGGACTGTTGATTCTCGGAATTTCGCAGTTGGGATTGTATCTGTTGAGTCGGGTGGAGCGGGCTCCGGTTATGCTGGGCGTTTTTTGTTTGATTATCGCCTTCCGGCATTTGATCGACGACGAGCGCTACATCGATCATATTTCTCCGGATATTCCCTGGCATCTATTGCATCGCTTAACGTACGCGACTTTCGCTATGGCGGTGATCCTCGCACTGGAACACTTTCATCGTTTCTTTCCCCGCGAAGTCACGCCCTGGATGACGCGCCCGCTGCAGATTGTCGCTTCCGGATTCCTGGCGATTACTCTGGTTGCGGCGCCGAAATTCTATGTGGCGCAGTCGATATTTTTAGAAATAACCGCTGTCCTGAGCGGAGTCTATTTGATCGCCGTAGTCGCCGTGGCTTTTGTGCGCCGGCGAAACGAATCTGTGCTGTTCATCCTGAGTCTGCTGTGTTTGGTGCCCGGCATGATTTACAAAATCCTGTACGATCGCGGTCATTGGGCGGGCCTGGATCTGCTGCCCCTGGGGCTCTTCGGTTTCGTGCTCACGCAGACCCTCGCGGTTTCGCGGCGCTTTTCGCGCTCGTTTATCAGCATCGAGAAGTCTTCGCGGGATCTGGAACGACGCGTTGCGTATCGCACGCGGCAGCTGCGCTCGTCGCGCGACCAGCTCGCCGAAGCGCGGGATCGAGCCGAAGATTCGAATCGTGCGAAGTCGGATTTCCTGGCGACCATGAGTCACGAGATTCGCACGCCGCTGAATGCGATCATCGGCACTTCCGAGCTCTTGCGCGACGGCGATATCTCCAGCGCGGAGCGCGAATCGTACGTGACGGTTCTGAATCGGGCCGGCAAAAACCTGCTGCGATTAATCAACCAGGTGCTCGATTTTTCGCGTCTCGAAGAAGGCCAGACCCGACTGGCCCGCATCCCGTTCGCGCCGGCGGGGTTGCTGTCTGAGGTCGCGGACATCCTGGAGATTCAGGCCCGGGACCGGGGCCTGCGCATTGTACGCGAAATCGAGATCGAAGAATCGTCCTGTTTTCTCGGGGATCCCGATCGCATCAATCAGGTGTTAATCAACCTGGTCGGCAACGCGGTCAAATTCGCGGGCGGTGGCGGACGCGTGCGTGTGAGTTTGCGCCTGACCGAAGATCCGGGCGGCGCGTCGACGCTGCGTTTCGAAGTGGAAGACGACGGTCCGGGAATTCCGGAAGGGCGGGTCGAAGAGATTTTCGAACGTTTCACCCAGGTGGACTCTTCCGATTCGCGCAGCTTCGAAGGCACGGGCCTTGGCCTGGCGATTACGAAGAAGCTTGTGGACCTGATGGGCGGCGAAGTCTTTCATACCACTCCGGATTCGGGAAAAGGCAGCTGTTTCATCGTCTTATTGCCGGCCCCGCCCTTCGCACCTCAAAGCGAAACGCCGCCGCCGACTACAAGCGAGACCGGGGTTGAAGCGAAATCCGACGCGCCGGCCCCGGAGTCGCAGGCAAGCCCCGTGCGCATTCTGCTCGCCGAAGATAACGACGACAATCGACTGCTGATTCGGGCTTTCCTGAAAGGCGACGGCTATGTGCTGGATCTGGCGGCGGACGGTCTCGAGGCCGTTGAAAAATTCGATACGGCGACGGGGGGCGACGAAGCGATCGTCCAATACGATCTGATTTTGATGGATATTCAAATGCCGCGCATGGACGGCTACGCGGCCACACGTAAGATTCGGCAACTGGAAGCCGCGCGTCAACTGAGCGCTACGCCGATTCTCGCTCTGACGGCGAACGCGACTTCGGCTGACGTGCGTCGCAGCGAAGAAGCCGGCTGCGACGCGCATTTGAGCAAACCGATCCTCAAGGATGTTTTGCTGAGCGCCGTCGATCGATTCGTTGCACGCTGAGCCTGAAATTCGAAGGCCGGCCGATATCCACAGATCGTCAGGAGCAGCCCTGGATCGCCGCGCGGGCGGTTTGCGGGGGTTGACCATCGCCGGCATTCGGACAGTCGTTTTTTGTTTTCCCGATCGCGCCGCGCGCTTCGCGGGCCAGGCGGGCCGCGGCGTGTATTTCCGCGCCGCGGTCTCCGCTCACTCGCTGAAATAAATTAGAAAGGCGCTCTTCGCTCAGCTCGAATTGCGGCTGGCGTCGGTTGAAATTTACGAAATTGCCGGAACCCGCCGCTGATTCCTCCAGATCGAAGACGAAGATATAATCGCCCTGGTCTGTTAACCAGCCGTCCGATCTGCCGAAGCGCAAATCGTTAAAGCTCAGGCCGCCTTCCGGGTTTTCCTGGACCGTATAAAAACCGCGCGAAAACCAGAGCAGCCGTGCGACCGCTCGCGAGTCTTCCGCTCCGGCGATATATTGCGAATTCTTCGGAATCGCGCGAAATACAATCGGCCCCGCGTCCGCGTTATCGAAAAACGAATAGAGGCCGACCCACATTTGATCGTTCTGCGGGTCGTCCGCGAGCGCCATCCAGAGCATCGTATTCAACGGCATGGGCGCGACGAAGAGCCGATCGTATGGTTTATTCTGCTCCGCCAGCTGACGTTCGAAAACGTCGACCGCCTGAAATTTCGCCACGATCGAAAACAAAATGTACACCGAACTCAGCGCGAGGCCCGCGCGATTTACGAAGCGTCGCCTCGAATCGGAGCGGGCGAAGACCATCGCTGCGAGCACACTGAGCGCCAGTGGAACCGTATACAATGGATCGATGATAAAGAGCGTGCCGAGCGCCGCAGGATAATCGCTGAACGGTCGAAAGAGCTGCGTGCCGTATATCGTAAGATAGTCAAGAATGATGTGCGTTAAAAATCCGAAGAAACCCACGAGGGTCCAGTCGCGGAAAGTCGCGCCGTCCGAGGTCTTGCGGTTGAAGCGGCGCGCGACCCAGCCGAAGATCGGAGCGCCCAGCGCCGCGAAAACGAACGAGTGGCTGAGGCCGCGGTGCATGGCGAGCTGGTCGACCTGGTCGAGCAGCGGATTAAATAAGATGTCGAGATCGGGTATGGTTCCGGCCAGCGCCCCCCAGGCGATGGCTCTGTTGCCCGCGCGACGGCCGGCGACTGCTTCGCCCACGGCGGCTCCGAGGACGATCTGAGTAAGAGAATCCATATCTGTTAGTCATGAAAAGCGCGCGTCCGCGCATCGGCGAGCAAAGAATCGCTCAGGATTCTGGCCGCGATGGCCGTGCTGCGCTGCGTACACGAAGAACGGTGAATCAGAACTTGTTGAAAAATCCGGACAGCAAGACATTGCGGTCGAGCCGACCGTTCGAGCAGGTGTCGATTTCCAGTACTCTGGTCCCGCTAAAGGGTATTGCATAGACGCGGCCGTTTTCCGCGGCGACCGCGCCCCACCAGCGCTGGCTCCCGCCGAGCCCGGAGGGGAGCAGGGATGTGGTATTCGTCGCCGGGTCGATGATCAGGATCATATCGGCGCCGTTGGAGCCGGGCGGCGCGTAGATTTTGCCGTTCGGAGCGAGCGCTCCACCCACCCATTTTTCCGCTCCGACCGCCAGGGAGCCAAAGGTCGCGACGGTTTCGGTGAACGGGTTAAAGACCATCACCGCCGTCGCGCTGGACGGAATCATATAGATCAGACCGCTCGCGGTCACCACCGCTCCCGTATAGCCGGAAAAGCCCGTGGGAATCGTGCGAATGGAATCATCGCGCGGATCGATCACGAGAATATCCGACGAGACCGTGGGCACTCCGTAGATCAGACCCGTCGGCCCGAGCACCGCGCCGCGCCAGCCACTCGCCCCGACCGGAATCTCCGTCACCGTCCGCGTGCCGGGGTCGATCTTCAGGACGGAGGTATAAGCGTCGGGAACGGAGTAGATCGTTCCGTCCGGCGCGACGGCGCCGCCCCGCATGGGTGGCCCCGCGCCGGTGCCGGTATAAAATTGGACCGAAGTCAAAGTGGCCGGATCGTATTCCAGAATCGCGAGATTCGTCGACGAGGGGAACGCGTAGATCTTTTCGTTGTGCGAAAGTACGCCGCCGCGCCAGCCGTTCATGGGACTGATCGTCGCTCCGACGTCGCCGGCGGTGCCCGCGGCCGGATTGATCTGCAGCGCGGTCGCCCGGTTTTGAACGATGCCGTAAATATTGCCGTCCGTGGCCAGCACCCCGCCCGCCCATTTCTGGGTGAGACCGAAAGTCGGGCCGATCAAATTGACCGAGGGCGCCCCGCAATCGCCGGCGGCCTGCGCCGACTGGAGGGCCGCGGAATACACCGGCCAGCATTTGGATTCGGTGTTTCGCCAGTCTAACTGCGCGCAAAACGCATTTACGAAAGCCAGATACGAGAACGAGATCCCGGCGTTACAGGTGATGTCGGTCTCGTTGCACTGGAACTCCACGCAAGCCGTCGAACCCAGTATCGAAACTGCTAAAATCAATGTCGGCAACAGGGCGCGCATTCAGACTATCTTGCGCCGGAAGCGAAAACAGAGCAAGTAAAAGCCTGCATCGCGCGAATCTCTCAGCTTCGCCTTTCGTGAAAGAAGCTGCGCAGCAATTGCGCGCACCCTTCGCGATACTCATCCAGCGCGATGAATTCCGGATAATGATTCATTCGATACGCGCTGCCCCTGGTCGCTTCCAGTAGCTCCGCCATACCCGCCCCTTTTTCCGTAGGTGCGAAATAGTAGATACGGTCCACCCTGGCCAGAACGAGCGCGCCGGTACACATCATACAGGGCTCGAGGCTCACGATCAACGCCGCGTTTCTCAGTCGTTCGGATTTCTGGATCTCGCACGCGGATCGCAGAGCGAGCATTTCCGCGTGAGCCGTCGGATCGCTCAGCTCCACGATGCGATTGCGGCTGCACGCGATTTCGTTCCAATCGCCGCTTGCGTCGTCGTACTCGCAGATCATCGCTGCGACGGGAACCTCGCCGAATTGAGCGGCCTCGCGCGCGGTTTGCATGATCCGTTCGCAGAATTCGCGGGGAGGGACGGGAAGCGTCGGAGAGTTCGCATGGGAGTCGGGGGAATCCGGCGGTATGGACGAGAGCGACACGCCCCATCATACGGATGTATGACTTTGCTGGCGAGTTTTTTTGCTGTGGATTGTGGGCGCCGGTGAAGCGAAAGCTCTAAGAGCGGCCAGTCGTATTGCAACGAAGGCTGGCGTCGGGGCGGACATCGGACGCTATAGAATCGGCGGGCATTCGCCGGGTTCGGGGTTCGTGCGGATTCTCATAGTTGGTGAATATAGATCATTCTAACTATTGGAATGTTTTACGGTTTAAAAGGCCGGAGCGACAAATGAAATTGACGGACAGTTATTTTGCTCCAGGTGTGCGGGCTATCTGGTCTGGAGAATGATTTATAAACAGGGCGCGGAGCACCGCGAACCACATTCCAGGAAGACCGGATACATGTAATTCGGCCTGGAGGAAGAAAACATCATGGGCATTTTAACATCAATCAAGGAACGCGTGATCGCGAGACGATTGTTCGCTCTCGTCGGCGGTATAATATTCTGCACGTCCGTTCTTTCGTGCGTGGCGGAATCTCAGTCGGGCGACGCAGTCGAAAGCGCGGTGCTTGGAATCATCGGACAGCCAGCCCCCGGGCTGCAGGCGAACGCCGCCGAGGCGATATTCACCAACAACTCCGGTAAGAATCTCGTCGCGGTGCTGTATAAGGATTATAACCTGGGCGGCGAATCTTATCCAATCTGGGTCACAAATGGCGCAAGCAGCGCGTCTGCGACCCTGCCTTCGAGCTGGCAGGGCAGAGTGAAGTCTGTATACGTGCGCGGCGGAACGAATCTAACAGTCACCGACGCCGGGGGGAGCGGCTATAAATACAACGCTCCCAATAATGAGAATCTTCTCTGGGCGAACGCTGACGAATTATTCGGCTTCGGCGTTAAATATTCGGTCTCTGTATCCAGTCAGAACAACGCGGTAGCCATTGTGTACTCGAATACGAACTACACGGGCTCGATTTTGCCGGTCTGGCCTGCGATGGGCGACGATTTGACCCAATCCGGTATGGGCAATTGGGAAAGCAAAGTCAAATCCATTGTCATTAACGAGACGCTCTCGAACGGGTATCGCGGCGAAATCGAAATCGTCGGACCGGAACCCCAGAGCGAGCATCGCATCGAGTTTGAAAGCGTGCCCAACGTTCGCTTCGGTATCGGTTCCGACGATATTTTCACGGAGATTTTTAGCTATCTGGTGGAGCCGCCGAAGCGCTGCACGCAACTGCAGCATTGTTATACCGTTGATCGCACCTGCAGCGGAGGCCAACACTATCAGGTTACTGGCCCGAGGCAGTGCGCTCAGAACGACGGCCGCAGCTATTGCAGCGCGCGAGGCAATTGCATGAATCCGCATACCGGGGCGCCTATCCCCTGGAATACTCCGGGGCAGGGTCCGAATTATCGCCGCCTGTCGAATACAGTCAGCGCGGAGGTCCAGCACATCGATCCGGTCAATGCGCCGGCGGCTCCGGCGTCCGGCTGGTATCTGTCCTGTAAGCTCGGTCCCGATACCTTCCAGAGCGCGAAAACCTGCGATGTGCTGATATACAAAGGTTTGAAGTACTGGGCCTTCTCGAATTTCGACAATCGCACCGCGATGGCGATCGCCGCCTATAACAGCAACAACCAGCTTGTTGCATGGCAACAGAAGAATGGAGCGCGTTATCACTGGCGAACGACCATCGACGCCGATAATCGCAAAGTCTATTTTCAAGGACAGGCCGAAAACAAAATCAGCATCTCGCTCGATTTGTTGCCCGGTCAGTCGACGCCCGCGAAGGTCCGTCTGTACCGGGACGCGAATTATGCCGTCCTGGAGCGGCAATTCGGGCCCGGCGAGTATCCGAATTTCACCCAGAGTCCGGTAAACTGGAACGATCAACTGTCATCGCTACGGGTCCCCGTCGGGTATACGGTTACTCTGTACGAACACGCGAATTACGAGGGCGATAGTCGCACATACCACGCGGATACCCCCTGGGTGGGGAGCTTCAACGATAAAGCTTCGAGCATGATCATCACCGAAGGGACCTGGGATACGGTCCCCGGATTTCTGAAACAAATCTCGGTGGGTTTCGGCGGTGAAGTCTGGGGCGTGAACTCCAACAACAATATTTACCGTTATCACGGCAGCGGTTGGACCCAAAAGCCCGGCAACTTCAAACACGTTTCGGTCGGACAGAACAACGTGGTCTGGGCTATCGATCCCAACGACAATATTCGGCGGTACAACAGCGGCAGCAATACCTGGACGAATATCGCCGGAAAACTCAAAATGGTGGAAGTCGGTGCCGGCGGCCAGGTCTGGGGCGTAAATTCGTCCAACAACGTGTATCGTTACAACGGTAACAATACCTGGACGCAAGTTACCAGCGGGCTGAAATACGTCTCGGTCGGCCAGAACAACGTCGTGTGGGGCGTTCAGACCAACGATGTGATTCGGCGTTACAACAGCGGAAGCAATACCTGGACGACCATTCCAGGATTACTCAAGCAGGTGGATATCAGCGCGAACGGCGAAGTCTGGGGCACAAACGCGGGCAACAATATATATCGCTACAACGGCAGCGGATGGGATCAATTGTTTCATAATTCGCTGAAACACGTATCCATCGGTCAGAGCGGCGACGTCTGGGGCGTTCAGTCGAACGATGTGATTCAGCGCTTGAGGTGAAAGCGATTCGACTGAATCAGTAAGTGATTGAGAAGTCGAAACCCCGTCCCCGCGGCAGGGGCGGGGGTTTCAGAATGTGGGGCGTCATCGGCTTGCTTTCGGCCGCCTTCGGCGTTCCCGGCCTAAAGGCCGAGACCGCCTCCTGCTCTCTGTCCTCGCTTCGCTCGGTCAGAGCTCGGGCTCGGACTCGCCTCAAAGGCCGAGTCCGCCCCCTGCGATAATCTCGCGCATGATTTCGGAGGTTCCGGCGTAGATCGTCTGCACGCGGGCGTCCAGATAGGCGCGGGCGATGGGATATTCCATCATATAACCGTAGCCGCCGAAGAATTGCAGGCATTCGTCGACGTGGCGCTTCAACAATTCCGAGCACATCAGTTTGCACTGGGACGCCTGGACCATCATGCCTTTTTTGCCCTGGCTGTGCGCCAGCATCACCTGATCCAGAAAGGCGCGCGCGCCGGCCTGCTCGGTGGCCATATCCGCCAGCTTAAAGCGAATGTGCTGAAATTTACCGATCGACTTGCCGAAAGCCTGACGGGTTTTTACGTACTCGATGGTTTGTTTGAGCGTCTCTTCGGCGGAACGCATATTGGCGATGGCCAGCACGAGACGTTCCTGCTGCAGCTCGCTCATGAGATAACGAAAACCGTGGCCCTGCTTGCCGATTAAGTTCTCTTTGGGAACGACTACGTCTTCGAAGGACAGTTCCGAGGTGTCCTGACCGTGCAGACCGATCTTATCCAGATTGCGGCCGCGGTTGAAACCCTTCATGCCTTCTTCGACCATGAGCAGGCTGATGCCGTGAATGCCGCGGTCGGAAGTCTTCGCGACTGTGATCACCAGATCGGAGATCTGGCCGTTCGAAATAAAGGTCTTCGCGCCGTTCAACACATAGTGATCGCCCTTGTCTTCGGCGGTCGTCGTGATATTCGCGAGGTCCGATCCGGTGCCGGGTTCGGTCATACCGATCGCCAGAATCTTTTCACCGGAGATAATGCCGGGCAACCAGCGTTTCTTCTGTTCGTCGTTCGCGTAGTGCAGCACATACGGAGCGATGACGTCGCTGTGCAGGCTGAACATGAACGCGCTGTTTCCTACGCGCGAACCTTCTTCGATGGCGATGGCGTTATATAAGAAGTCAACGCCCGAACCGCCGAATTCTTCGGGAAAATTCGGGCATAGAATGCCCTGTTCGCCGGCTTTGGTCCAGATCGATCGCGGGGTGCGTTTGTCTTTTTCCCACTGCTCGTGGTTCGGGGCGACTTCGTTGTCGAAGAATTCCGCCGACATTTCCCGGAACATCTTGTGTTCTTCGGACCACGGGATCATGCGTTCCATTGTTTTCATAGGTCTGGCTCCTGAATTAAAAATAGCGAAAATATTGACTCTGGTGTCAATGTTTTCCGGAGTCGGGGCGCGTCAATTGATTCTTGAGTCAATGTTTGTCGTGGGTCAATCTCTGGCGTGATTCGAAACGTACAAAGCGCCTACTGCGCCGCGACCCGGGGCAGAGCCAGTCTTACGACGAACTCCGCCCCCGGACCGCCGCCTGCCGCGCCCGATGAGGAAGCGGCCCCGACCGCCACGGATCCGTTCGCGAGTAGCGCGATTTCGCGAACGATCGAAAGGCCCAGTCCGCTTCCGCCGGAGCTGCGGCCGCTTCGGGCGTCGGCCTGCGAAAACGGCTCGAATACGCCTGAACGCTCTTCGGGGCTCAGACCGACTCCCGTATCGCTGACTGAAATCTTTAGATAGTCGTATTCACCGCGAATTTCTTTTTCCAAACTGAAACGAATAGAACCCGTATCGGTAAACTTAAGGGCGTTGGTCGCCAGATTGATCAGGACCTGACCGATGCGATGGGCGTCGGCGAAGACGTAGCGCGGCAGCGTTGGATCAAATTTCAAAGTGAAGCGCAGGCCTTTACCGATCGCCAGCGATCGATAGGGAGCCAGAACGTTGCGCAAGGTTCGGCGCAGGGCGAAGCGTTCCGGACTCAGCGTCATGCGACCTTCTTCGATGCGCGCCATGTCGAGTACGTCGTTCAGCAGACGACTCAAAGACTGTCCGGCTGCCTGGATCTTGCGCAGGTAGACCGCTTCCCGCGGGCCGGGCTGCGATCTGGTGAGCAGCTCCGTGTATCCGGTAATCGCCTGTAGTGGCGAATGAAGTTCGTGCGAAACGGACGCGAAGAAGCGGCTTTGCGCGCGGCGGGCCTGCTCCGCTTCGTGACGGGCTTCGTCTTTATCGTCCAGAACCAGGCGATAATTGCGCGAAGTCGTCCAGAAGATCAAGCAGGTCAACGCGCCGTCTATGGCCATCGTCGCGAGCAGGGTTTCGTGCCGATAATTGAATCCGTAGTAGATTGCGAAGATCGCGAAGATGTGCCCGATATTCGAATTCTTGAGATTCATGCCGAGCTGTAGAATCAGCAGCTGAAACAGGACTGCGTAGAAACCGAAGAGTTGTGATTCGGGGTGCGAGTCGAGCCAGCTCAGGAAGATCGCGTAACAGTAGATCGAAGATACGAGGGCGGTTCTCCATAGAGCCGCCGGCCAGCTATCGCGTTTCGCAAACAGAATGTACCACCAGGTCAGGCTGAACGCGGACATGCTCCAGCGGAAAATGTGAATATAGATCTGCTGGTTCTCGGGAACGGAGAGTCCGTCCGTGAAGATCATAAACGGGTTAATCACCGCCGCGATGAAAAAGAACCAGCGGGCCTTCTCCACGATTTCATCGTAGCGGTGATGTTCCGAATGTGACGACGGGGTTACGAAATCCTGCATGGCGAAACACTGACGTCGTCCCTCCTGCCGGCAAGTTGAATTGGAAGACTCGAGTCAGGGCACAAAGGGATCCGCGAATTCGTTGATCAGCTCGCGAAAGCGATCGTGGGCCGAGGCCAGCCAGTGGCGATCCAACAGCGTCGGTCGGCGGTTTTCATACGCGGCGCGATAGTCGAAGCGCGTCGCTGTGATCGCGCCCAGCTTTTCGGCGTGGTCGCCGTTCATGCGTTGTTCGTACTGGCGTCCCTGCGGAACCAGAGTACAGGGTTTGCCGAAGTACAGGGCTTCGGCCACTGATTCGAATCCAGCGCGCGACGCGTAGGCGCGACAGCCCGCCAGATCTTTTAGAAATCCCGACGACGAGGCGGGCTTGAATTGAATCGTGCCGACGGTTTCCTTAATGGGATAACCGTAAACGATCGTCGGAATTCCCTGGCACTGCGCGATGACGTCGTCCTGTTCGCCGCCGGAGTTGTGATAGATCAGCAGGTGTTCCCCGGCGTGGGATTCGATGTCGAAAACCGTGCGCCGAATCAGCGGCGGCAATACGCACGTCGCTTCGCGGGCGCGCGTCGCGATCGGAAAGAGACTCAGCGCGATATTCAAATCGCCCGTACGATGCATCAAAAGCATCGCCGCCTGCATGCCGAGATAGTCGCGCAGAATCCCGGGGCCGCGCAGCCGCGGTCGCGGGCAGCCCCGTAAATAAAAGCGTCGGTGCGCGTCGATAGTGACGAGCGGTACGCGATAGCGCAGGCAGAACGAAGCGATGCGCGGCTCGAAGTCGGAGATTACGAGCTGCGGCTGCAGACGCAGCACGAATTCGGCGATACCGCCGGAAGTGCGAATCAGTCGGCCCAGGTTGCGGCAGTACTGCCAGGTGGTGCGAGAAAAAGAAATGCCGCCATGCGCGTCTTCGGCCATGGCCGGGCCAGGGAAATGATAGAGTTCCGGTTTTTCCGGCAGTTCTTCGATGGCTTTGAGAAACCAGGCGGCCGGCTTGCCACCCACCGTCGCCAGCGTGATCTGGAAGCGATCCGCGAGCAGTTCCTGGTACACAAGCGCGCGCGCCAGGTGTCCGCCGTACTGCGACTGAACCGCGATCAATATCTTCGGGCGAAGCTCCATGACTGTTGGCGTCCCGCTTCGTGCACCGCACAGTCACCTTGCGGTAACCTGTCGACGCATACGAAAGACAGCACCGGTATTTCATACCTTCGACGGATTGTCACCAAACTATTCAATTCGCCTGGAAATTGCGCGAATGCACTTGACGAACCCCGCGAAACGTTCCGTGTTCGGAAGGGGTGCAATCATGTACGAACTATTGATTCAAAACGCTCTGGTATTCGACGGCAGCGGCGACCTTCCCCGTAAATGTGATGTCGCCGTAAGCGAAGGACGTATCGCCGCGATTGTGGATATTGCGGACGACGTTACGAGCGTTGATCGGCCGCAGGCGCGCGAGACGATCGACGGCGAAGGTCTCTGGCTGACGCCCGGCCTGTTGGATATTCATACGCATTTCGATCTGGAAGTCGAGCTCGCTCCGGGTTTGCCCGAAGCGGTGCGCCACGGAACGACCACGGTCGTAATGAGTAACTGCAGCCTTGGTCTGGCTTTCGGCGCTCAGCGCGAGAACCAGCAAAATCCGATCGTCGATTGTTTCGCGCGCGTCGAAAACGTGCCGAAGTCGGTGCTGCAGAAAGTCGTGGATCGCGTCGACTGGAACGACTCGGCCGGTTATTTCGAGCATCTGGACGCTTTGCCGCTGGGACCGAACGTTGTGCCGATGATTCCGCATTCGATGTTGCGCATCGAAGTAATGGGACTGAAAGACAGCATCTCGCGCAATCCAACGCGCGCCGAGCTTGATCGCATGACCGAGCTGCTGGAAGCGGGCATGCGCCAGGGCTACGCCGGATTTTCGACGGACGCCTTGCCCTTTCACTATCTGGCGAATCAACCCAACACCCGGCGAAAGATTCCCGCGCAGTACGGTTCTTTCGGCGAACTGCGTCGACTGACCGACGTCGTGCGTCGTCACGATCGCGTCTGGCAGGCCACCCCGCCGAAAGACAATCCCATCGCGGTACTGCGCAATTTTCTATTAACCAGCGGGCGTTTCTTCGGTCGCACGCTGAAGATTACGGCCGTCGCGGCGATGGATCTCGTTACCAACAGGTCGATTATCCAGCTGGTCGTACTATTGACCCGGCTCCTGAATTCGAAATTTATTCGCGGACGTTTTATTTTGCAGGCGCTGCCGGCCGCCTTCAAGGTCTGGGGCGAAGGCGCAATCACGCCCCTCGCCGAAGAGATTCCGGTTCTGCGCGAATTAAACGAAACCGAATTGGAGGACCGCGCCGCGCGCCGGGCGGTGATGGACCAGCCGGGTTATCGCAAACGCTTTCGCAATATGTGGTACACCGGTTTGCGCGGATTCGGATTGCACCGGATCAAACGCTGGTTGGGCCGCGAAGACATTGCTCTGACTCGCCAGCTGCGCGATATGGTCGTTGAGAGTTGTCCCGTTCCCGACTGGGCTGGCGAAGATTTGCAAAATATCTATGAGCGAATGTTAAGAGGTGATTCGCGTTCGGAAATCGAGGGCGACGTCTTCGAAAAGCTGCGCCCGAAAGTGCGCGACGACGCCGATTTTATTTTCGAGTTGTTACGCGAGTTCGACACGGATCTTTACTGGCACACCGTAACCGCGAACGCCGACCCGCAGGTCGTGCGCGAACTGATCATGCATCCGAAATTGCTGCCCGGCTTTAACGATAGCGGCGCGCACCTCACCAATATGGCCTTTTACGACGGCAATCTCAGGTCGCTGCGGCTCGCGCGCGAAATCGGCATCGAACGCGGCGATGAACTGGAAGCCGTGGCTTATACCGTGCGCCGTTTGACCCGCGAACCCGCGGAGTTTTTCGGCGTGGACGCGGGGCGGCTGGAAGCGGGCGCGCGAGCCGATCTCGTATTGATCGACCCGCGGCGGCTGGCGGAGTACGACGGGGAGGCCGGGGTGCAGGTGCGTTTCCGCGACGAATTCGAATACAATCAGCTCGTGAATCGCTCCGACGGCGTCGTGCCCTGCGTTGTCATCGGCGGTGAAATCGTCTGGCAAAACGACGATTTTACCCCTTCTCTGGGTTCGAAGAAGCTGGGCGCCGCGCTGCGGGCCGGTTCGCAGCAGGCCATGCCGGCTCCGGTTAAGGTCTGAGCTATCATTATTAACAGTTTAAGCCGGCTGCGATGCACGGTTTCGCTTGATTCCGGGTTTTCCCGGGTTTCGTGCGCCGGTTCGGGCCACTTTTATTCCAACCCTTGACGAATAAGAATTGAATCCGGTCGCACTGCGTGATAGATTTTACGCGTGATCTATCACGTAGAAAAATCCGACGCGTACGCGATGCTCAAAGTCCCCGAATCCGAGCTGCGGATGTCCACGGTGGATTATCTGGAGCTGGTGTTAAAAGACGTGGCGAACGAAGGCGAGCACCGCAATCTGCTGCTTGATCTGTCGGAAGTTCGTTTCGCCGACACGGCCGCCCTGCGTGTGATCATCACCGCCGCCAATCGCTGCCGCAAAGCGGGCGGTCGCGCCGTGTTGCTGCACGCCTGTCCTTCGGTGCAAAAAGTGCTGCGTCTCGGCGGCGTGAATATCATTGAATTCGCCGAGAGCGTCGAAGAAGCCGAACGCATCTTCGGCGAGTGATTCGCTTCACTGTCGCAACTGCCGCTGTCTATTTCGCTCGTTTCGCGCGGGCTATTAGAACTCCTCTTCGCATTGCGCGAAAGTTCTCTATAATAACCGAAAGGTACGCAAGGGCATGCGAAAGATCATAAGCCTCCGGTTTAAAACGCTTGTGCTCTTTCGCCGGCTGCGAAGCTTGCCTTATCTCCTGGGAGGAATGGGGTGCGAATCCCCTGCTGACGCGCAACTGTAATGATTGCGAACGCCCATTCATCGGCGTTCGCGAACTAAGCCAGATCTTCCCCGCGGACCGCGCCTCGCGAATCAGGCGCATCGCAGACCCGTCACGCCTTCGTGCATGCCGGGGGGGCCCGGAGAATTTTTCGGGCGTCCCGCATGTTGCATACAGGCGAAAACATTGTTCAACGCTTCGCAGACCCCCCGGTCTGTAATTTTCACCGCGTCATTCGGGCTCCGAAATATCATCTGGTTTTGCCAGAAAATATGGAGAACGAATCATGAACCAGGAACGATATTTCTCAGGCCCAGGCGTTACGCCGTGTGCTTTCGCGGCGGTCTTCGCCGTTGCATTTACTTTCACGGCCTGCCTTCCCGTCGAAGAAACGGTTTCGCAGGACGATTACGACGCCCTTGTGCTGCTCAGCGCAGCTTCGAACGTCACGAACGCGTCGGCGCAGCTGGAGCTGAACGGCGTCTGGGCCAGCTTTACCGGGAACGGCACGAACGAAGATACCCTGCGGCATATTTCCGCGACGAATCGCGGCGGCCTTGTGGCCGGCGTCAGTCAAACCGACAGCGGCTCTTTCGGCGGCTTTAGCAGCTGTAGTTTCATCGTCGCCTTCAACAACGATGCGAATTTTATGATTACGCGGAACCCGCCTTTCAACGGGGGCTGTTTCGCCGGTGACACGAATAAGGGCCGCTATTTTAAGGAGATCTGGATCGATGGTCCGACTGCCGGCAGCTACTGGACCTGTACGGTCAACGGCGCTGCTTCCACGGCGACGCTCGACGAAGCTATCGCGGTCGTGGACAATACGGATAAAAGCAACCCCGGCACGGGCGGTTGCGGCGGATTCGCCTGGAGTCGAATTGAGCTGCGCGGCTGAAAATATATCTGCTCTCAATCGAGTGCGAAGACTGCTGTCCGCGGGCCTCGCGCTCTGGCTGACCAGCGCCTGCTCCGGCGGTTCCAGCGGCTCGGATGCATCCGCGCTCCTGCCGCTCCTGGCAGGCCCGAATTCAGACGCGAGTCTGAGCTGTCCGACTTCGACCGTCGTTTCGGGCGCAGTCCTGGCCGACACGGTCACCAGCGCGCCCAACGCGAACGCCGCCGATTCCTTTCGTCAGCCGGAGAAGGCAATCAACGGAGTATGCGGCGGCGGAACCGGCGCGGGATCCCTCGACGTTTATACTCTGGCGACGACCGGAGCCGGAGCGACTCTCACGCTCGAGTGGAGCGGACTGAAGATCACAAACGGTACGGGTATCGATTTCGTGGTCTTCGAAAATCCGTTCTATCAAAACGGCGATGCGAACACCCGTTTTATGGAAGCGGCGGTCGTCGAAGTTCAGGATCAGATCACGAGCAACTGGTGCGGCTTCGCGCCGGACTACACTCCGGGCGGCGCGGAAACTGTGTACAGTCAAAACCCCGCCCACTGGCAAAACTTCGCCGGCGTAACGCCCACGCTCTATAATCAGATCACAAATCCCCTGGTCGGCGCGGAGATCTTTAACGCGGCCCTGGCAGGCGGCGACGGATTTGACCTGGCGAATCTGAGCGCGGCCGATCAATTCGGCAACGGTTGCACGGCGACGGCTCGCACGAATATTCTCGCGAACGGTTTTATTTTTCTTCGCATTCGGGCGGCCACCGCTCTGACCAATCCGGACAGCGCCGCGGCCTTTCCGCAGGATACAGGCGCCTTCGGCGGCGGTCCGGATATCGACGGAGTCATCGCGCGCTATGCGGCCGCTCGCTGATATCGCCCCGACACACGCCGCCCTGCTCCCGCTCATATTCTTCGCGATGCTGGGCGCGCCGGTTGCGGCCCAGGCCGGGGACGCTCCGGAACCCGGGCCGCAAGCAGACGCGGAGAGCGAAGAGGAAATCGTGATCCAGGCGGAGCGCGAAGACGGGGAACGCGGACCGCGCGATCAGACCGGCGCCGCGACGGTCATTGAACTGAACGAGTTGCGCAATCGTTACGCGAGCGTGGCGGAGGTACTGGAACGCGAGACTTCGGTGCGGGTCAATCGTTACGGCGGGCGCGGCGCGTATTCGACGCTTTCGGTGCGCGGCTCGAATCCGAATCAGGTGAATCTGTTCATCGACGGCGTGCCTTTGACGAACGCGGTATCCGGCGAAGTCAATCTTTCGGACCTGAATATCAACTCCTTCGAACGGATCGAAATCTATCGCTCCGGAAACTATCCGGGTTCGGCCATCGGCGGTAGCGTAAATCTGGTTTCGCGCAAGGCGGACGGTGCCGGGGGCAGCGGCGGCGAAATTCGCTCGACCTTCGGGTCCTTCGGCAGTTTCGGACTCGGCGCCGATTTCTACGGGGGTGAGACGCTCCGCTACAGCGTTTCGGCGAAGGGCGAAACCTCGGATCAGGATTTTATATTTCGCAACGATAACGGCACGCCGGTCATAAATGAATTCGACGACTTCGATGACCGGCGCAAAAACGCCTGGTTCAAAAACTATTTCCTGACGCTCAATCTGAGCTTCTCGCCGCTCAAAGATACGCGTATCGGAATCCTGAACGACACCGCTTTTCGTCGCAACGGCGTGCCCGGGCCCACTCCGGCTCAGAGCGAAAAAACCGAGCGGCGTTTTTTTCGAAACACGACCGGACTCAGCAGCGACAGCCGCGGTCTGGGTTTCGAGTGGCTGCGACTCAAAACCCGCGGCTATTATACGGAGCTGCGCGAACGCTTTCTGGATCCGCGCACTGAATTCGCTTCAAATCAACCGAATTCTCGGGCCAGGTTGCAGCAGTACGGAGTCCACATCGAGCCGACGCTGTACCTGCTGGACTATTTTCAGACGATTCGAATCTATCTGGCCGCTGAGCGCGAAGCGTACGGGCAGGAGCGCCGGGACCGCTTCGATCAATTCGTTGCATCCGTGCCGAAAAAATTTCGCAGTCAGTACACTGGCCGCATCGAGGACGAATTCGCATTTTTCGACGAGCGCCTGGTGATTACTCCGGCTCTGGAAGCGAAACGTTACGTGGATCGATTCAACGAATTCGAAAACAATCGTCTGAACGAAAACTCAGGCCAGGGGCACCGCTCCGTTCTGGAATATACCAATTATCGAATCGGCGGTCTGGCGGTGCCGGTGCGATCGAAAAATTTCGAAGCCTATCTGAAAGCGGGGGCCGACAGCGGACGTCGGGCGCCGCTCTTTCTGGAGCTCTTCGGCGAACAGGGCAGCATCGTCGGCAATTCGGATCTGCGTCCGGAGCGATCGGAAAGCGTCGAAGGCGGGCCGGGCATGCGGCTGCGTTATCAGGAGCATAAGGCTGAGTTCGAAATCATTGGCTACCGGCGCATCGTCGAAGATATGATCTTATTCGTGCCGAATTCGCAGTTTACGCTACGCCCGGAAAACGTGGACGCGGCGGATATCCGAGGCGTAGAGGCGAACGCGCGCCTGGATCTGTTTTCGCGCATCAAGGCGAATCTGAGCTACACCTACCAGTCGGCGATCAATCAGAGTGACGTGAGCTTCCTGCGCGGCCGTTATTTGCCGCTGCGACCGCTGCACGAATTCGCCGGGACGCTCTCCTATTATACGGACGATTTTGAAGTCGGCGGCGAAGCTGTCTTCGTCGGGGCGGCCTTCCGCGATCGCACGAACGAACCGACCGCTTTCGTCGATTCCCGCTGGTTGTTTCATTTGTTCGCAAGCCTTACGCTGTATGAAAATGAACCCGCAGACGGCGGTCCGGGCGGCCAGAAACTCGAAGCAGGGCTGGAGGTGCGCAATTTACTGGATGAGCGGGTGGTCGACGTAAGCGGATTTCCGTTGCCCGGTCGCGCGGTGTATGGAGTGCTGAGCTTTCGTTTTTGACTGTCGTTGCGTGGTTTTTCGATGAGGAATCGGCTAATAGTTTATATCGATATGTTTGTACGTGGTTTTAGAAGAACGCAGGCGAAACCCGGATCAGTAGCGCTTGCCCGGCTGACGTCGGCGGGGCTTGCGATTATCGTATGTGCGTTCGCGGCCTGCAAAGATATCGAAGAACCGGATTTATTACCGGCGCTGCTCGGGGGCAGCGCGGCGAATCGGATCGGAGTGGTTTCCAGCGACCTCGGCGGCGCCGGCCGCTTCGGAACGATTTCGCCGGAGGGCCTGCCGCAGATTTCGTTTACGCCGATCCACTCCGACGCGGTCGCCCGCCATATCGACGGGCGGGTGTACGTGATCAACCGTCTGCGCCGCGACAATATCCAGGTTTTGAATCCCGGAGCGTTTTATTTGACGGAGGTCGAGTTTTCGACCGAAGCGGGTTCGAATCCTCACGACATCGCGCTGATCGATTCCGGCAAAGCCATGATCAGCCGCTACGAACGCGCGAGCGTATGGCTTGCGGATCCGCGGACCGGGGCCTTCGCCGGTCTCATTGATCTAACGAGTTTCGCGGACGCGGACGGAATTCCGGAGATGAGCGGCATGCACGTCGAGGCCGGCCGGGCCTTTGTCGCTCTGCAGCGTCTCGATCGCAACAGCGTCGTGCAGGTCTTTCCGCCGACCGATTATTCCAGCTTGCTGGAAATCGACGGCGCCACGAATGCGATCGTGGCCGAATATCGCTTGCCGCTTAAAAACCCTTTCGGAAAACTTAAAAGGGCGATATTATTCGGCAAGCCGCATCTGGTGATTCCCGCGCCGGGGGGAATTGGCGCGGCTTATGGATTTGACGGCGGCGTGATCGCCTTCGATCTGGAAACCCGGACCAGCCGCCCCGGCGGCATCTATGCCGAGTCGACCGCGGGCGGCGATATTCTGGACGTGGTTGTGAAAAACGATCGCACGGCGTACGCGACGGTTCTCCGGCCCGACCTGAGTACTCTACTGCAGCGCTTCGATCCGACGACGGGGGCGCAGACGGGACAACTGGCGGTGTACCCCGCGAGCGCGGGTTTCGTGGCCGGGCTCCTGCTCGCGCCGGATGGCCGGCTCTTCGTCGCGGACGCGAGTGCGGGACAGCCCGGCATCGCGATCTACGATACGAACCAGGGCGATCGGCTGGTGACTCCGACCCCGATCAGCGTGGGGCTGCGCCCGACGGATTTGATATTTATTCCTTGAGAATTGAATTTTACGACGGAGGAGAACAGGATGCAGAGTAAATCGAAAATACGCGCGAAGAAGGCGCTGCGCACAAGTATCGCGCCCGCGCTAACGCTCACGATCGCTTTCGCCTTCGCGGCCTGCGAGCCGGCGGCCCGCGAAACGGCGGCCGGCACGGTTGAGATTCGCGTCGAGCTGCCGTCCGGCGATACCCGCGAATATTCGGCCGCGGTCGAAGCCAATGCGACCATGCTGAACGCGATGGAGGTCCTGCGCGAAAGCGGTGGCCCTGGCTTCGGCGCCCGGGGCGCGGGCGAAGAGACGTTGATCGACGAAATCGCGGGGGTGAAGAACGGAAACCCCGACGGCCCGTACTGGGTCTACGCCGTCAATGGCCGTCTGGCCGATCGCGGAGTGGGCCGCCTGCGGGTGGGCGACGGCGATCGTGTGCGCTGGTGCTATACGAAATACGAAGAACGCCAGCGTTGTGGCGAGGATTCGCAGGCGAAAGCGAACGATTCGTAAGCTTGACTTAAAATTATATTCAGGATTTTTGTTACAACAGGGGAATAAACAAATGAACCATCTAAATTCAAACGGGCCGCACGGGTTTGCGGCCGGCAGTGATGCAAAAAAGACATTTCTGCTTACGGCGACGATGTTGGTCGCCGTGATCGTGGTCGGTCGTCTTTTGCCGCACGCGGCGAATTTTGCGCCCGCGGTCGCGGCGGGTTTGCTGGCCGGTTTCGTTTTCCGTTCGCGGCTGAACGCGATGGCCGTCGTGCTGGTCGGAATGCTCTTGAGCGATATCGTAATCGGCTATGAGTCTCTGGGGATGCGCGCGGTTGTCTACGCTTCTCTCGGCCTGCCGGTCGTGTTCGGCGGAATGCTGCAGAAGTGGCATAATCGGGCGATGCAAAAGCAGGAGCCGGTCGACGCGAAATCGCGTTTTCGATTCGCTGCCGCCATCGGTGGCTCCAGTCTGGCGTCTTCGATTGTCTTTTTTATTACGACGAATTTCGCCGTGTGGGCTCAGGGCGCGATGTACGAACTGAGCTGGTCGGGCCTCGCACTGTGTTACGTGAACGCGATTCCGTTCTTTCGTAACGCGGTGGCCGGCGACTTGATCTATTCAGGCGTATTCTTCGGAGCCCTTGCAGCTCTGCGCTATTTTGCCAGCGCTGCTGTGAACCCGGCGATAGCCGGGAGCGCGGCGAAACTCAGATAAATCGTCGTTTCGAAAATCTGCTGGGCGGCTCCCAGGCAATCGCCGGTGTAACCGCCCAGCGTGCGCAGAAGTACTCGACGAAACACCAAATACGCGCCGGACAGCAGCAATGGAATGGCCAGGAGCGCGAGCGGTTCCAGAAAATAAAGACCGGCGAAGCCGAGCGCGCCTGCCGCCAGTAGTCCGCCCGGCATGAGGTCGCTGCCGCTCATGTCGGTAATCGTGGGTTTGATTCCGCTCGCCTGAGCGCCCCCGGCCGTGGCCTGCGAAGCTTCGGTGGTCGAATACTCGATATCGAAAACGTAAATTGCGCTCAGAAAGCGGCTTACGCTGTGTCCCACCAGCAGCGCGATCGCAATAAATTCCGGAGCGATGGCCGCGAGTCCTGCGAAACGCAGCAGGAGCAGCAGAATCGCGCCGGTCGCTCCGGCCGGCCCCATTCGCGAGTTCCGCATTGCCTCGAGCTTTTGCGCGCGACCGCCCGGCGCATGCATGCCGTCGCAGAAGTCGGCGAAACCGTCTTCGTGAAAGCAACCCGTGACGACCGCCGTCGCGAGCAAACTCAGACAGACGGCGACCGGCACCGGCAGCGCGCTTTCTGCCGCCAGAAAAATCAGCGCTCCCAGGCCGCCGACCAGCAGGCCGACCAGCGACGAATACCGCAGGATGCGCTGAAAGTACTCGGGCCGGAATTCGAAGGCCGGCACGGGCAGGATCGTATAAAACTGGATCGCCGTAAGTACCGTGCGAATTTCGCGCACCGGATTTTACCCCGCTTCGCGATCCGCCGCGCGCTTGTGCGGCGATGCGGATTCGAAAGAATGATCGGTGCGATAAGCTCCGCGATCTTCCAGGTCCGCGCGCAGCACGCGTTCCAGGTCTTCGCCGCGTCGGCGGGCCATCAATACGTAGCTGGCGTCGTCGCGGAAAACCGGCGCGAGCTCTCGGAGATTTTTTTCGTCCAGGCTTTTGAAATTCATCGCCGCCCGGTGGGACTGATGCGCCCGAAAACCCATCGCCTGCAGGGCCTGGACGCCCATGTCCAGAGCCGAACTGAAAGTCTCGCGAAATACATCATGCGCCCCGGCTTCGTGCAATTCGTAAGCGTGACGGCGATCGTAAGCCCGCGCCAGAATTTTCAGATGCGGGAAATGCTGGCGCACGGTTTGCACCAATTCGACCGCTCGTTCGCGTTCTTCGATCGCGACGATCAGCAGTTTCGCGGTTTCCGCGCCCGCCGAATGCAGAAGGTCCATGCGCGTCGCTTCGCCGTAAAACACCTTCTGGCCGAATTTGCGCAGCAGCTCGATCTGGGCGGGGTCGTGATCCAGGACCACTGTTTCGATGCCGTTCGCCCGCAGCAGTCGCCCCACGATCTGCCCGAAGCGACCGAAGCCGGCGATGATGACCGACTGCTGTTCGTCGATCGTATCCGCCTCGTCGTCGTCCAACTCGCCGCCGCGCGCCGCGAAGAGCGGTTGCACCAGCCGATCGTTGATGATCATCAGCACCGGAGTCAACGCCATACTGATCGCCACGACCGCCATCAGCTGCGCGATGAGCGCATCCGGAAGCACCTGGCTTGCGGCCGCGAACGAAAACAAAACGAAGGCGAATTCGCCGCCCTGGGCGAGCGAAAACGAGAACATCAAATTCTGGCTGTGGGTCATCCCGAAGACCCGACCGAGCACGATCAGGACCACGAATTTCAAAACGATCAGACCCGCGACGAGCCCGAGGATCAGTCCGGGTTGAGTGAAGAGCAGATCGAAGTCGATGCTTGCGCCGACGGCTATAAAAAAGAGGCCCAGCAATAAACCCTTGAAAGGCTCGATGTCGGTTTCCAGTTCGTGGCGGTATTCGCTTTCTGCCAGGACCACGCCGGCCACAAAGGTACCGAGCGCCGGCGAAAGTCCGATGGCCTGCATGGCGACCGCGATGCCGACTACCAGCAGGAGGGCGGTCGCTGTGAAAATCTCGCGCAGCTTTACCGCCGCGATAATGCGAAAGACCGGTCGCACCAGAAAACGTCCCATAAAGACGATGCCTCCGACGCCCGCCAGAACGATAATCGCCTGTAGATAGCCGGGCAGTCCGGCGATCAGGCTGCCGGAGCTGTGACCGTGATCATCGCCTTCGCCATGTCCTCCACCGTGTCCTTCGCCGGCGGCTTCGTTCAGGGCCTGGCCGGTCGCGTCGGCCGGAGACTGAATCGCTTCGGCGACCTCGGGTACGGACATCGCAAGCAGAGGCATGACTGCCAGCATGGGAATCACCGCGATATCCTGGAAAAGCAGGACCGAAAAGCTCGACTGGCCGCCCGGAGTTTTCAGTAATCCTTTCTCGCCGAGACTTTGCAGTACGATCGCGGTCGAAGAGAGCGCGAAGGTCATACCGATCGCGGTGGACATTTTCCAGTCCAGTCCCGCCGCGAAAAAACACAGTCCGCCGATCAGTGTGCCGGTGATCAGTACCTGGCAGCCGCCGAGACCCAGAATCGGCGCGCGCATGCGCCAGAGCAGCGCGGGTTGCAACTCCAGGCCGATGAGAAAGAGCATCATCACGACGCCGAATTCGGCGAAGTGCATCACGTCGGTTTTCTCTTCGCCGATCAGTCCCAGCACGAACGGCCCGATAACGATGCCCGCGATCAAATAGCCGAGCACGGAACCCAGCCCCAGCCGTTTGGCCAGCGGCACGGAGACGACCGCCGCCGTCAGATAGATGAATGCCTGGAATAAAAAACTATCGGTGCTCATGCGCGCTCCTTTTCGTTGAGTGCCGCGAGGCCTTCGACATATTCGTTCATGCATACCGTTTCGGTGACATCGCTGGCGGCGAAGGCCCGGGCCTCTTCGTCGGTGAGCTCGCCGTCGCGCAGGGCTTCCAGAAGCCGGCGATAGGCCAGTGCGTGGTTGTCGGCTTCGTACGCTTCCATGCGGTGAGTGCCGTGCACGACGTACGGCGGCAAATAGATCATACCGCAGAGGCTGGCCATGCGATCGAAGGGCACCAGCAGCTGTCGCATGGAATAGCGATTGATGCCCTTCGCGGTGTAGGAATCCTTGCTGCCGCCGGTTGTCGTAACGTTGATCAGCAACTTGCCCCGAAGCGCGTCGCCGCCTTCCCCGTACGCGAAACCGAACTGCAGTACGAGATCCTGCCATTCCTTTAGAATCGCCGGCGTGCTATACCAGAAGAACGGATGCTGCATGACGATTACGTCATGACTCTCCAGCAGCTCCTGTTCGCGGGCCACGTCGATCATCATTCCCGGATAGTTTTCGTACAGATCGTGAAAGGTGACGCCCGACAGATGTTCAACGGGCAGCAAGAGGCGTCTGTTGATTCGAGATTTTTCGAGAGCGGGATGCGCGAACAATATCAGTATTCGTCGAACGGCGTTCTTTTTCGCGGCTGAGTCGGAGGGCATAGCAACAATCAGTCCAGACCCGGCCGGGGTGCAATCAGAAAACGCCGGCCCAGGCCAGGGCGGGAGCGCGATCGACGGTGATACCCCTGGAAATCCTGCTTGCCAGCCATCGGGCGCGATTTGTGCTCTCCGTATGTCTTCTAAATATCCACATTTATTGGCCCCCCTTGATCTGGGTTTTACGCAACTGCGCAACCGGGTGCTGATGGGTTCTATGCACACGGGTCTCGAAGAGGCCGAAAACGGCTACGAGCGCATGGCCGCGTTCTACGGCGAACGGGCCCGGGGCGGCGTCGGCCTGATCGTAACCGGCGGCATCGCGCCGAACGAGGCCGGACGGGTGCACGAACACGGCAGCATTATGGTCGACCAGGCGGAGGCTTTGCGCCATCGTCCGGTTACCAAAGCCGTGCACGACGAAGGCGGAAAGATCGCCATGCAGATTCTGCACACCGGTCGCTACGGCTATCACAAGCAGTCGGTCGGCGCGTCGGAAATTCGCGCGCCGATCAACGTCATGCGTCCGCACAAGCTGAGCCACGACGAAGTGCTCGCGACCATCCGGGACTTCGCGAATTGCGCGGCGCTCGCGCGCGAAGCCGGCTACGACGGCGTCGAAATCATGGGATCGGAAGGTTATCTGATCAATCAGTTTATCGCCCCGCGCACGAACAACCGCGACGACGACTGGGGCGGTTCATTCGAGAATCGCATTCGCTTTCCGCTGGAGATCATCAAAGCCGTGCGCGAAAAATGCGGACCGGATTTCATTATCATCTATCGCCTGTCCATGCTCGATCTGGTCGATGACGCGAGCGATTTAGAACAGGCCGTGCAGCTCGCCGTCGAGGTCGAGAAGGCCGGCGCGACGATTATCAATACCGGAATCGGCTGGCACGAAGCGCGCATTCCGACTATCGCCATGATGGTGCCGCGGGCCGGCTTTACCTGGGTGACCGCGACGATGAAAGAGGCGCTCGGCGACCGCGTAAAGATTCCGCTGGTAACTTCCAATCGCATCAACACTCCCGAAATCGCCGAGATGGTGCTCGCACGCGGCGACGCCGATATGGTATCGATGGCGAGGCCCTTTCTGCGGATTCGGATTTCGTTCTGAAAGCCGCGGAAGGCCGCTCCGAAGAGATCAATACCTGCATCGCCTGTAATCAGGCCTGTCTGGACCATACCTTCGTCGGCAAGGTGTGCAGCTGTCTGGTGAATCCGCGGGCGTGCCACGAAACCGAACTGAATATGACTCCGGCGAAAACGAAAAAGAAAATCGCCGTTGTCGGCGCGGGTCCCGGAGGCCTGTCCTGCGCTACCGCCGCGGCCGAGTGCGGTCACGACGTCACGCTTTTTGAAGCCGCGGCCGACATCGGCGGCCAGCTGAATATCGCGCGTCGCATTCCCGGCAAGGCGGAGTTCAACGAGACTCTGCGCTACTTCGGTAATATGATCAAGAAATTCGGCGTCAATCTCAAGCTCAACCATCGCGTTACTGCCGACGAACTGCTCGCCGGCGGCTTCGACGAAGTCGTGCTCGCGACGGGCGTCACGCCGCGCATTCCGGATATGCCCGGTATCGATCACGAAAAGGTGCTCACCTACGTCGACGTCGTGCTGCACGGCAAAAAGGTCGGTCAGAAAGTCGCGGTGATGGGCGCTGGCGGAATCGGCTACGATGTGTCGGTGTATCTGTCCGACTTCGGCGACGATTCGCACGAAAATCACAAAACCTTCGCCGCGGAGTGGGGCATCGATACCAGCATGCAGGTCACCGGCGGTCTGATTCCGGATCACGAGCCGGAAAAATCGAAACGCGAAATCACCTTACTCAAGCGCAGCAAAAACAAATTCGGCGCGACTCTCGGCAAGACCACCGGTTGGATTCATAAGACCACGATCAACCAGCGCGGCATCGAGCAGATCGGCGGCGTCAGCTACGAAAAAATCGACGATCAGGGCCTGCATATCAATGTGAAGGGCGAAAACAAAGTGATCGAAGCCGACAACGTCGTGATCTGCGCGGGACAAAATCCGAATCGCGAGCTGGTCGACGCGCTCGAGAAAGGCGGCGCCAAAGTGCATTTGATCGGCGGCGCGGACGAGGCCTCCGAGCTCGACGCCAAACGCGCGATCGATCAGGGCGCGCGGCTTGCCGTCACATTTTAAAAGACGATGGTTCGGCAAGGTGGGACCTTGCCGTCACATTTTAGTAAAGATTATGGTGCGGCAAGGTAAGACCTTGCCGTTATATTCCAATGAAAGGCCACGGATGGCACCGATTACACGGATTGGAAATGTGCCTTTTGGACTCTATTTGCCGGCGGTTTCGCTTAGAGCTTTTCTTCTGATTGTATACTTCCTGAGGGTTTAGCCTGGAAGCCGCGCTGAGAAAAAACAGGCCTCGGAAGATCGAATCCATCCGTGAAATCCGTGCCATCCGTGGCTAAAAGAACCGTGGCCGCGCTCAGGCCTCCGCGGCGAGTTCCGCTTCGGATTCGATAAACTGAAAATAGTCTTCGAGATGCGTAAGGCGCATGATCGTTCGAACGGCGTCGCGGACAGCCATGAGTTGAAGCTCGCCGCTCTTTTCTTTCTGCGATTTCAGCACGTGCGCGATCAGCGCGATGCCCGAGGAATCCAGGTGTTCGACTTCAGCCAGATCTATGACCAGCGAGCCCGCCTCGGGATCACTCAAAACCGTTTCCAGATCCGCTTTGGTCGCCGCGTAGTTTTGAAAATTCAGCTGGCCGGATAGTATTACAATCTGGTGTTTGCCGAGTCGGCGAGTGCTCAATGCCATCGCTTGTATCCTGTCGTCTGTTGCGCGGGTGTCCGCCGCAATAGACAATAGGACGCGAGAATCCGGAAATATCCTGGGGATTTTCCAGGCCCGGGTTCATAAATAATCTAAATCACATAAAAGAAAATCGAGATATAGTGGCAGGCCGCCGCGGCCATGATAAAGAAATGCCAGATCTCGTGGTTCCGGGGGATGCGATCGTACAGAAAAAAGAAGGCTCCGGCGGAATAAACCACGCCCCCTGCCACGAGCCAGGCGAATCCGGCGGGGGGCAGGGCGGCCCGAATCCCCGCGAAGTCGATGGCGATCGTCCAGCCGCAGATCAAATAAAACATCGTCGAAACGAAATTCCAGCGATCGCCGAACACGCTTTTGAATACGATTCCGATCGCGGCGAGACTCCAGACCAGCGCGAAGATCGTCCAGCCGCTCGTGTCGCGCAGGGTCACCAGGCAATACGGCGTATAGGTTCCCGCGATCAACAGAAAGATCGCGACGTGATCGAAGACCTGAAAGACTTTTTTGGGCCCGCCGCGAAAGCTGTGATACAGCGTGGAAAAGAGAAACATTAAGAACAGGCACAGGCCGTAAACGACGGCGCTTACGATCTTATACCCGTCGCCGGTGAGGCTCGCGAAGACGATCAGAACGATCCAGCCTCCCAGGGCCACGCTCGCGCCCACCAGATGCGATATCGAATTGATCTTTTCGCCTTTGTACATGGAATGTAGAATATTACAGAACCGATGGAAATGACAAGTTCAAATGCCGCTGCGTGCGTGAATTCAGTAGACCCAATGACGGCTTTGCTCATACTTCGCACATATGGGACTGGCCGGGGGCGACGGGTCGAAAAGATGTGACGAGCGGCCTCGCGTGCGATTCGCCGGAAGTCGCCGCCTTCCGCCGGCGGCGCATTTCGACCGGCGATTGCTGCGCCTGGCGTGCTTGAGCATGTTGTTTTTCGCGGCCGCCTGCGGCGAAGCTCCGCGATCGTCCGAGTCGGACCCTCTCGCGGAAGCGGGAGTACTCGATCTGCAACAGTGGAACTGGTCGCGGGACGGAGTTATGGCTCTGAACGGCGACTGGGAGTTTCAATGGCGGCGATTCTCGCGTCCGGGCGATTCTTCTGGCGATTCCCCGGGCGCCTCCGCTTCGAATGCTTCCGCTCCTGATGCGGCCTGGCGCACGATTGCGGTTCCCGGCAGCTGGACCGCCCTGCGGGATGCCGCGGGCGAAGCGCTCCCGGCGCATGGATTCGGAACGTACCGCTTGCGCGTACTATTGCCGCCCATAACGAATCAGGGCGAAGCCGGTCGTCGACTCGCGCTACGATTTCCCGGCGTGGGCGTGAGCTACGAGTTGTACGGCAACGGCCGCCTGCTCGCGCGGCGCGGCGTGGTCGCGGGGGACCCCGTGAAATTTCGCGCGGAGTTGTACCCGGCCTTCGTCGAATTCGATCGCGACGATTTCGGTGACCGACTCGAGATCATCATCCACGTCAGTAATTATTACCATCCCTGGGCCAGCGGAGCCGGAGCGCCGCTGCTCCTGGGTCCCGCTGAAAAATTGCGAACGCAGCAACAGCGGGCGCTGCGCCTGGAATTGATATTGTTCGGAGCGATATTGATCATGGGACTGTATCACGTCGCGCTCTTCGCCGTTCGCAGTCGCGTGCGGGCGCCGCTGTACTTCGGTCTGTTTTGTTTGCTGGTTACGGTGCGTCTGCTGGTAACCGGCGAACGGATTTTGCCGTCGGCTTTTCCAGGGATCGCGCCGCCAGGAGACGCTTTCGCCTTCTATACCCGTCTGGAGTATTGCAGCGTGTACGCCGCGGCGCCGCTGTTTTTGCTGTTCGCGCGCAGTCTTTTCCCGCGTTATTTCCCTGTTTCGTTTGTACGCTCCATCGCCGGTTTGTGCTTCGCCTGCGCCGCACTATCGCTGGTCACGCCGCCGTTGTGGTTCGCGACATACACGATGCCGCCCTTTCAGCTGGTGCTGTTGACCGGCGGCGCGTTGATCTTCTGGGCGGTGGGTCGATCGTTGTTCGAAGAAGCGCGCCGGGCGCCGCGCGAACCGGGCGCTGCGCTCTTTCTGGCGGGCTGGAGTATTCTGTTTTTGACGGTGCTGCACGATATTCTCGGATCGCGCAAGATCATCGACTCGGAGTTCCTGCTGCCGGTCGGTCTGTTTAGCTTTATCCTGGCCCAGGCCGCGCTGCTCGCCACCCGTTTCGCCGGCGCCTTTCGGCGGGTGGAGGATCTGACCGGCGAGCTGGCGCTGCGCAATCGCGAGCTGGAAGCCGCCGCCGAAGCGCGCGCGCGGCAGTCGCGCTCTTTCGAACGCTTCGTGCCGCGGGACTTTTTACAGCTGCTCGCGAAACGCAGCGTCATCGACGTGGCGGCGGGAGACGCGACTCTGCGCGATATGAGCGTGTTTTTCTGCGATATTCGTTCGTTCACGACGCTGAGCGAAGGACTGGGGCCGCGGGCCAGCTTCGAATTCCTGAACGAATATATGAAGCGCATGCTGCCGGTGATCGAATCGCACCACGGCTTCGTGGATAAATTTCTCGGCGACGCGATCCTCGCGCTGTTCACCAATGAGGGCGAAGGCGCAGGGCCGGGCGAATCCGGGCCGGGAGCCGGGGGAATGAGCTCCGGCGATCGTGCGCTGGGGGCCGCTCTGGAAATGCAATCCCGCCTGCGCTTATTCAATCACGAGCGTGAGGACAGCGATGTCCCGGCGATACGCATCGGCATCGGAATCAATACCGGCGAGATGATGCTGGGTACGGTCGGCAGCGAAAACCGGCTGGATACGACCGTGATCGGTAACGCCGTGAATATGGCCAGCCGGCTGGAATCGCTTACGAATTTTTACGGCTGTTCGATTTTGATTTCGGATTTTACGCGCAAGACCCTTGTGGTACACGAAGACGTATTGATGCGTGAAGTGGGGTCGATCTTATTGAAGGGCCGCCTGGAGCCGACCGGGGTTTATGAAGTGTACGCCGCGGACTCGCCGGAGGAAGTCGAGCTAAAGGAACGCACGAAATCGACGATGTTTATGGGGATTGTCGAATTCAAGAACCGGGATTTTCGTCGGGCTTCCGACTTATTCGCGGAAGTGCTCGCCTTCGATCCCGCCGACCGTATCGCGCGGGTTTATTTGCAGCGCAGCGAAGAGTTGATGTTCGCGCCGCCGGACGAAAGCTGGCAGGGCGTATTCGAAATGTACGTGAAATGAGGGGAATACATGGCGAATTCACTGATTGTAGTAGACGACGATGAGAATATTCACGCGCAGGTCCGCGCCTTTCTGAAGGAGTACCCGGTTCTGATCAAATCCGCGCGCAACGGGCAGGAAGCTCTTGATATATTGCGTGCGGAAGGGCCGGTCGATCTGGTGCTGCTCGATCTGGCCATGCCGGTGATGGACGGCATCTTGTTTCTGGAAGCGATTCGATCCGATCGCCGGCATGCGAACAAAGACGAAGCGGCCTTCGCCGATTCGGTGCGCGATCTGCCTGTAATCGTTATCTCCGCCACCGAGAATCGCGACGAAATTCTCGCCCTCAAGCGCTATCGGGTGAACGGCTTTCTGATGAAGCCTGTGAAGAAAGATATGCTGCTCCAGCGTGTCGAGGCGGTGATTGAAGGCCCGCTCGAAAAATCGCGTTTCCCCGATATCGATATCATGCTTGATCTCTAGTCGCGCATTAACTCTTCGCTTTGCTCACGCTCCACTTCCTGTGGAGAGTGAGCAAACGGCGGGCCCTCCTGGCCCGCTCACGAAGGGCCAATGCGCTCTGCGTTTTGGAGCCGCCGCACCTGGCTTCGCTTGTATCAAAGAAGAGCGTTCGCGCGGCGGGCCCTCCTGGCCCGCTGACGAAGGGCCGCCACGCTCTGTGTTTTGGAGCTAGCGCACCAGGCTTCGCTCTGTGCTTTGTTTTCTTTTTCGGCTGTACCTTGCGCTTTCGTGCTGGATTGTTATGCTTTGTGCGAATGAACCGCATTGGCCAGAGTGTTACGCCGGGTGATCGGGCCGGGGCGGCCGCCGCTTCGCTGGATCGGCGGCGAAAACGAATCGGCGCGCTGCTCGCTTTCGCCGGGGTGTGCTGCTTCGCGCCGACGATTCCTTTGAGTAAGCTGCTGGTCGGTTCTATCGCTCCGCTGGAATTGGCCTTTGCGCGCATGATTCTCGGGGGCTGCGCGGCGCTGGTGTTTCTGGGCGGACGTCTGTTATTTCGCCGGGCGATTTTGCCTCCGCCTGCGGCGTTGCCGGAAATCGCGGGGGCTGCGCTGGGGGTCGTAATCGGTTTTCCCTTGCTGCTGGTGCTCGCTCTCGATCATCTGCCGGCGACTTTCGGCTCGGTGGTTTCGGGACTGCTGCCGCTTTCCACGGCGGCACTCGGAGTTGTGCTGGGGCGCGAGCGGGTATCGCCCTGGTTCTGGTTGCCGGCGCTGTGCGGTTCCGCCCTGACCGTCTATTACGGTCTCGAGCGCATCGCCTTCGAACCGGCCATTCTGCTTTTGCTGGCGGCGATATTGCTCGGATCCCTGGGTTATGTATTCGGGGCGCGCCTGACCCGGCGCTGGAATGCAGCTCAGGGAGGAAACGCCGGCGGGCCGCTGGTCATTTCCTGGGCGCTCGTGCTGGCGTTACCTATCGCGATCACCGGCGCCTGCAATTACTGGCCCGCGAATCTGTCCGCGATCCTGAACGGGGGGAGCGGTTTCGCATCGGGGCAGCCCTCGGCGATGGCGGCGCTCCTCTATCTGGGCATCGTCAGCCAGTTTCTGGGTTTCTTCGTATTTTACGCGGGACTTGCGCTCGGCGGGATTACGGTGTCATCGCAGCTGCAGTTGCTGCAGCCCTTTTTGAGCCTCGCGCTGTCGGTATTGCTGCTCGGCGAAGGGCTGGTGTGGCTGGACGGATTGGCCGCGGCGGGTATCGTCGTTTGCGTGTGGCTTTCGAGGCGCTTCGCGCGCACGGGTTGACTGTATCCGGAATTTTGCCGGACAGTGTATCTTTCCCGCTTCCTTTGCGCGTTATACTATCGCGTATGCAGATCAGCAGGCTATATTCAGGCGAAGGTCAATGTCGGACGCCGCCTGGCCTGCTGGCTCCGGTCCTGGCTATGCTTTTGAGCTGTGGTGGCCCGATCGAGCCTGCGCCCGTCTTAAAGGGGCCTCCGTCATGCGAAGACCGTGAGCAAAACACTCCGGCGCCCGAGGGCGATGCGAAACGCTCCGACGAATTTTCGCGCGCCCCGTATCGTGTTATACGGCTGCCGGAACTGCGATGCTGCTGACGAAACGTCCGGGGCGGATCGCTATTCGATTACGGTGCCGGCGATATAGCGCCGGAAAATTTCCATCTTGCGCGGACCGAAAACGCGGCGTTTGTTTTCTTTGAGCCACTTCTCGACGCCGAGATAACTCACGCCGGGTTGTTCGCGTTTGCGCAGCGTCACGCCTTCTTCGTAGAGAATACGATATTCGCGTTTGACCATCTCCACCTGGCGCGAATACGTTAAGTACGAGTCCACGTCTTCGCCGGAAAGATGCGCGAACCGGTTGTTCCACCAATCGATCAGGACCTTTTTCAAAAACTCTTCGGGATACTCGCGCACCGAGTTATTCGCTTCGTCCAGATAAAACATAGCGCCCAGGCCGTGGGCTCGTAATTCGTTTAAGAGCACGCGATAAAACACATTCGGTCCGCAGTGATACAAAAAGACGTCCGGTTTCTCGACACCCGGGAAATCGTCGAGCAGGATCTTCACGGCGGTATCGTCCAGATTTTCGGTGACCAGATCGTGGTACGTGACGATCGCGTGTTCGCCCTGACCTTTGCGCACCACTGCGGCCGCCGTCGACATGGGCGTATGCAGCAGATCGTCTTCGTCGACGTTGACGTGGTAGGCGCCTTTCAGCTGCTGAATGCACTCTTCGAAATATTTGATCGGGACCTCCATGCTATAGGCGGGGCTGCGATTCCAATCGCGGCTGCCGAGCAGCGGCACGGCGATCATACTCGCGCGGTTCAGCTTATGTTCGCGGGTTTCGATTACGATATTCAGCGCGACCGATCCGCCCAATTCCTGGGTCGGCCGGTTCAAAACCTCGTCGAGCTTCGCGCCGGGGCTTTCTTCTTCAGAGCCGGTGTCGTCCGCGGTTTCGCCGAGCACCGCGTCGATCGTATAAGTCTGAGCCTCGTTGAAGGCGACCGTGATCTTATGGCTGCCCGTAATCGGATCGACCACCTCTTCCTGAATATTCAGGTAGGCGCGGACTTCGTCGAGGAAGTGTTCGCTTTGCCGCATCAGCAGGGTCAGCGGCCGGTAGTACTCGCGTTCGATTTCGATGGCGATGTTCTGCGTGATCTTGATGACGGAGAGCGTATCGAGAATTTTTTGAATCTCGCGCCAGATGTTCTTCGCGCTTTCGTTGAATGTACGAATCTTTTCGTACATGCGTTTCAATTTTAGAAAGGCGATTTGACGGGGCTGGTTGGTCTGTTCGAAATAACGCCGCTCCAGGCGACTCGCTTCTTTTAAGAGCGATTGCTCCGCGGAGGTTTCGACATAGACCTGAAAGCTCTTTTGCAGAGCGGCCAGCGACTCTTCCAGTTTTTCGGTGAATTGACCGACCGCCGTTTGCACGTCCGGCGGAAGCGTATCGGAAAGCAGTCGGTCGCGAATGACCTCCACCGTGCTCCAGTGGGGCCGCAGCACGCCGTCGATCGGCCGCAGGAAGATGCGGTGGTCTTTGATATCCGCGGACGTGATGTCGCCCGCGAAGTCCAGGCTGGCGGCGGCCGAGACTTCGGCCTGAGTGTGGTCTTCCTGCGGATCGTCGAAAAACGGGTGCAGCATGCGGATCATATCCGCCCCGCCGGGAAGACGGGACGGTCCTGTGATTGATTATCGGTCCGGCGATGGCAGTATTTTACAAAGCCCGACCGGCTCTCAGCCGGCCGACCTAGAATACTACACTGCCGGGGCCGGCTATTAGCCGGCCGACCACCGAAAACTATACCGCGGGGGCCGGCTATTAGCCGGCCGACCACTGAAAATTATACTGCGGGGGCCGGAGAAGGATCCGTCGACGGGCCCAAATCGCTGCCGGAGTCGGTCGTGTCGGGTTTCGCCGCCGGGGTTTGCGGTTCGCTGGACTGGCGCGCGGGGCTGACGATATCATTCAATTCGTCGGCGTTGATGCTTTCGCGTTCCAGCAGCGCCCGGGCGATGCCTTCCAGTTTCTCGCGGTTGTTTTTCAAGAGATCGCGGCCGCGCTGGAGCTGCTCGCGTACGATGCGTTTCACTTCCGAATCGATAGTGGACGCCGTATCGTCGCTGTAGCCTCGCGGCGCGCCCATGTCGCGTCCAAGAAATACGTTTTCGCTGTTATCGGAGTAAGAAACCGTTCCCAGCTCTTCGGACATGCCCCATTCGCAGACCATGCGCCGCGCGATATTCGTGGCCACCTGGATGTCGTTCGAAGCCCCGGTCGAAGTATCGCCGAAGGTCAGTTCTTCCGCGAGATAGCCGCCCATCAGAACGCAGATGCGATCGTCCCAGTACTTACTGGGCTGAATATGGCGATCTTCTTCCGGTAGACTCTGGGTCAGACCCAGCGCGCGTCCGCGCGGAATAATCGTGACTTTGTGCACGGGCTCGGCGTACGGCAGCAGGGTGCCGATTAACGCGTGGCCGCCCTCGTGATAGGCGATGACTTCTTTTTCTTTGTCGGTAATCAGGAACGAGCGTCGCTCGGGTCCCATCATTACTTTGTCTTTCGCTTCTTCGAGTTCTTCCATGGTAACGCGACGTTTGTTGCGCCGCGCCGCGAGCAAGGCCGCCTCGTTGATCAAATTCGCGAGATCCGCGCCGGTAAACCCCGGAGTGCCCCGCGCGATCTGGTGCAGATTCACGTCGGAGGTCATCGGAATCTTGCGCGCGTGAATCTTGAGAATGGCTTCGCGACCCGTCACGTCCGGCGCGTCCACGACCACCTGGCGGTCGAAACGGCCGGGGCGCAGCAGCGCCGGGTCGAGTACGTCCGGACGGTTGGTCGCGGCGATAACGATGACGCCTTCGTTTTCTTCGAAGCCGTCCATTTCCACCAGCATCTGGTTTAGCGTCTGTTCGCGTTCGTCGTGACCGCCGCCCAGACCCGCGCCGCGCAGGCGGCCGACCGCATCGATCTCGTCGATGAATACGATACAGGGGCTGTTTTTCTTGGCCTGCTCAAAGAGATCGCGCACGCGACTCGCGCCGACGCCCACGAACATCTCGACGAAATCCGAACCGGAAATCGTATAAAACGGAACGCCCGCTTCGCCCGAGATTGCCTTGGCGAGCAGCGTCTTACCCGTGCCGGGAGGGCCGACTAACAGAACGCCTTTCGGAATCTTGGCGCCGATGGCCTGGAATTTACGCGGATCTTTTAAGAAGTCGACGACCTCGGTCAGTTCGACTTTGGCTTCGTCGCAGCCGGCCACGTCGGCGAAGGTGACTTTCTTTTTGTCGTCCTGATTCAGACGGGCCTTGCTTTTGCCGAAGGCCAGCGCGCGGTTGCCCGTGCTCTGGAGCTGGCGCATCATAAACATCCAGAGGATCACCAGAATCAAAATGACCGGCAGCAGCGTAAAGAGCGTACCCAGCAGACCCGACTCGTCTTCGTTCAGGAATTCGTAGTTGATGCCGGAGCTTTCCAGTGTGGTCAGCAATTCGTCGGAGAGCGCGGTGGGCAGGCTCTCCACGATAAAGGGATGCGTGCGATCTTTGAGTCGCTGAATGTCCTTTAGATCCCGCTCTTCCAGCTCGTCGCCGGCCTTCACGTAGCGGCCCGCGATCTGGCGGGTTGAGATCTGCAGCACGAAGCGCGGCTGGCTTTCGAAGAGATTGGGGCTCGCCTTGAATTGTTCCTGGCGCGTATAGATCGTGCCGATCTCTTTCTGCCCTTCCGGAGTCAGCATGCTCTTGAACTGGGAAAAGGACAGAGTGCGAACTTCCCGGTTTTCATTTTCGCGAAATTGCTGGGTGAAGACCAGGACCAGGAAGATCGAGAGAATGATGAAGATAAAATATTTCAGGTTTTTGTTCATGGTACCACCCCCCGGGCCTGCTTTCGTGAAAGCCTCGCCGACTCAGTTAGCGAATCGACGATCGCGGGACGCTGCCGTCCCTACGGCCGCCCGGGGCGCATAAGCCGTATAAAGCAAAATAAGGAGTCCGGAACGGACCGTCAATCATTCAGTGCTTGAATTTCTCGATGACTTCGTCGATGTCGCCGTGCGTAATCGAGCGAATCGCGGCCTCGGCGTCGTTGATGATGCCGATCAGCTGCAGGTTTTCGAGGGGTTCGAATTCCTGTTTCACGTATTTTTCGCGTTTGAGCTTTTTGGGGTTTTCGCCTTTAATACCCACCCGGACCCGTATGAATTCCGGGGATTTCAGCGCTTCCCGCAGATTGCCGATACCGGGGTGAGCGTAGTCGTCGCCGCCCTTCTCGACCACCAGGCGCCCCATATCCAGGGTAAAATCGTCCATGATGACGATGATGTCGTCAGGCTTGATGCGCAGAAAAGAGGCGATGTACAGGGCCGCTTCGCCGGAGAGCTCGGCGAATGTCTGGGGCTTGAGGAGTACAATCTCCTCCCCCTCGAAATCTCCTCTCCCGATGAGAGATTTCTTCTTCTTGGTTCGAATATCGACGTCGTTGTTATTCGCGATGACGTCGAGAATCTTAAAACCAATATTCGACCGGTGATTCGTATAACGCTCACCGGGGTTGCCAAGTCCGATGATCAGCTTCATAGAATTCGATCTGCTTTAGGTACCCTGCTCAATCTTTCCGAAACTCCGACCTTGCTCAGCTCGCTTCCGCTTCGGCGGCGGGCTCGTCTTCGGTGGTTTCCGCTTTCGTCATCCGCGAACGTGCGATGCGTACGATGATCGGATCGCCCTGCAGCAGAACTTCCCATTCGGACGGGATGTCCAGCTGGGACAGCGTCACGCCTTCGGATACACCCAGGTTGGTGACGTCCACGTGAATGATTTCTTTGAAGCTTTCCGGCGTCGCGCGCACTTTCAGTTTGCTGATGTACTGCTCCAAGGCCCCGCCGGCTTTTACGCCTTTGGATTGACCGGTGACTTCGACCGGCACGGTCATCAGGGTCTTGCGGCCCGGAGTGATGCGATAAAAGTCCACGTGCAAAACGCGGCCGCTGACCGGTTCGCGCTGCAGTTCTTTTACGATGACTTTGCCGGACGCGTCGCTGCCGGCGATGTCCAGCTGAATCACGCTGGAAGATCGCAGACCGGCCTGCATGACCTTTTGAAATTCCGCGCTGTCGATGGTGATGACCGTGGACTTACCGTCCGAGATTACATTGCCCGGAATCTTGCCGTCGCGACGCAGCCGTCCGGCGATGCTCTTGCCGGTGTCTTTTCGAAGTTCCGAATTTAGTTTCAGTTCGCTCATTCCAGTTCAGTCTCCAGTGTAAGGATTAGTTCGTGTATTTTCGCTTATGCGCTCAGTTATTCAGAAAAAGCGAGCTGACCGATTCTTCGTTGTGAATGCGGCGGATCGCCTCTCCGTATAATTTGGCCACCGAAAGCGATTTGATTTTGTCGATGCGCTTTTCGGCCGGCAGATCGATGGTATTCGATAAAATGATTTCGTCGATGTTGGATTCCTGCAGTCGCGTGATCGCGGGGCCGGACAGCACCGCGTGGGTCGCGCAGGCCATGACGGAAGCGGCGCCGTTGTTTTTCAGAGCCGCCGCCGCTTTCGTAATCGTGCCGGCGGTGTCGATCATATCGTCATAGAGAATGCAGGTCTTGCCGTTCACGTCGCCGATGACGTGCATGACTTCGGAAACATTCGCCTGGGGCCGGCGTTTGTCGATGATCGCCAGACCTGCGCCGATTTGCCGCGCCAGGAAGCGCGCGCGTTCCACGCCGCCGGAGTCGGGCGAGACCACGACCAGATCGCTCAGCTGCTTTTCTTTGATATATTCGACGAAGACCGGGGCGGCGTACAGGTGATCCACGGGAATGTGAAAGAAACCCTGGATCTGGTCCGCGTGCAGGTCCATGCACAGCAGGCGATTCGGCCCCATCGATTCCAGCAGGTCGGCCATCACGCGGGCGCTGATCGGCACTCTGGGTTCGCTTTTGCGATCCTGGCGGCCGTAGCCGTAATAGGGCATCACAATCGTCATGCGGGCGGCGGACGCGCGTCGGGCCGCGTCCATCATCAGGATCAGCTGCATGAGATTGTCGTTGGCCGGGCTGGAAATGGGCTGAATAATAAAGACGTCGCGACCCCGCACGTTTTCGTTCAACTTCACGGAGATTTCGCCGTCCGAGAAGGTTTTGATCTGCGCGTCGCCCAGGCGCACGTCCAGATAGTCGCAGATTTCCTGAGCCAGCGGTCGGTTGGCTTCTCCGGAAAAGATTAATTGCTGATAAGATTTCGACACGCGACCGCTCGCTCCCTGTGTTCCCCGATATTTCACGCGAGCCCGGAGGATTGCGAGAGTTTGAGTTTTTCTTCTAATAATTGTAGTTCGACGGGGGAGTTTACGCCCTGAGCTTCGGTGGCGTCGTCCAGCGTCACAGTGCCGATGCTGCGACCCGCCTGGCGATTCAGAACCAGCGCATCCGGCAGATAGTATTCGCCCTGCGCGTTATTGGAACCGATCTGGCGCAGCAGCTCGAAGATGCCGGGACCTTCGAAGACATAGGTGCCGATGTTGACTTCCTGGATCTTACGCAATTCGTCCGAGGCGTCTTTTTCTTCGACGTTGCGTTCCACCTGGCCGTCCGCGCCCCGCACAATGCGCCCGTAGCCCGTGGGGTCGTCCATCTTCGTGGTCAGCAGGCTCAGACCATGTCCGCCGGTTTCGTGCGTTTCGAGCAGGCCCCGAAAGCTCGTCCCCTGGATCATGGGCTGGTCGCCCGAAGCGACCAGGATCGGCCCCGTATAGTCCTGCAGAGCTTCGGCGGCGCACAGAAAGGCGTGGCCGGTGCCCAGCTGTTCCGTTTGTTCCGCGAACTGGATTTGCAACTCGTTCTCGAGGCCCGCCGCCGCGATGTGGTCCTGAACCAGGCCGCGCACGACTTCCTGTTGATAACCGACGATGAAAACGATGCGGCGGATGCCCGCTTCGACCAGGTGCTCAATGACGTGGCTCAAGAGCGGGCGTCCGGCCAGCATGGCCGCGACTTTGGGGCGATCGGATTTCATGCGCGTACCCTTGCCGGCGGCCAGAACGACCGCGGCCTTCGCGTCTGTGGATGAAATCGCCATCTGAGTCGTAATACGAAAGTCGTGATATGAAAAGGATTGCTGGGCCGGGAGGATTCGAACCTCCGTATGCCTGGACCAAAACCAGGTGCCTTACCGCTTGGCGACGGCCCAATTTCAAACTGTCGTCCCGGGCGATACTCTTTCGCATCGGGAGTGGGAGTCAGCTCTCGACTGTCGCCGCCGTTTCCGCATCCGTCGGCACGTTGCCTGCGAACTGGAATGGCTGAAATCGGTAGTCCGAAAACCGCTCCCGCATCCGCGCGAGCACCCGCTGTTGCTCTTGCCGATCGGGGACCAATCCGTATAGACTGGAACCGGAACCGCTCAGCGAGGCGAAGCGTGCGCCGTATTCAAAAAACGAATCCTTTACCGCTTTCAGCGATGCGTGCATCGCGAAAGCCGGCGCTTCAAAATCGTTTTTCAGATCTCGAACCGCGTCCCAATCTGACATCGCCAGGGCGGCACGCGTATTCGCACGGAGCCCCGACAAGATCCTTGGAGGGGGGGCTGGCTGTAAAGTCCTTTTTAAATGTGAGTACGCGATTCCCGTATCCATTTTCAGCAAGGGAAAGCACAGCACGCCCAGGCCGGGACCGACGGCGATTTCTTCGATTATGTCGCCGGTGCCGTGCAGCAGCGCCGGCCGACCGTACAGAAAAAAGGGCACGTCGGCGCCGAGTGCAGTCGCGACGGGCAACAGGCTTGCCTGGTCCAGGCCGAAGCGCTGTCCGATCCAGGCGAGCAGGGTGCCGGCGTCGGAGCTGCCGCCTCCCAGGCCGCCGCCGGTCGGCACTCTTTTCTTCAAATGTACGTGCAGTCCGCGATCACGAAGCTCGCGCGTCGCAAGCAGCGCGCGCCAGACCAGGTTCTGCTCCAGTTGCGATGACGCATCATCCGTGGAACCCCCCTCTGGGGTGGTCGCCCGTTCGCTTACGGATTCGAAGTCCCCGCGGATCTCGGGAGGCAGCTCGTTTTCAGTGGTGAGCCGATCACCCCGGTCGGGAGAGTCGGCTGTTTCTTCGACGGTGAGAGTGTCGCCGAAGTCGATCGGCAGAAAGATACTGGAGAGGAAGTGATAACCGTCGGCCGCACGGCGATGATGCACCTGCAGACCGAGGTTGATTTTGGCGGGGCAGAGCACCCCGGGTTTATTTGCTGAGTTTCTTTTCTACGTACTTTACGTGCTTGCGGGCGCGGGGGTCGAATTTCATGACTTCCAGCTTGCCCTGCTGCTTCTTTTTATTCTTTGTAAAGGTGTAGAAATGGCCGGTTCCGGCCGTGGACTCGAGTTTGAACAGTTCCCGCATAGTGGCGCCAGAATCGGGGCGGCCGGTACCGTGTCCACTGGAAATCCCGGGGGCTCCGATTCCTGCAGGCTTCCTCGAGCGCCCCGGGCTTTATTTGGAAAGGGCGGGGCTACTTCTTTTTAGACTTAAACTCGGCCGCGTCGACTTCGTGTTTGTTCATTTTCAGCCGAAAATTCCCGCGATCCAGGCCGCTCAGCTGGGCCGCCTTCGATATGTTGCCGCGGGTGGCCGCCAGAGCCCGGCGGATATAATCGGCTTCGAAGGCGTCTTTCGCTTCGAAGTAGATCCGGTCCGGCGCGTCCGCGCTCGACGCTGCTGATTGCGGGGGCGTATCCGGGCCTGAATCGCCGGCCGCCGCTGACGCCGTTCCGGGCCGGGCCGCGCCGTCCCCCGCTTTCGAAGTTTCCAGCGACGGATCTGTCGTCACCTGGGGGTTGTCGTTCGCGACTCCCTGGCGGCGGGCTACGAATACCTGGTCGGTGTTCTGAATCAGCGAGCCGGTGGAATGCAAAATCACCAGGCGATGCACGGCGTTTTCGAGTTCGCGCACGTTACCGGGCCAGTCGGCCGCTTCCATTAGAGCGAAGATCTCCGGCGAAAAACCTTCGATGCCGCTTTTGTTTTCGAGCCGGGTGTAGCGCTTGAGAAAGTGCTGCATCAGCGCCGCGATGTCTTCGCGCCGTTCGCGCAGAGCCGGAATGCGCAATACGATCGTCGCCAGCCGGTCGAATAGATCCCGGCGCATGAGTCCGTCGCCGTCGCCGGCGATATCGCGGTTGGTGGCCGCGACGACGCGCACGTCGACTTTGCGTTCCTGCTTCTGACTGCCCACCCGGCGAAACGTGCCTTCCTGTAAAAAGCGCAGCAATTTGGCCTGCATGCCTGGACTCATTTCGCCGACTTCGTCCAGAAAGAGCGTGCCGCCGTCAGCCGCTTCGAGCAAGCCCGCGCGATCCTGGTCCGCGCCGGTGAAGGCGCCCTTTTCATAGCCGAAGAGTTCGCTCTCCAAAAGCGATTCCACCAGACCCGCGCAGTTCAGTTTGATAAACGGAGCCTGCGCGCGTTCGCTGCCGCGATGCAAGGCGTCCGCGATTAATTCTTTGCCGACGCCGCGTTCGCCCAGGATCAAAACCGACGCCCGCGAAGGGGCGGCCAGCTGGATCAGCCGCTGCACTTCGCGCATCGCTTCGCTGCCGCCGACCAGGGATCGTTCTTTCAATTGCGCGAGATTGGCCAGAGCCTGATCGCGTTCGTCGGCGACGTGTTCGAAGCGCTGGCTTGTACTCAGCGAGATACCGGTTTGAATGGCGAGCTTCTCGAGAAAATAATAATCGTCGCCCTGAAACGGTCGCGGCTCTTCGCGGCTGACCGTAAACAGGCCGTGGGTGTATCGGCTCTCATCTGTGCCGGGATCTCCGGCGAAAGCGAAGAACGCCGATTCGGCCCGCGTGGGACGATAGCCGCCGGTGCCCGGTCCGCCCAGCGCCTTCGCCAGTGCTCCGTCGAGTCCGGAGGCCAGGAAGCTGCGATCGTCGTCGGACTCGATTTGCTCCGCGGCGAATGTGAGCACGGTCGCCCCGCCGTTCTTGTGGTTCGAGTCGGCGGTCAGTGGATCGGAGGTGCCGGCGCTGGCCAAAAGTCGAAAGCGATATTGTTTACGTACGGGCAAGCGCGAGCCGACGCCGTCTTGCAGCGCGGCGGCCGCATCTGTTTCCCGGGCGGGACCGCTCTGCGGCGAGTCGGACCCACCGGAAGTCTTTCGGGCCGGCTCTTCCAGCAGCCAGACCTCGGCGCTGTCCGCGTCCAGCAGGGCGAGAGCCGAAAGCGTAATCGATTTCAGCAGGTCGCGCGAGTCCAGTCGCGAGCTGATCGCCGTATTGATTTCGATCAGTTCTTCGAGCTTGCGGTTGCGGCTCATGCCAGCCGGTTTAAAACAGGGTGGGCCGATTTGCTACGAGAAAAGCGCGCCGGAAAGCTCATTGCGAAGCCTATTGCAGCAGAATTTTTTGAAGTATTAGCTTTTCACGCGCGTCGAAATAGTCCGCGTACTCCGTCATAATCTCTTTGGCCAGATCCAGGCTCAGATAGTCGACGGTGCGGGTGAAAGCCTTCCCGCGATAGGGTTCGTACCACTGGAAGATCAGCCCGCCGTCCGGTTCCCAGATGTCGGCGCCTTTCATCTCTTTGTCGACGGTGCTGCGGGCGTTCAGGCCGTAAATCACCGACAGCTTGTCTTTGACGTACTGCGACAGAATAAACGGCGTCGTGACTTTCACGTGGAAGAGGCGGGACTCGATTTCGTCGTGCTCTTCGGTGGTCAGGCTGTGGTTTTGCAGCAGCGCCACGTTGTACGGGGTCTTGTAGAAGCTGTATCGATAAAAGACGTCGTTGCGCTTTACCAGAATGAACAGATTGCGTTCTTCGTTCAGGATTTCCACCCGTTCGATGGCCGTGGCGGAAGTGGCCAGATTCTTCAGGCGGGTGCGGACTTCCGTATAGGTGGCGCCCCAGGGAGCGTCGGCGAAACCGTTGAGCGGCGAATTACCGAGCTGTCCCGCCTGGCCGTCGGCCTGGGTTAGAATAAAGCTTTCCGAATCTTCGTTCGCATCATCCGGGGCGGCGCCGGAGCTGATCCGGTCCTGGGCGCCCGGGGGCAGCATGGCCTCCGTCTCGGGATCGAAGAGATTCCCATCCGTCGCATCGGACGCATTGGTTCCATCGTCGAAAAGCCCGGCTTCCGATTCTTCGGGCGTCAGGACATTCTGAGCGACGAGCGCGGTGTAAGTGGAGCCGAAGTGCAGCGCCAGAACACACGTCAGCGCGGGGAAACTGAAGCCCGCCAGGGGAATTCGCAGATTCATAGCTTCAGTATCGGAGAAAAAGCCCCCGAACATCAAGAGGAATTCAGCTCAATTCAGGAAGCTGCGGGCCGCATCTTCGACCGAAGGCGCCACCACCAGGGTATTCGAGGTGGCGATAATGGCGATTTTGGTGATCCGTTCGGCAACATTGGCGAGCACCAGTCCGCCGCCGAGCTGCTTGCAGGTCATATTCGCGGCCATGAGCGCTCCGACTGCGAGCGAGTCGACGAAGTCGATGTGGGACATATCCAGAATCAGATTCGAAGGTCCCGCCTGCAGCGCCTCCTGCACCAGATTGCCGATTTCGAAGAACGCGCTCTGGGCGAGGTGATCGTCGTAAATCCGGATCAATGAATAGTGTTCATGGGTGCTGACATCGCATTTCATGGCTGGCCTGACTCTTTCCAACGGTTTTTCGAATCTGCCTGATTGGACGTCCCAATTCCCGCTTCCGATATTCGATTAGAGTAAAAAAAGCGTGGTTGTCATTAGGAAAGCGTCGGAAATTCGAACCGCCCCTGCAACATACGCATGCCCCGCGGGCCGGTCCAGCAAAAGATTCAGCCCTGAGGCTGTCAATCGAGCCCGCAGACAAAAGCCCGCATCAGTACCCGGACTCCCATCCGCGCCTCGATCCGGGCTTCAGAAGAGTTGCACAGAAACCGGGCAACGCCCGGCCGCGAAGCGCCTACATCATGGACTGCGCATAGTTTTGTTCGCCAATGCGCTCGATCAGCTCCAGCTGGGTTTCGAGCCAGTCCACATGCTCTTCTTCGCTATCCAGAATTTCCACGGCCAGTTCGCGGGTGACGAAGTCTTCGACTTCTTCGCAATATTTGACGGTCGCCCGGAGATCGGGAATCGCATCGTGTTCCAGAGCCAGGTCCCCCTGCAGGATTTCTTTCACATTTTCGCCGATCCGTAGTTTACCCAGGTCCTGGAGATTGGGCAGGCCTTCGAGGAACAGAATCCGCTCGATAATCTTATCGGCGTGCTTCATTTCGTCGATGGATTCTTCGTATTCTTTTTCGCCGAGTTTGGTCAGACCCCAGTTCTTAAACATGCGTGCGTGCAGGAAGTACTGATTGATCGCCGTGAGTTCGTTTTTAAGAAGTTTATTGAGATATTCTATAACTTTGCTGTCGCCTTTCATAAGTTGCTCCGCGAAATCGCTTTCTATTTTTGCATGGTAGCTTCGGTCCGTGTCGCAGGCCCGTCAAGCCGGGAGACAAATTGCGGCCCCCTCAGTGCGCATAATGATTCTGAGAATGAGTCCCGGGTGTCGCAGGATTGCGTCGTAGTATCAGGGATCTGATAGACGGGATCGAAGGTCTGGCGGAACTCAGACAGCTGGCTCGAAAGAGGTGCCGCCGTTCGCGGGAAACATCGATTCCCGGTTCCCGTGGTCCGCCGGGCCGATTTGGGGGCGGTGTTCGTCCAGGATCTCTTCCGCTTCCATGAGGCAGCAGCCGCAGCCGTTCCCGAGGCTGGTTTGCTCCTGCAGTTCGTCCAGGCTTGCACAGCCCTGGCGGGCGAGCTTCTTAATCTGGCGATCATTTACGCGGTTGCAGATGCAGACATACATGATAGGGGGCACAGTACTGAGACTTATTCTCAGTGTCAATCATGTACGGCACGTAAAACCCGTCCGGGCCGGCCTGAATTCTGCGGCGCTCCGGAAAAAAATCCAGTGTCCGCTCCGCGCCGGCCCGGGCTAATTGACCATTTTCTGGCAGGAGTCTGTTGAAAAAGCCTGCGAGGCAACGCAGGCAATAGACTCGCAGCAAAACGTTGCAGGAGGCCGATTCCCAGGATGCAAATTCGCTTTGAAAACGACCGGGCTGTTGAGGTTACCGCTGAAGGGCAGACCCTGCTTGAAATCGCCCTGGCCAACGAGATTCCCCATACCCACGCCTGCGGGGGATTCGCGCGTTGCTCGACCTGTCGGGTGTTGGTCCTGGAACATCCGGAAAACCTGAGTCCGCCGACGGACGCCGAGGCCGAACTGGCCCGCCGCAAGGGGCTGGAGCCGCAGATCCGGCTGGCGTGCCAGGCCTGCCCGACCGGCCCGGTGCGCGTGCGACGGCTGGTCATCGATCACGAAGACGCTGAAATCGCAATCGCCGAGAGCGCGCCGTCGTCCGGTCGCGAGCAGCAGGTCGCGGTGCTCTTCAGCGATCTGCGGGACTTCACGGCCTTCTCCGAGAATATGCTGCCTTACGATGTGATCCACATTTTGAACCGCTATTTTCGCAAGATGGGCGAAGCGATACTGGCGAACCACGGCTTCATCGATAAGTACATGGGCGACGGCATCATGGCCATCTTCGGTCTGCAAGATGACGACCGAGCGCAGGGTGGAAGCGCATCCGCCGCTCGTTCGCCGGGGGCTTCCGATTCAAGTGCTGCGCGGGTCGTGGCGAACGCCATTCGCGCCGGCCTGGATATGCAGGCCGGACTGGCTGAATTCAACGCATATGCGCGCCGCCACTTTCAACACGAGTTGCGCATGGGGCTCGGCATTCACTACGGCGAAGCGATTATCGGCGAAGTCGGCCATCCGCGCTCGATGCAGTTTTCCGCCCTGGGCGATACGGTGAATATGGCCAGTCGCGTGGAGTCCGCCTGCAAGCGTGCCCAGGCCGAATTTTTGATTTCTGAAACAACGCGGCAGCATGCACCGGAAATCTTTCGGTACGGGCGACGTTTTTCGCTGCAGCTGAAAGGCAAAGCCGGACGGCACGTACTGACCGAAGTCCTGGGCCGCCTCGACGACGACGAAGACGGCGGCGCGCCGGCTTCGGCTACAGGCGGCGATGCGTCCGCGAAGATTACGCCGGAGTTGATTTTGCGCGAACTACGCCGGAGAATCAGCCGGGACCAATCGCCGAAGTACCTGCGACTGGTGTTTCACGACGCCGCCTCAGCGCGGATAGCGAATGCTACCGGCGGCTGCGACGGCTCCGTGCGATTCGAAATGGATCGTCCGCAGAATGAATCGCTGCAGGATTGCGCCCGCCTGCTCACGCAGATTCAGAGCGAGCTGGCTCTGCGCGGCCTGGAAGTCAGCTTCGCCGATCTGCTGGTCTTCGCCGGCGCCCTGGCCGTGGATCTTTGCGAAGGCCCGGCGATTCCCCTGCGGGTCGGTCGCCGTGACGCGGAAGCCCCCGCTCCCGACGGCTTTATCCCGGACGAAAACGAGGACTATTCCACTTTACTGGAACGCTTTCGTGCGATGGGACTGGACCTCAAAGATCTCGTGGTGCTCTCGGGCGCGCACACTCTCGGGCGTGCGAAAGAGAAGCCCTATACCGCGGATCTCTATACCTTTTCGAATAGCTATTTTCGCCGGCTGGCGCTGGAGGAAGTAACGGACCCGAAACTGGCGCTCTTGCCTTCGGATCTCGTATTGGTGCAACATCCGGAGGCGCGCGAGCTGGTGCGACTCTACGCGGCGGACGAGGAAGCCTTTCATCGCGACTTTGTGGCGGCCTATATCAAGATGACCCGCGGCTCGCTGGATCCGGTGCCGGGCGCGTAATCCAGTGCAATGCGTCGGAACCTGTGACCCTCGGCGGCCGCCGGCGTCTGAATATCTACAACTATGAGCCTGAGTTTTACAAACCCCCGGGATCCGGAAAATCGAGCGCTACGCGGAAAGCTGGAAGAGTGGCTCAGGGAAAGTGAGCTCCTGAGCGGCGACGAACGTCTGGCCGATGTCTTCGAAGAATCGGATCACTGCGGTCCGAATTGTCCGCACACTGAAACCGTGCTGCGCATTCACGCGAATGCAACGGAAGCGGAAGCGCCGCGCGAACTGCGCATTGCAAAACCGTTGGTGTTCGTGCGGCGGGCCGACGTGCGCGCGCTCGCTTAACTCGTCCGATTGCCCGGCCGGGCGATGCGATGCGATTTGGAGCGCCCGTTGTCAGGCGCCGTCGCCCACGAGAAAGCCTTTCAGCATTTCTTCGAGATCCGCGGCGGCCTGCTTTTCTTTGTAGGCCATTTCCAGGCGCACCAGATCCGCCACGTGCTGGGTCAGATAGCCGTCGCTGTCGAAGCTCTGCAGGATCGTCTCCAGATAAGCCGTCTCTTCGCCCTGGAGGGTGCCTTCTAAATAGAGGTTGCACAGCGTCTGAATGCCGACGGCGCGTGCGGCGCTGGCTTCGTTTTCGCCGAGCAGGTCTTTGATCGGCCCCATGATGATGCGACGGTAGGTCGGCAATACACTCGAAATCAGATCCACCGTGCCGAAGGGGATATTATCCGGTAAAGCGCGCGCATAGCGTAGCAGCATTTGCATCGAACGCAGGCTGCCGATACTGGCGACCGCGTGAATCACGGCCGAACAATAGCGACTATTCTTGCTCCAGCATTCCGGGCTCTGACACTCCGTGAGCATGTCATGAAGCGCTTCCAGAGCCAGCGCCTCGCCAGCGGCTGCGCGTTCCGAAAGGTCCTGCATAGCTCGAACCAGGTGGTAACCACTGGCCTGGTCTTTGACCGACTTTATAATTTCGCTGGTCTCTGCTTGCATGGTGCAACTTCCGCGAATCTCGCAAATCCCGTGAATCTCGCGCGGGCCGGAACATCCGCGCTTTCCGGCGAGTGGTCGGCCGGCCCGGAAAGCCGAATTCAAACGAATTTCGGATTGTCCAGCCTCAGGAGGCTCGAGAGTGGGGCGGTCGGGCAAGACATCAATCAAAAAAATCAGGACACCTCGCCCTTTTCGCGCCGCTTCTCATCGATTTTGCACGCAATTTCGAGCCTGCGAGTCGCCCCGCACGCGATACAAAGCACCAATATTGAAACAGACTCTCAGTTTTTGAGTTCAATATTATTTCTTCGTTAGTTCGCCTGAAATCTGCTTGAAAAACCCGTTGATGTACGGCTTTTATTGCGTCCTCTTTTGAACGCGAAACCTATGTTTTTGCCAACTATTATCAGAGAGTCAACGGTCGAGGCGAGCATCCGTTTGAATACGTACCGGGCCATGGCGGCTCTGGGCGGATTCATTTTGCCTCTGTGGGGTTGGCTGCAGTACATCAGCGGAGCGGACGTCAATGAGCCGCTGGAGATTCGCATTGCGCTTTCGCTGTTCTGTCTGCTCTTTCTCGCCGGCTCGCTCTTCAGCCGGCGTTTCGTATATCGCATCCGTCCGCTCGCCATAGTGCTGTATTATCTCATTACGGCGTTCGCCGCATCGCTTGCGATTCAAAACGAATTCAGCATGATTACGGCGATGGGCATGCTGCTCGTTTTCGTGGTGGTCGCCGCGATCCTGGATTCCCGCCGCGAACTGCTTTGTTATGTTATTTTGCATTTGGTATTTGCGTCGGTCGGGCCCTGGACGGCCGAGAATCCCGAAGTGACTCCCTGGCTGTACCTGATCAGCACGATCACTGTTATGGGTTTCTCTGTCGCGGTGCACGTGGGCAGATTGAAGAACGAACGCCATCGTCGCAAGGCGGAGGACCGGTTGCAGCAGGTTCTCGGTCGCCTGGAATCGGAAGTCGCCGAGCGAACGAAAAATCTGCAGCTTTCCAACGAACTGCTCTTGCAGGAGGTCGCCAATCGGCGTCGCGCGGAAAAATTTCTGCATGCGCGCGGTCGTTTTCTCGAAGGACTGTCGCACGGTCGCGGCAGCCTGGAAGAGCTGCTGGAACATGTCTTGTTGGTAATCGAAGAGGTCAATGAAGGCATGCTGCCTTCGATTATGCTTCTGGATTCGAGCGCGTCGGCGTTGAATCCGGCCGCGGCCCCCAGCCTGCCGGATTTCTATCTGGAAGCTTTGCGCGATTTTCCGATCGGACCGGACTCCGGTCTTTGCGGGGCCGCCGTGCATTATCGACGGCCGATGACCAGTGACGATCTACATCAGGAAGCTTCCTGCCTGAGCATGCGCCCGCTCTTCGATCGCGCGGGCCTGCGGGCCTGTTGTTCGGTTCCCCTCTTAGATTCCTCCGGCCAGCCGCTCGGCACGCTGGCCGTATATTACAAAGAAGCGCGAGGACCCGATTCCATCGAAATGGAATTCGTGAAAAGCTGCGCGCATTATATGGCGGCCGCGATCGAACGTTATCGCACCAACGAAGCGCTCGAGCTCAGCCGCCGTCGCTATCACATGGCCACCGGAGCCGCGCGCGTCGGCGTTTGGGATCTAAATATTCAGACAATGGAACTTTATGTGGATCCCATGTTCAAGGAGATCCTCGGTTATCAGGATAGCGCTCAGGATACGATTCCATTGAAGCAGGTGCGCCTGGTGTTGCCCGACGCGGATCGGCGGGTGCTGATGAAGGCGGCCCGCACGAATATGATCCGATCCAGTCGAGGACTGGCGGTGGAACATCGCGCTCGCTGTCGCGACGGCAAGCTTCTCTGGCTTTCGACCCGCGGCGCCGCCATACGAGACGAGTCCGGACGGCCGATCCGATTGATGGGTACCGGAACCGATATCACCGGTTTTAAGACGACCGAGCTCGCCCTGCAGCAAAACGAGGCGAAATTTCGCAGCCTGTCGGAAGCGGCCTTCGAGGGGCTGCTGGTGCTGAAGGGCACGCGGGTTTTGAACGCGAACGATAAATTCTGCGAGATGTTCGGCTGGCAATCCGAAGACGTATCGGGCCGCGATATCGTCGAGTTCATCGCGAAAGACGACGCGTCCCGGCTGCGCGCCTGTCTGGAATCTCTGAATTGCGGCGTGATGGAGTTTGTCGCGCAACATAGCTTCGGCGCTTCGTTTCCGGTCGAAATCAACGCATCGAAGTTCAGTCAGTCCGGAGCGGATTTGCTGGTCGTGGCCTTTCGCGACCTGACCGAGCGGCGCCGCCTGGAGCGTATGACCCTGCAGCTGGATCGTTTTGTACAGGACGCGAACGGTCCCATCTTTTGCGTCGACTCCGCGGGGGAAGTGCAGGAATGGAACGCGTCACTGGCGCGACTCACAGGTCTCGAGCGGTCGCGCATGCTGGGCAAATCCATCGTGGAGTTATGCGTGGCCCCGGAAGATCGAGATTCGGTGAACGCGGCTTTTCGCCGGGTGCGCGCCGGCGAGGCGGTCGCGAATTTCGAGTTTTCGCTCCTGGGTTCGCCCGGGCGCCGATCGCGCGTGCTCATGAACGCTTCGCCCGGGCCCGACCGAAGCGGCGCGATGACGACCATCTGGTGCATGGGGCAGGACATCACCGAGCTGAGCGAATATCGCCGACTGTTAGAACAGAAAGTGCTCGAGCGCACTCAGGAACTATTGGGAGCTCTTGAGAAAGAAAAAGAAATCGGCGATTTGCGATCCCGCTTTGTATCAATGGCTTCGCATGAATTTCGCACCCCGCTCGCGACCATTCAAACGACCGCGGACTTGCTATTACATTACGCGGATCGCATCGATCGCGCGAAGTCGAACGAGTATCTGGACAGCATTCTCGCGGAAGTGCTGCATATGACCGAGCTTTTGGATGACATTCTGGTCTTCGGCCAGGGCGAGGCGGGGAAATTCAATTTTCGCCCCGGCCCGGTCGACCTGCAGGGCCTGTGCGAAGAACTGATTATCAAATTCGCGCGGACTACCGGCGACGAGGAGCGTTTCGAGCTTTCCTGCGACATTTCCCGGTCGCCATCTCTCGATGAAAAAATGGTGCGCCTGATTCTCTCCAATCTTATATCGAACGCGATCAAATACTCCCCCGCCGGCTCGCCGATTCGAATTCATATCGGTACGGATGAACGCGCCAGCCGGATTGAAGTCGCCGACAGCGGTATCGGCATCGCCGAAGAGGATCGGGCGCGCCTGTTTTCTCCGTTTCACCGCGGCGCGAACGTCGGGAATCGCTCCGGCACCGGATTGGGGCTTGCCATTATTAAAATGGCCGTCGAGATGCATCGCGGCGAGATCGATTTTGAAACGCGGGAAAACCATGGAACCTGCGTGCGAATTGAATTGCCGCACGCGGCGGTCTTGCCGTTCAGCGCGATCAGCGCAGAAGAGGAGGTGCTGGCGAAATGAAGACGAGCGAATCAAGAGTCGCGCCCGGGAGTCGCGCGTCCGCTTTTCAGGCGACGAATTCTCTCAGGGCGGGAATCGGCGTGGCGGGCGGAATCGCGGGCTCCGGCACGCCGCCGGAGCCCGGACGCATACTGATCGTCGAAGATACGGAACTGCTTCTGGATCGCCTGGCCCAGTTCTTGTGTTTCGAAGGGCACTCCGTCCAGACCGCTCTCAACGGGCTGGAGGCGGTAGCGGCAGTAGCGCAGTGCGCCCCCGACGTGATTCTCTGCGACGTATTGATGCCGGGGATGGACGGTTACGAATTCAGTCGGCGAATCAAAAGCGACCCCGATACGGAGCATATTCCGATCATTATGATTTCAGCCCGCGGGCAGCGCGAAGAAGTCGTCCGTGGTCTTGAGTTCGCCGAAGAGTATGTTAAGAAGCCGATCGATTTGCGGGAACTGAAGGCGCGGGTCGAGTCCATGCTGCGACTCAAGCGGGCCCAGGACGCGGTGCGCGCCGCCAACGAAGACCTCGAGGCGGAGGTGCGTCGCCGGACGGCCCGGCTTCGACTGAGCAATATGCGTCTGGCGCGCGAAGTGCGCCGGCGCGAGGCGAGCGAAACCGCGGTGCGCAACCTGACCCATCGCATCATTACTGTGCGCGAAGACGAACGCGGAGCACTGGCGATGGATATGCACGACGATGTCGGGCAGTGTCTGCTCGCCGCGAAGCTGGATCTGCAGGCGAGTTTCGCGCGTCTGGCAGGAAAGATCGACGTGGCGGACGACGCGGCCCGCATCCTGGAACGCGTGGACGCGATCACGCTCCGCATTCGTCAGATGTCGCACAGCCTGAGCCCGATCGGACTGCGCAATCTGGGTCTGCAGGACGCCATCGAAAACATGGTGCAGATGATGCGGGAGTCCTGTCCCGACGTGACGATCGAAACCCGCCTTGAGCATCTCGACGATTTCTTTCCCGACGCCTGGGACGTGAATCTATATCGCATCGTTCAGGAAAGCCTGAGCAACGCCGTGCGACACTCAGGCGCGAATCATATCGTGGTCTCCGACCAGCTGCTGACGGAAGGCGGGCTTACGGTGCGCATTCGCGACGACGGCGACGGCTTCGAAATGGGTGCCGGGGACGGCATCGGATTATTCGTCATGAAAGAAAGAGCCCAACTGGCGGGCGGAGAGTGCCGGATTAAATCCTGGCCACTGAATTCACAATCAAACGCCGATTCGAATGGCGTAGAAAAAGGTACGGAGGTTCAAATTGATTTCACAACAATTAGAAGAAACTAAAACTGGATTAAAGACGACGCGCATCGTGATCGCGGACGATCACGCGATCTTTCGTGCGGGGCTGCGGCAGTTGATCGCAGGAGTCGCGGATTTTGAAATCGTCGGCGAAGCGGCGAACGGTTCCGAGCTTTTGAATGTGCTCGACCGGGTCGACTGCGACCTGGTGATTCTCGATCTGTCAATGCCGGAATTGGACGGACTAAAAGCTATCGACGTGATCAGGGAGCGGCACGTTGGAATCGAGGTCCTGGTCCTGACCATGCATCGGGATCGCGAGTATTTCAGTCGGGCCATTTCGCGAGGCGTCAGCGGCTATCTCCTGAAAGACGACGTATTCGACGAGCTCGCCGCGGCGATCCGCGATATTCGCGCGGGCCGCAAGAGATACTCCAGCGCCATCCAGGAGCAGGTGATGGAGGATTACGCGACCATTCGCGAAAATGAAATCGCCCTGGATCTGCTTTCGCGCCGCGAACTGGAAGTGCTCAAGCTGATCGCGTCGGGTATGATGAACAAAGACATCGCCGCGGAATTGAAGATCAGTATTCGCACGGTGGAATCGCACCGGGCGAAGATCATGGATAAGCTCGATTTGCGTAACGTGGCTGAACTGGTGCGTTTCGCGGTCGCGCGCGCGCTGGTATAAGCCCGGGAGCCCGCACCCGCTGTGTGCGTGAGAATGCGAGCGCGTTCAGCGCGCACGGGCGCAGCGCCCCGTGCAGCTGAGCGTCAGGGAACAAGGACCGTAATCACAGTCAGGTCGTCGCCAACCGGCGCGCCCTTTCGAAATTCGTGTGCGTCCGCGACGATGGCTGCCGCGAATTCATGCGCCGTCCTTGTGCTGGCGGCGTGGCGCAGGGCGCTCTGTCGCAGACGTTCGGGGCCGTAGAATTCTTCCGACCCCGGACCGGACACGGGCGCGCGGATTTCTTCGATGCCGTCCGAAAACATCAGCAGCCGGTCCCCGGAACGCAACGGCAGGCGCACTTCTACGTAGCGCGCGCCTTCGAAGGCGCCGATCACGGCGCCTCTGGCTTTGAGTTCCTGGAATTCGCCCGCGCTGAACAGGTACTGTTCGGGATGACCGCCGCTTGCGACGCGCAGTTCGGATTTTTGAATATCGAGTTCGATGAGCGTGCAGGTGAAAAACGCATTCAAACTGGCGAAGCGGCGAATATAAGCGAGATTCAGATCGCGCAACAAATCGTTCAGTGGAGCGTCGCGCTCGCGCAGCCGTTCGTATTCGTTCTTAATCAGCATGGTGTTCAGCGCGGCCTGAACGCCGTGGCCGGTCGCGTCGGCCAGAAACAACCGTAAACATCCCGGCGTGATTTCGTGAATATCGTAAATATCGCCGCCGACCTGAATCATCGGCTCGAAGTGTACGGCGATTTCAAATTCCCCGGCCGATTGCGGGTCGGGCAACAGGCTGCGCTGCACTCTCCGCGCCAGCTCCAGGTCCTGCGAAAGCACCGCCAGGGTTTGCGAAAGCCGCGCTTCAGCTTCAGCTTTTTCTTCGTATCGCAGGCGGTTGAGTTCGGCTTCGTTCTCGGCGTTCTCAACTCGCAGGCGAATCTGCAGAGTGTTTAACTTAAACTGGCTCTCGTTGTTGCGAACCGTTTCTTTGATGCGCTGGTACTCTCGCGTATGTAAAAAAGCTTCTTCGAAATTTCCGTGAGCCGCGTAGACTTCGCCGAGCAGCTCGTGCACCCGCCAGGTGATGGGCAGCGCCTCCGAATTCTCAAGTATTCGTAGAGCTTCGCGCAATTCGCGGGTCGCCTCCTCGGGTTGGCCGGTGTCGAAGGCCAGGCGACCGAGGCTCAGCCGGGTTTCGGCTTCGATGTTTTTATTGGGCACGGCGCTGGTAAAGGCCAGACAGCGTCGATGGCAATCGAGCGCTTCGTCGATGCGGCCGGCGGCCTGGTAGATCCGGCCGATTTCCATGAGCGCGCTGGCGACGCCGAGAGCCAGGCCGATCTCTTCGGCGATGCGTTTGCTTTCATGCAGGCTTTCGAGCGCCCGCGCGGTTTCGCCGATTTTGTCCAGGAATCCCCCCAGTACGAAGAGCACCCGGCTTGCGCCCGCGGGATGATCGATGGCCTGGAAGATTTCGAAAGCCGCTTCCAGCCGGCCGCGGGCCTGATCATCGTCGTCGATGGCCATATAAATCATGCCCATATTGTAGAGCGACCAGGCTTCGCCGCGCCGCCATCCAATTTCGCGCGCGACCTCGTTGTATTCGACCGCGAGTTCCAGCGCGCGCTCGTAATTGCCTATATAATTGTAGCAGTTGCTTGTGATGTCAGTGGCCGTCGCGTAGCCGTAGCGATCGCCCAGCTCCCGAAAGAGATTGCGGGCGCCGCGGCCGAGAGTCAACGCCCGGCGCAGACGCGTTTTGACCAGGCAGTCGTAGGCCTGGGTGCGCACGGCCGCCGCGATTCCGGGCTGATATTCAGCCCCGCGGGCCAGGCGCAGGGCTTCTTTGCACAGCGCGCGGCTGCGGGGCGGGTCCAGCAGCGCGAGTTCCCAGGCCAGCTGATTCAGGAGGTCCATGCGGGTCAGAGAGCAATCGTCCGGGGGAAAACCGGCCAGACGGCTTTCGAGCTCTGGAACCGAAACGTCCATCATCACCTGCTGAGCATTCGAAAAGCCCTGGAATCGAGAAAGCCTTTTCCCGGATCCGGGGGCGTGCATTCCGTTTTTTTGACAATCCAGTTGACAAGATTGTTGTCAAGTCAGAGAAGGCATTGTGGCACAGACGCCTGTAGAACGTTTGATGAACGAAATCCGCGTGGGTTTCCACACCCTGGTCGAGGCCTACGAATGCGTGCACGCCGACGAAGAGATTACCGTCGGCATGCGGGCCGTGCTGGAATTCGTCGATCGGGAAGGGCCACGTACGGTGCCGGACATCGCCCGGGCTCGCCGGGTTTCGCGGCAGCATATCCAGACGCTGGCGAATCCGCTGGCGGAGCGGGGTCTGGTGGAATTCGCCGAGAACCCCCGCCATCAGCGCTCGCCGCTCGTAAGCTTAACTGTTCCGGGCCAGAGTTTAATTACGCGGATGCGGGCGCGCGAGGCCGAATTTCTGAAAAGCGTCCGGCTGCGACCCGGCACCCGGGATCTCGAGTCCGCCGCGGAAATTCTGCGCATGTTTCGAGAGGACCTGGTCGCAGGAATTCGCCGGGCCGGAGCCGGCGATTCGGATTAGATAGCCGGCGAGCGGCGTGATCATTGATTCGAAGGCCGCAACCGGCCTTTTTATTCGTCACGCTGTCGGCCGAATGACAATATTATTGTCTGTATGACAGGTTGATTGTCGCTTCGAAGCGCTGCCCGGCCTGCGCGAAAGACTGAATACAATGTGTAAGAGGAAGTAGAATGGAAACGATCATCCCATGGATACTGGCGAACGGCGAGGACCTGCAGTTCGTTGTTTTTTTCGGCGCGATTGTCGCGCTGGGAATTCTGGAAACGCTCTCCCCCGGGCGGGCGGAATCTCCCCGCCGGCCGTTGCGCTGGACGAATAATTTCATTTTGACGGCGCTGAATATCGTCGCGCTGGGTGCGCTGCCTCTGTCGGGCCTGATCGCCGCGGCATACGCGGAGTCGCGCAATATCGGCCTGTTGAACGAATATGGAGCGCCCGCCTGGCTCGCGTTAGTTGTTACGTTGTTGGCGCGAAGCTTTGTGTCGTACATCGTGCATCTTTGCAATCATCATATCCCGCTGCTGTGGCGTCTGCACCGCGTACACCACTCGGATCCAGTGCTCGATATTTCAACGACCGTTCGCTTTCACCCCGCCGAGCTTGCGGTTTCCGCTCTGCCGACTCTGGCGATGATCGTCGCGCTGGGTCTGCCCGCCTGGGCGCTCTTAATCTACGAAGTGCTCGATGCGGGCGTCAATGTTTTCACGCATGCGAATGTACGGCTGCCGGATCGCCTGGACCGAGCTTTGCGAGTCGTGCTGGTTACGCCGGCCATGCATCGCGTACACCATTCGGCGCGCATGTCCGAAACGAATTCGAATTACGGCGCGGTGTTTTCATTCTGGGATCGCCTGTGCGGAACCCTGGTTACGCGGACTCCTCTTGAGCTGGATCGCATGCCGCTGGGATTGGAGTACTGGGGCGAGGATCGTCACCAGCGATTCTGGTGGCTGCTCGTCTCGCCTTTTGCGCAGGCCGGCACTGTTGCGACAAAACCTTTGCCGCGCTGACGGTCTTTTCCGAAAGCTGCGTACAAAGCGGCGTGGCTGCGCGACAATTGAGCAGTGGAGCCGGTAGATCTGTCGTAGCTTTTGCGCGAGATGTGCCGCTTGCAATGTTAAAAGAATGTTAGCTTCCCTGAAAGATGTGGCCCGAAACTATTTGCATCGTCTCATGGTAATATGCTGGGCGAATTACGCAATTTCGTTCGGGCCGGCTCTTTCTGCGCCGGCCTGTGTGCGATCACTGCCTGCGCCAGCTATGACGCGGAGCCGGGGTTCTTCGGTTTCTTGCTGGCGGCCGGCAACGGGGTCACGGCGCCCGCGGATGTCGCTACGGATTTTCAACTTTCCGTCAGCGTAACGGGGATCACCGGAACGCCCACCAACCTGGTCGTACAAAACAGCAACGGCGATACGCTCAGCTTTGCCGCAAACGGCGCCGCCACCTTTGCGACGCGTTTGACCGCGGGCGCGGCGTACAACGTGTCCGTAACCAGCCAGCCTACCGGTCCCGCGCATACCTGTACGGTCGCCGTTCCGGCCGGAACTATGGCCGGCGATGTGACGGTAGCCGTGACCTGTTCGCTCGGATCGTACAGCGTGCAGGCGGCGGTGAGCGGGCTTTCAGGAACGGTCGTACTTCAGAACAACGCCGGCGACAATCTCACGGTTAGCGCGAACGGCACGGCCACTTTCGCGACAGCGCTCGCGGATCTTTCGGGCTACGCCGTAACGGTGCTCACGCAGCCGGCCACGCAGACCTGTACGCTTACGGGCGGCGATAACGGGGACGGCACAGGCAATATTTCGTCGATGAACGAAAGCGTCACTGTGACCTGCGTGACGAATACTTATACAGTTTCCGCGGCCGTGAGCGGTCTTGTGGGAACGATCGTACTGCAAAACAACGGGGGCGACAATTTAACGGTCAACGCGAACGGTACGGCCGCTTTCGCCACGGCGATCAACGACGCCACAAACTACGCGGTTACGATTCTCACGCAGCCGGCCACGCAGACCTGTACGGTCAGCGGCGGCGATAATGCGGACGGGACTGGCACGATCTCATCGATGAACGAGAGCGTCACCGTAACCTGCGTTACGAATACCTATACTGTTACGGCGAATGTTTCCGGGCTCACCGGCACCGTGGTGTTGCGCAACAATGGCGGCGATGATCTGACGATTACCGCGAACGGCGCTCACGTATTCGCGACGGCGATCAATGACGGCGCCGGCTACGCGGTTTCGGTGTTTACGCAGCCGACCAATCATACCTGCGTCGTTACCGGCGGCGATGATACAATGGGCGCGGGCACAATTTCGTCGATGAACGAAAGCGTGGTCGTGACCTGTACCCAGACTGCCTTTCTGGTTTCGGCGACTGTAAGCGGTCTCGTGGGCACATTGGTGTTACGAAACAACGGCGGCGACGACCTGACGATCACCGCCAACGGCACGCAGAGTTTCGCGACGACGCTCGCGAACGCGGCCACGTACGCCGTTACGGTTTTCAATCGACCTTCAAATCAGATCTGCGTCGTGAGCGGCGGCGACGACGCGGTCGGCGGCGGCACGATTTCTTCGATGAACGAATCGGTGACGGTCACCTGCACGACCAACACCACGTCGCCGATCAACAATGTACAGAGCGGTTCGGTCAGTATGAGTTCGGCCACGCGGACTGTGACTGTCACCGCGGTGAATATGAGCCGCGCCTTCGTCGTCTGTTATTTTCGAACGCTCGAATCCTCTGCGTACTATTTGCCCAGCTGCCAGCTTTCGTCGACCACCCAGATTACGATTCGATCCAACCAGGCGTTGACGGACGTGACCGTGCAGTGGTATCTGGTGGAATTCACTTCGGGCGTGAGCGTCCAGCGCGGCTCGACCACGCTGGGAGGCGGCACAAGTACGAGCAACGTCACCATTACGAGCTCGGCCGTGAATAAGTCATTCGTCGTCTCGACCACGCGCATTAACGTCAATAGCACCGGGATCGACGAGCAGCGGACCGTGCGCGCCCGTCTCACTTCCGCGACGAACCTGGAGCTTTCGCGTAACGAAAACACGAACGCCGTCGTCGTAGAGTGGCAGGTTGTCTATATGGACGCCGCCTTCGTGCAGTCCGGAATCGCGACGATCCCCGCAGCCAGCGGCTCCGCCACCGTGAACCTGCCGACTTCAGTGAATACGAGTCGCAGCTTCGCCCTGACGAATGTCCGGGCGGGGCCCAACAGCAACGGCGGCGACGACGATTATTTCGTCCGGGCCACCCTGGCCGGAAGCAATACGCTGAACCTGAATCGCTTCGCCAGCGCGGGCGAATTTGTGGAGGTCGCCTATTTCGTGGTGGAATTGACCGACGGCAGCTCGGTGCAGGCTGGCACCGTTAGCACGCCCTTTTCCACGGCCACCACTATGAGCGCTACACTCGGGACCGCCGTTACGATCAGTCGGGCTCTGCCGATCTTCGGCGTTTCGGTGGGATCGGCCAGCACGCTTCACGTGGATTCGGGTTCGTTTACACCGAATTTTACCAGCACGACCGGTCTCCAGTTCACCCGGGTGTCGGCCCAGAGTGTAAGCGCTACGGGTTATGTCTACGTGATCGAGTTTACTCCCTGAGCAGCGCGTAGCGCTGCGAATTATATTCAGCGCGTAGCGCTGCGAATTACGAAAGCGCCAGGACGCTTCGAAATTACGAAAGCGCCATGACGCTTTCGATGCGCTGCGCGACGGCTTCGTAGCCCAACAATGCAAAGAGGGTCGGTAGTTCCAGCCCCTGCATGGTGCCGGTCACCGCGATGCGGATCGGCATAAATAAGCCGCGGCCTTTCGCGCCGCTCTGTTCGCCGGCGGCTTTCATGAGCGCGGAGTACTCGTCGGCTTCGGCGGGCTTTTTCTCCAGACACAGCTCGCGAAACGCCGCGACCGCTTTCTTTGAGAGCTCGTCTTCGAGCAGGGCACGGGCCTCGTCGCTTTCGACATCGATCTTCTGGCGAAAGAGTTCGCGTACGTAGGCGGGAAATTCATCGAGCGTATCTAAATAAACTTTTACGGATTCGAAGGTTTGTTTGATTTTCGCTTCTTCTGCAGCAAGCAATTGCTTGATTTGTTCGTCTTTTTCGAGAAAGACAAGCAGCTCCGGCCACAGCCTCTGAATGGGCAGGTCGCGAATATATTTATTGTTCAGCCAGTTAAGCTTGGATTTTTTATTAATGAATTTGCTCAGTTCTTCGCGGCTGAGTTTCGTCGGATCGAAGTCGTCGCTTTCCGCTTCCGCAGCATCCGGCGCCGCTGACTGCTCGGCTTGCCCCTGGCCTTTGCCGCCCTTCTTCGGCTGATTTTTCGCGTCTTTCTTCTGGCGGCCTTTGTCGATCAAAAAGAAATCGAACATAGCCGGCGATTTGGAGCAATGCTTGACGTCGAATTTTTTCGCCAGGCCGCCGTCGGGCATATATTCCACGCCGTCTTTGGGATACCAGCCGAGCAGCGCCATATAGTTCGAGACCGCTTCGGGCAAATAACCCAGCTCGCGAAAGAAGAGCACGCTTGCCGCGCCGCGTCGTTTCGAGAGTTTCTTTTTATCCGTACCCACGATTTCCGAAATGTGACTGTAGGCCGGCAGCTTCAGATCCAGAGCTTCGTGAATTAAGATCTGACGCGGAGTATTCGAAAGGTGGCCGACGCCGCGCACGACGTGATTGATTTTCATTTCGGCGTCGTCGATGACCACGGCGAAGTTATAAGACGGAAAGCCGTTCGATTTGACGATGATGAAATCGCCGATCAAACGCGAGTCGAATTTTACGCGGCCCTGAACCGCGTCGTCGACTGCGATCTCGCGCGGTTCCACGCGAAAACGGATCGCGAATTTTTCGCCGGCGGTCTTGCGCTCTTCGACTTCGGCTTCCGAAAGTCCGCGACATTTGCCGTCGTAGACGTACGGCAATCCCAGGGCCTTCGCTTTCTCCTGTTTCGCCTTGAGCTCGGCGTCGGTGCAAAAGCACGGGTAGGCCTGCTTCGATTCGAGCAGGCGTTCCACGTAGGTATTATAAGTGCTCAGGCGTTCCGACTGGCGATAGGGCTCATACGGCCCGCCGGCCAGCACGCCTTCGTCTTCGGTGATGCCCAGCCATTTCATGGAATCGAGAATCAGAACTTCGCTTTCGGCGCTGGAGCGTTCCTGGTCGGTGTCTTCAACGCGGACGACAAACTGGCCGCCGGTCGCTTTCGCATAGAGATAATTAAAGAGCGCGGTGCGGGCGCCGCCGATGTGGAGATAGCCGGTGGGCGAGGGAGCGAATCGGGTACGAACGGGTTCTGTCATGGATCTTTGCCTGGCGCGGTTTCTGATAGCGGCGGAGTGCGGCTACAGTGTCAAGTCGCGGGACGGACCGCGTCTGTAAATCGATTCCCGATCGGCGAGCCCTTGCCCGCGGCCCCGGCTTGCGCGCCCGGTCGAATCAATAGAGCTTCTGCAAATAGCGGGTCAGGCCGGCTTTGTAGACCTGCAGCACGACCGTATACGATCCGTCTGGTTCCGGATGGACCAGCACGACCTGGCCTTCGTTCTCGACGAGCTTGCGTATCTCCTGGCGGCCGTAGTATCCGATTCGTGAGGAGATGACGCGTTCGCTTTGCATGAGTTCGGCGGCGCGTTGTTTGCCCGCGTCTTCGCCCAGAATGCGCGCTTCGTCGGGACCTGCGGCCAGCACGGTGACCCGCACCTGGTAGCTATTGCTGGAGATCAAGCCTTCCCGGCGATAGTGGGCGGGCAGCGTGGAGTCGGCCGGCAGGCCGCCGTTGCCGCCTTCGGGCTCGACGAAGGTCGAGGCCTTGTTTGCATCCCGCGTGTCGCCGCTTGAGCAGGCGATGGGCGCGCCGATCAGCAGCAGGCCGAGGGCGATTTGCATCAATATTCCGGCGGGGGCAGGTTCAATCCGGAGCCCCCCGTGTCGCCGGCAGGCTGCAGTTCTTGCGATCTTTGTTGCGATTCGCGTTGCTTGCGCCACAGTTCCTGGTTCTCCGGTTGGAAGCTCAGACGCACCGCGCGGATCTCCGCCGGCAGGTCCAGGTCGCCCCGACTTTCTATACGGAAGACGACGGAACAAGCGTCCCTGCTTCGATTTTCCTGTAAAGCAATGAATCCCCGATCCAGCAGCGGACGGAAATCCAGTTCCGCGCGAATCATATCCCGGGCGGTAAACTCCAGCGGATAGTCGCGTTCGAAAGTCGATGCGCCGAAGTCGAGTTCGGTGGGCTGGTTCGACTGCAGATTCAATCGTGTGTGCAGCATGACCCGCAGGCTGCGTTCGCGGGCCGCGCGTTCCGCGGCGCTCAGGCACAGTCGCCGCGCGCCGTCGGTGCCCCCGTGAATTTGCGGGTTCATGGATTGTTGCCCGACCGTTTGCAGAACGTGATTGGAAAGAAAACCCTCGTCCTGAAAATTATAGGTTACGAATCGTTTTTCCAGAAAACGAGACGGCTGGCAGTGCGCCGCGAAAGTCATCGCCGGGATCAATAACCCCAGGCAAAGCGCGAACGATAGAGTACAGGCGCGGAGAGAACCGCACGCACGAAGCGAAGCGGAAGATGCTGGCGCGCGCGGGCTCATGCCGTCATTGTGCGGGTTCCGGGTTCCCGCTCAAGTAGAATCAGCACTTCCAGATGCGGCGTACGCGGAAAAAAATCGAAGACCTCGACGGCGCGTGCGGCGTATCCGCGTTCCAGGAATTTGCCCAGGTCGCGATTCAGAGTCGCGGGGTTGCAGCTCGAATACAATATTCGATCAACCCCGGCTTCAGCCAGGAGCGGGATCTGCCGCTGGTTCATGCCGGCGCGGGGCGGATTAATCAGAGCCAGCTTCGTTTCGGGTGGCACCGGTATCGGCCGTCGATACAGATCGCGATTTTCAAAACGACCGGCGTAGCCGCGCAACTTGAAATTCTTGCGCGCGGCCTTCAAACCCGTGGCGGAATTATCGTAGCCCTGGTATTCCCCCAGCATTCCGCGCAGCGAGCCGCCGAGCAGGCCGCTGCCGCAAAAGAGTTCGAGGGTCTTCGGCGGAGCGGCGGGCGTCTGTGGTTCAGGCTCTGCTTTGGGCTCGAGCATGGAGCGAGCGGACGCCAGCCAGTCGTTTAATAAATATTGATTCGCCTGGAAGAAAGCGCCGCCGGGTACGCGCCAGGGCCGGCCGTCGACATCGACGGGATCTTCGAGTTCCAGTTGGAGAGTATGATGCCTTTTCGGCTGTGGCTGTTTCGAAGACGGCGTCGCTTGTGTTTGCGGCGCCGTCCTCGCGTCGCCACTTTCCGTTTGCGCCTGCGGCGCGCGCTCTTGCAGCGCAGCTTCGTTTAAGTCGGGCGCGAGCTGGCGACAGCCGACGGTTTCGGGAATCGGCACGATGCAATTACTGTGCAATTCATAGAAGCCCGGCGGGGCGTCCGGACTCGTGCGATGCAGGCGCGCTCGGGTACGATAGCCGTCGGGCGCGGCGGTGTGCGTCTTAAATCGCTCGAGTGCGCGCGCATCGGCGATGCACTGGCGCAAGAATTTCAATTCGTCCAGTAGCCGCAACTTGAGCTCGACCTCTTCGGCATAGTCGATATGGCGAAAGGAACAGCCGCCGCAGCGCGGAAAGACCGGACAATCCGACGCCATTCGCGCCGCGGCCGGGCTGAGGATTTCCAGAACCAGCGCAAAGCAGTGGCGATTGTTTGAACGGGTAATGCGCGCCTGCACTTCTTCGCCGGGCAGGGCGCCGTGTAGAAATACGGGAAATCCCCGGGGACCGCCGCCGTCGTTCGGGGCAACGTCCGAAAACTCGTGCGAAGCGGCGCCGGCATGATCGAACGGCAGGTAGCCCAGACAGAAACCCTGCTGAACCCATTTATCCGCGCGGATAGATATCACGGAATCGACCGGGGGGCCGTTCCCGTCTGGATTCGATTCATGCGGTGATTGCTCCGGGGACGCGGCGCTCCCCTCAGCGGAACTCCGGCCGGCCGCTGATTCATTCGTATGCGATGGCTGCACGCTCAGCTGTCCTGAAACAGGCGGCTTTGATCGGCACTGCTGTCGTCTTCGTCCGCGCCATCCGCATCTCCGGAATCGCTCATGATCGGTTTCTTTTCAAGCGAGCCGTCCTGTCGGCGCTCCAGATATTCCAGCTTCTTCTCGGCCCGGCCCAGCATCTCGGAGCAGATCTTGCGCAGCTCCATTCCGGCTTCGTAGGCTTTGATGGATTCGTCCAGGCTCATCGCGCCGCTTTCGAGTTTACGGGTGATTTCTTCGAGCTGTTCGATCGCCTCTTCAAAACCGATTTCTTTTTTCGGCGAGCTGTCTTTGGCGGAGTCTTTGGTTTTGCGAGGCATGGCTTTGGTTGCTTGCATTCATCGGAGCGGAGGGATCGGTCGCTGTGCGCGATCGCCGGATCCGATGAGCGACAATCTCAGCTTCGAAAGACCGGCGGCCCTGGCAAGTAAAAATCACTGCAGACTTTGGACAGCTTGCGCCGGAACCGATTTCGATCGATCGATCCGCATCGGACTCAGACGGGTCTGTATGCCGCATACCGTTCATATTGGTGATATCTTTTGCGTTCCCCGTGAACAACTTTTTTTGATGCTGCGGCGCACACTCCGACAAATTTTATTGAAGCCGAATCGAATGCATGCAGGGTGTGGGTATTCTTTCAGTTGCAGGCGGTGTTATCATGTTCGACCTCAGCCAGCTTAACGACGGGATTCTCGACAATGGGATCCTTGATTTTTCCGTGCGCTCGTACGCCGACAATCGACTGGTGCTCGTCGGCAGCTTCGACCTGGCGTACTACCAGGATCTGCAGATCGAGTTTGCGGGTGTGAGTTTTTTATCGGTGCCCACCGAGTTTACCGACGCATCGTTTCGATGTTTACGACGAGAAGAATGCGGCGAGCTTCTGGACTCGTTCGCCGAGCACATGCAGGACGACGATCGCGTATTCGCCGTGGATCTATCGCGATTCTACGACGTGCAGACGCACTACATCGTCGCGAATTCGCTTCAGTTCGCCTTCGCCAGGCTGTACTACTATCGTCGCGATAAACTGGAGCCCGGCGAGAGCATCGCGCCCTGGGTGCTGGCGGCCGGACAAAACGTAAGCGGTTAGAGGCACAGCTCGACGAGTCGCTCCAGTTCGCCCGGCGGCGTTCGCTCTCGTCGCGCGAAGATCTTCTCGCAGTCGGCGACAAAGCGCCGTGCATCGTAGCGGTCGCCGGCCAGGCCCCAGGCGAGCGGCGGCAGGTACTTCGGCGGGCTGCCGCCGAACACATTGGAACCGGCGTCGAGCACGGTTCCGGTATTCAGCATCGTACCGATCGCCGTTTTCACGCAGTCGCCGATCAAAGACCCGAATTTAATCGTGCCGGTTTCGAGCGGTTGTCCGTCGATCTGCAGGCGAACCGGACCGTAGTTGTTTTTCAAATCGCTGGTGGTCGACAGCGCCCCGAGGTTCACCCAGCTGCCGAGAATGCTGTGACCGACGAAACCTTCGTGGTGTTTGTTGCTGAACGCATCGAAGATGCTGTTTTCGATTTCGCCGCCCACCCGCGCGCCCGGTCCCAGTACGCAGCCGCCGGTCAGGCGCACGTCGTCGAGGCGCGCCCCGGGGCCCGCGTACAGCGGTCCTTCGAGATAGCTGAAGGGGCTGAGCTGTACTCCCTGGTCGATGACGATCGGGCCTTCGCGCGTATCGAAGACCGAACCCGGCAGAATCTTTGCGCTTTCATGTACGAATAGCTGTAGCGGATCGCCGACGATGTGAACGCCGCGAGACACTAATTCTTTGCGCCGGCTCAGGCGATTCGACTCCTGATTGAGCCACCACTCCAGGTCGGCCGTCAGTCGGGTGGGAATGCGATTCAACAGATCAAGCACGGGAATGTTGGCCGGAGTGAGCACGTCGGCGAAACCCGGAATCGCGGGAAAGCGCTGCGGGCGATGCAGATCGAAGATCTCCGACAGCTTCTCGCCGAATTTTTCTTCGATGCGTTCGACGGCGGGCCAGCCGTTCGATTCGGCCAGAGCCCGATAGGCGAAGCATCCGGATACTCCGGACAGCAATCGTTCGCGCTCCGGGTTCGTGTGGAAATAAACGAAATCTCGATCGGGGTAGGTCAGGCGCGCGCGTTCGAAGGTGTTGTAGATGCCGTCGCGCAGACTGAAGATTGAACGGAAACGGGAAAACGGGAGCAGTTCGGGTAGATCGACTTCTAAGAATAAAACAGGTTTCTTCATAATTACCGGAATTCGTGCGAGCCGCGAGGCATACAGATTCGGGCGCGATACCCGCCGTCCGCCGTCGCTCGCGTAGACTGGAACGATCGGCTGCGTCGCGGGCCCGTCAATTTGTTTTGCGCGCGCCGACGAATTCCTGAACTTCCAGCGCCAGCCGCCGGGGCTCCTCAAGCGGTACCCAATGTCCGCAGTCTTTCAGCAGGCGGACGTCTCCCGTTCCGAATCGATGAGCGAATTCCTTTTCGATGAAGGGGTCGCGTGTGCCCCACAGAACGCGCACGGGAATATCAGCCGCCAGCTGAAGATAACGGCGCTCCCAATCGTAAAAATCCTCAGGGTCGCAGGCGCGATAGAGTTCCAGGATCATTCGCCGCACCGAGATCGTATAGTGATGATAGATTTCGTGAATCGTCGTACGATCAAGCTTGCGCGATCCGAGTCGCAGAATGATTTCAAAGAGCGGCCGGGTCATCAGGCGCATCGCAATTTCGCCCAGCAGCGGCGTTCGCCAGAGGCGCGCGAAGAAGTGCCAGCGATAGTCGGGAAAAAAGAGCGTGTTGGTAATCAGAATCCGTTTCACGCGCTTCGGATAGGCTGCCGCAAACGCGAGCCCGTAAATGCCGCCGACATCGTGGACGAGCAGATTTACGGGGGAGCGAATCTCAAGGGCGTCGAGGGTATCGCGCAGAAAATCGGCCAGGCTCTGTTTCTCGAAGTCGAATCCCGGCGGTATTTCCGAGCGTCCGAAACCGGGCAGATCCGGCGCCACGCAGCGAATATCTCCCAGGGCCTGTCGCGCGTGTAATTCCGCGAAAAGCGGCGACCACAAGCGGGACGAGTCAGGATTGCCGTGCAGACAGAGCACGGTTTCGCCTTCGCCGCACGCGCGAATGAATATCGACGCCCCTTGAATCGTATGTGAAGTCCACGTGTCGAGCATCCCGCGATCATAGCCATGCGCGAAAGGACTGTCAATATGCCCAAAGGATTAGCCGCCGCCCCGAACAGCAGAGTAACCAGCGCCCACCCGCCCCCGTGTGGGAGGTTATTGGTGGCGGGTACCCATTACTCTGGCGACCGGGCGGCCGCGAAGGGTAGCACGAAAAAATGACTCAGGCAAGCCCGAAAATGTCGCACCCACGTGGTATGCTATGATCGGGCAATTGGGCGCGCGGAAATTCAGAGCGACGACCGCGGGTCGGGCGAAATCATTCCACCGTAACGGATTTCGCCAGGTTACGTGGTTGGTCGGGTTCGCAGCCGCGTTCTACCGCCACATAATAAGCCAGTAACTGCAGGGGCAGAACAGCCAGAAGCGGACTCAGAAGCTCCGAACACTTCGGAATCGGAAAGGCGTAGTCCGACATTCCCGGAACAGTCTCGTCGCCTTCGGTATAGATCGAAATGATCTTCGCCTTGCGCGCGCGGACCTCTTCGATATTCGAAAGCATCTTTTCGTAAATATCGCCCTGCGGCGCGATGCACACGACCGGCACTTCGTCGGTGATCAGCGCGATCGGTCCGTGCTTGAATTCGCCGCCGGCGTAGCCTGAGGCGTGAATATAGGAAATCTCTTTGAGTTTGAGCGCGCCCTCTAAGGCCGTGGGATGATTCCAGGAGCGTCCCAGGAATACAAAGTCTTTCGTTTCGCGGAAGTCGGCGGCCCAGGCTTTGATCTCTTCGTGACGTTCCAGAATTTGCTCCATCATCTCCGGCAGACGACGAACTTCTTCGAATAGTTTCTGGCGTTCCTCTTTGCCCGTCAGCCATTTGATGCCGCCGACGAAGGTCGCATACAAGAGTAGATGAATTAATTGCGCCGTATACGCTTTCGTAGAGGCGACGCCGATTTCCGGGCCCGCCATCAGGTCGATATAGGCGTCGGATTCACGTGCGATCGTGGACTGTGCGTTGTTTACGAAAGACAGAACGCGCAAGAATTTCGCTTTCGCCTCGTAGATGCCGGCGATGGTGTCCGCGGTTTCGCCGGACTGCGAGATCGCGATGACTTTCGTATCGCCCTCGGCGACCGGATTACGATAACGAAACTCCGACGAGAGATCGACTTCAGTGGCGACTTTCGTAAAGCGTTCGAGATACATCTTGCCGACCATGCCCGCGTGCCAGGAGGTTCCGGCTGAAGTGATGATCAGTCGACTCAGGCGAATCAGGAAATCATTCGAGCCGGCTTTTTCCGGGAAATGCAGTTTGCCGTTGTCGCCGATGCGATGCTGAATAATGCGACGCAGCATGCCCGGTTGCTCGAAAATCTCTTTGAGCATGAAGTGCTCGTAGCCGCCTTTGTCCAGATCGGCGGCTTTGACTTCAATTTTCTGTAGTTCGAAGGGGACCGGAGCGCGCGTTCCGTTGAAAACGTGCAGCTCTTCATTGGTAATCCAGCCCCACTGTCCGTTTTCAAAAACGTAGTGTTCCTTGGCGAGCGGTACTACGGCGGGCACGTCGCTGGCCAGAAAAGATTCGCCGCCGCCTTTGCCGTAAATCAGCGGGGATCCGTCGCGCGCGAAGAAGATCCGTTCCGGGTCGCCGTCGTGCAACAAAACGAAAGAATAGCGGCCCTGCAGTCGTTCGGTGGTTTCAAAGACCGCGTCTTCGATGCTCTTGCCTTTGCGCAGATAATCTTCGACGAGATGCGGAATGACTTCGGTATCGGTTTCGGAATGAAAAACGTGGCCTTCGCGCATTAGCTCGTGGCGTAGTTCGTAATGGTTTTCGATGATGCCGTTGTGTACGACCGCAATGCGTTTGCTCTCATCGACGTGCGGGTGGGCGTTCGTGCGATTCGCTTCCCCGTGCGTGGCCCAGCGCGTATGGCCGATGCCCATGCGGCCTTCGACGGGATGATCGCGGAGTAATGATTCCAGGGCCTTGATCTTGCCTTTTTCTTTCCGAACGTGGAGTTCGCCCTTGTCGAGTACCGCGACTCCGGCGGAGTCGTAACCACGGTATTCGAGCCGCGTCAAACCTACCAGTAGCACTGAATCTACAGATTTCGGGCCGATATAGCCTACAATCCCACACATATCCGGCCACGGATTTGCAATATGGAGTTTCCTTCAAGCTGGAAAGGCCCTGAATTTCCCTCTATGTATATTAAGTGTGACGAAAAGGATACAGTGCAATACGAATCATTTTCGGCTGCAACTACGCAGCCGTCTGAATCGATTGCGCGCCGACGAAATCCTGTCACGCCCGGCGCGCTGGCGTTTCAAAATAGGTAGTTCCCGAAGCCCGCTTTTGATTCCTTGCATATGCGAGCCTCTGGTTATCGCCGTCGGTCGTAAGAATTCTCGCCATGCCATCTTTTATCGCAGCCACAGCGACCGCTCTGCCGTCGCACTACTATTCGCAGGACGAACTCATCGCGGCCTTTCGGGAGATGTGGGCCGGTCGGCATTATAATCTGGATCGCCTCGAGCAGTTTCATCGCAACGTACTGGTCGGCGGTCGCCATCTTGCATTGACGATTCCGGAGTACGCGGAACTGAAAGGTTTCGAGGAATCGAACGCGGCGTGGACGAGGGTGGCGCTGGACCTGGGCGAACGGGTCGTAAACGATCTTCTGGAATCCACGGAACTTGCGCCTCGCGAAATTCAGCAACTGGTCTTTACGACGATTACCGGACTGGCCGTTCCGTCGATTGAAGCGCGCTTGATGAATCGCATCGATTTCGCGACTTCGCTCAAACGGGTCCCGCTCTTCGGCCTGGGGTGCCTCGCGGGCGCCGCGGGCATCGCGCGACTGCATGATTATCTGGAAGGGCATCCGACCGAGGCCGGCATTTTGCTCTCGGTCGAACTCTGCTCGTTGACTTTGCAACGAGACGATTTTTCGATTCCCAATATTATCTCAAGCGGTCTCTTCGGCGACGGCGCGGCGGCCGTGCTGATGACCGGCAGCGAGCATCCTCTGGCGCTTGCTGCCGCAAACTCCCTTTCGCCAGCGGGCGAAAAACCCATGCCGGAAGTCGCCGGGATTCCCGTCGGGCGTTTGCCGCAGGTCGTCGATTCGCGCTCGATCTTTTTCCCGGATTCTGAACGGGTGATGGGCTGGGATATCGTCGACACCGGCTTTAAGATCGTGCTTTCGTCCGACGTCGCGCCCTTCGCCCGCGAGCACCTGCGACCCGGTCTGGAATCTTTTTTAAGCGAACACGGGCTCGAGATCGGCGACATCGGAACCTGGGTCGCGCATCCCGGCGGACCGAAAGTCATCGAAGGCATGGCCGAAGGACTGGAGCTCGCCCCGGACGCGCTCGCCCTCAGTCTGGACAGCCTGGCCCGGGTGGGCAATCTATCTTCCGCATCGGTGTTGTTCGTGCTGCGCGAAACTCTCAAGACGAAAGAACCCGCGCCGGGCAGCTACGGCATCCTGCTGGCGATGGGCCCGGCCTTTTGCGCGGAAGCCGTATTGTTACGCTGGCCCGGGTAATCAGCCGAATCGGATCGCAACGAATCAAAACATGTTTACAACGACGCAATACATCTTCCTGGCGATCGTCGCGGCGATGATCGTCCAGCGCCTGCTGGAGCTGCGCCATTCAAAGAAAAATGAAGCGGCCATGCTGGCCCGCGGCGGTCGCGAGCATGCGCCGGGTCATTTTCAGTTTATGAAGCTGGTGCACACGCTGTGGTTCGTCGCCATGCTCGCCGAAGTGTTTTTATTGGATCGCAGGCTGGAGGCGCGCCTGGAATGGGGCATCGCGATCGGGGCCGTGATTGCCACCGTGGTCGGCCAGCTTCTGCGCTACGCTGCGATTCGTACCCTGGGCGAACGCTGGTCCGTGCGGATCATGACCGTGCCCGGTTCGCCCGCCGTGGCGGGCGGGATCTATCGATACGTGCGCCATCCGAACTACGTCGGGGTCATTCTGGAAATCGCGGCGGTTCCGTTGATCCACGGCGCCTGGCTGACGGCGATTGTATTTACAATTCTGAACGCGCTGGTGTTATGGATTCGCATCGGCGCTGAAGAGCGCGCGTTGCGCGAAGAAAGCGGCAGCGACTACGATACGCGTCTGTCGGGCCGCCCTGGATTATTCAGATAAACGATGGAACGTTCAAAGATCGAGGGAGCCGTAATCGAAGTGCTGCAGACGCACTGTCGGGTGACGAAAGCGATTCGCGCGGAATCCCGGCTGGCCGAAGATCTGGGACTGGATTCAGTGGGTCTCCTGACGATGGCGGTCGAAGTGGAAAATCATTTTCAGACCGTGCTCGGCGAAGAACCGGAGCATCCCCCGCGCACAGTCGCCGACGTCGTCGATTTAATTGAACAGCGTCTGGCGGAACGCAAGCTGCAATGAGTCCGACCGTTCCCGATCGAAACGATACCAGCGAATCGCCGGCGCGTACGCTTCCGGAGGTTCTGCGGCGGGCCGGCGAGGCAGGCGATAGCGGAGTGCACTTCTTTTCGCGCACTGGCGCGGTCGAAAGCCATAGCTACGCGGAGCTCTATCGCGACGCCGGGATCCTGGCCCGCGTGCTGATCAGCCAGGAGGCGCTGCGACCCGGCGATGCAGTCGCTCTGATCTTTTCTACTTCGTACGATTTTGTGCGGGCCTTATTTGCGGTGCTGCTGGCGCGCGCGACGCCGACCTGTTTGCCGACGCCGCGTCTGGGGCGCATGGCCGACTATCACGCCGGGAGCGTCGCCATGCTCGACGCCGCGCGGGTCCGTCTGATTTTAACCGAGTCGAGTCTGCTTAAAAATCTGGCGTCGATCGCCGCCGCCGCGCCGGGCGAGCCGAAGCTGCGCTCGGTGCCTGAATTGCTCGCGGCGGTTTCCGATGAGCCCGGATCGCATGCGAAAACGAAATCGGATGCCGCTGCGAATAAGAGTGTATTCGAGGGCGCGGGCGAAGACGAGCTGGCGCTGATTCAGTTCTCAAGCGGCACGACCGTCGCGCCGAAACCGGTCGCGCTTTCGCATCGCAATATTCTGAGCAATACGCGTTCGATTCTCGCCAGCTTCCCCGGCGATATTCGCAGTCACAGCGGCTGTTCCTGGTTGCCGTTGCATCACGATATGGGTTTGATCGGCGGTCTGTTCGCCGCGGTCGTGGCCGAAGGCGATATGACCTTTCTGCGCCCCGAGGATTTTATCGCGCGGCCGGGCAGCTGGCTAAAGGCCCTTAGCCACAGTCGCGCCACAATCTGTCCCGCTCCGAATTTCGCGCTGCAGATTTGCGTGGATCGGGTACGCGACGAAGAGCTCACGGAACTGGATTTGAGTAACTGGAAGATCGCTCTGATCGGCGCGGAAACCGTACGCGAAGCGACGCTCGCGCGCTTTCATGAACGTTTCCAGTCCACGGGCTTTCGTTACGAAAGCTTCACGCCCGTCTACGGCCTGGCCGAGGCGACTCTCGCCGTTACATTCAGCGAGCCGGAGCGAGCGCCGCTCGGAATCGCAATTGACCGCGAAGCGCTCAGCGCCGGCGAGATCGTGAAACCCGCCGCGGGCGGTTCCGGTGCAGATTTCGTACAGGTCGTGAGCGTGGGGCGTCCGCTGGCCGGAATCGATCTCGAGCTGCGCGATGCCGGCGGTACGGTACTCGGCGCCGATCGGGTCGGTCGTATATTTGTGCGCGGCGACAGCGTGATGGTCGGGTATTTCGAGCGCCCGGACGCGACCGCGGACGCGATTCAGAAAGGCTGGCTCGATACCGGCGACCTGGGTTTTATTCACGACGGCGAACTTTTTATCTACGGCCGCGAACGCGACATCATTATACTGAACGGTCGCAATCATGATCCGCAAACCATCGAATTCGCTCTCGACGCGGTTCCCGGGCTCGATCACGATCGGGCGGCGGCCGTCGCCATTGACCAGCCCGAGCGCGGCACCGAGAGTTTCGTCGTACTCGTTGAAAAAGAAAAGGGCCAGGCTCCCGGGAGTCTGGCGGATCTTGCCCAGGCGGCGCGCGAATCGATCGTCGGGTCAACGGGACTGATCCCGGAGACCGTGGCGATCGTCGGCACAGGGCGGCTGCCGCGAACAACCAGCGGAAAAATCAAGCGGGGCGCGTCGCGGACGCAATATCTCGCGGGGGAGCTGGAGCCCCTTGCCGAGAATCGCCGTTAAGACGATCGTGATAATCGCTCCGCCGGCATTCCATAAATCATGAAAGCCATTCACGAGTACGATGCCGTGATCGTCGGAGGCGGTCCTGCCGGTCTGGCGGCAGGGATCGCTCTCGCTCGCAGCGGAATACGCGCGCTCCTGGTGGAACGCCGTAAGTTGCCGCACGCGAAAGTCTGTGGCGAAGGATTGATGCCCGTTGGTCTGCGCGCTCTGGAACGCCTGGGCGTCGATCTCGCGGCAAACAGCGGCGGTCAGGCGTTTCGCGGCATTCGCTACAGCGATGCTTCCGGCGGCAAATCGGCTCAGGCGTATTTCGCCGAAGGCCCGGGACTCGGCCTGCCGCGCAGAGAGCTCGCCGCGCAGCTCTTCGAAACCGCCCGGAGCTATGTGAATGATATTCAGACGGAAACTGAGACCGGTGGAGCGCTTGAAATTCGCGACGAAACCCTGTGTGACCGGGTGCGGCGCGAAGACGACGGCTTCTGGACCGTGCGCGCCGGCGAAAGCGTCGTTCGGGCCCGGCTGCTGATCGGAGCGGACGGCGTTCACAGTTCCGTGCGCCGCGCCGTTTCGCTTGAGCGCGATCTGAAGCGCGGGGATCCGCGGCGCTGGGGCGCTCGCTGGCACTTTCCGATCGCTCCCTGGACTGGAGGTTTCGTCGAGGTGCGCTTGATGGGGCTGCTGCCGGGGGTGGAATGTTATATTACGCCGGTGGGTGAACGCGAAACCGGCGTCGCCTTTCTGTGGGATCGGGCTCGCTTCCGCCCGGATGGCGGCGAAACGCTGCTGGCTTCGCTGCTGGCCGCCTTTCCGGAAGTGCGCCAAAAAATCGCGGGACTCGCTCCACTGCCGGACGGCGGCGCCATCGGACCGCTGATGCATCGCGCACGTTCGGTGGTGGCGCCGGGAGTCGTTCTATTAGGCGATGCGGCGGGTTATCTGGATGCGGCCACCGGCGAAGGATTGAGCCTGGCCTTCGAAGAGGTGCTGGCTCTCGAGGCCCGCGTAGCGCCCGTACTCCGGGCCGCGCGAAAATCGCAAGACGCGCAGAACGAAAAGGCGAAGGATGAGCAGGAACTCGCCCGCGCTCTGCGGTCGTATCGCCGCGATTATCGTCGCATTACGGCGAATTATTTTATCACAACCCGGCTGGTGCTCTGGTTGGGTCGCCGGCCCGCCTGGATGCGCCGGGTGGTGGCCGGTCTGCGGGCGAGTCCGCGTTTTTTTCAGCACGTACTATCGGTGAATATGGGTACGCGCCGCCCGGCTCTCGCGCCTCCTTTCGCGCTGTTGCGTTTTATTCGGGGCGTTTTGTTTTCGCGTTGATCCGAACGCCGAGCGGGACTTTTTTAATCATCGCATCGCATCGCATCGCATCGCATCGCATCGCATCGCGTTTCAGAAATCCGCGTCGTCCCCGTCCGGGTCCGCGCCGGCATCCCGCCCGTTCTGCGTTTCGTCGTTTTGCGAATGCGCTTTCTGGTGCGCGCGTAAATCGACGATGATTTTCAGGAGGACCCATACGCCGGCGACGGTGGCGATGCCCTGGCCTGGAAACAGAAACGCAAAGCCCGCCAGCGCGAAGGCGCCGAAAATGATCGTCAAATGCATGACGATAATGCGGCCGTAGGGTTTCGCGAATAGATCCATAGCGCCGGTCGTATAAAATTCGCGCCCGCGGATAAAATGCACGAAAAACGAAACGCCGTGACTGCCGATCAATCCGGCGACACCAATCGCGATCGGGCTGCCGATGATTTGCGAGGCGCCGCAGACGGCCGCATCCGGACCGCACCCGAGCAATGTCGTGACGCTTTCTGCTCCGATCAAACCGGCCGCGTCGCCTGATACCGAGGCGGCGATGGCCGGCATAAAGCTCAGAAAAACCGCGTGACCGGCCATGAAGCCGCCGAAGTGCGCGCAGAAGAACGCCCCCAGCGGAATCATAGCAAAGAGCGCCAGCGGTTGAAAGACGCCGCTCTTGCTATGCGAAATCGCGAGCGCCATCGCGATTAGATTCAGCACGCCGATGATCGCGCTTTCCGCCCAGTAGATCCAGAGGATTTCCATGACCGACCAATCGAAAAACATCACTCCGAGCAGGGGCAGGAGATTGCCGGCGACCAGTGCCAGGCCGGTGATTTTCGGATTGCGCGAACTGGCGGCCAGGAAGGGAAAGGCGATGACCAACAGGCGAAAGAGCAAATGCGTGGAACGATTCATATAATTCGATTTCCCGGAAAATACTCACGGGCGGTCGGCGTTCGCGTCGTGCGGTTTGCTCAGCCCGTTCAAAAATTGGACGAAGGCCCGTTCGTATTTGTTTCGAGAAACGAGAAAGGCGTCGTTGTGTCCGCCCGCATCGAGCGCGACCAGAGTCTTGCGACTCGTGCGAGCGGCGTCCAGCAGGCGCGGGGCGTGTGCGAAGGGAATTACGCTGTCCGGCCGGCTGTGTACGATCAACAGCGGGAGCGCGTCGCCGGCCGCGTTCTTGAGTTCGTGGTTTTGCAGGCGCTCCAGGCTCTCGAAACGATGGCGCACGAGCAAACGGACCGGAAGGTACCAGTACACTTCCGCGCCGACGTCGACCGCGGAAGTGAAAGTCGATTCGAGGATCAGCGCGCGGGCCGGTCGGGTCGTGGCCAGATGCACCGCCATCGCGCCGCCGAGCGAACGCCCGTAGAGAATCACGCGGTCCGCGGGAACGCCGAGCGTGTCGCGCAAATATTCGTACGCGGCCTCCGCGTCCATGTAGAGGCCCGCCTCGTCGGGGCTGCCGGTGCTCCCGCCGTAACCCCGATAGTCGTAAATAAAAACCGAAAGGCCCAACGCCTGCAACTGCCGCAAGGACGCCAGGTTGTGCGAAAGATTGCCGGCGTTGCCGTGTGAGTACAGCAGTACGAACGGCTGCGGTCGCGCGTCCCCCTGGATCAACCACGCGTCCAGTTCGTTGCCGTCTCTGGTCGGCACCGTATGTTCTTGCGCGGCGATTCCGTAATCCGCCGGACTCTGCACGTGTTGCTGGATCGGGTAAAACGCCAGGCGGTCCTGGATCGAATAGACGTACGCGAGTAGAGCCAGATACGGCAGGCCCACGGCGACGACGAGCGGAATCAAATATTTGCGGAACATACGGTCGGCGGCCAAATTTACTTGTCTTCGCGCATGCTGAATACTTAGCATCAAATATGCAACGAATATTGATCCGCGACGCACTGGAGCTGCCCGGCGACGATCGTGCGATTCAGCTGGCCGGCTGGGTCCGGACCCGGCGCGATTCCCGGGGCGGCTTTTCTTTTCTGGAAATCAACGACGGCTCGACGATCAAAAATATTCAGGTCGTGGCGGAAGCGACTCTACCGAATTACGAGTCGGAGATCCTGAACGCGGCCACCGGAGCCAGCGTCTTCGTCACAGGCGTTCTAAAAGCGTCACCTGGCAAAGGACAGTCGGTCGAGGTGCATGCTGAGTCGGTCGCCGTGCTGGGAGGCGCCGACGCCTCGTTTCCGATTCAAAAAAAGCGTCATAGCTTCGAGTATCTACGCGAAATCGCGCACCTCAGACCGCGCACGAATACCTTCGGCGCGGTCTTCCGCCTGCGAAACGCGATCAGTTTCGCGATTCACAAATTCTTTCAGGAGCAGGGCTTTTATTATATTCATACGCCGATCATCACCGGCAACGACGCCGAGGGGGCGGGGCAGCTCTTTCATGTCACGAATTTCGATCTGGCGAATATTCCGAAGCGGGATGCGAAAGCCGGGGGCGGCGTCGATTTCGAAAAAGATTTTTTCGGCCAGCCGGTCCATTTGACCGTCAGCGGCCAGCTGGAAGGCGAAGCGTACGCCATGTCCCTGGGGCGTATCTATACTTTCGGCCCGACCTTTCGCGCCGAGAATTCGAATACCTCGCGGCATCTCGCGGAGTTCTGGATGGTCGAGCCGGAGATGGCCTTCGCGACTCTCGAGGACGACGCGCAGCTCGCGGAAGATTTTTTGCGTTATATATTTCGTTACGTGCTCGAGCACAGCCGCGACGATCTGGAGTTTTTTAATCAATGGATCGACAAAGGGTGCCTTGAGCGATTGGAAACTCTGGCCGCAAGCCCGTTTGAGCGCATGAGCTATACCGACGCGGTCGCGATTCTCGAAAAAGCGAAGAAAAAATTCGAATTTCCGGTCGCCTGGGGCCGCGATCTGCAGAGCGAACACGAGCGATATTTATGCGAAGAGCACCTGAAGAAACCGGTGATTCTGACCGATTATCCTAAAGAAATCAAAGCGTTCTATATGAAGCTGAACGACGACGATAAGACCGTGCGGGCCATGGATGTCCTGGTGCCCGGAGTCGGCGAAATCATCGGGGGCAGCGAACGGGAAGATCGCCTGGACGTGCTGGAATCCCGGATGCAGGAACACGGCCTCGATCTGGAGGCCTATCAGTGGTTTCTGGATTTGCGGCGCTACGGTTCCACGCCGCACGCCGGCTTCGGTCTGGGACTGGAACGCCTCGTTCAGTTTATTTCGGGTATGGAAAATATTCGCGACGTGGTTCCATTTCCGCGTACTCCGGGAAACGCCTCATTTTGAGATCGCGACCGGAGCGAAGATTCCCATATTTCATCTCGTTTTAATTTCGTCGTCGCCGGGGGGCCGCTAAAAAGGCTGGTATCCTGTCAGGGGATCGTGCTATATTGCGTCCTCCGAAATCGATGCATTCATTTGCGAACAGACATCAACCGAATGAAGACGAGACCTCCGTCGCCGCGGCGCGCGAAGCGACCTTGCCTCTCTGGCGGCGACTGCAGCGACAGTGGCGCGCCTGGTATTCGCGCGTAGATCCGAAATACGAGTCGGTGTATCTCGAATGCCGGCAGATCATCCGCGCGTATCCCGATTTGCAGCTCCAGTCGATCTTCTTCGGAATCTATGACGAACTGGACGCTTCCGACGCGTCTCAGGCCGATCTGTTCCAGGCGAGCGAACTGGAAGACGAAGCTGGCGCGCGCTATCGGTACTTTCACGCAGCGGTAGCCGTAAAAAATTTCTGGGAAGAATGGGGGGCCATGCGTTTATCCGGCCGTCGTCATCTCGCCGGCATCCAGGGCGATCGACCGGGCTCGATGGCGTACGATTATTTTTTCCGGGGCGGCCGTCAGGGTTCCAGCAGTCCCTACCAGGTGAAAGACCGCGGCGCGATGGCGGACTACGTCGTCAAGAGCATGCAGCTCGACGACACGAGTTCGACCCGCGGCTGGGTGCGCCGGCTCGCCCTCCTGCTGTGCGGCAATAATTATCTGCGTCTGGCGCGCTGGCTCTTGCGCGTGAATCAGGCGCGTATCTTTCACACAGTCGACGTTCGCGATTCGGATCCCCGGGAAGAACTGGAAGCGGACGCTCCGCGGAATTCGAAACGCATCGGATTGATTATGTTCGTCTCGCGTCGCGAGGAACTGCCGCCGGAATTGATGGAAGCCGCGGCCTTTCGCCTGCGTCGTACCTTTTATGACGCGCATCTGATTCGGTCGCGGGCGCGCCGCGCGCTGAAAATCCGCGACCAGATGTTTCATACTCTGGTGAACACCATGCCCATCGGGCAGCTCGTTCACGACACCCAGCAGATTCTCTTCGCGAATCCGGCGGCGCTCAAGCTTCTGGGGGCGACGCGCATCGACGAAGTCGCCAGCCGTCCGCTCATGGAACTGGTCGATCCGGAATACCGCGAGAAGGTGTGGGAACGCGTGCAGAAACTGCGCGCATCGCCGCCCGGCGCCAGCGTCGATTTAATGGACGAACGTTTCACCCGCATTGACGGCATGCCCGTCGATGTGGAAGTGCTGGGGGTGCGTGTGGACTATTTCGGCACCGACGCGATCCAGATCATCTTTCGCGACATCAGCGAACGCAAACGCATGGAAAACGAGCGGGAGCACCAGCGGCTCTACGACGCTCTGACGGGTTTGCCGAATCGCTCGCTCTTTCTGGACCGGCTCGACCAGGCGATCCTGCTGGCCCAGGCCGGCGCCGCTGCGGTTGCGGGTTCGGCTGTCACAGCGACCCGCCAGCGCGACGAGACTTCGGAGCTGGAGGCTCCCGCCTTCGGCAGCGCCGTTCCGACCGGCGGCGATTATAAGGGGCCGCTGATCGGCGTGCTGTACATCGACATCGATAATTTCCGGCAGGTCAACGATCTCTTTCAGTTCCAGGCGGGGGACGAACTGCTGTGCGAAATCACGGCGCGCATGGAACAATTTGTGCCGCCGGAGTTCACCTTTTCGAGACTGACCGGCGACAAATTCTGCGTATTCCTGCCGGACATCGAAGGCACGGAGCAGGCGATCTTTTTCGCGGAAGGCATGCAGGACCTTTTTCGGCTCAAACCCTTCGAAGTTCGCGGCGAGCAGATTCCGCTGACTTTCAGCGCCGGCGTTTCGTTTTATCCGATCGACGGCAGCACGGCCTCGGAGCTGGTGAGCCAGTGCGAAGTGGCCCTCGCACGGGCGAAGCGCAATAAGAATCAGCTGCAGCTGTATAACCGCGCGATGAACGTACGCACCGCCGCCCTGTTTGAAATGGAAAAGGATCTGCTGCGGGCGATGACTGCCAGCGAGTTTCTTGTGTATTTTCAACCGCAGATTGATACGGAGCAGGGCCGGGTACGCGGCGTGGAGGCGTTGATTCGATGGAACCATCCCGAACGGGGCGTGGTCGCTCCGGGCGAGTTTATTGGCCTCGCCGAAGAACGCGGTCTGATTCTCGAAATCGGCGAGTGGATGCTGGAAGAATCGTTAACGCAGTTGCACCACTGTCACGTCAAGGGTTTCGCGGACCTGGAGCTATCGGTGAACGTAACGCCGCGACAGCTGGAACATCCGGAATTCGTAAATATGGTTCGCAGTCGATTGCGACGCAGCGAAGTCGACCCCGCCTTCTTGAAATTTGAAATCGTCGAGCGGGGCATCGTCGAAGAAAACGAACGCGTTCGGGCGGCGATGAACGAACTGGCCGGTCTGGGAGTGCGCTTTCACGTCGACGACTTCGGCACCGGCGGCGCGGCGATTACCTATTTACGAAATTTTCCGATCGATACGATTAAGATCGACAAGTCATTCGTTCAGGATCTGGCCCAACATGAAAGTCTGGTGCGCGGCCTGATCGCCTTCGCGGAAAATCTGGGCCTGCAGATCATCGTCGAAGGGGTTGAAACGCGCGAACAGCTCGACTTTTTTACGGCACTGGGTTGTCGTTATGTACAGGGTTTCTATTTCGCGCGTCCGCTGCCCGCCTCCGAATGCGGCGAGTTTATTCACAATTTTACGATGCAGTCCGACTCCGGCGCTCCGCTCTGAACCAGCCCGATCGGCGCTAATCGCTTGACCACGAGAGGCGAGAGGCGGGTGGAGCCAATGGCCGGCGCGGGAGTGCTTAGCTGGAAGCCGGCAGGCGCCAGTGCCAGGCCTTCGGTTGCACGAAGCTGCGAATGCCCTCTTCGCCGAGCGTCACCCCGATACCCGAATCCCCGCGACCGGACCAGGGTACGCGCGGACTCACGCGATCGCAGCAGTTCCAGTATACGGTGCCGGAATTGATTTTCGTGAGAATCGAGCGGGCGCGTTCCGGGTCGTTGGTGAATACGCCGGCGGTCAGGCCGTAGTTCGTGTCGTTCATCCAGCGAATGGCTTCGCGGTCGTCGGCCACTTTTTGAATGCCGATGACCGGACCGAAGCTTTCTTCGGTCATAATCGTCATCTCGTGATTTGCGTCGGCCACGACCGTCGGTTCGAAATAATAACCCCGGCGGTTCATGGTGTTGCCGCCCAATAGAACTCTGCCGTTTTTCTGGCGCGCGTCTTCCACCTGCTGTTTGAGTACCGTGAGCTGCTCTTTGCGCGAAAGCGGCCCGATGTACGTATTCTCGTCAAGCGGATCGCCGACCTGAAATCCGCGCACGGTTTCGACGAAGGCTTCGACGAAACGATCGTAGATTTTCTCGTGTACGTAGATGCGTTCCACCGCGCAGCAGCTCTGACCGGTATTATAAAATGCGCCGTCGGCCACCGCCGCCGCCGTCGATGCCGGATCCATATCCTCGCAGACGTAGGCCGGATCTTTGCCCCCCAGTTCCAGCTGCAGCCGGGTGAAGCGCCGCGAAACAATATCGGCGATGGCCCGCCCCGTGCGATACGAACCCGTAAAAAAAACGCCGCCGACCGGCCACTTCAGCATTTCCTGGCCGGCGAAGGCTCCGCCGATGACCGGAATAAAGACTTCGTCCGGCAGCTCGGCCTGGTACATTACTTCGGCCAGGGACATGCCTGTTAAACATGCGAATTCCGAAGGTTTGTATAGTACTGCGTTGCCGGTCAAGAGCGCCGGCACGAATACGTTGGATCCCACGAAGTACGGATAATTCCAGGCGGATATATTCGCGATTACGCCGAGCGGCTCGTACGTGATATGCTCGCCCGTGCGGCCGTCCTCGGCCGCTTCGGGTTTTACGGCGACGTCGTCGGCGAGGATTTTGCGAAAATTATCGATGAAGAATTGCACTCGCGCAGTGGTTGCCAGTATTTCCGAGCGCGCCTGGCTGACGGGTTTGCCGGTCTCTTCGCTCTGGGTCTTCGCGAGCGTGTCGGCTTCGGCGGTCAGCGCGTCTTTGAAAGCGCCCATGATGCGCGCGCGATCGTCGAGGGGACGCTCCATCCACTGCAACTGGGCGGACATGGCCCGGTTGTACTTTTCGATAATCGAGCGGGAATCGTCGGTTTCGAGCTCGGTGATCAGCTCTTCGGTGGCGGGATTAATGACTTTGAGCATACGAATTCCAACTATCTGTCGGGCCCGCTTCAGCCCGCGATCATTTTTTGTCGTTGTTCCCGGCGTGCTTCCGTTTCTCGCAGAAACTCCTGGAGCAAAGGATCGGCCGCGAGCAATCGGTTGCCGGAGTTCTGGAATTCAGGATGCCATTGAACCCCGACCAGATACGGACGGGCGGAGTCGGGCGCGGACGGCGCATCGCCGGTGAGGCGCACCGCTTCGATGATTTCATCTTCCGCGCTGCTCGCCTCGACCGCGAGCCCGGGAGCGACGGTCTTGATCGCCTGGTGGTGAATGGAAATGATGCGCCCGCCGCTACGGCTTTCGCGGTAATGTTCGCGATACAGCGTTTCGATGCCGGAGCCGTCATTCATGAGAATCTCGTGCTCCAGCTGATCGTAGGCTTCCCAGTCGCGGTGGACCAGCGCGCCCGGGATTTGTTCCCCGATGTCCTGATAGAGGCTGCCGCCCAGGGCCACGTTGATGATCTGATGTCCGCGGCAGATGCCGATGACCGGTTTATCGGCGCGCAGGCAGGCGTTGATCAATTCGATTTCGTAGCGGTCGCGATAGATATCGCCGTTCCACTCCGGTCGCAGCGCGCTTTCGCCGTAGCTTTCCGGGCTCACGTCGCTGCCGCCCTGCAGCAAGAGTCCGTCGATTTGTTGCAAAAACAGATCGGTCGTGATTCCCGCATGAGCGGGCGGAATCAGAATCGGCAGCGCGCCGTTCGTCATCAGCCAGCGCATCATCGACTCTTCGATATACAGCAGGCGTTTGCCCTTAAAGATCGGCCGGGTCGGGTCGTGATGAAAGAAGCACGCCGAGACGCCGATGCGCAATGGCGTCGTTGTGGACGCCGATTTCGAATGCGGGTTTGAGGTATTCATTGTTTCGGAATAGCGTAGGGCCGGAACGCAAATGGGTTCGGGCGCGATACCGATATCAACCTGCGGGCTGCGAATTCCCAGGGTCGGTTTGTATCATTCGTTTTAATTTCGCCAGATCGTCCTCGATTATGAGAAAGGTAATGGGCTCCGTGCCTGCATATACCCGCACGGCCACCCGCTTTGATGCGAGAATCGACCGCTCGTGGCTCTCCGTCAGCTGAATCTGAGCTTTGAATTCTCGAAAGCTATAGCTATGATAAGTAGTCTGTGAATCAACGGCGGCCGGTTTGGTGAAATCCACGAAGCCGGAGGCATCCGGAGTATGGTATTTCGTCGTTCGGGTATTCGCATGTGTGTGGGTTTCGAAGAGCGACTCGACTCCGCTCAGAGCTATTTCGAATTGTTGGTCGCCCGCTTTCAAGAAAGAGGTGGCTTCCAACGGATCAGAATCGGTCGGCGCTTTGAAGGTCAGATTGATCAAGACCGGCTTGATCGTTTCCTCGCCGACTTCGCGCACGTACTGCATCTCGCCGCGGTACGGATTGAGCGGTAAAAAAGTTTCTTCGCTCGTGAACTTTAGTTTCAGAGTTACGACGCTGGCGTTCTTAAACTCGTCATTGCGTACTTCGATTTTACCGAAGCTGGTGCAACTGATCGCGATGAGACCGAGCGCGAGGACTCCTGTAGCACTATACAATCGCCTTTTCGTTTTCATACCTGATAAACCTTGCCTGAACCCGGGGGTCACGCCGCGATCGCTGCTTCGTACATTCGACGAAAATCTTCGGCTTTTACCGGGCGCGGGTTCAGGCCGTGGCAAACGTCCAGCTCCGCGTACTTTACGAGTTCGTCGAGATGGCCGCTGTTTACGCCTTCGCCCTTCAAGCCGGCGGGCATGCCGACGTCCGCCTTGAGTTGCACCAGCCAGTCCACGAAACCAGCGGGGCTCTCTTTCGGAGCGCGTACGATGCGCGCCATCTCGGTGAAAACCTCTTCGACCGCGGGGCCGGACCCCGTATTAAACTCCATGGCATACGATATCATAATGCCGTTCGCCAGTCCATGATGTAGATCGTTGACGGTGGAGAGCGAGTGCGCCAGACTGTGGGTTACGCCCAGTCCCTTTTGAAAGGCGACCGCGCCCATCATCGACGAATTCAGGAGCAGACCGCGCGCGTGAATGTGTTCCGGAGTGGCGCCCACCCCTTCCCGGGCGAAGCGCACGCAATCGCGTAAGCTCGCCGCCGCCAGGCGAATGCCTTCCATGGCCAGGCCGTCGCAGAACGGCTGAAAGCCTTTCGCGAGCCGGGCTTCCACGTTGTGAGTCAACGCGTCCATGCCGGTCGAAGCGGTGACGCCCGCGGGCAGCCCGATGGTCAGCTCCGGGTCGGCGAAGACCGCGACGGGCAGAATCGCCGGCGAAAAGATGATGCGTTTGAAATGCGTATCGTCTTCGGCGATGACCGAACTGCGCCCGACTTCGCTGCCGGTACCGGCGGTCGTAGGCAGCGCCACCATCACCGGTACTTTCTCAGCGTAAATCGGGCGCGCGCCTTCGCGTTCGTCTTCGTAATCGAAAAGCTCGCCTTCGTGCTCGACCATGACCGCCACGGCTTTCGCCACGTCGATTGCCGCGCCGCCGCCCAGGGCGATGATCGAGTCTGCGCCGTGTTCTTTGTACTTCGCGACCCCGGCTTTGACGTCCGATTCGCAGGGATTGCCCGGGCGCCCGCCGTGAATACCGCACATCAGGCCGTCTTTGTTGAGCTCCGCCTGGAATTCGCCGGTAAAGGGCAGAGCGGCGATGGTCGCGTCGGTGATGATGATCGGGCGTTCCGCGCCGCGCGCTTTCATTTCGCGGGCGACCAGATGCCGCGCACCCGCGCCGAAAAAGATCTGAGTGGGAAAACTATAACGATGGATTTCTTTCATAAGTTCAAATAATCTCGAAGTAACGCTGGAGCTCCCAGTCGGTCACGACCTGAGCGGCCTGTTTGCATTCCCAGAAACGGGTGGCTGTGAAATGTTCCACGAATTCCGCGCCGAAAAGATCGCGTGCAATCGACGAATCCTGCATGAGCTTCGCCGAATCGTGCAGATTGTTCGCGAGTCGCGGAGCGTCGGTGACTTCGTAGGCGTTGCCGGAAACAGCTTTGGCGCTTAAGTCGAGTTTGTTTTCGATTCCGTACAGACCCGCCGCCAGGTACGCGGCTATCGCCAGATACGGGTTGATATCCGCTCCGCCGATGCGGCCTTCGACGCGCGTACTCTTTTCCGAACCGCGAATCACCCGCAACGCGGCGGTGCGATTGTCGACGCCCCAGGTGACTGTGGTCGGCGCCCAGAAGCCTTCGACCAGGCGTTTGTAGCTGTTGACGTTCGGCGCGAGCATGGGCAGAATTTCAGGCAGGCAGTGAATCAAGCCAGCCATGTACTGGCGAAAGGTCGCGCTCATGTTAAAGGGATCATTCGGGTCATGAAATGCGCTTTTGGAATCTTCGCCGACCGTCCAGAGGCTCTGGTGCACGTGTCCGCTGGAACCCGGCAGCTCTGTATTCCAGCGCGCCATAAACGTCGGAATGACGCCGAAGCGATAGGCGATTTCTTTCGCCCCGGTTTTGAATAAAACCGCGCGGTCCGCCGCCTCTAAAGGATCGGCCACGTAGATGCCGGCTTCGTATACGCCCGGTCCGGTTTCAGTATGCAGGCCCTCGAGCGGCACGCCGAACTCGCCCAGTTCGTCCATCAGCGTTTTGAAATAAGGCTGTCCGTAGGTGCTGCGTAACAATGAATAGCCGAACATGCCCGGGGTCATCGACTGTAGATTGCGAAAACCCTTGTCATTCAGGCTCTGGGGCGTCTCGGTGAAATTGAAGAACTCGAGTTCGATGCCGAACATGGCTTTGTAGCCCAGGCCTTCGGCTTTCTTGATTACGCGTTTGAGCAGCTGGCGCGGACAGACCGCGAGTCCCTGGCCGTCCGCGTCGCCGAAGTCGGCCAGAAAGAGCGGTGTTTGGTCGTCCCAGGGAATTTTGCGATAGGTGCCTTCGTCCAGCTGCGCTTCCGAATCCGGATAGCCGGTGTGCCAGCCCGTGAATTTCACGTCATCGTAGCAGACGTCCGCCGAATCCCAGCCGAAGACCACGTTACAAAAACCGAAGCCCTTATCCAGAGCGGATAGGAATTTATCCACGTGGATATATTTACCGCGCAGCACGCCGTCGATGTCGGTGATGGCGACTTTGATTTTCTGAGTGCCGGATTTTTTAATTTCCGCGATCAGCTGATCGCGCGTAAGATTGTGGGTGGCCATGGGCTTCGCTCTGCTTCGATTGATTTCGCAGTCGTTTCGAATCGAATTCGGAAATCCTCCGGGATGGTCCGGAAATATCCAATAAAACGCTTCGAATGCAACCAGACCCGGAGTCCCTGAATCCGGAAGATCTGACCATCTTTTTTTGCCCGGGAGGAGCGATCTAATCCTGAACGATTCTGTCGCGCCGTCGCTCCTGAAATTCCAGGAAAACGTCACGGATTTGATCCGGCACGTCGGTCATGATCCCGTCTGCGCCGAGTTCGAGCATGCGGCGCGCCTCTTCCGGGTCGTTCACGACCCAGTAATCCAGTCGCAGACCGGCCATATGCGCCCGGCGGATCAGGCGCGGTCCGTCGAAGCGCACGCGCCGGCCGATCCAGCGGCGGAGGCCGCGGCCGCCTTCCCCGTGCAGAGGCAGCTGCAGGGCGTTCCCTGCGATGAATTTGCGCCGGAGCAAAAACTCCGGCAAAAACCGCAGGCGCATCAAATCCTGAACTGAAACGCCGGTTTCGCCCGGGTAATCCAGCTGCCGCACATGATGGATGACCTCCGCGTCGAAGCTGTTTAAGACGACCCGTTCTCGGGCGTCGCGCTCTGCGATCAGGTCCAGCACATCGCGCACAACTTCCAGGTCGTGCTGTTTGATGTCGACGTTGATGACAGTATTCGGAAAGCTTTCCAGCACATCGCGAAAGAGCGGCGCCTGATAGCTGCGTTTCAATTCGCCGAATAAAAAGCCGCGCCCCACGTCCCAGCTTTGAATTTCCGCGCACGTGCATTCGGCGACCCGGCGATCGACGCCGGCCATGCGTAGCCCGGTCGCGTCGTGATGTACGATAATCTCGCCGTCCGCGGTGCGGTGCACGTCCATTTCAAGATGCGTTGCGCCGTCCTTGAGCGCGCGTTCGAAGGCGGGCATGGTGTTTTCGGGATGCACGCGATTCGCGCCGCGATGGGCGTACAGCCGCAGATCCCGGCCTGTGGGAGTGTTGGCGTCGTTCATGGTTTGAGAATTCGAAGCTTCGCCCGGAGCGGCGTCTTTGTTAAGCGTGCGCAATTCTTTCGAAGTCCGGCGACAGGTCATGAAAAAAACGAAAGATGAGTGAAGATTTGTGCAATCGTTTTCGTCGAATTTCTGGTTTGGCCTTCCAGACCCCCCGTGATCGAGAGGGGCCCGCCGATAGCTGGCCGCGTAGATGAATTCCGTCTGGATTCATTGGCCGCAGCGTCCGGTCGGACCTATACGACGCGTATCAGATTGGATCTTATTGAGGGGTTGATTTATGAACACAACGGATAAAGAATACCGCGTGCAGAATTACGTACGCACGCGCAAGAAGCTGAGCGGATGGATTTTCGAAACGGCGCTGCCGAACGAATACCTGGTCCAGATCGGCACCGGAAAGCCGAAACCCATTCTGGGCGGCCGCAAGCTGCGTTTCTTCGGCATGCGGCGCTATCTGCGCATTCCGGCTTCGGTCCAGACTCTCGAATTCGCGACTGATAATGCGAATATTCATTTTCAGGGACTCGGCATCGAAGGTTTCGCCGCCTGGCAGATCGACGCGCAGGATCCGGTGAAAGCGCTGACCACGCTCGATCTCTTCGACGAAAACGATCCCATGAGCCGCACGAATCACGAACTGCGCACGATCTGCGTCGAAGCGGTACGTCATGTAATTGCGAATATGACCATCGAAGACGCGCATCGCAAGAAAGAAGAGATCGCCCTCGAACTCAAGCGTCAGCTGCAGCAGGTCGAAGATCGCTGGGGCATCGTCTTTCATCAGGTCGGCATTCGCCACGTGCGAGTCATGTCCGAGTCGGTCTTTCACGATCTGCAGGCGAAATATCGCAACGAATTGCGCCTGGAATCGGAACGCACGGAGCTGCAGACTAATCGCCAGATCGAACAGGAAAAGAATGTGGTGCGCGAAAGCACCGAGATGGAGCGATTGTCGACGGATCACAAATTGCACACGGCCACCCAGGAACAACAGACTCTGCTGGAACAGCGCCGCTTGACGGACGAGCAAAAACTACAGATCAAAAAGCAGGAGCACGACGTTGAAATCCGCGAAACGAATCTGGAAAACGAACAGCGGATTCAAATGGCGATGCAGGAAAACAAAACCGCCGTGCGCCAGACGCAACTGGCCGACGAGCAACGGATCAAGCTGGCCGAGCAGGAAAACGAGAGCGAATTGCACCGCAAAGATCTGGAAGGTCGCCGCGAAACCGCCGAGCTCGAACACGAAGTCGAGCAGCGTCGCCTCGAACTCGAGACGGAACGCAAACGCGAGCTTGAGTTGAATCTCAAACGGCTCGAGGTCGAAGCCCGCGGGCTGGAGCAAAAGATCGAGATGATGCGTCTGGAACAGGAGCGCGCCAGCCGTGAAATCAGCCAGGTCTTCAGCGAAGGATTCCTGCAGGCGAAGGCCATCGAAGCGCTGCCGAAAGTGGCCCAGGAAATGAAAGTGGATCGTTATACGATCTTCGACAGTTCCGGCGGCGGAAACGGGGGCGGGGTGTCGCCGCTCGGTCGCATGGTTCAGGAAGTGGTTTCGATTCTCGGCGATAGCGAATTCGCCGGGCTATTCCAGGCCATGCAGGGCAAGACTGCAGGCGCCGGTGAGCCTTCCGCTGCAAAGAGCACGGATTTCCGGGAACCCGCTGAAGACTGAGGTCGACTCCGTTTCGCCGGCAATTGCCGCGCCGCTCTTATTCGGGCGGCGCGGTTTTTTAGCCACGGATTGCACGGATTTCACGGATAGGATTCTGGTTTTGCGCTTCTTTGATTGTGAATGGAATTCAAGTTCTGCGCATTGGCCGACCTTAAGAACTCCAGTTATCAGCCAGTACCGCTAAGCTCCATCTTTCCGAAAAATCCGTGCCATCGGTGTCATCCGTGGCCAACTCTTCTTTCGCAGTTCAGCGAATATCATGCGGGAACGGTCTGCGTCATTCGCGCAGAATACCTGACTGCAATCAAGGCGAATCAATCTGCCACGGATTGCACGGATGTCACGGATGGGATTCTGGTTTTGTGCTCCTTTGCTTGCGAATGGAATTCAAAACCTGCGCATTGGCCGACCTTAAAATCTCCAGTTATCAGCCAGTACCACTAAGCTCCGGCTTTCCGAAAAATCCGTGCCATCGGTGTCATCCGTGGCCAACTCTTCTTTCGCAGTTCAAAGAATTTCGTTCAGAAACTGGCCGTTCCGTTCGCGTTTCACCATTAACGCGCCACCCGCATCGCCAGCGAATAAAAACGCGCAATCGGATAAATCGAAAGGGCGCTGAAGACGTGCCAGAGCGCGTGGCCCTGCCAGAAATGATCTTCCGGATCGCACCAGATCCGTTGATTGTCTGCGATCGAAAACGAGATCGCGATCGCCATCATGCCCAGCCCGAGCCAGAACCAACGGTAGCGTCCGTCGCCGGCCGGCGTTCCCATCAGGTCGCGCGTGCCGTAGACGGGATGCGATCGCCGCAAAACGAAAACCAGCGCTTCGCTCACGAGAATCGCCAGTACGTTCCAGGTGATGATGGCCTGAATCGGAATATCCCAGGCCGGCACCGTAAACAGCAGCCAGTGATTGCCCGCGATCAGGAGGCCGTACATGAGCGTGTGGCCGCGCACAGTCGAAACGACGCCCAGCCGCCTGAGATTCCAGGCGATTAAGAGCGACATATAAAAGAACATGCCGAAGAAATCGAAGAGCTGACTGATGTAATTATTCGTAGCGTGATAGATCAGCGAAAGCGCGCCCATCAGAAATACGACGATCCCGAGTTCGCGTAGCTGATAGCCGGGACGCAGGCCGCTCGCGCGGTAGCGCCAGGCCACGATGACCGCGACGATCAAATAGGCGACGTTGCTCCAGGTGTTCGCCGGCTCTTCGACGTAGCCGCACAGGCGCTCTTCGCACCACTTGATATTGGGCGGACCGTAGGTTTCGCGGTACTCGTCGTACGGGCAGGCTTCTACGGGAAATTCACCAGACATGAACAATATCTGAGCGCGGCGAAGGGGAAGTGCAAGCAGAATTGTCGTTCCGCGCGGACACAAAAAAGGGGAAGCTCAATGGCTTCCCCTTTCGTTTCGAATACCAGCGGCCGATTCGCATCGGCCATCTGATATGCTCTTATTCCTGGCCTATTACGAAGGTCATGTTCGTCGTTGCGCTGCCGCCGATGTTGAGCATGATCCCGTTCTTCGAGCCTTCCACCTGGTAACCGCCCGCCTGGTCGGTGACCTGCTTGTGGATGTCGAGGGCCATGCGCACGCCGGAGGCGCCGACGGGGTGACCCGCGCCGATCAGGCCGCCGCTCGGGTTGATCGGCTTCTTGCCGCTGCGGTCGATCGTACCTTCTTCGATCGCTTTGTATTCTTCGCCCGGACCGGTGATGCCGAAAGCGGAGATCGCCGCGTACTCGCTCGAAGTGAAGCAGTCGTGAGTTTCAATCACATCGATCTGATCGATATCGAGGCCCGCGCGGCCGTAGGCGTCTTTCACCGCCTGGCGGGTCCAGGGCAGGATGTACTCGTCGTCTTTTGATTCGGCGACTTTATTCACGAACTGCATGGGCGCCACGCGATGGCCCCAGCCTTTCAGTACGGACATGTCCTTGAGTTTCTTGCCGGACTTCTGCGCGAATTCTTTCGCGTACTCCGGATTCGCGATTACCAGCAGCGCCGCGCCGTCGGTGACCTGCGAACAGTCGGTGATGGCCAGACGGCCGCCGACCGCCATGTTGTAATCGCCGCCGCGGGTATTGGCGTGTTCTTTGTTCATGAACCAGGAGCGGGTTTGCGCCTGCGGGTTGGTCTTCGCGTTGTCGTAGTTGATGCGCGAGATTTCGGCGAAGCCCTGCATGATGCGATCTTCTTTCACGCCGCTATTACGCTCGACGATGACGTCGGCCAGCTTACCGAATAATTTCGGGAACGGGAACTCGATGCCCTTCGCTTCTTTTTCGTAATAAGCCGCCGTGCCCAGGAAGTCGCCGCCGACCGCGGAGTTGACGGTCTTCATTACTTCCAGACCGACGATGATGCAAACGTCGTAGTCTCCGGCGCGGATTTTGGTACCGGCCGCGTCGAGTGCAACGGAACCCGAGGCGCAGGCCGCTTCGTAGCGCGCGCCGGGAACGCCGTAAAACGCGGGATGCACTTCGGTCAGAAACGCGCCCAGGTGACCCTGGTTGGCGTACTGTTCGGCGTCGAAATTACCGACGAATACGCCGATGCGGTTTTCTTTGTTCAGGCGCTTGATCTCATCGTACGTGAGACCGACCGCCGCCAGGCCGTCTTCGACGATTTCCCGAAACATTGAAACGAAGGTCTTGCCTTCTTTCGTCCAGTTGCGCTGAAAATCGGTCTGCGCTCCGCCCAGGATGTAAGGTTTGATGCTCATAATTGCCTCTCCGGTATCAGGGAACGAAAACGAAACCGCAGCAGGCGTCCGTAGCGCACTGGCGCTGGCTTTCGAATCGAACTCTATCGCACTCTATTATAGATGAAAATCCGCCGGATTCGTTACGAAGAACTGTGGATTCTGCCTGTGCGGACTCCGAGAACTGCGCCGAATTTGCGGGATGTCAGGCTAATTTCAGCGGGTCCGGGGGCAATCAAATTCTCCGGGCTATTGTCTCTGAGTGGGTTATACGCCCGTATATCAGGGAAATCACAAAGAAAACGGCGGGGCTCTTGAGAGTCCCCGCCGCCGGAAATACGCTTTCCTTGAATCAACGGCTATACGGTTGCAATGGGCGTACCGGGGGCCCGAGCCTTCAGAGGGTCCGGCTGCGGGATTCGATTGCGGCCCGCCTGACAGAAAGGCAGCGGTCCGCCATTCCGGCGGAATTGTTTTGACGGGCTCCCCGGCGCCCGGGCCGATGATTCGTGGTTCAAGCGGTGATTTCAGACAACAATTGCGCCGGAACACGCCGGGCACGGCTGATCCGGCGTGCGCTGATGTTGATCAGTCTGGCCGCCCCCCTGGCCTGCGGGCCCGTCGCTGAATCCCTGCTGGCCGAAGCCCGGGATCCCGCCCGTCTGCCGGTCGAACTCCGGGTGGCCGATACGCATGCGGCTTTGTTCGCGCCGCTCGCCGGCCGGCAATCGTTTGCGCGCGGCGAACTTGACGGTGTATTCGACGGGATGCTGAAGCACGGCGACGATTACTGCGCGATGTTGTATCGCCAGCGCAAATTCCAGCGAGCCGCAGCCGAAGAATTTATACGTGCGGATCGCCTGGCCGAATTCCGGGCTTCGCATAAATCAAGCTACGTCAGTAAGCTCATCGCGGGCTGTTTCAATTTTTTTATTATGAACGACATCCGGCCGTTTCTCGATTTCGAGCTGGCCCGATCGCTCTATTCCGGACACGAATACGACTGCTACAGCGTCGGATTCATGCAGCCCTATATCATGCACAATATACTCGGCTGCGATACGCTGCAGATGCTCGACATCGATTGGCGCATTCACGCCGCGCACTGGCAGATGTTACGCATGTACGGCGAAGGCGCTTTCGCGGATCGCAAACAGGCGCTGCAGGCCATTCAGCGATTGGAGCTGGGCTGGATCGCGTTTGCGGGTCCGTTGATCCGTCGCAATCCGGTCAGCCTCGCCACATTGTGTCGCCGCAATCAGGATCTGTGTCTGGATCATCTCGTGCGCTTTCAGGCGGGAGTGCGTTCGCTGGGCGGAGTGCGTCTGGATCTGGCGGCGTTACACGACGGGGAGTTCCGGCGGAGCGACGACTTTCGCGGGAGCGATGATACGGGCCGGGAGAAACTAAAGGTGCTCTATCTGAGCAATGCGATCGAAGGCGTGTATACAACCCGCGCCCAGTTCGACCTCCTGCTGGCGCGGGTGGCGGGAACCCTGCCCGATAACGGCCGCGCGATTTATATCTATCACGCGGCTGGGACGCGAGCCCTCGGTTTCTACGAACAGCGCCGGACCGACGCGACCGTGGCGGGCTATGAAATCAAAACCGTGTGTAAAGATCAATATCGCCGGCGCGACGCGAAGAACGAGCTGGAAAGCTACGTCACCCATTTCGAGAAGATCAGCCCGACCAAACGCCCCGGCAGCTGCCAGGCCGCTCTGCGTCGTGCGAAGCTGATTTAGTTTCAGTCGGAGCGTATAGACCGCGCGCGATCCGTGCGCGTCCTCATTTCGCAACCGCAGGCGAAGCGGCGTACCGCTCATTCAGCCGGCTTTCGAAATCTCAAGCAATGTCGTCGTGCGTTTACTAATGCCTTCGATGTCCGGATAGACCGGCACGCGGTACTCCGCGACCTCGCGTACACTCAGTCCGCTGACGCGTTCGTCCTCCGGCTGCGGTCGATGCGTACGGCCGGGGTCCGCGAGCAGATTGCGTACGCCGCGTTCGAGAGCGCGTCTGAGAAACACAAGCGCGCGCTTCGCGAAGTCTTCTTCGTAAAAGACATCCCCGGCCAGGATTAAATCGAAATCGTCGAGCGCGTCGTTCGTAAGGGCGAGGGCGTCTCCGCCGCGAAATAGACAGCGTCGGGAATCCACGTTATTCAGGCGCGCCAGATGCTCGGCCAGGAGCGGCCCCATCGGATCGATGTCGATGCCGAGAATCTGCTCCGCGCCGGCCCGCGCCGCGGCGATCGCCGCCAGGCCGCTGCCGCAGCCCAGGTCCAGAATACGCAGCCCGCGAAATATTTCGGGGGAATCGAGAATATAACGGGCCAGCGCGCGGCTACCCGGCCAGACGATGCCCCAGAAAGGTACGGCGGCCATGGCGTCTTCGCGCTCGCAACATAGCTTCCAGAGATCGTTCAGCCGGCGGGTATTGCAGGCCTGCAGTTCGGGCGCGAAAAGATCCGGGCCGCACTCGGCGAAGTCGCGCAGATAACGTTCGAGGAAAGTCGGACCGTCTTCGCCCGCGATTCCGGTCACAGCAGGCCGCCGTATTCTTCGCGCAAAATCTTGCGGTGACGGCGATACTCCGGATCGAAGCGCTCGACCAGTCGCCAGAAATCCGCTCCATGGCCGCGATGGCGAATATGCGCGAGCTCATGTACGATCAGATAACGAATCAATTCCGGCGGCAGCTGGGCCGCGCGCAGATTGAGCATGATGCGTTTCGTATGGTGCGAACAGCTGCCCCAGCGGGTATTCGCGCGCCGCACGGTTAAGCTCCAGAGCGGGAGCTGCATTTCTCTGGTCAGCGCTTCGAAGCTCGGAGTCAGGATGCGCAGGGCCTCCGCTCTATCCGGCTCCGGCTGACTCTGGCGGGATTGGCGCGCTTCGTTAATTCGCAGCCGGTGGTTTACGAAGCGCCGGTGTTTGCGAATCAGGCTTTCGGCGAAGCTTTCGTTTTCATTGGCGCGATCGCCGATAAAAATTTCTACGCGATTGTCGCGGGTGACTCCCAGCCGATAGCCACCGCGAAATTTGCGATCGAAGTGGATGATATAGTCGGGAAACTCCGGCGATCGTTTCATGGTTTGCGAATTTCGTAGCCCACCACGGGAAAGTGCACGATGACTTCGCCTGCGCGTTCGTCGGTGCGGCGCAGCGCGATTTCGTTGCCGACGAGTTTGACCAATTCTCCCTGCACGGGCTCGGTGCCGTAGTCGGTGGCCGCGATTTCGATGGTGTCGCCCGCCTTCCATTCGGGATGTTCGACCACTGCCTGGTCCGGCGGCGGCGGCGGTGTTTTCTTCGCGAGCTCGACCGCCTCGGCGCTGTCGAGCTGGTCGAGCGGATCCTGACGAAAGCCGTCGACGCGCTTGAGCCATTCCGTCACCCGGGGGTACGCGCCGAGGATTTTTTCGGCGTTGCTCGCGCGGCGCTGCATGAACCACAGCGTATGGTGCGCGGCGAAGTCGGCGATGCTCGGGGCCGGGCCGCATAGATACGGTCCTTCGTGTCCGAGCTGGACTTCGAGCGGGCCCATAAAGGCGTCGAAATACGTCGGCGCGAGATCCGCGGGCACGTGCATCACCTTCGCGTCTTCCATCATCTTCGCGCGGTCTTTGAGTAAGCCGATCATTTCGCGGCGCGACATACCCTCCGGCGATTTCGCGGTTCCGCCGCCCTGAGGTTGGAAGACGAGAATGGCGGCGATGCGAAACAGCGTTTGATCCGCGAACGAGGCGATCATGCGCGATACGCCGGCCACGGGAGCGGGATAGAGCGTCGGCTCCGGCTTGAGGCGCTCGAGCACATCCGCGATTAGATTCGTATCGCAATAAACATGGGCTCCGATTTGCAAAAGCGGCGCGCGACGATAGCCGCCGGTCAGGGCGATTTGATCCGGTTTGGGCATGACCTGCGGCTGCAGCACCGAACGATAGACCAGGCCTTTGAATCCGAGAATCGTACGGATCTTTTCGGAGAAGGGCGATGCGTCGTAGTGATGCAGAATCAGTTCGTTCATGTAAATTCCTGGCCGTATTTGTTTAGTTCGCGGCGCCCGTACGGGTCCGGCTGAGGGCAGAATCTATAGCGGCCTCGCTTGCCGTCACGCAGAATCTCGTTGATTTCCCGCGCGAGCCGCGAGGGCCAGCAGTCCGATCGCCGGGCCGGGAGCGAGCACCACAAACAGCCAGGCGGGATCTTCCAGGGTTCGCGACCACCATCCCACCAGCTCGATGCTGACGAGCGTCAGGGCGAAGCCGATGCTGTTTACGATGGTGAGCGCCGAGCCGACCAGCTCGCGCGGCGCGGCGGCGGCGACCAGCGCGGAGAACTGTGGAGAATCGCCGATCACCGTTATCCCCCATAGAAACAGAGCGGACAGCGCCAGCCAGAGCGGGACCGAGTCGTGAAACAGAACAGGGGACAGCAAACACAGAGCGCCGGAAATCGCGAGCTGGACGCCGGCCACGCGCGCGCTGCCCAGTCGTAGCGACGCGAAGCCGCCGAGTGCGCAGCCGAAGAAGCCCACCGCAATGATCAAAAAACTCCAGAGCGGAACATTCGCCGCGTCGTCGCGAGTCGTAAATTTTCCCGCAGCGTATGCTTGCGATTCGCTGCCGGCGAAGAGCGCGCCCAGGCATACGGGCAGGAAGGCCCAGAACGCGTAGAGCTCCCACATGTGTCCGAAATATCCCAGCGCGGCCCGGCGCAGTCCGCGATCGCCGGTGATGGCTTTCATCGATGCGACCATCGAAAACGACGAGCGGTCGCCGTCGCTATTGCGGGGTAGATATGGACCGTCGGGAACGCACAGATAGAGTACGACTCCCCCGGCCAGCGCGAGCAGCGATACCCAGGCCAGTACAAGCTGCGCGCCCGCTTGTCTGGCCGCCAGCGTTTCGCCCGCCCCGACTTCCGGAGCGAAGAGCCCCGCCTGATTCAACGCCTGCAGCAAATGCGGGAAGGCGGTGCCCAGCACCAGCGCGCCGACCAGCAGCCCCAGAGCGCCGCCCAGTCCGCGTTCATACCAGCCCGCCGCGACCTTCATGCCCACGGGATAGATGCCGGCCAGAAAGAAACCCGTGGCGAAGCGCAATAACATCAGACTCGCGGCGTCGGTCGCCAGATAAGCGCCGGCCAGATTTGCGAGCGCTCCCGCCGCGCTCGAAAGCAGAAAGACCAGGCGCGGCGACCAGCGATCGGCGACCGCCAGCACCGCGAAGACCAGCGTGCCGCAAATAAAACCGAATTGCACTGCCTGGGTGATCCACTGGAGCCCCTGGTTCCCGAGACCGCCGGCCGCTTGCAGGTCGGCGAGCACCGCGTTGCCCGCGAACCACAGCGAGGTGCCCGCGAATTGTGAAAAGACGATCGCGGGCAGCAGATAAACGGGGCGGTGGGTCACTGAAAGTTATGAAACCGTTAAGAGCAGATGGTTACGGCTTTAAGCGGCGATTGATCAAAGAGTGTACAGCGCGCTTGAATTAAAGAATTGACAGACGTCGATTCCCGCGGCCAGGATCGCCGTCTGCGTCGCTCCGTCGCTCGCTTCCGAAACTCTTCAGGATGGATTCGTATCTATGTCGCGTAAAGCTTTCCTCGCCGCCGGTATCAGTCTGACTCTGCTGTGGAGCGGTCCGGCCTTCGCCTGGAGCGAACACTCCCTGGGCGCCTACCCGGCGCTCGGCGCATTACCGGAAATTGCCGAAGGACGCTCGGTACCGGTCGAACGCTTCGAAGATTTTTTACGGGCGGAGCAGGCCGGGATCGCCGAATTATTGAAGCAGGAAGAGGCATTCGCGCGTGAAAATTTCGAAGCCTACGCGCCGCTGCCGGAAGAATTCGTATTTCAGGTCGGCGCCGCGGGCGAAAGCGACGCGGATCTGCGCCTGCGCTTTTTGAACGCGATTCGCATCCATCCCGGGGTACGACTGCAGTACTACGTACAGCTCCTGCCGGGACAGGACTGCGCAAATCGGCCCCGTTTGTCGCACACCCAGGTCAGCGTGTTCAGCGAAGAGAACAGCGCTTCGCTTGCGCGCCTGCGCTTTTGCGCGCTCCGGCCGGGCGAAGCGGTCAGTCCCCTGGAGATCACCGCGACGGCTATCGACGAGCCGGACTTCGGTCACGACATCAATCTGTGGGAGGACAGCCCTTCTGATTTCGGCCCGCGCTACGGCTTCGGTCCGTTACCCTTCGGCGATCCGAAGCTCTATTATGCGACCCAGGCGCCGTTTCATATGGGTTTCTATCACGAGGCCTGGATATTTTACGCGGCGGCGGGTTTCGTGAAGCGTACCTATCCCGATTATCGCACGCGATTGTATCGCAATCTGGCCCGCCTGGCTTTCGAAACCGGCCACGACTACTGGGGCTATCGCTTTATGGGCTGGGGACTGCACTATATCACGGACCTGACCCAGCCTTATCATTCTACGGTCGTGCCCGGGCTGAGTACGGCCTATATGTTGTGGGTGAATATCATCGCCACTCTGGGCTTTACCGGCGCGAAAGAAGAGGCCATTCAGCTCGTATCGAACCGGCACACCGCGCTCGAAGAATTTCAGATGCAGATGATGCACCGGGCCTATCGCATACAGAATGAAGCAGGCGGCGACGTTCAAAACCCGGTGATCCTCGCGGCGATGAATACCGAAAAGGACGCTACGGCGCCGGACTTCGACGACGACTACGTTCACAAGGTGCTGAGCGCGCAGGCGTACGACCAGGCCGATATGATCGACGAAGCGCTGTCGGCGTACATGCCGCCGCAATTCGTAAACGATCCCGACTATCGCTTTTCGGCGAGCCAGCGCGGGGGTGTTTACGACGAGGTCGCGAAAAGTCGAAAGGACGCCGTGGAAAAAATGAACCAGGCGTTGATCCAGCTCTTCGAAAATTTCGGGGTGCATTCCCGATCGTACGCTCGCTCAATCCTTTCTGAATAAACCAGCGGCGGCTGGCAGTCGCCCCCGTACTGGCGATTGAGCATATAAGCGATCGAGGATCGAAGGCGAATCCACTGGCATTCTGGCAGCTGCCGGAGTCGGTCTCGGGACGGAATCCGGGCGCGCCCTCGCCCGGGAGAACCAGGAAATGATGTCCGATTTTTTGCGCAGGATGCAGGCCGCCGGCCGTCGATTCACAGATCGCCTGCGGGGCAGGGCGAACGCGAGTTCGGTCGACGAATCGCAGGCGAGCGCAGTCCAGCCGCAGGCCGCCGCGAGTGAGCCGCCTCCGATACCTCCGGAAGACCTTGCGCGTATTCAACAGCTGGGCCGGCTGCGGGCCATCGAACCCTTCGAAGGCTGGCGGCATTTAGAGGCCGTGCGTAAAACCATGACGTCGATCGAGCAGGGGGTCGATCGCGCTCTCGACTGGGGCCGCGGCATGCGGGATACGCTGAAAGATCAAAGCGCCGTTCAAAAAGCCGGCGGGTGGCTTTCGAAACAAAAAACGAAAATCACTTCCGGTTCCGGGGCGGGGCGCTCTGAAAAGATTCTGAAGCCCGCGCGGAATTTCGCCAGCAAAACCTATCGCGACGCGGGAGAGTGGCTGCGAACATCGGGCATGGAGAACGTGCAGCAGACCCTGGAATATCTGCTGGCCCACGATCCGGCGCGCTGGGTGCGCGGTCGCGCCGCGAAGATTCTCGAGCGACCGGAGCTGAAAGATGTGCGCAACGCGGAAGCGGCCTTCGCGGCCATGCGCGAATTGGAGCCGGAAGAACGCGAAGCTTTGATCGCCGCGCTGTACCCGTACGATCTTCCGGGCTTCGCGCCGTTCATGAAAGCGGTGGATCTGACGGTCAACCTCGGTCTGGGAGCGGTGGTCGCCACGAATCTGCCAGGCACCGGAAGTCTGGTGCATCTCATTAATATGATCAAAACGATCTTTAAAATCGCGCATCGTCTGCATATGATGTCGACGGTGCACGGCGCGGCGATTCGCGACCCCAACGCGCTCTTTGTGGTCAGCGCGAAGATTCTCCAGTCGCTGCAGAGCTGGGAAGGCGCAGGCGAACACCGCCCGCTCGATCCGCAGATTCTGGCGGAGCTCTACGCGGAGCCGGCCGCCGCTCCGGTGAGCGGCAAGTCGGACGATGACTCCAGCGGACTGCCGGCGTTACTGGGAGCGTCGCTCAAAAAGGATTTGTATATCAGCGTGCCGGGCGTCGGTACGGTGGGCATCGGTAAGATCGGCCTGGATGACGCGCGCCTGGACTATTATATTCGCGCATTCGTTGGAGCGTATTTCGAGAATCTGAGCCTGGGGCGGAAGTACGGCGCCGGCCGGGTCGCCGGTCGTACGACTGAGTTTGCGGCAATCTATCGCGCCTTTCACGAGCGCGAGTATTTTCCGTCCGTGCGCCGTCGATACAAAGCGCGGGACGAGCATCTGCGCGAAACGGCGCAGGCGGCCGATGCCGCCGAATCCGGCACTGCCCGGGGCGGAGAGCGAAGCGCCGGGGAAGATTCAAGCGCGTCTGCTACGGCGGCGGCCGCGATCGGGCACGGGCTGAACACAGCGCGTGAAAAAATCGGACAGCTTTTCGGCCGGGTCTCCCGGGGTTATGCGGCGATTGCGAAAGACGAGTACTTCGAGGAGCTGTCGGAAAATCTGGATCGCCAGGCTGCGCTCATCTACCGGCGGCGCGAAGCGGCATGGGAGGTTTCGGGAGCCGGCGAACAATCAGGAACGGCGGAGCATCCGCGCTGGACCGAGGGCGACGTGGCGCTGCTCCGGGAAGTGGACGACGCCCTCGGCGAGTGAGAGACCGCGAACAGGATCGCGCTGAGTCGGTTCGCGCCTGACTGTGCGAAGAACTTATGTGCCGGCTTTTGCGACGTGTTCTTTGAACTGCGAAAGGAGCGCTTCGGTACCGGTGAACAGCAGTTCAATCTGATCTTTTTCCAGATCGTAGATGACCGGGGTCTTCAGATAGCGGGTGAAGTCGTCTTTGCTGAGATTCGCCGACTGGTCTCGCAGAAAAGAATACCAGGTGGCCAGAATCACTTTCAAATGCGTGATTCCTTTTACGGGAAGAGAGATTGCTTTGTCCTGTTCCATATATCAATTGCCGCCAGTCCACCGATTCACCGGATTCAAATAGCAGAGAAAGGCCTCGTAATTACAGTTTGGGGATAACGCCACGCCGTTTCGCACAAAGTCCGCGCAGTTGTTCACGTCCGACAGACGGTAACCCGCCTTCGCGTCGATATTAAAGCTCAGCTGAATCAACGGCTCCGCAAGTTCTCGAAACAGGATCTGATTGCCCAGAAAATCCGGACTGCTCGAATTCGTCAGCGTGCCTCGCCGCGCGGAACAGAGGATCGTGCCCGAGATTACGGAATCGGCGATAATGCCGGTCGCTTCGTCTCCGCCGATCACTCCCGCAATATACAGACCGTCGGAACCGCAGGCGATGGGCGCAAGCAGCGCCAGCGAAAGCAGAATTCGCGCCGGGCCATACAATAACGGCAGCCGGGCCCGACGGAACTCTCCGCGACTTTCGCCGGGAGTATTACGCGGTGCTCGTTCGTCTTCGCCGTTTCGACTGAGATCCTTCATGCCATATTGGACGGATTTCTCCCCGCGGGTTCTTCGAAATTCGTTTTCGAAAAACCACGGCCACAGCATACACAGGGGAGGCTATTTGTAAAATACAATTAAACGGGTCGCCGAAGGCGGGCGCGATTGATTTCGCCTGGGTCCTGCTATCAGAAATGATAGCCGAGGGAAAATTGCCACTCCACCACCCCCGCGGGCACTTCCACGGGCCTTCGGAGCAGCGAGGCCTGCACCAGCCCGAGATTGGGATCGAACAGAGTTTGCGGTGCAACAAAGGCGTTCACGCCTGATACCGGCGTGATCCCGCCGTTCCGCAAATACCAGAATTCTCCGTCGCCGCCGTTGATTGTGCCGCTCCACTGTCCGAGGTACGCGTACGTGGCGCGCAGACCGGTACGCAGGAATATCGATTCCGTTAGATAGCGCCGGACGCCGAGCTCCAGGCGCGCGATGGTACCCTGTCTGGAAGTCTGATTGATATTGTAAGGCAGATACTGGTTCGGGGAAATCAGGAAACCTTCGCCGCGCCAGCGAGCCGTCGGCACCAGGCCGAAACCGAAACCGCCCTCCCACTGCCAGCGACGCAACGGGCGCCAGAAGTCGATGTCTCCGACATAGTGGTACGTAAACATGAAATAGGGAATATCGAAAGTGAAGCCGAGCTGGACGAAAGCCAGATCGCTGCGGAATTCGCGCAACTGCTGCTCCGGAATGACGAACTGGCCCACTGTAATGCCGAAGTACGAATTCCGATCGTCGAAGATGCCCAGTCGCAGGAACGCCTCTGCGGAATGAAAGTCGGCGAAATCGTCACTGTCCACCTCGCTCAGTACATTCGGGGCGACCGAAGTTCGAAACTGTTGCATACCCCGCGAGAAGCGGTCCGCCTGGCGCTGGCCGGCGGCGAAGGTCGCGCCGACCTCGACTGGAATTGCGGAGAGCCCTGTGGCCGCGCCGGAGACGGCGGACATGAATAGAGCGCACAGGAAGAGCGCCGGCCAGGCTCGCAGGGATTTCGGCAAGCGGGCCCGGGCCGGCCGGTGAGCCCGCCCTGATTTTAATTGACAGGCTCTGCGTACGCGACTTGCATTCTGTCCGGTTTTATATGAACGACCTGCTCTATTTTCCCGAATCCCTGGTGCTCGCATTTCTGCTTCTGGTATTGCTGAGCGGGGTCTACCTGACCATCAAATTCCTGCCGATTTTGCCGCTGGGTTTCCTCTTCAAGCTGCCGTTAGTGGCGAAGTCTCTGGCGGGCAATCTGGACCCCGGCCCCGCCGGCAATCGGCTGTCGCCGGGCCGCGCCTGGGTGCTGGGCTCGGCGTACGATTCGATCGTCGGCGCGGGGCTGGGAGCCGTCTTCGCGCACGCGCTGGCGGGTCCGGGCGTTTTAATCTGGCTGATCGTCATCAGCGCGCTCGTCGGAGCCGTGACCTTCGCCATCGCGACAGTTGCGCGCACGGTCGCCGCGGGCGGCGTGGCGCTGCAGCTGTACTATGCGTTGAGCGGCATCGCCATTCCGTTGTTCGTGCTGGTGCTGGTTTCAAAGCAACTGGCCATCGCGTACGCTTTCCTGGGAGCGGGGCTGATTTTCTGGATCGGACGGGGGGGAGTCCCCCGGGCCGGAGCCTTCGCTCGCTATTCGTTCGTCGCGGCCGTGCTGTGTCTCCTCGGGTCCGGCGTGTCTCTGGCGCTCAGCGGGGGATTCGCGCTACCGGGCGCCCTCGGGGCGGTCGTCGCGGTGCCGTCGAGCGGCGTGGGCGAACTCTGGCAGCTCGCAATACCGGATACGCAGCGCGAATGGTTTCGCATGATCACCGCTTCCGGCGTCTTTTTTATTCTGAGCGGAGCGGGTTCCCTGCGTATTCTGAGTTATGCGACCTTAAACACGGCGCCGGTGTCGCCGCTGGCGTCGGCCCGGGTGGGCATTGCATTCGTCTTCGGCCCGCTGGTTTCGACGCTGATCGCCGTGCTGGTCTTCGCCGCCCTGGCCGCCGGGGATGCCGAATTGCTGTTGGCCTATCCGGAGCGTCACTGGTTGCTCTGGGCCGGCGTGATTGTGCTCAGCCTCTGCGGACTGGCAGGGGCGTATATGGGTTCCGAAATCGGCGAAGAGGCCGACGTGCAACACGGTATCGCCACCGCGCGGGATTCGGCCTACGGCTATCGCTTTAAAGAACGCGGCCGTCTGCGGGCGATTCTGTGGGGCGCCGGGGCCTTTCTATGGCTGGGCGCTTTCTATCTCGGGGATGAAACCCACGTTTTGCCGACGCTGATCTTGCCTTTAACCATCTACGTGACCGTGGGGCTCGGGGCGGCGGCGGCCATCGCCGCGATTCTGTACGCCTATTTTCGTATGAATTTCGCGACGGCGGCCTTGCGCGCACTGCGGGCCGATAAAGAATCGTGGCGATCGGAAGCCGGACGCGATCTGAAGCTGCTTCTGTTCCACCTGCTACCCACGAATCTGGTCAGCCGGCTCTTCGGCCATTTCGCGGAGCTGCGCCTGCCGGCTGTGTTATTGCATCCGCTGTTGCGCTGGTATGCGAAGACCTTTAACGTAAATCTGGAGGAGGCCGGCAAAGCCCTCGAAGAATACGAAAGTCTGAACCTGTTTTTCACGCGGGCCCTGAAGCCCGGCCTGCGCCCGATTGACGGCCGCGCTCGCGGAGTGGTTTCGCCGGTGGACGGTGTGCTTTCGCGCTTCGGCCCGATTGAAAACGGCACGCTGATTCAGGCGAAGGGTCTGGACTATCGTCTGGAGGATCTGCTGGCGGGCTCGGAATTCGTTTCGCAGTTTCAGGGCGGCCACTATGCCGTGATCTATCTCAGTCCGCGCGACTATCATCGCATCCATTCCCAGGTGGGCGGGGACGTGCTCGGGTACGATTACGTGCCCGGACGGCTGTTCCCGGTGAATTGCTGGCCGTCAACGGGATCCGCGATCTCTTTCCGAAGAACGAACGATTGACGACCTATGTGCAAAACGAGCAGGGCCTCACGGCGCTGGTGAAAGTCGGAGCGACGAACGTCGGCAAGATTACGGTCGACTACGATTCCGCGGTGCAGGCCAATCGCTGGCTGCGCAAAGGCGGACTGCACCGCTACAGCGATCACGAACGGATCACCGTGGAGCGCGGAGGCGAACTGGCGCGCTTTGAGATGGGATCGACGGTCGTGCTGCTCTTCGAAAAGGACCGCTTCGAATTCAGCCCCCGCATTCGGGAAGACATGCCCGTTCGCCTGGGGGAGTGGCTGGGTACCCTGCGCGGCTAGACGCAATGCAAGCTCCGGGCTGAATGCACGGTCTCCAGGCCGTGCGCGCTCTTCGGACATAAAAAAACCCGACACAATCGTGTCGGGTTTTGGTCGCGCTTTGCGAAGCGCAGTTTAATATAAGTGCTTATGTCGGCACCGTCCTACTCTCCCACGGAGCGAACCCCGCAGTACCATCGGCGATGAAAGGCTTAACTTCTGTGTTCGGAATGGGAACAGGTGTACCCCTTTCTCTATCAGCACCAACAGGGACAGTAAATCCGGGGTCGGGTCGGGGGTCAAGCCGAAACGCAAAATAAGGTCGAAATATTCCGCCTGGGTCGAAAAAAAACGCGGGTTATCCGGCCGGGCCAGGCCCAATCATTTTTGGGTTCCCGGGCATCTGACGGAGCCCCTGGCTGGAAGGGGCGCTCCTTAAGCCGGCCTTCGGCCGCGGCGAATGGCTCACTGAATGGAGCGAAATATAAAAGCCGACGCGCTTGCGCCTGCTATTGCAACGATCGCTTCGTCTTTCGCGGGCGGCGGATACTAAGCTCAGGCGACTGCAGCTTTAGCGGCGCGCACGCGCCAGATTCGATTGCGCGAAATCGATCGGTATATATTTACTCTGCTTTGTTCTGCATTTCGAGCGCGCGATTGCCGGATCGCGGCCAGGCTTCCGTTTTCAAAATATTCCGGCGTTCGCGCCCGGTTCCCGGGAAAGTCTTGCGCGCACAGCGGCCAGCCGATTTGAATGGGCCTGCGCATCGGCGGCGGGTATATGAAACAGTCTAAAAAAAGGAGCAGCGTATCCCCGGTACTGAAGTGGTTTTGTTCGGAAGGTTGCACGCTCTCTTCGCCGATGGATATGCTCAACGGACTGATCCACGAGCTGAATCGAAACGGTTTCGTAATTCGACGCTCGCACGTTTTTATCAGAACCATCAATCCACAAATCAGCGTCGAGGCTTATCGCTGGTATCGGGAAAGCCATGTCGCGTCGCCCGTGCTGCAGAAGTATCAGTACGAAAGTCTATGTCAGAAATATGACGGCGGTCAGGTCATCCGCGATCTTATGTCGCACGGCGTACTCGACAGCGAAGGCTTTCTGAACAGCCCGGTCTGCCGCGTCGCCATGACCGGCGAAGAGTTTCGCAAGAAAATCCGCCCCGGGGACGACGGAAGCGATTTCCCGATCTTCAAGCAGCTGATCGCCGACGGTGTAAGCGACTACCTGGTGCTGCCGATGTCTTTCAGTCTGGGAGTTTTTAACGCGATCTTCTGGGATACGGACAAAGCGGGCGGCTTTTCGTCAGCCGAAATCAACGTGTTGCGCGCGCTGATTCCGATGCTGACGAAATATTACGAGGCGCATCTGGAACGGCAGACCACGAAGGTTTTGCTGGCCGCGTACCTGGGGCAGCGTACCAGTCAGAAGGTGCTGGAAGGCCGCATCAAACGAGGCGACTCGGAAGAGATCCAGGCCGCGATCTGGTTCTCAGACCTGCGCGGTTTTACGAATTTCTCGAATAGCTACGAGGCCTCTGAGATTATCGAGTGGCTGAACAAATACTTCGAAATTGTGGCCGACGCGGTCGAAGCCAACAAAGGCGAAGTGCTGAAATTCGTGGGCGACGCCGTGCTCGCAATTTTTCCGATTTCAAAAACCAGCTCTCGCGAAATCGTGTGCGAAGCGGTACTGCAATCCGTAAGTCTGGCGCAGGAAGCTATGGGGCGGTGGAATCGCGCCCGGGAGCAGCTGCAGCTGCCGGCCCTGACTCACGGCGTCGGTTTAAATATCGGATCGATTCAATACGGAAATATCGGAGCGCTCCGCCGGCTGGATTTTACCGCCATCGGTTCAGCGGTAAACCTGGCTTCGCGCATCGAAGGTATGTGCGCACAGCTGGGGTATCAGACCCTGGTCTCCGAAGAATTCGCGTCGTTTTGCGAATGCGATCTGGATTTCGTGGGCGATCACAAGATCAAAGGCTTCGCCGAGCTGCAGAAGATCTATACGCCGGCTGCGATTAACAAAAGCCGATCGCCAGCAGCAGGCTCATCGCCAGCAGCATCCACAGGAACATGAGATCCGGATTGCGCCAGCCGCCGTTCGGGCTGTCTTCGCGATAGTCCGATTGCTTCCAGAGCGCCGACTCCGCTTTCACCGGGGCGCGCTGCTGCGGCTCTTTCTTTTTCGGAGCCCGCGGTTCCGGCGGCGGCAGAATGCCCGCCGGATTTTCCGCATCCCGGCGGCTTTCGGCGGGTTGATAATCGGTCGGGATCTGGACTTCGGTTCCGGGCGAATCGTAAAAAGCCCGCACGTATCGGTTCACGATCGGTTCTTTCACGAACTGCATCACGTTTCGAATGATCGCGTCGGCCAGCGCGCGGTCGTCGGATTGCACGCCGCTGATCGTAGTGAAATGCCGACTGTTTCGCGAGGCGTTCTGCGCTTCGTCTTCGGTTTCCCAGCGGTGGCAGGTGATCGATCCGTCGCGGCCCACGTGCAGCGTGCCGAGTTCGAAGGAGTTAAAGTACAGTCGTTTGACCTTACGGTCGGCATCGGTCGTAATGATCAGGGCGTGCTGAATAAACTCTTCGTGGCGAAAGTGTTCGTAGATGAAGTCGATTCCGTCCGCTTTGCGTTTGAAACGGGTCGTGAACATAGTTTCGTCTCCGGCGCAATTTCTGAATGTGTTGCACGAAACGTTCCGTTCTGCGAACGCCGATCGTCGCGTCAGGGCAACCAGTCATTCGACGAAGAAGACGATAATAATATTATAATTTATTCCAGGTCATCCATTGAAGAACCGCTATAGAATAAATCGGGCGAGATCAACCGCAATGGCCGAGATCGCATTCAACGACCCGGCCACCGTTCACGTCGGTGATTTTCAGTCCTTTCCCGATATACACTGCGCGGACTTCGAAGTGATCGGAATGCGGATCGCCGATACATACGGGCAGGCCGGAGTAAGGGCCCCACACTGTTTCCTGCGCGCCGAGAGACCATGCCCCGCCAGACTCGAATTCAGCTTTGATTATATCTTTTTCTACGGTCCATGAGCCGATCGTCGTGCTGGTCGGGGAAAACGAGCCGATTTCGCACGGATCCGTGGTATACGCCAGAACACTTCCATCGGGTTCGAGTTTGAATTCGATTCTTCCGAATTTGTGAAAGACCGCGCCGTGTGATCGCACCAAGGCGATCCAGGGCGGCATACATTCGCGTCCGCTCAGGCTTTTGTTCCGGTCGGCGCAATCTTTCGCCGCTTGCAATACGCCCGGGTCGTCGCTGAGAAAGCCGGAGAAGGCCCAGCCTTCGAATTCGCCGGATCGTACGCGTAGCCAGGGAGCCTGGATTCCCTCGAAGCTCAGCGATAGCCTGGATTTTTCAAGCACCTGGACTTCGGTACCCGGCGGGAGCAGGGTGATGATCTTCGCGGCGGGATCGGGGCTCTGGCGGAGATTCAGGCCCGAGGGAGCAAAGACAGTCAGTCTCTCCGCACAATGCACCGGAAGCAGGAATAATATCAACAGCAGAAAGCAGAGTCGTATGGAGCCGCCGGTTCTCATGGCTTCGATTCTCCACTCATAACCCCGGAATCAGCGGAAAGGCCTCTCATTCGCGCGTCGGAGATTGGCGTGGAACTGCTGGATTCGCTTATGGATTCTGCGTGCGTCCGCTGCGTTCGGAGCGGCCAGCGACCAGGCTGGGTCTTCGCGCAGGCTCTGGGCGAGCACCGACGATTCGTCCATCAATACTAAAATCTCATCCGTGTCGGATCCGGACAATTTCACGCTCGTGCACAGTCTGAACAAATCGTATGCTAAAGGCAAATGAAGGCCGTGGCGTTTTTGCATTTCCCACTCGGTCCGGGTGACGCGCTCGTCCTCAAGAGCGCGGCCGAGGTCTCTGGCGGCTTCGTGCAGGCGTCTCTCAAAATCGCCGCAAGCGGTCCGAATCCGCTCCTCGACTTTAGACGGCCGCCGTTCGCATGCGCCTGCCAGAACGCAGAAAAGCAGGAGCCCCCCGAGAGTCAGCGAGCCGCGAAATATATGAGCTCTGGTCGAAAGCATGGGATATTCCGTTTGTTTGATTTCGTGAATTCGGCTGGCCCCGTCGGTTTCGCCCGCCGGATCGCTCAGGCGTCCAGATTGCGTTTGCCGTACACGAAGCGCCACAGATTCGCAAGCAGGCCGCGGCTATTTTCTTCGCCGATGCGCTCCAGCAGACGGCACTGCGCCTGCTCCCAGAGTGGCAGCGCTCGCTGTAGTACGCCGTGCCCGAGCGAAGTGATGCGCACTGTGCGCTGGCGTTTGTCGTCGGCCGCGTGCGAATACGAGATCCACTCTTCTTTTTCGAGCGGCTTTAAGTTTCGGGTGAGAGTCGTGCGATCCATAACCAGCAGCTCGGCCAGTCGTGTAATCGGCAGATCTTCGTGGCGGGCGATGGTCGCCAGGATATGGAATTGGGTCGAACGCAGCCCGGTCGGTTCGAGAATCGTATCGTAATGTTTGGTCACCATGCGCGTCGCTTTGCGCATATTGAATCCCACGCAGGTCACGCCGACTCGTTTAAGCCGTCGGCGATAGACCTGATCCTCTCCCGTAAATAGGTTCATGATAAATAAGACGATGATTTCGTTCGGATGATCGCACGCATTGAACGGCGATTCGTCATTTCGATTCCGCGTCGTCGTGCTGACGAATAAAAAACGCGGCGCCGTTTTCGCACGACGCCGCGTTTCCCGTGATCGAAATCGCAGCCGATTAGTTTTTCAGCTGCATATTCTCGATTACGGTGGCGATGCCCATGCCGCCGCCGATGCAGAGCGTAACCAGACCGTAACGCTTGTTCTGGCGAATCAGCTCTTCGGTCAGGGTGCCCAGCAGAATCGCGCCGGTGCCGCCCAGCGGGTGACCCAAAGCGATCGCGCCGCCGTTGACGTTGATCTTCTCGTCCGGAATCTGGAAGGCTTTTTGCACGTACAGTACAACCGCCGCGAAGGCCTCGTTGATTTCCCACAGGTCGATGTCTTCGGCTTTCAGGCCGGCTTTTTCAAGCGCGATTTCCGATGCTTTCACCGGGCCGGTCAGCATGATCGTCGGCTCGCTGCCGACTGTGCCGATCGATACGATGCGGGATTTCGGGGTCAGGTTGTTGGCTTTCGCCGCCGCGTCGTTACCGATCAGAACCGTCGCCGCGCCGTCGACTACGCCTGAGGCGTTACCGAGCGTGTGCACGTGGTTGATCGCTTTGAGATCCGGGTAGGTTTTCAGAGCGACTGCATCGAGTTCTTTTTCGCCGATGGTCTTAAAGACCGGACCCAGCTTGGAAAGAAACTCATAGTTGGATTCGATACGCGGGTGCTCGTCGTCCGTTACGACTCCGCCTTTACCGTCGTCCACGCCTACGATTTGATCTTTGAAGATGCCGGCTTTGATGGCTTTGTCCGCTTTTTCCTGCGAAGAAACGGCGAAGCGGTCGACCTGCTCGCGGGTGAAACCTTCGCGGGTCGCGATCAGATCAGCGGAAATTCCCTGGGGCACCAGATTGTAGTGCTCGGCGATGGTCGGATTACCGATCGACATGTCGAGGCCCGAGATATCGTCGCCCATTTTCACGCGGCTCATGGACTCCACACCGCCGGCGACGACCAGATCCTGCATGCCGGAAGCGACCGCGCCCACCGCGTTATTGATGGCCTGGAGGCCGGAACCACAAAAGCGATTCACAGTATAACCGGGAACGTTTTCCGGCCAGTCCGCCGCCATCACCGCGTAACGAGCGATGCACGCGCCCTGTTCGCTGACCTGGGAAACACAGCCCAGAATCACATCTTCGACTTTTTCGGGGTTCAGCTTGTTGCGATCCGCCAGTGCCTTGAGGGTTTCGCCCGCCAGATTCTGGGGGTGTTCGTGGGCCAGATTGCCCCGTTTCTTGCCTTTTCCGCGGGGAGTGCGGACAGCATCAAATACATATACGTTTTCCATTATTTCCTCCGGTTATTGTGTGCAATGTGTATATACACGCTTTATGTGTGCATATACACGGAAAAGGCTCTGGCTGGCCAGCAAAAAATTTCGGAATAAACGTTTCGATATCCGACGGATCGAAGGCAGGTACACGGCATGATTTGCAGCTCAGGCTGGATTATGTCGCATTACGGCGGGCCGGTGGGTTGTTGGCCGACCGGGTGCAGCTTCACCAGCTGACTGTATAGGTGCAGCTCTCCCCACCGTGGCTGCGGCAGACGCCGTCTTCGGCATGCGTAACCTGCGCGCCGCGCTCAAATCTGCGCGCCATTGAAGTCAGGATTCCACGATCAAACGCGCAGGGATAAGGGTTCGTGCAGGTCGAACGAATTTCGCTCCGTTCCTCTACCGCCTCATATCCGTAATGGCCGATGCCTTCGCTCATCTGACCGGTCGCTTCGTCAAAAAGAACCCTTCCGTTCTTGCGATGATTTAAGTGGTAGGCCACGTCCACTGACGCGATTGCCGAGCGGATATCGGTAACCGATGGGGGGAATTGAGCGTTACGGGGAATCGCTTCGCCGATTTTGAAGAGCGTGCTTTCGCCGATGGCATTTGCGATGGACTCGAAGGCTTTTAGCCAGGCCGCCTGCGGGTACCAGGCGCTGGCCTTGATTGCGAGCTGACCGCCGGATTCTTCTCCAATTCCCTGGGCGAGCAAATGCTTCTTCGCGAGCGATTGAAAGGCGCCCAGTCCATCTACAATTGCGTATACAGTTTGCCCGTTGACTTCTATTCCTTCTTCGAATGGTTGAAACTGCATGATAATCCCGCTCTCGTAAATTTACCGGGATTGATACTGTCGCCCGGTTCTCAGAATATAGACGATCATATTTATAAAAAACATTAACCACATGAGAATTCTCACAACGCAACGTTTGCGAGCGATTCATCAATATCCCGGAGAGGCGCTCGACTGTAACAATAGTAAGTTGTCTGTATCAAAAAAAGCTTGCGATCCGCCCGGGAGGCCGCCGGGGATGCGGCATGCAATTCACCGACTCAGACCACCGGAACCTGAGCAGAAGATTGGCGGTCCTGGCGTTTGGCTGCTCGCTGCTGATCGTCGCCTTCAGCGGCTGCCGCACTCTGGACCGTTCTTACCCGGACAGCGCGATGCTGGTCGTTCAGTTGAAGATTCAGAGCAGATTGGTGAATCGACTGCTGCCTGATCCGGTACTATCGATCCGCCTGGCTTCCGACGGAAACTCCCGCCCGATCGCGGCCCGGCACTCGGACGACGGAACCTATCTGTTTCCGGACATCGCCCCCGGTCGCTATCGGCTGTTCGACCTGGTGATTCCCGCGACCGGCGGCGGGATCGTGACTGACAAATGGGGGCGGGCGCAGGGAGAGCGCGCCACAACCGTCGAGCTGGAAGGCGAAGCGGTTGCTTTGAGCGAAACCGAAGCGTTGCCGGGAATCGTTACTTTTATGGGCGACTATACGCTTTCAGTATCCGGTCCGCGAAATCACAACATCACGGGAGCCAGAACACCTGAGGGCGAAACCCGGGCGCTCCATCGCATCTTAGAGGGGTGGAGCGGCGGATGGCCGGATCAGGTACGGCTGCAAATGCAGTCGGCCTACTGATTCCGTCCGGTACTGTCCGCAGTGCGCTGTCGGTAGAGAGCTTTACACGAATCCGTTCAGACGATTCCGCCGCCGATCATCAAGCGCAGACCGCCGATGACGATTACGACGACGCAGATGATCAGGCCGGTCTTCTTTTCGGCCAGCGCGCCGATGATCGCGCCGATGCCCGCGACGAAAAGAGCGCCCCAGTTGAGCCAGCCCAGCAAAGGAATAAAACCCGGAAACATGAATACGGCGGCCAGCAGGCCCATGATGATCGAGATAACGTTCATTGCTTCGAGAATAGGCCCGCCGCAGACCGGTCGTCAACCGCCTTTTCTAAAATCGCGCGACGGGCCCGTGATGTGATCTTCGGCGCCGGACGCCGCCGCCCCGGGCTCAGTTCCGGTCATCACTTTCGTCGCCCGCCGCTTCGCTCGCGTCCGGCTGACGATCGCTGTGACCCAGATCGCGCTCCGGGTCGATGCGATCACGAATCAGTTGTTTGAGATGTTTGAGCTCCGGAAAACCCCCGGCGGCCTTGCGCGAATAGATCAGCTCACCGTCCAGGCGAATGTCGAATGTCCCGCCTGTGCCGGGTACGAGCGCTACCTCGGCGAGCTCGGTGGGAAAAGTCGTCAGCAGTTCTTGAGCGGTCCAGCCGGCGCGCAAGAGCCAGCGGCACAGCGTACAGTATTCGATTTCCACGCGCGGGGAGCGGCTCATCGAAGTGCCTCCAATCGCTGGAAGCTCTCGCGAATCGCGTTTACGAACGCGCGCCGTCCCAGAATAAACGAAGTTACGTGGCCCATGTCGATCCAGTGCAGCTGCGAACCCGGCCGCAGATTGTGCGTGATGGCCGTCGAGTAGGCGGGGATATAGGCGTCGCGTCGCCCGCCCACGATCACGCAGGCTTCCGGAGCGGGCGGCGGCGCGAGATGGCGCAGATCCGACGCGTCGAGAATATCGCGCAGGAGTTCGCGTGCTCCCGCGGCGCCCCGATACTTCTGGAATAACGCGCCCTGCGCGCCGGAGGCCGGTGAGCCGTTTGCGTTTTCATTTATGGGTCGGGCGAAGGGATTCATGCGCTCGAGAGTATTCCAGTCGCAACAGCTGCTGAGTATGCCTTCGGTATACACCGGCGATGCGGAGTGCGAGGGAATGCAGGCGGCGACGGCCAGTGGTTCCGGAAATCGCGAGCTGACCGCCAGGGCCATATACCCGCCCATGCTGACGCCGGTCGTGCCCAGTCGGCGAAAACCCATCTCGCGAAAGACGCGCAGGAGCGCGATGGCTTCGTCCTGCGCCGCCCGGGACATCTGGAGGAGTTCCTGGACCGTTGCGGAGTTGCTGGTATCGCGGCCGGGCATGCGACGGCTGCCGTAAAACGGATTTTCCAGGATTGCGGAGGCGATGCCCAGCTTGCGTAAAGGTTCGGCGAGCGCCAGTCTGCGGCGACTGAAGCCTTCGTCGCCGGTCGCGGCGAAGTGTAAGACCAGCGGCGGCGGATCGTTTGCGCGCTCGGGCAGGATCAGCTGAATGCGCGCGGTTTGCACGGGATCCGGCAGCGTGTGTACGAATGAGCCGTCCTTGCGTTTTGTGCGATTCGCGGGTGTGCCGGCAGCCTGGCCCCGCATGTCCAGCTGTGCCCCGTTTTTGGGACGCCATTCGTAGCGAAAAGGGCTCTGAAAGCGGCCCTCGATAATTTTCGCCGCGCCGGAATCTCCGGATGACGCGTCGCCTTCGGCCGGCCGCCAGTCGATTTCGATGTCGGGGACCCGGTCCGCGGGGGCGTGAGTCAGGCGTTCCGGATCGGTCGTCAGGACGTGTTCCAGTAGATCGGGGTCGCCCCAGCCTTCGGAAAAAAAGGGCTTTCGGTTCGCCAGGGATACGTAGAGTTTATCAATCGTGCGCACGAAATAGCACCACCGTGAAGGGTTGGATTTTCTTCAACATATTCACGGGTTCCGCGAACGACCGCGTGCGACAGGTGAGCTGAATGCCAAACTCGAATCTCGAGGGAGAAACTCCGGAAAATCGCGAAATTCTCAGTACGTGGCGCGTGGTGCTTGCCGTAGGCATTTTCGCGACGATGGTGGGGCTGCCGTCGGATCTTGAGAATATTCCCGCGAATCTGCATACAATCGCCATCGTGTCGCGTTTGAGCTTTCTGATATGTTTTGCTCTGCTGCTGATCGTCTCGTGGAGCTTTCCGCCCGCCATATTTCGTTATCATACCATTCTCGCTATAGCCTCCATCGGGTCGGTTTATATCTATCTTACCTGGCTCGACGCTTCGTCCGGAGACATTACCCGTTCGGGATATCATCGCAGTATGGTTCTGCCGAGCATCGCGTTGATGGTTTCGCGGAGGATGAGTCTGTGGATTCAGACGCTGGCCCTCATATTCGCGGTAGTCTATTACGGAGTCGTTATCGGAATGACTTACGAGCTGTCGGTCTTCGGAGAAACCGTGCGCGACAAGAATTATCGCGACATTATGATGGATATGACTCAGATTCACGTCATACTGCTGCTCGTTTTTCAACGTTATCGGAACTATCATGTCGAAGAGTTGCGCCTGCGGCAGTTATTGAAACGAGCCAACGATGCGAAATCGGAAATCATCGCCAAAGTGAATCACGAATTGCAGGTCCCGGTCCTCGGGATTCTGGCCAATCTGGACACTATCGAAAATAAACTCAAACCTGGCGAAAGCCCCGATCCATTGCGGCGAATAATTGGTCGAACGCAGAATTACTGCCTGTATCAACGGACGCTGATCAACAATATGATCTTCGCCTCGTCCGCCGCGTCCCAGGATCCGTTTTTCGTCGATCGCGAAGACTCCGCCGGCTTAGTTGATTGTTATGCGAAGTCCTCGGAGCTGGTTGAAGATATTCATGACGGGCAAATCGTGGGGGAGAACCCTCCCGATGTCTACGTCGCGTGTCAGAAAGAAATTCTCATGATTATCCTGATCAATATACTTTCGAATTGCGCCGAGCATTCGAGTAGCGTGCGAATCGCCTGGGATGTACAGGACATGACGGTTCGCATGCGTACGGAGAACGATCTGGTAACACCTTTGAATATCGATGCCATCTTCGACAAGTGGACGACCTCGCGCCAGGACAAGACGAAACCGATTCTCGGCCTGGGGCTGAATATCGCCCGCGATCTAATCGAAAAGCTCGGGGGCGATATCACCGCTCGCGAAGAAGCGAATATTTTTTATCTGGCGATTGTAGTGCCGCTGCGAACGTAATTCAGCCGGCGAATCTGATTCAAATCGATCGCAGTCGCGTAGGTCTGTCCGATATAGTTCATAGTCGGGCTCAGGCGTTGGGTGTCGATTCCCAGGAAGCGTTTGAGATAGGAGTTGATCTGATCGTCGCTCTCCATAATGCCGTAGTCCCCATCCAGATGGGCACCAGTCTGGAATATATTCTTGATGATATGGCGCATAATTTGATTTCCCTGGCGCCATCCATGGCCGGATTGAAACAGGGCTTCGCTGTCGACGCACATCTGGCTGACGTGCCAGACCGCTGCGGGTTCCACGCCCCAGACGCGGGCCAGGTCTTTGTAGTCGAGACGAAACACCTGCTCCGTCGCTAAGCTCACGTCCTCCCGCCAGCGCGCCGCCCGCATGGCCCCCACCAGTCGGTCGTCCGGGAGCAGGGCGGCGACGAAAATACCGGATTCCAGCAGCAAGCGTTCTTCACGCACCATCTTCTCGAGTTCCGCGTCCGTGGGGCGCCATTCCTGTCGTTTGCCGATCCGTTCCGCGAAGATCCGATATACGAATCGGGTGAATTCATCGACGAAGTCGGCTCCCACCTGTACATAGCGGATCTCGCCGCGAATCTCAAGGATGCGATTGGCGGTTTGCGTCGGGAATGGATACATTTTCGCGTTCCTCGAAAGAAAAAATAGTTTCCGGGTTGTCGCCGGACTGAAAAACTTTGCTAACTGTTACCGGATTGGGGCTATGACGACGCGAGAACCGTACAGGGTATATCTGATCGACGATGAAGTGATCGTGCGCGCCTGGATTAAAGAACGGATCGCCGAAGCCGGGGATCTGGAATGCATCGGCGAAGCCCGCAACGGCCTGCATGCTCGTGATTTTCTCGAAAGCTACGAAGGCGATATCGACCTGGTGGTGCTCGACCTGGCGATGCCGGAGCGCGACGGCTTTGAAGTCCTCGAGGACCTGCGGCGGCTGCAGCCGCGCGCTCGGGTTCTGATATATACCCAGCACCGGGATCCGGAATATGTTCGCCGCTGTAAAAAGAACGCTCATGGATATATGCTCAAAGACGAGCCGGTTTCCCGGATCATGCCGGTGTTGCGCGATTTGTTGAATGGACGCGCTTATTTTTCACCCGGCGTTGCGCTCGCGCGAGATGCGGCCCGTAACGATCAAGTAGTCGCCGATTTTCGTCTGAAACTTACCAAGCTCACTCCCAGCGAACGTGAAGTCGTGGTCTGCGCGGCGCGGGGTATGACCAGTCGCGACGCCGGAAAATATTTGAATAAGAGCCATCGAACCGTAGAAGAGCAGCTGCGAAAAATTTATAAGAAGCTCGACGTAAACAATAAAGCCGAGCTCGCGCAATTCGCGGTGCGATCCGACCTGATTGAATAGCTTCTGAAGATTCGTTCAATAGCTTTTCAATCCCGGTTGTGAAATGATTTAAAATTTTCTAAACTATTGTAATACTTTAGGACTATTTTCGCTCATCCCCGGAACTAAACGGAATATGGTTCCCCGGGGCGCGTCGCCGGCTCCTGGCTTTTACGCCGATCGCCCGCACCGCGCCTGGTTTTTCGGCGAACCCGGGGATGTCTGGAAACGTCAATATTTCAACGGCCGGGGGTCTGACTGGAAAGAATATGCATTCGAATAAATTGAAATATCTGAATAAGCGCGGGGCGCGCGTGGGAAGCGTCGCGTTGTACCTGGGGCTGGCCTTCGCTCTTGGAAGCATGAGTTTTACAGCGGCGAAGGCGGAAGGCGAAACGGAGCTCAGCGAAGCCCGGAAAATCGAAATGCTGATCGCCAGCGTCGAAGACTCGGGTGGGACTTTCGTTCGCAACGGCAGCGAACACTCCGCGACGGCCGCGGCCGCGCATATGCGAATGAAGCTGTCCCGCGCTGGCGGCGCGATTCGAACTGCCCAACAGTTTATAAAATATATCGCGACGAAGTCGTCGATTACCGGAATCGCTTATCGCATCAAACTGCCGGACGGCAGTGAACATAAATCCGCGGACTGGCTGCGCGCGCGGCTCGCTGAAATCGAAAGCCAGGCGAACGCGGCGAGCGAAGACTGTTGCACGATTTCGCCCTGAGTTTCAGCTCGCGTCGATTTGCGCGCTGTCGGCCGCTTCGTTCTTGAATTTTTGCATGGTCAGCACGAGATAGACGCGGCCCAGATACAGTCGTTCGCGTCGATCGCGCAAAAAGAAGATCAGAATGTACTGCCGATAGTGGTCCGCGTCGATTGGAATCAACTGATGGTTTAAGCTCTCCGGCGGGGTCAGCTCGACAGCGAATCCGCCGTCCTGGAGTTCGAAAACGATATTCGAAGCCATCTGGTTGCTGAATTCCAGGATCACCGAGTCGGCCATACCCTTGAGGTTCGGGTCGATCTGATAGCGTTCGGCGATGCGCGGCAAAAGCTTGAGTTTCGTATAGCCGTCCATGCAGAAATAGATGTGGCCGTTGATGTCGCCTTCGAAACCGATGCGCGAACAGCTCTCGTAGCACAGGCCTTCGTTTTTGGAAGGGCCGTAGGCCTCTTTGTCCGCGCTGAGAAAGAGGTTCTCCTTAAAAAAATCGGAGCAGACCCGGTTGAGGGTCAGGATAATCTTTTCGTCGAGTAAGGGATCCATAGCGTTCGCGGAGTATCGCGAATATCAGCCTGGCGTTTCGTCCGCGGCCCCTGCATTCAGAATCGCCATCTGGCGGAAAGCGGTCGCGCCGCTTTGTACCGTATCGTACATACGCAGTCGATTCAATCCCGTTTTCTCGCTGTCTTCGAGAGCGACGGCCGCCTGACGGAACCACTCGTACGCGGAAGCCGGGCCCGCACCGTCGTCGTTCAACAGAGCGGAGCCAGCGTTCAGATCGACCGCTTCCTGTTCGCGCACGAACGAGAGAAATTCGCCCAGACGTCGCTCCGCTTCTTCGACCGGCAGCGCCGGCCCGAGCAGCGCGAAGACGTCCGCGGCGATGCGATACAGGCGAAAGGGCGACGCAAAAAACGATCGGAGACCGAGGCCGAAGAGCTGCACGCTCTCGGGGTTGCTGCGTCCGCGAAAACGCAGCATCAGCAGCATGCGGTCGTTTTTTAATTCGCGCTTGAGTGAAAACTCGTGCAGCAGGTCGCGATGAAAACTCAGGCCGTTGTGCAGAGTGCTTTCGGGATCGCTGATCGCCTCTTCGAAGACGCGAGCCTGAAAGAGGCTTTCGCCGAATTTTCGAATCTCATACCAGGCGGCCGCCAGAGTTTCGGCATTGTACAGCGGCCGGTCCGACTTCATGCGAATCAAGCCGAGCATGCCACGGCCGAGCGAGCTCTGCTCGCGAGGGACTTGTCCCACAGCGCCGTGATCCTTCGCATCGCCCGCGTCGGCTGAGCGCGTCGCATGATCCTGCCGGCAGGGCACCGGGAAAAAGATTTCGTGGCCGTCGTCCAGTACGATATAGCGTCCGTCTTCGAGCTGCCGGACCAGTTGCGGATCGACCGGTTCCGCGCCCAGCGCCGCGCCGGAAATGAAAACGCTCCCGCTCCGGCGCAGGGTCGCATGATAATGCCCGCGCCGGTTTCGCAGATAGAGCGTGGTCGTGGCGTGTCCGGCCAGATCGGTGATCGCCGTCAGGAAAGCCTTCGCGAACGCTTCGATGTCCGCGCTCTGTTCGGGATAGCCGGGCTGATCGCGGTAACGATAATAACGAAAATCGAAGAGCGAGCTCTGATTGTCAAAGCCGCGCCCCGCGCCGGTGTGCCGGAAAAAATCCAGATCGTCCGGACGAATCTTTCTACGCAGCGGTTGCATCACCGATTGAAAGCCGGGCAGGTTCCAGCGTTCCTGTTCGAATTCATAGCGGGTGGCCAGCCGCTCTTCTTCTTCAAGGGCGGCCAGCTTTTCGCGCAGGAGCCGTTCTTCGACGGGGTCCGGCGGCGCTTCGAAGACAAAATTGGCGGGATCCGAAAGAATGCGAAAGCCGGCTTCGCCGCGGGGCGAGAGGCGGGCGCTTCGCGAAGCTGGCGTTCGCCGGCGGTCCGGGACGTCAGCTGCGCTTATCACATCGGCATCGCTATCGCCTCCGGCCGGAGCGATCGTCGCTGCGACGTCCGGGCCGTATTCGGAATCGTCGTCTGTTTCGAAATCCGCGGCGTCGCCGTCGGGATCGCTCTCGTTCGCCAGCGGGCGATTCGGATCCGGCCAGGTTTCGTCGCTAAAGACAATGCGTCGCGGCCGCCCTGTACGTCGCCGCTGTCGCAGACGGGTCACGGGTTCGCGCAGGCTGAGCAGGATCAGCACCAGGCCTGCGGCGATCGCCGTTCCGGCGATGTACGGCGCCGCCGCGTCGAAGCGCACGTAAAACAGCCGCGAAATCGAGTGGGGCACTCCGAAGAGATTCGCGAAGCGCCGCCCGCCGATATAGATCTTTTCGTACGCGATGGTGATCGTGACGTTTTCGATGAGCTCCGGCCCTTTCAGAATCTGAACGGGAAAGCTCTGGTAATAATAGCGGCCGAAGAGCGTCGGTTCCGATTGCTTCGAGCGCCCGACTCCGGTCTTCGCATCGACAGATCCCGGGGTGCTTGTTGCGTTTTCGGCGATGGCGCGCTCCAGTTCCTGCATGCGCAGGTGGCTGATGCGATTGGCGTCGTAGGAACGATGAATCGAGACCCCGCCCCGGGATTCGATACGCAGATACGCGAGTTCGTATTTGTGCAGGATGGTCTGGCCGGCGGAGAAGAGTCTTCCGGCCCGGTCCGGATAGTCCTGAAAGCTCTTGCGTAAGTCTAACAGCAGCCGATCGGCCGGCGGGTGGCGATCGGCGGAAGGGCTGATGGGCAGATAATGCGCCAGCGACAGGCCGGGCGTGCCAAAGAGGGCCATCCCGCCCATCAGGACGATCGCGAGGCCGAGAGCGCCGCCGACGCCGGCGAGCGCCGTGCGAAAGCCTCTGTTTGTGATTTTGCCTGTCTTCACCCGACTATTAACGGCCGGGAAAGCTTCAGGCGGCAGGATTTTTTTGGAGCCGGAGCCAGGATTGCGCCCGCGAGATTCCGGAGCGACGATCGCAGCTGAGCCGCCTGAATTTGGAGCGGCTCGCTGCGATTTCGACTCCGGAGGGACCGGCAGGCTACTGCTTGCTTTTGTTCATCGCTTCCAGCAGCTGCTTGCCGAAGCTGGAGGTGCCGCTGGCGATGTCTTCTTTTTGCGATTCCATGTACTCTTCGTACTCCGCGCGGCTGTCCGCCTCGGCGACTTTCGACGCGGAGAGCGAAATGCGTTCGCGTTCGCGGTCGATGCGCGCGACCATCACGCGAATTTCCTGACCGCGGGAGAAGACGCTGTCCAGGCGCTGGCCGCGGGGGACGCCGCTTTCGGACATGGGAATCAGGCCGGTGAAATTGTCGGTCAGTCGAACGAAAGCGCCGAAATCTTTCAGGCTTTCGACGGTGCCATTGACGATTTCGCCTTCGCGAAAGGGCAGCTCGCCCTGCCAGGGGTTTTGCAGCATGGCACGCCGGGAGAGCGTAATGCGGTCTTCTTTCCAGTCGATGGCGATGACTTTTACGCGCACGCTTTCGCCGGTCTTAACGACCTGCGAGGGATGATTTACGCGAGTGAAATCCAGTTCGGAAATCGGAATCAGGCCTTCGACTCCGCCCATGTCCACGAAAGCGCCGAAGTTTTGCAGCGAAATGATGGTGCCGGTGATGATGTCGCCTTCCTGCAGCGAATCCATCAGTATGTCTTTTTGATATTCGCGCTTGCGATCTTTGAACGCCCGACGCGACGCGATGACCCGCTTGCCGGCGTGTTCGGTGATCAGATACTCCATGCCCTGGCTGGAGCGTCCGAGCTCTTCGTCTTCCATCTGCGAGGCGGGGCAGAACGCCAGTACGTCGCCGAGCTGAATTTCAAAGCCGCCTTTGATCTGGCGGGCGATCTTGCCGCGCAGCGGGATTTGATCCCGCAGAGCCGTGCTCAGAATATCGTTCGTCGCGCGACCGCTGGGCCGGGTCGTGAAAACCTTTTCGCCGCCCTGGGTTTCGAGATAGAAGGCGTCGAGTTTTTCGCCGGTCGCCACTGCGATTTGCCCGTCGTTGTCGAGCAGCTCTTCGCGCCGGATGACGCCCTGTCCGTGTTCTTCGCTGGTTACGAATACGAAATCGCGGTCGTTGGTGTTGCCGATGCGAACGTTTTGATAGTCGCCGGGGTTGAGCGACGCCTGTTGCTTCAGATTGACTTCAAGCATTTCTGCGAAAGCGCCGGAGTTCTGGCGATCGCGTCCTACGTGTTTACTTTTCATGGGATGGCCTGTCCTGATTCGATTTAAAATGTATTATTCAGTGCGTATTATTCTTCGTTGGATTTGAAACGCAGGCGTCCTTCGACGCCCAGTTCTTCGGACGAGATGCCCATTTCTTCCATTAAGAGCTTGCGTTCGTCGAGGATGCGTTCGCCTCCGCAGGAGCCGTCGTTCGGCGCGCGCAGAGTGTATCCGTCGACTTCTTTGGGACCCATACCAAAGCCGCCGCAGCCGGCTTTGACGATATCCTGAGGCGGATTGCGCCACATCGGCGTATCCGCGAAATTCGGGTACGCTTTACCCTCTTCTTTGTACATTCTTCTATATATAGCGCCGATTACCGGAGCGCCGATTCCGCCGCCGGCCTGTCCGGGGCCGAGCGTCACGCTCGACTTGTCGAAGCCGAACCAGACGGTGCTCGCGTATTCGGGGTTAAAGCCGGTGATCCAGGCGTCGGAGTAGTTCGAGGTCGTGCCGGTCTTAACAGCGATGTCGCCCCAGAAGCCGCCGTCCTGGCGCAGGCCGCCCGTAGCGGTGCCCGCCTTCGCGACCCCGGCCAGCATATCCTGCAAAATATAAGCCAGTCCCGGTTCGATCACCTGGATTGTGTTTTCGCGCGATTTGATGGCCAGAATTTTGCGAATGCGACTCTCCTGGCCGTACATGACGTTGCCGCTCTGATCGGTCACATAGCGTACGCCAAACGGTATCACGTCGCGTCCGCCGTTCGCGATAATCGAAACCGCGGTGGTCAACTCCATCGGCGTGATTTCGCTCGCGCCCAGCGCCAACGCCGGGTCCGGCGTAAAGCGCCGCGTATCGGAAACTTTCATCAGGCGCGCGGCCAGATCGATAATCGGTTCGGGACCCACGCGAAAGTATACCTGAACCGCCGCGGTATTCAGCGAAGCGGCGAGGGCCCGTTTCGCCGGGACGAGTCCCATAAATCCCTGATCGTAATTCGCCGGCGCCCAGGAGCTGCCGTCGGGAGCGATCGTAAAAAACGGCGCGTCGTTGATCGGAGTGGTCGAGGTCATCGACCGCGATTCGATGGCGCCGCCGTAGACGAAGATCTTGAAAGCGCTGCCGGGCTGGCGACGAGCGCGCAACACGCGGTTGTACTGGTTCGTGGGCGAAAAGTCGGTGCCGCCGATCATCGTTGTGATATAACCCGACCTGGGTTCGATCGTAATAAAGGCGCCCTGCACCTGGAGATTCGAAGTATATGTGTAGGTATCTTTGCGAAATTCTTCGAAGGCCGCGGCTTCGTTGTTGGCCGGCGTGAGATAGCTCAGAGCCTGCAGGCCGTCCAGCATTTCGCTTTCGACTTCTTTGCGAAACTGACCGCGCAGATCGAGCGCCTTCGAGATCGGCCCGCCCACGGGCAGAATCAGCGACAGACTGCGGTGCAGCCCGAACAGGCTGAAGTCCACGCCGCCCCGACCGCCGGTTTTCGCGTACGCCTGGCCGATGCGGTTGGCCTTAACGAGCATCTTACCCATCTCGCTTTCGGCGATGCGCTGATGATTCATATCCAGCGTCGTATACACTTTCAGGCCATGGCGATACAGTCGTTCGTCGCCGATCTCCGGAGCCGCTTCTAAGATCTGCCGGACGTAATCCGTGAAATAGGGGGCCTGGTTCAGGCGCTGGCCCCACTGCGAACGCGAAGGCGATTCGACGATGACCTTATCCCAGTAGCGGTTCCAGAAAGAGTTGTGAATGCGATCGATTTGGTTTTCGGAGATATAACCCTGATCCGCCATGCGATTCAGGACGAACATGTGCTGCCGCTTCGAATTGCGCGGGTATTTAAACGGACTGTATTCGATCGGCGATTTCGGCATACGCGCGAGCAGGGCGCCTTCCGCGAGGGTGAGATCCTGCACTCGTTTGTCGAAGTAGAGTCGGGATGCGCAGGCGATGCCCTGGCAGCCGTGGCCTAAATAGATTACGTTGAAAAAGACTTCGAGGATTTCTTCTTTGGAAAGCTCCTCTTCGATTTGCAGGGCGAGCACGGTTTCGCGAATCTTCTGGGTGAAGGTCCGCCCGCGTTTGCCTTCCGCGTTTAAGTAGATCTGCTTCGCCAGCTGCTGGGTCAGCGTCGAGCCGCCCTGCACGATCCGCCCGGCGGCGATGTTCTTGAGCGCGGCGCGAACGATGCCGGCCAGGTCGATGCCGAAGTGGTTGAAGAAATTGTCGTCTTCGACCGCGAGAAAGGCCTGGATCACGTGCGGCGGAATATCGCTGAGATTGACCAGTTCCTGGCGGTGGCGATACAATTCCGCGAAGACCTCGCCGTTGCGATCGTAGAGGCGGGTCGGAGTCGACGGGCGATAGTTCGCGAGCATTTGCAACTCGCTGCGGCCTTCGACTTCGGACACGACCAGCCCGTAGATCGCGCCGCCGAGCACCGCCGCCGTGAGCAGGCCGAAGAGGACCAGCTTTTCAACCAGACCGAGGATCTTTGTTTGCCGGGTGCTCATAGACTATTCTCCGCGGGTGCCGTATCTACCACCGTGCCAGCCGGTCTTCCGAAAACTGCGAGATCCGCGCGGGGGTCGGGGCGGTCCGCCAGAAGCGCCGTCGCCGCGAGGGGCCAGAATGACCAGATTTTTCAGTCCCGCCGTCTGCGGAAGTAATTTGTTTATTCTTCTGCTTGCCAGGGACGGGGCCTCTCCCCGATATTCTCAGGCATGGCCCCTCCATGGAATCAGCAACAGGTCTACTATCCGCCCGCTACGGATACCGTCCTGCGTTTGATCGCGCTGATGACGACCGCCTTCCTGCTGACGATTTTTTTCCGGGGCGTCTGGAACGCCCCGCTGGAAGGGCTGATGCTGCAGTTCGGGCATTTTTTACCCACCCAGATATTGACCCACCCGCTGCTCCCCTCCAGTCCGGGCATATTCGGCGGATTAATTGAAGTCTTTTTTCACAGTATCGTGCTTTATTTTTTCGGTTCGGAACTGGAGCGCACCTGGGGCCGTCACAATTTCCTGAAATTCGTGTACATCAGCCTGCTGGGTGGGATTCTGCTGGGACTTGTGGTCTACCTGATTCCGGGCGGTTACCAGGGGCCGCTCTTCGGCATGGACGCGGCGATCGGCGGGGTGCTGGTGGCTTATGCGATCCTCTGGCCGGATCGGCAGGTGCTGCTGTTTTTCGTGATTCCCATTCGCATGAAGTGGATGGTCCTGCTCGTATTTGTACTGCTGATTTTCAGCGGCTCCGGCGGCGCGGCCGGCGTCCTCATGAGCCTGGTCCTGCATTCGGGCGGAGCGCTCGCGAGCGCCCTCTTTCTGTATTATTATGCCCGCAAAGGCCGCGATTTTTCGGTGCTATCGTCGTCGACATTCACGAAATCGAATAAACCGTCCCCCGGCCTGCGCGATCGCATCAACGAAGCCCTGCGCAAGCGCCGCCTGCGCAAACAGCAGGAGCTGATCAACGAACGCATCGCCATGAAAGACGAGGTCGATCGCCTGCTGGCCAAGATTTCGCTCGAAGGCATGGATTCCCTTTCGCGCAAAGAGAAGGCCTTTCTGGATAAGGCTTCGAAAGAATTTTAGAAGCAGGTGAAATAGGGGCGCAGTCGGACCGCGTTCATCAGTGAACCGGTCGGAGGTGGGTCGACGCCGTCCACTGTAGTCCAGACAGCGCCCGCCGGGGGCAGCCCCGCCGATCCGTTGGCGACGTAGAGAATCGTTGGAATGCCGGCACCCGGATCATTCGAGTTGAGCGTCCATCCCCGGTCGGATTCAAAGCCAATGGTTGCGGCGCCCTGCTCTTGTTCAAAGTACCAGCGTTGAGTGCCCGCATTTTCGTATCGGACGGAGTAGATACCGTCCACGACCCCGACCCCGGCGCCGGATATCGCGTACTCGAATGTTTCAAAAGGAACCGGAAGGACCGAACAATCGTCGTCCCCCGAGGGGGGGCGAAAGCGAGGGTCGTCTGAGGGCACCAGGCAGCCTCCCAGACAGATCGTAAGCATTGAGATTCCGATGGAAATGCGCATACGAGGCTCTGCTCGAATTGTTGCCCGGGTATTCATCTTTGTCAAACCCGAAAGGCCTCGCTCTCAGGGGCAAAAGAGGGGGACACCGGCAAACTCATGCGACCTTGCGGTCTTTACCGGATTTTCGGCGCATACTCATAAAGAGTCCGGAATTCGTCGGAGCCCTTCGCAATCTCGATCCCGAAGTACTCGCAAAAGGCCCGTTCCGTCGAGAGGCCGTCTTGTTTCAGCCGGCGAATTTCCATCTGCGCTGCAATCAGGCGGCCGTCGCGCCGGGCCTGCTGCAGCAATTCATATTCCACGCGATAGTGGCGGCCGGCCATTTGATCGGCGACCGCCAGAACATCCACGAAGATCTCCACGACAAAATGCTCATCTGGAATGGCTTCAATCCGGACCGCGCCCGGATTCACTCCGGCTCCGCGGTCGGCCGGAATTCGAAAACGCGCGACGACCGCAGGCTGTTCGGCGACGGCTCCCGGCCGCCGCCAGTTCTGCAGGGATTTTGCGTGCGGCCCGGATGCAATGGCGCCACCGTGAGGCCGGTCGGGCGGGGTGAGCGACACCGTATTCGTAATAGCCGTGATCAAATCGTCCGTGAATTCATCCACGTCGCGGTCCGCCGGTCGTTCGCAAACGATGTCCAGATCGCTTTCGGGCAAATCGACCCCCAGCGGAATGGTCCCGACCAGGGTCGGATCCCGCGCTCCGCACTGCGCCAGAGCGCTCCATACGCCGCTCGCTTCCAGCGCCCGGGAGGCGGCGGCGAATCGCGGCGATTCTGGCAGCAAGTCTTCGGGGCTGGATTCAGAATTATGTCTCATTAAACCACTCACAGATGCGGGTTCCCCGGTTGATTCGATTGGACCGGGTCCCGGCGGCTCGTTGCGTAAGCGGACGATTGCGCACGGGGGCTACGGTCGTTTTCGCATTGACCCTTGAAGGCTCCTCGAAAACATTGTCAGTTCTCTCATTATTTTCGCGGAAAAACACAGGATTATGGCCGTCACTCTCACGTCCCAGCGGACGAAATACACTCGCAACGAAGATATTAAAAAGGACTGGGTTCTGGTCGACGCCCAGGATCTGATTCTCGGGCGCCTTGCGACGAAGATCGCGTATCGCCTGCGTGGCAAACACAAGGCAAACTATGCTCCCCATCAGGACACCGGCGACAATATCATCGTCGTGAATGCGGACAAGATTCGTGTTACCGGTCGCAAGCTCGAGCAAAAAGAATATCACGAGCACACCGGTTTTCCCGGCGGTCTGAATACCTACACGCTCAAGAAGAAGATGGAGACCGACCCGACCTACGCGCTGAAAGTCGCGGTCAAGCGCATGTTGCCGAAAGGCCCCCTCGGCCGCCAGCTGCTCCGCAATCTCCGGATCTATGCCGGCACCGAGCACAATCACAAAGGCCAGCAGCCGACCGTCTGGGTTCCCGGAAATAAGTGATTCCGGCGAAGAAGCCCCGTCATTTTGATTTAGAAACAGGATTTCACAGGATATGAGCAAAGCTATCTTCACCGTCGGCCGTCGCAAGACGAGCATCGCGCGGGTTAAAATGAGCCCCGGTCAGGGCAATATCAAAGTCAACGGCAAGACCGTTGCGGAATACTTCCCGGTTCCCCGTCTGGCGACGAAGGCCGTCAGCGGCCTGACTCTGGTGGGCGCGCAGGAAAAATTCGATATTACGATCAACGTCACCGGCGGCGGCGTGGCCGGTCAGGCCGGCGCGGTCCGCATGGGCATCGCCAGGGCGCTGCAGAGCACCACTCCCGATACCCGTCCGCATCTCAAAAAAGCCGGCTTTCTCACCCGCGATTCGCGCATGGTGGAACGGAAGAAATACGGTCTGCGGAAAGCTCGCCGCGGAACGCAGTTCTCGAAACGTTGATCGAGCGTTAGTTTTCACCCCCGGGCAGGCCTGGCGCTTCGGCGTCCGGTTTGCGCTGGATTGCGATTCCGCAAAAAAGACCCGTCGCGCCCTTTCGGTCGGCGGGTTTTTTCGTGTACCGCTGAATCAGGAATCGGATCGGGTGCCACGCTTTCGTAATCCCTCTGTAATATTCCGCTTGCAGTATTCCCCGTTAAGCTGGAGAACCGGACCTGCGTTGCGCATTTACGATGACGCGCATCCCGGCGACTCCGTCCCGAATCCCACACAATAGAGAGTGTCCGCATGGCGACTGCAATCACCCGCAAGTTTTCGAATTATACGAAAGACAAAATCTTTCGCACGATCCACGGCAATCATCTGATCTACAACACGAGCTGGGAAGATCCGGCGATCGATCGCAAGCTCATGAATATCGACGGCGAAAGCGATATCGTCATGATTACCTCGGCCGGCGACAATCTGCTGGACTACCTGCTGGACCGTCCCGCGAGCATCAACAGCGTCGACGTGAATCCGAAACAGAACGCGCTCTTCGAACTGAAACGCGCGGTCATCCGCAAGGCGACGCACGAAGACCTGTATCGCATGTTCGGCGACGGCTGCCATGCCGATATTCATGAGCTGTATAGTAACAAGCTGCGAGGCGAGCTGCCGGCATTCGCGCAGAAGTTCTGGGACAAGAAGCTGAAGTTTTTCGAACGCGAAGGTCTGAAGAAATCCTTCTATTTTTACGGCGGCGCGGGAACTCTCGCCTGGCTCTGTCAGGGCTATTTCAAACTGCATAAGAAGCTCAACGAAAATATCCGCTGGCTCTTCAGCGCCGAGACCATGGAAGAGCAACAGAAAGCATACGATCATCTCGAGCCGCTGCTCTGGAACCGCGTGATCAGCTGGTTTCTGGGGCGGCACATCACGCTGGCGGCGATGGGCGTGCCGAGAGCCCAGCGCGATTTGATTATGAACGGATTCGAAGGCGGTCTTCTGGGATTCCTCCGAACGAACGTGCGCCGCGTGTTTACCGAAGTCCCGGTATCAGAAAACTATTTCTGGCGCGTATATGCGACGGGCACCTACACTCGCGAATGCGCGCCCGGCTATCTGCGCGAAGAGAATTTCAAGACGCTGCAGGAAACCGTCGACACCGCTCACGCGCACAATACGACGATGATTCAGTTTCTGAAAGAAAACCCGAAGGCGTATTCGCACTACGTTCTGCTCGATCACCAGGACTGGCTTGCCTGGAACGATCCCACCGGTCTGGAAGAAGAGTGGCGATTGATTCTGAAGAACAGCCGCCCGGGCACAAAGATTCTGCTCCGTTCGGCGAGCCCGGCCGTGGACTTTTTACCGGACTTCGTGCGCGAATCGGTGGATTTTGAAGGCGGCGACGACCGCGCGAACGAATTGCATCAAACCTGCCGCGTCGGCACTTACGGGAGTTTGATGATGGGAATCGTAAAAGCATGACGACTGCGACGGAATCTAAAAAATCAGTTCGGCAGGAGTCCTCGACCCGGGCTCTGAACGAAAAATTCAGCGATCGTAAGCAGCAGATGTCGAATCTGCAGCGCTACTATCGCCTGCACGCGCTGGTATACGACGCGACCCGCTGGGCGTTTCTCTTCGGCCGAACTGAAGTACTGCGGCGACTACCGTCCGCCGACGAACTGCGTGCGGCGACTTCAGATAAAAGCGGCGCGGCTTCGCGCAGGCTGCGCATTCTGGAAGTCGGCTGCGGCACTGGCGTGAATCTCGCGTATCTCGCGCGCAAATATCCCGAAGCCGAGCTCGTCGGCGTGGATCTGTCCGGCGATATGCTGCGCAAGGCCCGCGCGAAACTGAAGCGTCACGGCGACCGCGTTACGCTGCTCGAAGAACCCTATCAGGCCGGCGGTAACGCGGGCGATGGCTTCGATCTGGTTTTGTTTTCGTACAGTCTGTCGATGATCAATCCGCAGTGGGCGGAGGTGCTGGATCAGGCAAAGGCTGACCTGCGACCGGGCGGAATGGTTGCGGCCGTCGATTTCTCCGATTCGAAGTACGTCGGCTTTCGCAATCACATGTCGCGCAATCACGTCATGGTTACGGGACATCTGCTGCCGGGCTTGCGGGAGCGTTTTGAGCCGGTACTGGATGTGGAACGCGGCGTGTATCTCGGCTGGTGGAAGTATTTGATCTTTCACGGTCGTAGGGCTTAGCGCAGCTAAGCCCGCAGAGTCCGTTCCGCGGGCCGTAAGGCTTGACTTCGTCAAGCCTGCAGGGTTCGACCTGCGAACCGAAAGGCTTAGCACAGTTCAGTCCGCAGAGTCTGCCAGATACACCCGCCCCCTTGTGGGTGGATTCTTTGCATTTTGGAGGCGGGTCGAAATACTCGCGCGGGCTGCACGCTGCGCTCAGCACAGCGGGCCGGGACCGTATCACAAAAAACCGCGCTCTACAAGCCCGAAACTGTCACACCCGCCCGTATAATAGAATCGGGCAAGTAGACGACAGTAAGCTGGCGAATATTCTCCTGCGGACGCGTCCGGGCCGACGGCTGCATTCTTTGCTAAACGCCTTTCCGCATCTCCCGCCGACCGTAGCAATCGAACGCTGATCGGCTACTCAGCCACCTCTGAGACTACAGCGCTCCAGCCAGAGTCGTCCGCCTATGATGTTAGTGATGCCGCAATTCTTTCACTTCCGGCATCCACCGGCGAATGCCCCACACGCCCAGATAGATCAATGGCGTGTCGCAGATCGCGATCGCTAATTTTACGACGTACGAAGTTAATATCACCTGTACGATCGTTACAGTCGCGGGATCGTCCGAAGTCCAGGGCATCTTCCAGTAAAAGTACAGAAAGATGCCGTTCACGATCGTGGTGTCCGCGAGCTGCGAAATGGCCGTCGACCCGTTGTTGCGCAGCCACAGATGTTTGCCTCTCGTAACCCGGCGCCAGAAATGAAAGAGGTAGTTGTCGAGCAGCTGCGCGACGAGATACGCGAGCATGGACGCGAAAAGCAGGAGACCCGGGGCTTCGAAGGTGAATGTATAGGCCGCCTGGGCCGCGGCGCTGTTGAGTGCGGTGATTTCGCCGGCGTCGTTTTTGATATAAGTGTCGGGGTGAAAGAAGGGTGCCATTTCCGGGCGCACGGTCCAGATATCCGCCGCCGGCACGCTCTTCGCAATCGAAAGCACGACGAGCATTATCAACGAAGCCAGAAACCCGTAGAAGACCATCAGGTCGGCGTACTTTTTGCCCCAGATTTCGCCGACGATGTCCGTAAACCAGAAGGTCAGCGGGTAAGTGATCAAACCGGTAGTGATGACGAAGGCCGCTCCGAAGAGACCGTTCGGCATGGATTCGCCGAACAGAATGAAAAGCTTGGTTCCAATGATATTCGTCAAAACAAGCAGCGCCACGAAATTGCAGGCGCAGAAGACGTAGAGTTTATCGGAACGCGACATCATATCGGCTTTCTCCCTGGATCGAGGCGGCTCACTCTCGTAGAAACAGAAAATACAGCACGAGCAGAACGCTCAGACCGTAGATCAGGGGACTGACTTCGCGTCCCCGCCCGCCGAGCAGCTTTACAATCGGATACGCGATAAAACCCAGCGCGATCCCGTCGGCGATCGAATAGGAAAAAGGAATCCCGAGTATGATTATGAACGCGGGAATCGCTTCGCTGTAGTCGTCCAGGTTTATGCGCTTTACGTTGCGCAGCATCATCGAACCGACGATGACCAGCGCCGGGCTGGTAATCGGGCTGTAGCTGCCGACCATCGCTATAATCGGACTGAAAAACAACGCGAGCAGAAAACAAAACGCCGTTACGACCGAGGTCAGACCGGTGCGCCCGCCCTGAACGATGCCGGTAATGCTTTCGATGTACGAAGTTACGGTACTGGTGCCCATGGCCGCGCCGCCGAGCGTTCCGACCGCGTCGGACAAAAAGGCCTGCCGGCCGCGTTCCAGGCGATTGTCTTTTACGAAGCCGCCCTGTTCAGTGACCGCCACAAGCGTGCCCATGGTATCGAAAACGTCGATGAACAAAAAGATTACGATGAAGGGCAACATCTTCAGGGTGATCGCGCCAGCCAGATCCATCGCGAGAAAGGTCGGGGCCATGGAAGGCGGCAGACTTACCAGGCCATCTGCCAGGCTGGCCATGGAAAAGCGCGTCATCAGCAGAGATTCTTTCACGACCTCCGCTTCCGCCATGCCCGGTAGCGCGGGCAGCGTGAAATAGAGGGTCACGGTCATCAGAGTCGCGGCGACGATGCCCCAGAGGATTGCGCCTGGAACGCCGCGTTCATGCAGGGCGGCGGTTAACAGCAGGCCGAAAAAGAATACGATCAGGTCCGGCGATTCGAAAGCGGTGTTGAGGGTTACGGCCGTCGCGGGATCGGTCACGATCAGTCCGGTGTTGCGCAGTCCGACGAAGGCGATGAATACGCCGATGCCGACGGCGATGCCGTTTTTTAGATCGGGACTGACCGCCTGCATCAATTTGTCGCGTAAGCCGGTGAGGGTGATCAACAAAAACAATACGCCCGACAGAAAGATGACGCCCAGGGCGGTCTGCCAGCCGGCGCCGAATCCGGCCGCCGTTGCAGCGGGAACCACTGTTAAAATAAAAAAGAAATTCGCTCCCATGCCAGGAGCGAGCGCGATCGGATAGCGCGCCCAGAGTCCCATGAACAGGGTCCCCAGGGCCGCGGAGAGACAGGTCGCGGTGGTGATCGCGCCAAAGTCCATTCCGGAATCGAAGCCGAACATGGCCCCGGACAGCACGGCCGGCTGCACGAAGATGATGTACGACATCGTCAGGAAAGTAGTCAGTCCCGCCAGGGTTTCGCGGCGGGGATTGGTTTCGCTCTTCGCGAGCTGGAAGCGGCTTTCTAAAAAGCCGCTCAAATAGGAGGCGGTGGACTGCTTCGCGGAATCAAACACTGCTACTGATTTTCAGGCGGACTACCACTGCGGTCCGGCCGGGGCTTCGGCCAGTCGCGTCGCGATCGCGCTTAGATCGCAATCTCCGATTCCGTCGCCGCGCCGTCGCCGTTTTTCTCTTCGTCTTCGTTGACGAGCTGGATCATATGATCCGCGAGCTCTTCGATGCGCGCGATTTCCGGTCGCAGGCTGTTGGATTCGCCTGTGAGGGCGGTCATGTCTTTTTCCATGCGGGCCAGGGCCGTCGCGACTTCTTCGCCGCTCGCACGCTGGTGGCCCGCGTTGCGTTCGATTTCTCCGGACAGGCGTCCGAGCTGTTCGAGCTGCTCGAGCAGCCCGTGGTTCAGGGTCTGCTGCCGCGAAAACACCTGTTGCAGATTCTTCATGTTTTCGTCGATCTTGATCAGCTCGTCCTGCTGCGATCCCACGCGTTCGCTAACTTTCCCCGAAGAACTCTTTACCTGATCGGTGAGCACCCGGCTTTGCTTGATAATGTCGGCGATGCTCCGGGCGTTGTTCACGGAGTAGTCGGCGAGCTTGCCGATTTCGGCGGCGACGACGGCGAATCCTCGGCCCGCTTCGCCCGCGCGCGCCGCTTCGATCGAAGCGTTGAGCGAAAGCAGGTTCGTCTGGTCGGCGATATTGGCCATGACGCTGTTGATTTTGCCCAGCCGGCTGAGCGATTCCAGAATCTTCAGAACCGCTTCGTTCGTATTCTGAACGGATTGATTCACTTCGGTGACGTAAGCCCGGGCCCGGGCGGAGGTTTGCGCCAGCATCTCCGTCGAAACGATAATATCGTTGAGAATCGCGCCCATCTCGTTGCCCTGATTCTGGAGCTGCCCCAAACGATCGTTCTGCAGATTTACGCTCTGGGTGGTGTTCGTCGAAGCGACCGCGAAGCCTTCGACGATCGCGCTCATTTCGACGACCGAACCGGCCTGGCTCTCCATTCGTTCGAGCATATTGTTCAGGAATTCGTTGAACTGCGTAACTGATTTCTTCAGGACGCCGACCGCCATCGCGGTATTCATCCGGTTCTCTTCCAGGCGTTCGTAGGCCTTGCTCAAATCGTCGTTGGTATTCGTCGCGCCGGAGACCATTCGGTCGCGGGAACGCAGAAACATCGCGACCAGCGCTCCGACCAGCACGGGCGTCGCGCCCTGCACGCCGATCAGCGACCATTCGAACTGGCTCTCCGGGGAGCGGCTGGCATGCAAGACGAAGGCCGCCGCATACATCGCCGACGCGAGCAGGCCCGCGCTGAAGGTTAAGCCGATAGAACCCAGGGACGCGGACGCAATAATCAAAAGAATGCTGAGAGTCAGCGCCGGCGAGAGGATCGGAGTCGAACCCTCAAGGATTTCCTGTGCCGGCCAGATGCCGCAGAGCAGTATTACTCCGAGCAGCGCCAGCGCCCGCAGACCTGCGCCGGAAGCCCCGCGCCAGTTCATGAGAAAAATCAGCCCGGAAAAGAGCAGCAGCGCGAGTCCCACGCCGCCGTAGATCTGCCCGGCGATGGGCGAGTTCGCGGACAGGGCCGCCAGGGTCACAAGAACCAGCGCCACGCCGGTTTGTACGAGAGCGAAAAGACCGCCCGAGGATTTGCCCGGTCCGGAAGCGGATGTAGCAGCTTCCTGCGCTTCCGGGTTTGCCGGAGAACCCGGAACGGCTGCCAGGTCGTCGGGCGTCGATTCATCAATCATAGAATTCTGTCAGCATCCACTTACCGGGGGATGTTTTGCAAGCCTTATCCCCCGGAACACCTGCAGGGGGGCTGCTTCATGCGGGGGCCGGGCTCTCGCCGACCCTCTTTAGTATCGGTCGGGAGACCTTAGAGTTTGACCGCTTTCTGGAGCGCCTGTTCGAGAGTATTCCAGGAGAGCGTCGCGCATTTGACCCGCACGGGATATTTCTGTACGCCCTTCAGCGCCGCCAGATCTTCCAGATCTTCAGGGAACTCGACGTCGCGATTGTCGACAATCATGCCTTTGAAGTCATCGATCAGATCTTCGGCCTGCTCGACAGTCATGCCTTCCACGGATTCGGCCATCATCGAAGCCGACGCCGTGGAGATACTGCAGCCCCGGCCGTTCACGCGAATGGCGGTGACCACGCCATCCGTAAGAATTAACTCAACGCTGATTTCGTCGCCGCAGCTGCGGTTCACGCCCTCTTCGACCACCTGCGGATTTTCGAGGTGTCCCCGATGTCCGGGGTTCTGCGAGTGTTCAATGATGAGTTCTTTATAAAGATCTTCGCTGAGTGACATAGATCAAGCCGGTACGACGCTTTTGAAAATTTCTTTTACTTTAATCAAACCGCGCACCAGGGCGTCCACGTCTTCTGGACCGTTATAGAGATAAAAACTCGCGCGCGCGGTCCCGGAAAGATCGTGTTTGCGCATGAATGGTTCGCAGCAATGGTGACCCGCGCGAATGGCGATGCCCTCTTCGTCGAGGATGGTGCCGACGTCGTGGCTGTGCACGCCTTCGACGTTAAACGAAATCACAGCTCCGCGCTCGGCGAATTCCCGGGTTCCGTACAGGATAATGCCGTTCATTCGCTCAAGCTCGTCGTAGGCGTATTTCAGAATCGCCTGCTCGTGCTCGTGAATCTTTTCCAGGCCGACCTGCTCCATATAGTCCAGCGCGACGGCGAAGGCGACGACTCCGGCGATATTGGGCGTGCCCGCTTCGAATTTCTCCGGCAGACCCGCGGCTTTGAAGCCGTCTTTGCTCACCGAGAGAATCATGTCGCCGCCGCCGAGAAAAGGCGGCATGGCTTCCAGCAGCTCCTGTTTGCCGTAGAGCACGCCGACGCCGGTCGGGCCCAGCATCTTGTGGGCGCTCAGCGAATAGAAATCCACGTCCAGTTCCTGCACGTCGGTTTGCAGATGGCAGGCTCCCTGAGCGCCGTCCACGGAGAACATCGCGCCGACCGCGCGGGCTTTATCGCGCAGGATTTTCAGATCATGGATGGTGCCGACCGCGTTGGACATATGCTGTACCGCGACGATCTTCGTTTTCGGGCCGATCACCTCGTCCAGCCGGCTGTAGTCGTAGCGCGAGTCGTCGGTCAACGGAATGTGTTTCAGTACCGCGCCTTTGCGCTCGGCGAGCATCATCCAGGGCACCAGGTTCGAATGGTGCTCCAGTTCCGAAATGACGATTTCGTCGCCGGCCTGGACGTTCGCGTCGCCCCAGGAGCTGGCCACGATGTTGATCGATTCGGTGGTGTTGCGAGTGAAGATGCATTCGACCGGCGAGCGGGCGTTCAGAAAGCGCGCGATTTTTTCGCGGGTCTGGTCGTACAGATCGGTGGCTTCATAGCTCAGGCGATAGGCGCCGCGGTGAATATTGGCGTTGCGGCAGCGGTAATAATTGGCGAAGGTATCGATGACCCGCTGGGGTTTCTGCGAGCTGGCGGCGCTGTCCAGAAAGACGAGCGGCCGGCCGTTCATCTTCGTTTGTAGCAGGGGGAAGTCCTGCTTGATTGTCTGGTAGTCCAAAAGACCCATACACGAGCTCCTCTATAGTAATGTAGAAAAAGCGCCCGGATCTATCAATCGAGATTTACTTCGACCTGACCCTCGACCACCCGCACTTCATAGACTTCGATGGCTTCGGTAGCGGGCATCTGCAGAACCTCGCCGGTTCTGATGTCGAACTGAGCGCCGTGACGGGGGCAGGTAATGCAGGGGCCCTCCAGGGTCGCGCCTTCCGCGGAGGCGAGCGGTCCATCGTCGTGAGTGCAGCTGTCCTGAAACGCGTAGATCTTGTTCTCAAAGCGGGTGAGGGCGACCGGGCCCATGCGGGTTCGTTTGCTGATCGCAGAACCTTCCGGAACTTCGAGCAGCTCGGCTTCGCTGATGACTTTGATGAATCCCATGCGTTCGTTGCTTTTTACGTTATAGAACTGAGACGCGTGACTAAAGCGATAGTTTCGCCTTCCATTCGTCGAGCAGGCTTTCGTGCAGGCCGGCGGCCGGAAACTCGGCGATGACCTGCATCAGAAAACCTTCGATGAGCATAATCCGCGCCTGGCTTTCAGACAGCCCGCGCGCCATCAAAAAGAAGATCGCTTCCGGGTCCAGTTCGCCGACGGTCGCGCCGTGTTCGGCCGCCACGTCTTCGGCTTTGACGATTAGCTTGGGCATGCTTTCGGCCCGCGCCTTTTTGTTTAAGAGAATATTGTTGTTGGTCTGATGCGAATCGACGTGCTTGCGTCCCGGCGGTATCATCAGGTTGCCGTTGAAGACGCTGTGAGCGCGATCGCGCACTACCGTTTTATACAGGAGCGAGCTATCGGTATGATCCGCGTCGTGGGCCGCGAGCATTTCCATATCGAGGTACTCGCCGCCGGAAGCCGCGGCAAGACCTATGCCGCGGAATTCGCCGCCCGGCGCGGTCAGCCGTCCGGTGACGAAACTCTTGCCGGCGTAGCCGCCGTGCTGGGCGATGCTGACGTGCACCCGCGCATCCCGGCCCTGGGTGGACTCGATGCGATGGAAATTGTATTCGTCGCCGACGTAGTGGCGCAGGCTGATATAATTCACGCGGGCGTTGTCGCCGCAGACGATATGGGTTTCGCAATTCCACAGCGAAAGGTCTCCCGGGGCGGCGTCCGGCTTGCCGAAAGCTGCGGCGCGAAATTCTTCGATCACCGTGAGCTCGGCTCCGGGCGCGGCGTAGATCAGCGTGCGTTGCGCGACTGTGGCGTCCGGCGTCTGCTGCTGATGAACGATATGCAGCGGCGCCTCGTCTTTCGAAATCGCTTTGCGGGTGCCGACGAAGGTCGCCTGGGAGTGCGCGGCCAGATTCTGCAGCTGAAAGACGTTCAGCGGTTCGCGGTCGGTCAGCACGCCCTGGTTGGTGGTGCCGCCTTCCGGAATGGGCGCGTCGATGCGCGCGCTTTGCGTTTGTAGATGTTCTTTCAGTATCTTCGCGTAGGGCGCATGGGATTCGTTTGTGAGAATTTCGGCGAAGTCCGTCGCGGTAATCGCCGCGTCCGGGTGCGGATTCTCGATCTTCGTGACGAAGCCGGGGGTGCCGGATTCGTTCGAGTCCGAAGAAATCAGCGCGAAGCTCTTGGGATCGAAATCGCGAGAGTCGAGTCGCAGCTTACGCCAGGATTCGTGCTGATTGTCGGGCAGGCCCGTCCGCTCGTAGGCGTCGAAGGCGGCCGTACGGATCTCGCGCAGGGATTCCGGCTCGTTGCGCTGCAGCACGGCGTCGCGCAGGGAGACAATGGTCTGGTTCTCGGTCATATGTTTATTGCTTCGTCTGGATCAACCCGAAAGAACGCCGGGGTGATCCGGCGCCGGCCGTTCGGGCATACTCAGGTATTCTGGGCCTGGCCCTCAAGCACCCAGTCGTAGCCTTCGGCTTCGAGTCGTTCGGCCAGGTCGCGGCCGCCGCTTTTTTGAATGCGCCCTTCCATGAAAATATGCACCCGGTCCAGAGTGAGATAGTTCAGGATGCGCTGATAGTGCGTGATGATCAGCATCGAGCGCTGGTCGCCGCGCATGGATTCGATGCCTTCGGCGATGATCCGGAGCGCGTCAATGTCGAGACCCGAGTCGATTTCGTCGAGAATGGCCATCTTCGGTTTGATCAGCGACATCTGCAGAATTTCGTTACGCTTTTTTTCGCCGCCGGAGAAGCCGTCGTTTACGTAGCGGGCCATGAACGAATTGTCCATCTGCAGCGTGCCCATCGCCTCTTTCAGTTCTTTGCGAAATTCTTTCACCGGTACGTCCGCGCCGCGAATATTCTTGAGCACGTTGCGCAGGAAATTCGTCTGGGTCACGCCGGGAATGCTGGTCGGATACTGCAGCGATAGAAACAGGCCCGCCCGGGCGCGTTCGTCTGTGGGCATCTCCAGCACGGACTTGCCGTCGAGCAGGATATCGCCTTTGGTGATCTCGTAGTTGGGGTGACCCAGGATCGTGTACGAGAGGGTGCTCTTACCCGAACCGTTGGGCCCCATGATGGCGTGGATTTCGCCCTTCGGGATTTCCAGGTTCAGACCTTTTACGATTTCTTTGCCCTCGACGGATACGTGGAGGTCTTTGATTTCCAGCATTAAGCTCATGATTGTTTCCGATTGCTATAGATTGATTGAAGCGGTCGTCCGGCGTCGCCGGTGAAAGCAAGCGCGAGACGCCCAAATTCGTGACACCGGCCGGAGCCGTCGTCGTCAGCTCTGCGCCGCTCCGGCGGCCGCTTCCGTTTCTTCGGGGCCGGCGATCGCGTTGCCGTCTTCTAAGATCATGCGAATCAGGCGGGTCATCTCCACCGAGTATTCGATATTCAAATCGCGCACGACGCCTTCGCAGAAGCCGTTTACGATCAGCAGCTTCGCTTCGTCTTCGTTGAGCCCGCGGGTCTGCAGGTAGAACAGCATGTCCTCGTCGATGCGCGAGACCGTCGCTTCGTAGTTCAAGGTGCCCTGTTCGCCGCTCACGTCATTATAGGGATAGGCGTGCGATTCGGAGCGATCGTCCATCATCAGGCCGTCGCATTTGATGTGGCTGTAGGCGTTCTCCGCTCCCTTCTCGAATTTCACCAGCCCGCGATAGGAATTGATGCCGCCGTCGAGCGAGATGCCCTTCGCCAGAATATTCGAGCGGGTGTTTTTACCCGTGTGAATAATGCGCGCGCCGGTGTCCTGCACCTGGCCGTTGCCGGCGAAGGCCAGCGAAAGGATGTCGCCCGTGGAATTGTCGCCTTTCAGAACGACGCCCGGGTACTTCACGGTCTGCGCGCCGATATTGACGTCGGTCCAGGTGATATGCGCGCCGCGCTCGGCCAGACCGCGTTTCACGGTCCAGTTGTACATATTCTTTTTCCAGTTCTGGATCGTGGTGTAGTGAATGCGTGCGTTGTCCATCGCGACCAATTCGACGACCGCCGTATGGAAATTGGTGCCGCTGTCCTGAACGGAGCTGCAGCCCTCGCTGTATACGATCTCGGCGCCTTCGTCGGCGATCAAGAGCGTGCGTTCGTACTGGCCGGACGATTGAGCCGTGACTTTGAAATACGCCTGTAGCGGCATAGGGGTCTTTACGCCTTTAGGAACGTAGGCGAAACTGCCCCCGGAGAAGACGGCGCTGTTCAGGGCCGCAAACTTGTTATCGTTCGAGGTTACGACCGTTCCGATATACTTGCGCACGATTTCGGGATACTCGCGAATCGCGGTATCGATGTCGCAAAAGATGATGTCCAGTTCTTCGAGCTCTTTGGTGACATTGGCGTAAACGGTTTCGGAATCGTTCATCGCCTCTAAGCCCGCCAGATAACGACGCTCGTGCTCGGGAATGCCCAGACGCTCGAAGCTGCGCAGAACTTCGGGATCGACTTCGTCCCACGATTTCTTTTTCTGCTTATTCGCGCCCACGTAGTGCACGTAGCTTTCCAGGTCGATTTCGAATCCCGGCAGAAAGCCCCACTCGGGCATGGGCTTGCCTTCGAAGATTTCAAGCGCCTGCAGGCGAAACTCCGTAACCCAGCCCGGTTCGTTTTTGATATGCGAGATGGATTCGACCACGCGCCGACTGAGACCGGCGGGAAACGCGTCCGGCGCGTAAAATTCGCCGGCCTGGGATTGTTCGGGAGTCAGTACTTCTGTGGCCATTCCGTTCCGTCCTGTGTTAGAGGGGTTCTAAACGTACGTTTATTCTAAGCGACGTTGCCATCAGGAAAATCAAAGCCCCGTTCCGCGGCAATCAGAATGTCAAATGAAGCCGGGAAACCAGCGAAATCGGAGCTACACCCGGGTGCCTGAAAAATGGCCGGGCGGTGCCGGCGTACGACCTGTCCGGATCCTCGAGTGGCGCGCTCAGGGAGCGGCTTCGGCGGGATAGCGCGAACGAATCAAATCGTGGAATGCTTCCTGGCTGCCGACGCGGCTCAGCGCGCGCCAATCGGACTCCGTCCACGCGGTAAGATTCAGGCGAGTGACCGCGGTTTCGGTGGATCCTCCAATATAGAGATCCTGGTCGAATCGCCGGGTATTGCGATCCACGTAGTCCGACAATGCGACGTAACGCAGTCCGGTATAATAATTGCGCGACCAGCCGATCAGCTTGACGGCTTTATCAAACGGAAATCCCGTTCCAACCCATACCGCGCCGCTCGCGTTCTCCGAATAGGGCAGCGGATCCGCGTCCTGAATCTGCGCGGGAATATCGAGGTCCCCGGCCAGGATCAGCAGTCGGCCGGCTTTGTCCATGCGCGTCAGCAGCAGCCGCGGGCCGGTAATCTCGTCCGACCACAGATCCTGATAGAAGCGGGTGACCGTGCCGCGTCGATCGCCGTCGATGGAGACGCTACTGGTGGAAGAGCAGGCCGCGCCGAATACCAGCAAGGTCGCCAGGCCCAGGCGGGGCAGGTACGAAAGAATCGATAATCGTCTCGCTTGCATGTCGGTCAGTGGGAAGCCGGATGGCGCGTCCGGTCGGAAGAAGCGGCGCGCCCGAACCAGAAAATCGCCCGGGGCCCGGGGATCAATCAGAAACGTCTCGTCCGGGGCCGGTTCCACTCCGTCTGATCGCAGGGCATTTGTACAGGTTCAGAGCTTTGAATCCCCGCTCGCTTCGGCCGGCGCAATCGGGTAGCGTCGTCCGGCATAATTGAGTACGTAATTCTCATCTACTGCTTCGATGCCGGACGAAAGCTCCAGCATCAGTCCGGTGCCGAGGCGTCCCATTGGAATCCCCGCATCGGGGCGGGCGGGATGCAGTAGCGCGCCGGTTTCAGAAACTCGGAGCCCGCCGGGTTCGAACGGAACTGTGAGCGAAGTGTGATTGAACCCGAGTATATCCTGTGGTCCGTCGGCGGTCAGTCGGTCGAAAACAATCGGAGTACCGACGCAGCGGACGAAATTGAGTTCCGGACCGCACGGCGAGATCCAGGCGAAATTCGGGAACTCTCCGCTCGCGTTCGCACGCAGGCGGCGAAAGAAGAAGTCCAGGAAAGCGCGATCTTCCAGCCGCGTTCCGTCGTGATAGAGCCAGCCGCCCGAATCGATTTCGTAGAAATAGCGGCGGGTTTTTCGGGATGATTTCGGATTGGGCTCAATCTTCATAAAATACATGAAGTGCAGATAGTATAATATTCGCTCATCGATTCGTTCTCCGAAATACTCCGACGTCCACTCAAATTTGAGGCGTGATGGGCGAAGATCGTTACGTATCTATACGTAATCCAGGGTCGAAACTTTTTTGTGGATGCGTCTTTCAAGATTTGTAGCCTTCGCGAAGAAGAGATTTTCAGCCGAATGTTAGGCTATTCTGTGCGTAGTGGTAGAAGATGATGAAAAAAGCTTTATTTATTTAATAAAATCTAAGGTTTTTTTCTCTTAAGCTTGACATGCTGTTTTGATTTGTTTTAATAGTGAAAAGGCTTTTGAAACAGCGCTTGCTTGCAGGCCTTCAAGAAGGGGTAACCTTAACATGGCAAAACTAAATAAAATCTCAGGTATCTCACCCGAGCATGCCCTCCAACTGAAAAGCGCGGGCGTAACCACCATCGAAAAACTCTTATCGCACGGCGATACGAAGTTGGGTCGTAAGGCGATCGCGCAAAAAGCGCGGATCAACGAAAAGCTGGTCGGCAAATGGGTGCACCACGCGGACTTCTTTCGCATCAAAGGCATCGCCGGTCTGAAAGCGGAGCTGCTTGAAGCGTGCGGCGTTCCGACTGTGAACGTTCTCGCGAAGCAGGATCCGGATAAGCTTTATGAGAAGATGGTAAAAATTAACACCAAAAAGGCGATGCTGGAACGCGTCCCCGGTATGGTGCAGGTGCGCCGCTGGGTGAAGACCGCGAAGAAGCTCAAGCCCGTCGTTAAATAACGCGCGGAATCGCGGAGCTGACGAAGATCCGCCCGGGGCGAGCCCGGGTCGGATCGTTTTCGTCGGCGCGGCAAATGGAACGCCCCGTTCAGGGGCGTTTTTTTATAGTCAACAGTCACCGGTGTTAGACACCGGCCGACACCATGGTCGATATCTTTTCCGCGGTCGTTCTGGGAGTCATCCAGGGCCTGACCGAATTCATTCCGATCTCCAGTACCGCGCATTTGCGCATCGCTTCCGTCTTCCTCGATATCCCCGATCCCGGCGCCGCGTACTCAGCGGTCATTCAGCTGGGGACTCTGGCTTCGCTCCTCGTTTATTTTCGTGATGATCTGTGGAATTTCACCACGGCCGGAGTGCAGGGGCTGCTCAGCGGCGAACCCTTTCGTGATCAAAACGCGCGTATGGTGTGGTATCTGATCCTGGGCACGATTCCGGTTTCGGTATTCGGCTTGCTGCTTTCAGATTATATCAAAGGGCCGTTTCGGTCGCTGTACGTGATTGCGGGCAGCCTGATCGCGCTCGGGGTCATTCTGTGGCTGGTCGATCTGTGGTCGCCGAAGAGCCGGGACATCAAAACCCTGGGCTGGAAAGACGCCCTGGGAATCGGACTCGGGCAGAGTCTGGCGCTGATTCCGGGCGCGTCACGATCGGGGACCACTCTGACTGTGGGACTCCTGCTGGGCTTCGATCGCTACGCCGCCATGCGCTTTTCTTTCTTATTAAGTATACCGGCCATCGGTTTGTCCGGGGTCTATGAGCTGATCAAAGACTTTCACGAGCTGGAGTCCGCGGGCCTGTCGGGGCTGCTGGCCGGCACAATCGCGGCGGCGATCGTGGGTTATTTGACCGTGGCGGGCCTGCTGCGGTTTTTACGGACCCATTCCACGCTGCCGTTTGTCCTGTACCGCATCGGAATGGGGGTTTTACTGCTGATTTTGTTGTTTGCAGGGCTGATCGAGCCGTGATATAATTCGGCCAACAATTATTAAGGGGACGCCGAATTCCGCCGATAGGGGTCTTACAGCGAGCATTCCGGAGCGATTCATGGCAGCACTCAAAAAGAATCAGTACGACGCATACAAAGATACTGAAATTACGACGGCGAATCAGGGCAAATTGATCATTATGCTCTACGATGGAGCGCTGCGCTTCCTCAAAATCGCCAACGAAAACATGGCGCCGCGGACTTACGACGTCGTGAACACGAATATCATCAAGGCTCAGGATATCGTCACCGAATTGATGCTCGCGCTGAATATGGATGAAGGCGGCGAAGTCGCTGAGAACCTCTTCAACCTCTACGCTTATATGAAAAAGCGCCTCTTAGAAGCGAATATCGCCAAAGATACGGCGATCGTCGACGAGGTGCTTGGCATTCTGAACCAGCTCAAAGGCGCCTGGTCCGAAGTCGCAGCCGGCGCCGGCGATGCGAAAGGCGCGAGCAAATCCCCCGCTCCCGCGCCGGGTGCTCCGCCGGCCGAAGGCATGAGCTTTTCGATCAGCGGCTGATTCTCCCGGCCGGCAGCGAGTCCTGCGACGCCGTACGCCGCCTGGCAAATCGGGCGACGCGATAGATCGCAGGCCGCAATTCCGGCGGCGACCTGATTCATGGACTCCGCCGCAGTCGAAAGATTCTTACGTTTACTGCGACGGCGGCTTGACCGACAGTTGCGCCTGCTTCGGGAAGAGCGATTGCCCGAAGCCCTCGATCTGGAACCACAACTCCAGGCGATGTTCGACGAGCTCCAGCAGCTCGATTTAGCATCAGCCGAACGATCGCCGCTCCAGGCTACGCTGCGCCGGCAATGCGCGGAATTGACCGATCGAATCCAGCCGTATTTCCAGCAGGAGCATCGTCTGCTCTCCCGCGAATGGGTCGCTTTGCAGGTCGACTCCGAATTGCGTCGACTGGCGCAGGAACCCGGCCCCGACGAGACGCGGTCCGGACGCCAGAGTTCGATTTCGGATTAGTTTTTCGTCCGGGCCAGGGCGATTTCTCCTGCGTGGCTCAGCTTAAAAAGCTTTCCGACGCGAGAACTTTTTCCTCTTGCGCTCCGTCCAACTCTACAACAGTTTCTGTCAAAATGATCGGAGAAATTCGTATGCTATCTTTTTCGTTTCGCCTGCCTTCTATGCTGCGTCCGCTCGTCGGTGTTGGTCTTGTGCTGGCCACCATGTTCTGCGTGACCAGCGGGTTGTCCGCTGCGCGCCTCGGTCTGATCGTGGGCAGCAATTACAAAGGCAACAGCGCGGGCATTCCGCCGTTAGATTTATGTGAGGCGGACGCGAAGCTGATGCAGAAGACGATTCAATCTCACGGTCGCTTTGATCACGTCGAGGTATTGCTCGGTCGCATGGTTTCTGCTTCGCGCCTGGAGAAGGCCGTCGACGCGCTCGCGAAAAAAGCGGGTCCGAACGACACGGTGGTGCTGTATTTCGCCGGTCACGGAACCTACCAGCGCGATTCAACTGCGCCCAATGGTTTGCGCAATTACATCGTCATGTACGACCGCCCGCACGTTCCCGATAATATCATGAACGACTGGGTAAAGAAGATCCCGACCGCGAAGCTGGTGTGGATTTTCGACTGCTGTTATTCCGGCGGCATCGCCAAAAAAGGCCGCAAGTCCCGCGGCGAGGGCAACGTGCCCATCGATGAGGACCAGCCCGGCAAAGTCATCGAGAACGGCGACGAGAGCATTTATTTTAACAATCGCGCGATCATAGCCTCGGCCGACGCCAACGAAACCGCGATCGAAATTCGCGGCGGCATCAATCACGGCGTCTTTACCTATTATTTCGCCCAGGGCCTGCAGGTCAAAAACGGCGACCTGAACAAAGACGGCACCGTAACCGCCTACGAAGCCTTCGAATGGAGTAAGAAGCGCGTAATCAAAGCGGCGCGTAAATACAACCACCGCCAGACTCCGCAGATTTCGGGTAAAGCTTCCGGCATCCTGCTGGCTGGCAAAACTCAACCGCAGCCCCCGGAACCCGTGCGGCCGAAACCGCAACCCCAGCCCGTCGAAGAACCGGACGAGCCGGAGCCGCAGCCCGGTCCCGGTCCTTCCGACGTCGAAGATCCGGTCACCCCGGATGAGCCCGAAGTCGTCGAACACAACGACGACAGCAAGGCCGTGATCATCACGACCATTCTGCGCAACATCCAGGCCGGCCCGACGCCCATGGATCCGATGACGCTGATCCAGCGCCGCCGGCGGGGCAACGACGATCGCCGCATCGCCGTGGAGTTCTCGGGCAAAGAATACGATACAAAAATCACCTGGCTGTCCGAAGCCGCGCTCAAGCGGCAGACTGGCGAAACGATACCGCTGGGCTGGTACAGCTATAACGGCAAACGTTATCGCAATCAGGTCGCCATGATCGAAGTCAAAGGCATTCCGACAGGAGTGCACCCCGTCGTGATCAAAGCCGACGGCTATCCGATCATCGACGAGCGCCTGGGCGTCGAAAAGGACTCGCGCAATAATAAGCTCTTCGTGGTCGCGTCGCTCTCGGGCTTCGGCACCATTCGCGGCAAAGTCTTCTATAAGACTTTCGATACGCCCCTGGGCGGCCAGACGATCTGGATGCCCGTAGTCAAGCAGACCAACCAGGTGCATAAGATGCGCAGTATGCGCGACGGTTCCTTCTGGTTCCTGAACCTCGCGCAGGGTTCCGACTATTTTATCAAGGCTTCGTTCCTGGAGAGCCTGCCGCTGGATAATAAATATATCACGGTCGAATCGGGGAAAACCACGAAGCTCGACATCGTGCTGAACCGGCGCACGCTCCTGAAGAAAAAATAGAGCCGGATTCGCCCCGGGTCACCCGGGGTTTCGCAGGACGGTAGACGAGATTCTTGCTGCGCGGCCGCGCCCCGGTCGCGAGGCTGGTCGGGCCATGCTCAAATTTCTGCTGATACTCTTCTTGTTTTTGCTCCTGGCGGGGTACGTCGGGTTTCGCCTGCTGCGGTTTTTGACCCGGATCGCTCAAACCGTCTCCGGAATTCACGAGGAAGGTCAGCGAAATCCGCGCTCGGGTTACGGCCAGGCTCCGGAATTCGGCCCGGCCGGTCGCGGTGGTCGTCCCGGCGAAAAAGACATTACCGGGCGCGCCCGGATCATTCCGCCGGAAGCGTCCGGGGCAACTGAGGCATCCGGGACTTTCAAAGAAAAACCCGGCCGCGACGCGTGATCGGCCGATACTAAAAACAGCATGAAATACCAGGCTTTTCAAATCCCCTGGCTTCGAGCCGGTCTGATCTTAGCCGTTCTTTTCGGATTCGCGAATTGCAAGACCCTCTACGATACCCAGGGTGAGTTCAAGGACTCGCTCACCCGCATCAAAAAGGGGGAGGGCCAAAAAGAAGTCGCGATCATTATGCGCGATTTCAATCGCATCCCGCAACAGTTTCAGGACGAAGCGGTCGAGAATATTGACGCGGTCGAAGGCGAAGTCGGCCAGAAAAGCTTAATGGCGCTCGTGAACGATCCCCGGGTTCGCGACAACGATGTGCGTTCGAATATCGCAAGCCGCCTGATCAAACGCGACGAAGAAGGCAGCACTGAAGCGCTGCTGGTGGCCTGCCAGAATCGCCCCGAACTGGTGAACGCGGAAATCATAGAATATTTCGGCAAGAAGCAATATACGCCCGCCATCCCGCTCCTGAAAGAACAGATCGACGCCGGCAAATTCGTACCGGAATCGGTGGGCGCGCTGGTCGCCATGGCGGACCCGACGGCGACGCTCTATCTGCTGACGCTGGCCGCGGATCGGGAAAAGCCCGAAGCGTTGCGCGTGGAAATGTTTCAAACCGTCGCGCGTCTGGGCGCGGCTCAGGACGAGAACGGCGCGGCCCTGCGCGAAAAGGCCGTGCCGGTGTACGAAGACGTTTTGAAAAGGGCCGACGAAGAGCCGCTGGCCATCGTAAAGCTGGCCGTCGCGGGTCTGGAGCGCTGGGGCGATAAAACGAAGACGCTCGAATTGCTGCGCGATATTTACGAGAACTCCGAGAACGACGCGTTGCGTGCCGAAGCGTTGCTGGCCATGGCCCGCCTGCGGGGAGTCACTCCCGACGCGATCGAAAAAGAATACGCCACGGCCATGGTCGATATGGACGCGCAGATGGAATTGATGCGCCGGCAGCAGGAGCCGAAAACCGTGGTCGTCGAAAAGAAGATTGAGCCGAAGAAAGTGCGCAAAGTCGTACGCAAAACGAAAGGCTACGGCTCCGACTATCGAAAGCGTCTGGACCGCCGGCTGGACGGCGCCTTCGGGGCGGATCTTTCGTCCGAAATTCAAAAGACCGTGAACAACGCATTGTTGTCCTACGCGAGCTGGAGCGATAAAAATCCCAGCACGCGTTTCGTGCTTCGTTCGTACAGCAAACACTTCGGCGGCGACGACGCCGCGCAGCGCGAACGCTTAAAAGAAGGGCTCAACTATCCCGGTAGTTTTTCGGTGATCGTTAAGAATGTCATCGCCGAATACAAAACCGACGAGCTCCGGGCCTATGCGATCACGCAGTTCTTCGGCGGCATCAAACGCTGGCAGGCCGCGATTCTTCTGGATCTGGTAAAATCCGGTAAAATCTAAATCGGGATGGCTGTATCCGGCATGCAATCGCGTCGTCTTTCTCTTCTACAATCGCGGCTGTTCGCCTGCGCGTTATTGGTCGCGCTGATCAGCGGCGGCGCCTGCAGTCGCGAGGTGCGCGGGACTTTCGCCTGGGCCAGCAACGACGACCGCGGGATTCAGGAACCGGAGCGCAGTCTGTTGCTCGCCACCGAGTTTCGTATCGGACGCGAAGACCTGTACTTTTTCGATTACGAATCGATCTGGTGGATCTATCAGATTCAGGGCGGATCGTATCAGCCCGACGGCTTTCTGGCGGCGCTCTACGAAAACAATCTCACTCCGGATCCGGTCGAAGTCGATTTGCGACGCGTGCCCATCCAGCGTGACGGTTGCTGCGATTATATTCGCCAGTACTACGAAGATCTGGCGCCGGGGCGTTATCTCCTCAAGATCGCGCACAATTCGCAGGTCGTCGATCAGGTCGAGTTTTACGTCGTGCCGCCGGAAGGCCCCGCGGGCATCGACTTTGAGCGCAATCGCCCCGATTTCGATTCGACCGGCATGTCAGACGCGGAGCTCCAGGATTTTGACGGGGTGTCGGACGCTTTCCAATCCGAAGACGGTTCCATCGACGCCGGTCGTCCCGAAGAGACCGACGATATCCTGCGTTATTCGAGCTGAGCGTTTACAGGCGATACCCGCGTACCGTATCCAGCATCGCCTGTACGTTTTCGATCGGCGATTGAGGATGGATCCCGTGCCCGAGATTAAACACGTAGCCGCCGGTTTTGGAAAGGCCCGCGAAATTATCGAGAACGCGAGTCGCCGCCGATCGCACGCGTTCGGGAGTTCCATAGAGCGTCAGCGGATCCATGTTGCCCTGCACGGCCATCGTGTTTTCGACCCCGGCCTTTTGCACGGCGGCCCGAAGCGCATCGGGAGTCACGCGCCAGTCGAGTCCCAGCACCCGCGGCTTTTGCGCGATCATCTCGTCGAGTAGATGCGCGCTGGCGCCCACGAACAGAATCACCGGATTCTTCGTATAGTCCTGCAGCGCGGCGACGATGCGCCCGGTATAGGGCGCCGCGAACTCCGCGTAGTCGGCCGGCGAAAGAATGCCCGCCCAGGAATCGAAGACCTGCACCGCGTCCGCCCCCGCGTCCACCTGCATCTTCAAATACCGAATGGTCTGATCCGCGAGGCGATCGGAGAGGCGATGAAAGAATTCCGACGCCCCGAAAACCGCCCCCTTGGTTTTCTCGAATTTTTTCGAAGTGCCGCCTTCGATCAAATAACTTGCCAGCGTAAAGGGCGCGCCGGCGAAACCTAAAAGCGCCGGGCGGGCCGCACGGCCGTCCGCGTCGCTCGCCGGCAGCGCGTCGATGTGGCCGCGCAGCGTGCGCAAAATCTCAGCGACGTGGGCCGTATCCACGGCGGGATCGAAGTCTTCGCGTAGATGCTTCAGTTCCGCGTCGTTCGCCACGCTCTGCTCGAGCACCGGGCCCTTTTTTTCTTCGAAGTGCAGAGGAATGCCCGCGCCTTTCAGCGGTGTTAGAATATCCGAAAACATAATGATGCCGTCGACCCCGAAGCGGCGATGCGGTTGCAGACTCACTTCCACAGCGAGCTCGACGGTTTCCGATAACTCGAGGAAGGATCTTCCGCGCCGCAGTTCGTTGTATTCCGGGAGATAGCGCCCCGCCTGACGCATGTACCAAATCGGCACCCGCGGCGTGGCTTTGCCGGCGAAGGCCTCCAGCATTAGCGGGCGAAGCTTATCGTTTTCAGGTGTCGTTTGCGAGTTCATAACCGATTCCATGGCGAGTAATAAAATGGCGGGGCGTTTGCGGCTCCGCTTCGAAGATCTTTCGAAATTTAACGATATAGTTGTCGATGGTGCGATTCGTGGGATACTCAGCGGTGCCCCACACATGATCCAGGATCCGGTCGCGGCTGACCGGCCGTCCGCGATTTTCGAGCAGGAGTTTGAGTATCTCGCACTCGCGTTCGTTGAAACGCACGATGTCGCCGTCGTCGCGTGCATCGATGCGTCGCGCGCAGGCTCCGCCCAGATCGACGCTGTATTCGCCGATGCGCGTGTCGGGAGCGGAGTTGTTCCAATCGGCTCGACGCAATCCGGCCGCGACGCGCGCCAGCAATTCGCTCAGATCGAATGGTTTGGTCAGATAGTCGTCGGCGCCGGCGTTCAAGCCGGCGAGTTTGTCTTCGACGCCGTTGCGAGCCGTCAAAAAGATCACCGGAAAGAGCAGGCGCTTTTCGCGCAGACGACGACACAGTTCCAGGCCGTCCACGGCGCCCGGCATCATAATATCCAGAATAGCCAGATCGAAGGCTGGAGCCGCGTTCAGCTGCGCCAGCGCGCTTTCCCCGTCCCGGAATTCGGTGACCGCGTAGCCTTCCGCTTCCAGATTGATGCGAATGCCTTTGCGCAGTCCGTCTTCGTCTTCCACCAGCAAGATGCGGCGAGAATTGTCAGGCGATGGCGAACTCATGCGATGCGTCAGGGGTTCCGTGTTGCTCAGTCTTTCGCCAGGGGCAGGCGGACTTCGATCGCGGCTCCGGCGGCCGCGTTCGTTTGCGAGTCGGTCTCGCCGGAGTCGACGATACGCACATCGCCGCCCGCGCCGCGCGAAAGTTCACGCACGAGATACAGGCCCATGCCGCTGCCTCGCACCGGTCGCTGGCCTTCATTCAGACGATAGAATGGCTGAAATACGTTTTCGCGCTCGGCGCGCGGGATGCCGGGACCCGTGTCCTGAAAACTCAGTACGGCCCGGCCGCGTTCCGTCGAGCTCGCGCTAACGTGAATGCGAGGCGCTTCGGTCCCGGCGTATTGGATCGTGTTCTGCAAGAGATTACTCAATATTGTGCGAAACGAATCCAGATCGATTCGCAGCCGGAGCTCTTCTGGTAGATCGAAGCTCGCCTGCAGGCCTGCCTGATCGAAACGTTTCGCGTTTTCCTGAAAGAAGGCATGAATTGCCCCGACGGCTTCCGTATTTTCATGTATCGTAGCGCCGTCGCTGTCGGAACGGTTGCGCTGACCCAGGCGGCTCGAAAGCAGAATATTATTCAGCTGCTCTTCCAGGCGGCGCACGTCTTCGATGCTGTCCTGAATCAGCTCTTCGCGCGCGCTCTCCGGGGGATTGCGCTTCAGAATGGTCTGCAGATTCAAGAGTATCGAAGCCAGCGGCGTCTTCAGCTCATGTGTGACGGAATCGATGAAGATCTGGCGTTCGTGTCCCAGACGGCGTTCGCGTAGAATCGTGCGGATGACGCGAAAGCTACCGTAGCTGCAAACCAGAATTACGAAGATCGTCTCCGAAATGAGCATGAACATCGCGCGCTGATTTTGCGATTCGCGCCGCGCTATTTCGGCGGGATCCAGGCCGTAGCGTCCGTTCGCGAAGAGAACCAGCGGAGACTGATCGGTAATATGCTCTTCGTACGCCTTAAGGTCGCGACCTTCGCCCCTGCCTGAGAAACTCGGAGCAAGCTCGCCGTTCGCCCCTGCGATTCGCAGGCGATCCAGCTGCCTCTGCAATGCTGCGGTTTCCGCCTGGTTGCGTTGAAAAAAAATCAACCACCAGCTGAGCTGCGCGATGATCAAAACCAGCATGGCCAGCGCGAGAATGACGGTGCTCGATCGTCCGCGTCCGCGGCCTCGTTCATTCAAGAGCGAAGCTCCGGCGTCGGCGGATCTTTTTTTGCCGGGCCAGTAATCCGGCAAGAGTTTCATCCCGGCGCCGCCTGCGCGTCTTTCGCGAAGAAATCTTTCCAGACTTCGAGCAGGCGAAAGACCTGGACTTCGCTCATCGGGGCGCTCAAGAATCCGACTTCATAGCCCGAAGGCGCCATATAGATTCCGTTGCTCAGGCAGTAACGATGCAGACGCGCATAGACTTCCATGCTTTCGCGCCGTATCTGATCCGCTCGTCGGGGCGCGTCGGCGCCGTTTTCGCTGGCGCCTTCGTACAGCCAGAAGATCGAGCCGACCTGCGCCAGTTTCCAGCGAAAACCGGCCGCGTTGAAATCCCGGCTGAGCAGTTCGCCGAGTTTCGCCAGATGTTTGTAGACGGGTTCGGTCAACAGGCGTAATTGCGCGAGCCCCGCCGACATCGCCACGGGATTGCCGGAGAGCGTGCCCGCCTGGTAGACCGGTCCGTCCGGCGCGATCTGCGCGAAGACGTCCGCTCGTCCCGCGAACGCTCCGACGGGCATGCCGCCGCCGATGATCTTGCCGTAGGTCAACAGATCCGGCGCGATATTGTAGTGTTCGGCGGCGCCGCCCGGGGCCACGCGAAAGCCGCTGATGACTTCGTCGAAGATCAACAGGGCGCCGCTTTCATCGCACAGTTTGCGCAACTCCTTTAAGAATTCGGGACGCTGTAAGAGGAGGCCGTTGTTCGCGGGAATCGGTTCGAGTATAATGGCCGCCAGGTCCGGGCCGTGTCGGTCGACGGTCTGGCGGACCGCTTCGATATCGTCGAGGGGCAGAACCACCGTATGTTCGGTGAATTCCGGCGGAACCCCGGCGCTGTCCGGCACGCCGGACGTGACGAGACCCGAGCCGGCTTTAACCAGCATGCTGTCGACGTGGCCGTGATAGCAACCTTCGAATTTAATGATCTTTTTGCGACCCGTGAAACCGCGCGCCAGGCGCAGCGCGCTCATTACGGCTTCGGTGCCGGAGCTCACGAAGCGAATGCGTTCGGCGGTCGGCACGCGGGGTTGCAGGCGCTGGATGACGAATTCGGCCAGCTCCACTTCGGCTTCGCAGGGCGTGCCGAAGGTCAGAGCGCGTTCCATCTGTCGCTGGATGGCTTTCATGATTTCGGGATGGCGGTGGCCGTGAATGAGGGGACCCCACGAACAGCAGAAGTCTATGAACTCATTGTCGTCAACGTCGGTGATGCGGTACCCTTCGCCGCGGGACATAAAGATCGGGGTGCCGCCGACGGAGCGAAAGGCCCGGACGGGGCTGTTCACACCGCCGGGAATCGTTTGCACGGCGCGATCGTAGAGTTTTTGCGAGGTATGCAGGCGTTCGTTCATGGCGATAGTTCTTCCAGAAATCGATCGTAATCGGGTTCGCTCGCGCAGGCGTAAACCGCTTTCCCCATCCGGCGCAGCGCGTCCCGGGTCGTCGGTCCGAGCGCGCAATAGTGCCAGCCGGCTTCGCGTTCGCCGCGCGCCTGCGCGTCGGGCAGCGCGCGCTCAAGGCCCGTCAAAAAGGCGGTCGCCGCTGACGGGCTGCCGAAAACCACCATTGCGCGCCGGGGCAGGCGGGTATACTCGGCGGCCTCCGGTACCCGGGTTTCGGTCCGATACAGACTGAGTTTCAGCGTGGCGACGCCGTGATCGAATAAAATTTCGTAAAAATCTTCGCGGCCCTTCTCCGCGGTCAACGCGAGAATCGCATCGAAACGCGGTTGCTGCTCTGCGACCAGGTTCGCCAGACCCGCGCCCGTGCCGTCGGGGCTTAGCAGGTCGGCTTCGGCTCCCAGCGCGTCTCGCAGAGCGTCGGCGGTCTTCTGGCCGACCACGCCCCATTCGACCCCGTCCAGACTGTGCCCGGTTTCGCGGATCAAATTCGCCAGGGCCTCGACGCCCGCGGTGCTGAAAACGGCAAGCAATCGGCGAGCGCCCGCGGTCTGGCCCATCATCCAGTTGTCGAAGTCTTTGCCGACCCGGGAGTCTTCGCTGAAGGTCTCGACGGTCGAAAGCAGCGGCAGGGTCGTCAGTTCCAATCGCGCATGCCGCGCCCGCAGTTCTTCCAGTCGATCGGCCTTGCCGGTGATTATGATTGGCACCTGATTTTTGATTTCGCGCACGATGCTATCGCGCAGTTCGTGGGCGTCGACGCCGTGCCGGCGAATCGAAAACGAATGACCGCTGCGATTGTCCTCGGCTTCGCCGCCCAGGAAAACGTACGCCGTGAGTTCGTTTGAATATTCATGCGCTTCTGAATTCTCGCGCTCAGCTTCGCGCCCGGGATGCGATGCTTCCAGTCGACAATGCGCGCCGAGCGGTAGATGACAGCCGCCTTCGAGCGCCTTTAAGATGCCGCGTTCTACGTCTAAACACGCTTCCAGCTGCGAATCGTGAAGATGCGAGAGTATTCCGCGAATGCGCTGGTCGTCCTCGCGACACTGGATTGCGAGCGCTCCCTGGGCCGGGGCGGGCGGAAAAAGATCTACGGGCAGCGGACGAATCTCAAGGCGATCGAGCAGTTCCTGCATTTCCGGATTCGCCTCAAAAAAGCCCGCGGCGCGCAGGCGTTCGATTCCCGCGCGGGCCAGCAGAATGGCGTCGGGGCGCGCGGGATCGTCCGGATCCAGAAAGAGTTTCTTGATCCGCGTTGGCACGTTGCCGCGCAGATCGATGCATTCCAGATGCGGCCAGTGATATTTGAGTAAGGCGGTGCGCCGGACGGAAGAGGTGCCGATGCGCAGTCGCGGATTCGCGTTCGTCGTTTCGCTACTGTCCGTGATGAACGGCGCCGTTTCGCTCGCCAGGCGTTCACGCAAAAATAGAATCGAATCTTCGGCGTCGACCCGTTCGGGAATCGCGGCGATGCACAATCCCTCCGGCATAATCGACGGCAGATCTTTGTACGAATGCACCGCCAGGTCCACGCGCTTTTCGAGCAGCGCGTCTTCCAGTTCCTTCGTAAACACGCCTTTGCGATCGACCGCAGTCGTCCCGGCGCCGCCTTTCGCCCCCGAATCGGCCTGTGCGCCGACCTGCGCGAGCGGTACGTCCAGGATCCGATCGCCGCGAGTCTGGATGATTTCAATGTCGACTGCGATTTCGCCGTCGAATACCGGCAGCGAACGCAGGCGCCCGGCGACGTAACGCGACTGTGCGAGGGCCAGGTCGGAGCCGCGGCTGCCGATGATGATCCCTTGAGTGCTGGAAATTGTTTCGCTCAAAAGGACTGCTGAGAATTTCGGAAATTCTGGGAATTCGTCTGAGGGGGCGCGGTCGACCGATCACGATCGACGTCGATGCGGTCGGTGGGCGGAAAGAGCTGCATCAAATCCGCAGGGGCTTCGCATGCGTCCGCGTCGCTTTCGGTTCCGCCGTAGTAGTGGCGCAGTACGTCTTCCAGTCCCTGACGGTGCAGGCGATTCAGTGCGCGGTTCGCCCGAATCGCCCAATCGTACAACACCCGGCGATCGCGCGCGCTCAGATGGCTCAGGCGATCTTCGAGTAAATCGTCGAGATGGCGACGAGACGTATTACGCACGTCCTTCTGCAGGCGGGTCATGACCGGGCTGCTCAGGTCCGCGATCATCTGCGCGTTCAGGCGAAAGAGAATATCATCGATTAACAGATCGGCTTCGGCTGCGGCCAGCTGACGGCGACGCCGATTTTCGGCGAGCTCTTCGCGCATCGAATCCATGTGAATGACTTCGACGCCCTGCAATTCTTCGCAGGCCGGGTCCACGTCGCGGGGCAGAGCCATATCGATTAAAATTAAATCGCGGATTTCGTTCTCGGCGGTCTCTTCATCGTTCGCGTCTGCGTTTAAGGCCGAAAGCGACGCGATGATTTCCGGTGTTAAGAATGCGTCGTTGCGCGAAGTCGCCGTGACCAGACCGGCAAGGGGACCGACGCTCTCGGGCGCGTTCAGGAATTCGTCGAATGAAACCACGCGGGTTTCCACGGAAGCGCTCAGGGTCTCCGCGAGCTCCTGGACTTTCTCCGGCGTGCGATTGATCAATACGAGCGGGCAGCCCATTTTCGCCAGATAGCGCGCGGACTGCTGGCTCATCGGACCGGAGCCGATAATGCCGATGCGATCGACCGCAGTTTCACCGCTCCGGCCCAGACCCGAGTCGCGGCGATGGCGACGTCCCAGACGTTCGGCGAGTTTACCGGTGGCCAGAGTCGCGACAGATAGCGGCAGATGATTGAGCGGGATGCGCGAACGAATTTCGCGCGATTCGCGAAAGAGGCTCTGAAATAACAATTTCAATCGCTTGTCGAGTGCGACCGCGGATTCGAAGCTCTCTTTGAGTTGCGCGCGAATTTCGGTTTCGCCGAGCACCATCGATTCCAGGCCCGCGGACAGACGAAGCAGATGGCGAATCGCGCCGTTGCCCGAAAGAAAGCTGGGGCGCAGTCCCGGACGCAGGCGGGGCATGACGTCCGTGAATTCAACGGCGAAGTTACCGTGCAGATTGCAGTCGGATAGAGTATAGATGACCTCGACCCGGTTGCATGTGGAAAGAAAGATGAAGCCGCCCAGCGCCGGCAGGCGGGAGTGCAGCTGTTCGTACACATCTTCCGGGCGGACTTCTTTCCAGGGCACTACCCCGGACAGATCGCCCGCTTCTTCGAAGCTCAGTATTACGCAGCCAATGTGATCCATTCAGAATTAATGCGGCTTCTTTCGGCCCGTGGCACTATACTGTGCTTCAAGACCTCACCGCCGATCGCGCGGCTTCCCGCGTCCGACCAGAACAGCAATCAAGCGATTCTGGACTACCCTATTACAGCACCGATCGCCATAGGATTTGTCAGGAAGATGTCACGCCTGGCGCATTTGAGAAGCAAATGAGATTCATTCTCGATTGTGGCGCGGCCGCTGCGGCTCCGTAATCGCATTCGCTTTCGCTTTCGCGTCGCCGATCCAGCTGGACCGGACCGGGCGCCGCGGCGACCTGACAGTTTATGGAGGGGGGATCAGTTCGGCTGCTGGGTCGCTATCGCGCGGATTTCTTCTTATTAATGTGCACCCTGCTGTGGGGCGGCACCTTCCTGGCGATCAAGCTGGTCCTGGTCGCCACTCCGCCCATGTTTCTCGTGGCGGTGCGGTTTTCGGCGGCGGCTCTGATCTATCTCTGCGTCTTCCATCGTGCGATCGTCCAGGCCAGCCGGCGTGACGTCCTGCGCGGCATCTTGCTGGGCCTCTTTCTTTTGGGCGGCTTCGGCTTTCAGACCCTGGGACTGCAGCACACCAGTATTTCGCGCTCGGCCTTTATCACGCAGTTGATCGTCGTATTCACTCCGGTCATTCAGTGGTTGCTATTTCGGCGGCTGCCGCGCCGCACGACCGTGCTGGGGATCGGCGTCGTACTGGCGGGCATGTACTTGTTAACTTCGCCGGGCGGTGAGGCGGAATTGAATTACGGCGACTGGTTGACTCTGCTCTGCGCGATCAGCTTCAGCCTGTACATCGTCTTCGTGGATCGCTACGGCACCCGCGAAAACGCCGCGGCACTGAGTTTCGATCAGACGCTATTTGTCGGCGCCTTCGCCTGGCTGTTTGCGGTCGGTCTGGAATTCGATACCCTGCCCGACACGCTGCGCATGGATTTCCTGCTGGGGCTGCTCTATCTCGCGCCACTGGGGACGAACCTGGTGGTTTACTGGCAAACGCGCTGGCAGCCCGAAACGACTCCGGCCCGCGCGGCGGTGATCTTCGCCATGGAACCGGTGTTCGCCACGCTCTTCGCTGTTGCCTTCGCCGACGAGTTTTTGAATCTGCGCAGCGCTTTCGGCGCGCTGGTGATTCTGGCCGGCATGCTGATCAGCGAACTGGGGCCGGCGATTATCGCCCGGCGGGATCGGGCGCGGCCAGCCGCGGCGTCCGACTGAGCTCGTCCGTTTCGCCGCCGGTGATTTCGCGCAGGCGGACGACGCAACGCGCGCCCACGCCGCTCAGGGCCTTTGTTTTTCCGGTTCGCAGCAAGCGCCTGGCGATTGCTTTCGCTTTCGCACCGGTATCTGCACTGGCACTGGCTTGAAGCGTGGCCAGGGCGCTGCGATTCCAGAGCGCGGCGGGCGGGGGCGTATCCGCTTTTTTAAGCGCGAGCGCGCGACCGCTTTTCGAGTCCGAACGCAGCGCCCTGGGCAGAATGGTGCACGCTCGAAGGGGCGGCAAACCGCCCCGGCGTTCTTCGAGTTGCCACATGGCCTGCAGGCAGGCGAAGACGTCTTCGCATTCGATCGCGAAACGATACGCAGGGCGATTGTCGTCGGTTGCGAGATGCTCCCAGAAGATGTAGTCGCCCCGTGCGAAGGTCGCCGCGCTTTGCAGGGCCCGGGCCGGCCCGAAGCTTCGGTAGTGCGTCGTGAGCTGCAGCGCGCCGTCGCGGCGTAGATCGCGCAATTCGGCGCCGATGAATTCCTGCAGCGCTTCCCTGTCCGCCGGATTGTCGTTCACCAGCAGCAATTCCGCGGTGCCGCTGAGTCCGGCGCCCAGCAGAAAATCCCGCCAATGGCGCAGGCGCGCCTGCACGCAAGGCGAAGCAATCGCCGGGGCGGGCAGTACGATGCTCAATGATTTGCGTTCGCTATCCCGTCCGGCGAATAGCGGTTTGCGAAAGACGGCCACGTGCGCTCCGCGGCGATTCGCCTTTTTTTCGATTCGTAGCGGCAGCGCTTCGGGGGCGCCGAAATAGATCAGTTCCAGTCCGTTGCCCGTGGCGACTTCTTTCAGCGCGCGCTTGATCGTCCGGCTGGCGCGGGTTTCGAGAATGGCCACGCCGCCGCCGTCGAGTTTCGCGAAGAGCGGGACGGCTTCGCGCGGTTTTCGCGGCGCGTCCATACCCACCACGTACATCGCGTCCAGACTGAGCGCGCCGCTTGCGTCCACGCTGCGGATTTCGAAATCCGCTTCGCGTATGTCCAGGTGCTCGGGGCCCATCGCGTTCGACACGGCGATGCGTCGACTCCAGGCCGGCGCGAAGTACAGCAGGATTTCTTTTTGCGTGGGGTTCATGATTTATGAATCACCCGCGGGCGAGAAGTCCGCCCGGATGGCTCAAGAACCCGACTCTGGATCCTGTGCGGCGTCGCGTAAATGCAAAATATAACGCGCAATCGAACGGCGGTCGTCCGCTTTGATATGCCGGTAGGATTGCATGAGCGTGCCGGGCACGCCGGTTTCGAGGGTGCGCGCGATGGCGGCTTCGCTCGCGCCCTGCCGGTAGCCGGCGGTTTCCAGCAGATTGCGGGGCGGAGGATTCAGGCCGGCGCCCGCGGGTCCGTCGCCTTTGCCCTGCACGCCGTGGCAGGTTTCACAGCCGTTCGCCCGGTAGAGCGTGCGGCCGGCCTGCAATTCGGCGGACAGCTCCGTTTTAGTTTCGATTTTCGCCAGACCGTTGTCAGTAGGTTGCTGGGGCACGTCCGGTCCGCACGCCGCGGCCGCGACGAATACGCAAAACGCGCCGGCCAGCGTAATCGTCGCACGACAGGAAACGGAGAAACGTTTGTGAAAACTCATGCCGGGAATGCTTGGAGCGGCCCCGGCGCTGTCAATGCGAATAATCGCGCTCTGTTGTCGCGACTCAGACCAGCAGCAGATGCGGATGTTCGACGAAATTCCGGAAGCTTTCGAGAAAGCGCGCGCCTTCCGCGCCGTCGATGACGCGGTGATCGCAGCTCAAAGTGACGGTCATGGTTTTACCGGGGACCAGTTCGCCGTTTCGCACAACCGGCTTTTCAATGAGTCCGCCGATCGCCATCAGCGCCGCTTCGGGTTCGTTGATGATCGCGGAGAAATTGCTCACACCGAACATGCCGAGATTTGAAGTCGTAAAGGTGCCGTCGGTGTACTCTTCGGGCTTCAGCTTGCGGTCGCGGGCCCGCTTGCCCAGCTCGCGAATCTTCGCGGCGAGCGCGAGCAGCGGCAGTTGGTCGGCGTTGCGAACGTACGGCGTGATCAGGCCCCCGTCGATCGCAACGGCGATGCCGACGTCAACGCGGCCGTGCTGCAGCATATGATCGCCGCGCCAGGAGGAATTGCAGGTGGGATGCTTCGCCAGGGTCAACGCGCAGGCCTTGACGATCAGATCATTGTAGCTCACGCGCGGCGGCTTGCCTTCGTCTTCATCTGGATTGTGCGCGCTTTCCAGATCGCCGTTCAAATTCTTGCGCAGCCCGACCATCGGCTCCGCGTCGAATTCCAGAGTCAGATAAAAATGCGGGATATTGTTTTTCGCGTCGTGCAGGCGCTCGGCGATGACTTTGCGCATGCCGCTGATCTCGACTCGTTTGTCCGGTCGGGTCGGAGCAAGCCCCGCGCCGCCCTGGCCACCCGCGCCCATGCCGTTCATGACGCGCATATATTCTTTCACGTCGGATTTCGTGATGCGATTGCCCGGCCCCGAGCCCTTGACTCGACTGAGTTCGACTCCGTGTTCGTGGGCGATACGCCGTGCGAGCGGGCTCGCCAGAATGCGCCCGCTGCGATGGATCGAACGACTGTCGCCGCCGGTCTGAGAGCTCTTGCGTTCGGTGGGAATCGGGCGATCGGGATGCGCGTCGCCGACCATTGTCGCCGCCGGCGCCGCTTCTGTCGTTGCGGGAGCAGGCGAAGGCGAAGCGGTTGTCGCAGCGGCCGGTGAGGCTTGCGCCGCCGCAGATGCGGCGGGTTCGGCCGGGACTCCCGCGCCTGGGGCCGGCATCTCCGCTTCCCCGCCGGCCGCCACGCCGGATTTCGCGGCGGCCAGCTTCTGTTCCGCTTCGGCCATCAGGTCGCTGACTTCTTCGCCGGCCGCGCCCACAATGCCGATCGGCGCTCCGACCGGCAGGCGATCGCCTTCGCCGGCCAGTTGCACGAGCAGAATGCCTTCGTCGTACGACTCCATCTCCATAACGGCTTTGTCGGTTTCGACTTCGGCGAGCACTTCGCCTGGTTCCACCGCGTCGCCTTTATTTTTGACCCACTTTACGAAAGTGCCTTCTTCCATAGTCGGGGAGAGCTGGGTGAGTTCGATGATGACCGCCATAATTTCGTTACCTTATCTTTTTGGATATCTTAGCCGCATCGGGCAGGACTCGCGTTTCGCGACCGTCCGGCCGCCGCTACGGCGAGCCGCTTCGGTCTATTGCAGTAATTGCTGCACCGCCGCCATGATCTTTTCCGTCGTCGGTAGACTCGCCTTTTCCAGATTGGCCGCGTAGGGCATCGGCACGTCTTCCTGGTGCACGCGTAAAATCGGCGCGTCGAGAAAATCGAAGCAGTTGCGCTGAATCAAATCCGCGACGTGGGAACCGACCGAAGCCTGTGGCCAGCTCTCTTCGACGATCAATACGCGGTTGGTTTTACGCACGGACTCGAACATGGTCTTCTCGTCCAGCGGTCGGACGGTTCGCAGATCGACGATCTCCGGATTGATGCCGGCCTTTTCCATTTCCGGCAGCGCTTCTAAAACGAAATGATAGCCGCGCGACCAGGTGACAATCGTCAGATCCGAACCCGGTCGTTTAATATCCGCTTCGCCGATAGGAATCAGATACTCGTGGTCGGGAACCTCGTCCATATAATTGTACATGATCTCGGATTCCATAAAGATCACGGGGTTGTCGTTACGAATGCTGGATTTGAGCAGCCCCAGGGCGTCCTTCGGAGTCGCCGGCATCACCACGATCAGCCCCGGGCAATGCACGTAATAGGATTCCAGCGCCTGACTGTGCTGCGCGCTTAACATGCCGCCGGCGCCGTTTGGTCCGCGAAAGACCATTGGAATCGGAAACTGCCCGCCGGACATGTACAGCATCTTCGCCGCGTTGTTAATGATCTGGTCGATGGCGACGAGACTGAAATTCCAGGTCATGAACTCGATGATCGGCCGCAGACCGCACATGGCGGCGCCGACTCCGAGGCCCGCGAATCCCTGTTCGGATATCGGCGTGTCGACGACTCGCCCTTCGCCGAACTGCTCGAGCATTCCCTGGCTGACCTTGTAGGCCCCCTGGTAGTGGCCGACCTCTTCGCCCATCAAAAAGACGTCCGGGTCGCGTTCCATTTCTTCGACCATCGCCCGTCGCAGGGCTTCGCGCATACTCAGTTTGGTTGAACTCATAGTTTCGTTTGATCCGTTCGTCTGAATTAAATCACTAAACCAGCACGTCCGTATATAGATACGACGCCGGCGGCGCTTCGCTGTTCTCGGCGAATTCCAGCGATTCGCGCACGATTTCGCGGGCTTCCGCCTCCATGCGCGACATCTCTTTTTCGGGCACGCCGCTCAACTCCAATTCGCGCGCGGTGCGGGTCAACGGATCGCGTTTCTTATAGATTTCGACTTCTTCTTTCGAACGATACTTCGCCGGATCCGACATCGAATGCCCGCGGAAACGATAGGTGCTGATTTCGAGCAGCGCCGGTCCTTCGCCGCGCCGGGCCCGTTCCACGAATTCGTTTACGTGGTTATAGACTTTGAGCACGTCGTCGCCCTCGAAGTGATCGCGGGCCATATCATAGGCCACGGCGCGAATGCTCACGTCCTGTACTGATAGCGCGCGATACTCGGGGGTACCCATGCTGTAGTGGTTGTTTTCGCAGATGAAGACGATCGGCAGCTTCCACAGGCTCGCCAGGTTCAGGCCCTCGTGAAAGGCGCCGATATTCGCCGCGCCTTCGCCGAAGAAGCAGATGCACACGTCGTCGGTTTTTCGATAACGAATCGCCCAGCCGATGCCGGTCGCCAGCGCGACGTGCCCGCCGACGATGCCGTGACCGCCCATGAAATTCTTCGTTTTGTCGAAAAAGTGCATGGAACCGCCTTTGCCCTTTACGATGCCGGAGCGTTTGGCGAAGAGTTCGGCCATTAAAGAACGCGGATCGAGGCCCCGCACCAGCGCATGGCCGTGGTCGCGGTAAGTCGAAACCACATAATCGCCGGCCTTGAGCGTATTAATCGAACCCACGCCCACGGCTTCCTGTCCAATATAGAGGTGGCAGAAACCGCCGAATTTGCCCTGGGCGTACGCTTTCGCGGTGGCCTCTTCGAAGCGGCGGATCAGCAGCATTTCGCGGTACATTTTGGTCAGCAATTCCAGTTGCTGGCCGCTTACCTGGACGAGGGGTTCCTCTTCCGCGATTTTCAAATGCGGCGATTGGTTATTTTCAGTGGACCTGGTTTCTTCTTCGGACATGAATGTTTGTACTCCGATTGCGACTGACTGCCTGGACCTTTCTGCCGGCTGTCGCGGGTCCGCGCGCTCCGCGGACTTCCGGATCATGCGGTCGGTCGGATCAGAAGCAAGAAAAATGATTTCTTTTAGGCGAAATTCGTCGAAAAAAAGAGAGCAGGCGAGCCCTTTTTTTATGGCGGTCCCGTCCGTCTACTATTGGTATCGATAAGAGTCGGTTGGGTTACAAAGAATGCCGGATTTTTGGCGCTCCTTCGCGTGCTCCGGCTCGATCGGGGCCGGGCCTGAGTGGCACCGACGGTTTGAGGAAGCGATCAGTGAGAATGCAGTCTGAAAAATCAAGATTTTCGTCCCTGCAACGAATGCCGCGTCGTCTGGCGGGTTGCGCCGCGCTGGCCGCGGCGGCATTCGCGCTCTTCATCGCGCCCGCATCCCTGACGGCGGAAGTCATCCAGCTGAAAAACGGAACCTTCATCGAGGGGCGCATCGTTTCGCAGGACCAGAAGCGCATCGTCCTGAAAACTGCCAACGGTCAGCAGCGCGTCGTCAATAAATCGACGATTCGTCGCATTGTATACGACGCCGGTCTCGGCGCGCGGTTGATCGCCGAACAAAAACGCAAACAACAGGCGGCCCGGGACGCGGAGCGCAATAAAGCACTCGAAGCCGAGCGCGCGCGCAAGGCGGCGGAGCTGGCAAAACAGAAAGAGCAAGAGGCGGCCAAAAACGCGGCGCGCGAAGCCGAGCGGCAGCGTCGCGAAGCCCGTGAAGCCCGCCAGCAGTACGCGGCGGCCTTCCAGGATTACGAGCGCCGGGCCCGGGCGGAGTCGGAGCGTCTGGCGCGCGAAGAAGAGCTGCGCAAGAATCAAGAGGCGGCCGAAAAAGAAGAGCAGGAGCTTGCCGAAAATCAGACCGATGAATCGGAGGCGGTGCGCATTGATCGCTGGGGCGCTTTGTGGCGCTCGGCGATATTGCCAGGCTGGGGCCAGTTTTACGCCGACCAGCCGGTCATGGGTACGGCTTATAGCGGCCTCTTCGCTTTCGCCGCAGTGAATTCTTATAATCTACGCCGCATCGCACTTTCGTCTCGCAACGACTACACATCGTTCACGGATACCAGTTTTCTCGTGCCGCTCCTGCCGGGTGCGGGCATTCCCGCGGCGGCGGTCGTGTACTTCGAAACTTCGCGCCGTTCGGAAACCTATTCGCGCAACGTAAAGCGTCAGCAGCAGTCGGTACAGCTGCTGGGCGGCATCTATCTCGTACAGCTGATTCACGCCGCCTTTCTGTCGGCCGAAGTCAGTACTGCATTGCTGCTCGATCCCGCGGACTCGGAGTCCGGGGCGTCCGGCGTATCGCTCTTCGCCGACCAGGCTCCGTTAGACCAGCGCGATCAGATTCTCGGAGCCGGGCGCGACGGTCTCGACTCGCGAGTGGGCCTCGGCTATTCGTTGCGCTTTTGAGCCGGGTCGGCTTTTTCAGTCGTGATGCAGCACCATTCTTCGATTCTCGCCTTCGGTATCATTCTCACGGTTTTCCCGCTCTGCGGGCCCGGTTCCGAACCGTCCCCGGATGATCCGAATCTGGACTACTACGGTCCCACGCCGCCGGTCGTCTATCTGCTCGGGGATTTTGATCCGGGCGCGCATCCGCTATTCGTGCGTCTGGATCGACTGTCGATTCCGACGCGCGGGAGGACCATATACCTGCGCAAAGAGGCGGCCCAGGCGCTGGCGAAGATGTACGCCGCGTTTCAGGAAGAACATCCAGATCCAAACGACGTGACTCCGGAATTCTGGATTACCTCCGGCACTCGCAATTTTCGCGCGCAACGGGGCATCTGGGAAGCGAAGTGGAACGGGAGTCGCAAAGTCGGCGGCAAAAAGCTCAACGAGAGCATCCCCGATCCGGAAAAACGCGCGCTGAAGATTCTCGAATATTCCTCGATGCCGGGCACGTCGCGCCATCACTGGGGCACCGATTTTGACGTGAACAAGCTTACGAATTCGTACTATAAATCCGGCGAGGGGAAAGTGCTCTACGACTGGATGGTAGCGAATGCGGGGCGTTTTGGTTTCTGCCAGCCCTATACGGCCGGTCGCAAAGCCGGCTATCTGGAAGAGCGGTGGCACTGGACCTATTTGCCGCTGGCCCGCCGGTTTACGCGCGATTGGAAACGCATGGTGGCCGAACGCTATCCGGCCGGCAAAAACTTCGCCGGTTCGAAAGGCGCGGGCGGTCTTGCGCCGACCTACGTGGAAAGCATCAATCCCGACTGCCGCTGAGCAAGCGCTGCAGGTCCGCCAGCGATCAGCGGTCGTCGTTGCAGAAGAATTCGCCGGGTCGACACTCGAAGACTTCGCAGAGCGCGCAGATTACTCGATGGGACGCGTTATCGGACTCTTCGAGCTGTTCCACCCGCTGATGAGTAAATCCGCTGAAATGACCCGTAGCGACGATGCGCTGTGCCAGCTCTTTACGCGTCCAGTTGTGGCTTTCGCGTAAGCTGCGGATCTTTTCGCTCTGGAAACGCATACCGAATTCCGACAGGTCGGCGTGCGCGCGATAAGGATCGTACGCACGACATTCTATCTTGCGCAGTTTTTCCGACTGTCAACTTATATTTTTGTTTACATTCGGCGTGCAGACGACCAGAAATCGGCATGCAGGCAGCAGTGATCGGTGCGGGCGCATGGGGTACGACCCTGGCGAAGGTGCTCGCGGAAAACGTATCGGACGTGGTGATCTGGGCGCACGACGCGCGCATCGCAGACGAAATCAACACCAAACACGAGAACGCTTCTCTATTCGCGGGGGTGCCGCTGCCGCCGACGATTCGGGCGACTTCGGATCTGGGCGAAGCGATAGACGGCGCCCGATTGATCTTACTGGTCGTGGCCTCGGCGTTTTATGGACAAACTGTGGATAGCCTGGGTACGTTTCTGCCCGCATCCGGGGATGGCGGCGACCAGCCGCGTCCGATTCTGGTATCGGCGACGAAGGGCCTCGATCCGGCGACGAATCGCCGGACTTCTGAAATTCTGGCGGAGCGTTTGCCGGCGGACTATCGCGACCGATTTGCGATTCTTTCGGGGCCAAATATTTCGCGCGAGATCGCCGCGGGCAAACCGGCGACGACGGTGATCGCCTCGGCGAACGAAGCGATTTCGAGCGAGGCGCAACGATACTTCAGCACGCCTTATTTTCGGGTGTATACGAATACGGATGTGACCGGTACGGAACTGGGCGGCACTCTGAAAAACATCATCGCCATCGCGGCGGGGATTGTCGACGGCCTGGAACTGGGCGATAACACCCGCTCGGCCTTAATGGTGCGGGCGCTGGTGGAAATCATTCGATTTGGGACCCATTTTGGGGCTCGCGCGGAGACCTTTTATGGGCTGGCGGGCATGGGCGATTTGATTACGACCTGCTCTTCGGTGTTGAGTCGCAATCATTATGTGGGCGAGCATCTGGCGAAGGGCCAGAGCGCGGAAGAAATTCTGGGCGGGATGACGGCGGTGGCGGAAGGCGTGGAGACGACGCGTCTGATTCGCGGCATCGCGGTGGAGGCGGGTATCGATATGCCGGTGACGGAGCAGGTGTATCAGATTCTATTTGAAAACAAGCCGGTGAAAACGGCGATCCACGATTTGATGACTCGCGATCTGAAGGCGGAACATCGCTAATTCTGCTTGCCTGAGCGACGGCGGCCAGGGAAAATCGGCGGGAGAAGCTGGTTGGATTATGTCGCATAAGCGGGCACCTGCCATCCAAACCAGAACGAACGTTCTGTTCGGGAGGTGGCCGGATAAACCAGAACGAACGTTCTGTTTTTATTACTGGCGGGCTGGAGTAGCAAGAACGTTCGTTCTGTTTTGGGCTGCCGCGTTCCGGGGTGGGAGTTCTCGGAGCAGCAGTCCGCCGAATCAGAGCAACCGCAGCCCCGGAACAAGCCGGCGTTTGGATTCGTCTAATTCTAAAACAGCACACGGGGCGCCCATCGCGGCTCTCCCGCCGGGGCTGACCGCCGGCACACGATTCAGGAAATCAGCATGCAGCTAAAAGAAGAATTCATCGCCAAACACGGGCAGCGCTTCAAAGCCCAGGACGTTATTTTCGACGAAAACGATTCCGGCGACGATATGTTCATCGTCATTTCCGGCGAAGTTGAAATCCTGAAGAAGGTCGCCAACGCCTACAAATCGCTGATGCATATCAAAGCCGGCGATATCTTCGGCGAGATGGCGATCGTTGACAAAGAACCGCGCAGCGCCCGGGCGATCGCCAAGACCGACGTGCTGGTCTGCGCGCTGACTGACCAGGTCGTCGAGAACCTAATCAACCAGAATAATTCCTTCGCCAAACACCTGCTCAAGATTCTCACGGCGCGCCTTCGCGACACCAATCAGATCATTTCCGATCTGCTCACTCGGGATCGCAAGAATATGGTGATCGGCGCCCTGTATTCGTATGCGAAGTCGAATCGCGCCGAGCGGACCTACAAAGGCGCGTCGATCGAAATCGACGATTTTTCGAAATGGGCCTCCGGCACGATTGGCCTCAGCGCGAGCGACGTTCGTCATCTCGTGTTCCAGCTGCACGACGAAGGGATGCTCGAAGAATCCACAAGCTCCGCCGGCCACCTCATTCTCTCGAAGCGCTTCGAACGCCGTGATGGCGTTCGTGCTTCTTGAAACGCCGTGATGGCGTTCGTGCTTCTTGAAGCGCCGTGATGGCGTTCGTGCTTCTTGAAACGCCGTGATGGTGGCCGTGCTTCTTGAAACGCCGCGACGGTGGCCGTGCTTCTTGAGGCGCCGTCACAGCGTTTGTGCCTCCTGAAACGTTGTGATGGTGGAATTGCTTTTTTATCGCGACCCAGCCTCCGCCTTCGTCACAAACAATTCGCGCCGTGCTTTCGCTGTATCCAACGTAAACTGGTTGCCGATGAGATCGAGCATGATGTGCGTGATCGGGGGCCGCCCGCGCAGACGCAGCAGTTTCCAGATCGCTTCCAGCATCGTCGCGGACAGCCGCGCGCACCAGCGCGGCACTGAAAGCCGGGGCGGTCGAATATCGCGTGGTTTGAGGATGCGTTCGCTTACGAAGCGGCGAAATTGAATCGGCTCTTCTTCCGCGATAAAATAGACGCCCTGTGCGCGCGGATTCTCCAGCGCCGCTGCGATCGCTCCCGCGACGGTCGTGACGTGAGCCGTTGAAATTTCGTAATCCCCGCCGGCCACCCAGACGAATTGCCCGGAGCGAACCGCCGACGCGACCTCATCGAAGGCCGGGGCCTCGGCGGCCCAGATCCAGGGCGGCCGGAGCACCACGCAGCGCATTTTCGGAGACTGGGCATCCAGCACGCGTCCTTCAGCGAGCGCTTTCGTCGTGCCGTAAGCGCCCGCGGGATTCTCGGGAATCGGCGCGCTTTCGTCGAGCATCGTTTTCGGTTTGCGATCCATAACCACTGCGGCCGCGCCGAGCTGTATGAATGTGCGCACTCCTGTCGATTGGGCGGCGGCAAGCATCGCCTCAGTCAGCTCCACGTTGTCGCGATAGAAATCCCGGTACGGGCCGAAGAAGTCCAGGCGCGCGGCGGCGTGCACGACCGCATCGGCCTGCGACTCGATCAACGCGGCCTTGAGTTGTTCTGGATTGTAAAAATCGCAGACTACGCCGATCGCGCCGGCTTCGGCGGCCAGGCGTGCCGATGCCTCGGAGCGACAGAGCGCCGTGACGGAATGGCCGCGATCTTTCAGAATTGGGATGATGTAGCGTCCGGTAAATCCGGAAGCGCCGGTCAGCGTGATGTTCATGCACACAGAGACGTCCCCGTGTGGGAGGACGGCGGTCGTAAAAAATGCGGTCGGAGCCAGGCGCGCGCCTGGGGGAGTCAACGACGCGCCTGATTCAGCGCTTGATCCAGCGCCACAAGCGCCGTGCGCGCAATCGGCAATCGGGAATCGTCCGCATCTTTCAGAGCCAGCGTGCCGCCGTTGTGGTTGCGGCTGACTTCGCGGACACAATTCAGATTCACGACAAAACTTTTGTGAATGCGCACGAATTCGTCGGCCGGCAGGCGGCCGAGTAGCGCCTTCAGGGTCTCCGCCACGAGATGTGAGTGATCCGCGGTGTGCACGAGCGCGCGTTTGCCCCGGGCTTCCAGATATACCAGATCTGCGACCGGCAACTGGATGCCGCGACCCTCGCTGCGAAACTCCAGGAATTGGGGGGCGGGCTTCGATGAGACCGGGGCCTTCAGGTCGCTTGCGAGACCCGCGAACCAGAAGCGCAGCACGGGAACTCCGAGCAGTCCGCCGGTCAGCATGGTCGCTCCCGCGATCGCCAGGCCCGAGCTGGCTCCTAACAGAGCGAGCGTCGGCCAGATCACCTGGACGGCCAGGTGTACCCCCACGCCGATTCCGGTGCCGGCAATTAGCGCCAGCCAGACCAACGAGGCGGCTGCAGCGAGCGGGATGCTATCCCGATAATAGATACGAAAGACTGTGAAAGCCAGCCGGGCTCCGAAGAGACCGGAAAATCCCGCGAGATTTGATTTTATCAGGCGGCTGAGAAACTGATAGTCCCCTGGCTCGTCGCCCGGATTCGTTTGAAAGATCCAGAAGGCGAGACCGTACACGACCAGCACCAACCCCGAAAAGAAGAGGCACCAGCCCGCGAGCGTCGCCGGTCGGAAATAGTCGCGCAGCGCGGTACGCAGAGTTTCATTGGCTGAGCACTTCACTCTATCGAGTAAAATACGCCCCGTGATGCCCTTTGTCTAATGCGATTTTGTATACCATCGTAAGAAATGTTCGCCATCCGGTCCGTCTGGTCCTGTTTTTCTTAGAGCGTCGGATTCCTTCTGGTTCTGGGAACCGTCCCAAATCTATTCAATCTTACGTACTTTATTATTACTGGCGTCGGCAATATATAGATTCGTCCCGTCGGTGGTCACATTAAACGGCTGCCTGAATCGCGCAGCGTTGCCTGTGTCGTCTGTATCACCGAAGGTTGTGCTACCCTGTGCCGGGCCTGCTATTGTCGTCGTGACCCCGGTGGCGATTACGATCTTACGGATCTTGTGATTGTCGGTGTCGGCGACATAAAGATTCTCCCCGTCGGTGGTCAGATTGAATGGACTGTTGAATCGCGCGCTGTTTCCTGTGCCGTCGGCATCACCGGCGGTTGTGGCACCCTGTGCCGGACCTGCGAGCGTCGTCGTGACCCCGGTGGCGATCACAATCTTACGGATCTTATTGTTGCCCATGTCACTGACATAAAGGTTCGTCCCGTCGGTGGTCAGGCCGGCCGGGAAGCGGAATCGCGCCGCGTTGCCGGTGCCGTCGGTATCACCGGAGGCTGTGTTCCCTGGTGGCGGTCCCGCTATTGTCGTCGTGACTCCGGTGGCGATCACAATCTTACGTATCTTGTTATTCGCGAGGTCGGCGACATATAGATTCGTCCCGTCGGTGGTAATTCCATGCGGCTGATCGAAACGTGCGCTGTTACCGGTGTCGTCCGTATCACCGGAGGCTGCGCTCCCAGGTGCCGGTCCCGCGAGTGTGGTCGTGACCGCGGTGGCGATTTCAATCTTTCGGATCTTGTTATTGCTCTGGTCGGCCACATACAGGTTCGTCCCATCGGTGGTGACGTCGGTGGGGGTATTGAATCGCGAATCGACGCCGATCCCGTCCGCGGTACCACCGGAGGGGGTTTTCGTACCCGCGAATGTGGTCGTGACCTTCGTTGCGATTCCAATCTTGCGTATCTTGTGATTGCTGCCGTCGGCCACATATAGGTCCGTCCCGTCGCTGGTAATGCCACGTAGACCGCTGAATCGCGCGGCGTTGCCGGTGGCGTCAATATCACCGAAGGTTCCCGTGCCCTGCGGCGGACCTGCGGGGGTGGAGACCAGGCCGCTCAGGTTTAACGGGCGGCTGCATCCCTGGATTGCGCCGCCCATCAGGGTGGGCGTGCAGTTCGACGACGCACCGACACTCAGCAACAGTAGCAATGCGGCGCGCGCATCGTTATTGTCGTCAGTGGGAAACAGGGCCGAGCACTGAACCAGAAAAGCCGACGCGGCGACGAATCCCAGATGCCGAACCATTGCGCGCTTGCACTGGAACGGATGAGAGTTTGATTGAATGCGCATGTCCTGAATACTGCTCCCGATGATCGATGATCATAATTCACCCCGCGAAAGATTGCCTCCGGTTCTCCGATTTGTCCGAAATCCGGAGAAATATTTTCGGCCGGACGGTACGGGTTGTTAATTCCCATTGTGCCGCTGCCGCTTGACTGGCGATTCTCCGATCGGTCTCATCGCACCGGCGGTACGCGCTTCTGGAGCTATCGTTTATTCCAATACGCGCTGGTGATCAGCGAATCGCAGAGCCTGCCGTTGCTCTGTGGGTCGATGACGAGAATGTCGTCGCTGGAGCGCGGAATCGCGTAGATTAACCCATTGGGAGCGAGCACGCCGCCAACCCACCTCTCCGTGCCGGGTAAACCTACAGGAATCATAGCAGCGGTGTTTGTGTTCGGATCGATGACGAGTACGTCATTGCTATCTTGCGGAATCCCGTAGATCAGCCCATTGGGTGCCAGAACGCCGCCAGACCACTTTTTTGCGCCAGTTGCACCTGATGCAACGGTGCTGGCGCTATTTGTGTTTGGGTCGATGACGAGTATGTCATTGCTATCGAGCGGAATCCCGTAGATTCCACCATTTGGTGCCAGGACGCCACCAGCCCACTTCGTCGTGCCGCTTGTCCCTGTCGGAACAATCGTTGGGGTGTTTGTACTCGGGTCGAATCCAAACACATCATTGCTGTCCGACGGAATCCCGTATACCATCCCATTCGGGGCAAGCACCCCACCGAGCCATTTGGCTGTGCCGGCGGTGCCAGCTGGAACCGTGCTGGCGGTATTTGTGTCCGGGTCGATGACCAGCACGTCATTGCTGTCTTCGGGAATCCCGTAGATGATCCCGTTGGAGGCCAGAGCCCCGCCCCGCCACTTTCTTGTGCTCGCTGTGCCTGTTGGAATCGTACTGGCAGTGTTTGTGTTCGGATCGATGACGAGCACGTCATTGCTGTTTTGCGGAATCGCGTAGATCATCCCATTAGATGCCAGAACGCCGCCGGACCATTTGAGACCGCCTGTGGTCCCGGTCGGGATTGTTGTGGCAGCGTTCGTGTTCGGATCAATGACCAGCACATCATCGCTATTTCTTGGCATTCCATAGATCAATCCGTTCGGTGCCAGAGTGCCACCAGCCCATTTACCAGTGCCGGTTTGTGGAGCAGGAATTGTTGAGAGTAACGCGGTTCCGCGGGAACCAAGCGCGGCCTGTGCCTGCAATTCGGCCTGCACAGCTGCGAAGTTCTCCGGCTGGATCATTTGATTCCGATCCAGAGCACACACCCCCTGAGTGTAGATCAGACTGAGAGCTGGATGGCAGCCGGCATCAGTGTTGACACAGTCCGTCGGCAGACAGGCTGCGTGCGAGGCGATGCTGAGAAAACAGGCGAAGAGGAAGCACGGGCGGCGATTTTGGTATGGGTCTGTCATAAATGTGCCGCGCGTGTTCTGGCGGCATATTTGAAAAGTATGTCGGTACAATTCCCCCGATGATCGATGATCATAATTCACCCCGCGAAAGATTGCCTCCGGTTCTCCGATTTATCCGAAATCCGGAGAGATATTTTCGGCCGGTATTACGGGTCTTGCGGGGTGCGAGCGCTCTGCCGATATTTCCCGGGAGTCGTGCCTGTAAAGCGCCGGAAGGCTTCGTGAAACACGGAAGGGGAATTGAATCCGGCCGCGTAGGCGATGGACAGGACGGTGCGTTTCGGATCTTTGAGGAGTAGCTGGCTCGCTTCCTGGACGCGGTATTCATTAATGAACGTGCTGAAATTCTTGCCGAGCTGTTTGTTCAGAAACCGGGAAAGCTGTTCGGGGCTGATCCGCAGCATAACCGCCAGATCATCCAGACTGAGGTTCTCGTCGTGGTATACGCGGTCCGATTCCATTAGCTGCTTCAAGCGGCTGTCGATCGCTTTCAGGTCGACGCCTTTCAAGCGATACAAATCCGAGCGCTGCCGGCGGATTTCTTCCACGACGTGAAATAAAAGGATGGGGTACCGCAGGCCGAAAAAGTACAGGCTGATGAGCATAAGAGTTACGCAAACATAAGCCAGCCTGACTAAAAAAATGGATCCTGAAATATAACCGATATTGCCGAGCGCGCCTGATAGCAGGAATAAAGCTAAGAACGCGATCAGTGGACGCCGATATTCCCGGACTGACTCTGCGTCGCGCAGTACGTAGATGATCGTACGCAGGCCCATCGTCGCGTAGATCAAGATCAGCCCCAGGCCGAGGGTGAATGTGACGGGTAAGAGAACCGGATAGGTTTCGCGCGGTTTTGCCTGGAGCAGGGTGATCTTTTCGTCGGCCGAAAGCGTGTAAATCGTAGAGAGCGCCACCGTGGCGATGATGCCGGGTAGAAGCTGCAGGTATTGACCTGCGCGAAAACGCGAATCGTTCTCGCTGACCTCTCCCAGATAAGCGGCCAGCAGCGGACCGCAAAAGTACAGGGCCGGTACGTTCAGAAACAACAGGTGCGGTGCATATAGAATGTCCCGGGAGTGCATCAAACCCGCGTGCAATTGGATCACGCCGAGCGAAGCCAGAAACAATCCCAGGAAAATCCGCCGCTGATCAAGCCCCGGCCGGATAAACTGGCCGATGCTGAACAGGATGGCCAGGCCGCCGCCAAAGTAAATAAACTGAAAGAGAATACGATCCAGCGGCATCGGTTCCAGTTGGCCCGGCCCGACGGTCTCTTGCAATGAATAAAATCTCCCCTGCTGGCTAGGGAGCTCGCGGACAGTCGTGCGAAACCGGAATGCCGTATTTCCCACTTAAATAGCACTGCGTGAGTTCGCGGTCGGCATCGGAGTGGACGCCGCTGTAGACCAGGACTTCGTACAGATCCCCTATGAAGTAGCGATTGCCGCCACCGCGCCTGCCCAGCGTGAAGGATCCTGCATTCTGACCATGGGAGGAAGTCGTGTGTCTCCGGCTGGTGCCGTCCACGTAGATCTGCCAGCGCCCAGGGCCGTACACCCCCGTTGCGATGAGTGGTTGGTCTCTTATGTTGGCGTTATAGGTCAGAGTGCCGCCATGGGTGTCCAGACCGACTCGCCGGTTGCCGCCGCTATTGACAATGACCACGCCGTTCTGTCCGCCGCCGTTCAAAGCTATAATGCCCGAACAGCATGAGCTGGGGGACCCGCTATCCGTTGCTACTACGTAGATCGTCTTGTGTGCGGTTGCGGAAATACTTCCATCCAAAAAAGTCGCGCCGATACCCGGGCCCGAGAATCGGACTCCGGGTTGCCCATTGGGCCCGCTCCCATCTCCAATATAAGCTGGCTGGCTTGCCGGATTGCCATTGCTCGCGTCTCCGCCATTGCCGGAGGAATCCAGCCACGCCGGGATCTGCGTGCCATGCGGCACGGCCGCCAGCGAGCCAGCCTGTAACCAGAGGGCCGCCCCGTGGGCCGGGTCGGTTACTATGATTGCTCCCGGCGTAGAGGACGAGGCTCGGACCGAAGTCGTTCCCGGGGCCAGCAGAAGGAACTCGAACGGCGTAGAATCGTCCGCCGGATCTCCGGGAAATACACCCACTAACGGATGGTGGACCGAGCAGCTCGCGATCGATCCGCTGAGCGTGCAGATCAGAAATAGCCCGCTGAGTACGCGGAAATGAATCCAGATTGCGAATATATGCCTGAAACAGTTCACAATGATCGATGATCATAGTGCAGTCGGCGCATAATCGCATCCGGTTATCCGGTGGCCTCGAATTCTGGAGAAATTTTTGGCGGGTATTACGTCTCTTGCGAGCTGGCAACGTTCTCGCGTCGAAGCTTTCCGGGAGTCGTACCCGTGAAGCGACGAAAGGCCTCGTGGAACGCGGATGACGAACTAAATCCGACCGCGAAGGCGATGGACAGAACAGTGCGCTTCGGATCTTCGCACAGTAGCTGGCTCGCGGCCTGGATCCGGTACTCGTTGACGAACACGTTAAAATTTTTGCCGAGCTGTGTATTCAGAAACCGGGAAAGCTGTTCGGAACTGATCTGCAAACGGACTGCCAGATCGTCCAGGCTGAGGTCCTCGTCCTGGTACACGCGGTCGGATTCCATCAACTGCTTCAAGCCGGCATGGACGGCTTCCAGATCCATACCTTTCATTCGATCCGCAGCGGAGCGCTGGCGACGGAGCTCTTCGACGGCCTGAAATAACAAATCTGGATATCGCAGGCCGAAAAAGTAGAGTGCGATGAATACCACGGACACGGAAGCGAAAGCCACTCTGACCAGGAAATAGGACTTTAAAAAATATGCCGCATTGCCCAGCGCGCACACAGCCACGAACAGAACGAACAGTGTGGTCAGCGGAGCTCGATATTGGGCAATGGACTCTTCGCCGCGCAACAAAGAGAGGATTGTGCGCAGGCCCATCAGCGCGTAGCCCAATACGAGGCCCAGGCCAATGGTGTATACAACTGGCAAAAGCGCCGGATAGGCATTGCGGGGCCCTTCCTGAATGATCGCAATTTTCTCTTCGGCTGAAAGCGCGTAGAGCTCAGCGATTGCGAGCGTCGCAATGATTCCGGGCACCAGCTGGATATAGTGAACCGCGCGAAAGCGCGGCTTGTTCTGGCTGACCGCTTCCAGGTAAGCTACTGTCAGCGGACCACAGAAATAGATCGCCGGCACGTTCAGCCACAGCAGGTGCGGCACAAAGAGAATATCGCGCGAGTGCACCAGAGCTGCGTGCAATTGGAACACGCCGACCGATGCAAAGAACAAGGCCAGGGCAGTCCGGCGGGTGTCAATCCCCGGTCGGACAAACTGACCGATGCTGAACAGGACGGCCAGGCCGCCGCCGAAATAGATGAACAGGATGAGAATACGATCCAGGACCATTGTGTTCCAGATATTCAGTCGGGCCGAATGCCGCGATGCCAGGCGGTGCCTTCGAAATATCGATACAGGCGCGCGAATGCGCCGACCTTCCGCGGCCGGCAGTGCGGCAACGGATCGAATTCGGCGCTGAGCAGACCCTGGCCGCCTTCCCACAAACGATCGCAGCCGAATTCGCGCAGGGTCGTCGTAACTTTGCGACGCGCGGTTTCCGAAAGCGCTTCGAAATGATCCTGCAGTCGTTTGCGGCACCACAGGCGATACGGAATTACCGGTAGCTTGCGGTATTCCACGCCTTCGATGGTAACGTTAAAGCGTTTGCGTCCGGCCGCGGCGGCGTGGGCCATCGCCGCCAGATAGGGCAGGTAGGTCGCGCCCGCGCTGCGCAATACGGCTTCCCAGCCGGCCGGCAATTTGCCGCTCTTCGCCGACCATTTTACCGCATCGCGATTGCCCGGTAGCTTTTTCGATATCTTGCGCTGTAGCTTGCGATCCCCCGCGGCGTCGACCGTGCTGTGTCGCGCGTCCCATAAGCGCGCGACCCAGGCATAGACCGCCGGGGCTTCTTCGCGCATGATGCGGCCTGGAGTCGGATCGATGCTGAAATGGCGGAACATGGACGCGAAGAAACCGAAGTCGGCCAGGCACGGCCGATCGCCGAGCAGGAAATTCGATTCGCTTAAGATCGCTTCTAATTGACTTAAGGTCTCGCGATATTGCGCTTCGACGTGCGCCCGGGTGCGTTTGTCGACGCCGTCACCGCGCACGTAGGTCTTCAGCTGGCGATAGATCAAAAAACGTTTCGTCAACCACCGGGTGCCGGGCGGATGAAAAATAAAATCTTCGAGGAAACGCCGGCCGTACAATTCGCGATCTTTTTTGAAGCTCCAGCGATAGTGCAGCGCCGGCCGCCACATCCACTCGTCGGCGTAATCTTCGAGCAACCGGCAGAAGAAGGCCTGGTATTCGTCCGCCGGCAGTACCGGCCCCCTGGGATAGCGCGCCTCGAACCAGTCGATCATCGGCGTCGTGTCGCGGAGCCATTCGCCTTCGGGGGTTTCGATCACCGGCACCTGCATCATGCCCGTATTGGGCAGGATGCGATTCGTCATCATCTTCCAGTCGATGTGTACCAGCTCATGCGGGATTTGCTTGTATCGCATATAGGCCTGCATCTTCCCGCTGAAATAGGAGATGTCCATATAGTACAGGCGAAAACTGGCACGTGCCGACATATGCCAGTTGTCGCGGAGTGTGCGAGAACCGACAGCGAAATTCCGCTGACCGAGCGCTGACGCGCAGTTGTGGCGGCCCCGGAATCTCTCAGGTCAAGAGTTCGATTGTTTCGGCGATGTTGCCGCGCTCCAGCAGGCGCAACGTCATGAGCGGAATATTGAGCAGGCCCGGATTGCGAATGGTTTCGCCGACCCGGACGATCTGCAGTTCGTGCCGGTCCAGAATCGGCCCCTGGGCGGCGGCGTTCAGGCCGTCCAGTTCGGCCGCAAGATCCCAGGCGAATTCGCGGGCCCTGGTCAGACTGAAGCGCATCAGGGTTTGCTCCGGGCCGCGCAGCAGCGGTCCCAGGGCCCCGAGTGCGGGCCAGATTTGCGCGAGTTCGTCGATGACGTCGGTGAGCACGTCGGAGATGTTATGATGAATTCGCTCAAAATCCGTGCGAAAGGCGGCCAGATCGCCGGGCGGCCGTGTGCTCGCCGCGACGATGGCCAGGTCCATGTTCAGGTGCGCGTTCAAGGACAGCAGGATGTGCTGCGGCACCAGCATCCAGAAATCGCGGTTCGCGCCCAATGCGAGTTCCCAGGCGGGTGACGGCCGCCCGCCCTGCTCGAAGAGCGCGCGGGCCTCGAAGTAGCGATTCGCCAGGGCGATCGTGAAGCGATCGACACGCTGCCCGTCTTCGAAGCCCCCGTCGGCGACGGCGTCGCGCAGGCGCACAATCAACCGCGAATAAAAAGCCGCGAAATAGCCGGCTCGATTGCGATTCTTGCGCGAAGACTCGATGATCTCCGCGAGATTCTGGAGAACTCCGTCGATCGATTTCGCCTGCACGATTTCAGAGGAATCGCGACCGGCGGTGGCTACAAGTAAAAAGTCCGCCCGGCGCAATGAATTTCGTGGAAATTCCTGCGCCCGTGCGGGCTTCTGTCGCTAACAGGAATTACACATGCGAACCCTAAAGAAACTTCTGCTGTTTTTGCTCCTGGCCGGTTTCGTTCTGGGGCTGGTTCTCTATTTCGCGTTGCCGTCGGGCCCGCGCGATCCGGAAGCTTTCGCCGACTGGAGCGATCCTCAGGGCCGCAGTCGGCCCGCCGTGCGCGCCGCCGGCGGATTGATTGTGGCGGGAACCCCCTGGGCGGCGGAGGCCGGCCGTGAAATTCTCCGGGGGGGCGGCACAGCCTGCGACGCCGCGATCGCCGCCGTTCTCGCGTTAAACGTGACATTCAGCGAGGCCGCCAGTTTCCCGGGGGTCGCTCCGGCGCTCGTATACGACGCGCGCACGAAACGCATTCGCAGCTATATCGGCGCGGGCAAAGCTCCGGCCCGCGCGACCATCGAATTGTTTCGCGAACGCGGCCACACGGAAGCCGTGCCCAAAAACGATATACTCGCCCAGCTGGTGCCCGCCTCGCCGGATGTTTTTACGGCGTTGCTCGCGGACTGCGGTACGCGAAGCTTCGCCGAAGTCGTCGCACCCGCGCTGCGACTGGCCCGGGAGGGCTTTCCCGTACACCGGACCATGCTCGGGAATTTCGACATGCCGCTGTATAAGCGGCTGGGTTTTTCTATATTGTTGCCGTACAACGCGGGGGTATTCCTGAACGGCGAGTGGTGGCGACCGCTCTATCACAAAGATCGTTTTCGCCTGCCGGATCTCGCGAAGACCTTTGAGGAACTGACGGCCGCGGAGCGCGCCGCTTACGCGAACTCCGCCGCGGGTTATGCAAGCGAAGTCGAGCGTCGGGCGGGGCTCGCGGCCGTGCGGGAATATTTTTACGCAGGCCCCATCGCCGAAAAGATCGTTGATTTTCATGAACGCGAGGGCGGTCTGATTTCGCGCGCCGATCTGGCGCAGTACAGCGCGGGTTTCGAGCGGCCTCTGAGAGTCGCTCTGAACGGCGGCGAATACCGACTGCATACGAATCAGACCTGGACTCAGGGCATCGTCGTCCTGCAGGCGCTGCAGATTCTCGAGCCGATGCGCGACGAGCTGCGGTCCGCCGGTCACAACAGTCCGGAGTACATTCATATGCTCACGCAGGCGATCGAACTGGCGATGGCCGATCGCGAGGCGTACGCCGGCGACCCGGCGGTCGTGGACGTGCCCGTCGACGTCTTACTGGATGCGGGCTATGCGTCCGGCCGTCGCGCGCTCATGACTTCCGACGGGGCTTTCGGCGAAACCCCGCCCGCCGGCGACGCGCGCAGCGAGAAGCAGACGCAGGCCGCGCCGGCCGCGGAGCGTGCTTCTGCCGGGGTTGCGATTCTGTCGAACCAGGCCGAAGGCAACGCCACTCGTTCCGCGCTCGCCGGATTGGCGCGCATCGATTTCGGACCGAATCGCGGTCAGGCAGGCCGCGATACCAGCTATGTGGCGGTGGTGGACCGTCAGGGGAATTCGGTTTCGATTACGCCCAGTGACTTCCCGCTGTCGCCGATGGTGCCGGATACCGGCTTAACGCTCGGGATTCGCATGACGCAATTCCGCCTGGACCCGGAGCACCCTTCGGCGCTCGCTCCCGGCAAGCGTCCGCGCATTACGCCGCATGCCGTGATGGTCGAACGCGACGGTCGCTTCTATATGAGCATCGGCACGCCCGGCGGCGAAATGCAAACTCAGGCCTTAGTCCAGGTGTTTTTGAATCACACGCTTTTTGGCATGGACATTCAGAAAGCCATCGAAGCGCCGCGCTTTCGTTCGCGCAACTGGCCGGACGCCTTTGCGCCGCACGAGTATTTACCGGGCGTGCTGGAACTCGAAGCGAGTCTAAAACCTGCGGCCGCCGCGCTCGAAGCGATGGGTTATACGATCGAATGCTATCCGGATTTTGACAATCATTTCAGCGCTGTCGGCGCCGTGCATCTGGCAGGCGACGGCGGGCTGGTCGGCGGCGCGGATCCGCGCGAAGAGACGATGGCTCTGGGAGACTGAAGGCGAACCCGAATGACGAATCAAAACATCCCCACGGGACCTGCGAGCCTGGCCGAACTGGAAGATCTCAAAGAACAGCTGCGTCGTTTTCTGGAAGTGCACCTGAAGACGAAGCTGGTCGAAGTGAACAACGGATCGCTAAAAATGCTGGTGATGCTCGCGAAAAACACGAATACGAAAATCAAAGACAAGATGATCAATTACAAGCTGGCAGAGCTGAGTAAACGCCTGCTCGTCGAGACTCCGGTCGGTCGCCGCGATTTCGTCATCTGCGAATTTCTGATGGAAGAGCTGAATAAATACGTGGCGAGCAAGCTGAAGTCGTGATGGCGGCGGAGTCGCAGCTATGATAAAGCTGGCGCTTGCACAGCTTCGTCTATCGGACAGCATCGCCGACAATCTGAGTCTGGCGCTGAGCTCGATTGACGAGGCCGCCCGGGCGGGCGCGCAGTTGGTCTGTTTTCCCGAGCTGCAGTTCAGTCCGTTTTTCCCGGCCGCTCCCGCCCGGCGGGACGTCGCGCGCGAGTATTTGATGGAGCTCGACGGTCCGGAAATGCGCGCGCTGCGTGAGGCGGCTCGCCGGCATCAATGCGTCGTTGTTGCGAACCTGTATTTGCGGCGCGGCGCAGATGCATACGATTCGTCGCCTCTGATTGACGCGGACGGCGCAATCGCCGGCGTCACGGATATGGTTCACATCGCGCAACTGCCCGGGTTCTATGAGCAGGACTATTATCGCGAATCGGAAAGCGGTTTCGCCGCGTATGCCAGCGCGGCGGGTTCGGTGGGAGTCGTCGTCTGTTTCGATCGCCATTTGCCGGAAAGCGTCCGCAGTTGCGTCTTAAACGGAGCGGAGCTGGTGGTGATTCCCACGGCGAATGTGCGCGGCGAGAACCTGGAGCTATTCGAATGGGAAATTCGGGTGCAGGCCTTTCACAATCAGTGTTATATTGCAATGTGTAATCGAGTCGGTTCGGAACACGAGGGAGCTGCGGTTTTCGCCGGCCAGAGCCTGGTGGCGGGGCCGGACGGGGAACTGGTCGTGAAGGCTTCCGACGAAGTCGGATTGATTTTCGCGGACATCGATTATGAGCGCGTGCGCCGCATTCGCCGCGAACGGCCCTATCTGAAATTGCGTCGTCCCGAACGTTATCGCAGCTGAACGCCGCCGGGTAGCTTTGTATTGCGAACGCGATCAGGCCTTCGCTTGCGATTTCGAAGCCGATTTCTTGTTTTTCTTTTCGTCCAGCTGCTTCTTGAGTTTCGCGAGCCCTTCGCGCAGGATACGTTCGGCTTTCTTGCGCGCCTTTTTGCGACGTTTCTTTTCCTGTTCCTGCTCTTTCAGCGAATAAGTGTGATTGCGCAAATAGTTCATCAGCTCCTGGCGGGTCGGAAAATTCTCGAGCTCCGTATGGTCGATGGCGTTGCCGATGCGGACATCTATGCGTTTGCCGATTTTGTTCGTGATTTCATTCAGGAGCAGCGAAAGCCGCAGGGCCGGATTGATATGACTCGCGATCTGAAAGAGCCGACTGTTCTGGCCGGCGAAAAAGATCGGTACGACTTTCGCTTTCGATTTCAGAATCAGCTTCGAGGTGAATGGATTCCAGTCCGGATCCTCCGCGACGCCAAACGGTTTTTTCGCGGTAGAGACCGCGCCGCCCGGAAAGATCAGGATCGCTTCGCCGCGATCCAGGCTCGCCAACGCCTCTTTGCGGGTGCGCACGTTCAGATCGATCGCCTCGGGACTGACCGAAAATTCGACCGGTAAAAAATACTGCTCCACGCCGGGAATCGCGCAGAGCACGTTGTTGGTGAGAATCTTGAATTTCTGCCTGCGCAATGAAGCCAGATAACAGATCAGGATTCCGTCGACCACTCCGAAGGGATGGTTCGCAACGATAACCAGCGGTCCCTCGCCTTCGGCTGGAATAATGTCGAGGCGCTCCTGCTCGAAGGCCACGTCGATTTCCAGCACCTGCACGATCTGTTCCCAGATATTCAGATCAGATTCGGGATCGAGACTCTTATAGAGCCGGTCGAGTTTCGGACGGCCGGTCGCGATTTCGATCAGCTCCATGAGCCCCCGCTTGAGGCGGGAATCTTTGGGAGCCGCGTAGCTCAAACGTTCACGATTGTTCATGGCGATTGGACGAGATTTAATCCCATCTGATTTTCATGTCAAGCTTTTGGGTCGGCCTTCTGATTCGAGCTTTTGAGCTCAGGAATCGGCCGCGGCGCTGTCGCGTTTTAGATAGTCGTTCGTAATGCGCGCCGCCACACCGGAGAGCAGGAGCAGGCCGATCAAATTGGGCAGGGCCATGAGCGCGTTAAACAAATCCGAAAGCCCCCAGACCAGGTCGATTTTGCCGATCGCTCCCGCGCCCACCAATGCAATAAACACCAGGCGATAGGGCAGAATGGTACGTGTGCCGCCGAGATACACCAGACAGCGTTCGCCGTAATAACTCCAGCCGAGAATCGTGGAATACGCGAAAAACGCGAGTGCGACCGCGACCACTTGCGGCGCGCCCAGTCCCAGCTGAAATGCGTTCAGGGTCATATCGACGCCTTTCAGGCCGCTCTGCCAGCTGCCGGTTACGATGATTACGAGACCGGTAAAGGTACAGACGACGATCGTATCGATAAAGGTTTGCGTCATGGATACTAAGGCCTGAGGCACGGGATGTCTGGTCTGCGCGGCGGCCGCGGCGATGGGCGAAGAACCGAGACCCGACTCGTTCGAAAAGATTCCGCGACTGACTCCCATCCGAATCGCCTGCGCGACGGTCGCGCCCAGAAAGCCGCCGGTCGCCGCCGTGGGCGAAAAGGCCTGCTTGAAAATCAAAGCGAAGGCGTCGGGAATCTGCGGCGCGAAGCGCGCGAGAATGATCAGGCTCGCGCCTACGTAGGCCAGAATCATAAAGGGCACGATGACCTGCGTGATCTTCGCAATCGAACGAATGCCGCCGAGGATGACCAGCGCTGTGAACAGCACCAGCGCCACCGCCGTGATCAACGGATCCAGACCGAAGCTGGTTTCTAAAGCGCCGGCCACCGAATTCGATTGGGTCATATTGCCGATGCCGAACGACGCGATCGTACCGAAAACGGCGAAGAGCGCGGCCGGGACGCCGCCCCAGCGCATTCCGCGTTCGGCCAGCCCCCGGCTTAAATAGTACATCGGCCCGCCGCTCATCCGGCCCCTGTCGTCGGTTACGCGATATTCAACAGCGAGCACCGCTTCCGTATACTTGGTCGCCATGCCCACGATGCCGGTGATCCACATCCAGAAGAGCGCTCCCGGGCCCCCCGCGAAGATCGCCAGAGCGACGCCCACGATATTACCCGTGCCGACAGTTGCCGAAAGCGCGGTCATGAGCGCCTGGAAGTGCGTGATGTCTCCGGGTTCGTCACCGGATTTCGACCGCCGCTCGATCAGTGCCAGGCGCAACGCGGGCCACAATTGAGTGAATTGCAGAAAGCGCAGGCGCACGGTTAAGAACAAACCGGTGCCGACGAGCAGCACGATCAGCGGCAGCCCCCAGGCCCAGGCGTTGGCGATGGATATCGCCGCGAGCAGGTCGGCGTGCAGACTTTCCAGAGACATGCGGCGGAGTATTTGCGGCGCGGCTTTGCGGTCATGTAAAAAACGAGCATACCCGCGGGGCCGACTGTATTTGATCGGGAGCGGGAGGTTTTGTCAGGTGCGTGGATTTTTGTTGTAACGTCGGCGGTCCGGGAGCGACTAAGTCAGCGAATTATGGCGGCACGCAGTTTATCTGGAACCTTAAAAGAAGCCCGGGCCTGTACGGTCTGCGCGCAACATCTTCCCCTCGGCCCGCGACCGGTCGTGCGTGCGCACAAAAAGTCGCGCATCCTGCTGGTGGGCCAGGCTCCCGGCACCCGCGTGCACAATACCGGCATCCCCTGGAACGATCCCAGCGGCGACCGCCTCCGAAAGTGGCTCGCCATCGACAGCGAAGTCTTTTACGACGAGTCGATATTTGCGATCGTGCCGATGGGCTTTTGCTATCCCGGTCGTGACGCTCGGGGCGGTGACGCTCCGCCGCGACCGGAATGCGCGCCGCTCTGGCATAAGCAGTTACGTAAATACATGCCCGACATTCAACTGATCATCTTGATCGGCAAATATGCCCAGGCTTATTATCTGGAAGACCGCGTAAAAAAGACCCTCGGGGATACGGTCAAAGCGTATCGCGAGTACGGCGACGGCATGATGGTGCTGCCGCATCCTTCGCCGCGCAATACGATGTGGCTGAAAAAAAATCCCTGGTTTGAAAAACAAATCGTGCCGGAATTGCGCCGGCGGGTGCGTGCGCTCTTATAATCGGCGATCAAATTTCCGGAAATAGAATATTATCGGCGATCACATGAACTTCCGTTCGAGCTTCTTCGCACCAGGCCCGGACGTCCGCTTGATTCAAGACTTGCGTCATGTACTCTTCGATTGCGGGAGCCCGGTCCGCGGGAGCTGAAACTCCATAGGTCCGAAAACGAGTCACGACTGGTGCGTAAAAAATATCCGCAAGTCCGTACGCGCCGAATAAGAACGGCCCGCCGGAATTTGCCAGCGCGGCGGCGAAAATGGAAAAGACGCGTTCGATTTCCGATTCCAGACCGGCTGCCTCCGCATCCGAAACCCGTAGCTGATGCGTAGATCGAATATCGACCGGCATCCATTTGCGAATCTTAAAGAATCCCGAATGCATTTCGCAGACCAGCGATCGGGCCAGCGCTCGCGCCGCCGTCTCCTCTGGAAACCAGGCCTGTTCCGGGCTTTTTTCCGCGAGATACAGGGCGATCGCAAGCGAATCGTGAATGCGAATATCGCCGTCGACAAAAACCGGAACGAGTCCCGTCGGCCCCCATTCGCGCAGGCGATCTTTATAACCGGATTCAAAGAGGGGAATCAACGTCTCCGAGATCGTATCGTCCGAATTCGCCGCGCGATAGAAACGCGCCGCCAGCCCTGCGCGCATGGACCAGCTGGAGTGATTTTTATTGCCCAGTATCAATTGCATGGTTTCAGCTTTCCCTATCGGATCAATTCAGATCTTCCGGAGCCCGGTTCATTCGCGTGTCTTCTTCTTGATCCGTTCCGGCGGCGCCCGTCGCGCGCATGGCTTCCGAAAGCTCCGGTTCTTGCCCGGGCCAGCTTTCGCCGCGCGAAAGATAGGCCATGCGTGCGCGGCGTACGTCGAAGGCCAGACGTTCGCCCACGCCGACCAGCAGGATGCGCTCGCGCAGTTCGCTTTTCGCGATGGCGTCCTGGATCATCTCCATTTCCGAACCGCCGCGGCGATAGAAGGTGCTGTGATGGATCGGAACCATCCAGCGGGCGCCGGTGTCCTTAAAGGCCTGCACTGCCTCGTAGGGATCGACGTGCACGTACTTGCCGATTGCTTCGCGCAGCAAACCGTTGCCCCCGCTGGGCCCCACGGGAATCAAAGCGATGTCGATATCGTAGTCTGCGCCGAGCCGCTTGAAGAGTGTGTCGTTGTAGCCCGTGTCTCCCGCGAAGTACACGGTAACGTCTTTGTACTGGATAACGTAGCCGGTGTACGGTTCGCCGTCCCAGATATTGTCGATTAGAATGCGCCCGCCGAAGTGCTGGGCCGGCACCGCGGTCACCCGCACGCCGTCTCCTTCGACCACCGTGCCATCCTCAACCGGCGAAATCGTTTCCGCCGCGACCCCTGGAATATAGACCGCGCCGCCGGCCGGGGTGAGCAGACGTTTCGTGCGCGGCAGGCGTTTGAGCGACGCGCGATCGAGATGATCGAAGTGGGTGTGCGAAATCAAAACCCAGTCCAGTTCCGGCAGCGCTTCGGGGGGCAGGGCGGGTTCCACGAAACGTTTGACCGGCCCCAGGTAAGTGCTGAAGCACGGATCGGTCAAAATCCAGCGGTCATAGATGCGCAATAAGACGGTCGCGTGGCCGATCCAGTAGGCCTCCACATGTTCGAGCGACTCCGGCTTGACCTGCTGCGCCGGATAGTCGGCGGGTCCCACGCGCTGAAACAGGCTGCAGTGCGAAATAAATACGAAAACGAAAATCGAAAATCCTGAGGCGAACGCGGCCGGTCGGATAGTATATCTGGCATTGCAGAAGTCTTGAATCATTCGGTGAATTCGCGCGCGCATAAAGATCAAGCTAATGCCGGCCTCAGGAGAGCGGCGCGGATTTTCCGGAGCCCAGCAACAAAATTTGCATACCGGCCTGTACCTCGAATTGCGAATCGGGCACGAAGACCATGCGGCCGTTCTGCAGCCGCACCCCGATCGCCAGAAAGCCCTGGTCGCGCACGTGCGAATCGTGCAGACTTTTGCCGACCAGCGGGTCGTTCGGACCGACGTCGTGCACTTTCATTTCGAATTCGTAGTTCGCGCGATCGATCATAATCTCCAGAAAATCGTCGACCTCGGGATTGGCCATGCTGCGGGCCATCTGAAAACCGCTGACGGCGTACGGGCTGAGGACCTTGTCTGCCCCGGCCTGCAGCATCTTCGAGCGCGAAGACTCGTGCGCGATGCGCGTTTCGATGCGAATCTTCGGATTCAGCCGGCGCGCTGACAGCACCACGAATAAATTGTCCGCGTCGGTCGGCAGAACCGAGGCGATGCTGCGCGCTCTGTCGATGGAGACTTCCAGCAGCGATTCCTCCAGCAAAGCGTCGCGTTCCAGCACCGGCCAGTCGACTTTGCCCGCTTTGCGCAATTTCATGACTGGAGATTCGGGACTCAAATCCAACACGACGAAGCTCTGCTTCGATCGTTCCAGTTCGCGCGCTACGGCCAGAGACATGCGTCCGCCGCCGCAGATAATATGATGATCGTTGAGTTTCCGAATTTTATCGCGCATGCGAGCCTCTTCTACCAAATTTCGAAAGCTGCGGCTGATCAATACTTTGAGCAGGCCGTCGATCGCCAGGCCGTAAAAAACGACGCCGCCCAGAATCAGTGCGATCGTAAACAGCCGGCCCTGATCGGAGAGCGGCTTTACTTCGCTGAAGCCGACGGTCGTTACGGTAATCACCGTCATGTACAGGGACTCTATGAACTCCCATTCTTCGATCGTATAATAGCCGGTCGTACCGATCCCAAGCAAGAAGATGAGAAAGACCGTCGGACGCAGCAGGGCGAGGGCGTCGCGGACAAATAGATACAGCGAGTCGCGCAGTACGTGGATATTCGTTTGCATCGGCATGAATTGATTTAAGGCCGCGCGTTCATGCGCAGTACGACCGGCGCTCCCGTGGCGCATTGCAGTTTACGCGAAGCGTCGCCCATATTCACGGCGATCTCCAGATAGCCCAGCGAGCCCACATACAACAAACAGGCTCCCCGCTCATGTTCGCCATAAGATTCCGATACTCCGCGAACGCGTCCCGTACCCGCGTTCGCTTCCCAATCGCCCGGGGCCGCGTCCGGATAGGCCGCGACCAGGTCCTCGTACTTTAAGTCGGTGATTAAATTTCCGAAACGATCGACGTAGCGCACGCGACCCGTCACTTCTTCGGAAGCTGTGGCAGAGTACTGGCGGGCTGCGTCTGTTGATTCCAGTCGCACCGGATCGTGGATTTCCGTCGCCAGCGTTTCGATTGCCTGCAATTGCAGGGCTTGCTCTTGCGGAGGCGTCGCGCTGCCGCGGGCGACGTTGACGGCGATGTGCGCCGCGAGCGGCGCAAAGATATCCCGCCCGTGAAAGGTGGTGCTTGCGTCGGGCAGGGCGATGTCGGGACGCCGGTCCGCATCGAAGGCGAAATAACGCGCCCTGCCAGGGGCCGGGTCGGCCGCCAGCAGTCCGTTGTCCGGTCCCACCAGCCATAGTATTTCACCTGTTTCGCGCGTATACTCGACCAGCAGCACCCGGCGGTCGGTGCCGACTCCCGGGTCGATCACGCAACAAAAGACGCTGCCGGAGGGAAAATAGGGGCGGGCCGCCTCCAGCATGAGGGCGCCGGCCTCCAGATCGCCTGGCGCTACTTCGTGACACAGATCGACGATCGGGCGGCCCGGAGCCCGACTCGCCAGCACGCCCTTCATGACGCCCACGAACCAGTCCCGGCCGCCGAAGTCCGTGAGCAGAACGATTGGCGCTTGCGAATTGTTGGTCGGCGAAGCGAAGGGCGGGTCGGAAGGCACGTCGCCAGTGCAGCGATCCCGCCTTCGCCAGCAAGCTTTTTGTCCCGGCCCGACCCCGCCGGATAAATCGACGCATGAATGAGTTGCCGGGACGCGGGGGCCCGAAATCTTCACGCGATGCAAGCCGAATCGATCTTTCAACTCGCCAACTATCTCGCTCTCGGCGCCTGGGCGCTGCTGCTGATTTTTCCCGCCTCCCGGGCGGCCCGCATTTTACTCTTCGGCCTGGCGGTGCCGCTGGCCTTCGCGGCGCTCTATTTGTTCCTGATGGTCGCCTACAACGGCCAGGCCGAAGGAGGCTTCGGATCTTTACTGGATGTGGCGCTCCTCTTTCAACATCCGCACATGCTGCTGGCTGGCTGGGTGCATTATTTGTGTTTCGACCTGATGGTGGGCATCTGGGAGAGCCATGACGCCGAACGTTTGGGGATCAAACGGTGGTTTGTCGCCCCATGTCAAATACTGACCTTCCTGCTCGGTCCGATCGGATTGCTGGCTTACGTGATAGTACGTAGCATATTTTCACGTCGCGTAATGCTCGAATATCCCTGATTTCGCGCGAAATCGAAAATTCTACTATTCTCTGGTAGGGGGAGCCGCAGGGTGTCCGGGCAATGCGAGGGTCCGCACCCGTCAATCCCAGGCGCCTTCAGGACGAGCGCGCCCTGAACTCGTTGTTTCGCGCGCAGAATCGCAGAGTCTATCCGCTGGTGTTGCTCGTGATGTGCGTGGCCATGCCGCTTTTCTCCTGGCTGGATTATTATCTCGTCGGCGCGCGTTCGGGACCGGTGCTGCGCGATCTATTCGTACGCGTCGACCTGGCCCTGGCCGCGTTTTATGTTTCGCTGCTGAGTCTGTATTTTGTGCGGCCGAATTTCGTGCATCGCTACGTGTTGCCGTTTTTTCTGGCCGCCGGGCACGCGATTCTAATCGTGCAGCTGTACTTAATGAGCCGGGTCGGCGACATCGCCGAACCGTACGTCATGGCGCTCTTAATATTCGGTCAGGCGGTATTAATCAATTTGAAGCCGCGCTCCGGTTTAATGAACCTGGGCGTCATCGCCGCCTACAGCGCTCCCTTGATGATCTTCGGCTGGCCCCTGAAATTGCCGCTGGCCTTTCTGCCGCCGCTTCTGGCGGTGCTTGCCCTGGGAGCCACGGCCGTCATATATCGCACGATTCTGTTGCGCCAGCATATCGATATTCATCGCAAGAACCGCGTTCTGACTCGCAGCCTGCGCCAGGTGAAAGAACTCAAGCGGCGCCAGGACGGCGATTATTTTCTGACTTCGCTTTTGATCAAACCGCTCGGCGGCAATCACGTGGAAAGCCCCAGGGTCGGCGTCGATATTTTAACGCGCCAGAAAAAAGCCTTTCGATTTCGCAAGTGGAGCGTGGAAATCGGCGGCGATCTTTCGACCGCCTATCGCATTCGTCTGCAAAATCGAAACTACGTCGCCTTCTTGAACGGCGACGCGATGGGCAAATCGATCCAGGGCGCGGGCGGCGCGCTCGTGCTGGGCACGGTCTTTAAGTCCATCGTCAGCCGATTCGAACCGCCGCTGGGCGACCGCGACCGATCGCCGGAGGCCTGGCTCGCCGATTGCTTTTATCAGCTACACGACGTATTCTCTTCGTTCGACGGCGGCATGATGGCCACGGCGATCTGCGGGCTATTGGACGAACACCACGGCGTGCTGTATTTCGTAAACGCCGAGCATCCCCGTCCGGTGCTTCTGCGTCACGGTCGGGTCAGCTATCTCACGGAGAATGAATTCGTCGCCGGCAAATTCGGCATGCTCTCGGGTCCGGGGCCTTTTCAAATTAACGTCGTCGCGCTGCGGCCCGGCGACGTGTTGGTGATGGGTTCCGACGGTCGGCAGGACATCTATTTGCGGGGAGGCAATGCGGCGGAGTTGAATGAAGAGGCCGATTTGTTCCTGGATTTTGTGAGGGAGGGCGCGGGCGAACCTGCGGCGATTCTGAAACGGCTGCTGGCGGCCGGACGACCGTCGGACGACATCACGCTCCTATCGCTGAATTACCGGGCGCCGGAAATGCGGGCGGAGCAGATCGTTCCGCCGCCGGGCTACGTCCATCTCAAACAGAAGGGCCGGCGATTGTTGGAGGCCCGTGAATGGACCGGGGCGCTGGACGCGTTTGAAAAGGCGCTGGCGTTCAAAGACGACGATCCGGAGATCTACCCGCTGATGGCCGGACTCTATCGTCGGCTGCGCCGGATCAAAGAGTCGTCTCGCATGTACGAAACGCTCGCCTGGCTGACGCCGGCGGATTCTCACTACCTGTATGTCGCATCTTATGGCGTGCGTGCGACGTATCTGCTCGACGGACGCGCGCCGCTGCGCAAGGGCATTCAATTCGGCGAGCGCTATCGATTGAGGGATCGCCGCTTCGTTCCGAACCTGCTGAATCTGGCCGAATTGTACCGGCTGGCCGGCGATCTGGAAAAAGCCCGCGAAATTCTCACGGAAGTCCGGGAGCTCGAACCGGGCAATCCCCGGGCGCGCAGGCTCGCTGCGAGCCTGATGTATCGCGGTAAATTGAAGTATTGACGGCCGGCGCGGCACCTGCGAAAAATCCGCCGGTTCCGCTTGACACCGGTCGTTTTCGCCGTCTAATCATCACAGGAGACGGACGATGAACGAACACGAACGAATTACGCCCCCTGCCGGAATCGCGGCCAACGCCGACTCCCGCTCGGAACCATCCATTCTGGAATTGCCGGCCGATCTGGCTGCGGATCGCCTGGCGCGCGTCGTCGACAGCGTGCGCGCTGAAGCGCAGGTCGCGCCGACCGCATATCTGGCCGACGCGATTGTGCCCAAAGGCGGCGAATAGTCCCCTGGCGACTCCCGGCGCGCCTTATCAGTTTCGCCGGCTTTTGGGACAGGAGACGGAGTATGCGATCCGCTTTTCCGCACGCGCGGACTGGTCGTCGCAGGATGACGGCTGGTCCGCCGCATTTGCGGACGAAGCTTCCGAAACCTCCGGTCCAGATGCGTCGGCCGCTTCGCGCGCGCGCCGGCCAGGCCATTCCCGGGTCTTCCACGCCTTCCGCTACGCGATCCGACGCATCGTAAAAACCCGTCCGGGCGAGTGGCTCTTCTTTCTCGAAAACTTCTTCACGGAAAACGGAGGCGCATTTAACTACGAGGCATTGCCGCAGGCTCCCGAAGCGGGGCTGATCGAAGGCGCGACTCCTGAGTGTCGCGGTCCGCTTGAGCTCTTGTTGTACCAGCGCGCTCAGGAAGCGCTGCTGCTGCGGGCGATCCCCGACGCGCGCCGTTATCTGCGGCGACACGGACACCTCGGCGATCTGGCGCTGATAAAAAATTGCCGCGATGCCGAGGGCCACATCTACGGCGCGCAGGAAAGCTACGAAACCAACATCGCCTCGGGATGGCGTTTGTTGTTCTACCGCTTGCTCAGTCCCATCTGCCTGCTGCCGGTGCTCGCGTGGTGGACCGTATACCTCTGTCTGCTGGCGGCGATTGTCGTCGCCGCGCTGGCCGCGCAACTGAGCGGCTGGTTGCTGTACGGTTTCGTCTACGGCCTGCTCGATCTTCCCGGGCGACTCGTCCAGAGCGAAGCGCTGCGCCGGCCGGCTCGAGCTCTGCGGAAAGTACGGGATTGGCTGCTGGCCAGCGCGCGCCGGCTGATTCGTTCCGATCGCTTTCTATCGATCGTCGCCTGGGCTGAGTACCTGGTAATCTATCCCGTCACGTACGTCATCCTGTGGCCCTACGCGTGGCTGCTGCACTGGCTGGCCTTTCGTCACGAGCGGCGTCTGCTGACGGCGTTTTTCGCTTCGCGTCCGCTGGTCAGCGGCGCGGGCACTCTGCTCGACGGCGATCGCTTCGCGCTGTCCGAGAAAGGAACGGCTTTACGCCGGATCTTTCGCACGAGCGTGAGTCCGGGGCAGCGGCCGCTCTTTGACAGCGGGAATTTGCACAAGGCCTTTATTCTGGGCGGCTTCGGCCTGGTGCTGCTGCGTTTCGACGGATTGCGCCGGCTCTTTCGTAAACGTGTGCGCCTGCAATTGGGCATGTCTGATTCGAATCGCTGCGAACTCGCGGAATATCTGAAGGTCGGCACGACCTTGTTGGTACTCGACGCGGCGGAAGCCGGTTATCTGCAAGACGCTCCGCGCTTGAAATCGCCGCGCGCCGCTCTGCGCAGGATCAATCTCGATCCGACTTTGCAAAGCGCCGTCGCGACGCGCGGCGGCGGGGCGATGACCGCTCTGGAAATGCAGCGCTATTATTTGCGGGGCGTCGAGCGCTTCCTGGCCGACCGGGCGCCGGCCGCCGAGCCGGGGGAGGTCGTCCGGCTCTGGGCTGAAACACTGGACGCGCTCGAAGCGGATCCCGGAAAATTGATCGGTCGCCTGGACTGGGTGACGAAACGTTATTTGCTGGAAACCGCCGGCGGCGGCATCGAAGCCGCCGCTCGCAAACGGATCGACATCGCCTATCACGAACTGGGCGGCGGCTATTACGATCAATTGCGCAACGAAGGCGTGACCCTGCGCCTGTTGGATGACGCGGCTATTCAGGCCGCGATCTTTCAGCCTTCGTCTCCGGAGCGAGTGCAACTCAGATCGCGACTGATTCGCGGCGTTGAATTCTCCGAGCGCCGCGTACAGATCTCCTGGAATGCAGTGCGCGTCGGATACTGGTGGAACCAGCGCGTCATTTCGCTGGACGAATTTCGCCGCCGACGCGAATAGAGCTGAATGTGCTGAGCGAAGCGAACTACCTCAGACAAATACATTCGAGCGAAGCGAAATACTTTAGATAAGTACATTCGAGCGAAGCGAACTACCTCAGACAAATATATTCGAGCGAAGCGAACTGCCCTGGTGAATTCCTTAAAAGACTATATGCACATTCCGAATATAAAAAGCCTGTTTCCACTGCTCCGCTCGATAAAAGTTTTCAGGGCGTACAGTCTGCTGCTGGTTTTTGCGAGCTGCTACTCTGTGGAGTTTATTCCGTCCGCGGACTACGCCGGCCTGCGATATCGTCCCGGTCCGGCGAGCATCGAAATCGTATATGAGCGGCCGGAAGGCCCGCATCGCCGGCTGGGGCTGGTTTCTATCCGGGACGTGGACGATCCCAGGTCGCTAGATTTTCGCGAATTCGTCGTGGAAGAAGCGCGTCGTCGGGGCGCCCCCGCGGCCTGGATTCGCGCGGATCAGATGCGCCGTGTGCCGCACGGAACCTTCGGCGGCTGGTTCAATCCTGGCGACGGTATCGGCATCGTGCCGGTCGTACTCTTTTCGCGCCTGGATCCTTGATCCCTGATCCCTGATGCGATCAGCCTGCTCTGGAGGCTATTCACGAACGGGTGCTGTGGAGGCCGTTCATGAACGGGGCCTGTAGATTTCTGAGCGGTCCGCGGTCGTCTCAAAAGGCGGAGAGGCCGCCGGGCGCCAGCACCAGCGTAAAGACCGGATCGCCGGGGATGCGCTCGGGAATCAGGGGCGAAGCGCCTTGCTGTTGATAGACAGCGTGCACGGCCTCCTGCTCTTCATAGGAGGGTTCCAGCGCCCCAAACAGGGACGGGGCCATCACGTGATTTACATGGCTTGCGTGATCCATGCCCAGGCAGTGACCGATTTCATGCACGACGACCTTGCGCCGAACTTCGTAGGGTTCGTGGGCGAGCTCCGCGAAGAATTCCAGAGGAATCACAATCTGGCTGCGCTGGATCAGTCCGCCGGATCGTTCCGTGACGCAGGCGCCTTTCATATGCAGGGCCAGCGCGAGTGCACAGGCTTCGGGGCTTTCGGCGCAATTTGAAAAAGAAATGCGATGCGGATCGACCGGATTCACTTCTGTGCTCACCTCGAGCTTGCCCACGTTCCAGGTGCTCAGAGCATCGGAGACCATGCCGATGCGTTCAGCAGACAGCGCAGACGTCAGAATCAGCGCGGCCAGATCCGTTTCCTGACCCAGAACGCAGAGGCCCTGGACACAGTCTCCGCTGCCGCCGGAACAGCGCGCGCCCGCTCCCACCAGCAGAGTCAGCAGAAGCGCCAGCGTCGCCAACCTGGAACCAGTACGACTTTCCGATGTAATATTCTTCGCTCCCATACGCTTCTATGTGACGCAAAGATTACGCTATAGTTGCTATTGTGGCAATGAAATAATCGAAATGTCATCTTGAAATCGCTATAATTCATGTGAATGTAGTTTGATTGTAACAAAAATGCGAGGCTTGCGCGTAAGCCGATGATCGCCGGGCGTGATTCGTTTCAGCTGAGCTGTTGTCGAATGAGCTTCCCGTTCGCAGTGCGGGGCAACGCGTCGCGAAAGACGACGGAGCGCGGGCGCTTATAGTCGGCCAGTTGCCTGGCGGCGAATGCAAGCAGGTCGCGCTCTGCCGCTTCGATTCGCTCGCCGCCGTGGCGTTCCGTGACAAGCGCGGAGTCGGTCGGTACAACGAACGCGGTAATGATGCGCACGCCTGGAGCCGGACTCGTTTCGCACGCGGCGATTTCGGCGACCAATGGGTGCATCGCGAGAGCCTGTTCGACTTCCAGCGGCGAAACGCGATAGCCCGAAGCGTTCATGACTTCATCGCGCCGACCGAGGTAGCGTACGTAGCCGTCCGCTTCGTCTATGGCCGCGCGGTCGCCGCCGATGAACCATTCCCCGCGATAGACCAGCGACTCTTCGTCTGGACGGCGCCAGTAGCCGAGCATCAGCCCGGGATCGTCGCGCCGCACCGCCAGGAGTCCGGCTTCCCCCGGGGCGCAGAGTTCCGGCGTGTGGCTCTCTTCGCGCAGGATCGCGATCGTGCGTCCGGGCTGCGCTTTCCCGGGAGAGCCCGGACGGGTGGGGGTCAGCGGTCCGCTGGAGATATAAGTGGAAATCTCGCTCATGCCCAGGGCTTCATATAGCTCCTTACCGCCGGTCGCGTCGCGCCAGGCCGCGTGCAGTTCGGGAGCCAGGGACTCTCCGGCGGTCAGACCGTAACGCAGAGTCGAAAGTTCGCGCAGTGCATCGGCTGGTGCATATTTTAAGATGCGGCGATAGAGCGAGGGAACGGCCGCGAAGATCGTCGCTCCCAACTCCCGGATCAGCAGGGGCCAGACGCCCGGCTGGCTGCTCTCGGCGCGAAAGAGCAGTCCGGCGGCGCCCACCGACCAGGGGTCCATCAGGCCCACTCCGAGGCTATAGGTCCAGTTGAGCTGTCCCGCATGCAGCAGTCGATCGTCAGGGCCGAGGCCGCTCCAGCCGGCGAGCATCGGTTGCCGGCCGACGACGCTGCGCTGGGCGTGCAGGACGCCTTTGGGCCGTCCAGTCGTTCCGGAGGTGTACACCAGAAAGGCGGGATCTTCAGGGCCAGTCGGAGACCAACGCGTTGCGTCGTGCCCCAGCTGCTGATCCATGCGCAGATCGCCCGCCGTCAAATCTTTCAGTTCCAGCCAGCGCGCTCCGGTCTGCGAATCGGATGCGCCCGTCGTCCTTTCCGGAACAGGGAGCGCCGGGTCGCTGCAAATGAAAGCCGGCTCCGCGTCCGCAATCAGAAAGTCGACTTCGGCCGCGGTTAACCGGGGCGAGACCGGCACCGCGATCAGCCCCGCGGCGATGGCGCCGAAAAATGCAAAGGCGAACTCGGGGCTGTGGCGCAGGCGCACCAGAAACCGATCCCCGGGCCGCGCGTCCAATTGACGCAGAGCGACAGCGATTTGCAGTACCTGGGCTTCGACTTCCGCAAAGCTGAATTCGCGCACGGAAAGTTGTGGCCCCGTGGAGTCTGTGGAGTCCTCTGGGACCTGTTCTGCAAAACACAGGGCGGTCCGCGTCGGACGGTCCCGGGCCGCGCCTTCGATGCAGTATCGGGCAAGATTCAAGCGCTCGCTCATAGTTGGCGGAGAGTTCTCGAAATGCTTCAGGCCTATTCTGGTTCGTTCTGATTGATTTCGAGAATGATTCTGAAAGCTGCATAAAATTTTAAGCGCTCTGCCGCGCCAGACAATAAACTCACCGAAACTATGGAACGCCGCGCAATCGACCGCGATATCAAACAGGCTCTGCGCCGTTTTTTCATGGCCCAGCCGGTGTTCGCAGGCGTCATGCCCCGCAGTGCGGCCTTTGTGGATTTTCTCGCGCAGGTCGAGCTGCGTCGTTATCACAAAGGCGAAGTGATCTACACTCCCGGCGCCGCTTCGCGTTTCATCTACCTGGTCCGGGACGGCGAAGTGCATATTCGACGGACAGCTGCTGCTGGAACGGGCGGCCGCAGCAGCGGATCAGGCCCGGGAGAGCAGGGCCCGCAATTGATCGGCATTCACGGTCGCGGCAGCCTCTTCGGCGAAGTCAGTTTCATGACCGGCGAAGCGCACTCTTCGTACGCGGTGGCATCGCTTGACACGGGCATCTTCGCGATTCCGGGAGAAGCCTTCGCCGCGCTGATGACCGCGGAAGCCAGCGTCGGCAGCGCCATGGCCGAACTGCTTTCGCAGCGCTTGCGTCAATCGCTCGCTTCGACCCCCAGCGAAAGCCCGGCGCATATTCACGTGCTCTTTTATCCCGAGGATCCGACTCGCGGCAGCGAAATCTGCGCGGCGCTGGCCCGGGCGCTGGTCGCCGAAAACCCGGGGCCGGTCTTGCTGCTGACGATCAATCCCGCTTCAATTTTCGCCGACGACTCGAAATTCGAAGCCAGTCAGTCCGGCGGGGGCGGCGCCGCGGGCCGATCTCGATCGGGGCGGGAAGACTCCGTGCGCGCGCTTTCGAAAATCATGGAAGCGTGGCCGCGCACCACGCTGGATGAAATCCTGGAATTTGTGACGCGGCCGGAGGGCGGCTTCGACGTGCTGATGGCCAACGAAGTCTACGGCATGGATTTGAATCTGGATCGGCTGGTATCGGTCATGCCGGACATTCTGGGGCGCTTGCGAAAGTACTACGCGATGATCTTAGTCGACGCCGGCGGTTTCGTCGAGAACCCGGTGTTGAGTCGCATTCTTTCCCAGTCTGATAATCTGGCCATCGTTCAGAATCCGTCGACCGCGTCCGACAGTCGCAGCGGTCAGCGCTTTCGCGAAGTGATCGCGTACTGCACCGAGCTGCTCGACGATTTTTTCGAGCGCGTGATTATGATCAGCGACGTCTGCGAATCGCGTAGCGGCGGTCGGGCTCCCGACACGCGCGGCGCTTTCCCGGGTATCAATCCCAACTCGGCGCTCTATCGGCGACATCTGCAACTCGCCTGCGTATCCGGCGATCCCGCGCATCGCATCCAGGAACGCAGCTTTCAGACCGGCATCAATCGTCTGGCCCGCCGGCTGTCCGGAACTTCGCGCGGTCTCGCGCTCGGGGGCGGCGGCGCGCGGGCCTTCGCGCACATCGGGGTGATCGAAGTACTCGATGAAGAGGGCATCGACTTCGATTCGGTGGCGGGTACGAGTATGGGCGCGGTTGTGGGCTGCGCCTATGCGATGGGCCGTGACGCTTCGGAAATCGCCTATCTCGTGAAAGAGATTATACCGGATTCGAATTCGATATTCGACAAGGGCTTGCCGCTGGTCAGTTTCTTTCGCGGGCGTAAATTGAATCACGCGATATTGTCCGCCTTCGGCGACGTCCGCTTTTCGGATCTGGAGATTCCGTTTTTTTGCAACGCCGCCGACCTGAATACGGCTCAGTCGGTGATCTTCGAGAGCGGCTATCTATCCACCGCCATTCGCGCGTCCGTCAGTCTGCCGGGCGTCTTTCCACCGGTGAAGCTCGACCCGTATGATCTGGTGGACGGCGGCATCCTGAACAATCTGCCCGGCAGCATTTTGCGCGATAAAGGTTATAATCGCATTATCGGAGTCAATGTTACGCCTATCGAAGATCATCGTTCGGCCCAGACTCAGGTGGAGGACCGCCGCGGCGGGATCTTCGAAAAGATTCGCGACTATTTTACTCTGCCGCCCATCTTAAAGATTATCTATCGTTCGACCACGATCCAGGGCATCGAGCTGCTGAAGTTTCGTATGCAGAAATTCGACTATATCTTTCATCCGCCGATCGGCGATTACGATATTTTCGATTTTCATCGCCGCGACGAAATCATCGAGTCGGGCCGCCGGGCCGCCAGGGATCACCTCCAGGAAATCAAAGACACGCTCTACCGGCCGAATATGGGTTGAGGCGTTCGGGAAGTCCTGCAAGTCGCGCGACGGCCAGACATGTTCCGGGATACTGTCGGAGACCGCCGCTTCAGCTCTGTTCGGATTGAATCGATTCGCTCAGTCCCTGCACGCGTTCGTCCAGGCGCGCGACGATTTCCGTCAGACGGCGGGCTTCGTCCTGGATGCTGGTATGCTGGGCGACGGAATCTTCGATCTTACCGCTGACCTTGGTAATGATCCGCATCATTTCCTGGGAAGTCAGGTGCTGCTCTTGCTGGGTGCGGGCGATGTCGGTGACGACGCCTTTGATCTCGCGAATGGAGCGGTCCACGCTTTCGCCGGTGGTGATCTGTACGGCGATTTCGCCTTCCACGCGCCGGCCGATATCGCCCATGCGCGAAGACACGTTCTTGAAAGAGTCCATGACCGTGCCCAGGTTTTCGATGCGATGCAGGCCGTCGGTAATGCGGTCGCGCGTATCCAGGATCAACTCTTCGATCGAACGCGTGGCCTCGGTGCTCTGCTCCGCCAGGCGCGAGATTTCCGCGGCGACGACCGCGAAGCCGCGTCCGGCCTCTCCGGCCCGGGCCGCTTCGATCGAGGCGTTGAGCGCGAGCAGATTCGTGCGATCGGCGATGTCGTTGATTATTTGTACGGCGCCGATGATCTGCTCGGTGCCGACCGTGATTCGATGAATCGCATCCGTCGCTTCGCCGGTCGCCGTTCCGGACTGCTTCGCGGAAGTCAGCGACTCGTCGCTGCTTTCCCGGACTTCGATCGCCAGCCCGCCGATTTCCGCGACGGAGCGTCCCAGGGTCTCGATGAGCATGGTGCCTTCCTCGAGATTGTGCGTCTGCTGGCGAGCGTTCTCCGCGACCGATTCGAAAGTCGCCGTCATCTCGCTCATAGACGCCGATGCTTCTTCGATCGCGGCCGCCTGGCTCTGGGTTTCGATCGAGAGCCGGTCGATGGTGCTGACCACACTCTGCGTCGCCGACTGCATCTCCTCGGCGGATTGCGCCACTACCGCGATCAATCCGCTGAGCTGCTTGAAGAAATCGTTCAGTCGTAAGGCCAGAGCGCCGATCTCGTCGTTACTGCGTGCGCCGCGGCGGGTCTGGCGCCGTCCCGATACGATGTCCGTAATCGAATTCAGAATGCCGTTCGCGGAACGCGAAAAATTCGCGGCGAGCGCATAAGTGAGGCCGCCGATCGCAGCCACGCCGCTCATTACGAAAACGGCGAGCCAGTACCAGAAATCCTGCAAATCATTGAGCCGCGGGGCGAGGGAATATGCCGAAACCAGGCGAGCGCCGTCCTGGAGGGCCGCGGTACGAACCGCCATATGCGAATGAGAAATATAAGCTTCCAGCGGCGGGCCTGTCGCGTACGGATGTAGAAGACTGACGGGAATTTCCGCGTCCCTCGCCGTCGTCGCCACAAGAGTCCCTGCCCGGGAATAGAGACTGTGACGGGCGCCGGCGGAGGGCGTGGAGTCTTCGAAGAATTCGCCTGCGTTCGCTTTTTCATCGCGCACGAACCGCAATGCATCCGCGATGAGCTTCTGATCGTAGACCAGCTCCTGCTGCATAGAAACGATGATTTGCCGAACGCCTGTGAAGTACGCCAGGCCGCCCATCCAGACGCTGAATCCCAGGAGAAACGACATGATCGGCACCACGAGTTTGCGACGCACTCCGATATGAAACGGAAGTGGAATGCCGGCCTGGTGCAGCGCCAGCGATGTCGTTTCGTATGCTTTTGAAAGTAAAAAGCCGGTGAAGGCGAAGGTGATCATCGGAACGCAGAGCAGTCCGCCGATGCCGCCCACCCAGATCGTACTCGCCGACAGAATGCCCATACCCGTATTCATCCAGATCGAGAACAGGGCGCCGGACGCCAACAACCACAGCAAGGCGAAGAGGCCGGCCGAAAGCCAGGGCAAACCGAAAGTGCGCCGGCCCAGACGCCGCATTTCGGATTCACTCAACTGCAGTTTGATTTCGCGGGCGCGCGCTCGCAGAAGCAGAGTCCAGTCGCCGGAAATTCTGGCCAAAAGCGGCGCGTATACGCTCAGTCCTGCCAGGCAGCCGGCGGCCCATACGCCCAGGCTTTGCCAGCTGTGCAGGGGCCAGCTTTCCGGGGCCGAATTGCTCATATAGAAGAGAGCCGTAATCCAGGGCAAACTCCAGAGCGTCCACAGGCCGACGAAAGCCAGAAATAAATTCTGGCGAACGGTCTGCAGGTCTTTCAGTGAAGTCAGTGTTGGGTCTTCGTGCATGCGCGGCGCTGTTCAGTTCAGATTCTTTCGCACCGCCGCCCTTAATTCGTTCATATTCAGATACTTGCCGGGGCAAGCCGTGTTCTGCACTTCGCGATGTCCAACGATTCGCTCGGGGGGGATATCGTACTTCCGGGCGAGATTCGTTAACAGTTTAATCAGAGCTTCTTGTTGTAGAGGCGGCGGCTTATGTCGTTCGAAATTGCCCACGAGCACGACAGCAATTCCGAAATAATTCGCGTACCAATTCCGCGTGCTCAGGTTCGCTTTCCTCGCTTTCCACAGATCGCTCTCTTCAATCTGGCCGATCGTGGTATTCATGGAACCGTTGTTCACTATGAAATGGTACGCGATGTCCGACCAGCCTCGTTGTTCGACGTGAAACTTTTTATAATAGTCCAGGTTGCCGATGTCGGAGGCGGTATGATGGATCAGTATATAACGCCACCGCATTTCTTTCCACCAGTAATTACCTCCGAACAATAGAACCATTAACAGAATGATTGTCGCCAGTGCGCCGGACAACCGTGGACGTTTAGCAATAAAGCGGCGAAGAGCATCGAAAGCATTCAGGGCCGCATTCATTGCGCCGGACGACGGCCGTTTTGACTCGCGCTGCGAACCCGTTGTGCTCTTCCTGTTCGCGTTGGTACGCAGATGCTTCGGCCTGGGGGCGTAGTCCATAAGATTGAATGAAGAGCGCTTAAGTTAGGTTAATGTTAAGTATCGCCAAATAGCAAGTTGTCGCTTTCGAGAGCGACGGCTTCTATGCAGGCGGCTGAGTCGTTGCGCGGTGAATTCACTTCGCGGTCCACGGGATAGTATTCCATCTTCTCGGAAGCGTATTGTTTCAAATATTTACCGAGGATTTCCGGCCGATCAGTATCGGGATCGAGCCAGCCCGCGTATTCCTGGGGCTCGAGAATGACCGGCATACGATGGTGGAGCGATTGCATGATCGTATTGGCCGCAGTCGTGATGATTGTACAGCTTTGCACTTCGCTGCCGTCCTGGGAAAACCAGACCTCCCACAGGCCCGCGAAGGCGAAGAGGCCCGGAGCCTGTGCGGCTTCCGTACTCTGATCCGGCGTCGTATTTTGCGGGCCGGAGCTCGGTCGAATAAAATAGGGCTGCTTTTTTTTGTCCGGCGTGCTGCGCCACTCGTAGAAACCCGTTGCCGGGATCAGGCAGCGTCGTCGCCGGAAAGCGTCGCGGAACGACGGCTTTTCCGCCAGGGTTTCCGCGCGAGCATTAATCATGCGGCTGCCGATCGAAGGATCTTTCGCCCATCCCGGGACCAGTCCCCACTGCGTAATGCCGAGCTCGCGTTTGCGTTCCGGGGTCGCGTCAATGCGTATGACGGCTACCGGTTGGGTCGGCGCGATATTGTAGCGCGGCTGGAGTTCCGGCACGGGGAGCGGCAGCTCGAACTGTCGGGCCAGCTGTTCCGGCGAAGCGGCTAAGGCGAACCGGCCACACATGCCGGCAGTCTGTATTGTCGTCCCCGGATCGATCCAGTGTTTTTTCAGACCCTGGAAAGCGAGCGCTGCGCCTCCTCAGGGGTTTTCGAGCACGCAGCCTTCGCGCGCGCCCAGGTAGCGCGCGGTATTCGTGCGGCCCAGCCCCGTAACGGTGACGGTTTTCGCCCCGGCATCCAGCTGGAAATCGCTGATCGAGACCCACTGGCGAGCGATATTATGGCAGAAGTCTTCGTCGCGGCCGACCACGAAGTGGCAGGAGCAAAACTCTTTCGAATACCACGAAGAAATGATCGAAGGGAATGCGTTGATGTGGTGCCAGTTCGCGCTGAACCAGACGCCGCCGAGAATGAGCGCGATCAGCGCTGTTGTAGTTAGGATCTTTTTCATATTATACCGCTGTCCCCGGGCTTATTGCGCGATAACGCTCGCCGCTACCAGTTTTAAGAATTCATTGCGATCAAAGGAGCCGTCCCGGTCGTCGCCGACTCGCACGACGACCATATCCAGTGAAGGGATGACGAAGATAAATTGGCCCCAGTGGCCGGACGCCGAGAAAGTATCGCGCGGAGCGTCGGGCCAGGCCGGCGGAATATCGGCCGCGGGATAACCGGCGTTCGTATACCAGTGCGCGGTCATAACGTCTTCATCGAGTCCTTCGTATTCCGGCGTCGAGACGTAGCCGGGCGCCGGGGTGCGCGTAAAATTCACCCAGCCTTCCGGCAGGATGCGCTCGCCCGCCCAGACGCCGTCGTTCAAGTAGAGATATCCGAATTTCGCCAGGTCCCGGGGCGTCGCGTAAAGATACGAGGAACCGACGAAGGTGCCGGATCCGTCGCGCTCCCAGGTGACGTTGCGCATGCCGATCACGTCGAAGAGTTTGTTCCAGGCGTAATCAGCATATTCGGCTTCCGGCACAATCTTACGAAACATGCCCATCAAGAGATTCGTATCGCCGCTGGAATAATAGACGTACGATCCGGGTTGGCCGCGCATCGACTGGGACGCCGTAAAGGCGGCCATGTCCGCGCGACCGCGGGTGTAGAGCATAGCAACGACCGACGATTTCAGCGGGGAGGCCTCATAACCTTCGGCCCAGAAGATCCCGGAGCTCATGTTTAGAATATTGCGAATGGTCATCTTTTCGCGGTCGGGTTGTTTTAAGGACGGGAAGTACTTGTGCGCCGGCGCGTCGATGTCCACCAGGCCGTCTTTCGTGGCGATGCCGTAGAGGGTATTGACGAAACTCTTCGTAACCGACCAGACCAGGTGCGGGGTGTCCGCTTCGTAGCCGCGATTATAACGCTCAAGAATGAGCTCGCCGTTGCGGATAATGACCAAGCCGTCTGTGCGAATGCCTTTGCGTTCCGTGTCTTCGCCGACCAGGGTCATGGCGTACTTCGCCGCCTCTTCCAGTTTCGCACTGTCGACGCCGGTCGACTCCGGGGTCGCAGTTCGCCAATCGGCGGTCGGCCAATAAGAGCGGGTCGGCGGGTTCAGGGGTTCTACGACGACCGGAGCCGGGTCCGACTGCTCGGTGCCGCCGCAGGCAAGCATCGCGAAGGCGAGCAGGCCGGCCAGACTGGCACGCCCGGTCGCCGGCGTTGCGCGGGATCGCGTACGCGCCGAAACATCAGAGGAATGCGAAAAACGATTCAGATTCATATGAGACCGGAAGATATGTTCCGGGGGAAGATCTGCAAGCTCTTAATACAAAAACTCGAATTCGCCGCCCAATTCGGGGAGCTTTCGCAGTTCCGGGCTGCCGTACCAGACTTGCTGGAGGCGCGCGCGATCTGCCGGCCGGGCACGGGCGAGCAGATCCGAGAGGTCGGCGCGATAGTCGAGAATCAACCGAATGCGACCGTGCATGGTGAGCAGCTGGAGGCCAGGCTCTTGCGCTGTGCGGGCGACGGCCAGGGCTTCATCGTAACGCTCCTCTTCGAAGAGGGCGCGGGTTAGATAGTATGTCAGACCGGGTTCGGTCGAGCCGCTGCTTCGGGCCAGGCCCAGCAGGTGAGCGGCCGCTGGCCAGTCCTGCGCGAGATAGCTGATATAACCCCGGCCGAAGAGGGCGCGGGCGTTGCGCGGCGAAACGGTCAATACCCGGTCGAATTCGCTGCGTGCCTGACCGTAGTCGAGGGCGTGCATGGCGTCGGCCGCCAGCCAGAGCGCGGCTTCGATCGCCCCGGCCGCCGGGGCTGAGCCAGAACGAACGTTCTGTTCGGAAGCGGATGCTGCGGGCGACCGGGTGGGAAGCTGCTGCGCGAGCGACTGCATGATCCAGCGGGCTTCGCGCAGCCGTCCCCCCGCGGACATATCGATCGCTCGCTCGTAGAGCCGGGCTCCGTCCAGCCCGCCCTGCTGGACCAGTCGCGCGTAGGTCCTCCGGGCCCGATCGTCTTCTCCGAGGAGAGCGTAGAGCCGGCTCAGATTGTAATAGGATAACGGCTCGCCGGGGCTCATTGTGATGGCCTGCTGAAAGGCCTGTTCCGCGGCGGCCAGGCGCTGCAGGCGCGCATCGAGCACTCCTCGATCATTCCAGTCGGCGGCGCTTTCGGGATTATCGAGAGCCGGATTCGCCCGGGCTTCCTCCGGATCGAGTTGTTGGAATTCCTCAGTCTGGCGCCCGGCTGCAGCGTACGTCAGGTGCGGATCGGCGGCGATGCGATCGCCATTGCGCACCTGGGCGATGCATGCCGGTCCGCCCATCATTGCCAGCCCCAGAGCGACGACCGCGAAAAGAACGATCGTTCTGTTTTTGTGGGAGTTGACGCTGTCTGCGAGCCGGGGCGGGAATCCAGGCAGTTTCAAGAAGTGCGCTTTATATAGAAGAAACTGTCGCATTAGGGCTCATTCCCTGTCCATGCAGATTGGCAGGCTGTTTCGGAGAGCGGCTTATTCGGTCCGGTCACCGGAATCCAGGCCCTGATCCGGTGCCGGAAGTGCAGGTTCCGAGGACCCCGTGTCGAATTTTCCCAGCACCCGGCCCTGCAGCAGAGATACCGTCAGGCGTCCTTCGTTGTACTTCCAGTGCTCTAAATCCGGAATCTGCGGGCTCGACTCGATGCGCTCCGGCTCCCCGAGCAGGGCGCGGACTTCCGTGGCCAGCGTTCCTTTTTCGATCTTCCCGAAGCCGGCGGCAATATCTTCAGGGGATTTGCCGCAGGCTCCCAGGAGGCCCAGACTCAGGCCGCCGATCAGAATCGCGGCCGTGGAGAGTCGGACTGCGGATAGCATAAAATAGTGCATACCTTCGGGAGCGTGCTTCGGGTATGCACTCCGGGTCAATCGGAATCGAGCCCGGCCCGATCAGAAGGGGCTCCGCCCGCGGCCCGCCGCTGAAGAGACATAATCCAGCAAACTGCTTGCCAGGATGGCCGGATTTGCGACGCTGGGAGTTTCCCATTCGGTGCCCGGAGATGCAGCAAGACCTACTACCATTCCACATCGGCGCGGGCCCGCGCCCTACGGAAAAGCAGGCCGGCTCCGAGCTATTTCTCGAAGAACTGGAGTACGATCGCAGTCTTGAGTTTTCCCTGGGCGTACTCGACGCCCATCGCATCAAGCTGAGCCATCTCTACGATAAGCTGTCGAGCCTTTCAAATTCCCGCACCCGTCTCCTGCCGCACCAGATCGAAGCGACCTATCTTGTGGCGAACGCGCTGCGCCCCCGGTTTATTCTCGCGGACGAAGTCGGCCTCGGCAAAACCATCGAAGCCGGCTTGATCATCAAGGAATTGATGTTTCGCAAGGGGTATCGTAAAGTCATCGTTTCGGTGCCCGCCCCGCTGGCGGTGCAGTGGCAGCAGGAGATGCGCGCGAAATTCAACGAAGATTTCGAGCTCCTGAATCGTAAAAATTTCTACGATTTCGCCGCGAACTGGGGCAAGCATCCGCGCATTATTACGTCGATCGACTTTATCAAGAACCCGCGCTACGCCGAAGACATTCTCAAGAATCGCTGGGACATTGCCGTCTTCGACGAAGCGCATCGCCTGCGCCGCGATTATTCGAAAGTGACGAAGGCATATGATTTCGCGGAGCAGATGTCCGATCGCTGCGAAGCGCTGTTGTTGTTATCCGCGACGCCCTTTCGCGGCAAGCTCGAAGAGCTCTACTATTTGATTCGTCTGGTCGATCCGCATCTGCTCGGCCCGTACCATTCTTTTTTGCAAGAATACGTAATGAACATGGACGTGGATCCGCAATCAGAGCAGCGCAAGCTGAACGATCTCAGATCCAAAGTCTCGAAGATATTGCTCCGACGTCGCAAGGTCGAAGTCGGCGGTTTCACCAAGCGCCACGCGCGCACCGTACGCTTCGAACTCAGTCCGGAAGAGCGGGCCTTCTACGATGAAACGACCGAATACGTGCGTCGTGAATACAATCTTGCCCTGCGCCAGAAGAATCGCGCGGTTTCGTTTATCATGATCGTTTTTCAGAAGCTGCTCGATTCGTCGACGTACGCGCTGCTGCGAGCCCTCGAAAAACGCAAGACCCGCCTGGAACAAAAGCTCTTCGGGCCGGCGGCGAAAGCCGTACTGGGGGCCGACAAAAGCGAAGCGCAGCTGCGGGATTTCTTCGCTCTGAATGAAATCGAAGACTCCGAAGATCCGGCCGAAGAGCTCGATCGACTGGACGACGAAGACGAGCAGGCGCGCACATTAAAAGATCTGCGCAAAGAGATCATGACTCTCGGCTTTCTGATCAAGCTGGGGCGGGCGGTGAAAACCGATCGCAAGCTGATCAAGATGATGGATACCATGGAGCGCCTGAAAAAAGAAGGCCATCCGAAGTTTTTGATCTTCACCCAGTTTCGCACGACCCAGGATTATATCGCCGAAGCGCTGCGCGAGAAATACAAGGTCACCGTTTTCCACGGATCGCTGAGTCTCATGGCCAAAGAGGAAGCCGTTCAGGAGTTCCGCGAGGAATCGGAAGTATTGATCGCGACCGAAGCCGGCGGGGAAGGGCGTAATTTACAATTCGCGAATATTCTGATCAATTACGATTTGCCCTGGTCGCCGCTCAAAATTGAGCAGCGCATCGGTCGGCTGCACCGTTTCGGCCAGACGAAAGACGTTTATATTATCAATTTCGCCACGAAAGACACGGTGGCCGAACGCATACTTGAAATTCTGGAGCGCAAGATCCGCCTCTTCGACGAGTGTATCGGCACTTCGGATATCCTGCTGGGTACACTCGAAGACGAAAACGATTTTCAAAACGGGTTGATGGGATTCGTAACCGGTTCCAAGTCGCGCCAGGAGCTTGAACGCGAACTCGAAGCGAAAGTCAAGCTTTCGGAAAGCGGCTTTCGCAAGCTCGGCGAATTGGTCACGCCCCACTGCGTGGACTTCAATCTGACGGACTATTACGATCATACTAAAGAACGCCGTTCGATCGAGAACGACGAAATCGAAGGCGTGGTGCGAAAGTACATGGCGCAAAATCCGGAAACGCGTTTTGAGTTGCAGTCCGCGGCGCCGCGCATGCTGGATAACCGCGGGCGCGCTTCGAAAACGAGCGGGCGCGCCGCTTTCGCAACGGACGGCCCGGCCGCCGACTACGTTCTCACGGATACGGAGAGCGGCAGCCGCAGGCCGGCGACCTTTCGCTCCGAGCTGGCGCTCGAAAAAGATTCGCTCGAATTTTTGGCGGTCGGCCATCCGCTCGTCGACGAAGCCATTCAATATTTTCTGAAGCACCAGCGCCGCCGTACGGTTCAGCATCTGAAGCTGCCGCGTTCCGCGAATCCCGCCGGAGCTTCGGGTTTCTATTTCGTTTTTTTATGCCACTATCTGAACGGCATGAGTCGCTCCGAGCTGCTTTCCTGTCTCGTAAACGAAAGCGGATGTACGATTCCCGAAGATTTGCTGATCCCTTCCGGTCAGGATCCCGATCGAATTCGCGGCCGAAACCAGTCGCTCGACCAGGCCGCAATGCGCCGGGCCGCCGGTCGCGCGCAAAAAACGCTCGAGCGCGAAGCGGTCCGCCGTGCCGAGAAATTGAAAGAAGAGCTGCACAGCGTATTCAAAAAAGAAGAATACAAGCTGGAGATCAGCTACGGGAAAAAGATTCGGCAATTGGAAGAGAAGCTCGATCGGGCGCGCCTGAAAGCGCGTATGGAGCCGGGGGCGGCGCAGCGCGCACAGCTCACACGTACCGAAAACGAACTTCTGAAAGCCCGCCACGAACGCGAACTGCGAGTGCATCGCGTCCGCAAAGAGAGCGGCGTGCAGACCCGCCTGGAACTGCTGCAGATTTACGTGCTGGAATGATGCGCTGGCGTTTTCGCCTATTTAACTCACAGCGACATTCTCTTTAATTTCGGCCGCGACTGCGTACGATCCTGTTTCCGAGTCACCGCGGCTGCACGGTTTTCGCCGGCGGCGTTTCGTCCGGAATCACGTCGTAAAAATCAATCTGCTTCACGTCGTCCCGGTTCAGACGAAAGACGCCGTCCGGCGCGTGCATGATCAATATACTGCCGGCCTGGGCGGCGACTGAGCCGGCTTTTTGTTTGCCGTCGCGAAAGGTTATGACTTCCAGAAATTTATAGCGTTTGAGCAGATCCGCCTGGGTTTGAATGGAATCGTCGGCGGCCAGCTCTTTCTGCAGAGCGGACGCGCGCGTGTCCAGCTTCTGATCGTAGGCTTTGCGCACCGATTCGCGTTCCGCGCGAGCCTGCTCGGGGGATTTCGCCGATTCGGATCCGGCCAGGGAGCGTTTCAGAGTGGCTTCGTCGATGGTGATCAGGAGTTTCAGCTCGGCTTTCTCCTGGGGCGTCGCTTTGAACTCCGCCGGCTTCGCGACCGGGGCCTTTTCCAGCTCGCCGGTCGCCGCCGCCAGACTGGATGCGACGGCCGATTCGGCGTCCTTTCGCTCGCTCGCATTTGGGTCGTCGGCCGCATTGCCGTCGGACCCGGCGGCGGCTTCGCGCGCGTTCGCGGTTTCCGCGACCGCCGCATTCAGGCGCTCCGCTTTTTCGCGCGCGTCGTCCGAAAGCGAAGCCTCTTGATCCGCGCCGACTTGCATGGTTTGTTTGAGAATCGCGTCGGCGACTTTCTGCAGCTCCTCGTCGGTGAGCGGACCGGGCTGCTTCGCGTCGCCGGCATTCGAGGCATCTGAATCTCCAGAGTCCAGTTCAAGCCGTTCCAGAGCCGGAATCGACGGGCTGATCGAAACTGTGCCTTCGTACACGCGAACCTTCGCCGTGCCGCGCCGGTCATCGATCTCTACAGTGAACGTCGTGCCTTCGACGTCGAAATTGGTGTCCTTCGCCTTGATGCGAAAAGGGATCTTCTTCGGATCGCCCTGGTAGTCGACGGCCAGTCCGCCTTTGCGCAGATACAGAGTCCCGCCCGCGCCGACTTTCGTTCCCGGCGGGATTTCCAGTACCGAGAACGGTCGCAGTCGAATCGCAATCCCGCCGCGTCCCTGGAGTTCGACGGATTCGTTCCGCGATTCGATTCGATCGCCGGCGTACAGCGGAATGCCCGGACCGCCGCTGAGCGTTCGACCGCCGCGCAAAATACGACAGTCTCCACGCGAGAAAAGCATCAGCAGATGGGCCGGACCGGATTCGACCTTTCCGGAGGCGTCGTTCTCGCAGTTCAGCACCTGCTTGCGTAAAGTACAGAATCGAGACGTCGATCCTTCGTTCAGCAATCCCTGGCCGGTCAGATCGCGCGTTGTGTTGGAAAATTCCCCGCGGAATACCCGTCCGTCCGCGAAGACATAGGTGCCGGTGCCCGCCGCACGCCCGCGCTGAAAGGTCGTGTTTAATACGTCTCCGTTTGCGAAAGTATAAGAGCCCGCTCCGTCGCGCAGGCCGTCGCGAAAGCCGCCGGTGTAGCGGTCCCCGTTTTTGTAGCTATAAGTGCCGGTGCCGTTTTTGCAATCGCCCAGAGTGCAGCCGGATGCCGCGACCGGCTGTTGATCGGAAGCGGCGCTCGCCCCCTCTTGCACAGCTGGCGCTTCGGACTCGGGCGTGTAGGAGGGCTGCGGGTCGCCCTGGCGTTTCATGAGCTGCGTGCAGGCGCCGGTCAGGATCAGAGCCGCAAAGCAGGCGGCGTACAGAGAGCGGTTCATCCCGGTGATCTTCCAGTGACCGGAGCGAGCGGCAACGAAAATTCACTGTCTGGAGTTACTGATTTTGTTCGGTTCCGGAAAGATTCTTCAACGTATCGTTGATTCTCGCGCCCGGGTCGGAATAGCACCGCGTCTTTGGGTGGCCCGGGCGAGGACTGGAATGTACCTTCGGCCATGGACATTCTTCGAATTCGAGGATTGAGTGCGCTCTTGTCGTTGGCATTGTTTTTTTGTGGGCCTCGCGGTCCCGGCGAAGACATCGATGTCGGAGCCACGGTGCTCTACGGATTCGGGCGGATCAACGCGGCCGGTGAGTCGCTGGTTCCCGGTGACGATGTCCCCGGCGGCAGCCGCGTCGAGGTCGGCAAACGATCGCTGGTCAGCCTCCAACTCGGAGAGGTCGCCGGGCGCGTCTCCATGGTTGTGCGTGAAAACTCCACAGTCTTGCTGCGAGCCCGGAGATACGGCGGCGAAGTCGACTATACGCCGCTCTTAGTTGCCGGTAAGATCGTCTTAAAAATCGAAGACCTGCCTGGATCCGAACGGGTGCTCGTGGACGCGCCCGGAATTCAAATCGACGTTCGCGGTACGCGGTTCTCGATCGCCAACAGTTCCGCCGGCGCTCACGTGGACGTCGTCGAAGGCGTCGTGCGAGTTCGCCCGCGACTTGAATGGCTCGAGCGAATTCCACCGAGCGTCCGCGAACGCAGCGCGGTTTTGCGATCGGTGGAAGACAGCCTGGAGCGCGTGGCTGTACCGGTTGCGGCCGGACAACGCGGTGAATTCGACGGGAGCCTGGCACGGCAGGTAACCCGGGCCGTGCCGGAATTAGAACGACTCACGAAGAACGCGCGCTTTCAATCCGCGGCCGGAGCCGGCGAAGCGCAAAAACTCGCCGAGCTCATCGACGGCGATATGGGCGCCATGGATTTCGGCGCCGCGATCGAGCGCGAGTTTGAGGGCAAGCGAAAGGAGTGGGTAAGACTTCGTCCGCTGGTAAAGCGAGAAATTGAGACCGTCGAGTCGACTGTGTTTCGGTTGAGCGTACCGGGTAAGCTGGATGATAGCCATTGCTCCAGGGAGCGGGTAATGGTCGACGTCCTCAACATGGTGGACGGTTCCGAAATCGTGGGTTGTATTCTGGGACAGACAGCCGCTACGCGCGAGCAGCCCGGCCTGATGATTATCAAGACCGCCGCAGAGCCCCGGCGAGAGGTCCCTCTGAGTGATATTCGGAGTATTCAATTCAAAGACTCTGCGGAGCGCTGACGCGCATCGCGCTGCGATCATTCTTAAAATGTGGCTACGCGGGCGCCCCCCTCGCGCGCCCCTGGCGCGCTGTGGGGTCGGTCCGCTCCGGGCTCGCTGTTCGCTCGGCCAGTCCGCTCTGCGAGCGTCCGGGTCTTTGCGCGGCCGGCGACCGCGCAAACCCTCCGCGCACCTGGCGCGGTGGCCAGCCCATCGCTGCTTTTTTTCCCGAAATCCGTCACACAGCGCCCGCCCGTCTCGACAGAGCTTTACAAGAGGTTGTTCGACAGCCTGACAGAGCAGCAAGGGGGCGGCGAATATGAACGCAGCAAAACATCAGAAAAAATCCGTGGCGGTGATCGGCGGGGGGCTGGCAGGCCTGACCGGCGCGCTGTATCTGGCCCGGGCGGGGCTCGCGGTGCATCTTTTCGATAAATCGACGCAGGCCGGCGGCCGGTCGCGCAGCCTGGAAAAATCCGGTATGATCTTTAACCTGGGGGCGCACGCCCTCTATGCCGCCGGGGCGGGCCGCCGCATTCTCGACGAACTGCGGATTCCCGTGCGCGGGAAGATGCCCGACATCACCGCGAACGAGTTTATCGCGGACGGCCGCCGGCTGCCTTTGCCGACATCGGCGAAGGCGTTATTGCTGCATCGCGATTTTTCTCTGCGCGAAAAATGGGAGCTGGTGCGCGTACTGGCCGCAATCCAAAAGGCGAAGCCGACGGCCGGAAATGATGCGTCGGGTGCAGGGCAGTCGGACCGGTCTGTGCTATCCTCGCAGTCGCTCAAGACCTGGCTCTACGCGCATTGCCGGAGTCCGCGAGTTCGTAGATTTTTCGAAGGCATGTTTCGACTCGTAAGCTATTCCGCCGATCTGGATCGCCTGAGTGCTGAGATTGCGATCTATCAATTTCAAATCGGCGGTGCGGGCGTGATCTATCTGGACGGCGGCTGGCAGAGCCTGGTCGACGAACTGACTGCGGCGAATCTGGCGGCGGGAACCAGCGTGCACCGCGGGTTGGGCGTTGCGGAACTGGAGCGCGACGTCGACGGCCGGCTGCGCGTTCGGCCGACCGCCGGGAAGGCAGCCGCAGGGGTGCCCGATTTCGACTACGTGCTGCTCGCCTGCGATCCGGCGAACGCGGCGCGCATTGTGGGGAGTGCGTTCACTGCCGGGATATCGACCATCGAACCCGCGACGATGCGACCGGTTCGGGCGGCCTGCCTGGACGTGGCGCTCTCCAGTTTACCGCAGCCGAGCCCGCTCGTTCTGGATTTCGATCGGCGGCTGTACTTCGCCATTCATTCGAATACGGCGAAGCTTTCGGCGGCCGGAGCCCCGTCAGGCGCGGCTTTGATTCACACGGCGAAGTATCTGCGACAGGGGGAGTCGAGCGATTCGGCCCGTGGCGAACTCGAAGACCTGCTCGATCGCCTGCAGCCCGGCTGGCGCGAGCGCGTGATCGAGGAGCAATATCTGCCGCGCATCGTCGTCGTTCAGGATCAACCCGAAGCCGCGCGCGGCGGCCTGGCGGGCCGGGTGAAAACCGATTGCGGCGCGGCGGCCGGCGTCTATGTTGCCGGAGACTGGGTCGGCGAAGAGGGTTTCCTGAGCGACGCAGCCTTCGCCAGCGCGAAACGCGCGGCGGAACAGATCATCGCGCGGTCCGATGCGCCCGGCGACGTCGCCGTTTCGCCGCGCTTGCAAAACGCGGCGCAGGCTATCGCCGGCGCATATGAGAGGTCCGTTGCAGGCTGACGACACACATCTGAAAATCTTCGGCGAATATCGCGGCCTGCTCTTCGGCATTGCGTATCGCATGCTGGGCAGCGTGATGGACGCCGAAGACATACTCCAGGACAGCTATCTGGCCTGGAGTAAAACGCAGCCGGAGGACATTCAGACTCCGGCCGCGTTTTTGCGTACGCTCGTAACGCGCCGGTGCCTCGACTATCTCAAATCGGCGCGGGTGCGTCGCGAAGCTTATATCGGGCCCTGGCTTCCGGATCCGGTGCGCACCGGCGAAGGCGGGCGTGATTTCGCCATTGACCCCATCGCGGAAGCGGCGGACCTGAGCCAGGACGTCGCCGGAAATTATGAACGCGAAGAATTGCTACGCGAAAGCCTTTCGACCGCATTTTTAATCTTATTGGAAAGTCTGAACCCGGTGGAGCGCGCCGTGTATCTGCTGCGCGAAGTCTTCGATGTGGAGTTCGCGGAAATCGCGGGGATTGTTGAAAAGTCTCCCGACAATTGCCGTCAGATTTTGCATCGGGCGCGGGCCGCCGTGGACGCGCGCCGCAAACGTTTCGCGCCGCCTTCCCGGGAAGACGCCGCCCGCATGCTGGAACAATTCCTACAGGCGGTGCGCTCCGGAGATATTCTGCAATTCGCGGGAGTGCTGGCGGACGACGTGCGGCTGTATGCGGACGGCGGCGGCGTCGTGACCGCCGCTATGAATATAATTTACGGCCGGGAGAAGGTGGCGAAGTTCCAGCTGGGAGTCATGAAATTTATCCCGCCGGACGTGCGCATCGAAGCGGCATCGCTCAATACCGGTCCGGGCGTGGTGCTCTATACTCCGGACGGCGTCTATTCCGCGATGAGCGTGGACTTTGCGCCGGACGGCCGCATTCAAAACGTTTACACAATGCGCAATCCGGAGAAGTTGCGCCATTTCGACTGACGCCAGAAAGGCTTGCATTATTTGCCGGCGTGGGTCGAAATGCGAGCCATGTTTGTTTTGCGTTATTTCGGCCGCGCCGTCGACACTCTGCTGGATCGGATCTTCAGCGCGCTCGGCGCCGTCGCGCTCAGCCAGATTCCCCAGTTGATCAGCCAGTACTACGACGTGCTGACCGGCGCGCTTTCGGAAGCGCGGACCAACGTGGAAGTTTTTCGATCGAAAGCATCAGAGCTCGGGCTGGATCTCAGGTCGTTTATCAACGAACATCTCACGAGCGGCAGTCCGATCTTTCGGAAATCCGGAGAAGGGATGCAGGAAGCCGTCGATCGCTACGAAGCTTATCAGGCCGCGGCCGCGGCTCTGAAAGACGCGAGCGTTTTCGAGCGGCCCTTTATATTTATCCGGCATCTCGATTCGAATCTTTTCGCGGCGCTGGAGTTTCGTCCCGGCCTGCCACTGACCCTGGAAGGCGCGGTGTACGCGCTCGTGGGCATCGTGCTCGGTCTCGGGCTTTACCATCTGTTCCGGACGCTGCCCGTACGCCTCGTCCGCGGGCCGAAAAAAAAGACGGCGCAGAAAATTTCCAGCGGCGTCTGAAGCGGGCCTTCGTCAAATAGTTCCAATGGGATTTTCGATGAACGCCGTCGCCCGGTCTAAATCCCGGCGAGTCCTGTCTCAGCTTTTGTTTTTCGGCCTCTGCCTGGCCTTCATACCCGGCGCCGGCTGCTCCAGCCTGGATCTGCAGGTCCAGACTGAGGTGCGCGAATACAAGGGCATCTATAAAATCGCGGTGCTGCCCTTTCAAATCGAAGACGGCGACTGGGGTGAAGAATTCGCGTCGGCGGTGGGATTGCATCTGGCGCGCATCGGGCGTTTCGTCCAGGTCGAACGAGCGGCCCTTTCGCGCATTCTGGACGAACAGCGTTTCGCGGAATCGGGCCTGGTCGACAACGAGACCCGCAAGAAAATCGGGCAGTTAACCGGCGCCGATCTGATCTTAACGGGCGTCGGCAAATCGCTCAAGTACGACCGTTTCGGCCGCACCTATTCCAATCTGGTCGACACGGCGACGATCACCGCCATCGACGTGCAGACCGGCCGGCATCTTTTTACGTTTCGCAAGGCGCCGGGCAGCGCCTGGGACTGGCGTTATCGGGCGAAATATATTCTGGGCCTCACTTTGATCTGGGACCGCGACGATGTACTCGTGGACAGTTCGAAGTACGACGATCTGGCTTATCAGTTTTCCGTACGCATGGAGCAGGCCTTCGCGAAACAGGAGGACGCCGGGGGAGCGGAGTCCGCGGGCGAAGAGCCGTCGTACCTATTTTAATTTCGGATTTACCAGCGTGCGTTTCTGTATGGCACGGCTGCGATAAAAGAAATCCACGCGATCGTGCAGCCGCAGGATCCATCCCGACGCGCGCGCGATCATGCCCGACAAAAACACGGCGACTGACGAAACGGTCGCAACCAGCGCCGAAGCCGCTTTCACCACTGCGTCAAGCTTCGAGTCGATACGAATGGGTAAATCGCCTTCGATGTACTGCGAAGCCGGCTGCAGGACCGCAAAGAACGAGGCGCTCAGATCCAGGCGTTCGACCAGCGCCGGCATGATCCACAACAGGCTCCAGAAGATCGACAGCGCGGCCAGCACGATCGCCCCGCTGGTCATATAGGCGAGTAATTGAACGCGGTTTCGAACGCGCGTATTCAGGATGCGTTCGGGCGGGCGGCGTCCGAAGAGCGTATCCCGCCAGATGGTCATCTGCTTCTCGAGTCCGGATTTGCTCGGAGAAAAGCGTTCTTGTTTTGCGACGGCCGTTCCGATGCCCCACCGTCGCAGGGAATGACTTACGCTTTCGATCCAGTACAGCGGCAGATGCCCGCGCAGAGTTTCCAGACGTTCGATGGTATGCGCGATTCGGTAGCGCGAGAGCGCTTCGCCGTATTCGCGGGGCTGTTGTTCCGACGCGATGCCGAATCCCGCCCAGTAGGTCAGGGCGAAGCTTCCGCCGTAGCCGAAAGCGCGGGCCGCCTCTTCGTTTGTCAGATTGAGCTGGAGTTCCACTTCCTGGCCCCATTCATCCAGGCGACCGTGCAGATCCAGGCGGGCCTCCGGAGCCAGGCCCGCGGCCAGCAGCTCTCTTAATTCCTGGCCAAGGGGCATGGGCGGCGGGGCGAGTCCCAATAGCTGCGCCTGGGTGTGCAGCTGGCCGGCCGTGCGAAAGATCTGATAGTATTTGCTTTCGTCGCCGGGGTCGGTGAAGCCGAAGCGGCGATCGGCGTCCGGCTTCGGCGGTTTTGGTTTGCGATTGATCGGCGACTTGAGGCGCGAATAAGCTTCGACCGTGAGATACCCCAGACGAAAGGCCTGCAGTACTATATCCGCTTCTGCATCGCCGGGCATCGCGGCATCGAATCGGCCCCCCGGGCCGGAAACAAGGCCTTCGCCATTTTCATCGGCGCCTTCGTTCGCGAAATTCTGTTTCTGCGGTGCCATGCGACGACAGGCTAACGCCGGCCGCCTGAAATGAAAAGCAAAACGCGAACATAGTTATCGAACGCGAATTACTAAGCAATGGCACCTTCGCCGGTCAGCACTTCCGGATTGCGTACGCCGAACATCTGATAGATCGTCGAAGCGATGGCGAAGGGTTCGTATTCCACGCTTCCGGAGGCGGGAACTGTAAACAGGCGATTGTTGCGAGCGCTGCCGGTCAGGGTCGTACGGCCTTCGACGCGACCCAGCCGGCGAAAGGCCGTGCCGCCGAGGGTCAGCAGGTTCTGATTGTTGCCGTGGTCCCAGCCGCGGCTGTTGTTGAGATTCACGTTGCGTCCGAAGTCGCCGTATACGTTGATCACGATGCGGTTTTCGGTTCCGGTGGCGCGCATATGATCGGAAGCGGCGCGCAATGCTTCGGCGACCCGGGTCATATTCGTCGTGTAGGTGCCGATCGCGTCGGAGTGCGCGTCCCAGCCGCCGATGCCGCCGTTGCCCACGCTGATAAAGCGGGTCGTCGGATTGTTTACGGCGATCTGGAGGGCCGAGCGGAGACGATCCGCCAGCGGATTATTCGCCGGATAGTTTACGCCGCCGGGCAAAGGCAGCGTCCGCAGATTGGAAATGAAATTCGAAACGCTGCGTCGCCTCTGAAAGAATTCCGCCGTGCGCTGGAGATCGCGGTCGGTCGGCCGCTGTTGCGCGTGCATCGCCGATATCGAATTGGCCAGATCCTCCAGTCGATTGCTATTCGCGCCGCTCAGATTCGTATTCGCGCGTTGTTCGTACGGATTGCCCAGGTTGCGGCCGTCGAGGGCCACCGGCCGCAGACCGCTTGCGAGCCGCAGGTCCGAAGTCTGAAAGATTTCGCCGTCGCCTTCCAGACTGACGAAGGGAAAGAGATCGTTACCGGGATCGACGACGCCGTTGCGATGCAGAATGGCCGCCAGATTCGCGGCGATGCCGGGGCCGTCCGGATTGAGCGCGCCCTTCAGGTTCTGACTGATGCTGCGACCGTGGGCGCGCGAATTGTCTTTGCGGCGATGGATGGTGCGATACACCGACATGCGGCGATTCGCGACTAAATCTTCCATGATCGCGCCGCCGGCCTGTTGCCAGAATCCGTTCGCGGTCACGGTGACCTGAGCGCCGGGATAGGCGTTTACCGAAGCCGCGAAGATATCGTCGCGGTTCGTGAAATTCGCGCCCAGTTCGGAGGCGCCGCCGTACAGAAAGACGTTGATCACCGTCGGCATTACTCCGGGGCGCGCGTAGCTTACGGAATTGATCACGCCCTGAGCCGTCGTTTGCGCGAAGAGCGGCCGCGCTCCGAAGCCGGCAAAGGCCCCGAGTCCGCTTAAACCGCCGAATGCGGCGCCCGCCATTTTTAAGAAGTCTTTGCGCGCGATTTTGCGACTGTTGCGATATTGATTGCGTTTCATAGTCTAGTTGTCCTTCTCGATTGTTTGCTACCGTGCCGGCGACTCATCGCCGCGTTCCCGGGTTTCGCGGTTCACGAATCGCTCAAAACACCGCCGGGTAGGTGTAGAGCTCCGGCAGCCGGCTGAAATAATCCAGTGCGATCGACGTGATGCGATCTTTGTTGCGTTCAAAAGTATAACCCTGGTCGGCGATGATTTCGTTTAAGGTCGCCAGTTCTTCCGGGTAGGGTTCGCGCTCTGCGATCGATAAAAACAGGAAACGCAGGTATTCGCCGTCGGGCACCGGTGCGTTCATTAATTCCGACGACCAGCCGCCGTCGTTGGGGTTGTTCGGGTCGCGCTTCTGGTCGAGGGCGCCGCTTTCGCGCAGGCGAGTGTGGTGATGCGCGAGCGAAAGCGAATCCACCGGCGCCGGCCGTTCGCGGCCCAATTTTAGTTCGAAGACTTCCTGGCGCATCTCGGCCATTCGGTTCGGCAGATCCCGAAAGAAATTCGCGGGCGCGCTCCAGCCGGTCTTCGCGCGAAAATTGTAAAAGCTCTCTTCGAAGTACCGGCCGCGCTGAGCCGTTAACAAATACGCCCGCGAGTTCAGAATGGTGAGAAAGATATCGCGGTAGGTTTTGGGTTTGCGTAAAAGAATCCAGAGAGCCAGATCGCGCTGTTCGGCTTCCGAGAGCTGCGGAAAAAAACGCTGGATCAATACGAAACCGGCGACTCCTGGAACCAGATCGTGATTGGCGACCGTCGCATAAAACTGCTCGCAGGTGGTGATGGTCTGGCCGGGGCGCGCCAGAGCCAGCAGCTGTGGTTCGGTGTTCACGTCGCCCGAGATAACGAGTTCGTTGCTGCGATTGAGCGACCAGTTCTGGCAGGCTTTCGAAGCTTTCGGAACGTCTTCGTCGTTGAAGTGGCCGTTGTAAATCTCCATCATCTCGCGCGTATTGTCTTCGGGGCTGCGAAAGCGACGCCAGTTTTCCTGGGAGGTCATGTGTTCGTACAGGATCGCCGGGATCGGTCGGTCTTCGCTGATCCCGCGATACAACCTTTGAAAGACGCGCTCCATGTCTTCGTCTTCGACGGAGTCCAGTTCGCGGCCCGGCGAAAACTGCACAGAGTTCAAGAGCACGTAGGTCATCCACACGTCGAAGCGATCTTTCGTAACGGGCATGTGATGAAATTGAGCGAGCGGCCGACCCTGAGCCGCTTCGCGAAAGCTATTGGACGCGACCGCGCCGTCGAAATTCACCCGTTCGTCCGGCCGCAGCGGACGATGCATGCGCAGATTCGCCTGGGTCATGAAATTCGCGTACTTCGCTTTGAGCGTGCGATTGTCCAGCCCCGCTTCGAGGTCGAAAAGTTTATCCAGCGAAATGCCGGAATACATGCTGCCCAGCATGCGATTCGCAACGCGGTACTTCTGCTCGTTGGGCAGCATCGCGAAATCGTAGTCGGTGAGCGGCGCGAGCGGATCGGCCAGGATCAAAAACCAGAGCAGCATCATCGGCTGGTTGTGATCGATGTCGCGCTGGTTCGCGCAGGCCGTACCGCCGGCCAGGAGCAGGATCAGGCTTGCAATCGCCGCCCCGCGCCGCAGCGCCCGGCGAATCGTCATTGAGCGGGGAATGTGGTTTAGAATCGAGTTGTGAATGCGGATCATCTTCGGGTCCTCTGCCTTTCAGTATTGCGCTGACTGAGTTGCAGATCCCGTACCACGTCAGAATCGATGCTTTTTTGTACTAAATATATTCCTATTGTATACCTGCTGCCTGGATTATGTCGCATTAAAGGGTGTAAATTTATATCAATGATATGTTTTTATATCGATGCTTGCTTTTCGGCGGGGCCTGCCAGGGGACTTACAGCTCGCGGTCGTTGAGGCGAAGCACCGGGACCAGCCTGGGTCGGTGTTCGTGGATTGGGAACGGAGCAGGGGCAAAAAGAAGGCCGGGGTTTCAGACCCCGGCCGCAAATTCAGAGGAGGTTGCTTCTTCTCGAAACAGAGTTCACGGCTGCGTCGCCGGGCTTGCGCGACGCCGCAAAAGATTGGAGCCCGTCACTAAAAGCGGGCGTAGCTCACCTGAATGCTCGCTCATGGTGCCGCCGCTGACGGTTCCGATGCTTTCAATTAATACGTTGGAGAGTCCGGTAACGGTCGTCGGCGTGGTCGTGGCCGCGCCAGGCTGGACGATGCGCGTGTCGAAGAGGCCGTCGCTGCACGCGGGGAAGGCGATGATGCTCGCCAGCAGCGCGGTGAGTATAATTGTGTGGGGGAACCCGTTCGCGTTGGTGTTACTCATGGCATGCGCTCCGCTTTCTTTCTGTATCTTCAGATACGAAAGAATCGGAGCGATGCAAACATGCGTACGGGAGAATTAGCGCGGGCGTAACTTGTGAATAACATTACACGCGGGAATTCACCCGCGCACAACATTGCTCAATTTCTATTAACGATTCGCTTACACGCGCAAACGACGCTCACCCGCGCCATGGGGCGTCTTCAGTAGCCTTCGCGGGCGCTCAGAGGCGCACGACTTCGCGTTTTTGCGATGGATTGCATTCTTTTTCAAGGACGGCCGCGTCGACGTTCGGCGGAAAGATGAATTCGTACTGAATCAGCGCGTCCCCCTTTTGCGCCGGGCTCAGACAAATCGTCGTGGCGGCCATGCGATCGCAGGGTTCCTCGACAATCTCGCAGTTCTTCAGGGCGAATTTGCGCATGGTCGTATTGATATTCGCGTAGAAGTCCACGCAGGTGTCGGCGATGGTTTTCATACGGCAACTGCCCACGTACGCGAGGCTTATGTCGCGTCGTTCGTCTACAGTCTTGAGTTTGCGTCGCTGAATTTGTTCGGGGGTCGAGCAGCCCGCGAGCATCAGGGCCGCCAGCGCCAGAGCGCCGACTACAGTGAATCCGCGCAGGCCGGTTTTATGAGTATCAGATTGTTTCATCGCTTTCAAGAATCGCGTCGCAGTGTTACGATTGCATGGCGACTGGATGGCGAATGCGTGGCCGGAGATGCGCGATTGCGCGGTGCGTGGCTTGCCGTCAAAAAAGAAGCGATGTATGGATCGCGGGCGGAGCAGGGCGTGGTGGGGCAAAAAACCCCCTCGGCCGGACCTGCGGCTGCTTTTCGACAGACGCGAATCCGACCAGGGGGAGACGGAGTCTACTCTAACTTACAGGTCTTCGAGCTTGTCCAGGACGAACTCCTTCACGCGGGCCTTTTGCTCGGGATTCAGCAGTCCGTAGAACTCGGCCACGTAGTCCGGCGCTTTCACGAAGCGCTCGTGTCCGGTCTCCATTCTGGCTTTGACATCGGCCGCCAGGGCGTTCATGTCCGGCTCGGGTTTCTCGAATTCCGCCTTCAGCTGACGCATGGTTTCCAGGCGCTGCTCATGCATGGCCTTCAGGTCCACGAGCACCCGGCCCCGGAGGTCCTGGTACTTCACGCGCTGCTCGCCTTCGATGTCCAGGCGGTCGGCGATATAGTCGAGCTTCTTGATCATACGCTCGGAACGGTCTTTGCTGAAGTGATTGCGATGGCCGCAGGCCGTGAAGGCCGCAGCGCCGACCAGACCGATGATCGATAGAATGGCGATCTTTTTGAGTTTCATTTAAGGTTTCTCCTCTTGCGAATAGAATTGCGGCGGTGGTCCGCCGCGCTAACTGTGTAATAGCATAGCCGATCCCGCTGAAAAAATGTTGTCGGGGTGTAAATTGGGGCCAGGCGGTTTGTAAATTCCTGTAAATCGCGCCTGCCTCCGTTTACAGAAATTTACGGAGGCGCGGGCCTCCGGCGTGGAAGATAAATGGACGCAAGATTGCTGATGGTCGACGATGATCGCAAGCTGCAGAAACTCGTGCGGGAGTATCTGGAGTCGTACGATTATATGTTTCATTCCCTGTACAGTGGAGCGGGCGATCAGGTCGAGCGAGCCCTGCGCGAACACGAACCCGATCTGGTCATTCTCGATATCATGCTGCCCGAAAAGGACGGTCTCGAAATCCTGCGCGATCTGCGCCGCGATCCGGTCGGCCGTCGCTTGCCGGTGTTGATGCTCACGGCCCGCGGAGACGAAACGGATCGCATCGTCGGTCTGGAGCTGGGCGCGGACGATTATCTCGCGAAACCTTTTAATCCGCGCGAATTGCTGGCGCGCATCCGGGCGATCTTGCGTCGCACACGCGAAGCGCAGGAAAATCTGTCGGCGTCCGGCGAGTCCGGACCAGACGCGACGCCTTCCGATTCGGCCGCCGCCGCAAACGGCGAAGCCGGTTCAGCCGACGACGGCCGTACCGCGACGCTCAGTTCGGGCCGCATCGAATTGAATCGCGCGAAACTGGAATGCCGGGTGGGCGGAGCGCCGGTCGAATTATCCAGCGCTGAATTTCAGCTGCTCGCCGTTTTTTTAGAAGCTCCGGGAATCGTGCTCAGCCGCGATGAATTAATGAACCGTACGAAAGGCCGCGACTATATGGGTTTCGAACGCAGCATCGACGTACACATCAGCAAGATTCGCACGAAGCTGGAGCGCGCGGGCGAGGCGGACCGCATTAAAACCGTATGGGGCGCGGGTTATATGCTCGTCGATCGCGGTGCAGGCGAAGACGCGACCCGGGATGAAACCCAATGAAAATCAGCAAACTCTATATTAAGATTTTTCTTTCCGTATTGTTGGGCTTGATACTGGCGGAGACGCTGATGTTCTCGGCCTTTCGCGGAATCTATCGCCACGATTTTCGCCGCGACGTCGGCGAGATCGTCGACGCGCATGCCGTTCTGATTCGCAGCTATGTCGAAACGCGGCTGGCGTCGGGGCGGACTTTACAGCAGGCGACAGTTGAATTGGCCGCCATCGTGCCGGGGGACGTCTGGGCCCTCGACGCGCAGAACCGGGTCGTGGCCTCTTCGGTCCCGCAGCTCGCGCCGCCTGATATCGACGATTTCGATCGGGAGCGCGAAACGCATGAAGGCGTGCGCCTGGATTTCGAAGACGACGCGCTGCTCGCTTTATTGCCGCTGGCCATCGATGCTCGCGGCCGGCCGGGGCGGTTGCTTTTTGAGTTTCGCAAAGGCGATCGAGACGGGCCCGGGGAGAAACCTCTGGCCCTCGCGCTTGCGGGCGTGGCGGTCGCCTTCGCGATGTTGTTGTACCCGCTATCGCGATTGCTCGGCCGGCCGTTGCGCGAACTGCGTTCCAGCGTGCTGCGCATCGCCGACGGCGATCTGAATCATCGCGTGCAAATTCGAAGCCACGATGAGATCGGCGAACTCGGTCACGCTTTCAATCAGATGGCGGATCGGGTGGAGCGTATGGTCGACGGCACGCGCGAACTGACCGCGCACGTTTCGCATGAGCTCCGATCGCCCCTCGCCCGTATTCGCGTGGCTGCGGAACTCCTGCGCGAAAATCCCGGCGCGGACGGATCTCCGGAGAATGTGAGCAAGCGCGAAGCGCTGCACGACTCCATTCACGAAGAGATCGAAGATCTGGATCGTTTGATCGGCCGCATACTCGAGCTTTCGCGCCTTGACTTCGGCGCGCATAGCAATCCGCCGGAGCCGCGCTCGACCGCGGAGTTGCTCGCGCAACTAAACGAACTGGCGGTGCGTTACCGGCCGGCCTTCGAGCGGCGCAATCTGGATCTCAGTATTATGCTGCCAGGCTACGGGGGCGGCGAGGCAATCCCTCCGGTCGCGCTGTCGGAAGATGTCGTCTCAAATCCGGAGTCGCTGGCCGGAGTCTTTTCGCGGGGGGCGGCGAATACCCGCCTCGCATTCTCGCCGGCCGATTTGCAGACAGTGGTTTCCGTTCTACTGGACAATGCGCTGAAATATGCGCGCTCCGCAACCGTGATCAAAGCCCACCTCGTACGCAAGAAGCCCGAAACTCCTTCGCTATGGATTGAAATTTCGAACAATCTGCCGATGGGTTCAAAGCTCGACCCGAAGCGGATCTTCGAACCGTTCCAGCGCGGCGAATCGCATCGGGATCAGGAAGGATCCGGGCTGGGGCTCACGATCGCGCGGAAAGTCGTGCAAAACGCCGGGGGTTCCATCAAGGCGAATTACGGCGACGGGCGCAAGATTCTCTTCGAGATTCGATTGCCGCTCGAGTGAGGCGTCGGCCGGTCCGTCGCGACCGGCAGGCAGATCAGTACGTCGCTCCGGGCAGCCGCTTATTCGCCCTGGATCTCGGCGATGTGGTGCAGCTCCACCAGATCCATCACGTGTTTCACGCGGCCGCGTACGTTCAGAAATTTCAGCTTCACTTTTTTGGGATCGAAGCTGCGGTAAATGCTCACGAGTTCGGTGATACCGCGCGAGTTCATGTACTCGACCTGGCCGAAGTCGATCTCCACACGGTCCAGGTCCACTTCCGTGTACTCTTTCAGGGCATCGACGATTTCGTTTTCGCCTTCGAGACGTTGATCGAGCAGGCGAACGTAGAGGGTCTGATTGTGTTGTTCGAGTTCGAGGCGCATATCACCGGGGTGGGCAAAACATTGCAGCCGGGTGATTTCTTGCCAGTCAATTTTGTGGAAATTCCCGGTCCCGCCCTCGGGCTTCCGTCGCAGGACCGGGGCGGCTTTTACAGTCCTTCGATTTCTTTAAGGATTTTGTCCGCGTCTTCGAGAGCGCTCTCTTCGGTGATCGCATCGACGGACGGCGATTCAGACGCGCCGTTCTCCTGCCCGTCCTTACCCGGGCAGGCGGTCAATAGCAGAATCGCCGGAACAACCAGAATTGCTGCGAGTTGTTTGAGTTTATTCATCTTCGGCCTCCTCGTCGTCATCTTCATTCGATTCGGATTCGACTTCTTCCTGCTCCGCTTCGATCTTCTTCTTTTTGTTCGCCAGCTTTTCTTCGGCGCGTTTGATCTTTTCGCGCAGACGGGCGGCCTGATCGGTCTTGCCTTTTTCTTCCAGACGGTCGGCGATGATTTTCAGGCGCTCAATTTTACGTTCGAGACCCTTCGCACGCTCGGATTTCTTTTTGATCTTTTCTTTACGCGCTTCGCGTTTGGCTTCGCGCTCTTTCATACGTTCTTCGCGTTCCGCCTGCTTTTCCGCGCGGCGCTCTTCGGCGGCTTCGCGTTTCTCTTTCCGCTCTTCTTTGTTTTTCCCTTTCTGACCCTTGTCTTCCGGACGCTCTTTTTTTTCGCGATCCGGTTTGCCGGGACGTTCCGGTGGCTGGGAGGCCAGGCCCGAGAGCGACAGGCAGAGCGCGCCGATCAGGGCGATTGTTACGGGGTTTCTCATTCCACGTTCCTGTTTAGATAGAATTCACCGGAGTCCGATGGCCGGGCCCGGCGGGAGCCAGGGTTTATCGCTTCACCCCTCCAGGGGCAACGGAATTTCTGATATTCGACTACAAATTCACCAGAATCAAACAATTCGCCGGCTTGTAGGGGCGACCGAATATCCGGGGTCCGCTGGTTGTCGTTCAGGAATTGCCGCCGGCCTTCGCTTTCATGCGGGCCAGTGGTTCCTCGATGATCGCGCGCACGTGAGCCGATAGATCTTCCGGGCTCATCTCGGCGTATGTTTCGGGCTGAATGGGCGGGTGAATCAGCATCTGCACGTCGCCGGGGCTGATGCGCTGGATGCGGGTGCCGCGTTGTTTGGGCGGCATCACCGCGCTCGCTCCGTGAATGGTGATGGGCTGGATTACGACGGCGGCGCGTTTCGCCAGGATGAAGCCGCCCTTTTTGAACTGGCGCATCGACCCGTCGGGAAAACCGCGGGTGCCTTCCGGGAAGATTACAACCGAGCGGCCGGCTTTAACCATATCCGCCGCATTGTAGAGCGAATCGAGGGATTTACGCCGGTCGTCGCGTTCGACCGGGATATATCCCGCGGCGGCCATGCCCCAGCCGAAGAGCGGAATCTTAAAGAGCGAAGCCTTGGCCATCCAGGCGAAGGGCACTCTCAATACTGAAAAAAATACGATGATGTCGACCATGCTCTGGTGATTCGAAATAAAAATCACCGGGCCGCCTTTGTGCAGGCGATCAACGCCTTCCACGTCCATGCGAATTCCCGCGAGCCAGCAGAGGCTTCGCCCCCATAGATAACCAGAGCTGTGCATTGCGTGGCGCATGCGAAAGATCATGAACGGCAGCGTTACGATGCCGGTGATCAGCGTTACCAGAATCAGCACGATCCAGTAGTAGATCGAACTGGCCGCGCCGAAAAAACGTTTGAGTCGCAAATTAGCCATAGTCCATTGAGATGCGTATCGCCACGGGTTCAGCGGGGCACGCGGGAACGCATTGCCCGCAACCCGTGCAGTGGTCGGCGAAACGCGGTAGTTTGTCTTTCGCGTACATAATCACTTCTGGAACGGGACACGCCTTCGCACATTCCCGGCAGGATTTTTTTCGGCCAGCGCTTTTTTTCGAAGCGGTCCCGGCGCGCCCGCTTTTAGTTTTTCGTGTGCCGGTTTTCCCGGTCGCCGCCGCCGCAAGATTCGCGTTCAGACACGCGTCCGCGAGCAATTCCGCCTGACCGAATTTCGGCAGACTGTTCGGCGGCAAACTCTGAAGCGCGCCCTCGTCGCAGGCGGAGATGCAGGGCATATCCGGGCACAACTGACAGGCCACGGAGTTGGGATCGATCAGGGGGCCGGAGGCGCCGCCCAGAGTAAAGATGACGCCGTACGGGCAGGCGATTACGCAGTCGCCGCAGCGGGTGCAGGCGCGCTGAAAATCGGCCGCGTCCGGCAGCGCGCCCGGCGGTCGGGCGAATTCATGCGGAATCGCTTTGAGGGCCTCCGCCTGTTCCTCTCCGGAATCCCACTGGTCCGGTCGGTTGCGAATGACGTGGTCCAGGCCCTCCGGCGCGAGCAGGTTCGCGAAATTCTGCAGCCGGCGGCCGACCAGGTCTCCGACCGGCCCTTTCCAGAGGTCCTGGCCGATGCCCTTCAGGCCCTGCGTGAAAAACTTTTTGCGTTCCATCTCTAATGTGCCCTGCGGCGTGCTGGCGGCCGATTTCGGGACAAATCCTGGTCTCAGGGCCGTTCGTCAGCCTTTTTCAGGGCAAAAACTGCTAATCCTCGCCATCAAAAAGTGCGAAATTCTTCTATATAAGAGGATACCTGATACTATGCAGCCAGACACACTCAGCCGGGATCTCGAGCTCGAAAGCATCCAGCCCGCCGACGCGCTTTCCGATTCCGCCGCGGCAGCGGATCGCGGCGAGTTCGAATCTCTGACCCCGATCGAGGCGCCGGAGGTGCGCGCCGAGCCCGAGGACGGCGTCGGGGAACCCGGGACGGCCCGCAAGGCCGCGTCGCTGGAACCGGTGGCCGGCGTTCGCGATATTCCCTGCGATCAGTGCGGTGGAGAACAGTTCCTGACCATGTTCGAGAAAGAATCGTCTCGCGGGGAACGCTATCAGCTTGTGCGCTGTGTGAGCTGCGATCTGGTGCAGGTGAATCCGCAACCCGACGCGCACACCGTGGCGCCCTACTACGAACGGGAATATTTCACGAAGCGCACCGACCGCGGTTATAATAACTATTTTTCAGAAGAACTTAAGGCGCAGATCAATAAGGTGTATGAACAGAATCTGAGCGACCTGTCGTTTCTCGAGTACGAGCAGCACCTGCAGTCCGGCTCCTGGCTCTTGCAGCATCTCGGCGGCGCGGCCGCCGGTCCGCAACGCGTATCGACCCCCGATTCTAAGACGGACCATCGCCCGCGCAGTCTGGACGTCGGTTGCGCGGCCGGCTATTTCGTTCAGTATCTCGCGGAGCGCGGTTGGAATGCACAGGGCGTGGAGCTTTCGCGCGCCGCCGCGAATTTCGGAATCAAAGAACTTGATTTGAATATCCTGGTCGCCGATTTTCTGACCTGTAGAAAACTCGCCCGCGATTCTTACGACCTGATCAGTTTGTGGGCATCGATCGAACATATGCACAGCCCGCGCAAAGTACTTGCGCGTGCCTTCGAGCTGCTCAAGCCGGGGGGCCGGATGATTCTGTCCACCTGTCGTTACGGCGTGCTGGCGAAGCTGCGTGGAATCGAATGGCGCTTCATGAACGTGCCCGAACATCTGTATTTTTTCAGTCTCGAGGGTCTGACCGCGCTTGCCGCGGATATCGGCTTTCGCAGCGAGGCGAGCGTGACCTACGGCTCCGGTTTGACCGGCCGCGCGGACGCGAGCCTGTGGTATCGCGCGGCGAAACGCATCGCCGATCCGGCGGTTAAGCGCTGGAACCAGGGCGATATGATGGCGCTGCATTTGAGCAAACCCGTGTGAATAGATCGTTTCGCGGCCTGCGCGTCGTCATCACCGGCGGCTCTTCGGGCATCGGCCTGGCCTGCGCGCAGTATTTTGTCAGAGAAGGCGCCGCGGTTTGCATTATCGCGCGACGCGCGCAGGGTATTCAGGCGGCCCTCACCGGGCTGCGCGAAATAGCTCGCGAGTCGTCGCAAGCGTCCGCCGCAGAGCGCGTCGTTGGCTACACCGCGGACGTGGCGCAATATCGCCAGCTGAAGAGCGCCTACCGGAAATACCGGCGCGACCACGGCGTGCCGCATATCTGGATCAATTGCGCGGGCTTCGCGCGTCCCGGGTACTTCGAAGAGCTTTCGCTGCGCCAGTTCTATCGCCAGACCGAAACGAATTATTACGGCGCCGTGCACGGCGTCAAAACGGTGCTTTCCGATTGGATCGCGCGTGGTGAAGGCGGTGCGATAGTCAACGTGGCATCGGTGGCCGCTTATATGGGCGTCTTCGGATTCACCGCGTACGCGCCGACGAAATTTGCTTTACTGGGATTTTCGGAGTCGCTGCGCCAGGAACTGAAGCGTCATCAAATCAGCGTGCATGTGGTCTGTCCGCCGGACACTGATACGCCGGGATTGCGCGCGGAGTCGACGCATACTCCAGCCGAAACCGCTGCGCTTACGAATACGGCGAAAGCTTTGCCGGCCGCCAGAGTCGCCGAGAGCCTGCTGCGCGGTTTGCGTCGCAATCAGTTCATGATATTCCCGGATTTCGAGAGCCGCTGGCTGTACGCCATAAGCCGCTGGTTTCCCGGTCTCACGCGCCGCATCGTCGACGGGAAAATCGCACGCGCCCAGGCTCTACAGGGAGTTGCCCGGCGAAATCCCGAGTCGTGACGAGTCTCAGGCCGCGACGGAGTCGGCGTGTTCGACTTCGTGCACGTCTTCGCCTTCGCTCTTCGCCATAACCGAGGTGCAGGTCAAATCGCCGATGATGTTGACCGAAGTTCGAAACATATCGAGCAAACGATCCAGACCGAAGATCAGCGCGATGCCGGCCGCGTCCACGTTCGCGGTGTCGAGCACGATCGCCAGAGTGATCATACCCGCGCCCGGGACGCCCGCCGCGCCGATGGACGCCAGGGTCGCCGTTAAGATCATCACCAGTTGTTGCGAAAGCGTGAGGTCCATACCGTAGACCTGTGCGATAAAAATCGCCGCGACCCCCTGGTAGAGCGCCGTGCCGTCCATATTCACAGTGGCGCCCAGAGGCAAAACGAAACTGGAAACTTCGTTTGAAATTCCCAGGTTTTCGCGGCTCACCCGCATACTCACCGGCAGCGTCGCGCTCGAAGAACTCGTCGAAAAGCCGAGCAACAACGCTTCTTTGATGGCGCGCAGAAAGCGCAGCGGATTGATTCGTACATAAAATAGAAGCAACGAGCCGTACGTAAAGCTCGCATGCAGCAGCAGGCCCAGCACGACGACGGCGCCGTAATACGCGAGCGGCAATAGAATATCCAGGCCCATGGTCGCCACGACTCCGGTCATCAGCGCGAAGACGCCGTAGGGCGCGACTTCCATGGCCATATTGACCATCTTGATGACGACTTCGTTCAGGCCGCCGATGCTGTGCAGGAGTGCGCGCGCGTAAGCCCGGGGGTGATCGCTGCCGCGCAGATCGTCCGGATCTTCCGGCTGGTCGGGGTCGGTGCGCAATACGAGCGCCAGCGCGATGCCGAAAAACAACGCGAAGAAGATGATGGCGAGCATATCGCCCTGGGACAGGGACTGCACGGGATTGGTCGGGGCCATGCGCACGAGCACGTCCAGGACCTTTTCGAATTCGTTGCGTTCGTCTTTCGCCGGCCGGGTGGCGAGTTCGTAATTCTTTTCAGCGCGTTCTTTGTAAGCCTGGGCGTCGTCGCGCACGTCGCCGTTGCTGGCGTCGCGTTCGATTAGATCGCTGACCTGGCCCAGTTCGCGCCAGATTGTACCGTCGCCCTGGGAGAGTTTGCGGGTCGTATCCTCGGCGTACTTCGCGACCAGGGCGTCCCGGGACTCCTCGGGCAAATGATCGCCGGGCGCCAGAATATTCGCGAGACCGACTCCGATGGAGACGGAGAAGACGGTCGTCGTCATAAAGAAGCCGAGCGCTTTCGCGCTGAGACTGCCCACGCGGCCCGGGTTCTTGCGGCCCAGATTCGCCGCCCCCAGAATCAAAGAGGCCAGTACGAGGGGGACCACAACCATCTTGATCAGGCGGATAAACAATTCGCCGATGTAGTCCGTATATTTTGTGATCTCTTCGAGTCCGGTGGTGTGCAGCACCCAGCCGACGACGATACCGGCGACCATGCCGATCAGGATCTTGGTGTATAATTTCATAAAAAAATGTTCGAGATTGTGATTGGGCGGCGAAGCCCCCGGAGTTTCGCATCAGCTGCCGCGCAGATCGTCCAATTCTTTCGCCACTTCGTCGATTTCATCTTCGACGTTGCCGATGCGCTGGATTACGAGTTTGAGCAGCGAGTACAGGAAGACGGGGTTCGTGCGTGAAATTTTCATGAACACGCTTTCGTCGAGAAAGCCAAGCTTCGCCTGTTTGGAAGTTACCTGGACGGTCGCGCTGCGGTCGCTTTTGTTCAGGATCGCCATTTCGCCGAAGAAGGCGCCTTCACGCAGTCGCGTAAGTTCGTGGGGTTCACCTTCGATATTGCGAATGACCGCCAGCTCGCCTTCCGCGACGAAGTACATACGGCCGTCGGACGGATCGTCCTGACGGAAAATGCAGTCACCTTCCCGGCGAATCTCGACGGCCAGGTTGTTGACGTACTCGAAAACGTTGAGTGACATGTTTAGAAAATTCCCCGCTGGCGTTTTTCGTTTTGCAGATCTTCGCGGATATTCTGCAATTTGTCCTCGGCGGCGAGCAGGCGCGAAACAGCGTAACGCAGCAGGTTAAACAAAAACTGGGGGCTGCCGCCGGCGAGCTTCAAGAGCAGACTCTTGTTCATGACAGCCAGGCGCGCCTGGGGCGAAATCACCCGGGCCGCCGCAAGCCGCGGGCGGTGATGCACGAGCGCCATCTCGCCGAAAAAATCGCCGGGCTTGAGGCGATTGATCTCTTCTTCGCCGCTGCCGCGTTTTTTATAAACCCCGATTTCGCCGGCGAATACGAAGTACATGGTATCGTCGGGCGGATCGCCTTCGAGAAAGATCGTGTGGCCCTGTGGAAAAACCCGGGAACCGACTTTCATTACGTATTCCAGGATCTTATTGGAAGACATAGGCGTACTCTGCAAAACCGCCCATCTTACGTCTCCTAAAAAACGGGCTCGGGCCGCTTGAATACGACATAAGATATTGCTTGCCCTCGGAGCGGGAGCGTACGAGCGTTTCGCCATGAATCTGTCGCGGCGGCTGTGGAGTATCTCGAAAGCCGGTTCGATCGAGAGGCTGCAGCTCATTCAGACGCAGGATCTCACGCCGCCCGGCCCCGGGGAGGCGCGGATTGCGGTGCGCGCGGTCGGTCTGAATTTCGCGGACTTGTTCGCCATGCAGGGGTTGTACTCGGCGACGCCCCGCGGCGCCTTTACCCCGGGCCTGGAATTCTCCGGAGTGATCGAAGCGATCGGTCCGCCCCGCGAGGCTTCGAATTCGGGAGTTACGCCGCCGAAGGGACGCAGCTACCGGCCGGGCGACCGAGTGATGGGTTGTATTCGATTCGGCGCGTACGCGGAACGCCTGAACGCCGATCTGCGTTATCTGCGCCCCATCCCGGAAGGCTGGGATTTTCGCCAGGGCGCCGCCTTTCCGGCGCAGGGCCTCACGGCGTACTACGCGCTGCGCGAGTTGGGCAATCTGCGGCCGGGACAGCTCGTGTTGATTCATTCGATCGCGGGGGGTGTGGGTTTGCTCGCGCTCGAGATGACCCGCCGAATGGGCGGACTGGCGATTGGTACGATCGGCACGCCGGCGAAACTGGATTTTTTACGCGAAAGCGCGGGCCTGTCCGATGACGCGATTATCGTACGCGATCCGAAACGGTTCGGCGAACAGCTCGATCGAGCGCTGGCCGCCCTGGATCCACGGCAGGAGCGACCCGGCTTCGATCTGGTGCTCGACGCGGTGGCCGGCGAATATTTTCATCCCGCTTTCGATCGTCTGCGTTCCGCCGGACGGTTGGTGCTTTTCGGTTCGGCGACGATGATGACCCACGCGAGTCGCCCGAATTATTTTACGCTCGCCTGGCGATATTTGCGCCGACCGCGCCTCGATCCGATTGAAATGATTTCGGCGAATAAGAGCTTCATGGCTTTCAATTTAATCTGGCTCTGGGATCGCATTGATGAGCTGACCCGGCTGTACGACGAGATGCTTGATTTGAAGCTGCCGCCGCCGCACGTTGGCCGGAGCTTCGCCTTCGAAGACGCCCACACGGCGCTGCGTTATTTTCAGAGCGGTCAGAGCATCGGCAAAGTCGTGCTCGACGTCGGAGAAGATTCCGGCGGCCCGGCCAGCGCCGACGACTCCCCACGTGCGGGCGGCGAAAGCCGCGACGGAGGCGTCGCGCCAGCATGAAACGCCCGGTGACAGAGTTGCGCGGAGTCGGCGCGGCCCGGGCGAAGACGCTCCTCGAAGCCTGCGCCGTCGAAAGCGTCGGCGATTTGTTATACTATTTTCCGCGCCGGTATCTCGATCGCACCGTAACCGAAACCACGCTCTTAAAAACCGGCGAGCAGGTGACTCTGGTCGTGAATGTGGGCAGCGTCTATCTCGCGCACGGCCGCAAGTCCCGGCTCGTGGCGAATTGCCGGACCTTAAATGGCGAGGCGCTGAGTCTGGTCTGGTTTCGCGGCGTACAATATTTGCGCCGACTGGTCGAAAAGGATACGACTCTGGTGGTGTCCGGTAAGCTCGATTTTTTCAGCGGGATGCAGATGGTGCATCCGGACTTTGAATTGCTCGACCCGGAAGACGAAGACGCCCTGACCCACGTGGGCCGCATCGTGCCGCTCTATCCCTCCGGCGAAAGCCTGAAAAAACAGAGCCTCGACAGCCGCGGTTTTCGCCGCCTGATGGCGCTGGCGCTGGATGTGAGCGATCTTGAGGTGCCGGAGCTGGTGCCCGCGGCGCTGCGAAAAAAGCACGGCCTCATGGATCGCCGCCAGGCGCTCGGCCAGATTCACTATCCCGACGACGCGGACAGCCTGAACGAAGCCCGGCGCACTCTGAAGTACGAAGAACTGTATTTATTTAACATATTAATGTATCATAAATCGCTCGTGCGCGAGCGCATTCCGCGGCGGGTGACGCCGTTGCCCTTCGGCTCTTCGCAGGAATTTGAAGGCTTAAAAAGCCATCTGCCTTTCGAGCTTACGAAAGATCAGAGGCGCACGATCGAACAGATCGTAACGGAGTGTCGCGGCGAACACAGCGAAGCCTATCTATTGCAGGGCGATGTGGGTTCCGGTAAGACGGTCGTGGCGCTTTCGATCGCGCTGCACTATATGGAAGCGGGCATTCAAACCGCGATGATCGCGCCGACCGAAGTGCTCGCGCGCCAGCACTACCGGACGGTCGCGGATTTACTGGGTCTGGAGTACGCCAATCGGCTGGAGCTGCTTACCGGGCAGCGGGGCAAAAAAAAAGATCGCGAACTCAAGCTGGAGCGCATCGCGAGCGGCGAAGCGGCGCTGGTGATCGGCACCCACAGCCTGATCGAAGAGCCGGTCGTCTTTCACAATCTGGGGCTGGTGATCATCGACGAGCAACATCGTTTCGGCGTCGGTCAGCGCGAAGCGATTCGCGAAAAAGGCCGCAATCCTGATACCATCGCCATGACCGCGACCCCCATTCCGCGTACGCTGTGCTTGAGCGAATTCGCGGATTTGAAGCTCGCCACCTTAAAAGAAAAACCCGCCGGCCGCAAGCCGATCAAAACCATGTGGTTGCGCGAAGCCCGGCGCGCGGCCATGTACAAATCCGTGCACAAACACGTGAGCGCGGGCCGGCAGTGTTTTATCGTCTATCCGATGATCGCCGAATCCGAAAAAGTCGATCTGAAAGCGGCGACGGAAGCATATGAAGAACTGGCCGGCGCGATATTTCCGGAGTTCAGCATCGAGTTATTGCACGGCAAGATGAAGCCGGCGGATAAGGACCGGGTGATGACCGATTTTCGTCTGGGCAAGACTCAGATCCTGGTAACGACGAGCGTTATCGAAGTCGGGGTGGACGTGCCCAACGCGACGGTGATGGTCGTCGAACACGCCGAGCGCTTCGGGATTTCGCAGCTGCACCAGCTGCGGGGGCGGGTCGGCCGCGGCACGGAAGAGAGCTATTGCGTTTTGATGTCGGAAGCGGAGAACGAAGAAGCCGTCGAGCGATTAGAGGCGCTGGTCAACAGTGAAGACGGCTTTTATCTCGCGGAAGTGGACTTGAAGATTCGAGGGCCCGGGCAGCTACTGGGATTAAAACAGCACGGCCTGCCGGGTTTTCGCATTGCGGATCTGGTGTACGATCGCAAGCTCACCGAATTGTCCTACGCCGACGCCCGCGCGAATCCGGAGATCGGCCCGGAGGCGCGCGAATTCATTCGCAAGCAGTTCGAGCAGGGCATAATCATTTTTCCGAATTAGGTCCGGACTGAATCCTGATCGATACGGAAGGCCGTCGCGGGCGGTCGTCTCCCGGCGGCGCGGCGTCGTGTCCCTGCCGGAAAAAAATCTGGACGCTTGTCTTGTGCTTCTGGTATCCGTCTTAGCGGAGTCCGCATGCTCAAAAAAACGCTGAACCTTCTCTCGGAGTTTTCGATTCCGCTCATAGCGGGCGTGCTCGTGGCTCTGGTCCTGGCGAATGCGAACGAGCATCTCTATCACGAGATCCTGGATACACCGCTGTTCGGCGAAGGCGGCAAGATCTTTGGTCATACCATTACTTTTCATTTTCTGATGAACGACATCTTCATGGTGTTTTTCTTTGGAATCGCCGCCGTCGAAATCACCCAGGCAGTCCTGCCCGGCGGATCCTTAAACCCCATTACGCGCGCCATCAACCCTTTGCTGGGAACGATCGGCGGCGTCGCCGGTCCGGTCGCCACATATTTTTCCCTCTGCGTGCTCTTGCAGGTCGACGATGCGGTTTATAAAGGCTGGGGCATTCCGACGGCCACCGATATCGCGCTCGCCTGGCTGGTCGCGCGACTCGTCTTCGGCAATCATCATCCCGCGGTTTCGTTTTTGTTATTGCTGGCGGTCGCGGACGATGCGATCGGTCTCGGCATCATCGCGATTTTTTATCCGGATCCCGTGCATCCCGTCGAGCCGATCTATCTTTTGATCACCCTGATCGGGGTGGGCGTGGCGCTTGGCTTTCGCATGCTGGGCGTGAAAAGCTTCTGGCCGTACATTCTTTTCGCCGGTACGCTTTCATGGTGCGGGCTGATTCTCGCGCATCTGCATCCGGCGCTCGCTTTCGTATTCGTGGTGCCATTCATGCCGGCCGGGCATGGAGATCACGAGGAGTTATTCGCGGACGAACCCGAGCACACCACGCTAACCGGTTTCGAGCACACCTTTAAGATTCCCGTGGACATCGGTCTCTTCGGATTCGGCCTGGCGAACGCCGGCGTTTCGCTTTCCGGCATTTCCGAGGTGACCTGGATCGTACTGGCTTCGCTGGTCGTCGGTAAGATGATCGGCATTACCTTCTTCAGCAAGGTCGGTGAGTTGCTCGGATTTAATCTACCGGAAGGTATGGGCTTTCGCTCGCTGCTGGTGGCCAGCACCATCGCCGGTCTGGGTTTGACCGTCGCCTTGTTCGTTTCGCAGCAGGCGTTCAGCGATCCGGTCATTCAGGGCGCGGCGAAGATGGGCGCTTTAATGTCGGCGGGAGTTGCGGGGCTCGCGATCTTCATGGGCTGGGCCTGTCGCATTAAAAAAGTGCACTGAGCCGCCGTGTTTTTATATATTGATTTAGCTGAATAAGGCAGGCATTTTTATGGAAACCATTGAACCCGCTGAACTCGAAAAGATTCGTTCATCCGGACGCAAAGTCTTTCTCGTCGACGTTCGCAACCCCGACGAATACGAAGAAATTCGCGCGACGGGCACGAGTCTGCATCCCTTGCCCGAATTCGATCCCGAGGCCGTTCGCAAGGAACACGCCGACGGCGGCTTCGACGAAGAGAAGATTTACGTGATCTGTCGCAGCGGCGCGCGTTCGGCTAACGCGGCGGGGCAGCTCGAAGACGCGGGCATGAAAGCCGTAAACGTGACGGGCGGAACCCTGGCCTGGAACGCGGCCGGTCTGCCGGTCGAAAACGGCTGAAGCGCTGACCGATCCCGGTCGCCCCGTTGGGTGATTTGTCTCAGGCGGCGGCGCTTGCGCCGAGAAAGCCCGCCAGAATTTTCAAGAACTCCGGCATAGCCGAATAGTGCAGCCAGTGCCCGTGCCCGGCGACAGTCTCGATTCTGGCGGCCGGAAACAGGGCTTCGATTTTTGCGAAGTCTACGTCGCGTACATAATCCGATTCGCCGCCGCGAATAAACAGAGCGGGTCCCGTGTACGTGCGCGGCGAGTCACCGGCTCCGAGCGTGCCCGCGTTTTCCAATCCGTTGGTATGCGTCGCGTTCTTGAGCGCGGGCACGTTGATCTTCCAGGCGTATCCGGGCTGGCTGGCCGGAGCGCGGACCAGGTTCATCTGCAAAAACTGGCGGACGGTCGGATCCGAAACGATCGCTTTCATCAGTCCGTCCACTTCCGAGCGGGTGCTGCATTGGGAAACATCGAGACTGAGGGCGGCGAATTCTTTCGAATGGTGCGGGGGATATTCGCGCGGCGCGATGTCGACGACGACCAATGACTCGAGCTCGTCCGGGTATTCGAGCGCGAAGGCCATCGCCGCCATGCCGCCCATGCTGTGACCCAGAACGATGGGCTTCCGTTCGAAGCGCTGCTTATCCAGCCAGCGCTTCAGATCTTCGCGCAGATCGAGAAGCGTATGGCTGTCGGCATGCGGCGAGTCGCCGTGATTGCGCTGGTCCAGGCAATAGACGTCCGTGTATTTGGCCAGCTCTCTCGCGACCGAAGTCCAATTGCGCGAAGAGCCGAAGAGGCCGTGTAGAATTACGATTGCGGGCCGGTCGGATGCTTCCGGTCCCGCTTCGAGAGTTGAGTGCAGCGCAGGCGTCATAAGAATCACGTCTCCTGTTTCAGATATGTGATGCGCGGCGAAACCGGCATCTATTTTTCCTGAAGATTTTCCTGACCCGGCGCTGTATCGAAAGCCGCGCGAAATCGACGATGAGCTTCCAGATCGCCGTACGGATCGGCGGCGTCCGGATTATTCAGAACCAGCGCGGCGTCGTAACCCGAGCGTACGTCCAGGATTTCAATCGCGTCGTTCGGGCGCTCCGCTGAATCTATGACGGCGCCGATATCCTGAACGACGGGCAGCAGGTAGTCGATGCGAAACGTGCGAAACGCCAGCACGCGGCGCCGGTCGTCCGCACCTTCCGGTGTACCGATCCGCTTGCGGCTGTCGTCGTCGGGGTCTTCGCGCAGTTGAATTTCGATAAAACGTTGCAGGTGCAGATCGGCGTGTTCGCGCAGCCAGTCGATCTTTTCGCGCGCGCGCCGGCTGAAGCGAATTTCATATACGTGCGCGTCGCGATCCAGATCGGCGGTCCAGCCCGCCCGGGCGTCGGGGAAGCTGTCGGCGTACGGCAGATAGGGTTTGATATCGTAGACCGGCGTGCCGTCTAATAGATCGAAGCCGCGTACTCTGAGTTCCCGTCCCGCGATCTCGAGCAGCTCGACGCAACTCAGCCCCAGCGGATTCGGGCGATAGGGCGAGCGACTGGCGAAGACGCCGACTTTCGGTGCGCCCGCTCTGGGCGGACGCACGACCGGCTTCCAATCGGCGTTGCGGTCGAAGCCGTAGATCAGCCAGATGCGTTCAAAGCCCTCCAGCTCGCGCAGCGCCTGTTCGAAGTTGCGCTGCGGTCGCAATCGCAGCACCCCGATCTCGTCGGACTGTGCGAGGTTGCCCTGGCGCGGGGCTTCGTAGGGATAGCGGCGTGAACAAGAGAAGACTCCGATGGGTTCGAGTACGATCGAATGTTCCTGATTATCCGCTTTCATGATCGTGAGTCGATTGCAGTTTCGTTTGCATATTCGCGCGGCGTCGGCTGTCGGGTGTATGCCTTCAGTCTGCGCGTCGTCGTTCCAGACTTTGGCGCGCGTGCGCCGCGACGATGGCGAAAGCACTCGCGAGATTGAGCGAAGCCTTGCGGCCGTACACGGGAATGGCGAGCACCGCGTCGGCCTCCGCCAGGATCGTCGCTTCAACGCCCAGCTCTTCGTTGCCGACGACCAGGGTCGCGCGCTCCGGCCATTCGAATTCGGAGTACTCCGTAATCGTGCGCGAACGGCTGTTCGGAGGTAACGCGGTATTCCGGCTTTCCAGCGCGATCAGCATCGAGGTATCCGGCGGACGATTCGGAATCGTCGTCTCGCCGTCGTCCGGCAGGCGCACGCATTCCAGCCAGTCTTCGCAGCCCATCGCCGCCGAGCGTACCGCCGCCTGTTCCGGCCCGGGCGTGAAGCCGCTCAAATAGGCGCGGCGAAAGCCGAAGCATTCGGCCGTGCGCAGCACCGCGCCGACGTTGAAGCCGGATCGAATATCGTGTAGCCAGACGGAATAATCGATTGGCACGCCCCGCGCTTCGGTCGCGTCGCCGGTTTGGGCATTCCGGTCCGGGACGACCGCGCGCAGTACATGGCGTTCCGGGCCGAGGCCGGCCTGGCCTCGCCAGAAAAGATACGCGCGATAGACCGCGCGCGCGAACTCGCTGGATTCCGCGTCGAGCGCCGCCGGAATCCCGGCGAGAAATTCGGGCGGCGCGTTGCGTGAGGTGCTTTCGCCGCCGGTCGCTTCGACGTCGGGCGAGGCTGTGCGATTTTCAAGCGCGAAATTCTGAAGCCTCAGGATTTCGCGCAGTCGTACCTCGCGTTCCGCGGCGTCCGGCCGTGACGCGCACTCCGCCAGCAGATCCGCGATTTTTTTCGCCTGGTTTATAAACGGCAGCGCGCGAAATTTTTTTTCAGTGAAGGCCATGCGAAATTCGCGCCGCGTAGCTATTAGTGTACGGCGGCTTCGTCGGGCGCGTCGCTCTGGACCGTCGCCTTGCCGGCCCCCATCGCCAGCTCGCCGTAGAACACCTGTCCGCCCTTTACGCGCAGATTCAGTTTATCAAAGTCTTTGACGCTGACTTTCGATTTCGGCTGCAACTCCATATCGCCGAAAGACAACGCTTCGCCGACGGGGATATCGCCCGGATCCAGCAAAGCGGCTTTATCGTCCGGCAGATCGGCCGCGAGCAGCATGCCGCGGCTTTCCACGCCGCGCAATTTCGCGGGTTTGAGATTCGCGAATAGTACGACTTTGCGCTGGCGCAGCTGGTCCGGCGCGTAGCTGGCCTTCAGTCCCGCGCAAACCGTACGCTCGTCTTCGCTCTCGCCGGTATTTACGGTCAAAACGTAAAGGCCGTCGGCGTCGGGATGATCTTCGACCGCTGTGATTTGCGCCACGCGAAAGTCAAGTTTCGCCGCTGGATCGACCGGTCCCTGTTGGCCTTTCGATCCGGCCTGCTGGCCCTTTTGCTTTTTTTGTTTTCCCGGCTTCGGCTGCTGATCGCCGGCGGATTTCGCGTCCGGCTGCGTTTCAATTCTCGGGAACAGCGCGTCGCGGGCTTCGAGGCGTTCGCCGCCTTTCAGTACGCCCCATTTAAGGTCCGCCACGCTCAAACCCTCAATACGCGTGCAGCCGAGCATCGCCAGGCCGTCCGCGGTTTTCTGAGGCATGACCGGCGAAAGCAAAGTCAGCGCGATGCGCAGTGTTTCGGCGGTCGTATACAGTACGGTGGGCAGCGGATTGTCCGCGCCGGCTTCCAGTTTCGCGAGCTTCCAGGGGGCGCGCTGTTCCAGATAACGGTTCACCTGGCGAACCAGCGCCGCGACTTCCTCTAAAGCGAACGAAAGTTTCATTTCTTTGTGCAAATACTCCGCGGCCTTTTCGATCGTGGCGAGCGCCGCGTTTTGCAGCTGGCTTTCCGGCTCCAGATACTTTGGGTCGGCGTCGGGATTCGCCTGGGCGTATGCGACGAAGTCGCCGTTCGGCGCCAGCGGCGCCGGCAGCACGCCTTCGAATTTACTGAGCACGAATTTGTTCACGCGATTGATCGCGTTACCCAGATCGTTCGCCAGATCCGTGTTCACGCGGTTCACGAATAGTTCGTGGCTGAAGGTCGCGTCCTGGCCCAGTACCATATCGCGCATCAGAAAATAACGCACCACGTCGACGCCGTACTTTTCGGCGTAAGCCAGCGGGTCGACGACGTTGCCTTTGCTTTTGCTCATCTTTTCGCCGGCGGAATCTCCGGCCGACGACTCCGCATCGTCCGTTTTGGGAGTCAACCACCAGCCGTGGGCGAGAATGTGTTTCGGCAATTTGCGGCCCATACCCATCAGCATGGTGGGCCAGTAAACGGCGTGGGTCGTGAGAATGTCTTTGCCGATTAAATGAAAATCGGCGGGCCAGAGCGCTTCGCCGTTTTCGTATTCTTTTTTAAGAACTCCCGTCTGGTAATTTAAGAGCGCGTCGAACCACACGTACGTAACGAAGTTTTCGTCGAAGGGCAGCGGGATGCCCCACTCCAGTCGGCTCTTCGGACGCGAGATGCAGAGATCCTGCAGCGGCTGGCGCAAAAATCCCAGGACTTCGTTCTTGCGAAAATCCGGCATAATAAAATCGGGATGGTCTTCGATGTATTTGATCAGGGCGTCCTGATATTTCGACATCTTAAAGAAATAGTTCTTCTCTTCCAGCCACTCGACGGGCTTTCCGGAAACCGGATCTTTGCCGTCGACCAGTTCATCGTCGGTGAGAAAGCGCTCTTCGCCGACGGAATACCAGCCGGCGTAGACTTCCTCGTAGATTTCGCCGCGATCGTACAGCTCCTGCAGGCTCTGCTGCACGAAGGCCATGTGATCCGGATCGGTCGTGCGAATAAAACGATCGTAAGTTATATTTAGTTTTCCCCAGAGCTCTTTGAAGCGCTGGTGGTATTCGTCGACCTGGGCTTGCGGCGAAACCCCCCGGGCCGCGGCGGCCTGCTGGACCTTCTGGCCGTGTTCGTCGGTACCGGTCAGAAAATAGGTTTCGTAACCCAGCAAGCGATGATAGCGGGCCAGCACGTCGGCCAGGGTCGTCGTATAGGCGTGGCCGATGTGCGGGCGGTCGTTCGCGTAATAGATCGGAGTCGTAATATAAAAATGTCGGTCGGTCATGAGCGGGGCCGCATGCAGCTTTGCCGGGCGCCTGCGGACGGTCAAACAAACAAAGCGTTGACTGATCGCCGGCGCCGCACCCAGGCTGGCCGTGATGGCCCGGGCGAAGTTCAGAGTATCGGAGCGTTTGCTCGCGCTTCTCGCTTGCGCGCTCCTGGCGGGCGCCTGCGATTTTCGCGACGTCTCTCCGGCTGATTCCGGGCAGAGCGGGGATGGCGGTCCGGCCGCGGGCCGGGTACAGCTGGGCGCGGCGCCGCCCGATACCTCCGATCGCGTTTTCTATCGCGGGACCGGGATGGCCCGCGCGGACTACGAGCTCCTGCTCGCGCGGGAATGCGCGGATTTCGCCGCGCGGCTCAAGCGGGACTTCGGCCACGATTTTCAAATCGGCGGCTTCAAGAATTTTATGATCGCCGGCCCGGACAAAGCCACTCCGGCGCAACGCCGCAAACTGCGGGCGCTCACGGATTATGTGCGCGCGTTTTACGAACAGGTCTATCCGCGTTTTTATCGCTACGAGCCGGGCCGGCCGTTTCGCATCGTCTATTTCGCCACGGGGACGGACTTTCGTGCGGCGACCGGGAGTCCCGCGTACGGATTCTATCGCCCCGACGAACACGTGCTGTACACCTATTTGAATTCCGGGCACGGCACGCTCTGGCACGAGCTGATCCACGCCTTCGCCGCCGAAAACGCCCGGCACAGTTTGACCCCGCAATGGTTCAGCGAAGGTTTCGCTTCGTTTTACGAGATGGCCTTTTTAATCGACGGCCGCGTGAGCGAGGGTTATACGAACTGGCGCCTGCCGCAGATGCAGGCCGATCTGCGCGCCGATCGCGTCGCGCCCTTAAGAATCGCGCTGGCCCGGCCGCGCTTTCGCATGCTGGACCGCGATATCAGCGCGGCGGAATCCAGCGATCGGGCCGCCGGTCGCTACGGTTACGCCGAGGCGCGTTTTTTGTTTTGTTATCTGTGGATGCACGGCCACCTCGAGCGTTTCGTCCGCGACGTGAGCTATGAGATTCGACCGCGCGTGCTGGGCGAAGAAGATGATCCCGCGCAGCTCGGTCCGGCGATGATCCAGCGGCTCGAAGCGCTTACCGGGAAATCGCTGGAAGAGCTGGATCTGGAAATTCGCAGGCTCGCGTTGCGTCTCAAGAAAAACGAGAAGCTGCGCAAATCAACCGACTGAGTCCATGTTTCGCTCCTGGTGGCCGCCGCGCTCGAAGGCTTCGTCGAAGAACGCGGCCACGCGTCCGATATAACGTTCGCGATCGGCGAAGTACACGCCGCAGTGTTCCGCGTCGGGTTCGAGCCACAATTCGCACGGTTCTCCTGCGCGCTCATACAGATCTTCCGCCAGGGCAACCGGGGTCGTCGAATCGTTCGCGCCGTGAATGATCAGCAGCGGCCGCGGCGAAATCAGAGGGACCGCTTTCGCCGCCGATCCGTCGGCGATGTCGTAACCGTATACCAGGCGATTGATGATGCGAGTCAGCCCTACCAGCGGGCCGGCCGGCAGTCGCATACGTTCGAAGACGCCCGCCAGCACCGCGTCGATCGCGGTAAACGGCGAGTCGGCCATCACCCCGATGATTCGCGGATCTTCCGCCGCCGCGCGAATGGCAAGGTTCGCGCCCATTGAAAAACCGAAGAGCCCCAGCTGCTGTTTCGGAAATTCGGCTTTCGCGTACCGCAGCGCCGCCTTCACGTCGGCCATCTCGCGGTGGCCGATGGACTGCGGACCGTCGTCGCTTTCGCCGCGTCCGCGAAAATCGAAGACCAGCACGTTGAAGCCGGCCCGCCATAGACCCGTACCGATGCCGATCAGGCTGTCTTTGGCGACGCGGCGACCCGTGAGCCCGATCAATAAGCGATCGCTGTCGGGATTTTCGAAGAGCCAGCCTTTCAGCCGATAGCCGTCGGCGCTCTGAAAGGCGATATCGCGATGGGGTACTTTGAGTTCGTACGGCGTGATAAAATAATCGTCGATCAGATCGCGCTTGCGCCGGCTGTTGATGCTCCAGGCGGCGTAGGTCGCGATTCCCGTCGCGGTCAGGCCGGCCAGGGCACCGAGCCGCAGCAGCAGCTTGAATAGAATTCGAATCAATGCAGTCATATGCGAATACCAGGTGCGGCGGACTATATCGTGTATGAGGGCGTCGCCTCCGTCAGCAAACAAAGCGCTCCAGTCGACGACGATAAGATTCCGACCGGAAATTTCGAAATCGAAGACCGGCCCGCAAATTGGATCCGGGGATCGGCGCTCGCTCAGGTTTTTCAGTTGGAGCGAACGGCCGCGCAAACTATTCTATATAGAAGCATGTCAGCGCCAGACCAGCAAAGCGGGACGCCCGGGGGCCTGTATTCCACGGCCAAATACAGAATCCGGAGCCAGAGCGGGTTCGTGGTCCGCGCGCTTTGCGCGCTGGGACTGTCGCTGGCCATACCGTCGTCCGAATTGCGCGCCCAGTCTCCGGCTCTCGTGATGGGCGAGTCGCGTGCGGGGTCGGCGTTCTCGGCACCGGCCCGCTCGGAGCATACGATCGCGCGATTGAGGGCCTTCGATCGCCGCGTGCGGCCCGGCGAGTCCTTTTACCTGGGCCTGGAGCTGGACACGGACCCGGAGTGGCATACCTACTGGATCAATCCCGGCGATTCGGGGCTCGCCACTTCGATTCGCTTCGAGCTCCCGCCGGGACTGAGCGCGGGACCGCTGCTCTGGCCGACTCCCCGTCGCATATTTGTACCGCCGCTCATGAGTTACGGCTACGGCTCCGACCAGCCCGGCCGTCGCGGCCGGGTGACTCTATTGACGCGCATCGACGTGGCCGCAGACGTTCCGCCCGGTCCCATCGAAATCATCGGTGCTGCCGGGTGGTTGGAGTGCAAAGAAATCTGTCTGCCGGGCGAGGGTCGTATGCGGCTGCCGCTCAGCGTTGGAGCGTCGCCGGCAGAGGCCGCGGCGATTCCAGAGACCGCTTCGGATGCGGTGTTCGCGCAATTGCCCCGGGGGCTGCTGGACGCCGGGCAATTGCCGCCGCACCATGCGCGCGCTCGCGTGACTGCGACCGGCGTGTCGCTGGAAATCACCGGGTTGCCGGCTGCGCTCATACGAACTCTGGCCAGCGGCGATGCGTATTTTTTTATCGAGAGCGAAGGCGTCGTCGCCCACGCCGAACCGCAACGTATAGTACCGGATTTTCAGGGCGACGGACTACGAATCGAAATCCCGCGCGATCTGGCGGCGAACCAGACGCCGACTGGCGAAGTGCGCGGCGTTTTGAAATTCGTTTCGCAGCCGATTCCCGGTCAGGACTCCGGGGATCGCAGCGTTCTCGACGAAGGCTGGTACATTCGCGCGCCGCTCGCGACGGACGGTTGGCTGGCAGGAGCCGGTCGAGCGCTCTTGATGTTCGCCTTCGCGCTGCTTGGCGGCGCGTTGCTGAATTTAATGCCCTGTGTGTTGCCGGTGCTTTCCCTCAAAGTGCTGGCGTTGATTCAAAGCGATGCACAACGACCCGTCGCCCGCGTGCAGGCCGGGCTCGCCTTCGCGGCGGGGGTCATCGCCAGCTTTCTGGCACTGGCGGGAGTGCTGCTGGCGCTGCAGGCTGCCGGCGCCGCAGCCGGCTGGGGTTACCAGCTGCAGTCGCCGATTTTCGTGCTGGCCCTTAGCGCATTGATCCTGTCCTTCGCATTGAATCTGTTGGGCGTATACGAAATTACGGCGGGCTTGAGCTGGCTGCCGGCGGGATTGACCGACGGTTCCTTTTCGAAACACTCAGGGCACTTCGGCGCCGGAGTGCTCGCCACGGTGCTTGCGACGCCCTGTACGGCGCCCTTTATGGGGACAGCGATGGGTTTCGCCTTCGGGCAGGGGCCGCTGACGGTGCTTTTAATATTCACCGGTCTGGGGTCTGGCATGGCGTTGCCTTATCTGGCGCTTGCGGCTTTTCCTGGCGCGCTTGCCTGGCTGCCAAAGCCCGGGCGCTGGATGGAAAGCTTCAAGCAGTTCAGCGGTTTTTTGTTAATGGGCACCGCGCTGTGGCTGCTGTGGATCTTCGGCCGACTGACCGGCGCCGACGCGCAGACTCTGGCTATCGCCGCGCTGCTGGCGGTCGGGATCTGCGCCTGGATTTACGGCCGCTGGTTTGCGGGCCCCGTAGCCTTAAATCCAGACGCGCAGGATAGAGCCGATGATCACCCGCGACGATTTCGCACGCGTATGATTGCGGCGCTGGCCTTCTGGTCGGTCTTCGCGCTTGGCGTCGGGTTGGGCTGGCTGGCCGTGCAGGCGTCGGCGCCCGCTTCGACGAAAGCGATTCAATCTTCTTCCGCGGAGGACACCGGTGCGACCGGCGTCGGCCACTGGCGTGTGTACTCGCGAGCGGAAGTCGCGGCGTTGCGCGCGCAGGGGCGGCCGGTGTTCATCGACTTTACGGCCGACTGGTGTCTGAGTTGCAAAGTCAACGAGGCGTTGACTTTTAAGGACGAAGCCGTGTGGCGGCGCATGCGGGAGCTGGATATCACCGCATTCCAGGCCGATTGGACGCGTCAGGATCCGGAGATCACCCGGGCCCTGCGATCGTACGGTCGCAGCGGCGTGCCGCTGTATGTATTGTACGGGCCCGGCGCAAGCGCACAGGCGCGCATTCTCCCGGAAGTGCTGAACGCGGGCCTTTTTCTCGCGGAACTGGAGAAACTGCAGTCGCCGCCGCCGGAGTGATCTTTTATAATAGGGAATAGTCAGAATCAGGAGCGATGTTCATGTCATCATACCAGGAATACAGTACGGCTTTCAATTACCGCGCGATCTTCGCGGTCACATTCGTATCGCTGGCGCTTGCGTTCAGCGGTTGTCGCGATCCCGAGCTGGACGCGCGCTCCACCGGTTTGATCGGTAATCCCGCTCCGGCGATCGAGCTGAGCGATAGCAACGGGGCCACGGTCCAACTCGCGGACTACAAAGGCAAATTCGTAGTACTGGAGTGGATCAACTTCGATTGCCCGTTCGTACGCAAGCACTACGATAAGTCGACGAATATGCAGTCGCTCCAGAAGAAGTACACCGCTCAGGGCGTTGTCTGGCTTTCGATCAACTCTTCCGCGCCCGGAAAGCAGGGCCATTTCGATTCGGCTGAAATCAATAAGCGCATGCAGGCGAAGGGATCCGCGGCGACGGCATATCTCCTGGATCCGGACGGCACAGTCGGCCGGGCCTATGGCGCGCAGACGACTCCGCATATGTATATCATCGATCCGAAAGGCGTGGTGTTGTATCAGGGCGCGATCGACAGCAATAGTTCCGCGAGCGCCGATACCATACCCGAAGCGACCAATTATGTCAGCCAGGGGCTCGACGAAGCCCTCGCCGGAAAAGCCGTCAGCACTCCGACGACGAAATCGTACGGCTGCTCGGTGAAGTACGGATCCTGAAAGAAAAACGCGTTTTTTTGCAACACGATATTCGACCTGCTGTCTTAGAACGTTATGGCGAACACGAGCACCGCGAATCGATTCCTGGATACCCCGATCTTCTCCACTAAATACGGGAAGCTGACGGTCGAAAATCTACCCTATCTGCTATTTCACCTGACCCCGCTGGCGGCCTTCTTCGTGCCTTTTTCCTGGGATCTGGTGGCTCTGGCGGCCGGACTCTATTTCGTGCGTATGTTCGCCATTACCGGCTTCTATCACCGCTATTTCAGTCATCGCGGCTATCGGGTGCGCAGCCGCGTGGTGCAGTTTCTGATGGGCTGGCTGGGTGCGACAGCGCTCCAGCAGGGGCCGCTTTGGTGGGCGAATCATCACCGCCACCATCACCGCCATTCCGACCAGCCCGAGGACGTGCATTCGCCGAAGCATACGGGATTCTGGTTTTCGCACACGGGCTGGTTTCTCATGCTCAAAGAGCGTCATGATTTCGACCCGTCCGATCACTCGAAGCCGGCGGATCTCGCGAAGTTTCCGGAACTGGTCTGGCTGGATCGTTATTTTCTGGTGCCGCCTCTGACGCTCTTCGCCGGTCTCTATCTGCTGGGCGGTCTGCCCTGGCTGGTCTGGGGCTGCATCTCGACAGTCGTGCTCTGGCATGGCACGTTCACGATTAATTCGCTTTCGCATCTATTCGGACGCCGCCGTTTCGAGACGGAAGATACCAGTCGCAATAACTTCTGGCTGGCTCTGGTGACTCTCGGCGAAGGCTGGCACAACAATCATCACGCCTACTGCGGCGGGGCGAAGGCCGGCTTTTACTGGTATGAGCTTGATATCACCTACTACGGCCTCTGGCTGATGAGCAAGCTCGGTTTGATTCAGGATCTGGGCGCGCCGCCGCAGCATGTTCTGGAACGCGGACGAGAAATCGATCGTCTGCGCCGTAACGCGCGTCGCGTCATTCGTTCGGGAATCGTGCGCAAGCTGACGGCTCCGGAACTGGGGCTGCTATTAGAAGCCGCGAATTGCTGCGTAGAACGTCAGGTGCTATCGCGATTGAATCTCGGTGAAGTGCGTCATCTCGTGGAGCGTTATCGCCAGGTGCGCGATAATCTGCCTCTGGTTGTAGGCGAACCTTCGCCGCATTCCGCGTGACGCTGTGTCAGTCGGGTGCGCCTTTCTTCTTTTTGTAACATGGTAATTGTCAGCCGCGTCCAAAAGTTCTGGACGGGATAGATTCGTCACGTATCGCTTTCTCCAGCTGGCCGCGCATCCAGCCTCGCGCCAGTCAGCGACTCAGCCCGACCGAGGACCCAGCACAATGATTCAGACGATCACGTCTTTGCTCGACCGAATCGAATTTGAGCACGATTACCGGTTAACCTTCCCCGACGGCACCGTTTACACGCACGGCGCTCCGGATGCGAAGCCGGCCTTTCACCTGATCTTTAAGACGGAACGAGCGCTCCGCGATATGGTTCGCTACCCGTCCATGGGGCTCGGCGAATCGTATATGGCCGAAGAGATCGACGTTGAAGGCGATCTGCAGCTCTTCTATCGCCTGGGCTTTCTGGTAAAAGGCGGCCATATCAAGCCTGGAATCATGGAAAGCCTGCGCTTCGCCGTCGGCTACTTCCTGCGCCGCAATACGCTCGAAGGTTCGCGCAAGAATATCGCCGCGCATTACGATCTGGGCAACGATTTCTACAGCCTGTGGCTGGATCGAGAAGCGAAGCAATACACCTGCGCCTATTTCGAAACCCGCGAAGACACGCTCGAACAGGCCCAGCTGAATAAGCTCGATCTGGTCTGTCGCAAGCTGCGTCTGCAAGCCGGCGATACCGTAGTCGAAGCGGGCTGCGGTTGGGGCGGCCTCGGCTTGCACGCCGCGCGCAATTACGGTGTAAATATTCGGTCTTATAATATTTCGAAAGAGCAGGTCGCCTATGCCCGCGAGAAGGCCGCGCGGCTCGGCGTGACCAACGTCGAGTACGTGCTCGACGACTATCGCAATATCGGCGCGGACGGCCGGACATACGATAAATTCGTTTCGATCGGCATGCTGGAGCACGTCGGCGTCGAAAACTACGCTAAGCTCTACGATATTGTGGCGCGGGCTGTGAAACCCAACGGTATGGCGCTGATCCATTCGATCGGTCGCGAAGCGCCGGCCGCCACCGATCCCTGGCTCGAAAAGTACATCTTTCCCGGCAGTCGGATGCCGTCGCTCGCGGAAATGGTTACGCCTCTTGAGGTCGTCGATCGTCCACTGCACGTCGTCGACGTGGAGAATTTGCGTTATCACTACGCGCTTACTCTGGATCACTGGGCCGCGCGCCTGGAAGCGCACGCGGACGAGATTCGCTCACAGTACGATGAAGCTTTCTATCGCATGTTTCGCATGTACCTGCACGCGTCCGCCGCCGGCTTTCGCTGGGGCGGGATTCAGCTCTTTCAGATGCTTCTGTGCAACGGCTACGACAACGAAGAGCCGCTCACCCGGCATCACTTCCTGGGGCTGGCCGCGCCGAAGAGCCGCGGCAAAGCGCGGGCGGCGACTAAAAAGAACGGCAAACCGCACGCTCGCATGAACGGCAGCGCGGTGGCTCGCAAGAAGCCCGCCCGCAAGAAAGCGGCGAAAAAGAAGCCGGCCCGGACTCGCTGAGCCGCCCGGACGAAGAACGCTTCGAAACGCGCGCGAATACGCGCTTCGCACTCACTAAAATTCCTGGATCTTAAATGTCACAGAACGAATACGATGTACTGATTATCGGCGGCGGCCCCGGCGGTTCCACCGCGGCGACCCATCTCGCGAAAGCCGGCAAGCGGGTGCTGGTCCTGGACCATGCGAAATTCCCGCGGGTGAAAGTCTGCGCGGGCTGGGTCACGCCTGGAGCGCTGCGTTTGCTGGAACTCGAACCGGAGGATTATCCGCATACCCTGCAGGCCTTTACGGGCGGTTCGGTCATCGTGGACGGCAAGTACCACTTCACCGATTTCGGGCAGACCGCGAGCTACGGCATCATTCGCAATGAATTCGACTATTTCCTGTTTCAACGCGCGGCCGCGGCCGGCATGGAGATGCGCGACGGCGTACGCGTAAAAAGCGTAGACCGGGACGAAAACGGCGTTACGGTCGAAACCGTCGACGGCGATATCTTTCGCGGTAAACTCTTAATCGGCGCGGGCGGTTCAGGATGCCCCGTTTCGCGCAAATGGGGCGAACGCCAGAAAAACGAAGACATCATCCTGGCCTGCGAAGTCGAAGTCAAGATCGGAGCGGAAAAGCTCAAGCAGCTCACGCCGCACTACGGTTCGACCGAGCTCTTCGCCGAACACGATTTCTACGGCTACGGCTGGTACGTCACGAAGGGCGATTTCGTGAATATCGGCGTGGGTCGCTTTAAGAAGGCGACCACCAATTTCAACGAAGACAAAAAGCGTTTCTATGATATGATCAAATCGCTGGGGCGCATCGACGGCATCGAAGATCAGTTGCCCGATTTCTCGGGCCATAGCTACAAGCTCTACGACGAAACCCCGCGCCGGCTTTCCGGCGACCGCTTTATGCTGATCGGCGATTCAGGCGGTTTCGCCACGCGCTGGGCCGGCGAAGGCATCAAACCCGCCATTCAAACGGCGATCTTCGCCGCGCAAACGGCTCTACAGGCGCTCGACAAAAACGAATTCGGCGAAGCGGCCACGCAGCCCTACACCGATTTGTGCCGCAAGACCTACGGCGTTCAGAAAGTGGACGGCTTCACCCGCGTGCTCGACCTCCTGCCCCAGTTCGTAAAATCCGGAGTGGCCGGCCAGATCTGCAAGCGTCGCGGTCTGCGCAAGAAGCTGATTTTCGAAGGCGCCTTCGGTTTCGAACCCGTCGGCGGCTGATCGCCGGGTCGGCGATTGCCTGCTGCGAAGTTCAGGCCTGTCCGTAGACCGGAAGGATCGCGCCGCTCATATCGCGCGATTCGTCTTCGAGCACGAAGGCTATGACACGGGCCAGGCTTGCGGGCGAAACCCAGGTATCGTGCGGAGCGTCAGGCATGGCGGCGCGGTTCGCGGGAGTATCGATAATCGAAGGCAGCACCGAGAACGCGCGCACGCCGTCGGCGCGGCCTTCGTCCGCCAGGGTCTGCGTGAAATTGATCACTGCGGCTTTCGACGCCGCGTAGGCGCTGAGCCCCGCGGTTCCCTGCAGGCCCGGTCGCGCGCCAATGGTCACGATGGTGCCGCCTCCGTTTTGTTTCAGCCAGGGGTAGGCCGCCCGGGCGCAGAGAAAGAGGCTGCGAAAATTTAAGTTCCACATCAGATCGAATTGCGCGGTCGTCGTTTCGCCGAGGCCGGCGTACACGAAGCCTCCGGCGATGTGCACCAGGCCGTCCAGGGGCGCTGCGCCCATCTCGTCGGAGAGTTTTTGAAAGAACGACGAGACGGCGCTTTCGCTGATCAAATCGACTTTGTGGCCGACGAGCCGCTGAGCCTGGTCCGTCTCGCCGCCGGCCGCGCGCTGGAGTTGCGCGAATTCTTCGTCGACGATGTAGGTGACGATGACCCGCGCGCCTTCCGCGAGCAATCGCAGGCTCACAGCGGAGCCCAGCGCGCCGGTGCCGCCCGTTACCAGCAGGGTCTTCCCGCTCATCTTCGCGGCGCCTTTATGATCGGATCCAGATGCGTTGTTGGCCATGCGGAAGTTTCGGCGGGGGGCTCTGGCTTTCAATCCTAAAAATCCGATTCAAATTTCATGGACAGACGCGGCGCCGGCCGGGACCTTCGATTCCGGTATATTATGGCACGGCGACGCGAAACTCCAGGCACTCCAGATTCTCACGGCGCGAACGGTGCCGCCGCCAACGCTTTCCCGCTGGCAATCGTACGCTTCGCCTTGCTCGGGGTCGCGCTCGTGCTGCTGGGATTCGGCGGCTATTTCTATCATCAGGCGCGCCTTCACGAACAGGCGGGAGCGCTGGAGCAGGCCGCCGCGAAGTACGTCGAGGCCGCCTATGCGATCGAACGCGCCTTCATCGAAAGCCTGCCGATTTACCAGGACTACGCGACGGCCGCCAAAGAAGCGAAGCTGCGGAGCTATCTGCTGGCGGATCATCTCAAAGCCGCGAATCGCTTCGGCGTCGCGCCGGTTTCCGACGAAGCGGGGATTCAAAATCTCCAGAGTGCGGGGAGCCTGGTCCCGGTCGAAAACACCGCGGAAACCGGCTTTTATTTTTACAATGTGCCGAAACGCTTTCGTTATCTCACGCCGGCCGCCTCGGAAGGCCTGCATGCCATCGCCAGTCGCATGCAGGCGGTACTCGCGCAAAAAGACCGGCAGCGCCGCGCGCGCAACGGCGACCAGGCCTCCGGGAATCAGGAGGGCGCGGCGGGTACGACTCCGCCGCTTGTGAAATTCGCGGTTTCATCTATGCTGCGTCCGGCGAGTTATCAGGCGCAGCTGCGGGGGCGCAACACGAATGCTTCGCTGGTTTCCAGTCATAGCCAGGGCGTGAGCTTTGATCTGTTTTACGACGAGTACTATGTAAGTCTGCCGGAGCCGGACGCGAGCCAGCTGGACCCCGCTGCGGCCGCCGTGCAGCGCAGTATGCGGCGTCGTCTCGGTTATCTGATGGGCGCGGCGCTGCGCCGCCAGTTTCGTTCCGTTTTGACCGAAGCGCTGCTGCAGTTGCAGGAAGAAGGGCTGATCTACGTGATTCTGGAAAAACGCCAGCGCTGCTATCATGTGACCGTTCTGCGCTGAGCGCAAATCGCGCTGAGCGCGAATCGCATTGAGCGCCTGGCCGTGGCATTGCGCCGCTTTGCCCTGGAACGCCGCAACGCCCGCCCCGGTCGGCCGAGTCGCATGACCCGAACAGGGGCCGCCCTTTTTTACGCTCATTCCCGACACGGCGCTCTTTTTCGCATTTACGAGCGAACCATCGCAGGCCATTTGTGGTCCAATGAGTATGCGCAAATATTTACGAATCGGTCTGATTGTACTTCTCCCGTTTTTTATCTCGGGTTGTTTTAATATCCTGCACTATGTGGACGTCGGCAAAGACGGCAAGGTCCAGGTTCGCTGGCGCATGTCGGTTTCCTCCGCTCTCGCCGAAATGGGCGAAATGCAGAACGCCGGCGAAGGCGGGGAACAGGATCTCGGCGCGGACCTGGATGAAGCGAAAAAGCGCATTCAGGAAAACATGAAGGGTCTGGCGGAAAAGCTGGAGATCAAAAACTTCCAAAACGAACAGACCCAGGGCCTCGATCTTTCGATGACTCTGAAAAGTGTGGCCGCGCTCAAAGACGCGGCGCTGCCCGAAGACGAGATGCCGATCATTCCGATCTTCGACGCGAAAAAGAAGCAACTGGTGTTTCGCTTCACGCCCGAGAGCACCGAACAACTCAAGGGCGGCGAGGAAGAACCGCCGGCTCCTGACGAAGACGAGAGCGAAGAGAGCATGTCTTCCGAAGACGAAGACTCCGCAGCTGAAGAAGAGGAGAGCGAAGAGTCGATGGGACCCGGGCCGGGCGATCAGGATCCGATGGGCGGTCTCGAACAGCTCGGCGAAAAACTGGGGCAGCTCTTCTCAAGCGCCGCCAGCTACGATATCTACGTGGGTTCCGGCTTCGACGTGAAAGAGGCCTTCGCGCGCACGGCCGCCGGCAAGCGAGTGCAATCGATCGAAGTGATTCGCCTGGGCGAGGTGAGTATGATTCGTTTCCCGCTGCTCGGTATGATCTCCGAAGACGAGGCTTCCGACGGTTTCGACATCGTCGTACAGCTGAAATAATCGATTGAGGGCTTCGATCCGCTCCTGTACCGGGCGAGGCCCGGCGATGGGACGGATCGATCTGCTTGATCTACTTGTAGAACCAGCCCGCGTCAGCCGGGATAGCGCGCGTCGCATTCCGAGGCGCACGCGTCGTTGCAATAGCGGAATTTAATGTCGCACTGGCTGCGGCAACCGGCGATGGCGGGCCCCATGCCTTTTTCCTCGCATCGTTCGTAGCATCCGGTATAGGCGGTGCATTTGCGTTCCCGGCATTCGGTCATGCAGGCCTGGTTGCGGGTGGGCTGCGTTCCCGGATCTACTTTCGTCGGCTGGCTGCTACAGGCGGCCGACAGCAGTACCAGCGCTCCGAGCACTGCGCCCATCGCGGCTTTGGGCAGCAGGATCCGCCGGCGCTTTTCGTTCGATACATGATTCATGCTTCCAGCATGCATCGGCGCTACTCGCGTTCAATCATTTATTCCGCTTCCGATTGCAGCAGCACGTCGTCGTCGGCCGCTGAACGGGTGCCGGGCAGGGGACGATTGTTCTGGCTGCGATAGGTGAAGATCAGGCTCACCCGCTTGCGCGCGGAACGATTGCGATAGGCGGCGTGCAGGAGCCGGCTGTGAAATAAAACCACGTCGCCGATTTTGAGCGGAACCGCCTGCGCGCGTTCCAGCAGTCGGGCGTTTTCGGGATGTTCCGGACGGAAGAATTGCTCTTCATCAAAGCGTTCAGCCTCGAAGTCCAGGCGGTGCGATTCCGGAACGAAGTACAGACAGCCCGCGTCTTCGCCCGCGTCGGTCAGCGCGAGCCAGGCCGTAACCAGCTCCGGCCGTTCGAAGCGCCAGTAGCGCATGTCCTGGTGCCAGCCCGTTTCCGAGCCATAACGCGGATCCTTGAACATCACGCAGTTGTGGTGCGCCTGCGAAAGCGCGAGAGGGGTTTGCAGCAGGCCCGCGACGAGCCGGACGATTTCGGGATGTCGGGCCTGTTCCTGAAACAGCGGATCGCGTTCGTAAATTGAACGGATTCGGCGCAGAGTACGGCCGCCGGGGGCCTCAAGCGACGTGGGCGCCCCGGGATAACCGGTCTCGGCTTCGTACTCCAGCGGGGGCGAGGGATCCTGCGCAAGCGTCATCGCCCGCTCGAGGATCCGCGCGCAGTCCGCGCCCGAGCGCAATCCCCGGAGCACGCAGAAGCCGTCCCGCTGGAATGCTTCGATCTTTGCGCGGACGTCGCTGGTGTTTGTAGTGCTCGTGTTCATCGCGCGAATTCTGAAAACGGTCGGCGCCGCGCGCGACTCTGATTGCCGCAGCCGTGCGGCGCGGGATTCAGTCCTGCTTTTGCTTCATCTTGCGCGCCTGCATCAGGAAGCGCAGCGCCTTGTCGGTGTCACCATTAAATAGGTGCAAAAAGCTGAGATCGACCATATCTTTCAAATCGGCTTTTGGGTCCTCGACCTGTTTCGCGGCTTCATTCGCGCTTTCGCCTTTCGCTTTCGCCGCCAATCGCGCCTTGCGTGCTTCGATTTTTTTTCGCAGACGCTGCGTGCGTTCGCGGATCTTGTCGTCGATGCCGTCGAACATGGCGTCGTATTCTTCGGCCTTTTCGCGACGCGCTCGTTCGAGATGATCGCTGAAGTCTTTGTATTTCGCGTCGCTCTGGACGACTTCGCGGTACTGATCCAGGCTTTCTTCGTACCGATTGAGTTTCAGGAGCAGTCCGGCGCGCAGATCGTTGACGAAGGCGTCGCCAGGGGCGTGGGTGCGATATTTCTCAAGCACCGCCAGAGCCTCTTCGAATTTATCCTGGTCGCTCAGGCTGACTGTCAGGCCCAGCACCGCCGGCCGCGTCGTGGGATCGATGCGCAGCGCGTTTTGAAAATAGATTGCCGATTTGTCGAAGCGTTTCTGGTGTTCGTATAGATACCCCAGCAGGATATGCGCGCGCAGCAGGCGTTTCTCAAGACCCAGCGCGGCCTTCAGATATTTTTCGCACTCCGCGTAGCGCTCCAGTTTATAACATTCGCTGCCCAGATTGAAATACACCGTCGCGTCGGCGCGCAACTCAAGCGCCCGGCGAAAGAAACCCAGAGCCAGGTCCGGCCGCTTCGCGCGCGAATACAGCGCGCCCAGGTTTACGAAGGCTTCGCGAAACTCCGTGTCTTCGCGGGCGGCGGCTTTGTACAGCTTCAGCGCGTCCGTGAATTTGCCGGCTTGCTGGGCTTTGAGCGCCGCCATGTAGAGGTCTTTGGCTTTCTGGGACATTTCTTTTTCGAATACGATTTCGCGGGGCCGTCGCACTCCGGATTTCGCGGTTACTGTCGGTCGTGTGCGGACAGAGCGTTGCTTTGTTGATCTGAGGGCTACCGGCGTTTTTGCATTCATCCTGCCTTGAATATCGGTCGTATTCCAGGAACTCCCGCGCTTTGTTTCGCGCGGTCATCCGTTTGTTCCCGTGCATTCAGGCCATAGGCGGGCGTCCTGCTCGTTGAAAGCCGGGATCCAACTCAATCCGGAGCGATGTCAAGACTCAGGTCCAGAAAGCGGGTCGTGTGCGTGAGAAAGCCCATGCTGACTCCAAGGCCGCCCAGATCTCCGAGCTGCGTGAGCTCTTCCGGTTTCCAACCGCCGGATAATTCGACGAACGGCCTGCGTCCGCCCCCGTCGGCGTAGGCCTGAATGCGCTTGAGCGCGTCGGCCAGCTGTTCGTGACGCATATTATCGAGCAGGACCACGTCGGCTTCGAGGGGCAGGAGTTCCGAGAGCTGATCGAGGGTGTCCACTTCCACGTTCAGCGGCAGTCCCGGGCTATGCGCGCGGACGGCGTTCACCGCGGCGGTGATGCCGCCCGCCGCCGCCACGTGGTTGTCTTTGATCATGGCCATATCGCTGAGATGAATGCGATGATTGGTTCCGCCCCCGCAGTAGACGGCGTATTTCGCCAGTCGCCGGTAGCCCGGCAGAGTTTTGCGGGTGTCGAGCACGGCCACGTCCGGGCCGGCCAGCGCTACGGTCTCCGCCGTGGTCGTCGCAATGCCGCTGAGATATTGCAAAATATTCAGCATCGGTCGCTCGAGTCGCAGGAGCGTGCGCAGGGAGCCCTCCAGTTCGAGCAGGACATCGCCGGCTTCAAAGCGATCGCCGTCGGATTTAAGGGCCTGGATCCGGAGGGGGTTCGTTTCGCTCTGTTTGGCGAAGATTTCGTTCAGAATTTCGACGACCGGGACTCCCGCGAGCACGCCGCTTTCACGGGGAATCAGGCGTGCGCGGGCCTGCTGCTGCGGCCGAAAGATCGCTTCGGTCGTCGGATCGGCTGCGGGCCAGCCCGGGGGCGCATCCTCGTCCAGAGCGAGTTTCAGCAGGGTTTCGCAGTCTTCCCGGATTATGTTGCTTACCGGTGACGTGTAATGCGGTCGATTGGATTTCTTTACATTCCCGGCGGTGGGCCGGTTGGGGAATTGTTTCATACGAACCTGCTACATTTTTTTTCTTGTAAGATAGATCCGGCGTTGATAAAACCAGTAACCCTCAGGAAGAAACTCATGCCAAACAGATCACAGCTGGTTCGAGCCAAATACGTAAAAGGCGAAGCGACGCTCGAAAAGATTCGAGACGCCTGCATGGAAGAAATCATCTCTTTCGGATACCATCGCACGAGCGTTTGCGAAATCGTGCGGCGCGCCAATCTCACCCGGGGCGCTTTCTACAACTATTGGACCTCGCTGGATGACTGTCTGGCGGACTTGATCCTCGCGATTCGCGAAATCGTCAAGAACGACGAGGACGCCATTGAATACCACAACAGGCTGAACGATCCTTCCGCGACTGTCAAAAAAATTCGCGTCGTCCACTATCTGCTGAGTGAAAAAAAGTCCCGTTTCATTTTGCTGCCCATGGCGCTGCTTCAGGAGAAGACCATCGCCAATCAGGAGCTCAAAGATCTGCTGAGAAACTACCTGCTCACCGTAAAGGGCGAGTATCTGAGCGTAATCAGCGAAGACCAGGCGGCGGGCATCATTCGCCCGGAAATCGATCCGGAGATCGTCGCGGCGGCGATATTGAATTTTTTCAAAGGGATCTTCGAGAAAAACGTACTGGAATTCGACGAGTTCAACGAATCCCTGGAATCGGCCTTCGCCCTGTTTCTCTCTTCATGCCTGGCGCCGGACTATCTGGCGGAGCATCCCACCGACAATCTCTTTCGCGGTGCTCGATCCGCAGCCACTGCAGCGGCGGCGGTCGCTCCCGTTCCGGTCGCCGCCGACTGACAATTCAGCGGCTCCTTATCGGCGGCTCGGCAGCGCCGGGCTAACGCCGCGATCGGTAGCTCGATCCAGACGGCCGGGCCAGTGATTCCGGCAGGGGTTCCAGCTCGGCGGGCACGATCTCTCGCGCTCCGTTTTTCCGAATGACGACCAGGCGCAGAGTCTGTCCCGGACTCATGCGACGAATCTGCAAATTCAGGCTGTTGCCGGCCACAACCGGCTCGCCGTTCGCGCTGACGATCGTATCGCCGATCCGCAGACCGGCGCGTTCCGCCGGACTGGCCGGCAGTACTTCGACGATGCGAGCGCCTACCCGGGGCGCGGCGTAGGGATCCTGGTAGACGTTGCCGTACGCGTCGCGTGATCGGCCGGTGCTGTATAAAATGCCCAGGTAGGGCGGCCCCGACGGTTTTCGCACGTCGGCCTTCGCGGGCCTGGCGCTTTCCTGCGGCGTGACGGTGTCGGCGCTCCGGCAGTTCGCGGTCGCCAGTAACATCGACAGGCAGAGCGTCCCGAATACAATAAAATGGCTTCGCCGGGTGTACATGATGTGGGTCTCCCTATATCAGCTATCGTCGGAATGAATGAAGGGCTTTAGGCGACCATCGGGTTTTGTCCAGGGATTGAGGAGCGGCGTGCGCCGGATTGTTGCCCATTAATTGGGCAAAAAAAAACGACCGATCGATTCGGTCGCTCTTTCGCTTTCTTTGTATCTGCGATCCCCGGGCGAAGCGGCGGCGAAGAGCAATTTGAACTCGCTCTTCGCGTAATCTTCGCCGGGGCGGGATAGGTGTTTATCTGCGTTTCTTTTTCTTCGCGGCTTTCTTTTTGGCTTTTTTCTTTCCGGCTTTCTTTGCGACTTTCTTTTTCTTCGCGGCCTTCTTCGCCGGTTTCGGCCAGTCTTTTCGATAGGCCTGATCCGATACCTGCTTGGGCTTCAGACCGTACTTCGGCGCGATATCGCCGGGCTCTTTGCCGGATTTGTATGCTTTCTCAATCGCGCTTTGCTGGGCCTTCGTCAGGTCTGACCAGTTTTTCGCCTTTGCCATATTTCCACATCTCCTTAACGTTCTGCGTGACGTAAGTTAGACGAAAAAGGTGGCGCGATTATAAACTCTGTCAATAAAAATTAGAATTTTTTGGTCTTTTTGATATTGCGAAGGCGAAAGTCTCTTCGCGCGACGCGAAGCGAAAACATTGTAGCGCGATTTCGCCGCGATGGCGAAACTGAACGCATGAGCGTAAAAGGAATCAACACTGTACTCATTGCGAATCGCGGCGAAATCGCTTTGCGTGTTATCGAGAGCTGTCGTCGCATGGGTTTGCGATCCGTAGCCGTCTATTCAACGGCTGATCGCGATATGCCCCACGTTCGCGCGGCGGATTTCGCGGTTGAAATCGGCCCGCCGGAAGCGGCTGCCTCTTATTTGAACATCGATCGCCTCGTCGAAGCCTGTCGCGAAGCGAAAGCCGACGCGATTCACCCCGGATACGGTTTTCTTTCGGAGAACGCCGACTTCGCGCGCCGTCTCGCGGATGAAGGAATTCGCTTTATCGGCCCTTCGCCGGATACTATTTTACAAATGGGAGACAAGATCTCCGCGCGCAAGATCATGGAAGGCAAAGGTGTTCCGGTCGTACCGGGTTATCACGGCGACGAACAATCTGACACAATCCTAACAAAAGAGGCCGAACGCATCGGCTATCCGGTGATGATCAAGGCTTCGGCGGGCGGCGGTGGACGCGGCATGCGTCTCGTGCATCGTGCGGAAGATTTTGTCGAAGCTCTGAACTCGGCGCGACGCGAAGCGATGAACGCTTTCGCCGACGATCGCATCTTCATCGAGAAATTCGTCGCCTCACCGCGACATATCGAAATCCAGGTCTTCGGCGATTCGCACGGCAACGTCGTGCATCTCTTCGAGCGCGAGTGTTCAGTTCAACGTCGCCATCAAAAGATCGTCGAAGAAAGCCCCAGCCCCGCCATCAGCTCCGAAACCCGCGAAGCGATGGCGCAGGCGGCCATCGACGCGGCCCGGGCGGTCGACTACCTGGGTGCGGGGACGGTCGAGTTCATCTATTCCGACGAAGACCGGAGCTTTTATTTTCTCGAAATGAACACCCGTCTGCAGGTCGAGCATCCCGTGACTGAGATGGTGACCGGCAGGGATCTGGTCGCCGAGCAGATTCGCGTGGCCGCTGGAGAACCGATGAGCTTCGCTCAATCCGATCTGCAGCAAAAGGGGCACGCGATCGAAGTGCGACTGTACGCCGAAGATCCGGCGAAGAATTTCATGCCCGCCACGGGCAAAGTCTATCGCTATATCCCGCCGGCCGGCGAAGGAATCCGCGTCGACAGCGGCATCGATAGCGGCGCCGAGATTTCCATCTATTATGATCCGATGGTCGCGAAGATTATCGCGTACCAACCGGAAACGGAAAGCGGAGTGTCGGCGGCGGATCTTCGACTGGCCGCGATTCATCGTCTGGACGCCGCGCTGGCGGAAACCGTCTTCTTTGGTCCGGAGAACAATCTGGACTTTTTGCGCGAGATTCTGGCCCACCCGGAATTTCAGGCCGGTAGTTTCACCACGGGATTTATCGATAAGAATTTCGAAGGCTGGCGCGGGCCTGCCATATCCCCCGCGGCTTCGGAAACGGCGCGCCTGAGCGTCGGACTGCTGCACTACCAGGGCGCCGCGAATTACGCGGACGCCACCAATCGGGAAAATCTGGCCGCCGCAGCCGGTGCAGAGCGAGCGCCGGCGGGCGTTTCGACGGTCGGCGGAGATCTGGCGCCGTGGTATGATCTCCAGGGCTTTCGAATCTGGGAGCAGACCTGAGCCGCGGATCTGATTGATTCATGGCCACGGATGGCGTGGACTGCGCGCGGGATTTTGGCCACGGATGGCACGGATTACACGGATAGATTCGGTGGGTTGGCTGGTGCGTGATCCTTTTCCGGATTGGTGATTGGATTGTCTCTTCTTGAATCGGTGCGTCGTTTCCCTTCTTGAATCGCAGACGTGCTGATTTGTGAAGAGTCCGCTGGCCCCCCAAAAAAAATCCGTGCCATCCGTGCCATCCGTGGCCTCTTAAAAACCTCGCCATCCGTGGCCCAACAACAACCGCGTCGCACCGCTTGTTCTACTCAAAACGTTTGATCAGCGTAACCTGATTGCCCGCGTCGTTGTAGCGCACTGAATCGAAGATATTGCGCGCCATGGTTACGCCGCGGCCATGCGCCAGCCCTGCGGAATTCGGCGCGTCGTCGTCGCGGGCGAATAGCTTGCGGTGATCGAAGCCGGCGCCTTCGTCGCGAATGCGATACCAGACGCGCCGGCGGTTCAGCGAATAGCTGACGGTCACCTTGCGGTCGCGATAGCGCGGGTCTTTCTGACGTCCGAGCAGGAGTTGCATATAGGTTTCGCGATCGGTGGCCTGCGTCTTTTCCGCGTACTGGACCGCGAGATTGCCGTGCTCGATGGCGTTGATGATCATCTCGCGCACGCAGATGTGGATGCTGAGCTTCGCGGTCGGGTCGCAGAATTTCTCCACGTTTTTGACGATGCGCTCGGTGACCAGATCGGCGATATTCAGGAAATTTCCGATCACGTGCACCTGCCGTTCCGATTCAACGAAGCGCATGAGGCTGTCTTCGAGTACGACCGCCGCTTTGCCGAAGATCACGTAACCCGTTTCGCTCGCTTCGGCCGCGACTCGCTCCAGGCGGACCTCCAGCTGGCGGGGTTCGCCGAGCTGCGTGCGCAGTTCCACTTTGAAGACCGCCGGGTTGCCGGTCGCCACCAGTTCGTCCAGTTCGCGCACGATCAGTTCGCGCTGCAAATCGACGTCCGGCAGGATTTCTTCCAGCTCCGGCGAGCGATACAGCAGGCTCTGAAAACTCGCGCCGATCAATTCGCGCGGCCGCAGCCCCAACGTCGCCTGGATCGCGCGATTCGCGGTTAAGAATACGCCCTTCGAATCGAGCGAAAAGATAATATCGCCGCTCGATTCCACTAAGTGCTCGTATTTTTTTTCGGAGCTGCGAATCGAGCGGCCCGCGGCGCGCAGTTCGGCCAGGCGGTGTTTCAGGTCGAGACGCAGCGCGTTAATCCGATCGGCGAGCCCGAGCGAAAGCAGGACGACCTGCAGTACGACGCCGAGATGAATGGAACGGTTCGTCCAGACGCTGTCGGGCAGAATCGCGAAGGTTTTGAGGCTGTAAAAGAGAATCCCCGCGAGCACCATCGTCCAGGCCAGGCCGAAATAATAGGCGGACCGGCGCTTCTGTAAGATTCCCGCGAAGGTCGCGGCGATAACGGTCGTGGCAACGATCGCGGCCAGCGCCGTCGCCACAATGATATTGTACGTATACGAAATAAAAAAGACGCCCACGGCCAGCAGCGCCGCGACGCCGACCTGAATCAAGATGACGCGATCCAGCAGCGGCGCGTCGCGGGCGGTGCGTAAATAGTGACGCGCGAAGACGAGGCCGGCGATATAAGACAGATTCATCCACAGCGGCAGGCTCATATTGCCCCAGTCCGGAGCGTCCGGCCATAAGTACTGAAAGGCGAGACCGTCCAGCGTAAACATAAAGAGGCCGATCGCCAGCAGGTAGGCGGTAAAATACAGATAGGCCCGTTCCAGAAGCGAAACGAAGAGCAGAAAATTAAAAGCGAGCATGATCGCGAGCACCGCATACAGCATGCCGAGCACCAGCGTCGTGCGCCGGCTGTAGGCGTCGAACGCTTCGGCCGGCCAGAGCATGAGGCTGGCGTTCATCGAGCTTTCGCTTTCCACGCGGATATAATAAACCGTTTCGCTCGCGGGCGCCTGATCGATGCGAAAGACCATGTGGTGAAAGTCGACATCGCGCTCATCGAAAGCCAGGCGATCCCCGGCGCGTCGTTCTTCCCCGGTTGCGCCGGCATAGAGCCGCAGATCGTCCAGCATCGGATATTTCGATTCCAGATACAGTCGCGCGGAATCAGGGGTGGGATTTCGAATCGCGAAACGAAGCCAGACCGCTCCCTGCTGAAAACCAAAATTCGCGCGGCCGTTCGGTAGCGGCCGCCAGCGCAGATCGACCGACCCTGCAGCGTTCCCTCCTGGCGAGGCGGAATCCTGCTGCTCGATTCGGCGTACGTCCGCGATGTTTAACTGCGACCCGGGGTCCGCCAGATACTGCGCGAAGGGCGCCAGCGAACTTCCGGCTGGCGGCGGCACGATCGCCGTTCTGGCCTGGCTTTCTGACGACCGCGCGGATTCCGATTGGGCCGGAAGCGTCCCCGCCGCGAGCAGGGCGATGAAGGCCAGGGAGAATCGCAGGCCGGGGCGCGCTGGAGTTTGCAGTGAAGCGGGTTTCACGACTCTCTGTTTTTCGCGTTTTCCCGGCGACCGGACAAGAGAATTTTATTCGAACGCGCTTGAAATTCGGCCATCCAACCGATAGTAGAGTCTATAGAATGTCTGGCATATTGCTAAAAACTCAGCCGCCCGGTCGCCACGCTTCTTTTCGAGCGGCATGGATCTTTTTGCTGGTCCTGGCTCTGGCAACCGGCGGCGCCGCGAACTGCCTGGCCCTCGACGAAGAATGCAGCAGCGCGGAGACGGACTGCGAACTCGGGTCTTTACTGGCGACCTATCTTGCGATAGAAGCGACCAGCTTCCGACCGCCGGACTGTGGATTGTATGGGCCCGCACTGCATATCGATCAGAACGACGGCCTGCTGAATTCGCTGCAGTTCGTGGGGCCCGTGTCGCTGAGCGGTTCCCTCAACTATGATGCGGGTTTCGTCAATCGACCGCTGCATCTGATTGGCTGCACGCCCGCGCTGGTCAGCGCTTCGATCAGCGTCAATGCGGGCGCGCCCACGGCGGTTACGGAAGCTTATAGCTATAATTCCATCGGGCTCGTAACCAGGCGCATACTCACGACGAGTACCGCGGTCTTTCTGGTCGACGTGGAGTACGCGGCGAACGACTATCCTTTCATAGTAGCCGGCGATTGCCAGAACGCCGCTGTGGGCCGTTCCATTTCCCGACTGGATTATGATTTACTCAGCCGCCCGTTCGCCTTTACTCAGAGCCGACCCTTGAACTGCGATGCCGGCAGCCCGAACAGCCGATCGATTACGAGCACCGCCGGCTATGAAGGCGCCCTGCGCTCAGCGGTCGCCGGCAGCACGCGGCTTGTAGAATCCACCGGGACTGTGACCTCCACAAGCGATGTGGTCACCACTGCGAATTTTACTCGCGATTCCGCCGGTCGGCTTACGCGGCGCGATCAGACCGATCAGATCACCACGGTCGTAAGCAGTCCGGCGTCGACGACCAGCGTGACCCAGTCAGTGATCTTTACGTATACTTACGATTCCGAAGGCCGGATGACGCAATTCGTCGGCAATCGCGGGCCGAATACGAACGCGGTGATCAACTACGGCTACGACGCGTCCGGCCGGGTCATATCTATGAATTCGACCGGCCAGCAGAGCGCCGTGGCCGCGAATTCGACGGACAGTTTTACCTACGACGCCGCCGGGCGCATTCTGACGCACTCTTCGAATTTCACGCTGGGCGCGAATAATATCGTGACCGGCTATACCTTTTCTTATTAGAACTTCGCCGCGTCCAGATACAGAAAGCGTTGAAAGATTCGCGTGCCGTCTTGCAGCGTCGCGCGGACTTCCAGCGGCAGATAACCGCGGCTGCTTTTGAATTCGGGCAGCCTGCTCTGGAACACTGTGCCGCCCGGATTCAGAGGATCCACTGCGAGCTTCAGATTGCGTTTGCCCAGTCGGACGCGCACTGATTCCGCGCGAACGTCGGGCAATTCGAGGCGAAAGCTTGCGCCGGGCCGAATGTGCGAACCGTCGGGTGGCTGGAGCGTGACGTTGCGCGGCGATTCCAGCTTCAGATACGAACGGAAGCGCTTGAGATCGTCGCCGCGGGTAACCATATAACGATTCAGGGTCAGCCGATCCGTTTCGCTGAAAGGCGGGCCCGGACGCACTCCGCCAGTATTGATCGTAAACGCCAGTTCGTAGTCGGCGTCGCGGGCCGCGGCGATGACCCGGCGGTCGTAGACGCCGAAGGGGTATGCGAAGCTGCGAACCGAAACGCCCAGTTTGCGTTCCAGGATTTTTCGCGAATCGCGCATCTGACTGGCCAGGCGTTTCGGCGAGAGTTCGGGCAAATAGGGATGATACAGGCTGTGCGAACCGACTTCGAAGACGCCGCTCTCGACGAGCTCTCGCGCCTGTTCCCAGTTCATATAGGCCGCGCGTTTTGAATCCAGCACCGTGGGATACAAAAAGAGTACGCCGCGAAAACCGTAGCGTTTCAGCAGCGGCGCGGCGACCCGATAGTGCGAGATCAACCCGTCATCGAAGCTCAGCACGACGCCGCGTTCCGGCACGCCGTCCCGGCCGGGTTGCGCGCGGCCCGCGAGCAAATCCACGAGCTGCGCCTGGCTCAGGCTTTGATAACCGGCGCGGCTTAAATATCGCAACTGTTCTTCGAAGCGTTCCGGCGATACGTTATAGCCGCCGTAGGATTTATCGCCCGCTTCCAGCTGATGATAGCAGAGCACGGGAATATCCGTGACGCCCGGCGCGGCCTGCGACTGGAGCGCGCTCGCCGGCTCCGATTCCGGGGCGCCGGCGTCAGGTACGCTCAAATGTCGATCCGCCGGCCTGGCCGCGCGTGCTCGGTCGTTATTGTCGCCTGGAGCCCAGTCTGGATTTTCCCAGGTCGAGCTGCCGTAGATCCGGCTCAGTTCGGAGGCGTGATGGTCCGGCTGCATGACCGCGTCGGGCGGGAGCCCGGAAGCGGTCGCCGGCAGAGCCCGGCTTTCGAGCGGCGTCTGGTTCTGATCGAAACGTTCCAGATCGTCCGGTAAGTGGCAGTGCAGAGCTATAGCCGACGACCAACAGAACAGCAGCGTCAGAGCGGGAGAGATGCGCGGAATCAACATGCCATGATTGTCGGCCAGGCTCGCGATTTTCCGGCTTTATCTTGACCGGGCGTGAAACTCGCGTCCGTAGTGTCTTATGGCAGACACTCCCGATCAAAGCGGCAAACCACCGGGTTCTGGAGATTCAGGCGGTCGCCCCCCCGGGGGGCGCAGTCCGGAACGCTGGGGAACGCGCATCGGAGTCATCTTCGCCGTGATGGGCAGCGCGATCGGGCTCGGAAATTTCCTGCGCTTCCCGGGGCTGGCCGCGGAGTACGGCGGCGGCCATTTTATGATTCCGTACTTCGTCGCCTTTCTATTGCTGGGACTGCCGATCGCCTGGGCCGAGTGGTCCATGGGGCGACTGGGCGCCCGGGAAGGTTATAATTCCACGCCCGGGATTTTCTTCGCGCTCTGGAAGAACCGCATCTCGCCGTACTTCGGCGTGCTCGGCTTGATAGTGCCAGTCGGCATCTATATGTACTATGTCTACATCGAGTCGTGGTGCCTGTACTACGCCTTCGGTTATCTGAACGGCGACCTGGCGCTTGGCCGCGACCCTTCGGCGTACGTTACGCTCTTCAACGATTATACCGGCGCGACCCGCAACGGCGCGCTCTTCGACGGCGCCATCGCGCCCGCGGTGTGGTTCTTGCTATTCTGTTTCGCGCTGAATTTCGTGATCATCTATCGCGGCCTGAATCGCGGGATCGAATTCGTTTCGAAGTACGCGATACCGATTCTATTCGTCTGCGCTGTGGGCGTTTTGATCCGCGTACTGACATTGGGAACCCCCGACGTCGCGCTGCCCGATCAGAATGTCTTAAACGGACTCGGCCGCATGTGGAATCCCGGTCGCGACGGCAAGGGTCTGCTGGAGTCGCTGGCGAACGCCGAAATCTGGCTGGCCGCGGCGGGGCAGATCTTCTTTTCGCTATCGGTCGGCTTCGGCATCATTATCACTTACGCGAGCTACGTAAAAGACAAAGAAGACGTTCTGCTTTCCGGCACGACTTCGGCCTCCGGCAATATCTTCGCGGAAGTCGCGCTGGGCGGAATGATCACCATCCCCGCCGCTTTTATTTTTCTGGGCCCTTCGTTTTACGACAGCGTGGGTTCGACCTTCACCCTGGGATTTCTAACCTTTCCGAATATCTTCTCGAATATGCCGCTCGGGAATCTGGTCGGCTTTGTCTGGTTCATGCTGCTCTTTGTGGCGGCGATCACCAGCAGCCTGTCCATGCTGCAGCCGGCCATCGCATTTTTCGAAGAAGGCCTGGGTATGGATCGTCGCGCGTCTACGACCATGCTCGGTTTTATTACACTGGTGGGCGCGGGCTTTATCACGTTTTTTTCAGAAGGATTTAAGGCGCTCGATATTATGGACTTCTGGATCGGCGGCGTCTTCATCTATTTGCTGGCGACGATTACCGTGATCATCTTCGGCTGGGGCATCGGCGCGAAGGAAGGGCTGGCGGAAGCCGAAAAAGGTTCGCTGATTCGCATTCCCGGAGTCTTCGCCTTTATTCTGAAGTGGGTTTCGCCGCTGTATTTGATCATCGTCTTCCTGGTCTGGATTTACCAGAAGATCGGCAGCTACATCGAGCTGATTCGCACGGATCTCGTGGCGCAGTATACTATGCTCTTTATTTTATTCCTGGTCGTCTTTTTTACGATTCTGGTAATGACGGCGGTACGCCGCTGGCGCTCGGGCGAAAATTTTTCCCGTGAGATGGGCCTGAAATGAGAGGACTGAAATGACGGCAGGCGGCTGGATCATAATGATTTTATCGGTGGGCGGGGTTTCCGCCTTCTTCGGGTGGGCGCTGACGATGGTGATGACCCGCGAAAACCATCCCGAAGAGCATATGCATTCCACTCTCGACGAACCGCCCGACGTCGACCGCGGCCGCTGATTCCTCCAGTAACGATTGCGCACGATTATGACTGAACACCTCCAGAATAAGAATATTCACGTGGAGTTTCACGACGTCTATCCTCCGGACAGCGAGAATGCAAGCGTCCGCGAAGCTGGTCCGGGCCGCATCGCTGTGCTCTCGCTCGACAATCCCGAAACGAAAAACTCGATGACCCTCGAGATGGGCATGGCCTTCCACGGCGAGCTGCACCGCCTGGCCACCGAATCGGAAAAAGAAGGCGAAATGATTCGCGCCCTGGTCGTGACGGGCAAAAACGACGTCTTCTCCAGCGGCGGCGATCTGGATCTTTTGCGCAGCTTCGCGGAAAAAGAGCCCGAAGAAAATCAGCGCTACATGGAATCGTTTTATAATCTGTTTCTGGAAGTGCGCAATATGCCTTTCCCGGTAATCGCCGCCGTGAACGGACACGCGATCGGCGCTTCGCTCGCCATGGCGATGGCCTGCGATCTGCGCTATTTCGTACCGGACGCGAAGTACGCGTTCAATTTCGTGCGCCTGGGAATTCATCCCGGTATGGGTTCCAGCTTTGTTCTGAAAGAAGTCGCGGGATTGCTGCAGGCCCAGGAGCTGCTACTCACCGGGCGCTTCTTTTCAGGAACCGAAGCGCAGGCCCGCGGTCTCTGTCACGGGCTTTACCCGGCGGACGAGATTCTGGATCGGGCCGTCGCTCTGGCGCGGGAAATCGGCACGGCGGCCCCCCAGGCGGTACGGCTGTGCAAGCGCGGCCTGTATTCGAATCGAACGCTGTCGGACGCGCTCGGATACGAAGCGCAAAGTCAGGCGCAGAATTTCGCGACCGAAGACTATCTGGAAGGATTGAACGCTCTGGCGGAGAAACGCCGGCCCATTTTCCGCGATCGTTGACGACGACGACCAGCGAGCGCGAAACTTTCCGCTTGCGGGCGCGTCTAATCGCCATACAGCCGGCACGCTCTTATATTATTGTACGGATCTCAGGCCATGTCGAAAACCACTCAGAAAAAACAGCCCCGGACGGCGAAGCCCGCATCCCGCACGAAATCTCCGGCGGCCGGGAAAACCCGCGCCGGATCCGCCGCGAAAGCTTCGTCGAACTCTGTATTGTCCGGAAAGTCTTCGCGCCTGCGCCTGCGCCTGCGCCTGCGGCTGCTGGCGATGGCCGGCGGCGCTGGTGTATTGGTGGCCGTCGGCGCGGTCTTGCTTGTCTGGAATTCCATGCTCGGCGCTCCGGGCGACGGCGAAACGAAAGTGGAGTTCGAAGTCCCTTCCGGGGTCGGCGCCTTTCGAGTAGCGCGGGAGCTGGAAACGCAGGGTTTGATTCGCAGCCCGGACGGCTTTCGCGCCTATCTGCGCCTGACCGGCCAATCGCAATCCATCAAAGTCGGCCTGTATGAGTTAAACGACGGCATGTCCGCCGGCGAGATTGCGGACATCCTGACCGAAGGCCGCGTTCAGTTGACCGGTCTGACCATACCCGAGGGCTGGACCAATCGCCAGATCGGCGACTACCTGGCGGAAAAAGGTTATGTGCCCGACCGCGCGGCGTTTTTGAAAGTCGCGTCCGATCCGGAAACGCTCAAGAAATGGGGCATCCCCGATCGTTCGACTGAGGGGTATCTCTTTCCCGAAACCTATATGGTCGCCCGCGGTTCCAGCGTCGAAGTGATCCACGAAGCGATGCTGAAGAATTTTTTTAACGTCCTCGAAGAAGTCTCTGGATCGCGCGAGATCACGCCCGAGCAACGCCGGCGTATCGTGCTCGCGTCGATGGTGGAGCGCGAAGCCGTGAAACCGGAAGAACGGCCGATGATGGCGCAGGTGTTTTTGAATCGACTCGACCAGAATATGCGCCTTGAATCCTGCGCTACGATTCAATACCTTTTCGATCGCCCCAAACCGCGCATTTACGAGCGTGATCTGCAAATCGAATCGCCGTACAATACCTATCGCAACGCGGGCCTGCCGCCGGGACCCATCTCGAATCCCGGTCGGGCGGCCATCGAAGCCGCTTTCGAGCCCAAAGCCGGCGATTATCTCTTTTTCGTGCTCAAACCAGACGGATCGCACCACTTTTCCCGGACCTACGGGGAGCATTTGCGGGCCAAAAAGGTATTCATCGATTCCTGAGGCCCGCCGATACACATTATGTGAAAACGGCGACTCGCAAGAAATCCACGGCCAGGAAAGGCTCCGTAAAAAAAGCCCCCTCCAAAAAGGCGGACTCCGCGAAAATGGAATCTTCCGGCAAATCGAAATCCGATCAGGGCGCGGCCAAGTCCGGAGCCGACGCACAGCTGGCCGAGGTAGCCGGTCGTCTGGGCGCGCATCTGAAAGAGCTCGAAAAGGAATACGTCCGGCTCTCGGCGGAGCTGGAAAAGAAAAAGGCGACTCGCGCGAAACTCGCCGAGAAACGAGCCCAGAATCCCGCCTGGAGCGACGAGGTCGCCCGGCGCCGTGCGGCCCGGCTTCAGCGCAATATCGATAAGTCGGGCGCCTACGTGCAAAAGCAGAGCGCGTTTTTGCGCAAGGTCAGAGCCTTTCACGAACGCAACGAGCGCATGCTGCAGATGATCGCCGAACGACTCGCGGAGTTGGAAGCGCAACTCTCCGGACCAGACGGTCCCACCCCCGCAGCCCGCGAACACTTTCAGCAAGAATTGATGGGCATGCTCGCCGAACTCCAGTCCATGCGTCAAAAACGCGAAAATCTACAAGCATCGGCTGAATAAGCCGATGCGCGACTCCGCGCGTGCGCGGAGCAAGTACAAGCATCATCCGAAGGATGATGCGTGACCCAGAGGGCATCGGCTGAATAAGCTCTCAGCCCGGCGGCTGAGCCGGGGGATGCGCGACTCCGCCGGCACCAGCTTCGCCGCAGGCGAAGAAGCGGAGCAAGTACAAGCATCATCCGAAGGTCCCTGACCCGGCGTTTGAGCTATTCTGCGGCGCGCAGGCCGTAGACTGTAACCGGTTCCTGGCGTCCGCGCAGCCGTAGTTTGCCCAGGCGCTCCAGGCCCTCGGTGAACGACGACAGATTTACAGTCTCTTCCGAAGCCAGAATGTCGAAGTCGACCTGCTTCGTGGATTGCTCCAGCCGCGCGGCGACGTTCACCGCGTCGCCCAGGATGGTCGTGCTGAACCGCTTTTCGGACCCGACGGTGCCGAGGATCACCTGGCCTGTGTGCAGGCCGATGCCGATGCGATACGGCAATAGATCCTGTTGTTTGCGTTCGAGATTATAATCTTTCAGGCCGCTCATCATCGAACGAGCGGCCCGCAGCGCCTGGCCGGCGTCGGGGAAGAGGGCCATGATCGCGTCGCCGATATATTTATCGATGACGCCGCCGTGATTCGCGATCGCCGGCGTAACGTGCGAATAAAAATTGTTAAGCTCCTGCATGACGGCGTCCGGGGCCTGCTGCTCCGACATGCTGGTAAAGCCGCGAATGTCCGCGAAGAGGACGGTGACGCCGACCATGCGCGAATCGCCCAGCCGGGTCTCCGCGATATTTTCGCGTTCCAGCAAGCGCAGGAATTCAGTGGGCACGAAGCGTTCGGAAGCGTGCAGCATGCGCTCCAGGCGATCCTGCAGGTGAATCAGCTCGGTAATATCGTTACGAATGGCGATGTGTTCGCGAATGGCGCCTTCGCCGTCGACGATCGGAATCACCGTGGTTTTGACCCAGTAGCTTGATCCGTCTTTCGCGCGATTCTGGACGATGCCGTTCCAGACTTTCGCCGCTTTGATCGTGTCCCACAGATCGCGAAAGGCTTCCGCGGGCATTTCCGGATGGCGAACGATGCTATGGCGCTGTCCCATCAGTTCGTCCAGGCTGTACTGCGCGACGCGGCAGAATTCGTCGTTGGCGTAAGTGATGAAACCTTTCGGATCGGTTTTCGAAAGAATCGTGCTCTGGTCGATCGCGTAGCGATATTGGTGCAGTAGATCTTCAGCCGAGATAGGATGTGTATGGTCGGGATGGATAATTGGCGATATGACGTTCAAATGATTCGAGTCTCCAGGCGAAATTCTTTGAGGAAAGATAGGCACTGGTACGCGAATCGCACACTACCCGACTGAGTGGTTGCACATGAATTTTCGCGTACCGGCGCATCCCCGGATATTCGCACGTGGCGAAATGTTACTTCTCTGTGACATGCGACAGGCCGATCGCTTCCGGAAAGGCGGCGCTAAGATTCCGCGAATTGTTTATGGATGCGTTTGAGCCACTTCGCGCGTCGCTCCGGGCTTACGAATTTGACCATATTGAAGCTGAGCCATTTAGGTTTGCCCAGGCCGATCTTAGAAAATGTTCCGGTAAAGAGCGCCTTGCGAATGGCGTTCCCGAAAAGGAATCGATAGATCAGCGAGGGCGTATTCATTGTCGTGATCAATGTGACTTTTTTGATGTTCGGAAGTATCGAGACCATTCTGATATCCGAATTCGCGTAGCGATAAACCAGTCCTGGGAAAATAACTTTGTCGACGAATCCCTTGGTCAGCGCCGGCATAAGCTCCCACCAGATCGGAAAGATAAACACAAGATGCCTGGCTTCCCGTAAGCGGGCGGCGTATTCTACGGCCTGCGGGTCCAATTCCGCCAGGGCCTGATCCGCGTCGCTCGCGACGCCGGAATTCTGGATCGCTCGCATCTGCGCGAATATCTTGAGATCCCGCGCGGTCATCACCGGATTGAATTCATCCCGATCGAGGTGGATTAAGTCGACTTCATCGCCCCGTTCTTTCAGACCGGCCAGGGCGCTTTCCAGAATCGCCGCGCAGAAGCTCTTTTCGTAGGGATGGTTAAAGACGATTACGGTTTTCATGATCCAGTAATACACTGAATCATTGCGGGGCGCATTATCGTATGTTAAGAAGTTTCGCGCCGAACGCGGTTTCGTATGCGGCTTAACGATACGGGCGTGATGCCGAGATACGAAGCGATATGCTGCTGCGAGACCCGGTTCAGTATATGCGGGGCATTATTGACCAGGTCCAGGTATCTTTTCTCAGGAGAGTCCCGGATCCGTGAAATGAACAGCGAGAGGTACGCGTCCATCCGGCCGGAAACGTACTCCAGCAGGGCGTCTTTGATTTCGGGCGCAAGCGCAAGCAGGCCGGGTATATCTTTGTTGTGTATGGCGACCAATTCGCAGGGTTCTATCGTTTCGAGGGAATACTCCCCGGGCTCCCCGGTGCGAAAACTGCGAAACGAGGAAACGAACTGGTCTTCGAAGAAAAACTGTATCGAAATCTCCTTCCCATCTTCGTTGAAGAACATTCGAATCGCGCCCTTAACGATGAAAAACATGTACTTCGAAACGTCGCCTTCGCGCAGGAGCATTGTTTTGGATTTGACCGAGCGCTGCTGGAAGATCTTCTGAAAGTCCCGGTCGCTGACATCCACCATCGGGAATAGACGCCGGAGCCTGTCGTTCGCTTCTCGGTTTGTCATAGTCGGGCCTGGGTCCGTTACGCTGCCTGCTGTGAACAGCCTCGGCCGCCGTTTACATACCGATTTTCGTGCGGTCTTTGAACTCTTCGAGTACGTAAACGTCCACCGGTTCGGCCTTACCGCGAATCGGCATCTTGCCCGCGTCGCGAATGACCACATCGTCGCTTACCGCCTCAAGGGTCGCCGCGTCCATGACGATGTCGGTCCCGATGGTTTTGGTCAGATCCTGCAAGCGCGCCGCCAGGTTGACGGGATCGCCGAGCACGGTATATTCCATTCGCCGCCAGGAGCCAACGTTGCCCGCGAAGATGCGTCCGGTGGCCATTCCGATGCCGATGCGCAGCGGTTCGCCGCCGGGCAGCGCGATGGCGCCCTGATCGTTGAAGATGTCGATATAATTGCGCATGTAGGCCGCGGTTTTGACGCAATTGTAGGCGTCGCTTTCCGTCGGCACGGGACAGCCGAAGGTCGCGAGCAGTCCGTCGCCGGTCAGTTTGTTCACCGAACCCAGATTGCCGAAGACGATGTCCATCAGGTCGCTCAGCAGACTGCTCAAAAAGTCCGCGAAGTCTTTGGGATCCATCTGCTCGGCGATGCCGGTCGAGTTGCGAATGTCCATAAAGAGCAACGACGCCGGTAAGTTCGTGCCGCCCAGCTCCGTCGAAATCTCTTCGGAGAGAATTTTGTCGACCAGGTCGAACGAAAAATATTTCGAGAGCAGACCCTTTTCGCGCTCCAGCTTGCTGTTCAGCTTGTTGAGCTGGCGTTTGTAATCGAGCAGTTCGAGCGAGTTCTGGACTTTAAGCGTCAGCTCGGCCATGCGAATGGGCTTTACGATATATTCGCTCGCGCCGCTCGACAGGCAGACGATCGTCGTCTCTTCGGTATCGTCCGACGACATAATCATCACCGGGATTTCCGCCGTGCGGGGGTCCTCGCGAATTTCTTTGAGCACGATCATGCCCGGCGTTTCCGGCAGATACAAATCGAGCAGCACCAGATCGGGAGTCCAATCCTCCAGAATCTTGAGACCGGCCGAGCCGTCTTCGGCGGCGCGCACCTCGTAGCCCAGCATGGAAACATACTGTCGAATCAGCGCCAGTTGATCAGGATCGTCTTCGATGATCAGGATGCGGCTTGGATTTTTTTCGCCGGCGGTATTCATAGTTGCGTCGCGACGGGCTTCAACCGCCGACGACCTGTCTGTAGAAAGGATGGTCTTTGATCAATCCCATACGTTGTTCGCTGAATTCGCGTTCCACCGTTTCGCCGCATTTGTAGAAATCAATCAGTCCCGATTTGCGCGCCTGGTCGCGTTCGTACAGTCCCAGGCCCAGCATTTCGCGCGAAATCAGACTGGCCAGCGCCGTCAGACGGACGATGTCGGTGGTATCGTTGAGGCGCGCGGCGTCGAAGTTGTGGCCTGAAATGATATCCTGCAGCTCCTGCGGCAATTTCCAGGTGTTGAAGACCGTACGACCGACCTCGACGTGGTCGGTCTGAAATTGTTCACGTTCGTGTTCGATGAAATCGACTTTGTCGAATTCAGCCAGATCGAGCAGCCGAGAATATTTACCGCCGTAGTTGATGGCGAGAATGGTCATGCCGATTTTATGCAGCAGCCCGCCGACGAAAATCTCGTCGCGAAGTTCTTTGTGACCGAGTTTCTGGCTCAGATCCTGGGCCACGAGGGCCGTTACGATCGGGAGTTCCTGAATATATTTCTCGAGCAATTCGCCTTTTATGTTCATGCTCAGGCTTTTGGTCGAAAGCAGGATCACCAGGTTTTTTACGGTCTTCAGCCCGAGCAGAGTAATCGCATCGCGCAGCGTTTTGATTTTGCCCGAGCGTCCATAGAAAGCGGAATTTGAAATACGCAGGATCTCGGCGCTGACCCCTTTGTCGGGGCTGACGATCTGTTCCATGCTGTAGCTGCTCGCGTCCATCGAGTCGGGATCATACTGCATGATCTGAATCGCGACCATGGAGAGGGGCGGAATTCGTGTCTCTGTGAAGTCTTCTTTCATACTGGCGTTCCGGCTGCGGTTCCTGGACATAGATACCAGCCGCGTACCGAGAAAAAAGTCATTTTTTTCGGCGCCCGCGCTGCCCCGCGCCTTTGCCGCCCGATTTCCTGGAGCGTTTCGCGGAGGCGCCGCCCTCCAATGAATCGCGGGAGCCACGGGGTTTGCGGGATTGAAATACCGGCTTGCAGAAAATGCGCATCACCTCGGTGTCCAGACGGTCGAGTTCCAGTTGCCACTCTTCGCCCAGCAGCGCGGGGCGTCCCAGGTTTTTGATAAAGGCGGAGAACTTGTCAGTGAGCAATAGTTCGCGTTCGTTCGTCAGGTGGTGCGCTTCCACGATCGCTTCGGTGGGCATACCTTCGATTTCCAGAAATACGCGATCATACTTAAAGCCGGTGATGAATCCGGTAAAAGTGGTAATGCCCTCCTGCTGGATATAGCGCATTACTTTTAGGCGAAAGACGTCGCGCTCCGCCTCCATGGCCCGGCGCTCCTGTTCGCTGGTATGCGTTCCCAGATCGCTCGCTTCTTCGGCGGTATAAAACGCTTTCTTCTTTTCGAGAATATTCTGCAGCGCGCGATGCACTACCAGGTCCGGATAGCGACGAATCGGCGAAGTGAAATGGCAGTAGTCGTCGAAACCGAGGCCCCAGTGTCCGCCGGGTTCCGGGCTGTAGGTCGCCTGCATGAAGCTGCGCAATAGCAGCGTCTGAAAAATATGTTCCAGCCGCGGCCCGCCGATGTGTTGTTCGACCGCCTCCACCGCTTTCGTAATCGAAGCGTGTCGTGCGTCTTTCAGGCGAAAATTGATATTGTACGATTCGAAGAACTGATTCAAATTCGCCAGCTTCGTGGGATCCATGGGCTCATGCACGCGATAGAGCGCGTTCGCTTTCTTTTTGCGCAGATAAGCGCCCACGCAGATATTCGCCGAGAGCATACATTCTTCGATGAGCATGCTGGACTTGAGGCGGTCGGCGTAGCTGATGGAATCGATGCGGTCCGTCTCGGGATTGATCTTCACTTTCGCTTCGGGCAAATTCAGGTCGATGCGGCCGGATTTCATGCGGCGTTTTCGCTGGGCCTTCGCCATTTTCCAGAGCTCGACGACCATTCCGGAAATCGACTTCGCGACTTTTTTTCCGTCGAGGCCGGGACGATTTAAGGCGCCGTCCAAAAAGCTTTCGGCGATATCGTAGGTCAGGCGCTGGTCGACTTTGATGATCGATTTGTAGAAACTCGCGGACAGGATCTTGCCGTCTTTGGTTTGCAGCTCCATTTCGCAGGTGAAGGCCAGGCGATTCTTGTGCGCCACCAGCGAACACAGGTTTTCCGAAAGCGACGGCGGAAGCATCGGCACCACGCGGTTCGAAAGATAGTACGAGGTCGAGCGACGCAGAGCTTCTTTATCGAGATCCGAATCGCGCTGCACATAATGGGCGACGTCGGCGATGCTTACGTACAGTTTCGCCCTGCCGCGTCCCGCGGGAACATAAGTCAGCGCGTCGTCGAAGTCTTTGGAATCCGCGCCGTCGATCGTAATCGTCGGCAACTCGCGCAGATCCTTGCGTTTTTTCCAGTTGTGTACGTTCTGTGGGCCGGGTTCCTCGTCGATTTCCGGAGGCATTGCGATCTGCGAGGGATAAGCCGGATTCAGATCGTATTTCATCAGAATGCGCGCGAAATCGATGTCAAGATCGGTATCGTCTTCGAAACGTTCAAAGAGCGCTTCGAGCACTGACGCGCCTTGATAGTTCATACGTTTGCCGGTCAGGCGCACGACGATGACCGTATCGGCTTTGAGTCGTTCGCGTGAATCCTCCGGCAGGCGGGATACGTCGGCGCAGGCTACGAGTTTCGAAGGTAGATCCAGGGTCTCGCCGGCGGCGAATTTACCGGAGGGTCCCTGCAATAAGCGCATGCGATGATAGGTGCGCGAACGTTGCTGTACGTCCATCACCGTGCCTTCAAACCGATCGCGGCTGCGGTCTTTCAGTCGCACGACGACCAGATCGCCGTCGAGGGCGCTGCGGGCGTCCGGCGGGGAAACGAATATTTCGCGGGCGACGGCGCTGGCTCCGCGAATGGCGACGAAGCCGGGCCCCTTCGGGCTGAACGAAATGCGACCGGTCAGATAAAAAGGCTTTCGAATTTCAATTTTGGAAACGCCGACGAATTGAATCGCGCCGAGCTCCGCCAGGAGCTCCAGGATTTCATGGATCTCCTGAAAATCGTGTTCTTTCTTTTTGGCGGACCGGGAGCGCCCCTTCGATTTTTTGGTGTCTCCGCCGTCCTCGTTTCGCGAGCGGGATTTCTTTTTCGGGGGCTCGTTCAGCGCGCGCTGAACGTCTTTGATTTTAATTGTTTCGCCGGCGTTGCGTTCGAGAAAACGCAGCAGCGGCGACGCGGTTGACGGCGCCGAAACGCCGCGCGGAAAGGGGGAATAGGATTTCATAGGATTATTAATACTTCTTAAGATAACAAATTTATTTCGGAGGTTCCGATACTTGATTTTTATTCTGAAATTTACTCGTGGCTGGATCTTCGCGCAGATAATCCGGGACGAGTTCGCGCCAGCCGCTTTCGCGTACGCCGGGAGCCAGGCACAGGTCGCGCAGTTGCCCTGCCGTAGGCGCTTGCATCGGACGCCAGTCCTGAATCTTCAGACGGTCCGCGTCTGCGCGCAGGCCGGACACGGAAGGCTCTCGTATATATTTGCGCACGCTTTCGCGGTCGTCGACGTACACGAGGGCGTCGGGAGAACGTTCGAAGAGGCGGGCGAGAAACGCGTCGGGCGGGAGATCCTGAGCGTCGGTCGTGCTGTCCGTGACAATCGCGCCGGAGAGCGCGGCGTCAATCGTGCTGTGGGCAGCAAATACCCGCTCCTGTTTGCCGTCGATCATAATCGCAATCTCCTGCGCGGGGGCGGCGCCCGCTTTGCGGGCCGCGAGAGCGCACGAATGCAGATACAGAGCGGTCGAAGGCAGGGATCGTACGGGAATATCCCAGAGCTGGGCCAGGTTGCGCGCGGCCCCGACGCTGATGCGCGTGCCCGTGAAGCTGCCGGGACCGCGAGTGGCCGCCAGCCAGTCGGGACGCGCAATGCCGCCGCGTTGCAGCAGCCCCCCGATGTCGGGGATCAGGCGGCGAAAGGATTCCCGCGGAGCTTCGGTCGCCAGCGAGCAGTCCGGCGGGAATTCCCGCTCGTCACTGACCAGCCCGGCGACGAGCCAGCGATTCGTGGCTTCGATCGCCAGACAGACCTGCCGTGTTTTCGCGATGTCGTTCATGAAAGTCGATACAGGCGCAGGCGGCGCGCTTCTTCGTCGTCCGCGTACGCGTCTGTAGTTTTCGGGGATAGTGAATCGAGCGGAACGAGTTCCAGCGCCAGACGATAGCGCGGCATTGTCGGTGGAATGGCGTCGGCGGCGCGTTGCCACCACTCGATGGCGTGCAGACGGGCGGGGGCGTCGGCCGGCGGGCTTGCTTCCCATCGTTCGATAAAATCCAGATCCGCCAGTTCGTCGGCGCCGCTCAGTCGATACAGATCGTAATGATAGAGATCGCAGGCCTGCGGAACGCGGCGCGGATTTTCGTAAACATTCAGCAAGTTGAAGGTAGGGCTGTTGATATTCGTATTCCCGTCAAAGCCCAGCACCGGGCCCAGCGAGCGCACGAAGGCGGTCTTGCCCGCGCCGAGTTCACCTTCCAATAACAGCAGGCAATTGCGATGTGCGGAGAGATGCTCGCGATAGATATCCGCGCTCGCGCGGGCGGTTTCGGAAAGATCGCCGACCAGCCGTTCCATCACGAGCGGCTCAGGGATTTTCATGAAGGGGCTCCGGAGTCCCGGTTTTGATTCGAGCCCGGCCGCTGATTCGGTCGGCGCGCTTTTTGATTTTGGCCGCCGCCGCTGGCGTTACGCGGCCGTCGCTGACCCACGGCCTGTCCGCGCCCGTCCCGCCGGGCAGGCTGCGCCGGGCGCGCTGGAGTGGAGCGGGGAGCGTCGTCTGCTGCGTCCCGGCCGCCGCCGAAGAGCCGACGGGATTTCCGCAGGCGGTCGCCGGGTGCCGGTTCGCCCCGCCGCCGGCCTCTTGATGAGCGGCGTCCAGATTCGAAGTCGAAGTCCGAATCGCGGTCGGCGCCGGGCAGGCGGCCGAGGACCACATAGCCGGCTCCGGCGTAGGCGAGAAAGACGAGCAGGGTAAAAATGCCCATGGCGCCCAGTACGTGCGCCTGTCCGGGGCTTTCGGGGATTTCGACCAGCGCGGGGTTCCAACAGGCCAGCGCGTGGTATACGCCGCCGTAAAAGATGAACCAGTAAACCGTGAAGACCGCCGTGAAGAGTATTTTCTGAAGGAGAGTCAACGAAAGATAATCCCGGGCATTGATTCCCCGGGGGATTTTACAGTCAATCAACCCTGCGGAGTGCGCAGACGCTCGCTTCCGCCGGGAGCGGGTTGTTTGACTGATTTTTCGGCGTGCTTTTTTGGCGGAGAGTACGCAAAAAGAGCGAAATCAGTGGTTGTAGTGAATGCAGGCCCGTCTCATAAGAGCCGGGTCTCTCCCATCTATGCACATATCGACCAAAGCTACGAAGACATTCGATCGCAGGCGCCGCCGGAAATGCGCGGCCGGGCCCGCAGCGACGCTCTTCGCCGTACTTCTGGGGCTGGCCGTCGTTCCGGCACAGGAGCTGCATGCACAATTGACCTGTACCGGCGCGGTCTGCGATACGATCCCGATCTCGAGCGACGAATACAATCGCCTGTTCAACGAGCTGCAGTTGCAGTACTCGGGCGACCTCTTCGACCGCATGGCCGAGGCGATGGTGATCGCGAATTTGACGACCCCCTATATCGGCACGGTCAATCTGAATGATTCCTGGACTTTCGGCGCGAACGTCGGCGCCGGTTATACCGAAGCCGACGAGATCGACATCACCGCCACGAATATCGGCGTGATCGAAGACGTGCCGACCGGCGGCGCCGCCATCAACGGTCGCTTTTTTCTCGGCGTAAACGTCGGTAAATTCTTCGGACTGGGACACGATCCGTACGGCGACGAGGACGAGACGCCCTCCGCGCCCGCCTGGTATTCACCCGCGCGCTTCGATTTGTATTATTCCGGTCTGAAACACACCGAGCGCTTCAACAACGAAAAGGGCGTGAGCGGCAGCCTGCGAGCCACGACCCGCTCGGAAAGCGTCGAGCTGCGTTACCATCTCGTCGAAGGCAGTGATCTGGTCGGCGGCGCGCTGTTGCGATTTCGCGGGGTTTCGCTTGGCGCGGGATATTCCAGCATGGCCCAGCGCCTGCGCTATGGCGCCGGCGAAACCGATACCCTGGGCATCACCTTGCAGGAAGGCATCAATCTCGAGTGGATCGGCCAGAACTACGCGATCTTAGAAAACAATGTACGCACTGTGATGGTCGAATTGCGCACCGGCGTTCAACTGCTTTACTTCATGAATCTTACCATCGGCGGCGGCTATGCGAAGAGCAAAGGCCAGACCGATTTCTTCCTGACGCGCTTCGGCCCGCTGATCGTCGCGCAGAATCCGCTGGCCAGTCTGCTCGGCGGCCAGGAAAGCGCGAATCTTACGCTGACCTTGCTCGAACGCGGAGAGGTTCCGGAGAAGCTCTATTATATCAAAGGCGGAATCGAATTTCAGATTCTGGCGTTCAAGCTTGGAATCGAAGGCATCATGACGCGTCGCAACTACGGCGCGAGTGTGGGCGCGCGCTTCGAGTTTTAAGCTCAGCCGCCGATCAGTCCGGCCGCCGCCGCGTCGCCGGAGCGCATCAGTTCGATGCTTTCCATGGCTTCGGCTTCTTTTTCCATAACATAGGCGCGGCCTTCTTTACCGGTCTTATACAGAATCTGCGCGAGCAGCTTGAGGTTCTTTGTGGACTCCGGGTTGCGCAGGCGATAGCGTTCGCACATATCTTCGGCGGGCTCCAGACGTCCGGCCCGCAGCATCATCTTCGCGCCCGACAACAAGAATTCGGTATCGTGCGGGCAGTCCTTCGCATAAGTCTCGGCCAGATCCGCCGCGCGTTCGTGCTGCTTCGCGCGCGAACAGGCCCGGGCGAGGTGTTTGATAATATGCTTCTGTTCCGGATCGGCGTTGTGCGCTTCGACCAGCAGGGTTACGGCCCGCGAATAATCCCCGGAGTCGACGGCGGACTGAGCTTCTTTCAAGAGCGCGCGGGTCGTGTTTTTCGCCGCCGCGGCCGCCACCGGATCTTCTTTTCCGTCGGCGTCGTCCGCGTCGCTTTCGGCCGCGGCTTGATCCAGATAGCCCACACGCAGCAGCGAGAGGTCGTCGGTGATCTGACCGATGCGATCGATGGTTTCGACCAGCTTCGCGAGATCGCCCGTGGCGAGTTCGATCATATTCAATACTAAGTCGTCGTCATCGTTGATAATGCGTTCGCCGTCCGCGCCGATGCCCACGTACAGGTCGTCGCGGCCGTCCGAGCCGCTGAATATCACGTCGCCGGGTTTCATCGGAAAGACCTGGATCTTGACGTTGCGATGATTCACGTCCGGAAAACCGATCTTTTGCAGCGGCAAATCGGTTTCGAGAAAGCTGGCTTTGCCGTCGCGATACAAAACCATGCCGGGATGTTCGGCGTTTACGTAGTACATGGTGCCGCTCAGATCGTCGACCACGCCGAGTACCAGCGAAATAAACATACTCGATTCGAAAGTCTCGAACACCCGCTGCAGTTCTACGAACGAATGTTTGATCCAGAGCTCGGGCGATTGATTCTGAACATCCAGCGAGAGTTTGGAGCGTTCGATATTGGCTTCGAAGAGGGAACCCAGAACCAGTACGCCGCCCGCGCCCTGCATGGATTTTCCCATCGCGTCGGCGTTTAAGAATACCGTGCAGGATCTGCCGCGCAGCTGCAGGGTATGGGCCACGCACAGGTCGCCGCCGAGCTGTTCGTCCCATTTCTTGAAACGAAACTGCTTTTTCTGGCGTACAAACATGTCGACCGAAACCCGATCGCTGCGCACGCTCGAACGGGCCAGGGGTTTGATCAACTGGGCGGTGAGAAAATAATCCCCGTCCTGTTCGAATTTCATGCGCGTGGTTTGCAGAACCTGCTCTTCCATTTCGCGCGAAAGCGCTTCGACTTTGCGCAATAGAGTTCGGTTCGCCTGGAGCTCGCCCGTCAATTCGTTGAAGACGCCCGCGAAGCGCGACAGATCGCGTCCACCGCTTTCGGGCAGTGGTTCCGCCTGCAGGCGGTCGAAATCGCGGTCGGCGATAGCCTGCCCGGCCCGGGCCGCGGCCGAGCGCATGCGCCGCATCGGACCCCAGAGCGAAATCCACAGAGCTGCGCTGATCAGCGCGCCGGTAAACAACGCGAAGGCCGGGCCCGCATAATAGAGCGCGAGAGCGTCGGCCGCGCCCGGTTCAATCATCTTCGCACAGAAGCCGTTCCCATCGGCGCACGCAAACGCCAGCCCGACGGCGCAGATTCCCGGCAAGAGCGGCGCGAAGGCGGCGAAGGTCACCGGATTCCAGAGAGTCGTTTGCGATCTCTGTACAGAAGGCCGGGTTACGGGCCGGGGTGCGGATCCAGGTTCGTCGATCATAGGCGAAGCCGGAGTCGTTCATGTTGCGCCTGTCGGCGTGAACGGGAACGAGCCGGAGCTGCAAAGATCAAGCGCCGGTTCACTTTCGCAAGTCTTTAAGCGCTTGCTTTTCGCTTTTGCCCAGTTTTTCGGTGGCGGCGCTGAAAGCGATGGAACTCAGCTCGCGAATATGCATGCGTAAAAACTCACGCGTCTCCGCGGGATAGGCGCGGCCGGTTTCGCGCAGCGTCCAGCCGACTCCTTTTTGAACATATACGTCAGAATCCGCCAACAGCTTGTTGACGAGCGGCAGTATTTTGCGGACGGGCGGTCGCCTTTCGCGCAGATTATCGTAGCAGAGCAAACTAACCAGCGACTGCCGGCGAAGCCAGGGCAGCCTCGATCGATTCCAGCGGGCCAGAGTCGGATATACGAGATCCGGTGATTGTTCCAGAAGCTGTGCAAAGATTTTCGAGAAACGATCGGAGTGTTCCCAGTTATCGATATCAGCGGCCCAGCCTTTGAGGGTCGGCCAGTGCAGTTTCGCGTCGAGGGTTTGCAGCCGGCCTTCGTAATAGAGCAGGGGCTGGATCTTCGCCTCGAAGAGCCGGGATTCGGACCATACCGCGTCCCAGGCTTTCAGCAGCGCTCGTTCCGCGCGGGCTTCGAGTGGTTTCGCGGCCTTCGCGCCGCTCCCTGCGGCGGCATTCCGGCGAAACGGATCGAATGAAAAGCCCGCCCGTTGAATCGCGCGCAGCTGCGGCAGCGCGAGCCCCAGCACTTCCAGTTCGGTGCCGTAGATCGAGCGTCGTTTCTCGGCGGTTGTTTGCGGGATGTGCGCCGCCCGGGCCGCCTGCCGTACGACGCTCTCGACCTCCGTACAGGGGTCGCCCCGGGAGCCGACGTCGCGCCCGGTTTTCCGCGGCGCGTTGCCGGCGGCTCGCGTTGCGGTCTTTTGCGCCGCCTTTTTGGCTTTCGGTTTAGCGGGCATAAGGCATCAGGAGCTGGCCCCAGACCCGATAGCCTTCTTCGCCGAAATGGATCACGTCGGTTCCGCCGTTCGGCAGCGTCGCGTGGTACGGCTTCGCCAGCTCCGGAACGTTTTGGGCGGACATTTCGCGCCAGAGGTCGATGTACTCGACTCCTGAGAATTCGTCGGTGATGTACTTTAACTGCCAGTTGTAATACGGAACGATCTGATTGGCCTTCCAGGTCAGCGTCGGCGGTACGCTGGTCATCAACACTTTCGTGCCCGGTGATTTCTTTTTAATGATCTGAATCAAATTGCGGGTCGCGGCCAGGGTGTGATCGATGCAGCGTCCCTGCAGGATATCGTTGCCGCCGATGGAAATCGCGATCGCCCGGGGCCGCAGCGCCAGCACGTCGGCTTCAATGCGCGTGGTCAGGAGCCCGACCGTGTCTCCGCCGATGCCGCGATTTGCGGAGTTAATCCCGGGCAGATATTTACCCATGAGGGGCGGAACAAAAAGAGCGGCGATGCTGTCGCCGGTCACAACCAGGCGCGCGCTTTTTCGCCGCGCGGTTTCCTGAGCGAAGGCCACGCGAATGGCGGAGTAGATTTGCAGATATTTTTCGCGGTCGCTTTCTTTGACCTGGTCGGTGTTACACGTTTTGCGTTCCACGAAATAGTCGAAGCCCATGCTGGATCCTCGCCGTCCGCCGGGTACGCAGGCCGCGCCGACGGCGAGCATGATCATCAGCATCCCGGCGCCCAGGCGGAAGGCCGCGTAGAACGGCGATACGAGTCTGGCTGATCGATTGTACGCGAATTGCTGCATTGTTAAGAACTCCCTGAATGCTGTTTGTAAAATTCGTTGTTTTGACTGATTGTATATGAATGCGAGCCTGGCTCGCGGGCTTCGCGCGAGCTCCGGGCCGTCGTTCGCGGGATAGCGGGCTCAGGCCTGGATCACCGAAGACGGTCGGGATCGGTTGGGGCGATATTTGCCGGGCGGTCGGCCGCGGCCCTGTTTGCGCTCGCGACGATTTTCGCGTCGTTTGCGAACGCGGCGAATGATGCGCGCGAACACGTTGCGACCCTTCTTTTCGCGGCCGTGAGTTTCGAGCCATTCGAGTACCCGCGGAAACACGTCCTGAATGGCGCGATCGCCGAGCACCAGGCCGGTATGACAATAATCGACTTCGGCCCCGCTTTCGCGCCCGATCATCACGTACTCTTTATGTTTCGCGGCCGCGCGGTCGTAGGCGAATTTTACGCTTTCGGGAACGGCGATGTGGTCGCGGGCGCCGGACAAGAATAAGGACGGCGTTTTGATTTTGTACAATCCTTCGCGATAATCATGGCTGCCGTCGATGGTCGTTTCGTGGTTGGTCTTGATCCATTCCAGAAACTGGCGCGCGAGACCCTGGGCGATATTCTCGATGCCGTTTTTCATCATACGGCGCACAGTGCGGCTGTTTACATTGTCTTTACTGTAGACCAGCTCTTCAAGCGGGGTCGTGAATCGGCCGGTCAACGGCGAGATCACCTGCGCGCCGAACTTAAAGTCAAAGATGTCGTTCACCCACGGGTAATTTGAAAGCGCGCCCCACACCGAGCGGCGGGCGTGATCAATCCGACCGGGACCGCCGAGCGAAACGAAGGCCGCGATATCCCGGGAACCCTGCAGCTCGCGACCCATAAAGCCGTAGCAGATCATAGCGCCCATGCTGTGCCCGACCCAGCTGATCTTCGGCGAGCCGGTCAATTCGCGGGCTTTGCGAATCACCGCCGGTACGTCGTACTGTACGATGTCGTCGAAATTGAAATCGCGGTAGCCGTAACGCGAAGAGTGATAGGACTTTCCGACGCCGCGCAACGAAAGCACGAAGACCGGAAAGCCGTGCTGCTTTAAATAATAAGCGAGGCTGTGGCTGTGGTCCATGTCCACGCCGAATTTATTATTGGCGATGCCGTGACTCAGGATCACGGGGTAGGCGCCGACCCGCGGATAGGTCGGGCGATGAAAATGCATGGCGATATTCCAGCCGTCTTCGGTGTGCGCATAAAACATCTGATCGGCGATGTCTTCCATGCCGTACAGTTTGTCCCATATCACCAGAAACAGCGGGTAAAAGAGGACGATCAGGAGCACGAGCATCGCCACGACCACTGCCGCGCTGCCGACCACGACCGCCAGCACCACGATCAGGACGATGGACGTTCCAATATAAAGGGCGCTTTTGCGTTTTCTCGGGGGACCGAACATTCCGGGCCAGTCTCACCGCGCCGGGGCCGCGGGGTCAAACGAAAGATCCCGGGCAGAACGCCGCCCGAAGAATCGGGCCGGGGCCGCTCAAATCAGCCAGGCCTTCCAGCGGTGGTATTCGACGGCCATGCGTTTCAAATGCCTGTCGATGAGGGCGTCGGCCGCGCTCGGAGCGGGCGTCTCCCCGGAGGCCGCGCCGGGATGCGCGCCGTGAAACCAGACCCCCGATCGAAAGCGATATCCGGCTGCTGCGGGCTCCCAGCGCATGCGAAAATAAATCAGCAGCCGTCGGTCCGGGGCCGGGCGGATCAGGGCCGCGGTCGTTTGATCCCGCGGGTCCCGACCCGGACGCGCCAGGGCGAATACGGCCGTGAGATTGCGCGCGATCTGTTCGTCCAGAAAACGCAAGCGCTCCGCTTCGCTCTCCGGGCTGTTCAGTTTTCCGGCCAGATCGAGCAGCGCGGTTTTTGAACGCAGCGCGCTGCGCGCCTGCTCGAAGCGGTCGCCCGAGATCAAAAAGTCGGTGGGGTACGGCGTCACATGCAGCGTATCGCTCGCCTGCGGACCACGGCCGTTCACACTGCCGGTTTCCGTATAACGGGCGCGCAGGCCGAAGCTATAGCTTGCGTATTCGCTCAGTCGGCCCAGGTCGTTTAACGGAAGGGCGATGCGAGCGTTCAGGCGCGCCGTATCGCCGTGGATCAGGCTTAGCAGAAAGCGGGCCGCGTCCGGCGGCGTTTCGATAGATGGCGTAAGCGCTTGTTGCGAGAGCCGCGCCGGATACGATCGCTGACCGCTGCCGCGCGCGAGCCAGTCCGCGAGCGCGTCATAGAATGTCAGAACCGTATGCGGATGATCCCGCGCGATATTTCGAATTGCCTGGCGGTCGTCCTGGAAGAGCCGCGCCTCCTCCGCCTGCACCCGCACGTTTATGTTCGCGTCGCCGCTGGCGAGCGTCATTTCGTTCGGCTTGCCTCCGCGCAGGCGAAACATCTCTGGAACATGGATTGCGATTGCTGTATGTTCGTCGTTCGCCCCGATCGCTTCTCGCGTTCCCGGGCCGCGTTCTTGTTCGAGCGTCAGGCGCACGCTTCCGGCCGGTCCGGGGCTGCGGTACGTATTCAGTTGCGGCCCGCCGGCAGCGTTTTGCAGAAACAGACGGAGCTGCACAGACGCCTTCGTCACGGCGAACTCCGGCAGTCCTGCAAACACGCGCGGGCGGCGGGCCGCGCCGCGCGTTCGGGCTCGCTCCAGGTCGGATACGATATCGCCGCCGGTCATGGCGTTCAGGCCTTGCGCGTCTGCGCGACGGCGTCGAGCGCTTCCGCGAAATTCAAGGCGCTCGCGTCCGCGGGCAACGACTCCAATCGCCACGGATCCGCAGGCGGTCCGTTGCGATCCAGGTACCACAGCGCGAAGGCGCCCGGGTCGCCGCTGCACATGAGCAGGTAGTGAGCAGGCCGGATCAGTTCGAGAATTACTGTACGCTCAAAACGCTGCGCATCGCGCAGTTTTTCGATTCCAGGAATTTCATCGAAAGCCGCGCCAGCGAGCGTCGTTCGAATGCGCCAGCGTTCGTCGCCCCCGTCCAGGATATAACAGGGCAGGAGCCGCTGGATCCGGTCCCGGACTTCCGCGGCATGATCCGGGTCCCGGTCCAGCTCCGCCTGGAGTTCCGGGGTTACTCCCATTGGCACGACTTCGAAGGCGACGCTCTGCTGGTGCGTCGTTTTGGAAATATTTTTGCGTTTGTAAAACAGCACGCCGACGCCTTCTTCGTCCACGCTGTCCACCTGGAACTTAAAATCCGCCTGTATGCGCGGAATCACGAAGCCGCCGCCGTCCGCCGCGCGATTCCGGTCGAGTGCGTCCTGGGCGCGAATCGCGGCCTGGCCCACCTGGGAAAACAATTCACCGGCGTCGTCGTTACCCGGGGAAATATCGAGCAGGCGTGCGAGATACAACAACTCTTCGCGCATGCATTCGTACAGCGGAACGTACTGGCGCAGGCCGTCGGCGTCGATCGTATCTTCGCCCCCGGCGAGCGGCTGCATTTCGCTATAAGCGTCCTTAAATGCGTACAGGTCGACCTTTTGTTCGCGACGCTCTAAGAGAAGCGATCGCTGTCGGGAGGCGAGGCGCTTTAAGGATCGCGCGCCGATTCGTTCGCCCGAGGTCGCCCGTTCGGTCAATCGTTCGAGCTTATTTTTTTCGGGTAGAAAGAACCACGCCTGGTGACTCAGAGCGCTTACGTCGGGATATTTCGTCTCGTCACCGCGTAACAGGAGATAGCTTCCGGGCGCGAAGACTTCGATGACCAGCAGGGTACCGCGATCGCTTTGCTCGCGAAGAATGGCGTGGTCGGCCGCGCTCGCGTAGCGGTCTTCGCGCGCGGCTCTTAATATCGTTTCGCGTTCATCGTCGGCGACCAGGCGGCAGAGGGTTTCGCTCGCGTTCGAAGCGTCGCCCTCCGCGCCTTCGACGTCCCCCGCGTCTCGCGGGTTCGGCGGCACCGCGGCGATTTCAAATCGAACGGTCTGTTCGTTCGTTTCACTGTCTTCGTCTTCCGGATGCGCGAAGACGCCGAAGCCTTCTTCGCTGGAGTCCACGATCGCGAAACGCAGTTCCGCTTCGACTCTGGGAATCTGAAAGAAGGCCGGCGGCAATCCCCGGGATTGGCGACCCCGGGAAAAATCGAGCGAGCGGCGGTCCAGAAGCGTCTGGGCCCGGCCGACCGCCGTGCCGATCCCCTCGAAGAAACGCGTCAGGCTGCCCTCGGCGGGGGCGATTTCCTCTTCTTTGACGAGATCGCGGAAGGCGTCGCGCCAGGGCCGGAAATGTTCTTTGATGTGCCGCTGCAGCGTGGGGCGATCGACTTCGTTCAGCTCGTTGAGTTTTTGCAACCGCTCCCAGGCGGCTTTGTAATTTCCGAGATCCGCCATGCGCCTTTATCCGGCAGCGGGATTGCCGTCGGGAAGCACCTTCAGCGATTTGCCGAGATTCACCGCGGCTTCGAGCAGTTTGTCGTTCATTTCCACTGAATTCTGCGGCAGGTCGACGCGCTGTTCACGGGCGGGGATCTGTCCGATCAGATCGGTCTGGTCGCTCAGGGCGTGAATCGTCGTGCGAATCTTCGCCGCCGCGTTGTATTCCTGACCGAAAGTGCCGGCGATCGAAGCTTTGAGGGTCACGGCTTTAATGCTGCCGCTCAGCCCGGCTTCATACGCGCGCTGCTTGCTTTGCGAAAGGTCCGCGCGAAATTCTAATTCGGTTTCGGTGTACTGATAGCGCGGCGGGGCGATGGCTTTGATCGCGTTTACGAAGGCGTCGATGGCCTGGTTTCTGTCTTCGTCGCCTTCGCTCTTCGCGGGAACCCCCTGCAGAACCTTCGCCAGCCGTTCTACGGCTTCGAGATAATCGATGTTAAACAATTTCTGCGCGTTGGCGATGGATAAGCCGATGTTGCCGACGACGCCGGCGATAGTGGATACGTCTTTGACCAGTTGGCTCGTGCCCATAGTTTCATTCTCCTGTACTTGGTGCGTTATATTGAATTTCGACGAGAAGGCGCGACGCGGAGCTCACGTCGCGGCGTTTCGCGCGAGTATAGTACGCGTTCAGCGGTTCCAGCTCAAGCCGGCCTCGCAGGCCGCGCGATTGGACCACATCGAAGCGCGTTTCGACTTCGAAATTCGCGATGCATTGATAAGCCGGCGCGAAAGGCGTTACGATATCGCGCAGCTGCGACGGCAGGCGCCGCGCGCGCGCCAGGAAATTCGCTCGATCGGCGCGAACGCTCGCGTGCAGAGCCTGCTGGGCGGCGCTGCAGTCCAATGCCAGACCCGCGATGAAATCATCGACGCCCCGGTGCGGATCTTCGCTTTGCATACTCATGATTCAGGATTCGAAGAGATGCGCCCGCAGCCGGTCGCCGCTGAAGGATTCTTTCATGACGGCGTTCAGTTTTTCAGCCGGATAGACGCGGGCTTTGCCGTTGCGTTTGCGATAGCCGCGCATCCAGTCGCCCCAGGGATCGTGCACGATCATATCGTATCCCGCCGTCACGCCGATGCACAAAACGATATGACCGTAGCCCGTAAAATCTCCGTTCACGATCACCGGTCGTCCATTCTGAATGCGCTCGACGATCTGCGCGCGAGAGGCCTGCGTCGTAAAGCGGTCCGTAACACCGTAGCGGCTCGCCGCCCAGGCGAGTACGGCGTGCACGGTGTACGGTCCGATGCTGCTGTTGCGAGCCCATTCGTTTTCGGGCCGGCTCTGAAATTCGCGATAGAAAGCCATTCCCTCCTGCGACATGATCAGCGCGTACAATTCGTCTTCGAACTGAGCATCGGGGTGTTTGGGTTGAGCCCCCAGGTATTCCAGAGCCATGGCCAGGCAGGTGACGTTGCACGTGCCCGAAGGACGATACTCGTTATCCAGCTGGGATTTGTACGGCACTTTCGAGAGATAGCCGAGCACCGGTTTGGGATTCGCGGGTCGCCAGTCGCCGGCGATCGCTTCGTTTATCGTCCATTGCGTGCGGGGGCCGACCACGCCGTCCGTCGCGAGACCGCGCGCCCGCTGCAGATCGAGCACGTGGGCGGTGGTGACCGGGCCGAACCAGCCGTCGATCGTCAGGCCGCCCTCCGGATCATAGAGTTTTAATAGAGATTCCTGTACTTCGGATACTTCGTTGCCGTGGTCGTCCAGAGATAGCAGCATCGCGTCCTCCCGCGAACGCCGACTGGAAAATCTGCGCAGTGCGGCGGAAGCTCAGAAGCTGCTTCGCGACCGGGGCCCGGTAAAGCAGAAATCGCGCGGCTGCGCGCGGAAACCACGAGATGGTACTTTGAATCAGAAATATATTACGCGTTTCGCACGCGCGTTTCAGAATGTGCAGGGATCGCCGTCGCCTGTCTCTTATATCGACTTCGTCTGACTCTTATCTCGACTGCGTCTCGAGCAGCCGATCGAGAAAATCCAGAACCTCGGATTGTTCGCGCAGTCGGTAAGCGGCGTGGGTCGCTTCCATGCCGACTTTGATCGTCACGCCGGCCGGTCGCAGGGCTTCGAACATTTCTTCGTCGGTGCGGTCGTCGCCGATGGCGATCAGGACCGCGTCCTTGCGTTTGCCGACCTCGTGATGATTGCGATACCAATTCACGAAGGCGCCTTTGCTCGCTTCAATCAAGCGCACTTCAACGACCTTCTTGCCGCGCAGAATGGAAACCGGCATGCGCAGGAGGCTCCACTCCAGATCCTCGACCAATCGCCGGCTCTGGTACTCGGCGAAATTCGCCGGCGATTTGCGATAGTGCCAGGCGACGCCGAAATTCTTGCGTTCGATGAAGCTGTCGGGAACCCGAAACGAATAGTCCTGCATGATTTGCCGCGCCGGATCGTACCATTCGCGTTTTTTGCCGCCCCGGGCCAGAGTCGTCCAGGTCTTCTTGCGGTGATCGTAAAAGCGCGCGCCGTGCTCGGCGGCCATCGAGATTTCCAGGTCCGCGAACTGGCCCGACAAAAACTGCGGATCGCGGCCGCTGACGATCACCAGCTCCACGTCGTCGCGCTCCTGCCATAGCCGGAGGCGTTCGCGCGCGTTGGCCGGCAACACCGCAAGTTCCGGTTTTTCTTCTAAGGGAACGAGGGTCCCGTCGTAATCCAGTAATATCGTGCGTTTGTCCCGCAATCGTTCGCGCAGCTCTTCCGGCAGCTCGCGATAGCGGCGGCGGGATTTCGCGGCGGCCCGGGCGGCCCGGCCCGAGGCCAGAATGGTCGTCGACTGCACTTCGATGGAATGCGCGAGCAGGCGTTCCATAAAAGACGCGGCCCATTTGGTGGCGTTGTATTTGTTTAAATATTTTAGCACCGGGGCGTGGCGGTCGCGGCGGGCTTCTTTCGAGAGCGCGAGCACAGCCGCCAGGCGCTCGGCGGCTTCGCTAATATTCCAGGGATTGACCAGGGTTACGTGGCTCAAATTCGAGGCGGCCCCGGCGAATTCGCTCAAGAGCACGACGCCGGGATCGCGCTGGTCCTGGGCCGCGATATATTCGAGCGCCACCAGGTTCATACCGTCCCGTTTACTGGTTACAAACAAAACTTTCGCCTGGCGGTACAGCGCGAGCAGCTCGTCGAAATTCACCGAATTGAAGAGATATTTAACAGGAGTGTAGGTCGCGGTGGCGAATTTGCCGTTGATCATGCCGACCAACTGCTCGATCTCGTTGCGGGTTTTGATATATTCGGGAACTTCCGTGCGCGAAGGCACCGCCACCTGCAACATGGCGACCCGGTTGCGCAATTCCGGAAAGCGTTCGAGGGCGTCGTTGAATATACGCAGTTTCAGGTCGATGCCTTTGATATAGTCCAGGCGGTCCACTCCGAGAATCAAAATCTCGTAGTCGCGGTGCTTTTCCAGTTCGCGCACGCGCTTTTGAACGCCGGCTCTGGTCGCTCCTTTCGTAAACTTCGGCGTATCGATACTTACGGGGAAGACGCCGAATTCGGTCGTGTGCGTAATGCGTTCCAGTTTCAGCATATCCGAGTCGAGCCCCAGGATCTGATGAATGGACTGCACGAAATGGCGCAGATAGCTGTAGTCGTGAAAGCCGACCAGATCGCAGTCGATTAACGACGACAGAATCTTTTCACGAACCGGCAGGGTGCGATAGACTTCCGAACTCGGAAAGGGAATATGTAGAAAGAATCCGATCTTGAGGTCTTCGCGCAGCTCGCGCAGATAGTGCGGGAGCATAAAAAAATGATAGTCGTGAATCCAGACGCTGTCCCCGGGCTCAGCGATGCGCGCGATCTCTGCCGCGAATTTTCGGTTCACGGCGCAATAGGCGTTCCAGATGTCCCAATCGAAGCGGACATAATCGAGCTCGTAGTGAAAGAGCGGCCAGAGTACGTCGTTTGACATGCCCGAATAGTATTGATCATACAACTCCGCTTCGATCGGCACCGGGTGCAGGCCCTCGCCGTAGCTGGCCGGATCTTCGTCTTCGCCGATCGCGCCCATCCAGAGCCGCCCGCCTTCGAGCTTTACGCCCGAAAGCGCCTGGACCAGGCCGCCGGACGAAGGCCGAAAGGTTTTCGTCTCCGAATCGAATTGCACCGGCAGGCGGTTGCTGACGAGAATGAGTTTATTTTGCATAAGCCGATTACCAGAGAAAATCCGGCCGGTCCAGCTTACGCGCGATGCGGGAAGCGGCGTTCATCAGTCCGACGTGGCTGTAGGTCTGCGGGAAATTGCCCCACTGGCCGCCGTCGTTGTTGTCCACGTCTTCGCTGAAGAGCCCGAGATGATTCGCGTAGCCGAGCAGATTTTGAAAGCCCGCGATCGCTTCGTCCGTGCGCCCGACCGTCGCCAGCGCTTCGATATACCAGAACGAACAGATTAAAAAAGTAGTATGCGGTTTTCCGAAGTCGTCTTCGTGCAGATAACGATAAAACAAACCGTTTTCGGTTTTTAGTTTCGCCTCTAAACCGCGCAGATGTCGCCGCGCTTTTTCGGAATCCGGATCCAGGTAGCCGAGGGTGATCAGCTGCAGCAGGCTCGCGTCCAGGGCGTCGACTCCGATGGCCGAAGTATAGACGCCGGCCTCCTCGTCGTAGCAACGTTCGATGCGTTCGGCGGCCATTGCGATCAGGCGCCCGGCGGTCGCGATCATCTCTTCGTCTTTCAGATACTCGCCGATACGCCTGGCGGCTTTCCCGCCGATCCAGTGAAAGAGAAAGGTATAGCAATGCAGTTGGGCGGCGTTACGAAATTCCCACAGGCCGGCGTCGGGTTCGTCCATCGTCTTTTCGATTTGCGCCAGGATATGAAAGACCAGTCGGGTGCTGGCGATCGAATTGAGATGCGAAAAGCGTTCGTCGACCATCAGCGGCAGCAAGGAAACCAGGATCTGACCGTAGACGTCGTTTTGTACGTGTTCGACGGCCTGGTTGCCGATGCGCACGGGTTGGTTGCCCAGATAACCGTCGAGGTCGACCGTGCGCTCCGGCAGGTCGTCCTGCCCGCGAATCGAATAGACGGGACAATAGCGACCGTCGAGGCCCACGGCGATGTTTTGAATATATTGGGCGTACCGTTCCAGCTCGGATCCGTGGCCGATGCTGCGCAAAGCGCTGAGCGTATAATAGGTGTCCCGGATCCAGCAATAGCGATAGTCCCAGGTGCGCCCCGAGCCCGGCGATTCCGGCAGGCTGGTCGTCGACGCGGCGATGATCGCGCCGGTGTCCTCGAATTGATGCAGCTTCAGCGCGAGACAGGAGCGAATCACCGCGTTTTGTTCGAAGGAGTCGATGGTCGAATAACGGACCCAGCCGCGCCAGTATTCAATCGTCCTTTTGAGGAATTCTTCGCTGACGGTTTCGAGCGGCGCTTCTAAAGGATTGGCGAAACTGAGCACGAGATAATTGTTGCGGGTCAGCACGAACGGCCGCTCGCTCATGATATAACTCAGCGGCAGGCTGCCGGTCAATCGCAGGGCGATGCCCAGTCCCTGGTAGGCGATGTGATTGCTGCCGGGCGTGCCCTGCGCCTGGAGCGCGCCGTAATCGTAGGTCGGGCGGCAGCGCACGCGAATATGCGGCGTGCCTTCGAGCAATTCGATTTTCCGAAACAGCTGATAGGGTTTGAACATGCGCTCGAATTGCGCGAAGCGCGGCGCGAAATCCAGCACGCGATATTTTCCCGAAGCGCAGTTGAATTCCGTACAGAGCACGTTCGTGTTTTTGAGATAGTATTGCCGGCTTTCGTATTCCTCGTTTTCGGCGGGTTCAATCGAAAACTCGCCGGCGCGCTCAGCGTCGAGCAGGCCGCCGAATACACAGGGACTGTCGAAGTAGGGCCAGCACAGCCAGGTGATATTGCTGTTCTTCGCCACGTGGGCGATATAAGCGCAGTTGCCGATGATTCCGCTATCATAAACGTGCCGCGCTGTGTCCGTCGCCATATGCGCTTAACTGGCCCTTGAAGTTGCATGCCGGTCAAGAGTTTTCCACGAATGCATCCACGGCCATACGCGAACTGGAAATCGTGTGGGCGGGCTGGACAATGGAGAGTTTCGCGGGCTGCCTTCAACGAGACGGGATGCCGGCTCTGAACGCATCCCTACAAAGAATGGTTCGCGGGATGTCCGCAGTGAGACAGGATGTCGAACCGTGCATGGGCTCTCCACAGGACGTGGAGTTCTCAAGTTTTTGCCGCAGGCGGAAACCGCCCACGCAGCGGACAGCCCGCGAACCATTTGACGTACAACCGACCCCGACGGGATTATGTCGCCGGTAGATATGGCAGGCAAAGTCTTTCACGGCGCATTTTTCGATCTGGCGTATCCGGCTGAATGGGAGCTGGAGATCGTCGAGAATATTCCATGTCTCTTTGATCTCGAAGCCGGCTGGGTGTTACAACTGGCCGCTTCGACGCTCAAAGACGGCGGCAACTACGATTTAAACTCGGAGTTCACGCGTTATCTCGAGATCAATCAAATCGAGTTTCAGGAAGATCGGGTCGTGCGGTACGAAAACGCGTCGGGTCTGGACTGTCTGGCCGCCGAGTTCATGAAAGACAATCGATTCTGGCTCGTGCAGATGATCGCCCGGGGGCCGCGATTGCTGGCGGCTCTGTTTAATTCGGATCAGGTCCCCGACCAGGAACTGGCGGGACAGATATCCGCGACCGTGGGCTCGATTCAGTTTCGCCCCGAAAGTGAAGAGTGAAGAATCAGACCGATGAGTGCGAAGCGAACAGTGGTGCTGGCTTCCGGCCGTGGCTCGAATTTCCAGGCGGTTCTGGACGGGGTGCGCGACGGAAAAATTCTCAACTGCGAGATCGTGGGCTTGATTACGGATCGGCCTGGAACCGGAGCGGAAGCGCTCGTGCGCGAACGCGGTCTCGACGATCGTATCGAAATACATTGCTTCGATTTCAAGAGCTTCCCCAATCGCGATACTTACGACCGACTGCTGCTGGACACGCTCAAGAAATTCGCTCCCGATTTGATTTTAACTCTTGGTTATATGCGACTGCTCGCGCCGGCTCTTGTGCAGTCGTTCCCGGACCGTATTATCAATATCCATCCGTCGTTGCTTCCGGCTTTTCCGGGGATTCGTTCCCAGCGCCAGGCGCTCGAGTACGGCGTTAAAGTCACCGGGACCACCGTGCACTTCGTGGACGAAGGTATGGACACCGGTCCGATCATCGATCAGGCCGCGGTGACGGTGCCCGACTCGATCGACGTCGACGGTCTCTCTGACCTGATATTAATTCAAGAACATCGTATCTTAACGCGGGCCGTGGATCTATTCTGCCAGGACCGCCTGCGTCTCGTCGCCATCGAAGCGCGCGCCGCGAAAAGCGACGGCAATCATCAGCAAGATCAAAATACACAACAGATTAAAAGAAAGGTAACCACAGTCACATGATTCAGGTCAAACGTGCTCTCATTTCCGTATCCGACAAAACCGGCCTCGCCGATTTCGCTCGCTTTCTGGCGGTCGATCAGAAGGTCGAAGTGATCTCGACCGGCGGCACTCTGCGCGCCCTTAAAGAGGCCGGCATTCCGGCCATCGCCATCGAGGATTACACCGGCTTCCCCGAAATTATGGACGGCCGCGTAAAAACGCTGCACCCGAAGATTCACGGCGGCCTGCTGGCGCTGCGAGATAAACCCGAACACGCGAAGGCCATGCAGGACAATGAAATTCCCGGCATCGATCTGGTATGCGTGAACCTGTATCCCTTCGCGGCCACGGTGGCGAAGCCGGACGTGAGTTTCGAAGACGCTATCGAAAATATCGACATCGGCGGTCCGACCATGCTGCGGGCGGCGGCCAAGAACTACGGTTTTACCGCGGTTGTGAGCGATCCGGCGGATTACGCCATGATTCAACAGACGATCTCCGAAAGCGGCGGTATTTCGCGGGAAACCAGCCTGGGTCTCGCGCGCAAAGTTTTTAATCATACCGCGGCCTACGACGCCATGATTTCGGGTTATCTCAACGATCAGGCCGAAGATCGTTTCCCGGAGCGTTTGACCTTAACTTACGAAAAAAATCAGAGTTTGCGTTACGGCGAGAATCCGCATCAGGCCGCCTGTTATTATCGCCCGGCGATGGATGTGGCGCGCGAAAAACACGCCGGAACGGAAGGCATCGAACAGCTGCAGGGCAAAGAGCTTTCGTACAACAATCTGCTCGATTTTAACGCGGCGCTGCGAGCGGCGCTCAGTTTGCCCCGGCCGGGCGCGGTGATCGTCAAGCACCTCAATCCCTGCGGCGTCGCGGTTGTAAAAGACGCGAATGCGAAGATCGGCGGTACATTAAACGCCGGCGACTTAAACGACGCCTTTTTGCGCGCGAGAGCCTGCGATCCGGTGAGCGCTTTCGGCGGCATTATCGCTCTCGCCGGCGAAGTCGACGGCGCGACGGCGACCAGCATCTCCGAAAATTTCGCGGAGGTGATCGTCGCGCCCGCATTCTCGCAGGAAGCTCTTGAGATATTCGGAAAAAAGAAGAACCTGCGATTGCTGCGCATCGCCGACGCGGAACGCTATCTATACGAAGACGCGCAGCGGACCCGGGGGCCGCGCGAAGTACGCCAGATTATGGGCGGGCTCCTGTATCAGGATCTCGACACGCATATCGCCGCTCGCGCCGACTGGAAAATCGTTACGGAAAATAAACCCGATGAAGCGACCTTGCACGCGCTCGATTTCGCCTGGCGGGTTTGCAAACACGTAAAATCGAACGCGATCGTATTCACCGCGGAAACCGAAACCCTGGCCATCGGCGCGGGGCAGATGAGCCGCATCGACTCGGTCGAGATCGCCGCGAGCAAAGCGAAGAAAGCCGGCTTAGAGCTCAAAGGATCGGTTGTCGCCTCGGACGCCTTCTTTCCCTTTCGCGACGGCCTGGACGCTCTCGCAAACGCCGGAGCTCGCGCCGTCATTCAGCCCGGCGGTTCGGTGCGCGACGAAGAGGTCATCGCCGCCGCGAATGAACACGGCGTGGCGATGGTCTTTACCGGAACGCGGCACTTTTTGCACTAAGAGCGCTGCTCGCAGCGCGCAACTCCGCGCTTTGCGCGGAGAGAACTGAAAACGCAGCTCGGCATCGCAGATGCCGAGAAAAAGACTAAAGGCGCAGCCTCGAATGCGCAGCTCGGCATCGCAGATGCCGAGAAAAAGACTAATGGCGCAGCCTGGCCGACTTGCTTTACGGACAACCCGTCTGCGGCGTCGGTTGCACGAGCGCCGTATTGAATCCTTGCGATGCGGCGTAGGTCAGCAGGCTATCGTAGGTCGCCGTCGCCATGGTGCGAGTGCGTGATAGTACGAACAGGCTGCCGCGAAAGGGATCGCCGACCAGAGCGTGAGTATAGTCGTCGTCCAGCGCGATGATCCAGTAGGGCGCGCGAAAGAGCGGCACGAATTCCACTTCCAGTTTCGCGTTGCCCGAAGCGGGAGTCACCAGAGCGCGGCCCGAAATGGTATTCGCCGTTCCGGTCGGCGAATTCAACCGGCATTCGTTAAAGACGCTAATGGTCGACGCGTCGATCGCCCCGTAGGTCGCGGTCGTGCACTGGCAACCCGCTGAAAAGAATTGCGGCAGCGACGCGATCTCGTACCAGACTCCGACATAGCGCGCTGGATCCACGAAAGGCACTGTCGGCAGCGGCGCGGGCAGGCCGGCCAGATACAGAGTCTGCAGGGTATCGGAGTCGCTCGTGTCGTCGGCAGCTCCCGGGAAATCGGCGGCGGCGCAAGCAGTGAGCATAGCGGCGAGCGCGCACACTATTGTGAAACGTCCCGGCTGGAATCTCAGGCGTTGCCTCGGTCGCGGATGCATAATGCTAAGCTAAGGCCGCCCCGCGTGCCCGGCCGCAAAATTAAAAGGATGCGGTCCCGGAAGCACGACGCGAATTTGCCGGAATGCCCGCTTCGCGCCGGATCATTCGTTCTTTGCGAGCGTCGCTCTGCGCGCTATTTTATATGCTGCTCGCGGTGATGCTTTCCGCATGCGTATCTTACGTTGACCTGCGATCGCCGGCGAAAGGCAGCGTCGAGAATCCGGTGGAGTGCGGTTCCCCGCTCGATCAACGCGGTTATCTGAAGCGCTTGCGCGCCGCCGACGATCTCAAACGCCGAATGCATTATGATTATCTGGATTCAGTCGCCGGCCTGGACGGCGTCATTCTCGATCGCTTTCGCGTGGAAAACCCGGCTCCGGACAAGCGTGGTTTCGGCGCGGTGTTTCTGGATCTGTTTCGCAGCGCCCCTGAGTATCCGCCGGCCTTTCGGATATATATGAGCATCTACGGCACGAGTCCCTGCGAACTGGAAGGCATTCCGGGCTACGGGTTTCTACGCGAAGAATCCGCCGGGGCGAAATAACGGAGCGACCCGCGCCGGGATTCCCGGAATTCCAACAAAACGAAAGCGACGCCGGTCGCCAGGTGAAGCAAAGGCAAGCATTCCGATCCAATTGATTTCGCAATGCCGTCTCCCATGTAATGCAAGCCTTCAAAGGCGAGTAGGCACACCGCCGGGCGTCGGCCTGCGTACAGGGCGATCGCCGCACACAGCAGGATCGGAATCCGCCACACTTCGCCCGGAAGGCCTCGAGCGCCGGTGAGCGCCGCGAGGATGGACGGCTGCTGCGAGAATTCCAGCGCCTCCGGTGCGTGCTCGACGATCAGGGAGAGGCCTGTACCGACAATCAGGATGGCGGTCAGTCCAATTCGCAATTGTTTTCGTTCGACTGTCGCCGCTGCAAGAAAGCAGAACGCAAGCCCGGCGTACAGCAGCGTATCCAGTATGTCCAAAACCTGCAGAGTATTCTCGACCTGATATCGAAAGAGCAGGGCTTTTATCCCGGGCGTCGCCGCCGCCATTAAAGCGCCCTGCGAAAAAAGCCAGGCGGTGAAGACGAGCATTGTCCGCCGCGGGAATGCTGGCGTGCTTCGAAAGGCGGCGAAGATAAAAGCAGCCGCAATCGCCAGCAGCGCTCTGGCAGCCAGGTGCGAGAACTCTATCAGGGCGAGACGCGCATTAAAGTCATCGATTTCTTCGGTGGTCCCGAAGTGGATATCGGCCAGGACCGGAACGCCGGACCAGAGCGCCGCGACCTCCGTGAAATCGAGCCGGTTCGCGCCGACGTTTACCATCTCCTGTGAAATATGGATCCGGCGTCTTTCAAAAAAACCGGAAGCTCCCGGACCGATCCGTTGTCCGTTCCAGCTGAGCGCGAAGCTCGTTTCGTGCGAATTTAGAAGCAGGCTGAGGTTCCGCTTCCTGGCCACCTGAATCGATTTCGAATAAGTGTGCGGCGTCCAGGGCCCCCAGCAGTCGATTCGCCACTGGGGAATATAGAAGGTCTCCAGACCGCTGTCCGGCGCTGTAATCTTCCATTTGGAAGCAGGCGGATAATCATTGAGGGCGACGGGGGTCGCGCCAGACTGCGATAAAAACATCGAGCCTGCCATACAGGCCATGGACACAAACAATGCGACGAAGCAGGCTTTGGTGCGGTAGTCCATGCGAAGCTTTGCGGTCCCCGGCCGCCTCTATTCGACGGAAATCGCGGAACCGGGTTCAGGCTAATTCTGACAAAGCCAGACTGGCGTTCGCCGTTCGCTTCAAAATTCAAACACGCATCGCGTGAAGACAAGGATGTCCGAATGAAACCTGGTTGAGCTTCTTCTGGTCAGATTTTGGGATGCGGGGTGCGTGAGGACATGGATGTCCGAACGTTTGCAGGCTAAGGCAGGATGCCGTCGCCTGCAAACCAGCCCGCATCCAAAATCAATAAGGATCCTTATCGTCGCCGGAAGCGTCGTAGCCGCCCGCGTCTTCGCCGAGCTCGACGTCAGACGGCATATCGCCGAAATCGTCTCCCGGGCCCGATCCCTCCGGGGCGTCGGAATATCCGCCCTGATCATAACCCGTGTCGTCGTACTGCTCGCCATCGTAGCCGCCCGGCACGTATTCGTCCGCCGGTTCGGCGCTGTGCAGGCGATAGCCGGCGTAGACGAAGCACAGTCCGGCGTTGATCGAGCAAAACAGAAAGCTCATGTGATGGTATACGCCCCACGCCGCCAGATTGATCGCGCCCAGCGCTACCGTGAGACTGAAGAAGAACGGGAGCTCCGTGGCCATCAACCGGCCGGGAATGCCGTCGGGCCCGCCCTGATCGTTGGCGACGTCTTTCATGGCCGGCCAGACGATGTGCAGAATCAGCGGAAACAGGATCGATTGAAAGAAATAGTTTGGAATCTGGTCTTCGGCGTGATCCGGAGCGACGGTGATGTCCGGCGAAAGCAGGCCGCCGAAAAGCGTCAGGATCCAGGCGACGGCGACGCCGCCCAGCAGGGACAGATAGTTCAAGCCGGAATCGCCGCGCGCGGTCAAATTCTCGAACTGGCGGAGAATGATTCGATACAGATCGATTAATTCGTCGCGGGTGTAGGAATCCTGCTCGCGCAGCAGATGGCCCCAGTAGTCCAGCACCAGGATCACGCCGACGAAGATTCCGAAGATCGTCGCCCAGACCAGTAGCTCAATAAACATCATAAGAATTTATCCGTCGCTGAAATCGCTTTAGAAATTAGTATGCCGATCGACTTGAGATCGTCCCGGGGGGCGTCAGCCATCCGTTCCGGATTCAGCGATCTCCGCGAGCAGAGGCGCGAAGCGGTCTTCTTCTCCGGGGACGGGATAGGCGCCGTAAGTGCGAATTTCGGAAAGGTTAATGTCGGTGAGATTGTTATTGTGAATCGTGCTGAAAGCCGCGCCGGTATCGAAGCTCTGCCAGCCTTCGAAGCTGAACTCCAGTCCCTGAATGGGTAAGATCGACACCCACATCTGCCAGCGTTCCGGTCGGCCGTTCTCGTCGGTGACGATCAGATAGCTGTCGCCCGGCGTTACGCCGCCCGTATCGTACGTGACCAAAAGCGCGCGTTCGCCCACCAGCTCAAGGCGCGCGCCCGGAGCGCGTAGAGTTCCAAACGGATTCAGCCAGAAGACGTCGTTGACGTGCCACTTGATCGCTTCCTGGAGTGCGTCGGCGGCCGCATCGCCGCTCAGCCGGTCGTCGCCCGCGAAAGCCACGAACTGGTTCTGGTTTCTGTGATTGTACTGCACGCGCAGCTGTTCGTCGCCCGGCAGGCGCACCTCCACAAATTCGCGACGGCGATCGTAGAAGTGTTCGTTGCCCCGGCGGTCGAAGCGAAACGCGACCGCCGCGGTGTTTTCGCGCCAGGCCTTCTGGGCCGTGGCCGTTTCAATGCGATCGGCCAGCGCTTCGGCCGCCGCGCCGCTTTCGCCGGAGGGCAGGGGCTGATTCACGACCAGTCGAATCGTGAGCAGAATGATGAGGGCTCCGCCGAGTACAATGCCGAGTACGGTTAAGAGGATTTTTTTAATCAATGGTTCTGGTCCTTCAGGCCGGCTGGTTTAGAGACTATTCTTGCGATTCGCGACCGCGCAATTTCTGAAAATCGCGCCAGACGATCAGCAGCGAATCGACAGCGTCCTGGATGTTCAAACTGACGGTATTCCCGGCTTCATCGGTTTTTTCAATCAAAATCAGATGGCTGTGCTCGGGGTTCTTGCGAGCCTCGTAGCCCGGAAAGAGATTCATCGCGCGTAGAATCATTGCGCGGGCCCGGGTTTCGTCGAGTTCGTCGTCTTCTTCCAGACGCGCCAGATCCGATCGCAGCGCATGATAAACGATGATCGCGAAGGCGCGGGCCTCTTTTTGATCCGCCGTCCCAGGGGCTCCGTGGGCATCGCCGTCAGCGGGATCAGCCGTATAGTCATTCATGCGTTGAACGGCCGAGAGGGTCGGTCACTGGCGGACGCAGCGCAGATATTGCACCGTGTCTTTTTGCACGATGTTCTCCTGCGCGAAAGTGTTCTGCGCGAAATTATAAGAGTACGCTTCGGAGCCGTCGCTTTCGTTTTCGTTGCCGTTGCCGGTCCAGAAATTTTTGTCATCCGGAGTCTGCGGAAAAAACACGAGCAGGTTGGCGCGGGTCAGCATGGATTGCGCCATGGTCGCGAGTTCGGAGCGCGCCGGAAGCCGCCAGTCGGTGGCGCCCGCGAAGCTCAGATTGTTGCAGCTGTCGAATGCGGGTCCCGAAGTCGCCACGGGGGCCGCGGTATTGGCGTCGGTGCAGTCCGCGAAATTGCCCGTCAAAACGGCGCAGAAATTCAGGCTCACGGCGCCGAAGGTTGTGCCGCCGCCGGTGCCGCCGCAGGTATTCAGATTCGAATCCCAGACCTGGCCCTGCGCGCATTTCATCCAGACGAGACCGGTATTCTGGGTCAGAGTTCCGTTCCCGTTGTCGGTGAAAACGTTCACCAGGGCGCTGACGGTCAGAAGCTCCAGCTCTTCGTCTTCGTTCTCGCTGCTGCAGGCCGCGGTGCTGAAGGCGAGCGCGCCCGCCAGGAGCAGGCCCAGAAGTTTTTTGAGGCTGGCATCTTGCGTGTTCATAGCTTTCTCCCGGAATCCACCGGCCCAAGCGCAATCCATCGCCTTCGCGTCCGCGCTCTGGTATCGTCGTCGGACGATTCGCCGATTTTATCAACCCTTTCCTGATTGGACGGTCCCCGGGCCGGGAATAATACCCGATTTTCGGGAATTCTGGCCCGATGTCGGCGCCGGGCGGTTTTCCTGGAAATCGGGAAATCGCGGCCCGGGGGCCTCGACGTTAGCGGGACGCCAGCAGCTCGTCCAGACTGTCGCCCGCGTGATACGAACTGCGGACCAGCGGCCCGGATTCCACGTGGCGAAACCCCAGACTCAGAGCGTACTCTTTGAGCTCGTCGAATATTTCGAGGGGCACATAGTTCTTCAGCGGGGCGTGCTTCGGACTCGGCTGGAGATACTGTCCGATGGTCAGCATGCCGCAGCCGGCCTGCGCGAGATCTGAAATGACTTCGCGGGCTTCCGGGATTTCTTCGCCCAGGCCCAGAATCAGGCCGCTCTTCGTCAGCAGGCCCTGCGCCGCGCTCTGGCGAATGACGTCGATCGAGGTCTGATAATTCGACTGCGGGCAGATCGTACGAAAGAGCGACGGCACGGTCTCCACGTTGTGGTTTAAGATTTCCGGTCGCTCGTCCCAGATGCGCTGGAGATGCTCTTCGACGCCTTTGAAATCGGGGATCAGGACTTCGATCGTTGTTTGCGGATTGAGCTCGCGCACCCGGCGAATGACGGCCGCGAAATGACGGCTGCCGCAGTCTTTCAGATCGTCGCGATCGACGGAAGTAATCACCACGTGTTTGAGCTTCAGCTGCGCCACGGCCTGCGCGGTCTTTTCGGGTTCTTTCGGGTCGAGCAGGGTCGGGCGGGCCGTGTTAATATCGCAGAAACCGCAACGGCGCGTGCAGTTTTCGCCCATAATCATAAACGTAGCCGTGCCTTTGTTCCAGCAATGTCCGAGGTTGGGACACGAAGCCTCTTCGCAGACCGTGTTCAGGCGGGCGCCGTGCACGGCGTCTTTGACCCGGGCGGCGGTCGAAGGCGAATCGCCGGCGTCCATCTTGAGGCGGACCTTCATCCATTCGGGAGGCGGCGGCGGAGTTGTGACGGGGTACTTCACTATGATAGAAGGAAATCGCGCGCCAGCGGCCCTTCAAGCCTTTTTTACGCCGATTTTGCTTTGCAATTTGCAGCCTGCGGCTTAGAACGCCGGGAGGTCGTTCTTTGATTTCGGCGCCGGGAGGTCGTTCTTTGATTTCGACGCCGGCAGGCTGTTCGGCCCGCGCCCATACACAGAAATCAAAACGAAAAACCGCTAAACAAACAAGCAAACAGATAACACAGACAAAAAGGAAGAGCTTCATGTCCGCACCGGAAAAACTCCCGCCCGGAAAACAGGTCGCCTATGCGATCGGTCAGTTCGGGTGGTCCACCCTCGTAAACACAGTCAATATCACTCTGGTTTATTTTTATATCCCTACCGAGGAATCGGGTATTCCCACTTTCGTAACCCAGACCGAGTTTTTCGTGGTCTTAAATGTGGTAACCCTGTTACTGGCGAGCGGCCGGATCTTCGACGCGGTGACCGATCCGCTGATCGCCGGACTCAGCGATCGTTCCGGACACAATAAAGGCCGGCGTATCCCCTTTCTCGCGGCCGGCGCGTTGCCGACCGGCGTCTTTTGCGCGCTTCTGTTTTTCCCGCTGGTCGGCAGCGAATCCGTGACCAACCTGATCTGGCTCGCGGCCATGCAGTTTTTGTTTTTCCTGGCGCTGACCGTTTATGTTACGCCGTACTTCGCGCTGATCGCGGAGCTCGGGCATTCGCCGCAGGAGAAGCTGAATCTCTCGACCGCCATTTCGGTCACGTACGCGCTGGGTTTGATCGTCGCATCGTTTACTCCGGCCATCGGCGGCGCGCTGCAATCCGGACTGGGCCTCGACGCGGTGCAGGGAATTCAGGGGGCGGTTTCCATGCTCGCGATCTTCGGCGTGCTCTTAATGCTCGTGCCGGTGTTCTTTATCGACGAGAAGCGCTACTGTCGATCGCTGCCGTCGGATACGCCCATCGTCGAGTCCTTGATGATGTGTTTGAAAAACAAAAACTTTTTGCCGTACGCCGCCTCGGATCTGACCTATTTTATGGGCATCACGATAATCCTGACGGGTATGCCGTATTACGTTGAAGTGCTGGTGCAGCTCGAAAAGAGTTTCGTCGGCATCGTCATGACCGCGATCGTCTTAATCAGCTTTCTATTTTATTTCGTGGTGTATTTTCTGGCGGGCCGCTTCGGCAAACGCAATCTGGTGCTCTTCGCCTTCCTGGTTTTTTCCGGCGTCTTTATGCTGGTTTTCTTTCTGGGAAACCTGCCGCTCGATCCGACCGCGCAGATAATGCTGGTGGCTGTGACGGCGGCCATGCCGATGGCCTTTCTCGGAGTTTTACCGAACGCGATTCTCGCGGACATCGCCGATCACGACAGTCTCAAGACCGGCAAAAAGATGCAGGGCATGTACTACGGAGCGCGCACTTTCCTGCAGAAATTCGGAGTGACCGGGGGCCTGATGGTCTTCGCGGGGCTTACGAATCTGGGGAAAGACGTGGGCGATGATCTGGGCATTCGGCTTTCCGGTATCGCCGGCACCGCTTTATGTTTGTTCGCTTTCTTCGTCTTTCTGGCTTATAATGAAAACAAGGTGCTGAGCGAAACCATCGAAATGCGCGGGCAGGCGGACGCTTGAAGCTCGCGATCTATCCCGGATCTTTCGATCCGATTACGAACGGCCACCTGGATATTATCGGCCGGGCGAGTCGGATCTTCGATCGCCTGGCGGTCGCGGTGGCGCACAACTCCGCGAAAAAGGGTTTGTTTTCGGTGGACGAACGGGTGGAGCTGATTCGCGAATCGGTGGCGAAATTCGATAACGTCGAAGTCGCGACCTTCGAGGGGCTCTTGATCGACTACGCGCGGGATCGCGGAGCGCTCGCCATCGTGCGGGGCTTGCGGGCGGTGACGGACTTTGATTACGAGTACGCGATGCACCAGATGAATTCGGAGATGAGCCCGGAGATCGAAACCATGTTTCTGGTCGCCTCAAAAGAGTTTTCCTATTTATCGAGCACGATCGTAAAAGAATTCGCGCGTTATGGTCGGCCGGTCGCTAATTTTACGCCGCCCGGAGTCAGTAAGGCGTTGCTCAGAAAATTCGGACACTAAAGCCTCCGAAGTGATAAACTAAAAATCGGCGAGTCGGGCGGAGATCCGGCGCGTTTTATTCGCACATGAATTCCCGGCCCCGGCACACGCAAGAGATTCGAAACGCCGGGGACGCTGCGTACCTCGATACGGATTTTGAAATCTCCGCTCCCGAGTACATTCTTTTTCGTTACAGCCTGGCGGGGCCGATGACCCGCATGATCGCGGTGTTAATCGATCATCTCGTAATTCTCGGTTTGATTCTCTTGAGCTTTTTGGTTCTTGCGATCGCCGGGAATATTTCCGCGTTCGCCGAACTCGATACCCTCGGCGGGTTCATGACCTTTCTCCTCTTCATGGCCATGTTTCTATTGAACTGGTTTTATTTTCTGCTCTTCGAATGGGGCAACCGGGGCCGCACGCCCGGGAAGATGGCGCTGGGCCTGCGTGTGGTGTCGGTGGACGGCACCAGCCTCGATCTGCTGCAAATCCTGATTCGCAATCTGGTGCGCCCGGCGGATATGTTTCCGATGAGTCTCGTTTTGTTTCCGACGTATTTCGTCGGCGGGCTGACGATGTTTTTCGGCGGCCGCTCGTTTCGCCGTCTCGGGGATCTGGCCGCGGGTACGATCGTTGTGCGCGAACAGCGACCGCGCCTGAACATGAACGACGCGGGAGGCGCCGCCGCCGACCGGGCGGCCGCTCTGAGCGCGGAGTTGCATATGCGGGTCTATCCTTCGGCGGCGCTCAGTCAGGCGCTGAACGATTTCGCGGGGGGCTATATGCAACTCAATCCCGCGCGAGCGCTCGAAATCGCCCGGGGGGTTGAAGAACCGATCCGCCGTTTTTTCGGCGCCGTGAATCTGGATTGCACGCCGGTCGAGCTGCTGCTCGCGGCGCATCACTATCTGTACAGCATGGACCAGGACGAACTGGCGAGTTTCGCTCCGCTTACCGCGGACGGGCGCAGCGGGAGCGGCTTCTGACTCCCGCCCAGTTTATCCAACGCCGCACGCCGGACTGGAAAGCGCTGGAAGAGCTGCTGGATCGGATGGACGTCCGATCGGATCGCAAGCTCAAGCCGGACGAATACCTGGTCTTCGGCCGGCTGTATCGCTCGGCCTGTACGGATTTAAGTTTGAGCGGAGCCTGGCGCCTGCCCCGGAATGTTCAGATGTACCTGGAGGATCTGGTATCGCGCAGCCACAGCCACCTCTATGCCTTTCACAATCGCCGGCGTTTGAGCGAAATCAAAGCCTTCTTTCTCGATTTGATTCCGCGCAGTGTTTTCAGCGATCGTTATGTGCGCATCTGCTTGCTGGCCTTTTATCTGCCGTTTTTTACGAGCCTCTTTCTGGGTTATCACTCGCAGCCCTTCGTGGTCGCGCTGGTCGGCGAAGCGCAGATGGAACAATTCGAAGATATGCACAGCCGGGACCGCGAAAATCCGGAACCCGGAGATATGCTGGCCGGTACTGGTTTTTACGTCTGGAATAACGCCGGCATCGCGATACTAACATTCGGCGTAGGAATCTTAGGCGGAATACTCTCGCTGACGATGGTGCTGTTCAACGCCGTTTTCCTGGGCGCGATCATGGGCTATCTTTTGACCACGCCGGCCGCGGCGAATATACTCTCCTGGATTCCAGGCCACGGGCCCTTCGAGCTGACGGCGATCGCGTTCGCGGGAGCCGCGGGTTTGCGGGTCGGCTTTTCGTTCGTGGCTCCCGAAGGCCGTCGTCGTCTGCGGGCCCTGCGCGAAGAGGCGGCGGCCGCGGTGCCGGTGCTGGTCGCGTCGGTGTCGATGCTGTTTATCGCGGCTTTCCTCGAGGCGACGCTCGCGCCGGCGGTTCTGCCGCTTTCGTTGAAATTCGGGGTCGGCGGCGCGACGACTCTTTTGATGCTGGCCTATTTCGGAATTTACGGAGGGATCCGTCAGGCCCGTCATCTGCGGGCCGCGGCGTCGAGCAATCGTTCGGCCGCCCGCGCCGGCGTTCTCAGTCAGGGGGGCGCGACGTCTGGACGTTCGTAATATCCAGTATCGACTGCGGCGCCGCCGGCTGGACGAGATCTTCGATTTCGCCACGCTGGTTTTGCGCAATCATCTGGCGTCTTTTCTGATGCTGGTCGCGCCCATTGTCGGTCTCTGCTTCGCGTTGAACGCCGGCTTGATCGCCTGGTTGGGGCGCTACGGGCCGGACGAATTGGAGTGGCTTTCCTGGCCGCACCTGGGGCTGCTTTTGCTGCTTATGTTCCAGCGCAGCGTGGTGAGCCTGCCTGTGTTGCTTTTGAACGGGAATCTGTTATTTGATTCGCGTCCGAAGCTGCGCGAAATTCTCTGGAACAGCCTGCGCCTGTACCCGCGCTATCTCTGGTCCCAGGGCGTACTCTGGTTATTGCAGTGCGTCGTTTTGGTCTGGACCTTCGTGCTACCCTGGCGGGCTTTGATTTCGCATTTTTTTCGCGGCGAAGTGATCGTGCTGGAACGTCTCGGCGGCGCGGATATGCGCCGGCGTCTGGGAGCGATGGCGGCCGGGCAGGGGGAACGCACCGTCGCTTTCGTGATTCTGGACGCGGTGTTTTTTGCCCTGTACCTGCTCGCGGTGGCTTACGCCTTCAATGTAACGCTCGGGATGGCTTCGCTGGACGGCCGCTTCTGGTGGTTGGACGCGGATATCACTCTCTTCATCCCGGTCATGCATTTGTTCGTGCTCCTGTACTATCCGCTGCATACGACCGCGAAATTTTTGTATTATATCGACAGTCGATCGCAGCGCGAAGGCTGGGATATCGAGCTGACGATGATTAAGGGCGTACGCGAAACCGAGGAGGCGGCCTGATGCGCCGGGAAGCTCTGCTTCGCGCCCGGGCCGTCGGTATTCGCGTGTGGCTCGCGCTGGTGATTCTCGCGCCCGGGGTGAGCCAGGTCGTGCTCGCGCCGGAACCTGTACGCGAAGCCTTGAAAGACAGCGAATGGTTCGACTATGAACGCGACGACTATCGCCGCTATAATCCTGAAGACATCGAGATTCCCGAAGACGACTGGCGCTGTCGTCAACCCGAACGCGACCTCGCGCTGCCGGACGGCGGGGCCGTCGCTTTTTTCCTGAACGGTCTGGTCTATCTCGTGCTTGCGGCGGTCGTTGCGCTGATTTTCTATTTGCTGTATCGCGTAATTCAGGAGCGCCGCGACGCCGGCCTGTCGCCGGAAGACCTGGCGGCGACTCTGGCCGGGAGCATTGAACACGCGGAACTGCCGCCGGACTTCGCCGCGCAGGCGGGCGTACGCGAAAGGCTGAACCTGAAACGCTTGCGGGAATTGATCGAGGCGGCTTTCGCGTCGGCCGATCTGAACGCGGCGGCGATCTATCTGTATCTTTTCGCGTTATTGCGTTTGAGCGCGGCGGGCAGGCTCGAACTCAAAAATGAATTCACGGCCCGCGACTATGCGCGTCAGCTGGCCGCCGAATCGAATGAATCGCTCCCCTTCGAGTTCTCGATCATCGCCCGAAATTTCGAATTTGCCCTGTACGGCGGGCGCTTGCCTGGCGATGCAAACGAAGCCGGCCTGCGCGAGATCTGGCGGAATCTGGACGGGGCCGTCGGAGCGGGAAGCCCCCGCAATGAAAATCAGGCTGTCGCCCGGGCGAATTCCGGCACGTCGGATTCGGAGGGCGACGCTTGAAGTCGCGATTTAGTTTTCGTTTCGCAGGCGGCGCCCCGGGGCGTCGCCTCCTGCTCTCTGCGGCGTTGTTTTGCGTAATGAGCGCCGTCGCCTGTACGGACCCATTAGTCGACGAGCGCTACGGGCAGCTCGACGAAGAGAGCATCAACGGGCTCGACGCGTTTATGGAACTCCTGCAAGAAGAGGTCGTCAATCAACGCGGCGGCGAAATTCTGCGCGCGAGCTCGTTGACCAGGCGTGTGCGATCCGAAGCCGATTTAATGATCTATTTCGAACGGGATTTTTTGCCGGAATACGAAGAGGAGGAGTACTACCGAAAACTGGAAGCCTATCTGTTTGGCTACGATCCCGAGGATCTTGAATCGGTCGAGGCCGTGCTGCCGGATGCCGGGATTGATGGGTCGCCCGGCGATTCAACGGACCCGGAATTCGAACTCGACCAGGAATCCGAGCCGGTCGAAATTCGTCTGGAATCCAGAGAGACGCGGTCTGGCGAGTCTCTGGCGAACGCGGAGAACGCACGTCGGATTCTCGCCGCGCCGCCGCGCTTCGCGCTGCAGGAGGACGCCGTCGGTGATGAAGGCGGCGAAGCCCCTGCCGGATCTGAAGAATCTTTTGAAGATATCTTTGAGCAAAGCCTTGAAGATAGTCTGGAAGACAGCTTCGATACCGCGCCCGCATCGGGCGACGGAGCCGAATCGGACGAAACGATCGATCGTTATAAGACCATTTTATACTTTTTGAAAGATACGGACGCGTCCGTGGCCTTCTGGCGGCAGCTCACGGATCAGATGCGCGAACATCCGAAGCAGCGCGCCTATTGCGAAGAACAGTTGAAGACGGCCCTGCTCGCCCGATCCCTCGATACAGTATCTTATAGCGCGCCGCTGAGCACGCGACGCATGATTCACGAAGGCGGCCGCCTGGTCGAGAATCTGCGATGGAACCGGGCGGCCTTTCCGGAGACGGAGTTCCCCGAGGGGGGGCTGCGTTATCCAGTGCGAACGGTCCCGGGCGACGCCTTTTCTTTGTTCGGCCTGGCTCACGGCGAAGAACTAAAAACCCGCAGTTTGCTGGCGACCGTCGACGGAGGCCATGATCTGATTCGCGAACTGGAGTTGCCCTTCGCGCGCCTGATCGTCGTTTATAATACTGAATCATTTCTGAATCATTCCCAGGTACACCCCGGCAACCGGCGGCTGGCCCGGGCTCTGCTGCGCTACGGCCTGGCGGATGCGATCGCCGCCGGAAATGAAGCGCCGGTCGCGGCGGTCGTGCGTAAGATCGCGAAGACGGAGACCGCGGCGCGCGAAGAATTCGACATGTTGCGATTTCTGAAAGTCTTTCCGCTGAACGTGATTGTGATTCACAGCTTCGTTTTATTGCTTTTGTTTTTGTATTCGCGCTGGCCGCATACCGGCCCGCCGCTGGAAAACCAGGGCTCGGGCAATCGTGAATTCTTAGAGCATATTCGAGCGCTGGGCGCGCGTCTCAGTCGCACGACGCCTCGAATGAAAGCGCTCGAGCCGCTTCTGCGATACAAACAGAAAACGACCGGGCGCGACTATACCGCAATCATTGAAAAACTCGACGAGGCTTCGGCTGGAAAATCTTCGCCCGAAAATCCGCAGACTCCACGCGACGACGCCGGGCACCAGAATCGGAATCGAGCGTAATTCTAAAATTAACAGGTACCACAATGTCAGACACCACGCAAACAGTCGACGTGCAGAAAATCCAGGCGGAGATCGGACGCCTGCGCGAAGAGATCGCGAAGGTTTACGTCGGCCAGGAGGAGCTGATCACCGGCACCCTGGCGGCGCTTTTCGCGGGCGGACACGTAATGATCGAAGGCGTGCCGGGTCTCGGGAAGACGCTGCTCGTGCGCATACTCGGTGTAATACTCGGCTGCAATTTTTCGCGCATTCAGTTTACGCCGGATCTGATGCCTTCGGATATCACCGGTTCGCATATCTATAACCAGAAAGAACAGAAATTCGCTTTCGTGCGCGGGCCGGTCTTTACGAATCTGCTGCTGGCGGACGAGATCAACCGCTCCCCGGCGAAAACCCATGCGGCTCTGCTGGAGATCATGCAGGAGCAGCAGGTTACGATCGACAACCGGCGCTACAAAATCGAAGCGCCCTTTTTTACTCTGGCGACCCAGAACCCGGTCGAATCCGAGGGCACCTATAGTCTGCCCGAGGCGCAGCTCGATCGTTTTTTGCTGAAGCTTTTGATTCAATACCCGCAGGCCGAAGAGGAAGTGAATATACTGCGCATGCACGCGAACGGGCGCTCGTTCGAATTACTGGAGTCGATTCAGCCGGTTATGGACCAAAAGCGCGTGCTGGAAATTATGGCGGCCGTCGAAGGCGTAAAGCTCTCCGACGCGATTCTCGACTATATTTCGCGCATGGTGCGCGCCACGCGTGATCGTCGCGATATTTACCTGGGCTGTTCGCCGCGGGCGGGCATCGCCCTATTGCGGACTTCGCGGGTGCTTGCTCTGATGGAAGGCCGCGATTTTGTAATTCCCGATGACGTGAAGCGCCTGGCTCCGGCCAGCATGCGCCATCGCATCGTGTTGACCCCGGAAGCCGAAGTGGAAGGCCGCTCGGTGGACGAAGTCATCGCCGATGTAATCGCGGCGGTCGAGGTTCCGCGGGGAGAATAACGCGCGCCGGAATTTCTCATGGTTTATCCTTCGAATCGATTCCTGGTTCTGTGCATACTGCCCGTGGCTCTCGCCTTCGTGGCGCCGCTGCTGCAGTTCATGACGGAAACTCCGATCTTGAAAATCGGGGAGGAGTTCTTCGTTACTGCGCTGCTGGTTCTGGACGCTTTGTTGCTGGCGCTCTTTTTGCTCGACGCCTTTACGATTCCCGGCCGCAAACGCTTTCGCATTGAACGGTCCACGGACCGGGTCTTCAGTGCGAATTTCGCACACCGCGTTACGCTCGATATAATGCTCGCTCCCGGCCTCGTGAGGAATCGCCTGCGGGCCTGGCTGGCCGACGACGCGGTCGAAGGCATGGACGTGACCGAATTCCCCCACGACGCGCGACTCCGCAGCGGCCGCAATCGCATCGAATATCGCCTGCGGGTTCCCCGACGGGGCCACTACCGTCTTACGAAAGTCTATCTCAGCTGTTATTCGATACTTGGTTTCGCCCGGCGGGTCTATCGGATTCCCTGCGAAACCGAGATCCGGGTCTACCCCGATTTGAAAGCGGTCAGCCGCTACGCGTTACTCGCGCGCAAATCGCATCTGGGCCTGATCGGCATTCGGCGTGCGCGTCGGGCCGGCGGCGACAACGAATTCGAACGCCTGCGCGATTATCAGAACGACGACGATTTTCGCCACATCGACTGGAAGTCCACGGCGCGCCAGAATCGCATGATCGTGCGCACCTACCAGATGACCCAGAATCAGACCATCGTCTTCTTGTTGGACTGCGGTCGTATGATGACCGCGGAATTCGAAGGCCGTTCGATGCTCGACTACGCGATGAACAGCGTACTCTTGCTTTCGCACGTCGCGCTGAAGCAGGGCGATCGAGTGGGCTTTCTCGCCTTCGCGTCCGGGGTGCTGCGCTACGTAAAGCCGGCCTCCGGCGACGGACAGCATCGCCGCCTGATCCAGGCGTGCTACGATTTGAGCGCGCGCCACGAAGAGAGCAATTACGACCTGGTCTTTCAATATTTGAACAACGTTTCGCGCAAACGCAGTCTGGTGACGCTGCTTACGAACGTGATCGATGATATGAACGTGGAGCTGATGCTCGCGTATCTCGGAGCTCTCGCGGGCCGACATCTGCCCTTCGCGGTGTTGCTCAAGCAGCGCGAGATCCAGGAACTGGCCGACCGTCCGCCCGTCGCAATGAATCAGCTCTTCGAACAGGCCGCCGCCGCAGATTTTCTCTTGTGGAAAGAAACGGTCGTACAGAAACTCAAGAATCGCAGCGTGCTCGCGCTGGAGTCGTTTCCGGACCAGCTCGACGCGCTGTTAATCAACGAATATTTGAACATCAAAGCGCGCAAACTCCTGTAGCTACGAATATGAAACGAAAAGAATTACCGAAGTTAACGAGTCAGGGCCCGCGCTTCGTCGACGCGACGGGTCGTCAGGTCCTATTGCGCGGTTTGAATCTCGGCGGAGACTGCAAGGTTCCCTATCCAGACGGCGGAACGCAGCACGCCTCCGATTTCGCGGACCATCGCACAGTCAGTTTTGTCGGGCGGCCTTTCCCCCTGGACGAGGCTCCCGAACACTTCGCGCGCATCGCCGGATGGGGCTTCAACTGTCTGCGATTGCTCACGACCTGGGAGGCGGTCGAACACGCGGGTCCCGGCCAGTACGATCGCGCGTATATCGAGTATTACGCGCGTCTATGCGAAATGGCCGGCGAGTACGGACTGTACGTATTCGTAGATTTTCATCAGGATGTGTGGAGCCGCATGAGCGGGGGCGACGGCGCGCCCGGTTGGGTCTTCGAGGCGGTCGGCCTGGATTTTACGAAATTCGACGCGGCGGGCGCGGCGCTGGTCATGCAACATCGTTTCGACTACGCGGACCCGCGGGATCGACAGCCGGAAAACTATCCGACCATGTGCTGGTCGCAAAACTATATGTATCCGGCGAACGCCATGCTGTGGACGCTCTTCTTCGCCGGCCGGGACTTCGCGCCGGACTGTATAATCAAAGCCGGGGGAAATGACGGCGAAAATGTACAGGACTTCTTGCAGAACAGCTATCTCGGCGCCATGCGTGAAATCGCGAAAGCGGTCGCGGGGCAATCCCACGTGATCGGCTTCGATTCGCTGAACGAACCCTCTTCAGGCTGGATCGGCCGGCCCTTCGCGCGGCGAATCCTGCGCGATAGCGAAAAGATTATGGCGCGACCCGGTTATGCGCTTTCACCCCGGGACGGGCTGCGTCTCGCGCGCGGCGAAAGCGTCGACGTTGAATTTCTGGATATCTCTTTCTTGCGGGGACGATTGCATCCGGCGCGTACAGAAACGCTGAATGCCGAAGGCGTACCTCTGTGGCTGCCCGGCCGCGAAGACGATCCCTTCGGTTTCGAAGCGCACGGTCGCGATTTGCCCGAAGACTATTTTCAGAAAGTGCACGGTCGCGAAGTCGATTTCGATCGCGACTATCTCTTTCCCTTTGTCAGTCGGGTGGCTGACTGCGTGCGCGCGATTCGTGCAGACTGGCTGATCTTCGCGGAGAAAGACGCCTTCGAAACCATGAGTCATCCCGATTGGCCCGCGCCGCAAACGGGCGCGCAGCTGCCCGCCGGAGTCGTCAACGCCGGTCACTGGTACGACGGCCTGAGTCTGCTCTTAAAGAAATATCCGTATCCCTTAAGCTTCGACGTAATTTACGGCCGGTCGGTGTTTGGCCGCGCAGGCATTCGCCGCATGTACGTCCGGCAGTTGCGACGCATTCAGGCGGCGTCGGAAGCGCACGATATTCCCACCCTGATCGGCGAATTTGGCATCCAGTACGATCTCGACCATGCGCGCGCCTATCGCCAGTACGCGGCGGGTCGCCGCGACGACGCGATCTGGAAGAAGCACAACCTGGCCCTCGAATTAATGTACGATGCACTCGACGAATTACAGTTGAACGCGACCCAGTGGAATTATACCGCGAGCAATCGCAACCACCCCCGCATCGGCGACGGCTGGAATCAGGAGGATCTCAGCGTATACTCGGCCGACCAGAGCGAAGTGCACGAAGGCGGCCGGGCCGTGCACGGTTTCGTGCGCCCATTTCCCCGGGCGATTGCGGGGCGGCTTTTGCGCACGCGTTTTCAACGACGGCGCGGCAGCTACGAGCTGTGTTTTCGCGCGCGGCTATCGGGACAGGGCGCGGATGCGGCGCAGCCTACGGAAGTCTTCGTGCCGCGCCTGCAATTTCCCGGCGGTTTCGAAGCGCGTTTGAATGATCGGTCGGTTGCAGTGTACGACTGGCGTGCAGCGCCCGCGCAAACGACTGCAGCAAACGCGGCGAGCTCCGATTCGCGCGAAGAAAGCGTGCAGCTGGCCGAAAACGGAGTACAGGCGCGGCTGAGTTTCGACCCGGCAGCGCAGCTGTTACGATTGTTCGTATTTGAAGCTGCGCCTTCGCCGGACGCAGGATTGAAAGATCGCGCCGCGGATGCGGATGCAAATTCTTCGGGTATCGATATCGTGCTGAAGCTGAAGCAGCGCTAGCTTCGAATCGCATCGCGCGATAGCGAATGTGATACTAGACCCGCGCCTAAAATTCGCGCAATAGCCGGCGATATTGAGCGTAGCCGTAGCCCTGGCTCAGACAGTATTCCGCCACGCTCAGGCGTCTGGCGAAAAACTCGACGACGTAGATTCCGTGGTACAGCGGTTCGCCCGGATGCCGCCGCCGCGCCTGGCGATAGGCGCGATCAATCCAGCCGTCCGTGCGATTTGCCAGGCGGTCGACCAGGCGGTCCTTCCACCGCGCGGGCATTTTCGTCACGTCGTCTGGATTCTGCACGGAGTCGCTCCCCGGGCGTGCAATCGGCTGCTGAAAGACCGGCGCAGAGCAATCGATTGCGGGCCCGACTGAGAGCTTAACTCGAAATCATCCGCCCGCAATCAAAAAATCGCGAATGTACGCGCAAATTCACGCCGGCGAAAATCAGCGCGCGAAATAGACGCTCGCCTGCGATGTGCCGCCATGCAGAACGGCCACGTCCAATTTGCCGTCGCCATTCAAGTCCGCGAGCCGCAGATCGGTGGCCGGCGCGGGCAAAGCCGGAAATTTTTGGGGGCGCAGGCCGTTCGGCGAAAATTTGCCCGGGCGCGAGGTATTTCGATACACGCTCAGGCCCGGTAGAGCGGAATGATTGAACGCCAGATCGACCAGCCCGTCGCCGTCCAGATCTCGCGCCCGGACCACTGCCCGGTCCTGCAGAAAGTCGGCGGCGGCCGGCGCGTCCGTTTCACCGGTCTCTTGCCCCGCGCCGGGCAGCGCGGACAGATGCCCCGTGCGAATAAAGGCCGGGGCAGCCTGCGACGCGCCGCTGTTGCGCAATAAGCTGAGATACGCCCGCCGCCCTTTACCGTCGGCGAAAGCGACGGCGATGTCCGTATCGCCGTCGCGATCCAGGTCGGCGGCGGCGAACGACGTAGCCCGCCGCCCTCGTCGGTCCTCGGCAAATTTTGCATCATCGACGAGAGCGCGCGGCGTTTCGCGAAAAGATTGCGTCAGCCTGAAGGCCGGGCTCGAGGTCGGGTTCGAAGTCGGGCTCGAGGTCGGGACGCGCTTGTTCGTTTCGTCGTCCGCATTGTTTTTTTGGCCCCCGTTGTTCAAAACGAAATACAGGTCGCCCGCGAGCATCAGTAAATCCGCCTTACGATCGCCGTTGATGTCCGCGATCTGGAGTTGCTCGGCCGGGCCGCTCTCCGCGGGCAGCGGAATGCGCAGATACGCGGCGGAATCATAGCTTTTCGTTCCGGAATGATTTGAGACGTCCGTCGTATTGTCGGCGGCGGAGTCGTCGCCGATGTGCGGAAAGATGCGCAGATCGGCGCTCGAACGATTTAGCACGATCAGCTCCGGTCGTTCGTCGCCGTTTAGATCAGCCAGCGCCAGGTCGATCGGGTCGTCGCCGACCTGCGAAATGGTCTGCCTGCGAAAGCCGCCGCTCCTGGCTGCGAGCAGCAGGGTCACCGTGCCGGCGTAGTTGTAGTTCGCGACCGCCAGATCGGGCAGGCCGTCGCCGTTGATATCGCCGGTCGCCAGCGCCCGCGCGCCCAGACCGGCGGCGCTCGTCGACTGCGGCGCGAAGCCGCCGCGGCGGCGCATGAGGGTACGCTTCGTCGCGCCCGGCGGCTGCCAGAACAGACGGGCGACCGCTCCGCCTCCGTTTTCATAATAGTCGAGCCGCAGTTGATAGCTGCGGCCGCCCTGTAGTGCAATTTCGCCGCTGTGAAAGGCCGGCGCCATATCGTGCCAGCGATCGATGATCTTTTTATCGTTGATCCAGAGTCGCACCCCGTCGTCGCTTTCGGTTGTAAATCGATAGCGGCCGCTGCGCTCCGCGCGAAAGCTTCCGGTCCAGCGTACGCTGAAGCTGTCTTTCCCGAAACCGGGCAGTGGTCCGTCGTTGCCCCAGTCGAAGTCGACCAGCGCGTCTTTTCGCTTCGCGCGCTTGCCTTTGAAATCGCGCTCATCGAAATATACGGCGTTCAGCGGGCCGACGAACCCCGCGTCGCTGCGGCCGGCTTTGAGAACGGAGCCGTCGCGATAGCTACTGACGTAGAGATCGCTGGCAGAACGCGCGGACGTAGTGCTTCGTAGCACACTCAGCAGCGCCCCGGGATCGACGCCGGTCGCAAATGTGTCGCCTTCTGTGAAGGCGAATCCAGGATTGCGGGCATCCGCCGCTACCAGGCACAGGAGTCCCAGAAGAAATGCAGCGGTGTACTTCCCGCGCAAATTCCGTGCGAATGAATTGTAAATCGGGGTTTTCAAAATTAAGGCCTCGTAATATAGTCAATAGACCCGTAGCGAATCGGAGCGGTTCGCTTGAAAATTCGCGCAGTCGCACTCGAATAAAAAATCCGTATGCGAAATCGCGCATCAGAATACGAACAAATCGGCGCCTTCGCCGTCAGGAGCTTTATCGGATGTCCGCACGAATGAATACCCGGTCAACGAATTCGCGACGGATCACGCGTCGTTCGTTTTTGCGCGGCAGCGCGGCTCTGGCGACGTACATGTTGGCCGGCGCGTCGCGCTGCGGGAAGCAGCGGGCCGAATCGCGAAATGAAGAGGCGCTCGTCATCGGCGCGGGAATCGCGGGAATCGCGGCCGCCCGCGGTCTCAAGGCCGCCGGATTTCCGGTGCGCATCATCGAAGGCCGCGATCGGATTGGCGGTCGCATCTGGACGGACCGCAGTCTGGGTACGCCGGTCGATTTGGGAGCTTCCTGGATTCACGGGGATTCGGGGGATCACCCGATTCGCATTCTGGCTGACGAGCTGGGGGTGCGCACGCTTGAAACCGATCAGGAGAGCTATCGTTTCTATGATCACCGGGGCGCCCCTGTAACTGATGAGCGTTTCGAAGAGCTGTACGCGGCGACTGAAGAAATTATTGAAGCAGTAGAAGCCGTTTCCGAAGAACAGACGCGGGATGTGGGTATCGGCGCCGTGCTGGATCAGGTGCTCGCGAAATCCACATTGAGCGATGAGGAGAATTATGTGCTGCGCTGGTCGGCGGCAAGCATTGAAGCCAGCGTGGCCGGGGATCTGGCGGATCTCTCGCTCGGAGAATACGAAGAAGAGGAATCCTTCGGCGACGACGATTCGCTCTTTCCGGACGGCTACGACGGGATTGTGAAAGGCCTGGCCGCGGGCCTGGATATCCAGACCGGCACGCGGGTGCGGGTCATTCATCACAATAGCCAGGGCGTGCGCGTCGAAACGGATCGCGGTGAATTTAGCGCCGACGGCGCGGTCATCACGCTGCCCCTGGGCGTTCTGCGCGCCAGAGGCGTGCGTTTTTCGCCGGAGTTGCCGATCTTCAAGCAGGGCGCGATTCGGCGGCTAGCCATGGGCACTTTGAATAAGACCGTCATCTCATTTCCGAAAGCCTTCTGGCCCATGGACCGCGACTATCTCGGATACATCTCGAAGCAAAAGGGAGATTGGCCTTCGTTTTTAAACCTGAAGAAAGTCTCCGGCCGGCCCATGTTGATGGCGTTCACGGGGGGAGGCCCGGCCCTTGATCTGGAAAAGAAGAGCGATCGCGCGCTGCGTCGCGAGTTAAACGCGCTCTTCTCGAAACTCTTCGCGAAAGACGCCGGGGCTATCGAAGCGCTGATCCAGACACGCTGGAGCCGGGATCCTTTCTCGTATGGATCGTATTCGTTCTTTGCGAGAGGCGCGCGAGGAGCGGACTACGACGCTCTGGCCGAGCCCGTCGGTCGCCTCTTTTTCGCGGGCGAGGCCACGTCGCGTTATTATCCCGCGACGGTGCACGGCGCTTATCTGTCCGGAGTGCGCGAAGCGGAACGCATCGCCGGATTGCCACCGAACGGCCTCGTCATTTGAGACGGCAATCCGGCGGCGATATTCAACGAAAATCAGCGGCCGAAGCCGGGAACGAATTCGCGCAGGAACGCGTTCATATGTGCTTCGTATTCGTCGTAGCGAAAGTTGATGTCCCGGGCGTGGGGCGCGCCCCATTCGTTGATATACAGAACTTTTCGCTCGTGCGGCACATTGTCGTAGATCGATTCGCTATGATAGGGCAGCGTGCCCGCGTCGCTTGCCGAATGCGATAGAAAGACCGGAATCTGGATTTCTTTCGCGGCTGCTTCCGGCGAAACTTCGCTGACGTTCATATCGCATCTGATATCCGCGAGCAGCATTGCGCCGGGCAGCATCATACCGATGAGAACCGGGCCGTACTGGCGTTCGCCGCGTTCGACCATCACCGGCCTGAGCGCGCGATAAGGCGAGTCGGCCGCCACGAAGGCCAGCTCCGATTCCAGAGCCGCGGTCATGGTTACGATGGCCGCGCCCATCGATTCGCCCATCAGGCCGATTTGATTTTTTTCCAGGCCGGTCTTCTTTTGCAACCAGGCGACGGCCCGCTGCAGGTCGTGGCGTTCGTGATAACCGTAGCTGCCGCAAGCCCCGCCGCTTTCGCCGTGATAGCGGGCGTCGACGGAAAGAATCGAACAGCCGCGCTTCCAGAAGAGCGGCGCGTATTTGATCGCGCCCCAGCGCGTGCCGGTGTGTCCGTGATGTACGATCACCGCGCAGGCGGCGTCGCGCGGATTCTGAAAAAACCACCCCGCGATGTCGACCGGCTCGGTGGCCTGGCCGCGAGGACTTACGGCGCTATGGAATTCGTCTCCGATACGCACGACTTCCGGCTCCGGTAAATTTTCGTCGGCGACGCTTGTATATTCCAGATTGCTGCGGTCTTCTTCAAGCGTGCGTTGTTGAAAATGAATGATGATATTCGAAAAGAACCACGCGCCGCCGAAATACAGAATACAGAGCGCGAGCAATGCGCCGATTAGAGTTTTTCGTATCATAGTAACCCGAAAATCGCAGAGCCCGCAGCGCGCGGCAAGTGGAAAATCTCTGATGCGCTATCGTCCGAAGTCCGGCGCATATTTCGCCAGAAATTCCGACACCTGCCGGTCGTAGCCTTCGAAATTCACGAGCACGTCGCGGCCGTGGGCAGCGCCCCAGTCGTTGACGTGCAGCACGCGCCGGTCGTGCGAAACCGCGTCGTAAATCGCGCGGCTGTGATGCGGCCCGGTGACCATATCGCTCACCGAATGCGCGACAAAGAGGGGCGGTCGAAGCTTCGCCGCTGAAGCGACCGGGGCGACCGCCCCGACGTCAATATTGCAGCGGAGATCGGCCAGCGCGATTGCGGGAGGCAACATCAACGCCACGATCATTGCACCGTAATTTTTTGTTCCGTTTTCGCGCAGAATCGCTTCGAACGATGCGAACGAAGAGTCGGCGACCACGAAGCCGATTTCCGGCTCCAGTTCCGCCGTCATGAGTACGATCGCGCCGCCCATCGATACGCCGACGAGGCCGATTTGATTCTTGCGCAAACCCGGTCGCTTTTCTCGCTGGAGCCAGGCGATTACTCGCTGCATATCGTAACGTTCGTGATAACCGTAACCGCCGCAGTCGCCGCCGGATTTGCCGTGGTAGCGGGCGTCCGGTAAAATCAGATCGCAACCGCGCTTCCAGAAGAGCGGCGCAAAACGCAAGGCCGCCCAGCGCGTGCCTTTGTGTCCGTGCTGGATGATGACGGCGCAGTCTGCCGGCGCTGGATTCGCGAAATACCAGGCTTCGATGTCAATCGGACTGTAGCCTGCGTTTTCGGTCGGCGGCCCCCCGGCGTCTGTCGCGGCGATGCGAATCGTTTCTGGTTCCGGCAGTCCGCGATCGGCGACGCTCTTGTATTCGCGTCTGACGCGATCCTCTTCGAGGGTGTAGGGTTGAAAACGTACGATAACGCCCGCGAAGTACCAGGCGCCCGCGCAGTACGCCGCGGCGAAGCCGCCGACGACCACGATCAACAAAAGAGAACGTCCGCGCATGATCGGCCCAGAATCACGGAGGACCGTGTTGCCGGTCAACCTCAAATCCCGCGTTCTTTCGTCGGCTCCCGCGCGGCCGTGCCAAAAAAAGCTTGTATCTTCGAAGAGCGCGTCCAGACTTCAGCTCCCATTCGCGTATGATCCTCTTCGGCGATATTCACATTCACGTCATCGACCTGATTCTGATCGTCGCCTATCTCATAGGCATGGTGGCCTTCGGTTTCTATTATAGCCGGCACGTAAAAGGCGCTCACGATTATTTTCTGGCCGGCCGCAGTTTGCCCTGGTGGGTCGTCGGCATGTCGATCGTCGGGAGCAACCTCGGTTCCAACGATTATGTGGGCGCCGCGGGCGGCGGCTATCGCATCGGCATCGCCCAGGCGAATTTCGAATGGATCGGCGCCATCCCCGCGATGATTCTGTGCGCCTTCATTTTTATTCCGTACTTCTGGCGGGCGGGGGTGTATTCGATACCCGAGTACCTCGGCCTGCGTTACAACCAGGCGGTGCGCGCGATTTCGGCGGTGATTCTTTCGTTTTTCTCGTTGTTTATCGTGGGGATCTATCTGTGGGCCACGGCGACCATGCTGCAGGTGTATGTGGGCATCGACATCAGCGTGGGCGTATGGATTACGGCGATCGTGGTCGGACTCTATACGATTACCGGCGGTATGGCCGCGGTCGCGATCTCGGATACCGTCCAGTTCGCGATTATGATCGGCGGGGGATTCGCGCTGGCGGTGCTGGGGGTAAGCCGCGTCGGCGGCGTCGACGAATTTACGACCCGACTGGCGACCGAGTTTCCGCAGCACCTGAACGCCTTTCTGCCGGCGGATCACGCTGAGTTTCCCTGGCCTGGCGTTTTGCTGGGGCTGGCCATGGTCATGTCGCCGGCGTACTGGTGCGCGAACCAGGTGATCTTGCAACGCACCTTCGCGGCGAAATCGCGCTGGGACGGACAGGCCGCGATGATCTTCGCGGCGCTCGCGAAGACGGTGATGCCCTTTTTGATTATTCTGCCGGGTTTCCTGGTGCTATTGCTCAGCGCGAAACCTCTCGATAACCAGGACCAGGCCTTGCCCTGGCTGATTCGCGAAGTGCTCCCGCCCGGGCTTTCGGGTCTGCTCTTCGTGGCGTTTATCGCGGCGCTGCAGTCGTCGGTGGATTCGACTCTGAATTCTACCGCGGTCATGATCACCCGGGACGTTTATGGCGTTCTAGAAGGTAGCGACGCGAAACACGTAGAAGACCACGAACACAAGCGGCGGGATCAGCGCGATCTGCGTCTGGGGAAATGGATTACCTTTACGGTGCTCGCCCTGGGAGTGCTCTTCGCGTTGAATATCGACGGCGTTAAATCCCAGTTCCGCGGGATCTATTCTTTCGTACAACTGGGACTCTCGTATTTCCAGGGGCCCATGTTCGCGCTCTTGTTATTGGGAATACTCACTCGTTTTATTACGCCGGCGGCGGGAGTGTGGGGACTGGGGCTGGGCGTGCTTTCGGCGGTGTATATGGGCGCCTTCGGTTTGCCCGGCCTGACCGCCGGCGAAGGGCTGAATATGCTGTACATTGCCTTTTACAGCTTTCTGTTTACCATCGCTCTCTTATTCGCGATCAGCTTCGTGACGCCCGCGAAAAGCGACGAGCAGTTGCGCAATCTTACGGTGCAGACGACCGACGGCGCGGGCAGGCGCGGGCAGGAGAACGACGCCGGGGCGTCTTAAACGAAACGGGCCGCCGTGCGGGTACTTTTATGCAGGAATACTACGAAGCTTTTTTTCAAGCCGTGAACGCGCTGCCGCTATGGTACGCGAAGGCCGGCGCGCTGTTCATCTTCGCGGCTATTCTCGCGCTGGTCTGGTCATTGCCGCGCGAATACGTCTACGAGGAAGGCGACGCCTTGCCCCGTCACCGCGATTTACGTTACTGGGCTTCGGGCTTGTTAATTATCCAGCTGGTGCTGTACTGGATTTTCTAAACGCTTTCGCGGATTTACCCTCCGGCAATCAATCCTGCGCGACCGGGTTCATGAAATCATGAGATCCGAAGGCCGCGAATTATAATAGATTGAGGCTGAATGGCCGTGATTGCCAGGGGATAATTCGGCGAATATCAGTTCAGGCCGATGAGCTCTTTGAGCTCGGCCATGGCTTTGTCTTTCTGAGCGACCTGGGTTTTCTTGATCGCTTTTTTCAGAACGTCCGGCCATTTCTTTTCGGGAATATCCTGCTTCATCTTTTCGAGCAGCTCCAGAATCTCCAGGCTTTCGCCGGTGTTGAAGATTTCAGACTGGTCGTAGCGAAACAGACCGAAGAGCTGTTCAATATATTCGCCGACGCTGCCCGCGGGGCCGTCCCCCGCGATCCGGCTGATCTTTTTTTCCGATCGACGCAGCTCTCGTTCGATGCGTTCCATTTCCGTTCGTTTCATAATGAAGATCCTTATCAATATCCTTGAGTCGGATTAATATATGTGACGTATTTTTATCCGGGAATCAGAAGAAGACTTTCGCGAAGCGGAGGATGCCCTGCTTCCACGGTACCCGATGAGAAACCCCGCTGGCGTTTGCGAAATTATCCTGATTTTCGAGATACCAGCGATAATTGCGAACCAGCGCGTCCTTATTAGAGTATTTCGGCGCGTAGCCCAGAATCTTCTTCGCTTTTTCGATCGAAACGAAGGAATCCTTGCTGGCCGTTTCGTACACCCACTTGTAGAGCGGGCTCAATTTGAGCGCCTCAAGAATGCGCAGAATCCAGATGACCGGGGTGGCCGGAAAGCCGCTGATTTTCTTGCCGAAACCGGCGTCGTCCAGCACCGCCTGATAATCTTCGCGCATCGTCGTGAATTCTTCGGCGCCGATATTGAAGGTGTCGTTGGCTTTGGTTTTGGGTTTGGTCGCGGCCAGATAGATCGAATCGCAGAGGTCTTCGACGTCCAGCAATTGATAGCGGTTCTTGCCGCTGCCGATCATGGGGAAGCCGTGGCCGGTCGCGGCCCAGTCGTAGAAGAGCGCGAAAACGCCCAGGCGCTCCGGTCCGATAAAGGACTTCGGCCGGATGATCGGCACGACCATGCCTTTTTCGCGATATTTCAGGCACTCCTCTTCCGCCAGAATTTTGGCTTTGCCGTAGGGGCCGACGCCGTCCAGGCGATCGTCTTCGATCAGCGGATGATGATCGGGGATACCGTAGACGGCGGTCGAGCTGACATGCACCACGCGTTTGATTTTATTCTGAGCCGCCGCTTCAAGCACGTTACGGGTGCCGTCGACGTCGGTGGACATGATATCTTCTTCGGTATACAGCGGAAGAGCCGCAGCCGTATGGATGACGACATCGCAGCCTTTCATCGCTTTCTTCAGCGTCTCGAAGTCGCGAATGTCGCCCGTTACGATTTGAACTTTGTTCTGTTCGGGGTAGTCGAACTCGGCGATATCATATGAAACGCACTTGTGTTTCTTCGCCATCAGATAGCGCACCAGGTTGATGCCCAGGAAACCGGCGCCGCCGGTAATAAAGTACTTCGCCATAGAAAATTACCTGTAAATCCCTTCGCGCCCCCGGGCGACCGCTGAAGCAAGCTCCGGGATCGCCGGGAAACGGTCGCGGAAATCCGGGAGCGTCCGAATTCCGGAAGGTTTAATAGACCACTAAACAAGCATTAAGAGCAATTATTTCAAGTCTTTCCTGCCCGCGCCCCGGGGTTTCAAACGAATTTCTAACCGGCGGCGGAGGTCCATCGGCCTTGCGATTCGAACCCCCTGATGGTGAAGTCGTCAAAGCGAAGGGGCGGTTCCGACGGTTCGTATTCTCAATACGGTCGCGGCGGCTGCTTTTCGAACTGAAATAATCATGGAGAGAACTATGTCTGTATTTGCAATTCAGAGAACGCCGGTCTACGGCGCGCTCGCGGCGGCGGCTCTGGCCGGCGCGCTGCTTTTGGGTTCCGGCGGCCCGGTATTCGGCGAAGACCCGGAAGAAGTGAACGTGAAAAAAGGAGCCTGTCGGGCGGACGTCGAAAAATTCTGCGGCGGCATTGAGCGCGGTGAAGGCCGGATCAGGCAGTGCCTGCAGGAGAATCGCGACGGTCTTTCGGCCACCTGCCGTGCGAAGCTGGAAAAACGAGAAAAACGCCGGGCGGCCTTCGACGCCTCCTGCGGAGCGGACGCGAAGCGCCTGTGCGGCGATAAACGCGGTAAAGAATTACGGGCCTGCATGAAAGAGAATCGCGAGAGCCTGTCCGCGGAATGCAAGGCGCTGGTGAAGCAAGCGCGCGAAAATAAAAAAGGCAATAAAGAAGGCAAAGAGAAACGCAAGGCCGTCGCGAAGGCTTGCCGCGCGGACGCGCGTAAGCTTTGCAAAGGCATCAAACCCGGCGACGGGAAATTGATGGCCTGCCTGCAGGAAAAGCGCGCCGAGCTTTCCAGCGCCTGCCAGTCGGCGCTGCCGGCCGCTAAAGAAGCCGCGTATTAATCGCGCCTGACCTGGCAATATCCGGAGCGCGTCGCCCTTTCGTCGAAAGCAAGCGCGACGCAATCGTGCGAGCGCTCCGGGAGCCGCCGATCAGCGATACCTGATCAGCGATACGCGATCAGCGGTACACGTATCCGTACGTGTCCGTAATCACGGGCGTAAGAATAAACGTAAAAGGCGGGAAGATATACCACAGGCTGTCGTAGTCCATGTTGGTAATCTGATTTTTGGTTCCGCCGTTCTTGCGGGCGTCGCCTGTGAAGGCTTCCACGCTGGACCCGACGCTGGCGTTGCCGATCACCGGATAGTAGCCGAAGCCGACGTGAAGCGCGTAGTTCGTCGTGTGCTGATAGGCGCGCGCCGATCCGTCGGGGGTCGTGGTCCCGTTGAATTTGTTGCCGATCGCAGATGTATGGCATGCGCTGAAAACCAGCATCGCCGGTACAAGTATTAAGCCGAAGAGTTTGTGCATTTGCATTCGTGCTGCTCCTTTTTGGGCAAAGCTGTTCGGGCGCGGCCATTCGGTCAATTCGTTCCCGTGCGCGCGAGTGTGAGCATCGAATGAGATTCCGGCTTTACGCGCCGTGCCAGGAAGTCACACCGACCGGGTGAAGTTTTTCGACGCGGAGTTTTGCGAGCGCGAGGACAATCCGGAGGTGTCTCGAAAAGACATCGAGTACTACAGCGGTGCGCGCGAATATTTCGAACGTAAGACAAAGGAGCTGGAGCAGTCCGCCGGGCCGCCCGATTCGAAAGCCCCGGAAGGGCCTGGAAGCGCCTGGATTGAGTTACAGGCCGATCTCGGTCGAGCCGTGAGTCGTCTGGGAGAGGCCCTGCGTTTTGCCGGGCGCATTGCGGAGGCGCTGGAATGCAAACGCCGGAGCCTTGCGATCTGGAAGACGCTACAGCGACCGCGGGCGACTTATCTGGCGCGCATTCGGCTGGCCGTCGTTCTGGACCAGAGCGGAGAGGCGGGACATGCGGAGCAGGCGCTGGACATTCTGCGCGGCCTGCGGTCGGCGCTGCAGGGTACCGAGACGGACTCCGGCGACTCCGGGCCCGGGGATCCCGATCTTGCGGTCTACGCGGATTTCATTCATGAGTCCCTGGCGCTCGTGTTGATCCGGCAGGGAGATACTGCGAACGCCGTTCAGGAGTTAAAGGCGGCGCTGGTGATTCGCGAGGAGCGCGGTCATAAGCAGACGATCGAACGGACCCGGGCGCTGCTGCAAAGAATCGAATGAGGGGTGGGGGACCAGGCCGGCGCGATTGATCCACCCTCTATATTGTTGAGCTTTTCAAACTCGCGGATCAGATATACTGATCTTTTTCTTTTTTGATGACCAGCGCGCCTTCTTCGTCCAGCCGCCGGGCCACCGTTAGCACATAGGAACGCGCTTCGTTGATTTCTTTGACCGACAGCGGCCCGCGCCGATCCATTTCTTCGAGAATATCCGCGGCGCGGTTTTGCGACATCGAGTTAAAGAAGTGGCGTCGAATTTCTTCTCCGGCGCCGCGGAGCGCGACCGCCAGCAGCAGGTCGTCCCCGATCTCCGTGATCAGCATGCGCATCTCGCGATGATCCAGGTTCACCAGTTCTTCGAAAATATAGAGGCGTTCGCGCACGTCTTCGACGATCTTCGGCGCAGCACCCCCCAGCACGTCGAGAATCTCGTCCTCTTCCGAACGGTCCATGTGGTTCAGGATATTCGCGAGCGTATCCGCGCCGCCGATCTCGGAGTAGATCTCGGCCGTGCGCTTTTCAAATTTCTCGCGCAGCACCCGGGCCACGCGTTGCACCGCCTCGGGATGAATGCGCGAAGTTTTCGCGATGCGCATGGCGACTTCTGAACGAAACTCCGCCGGCAGATTGCGCATCACTGTGGCCGCGATCCGCGGCTTTAAGAACGACAGCGCCACGGCCGCGATTTGCGTATGCTCCTGACTGAGCGCCGCGGAAAGCACCGGCGCTTCGATGCGTTCCAGAAATTCGAAGTCGCGAAAGAGATCCTGCTGGCTGAGACGGCCGATGATTTCTTCGGCGACGTCCTGACCGTGGCTCAGTTCCAGGATCTTTTTGGCCTGGTCGATGCCGCCCCGTACGGGTTCGTCGAAATCTTTCACCACCGCGTCGAAGTACTCGAGGATTTCGCGTTTCTCATCGGCGCTGATGCGATCGATGCGCGACATCTCGACGGCCAGCTTTTCGATTTCCGCCGGTTCCAGATTCTGCAAGATCGTCGCGGCCTGATCGGGCCCCAGTGCCAGCAGCAGCCGCGCTGCGCGACTCGATCCGTCGCGGGCTCCGCTGAAGCCGTCGACCATGGGCGCAGGCGTCATGCGTCCCGTGCCTGCGGATCGGGTTTCGCCGCCTGTGCTGGAAACCTGGTTGCCGGTCGGCGAGTTGTTGGGCCTGGAACGTCGGGGAGCGCCGGAAGCGGCGGAGCGTTTGCCGGTGGTTTTTTTCGAGCCGGCGCTCTGGCCAGCTACCTGGGCGCGCAATGCTTTCAACAGGCCCTCTTCGCCGACGGTCAGATCGACCTGTCCACCCGGAGTGCTGGCGGCCTTCTGATCGCCGCCGCCGGATTTGGCGGCCTTCGAACTCGCCGCGCCTCCGCTCGATTTCTTTTTGCGTGCGAAGCCCATATTCTCCGCAAGAATGCGACATAATCCGGCTCCTGGCAAGCGGTTTTTCGCAAGGGGTCTGGCGGAGTCCATCGGGCTGGATGCGATACTGAAGTCCCGCGGACGCTTCGCCGTACTGGATCAGCAGCACTGCGTTGGTTTCACCCCTGTCCGCCGGCTGCGCTCTGGCGGCCCGTTTCGCAGAGGGTTTTGAGCGGGCAGCTTTCGCATTCCGGTCGGCGGGGTTTGCACACCAGCGCGGACAGGTCCAGAATCGCCAGATTGAGTTCCGGCGAGCGGGGCGAATTCACGAAGCGATTGGCCAGTTCGATTACCGCCCGATCCCGACGGCTTTCGGCGTGGTGCGGCCGGTCGAGCAGGCGGCAAACGAAGCGCGCCACGTTTGAATCCACTGCGGCGATCCGTTCGCCGAACAGCCGATTGCGCAGCATCGCATCGGAGTAGGGCCCCACTCCCGGAATCTCCAGCAGCGCGTCGTCCGGCGCGGGCGATCGATTCTCGAAGCGATCTCTGAGAAAGTGTACAGTCTCGCGCAGCTGGCGTCCGCGCCAGGCGAGACCCAGGGGCTGCAGGATTCTGGCGAAAGTCTCCGGCCGGGAGCGCGCCGCCGCCGCCGGATCGGAATAGCGCCGACAGAATTCCCGATACACAGGTACGACCTGGTCTGCACGGGTACGGCGCAGCATCATTTCAGCCATCAATAGATGAAACCAGTTGTCGGTGCTGCGCCAGGGATATTCGCGCTGATGCTCTGCGAACCACCGCAGCAAAGCGCGCCGCAATGCGGGCAAACGGCGTCTATAAAGCGTTACGATTGCCGTACTGCCGTAACGGGCGGCAAACTCTTTATTCATGAAGGTCTAACACGAATCCAGGGGAATTTCCACAGATTTACTTGCTTCCGACAGCTCGCAATCATAGTTTATCGTGAATCGGATTGGTTTCGTTCCAGTTTTCGTCTAATCAGTAGGGATCCCGGGCCGTCTGCGGTCAGGGACTTTCCGGCGTTCTCATGTCATATTCATTGGAGGCAAACACCAGTAGCGCAGACCACGCTCAGGCGCCGCGCATTCTGGTCGTTGACGATAGCGAGGTCAATCGGGCGCTGCTTGAGCGCCGAATGAGCAGCCTCGGCTATCAGGTCGAAAGCGCCGAATCCGGCCCCGACGCACTGGCTCTCCTGAACGGTTCCGGACAATTCGATCTGGTCTTACTTGATATTATCATGCCGGGCATGTCCGGCCTGGAAGTGCTGAAAGAGATTCGAGAAAATTTTTCGGCCATGCGTCTGCCGGTGATCATGGTTTCCGCGCTGGATGAAAGCTCCAGCATCGCCGAAGCGTTGAACCTGGGCGCCAACGATTATATCACCAAGCCGGTGGATGTGATCGTCGCCCGGGCTCGCATCCAGACTCATCTACGCTTAAAGGCGGCGGAAGAAGCCGTGCATCGCATGGACGCAATGTCCGGCCTGGGCAATCGCCTGTATTTTAACGAGCGGCTGGAGGCGGCCTTCGCACGCTGCCGGAGCGGCGAACTGGACGTGTTCACCGTGGTGATCTTCGGCCTGGATCGCTACTATATGATCACCGAATCCCTGGGGCCGGACGCTTCCGACGAGCTGGCCCGGCAGATCGCCGACCGGCTCAGGCGCAACGTGCGCCAGTCCGATACCGTCGCGCGCCTGGGCGAGAACGAATTCGCCCTTTTGATCGAAGCCGGGCCGGATTCGCGCGCGGTTTTCGCCGTGAACGATTTCCTCCAGAACGGATTGCAGGCGCCGTTTCATATACTGGATACGGAAATTACCGGCAGCGCGAGCGCGGGCGTGGCCTGTTACGCCGCCGATTACGAGCGAGCGGAACACGTGCTGCGCGACGCCGGTATCGCGCGCAATCGCGCGAAGGATCTGGGCGGGGCGCGCCTGGTCGTGTTTCAGGATCGCATGGGCGCCGACTCGACCCGCCTGCTGCAGATGGAAGTGGAACTGCGCCGGGGCCTGCAGCGTAACGAGCTGCACGTTTTTTATCAGCCCATTATCTCCGCGGTCAGCGGCCGGGTCTCCGGCCTCGAAGCGCTGGTTCGCTGGATTCATCCCGAACGGGGTCTGATCGGTCCCGGGGAGTTTATACCGCTCGCGGAGGCGACCGGTTTGATCGTGCCGCTCGGCGAATACGTAATGCAGGCGGTCTGCCAGCAATTGACCCGCTGGGAACGCACGCCGCTGGGTTCCCTGTTCGTGGCGGTGAATATGTCGGCCCGCCAGTTCGCGAGCCCCGCATCGATCGAGAGAATCAAAAAGATCATCGGCGCGCACTCGACGGTCGTGCCGCGACTCAAGATGGAAATCACCGAGAGCACCGTCATGGACGACGTGGATCACAGCACGCGCACTCTGCGTTATTTTAACGAGCTCGGAATTTCCATCAGCATCGACGACTTCGGCACAGGCTACTCTTCGCTGGCGATTCTGAAATCGCTGCCGATTTCCACGCTCAAGATCGATCGCTCGTTCGTGCGCGATCTCAGTGAGAACAGCGACGACCGGGCCATTATCTCGGCGATCCTGGCCCTATCGCGCCAGCTCAAGCTGAGCGTGGTGGCGGAAGGAATCGAAACCGAATACCAGCGGGAATTTCTCAGCAACGTCGAATGCGACGAATTCCAGGGTTTCTATTTCAGCCCGCCGCTCGCGGTCGAAGACCTGGAAAAGCTGGTCCATCGCTCGCTGGACGCGGGCGATGGCGGAAGCTCTTTCGCGAACTGGGGTTCTTCAGGCAACGCGGCGTCGGCCTGAACTTTTGCGCGCGCCGCTTCTCTGGCCGGCCGCGCGCTGGCCCTGCATGGCCGCGGCCGTTTCTTTTCTCGTGCGAGCGGGCCTGGTGGTGGTTCCGGAGCGCATGCCCCGACGAGCGCCTTTCGCCGCCGTACCGCCTGCGACCTGCATCGCCGTCAGCATTTCGCGAGCGACCGCGTGCACGACCGGCACCGCGACCGAGTTGCCGAACTGCTTATAAGCCTGGGTATCTGAAACGACGATCTGAAAGTCTTCCGGGTAACCCATCAGCCGGGCGCATTCGCGCGGAGTCAGCCGCCGGGGGTTCTTGCCCCGTACGGGAACCAGAATCTCGGAACCGTCTTTATAATAGCGGGCCGACAGCGTGCGGGCGATGCCGCTCGGCTCGATCATACCGAAACCGAAGCCGTGGCCGGCTTTGCGATGCTTCTCTTTATAAGCCTGCAGATAACTCCACAGCCGGTCCGAGAGATGATAACGAGGGTCGATTTTCTTATCGAGGATGTCCGCCATCCGCGGCGGATTTTTGCGTCCGGCTTTCAGTTGCGGAAATTCGAAAGCGCGGGCGGCCGCTTTATTCTGGAAGCCCACCAGAAAAATACGTTCGCGATTCTGGGGCAACACGTCGGCCGCGTTCAGGATGCGGTAGTCCATATGATAACCGAGTTCGTCCGAGAGGGTGCGGCGAATAATCTCGAAGGTGCGCCCGCCGTCATGATAGACCAGGTTCTTGACGTTCTCAAGCAGGAAGGCTTGCGGCCGGCGTTCTTTTAAGATACGCGCCACCTCGAAGAACAGCGTGCCCTGGGTTTCGTCGAGAAAACCGTGAGCGCGGCCCAGGGCGTTTTTCTTGGATACCCCCGCGATGCTGAAGGCCTGGCAGGGAAAGCCGCCGCACAGAATATCGAAGTCGGGAATCTCGGCCGCATCGATCTGGCGAATATCGCCGGCGGGAGTATCGCCGAAATTCGCTTCGTAGGTCTTGCGCGCGAATTTGTCCCATTCGCTGGAAAACACGCACTGGTTGCCCTGAGACTCAAAGGCCAATCGAAAGCCTCCGATGCCCGCAAATAGATCGATAAATCGCAGTCCGCCGTTTTTCATACTCACCGTAGTATTTAGATCGGAAAAAATCGCGGGTTGGCTGCGTTTCTTTTTCAGTTGTTCCATGTTTTCGTGCCTCGTCGTTTCCAGCCGATCGCAGGTCCGCGCGGCGGGACGACTCTCGGTCGGTCGGCCGCCAGCCAGGCATTGAGCGATGTCGGGTTCGAAACAGGGGCAATCTACCACGCGGGTGTGACAGATTCCGGGCCCGGCGGGACGATTTTCGCGAAATTTTCGAAATATTGCGGAGCCACGGCGACTGCTGAATTCTGGCGACTGCGCCGGCGGGCTTCGTCGGGCAACAGGATATGCCATTTCGGTCGCTTCCAGCTGCGACGAAAGGCCGCCGTATCCCGCACCACTGCCCGGTCCTTGCCTTCAGCGCCGTCTAAAAACAGCACCAGATCCAGCTGGCGATCGGGAGCGTCGAAGCGTACGTCGAAGTCCCGGGCGATTTCGTTGGCGGGCAGGGTGGAACGGCCCAGAATGCGAATGAGCGGCAGCCTCAGATCCGCGGCCTCGTAGGCGCGAAAGACCAGCTCGGTACAGACGAGCTCGCGATCGGTCTGGAAATCGAAATTGAAATCGTAGGGGCGGCCGGCGTAGCGAAATGATTGCAGCAGCGCCCGGGCGACGGCGACGCGATCCATACGCGGACGCAGCACGGCCACCGAGTCCGCGGCGGCGGAATGCTCCAGCGAGGTAAAGCTTACGCCTTCGCTGATCGCTTCGATCACGCGTACGGAATGCGGGGGATGACCCGGCTTTTCGTCCAGATCCACCAGGCTCTGTTGATAGGCGATCCGATTACGCCGTAACAACAGCTGTTCGAAATCGCCGCTCGCGATGCCCTGGCGCCGGACCCAGGCCTGGACTTCCGGCGCGCTGAAATATCTGCGGCGTTCTTCGGGCGTGCCGATGTACAGCGCCGCATGCGACCAGTAACCCGGCAGGCCGATATTCGAGAGATACCATTCGCGACGCTGGAGCATCACGTCGCCGGGTTCCAGGCGGGCGAGCATCTCGTCGATTTGTTCGGGCTGGATCAGCGGCCGGCCCAGGCGATAGACTTTCGTATCGCCCATCCACTCCGCGACCCCGGCCTGCACTGGCAGCCAGGCGTCTCCCGTCGCGCGCTGAACGATGCCCAGGGCGTTTTGAAAGGTCATGGCGGGACCGTTCCAGGTGGCGGTCTTCCATATATAAGCGGTATCGCGGTTGATATTGCGGGTCCATTGGCCGGGCTGGCGGGCGTCGAGCAGGCCGACCCGCACGAGATCCTGGTAAGCGGTGGCGTTTTTGTCGCCGGCGGCGCTGGTGGCGAAGGCGTGCCCGGAGTAGAGCGTGTTCAAGGCCACGAATTCGGCGGCCCGGCCCAGATTCAGATAACGATAGCGCAGTTCGTTCAGGCTTTTCGCCGGCAGGCCCAGTTCGGGCACGGGTTCGTTTAGAAACACGGCGAAGCCGGGATCGCGCTCGAGGCGGGTAACGAATTCCAGGCCGAAGCGATAGCGGGTGAGAAACGAACTATAAGCGGCGAGAAAGGACCCGGCCCGGGCTGTGCCGCCGAGTCGATAGAAATCCCGGCGATGGTATTCGTTAATGGATTCGAGGGCCAGGTGATAGTCGAAGAAGCTACGATAAACGTCGCGCACCAGCTGGCGGTCGGCGACGCTTAAGACGCGACCGGCTTTGTAGGTGGCGCGGGGGAAGAGATCCGCGCGGCGATCCATATAACGAAAAATATCTTCGAGGCCCTTGCGATAGATTTGAATCGAACGCAGGTCGCCGCGAATGCGGGCGGTGGCGTCGGCGGCGTCGAGTTCGGGCAGTTTCGGCTGGCTTTCCCGGGCGTCGAAGCTGAGGCAGGCCCCGCAAACCAAAAACACCATGAAAAGCAGAACGAACGTTCTGTTTGTTATGGTGTTTCCGGGGGGTGAGATTTCCAGGGTGCGAATGGAGCCGGCGGGTATCATGAAAACGAAAAATGCGTCTTCTGAGCCGGCCGGTCAAGGCATTCCCGTAACCGGGGACGATCGATCCGTTCCTCTTTGAGCCGACCGGTCTTGCGTCGGTCGTGGCCCGGATTAACCCGCGGCCTGGGCTTCCGAAGATTCGTGCGCGGCTGCATTGGAGTTCGAGGCCTGGCGGATTGCGGCCTGCTCGCAGCGTTCGAGAAAAATCACGGGAATCGGATCCTCCGACAATTGTCGCTGCAGTTCCTCAAAGACTTCGCGAGCGGCCTCGATTTCGCCGGCCTGTAGCAGGCGCATGCCGTCCAGAATCCGTTCACGGGATTCGGTTTTCCGGGTGCGTACGTCGTCGGGGTCGTGATCGTAACATTCGTACAAGAGCACCGGTTCCTGCACTCCGCGCAGCCGAATGCGATCGATGACGCGCAGATGAAAGCTGTCCGGGCTTTCCAGCGCCTGCACGGTTTGTTCCGTCAATAGCAGCGGCAGGCCGTACCGTTTGGTCGAAGATTCCAGACGCGCCGCTAAGTTCACGGGACCGCCGATTACCGTCGTATCCATGCGGCTCATGCCGCCGACCGTTCCGAGCATTAAGGCGCCGGTATTGACGCCCATGCCGATTTGCAGCGGAATGCGTCCGTCGCTCTCACGGTCTTTATTGTAGTCGCGTAAGGTCACGAGCATCGCGACTCCCGCGCGCAGAGCGTCGTCGGGTTTGCCGCGAAAAAGCGCCATAATCGCGTCGCCGATATATTTGTCGACGAAGCCGTCGTGGCGGCGGATGGCCGGCTCCATGCGCATCAGATAATCATTGATGAATTCGAAATTTTCTTCCGGCGACATCGTTTCGGAGAGCTGCGTAAAATTTCGAATATCGGTGAAGAGCACCGTCATTTTTCCGCGCACCTGATCGCCCAGCTGCACGTCGGCGATGTCCTGTTTTTTCAGGAGCTTCAAAAATTCCGTGGGCACGAAGCGATAAAACGAATCCTTCTGCTTCGCCAGCTGTAGATTCAAGCGCTCCGATTCGCCGTGCAGCGAAACGAAACGGCCGGCCAGAATCGCCACGAGAGCCAGCACCAAAAAGAGAATCGCGTATTCGAGAAAGCGGACATTCGTATGAAAATAGAAAGTATCGAGCATGTCCCACACGACCAGCAGCACTGCGGTGCCGACCGCCATCACCATCCAGCGCGCGTCGGCGATGCCGCGCAGATTCGCCCGCACGATATAGACGACCGCGTAGATCATCTGCGGCAGCGCGACCACGTACCAGGCGAGCAGCAGACTGCGATAGTATCGATAGGAGAGCAAAACCATCGCCGTGAAAAACAGGACGTTGGCGGCGTGCGCCGCGTAGATCCAGGGCGACTTCGCGCGACCGATAGGGAAATAGCTGCGTAAAAACGCGAGAAAGAACGACAGGCACAGGATCTGGCTGCTGAAGATCGTCAAAAGCAGCCAGCGCTGATCGAGCAGGAGCGACGCGGCGTAATTCGATCGCGCGAAAAAATAAAAAGCCATACCGATCAAAAAGGCGCTGAAGTACAGATTATAACGATCGTTGCTGCGATAGATGAACAGCAGCCCGTGATACAAACCGAAGAAAAGAAACACGCTGTAGAGCACCAGTCGGGGGAACTGAAATTGTTCCTGCTGCAGCTCCATCGAATCGCCGATCGCGTTGCCGCTCTGAAAACGCAGGCCGAAGAAATTTCCGCCGAACGCAAGGGGCGCGGGTGCATGGCCCGCGAGATGGATTACGAGTTCGTTTGCGCCGTCAGGCCGCAGCAGAGCGGCGGGAAAAGGAATCACCGTGCGAATATGATAACGCGAACTCAAGATGCGTCGCCGGTCGTCGTTGTCGTTTTCCGAACCAGCCGACAGATACATTTCGTTTCGTAAGAGTCGGCCGTTCAAATAGACCGCCCAGTTATCGCCGATGCCGCTCAACAGCAGTGCTGGATTGGACAGCTCTTTCGCAGTCTCACGAAAGGGCGCCGCGCCAGGCGCTGTTTTGGTGTTCGCATCCGGGAGCTGTGCTCGCAGGGTGACTTCGTGAATCGCATCGTCGGCGGACCAGCCGAGAGCCGCCGCGGGATTGATCGGGATGCGAAGGCCCGCATCGGCCGGTTTGCGTGCCGGGGATTCTTCGGTCCAGTCGGGCGCGCCTGACTGAATCTCCCAGCGTAGTTCCGATAGATCGATGCGGGGTTTCGTCGCCTGCGGTTCGGAATCGCACGACAGCACGCCCGCCGCGCATATGAGCAGAACCGGTAATATGCTGAAGCCGCGACTTTGCGTTCTGGCGGCAAACCGTAACGAAACTCCAGAGTCCATTCCTGGAGCAGGAATCGCGAGGCTGTTAGTGACAACTCTTTTCCAGGCTTTTGCGCTGCGAGGGGGGAGCGCATGCTCACAGAAATATCACGAAAGCTGTGGGTGGCCGAATCCCGCCGCGCGTGGCGGCAGCCGTTGCATTTAAGAGCGCCCGGACGAGCGGTTCAGTCCACGTCGAAAACCAGCGCCGTTAAGTCGTCGGTGAAATTGTCGCGTTGGCCTAACTCGCGCAGATGATCCAGTAAGCGATCGATCAGCTCAGTCGCCGAACATTCGGCGTGGCTTAACATAAATGCTTTGAGGCCGTCGTCGCCGAATAACTCCAGATCATCGTTGACTTCGGTCAATCCGTCAGTGTACAGCAGCAGTCGATCGCCGCTCTGCAATTCGACTTCCTGTTCTTCTATATCCAGATCTTCACGGATCCCGATCGGAAAGCCGCGCCCCGCGAGTTCCAGCATTTCGCCGGTAGCGCGCCGATGCAGGAGCGGCCGACACTGGCCGGCAAGCGTATATTTGAGCCGCCGCCTGGCGGGATAAAAGCAGATGTACAGGCCGGTCAGGAACATGCCCATTACCGAATATTGCAAAACGGCTTCGTTAATGGTGCTCAGCATGGCCGGTCCGTTTTCGCGATGCTGCTGATTATAATGAAAAGCCATCTTGGCCACGGCGGAAAAAAACGCGCCAGGAATGCCGTGCCCGGTTACGTCTGCGAGCAGGACGCCCAGGGTTTGCCCGGCGCCGGAACCGCTGGCTACGAAGTCGTAAAAATCGCCGCCGATTTTATCCATGGGGATATAGCGCGCGTGAATTTGCAGACCTTCGATTTGCGGCGTGCGATCGGGTAGCAGCTTTTGCTGCAACGCGCGCGCCATGTCGAGTTCGCTTTCGATCTGCTGATTGCGCTGGGCGAGCAGGCGGCGATAACGCGAAATTCGAAGCAGCGAATCGACCCGGGCCAACAGCTCGCGCCGGTCAAAGGGTTTGGCGATATAGTCGTCGGCGCCCTGTTCGAGTCCTTCCAGCTTATCTTCGGTTTCCGAACGCGCGGTCAGCATGACGACCGGGATCGCCGCCAGAAAAGGATCCGTCTTGAGAATATGCGTGGCTTCGTAGCCGTTCATCTCCGGCATGAGCACGTCCATTAAGATCAGATCCGGCCGCAATTTGCGCGCCCGCTCAAGGCCCACGCGACCGTTCGGCGCCGTTAAAATTCGGTACCCTTTTTTGCCGAGCAGCGAACTGATCAGTACCAGCATATCTTCGTTATCGTCGACTACGAGAATACGCGGCGTTTCGCGATCAATGCGATCCGCGTCCGTATGATCCGCGATCAGCCCCGGGGCTTCGGCTTCGTTTTCGTTGGCCTGATTCATGGTCGGTCCGGGTCGAGATCACCGGGAATTAAAGGTCAAATATCCATGCGCGCACGAATGCTGCGCGCCAGGGTGCTGCGGTCGGCGTATTCGATGCTCGCTCCCGTGGGAATGCCGTGCGAAATGCGGGTCAGTCGCAGTCCGGTATCGCGCAGGCGTTCGTGAATATAGTGGGCCGTGGCGTCGCCTTCCAGCGTCGGGTTCGTGGCTATAAAGAGTTCGGTGAAGGTCGGTTTTTCGCGTACGCGGTCTTCTAATTCGCCGAGTCGCAGATCCTCGGGGCCCACGCCGTCCAGCGGCGAAAGCGAACCCATCAACACGTGATAGAGACCCTGAAATTCGCCGGTCTTTTCGATCGCGAAAATATCACCGGGTTCTTCGACAACGCAGAGCGTCGTCGCGTCGCGCGCGGGATTGCTGCATATTTCGCACAGCCCTTCGTGCTCGGACAGACCGCCGCAGTCGGAACAAAAGTGCACGTTCTTGCGGAGGTCGAGCAGGGCTTCGCTCAGCTGCTCCGCCTGAATCTCTTCGTTCTTCAGCACGTGGAATGCTATGCGCAGCGCGCTGCGTTCGCCGATGCCCGGCAGCGTCGTCAACATGCGGACCAGTTTGTCTAAAGCGGGAAACACGGTTTCGTTCTACACTTCTGCTTACATGCCGAATATTTTTTCCAGGCCGGGAATCGGCAGACCCCCGGCTACGGATTTCATTTCATGCGCGACGGCCTCTTTCGCGCGCCGGCTCGCGTCGTTGATCGCCGAAATAATTAATTCTTCGACCATCGCTTTGTCGTTCGGCGTAAGCAGCGCCGGATCGATCTCGACGCTCTGCACCTGGCCTTCGCCGTTTACGCTGACCCGCACCATGCCGGCGCCGGCTTCCCCGGTGATCGTCATCTTATTCAGGCGCTCGCGCACCTGGTCGACCTGGCCTTTGATATCGCCCAGTTGCTTGCCGAAATCTCCTCCGAGATTTTTCATCATGTCTGCGAAATTAAAATCGGCCATAGCTATCAAACTCCGGAGCCGCGGCGATCCGGCCGCCTGCGGCGTCTGCTGTATTATATAGAACGTAATGCGGCATGCAACGACCGCCCCTATAAACCCTTCAGGATTCTCCGTTTTCCCCGGCTCGATCCAGATCGGGCACGTCGCCGTCGGAAACTACAGTGCCCAGAAATTGTTTTTGCAGCTCGAACTCGGGATTGTAGCTGGTGCCGCCCTGCATGGCGGCGGATAGCTGATTGATCCTGCGCAGGACGCCGGTCATCGAAGGGCGGCCGAGTTTTTCCTGCAGCGCGATCAGTTCGATTTCGACCAACACCCGGGTCTCGTACGAATTGCGCAGACGCAGGGCGAAGGATTTATTCAAAAGCTCGTACACGCCGCCGAAAATCGCGGTCAATCGCACGGGATCGTAGGCCTTCAGCGCCTCGCCCAGCCGGTGAATTTCGGGTCCGGGAATCCCCAGAAATTCGGCGTCGTCCACGCCGCGCCGGATATGAATCGCCACGCGCAGAAAATCCAGATACTCCCAGATAAAGCGGCCCAGATCGCCCCCGGCGGCGAAGATCTCATGCACCGGCGCGAGCAGGGCCGCGGCGTCGGGCGCGTCGCTGGATTGCCGGGCGTCCGGGGAGCCGCTTAATAGATTCGCGGTAAGAGTTAAGAATAATTCGGCGGGCACCTGGCCGATCAGCTCTTTGACCTTCGCGGTTTCGACTTTCCCGTCGCTGTACGTAATCGCCTGTTCCATAAAAGAAAGGCTGTCGCGTACCGAGCCGTCGCCGCGCCGCGCGATCCAGAACAGAGCTTCGTCGTCCGCTTCGATATTCTCGCGGTCGCACAGCTCGCGCAAATACGATTGCACGATCTTCAGCGGCACTTTGCGAAAATTAAAAACCTGGCAGCGGCTGAGAATGGTTTCCGGGATTTTATTCAGCTCGGTCGTGGCCAGAATAAACAAAACGTGTGCCGGCGGTTCTTCCAGAGTCTTGAGCAGCGCGTTGAACGACTCGGTGGTGAGCATGTGCACCTCGTCGATGATGTACACTTTTTTGCGCGATACCATCGGCTGGAATTTCACATTCTCACGCAGCTCGCGAATATTCTGAATGCCGCGATGCGAGGCCGCGTCGATCTCCATCACGTCCAGACTGTTGCCGGATAAAATCGACAGGCAGGATTCGCACTGGTCGCAGGGTTCGCCGTCGACGGGAGTCAGGCAGTTCACGCGCTTCGCCAGCAGACGGGCGATGGTCGTCTTGCCGACGCCGCGCGGTCCGAAGAACAAATAGCCGGATCCCAGGCGGCCCGAGTCGAAGGCGTTGCGTAATGCGCGGACCGCAGTTTGCTGTTCGACCACTTCGGAGAACTTCTGGGGCCGGTATTTGCGGGCCAGAACCAGGTGCGTGTTCTCAGAATCCGACATAGAAGCCGGTAATGTGACGACCCGCCCACGAGCGGTCAACGGTATAATTCTTTGCGAATTCGGTCGCTTTGAATAGATGACCGCTATGTCCGCTCCCGTTTTCATCGTCGCCGGTCTCGGAAACCCCGGCGATAAATATCGCCTCACCCGGCACAACGCCGGTTTCATGGCCCTGGATTTGCTTTCCCGTCGCTGGGATATTCCGTTGAACGACACGCGCTGGAAAGCCGGAGTCGGTCGCGGTCGCGTGAACACGGAGCACGGGCCCGCGGACGTCGTCATGCTCCGGCCGGAAACCTTTATGAATCTGTCCGGGCAGTCGGTGGCGCCGGCTCTTGGATTTTATAAAGTCCCCCTGTCGCGGCTGCTGGTGCTTCAGGACGAAGTGGAGCTGGCCTTTCGCGATATTCGATTGAAATCCGGCGGCGGTCACAAGGGCCACAACGGTATACGCGACATAATCGAGAAAACCGGGGATCGCGAATTCGATCGCATCCGATTCGGGGTCGGCCGCCCCGCCCATGGCAGCGTGGCGGATTATTCCCTGTCGCCGTTTAATAAAGAAGAACAGGCTGAATTAGAAGAGCTCCTCTCCCGTGCAGCGGATATGGCCAATGACTGGCTGGCAAAAGCAGTTCAATCTGCCGCCGCGTAACCCGGAATGGGAGCCCGGGAACTGCTCCGGTCCGCCGCCGGCTGACGCAGGCGTCAGAATCGTTCTAAATGCTAAAAAATGGTAATAAAGTGAATTCTAACTCAAAAATTCACAACAAGCCGGCACCAGGTTTCGTCCAATTAGTGAATCAGAGCCCCCGGACTATTACGGACGGGTGGGCTGCTGGCTGGAATCGACAGGGGTTTTGCAGACACTATGGACGCGCGGATGCAATCCAAATTGGAATACTGGGACGAGAGTTACCCGGACTATTGCCGGACGCTGTATCGTGACTGGCAGCTCTGCCAGCAGCGCAGCAGCACCCTCGATTCCGCAGGCGCCGCCCGGGCGCTGCGGGAAATGGTCCGTACGGAAATCTCGAGGAATCGTTCGCTGGCGGTTTATATTCGAGAATGTCTCGGCGCCACCCGCTGCCCCGAACAGCGCCTGGAAGACGATATCCTGACGGTTCCGTACCTCAAGCTGCCGGGCAATCAGCAATTCGCGGGCGTCTGACGCCTGCAGGCCGGGCCGCCCCGGCCGTTTTAGTGAGTCTGCCCCCTCTCTATTAGCTCGAAGCGCAGCTCGCGGAGAACGCTCCGCGCCGCCTGCAGTCGTCGTACAGTCAGGCCTTCGTTCAGATCTTCATATAACTTTCGTTCTTTGCGCAGCATCGCGTGGACTTTGCGCCGCCCGGGCGGGGTCAGTTCGTGCAGCGGCGATCGCTCGCTGGCAGGATTGGCTTTGCGGCGCACGTATCCAAGCTGCGCCAGATGATCCGCTACCTGCAGCATTCTCTGCCGGGTGCGGCCGCGGGCGCGGGCGAGAGCCGGCACGCTCTGAGCCCCGTCGGTAAATAACGCGAAGAGCACGCCGCGTTCGCTTTCGCCCAGGTCGCTGTCGGCGTGCATGCGTTCGTCCGCCTGGCGGAGGACGTGGTACAGCCGCATGCTTTCGTCTACCAGCTCTCCCAGCGCGATGGATCGGTCGAGCCGTCTTTCGCGCGTCATGGTCCGGGATTTCTCCGCCTGTCGTGGTTTTGATGCTGTATCGCGGCGCATATTCAGTCCTTCTCCGGTGCGATCGCCTTGAGTGTAGCGCGAATCATACGGCGGCCGATCCCGGCCAGTATAGTTGATTACAAATGATTTGTCACTCTCCATTTTCGGTGATCATTCCGCCTCGACAAATAATTTGTAATTATGGTAAGCCATTTGTCGTGGCGACGGTTTTTATACAGGCAAAGCGCGGCGACGGCGAAAATGTTTTGACCGGCGCCGGGCCGCGACGCTCAACAGGTCTCGTGAAAATCGTCGGTCGCCACACGGCGGCGCCTGTTTCGAACGAACGGAGGTCCATCATGCAATCAGTCATTCAAGCAGGCCACTTTGTAAACGTGCACAATCTGCGCATACACTACCAGGAGTACGGCGCGGACAACGGCGGACCGCCCGTGATCCTCTTTCACGGCTGGCCCACCTCGTCGTTTTTATGGCGGAACGTCGCCCCGCAGCTGGCCGGCGCCGGCCGACGCGTGCTGGCGCTGGACCTGCCTGGCTTCGGGCTTTCCGACAAACCTCTCGATGAAGTCTACAGCTTTCGCTTCTTTTCAAAGATCATCGACGGCTTTCTGAAAGAGCTTTCGATTTCAGGACAGGTCGCGCTGGCCGTGCACGATCTCGGCGGTCCGGTGGGCGTCTACTGGGCCTGCGCGAATATGCAGCGCGTCGAGCGGCTGGCTGTGCTCAATACGCTGATCTATCCCGAGCTGTCCTGGGCGGTGAAATTGTTTATGCTCTCGTTGCGTTTACCTTTCGTGAAAGACTGGCTTACCAGCCCCGCCGGTCTGCGCGCCGGCATGCGTTTCGGCGTCGCGCATCCCGAACGCCTGGCGGAGGATACGATCCCCGGAACCCGCGAGCCTTTCCAGTCGCCCGAGTCCCGGGCCGCGCTGATCAAGGCCGGTTCGGGATTAAACGGAAAGGGTTTCTTTGTCATGTCGCAGAAGCTCAAGAAATTCGACATCCCCGTGCGCGTGGTCTATGGAACCCGGGATCGCATTCTACCGGATATCGCGGAGACCGCCCGCCGTCTGCAGGCCGATCTGCCGCAGACGGAGGTCGTCGCCCTGGACGATTGCGGTCATTTTTTACAGGAAGACCGCCCGGACGAAGTCGGCCGCCTGCTGGCGGAATTCTTCGAAAAATGAGTTGCCGTCGACCTTAAATGCTTTAATATTAAAGTATTGTGCCGTCCAGAATCAAAAAGGCCACGCCCCGGGAACGACGGGTCCTGGATATGTTTATCAAGCTCATGCGCGCGCAGGGTAGTCTGACCGGTCGCCTGAATTTGTGCGCGCGCTCGTTTGGCCTCACGGGCGGACAATTCGGGGCCCTGGAGATTCTATTGCATCTGGGGCCATTACATCAGAAAGAGCTGGGCCGGCGGCTATTCTCCACGGAAGGCAATATCACTCAGATTGTGGACAATCTTGAAAAGCGGGAGCTGGTTCGCCGGGTGCGCGACGCGGAGGACCGCCGATTTATAACCGTGCATCTGACAGCGGCGGGAACGAAGCTGATCCGGCGGGCGTTCCCGGCTTATTTGAAAGAGCTCCTGGGATTGAGCGCTGGCCTGACCGACAGGGAGCTGGAGCAACTGGCCGGGCTATTGAAGCAGCTCGGCCTGACCGCGAGTTCAGTGTCCGGATGACCTGGTAGTTCTGCCGCTCAATCTCTTCTTTCTTGTTCGATGATCACTTAAACCGAAGCAGTCAAGATCGTGGAATCAGCCCTAATGATTTAATATTGAACTATTTAAATTTAAATTACTTGTGTGAAAAATTTGGGCCCAGGCCCGCAAAGGCCGGCTCCTGTAGGGCGCCGGCGAAAAAAGGAGAATGAAAATGAAAGCGAAACTATTGAAAACCGACGATAGCGTCGGGCTCGCGTTCCTGCGAGTCGCGCTGGGCGCCGTACTCTTCGCCCACGGCGGGCAAAAGCTCTTCGGATGGTGGGGCGGATACGGCTTCGAAGGCACTATGGCCTTCTTTACGGAAAGCATGGGAATCCCCTGGTTCCTGGCGCTGGCAGTGATTCTGTTGGAGTCGGTTGGCGCTCTGGCCTTGATCGCCGGATTATTCACACGCCCGCTGGCCGTGGCGGTCGCCGTATTGATGGCGGTCGCGGTTTATATGGTGCATCTGCCGTTCGGATTTTTCATGAACTGGTTCGGCGGGCAGGCCGGCGAAGGATTCGAATTCCACTTGCTGGCGATCGGCATGGCCCTTGCGCTCGCGATCGAAGGCGCCGGCAGTCTGTCGTTGGATCGCCTGCTTTTGCGGGGGAGTGATGCCCTGTGAGCCCTTCGCCGGCGCCTGCTCCCGGAACTCTGCGTCTGATCAGCCATGAACTGTGTCCATACGTGCAACGAGTGCGCATCGCTCTCTCGGAAAAAGGCATCGCCCATGATCGCGTGTTTATCGATCTGAAGAATAAGCCCGCCTGGTTTCTCGAGCTGTCGCCGACGGGCCGGGTTCCCCTGCTGAGCGTTGACGGGCGAGCGCTCTTCGAATCAACGGTGATTTGCGAGTATCTGGAGGAGCTGCCAGACTATCCCGCATTGCATCCCGGCGATGCGCTGGACCGGGCTGATAATCGGGCCTGGATGGAATTCGCATCCGCGACCCTGGATCGCATCGCGGCCTTTTATTCGGCCGCGTCGCATTCGGAACTTATAGAGCGGGCCGCTGCGCTGCGCGAGAGCTTCGAACGTTTGGAACTGCGCCTGTCAAAATCGAGCGGGCCGTTTTTTAATGGTCCGGAATTTTCCCTGGTCGACGCGGCATTTGGGCCGGTTTTTCGGTATTTCCCGGTCTTCGAGCGTAGACACAATTTCGGCTTTTTCGACCGACTGGAGCGGGTCGGCGAATGGCGGGCGGCTCTGGCGGAACGACCTGCAGTTCAGGACGCGGTAGTCACGGACTATCCGCAGCGATTGCTTGCGTTCTTGAAACGCAAAGACGGCGCGCTGGCCTCCTGTTTGTAAGCGTGCGCGATCCCCGACCGAAGCGCGGCGATTTGCGTTATTGACGCGCAAAGCGCCGCGCGAAACGCTCGATCCCGCCGAAATAAACGTCGGCGTGCAGCATCAGATCGTTGTGGCCGGCCTGCGGTATCAAGAGCAGTTCCGCTTCGCCGGCGGCCTGCAGGCTCTCGTAGTTGCGCCTGGCGTGTTCGGCCGGAATTAGATGGTCCTTTTCGCCGTGGATCACAAGCGCCGGCAGCGGGGTTTTCTGCAGCTTCGTTTCGTTCGAAAACATTTCGACCACCCGCGGCTCGAATTCGCCCGCGTCGATGCGAAAGAGTTGCAAAAGCAGGCCCACGTCGCTGAAGCCGCTATCGAGAATCAGGCCGCTGAAATTGCCGGCCAGTTCCGAGGCGGCGATTTCAGAAGCGGGCGCGCTCCCCAGGGAGCGTCCGAAGAGAATCGGTCGCGGCGGCTGGACCTCTGCCGCCGCGTTGCGCTCTTCTAATGTTCGCAAGAAGAAGCGGACGACCGGCCGCGCGTCATTGATCAGCGATCGCAGCGTGGGTCGTCCGGTGCTCCAGCCGTAGCCGCGATAGTCTACGACGAATACGTTGAGCTTTGCGAGCTCCAGGAATCCCCGGGCGACGAAATTGTAGTCGGGCACGGTTTCGCCGTTGCCGTGAAAGATCAGGACGGTAGCGTCGTTCGGGTCGCCGACGTACCACCGGGCGCCCAGGCTTTCGCCGTCTTCGACGGGAATATTGAAATCGACGGCGCCGGCCGGCGGTTCGTTGCGGACCTGACGCGGGAAATAGACCTCGGCGGCGATTTGCGGGCTGTCGAGAAAGCTGTCCAGGTCGGAAGCGACCGCCCGTTGTTTACACTGTTGCATCATCAATATGACGAAACAAAGCAGCAATGCGTTCCCGAAATCGTAACGAAAAAACAACATAAGGTCCCCGGAGCGCGAAATCGGTGCAACGACCCGGAAGTGAGCCGACCGCGCAGCGGTTTTCCGCCCGCCGGTCGGGAATGGCCTCAGTGTTTCGGCAGATATTGTTTCTTCAAATCTCCGGCGATATTCTTCTGCATCGCCTCGTTCGTGCCGCCGCCGATGCTAAGCAGAATAGCGTCGCGCATCAGCCGTTCGACCGGATATTCTCTAATATAACCGTAGCCGCCCAGCACCTGGATGGCGTTGCGGGCCACTCGTTCGGCCATATTGGTCGCGACGAGTTTGGCCGAGGCGGCGCCCAGGCTGTTGCGCGCGTTGGGATGCAGCTGCGCCGCCACCTGGTATACCAGCGCGCGGGCGGCGGCGTAATCGGCGTAGCTCTCGGCGAGCAGACGCTGGATCTGGCCGTGGTCCGCGAGAGGGCGCCCGAAGGCTTCGCGGTCGACGATCGCATATTTCGCCATCTCATCGATGCAGCGGCGGGCGATGCCCACGGACTGCGCGGCCAGGGTTACCCGTTCGATTTCCAGGTTACGCATCATCGAAACGACGCCCCGGTTCTCTTCGCTCAGCAGGTTCTCCGCCGGCACTTCCATATCTTCAAAATACAGGACGCAGGTGCTCGAGCCCTTCATGCCCATCTTCTGTTCTTTTTTACCGACCGAGAATCCGGGATAGGCCGACTCCACGACGAAGCTGGTGATGTGCTTTTCATTCGGATCCAGCTTGGCGTACAGTACGATAAAATCGGCGCAGTCGCCGTTCGTAATAAATTGCTTCGCGCCGTTAATGACGTAGCGGTCGCCTTTCTTCGTCGCGACCGTCGTCATGCCCAGCACGTCGGTGCCGACGCCCGGTTCGGTCATGCCCATCGCGCCGATTTTGGTGCCGTCGATGACCCCCGGCAGATATTTCCGGCGCTGCTCGTCGGTCGCGCTCACGTACAGATTGTTTACGAATAGAATTTCGTGGGCCAGATAGCTCAGGGTGAAGGCCGGGTCCGTTCGGCTCAGTTCTTCGTGCACGATCACTTCTGCGACCGCGTCCATTCCGGAGCCGCCGAATTCCTCGGGAACGGTCAGACCGAAGAGGCCCAGCTCGGAGCCCAGGCGGCGAAACAATTCGATGTTGAATTCTTCGCGCTCGTCGTAGGCGGTCGCCTGCGCTTCCAGGGTTTCGAGGCTGAATTTCTCAACCATGCCACGGAGCTCGGCGTGCGATTCCGTGGGATTGAAAAGATCGTGGGATTGAGTTTCGCGGTCTGTTATTGTCGCAGGCATAATGCATAAAAAATAACGGCGCCTCCGGGAAGTGAATCACTTTTTTCTCCTTTCCTCCGAGAACGGGCGGGGGAAAACGGCCGTTCTCGGAGCGTCGTGCGACGCCCTTTCGCGAGCGCCGCTTCGCCGTGCACGCAATGGGGCGCTCGCGGCATTCTTCCGAACCCTGCAATCGCCCATGTCCGCACCATTGATCCTCGTCGCAGCTGTTCTGTTGATTCTGGTGGTCGGACTGAGCTTCTATCTCGAGCGTCGCTTTCGCGTATCGCTGACGAGCATCGAAGAGAAGAGCGCCGGCCTGCTCTTCTATTATCGTTCACTTGTGGGCAACGTATTCACCCGGGACGCCGGCCGTGAGAACTGGCTGGCGCTCGTGCATTACGTCGCTTTGCATCTCCTGATTCCGATCGGCGGTCTGGGTTTCTGGCTGCGGACCGACGGTAATTTTCTGGTCGTGATTGTTTCGCTGCTCTGGACCATTCAACTGGTCCAGCGGCTCTATCCCGGTCCCGTTCCCGAAGAGGAATGGGCGGATGAAGTCGACGAAACTCAGGATTGATTCCGGGCCGGCGGCGGTATTATTATTCCGAAAAACGGCGTCGAACGCCGGCTGATTACCGCGTTTCTTTTGTCGGTGGACACGTGGAATGCGGTTCGCGTAATTTGGATTGACCGTGTAGGGGCTTACAAAAGTGTTGCGAGTCCCCGGCCGTGTACTCGCGAATGGCGGCCTCACAGACGGTTTAATCGAAGGTTTTATTAAGACAGTTTTGCACTGGAGGATGGATAAAGTATTATGAATATTTTCGTACTGGTTAAGCAGGTTCCGGATACGGAGACCCGCATCAAAACTTCCGGCACCGGTATCGATGAAAATGGTATCAAATGGATCGTATCTCCTTTCGATGAGCACGCTCTCGAAGAAGCTCTGCGTCAAAAAGAGAAAACCGGCGCGACTGTAACCGCGGTCTCAATGGGGCCCGCCCGTTGCGTCGAAGCGCTGCGCACCGCTTACGCTCTGGGCGTGGATAACGCAGTCCACCTGAAAGACGACGACTATAATGTATTCGATGTAAGCTACGCCGCCGCGGTCCTCGCGAAGTACTGCAAAGACGCTGGCGCGGACGTCGTTCTCGCCGGCCACATCGCGATTGACTCGCAGTCTTCGATGGTTCCGGCCATGCTTGCCGAGCAAATGGGCGTCGCGAATATCAACAACGCGGTCGAGCTTTCGATCGACGGCGACAAAGTCAAAGTCCGTCGCGAAATCGAAGGCGGTCTCGCCACGATGGAATCGGCTACTCCGGTCGTCATCAGCGCCGCGAAAAACCTGAACGATCCCCGTTATCCGTCGCTGAAAGGCATTATGGCTTCTAAGAAGAAGAAGGTCGAAGAGAAAGCCGTTTCCGAACTGGGCGTAGACGGCGCGAAAGTCGAAATGATCGGTATGGAACCCCCTCCGCCGCGCCCGCCGGGACGCGTTCTGGAAGGCGACAGCCCGGAAGCGAAAGCGGCCGAGCTCGTAAAATCTTTGCGGGAGGAAGCGAAAGTAATCTGAGTTTGATTCTTCCAATTCAAACGAACGATTGATTACTTTAGCGGAGAAATATCATGGCAGTACTTGCAGTTGCAGAATTAAAGGGCGATAGCCTCAAGAAAGTATCTAAAGAGCTGGTCAGCGCCGGTCGCAAGCTGAGCGACACCGTCGTGGCTCTGCTCATCAACGGCACCGACGCCCACGCGAAAGAATTATTCGAAGCGGGCGCGGACGTGGTCGTAAAAAACGGCACCGCGGAATACACTCCTCAGGGTTACGCGGCGGTCGCGGCGGCCGTGGCCGAAGCGAAGGGCGCCAAAGTGATCCTGCTGCCCCATTCGATTATGGGCAAAGACTTCGCCGGCCGTCTCGCGGTCAAAACCGGCGCGGCTCTGGCGGCGGACGTCGTGGAAATCAAAGGCAGCGCGGATGAAGTCGAAGTTCGCAAGCCGGTCTACTCCGGTAAAGCCTACGCCAATATGAAAATCAAAGCGACCGCGGTTGTGACCATTCGTCCCAACTCGCAGGAAGTGATCAGCCACTCCGGCCCCGAAACCATTGAGTCTTCCGACGCGGCCGAAGGCGATGTGGCTTCGCGCCTGACGGACGTGGAAGCGGGCGGCGGTGAAAAGATTCAGCTGACCGACGCTTCGGTCATCGTTTCCGGCGGCCGCGGTATCAAAGGCCCCGAGAACTGGCCCGTTCTCCAGGAGCTGTGCGACACGGTCGGCGCCGCTCTGGGTGCCAGCCGCGCCGCGGTCGACGCGGGTTGGATCGACCACTCGCACCAGGTCGGTCAGACCGGTAAAACGGTTTCTCCGAACTGTTATATTGCTTGCGGTATCTCCGGAGCCATCCAGCATCTGGCCGGTATGGGTTCTTCGAAGGTGATCGTTGCGATCAACAAAGATCCCGAAGCGCCGATTTTCAAAGTCGCGACCTACGGGGTTGTGGACGACCTGTTTCAAGTGGTTCCGGCACTGACCTCGGAATTCAAGAAAGTCCTCGGCTGATTTTCTGACCTATTGAAACAAGGGTCCGCAGGCCTGTGCCCTGATCGCGCGTTGTGCGTGGTTGGTGGGACAGGCCTTTGTTTTTTATGATTATGCCATTTCGCTCGATCAAATCTCGCGTCTGTCGCGCCGGAGTTTTCACCGCGGGGCTTGCGGCTCTGTTTCTATTCGGATTCCTGACGCCCCAGGCGCCGCTTGAGGCCCAGCAGGTTCCGGCGGAAATTCGATCCGTCGTTTCTAAGATGAGTTCGCTCGGGAGTTTCCGGGCGACCGTGACGCTCGGCTCCGGTAGCGGCGGAACCCGTGGCGTGCTTTCCTACTCCGGCGGCAAAGTGCACCTCAAATTGAGCGACGGCCGCGTCATCGCGAGCAACGGCCGTAGCGTGGTCGTGTACAATCCCGCCAGCCGGGTCGCGGGCAAGCAGCCCGTTGGCGGCGGAGGCGGCATCGGCTGGCTGCTGAGCGGCTTTGAGTATCGGGTCGCGGGAAACCAGGCCACGGGTCGTTCCACCGATCCCGGATCGCGGCTTTCAGAAGTGAAGGTCGTCTGGGGCGACGGCTATATATTAAGAAAGCTTTCGATGCGCAGTCGCGAGAACGACAGCTGGTTTACAATTTCCCTGAGCAACGTTCGCTCGGTGGCGGGATTTCCGGCGGCGCTCTTTTCTTATAAACCTCCGGCCGGTTCGCGGACCGTAGAGAACCCGCTGAACGAAATCAATTAATTCATCATTATCGGGAGATCGGACCGAACCCACTCGCTGCTAATTCTTTCGTCTACTCTATTGAATGGATCCGACTCTCACAAATACGCAGGCGCATAAGGTTTTCGGGGATCTGTACCGCAAATCGCGTCCGGCGGATTTGCAGCAAAAAGTCGATCAGATCGTTTCCGAAACCGCCGACGTCTTCGTACGCATCAAGCGCATTGAAGACCTCGATGCGGGATACGAAGCCGAGCGTCGCGCGAAAGGCGGCGCCGATTCGGCGACCGGCGGGCCCCGCCGCGGCGCCCGGGGCGCGACGGGGTCCGGCCCCGCTCGCAAAAAAGTCGCCGCTAAAAAACCGCCGCCCAAAAAGCAACGCGGGGGAGGCGGCGGCAGTTTTTTTTCCTGGCTCTTCGGAGGCGGCGGCGGAAACGAACTGACCCGCTGGGGCGAAGAGACGGGCACCATCGAATCCGGTCTGTTTTCGCGGGGTATGAGTCTTTCGAGCGCCGTGCCCGCGATTTTCGATAGCTTTCGTGAAGATCAGATTACGCCGACGGCCAAAGGCTTTCGGTACGCGATCGCCGGGGCCTGGGAAGAACTGGAGCCCGCGCGCTATAACGCGATTATCGCGGCCTATCAATTCTTTTCGGAGTTCGTCAAAGCCGGCATCGCCTTTCGCAAATCGGAAGAGCCGGAAATCTGGATTACCGAAACGATCAAGCTCCAGAAGTATTACGCCTTTCTATTACAGTATCCGGAATACGATAAGATTCTGACCCGGGACCTGCCGGCGTTCGTCAAGCGCGGTTCCGAAGCGCAAACCTTCGCGCCCCCCTTGAAGACTTCGATGGACTATATCGTCGCCCTCGAAAACCGCAAGCCCACTCTCAAGAACGCGCTGACCGCGCTGTATGTGCTCGCCCGCAAGCGTCTGTATCAATGGGACGACATCGCCGCCGAGCTCAATGTGAGCAAGCCCGCGCTCGACGCCTATCGCGGTCCGGAGCAGGTGATGGCGAAAATCACCCAGCGGATCAGCGATCTGAAGACGCGCTATAATCAGTGCGCGGCTCAATTGCGCGAAGTCGAAAAGATCAAAGGCGAGTACTTTCAGACCGACGCGAACGGGCGCCTCAAGACGGAATTTCTGAACCCCATCGTAAACGAGGTCGTGCACCGGACCTACGGCGAGAGCGCGATCAACGAAGCCTTGCTGCAGTCCCACAAGCGCGAACCGCACCGCCTGCTCTTCGCGTTTTTGAAAGACATCGATTTATCGTTTATCAATCTATTGAACGGATCGGTGGGAGTGCGTACCGAATCGCACCATCACGAAGACGTGCTCTTGTTCAAGCAGGGGCTCTTTAAGAGCTACGGCGATCGCTTCAGCCAGGTAATGCGCGAGATGGAAGGCTTCATGAAGAAGCATCGCGACATAAGCTATAGCTTCGCGGATTTCATGAACGAGCTCAAGCAGCTGCCGGACGATCCGATTGTGCGCAATTTTCACGCGATCGTAAAGAATTCGATCGAATTACTCGCAAAGATCAATGTGGATATGCAAACCGTGATGGGCAATCACGAGCTGGCGCTTGATCGCGAGCGTTCGGGCAACGTTTCTGAGGCTCTCGCGCAAACGAAGGTGCTGCCGATCGAATCGCTGCAGGTGGAATCCCGCTTTATGCCCTACTATACCCGGGAAATCGTTACGAATACCCGTCTGAACGGCCGCCCGGTCGGCTCGGTAATTGAAGAGCTTTCGCGCAATATCTATAATTTTCTCTACATCTTCCGGGATCCGGAGCTGACCCGCGCTCTGAATTCGGGGCCGCAGCTGCAGAAGCAGATGGCGGAATTCAAAGATCGCCTGGTGCGATTGGGCGCGCAGCCCGACAAGACCTGATCGAATCTAATTTACACTTGATCGAAACTATCAGAGGTTTCGAAGTGTTCGCCTGGCGCGAACGCAATAATACTCCAGGAAAGGCATACCGGTATGGCTGAACAAAATCAAGAACTGAAACGAATCGGCATCCTCACTTCCGGCGGCGACTGCGGCGGTCTGAACGGCGTCGTCAAAGGCGCCGCCGCCACGGCTCTCTATCACGGCGTGACGCCGTGTCTGATTCCGAATGGATACGCCGGACTCTACAACCTCGTGGACTTCGACGATTTGACCGTGCTGAGTACCGAACGCCTCGAAGAATTTCATGTGTATCTGGCGGGCTCGGAAGCAGGCAACAGTCGCGTCAAAGTTTCGAAGATTAAAGACGAAAAGAAATACGAACGCATCCAGCAGGGCCTCGCGAAACACAAACTCGACGCGGTCGTGATCGCCGGCGGCGACGATACCGGCAGCGTGGTCGTCGACCTCGCCGGCCGCGGCATTCCATGTCTGCACGCGCCGAAGACTATGGATCTGGACTTGATGACCTACAGCGTCGGCGGCGACAGTACGATCAACCGCATCGCTGAATTCGCCCGCGATCTCTATACGACCGGCGATACGCATAATCGGATCATCGTTATGGAAGTCTTCGGCCGCTACGCCGGCCACACCGCCTTTCGCGGCGGCATCACCGCCGAAGCCGACGGCATTTTGATTCCGGAAATTTCCGTGGACTTCGATTTATTGTACAAACATCTACGCGACGTATTTTTACGTCGGGTCGAACAAAGCGATAATCGCGCCGGCAGCGCGATGGTGATCGTCGCGGAAGGTTTACGCGACGCGAGCGGCAAGGAGCTGGTCGATGAAAGCGCCCCGGCGGATTCATTCGGTCACAAGCCGCTCATGGGCGCGGGTAAGTACGTCGTCAGCGAGCTGAACGCACGTATCAAAAAGGACCCGGAGATCAAGGCTTTCATGCAGCGCACCGGTCAATTCGTGGAGAGCGTCTACGAAGTTCCGGAAGTGCGCGAAATCCGGCCCGGCCATCTCGTGCGCTGCGGTTTCACCTCGGCTGTCGATGCGAATTTTGGATTACAGGTGGGCGCCGGGGCCGTGGAACTGGCCCGCAACAAAGTCTTCGGCGTTACGGTCGTGGGCTATCGCGAAGGCACGGTGCAATATATGGACTGCGCCGCGGCGATCGAGCAGCGTTTCGTCGACGAGAACGAAGTCGCCATGTATGAAGCCATGGGCATCTGTTTCGGCCGCAAGCCCGAAGCCCCCGTCGCGAAACTCGAAAAGACCACCGGCCGCCCCGTTCGACCCTATTGATCGTATGAGCCCTTCGGCGCTTCGCGCTCCACATCCTGTGGAGAGCGTGCGCGCAGCGAGCCGTCCTGGCTCGCTGGCGAAAGGCTCATACGCTCTCGATGGATGAGTAGAACTCCGATTCGCGAAGCGAATGCTCGACTCCGTTTCTTCGCCTGGTCGAAGAGGTGAAGCATAGATCGCGAGGTCCCTTCGGCGTCGCTCAATCCAGCGCGGCGGAGCTGGCTGTGGCGAAGGCCCAGGGCGCGAGGACGAACCATCCATATACGCAGTAGCGCGCGATGGAGTCGAGCGATTGCCACTCCTGTTTGAATTGCGAGAGGGCCGGCAGAAACTCCGCCGCCTGGCTGGCGAATAAGACGAGCAGACCGAGGCTCACCGCGCCGGCGATCAAATAGATACCGGCGCCGCCGGTGAGACGGCTGAAACGGTGCAGCACGGAACAGGCGGCCGCGCCGATTATCACTACGAGAGTGAACACCGTTACCCACGGCGTTATGGCCGGGCCCAGAGCCGGCGCGAGGATCTGAGTGAACGTGATGCAGACGGCGAGATAGGCGATCACGGTTGCTCCGGTATAATTGGCTGTCGCCGCAAAAATTCGAGTCATGGCGTAACTCCGGCTGAGAATCGATTAGTCGATAGAATGCCCATGGTCGAGAATCGCAAGCAATTCCGCCAGGATCATCGCGCTTGCGCCCCAGATTTTGTGTTCTCCAGGGCCTTCCTCGTCGCTTTCGGAAAACGAAAAGTACGGAACCTGAATGGGTCCGCGTTCAAATTCGCGGGTTTCGCTCTGGCGATTGGCCGGTTCAAGCAGGTGAGCCAGCGGAATTTCCAGTATGCGGTCGACTTCGCGCGGATCCGGCACGAAGTCCGGCCGGCGCTCGGACCAACCGACATACGGCGAAACCAGATAACCGCTGGGCGGTACATACAGCTGCGATAACTGACCCAGGACCTGCACGTCATGCGGCCGGATACTCAGCTCTTCTTCGCTTTCGCGCAGAGCCGTCGCCTGCAGATCTTCATCGTGGGCTTCGCGCGCGCCACCCGGAAAGCTGATCTGTCCGCTGTGCGGCCCCGTGCGGGCCGGGCGTAACATCATGGGAATGTGCAAATGCTCATGCGAAATATGCGGGAGCGCGGCTGAATCCGGCCCGGCCCCGGGATACAACAATAGCAATACGGCGGCGTGACGTGCTTCCGCAGGCGGATTGCTCGTAATTTCGGGGCCGGCCCGATGTGCGGGCGCCATCTCATATTGCGCGGCGGAGCCGGGCAGGGGCCCGGCGACGGCCCGGCTCAGGTCTGCGATAGCTTTGGGGATCACAGAGGCACAGCGGATTGTTCGTGAAGATTGTAGTATCGTTCACCGGTACCTTTGTGTATATCAAATCGGGCCACAGTCGTTCCGGTTCTCGGGGACGAGTATTCGATTGCGAGGGTGATGGAGTCGCTTCCCGGACCTTCGCCGGCGGTGGAAGTCTTCTGCTTGAAACTCCAACGGATTGTGGTGGTGTCCGGTTTATGAATAGCGCCGGTCAGCGCATCGATCACCAGTCCAATATAGCTGAAGAATACGATATTACCGATAATCCACAGATCGACGTCCTTCTGCAGGCGGATTGTGTGCGTTTCGTAGCCGTCCAGTTCAAATCTAAAATAATAGTCGCTGTCCAGATCGAGCTCGTAGGCGCCTGGAGTTTGCAGCCGACTGATCTCATTGCCTTGAGAGAATATCGTAACAGTCGCGGCTTCGGGCTCAGACTGGAAGCTGTATTCGTATTTGCTGTCGCTGAAGACGGTTGCACAATTGACGGCCGGGAATAGTGCGATCAGGGCGAGTATGACGGGGCGAAACCAGCGCATGTGGAATCCTGTTCCCGCTCCAGGATGCTGAGCAAGCTTTTTTCGAGGCCGCTCCGGCGGTCCGGAATTTAACGGAATCATAATAAAAAGCCTTGCATTTACAGATTTCCGTCGTAGCTTTCGCGCATGAATCTCTCCAGAAGCTTCCTCGTAATCCTGACTCTTTCGCTGTTTGCTGGTCTCAATTGCGCGACCCTTTTTAGTTCCGCCAAATACAACTATCGATTCGAGTCGGATCCGACGAACGCGAAGGTTTCGATTCGCGCGAAGGGGCGGACCCTTGCCGAGCTGGAAACGCCGGCCGAGTACGTCTTGAATATGAAAGATTCGTACCAGATTCATTTTGAACTGGAGGGCTACGAATCCCGATCTCTCGACATCGACACCGCCCTGGATGGCTGGGCCTTTGCGAATATCTGCAATGGCGGCATCGGCTGCATCGTGGACGCTCTGACGGGGGCTATGAAAAAGCCGGCCGACGAGGCGCGGCTCTTCTGGAAATTCAAGCGTAAGAACGGGGCTACGAATATTCTGAACCCGGACGAAAAGCCGGAGTACATTATCGAAGTCACCCTTGAGGGGGCCCGGGGGACTCTGGTCGCCGAGCTGGATATGAAACCAGGCACCGGAACCCGTCACGCCAATCTGGCTGAAATCGTGCGACCGCAGCGCCTGCCTCTGACTGGCGTTGGCTCCGAATAAGATCACATTCCGCCGGACGACGACGCAATCCGGGCTGAACATGACGCTACCCGGAAGACTGGTGCTGGCGTATTCGACAACTTCAATGCGCGCGATACCACCCGCCCGCATGGCGGCTTCGATGCTATTGCCCGAGCCGTAATAGAAAAGCCGCGAGATTGTCGCATAAGAATTTCGTACAGGTTTTATCCGCAGAGGCGCCGCTGGAAGAGCGGCGAATCGCTCGGGATTCTGCGTTCGCAGTTTATTCTTCCCGAAGCTTCGTAAATACTACATTGACTAATCCTATTAGAGGTTTCATTGTCGGCTTTTTTACGGAGCGTATCTGCACATGAAACTCAGCCATCTGAATGCGCCGACCCTGGCGCTGACCATCGCCCTGGCGCTGGCGCTCGCCTGTTCTTCGATGATGGGCGTCGGCGGTTCCGACGTGAGCGGTTCCATCTTCGGCCAGGTGACCCGTTCGGAGTCCATTCCGGGCACCATCGGTACGAAACAGGGCAAATCCTGCCAGTCGGCCGTTCTGGCCCTCTTTGCATCCGGCGACGCTTCGGTGGAAGGCGCGGCGAAGGCCGGCGGAATTTCCCGGGTCAGCAGCGTGAGTTTCGAGCGTACGAATGTGCTGGGTTCCGTCTATCTGGCCAACTGCACGCTGGTGACCGGCGAATAGGGCGCGGGGTCGAAGACATGCTAAAGATAAATCATCTTCTACTTACAATAGCAATTTCCGCGGCTCTGCTCGTGGCCTGTGCGGGAACGCTGCCGGTCGGTGATCCGCGTTTCGGTCGGGGCGCGTCGCCCTTTACGCCGTCCTCGTACACCTATCCGGCTCCGGGTTACGGAGCGGTGGTCGATATCGGAACGAAGACCGGCACCTCCTGCATTACCGAAAGGAGTTATCCGCTGCCCTATCCGCTTGCGGCGGCGACCGTGTCGATGCACGGCGACGGCTCGATCGAAACCGCCGCGCGTCTGGGCGGCATCACCGAAGTGATGAGTGTATCGTATCGCTATAAGAATTCCGGCCTGAGCTTGTTCGGAATGCAGACGCAGATCTGCACGATTGTAACCGGGGAATAGGAATCAAGAGAAGCGACGGCCGTCAATATCGTCGGCGAAACGCAAAACGCGCCAGAATGCCCGGGGCAGCCTGGCGCGTTTTTGATTTACGATTGCGAGCAGCGGTTTCGCTCTCGCGATGAGAATCAGGCGATGGTGATTTGCTGGTCCAGGTATACGTCCTGGATCGTATGCAGCAGTTTCGCGCCTTCGTCCATCGGCCGCTGGAAAGCTTTACGGCCCGAGATCAGGCCGGTGCCGCCGGCGCGTTTGTTGATCACCGCGGTTTTTACGGCTTCCGCGAAATCGTTATCGCCGGACGCGCCGCCTGAATTGATCAGGCCGGCGCGGCCCATATAACAGTTCATGACCTGATAGCGGCACAGGTCGATGGGATGATCGCTGGTCAGGTCGCTGTATACTTTCGGGTGCGTCTTCGCGAATTTTAACGCGTTGAATCCGCCGTTATTTTCGGGCAGTTTTTGTTTGATGATGTCGGCCTCGATCGTAACGCCCAGATGATTCGCCTGGCCCGTTAAATCCGCGGCGACATGATAGTCTTTGTCGGCTTTGAAGCTCGAGTTGCGGGTATAACACCAGAGCACCGTCGCCATGCCGAGTTCGTGCGCATGTTGGAAGGCCTGTGCGATTTCAACGATCTGGCGATTGGATTCCTCCGAGCCGAAATAGATCGTCGCGCCCACGGCGACCGCGCCCATATTCCAGGCTTCTTCGATATTGCCGAATAGAATCTGATCGAAAGTATTCGGATAGGTCATCAATTCGTTGTGATTGATCTTTACGAGAAACGGAATCTTGTGCGCGTACTTGCGCGCCACGGAACCGAGCACGCCGAAAGTAGAAGCGACTGCGTTGCATCCGCCTTCGATGGCGAGTTTAACGATATTTTCGGGATCGAAATAGATCGGATTCGGAGCGAAGCTCGCGCCGCCGGTATGTTCGATGCCCTGGTCGACGGGTAAGATCGAAACATAACCGGTGCCGGCCAGGCGGCCTGAATTAAAAAGCTGCCCCAGGCTGCGCAGTACCTGCGGGTTGCGATCGGTGATGCCGTATGTCGTGTTGATGAAATCCGGCCCCGGCAGGTGCAGCAGATCTTTCGATACTTTCGCTGTGTGGCCGAGCAGGCTTCCGGCGTCGCCGCCGAGATATTCTTCGATTTTTGCGTGAGATGTTGCGGTCATAGTAGGTGTTTCCTGTTAGAGATTCAGTTGAGAATATTGTGCGGGCATTCGCTCCGCGATACTTCGGAGTGGCGGCAAACCAGGGTTCCGATATCCGTCGATAGGCATTGAGGCGCCCTGGTGTTCAACATGCAGACCGCCACGCTTTGCCCGTCTCCGTCACTCCTGTTCGAGCGACGCCACCAGGCTCGTCTGCGAAAGGCCTTCGTTCGTCGATTTGCCGAAGAACTGCAGTTCCACTTCTGAAATACTCGCTTCGCTGAGCTGCGCTTCCGCCGCTTCGGTGATCGACATGCGCATGGTGATCCAGGCATTTTGCGTTTCGAAAAGCTGTTCGCGGCGCGTCGTGCGATTTCCCGTCGCCGAATTGCTTTCACGAGGCTCCGATTCCCAGACCGCGCCTTCGACTCCGAAGTCATCCGCGAGATCCGAAATATACGCGCGCACTGTGTCGCGATTGCCGCGGCGCACGAGGCGGACGACCTTCAGGCTGTCGTCGTTCGAAAAGAGCGTGATGCTTGCGTCGGCCGGCGCGTCCGGCAGCTCCCCGCCCGTGAAGCTGCGAGCGGTTGCTTCCGCGTCTGCATCGCCGTCGCGCGAAGCTTCGAGCTCTACGCGACCGGTTTCTGTGGACTCCGTTGCTTGCCAGCCCGCGCGCTTGAGATTCGCGACGGTCGTAGCCACCGGCGAATTCCAGGCGAAAGCGTCGAGCTTCGGCGGATGTTCCAGATCCGCGTGTCGCTGGCCGCCGCAGCTTACGAGCGCGAAGAGCGTCGCGGCCGTAGCAATCACCGCTATCAGAACCAGCGAGCGACGCGGGGCGTCCGGTCGACTCGCGGTCGGATGGTTTTGATGATCACGATCGTAAGCAGTCGAATCGGACCGGGGCGAGAGACTCATTCGCATCTTTCCCGCGTAACCCGCTTAGCCCAGGTGCCAAGCACTATTTTAACGCGAGCCTTTGTGACCTGTATCAGCGCGCAGTAAGGCGGAGTAGCGGCAGCCGGTTCCGACTCTGGCGCCGGGCGGAAAAGGATTGCCAGGAGAGAGTTGATATGAGACATAATCTTATCGTCGGGTTTTTGCACTCTTAAAAAATGCTAAACAAATGTTAGTGGCTTTGTCCGCAGGCGATTCCACCCGGGGCCGTGCCCCGAGCGGCAAACCCGGAAACGAATATGAAATACGATAAGATTCGCGGAAAAAGCGTGGCCGAGTGTATGATGAAGCTGCGCAGCGCGTACGGTTCCCAGGCGATCATTCTGTCCACGCGCGAAGTCCAGGAGGGCGGTCTGCTGGGATCCGGGCTGTTTTCGCGCAAGCTATACGAAATTGATTTTATGCTGCCGGAGGACGCCGTGACCGGCTCTGCCGCAGGGGGCGGCTCCTCGGGCTCAGGCGGCGCCAGAGGCGGTCGTGATCGTTCGGCTCTGGGACGCGCGCTGTTCGATGCCGCCGCGACCGCCCGCCAGACCCGGGAAGCGGTTGCGGGCCAGAGTCTGAGCGAATCCACGGAAAGCTCGCTCGCTCGTTCTACAGGTGCCGGCGCCGGCTCTCCGGCTTTCCCATCGAAAGCAGGCGATCGGGGAGATCGAAAGCTCAGCGTCCCCGGTCAGCCGATTCCACCATTGGCCTCCAGCATCTCGGGTGCCCCGCGCACCGACGCGGGGCGACCGGCGGATTCGTCGGGCGGCGGTCGCGATTTGCTGCAGAGTCCGCTGGCCAGCCGAACCCCGGAAGAAATCCAGTTGGAGCGCGAAGCTCTGGATCTGTTGCTCTCGGAGGAGCCTGCCGCAGGAGGGCTGAAGCGGGCCTCCGCGCAGCCGCTCGGATCTGAAACCATTGCGGCGAGCTCGCTGACTGCGGAGCCGGAATTGGTCGGCCCCGCGCAGGACCCTGAAATGGCTGAAATGATGGAAGAAACGCGAGAATCGGACGGCTATGCCCGTGGGCCGGGCCAGGGTCTTGAAAGCGGTGGAGATGAGCGCTTCGGTCGCATTCTGCATCGCATTCGGGGGCGGTTGCTCTCGTCTCAGGTCAGCAACGACTTCGCCGATCGTTTCCTGCAGCAGGTCGATCACAGTCTGTCGCGGGTTGAGCGGGCCGAATATCGCAACGTCGAAGAGCGTTCGTTAAAGAAGTTGGCCGAGGTGATTCGCACCGTTCCCGATATCGCCCCGCGGCACGGGGAGTGCCAGGCGGTGATGCTGATGGGGCCGACGGGTTCCGGAAAAACGACGAGTCTGGCGAAACTCGCCGCTCGCTATCATATAATGCAGGGGCGCGAGGTTTCGATCTATAGCCTCGACCATTACCGGCTGGCGGCGACCGAACAGCTCAAGACCTACGCCGGCGTGATGGACGTGCCGTTCTTCGCCCCGCTGACGCCCGGGGATTTCGCTGAATATCTGCGCCGGGACGGCGCGGAGCTGATGCTGATCGACACCTCCGGCATCGGCTATCGGGACGCGGACCGCATTGAGCAGCTCCAGGAGTATGTAGAAGCCTGTGAAGTGCGTCTGGAGAAGCATCTGGTGCTGGCCGCGAACACCAATGCAGGGATGCTGGAAAAAATATTGCTTGCCTACGACCAAATCGGGCTGGATAAAATTATCCTGACCAAGCTGGACGAGTCAGATTTTCTGGGGGCATTTATCGAGCTTGCCGATAAATACAACAGACCGTTTTCATTTTTGATGAACGGTCAGGACGTTCCCGGAAGCATTCTGGAAGCGGAGCCCTTAGAACTCGCTCGCATGGTGCTGAGCGGGGCCGGCGGCTCCGGCGAAGGAATGGATGCGGGGACTTGAGATACGTCTCCTCAGGAATCTGACATAAGATGGAAATTATGGATCAGGCAGCCAACCTAAGAAAGCTGGCCGGCGAACGAAGCGAAACTGAGCCGCAGGCCGGCGCCGCCGCTGGAACCACTACCCTGGAACGCACGGAACTGGAAGATATCGACGCCCCCGAAACGCGCCGTGGACGAGTCGTCGCGGTGACCTCCGGTAAGGGCGGAGTCGGCAAATCGACCCTGTCTGTGAACATGGCCATCGCCCTGGGGCGCCTGGGAAAAAAAGTCCTGCTCTTCGATGGCGACCTGGGCCTCGCGAATATCAACGTCTTGATGGGCATCATTCCCGAGTTCAGCATCTACGAAGTGCTGAAAGGCAAAAAGAAACTCTCTGATATCATCATCCCCACCGGATTCGGCATCGACATCATCGCCGGCGCGAACGGAATCTCACAGCTTGCTAACCTTACGGACGCCCAGCGCGATCTCTTCGTTGAACAGCTGTCCGAGCTGGACGGCTACGACGTGCTCTTGATCGACACGGGCGCGGGCGTCGGCTCGAACGTACTCGGACTTGTCCTGCCTGCCGACGATATCGTCGTCGTAACGACGCCGGAACCCACTGCGATCACCGACGCGTACGGCATGATTAAGTCGATTGTCGCGGCCAGCGGCGCGGAAAAGAAAGTCAAGCTGGTCGTGAATCGCGCGCCGTCCGCCATCGAGGCGAAGCGGGTTGCGGATCGTCTGATGAGCATCTCCAGCCAGTTTTTAAAGATCGGGGTGGAGAGCCTCGGATTTGTTTTTGAAGAAAATCTCGTCCAAAAGAGTATTCGCAGCCAGCGACCGCATGTCGTGCTGTATCCGGGCTCGAAGAGCGCGGCGTGCATCAACCACATCGGAGCGCGGCTCGTTAACGCATCTGTAAAGGAGGATTCGCAGGGAATATTCGCGTTTTTTCAGCAGTTTCTCGGACTGGGTCAGTCCCGCAATTCCGGGGAGCTATAGGCCGATCTCGTGAACCTGATGATCAAATTCGTCGGGGTCTTCGCCGTAATCGGACTGATCCTATCGGTCAGCTTCGGAATCATCGGCGGGAATCGCATCTTTTCGCTGATACTGACCGCGGTGCTCTGCAGCATACTGTCTGGAGCGCTGGGAGCCGGCACCTACAAAGTGCTGGAACAGCGAGTGCCCGAGTTCCTCGAGATCTTCATGCCCCATGGCGGCCTGGGTGGTGATGACTTAGAGCTTGGCGATGAATCGGGATACGACGAAGGCGATCTGGACGCGGAAGGATACGCGAGTTCTGAAGCGGACGAAAGCGTCGCAGCTGCTGCGGCGGATACGAAGCAATTCGGAGATCATATTATTGTAGACAAGATTAAGATTAAGAACGAACCCAAGTTAATCGCTGAAGCCATCAAAACGATGCTGGCCAAAGACGAAGCTTGAGTGCGAGCGTAGCGAAACAGTATTCATAATCAATTACATGGGCAAGATCTGGGACAAATATAAGGATCACGAAGAGATCGAGCTCTGGCGCGAATATCGCCGGAGTAAGAATCGGGAAGTTCGTGATTTTCTGGTCGAGAAGTACTCGCCCCTCGTAAAATACGTGGCCGGTAAAGTGGCTATCGGCATGCCGCAGAATGTGGAATTCGACGACCTGGTCAGCTACGGCAGCTTCGGCCTGCTCGACGCCATCGAGAAATTCGACCCCGACCGCGATATCAAATTCAAGACGTACGCGATGACCCGGATCCGCGGGGCCATCTTCGACGAACTACGCAGCATCGACTGGATTCCGCGCTCCATTCGTCAGAAAGCGAAGCAGGTCGAAGAGACCATCGCCACGCTCGAAAACAAACTGGGCCACACCGTCGACGACGAAGACATCGCGAAAGAGATGAATCTCTCGCTGGACGAGCTGCATACGCTGCTCACGAAAATCTCCGGCACGAGCATGATCTCGCTGAACGATATCTGGTATCTCGGCGACGACAACGACGAAGTCTCGTTCATGGAGACGCTCGAATCTCCGCAAAATCTGAATCCGGATACTTTGATCGAAAAAGAAGAGATCAAAGGCGTGATCGTCGAGGCGATCAAGCACCTGCCGGACAAAGAAAAGAAAGTCATCGTTCTCTACTATTACGAAGATCTCACGCTCAAGGAAATCGGCGAAGTGCTCGAAGTTACCGAGAGCCGGATCTCACAGCTGCACACCAAAGCGATCATGCGTTTGCGCGGGAAGCTCATGCGCATGAAAAACGCGCTGAAAAAATAAACCCCAATCCCGGTCCGGCTGCTGCCGCACCGGGCCGCACCCACCCCCTCGTGGGTGGTCCTCAGTACTGGAGGCGGGTACGAAGATCTCGCGCGCGGCGGCGGCTCCGGGCCCGCCAGGAACGCCGCGGTTATATCACAAAAACCTCCGTCCCGCAAGCCAAATCTGTCACACCCATCGTGTATGATACAATCGGCGGGAAGTGCGCCTGCCTTTCGCACACGGATCGCAAACGACGCTCCCGGCGGCTCCTCTGAGCGCGAAATTCCGTGGACAGATCTCAGGCCCCCCGCGCGTAATGAAGGATGTCGATTCGATTAGCCCCCGGCGATTTCGATGATGCCGTTCCTTCGATCCAGCGCTATATGCTTGAGGAGCACGAACTGGAACTCACCGGCCTGGAAGCCCAATTCCTGCTCAAGTTCTTTCTTCAAGAAATCGGCCCCATGGTTTATAATCAGGCGATCGGCGACGCTGAATCGTACTTTCGGGAGAAGGTCGAGGATCTGCCTTCCGTATGTTTCGAAGAGCCTATGACTTACTGGGCCCAGGCCGCGAAGAAGAAGAAAAAATAGGCCTGCCGCTATCAACGTGAGTGATCGGCGAAAGGAGATCCCTTTCGGAAGGTCGATCGTCCAATAGTCATGAAGAACTCCATCAACGCGATCATAGTCGCATCCATCGCCTCGTCGCTTGTCCACTGCGCGCCGAATCTGGAGGAACCGCAAAGCTATCTTGCGTCGATTGGAAAAGAGTTCAGCACAGTCGAACTCAAAAGAGTCTCTATACTGGATCTGTCCGGAACTGATATTAGTGGCGAAGGCCTCATTCATCTGCAATCGCTTCCCGAATTGAGGCATCTAAATTTAGGCCAGACCGGAATCACCGACGAGAATTTGCGGGCCCTCCGTCCGCTGCAGCGCTTAAAGAATCTCGATTTGCCGGAAACGCGGATCGGGAACGCCGGTCTCGCATCCCTGAAGCCTTTGCGTAGTCTTGAAGGACTTCGCCTGGACCGCACGCGGATTAGCGACGCCGGTCTACAGCATTTGGGCGACTTTCCAGAGCTCGTATCTCTGGGTCTGGCCGGTACCGATGTCACGGATGCGGGTATGGTCTGGCTGGCGAAGATTCGCCGACTGAATTCGCTGAGCCTGGAACAGACGGCGATCACGGACGCCGGGCTTGCGCAGTTGAGTTCGCTCCACGATTTGCACTATTTGATTCTTGCTGGAACTGAAATCACGGACGTGAGTCTGCAGCACATAAAAGCTTTTCGCAAGCTGGCGGGATTGGACCTCTCCGGTACGCGGGTTACGGATCGCGGCCTGGAGCAGCTCAAAGATTTAAGACTGCTGCAATGGATTCTACTGGAAGACACCGCCGTGACCGCCGACGGACTCGCCGGTCTGCAGGCGTCGCTGCCCGATCTGGAGTTCCGGGGGCCCTGAGCGCGTTTTCACGGCGGAGCTTATCGACCTTTCGGCTTCCGTCTGGTGGCTTTCGTGCGCGAAAAGGCCTTTGCAGCATTCGAGTCGCCCGGCGATGTTGGATTGAATTCTGGAGCAGTACCATTCAGTGAACCAGGCCCCAAATCTATTCCGCGAAATCCCGCGTTTGCCCGCATCGTCGTTGGTGCTGGGAAGCCTGCGCGAGTTTATCGCCGATCCGGCCGCTTTCGTGCTGCGGCTCGGCGATCAGTACGACGAAATCGTCGAGTCGCGCATGCTGATGTTTCGTTCGAGTATGTTGATTCATCCCCGGGCGATCGAGCACGTTCTCCAGCGTAATCATACGAACTACGACAAAAACGTATTTGACTATCGCATGCTCAAGCTCCGGCTCCTGGGCGACGGCCTGCTTACGAACGACGGCGCGGACTGGCTGCGACAGCGACGCCTCAGTCAGCCTGCCTTTCATCGCAAACGCATCGCCGGTTACGGCCAGGCGATGCGGGACTGCACGCGACAATTGATTCAACGATGGGAAGGCGAATGCGCCAACGGTATTTCGCCGGTCCTGGATGTGGGCGAGGAGATGGCCGCATTGACTCTGCAGATCGTGGGGCGTGCGCTCTTCTCCCGCGATTTGACGGAGAATGCCGACGAGATCGGGGCGGCGCTCGCCACGGCCAATCGCCTGATGACGGATCGCCTGCTGTCTGGAATTCCCGGCTGGGTTCGTTTTACCCGGCGCGACCGAGAGCTGAAACAAGCGGCGCGCCGCCTGTGGGCGGTCGTCGATACAATGATCGCCGAACGAATGGCCGGCGGATCCGGTGCGCAAATGACGGACGGCGAATCGGGAACGCCGCCGGATTTGCTGAGCACCCTGATCGACGCGCGTGACGAAAACGGTCAGGCGATGAACCCGAAGCAGTTGCGCGATGAGATTCTAACCTTGTTGCTGGCCGGACACGAAACCACCGCGACGGCTCTGACCTGGACCTTTTATTTATTATGCCAGAACCCTGCGGCGCTCGAACGCCTGGAACAGGAAGTCGATGCGCATACCCGCGGCGCGGTTCCGTTCTTTGAGGATCTCGCGCGGCTGCCGTACACGCGCATGTGTCTCGAAGAGTCCATGCGATTGTATCCGCCGGCCTGGTCGATCGCCCGTCGCGCGATTCACGCGGACACGATTATGGGTTACCGCATTCCGGCCGGGGCCGTGTTGTACATGAATCCACTGGTCACGCATCGGCACGCGTCATTCTGGGATCGGCCGCTGGAGTTTCGTCCGGAACGTTTTTCGCCGGAGAATCGCAAATCGCAGCCGCCCTACGCGTATTTTCCTTTCGGCGGCGGGCCGCGACTGTGCATTGGCGCGGACTTCGCACTGGCCGAGATGACGATGATTTTAGCCGGAATCGTCTCGCGCTTTCGCCTGGAATCGACCCGGTCGAATGTGAAGATGCAGGGTCTGATTACGCTGCGTCCGGTCGGCGGTATGCCGATGCGCATCGCAATGCGCGGGCTGGAGTGAGGGCCTAACGCCTGCAGGAATCCGACATAATTCCCCGGAAAATATTCGTATATTTTCGCAAATTTTTTCGGCCGGCAGGCCGGGAACCTAAAGTTCGCTCCCTGTATCGTCGATTGCGGTAATGTGGAGGGTACTTCTATGGACACCCTGATCAAGGATGTATTACACGCAGGCATGGGCCAATCTCCGGTTACGGAGACCCAGGCGGCTGTAACGCGTACCGCGAAGGAATTGGCCGGCGCCGCGATTGAGGCGGCGCAGGTGAAGCTGTCGCAAGATTCTACGGCGACTTCCAATCCCGGCGCGGAACGCCAGGGGCAAAGCTACACGGACGTGGCGGCCACTCCCGAGAATCGAAGTCGCATCGAGTCCGCCGTTAAGGCGCTCGAACACGTGCATCCCGAATTGACCAGCGCGGATTCGCGCTATCAGATTCGCATGCACCAGGAGACGGGCAAGCTGCAGGTCGCGTTGATCAACACGCAGACAGGCGAGACCCTGGAAGAAATTCCGGGAACGAAGCTGCTCGAATTCGCCGAAGCGATCAGCGAGCTCGGGGGCCTCTTGTTCGAGAAGCGCGCTTAATCAAGAGCCCCGCTATATTTTCTGAGGCCCGGCCGCCGCTAAAGCGGCCAGGGCCGGCCTGCAATCGGCCGCGCGTTTTCGGTGAAAACCGGGCGGGCGGTCGTGTGCATTTCGTTCTCAGCCTTTTCCCGGCTGTCCGGTCGTATCGGCATTGACGGGCGGACCGGGCCGGATACAAAGTACGCCATGCGTGCCTTGAAACGTTTTCGATTCGCTCCGGGGCTTGCGCGGTGCGCCGTTGTGCTATCGCTGGCGATTGCGCACTGTTATGTCCACCCCAACATCGGCCGGCGCTGCGACGATACCGCGCGCGATATCCGGAACGTTTGCTACGTAACCGCGGCCTCCGATTTTTTCGCCCGGCAGGCCCTGATCAATGATCCGGCCAACGAAAACCAGGCGAATGCGAATAACAACGCCCTCAGCACGGCGCTGCTGGCCTGCCTGGCTTACGAAGATATTCTGTGCAACTGACGTGCGCCGCTTTGCCGCCTCTGAACGATTCGTTATCGACGCGGATTAACCCCGCCACTCATCTTCCAGAATCGCCATGCGAAACGCGTTCCAGTATTCGCGGCCGGTGAAGGTCGTGCCCCGCAACAGCCCTTCTTTGCGAAAGCCCGCTTTTTCATAGCAGCGTATGCCGGCCGTATTGAAATCGTACACGTTCAATTCGATGCGGTGCAGGCGGTATTTCTCGAAGCCCTGCGCGAGGATCAAGCGCAGCATTTCGGGGCCGATTCCCCGGCCGCGGTGATCGGGATGGACCAGCATGCGCGTGATAAATGCCGAGCCGCGGGCTTTAATATTGTACAGTTCGGCGTAGGCGAGCCGGGCTTTCGTTTCGTCGGCCGTGCTGGAATCCAGGGCGATGTAGGCGCGGCGCAGAGGGATTTTCACGTTCAGTCGCTTCGCGTGCGCGGCCAGCTGTTCGCGGGTGATAGGATACCGCAGAGTGTTGCCGGCCCACTGTCGGATTCCGTCGGGGGTTTCGTCTTTCAGGAATGAGTGCAGCCAGTCAAGGTCGGTCTTTGGATTCAGCAGGCGCAGGCGAAGTCGCGACATGGGTGCGGCGATTGTGTCGCGGCGCGCCGGGGAGGGCAAGTGGGAATTGGGACTGGTGCCCGTGAAGTGGCGAAAGAGAACGCAGCCGCATTAGAGCCCGGTATACTCGCGGGAGACTGTTACACTCGATCCTGCCCCTTTATCGAAGGTGAAATCCATCACCCATCTGGCCTTAACTCCGACCAGCCAGTGGCGAAACGAAACCCGGGCGGGATGTACGCACAGAATTTTACTGTCGTTTTCTTTGAAGCATTCCAGGGCATTGGTTTCGACGAAAGCCCGCCAATCAGCGCGGGAAAAATTAGATCCCAGGACCGCGGTGATTGCGGCCTGGGCTTCTTCTTCGGTTCCAAGATCCCGCCAGGGAATTGCATTCGTTGCGGCCATCGCTGCTTGTCCGGTTACGAGAGTGGCTAATATGAGAATCAGTATGATTGACGTGGGTCTCATATTTTCGACAGAATATATGAGACGCTACAGATTGCGATCATTAAACCCCGGCGCGATCCAGACCGGTTTCTTTCGGGGTATTTTGCATTTCTCCAATAGCGTACCGACGAAGGTATTACTATTCGGTCCGAGTGGTCTGTACGGTGTGCACGTATCCTGGATTCGTTTCGATTCGGTTTCAAGGCACTCAGTCTTATCGCAGGCCTCAGGGCCCTCCAGTACGGTCTCGCGTGGCGATGAAGGATCCCAATCGACCGTGCCTCGTTTAAACTCTCCGTAGGTCGCCTGTATACCGCCGTAGGCTCCGCGGTGGCATCGGTTACCAGGTCCGCCTCGATAAAACGTCTGAAATCCATTGTGGTTGGTGTGGACTATAAGCAGGTGCCATATTGGTAGAGTCGACAGAGCGCCACCGATGTGGGTGGCCCGAACCTGAATACGAGCGGATTTGCATTCGCCTGTAGTCGGATCCACCATTGGTTTGAATTCGTCGCTATATTCTTCCGTGGCTTCAGTGGGGCCAGTGACGCTTGATCTGGTTCCCATGGAGCTCATCCCTGAGGCTCCGATCGAAATCGTGCGTCTCAGTTTTTCTTGCCGCCGAATCGCCTGTCGCTGCAATCCCTTACCCACGCCCTGCTGCACGGTATGCGTCAACTCGTGCGCCATCAAACGGCGGCCTTCGGTCGTTCCCGGGCGATATTCGTTCGCGCCGAAGACCACGTCGCGCCCGATCGTAAAGGCCCGGGCGTTGATCGAACGCGCGATCTGCGCGGCGTCGGGGCCGGTGTGAACACGAACGTCGCTGAAGTCGCGGCCGAAGCGGGGTTCGAAAAACGAGCGTTCTGAATCCGGCAACGATATGCCGCCGCGATTTCGCAGACTGTTGATCCCGGATTCGACTTCGGCCGTAACCGGACCCGCGCCGTCGTCGTTCGCTTTCATATACAACGAAGTCGTCGTTCCCAGATCCTCCTCTTCGTCGCTACGTTCGAAGGCGTGGGTGTATCCCAGAGATTCTTCCGCGTCACCCCCCATGCCCGCGAGATTGCGCTGAATCGGTTTCGCGTACGCCGTATCCTCATCGCTTACGGCGTCCCGCTGAATTCGTTTGGTCTGCGCTTCTTCTTCGCATTTCGCGCAGGCGCGCTGAATGAATTTCGCCTGGGCTTCTTCGGGATCGTACATGCGCGAGATCGTTAATGGATGGCCATGCATTTGCAGGCGGTCCGTTTCGCCTGCGAGCTGTTCGTCGTCGGTCGCTTCGCTATCGGCGTCGCGCATACTCATGATCTGTTCAGCTTTCACATCTGCGGCGCGTTCCAGCTCGTCGTCCACGGCTCCGACGGTCATCTTCGCCTGGATTCCGAGCGCACGCTGGAGCGTGCCGCTTTGCCAGAGGGCGGCCATACCCGCATTGCCCAGCTGACGCTGGACGTGCCCGGGATACTCCAGACCAGAAGGCGCTGCCCGGCCGTCGGCCAGGCTTTTTCCCGTTGAGCTGGCGGATGTATTCTGTCGCCGAATAGCGCCTGAGTTCCCGGGAGCGGATTGGGCGGCTTGCGACTGAGCGGTGGACGACATGATTACAGAGACTCCCGGGTTAAGAACTCCGATGAATTACACGACGCCCGCCGGGATGCGTCAAGTTCGCCGGCTCCGCCGCTGTCGGGTACGCGAAGATTTTTGCGCGGATCTGCAGACTATGAAAAGATTCGCGGTTTGCTCGTAAGTATGTGCAGTCTGCGGTCGAGTCAGAGCGGAGGCTTCGCGCCGTTCACAGGCTGTCGTTTGCGTCGCGCTTCGTGAACTGCAATCGTACTGACTTTGCGATAATGTCCCGGGGAAGATTGCGATCGCCGGCGTCGTTTGCCTGGTATGTAATCGCAGTCTCTGCGGTCAGCGTGCCCGCGCGCGCATCAGCGTCTCGCAGCTTCGCGCGGGTCTTCAGCGGAATCAGGACGCTGAAATTGTCGACGTGCCAGCGGCCGGGATGCTCGGAGTTATTGGAGCGCAGCGGGTATTTGCGACTGCGCTCGTCCTGCAAACTCCACCGCGTCTGATGAACCTGGTTTTCGGTACCATCCAGAAAGATTTCCGGTTTGGCGTCGGAAGGCGCATTGAGATGAACCCGGGTCGTGGGGGCCAGGATGCGAAGGTCTTCGCCGCGAGCCCGCGAAGAATTCTCCTGCAAGCGCCCGGGTCTTTGGTATAGCAGCTGGTAGACCAGGCAGGCATACGCATCCGCGCTTCTGAGTCGCTCCGCGGTCGTGGACTGTCCCGACGCGCCGACCCCCTCTGATTTTTCCATACAGCGCAGGTCTGGATTCGACGGCTGGTTGACGAAGTACACCGTATCGTCGGTGTCCGCGGCGAAGTGCGATATTTCGTGTATGGCCAGGTTCGCGGCCTGCCAGGGCACCATTTTTTCCAGCGCATCCATGCAGAAGGTGATGTTTCCCGTCAGGCCGTTGTGCATGGCGGCCGCGTTTCGCACATAGAAGCAGGGGCTGAAGGGGTTGTTTCGATAGCCGCAAAAATAGTTCGTCTGATTGATCATGAGCCGCATCGTGCGGAGCACGCGCACCGCGTGGCTGTAGGTATCCGGCGATTGGTCGCGAAAAATCAGCCAGAGGGCCGCCCGTACCCGTGGATCGGAGGGACCTTTCATCATGGCGGCGCTTGCCCGTTCGAGATCGCGGCCGGCCAGCATCAACGCCTGGTGCACCCGAATGCCGTCGCTGTCGGTGCGACATTCTTCGACGCGGGACATTCGGCGAACGCTGTTCGGCTGCCTGCGAATCACGGGCGTGGTATCGCCGCCGGCCTGCATCGGTGAGCGGCCGCCGTCCGTGCTTTCGCGCTGCGGTTGCAGCCGCTGCATCGCCCCGGGAGCTCTGGACCCGCCGCCCGCTCGCAGCACGCGCGCGAGCGTGGGTTCCAGCGCGAACTGTGCGTAACTATCCGGATTACGAAGGGCGCGCTGCATGGGAAGTTTCGTGACGTCATGGCGCGCGTATGTGTCGTCGCGAAAGCCGAGAAAACGATGCATTCCTTCGTGAATCAGGGCGACTTTCTGCGCATGTCGATGCATTCGAAAGAACTGCGGGCAGAGATGAATCGGACCGGTGTGTTTGTAACCGAAGATGCTCCCGAGAAAGGGAACGCGCGCTTTGAGTTCAACATACGCCGTCATCTGCGGCGGACAATCCGCAGCTTTCGCACAGCGAAATTCCGCCTGATTTTTCAGTCCGGCGTAAACCGCATTTATATTGGACTGCACCTGTGCAATAACGGCAGGATCGCGTGATCTGAAATACAATTCGAAGAGGCTCAAGAAGTCTTCGTTCTTGCGCGCCTGCGGGCTGTTCAGGGCGCGAATCGCGACTTCCAGCGCGGCGAGCGTCTCGGCATTGCGTTGTCTGATCAGGCTGCTGTGCCGCGGATTACAATCCCGGGCGCCGGAGTTTTCGGTGGCCGTTCTGGCAGGAGCGGCGGGGCTGCGTCTGAGAAGCTGCGGCTTTGCGATGGATCGCGACCGTGTAGCGCTTCGCCGCAGGCGATATCTGGCGTTTGTTGAACGCTTTGAGGAGTGGTTGGTCGAAATTCTGCGAGCCGGCATGCATGCATTCCCTGACGCCGGGTCGGAGTCGATCCATCCTTCTGGATGGAGCAGACGCGTTAAGAACCGAATGAACCAGCGCGCGTTAATCTGCGGTCAGAAAAAGACAAACGTCAATTTTTTCGCGCCGGGGACCCGGCCAACGGCGATTTTTTTTCGCGATCACTGCACATACTGAAAAAAGCGCGCTGACCCGATCATTATATGAATTCCTGGCTATTCCGATTCGGGATCGGCATCAACGATCCTGTTTTCGACCTCGACCAGTTCAACATCCTGCAGTTCGCGCACGATCAGGCGATAGCGCGATTCGTTCAGGTACTCTTTCGTGATTTGCCGGACCATGATCAAAGCTCCGCGGCGAAATTCATAGATATCCGTGCCGTATTTGGCGGCGCCGTCGCGCCACTGCGTTTTGATCTGTCGCTTTTCGGCGTTCACTTCGGGGCTCGTAATCTCCGCGAAGAGATCGGACGCGACGAAGCGTTTTTGTTCCGGCTGGTAGAGCCAGACCAGATAGGGAATATTCGGACCCGCCGGCAAGAATTCGATCAAACGCAGATCTTTATAACCGTCGAAATTTAAGTCCTCGATCACGAAGCCGTCCAGTTCGTCCTCGTCGATGATCGGCCGCGCCGCGAAATTCGCGATGGTCTGAACGGTCCGGCCGTCCTGCTGAATACGAATTTCGCGAATCTCCTGAATCCCCTGGTTTGCACTCGTCGTATCCGACGGCTGGCCTTCGGCTTCGTCGGCGGAGCGCGCTCCCGCGGTCAGGAGAAAATGCATTTCGGGTAGGTCGGGGTGAATGCGATCCGTGAACGCAAAGCCGGCCGGATCGGCGTGGGTCGTGCCGCAGGCGCAGGCCAGGCCGCAAGCGATCACGAGCAGGGCTCGCAGTCTCGCTGCCAGCAGAAGGATCGTCGAGTGAATGGAGCTGATCATAAATCTGGTCCGTAGCGTGGAACTCCAATCCGGAGCCCCGCAACCGCTTTTTGGGATCGTCCGGGGTTACGCAGAATTAACCAACAATAGTTGGCCTGGTTGATCTTACTCTGGGTTCGATGGCCATTTTCGAATTGACCGGGGCGGAATTAGTCGACAATTGTCGGTTATGTGACCGAGGTGAGCGGGAGCTGGCAATCGGACCCTCGGGGGCCCGGGGAGCGGCGGCAAGTATGCAACGGACCGAACCATTAAACTTCGACTGGAGGTATGCGCCGGATATTCGGACGGAGTATCTGGAACCGGATTACGACGACCGGGCCTGGGGCGTGGTTCAGCTGCCCCACGCGAATGTCGAATTGCCTTTCAACAATTTCGATCAGACCACTTATCAATTCGAAAGCTGTTATCGCAAAGTGTTGCAGCTTGCTGATTTCGACGACGATACGCGGCTCTTCGCGCGTTTCGAAGGCGTGATGGCCTGCGCCCGGGTCTATCTAAACGGTAAGTTTTTGGCCGAGCACAAAGGCGGTTATACGGGCTTCCGTGTTGATCTTACGCCGGCGGTCCGGCGAGACGCCGATAACGTGTTGGTCGTTCACGTGGATTCGCGCGAACGAGACGATATTCCGCCATGCGGTTATGTCATCGATTATTTAACCTACGGCGGCATCTATCGCGAGGTGCAGCTTGAATACCGTCATCGCACCCATCTCGAATCCGTGCTGATCAAGCCCCGGGACGTGCTTTCTAATCGACCCGCGCTCGATCTGGACCTGCGCTTGTGCAAGGCCGGCGAAGAGCTCGAGCGCATTCGCTGTGAGTTTGAGTTGCTGTTTTACGGGCGCAGCGTTCAGTCTTTCGAAGAGGATCTGGAACTGGACGGGGCCAGCGGGCTCCAGCTCCGGAACTGCGTCCTGGCGCTGGAACCGGCCGATGGTCTGCGGCTGTGGGATCCGGACGCTCCCAATTTGTACGAACTGCGAATTCGCCTCAAGCCCGAGACCTCCGCCGCGAAAATCTTCGATGAGTCGCTGCATCGTTTCGGATTTCGCGAGGTGCAGTTTCGCACGAACGGATTCTTCCTGAACGGCCGCCAGCTGAAACTACGCGGTCTCAATCGCCACCAGTCGTTTCCGTACGTGGGCTACGCCATGCCCGCCAGCGCCCAACGTCGCGACGCCGAAATCTTAAAATTCGAACTGGGGGCGAATATCGCGCGCACCGCTCATTATCCGCAAAGCCGTCACTTCCTGGATCGCTGCGACGAGCTGGGGTTGCTGGTTTTCGAAGAGATTCCGGGCTGGCAACATATCGGCGACGAAGAATGGAAACGGGTGCTGCTGCAAAATATCGAAGAAATGATACTCGATGACGGCAACCATCCTTCGATCATCCTGTGGGGGGTTCGCGTCAACGAATCTCAGGACGACGACGAGCTGTATGCACGAACCAATGCGCTCGCCCGCGAATTGGATTCGACCCGGCCCACGGGCGGCGTGCGCTGCTTTGAAAACAGCCGGCTTTTAGAAGACGTATATACCTATAACGATTTCGGACACTCCGGCGACAATATCGCCCTGCAAAAGCCCCGGAGGGTGATGGGCCGGCGGGCGCCGTATCTGGTGACTGAACACAACGGGCATATGTTTCCGACGAAAAAATACGACGACGAGCGACATCGCTGCGAGCAGGCGCGACGCCATCTCGCGGTTCTGGACGCGGCCTACGCCGACGACGAAATCGCCGGAGCGATCGGCTGGTGCATGTTCGATTATAATACGCACCGCGATTTCGGCAGCGGGGATATGATCTGCTATCACGGCGTGATGGATATGTTTCGCATTCCCAAGATCGCCGCGGCCGCCTATGCCGCCCAGTCCGGAGAACGTCCGGTGATGCAGGTGGCCAGCTCTATGAATATCGGCGAAAACGCGCACTCGCTGCTGGGCGATGTGTATGTGTTCACAAATCTGGACTCGGTAAAATTGTACAAGGGCGGCGAGTTCGTTCGCGAATTCTTCCCGCGAACGGACCTCTATCCGCACCTGCCGCAACCGCCGGTGATCATCGACGATTTCATCGGTGACGCGATCGAGAAAAACGAATCGTTTTCCCGGCGCGACGCGCGTATCGTGAAAGAACTGCTGACGAAGGTCAGTCGTGAAGGTTTCGATCTGGGCCTGCTGGACCGCCTCAAGATGGGCTGGCTGTTTGTGAAGAATCGTATGAATTTTCAGCACGGCGAAGACCTGTACACGAAATATTTCGGCGGCTGGGGGGGAGCGGCGGATTCGTATAGATTCGAAGGCTGGTCGGAAGGGCGTTGCCTGGCACAGATCGAATTCGATCGCGGGGATTCGACGCCCGTACTGTCCGTCGAACTCGACGCGAACGCTCTGCGGGAAGCCGATACGTACGATGTAACCCGCTGCGTGGTGCGCCTGGCGGATCGCAACGGCAATGATCTCGTCTACGGACACGACGCCTTTCGCGTATCAACGGAAGGCCCGATCGAAGTCATCGGGCCCAGGACTCTGGCGCTGGTCGGAGGTTCCATCGGGTTCTGGATCAAATCGACCGGGTCGTCGGGTTCGGCCCGGGTGATTGTCGAATCGGAACGCTCTGGCAGCGTCGTGCGCGAGCTGAGCGTGGAAAAGCTCCCCGCCGGGCCGAAGGTATTCCCATCGGAGGTGCTTTGAACGGCCGGAACCATAAGCAGCCGCCCCATGGATCCGGCGCTGCTTTTTTTCCTCAAGCCCTGGCCCGATCTGCCGATGATATCCACATACTACGGGCGACCTGATCGCCCGAAAGACATATGTAGAAACCAGACACAATGACACACAAGCGCGTACAGCCCCCTCCCGGGCTATCTGCGGGGTCTGCTCCAGATTCCGCGACGCTGCACCGGGCGAAAGCCCCGCAAGAAAATTGACGATTTTTTTTGCGGGGACGTTCCTTTTTTCTCTCCCGGCTATTAAGTTCCCCGTTCCCCCTCCCGATCTAAACCGTAATAAACCAGGTCCAGGTGTACCCGAATGGATTCGGGCCCGCTTGGGATCTATATACAGAAAGATTTAGTTACACCACAGCAAGAGCCGCGGCGCATTTGCGACGGGGGTCTTGCGGGGCGGGCCAACATCCCGCCTGGTCGTTATGACCTCGTGAGAGCGAAAGCTCTGACGGCGACGCGAGCCGTTCTGGATTCGCAGGCGATGCCTGTAGATTCGAGGGCGCTTCGCGAGACGTTCGTGTAACCCGAGGAACATCGATCACGTTTCAAGGAGGAAACGCGAATGATCATCAACCATAACCTCTCCGCGATCAACTCCCATCGGGTGCTGAAATTCCAGCACACCGAGGTGGACAAAAACATGGAGAAGCTCTCTTCGGGCATGCGGATTAACCGCGCCGGAGACGATGCGTCCGGACTGGCCGTGAGCGAGAAAATGCGCTCGCAAATTCAGGGCCTGCGCCAGGCGACTCGAAACGCCGAAGACGGCATGAGCTTGATTCAGACCACCGAGGGATATCTCGCTTCAACCGCCGATGTGCTCCAGCGCATTCGGGTTCTGTCCGTGCAGTCCGCGAACGGTATTTACACCGCTCAGGACCGCCAGATGATCCAGGTGGAAGTATCGCAGCTGATTGACGAAGTCGATCGGATTGCATCCCAGGCGGAGTTCAACCAGCAAAGCCTGCTACTCGGCGATTTCGCCCGGGGATCGCGGGAATCTTCGATGTGGTTTCACATCGGTCCCAACGCTCATCAACGGGAACGTGTGTTTATCGGCACCATGACCGCTCAGTCGCTGAATCTGCGACGCGTGGACGGTTCTATGGTCAGCCTTTCGACGATGGCTCTGGCCAACGACGCGATCGGCACCGTCGATAACGCTCTGCATCGTTTGAACAAGCAGCGCGCGGATCTGGGAGCGTACTTCAATCGCCTCGAGCATGCGGCGAAAGGTCTTATGACCGCGTACGAGAATACCCAGGCGTCCGAAAGCCGCATCCGTGATACGGATATGGCCGAAGAATCCGTGGCGTTCACCAAGAACCAGATTCTGGTTCAGAGCGGAACGGCGATGCTGGCTCAGGCCAACATCCGTCCTCAGTCTGTACTCCAGCTCTTGAGATAAGCAGTTTCGTAAGCTGAAGTAATACGAAGCCTCGCGGCTCATAGCATTCATCGACCTTTCGCTGAATATCTTGAGCCCGTGTGGATTCGCTTCCGGGCCTGCGGGCCTTGAAGGGGAGGATAGTCGGACACAGACAAACGGACTGATTGGATTGAACAGCGGGCCCGGCCGGAAGGCCGGTATGGTCCGTTATTATTCTGCACATAGCTTTTTGCGTTCTCTCTTCGGCCGGTAGCCGGTTGCCGTCCGGGGGGAGAATGCAAGGTCCAGGTCTCTCAACGGGGTTCCTGGGTCCGCCTTCGGCGGACTTGCGGCCTCTGGAGCTGAAGCTCCTGAGGCCTGGGATTGCTTTCTCTGTCTTTCGCGTGAGCACTCGCGCGAAAGGCCGTCGCTTCGCATGGATGCGAGGCTTAAAAGAGAAGCAAAAGGAGTGCAGGATGATAATCAATCACAACATGAGCGCAGTGAATGCTCACCGCGCTCTAAAGTTCAATCAGTCGGCAGTGGACAAGTCCATGGCGAATCTGTCGTCCGGTATGCGGATCAACCGCGCCGGTGACGATCCGTCGGGACTGGCGGTGTCGGAAAAGATGCGTACACAGGTCCAGGGCCTGCGTCAGGCGGAGCGTAACACTCAGGATGGTTTGAGCATGATTCAAACCACCGAGGGCTTTCTGGCGCAGACGTCGGATATCATTCAGCGGATCCGCGTTCTCGCGGTTCAATCGTCGAATGGTATTTACAACAATGAAGACCGGCAGATGATTCAGGTGGAAGTTTCGCAGCTCGTCGACGAAGTCGATCGGGTGGCCTCGCAAGCGGAATTCAACCAGTATCAGCTGCTATTAGGTCAATTCGGGCGCAACTCGGCGGTGGCTTCCATGTACTTTCACATGGGACCCAACGCGAATCAGCGCGAGCGGGTGTTCATCGGAACGATGACGGCCGCCGCGCTGAAGCTGCGAGATGTCGACCGGATGGTCAGTGTTTCGACGCCGGGACTGTCGAATGATACGATCTCGCGGGCCGATGAGGCTCTCTCGATCATCATGAAACAACGTGCGGATCTTGGTGGATACGCGAATCGATTGGAGCATGCCAGTCGTGGGCTTATGAACGCTTACGAAAATGTGCAGGCTTCTGAATCGCGAATCCGGGATGCGGATATGGCTGAAGAAATGGTCGCGCTGACCACGAAACAGATTCTATCCCAGACATCGATCGCAATGCTCGCGCAGGCGGGTGTGCGTCCGCAGGGGATCTTACATTTGTTGCGATAAATTTCGCGGAGCTTACAGGAATTAGCTCTGTTAATAGTTTATAATGACAAATGAACGAATCCCACCGGTGTATAAAGAAAGGCTTTTGCGGAGTTCGCGAAAGACCTGAAAACCAGCGTAATCCCGGAGCTCCGCTCCGGGATTTTTTTTATAGTCCAGATGAGATCCGTTCCGGATACCTATCGGTGGATTCCTCGAAATATTGAGCGAAATTCCAGGCCGCCGGCCTCAGACCGGCGTGATATTCACGCTCAGCGGAATGGCCGAATTTGGAACCAGTTCGACTTCCAGCCCGTCGCCTTCCTCGAAATCCTGAAAGCCATCCCGTTCGACCCGGATTTCAAACGGCTCCGGCATGCTCGGATGACTTATCTCAAAATAATAGCGTGTTCCCGTCGGAAAATTCGAACGCTCGATTTTGCGTTCCAGTACCGCGTCGGTCAATGCCACCTTGCGGCTGCGATCCAGGTCGGCGCGCAGTCGCAGCGCGTCCCGAATCGTAAAGAACGCCAGGGCGCCGAAGAACAAAAGATAGCCGCCGCCCAGCCAGAGCGCATCGTCGTCGGCTCTTCGAAAACCCTCAAATACCAGAATGAATCCAGCCGCGGTCAGCGCACCGACGATGATCGCGACGAGTCGCTTACGGCGCAGGGCGGGCGCAAGCTGATTGCGATCGTCGAGCGTTAGCGGAAGAGTACGGGCGCTCATTTCACTTTGCGATAGAGCCCGTCGAAATAAGCCCGCGCGCCGTGATAGTAGCCGCACTTCGTCTCTTTGACTTCAATAGTATGAAATCCGCCCTGATTTCGCAGGCGAAAATCCAGCCGGCAGCAGGGTTGGCCGCCCCAGGGGCCGGTGTTCGCAGGATTCGCGCTGGCCGGATCGGACGGGGGGCCGCCGCATTCCGGGCGCTCGGCGTAGACTCCGCTTCCGTCGGCTTTGATCGCGACCTCGCCTTCGATTTCGCCGATGTGCGCCGTCGGTCCCCGAACGACTTCGATTAAGAAGCGATAGACGCCGGGTTTTTTGGCGATTGCTTCGAATTCCAGGCTGCCCCAGAATCCATCGTCGTAGTCTCCCGCGACGCCGGAACTGACTCCTTTTCGACCAAAGGCCCGGCGCAAATAGTCGGTGCGATCGGTCGTATAGTCCAGGGCGCAACGAAAGAATTCCGTACGGCGCGCCTCATACGTCGCGCCCTGTACCATTTCCGACTGAAACTCGCAGTTGTATTCTTTCATGCGAATCCAGCCGCGCGAGTTGTCTTTGAGGTCGGTGCGCACCGCTTCCGGCAGCTTCGCGCGGAGTTTTTTGTACACGGCGTTGAGTTCGCGATCGGCCGCTTCAAATTCGCGTTCGAAGCATTTCCGGCGTGGCGCACCCGGTTTGAGCTTCTCGCATTTGTGTTCCGCTTCGGCGCCCTGAGTCTCTTCCGCCGCTTTCGGCGCCGGGCTTTCCTGTGGTTCCGTTCGTCTCGGTTCGGCCGGCAGCGGCCCGCAGCCGGCGCCGAAGAGCGCGACCAGGCCCATGATCCCCAGGCATGTCAGCGCGGCGCCGGGGAAGCGAATACTGAGATCTGTCGTACGCGAAGGGAGGTGCATCATAATCGTCTATTCCTGAATTGTGAGCCGGGTCCGCCCGACGGGAAGCATCCGCTTCCCGTTTACAATATCGGCGCCGGGGACGCGGATTTCAGGGGATTTCCACCTTCATGAATTCCTTTCAACCCCTCCGATTCGGCGAACGCGTCGAGCGCCGCTCGGACGCGCGCCCGCCCATAGTGCCAGGACTGCCAACCGGGGCGTGGATCGGCTTCCAGCTTCCACAGGCTCTCTTGCTCTCGCAGCTCCGCAAGCCTCCGTTCAAGCCCCAGCTTGATGCGGGCGCTTGCGGCCGGATCGGCCTTTAGACGTTCCATTGCGTTCAATAGTTCGGGTACGGCGTCGTTCGAAAGCGAATCGAGATAGGAAACATCCAGAAAGGTATCGCGTTCGATTCGCAGGCCGAGCGAGCGGGACCCACTGGCGCTTTCCATGGCATCGAGTTGTCTTTGTTCTTGCTCGAGCTGTTCGGTGGACGGGTTCAACTGGCGGTCTACATTTCGGGCGACGATGAAGGCGTCGGGATTGATCGCGTTGATCGTGGTTAAAAATCCCAGAGCCGCTCCGACCATCCCCGCAACCGCGTACTGCGGGCGACCGAGCAGAATCGCGCCGATCTTCCAGCAGAGCAGGGCCGCCAGCCAGGCGATAAACACGTACACCAGCAGTCGCAGTTCGGTGTAACCGAAGGTCGCTTCATAGAGCGCCATGCGACGATAAGCCGAAATCAGCAGCACCAAAACGCAGGCCAGCAGCACCGCGGTCAGAATTTGAAACCAGCGCTCCTGGCGGCCGGTTTCTCGTTTGCTCAGGCGTTGCGCGGCCAGCACGAAAATCAAAACCAGCACCGCAGTAATCACCAGCTCGAAGAAACCGCTGCGCGCGTAGTCGGCGTGGTTGAAATCCTTCGTCGTCGCCAAATACTCCACGCCGCCGAAGAGATAACCCAGCTGTATAAAAATAAAACCGGCGAACAGCAGATTGACCAGACTCAGGACTGTAACCGTTTCCACGAAGGCCAGCCCGAGCATCTTCGTCATGCCGTGAATATCGTCTTCGAAGGGCGTCGTCTCCGGTTGCCCGGGCCGTTGCAATAAGGCGTAGACCAGCGCGCCGGCCGCGAACCAGGCGAGCAGGGCGATACGGAATGTGCTGCCGATTGTGCGAAGAATCCAGTCGAGAATTTCCACCGAGAAGATGCGCGCCAGAGTCTCGGCGAAGATCTGGTCGGCGGAAGCCAGCAAAGCCCCGAAAATCAGGAGCACCGGGAGCGCCAGCAGAACGCCGCGCAACACTCCGCCCCAGTGCGCGAAAATCGCTCCGCCTGCGCCCGGCGACGCGCCGTCTTCGCCTTTTGCGACTCGTTCGGCCGCGTCGCGCTCGCGTTTCGCTTTGAGCTGGGAGCGTAAATGAACTCCGGCGAAGATCGTAGCCCAGCCGACCCGTACGGGAATCACCGCGCCGCTCAAGAGGCCGATTCTATTAAGGGAACCGGCCGCAATATAAAAAGGTAAAAAGATCACGCCCGAGAATACGGCCAGTACGTTGACGATAGTCAGGAATTCGTTTTCGCGTACGGCGACCATCGCGGCGAAAAAGAAAAAGAACGGCAGCGGCCATAGATTCGCGAAGCGGATGCGAATCGCGTTACGGAGCGCAATGCCGGTGAAAACCGCGACGTAGACGGCCCAAAAGATCGCGACGGATATGCCGGGCAGGTGCCCGTAAAAGAGATGATCGCAGGCGAAGGCGAGACCGAGTGCGCCGAAGAGAATGGCCAGCGGGTTTTGGGCCGTTGCGGCGGGTTTCGGGGTCGGGCTGGATTGGTCGGGTTCTGCTTGTGAGTTCGTCATGGTCTGTCAGGCACCTCAAAGTCTGGAGAGAGTGTAGCCCGTTAGACGAGTAGATTCAAAGCAGGTGCGTGCGGGACCGGTGCACCCGGGTGCGACGGGGCCCGCGCGTTCATACAGCGATACGAACGAAAAAGACGAAACAGGACGCCAGGCGGCTCAGCTCAGTCTGGAGCACCCGCGCCGGAGCGCCCCTGCTTGGTCGAAACGCCGGAAGCGAGCAGCGGAGCCGCGGTCGACTGCGCGACGGGCTGCGGCTGAACCGATTTTTGCGAGTAGGGGTAAACGAACGCGAGCTCGGTCAGTGCCTGCATGGCCCGGGCGATGCTGTGGCTGGCCCGCTCGACGCGCTCTGAGACCTGCTGCTTCTGCCCTTTACGAAACTGAACCCATTTCAGGATTTCCGCGTTGTTCGCGGTCACGTGTTCGGAGATGAAGCCGACCATATTCTGCGTGGACTGCAGCGCGGCCTCCTGGCGGGCCTGATTCAGCTCCTGCCGATGGGCTTCTAAGAGCGCCTTTTTTTTGCGCTGCCACTCGAAATACACGGCCAGGAAGAACACCGCCTGGCCGGCGAGCAGCGGCAGGACGTACGAGGAGAGTAATTGTGCGATGTACTGGTGGGTTTCCGCCAGGGGAACGAAGTGAAATGCCACGAAGATCTTGTTCAGAACCACCGCCAGGTACACCAGGCTGGTTCCAGCGAGGATTGCGTAAATGAAACGGCTCGTGCCCCGAAGCAGGCGCGAAACCGTCGGCTGCTTTGCGGAATTCGTAGAACTCGACGCGGCAGCGGGTGATACTGGTGGCATTGGAACCTCCGTTCGCCGATTTAATCGACGTTTTGATCAGGCCACCAGGTGAGAAAAGTGTCAAGCCCGAAACCCAGGAATTTCTCAAATGACATAATTTTCCAGGTAATGAGCTTTCTTCTATAATAGTTTGCCGGGGAATTACTGACGGGATTCCGGAGAGCACGGCCAGGGGCGCCAACGGGTGTCTCGCCAGCGCCTGACGCGTGGAACGCGTGCCACGGGCCTTTTGCGGGCATTCTGGGCCTCGCCCCGAATTTCAAAAAAGCTTTCCAAAAATCAAACCCGGGTTCACGTTGGGTTATGGCGCTTGATGCACGGCAAAATCATATTGGTGGAACCCTCCACGTAAAAAACAATCAGGTCGTATCTGATACGAATTTGATTATCGACGGAGATGTCGTGACCGACGAACTGCGCGCTCCCGGGAAAACCGTCATAATCAGCAAGGGCTGCACCGTGCAGGCGAATATCGACTGCAATATCCTGCAGGTAATCGGAACGCTTCAGGGCAATGCAACGGCGTCCGAACTGATCGAGCTGGTTGACGACTGTATCGTGCAGGGCGATATCGTCGCGCCCATGATCGACATCGCGTATCGAGCACGCCTCAGCGGCAATATGCGTTATAGCTGAAAACGTTCAGGGATTCAGCCGGCTCTCAGCCGGCCTACCGCTATACCCTATTGAAACTTCGGCCGGCTCTCAGCCGGCCAACATCTCGCCTTCACTGAAACTTCGGCTGGTTCCCAACCGGCCCTCTAATGTAACTTATTGAAATTTTGGCCGGCGCTTCTCGGTGAAGGCCGCGAACATTTCGCGCAGGTCTTTGCTATCCAGAAAGGCCGCATTCCAGGCCGCCACGTACTTCAGGCTGTCGTCCGTGGAATGGTCCGCCACATAATTGAGGACCTGCTTCGATCCACGGACTGCGATCGAAGAATTTGCTGATATCTCTTCGGCCAGTTTGCGTGCGCCTTCCATCAGCTCGGCCTGGTTTTCGAAAACCTCTTCGACCAGCCCCATTGCTTTGCATTCTTCGCCGCTGAAGTCGCGGCCGGTATAAGCCATCAGACGGGTATAACCCATGCCGATAATTCCGGGCAGACGATTCAGGCTGCCCATGTCGGCCACGATGGCCACTTTCGCTTCGCGCAGCGAGATGCTCGCGTCCCGGGAGGCCAGCCGAATATCGCAGGCGGCGATCAAATCCAGGCCGCCGCCGATGCAGTGTTTATGCACGGCGGCAATATAAATATTCTGACCTTCGGCCATGCGGTTCATGCCGGATTGCATTTCCAGAATCATTTTGTACAGCTCTTCGCGGCCGTCGGCGGTTTCGGATTGAAACGTGGACTGCTTCTGTTCGAAAAAATCGACCAGGTCGAGTCCCGTTGAAAATGACTTCCCGCGTGCCGCCACAATGACGACCCTCACTTCCGGATCCGCTTCGAGTTCTGCAACGATCAACGGCAGGTCGCGCCAGTACGGCCAGTTCATGGCGTTGCGCGCCGCCGGGCGATTCAGGTAGAGATGCGCGACTCTCGTATCGGGGTTCTTTTCGACTTCGAAGAAAGGATAATCCGTATAAGCCATATGTCAGCATTTGCCTGCAAATCGCATTCAGCAAGTTGGATTTACCCGCGCACTGAAGACAGCAAGCAGACCTTTGGTCTGCAGGCCGAATATTGGTTGTCGGACAGGGGCCGGGCCGGAAAGCTGTGGGGAATGCGAGATCTCGTGCAGGCTCATATTCAGCGCAGTATTGACGCGAAACAAAAACTCCTGGCGACGGCCCTGGACGATGTTGTGCGCGGCGGCGAGCGATTGACTGAAGTCCTGCGTTCCGGCGGCAAGCTGCTCATGTGCGGCAACGGCGGTTCAGCGGCGGACGCCCAGCACATCGCCACCGAGTATCTGGTGCGCTATCGCGCGACCCCGGAGCGGCCCTCGCTGCCGGCCCTTTCGCTGGCGGCGGATTCGAGCGCCATTACCGCCGGCGGCAACGACTTCGGATTCGACCTGGTTTTCGCCCGTCAGATCGAAGGCCTCGGTCGCGAAGGCGACGGCTTGCTCGCGATTTCAACTTCCGGTAATTCGACGAACGTCATCGAAGCTCTGAAAACCGCTCACGCGAAAAAAATGGCGACCGTGCTTTTGACCGGCGCGGACGGCGGACGGGCGCTGCGCGAAATCTCCGACGCGATCGACGTTTGCGTTCGCGTACCGCACGACGAAACTTCGCGAGTGCAGGAGTGCCACATCATGATCGGTCAGATCTTTTGCGCGATGACCGAGAAGGCGCTCTTCGATATCGATTGAGAGCAAACGTGAAGTCCCCAGCGGAAAAGCAGCGGCCTCCGGCCGATAACGCCGCCGATGCGATCCCGGACGAAAGCGGCGGGCCGCCGGCCTATCTGGGCATCGATCTGGGCGGCAGCAATATCAACGCGTGCGCCTTCGACGCTGCGGGCGAAGCGCTCATCGAAGATAAAGTCGATACCGAAGCGAAGGGCGGTTACGAACACGTCGTCGCGCGCATCAGCGCTCAGCTACAGCGAATCGAACGCGGGCTCCGGGAGCGCGGTTACCGTCTGGCGGCGGCGGGCCTGTGCGTTCCGGGAGTCGTACTGAGCGGCGAAGGTCGGGTGCAGATCGCGCCGAATCTGGGCTGGCGCAACGTACATCCACTGCGCGATCTCAAACGCGGCGGACTACCCGCCGTATTGATCAATGACGTCAACGCCGGTCTGGTCGGAGAGCTTTCGCGTTATCCGGACGACGAACGACCGCAGAACGCGCTCGCCTATTTTTGCGGTACGGGCATCGGGGGCGCGGTGGTCGTGGACGGGCGTTTGATCACCGGCGCGCGCGGCGGCGCGGGCGAAGTCGGCCATATGGTGATTCGGCTCGGCGGCCGCAAGATGGATCCCGGGGTGCGTGGTTCGCTGGAAGCCTATATCGGCAAGTGGGCTCTGAATCGTCGCGTACGCGAACGCATCGAGAGCGGTAAAAAAACTCTGTTGCGCGATATTATCAAATACAACCTGAACAAGGTTCCGATCAAATCGTCGTCGCTGAAAAAAGCCTACGAGGCGGGCGATCGTTTTTGCGTGGATCTCCTGCAGGAGCACTATTGCAAATACCTGGGCGCGGGAATCGCTCAGTCGGCGAATCTGCTCGATCCGGAACTCGTCGTGCTGGGCGGCGGAATCATGGAAGCGATGGGCGAGCACCTGCTGCCGGTCATTCGCAAACATCTCAAGCGGCATACGATCGGCTCGCCGCCGGAACTGCAGCTTGCGAAACTCGGCGATCTGGCCGGCCCGGTCGGAGCCGCGCATCTCGCGCGCATCGCGTCGGAAGGTGAATGAATGGTACTTGTCGTCTTATACGCCGTCGCCGGAGTTTATCTCGGAGTACTGGCCTTCGGCTGGATTCATCGCAAATGGTGGGCGAAGATCGATCCGTATTCGCGCTCGAATGTGCGGCTGGCGGTTTCGATTCTTGCGGTGGGCAGCATCGCCCTGGCGATCTATCACGCGCATCTCTACAGCGAGTTCCGTCAACGGCCGCCCGGACCGCGCCAGACCCCCGGCGTTCAGCAGCCCCCGCCGGGCGGACCGCCGGCGCAGGCCCCTGGCGCAGGCCTCCCCGCGTCCGACCGCGATTGAGCCGGCGCAAATCCGGCTGGAGAGAAGCCGCCGGCCGGCCGATAATGTACAGGCTACTCGTATGCAATATCGGAATCCTCATGTACGGCCGCTGGCGCGCGCATTCCGCGCCCTGATAGTCATCGCGATCATTTTTGCCGGCTGCCTCGCCGCCGCAGGGGGCCTCTCGGCCGAGCCGGGCAAGGGCGCTTTGCATGCTGCCCCACTGGAGAGCGACGCTGCGGCCTCCGGCGAACTGGCACCCGTCGAGATCCGAGACGTGGACCTGGCCGATTATCCCCGGGTCCGCGTGATGTTCAGCGCCGCTTCGCCGTATCCGCGTTTCGTTGCCCGGGACGACGCGCCTGCCTTCCGGCTATCGGAAGCCTACGGCGACATCGAGTGGCCGGTCTTTAACAATCGCGATGCCGCAGGCGCAGCCGAAAGCCCTGCAAATTCCAGTGCGACAGCTCGCGCGCCCGCCCTGCGCACGATCCGGGTCGCAGCCGAACGCCTGAATCTGGTCGTGATCGTCGACTCGACGAAGTCCATGCCGGCGAAGGCCTTTCGCGCCGCGCTCAGCACCGCCCGGAGCCTGGCAGCGGGTCTGGGGTCTCGCGATCGCATGGCGCTCTACAGTTTCGCGGGTGAACCGCAGTTGCTCAGCGGATTCACCGGCGATAAAGACAAGCTGGAGCGCAAACTGAGCGCGATCAAACGGCAGGGCAAGATCACGCGGGTTTTCGATACGCTGTATAGCGGTCTGTATACGGCGCAGAAGGCGCTCGGCAGCCTGAACCGCAGCGCCGCCGATTTCAATCGACCGCCCGCCGGCGAATCGCGTACAATGGTGCTGCTGTTGACGGACGCGCGCGACGAAGACAGCTTCTTAAACGATGAGGACTGTCTCAAGCTGAGCGAACTCGGCCGCCGGATGAGCATTCCGATTTACGTGGGATTGTACGGCAGGTCGAAAAACAGCCAGCCGCGGTTGCTAAAACGACTGACCTTAATCACCGGCGGAGAACTCTTAACGAATCCGGGCAGCGATGAGTCGGCCGATCTCCTGCGCGAATTCCGGCGTCTGCCGCGGGCGTATTACGAAATCGCCTACGATAGCCCGGCCGCCGTTCACGGCGACGTCTATCCCGGCGCGAAGGTCCGCCAGCGCATCGCGCTTTTGGCGAATGGTTCGGAGTACGCAAACGTCTTCGACTATCGCGTGCCGTTCTGGAGCTGGTGGCAGATGCAGCTGTTTACGCTGAACGGTCTGCTCTTCGTCCTGGTATTATTGATCTGCATTCTGCTGATGCTGATCTTCTGGCTCCTGAATCGCTCGCGCGAGCGCAGCCTGGCTCCGGTGCGCGAAACCAGGATCCCGCCGCTGGGCTCCGGCGCCGGCGACTCCGGCGATTCGCCCGCGCAGAGTGCGGACGGGGACGTCGCCGCGACGGCCGCGTCTTATCGCGAAGAGGGTGCCGAAGACGCGCCGGACATCGCCCCTTATTTGCTGGCCGGTCATCAGGACGTCGTGCCCGGTACAGTGGTTTCGCACGGAGAGCCGGCCGGCGTTTTAATGGACGACGAACGCACGCTCTATATGCGCGAATACACTTATCGTACGACGCAGATGGCCGTGCGCCAGGGCGTGAAGTACCGCCGGGCTTCGATGATCCTGGAACTGCGCGGAGGCGAAAGCAATCGCGAATACGATCTCTTTCTCGAAACGACGGTGATCGGCAGCGGCCGCTGGGCGAATATTCCGCTGCGCGACGACACGGTCAGCGCGGTGCACGCGAAGATCAAACGGGTCGACGAACGTTTTATTATCTACGATCTCTTGAGCGCGGGGGGCGTGTACCTGAACGGCCGCAAGCTGTTGCGACCGCGGGCTCTGCGCGACGGCGATCAACTGCGTCTGGGCCGGGCCCGCTTTCAGTTTCGAGGAGTGCGTTGATCGCTACGCTTCGCCGCTTCGCTTTCCCACGCTCCGGGCCGGGCTGGATTAGTTTTCCTGTTGTCGCCGCGCTCTTCGTATCGGCCTGCAGCGCCCGCCCGGGTTGGACGACCCGCCTGCCTTCCGGTGCAATCGCGGGGGATCGCTCCGAATCTGGAATCGAAGCTGGAGTCGAAAGCGTTCTCCCGGACAGCGAATTCACGGGCGATTGGAGCCGCCTGGTCGATTCGCGCTACGGCGTCGGCAATCCGCGCGCGCATTCGATCGGTTCCGAAACGCTTTCGATTGCGCGCCGGCTGGCCGGCGGCGACGGCCTGGCTTATACGAAAACGCATCTATATCGCGAGCAGGTGGGCCGCGAGGTTTTGACCCGGGGCTATCGGGAATTCGGCCGTCTGGAACGACGAGGCCGCTATCTCTTGCTGCGCCCGCTGCGTGCGGAAAGTTTCGGGCCCGTATATACGCAGGCGCCGCCGGACCAGGCGGCCGTCGCGATTATATTGCCGCCGGCCGCCGCATTCGCCTGGGAGCCGGCTGGAACGCCTGACGCTCTACTGTACTTCTTCGAAGCGGAACGCCGCGAAGCGAGTCCGCATTATAAAGCGGATCGCGTGATCGCCGCCCGGCTGACTCCGCTCGCCTACGAAGCCTTCGGCGAGATTTTCGATTACGGAATTTTCGAAGGAACGCGCGAACCCTACGATTTCGATTCGCAGAATTTTCGTGACGCCGTAGACATCTGGAACGGCAAACGCAACCAGCCCCACGCATATATCCGCCGGGCTTCGAATTCGGACGATTGATCGAACGGCGCGATCGTCATTGCACCGCGTCGCGCCAATGAGTCAGATAATTCAGCACGCGATAGTCCATCCAGCGGCGGTCCGGAAAAAACGGATGCTTGCGCGCGAGCCAGCCCACGTGTCCGCCCTTGCGCGTTTCGTGCGCGGTGATATTCGGCACGGCGTCCCAGTCGGTCGTATCCCAGCCGGACGTATGAATCAATGGATCGTCGCGGGCGTGCAGAACCAGCCCCGGCGCTTCGATCGTCGGTATAAACTGCTGCGAAGAAGCCGCCAGATAATATTCGACCGCCCCGCGAAAGCCGGCCGCCGGCGCCACAAATCGATGATCGAAGTCGAAGAAAGTTTTAATCTGTGCGAGCTCCTGTTCGAGTTCGGGGCCTGGCGGATGATCGGGGTATTTTCCGCGGCGGGCCCGGGCTTTGATCTCCGTCAAAAAATTCAAGCGATAGATGCGGTTGCCCGGTGAATCGAGCAATTCGCACGACAGATACAGATCAAGCGGCGGGCTGATGGCGACGAAGGCGTCTGCGGGGGGCGTACGTCGCCGCCGTCGTTTTTTACCGCCCCATAAGATGCGCTGGCGATCGCGCTCCGAGTCGTCTTCGCCCATGAGCTTCAGGGTCAGACTCGCCCCCAGCGAGATACCGGCCATCGCCACGATCGGCGAAATATGGCGGCGGGTGTAATCCAGTACCGTTTCCAGATCGATGGTCAGCGCGGCGTTGTACGCGCGACGCGCGATATTCGCGCCGGGACCGCAGGTGCGCATATTCATGCGCACGACGTGAAAGCCTGCGCGCAGCAGCTTGTCGGCGAGGTGCACCATATAGGCGGATTCGGCGTCGCCTTCCAGACCGTGGAGCAGCACGATCGCCGGGGCGTTGTGGTGCGCGCGATCCACATAGCGATGGACATACACGAAGAGGTAGTCGCCGGTTCCGTCCTGGGTGGGCAGGATCGCGGTCTCGTTGAGCAGGCCGACGCGCTCCAGACGATAGCCTGGCATGCGACCGATTAGATAGCCGCCCAGAGTCTGGGCGTGGGCGTTTCCGAACATCGGCATGGGTGTAAACGGCACGGCCTGCATGGATTTGCTCATCAGGGAGCGCGGTCGCCGGCGGTCCGGCAAGCCAAATTCCGGGCAGTGGCCGGTCAGTATTGGTTGCTCTGGCGACTTCGGCTGGCAGACTGGCCCCGAAACCGAATCCGCGCACTTCTGGACCTTGCCTGTATACAGGGCAGAAATTCGTATTCGGTTCGACGCTTTCATGTCCGCTCACTCCGAACAGCATCGCGACGCCGATCCGGCGGCGCAACTGGAAGGCCTGCAGGCGAGTCTGAGCGCGCAGGATCCGCAGCCACTGGTGATCGCCGGCCGCCGCTTTCACTCACGGCTCTTCGTCGGCACCGGTAAATTTTCTTCGAACGCCGCCATGGCCGCGGCGATCAACGCATCCGGCAGCGAAATGGTGACCGTCGCTCTGCGTCGCATCGAACTGGATCGGCCCGTCGACGAGCAGGATATGATTTCCGTCATCGATCGCTCGCGAGTCGTGCTCTTGCCGAATACGTCCGGCGCGCGCAACGCGGAAGAAGCCGTGCGCCTGGCGCGTCTCGCGCGGGAACTGGGCGGCGGCGAATGGCTGAAGCTCGAAGTCACACCCGATCCGCGTTATCTTTTGCCGGATCCGGTGGAGACCTTGAAGGCCGCGGAGATTCTCGTGAAAGACGGCTTTCACGTGCTGCCTTATATTCACGCCGATCCCGTCCTCGCCCTGCGGCTGCAGGACGCGGGCTGCGCCACGGTGATGCCGCTCGGTTCGCCGATCGGATCGAACCAGGGCATTCGCACGAAAGAAAGCATCGCCATTATCATTGAACAGGCGCGGGTGCCGGTCGTCGTCGACGCGGGCCTGGGCGCGCCTTCGCACGCGGCCGAAGCTCTGGAGATGGGAGCGGACGCGGTGCTCGTCAATACCGCGCTCGCCGTCGCGAATCAGCCAGCGCACACCGCCCGGGCCTTCGCGCTGGCTGTGATCGCGGGCCGCCTGGGCCGCCTGCATGGAGTGGGCGGCGTCGTACGTCCTCGCGACCCTGCGGGCGACGCCCCGGCGAATGACCCTGGAGCGACAGCACAGTCAGGAACGGTTCCGCCTGGTTCGGGAGGCGGTCGCGACGAATGGAAAACCGCGAGCGCGTCGAGCCCGCTCACGGGATTTCTGGACGAAGAAGCGCGCGAAAGCTGAACGCGTATTATTATGATCAAACGAATCTTTATGCTGGGCTTCGCCGCGCTGGCCTTCGTAAGCGCGACGACGATATTGATCGCGAACCGCGAATTCACCGGGCCGGTCCTGGACGAATCGGGAGCGGAGACCGCCGGACAAATCGCGGCGATGGATCGCATTGAACTCGGAGGCGTCGAGCAGGCTTTGCTTGTACGCGGCGCGAGCGCGGATCTGCCGGTCTTGCTGTGGCTGCACGGCGGCCCCGGCAGCCCCGCGGTGCCCTTCGCGCGCGAGTTTAACGCCGCCCTCGAACGTGATTTTATCGTGGTGCACTGGGACCAGCGCGGCGCCGGCAAGAGCTTCCCCGAAGACGAAGGGGCGCTTCCGGCGGATGCGATGCGTCTGCGCGAAAATTTCGTGGCGGATACGATCGAGCTGAGCGAGCGATTGATCCGCCGCTTTCACGGCCAGGCGCCTCCCGCGGAACGCAAGATCTTCCTGTTCGGCCATTCCTGGGGATCGCTGCTGGCCATACTCGCCGCGAAGGCCCGTCCGGATTTATATCACGCCGTGATCAACGCGGGGCAGGTCGTGCGGCCGGCGGAAAGCGAAGCGCGTTCGTACGCCTGGGCGCTTTCACAGGCGCGCGCGAAGGGTAACGACGAAGCCGTCGCCGAACTGGAAGCCATCGCGGCGCCGCCGTATTCCTCCGAAGACATGTCCGTGAAGACGCCCATCCACTGGAAGTGGGTGATGCAGCAGGGCGGGGCGCTGTTCGGCCGCGAAAGCATCGCGCCGCTTTTGCCCGTGCTCTTATTTTGCGATGAGTACAACTTAGTCGACAAAGTCGCATTTGTGCAGGGACAGGGCCGCACGGCGCGCCTGGTGTGGGATGAATTCATGGCGGTGGATTTGTTTTCCGAAGCGCCGGCTCTGGGCGTGCCGGTGTGGATGCTGCACGGTCGCCACGATCGCCAGATCGATGGGGAGCTCAGTCGCGATTATTTCGAGCGCCTCCGGTCGCCGCGCAAGACCTGGATCTGGTTTGAGAATTCGGCTCACTCGCCGATGTTCGAAGAGCCGGCGCGCTTCGAAAGCGCGCTGCGCGAAGTTCGAACCGCGGTTCTGCCTCGAAGGGTTAAATGAGCTGCAATGAGGTTTAATCGTATGCAAGTAGTTCGCATCGCATCGCTTTTGATTGCATTCGGCCTGGTCGCCTGCGATCCCGCTCCAGAACAGGCGTCGGAAACTCCTTCGGCGGTGGCGGCTACGGCCGAAGCGGTGCAAGCCTGCAGTCTGGCCGGCTACGTCGCCGCCGCGGAAGGCGTGGTCGTGCAGGGATTGAGTCCGGAGCTGGAAATCACGCGATTGCCGGCCGAATCGATTGTAACGATCACCGGCTTTTCCGCCGGACGTTTGCGCATTGTGCGGGCGGTTTCGGTCGAAGAGGAGACGCTCTTCACCGTGCACAAAGGCCAGGGCGCTGGCTGGATCGCCGCGGGTTATCTCGTGACCGGCACGGAGCCCGGAAGCGTCGCGGCTCCGGGGACGACATCCGGCGTTCCGGTTTTCGCCGGTCCCGATGGCGCGGAGTTGGACCGTCTCACGCCGTACGACGCCGTGAATATTCTGGGCTGTCGCGCGGAGTGGGCGTATATTGAAGGCACGAGCATCGAGGGCGAAGCGGTGCAGGGCTGGCTGGCGCCCGACGCGCAGTGCCCGAATCCGGTCAGCAGCTGTTCGTGACGCGGGGCGCGCGTCGCATAGAAACGCGGCGACCGAGCATTCCGCGAATCGGTTCTCATTCAGGATGTCTATGGATTTCAGCGAGCGCCTGCAACATTACGATTTTGATTTCGACGGCCTGAGCGCGCGCATCGCAGGGGTTTCGCCGGCCGTCGCCGCACGCGAAATCCCGCGTGCGCTGGACGCGGTCGAGCGGGGCGTCGAGCTGGAGCTGGACGATTTAATCGTGCTGCTCAGCCCGGCCGCGGACGCACACCTCGAAGCGATGGCGCAGGCCGCCGAGCGATTGACCCGCAGGCGTTTCGGCCGCGTAATTCAGATGTATGCGCCCATGTATCTTTCGAATTATTGCCACTCCACCTGTACCTACTGCGGCTTCAGCTTCGGCAACAAAATCAAACGACTCACGCTCAGCGTATCGCAGGCCGTCGAAGAGGCGCGGCTGCTGCACGCCGCGGGCTTGCGACACCTGCTTCTATTAACCGGCGAAGACTATAAAGAAACGCCGGTCGACTATCTGGCGGATATTTGTGGAATTCTGAGCGGGATCGACGTCCTGCCCGGTGACGACGCTTTGCGTGAAGGCGCCGCCGCGTTCGTCGATGCGGCAACCGCTGTACGCGGGGATGACGCCGTTTCGCATACCGGCGGTTCCAGCGCGGCGCCGGTTTTCTCTTCGATCAGCCTGGAAGTCTATCCGCTGAAAGAGGACGACTATCGTCTGCTGCGGGCGCGCGGCATGGACGGCCTGGCGGTCTATCAGGAAACCTACGATCCGCGGCGCTACGCCGAAGTCCATCTCGGCGGAATGAAAAAGCGTATGCAGTTTCGCCTGGACTGTCCCGATCGCGCGGGACGGGCGGGCATGCGCAAGATCGCCGTGGGCGCTCTACTGGGACTGTCCGATCCGGCGGCGGACGCCTGTTTCACCGCGCTGCACGCGCGGCATTTGATGAAAGAGTACTGGCAAACCCAGGTTTCGCTTTCGCTGCCGCGGATGCGCTTCGCGGAGGGCGTGAACGAAATTCCGAATGTTACGGACCGCGAGTACGTGCGCTATCTGTTCGCGGCGCGTTTGTTTTTGCCCGACGCCGGGCTGAATCTATCGACGCGCGAATCCCCCGCTTTACGCGATCGCCTTTCGACTCTGTGCGTCACGCATATGAGCGCGGGATCGCGCACGGAGCCGGGCGGCTACAGCGGCGCCGATAGCACCGAACAGTTCTCCGTCGACGACCATCGCAGCATCGCCGAGGTCAGCGCCATGCTCGAACGTAATCGAATGGAACCGGTCTTTGTGGACTGGAGCCCGGTGTTGAAGTAAAAAACCGGCGCGTTTGACTGCGCCGGTTTTTTTGTGCGAATAGGATTTTCTAACTCCTCGACCCGCCTTATTGCGGGTCTCAGAGTAGGAAAATTCATTTAGAATGCTTTGTCCACAGCCCTTCGGGCTGCGGACTTGCGCATGCCCGGAGGGCAATTGCTTTACCCCGCCGCTCGCCTGTGGCGCGAGCGGCAGGGTAGGAAAATTCATTTAGAATTTTCCTACTGATTATCCTTCGCGTTTTTGGCCATCTTGAGAAAGAAACCTTCCACGTCGAAGTAGGCCTGGCCCGTGTAGAGCGTGTTGGTGATCTGCAGGTGATCGATACCGGTTACCCACCAGGAGTACGAAGGCTGGCCTTTGTAGGTGCCCCACTTCGCGCTGGATACCGGAACGAGTCCGTCGTTCGCTCCGCCCTGGCCCTGAAACAGGCCGCCGGCGTAGCAGGCCGGGTGCAGCAGCGCGAGCAGCGGATGCTGGATGAAATCGGCCCACGCCATTTTGGACGTGTACGAGTAGTACTTCACGCCCGAAGCGTTCGGGGTGTAGGAGTTAAACGCGCTCATGCCGTTTTTGGTCAGGCTGTTCAGGGCCGCCAGAGCGTCTTGCTCGCTGCCGCTCCAGATGATCTTCACGAGGCCGTTCAGAACCGCGCCGACGAAAGGCTCGAGCCAGTCCGGAATCACAGCCTTCGCGATATCGGCGATGGGGCTGCCGCGATGCGGAGTACTGATGGTGGTGAGCACGCCGGTTTTGTTTTTCATGCCCAGGTTCGAGATCATATAGCGGCTGTCGAGACCGCCCTGGCTGTGGCCCATGATATTGACCTTGCTATGGCCGTTCGCGGCCATCCAGTAGTTGATCTTGTCTTTGAGCTGCTGCCCGCGGACTTCGTTTGACTGCGCCGCGGACTTGGTCGGCGCGTAAACGACGGCGCCCTGGGAACGCATATAATCATCCATGCCGCCCCAGTAGTTCGCGATGCTGATCACGCCGCCGGAGTCTTCGCCCCAGCCGAACAGGCCGTGGGACAGAACGATGGGATTGCTGCCTTCGAGGGGATTGGAAGAAGATCCGCCGCCGCCGGCGAATACAGAAGTCGCCGAAAAGGCGAAAAAGCACAGGGAAATCAGACCGGCAACGGCCGGTTTCATGGATTGAACCATTGGAACACTCTCCTAATTTATGTATGCCGTTGTTCGCTCTGGCCCGTTCGTGCAGGCCTGTTTTTATAGCAACGGCGTTCCGAAAAGAGTAAACTCTCTCCAGAACGCCAAAACTGACACGGTGCCATTGATTTTGCAATCAGTTTTTCGGGCCTTTTTGCTTTGACATCGCACCAGTCCGCCGCCACGCGATGATTATGTCTCCGGCCCTGCGCCTCACTGTCGCCTGGTTGCTGTGCGGCGCGCTGCAGACGCTGGCGCTGGTGCGATTGTTCGAAGACGGTCTGGCCGGTACAATCCTCAATAGCGACGCGCTGTATCTACACCTCTTCGCACAGGATTTACTGACGGGCGTTCCCATAGGCGGCTGGCGGCCGCCGCCGGCGAATTGTCTGTTTCCGGACCTGCTGTTCGTTTATCCGGCGGTCGCGTTCGCGCGATTCTTTGAACTTGAACCGGCATGGGCCGTATTCGCTTCCAGCCTGGCGCTGGGCCTGGCGTGGACGGCGGCGTACGCCTGGTTCTTCGGTCTGCTGTCCCGGCGCGATAGCTGTTTTCGTCCGGACGCTGCGGCGCGCCTGCAGCTCGCGGCGCCGCTCGGGTCATGCGCGATTTGCGCGGCGCTTGTGTTCGGTCTGGCTCCGGACGCGCTCGAGCCATTGTGGGTCCCGAGCTTTCATGCCGGCGCGGCGCTGTTTTTGCCGATCGTACTGGGGCTCGTGCTGATCGCTCTGGATCCGCGCCGGCCGCGGCGCGAAAGCCGGTTCGCCCCTCTATCCCTGGCTGCATTGATACTGGCCCTCGCGCTACTGCTTTCGCTGCTCTTCGCTTCGGATCGCATCGTGCTGGTCGCGGTGGTCTTGCCGGCGCTCGCGGGGATGGCCTTTCGAATGTCTTCGGGTGCGGCCTGGCCGGGGTTGCGTATCTGGTTGGTATGCGCCGCGATATTGATTCTCGCGTACTTGCTCGGCGAAGCGTTCTTGTGGGGGCTGGACCGCGTGCTGGTGGTGAATCGATTGGAGCTGGACTTCGCGCTCCTCTGGACGCCGCAGTTTCGCCGGGCGCTGGCGGCCTTGCCCGGCGAGATCCAGATCGGATTGCGGCCCGTGAGCGTTCTGTTTTTCGCCGCTCTCGCGGCTTTGATCGCGGCGTGGTTTCGCACGCGAACGATGCTGGAATCGCGCGGGCGTATCCTGCGTTTCGTAATCGTGGCTCATCTTGCGTTGATCGTACTGCTCTTCGCCGCGATGATTCCCGTCGGCTATATGAGCGGGCGCATTCTACTGGTGGAGCGCTATATCGCGCCGGCGCTTGCGTTTCCGGTTTTCGCCGCCTGCTTTTGCTGGCTGGCGCTGGGATTATCGAAGCGCGCAGTCGCGACGGCGGCGGCCTGCCTGTTGCTGTTCACAGTCGTCGGCGGCGTGGTGTTCGCAGACTCCGCTCGCGATTCACTGATGCGGATTTCGCGCGCGGGGGATATATTCGCGCGACAGATGCTTCGCCCGCGCGAACAGGCCGACGCCGGCTTCTCTACAATCGCCTGCATGCGGCGAAACGCCGATCGTCTGGGGCGCTTCGGTCTTGCGGCCTACTGGCCGGCGAAGCAGCTCAGTTTTCTCGGCGCCGGGGATTTCCAGGTGAATCAGGTGCAAGCACAGATGGAACTCATGCACTGGGTCAATAATTTCGAATGGTACCGCGCGCCTCACCGGTCGGTCGGCTATAGTTTTATCGTCGCCAACGGGTTGGACCGCGATCGGATTGTGCGATTGTACGGAACGCCCGCGCAGCGGATTCAATGCGCCGACCTGGAACTCTGGACCTTTCAGAATCCGGCGCTGAACCAGGCCTTTCCGCCCGCGTTACTCGACTTCGCCCTGCGGGCCCTCGGTCGCGAGCGAAATTGAAAGGGGTCACATCTGGAGCGCGCAAACGCGTCGTGTTTATTTGCGGGCTTTTTTGTTTTTTGCAGAGGACGCGGACGATTTTCGCGTGCCTTTCTTGCGGCTTGTTCCCGCGGATTTCCCCGATTTTTCGGATGCGCTGGAAGTCTTCGCTTTCGCTGCAGGATGAGCGCTCTCAGGCGCAAATAGATCCGGCGTTTCTTGAGCGGCCTGCTCGGTACCGGAGGCGGCCTGGTCCGCGGTTTTCGCCGGACGGTTTTTGGGAGCCCCGGGCCGGCGCTTGCGGGGGCGACGTGGACGCGCGTACAGCAGCTCCGCGACTTCATCGTGCATTCGCCGGGTGAGCGCTTTGATCGCGTCTTTGTTTTGAATCGAGCGCCAGCCCGGAGCGTTCTTGTGCGAATCCGCGGGATCGGACACGGGGGGCGCGGGCTCCGCGTATTCGCGAGGGTCGATGGCTTCGCCAATGCGATAGATAATCGAGCGATTGGTTTTTCTATGATTCGATACCCAGCGATTCAGGTCGCTGAATCCGTGCGCTCCGACCAGCGCAGTGGGAATCACGGGCACTCCGGCCTGGATGGCGATGCGGGCGGCCAGCCCGCGAAAGGCCCGCAGCTTGCCGTCGTACGATCGTCCGCCTTCGGGATACATGGCGACCGCTTCGCCTTCGCGCAGCATGCGCACGACATTCGCAATGACCTCGTCGTAGTACTGCCAGCTGCCTGCCGCGCTGCCCGTGCGATACCCGCGGACAATCGGCAGGATTCGCGCGTCTCGTAGCAACTGACTGAGCACCTCTAAGGTTTCGGTTAGAATCCCCAGCACCAGCGCCGGCACGCCCATGCGCCGGGCCCGATCGACGAAGCGCTGGAAACGCCGCAGAGGATTGCCGTCGATCAATTCGGCTTTCGCCAGATAACTGAGATTGCGCCCGGTATACAGGCCCTGGACTAAAGGATCGATCAGATCACTGTGATTGCATACGATCAGCGTCCCGCCCGTTTTCGGGACGCGTTCGGCGTTCTCCACCCGCACCGACACAATCGAATTGAGCAGGCTGTGCAGAAGAAAGATGCGCTGGCTGTGTTCCAATCGCCTTCCTGTCAGGAATCGCCGGAATATTTCGCGATAAGCTCGTCGGCGGAAAAGGCGCTGTCGGGCTCCGGCTGAAATTCGCGAATAAAGGTAACGATGCGGTCCCGGTCGACGGTATCCCCCTGATAGGCGCCGCCTTCTCCGGACCGAAGAATATCGAGTACGGCGGCCTGATCCAGTAGCTCTGTCGCGTACGCGTTCAGCGCGAAACCGGCGCCGCCCCGGGCCGCTCGCGGTTTGATATAACGCGGGTCGTCAATGTACTTTTCGCCGGCTGTCGGCGGCAGCGCGTCGGCGACCAGCGTCCGCATCCGGTCCGCGCCAGGTTCGTCGCGCGAAAGATTGATCCAGACTTCATCAACCGAGTTCAGCTTGCCGTGCTGTTTTAAGTTCGCGTCGACCAGTTCGACGATGCGTTTCGCCGAGTCGCGGGTCAGCGATTCGCGCTCGAGAAAATTGAGCCGATACAGATAGTTTTCCAGATCCGGGCCGGTAATTTCGCCCAGAAGCAACGCCTGGTAGAGCGAGAAGATGAAGAAATCGCTTTCTTTGTTGTCGCCCATGAGAATCTCGCGGGCGCCGGAGGGCATCATCAGCCGATTCTCTAAAAGCGTGATCAGTTTGTACGAGACGTGATCGAAGAGGCTCATGACCGATGAACCCAAAAATTTCAGAGTGCGTTCGACCGAAGCGCCCACGCCCTGACCGAGAAAGTCGTTCAGGTTCAGCATGGTTTCCGCGAACTTCTTTACGATATTGTCGAAAGTGCTGAGCAGATATTTCAGGTGCAGTCCGGCGAATTCGATGTCGTGATGCTCGAAGACCGAGCTTAAAGTCCGGCGAAAGAAATGCGGCGATGCGGATATAAAAAGCAGCGGCGCATGTTTCTGCGCCTGGCGATAGAATTCCGGCAACGCGAAGATCGGCCGCTTTTCGCCCGGCTTTTCAAATAGAGTCTCCATCAGGCCCTGGGTGGAGTGCAGCGGAGTATCCAGGAATGTTTGATCGATATCCGACGTCAGGACGTGGCCGGTGAAATCTTCGGGCAGCACCCGCAGGCGCCCGTAGCCGATCGGAACATCGGTTTTGAGAATCAGCGAATCGGTATTGCCGATATAGGCGAGATCGGAAACGCTCTGGCGAATGGAGTCGATGCCGCGCAGCACCACGCGCAGTACATAACGGCCCGCTTCGGGCGGCGTCTGCGAGCCGAAGTCGAGGGCGTGCGAGAAGAAGCCGTCGTCGCGCGCGACAATGATCCCGGATGTATACAGAACGCTTGCTCCGGCCAGCTGTTTCGCGGAGGCCTCCCCGTCGTTCAAATCATCCGGAGCGATATCGAGAATTTCTATTTGCAGTCTCGGCCGGCGCACGCCCATCATGGTGAAATCTTCGATCGGGCGAATCTGCTTGCGGAATGAATCGGGCAAATTGTGCAGATTCTCCCAGAGATCGAATTTCTGGTTGCGGGTGACGGGAATATCAACCACCTGTCCGCAGATTCGAATCCGGTTCGCCTGTCCGCAGGCCCCGTTCAGCAAGGCCACGCGCTTTTTATCGTGCGGCGCTTCCGGGGTCTCCGCCGGTTCTTCCGGATTGTCCGAATTCGCGCGAAAATCCCCCTCGCGGGAAGCCTTCGGGGAATCGGAATCGGAGGGGGGTGTTTGTTCTGGATCCTGAGTCATCTCTCAGGGGCAACGGGACCGCAATCCGATTCTAATGTCACTTAAAAAACACGACAGCGATCGATACCAACTGGCCGTTCATGAAAGATTTACTATTGTCTCCCGTATTTTATTATGCCGACGAATACAACGTCGATCTCGGGGGGCACGTATTCCCGGCCATTAAATTCGGCCACATTCAAAAGCGCCTGGCGCGGGACGGACGTTTTCGCAAGCATCGCTTCGTGAAACCTTCGCCGGTCACCGAGACCCAGGCTCTGTATATCCACAGCCATCGCTATCTTCGCGATCTCCTGGCGCTGGAGCGCACGCCGCGGACGCATCGCAGCGAGCTGCCGCTGACCCGTACGATTCTGGATGGATTCTTTCTGGCGAGCGGCGGCACCCTGAGCGCCGCGCGGGACGCTTTCGAAGTCGGCCGCGCGATCAATATCGGCGGCGGATTCCACCACGCCTTTCGCGAGCACGCCGAGGGATTTTGTTATTTGAACGATGTCGCCATCGCCGTGCGCGTACTGCAGAAAGAAAAACTGATCAAAAGAGCGCTGATTATCGATCTCGACGTGCACCAGGGCAACGGTACCGCGAAGATCTTCGCCTGGGACTGGAACGTATTCACCTGTTCGATTCACGAAGAGAAAAACTACCCGGTAAAGCAAAAGAGTTCGCTGGACGTCGGCCTGGCGACGGGCATTCAGGACGAAGAGTATCTTAAGATCCTCGAAAACACTCTTAACGAAATTCGCCAGCGCATCGAGCCGGACGTGATTTTTTACGTCGCGGGCGTCGATATCTACGAAAAGGATCGCCTGGGGGGCTTGAGCATTTCGAAGAAAGGTGTGCTGGAGCGCGATCGCATGGTTCGCGATTTTATGCCGGACATACCGCTCGTAACGGTGCTCGCCGGCGGTTACGCGATCAACGATCAGGATACGGTCGATCTGCATCTGGGGACCTGCGAAGTCATGGCGGGCCTCAAATAAGACGCCGAATGATTTCGCCGGCCTTCGCCTGATAAAGCGAGCCGCCGCGCGAATCGAGCGATTCAACGATCATGGGATTCTTCAGCGATTCAGACAAATGGGGGCGCGGCAAACGCGAGCTGCCCCCGGAGCTGCAGCCCGGCGGCGCGGGCGAACCCGGCAGCGATAAGTCGACCGATAAGGATTTCCCGACCAATCTCCAGCTCGATCTCGACGAGGACGTTTTAAGCGAAGATCTGCGTGGTTATCAGATCAGCCCTCCGTCGCCGGACGGCAAAGTCCGGATGTTCGGGAAATACACCCGCGAAGACATCGAAAATCAGCTCCAGTGGTCCGGGGTAACCGACGCGGTCCGCGAGAAGGGTTACGAAAACACCGAGCTGGAGCTGAACTATCTTTCGGAACTGGACCAGCGCATATTCTTGCGCGAAGCGGGCGAGGTGCTGATCCATATTCGTCTGAAGTTATCCCATTTTCGTTTTCGCCTGCAACCCGCCGCGCCGCGCATCAAGCTGCTTTATATCGACTGGCTCTTGACCCAGCATCCCCGCAGCCAGAATTTTCGACCGGAACGGCTCTTTCCCGGGCAGGAGCTTCCGGGACTCGGCATTTTCGCGCAGCTGACCGAGTTTATTCGCAATCTGGCGATGGGGGTCGGTGCCCGGGGCGCGTTTAATATTCCGGAGTATTTTCATGATGCGATGCTCTTTCATCGCCAGTTCAATTTCTATGATCCCTTGCGCGAAGCCTTCTTTCGCGGCATCATCCGCGATCTGCGGCGCTACGGCGCCCGCGAGATTTCGCATGCTTTCGCGGACCGGCGCATCTTCAATCAGAACGGCGAAGCCCTGGACTGGAAACCCGGAGAAATGATTTCGATCGTAACGCCGCGCCTGGCCGATCAGATCTGGTCGCCGGATTATTATACGCGGGTCGTCCGCGAACTCAAACGCATTCGCTTTCGCCTGACCGAACGCGAAGAATAGGATAACAGGATTATCAGATCGCCGCGGCCGCTCAGCGCGCGATGAAACGCCGGTACGACTGGGAGCTCTGCGGTTCGAAGAGGTTCACGTAGGTTTCCGTATCGAAGGCGTAGTCGAGGTTCGTCGCGCCGAACACGCCGTTCAGGGTCGAAACTCCCAGCAGAAAAAGCGTTAAGGCGAAGGCGAAACCGCGGGCGAATTTCGAGAGCCGGGGTCGTTCGTGCGCCGCGGCTTCGCTTTCGCGACGGATCCAGGCCAGCCAGGCGAAGAAGGCCGGAGTCAGAATCGCAACCGCCGGGGTCAACAGGCGGTAACCGTAGGTCGGCCCGCCGGACCAGTACGCCGTCGCGCTGGTCAACGCGAAGAAATAGGCGAAGACGCCGCCGCTCACCAGAGCCACATGCGCGTGTTTGCGATACAGCGGCCCGAGTCCCGCCAGAAAAAAGACGAAAACGGGCGTAAATACGAGTACGCCTTTCTTCGCCGCGAAGAGCAGGCCCGTCGCGCCGGCCAGCGGATCCGGGTTCCAGGCCCAGGGATAATAGGTCTGCAGGGGAGCTCCATAGAATATGTAATTCCTGGCCAGAAAGAGAGCGAAGGCGAGCAGGGGAAACGCGGCCATGACGAAAAGATCGCTTATGCGGCGATACTTAAACCAGTGGACCGCCGCGAAGATCGGCCCCAGGGGCGCGTAGCTTTCTTTGATAAAAAACAATAGCCCCAGGTACGCCGAAAGCGCGAGCACCCGGCGTTCCGCGAAGGCCGCGACCGCCAGCAGGAGCAGCGCCGGCGCCACGCCTTCGGTGTAGATGCAGGCGGCGAAATAGTACGCGGAGAGGGCCATGGCCGTCGCAGTCATGTACGCCAGCTCGCGGCCGAAGCCGCCCCCGCCCTGCGATGGCGGCGACAGCGGGAAGAGACCGCGAATGCGCATGAGCGCATAAGCATACAGCGCGAATTGCAAAAGAACCAGCCACATTTCGCTCCAGTATGAGTCGAAGGCCAGGAGTGGGAAGGCGGCGATGGCCAGCAGGAAGGGGTAGCCGAGGGGATGCCAGGCGATCTCGCTGCAATTTTCGCAGCGGTAGTTTGCGAATTCCGATCGGCGCTGAGCAAGAAATAGATCAGCGTAGCTGGAACCGGTGCCGGCCCCTTGCTTGCTCAGTTCGTCCAGTCCGGGAAGCGCAACGAATTCGTAGACTTCATCCCAGCGATAGATCGCCCGGGACGGTGGTTTCGAATGCGAAAGCGATTCGGGTTGTTCAGCAGCCGGCACGAGATTCGTGTGGCGGCTCATCGGGTAACCCTGCAAATAGATCCCCTGGGAATAGCGGCCGCGCAACGCCACTTCCGGCTCTGTGAAGCTCTGCCGCGCATTCATGGCCGATCCACCGGCCGATTGCTGGCGCGCCAGATCGTCGGCTGCGTCCTGCGGATCGGCGAAGCGAATCGGCGCGTAGTTATTGGGAATCGAGAGATCCAGGTCCTGCGCGAGACTCGTGGCCATCACCAGGTAATGCGGTTCATCGCCGGAGCGCGCGCCAGGGCTCATGAAACCCGGCTTCCATTTCTGAAAAAACAACACGGGCAAAAGCAGCAGACAGAAGAGGGCCACGCCCTGCTGTACTCTGCGCTCGGGGTGAATCCTGTCGATACTCATGGGCGGTCGGTCGGGCGGCCGCCGACTCAGCTGGAGATGCGATTGCGGCCGGCCTGTTTGGCCCCATACAGCAGGCGATCCAGGCGCGCGTAGAATTCTTCGCCGTTTTCGCCTTTGCGATGGCATGCGCAGCCGATCGAAGCGGTCACGGAGATCGTTTCTTTCATCGAAGCGGTGGAGCTGCGAGTCGTAGCGGCGCCGCTTTTCGTTGCACCGGCGGTGGACTCCGTTTCCGTTCCGATGCGCAACTCCTGAATCCGATCGCGAATTTTTTCGGCCGTGGCGACGGCGCCTTCGAGCGCGGTCTCTGGCAAAAGAATGATAAATTCTTCGCCGCCCGTACGTGCGACCGCGTCGGCGCTACGGGTGTTGCCGCCGAGAGTCAGCGCGACTTCGCGCAAAACGCGATCGCCCGCCAGATGTCCATAGGCGTCGTTAATTTCTTTGAAGAAGTCCAGGTCGATCATCAGCGCGCTGAAGTCGGATTCGTAGCGTGTGGCCCGGTCGATCTCTTCGCGAATCTTTTCGAAGACCACCCGGCGATTTAATAGGCCGGTCAGCGGATCGGTGGTTGCGAGCTCCGTCAGCCGGGTTTCGTGGTCGGCCTTAAAGAAGGCAGCCGAGAGCACCGGCCCGAGCGCCCGTAGATTTTCCAGGTCGGCGTCGCTGAAGGGCTGGCGCTGATTCGTGCGAAAAAAATAAACGACGCCCATCAGGCGGCTCTCCGCCAGCACCGGCGTTGCGAGCAAGCTGGCCGCGCCCATGCGTACAAACTCCGGCTGCGCCAGGCTGTGCTGCGCGTACTCGTCGATGCGCAACGGGTTGCGATTGTGATAGATATAGCTGTAAGGGGTTTCGGAGGACGGCAGACGCAGCGAGCCGTCCTCCGAATCGATGGCCGGCGGAGCGTGGCGCTGGTCACCGCCGGTCGCCTGTGCGGAATCCGGCGGCGTATAATATTCGGCGGCGTAGCGCGTGTCGAAGTGGATTGTATCGCTCTCTTTTTCGTAGGCGCCGAGCAGGGCGAAGTCCGCCTGCACGATTTCGGCGACGCCGTGCAGGGCCGCTTCGATCGTCGACTGCGCGTCCTGGCGGGTCATCAAGCGGGTCAGGAGCTGATTGATGCGGCCCAGGCTGAGATAGAGTCCGGGCGTCACGTCGCGAAAGACGAGCAGCAGGCCCTGAATCGCCGCTGAATCCGGGGCCTTCGCAGCCGGCGCATCGTCCGGGTTGGCCGCGCCGGTTACGCGATTCAAAACGCGGCTGATATCAACGTCGCCCGCTTCGGCCGGCGCGAAGCCTGGATCCGTTACCGGGATCGCGGTCAGCATTACCTGAAAGAGGCTGCCGTCCGATCGACGAAAGCGAGCCGTGTCAGTCGATACCAGTTCGCCGTTCGTCAGCACCGGATCGTAGAGCTGTTGCGGAGTAACGTCGGGCGAAATCGTATCGGCGATGATCTCACGCACGGGATGACCGCTCAAATCCTCGCGGGCGTAGCCGAGCATGCGGCAGGCGGTCGTATTCGTATACTGGATGCGGGATTGCGTGTCCAGAGCCAGCACGCCGTCGCTCATGGCGTTCAGCAGATAGTGGTCGGCTCGCAGGCGCGCGGGTTGCCCGGCGATTCCCTGTAGTTCCGACAGACCGGCCGGAATGGAACCGGCTCCGGGGCGGGACGGCGGCCGGTTCTCGAAGCTGTTACCAGGCGATTCCACGGAAGCGCTCATCTTCGAACGGAAAAGAATGGCGGCAAGTGATTTCTTTGCGGGGCGCCAGGGTGTCCCGGAGAGGCGTATTGTGGCCGCCAATGGTCGGCGCATGCGGAGCGTCCCCCGGCTTGACAGAGCGGGCTTTCATGAAATTCTGGCGGCATGTCAGACGTGCAAATTGGTGTAATCGGCGGTTCGGGTCTTTATGATCTGGACGGCCTGAAAGTGATCGAAGAGGTCACTCCTGAAACTCCCTGGGGCAAACCCTCCGACGCGATTCTGGTCGGGGAATACGCCGGCAAGAAGCTGGCCTTTCTGCCCCGCCACGGTCGCGGTCATTTCCTGGCGCCGCACGAAGTTCCCGTGCGCGCCAATATCGCCGCTCTGAAAATGCTGGGCGTCGAAGAGATCGTGGCCTTCAGCGCCGTGGGCAGTTTGCGCGAAGAGATTCCGCCGCGTGATTTTATTCTACCCCATCAAATTATTGATCGTACGAAAGGCGTGCGCCCGGTCACTTATTTCGAAAACGGGATCGTCGCCCATGCGACTTTCGGCGATCCCTTCAGCGATTATCTCGCGGAAATCATCGCCGGGCAGAAAGACGCGCTCGGCGGCATTACGATGCATCGCAATAAGACTCTGGTCTGTATGGAAGGCCCGGCTTTCTCAACCCGCGCCGAATCGAATATGTATCGTCAGCTCGGCGCCGACATCATCAATATGAGCGTGCTGCCGGAAGCGAAGCTCGCCCGCGAACTCGAAATCAGCTATCAGATGGTGTGCATGTCCACCGACTACGATTCCTGGAAGATCGAAGAAGAGTCGGTCACCGCCGACGAGATCATTAAAGTGCTCGGCGACAACGCCGCCGCCGCGAAGAAACTGCTGGCGGCTGTGATCCCGCATCTGGGAACGCAGCCCAATCCCTTAAAGGGCAGCATGAAATTCGCCATCATCACCGCCCCGGACAAACGCAATCCGGAAATCGTTGCGAAACTTAACAAGGTGCTGCCGGGATATTTCTGAAATGGCGACGGGCCGGGTCATAGCATCGCGGGCCTCTGGCGGCGCCGTGCTCTGCGCGATCATAGCGCTGATCGGTTTCGCACCGGCGTTGCACGCCCAGATCAATCTGCAGCCGGGAGCGGGGGCGCAGCAGGAGAAATTTCCGACTCCGCGCGATCCTTCGTACGTGGCGCCGCTCTTGCCGCAATCGACGATCGACGAAACGCAACAGGGCGAGCTCGGCGGTTCGGCTCTGATTTTTTCGGCGGGCGGCGGCGGAGATCTGGTCAGCCTCTTCGCCGAACGGCGAGCGGCGCAACTGGAAGCGGCGCGCCGGGCCGATCGTTACGGCGAACGCAACGCGCAGTATCTGGACGAGACCGGCCAGGATCGCGCGCTCCTGGAACAGAATCTTCTGCGCCAGTTCGGTTCTTCACGCGGCCTGCCCCGCGATTTCGGCGACGGGCATTATTCGGAAACGCCGGCCCGTCGCTTTTCGATCGTCTTTTTGATTTCATTGCCCGTTACCGCGGGCGTCATCGGCGGTATCTATCAGACTTTCGGCCCGGGAGTCACGATCAACGGGCCCCCGGACTATCCGGCGCTGCTCGGTATTATTGGAATCGGCAGCGTCTTCTCCGCGCTGATTGGCTATTATGATTACACGCGCATGGCGGAGTTGCGGGCGCATACGGTCGGCCATCGCGCGCGTGAGGCCTACCACTTGCGCAATCATCCCTTCGGGCGTCGCGGCGCGAAGGGCGACGAAGCGCCCCGGAATACCGAGCAGACTCCGGACACGACCGGATTACGCGCCTACCCGGCTACAATTGATCGATTCGATTACACGGACGCGGTGGCCGGCGAAGACGCCCGCCGCGTCCTGGAGCGATTGAGCGGAGCGCGATCGCGGGCTGGATTCACACGGTCTGGCGCAGAGGCGGGCGGTGCCGGCGATGGATCGCGGCAACGTCTGGGAATCAGCTGGCGCTTCGCGTACTGAACTAGTTCGGATCGTCCTGAAGCATACGGAGCTTTCGATTTTCGTACAGGCTGCGCAGATCCGCCGCGAAGTCCCGCAGGGTCGCGCCGGCTCTGCGCCCTTGTTTCGGCGTTTCGTCGCCGAAAGCTTTCAGCTTCTGTTTCTGCGGCGCATCGGGGTGATCCGTCGCCGTATAGTACCCGCTGGCCCGAAAGGCTTCGGACATTTCCGCCAGATACTCGACTTCTTCGCCGTAGCGTTCTTCCAGACGCGCGAATTCGCCGGATTTGCGCAAACGATCGGCCAGCTCTAAATAGGGGTCCAGGCGCCCGTGTTTTAGCGAATAGTCGATGCGCAAATCGCAGCGGCACGCGTTTTGCGGATTGACGATGCCGCAGTTCGTCCCGGTGAACGCCGCCATGCGCTGCCGGGCCCGCGAGAGTCGCTTGCGAAAGGCGGCGGCTTCGATCTGCATGATCAAAGCGCCTTCTTCGCCGCTGACTTCGAAGACCACGCCCAGCACGAAGGCCATGCGCAGTTCGCGGGTCAGACACAAAAGCATCGCGTGCAGACACGCCATGCGCACCTGATCGCGCAGCATATCCAGCTCGACGTCGCTTACGAATTCGGGATCCGGGCTGCGGCTGCCCTGTCGCAGTTCTCGGGCAATCGCGTCGAAGGGAGCGGGATGCGCCTGTTCCTGCATTCGCCGTTCGGAACGGCTCTGCTTCGCGTTGAGTAGATAGTTCACCGCCACGCGATAGGCCCAGGTTGGAAAGGCGCTCTCGCCGCGAAAGGTCTTCAGACGCGTGGTAATGCGCAGCAGAATTTCCTGGGTCGCATCGGCGGCGTCCTCGGGCTGCCACAGGAATTTCAGCGCCAGATTAAAGACGCCGTCCTGAATCGCGCGCAGGAGTTCTTCGAGCGCCGGCAGCTCGCCCGCCAGCGCGCCGCTTACCAGGCGATCGTAATCGATTGCCTGGTCCGGCGGATCGGTCCAGTATCCCATGCGAATTGTCCTGAGCCGCAGGCGCGACAACGTCTCAAAAGCGAGGCGTTGCCGCGGTCGGGCTCGCGGCGTTAAGCGTAGCGCCTCGCGATGATCGTCGCGCCGAGAGCCAGCGCGGCCGGCAAGGCCTGGATAAAATAGATGGTGGGTTTCGCTGTGTAGCCGCCATAGAGTCCCGCGACAATCACGCAGCCCAGAAAAAAGCACTGCACGCTGTACTGCATGTGGTCTCTCAAAAACAGCAGCGCCCAGAACAAGCCGGCCGCCAGAAAGCCGTTGTACAGACCCTGGTTGGCGGCGAGCACTGCGGATTCGGCGGCGAATTCGGGAGTCGTGCCGAAGGCCTTCATACCCCGCTCGGTTTGCCACAAAAACATTTCCAGTATGAGAATATAGACGTGCAGGGCGGCGACCGCTCCGGTCAGAATTTTACTTACGATTTGCATCACATTCCTCCTGTTTGCCTTCGATTAGACAGGCTGAGCGCGCGGCGTGTGACCGCTCGCGCGGTTTTTTTTAGAGATATCCGGTCGCAACGGCGATCGCCGCGGCGAAACTCACAAGAATCGCGGTCCAGGCCGGCTCCAGTGCGGGCGGGATTTCCAGCTCAATTTAGCTTGACCGTGCAGGGGTTCTGCAACCCTTTCTTTTGGTAATGGCCAAATCCCGCAGCAAATCCGCCGGTCGCGCCTCCGGGAGCCGCAAAAAGAAGGCGGCGAAAAAGACCTCCCGCCGCTCGGCCCTGCGCATGGACGGCGGCGATGCGCCCATACGCACCCTCAAAGCGGGCGACGTTCCCGACGATATCGAACTTTTGAACGTGCATCGCTATCCCGAATCGATGCCTGCGTCGGTCGTGGCCTTCGTGCGAAACGATCGCAACTGTCAGCGTCGACTGGAAGAGCTGGTCAAGGGCACGCCGGGCAAACGCGGCCAATCCGGATTCAATCAGCTGTTTCAGCAAAAGCTGGATGAATCCTCGGACAGTTCGGGCCCGCCCCCGACCGTACTGCGCGCCGATGACCGGAAAGGGGACTCGGCGGACGGTTCCCCGGGCAACTCCGCGCCAGGCGGACCGCCCCCCGCAAACCGACAAGCCGCGCCCGGGGGGATCGGCGGATTTTTTCGGAAATTATTCTCGTGAGACAATGGAAGATTGGACTGCTCGGGCTCGGCACAGTCGGGCGGGGCGTCGTGGAAATATTGCGTGAACGTCGCGAAATACTCGCGGCGCGGGCCGGCGTGGATCTGCAGGTCGCCCGGGTCTTCGATCGTAGCTGGCGCAAGAAGCAGGATACGCTCGGCGATATCCCCGCCACCGATAACGCGGACGAGGTCTTAAACGATCCGGAGCTGGACGTCATTATCGAATTGATCGGCGGACTGGACCCCGCCCACGACTTCGTGCGCCGTGCGCTCGAATCCGGCAAACACGTGGTGACCGCGAACAAGGCGCTGCTCGCCCGCCACGGCAATGAGCTCTTGCCTCTGGCCCGCAAACATCAGGTCAGCGTGGGTTTCGAAGCGGCGGTGGCCGGCGCGCTGCCCGTGATTCGTAATATGCGACGCAGCTTCGTTTCGGACGACGTAACTTCCATTCACGCGATCTTAAACGGCACCAGCAATTTCATCTTAACCCGCATGGAAGAAGACGGGATGGACTACGCCGAGGCGCTGGCTCTGGCGCAGGAACGCGGATTCGCGGAAGCCGATCCGACTTTCGACGTCGGCGGATTCGACGCCGCCCAGAAGCTGGCCATTCTCGCCGCGCTCGCCTTCGATACCGCCATCGCCGAGGATGCGGTGATCGTCGAAGGCATCGAAACGATTCGGCATAAAGATCTCAGATTCGCGGCCGCTATGCAGCGCGTCATTCGCCCGCTGGCCATCGCGCGTAAATTTTCCGACGGGCGCATCAGCCTGCGCGTACATGCGGCGATGCTGCCGGCCGAGCACCCCCTGGCGGCGGTCCAGGACGAAAAGAACGCCGTCATGATCGATACCTCGAACTCCGGTCCGGCGATGATCATGGGTCTCGGGGCCGGGGCCCGCCCGACCGCCGCGGCGGTGATCAGCGACCTGGTGTTTTTGGCCGGGCGCGAACCGGGGCTGGCCCAGATCTGGCTTTCGGGTTCCGATCAACCGGAACCCGTTCAGGAATTCGAATATCGTTTTTATCTGCGCTTTGAGACCGCGGACCGCCCGGGCGTGCTCGCTGAAATCGCGCGGGTGCTTGCGGCCGAGCAGATTTCGATCGCTTCGGTGCACCAGTACGAAGGCGCCGAGCCAATCGATCTGGTCGTCGTCACGCACACGGTCGACGAGGCGGCGCTCAAGCGCGCGCTCGCGAAGATCGCGGAGCTCGAAAGCATTCTGGCGGCGCCGATCTGGATCCGCATGAAAGAAGAACACCAGCCCGGCGGCGCGGGGGCGCATGGCTGACGAACGAGCCTGCCGCCTCTGTCTGCACGAGTATACGTGGGCGGAGGAGCGGGCTCACATCGATCTTTTCGTGCGCGGCGCAGGCCGCATAACGAAACTCGACACCTTCGAAATCTCCGCCGACTTCGCGCCGGAACTGGCGGCGTATCTGGGAGCCGGGCATAGCGCTGACGCGAGCGGGCCCTCGCGTTCGGCCGTTCGCCTGCGTATCTTGCAAGGGCCGGAGCCGGCATCGGAAGCCGGCATAGCAGCGCCTGGACCGCAGTCGGGACTTGCGCGGCGCTGGCGGGCGGAACGCAAAGCCGATCATCGCCTGCAGTACTGGCGGCACACGGGACCCATCGAAGGCCTGGACGCTTCCGGGCGCGATCGCGGTCATTTGCAGGAGCTGGCCCGGGGGATTCTGGTCGGACGCTGGCCGGCTGAGGGCGGTGTCGGCGTCTCGCCGGAATCCGGGTCCCCCGCCGGGGCGCCGGATTCCGGCTTCTGGTTTACACTGGAACCCCGGGATGGAGCGTGATTTTTTCCGTGTTTTTGCTGGCAGGCAGGCGGGATTTGCAAAATTTTTGGCAGGTGGGCTCTAAAATTTCGTCATATGAACGAGTCCCCGGACAGGACGGGGTACGGACGAAACGCAGATGCTGGCCGATTCCGCAGAAGCCCAAATTACCGCCTGGCGCCGGCCAGGCGCTGGATATGGTGTAAGTTTGGAACCATGGGTATTTCCGGAGCTGGAGCTCCAGTTTGAGCGGGACGATTCGCTGACCGAGCAGGTGATTATCATCCGCTTCATCGGGAAGATCTCCAACAGCAACTCGTACGAATTGAATCGCCGCATACATCATTTCGGGGACTACGGCCAGACTCTCATTCTGGATCTTTCGAAGCTGGAGTACATCAATTCCACCGGCGTCGCGATCCTCTTTTCGATCTTCTTTCGTCTTCAAAAAGACGGCTACCGCCTGATCATCGGCGGCCTGCATCCTTTTCTGAGTCGCGTTTTCAGCTTGATGGACTTGCCTGAAGAGCTGCTTGTGCTTGACAGCTTAGAGGAAGCCAAAGCCACACTCTAGGTACATGCCTGTACCATTCATCGACCTCAAACGCCTCGAATCCGGTTTCCTTGATCGCTGGACCGAAAAAGTCCGGACCATGTCCGAGAATACCGCGTTCATCGGCGGCCCCGAAGTCGCGACTCTCGAACAAACCTTAATCGAGAAGAACTCCGTAGAGCACGCCATCAGTTGCGCGAACGGCACTGACGCGCTTCAGCTGGCTCTGCGCGCCGTGGGCGTCGGTCGCGGCGACACGGTCCTGCTGCCGGACTTTACGTTCTGGGCGACTTTCGAAGCGGTCGTAAACGTCGGCGCCGATCCGGTCACGGTCGACATCGATCCGGCCGAGATGCACATGGACTTCGAGCTGTTTCAAAAAGCCGTAGACCAGCACAAACCCAAAGCGGCGATGATTGTTCATCTCTACGGTTGGGGTACTTCGAAACTCGCCGAGCTGCGCGCCTTCTGTAAAGAACGCGGCGTGATTCTCGTCGAAGACGGCGCGCAGGCCTATGGCGCTAAATTCAAAGGCGATTCGATCTACAAGGGCGCTGAAATTTCTACGATCAGTTTTTATCCCGCGAAAGTTCTGGGCGCCGCCGGCGATGCGGGCGCGGTGCTCACCTCGAACGCAGACTACGCAAAGAAAGTGCGCTCGATGGCGAATCACGGCCGCAGCGAACACTATTCGTACGGCTACGTCGGCTGGAATTCGCGCATGGATTCGTTTCAGGCCGCGTTCTTAAATCTGGCGCACGAGTTCATCGACGCGCGGCTCGATAGCCGTCGCAAAAGCGCGGAGTTCTATCGTAAGGCTTTCGCCGGCACCGCGCATAAATGCATTACGCCGCCCGCGGACTACGTCGAAAACGGCTATTTGAATCTGATGGTGTACGAACCCGCCGAGCGCGATCGGATCGGCGCGGTCCTCAAAGAGAAAGGCATCGGCTTCGCGATGGTCTATCCGGGCGCGATGTCCGAGCAGGACGGCGCGAAGTCGTATATCAAAGCGGCGGTCGGCGGCGAGCACGCAAGCAAAGCCGGTAAAAGCGTCTTGAATCTACCGCTCTTTCCGTACATGACCGACGCCGAGCTGGAAGAGGTCGTGGCTACCGTTCAGGGCGCCTGAGTTCGGACGCCGCAGGCTTGAGTTCAAAGGCCACAGATCAGAGGCCAGAGGCCACGGATTACACCGATTGCACGGATGATGCGTCGCTGGTGGATGTCGCAGCTCGATAACTGCTGGCATCTTTCCGACGCAGCATTTTGGTAAGCTTCACTGGCTATCGCCGAACTGACCGATTCAATCCGTGTCATCCGTGTCATCCGCGGCTAATTATCCGAGCACAGCTGCGCTCGTAACTGCGCTCACAATTTCGCGACCGGCGCAGTCGCGGCTTCATAGATACGCTCCGCCCGCTCCAGCAAATCCAGGTCGCCCCAGCGCGGGCCGATGACCTGTACGCCAACCGGTAGCCCCGAGTCCATGCGGTCGATGGGGATGCTGACGGCCGGGTTGCCGAGCAGATTGAACGGTACGGTGTAGCCGGTTTGCGCCCGATAGTACTCCTGCGCGAAATCGCCGCCGCTTTCCTGCGCGATCATGACCGGCCGGGTATACAGATTCGTGGGACCCGCCGTGCGGTCCGGCCGGCGATGTTCAAAAGCAGCCGTCGCCGAAACCGGAGCCACGAGCGCGTCGATGGCGTACGACTTCGCATCGCCCTGCCGCCCCGGGCCGTGCGCGAAAAACGTTTCGAAGGCTTCGATCGCACGATCGCGCTTTGTAAAGACGCGCATATATTCCGCGAAGCGCAGCGGGAAAATTTGCTCGGCACCGGCCGATCGTTTCTTCGCTCCAGGGCTGAAGAGCGCCATCGCCGCGCGCGCGGGTGCAGGCGTGATGGGAGCGAGGCCCGCGTTCAGGAGCTTGCCCCAGAGAACGCCGAGCTCGTGATAATCGAAGGGCGCGGCTTCCAGCTCAATAAGCTCGAATTCTTTTTTATGATGCCGCAGGCGGTCGATAAACGCGCCGATGCGCCGGAAGTACTCCGCATCCAGCGGCATACCCGGAGCGGGCGGCAGAATCGCAACACGCATTGGTCTCATCCTTCGATGAGACGTGGGCGAAGCAGGCGAAACGGGTGCAATCTTCGCATTGCGCGGATCGGGACCGCGAATCAGATCGAATGCCAGCCGCAAATCGGCGAAGCTGCGCGCGATGGGTCCCGCGCTCGCCAGGTTGCGGAGCGCTACGTAGCCTCCCTGCGGGAGGCCGGGCAGGTGGCCGAATAACGAAACCGCGTTTTCGGTGGGCTTGAATCCCAACACGCCGCAGAAATGCGCCGGCAGGCGAATCGACCCCCCGATGTCCGAGCCGATATCGAAAGGAACCAATCCGGCCGCGACCGCCGCGGCGGCTCCACCGCTCGAACCGCCCGGCGTGCGCTGAGTGTCATGCGGATTGTTTGTGCGTCCGGCGACGGAGTTGTCGCTTTGCACATCCAAGGCCAGGGCCGACAGATTCGTCTTACCGACGACGATCGCTCCGGCCGCCTTCAGTCGCGCCACGACCGTGGCGTCGAAGTCAGGGATCTGTTCTTCGGTCGCCGGGAAGCCGTTTGTGGTACGCAGGCCGCGGGTCGCCCAGCTGTCTTTGAAAGCGATGGGCACGCCGTGCAGCGGACCCCGGCTCTGACCGCGCTTCTGCTCGGCGTCGCGCTCACGGGCGGTTTCGCGCGCTGCATCCGCGTCGATGGTCACGAAAGCGTTCAGTCGCGATTCTTCGCTCTCGATTCGTTCGAGCTGACGTTCCAGAATCCACTGCGCGCCGATATCGCCGTTTTGAATCTGGCGGGCGATTGTCGCCGCGTCCGGGGGATTTTGCGCGAGGCCCGGGTGCCCGCCGTTGCCTGCAATCGGCGTTACGCGCCGCGGACGGCGTTGCTTGCTGGTTTTCGTGTTCATAAGAGGCTGCTCCCTGGTGGTGATGCCTCTTATGTATCATGCCGGCGACAGGCGCGCTTGACTTGTAGTGCTATTTGCGCCGGCTCGCGCCCTTTTCCGTTCGCTCCGTCCGGGGCGCGGCCTCTGGTTCCGGCGCGAGCGGCACCCAGATTTCGATGCGATTGTCAGGATCGTCCGGGCTTCGAAAACCGCGGGGATCGTAGACTTCCAGATCGCATTCGACGTCCGCTCGCACGCTGCGCTGCAGCTTCGATAGCAGAGGCCCATATATATAGAAGAAAGTCCGGGGCAGCTCGCGAACAGGCCCGCGATGCGTGCATATCAGCAGCTCGCCCGCCGGAATCTCACGCGGGCGCAGTCCTTCGCCGCCTGGTTCTTTTTGATCCCCGGGGCTTTCCACCGCAGCCGAATCCATAATCCGGGCCGGGGAATAACGAAAGTCCACGGCGACTCCCTGCACCGGCGCGTATTCTATCAAGCCGGCGTAGCGCGGCGCCCGCTCCGCACGACCGCTCTCCGATTTTAGAAACTCGCCCCAGGCCCTCAGTATCGCCTGCAGGTCCGGGCCGACCGCCGGCGCACAGGCCAGCCGGAGCTCCGCTTCGTGTCGCAGGACATATTCCATTTGCGCGGAGTCCGTGAGCAGTCGCTGAAAATGCTGCAGCTGTTCGTATGTGCAGGCTGGAAGCATTGCATAGCCGGCCGCGCCCCCGTGCCGGCGAAAGGCGTCCGGGCTTACGCCGAAATGATCGCGAAAGCTGCGGGTGAAGGCGGCGTGCGAAGCGAATCCGCTCGCGAAAGCGACGTCGATGATTTTGGTTTCGCGCCTGGATTCGGTTTCAAGCAAGCGTCGCGCCGCTTCGCTCAATCGCCGCCGGCGGATATAGTCGAAGACCGGAAAACCCACGCAGGCGTGAAACAGACGCTGAAAATGAAAGCGCGAATAGGTCGACCGGAACGCGATCGCGTCGAGCTGCAGCTCTTCGGCCAGCTGCGATTCGATGTATTCGATCGCCGCAAAGACGCGCTCCAGCGGGCGAGACATCTCGACAGGCGGCCGGGAAGCTTCACTATTCGCAACTATTATTCGGAGTTTTTAATAATGTTAAACGATTCCTCTTTTTTTCGAAGCGGGGCGCTGGGCGGCGGGTCGCAGGCGCGGTTTCGATCTTTACAGGCGTGCGAGATCTTCGTCAGGCTGATTCGCAGCCGCGACATGCATTCGAGTCTCACCGATATTTCCAGCTTCGGCTCCATCGACGCCGACAACGATCGTTTCTTACAGGAATGTTTTGAAGATCACGAAGCATTCGAGAGCGCCGTGCGAATGGATCGCTTCTTGCTGGTCGGCCGCAAGGGCGCGGGCAAGACCTCAATTTTCAAAAAGCTGATCATGACGCGGGCGCCGAATTATTTTTCGATCGGCCATACCTTTTCGGATTATCCCTGGCATTATCACCAGGCGCAGGCGCGGGTCGGCATCCCCGATTTGCAGCGGTACAGTCACAGCTGGAAGTACCTGATTCTGTTAACAATTTCGAAAATAATCTTAAACCAGGACCAGAGTCTGCCGTACGACGAATCTTCGATCGAAGATATGGTCAAAATCGAAAGCTTCGTCGTTGATTCCTACGGCACGAAGAATCCGGATATCACACAGGTCTTTTCGCCTTCGAAAACGCTCAAGCTGCGTCCGAATTTCACCGTCGACTTTAAGGTGCTCAAGGCCGGTATCAGTCCGGATAAGCTGCCGATGGAGCATCTGCCGGTCATTGTCCAGGACGTGAATCGCAGTCTGACCAGACTCGTGCTGAATACTCTGAATCCCGAGCACCGCTATTTCATCGCCTTCGACGAACTGGATCTCGGATTCACCCCGGACGACCCCGAGTACAGCAGTCGTCTGGAGGGATTATTCGCCGCGGCTCGCGATCTGAATCAGGCCGCGCGCGATGCGAATAAGAAGCTCTTCGTGGTCGTGTTTTTGCGCGACGATATTTACGAACGTCTGCATTTCGAAGACAAAAATAAGATCACCGAAAACCATTATTCGCGCATCGAGTGGGATACCGACCAGACCGCCCGGACTTTGAAGAGCCTGATGGAGAAGCGATTTGAAGTGATCTTGAAAGGTCGCGCCAAAGCGCGCTGGGACGACATCTTCGACGAAAATCAGAAGATTAAAGGTTATCGCACGAAGTACGACTACATCCTCGCTCACACTTTTTTGCGCCCGCGGGATATGATCAAATTCTGCAACGTCGCGCTCGCTCGATTCAAGACGCGCGTGCGGGCCCAGCGTTCCGGGCAAACCCAGCGCTTCCACAACGATGATATCTTCGCCGCGCAGACGGAATACAGTCAGTACCTGTATCGCGAGATCGACGACGAGATTCACAAACACCTGCCGGACTATCGCATCTATTTCGACGCGCTCCGGCGCATTGGCAACTACCGCTTTCGCATCGACGATTTCTGTCGCGAGTACGAAAAGGGGCCGACCAACGGCAACCAGCCGACCCGCGTGTTAAAATCGCTCTACGAGTTTTCGATTATCGGATTTCTACAGGGCTCCGATCAGGGCCGTGGTTTCGTCTATCGTTATAAAAATCCGGCGCTGGAATACGACCAGACCTCGGAAGTATTCGAAGTTCATCTGGGCCTCCACGACTGTTTGGGCCTGAAGCGCAACCCGTTGCGCTGAAAGTTGGCGCAACCCGTTGCGCTGAAAGTTGGCGCAACCCGTTGCGCTGAGTTCGCGTTTCACGGTTTTGCCTCAGCCGATATCCAATTCGGCGATCTGCGAATTCAGAGTCGTGCGTTTAATCCCCAGAATTTGCGCGGCGGCGGTTTTATTCCCCCGGGCCTGTTGCAGCGCGTGTTCGATCAGCGTACGCCGGTATTCGTTTACAAGCTCGCGAAAATTGCCTTCTAAACGCAGATCCAGTTCCGGCGCGCCGGCCCGTAGATTTTTTGGATGCCCGTAGGCGCTCCCGTTGCGTCCGGCGGACGGTTGCGGTCGGGCGCCGTCCGGCGCTTCAGGATGGTCGAGCAGTTGCGGCGGCAGATCTTTCAACTGGAGGGTGTCTCCTTCGGTTCCGGCGATCGCGCGAATCATAATGTTTTCAAGCTCGCGAATATTGCCTGGATACGAATAATTCGCCAGAGCGTTCAGCGCCTCGGGAGCGATGGCGGTGATATGCTCCGCATTTAGATCGGCGGCGAAGGTTTCGAGAAAATGTTGTACCAGCAGGGGCACGTCTTCTTTGCGCGATCTGAGGGGCGGGATTTCGACCTGCAGTACATTAATGCGATAGTACAGGTCCTGACGGAATTGGCCCTGCGAAACCATCTCTTCTAAATTGCGATTCGTCGCGAAGATAAAACGGCAGTTCGCTGTTCGGGCACGATTCGCGCCGATGGGAGTAAATACGCGTTCTTGCAAAAGGCGGAGCATCTTCGCCTGCATTTCTAAAGGCATCTCGCCGATTTCGTCGAAGAAGACTGTCCCGTCGGCGGCTTCTTCGATTTTGCCGATGCGATCGCTGCGGGCGTCGGTAAAGGCGCCTTTGACGTGGCCGAAAACGTCGTCTTCCCAGAGCGACGCCGGAATGGCCGCGCAGTTGATCGCCACGAAGGGACGCTTGCGGCTTTTCTTTTTGCTTTTCGCCTGCCGTTTCAGGTCCTCGCCATCGCCGGCTTTCTCCCGGGAGGCGCCGTCCGGGTCGAGCGTTCCGATCGCCGCGGGTGCGCCGGCCGTCGCGTCTTGCGCTAAGTCCTGTGCGGCGCTTTCCGCATTCGCGTCGCGGGGGGGATGTTCCAGACTTTCTTCGTGAATATTGCGGGCGATGAGTTCTTTACCGGTGCCGGTTTCGCCCAGAATTAAAACGGGCTGGCTGGTCGCCCGGGCGGCGTTCGAGCTCTTGCGAATCACTGCTTCCATCAGCGGACTGGAAAAGAGCAGGGTGCGTCCGTTCACCGAAACGGTCTGGCGATGCGAAAGGGCTTCAGTCAATTTCTCGACTTCGGCTTCAGCACGGTCGCGCATGATATCCAGCTCTTCGTAGTACAGAAAATTCCGGATGGCGAGAGCGATCGATGTGCGGACTCCCGCCAGCATATTCAGATCTTCGCGATAATAGGGATTGCGATCGTTCTTTTCGCCGAGCAGTATATAGCCGCAGATTTCGCGGTGCAGAATCAGCGGAATAAACACCGGCAGCGATTGAGATTTCAACAGCTGCAGCAGCGAATAGAAGGTGCGCGAAATACGAGGAAATTTTACGGCCAGACGGGTCGGGCTGTCGAAGGAAAGCGTGCGATGGCCGTCCAGACTGGCGCCGGGATCCGCGAAGCTGCTGCCTCCGACCGTACCTTCGAGTAGAAAGACGCCGTCGAATTCTTTTAGAAATCCTTCCGGGAGCTTAAAGCGCTGAATGCGATTTAGATCCGACAACGGCAGCTTGACCCGCAGGGTGCGCAGGTCGCCGCGCGCGGAAAACACCGGTCGGCGAAAACGATCGGTGGTCAGAATCAAACCGCGTTCGACGCCCAGGCTCTTGCACAGCGTCGCGAGCACTTCATGCAGGAGCTGGTCGAGGGTCATGTCGCGCAGGTCAAAGGCCCGTCCGGACAGCAGATTCACGAGCACGCCTTCCGGGCGCCGCGCCTTTTTACGTAAGAACCAGGTGTCCAGACGCGGTCGGACAAAGCGATCGTAGAGCAGGCCGCCGCAAAACAGAAGCGCGAAAAGCAACCAGACGTACCACGGCAAAACTCCGCCGACGGTGAAATGAAAGACGGCGAAAAGCACCGAAGCGGACGCCGCGACGACCAGGGTATGAAAGAGCGTGGTCAGGGCCGCCGATTCGATGTCCACCAGGCGGTGAAAGCTGATCGCGTACAGCATAACCGAAATAAAGAGCAGGGAAGCCACCGGCCCGACAAAGTCGAATTGCGGAATTCCATATAAGGGTAATAGGTACGAAGTTAAAAGCGAAAGCAGGAGATTCAGTACGATGCCGAACGCGAAGATGCGGATATTTTTGCGAACGCGTAAATCCGGCAGCCGCTTGAATTTCAAAAAGAGCAGCAATACGCCGAGCAGCACGACGACCATCGCCCACAGTCCCATCAAGATAAAGGCCGGACCCGGATCGCCCACTTTGACGCCGTCCACCACACGCCGATTCGCCACCCAATAAGGCGTGAACGCGACCACGCAAAAGGGAGCCGTGACCAGCAGGACCGCGGCGAGTCGCAGCACAAAACCCCGGCCGGGCGTCCAGCGCGGATAGAATTCGCAAAACAGGTACGCGGAGAGTACCATGCCGACGATCGCCACGCCGGTAATGCCGCCGTGAATTTCGGAAATGAAGTTGAAGTGAATGGCGAAGACGACCGCCAGCCCGTCGGAAACGATCCAGGCGAATTGAAAAAAGAACAGCGCGAAGAGGGCCCATTCCGGAGCGCTCTTGCCGCTCTTTCGCAGAGTCAATAGCAAGAGACCGCCGACGACGAGAGCCGCGATCGAGTCCACGACGATGACCGTATCCACCCAGCGCATGCCCAAAAAGATCATACCGACGATTTTTCGTCGACGAAAAATGAACAATTGTTCCGGAGTCTGCGTCGTCGCAAGTCGGGCTCAAACTGTTGATACTGTCAGATTTTGAGCGGCCTGCCTCCGGCGGCTCCGCAAGGTTTCGCTGTGCCCGACGCCGGACGCCCCGGCGATTTGATCGCCGTCGCGGCGCTCAGTCCAGGCGCGCCGCCGCATAGTACGCCGGCGGGCTGCCGTCGCCGGGTTGCGTGCGGTTCGTAGTCACAAGCGGGTGCCGCGCTCGTTTCGCGGGGTCTTTGTGAGGCGCTCCACCCACGAGGAAGCGAATTTCGCCGTCTATATTGCGAGCGTGCACGCTGTGCAAAGCTCCGCCGCCGAAGGTCGTCCACAGCCGTCGCGTTCGAAAATCGGGAGAGACGATCAGCAGGGCGGCACCGCCGGCGTAGCGCGCTCCGGGCGTCTGGCCGGCCACCTTCAGCAGGCGGCCGTTCGGAATGCAGCAGGCGGAGGCTCCCGCCAGATAGACATTGCCGGCTTCGTCGACGGCCAGCCCCCCGTCTTTCGCACGAAACGAATTACCGAGATTCTTCTTCGATACCAGTCGCGGGATGGCGAATTGCCCGCGCAGGACATCGCCGCTTCGCGGATCCAGCTGCGCGTAGTACAGAATGTGCGCGGCCTTTAAGGACCAGGGATCATTATACAGGTCGCTTTTCACTAACTTCGACGTTTTGAGATCTTTGCCGTTCCAGCGAAAGATCGTATTGCCCCCGGCGCTTTCGCCGAGAACATATAGTTGTCCGTTGCGCCCGATCGCGACACGGTAGAGCCTGGTATCGGCCATATCCCGTGCGACATCTTTTGCGGCATAACCCCAGACCCTGCGCTTATACTCGAGTGTCTTCAGCTGGCGTAATTCGAGATAGGCGACCTGCACGGGATTGCGGTTGCGTTTGTTGTCGAAGCCGACCACGTAGACCAGCCCTGTCTCCGAAGAAATTTCGACGTCCGTCACGTAGCTGCGTTTGAGCGTCGTGCGCGCGATTTCGCGGCCGGTCCGCGAATAGACCGCAATCGTTTTGCCGCTGAGAGCGACGACGCTGCCGTCGTTGGCGATCGCCACCCGCGATACGCCGCCCGCCGATGGACTGTCCGCGCGCCATTCTGGTTTTCCGTTTACCGGATCGATGACCGCGACGCCGCCGGATCCGCCAATGACGAAATATTCCGCTTTCGGCGCGACGGCGAATTGTTGAACGCCGCCTGAAACGCCGGAGCGTTGATTGATTTCATAGAGCCTCTGCGCTTCGCGCGCGCCTGCACGAAGCCGAAACATCGTGCTGGTTTTTGAGGTGGGGTCCGTCGCGGCGATATAGGCGTCGCCGTTCGTGGTGACGACCGTGCCGGCGACCCGGGCGCCCGCGGGCAAATACGACGCGACTCTGGGTTCCAGGTTCAGGCTTTCGGTCGGCGTTCGCGCGTCGACGCGATAACGCACCAGGCCGGCGTTGTATACGATTTGTTTTCCGCATTTGAGTCGGCCTTTTTTGTCGCGACTCGCTTTCGTGACGTAGGCGCTCGCGAAGAGCGTGGCGCCGTCGGGCGAATAGACAGGCGAACGATTCGCGCAGGGAGCTTTCAGAATCTCCGGAATGGATTGAAAGCGGTCGTCCGTCAGCCAGCGTTTGAGATCTTTACCCGCGTAGGTCGAAAAGAAACGGCCGCCCGTCGCAAAGCCGCCGCCTTTATACCACTGGTAGAGGCGCGGGGACCAGGGCGTTTTCGAATTCGCATTGGCTTTGAAATTTGCGTCGTAAACAAATAACCCCTGCTGGGTACTGGCGAACACCCGTTCGCCGTCCGACCCCAGAATTTTCGCCGGTCCGGGCTTGTTGCCCGTCGCGTTCATATAGTCGGATAGATAGCGTTTATAGTCCGGATCTTTCGGCGATACACCGAAAGGCGCGGCTTCCCAGCGACGCTTCTCGAAATTCGCGCGATAAATCGCCGTGCGCGGCAGCGCATTTTGCTTCGGGGCCGGCGCCACATCCGCGCGCTGATTGCGCAGCGATACGAAGACTTCGCCTCGATTGGTGACCGCCAGGCCGCCGATGCCCTGCGGCGCTTTCGGCAGGGCCTGCGGGATTGGTTCGCTCCAGCGCTTCGCGGCGATATCGTACACGAAGAGCCGGCCTTCGTGTTTGCCGCCGGGACAATAGATTCGGCCGCCCACAGCGCGGGCCAATTGAAACTTGCGACAGGCCGGAGCGTCTTTTTGCTTCGCGGCTTGATTACCCTCCGGCGTGATGCGGACCGCGCCCAGATCTTCCCACTCCCTGCTGAGACGCGGATTCTTATGCAGGCGATAGAGTCGCGTTCCGGAATGGTCGACGGTGTACACGCGTCCGGCGGCGGCCAGGATCGGCCGGACGGCGTAGCGATTGACCGGCGGGGCGATTCGCGTCCAGCGTCGCTGTGCATACCGATAGATTCCGTCCTCGGGTCCGACACCGCGTTTGTCGGCGGGCGGCGTCGGCGAGTCGATGGCGGCGTAGATTTCGCCGTCGTCCGCAGCGTCGTTCGAAGAGCTTCCGATGAACGCCATGGAAACGAGGCGGTACGCCTTCCCCGCGGGCAGACCGGCCTGAATCGAATTCCAGCCCGGCTGTAAGCTGATAGTCCCATCGTTCGCATCGGGCTGCGCCTGAACGCGCGCGAGCTCTGCGCCGCTCGAAGCGCTTACCAAAATCGCGGTCAGGAGCGCCAGCGCTCGCGTACGCCTGGCCGGCGCGTTCTTGCTGAATGCTGAAAATCGGGTAGTCATGGCTACTCCGTTAGTCGTAAATCGCCGGGGCCCGGTCGAACAATTTCTCCAAAATTTTTTATGTACTTTGAGAACCGCCGGCTGGATTTTTCGTCGCCGGCGCTTAGAAGAATTGCCGGAAATCCCCTGGCAATTTGCGCTGGCCTGCCGGCGCTCGATACGCGCAATGGCGGGGGAGGGCGATTATGAAGCGAAGGAGCGGGGGTTGGACACGCATCGCGGCGGCGGCGGTCTTATTATCCGGAATTCTCGTCGGCGTGTTATTCGGCCGCGAATTGTATCGACTGTATAAAGTCGTATCGCTGTTCGAAGCCGATGTGATTGCCGAGAATTTTCGCAGCATGCCGGATTTCTTCCCGCATCACGTCGTGCGTCGCGCGGGCGAAATTCATAAATTCGAAGAAGCGCCCCGAACTCTGCCGGCGAATTATCGCTATCAGGGTGAAGAGCGTGATCTGCGTGAATTTCTGAGCCGGACGAATACGACCGGCCTGTTGGTGCTCAAGAACGATCGCATTGCCTTTGAGGAATACTGGAACGGCCACGGTCCCGATACGCGGCACATCTCCTGGTCGGTGGGCAAAAGTTTTGTTTCGGCGATGTTCGGCGTAGCCATCGACGAAGGGTTGATCGCTTCGATCGAAGAGCCGGTAACAAAGTACGCCCCGGAGTTAACGGGTACGGGCTACGACGGCGTGCGAATCAAAGACGTGCTGCAGATGTCTTCCGGAGTCGGATTCAACGAAGACTACGGCGATTTTTATTCCGACATCAATCGCATGGGGCGGGTCATCGCTCTCGGCACGCCGATCAACGAATTCGTCGCTTCGTTGCGCAACGCGCGCGAACCCGGCACGTACCAGCATTACGTCAGCATGGACACCCAGGTTCTGGGCATGATTTTGAGAAACGCCACCGGTCGCCCCCTGGCCGAGTATCTGAGCGAAAAGATCTGGAGTCGCATCGGCATGCAGGCGGACGCGGCCTGGCTGGTGGACGACGACGGGATGGAACTGGCGTTCGGAACGCTGAACGCCACTCTGCGGGATTACGCGCGCTTCGGTCGACTCTATCTGAACGGGGGGCGCTGGAACGGCGAAACGATCGTGCCCGCCGAATGGGTGCGCGCTTCGATTACGCCGGATGCGGCGCATCTGGAGCCGGGTGAGTCGAGCGCTTCGTCAACCGCGATGGGCTACGGCTATCAATGGTGGATTCCCGAAAATCGCGACGGCAACGATTTCTCCGCGATCGGAGTCTACGGCCAGTTCATCTATATCAATCCGGCGCGCCGCGTCGTGATCGTTAAGAATTCATCGTTCGCGAAGTATACAGAGCTTCGCGGCAGCTCCGCGGAAACTCTCGCGATGTTTCAGAATATCGCCCGCGCGCTACACTGAGTTCGCGGCCGTAACTATTCGCGGCGCTTCGCATGTCCGCATTCAGCGGCCGTCGGGCGCGATTTCTATTTTCGCAGGCGCTTCCGGTTTCGCCGCGGAGCCGCCGAACCAGGCGACGGCCTTCCAGACGTAAAAGGCCCGCAGAGCGGACATGCCGTCCTCGCGACAATGATCGCGCAACAGACGATCGGCGAATGCGCGCTGACCGGATCCGAGCGCCTTTTCGCGGATTAACTGATAGAACGCGTCGTGGACCAACGAGCCGCGCATGAAGTTTTTCGTATCAAAGGTCGGGCCGCTGGGGCCGTCCCAGGCGTAGCCCTGCTTGATCCGCATCAAGCCATCCGCGGCGAGTGTAACATAATCGCCGGTGACTCTGGCCGTCTGCCCGCCTTCGCGAATCAGTCCGGTGTCGACCTGGTAATCGGCCATCAGTTGATATTTGTATTTGCGAATGCGTTTGTAACGTATGAAATTGTCGGGTGTGGCGTTCATGATCGAAATTGACGGTCTTCGATCGTGAAAGGTATCACAATCACAAAGCGCGGGATTCTCCGGCCCGTTTTGAAAAAGTCGGGAATAATTGTATGTTATGAATGTGTTTGCGTACTACCGGAAAGAATATGCAGCGTTCGAAATACTGCTTGTAGTCGGCGGCCATGCGCTCAGGCTTAACGTATGCACAGATTATTGATGATGTTCGTGATATCAGCGGCGTTCGCCGCCTGCGCCGGCCTGACCGTCGACGACCTGGCGAATATGGACGAAGATACGATCGATTCGGTCCCCTTCGCCGCCGAGATCGCCGCACGTTCCGCTGAAGAGATTTCCGGCGGCTGTATGGGTGTGAAAAAGGACCTGCTTTCGAAACTACCGAAAGACGAAAAGGGCGCGAAAGCGACTTCGAACCTCTGCGGTTATATCAATCGAGAACCCTGCGAGAAAGAGCAGGCCTGCATGGATCGCTGCAAAGCTGCGTGTAAAGAGGACGCGCTCGCGAAAATCATGTAAACATCGCTTCGATATCGCTTAAACGGCCGGATCAGATGCGGCCGTGTTTGTACTTCCCCTGGTAATAATTGAACTGCACTTCTTCCGCCAGGAATTTGTAGTAGTTGTACTTTTCGCTTCCGGGCAGCTGTTTGTCCGCGAGCGCGTTCAGGGATTTTACGAGATTCTTGCGTTTCAGTTCGTTGTTCCAGTCTTTGCGCGGAAAGCACAACGAACCAGGCAGTCCCAGCACCCGGTTCTTTTTGGGAATCACCACGGTGACTGCCAGCGCCGCTTTGATCGCCTCCGCTGCTTTGTCACGTTTCGCCGCCGGATTCTTTTTCATCTCCGGCATAGCCAGCAGCAACTCAAGTAAATCTTCGGGGGTATGCAGGATGTCGAGCAACTGCTGCGGGTCGCGGCGGTCGCCTTTCAAAAAGAGCTTCTCCGCCCGCGTTGTCAGTCGGGCGATAGATATCGTTTCCTGTTTGCCGTCCGTTTTCGTTTTGCCTGAATCGGCGGCGCCTGTGACCCGATTCAAGAGCTTGCCGAAAAAGCCGCCTCCGGACTGCGAATGCTGCGCCGGCTTGCCCGCTGGCGAGCCAGGACCGGCGCCCGCTCGAGATTCGCTGTGCGCGCTGGCCGGGGCTCCGCGCGAAGATTCGCCGCCCGATTTTTTTGCACGTCCGGATGGAGATTTCGACTGTGAACTGCGCCGGGCTTTTTTCGCCGCCGCTCCGTCTTTTTGCGCGCTCCCGTGTTCAAGCTCTATCGGCGTGTTCATGAAGTCTTCGTCGAGCGTACGCGCGGCCGTTGTACCCGAATCGAAGTCGGTCGCCGATTCGCCTGCATCGACCGCGGCATCTGGATGCGCAATGCTCTTTTCCGTGAACGCTCCAGGCTGCGCCGTCACGTGACCGCGCGTTGTTTCGCCTGCAGTCGCCCGGGGTCGCATCGCGCCGCTGGGCTCTTCGAATTCTGGCGTGCCGCTTCTCTGTGTGGGGCCTGTCGCTGTGCTGCGGGTCGCGGGCGCCTCGTTCGTAACTTTCATCGCATTCGTCGCGCTCGCAACACCGGCAGGCGCTGGTTGCGAAGCGGCCGCGCTCCGGGCCTGCACCCCGACTTCCCCGGGGCGCGATAGATTCGTTCCGTAGACCTGGCGATCGCGCTCCTCCAGAATCGCGGCGGGCGACTGACCTGCACGCAACTTCTGAATGAACTGCGTTGCGTTATCCAGAAAGAAGCGTCGTTCGGGAGCGTAACGCGCGTTCATCGCCTGGTTGGCCTTGCTGATGCGCAGGTACAGGCGGATGCGGTCTTCCAGTTTGCGCTGACGTTCTGCATTGAGCCAGCCCCGCGCCCGGGCGAGCGCTCCCAGCGTGCGCAGCAGCTGAATCTTCGCCGACGTCGAATGGGGCGAAATGCAAATCGAATCGAAAGCCGCCGCGAAGGCCGTATCGGGGGGCGTATCGCGTTTCGCCTGCAGCGCGCGCCGTAGTCCGCCCGGCAGATGGGGATTGCGCATGATTTCTCGCAACTGCATCGCTCGCCGCGATCGATCCGATTCTTTCAGGGCTCCGTTCAACCGTCGCGGTACGGGAGCGCGCGCGACGGCCCGGCGCAGATTCGTTTCGCGGCCCTCGACCACGGCCGGCGGCAGAAGCTCTCTGAAATTGCGGATCATCTGCAGCTGTTCGCGGGGCCCGCCCGCGCTCTCCACGCTGCGATGAAAGATATACAGGCGGGCCATCTCCGGCCGGCGTGCGCCGAGTTCTTCGACGTATTCGGCCAGCAGCTCTTTTTCGCGGCCGTCGACTTCGCCCGCGCTGAGTGCGCGTCCCGCGAATTCGAGCGCTTTCGCCGGCTGCGAACGCAGCAGCGCGCGCGTGCGTTCCACGGTCCAGCCGCTCTCCTGGTGCGGCTGGAGGGGCGGGTGCGCGTCGTCATGGCCTTCCGGGTCGCTTCGCTCTTCGCGATCGCCATGCGACCTGCCCGGGGTCTGCGCTTCGGCCGGTTTTGACTCCGCCCCTGCGACAGTTTCGTCCGATGATGGCAGTCCCGCATCGAAGTCGCGGATCTCCTGGCGTACGCGCTCGACGGGATCGAAGCTGTGGTTCGATTCCAATCGCGCGAGAATCTCTCCGAGTTCTTCGCTTTCGCCGGTCGCGTCTTCGCGCTGAATGCGTTCGCCGATGCCGGCCAGTTCCGCGCCGCGCAGCCGGCGATCGATGGCGGCGCGGGCCGGGCCGCCTTCGCGAAAGCCCGCGCGCAGACTGGCGAGCATACGCTGTTGTCTTTCCAGCGGCAGATGCTCCGAGATTTCGCGAAAGACCTGCGCGTCGAATTGCTGCGCCACCAGATTCTGATAGATCGTAAAGATCGTCGGCCAGATGCCGCGAAAGCTCGGGTCGGTCAGCCGGGCCTGCAGATACTCAAGCTGCGTGCGCAAGGTCGCGGCTTCGTCCGGGGCCACTTCGCGGCGGATTTCGGCCAGGCGTGCGTGAATTTGATTGAGGAGCCGCGGCGCGTCTTCTTTGAGGCTGTTGCGATAGTTGACCAGTCGTGGAATCAAATGCGGCTCGCGTTCGCGAATCGCTTCGTCCTGCGAAAGCTCTTCGATCAGGTGATCGACGAAGCGTCGCATTTCGGCGACGGTCAGGCGCCGGGCCAGCTTCGAAAGCAGCGCGAAGATACGTGCGAAGAGTCCGTCTGCGTCGGCCAGGATCTCCTGTAAATCGACGCGGAAGTGCCGGTACTGATCGTCGCCCAGAAGCGCCGCCGAGGACTCGTCGACCCGTTCCGCCGGGTCCGCGATGCTCGCGATGGCCTGAATTTCCTGCTGGCATTCTTCCAGGTCCTGATGTAGTCGTCGCTCGATGTCCTCCATCTCCGCGCGGCGGGCCGCGAGAAATTCCTGAAACTCATGCGAATCTTCGATCGCCTCGACCGGCTCCGGCGCTTCGGGCCCGGCGCCTCCGGGATTCGAAGCATCAGCAGGCGCGATCGCCGCAGGGCTGGTCTGCGCGGTCGATGCGTCGAAGCGCATGGCGTTTGATTCAGGCTCAGGCTCAGGCTCAGGCGTCACGTCGGCTTCGAGCGCCCCTTCCGGGGTCTCCTGAATATCGTCGCCAGCGTCGACGTCGTGCGTCTGCGACGAAAAGATCGGCTGGACCGGAGCCGTTTCGTCTGCGGGCGGCGGCGTATTCGCGGTCGTTTCGGGATGAACAGCATCGTCCGCCGCGTCCGCGATGGCCTCCGGTGTAAGTTCTTCTGAAGTAATATTAGCCCGAATGGCGGCCGGGTCCTCTTCGGCTCCAGGATCGGTGAGCAGGTCGTCGGGTTCCTCGGGCGGCACTGTCGCCGAAGAGATTTCAGGCGTCGTCCCTGGCTCCTGCGAGGCCGCCGCTTCGTCTGCGGCCGCCAGACTGCGGCGCAGCGCCGCGACATAGGGTTCGAGGACGCGATCGGCTTCGGCGCGCAGTAGATAGAGCTTCGCCAGATCCGGGTATTCTTTGCAAAACTTCTGAAAGTCTTCGCCGACTCGCCGGACCCTGCGCTCGGTCGAATCTTCGGGAGCCTGCAGTCCGGCCAGGGCGTCCTTCAGCCGGTGGTGATCGACTTCGATAGCTTTCAACGCTCCGGCCAGGGCCGGGTTCAGAGGCCGCAAGATCTCTTCAATAAACAGGAGGACGAAGCTGCGGCCGTCGCTGTGATCCATGCGCGCGAGCAGGGGCACGAGCCCCGCGCCGCTCAGCTGTCCGCCCGCAGATAGATTGTGCAGGGCCGTGCGATAGGGCCCCGCTCGCTCTTTGAAATAGGCCGCGTAAAAATATTGCGCGCCGGGATGCCAGCGCCGTCCGGGATGGGCGGTGCGGGCCAGACCGGTTTCGAAATCATAGATGGCCTGGAACGCGGCCTTACGGTTTCTTAACTCTTCAGAGATACGACGCGCCCGCGGAATCAATAGTACACGATTGCTATTGCGATAAAGCGACGCGATCATCTCCATGCGAGCCGGACCGGAGACGCGCAGGAATTCCGTAGCGAAATTGTGCGCCCGCTCTTCATGTTTTGTAGATGAAAAAAGCCCCATCGTCTTTTGTGGTAGTCTCGACCCCGGCTGATTAGACGACAAATACTTTAATGATCGCGGAAACCAGACATGACGTATACTGGAGCGACGCGCGCGAAGCATGGCCGTGCGCGTCCGGTTCAGTTCACCTGGTGATTACTTCGCCGCCCTATCCGATGATCGCCATGTGGGACGAGAGCTTCGCGCGCCTGCGTGGTCGTGACGCCGAAACGAGTTCGCCGGAGGGGCAGGCCGATTTCGAAGCGATGCATCGTGAATTGGACCGGGTCTGGGCGCGCTGCATGGACGCCCTCTGCGATGGCGGATTTTTGGTAATCAACGTCGGCGATGCGACCCGCACCATCGACAAGCGTTTCCGACTCTATCCGAATCACGCCCGCATTATCCAGGGTTGCACGGCTCTCGGTCTGGGCGCGCTGCCCGGAATTCTATGGCGCAAACCCACAAACGCTCCGAATAAATTCATGGGTTCGGGCATGCTGCCAGGCGGCGCTTATGTAACGCTTGAGCACGAACACATTCTGATCTTTCGCAAAGGCGGTAAACGCGAATACGCGACGCCCGAAACGAAGCAACGTCGTCGGACGAGCGCGCTCTTTTGGGAGGAGCGCAACGTCTGGTTCAGCGACGTCTGGCAGGATATTCGCGGCGAACGTCAGACGTTCGGCGAAGGGGCTTCGCGCAGTCGCAGCGCCGCCTTTCCGTTCGAATTCGCCTATCGATTGGTGAATATGTTTTCGCTGCAGGGAGATACGGTTTGCGATCCTTTCGTCGGGACCGGCACAACCAGTCTGGTCGCGATGGCTTCCGCGCGCCATAGTCTCGGGCTGGAAATCGATCCGGGCCTGCGCGCCGTGATCGCCGCTCGTTTCGCGAATTGCGAACCCGGGCTGAACGCGTATACGAGCCGGCGTTACGAACAGCACGTCGCCTTTACGGAGAATCGATCGGCGGACGCCAGCCGCAAAAGCTGCGCGCACTATAACGCGGGGCTTGACGTGCCGGTCATGACGGCCCAGGAGACCGACCTTCAACTGCCCTGGCTGGACCGATTGGAAGCCGTCGACCGCTCGTTGTCCGAAGATGAGCCCGCAGACGCGGAGATCTGGCGCGCCTGCTATCGCGGTTTCGACGAATCGCCGCCGATAGTCTCAGGCGAAATCGGACAGGCCCAGGCAGAGCGCCAGGCAAACGACCGCCCACAGAATGGTCAGGCCGGCGGCGATCCGACGCCCGGATTGAAAGCTTTCGCTGAGAATAATGATACCCGGTAGCGCGCCGGTCACCGAAAGCAAGAGGCCGACGATGACCGGTAGAAGAAAGCCGGAGTTCTTAAAGAATCCAAAGTACAAATCGGCCAGCCCCAGGGAACTCGAACTCAAGAGGGCGCTGGTCACAGCGACGATGCCCGGCCCGAGTCCCGCAATGATCGCGGCGCTGACGAGCGCCCGGCGCTGTTCGCCTGCACGGGGACCGATCGCCGCTTTTATTGTCGATTGTTCGTTCATCTCTCAGGTCCGATTTGCGTATTAAAATGTGCTGGCTCAGAGCCCGCGGGGGTCCGGGCCGTACTGATTCGGACCGCGCGTGCCGGGCAGGAGGCCGCATTCGAGCAGTACGGCGATGCTTGCGACCGGTACCAAAAGCAGCATCATCCAGAAGCCGGATTTATCGCGATCGTGATAGCGCCGAATCGTTACGGCGCAATAGAGCCAGGCGTAAACCAGCGTCAGAGGAAACCAGAGCAGGTACACCGTGCTTTCGATCTGCGCCAGATCTTCATCGGGTTGCGAGATCCCCGCGGTGACGTCGCCTTCCGGATTCGAAATCAGCAGCGGCGCGAATGGCATCAGCATAAGCGCCATGCCGAACACGAACACCGCCCAATAGTGACCGCGTGTTGCACGGCCCTCGAACGAAAAGAGCGCGGACCAGAATCCGCGCGGCGACTCCCAGCGCGGACCGGAATCCGCTGTTTGTCTATATTCGCGCTGCTCGAAGGCCGGCGCTTCGGTTGCGGGCAAAATTTCGCTGCGATCGTTCGACCGGTGCTGCTCCGCCTGGCGAACCGGCCGGGAGTCGGGCTCTGACTCAAAGCGGCTAAAGCGGTCGCCGAACTGGCGGGGCGCAAAGCGGTCGTCGTCTTCAGGACGGGGATCAGTCATAAACAGCTATAGCCACGATCGCGCGCGTAGGCGCATACGGAAGGGCAATGGAGACCGGCTCCGGCATTTCTGTCGATTGGAAATTTGAGCCGGAATTCGGCTCCGGGAGCGGAGCTGAGGACCGGGTCGCGGTCGGATTCTGAATTCGTTGACAAATCCTTTCGATAATTATATTTAGATATGTGTGGCCACTATTTAATATTTTTACGGAGTCCGTAATTATATGCAAGCCCGGGAGCGGCCGACCGTGAATCCTGAAACGGAACGAAAGGCCCGGCCGGCCGGCGATGTTCTGCTGGAAAGCGGGCGTCGCTTTTCGGAGTGCGTGCTCTGGGATCTGCAGCGTCGCTTTTTTCAGGAGCGCGGCATTGCAGCCTGGCGCAGCGGAGTCGTCCCGCAATACATCACCTCACATCCCTTTCTCGCCGAAGCCTACGCCCGGGTGACGATGCAATGGCTGCGCGAAGTCCACCAGTCGCCGGAGTTCAATCCGGAGCTGCCCGTGCGCGTCTTCGAGCTGGCGGCGGGATCCGGTCGCTTCGCCTTTCTATTCTTGCGGGCGTTCTCGAAGTTGCTCGAGATCGAACGTCGCTGCCGGCCGGATTTTTTCTCACGGCCGGGATCGCTGCGTTACGTCATGACCGATCTGGTCGAGGCGAACGTTGAATTCTGGCGCGGGCACGCGAAATTCGCCCCGTTCGTCGAGGCGGGATTGCTCGACTTTCAGTGCCTGGATCTGGACTGGCATGCCGGGGAAACGCCGCCGCAGATTCCGGCTCCGGCGACCGGCGCGAATCCGACCGCGGTCATCGCCAACTATTGCTTCGATTCGCTGCGCAACGACGTATTCCTCGTACGCGACGGCCGGCTCTTCGAGGCGCGGGTCGACGTGGCCCGGAACCCCGATGTAGACGCGGATGCGGACGAAAGCGGCTTGTCCGCCGCGAACGCCGCGAACATCACAGGGGCCGCCGCCGAATTGGAGGGCCTCACGGTTACGGCCGAAACCTTCGCGGGCCTCGAATTACGTTATAGCTATCATGAAGTGGCGGACGCACGGACCTACTATCAGGAAGACGAGTTTAACGAAATCCTGCGCGAGTATGAAGCGCGGTTGTCGGATGCGATCTTCGTGTTTCCAATCGGCGCGCTGTCGGTGCTGCGTAAATTCGCGGCGCTGGGAGACGGTCGCCTGATGCTCTTGAGCGCCGACAAAGGTTTCGCGCGCGAAGAGGATTTGTTACGCGGCCGGGAACCCGATCTCGTGTTACACGGTTGCTTTTCGCAGATGGTCAATTATCACGCCGTGCGCCGCTTCTTCGAACGGCGAAGCGGCGGCGGCTTTTTTACGCAATGCGCGGCGCCGGACGCGAGCCTGAAGCTGGTCGCCGCGCTCAGCGGTTTCGGCGACGCTCCGATCGGGACGCGCACCCGGGCCGCGGCCGAAGAATATCTCGGTCGTCTGAACCCGGAAGACCTCTATCTGATGCGCAAGCAACTGGCCGCGCACGATGAGATCGCAGAGATCGCAGAATTCGCGGGGCCGGCCGGCTCCGCCGGACAGGACCCCGGGGACGCGGAGGGTGCAAAAATCATTCGCGGCCTGTTCGCCCGCCTGCGCTTCGGCGGCTACGATAGCGAGATCTTTTTTGCGATGTACGCCCATTTGCGAGACGCGCTGCCCGGGGCGGACGCCGGACAAAAACGCGAGCTGGCCCGCATCGCCCGCGAGATCTGGGACAATTATTTTCCAATCGGCGAAAGCCGCGATCTGGCCTTTCATCTCGGCGTCTTGCTACATGAAATCGAATTTCACAAAGAGTCGTTGTGGTTCTTCGAGCGATCCTACGAAGGCCACGCCCCCGATGCGAATACCGTCTACAATCTGGCGGTCTGCCACTACGAGTTGCGCGACTTCGAAGCCGCGCGCCGGTACGTTCGAGAGGCGCTGACGATGGATCCCGATCAGATCGCCGCGCGGGCTCTGCGCATTAAACTGGAAGCGGAAATCGCGCCGCTTTGAGCGCGCGGCAACGGATCTTCGAGCTGGACTGACAGGCAGCGCTTCGCTTTAAGCATCTTCCGGGAGGCGCGTATGCGCTTCTTCGGGCAAGCGTGTGCGCGCTTCGTCGGGCAGCAGCACCCGAAACCCGGTGCGGCTCATTTCGACCGGCAACTGGCCTTTTCGAAAATAGACCCGGTCAATGGTAACCAGATCCATGGGTTCTGGTTTGCCCTTGAGCTGCACGCGGTTCTGTTTCGAAATCTGCACCTGGTCCTTCATCGATTCCAGAGTGGATTTGCTGACCACTACTTCCCCGGCCGTGGCGAAAGATTGGATGCGCGCGGCGGTATTGACCACGTCCCCGATGACGGTCCAGTCTTTGCGATCCTGATTGCCGACGCTACCGAAGACCACCTGACCGCTGTGGATACCCGTGCGAATCGCGAGAGGGTCCAGTCCCTGCAGTTCGCGAAATTGGTTCAGCTGTTCGAATTGATATTGAATTTCGAAAGCGGAAACCACACCGTCGATCGGCCGCCGGTAGATCGCGAGAATGCCGTCGCCGAGAAATTTGTCGATCACGCCGTTGTTTTTGAGAATGGTCCGGACGCAGATATCCATCGCGATATTCAAGAGGCTCAGCGCTTCGCCCGGCGGCAGCTCTTCGGTCATGCGGGTGAAACCGACCAGATCGGAAAAAAAGATCGCGCGTTCCGCGACTTCGTCCGGCAGCGAATCGCCGCCGCTGCGCACCACTTCGCGCGCGCGGTCCAGCACGGTCGCGGGAATATACGGGCTGATCAGCTTCGAGGCCCGCGTGCTGTCTTCAAGAAAACCCTGGCCCAGAGTTTGCGATCCGGAGCCGATCATGATTTCCTGCCAGACTGTGTGCACCCGGCCGTCCGGTCCCGGCGCGGCGTTGACGTGATAGAGGATCGACTCGGCCGCCTGATCGCGTCCCGGGTTTTCACCTGCGCTTTTGTTTTTGGCGTTCAGCGGGGCGATGGGAACGGGAATCCGATAGTTCGTGATCGCGCGGCCTTCGCGTACGGACTGCGGTCCGAGAAAGAAATCTTCGTAAAATTTTCCCGGCAGATAATCGGTGAGCGCGGCGGGGTCCGCCTGGCGGTCCGGCGCGCTGCCGGAACGATCGCCCGACCCGGCGTTTTTGGCGTGCCGGCGAATAAACTCGGGCGTCGCGGACAGCAACTGGCCGTCGGGAGCGAAGACCAGCACGTTCAGCTCCATTTGCGCCTGGACGCCGGCGACGATGGCCGCCGCCGCGTCGGGCTCCAGAATTTCGCAGGGCACACGCGGACGTTCGCTGATTCCGCCGCGATACAAAATACCCAGCGGAAATTTCAGTCGCGCCGCGGTTTCGCCGTCCTTGACAAAGATCTCCAGATTGCGTCGCGAGATGCCCATACCGTCGAGGGTCATGAGCACCATGCGTAGACCCAGACCGGCGCCTTCGCCTTGAATCGGCTGTGCATCGTTTTCAAGCAATAGTTCCAGATCCAGTTCCGGGTCGGCGTCCGCCGAAGAGGATAGAGCCTGCTTCGCGTTCCAGGTGCGCCCGGGATAACGCAGGATCTGCTGAATGCGTTCCAGTTCTTCCGGCGAAGCCCCGCCGGGATTGCGCACTTCGAGCGTAAAATATCTACGGTTGATTTGCAGACTCACGTCGACGTACACCGCGTCCGGGTGGTCGGGCATATAGTCTTCGATCAGCCCTTCGTCGATGGCGGCGCGAAATTCTTCGCGCCAGTCCGGAAATTCGCGTCGGCCCGCGTCCGCCGGTCGATCGGCCGCGCCGTCGCGCGCACGCAAATGATCCAGGAAATACCGCTTCTGAATGGCCTTAAAGCCGTTCGTAACCAGTTCGCGGGTCAGGGCGAGTAGAGTGCCCTTGAAGCGGGTGTTCACGAAGAGGCTGTCCACTCGCGAGATTGCTTCGCGCAGGCGGCTCATATTGGCGGAAGCGGGGCCGTTCAGTCGAAGCTTGACGGCGAAACGTTCGAGGGTTTCGTCGATTTTTGAATCGGAGCGATATTGTTCCTGGGGCATGAGCAGGGCCTGGCGCGAATCCGCGTTTTCATACGATGCGCGATCGGCGGCTTCCCGGTAAAGTGATAAATATTGACTATTATTGCTTCCGTGTCGAAACTACAGCCTTATTGTCGCGACCGGCCAGCGGCCGGGAATTCAGGCCATGCTTTCGCGATAAGCGGTGTAGACGTCGGGCACCACGCTCTTCAGCCGGTCTTCGAATTCGCGGCTCGCGGTGCGGTCCTTCGCGTGGTGCCGTAGATGGTGAATCAGACACAGATGGTAAAAGCCGAGCGTCGCGCGCACGCGGTCTCTGTATTTTTCGACGACCGTCGCCAGATCGCGGCCGAGCCGGTCGCTTTCGTGGCGCAGGTGTTCGACTTCCGGCGGCGCGAGCCGGCGCAGGCCTTCGACCGCCGCAATCCGGGCGTGAAAGAAGGCCGGAAACCATTCGTACGTTCGTTCCAGATCGTGTTCGAAGCGCTCGTACAATTCGCCGAAGACTCCGGCGGCCGGCTGCGAAGCCATCAAGCCCGGTTCCAGCGAACGAGTATCGATCAGGCACGCGTCGCGATAATAGCTGAAGCCCTTTTCGCGCAGGTCTTCGCGCTCCTGGCTGCAAAGCGCTTCGCCCAGCAAAAAGTGCAACTGCGCGTCGCCCTGATTTTGACGGCGCCGGGCGTACAGCAGGATCTCGGATGCGTCTTCGTAGTCCTCCAGGCGAATCAAACAGATCGCCAGAGTTTTGAGCAGATGCGTGTCGACGGCGCTCGCGCCTTCTTCCTGAAAAGCGATGCGATATTGCTCGGCGGCTTCGCGCAGTATCGAACGCATGGTCGCGCGAAAGGCCAGGCATCCGGAGTATTCGCGCTGGTCGGCGAGCGTTTGAAAGGCCTCCCATTCGCTCATCAACCAATCGGCTCGCGCCCGGCCTTCCTTCATGGCGGTCCTGCGCTCTTCGCGGTTGAACCACCAGCCGGCGGCGTAATATCCGCAGAGAAATTCAGGGTTTTCCGGAAAGGCCTGAATCAATTCGCCGAAAACCGGTCGCGCTCCGCTGAAGTCGCCGGATTCAAGCGCCTCAAGCGCGACGTGAAAACGTTCTGTCTGGGCGCCGCCGTCGCCCGCCCCGAAGTCATCGGGCTGCTTCGCGGGCTGTGCGGGTTCATCGGCTGGCATGGCGCAATCGGTGTAGGGACGGGCGAAACGCGGTTCGATTTTGGATCGATTCGCGAAAATGCCGGTGGTGGTTACTAACGGTAGTTGTCGAATACCGCGGCGAAGTCCAGGTCCGCGTCGCGAATCAACTTCTGGATCGACTGCAGGTCGTCCTTGCTTTTGCCGGTGACGCGGACCGCGTCGCCCTGAATGCGCGACTGGACTTTGATCTTCGAGTCTTTGATCATCTTCGTAATCTTTTTGGTCTGGTCCTGGGTCAATCCGCTCTGCACGGCGACTTTGCATTTGAAAATGCCGCTGACGTTCGTTTCGAAATCGCCCCAGCTGAACGCCTTGAGATTCAAATCGCGTTTTAAGAGCTTCGTCTGAATGACGTCGATCAACTGCTTCATGCGCATTTCGTCCGAAGTCGTCAGATGGATCGCGTCCTTCTCAAGCTTAATCTCCGCTGTCGCGCCCTTAAAGTCGAAGCGATTCGCGATCTCTTTGCGCGCCAGGTCGAGCGCGTTGTTTAATTCCTGGTTGTCGACTTTGCAGCCGACGTCGAATGAATATTCTGCCATTTTGCTTTCCTGAAAACTATCTGCTTGCGACGCCGGATCTTCGCCTTTTAGGTCGCGACGAACGCCTGCTCAGTCGCCCGCGCTTTCCGCGAAAGCGTCCCGGGCGGCCTGCAGCGCTTCGTCTAATTTCGAAGCGTCTTTTCCACCGGCCTGTGCCATTTCCGGACGGCCGCCTCCGCCGCCGCCCAGGATTTTGGCCGCCACGCGGATCAGCGCGCCGGAGTCGGCGCCCGCTGCGATCGCCGCCTTATCCGCCATGAAGAGCAGCGATGGGCCCTTCTCGTTTTTGTTGCCCAGGAGCACCAGAACGCCACGACTTTTTTCTTTGAGTTTGTCGCCGAATTTGCGCAGCGCTCCCGAGTCCAGGTCTTCGAGGGCCCGGCGCACCACTTTGATTCCGCCGAGGCTTTCGGCCTCCGCCAGAGTCTGTTCGAGTGATTCGAGCAGCGCGTCGCCCTTCTGATTCAGCAGCGCCTTTTCCGTTTTGATCAATTGTTTTTCGGATTTTTGCAGAGTCGAACGCACCGTTTCGATGGTGCGATGCAATTGCAGCACGTCGCCGGGCGCGTTCAAAACCGCGGCCGCGGACTGCGGCAATTCGCCGGTCGAAACGACGTGTTTCAGAACCGCGGTGCGGGCGTCCGCATTTTCTCCGGCGGCGTCGGCCGCGGCCTGCACCCGGTCGTTGTGGGCGGCGAGCTTCGCCTGCAATTCGTCAAGGGCGTCCTGGAAATAGCGCACGGCGTAGTCGCCGGTCACCGCTTCAATGCGCCGATTCCCCGCCCCGGGGCTGGTCTCTCTGGTAATATGAAACAGCCCGATATCGCCCGTGTTGTTCACATGACAACCGCCGCAAAATTCGAGGCTGAGCCCGCCGCCGTCGCCCATGCTGACGATGCGAACTTCGGCGCCGTACTTTTCGCCGAAGGTCGCCACCGCGCCTTTCTTTTTGGCTTCTTCAATCGGGAGTACTTCGGCGACGACCGCCGCCGACTGCGCGATGGCCGCGTTGACGCTCGCCTCGACGCTTTCGATAGTCGCATCGTCCAGTTTTTTGGGATGCGAAAAATCGAAACGCAGATAGTCCGGCGAAACCAGCGAACCGGTTTGAATAATATGATCGCCCAGGGTCTTGCGCAATGCGTCGTTTAATAAATGCGTGGCGCTGTGGTGATTGGTCAGATTGCGCCGGCGCTCCGAATCGATGCTCGCGTTCAGGGACGCGCCGGTTTTAAGTTTGCCGCTTTTGAGTTCGCCGAGATGCAAATAAAACGCGCCGTTTTTTTGCGTATCATGCACTTCGAATACGGCCGCCGTGTCGTCGCCGCTGGACTTCACTGCGATCAACTGCCCGCGATCGCCGAGCTGCCCGCCGCCTTCGGCGTAGAAGGGAGTGCGGTCCAGAACGACGATGCCGCGCTGGCCTTCGCGTAATTCGCTCACCAATTGCTGATCGCCGCCCTGCGCTTCGTCTGGGCCGCCGTCGCCGGTGGCTTTATCGCTCAGCAGCGCGATCGCCTCCGCCTGCACAGGCGATTGCTCCGTCGCCGCATTATAACCCACGAACTCCGTTTCGCCCGCGGGCATATCCGGCGGCAGGGTGATCGTCTTCCACTGTCCGGCGGCCGCGGCGCGTTCCTGTTGCTCCTGCATACGTACCTGAAAGCCGGCCATATCGACCGGCAGCCCCTGCTTTTCCGCCAGCTCGATGGTAATCTCGGGCGGAAAGCCGAAGGTATCATAGAGCGTAAACGCGGCGTCGCCGCTGAATTGTTTCGCTTTTTTCTGTACGTGTTCAGCGATGATGTCGTCGAAGCGCGCCAGACCCTGGTCGAGAGTGCGCAGAAAACGCTCTTCTTCCAGGCGAATACGGTTTTCAATGTCCTCGGCCTTTTCCCGAACGGCGGGATAGAACTCGCCGTAGATTTCGGCCACGAGCGGCATCAGACGATACAGAACGGGTTGCAGAATTCCCAGCTCCCGCGCGTACAACAGGGCGCGGCGCAGCACCCGGCGAATGACGTAACCGCGGCCGGTGTTGCCCGGAAAGATGCCGTCGGAAATCGCGAAGGCCACGCAGCGCATGTGATCGGTAATCACGCGAAACGGCGCTTTCGTATCCGCGGAGTACTTTACGCGTTCGCCGTCTTCGCGCAGTTCCGGCGTGAGGTCCTCTAAAGCCTGGATGATCTTCGCGAGCTCGTCGGTGTCGAAGACGCTGTCGTTTTCGTTTAATAAGGCGACGATGCGCTCAAGTCCCGCGCCGGTGTCGATGCCGGTCTGCGGCAGGGGATGCAACTGGCCCTGGGCGTCCTGGTGGTACTGGTTAAACACCAGGTTCCAGTATTCCATAAAACGGTCGCCGTCGTCGCCGGGGCCGGTTTCGTCCGGTCCGCCGTACTCCGGCCCGCGATCGAGATACAATTCGCTGCACGGACCGCAGGCGCCGGTTTCGCCCGCCGGCCCCCACCAGTTGTCGGCTTTGCCCAGTCGACGAATGCGTTCCAGCGGCACGCCGATTTCTTTGTGCCAGATGTCTTCGGCTTCGTCGTCGTCTTCATAAACCGTAACCCAGATCTTTTCCGGATCGAGCTTGAGGCGATCCAGCGAAAACTCCCAGGCGAAGCGAATGGCTTCCCGCTTGAAATAATCGCCGAAGCTGAAATTGCCGAGCATTTCGAAGAACGTCAAATGGCGGTCGGTCTTGCCGACTTCTTCCAGATCGGTGGTCCGCAGGCATTTCTGGATCGTCGCCGTGCGCGGATGCGGCGGCTTTTCGGTGCCGGCGAAATAGGCCTTGAACTGAACCATGCCGGCCGTCGTAAACAGCAGCGTCGGGTCGCCTGCGGGGATCAGCCCGGCCGAGTCGGTCTGGGTGTGATCCTGGCTCTTGAAATAATCGACCCATTCCCGGCGCAAGCGCGCGACGGTCCATGCACCGCCACTGGCCGCAGGGTTCGCGGCGGAAGCCTGTTGCGTTTTCGTTTTACCGGTCGAGTTCTTCATAATAATAGAATATAGCTGCGTTCCAGTCAAAAGGGGAGGCCGCCTGCGTCAATTCCGTCTCGCGATATATCTGCCCGCGCGTGGAACACGTTCAGTCCGCCGCAAGCTTGCTTTACACCCGACCCGGTCACCGGAACCGTGGCCGGGTCTATGCGTCTCCCCGAAGAATCGACTGCGGAATCCGCTGTGGAACCCGCCACGGTTCCGGCGACCGCACGGCTCAGCCGTACGTCGTCCCTGGCGCGTCGATCCCCCGGGATTCTACGGTCTCTACTCCTGGCGTCGGCGCTCCTGCTGACGACGGCCTTCTGCGCCGAAACCGGCGAGCAGGAGATGGATCTCTTGTTTCAGACGGATGTGGTCAGTCGCGGCCAGGCCAAAGAGATGCTCCGCATGGGCGTGCGCATCAACATCAACGCCTGTCCCTCGAATACCGTCGCCGGCTACTACGCCATTCAGGCGACGATTCCCGAAGAGCTGAACTATCCCCATTTCGAAGGCAGCCTGGTATCCAATTGCAGTCTGCTGCTGGCCGTCGCGCCCTGCCTGCCGACCACCGCCAATCAGGCCTTCCTCGTGAATTACTATCGCGGCCTGATCCAGGTCTGCGGATTGAAACAGGTTGGCTACTAGCATTCCTGCCGCCAGGCAGGGATGCGCAACTCCGCGCCGCGGAGCGGGGCGGAGAACGGATACTAGCATTCCGAAGGAATGCGCCACTCCGCGCCGCGCCGCGCAGCGGAGAACGAATTGCTCCCCGATCTGAATGTGACATAATCCTGATTTTTCGCTGTGATTGGTGGACGATTCCAACGTCAGATTGTTGTAAGCATTGGGCCTTTGCGCGAAAAAGTTCGTGCATTTTAGGCGGCTATCCGCCATTTTAAGACGAAACTCAGTCTCCCGTTTGCGGCCGACGTTTTTTCCAAAAAACGTCCGTCGCCTGAAAAGTTTGTCGGGCGCGCGGCCGAAACTGAACATCAGGAGAAAGCTGTCCATGAAACGCTCCAGTATTCTGGCAATTACCATCAGCACCGCGGTGCTCGCGGGTGCGCTCGTTCATTTTCCGGCCGCCGCGCAGGACAAATCGAACGTCGCCTCGGACCGGCCGGCCCATAAGGTGACCGATCCCATGCGGGCCTGCAGCAACCGGGACAAACAGCCCTTCATCCCCGAGGGAGAACTGCTGCTGGATTCCAACTCCTGGGGCAACAACCCGCAGGAAGGACAGTACCGTCAGGAGATGGAGCGTTTGCTGCGGATCGAAATCGCCAACGTGCGCCGCTCCCTCAAGGACGTGAGCGAAAAGCACCAGGATCTGATCGAGCTGTACCCGCAGCTGGCCGAATACCAGGAGATCGTGCTCGAGGACGTTCCCGGCACCTGGCGCGACGGCGTATATGTGAACTCCAAGCGCCTGATCATCTTCCACTACGATAACGAGAAAAAGCTCGATTGCGTGGTTCTGGATTCGATGACCCGTAGCATCTACGGCGCCAACGAATGGACCCGTAAAATTATCCGGCTGTATTTCCCGAATATCCAGACCATGGAACTGCATACCATGCGTCATAATTACACCCTGGGCGGCACTCTCGACAAAACCAGCCCGGAAGTTCAGCTGCGGGCGCTGCGCCTGGTATTCCTGAACCTGCGCACGGCGCTGTATTCCATGGACATGATGATCGCCGCCTACTACGATCTTCGCAACAAGAAGAACGAGTGGCAGATTAACCTGTAAGCGCCGTAGTGGGGCTCTAAAGTTCGTTGCTGGTCCCCGCGAGAATCCGATGGATTCCGGGGACGGATGCGGGTCTGTCAGGCCGGCGAAATCCCTCCGGAAATCCTGCTTGTCGCCAGAGCGCGGAACCGGAGATTGACCCGAATCATGGCTGAAGAAACCGAAAACACTGAATCCGCCCCGGCTGCCGAAGCCGCTGAACCGGCCGGACCGACCAAAAACAAAAAGATCAACAAGATGAGCCTGGCGGAAATCGACGCGGCGATTAAAAAGACCGAGCAGCATATGACCGGTCTGACCAGCAGCTACGCTGTCGCGCTCCTCGCTCGTAAAAAAGATCTCGAAGCCGCAGGCTGAGTTAAGCCCAGGGCCGCCGGCTGCGGCCATCCTCGATTTGTGAATCCTTCCGGGCGTGCGACCGATCGCGCCCGACTTGACGTCTGCGATAATTCCCGCGGGAGTTCCGCATGAGCACCCGCACCATCCAGGTCACCGACGACCTGCACGACTATATCCTCCAGCAATCCCTGCGCGAGTCGCCTCTGCTCAAGAGGCTGCGCGAAGAAACCGCCGGGCTGCCCATGGCCCGCATGCAGATCAGCCCGGAGCAGGGGCAATTCATGGCATTATTGCTGAAGCTGCTTGGCGCGCGCCGTACGATCGAAGTCGGCGTTTTCACGGGCTACAGCGCCTTGATCGCCGCAGAGAGCGTACCGCCGGCTCCGAACGGTCTGGTCCTGGCCTGCGACGTCAGCGAAGAGTGGACGGCCATCGGCCGCCGCTACTGGGAAGAAGCCGGCGTTGCCGACCGCATCGACCTGCGCCTGGCTCCGGCGCAGGAGACCCTGCAGAAGACGCTCCAGGAACCCGGCCAGGCCGGCAGCTTCGACTTCGCTTTTATCGACGCGGACAAGGGCGGCTACCGCGACTATTATGAAAGTTGCCTCGGGCTTCTGCGCCCCGGCGGACTGATCGCGGTCGACAACGTGCTGTGGGGCGGCTCGGTCGCCGATCCGTCGGATACGGAAGCCGACACAGCAGCCATTCGGGATTTTAACCAGTTCGTGCACGGCGACCAGCGGGTGGATTTGAGCCTGGTTCCGATCGGCGACGGCCTGACTCTGGCCCGTAAAAAATAGCGGAATTTCCGCCCGGACCGTGATAAATTGCGGCGGAAGCCTCAGTGTCGGCCCCGGAAAGGTCGAAAATAAAGCACAGGACTATTCGAATGAAAACCAAAACCGTTTATCTGCTGACAATCCTCTTGAGTGTCTTCATCGCCAGCGCGGCCTTCGCCCAGAACCAGGGCGGCGAAGGCGAGCAGTCCGGGATTTGTTTTCGCCCGATGGATTTTGATCGCAACGTCTGCATCGACTTTCGGAAGAGCTGGTACTATCCGTATTCGCTGTCCGAGTGGATGGTCCTGCACGTGCGCACCTCCGGCACCCCCGCCGGAAAATATATCTGGAACGGCGGTCAGTATCTGATGACCTTCGAAGAGTGGGAGAAAGTCCGCACCGCCCTCGCAGGCCAGGGTCTGCCGGACCGCTGCCTGCATCCCGAATATCGCATGACCAAAGAAGACCAGGTCAAAACTCGCAAGGAAGCTTGTAAGCTCTAGCAGCCTGGAAGGCTGCGCAACTCCGCTCGCAGAGCGGAGCCGATAGCGCTCCGGAGGAGCGCGCAACTCTGCCCGCAGGGCAGAGCGGATCGCAGCCAGCGAATCGCGTTTCGCGACCGGCTGGTATCAGATTGCGACACTCACATCGTTTTGATGGCTGATTCACCCGTGAAACCGCCATAGTATGCGCGGCACGCGAATTGCAATTACTCCTCATTCTACCGAGGTAATTGCAGGTGAAACATCTTAAATCAACTCTATTGTTCGTCTGCCTGGGCTTTGCTGTATTCGCATGCGGCTCGGGGACGGCGAATTCCGACGGCGGCGCTCTGGCGGCGTTGCTGATGCCATCCGATCCGGCGACTGGCGAGGAACTGACGCCCGCCCGGCCGTCCGCCGCCAACGCTCTGGACTTCTTAATCGGAGCGCCGACGGCGTGCTCCGAAACCGGAACGAACGAATTCCACTACGAAACCGGACGTAATTTTTCGCTCGCCATTCGCGGCGATACTGCCGGCCCCAGAGCGCTCTATACAATCTACACGTACGATCCGGAACGCAACAGCCAGCGGGTCGCCTCCGGGGCGGCGAACAGTGACGGCGAATTCGCGGCCCGGCTGCGTTTGCCAGGTGCCCTGGCCGCGCTGTATATTATGCGTCGAGCGGGCGGCCGTTTTCAAAGTCAGATCATCGATGTTACGGGCGATTGTGGTTCATTCGATTTTCGCGAGGTGGCGGTCACGGCGCTGCGCGACGGCGGCGAAATTTATCAGCACAATTTCGAAAATCCGGAAGACGTGCTTTATGGCGTCAACGGCCAGGGCGACGTTTTCGTAATCGATCCCGACGACTATACGGGAACGAAAATCGCGAGTCTGCCGGAAACCGGTTCGATTACGAACGCGATCGACGTGGGCAACCGGCGCATGTACTTCCAGCAGGGCGTAGACCTGTGGTACATGGACTTAAACAACGGGAATTATCACGAAGTGGGTCCCTTGCCGAAGAAAGTTCCGCGCATGGAGTACAATGCGAACGAGGGCCTGTTGTATATGGGCTGGAACGACGAAATGTATCTGGTCGATCCGCTGCGGGCGATCCAGCTCGCGCAGTACGACATCGACGGCATCGAATCGCCGAATACGGGAGGCGATTTGAAATTCGCGGCCGACGGCACGCTCTATCTCGCGGCTTTTTCGGGCCTCTATCGCCTGGGGGCGATTGTGGACGGCGAGCCGGTTCAGGCGACCCGTATTTCCGGCGAGAATCTGCCCTTTAATCCGACTTCGCTCACTATCGATTCGGACGGCATTCTCTATCTGGGCGAAAACTCCAGCAACGCGAAGCTGATCGCCATGTCGACGGTGAACGGCGACTACGCGATCCTGAATACCTACGACTTCGCGATCAACGATTTGACCACCCTGCCGCGCAACGACGCCTTCTTGAGCGACGCGGACAGCGACGGCGACGGGGTGCCCGATTATAACGATGCTTATCCCGATGACGCGGATCGCGCGGCGGATCAGTTCACCCCGAGTCAATTCGGCTACGGCACGGTTGCGTTCGAAGATCTATGGCCGAATAAAGGCGACTACGATTTCAACGATCTTGTCGTGAACTATCGTTTTATCGCGGTCCAGAATGCGGCGCAGGATACCGTTTCATTAAAGATCAAGCTGCGGGTGAAAGCGATCGGCGCGGCCTATCGCAACGGTTTCGCGATCGAATTGCCGGTCGCTCCGGAGCGTGTGGCGTCCGTTACGGGTTCGCTACTTTCGCGCAATATCATTCAGCTGAACGCGAACGGTACCGAAGCCGGCCAGAGCAAAGCCGTGATTCCGGTTTTCGACGACGCGTCCCGGGCGATCTCCGCGCGAATCAGTGGCACCCCCGCCGTGCAGGGCATCGAGATGGAAGTGGTCGTCGATTTTGTTGCGCCGGTGTCGGCCGCGGATCTGGGAACCGCGCCTTTCAATCCCTTTCTGATTGTGAATGGAAACCGCGCGCGGGAGGTGCATCTGCAAAATCATGCGCCCACGGATCTCGCGGCGGGGGATTTCGGATCCGGCGACGACGATTCGCTTTCCGGCGTTTATTATCGCAGCGCGACGGGCCATCCCTGGGCCATCGACATCATGCACGATTTTAAGTTCCCGCTGGAACGAGTGCATATCGAGTCGGGTTATAATCACTTTCGCGACTGGGTGGAAAGCGCGGGCGAGGCGTACGCGGATTGGTATACCGACGGCGAAGGTCGGCGGAATACAGATCGTCTCTATTTGCCTGCGGTTGATTGGTAAACAATCAATTCAGTGAAGCGGCCGGGCCGTGTCCCGTCCGGTCGCTTCACCCGGGCTTCGGGCAGGCCGGTCCCGGCGTGCGCCTGACGAAGCTCACAATCCTTTTACGAACTGCCCCATGTGGGGCGGGGCGTTTTTTCGCCCGGTTTTCAGATCGCCGAAGAAACGTTCGAGCGCGAAGCGAGTCGAGTTAAAGGCGATCTCCTCCCAGGGGATTTCGTCTTCCGCGAAGAGGCGGGTCTCGAGCGTTTCCACCCCCGGAAAGAAATCCAGGTCCTTCAGCTCCGCCAGGAAAAACAAGAACACCTGGCCAATGTGCGGCACGCTGTAGACAGCGTGCAGTTCGCCGAGTTCGACCCGGGCGTTCGCTTCTTCGACGGTTTCGCGCAGGCTGCCCTGTTCAACGGTTTCGCCGTTTTCCATGAAGCCCCCCGGAACGGTCCAGTAGCCGTAGCGCGGTTCAATCGATCGCTTGCAGAGCAGAATCTTACGGCCTTCCCAGATCGGCAGGCTGCAAACAATCAGCTTGGGATTCAGATAATGAATATGCTCGCAGGAGCCGCAGACGTGGCGGTGCGCGTTGTCGCCGTCGGGAATGCGCCACTCCAGCCCGCTGCCGCAGCGATTGCAGAATTTCATGCTGTCCATCACATCCATTCCTTTCTGATCCGGCGACTCCGGGGGGAAGCCGCAGCTCGCGGCGCCCCGTTCCCGGGCGCGGGCTCAGCACCCGGCTTCGGCAGCGACGTTCCAATTCATATTGCGCGCCCCGCCGCTTCCGGGAACTCTGGCCCCGCAATGCCCGATTCGCAAGTGAAACATCTCATCACCTGGAAAGACTGGGAGCCCGCCGAGATTCGCAAGGTTCTCATGCTGGCCACGCGCGTCAAACGCAACCGCCACTACTACCAGGGGACTCTCAGCGGTCGAACCCTGGTCATGCTGTTTCAAAAAACCAGCACCCGGACCCGCGTGAGCTTCGAAGCCGCCATGACCGAGATGGGCGGCCACGGCATCTATATGGACTGGAATACCACCAATTTCGGCCTGTCCAAGATTAAGTACGAAACCGCCTATCTTTCGCGCAACGTCGCCATTATCATGGCCCGCATGAAGCTCCACGAGGAGCTGCTGGAGCTCAAGGCGGGCGCTTCGGTGCCGCTGATCAACGGCTGTGACAATATGTACCACCCCTGCCAGGCCATGGCGGATATGCTGACCATTCACGAGGATCGCGGCAGCCTGCCCGGCGCGAAGCTGACCTATATCGGCGTGCACAACAACGTAGTGAACTCGCTGATGGCGGTTTGCGCGGCCTTTGACGTCGAACTGACATTGGTGACGCCTATCGCGCCGGCGGAATCCATCGACGAAGATTTGCGGGCGAATATCAAATCGAAGGGTCTACTGGTGGAAACCCTGGACCTGGCGGCAGCTGTCGAAAACGCCGATTACGTCTACACCGATACCTGGGTCGATATGGAATTTTTTACCGACCCGGCCTACGCTGAGCTGAAAGAAGAGCGCATCAAAACGATGATGCCGTATCAGCTGAATCGCGAGCTCTTAAAGAATTCAAAGGCGAAGATTCTGCACGATATGCCGATCCATCCCGGCTACGAAATCACCGAAGAGATCGTGGAAAGTCCGAACGCGCTGATCTTCCAGCAGGCTGACAATCGTCTGGAAGTCCAGAAGGCGATCATTCTGTATCTCCTGCGATCGCTCTGGCTCTGAGATTCACGTAAATTACGAGGCGCGCGTTTTCGCACGATTCTCGGGCGCGTTCGTATCTTCGACGCCGGGTCCGAAGCGCGCCACTTCGCCGCGATGCAGAACAAAACGTTCTTCCCATTCCTGATAGCTGATGCCCATGCGTTTCGCGCTGCGCATGCGAAAGCGACGCACGAGTAAAATGGTCAGCGGATAGCCGGCGATCGCCGCGGGCACGCCGAGCACGAAGCCGCCGACCAGCATGGGCCAGCCGAGCTTATAGATCATAAACTTCATCCAATGGATGAGGCCGCCGATCATGCCCAGCGCCGCGGATTCGTCCAACACAGTTCCAAAAGTAGCCGCGGAAATCGGTTCGATGGCCTGGCCCAGGAGCGCGAAGAAATAATAGCCGGTGATATAAAAGCTGTAATAGAGCGGCACCATCGTAAACGGGTTGCTCAGCCAGACCCAGGCGACGCCGATCACGAGGTGAAAGTGCAGACGAAAGACGCGAAAGAGCGCCCAGTTCGCCGTAACCAGAATCATCTGGATTCCGACGAGGGGCGTGAGTCCCCAGAAGAGGCCGACCGCGCTGGCCAGACCCAGCTCCGGCAGCGGATGATGGGACTCGCGGAAATGACGCAGGATCTTATCGTCGACCAGGTTTTTTACGGAGCGCGTAAAGGATTCGAACATAGGGTTCAAAAAAGCATTCGAGTTTAGGATAAGATATTTTCTCGTTGCCAATCTGTCTGCTACAATTATAGCTATTCCGCCGACTCATGAAGCTGTTCTTAGTTCGTCACGCAATCGCTATGGAGCGAGAGGATTTCGACGGCGCGGACGATCTCCTGCGCCCGCTGACCGACGCGGGCCGTAAGAAAGCTAAGCGCGCCTTTCGCGGATTCCAGCGTCTCTACGACCGGCCGGAGCTGATCGTGCATTCCGAAGCCGTGCGTTCCCGGGAAACCGCGGAGATTCTCGGGCGCGTCACCGGGGCGCCGCTCGCGGAGACGCCGCTTTTGAATCCGGGGGCGGACTACGCGGCGTTTCTCAAGCTGATGAAAAAAGACGATACGGGCGCGGTCGAACGCCTGGTTCTGGTGGGACACGAGCCGGATATCAGCGAAATCCTTTCGGGAATTCTCGCTCCGCCGTCGGGTGATAAGCAGCGTCCCGTTTTTTTACACTTTGACGTCAAGAAGGCGTCCTGCATTGAAGTCGATTTACACGCGCCGGGTTCGGGAGAATTGTGTAATTTCATAACTCCGAAGGTCCTGCGCCAGCTGGGCCGTGATCATTGAGGCCGGTGGCGATGTATTTCGAAAAGCACGTCTTTGTATGCGAAAACCTGCGTGAGGGCGGGCGTGAATGCTGCGCCGAGAAGAATTCCGTCGAATTGCGCGGCGTACTGAAGCAAAAAGCCAAAGCGGTTCTGCGTGAAGCGGGCCAGAAACGACGCGTGCGTATTAACGGCGCCGCCTGTCTGGATCGCTGCGAAGAAGGGCCTGTCGCGGTCGTTTATCCCGAAGGCCGCTGGTTTCGACTGAAGAGTGCGGACGATATAGAAAGATTCGCGGAAAGCTACCTGCGCGATGACGATCTGGCGGCGATTGAAGACCTGCGGCTCTCGGATCTGCATCCCATCGAGCGCCGCAAGTCCTGAAACAATCTTATTTGTTTTTATCCAGGAACGGTTTTAAGAGCTCGATCGGAATCGGGAAAATCGTGGTGCTGTTTTTGTCCGCCGCGATTTCGGTGAGCGTCTGTAAGAAGCGCAGCTGAATCGCCACGGGGTGCTTGCCGATAACGCTCGCCGCTTCGCCCAGTTTTTCCGAAGCCTGGAATTCGCCCTCAGCGGCGATGATCTTCGCGCGGCGTTCGCGTTCAGCTTCGGCCTGGCGGGCCATAGCGCGCTGCATTTCACCGGGCAGGTCGATGTGCTTGACCTCGACCATGCTGACTTTAATGCCCCAGGCGTCGGTTTGTTTATCGAGAACGGCCTGCAGCTCCGCGTTGATTTTTTCGCGCTGGGAGAGAATTTCGTCGAGCTCCGATTCACCCATGATCGATCTGAGAGTCGTCTGGCTCAGCTGGGAAGTCGCGAACAGAAAGTCTTCGACTTCGATGATCGCTCGCTGGGGATCCATCACCCGAAAATACACGACCGCGTTAACTTTAATGGAAACGTTGTCTTTGGTGATGACGTCCTGGGGCGGTACGTCCATGGCTACGGTTCGCAGGCTGACTTTGACCATCTTATCGATAAAGGGAATCAGAATGATCAGGCCGGGGCCTTTGACCGCGGAGAAGCGTCCCAGCCGGAAGATGGTCGCGCGTTCGTATTCGCGCAGGACCTTGATGGCGCTGGTGACTATAAAAAAGAAGAACGCGGCCAGCGCGAAAATATAAGTGAGCATTAGTTTTCTCCGAAATGTGTTTTAAGTAGCTGTGTGTAAAAAATCCGTTTACGAATACGAATCGTTGCGAGCTGAATTTCCCGGCCCCGTAGAGGGCGCTGCAGGATGATCCGGGTCTTCGACCCACAGGGTCAGGCCGTCGATGGCGGTCACCCGGGCGCGTTTGTTCGCGGCGATGGTGCCGCCGCGCGTGCGGGCCTGCCAGATTTCGCTGTGAATATAGATGCGGCCGCCGCTTTCGGTGATTTCGCTCTGCGCTTCGCCCAGCGATCCCAGCATCTGCTCCTGACCGCTGACCACCGGGCTGCGATGGCTCTTCGCGGCCAGATATACGAGCCCCGCCATCAGCGCGCCGCTTAACAGGCTGGTGACCAAAAAGATCGCCAGGGACGCGCCGACGAATGCGCCGCCGCTGCGAAACATCATCAGCGATCCCAGAATCATGCACAGAGTGCCGGCGATCGAAAGCAGGCCGTAGCTCATGACATTGAACTCAAGTATAAAAAACACGATCCCCAGGCCGATCAGGGCCAGGCCGGTATAGTCGACGCTCAAACTCTGCATCGCGTACAGCCCGAGCAGTAAACAGATCGCGCCGATGGCTCCTGGAAAGATCAGGCCGGGATTGTAAATTTCGGCGAAGATGCCGACGACGCCGAGCATCATGAAGATCATGGCGACGTTCGGATTCGCCAGGAAATTCAAAATGCGGCGGCGAAAATCCGCCTCGATGTTTTCGATGCGCGCGTCTTTTACATTCAGCGCCTGGCGGCCTTCGCTCATGCGCACCGTTCGGCCGTGAACGCGCCGCAGCAATTCGGCTTCGCTTTCCGCGACCAGGTTGATCGCGCCTCTACGCAGAGCTTCGTTGGCGGTGATATTTTCCGCGTGGGTGATCGAGCGAACCGCGAAGTCTTTGTTGCGGCCGTGATATTCGGCGAGAGTGCGCATTTGCGCGCGCGAATGATTCAAGAGCTTGCGCTTCATATTCAGAGTGTCGTCGGCGCCCGCGGTTTCGGGGATGCGGTCGTTCGCGGGCGGCGGCGGTTGTTGCTGGCCGCCTTCTCCGGGAGCTCCAGGAGCGCCCGGCTGAGCCGGAGGCGTCGGACTGCCGCCCCCGACCTGCACGGGGGTCGCCGAGCCGATATTCGTGGCCGGCGCCATCGCCGCGATATGCGAAGCGTACATTAAATACACGCCGGCGGAGCCGCACGAAGCGCCCGGGGGGCCCACGTAGCTGATGATCGGCACCTGCGACTGCAGAATGTCGCGGATCATATTGTCCATCGAGCTGACCAGCCCGCCGGGCGTGTCCATCACCACGAGCAGGGCGTCGGCCTGCGCCGCTTCGGCGGTTTCGATCGCCTGCGAAAGACTCTCCATCGCCGAGGGCGTAATCGCGCCGGTAATCTCCACCCGATAAACGACCGGGCCGGCGGCGGCTTGCGTCTCGCTTGCGGCCGGGCCCTCTGCAGCGTCGGACTCGGGTCCCTGGGAATGCAGGGCGCCGATCAGCCCCGACAGGCCCACCGCGAGGGCGAATACGCCGGCGGCGAAAAGCGGGGTGCGAAAATTCGGTCTGCGAGGCTCGATCATCCTGATAAACTCAAGTCATAGACCCTCAGCCTGGCAACCACTATTAGGCCGCGCCGTTTCGGGAAATCGCATGACATTGCGCAGTCCGACCGGGCTTTCTTATTCGCGGCGATTCTAAGCGGTGATCAAGCGCAGGGTTTTGTTCGCGATGGCCAGTTCTTCGTCGGCTGGAATTACGAAGACGCGCGTTTTTGAGCCCGCGGCCTGGATCTCGCCGTTTTGCGGCGGCCCGGCGTTCTTCTCCGGGTCGAGCAGGACGCCGCCGTCCGCAAGGCCCGCGAGAATGCGTTCGCGCACCAGCGGCGCGTTTTCGCCGATGCCCGCGGTGAAAGCGATCGCGTCCAGCGCGCCGCCGAGGGCCGCCGTATAGGCGCCCAGATATTTCTTCGCGCGATAACAGAACAGATTCAGGGCCAGCTCGGCCGGCCCGGCGTCGTCGCCCCCCTTTTCGATCGCCGCCAGGATATCCCGCATATCGCTGTGACCGCAGACGCCTTTGAGACCCGAGGATTTATTCAGCAGCCGGCCCACGTCGTCGGTGGACAGTCCTTCTTTTTCCATCAGCACTTCGATCAAAGCCGGATCGAGATCGCCCGAACGAGTGCCCATGACCAGGCCTTCGAGCGGCGTAAAGCCCATGCTCGTGTCGATGGATCGGCCGTCGCGCACGGCGCAGACGCTCGCTCCGTTTCCCAGGTGCATCGTAACAAATCTTAATTCGCGCTGAATGGCGTTCGCTCCTGATGTTTCGGAGCAGCGCGCGCTCAACTCCTGCGCGCAGTATTCATGCGAAGTGCCGTGAAATCCGTAGCGACGCAGGCCGTGTTTTTCGGCGATAGCGCGGGGCAAGGCGTACGTGAAGGCTTCCGGTGGAATCGTCGCGTGAAAGGCCGTATCGAATACCCCCACCTGCGGCACCCCGAAGAGCCGTTCGCAGGCGCGAATGCCTTTCAGATTCGCGGGGTTGTGCAGCGGAGCGAATTCCGCGCAGCGGTCGATAATGTCCTGGTTTTCCCGGTCCAGCATTACCGGCGTTTTGATAAAAGGCCCGCCGTGCACGACGCGATGACCCACGCCCAGACGCCGGTCCTGTGCGAAGACCTGATTGCGCTCGAATTGCTGATTGACCAGCTCCAGAGCCGCCGCGTGGTCGGCGGACGGTCCCGCGAATTCGCGCGGGCGATCGTCGTGAGCCGCGCCGGGAATTCGAATCCTGACGCCGGCCTCGGGCGTATTCAGGCGTTCCGCCGTCGCGCTCGCGACGGCTTCCGGAATCACAGCGCTTTCGTCTTCGCTCAGGCGAAAGACGTCGATTTTCAGCGACGAAGAGCCGCAGTTACAGACCAGGATTTCTTTCATGAATTTCGCGGCGCGTGCGATCATTAAAAGTGAACTTTGCCGATCTTAACGCGCTTGTCCACCTGCGCGCCGGCGACGTACACCGCGCAGGCGATCCCCATCAGCTTGCAGATCATCGGATCGGAGCGACTGGGCAAAACGACCGGCGTCTTCGCGCCGAAAATGAGCCCCGCGCTCACGCCGCCGGAAATATGAGCGAAGCTTTTGGCCAGCACGTTGCCCGTAGTGATTTCCGGAGTGAGCAGAATATCCGCGTGTCCGGCCACCGGGCCGCTGATCTTTTTGTACTTCGCCGCGGTCGGATTGATCGCGTTGTCGAGCGCGAAGGGCCCGTCGACGATGCCGCCGTGAAACTGGCGGCGGTCGCTCATTTTCGCCAGCGCCGCGGCTTCGAGCGTCGCTTCGATATTGGGCTGGATGACTTCAACCGCGGAAAGCACCGCGACTTTGGGATGCTCGATATCGAAGAGCTGGGCCAGCGCGATCGTATTGGCGATGATGCGCGCTTTCTTCTCTAAGTCCGGTTTGATGTTCATGGCGCCGTCGGTGATGAACAAGAGCCGTCCCAGATGTGTCGCGTCTAAAATGAAAACGTGATTGAGCATATTGTCCGTACGCAGACCGACGTCCCGGCTGATGACGGTCCGCAAAAAATCGTCGGAGTGAATATAACCCTTCATGTAAATCTGGGCTTTGCCCGAGCTGACCTCTTCGACGGCGCGATAGGCCGCCTTGACCGGATCTTTTACGTCGATCACGTCGATGTCGTGGAGATCCACTCCGGCCTTTTCCGCGTTCGCGCGAATCAGAGCGTCGTCACCCACCAGCACGGTCGTGGCGATGTTCTCGTCGCGGGCCTGGGCGGCGGCGATCAGCGTCTGTTCGTCGGTTCCGGAAGCCACTGCGATTCGCTGCGTCGGATACTCGCGAATTTTCTGTTTTACCTGTTCGAAATTTTTGATCGGATTCGCCGGACCGCTCGCGGAAGATGCACTCATATGCGCAATCCGGGCTCCCGCGTCGCCGGTCTGTCAAGCAGTTTGGATTCGAATCTGGTTGACGTGCGGCCCGCAGGCTACTTGAGTTCGCCCTGACGGCGTGAATGGATCGCCGCCGGGCGGGCCTCGAGATCAAGGCCGCGATATTATATAGAGAAAGGATCGGCCGGGCGGCGGCTCACGATCTTCCGGAGTGAAAACTATGCGAAATCTTTTCCCGCGATCATTTTCATCAGAACGGCAGAGCAAACGGCGGTTCCCGGTCCGGCTCGTTCTGTGGGCCCTGGCGATCGCCGCGGTTCTGCCCGCGACTCTCGCGGCCCAGGAAGAAGCCCCCGCCGGGGATGATGGAACGGTCCCGACCCGGACTTACGGCGAGACGGACTCTGAAAAAAAATACCATGCGCTTCTGGATGCGGCTCGGGCGGGCGAAGCGGCGACCCTCTTTCGCCACCTGGAAGTCCGGGGTCGGAGTCTGAACTGGGCTCTCGCGGAGGAGATCGCCTTCGCCGGCAACCTGCGTTTTCTTAAATTCAACCCGGCCGATCCCTCGGCCGACGCTCCGGGACTCTTTCTTTTACGTTCAACCGCCGGAGTGCTGTACATCGTCGATTTGCCGGAAAACCGCGCGGAACTCAGGAAGGATTCCGGCTCCGTTTACGCCGGTATTGCGGATCAGGTGAAGTATCGCATGCAGTTTCGCGTGCTGGTGCTCGAAGGAACGGGCGCCGACGGCGAAGAGCATCGTTTTGCGCGCTATGTCGCGGCCCCCGAACGCGCGTTGCTCGATCGTTTGTTTTTTATCTTTATCATCCTCATGCTCTTTTTCGTGATGATGGGAATGGGCATGACCCTGCGGACGAAAGACTTCGCCATGATTCTGATCAAACCGAAGGCGATGATTGTGGGCCCCATCTTTCAGTTCGGGCTGCTGCCGCTTCTGGCGGTGCTCTTCGGACATCTCGCGGGTTATCCCGAGCAGGCGCCGTTTATTTTCGTGGGCTTGATTCTGGTTTCGGCGAGCCCCGGCGGCGTGACTTCGAATTTGATGACCTACTGGGCGAAAGGGGATCTCGCGCTTTCGGTTTCGATGACCGCCATCTCCACGATGCTCTCGCTCTTTTTTACGCCTTTGCTTTTGACTCTCTACGCTGCGGGCGTTCCGACCGTGGTGATCCCGGTCAAAGACGTGGCGATGCAGATTCTGGCGCTCGTGATCGTGCCGCTGATCGTGGGCATGTCGATTCGCCATTGGGCCGAGGGCTTCGCGCTCAAATCCGAAAAATTCTTTTCGGGCCTCGGGGTTTTCGCGCTGCTCTTTTTGATTGTCACCGGGGTGATGAACAATCTGGACAAATTCTCGGATCTGGAGCGCTACGGTCTGAAATTCTATACGGTGATCTTCGGTTTAACCATCAGCGCCATGGTATTCAGTACGGTGCTCGCGAAAATTCTGCGCATCGACAATTTTCAGATTCGCGCCATCGCGCTCGAAACGGGGCTGCAGAACGCGGCGCTGGCTATGACCATCGCGATTCTGTTACAGGATCGCATGGGTGATTTCAACAGCTCGATGTTCGCGGTGGCCGGGCTCTTCGGCCTGTGGATGTACATCGCCGGCGGAATCATGATCGCGATCTTTCCGAAAGTGCTGCCGGTGGATCTGCACTTTCACATTAAAGACAAGCGCTGACCCCGCTGCCGCGCGCGAATGCGCCGGATCGTGCGGCTCAGAAAAAAGAGCGGTGGGCGTACACCCGACGCAGCTCTTCGCGCGCCATATCGGATTCCTGCAATTCGCGCTCGAAGTGTTTGCGTTTGGGTACGTAACTTTCTTTGAGCGGAATCTCCAGGCGCGCCGCGGTTTCGTTGAATTCGTTCGAGTACACCGTAAAGGCGTGTTTGTCGATGCCGCTCTCGTCCAGCAGGATGCCGACCATTGTCAGGCCGAGCCCCGCGCCTTCGGAGTCGTCGCCGTGGTCCGTATAAAAATCCAGCAGGCTTTTGAACGAGCGCGCGGCTTCGAATTTCTTGCGGATGCGGCCTTCTTCGATATTTAACAAAGTGAACATATTCTTCACTTTGATATGCATTACGTCTTCGTTGTAATAAAAGGTCGCGATGACCGGAAAATTCATTTCGCGAAAACGGTCGCGATAGCCTTCGATGCGCGCCCCGTTCAGGCGTTCGCGAAAAAGGGTCATACCTTTCTGGTACTCGGAAAGGTCGTCCGGATTGAGGCCTTCTTCGGTGAAGAGCACCCGTTTGAGATTGGCTTTGGTCGCGTTGATCACCAGCTCTTTCGCGGCGGTGTAGACGATGTCCATCAAATCCGTGCGCTGGTACTTTTTGAGAATTGCGGCGGCGATAATCTTGAGAATGCCTTCGCCGCGGTCGCTGAGAATATAGGTCTTCAAGGAGATGATCTTCTCCTCGTCGACGAGCGATTGGATCGCCGGTTCCAGTTCGTTCACTCCAATTCGCTTCATGCTCTCTTCGGTTATTACGCTTTCTCCAGTAATCATAGCAATGAACCGTACCGACTCCGTGAAATCAACGAGAAAACGCCCCGGCCCGGCCGCAGGTCTCGATGCATTCAGGCGTCGGCATTCTTTTCTTCGGACTCTTCGGGGGCCGGCAGCACCTTACCGGGGTTTAGAATGCCCCGGGGATCGAAGACCGCTTTGATGCCCCGCATCAGCTGAATCTCGGCTTCCGAACGCGAATAATGCAAGTATTTCTTTTTTAAGAGGCCGATTCCGTGTTCGGCGCTGATCGACCCACCGGCCCGGGCGATACGTGGAAAGAGCTCCGCATCGATTTGCGGCGTGTGTTGTAAAAACTTCGAGCGTACGGATTCTACAGAATCGCCGGTCGACTGTGTACGTCCCCCGGCGGAGGCCGGAATAAAATTCAAATGCAGGTTGCCGTCCCCGAGATGACCGAAAACCAGCAGCTCCACTTCGGGGAATGCTCCGCTCAGGAAATTCGTTGCTTCCGTCACGAATTCGGGCATGGCGCTGGCCGGCACCGAGACGTCGTGTTTGTGCACGGCGGCCGCTTCGATGGAAATGCTTTCGCTGATGCCCTCGCGGTACTTCCACAGTTCCGCGGCCTGACTGGAATTGCCGGCCATCCGTACGTCCGCGATCGCCGCGGCGGCCGGATCGCGTGCAAAGATTTCAGCGGCTGTATCCAGGGGCATATCGTGTTCGTCCCAGCCCATAATTACGTAGCCGGGAAAATCCAGCTGAAAGGGCGCGCGCAGGTCCAGATGAGCGCGCACGATCCGCAGACTGGCGGCGTCGAAATATTCGAAAGTCAGCGGTCTGAGCCCGCCCTGCCGGACCGCGGTTAAAAGCGTCAGCGCGTCGGCCAGCGCGTTCACAGCGAAGAGCGCGGTCGCCTCCCGGCGCGGCGCGGGGGCCAGCCGCACCACCGCCTCGGTGATGATCCCGAGCGTGCCTTCGGAGCCGATGAAGAGCGAGCGCAGATCGTAACCCGAATTGTTTTTTAAGATGTGACCGGGAAAACTTAAGACTTCGCCTGCGCCGGTTACAACGGTGAGCCCGGTGATATAATCGCGCAGTCCGCCCAGCGAGATCATGCGGGTGCCGCCCGCGTTGGTCGCGATATTTCCGCCGACCTGGGACGAACCGCTCGCCGCCAGGTCCAGCGGGAAGAGATACCCATGTTCCCGGGCGTGCTCCTGGGCCACGGCGGTGATCATACCCGCTTCCAGATGCAGCGCCGGCAAATATGGATCGAATTTCAGCAGGCGATTCATGCGCGCAAGCGACAGCACGACTTCGCCGCGGGCGGCGACGGCTCCGCCGCTCAGGCCGGTGCGTCCCCCCGAAGCGGTCAGCGCCAGGCGATGTTCATAACAGTACTGCACCAGGGCCGCGACTTCGGCCGTCGACGCGGGCAGCGCCAGCACCTGAAAATTCGGAGCGGCGAGTCGAGTCCGGTCGCGCCCGTATTCCAGAAACTCCGCTTCGTCCTGACCGTCCGCCCCGCGCAGCTTCAGCTCGCCTTTCAAAAGGCAGGCACGCAGGCCGTCTATGTGTTCAAGCGAGTCGGCGAAATTCGCATCGCTCTGATTTGCGGCTGGCCCGGACATGCGCTGCACTCAGACCGGCGGTTCGGGGTCGCCCAGTTTTTTCGAGATCATTTCGAGAGCGAAGATCGCTACGACTCCCAGAAGCGCGAGCCCCACGCCGACGGCGATTAATCCCGAGGACAATTCCCGGCCGTGCAGGTGGTTCACGGGCCACAGGCCGCGCAGGCTGCCGATCATCAGGCCGGTGAGCACCGCCATGGTCAGGGAATGATAGCGATCGAGCACGAAGCGCAGCAGTCGCACGAACGAGAAGATGCCGACGGCGATGCCGGCGACGAAAAGCAATACGAAGCTCAGCGACGGCCAGAGCTCCGGCGAAAGCGCGCCCTGGGCGACGGTGTCTTTCAGGGATTGAACGGCATCGCGCAGGGCGCTGGTCGTTAATTTATACTGGCCGAGAATTACGAGAATATAGGCGCCCGAGATCCCCGGCAAAATCATGGCGCAGATGGCCAGTGCGCCGCTGAACAAAACGAAGAGGGGCGCGGTCGTGCCTTCGGATATCAGCTGTCCGTGGATTTCGTAGGTCTCCGATTCCGCGGGTTCCGCTTTGACCGCCACCCGTAGATTTTTGAGACCGGAGTCGTCGATGGTCGGGACGGCGAAGACGCGCTCGCCGTCTTTGTTTTGCGCGAAGCGCTCCGACGGTACAGTCACGCGAAAGACGCCTGCCGCCTGGCCCTGGGGCGTGGTGACCGTAACCTCGAGAGTAGTAGCTGCAGCGGACGCCGCGCCGGCCTCGCCCGCGGGCAAACTGAGCTTCCACTTGCCTTTGGCGTCGGTGAAGATCTGCTGATCCAGATTGCCGCCGCGAAATTCCAGTTTCGCTTCACTCACTCTTGAAATTCCGACGAGAAAGAAGACGCCCACGGCGGCGACGGCCATCACCGCGAATTCCTGCCAGCGGCGTTCCATCATGCGAAAGGGAACCGTGATGGAAAACAGAATCAATCCGAAAAAGAACGCGTAGGCATGATAGGCGTAGTTCTCGAGTACGAACGGAATAATCCGGGTCATGATCAAAAGGGCGATGACGATGCCCGAGAGCAGGGGCAACAAAAATCCCCATTCAATTTCCTGAAGCTCGGCGAGCGCTTCTCGCCGGCGCGGACCGTTCCAGAAGAACAGGACCAGCTTGAGGGCGCTCAGGCCGTGTCGCAGCTGAACCGAACCGATGGCGTGAATCAGGTGATCGTAGATGCCGCTGATCAGGGCGATGGTGCCGCCCGAAACCCCGGGAATAATATCCGCGAGCCCCATGGCGAAGCCTTTGGCCATCACGATGAATTTGGCCCGAAACGAACGATACTGCTGCATAGACCTGTCAGAGACCAGCCGCCGGGGGCCCTGTAAATTCAAAAACCCCCCGGCACAATCCACGACGAAATTCTTGCTCTGTAAACGCGGCGCGGGATTGGTGTTCGCAACATGCTTCGATCCTCTCTTCTGTCCCTATTTGCCGGGCTGCTGCTGATGCTGGCCTGCCGGTCCACTCCCGATCTGGAAGAGCGCGTCCGCGATTTTGCGCTGCCTTCCGTCGACAAACTGACCGAAGACCGCAACCTGCACGCCGACCACTATCCCGCCTCGAACGAGCGCCGCATCGATCTATTCAAGCCGCATATCGCCGGGCTGCAGGGCGGCTATATCGGCGTGGGCACCGACCAGAATCTGACCTTCGTCGCCTGGGCCAAAAGCGACTTCGCCTGGTTGATCGATTTCGATTATGTTTCGGTCGACGTGAACCGCATTCACCTGTTCTTTATCAGTCGCGCCGCGACCTTCGCCGATTTTCGTGAGTTGTGGGATCGTAAGAACCGCAAGAGCAGCTTCGCGCTGCTGGAAAAACGTTTCGCGGCCGAACCGGATTTTTACCGTATTCGCAACGCCTTTAAGGTCGCGCACCGCGGGTGGAACGACGTTCCCGAGCGGCTGAAAGAGCTGAATTATATGGTGCGCAAATTCGGTCTGCAGACTTTTGTAAACAATCCGCAGGACTACGCTTATATTCGCCAGATGGTTCTTGAGAATCGCATCCAGGCGATCCCCGGTGATCTGAAAGGACCGACGACTCTGCTCGCGATCGGCGACTCCGCCCGCCGCATGCAGATGCCCATCCGGGTCGTCTATACTTCAAACGCCGAAGAGTATATGCGCTTCCCCGAACAGATGCGCAAGAATCTGCTGGGACTGCCCGTCGATGACAAAGGCCTGATCATTCGCACGACGACCACCGGCACCAAACACGAGCTCGGTTTCCCCAACGGCGAAAAATATCCGGACACATTCCCGTTTCATTACAATATCCAGCCGTTGCCGGTCTTCCAGGCCTGGCTCGCACGCGGCGAAAATTTTCGGCTGCTGGATATGATTCGCCACAGTCGCAAGCTGGAAAAGGGCATGTCGATTATGGAGCAGACGCCGCAGGCCCTGAACGCATCGAGCGCCGCCAAAACGCCGTAATCAAATCTCGATCATCCGGACCCGCTCAATCCAACGAAACAGGCGCCGGCCGTCACGCCGGATCTCAGGAGAATTCATCATGCGAATGCGAAAACGTTTTTCCGGGCTGTTGCTCGGCGGCGCGCTCTTAACGCTGCCCTGCTGCTTTATCGTCGAGAGTTTGACCGGCGCCCCGGAAGCGCCTGCGTCCGTCAGCGTGTCGGTCGTCGGCGACGTGATGTGCCACGCGCCGCAGCTGTCGGCCGCCTATAATGCGAAGACGAAGCGTTACGAGTTCGATTCGGTTTTTGCGCCGGTCAAGCACCTGCTCTCCGCCGCGGATCTGACCATCGCCAATCTGGAAACGACTCTGCCCGGGGTGCGCAAACAGTACAGCGGCTATCCGCAATTCGGTTCGCCGGACAGTCTGGCCGCGGCCTTAAAAAGCGCCGGCGTGGACGTGCTGACCCTCGCCAATAATCACAGCGTCGATAAACTCAAAGCCGGCATGCTGCGCACAATTAAAGTCGTGGATCAGCTGGGCTTTTCGCATCTGGGTACCTATTCCAGCTTGGACGATCATAAAAAACGCCGCGCTCTTTTCATCGAACGCAACGGCATACGTCTGGCGTTTTTGAATTATACCTACGGGACGAACGGCATTCGCGTTCCGAAAGGAACCGTGGTCAATTTGATCGGCAAAGGCACGGGCATCGCCGCGGATCTAAAATGGGTGCGCGAACAGAAACCGGACGGCATCGTCGTGCTCTATCATTTCGGCGGCGAATATTTGCGCGCGCCGGATAAATATCAAAAGAAGTGGGTCGACTTCGCGCTAAAACACGGCGCGGACGTCGTACTGGGAGGGCACCCGCATGTGCTGCAGCCTTTCGGCGTGCGTGAAGTCACCGACCGCTACGGCGAAACCAGGAAGCGTCTGATCGCTTTTTCGCTCGGCAATTTCGTTTCGAATCAGCAGCGACGTTATACCGACGGCGGCAAGATCTTTCATTTCACGATTCAAAAAAATCCCGACAGCGAGAGTCCGCAGCGTTTGTTGTTTCGAGACATTCGCTACGATCCGGTCTGGGTCTACGTCGAACGCAAAAAAAGCGGCCGGGCGTATCACGTGCTGCCCGTGCGCGATTATTTGAAAAACAAAGGACCGATGAAATTGCCGAAGAGCGCCTACGAGCGCATGATGCGGTTTTATAAAGATACGACTGCGCATCTGGCTCCCAGCGAGAAAGCCGTCGCGCCCTACGACCTCAAGCCGGCGGCAGATTCCGGGGCGGCGGCCGGGTCCGATTAATCTTCACCGGCATAATTTCGAAAATTCACCTCGGGCCGGCTTCCCTTCCAGACGATACTCTAAATGATGTCGTCTCCGGGTCGTAAACGCAGCGCTCGTGCACAGAGCGATTCCGCATTCGCCGCCGGCGCCGAGGATCTATCCGAACTCGCGCGGGCCTTGCCGGCCGGTGCGCTGGATTCCCTCGGGGATCGGCGGGATTTGTTGCGCCAGCTTTTAGAGTATCACGATTTTCTGGTGTATCAAAAAGACCTTTCGGCGCATTCCGTGCGGGCGTACGTCAAAGACGTCTGGGAGTTCCTGACGCATCTGGCCCGGGAAGGTCTGACGCTCGAAGGCCTTGCTCCCGCGAACCTGCGGGCCTATTTCACCGAACGCACGGGCGCAAGCTTTCGCGCCGACCGTCGCGATCCGCAGGCGCTCAGCGGTCGCTCGCGGCAGCGCAAGCTGGGGGCGCGTTCTCAGGCCCGCAAGCTTTCGGCTCTGCGCGGATTTTTCGCCAATCTCGAACGTCGCGGAGTCTGCGCCGAAAACCCCGCGCGCGAATTGCGTGCGCCGAAATTTTTTAAACCGCTGCCGGGCGTACTCTATCCCGAAGATCTGGCCCGGCTCCTGCCGGACGCCGAAGCATCGCCGGCGCAATCAGCTCAACCTGCTCGCCCCGCGCGAACAAAATCCGCGGCTCGATCCGTCGCGCAAGAAGCCGGGGCAGCCGCGCCGCAATCTGCGGGCATGAGCGGTGAAAATTTCGCCGCTCGCGATCGGGCTCTATGCGAAGCGCTGTATTCGTCCGGTATGCGGATCAGCGAGCTGCTCGCGCTGACGGTCGACGATCTGACCGGCGGGCCGCGCGGTACTATTCCCGAACAGCTCAAGATCCTGGGGAAAGGTCGCAAAGAACGCATCGTATTTCTGGGACCCGAAGCGCGGGAAGCGCTCGAACACTATCTCGCGCAGCGCCCGGACTTTCAGCCGCAGACCCAGCGGTTATTCGTAAACCATCACGGCCGGGCGCTCGGCGATCGGGGGGCGCGCTATATACTGCGCGAAATGCAGCGCCGCCTGGGCATCCATCGACGGGTCAGCCCGCACAAGATGCGCCATAGCTTCGCCACGGACTTATTGAATTCCGGCGCCGAAATTCGCGCCGTGCAGGAGTTGCTCGGTCACAGCAGTCTTTCGACGACCCAGATCTACACGCACGTATCGCGGGAGCGCTTGCGCGATACCTATCGCGACTGCCATCCGCACGGACGCGTCGCGCCCAAAAGCGACGAAAGCTGAAGGGCTATTCGGCCGGGCCCGCGCATTTCGCGGCTCCGCTCCTTTCGTCTGGCGTCACGCTGTTTTCGTTTTCTCAGCGGCCGGCGAAGATGCGGACGATTCGGAATCGGCTTCGGCTTCCAGTCGGGACAGCAGTTCCAGGCTGTCCCGGCTCAGGCGTCCCAATCGCAGAGTGGCGCCGCGGTGTCCCGCTGTGGAACCATGCGGCACGGCGAGGCCTGGATCGACCAGCTCGCGACTGGCTGCTTCTATCTCCGCGACCGGTTCCGCGAGGCCGGCCAGCAGGCGTCGCAGGAAATGCTGGTTTTTCAAACGCAGCGTCCATAAGCGCTGAAACTCCGCGTCGCTGCGTTCGCCGTAGCGACGAAAATCACGCAGCAGCTGGGCTCCGACCATCGCCTGGTGGACCAGCAGTCCGAAGCGCAGCAGCGGAATCGAGTACGATGCGATGGCGAAGCCGTTGTGAAAGAACCAGTCATGCACTGCTGCTGCGGCCATCACCGAAAACGAAAGCAGCAGCCAGCGCCAGCGTGGATCGCCGCCGCGCGATCGCGCCACGAGATAGCCGATGATCCAGAGCATCGCCATGGCCGTGACGGAGAACCAGTAGTCGAAGAGTAAGTTCCAGAGCAGCAGATCGTCGCTGATCACGCAGCCCGAGTACATCAGCAGGCTGAAGCTATAGTAGATAACATGCATGGGTGTATTGCGCAGTCGCAGATACGACGTCCAGAAAGCGATCCCCGCGATGCCCAGCAGATAATAACCGCCGTAGTCCATCATCTTCACGAAGATAAAGGGATCGCCGGGCGCGAGGAGCAGTCCAAACAAGGGCCCGCCGTCCAGCGTCTCGAGCCAGTCGTAAGCCAGCGGCGTCGTCCAGAATTGAATCCAGCCCGCGGCCCAGGAGCCGGCCGCGAACCAGCCGCGGCTTTGCCACGAACGCTCGTAGACGCAACTGGCCAGGAAGATAATCGCCAGCGCGAGAAAGGCGAAGGCGATCAACAGCTGCAACTGTTCGGCCAGCACGATGCGCGCTTCGATCGCCAGCGGGTGGTCAAGATAGACTTCTCCGGAACGAATCCCCGCGTCCTGGGAAAAAAAACCGCGCACCCGCACCGCCAGTACGTTCTCGCCGGGGCGCAGAATTTCGCGGGGAATCGAATACACGCGCGGGCGGCCGTAGGCGTGCGAACGAAAGTCGTCGATCTCGCCCATGCCTCCGATCAGCGAGCCGTTCCAGTAGGCTTCGTCGGAGTCGAGCATCGTCTCTATATAGAGCGCGACGGGCCCGCGATTCGCGCTCAAGAACGCGGCGTCCAGTACGATCGTTTTGCGATACCAGGCGACGCCCGCATACGAATTGCGCAGCGCCCAATTCGACGGAACGCGAATTTTTTCCCAGCGCTGGTCGTCGTAGGCCGGCGAGCGAAAACGCGCGCTGTCCTCAAAACGAATGCGCCAGTCGTCGCCGCGCAGATCGAGACGCGAACCGGCCGGCGATTCAACGCACGCTCCCAGAGCGAAAAGCGCGGCGATCGTCACCCAGCGCCGCAGCTTGCCGGTAATGCGACCGCCTGTTCGTCGGCGATGTGCAGGCGCGGTATGCGTGGCCCGGGTCCGGTTCAAAGCGGCAGCTCCACTTCGAAGGCGCTGCCCTGGCTGTGTTCGGTCGTCACCTGCAGCTTCGCGCCCAGGCCCAACAGCAGTCTACGGCTAACCTCGATTCCGGCGTCCTGGCCGAGCAGGGTATGATTGATCGTGCTGTGAATGATGACCAGCGCCTGCGTCGCATCGCTTCGCGTTTCGGCCGGGCTTCCAGTGGCCGCCGCTGAATCGGCGCGCGAAGCGGGGGCGGTCTGGACGCTGATTGCGGCCGATGAATTCGTATCGAGCTGCGCGAGGCGCAGGAGTAACGCGAACGCGATCTCCAGCAGTTCCGGATCCGAGTTCACCAGCGGCCCGGGAGGGCAGGGGACATTGCTCAGCCGGGCGAGCAGCGCGCCCAGATCGACCGGTGTGCGTCTGCCGATTTTCAGCGCCGGGCCGCTGGCCTCGAGGCGGCGGCAGGCTTGCAGGATTGAGCGCATGCTGTCCGCGTCGTCCGATAGTCCGGCGGTGATCGAATTCGTCTGCTCGTCTGCGGATGCGGAGTTCAGGCCGATCTGGCTGGAACGCTCCAACATCAATTCGCTGCGACCGCCGATGCGGGCGAGCACTCCGCGCAATTCGGCGATGAGGCGTGCGGGAAAGGCGTGCTCTTCGGAGCCGCCGAGCAGACGCAACTGTCGCAGATTGCTCAGGCGGGCCCGCTCGGTTCGCCGGCAGCGCAGAGCGACCAGCGCGGCCGCTCCCAGGCCGCAGAGCAGGAGCAGCGAAAGTTCAAAGATCGGCCGTAGCGCGGAGCGCAGATGATCGCGAATTTCGCGCGGGGCGAGGTGAGCGGCGGTTTGATACGCATCGCCCGCGGTGTGATTTGCCAGGCTGCCGGACAGCCCCTGATTCATAGAATCCACGGCCAGGCAGCCGGGCGTAAAGCTGCTCGCAACGACGCCTGTAAGCAGCCAGAAGCTGAGCAGGCGTATGCGGACGCGTGGCCTGGTACCTATCTTTGCGCTGGACGTCGGGAACATTTTCCGTAGATTGTCCACTCAGACCCAGCATACATGGCATCCCCGAAAATTAAATCCACTACTATTTTGGCCGTTCGCACCCGCGGTCGCACCGCACTGGGCGGCGACGGCCAGGTGAGCATGGGCAATACAATTATGAAAGGCGGGGCTCAAAAAGTGCGACGCCTGAGCGGCCGCAATATCGTCGCGGGTTTCGCCGGCTCGGCGGCCGACGCCTTCACGCTCTTCGAGCTCTTTGAGAAAAAAGTCGAGCGCTTTCAGGGCAGTCTCAGTCGCGCTTCCGTCGAACTGGCTCGCGAATGGCGTACGGATCGCGTGCTGCGACGGCTGGAGGCGCTTTTGATTGTGGCCGATCCGACCGAGATGTATCTGATATCCGGAACCGGCGACGTGATCGCTCCAGACGAAAGCCCGTCCGTGCACAATATGGCGGGCGACACCACGACGCCGTCCGGCGACGAGAACGCGTCTGCGAGCGCCGCCGATGGCGCGATTCTGGCGATCGGCTCCGGCGGAAATTACGCTCTGGCGGCGGCGCGGGCGCTGGTCGAACATACGGACATGAGCGCCCCCGAAGTCGTCAGGAAGGCGCTGACCATCGCGGGCGAAATCTGCGTATTCACCAACACCAACCTGGTCATCGAAGATCTGGGCCCGGCGTCCTGAGCGTGCCCGGTTCCGCCCGCGCTTGACCGGATGCGGCGAGCTGGCCGGGCCGAATTCGATACAGGTATTTCGAACAACCACAGGAACGTAGCTATTATGGAGATTCGCATCAATATCGACGAGTTGAGCCCGCGGGCGATCGTCGCCGAGCTGGATAAATACATCGTCGGGCAGCAGGACGCCAAAAAAGCGGTGGCTCTCGCGGTGCGCAACCGGGTGCGCCGGCGGCTCGTCGCGGAAGACATTCAGGAAGAGATCTATCCGAAGAATATTATCATGATCGGGCCCACCGGCTGCGGCAAAACCGAAATCGCCCGGCGGCTCTCGCGCTTGACCGGCGCTCCTTTCGTAAAAGTCGAGGCCACGAAGTACACCGAAGTCGGTTACGTCGGCCGCGACGTGGAGTCGATGATTCGTGATCTCGTTACGACTTCGATGAATCTGGTGCGCAAAGAATATCGCGCGGGGGTGGAAGAGCAGGCGCGGCGCAACGCCCGCGAACGTCTGCTGGATTTGCTTTTGCCCTCGAGTCAACAGAACCCGCAGCGCGGGGCCGATGCAGCGTCGTCCGGAGGGCCGCAGGATTTTCTGCGGAACCTGGCGGGCATGTCCGCGGCGGGCCAGCAGATTCAGGCCGGCATGTCCGGTAGCGGCGATCCGGGCGCTCAGAATGCGGGTGAGGCCGCCGATCTTTCCGCCAGCGCGCCCGGCTCGGAACAAGCCGGCGGCGAAAAAAAAGAAGATCCCGAACAACAGCGCAAAGCCCGCGCGCGGGAACTTATGGCCGAGAAGCTGGATCGCGGCGAACTCGAAGAACGCGAAGTCGAAGTCGAAACCCAGGGACAATCGTCGCCGATGGTGCAGGTGCTCTCCGGCGGTCCTAATATGATGGAAGACATGGATCTACAGGTCCAGAATATGCTCGGCGATTTGCTGCCTAAGAAAAGCAAACGTCGTCGGGTGAGCATCGAAGAAGCCCGCAAGATTATCTTAGAAGAAGAGCTGGATCGATTGGTGGATCCGGACAAAGTGCAGACGGAAGCGGTGCGCCGCGCGGAACAGATGGGCATCGTCTTCGTGGACGAAATCGACAAGATCTGCGGTCGCCAGATGTCCGGCGGCGGCAGCGGTCCCGACGTATCACGTGAAGGCGTGCAGCGCGATCTCTTGCCGATCGTCGAAGGCGCCACCGTGAATACGCGCCAGGGCCCGATTAAGACGGACCATATTCTGTTTATCGCGGCGGGCGCCTTTCATACTTCGAAACCGGCTGATTTGATTCCGGAACTCCAGGGCCGATTTCCGATTCGGGTGGGGCTCGAAAAACTCACCGAAGAAGAATTTCGTCTGATATTAACAGGGCCCCGCAATTCGCTGGTCCGTCAGGCCTGCGCGCTGCTGGAGACCGAAAAGGTCGTATTGAATTTCGCCGAAGACGGTCTGGACGAAATCGCCAATTTCGCGTTTCGGGTGAACGAAGAAACCGAAAACATCGGCGCCCGTCGCCTGCATACGATTATGGAAAAGCTGCTCGAGGACGTGAGCTTCGACGCTCCGGAACTGCCCGAATCCGAACGCAATATCACCATCGACCGCGCTTTCGTTCAGGCTCGCCTGTCCCGGATCGTGGAAGACACCGATACCAGCCGATATATATTGTAAGATCTCGATGAACGAAACCCCAGAAACCTCCGAAACTTCAGAGTCCGTTTCGACCCCGCCGGCTTCGGATCTCTCAACACAGCCCGGGCAGTCGACGGGCGCGGCCGACGGGCCGGCTGCGGACCAGTCTACCGCTTCTGGAAGCGACGATGCGAAGGCGGCGCCGGAGAATACGATCGGCGGTTACGACGTGGATCGACTGGTGCATTTCGTGGAGAAATGGGGCCGTCGTCTGGCTCCGAATCCGGAACCGCCGGCTCCGGTTCCGCCCGCGCCCGATTCGCGGCCCTCGCTGGTGCTCCTGGCTCTGAAGATTCTGCCGTTTATTTCCGCGCTGGGCTTCGGCGCGTCTATGTTCTGGGACTTCGAGGGATATTTAGTACTGCCCTGGCGCCCCCAGCCGGTGCAGCTGGAAGGCATTCTGCGAATGATCACCGTCACCGGCCTGGTGGGCTTTGGCACGAACTGGCTGGCCATCAAGATGCTCTTTTATCCGCGCAAAAAGCGGCCATTACTCGGTCAGGGTCTGATCCCTTCGCGCAAAGATCGCATCGCCACGAAGCTCGGCGAACAGATCTCGAAGGAAATCATCAACTCCGAGCTGATCGTCGAACAGATTCGCGAAAGCGGGCTGGTAACCCAGCATCGGCGGAAGTTGACGAATTCGCTGCGCAATATCGTTCACAACGTAGAGTTTCGATCCGACATAATCGAGATCAGCCAGCACTATATTAATCAGTTTCTGCGTTCGCCCGAATTCCAGGAACGAGTCAAGGACTTCGTGCGCGGCATCGATTTCGACAACGTGGGCCTGGTGGAAGGCGGCATTCTGCGCGTTTATAAAGCGTTGGCCGGAGACCAGGAGATTTCCGATCGCCTGCAGGACGTCATTGAATCGATGACCTTTCGGATGGATCGCTATGAAGACCGGCTGGCCGAGTATTTGCACCAGTTACCGGACGCGCTGGAAGAGCAGAGCATGGCCATCGAGGATTATGCTCTGGCGACGATCGTTTTTTTAATCGAGCAGGTGAACATTCAGAATGTAATCGTGTCCAATTTGCAGCGCTTCGACGAGGCCCGTCTGGAACGCCTGTTGTGGGGATCGACTTCGGATCAACTGAACTACATTCAGTACCTGGGATGTTTTCTGGGTTTGATCGGCGGACTCTTTATCTGGCTGCCGATGGAGTCGATCGTGTTCACGACCGTGGTCGGCGGACTGGTATGGGGGCTCGACGTATTGATTCAACGTCTGCGGGGGCGCGACCGGGCGCAGGCCTGAAAGCGCGCGTTCTTGTTTCAAGGAATGGGAATAGAGTGCAGCATTTGTGAATGCTCCGGTAACACTGTTACCTGTCGGGGCGCTTACGGCGGTTATCCACAATAAAACCGAATACTAAACAAAAATGTAGTTGTGCGCTTCCCGGTCATTGTGCAGTTTTCATGCATGGAAAACACGGCAACTGACACCGCTCTGGTAGGAGAACGCTTACGGCGGCTGCGGGAATCCAGAGGAGAATCGATGGCGGTCGCGCGTCTGGTGCGCGAACGCTTCGGCGTAAAATTGGATCCGAGTTATCTTTCGCGTATGGAACGCGGTCGAGCGGAGATTCCATTGCGTACTCTTTTCGCACTGGCGCGCTACTACGGCGTCGCGCCGGCCGACCTGGTTCATATCGAAGAGTTCCAGGACGGCGGTCCGCTGGAAGACGTTCTATCGCAGCCGGATGTCAAAGGCGAGTTGGAAGAACTGTACGAAATTCTTGGCAAGGACCAGCTTCTGCAGTTGCTCTGGTGGTATTTTCGCATTCTGAGAAGTACGCTTGATACTTCAAAATCCGCCTGACGCTACATAATGCCTGGGTTCTAAATCTAAATTTCGAGAAATTTAATATTATATAATTTTAAATAATTTTTGTCGTGACGAAACACAAACGGTTTTATTAAGTGAACCGATCTTAATCTTAAGGTGAGGAGTGCTTCACAATCTTCAACAAGCTATAATATGAGTTGTAATATCTTTACATCGCATATTCGATTAAGTAGTTATCCACGACAAAACATCTTACTAAACAAAAATATAGTTGAGGACTGTTGGGTTACGTACAGAGTACAGTTATGGCTAATTCAGAGATTGATACAAGTCGGGTAGGTGAAAGGCTTCGAAAGTTAAGAGAAGCGCGTGGTGAATCTATGTCGGTCGCGAAGACGATTCGCGAAAGGTTCGGAGTGAAGCTTGATGCCAGCTATCTGTCCCGGATGGAACGCGGCAAAGTCGAAATCCCGCTGCGGACCCTGTTTGCCTGTGCAAAATATTATGAAGTGGATCCCTGTGATCTAATTCGTTCGGACGAATACTCCGGGGACAGCCCCATCCACAATATGTTCTTACAGCCCGATTTGAAATCGGCTTTCGAATTATTGTACGACGAAATGGGTAAAGAAAATCTGGTGGAACTGCTGTGGTGGTACTTCCGGATTCTGACTCGCAGCGTGGAGCTGGGATACGACTGCAAAAGCGATCCCCAGCTGTCTCGGATGGCCCCGCCGGAGTTGAAGCGCCGTCGTAACGGCTGAGAGTCGTCAAAACGGCTAACCCGCCACCCGTTGGCTGGCCATGGGCCGTTTTCCGACTGAGAGTCGGAAGCCTTCGCCTTGCCGGGGGCCTCTCTGGCAGCTATAGAGGTTCTTCCGGCAGGAGGCTGTTATCTTCCTGGTGACGGCGGATAATCGCGCGCATGATTCCGGGAATCTGGATTCCCATCTGCGCCAGTCGTTCCTGGTACTTATTAAACGAAAGGTGATGTTTGCTCGTCGCGCAGAGCCCGTCGAAAAGCTCTCGTAGCCGGGGACGCATGCCTTCGATCAGCAGCCGATTTTCAACCAGCTGATTCTGATACGGACGCAGGATTTTCACGTTTACCGGTCGACAAATCGAGCGATAGAACGCAAAGCGCAGCAGCATATGCGATTCCGCGTCGCCCTCCGCCAGCGCCTGTTCCAGGTCCGTCAGGTTGATGGTGTCGATCACCTGCACGTCGTACGAGCTGGTGTCTTCGTTTTCGCTGCGCAACGCGCTCAGAAGCCCCTCGTGCGCGCTCTGATGGCTATCGCAAATCCCCGGGCAGCTATCCCCGCAGGTCGCCGGACAACGCAAATAGATGACGATGTCCACGTCAGAGCCGCTGATCGCCTGGCCGAAATTGATCGAACCAACGAAATCGAAGGCCATGTCGAAGCCCGCTTCGCTGATCCGCCGCGTATAACGACGGAATTGCAGCAGCCGCGAACGCGACTCCGCGGTCTCGTGGCTCCGGAAGTACCGCTTTATTTCGTTGAATTCGCGAATCAGCGGATGATCGGCGAAGGGCGGAATCATAGCGGCCGGGCCTCCGCGGACATAGCGAGGCATCGCGCCGACGTCGCGGCCGGAGTTGACGCGTGCAGTGCCGCGTTCATCCCGGCACGGCTCCCGAGGAATCGCGCACCAGCACGTCCAGATCGATATGCGCGTGTTCGCGGTTCTCTTCGACGGTCTTCTGGTGCAATAACTTGCCGTCGACGGAAATCTCGGCGAGAGTTAACGGTCGATCTTCGACCAGACGCATAATGTCCACCTGACGAATGCTTGCGCCCCCGTCTTCCGTGCGATCCACATATATTTCGGCGTACGCGCCGCCGGCCTGCCAGCCGTAGGGCGAATCGACGCCGCCGAAATTCGAAGGATTTAGGAACATGGTGCCGTTGCGCAGAGCGACGCCGTAGTCTTCGTGAACGTGGCCGCTTACCACCAGCAACGGATTGTGTTGATCGAGATAATTGCGAATGCCCTGGCTGCCGACGTGTCCGAGGCCCGGCACGCGATCGAAGAAACCGTACGCCGGATTGTGGACCAGCATCACGTCAGGCGTTTGCTCTTCGAAATAATCCTGGGGTTCGGAAAACAGCTGGCCGTTTTCGGTTTTTTCGTGATAGCCGACCGCCAGTTTCTCCGGAATGCCGGAAGTCGCGATGGGCGCTCCGCCGTAGCCGGCGAATTTCAGTCCCGCGATGCTGCGTTCGTGCTGATGCATGTCGCGTTCGCGCAGATGCGTATAGCGCAGATCGATGTCGTAATTTCCGGGCAATACGACGCTTTCGGCGTTGCTGTATTCCTGGATCAGACCTTCGATCGTTTCGTACTTGTCCTTCATATTCTTCGTGGCTTTTTCGAAGAGCTGGCGGTATTCGGTCGCCTTTTGCTGCAGGGCGTCGTCGTTTTCGTAATTTTCCGGAAAGCGCAGGATGTCGGTCGCCAGATCGAAGGGCACGATCTTTTTTTTCAGGTTGCGAGCCAGATTCCAGAAATCTTCCTGCAGGCAGACGAATTCGTAAACTTTGTCGTCGTCGTAGAAAGCTTTGTAGAGAATATCGCCGCTGAGTAAATACAAATCGGCTTCGGTCGTGCTTAAGAGCACGCGCAGTTCTTTTAAGGCGTCGTGAATGTCAGTTAAGTAAACGATTTTCATGTTTCACCCGAATGCAGGTATGGCTGGATCAATCAGAGCTTTTCGATTTCGCGGATCATGCTTGCTCGAAATTCGGCCGCGGTGAAGCGCGCCACGTTTTTCTCGAAGTCTTTCGCGCGATAGCTCGTATTTTCGTGGCGCTGCATGGCCGCGCCCAGGCTTTCGGCGCTTTGCTCCGGGAAAAATACACCGGTCACGCCGAGCTTCGGCCGCCGGCCTTTCCCCGCGCCTTTCGCTTTCTTTTTCGTGCCGGGCCTTCCGTTTATTTCGCGGGCGGCGTACGGCGCCGCGTGGCTGCGGTCGCCCAGAACGGTTTCGAGCGCGCCGCCGCTGCCGTAGGCGACGATTGGACAGCCGCGTGCCTGCGCCTCGACCGGCACGATGCCGAAATCTTCTTCGCCGGGGAATAAAAGCGCTGAAGCCTTTGCGTAGAGATCCTGAATCTCTTCGCGCGACGCGTGTCCCAGAAATTCGATGCTGCCGTCTTGCGCGCCTTCACCCGCCAGCCTGCGCAAATTACGCTCTTCGGGGCCTTTGCCCACGATTTTAAGGCGCGCCCCGCGCTCGCGACAGGCCTGGATCGCCAGGTCCAGCCGTTTGTAGGGCACGAAGGCGCTCACAATCAAATAAAAGTCTTCGCGCCGCTCCGGAGGCGGGATCTGAATCGCCCCCGCTTCGTCGACAAGGCACGGCGGCGGAACGACCGTCGCGGCCTTGCCGTAGTAGCGGCGAATGCGTTCGGCGACAAAAGCGCTGTTGCAGATATAGGCGTCGACCCGGTCCCGGGCGGCGGTGTCCCACATGCGCAGATAATTCGCGAAGAAGGGAATGACGAAACGATTCGCGAAACCGCGGGCCGGAAAATATTCGTGATAGAGATCCCAGACGTAGCGCATGGGACTGTGAAAATAACAGAGGTGCGGAACGTGCGGCGGGGGGATGATCCCGCGGGCGACGCAGTGCGAAGAGGAAATGATCAAATCGTATCCGTGAAAATCGAAGAGCTCGATCGCCGTCGGGAAGAGCGGCAAATACCAGCGATATTTTTTCGCTTTGAACGGCAAGCGGTCGATGAAGCTCGTCGTTATCTTGCGATTCTCGACGAATTCGCTGACCGATCCTCGATTGTGTAAAAGCGTAAATAAATCCGCGTCAGGATATAATTCCAGGATCGCTTCAAGTACGGCCTCGCCGCCGCGCATCCCGGTCAGCCAGTCGTGAACTACGGCCACTCTCCGCGGCCGGCGTATCGTTTTCTGGATCGCTTTCATGATTCCTTCAAGCTTCGCACCCAGCCTGGCAGTCCTGCGCTTCCAGTCATCCTGTATTTTTTACTTGCTTTCGGATAAGATTCGACGGAATCGGATGAATGGAAGAGGAGTTTCATTTAATCGCCGCCGACGGTTGCCAGTTGGAAGGCACAGCCTGGCCGGCGAACAAGGCCCGCGCGGTTTTGCCCTGGCTGCACGGTTTCGCCGAACACCGCAAGCGGTATCATCATTTTGCCAGCTGGATGGCGTCCCGGGGAATCGCCGTCGCGGCCATCGACTTTCGCGGTCACGGGGCTTCCCAGGGAAAACGCGGCCACGTAAAACGATTCGAGAACTACTTACTGGATGTGCGGGTATTTCTGAACTGGGTCGTCAAAAATTTTCCCGATGTTCCGATCATTCTGGGCGCGCATTCGAACGGCGGTCTGATCGCGGCGCGATTTCTGCAGGAAGAAGGCGCGAATTTCAATCTGAAAGCGGCGGTCATGACCGGGCCCTTCTTCGACGTGCCCGAACCGATTCCCGGAGCCATGATGACTCTCGCGCGTTTTTTCTCGCGGGTGCTGCCTTCGCTTTCGGCGCCGACGAATATCCCGCCCGAGGCGGTCAGTCACAACGAAGAAATCATTCGGGCCTACGGCAGCGATCCACTGGTGTTTAAGACCGCCAGTTTTCGCTGGCTCACCGAAACGCTTGCGAATCAGAAGATCGCTCTGGACCGGGCGAGCGAAGTGCGCTTGCCGTTGCTTGTAATGCAGGGCATGGCCGACACGATTGTGAACGCGAACGCCGCGCGTCGCTTCTTCGAAAACGCGTCGTCGGAAGATAAAGAGTGGGCGCCCTACGACGGCCTGCGTCACGAAATCCTGAACGAGAATGAACGCGAAGACGTATATCGGGCCATGCTCAATTGGATTGAAAAACGGATTTGAACGACGGCCCACGCCCGAGTTCTGGATTCATAAATGAACGCCGCTTCCGGAACTGATCCGATTTCGCGCGAAGACCGCGAGTCCATGCGGGAGTGGCGGCGCGAAATTCACCGTCACCCGGAGCTGGCGTTTCAGGAGCATCGCACGGCGGCCTTCGTCGTTGAGCGGCTGGGCGAATTTGCGCGCGAAAGCGGCGCCGCGATCGAAATCGAAAGCGGCATTGCCGGCACCGGAGTCGTCGCCACAATTCGCGGCCGCGAAGCGGGGGAGACCGCGATCGCTCTGCGCGCGGATCTGGACGCTCTGCCCATGGGCGAAGCCAACGATTTCGCTCATCGCTCGACGCACGCGGGTTGTATGCACGCCTGCGGGCACGACGGCCACACCGCCATGCTGCTGGGCGCCGCGCGTCGTCTCGCCCAAACGCGCAATTTTCGCGGCGTCGTACATTTGATTTTCCAGCCCGCAGAAGAGAACGAAGGCGGCGGCCGTGCGATGATCGAGGACGGTCTTTTCGAGCGCTTTCCGGTCGCGGCCGTATTCGGAATGCACAACTGGCCGGGCCTGGCCGCCGGCCGCATCGCCGTTCAGCCGGGCCCGGTGATGGCGGCTTTCGATAATTTTGACATCGTCTTAACCGGCAAGGGCGGCCACGCAGCGATGCCGCATCAGAGCGTGGACCCGGTCGTGCTGGCCGCGCAGATCATCCAGGCCTTCCAGACTCTGGTCAGTCGCAGCGATCCGCTTGATCCGGCGGTGATCTCGGTGACGCAACTCGCCGCGGGCGACGCTTATAATATTATTCCCGATCAGGTCACTCTCAAAGGCACGGTCCGCGCGTTTCGCGATGAAACCCGCGACCGCATCGAAAACACGATGCGCCGGACTCTGGCGGGCCTCTGCGACGCGGCGGGCGCGAGTTTCGAATTCAATTACGGCCGGCGTTATCCACCGACGATCAACTCGGAGCGCGAAGCGGAGTTTGTCGCCGGTGTCGTGCGCGAAGTCTTCGGTCACGAGGCGCTGGTGAGCGATTATCCGCCGAGCATGGGCAGCGAAGACTTTTCATTTATGCTCGAACAACGCCCTGGCTGCTACGTAAAGCTCGGCGCCGGCCAGGGCCCGGGATTGCACAATCCGCACTACGATTTTAACGACGAGATTCTCGCCACCGGCGCGGCCTTCTGGGTCAGCCTGGTCGAGCATTATCTGAATGCTTGAGCGCGCCTGAAACGTCCGAAACACTCGAGCACATACAGCCATCTAATTCTGAACGCCGGTCGATCTTATTTTTAGATCAAACCGTCCGGCCGCCGCATCCTCCGGACAAAGCCGCTTGACCGCAGACTGAATCAAAAGCATAACCGGCTCCATCTCTTATGAAACTGAAATCGAAAACCATCTGTATCACCGGAATCGGCGGATTTATCGGACGCCGGGTGGCGCAACTGGCGCGTGAGCGCGGCATGACGGTACGCGGACTCGACGCGAACCCCGAGCGCGCGCGTCTGGCGCAGAACGAAGGCGCAACCGTGATCGTCGGTGATTTGCTGGATCCGGTCGCGCTGGGCGAAGCGCTGAAGGGATCGGACATTGTGCTGCATACCGCCGCAATCGTGCGCGAAGGCGGGAAGTTAGAAGAGTTTCGAAGAGTGAACGTCGAGGGTTCGGTGCAGGTCGCCCGTACGGCGCGCGAAGCCGGCGCCCGGGCGATGGTGCATTTGTCGAGCGTGATGGTCTACGGCTTTCGTTTTCCGCCCGACATCGCCGAGGAAGGACCGTATCGCGGTGAAGGCAATCCGTACTGTATAACGAAAATTGAAAGCGAGTCGGCTCTGCTCGAAGAAAACCAGGACCCCGCGAAATTCGGCGTGGTGATCATTCGGCCGGGCGACGTTTACGGTCCGGGTTCCGAACCCTGGATCACGCGGCCGCTCGAACTCATGCGCAAAGGCCTCTTTTCGCTCGTCGACGGCGGCAAACCGGTCATCAATCACACTTACGTCGACAATCTTGCCGAAGGCATCTTTCTGGCACTGGAAAAAGAAGCGTGGGGCGAAGCCTTTAATATCACGGACGGCATGGCGACGACGTTCAAGGAGTTTTACTCGCGATTGGCGAAAATGGCGGGCCTGAAACCCCCGCGAATCCTGCCCGCCTGGCTCGTAAAACTGAGCATCCGTCTCGTGAATATCCTCGAAGCGCTGCTGCGCCGACCGAATATCGCGTTGCCCGGCGGTGTGGAATTCATCCGCCGTCCGCACGCCTATTCCATCGACAAAGCGAATCGCGTACTGGGCTATCGCCCCGATATCTCGCTCGATCAGGGAATGGCGCGCACGGAAGCCTGGCTCAAAGAGCAGAAGCTGATCTGAAAGCAGGCCGTCGGACGCGATGCTGAGTCGCGCGAACAGGGCGCCGATTCTTCGGCGACTGCCGCACTCCGTCGTTTCAGTCGAAATCCAGCGGGAAGCTCACGCCGTGCCGCGTGACTTCGTCTCCGAAGCCGGTTACGGTATTCGGGGCCTGGTAAGCCTGGACAACCGGCGGTTCGGGCAGATTGCGATCGGACTCTTTGATATAGACCGCGCTCTCGCTGGCGATGTTCAGCAGAATTTCATCGATCGCCTTCTCGTCTTCGGCAGTGGTCGCGCTGAGCGCGCCCGGTGTTATCAGAAGGACCGCTGCAATAGGTAGAATAGAATTCGTAAGAAACTTCATGATCGCCGTCCTCCTTTTGATTCCCTTATGAATTATTTTAAGGTCCCCAAAAGATAGGAGCGGACGGCCTGATCGGCGATAAGATTTCTATGCGTGCACGGCCCTCAGGACGCTCTTCGCCGCTAAGTTGCGACGAGGAGAACTCTGGACAATCCGCCGCGACGCGAATGCCCCGCGCAGCCGGCTCAATCCGGATCGTAGCTCAGAACCGGACGCAGCCAGCGTTCCACTTCGCCTACTGGCATATTCTTGCGCCGGGCGTAGTCTTCGACCTGGCTGCGATCGATCTGGCCCAGTCCGAAGTACTTCGAGTCCGGATTTGCGAAATAAATGCCGCAGACCGACGCGGCGGGATACATCGCCTTGCTTTCAGTCAGCGTGACGCCGGTATTCTTTTCCGCGTCGAGCAGCGCGAAGAGCCCGTCTTTTTCGGTATGGTCGGGTTGCGCGGGATAGCCCGGAGCCGGACGGATGCCCTGGTAGCGTTCCTTGATCAGTTCTTCGTTCGTGAGTTTTTCCGAAGCGGCGAAGCCCCAGAATTTTTTGCGAACCTGTTCGTGCAGATACTCCGCATAGGCTTCCGCCAGACGATCGGCCAGCGCTTTTACGAGAATGCTATTGTAGTCGTCTTGCTCGGATTCGTACTTCTTCGCGAGTTCTTCGGCTCCGATCCCCGCGGTCACGACGAAGGCGCCGATATAGTCGTCTTTGCCGCCGGCGCTCGCGCGCGGCGCCACCAGATCCGCGAGCGCTCGATTGGGTTCGCCCGCGCGCTTTTCACCCTGTTGTCGCAGCGTATGAAATACATTCAGTACTTTGGTACGCGACTCGTCGCTGTAGATTTCGATATCGTCGCCGATGCTGTTGGCGGGGAAGATTCCGTAAACGCCGCGGGCTTTGATCTGATCCTCCGCGATGATTTTATCGAGCAGCGCGTTGGCTTCGTCGAAAAGCTTTTTGGCTTCGGCGCCGTATTTCGGGTTTTCGAAGATCGCGGGATATTTTCCGGACATCTCCCAGGCGATAAAAAACGGCGACCAGTCGATGTATTCGCGCAAGGTCTTGAGCGAAATCTCGTTTTCGCTGATCGCCGTAACCCCGCTTTGAGCGGGTTTCGCGATTGGCGTGTTGTTCCAGTCGATTTTATGCGCGTTGGCGCGAGCGTCGTTGATCGGCAGTAGCTTCTTCGCCTGCTGACGGTCGGCGTGGTCGGCGCGCATATTCGCGTATTCTTCGCGGATCTCCGCGGTGAAGGCTTCGACCGTTTCGTCGGTAATCAGGTTCTGAACGACCGGGACGCTGCGCGAAGCGTCAAGTACGTGAATTACGGGGCCGGAATAGCCGGGTTCGATTTTGACCGCCGTGTGAATGCGGCTCGTGGTCGCTCCGCCGATTAACAGCGGGACCTTCATGCCCAGGCGCTCCATTTCGCGCGCGACGAATACCATTTCATCCAGCGAAGGCGTGATCAATCCGGAAAGACCGATTACATCGACCTTTTCGTCGATGGCTGTCTGTAAAATTTTATCCGCCGAGACCATTACGCCCAGGTCGATGACCTCGAAATTATTACAGGCGAGCACGACCCCGACGATATTCTTGCCGATGTCGTGCACGTCGCCTTTGACCGTCGCCATCAGGATTTTACCCTGAGCGGTCGAATCCTCGGTCTTTTCGGCTTCGATGTACGGAAGCAATACCGCGACGGCTTTCTTCATAACCCGCGCCGATTTTACGACCTGGGGCAGGAACATCTTACCGGCGCCGAAGAGGTCGCCGACGACGCTCATGCCGTCCATCAGCGGACCTTCAATCACCTGGATCGGCCGCTCGAATTTCGGACGGCATTCTTCGGTGTCCGCTTCGATGTAGTCGACGATGCCTTTGACCAGGGCGTGTTCCAGGCGCTTTTCGACCGGCAGCTTACGCCATTCCTCGTCTTTTTTGTCCGGCCCGCTGCCGCCTTTATTCTTGATCTGTTCGGCGAAATCGACGAGGCGTTCGGTCGCGTCTTCACGGCGGTTTAATAAGACGTCTTCGACCAAGGTCAGCAGTTCCGGTTCGATTTGTTCGTACACCGCGAGCTGGCCGGCGTTGACGATACCCATATCCAGACCGGCTTTGATCGCGTGATACAGGAAGGCGGAGTGCATGGCTTCACGTACAACTTCATTGCCGCGAAACGAAAACGAGATATTGCTCACGCCGCCGGAGACTTTCGCATGCGGCAGATTTTCTTTGATCCAGGCGGTCGCCTTAATAAAATCCACGGCGTAGTTGTTATGTTCTTCGATGCCCGTCGCCACGGTCAGAATATTCGGATCGAAGATGATATCCTGCGGCGGAAAGCCGACTTCTTTCGTGAGTATATCGTAGGCGCGCTGGCAGATTTCGACGCGGCGTTCGTAGGTATCCGCCTGGCCCTGTTCGTCGAAGGCCATCACGACCACCGCCGCGCCGTACTGCAGACATTTGCGGGCGTGTTCTTTGAATACCTCTTCGCCTTCTTTGAGGCTGATCGAATTGACGATGCACTTGCCTTGGGCGCAGCGCAGTCCGGCTTCGATTACGTGAAATTTCGACGAGTCGATCATCAGCGGGACTTTCGAAATATCCGGCTCCGAAGCGATCAGGTTCAAAAAGACCTGCATCACTTTCTCGGAATCCAGCATGCCTTCGTCCATATTGACGTCGACGACCTGCGCGCCGTTTTCCACCTGCTCGGCGGCGATCGACAGCGCTTCTTCGTAGGCCTCTTCTTTAATCAGGCGCGCGAATTTGCGCGAACCGGCTACGTTCGTGCGTTCGCCGATGTTTAAGAAATTCGCGTCGTTGCGCACGACCAGCGGTTCGAGACCGCTCAATCGTAATAAGGCTTCGCCCTGGGGCGCGACCCTGGGGGGCACGTCGGCGACCGCGTCGGCGATGGCTTTAATATGATCGGGGGTGCTCCCGCAACAGCCGCCCAGGAAATTTACGAAGCCGGCTTCCGCGTACTCGCGCGCGTACTTCGCCATGATGGCGGGGGTTTCGTCGTAGCCGCCCATTTCGTTCGGCAGGCCGGCGTTCGGATAGAGGCTTACGCGACAGGTCGCGACCCGCGCGATCTCCTGGATAAAGGGACGAATCTGCGGGCTGCCGAGCGAACAGTTGAGGCCGACGCTGATGATGTCGGGCATATGCGCGATCGAGATCCAGAAGGCCTCCGCGGTCTGACCGGAGAGCGTGCGCCCGCTCTGATCGACGATCGAACCGGAAACCATGACCGGCAGGCGGATGCTTTTATCCCCACGATACTGTTGAACCGCGTAGAGCGCGGCTTTGCAGATCAGCGTATCGATTTGCGTTTCGACCATTAACACGTCGACGCCGCCTTCGACCAGCGCGTCGATCTGTTCGTAGAAGCCGTCGGCCACTTCCTGGAAGCTTACGGCGCGAAAGCCCGGGTCGTTTACGTCCGGCGAAAGCGAAAGCGTCTTATTGGTAGGACCGATCGCCCCGGCGACGAAGCGCGGTTTCGCGGGATTCTTTTTCGTGTACTCGTCGGCCGCTTCGCGCGCGAGACGCGCGGAGGCCAGATTCAATTCGCGAATTTTATCCTGAAGTTCGTAGTCGAGCTGGGGAATCTTCGAGCTCGAAAAAGTATTCGTTTCGATTACGTCCGAACCCGCTTCGAGATACGCGCGGTGAATATTCTTGATGATTTCGGGCTGCGTGATCGAGAGCACATCGTTGTTGCCTTTCAGATCGCAGGGGTGGTCTTTGAAGACGTCGCCGCGAAAGTCTTCTTCGGTCGGTTTGTGCCGCTGGACCATGGTGCCCATGGCGCCGTCGAGAATCAGAATGCGCTTATCGAGGGCGCCCAGGAAGCTTTCGATATTCGAGGTTTTCGGAGAAGTGGTCGTGGACATAACGTGTAATTTTAGAGAAAACTGCCGGCGACCGTGGTGACAAGTAGTTTCCCGCGCCACTATATGGAAGAAACTCACACCCGGGTGCGATTTTTCGGCCGCGGATGCAGATCAGGACGCGGTTCGAAGAGAATTGCCACGGATTTCACGGATGCCACGGATAGGGGCGGACGGTGAGTGGGATCCGGTCGGACTGTGAGTGTTCGATTTGGTTCTAAAAACGCATTCAGGTACTGAATTAGCTGTCTGACGATCGCCAGCGCCCGCTCTCTGACGCCCTGAATAAAATCCGTGGTATCGGCGTCATCCGTGGCGGCCCTCATCAAATCCGTGACATCAGTGTCATCCGTGGCCGGGCCTGGAGAAATCCGTGGCGAACAAATGCTCCGACGGAATCAGAGCTCTTCCGGGATCGGAAAAGCATCCAGCTCGCCCCGAATCGAATCCCGGAGGTGTTCGGGGCTCAGAATGACGACCGAAGGGCCCATCCCGCGCAGAATTGAGCGCAGCCAGAGGCTTTCGGGTACTTTGCATGTACCGCGCATCCAGTGGGCCGGAATTCCACGAAGCTCCGTCGCGTCGGAGGTCGAAGCTAAAGCTTCTACATCGCTCAGGCGCAGCGTGCGTTCGAGCGCCGCCCGCAAATCAGGGGCGAAAGCCAGCTCGACCGTAAAGCCGTCGGGACGCTCTTGAAAAATCGGCGATTTGCGCAGCAGATCCTGGAGATCCGAAGGCGGCGCGTGTTCGCGCGGCAAGTCAAGAAGCTCGATTTGTTCCATGCGTTCGAGATGAAAAAAACGCGGCGCCTCGCGGGTGTGACAAAAGCCGATCAGATAACTCACGCCGTTGTGCCTGACCAGCGCCCAGGGATCCAGCCGCCGGAGCTCCGCTTCCCGCGAACTGAGCGTGCGATACTGAAATTCGAGCTGGCAGGCTTCGTCTTCGTCGTCTGAGCGATCGGTCGACAGCGTGGCTTGCGAGCCCAGGGCTTCCTGGACCAGGGTGCGTTTCGTACGCACCGCGTCGGAGGCCTCCAGCTCGACCGGTACGATCGAAATGCGTTTCAATATTTCGCGCAGCGCGTCCTCTTCGCCGCTGCTGTCGACGCCGGAAGCGGTCGTCGTATGCGATTCCAGTTCGCGGGTGATGATCTTTTGAACAACGGTCCACTCCGCGGGCGTCAGAGCCAGGGGTTGCTCCAGCCCCTGGGGAAAATCCAGAGATACGCGAGCGTCGTCGTCGATATAAATCGTGATCAAATCCGAAGGCGAAAAGGGCGGCACGCCGAACATCATCAGCCGGTCCAGATCCTGGCGCAGCTGTTTCATGCTCGCGCATCCCGAAAGCTTCTGCAGGTCTTTCAGGGCGATTCCCTGATTGTTAAAAATCAGAGGCACGAGCGAGAAGATCCGCCTTAGATTACGGCCGGTGAGAGTTTGCGTATTCGCGCTGGAATGGGGGCCGCTCATGCTGAAACTCCGTCCGGCGCGGTCGATTGCGATTTCCCATCGGCCTGGCCGGCCGCCGCGTAATTCGCCTTAAGCGCGGCCAGGTAATTCAAGAAGCGCGCGTGGGTGGCGGCGGGTCCGAGCCGGCGAACCGAGCCGGGGTGGCGCATCATCCACGAGAAAAATGCGTACGGATTGCCTGTAAGCAGCGTGATTTCAGTGTCTTCGCCTGACGATCGCTGCTGGAGCCGCGACGATTCAGGCAGGCCGTTCAGAAAATCCAGCAGGCTCTCTTCGCGTTCCGCGTCGATCAGCACTCGTAATTCAACCGGTGCTTCGATGCGCAGCGCGAGTGGATGTAGCGAGTACTGGCGCAAATCGAAATTCTCGTCGGCCGGATACTGCGCGTCGCTCAGTTTTATATCCGCGATGCGATCCACATAAAACATGCGGATATCCTGGGCTCGATGACAACGCGCCACCAGGCACCAGCGCCCGCGATGCGAAATCAATCCGCGGCCGTCGACGCGCCGGCTTTCGCTGTGCCCGGTTTTGTTCGTATAGTCGATGTCCAGGCTGAGTCGCCGCGCCAGCCCCTCGTGAATGCGCGTAAGGTTTTCGGCGACTTCCGGCGCGCTTTCGCTGCGGCCCGCCGGTCGCGCCTGGCGGGCGACGTCGCTGGAATTGCGCAGCAGCGCGGGATGTTTGTACAGCAGCTTATAAGCGGCCGACTCCAGCAGCCCGCGATCTTGTTGCTTCTCGTTCGACTCCGCAAGGGCGGCCATGAGCATGGCCGCCAGGGTGTGGACTTCGGATTGCGAGAGGTCCACGGCCGGCGAGCGCTGCAGTTCTTCGGCCACGACGTAGATCGAGTGCGACGCCATGCTGCCGTCCGGAAGCGCCTCGCCCGCGGCGTAGTGTCGCAGATCCATGCCCAGGGATCGGAGCTCTTCTTTATCCCGTTCGAATTTGCGCCGCATCGATTCGGGGTCTTCGCCGGAAGCGGCTGCGTACGCTTCGGGTAGATACTCACGCAACTGCGCGAAGGACAGGCCGCCGGGATGGCCCAGGAAAGTCAGATAGAGTACGGCGATGCGTTCCAGCTTGTCCATAGTCGCCCTGAATTCGTGCGCGCCGGCGGCGCAGCCCGCAAGTCATTTTCGCCGGCCCGGGCCGTCCATTCGTCGCAGGCGGCCTTCACCCGCCCGCTGACTGGAAAAGTCTTGCTCTGGCCGGGCACGGCTTCTAACAAAGTACCACATGGCTCTCGGAACCGCGGCGCATTTCATCTTCAGTTTGAATTTTGAGCGATTTCCGAATTCCACTGTGAGCGAAGTCGTCCTGCCGCCCCGGAGTAAACGCGCCCGCCCGGAGCTCGCCCGCAAATTCGAGGTCGAAAGCGAAATCGGTATCGGGTCTGACGGCGATATGCAGGCCGATGTCTATCGTAAGGCGGGGGCGCAATCGCGCGGCACGATCATGGTCATTCACGGAATGACCGTCACCGGCAACCGCGACCCGCGCGTGGTCAATCTGGGGCGGGCGCTGGCCGAAGCCGGCTATACGGCGGTCGCTCCCCTGATTCCCGGCATTCAGGATCAGCAGATTCGACAGAGCGTCTATGACGACGTGGCGCTCGCCCTTCAGCGGGTGAGCGAGGACGCGGACCTGTGTCCGTCCGGGAAAGTCGCGCTGCTCGGGCCGTCCTTTTCGGGATCCGCCGCATTGATCGCCGCCGCGCGCCCGGAGAATATCGAGCGGGTATCGTCGATCTGCACGATCGGCCCGTACGCCACGATCGTCGGCGCCTTCGATTTTTTCTTTCACGCCGAGAAGCCGGACGAGTACGGCAAGACCATCGTGCTCTGGAATTTCATTGAGTACGGCATCGGCAAAAACAAAGCGGTGCTGCAGGCGCTCAAGCTCGCCACGCTCGACAACGGGCATCGTCGCGCGCCCGAAGATTGCGAATTGCCCGCCTATCTGGAAAGCATGAAAGCCAAAGACCGGGAGCTCTTCGAGCGCCTGCGTCATGATCACGAGTTCCGGCTGCAACTCTGGGAAAAAGAAATCATAAACCATCCGGCGCTCGAGGAAATCAAGCCGGGTATTGAGTGCGCGGCGAATCTGCGTGCCGGTATGGCGCCGCTGACGCTGATCCACGGCCGCGACGACGACGTGATCCCGGCGTCGGAGTCGGAAGCGCTGTACAAACGCGCTCAGGAGCTGGGCATCCCCGCGCGCCTGTGCATTACCGATTTGATCTCGCACGGAGATCACGGGCTGACCCTGGGGATGATTCCGCAGGCCTTCGAGCTGGCCCAGGCCTTCGCGTATTTTTTCAAACACGTCTGAGATTTTACGGGCAGCCGGCGTTTCGCGATCAGGCCGAATTGTGTGCGCGGTCGGGTGATCGTCGGCGTACAGCCGGCGCGATTCGATTAGATCGCGTTCAGCGGTTTCGCGCGGCGCGCCAGCAATTCCTGTGGCGAAGGTTTCGCGCCTTCGGCCTTATAACGCGCGTAATCGCGCAGAATCGTCGCGTGATCGAAGGCCAGATTGAGATCGTCCGGCAGATTGTGGGGATCGACCAGAAACGCTCGCTTCGCGTCGTCGCCGGCCTGCGGGATCGCGTCAGCTGCGGCGCGCGCGATAAACATCGCCGTGATGACCGGCCCGCGCGGATCGCGCCTGGGATCTGAATACAGCCCGAGCAGATCCAGCAGTTCGACCTCCAGGCCCGTCTCCTCTTTCGCTTCGCGAATGGCGGCTTCTTCGGCGCTTTCGCCGAGATCCATAAAACCCCCGGGAATCGCGTGACCGATCGGTTCGTGGCCGCGTTCAATTAAAACGATTCGCTCGCCGATCTCGATGATCGCGTCGGCTGCGGCGAGAGGGGTGACGGGTTTTCCGCTCATGAAATATCCTTAGCGCCCTGGCCGCTCTGAATGACGTCGAGGTAATCGCGCACCGTTCGGTCAAGCCCGCGAAAGATCGCTTCGGCGATTAAGGCGTGGCCGATGCTGACTTCCAGGACATTCGGAACGCCCCGCAAAAACTCGGGCAGGTTTTCGAGACTCAGGTCATGGCCGGCGTTGATTCCGAGGCCGACTTCACTCGCGGCCTGCGCCGCGCGCGCGAATTCGCCGAGCACTCGTTCGAAATTCGCATTCGCATCCCCTGAGGCCGCCGGGCTCTGCGCCGTTTCGCGGCGCCGTTCGAAAGCGGCGGCATAAGGTTCTGTATACAATTCGATGCGCTGTGCTCCGATCTCCGCGAGCTCGCGAATCCCGGCCAGATTGTCCGCGTCCATAAACACGCTCACTCGAATTCCCAGGTCGCGTAGTTCCCGGATCACGGGCTCCAGGCGCGTGCGGTCCGCGGCGACGTCGAAGCCGTGATCGGAAGTCGGCTGGTCCGGACTGTCCGGGACCAGGGTGCACTGAGCGGGCCGGGTTTCGCGGACCAATTCCAGAAAACGGCCGTTCGCGTCGAAGGGGTTGCCTTCGATATTGAATTCGGGAAGCGCTTCACTATTCGGCGCGCCCCCGGATTTCGCGCGCGAAAACTCGTGCAGTACTTCCGCGATCGCGGGCACGTCTGCGCTGCGGATGTGCCGTTCGTCCGGTCGCGGATGTACGGTCACCCCCTGAGCGCCCGCTTCCAGGCAGATCCGCGCGGAACGGCATACATCCGGAATGCTCAGGTGCCGCGAGTTTCGCAGCAGGGCCACTTTGTTGATATTTACGCTGAGAGCGGTAGCAGGCATGATTTTATATTGATCGAAATGGGCTCCGTGGGTTCGCCTTTCTATTATTTATCGAACGGCGGGAGGCGGTCGTGTTCTTTCGGCGGAAAGTGCGGGCGATAGATGCTTGAGCCCCCGTCGATGCGCAGGGTTTCGCCGGTGATATACGAAGCCGCCGGCGATAGTAAAAACAGAATCCCCGCCGCGACTTCCGCTTCGGTGCCCAGGCGATTGGCCATACTGTAGCGGCCCATGTCGAAAACCGCCTGACGAAATTGCGGTTCGTAGGTTTCCAGTCCGCTCGATTCGATCACCCCCGGCGCCACGGCGTTTACGCGCACGCCGAACTCCGCCCATTCGTGAGCGAGGCTCTTCGTCAAATTATCGACCGCCGCCCGGGCCGCGCCGGAATGCGCCATCAGCGGAAAGCCCGCGTACATGTCCATGATCACGTTTACGATCACGCCGCCCTGAGCCTGCATGGACTGCGCGAAGGCCGCCTGACTGACTCCGAATGTCGCGTTCAGGTTCGTATCGATGACCGCGTTCCAGCCTTTCACGCTGATCTTTTCCGCGGGCGCCGGAAACTGCCCCCCCGCGTTATTGACAAGCATGTCGATCCGCGCGGCTTCTTTGAGAATCGTTTCGCACATCGCCGCGACCTCTTCGGGCTGGCGAATATTGCAAACGATGGGATATAGCTCCAGGCCGTCGCCGTCCCGCACCGCATGCACGGCCGCGTCCAATTTATCCTGGTTGCGACCGCAGATATAAACCCGGGCTCCGAGCATCGCCAGTTCCCGGGCTGTCCGCAGGCCGATGCCCGAGCCGCCGCCGGTCACCAGCGCGACCCGTTCGTGAAAGAGATCCTTGCGATAGATGGTGAGCATGTCTGGCCTTTCCCGTCGATTTATAGTCCGGGTCCGCGACGGCAATCGCGGCCCCGGATCTTACTTCGTCGCTTATTTCAACATCGCATCCGGGCTGCGGCTGTCGTATTCTTCGCGCATCTGCGTCTGGATTTCTTCGATTTCGCGTTCGCCGAGCACGTCGCCGCCGCGGGTACGAATCGTCAGCTTGCCGGATTCCAGTTCCTGATCGCCGAGCACCGCGATATAATTCGCCTGGGAGAGCTGCGCGTTGCGGACTTTCTTCGGGATGCCTTCGCTCGAATCATCGACGTGCACGCGAAAACCCGCCTGCTGAAATCGCTTCGCGACCGCGAAGGCCTGATCCGCGTGTCGGTCGGCCACGCTCAGAATCGCGAGCTGCACCGGCGACATCCACAGCGGGAAGCGGCCCGTGTAGTGTTCGATCAGGATGCCCATGAATCGTTCGATGGATCCGTAGATCGCGCGATGGATCATGATCGGGCGATGTTTGCCGCCGTCCCGGCCGTCGTAGAGCAGATCGAAACGTTCCGGTAAAAACATGTCGAGCTGTATAGTCCCGCACTGCCAGGTCCGACCGATCGCGTCTTTAATATGAAAGTCGATCTTGGGTCCGTAGAACGCGCCGTCGCCTTCGTTGAGTTTGTAGCCGCGACCGGTCTGCGCTTCCAGTTCTTCGAGCGCCGAGCGCAGGCCGTCGGTGGCCAGTTCCCACATCTCGTCGGTGCCGATCGCCTTTTCGGGGCGCGTGGAAAGTTCGAGATGGTACGTTAAACCGAAAGTGGAATAAACCGTGTCCGCCAGCTTGAGCACGCCCAGAATCTGATCTTTGATCTGATCGCGCTCCATAAAGATATGCGCGTCGTCCTGGTGAAAGCTCCGCACGCGAAAGAGGCCCGACAGCGCGCCGCTCATCTCGTGGCGATGCACGTGCCCGATCTCCGCCACTTTCAACGGCAGCTGGCGATAGCTGTACTGGCTGTTGCGATAATAGAGCATGCAGCCCGGACAGTTCATGGGTTTGATCGCGAATTCGCGTTCCTCGACTTCGGAGGTGTACATATTCTCGCGATAATAATCCCAGTGGCCGGAGGTTTCCCACAGCTCCTGGGAAAGCATGACCGGCGTTTTGATTTCGACGTAGCCGTCGGCGGCGTGCAGCTCGTTTAAGAAACGAATCAGCTCGTCGCGGACCGCCATACCCTTCGGATGAAAGAAGGGCATGCCCGGCGCTTCTTCCTGAAAAGAAAAGAGATCCAGTTTGCGGCCGACCACGCGGTGATCGCGCTTTTTGGCTTCTTCAATGCGATGCAGATATTCTTTGAGCTGCTTCTTATCCGGAAACGAAATGCCGTAGATGCGCGTGAGCTGCTGGTTGGCCGCGTCGCCGCGCCAGTAGGCTCCGGAAGTCTTGGTCAGCTTGAAGCCCTGCACGACCTGGGTGTTCGGAATATGCGGTCCGGTGCATAAATCGACAAAGTCGCCCTGGCGATAGGCGGAGAGCGTCTCTTCTTTCGCTGCGATGATTTCGGACTTAAACGGATTGTCGCCGAAATCCTTTTTGGCTTCGGCTTCGCTTTTGTATTCGATGCGTTCCGGTACGATGCGCTCTTTGATGATCTTCTGCACTTCCGCTTCGATTTTCGGAAAATCTTCTTCGGAAATCTGCAGATCGGCGAAATCGTAGAAAAAGCCTTCTTCGATGGCCGGACCGATGGTGGGTTTGGCGTCCGGATAGAGCCGCTTCACGGCCTGGGCCAGAATATGGGCCGAGCTGTGCCAGAAGGTGTGCCGGCCTTCGGGATCGGCGAAGGTCAGAATGTCGGCTTCGTCCCCATTTTGCAACTGGCTGTTTAGATCTTTGAGCTGTCCGTTGACGCGCAGGATCAGCGGCGCCCCATCCAGATCTTTTTTGATCTTTTTGGCGAGATCGGTGCCCAGAACCGCGGTGGTATTCTCTTTGTCCCGCGGCTCCAGGGTCAAAGTGGAACCGTCGGGTCGTTTGATTTCGATAGCTGTTTGTGTACTCATAGCTTTCCCCTCCGGATTTTTGGGGCCGTTTTCCAGAATAGCGTCGAATGATCGCGGTCGGCGGCCCTTCAGTGCAAACTTTTCCGGGGACGACTGCCAGCAACCGTTTTGCGCGCCCGCTTCGATTCGGAGAGGGCCCGGAAAATGGAGGCGTCATTGCTGTTCGGGAAACCGCGCCGCGATACGCCGCCGCAGGTCCGCGGGCAGCGGATTGCCGCTCAGATTCAATTCGTCAAGCTCCAGTTCGAAGAGGCCTTCCGGCACGGCGGTCAAACGATTGTTCGGCGCCTTGAGCACCCGCAGATTGCGCAGGCGTCCGATGTCTTCCGGCAGCGCTTCCAGAGCGCAGTTGCTGACGTTTAGAACCCGGAGATTTTCCAGAGCCGTCACCGCGTCCGGCAGGCGCCGGATCGGATTCCAGCCCGCGTGCAGCTCTTCCAGTTTCGTCAGTCGCTCCAGTTCCGGCGGCAGTTTTTCCAGGCGGTTGCTGTAGATGCGCAGCGTCTTCAACTGGCGCAGCCGTCCGATCTCCGGCGGTACGGAACTCAGACGATTGTAGCTGGCCTGCAGCAGCTCCAGTCGACGCAGTCTGCCGATCTCGGGCGGCAGAGTCCTCAATCGATTGCGATGCAGATACAGCGAGCGCAGTTCGGGAAACGAACCGAGTTGCGGCGGCAGGCGCTGGAGCCGGCCTTCGCTGAGTACCAGCGTGCGCACCGTTCCTGGCTCTTCGCGTTCCGCCTGCAGCGCGTCGTTTAGATCTCCGTAGCGGCCCTCTAGAGCGCCGTACAGAATCGGCGTCACCGCGATTCCCGCCGTGAGTACGAGCGAAAGCAGCCAGCGACCGTATTCGTTTTCATCTTCCAGACCGGCGCTGTGTTCCCACAGATACGGCAGCTGCGTCGCGGTGTACGAAAGCAGGAAAAAGAAGGCGATGATCACCGCGTTCATGATCAACAGCGGCAGCGCGTAGACGTCCAGATCGCCCCGGCCGATCGAAAACTGCCAGAAGACCGTGTACATCATGCAGGCGAAGGCGAAGAGCGCCGCATCGCAGGCGAATTCCAGAGCGCGCGGCACGGCGCGGCCTTTCGCCAGGAACAGGAAGCCGCCCAGCCAGAACTCTTTCGCGATGAGCAAGCCCATGCCCCATTGCATATGGGCGGACGATTGACTGACCCCCCATCCGAAGGCCTCGAAAAACGCGAAGACTACGATGCCGGATATCACGAAGTGACACAGCCAGCCCGCGAAGAGCAGACCCGGGCGATCGATATCGTCCTTCTGCTCGTCGCCGTTCTGCGAACGAGCGTCCCGGGCGCGCGCCAGGCGATGGGCCACCGCCTGGATTTTCCCGTACAACGCCGGGATTTCGAGCAGGCCGATCGCCAGAATGATCCAGCCCAGGGTCGGATCCGGCTCACCGTCTTCGACGCTGGAGCGCAGCCGCTGGAGTAATTCCGGCGCCAGAAGCAGGGCATAGAGGCTAAACAGGAGGTGAAAAGCGACTGCACTCAGGCGGGACCGTAAGGACATGCCGGAAAGCTTCGTCTAATAGCTCCGACGACTCCAGCAGAATTTCGCCCGATCGCTAAAGAGCGGAGCGGGAATTGTGATTGCCATATAATGGGCAGTCCGAAACTCTAAGTATCAAATTTCAGGTCCTCACAGCCCTCATGACAAAAAGTAAAATCTTCCTGATTGAAGACGATCCCGATATCACAACTCTGGTAAAGGAGACTCTCGAAAAAGAGGGCTATGAGATTTCAGCCTTCGATCGCGGTCAGGAGGCGGTAGGGCAGGTCGAGGCGGTGACTCCCGATCTGATCATTCTGGACCTGATTTTGCCCGACACCGACGGGCTGGAAATCTGCAAGAATCTGAAGAAGGACTCCGCCACTGCGGGTATCAGCGTGCTGATGCTCAGCTCCCGCGACGGCGAGGCTGATATCGTAACCGGGTTAGAACTTGGCGCCGATGATTATGTAACGAAACCCTTCAGTCCCCGGGTTCTACTGGCCCGGGTACGCGCGGTTCTTCGACGCCGCAGCCAGGAGCCCGTCGGCGAAAACTCGGTGCTCCGTTACAAAGACTTCAGCATCGATCCCCGCCGTTTCGAGGTAAAACACAAAGAGGACCTGATTCAGCTGACCAAAAGCGAATTTCGCATTATGCACCTCTTCTGCCGCCGTCCGGGCTGGGTTTTCACCCGCAACCAGATTGTGGAAGCCGTGCACGGCGAAATGACCCCCGTCACCGCTCGTTCCGTCGACGTCCTGATCGTCGGCCTGCGCCAGAAACTGGGCGAACAGGGCCGCCTCATCGAAACCGTCCGCGGCATCGGATACCGGATTAAGGAATAACAGCAGGTTCTCAAAGAGAACCTGCGAGCGTCCGCCGTCAGGCGGACACAGCAAGCACCCTCAATCCCGGCGGCTCCATTTTTTAGCCACGGATGGCACTGAGTCATCCGTGGCCAACACGCATCTGTAAAATCCGTGGCTCAGCTCTTTCCGGTTTCCACGATCACTTTGACGCTCGCCCGGGAATCGGCGGCCGTATCGAAGGCCTCCCGAATCTCGTCGAGACCGTAGCGATGCGTGATCAAATGCTTCTCGAGCGAAGCGGCGATGTCCGGATTCTCTTCGAGAATCTTCAGCGCCCGCTCGAAATTGCCGCAGCGTGAAGTGTGGATTTCGATGCCGCGTTCAGCGACCGCAGCGTGCAGGGGCGAATCGTATTCGCCGTCCGGCGATTTTGTCAGCAGGACCGCGCCCCGCGCTCGTAGAATCGAAAACTCTTCCCCTGGATGCGGACGCACCAGCGCGTCGACTTCGCTTAAGCTGGAAGCGACGGCCAGATCGAAGCGGGCGAAAGGTGAACCCTGAAAAAACGCCGGTCGTTCGTTCGCGGCGATCAGTGCGCCGTCCGGATTACCGCGATCGGTTTCGCCGCTGCCCTGCATGGCCGTGACGACTTCTTCGACCGCGATGCGATGAAAGCGACGGCCTCCGGCGTTCGATCCGGCGGAATCGACGAGGCGCTTCACCTCTTCTTCGGCGACATCCGGCGTGACGAAGATATTCGTATTCGCGCGGGTTTCGCCCGCCTTCGTCTCTACTGGCCAGGTATAGGCCAGGTTTTCGGGAGTCGCCGGAATGAGTGCGATTTCGTCGACGACCATATCGGTGAGGTGTTTGAGCCCCATCACTTCCTGGCCGTTCGTGGATTTCAGATGCAGGACCCGTCGGGTCATCTCTAAGGCGACGGCGAAACCTTCGGGTTTGCCGGTCGTGTCGTAGACGATGTCGAAAGCCGCCTTATAATCGCCCGCGTCGTTTTCCGCGAGATTCACTCCGGAGTCCGCGCCCAGCTCCCGGCACAGGTCGATGAGGTGCTGGTGGCGCGCCACGGCGATAATCTCGAAGTCGATGCCGGATTGTTTGCGAAAACCCGCGAGCGCCGCGATGATCAGCGATCCCAGCCGCCGCGGCCCGAGCACCGCGACTCTATCGCCGGGACGGGGGTGCGTGGATTCCACGCCCTGCAGAGCAGCCGCGAATGGTTCGGTCAGCGACGCCACCAACGGCGAAACCGTATCGGGAACGGGAATCACGGCGTTGACCGGAGCGAGCATGACCGGCGCGAATCCGCCCGGCAGGCGATCGATGCCCAGGGTGATGCGCCGGGGATCGTGGGGGTGCATAATGGAATTGTAGGGATCTTCAGAGCCGGCGATGCCGCGGGCCAGATGCGACGCGTTGATTTCCACGACGACGGGCTTTCCGGACTGCATGCCGACCACTTCGTGGCCGATCACCTGGGGCAGGGGATAAGGCAAAAACCGCCGGGCGAGATCCGTAGAACAGACGCCGCAGTACAGCGAATCGACGGGGGTATAACCGGGCCCCAGCCGCTCGAATTCCTGATCATTGCGGCGCAGCACCCAGCCGCTTTGCTCATCGCCCTCGTATTCGTAACGGGCGTCGGTAAAGGAGCCGTCGGCCTGGTATTCGGGAGCCTGGAACTGGATGCGGGTCATATCTACGAGTACTCCTTCGTTATTAATTTAGAAGAAAACGACAGGCTTCGGTTTCAACAATCGCATTCTTCGCTGATAGGCAAAGCCAGGCGAAGCCCAATCTGAATCCGATGGAAAAAGGCTGATGCGAGCAGGGCTCGAGCGGTCGATTGCTGGTGCAAGACGGGAGAGGGAGAGCGGGGCCGAAACGTCCCGGGGAATTCCGGGAGCCGCGGTGGGCGGGATCCTGGTTTATTTACCGACGTCGGTGACTTTGATCTTGCCTTTGACTTTCCACTGGCGATAGGGCGACAGGGCCTGCATACGCTCTTCGGAAACGTAGAACAGCCGCTCGCCGTATTTGACGAGAATTCCCTTATAGTGCGCGTACTTGGTCCGATGGTCGATCGCGCCGATCTCTTTGACGTCGTTCCAGTTTTCCGCGGTCTTCAGAACGGGTACGTGGCGCAGATGAAGCTCCCGAATCGTCCCTTCTTTGACGGAATCTCTAAGAATCTTTTCCCATTGCATATGCGGGGGCACAATGTGGCCAAAACCCGCATTTGTAAAGCAAATTGGCCAATTTCGCCGGGAGGGTGGCTGCAAGCGTATCTCAATACGCGAAATCTGGATGAGCCGGCTCAAAAATCGGCCGGCCCGGGGGAGTCAGGCGAATTTGAGGGCCGCCCGAATTACTCCAGAGATTTAAGGAATTCGCTGTAGGCGGCGGAATCCATCAGCTTGCCCAGATCGTCGGCGTTGTAGTCTTTGAGTTTGATCATCCAGCTTCCGTAAGCGTCGGAATTGATCTGTTCGGGGCCGCCTTTGACCGCCTCGTTGGTCTCAGCCACCGTGCCGCCGGCCGGGGCGTACAGATCCTCGACCGCTTTCACGGACTCGATATTGCCGAAGCTGTCGCCGACGGCCAGACTGGTGCCGGGCTCCGGAATATCCAGATAGACGATGTCGCCCAGTGAATCCTGTGCGTAATCCGAAATGCCGATCCACAGCAGGCCGTCCGCTTCCCGGGCCCATTCGTGCTTCTCGGTGAAGTAATATCCTTCGGGTACCTGATGTGCCATATCCAACAAAGCTGTCAAAGGCCTCTATTATGTAAATCGCGAAATCTACGTTCAGGCTTTCTTGCCCGCACTGCCTTTGACGAAGGCTCCGCGATGAACCCGGGCGGGGACCAGCCGGTTGCGCATTTCGATCTGGAGCGGCGTGTCGGCCGCGGCGGATTCCAGCGGCAGGTAGACGCTGCCGATGCCTTTGCCCAGACTCGGCGAATGCGCGCCGGAAAGTACAGTGGCCAGTTCGGTCGTGCCGTCCGCCGCGAGTACCCGGTATCCATCCCGGGGTACGCCGCCGCCTTCCAGTACGAAGCCGACTACCCGACCAGGGGCGCCTTCATTCTTATGACGCATAATCGTTTCATAACCAAGATAGGGTTCCGATTTTTCTTTCGCAACCCAGGCGATGCCGCTCTGCACCGGCGTCCATTCCGCGTTGAGCTCATGACCGTACAGCGGATAGAATGCTTCCAGTCGCAGTGTATCGCGCGCGCCGAGTCCGGCCGGCAAGAGGCCGTCGTCCGCGCCGCCTTCCAGTAATTCGTTCCAGAGTGCGGTTCCGGCTTTAACGTCTGAATAAATTTCAAAACCGTCTTCGCCGGTATAACCGGTGCGACTGATTCGTAGCTGTGCGCCTTTATAGTTCAGATCGCGAAACTCAAAGTAATTCAGGTTTTCAGTTTCTAAGCCGCTTATCTTCTGAAAAATCTTTTCCGCCTGCGGCCCCTGAATCGCCAGTTGATGCCAGTTGTCGCTCTGATTGTCTATTTCAACGCCGTCGCGTGAATGTTTTTTGAAATGTTGCGTTACCGCTTCGTAGTTCGAAGCATTCGATACGATGAAATATTCTTCGACGGAAAGTCTGTAGATCGTTATGTCGTCGACCAGGCCGCCGGCTTCGTTCAATACGACGTTGTACTGCACCTGACCGTCCTGCATCGCGTTTACCGCGTTACAGGTTAAAAACTCCAGAAAATCAAGGGATTTTGGGCCCTTTACGATAATCTCGCCCATATGCGAAACATCAAATAGCCCGGCTTTCTCGCGTACAGCCTGGTGTTCTTGAATGATAGAGGAGTATTGCACGGGCATGTCCCAGCCCGCAAAGGGAACCATGCGCCCGCCGAGCGCTTTATGCTGTTCATATAAGGGCGTTCGGCGATTCTCCATATCAGTCAGAATTTTATCCGAAGCCGATAACGAAATGAAAAAACCCGCGAGCGATTAAAAAAACTCCATCGTGCTTATAGATTGAATAAAACATGCACGATCTTTGTGCAACAGCGTGCGGAAAAGCATGTTGATACGCGGTGAATAATTTTTTTGGACCGGTAAACCGATTTAACTGTTTTTGTTTTGACTCTGCGCCTGCTTGCGATTTCCTTCGCTCTTCTCCGGCGATCAATCAGGTGCAAAATTTTTCGGAACGGTGAATTCTTATTCACGCTTTTGCGAAAAAAAATGTGCAAACGATCGCGATGGAAAGGCGGCTTCGAATTTTCGTGCCACCTTCCGCGGTCCGCTCGCAAAAAAAATATTTTTTGAGCGGGTCGCGTTCCAACGGACGGCGGTCTTCTCTGGAAGCGGCGCGTTCATGGGAGAGACGAGCGATAACGATCTTGCGCGTGCTACTGTGTAACGCGCGCAACATTGAAATTCGGGTGTCTCGCCGTGGTGACATGCGACTGCTGATGGAAGCCGGCGAACGCAATGGAGCGCGACGTTGCGGCTATTGCCAGCGGAGGCAAAGTATTTAAGAATACATACTACTTTGCTGCTGAAAAATTATTAAAATATTAAAGGGAAATTCGGGATGTGTATGGCGGAGGTTGCGCAATCGGAAAAAGGAGACCCCGGCTCGGAGGTCGCGCTAACGTGCGATGGTTGTGGGGCTCATGTGGATAAACTGTATCAGCGGGATTTATGTAAGCCCTGCTTGATGAAGTCTTTCAGAAATGTCGTTGAAGTCATCGACTACTATCGTGCCGGAGGCGGGGGGCCTGCGCCCGCTCCGCGCTCATAATCGAGCGGCGCTTCGTCCGGCGGCTGAATTAAAAAGCCGCCGAACGAAGCTGCCGGCCATCGCGTCGCTCGCTCTTCTGGCGTCGGCGCTGCTGGGCCGTTGCGACGGCCTGAGCGAATTCTTAGACCCCTACCAGCTGCCCGTGCGCGGGCTGAGTATCGCGCCCGCTGCGGCCGATTCCGCCGGATCCGGCGGTTCCCTCGAAGACGACGACCATGTGACTACGGCGGAAACCATTCCCGGTTCCTCAAACGAAGTCGCGAATGCCCCGCACCTGATCTGGACCCTCAACGTGGGCATCCTGAACGACTCGGAGCACCCGCAACTGGTCGTTGCGGATCTACAGCCATTATTAGAAGAAAGCTCGCAACGGCTCAAAACGCTCCTGCCCGGCGTCGAGGTTCGTTTTATCATCGATCAGCCCATGAATTCGGTCTTTTTGATCGAACGGAGCGTGCGCAAGAAGGGCTTTCTTGGCCCGAAATACGGCGCTGAGGGCACGGTTCTGCTGTTGGGTTCCGGCGCCGCCGATGCGGAGCGCAATCAGGAGCGGCTGGAACGAGTCGGCGGCCTGAGCGCTGTGGCCGCTGAACGCGAGCTGGCTCTACTAGAGCGCCTGGTCGAGGGCGGGTGTTTATCCGAGAAGCTGCCGGCCAGCGAGTATGTCTGGCGGGCGTACATGGCCGGGCAGGTGCGTTATGACCTGATCGTGACCAATGCTCTGGTGTATTCCGACGATCTGGAAAGCCGTCTGCGGCCGCCGGGCCACGCGATCCTGACCTGGGAACCGGGGTCGCCGTTGGTGCGCGGGGCCATCGTTCCCACGAACGGTCGCTCGGCTCTTGAGGGTTATGGGGCGCTGGTCAGCGTTCACGGTCGACCGGGGGTTGGAACATCCGCGGTCCGTGCGTCCGGGACAGACGGGGATACGCGAACCGCGATCTCCGGGGCCTGTCCGGACGGCGCCAGGGCGCGAACCACACTCTCCGATGTCGACTTTCTGACTGCCACGATCTTTCAACTGCTGAGGCCGGCCGATTTTTCCAGTCGTTATCCGCAGGCATGGCGCTCGCCCGCGGCTTATCTGGCCGCCTGCGGTGAAGCCTGTGCTGCGTCCTGGCGGCGACGCCGGGCCTATCTTGCAACGATGGTGTCGCTCGAGTCCGGCGGCGGCGCAAGCGCCTGTGAGCGACTGGAAGCGCAGTATGCGCCGTACGCGCAATCCGGCGTCGCGGGCGAAGCGCAGCCGGACGGGCCGGTGCTGAATCCGGAGCGGGCGGGGCAGTATAAGCGCAATCACACGAAGTTCCTGCGCCTCTGCGGAAAAAAAAGGTGACAGCGGCCTTGCGAGCCGATTTTTTACCAGATCTATGGCTCAGGCGAAAAAAGGCGACTCGTCCCGTGACGATCGCAATATCATCCGCGAACGTTCCCTGAAGGAATTGTCGTACGCCGTCATTGCGACCGGCATCACTTTCGTCCTGGCCGTTCTCTTTTATCTGTACGTGCCGATTCTGCGCGAACAGATGCGCGATCAAGACGAAAGCCTGAAGCATACGCGGGTCTTTACCGCGCAACCCACGGGCGGCTCGATTCGCTACGAGTTTACGAAGATCGAAGGCGGCGAAGAATACGACGTCGCCATCGATCATTATATTTCCGATCTGGAAATTCTCGGCCGTCGTTTCGAGCGCGGCGAGTTCTCGATGGTCAAACTGCCGGGTATGAAGGATTCGCCGGAATACGCGGCCATGCGTCAGAATATGGCTGCGTTTGAATACGAAGTCGTCAAGGACACCGAAGGTCCGTCGCTGGTGATTCGCACCACGAACCCGGCCGCGCGCCAGGCGCTGCACGACTATCTCGAGTACTTAGAAAGCCGCTGGGTTTTCTGAATCAGATCAATCTGATTCGCGCGCTGCGCGCAGGCCGCCGAGCTGAATTGCGGCGAAGAGCAACAGATCCGTTCCCAGTTCCACCGCGCGATGCAATACGGTGAACAGCGCCGCCTGCTCGGGTTCTAGAACGCTTTGTAACAACAAGAGCTGGATCGCTTCACGGGCGCCCAGGCCCGCCGGAGCGAAAATTGCGAGCATGCCGATCGTTACCGACAGGGCGAAGGCGCCCCAGATGTGGGCGTACATCGTCGGTTGCAGGATAAAATCCACTCCGAAGAGACTGGCGGCTGCCAGGCCGGTGTAGGCGCCAAAACCCAGCTGAATCAGACCATGCAGCGCCGCCGCGCGCGTGATGCTGGCCTGGTCGGGAAATACATCGAGCGCTTCGCGGCCCACCAGGCGAAAGGCGAAGGCGAGTCCTCGCCGTAATACCGGCGGCGAAGTGATCAGCCAGCCAATGACCACGGCACCTGCCAGCAGAATGCTGAGCCACAGGGGGAGCGCGAATCGATCGGCGAGTACCACCAGCGTGAGACCCATGCCCGTGCCGACGCTCAGTTGTAGAATTTGCTCGACCAGAAAAGAGATCAGCGCCTGGGATCTGGTGGCTCCGACTCGCTCCGCGTAGACCAGGCGCGCGCCGACCATCACGGCTTTGCCCGGAGTATATCGTCCGAGCCAGCTGATCTGATATACGCGAAAGAGCCCCGCGAGATTCGGGATGCGAACGCCCATCCCGATCAGGAGGCGTCGCCAGACCAGCGCATACGGCAATTTCGCGCAAACCGCAAGGAGTGCAGCCGCGATCAGCCATAGCGGATCAATCGTCGCTGCGAAGAGGCGCGCCGGATCGAGCGCCTGGAGATAATGCCAGAGTCCGTAAACCAGCAGGGCGTAAAACAGCGCTCCCGTGATTCGGACCAGAATTGTGCGCGTTCGCTTCGTCATGTGAACAGTACGCTACAATCGAGGCGAATGGCCGGCCGTCAACCCGCCGTCGCGCCCGCGCGCGTACGAGCCGCTCGTCGAGAGCCGCCTGCGGATGTTGATCTTCGGCTTGCGCCGGCCGGTGAGGGTTTCGGCTCCAGCGTGGTGGAAATCGAATACGAGTCCTCGCGCCGACCGCTTTGATTTACCAGCAGTTCTCCGACCAGGCCGATTGCGAAGGTCTGCAAACCGGCGATGACTGCGAGAATGCCGCCGAAGAAAAGCGGTCGATAGCCGATGTCGTTGCCCAGGATCTTCCAGACCGTAAAATATCCCAGGATACCCGCGCCCAGCATACACAGCAGGAGGCCGGGTCCGCCGAAAAAATGCAGGGGGCGTTTGGTATAACGCGTGAGCAGGGTAACCGTAATCGCGTCGAAGAGCCCGCGATACAGCCGCCGCCAGCCGAATTTCGAAACTCCGAAGCGGCGCGCGTGGTGCATGACCGCCAGTTCCGCTACCCGAAAACCGCGCGCATGCGCGAAGGCCGGGATAAAGCGATGCATTTCGCCGTACAGATCGATGTCGGCCAGGGTTTCCGCGCGGTACAATTTATAGCCGCAATTGAAGTCGTGCAATTGTAGCCCGGAAATGCGCGCGATCACGGCGTTGAAAAGCCGCGACGGCAGAGTTTTATGCCAGGGATCGTTGCGTTTTTTCTTCCAGCCCGAAACGAGATCGTAGCCTTCCTCGAGCTTCTGTAAAAAATTCTCGATTTCGGCGGGATCGTCTTGAAGATCAGCGTCCATGGTGAATACCAGCTCGCCACGCACGCAACGCATGCCCGCTCGCAAAGCCTGGGATTTCCCGAAATTGCGGCGAAAACGGATGACATGCACCGACTCGGGGTGGCGGCGATGCAGGGCTTCCAGTACTTCGAAACTTCCGTCGGTACTGCCATCGTCCACGAAAACGATTTCGAACGAACGATCGCCGACGTTGTTTTGGATTCCGGCGAAGAGTTCGGGCAGGCTCTCCACTTCGTTGTAGACGGGAATCAAAAACGATATGAACGGTGTTCCGGGATTGCGTTTCATAGATTGGGCCTGCGTACGTTCTCGGTCATTTGCTACGCTCTGGACTGGCGCGATCCTTATTCCAGCATCATGCGTACATAATGCTCGCGATCCATAGCTGTGACCCGCGCCAGAGCGACTCCGTTTTTATTATAGAGCAGCTCGTATTCTTTGAGATACTTTAGCTCGTGGGCTTTCATCAGGATCAGCTCCCCGACCCGCGGCAGGCGGACGGGGACTGTGTCGCCGTAATAAAACAGAAAAGAGGGCCAGTAGAACTTCCAGAAGACCAGGGGCGTTTCGTCCGCGCTTTTCGCCGTCTGCGCCGCCTGCGCGGCTTCGTAGATCGGACGCTGCATGGCTGCATTGGCCAGCGGTAAGACGCCGAAATTCAAAAGGGAAGTCATGGCGAACGCCGCGGAGATCAGCCGAATTTCCGCAGCGCCGCTCCGCGCTCGCGCGAAGGCCCCGTCCGGAACAAAAGCCAGCGCGGCGAATATTAAGCCAGCGCCGCCGGTGAGCAGGCGATAGCCGAAGCCGAATTCTTGCAGCGCGCCCTGAATCACCGCCAGGGAATAGGGATCGGGAGTCCCGGTCGCGGCGAAGGCGAGCAATTCGGGGAGCGCGAAGAGCAGGCCCGAAAAAATCATCGGTGGAATATACGCAGCTACGCGGGGGACAGCGCGATAGTGTTGCGCCATGAGCACAAAGAGCCCGGTATAGCCGTAGATTACATAATGCGGCAATTTGGTCGAAGCAATCGAAAAGAAAACGAATACGAAGGCGAACCACAGCCAGGCGAAGGTCGGTAGATCTTCGCGCAAATCGGAACGGATCTCTTTCAGCGGTTTCCAGAGAAAGGCCGTAAAGGGCAGGCATCCAAGCAGAACCACGGGCAGATAAAACCACGGGCCTCCGCCGTGGCCTTCCATCGCGGCGCCGGCGAAACGGCCGACATTGTGCTTTAGAAAGAAGCCGTCAATGAAGGCCTGGCCCTGCGCCACGTACTGCAGCACGAACCACGGCAGAGTAACGACGCAGAAGAGCGCGATCGCGGCCGGATTCAACCAGAACTGAAACCACGCCCGGAGACGGCCGCGCAGGGCGAAGTACAGCAACGAAACCGCGCCAGGAATCAAAAAGGCGATCGGGCCTTTCGTCAGAGTTCCGAGCCCCATCGCGGCAAATGCCAGCAGGGCGAAGCGCCGTTGTTCTTGATTCCGCCCGCTCCATAGCGACGGTACCGCGTCCGAGTCGCGGGCCGCGTCGTGCAAATAGAGGGCGAACATCGCCGCGGCGATCCATAGATTGAGCAACGCGTCCGATATCGCCGCGCGCCCGATGATTGAGATTTGCAAGGCGCCGAGCATGAAAACAGCGCCGGCGAAGGCGCTTCGTACGCCGGAGACGCGGCGCAGAAAGAAAAATACGAGAGCCGCCCAGAGCGACGCGCAGACGGCCGAAGGCAAACGCATGGCGAACTCGTTTACACCGAAAATAAGGGCCGCGCCGGCCTGCAACCAATAGATCAGAATCGGTTTCGCCGATCGGTATTCGCCGTTCAGATAAGTGGTCAGAAAGTCTCCGCCTGCGAGCATTTCGCGGGTCGCCTCGGAAAAAGCGCCTTCGTCCCAGTCGAAAAGCAATGTCGAACCGATACCGTAGAAAAAGCTGAAAGCCGCCAGGCTTAATAGCGCGCACACAGCCGCGATGCGGGCGAATGCGGACTCGTTCTGAAACTCTTTACGGTCCTTCGATTCGGAGGCGATGAGCGTAGTATTCATAAGAAAGAAACGCTATCAAACTCTTCGCCTGTTGCAGCGTTATGCCGCGTGTATTACGATCATGCGAAGCCGCGCCGCGAGTTTACCAATTCGTCATCCCGAATTCATCTAGCTGTTTCGCGCAGAGATCTATTATGCGCGTCGAGTATCGGTGCGAATATGAATAGATTATTGAAAACCGTCGGACAGATCTTCGCTTTCGCGACGTTGACGGCGGCCTGTGCGCCGGAATACGCGCGTATTCCAGTGTCGGACGCGTCCGCGTCTCGCATCGAGCCGCTTACGGTAATGAGTTATAATGTGCAGTGCGCTCTATGCAACGTCGATCGCCCCTGGCCCGGGCGGCTGGCGGAATTCACCCACGTGATCGCACACCATATGCCCGACATTATCGCGGCGCAGGAACTGATCATTCCCCTGGACGCGGAGCATTTTCGGCTGGCGTTGCCGCGGCCGGCCGGCGTCGCCGAACCCGTGTACGAATCGCTGTGTCGCGTGAATTGCGACAGCACTATCTACTATAGAAAAGACCGCCTGCGAAGCGTCGCCAGCGGAGCAGTGTGGCTGTCGTCCTGGCCCTACCGGTACGCGGCCTGGGCCGTCTTTGAAGAGCTTGCCGGCGGGGCGCGCTTTCTATTGGTGAACGCCCATTTCGATAATCATCAACCGAATCAGAGCCGTAGCGCGAAAATTCTAAAGGGCGCTCTGGCGGACTGGCTCCAGGCCGGCCTTCCGATGATTGTGGCCGGCGATTTTAATTCTTCCCCGAACGGTCGCGCCTTCGTTCACGAAGGTCACGTCGCCTCCGCGGAAGCCTACGCGATATTAGACGAGTTTCTCGTAAACACTTTCGATCGAGCCGAGCGCTGCGCGATCTATACGAATCATCCGGAGCCCGCAAGTAATCCGTTGAATTTCGAGAGCGCTATCGATCATATTTTCGTATCGCCGGGGCCCTGGCGCGTAGCGGACTGGGGCATCGACTACTGGTGGACGATCAGCGATCATTCGCCGCGCGCTTTCTATCCTTCCGATCACTGGCCGGTTATCGCGCGTCTGAGTTATGAACCCGGCCGGGCGGCCAGCGTCACGGTCGCCGCTGCTTCGCCCGGGTGCACGCCGCGGCTGAGTTTACGCGAGTGATCAGCATCCATACATACGAACCTGAGGTAAAATTGTGAACGCCAGCTTATCCCGCTATTCGAAATTCAAACAAGGTTTTGCGCTCGTACACAATCTCTGCTGGACGGCGGGATTGCTTTTCGTAACGTTCAGCGCCTTCGAACATGCGCCGCCGGAACTATGGTACGGCTTAAAAACGCAACTCCTGCTTTCGGAGAATTCCGGACCGGCGGAGGTCTGGTTCGTTTCGATTCTGGCCTTCTGCCTCTATAGCGCGGCCTACGTTATCTTCGGCGCGCTCTTACTGGCCTGGCTGTGCTTCTTATGGCGCCGCTATTTCGTTTCGATCGCGGTGGCATGGCTTTCGCTCTCGAACGTCGGCGTGCTGGCCGTGCTCTTTGGTTTGCCTCTGGCGAATTGAGCCTCCTTAAAGCGAAGCGATAACAACTCCGGGGAAAAACTAAATCAAATCGCGATAGCCGCGTTCTTCGACTTCGCGAATGCTCGCTTCGACTTTTTCGCGCAGCTTTTGCTGATAGCTTTCCATCGCATCCAGCAGCGCCGGGTCTCCGGCTCCCAGAATTCGTGCGGCGAGCAGTCCCGCGTTCTTTGACTGGTTCAACGCCACGGTCGCGACCGGAATGCCTCCAGGCATCTGCAAAATCGATAGAATCGAATCCCAGCCGTCGATGGAATTGCTGGATTTCACCGGCACTCCGATAACCGGCAGGCTGGTCAGCGAAGCCACCATGCCGGGCAGATGCGCCGCGCCGCCCGCCCCCGCGATAATGACGCGCAGACCGCGTCCCCGGGCCTCGCGCGCGTACGACACCATGCGATCGGGGGTGCGATGCGCCGAAACGATGGTGAGCTCGTAGGCGATCTCCAGTTCTTCAAGGACTTCGGCGGCGTCGGACATGATTTTCAGGTCCGACTGGCTGCCCATAATGATTCCGACGAGCGGGGTTTGCGACATTTTGTGAATTCCTGTAGTACCAAAAAATATGCAGCCGGCCTGCATCACCGGTTGCGCGCTTCGGCTTCCGCGAAATCAGAAAGCCTGCTCGCCTTTCGCGGGTTCGGGACCGACGATTTCGATTCCTTCACGCACAGCGCGCGCTCGTTCGCGCACGGCCGCGAGTTCCGCCCGTGCGGCGTCTGAGAGCCCGCCGGGCGTAAGGTCCGTCGCGCCCGGTTTGCCGGTAATCGTTATATGACCCATCTTGCGAAAGGGACGGGTCGTGGACTTACCGTAGAGGTGCACGTGCACTCCCGGCATCGCAAGAATTTTTTCCATGCCACGATACTCAGCCGGTCCGGTACCGCGAGCGCCCAGCAGATTGACCATCGCCGCGGGGGCGACCAGCTTTGTCGCGCCCGGGGGCAGATCCAGCACGGCGCGCAGATGTTGTTCGAATTGAGAGGTCACGCAGGCTTCGATGCTGTGGTGTCCGCTGTTGTGGGTGCGCGGCGCAATTTCATTGACCAGCACCTGGCCGTCGGTTGTGACGAATAATTCAACAGCCAGCAAACCTTCGAGTTGCAGGAGCTCGGCCAGACGCCGCGCGATCGATTCCGCCTGTAACTGAATATCAGAGCTGATGTCCGCGGGGGCGAAGAGCAATTCAACGAGATTGGCGGTCGGGTGAAATTCCATTTCGACAATCGGATAGAGCGCGATCTGTCCCGACGGATTGCGCGAAACGATGACGGCGATTTCTTTCGCGAAGGGGATCTTGCGCTCGATCAACGAGGGTGCGTCGAAAGCGCGGGCGGCGGTTTCCAGTTCCGTTCTAAACTTCGTTTCGTTTTGTTCGGAGCTTGCCTCAGACGGATCCCCGGGCGCGTCCGGCAGGCTCTGGACGCCCCGGCCGTCGTAGCCGGCTCGCCGAAGTTTTTGCATCGCCGGAAACAGGCCGCGCAGCCCGGGCAGTCGCTGCATGAAATCCGCGGCGCTTTCGACCGCCGCGAATTCAGCGGTAGGGACGCCGTTGTCGCGATAGAATTCTTTTTGTTTTAGTTTGTCCTGGACGAGCGCCAGGATGCGCGACGAGGGCCGCACCTGCACGCCCTCGTCTTCGAGGGCCGCCAGCGCGTCGGTGTTTACGTGCTCGATTTCGGTGGTGACGATATCGAAGCGGCGGCCGAAGTTCAGGACCGTTTCGAAATCCATGAGATCGCCCTGTTCGAAATAAGCGGCGTTCGCTTTGCACGGAGCGTTCGGCTGGGGATCGAGAAAACCCGGCTGCAGATTAAAACGCATCGCCGGGGGCAGCAGCATGCGGCCGAGCTGGCCGCCGCCCAGTACGCCCAGGCGTTGTTGAAATGTCTTCTTCGGAGAGTCGGCTTGCATTCAGGGAGTGCGGCGGAGTTCGGAGCTCAGTCGTTCGAAATCGCGAATCAGGTCGGCGGGCTGCGGGCGAATATTGCGCGCCAGCGAAAGGCCGTCGTCGAGCAGCTTTAGCAACGCCTCTTTTTCCGCGACCGCGCGGGCGCGCGGCATATGGTGGCGTTCGTCTTTGTATTTGGTCGCCTTTTCGTCGATGATCGCGGTGATCTGATTGAGGGCCTGGATCTCTTCGTCGCTCATAGACCGGTATCTTTTCGTTTCGTCGATTCGCGACAAGCGGAATTCGCCTCGCGATTTCAGGCGTGTGGATAGGGACGCGGCTTTCCATCGAGCAGCGGCTGCAAGGCCTGCCAGACCTGCTCGGGCTTTTGATCGCGCATGCAACGGAAATGCTGCCCTTTTTGCGGACAGACTTTGCGGCCGTAAAACGAACAGGGGCTGCATTCCAGATCGTCGAGATAGGCGAGTCCCTGCTCTTCGTATTCGAACATGGCCGGGTCGGTCGAACCGAAAATGGCCAGCGTCGGCACCCCCATGGCCCGCGCCATGTGCATCGGCCCGCTGTCGTTGGCCACGAAGGCCGTGCAATGTTCGATGATCCCGCCCATTTCCGCGAGGGTCGCGCCGGTGAAATCAAAGACGCCTGGACGCCCGCCGCCGATGCTCCGGCTCAATTCGGTTTCGCCGGGGCCGCCGTTTAAGGCCAGCTGGTAGCCCGCCGCGGTAATGCGTCCGGCGAGTTCGTGAAAGTACTCCGGCGGCCAGCGTTTGGTCGCCCAATTGGCTCCCGCCGCCATGCCGACGATGGGCCGTTTCAGATCGACGCCGGCCGCGCCGAGCATTTCACGAGCGCGATCTTTATCGTCGGGACCGGGATAATAACGCATGCGTCCGCGGGGGAGTTCGCGTCCGACGAGCCTTTGCACCGCGCGATGAAAGAGATCGGCGGTCGGCGCGGGCGCTTCGAAGCCCCGCAGGCCCAGCCAGATTTTTGCGTTATCCAGACTGCTGCGATTCTTCCAGCGCACGATCGGCCGCGTGGGAGTCAGCAGATGAATCATGCGGCTGCGCAGTTTGTCGTGCAGATCGAGAACCGTGGTGAAACCCGTCGCCTTCAGGCGGCGCGTATATTCGCGCACGCCTTCGCCTTTTTGCAAGCCCACGACCTGGTCGACCGCGGGGTGGTGGCGGATCATATCGCCGATAAACTCTTTAGTGCCGTAGACAATGCGGGCGTGGGGCCAGGCCGTGCGCAGGGCGTCTAAGGCCGGCGTGGTCAAAAGTACGTCGCCGACCGCGGAGAAGCGCAGCACCAGCACGGTCGTGTCCGGTCCGCCGCGTCCGGGCGGGAGCTCGTTTGCGAAAGCTTTGTCTTGTTGCGATTGTGCCTGAGTCATATGGATAGAACGCCGCGTCGTCTGCGATTGGAAGACGGGCCGTGATTTTATTTTTTCGCGGCAGACGGACCGCCGGAGCCGTTTGGCTTTTGCCGGTCGTCGCGCAAGAAGGCCGGTAGATTCGAGGCTTCGCGTACTTCGGTGTTCGCGAGTTCGTACAGTTTGGCCCAGCGCAAAAACGTCGCGAAACTACTGGAGACGGCGATGATGAATCCGCGGTAGCCGTCGAGAAAACCAAGTTTGGCCACGTAGATTTCGACGAATTTTAAAGGCGGCTTGAACAGCATGCGCAGTAGATAGCGCGGCCGGCGATGACTGAACGAGCGATTGCCGTTCGCGATTTTGCGGCGATGGCGCGCTACGGCGTAGATACTGGAGTAGACGTTGATCGTGTCGACCTGATTCGATAGATCCGTTTTCGAGCTGTGAATGATATCGCCTGCAAGCGTGATTCCGTTCCTGCGATTCCAGCTGCCGCCCGCTTTCGCGTCCGGATATGGTAGTTCGTGCAGGGGTATACCGGCCGTACCGCGCCATTGCACACGGTCTTTGCGCAACAGTCGATAGCGATAGTGCGTCCAGCCGCCGTAGCCGACGAAGACGCCCATATGAAAGGTCCGCCGGATCAGGCGCGCGCCGATGATCTGATCGGGGATCGCCCCGTTGAATAGTTTACGGATGGATGCGGCGGCTTCGTCCGTCAGCCGTTCGTCCGCGTCCAGGCACAGAACCCAGGGCGTGCGCGTGAGTTCCAGGGCTCGATTTTTCTGCGCGGCGTAACCCAGAAACGAAGACTCTTCGAATCTGACGCGTTCAAAGCTTTCGCACACGGCGCGCGTGCCGTCGGTGGAGTGCGAATCGAGCACGAGGATCTCCGAACAGATCGGTGATAGCGAACGCAGACAGGCGGCAATGCGGTCCGCTTCGTTATAAGTAATGATCGCCGCGCTGAGCTCTGCGATCGGCTCGTGCCGGGGCTCTGGGTTAGGAGTCATTGGGGCGTTTGGGACTTTTTTTCGACCCGATAGTCGGGGCGTACATTCGAAGGTCGCTCGAGGCCCGTGCGTCGCAGTTCGTACAACTTGGCCCAGCGCAGGAATGTGGCGTAGGCGCTGGAAAAGGCGATGATCAGACCCGCCATGCCGTCCAGGAAGCCGGCCTTCACGACGTAGAGTTCCATGAATTTTGAAATGGGTTTGTAGAGCATCTTGATGAGCGAAAAGCGCGTGCCGCGCTCCGAGCGGGTGAAGGCGATGATGCTCGAGAATTTATTGATCGTGTCGACCTGGTGCGACAGGTCGCGAAATGAATAGTGGATCAAGTCGCCTGCGATGCTCGGTCCCCGATTGCGCTGCCAGTGCGGCCGGCCATTCAGGAAGATCTGGTCGTGCGGATTTTCGCCGCCCCATACGCCTTCGCCTTTGCGAAACAAACGATAGCGCGCGTGCCGCCAGCCGCCGTGGCGTATGAAACGGCCGAGATGCCAGGTCGTGCGCCAGATGCGGACGCCCTGCGAGTCGGGATGTTCGGCGACGTAGCGTACGGCGTTCGCGGCCAGTTCGGGGGACGCTTCTTCGTCGGCGTCCAGCGAGAAGATCCAGGGGCCGGCGGCCATGTCGATGGCGCGGTTCTTCTGCTGGATATGACCGTCGAAATCGTGCACCGCGAATTTGACGCGGGGAAAGGCGGTCGCCAGCTCTCTGGTCCGGTCGGTGGAATGCGAGTCCAGCACGATGACTTCATCACACCAATCGTGGACCGAACGAATGCAGCGTTCGATCTGCCGTTCTTCGTTGTAGGTGATGATCGTCGCCGAGATGCCCGTATTCGAAGATATGCTCATGGTCGCAACAGGGATATGCTGTCGCTGAAGGCTGCCAGGGCAAGAGTTTAATTTCGAGATTCCAACGACGGGGCGCTCGCAGGCCCGCCCATCAGGCGGCTGAGCTGCAAAAAACCGGGGAACCTGCGGCTCTTTTTAAACAGCCTGCGGTCGCCCCGGGGAGTGAGTTTGGATTATAAATCTCAGGAGAACAGGCGCCCGCCGTCAGAGACAGCGGGCGCGGTTTTTATGCGTCTCAGAATACGCTGTTTTTCGCGTTTTCAGCCAGCCGCTGATAGAAACCTTCCACGTCGAACCAGAGCTGGCCCGAATAGAAAGCGTTCGTAATCTGCAGATGGTCGATGCCGGTCGAATAGAATTTTTCTTTCGGCCCGTTGATCCAGGTGCCCCACTTCATCGAGCGATAGGGGATCGCGCCGTCGTTTTCTTTACCGATGCTGCCGATTTCCGGAGAGGAAAGGCGGCTGCCGCCGTACAGGTTGGCCAGATAGAGCGGCGAAAGCAGCGGATTGTGCTCGAAGATATTCCAGACGCGGATCTTGCTGCCCGTCGAAAAATAGCGGACATCCGGGGCGTCGCCGAAGCTCGCGTTAAACACGTCCATTTCGCCGACCGCCATAAAGGTCGCGGCCAGCAGATCCTGATCGGGATTGTTGATGATGAACTCGCCGTTATAGAGCAGACCCACCAGAGTGTTCACGATTCCCGCCAGCAGATTCTGCCAGCCTTCGCCGGGAATCAGACCCAGGAGCACGTCCGCAAACGAGGTGCCGTAGTGCGGTGAAGAGATCGTCGTGACCGAGCCGATTTCATTGCCGTGCTGATTGCCCAGGCCCGCAAGACCGCCGGGCGACGCCAGAATGCGCGAATCCATGCCGCCCTGGGAGTGCGAGAGAATGTGAACTTTCTTATGATCCACGCCTTCCGAGGCGAGCCACAGATTGATCTGGTAACGCATTTGTTCCGCGCGATCGTAGGAATGAGCCAGTGCCGATTTGCCGTCGGTCATGACGCGGGCGCCGCGGCCGCTCAGGTAGTCGTCCATCCCGCCCCAGTAGGGTACGCCGTATTTGTTGAAGATTGTTCCGTCTTTCGTATCGTCGTCCCAGCCCAGGATTCCGTGGGCCAGTACGATGTACGTGTCATCGAGACGATCTTCCGAAGAAGAACCTCCGCCTCCCGCCGTCAGCGTCGCGAAGGGCAGCGCCGTGAGAACGACGCCGGCAATTAAGAGCCGTGTTAGCTTTTGCATTGTATTTGAACCTCATAGAATGTATCTGTTTGTGTGAATCGCCTTAGCAAGCGGCGTGCCACGGCGGGAGTGCGGCGGCCTTTCCAGGCGAAAACCGGCTGCCGGCGTGGTGCGGCATGCCGGCTCCGGATGGAAAGGCGAGCACAAGCGCAGGCGAGAGCACGATTCACGGGAATCTGTGCGAATGGGAGCGTGGCGCGTTTCTCGATTCTTTTTCGAGAACGCCACTGGATTATGTCGGATTAGGCCGGGCCATGGGCTCGAGGGGTCTGCGCGTTTAGCCGGGATTCCAGGTTCCTGGAGTCTCAATTTTTAGACTGTATAAGATCCTGGACAGAATTTCGCTCGCAGATTCATCGGAAACCTGCCAGTCTGCTCCGTGAGCGTCGTAAATCGTACAGCCTTGTCTAAATTTATGCTGCTGATCGTGCTGCTTGTAGGAACTCCTACACTGCCCGGCTGCTCCCCTGAGTCGCCAGCGCCCCACGTTTTCGATGCGCCCGATGGCCAGGGCCGGATTCCAGACTCCAGCAGCGATGCGCCGGAGCGCCTGCCGCCGCAAGCTGGTTCGGTCGACATCGGGCCGGCAATGCTCGATCGAGTCAGCGTGCGGCCGGAGTATTTTGTGCAGAGCGGCGGCACCGATCCTGATACCGATGCTGCCGGCGCTTCTCCGGGCATCCGCGACGTTATGCGGCCGGGCTTCGATCGCTTTCGGCCGGCGGCGGGCTCCCGTCTGAATTTCGGTTTCATCGAGGATCCCGTATGGATTCGGTTTCAGATTCAGGGCGGCAATGCCGGAATTGTGCGGTTACTCGAAATCGGCTTCGCGCTGATCGACCGCATCGATCTGTATCTGGTGGCGCCCGGCGGCCGCATCGTGCATACGGCGGCCGCGGGGGTGAGCGTGCCCTTTGCGAAGCGCGATCGCGCGCACCGCTATTTCATTTTCGAACTCGGGCCCCAGGACGCTCGCACTCATACCGTATATCTGCGGCTGGAGACCCGCAACGCTCTGGTCGTACCGCTTGCGATCTGGAGCGAAGCCGGGTTCCGCCGCATCGATCACAAGCTGCAGTTCGCGCTCGGTTTGTACTACGGAATCATCGCCGTGATGATTCTTTATAATCTGTTTTTATATTTTTCGATTCGGGATCAAAGCTATCTGTACTACGTCGGCACTCTGGTCGCGCTGCATGGCCTGTTTCAGCTCTGCATCGACGGCCTGGTTCCGGAGCTCTTGCCCTTCGACTTTCTCGAATCCGCCCGGGCGGTTTCGCAACTGACCGCGGCTGCAGTCAGCGTGGGGCTGGTCTTCTCGCTGGGTTTCTGCCGCAGCTTTCTCGATACGCGTCGCAATACCGCCCGTATCGATCCGGTCCTGCGTCTCTTGAGCGTGGTCGCCGTTGTTGTGGTCCCGCTGATGTTCGTGCTGGATTCGTATCTTGTGTATCAGTGGATCGTCTTTCTCGGCATGATCGTAGTGTGCTGGTTTTTGATCGCCGGTTTCGCGGCGCTTCGGGCGGGGTATCGTCCGGCGCGTTTTTATTTACTGGCCTGGCTTTTGATTTCGGTCGGCGGATTCCTGTACGGACTGAAGTCGATGGGCTGGATCCCCAGCACGAGTTATTCGGAGTACGGACTGCAGGTCGGTCTGGCGATCGAAGCCTGGCTGTTATCTCTCGCTCTGGGCGATCGCTTTCAGAGCTTGAAGCAGGGCGTCATCGAAGCCCAGGACGAAGCTCTGGCCCTGGAGTACCAGGCGCGCGAAATCGAGAAACTAAAAGACGAAATTTTCGCGCTCGAATCCGCGGAGTCCGGCGCGCTCGGGCCGGAAACGATTCCAAAGACGATCCCGGAGACGATTCCGAAGACGGTCGCAATGGCGAACACGGACGAAGGCGCCGCGAGCGCTGGATCCGTGGCGAATGTCGGGAGCCTCGGCGTGCTGCTCGAAAAAATTCTGGCGGCGTTGCATCGCCTGCTGCGCTTCGAGCGGGGCTTCGTCGTGGTGTCGGATCGCGAGGATCGACTGCACTGGCGCAGCATCGGCGCGATGCCCGCGGGCATGGACTCGATCGTCAGTAGCGAAGAGTTTGTTCAGAAATTCTTAAAGATGCCGGCGGAGATCTTCGCGTACCTGAACTCGGTCTTTTATCTGAGCGAAGGGCCGCGTACTCGCGCCGCGGAAGAGGCCGGGCGCACGGCGCTGATTGAAAAAGGCCATGGCGAAACCCTCGAAACGATGGCGCGCATCACCGCGGCCTTAGAGGCCGAACAATTTCATCTGGCGATTCCGCTGGCCTTCCGCCGGCAGACCTTCGGTTATGTGATCCTGAGCAAAAAATCGAACGGCCGCGACTATGATCCCGGAGAGATCACGATTCTCGAGGGCTTTCGCCTGTCGCTCGCTCTCGCCGTGCGCAACGCCGTTCTATACGAACAGATCCAGCGCCTGCGCGGTCGGGCCGAAGAAAAAGCCCGCCGCCTGTCGGATTATTTCAGCGATATGCGCGAAGTCGTGAAACACCGCCTGCCCGAAGATAAGACTCTGGTTTTCGCCAGCGAACGCATGGCCTATCTTTTCGAGCTGGCGCAGAAGTACGCAAAACAAACGCGGCAGGCGATCTTAATCACCGGACCGACCGGTACGGGCAAAGAACTCATCGCCCAGGCGATTCACGAAAAGGGCGCCCCGGATCCTGCGGCGGGAGACGCCGCCAATCAAGCCGGACAAAGCGCCGCTCCCTTTTCCCGTCCTTTCGTCGCGATCAATTGTGCGGCGGTGCCTGCGGGGCTGTGGGAGACCGAGATCTTCGGCTTCGAAAAAGGCGCGTTCACCGACGCGCGTTCCGCTCACGCCGGTCGGGTTGAACAGGCCCGGGGCGGTACCCTCTTCTTCGACGAAATCGGGGAAATGCCCCTGGAAATGCAGCCGAAGCTGCTGCGCCTGCTTCAAGAACGAAAATTTCAACGAGTGGGCGGTCGCAAAAATATTAGGGCGGACTGTCGTTTCGTCTTCGCGACGCATCGCGATTTGAAAGAGCTGGTAAATCAGGGCGAATTTCGCGAAGACCTGTTCTATCGCATTCACGTGCTGGAGCTGCAGGTGCCTTCGCTTGCGCAACGCCCCGACGATATTCCGATATTGCTCGATTATTTTTTACAGAAGTACGCCGGCGAAATGGAAACCCGGGTGACCGCCATTGATCCCGCCGCGATGGATCTACTTCTGGCTTACAGCTGGCCGGGCAATATTCGCGAACTCGAGAATGCGATGATCTATGCGCTGTTACACGCCGAGGCGCGGGCCATCGCCGTTCACGATTTGCCGCCGTCTATTTCCGCGGGCCTGCCCGCCGGGGTGGAGAGCCCGATGCTCGCGGCCGCGGATTCTTTTTTCCCGGACACGTATGACGAAATGTTGCGCGCCTTTTCGCGTAAGCTGATCTTGAAGGCGATTGAGAGTACGGGCGGCGATAAACCCGAAGCCGCTCGCCGGCTGGGGATCAAACGCGCCACGTTTTATTATCGCCTGCGCGAATTAGGAATTCAATAAAATCGAAACGCGGTTTCGCGTATTGGCTTGAAATTTCCGTGAACTCAGGCGTGACTTCGGTCTGATCGCCAGGGCCGCGAATTATGGAACGATGATGTGACTTTCGTCGACCGTCTCGGCGCCGGGCAGAATTTCGGCGAGATTGTACTCCTGATCGTATACCAGGTAGGCCTTTTCTCGAAAGCGGGTGAGAGCCACATAGAATTCATTTAAATCACGCAGCGAATGGTCGATCTCCGTGTGAATCATGCGCGCGCGGCGAAAGCGGGTATGGCGTTTGATCTTTTCATTGTTCGCCGGCAGGGACTGCTGCACCCGTTCGTACATCAAAGAGTCCAGCTGATTGCGGCGGTCGCCGGGTACGTCGTATTTGAGCAGGAGCGACTTGAGATCGTGAGATAAGAAGCGATTGTAGGTTTCGTGCAGTTGCGTAAGCAGCGGGCCCTTGATATCGTGTGCCGCCAGGCCGTCGAAGATTTCCCGAATGCGCGGCTCTTCGGAGCGCCCGGAGATATTCGGACGGCTGTTCAGAAAATATACGAGGTCGTCCAGCGGTCCTGTGTCGGTTTGAAAACGCAGATAGCTCAAACCTTCGAGGTGTTCGGTATGATAACGAATCATGACGTCGCAGAATTCGTCGAGTCGCTTCAATGTGACGCCGTCCCGCAAATACATATAGTACTGCATAAAGCAATATTGCGGAAACAGCACCACCCCCGCGCGAAATTCCAGGCCTTTGATCGCGAAAGGGTTGTAGATGTCGATCGCCAGCTCGTTCTTTAAATTGTCGTACCATCCCGGAGTCAGCCGGCCGCTGTGCCGGCGTCCGTAATTCTGGGGATCGAAAAAGATGATCACGACCTCGTCGTAGGAGTAGATATTACGCAATTCGCTGACGATTTTTTTCGCCACGCTGATCTGGCGAATGCCGACTGAAGGCACCAACTGCACGGTGCCTCCGCCGAAAGCGTAATTGGGCGTGCGCTGAACCCGGTAGGGCATGGACTTTCCGGTGCTCATGCGAATCATATCCGCGGCGTGTTCGAGCATAATGCGGCGATGATCGTAGGCGATCTCCGAGATTTCGCGAGCCATGCGATAGCAATAAGTCAACTTCTGATGTTCGATGTCGAGCAGCTCGTCCCAGAACGCCAGGTCGGTTTCGGTATGATAGATGCTCTGATGTTCGTCGTACGTGCAGGTCAGAGTCGCGCCGCTCGCCTGCACCGCGCGAATCATCTTGATGATATAATTGTCCTGGTCGCGGGTTGGAAAGTCCTGGAATTCGTCGAAAAAGACGTCGGTTACGCGAAATGATTCTTTGCGACCGCGAAAAAGCTCCCAGTAATTCAAGCGCTGGTTTTCATAATGCAGGCCCAATTCGCCGCGGGTTCGTCGTGCGAAGAAGCCGTGCACATCTTCGATCAATATGCGCCCCGGGTCGACGTTGAGTTTGTCGAGCATATCGCGCATATTGTCCGCTACGCTGCGGGTGAACGCCAGAAAGAGGACTTTGAAATCGCGTTCGCTCGTTTCGCGTTTCTGAATGACATGCGCGATGCGATGCGCGAGCACCACGGTCTTGCCGGTGCCGGGGCCGCCCTGAATAAACATGATTTGCGCCGGATTGGAAGTGACCTTGCTCTGCATGGGATGCAGGAAGAGCCGCCAGGTGTCCATGGGGTAACTCAACGCGAGAAAGAGATCGTGATCGTCGTTCAAAAGCGCGATATTACTTTGAATGAAACCCGTGGACGAGCGATTCGCGGCTTTGTATTCGTCGTACGTGCCTGGATCGATGTCGTGAAACGCGGCCTGTTTGATTTCCGGCGCCATTTCGCTCATATGTGACCCATGAGTCGGGTCCGGCGAAGCTGACTGAGGGGCGTCGTGCTCCTTTTGAGCATCCGCGGCGTCGCGCGTCTGCGCTTCAGGATTCAGTACGGCTTCCGTCGCGCGATCGACGACGTAGACGAGCTGCCGGTCGTCTACGGCTTTGCGGCGGTCAGCGCTCAGCTGAAAAATTTCTATAAAGTCTTCGAGGTTCGTGGAGATGCGATGCCGGGCGCACCAATCCGCGACCGAAATCTCCGGCCCGATATAGATGATGATATGCGCCGACTGCAGTCGCGCGATGATCGTCGTAACGCTCCGGCAGACCGTAATGAAGCTGAGTTCGATTTCCTCGGCGTGTTTGTGCGTTTCAACGAAGGGAATTTCCAGCTCGGTGCGCAATTGAAAGCAGGCCAGATTCGCCAGAAATTTTTGCCAGGCTTCGAGTCCATGGGAATATTTTAAGGCGGCCTGGTGCAGGGCGATGCGAATTCCGTCCCCGCCCGCCGGCTCGTTCGACGCCGCGTCACCCTTCGCTCCGGCGGTCAGGATGTCGCTTTCCTCGGAATACAGAAAACGTTCTTTCTCCAGCTTGATCGGGCTCTTGCCGGCCGGCGTATGCGAAGCCAGTGCTTCGCGCAAGAGAATCATGCTGGGCTGGCTTTCGCCGAGTACATTGCGCTGAAACCAGAACCACACCGCGATAAACTCAATCAGCAGATTGCCGGAGCGTTTCCGGCTGACAGCTTCGTCCAGATCGTGGCTGACCAGGTGGCATTGCTGAATGATCGCGCGCAGCATGCTGAGAATGCGGCTGTCGTTCACGACCGACCGGAGATGGCGAATCAGCTGTTTGACCGGAGTCGTGCGGGCGGCGTCTTCGCCGTACTGTTTGCGATAGACCATGCGCAGGAGGAGGATCATGCATTGCTGGAGATAAGCGGCGGTTTTGCGCGGCTGCCCCTTTTCCAGGCCGCCGTGTGCGCCGGCCATGAGATTATAAAACCGAAATTCCAGACTCGGGCCCGGATCGCTTTGCTCGCGCGCGGGCGCGTCGGATCCGGAAGGCTTCGCGCGCGCTTCTAATTGTATGTTTTCGCCCGCCCCTCCGGACTCTTCGTCCGCGTCGTGTTCGCGCAGGCGCCGGTGCAGGCCTGCGTTAAGCGCCCGGATCAGATTATCGAAGCCGCCTTCGCGGTACAGACGAACCGGCTGGAATTCTTTGAGGCGTTCCGGCAGCGCGCACTCCTCTAAGAGTACGGGGATCAGATAGATATCGTCTTCGAGTAAATTCTGCAATACGTCGAGGGCGTCGCGAATTTCTCGCTGAACCCGGCCGCGGCGACGCGCGACGTCGTCGCTCAGGCACGCGAGAAAAAAATCAGACTCGATGATCGCGTCTTCGATGGCCTGCTTGCGTTTTTCGCCTGGCAGAATATCGCGTTCGTCCAGCCAGGGCCGCCAGCCCGCCGCTTTGATTTGATCATAGAGTTTGTCGACGCGCTCGAAGTCCTCTTCCGAATAACACAGGAAAACGCGCGGCTGCTGTGATATTTCTTCGTGATTCATGACGATCGCGGCCGGAATAGTCTCATATAAATTCGAAATCAGGCGCGTCGTTCGAAACCGGCGCGGATCGCTCCGGCGAGTTTCGCAGCCCAGTCTTTACGCCGGCAGTCCACGTAATGAAAATCGCGCAGCGGTCGCGGGATCGGACACTCTTCGAGCAAAGCGGGAATCAAATACACGTCCGATTCGAGATAATTCTGCCAGTGGTCGAGGGCCGCGCGAATCTCCTTTTGTAAGAAGCCGCGCTTGTCCACCGAACGCGGAGACAGGCAGATCACGACGAAGGCCGCGTCTTCGAGCGCGTTGTGAATACTTACGGCCCACTGCTCGCCGGGAATCAAATCGTGAACGTCCATCCAGGGGGCAAAGCCGGTCAGCTTCAGAAAAGCGTAGATGCGTTCGGCGAATTCCTGGTCTTCGCGAGCGTAGCTGATAAAGATTCGGTTACTGTTTCGCACAAACAATTCAAAGCGCGCGCCTGTACATAATTCGCGACGGCGGAATATCGCGGCCAACGAGCGAACACTCTCGTGGCTTTTCGTCAGGCGAAGGTCAAGATGAAAGAGCGATATTTCGCTCCGATCAGCGAGCGACTTGCATATAGTTACTGAAATTCGGCGCTAAAACCAGAATCGTTGTATGCTTTGCAAGGCGCGGATTCGCATCTGAAGAATTGCTCGACACTCGCAGGGATGCTTGATAGAAGGCTTGAATATTATTTCAGGTTGAATGTTTCGTTATGAAAAATAGTCATTCAGATCATTCGGACTCCGCTTCCGCCGAACGCCCGGAACCTTACGCAGAATCGACCGCTACGCCCGGTTCCCGGCTGAGCGCGCTGCTCAAGCCGGTGCTGTTTTTGTCGCTGCCGCTGCTGGTCTTTCTGGCGCTGGTGCATTTCGCTTTTATGGCGTTGGTGGCCATCGAAGGCGTTCCGAAATTCAGCTTCCAGTTCGCATTTACGAATTTCGGGCAGATCGGCGCGGACTTAAAAGACGACGACGAGATCGTAATCCTGCCGCCCAATTCGTACTTTCGCAAGTCCATGCCCAATGGTCTGAGCCTGAAAGACAGCCACGGGAATTCAATCACGCATTTTCATGGAATCCGACGCTCCGCTCCCTTCGAAAAAAAGAAAGCGCCGGGTGTGAAACGCGTACTGGCCATCGGGGACAGCTTCACCTGGGGCGCGGGTCTGGCGGACGACGAAACTTTCTCCGCGGTGCTGGAACGACGGCTGAATGAAACCCGCCCCGCGGGAGTCGAGCAGGTGCAGGTGCTGAACGCCGGGATCGTATCTTCGACGATTTCAAATTCGTACGAGAGTCTGCGCAATCATGAGCTTGAGTTCGAACCGGACGTCGTGGTGCTGACTTTCTGCGACAACGATATCTCGGACCTGGCGCAGGACACGAGCATCTCACCGGGCCTGTACGAATTCTTGCGCAAAGGCGTCTGGTTCGGCCCCGTTCGCTATTTTTTCGGTAAGAGCATTCAAGAACGCCGACGTTCCGTCGTCGAGAGCGTCTACTCGAACGAAGGCATGGCTTTAACCGGCGGCCGCTTCGGCGTAAAAGAAAAAGCCACGCATATCAACTGGCCCGAAGACGTTCCGGCATTTATGCAGAACGCGAAGAATATTTCTACGAACGATATCGATCAGCTGCTGACTCTGTACTATTATTCAACCACCGCCTGGATCATGCCGTTTACCGGTCCCGAACAAAAGGACACCTGGGAACTCTGGAAAAAATGGGAGACGGAACTCGTGCGTATCAAAGAGCTCGGCCTGGAACGAAATTTTAAAGTGGTCGTGCACGTGTATCCGATCTTCGCGCGTATGTACGAAACGCAATTCGACGGCCGCGAAACGCCCGAGAAGATTATTCGCGACATCGCTGAACGCAACGGGATTCCCGTTGTCGATCCGCTGCCGGAGTTTCGGAAGCAGGAAGCCGCCAGTCGGGCCGCGGGCGCGCCGCTGTACTTTTATCCCGAAGACTCGCATCCGACCGCCGCCGGCGCGCGCATCGTCGCGGCGGCACTGGATCCGGTGATTCGCGAACAGTTGACGGCTTCACAGTAAGTGCGGCGGACGCTGCAACTCCGACGCAGCTGTACGGGATTCGTACAATTCGCGCACGCCACGCGGCGGGTGATCGCTTGACCCGTACTTGCAAAATCCTTCACGCTACGCCATCCCCCGCGGAATGGAGTGATGGGAATGAACGCCTGGATCGTAAACCGTTCGTATGATTTGAAGTTTTTTATCGGCTGCGTGGTGCTTTCGCCGCTGTGTTTTCTGAGCTTTATCGGCCTTGTAGAGCTATTCGACTGGAGCGTCGACGACAGCGCGCTGGCCGTATACGTCGCCTTTCTGCTGTTATTCGATCAGCCGCATATCTGGCAGAGTCTGTCGCGATCGCATTTCGATTCCGCGGAGTTTGGCCGCAACCGCGTGCGGCATATCGCCGCTCCGCTGCTGATTGTGGCGCTCGCGCCCCTGTACTATTTTCTGGGATTCGAGGCCGCGCTGCTCTTCGTATTTACATACTACGGGATGTGGCATATCTTTCGCCAGAACGTGGGGCTGCTGCGCGTGTACCAGCGACGCGGCGGACTGGAGCGCGCTGATCGCTGGCTCGACTGGTTGCTGTATTATTCGTTGTTCTTGAGCGGTTTCGTTCCGGAAGTACTGACTTCGCCGTATACCGCCGAAGTGGCGATGGAGTACCTGGGCGAAGACGTGCTCGTCTCCGGCGCCGGCCCGGCCCTCGTCGCGGGTGTGAGCGACACGCTCTTCGTGATCTTTTTGGTTTTCGCTCTACTCTGGCTGCTGCGCCAGGCTTTCGCTTTGCTGCTCGCCGACGATTCGGTCGCTGCATTGAAGGCGCGGGCGCCGCGCTACGCTTTCATGGGTGCGACGGCCGCCGTGTACGCTTTTCTGTTTCTTGTGCTGAATGAGCTATTCGTGGTGCCGCTGATCATCTATGTCGCGTGCGATACGATCTATCACGACATACAGTACTTCGGCTGGATGAAACGCTATAATCAGGCGGTCTTTCCGGACCGTCCGAATCGCTTTCGCAAATGGATGGTCGCCGGTTATCTATATTCGGCCGCGGCGGTCGCGGTGTACTTTTTGATGCCCGAACTATTCGAGTGGGGGGAAATCGTTTCGTTTACGATCATCATGTTCGTGCTCTATCACTACTATCTCGACGGCCATATCTGGCGCTTCCGTAAAAGTCCCGAGTTAGGCGCGATCATAAGCTGAGCCTGGTTCGCGCTTCAGGGTTGTTTGCCGATGCCCAGCTCTTTCATCTTGTAATTCAATTTACCCCACTTGATGCCCAGGATGGCGGCCGCCCGCGATTTGTTGCCGTGCGATGTGTGTAACGCATAGGTGAGCAATTTGGAGGCGTAATCCTGCATCAACTCTTCGTAATTGCCGTCCAGCCCGGAAACGTCCGGCGGGGTCAGGGGATAGGCGTCCGCCGGCGGTCTGCCGCTTGCCTGCCGACCGTTTCCGTTTCGTGCGTCGCCGCCGATTTTTGCGAGTCCGGGCGAACGATAAACTTCGGGTAGCGGCACGTTCTCCTGGGTAATCGTACCATTTCGTGCGCTGGCGACGGCGCGAATGATCGTATTTTCCAGCTCGCGAACATTGCCGGGCCAGGCGTATCGCAAGAGAGTTTCCATGGCGCTCTGATCGATCGAAAGCGCGCCGTTCTCGGATTCTCGCGCGTATTGCGAAAGAAAGTACTCCACCAGGATTGGAATGTCTTCTTTGCGCTCGCGGATCGGCTGGATATGCAGGGGCAACACATTGATGCGATAGAACAGATCCGCGCGAAAGGCACCCGCCTCCACCATGCTTGCGAGATCACGATTGGTCGCGAAGACGAATCGGCAGCGAGCTTCGCGGACCTGCGCGCCGCCCACCGGAGAGTATTTGCGTTCCTGGAGCAGGCGCAGCATCTTCGGCTGCATATCGAGCGGCATTTCGCCGATCTCGTCGAAGAAGAGCGTACCTTCGCCCGCCTGGCTGACGATTCCGTCGCGCGTGCTGCGGGCGTCCGTGAAGGCCCCTTTGACGTGTCCGAAGAGCTCGTCTTCGAACAGCGTCGGCGGAATTGCGGCGCAATTGCAAACCACGAAGGGATGGCTCATCTGTCGCGAAAGACTGTGAATCAAATTCGCGATCAATTCTTTACCCGTTCCTGTTTCGCCGGTAATCAATACGGGATGGGGCGAAGGCGCCGCCTCTTTGGCCCGGTCCAGCAATTCGCCCATGGCCGGACTGCGAAAGATCAGGGTTTTGTCTTTCAGCGTGAAGCGGCGCGGTTCCTTATTCACGATAAATTTCGTCAGCTCGCTGACTTCCTGCTCCGCCTGGTTCTTGCGAATGCGAATTTCTTCGACCTCGATGCGGCTGCGCACCGCGAGCGCTACGGCTGCTCGCACCGATTCAAGCAGCCGAATGTCCCGGGAATAATAGGGCAGCCGACCGCTTTTTTCGCCGAAGGCCAGGAAGCCGTAGAATTTTCCACGGTACTGCAGCGGCACGATCAATTGAAAGCCGCTGTCCTGCATACGCTGCAGGAAATCCCGCAGTGCCGCATGCATGCGACGATGCCGCCCGCGTCGATCGCGCTTTTCTTCGAAAGGTTTGGGAACCCCGGGCTCCAGCCGAATGATGCGGTTCAATTCGCGCTGGTAAGCTTCGGGCAACGTAACGCCCATATGCATTAACAGCAGCCGCTCTTCGGTCCCGTTTCGCACGGGAAAGGCCGTGTCCGTTGCGTGATGGACCAGGCGCATATGGAAACGGTCCGCCGCAACGATGAGACCCTGGCGGAACCCGAGCGCTCCGGCGAAGGCGGCCAGTATGGATTTCAAGAAGGATTCCACGGATACGCCCACCGAATTCAGCCCTTCTTTTTCGAAGAGTTCCAGCATGAGATCCTGGGCGCCGCTGAGCGGCGGAGCAAGCCAGTGATCGATACGTCTCTGAAACAGCGGGTAATAGAGAATCCCCAGCAAAAACAGCAATCCCAGCGGAACGCTTTGCTGAATTGAAAATTCCAACCAGCCCTGGCGCGCGACCAGCAGGAAATAGATACCGTACAACGCGGCGCCGACTCCGGCGCTGATGATCAGTCGAACCCCGAGCCGCAGCGTGGCGGTGCGCAAATCGAACAACTCGTGAAAGATCATAGCGTAGCTCATCAGCGCCAGAAAAGCGACGCAGGCGTTCGGTCCGATGAACAGCAGTTGATCGTAGCCGGTGATCGGCAATAAGAACGAGAAGATCGTGGCGATCGAAAGCGTGATTACGCCCCCGATGATGTACAACAGGATGTGACTGCGGGTGCGTGCATCCTGGGTTTTTAAGTATTTCAGCGCTGGAACCACGATGCCGGACAGCATCATTACGATCGTCCAGGAACCGGTAACATAGAAATAAGGCCCGAACTGCGCCCTGGTAGTGCCTTCGACCATGGCCCGGTTCGTGATCCAATCAGGCGAAAAAACCAGCGCGCTCACCGGCAGACTGATCAATGCGGCTCCGATCAGGCGTTCACTGCGGAAGCGTAGCGGCATGCCGTGCGGGAAGAACTCCCCGAAGACCATCGTGGAATAGCCGATAAAAATCACCGCCAGCCCCGCCAGAGAGCCGATGGCGTCGGAAGGCGAACCCAGAATGGTCGCCAGCTCGGAAAGGCCGTTGAGCACAATCCAGCTCAAAAAGGCGCATATCAATAGAATAAAAACGTTTTCAACCGGCTTTCTATCGCGCTTCGCAAGCGTAATTCCCAGCAGGAAGGTAAGAATAGCTGCCGTGACGGTATGTGCCAGTGCGAAAGTCTGAATCCAGCTCATTTCGTTGTACCGTGGCGGCGTCTGCAATCCGCCGCGCGTTCGCTACCATGTTTATTTAATCATATATCAAGCGATTCGCATTCAGTTCGGAATACGTTTCTCATTCATATAAAGGAACAACACTCGTATCGAAGACCACATAAAAACCACAATAACATTTTGATCTGCTTCTATGCGAAAGGCTGCATCGCGATGGTACGGATGTTGCTTCTATCATTATAAAGAAATTTCACGGAGTTCAAAGGATATGCTCCGCGGATAAATATTGAGCGGCGAAATCAACAGTTTCATCGCTCGCATCAAAGCCGGAGGCGGCGTTTTGGAAGAGTCAAAGGGGTATACCGTTCGCGAATTCGAGCGAAGCTTTCGCGAAGTCTATACGAAGTACCGTAACGCGGTATATGGTATTGTGCATCGCCGCGTGCACGATCAGGAAATCGCGCGCGATCTGGTCCAGGAAGTGTTCATGCGCGTATTTCGCGATTTTGAGCGATTCGATCCGGAAAAGGCTTCCCTGTTCACCTGGATTCGCACGCTCACGTTTCAGGAACTGGGGCATTATTTTCAGCGGATTCGCGCGCAAAAGCGCGCTGCGGACGTGATTTCTATCGATGAAGCGCGCGGCGCAATCAAGGCCGGCGGCGGGGATCGCAACGAAGAGAGCGGGCTGCGTGGCGCTCTGGAAATTCCAGACGAGCGCTACGATCCGGTGCGTCAGTGCGAATCTGATGAAACCTATCGCGAATTCATGGAGGCGCTGGAGGCGCTTTCGCCGGAATTGCAGGATTACGTCCTGCACTATTTTTTCTATAACCGGACGCGAAAGCAACTGGCTTCGCGATACGGCGTCGCGGAGGCGACGGTAATGCGACGCATCTCAGCGGCGAAGGTCGAACTCCGTCGCCACATGCGAAATACCTGAGAATGCACTCAAAACAGCGTCGTGTACTCTCAAAAATTTGAGAGTACACGAAATTTCGTCATCGAAAATTTGAGAGTTGTGCCATTTGCGCACAATTCTCGGCGCAGCCGGCGCATTTGCCGTCTGCAAAATTTCGCACGTATCGGCGATATCGCGGCGATATTGCGTGTTCGAGCGCCGAACCGGGCGAATCGCAACGCTCGTGCAGCCGCGGCACGACCTTTGCATCCCCATCAGAGAGGCGGTAGGCGGCGGATAGATGCTTGTGACGAAAAATTTTGCGCCTTTCCGGGCGCCGCGAGCCCTGAGCCGGCAAAAAAAATCCGAAACCGGGGCTGGAGCGGCAAAAAAGTGAGCAATTTTGATACAATCGGCCCTCAGCCGGTGATCTTTTCGTAGAGATATAAACGTTTCGTGCGACCGGTCCAGGGGTCGGGTCGCAGACAAAATAGAGAGAGATACCATGTTGGATACACACAAAACTACTCGAAGTGGACATGCGGCGAAGACCGGCGGATATACCGGTCGAATTCTATTCGCTATTATACTCGGCGTCAGCGCGCTCGTTCCCGTCGCGCTGCTGGCACCCCCGGTGCCGGTGCCGAATCTCACGACCCCGGGCTTTCAGTCTTCGGATCTGGATCCCTATTTTCGCGCGGCCGCCTCGGAGCAGAGCGAATCGCAGTGGCTCGCGTCGGTAAACGACGGTCTGACCATTGTGACCGCGGACTGGGAAACCCAGGTCGATCAAGAAATTGAAGATCTGGTCCAGGACGCGAAGAACACCTATCCGGCGATGACCGCTCAGGAAGAGCAGGATCTCCGCGACGCGCTCGTCGCTCAAAAGCAGGCGGCGCGAACCTCGTGGGAAGCCTCCGCGGATCTGGAAGTCGAGCGCCAGCAGGAAGACTATATACAGGAGCTGGTCGGCGAGCAGCTGCGAGACCTGCCGGCGACGCTGCAAAGCGCGGACGCCAGCGGACTGGATTCGTATCTACAGCGAGCCGCGACCGACGCTTACACTCTTACAGATTGGGAACAGATCGTCGATGAAGGCAGCTTTCAATTGTCGAGCGCCTGGGAAGCGATCGCCATTCCCGCGCTGCAGCAGGCCGCCTCTGACCAAACAGACCAGGCGGTGACCGATGGAACCATCGTCAGTACTGAAGCGCAATCTCTGTACGAAGCCGAGCTCTTGAGTTTATTGACCGACGACGCCGTTGAGATCTTTCGCGCGGCGCTCGCAAGCCGCATACAACCCGAGTTGCGGACGTTTATCGATGCCCTGGGCCGCGACGTAAACGCTACGATCGCGCTGCCGGCCTTTGATTCCGCAGAGATTGCTCCGTATATCGCGGCCGCGCAGACCAGCGCCGACGAAGATCAGTGGCGTGCGGCCGTCGAAAGCGGTCGCGATTACGCACGCGACGCCTGGATGGTCAACGCGACGTACGGAAAAAATACAATTATCACCGCGATGGTCGGGGACTCCGGCCTGACCGGCAACGACGCGACGGTTTACGGCAATTTTCTGGCGACCGAGCTGGACGCGCAAATCGCGCTCGACCAGGCCGCCTGGCTCGCCGACGCGAACGCCCATATCGCGACGGAGCTCGCGAATTACCAGGCGAACGTCGGCAGCCTGGATTTGACCACCCCGCCGTTCGATGTGGACCTGTACGGTTTGATTTACGAACCCGCTTCTTTCGCGCCCAGCGAAGCGGCCTGGGAGGCGACGGTCCAGGCCGGTCGTGACGACGCGCGCAACGCCTGGCAGGTTTCGGTCGCGGACCGCATCGACACGATCATCGCCGACGCGGACGCGAATGGCATGCCTCCGGGGCAGCAGAATCAACTGCGCAGCGATCTGGAAGACGCGCGCGACCTCGCTCTCGTGGATTGGGACGCGGCGGCCGACGCTGCGGACGCATCGCAACACGAAGCATTCTTGCTCACGCTCTTGAGCACCCAGGGTACGCCGCCGCTCCCGGCGCTCGCGGCTTTCGACACCGCGGCTCTCGACGTGCATATTACGAACGCCAATAATACGACCAACTCGCCGTCCGTCTGGCAGTCGATGGTCGAAGACGGCATCCAGACCATGTTCGACGCCTGGAAGCCGGGCGCGGATCCGCTCATCGCTCAGGCGGCGACCGACGCGGTCAGCCTGGCGGTCGCCAACGGTTTGATTCATTCCACCCGGGCCCAGGAGCTGGCCGGAAATATTCTACGTCAGGGCATGGAGACCGACGCGTACGATGCATACGTCAACGCGGGCCTCGCTTATATGTCCGATTCATTCGTCAGCACAGTGGACGATGTATTCGCCGGCATCCCGCAGCCCGCTCTCGATCCGCTGGTGATGGACTTCAATCCGAACGATATGTCGCCGGTATTCACTTCGGCGCTCACCGCGGCCAACCTGTACGATTGGGCGCTGCTGATCGACGACGGGAAAGCCACCCAGCGCCAGGCGTACTTCACCGCCGTTTCCAATCACCTCGATCAGGTGATCGACGACGCGGTCGCGGCCTCAGGGCTGAACCCGGCGGACGGCTCGGTCTATCGCCGGTATTTGCAATACTCCCTGGCCAATGAGGCGCAGCTCGCGCTTCAGGACTGGGATTCCGACGCGGACGGCCTGATTCTGCAGCGCCGGACTCAGTTCTTACAATCGCTGACGCCGACCGTTACGACCGTAAACGAAAGCGGCGCCCCCGCGATCAATATCCAGCCGCTGACGACCCAGGCTTTCTCGGACGCGCCGCTGCTGGCGCTCTTCGAACAGGCGAAAAACGCGGCTAATACCGCGCAGTGGGACGGCGTCGTTCTGAACCAGACTCAGATTCTGGCTGCCGCCTGGAATACGCAAACCAGCGCGACCATCGACAATCTGGTTACGCAGTACACCGCCGGAGTCACCGACGATACATTCGAAACGATTACGGTCGATGGGGTGCAGGCCGGGCAGGGCGTCAAAGTCAACAGCCTGCTCGCCTACCAGGACTACGTTCGCAATTTCTTAGAAGACCAGAAGCGACTGCAATTCGCGGCCTGGGTCAAGCAGGCCGAACAGACGATCGCGCAGGGACGTGAAGCCTTTCTCGCCGAGTTGAGCGCCGCCGCAGTCGCCACGCAGCAGGAAGAGAACGCCGCTGCCGGCGAACTGACCGGCGAACAAACCGATAACGTGGCTGACGAAGCCGATCGCGTGGGTGACCAACAGATCGCCGGCGAGCCGAAGACTCAGGAGCAGGAAGCGCGCGACTATCTGACGAAAGTGCGCCGTCAGCTGCAGCTCGAAGAAATGAGCTGGCGTTCCGACTGGCGCGATCGCCGCGACACCGGTCTCAATCAATACAACAAAGCTCTGGCGCTGCTGGATCAGAACCGCGACGCCTATATGAGCACCATGCAGCAGGCGGATCTCACCTGGCAGACCAACCTGGCGATGATGGAACAATTCGAAGGCAATGTGCGCGGCGGGCTTACGACCGTTACCGCGCAATTGCAGCAGATGATCGCCATGAACCCGATGTTCCATACCGACGCGAGCTGCGCGGACAATCGCAAAAGCAACTGCGTGCTTTCGCCGTCCAGCGGGCAGAATATCGCGCTGAACGGAGCGGGGCAGGCGTTGAAAGCGCGCATCGACACCCTCGAAGCGCGTCTGGCCGCCGGCGATCCGCTTTCGACGGTAGTCGGGGAAATCCAGCAAGCGCTCGAAGGCATGAAGACTCACGCCGAAAGCCGTAAAGTTTATTGGTCCGAGCGGATCGAAGGCGATGACCGCTGGGCGCAGTCCTTTCAATGGGGCGAGTATCAGGCGCCGGGCAGCAAAGGCAAATACGGCGGCGGCAACGCCGCTCTGGACGAAGTCCGCCAGCGCGGCGCGATCTTCGAAAGCGGCGGGGTTTCCGCCGGCGCGCTCGATACGAAAATCGTCTATCGCTGGACGACCTACACGAATATCAACACCGGCTACTTCGGCAACACCGTCGTGCCGCAACAGCATTCCAAAGTCATCGGCGATCTCAAAGACGATCCGGCCACCTGGGATCTGACGAATCAGAACGGGCAGCCGATCAGCGTGGATATGGCCGCGTTGCTGCAACATCGTAAGATGGCGCTCGCCATCGACAACGTGCGCACCGACGACAAGGCCGGCATGGCTGATTTTATCACCGACGAGACCGCGGAGCAGCGCATCGTCGTGGCGGGCACTCCCAGCGGCGACCTCTGCGGTTCGGGCACGACCGCTTCGTCGAGTTCGGAGAGCTACCTGAACGAATGTTATTCGCAGGTCGGCGACCGCGCCTTCGTTTATTACGGACAGGGCGGCAAGCACGGCGGTTATACCGGCTGGGCGCCCGTGCGTCAGGTCGATCTTAATCTTAACTACAAATGGTACGATGTTAACGCCGAAGCGAACTGGCGCGTCTGGGACGAGGCTCTGGCTTCGGTCGAGGCTGTGACCAATCACTGGACCAACGAGGTTCTGCCGGACGTGCAGGCCTGGGAACAACAGGTCGCGGATTACAAAGCGGCCTACGCGCAGTGGCAAATCGATTCCGGCGTGCAAATGCAGGAATACCACCAGGCTTATCTGGCGGGCCGCGATCAGCTCTTAATGGGCCGCAACAAATTCCTGTATGAGATGGGCGAAGAGTGGCGCGACGGCCGGGCGCAGTACGAACAGGCCTACGACACGGTCGATCGCATCGAAGTCAGCTGGGTGAAGCAGGTCGCGGAGGTCCGCGCCGCCGGTGAAGAAGACGTCGAAGAAGATATGGTCGACGATCTCAAAGCGCAGCTCGACGCCGTGGTCGACGCCATCGACATCGAACAGACGGCGCTGCCGGACGTGGCCGGCGAGCTTGAGGCGGTGCTCGATACGCTGCCCGAGCTGGAAGAAGACTTCCTGCTGCAATTCCAACAGGGCGTTCCGGATCCCAATCTGATCGCAGGCGTCGCTCAGGACTTCCAGGAAACCGCGACCGGTATGATCAACTTCGCGATTCTGCACGCGACGGGCGATCGCCTGGAAGAAGCGCGCCAGCAGTACATCGATCGTATGAAAGAGCTGCTCGAGTCCATCGAGCCGCCGGAGCAGGGCGAGTTGCCCGAAGCGCCGTTCACCAAATACGACGTGGTCGTGAATGACGACGGCTCGATCACCGGCGTGCGCACGATCTACGACGGCACGGCCAAAGAAATCGACAAAGGCAAAGGCGGCTACGCGCTCAAACCCGAAAACTACGCTCCGAATATGACGGTGCAGGAAATTCACCTGCAGGCTCCTGAAGCGGGCGCGTTGCCGGACATCGGCGACATCTTTCAGACCGGCATCGGCGAAATGATGGAAGGCGTGAACTCCGCCCTGATCGGTCAGGGCGAGGCTCTGGGCGATAGCTCGCGTTTCGCGGTCGTCGAAAGCCAGATCTCCGATCAAATGGAAATCGCTTCGAAGAACGTGGAGCAATTCTTCCAGGATCGTCAGGCTCACATCGCCTGGGAACAGAACGCGAAAGAGTCCGACAGCGGTCCGATGAAGATCATCTCCACTGTGCTCGCAGTGGCGTCGACCGCCTTCGGTTGCGTGCCCTGCGGCGTGGCCCTGCTCGCGGTGAACGCCTACCAGGGTTATCAGGAAGGCGGTCTGCTCGGCGCGATTACCGGCATGGCGAGTTCGTACATCTCCGGATTTACGGCCGCGGTGGGAGTCAGCGTAAATCTGAATTACACCTATGAAGACGGCTTCGGCGGTTCGATCGGCCTGGGCGTGCCCGGCGGCGGACTCGGCGTTACGGCCGGCGTCGGCGCAGACGCGGGCACCTTCGGCGTCGGCTATACCGGCGGCGGCAAAGGCGGCCTGGCGGGTCTCGACCTGGGCTTGAACTACAGCAAGGACGGCGGCTTCGGCGTAAGCGCCGGTTACAGCAAGGACGGCTTCGGCGGCAGTCTCTCCTACAGTCAGGAGAACGGCTTCGGCGCGGGCTTGAGTTATACCAACGGCAACTTAAGCGCCGGGCTGGATTACAGTCAGAACGGCGGGTTCTCCGCCGACCTGGGGCTCAGTTACGGCGGCATAGGCAAAGAACAGAGCGATTGGTTGCGAACCAGCGGCCAGTTAGGCCTCAGTTTAAGTGAAGACGGCGTCGGATTGACGAATACAACCAGCGTCTCGTTCGAATCCGGTGGATTCCACGGCTGGAACGGCCAGGCTTCGGGCGGCAGCGCGCTGGGAGTCCAGGGCACGACGACCAACGGCCTGTTCTTCGGCGCCGACGGCGAAGTAACCGACATCTACGGCAGCTCGGTCAACTATAGCTCAGAGGCTCTGAAGTCGCTGGCTTCCGACCAGCGCGACGGTTTGCTGGGGCTGGACTTCGAAAAAGACGAATTCGGCAACCGGGTGAAACGCCTGACCACCTACCTGGACGGCGGTTCAACTGACGAGAGCCAGAAGTACGCGCTCTGTCCGGGGGAAGCCACCGAAGTGTGCGAGCGTCAGGCAGACGGCACCTACAAGCACACGGGCATGACCCCGACTATGCTCGCGTATGAACTGCAGCAGCAGTACGGTAACAACTTCGTCCTGGAACACCAGGGCATGAACACGGATGTCAACAGCACCGCGCATGCCGGCGGTCGCATCAGCGGCGCTGAGTTCCACGAAGGCGCGCTGACGCTGGGAATCGAAAATACGAGCGGCTTTAATCTGCTGAACGTTGGATCGCACCTGAACGGCAGCGATTCCGACGGCCAGGGCGGAGCTCTCGCGGATCTGTTGCAGGGGCTGTATTCGGTCGGCGGCGTCGACGCCATCCATCGCATGTATGCGCACTCGGACGGCACCTCGATCACTGCCACGGCCGACCATATCCTGCATGATCGCGCCGCGGCGGACGAAGAGAACCTGTCGCAGCTGCGCGGTTTACTCAGCGATACGAATACCGTGCTCTACGGTTCGCCGCTCGACAATACCGCCTTCAATCTCTTCGTGGGCAACAGCGCCGAACACTGGTCGGATCTCTCGGTTCGCCGGGCCATCGGCGGCGATATCGTCGCGGGCGCCGGCTTCAGCTTCGCCGATCACGGATGGGACGGTTATTTCGATCAGACCATCGCCGAATACGAAGAGGCGAAGACTCTGGGCGGTCCGATCAATACCCTGGTGGGCCTCGACTACGCGCATGATCGCAACGGCGATCGCGTGAACCGTCTCGTATTCCAGGGCCGCGGCGCCGACGAGCTGAACGGCCAGATGGTCGACGGCGAATACGTGAAGGGCCGCTACGCGCTCTGCGCGGGCGAAGGCGGCGAGACTGTGGTCTGCGAACGCTCGACCCGCACGAAGAAAGTATATGTGGGCGGTGCGTATGGAATGGGTCAGTACGTTGAAGTCGAAGAAGAAGTGTATGTTCCGACCGGCCAGAGCGTGGACCAGTTCATGAACGAAGTCGCGGACAAATACGGCGCGGATTCGTTTAACGTGCACAAGCCCGGTATGAACACCGACATCAACAGCGCCGAGAACGCGGTGCGCGAAGCTCAGGACGGCACGACTCCGGGGTATCGTCCGGAGGACGGCACGATTTCCGTCGGCGTGGAAAACACCAGCGGCACGAACGTGCAGGGTCAGGTGAGCAAGCATCTCGCCGGGGTGGACTCCGGACAGGGTCGCATGCTGGCGGATCTGGTCGGCGCGCTCGATAACCACAATATGATGGGCATTATGACCGCGCATTCGGACGGAACTTCGGTGACGGCCATCGCCGACGCGATCCTGAACAATCGTGCGGGCAACGCGGACGCCATGACGAACGACAACACCTTCCTCTATGGCTCGCCGCTCGAGAACAGCTTCCTGAAGGGAGCGGCGGATAAAGTCTGGGGTCCGTGGTTCAGAGATAAGTTCACGAGTCCGTTGAACAACCGCTACACCCACAAGTACGATCCGGTTCCCAACAGTCCGCAGGACGGCAGCTGGCTCAAGATGGACTATCACGGATTCGAATCGGTCTACCTGCCGGTGCATAAAGAATACGTGGTCGGCCAGGGTCTGCGCGGTCAGCATACCATCCACGGCGACCTGAACGAAGAAGGCACCGCCTATATCAACGGACCGACGACGCAGCCGCGGGACGAATATATGGCCGACTACGAAAAGCGGCAGGAAGAAATCCGGCGTCGCATTCGCGAAGCGCAGATTGAAGCGATGCGCTACCGCGGAATGGGCTTCTAATTTAAGAATCCCCCGGGGCGGCGTACCGCGCCGACCGGGGGGCTGAACCCTAAAATACAGATAAGAAGTGCAGGTCTCGCGTGATGATCACGCGGGACCTTTTTTTGCGTACAGGTAGCGGGGCGATTCGAATCGAACGGCCGCCTGTTGGCCTGAATGAAGCTGCACCGCGAGCGGGAGCAGCGACCGGAAGCAGGGATTCGTATCGTTCGTGGATTGCGCAGATTGCGCGCGGCTTCAGATGTGCTGGACGAAACCGCGTTCGATGGTGCGGGCCTGCGTGCGGCCGGAGGCCAGGAAGGCTCGCAGATTGGCTGTCAGGCTTTCGCTGTTCATTTCGGGGCTGCACGAAAAATAATCCACCGCGGCGTAACCGTGTTCGGGCCAGGTGTGAATGCTCACGTGGGATTCCGCGATGACGATTACGCCGGATACGCCCTGCGGGCTGAATTTATGAAAGCGATGGTCGAGAATCGTCGCGCCGCTTTCGCGCGTGGCCCGCAGTAGATAGTCCTGGATCGCCGGTAAGTCGTCCAATCGCGCGGCGTCGCACTCGTACAATTCCAGAATCAAATGCCAGCCGAGCACTCCTGGATTCGCAGGCACAGCGTGAGCGCCGCCGGCCGTCACGGGGGCGGCTTCCGCCGGACCGTTGGACTGAAACGCGGACGCGCCGGCGGACTGCGTCTCTTGCGGAGGCGCTGCGGGCTTCGCGGACTTCGCTCGCGAATCGTCGTCGGGTCTGGAGTCGGGTTTCGGCATCACATATAAAAGCTGATCATTAGATCGAGATTGGGAGAAAATACGCTGTTGATCTTATGTCCGGCGTACTCCGGCAGCTTTTGCCAGTAACCTCGCCGGCCGGCAAATTCGAATTGCCGGGTGTCGGTGCGCGCATCGCGGCCGGCCAGGATCTCCGCCGTCAGCGATGTGTGCGAATTCTTTCGAAAGAGATAATAAAAATTGCCGCGACTCATGGGATAACCGTAGAGCTGGCTGCCGTAGCCGCTCGTGATGTCGAAAAAATAGCGGTGATAATAATCGAAACCCGCCGCGGAAATCGTATTCAGGAGGCCCTTGTAATGATTTTCGTTTTCGCGGACTTCGGGATACCCCCAGGTGACCAGCAGGCCGTTGTCTTTCAGGCCGCGGTTCAGGAAGCTGTAGAATTCGTACGAATACAAATGCAGCAGCTTATCGTGCAGGAGCCCGGGCAGATCGTAGACGATCAGATCGTACTTCTTCTGATTCGTCTTCATATAATAGAAGGCGTCGCTGATATAAAGCGTCAGCTTCTCGTATTCGTACGCGTTGTCGTGGTAGCGGGCCGCCAGAGGCAGCTGCTTCGTGAAGGTGATAAACTCTTCGTCGATGTCGACCAGGTCGACGTAGGCGCCGTACTTGCGAATATAGTTTACGGCGATCCAGTCGCCGCCGCCGATCACCAGCACTCGCGCTTCGGTCGGATTTTCTATAAGCGAAAAGGGCAGATCGATCAGACCGGAATGATAGGAGTGCGCCCAGCTGTCGCACAGCTGCAGGTGGCGGTCCAGATTTAAACAGGTGTCGACGGCTTCGTCCGTAATGGGATGGTGCACGTCGTACAGAACCACTTCCTGATAGCGCGTGGTCAGCGACGCCTTGATGGAGTCCGGGGTGGCGCCCGTTACGAAAGACCGGAGATACATATTCTGCAGACTGTCGCGTACGAGACCGCCCTGGATCATGAACGCGGAATAGACGACGAAGAGTACGCCGGTCAAAATCAAAGGCAGCCGTTCTTTCGGTCGATAGTGAACCAGCACAAAGGTCAGCGCCGCCAAAAGATTCAAAGATCCGATGGCGATTGAGGTGATTACCAGGCCGAAGCCGGGGTACAACAACATCGCGTAGACGATGGTGCCGAAGAGCGCGCCGATATAGTCGAAACCCAGCACGTCCGAAAAAGAATCGCCGCCGCCTTTGACCAGGGCCGAAAGCAGCGGAATTTCCAGGCCGGAGAGAATGCCGACGACGATCACGGGGCTGTGCGAGATCGCCAGAATGAAATAATAGAACACGATCGGCGAAGACTTGCTGCCGGGTTCGGTCACCAGGCTCAAATTGCCGGTGAGAATCGTGCCCAAAAAGACGATAAAGATCAATCCCAGGGGGCCCGTGATCGACAGCGCGATTTCCACGTAAAAGAACAGACGCGGCACGTTGATTTGTTTTTTCGAGCGCTTCAGGATCCAGTTGTACAGAAACGCGCCGATGCCCAACGAGAATAGATACAGACCGATGGTCATCGAATAGCGAATGACCGTGCCGCCGAAGATGACCGTCAACGCCTGAGAAAAAATTAATTCGTAAACGATGCTGCAAAACGCCACCAGCAGGGTCAGCGAAAAGATGAACCAGTTCTGTCGCAGCTGGTTCATGCGTAATCCACTTGAAGCTTGTTTTGACATCAGCGTAACACCACGTTATGAAAATTGGTTTTCTGAATGAAATAACCGGCCAGAGCGCAGAGCACGATATAAAACAGCGAGAATCCCGAGTGTATAAAGAGCGGCTCTTCCAGAACGCTCGAAATGAATACGTGAACCGGCATAATCAGATATACGAAAATCATTCGATGCAGCGCGAAGACCATCAGAGAGTGTACGCCGATCCAGACGAAGGGACGCAGAAATTTCGTGGCCCCCAGGCCGAAGCGCAGCCCGCGTCGTTCCATATAGAGAAAACCCGCGAGTACCATGAGCTCCATGCCGAAGACGTAGAGGGCGTTGGCGAAACTCTGCACCATCAGGTTTTCGGTTTCGTAGATTTCGAAGCGATTTACGTAGTATTCGTCGCCGACGAAGAGCCAGATCAGCAACAAGAACGCTCCGATTGCGAAGGCCGCGAAGTCTTTGCGGGACGCCCATTCGGGTTTCTGGAAATGAATATAGCCGAGAATCAGGCCGAGGCAGCCGGAGGTGAGGAAATAGCCCAGCCGGGCGTTATATTCGTAGGAGATGTGTATTTCCTGCTGGATTAGATATTCCAGGGTGTCCGCCAGGCCCGTATCCGGAGTGGCCAGATCCAGCAGGCTCAGGGCGAATAGAACCACAACGCCGCGGATTCCCAGGTAGCGATATACGACCGCCAGAAGCGACAGGATCACCATCCAGGCCTGAAGCGGGTAAAACGAAATCGCCTCGCCGAAATCGGGCGCTACGATAAAATTCTCGATCGTAAAAAAGAGCAGCAGCAAAACGTAGATTCGCAGCTTTTTCGGAAAGACCTGCGCGAAATTCTCTCCGCGACGGGTGCCCAGATTGAAAGCGGCCATCGCCAGATAAATCTGCGTGACCCAGGGAGTGAAAATAATCGCGAGCACGTAGACGAAATAGTCCATCTCCAGCGACTTGCCCATGTACGGGACGTGTACGGCGTACAGCTCCAGAGTCGCTTCGCGCATGTTGAAATAGTATTTGTACCAAACGTTGAAATAGTACGTGAAGTGTTGCAAAAGCGCCAGGCATACGAAGAAACCGCGCAAAAAATCCATATTCACCAGGCGTGAAGCGCCCGTGGTTTGGGCCTGGGTCGAGTCGAGGGCTGTCATAGATTAGTTCGATACCAGTTCGATTGCTGCGATTGAATCGCTTGCGGTCGCTTCGTTCCGGTCCGGGCACCGTCCGCGCATTCGTCTGCGCGCATTCTCTGCGAATCCGCGGAGGCGAATGCGCCGCGCGAACAGGAGCCCGTGCCGAAGCTGATTCGGATTATTCCGCTTCGAAATGCAGACTGGTGGAGACCGTAAAGATCGGATTGTCTTTGTCCGCGAAGGATTTGAGCATCGCGTCGCGATCGCCGTCGTCGTTGCCGGCGAAGAAATTGTTTTTCGCGATCATGCTGACGAAATAAAAGCTGTCGTCGCGCTTGAGCGCGATGACGTGTTCGCGCCCCCAGCCGTCGGAGTTGTTCTGTGCTCCCTTACCGGACAGAATGTGCACGACGTAGCCGCTTTCCACGTTGTAGCGCAGGGTTTCTTCGGCCGTAATGCTTTTGATGTTTTTCATCAGACCCTGGATCTGCTCTTTCGATTGAGCGCCGACCCGCTGACGGACGTAATTGGCGAGATGATAGGCCAGGGGCGCCTCTTCCGCCGGGGTTACGCCGAAGCGCATTGCCATTTCGCCGCTTTCCGAGCGCAGCACGAATCGCCAGCCGGGGCCGCCGTCTTCCGGTTGCTCCAGATTCTCGACCATGGCCCAGCCCGCCGGCAGCAGGAAAGTCAGGCCGTACATGCCGTCTTTCACCCGCATGAACTGATTCTCCGGAGTGACTTCGACGCTGGAAAGGTCGCTGTTGTCGGGGCCGCAGTGGGCGACGGTCGCGGCGGCGAAGATCAAGATCGCGGTCGCGGCAGACGCGCGCAGCTTCGCGACGCTCGTCCGGATTACGCGCGCCGTCAGGTCTTTGTAGTTCGTATGAATCATCTCTGTTCTCCAGTGAAGCGTCTCGCGCTTCTGATATATCTTCGGTTTATATAGATCGTTGCGGCTCTTAAACGGCCGGAATTCGGTTTCAGCTGCGAGGTTTATTGGCCCCGCAGATCGCGAAGTCGCTTTTTAGCGTCGGCGATCTGCCGGCTCAGCTGGGGCGGGGCGTATCGCAAAAACTCTTCGAGATTGCGGATGGCGCGGCCCTTATCGCCGAGCTTCGTATAGACAATCCCGAGATTCATATAGGCCGCGTAGTTTCTGGGTTGGGACCGCGCCGCCTGCTCGTAGTGTTCGGCGGCTTTGCGCAGATCCCCGGTCTTATTCTGGTAGAGGACCCCGAGATTGTAATGGGCCAGCGCGAAGCGGGCGTTGATCGCCAGGGATTTCTTAAAGCGCGATTCCGCGTCCGACACGCGATTCTGTTCCAGATACGCCATGCCCAGATTGTTTTCCAGTTCCGCGTCGCGTTTTAGCGCGGCCGCCTTTTCCCAGGCGGAACTGGCGGCTTTGAATTTCTTACGATTGAAACTGAGCAATCCCAGATGCGACCAGGCCGCGGCGTTATCGTCTTCCAGGGCGACGACTTTCGAAAAATGCTTCTCCGCATCCGTCAGCCGCTGCTGGTGCATGGCGACCAGCCCGGCGTTGAAATGATAGAGCGGCAGCTCGGGACGCAGCTTGATCGCTTTTTCGAAGAGTTTTCGCGCGTTGGCGAATTGCGTCAGCTGGTAATGGCACATGCCCGCGTTATTTACATATTCCGCGTTCTTATTATCTTTCGCCGCAGCCCCCATGAATTTATCCAGCGCGACCCGATAATTCCGGCGCTGGAAATAACTGAGCCCTTCCTGATTCAGTTTAGCTGCTTCAATCATACTGCCTCCGGATTGGGCGACGATAGCGGACGGCCCGCACAGGGCAACCAAAGCCGCCAGACCGAAAGCGACGAGCTGCGATCGCACGGCCCCGGTTGTATTGGAAAAGAACGGCTGCTTACGCCGTTTTCGCGCCAGATAAAACATGATTTCGGATCTCCTGGACGATCGGACGCGTCGCTTCGCCGCGGCACGATCCAATTCGTTCCCCGCAGACGACGTATTTCTTTGCATCCCGTAAAGAATTTTTTCGCCGAAACGATTTCATCAGGTGTGCGATTTTGAAACACCTTCAGTTCAAGGATCGCACAACGCTGGCCGCGCTTCGCGGCGAAAAAAATTTGACCGGCCCTTCGCCGCCGCATAGCTCCTGAGCGATGATCCTCGCGTAGTTCCAGGAGACCGGAATGCGGACGGATCTCCATTTTAGATTCATCCGTACGGACATCATGAAAACGAGGGGGGGGATTTTCTTAATTATGATCTTGTTGGCGCCCACCGGATATCCGCTACGCACTCAGCCGGCGGAGAAATCCGCGTTGAAAATCGATATGGATACGGCGGTTCGCATCGGCGTGGCGAATAATTTCGCCCTCAGAGCCGTGAAATATCGCACAGAGGTCGTAGACAAAATTCTGACCGAACGCTGGCGCCAGTATCTACCCAGCCTCGACGTAAGTTATAACCGACAGCGCGAAATCGTCAAAGGCGAGCGCGATACGACTTCCCACGAAGTGCGCCTGACCATCGAGCAGGTGATTTACGACGGCGGCCGCCGGGGACTCGATTTAGACATGGCGCGCCTGAATTCGATTCTCGCGCGCGAAGACTTTCAGGTGATCTACGGCACGATTCGTCTGGACATCATCCGGGCCTATGTGCGTGTGCTCGCCGCTTCCGGAAAAATCGACCTGAATCGCAAATCGCTCGAACGCGGTCGATTGCAGCTCAGAGACGCGCGACGCGAATTTGAGGTCGGTTTCAGCACGCGTCTGCAGGTGATGCAGGTCGCCTCGCTGGCCCAGGAGATCGAACTGTCGTTGATGCAGGCCATCAACGAGCACTCGAACGCCGTCTATCAGTTAAAAGTCGTACTGAATCTCGATCACAACGTGGAGCTGGAGCTGGACGGCGATATACTGCGCGACTATCGACTGGAGATTCCCGGGGTCGACATCGAACAACTCATCGATCGGGCGCGACAGGAACGTCCCGAAGTCCTGCGCAGCCGCGTGAATATATTTCGCCTCGATAAAGAAAAAGCAATCGCCGAGGATTACTGGATCCCGCAGCTCTCCGTCGGCGGTTTCGCCGGCCGCCGCGGCGAGGCCTTTCCGCTGACCGAAAACACCTGGGGCGTCTTCTTTCGATTCACTTTCCCCATCTTTTCGAATAGCACCGAAAGTCGTAGCGATCTGACCTCGGACACGACCGACAACAGCGTGCGCAGCGATACGAGCAGCCGGGTCAGCCTGCTCGATAATCTGGGTTACGACCGGGCGATTCTGGAAAGCCGTCTGGCGTTGAGCGAAGCGATCGATCAACACAATCAGCTCGAACAGCAGATCGCCTTAGAAGTCCAGCAGGCGTATACGAATATGCGCGAAGCCTGGGAAGAGATCCGCATCGGCAACGGCCGCTTTTATTTTCAGTATGAGACCGCCCGCCTCTTGACGCTGCAATTCCGCGTCGGGCAGGGCAAGCGCAGCGATATCGTCTTCGCCGAGAGCGAACTGGTCCAGGCGCAGGAAGACCTGGTCGACGCCCTCGCGCGTTTTTTGACCTCCGGGCTGGAGCTGGAATTCGCGGCGGGTATGGATCCCGGAGCGCTCGAATCTTACGAATTCGATCCCGGCAACGGCAATACGCTCCTGTCGCGCATGCAAATCGATTTCGCGAGCCCGCTGAACGTCAAACCCGAAGACTTCGACGCCGAAGCGCGCCAGCGTTTGATCGAAGAGATCGAGGGCCGCGCGGACGAATCAGGCGAAGACGGCGCGCCGCCCGCCGACGACGAAGACGAAGACGAAGAGCTGCGCGACGGTCTTTTGAATCGAATTGAAATCGAATAGGTACAGGCTTATGAACACGCAAAACACAACTGTGAATTTCAAAGCGAATATGAGTGCAAACTCACGGGCGAATCACGTCGGGAGAACTCGCCCGGGGGCGGGCCGCGCGCTGCGCGCCGCTCTGTGGCTTTGCGTCGCCGTTTCGCTGAGCGCCTTCGCCTCGTGTAAGGCCGTCGAAGACGCCTTCGCGGATTTCCTGCCCGTCGTCGGCGGCGGCGAAGATCCGCCGCGGGTGACCGGTTCGTTGCCCGCCCCGGGCCAGCGCGGCGTTCATAAAGACTCGCCAGTCATTCTGACATTCAATAAACGCATCGAACAACAGAAATGCATCGGGGCTTTCACCATCCAGCCGCCGCTGCCCGGAGTATTCGACTTTACCGCGAGCGAAATGATTTTCACCTCTTCGCGGCAATTTCGCGGGGGCGAAACCTATATCGTTTCGCTGACCCAGGATTGCGAAGACGCGAACGGCGTAGACCTCGAAGAACAGTACAACGCCAGCTTTTCGACCAGCAACGAGCTTTCGCCTCCGTTTATTCTGCGGGCGTCCGCGCGTAAAAACGCCACCGGTTGCCTGCCGGCCGACATCTTCCAGGACGTCTATCCCAACACCGGCTCCAATTCCGTCGACGTCTGTCGCGAATCGCCGATCGTCATCCAATTCAACGAAAGCATGGATCGCGGTTCGGTCGAACGCAGCGTCAACGTGATTCCGAACCTGGTCGGCGCCTTCGTCTGGAGCAATAACGATTCGCGAGTGGAATTCCGTCCTCGCGATCGACTGGAAAACGGCATTACTTACGTGGTGAACGTGGCTGAAACCGCGCGGGACATCGCGGAAAACCAGATGACCGATCCCATTACTTTCAGCTTTACCGTCGGCACTGAATCCGAACGGCCCCTGGTCACCGCCCAGGACGGGCAGGTGGATATCGCGGGCTGTACTCCGGGCATGTCGGCCCTGCTGGTGTACGGGGCGGCGACGGGTCTGCGTAACGCCAACGGGATCTGTTCGGGCATCGCCGCCACCGATACGCCTTCGACGGTGATCCTGGATTTCAGCGAAGATATGGATATCGCCACGGTGGACGCGGCCTTCAGCATCAGTCCGGCGATCAACGGCAACAAAACCTGGGCGAATAACCCGGCCTGCGGCATCACCAACGGTTCCTGCGGGGCGAACGGCAGCCGCATGACCTTCACGCCGGTGCAGCCCTGGCAAAACGCGACGACCTATACCGTGAGCCTGCAGCCCAACGCCGCCGACGCGGCCGGCAACGAGATGGGCGCGCCGCACGTCTTTTCGTTTACCGTCGGCCAGGATCCGAATTTACCGCGGGTGGTCGTACAGGACGGCCGCGTGGGCAACGCGGGCAACTGTACTCTGGCGGGTTCTCAGCTCGCCACCGCAGTCGATGCGGTGTACGGCATACGCAACAAATTGAACGTCTGCACCAGCGCGGTCCCCGGCGATACGAATTCGCCGATCATCATCGACTTCAATGAAGACATGAACATCGGCACCGTGGACGCGGCGTTTAATGTCAGTCCCCCGATCAACGGGCTGAAAGCCTGGGCCGCTTCGGCCGCCTGCGTACCCGCCGAAGGTACGTGCACGCAAAACGAAAACCGCATGACCTTTACGCCGAACCAGCCCTGGCAGGTGGGCACGACCTATACGGTCAGCATCGGCGGCGGCGCGCAGGACGCGGCGGGCAACCAGTTGGGCGCGCCGCACGTGTTTTCGTTTACGACCGGTCAGGATCCGGAGCCGCCGAACGTCGTTACTCAGGACGGTACGGTCCAGCTGGCCGGCAGTTGCGTGGCGGGCCAGCCCGCGTTGACCGCTTTTCCAGGCACCGGTTTGCGCAACGCGAACGGCGTGTGTTCCAGTCTGGTCGGCGGCAACGTCAACAGTCCCGTCGTCGTACATTTCAGCGAAGACATGGACATCTCCACGACCGACGGAGCGTTCACCATCAGTCCGCCGATCAACGGCAACAAAGTCTGGGACGCGGCGCCGGCCTGCGGAACGACCCAGGGAACCTGCGCGGCGAATACGAGTCGCCTGACTTTTACGCCGGTGCAACCCTGGCAGAACGCGACGACCTACACCGTAAATATTCAACAGAGCGCGCGTGACGCCGCGGGTAATCAGATGTCGGCGCCGGTCGCCTTTTCGTTTACGATCGGCACCGACCCCAATCTACCGCGAGTCGTCATGCAGGACGGCCGCGTCGCGAACGCCGGCAGCTGTACCCTGGCGGGCAGCCAGCTCGCGACCGCTCTCGATCCGGCCCAGGGTTTGCGAAATAAGATGAATGTGTGCACGAACGCCGTGCCGGGTGATGCGAATTCGCAGATCATCATCGACTTCAACGAAGACATGAACATCGGCAGCGTCGACGCCGCCTTTAATATCAGTCCGGGCATTAATGGTTCCAAAGCCTGGGTCAACTCGGCGGCCTGCGTGCCGGCGGACGGCACCTGTACGCAAAACGAAAACCGGATGATCTTTACGCCGAACGAACCCTGGCAGGTGGGCGTGACCTATTCGGTGAGCATCGCCGGCCAGGCCCAGGACGCGGCGGGCAACCAGATGGGCGCGCCGCACGTGTTTTCGTTTACGACCGGTCAGGATCCGGAGCCGCCGAATGTCGTGACCCAGGACGGCCGCGTTCAGCTCGGCGCGAGCTGCGCCGTCGGCCAGCCGGCTCTGACCGCCTTTCCCGCGGACGGCCTGCGCAACGCCATCGGGGTTTGTTCGAGCAACGTGGCCGGCAACGTCAACAGTCCGGTCATCATTCACTTCAGCGAGGACATGGATATCTCCACGACCGACGGGGCCTTCAGCGTCAGCCCGCCCTTAAACGGCAACAAAGTCTGGGATACGGCGCCGGCCTGCGGCAGCACCCAGGGCACCTGCGCCGGCAACAGCAGTCGTCTGACCTTTACGCCGATCCAGTCCTGGTTGAACGCGACGACCTATACCGTCACGATCAATCAGAACGCCCGGGACGCGGCCGGACTGACATTGCCGGCGGCCTATTCGTTTTCGTTTACGATCGGCAGCGACACGACTCTACCGACCGTGACTTCGATTCAGGGCGACGTGCTCGGCGATTGCGACGCGGACAATGAAACCACGCTCACGAATTTAATCGGCGATCTGTGTTTTCTGGGCGGCCAGCAACGCATTCGGGTCAATTTCAGCGAAGCCATGGATCCCGCGGTGACCGGAGGGGCCTTCTCGATCAGCCCGCAGGTGCAGGGAGCGATCAACTGGCTGCCGGCGGGCTGTCAGATTCCGAACCCGTCGACCTGTACCAGCATGGAGTTCGTGCCGTCTCAAGCGCTGACCCTGAATCAACAGTATCAGATCACCATCTCAACGAACGCCCAGGATCTGGCGGGCAATCGCCTGGCCGTTCCGGATATACTCTACGCTTCGACCGGCGACGGGACTCCGCCCGATATCGTCGCTCCCACGATCAATAATCTGAGTTCCGACCAGGTGGGCGCGGGTTGCGACGGGAACGGCAGCGAATCCCTGGTGGCCGGTTTCGTGAATAATGTCTGCACCGACAACGGCGGCACCGGCGCCGGCGCTTTGATCAACGTTCAGTTTTCCGAACCCATGGATCAGGCGGCGACCGCTTCCGCGTTCTCGATTAGCCCGAATGTGTCGGGAATCATAACCTTCGCCGGCAATAACTTACGCTTCGTCGCCACCCAGGCCCTGGACCCGACCACGCAGTACCGCGTCTCGATCAGCAACGGCGCGCGAGACCTGGCCGGCAATACCGTCGCGAGTTCGTTTACGCGCTTTTTTAATACGACCGCGGTCGGTGGTTATCCCGGCGTGACTTCGATCAACGTGGGCACGGGGGCGGGAGCCTGCAGCGGCGGTGCTGCGACGGATATGCTGACGAATAATATCTTTAACGCCTGTCCGAATAACAACGCGATCTCGGTCGTCTTTACCGAACCCATGAATCAGACCGCGACCGAAAACGCCTTTTCGATTTCGCCGCGCGTCGACGGGACATTCAACTGGGTCGGCAACGTCATGACTCTGACCCCTGATCGCGCGCTCGATCCCAACCGGCGCTACGAAGTGCAGCTCAGCACCCAGGTCGAAGATCTGCAGGGGCACAAGCTGCAGAGCGCGGTGAGCGGCAGCTTTATCGCCGGGGGGCTGGACGCCACGCCGCCCACGGTCGTGCAGGTGCGCTTCGAGCAACCCAACGCGGGGGCCGACGCCTGCGTCGCGCCGCCCAATGACGCCATCGTGGGCGCGGGTACTCTGACCAACGACGTATGTCGCGCGACGCCGATCGAAATTCAGTTCTCCGAACCGATGAACCAGGGCGCGACCGCCTCGGCTGTGAATATCACCAGCGCGACCTACGCCATCAGCTGGCCCGCGCCGAATCTCATGCGCATCACTCCGCTCGGTTCCGGATTCGACAGCGGCTCTTCGCACAACCTGACCGTCGGCACCGGCGCGCAGGACGCGGGCGGCAATAACATCGCCCTGCAGTTCGCGCTGTCATTCGTCGCGGAAAACACATCGCCGCGAGTCGACGCGATCGGCGTTGAGAGTCACGGGGCGGGATGCGATAGCTTCGGCGACAACGGCACCGCCGTGGGTGTTCGCACCTGGACCGCCGGCGCCTGCTGGTGGGACGCGGATCTGCCGATTCGCAGTCCGGTGAACTACGTCTTCCAGGGGCAGGACACACCCTGCGGCCTCGGCCGGCCCGAAGACAATTTTCGCATCATCTTTAACAAGCCGATGGACACCGGCGCGACGATCAACGCGATTCGCCTGCGGCGGCTTTCGCCTCCCATTCATACGATCCAGCTGGGTCGCGCGGATTGGACCGACGGCAATCGCGTCGTAACCTTGCACTTCGCGGCGCAGGAAGCCGTGAACTGCGGCGGCGCTTCCGGCTTCGGGGGCGGCGATCTGGACCTGGGACCGACGAATACGCCGGCGGTGGGCGGCTTGCCGCTCTATTCGATCGAGGTCGAACGCTCCGCGCGCGATGCGAGCGGCGAAACCCTGCCGGCTAACTTCTTCTTCGTCTTTGAAGGCGACTGATTGGAAAGCGACTGAAATGTATACAGTGGAGCAAAAGACTATGCCGGGAAATTACGGAACGCGTCCTGCTGATTCAGTGCGACGGCGCTGGCTGGCGAGTCTCGCCGGCTGTACGCTGGTGGCGATGACGGGCGGCGGCGCGTGTATGGGCGGCGATATCCAAATCGCGGTTCCGAAAACGACGGCGCGGGTGCTGGCAATCGGTCCCATCGAAAACCGCGACGCGCGTTATAGCCCGTTCACGACGCAGAATTTCGTCGACATGCTCGACTTCGAGCTCGTGCGTCTGGGATACGATACCCTGCGCGCGCGAGACCTGGATACCCCGGCGAAAGACGAAAGCGACGCGAAACCCAAAAAGAAATCCGAACAGTCGGATAGCCCGAAACGGAAAACGCCGGAAGCGCAGGACGATTCCGGGACCGCCGATCCCGCCGCAACGGACGAATCGGAGGCGCGGCGGCAGCCGGAACAAGCCGCGGAGCCGGCTCGCGAAGGCGAAACGCCCGGCGCACTCGAAGGCGAAACCCAGGGCGATTTGGAAAGCGAAACGCCTCCGGCAGGGGAAAGCCAGCAACAAACGCCGCCGTTGACAGACGACGCGGAACCGGCGGGCGAATTCGAAACGTCGCCCGTTCCAGAAGACGAAGCGGAATCGGTTCCTGACAACGAATCGGAAAGTGAAACCGAAGTCGAAACCCCGCCGGCGAATGAGGCGGAGCCGACCGGCGATGACGACGGCGCGCCGGTCGTGCATGCACAATTTCTGCCGGCGGGCGGCGGTCCACGAGGCGGCCTGCTGGAATATCTGGCCCAGGCCGGGGATAAAAAACGGGCATCCGATTCCGTTTCGGATCTGTTGCCGGAGTATCTGCAGGACGTGGCCGGGCAGAAACCGCCGGCCGAAATCGCGGCGTCTGGAGGCGAACTGACCAGGCGCCGTCGCCAGTACTCGAAGCAGGAGATCGCGGATTTCTTTAAAGAACACCCGGCCGATTTTTTTCTGCAGGGTTCGATCGGCAGAACGGAATCGGGCGATCTGCTGGACAGCGAACAAAACACTTTAATTTTTCTTGAAATTTATGGACGTACCGGCGAACGCATCGGCGTCGTATCGTTTCTGATTCGCGGCGAAACTCTGGCGGCTCCAAATATACTTCGCGACGTTTGCGAAGAAGTCGTTGAAGCGATTTCCATTCAAGTGCTGAAATGAATCGGCGCTATTATCAAACTAAGTAAAACTCTGACAAATACTATGACATTGAACACTAATGAATCAAGCGCACACCAGCGGCGCGGAATCCCTCGGCGCGCGCTTCTGGCCGCGACGGTCGCCTGCGGCGTCCTGCTGACCCAGTGCGGCGGCGCGGAGCTCGGTTCCGAGTCGCGCGAACAATTTGTCGAAGGCAACCGTTTGTATCTCGAGCGCCAGATGGAACCGGCCCTCGAAACCTTCGAGCGCGTTCTGGATTCGCATCCGGGTTTCGTGCCCGCCAGGATCATGGCCGGTAAGATTCATTTCTTCGGCGGACGCATCGATCGCGCGCGGATCTTTTTCGAACAGGCCGTCGACGACGAAGGCGACAATCTCGACGCGCGCTACTGGCTCGCTCGCGTGCAGAGCCTGGATCCGTCGACTCACCAGCAGGCGCTGGACAATATTCAGCTGATCCTTTCCAAAGACAGCACGCACATCGACGCGATTTACGTGCAGGGCCGCATCTTGCGAAAAGGCGGTAAGACTTCGGAAGCTCTGGCGGCCTACCAGGCGGCCGTTCAGAAAGGCAAAAAAATCGCCCTGATTCACGTGGAGATCGGACGAATCTATCGCGAGCTGAATTTGAACACAGAGGCGGAGCGCCACTTCCAGACCGCCCAGCTGTTGGGCGGGGAGGACCCCCAATTGCAGAAAGAAATCGCACTATCTCGCCAGCAGTAGGGCGTCGACGTCCGCCTGGCGCGATGCTGGCGGCTCGATGGCGGCCGATTGCGCGGAGGTTGCGCCTGGCGGGTCGCCGAATAGAGGTACCCCTGTATCGCATTGGCCCGCCTTCCAGCATGCATCAGGCGCGCGATTTCAAAAAAGTGCTTGCAGATGATGCACAATCACTCACGTATTTGTAACAAATATTCGCGAATACGATTCGTGGAATAAAAAATACAGTGTTTGTTCTAAGTTCATGCAGTGGCTGCGTCAAATAACAGCCCGATGTCACCGACAGGCCTGCCGTAAACTCGGTGGTTCTCTGTCTGCCAGCATTGGAAACATCCGGGCCCCGGGATCTGCGCGTATTCGCGTGGCCGGCCGCTCTGCCGGTATCGCTCTGGCTTTGGCGGGGCTCCTGCTGGGATCGATGGTCGCCGCGGGAGCGAGCGACCGGCTGTTCTCTGACCTCTCCGCTCTCCGCGCCCCGAATGCGGGCTCCGCGCAATCTCACGACTTGCTTTCCCGGGCTTTAATACCGGTAACGGCCGCGGACGAACTCTTCGTCGTACGCGAATTCGAACGCGCGGAGGAGCGCTTCCTGGCGCTGGTTGGAGTGGATCATCGCTCCCGGCTGCTGCGACAGAAAGCCCGCTTCGGTCTGGAAACCGCGGATGCGAGCCCGCTCGGCGGAGGGATCCACGCCGACGGCATTTTCAATCTGGCTCTGAATCCGGATCGCCGCCTGTCGAAACGCGCGGTGCAACCGCGCTTGATCCAGGGCAATCATCTGCCGGAGTTCCTGGCGCCCGCGAATCCGGCATTGGCCCGGCAGGACCATCGGCTTGCGATCGCCAGCGAGGCCCGCGCCGCCGGTCTTGACGCGCGCAGCAATTTTACTATCGAATTTATCTGTCATCTAAGACGCGCCACCTCCACTGCGAGCGAAGCGTCAGACGCTTCTTCCTCCCCTGTTCAGGGTCGTATCGCTTAATTTTCGACGGCTCGCGAAGCGCATTGTGCGCCTGCGATTCCGCTCTTCAGGCGATCGATCCTTTCCCACTAACACCCAGGAGGATGGAGCTATGGAATACGCATATATATCAAACGGAGAGTCGACTGCAGAAGTAGAAGGCATCGATCACGAACTGGTCGAAGTGTCAGCCGGCGCCGCGGCCAACTACAGCTACGAAGACGCGGAAGCTCGACTCAAAGACCTCAGCCGAAGCGGCGGGGCCCAAAAAACCGCCGACCGGATTAGCAAGTCCGCACCGCGCGTGCGGGTGTATCCCGCCGCGTCGACCGGCGAGATTCCCGAAAAAAATCAACCGATCTATCAATCGCGGGCGATGCAGTTCCTGCTGCACCGCGCCGAGCTGGTGGCGAAGTTGCCCGTGCCGGTGATCGTCGCCGGAGCGCCGGGCACCGGCAAATCGCGCCTGGTGGAATACGTGCATCGCAATAGCCAGCGCGGCGCCGCGGGAGCGCCCTTGATCGAATTGAACTGTCGCGCTCTGGTCGGAGCCGGCGGCGGGGAAAGCGCCGGAGACGATATCTGGCGCAGATTGCTGAGGAAAAAATTGTACAGCGCCCGACAGGGTACGCTCTGGGTGCATCACCTGGAAGACCTGGAACCCGCGCTGCGCTTTAAGCTGCTGGCTTTCTTGTGCGAAGTATGCGGCTCCGAATCGGCGGCCGCCGCGCAGGCGCGACTGGTGTTGACGCTACCCGCCGACGATCGCTTCGAAGTCGAGTGCCGGAATCAACTGGGCGCGGTTATGCTGGTGATGCCCACTCTCGCCGAACGGCGCGAAGACATTCTACCGCTGGCCCGGGCCTTCCTCAAAGAATATTCGAACGAATACAAACTGGAGCGCGCCCTGAACGCGCGGGCCGTCGAGTACGTAAAGACTTACGCGTGGCCGGGGAACGTGCGTCAGCTCCAGAGTACGCTGCTGAACGCTCTGATCCAGGCGCCCGGTCAGAACATTCGCTACGAAGACCTCGCAGCCTTTACGGGGGAAGCGCGTTCGGAGTATGAAGGCGGTCCGGTTCCGACCTTCCAGGAGCAGGTCGACAATTTCGAGCGCGGTCTTCTGCAGTCGGTCCTCGAACAGTGTCACGGCAACCAATCGCAGGTATCGCGCATGCTGCAGATGAATCGCGGTACTCTGATTCGCAAAATCAAACAGTACGAACTGGACGGCTGCGGGCGTCCGGCTTGCTTTCAGGGTGCCGCTCAATGATGTCCCAGAACGAAAACGACTGGTCGGGCATGCCCGAGCTTTCGTTTTTTCCGTCGGAACGCCGGGAAGGTACAGAGGACGCGCCGGGGGGCCGGGACTCGCGCGGTCGTGCGAATCCGGCTTCCGGCGCGAACGCGCCTTTGCCCGGAGCCGCGAATTCCCCCGGACAACCGAAGCCGGGCCAGGAGCGATCGGCTCCCGGAACCCGCGCTTCCACGCGAAAAACTTCAGCCGGGCCTGGCCGCACGCGCACAGTCGAAGCGCAACCGCTCGACGCTGCGGCGGCCGCTGAAATCGCCACCGATGCAGCCCGTCGGGCCGCGGGTTTCGCCCGGCGCCTGCTGGATTGGATTGCGCCGCCGTTGCTGGCGCTGGCCGGCGGACTGGGACGCCATGCGGGCAAGCTGGCCGCGCTCGGCTTGCTGGCGCTCGCGCTCTTTGGCGGTCTGTACTTCGCGAGCGGATTTTTACCGGAGACCTGGCGCAATCGTTTGAATACGGTGCTCGCTATTCTGGGGCCCGGCGAAGCCATCCATCTCGATGATATTCATATAAAAGTTCTCAAACTCAAAAAGTCCAACGTCGTGCCGGAACTCTCAGCTCTGGGTTCGATCGAATACTACGAAAAAGTAAGCATCTCTTCGAAGACCGCCGGCCGAATCGAATCGATTACGGTCAAAGCGGGCGACCGGGTCCGTCGGGGACAGACTCTCGTGCAGATCGAACGTCTACCGCTGGAATTGGAGCTGCGCAAACAGAAGGCGGCCCTGGCGGCGGCGGAGTCGCAATTAAAGCTGGCTCAAGAAGAGTATATGCGCGCGAAATCTTCGGTGGAAGGCCGGGTGAAAGAGATCGAAAAGCGCGAAACGACCGTTCGCGATTTGCAATCCAGCCTGAAGAAAACTCGATTTACGTACGAAGGCAAGAAGACGCTCTTCGCGGAAGGCGGCATCAGTCGCGAGGAATTCGAAACCGTACGGCAGGAACTGGTATCCGCCGAGGCGAGCTATCTGAGCGCGAAAAAAGATCTCGAAATCGCGAAGATCGGCTTTCGCCCGGAGGATTTGCGCAAGCGCGGCATTCCGGTTCCGTCGGACAGCCGCGGTAAGGTGTCCGCGTACGCCGAGCTGAATACGCTCACGGAAAAAGCGTCGGTCGAAGTCGCCGAGTCGCGGGTGCACGCCGCCCGGGAAGACCTGTACAGTACGCGGCGGCTTTTAGATGAAATGACGATCGTTTCGCCGATTGACGGCATCGTCGCCGTGCGCAATAAAAGCGTCGGCGAAGAAGTCAGCGGCGGCAGCGCCGAAAGCGCGGAGCAGGCGATTCTAGTGTTGATCGAAGACGATCGAGTCTACGCGACGATTAATATCCGCGAATCGGATCTGAAAAATATCAGCAAGGGCCAGAAGATCGCCTTCGCCGTAGACGTTTATCCCGAAGAAGAATTCGTCGCGACCGTTCAGATCATCAAACCGATTATCGACCAGCAAACGCATACCGCCGAAGTCAAAGGCGTCGTCGATAATAAAGACCATCGCCTCCGTTCGGGCATGTTTATTCGAGCGCGGGTGGCGACCGGAGCTCCGGAAGAGCGCATTCTCGTTCCATCGGACGCGGTGATTCCCCGTAACGAAGATAAAGCCTGGGTTTTCGTCGTGCGTGAAGATAAAGCCTTTCGGGTCGAGGTCGTTACGGGCCGCCAGTTCGACGACAATATAGAGATACTGGAAGGCCTGGAAGAAGGCGCGGTCGTCGCGGTCGAAAAGCTTTCGCAGCTGTACCAGGGCGTGACGATCACGCCGGACTATACGCATCTATAACGCTGCAGCGTTCCGAAATTAAACGCGATGCGATTGCTGCAAAAATTCGCCGTAAGTCGTCCGGTGACGACTTCCATGTTCTTTCTCGGCCTGGTGTTGATGGGCTTGATTTCCTTTCGCGATCTGGAAGTCAATTTCCTGCCGGACCTGGAATTCCCGCGTTTGACGGTCGTTACGATCTATCCGCAGTCGTCTCCGGAAGAAGTCGAAAATCTGATTTCGAGTCCGATTACCGACGCGGTCGGCACGGTCAGCGGCATCGACCGCATCACTTCCGAATCGATCGAAGGCGTGTCTTTCGTTACAATACAGTTTTCCTGGGGCACGAACGTGGATTTCGCGGCCATGGAAGTGCGCGAAAAAGTCGACTTGATTCGGGGCATCTTGCCGGAGGACGCGAGTAAATCGGTCGTCACGAAATTCGATCCGTCTCAGGCGCCCTTTATGGAGCTCGCGTTTTTTCCCACGGGCATCAGCGAGCATCGCGATTTGCGCCACTTCTTAACGACGGAAGTAAAAGGCTATTTCGATCGCATCGACGGCGTCGCACTCGTACAGTTCTCCGGCGGTTACGAAAAAGAGGTTCTGATCGACGTGGACCACGATCGCCTGGCGGCCCACCAGCTTTCGCTGCAGGAACTGGAAGACGCGATCAGCGCTTCGAATATCAACTATCCCGCCGGACACATCCCCATGGGCGGCATGGACGTCCTGATTCGAACGATCGGCGAGTACGCGAAGATCGACGATATCGGCCGCACCATCGTCAGTCGCGGACAATCGGGCGTGCCCATTCGACTTTCCGATATGGCTCAGATTACCGACGGCTATCGCGAGCGGACCGGCGTCGCGCGCTACAACGGCCAGGAGTGCGTCATTGTTTCGGTCTACAAAGAAGCCGGCAAGAATACGGTTGAAGTCGCCGATCGGGTGAAAGGCGAATTCGACGTGATCCGCGAAACCTTCGGCGAGCAGGCCGATATGGCGGTAGTCTTTGATGAGTCGTTGTTTGTACGCGACTCCATCGACAGCCTGATTCAGGACCTGATCGTGGGCGGGATGCTCGCCTTTTGCGCGTTGATTCTGATTTTGCGCAATAGTTCGAGCCCGTTGATTCTGCTCACGGTTCTGCCGATTTCCATTATCACGACCTTCCTGTTCATGCATCTGCAGGGCCTGAGTTTGAATATGATGACTCTGGGCGGCCTGACGATGGGCATCGGCATCTTATTCGATGCGGGCAATGTTGTACTCGCGGCCATCGAACGTTATATCGGAGTGGGTATGTCGCCCCGGGACGCGGCCCTGCGGGGCGCGGCGGAAGTTTCCGGTTCAGTGACTTCCGCTGTACTCACGACGATTATCATCTTTTTGCCGATTATCTTTCTCGAAGGGGTTGTAGGCGTCGTATTCGGTGAAATGGCGCTGACGGTGACCTATTCCAACGCGGTCAGCCTGATCGTCGCGCTGACTTTGATTCCCATGCTGTCCTCGTTACGCAGCGACCGCGGGCGCGACGGACGCGACGCGGGACCCGGCGGAATTTTCGAATCGCTTTTCTTTCGCCGGGTCGCGGCGTTCGAATTACGGCTGGACGAAGCCTATCGCAATCGACTGGCGAAAGCGCTGGAACGCCCCGCGCCGGTTTACGCGGCCGTATTCGTCGCGCTGCTGGGCGCCGGCGGGCTCTTATTTTTCGTCGAACGCGAATCGACCCCGCCGGTCGACAACGGCATATTCGAAATCAGCGTAAAAAATATCAAAGGGTCGTCGCTGGAGTCCACGTCCGAGACGGTACGCCTGATCGAAGATATGCTGACTCGCGAATCTGAAATCAAACACGTTATTTCGCGCATCGGTTACGACGAAGACGAATTGATGGCCCGTAAAGGCGGCGACGTGGGCACGCACCAGGCCACGATTCGCGTGGTGCTGGCGGAAGAACGCTCCGCGCCCACCCGCGAAGTTGTGGCGCGCTTGCGCGACAGCATTCGGATTCGCGAAGATATTCGGGTGGACATTCATATGAGCGAAGACGTCCTCGGCAGCCTGCTGTCTCCGGACGCCCGCGCCGTAACCCTCGAACTGAGCGGTAACGATCTGGAAGTCCTGCGCGATATCGGCAACCGGGTTACCGACGATCTGGCCGATGTGCAGGGGCTGACGGACGTGAAGGCTTCGATGCAGGACCGGAGTCGCGAAATTCACGTCCGTTTCGACGGCGGCCGGATGGCGGTCTTCGATCTTTCGCACGATTTTCTGGCCCGCTATTTTCGAACGGCGATCAAAGGATCCGTGGTGACCCGCTTGCGGGTGGCCGACGAAGAGATTAACGTGCGATTGCGCTTGCGCGAGTCGGATCGGCGATCGCGGAACGATCTGGATCGCATGCTGGTGAAATCGAACGAAGGCAAGAGCGTTTATATTTCCAGCTTCGCGTCGATTGAAGAAGAGATGGGCTTCACCTCGGTGCTTCGATCGGGCCAGTCCCGCATCAACCGCATAACCGGCGAACTGACGGCGGAGGGCAATCGCAACGATGTCTTCGCGGGAGTAGAGGATTATATCACCCGGGTCCGTCTGCCGCCGGGATACAATATCAACTTCGCGGGCGAAAAAGAGGAAATCGAAAAGAATTTTCGCGAGCTGATGTTCGCCTTTTTGCTGGCGGCGCTTTTGATCTACATGGTGCTCGCGGCGCAATTCGAATCGCTCAAACTGCCGCTGGTGATGCTCGTGACGATTCCGCTCGTGATGATCGGCATCACGCCGGCCCTGCTGCTTACGGGCAAGAGCCTGAATATCAGTTCTTTTACCGGGATCATCCTGCTGGTGGGCATCGTCGTCGATAACGCGGCGCTCTTTTATGAGTACGTCGAGATTCTCCAGCGGGAAGGAAAGTCGTTGCGAAACGCGGTGCTCGATTCCGGCGCGGTGGTTCTGCGCCCGATTCTGATGAATAACGGCACGACGCTGCTCGGTTTATTACCCATCGCGCTGGAATTGGGTCAGGGCACGGAGTTTCAGTCTCCGATGGCCATCGCCGTGATCAGCGGGCTCTTAACTTCGGTTTTTCTATCGTTATTTCTGATTCCCATGTTGTTCTACGCGATCTTGCGAAAAGAACAGCGCGAAACCGGAAGCAATGTGCGCCAGTTTCCGCAGGCGGTTACGCGTGAATAAACCCTTTTCCGGCGGCCCCGGAGGACATTCAGGTCCGCCGGACGAGCATTCCGGTCCGGGATTCGTCGCCGCCTGCCGCGAAAAGCCGATCACTGTGTGGATGGGCATCGGCGGCCTGTTGATTCTCGGTTTCATCGCCGTGGCGCGCATTCCCGTGTCGCTCTTTCCGGTGACGGCCTATCCCGGCCTGACCCTCGAAGTGGAATATTACGGCGTCACCCCCGATAAAATCGAAGAAGAAATCACCCGGCCCCTCGAACAGACCATTTCGACGGTGGGCGGCATCGTGCAGATCTTCTCCGTTTCCGAAGAGGGCAAATCGCGCATCAATATTGAATTTGAACGCGACGCCGATCTGGATTTGAAGTCCCTGGAAATTCGCGAGCGAGTCGACCTGGTCGCGTCGGGCTTCCCGCGCGAAGTGCAAAAGCCGACTCTATTGCGTTATGATCCCGACCAGCGCCCGGTGCTGATCGTCGTACTCGAAAGTGACAGCCAGGACCTGGAAGAGCTGCGCGAAATCGCCGACCGCGAAGTGAAAAAAGCCTTCGAAGGCATCGAAGGCGTGAGCGATATCATGGTGGCCGGCGGCCGCATTCGGGAAATCCTCGTCGACTGCGATCTACAGGCGCTGGACGCTCACGGCATTACCATGAATCAGATCATGGGCTTGCTGCAGGCGCACAACGTGAATCTGGCGGTGGGGCGTATCGACCAGGACGGCGGACGATTGCCCGTATATTTCAAAGGGCGTTACGACGGCCTGCGACCCATTCGCCGCCTGACTCTGGATTCGCCGAAGTCCGGCGGCACGGTGCGTCTGGAGGACGTGGCTCGCGTGGATTACGCCTATCGCGAACAGGACTCGGCCTCGCGTCTCAACGGCGAAGAGCGGGTCAGCGTCTATATTCACAAATCGTCGACGGCCAATTTGTTACAGATTGCGGATGATGTGGCGGTCGAATTAGAAGAGCTACGCAAAAGCGATCTGAAATTTCTGGTGATCTACAATCAGTCCGAGATCATTCGAAGGGCCGTGCGCAATATATTGATGGCCGGGACCGCGGGGACGGCGCTCTGCTTCGCGGCGCTCCTGCTGCTTGGATTTCCCGCGCGGATCGGGATCTTTATGGTGCTCGCCATTCCCGCTTCGCTCACAGTCTGTTCGTTTTTGATGTTTTTGCTGGGTTATGACTACAATCTGGTTTCGATGACGGGTATGCTGTTGAGCGCCGGCATTTCGCTTCTCTTTCTGGTGCTTTTGATCTCCGTCGCGCGAAATCATCGCGACGCCGTAGCCGTCGAAAACCTGGCCGGCGAAATCGTCGCCGGGATTTTATTATTCGCGGCGGTGTTTGCGCCGCTGGTCTTCGCTGCACCGGAGATGCGATTGATCTATGGCGGCCTGGCGATCGCGATCCTGTTTTCAATCAGCGCCGTCGCGCTTTTCGGTTTTACGATTCTACCCGTGAGCTTCGCTTTTCTGAACCGCAGTTCCACCGGCGAAAACGTATATATCGCACGCCTGTCGCGATTCGCGCCGCCCGCGCTGCATTCCGGGCTGTCGGGCTTGCGCGCCCGTTTGCCGACCGTCAGGGGTGCTTTCCATCACCTCATTCATCGCAGCCTTCCGGGATTCGCACTGCGTCTGGCGCGCTCCGTACTCTCGGATCCGCGCCGCTGGCTCATGCGGTATGGCGCGTTTTTATTGCTGGGTCTCATCGCCTATCAATGCTCCCGACAGGAGTTCATGAATCCTTTAGAGGAACGCCAGGTCACCGGCCGCGTGGAGTTTCCGTCCGGGACATCTTTCGAGACGACGAATACGACCGCGCAGGAAGTTGAGAATAAACTGGCGGCGGCCTCGGGGGTGAAACAGATTACGAGTCGCATCGAAGCTTCCCAGGCTACGTTAACGATTGAACTCGAAGAGGGCGTGGATCCTTCCGAAGAATATCTGGACTATCTGGAGACCACGGCCGGCGATCTGGAGCCGGCCTTCGTTTATTTCGACGCGGGATCCGGCGCCGGCATGACGGGCGAAATGTCGGTCGACGTTTTGGGCGAAGAACTCCCGGAATTGGATCGAATCACCAAAGAGATCGCCGGGCGGGCCGCGAAGCTCGACGGCGTGAACAGTATGGTGTTGCGATACAAGCCGCCGCGTCCGGAGGCCCGCATTATAATCGATCGTTCTAAAGCGGAGACTGCCGGAATCAGTCCGGATCGGGTCGGGCGGCTGGTACGCTTCGGAATTCAGGGCGGTGTGGCCACGAAATATCTGGAACGCAATCGTGAACTTGATGTTCGCATTCGTTTTAAGGACGTTTTTCGTCGCAATCTGGAAGATATCAAAGCGTACGGATTTAAAAACAACTCCGGACGTTATGTGCCGCTACCCGAAATCGCGCGGGTCAATATGGGCGAGGCGCCCGTGAAGATCTATCGCAAGAATAAAAAACGAACGCTCAGTTTTTCGCTGCGCTTCGGGGACATCGACCAATCGGAATTGATCGCGGATCTGGAGGCGCTCCTGGCGGGCATACGTTTACCGGAAAATTATCGTACGGAATTCGGCAAAGGCCTGAAGGATCTGTTGGAAACCCAGGAGCGCTTTACGTACATCATGTTGTTCTCGTTATTGTTGGGTTATTTCGTGCTCGCTTCGTACAGTGAGTCGCTGGTGCGGCCGTTTTTGATCGCGATCACTGTGCCGCCGCCTGTGGTGCTGGTATTGTTGTTCCTGTACGTCTTCGATTATTCCATATCGATCCCGGTGTACATCGGGCTGATTCTGCTGGGCGGCATCATCACGATTCAAACGCTGTATCTGCTAAAGTCGTACGCCTCCCCGGGCTCCGGACCCGGAAATTCGCAGAGCGCCTTCGTGCGGGCCGTGCGCTTGCGGTCGCAGATCGTGCCGGTATTGCAGGCGAATGTAGCCATTCTCTTTTTGTTTTTACCGCTCTTGCTGGTTTTCGGCGAAGGGGCCACCCTTCTGCGCGGCATCGCGATCACCATTCTGGTCGGAATCGCCAGCTCCTCGGTGACGACTCTGGCGGGGACCATCCTGATTCACGCTCTGGAAATCGACCCCGAAGCCAGATTGACTCGCTGGCTGGATCTGCGCGGACATCTACGCTCGATTTTTTGATTTACGTTGTCCGCTTCGCGACCGCTTAATCGTCTTAAGAACGGACGACCGGTTCAGCCTATGGATCACGAAGCTTCAATAGACCAGGTTGTGGACGATTTCTTTCGCCGAAAATCGGCGGAGGTCGTATCGGTTCTGACCCGTATGTACGGTCCGGAGAATCTGGAGCTGGCCGAAAACGCGCTGCAGGAGGCGTTGATCAAAGCCCTGAAGAGCTGGCCGTACCAGGGACCGCCGGAAAACCCGGGAGGATGGATTTTCCGCGTGGCCCGAAATTCCATGGTCGACGTTCTGCGTCGCGATCGTATCTATACGGAGTCCGCCGGGGATTCTTTCGAAGCGAGCTTCGATTTACCAGGAGCGCGTTCCGCTCCCGCCGCGTTTCGGTCGGCGGACCGCGATCGAAGCGATCCGGCGCAGGCCTTCGACGAATCCGCGATTGAAGATGATCTCCTGAAGATGATGTTCGTCTGCTGTCATCCCGATTTACCGCGGCTTTCGCGTATTGTTCTGACCATGAAAACTCTGTGCGGCTTGAACTACGCCGAAATCGGCCGGGCGATACTGAAAAGCGAAGCGGCCGTACAGAAAATTACGGTACGAGCGCGAGCGCGGATCAAAGAACGGGTGAAGCTTTATCTATTCGAGTTCCCGGAAATCGGCGAGTTGCGCGAACGGTTGGACGCCGTCTTAAGCGTTTTGTATTTAATGTTTAACGAAGGTTATAGCGCGACCGCCGGCGAAGATCTGGTACGCCACAATTTGTGTTTCGACGCCATTCGGATGGTTTCGGCGATTCAGCGCAGTAATATCGGTCGATACTCGCAGGTCGACGCGCTGCTCGCGCTGATGCTTTTCCAGGCTTCCCGGGGAGCCGCGCGTCTGGACTCGCATGGCGCCCCCGTCCCCCTGGCGGAACAGGATCGCGGTCTGTGGGATCGCGGCTTGATTGAACGCGGTATGGAGAATCTGGAGAAATCCATGAATGGGCGCGAAGTCTCGGCCTACCATCTGCAGGCCGGCATCGCCGCCTGCCACGCCATGGCCCCCGATTTCGAGGCGACGGACTGGGAGCGCATCCTGAGTTTGTACGATCAGCTCTTAGAAGAGACCCACTCGCCGGTTGTCGCTCTGAATCGGGCGGTCGCTCTGTCTTATAGCGCCGGACCGGAGGCCGCGCTTGCCGTGCTCGAGGGCCTGGAGTCGAACGAGTACCTGCAGGAGTACCATCTGTTTTCGGCCATCGCGGCCGATCTTTACCGGCGCCTGGAACGATTTCCGGAAGCGAAGATCCACTACGAACGCGCGTTAGAGCGTTCGCGGGCCGCCGGCGAACAGCGCTTCTTGCGCGGCCGCATTGCGGAGTGTTCGTTTGATTGAAAGGAGTCGGGATGCTGTTTTTCTCGGAAATCCGCGATTTTTTTGGGAGAATTCGACTGAATGTGTCTGATTGGACGCCGGCCGATCGTCTTTCAAAAGGAGTACCAGAATGAAAGAGTTTATCTATCTATTACGTGATCATGGCCTGGAGTCGCGCAAAAACCCGGAACTGCACGCGGACATCGTAAGTCGTTTCGCCGATTGGACCCGGTCGCTGCGGGATTCCGGCGCCTTTCGTGCGGCGGCGCAGCTCACGGAAGACGGCGGCAGTACCGCCCGCAAGCGCGACGGCGAGCCGGTGATTGACGGGCCGTTTTCGGAAACCAAAGAGATCATCGCCGGATTTTATCATATCGTCGCCCGGGATCTGGAAGAAGCGAGTCGCATCGCCGCCGGCTGTCCATTGATCGCTTTCGGCGGGAGCATCGAAGTGCGGGAAATCCTGAACGGCGACGGAGATTGCGGGTGAATATTTATCTTTTATTGCTGCGCGAAGGCGATGAGGAATACGAAAAGCTTTCGCCGCGAAACATCGAAGAACTGATGAAGCGTTATTTCGAGTGGACCGCGAAATTGCGCGAGGCCGGGGCTTACATCAGCTGCCTTAAGCTGAACGAAGCCTCGGGCCTGGTGGCGCGTCGTCCCGCGGGGGAGCTCGCAGACGGCTCCGCGGTACGCGAAACCGAGATCATCGAAGCGGGCGCTTGCGTCGGCGAAGCGAACGCCGTGGCGGGTGTTTTTCTGATCCGCGCCGCCGACGAAAGAGAAGCCCAATCCCTCGCCGCCGGCTGTCCGATTCTGGAATACGGCGGCAGCGCCGAGATTCGAGAGGTCTTTTCGTTATTCGATTCGGTTCGCCCGGAGTCTTCGGGCGAAGAGACTTTGGGCGAAAAGACTTCCGGCGATAAGCTTCGCGCGAATGAGCCATTCGTCGATCGCTGAATTTTTTTCGAATAGCTTCAATATTTTTCGCACAGACTGTCTAATTTCGCGCATCGCGTTCGTTCTCAGGATACCAATCCATCCTGAGGAGAGAACAGATGCGAGTACCAACTCGAAACACCCTACTAAAATCCGGGATCGCGGCCATGGCGTGCTGCACCATTCTGCTGGCCGATTCCGGCATCGCGCTGCGCGCCGAGGCGCAAAACCGCGGTCTGGAAATCGCGAAAGAAGCGGATCGCCGGGACAGCGGCTGGCAGGACTATCAAACGTCGATGACCATGGTTCTGCGCAATCGCTTCGGTCAGGAAAGTTCGCGGGCGATGAAAGTCAAAGGCATGGAAATGCCCGCCGACGGCGATCGCACCCTGACCGTCTTTCAGAGTCCCGGCGACGTGAAGGGCACCGCGTTCTTAAGTTTTACGCATAAGACCGGGCCCGACGATCAGTGGCTGTATCTGCCGTCGGTCAAGCGCGTGAAGCGCATCGCTTCGAAGAATAAGTCGGGCCCCTTTATGGGCAGCGAATTCGCGTACGAAGATATCAGCACCCAGGAGATCGAAAAATATTCGTATCGCTTTTTAGGCGAAAGCGCCGTGAACGATACGCCCTGTTATTCGATCGAACGCATTCCGGTCAGTTCCGAATCCGGCTATAGCAAGCAGATCGCGCATTTCGATCGCGAGCACTATCGGCCCCAGAAAGTCGAATACTTCGATCGCAAGGGCGCGCCCCTTAAGACTCTGAGCTACGAGGGCTATCGCCAGTATCGCGGAAAATTCTGGCGAGCGCAACGCATGCGCATGGTCAACCACCAGACCGGCAAGAGTACGGAACTGCTCTGGGGCGAGTATCGTTTTCGCGTGGGACTCACGGCGCGGCAATTCGATCGGAACAGCCTGCGCCGGGCGCGCTGATTTCAAGAGCGAGTTCATTTCGTGAATCTGCGAATGAGAGCGGTGACGCTGGCTTTCGTCGCGGTGTCGTTCGCCGGCGGGCTGAGCGCGTCGCCCGGGGAATTTTCGGGGGAGCTGAGCGCGGAGGCGACGGTGTTCAGTTCCCCGGCGCTCTATGAGGGCCAGGAGGAATACTACGGATCCGTCGCGGCTCAGCCGGAGTATCGCCTCGATTGGGACGCCGGTCGCCAGAATATAAACGTCGTTCTTTTCGGGCGGCTCGACGGTCACGATCGCGAACGCAGCCACGGCGACGTGCGCGAACTGGAATGGACTCTGGCGAGGGACGCCTGGGAATTCAGCGCCGGAATCAGCCGCGTATTCTGGGGCGTAACCGAAAGCCGTCACCTCGTGGACATCATCAATCAAATCGACCTGGTGGAGTCCGCGGACGGAGAAGACAAACTCGGTCAACCCATGGCGCGACTGGCGTTGATTCCGCCGTTTGGAACGCTGCATGTGTATGGCCTGCTGTACTTTCGCGAGCGGACTTTTCCCGGCGTGAAGGGGCGGCTGCGGGGGCCTCTGCCGGTGGCCGTCGACGCGGTCGAATACGAATCGCGCGATGCGCAGCGCCATATCGACGGGGCCGTGCGCTGGGAGCATGGCTTCGGCTATCTGGACTACGGCCTCGCCTATTTCGCGGGAACAGCGCGCGAACCCGTGCTCTTCGCCGGCGTCGACGAGCACGGGCGCCCGTTTTTGATTCCGATCTACCAGTTGATTCGCCGGGGGAGCGTCGACGCGCAGCTCACCGTCGACGGCTGGTTGCTCAAGCTGGAAGCGGTTTATGAAGAACGGGAAAATGCGCCCGATGAAAATTTTTTCGCCACGGTCGCCGGCTTCGAATACACCCTGGGCGGCGTTTTTGGTTCGCGAGTCGACGTCGGCTTATTGGCGGAGTACCTGTGGGATGAGCGCGGCGAAGAGGCTCCGCAGCCCTTCGACGACGACGTATTCGCGGGCGTGCGCATCGCGCTGAACGACGAAGCCGATACGAGCTTATTGGCCGGCGCGATCGTGGATCGCCACCGGAAAACGAGCTTTATCCTGATCGAAGGCGAGCATCGCCTGAGCGCGAGCTGGAAGATTTCCCTGGAAGCGCAAATCGTCGATAAGCCGCCGGAAGCGGACACCTTCTTTTATGCGCTTCGCAACGACGACGCGTTTCGCATGCAGCTGAGCTATTTTTTCTAACAACAAGACATCGAGGTATAAGATGAATGCAAAACAAAACACAGGAGCGCGGTTCGCGGATTTCGTGTTACGCAATCGACTCTGGGTCGTCCTGATCTCCGTCGGGACGGTCCTCGGTTTAAGCGCCGGCGCGGGTCGCCTGCAGTTTAACAACGATTACCGCTATTTTTTCGGCAGGGAGAACCCTCAGCTGAAAGAATACGATCGAATCGAAAAAGTCTATAATCGCGTGGACAGTGCGATTATCGTCGTCGAACCGCAGGACGGCGAATTGTTTAAGCCGGCTACGCTGGACGCGGTGCGAACTCTCACCCAGCGCGCCTGGCAGACGCCCTTTTCGACCCGTGTGAATTCGCTCACGAATTTTCAGCACACCGAGGCGCGCGGCGACGATATCGTCGTACGCGATCTGGTCGCGAGCGTTGATCCGTTGAATTCGGCCACAGTCGAACGCACGCGCGAGATCGCCATGCACGAGCCGCTGTTGATGAACAGCCTGCTCACCGAGCGCGCCGATATGACCGCGGTCATCGTCGAAACGACCGTGCCGAATCAGAGCCCGGACGAAATTCCGGAAGTGGCGGCTCACGTACGCAAGATGGCCGCGGACTTCGAGCGCGATTTCCCGGGGCACAAAACCTATCTATCCGGCGACGTATTCATGGCCACGTCCTTCGCGGAAGCCGGTCAAAACGATATGGCCGTACTCACTCCGCTGATGTATCTGTTGATCCTGGCGGTGCTCGCCTTGCTTTTACGTTCGATGGCGAGCGTGGCCGCGACGCTTATGATCGTACTCTTTTCGGTGCTGGCCGCGATGGGTTTCGCCGGCTGGACGGGCATTCCGTTGACGGCGCCTTCCGCTCTCGCACCGACAATCGTGCTCACCATGGCCATCGCCGACTCGGTGCATTTCTTGCTGACCATGCTCGCGCGCATGCGGGCCGGAGCCGGAAAAAACGAAGCGATCGTAGAAAGCCTGCGCGTAAATTTTCAGCCGATCTTCTTAACGTCACTGACCACCGCTATCGGTTTCCTGTCGTTGAATTTCAGCGATTCTCCGCCGTACAACGATCTCGGTAATATCGCGGCGGCGGGGGTGCTGGTCGCCTGGGCGCTTTCGGTTTCGCTTTTGCCGGTACTCATGAGCTTATTGCCGATGCGGGTCCGGGTAAGCAAACAGCAAAAAACGGGCGTTTCGATCGAAAGCATATTCGGACATGCCGCGAATTGGGTCAGCGCGCGCAGTCGAGCCGTGGCGGGGGTGATCGTCGTCATTGCGGCGTTCCTGTTTCTGGCGATCCCGCGGGTGCAGATCAACGACCAGTTCGTGCATTTCTTCGACAAAAGCTTTCAGTTTCGCAATGATACCGATTATATGATGGAAAACGTGGCGGGGATGTATCGCATCGAGTTCAGCATACCTTCGCGCGGGGCGCAGGGCGTGACCGAACCCGAATATCTACGTGAGCTCGCGGAATTCAGCGACTATCTGCGCGAAGACGAGCGAGTCCTGTTCGTATCAACGTTCAGCGATACCATGAAACGCATCAATCGCACGATGCATGGAGACGATCCCGGCTATTATAGAGTTCCTGACGATCAACAGCAGGCGGCGCAGTATCTTTTATTGTATGAACTGTCGCTGCCGATGGGGCTCGACCTGAATAATATGATCGACGTGGATCGTTCGGCGACCCGGCTCTACGTCACGATCAACCTCACTTCCGGCGAAGCCCTGCGTCTGGCCAACGACGCGGAAGGCTGGATGCGCGAAAATTTTCCGGACTATATGCAGTCCATCGCGTCGGGCGGCATGATCATGTTTTCACATATTACCGAACGAAATATTGAAGGCATGCTGCAGGGCACGATTCTGGCGTTTTTTCTGATCACGCTGACGATGATCTTCGCGCTGCGCAGCGTGAAGTACGGACTGATCAGCCTGGTTCCGAATCTGATTCCCGCGGGAATGGCTTTCGGAGTCTGGACGCTCGTAGTCGGCGAAATCGGGTTTTCCGTGTCGGTCGTGGGCGCGGCGACTCTGGGGGTCATCGTCGACGACACCGTGCATTTTCTGAGCAAGTACGTTCAACATCGCCGCGAAACGGGGGCTTCGGCCGAAGAAGGGGTGCGCTACGCCTTCCGGAACGTGGGGCCGGCGTTATTGATTACTTCGATCGTTCTCGCGCTCGGTTTCACCGTAATGAGCTTTTCGCCGTTTAAGCTCAATATGACTCTGGGAGTTTTGTCGGCGCTGACGATTATTTTCGCTTTTGTGGTGGATATGCTGCTTTTGCCGGCGATTCTGTTGTTCGTGGACGGACGTTCGGCCACCGGCGCAGAATAGAGGCGAAGACTGGAGTTCGACGGTTTGCCACCGATAGCGTGACAATCCGTCGATGCGGAAACAGACTATGGCGGACACCCGGCTGGCTTTATCTGAAAACGCGGAAGGCGAATTCTTCGTCGACTCAAGCTGCTTTAATTGCGGGGCGAGCAGGCATTTCGCGCCGGAAATCTTCGGCGATACCGGCCGCCATGCGTTCGTCAAAAGGCAGCCGGTATCGCCGGCCGAAACGGAGGCCGCCCGGCGGGCGCTGCTCGCGTGTCCGACCGCTTCTATTGGAAGCCGCGGCCAGCGATCCGGAGCGGCGCGTGCTTCACGATCGTCCGACCCGGATCTTTTTCCGCTCCAGCTGGCTGAAGACGTTTTCGTGAACGGCTACAATCATCGTTCCTCGTTCGGCGCCCATAGCTATTTCATTCGGTCGCCTGACGGCAACTGGCTGGTCGATTCGCCGCGTTTCGTTTCACGCCTGGTCAGGAAATTCGAAGAGCAGGGTGGCCTGCGCTATATCTTTCTCAGCCATCGCGACGATGTGGGTGACGCGGCGAAATTCGCGCGGCACTTCGGAGCGGAGCGAATCATTCATCGCCTGGATTCCGACGCGCAGCCGGACGCGGAGCGGATTCTGGAGAGCGAAGGCGATCAGGTCGAACGCATCGGCGAGGCGGAGATCTATTTTACGCCCGGGCATACCCGCGGGCATCACGTTCTGTTATGGCGGAAACGATATCTATTCACGGGGGACCATTTCGCCTGGTTGCCGGCGCGCGATCGCTTCGGCAGTTTTCGTGACGCCTGCTGGTTCGACTGGGAAACTCAGATCGAATCTGTACGCAGGATGCGCGATTTTCAAGAGGTGGAGTGGGTGTTTCCGGGGCATGGCCGCTGGGGACCGGTGCGGTCCGGCGAATTTCCCGAGATCGTGGACCGCGCCGTTGCGGACATGATCGCCGCGCGCTGAATCGGGATCGAAGCCGAAACAACGACTCCCGGTTCCACGTACGCCGGCGCTTCGGAAAACAAAAAACGCGGCCTCTCTTTCGAAAGGCCGCGTTCGGGTTTCTGCGATGTGCCGTATAGCACGGGTGCGAGAGTATCGGACCGCATCTGACGCGGCCCGAATCACACAGGCGCAGACATAAGATCAAAGGATCTTACATCATGCCGCCCATGCCTCCCATTCCACCCATACCGCCCATGCCACCCATGCCGCCCATATCGGGCATGCCGCCGGCGCCTTTGTCCGGCTCGGGCAGGTCGGTGATGCCGACTTCGGTCGTCAGCACCATGCCGCCGATCGAAGAAGCGTTTTGCAGGGCGCTGCGAACGACTTTCGCCGGATCGAGAATGCCCGCTTTGGTCAGGTCTTCCCACTGCAGCGAAGAAGCGTTGAAGCCGTTGGAACCGCTTTCGTTGATAGCGCGTTCTACGACGACGCTGCCTTCCAGGCCGGCGTTGGTCGCGATCATACGCAGAGGCTCTTCGAGAGCGCGATAGATGATCTGCGAACCGGTTTTTTCGTCGCCTTCCAGCGAAAGCTTCGAGATTACTTCGCGAGCGCGCAGCAGTGCGAGTCCGCCGCCGGGAACGATGCCTTCATCGACCGCCGAACGAGTAGCGGAAAGCGCGTCTTCAACGCGGGCTTTCTTCTCTTTCATTTCGACTTCGGTCGCCGCGCCGACGTTGATCACCGCAACGCCGCCGGACAGTTTCGCCAGACGCTCTTGCAGTTTTTCGCGGTCGTAATCGCTGGTCGTATCTTCGATTTGCTTTTTCAGCTGAGCGATACGGCCCTGGATGTCGGACTGATTGCCGGCGCCTTCGATGATCGTCGTATTTTCTTTATCGACTACGACTTTCTTGGCGGTGCCCAGCATGGACACGTCGGCGTTTTCGAGTTTCATGCCGAGGTCTTCGCTGATGACCTGGCCGCCGGTCAGAATCGCGATATCTTCGAGCATCGCTTTGCGACGGTCACCGAAGCCCGGAGCTTTCACGGCGCAGACGCGAATGGTTTTACGCAGGTTGTTCACCACGAGAGTGGCCAGCGCTTCGCCTTCGACTTCTTCGGAGATGATCACGATCGCTTTGCCGGCCTGCGCGACTTTTTCAAGTACGGGCAGCAGCTCGCGCATATTGGCGATTTTCTTTTCGTGGATCAGGATGAAGGGGTCTTCAAGGGTCGCAACCATGCCTTCGGGGTCGGTTACGAAATAAGCGGACTGGTAGCCGCGATCGAATTGCATACCTTCCACCACGTCGAGAGTGGTGTCGATGCCTTTCGCTTCTTCAACGGTGATGACGCCGTCGTTGCCGACTTTTTCCATCGCGTCCGCGATCAGATTGCCGATTTCAGAGTCGTTGTTCGCGGAGATCGAAGCGACTGCCGCGATGTCGGATTTGTTCGTGCCGACTTCTTTGGCCTGGCTTTTGATTTCGCCGATTACGGCTTCGACCGCTTTGTCCATGCCGCGTTTCAGGAACATGGGGTTTGCGCCCGCTGCTACGTTTTTCAGACCTTCGTTAACGATCGCCTGAGCCAGAACGGTCGCCGAGGTGGTGCCGTCGCCTGCGATGTCGTTCGTCTTGGTGGCGACTTCTTTCGCCATCTGCGCGCCCAGGTTCTCAAAGGGGTCTTCCAATTCGATCTCTTTGGCTACGGTCACGCCGTCTTTGGTTACGGTCGGAGCGCCGAATTTTTTGTCGATGATCACGTTACGTCCGCGGGGACCGAGGGTCGCTTTCACGGCGTTCGCCAGTTTGTTGACGCCCGACGCCAGCTTCCGGCGCGCGTCTTCGTTAAAACTTAATTGTTTGGCCATTTGGTATATTCCTCCAATTACTAAAGTTCCTGAATTGCTTCAGGTAGGGCCTGTCGGTTGCCGGGCTTTCGGCTTCAGCTGATCAGCTTCAGCCTGCCGGCTACTAGCCTACGATCGCGAGGATATCGCTTTCGCGTACGATCAGCATTTCCTGACCGTCGTGCTTGATTTCGGTGCCGGAGTACTTACCGTAGAGTACACGGTCGCCGACTTTGACTTCGAGCGGGATGGTCTTGCCGTCTTCGGTGCGACCGGGGCCGACAGCTTCGACTTTTCCTTCTTGCGGTTTTTCTTTGGCGCTATCCGGAATGAACAGCGAACCGACTTTTTCTTCTGCAGCATCCAGCTGTTTGATCAACACGCGATCTGCCAGAGGTTTAATTGCCATGGTTCATGCCTCCAATGACTTGCATTATATAGAAGATTTTGAGTGTTTTCCCTGCGACAGACGCTTGTCAGCGAGGGCTTCACGTTAGCAGTCCTTCTGTGTGACTGCTAACGTGAAGCCCAAATAAAGCCAAATATCCGTGTAGTCCACCCATTTTTGAAAAAAATTAGCAGTCGCGTGTGGCGGTTGCTAATTCAGGCCAGGCGGCCGTAACTGCCAGAATTCTGGCGATAATCTCCGCGAACGTCCCATATCCGGGATGTCCGGGCGGCGGCGGCGAATCGGGAGAAGCTCATTGACAGCGGTCGGAAAACCCGGAGCCTGGATAGCTGTGGCCGCTTCTGCAAACAATGGTTTCGGGCCAGGCGCAAGCAGCGCTCCGGCCGGCGTGCTCCGGCCCGCGAGCGAAAGCGTGCACCTGAGCGAAGCGGCGCCCGACGCGCTGGCGACTCCGGAGTCGGACGCCCCGCGCGATCGCCTGGGACGGCCGATGCTGGATCTGCGCATCTCGGTCATCGACGCCTGTAATTATCGCTGCGGCTACTGCATGCCCGCGGACCAGAGCTATCGCTTTTTTAGCCCGGACGAACGCCTGAGTTTTTCGGAGATCGAACGGCTCGCGCGACTCTTCGGGCGGATTTCCGGCGGCGCCTCTTCGCTTGCCATTCGCATCACCGGCGGGGAGCCGCTGCTGCGCAAAGATCTACCACGGCTGATTGAGCGGCTGGCGGAGCTGCCGGCTACGGCCGATCTCGCGCTGACGACGAACGGCGAGCTGCTGGCGGAGTGCGCGCAAGATTTGAAAGCGGCCGGTCTGGATCGCATTACGATCAGCCTGGATTCGCTCGACCCGGAACGATTTCGCGAACTCAGCGGCGGTCGCGGGAACCTCGCGCAGGTACTGCGTGGAGTCGATGCGGCGCTCGCGGCGGACCTGCGACCGCTGAAAATCAATACGGTGATTCAGAAAGGCCAGAACGACGGCGATTGGCCCGCGTTGCTGGACTTCGCGCGCGAAAAAGACGTGAGCGTGCGTTTTATCGAATATATGGACGCGGGCAATCGCAATGGCTGGCGTCCTGAGCAGGTCGTTACCTCGGCGCATTTGTTGGAAGAAATAATCGGACGCCAGCGGGCCACCGGCGGTCCGGAGCTGCAGGCGGAACCTCACGCGGAGTTCGGCGAAACGGCCCGCCGCTATCGCTTCGCCGACGGTCGCGGCGGAATTGGATTTATCTCATCGGTCAGCAGTCCCTTTTGCGGGGGGTGCACACGCGCCCGGCTTTCGGCGGACGGTCGTTTGTATACCTGCCTCTTTGCGAGTCAGGGAATGGATCTTCGCCAGGCGCTGCGGTCCGGCGCGGACGATTCCGGGATTACGCAGCTGATCTCCGGCGCCTGGCGCCGTCGCTCGGATCGTTATTCGGAAGAGCGATTTTTGCTCGCGCGCGAAAACGAGCGGGATGAGAAAGTAGAAATGTTTCGCGTGGGCGGTTAAGGGCAACTGCAGCCTCGCGTGCGTGAGTCTTCGCGGAAGGCAGCGCGTGCAGTCCGAAGCAACGGTGAGCGCTGCGAGTCGTGCGGGCGAAAAGAAATCAGGAGCGAGCTATGAAATTAAGAATGAAAGGCAATTCGATTCGATTGCGCCTGACCCAGGGCGAAGTGGAAAGCTTCGCTCGCGACGGCCGCGTCGCGGACCGCGTTCTATTCGCTCCGAGCCGCGCTCTATCGTATACGCTCGCTCGCGACCCGGAGGCGGGGGCGCAGAAGCCGCGTGCTGAATATCGGGACGACGAGGTGATCGTATTCGTTCCCGGGGCGACCGCCGATCAATGGATTGGTACTGAACTCGTCGGTTTTCGCGGCGAGATGCCGCTGGCGCACGCTCCCGGCGACGCGGGCGCGGAGGTCCTGCGCATTCTCGTGGAAAAGGATTTTCATTGCCTGGTGCCGCGTCCCGACGAAGACGAATCGGATCATTACGCGAATCCGCTGGCGAAAGCGGCGGCGGAGCCCGGCGCGCAACAGCCAGCGGGCTGATTCCAGCTTCGCGCATGAAAATTTGCGGAGTCGTGCTGTGCGGCGGTGAAAGCCGGCGCATGGGATCGGATAAGGGGTTGCTGCGCCTGGACCCGAATCAAACGGGCGATCAGCGCTTCTGGGCTGAACGCGCGTGCGATACCCTGACCGCCGCGGGTTTGCCGGTTGTGCTGTCGATTCGCGCGGCCCAGCGCGAGGAGTATGCCCGGCGATTTCCCGAGCGGAATCTGATCGCCGACGACGGCGGCCTGCCGGGGCCTCTGGGCGCGTTATTGAGTGTCAGTCGCGCGCGGCGCGAGTCGCTGTTCTTGCTGGCCGCGGATATGCCGTTTGTGCGTACGGACACAGTCCGGTTGCTGCTGAATCGTTTTATGAAAGCGCGGGAAGCGGCGCAGGCGTCGGAGAGTTCGAATGCGGACGGCGCATTCGATCGGGACCGCTCTTTCGCGGGAACTCCGGGCGGCGCTTGCTTCGGCGACGAGCGGCGCATCGATCCGCTCTGCGCGGTCTACGGCGCGGAGGGGCTCGCGGATCTGGATGCGCTTGCGCGCCAGGGGCTTGCACGGTACGATCTACAACAGCTGCGCGATCTAATGGGGCTGCTCGTGATTGCGCCGACAGCGGAGCAGCGCGCGGAGCTGCGCAATCTCAACGCGCCTGGTGATTTGCCCGAATACGAGACAAACACGAAATCTTGATTTGAAACGGAGCGATAGCATATGGACTGGCTGCAAACCATACTCTTTCCCGAGGCGGGCACGGCGTGGCCCTGGTACGTCGGAGGTCCGCTGATCGGACTGATCGTGCCGGTGCTTCTGTACTTCGGCAACAAACACTTCGGTGTTTCGAGTTCGCTACAGCATCTCTGCCGCGCGAGCTTGCCGGCGTCTCTGCGCCGGGGCGTGCCGTATTTCGATTATTCGCTGCGCGATAACAGCTGGAACCTGGTGTTCGTGTTGGGAATGCTACTGGGGGGCTGGCTGGGCACGCTGCTCTTCGAAGTGCCGGAAATTCTGACGATATCCGCAGGGACTGCTCAGGCCCTGGCGGCGTACGGCATCAGCGGCGCGGGCGGTATGGCGCCGATTGAAATTTTCAGCGTGGACGGCCTCCTCAGTCTGCCGGGATTTCTGATGATCATCGTCGGCGGATTTCTCGTGGGTTTCGGCACGCGGTACGGTAACGGCTGCACTTCCGGGCACGCGATCATGGGGCTTTCGCTTTTGAGCCCGACGTCGCTCATTGCCACGGTGGCATTCTTTGCGGGCGGCGTCTTTATGACCTGGGTCGGCTTCCCGCTGATTTTTCAATGACCGTGCATTGATCTATTGCTGAAGGTCGCGCCGGCGGACGCAACCGCGAATCGCGTCGCGGCGGCGATCCATATCTTAAACAATAACTGGAAATATATCTTATGCGTAATTTACTCAAACATGTCTTCTATCTCGTAGCGGGGACCTATCTGGGCGTCGTCTTTATCAAAACCGAAGTCATCGCCTGGTTTCGTATTCAGGAAATGTTTCGCTTCGAATCCTTTCACATGTACGGCATCATATTCTCGGCCATCGTCGTCGGCGCGATATCCGTGCTGTTGATCCGCCGTCTGGAAATTCGCGACCGCGAAGGCCAGCCTATCGATTTAAGCGGCAAGACCCTGAACAAAGGCACGGTGATCGGATCGATTCTGTTCGGCTTCGGCTGGGCGCTCACGGGCGCGTGTCCGGGGCCGCTGTATACGCTGATCGGCGGCGGCTTTCCGATTATGATCGTGGCGTTATTGAGCGCTATGGCCGGCGCGTACGTGTACGGTTTATTGCAGTCGCGCCTGCCGCACTGAACGCATCCGCTCAACCCAGGCAGGCGAGCATCGAATCTTCCGCAAGTTCGATGTATTTCATATCGCGGGTCGCTTTCCACATCAGCATGCTGCCGTGATAGATCGCCAGCATGCGCGCGGCGGCGGCGCGGGTTTCGATCGTGGCGGGCAGAGTGGACTGGCGCTGCATCTCGCCGAGAAAATCGGCCAGGCGATCTTCCCACTCGGTGACCAGTTCGCCCAGAGTCGGGGCGAAGGCGTCGTCGCGCACGTCGACCTGACTGATAAAATTGCCGATGGGACAGCCGTTGAAGCGCGCTTCGTGCAGGCTGATGTCTTTTTTTACCAGCCGGATCCACTTGTTGACGAATTCGCCGGGGGTCTCCGAGTGCTTCATCATGCGCACCAGGCGCGTCAGTAAATAGGAGCTGTACTCGGTCAGATACTCCTGGCCCAGCTGCTCTTTGCTCTTGTAGTTATAATAGAAGGTCGCTTTGTTCGTGCCGGCGGCGTCGATGATCTGGCTGATGCCGGTGCTGGGATAGCCCTGCATGTAGAAGAGCTTGCGAGCCTGTTTCTTTAGCTCGGTGCGAACGCGTGGTTTTTTGGCCATTGTGCTGTGCTCCCCGGCGATAGTCGAAGGGGCTCTGACTTACCGGTAAGAATACGGCGGGGCCGGACTGCGGGCAAGTCAAAAACCGATTTGTAGGAACTCCTGCGTCGCGCAGGTGTGACCCAGATGTCTGGCTTGAAGAAATCGAGTGATTCCGGCCCCAGGGGCGGCTCCGACGAGTCCTCGGCGGTGCTCGAGTCGTTTCACCCGCTGATCCGCCGCTGGTTCGAAGAAAATGTAGGAACTCCTACGGACATTCAGCGGCAAACCTGGCCCGCCGTGGCCCAGGGCGAGCACGTACTCGTCAGCGCGCCGACCGGCAGCGGGAAAACCCTCACTGCCTTTCTGTGGGCCCTGAATCAGATGATCAGCGGCGCCTGGCCGACCGGGCAGGGGATTCGCGCGCTCTATATTTCGCCGCTCAAGGCGCTGAATAACGACATCAATCGCAATCTTTCGGGGCCGCTGGTGGAACTGCGCCAGGTCTTCGAAGCCGCGGGAGAGCCCTTTCCGAATATCCGCGTCATGACCCGCAGCGGCGATACTCCGGCCAACGAACGCAGCCGCATGCTGCGCCGCCCGCCGGATATTCTGATCACGACGCCGGAAAGCCTGAATATTCTGCTGACTTCGCGCCGGGGCCGCACGCTCTTCGCGCAGGAGGATTCGGGCCCGGCAGATTTCGAGGTGGATTCCGAAGCCGCCTCCGCTGGCGGTCCCGCCGCTTCGAGCGCTCCAGAAGCGGGGATTCTGCGTACGCTCATCCTCGACGAAATTCACGCGGTGGCCGGCGGCCGGCGCGGAACTCATCTGATGACGGCGGTCGAACGTCTGACTGAATATTGCGGCGAGTTTCAGAGAATTGCGCTTTCGGCGACCGTGCGTCCGCTGGAGCGAGTCGCGGAATTCGTGGGCGGTTACGCCGTTGACGATAGCCGGCGCGCAGCGGATCCGGAAACCGGTTTCGAATTTCGCGCGCGGCCTGTGCGAATTCTTGAAACGCGGGCGCCCAAACGCATCGAAATCGCCGTGCGCGCTCCGGGCGGATTCGCGGTCGCGTCACGCGATGCAGGCGAAATCGGCAAGACGGGCGTGGCCCCTGGCGATGAGCAGTCGCCGGAACCCGCGCGCCGCGAAGCAGACGCGAACGACAGCGATGATATAGAGCAATCCGAAGAAGACGCGATCTGGCTGGCGCTCGCTCGTGAGTTTACGCAGATTATCGCGCGCAATCGCTCGACGCTGTTTTTTACGAACAGCCGCCGGCTCGCCGAAAAGATGACCCGCCTGATCAATCAGGAGAGCGAGGAAGCGCTCGCGCTCTGCCATCACGGATCGCTTTCGCGCGAGATTCGCCTGGTCGTCGAAGAACGCCTGAAGTCCGGCAGCCTGCGAGCGATCGTCGCCACCAGTAGTCTGGAACTGGGTATCGACATCGGCAGCGTGGACGAGGTCGTGCTGATTCAAACGCCGCGATCGGTCGCGCAGACCCTGCAGCGCATCGGCCGGGCGGGACACGGCGTCGGGCAAACCAGCCGCGGCGCCATCTATCCCGCCCACAATCGCGATATACTCGACGCCGCGCTCATGGCGAGGGCCGTCGACGAACGCGCCATCGAACCCGTGCAACCCCCGCGCGCGCCCCTCGACGTCATCGCCCAGGTGATCGTTTCGATGGTCGCGAATCAGGAGCGCGATATCGAAGAGGTGTATGCGCGCATTCGCGCGACGCATGCCTGCCACGGGCTGGAACGCCGGGCCTTCGATCTCGTGCTTGAGATGCTGGCCGGCCGCTACGCCGATTCGCGCATTCGTGAGTTGCGCCCGCGCATATCCATCGATCGCATTCGCGGCCGAATTCGCGGGCGCGAAAACGTGGAGCGCGTATTGTACATGTCGGGCGGGACGATACCCGACCGGGGCTATTTCGATTTGCGCGTAAGCGAAAGCAACGCGAAGATCGGATCCCTCGATGAAGAATTCGTCTGGGAACGCGCCATCGGCGAAGTTTTCAGTCTCGGCAACAACCACTGGAAGATCGTCGATATCACGCACAACGACGTGTTCGTCACTCCCGGCGATCCCGCCCAGGACATCGCCATCGTGCCGTTCTGGCGCGCGGAGCTGGAAGACCGCGGCGGACATTTCTGCGATCGCCTGCGCGATTTTTTAAAACACGCGAACGCCGCACTGGATCGGGAGCCGGACGGGACGAACGCGACCGCGATACTCGCATCGGAAGAGGGAGCCGCAGCGTCCGCCCATTCCGCCGAAAGCGGCCAGGCGCTCTTCGAAGAATTACGGGCCGGCTATCATCTGGACGCGGAACCCGCCGCGCGCCTCGTACAATGGCTGCGTCGTCAGCGCCACAGTACCGGCGTCGCGCTGCCGCACCGCGATCATATCGTTGTCGAATATTTTCGCGACCCGGCCTCGGGCGGCGAGCGCCTGCAGACGATTCTGCATACCTTCTGGGGCGGTCGCTGCAATCGTCCGCTGGCGCTGGCTTTCCAGGCTGCCTGGCTCGAAGTACACGGCGAGAGCATCCAGGCCATTCACAACGACGACGCCGTGCTTTTAGTACTTCCGCACGAAGTATCGGCTGCGGCGCTCTTCGCGATGCTGCAGTCGGATCGCATCGAAGAATATTTACGCGTGACTCTGGAACCCGGCGGCTTTTTCGGCGCGCGCTTTCGCGAGAACGCGGGTCGCGCTCTGCTCTTGCCGCCGTCCGGATTCGGCCAACGCCTGCCGCTGTGGCTCAACCGTCTGCGTTCGAAAAAATTATTGAGCGCGATCCGTCGCTATCGCGATTTTCCGATTCTGCTGGAAACCTGGCGGGGCTGCTTTCAGGAGTCCTTCGAAGTGGATCGCCTGCGCGGTCTGATTGAAGACGTGCAGTCCGGCGCGATCGCTCTCGGCGAAACGCGTACCCGCAGCGCGTCGCCCTTCGCAGCCGACCTGGTCTGGCGCGATACGAACGTCTTTATGTACGCGGACGATTCCGCCCCGGCCGGTGTCCGGCGGGAGGGCGCGACGACTCTCGACGAACAGCTGCTGGCGCAGGTCGTCTTTTCGGGCGAGCGCCGGCCCCGCATCGCCGAAGATCTGCGCCGCGAATTTCAATCGAAGCTGCAGCGTGCGGCGCCGGGTTATGCCCCGCAGGCCTCCGTCGAGATTCTGGAGTGGGTCAAAGACCGGGTGGCGATTCCGCTGCCGGAGTGGCAGACTCTGCTCGAGTCGCTTGAGGCGGATCTCGCCGCGGACGATCCAATCGGACGCGATCGGGTTGATGGGGATCCAGCCGCGGGCGATCAGGATACGGTGGGTGCGTCGGGAGAGTCGCCGGTTCTCGAAACTGTGCTGGCCGAACTAAAACAACATCTGCTTGTCGTGGTGCTGCCCGGCGCGGCGATCCCCGTGGTAATCGCCGCTGAAATTCTGGGGAGAATCGCCGATGGTCTGTCCGGCGAAGACTCCGGAGCCAGGGTCGGAGAAGATGCACAGGCTTCGGCTGAGGACCCGGCGCCGGCTGCGGCGCGCGACGAAGGCGCAGCTTCGCACACGGCGGTCCACGAGTGGGTCGCGCAATTCCTGCGTTATTACGGACCGGTTGATCCTTCGATTCTTTCGGTGTGCTTCGGCTTCGAGTTCGAGCCGCGCGAACGCATTCTACGGGATCTAATCGAAACCCGGCGCATCGTGGCAGCGCCCCTGCGCAAAGAAAACGATGAGCTGTGTGTGTGCGACGCCGAGAATCTCGAAAGTCTGCTGCGCATGGCCCGTCGTCGGGCGCGTCCGCAAACTCCGGCGCGACCGTTGAAAGAACTGCCGGCCTTTCTGGCTCGCGTGCAGGGCCTGCGCGCTCTGGGAAGCGTTGCGGACGCCGACGAATCTGCTGGCGTTGAGAAAGGCGAATATGCAGCACAGCCCGACGCGCTCGAAACCCTCCGAACGAGTCTCGAGCGGCTGATGGGGTACCCCGCGCCCCCGGCCGCCTGGGAGCAGGAGATTTTACCCGCGCGGGTCGCGCCGTACTATACTTCGTTTTTGGATACGCTCTTTCAGGAGAACGATCTTGTATGGTTTCACGAGCCGGCGCCCGGCGATGCGCGTCTTCTGGAAACGTCCCCCGCGAAGAGTGTGGCTCCGAGCGGCATCGCCTTCGCGTTCGCCGGGGATCTGGAGCTGTACGGCGCGGGTTCCGGAACCGCGGCCTTCGCTCTGGACGTTGTTGAGCCCGCTCCGTTAGACGATGAGCATGCGCGAAAATACGCCGCGACAGATTCCCAGGCGGAGCGCGCAGAGCGACAGGTCGTGCGCGAACTGCAAGGCGGCCCGCGTTCCTATTCGGAGTTGTATCAGCACACCGGCCTCGAGCCAGAACTCTTGACGCGTAGTTTGTGGAGTCTTACGCGTCGCGGTATGATCAGCAGCGATAGTTTCGGCGCGATTCGTCAGGGCATTCTGAGTCGCTTTCAATCGGAGGCGCGCGGGCGGGGCGCTTCGGGTGGCCGCGGCGCTTTTGCAGGGCGCAGTCGGGGATGGACGCGTGGTTCCCGGGCCGGCGGTCGCGCGAGCGGCCGCTGGTTTCTGCTGGACGAGCAAAGCCTGGAAGCAAACAGGCTGGCGGAAGATTCCGTAACGACCGCGCCCGTCGCCGACCGGCATGCCGGGCAGGACGAAGCCGGTGATTTGATCGCTCGCGAAGAAATGATTCGCGAGCGTGTGCGGGTGTTGTTCGCGCGCTACGGGGTGCTCTTTCGCGAGCTGCTGGCGAACGAAGCGCCGAAACTCCGCTGGGCCGAAGTGTTTCGCCAGCTGCGCTTGATGGAGCTGTCGGGCGAAATCCAGGGCGGCTATTTCTTCGAAGGAGTTCCGGGACTGCAATTCCTGAGTCCGGCGTCGAAGCGGGCCTTCGCGCGCGAAACGGATGCGGCCAGCGTGTACGGTATGGCGGCGAAGGATCCGGCGTCCCTGGCCGGCATCCAGTCCCGCAACCCTGAGTTTCGCGCTCTGGGTTTTCCGGAACGCAAGAGCGGCGTTCATTTTGCGTTCGGCGGCGACGGCGCTTTGATTTTGATTTCTCGGCGTAAATTCGCCGCGCTCGAAATTCAGCCGCCGCCGGGCGATCCGCGCATCGCCGTCGCCCTGCGTTATTTCGCGCGGCTGCTCGCCCGCGATTTTCAGGCGCCGGGTCATATCCGGGTCGAAACCATCAACGGGGTCGCGGCCCTGAAGAGCGAGTACTGCGAAGACCTGATCGCCTTCGGTTTCCAGAGGGATTTTAAGTACCTTACGCTGCGCCGCGCACCCTGAGATCTGCGAATCGCAATCGACGTCCAGAGTGCGTGTGGGGTGCGAAGCCCTTCAGCTTTCGATGGAATTTTCGTTATCGGTCTGACTATCGAGCGGCGCTGCGCAAAATTTACAGAAGATCGCGTCGGGATCGTGGCCTTCGCCGCCGCAGCTTTCGCAGCAGCGGGTGAAATTCTGCATCGTATTCGGCTGTTCGCGCATGGCCTGAGCGAGTTCCGCCGAAACGATACCCGTCGGCACGGCGATGATCCCATAGCCGATGATCATGACGATTGCGGATAGAAATTGCCCGAAGGCGGTTTGCGGTGTGATGTCGCCGTAGCCCACCGTGGTCAGCGTAACGATCGCCCAGTAAATGCCTTTGGGGATGCTGCTGAAGCCGTTCTCTTCGCCTTCGATCATGTACATCAGCGAGCCGATCACCACGACCATCGATAGTACGGCGCCGAGAAAGACCGTGATTTTCGGACGGCTCGCCCGCAGTGCCGTGAGCAAAATCTGCGCTTCGCTGGTATAACGCACTAATTTGAACACGCGAAAGACGCGCAGCAGGCGTAATATGCGGATCACCAGAAAATAGTGCGTGCCGGCCAGCATCAAACTGAGATAGGTCGGAATAATCGCGAGCAGGTCGACGAGCCCGTAAAAACTGAGTGCATAACGCCACGGTACGCGCACGGTCAAAAGCCGCAGGAGATACTCGAGGGTAAATAGAATCGTAAAGCCCCACTCAATCAGGCGCAGGATGCGCTGATAGGGCTGGCCGATGGTCGGCACGCTTTCGAGCATGACCGCGAGCACCGAAAGCAATATCGCCCACAGCAGCAAGATATCGAAGGCCTTGCCGACGGGCGTATCAGCTTCGAAAATGACTTCGTGCAGTCGACTGCGCCAGCCGGCGCTCGCGCTCTCTTCGGCTCGACTCATGAGACTCGCGTCGCGCTGAGAATGCCGGGCTGCTGGCGCCAGGCTTTCACGCGCGCCTGAAAGATTTCTCTCTTACGAATGATCGCGATATTTATTTCGCGCTGACCAGCTCGACGTCAAAGACCAAGGTCGCGCCCGGCGGAATTACGCCGCCCGCGCCCGCGTTGCCGTAGGCCAGGGGCGCCGGAATGATTAGCTTGTACTTCGCGCCAGGGCTCATCAAAGCGATACCTTCGTCCCAGCCCTTGATCACCTGGCCGCCACCCAGCTGAAACTGGATCGGCTCGCCGCGAGTACGCGAGCTGTCGAAGAGGCGGCCGTCTTCGAGATAACCGGAGTAGTGCACGGCCACCGTCTGGCCTTTCTTCGCTTTGTCGCCCTGGCCTTTGGAATATTCAATGTACTGCAAACCGCTGGGGGTTTTTTGTACCTGCTGGTCGTCGCTCTGCGGCCACGGACGTACGATGCTGATCAGCTCCACGTCGAAGCGCAGCGCCGCGTTCGGCGGAATCGCACCGCCGGCTCCGCGTTCACCGTAACCCAGTTCTGAAGGAATGACGAGAATGCGTCGACCGCCCACTTTCATATCCATGACGCCGATGTCCCAGCCCTGGATGACCTGACCGCGGCCGATCGTAAACGAGAAGGGCTGGCCGCGATCGCGGGAGCTGTCGAATTTGCTGCCGTCGGCGTCGAGTGTTCCGGTATAGTGTACGACGACCGTATCGCCGGGTTCCGGAGACTCACCCGTGCCCACGACCTCGTCGCGGAACTCCAGTCCGGATTCGTGTTTCGATAATTCTTCGCCGCAGCCTGTCATAAGGACCGAGAGTGCGACGAGCACTGCCGCTGTAAACCACTGCCGGATTCCGAAGTCAGAAAAATTAGATACCGATGCCGTTTTCATGAGAACCCAGGAGCGCCTGGACTTGCGCGTCTGTCTACCTATTCCAGGCAGAGCTCTGCTGAATTCGCAGAAAAAATTTCTCGAAAAACCGCTGAGTAATCGGTCAAAAATCATTCGGGCCCGGGCGCTTTTTCGTTGCTTTTCGGCTCGCGTCGGTTCTCATCCCGTTTGAGTCGCACGCATGCCTCATTCCCGCAAAATCGAAACCAGGATCGAATCCAGAGGCGAAGCAAAAAACGAATCGCCGCAGGCGTCGCCGGGAAGCGACGCCCGCGCCCGAATTCTGGCGGTCGACGACACGGCGCCGAATCTGGATTTTTTGCAGAGCCTCTTCGAGATGGAGCGCCTGCCGTACGAGTTGCGCACCGCGAATTCCGGCGCCGCCGCACTCGAATGCCTGGAAAGCTATACTCCCGATTTGATTCTGCTCGACGTGGCCATGCCCGGACTCGACGGCTTCGCCGTGTGCGAAAAGATCAAGGCGCGCAAGGCCACGCGGCATACTCCCGTGATCTTTCTCAGCGGCCGGCGCGATACCAGCGACATCGTTCGCGGTTTCGCCGTGGGCGCGGCGGACTATGTGACCAAACCTTTCCAGTCCGCCGAACTCGTGGCGCGCATGCGCACGCATCTCGAATTGAAACGCTCGCGCGAACGGCTCGCCGGGGTGCTGCGCGCCATTCGGCAGGATCTGGCCGTGGCGCGGGGCATTCAGGAGACGATTTTGCCCGGTCGCACCATCGACGCGATTCGCAGTCTGCGCATCGCGACGCGCTATCAGCCCGTCGCCGATATCGGCGGCGATTTCTACGACGCCGCCGAAATTCGACCGGGGGTTGTACGCTGCTTTCTGGCCGACGCCACCGGCCACGGCATTCAGGCGGCGCTGATCGCCATGGCGATTAAAAGCGAATACGAAAGCCTCAAGCTGATGATCGATTCGCCCGCGCAGCTATTGGGTTTGCTTTTAGATTCCTTCGTCGAAAAATTTCATTCGATCAAGATGCTGTTTACCTGTTTTATCGTCGATGTTTACGCGAGCGAAGGTCGCATCGTCTACGCCGGCGCGGGACATCCGGCGCAGGTTTTAATTCGCAAAGGCGGCGCAAAGATCGAAGCCCTCGAACGGACCGGCATTATGATCGGCGTGCAGCCCGACGCCGTCTACGAAGAGCACGATATTTCGTTTACGAGCGGGGATCGGTTGTATCTCTTTTCGGACGGAGTATTCGAGCAGCTGAACGGCCAGGGCGAACTCTACGGTCTGCCGCGCATGCAGGCGGTCTTCGCCGGGAGCACGGGCGCGGAACTCGAAAAGGTGCTGGACGCGCAGCTGGACGGTCTTGATGCATATCTTGGCGGCGAAGCGCGGCAGGATGACGTCACGTTGATCGGCATCGAATGCCCGTGACTGTTCGAATTCCGGCGCGAAAACGACCGTTTTATACAATATGAAAGCAGCAGTTCTCTATAAAGACCGCACCGATCTGAAAATCGAAGACTGGAAATCGAAAAGCCCTGGACCCGGCGAAGTCAAAGTCCGCGTTCATAGCTGCGGCGTCTGTGGCTCCGACGTGCACATCACCGTGCATAAGATCATGTCCTTAAAGGAATACCCGCGGGTGCCCGGTCACGAAGCGAGCGGAGTGGTCGCGGACGTCGGCGAAGGGGTGAGCGATTTCGCCGCCGGCCAGCGCGTCGTGATCGCGGCGGGTTTCAGCTGCGGCGATTGCCCTACATGTGGGAGGCAGCGTGAAAATGCGTGCGAAAGCGCAGGCGTTTTCGGCTTCGAACGCGACGGCGCTTACGCCGAGGAGGTCATCGTTCCCGCCCGCTGTCTGGTTCCCCTGCCCGAAGAGATTCCCTTCGACCAGGGCGCGATCATGGCCGACGCGGTGTCGACGCCCTATCATGCGTTAAAATACGCCGGACGCATGGAAGCCGGCGAAGTCGTGGCGGTCTTCGGTTGCGGCGGCCTGGGCATTCACGCGGTACTGCTGGCGAAAGCGCTGGGCGCCGGCCGGGTCGTCGCATTGGACGTGGACGAAGGCGCGCTCGAGAACGCGCTGGCCTTCGGCGCCGACGAGGCGTTGAACGTGCGCGATATGAAGCACGTCGGCAAGACGCTCAAAGAAAAGACCGGCGGCGTCGACGTGGTGCTGGAATTCTCGGGTCATTACGGCAACGTAGAACAGTCTCTGCGGGCCATGAATACGCTGGGCCGCATCGTCATGGTCGGCATTGGCCGCGGTAAAATTACGTTGCAATTGCCGCTGCAGATCACCAGCCGTCAGATCGCGATCATCGGTTCCTACGGTTCCGACATGCGGGCCATTCCCGAGTTGATGCAGCTTTTCCTCGACAAGAAGCTCGATTTGAGCCGCTCGATTACTTCGCATCATCCCCTCGAAGAATTGAACGACTGTCTCGAAAATCTGCATCACCGCAACGGCAACCCGATTCGTTATATTATAGAACCGGGCTCCTGACCGACCGCCAGCTCGTAGCGAATCCAGGCCGCCAGAAAATCGATCCGGGCCAGATCGCGCTTTTCGCGCCGCTCGCGTAAGACGTTTTCGGCGTCGAGCAGGTCGTTGAATTGCCCCTGGCCGCGCCGATAACGTTGCGCTTCCAATCGCACGGTGCGGTACGCGCGATTCACCGCGGTCTGGCTGCGGGCGAGATCCGCGCGTCCGGTTCGGATACCGCTGATCGCTTCGCGGATCTGCACGCCGATGCCCTGCAGCGCGTCCGTTCGTTGGCTCTCCAGAGCGGTGAGTTCCGCGAGCAGCGCGTCTTTACGCACTTTGCGGGTTCCGCCTTCGAAGATCGGCATGGTCATACCCAACGAAAACGAGAACCAGTTGTCTTCCTGTAAGAGCCCGTTGTCGATATAGGTCCACTGGCCTTTTGCGAAGAGTCTGGGCAGCGCTTCGTATTGAATGCCTTCGATCTCGGTTTTCTTCGCGCGAATCAAAACGTTCAGAGCCTGCAGATCGATGCGTTGTTCCAGCGCGAGTCGCCGCGAAGCGTCGTACTCGGGAAGCGCCTGCGCGGGAAGTTCTTCGGGAGCCGCGGGTACCACGCCGGTCGTATAACCCATCGCGCGGCCGAGGGCCAGGTCCGCCACGGGCAGGCTCGCGTTTAATTCGAGCACGGCCTGACGCGCGTCGTCCAGGGCCAGATTCACTTTCAATAGATCGAGCTCGGCGACCCGACCGAATTCGAAGAGGCGGCGAATTTCGCGCGAGCGCTGGTAAAGCGTACGCTGAAATTGTTTGAGCGTGCGCAGACGAATTCGCAGCCGCAGCGAGTCGAAGTATCGATTCGCGCCTTCGGCCATCGCGGTCTGTCGCCGGCGTTTCGCATCGAGCGTAGCGGCTTCGGCGCGCTCTTCGGCCGCCGGAACATAATACCACATATTCGCGGGATCGAGCAGGGGTTGTGTGATTTCAATCGAAGCCTGGGGAAACTGGCGGGGTTCCCCGCCGACATCGACTCCGAGAAAGCTCGGCCCGGGAATTTTACGATCACGCCATTCGTAGCTGAGGCCCGCGCCTACTTTGGGAAAGTACGTCGACCGGGAAAGCGCTTCCGCGCGCGACGTCGCGGCGTCGGCTTCGGCGTACGAACCGCGGACTAAAGGCGCTCGACTGGAAGCCAGTAACACTTCTTTTAAGGCGACGGCTTCGGTCGGCCCGATCGCGTCGTCGCTATCGCCTGCTTCGGTTCCGTCATCGTTTTGATTCTGCTCGATCGGCAGCGTCTGCGAATTTGCAGGCGAAGTCGACGGTGTGTTTTGGGCGAAAGCGGAAGCGGACGGCAGGGCGATGGCGGCCGCGAAGGCAAGGACCGTCAGAGGCGCGGCGAACACCGCCGGTCCGGAGCCGTTGTCGTTCGCCGCAGGTGTCGCGCCGCGCATCAGCCACAGGCGATACAGGGCGGGAATGACCAGAATCGTCAAAAGCGTCGACAGAGTCAGGCCGGAGATAATCGCCCAGGCGAAGGGCGGCCACAGAGTGGCCGAGGTCAGAGCCAGCGGCAGGAGCCCCATGATCGTGGTCAGGGTCGTCAACAGAATCGGTCGCAGCCGGCGACCGATCGCATACTGCAGCGCCGCGGTCGCTTCCGCTCCGGCTTTTACGCGGCCGTCCAGGGCGTCGATCAACAGGATGCCGTTGTTCGCGACGATACCCGCGAGAGCCAGGCTGCCCAGAAGCGATAGAAAGCCGAAGGGTTGTCCGGCCAGCACCAGGCCCGGAGCGACGCCGATGATCGCCAGCGGGATGGCGATCAAAATGATCGCGACTTTTTTGAACGAACGAAACTCCAGCAGCAGGGAGACGAGCAGCAGCGCCATACCTGCCGGCAGGGCCCGGGCGATGGCCTGGTTGGCCTGCCCGGATTCAGCCTCTTCGCCCCCGTATTCGACTTTAATCGACGGAGCAAGCTCCAGCTGCGGCAGACGATTTTGAAATTCGGCGAGCAGAGGGCCGACGCTGTAACCGGGCAGGGTTTCAGCGAGCACACGCACCATGCGCCGGCCGTCGCGGTGGTTGATGACCGCCGGCTGCCATTCGAGTTCCGGCGCGCTCACGTCGCCGATGTTTACATCCGCCACGCGGGTCCGGCCGACGTAGGCGCCGTACAGCTCTTCGTAGCCGAGCTCTTCGCCTTTACTCGAACGCAGCATAATCGGGATGGGATCTTCGCCCGCGCGATACTGGCCGACTTCCAGACCCCGGGTGCGTCCCAACAGAACCGAAGTCACCTGACTGCGGGCCAGGCCGTACTGCAGACTGTTCGCGTCGCCCACGGTGAATTTTAGATTGGGAACGCCCTGACCGAAATCGCTGCGCACCGCGTCGGTCCCTTCGATCTGACGCAGTAATCCGACGATGCGATTCGCGGCCTGGCCCGCGCTCGCGTGGTCGTCGTCGATGACGCGAACTTCAATCGGCGCTCTCGTCGGCGGACCCTGCTGTAGTTCGCGGACGATCACCGTGCCGTCGAAGATCATTTCGCGTCCGATCGCTTCCAGTTTGCCGCGCAGGGGCGGAGCGAGTTCGAAAGACTCAAGTTCCACGATGGCCTGAGCGACGTGCGGACTGCGCGGGCTGCTGACCAGGTTATAATAGAACTGCGGCGTGCTGCGGCCCACGAAGGTCGAGACTTTGGTGACGCCCGGCACTTCGCGGATCTTTTCGCTGAGCGCGAAGGCTCGTTCGCGGGTCGTGCGAAAATGCGTGCCTTCGGGTAGGCTCACGTCGAGCACCACCTGGTTGCGGTCGGCCGCCGGAAAAAATTTCGACTGCACGAAGACGAAGCTCAGGGCCGAGAGTCCGAGCACGCTCAACGCGCAGGCCAGCACGAAGAGCGGGCGACGAAAGATCAGATCGCCCAGAAAATCGCCGAGGGGCAGAGTGAAATTCCAGGCGCGCGCGGTGCCGGGCTTGAGGCCGAAGATGGCCAGCGACGGCGTCACCAGAATCGAAAAGAAATAACTGACGGTCAGCGTCAGCATGGCGATCAACGGGATACTGCGGGTAAAATCAGCCGTCCCGCCGCTCGCGCCGAACATCGGCAGAAAGGCCGCGACGGTTGTCCCGGTGGCCGTGGCCAGGGGCAGCGCGAAATTTTTCACGGTGGAAATCGCAGCGCTCGTTATGTCTTCGCCCGCGTCGATCTGCTCCTGAATACTCTCGACGATGACGATAACGTTGTCGATTAAGAGTCCCAGGGCCAGAACGAAGGCGGCGATCGAGATTTGCTGCAGCACTCCGTCGCCCGCGGCGTAGATGCCCAGCGCGATCACCGAAATGACCGGCACGAGCAAGGCCGTCAAAAATCCGATACGAAAACCCATGGCAAGAATCAGGACCCCCGCCACGATCGTAATGCCGCTGAAGAGCGAAAAGCCCAGCCCGGCGATGCGGTCCGCTACATAGTCGGGTTGAAAATTTACGGTTTCTATTTTCAGAGGCGCCGCGCCGGTCGCGTTTTGATTCAGACGCTTCTGAAAATCCGCGATGACTCCGCGCACGCCGGTTCCGAAATCGACCAGGTTGATATTCGCAAGGGGAATCACGCCCAGGCCGACCGCCGGGCGACCGTCCACGAACATGTCTTCGGTCTGCGGCAGCTCAGTCGTGCGGGCGACGCGGGCCAGTTGCCCCAGCGCTACGATTTCGCCGGAGTCCAGCAGTACGGGAAATTCCTGGATTTCGTTCAGATCCGCGAAGCTGGAGTTGGTACGAACGCTGACTCCGAGCTCGCCCATGCGCACAGCCCCCGCGGGGATGGCCCGATTGCTTTCGAAGAGCTGGTTCGAGAGCGACTGGTAGCTCAAACCTTTTTCACGAATTACGCGGTCGTCGATTTCGATGCTGATCTCTTCGCCCGGATCGGTTACGATGGTTACGCCGGAAACATTCGGCAGGCGCAACAGCTCCGTCTTGAGTCTTTCGGCCGTATCGCGCAGCAGGAGCCGGTCGTCGCTGCCGGTCACTGCAAGCACAATCGCTTCCAGATCGGTAACATTGCGGTTCAACTCGTATTCTTCGACGCCTTCCGGAAAGTCGCGCTCCGCTCGATCCAGGGCGACGCGAATATCGCGCCAGGCTTCGTTGATATCGCCGTCGCTCGAAAGCGAATCCTTTAATTCAATGCGGGCGATCATTACCTGGGGGCGACTGGTGATCTCCAGGGATTTGATTTCGCCGATTTCCGCCAGTTGGTCCTCGACGGGCTGTACGATCAGCCGTTCAATTTCGCGGGCGTTCGCGCCCGGATATACGATGCTCAAAACGCCGTTGCGTTCTTTCAAACGCGGATCTTCTTCGATGGGCATCGTGAAATACGAGAGCACGCCCGAAGCCAGGAGCACTCCCGTGAGCGTAAAAAATACGATTCGCAGCCGAATCACGTTCTCCGCGAAATTCATAGTCGCACCTCTTCGCCATTTAGTAGATTCGCGTGGCCGCGCAGGACGACCCGGTCGTCGACCGCGATCGGTCCAATGATTCCGATCTGCCCGCCGCGCGGAGCGCGATCTACAACCACGACCGGCACGCGTTCCGCGAAATAGCGCCCGCTCGCGGCGCCGGAAGAAACGATGCGCATCACATAGGCCTGGTCGCCCGTCGGATTCAGGATCGCGTTCAGCGGCACGCGAAAGCGCGATACGGCTTTGCGGGGATACACGAAAAACTCGAGCAGGAGATGGTCGATGATGCGGGCTTCGAAGCGCAGGCCGACGACCAGTCCGCGCTCGCCCAGCCGCAGAACGCGTCCGGACAGGCGACGACCGCTTCCCTGGGTGGGCAGGACCGCTTCGACCCGATCGCCTGCGCGAAAATTTTCCAGCAGGGCCGGCGCGAGCGCCAGCTCCGCGCGATAGTCCCGCAGCTCGCCAGGAATTCCCGAATAGCGACGCCCGGAGCCGGAGTCTACGGGCCGCAGAAAACCCGCGACCCGCACGGCGCCGCCCGCGCCGTTCTCGCTACCGGGCCGAACTGCCGCGACCGTCACGCGCTGGGCCTGGATCTTGGGTTCGTCGGTTTCCGGACCCGGGCCGCACTGCGAGACGGCGAGAGCGGTTCCCAGGCCGGCCGCCAGAAGAGCCAGACCGCGCAGGCCAGTGGCCGCCTTGCGCGGTCTGCGCGGCTCCCGGCTACTCGCCGCCAGCAAAGCTGCGACAGAATATCGCTGCAATCGTAAAGTAGGCAATGACAACATATCAGCTCCAGGGCGCCCTTATTATGCAGGCGCTGAATGATGTCCAGAATATAAACACCGTTTAGCGAAAAGGCCAAAAAAAAGAAGAGCGGCTGCCCGGAATTGCGAGGCTCAATCCGGCGGCCGGCGGGTGAGGTTTTCCATCATGAGCCGCATGGCCTGCTCCATGAGTTTGCGATGCTTCTTTTTTTCCGGATACATGGTCATGCGCTGGCGGATCGAGAGGGCGGTCATGCCGTGCATGAAGGACCAGATATAGAGACTGCCGACCTCGGGGTCGGGCAGATTCACGAGGCCCTGCTCGATGCATTCGGCGACGGTATCATGGAGATGCTGGAACGAACGCTGACCGGAATCCCAGGTCTGGTCTTCTTCAAGCGGCATTTCACCGCGGCGCATGATGAACATGAGATCGTAGTACCTGGGCTCCTGAAACGCGAACTCGATGTACAGATAACCCATCTTCCACAGGCGCTTGAGCGGGTTTTCAATTTTCCCGGCCTGCGAAAGCTTCTGCAAGAACAGCGAAAAGCCCCGTTCGTGAATGGCGTGCAGGAGTTCGCTTTTATCTTTAAAATAGAGATAGATCGCCGCGGGGCTGTACTCGATTCGTTTCGCGATCTTGCGCAGGCTGGTGCTTTCGTAGCCCTCCTCCAGAAACATTTGCGTGGCCGTTTCGACGATGCGCAATCGCATCGCGGCCCGCTCGCGCTCTTTGCGTTCCTGGATCCCCATGCCGTTGCAAAAGATTGCTAAACGGCGTTCAGCGTCCAGTCGCTTTTGGCGGTCCCCGGCCGGCGCGACTCCGCTGTACCCGGATCGCCGCGCTTCCGGGCTTGACGCCGGGGCCCCGGGCGAATAGCTTCGATCTGGTATGGCGGCGACGATGCAGGTAAAGAGCAGACACAAGGGCGGCGTTATGGTCGTCGAGATCCGCGGCAAGGTCGGCATTAACGAAACGCCGCAGCTCAAGCAGGCCCTGGAAGAGCTGTACGGCGAAAACAAGAGCCTCGTCGTGAACCTCGCCAATATTCAGTACATCGATAGCTCGTGCCTGGGCGCGCTGATCACCGTTCGCAAAGAGCTGGAAAAGAAATCTTTGCACCTGCGACTGGCTGAACCGAGCGACATTGTACGCGATGTTCTCAGTTTAACCAAGCTCGACAGTTTCTTCGAAGTCGCGGAAACCGAAGAAGAAGCGCTCCAGCAGCTGAAGTCGCTCTAATCAAGAGCGACTCATTCGCCGACGGTCGGCGATTTTTTGCGGACAGCGTTCGCTTCGAACGGCGCGACCAGCATATGTTAGACCCGGCAGAGAATTCGGTTTCGCGCTACCAGGGCGCCGACGGCGGGCTCGAATGGGAGTACTTCAGTCTGGCGATTCCGACGCGATTGCGGCCCTTCGTGCGCGAAGTGACGGGATACTCCGAAACGACTCCGGGTCTGCTGCAGCGCCGCGAATTCGCGGGTGGACGAGTCGTGATGATTCTGGAATTCGGTCCGCCGCTGCGAATTTTCGAGCGCGGCGGCGGACCAGGTGACGACATCGAGAATCGGCGCGCGGCGCGTCGTTTCGCGCGGGGATTCGTGAGCGGGGTAGACGACGGACTCACCCTGACCGAACACGACGGCTTTCAGAGTGGTATGCAGGTTAATTTCACGCCGCCGGGCGCGCGTCTGTTTTTCGGTGTGCCCATGTTCGAGCTGAGCGGGCGGGTCATCGCGCTTGAAGATCTCGCCGCGGATTTAAGCGCATTGCCGGAGCGACTCTACGATCTACGGGATTGGAACGCTCGCTTCGCATTGCTGGGGAGATTATTGAGTCGCAGATTGGACGCAGCGACGGCCGGGGCCGGGCGGGAAGCGGGCTTCGCCGCGACCGACTGGGCCTTTCAGGAAATGGAGCTGCGGGGCGGAGCGCTAAATGTTGCCGACCTGGCATTGGAACTCGGCTACAGCCAGAAGCATTTGATCCACCTCTTTCGCCAGCACGTCGGCGTGGCTCCACGATTGCTGGGACGCATTCTGCGCTTTCAGCGGTTCATGGAATTCCTGCGCGCGGCGCCGCAGCCCTGGTCGGATAAGCCGGACCATGCGCCGGACGCGCCATCAGCTTCGGGTTCATGGCCGTCGCGGTCCGATCGCCCGGATTGGGCGCAGCTGGCGGCGCGCTTCGGCTATTACGATCAGTCGCATTTGATTCGCGAAACGAGGGCGTTCACCGGACGGACCCCCGGTCGGGTGCGCGAGATTTTGCAAGCAGTGCACGGCGCGCCGGAGGACTGAGGCCGGACCGGAGCTTCGCTCGAAAAAAAGCGGCCTGCGAAGCTCTATTCAGTCATCGCCGTCCTGTTCTTCGTCCTCCTCGTCATGCCCGGAGGAAGCGCCCGCTCCGAATCCCCAGCCGCTGCTGAAAGCGCCGCGTCCACCCCAGGTGCCCCGACTTATGAAGCGACTGATTCCCGTCAGCCTGTGGCCTCCGGCCAGTGAGCCGCGATAGGCTTTGCTCGAATCGCCGTGGGGCGCGGAGCGCGGGGGATTGCGAAAGCTGTCTGAAATGGCGAAGACCGCCAGAGCCAGTGGGAGATACACCGGAATCAGCCGCAACAAGCCGCGATAGTCGGCATGATAATAGAAGCCGAGAAATAAAAAGACCGCCCCCGCCAGTATCGGCGGAGCGATGAAGCCGGCCAGAGTGTGTTTACGGAGCAGCAGAAATCCGCCCAGAAAGAAACAGAAGATCAGCCAGACTGCGCCGGCGATCATTCCCGGCCCTGGGAGCTCGCCGTTCAAAATAGGCCGTCCCAGATGCGGTCGATCTTTTTGGTCGCGGCGCTCAGAGTCGGTACGCTCAGTCGCCCGGAGCGATCGCTCTGGATCAATGCGACGGACGTGCGTCGTTTTTTTCTGGGGCTCCGTTCGGATTCTGCCAGTTCGGGAATCGCGCCGAAGCGTTTGAGTCGTGCGATGGGATCGTGAATATCGAAATCGAAGCGCACACCGAATGAATCGTACATCCAGCGTTCGATCGTTTCATCGAGTTTCGGGGCGTCGAGCCCCGCCCTGTTCAAACGCTTCGAACGCAGCAAATGGTAATAGACCAGCATAATCTCTTTGGTTACTTCTTCTTCGGCCTGGTCGACCAGGGAGTGCAGCGCCGCTTCGTTCGCGGCCAGGCTGCGAAAGAACAGGGTGTCCGTGATATTCTTCTGAAACTGGATCTGCTTGCGCCGATAGTTGCCGTACTGTCGGAGCGCGAAGCCGCCCAGGGTCGCGACTACCGTGAAGAGCGCGATCATGACCGGCACGACGCTCTGGATCTGATATTCTTCCAGATCGAGCAACGCCAGGATCTCCGGGCCCATCGTAAAAAAGACGACCGCTACCGCGATGATTAAGAGCTGCGGAAGCGCCTTAATCAAGAGCCAGATCGCCGCGCCGATGGCCGGAATCGCGAAGAGCAACAGGTCCTTCACGGTCATGCTGGTTTCGAGATTGGGAAAGAGCACCTCCAGATCGTGGCGCGGTACGTTCTTATAATAAAAGAGATACAGCTTGCCCGGCGTGAAATTCTGCGTGGCTTTGCGGCGACGCCCTCCGCTCCGGGCTCGCTTCGCGGCGAAGTATTCTTCGCCTTTGAATTTCAGCATCAGCACCAGACGTTCGTATACGGCGATGCGGCGTTTCTCTTTCCAGAAGAACAGCTTTCGCATGGCGGTTTCTTTGAAGCCGTCGCCGCGGGTATAGCAGAGCATCTGTTCGAAATCGTCGAAGTCGACTTGCGTGCGCAGCTGGATCAGCGATTCTTCTTCGAAAGCCCGGGTCAGTTCTGCCGCCGAGAGTCGCCGGTAGTTCGCGGCCGTGAGCACGCGTTCGAATACCGAAAAGAGGCGCCCCTGGTCTTCGCCCTCGCTCGCGGCTGATCCACCGCCCGGGGTCGGCCTGGCTTTCGCGTTTATGCCCGACTTCGCAGCCCTGACGGAGGCCGGGGCGGGTCGGGTGTCGGCGTCGGGATTCAGGGGAGCGAAGGCGTCCTTTAAGCTTTCGCGCACCTGCAGGTACTGGTAGTGATAGCTCGCAAAAAGCACGCGGCAAAATTTACGAAAGCTACTGTGCTCGCGTTTCGAAAGCCCGCCGTCCGCCAGGCACATCTCCAGAAGGTCGGAGCGTCGAAACGGAATGAAGCTCTCACGAGAGCTTTCCCGAAAGCTTTCCTGCGAGCTTTCCCGGAAGCTTGTGGCGTCGTCGGCGCCCGGGCGAGCCTTGAGATTCGTGGCGGGCGGCGGAGCTTCGGTCATAGAAAAGAAAGAGTCGGCGTCCGTCGAGCGGAGTCAATCGAAACGCCGATTCTGAATCTTACGCCAGTGCTTCGTCTTAATCAGCTACTAACAATCCGCTGGGCACCGAAGCTGGAATTTCCGCGCTCAGATCATTCAGGAAGGCAGGATCGGTCAGGCTGCGCAGGAACGCCGTGAGCCGCGCCTGCTGGCCCGCGTCCAATCTCAGAGGACGCGCCACCCGCCGGTCCCGGGCGTCGATACGCGCCTGAATGCGCGCCGGATTCCCGTCGACCGTGGCGATATAGTCGGATCGACCGAGCTGGGATGAATCATAGTTTTGAATGCCCGCCGCCGTATTTGTATAATGCGCGACGACCGCCTCCAGGCTTGCATAAGCGCCCGCGTGGGTATAGGGCGCGGACAGCGCGACATTGCGCAGCGGCGGCGTGCGAAATTCGTAACGATCGCCGCCGTTGCCGGAGATCAGCTGGCGCCCGGTGTCGTCGCCGCCCGAAGCGCCCGGTCCGAGTTGCGGCGCGGCGATTCCGTGAAATTGATTGTCGGTCAAAAGCGGCCCGTTGTGGCAGCCGGAACATCCGCCGGCGCCGCCGAAGAATACCAACGCGCCCTGTTTTTCGGCGTCGGACAACGCCGAAAAATCACCGGCGAGATAGCGGTCGAAGGGGGAGCCGACCGAGAGGAAGGCCTGCCGTTCATAGGCCGCGATCGCCCGGGAGGCGTGGCCGAAATTCAAATCGTCGTAGTTCGTAATATCCGGAAAGGCGGCGCTGAAGAGTGTGCGATAGGCCGCGATACCGCCGGAGCTGCCGTTGCCCGTGCCGACCAACCGGGCCATGAGCGCCGCCCAGACCGCCTGGTTATTCGCCGCATCGCGGATCTCGTTGCCGGGCTGACCCCGCATCTCTTCGTTTGAGGTGACCGGAAACATCGCCTGCGCGGCGAGGGCGCTCGTGAGTTGCGCTGTGATATCGCCGCGAGCGGGCGAAGCACCATTTAATGCTGCCTCAGGAGTAGTTAAGATCCCGGTATCGCTTGCACGACTCACGCGGCCGTCCCAGAACAGCACATTCATTTCGTTCACGCCCAGATTATAGAGCGGCGGAGCGTTGCGCGCGATCATCACACCGCTGCTGAGCGCGCGAGTCGAACCGCTGCCTGAACCGCCGGCTCCGATCGAAGTCGGCAGGGCGTCTCCGGAACCGAGCGTCGGCAAATGACAGGTCGAGCAGGCGATGTCGCGATCGCCGGAAAGAATCTTATCGAAGAACAGCGCTTTCCCGAGGGCGATCATGGCCGCGCTTTCCTGAGCGGGCACGGATACGGGCGTAACGCCCGCCCGGGCGAGAGCGCCTGCGAGTTCCGTATCGAGCGGGCCGGGGCCCCCGAGCAAAGCGGGCGAAATCGGAATATCGCCGCCGTCATTCCCGCTGCAGCGTACACTGGCAAAGGCCAGGAGTAGATAAGCGAGCGTAGCGAGCAGAGTCATCAACTGCGGCGCGTAGAGCTGTAACAGCCGCCTGCAAATGATATTCCCCTGTTGATTGCTTTTGATTTGTTTCATCATCCGCCTCCAGTGGTCCTGGGTGGTGAGGCTGTTTTTCAACAGCCTCTGGATACCTCGAAGACAACAGGGGGTCGGGGGCCTTTTGCCTGGTTTTCGCGGGCGGATGAGGGAACGCCGCATTTCTTGCGGGATCTGCGGTCGCGAGCGAGCGAAATCCCGCGCAATCCAACCAGAACGAACGTTCTGTTCAGAATCGGCGGGAGAAATCCGAACAGAACGTTCGTTCTACTCAGATTGCCTGGAGGAGGCGAATAGCTTCAAAATCCGCCGACTCGCATGGCTTGACGATCGCGGCGGGCCCAGGTAGATTGGGTTTGTGGAAACGACGACCCTCCTGCTTACATTCGGCGTCCTGGGCGTCGGCTTTCTCGGCATCGCCATCGGCGCCTTTTTCGGAAAGAACACCGTACGTGGCTCCTGCGGCGGACTCGCCACTCCCAATCCCGACGGATCCTGCAGCGTCTGCGGCGGCGATCCCAATCGCTGCGAAAGCGACGGCCCCGCCGAAAAAGAACACTACAGCCGTCTACAGCAGGCTTTGCAAAAGAACCGCGAGATCTGATCGCCGCCGTGATCTGGATTCCGGCGCATTGCCGGTCCCGAGGCGTTTTTTTGCACCCCGGTGGCAGTTTTAATAGATTAAGCGGAATTATTATTCTCTATGGTGCTGCGCAAAATATTTGCGTTGCGTTAGTGATAATCTACCGAAACTATGGACACATGGTTTCGAGACTCGAAGAAAGGCCTGCGCGGGTCGTAGTTGCTGACGGCGACCGCGATTCGAGAGAGTACCTGGCCCTTGTCCTGCGACAGGGTGGTTATCAGGTGCAGGCAGTGTCCCTCGCCGCGAGAGCGTTGCGTTCCATGGAAGATTTTCGCCCGGATCTGATTCTGATCGATACCGGATTTTCCGAAAGCGGCGGATTCTCCGTCGTGCGTCGCATGCGCGAGCTGGCCCTGCGGTTGAAGTATGACCCTCGTATTGTGATGACCACCGGCGAAGATCGTAAATTCGAGCGCGAGCAGGCCGCCGCCGCCGGCGCCGTGGACTATATCATCAAGCCGATTCAGCCCACTCCGCTGTTGCGTCAGCTTTCCGAGCTGATGGCGCTCGAATCCACTCCCGTGGCCTGAGTTACCTGATCGACGAAACGCTTCACCGATTTTCGGTCGGGCCCGGTTTCGGCGATGCTTCACCACCTGGCGATTCGCGTACGGCTTTCGTGTTTTCAGGCGCAGGGCCGGCCCCCGCGAAGACCACGCACTGCCAGAAGGTATAGGCGCGGCTTTCCGTCACCAGGTGGCCCGCTCCGGGATAGATGATATTACCGCCCTGGCCGCGGTATTCCTGGGAACATTCCATCTCACGGGTCTGGTGAAATTCTTGCAAGAGATCGCGCGCTCGCTCCATTGCTGCGAATTCAGCTTCGATGCGCGAATCGCCTTCGCCCGCAACGATGGCGGTATTCGGGGTCTGCCGAATAATGCGGCTGTTTTGTACGCAAGAACTCAGAGCGACCGCCAGCGCGCTCGCGATCAATAGCTTCTGAAACCCGCGACGCTGTACGCGCCTGGCGTTTCGGTCGATCGGCTGCTGTTGCACGGCCATGCCCAAAGAATAGCCACGGATTTCACGGATGTCACGGATTTATTGGACAACGCGCGGCGGGGGGCTCAGCTGCCGAAGTCGTCGAAGTCGATCATATCGCGTTCCACGCCCAGATCGTAGAGCATATTCTGAACGGCCGTGAGCATCATCGGCGGTCCGCACAGATAGTACTCGATCTCGGTGGGATCCGGGTGGTTTTTGAGATAGTTTTCCAGCACTACCTGGTGAATGAAACCGACCGGCCCCGTCCAGTTGTCCTCGGGCTGCGGCTCGGACATGGCGACGTGAAATTTGAAATTCGGGAAATCTTTTTCGATCGCGCGAAAGTCTTCTTCGTAGAACATCTCGCGCGAAGAGCGCGCGCCGTACCAGTACGATACTTTGCGTTTCGTTTTCTTCGTGTGAAATAGATCAAAAACGTGGCTGCGCAAGGGCGCCATACCCGCGCCGCCGCCGATGTATACCATTTCGCGTTCGGTTTCTTTGGCGAAGAATTCGCCGTAGGGACCGCTGATCGTAACCTTGTCGCCGGGCTTGAGGTCGAAGACGTAGGACGAGCAGATCCCCGGAGGCACGTCCATACCCCGCGGAGGAGTGGCGATGCGAATATTCAGCATGACCATATTGCCTTCGGCGGGGTGGTTGGCCATGGAATAGGCGCGGAAGATCTCTTCGTCGTTCTTGGCGTTGTAGCGCCACATGTCGAATTTATCCCAGTCGCCGCGGTACTCGGGCTGCACGTCGAAGGTCTTGAAGTTGATATTGTACGGCGGAACATAAATCTGAATATAGCCGCCGGCTTCAAAGTCCAGCTGCTTGCCGTCGTCAATATCCAGGACCAGTTCTTTGATGAAGGTCGCGACGTTATCGTTAGAACGTACCGTACAGGTGAATTTCTGAATCGACAGGATTTCCTCGGGAACGTGAATATCCATGTCGGCTTTGACTTTGACCTGACAGGATAGGCGCCATTTGTCTTTGATCTCTTTGCGAGTGAAGTGGCCGGCTTCGGTCGGCAGGATATCGCCGGCGCCGTCGAAAATCTGGCATTTGCACATCGCGCAGGTGCCCCCGCCGCCGCAGGCGGAAGGCAGATACAGACCCTGATTGGAGAGCGCCGTCAAAAGAGTGCCGCCGGCCGGCACCGAGAGAGCCTTATCCGCGTCGTTGTTGATGCTGATCGTAATATTTCCCTGCGGCACGAGGCGCTTTTCCAGGGTCGTAATGACCAGTACGAGCAGCATGATGACGCCGGAGAAAACGGCGATACTCAGTCCGATGATTAGCAGATTTTCCATAATATTCGATTTATCCGTGCGGGTCGTTTCTGATTCGTTATTTGCGCGACTGAATTACAGCTTAATGCCCACGAAACACATGAAACCGATCGCCATTAGACCGGTAACGATGAAGGCCATGCCCAGGCCGCGCATGCCCGGCGGAATGTCGGAGTAGCGCAGCTTCGTGCGGATCGCGGCCAGCGCCACGATGGCCAGCATCCAGCCCACCCCGGAGGAAAGGCCGAAGACCGTGCTTTCCGTCAGGTTGTAGCCTTTCGTATCCATAAAGAGGGAGGTTCCGAGAATCGCGCAGTTTACCGCGATCAACGGCAGAAAAATACCGAGCGAGGCGTACAGGGTCGGCGAAAATTTATCGATGATCATCTCGACCACCTGCACCATCGCCGCGATTACCGCGATGTAGGTTATAAAACGCAGGAAGCTCAAGTCCACCGTCGGCATACCGAGCCAGGCGAGGGCGCCGTCGGTGAGCAGATAGTGATTGATCAGCCAGTTGGCGGGAGCGGTGATTCCGTTGACGAAGATCACCGCGAAACCCAGGCCGATGGCCGTTTCGATTTTTTTGGAAACCGCCAGGAATGAACACATCCCCAGGAAGTACGCGAGCAGGATGTTTTCGATGAAGACGGATTTGATTGCGATATTGACGAGTTCAGACATGGTAATGTACCCTCTGTTGGATCCAGACGTTGGTGCGCGTTTCTAATGCGTTTCGTACTGTTTGGAAATGGACCTTTGCGCCCAGATCAAAAGACCGAGAATGATAAACGCGCCCGGCGGCAGAATCATCAGGCCTACATTCTGGTAACCCAGTTCGTAGAAGGACGCCGGAATCACCTGCAGTCCGAACCAGGTTCCGCTGCCGAAAATCTCGCGCGCCGTCGCCACGATTAACAAAATCACGCTGTAACCCAGAGCGTTGCCGAAGCCGTCCAGAAACGAAGGCCAGGGTTTATTCGCCATGGCGAAGCCTTCCGCGCGGCCGAGAATAATGCAGTTGGTAATGATCAGTCCGACGAAAACCGACAACTGTTTGCTCATTTCGAAGAGATAAGCTTTCAGAATCTGGTCGACGAGGATTACGAGCGAAGCCACGACCGCCAGCATCACGATGATGCGAATCTTGCCGGGGATCAGGTTGCGTAAAAACGAAACGACCACGTTCGAAATCGAAAGCACCGCGACAACCGCGCAGCACATTACGAAGGTCGTGCTCATCTGCGTGGTCACCGCCAGAGCCGAACAGATCCCGAGCACCTGCAGAGTAATCGGGTTGTTATCCCAGAGCGGATCGCGGACGATCGCGCGTTCTTTTTTGCCGAAGAGCGGTTGCTTCGGTTGAACTTCCGGTGTCGCTGTTGCTGTGCTCATTGTTCGCCTCTCGCGCTCAGGAGTCGGGGCGCGTCCGTTGCAGCTCGTAGACTGGTTTCGGTCGCGGCGCCCGCGTCGTCCGATTTGGATCGGAGCGTTTCAAAATATACGTTATAACGTTTCAGGTCCTCGTACAGAAAATCGGTCACGCCGTTGCCGGTAATCGTGCCGCCGCTGATCCCATCGACGTAGTGGTCGGGTTGATCGGGATGCACATCCGATACTTTGCCTTTCACGACGCCGATCGAGACGTACTTCCCGTCTTCTGTCAGGATCTTTTTGCCCGGGAATTGATCAGTGAAGACGGGGGTCGAAATCTCGCCGCCCAGGCCGGGCGTTTCCTGATGTTTATAAAAGCGAATATCTTTGACGGTGACCAGATCCGGTTGCAGGGCGATATAACCGAAAATCATATCCCACAGGCCGAAACCTTCGACGGGCACGATATAGGCTTCGATTTTTTCCTGCCCGCCCGGTTGGTGTAAGAAGAGCAAACTGTAGCCGGGATCGTATTCGTCTTTTTTTACGCCGGCTTTCGCCGCGAGTAATCCGATCTTCGCGCTGAAGATTTCGACGATCTCAAAGGCCTGCTTCTGATCGAGCTCTTCGGTTTTGAAGCCGAGGGTTTGCAGTTCCGCTTTGATTTTCTCGAGCGGGACTTCCTGATTGTTTTTGTCCACTACTCGGGCGTTGAAATCTTTCTCGAAGAGCGCGATTACGGCCTGCGGGTCGCTGGCCGCGGTTTTATTCGTTTCCGCGTCGTCGTAGCCGGCGACCGAGAGGATATTCTTGATCACGTCCAGGCGCGCGCTCACTTCCTGGGCCGGCTTCAGATTGGTGGCCGCCAGAGCGAGACCGATGCTGCAGAAGAGCGTGACCGCGAAGGCGAATCCGAATGTATACAGGTTACTGCGTTGCACGTTTCAGTCTCCGGTTGATGTTTCGCTGCATGACGAAATGATCGATCAGCGGCGCGAAAATATTCATAAACAAAATAGCGAGCATCATGCCTTCGGGATAGGCGGGGTTCCAGACCCGAATCAATATACACAGCACGCCGATCGACGCGCCGTAGATCCACTTACCGGCGCCGGTGCCCGCGGCGCTGACCGGGTCGGTCGCCATATAAACCGCGCCGAAGAGGAACCCGCCCATTACGAGATGATAGAGCGGCGGCAGCGCCAGGAAGCCCGGTAGTTCGGGACCCGCGACCAGGTTCAGGACGAAAGCCATGCCCAGGCCGCCCAGGATCGTGCTGACGATGATCTGCCAGCTGCCCACGCCGGTCGCGACCAGGATAACCGCGCCGATCAGACAGGCGAGCGCGGAGGTCTCGCCCATACTACCCGGTACGAGTCCGATAAACAAATCCATAAACTCGAAATTCGCGAAGCCGCCGTTGCTTAAGGCGGCCACCGGATTCGCTCCTTTCCCGACGTCGGCCGCGGTTAAGAGCGCGGTCGCGCCCGTATAACCGTCGACCAGGGTGCTCGACGGATTATGAAACATAAACTGATCCAGATACGGAAAACGTTCGGGGTGAAATTCGCGAATCCAGACTTTCGCGCCGGAGATGTCGGCGGGAAACGAGAAAAACAAAAACACGCGGCCGGTTAAAGCCGGGTTCATGATATTCATTCCGGTGCCGCCGAAGATTTCTTTACCGATGACGACGCCGAAGCTCACGCCCACCGCGACCTGCCAGAGCGGAATCGTCGAGGGCAGCGTTAATGGAAACAAAAGACCGGTTACGAGAAAACCTTCGCTGATTTTGTGGCGGCGAATGACCGCGAAGAGGCCTTCCCACAGGCCGCCGGTCGCGTAGCTGACGATGATGATCGGTAAATTCGCGATGGCGCCGTTCGCGAAGAGTTGCCAGAAGCCGAGAACGTCCTGCTGGCCGTAGGCCACGGCCATCTGATAGCCGGTATTATAAAACGAAAACAGCGTCGGCGGGACCAGCGCGACGACGACCGTGATCATCAGACGTTTCAGATCGATCGAATCGCGAACGTGCGGCCCCTTTTCGGTAACCTCGTCGGGAGTAAACAGGAAGGTGCTCTGGGCGTCCCACAGAGGGAACAGCTTTTCGAGCTTGCCGCCTTTGTGAAAAAGATGGTCCTGTTTTTCCAATAATTTGAGTAAGAATTTCATTTCTTTCCTGTATATTCGCGTTCGGTCCTTCGTGTGCTTATCGCTTCATTGAAGAACGCCGGCCGCCGCTTCGTATCTCAGGCCAGTTCGGCCCGCATCAGATCGAGACCCTGTTGAATGATCTCGGTGAACTCGATTTTCGAAGGACAGATGTAGCTGCACAGAGCGAAGTCTTCCGGCGCACATTCCATAATGCCGAGTTGTTCCATGAGCTCGATGTCTTCGGCGAGGATCGCCTTGCAGAGAAAATCCGGCAGCACGTCCAGAGAGATGACTTTCTGATAGTCGCCGGTTTTCACGAAAGCGCGCTTTTCGCCGTTTTTGTTCGTGTGCATATCGTAGCGGCGGCCGGGGGCCAGAGCCGATACGAAAGCGCGCGAATAGGTCCAGCGGCTCAGGCCTGGCAGCATCCAGCCGATGAAATGGCGTTCGCGACCTTCCGGCAGTACTGTAATCAGATCGTGATAAAAGCCGGTGGCATTGGCCGGCTGAGTCTTCGCGCCGGTCAGTAAATTGCCCGAGACGAAACGTTGTTCGCCGTCCGCCAGGTTTTTGCCGATGATGCTCTCGACGCTCTGGCCGACCCGTGCGCGATAGTACGCTCGTTTCGTCGCGCCGTTGCCTGCAACCGCCACGACCTTTTCGGTCGGATACTGGCCGACCAGCAGGAAGCTGCCGAGCATGACGACGTCGCGCGCGTTCAGATACCACACGACTTTGCCGTGCCCGCCCACCAGCGGATCGATACGCGCGATGTGCGTGCCGACGAGACCGGCGGGATGTTTGCCTTTGAAGCTGTGCTGTTCGAGATTCGAACCCTGGGCCTTCGCGAATACGGAGTCCTTAACGCGGCCGTCGGTGACGACGTGCACGGTGCCGCCGCCGGCGAGCACCTGCAGGGCTTCCAGGCCGGCTTCGAATTCGGCGAATTTATCTTTGAGCGCGAACTCCGGATCGGCCGCCAGGGGCGCGGTATCCATACAATTCACGAAAATCGAGGAAGGCGTATCGGTCGGCCGGGCGACGGTATCGAAAGGCCGCTGGCGGATGTACGGCCAGACGCCGCCGGCCAGCAGGAGTTCCAGCAGCCGGTCGCGACTCTGGTTCTTAATTTCGCCGAGGCGGATATTTTCGAACTGCTCGGCGTCTTCGCCGGAAGATTCGATGCTGATGCTCTCAATCACCCGGCGCGGCCCGAATTTGATATCGAGAATTTTTCCGGCGGCGGGCGAGGCGAAGATCACTTCCGGTTGAGCTTTATCGACGAAGAGCGGGGTGCCGATCTTGACCGCGCCGCCGACTTCGACCTGCAGGCGCGGCTTGAGTCCCGCGCCGAAGTCGAGGGGATGGACGCTGTAGACGCCCGGTCGCGGAGCCTCCAGCAGGCCGCCGGATTGATCGGCTTCGCCTTTGACTGGAATATTATATCCGCGCTTGATGTGGAATGTGCTCATATACGATCGTGGGATAAGATTCGAATTTCGAAATAGCTGTCAAGATAACGCGACTGCGACGACACTCATTGTCGGATTTTTTTCGCATCTCGCGCGATGGTGGCGACTCTTCGCCGATACGCGCGAAAAGCTCGAGCGCGCCTCGACCCGGGTATCGCAATTCGCGTCGCGCCTGTCAATTGATTCATCATTGTCGGTAAGAATTCGTCGCTTTGCTGCGAATTCTCGTGTGTGCGCCGCCTGCATGATTGCGCGGCGCACTAAAATGATTTTGTTGCATTTCATCTGATTTTCCTCATAATAGTGATCTGCTGTAATATTCGCAGAGGGAGGCAGGTTATGAACTACACCGCAGATCTGGCGTCGCCCGTCGTCAGTCCCACCGCTCTGGCCCGCGATTTCATGGTGGTCAAACATCCGACGCTCAGTCCGGATATGCCGCTATTAAAAGCCGTGGACCTTTTTCTGAAGACCGGAGTCACCGGCGCCCCGGTCGTCGATCAGTACGATCGCCTGCTGGGGATTTTAACGGAGAAGGATTGCATCAAGCTGCTGGCGAAGCGATCCTATTATCATGAAGAGCCGGACCGCACCGTCGCCGACGAAATGGCCACGGGGATTCGGACCGTCGATGCGGAGACCGATTTGCAGAAGATCGTGGATCTGTTTCTGGGGAGCCCCTTTCGCCAGCTGCCCGTCGTCGACGCGGACAATCGTCTGGTCGGTATGATTTCGCGCCGGGACGTGGTAAAGATCATTCAGAAGATGAATAAGCGTCGCTGAATCCGCCACGCCCGCCGTCACCACCAATAGAAATCCGTCTTCCTGAAGCTTGTTGATTCACAGTCGGCGAGGCAGTCCGCCCGCGGTTCCGAGCACGTGTTCGGCCGCGGGCCAAATTTTCTTGACCGCGTGGCGACCGGGGGCGGAACTATTGTCCGAAAGGACGGAACCTTGCAGTATTCATCGACCATCAAAGACATCCTCGGAGAGAAAGGTTATCATATCCTTTCGATCGGGCTCGACGCCACTGTATATGAAGCCCTGGAGCTGATGGCCGCGAAGGGTGTCGGCGCGCTGATGGTCATCGACGGCGGCGAGCTAAAAGGGATTTTTTCCGAGCGGGATTACGCTCGCAAAGTGATTCTGCAGGGCAAGTCTTCGCGCGATACTCCGGTGCGTGAGATCATGTCGACCACTCTGACCACCGTAACCCTCGAAGCCGACGTATCCCAGTGTCTGGCCACGATGACCCTGCAGCGCATTCGACACCTGCCGGTCATGGACGGTAAACGCGTCATCGGCATTGTTTCCATCGGCGACCTGGTAAAGCAGGAACTGGCCGATCAGAAAAAGCTGATCGAACTTTTGCAGAACTACATCTATTCGGGCGGCTACGCCTGATTCTTTTCATCTGTGCCTGAGCTTCCCGATCTCGAGTACATTCAGGCGCGACTCTCTCGTGAGCTCGCGGGGAGCACGATTCAAAATGTACTCATCAAGCAGCCGTTAGTTCTACGAAATCTGCTGAACCTGCCCGATGCAAACCAGGCGGTCGCAGACGGGCCCGCCCTGGCCGTCGATGAAGCGCTGATCGGACTGAGTTTCGATAGTCTGCATCGCCACGGCCCCTTTCTCCACTTCGCCTTTATTGGCGATGGGCCGCAGTCCGCTGTGGATCTGATCGTGCATCCAATGCTCGCGGGTCGCTTTCATTTACAGGAGCGCGATGAATCGAAGCAATCGGCCGCCGCAAAAACAGCGAAGAAAAAGAAAACCATCGCGAAAAAGAAAAGCGCTGCACGCGGCGGCAAACCGCCCGGCCCCGGCCTTTGTTTTCAGTTGGAATTCGCGGATCGAACGCTTTCGTATCTGGATACGAAAAAGATGGGTAAGCTGTACGTGACGCGTCCGGGTCGCACCGCGGCGATTCCCCGCTACGATCAGCAGGGGCTCGGCGTACTGAGCGAAGAATTTACGAAAGAAGCGTTTTTACAATTATTAGAAAAGCGCAAGCGACAGCAGGCGCGCGTCTTTCTTATGGATCAAAACAATCTCAGCGCTATCGGCAACGCCTACGCCGACGAGATTCTCTTTGCCGCCGGCATTCATCCGAAAACGATCGGCGCGCAGTTGGACCCGGAAGAAAAATCAGCCCTGTTCAACGCGATTCGCAGCGTACTCGCCGAAGGGATCAAAGCTGTGCGTACGGCCGACCAGAGCATTGACGTAAAGGTGCGCGACCATATGCGGGTTCGCAACCGTCGCGACCAGGCTTGCTACAAATGCGGCGCTACCGTGCGTCGCGTCGCGGTACTCGGGCATGACGCGTTTTTTTGTCCGGATTGTCAGCCGCCGAAGCGCGATTTATTCATCGACTGGCGCAAATCCTGAGCGCTGGCGCCCTTTTTTGAAGCAGGCCGCGACATGCGACGCCGGACTTTGATATGGCGCGACATATATTAAATTTTATAAAATATTCTTGATAATCATTCAGCATTCTGAACTATCGTTCCGGGCGTGTGAAGCATGGTGGAAGGTCTGATTATCCAGAAACAAAACAACGGCAGCTATCTGCTTTTGACTTTCGAAGCGGCGCGCCTTGATCCCGCGAATTGCGCAGTGCTCCAGGCCGAACTCCAGGCGGAACTGGAAGGTGAGCCCATTGACATTATCATCGATATGCGCGGTATAGCGTATGCCGTTTCGCCGGCGGTCAACGTAATCCTGGATGCGCATGAGCGTTGCCGGGCGGCCGGCCGGTCGATGATACTGATTCAGCTCCAGCCCGCGGTGCGTCGCATTCTGGCGTTGTCCGGCCTGGGTTCCATGCTGATTGTCCGCGAGGATCTGGAGTCGGCTGAAGCATTGCTCGCGACAGAAAAGCAATAAGGCCTGTACTGTTTTTTCAAAACTTGCAGCGCGGCCTGGGCGGACGCCAGAACGCGAACGCAAAGCTGAAAGCGGCTATCTTCAGTTCCCGGAGCCGGGTACTTCGTCGAGTCGGCGGACCGTGAAGCCGGCCGCGCGAATCAATTCTTCGATTTCGCGCATATGCCCGGCGTCGCGGGTTTCGATGGCCAGGTCCAGATCGGCCGATCGCACCGAAACTCCTGTGAAGACGCGTTGGTGCGTTACATTGATGATATTGCCGCCGCCTTCCGCGACAAGATTCGCGATCTTCGCGAGCATTCCCGGGGTGTCGTTGATCACGACCCGCAGCCGCGCGATACGGCCTTCGCGGGCGAGTTCGCGCAGAAGCACGCCCGCCAGCATGCGCGGGTCGATATTGCCGCCGCATAAAATCAAGGCCACCCGCCGGCCGCGAAATAGTTCCGGGTTCGCGATCACCGCCGCAAGTCCCGCCGCTCCCGCGCCTTCGACGACCGTTTTTTCTATACCCGCCAGCAAACTGATCGCCGACTCGATCTGGCTTTCGCGCACGAGCAGCACCTGACTCAGGCGATCGCGAACGATTCGCAAGGGCAGCGCGCCGATATTTTTGACGGCGATGCCTTCTGCGATGGTCGCGCCCCCCGGAATCGAATTCGCCGTGGTCCCTGCGGCGGGCCGGCCGTCGCCTTCGCCGCGTTCTCGATTTAAGATCTCGGCCAGCGAGGGGTACAGCTCGCTTTCCACCGCATGAATTTTCGCGTGCGAAGAAAGCCCCGCCGCGGCCGTCGCGATGCCGGCCACCAATCCGCCGCCGCCGACGGGCACCACCAGATCGTCGATATCCGGCCGGGCTGTTAGCATTTCCAGGCCCACCGTACCCTGTCCCGCGATGATGCGCGGATCGTCGTAGGGGTGAATAAAGCTGAGTCCGCGCCGGGCCTGCAATAAGCGTGCGCATTCCGAAGCCTCGTCGACGTTCTCGCCGTCCAGCACGACTTCGGCGCCGAAGTCGCGGGTGTGCCGGACTTTAATGAACGGCGTATCGCGAGGCATCACGATGGTTACCGGGATTCCCAGTCGTCGTGCATGATAGGCGACGCCCTGGGCGTGATTGCCCGCGGACATGGCGATAACCCCCCGCGCGCGTTCCGCGGGACTCAACTGCAGCAGCGTATTCAGAGCGCCGCGTTCTTTGAATGAAGCCGTATACTGTAGATTTTCGAATTTGAGAAAGATCTCCGCCTGGCACAGCCGCGAAAGAGTGCGCGAATGCGTGAAGGGCGTGTCGACGATGGACTCTTTTAAGCGCCGGGCGGCGGCGCTTACGTCCGCGAAACTGACGGGCGAATCGGCGGCTGACTCGCTCGTTTCGTGCTTCGGCCCGTCGGCCTCGTTTGCGTTCGATGAATCGGTATCCAAATTTTTTCGTCCGATTTTTTCGGGGCGGGTCCGTGAAAAAAGGGCGCCGCCTTTCGATATTTTTTTGGCTGCACCCCGGCGATTTCGCAAGCCGATTTTTTCAGAAGCGCCGGCGAAAATGCGTTTCGCCGTCATTTTTTATTTGACCGATCGCGAATTTCGCGCAGCGTCGAGGGCGTTCGCGGCGCGCCCAAAAGCGGAAGCCGTCGGGGGACTGCGAGGGGGATTTATGGAAAGCGTTTACAAAGTGATCGAGCTGGTCGGATCCAGCCCTGTATCCTGGGAAGAGGCCGCGCGCAATGCCGTAGAACTCGCCGCGAAATCGGTGAAGAATATGCGGGTGGCTGAAGTGAAAGAACTGGATCTGAAAATCGAAGACGGCAAGGTCGTCGCCTATCGCGCGAAGGTCTCCGTGTCGTTTAAGTACGAGGTGTAAAATGGAAATCGTACAGCAGCTTTCAGTGCTCGCGGCGAATCAGCCGGGAACGCTGGCGAATATCTGCGGTATGCTGCGTGACGAAAACGTCAACATTCGCGGGATCACGGTCGCCGACCATGTCGATCACGCGCTGGTGCGCATGGTCGTGGACGATGCGACCCGCGCGGCGCATTTGATGGGGGAGGCGGGCTTAGTTGTCCTGGAAGGCGCGGTGATTCGCATCGACCTTGCTTTCGGCCCGGGGTCACTCGAATACGTCGCCGAAGCCCTGGGGCAGGGAAAAGTGAATATCGCGTACGTGTACGCGACCGAGCCGCCGGAGGACGGCGGGCTTTCGAGCATGTATGTGATGACCGACGACAATCAGCGCGGCCTGGACGTATTGCGGAAAAAATTCCGAAACTGAAACCGCGCTTCCAATCAGTCGGACTGCGGGGCGATTCAGGCCCGTACGATGAAGCCCTGCGTGATTTCGTGCAGTTGGTCGGATTCGCCGCGCAGCTGTCGTACGACTTCCGCGATGCGGTCGGCGCTTTCCGCCGTGCGCTGGGCCACGTCGTTGATCTGCTCGAGGGTGCGCGCCATCTCGCCGGTCGTGGTCTTCTGCTCGCCGGTGGCCCGGGCGATCATCTTCGCGGTGGAATCCATTTCCGTGACGCTTTCCATTACGTCGCGCCCGGTCGTCCGCTGCGACTGGGCGGTCGCCTGAATTTCTTCGCCGACCTCCCGGGCGAGCTGCGCCGAGCGGGTCAATTGTTCGATTGCGGATCCGAGGCTGCCGACTTTTTGAGCGCCGTCGCTGACCCGGCTGTTGTTGATATCTATTAGCTTCTTGATTTGCGCGATGGCCTGATTGCTCTGCTCGGCCAGGCGCGAAACTTCGTCGGCGACGACTGCGAATCCGCGACCGGCCTCGCCCGCCCGGGCCGCTTCGATCGAAGCATTGAGCGCGAGCAGATTCGTTTTATCCGAGATCGAAACGATTACGTCGACGATACTCAGGATATCGTTCGAGCTGTTTTGAATCTGCTCCATGCCGGCGATGGAATCCGCGTTGACTTCGCGAACCTCCCGGGCCCGCGAAAGGCTCTCCTCCGCGCTTTCATTGACGACATTCGCGCGTTCGGCGACGCGTTCGATCGCCGCTCCGAGATCTTGATTCAATGCCCGGGTTACTTCGCCCACCCGGTCCGCCTGGCCGCTGACCATCTCCGCGATTTCGCGCGTAGACGAAGAGACTTCTTCCATCGACGCGGAGGCCTGTTCGACCGCTGCGGCCTGGGACTGTGCGCCGCCGGATAATTCGCGCGCGGTTTTTTCGAGCGACTGAATTTCGCCGGCGACTGAATTGACGGTTTCGCGAATACGCTGAATGATTCCGCTCAGGTTCGCCAGAAAGAGGTTCAGGTCGATCGTCAGCATGCCGCTTTCGTCGAGTCCCGGCGCGCCGCGCCGCACGGCCAGATTGCCGTCGCCCAGATTGCGCACCATCGCATAGATCGATTGAATCCCCTGGAGCACGACCGACGCGTTCGAGATGGCGAGGACCAGCACGACCAGTATCCCCGCGAGAGTAAAGATACCAAGCCAGAAGAGATACACCGGTAGATCCGTTAAGGCGAGTTCGACTCGCACGATCGACACGAGAAATAGATCGCCGGCGTCCGGGGAGCGCAGCGGAGTCCAGCCCACGACGTATTCAGTGCGGGCGTCGTAAAAGCCTGCGTTGGCTTCGTTCGCGGGATGCTCCGCAAGCTCCGCTTGAATCTCTCGCATCAGCCTGGCGTCCAGTGACAGACCGGCGGAGCGGCTGACCATCGCTTCCGGATTCAGCGCCGACGCCGATACGACCTGGTGATACTCCCCCGAAACTGATTTCGAAGGATCCGCTGTCGCGCCGTAGAGAGTCGTGGCCAGCTTTTGCCAGTCTGCGATCGTGCCGGCGTTGTCGGGCAACTGCTGCTGAACGGCCACGATGCTTGCCTGGCGCCGGGCCAGGTCGCTCTGGCTCGTGAACACCACCGAGTGGTAGCTGGCGAAGAAACCGAAGCCGCCGAGCCAGACTGTAAAACCCACGGCGAAGAGCATGAACGCCAGGATCAAACGCGCGCCCAGCCCCAGCCGGGCCGCCTTAAAATTAAAATTCCGGCGCAGGGCCTCGACCGTGAAGCGCTCGGTGACGCTGCCGGACAGAGCGCCCGTGGCGCCAATCATCATAAACGGACACGCCAGAGCTCCGGAAATCTGTCCGACCAGCAGGCTGCCGGCGGCGAGATCGCCGACGTCGGCCTGGAACCAGTAGACCAGAGCCGCAATACCCGTCACCCACCACGCGATCGAGTAGTAGATCCCGGACCAGATCGGCAAAAACAGGATTCGATCCAGTGATTTGCGCAGCTCCGGGTCGGAAATTTGATCCGCTTCGCCGGAATTCAGCATGTCGGCATGCCGCAGCGGCCCGCGCAGATGCAGCCAGATTCCGGCCAGTCCGGGAAGCAGGACCAGGAGCCAGAGAATCACGCTGACTGCCATTAATTGAACGTAGTATTCCGGGCGGATCATGGACATGAAAAACAGCGAACAAATCCATTCGAAATGCCAGATTGCGAAGATCAGAATAAAGGCGATTAAGATTCGGCGTAGCAAAAGTCCTCTCCCGGTTCGTAATACCTTTTCGCGACAGGCCTGGACCGTCAAAGCAAACCTGGATTTTTCGTGCGAAATCCCGCGCATGCGAAAACATGAGGAAGCCGCGAATATCGCGCGGGGAATGCAATCGCTCCTTTAGAAAATTGTTAAAAGTATGAGTCTGTTAATAAATTGCATTGTGTTCCTGGCGGCGTCGGTATGCACTTGAGAATATCGTGCAGTACATTGCGGAAAACGAAGCGGGGATTTTGATCATTCGCTTTCAGGAAGCGGTTCTGAATCAGCAGATGACGGACGATCTTCGCAAAGTCCTCTTCGGAGGACTGCGCGGCGAACACCAGGCCACGATTCTGGACTTTTCGGACGTGACTTATGCGGCTTCGTTGCCGCTCAGTATTCTGTTCGCGATCGGCGAACAGCTGCGCGAATTCGGTCGCCGGTTGCTACTGATCAACGTTCCGGAGATTGTGCGCTCGGCTCTGCATTTTCAATACGCCAGCCAGCCCTTCGAATACTGGCCGAATCGCGAGGCGGCGCTTCGAGCCCTGCAGGAAGGCTGAGCGGTCCGGAATCACGCCGACGTACATCGCGTCCTTATTGCTTTAACATCTGAAGAAACTCAGTTTCGCTCACGACCGTCACCCCGAGCTTCTCGGCTTTCGCGAGTTTGCTACCGGCGCCGTCGCCGGCCAGCAGATGTGTCGTTTTGGAACTCACGCCGGTGACGATGCGACCGCCCCGGACCCGCACCGCTTCCATTGCTATATCGCGCGGTCGAAATTCAGCGAAACTGCCGGTCACGCACCAGCTCTGGTCCGCGAAGATCTGCGGCAGCCCCGGACCGTCTTCGCGTTCCGGCGCGGCCATCTGCAGGCCGGCCGCTTTTAATTCCTCAATGAGCGTTAAGATCTGCGGGTCCTGGAATTGTTCGAGTACGGCCTCCGCCGTCCGCGGTCCCACGCCGTCCATTTCAGCCAGGGTCTCGGCGGCATTATCGTCGCCGGCCAGCTCGATGATGCGGTCGATGGAATCGTAACCTTCCGTAATCAGAATTCCAGTGACATGGGTGGCCACTTCCCGCAATCCCAGGGAAGGTAATACATAGCGGAATTCGCGTGTTTTGGAGGCTTCGATGCCTTCGAGTAAAATGCGCACCGATTTCTCGCCGAAGCCTTCGATGGCCTCCAGCTCTTCGCGCTTGCGGTGCAATTCGTAAATATCGGGCAGGCGTTTGACATAACCCTGCTCGAAAAGAATTTCCATGACGCGTTCGCCCAGCCCGGCGATATCCATCTGCTTGCGCCCGGCGAAAAACACCAGGCGATTCAGCTGCTTTTCCGGACACTCGGGGTTCGGACACATCCAGTCGACGGCGTCTTCTTCGCGCTTAAGACCGGTTTTACAGGCCGGGCATTTTTTGGGAAAGCGATAGGCGCGGCCCGTACCGGGATCTACGACTTCTTCAACCGCCGGAATGATTTCGCCGCGCTTCGAGACTTTCACCAGCGATCCGATGCGCACGCCCAGTTTTTTGATATAGTCGGCGTTGTGCAGCGTCGCGTAGCTGACCGTGGTGCCTGCCAGCTGCACCGCCTTGAGGCGGGCGCGCGGCGTGACCCGGCCGGTGCGGCCGACCTGCAATTCGATATCCTCGACCGTTGTTTCGCCCAGCTCCGGTTCGAATTTCAATGATGTAGCCCAGCGCGGATTGTTGGCGGTAAAACCCAGTCGTTCGCGCAACTCCAGATCGTCGATCTTCAGCACCAGGCCGTCGACGGGCATCGTGACATTTTCCTTTTCGGCCGTAAACTGAGCGATCGTGGTTTCAAGTTTCGCGCCGCTTACGAAGCGATTGTCCGGCGAAACCGGCAGGCCCAACAGCTTTAGTTTTTTCAACACCGCCTGGTCGGTCGTGAGTTTGTGCTCGCGCAGATATTCGCGCGGGAAATGGCCTTCGAAAGCGACCCAGCGCAGCGGACGCCGGGCGACGTCGGCCGGTTTTTTGTGTTTGAGCGTGCCCGCCGCCAGATTGCGCGGATTCGCGTACACCCAGCCGATGCTTTCGTTGAACTCCGCGAATTCGGCGAAGGTCATATAAACTTCGCCGCGAACCGCAACGTTGATTTTTTCTTTGATTGTGCGCGGCACGTCTCGAATGGTGAGGGCGTTCGCCGTAACTTCGTCGCCGACCTGACCGGTGCCGCGGGTTACGGCGCGCACGAGCCGGCCGGCTTCGTAATACAATACGAGCGTCGCGCCGTCCACTTTCCATTGCACGCCGACTTTTGTGTCGTGAGGGACGACCTGCTTTTCGGACCACTCCAAGGCTTCTTCCGGGGAGTAGGTATTGCCCAGCGATAGAACCGGAATGGTGTGCTGGAATTTCGGGAATTCATTTTCCAGATCGGAGCCGACCAGCTGCGTGGGCGAATCAGGGCGGGCGTCCGCGGGATAGCGGGCTTCGAGCTTCTGGAGCTCGGCGAAGAGGCGGTCGAATTCGCGGTCTGATATTTCCGGCTGATTCTTTTGATAGTACAGCTGCTGGTGACGCCGAAGCTCTTTTTCGAGATCGCGCATGCGCTGGTATTGCGGCCCGCGTTCCTCAGCCGGAATCGCCGCCTGATCGCGCTTTCCGGCGGAGCTCGACCGGGCTTTCGCGGCCGCTTTTTTCGCCGCTCGTTTGGGAGCCGCCTTCGCATGATTCGCGTTTTTTTTGGGGACGGATTTCTTTTTGGTTAGCGCTTTTGATCGCGCGGTTTTCGGGGCCGCCGTCTTTTTGGAAGCGGCCTTCTTTTTCGAAGCTGTTTTTTTGGGCGATCTGGCCGCGGATTTTTTCGCGGCCTTTTTCAGTTTTTTCTTCGATTCTTTTTTGACTGCTCGTCCGGCGGTTTTTTTGCTCTTGTTTTGCGACCTGGCTGCGGTTGGGGGCATGGTTCTCGGTGTCGGTGCAATGCGCATCGGCGACGCCGCGCATTGGATTGTGATTTGCGAATGCGGTACAGGCAACCCGTGGGCCGAAATTTTACTACCGAAAAATGAACAAAGAATCCTGGAACATTCAATGATTGCGGACCTGCTGCAGCGATGGAAACAGCTCGGAGCTCGAATTCGCGGTCGCGCCGCCGATCCGAACGACATCGACGCCCTGATCGAACGCATCGGGGCCCGGCACACCCCGGAAGATCGTCGACGGGCCTACGCGCTGTTTCTCAGCAATGCCCTGTATGCACCGGTGATTTCGCTCGGCGAACGTGACGATGCAAAGTCGAAGCCGGGCGACAAAACGAAATCAAAAAAGGCCCAAAAAAAGACCCAGAAGAAGGCCTCGAAAAAAACCGCCAAAAAAAAGAAAGCGGCAAAACACAACGGAGCGTCGGGGGACGCGCCGGTCGATCAGCGTATGAATCTGGCCATGGCCGGCGTGAATGGATTTCAGATGCTCTTGATGTATACTTCCGGAGATGACGAACGTATCGCCCGGGACGCGGAGCACCAGTTGAGTTTGCCGGGCCGGCGGGCTTTTGAAATGACCCTGCAGACCGAAGGCGTCGACGGCCTCCTGATCCACAACAAACGCAACGCCTGGATGGCATTGCCGAACGAGCTGCTGCGAGAAATTCTCGAAGTCTTTCCCGAAGACGGCTGATCCAGCTGTCGACCGGGCTGCTGTCGGACTAACATGAATACTCCTGAATCCAGCCGTCCGGGAGCTCGCGATCTTCGACTGGTACGCCGCGCGCTTGGTGAATTGGTCGCGCTTCCGGCGGCGGCCTGGCGCGATTTTCGAAAGCTGCTTGTCGCTCGCGAATTAGAGCGCGGCGAATTTTTCGTCCGGGCGGGTGAGCCGGCAAGAGAGTTTGCCGTCGTGCTCAGCGGCGCCCTCCGCGAGTTTTATCTTCGCCCGGACGGTACGGAATTTAACAAAAGCTTTTGTCTCAGCGGCGAATTTTCCGGCAGCTATTACGATTTGCTCCGGGCTTCCGCTTCGACCGCGTCTATCGTGGCGATGAGCGATTGCCGGCTGGTCGTGGGCGACTATCGTGCATTCACCGAACTCTACGAACGGCATCCGACGTGGGAGCGGGCGGGGCGACTGATCGCTGAAAACCTTTTTATCCGAAAGGCGCGCCGGGAATACGAATTCATGGCGCTGACCGCGGAAGAGCGCTATCGTTTGCTGCAGGAGCGTACGCCCCAGCTGGAGGACCTGATTCCGCAGTTTCATATCGCCTCCTATCTTGGAATAACGCCGGTCGCACTGAGCCGGATTCGTCAACGCATGCGTGATCGCGAATAAATTCGATCTTCCTGAAAAAGTGACGGCAAATTAACTCCGGTTAATGCGTCGGGGGGAAAAATCTATCAGTATATGACTTCGCACGGAGGTCATGCATGCAATCCACGTATACCGGGGCCATTGAGTCCGGCCGCCTTTTAGTCGAAGGCACTGAACTGGCGTATTATTCAGCGGGTGAGGGCGTTCCGATCCTGTGTTTGCATGCCGTCGGCCACTCGGCGGAAGACTATCGAGCGCTGTTGGATGTGCCGCCCGCCGGCTTTCGGGTCATCGCCGTGGATTTCCCCGGGCACGGACGCTCCGGCCCGTTCGCTTCCGGGCGGGAGCACAGCAGCGAAAACTACGCCGCATTGATAGAGCGATGGCTGGAGGCGCTGGCCTTAAATCGGCCGATTCTGGTCGGCAACTCAATCGGCGGCGCTACGGCTTTACGACTCGCAGCGCGTCCCGGGGTCCGAGCCCGGGGGCTGGCGCTCGCCAACCCGGGTGGACTTGATAATCGAAAATTTCCGGGCGATGTCGTTCTGGCGGCCATGGTTCGTTTTTTTGAGGCGGGCGTGCGAGAACGCTCGTGGTTTCCGGCGGCGTTCGGCCTGTACTATCGCCTGGTTTTATCGGCCCGCCGGGCCCGCAGTCGCCGGGCGGCGATCGTGCGCGAAGGCCCGCGACTCGCGTCCGTACTCGCGGCCGCCTGGAGCAGTTTTCGTTCCCCCGGCGAAGATCTGCGTGGTCTGATCGCGGAGATTCAGTGCCCGGTTCTGGTCACCTGGGCGATGCGCGATCGATTCGTGCAGTACGGAAGAAACCTGGCGGCGCTGCGCGAATTTCGCCAGGCTCAAATCTTACGCTATCGGATCGGTCATACGCCTTCCGTCGAGAATCCGGAGGTGTTCGCGCGGGATCTGGAAGAATTCTGTCGTCGCTGTGTCGACTGAGCGATTCGCCCGACAGCCTATCGACTGGGATGCGCTGGGATCAACCCGCCGAAGGCGCGGACGATGCTTTCGCGCCGCCGCCCGCGACTTCTTCCGCCAGCAACTTGACGCCTTTCAAATCGCGTTTGCCGGTTCCCAATACCGGAAGCGAATCGACGGCGAAAGCGTCCCGGGGCCGCGGGCGAAAGAGCGCCGGAAATTCCGCGAGGGCTCCTTCGAGCAGCTCGGCCACGTCGCAGGGCAGTTGCGTATACAGCAAAATCAGTCGCTCGCCCTTCGCAGGATCCGGTACCGCGGCGACTGCGACTTCGTATTCGTTTTCGCCGTCCGACTCCCCGTTCGAGCTTGAGGTCGCGTCCGCGTCGGACCCGGCCGCGAAGTTCTTCTGTAAATAAGACTCCAGCGCTTCTTCGACGGTATCCAGCGGAACCATTTCGCCGCCCAGCTTGGCGAAGCGCGCGAGTCTGCCCGTAATAAACAAAAACCCATCTGCGTCGAGGCGACCCATATCGCCCGTGCGATAGCCGCCGAGCACAAAGGCCTCGTCGGTTAAATCGTCGCGCTTCAGATAACCGAGCATGCGCGCCGGGCTGCGGACGATGATCAGGCCCTCGGTGCCGCGCGGTAGTTCTTCTAATGTTTCCGGATCTACGATTAGAATTTCAATACCGGGCAGCGGCCGGCCGACCGAGCCGTCGCGAGCGAGCGGTCCGCCTGGTTTTCCTGAAGTTTCGCCTGGTTTTCCTGGAATATCCCCGGCGGCCGCGGTCGCGACCGCGCCGGGCGTTGCGGAATGGAAACGTGAGCTCATCGCGATCGACGACTCCGGCAGCGCCTGCGCCGACTCTATGGCGTTCGCCGAAACGATGGGCGCGAGCTCGGTGCAGCCGTAGCCTTCGAGCAGGGTCGCCCCGAAGCGATTCTGAAAAGACGCGCGTAATTCGGTCGGACATTTCTCCGCGCCGACGACCGCGAATTGCATGGTCGCGAACTGGTGCGGCTGCACTTTCTTCAGATACTGGCGGCAAAAGGTCGGCGTGCTGATCATGCAGGTGGCCGAGGTTTTTTCGGCGTGCCGCCCGAAGGCGGCCGGATCGCGGGGATTGGGAAAGGCCGAGATCGTTACGCCGTTCGTGAGCCCCAGCCAGAATCCCGGGACCAGGCCGAAGCTGTGAAAGAGCGGGAGCGCTGTTAACAGGACGTGCGCCGTGTGCAGATTGAGTCCCGCCCGCGCCGACTCGATATTCGCGAGAATCTGCGCGTGGGTGAGCTGGATTCCCTTCGGATCGCCGGTGGTGCCGCTGGAGAAAACAATCGTCGCCACATCGTGACTGTGAGCCCGGTCCAGCTTGCGCAGGCCGGCGTGCGATAAAAGCGGCAGGCGCGCCATCTGCGCCAGGGTTTTCGCCTTCGAAATGCGCGGCAGCAAATCCAGATCGGCCAGCAGCACCCGCCCCGGTAGTTCCGGCGCCGGGTTCAGGCGATCCAGATATTTCTGCGCGGTGATGATCGTCGTAATCTCCGCGATTTCGCACATGCGGCGCAGCTGGGCTTCGCCTGCCGTGTGGTTCAGATTCACGGAGGTGCGGCCGGCCAGCGCCAGCGCGAGATTGACGACGGTTCCGCCTTTGCCCGGCGGCAGGAGCACTCCCACCCGGTTCGCGCTCACTTCGCGATCAAGCAAATCGCGCAGGCTGAGCGCCGCCGCGGCCAGGCGGATCCGACTCATGGAACCGGTCGGATCGACGATCGCCGTGTGCCGGGCGCCGCTCTGGACGGTATGCAAAAAGGCCAGGCCCAGGCTGCGATCGTCGGCTTCGCGGCGGGCCACCGCTTCTTCGTAGGTCATCACTCCATCACGGAAACAGGAGCGGGCCTGTGCTGAAAACGATTTTCCGACGAGGAGTTTGCGCGCCGGACGATGGTGCCTTTTGATCAGCGGCAGCGGAGGCGGTACACGCGGGCGTGCCGGTATCCGGCCGCTGCATCAAGCGCCGGATTCTTCGGATTCCAGGGAGTCGTCGGGATTGCGCCGGGCGCAGGAGCCGGTCGTGCGCAATTCTTTACATTTCCCGTACAGATTCAGCGAGTGGTCGGCCAGGTCGTAGCCGTGTTCGCCCGCGATTTTGAGCTGCATCTCTTCGATCGCTTCGTTTACGAATTCGTCGATGCGGCCGCAGTCCAGGCACAGAATGTGATCGTGATGATGTTCGTCGCCGGGAATGTGTTCGTAGTACTTGGCGTTCTGGCCGAAATTGTGCTCGGTCAGCTGTCCCGCTTCGACCATTACGGAAACGATGCGATAGATCGTGGCGCGCGAAATCTCGCCGCGACGGTCTTTCAACGCTTCAGCCAGGGCGTCCACGGTGAAATGGGATTCCATGCCGAAAACTTTTTCGGCGACCAGCAGGCGCTGACTGGTGATTTTCAATCCCTTCTTTTTCAGGTAATTGGAAAAATTCGCCAGCTGTTTGTGGACGTCGACCTGTGATTGCGGAGCGGACACTGGTGCTAAAATACCGGAAATCCGTAAAATTGCAATGAAATTCCGGGGGCCGGATTCCAGACCTGTAAAAAAATATGATTCTCCTGATCACAGACCGCCCCGAACGCTTCGCCGGCCTCAATCGCGCCATCACCCTGAAGTCGCTTCGCGTGGTTCGCTCCCGGCCTGACCTCATTCGACAGATTCTGGAACGGCGCGAGGAGGAACCGCAGGCGGTGCTGTGTGATCTGGGCGCGCCGCAATCGCCGGATGCCAAAACGAAGATTCCGGAATTGCGTCGCTGCTTCGGCGATCTCGTGCCTTTCGTCATAGTCTATGAATCCACGGCCGGAGCGGGCGACCAGGACGATCCCGAAGCGGACGACGCGCAGGTCGAGCAGCCCGGAGCGGGATTCGGGCTGCCGCAGCTGGTGGCCCTGGCGGACCAGGGCTTTGCGCATTTTCGCGCGGCCGGGGAGCTCTTCGATGCGGGGATCGACGCTTATCTCTATCGTTTGATCCAGCAGTACGAAAGCCGCCAGATTATCCAGGGGGTGCGGTCGTTTTTCATCGATCAGGTGGTGCGCGACGAATTGGTACGCACGCACGGCCTGCTGGATGCGCTGGAGTCCGGAGTGATGCTCGTGACGCCGGCTTTTAAAAACCAGGACTTCCTGATTCACAACGTCAACGACATGCTTGAGATTCTTTTCGAATCCGATCTTCGCTCTTTCGAGAACCGGACATTGAGCGAACTCCTGCGCAGTCCGGAGCTGCGCGAAGAGGTGCGGGAAGCCTTTCGCGTGGACCTGAACGCGGTCTTCGGCGGGCGCGCTCCATCCAGCAGCTTCGAGAATCAGGCCCGCCGTTCTATGCTGCTTTCGATCGGCCCCGGTGCTTACGTCGAGCGGGTGATCTCGCCGTTTTATCAACCCGACGGAGCGCTGGCCGGCTACGTGTTGCTTTTCCAGGACATGACCTTCGAGGTCGAACGCGGATTGATTGATCGAGTGACCGGTCTCGTCGGCCGCGATCAACTGGAGCGGGCGCTCGCGCGGCGCATTCGCCGGCTCGAACGTTTCGGTAAGACGAGCTGCGCCTGGCTCGGCGCGATTTTGATGAAGGTCCGCGGTCTGGATTCCGGCGACGGCTTTCGCGAGCGCGCGGGCGAAGAGGCTTTCGAGTACGTGCTGCGCAAGGCGGCCCAGGGATTAAAACAGTCGGTACGCAACGCGGGGGTCGTGAGCCGCATCGGCCCGGCGGAATTCTTAACAGTCGTGCCGGGACTCTCGCTCGAACGCGTGTCCGACGCGGCCCGTATGATTCTGGCGCGCATGCGCGAAATTCACGTGCAGGCTTTCGGCGCCCTGGAGATCAACGCGGGAGTCGTGCACCAGGCGCTGCCCGCGGAATTCGTCGACGCGCCGCGCGAACGCGGCGGCCTGGACGAAGATCAGCTGCGGACGATCCAGCACGAACTCGCGGGTCGCCTGGAAGAAGCCCGGCGGGCGCTGCACCGGGCGGTAGAGTCCGGCCCCAATCGATTGGTCGTCTATACGCGCTCCGGCGGTTATGTGGAGCTCTAACTCCGGCTTTTGCGAAGCCGCGAGCGATTACCGCCGTACCGCTCGCTCCATCTCAATCGCCATCAGAGCGTAACCATTGTCGGTGGGATGCAGCGGATCTCCCGCATCGTACAGCGCCGGAACGGGACTCGCATTCTGAAAGACGCTATCCAGATCGATGAGCTCGCTGTTGTCGCCGGCGTAGCGCGCCGCGTGTTCCGGGCGAAAGACCGCGTTATTCGCGGCGATCGCGGGGGCCAGAGTTCCGATCAGAGTTCCCGGCATCAGGAAATAGTAAACCCGTCCCTGACTGCGTTTGCGCAGCTCCGCATGAAAGGCGGCGACCCGCTCAAGAAACTCCGCCGGCGAAAGCGTGAAGCCGTCATTGGTTCCCAGAGGTACAAGTACGTGCGCCGGCGGTCCGCTGGTCGCCTGCGCGAAGGCCTCGTCCAGGCGTCCCGTCCAGAAATTGAAATCGGTGTTGATGATTCCGCGAAAGGCGACCGTGTAACCGGTGCCCAGCCGCGACTGGAGGCCGAAGCCGGACGAAAAATCCGTAAGCGAATCGCCGACGATTAAAACACTTTGATTCGGCGCAAGTACCAGCGGCGCCAGCAGTTCGGTAATGGGATCAGTATTCGTAGAGCGATTCACGCAGCCGCTGGCGACGAATAGCATGATGCTGGCGCTGACCACGGGCGCGTACAGGAACGCCGTCAGGCTGCGGCGCGGTCGCCCGGGAATGCGAAAGCTGCGGTTCTGTATGGCGCTGCGGTCGTGCATTTCGACACCGCGATCGAGTCTGCGGCGCGCCGTGAACCTGTCGACTGAATTCCGCTCAATCTATTATTCCACCGGCAGCGAATTGTCGAGCCGGTACAGCACATGCTCGCGCAGCGGATGGCCGGGCGGCAGACCGGGGTGCTCAAAATCGTCGGCGGGATTGTGCCTGAGCCCGATCTTTTCCATCACACGGCGCGAGGCTGCGTTCTGGACCGAGGTGAAGCTGACAATCTCCGGAAGTCGCAGGCGTTCAAACGCGAAAGCCAGCACCGCCCGCGCCGCTTCGGTGGCGTAGCCGTGGCCCTGGGCTTCCCGCGCCAGCCGCCACCCGATTTCAACGGCGGGAGTGAATGGCGCGGCGAAGTCGGCCGTGTGCAATCCGGTGAACCCGATGCAGGGCGACGAGTCCGCTGGAGATGTTTCGGACGCTCCGGTCAGCCCGGTGTCGCCGCGTACCTCGACCGCCCACAGACTGTAGCCGTGCCGTGCGAAGTGTTGTTGAATGCGCTCCAGTAGCGCATCGCTTTCGGCGCGTGACAGCAGCGCCGGGAAATGGCGCATCACTTCCGGATCGGCGTTTAGATTCGCGAAGGCCGCGCGATCCTGCTCCTGCCACTCGCGCAGGATTAATCGCTCTGTTTGCAGTCGTGGAATATCGACCATAGGACCTGATTGAATTCGATAGACGTTCGGGGCGGTCAACGCAATTTGCGCGGATGTTCCACCGCCGACTCTTTCGCAAATATCTTTTGAACAAAGGCCGAGCATGGGGCCTGGGAATCGCCGGTCTGCTTGCTCTGGATCTCGGCGCGACGGCGGCTTATAATGCGTGGGCCGGTAATCTTTTCCCGCGAGCGGGAGCCGATCTGCGCGCCCTGTCCGAAAACGAAGCGGCCGTCGACGCGGTGCTGGTGTTTTGCGCCGGCATCGGACCGCATCAGGGATTAGACGCGACCACTGTGGAGCGCCTGGCCTTCGCCGCGCGACTCTATCGTGAAGGACGGGCCGGCGTGGTCGCGGGGATCGGCGGGCACTGGCGCGAAAATCGGGCGGCCGGCCTGCGACGGGGGATGAGCGAAATCCTGACGCAGAGCGAAGGCCTGCCGGCGGAGGCTGCGATTCAGGACCACGATTCTTATGATACGTTCACGAATCTGGACGAAGTCTTTCGCCTGGTTTCCGAACGCGGCTGGCGGCGCGTCGCATTCGTGAGTTCGCCGTTGCATCTGCAGCGCGTGCTGTATTTGAGCGCGAAGCGCGAGGCGGCGCGTTCGGCAGCGATAGCGTCCGATTTCGTGCTCGATGCATCGGTCGATGCGATTTCGGAACACCCGCGATTAGAAATCGAGTCGCTGCCGTTTACGGCGAGCGGACAGGCGAGTCTCTTCGCGGCGTGGCGCGAAACCCATCACGAGTGGGCGGCCTGGGCTTTGACCCTGGCGTTGCCCGAGCGATATTTTCGCGACGTCATGCGCTGGCGCCGGCTTTAATTTTCGCCTGCGCCGTTTTCGACTGCGATTATGCGATCAAATTCCAGTAATACAGAAACCAGAAAAGCGGAAAGAGGCCGAGAACCAGCGTTGTAAAAAAGACTCGCCCCGCTTTATTCCAGTAGCCCCGCGACCAGGCCGGCAGGACGTACGTCAGAGCGGCCAGTTGAAACAAGAAAGCCGCGAAGGGAATATAAAACGGCCAGCGCGGCGGAATTTCGAAAATGAATTCGATGCTGCTGGAAAAATACGCGAAGACTCCCAGATAGAGGACGTACGAAACAACAATTCCGAAACCCAGCCAGCCGGCCCGGCGCGCATCCAGATCGAGTGACCCACGATAGCCTCGCGACAGAGCCATGCGCAGACCGGTGGGGCGAAAGATAAAGCCGCCCAGAATCAAGACCAGCCCCAGCCCCAGAATACCGAAGTGCAACGGCGGCCATTCGTACCATACCGCGCGATTGAAGGTCATAACCGCGATTTCGTTAGAGAGCAATGACTCGATTTCGCCTGCGTCGTTTTCGAGAAACAGGAAGCGCTTGTGACCGTCCCGCGCCTGGAAGACGTTTTCTTCGACTTCCACGCAGTCGAGCAAATCGCCGGTGAAAAAATCCCGAATCAGCAGACCGTCGCCGCTTTGATTGCGATGAACGTCGATCGCCATAAACAGCGATGAGATCTTCGTGAGCTCTTTTTCGGAACGGCGGTTGGTGATGAAATAGCCCGGGTAGCGGTCCAGATCATTCGCGGAGCTTTGCTGCGCTTCGCCTCCGCTTGCCGTGTCTTGATTGATCAGTTCTGCTCCGGTGGGCGCCGGAAAAAACTCGTTCAGAAATTCTTCGCGCAATTCCCAGACCGGCAACATGCCCGTCATAGAATTGGTCGCGATAAAAAAACCCAGATTCTGTTCCGGAAAGATGCCGGCCAGACTGTGAAAGAAAATCGTATCGCCTCCGTGGCCTACGATCCGCTGGCCGTGGCTGCTGAGTTCCATAAAGCCGTGCGCGAAGCCGTTCGTATTCGCGCTCGCGTGCGGGCGAAAGAGCGTTGAATGCATCCGGCGCGCGGTCGCGGCGTCGAGCAATCCGCCGGCATCGCGCGCCCGCAGGTGCGCGCTGAGAAAGCGGCCCATATCGCCGGCGGTGATCGTAAGCCCGCCGGCCGGAGTGCCCTGAATGATTTCGAAAACCTGCGGCTCGAATTGGGCGGGGTCGAGCGACGCGCCGCCGCCCTGCGCATCGCCTGCCGATGCCTCTCGTGCTTCTTGAACCGCAGCGTCGTCCTGATCCTGCGCTGCATCCCCGGTCGCGTCGGCCTGGAGGGGGCCGCTGTAGATAAATCCATCGGACATCTGCTCCGCGAAGTCTACGGGCAGAGGCTGGCGAAAGGTCGCGCGACGCATGCCCAGGGGCGCGAAGATTTGATCGGCGACATAGTCTTCGAAGGACTGACCGCTGACCCGTTCCACGATGTAGCCGGCCAGCGTGGCGCCGTAGTTGGAATAAGCGATCTGTTCGCCGGGAGCCCGCACCCGGTCGGGCGGCAGCGTTTCGATCGCTTCGCGAACGCTCTGGGTAATCTTCGGATCGGCGGTGAAGAGGTTGATCGCGCGATCTTCAAAGCCGGGTGTATGCGAAAACAAATCGCGAACCCGCACGGCTTGTCCGAAAGCGTCCGGCACTCGAAACAGAATTTCCCCGCTCTGTGGCTCGCGCCGTTCGACGTACAGATTCACATCGGCGTCCAGGTCGACCCGTCCGGCCTGGATCAGCTGCATGAGCGCGGTAAATGTATAGAGTTTTGAAATCGAGGCCGCGCGAAAGAGTGTTCGTTCCGGGTCGACCCGCGTGCAGACCCCCGAGTCCGGGTAGCGAGCGCAGCCGAAGCCCGCGGTGTAGAGCGCGCGATCCCGATCAACGATCGCGACGATCGCGCCCGCGACGCCGTTTTCCCGCAGTTTTTGCGGAACGCGGCTTTCGAAAAAACGCTGGAATTCGGCGGCGGTGCGCGACCGGGCCGCTTCGGCGCTCAGTTCTGAATCAGTGGGAGCGTACAGAATGCATACGGCGAGCAGCAGAAAGCTTGCTATACGCGGATGTCGCGCGAGATCGAGGAATTGCGAAAGCCGAAAGAACATGCGACCGGTGTGGAAAGCCCGCCGTCTGTAGACCACAAAAAATCCGCGGCTTTGCGCTTGATAAATGCAATAAAAAAGGCGGCCCGTAATGAACGGGCCGCCCGATTCAAACCGCTTGCGCGGTTCGGGACATTTGTTCGTCGCCGCCGGAGCGAAGCGCCTTCGCGAATTACGAATGCGCGCCGCGTCGACTCGTTTGAATCAGTAAACGCCGCCGTTGACGTCGATGATCGCGCCGTTCACGTAGCTGGAGAGCTGCGAAGCGAGAAACAGAATGGGGCCGGCGATGTCGTCCGGCTCGCCTTCGCGGCGCAGCGGAATGCTTTTGATCATCTCGTCGCGGAGTTTGTCGGGGATCGCGTCGGTCAGGCGGGTTTCTACGAAGCCCGGAGCGATGCAGTTCACGCGAATGCCCATCGAACCGATTTCTTTGGCGAGCGCCTTCGTGAAACCGATCACGCCCGCTTTCGCCGCGGAGTAGTTGACCTGACCCGGGTTACCGGTGCGAGACAGCGAAGAGAGGTTGATGATGCTGCCTTTTTTGGCTTTGCGCATCACGTTAACCGCCGCGTGGGTGCAGTGGTAGGTGCCGTTCAGGTTTACGTCGATCGCGAAATCCCACTGATCGGGTTTCATGCGCAGAAACAGACCGTCTTTGGTGATGCCGGCGTTGTTTACGAGCGTATCGATCTTACCCCATTTTTCAACCGTCTTCTCGACCATCGCGTCGACTTCTTCGCGTTTGGTGATGTTGGCGACGAGGGGCAGTACTTCGGCGCCGCTGCGGCCGATTTCTTCAGCGGCCTCTTTGCAGACGCCTTCATCGATGTCCGAAACGACGACTTTTGCGCCGTGATCCGCGAACATTTGCGCGGTGGCTTTACCGATTCCGCGACCGGAACCTGTTACAATAACTACTGTATCTTTGATATCTTCGAATGCGTATTTCACCCAATCCTCCTCGAAACTGTGGAAGGCAGGATTTTTATGCGGGGTTGTTTCGACAATGAGATTCCTTTTTTGTGGATCGATTTGGCCTGAGACTGACCGGAGCTTCCTCCGCGGACCGCTTTTGTCTGTTAATGTCACCGCTGCGGCGATCATAGCGCCGCATTCGCCGCGGACGATTTATGTCACTTATCGTTGCTCCGGCCGACAGCCCGGCATGCAGCCCGCATTTCGCGATTAGAAATGCTGAAACCACCGGGGCGGCCCCCCGAAAGGAGGGTTTCGAAGCTGTACTCGTTCCCGGGACGGCGCTTCCGATTGCGCGGCGGAGACCTGGCCGATCTCGCTGCACGGAAATTCAAAGCGCATACCCGGCGGCGCGGTGAACAACAATTCCAGCTCTTCCCCGCTCGACAGAGCCAGCGCGTTGATTTCGTCGTTCGTTAGCGCGCCCACCGACGGCAGCGTTTGCACACCCGCCGTCGCGGCTTCCGGCACGGTGGAATGCTGCCGGCCGATATGTGGCAGGCGGTCGCAATCGATGGTAAAAGCCAGTGCGGGGTTGGCTTCCGCGAGTCGCAGCAGATCGGGATATAGGCCGTCGCTGAGATCCAGCATGCTGGAGAGCTCCGGCCGGGAGCGCAGGGCGCGTGACCATTCGAGGCGGGCCCGCGGGCGCAGATGGCGATCCAGTGCGGCGGCGTGCAGGGCCGCGCTTCCGGGCTGGTCGGCCCGGATGGCCGGGCGCTCGCCGGACAGGATTTCAAAGCCGAGTTGCGAAAGCCCCAGGGTGCCGCTAACGTACACGGCGTCGCCCTTTCGCGCGCCGTCCCGGCTCAGGTAGCGATAGGCCCCGTAGTTTTCGCCGGCGTCATCGCCCGCGTCTCCAGTAATCGGCGGCCGCGAAAGCTCGCCCGCCAGAGTCAGCGAAAGCGTGATGCGCCCGGCGCGAAAGGTATCGCCGCCGATTAAGCGACCGCCATCCGCGCTGCAGGCCGTGCGAAACGCTGCGGCGAAAGTACTCGTCCACTCCCCCGAAAGCTCCGGAGGCAGACCGAGATTCAGCAGGCACCACGCAGCTTCGCCGCCGCTCGCGGCGATATCCGACAGATTCACGTTCCAGAGCTTGTGCGCGAGATCTTCAGGCCCGGACCAATCGCGACGAAAGTGCGTGCCTTCGACCAGCGCGTCGGTGGTCACAATCGTTTGTGCGTCGACGCGGGCACAGTCGTCGGCCGGTAGTCCGCCTGGCCCGCCCGGTCCGTCTTCAAAAAAGAGAGCGATGATTTCCGATTCCCGCATAGCTCGCCAGTCGTACTTCGCTTTCGCGAGAGCTTATTTCCCGTGATACACCGGCTTACGTTTTTCGATGAAACTCTGGACGCCTTCGTGCGCATCTTCGGTTTCCATCAGCTCCAGTGCCTTCGCCTGCAGTCTTTCGGCCGCCGCGGAGGCGCCTTCGCGTTCCGCCACGCGCGCCATTTCAATCGAAGCCTGCACGCCCAGGGGGGCCTGTTCGGCAATACGAGTGGCCAATTCAAAGGCCCGGTTGCGCAGTTCCGCTTTCTCGACGATCTCCTGAACCAGGCCGATGCGCAGCGCTTCGTTTTCATCGAAGGCGTCGCCGGTTAGTATATAGCGCATGGCGTTGCCCCAACCGCTCAGCGCGGGGAAGCGGGTCGTCGCGCCGCCGAAAGGCAGGAGTCCGCGCTGGACTTCGATCTGGCCGAAGGCGCTGCGAGGAGCGCAGAGTCGGATATCAGCGGCCAGCATCAATTCAATGCCGAGGGTGATGCACATCCCGTGCGAAGCGACGATCACGGGAGTCGTGCGCACTGGACCGCGGATGCCCCATGGATCGAGATTGCCGTCCGGCAGCGGAACCCGTCCTTCTTTGCGCATGGTGGCGGAGACGTCCGGCAGATCCAGTCCCAGGGTGAATTGTTTGCCTTCCGCGTAGACGATGCCGCACCTGAGCTCTGGATCGCGATCGAGTACAGTATAGGCTTCGCTGAGCGCGATCAGCATTTCGGTATTGAATGCGTTGCGTTCTTTGGGACGATTAAAAGCGATCCACAGAATGTGGCCTTCGCGGCGAGTCTGGATCAGCTCGCTTCCGGATTGATTGTCTGCATTGTTTGCGTTATCTTTCATATCTCTTCTCTCTTCCCGGTTTTGCGCCGGATAGCTTTGTTTTTGTTCGTGGTTGAATTTTATTCGAATGAGTGCGCGCGCAATCAGGCGTCGTTCAGAATCGCGCCGCGACCGTCCTGCGCGGCGAGGCGACTGTAGAGCCAGACGAAAGCCTGCATTCGGCGCTGCAGCTGAAGCTGTTCGGCCTGCGGTTGCGGCGGAGGGGTTTCGCGTAGTTTAATGTGAGGTCGATACAGCAGTTCGTCAAGCGTACGCGGCGCGGCCGATTGAGGCGCGACGGCCGACGCGAAGAGCGCTTGCGTATCATAGCCTGGCGCGGCCTTTGCGCTTGCACCGGCTTCATCGCCTTCGCCCGCGCCTTCGCTTCGGTAAAAAAACAGCGCTTCGAGCAAAACCAGAGCGGCTTCGCGCGGATGAAAGATGCGGGCCACGTGGGGGCGGAGCGATGCTTCGATGGTGCGCACGTCCAGACCCGGGCGTTGAAAATTCTTGGTAATTAAAACGCGGGGGCCGCGGCCGGGATGTTTTTTTAAGAAGCGATCCAGGCGATGAAAGAAAGCCGGAATATCCAGGCGCTCCGTATCCAGGCTCGCCAGAATTAGAGCGGGCAGAGGGTCGCCGGGATCGGCGAAAGCGTCCGGCGATTCCAGCAGCTCCAGGCTCTGTTGATCCGCGCGCACGTCGTAGCCGGCGTGATACAGCATCTGGCGAAACAGATTGCGATACAGCGGCTGGTCTTCGATTAAAAAGACGGGCCCCCGGCGTCGCGGACGCGAAAGCGCCGGAAAAACCAGCGCCTCGCCGGGGGCGGGCAGATTCCAGCACGCCGCGATTCCGGACTCGAAGAGGCGGGCGTGCGCGCTTTCGGACCCGGCGTGCAGGCCGCGACCCAGGAGCACCAGCAGCGGTCGATAGCAGCCGAGCAATTCGGGCAGATCGCTTTCGCGACTTTCCGGAAAATAATTCAAACCCCGGTGCAAGCGGCCCGGCTGGATATCGCCTGCCGACCAGCGCCGCAGTTGCCCGCCGGCCGCCCCCAGCCAGTAGTCGATCAGGGATTGCTCCCTATCGTCCAGACCCAGACCCGCCACGAGTGGGTAGTCGGCGGTTTGAAATTCCGTAAATTGAGGTTGCGGCGCAGGGGAAGCCATGCGGCATCATTGTTTTCGGGCGCCCCGCTTCAGGAAAACCGAAAAGAATAGATGCCGGGAATAAAAGGGAAAATAAAAGCCCCCGATTGTCCGCTTTCTTCTAATATAGTCAGTTTATTTATGCTTCGATCCATCCCCTCCCGGGCCGTTTACTCCGGCCGGCGCCGAGTGGCGCGCATTCTCTCCCGGCTGATTCCGCTCCTGCTCGTTCCGGCTTGCTGCACGACGTCCGAAATCGGCCTGGACGACGGCGGCCGGCCAATTCGCACGATTCTGGGAATCGACGAGCGCGCCGGGGGGCGGATCACCCTCTACGAGCTGCCGAAGTCCTGCTGGCCCGATCCGGATGAGTCGCGCCAGTCCGGCGAGCTGTTGCCCACCCGTTCCGAAGATCCGCTCTTTACCGGACTGGACGCCGCTTCCATCGACCACTTCGCGCTTCTGCGCAATCGCCGCTTCGCGCTTTTGACCAATGCGACCGGCCTGGACCGGAACCTCGACCGCGGACTCGAATTGATGCTTGCCGCCGGGGCGCGGCCGGAGCTGGTCTTCGAACCGGAGCACGGTCTCTACGGTTACCTCGACGAACCCGGGCCCGACGGCATTCAGCGTGATCGCAAGCACGGCCTGCGGGTGCTCAGTCTGTATTCGAAACGCCGCAAACCCGCGCCGGAGCATCTGGCCGGCATCGATTTAATCGTGATCGATATCGCGAATCTACCGGTGCGCTGCTATACTTACGTATCGACGCTTACGTACTTGATGGAAGCGGCCGAGGAAAACGGAATCGAGATGCTGATTCTGGATCGCCCGAATCCTTATGGATTCTGGCAGGCCCAGGGATCCTTTCTGCAGGAAGGCTTCACGTCCTTCGTGAGCGAAGCGCCGGTGCCCTTTTTGTACAGTATGACGCCCGGGGAATATGCCAACTATATGGCGGACTTACGTTTTCATGATCTGAAGTTAAGCATCGTCAAAGTCGCGGGTTACGAACGCGACGAACTTGACGCGCCTCTGCGTAAATCCTGGATCAATCCCAGTCCGAATATTCCTTCGCTTGAATCGGCGCTGGTCTATCCCGGTATGGTTTTTTTCGAAGCGGTGCCCTTCAGTCTCGGGCGCGGTACCACGCGGCCCTTCGTCTATTCGGGCGCGCCCTGGCTCGAAGCCGAGCTGATTGTCGCCGGTTTGCGCGAATTGAATCTGCCCGGGGTCGAAATCAGCGAAGTCTCGTTTCGTCCCACCGCTTCTGTATACAAAAATCAAACCTGCCTGGGTGTGCAGTTGACTCCGGTGTCGTCGCGTTTCGATCCGCTACGCACGGGATATGAATATATGCGGCTGGTTCGCAAGTTGCATCCCAATCGATTTCGCCTGCGCAAAGACCGCCAGGGCCGCCATTTCATCGACAAGCTCTGGGGTGGGCCGGCCTACCGCGAAGCGATTGAAGCCGACATCCCCTATGATCGCTTTCGCCGGACATGGGCTCGCGAAGCTGAGATCTTTGAAGAGATCGTCGAACGCTATCGATTGTATTGAGCTGAAGGGCGGCCAGCCAGCCGACAAATCCCACAGACCCGCCCCCTGTGTGGGTGGTCTTTGGTTTCTGGCGGTGGGCCGGAGTACCCCGGTGAGCGAGTAGCGGCGAGGCGCGCACCCTATCACAAAAAAAGCCGCAGCGCAAACCCGAAATCTGTCACACTTGCATGCTAATGTATATTGGGAAGATCTGCGCCGCGCCTTCGTTTATTGAGCGGTCCTGGTTCCGGCGGTGCCGGATCCGCCCGCCTTTACCAGAGCCGCTCCCACCATTTCTTCTGAACGGGGTGCGGCCCGCTTGATTTCGCTTTCGAGTTCAGGCCCATCTTGTTGCGAATTTCATTGATGTCCCACCCGGTCAGATTCGCCAGGTGGCGGGCTTCCTGTTCATATCGGGCGGGCAGGCTCCGGCGATAGGCTTCGCCCGAGCTGCAACTCGCGTTGCCTTTAAAGGCGTGGCGTAAAACATACCGGCCCTGAAAATTCGCGCGGTCGGCGGTCTGCTGAAAGATTAGATCTTCGGGAAAGGTTTCGCCGGTATAACGCACGTGCAGTCGTGTTACGAATGCGTTTTGCGCGCCGCCGGGGTTCGGAGCGATGCGCTGAGGACCGTCGCCGCGGCTCTGGGGTCCGTTGATCCAGAAGACTCCCAGTTTGCGCAGCTGTTCGGCGGACAGCGGATCGGCCGCGCATGGATCGCACCAGCGCATATCCCATGCGTATTCCAAAAAGACCGCGCGCATATTTTCTTTTTGCACGGCGCGGTCGAACATCGCGCGATAGAAATCGCTGAATTCGTTTTTAACGTAGGTCGGGATCTGCTGACCGGTCGGCATGCGCACCGTGCGATAGTTACTGGTTTCCACGCGTCCGTTTTTGGTCAGGGCGAAAACGAAGAGGTCCTGGGGACCCTTCGCGTTCACGGTGCCCAGTCGAATCGGCAGCATGAATTTCGGCGATTCGTAAGCTACCTGCAGCGGGCGCAGATAATTAAAACCGTTTTTTGACTGCTCTTTCAGATTCACTTTCGCGACGAAGAAACGCATATTCTGGCGGATATAACTGCCGAGAACTCGCGACGCGCCTTTCGGAATCTTATAGCCGCTGGTCGTCAAATAACGCTCCAGCCCGTTCGATTCTTTCGCGGAGAGAATTACAATGTCGTATTCGCCGACCTGATAACGCGCTTCGACTGTGACGCCCGTGCTCTTTTGCAATGCGCTCTCGTCCGCCGCGCTTTTTGGGGCTTCGCCCGCGCCGTCCATCATCTCCATTCTCTGGTAGCGGCGAATATTGCAGGGATCGTCGTCGAAGTACTCGACCAGTCGCGGCGCCGTATAAGCGTCCAGATGGTCGATCAACGCGGGATCGGCCACATTGATCTGTCCGCGTTCGATAAACGTGGGAACCGGCACGACCAGAGCGAAATCTTTGGGTTCGCCCTGATAATCGTTGGCCATGGTCAGCACCGTGCGGTCTTCGTCGCGGACCAGTACGACGCGCGAGGCCTGATTGTACAATTTGGTGTCAGCCCGGGCCACGTAAAATCCGCAGAAGGCGCGGACTTCTTCATGAAAGACCCCCGCGAGCATTGCGACGAACAGAGTCGGGATCAGGGCGGCCCGCATGAATCGGCGACGGCGAGTATGTATTGGGGTTTGCGGTTTCATTTTCCAGCTCCAGTGAGGGCGGGCGCAGCTGGCTTAGCTTTGCGCTCCGCGTAGATTTGAATGCTATTTTTCGAGTCGTGGCCGTTTACATCGAGATTACGTGTGAGATTCCGTTTGAAGAAATGATCGATGAGGGGCACGCTGAAAGCGCACAGGAACAACGACCATAAGAGGCCGTTGCTATTATAGAGTCCGAACTGAATTGCGAAGGCGATGAGCGCCGAGAGCGCCGCGAAGATGACGCGACCCGTTCGCGAGTCGGGGGTGCTTTTCGGATCCGAGATCATAAAAAAGGCGAAGATCAAGAGCGATCCGCTCGAAAACTGGTTCAGAACGATCGGCCAGGGATCACCCAACCAGAGCGCGCGGCCGCCGAGCAGGAGTGCGTACGAAAACAGAAACGCCGCGGCGATATCGCTGCGCAGCGCGCGAAAGAGCACGAAGCCGCCGGCGCAGGCCACAAAAAAGAGCAACAGTCCTTCGCGGCCCCACTGACCCGGAGATACCCAGGCGGCGCCTGGAAAGAGAACCAGCATCGCGATGATGCCGAAGAGCGAAGGATTGAAGACGTGTTTGCCGTTCACGCGAATCAAAAACTTGCTGCCGATGCTCAACAAGCCCGCCGCGACGGCAATCCAGGGTTCGTTGGTACGCAATAGCAGCGCAAGCGAGAGCGCGCTGATCGTCGGGCTGCGCCAGTCGAAAGGGAGCGCGACCGGATGATTGCGCCGATAACGCAGCGCCAGGACTCCGGCAAGCTGGGCGACAAGACAGGCCGTAACGACCGCCGGCACATTCGTCAGGAAGCGTGCGAAGTCCAGATATTTCAGGCCGTACGCCAGAATGGCGAGCTGACAGAACAGCTGGTAGTGGCGGGGATCCGTACCGGTCCGGCTGCCGTCCTTCGCGAGCTTCGAATGTATCGCGCGCTGCATGGACCTTGGACGCGCATCGCGTTCTGGATGTTCGCGCGGAGGCCTGGATTTTGCGATCGGGCTTTTATATTCGATACGCTATTGTATGCGCGGCTTCAGTTCGCCAGATTCAGAGCAAGCACATCGACGGGCTCGCGTTTGCCGCGCAGGAGAACCGGGTCGGGGTTGTGAACTTCGACGCCTCGCATGCGCGTGCAGTGGTCGTGAAATCCGTCGCGGGTCAAAAGAATCGGCTGCTCCAGCTCTTTGGTGGCCGCTTCGAGCCGGCTGGCGACGTTCACCGTATCGCCCATCACCGTCAATTCGCGCCGGGACTCGGAGCCGATGTTGCCGCGAATCACCGGGCCGCAGGCCATGCCGATGCCGATGCGCAGCGGCGGAAATCCCATGCGCCCGATCTCGGCGTTGGTGGCTTCCATGCCTTTGACGATTTCGACAGCGGCGCAGAGCGATAGCAGATGATGCTGATTGTCGCAGAACTCCGCGTCGAAAACCGCCATCACCGCGTCGCCGATAAATTTATCGACGAAGCCGTTGTAGCCCGTCACGGCGCCGACGATGCGCGAAAAGTGTACGTTAAGCACGCGCACAACGTCTTCGGCGGAATGCTCTTCCATCATTTTCGTGAAACTGCGTACGTCGGAAAACAGCACTACCGCTTCCAATCGTTCGCCGCCGTCGGTTTTGACTTTGCCGTTTAAGATCAGGTCGCGAATTTCCGGCGATACATAGTGGCCGAAGAGCGTCTTCATCATCTCCATGCGGCCGAGCTGTTCGCTCACGCCGTTCAGGGTTCGCTGGAGATTGCCGATCTGGTCGTCGCTTTGCACTACCAGCCGCGCGGAAAAATTATGATTCGCGATCTCTTTCGCCGCCTCCTCCATATCCTGGATGGGTTTGGTGAAGGTATAGGCCGTGAGCGAGGTCAGTATAAAACCAAAAACCAGAAAAAGCGTTCCGACGATGCCCGCCGCGACCAGCGCCCGCCCGATTTCGCCTTCGTCGTGCGGGCCATAGAAATAGGCGATGGCGATCACGCCGGCCATCGCGGTCGCCGGAAAGATGCCGTTGACCAAAAAGAGATCGAGAAAACGCCAGGAGAGCGTCGGCCGCCACAACTTGCGATGCGAGCGAATCGGGCTGTCTCCGAACCAGTCGGGTATAAAGAAAACGCGGTTCATCAAATCCGCGGCGTGATAGGCGATGATCGCGTTGACCATTGTGGCCAGAAAGCCGACGGCCAGGGCGGGCACCGCCGGCAGGTCCGCGGGCAGATAGATATAGAAGATCAGCAGGCCGCTGCCCCAGAGCGCGTAAATCGCGCCGACCAGGTACGCCGGAAAATGAAAGATGCGATTGCGCGCGCGAACGAGTTTGGCGCTCGGAACGTCTTCGCCGCGACGCCGCAGACGATGCGCGACGAAAACCGGCCAGAGATAGACGACCATTAAGATCCAGTAAACCGATTCCAGGGTGATCATCCAGATGATGGATTCGTCATGCATGGGTGCCTGGCGCAATAGATAGCGAATGACCACGGCCTCCGCCGTGATGAGCACCGAAAGCTCGATCAGCTCCGCCAGTAGAGCCGGCGCGATCAACATCACCCACGGGGCGTGCCGGCGCATAAAATCCGCCAGGCGGCCGCGGGCGTAGCCGTAGGCTGCGGGTTTTGCCGGCGCGGGGCCGCCTGCGGAATTCTTCTGGTCGGTCATTCGATCGGCGGAGGACACCATGCGTTGCTTCTTTTGCTCTGGACTCTTGAGCGGCGTTTATTCCGCGCCGGAGTCGTTCGTCGCGGGCGCGGCGGTTTTATTTGGCGGCGGCGATGACGCTTCGATTTCCGCGTCGCAGGCGGGCAGGCTGAGGCCTTTCAAATCGCCTTCCAGTTTACCGAGGATGTCGACCAGGTTTTCGTTATGTGCGCGTACCAGGGCCGCGCCGTCGGTGGAGGCGGCGTTTTTGTTTGCGGCGTAGCTGCGTTCGAAAAGTACGGCGTCGCCGTAGCGCAGGAGAATGAACTGCACGTCGATGACCGATGAAGGCTGATCGCGGCGCAGGTCCGCGTAGATTTCGTTGACCTGCGCTTCGAGAATATAACACGAGTCGACCTGGCTCGACAGATCCACAACCCGCGTGAAGACGCCGCTCTGCGAAAGCCAGCGTCGGGTTTCTTCGGTGATATTCACCGCGGCGCCCGTCAGAAACTCATTGTAAAAGTCGGCTTCGTAGGTGACGTCGCTCCGGCGATAGACCAGGCCCCGACTGGCGAAGCGCGGCGACACGCGAAAGCGGCCGATTTTCAGCGCCTCGTCGAAGAGCGCGCCGTTTGAGCGGGGGGCCGTGCGGGCCTTAGACGGATATTCCGCGCTCAGAGCGAAAAAACGTTTTTCGGGATATTCCTTTTCGAGGGCGCCCAGGCAGGCGGTCGCCGTCGCGAAGACCGCGACGACCAGCGTGAAACGCGCAACGATCGCACCTGCCTTGCGCGGCGAAGTCGCGGCGGCTTCGTGCGGCGCGCTCCGGGCTTTGTGCGAAACCGACTTCGAATGATTGGCGTAAATCTTGTTCATGTTTCCGTTTGCAGATGGCCGCCCGCTCAGGGACGCCTCGAGCTCCGGTCGCGACTATTGCTTCTGGCCGGCCTGACCTGGCGGTTCGCCGAAAAAGATCAGCGAAGGATACTGGCGCGCATTCGCCGTCAGCTCTTTCATATCCTGGGAAACCTGGCGTAGATTCTCGACGGCTTCGGTGACGCCGCCCTGGTTGCCCGCGATCAGCGTATCCAGCCGGCGGGTCGTGCGCCGGATGTCGGCGATGCTCGCGCTCAGTTCGCCGGGGATCTTCTGCATTTCCGGATTCGATGTAAAGGCCCGCAGCGAATCGTTCGTTTTACGCAGCTCGGCGATCAGCCCTTCGGTTTCGCGGCTCAGCCGGTCGACCCGGGCTTCTTCGATCGCCGTTGTCATGACGACGACCAGGCGATCGATGTTGCGCGCGATCTTCTCGACTTCGGCCTGCTGCATCTCTTCGATGAAATCGTCGACCGCCGAGCCGATACGCGCGAAGGCGCTGGTGGCCGATGGAATGTACAGACTCTCCGGGTCCCAGGAGATATCGAGGGGCGGATTCTTGTCCGGTTCGAGGTAATCGACTTCCAGAAACAGCTGACCGGTAATTCCGGCCGCGACCAGTCGCACCCGCAGTCCCCGTTCGATTTCTGAATTCAGTCGATCGGCCTGGAATTTCCCCTGGGCGGGCAAACTCATTTTCACGACGACGTAACGGCCGTAGTTATTCGGATCGTTTTCCGCGGTCAGTGCGTAGCTATTGCGCGCGAAATCGATTTCTTCGACGATACCGATCTGTACGCCGCGTTCTTTGACGGGACTGCCGACGCTCAGACCCTGAACGGACTCGTCGAGATAGGTTTCCAGATTGATGGTTTCGCGCATGAGCGCGCCGGCGCCCAGCACGAGAATGCCGATTACACCGAGAGCCACCGCTGCCAGAACGAACAGGCCGAGTTTGAAATACGAAGATTTTGCGTTCATGAATTAAAGGGACGCTGTTTCATTTAGACGAATTGCGCGCCCGAATGTTGTCCGTTTGCGGAATCGAACTGAGAACCTTATTGCATTTCGCCGGGGCGCGATCAACTCCGATTTGCGCGGGGCGGCTCGCGCGGGGAGACATAAGGCGCGGGCCCCGATCGGGTAGTTGGCCGGCTATTCGAAGATCGCCGGTAACGGATCGCGGTTAAAGAATTGCCGCACCCAGGGGTTATCGCTCGTATCGCGGAGCTCCGCCGGATCGCCTTCCGCGACGATGCCTTTCGTGCGTTTGTCGAGCATGATCACCCGGTCCGCGATCGAAAAGATGCTCGGCAGTTCGTGGGTTACGACGACGAATGTGATTTTCAAATTATGCGCGAGGTTGACGATCAGGTGGTCCAGCTCCGCCGACGTAATCGGGTCGAGGCCGGCTGAAGGTTCGTCTAAAAACACGATCGATGGGTCGAGCGCCATGGCCCGGGCGATGGCCGCGCGTTTTTTCATGCCGCCGGACAACTCGTCGGGTTTGCGATCTGCGAAGCTGTCGAGTCCGACCAGCTTGAGCTTCATGCGGGCGATGAGCTCGATCGCGTCGTCGGGCAGGTCCGTGAATTCTTTTAAGGGCAGGCAGACGTTGCCGAGCACTGTTAGATTACCGAAGAGCGCGCCCATTTGGTACATGACGCCGAAGCGCCGTAGAATGGCCCGGCGGTCGTCGCCCATCGCCGAAACGATGTCGTCGCCTTCGATCAGAATGCGGCCGGCGATCGGTTCGATCAGGCCGATCATTTGTTTGAGCAGCGTGCTTTTTCCGCAGCCTGAGCCGCCCAGTATCACGAATACTTCGCCGCGAAATACGTGAAAAGAAATCCCGTCGAGAATGACGGTGCTGCCGTAGCCGGCGGTCAGATTGTCGACTTCAATGATGACTTCCGGCGGCATGCCGGAGGTCACCAGATGCGATTCCTGAAGATGATTGGAGGCTTCCGGAGTCTGGTCGTTCGAGTCTGGCGAGTTTGTCATAACTGCTCTTCAGATAGCTTTCGATCTTCTGAATCCTCGGGTGGTCCGGCGCAAGCTCTTTTAGGCTTTCGAGAAAGAAAGCCGCTCGCTCGTAGCGTCCGTCATGGCCGTGCAGTTCGGCGAGATATGCCAGGTTGCGCACGATGCCAGGATTGCGCAGAAAGGCGCGTTCCGCCAGCTCAAGCGCCGTCTCGAATTTGCGCGCGCGTTTGTGCAGATGCACCGCGAGCACGAGCATGTCCGTATCCTGCGGGGCGCCGTCGAGATACTGCATCACACAGCGGGCCGCTTCGGGATAGTCTTTGAGCTGCATGCGGCACTTTGTCAATTCGCGCCGCAATCGGTTCGATTCCGCGGCCGTGTCGCTCGCCTGCCGCCCGATTGCCGTCAGCTCCCGCAGGCGTTCTTCGAGTACGGCGACCGCGCCCGGAAAATCTTCGGCGCGTTGCAGCGCGCGAGCCCGTCGTAGAGCTTGACGCGTTTGGTCGACGCTGCGGTCGTCAGCGGACGCCGTTCCGAAATTAGCGGCGGCGCCCACGTATTCGACGCGCAAGAGCGATAGATCGTCGGTTAACTCGCCGCGCCGGAGCATGGCGGCTTTGATCGCGTCCAGATCGCCTTCGCCTTCTTCGATAAAACGCAGAAATTGCGACTCGTCGTCCAGGAGCGCGCTCGCGGCACCCTCGCTCGCCTGCGAAACCAGAATATCGTCGCGGCCGTCGGAGCCGGCGATCAAAATCGCCCCGGGTTCGAGCCGTCGCGTTTGCACGCGAAAATCATTTTTGGAATCGGGGGTGCCGAGCTTGCGAAAATCCACATCGTTTTCAATAAAACGCGCTTCGCCTTTTTCGTAGATCGCCGTCCAGGGGTGTTCGGCGTTCAGATAATACAGCATGCCCGTTTCGTCTTCGATCAATCCCAGGGCGATCGAAACCAGCATGCTGCCTTCGAAGCTTTCGAAGATGGCGTGCAACTGGCGATAAGCGGACTCCATCCACATTTCGGGATACAGCCGCAGCGAGTCGACGGAGTGGGTTCGGTCGATGATCGCCTGAAAGGCCGCGCCCAGCACGAGCGCGCCGCCCGCTCCCTGCATGGATTTGCCCATCGCGTCGCCGTTCAAAAAGACCGTGCAGGGCCGCCCGCGCAGCCGCACGCTATGAGCCACGCAGATATCGCCGCCGATTTCGCGGGACCATTTGCGAAACTGAAATTTCTTTTTTTGGTCAGTTAAGAATTCGACCCGGACCTGGTTGCTGCTCACGCGATTGGGCGACAGCGGATGAATCAAAAGCGAAGTCAGGAAATAATCGCCGTCCTGTTGTTGTTTGAGCACATTCAGGTCTTCCAGGCTGCGCTGCAATTCGGCGGTGCGCTCCTGCACCCGGCTTTCCAGGCCGCGTCGGCTGTGAAAAACTTCGGCCGTGGCCAATTCGAAATTCCGCGAGAAATCGATGAACTCCCGTTCGGCGGCGCTGAGCTTGAGCAGTCCGCGGCCCCCCGCCGCCAGATCGTCGGCGGCTTCGTTGATGCGTTCGAGATTCTGAATAATCGAAGATAGATACAGATGCATCAGGATGCCGGTTGAAGCGAAACTCATCGTCAGAAACACGGCGAAGAGCCAGACGTTCTGATTGCCGAGTATACCCTGAAAAGCCATCAGCGCGAGCGACATCAGCACCAGCGCGAGCAGATACGCGAACTTCAGTTTGAGCGATACGCGGCCCCGGGATTCTTCGGGCTGGATGGCGCGCCGCTGCAAATAGCTTTTGATTTCGATGCGCTGCTCGCGAATGAGATGGTCGGTAATAATAAACGCGAAGCCGCCGTGCACGAAGGCCGAAAGCAACCAGCCCGCGAAGATGATCGCCGGAGTAGAGCTCAAACCGTGGACGATCAGGTTTACGGCGACCACCAGCAACAAAACCGCGAGCGCGTAAAAAATCGCCGCGAGCATATTGGTGACCGGCAACTGCAGCAGATCCGCGTACAATTCCTGCAGGCGCGCGGCGTCGTCGGCGTTCTTCGCATCCAGGGATTTGTAGGCGCGCCCGCTCAGCATTTGGTTGATGCGGCGAATGCGCGGAGTCCAGCCGCTGAAGCCGAAGCGGTGTAGTAGACCGAACTGAGAGCAGTGTCCCAGAGTCGCCAGAGGCATGCCGGCGAGCAGGGCCAGAATTTCAGCTCCGTAATTTTCAATCCCCCACGCCGGTAATAGCGGTGCCGCGAAAAAGAAGGTATAGAAGCCGCCGAACCAGCCGCTGGTCACGCCGAAGAAGGCGACGGCGAAACCGAAGGATACATAGTGGGCCAGTCCGCGAAAGACTCCGCGAACCAATCTGGAAAACAACGCATTCATGCTTCGATGATTGTATTAAGCGAAAGCGTTCATCGTCGCGGGGGTCGCGTTTCGCATTCGTTGACGAAAATCAGCCAACGCGACTCAGATCAAAACACGATTGTGCGAAAGGTCAAGAATATTTGTTATTCGCACGCAGGCCGTGATGTGCGTCGCACATCTTGTTTGCTATCAAAGCAAGCCTTCGCGATGCGCCGGCCTCTTATATATCGAGCAGATAAAAGATAACCGCGAAGATGCCGTCAGCCACGGCGATTGCAATAATGCCGCTGACCACCGCGCGAGTGGTGGATTCGCCCACGGCTCCCGCTCCGGATTTCGTGGTCAGGCCCATATAACAACCGATGCCGGCCACGAGCGCGCCGAAGACCGTGGACTTGAGCAGGCCGCTCATCAGATCGGTCATATCCACCGCGGAAAGCACCTGATTATAATATACGACCGCGGGATAGCCGAAGGATTTCAGAACGGTCAATCCGCCGATCAATCCGGAGATATTAAAAAAGAGCGTGAGCAGCGGCACCATCGCGACTGCGGCGATAATGCGCGGCAGTACCAGAAAACGCATGGGTTCCACGCCCATCGTCGTCATTGCATCGAGCTCTTCGTTGATTTTCATGGTGCCGAGTTCCGCGGCAAAACTGGAACCCGTACGGCCTGCAAGAATCACCGCGGTGATCAAAGGGCCGAGCTCGCGCAGCAATGAAAGGCCTACGAGATTCGCAACGAAGATCTCGGCGCCGTAAATGCGCATGGGAATCGCGGACTGAAAGGCCATAATCAATCCGAGCAGAAAGCCGATCAAAAGAATGATCGGCAGGGCGTTCACGCCGACCTTCTCGGCGACCTGCAGAGTTTCGCCCCAGCGCAGCGAAAATGGTTTCAATAGAGCGCGGGCGGCGTAATAAAAGAATTCGCCCAGAAATATCATGCGCTGGCGAAATTTCTCTTCAAATATCTCTAAGGCCGCGCGGCCGATCGAATCAGGCAGATTCGAAAACAATACTTCGTGCCGCTCCAGGCGTTCGAAATCCGCCGAGCCGTACATGTCGATCAGAGCCTTTAGATCCTCGTTCGCCCCCAGCAATTCGAAGCGCGGGGATCGGTCGGACGCGACGGCTTGATTGGCGTCGCCGGTCGCCCTGGTTTCCGGCGGCGGCTTGCCGTTCGATTCGCCCGGGCCCGTTTCGTTCATACGCCGGCGGCACTCGGCGATAAAGCCCACGCCGGCCCCGTCGCAGTACATCAAGCGGTGGGCGTCCAGGCGCAGTCGGGCCGGCTTGAGATCGGTCAGCAGGCGATCGCTTTTGCGCCAGACCGCGCCGACGGTTTCGACGTTCAACTGGCCCATCAGGCGCAGCGTTAAGGTTCCGTCGATGTGCTCGGACTCGAAAGCCAGTTGTTCGGTCTGATGCGATTGCAGTGCGATTCCCCCGCGACCGGGTGAACCCGCTCCGCGCTTTCTGGAAAGCGTGAAGCCGCGCCCGCTTTGTGGCAAGCAAATTCGGCGGCCCTCCAATCCGCTAAATTGTCCGGGGCATTCGCGGCGATCGCTCAGGAGCCGTACAGCATTTCATGTACGCGCTCACGGGATCTGGCCGTATAGCGATCGGCGGCCACGTCGGCGATCATCCGACCCTGCTTGAGGAATACATAACGTTGCGCGGTGCCGCGAAAAAAGTCTTCGTCGTGGGTTGTAATCAGAGCCGCGCCGCCGCGCGCCGCGAATTCGTTTAACAGGTCGCGCATGGCCTGCGCGCCTTCGCGATCCAGTCCGGTCAGCGGTTCGTCGAGCAAAATCAGATCGGGTTCGGTCAAGAAGACGCGGCACAGTCCCAGGCGCTGCTGCATACCGCGCGAATAGGTGCGTACCCGGTCGGCGCCGCGAGCGGCAAGCCCGGTGCGATCCAGCAGATCCGCGATGCGGACTTCAAGGTTTTCGCTCGTGCGTTCGTGCAGCGCCGCGAAGAAACGCAGGTTTTCGATTGCGTTCATGTCGAGAAAGAGTCCCGGTTCATGGCCGAGAAAGCCAATGCCGGCCAGAAACGCGCGGCGCTCTTCGATCGTACGAATCGGTTTGTCGTCGAAAACGATTTCACCGGAGTCGGGCGGATTGCGGGCAGTGAGCGTTGATAGCAGAGTCGATTTACCGGCGCCGTTCGGTCCCAGCAAACATACGATTTCGCCCGGTTCCAGGCTCAGATCGATTTCGCGCAGTACCTGCCGATAACCGTAACGTTTGCCGACGCCGCGCAGCCGCAAGCCCGCAGTCGGCGTTTCAGCCAGCGCGCCGTTGCGGGCATCGCGTTTCGCCTTCGACGTCGCCATCGCTCAACTCTTGCGCCGGGACCCGGATACCAATTGCAGGCCCGAGCCGGCGATGACCGACGCGATCAAAAAGAAAACGCAGAGCCCCGCGATGACGCCCACGGTCGTTTCGATCGGCGAATTGAAGAGCGGATTTTCGTCGGACTGCAACGGATTTTCGACGAAGACCCCGCCCGCCGAAAAATCGTAGCTTACGGTCGCAGGCGCCGCGTCTCCTGACCCGGCGCTCTTTGCGGGATAGATTACGCGCAGGGCCGGGCCGATATTCGGGATCTGAATATCTTCGAAGCGTCCGCCGCTCACCGTGGGTTTCGCGTTCGCCGGCTGCCAGAAGATGATGCGAAAACTGTGCGGGTTTTCAAGCGCTCCGGCGCTATGCGGATTTTCGTTCGTATTCGGCGTTCGCGCGGGCGGCAGGCCGGCGACGCCGTCTTCTTCCGGCAGCGCGTCGACGAATTTCACGTCGGGCAATAAATAGTCGATGACGAGTTGCGAGTTGCCGGGACGCACGCCGCGGTCGATGCGATACCGATTCTTTTTGTCCGGAACCGGATCCATACTCAGCGGTACCGGTACGCGCGTGCTTTCGTGCTGCAGGCTGGCGCGAATCGCTTCGGCGCCGTCGGGGATAAAGACGTGGTAGCCCCGGGGGTCGTAGCTGCGCGGCGGTGCGCTCTGGTTGGCGATGACCATGTACTGTTGAATGGCGAGGCCCCCGGCGCGCAGTTTGGTGACGCGCATGGCGCCGGTGATCTGAACCGAACGGCGCTCGGCGCCGGTTTCAAATACGGTAATCGCCTGGGGTTTCGAATAGAAATTGGGAGCAGGAGGCACCATCGTCGAGTAACGTTCGCCGCGATAGGTCGCGCGAATCAGATGCGGCGCCGACGGTCGGGGCACCGCGTCGAAAGCGAAGCGCGGGCCCACATTGCTTAACACCTGCACGGTTTGCATTACACCTTCGCCGAGCTGAATCAATTCGAGCGATTCGACCGTCGCCGGGGCGCCACCCCGGGTGCCGTTCGCGATCAGTCCCTGAAAGACCACCGGCGCGTCGCTGCCGGCCTGGTCGTCGGCGACGACAGGCAGCTGTGCGAAAAGACCGCCGCCCGGCGTTACGAGCGCGCCGAGCACGAGAGCCCCGGCGAAAAAAAACTGCAACGCTGTTTGCGTGCCCGGCGAAGTGGAAGCCGGAGCGGAGCCCGCGAGGTCCCATTCAATCCGCGCCGGGCGGCCGCACTGCACGCAATTCGCGTGTTTCAAATCGTCGTCCGCGGTATTCGGTGCGTCCGGGTCCTCGTCTTCGTTCGGCGGCGGGGCGTGATTCAGATTGCCGCAGTCGGGGCAGAACCAGCCGAGTCGATTGCGCCGGACTTCGCGAGTCGCTGGCGCGCTGCCGCGTTCTTTCAGGCGTTCTTCGACGTCTTCCAGCTCCGCGAAGAGCGGGCGGGCGAGCGTGGCGTACTCTTCGGGGTTCAGCTTCCCGAAATCCCTTTCGATCTGAATATCGCGCAGGTTTTCGAGCAGCACTCGCCTGCGGATCAGAAGATCCGCCGTGCCCTGCTTTTGATTGCGGGGACCGCCGCCTCCGCTCGTAAAATAGATCAGGGGGTTGGGTACGCCGCGCAGGAGGGGCCAGAACAGCGACAATACGATCGCGACGCAACAAATCGAAAAAATCGTAAGTAAGATTGTCATAATGTTAACGATCCAGATCGCGCACCCGCGATTCCCACTCATCGTCTCCCTTTTGAGCGTCATCCTGATCGCTCGTCCGCGATTCGGACGAATCGCCTTGCCCGGGGTCGGCGTCGGGATCTCGCGCGGCGGCCCGGCGAGCCCGGTTGCGTTTCCACCAATAGGAAAAGAGCAATGAGCCCGCTACCGCCGTAAACAATAGAATCGCGATCAGTCCGAAAGGCGAAGCGTGGGCGGATACGCCGGGCCCGAAGCCGCCTTCCAGACCCTGCACGATGTCTTCGCGGCCTTGCTCAATAAAGCGTTGAACTAAAGGGTACTCGCGGATCTCCGGGCCGAAGCCGGTTTCCATTTTCGCCAGGATTTCTTTTGCGGACATACCTTCCTGGATTTTAATCTCCATGAAGCGGCGGACCGGGATGCCCCAGGGACATTCGACGTGCGGACAGGAACTCAAAACGAAGTGGCAGCCGCACTGGCAGATCAGGCCGTCGGAAACCTGGGTGAATACGCGAATCTGCTGCGGGTCGGTCAGATCCGTGTAGACTTCCTGGGCGTGCAGATGGTGCCCGGAGTGTTCGGGCTGCAAGAGCGGCAGCACGGTTGGGAAAGCGAGCCAGCCGAGCAGGACCAGCAGCGCCGCATGGGGTGTGTAATAGAGGATTCGTTTCATGACAGCTCGCGCTCGCCGAATGGGATCAACAGAATCAGGCCGCTGAAAAAGAAGAGCAGCGAACCCAGCCAGACGAATTTCACCAGCGGGTTGATCCATACTTCCAGGGTCGCGATCAACGCCGGCGGAAACAGCGCCGCGTAGGCCTGCGGTCCGCGATCGGTCTGGTAATAATAGAATTCGTAGGCGTGATTCAGATCCGGATTGGGCAGCTCCGGGTTGCCGCTGGAGATCGCGCCGAGCTGGATATAGATGTCTTCGTTCCAGGTGCTGCGAATATCCGGTTCGCTGGTCGGCGTATGCCGCGCGCGCGAATCCTGCGAACGCGCGACGGCGCCGCTCAAGGGATCGATCTGCGGATGGAATTGCCGTTGAGTGCTCATGCGCCCGTCGACGATATAGCCGGTCAGAGTTTTCAACAGCTTCGCGTACGGCGGCGGCGGTCGATTCGCGAAAGCGAAGGCCGACATACCTTCGGGTCGCGCGGTGTCGTCGCGCAGGCCGGTTCCGTGTTGAATATGAAAATGAGCTTCTTGCGAAATCGTGAAATGCACGGGGTTGGCCGGATCCGCGTGGGCCTTGAACTCGGGCCGCAGATACAGATCCCCCGCCGCGATCTCGTAATTCTCGAGATAGGCTTTGTCCGGACTGCTGTAGCGCACCACGTCGTCGCCTTCAGCTCCCGGCCACTGCATCTTATAATAGTGGAATTCGAATTTCTCGGTCTTCTTAAAGGTGCCGCCGGAGTAACCTACGAATAGAAAGACCATTGAAAGGTGCATGAGATATCCGCCATAGCGACGTTTGTTTCTCAGGATCAGGCGAACGAACGCCTGCACCACGTTTTCGCCGAAGCGCAGTCGCCGCGAGCGGACGCCCTGATAGTATTCCTGTCCCAGGCCTGTGATCACGAAAAACGCGATGCCGACCGTTAGAATCGACAGGATTTCAGCGACGATGCCGGGACCCCACGAACTGTGGTCGGCGCCGGACGCGCGCGTAAATAGAGCGCCGTAGCTGAACGCGAAAACGACCGCGCCAAGCACGCCCGCAATCAGCGGCCAGCGCAGGGTTTTCTGCCAGACTTCCCAGGCCGATTTGCGCCAGGCGAGCAGGGGCGAGGCGCCCATTAAGAAGAGCGTTAACAGGCCGATCGGCACCATGATCTTGTTAAACGCGCTCTGCTTCCATTCGACTTTGTTGCACGCGAAACCGTCGGGACCGAAGCCGCAGTCGAGCGGCAAGAGCGGCGAAAAGACGCCGACCAGAATGATCAACATCGACAGCGCCATGAGCAGGTTGTTCAACAACATGCTGCCTTCTTTCGAGGTGACGTGCTCCATGGGTTCGGCCGGCTTCAGAGCCCGGCGGCGAAAATACACGTAGCGAATATAAAAGAAAAAGCTGCCGGCGATATAAATGATCAGCGGCGTGCCGATTGTCGATTCGGCGAAGGTATGCGGGCCCTGCAGAATTCCGCTACGGGTGATCCAGGTGCCGAGCAGACACATATGATAGGTCGCCGTGATTAAGATGACATTCCAGAATCTTAAAAGACCGCGGCGTTCTTCGACGATCAGCGAGTGCAAAAAAGCGGTCGCCAGGAGCCAGGGCATGAGGCTCGCGTTTTCGACCGGGTCCCAGGCCCAGTAGCCGCCCCAGCCCAGCTCTTCATACGCCCACTTGCTGCCGAGTAGAATGCCCGTGCCCAAAAAGAACCAGGAGAAGATCGTCCAGCGGCGAATCAGCGGCAGCCAGTCCGCGCGGAGATTGCCGGAAATGACCGCCGCCATGCTGATGGCGAAGGGAATCGCGAAGCTCACGTAGCCCACGTACAGAATCGGCGGGTGTATGATCATCGCCCAGTGCAAAAGCAGCGGGTTCAGGCCGCGTCCGGCGACCATCGGCGACTCGAAGGCGCGAAAGGGCTGCGCGTCTTTAAAGAAGAGGTTCAATAAAACGAAGCAGAGTTGCAGCGTACCCAGTACGATAAACAATACCGGCAGGCGGTTAAAGAGTTTCGTGCGCGTTTGGTACACGACCGCCGCGCTGAAGAGCGTCAATAGAAAGTACCAGAAGAGGAGGCTGCCGCTGGAACCGGCCCAGGTGGCGGTGAGGCGATAAAAGGACTCTAAGTCGGCCGAAGTGTTGGTTACGACGTAGCGGTTCGTCAGGTCGCCGGTGTACATCAGCGTGCCGAGTACGACGAGCGCCAGCGACGCGAGCATCAAATTCACGTAGAAGGCCCGCCGCGAAAGCTCAAGCGCCATCGCCTGAGTACCGACGCCGGACCAGCGCAGCATGGCGAATTTCACCGGCCGCCATACGGAAAGCACGGCGCGCGCGAAACGATGCGAAAGCGCGTCGCGGCCGAAGGCGCGGTTGCGCCGGCGTGGCGCGCTTTCCGCCGATTCGGAGGCGTCGCGGCGATTGTCGAACCACTCAAGCGAGAGCAGGCGCAGCAGATTGCGTTCGAGCGGCAGGCCCAGCCCCAGCAGCGCCGTGAGGATCGCGAAGATCACCGTGGCTCCTGATAAGATCAGAATGATTGCACCGAGTTCGTTCACGATAGAATCCTCCCCCATCCAGGCTCCCCCGGAGCGCGGCCCTTACAACGAAAAAATATTCCGTGTCCCGAATGCGGGCTCGGGCGAGCCTGGACGAAACTCGCGGAAATTCGCAGAATCGCACGGACGCGGCGGAACGCCCGTTCGGAGCGGTTTTTTTCTTGCAAAGCGTGCAATGTGATTTGTATCATCATCGACCGCGTATGAGTTCTTCCCCGTCAACATCAGGCAGCTCTTCGGACCCGGGGGAGCACTCGCCGTCGGCCGGCGGCGAGGAAAGCTTTCCCGCGGCTGGCCGTTTAACCGTCGACGAGCGGAGCGTCTCCACGCCGCCCCAGGACATCCTGGTCGTCGACGATGAAGAAGCCTATCGCCAGTTGATCGGCGCGATACTTTCGGCGCGCGGCTATCGCATTCATCTCGCGGAGAACTGCAAGCAGGCCGAAGAGTTTTTACAGGATCGCACGGAGCTCCCGCCGCTGGTCATTACCGACTGGAATATGCCGGACGGGGAAGGCATCGACCTGGTCCGGCGAATCAAACGCGACCCGCGCTGGCGTTATCTGCCGGTCATTATGTGCACCGGCCGCACGCAGCCCGAAGAGATTCAGCGCGGCATCGACGCGGGCGCTTTCTTCTATATTACGAAACCCATCGACGGGCGTGTCTTAACCACCGCCGTCGCCGCCGCCGTGCGATCGTACGAACCGATCCTCAGGCACATCGCCGAAGAGGTGCATGACGTCTCCGAAGTGCTCCCGCATATTCAGGAGCTGAAGCTTGAGTTTCGCATGGTCGAAGAGGCGATGAATATCGCGCGCTGGACAAGCCGCTTCTTTCCCGACGCCGAAGGCGCGCGTCTGGGCATTCAAGAGCTTCTATATAATGCGATCGAGCACGGCAACCTGGGCATCAGCTACGAAGAGAAGAGTCGTTTATTGGAAAACGCCTCCGGTTTTCACAGCGAAATTCTGCGACGCCTGGAGCTGGAAGAGTTTCGTTCAAAAAAAGTCCAGCTGACCATTTCGAGCCGCGACGAATATGTCGAATGTTTGATTGAAGATGCGGGCGCCGGCTTCGACTTCCAGCAGTTCCTGAAGCTTACGCCGGATCGCGCGCTCGACATGCACGGCAAAGGCATCGCGATCGCGAATAATATCGTTTTTGACGAGATGGAATATATCGCGCCCGGCAATAAGGTGCGGGCGCGCGTGTATCGCGGCGACTCTCCGCGGGCCTCGAAGGCGAAGGCCCTGGCCGACGAAGCCCAGCGGCCCTGAAACCTGGCTTCCTGGATCTATCCGTTTTCGGACGCGTATTCCATATTCTCTTCCTCTTGCGGCGGCTACGCTGCCTGGTATCGCGTCCGTCGCGGGCGTTTCATTCGCTGTTTCAATTTGAGTGCGTCAGGGGCTCGCAATTTTTCTTGCCGCCGACGTCGGGGTTGTTGAAAGAACCCCGATGAATGAGATCGGAATACGGTCGCACGGAGCTCTATGAAAATCTCGGAAACCACGAAAGAAATCTTTTTGAAGCACTCAAAGGCGATAGAATTGCCCAAAAAACATTCCCTGCTTTCCGAAGGAGAGGTCAGTAAGTACGCGTACTTTATCCAGGAAGGCTGCCTCAGGATGTGGTATAACAATGAAGGAGACGACGTTACGATTAAGTTCTTCGTTCCGAATGACGTGGTCTCTTCTCTGGAAAGCTTTTATCTGGAACTGCCCGGCAAATTCGCTCTGGAATCCCTTGTTCCGTCCGTCGTCAGGGAGATTCACAAGTCTACGTTTGATGATTATATGAGCGCGTCTCCGGAATTCAGAACCGAAATGCTCGGCGTGTCGGTGCGTTGCATGGCGGACTACCAGAATCTGTTCTTGAATAGCATCATGAATAATCCGGAGGATCGATACAGGCTGTTAGTGGAAGAGAACCCTCGCTTATTCGATGTGGTTCCTCATCATTATATTGCATCCTATCCTGGAATGACTCCGGTATCGCTCAGTCGAATTCGGAAAAGAACTCGAAAGGATTAACGCGTGTTATCGTTCATTAACATGTGTTAATGAAATATTTGTTCCCGCACGTCGAAATTGCGGTATTGAAATTTTATAAAGGTGTTGTTTGAAAAAAAGGTTTTCATTCTGAACGAATCGCGAATACAAGCAGGTCGATTCGATCAGTGCGTCGGATTGAATCGATCTATTTCGCTCAAAGGATGAATGAAACAATGCAGAAATGGAACTCTCTTGCGGGCCGCGTCCTGCTTTTCTTCGGCATCATCTGCGGCTTTGTGAGCTTCTGGTATACGCTTGAATTCACATGGACGCCTGAGTTCGCGGCTACGAATTTAGCGATCGGTCCGACTCATTCGAATTACCACGCCTTTCGGGAAGCTATGCTGGCGCTGGCGGTGAACCTTTTGCTGATCTGGATTGCAATCAAAGGGACTGCTATCGCGCGTGAAGCCTGGGCCATTGGAGTGTTTATGGCGATTTTTTATTATGCCGGATGGTGGTTGGCGTGGCCGATCTGGGGTTATCATGCCCCTATCTGGCCGCCGAATTGAATCACGCGATTGCTACGGCGGGCGGTCTGGGCGGACTGGCGATTATCGGAATGCACCACTGGCGCAATCCGGCGGTGGGCTGAAAGCTGACGGGAGTTGTTCCGGCTTTGCGGATCTCGATCCGCCAGCCAGGAAGCCTCCGTTCCATCAATAGCTTTTCGCGGAGCCCGGTTGCGTGCTGATCTCTTTTAGAGGAGACTTAAGGGGAATCGCATCCGGGTGCACGGGCGCCGTTACGGGCCGCTGGCCTTCCGCGTATTCGGCTTCGTACTTTGATGCGCACTTCGCTTCGACTTTGGTCGCCAGCAGCTTCGGCGCTTCGCCGTTCCGATTTTCGATCAGGCGGCCGTCGACTCGCACCGGAGCCCCGTCGGCGAAAGTGTCCGGCAGGATGGTGTCGCCGTTGAAATGCACGGGGATCTCGCTGCCTTCCTGTTCGACGATGAAGTCCGCCCGGTTACCGTAGCGTAAAATCGTGCCGGTCTTCACGAAGCCGCGCATACGCAGCTCTTCGCCCGCGTAGGTGTCCGGCGCCGCTGCGACCTTGATCGTATCGACGACGATGATGCTGTCGCGGCGCTCCCCGCCCGTGCCCAGCATCAGCGCGAGCACCGACGCGACGATTACGACGGCCACGATTATAAAGCGAGTTTTCATACGAATACCACCTGCGGGCGACCAGTTCCGGATTGCGACAGAACGACCGATTTCGACTCTCCGGGAAGCCTTTTCCGGCAAGCCCTGAAATCAAGGCAAATTCAGCGTCTCGCAACGCAGTCCCGAACGCTCTGCTTTGCGACCCTCTATTTATAGAAGGAATCGAGCCGGCGCGCTATGATTTTAATCGTAAGACGGCTCGGGCGCCTCGGCGCGTATAAATGCAAAATAAATCCACAGCAGAAACAGGAGCTGCAGGGGGATGCGAAACCAGAGATAGGCCGGGCCCGCGCTGTGGCCGCCGAAGTCCACGGATTGCAGCGCTGCGTAGATATTGGCGGGAGTCAGTGCGGCGATAAACAGCGCGGCGACAAAACCCACGCGCCGCCGCCAGTCGGGGAGGGTTGCGACAAATCGGGCGGGCACGGCCATTGCGATTCCCAGCGCGATTTCCGCGGCGCCCGTCAGGTATACCAGCGCTTCTCGGAACGGCACAAACTCCGGTAACATCGAGGCCATGCCTTCGGTCAGAAAGAAATGGGAAACTCCGGTGAAGCATAAGAGCAGCGCCATGGCTCCGCGCGCGGGGCCGGCGAAATTCCACCGGCCGAAACGCAGGCGATCGATTAAAACGAAAACCGAGAACCCGCCGAGTAAAACAAAAAGAGTAATCATTCGCGTCCCGCCTCCAATGTTGGCAATGCAAACTTTTTTGTTGTCGCTGTCAACATTTAAAACGCCGCGCCGGGCTGGAGCGGATTCTGATCGACCGACACAGAATCGCAGCGTTGTTCCAGGGCGACGCCGATCCGCGGTCTGCGCCGATCCCTCTTGACGGCTGGTCCGCCGGTCGCGATCTGGAGCGATGTCCGTTTCGCGCAAAGACTTCCTGAAATACGCGGGCGGCGCCGTGGGCGCCGGTGTCGCCGCCGGGATCGGCTACCCGCTTGTTGTCAAAGGACGCTACCAGAGCGAGCAGCCGGTCGTCCCCGGCAACGCGGCCGAGCTGGGGCCGAACGGCCAGAGCGTTTTGATTCTCGGCGGCGGGCTGGCCGGCCTGCAGGCCGGTTGTGAACTCGCGGACCGCGGTTTCAAAGTTACCATTCTTGAGAAGTCCGCCGTGCCGGGCGGCAAGCTCAAAGTCTGGAAGGACAATCACTTCGCAAAAAAATATTTCCCCGACGGCTATCATCGCGAACACGGCATGCACGCGATCTGGGGATTTTATAAAAACCTGCGCGAGTTTATGGGCCGGCACGGGTACGGCATCAAGCGCATGGACGATCGCGAATCGTTTTATACGTTTATCAATCGCGAAAACGCCTACGACTATCAGCACAAGACCCACGTCGCGACCTGGCCGCATCCTTTCGATCGCCTGCAGATGTTATTGCAGCCGGGTATGTTCATCCCGTCGAAATTCAATCCGACCGAGCCGAATCCCATGATGACCAGCGGCAATTTGCGCGCCATGACGAAGCTGTGGGGCTTCAACTGGTACGACGATAACGAACGCAAATTTCTCGACACCATGACCTTCTACGAGTGGGCCCGTAAATGCGGCATGGACAAACAGTACCTCAAACACTATTTCGACGGCGTCGCCGAGATGGGTTATTTCATGACCAGCAAAGAAGTCTCGGCGCTGGCTATCGCGAATTTCATCAAGCTGCCGAGCGTGCCCCGCGATGCGCGTGTCGATCATTTTCAGTGGCCGCCCGATGATACCTTTTTGTATCCGATGGTGAAACGCATCGAAAGCAAAGGCGGTCGCATCTTATATATGACCGAAGCTTCGGGCATCGTTACGGACGACAGCGGTCGCATCGCCGGGATTCAAACGAATCAGAATCTGCCGGCGGGTCGTCGCGTACGGCGCTGCCGCGCGTGCGGCGAGCTGATCATCGGCGATACCAAACACGACCACTGTCCGTTCTGCGGCGCCCATCCCGAGATGTTCGAAGATCTCACCGGCGAAACGCGCGCGGTCGGTACTTTCAAAGCGGATCACTACGTGGTCGCCATGGACATACCGGGGGCGCGAAAATTTATCGCGAATACGGAGCTGCCGTCGAAAGACTATTTCCGGCGCATCATGGACCTGTCGACCGCGACGATTCTCTGCGTCAATTTGCTGTATGAAAACACCGACGCCTGGGAGGAACGTTTCCCTACCAGGGGATCAGTCAACGCGGCGGATTTTTTCCCGACCGGTTTTAAGGTGATCGGCTGGACCCAGAACTGGTCGAGCTTTCAAATTCCGCACCTGCGCAAAAAACGCGTCGATCTGATCGAGGTCCAGGTTTCGCAGTGGCAGCAGTTTTCCGGCAGTTCGTTTAAGGACATCGCGCGGGCGGTGCACGAGGAACTGAAGACGGTGATTCCGCAGCTACCCGAGCCGTCCGAGTTTTATATCAATCGCTGGGATAATTACAGCGGCTATCGCCCCGGCGACGAAGTCAACCGACCGGGTATTCAGTCCCCGATCGACAACCTGATGTTTATCGGCGACTGGGTCTATGTCCCGCAGCAGAGCGTCTTTATGGAGCGCACGAACGTGACGGCGAAGATGCTCACGAACCACCTGCTCAAGAAAATCGGTCAAAAAGACGGCGAAATCGAAATTCTTCAGAGCGGGACTCCCGACTGGATGACGAAGTTCGCCGGTAAATTCACCACGGTGCGGATCTAAGCCATGCAGCCCATTCCCAACGCGTATTTTCTGATTCCCGACACGGCCGACTGGCTCTGGTTTTTCATTCAGCTGGTGATCGCCGGCGTCGTGTACTGGGCCGAAGGCACGGACCGTTTTCATCTCGCGTATTCGAAATTTCGCAAAGGCGCGGGCGGCATTTCCACCCGGGCCGGGATGTTGATCATCTACGGTTTGCCCCTGTTGGTCGTGCTATTGGGATACAACGCCATGCAGCGCCCGGACAGCGTTTATCATATCGTGCTTTTCGTCGCGCTCGCGGCGCATTTCGGCAAACGCTGTCTGGAGGTGATCTTCGTGCACCGCTATTCGCGACCCATGGGCGTCGGCACTGCGCTTTTGATTGGAGTGTTGTACAGCTATATCGCGCTGGCGGCGCACGCGAATCAGAATATGGAAATCTCCCGGCTGGCGGGCGATTCGTTGCCGCTTGTGCCGCTCATCGTCGGCGGCCTGATCTTTCTGGTCGGCCAGGCCGGCAATCTGTATCACCATCTGCTGCTGCGCAATCTGCGTAAATCCGGCGAGACCGGTTATGTGATTCCCGAGGGCGGGCTTTTTTCAGCGGTGACGGCGCCGCATTATTTGTTTGAAATTATCGCCTGGATCGGATATGCCGTAATGGCGCGACACCTGAGTCTGTGGGGGATTGCGATCATTGTCGCGGCCTATCTGGCCGGCCGGGCGAAGCAAACCCGGGAGTGGTATCTTAATTCGGTACCCGGCTATCCGGAAGAACGCAAGGCCCTGGTGCCGGGCGTCTGGTAGCGGGCGAAGTGATCGAAGCGATTCTGGCCAGGGCCGGGCGCATGCAGATTGAAATCGACGCGGGGACATTCTATGAAATTCAACGGATCGATGGTAAAAGAACTGCGCGAAAAGCACAACTGGACCCAGCTGGAAGTCGCGGTGAAGCTCGCCGCCACCGGCAAATTCAAAGGCCAGACCCGCCAGCGCATTCATCAAATCGAGTCCGGTAATCATGCCAGCGCGAAAACCATCTGCGCGCTCTGCGAAGTATTCGACGTCAGTCCGGACGTGCTCTTTGAAGATTGAAATCTTTCGCACGCTGCTCGCGACGACCGCCAGAATCGGGGCGCGGCTGGCCGCGCGGTCGCTGCTATCGCTTGCGATTTTGAGCGCTGCAGCCCCGGCGCTCGCGGCGGAAAGCAGATCCGCCGACGATATATTCAAGAAGTGGCTGAGCTGGCAGCGCATTTACGGCGACGTCGATTTGAGCGATGTCGACTATCTCGATGAAGCCGCCGTGCAGTCCCTGGCCGAGAGCGTACCGGCCGCGGTGCGCCCCCAGCTCGGGTACTGGCAGCCGCCGGCGTTGCCCGTCGATTCGGCTTCCGCCGCTGGCCGCCGCGCGCTGAATGGATTCGGCGAGCGGGTGCGTGAAACCGTGGCGGCCTTCGATTCCCCCGCGAAGATCGAAGATCTATTTGAGCGTCTGGGAAAACCCGCGGCGGGTTTTACTTCGGTCGAACAGGATCGTCGTGAACGCGAAAGCAAATTTCGCAAGATCACGGCGAAGTACCGCGAATTCGTGGAGTGGCTGACCGGTCAGGGGGAGGCGAGCGAAATCGCGGGCCGCCGCTTCGCCGTCGCCAATCGCTTCTTCGAATACTGCTTTTCGCCGGATACGCACGCGCAGTTTCGCAGCCTGATCGATACGCCGGCGCTGCGCCCGCTGGCGCGCATGCTGTACGCGAATATCTGGTACAATCTATCCGGCAACGGCTGGCGTTACTGGCACGCCGACACCCTGGCGGCTTTGCGCAAACGTTCCCGGGCGGGCGACGAAATCGTTTATATCGCCGGAGGCTCGGATATCTATTTGCCTATCGCGGGCGGCGTGCACAATATTCGCATCATCGATCCGATGTTCCCTTCGCAGAAGAAGTACTATTCCGAGGGCTGGGAGTTTCTGATTCGGGGCAGCGGCTCGGGCGGCGGGCGGGGCGACACGATCGTCTTCTCCGAAGAGCACGGCGGCCTGATCATGACCCGCGTGAGCTATCGGGAACTCGGCCGCTTCGAAACCGGCGAGCTTTCCGACGGCAAGCGGCTCACCCTGCCCAAAAGCGAAAGCGTATGGGAGCTGCGCGATGCGCAGGGCGTCCGCCGCGGTCGCTTCGTGCTGGAACGCCGCTTCGTGACCCAGGCCGATTTTCAGGTCCGCGACGATCAGGCCTTGCTGATCTCATTCAACGAATTGTATTATATTACCGCCGCCGGCAGCTCCGGCTGGGGCATCGACCCCCGGCGATTCCCGCGCGCAACCGAGATCTTCGTGAAGCAGCTGCGCCGGCCGGTCAACCGCCCGGCCATGATCCACATGCGCGAGACCACCGAAGCGGATTTCTATTATATTAAGCTCGGCACCTCAGTCGACTGAGTGCGTGCTGGCGGGCGAAAGCGGGCAGGATGAGGCAGGCCACGAATCAGCGGGTATTAGCGCCGGACCGTCTCGCGGCTCCGACCGGTTTTGCCTTTTCCTTCGCAATGCTCGTCGCACTGCAGCTGACGGCCCTGTCGCTCTGGCTGGCTTTCGCCGGAGTCGCGCATTACGGCTATCGAAACTATTTCATTTTGATGGCCCTGGCCTGGGCCGGCGGCGCGACCCTGAGCTTTCTTTTGCCCCGCTGGCGCTGGTTCTGTTTCGCGGCCATCATCATTACGCTGCCGCGGTTTGCGGGGATTGTGCTGGCGGCTCCCGCCCACAGCATGCTCTTTCCCTGGTTGGCCGGCCTCAGTCTCGGGCTGGCATTGCGTTTGCCGGCCCTGCGTTTTTCGGCGACGGCCCGCATTCTGCAGGGCTGGGATCGTCTGACGGCGGTGCCGCTGCCTCGAGGGGCGCCCGCAACCATCGAAGCTGGGGGGCGGGCTGCGGCGGCTTCCGGCGTGCCGGCGGCCGGCCGCTTCGATACAGGCGGGCCCGGGTTTGCATTGGCCTGTTTCGGAGCCTTTCTTTTGATCGGCGCAGTGCGCGCGTTCTTCGAGGCCTATTCGCCGTACGTGCTAACCGGCTTGCCCGTACAGGATCTGGAGATGGCACCGGGAGTCAGCGCGAACTACGGATTCTATCTGAGCATGCTGTTGGTTCTGAATCTGTTCGGTCCGCTGCTCTTTTATTTTGCGGATCGGCTCTACGCGCGGGCGGCCGAAAATTCCGGGCCAGGCGCTGGCGATACTGCAAGTGATGCGGCTCCGGGCGTCGGTTCTGCACGCATCGCGCGCCAGTTGCTGGCGGGGCTGAGCTTCGGCGCGGCTGTGCATTTGTGCGCGCTCGCCCTGGAGTCCTTCGGCGGCTTGCGATTGGCCGCCGGGGCCGGCGACTACTGGCAGGAGTCCGGAAGGCTGCCGGGAATTCTCACCGACTCCGGCGCCTCGACTCTATTGACGCCGTTTCTGATTGCGACTGCGGTCTTCGCCTGCTATCATCTCACGGTGCGCTGGCTGGCGATCCCCGCCGCCGAACGCGCGTCGCCCGCACGGCGCTTCGCTCTGCCGGCCGGCGCGGCCGCGCTCATCGCCTTTGCGATTCTATTGCCGTTGAGCGTCTGGCACGGTCGCGCGTTCTTTTTGAATGTGGGCGCCGTGCTGGTTCTGGCCGGCCTGGTCGCGTACGCTATCTATCGTCGCGACCGTGGCGCGAAAAGATCTCCAGCGCGTCGCCCGATTGTATGGCTGGTCGGCGGATTACTGTTACTCGGAGGCGGTTTAGGCGCGCTGTGGTTCTTGCGCACCAGCGAGATCCCATCTGTCGCTTTGCTGCGTTTCAGTCTCAATCAAATGAGCCCGGCGTTTGAGGCCGGGCGATATATCGAAGCCTTGCGTCTGGTGGCACCCGCCCGCGCCGCCTATTGGGACTTCGGCGGCCGCCTGTTTCTGGAGAGCCCCTGGATCGGTCACGGGCTCAATAGCTTCCAGGTGGAACTGCCGCGCTTCCAATCGGAAGCCCCCCGGCTCCTGATCGACAATCCCGGCAGTCTGCCGCTGGGAATCTTGAGCGACAGCGGCGTGCTGGGCGCCGGCGTCTTCGGCGTGCTGGCGATCTGGGTGGGTCGCCGCTTTGTGCGTCAGTGGTCCACTGCCGACAGCGTCACGCTCTGGCTGGCCGCGCTGCCTCTGGCTTTCGCGCCGGCCATGCTGCTGGGTTACCATCTGGTGCTGAGCGAATTCGCGGCGATCATGATCATTCCGTTTTTGCTGGCGGATCCCCCGGCGCGCGCGACGGTGCGTACTCCGGCGGCATCTCGCGTGAATTACGTCGCGCTTGCACTGGTTGCAATCTGGCTGGTCGGCTGCGGGCTGCGTTTCGCCTCCGCGACGGGCGGGCCGGAGCTCTGGCGATATTCGAAAACAGGTCGGCCTCAGCCGACGCTTCGCCGCTGACGGTGGTGCACACTGTTACAAAAACGCCTGAAAAAGCCGCCTTTTTGGTCGAAAGCCGTGGGGCGACAAAATAATTGATTGATCAATCCGGCGAAGCGTAGAAATTCGGAGCATGGCTACCAAAAAGAAGTCCAAATCCGTCAGCAAAAAGAAAACCGCCGCCTCTAAGAAATCTTCGAAGAAGGCTGCAAAAAAGTCTACATCCAAAAAGACCGCTAAGAAAACGACGAAGAAGACCGCGAAAAAATCAACGCGCAAGTCTTCCCCGTCGCGCTCCGCCGCCTCGTCCGCGAGCTTCGATGCGCCGGCGTCCGATTCTTATATGGATCAGGAGTTCGCTGCAGCGCAAAGCACCTCAAGCTACAGCGCAAGTTCCAGCCCTTCGTACGGTGCCAGCGAAGAAGAAGGCAAGGGATCGCTGTTGCGCCTGGGGGCGCTCGTCGTTCTCGCCGTCGTGCTGATCGTTCTGCTCTATATTCAGTTTACCGGAAAGGACAGCAATGAGGTCGCCGACAACACCGTGATCGAAGATCCGGCGCCCGCTCCTCAAGACAGCCCTCCGGCCTCGGCTGAAGAAGACGAAGCTCCTGCTGAAACCGTTCAGGAAGAAGAGACGCCGGCTCCGGCTCCCGCAGCGAGCGGCGACGCGAAGACCTACACCGTGAAAGCCGGCGATACTCTGTGGGGTGTCGCGCAGTCGCAGATGGGCAACGGCAACCTCTGGAAGCAAATCTACGATGCGAACAAGCTTACGACCAAAAGTCTGTCGGCCGGTCAGCAGCTGACCATTCCGGCACAATAAGCGATACGATCCTCGCTTCACCGCGGGGAAAGTGAAACCCGGCCGAGCGCTGCGAAACGCGCGACGCCGGGTTTTTTCGTGCCCGTTCCGAATTCGCGCTTCTCGATCGCTCTCGCTTCGATTCGCCGGCTACCGCTTGCCGCGCGGTCACTGTCCTGCACTTCGTGCGGGCTACGAAATTCCGGCGATGATGGCTTCCAGCGCGGGCAGACCGTCGGTGAACAGCGCCGGTCCCGGCTGCAGAATGATCGCGCTGTCGATTTCATGCAGACGCTCTTCGCGCAGCGCCCGCGTTTCCAGCCACGCCGATTGCGCGCGAATCCAATCGTAGTCTACTGGTTTACCGCACCACGAGCCGATGATCGCGTCGGGTTCGCGGGCCGCCACCGCTTCGATGCTCGTAATGCGGTCCTTCGCCATGGCCATGTCTTTGAGTTCGGCGAAGCAGTCGTCGCCGCCCGCAATTTCGATCAGCTCCGAAACCCAGCGAATGCCGGTGATCAGCGGCTCGTCCCACTCCTGAAAGAAGATGCGCGGCCGCCGCCCGCCCTGTGAGTGCGCCAGCCGGTCCGCGACCCGCTCGCGGCATTCCGCCAGAGCCCGCCGCCATTCCGCCAGCAGACGCTCCGTGTCCGGGCCCCGCCCGACGAGCGCGCCGAGCATGCCCATGGCCTGCAGGATTTCCTCAAGCGAGCGCTGGTTTAAAATCAGGACGTTCAGCCCCGCTTTGATCAGATCCCGGGCCAGATCGGCCTGGATATCGGAAAAGCCGATAACCAGGTCCGGTTTCAGAGCCTGAATCTTTGTGACGCTCCCGGAGATGAACGCCGAAACCACCGGCTTTTCGCGTTTGGCCCGCTCCGGCCGCACCGTATAAGCGGAGATGCCGACGATGCGCTGCTCTTCACCGAGCAAATACAACAGCTCCGTGCTCTCTTCGGTCAGGCAGACGATACGTTCCGGGCGGCTCACCGTTCGAAAATCGCCGGATCGCCCTCCCTGACGAGGGATTTTTTCGAGGACGGCGATCGCGGCGCACCGTCAGGCTGCTGCCGTCTTGAGCTTGCGAATCGCTTCGACTTTCCGGGGGTGGACCTGACCCGTCTCCGCCGTGTACTTCAGTTCTTCGTGAGCCGTTTTGATCAGGCCTTTCATTTGCATCTTCATGAGCGGAGCCATCAGAATATTAAACGGGAAGCTGATGTCGACTTCGAGGATATTCACCGCGCGCGATTCCCCCGCGTTCGTCGGATAAACGGCCCAGTGATTCTTCAATCCTTTCACGAACGAAGGCATTGATTTCGCCCTGGCCGTATAAGCAAGCTGGCGAGAACTATCGTCGTAATGAACCAGAGTTTCTTCGACGGCGCCGATGGACGTCTGGCAGACTCGCCCGTCGGAGGGAGCTCCGTTCTTACCGGATCCCGTGAGGCTTGCGTCCTGCACAGTGCTGGTCCAGGTGTGGACTTCGCCGAATTTGGGGCCGAGCAATTCCCAGACCCGATCGGCATGCGCCTTAATTTTGGTTTCGATTTGAATTTTCATCGTAATTCTCCTGAATTCCCCCGGCCGCTCTTGCGAATCGCCGGGTTGTAGATTTCAGGATAAGCCTTGCCGTAAGGTCAAAGTCGCGGCAAAAATGAGGCGGCTTACGAAAGCGCGCTCAGCGGTTCCGGTTCGTGCAGGTGGTAGCCCTGAGCGTAGTCGATTCCGATTTCGTTCAGGCGGCGCAGGATCTCGTCGTTTTCTACGAACTCCGCGACGGTTTTAATTTTCATTGAAGAGGCCAGGCTGTGAATCGACTGCACCATCGAGTGGTCGATCTGGTCATGGTCGATGCGGCGCACGAAGCTGCCGTCGATTTTCAATAGATCGATGGGCAGGTTTCGTAAATATCCGAACGACGCGAGCCCTGAGCCGAAATCATCGAGGGCGAAACGAATCCCCAGCTTGCGCAATTCGTTGATGAACTCCAGAGTCCTGGCCGGATTCGCCACCGCCGCGGTTTCAGTGATTTCGAAGCGCAACTTGTGAAAGGGCACGGCCAGTTCCGCGAAGAGTCGCCGGCAAAAAGACTGGAAGCGTTCGTCGCCCAGGGACTTGCCCGAAAGATTGACGCTCAAAAATTCAATCCGTTCCCCCACGGCCGGTCGATCTTCGAGCCAGCCGAGAGCGTTGCGTACGACCCAGCGATCGACCCGCCCCATCAGATCGTAGCGCTCGGCCGCGGCGATCAGCCCGCCCGTATTGGCGATGCGGCCGTCGGAACCGCGCAGACGGAGCAGGATTTCGAAACTGAGCTGGCCGTTGGAGCCGGCCTGCGCGAGTGGAACGATTTTCTGGAAATAGAGGCGAAAGGCGTCTTCGGCATCCAGAGCCGCGGAAATATCGCTCACGCTCAACATCTGCCCCCGCCGGTCGTTCAGGTGAGCGTCGTCCGGGCGAAAGAGGTGCACCTGATTGCGGCCTGCGTCTTTCGCGGCGTAGCAGGCGAAGTCGGCGTCTTTCAAGACCTGGTTGAAAGAAGTCGCCTTCGCGTCGATCATCGCGATGCCGATGCTGACTCCGATGCGAAAGGAGTGCCCTTCATAGACGAAGCGGAATTGTTCGACCAGCGCGCGTAGAGCGTGAGCCTGCTGCATGGCGCCTTCGCTGTCGACTTCGTAGAGCAGGACGCCGAATTCGTCTCCGCCCAGGCGCGAGATCATCGCTCCGGCCGGTATACTCTGGCGCAGCAATCCGGCCAGTTCAGTCAGCAGCCGGTCTCCGGCCATATGTCCGCAGGTGTCGTTGACGATTTTGAACTGATCCAGGTCGAGATAGATCAACGCGTGACTGCTTTTCGATTCTCGAACCGAGGCGATGATGGCCGTCGCTTCGCGCTCGAATTGAAAGCGATTGCCGAGCAGTGTCAGCGAGTCATGAGTCGCCTGAAACTCCAGACTTTCGTTTAATTGGCGCAACGGTGTCACGTCCGTCGACAGCGACGCCACCGTGAACTTGCCCGCCTCCTCGGTGCGCCAGACGACGTTATGAAAATAGCGTTTTTGCCCGGCCAGCTCGACCATGCTTTCATATTCTTCGGGCTGACCGCTTTCGAGCACGCGGCGGATCCTGTTTCGGACTTCGTCGTGCTCTTCCGGAGGATGATAGTCGTAGACTCTGGAGCCCAGGACGTCTTCGCGCGATACTCCGTCCACTACCCGGTTGACGAATACGATTTCGCCGTTCTCCCTGTAACGGGTCATATAGTGCGGAATATTGTGAATCAAATTCGATAGATCGCGTTCTTTACGACTGAGCTCGTGGTTTTGCTCTTTCTCTTTTGTGATGTCGATAAAAGTGACGACCGCCCCGGTGATTCGATCGCCGTCGCGAACTGGCGTCGCCCGGAAGACCGCCCAGAACAGCGCCCCGTCCGGACGGCGGACCCCGACGGTCGCGGGCCCCCGGGTTTCGCCGCTGGTCAGGGCCTGCGTGACCGGATAGTCTTCGAGGGGAAAAGGAGAACCGTCGTCGCGAATGGTTTCCGGTGACCAGTCGACCGTGTAGCGTTGTCGCAGTTCGTCGTAGGCGTAACCGAGCAGGCGGCGGGCCTCTTGATTGGCGTGTAAAATTGCGCCGTCGGCCGAAACGTGCACCACGCCGCCCGGTATGATATCCAGCAGGCTGCGATTCATCGCCTCGGCGCGCCGGGCTTCGGCGAGCTCCGCTTCGAGCCGCGCGATCCGCTCCCGGTCTGATACGCCTTCGAACGAATCGTCCGTAGACGATAAGCTATTTTTAGTATTTTCAGCGCTTTCGGAGTCTGGCTGCATGCGTCCTGGACCGATCGCCGGCTCGGCGGATGCATTTTTAGACTCGCGGCGGTTTATTGTCGAGGGAAAAGTCGTTTCGCGCCGGGTTTCGCGTTATGATTCGCAACAGGCTCGTTTCTGTTTTGTCGCAGCTCGCCTGATTCAGCCTGATTAACTATGGTACTTTTTCTTATCCTCAATGAGGGATTCTACGACCGACGGATCGGCCAGAGTCGTCACATCGCCGAGCGAAGCGAATTCGCCTTCGGCGATCTTGCGTAAGATGCGGCGCATGATCTTTCCGGAGCGGGTCTTCGGCAGCCCGGGAGCCCAATGAATGACATCCGGCCGCGCGATCTTGCCGATTTTTTCGACCACGACGTCGATCACTTCTTTTTTGAGTCCGTCGCCGGCTTGCTGCCCCGTCTTCAGGGTCACGTACGCGTAGATGCCCTGGCCTTTGATATCGTGCGGATAACCGACGACCGCCGCTTCGGCGACGGCGGAGTGTTCCACCAGCGCGCTTTCGACTTCGGCCGAGCCGATGCGATGCCCCGAAACGTTCAGCACGTCGTCCACGCGACCGGTGATCCAGAAATAACCGTCCTGATCGCGTTTCGCGCCGTCCCCCGTGAAATAGTAGCCTTTAAACTGCGAAAAGTACGTATTAAAAAAGCGCTCGTCGTCGCCGTAGACCGTGCGCATCATCGAAGGCCAGGGATGTTTGATGCACAGATTGCCCTGGATCTCTTCGCCTTTTTTCCATGGAATCTCCTGACCTTCGTTGTCGACCAGCACCGGTTGCACGCCGAAAAACGGCAGGGTCGCCGAGCCGGGTTTCGTCGCCGTCGCGCCGGGCAGCGGCGTAATCAAAATCGAACCGGTTTCGGTCTGCCACCAGGTGTCGACGATCGGGCACCGCGATTTACCGATCTCTTTGTGATACCATTCCCAGGCCTCCGGGTTGATCGGTTCGCCGACGGTGCCGAGCAAGCGCAACGATTCGAGCGAATATTTTTCGACCGGGCCGGTGCCCTCTTTCATCAGCGCGCGAATCGCGGTCGGCGCCGTATAAAACACGTTGACCTGATATTTGTCGCAGACGTCCCAGAAGCGCCCCGCGTCAGGGTAGGTCGGCACGCCTTCGAACATCAAAGACGTCGCGCCGTTCGCAAGCGGTCCGTATAAAATATAGCTGTGGCCGGTGATCCAGCCGATGTCCGCCGTGCACCAGTAGGTATCGTCCGGCCGGTGATCGAAGACGTAGTTATGAGTCAGGCTTGCGCCGAGCAGATAGCCACCGGTCGTATGCAACACGCCTTTGGGTTTGCCGGTGGAACCGCTCGTATACAGAATAAAGAGCGGGTCTTCGGCATCCATTTCCTCGGCCGGACAGTCGGCGGATTGCTCGCGAATCAATTCATGCCACCATTTGTCGCGCGCGCTGTCCCAGCCGATGTGGTGGCTTTCCCCCACGCGACGCACCACGAGCTGCGTGGCGACTTTGTGGTTGGTGCGTTCCAGAGCCGCGTCGACGTTGGCTTTCATGTCGATGATTTTGCCGCCGCGAAAGCCGGCGTCGGAGGTGACGATCAGTTTCGGCTGGCAGTCTTCAATGCGGCCGAGCAGAGACTCCGGCGAAAAGCCGCCGAATACCACGGAGTGCACGGCGCCGATGCGCGCGCAGGCCAGCGCGGTAAAGGCGAGCTCGGGGATCATCGGCAGATAGATGATCACCCGGTCGCCCTTTTCGACGCCCTGGGATTTCAGCAGATTCGCCGCGCGGCCCACTTCCCGATGCAACTGCTGATAGGTGAAGGTCCGCGAAGCTTCGTTCGGATTGTCCGGCTCCCAGATGATCGCGGCTTTGTTTTTGTATTCGCCGCCGAGATGGCGGTCCAGACAGTTGTGGGCCAGATTCAGTTTGCCGCCCACGAACCATTTGACTTTCGCCCGAGCGAAGTCGTGTTCCAGCACGCGGTCCCATTTTTTGAACCAGCTCAGCCGTTCAGCCTGCGCGCCCCAGAAGGCCTCGGGATCGGCGATGGACTCGGCGTACATCTTCTCGTATGCGGCCTGGTCGAGGTTCGCGGACGCCGTAAACTCGGCCGGAGGCGGGATCAGTCGGGATTCGAACATGTCGATTGTTTCCGACGCGCGCGCCCTATCCGGCAAGCATTTCCCGCCGCGTCTCGACATAAAAGTAACAACTTTACATTTTCCGCGTTCGTCTGAATATCATGCAATCCATGAAGACTCGCCAACCACTTCTATTTTGCCGGGGCGCCGCGCCTGTGAAGCCGCGAGCCTTCGCCGTCGCGGCCGGAATCGCCCTGCTGGCCATGAGCGTCGGGGCGCCGTATCGAGAGCTGTCCGCGCAGTCTTCGCCGGCCCGGGCCCTGGTGCTCGACGTACGCGGCGATGCGCGGGTTCTCGATGTTCCGGACGATGCCCCCGGTCGCGCGCTCAAGAAAAACTCGACAGTGCCGGCCGGCGCCGAAATTCGCACGGGCCCGCGCTCCGCCGCGACCCTGCAGCTATCGCCGACTCTGATCTGTCGTCTGGGAGCGAATACGGTCGTGCGCCTGGAAGCTCTGAAAGGCGATGCCCGTCTGCGGCTTGCGCAGGGCAGCGTGGGCGCGCAGGCGCAGCCGAACACCGGCACCCGCATGCAGATCGTTACGCCGACTGTCATTGCGGGCGTGCGCGGCACGGAATTCATTGTCGAAACCGCGGCGGAAAACGCGCCCGCCGCCCCGGGCCTTCCCGATCTCGCGACAGGCGATGCGCAGGCACCTGGCGGCGAGTCGCAGGTATTGGTAAACGAAGGCGTGGTGGCCGTCTCCGCCGCTTCCGGGGCAGGCGCCGCCGATTCGCAGCCGCGCGAAGTGACCGCGGGTAACAAAATCGTCTCCGACGGCGAAACTCTGCGCCTGTCGATTCTCGAAGAATTCGAGCGTCAGAAATTCGAGATCTTCGAAGAATTCGGCAAATTGAAAAAACAAAACTACGAGGCCTATCTCGAACAGGTGAGGCGCAATGAAGAGCTGCGCGAAGAGATGGAGCGTCTCAAAAATCAGCGCTGATCGGGTCGCGGCCGGGCGGGGAACCCGAAGCCGGAATCATAGCCGGCAGTGCGCATGGAGTCAGTCGGTCGCGTGCTGTGGACCGGCCGTTCGCAGCCAGCGCAAAAAATCATCGCGCGACCCCGGAGAACCGGGCGCTGGCCGGGATGGAATCGCGAAGGGCGGCGGGGCGTCGGCCTTTGAGCGGATGAGATCCGGCAGCAGTCGTCGCTCGTCCAGATAGGCGCAGAACCAGCCGGCAGTCGGAGCGGCCAGCGGGCCCGGCGATCGCTCGTCCAGCAGCGCGCGCAGTCCGCCATCCTGCTCGACGTGCCGAATGACCTTCGCTCGCAGTGCCTGGATTCGTCCGGGCAGCCGTGGGCGACCGTCGATCGATTGTGTTTCTTCTAATAAAAGGGCGAGTCCCTCGTGCAGCCAGTACGGCGTTCCAGGTCGCCGGTCGGCCAGGAGGGCGTGCGTCCATTCATGTCGCCAGGTGGTCGCAGGGGCCCTGGCCGGTACGTGCAAGGTCCGGGAGCGCGAATCGTAGCGGCTCAGAGTCGCCGGCAGGATGCCAGGCTCGGAGCGGGCCAGGCGCCGGTATTCGACCAGGTCAGCGTAGAGAGCGATTGTGAAAGGCGGCGCGGGGTTTTTGGGCGACAGCGGAGGTAAATCCAGCGCGCTGCGGATGCGATCGAATTCCCGACGGGCCCGGGTTGCGGCCAGTGCGATCGAACTGTCGGAGAGCCCGGTGGACGCGAAGATCTGCGCGGGCCGGTCGCCAGGCCGGGCAGTCGCGGGCAGTCGACGAAATTCACGGCGAAAGGCGGGAGTCGCCTGAGATGGCGGCGAGGAATCGAAGAACGACGAGCGGCAGGCTGTCTCGCCGACCAGAAAGCATGCGAAACACACCAGAACCAGCGCGTATCGCGGCCGCGGTGCGGGAATCTTCATTCCTCTTTGAGATGAACGTCGGCGATTTTGTGCATCTCGACCAGCTCCAGAATCGCGTTGACCTTGCGGTCGACGTTGATCAGCCGCAGACGGGTTTCGCCGTCGGCCGCGTCCTGAATGCGTCGGTGAATGCTGACAAATTCGGTGATGCCGAGGGAGTTCAGGTGTTCAACATTGGCCAGATCGATTTCGATGGCCGCCAGATCGCTCTGGAAATAGCCGCCCTCCGAGAGAGAACGCAGGATATAGTTCTCTCCGTCGACTCGCGGATATTTGACCAGGACGTAGATCACCCGGCCGCGCTTTTCAATTTCTACCGGCATACGAAATTCAGGTCCATCTTAGCGTCTTGAAGTACCTCAACCACAACAATCTGCTTTTTTTTCGCCGCCTGCTGGATCGCGGGCTGAGCGGCATCGCCCACGCGTTGCGATTGGCGAGTCGTCGCCCCGAATACCCGCTCAGCCTGTGCGCCGCCGGGTTCTACCTGTATCAGCTGGCCCACTTGCCGCTGCTCTGGCGCCTGCTGTTCGTACTGATTGGGGTGCTGGTTACCTGGGCGTTGATTTTCGCCGCCCGGATCTGGCTCGGTCGACGGCTCTCGCGACCCGGTCTGCGATTGGGGCCGGAACTGCTCATCGCAGGGATACTGGTTCTGGCGCTCTACTGGACGGACTTCGTTCTGGACAGCTGGTTCGTCGCGATCCTGCCCGGGGCCTTCTGGCTATGGTTGCTCTGGCTTTCCTGGAGTCGCCAGCCCGGGCCTTTCTATACCGGCTTCGTCGGTCTCTTGCTCTTCGTACTGGCGGTGTTCGTCTATCGCCTGCTCTTCGTGCAGGAGTGGCTTTACGGTTACGCCGCTTATTATGCGCAGCGCCAGGCCGCGGTCGCCGAGCTGGAGCGTCGCTATCGCTGGGAAGAGCAGGAAGATTCGCGTACGCTCTATCGCGCCGACCGGCCCGCGTTGACCGTGCCGCAACTGCCCGGGGTATGGTTTCATGATTCACGGCTGATTTCGTTCGTCTACGGCGTACCGGAGCCGGGCATCGGCATTTGTTATTTGTCCGCCAGCGAGCAGGATCCCTTCGCCGTTCCCGCTGTCGCGATCTTCCGTGCGGACCGCCTGCGAGCGGCGGCCGGCGACGGGCTCTTCGTGCCCGTTCAAAATGAAGCGGGCGACGCCGATGCACTGGCTGACCTGAGACCCGGCGCGCCGGGTTCAGAACCGCTCTTCGAACTCGGGCCCGAGGCGGAAGCCTTTCTACGCGAAAGCGTCGAGCGGGCGTTTTTATTTCGTCGGCGCAACGGCGAAATCGAGAATCTGACGTATCGCGGCAAGACCCGTATGCCCGCGTTTTTGCGCATGCGCGGTATGCATCAAGCGCCCGGCCTGTACTACAGCTATCGCGATCGGGTGCTGGAAGAGGAAGCGCGACTGACCCTGTATGTTACACCCAACCGGGAGTTCGTCGTCGTGGTCAACGACGCGCCGGACCCAGGCTTGCTCTTCGAACCCGCCACGCTCGCGACTCTGCGCGGGATTCGTACTGAGCGAAGCGAAATACCTTAATGTGTATATGTTTAGAGAAGCGAATGATTTTTGCGGATCAATCACGTACCGGCAGCGCGAGAAACGACAGCGGTTCAACCGGCACCCGGCGAATATAAACCGCGATATGTAAATGCGCTCCGGTAACGGCGCCGGTCGCTCCGGCCTTGCCGATTTCCTGGCCGGCTTTCACGGTCTGACCGGGCCTGACGCCGAGTTCGCTCTGGTGCATGTAGATCGACATCACGCCCTGGCCGTGGTCCAGCATGGTAAATTTGCCTTCGTAATACATGGGTTCGGCGACTGCGACCGTGGCGTTGGCCAGCGCATGGATCGGAGCCCCGGTAACCGCGCGTAGATCCAGGCCGCCGTGAGTGCTGGTCTTCGGTTTGAGATTCACGCGCTTACCGTTTTGAATTTTATAACGGCTCACCACGCGCCGGGCCCAGAAGGGCGAAGTGATTTTATGCAGATCGCGGGGATGCGAAAGGCGGCTGTCGATCTGGTTTTCCGTGCGCAGATTAAACGCGCGATTCTTTTTGACCCGGCCGGCTTTGATCATCTTGAGCTGAGCTGAAGTGAGCGCTTTGGTTTTGTTCGAAAACTCTCCCAGATTCATGGCGGAGCGATACACTGGAAATTTCGTGCGGGCGATTTGTACGACGTGCCGTCCGGAGTGCACTCCGCCGGGGGCCGTGCCCGCGGTCACCGCGAAGACGGCTTTTCCCGCAGCCGCGTAGGGCGCGATTCCCACGAAGCCCCGGTAACCGAATCGGTGGCGGCTGAGCGGCACGGTCTTCTTATCGAAGATTAAGGCGGCCTGGAATTTTTTCGGCGCCGTCGCGACGCCGCCCGGCGGCAGAATCTCGACGTAGACGGCCCGGCCCTGGGCGAAGTCCTGAGCGTACAGCTGGAGCTCGTAGGCTTTCGTCGAAAAGGCTTTGCGCTGCGGACGGGGCGCCGTGTAGCCGTCCGGCAGCGCCAGTCGCGTGGCGCCCCGGGCGTGCCAGCGTCGAATGCCGCTTTCGATCTTCGGCTTTTGTTTTGGCTTATGCTCTGGCTTCAGTTTTTCGGGCGCGCCGGTCTGCGTTTCCGCCGCTATCCGGCCGGGACTTCCTCCGGCCAGGCTCAGGACAAGCAGCGCCACGGCTGCTGCCGCCCCTGACAGGATTCGGAATCCGCGGTCCGCGCGTGGAAGTTTGAACGAAGTCTGCATCGTTTTCCTCTAAAAATAAGAACAATATGTCAGGAACGGAGGCGTCGGAGTTTCAACTCAAGATCGCTGGAAGCCTGCGGCAAGTTCCGGGCGCAGGGCCTCGAAATGCCCCTTTCAGTTGACGATAATATCGAAGAACTGCGACGGCCTGGACGATTCTCGATCGACAGGGAAACGGGGCGCCGTTCTATCCTTAAAATCGTCCGATTTCTCTGTTTCAAATATGACGGAATCCGCCGGATGCAAAAATCTCAAGAAATCTTATGAACCGATCTGAATACAGTCCCATTCCTTCCTCCGTTTTACGAGCCTGCCCGCCGGCCTTCCGTTCGCGAGCCACGGCGCCGCTCCGGCGCGCCGCACTGTGTCTCCTGTGTTGGACGATCATTGCGCCGCCCGTGGCCGCCGATTTTGACGAACTGACGGCCGACGACGACACCGAAGTCCTCGCCCAGAGCAGTGTTCCATCCGGCGAGGAGCAGGCTCGCGAATCGGGCAAGGCTCTGGAGGATGCAGCTGAAGACGGTGCCGAAGAGGCCGCTGAAAAAGCCGCCGAAGAAGCCGTTGAGGAAGCCGGCCGCAAAATTGAAGAGGCGGCTCGCGAGCTCGGAGACGGAGCGGCGGAAGCCCTGGAAAAAGCCGGCGACGCGCTCGCGGATGCGCTGAATCCCGACGGCTTTCCCGAGTTCCGGGCGGGCGGCGCTGTGTTTCGTTACGCTCCGACCATTCGCAACGAAGTCGGCAATCTCCAGGAACGTATCACACGAGGGCTGGTCTTGATCCAGAGCGAGCTGGAGAGTCCCGGACTGCCCCGGGCGCCGCAGTTCTGGCTGGTCGCGGACGAGGCGGAGCTGAGTGCGTTGTTGCAGAAGCGTTATCCGGAGATGAAACCCGCGGCCTTGCAATCCGCGATGAGCGCGCGGGCCTACGTGAAAGCGGATTCGTATTATCTGGTTTATCCGTCGCGCATCGCGCGGGATCGGCTGGTCCGGCTGATCTACAACGAATACGCGCTGTTGCATTTGAACGTGCTGGCCGCGGGCGGTCCGGAAAAACGTATCGCCTGGTTTCACAGCGGCATGGCCGCCTATTTCGCCTGGATCTCCGAGGCGGAGCTCAATGGCACCGGAATCAAAGACGTCGAAAAAAAGATGATCCGTTATTACGGCCGCAATTTCGACCCGGCGAAGGCTCGTTCGCTGAAACGGCTCGAGAATCCCGCCGCCTGGGCCACGGCCATCCGTGCGGATCATAAAGGCGTCTACGCGCAGGCCGCGCTGGTCTGGATGTATCTGGTCCGTCGCTCGTCGATGAGCACGGGGCCGCTGGTCTTGCGCAGCATGTCGACCGGTGAAAGCTTTGCCGACGCTTTTTTGAATGCGACGGATCTGCGGCTCGGAGAATTCGAACGCGACGTGCGTGAAAAATTTTATCCAGAGCTGAAAGCCGCTAGCGAAGCGGCCGACGCGGCGGCCCGCGAAGCGCGGAAAAAAGCCGAGGCCGAATCCGCCGCAAAGCAGGCGACCGAAACCGCCGCTGATGAAGCGCCCGCGAAAGCCGAACCCCCGAGTGATAACGCGGCATCGAAAACGCCGGAAGCCGAATCCGACGCCCCCAACGATACAAAAAACGAAACGCAACCCGCGGCGCAGCCCGGCGAACCTGCCGAAAAACAAGCCGGCGGTTCGAGCCGGAGCAAACGCAACCGGCGCTGAGCGCGCGATCGCCGAACGGCGGGCGCAAAAACCTTCGTGGCGGGCATGAATTGCTGTAACCAGCATGCCGCAGTTCGTTCTGAATGAGTATGAGCGACGAAACACCGCCGCGAATCTTTCCTGGCCGTCGCGGCCGGCGCCTGCGCGTGTACGGGGCCTTCGCGCTGGCGGCTTTCGGGGCGTGGTCGCTGGCCGCTCGCGCGGCGGTTTACGCAGACGGCTTTTCGGATCCGGTGCAGTTTCGCGTCTACCTGTGGGACAACGCGGCCTTCTTTCTTTATCTGCCGGCGGCGGTGTTGTTGGCCGTCGTCCTGCGTTTGCTGACGGCGAACGGATATCTGCGGCGCGGGCCGACTCTCGCGGCCCTGTACGGCGTCGCCGCCGCGACGGCTTTCGTTTCGTTCGCCGGCTTTCAGATCGTGCGCCCGCAAAACATCGTCTGGACGGATCCCATGCAATCGAAAGCGGGGAGCAGGGCGACTTTCGCCGCGGAGCCGGGCCAGGATACCGTCTGGTTGCCCCAAATCGTTTCGCGCGCCCGTGCGCTGGGTCTGTCGCAAGAACGGCCGGTGCTGTTTTATCTGCACGCCGACTGGTGTCATTCCTGCGCGGATTTCGAGAGCTTCGTGCTGGGCAGTCCCTTTTTGCAAAAGGATCTGGAACCGTTTATTAAGGTCCGACTGGACGTTACGGACATACATCGCTGGCAGGACTATCTGGATCGCAAGCTGGGGGTGAGCGCCGTGCCTTCGGTGATTGTCGGCGATCGGGCCGGCCGAATTGTTCCCCGGCCGGTGGTCGGGGAAAACGTTTCGCTGCGCGCGGTGCAGAGCGTGCTGCGGGCAGCTCTCGTCGAAGAATGAGAAGCATCGCCCCGGGCGATATTAGCGGAAGGCCCCTTCCGGCGCGTCCCCATTCTCATGGGTGTGTAAAACTTTTCCGGATTTCAATTTGCCAGATCCTCCGGTCTCGTTACCTTTAACCAGGAACGCGACCATGTCCGTCTTCGTTTGTGGAACAGATACAGGGATCGGCAAGACGATCACATCAGCAGCCCTCATGCGCAACTATCGTGATGTGACCGGTTTGCGCTACTGGAAGCCGGTGCAGACCGGCGACGATGACGATCGCGCGACCGTCCAATCTCTCGCGGAGCTGGAGCCGGAGCGGCTTTATCCGAATACCTACAAATTCAGCGAGCCGCTCAGCCCGCATCGGGCGGCCGAGCTCGAAGACGATCACGTCGTCATGGATCGCCTGCTGGAAGACCTCATGCGCTACCGGGCGGCGGGCCCGCTGGTGGTCGAAGGCGCCGGGGGCCTGTTGGTGCCCTTAAACCGGCGCACCACCTGGCTGGACTTCCTCAAGCTGGCGCAGCTGCCGGTCGTGATCGTCGCGCGCACGGCCCTGGGCACGATCAACCACAGTCTGCTTACGGCGCGCGCTCTGAAAGAGGCGGGCCTGCCGGTCGTGGGTTTCATCTTCTGCGGCCCGGACAACCCGGATAATGTGCGCACCATCATGGAGTTTACCGATCTGCCGTCGCTCGCGCAATTCGAGTACGTGGACGGCGAACCGCTGCGGGCGAACGTGGATCCGGCGGGGCTCCTGTTGCGGCTCTGGGCGAAGAGCTGATACCAGGCGCATAACGCCCCGGACCGGCCTGATTTTCCGCAGCCTGCCTGCGAAAAATTTCGTTTGCCCCGGCTCAGGCCTGCGCGTCACGGTTCGGGGAACCGTATTATGAACGCGTCACAATCACCCCGACTATCGCACGCAGATCTGCTGGAGTACCATCGCCGGCACGCCTGGCAGCCGTTCACGCAGATGAAGCTCGCCGCCGAGCCGCTGTTTATCGAGCGGGGGGAAGGCGTGCGCCTGTTTACCCGGGACGGCAAAGCGATTATCGACGCGATCGGCTCCTGGTGGGTGAACGTGCACGGCCATAGTAATCCGTACATCAACCAGGCGATCCACGAACAAATGCAGCGGGTCGAGCACGTCATTTACGCGGGGCTTGCGCACGAGCCGGCGACGGTCCTCGCGAAACGACTCAGCGAAACCACCGGCGATCGTTTGCCGCGCGTCTTTTACAGCGACAACGGCTCGACCGCCGTGGAAATCGGCCTCAAGATGGCCTTTCAGTGGTACGCGAACGCGGGCCAGACGGAACGCAAAGAATTCGTCGCGCTCGGCGACGGCTACCACGGCGATACGATCGGCACGATGTCGGTCGGCGCGCGCAGCGTCTTTCATGAAATGTATGCGCCCCTTTTGTTTCCTGTACACCTTTTACCGACCCCGCGGGCCCCGTTCGAAGTTTTCAACGATGACGAAGCCGCGTTGACACATCTCGCGCCGTCGCTGCAGGCGCTTGAAAAGCTGTTAGCGGAACGCGGCGATAAAATCTGCGGACTGATTCTGGAGCCGGTGGTGCAGGGGGCCTCGGCCGGATTTAATATGTACCCGCCCGTGTTCTTGAAGAAAGTGCGCGAACTGTGCGACGCCCACGGCGTCTTCTGGATCAGCGACGAAGTCTTCACCGGCTGCGGGCGCACCGGTAAATTCTATGCGAGCGAGTACGCGGGTGTCTGGCCGGACGTGATCTGCATTTCCAAAGCTCTGTCCGGCGGATATTTGCCATTCGCCGCGACTCTGGCGAGCGAAAAGATCTACGAAGGCTTTTATAGCGATGACCGCAAACATACGCTCTTTCACGGTCACAGTATGACCGCCAATCCGCTGGGCTGCGCCGCGGCGCTTGCCAGCCTGGATTTGATCGACGCGGATCGCGAAAAGGACTTCGCGGGTATTCGCGAGCTGGAGCGCCTGCACCGCGAACATCTCGCGGAACTGAAGGCGGGGCCCGCCGGCGGCCGTATACGCGAAACGCGTTGTCTTGGATCGGTCGCGGCGGTCGAACTGGATTTCCCGGCGCAATACACCGCTGAATTCGGGTGGCGGCTGATGCCGGCGGCGATCGCGCGCGGCGTTTTATTGCGGCCCCTGGGGAACGTCGTGTACATGACTCCGGCCTTTACGATCCAACCCGACGAACTGGCCGAAGCTTATCGTGTGCTCGGCGAATGCCTGGTGGAGTTATTGCCGGCCCCTTGATCGTTGCTCTGACGGCTCAGCTTGATTCACGACGACTCTGGACTCTGAAAGGCTTTCGTTGCCGTAAAAGCACCACTCATTCCCGGCGCTTTGACGTCGCCCTCGCGATATGTTACATCCGCATACGAGAGGCGACCTTATGTATCGATTGCAGTATCCAGACGGTTTCGACAGTATTTCCATGAAACCGTCGCCTTCCGGCCTGTTGCTGGGAATCCTGCTGGGGGTGCTGGTCGCGCTGATCGCGGCGGGCTGGAAGTCCCTGTCGGCCGCGCCGGGCGGCGCCGGTTCCGTGGCGCGGGCTCCGGCCCAGCGCGATGATTCGCCGCCGCTCTGGAAAAAGGCCGTGGCCGTCGCCGGGCGCAACGAACGCTGGGTGGCGCGCCGCATTTCCGAAGATCAGCGCGTTTTCGACGCTAAGGGCGAGCTGCAGGAGAAGACGCTCAGCCAATTCGCGGTGCACGGCGACCGCAGACCCCAGCTGGAAATTCGAGTGCTGAGCTCGCAAAAGAACGGCGCGGACAACCGGGCCGCGAAGACCGCGGAGCTTGCGAAAGAGCGCGCGAAAAAGCAGCGGCGCGGCGCCGCGAGCGGCGAACGCGACGAGGTCGAGAATCCCTTCGCGCCGCAGAATCAGGCCCGGGTGCGCGTGCGGGCTCTCGGTCCCGATCGGAACGCGGTTATACTGGGCCGCCCCTGTCGGGCCTTCGCCTTTACGCAGACGACCCGGGAAGGGGTCTGGGACGGAGTCGCCTATCTGAATGTGAAGACGGGCATTCCGCAGCGGGTGATCAGCACGGCGCGGGTTGCCACGCTGCCGGCGCCGGAGGACGACGCGTTTCGTATGAAAAAGCTGCGGGTCACGGTCGATTTTGAATCCGAAGACCCTTTGCGCTGGCGGGCGCGGACCGTTCGTCTGAATCTGGAAATGAGCTATAGAATCGCGCCCCTCTTGACCTTCGAAGGGCGCGTGCGAAATACGTATCGATTCAGCCGCTACGAACGGCTGGCCGGCAGATAATATCCAATGATTCGCTTTTTTAGATTTTTCGCCTCCCGGCATCTGCTGGCCAATCTATTCACCGGGATGCTGCTTCTGGGCGGCGTCGCGACCCTGTTTACGATCAATCGCGATCTCTTTCCGCGGGTCGAACTCGATCAGGTCGTGATCCGGACCCTGTTTCCCGGGGCTTCCGCGGAAGACGTCGAGCTCAACGTTACGAATAAGATCGAAGCCGAGCTGGTCGGTATTACCGGGGTGGACAAAGTCTACTCGACCTCCGCCGAAGACGTTTCGGTGATTACGGTGTTGCTCGATAACGATATGAGCCGCGCCAACGTCGACGCGACGATACAGGATATTCGCGAAGCGGCCGCCCGGGCCCAGAATTTGCCCAGAGATCTGCCGGCTCCGCCTCTGGTCAGCCGGCTGCGGGCGAGCGAAATCCCGATTCTTGAAGTGGGCTTCGAGGCGCCGGATCTGAGCTACGCCGAATTGCGCGAGCGGGTACGCGTGATCGAGAAGAAGATGCGCGAGATTTCCGGCGTCGCGAAGATCGAAAAATTCGGTTTCCGCGCGCGGGAAGTGCGGGTTGAGGTTTCCCCGGAGGCCTTAAAGCAGTACGATATTCCCTTAACTGAAATCGCGCGTATGATTCAGGCGCGCAATATTCGCGGAACCGCCGGCACCCTGGAATCCTATACCAGCGAACGCAACCTGGTGACGACCGCTCAATTTGAACATCCATTAGAAGTCGGCGAGGTGATCGTGCGCGGTAATTTCGCCGGCTTCAGCGTACGCGTGAAGGATATGGCCGTCGTCAGGGACGATTTCGAACGCGAATTCGTCCGGCCCCGGATGAACGGCCGGGACATGATCGTCTTCGGCGTTTCGAAAAAAGAGAACGCGGACATTATTCGCACGGTCGAACGGATCAAAGCTTTCGCCGCAGCCGAAGCGGACACGCCGCTGTTTCAGGGTATTACGGTTTCTTATAGCAACGATCTTTCGCGCTACGTCAGCGCGAGCTTCGGAGTCGTCGCCAAAAACGGCATGATGGGTTTCCTGCTCGTCGTGATCGTGCTTACAATCTTTTTGAATTTTCGCACCTCGTTATGGGTCGCGATCGGCATTCCGGTTTCGCTCCTGGGCGCCATCGCCTTTATGCCGCTCTTCGGCGTATATCTGGACGTGGTGACGCTCACGGCGATGATTCTCGTGCTGGGTATCATCGTCGACGACGCCATCATCGTTTCCGAAACGATCTATCAACAGTGGCAAAAAGGCCTGAGCCCCGTAGAAGCCGCCGCGACGGGAGTGCGCAAGGTCTGGCTGCCGGTGGTGACCACGATCGCCACGACGATCCTCGCCTTTCTGCCCATGTTCTTTATTCCGGGCGAAATCGGTAAATTCATCATTGTCATTCCGATCGTAATTACGCTCGCGCTTTTGATTTCGCTCTTCGAAGGTTTGATCGCGCTGCCGGCGCACGTGGCGCACGCTCTTGAAAAAACCGAAGAGAAAAACGCCGCGAATCCGGAACTCGCGGAACGCCGGGGAAGCGTAAACGCCGCCGACATGCGCGGCAGCTGGTTTGCGCCCTTTCGCGAACGCTTTGAAATCTGGCTCGAGCGGGTCCTGCGCTATCGCCTGCGACTCATCGGCGTCTTCGTCGCATTTTTGACGGCGACGATCGTGTACGCCGTGGCGGCCATGCCGATCGAGATCTTTCCGTCGGACGGCGCCGAGCATTTCACGGTCTTCGTCGAAACGCCGGTCGGAACTTCGCTCGAAGGCACGGCGGAGGCGGTGCATCGGGTGGAAACGCTCATCGACGGCCTGCCGAAAGGCGAAATCGATTCTTATTTTACATTGATCGGCACTCACGGTGGTTTTTTAACGCAGGATCATCTCGCGGTAATCTATGTGAATCTGACGCCCTATTCGAGTCGTGATCGCCAGGCGGAAGAAATCGTGGAGGCGCTGCGGCCCGAATCCGAGAAGCTCGCAGGCGTCGAAAAGGTCACGCTGAACGTAAAAGACAGCGGACCTTCGCCGGAGAAACCGGTGAGCCTGCGGATCATCGGCATCGAAGACGGACCCCGCGAAGAGCTCGCCCGGGACATCGCGTCGTATCTACAAAGCCTCGACGGAATCACCGACGTGGACTCGGGGATCAAACGCGGCAAACGCCAGGTGCAGCTGCGCCTGGATTATCCGAAGCTCGCGCGCCTGGGACTCTCCGTGGCGGAGATCGCCAGAACCGTGCGCATCGCCTATGACGGCGAAGAGGTCACCCGCGTACAGTACGGCGAAGACGAAATCGAGTTTCGGCTGACCATGCCCACGGAATCGAAGACCGATCTGGCGACTCTCGGCGAACTGGCCGTAGCGAATCTGCAGGGCAACCTGGTGCCGCTCAAACACGTGGCTTCGTTTCGCGATACCGAACAGACTTCCGTTTATATCGCCCATTTCAACGGCGAACGGAGCGTGAACGTCCAGGCGAACGTCGACAAAGCGAAACTGAAACCGGAAGACGTGCCGGACATGGTCTTGAAAGACTTCGATCTTTCGAAATATCCCGGCACGCGCATTCGGGTCGAAGGCGCCGCGAAAGCGCAGGACGAAAATATCGGCCACGCTGTGCGCACTTTCCTGCTGGCGGTGGCCGGGATTTATTGTTTGCTTGTGCTGCTTTTTAATTCCTTCCGGCAGCCGTTCTACGTGATGACCGCCGTGCCTTTCGGCATTTCGGGTGTGATCGTGACCTTCGCGGTGCACGGCTACCCGCTCAGTTTCATGGCCATGCTGGGCATTATCAGCCTGAGCGGGGTCGTCGTGAACGACAGTCTGGTGTTGGTCGACCACATCAATTTTCTGCGACGGGAGCATCCCGAAGAACCGCTGCGCCATCTCGTGGCCCGGGCCTCGGCCGATCGGCTGCGCGCGATATTGATGACGACCGTAACGACCGTGGCGGGGCTCTTGCCGCTGGCTTACGGCGTGGGCGGCGACGACCCTTCGAACGCGCCGATGGCTCTCGCGCTCGGTTGGGGGCTGTTGTTCGCGACGGGGCTGGTGCTCGTGCTGGTGCCCGCGTTGTACCTGAGCGGCGAGGAGTGGAAAGCCGCCCGCGAAGCCCGGGCCCTCGAACGCCTGCGAAATCCCGGCAGGCTCGCCAGGTTTTTCGCCGCGGCGGCTGCTGGGGTTCGGAAAGCGCTTTCTCGATCCTGAGGCCGGCGGGCGTTCCCTTTCACCGGCGCCGCATTTTAGCGGCACGCTTACAGAACGGGGTTTTTTTCTGATGGACGGGCCGGGAGGCGGAGGCCTTATCTAGAGCAGGGTCGCCGTATTTGTTACGGGCCCGGAACCCCGACCGCAATGAGCCAGGACTATCGGACAACTCCGCTGTACCAGCTTCTGGGCCAGAAGCTGCCGCCGATCCATCAGATCGAGAAAGAGCTGGGCGTCGTCGAACCGGCTCTGATCGCGGACATGATTTCGACCGAACCTGAGCTCGTTTTTATCATCGATTATTATTTTCGCCTGCTGGATCCGAAGGTCGGAGCGCGCATTGTCAGCGCCGAGGACTTCTCGGTGTCGGCCGCTCTGGAATTATTCAACTGTCAGATTTTACGTTACCAGCGCAGTCATCTGGGCGGCGAAGACGGATACGATTTCGCCTACGCGTCGATGCTCGAATCGTACTGGCGCGAAGTCGACAACAACCGGCTGACATTGGTCTTTCAGGAACTGCTGAATCTGGGCAAGAGCAACCATTTCGCGGCGCTCCTGATTCTGCAGCAGATGAACCTGGAAAATTTGATCTTCATGCAGGGACACTCCAATTTTCGTTCGCCGGCGATGCTCACCTTATTCAAAAACCTGGGCGACAATGTTCAAAAGCTGATCTCGGAGAATCTGGATCTTTTCGATTTCGTCTATCGCCTGGCGTCGGATCTCAAAGACGACGACTATCTGGCCTTTCTCGACGAGTTCACCGGCTTTGTGATGGAGATTCGTATCGGCCGCACTCTGGCGGACGACGCGGCGCAGCATCTCGACGAGCACGGCAAAGTGCCGCTGAATACCGTCGTGCATTTGCTCGAAGGGATTCCCGACGAATCGCGCCGCATTACCCTGGAAATCATGCGACAGCGCGGACACATCGACCCCGGCCTGATGGATGGTTTGATGGCGCTCCAGGCGGAACTCGGTCTACGCTGACGCGCGAACAGGGGCTGCGCTGAAGCGCGAAGAATAGCCACGGATTTCACTGATGGCACGGATTTTCTCAGGCGATATGGCACACCGCGCCGCATGATAATTCACATGTTGCGCAGGGGAGAGTTTGCGAATCCGGTAAACTCAAAACAGAACTTCCATCCGTGTCATCCGTGCCATCCGTGGCCAAAAGCCCCCCGCGCAGTTTTCGCCATCCGTAACCAGCTGGAATCCGTCCGATCCGCGCCATCCGTGGCAAACAGAAGCTCGGAAAACCCCTTGCCCGGATTCGTGCGGGCCCTGGAATTGTCTGTATGCAGCAATCCGCGACCGAATTTCTGGCGGCCCTCCGCGATCATGTCCAGGCCGCGACCGCCGCCCATGATATGAATCAGGCCGGCGTGCCGGAATCCATGCTTGGCCCCGAGCAGGCCCTGCGGATACTCACGGATCCCGAGCTGGACACGGCCGAATTACTGGCGATCGGATCGCTGCCCCGCGAGCGTTTTTTCGGCCGCGGCGTGCAACTGCATATCTTGAATAACGTCCGCAACGGCCACTGTCCGGAGGACTGCGGCTACTGCGCCCAGCGCAAAATCGGGCCGGACGAAGCCGGCGCCGACGATCCCGGCCAACCGATCGCCAGTTATCCCACGAAGACCGACGCCGAAATTCTGGAAGAGGCGCGGGTGGCCTACGAGTCCGGCGCATTCCGCTATTGCATGGTCACCGCCGGACGCGGCCCCAACGAACGCAGCATCGATCGTTTCGCGGATCTGATTCGCGAAATCAAATCGAAGTATCCGCTGCAGATCTGTTTATCGGCGGGGCTGGTTACGCGTCCCGAGTACGCGCAAAAGCTGGCCGAGGCGGGCTTAGATCGATATAATCACAACTTAAACACTTCCGAAAAACACTACGGCGAAATCTGTTCGACCCACGACTACCAGGATCGTATGCAGACCCTGGATACCGTAAGCGGCGCGGGCATTTCGCTCTGCAGCGGCGTCATCGCCGGCATGGGCGAAAGCGCGGCGGATCTGGTCGAAGTCGCCTTCGATTTGCGCAAACGCGCTGTGCCTTCGATTCCGGTGAATTTCTTTATTCCCGTTCCGGGTCACGCGCTCAAGAATATCACGCCCATGACCGCCGATTACGGTTTGCGGATCCTGAGCGTATTTCGTCTGGCGAACCCCGCCGCCGAAATTCGCCTGGCGGCCGGTCGCGAAATTCACTTCGCCGAAGACAACGCCCAGGCGCGGGCCCTGGCCGTGGCGAGTTCGATGTTCGTTTCGGGTTATCTGAATGTACGCGGCTCCGACGCCGAAGCGACGATTCGTATGATCTACGACGCGGGTTATACCGTCGACGCGCAGCACTCTGATTTTCCCGCGCAACTGCGTGAATTGCTCGGCCAGGCGGCCGATGGTCGCGCGCAAAGCGCGTCGCAGGCGAACGAAGCCGTCGCCGCGGGAGCGGTCGTCATGAAAGAGAAATCCGACCTGCGACCATTCGAGTCAACGTCCGCGCGCGACTGATCTACGCTTCCGGAGCAGCTGTCGCCTGCGTTCAATTTGCAGGCGGGCTTTTGTGTTATCGTTTCGACAGCCGGCAATCGTTGCGATAGCCAGGGGCATGATCGCCCGGAGGCGGCTTTGAGCCTGCGGGGAAAGCCATCCCCGGAGCGACCGAAAACAATTATGACGAAATCTGCGAAAGTCTGGGACCGCTTCGCGAAGGGGTACGCGAAAAAACCCGTCGCGAATCCGGCTGCCTATCAAAAGAAATTAGAAATCACCCGGGGGTATTTGCGGCCGGACACCGCGGTCCTGGAATTCGGTTGCGGCACCGGGTCGACCGCTCTCGCGCACGCGCCGTTCGTTCGCAGCATCCTGGCGACCGACATCTCCACGAAGATGCTCGAAATCGCGCGGGAAAAGGCGCGGGCCGCGGATATCCAGAACGTTGAATTCCAGAAGACCTCGCTGGAAGAACTGCAGGTCGCCGACGAAAGCGTGGACGTCGTGCTCGCTCTGAGTCTGCTGCATTTGCTGGAAGACCGCGACGCAGCGATTGCGAAGATTCACCGCATGCTCACACCGGGCGGCGTTTTCATTTCGAATACGGTCTGCATCGGCGATTCGCTGCCGCTCCTGCGCCTGCTGGCGCCCGTCGGACGCCGGCTGGGCGTGCTGCCACTGCTCAAATTCTTTAGCCGCGAGGATCTGCGGGACGCCATCACCGCCGCCGGGTTTTCGATCGAACACGACTGGCAGCCGGAGGGCGGACGAGCGGTGTTTATCGTCGCCAGAAAATAATTTCGCCGGCCCCCCCACAATCGGGGGGTTGCGCGATCGCCGAAATTAATTCGCTTGCGTCGGGACTTCAGCCGGCTCTAATCCGGGGCATGAGCCAGCCGACTTCGATTCACGCCGCGCGGATAGGAATCGTCGAAAACGATCCTGAATTTCGAGACGAGGTGGTTCGCCGTCTGGAAGCGCTGGAGATCGTGCGCGCCCCGGTGGCCGTCTGGCCGTCCGCGGAAATGTTCCTGCGCGAAAAGCCGGCGCCCCGATTAGATCTGCTCTTCGTGGACATCATGCTCTCCGGTATTACCGGCATTGAGCTCGTGAAGGAAATCAAGCGGCAGCAGCGCGATCTGCGCGCGGTCATGCTCACGAATATGAATTCGGACGAGCTGATCTTCGAAGCCATCAAACACGGCACCCTTGGCTACATCCTGAAGAGTGAGCTCGGCGATCTTGAGCATACCGTGCGCACCGTGCTTTCCGGCGGAGCGATGATCACACCCACGATTGCGTTGCGGGTCTTCGCCAGCTTTCAGCAGCAGACCAGCAAAGACGTTCCCGAGCTGACCGATCGCGAGCGGCAGGTTCTGGAGTTGATGGTGCGCGGTAAGACCGCCCGGGCCGTCGCTGAATTTCTGGGCCTGAGTCCGCATACGATTCACGACTATACGAAACAGATCTACAAGAAGCTCGAAGTGCACAATCGCAGCGAGTTGATTCTCAAGGCGCAGGAACTCTCGTTGATGTGATTGCCCGTCCCGCGCGAAAAGGCCTGTTCGCTTTCGTCCGCCGCCTGGCGCTGTGTGCGGTCATTCTCGCTCTGGCGGGCTGCGTGCGCATGGCCGTGCCTTCGCCCGTCGCTCCGGATCAGGGGGAGCAATCCGATGGAAGTCCGCGCAGCGTCGCGACCGTGGATCTTCGACACGTCGATTTCGCAAGCGGTGAAGTCGTACTGATTCCCGCGCGCTGGGATTTTTACTGGCGAGAGTATCTGGAACCTGGCGATTTCCGCCGGCTTCCGCCGCCGATTCCGGACGCCCTCAGCGCGGGTATGCGGCCCTGGACCGGCCTGAAGATTCGCGAAGCGGAGTCGCCGGAATCGAACGAACTGGTGCAACCCGCCGCGCGGGGGTTCGCGACCTATCGCATGCAGCTGCTGCTGCCGCCGGGGCGCGATTACGGGTTTCGCATCCAGCAGCAATTCGTCGCGTTTCGGGTCTTTGCGAACGGGGAGCTCGTTGTCAACGCCGGCCGCGCAGGCACCTCGCGCGAAACGACCGAAGCCGAACGCGTTCAACACAGCTTTTACGCGCGCTCCGACGAAAGCGGCGTCGAATTGATCCTGCACGTGGCCAACTACCATCTCTTTCGGGGAGGCCTGCGGGGCGTACTGGCGGTCGGCGCGACTCCAGTCCTCGACACTTACGTAAACCGTAAGATCGCTTTCGATCTGATGCTGCTGGGATTTTTCGTGGCGGTGTTTTTGTATCATCTGGCGCTTTTCGTCATGCATCCGCGCGAAACGTCGTTTTTACTCTTTTCGATATTGTGTCTTTCGTTTGCGATTCGCGTGCCTTTTATGAGCGAAAAAATCGTGAATCTGATCGTTCCCGAAGCCTCCTGGGAGTTGAGTTTGCGCATCGTCGGCTCGATGAATATTCTGTCTCCCGCGCTGATGATGACTTTTCTGCGCTCGGTGTTCCCCGATGTAGTTTCGCATAAGGCGGTCCGGCCTTATGTTATCGTTTCGGTACCTTTGTTGGGTCTGCATTTCTTCGACATCGCCTATCTGGCGCCGGTTATGTTCGCGCTGTATCTGATCGTGATTTTGCCGATGCTTTCGCACGCCGCCTATATTACCCTGCGCATGAGTTTTCGCGGCAGCGTCGGCGCGCGGGTAATGGCGGCGGGGATTCTGCTCTGCTTCATTTTTGGTTTTTACGCGATGTACCTCAACTGGCGGGCGGCGGACGCCGGCCCGGTGGCGTTGCTCGCTTTCGCGAGCCTGGTGCTTCTGCAATCGGTGGGTCTGGGGCAGAATTATCGCGACAGTCTCGACGCGCGGGAGAAGCTCCGCACCGGGCTCGCCCGCAGTCGCGAAGCGCTCGCGGCGCAGCGCAAAGACCTGGAAATCAATCTACACGACAGCCTGGGCGGCGCGCTGACCGATTTGCAGGTGCTCATCGACCGCCGGCGGGAAGATCTCGATCGCGGCCGGGCTTTCGACGCGGGGTCCTTTCTGGCGGCGGCTCGCGAACGTCTGGATCAAATGGGGCGGCTCTTTCGCGGCCAATTGCTGTTCATGGAGGATCTGGAGCTCACCGCCCGCGATCCGCTGATCGGCCTGCGCATGGTGTTGCTCCGGCGCTACTCGGACGCTCTGCGCGAAATTGATTTCGAGATGTCCGCCGAAACAGTGCCTCTATTTCAGCAGGCCATGGCCGACGACCGCTGGCGTATGGATTTACTGCAGCTTACCCGGGAGCTGTGCACGAACGATCTGAAGTACGGCGCGGGCACGAGTCACTGGCAATTCCAGCTTCGCCAGAACGGCCGCGTTATGGAAATTGAACAGTCCAATCGACTGTCGCAAAAAGCGGGCGAGCCGCCTGCATCCGGCGAGGAACGGAAGGCAGGCGAAGCGCGGGTGGACGATCTGGCGTCGGTGCACAGTTCTTCGCGCGCCCGCGATCGCGTTCAAAAAATGGGCGGCGATTTCGCAGCGCGCCAGATCGACGGTCATCATACGGTTACGATTCGGCTGCCGCTATGAGCGCGTGAAAGCGAAAAGCGCGCCTGGCCGGGAGCCCAAAAAAAGCGACTTCAGTGGACAAATATCGCCCGCGTCGCGATCTTATCCATTCGATCGGCGCATATGGTGTTGGATATTAAAAAGATTCGCGAACGCGGATTCAATCTGCGATTGGCCTGGGATCTGTTCATGATCTGCATCGCGGTCGTGAATTTGCTGCTGATCGTATTCGACTGGACCTATTTTTATTCGCGCCCGTATCTCTTTCAGTACGCGCCCTCCGTCGCGCAGGCCTATGATCCGATCAAAGCCATCGAAGACAGCCCGCAGACCGGGCGTTATCTCGAACTCGCCGACGATTATTTTTCCGCGCCGGACGCCGACGCGCGGCGCGAAATCGCCACGGAACTCCGGGCGCTCTCGACTGAGATGGCCGGCGAAAACCCCTTCGCGGAGTCGGGCCAGAGCGTGAATCTATATCGCGCGACCCGTCGCTTCGCCGATTTCATCGCGCGCAATCAGCCGACCGGGGTATCGCCATACGATCAGGACGCCACTACCGAAAATACGATCGGCGAAGACGGGGACGCCGGCGCGAATTTATTGTATTCGCTGCCCCGGCCGGGCGAAGTGCGCGGAGATCGCAGTTTTGCGACGGTACCCGCTTTCGGGACTCTCGCGGAGCGCTTCTGGAAGGACGAAGAACGCGGTCCGGAAAGCGAAGGCAAGGGCTCGTCTGGGGAACAGGCCGCTTTTTTTCAAAATGAGATTCGCCCGCTTTTCGCGCTGAATTTTGAACGCCGCCGGGCGCTCGACGGCAGCTATGAAGACTATTTCCTGCTGCTGGACGGTCCGTTCTTGCTGGTGTTTTTGCTGGAATTTCTTGTGCGCTGGTTTCTGGCCGTGCGTCGTCGGGAGCTGGTGCGCTGGTGGCTCTTTCCGATTTATAATTGGTACGACGTACTGGGACTGATTCCCTTCGCCGAGTTTCGTATTTTTCGCTTATTCCGGATACTGTCCATCTATGTGCGCCTCCATCGCAGCGATTTGACCAGCATCGGCGACGATTTCGTCAGCCGGACCGTGAAACGGTATTCGGCGATATTAACCGAAGAGGTCTCCGATCGCGTGGCGGCGCGCATTCTCACGGAAATGCAGGACGAGATTCAGCGCGGCGCTTCCATCGACATCTTTCTGAGCGCGCTAGAGCCGCGCCGCGAAGCGATCAAGCAGCTGATGATCGGCAACGTGCGGCGCTTCGCGGCGCAGCGTCCGGGAGAGCCCGCGACCCGCGAGCTGCTGGAGAGCAGTCTGGAAGAAGCGGCGCGCAACGTGCCTTCGCTGCAGCTGGTGCCCGATTTTATTAAAGAAACCCTGACCCGCGAAATCGGCGTGGCGGTTTTCGACGCGATCAACGAAACTCTGGCGCAAAGCGTGCAGGGGGAACGCGGCGAAGAGCTGGTGGGCGAAATCGTCGATATGATTCTCGACGATATTCTGCGCGAAGGACAGGGCAGTCCCGTCGACGAATTGTATCGCACGATCAGTCTGGACGTGCTGGAGAATATGAAAACCGCCGTGAGTCAGAAAAAGTGGGCCCGCTGAAGGCATAATGCAATGAAAGCGGAAGAGCGCAAAGCGGCGATTCTCGATCGTCTGGCCGATCACGTGCTGGCCCACGGGCTGACCGCTTCGAGCCTGCGTTCGATGGCGGAGGCGGCCGATACCAGCGATCGAATGCTGCTCTATTATTTTAAGGACAAGGCCGAGGTTATGAGCGCCACCATCGAGCGCGTCGCGGCCCGTCTGGTCGCGATCCTCGGCGAGCGGGCGACGCCGGAGCCTTTGCCGTTGCATTCGTTGCGTTTGCAGATCTGGAAGGTCGTCAGCGCGAAGGAACTATGGCCATTCATGTGTTTGTGGCTCGAAATCGCGACCCTTTCCGCGCGCAAAGATCCATTCTACGGGCCGGTCGGCGAAAAGATCGCCCGCGGTTTTCTTGATTGGGGCAAGGCGCAGCTTAAAAGCGCGACGCCCGCGAAGCGCGAAAGCGAAGCGGCGCAGCTGCTCGTTTCGATCGAAGGCATGGCCATGTTGAAAAGCCTGGGGCTCGAAGACGTGTGCGAAACCGCCCTGAACGCTCCGTGAATTTCTTGAGATTTCGGGCTGGCGCGGGCGTGCGCCGAATCAACGACGATTCGTGGTTAGATTAAAATTCGACAGCCCGGCTTTCTGGACTTCGTCGATGACGTTGATCACATCCTGGTAGGACGTCTGCGAGTCGCTCTTAATATTGACTTCGGGTTCGGTAGCGCTGCCGGTGGCGGTCGCCTTGAGAGTCGCCGCCAGATTCACCAGAGGAACGTCGGTATCGTTCACCATGATTTTGCCTTCCGGCGCGACCACGATGTCGATCGCTTCTTCGCCGACGTACGAAGCCGTTTCCGACTGCGGCAACGAGATGCGAATCGCCGGAGTCTTCGCCAGCGTCGAATTGATCAAAAAGTACGCGAGCAATAGAAAGATGATGTCGACCATCGGCGCCAGGTCGATGCCGCTGCGCGTTTCCATCGCCGCGGTATTGGATTTTTTCTTCGATTTGCGCATGCGATTATGACCGGATTTCCGCAGTCGCGGCCTCGCTCTGAGCGCCGACGCGTTGCCGCATCAATTCTTCGGCGACCTGGTCGCTTAAAAGCGAGGTTTCTTCTGAGATTTGATTCACCCGGTTGGCGAAATAATTGTAGGCGATCAAGGTCGGAATGGCCACGATCAGGCCCAGGGCCGTTGTGATCAGGGCTTCGTCGATGCCGCCGACCAACTGCGCGTTTTGAACTTTGTCCGCGTCGAAGGCGTGAAAGGATTTGATCATCCCGGTCACCGTTCCAAGCAGTCCCAGCAACGGCGCGATGGTGCTGATCGTGCCCAGACTCTGCAGATAACGTTTCAAATAAGAGGTGGTGCGATGCACTTCCGACTCGGCCGCGCTTTCCAGATTCAGTCCGCGCCTGGCCGATTCGATGATTGTGACAATCGCCGCGAAAGCGGGATGCCGGCGGTCGCGGCAGAAATTCAGCGCCTCGTCCAATCGCTGTTCGCGGACCATATCCAGGATGGCGCGCTCGTCTTCGATATCGATCGCTTTGATTTTTGATATCAGCAGTCGCGCCCGGTCGATGATGATCGCCACGGCGACGACGGAAATAATTAGAATCAGTGAGGGAATCAACCAATCCGGAATCTGGCGTACAATCTCTGTCATAGAATTACTCTTCGATTTGATTTAGAAAGCGGAAGATTATTGCTGCTCGTTCAGCTTGAAATGAAATGGCGCGATGACGGTTTCGGTTTTATCGCCCGGCGTCCAGCGGTGTTGCAAAACCCCCTGGAGCGCGGCCTTATCGAGCACGCCATAGCCTGAACTCTTGTGAATACTTGCTTCGAGGGTCTGACCTTCCGGAGAAATGATCGCCCGAATTTTGACCCGACCCTGCCAGCCCATCTTGCGCGCCATGCGGGGATAGACGATGCTATTCCAGATCGACGCTGTGTTCTTTAGTAAGACGTCGGAGTTGAAGCGACTGATGTGTTTAACGTTCGCGCCTTCGGAGGGTTTGACTTTATTCGAGTCCTCTTTTTTGGGAGCCTGGGGCCGCGGGCGTTTGATCTGCACATCGAAGGCCCGCGAAGTGGCGGTGACGGTCGAAAGCTCCATGCGGCGATCCGTGGACAGCCCGAAGCACCACGCCGCAATAAGCGGCCCGACGATCAAGACGATATGCGCCGCCAGGGAAGCCAGGCCGGCGGCCGGCAGGGTCGAGCGCCCGTACATTTCATAGACGCTCGCGTCGAGCCCCGTATAACCGGCGGTCCCCGACGCGTTCTCTGATGCTGCTATTTCGCGCGTCATAGCTGCTTGCCGTGTCCCGTGTGCTCGTCTGAGGGTCAATATAATATTGAGATCGTTTCTCAGAACGCCGATCACGCCCAGGCGCGCTTTTCGCGTTCCCCCGCCAGTCCCGCGAGCGCGGCGCCCAGGCAGGCCAGAGCGCAGCAGAGCAGAATCACAACGCCTGGCAGTACTTCACCTATCCCCGCGTCGTTCAGCAGAATGCGTTTGAAGCCATCGATGGCCCAGAAATTCGGCGAAAACACGCTGATGCTCTGAATCCATTGCGGCATCAGTTCGATCGGTCCGAAGGCTCCTCCGACGCCGGCCAGCACGAAGGTCCCGATATTTACGACCGAATTGATTTCCTGTAGCGACCCGAGCCAGGCGGTGAGCGCGAGTCCGGCGCACACGGCGAAGGCGGCCAGAGCGGCGGTCAATGCGAAGTAGGCTACAATTCCATCGATGTTGCTGACCCGAACGCCGAAGACCACGCTTGCAGCGGCGAGCAGGGTCAGCTGTTGAACGATAACCACCAGAAAGGGCAGCAACGCTTTGCCGGCGAGCACCGCGAAGCGGGATACGGGCGCGATCATCAAACGGTCCCAGGTCATCCAGGTGTGTTCGCGAAAGACCGCGAAGGCGAGAAAGGCCATCGCGAAATTACTGAAGAGGACCGCCATCCCCGGCATCGCCTGCTCGGCGCCGCTCGCGTCGGCGAAGCCCTGCTGCAGTAACGCCGGGCGCATGGCCGGGGCCACGAGATACAAAACCAGAAAGGGCATGACGAACATGATCGCGAAGACGGTCGAATCGCGTCGGGCGATGCGGAGCTCCTGGCGGAAAACCCAGACCAGGTCCTGCACAATTTGAAGCGCTCCGTTCACGACGCGGCCCCCGCGGTCAGCTCCGCCGCTTGCGTGTCTTGCGCATGGGCCGCGAAAAAAATCTCTTCGAGATCTTCGCCGTTCCTGGCGCCTGCGGCGATTTCGTCGTACGTGCCGTGCACGGAAATACGTCCGCCGTTCATGATCGCGATGTCCGCGCGCAGCGCTTCGATCTCGGGAAAATAGTGGCTGGTATAGAGTAGCGTCGCGCCTTCGGCGGCCAGATCGCGCACCGCGTCGAGAATATATCGCCGGGCCTCCGGGTCGGAGCCCACGGTCGGCTCGTCCAGTAGAATCAAATCCGGCTCGTGTACCAGCGCCATCGCCGTATGCAGGCGCCGCTTCTGGCCGCCCGAGAGATGGCGGGCCCGGGTTTTCGCGATATCTGTCAGACCCAGGCGTTCGAGAGCTTTCGCGGCCGATTCGCGCAGCCGCTTTCCGCGCAGGCCGTAACAGCCGCCGGCGAAGATCAGATTGTCCATCGCCGTCGAATCCGGATAGACGCCCGTATCCTGGGGCGCCACGCCGATGCGGCCGATCAACGCACGCTGGCGCCGATTGGAAGCGGGAGTCGTTAACGCCTGTTGCATAAAACGAATTTCGCCGCCGTCGGGCAACAGACGACCCGCGATTAAAGACACCAGGGTCGATTTGCCCGCGCCGTTCTTCGCCAGAAGAGCGGTGATGCGTCCGGCGCTGAGCCGTAGCTGCACACCCCGCAGCACCCGCTTTGCGCCGAAAGATTTCTCGACGCCGTTTATTTCCAGAGTCGGCTCAGACACGGCTGCCATGTCCTCGCTCGAAGTCGATTCTGCTCAATGTCAGACAATCCGCCGTTTTTTCCGGGAACTCGATTTTGTGCGTAAATCGAAATCCCAGGAATTTCATCAGGCCGAGCACCGCTTTGTTGTTTTCGTCGGGTTCGCCGACGATGCGTTCGCATTCCGGCCAGCGTTCGAAGATGACCCGCATCAAGGTGATCGACAGGCGAATGATAAATTTCTTCAGATATTTTTCTTCGCCGATCATAATATGCAGGCCGACGTCGGTCGGCTGCGGTTCGTAAAAATCTTTGATCCGGTCCCGGGCGGGGTCGTATACTTCGAAATAGCCGAAGGGCTCGTCGTCCATATAGGCCATATACGGTTCGAAACCCGGTCGCGCGATTGCTTCGTCCAGGTACGTTCTGATCTTATGAAGCGGCCAGGCCATGCGCCAGTACGGCACGACGTGTTCGCGGTTCATCCAGGAGTGGATCAGCTCCTGGTCGCGTTCCGCGTCCACCGGCCGGGTCCAGAAGGTCCGCCCGGTAATCGAATAGTCTTCGAAATAGATCGCCCGTTCCGTTTGCAGACCGGGGAAACGTTCGACCAGACTGCTGATCTCCTGCCAGGGCTCTACCGGCCTGTCGAAAACCCCGGATTTTTTTGTAGCGACTTGCGCTTTGTGCTCTTCTTCGCTCTTTGGAATTACCGTGCTCATGATTGCTCCTCTTCGATTTGGTACAGCGGATTATCCAGAAGACTGGCAACGGAGGCGCTGGGTCGCTCGGCGCTGTCGGCGTAGCCGATGTCCAGTAAGCGGGTGGCGTTCAACGTCAGCTTCGGGAAGGCCGGCGCGAAAAGATTGAAATGCGCGAAGCGTTCCTGCATATCCGGAAAGCGTGCCTGGTATTCGCGAATGGTCCGTACGACCCGCCGCCAGAAATCGTTTTCATCAAGCAGACGGTCGTCGGCCAGTATTTCGGTGAGATACCGAAACACGCAGACGAAGAGCCCGCTTTGAATCCACTGGATCAGCGCCAGGGGTTCGAGGGCGTCGAGTAGATCATAAAGCTCTGCAGGCAGACTTTCGTGTTCCGGCAGACTGTCGATGCTGAGATTCGCGTCGTCGACGAAGTCTTTGATCACCAGGCGGGTGGGCCGATGATTTTGCAGCGCGATCAGCGCGTTCTGGCCGTGGGGCGAAAACACGAAACCGTACCTGTACAGAAAATGCAGCAAGGGTTCGAGCACCGCTTTCAGAAACGCGTCCATCCACTGGCCGGCGTCGAGTCCGGAAGCCTGGATCAAAGCGCCGAGCACGGAATCGCCGGACGGATCGCGTTGAAAGAGCGCCGCCAGGGGCAGAGCTCGTTCGCCGGCGTCGCGATTTAAGTATGCGTCGGAGCTTTCGCGAAAGATCGCGCCGAACATTTCATTGTACTGGTAGGGGACGCCGGGCATTTTCGAATACAGGGAGTGACGGCATTGCAGCGTTGCGAATTCTCCCAACAGCACGACGCGGGTTTCGTCACGCAAGAATTCGTCCGTCTGGACCACCGATTGCAGCCAGGCGGTCAGGGCGGGCGCCTGCGCCGCGCGTTCGACCGGCAATCCCCGGTAGACCGAAGTATTCAGGATACTGATCGGCAGCTTTACGAAGGGCCGCTCGGGATGCGTCGTATTCGTCAGCGTGCGGATCGATTGTTGCGGCAGGTATTCGTCGAAGCCTTCGCCCAGATCAAGCAGACGTCCGTGCGCGAAATCGCGTGCGAAGAGATAGGCGATGCGGTTTTCGTACTGCCAGGGATGCGCGGGGATCAGAAAAAAATCGGCCGGATCCCGCCCCTGTTCGCGGATGCGTTCGTTTAAAGCAGCGCGCTCGTGATCCGGCAGCAGCTTCGTCAGAAAATCTTCGTATGTCAGATCAGGCACGCCCGCGAATTCGCCGCGGTCGCGGGCCAGTGCGAGCCATCGCAGGCGAAAAGTACGCGCCGATTCCGGGGCGAAGCGTTCATAGTCCGCGGTCGAAAAACCGAGCCGGCTCTTATTCGCCACGATCCAGGGATGCGCGCTCAATTCGCCTTCCAGCCGCGCGTCGTCGGCGGTCAGCCACTCGCGGGCTTTCAGTCGGCGCGGATCGGCGAGCATACGATAGTCCGCGAAGAGCGTATTCGACAGTTCGCGGAAGGCCGGCGCGAATATTTCCGCTTTGAATTTCAGAAGCAAGTTCAGGTCGGTGAGCAGGGTTTCGACTTCGATGGCGCCTGCGTGCGGAGCGTTTTCGTCGCGCGTCTTCGGGCTTTCGCGAGTGTCGATGCGCTGAATCGTATCGGGCAAAACGCGATAGAAACCGAAAAAGGCGCGCGGGATCGCCGCGAAACGATACTCGAGGTTTTCCGCGATGCGCAGTGAATACAGGACCCGGCTCTCTTTAGAAGCCGTCTCGTCGCGAGCTTCGGGCGCCATCGTCTCGTGCGAAATCATTTCGCTCGAAATCATCTCAGGTGAAATCATCTCTTCATAGGCGAATTCAGAAAGGATCTTCGCCGCCAGCTCGCGGTTCACGCGCTCCCAGAGCCGGGCGTCGTTCAGCGAATCGCCTGTAGAATTTGCGACGGAGGCGTCGGGGCGTTCGGCAGTGGTTTCGATCATGATTCGCTCCTGAGCATGCGATCCGTTTTCGATTCAGCGGCGCTCGTCGGATTCGGCCCGGCGGGGCCGCGCGTGCCGAAATGCTGGAAGACGTTCTTCGTGCGGATGCGATAATGCTGTTTGCCCAACAGCGCGTTGGCGATCATCGAAGCGCGATAAGCGCCGAGGCCGAGATCTGGGGCGCCGATGCCGTGGGTGTGGATTTCGCCGTTCTGAATAAAAACCTGCGATTTCGCGGGCCCGTTCAAGCCTTCCGGGTTTCGGGTTTCCCGATCTGTACTTTTCAGCGCGCGATAGTCGCGGCTGATCCGCAGCCGGCCCTGATCGTCGACGGCCAATTCGGGCATGAGGTTGTCCAGAAATTCGGGCAGAGCGTGTTCGTATCCCGTTCCCAGAATGATCACGTCGGCCGCCTCCGCGAAGACCGCGCCTTCTTCGCGATGACGCAGCTCAAGCTGATAGGCGAACGCGTCGTCCTGGCTTTCGGCGTTCGCGTTCGCGCGCAGGTCGGTGAGCTCCACTCCGCCCATCAGCACCGGCCGGGACGCGTCGGGATCGATCGAACGTTCGTAGAGTGCGTCGTAGATCTGGCCGATGGTTACGCTGGACATACCTTTGTAGTACAGATCCTGTCCGGAGCGAATGCGATCGCGATCCGCCTGCGGCAGCCCGTGGAAATAGTCGATGTATTCTGGCGAAAAGAATTCCAGGCCCAGCTTCGAGTATTCCATGGGCAGGAAACCGTCGCCGCGCGTGTACCAGTGCAGCTCGACGTCCGGCGCCGTGTTCAGAATTTCCAGAACGCATTCGCCGGCGCTCTGTCCGCTGCCGACCACGATCGCCCGCCGCGCTCGCTGTACGCGCTCCCGGTTTTCGGCGAAGGCCGCGGTGTGAAAGACTCCCGGGTGGGCGTTTTCGCGGACACAGGCGGGAACCGTCGGCCGGGTGCCGTAGCCGAGTACGATATTCGCCGCGGTCACCGAGTGCGTGCGCCCGTCAGCGTCGCTGTAAAAAACGCGATAGCCTTCGTCCGCGTTCGGGTTGTCTCCCGGAGTTTCGCGACGTACGTCGGTTACGCGCGCGCCGAAGCAGCATGATTCCAGACTCTCGCTGACCCACTGGCAGTACCGGTTGTATTCTTTGCGATAAATCTTGAAGTCTTCGTAGAAATAAAAATTGTACAGCCGGCCGTGCTCGTGTAGATAATTCAGAAAGGTGAAGCGACTGGTCGGCGCGGCCATCGTTACCAGATCGGCGAAGAACGGGACCTGCAGCGTCGTTCCGGGTAGAATCATACCAGGATGCCAGTCGAAGCGGTCGCGTGCTTCGAGAAAGAGGGCTCGCGGAGTTTCGTCGCCTGCGTTCTGGCGATGTTCTTCCAGTAGAGCCGCCAGGCTCAAATTGAATGGGCCGAGGCCGACCCCTACTATGTCGTAATCGAATGCAGAATTGTTCATTCCCGGGTATCTCCGTTTTTGCTGAGTGGTCACGAGGCTTTTTGGTTTTGCGATGATGCCCGCGTCGCCTCGTAGTCGGCGCGATCGCATTGCATAATAAATGCGGTTTTATCGGGTAAATGCACACGGCCCACTTCGCGATGGCCGAGCTTCTCAACGAAGCGATGCATGCGATGGTTGCGTACGTCCGGTTCGCAATAGACCGCGTCGCATTTTTCGTACGCGAAAAGTTTGTCCATAATCGCCTGGCCTACGTGAATCGCGTAACCGCTGCCGATAAAGCGCTCTTCGCCCAGAAAGATATGCCAGCCCCGGGAGAACTCGCGGCCCGGGAAGACCTTCGCGACCGGATCCCGGTTGTAATCGTAGAGTTCCGTATAACCCGCCGCGACTCCGTCGATGCGAATCAAATGCGGTTCCAGATATCCGGAGGCCTGTTTCTCGCGCAGATATTCTCGAACGCCGTCGAGTCCTTCGCCCAGAATCCAGTATTCGCTCACATGTGCTCGCAGGCTCCAGTCGTGGATCAGCGGTGCGTCCTGGGCCGGCTCGATCGGGACCAACTCGATTCGCGGGACCACAGCCGACGCCTGGGCCGGCGTTGCGCGCGCCGCGTCGGCCATAACATCAGGGCCGGAAGCGTCGACCGTCGCGTTTGCGTTCGCGCCTTCAACGCCCGGCTGCATGCAGTTCCTCCACGAAAGGTCGGATGATATTTTCGACGTCGACGTAAACCGACTGGGTCGCGATGTCGCCGACCAGCTCGTCCATATTGAAGTACTGGGTCAGCAGATTGCTTTTGCACGGCAGGCGTTCGTTCTTCTGCAAATGCTCGATCATATCGAGCGGATAACGCGCCGGCTCGCGTTTGACGCGGTCCAGGAGCGCCGCGAATTTACGCATCAGCGACGCTTCGCTGGCGAGCCCCTGAGTGCCCAGAGCGTTGATCATCGAAAAGACCTGGTTGATGATCAGATAGTACACCAGGCGTTCGTTCGCGAGATCTTCCGGGAAAATCGATTCGGTGACTTCGCCCAGGCCGGGAATGATTTCGCAGAAATCTTTGTGTGAGGCCTGGCGATGGAAATAGCCCTGGCTGTCGCGATAGAGATAACGCACGGGATAGCCGTCTTCCAGTTCTAAAAGCGAGTTCTGGCCGTGGGCTTCGAAGCAGAGGCCCCACCGAAAAAAGAGCTTGAACAGATTGTAAATCGAAACGTCCAGATACCGATCGAACCAATCGAGGGCCGTTTCGTTCAGCGACCGCTTTTCGCGGTCAGCGATCGTCGCGATGATATTGTAGAGTCGGTTGCGGTGCGAGTGTCCGTACGGATGGTCCTGGACCAGGCTGGTGATCGCGGTGATGTCGCGCACTCGCCCTGGATTCGCGGGATCGTGCGCAAAGGCGGCTTCACGAAACGTGCACGACAGCGGTTCGATCACCTGGTCGGCCCATTTTACGGCCAGATAGGCGGGGTCCTGAATAAATACAAAGCTCGGAACGTCCGCCTGGATTTTACGACCATAGTCGGTCTGCATCAGGCTCATCATTTCGACCGAGCGATCCAGTTCGCGGGTGAGATTCACGCGCACGCTATTCGTAATCTTCACGTTCAACGAAAACTTGAACATGTACTCGAAGTTCTCGCGATAGACCGTACGCACGGAAGTGGTCGGCGTCCACTCAGAGCCGGCCGTGCCGAGGTCTTGTAAAAGTCCATCGGCCAGCAGGCGTTTAACGCTGTCGAGAGACTGAACGTACTGCGCCTGCCAGGGGTGCACGGGCAAAATGACCCAGGGCTCGTCGCAATGATCTTTGATCGCAGCGGGCACCGCGGGGTCTTCGCGCAGCATTTTTTTGACGATGTCTTCGGCGCTGGAACCGGAAACGGCGCTGGACTGGTGCGCGATGGTCGGATGCACCCGAAAAAAATGCAGCGGAAAACGTCCGCGCAGTTCCGGCGAATAGAGCGCCATCTCGCTTTCCGAAAATCCTTCGCGAGATTTCGCGGTCGGGTGGGTCTGGTGCCCGATGAGCAGGGCCTGCTCGGCGTCGATGAACGAGAGCGGGTCGGCGCCGGTCAGGCGTTCGATGTCGTCGGCGCGTTCGCGTATAAAGCGCGCGATATTTTCGCGGCTCTGAAAGATCTTTTCGAGCATTTGTTCGGGCGCGGGTTCGCGCGGCGTCTTCAGCCGGGCCGCGACCTCTTTCAGGCACGCGCGTAAAAAATATTCCAGGTCAATCGCACTGGCTGCGGAGGCGTCGTCATCTTCCGCTGCGGCGCTTAACGGGCGCTCGAATGCGGGCAATTGAAATTGATGGCGACCGGTGAGGCTCCAGTACACTACGCCGAGCAGAATTTCGCGCCCCTGGCTTTCGAGCGGAATGCGAACGATATCGCTCAGCGATTGCGTTTCGAAATCCGCGGGAAAGGCGGCCAGCAGCTCATCGGCGCGGACGGAGTATTCGGGGATTGCGTTCGCCGCGTCTGCCGCGGAGGGGCTTTGAATCGTGTGGCGTTCCCACTGTCCGGCTTCGCGCAGGAGACCGTTGACCACGGTCTGGTACGCGAAATCGAAGCTGGTGTCTTTTCTGGCCCGGGCGGGGCGGGCGGTCGGTGTTTGCAGGTTCATTATCAATTCTCCGTTGGATTGCTTGTATTTGATTCTGTAATTTCGTTTATCTCGCGCGCCGCCTGAACGATCCGTTGCAGCAGCGCCGCGATGTCTTCGTCCTGAACGGTCGGGTTCATCAGCGTGAGCTTTAGGGCGACTTTCGTTTCGAATCGCGTTTCGCCGATGATCGCCGCGCCGCTCGACAGCAGGCGGTTGCGAATCGCGGAGTTCAGCGCGTCCGGCCCGCGATGGCGAAAGAGCACGGTCGAGAGCGCCGGCTCGACGAGCAGTTCCAGTTCGGGTTCATCGACGACTAAATCGCGCGCGTGCCGGGTGAGTTCCAGCAGGCGGTCGATCATCGCTTCGAAACGCGTGCGCCCCACGCCTTTCAGCGAAAACAACAATTTGAACGCGTCGAAGCGGCGGGTCGTCGCGAGCGAACGATCCACCAGATTCGGAAAGACGTCCTCTTCGCGATTGAGATAATCCGCATGCTGCCGCATCAATGCGAAGCTCTGCGCGTCTCGCACGAGAAAGGCGCCGCAGGCGATCGGCTGAAAAAAGAGTTTGTGAAAGTCGACCGTCAGAGAGTCGACGCGCTCGACGCCGTGCAGACGATGGCGGTGACGGGTGAAGAGCAGCGCGCCGCCGTAGGCGGCATCCAGATGAAACCAGAGTTCGTGCTCTTCGCAGAAAGCGCCCACCGCCGATAGATCGTCGATGGCGCCGCGATCGGTCGTGCCGGCCGTTGCGAAAAAACAAAAGGGCAGGAGCCCGGCGGCTTTGAGCTCCTCGTACTTTTCGCGCGCCGCGTTGATGTCGACTCCGCCGTCGCCGGCCTGGACCGGAATCGGCACGATCGCATCGCGGCCGAGTCCCAGGAGCCCCGCGGCCTGGGTCGCGCTGAAATGCGCGTGCTGTTGACAGAGAATGCGCAGCTTTTCCGCGCCGGCGGGTAATCCCGATTGAAAGGCGCTCGCGCCGAAAAATTTTCGCACCGCGGCTTCGCGTGCAAGCAGCAGCCCCATCAGGTTGCTCTGGGTGCCGCCGGAAGTGAAGACGCCGTCGCCGCGGCTCGCCGGCTGCTCATGACCGGGCTGCTCGCCCAGGCATTCTTTTAGAAGCCAGCGTACGAGCTCGGTTTCGAGCAGCGTCGCGACGCCCGACTGATCGAAAGAATCCATCGACTGGTTCAGGAGCGCGATCAATACTTCCGCGGATATCGAGTCTCTGAGCGGGAGGCAGTGCAGATGCGCCGCCGTCGCGGCCGCGCGCAATTGAATCGAATGCCGGACGATACCACGCAGCAATTCGCTGCGCCATTCCGGCTGCGGCGATTGCTCATCGAGCTCGCCTGTTTCGGGCAGGACATCGCCGATGGTTTCGCGCAGCCACGCGGTCAGGCTATCCGGCGAGGCTCCTGAGTAAGCGCGATCGCCGGCATTCGCGGAAGATACCGAATTATCCAGGCCCCGCCACTCATCGCTGACCAGCGAAAGGATTTCGCGGATATTGGCGCTCAGTTCCTGTAAATCCGCGGGCGTGCGCGCGAAGTCCGCCGCGAAACGATCGCCCGCTTGAGTCGCATCGTTGCGCCGCTTGCGCGTATAGCTATGGCTATCGACGGTCTTCACGCCGTGCGCTCCCCGGCGGAGCCCATGGCCGCATCCAGAATCGAAACGATATTCGTGACCGTATCGCGTTCGATATTCAGCGGCGGCAAGAAGCGCAGCACCGAAGCGTAGCGCCCGCCGACTTCCAGAATCAAGCCGCGACGAAAACACTCCTGCTGAACCTCCGCCGCGAGTTCCGGCGCGGCGGCGGGAAAGCCGGCCGCGTCGCGTTCGCCGTTCGGCTGAATGATCTCCGCGCCGAGCATCAGCCCCCGCCCGCGAATCTGCGCGATCATGGGGTGTCGCGTTTGCAGCCGCTCGAGTTCTGTGCGAAAATATGCGCCGACCCCGCGCACGTTTTCGAGCAGATCCTCTTCGAGCAGGATCTCCATCGTGCGTTGGCCGGCGACCATCGCCAGCTGGTTGCCGCGAAAGGTGCCGGCGTGCGCGCCCGGCGGCCAGAGGTTCAGCTCTTCGCGAAACAGGATCAGCGAAATCGGGAAGCCGCCGCCGACGGCTTTGGACAGCACCAGCACGTCCGGTTCGATACCTGCAGCCTGAAACGCGAAGAGCTCGCCCGTGCGGCCGAGGCCGGTTTGCACTTCGTCGACGATCAACGGGATGCCCGCTTCCCGGGTGATGTCGCGCAGTCCCCGAACCCATTCCAGCGGCGCGGGGTTCACTCCGCCCTCGCCCTGGACCAGCTCCAGGATCATCCCGGCCGGGGGGGCGATGCCGGACTCCGGATCGAGAATCATCTGTTTGATGTAGTGTAGATTGTGCGCGGCGATTTCGTTTTCGTCCGGTGCGGGGTTCGCGTACTCCGCATCCGTCTGGCCGGCCGGCGGGGCCTGCAGCGGTGTGCGATACAGATCCGGGTACGGCAGAAAATGTACGCCTGTCGCCAGGCCGGCGATGCTGCGTTTGGCTTTCAGGTTGCCGGTCAGGCCCAGGCTGAACTGCGACATGCCGTGATAGGCTCCGCGAAAGGCCAGCATGGATTCGCGGCCGGTCGCGAATTTCACGAGCTTCACCGCGGCCTCGACGGCGTCGGACCCGCCTGGTCCGCAAAACTGAATGCGATAGCGCTGGCGCCAACCCGGCGGCAATAATTCGAACAGGGTTTCGATATAAGCCGCTTTCGCGGGGGTCATCAAGTCGAGAGTCTGCCAGGGGCCGCCGTTCTGCAGATACTCCACGACCGCCGCGTTGATCGCGGGATGATTGTGTCCGAGGGGCAGGGCGCCGGCGCAGGCCAGGCAATCGATGTATTCGCGTCCGTCGGTGTCGGTAATGCGATGGCCCTGCGCGGATTGCACGACCATGGGCAGCCGGCGCGGATACGAGCGGGCGTTGGATTCGATGCGGGACTGGAAGTCCAGGAGCTCTGCGCTGCTCGTGTCGTATGGAAACCCGGAACGTTCCAGAGGGCTCTGAGTGTCTCGAGCAGCCGGGCCGGTGGCGGTGGATGGATACTGGGTTGCGGATGTCATTGGGTGCGTGTCCTCTCTCCTGGTTAATCCTGGTGAATGAGACTCGGTCTCAGTTTCAGAGCGAGGCATACAGGATATCGAAAATTGCTTTCTGTCGCCCCCGAGCGGGATTTTCACGCGCCGAAGTGGGATTTTTTGAATGTGGGGGTGCTGCGTCGCAGCTTTCGGGCCCTGCGCCTTTGGATTGACAGCGAGGAGCGTGCTCGAGAAGTGATTTTGAGAATCACTATCAATTTGGCCTTGCATGCATATCGCGGAGTATCTGGAACAATCGCGCTTCGAGCGCCGGCTGCTGCGACTGCTTTCGCCGCCTGGCGATCGCAGTATGCGTCCGGCTGATTCCGGGCGAACGCTTCCGGTTCCCGTGCCAGGTCTCCCGCTGCCGGAATCTACGGGGGAAGGCCGGATCTATCCGCTGCATTTACAGCCGAATCTCCAGGCGCTGGCGATTGAATGCCAGGCTGGACCCGCCGGATTTCGTTTCGCCAGCTATACAGATCAGGACTTTCGATTGCTGGCCTATGCCCGTCGAAGCCAGGGCCAGATCCGAATCGATGGGCGGGCTCTCGATGCACTTTCGTCCGGCGACGACCGGGCGGGGCGCTCGGTTCTGGTTCCAGCCGGAGCCCGCGTGGAGTGGAGTCTTGAGCCCGGCGATTCCGTTCAGGAGCTGCTGCTGTTTCAGCGGGAGACCGGCGCACGTAAATTGACCCGGACGAAAGATGACGCGCATTCGTCTGCGCGCAATGGCGACCGACCGCGGTTCCAGGCGCTCAGCTTTCGGCACCCCCGGATCGCCATGACGGTCGATCGTATCTTTGAAACTGTCGCGACGGGCGGGGCCGAGCCGCTGGGGTTCGCCATGCTCGCCTTCGCCTGGATGCTGGACGCCGCCGAAGCCGCGGAACAATTTCCCGCGCATACCGCAGCTCAGGTCGCGGGCGTGCCGCCGGCGGAGCTGCGCAAGATCCAGCAGGCCCGCTCCATCGTCTTTCAGGAATACCTGAATCCGCCGACGACCGTGCGCCTGGCCCGGCGAGTCGCCCTGAACGAGTACAAGCTGAAACGCGGCTATCGTCTGGTGTATGCGACCAGCATTCACGCCGATCTGCGGTGTTATCGAATGCACCTGGCCCGGGATTTGTTGCTGGCCGGCGAGACCAACGTGGCGGCGGCGGCCTGCGCCGTTGGTTATAGCAATCCCGGGCACTTCGCGCGCGCGTTTCAGGCGGAGTTCGGGATCGCTCCCGGTCAGTTGACCCGTGCAAATCGGCCCCTGGTGAGCGGAAAAGACCGACTGGCGGCTGCCGGTGCGGACCGTTCTCTTGCACCTCTTAGTGAGAATTACACTCAATCTCAATAAATGTTGACGCATTGGGGCCATGCCTCGATTCCGGTTCTTACGCAATTTTTTAGAGGTTCGACCGAATTCATGAAGATAGATACAATAATGTCTGCATTAGCAAGGTGCTGCCACAGTGGGCTGCAGGGCGCGGCAACGTTGCTGGTCCTTGTGGCGCTCATGGTGCCGCAGGTCCCCTTATTCGCCCAACCCGACGCGGAGCCGGAAGAAGGGCCGGCCGGCCAGGAGGAAGGCGTTCCGGACGAAACGGAAAGCGAAGAGGACGAGATCCTCATTGAAGCGGAGAGCGAAAACTCCGAACGTTATATTCGACGCAAGGCGCCCGGCGTGATCAAGTCCAACGCCGACTTAATGAATACGCCGCAGTCCGTTCAGATTATTCCGAAGCAGGTGATTCGCGACCAGCAGGCCCGCACGCTCGAAGAGGCCGCGCGCAACGTCTCGAACGTCGGCAACGCCACCGGCCTGACCACCGGCGATACGCTCAGCATTCGCGGTTTTCAGACATCGCTCTTTTTGATCGACGGTCTGCCGAATTTTACCGGAACTCTGGGTTTCGCGCCGCGCGAATTGACCCAGTTCAGCCGCATTGAAGTCTTAAAAGGTCCGTCCTCGGTGCTCTTCGGTTCGATCGAACCGGGCGGAGCTCTCAACCTGGTTACGAAAAAGCCGCTGGGCGATCCGTATTATGAAGTCGAGCTTTCGCACGGTCGCTTCCAGAACAACGTCGCATCGGTGGATTTGACCGGGCCGCTGAACGAAGACCGCACGGTGTTGTACCGGCTTACGAGTACTTATCGTGGTTCCGAAAGCTTTCGCGACGAAGTCGAGACGGAACGCGGTTTCGTCGCGCCGTCGCTGACCTGGCTGGTTACGCCGGATACGACGATTTCGTTTTTCGGTTCCTATCAAAAAGACGTGTCGCGCCCGGACCGGGGCATCCCGCCAATTCGCGATCCGCTGGTTACCGCTCAGCGCAATCTGTACGATCAAAATATTCAGTCGGCGCCGCTCGTGCTCCAGCAGGCCTTCCCATCGAAAGAAGTATTCCCGCTTGAGTTTACGCTCGACGATCGCCTGCCCGACAACCGTTATTTCGGCAATCGCGAGAACGAAGAGAACCGTCAGGCCATCGGCAGCGGCGGCTTCGAATGGGAGACGGCCTTCGGCGATTGGACCTTTCGTAATCGCACCCGCGGCGAAAGCTCCTCGACTTTCGATCAGCGCACGCGCATTAGCTCGGTGGGCGATGATAACCGGACCATCGGCCGGGCCTACGAAGAACGCAACTGGTATCTATCGAGTTATACGACTCAATTCTCTCTCGACGGCGAATTCAAGACCGGCAATATTACGCATCGCCCGTACGTCGGCGTCGATTTCACGCACGCGTTTCTCGACGTGGGGATCTACGATCAATATACGGACGCTGGTTCGAAAGATCTCTTTCTCACGGACGCCGAAAAAGCCTTCGTCGACAACGGCTTTCAGCCCGGAGCGAATGTACTCCAGGGAGCCCTTTTCGATCCAGCTTTTAATACTGGCAGCTTCTTCCCGATTCCGACCGAGCTGAGCGCCTGGGTGAACACCATCGGCCTCTTCGGTCGCTACCAGATTTCGTTCGGCGAAAAACTGCACCTGCTCGCGGGCGCGCGCTATGATCGGGTCCGGGGTTTCGGTCACGATCGGACCTATCATCTGCGCGAGAATTTGTTTTTCGTGCCGGAAATCGCCGCCACCCTGCTCACCCGTCCGAAGCGCATCGCGATCAACGCCGACAGCGTAAGTCCGCAGGGCGGCTTCGTCTATCGCATCATCGATCAGATGTCGGTCTTCGCCAACGCATCGGAATCTTTCAGTCAGGATTTTCGCGTGCTCCTGATCCAGGGGCTGACTCCGAAGCCGATCATTTCGACCGGTTATGAAGGCGGTTTTAAATTCGAGCTCTTCGATAAATCGCTCGTGGCGACGCTCGCGGGCTTTGAGATTCGTAAGACGAATACGGTCGTGAACGACCCGTTGAACATCGGCCGATTGCTGCAGTCGGGCGAGCAGACCCACAAAGGTTTCGAGGCGGATATTCTGGCGACGCCGGTCGCCGGTCTGAACCTGATCGCCGCCTATGGTTATATCGACGCGAAGCTGACCAAAGACGATACTCGCGATCCCACAACCGGGCGTAAGAGTCTGGAAGGCAATCGCCCGGCGCTGGTGCCCGAGCACAACGCGAGTTTCTGGGCGGTCTACGAGCTCCAATCGGGTTTCCTGCGCGGTCTGGGGATGGGTATGGGCGCTTATTATAATTCGGAGCGCTTCGCCACGTCGCAGAACGAACTGGTGCTGCCGCAGTACACGATCGCGAACGGTCTGGTGTATTATAAGCGCGACAACTATAAGCTCTCGGTTACGGTTAAGAATCTTTACAATCAGCGTTATATTGAAAGCGCGACGACCCAGTTGCAGCTGAAACCGGGCCGGCCGTTTGAAGCGATTGTAGCGCTGAACATGAGTTTCTGAGCGATCGTAGCGCTGAATATGAGTTTTTAGTTCAGGAATTTGGGCGATTGCAGCGCTGAAGCCTGGTTTTTTGAAGCGGCCCGGACCTTACGGGCTGCCAAAAATTTGCGCGGCTGCCGGCGCTTCTCCGTCTAATCGAGGGTATGCAATCTTCCAAACGCGGCGCGCCGCCGCACCCGAATCATTCTCTGAATTCCGTCAATCCCGATGGGGTGCGGCCCGGCCGACTGGCCGCCGTCGTTCTGCTGGGTGCGCTGAGCGCGTCGCTCGTCGCGCAGCCCGGCGATCGTGCGAGTCGCACGGGGGAGGCGCCGGCAGGGCGGGCGCCGGATGGAGTCGAGCGAGTCGCGAGCCGCAGCGTGGGCAGTCGCGGGCTGTCGGTCGATGTCTCGAATCGCAAGGCGGTCGCGCGCTTTTATCGAGATCGTTATGTGCCGTATGGAACGGTGCCCAACGCCTGGACTGGCAACAAACGCCTGTGCCGGGTCGGAAATAACAGCAAGGCGTACGACGCGGCGACGCTGAAAAATCTGAAATTCTATCGGGCGATGGCCGGCGTGCCTGCCGACGTGAGTTTCTCCGAGAAATTCAATCAGCCCGCCCGGGCGGCCGCACTGATCATGGAAGCGAAGGGTGATCTCAGTCACGGGCCGCCGAAGAGCTGGCCTTGTTATAGCGCTTCCGGTAAGAAGGGCGCCGGTTCTTCGAATCTATGTCTGGGTTGCGTGGGGCCCGACGCCATCGACGCCTACGTGCGCGACTCAGGCGTGAAGGGCGTTGGGCATCGCGTGTGGGCATTGCATCCCCGACAGAAAGTGCTCGGCACCGGCAGCAGCAAACGTGCACACGCTCTGTACGTATTCGGCGACTGGCGATCGGAAGCGGAAGTCGCGAGCATCGAAAGCGTCGCCTGGCCGCCCGCGGGTTATGTGCCGTACCGTTTCGGCCTGGATTCGGGTTATCCCTGGTCCTTTCAGCATCACCAGGGCAAAGCGAAGCACGGCCAGGCACGGGTGAAGATGACCCGGGGCGGCAAAAACATTCGAGTGCGCGTGGAGACAGGCAACAACGGGATTCTGGTCTGGTACCCCACGGGCCTGCCGCGGGCGACGCACAAAAACGAATACAATAAACCGGCGAAAGACCTCCCGATCGAAGTGGAGATTACGAATCTGAACATCGACGGTAAAAATCGCAGCGTTCGTTATACAGTCACGTTTATTGATCCGGACGCCGTCTTGAATGGCGACGACTCCGGCGATTCTGAAAACGGAGACGGCGACACGCACGACGGCGACGATTCGAAGCCGGTCACGATCGACCCTGCACTGAATCCTGCGCTCTTGCGCAAGGCCTACGACGGCGATGCGAACGCGGTGCGCGATCTTTTAAACCGCGGCGCGGATCCCAACGCCCGCTATCGGGGCGGCTGGACTTCGCTCATGTATGCGGCCTGGTTCGGTCACAAAGAAGTGGTCGCCGCTTTATTGAAAGCGAAGGCCGACCCGGCTCTAAAATACAAGGGCTGGGACGCGGCCGGTTTCGCGCAGTATCGCAAGCATGCGGCCATCGCGCGTTTGTTGGAAAAACACAGCGGTGAGCGCGCGAGCGTGCCGGCGGTGCGGCAGCGCGGCGGCGTACTTCCGATCGCGCCGTGAGCGTTTCGCAGGATTCAAAAGCCGGTTATGATCCGGACCCATTAAGCCGTTCGCAATTCCGATCGAAAGATTCAACCCGCCGGACGGGCCGGTCTGATTTCGAAGCGTCGCGCGGGATTCGCTTCGCTTAGCCAGTCACGGAGGGCGACCGCCTCTTCCTGGCTGTGCGCGAAGGCGACGTCATTTCGCTCTTTGCCCGGTCGATCCAGAAACACGCCCCAGTCTTCGTCTCCGTGGCGGGGAATCCAGACGATCGTTTCGCGAATGAACCCTGGAGCGGGCTCAAAGCTTCGCATAACTTCGAGCAATGGTTGAGTATAATGCCGGAGATCGTAGGGACTCATGAGATGGGTCAGATCGCGTCGAGTGCCGGTGTGGTGGATGAGTTCGAATAATGCTTCGCCGAAGCTGCCGTACCATCGCAAGAATGGGCCCGGGGCGTCTTCGCCTGGCAACGGACCCGCCTCGGGTTCCCGGTCAATCGCAGCTCGCAGTTGTGCGAGGCGCATATCGATAGAGAAATTCAGTGGAATCATCCCTGGCCGCGATTCCGTCGGGCGCCGGGCCGCGGCGAGCGTGTCGAATTCTTCGCGAGTAATCCAGCTCACCAGGCGATCGTCTGTATCCCGTGAGCGAGTCGCAATCGAAAAATCGACTGGTGCACCCCCCGGACCGTAGCCCGAATTTTGTGTTTTTGGTTGACGGTGTCAACCATGGTGCTTATTGTACGGAGTATGCCGGCGATCGTCAGATCGAGCCGGATTCAATACATCGAGGTTCACCATGATTCCCAACCCCAGATTTACGCTGGCGGTCGGCCTGATACTGGCCGTGTCCGTCAGCCAGTGTCGATCCATCGAAAAAGACATCGCCGCTTCGCGCGGAAACCCTGAGACCATCAACTGGCCGGAGGAATACCAGCCGGACGATGCCAGCTTTTTCATTCACAACGCGATCGATATCAACGCGTCCCCGGAGACGGTCTGGAATATTTTAATTCAGGCGGAAACCTGGCCGGAGTGGTATGAAGGCGCTTCGAACGTAAAGCTGCTGAACGGACATAAGGTGCTTGCCGCAGATTCGGCTTTTACCTGGACCACCATGGGTTTGGACTTCGTGTCGACGATCAAAGAATTCGAACCGCATGCTCGACTTTCCTGGGAATCCGATAAATGGTCGATTCAGGGATACCACGGCTGGCTGATCATACCGACCGACGAAGGTTGTCGCCTGATTACCGACGAATCGCAGAACGGGCTGTTAACGTACGCTCAGCTGTTATTTCAACCGAATAAGCTGCATCGCCTGCACGATATCTGGTTGGCGGAGATTAAAGCGAAGGCCGAGGCCGTCGAGCGCGAAGCGAAAGCGAGCGGCGTCCGGGGCACGACTGCCTATGTTGGTGCAAATTAATATGAGGGCTCTATGCATGAAAACCAGAGCGACATTGCGCGTCTTGCGAATCATGCCGCTCACCGTCTGCGTCGCGGGGGCTTTGTTGCTGGCAACGACCCTCGCGGCCGGGTCAGACTCCGCGATCGCCGTCCAGGTCTCGGGTATGCGGAGTCAAAAGGGCGTCGTTCGCTGTGCGCTCTTCGCCGGGCCGGCCGGATTCCCGATGCGCTCGGCTGCGGCCCAAACCATCGTAACAAAAAGAATTACGGGTGAGCAGGTGCAGTGCGTATTTCCGGGTCTTGCCGATGGGACCTACGCGGTATCGGTCAACCATGACGAAAACGAGAACGGAAAGGTCGATACCAATCTGCTCGGCATTCCAACGGAAGGCTGGGCGGTTTCGAATAACGCGGCGCCCGCTTTACGCCCGCCGCGATTCGCGGAGGCGGCAATCGTGCTCAAGACCGGTCAGCGCGTCGATCAAACTCTACGGCTCGTGAACTGAAGGGTCTTCGCGCGGGTGCGCCCGGGTGAAGCGCAATGCGGCGCTATCAGGACCGTACCGGTTAAACGAACAAAAAGAGCCCGCCGAAATCGTTTTCCGGCGGGCTCCTGGTTTACCCAAACGCCATCTCGCGGAACACTGCGAGATTTGAGCGTGTTTCGGCGGGCCGCGAATAAAACAATCGCGGCCCGCCTGTTACGGCTTTGTGCTTATTGATTCTGCTCGATGCCGCCGGCGACCATCGCCGCCCAGACGGTATCGCCGAGAATCCGGCTGCCTTTGGTGGTCGGGTGAATATTGTCGAAGATCACCGTTCCTGTTTCGCCGCGGAAGACCGTGGTCAGGTCGACAAAGGTACAATCCGCCGGCGAGTCTTCGCAGATATCGCGCAGACCGGCGACGCCGACCGCGAGCGCGGCATTCAGACGCGCGTTGCTGCCGGGCAGTTCATAATAGCCCTGCCAGACCACGTCCTGTACGCCGTCGCGCCACATCCGATTCAACAGTACCGCGCCGATGTCCCACGCGGTTTGCAGAATCGCCAGACATTCCGGTCCGACCTGCGAGGGGCTGCTGGCCGCACACGCGTCCTGTCCGCCCTGCAGTACATTGTTTCCGCCGCCGTCCATAATAATGGTGCGAATAGCGCCATCGCGCTGCGCGCGAGTGTACTGATCGGCGATACCGCTCATCTGAGCGCCCGAGGTCGCATAGCCGCGCGAGTTTTCGCCTGCGTTGCGTGCGATCTGCAGTTTCTCTTCACCGTTTAGAGCGAAGATCGAATCGCCGATGATCGTGATCAGGTTGTTTTTAGGCAAACCCGGCACGTCAGGGTTCCGGCTGAAGCAATGCAGCATACCGGATGCGGCGAACAGCGCCACCGCGGTGAGTAAAGTAGTCTTGTTTCGCATGTTAAACACGTCTCCTGAGATGGATCCTGTTCTATTTTGTCGTAAGCCCGCCATCTCCTCCGGGATTACGGTCGAGGAGTCTAACGCCATTCATTTTCCGGAACAAGCCAGGAATTGATGAAATCAGAGATTCATCAGCGAGGATCAGAGATGAGCAAGCCGCCTATCAGAGAATGACCGGTCGTACGCGAAGAGATTTTGCAATAGCCAGCCCGTGCGATGGGTTCCGGTGATGAACGGTGTGCACGGCGTGGTGAATGGTTCGCGCGTCTGGAAACGACGCAGGTGGTGAAAGGCGGACCTGAAAGACTCCATTGCGAGCGTAGCAGAATGATTGGACGGTTAAGCTTCGAGGAGCGTGGTGCGGACGGACGGCTATCAGAGCCGCTAAGGCGATCCGGCATAATCGGGTCGGGGGGCGAAGGCGATTGCCCGCCCGGTCATGTACGACGACGGGGCGGGCCGGGTGGCATAGCTTACGCGAATGAATTCGAATTCGAGCGCGATGTATGGATTTATTCGGCGGAGTCTTCGAGATAGATTTCGCCCGGCTGATAGGGGATGCCGTTCTTTTTATAGGCGGCTTCTTTTTGGCCGAGCACGCGCTGAATCTTCTGCTCGTTTTCTTCGAGCAGTCGCTCCATGCGTTTGCGCCTGTCCGGCGCGAGGTCTTCGGGCATATTGTCCAGAGCGTAGCGAAAGAGCTCGATTTTATCCAGCGTGAAGCGCGTACGATAGGCGAAGTATTCGTCGACTTCCTCTTTGTTCAGGCCGCCGCTCAGGATTTTCACCCTGCGCTCGACATAATATTTCTTCGCCAGGGCCTGCTCCTGTTCTTCGTAGGCCTTCGTTTCTTCGGGAGTCATGCGGCGCGGAATCATACGATTGTCCGGGAAATACTGCCGCAGCGCTTCGAATTGTTCCATGGCCCGGTCGGAGTATTTTTCGCCCGTGTAGGGATTGCCGGGATTGTCTTCGTGCGGCGGGTCCAGGATCTCGATCGTATCGAGATCATAGAGGGTCGTCACGCTATCGTCCGGTCCCGGGCCGAAGATCGACTCGATGACCGAAACATTTTGTTCGGCCAGTTTCACCGGATCCTCAGGCGCGGTCGTCGCCTGGCCGGCCTTGTCCGGGCTGGAAAGCAGCAGGAGCACGGTGACTCCCAGGCCGACTACAATCGCCATAATAATCAGAACACTCTTTAGTTTCATATGTGGCGTGAGAGTGCCCGAATTCCGGGTCGCGAGCAAGTCATGTTCTGATAATATCAGGGATTGGCTATTGGGCCCGGGCTATCCGCTCTGCGCTTCGATATCCGGATCCAGGCGGCTGTGCTTTAGCTTCGTGCGATAGTCGCTGGGCGTGCTGCCCATGATCTTCTTGAAGATTCTGTTAAACGTACTCACGTTTTCGAAGCCGACTTCCGCCGCCACGTCCGATATCAATATATCGTCGCCTTCGTGCAGTCGCCTGGCCGCCGCTTCGATGCGCAGCTTGTTCGTATAGTCTCCGAGTTTATCGCCTGTATACATTAGAAAGAATCGCCCGAGATTGTCCGGATTCACCTCCAGCTGCGCCGCGAGTCCTTCCCGGGAAATATCCGAGCGAAAATTTTCTTTGAGATAAAAGAGCGCCTGCTGGAGCTTCTGTTCCATGCGCGGTCCGATCGTCCAGTTGCCGCCCGTGCCGTCTGGATCGTCCGGATCGGTCGGGGACGGGCTTGCGGTCGTCGGTGAAATAGACGGGCGCTGATCGCCGTTTCCGGCGTTCGGGATCGGCTGTTCGCGCTGGCCGCGTTTGCCGGCTGCCGGTGCGCTGGCCGTGAATGGCGATGGCGTCGCCGAAGTTCTGCGCGCGTTCAGCTCCTGCAGGTTGTCCCGCAGCAATTTGATTTTATAGTGCACGCCGACGGTCATCAGCGCGGTCAGCACCAGGCTGCCCAATCGGGCGATGAAGCTCAACGACTGGCTTGCCGGAGCGAAGTCGAGCAAGCCCAGAACGGCCATGCCCACTGTCAGCGCGAAGAGGCCGGCGCCCACCAGATAAAACTGGCCCGCCGGTCGATCGCCTCCAATCGCGGCGATGCCGACCGCGAAGATCGCCAGGATCAGCGTCCCCAGCACCGGCACCGCAGCCAGCGCGGCGACGGGAGCCAGCCGCGAATACGGCACGAACAGATTCAGGAAAGCGAAGCTCGCGCAGATGGCGAGCAGGACCAACAGCGTGCGGTCCAGGCGCGGCACCAGAATGCGCGTTTCGAGCAGATGCCTGAGATAACCGACGAATCCGAAGGCGACCAGGGCGATCACGGCGATCATCCCCTGGTTCAGTCCGGGCGCGTTCGGCCACAGGTACTGGAAGCCGTAGCCGGATATCAAAAGATAGAGCAGGGCGATGCCGGGAATAAACGCGAGCAGAAACAGATACGCCGGATTGCGCACGATCGCAAACAGCGTCAGGTTCGAGATAAACAATATCAAAAGGCCGCCGAAGATAAAACCTGTGCTCATCCAGTCGAGCAGCCGGTGGGCGGTGAATGCCGTGGGGCTCCAGGCGCGCACGGGAAAGCGGGCCTGCGCCGGATTGTGCAGCTCGAGATAATAGACGTGTCGCCCCGGCGGTGTTTGCATGCGAAAGGCGAAGCTGCTGTGTTCTATTTCGCGTTCCGCGAAGGGGCGTTTATCGCCGGTGGCGAAGGCCTGGTATTCGTTCGGCAGTCCCGGCGCGGGCCGATACAGTACGACCCGGTCGAGAAATACATAGTCCACGTCCAGGACCCACTCCCGAAGCGCGGTCCCGGGATTGTCGACCTGCAGGCGGAACCAGTAGGCGGCCGGATTGCCGAAGCCGAAGTGGGCGTCGTCTTGATTGAGCGCCTGGAATTTCAGGCCGGCGCCGCCGTTCTGAACGATGTCTTTGATCCGCAGTCGTCGCTCCGGATCGGCCAGGAATTCGATTGAACGGCCAAGACTCGCGCCGTTCAGAAGCTCGGGTGTCAGCATCACGCCGGTCCGCGCCTGGAGTGCGCCACCTGAACCGCTCGCCGCAAGGCACAGCAGCAGGCCGACCGGCAATATGCCTCCGCGCGAAAGTCTTGCGAGTCGTGCGAAAATCAGCGCCTTCACTGCGGATGCGCTCCCGGCGCCAGGCGGCTGATTTTGCGAAACTCGGAGGGCGTCGTGTGCAGCAGTCGGGCGAAGTTGCGATTGAAAGTTTTGAGCGAATCGAAGCCGACCGCGAAGGCGATTTCCGTAACGCGGTCTTCGGTATCGCGCAATAAGGCGGCGGCCTGTTCGACCCGCAGACGATTGATCGCGTCGCCGATGCGTTCGCCGGTGTACATCTTATAAAAGCGACCCAGGTTGTCGGGATTCCAGTCCAGTTCGAGCGCCAGCGATTCGCGCGAAATCTCGCTGCGAAAGTCTTCCTGAATGCGCGCGATGGTCTTTTGCAAGAGCGCCTCCGTGCGGGGCGTGATCGTCCATTCGGCGGCCGCACGCGGGGCGAGCTCCGGGGATTCGTTTGCGTTTTCGCCCGGCGTTGCGACCTCAAGATTTTCGCCGCGCAATTCTTCCAATTGCAGCCGGGCATTCAGCTTCTGCAGCGATTCTTTGAGCTTGCGGATGCGCTGGCCGGTCCCGATGGTCAGCATCGTAATATACACGACGAAGCCGACCCGCGCTCCGTTTTCGGTGACGATATTCGAAGCGACCAGGTCGAAGACTTCCAGATATTGCAATTCGCCTATGATCATAAAGACGCAGCCGGCCAGAGTGTGGTAGCGCCCGGCGGGATTGCCGCGTCGCCAGGCGATGATCCCTAATGCGAAGGCCAGCATCGCAACGAAAAATCCGGAGGGCAGTACCAGCTGAAGGCCGAGCACTACCCGCAGATAATCGCTCTGCACGGGATAGCTGATGACGACCAGCGCGTAGGCCGCGATCAGGGCCGGCAGCACGAAGCGATCGATGCGCGGCGCGTGGCGGCGCGTTCGTAAAAAGCCGCGCAAAAATAGCAGCAGGCTGATAGTCGCCAGCGGATTGAAAACATTAAAGAAACTACCGGAGCGAGCCGCGCCCGGCCAGAAAAACTGTTGGCCGTAGCCGTCGGCGATAAACATCGTCAGGCCCCAGAAAACGATGAACAGCGTCATGAAGACATAGCTCTGATCGCGAATCGTAAAAAACAGGAGCGCGTTAAATACGGCCATGATGCCCAGCATGCCGTAAAAGCTGCCGTGTAAAATCGTGTACGCCGCGGCGGACTCCGCGAAATCGCTTTCGCTGGTAAAGATCCGCAGCGGAAGCTTCTTGTACGAATAACCGGCGATGCGCAGATAACAGGTGTGTACGCCCGGCGGTACGGCGAACGCGAAGACCGGAGTGCGATAGGGGATGCGGCGTTCGCTGAAGGCACGCGCGGCGCCGGAAACCATGCGTTCGAATCCCGAATCGGTCGCCGCGGGTACATACAGATCGACTTCGATCAGACTCGCGTTGCGCAATTCGAGCAGTACCCGACGCGCGCGCGAGTCGTCGTTCTGCAATCGAAAGCGCAGCCAGATGGGCGCGGCCGAGAGCGCATCGAAACGGGGAATGCCGTCGTCCGGCGCCAGCGGCCGATAGGCGTCCGTCCGGGAGGCGGCGCTCGCCTCAACGATCGTCCAGGGACGCCCGGCGGAGTCGCCAGCAGCTGCGCCGGATTCACCCGGGGATTCGCGAGCGACGCTCAGAAACTCTCCCGACCAGAAGCCGGCCGATCCCGCGCGCGCCGACTTGCCATCAGCCGCGATCACGAAGGCCGGCGGCTCCAGCAGCCCGGCCGCGGAAGCCGCGTCAACGGCGGCCTGCGGCGTAACATCGCAGCTCGCGCAGGCCAGCCCCAGCCAGACGAACAGCGCGGGCCCGGCGGCGCAGCGCTGCCAGCTCAATCGGCGAAACAATCGTGGGAAAGATGAAGACGGCGATTCGTCGGTCATAGATCGGAAGCGCGGGTTCCGGGGTCAGTTCTTACCGTAGAATCGTCGGGAAAGCAAGCTCTTTTGTGGGGCGTTGGGAGTAGTCCGGCGAGGGGCCGGGGATTGCCGCTACCAGCCGTCCCGCGTTCGATTGCGGTGCTCGAAGTCTTCGCGAATATCCGGCAGAGTGCTTTCCGAGGCGCTCGCCAGGAAGGCCTGCTTATGCGCGAGATCCCAGGCGTCCCAGGCCTGCCAGTAGTCGAAGCGGCCGACCCGACTCGTGCGTTCTGTGCGAATTGCGCCGAGAATGAAGCGAACGGCGTGCCAGGCCTGGAGCGAAACTCCGCCGGTGATCGCGGCGCGTTCGAGGCGTTCGGCGTCGAAAGGCGATACGCCGTCCAGCCCCGCCAGAGACGGAAAGGCCCTGGCGAGCCGACCGCCGCGTATCGTTTCGTGGGCTTCTTCGCGTTCCAGGGCGGCTTCTATGCCGGGGACGGTTTCGCGGGATGAATCGGCGATGCGGTCGTTTGCGTGCTCGTACATATCTGTCTCAGTTGACGCCGCTTTTCGCGAGTTTCTGTAAGCAAAGTATTTACGGAATATTAATAAATTGTATTTAATTATTTCGATAACATACTATCGGCCCGCGAAGAGTTTCGACGATCCATCTATCTCAAAGGTTTGTACATAGCTGCACGGGGTCCGGCTGTGCGGTGATTTATGAGCCTGATAAATATCACAGCGTCGGGTTGACGGTCTGCATGGCGATTTAGTCGATCGTATATATTATTGCGGTGCAGAGTATCGTCAGGACTGACCTGGATGAGCCCCTTTCTTTTCGCATTTGTCGCTTTCGCGTTTTTCGCGATCTATGTACAGACTCGCAGTCATACGCTCGCGTGGGTCTTCGACGAAACCGATGAGGGGGCGGCGCCGCAGAGTCTCCGGGCTGAATACCACAGCCTCTTGCGAATCCGGCGCGTTACGAGCCCCCTGATCGCCGCTTCGACCGGTGCGTTGATACTGGCGGCGACCTTTGCTGGAGCGCCGCTCGCGGAGGGCCGCATGGTTTTCCTGGCCGCATTGTTCGGAGGCGTCTGGCTTACCGCCGGCGCCGGAGATATCTTTATTGAAGGGGCGTATTCCATCCAGGACCCGCGCAAGCAGGAACGGTTTTATTTTATCGGCATGCTTCTGTTTATCGCATTCACGCTCGGTCTCGGCGCCGGCTTGATTTATCATGCGCTCCACTTCGGGGCCCTCAATCCGGGCTGCTTGGCGGCGGCGGTCGTTGTATCGTGCGTTTGCGGCGGTATCGCCTTTCTTACGTTAAAGGTCTCCCGGGAGACGCTGCCGGTTATGCTGGTCTACCTGGCCGCTGTGACGACCTTATTATGCGGAGGCATTGTCTCGGCCATGATCGGCGATGCAGCTCTCGCCTATATCGGCATCGCGTACTTCGTTTCAGACTGGTGCGTGGGCCTGCGTGATTTCGGTAAGCGAGTGCCTGCGTTGCTCGCCCGCCATATTCTGATCGTAATACTGATGCTGTATTATTCGATCATGTTAACGTCGCTGCAGCTCTTTGTGTGACGAGCCTGGCCTGGGCCCACACCTTGATTCCGTGGACTTTCATTTGTTTCGGCTCCGCCAGAAATACGGCGATGGTACGCGCTTTCGCCTGCGAAATCTCATGCGAGATGCCGCAAAAAGAACATGACACAAAGGCCGGCCGGGCGACGTTTTCGCACGCGAAGAGCTAATTTGCGCGGAGGCGGCTATGAGTAATTGGAAATTCTTCCTGGCGATCGCGGCGGTGGGTGTTACGATCTTTTGCACGCAAGCCTGCGGGGAAGCGCCCGATCCGCAGTTAAACGACGGCTGTTCTTATACCTACCAGAACGGGAAAACCGAACTGCAATGGACCGCATATAAATTCACCGACAAGATCGGAGTGAGCGGCGGTTTCGATTCGTTCAGCGTCACCGGTGGCGGGGCGGCGGACTCCGTACGCGAAGCGGTGGCCGGCCTTCGTTTCTCGATTCGGCCGGCCTCCGTGAACTCCGGCGTGCCTGACCGCGATAAAAAAATCGCCGAGAGTTTTTTCGGGACGATGCAACTCGCCGACGAAATCAGCGGTTCGGTGACGGCCGTTAACGCCGGGCGCGGAACGATTGAGCTGCAGCTAAACGGGCGTTCGCGCGAGCTGCCCGTAGAATATTCGATCACCGACGAGGTGAATCTGAACGTGCGTGCGGTCGTGGATATTCGCGACTGGCAGGCGGGCGAATCTCTCTCGGCCTTGAACAAAGTCTGCGAAGAGCAACACACGGGCGCCGATGAAAAGAGCGTTTTGTGGCCGGACGTCGCGATTGAAATCAAAACCGTTCTCGCGCGCGATTGCGGCGCCGCGCCGGTACAGTAGGCGTGCGTGGAGTCTGGCACACAGCCGCATGCCTGCTGTGCTTACTGGCGACCGGCGCTTGCGTGCGCGAACTCTTTCTATGGTATGTCGAGCCGTCCCATCATTTTGATTCGCGCGCGGCGCCCGCTCCGCCGGATTATACTGAACGCCGATTTTGGGCCGCCCTGCCGGTGACGGCGGACGAAGCCGATCTGGTTCCGCCGGGCGGCGTCGACAATCAGGCGGATGCGAAGGTGGACGTTTTCTTTATTCATCCGACTTCGTTTTTTATGGCGCACAGCTGGAATTCTCCGATGGACCCCGATACCGCCGCTTATGAGGCGGTGGGCTTTCTCATGGCGCAGCAGGCCAGCGCATACAATGGGTGCTGCAAAGTCTACGCGCCTCGCTACCGGCAGGCGACGGTGTTTTCTTTTTTTACCCGAGAGTCTTCCGGCGTCCAGGCCGAGGACCTGGCCTACACGGATGTCGCGAAGGCCTTCGATTATTTTCTGCGCCACTTTAATCGCGGCCGGCCCTTCGTAATCGCCGGTCACAGCCAGGGGAGTATCCATGGGCTGCGTTTGCTCCAGGATAGAATCGACGCTTCACCGCTCTACGAGCGCCTGATCGCCGCTTATCTGATCGGGGCACGCATTCCGGACGATGTATTCGAGCGAAGCTTTCGAAAGGTGAAACGCTGCTCGCATCGGCGAGACCTGGGATGCGTAATCGCCTGGGATACGCACGGCGTCGGAGCCGGCCCCACCCGGAATATTTTGCGATTCCGTTATGCGGCCGGCGTGGAATACGGCGAAGGCAAGCCGACGCTCTGTGTAAATCCCCTGAGCTGGAGTACAGACGAAACGCCTGCGTCGAAGGAACTGCATTCAGGAGCCCTGCCTCTGAAATACGCCGGCGACTGGAACCTGATGAGCGGCGAGCCCGCGGGGCTGAAATACGAAGAGCTGCCGGCGGTCCTGCCGGAGTATACGGAAGCCCGGTGTGTGGACGGTCGCCTGATCATTCCCGACCGCGAAGACGGTGTTTTCCAGCCGGCGGATACCGATCGCAGCTATCATGCGGACGAGTACGCCTTGTTTTATATGAATATCCGTGCGAACGCGATGGAACGAGCGGCGGTGATGGCGCGATAGCCGCCGCGATTGTTTTCGCCGGCAATCAGCGCCAGAGCAGCCAGCCCTGAAACAGCAGAATTCCCACAGTTGCCAGAAATCCGAAGAGCGGGACCGCGCGTGGTAGATTCAGACCGCTTTGCGGCCCCGTCTCCGGGGTTTTCTGAATATACCATAGAGCCAGGTTAACGCTTGCGAAGATGAATAACATGATCGCGCTCGTAATGCGGGCCAGGGTCGCCAGCGGGAAAAACAAGGCCAACGCGAGAATCAGGGCCGTGACCAGCGCCGTCGCCCGAAGCGGCGAGCGGGTGCGCGGGTTTACGACTCCGATCGCGGCCGGCAACTGGCCGGAGCCGGCCATGCCGTAGATTACCCGGGAAGCCATCAGGATCTGCACGAGAGCGCCGTTGATCCCGGTCAATACGCTGACCAGCCAGAGTCCCGCGACCGATAGACCGCCTTCAGAGCGAACCAGTTCGGCCACGGGCGTACGACTCTGCGCCAGTTGTTCGACAGGTACGGCGAGGACGGCGACGACCGAGACCGCGACGTACAGGGCGGTCGCCAGCACAACGCTGATCAGGATCCCCAGGGGCAGAGCCCGGCGCACGTCCCGCACTTCTTCGGCCATCGTGACCATGTCTTCGAATCCGATGAAGGCATAAAATGCCAGAAAAGAACCGGCGAAGACCCCCGTCCAACCGGAGTTCAGGACGTGGCCCGGCGAAAACTCCGCGATGCGTTCCGGCGCCTGCGCGAGTACGTCCGCATTCACGGCGAAGACGTAGATCAGAGCGCCCACTTCCAGCGCGGTAATCGTGACGATTACGAATACCGATTCTCCGATCCCGCGGGCGGCGATGAGTCCCATACATACGATCAGCGCCGCCATGGCCCATAAGGGATATTCCGGCTCCCAGAAATCGCGAACGAAATTGATTGTGGCGACACTCAGGGTCGCCGCCGAAACGACGCCCGTGGCGATCACCATAAAGCCGATCATGGCGGCGAAGCGCGAAGAACCGAAGGCGGCCTGCACGTATCGCACGGGGCCGGCGCTCACCGGATATCGTCGACTTAATTCGGCGAAGGAGAGGGCGCTCAGGAAAGCCAGAAGGCCGCTGCCGGCGAGGGCCAGCGGAACCGCCATGCCGGACGAATGCGCCACCTGTCCCAGGAGCGCGTAAAAGCCGCCGCCGACCATCGTGCCGAGTCCATAAAAGACGAGCGCTGGCAACGATATCGCGCGTTTGAGCGAAGTCGTCTTCATAAGCAAGCTCTCCGGGAGTATTGCAAAGTGCCGTTGCGACGGGTCTTAGAAAAGGGTTCCCGAAACGAAACCATGATACGCTTCGGCGCCCGTGCGCGAGCTGACGAAATATCGGCTGTCTGCATGACGTGCATCATACGCGCGGTGGCCGATTCCGTTGTGATAGTCGCAGGGAGCTGCCCGGAAGGGGTTCGCCGGCTTTGGTATTACGCGTATATTTCGTTTTCATAAATCAGCGTGGAGGGCGCGCAGTGGTTCGTACAAAGGCGGAGCTCGCACTCGCCGCTTTGCTTGAAGCCATATCGCATGCACAGATCGTGGCGACACCGGTCCGCCTGGCCGGACCTCAGAATACAGATCGGGCGGCCGCCGGAGGCTGTCGCCGGCAGACGACTTATGCGAAGTTTATTAGAAGGAATCGTGTTAATCTTATTGCTGGTGATCGGTGTAAGCGCGTCGCCATTGATGGTGCAGCATTCCGACCACGCTCCCCTGTGGGCCGAAGCCGACGACGATGACGATGACAATGATCGGGACGATGACGATGATCGAGACGATGACGATGATCGAGACGATGACGATGATCGGGACGATGACGACGATCGGGACGATGACGACGGCTTTGAATTCGATCTGGACCGGGAGATTTCTACGGAAACCGGCGAACTGGCCCCCCGCACTGTAGTTCCGCAGCCGGTCGGTCCGGGAGTCGGCAAGCCGGATTTCGAATACAAGCTCGGAATGCGGGCTTTCTTCGGATATGAATTCCTGGACTATAACGAAACCAACGAACCCGATCCGGCCGGTCCGCAGCAGCAGGACGCGGGTTTCTGGATGGAGCGGGTCTTTACTCATTTTGACGCGAAGGTCAACCAGGGTTATTTCAAAGGCTGGCGCTTCAATGTGACCACCGACATCACTCCGAGCGGACGTCTGGCGGACGGCTGCGGACTGGATGAGGTCTGCGAAGAACGCAACGAATCCGAAATCATCCTGCGTACCGCCTACGTCGACGCGCCGCTGCCGTTCGTTTCCGGGCTGAGTCTGCGGCTGGGTATCCAGGACCATCCGCTCAGCGCCGCGAAAGCAGGTTACGGCGTCAGCTCCGTCTGGCAGCATCGCTACGCCGAGCGTTCGCATATCCAGGAGGCGGGCCTCAACGAAGCGGTCGACCGGGGCGTAAGTCTGATTCATAAAACACAGTACTCCGGTCTGCACGTATTTTTATCGAATGGCGAAGGCTTTCGTCGCACCAATGCGCAGGATCTCCGACGCGAAGACATCGGCGACCTTTCGCGCGGCGCCGGGGATTCCTACGGCCTGCAGCTCAGCGGCATGGCCACCTTGATCCCGACCGGTAAAGAAGGCGCGGTCACCTGGTTTGTCAATGTACCGTTTCAATTCGACAACGTCGTGGGCATGAGCGATACTGAATTTCGCCGCAACTCAGTCGATATTACCGGAACCGCCCCGCAATTCATCAGCTTTATCGGCGATTCGCGCGCGAAGCGTAATTACACTTACGGCCTGACGACCGATGTGGCGATTAAGACGAAGTACGGCGAACTGACCGTCGGCGCCGGCGCCATGCAGGCCGTCGATCAGCGAGCGAACGCTTACCGCCTGGACGAAGCCGTACTTTCCGGCAACAACGCCCTGGGTCAGCCGCTTTCGCCGTCGGACTTCAGCACTTACGTGCAACTCGGATCGGATTCGCCTGGTTTTATGCGATACGTATATATGCACTATCGCTATCGCTACTTCGGCGTCTTCGGTCGGTATATCTACCAGACGCAGACGACGATTCTTCGTCGCCAGCTGCAGACCGTGAGCGGCAAATCCTGGACCCAGCAGGCTTTGGAACTCGACGCCGCGGACGGCGTCTTCGGCAACCTGGGTCTGAATTCTGCCCGGGCGGGCATCGACACGACTCTCGGACGAGTGCAGAATATCACATACGGCGTTACGTTTTTTCCATCGCCGCGTTCGCGCTTCTTTCGCGTGTCCGTCGGCATGAGCGAAATTCGCGGCACCGATCAGAGCGGCCGCAAATTTCGCCGGAGCACTTTCGATACCATCAGCGGCGATCTGCTCGGCACCCCGCAGAGTCTGACGTCGCAGCTGGAAAGTGATACGCGCATCAAAGCGCAGCTTGGAATTACCGCGAACGATCGCCTGATCTTAAACGACTTCGTGGGACGCCAGCAGATCCTGCGCGAAATCTGGATTCGCGGCGAATTCCGTTACTGATTGCACTCAGGGGCGCCATTCGTTTCCAACTCGCGCTTCGCATCGCGACGCGCAGCGGCGGGGCCTTTCGCCTCAGTCGAAACTCACCCGAACTCCACGTTGCCCCTGGCGTCCAGCTTGAAGCCAGGGTTCCAGGCGATTTCCCAGAGCTGGCCGTCGGGATCGGCGAAATAACCGGAGTAGCCGCCCCAGAATTTTTCTTCGGCCGGCGCGGGCCTGGTCGCTCCCGCCGCCGCGGCGCGTTCTAAAAGCTCGTCGACCTCTTCGCGCGAACGAGTATTATAAGCGAGCGCAATGCCGCCGGGCTGGATCTTCGCGCGTTCGTAGCCCGCATCTTTAGCCAGGTGATCGAAAGAGTAGAGCCCGGCCAGGATCGCGTTTAATTGGAAGAAGACGATGTCATCGTTTTCGAAGACCGGTTGCCAGCCCAGGCCGTCCACGTAGAATTTTCGCGCGCGGGTCAGGTCCGCGACTCCGATCGTAATCAGACTGATTCGTTGTTCCATATGCCAGAAAGTCTACTCGATCGTATTCCCGCCGTATTGAACGAATCGGACATAGATGCGGACCCGGATGGTTTTTTTCGCCCCGCGAATGAATTGTTAGAGAATTGTTAGGGGTCGTTTTGTTGCATGGGATATGGCCCGGTTTCTATCTCGCCTGGTTTTTTGCCTCCCGGCCTTTTTCGCACTGTCGGGCTGTTCCTTCGGGCATCCGCTGGTCGGCATCTTTCCAGACGAAGCCGATGATGATTCGGATACGAGCTCGCTCTTGCTGGCGGCCCTCGGCGGCGCGGCTGTCGCAGCCGCCATCGGGCCGACGACGACTCTCGTTCCTAAATTCGCCTACGTCGCGAATCGAACGGCCAGCACTGTGAGCGCATTTACAATCAATGCCACTACGGGCCAGCTCACTGCCAATGGATCGCTGGGAGCTGGCGCGGGCACCTGGGGGGTCGCGCTGGGCCCCACCGGAGAATATCTGTATTCGACGAGCTTGAACCTGAATCAGATTCGATTCTTCAGGGTGAATGCGGACGGAACGCTCGGCACCGGCACTTCAACGGGAACGCCGCCGAATACTCCCGGCGAGATCACCGTGCATCCGACGCTGAGCGTCGCGTATACGGCGCACCAGAACCCGACGAATCGTCTATCGTACCATACGATTCAGTCGGACGGTTCTCTGACGCTGCTGGGCAGCCTGCCCACGACGGGGGCCCGCCCCAATGGAGTCGCGGTCCATCCCAATGGGATTTTCTTGTTCGTCGCATTGCAAAATTCGAATCTGATCGAACGTTTCCTCCTGGATGGGGCGGGCATTCCCACGTCCCTGGGAACCGTCTCCAGCGTCGGGGCGGAACCGTTTTCTCTGGCGATCCACCCGAACGGACAGTGGCTCTACGTTTCTCTGCAGAACGTCGCCTCGATTCGAACATTCAGCATCGACCAGGGCACAGGAGCGCTTGTGGACCAGGGCGGCGTTGCCTCCGGCCCCTTTCCGAACGAATTGGCCGTGCATCCGAATGGCGTGTTTTGGTACGGTGCGATGCTGGGACCCGATCGAGTGGAATTCAAAACCATCAACCAGGGAACGGGTTTGCCCGGCGCATCCATAAACAGCGCCGCCGGCAACAATCCATCCGGACTCACCATGGATCCCACCGGACGTTTCTTATACGCGATGAATGTCAATGACGGCACGATCAATCAGTATACGATCGATCAGACGACGGGCGCGCTGACGTCTCTCGGCACTGTAGCCTCCGGTCCCGGCGCGCATCGCATGGCGATTCTGGCCGTGCCGGAATAGTCCCGGCCGTCAGTCCCGAAATAAATCGGAAATTGCCAGCGCGGGATGGCTGTCCGCCAGCAGGGCGCCGGGAGTACGTCCGGCCAGCGCGCGACAGTCCCGGCCCAAATGCGCCTGGTCCGCGTAGCCCGCCGCCAGAGCCAGGTCCGCCAGGGAGTGGGGCGTTCCCGAAGATTGGTCCCGGCCCCGGCACTGCGCGGCGACAGAGAGGAAACGCTGGAAGCGCAGAATCCGCTGGAAGTGTTTGGGGCTGTAACCGACGCCCTGCAAGAAGCGGCGGTGCAGCTGGCGTTCGCTGATTCCCGCTCGCGCGGCGAGGGTCGCCATTTTGATTCCGGGATTTCTCGCAATTGCGCGCACGGCGGCGTCGAGGGCGCAATCCGTCCGGGTGGTCGAACGGGAAGCCGGACCGAGCGCCAGAAGCCGCGCGAAGACCCGGTTCAAATTTGCGGTCGGTGGAATTTCCGCGGCGAAGCGGCGGAAGCCCGGCAGCTCGCGCGCGCCCAGTTCCAGGTCCGTGTACTCATGGGCGGGCACGCCGAATAGGCGGGCGGCCTGGCCGGGAACCAATCGTATGCCCTGCAGGCTCAGACCCGGCGAAAGCGCGGCCGCCCGCACCCCGGTCATTGCGCCGACGATCACCGGCGATTCCCAGGCGCCGTCGCCGTAGCGCCGCCACAGAATATCGACGCAGCCGTCGGGGTAGACGGGTTGTACGAAGCCGGCGTTATCGTCGTCGACGCGATGCGACCAGTAGCATACGATTTGATCGGCGAATGCGGGAGCGGGTCGAATTTCCGTATAGTGCAGGGTCGAGTCCACAGGCGAGCTTCGCGCATGCGCCTCCCGACGGCAATGCAAAAGCCAGGTTCTATTTGCGGGCCACGAACAGGAAGACCCGGCCGTCCTGCTTGAAGCGCGTGGCGCGGCGTTCCGCCGTCTGGTCGTCGCCCCAGTAGAAATCGACGCGCCCGTGTCCGCGAATGGCGTTGCCCGTATCCTGCACGACCGCGAAGCGATGTACTTTATGCGTTCGCGATGCGCTTGTGACAAAGGCGGGAACGCCGCCGCGAATCAGCGAGGAATCCATGGCCAGCGATCGGCCGGGGGTCAGGGGCGTTTTTAGACTGCCGGACGGCCCGCGGCTCTGCTGTTGAAAAAAGATATAACGCGGGTTTTTCGCCAGCCCTTCCTGAAACTCCCGGGGACGTTCGCGGGCCCGCCGCCGTAGTGTATCGCGCGGCACGCTGTAGGCCTTTCCGGGCGACTTGAAATCGCGGCCGTTGTCCGCCGCGTATTCATAATAAACGGCGGCCGGCGTTGTATTCGATTGCGCGCCTTCGCCGAAGTCGATCAATGCGCCGCCCTGGAGCTGTAGATGATAATAGTCCGCGGCGTTCAAATAAAACAGCGCATCCGCCGCCGGGATTCGGTTGTCGAATAAGATCTCCTGCTGGGGAAAATAATCGACCAGGCGGCCTTCGTGCACGCGGCCGAAGATCGGCGGCCCGGCGTAGTCCGGAACGAAGTGCTTGATATCGACCCGGACCAGGTCCCGGGGAGGTCCGAAGACCGGAACGTCCGCTGGCGAACGCAGGACTCGCGAAGCGCGCAGCCGTGGCGTATAATATCCGGTGAAGTGCGCCGCGCCTTCGGCGTTGCGGCTTTCGAATACGCGAAAGCGCCGGCGTAGTTCGCGCGTTCGCCGCCGCGGGTCGGGCATGCGCACGATTTTTAAGAACAGCGAACACGAAGCGATCATTTCGGCGACACTGTAGGCGTCCTGGTCGCGCGGGCCGAAGCGAAAGACCGCGTCTTCCGGCAGCTCCAGATAGTAGGCCAGGGAGTGGTGCAGCGCGGCTTCCAGCTGGTCGCTCGAATTTCGGGACTTCGCCGATGCGCCTGCCGTCCGTGCGGGCTCGTCCCGGTCGGCGAAATCGATTGCCGCGATTTCACTGGCGCTCAGTTCTAGCAGGCTTCCGCTCGGCGACGCCGCCGGTGGCGAGTCTTGCGCCGCCAGCCGGTAGCTGCCGTCCCGGAGCGGGCCGCCGGGCGAAAGGGCCAGCGCGCACACGGTCAGCATGGCCAGGGCGATCCAGGTGTAGGGCCCATTTCGATACCGGTTCCGATGCCGATTTCGATACCGCTTTCGATACATTATATTGAATATCGGCAGGCCGGCGCGGTTCGGCTGCTTTCGGAAGGCCTCGCGCGCTCCGGTTTTTCGCTTGCGCCAGTAGCTGGAGTTTATACACAACCATATGGTTGTAGAAAATCAGGACTCCCTCAGCGCCGCCTTTGCGGCCCTGGGCGACGCGACCCGACGAAAGATACTCCGGCGGCTGGCCGACAGCCCGGCGACAGTCACTCAGCTGTGCGAACCCTTCGACATGAGTCAGCAAGCGGTTTCCAAACATCTGGCGTATCTGGAGCGGGCTCGATTGATTCGGAAGCGTCGCGAAGGGCGACTGCAAATCTGCAGCCTGCGGGTGGAATCGATCCAGGCTGTCGCCGACTGGGCGCTTGAATACCGGCGCTTCTGGGAAGCGAGCCTGGATCATCTCGAAGACTACGTCAGCGAACTACAGGCGGACTCTGCGCCGAAGCGCCGACGAGAGAGGCACAGCGAAAAATGAAAATGAATCCTGAGACTACATCAAAAACGAATCCGAAAGCGGCGGCGAGATTTCGGGCCGGACGCAATCTGGCCATGAAGGTGCCGCCGCATCAATTCGACGCGACCGTGCATTTTTATCGCGACGTCCTGAGGTTGCCGCGAATTGAAAGCGAAGCGCCGCACGCGGTCTTTGAATTTGGAGCGAATCGGTTGTGGATTGATCGGGTGGCGACAGTCAGCCAGGCCGAAATCTGGCTTGAGATTCAAACCGACGACGCGCAGACCGCCGGGGCAGTTCTTGCGGAACACGGAGTCGCACGCTGCGACGAGATCGAAGCGCTGCCCGCGGGGTTTGAGGGATACTGGGTCAGCAGCCCCGCCGCGATCGTGCACTTGATCTCGCAGGATCCAGAGGCCTTCGCGTGACTTCTCCGGCCGACCAGGAGCTCGGTTTAGACCTGAAGCTGGAGCGGGTTCTGAACGCACCGCGTGAACTGGTCTTTTCGCTCTGGAGTCAAGCCGAGCATCTGCGGCGCTGGTGGGGGCCTGCGGACTGCACTCTGGCTCACGCGGAGTTCGACTTTCGCGTCGGCGGTCGCTATCGGTGCTGTCTGCAATATTCCGAACGCGACTACTGGATGCGCGGCGTCTATCGGGAGATTCGCGAAGCGGAGCGCATTGTCTTCACGCACGGCTGGGAAAACGATACTGGCCAGGTCGAGATCGATACGCTGATTACCATCGAGTTGTTCGCGCTGGAGCAAGATCGCACGCGGCTTGTCTTTCATCAGCGGGGTTTTGTTTCGCCTGAGTCGCGCGATTCGCATATTGAAGGCTGGGACAGCTGTCTGGATCGACTGGCGGGCTGCGTACGGGAGTTCCCGGAACGGACGTCCTGATCGCTTTCCGCGACGCATTGGGCTTGCGCTCCCGGAAGCCGCGCCCATAGGATGGAGATTGTGAGCGATCGCACCACGGATTATGATCTCAGCCTGGCCGAGAGCGCGGTGCTGATCGGGCGGCCGGCCCTCGGACCGCGCGTGCGAGTCTCGTTTGGCGCGGTGCTGCACAGTCGGGATGCCGATGCTGCGCAGGCCGTTGCCGGCGAAGCGAATCGGCAAACGCAAGACCGCGATGCAAACCATGAAAAGCACCAGGCCGCGCACGAATCAGTCGCGGGTCTGAGCATCGGTGCGGATTCGATAATTCTCGAAAACTGCGTACTGTCGGGCAGCGCGCGGCAACCCTGCGTCGTCGGCCGCAAGACCGTCTTTGGCCATCGGGCCCTGGTCGTGGGTGCGCGCGTCGGCGACCTGTGTGAAATCGGCAACGGTGTGATTTTGATGCCCGGCGCGTCCCTCGGTGATCGCTGCATTCTGGGCGAAGGCACTCTGGTTCCCGGCGGGATGCAGGTGCCGGACGATTCGGTCGTGGTCGGCCGTCCCGCGAAGGCCATTCGCCGCCTGAACGAAAGCGACCGGGCGATGCTGGCGCGCATGCGCGGCGGCGATATCAGTCTGGATTCGGAAGCGCCGCGTCGTACGGCCGCGGAGCTCGCGCAGGCCGGCGCAGCGCTCAGCTCCGGCCACCACGAGCGCGTCTCTACTGGAGGAAATCCCATGCAGAATTTACATACGTATCGAGACCGCGCGCCGCAGGTGGACGCGAGCGCGAAGATCTTCGCATCGGCGGAGCTCCTGGGCGACGTGACCGTCGGCGCGAATTCTGTGATCGGTCCCGGTGTGAAAATCATCGGCGATTCCCACGGGCCGGTGCGCATCGGCCGCGACGTGCAGATTCTTTCAAATAGCGTCCTGCATCTTTTACCGGACAACGAATTGCTGCTGGAAGACGGAGTCGTGATCGGCCCGGGCGCGATGATCCACGGGTGCCGCATCGGCCGGGGCAGCGTAATCGAACCCGGTGCCATCGTCTGCGATAACAGCGTGATCGGCGCAGAATCGATCGTACGCGCGGGGGCTCTGGTCAAACAGCGCGCGAATTTTCCGGAGCGATCCGTTCTGGAAGGATTTCCCGCGAAGGCGGTCGAACAATTGAGCGCCGCCCCGCCGCGCCCCGACTGGTCGCTATGAGCTGCTGACGCCCGTCGCGAAAGACGAATCGGCATGCTTTTCGCACCGGGCGCGCCGTGCGGGAACCCGCCCGCGAAAGGCGCGAAATCGTTTTCGCAGAGCGTGGAAATCCTTGTAAGATTCACCCGCTATTGATATTCTTCGTCATGCCGTCACATGCACCGGAGATTGCCGCGCCGCCAGGGCCGCCTGGAGTCTGGCCGCTTTTTCTGAAATTATTCGTGCGGCTGGAATTGCGTGTTTATCCGCTGATGCTGCCGTACTATCTGACGTACGTATACGTGATGGCGGATTTTACTTCGGAGGTCGCGGACGATTTCGTCTGGACGACGGGGATCGCGGTAGTGGTTACGATCGTGGTGAATATCGCCAGCAGAATCTGGCGCCTTCGCCGGCTCTGTCCCTTGCTGGCGCGCAGCGATATGAACGCGAACGAAGCGATAGCCCTCAAACGACGACTGCTGGCTTATCCGGAACTGGAATGTATGGACGTTGGCGCGCGCTGGTTGCTCGGTTCCGGCACCGGCGTTAGCCTGATGCTGATCTTTTCGGAGCTGAGCGCGTATCAAATCGCGTTGTACGGATCCGGCCTGTTCTTTGTCATTCCTGCGTCGCTGGCTTTATTCTATTTCGAAACGGAACGCGCCCTGCGTCCGTTGTACGAATTACCGCAGCTGCGTCCGGTCCTTCTGGATCCGGGCCAGATGGTGCGCTTTCGATTTTTTTCGCGTTTGATTTTCGTCCTGGTCGTCATCGTAAATCTCGCGATTTTCGTTCCGGTGGCCCTGTTTATCGGAGTGGAGCGCGGCTGGACCAACATCGAAAATCTCGAAGCGCTGCTGGCGCTGTTCGGCCTCTTACTCGCCGGCGCGATCTACGTTTCCGCCAGCTCCTTCGCCGCCAGTTCGACTTCGGGCATGCGCGCGGGTTTGGGCATGGTGCGCGCGGTACAGGAAGGGCGGCTGGACAACGACGCGATTGCGGCGACTGCGGACGAATTCGGTTTGTTTCAGCAGAGCATGGGGCGGATGATCGCCGCGTTGCAGGAAGTTCTGGGAAAGATTCAGCGTTCGGCGGACGAACTCAACGGAGACGCCCGAAATTTGCTGGGCGCCAGCCAGGCTCTGGCCGGCAAGTCGGCGGAGCAGGCCGTCAGTATGGAAGAGGTGACCGCCGCGGTCGAAGAGGCGAATTCGACGGCCAGTTCGGTCAGCGACACCGCCGCGACGCAAACCCTGGAGAATCAACGGAATATTGAAGCGCTGGCCGGACTGGAAGCGGAAATGGCCGGGGTTTCGCAGATCTCGCGGGAGTTGAGCGTATCGGCGCGCGAAACCGGCCGCGAGGCCGCAGACGGCGAAGAACAAATTCGTCGCGCCGTCGACCACCTCAAGGATCTGGCGCGTTCGAACGATTCCGTTCTCGCCGAAATTCGTAAAATCAGCGACATCGCCGATCAGGTGAATTTGCTCGCGCTGAACGCTTCGATCGAAGCGGCCCGGGCCGGCGAATTCGGCCGGGGTTTCGCGGTGGTCGCAGCGCAGATTTCCGTACTGGCAGATCGGACCCAGAGTTATGTTAAGAATATCGGCGCGGGGATTAAGACCTCCCGCGCGAAGATGCAGACCGGCGTTGCGAGCGCGGGAGAAACCTATGCCTATCTCATGCGTCTTTCGGAAAGCTTTCGTGAATCCGCCGCCAGCGTCGCCACGATTTCCGGCCGCGCCGACAAACAGGAAGAGCAGGCGCGCGAGATGACCGACTCGATTCGCAGCGTCATTGACCGTTCGGAAAGTATTTCGCTTTCCATTAAAGAGCAGTCGAGGGTCTTCGCTGAAATTATGTTGAGCACCGAGTCCGTGACTGTCGCGGCCAGCGAGATTCAGGAGGCCTCACACCAGACCGCCGAACTGGCCCGCGCGCTTTCGAAACGCGGCGAAGCGCTGGAAGGCGCCATAGGATTCTTTAAGATACAGCGTGCGAACGCGGGATTGCCGGTATGAACGCGAAACCAATGCAAAGCCTGCCCGATTCCCTGCGGCCGCTCTGGAACGACCTGGAACGGGTGCTCGAAATCTTCGGCGATATTCAGGATCGATTGGATCCGCCGCGCATTCCGGAATTCATAGATCGCCTGGAGCCGCACGCGCAGGCGCTTGAAATATCGAATCGCAGCGTGGACAGCTCTCGCGCCGCCGGCGACGCTCCCGAGTCGCTTTTGCCCCAGGCTGGTTCGCAACTCCTGCAGGCGGCCTCGCGCTTTCGCGGAGCGCGCACCGGGCCGCACGAAATACTGAAGGCTTTTCAAGCGTTGCGGCCCATCGCCCGGGCGAAGGAGATTTTATATCCCCTGGCCGATCGCTATTCCGAAATCAGCGAATTCTTTTTGACGCCCGCCCGCCGCGGGAATGCGGAGTTGCAGTCGCGCTTCGCCGCTTCGCGCGCGCATTCCGGCGAAGGCGAAAACCACGTACAGACCGGGTCCAAGACGCCGGCTCGCGGCATACTGAATTTCAATAATCAGCGCGGCCGTCGCGGCGGCTATACGCTGTACGTTCCGGAGTACTATTCGCCCGATCGTGCGTGGCCGCTGGTTGTGGCTCTGCACGGCGGCTCCGGTCACGGCGCGGATTTTTTCTGGAGCTGGCAGCGGGAAGCGCGGGCCTACGGATTTATTCTCGCGGCGCCGACTTCGCGGGATCGCACCTGGTCGCTGCATTCGCCTGGCGTGGATGCGGCCGGCCTCAATCGCATGCTGGACTATATCTCCGGAAAGTGGCGGGTCGACACCGCGCGCTTGCTGCTCACCGGAATCTCGGACGGCGGGACTTATTCCATGCTCCTGTCGATCGTCAAACAATCGCCGTTCACGCATTACGCTCCGGTCGCGGCGGCGGTGCACGTATTGCAAAACGCGCAGGGCGAAGTCCTGGCGCCGGTCCGCGATAAACTCATCTACCAGGTACACGGCGCCCGGGACTGGATGTTCGCGGTCGATAAGGCGCGGGCCGCGGCCGACGCGCTCAAAGCGGCGGGGGCGCGCCTCGAGTACAGCGAATTGGACGATCTATCGCATAATTATCCGCGCGACGAAAACGTACCGATGTTGCGCTGGTTTTGTCCGGAATTGTTTGAGTGATTATCGCGTATCGATTGCGCTCAATCGGCCGGGGCGTTCTTGAGTAATATCATCTATCCGGCGTGCGCATTCTCATAGCGCCGTCGCCTGAAGCGGAAAACACTATCGCTCCTGACTGTTGCAGGCGACGATATGGCTGACGCGAACACGACGAATTTTCTGACGCTGCCCGATGGCCGGCGGCTCTGTTATGCTGAATACGGTGACCCGGCCGGCGAGCCCGTCTTTTTGTTTCACGGAAATCCCGGCAGCCGCATCAGCTGGGGATTGTATCCGGGGTCGCCCTTCATACAGAACGCGAGATTGATTGCGCCGGACCGGCCGGGTTACGCCCGCTCGGACTTCAGGCGAAACGCCATTGAGTACTGGCCGCAAGATGTGGCCACGCTCGCGGATCATTTAAAGATCGAACGCTTTCACCTGTTCTCGCCGTCGGGCGGCGGGCCCTACGCACTGGCCTGCGCCTGGCAGATTCCGCAACGTTTGAAATCGGTGGGCATCTTCGGCAGCGTGGGGCCGAATGAACCGGAAGCCGTCGCGGGTGTGAAGCGGCCGCTGAGAATACTCTGGAAAATCGCGAACCCGCTCTTTCCCCTGGTGAAATTGCAGAATCGAATCATCGCGGGGCGGGTGACGAAGAATCCGCAGGCTCTCATAGACGCCGTGCGCGATCTGGAGTTGTCCGAGGTGGATCGACCGATCGCCGAAAAAAAAGAAATCCGCGAAATCATCGCGCGGGTACTGCCGGAATCGTACTTACAGAACGGTATCGGCTCCGCTCACGACTATTGCCTCCCGGCGCGCTGGCCGATCCCCTTAAAAGAGATTCGCACCCGCGTGCTCTGCTGGCAGGCCGGGCACGACGCCATGACCGGGAATATGACTGCGTATATCGCCGATCAAATCCCCGATGCGGAATTGATTCACTTACCCGACGCCGGCCATCTCTGGATCATGGAGCACGTTGCCGAAGTGCTGGAACGATTGATGCAGAGTTCCTGAGCGATCTCGGGCAATCACAGCTGCGAATAGAATCCCATCACCTGCTCACTGCGGTCTTTTTTTAGCTACGTGGTTGACGCTGTCAACTTTTCTCTGTATTCTAATATACAGAAGGAGCGATACTGTGAACGACATGCGAAAGTGGTGGCGAAGTTATAAACGGTCCGGGCGGCGAGTCATCGTCGGCGGGCTCTGCGCCTGGCTGGGGGCCTGCGCGATCAATACCCCGTTTCGAGGACCGGGCTATGATTCGCGCGAAGGGATCACGCTCCAGCTTGACGCGGAAGCCACTGTCGTCGTTGGATTGACCAAAGCGATCATCGGCGGCGATCGAGAGAAGAACAAAGACTTCGACCGCAATCTCTGGCAGGTGGTGGACAGTATGAATCGACAGGCCGGTTTGATCGGATACTCGGTGCGAAAACAGATCTTCGGCGACGAACTCTGGACCATGACGGTCTGGCAGGACGAAGCCAGTCTGATCGCCTTCGTGCAGAGCAGGGAGCATACCCGCGCGGTTCAGGAAGGCGACGCGGCGCTGACCGGCAGCCTCTTCGCGCGCCTGCGCATGAAGGGCGCTGATATTCCGCTCAGCTGGGAGCGCGCGACGGAATTGATTGATCTCTATGGACAACCGTATCCCCGACCGCCGGGCGAGCTGATCGATTTGAGGACGAAGCAGTGAAAATCAGTCGACCCGCTTCACGCCGGCTATACGCGTTCGCCATCATTGTGGGGGTCTGGAGTCTTTTTGTTTTTCTAAATAATACGAATCTCTGGACGGCTGTGCCGCCCGGCGGTTTGTACTTCGTCGCGCATCGCGGGGTCCATCAGCAATTCAGTCGCACGAATTTGAACAGCGAAAGCTGCACGGCCGCGCGTATGATTCCCTCCGGTCATGATTTCCTGGAGAATACCGTCCCTTCCATGCGCGCCGCCTTCGCCGTGGGTGCGCGGATCGTCGAGATTGACGTCCATCCCACGACCGACGGTCGCTTTGTGGTCTTCCATGACTGGACGCTCGACTGTCGCACGAACGGCTCCGGCGTAACTCGCGAGAGCAAGCTCACATATCTGAAGTCGCTGGACATCGCGCACGGGTATACTGCGGACGGCGGGGCAAGTTATCCTTTTCGCGGACGGGGAATTGGAATGATGCCGACTCTACGGGAAGTTCTCCTGGAATTCCCGGACGGTCGTTTCGCGATCAATATTAAAAGCAATGATTTCGCGGAAGGCGAAGCCCTCGCCGCGACACTCGCCGGCCTTTCGCCCGCCCGCCGCGCGCAGTTGATCGTCTATGGCGCGGATCGACCGGTTCGCCGCCTGCGCGAGCGCCTGCCGGAGATGCGTGTGCTGACGAAAGGCGCTATGAAAGATTGCCTGGTGCGTTATATCGCGTACGGATGGACAGGGATCGTGCCGGACGCCTGTCGCAATACGGCCCTGCTTCTGCCGGTGAATATCGCGCCCTATTTATGGGGCTGGCCGCATCGTTTCGTTCTGAGAATGCGCGCAGCGGACGCGTGGGTCTTCGCAGCCGGGCCATACCATGGAGAAGGACACAGCCAGGGCATCAATTCCGCGGAGCAACTGGCGATGTTGCCGGAAGACTACGCGGGCGGGATCTGGACCGATCGCATTCAGACGATCGCCGCACTGGCGCGCGAAGGAATGGGGCGGGAGGTCGCGCGATAAACGGAGCCCGGCAGGATCGTCGCCGCTGTCGTCCGGTGCCTGCGAGCGCAGGTCGCTCATTCACGCGCACTCTGCCGGAATTCCGTAGGCGAAACGCCGCAGCGTTTACGGAACTCCGTATTAAAAGAAGACTTCGAAGCATAACCCACCGCCAGGGCGATGGAAAGCACGGTGCGCTCCGATTCGTCTACCAGCAGTCGCCGCGCTTCGTTAATACGCAGGCGATTCACGGCGTCGTAATAGCTCGAGGCGTACGTGAGCTGAAAGAGTTCCGACATCTGGTGCCGGCTGAGCTCCAGCAGGCCGCCCAGCCGCTCCTGGCTTAAATCCTCGTCGGCGAAGAGGCGTTCCTGTTCCAGCAGCCGGGTCAGCCGCCGGCACAATTCGCGAATATCGCTCTGGGGCAGGCGTGTCGTCTGCGTGGCCTTACGCGCTGCGTCGATATGCGTGCGTTCGCCGGCGGCGGTGCCTTCGTGTGTTTGCGAAGATGCCGGGACCGGGATCGTCGTCGCTCTGGCTTGCATTGTTCCGCCCGAATCGCGGGTCGACTCGGCGGCGATTTGCGAAAGAAAGCGCATACGCATTACCATCGAGGCCAGGAATAACGAGAACTCGAAGAAGAAGGCGAAATAGGGGGCGAGTCGCGTATAGTCGTTGCCGGGAAAATCCCCAATGCCGGCGAAGTTGAACACGGTCATGGCCGCCATGAACAGTCCGACGCCAATCATCGACCAGTAGGCGGGCGAAAAGCCGCGGCGAATGGCCAGCCAGCCCGAGTACAAAAGTAGCAGCATGGTTCCCAGAACGCCTGCGTTGCTGACCAAATCCCAAATCGCATGGCTTTCGCCCGGGACCAGGACCAGCGCGATCGACCCCAGCAGCGTCGCGCCGAGCAGCCGCATCATTCGGTCTAATAGCGGCGAGAGTAAAGAAAGGATCAGCAGCCGTCGCCAGAACTCCAGCAGGCAGAACAGAAACACGCAGAGCAGCCCCTGCACTAGAGGATCGTTATACTCCGGGTTGTGTGGATAGAGCAGCAAATGCCCGTATCCTTCCCAGAAGATCAGCATGATAGACAGTGAAAGTGCGTACGCGATATAAAACCAGGCGAGTCTTTCGCGCATAATAATGGCGATCAACAGGCTGACGAACGAGGCCAGGCCGGCTGTCGCCACGACGATGATCCAGGCCAGATCCTGCGGATCGGTTTCGCCGGCGGGACGCAGCTTGAGCGCCAGAAATTTTTCGCTCCGGGACTGGACTCTCAGCAAAAAGCGATTCAGGCCGGGCCGCAATTCCACCGCGAATACGGGCAGGCGATGCGGTGGTCGGCGTTCGGCGAAGGGAATCATATCGCCGCTTTTGATTCGCCGTACCAGACCGTCGGGCGTCTGATGAAAGAGCGTCAGAGAATCGATCCAGGCGTACTGCTGTACGAGATGATAAGCGCCCGGCGCGAGGTCCGCGTTCTCGTCGTCGCTCGCCCGGGGATGAAAGTCGATCGCGAAGCGCAGCCAGACGGTTTCGGTGCCGCTGCCGAAGCTCTGGTGGGCGTGCCGTGCCGGTTCCCAGCCGGTCCCGGCGAAGAGTCGCTGAAATTCCGCGGTCGAATTCCCGGGCGCTGAACCCGCGTCCAGGTCCGCCGGGTTGGCGGCCGGCGAACGAGCCTGCATGCGAAACTGTGCGTGCTCCAGGATTGAAAGCGAAGCCGCATCCGCCGTGCGTACAATTGGAGCGACCGGCTCTTCCGCGAAGGCGGTTCCGGATGCGAATGCGAGGACGAATAACAGTCCGGTGCGGTAGAATCTGTATTCAGCGATTCGCTTCAACCCGCCAGAAAATCGCCGGTGCCGGGCGAAAAGTCAAGCAGATCAAAGCGTTGCCGGAACAATCGTAATGCGCAGGGCCCCGTCTCCCGCGCCGATTGTACCGGCGGGAGCGAGCGTACCGTCGGCCGCGATCGAAAAGATGCTGACGCTGTCGCCCGTGAAATTCGTCGAGTACAGAAACGCGGCGTTCGCGTCGATGGCGAGACCCGTCACGCCGCCGCCCGCCGTGACCGCGCCGCTGGCAGTCAGCGCTCCGTTGGCCGGGTTGATGCTGAAGGACTGGACCTGATTTGCGGTCGCGCAGGCGACGTAGAGGTGAGACCCGTCCGGCTGCATGGCCATCATATTCGGCCCCGCGAGGGTCGCGGTCGTCGTCAATCCGCTCAGGTCGCCATTGACCGCATTGATGTCATAGCGCCGGATTTGATCCAGCCCTTCCATCGAGAAATAAGCGAAGAGCCCGCCGGGATGCACGGCCACGCCGTAGGGTTGGGAACCGCCCCCGCCGCTTTGAAATCCACGCGGGCTCAAAATCCCCGCGCCGTTGATTGTATACCATTCAATATCTTCCGCGCCGAGATACGTCGTGTAGAGAATATTCCCGTTGGGATGGATGCGAATGTCGTTCGGTCCCGGCGGCGAGTTTTCGGTGTCCGCCAGGGCGAGGGCGCCGGTCATGGCGTTTTGATCGTGCGCCAGGATTTGATCCGTGGCGGTGCCGTGGCTCGTATACAAAACGTCCAGTGTGGGATGTCGTGCGATCTCTACCGGATTGGCCGACGGCGTACCGACGCTTCCACCGGCGGTGAGCGTCCCGTCTCCTTCGACTGAGAATAGACTGAGCGTTCCGGCTGTGCGATTGGCGGCGTAAACGAATCGATTCGCTCGATCCGCGACGATGCCCGTCGTACCGGCTCCCGCGGACGATACTCCGTTTGCGCTAAGATCTCCCGTGCGTGAATCGAGAAGAAAGGCGCTGACCGTGCCGTCGTTCGAATTGCTGACGTAGGCGTACTGAACGGAATTAGAGCCCGCCAGCAGCACTGAAAGCAAATACGAGCTGAGCGCCAGGTCTTCGGTGAGCCGATCAGCCCCGGGCAGATCTTCCAGCAGCATGCGCGGATAGCAGGCTACCAGAGCGCATACCAGCAGGAGTCCGCAGGCCCTGGCGGCCCGCCGTATCCAGTGGAGCAGGATGCGTCTGGCGCGTACGTGGGGGAACATAACTCGCTCAGCATATCCGCTCCCGTGCGGCAGATCGACGGAGTGGGCCCATTCGAACGCCGGGCAGCCGGCTTTGTGGTTTAAAAAAAGTTTCGCCTGTCCGGATTTCCCGGCCAGATTCGTCCTCCGGCGGGAGGAATCCCGACAAACTGAGCTACCAGGAGTCAGCCGTGAAGTACATGATGTTAATCCACTATCCGGAAGAAAGACGCGAAGACATTCAGCCCCGAATGTGGGAAGAATACGCCGCCTTCAGTAAGGAAATGATCGAAAGCGGTCATTTTGTTTTTGGCGACGCCCTGGCGAGATCGCATACCGCTACGACCGTGCGGGTGCGTAATGGGAAGACTCAGCTGAAGGACGGTCCGTACGCAGAAACCAAAGAGCTGGTCGGCGGATTCTACGTGATGGAGTGTCGCGACCTGGACGAGGCGCTCTCTCTGGCCGCGCGCATTCCCGACGCGCGCAACGGTGCAATCGAAGTGCGACCGCTGGCGGAACATCCCACAGCCTGACGCCGGGATTCGCGTGCGCGACCTGACGCGTAAATATTTTGAAGGGGCCTATCGCGCCGACAGCGGTCGCGTTCGAGCCGCGTTGATTCGCCGTTTCGATGATTTCGACCTGGCCGAGGATCTCTTACAAGATGCGGTGGCCGCCGCTCTCGATCGCTGGCCAGCTGGTGGGCTGCCGCGCACACCCGGGGCCTGGCTGTACGTCGTCGCCCGCAATCGGGGCATCGATCGGCTGCGATCAGCACACGCCCGCCGGACCCGATCGTTTGAAACGATGTCCGATTTGCCGGGCGAAAACGGCGCCCATATTGAAATGCCGGGTGGACCCGAGCGACACAGTTCAGAGGAGACCATACCCGAGGAACGGCTGCGTTTGATTTTCAGCTGTTGTCATCCTGCTCTGGCACACGACGGCGCGGTGGCGCTGACCCTGTATACGCTGGGCGGTCTCAGTACTCGCGAAATCGCCCGGGCTTTCCTGGTAAGCGAGGAAACCATGACCCGGCGCCTGACCCGTGTGAAACACAAGATCCGTGTGGCCCGCATTCCCTTTGAGCTTCCTGACGAAGATGCGCTGCCCGCGCGAGTGGCGGCGGCGCTCGACGTCCTGTATTTAATTTACAACCAGGGTTATACGGTGGCCGGGACGGACGGCGTCGATCTGTGCGGCGAGGCTCTGCGATTGGCCCGGCTCATGTATGAGTTGTATCCGGAGACCGAATGCGCGGGGCTGCTGGCATTGCTCTTATTTCACGAGGCGCGGGAACCGGCTCGTCGGGATGCCGGGGGCGCACGCATTTCATTAGAGGAACAGGATCGCGCTCTCTGGAACCGGACATATATTGCGGAGGGTCAGGCCTTACTTGCCGACTGCCTTGCAGCCGGACGCCCGGGACTCTTTCAAATCCAGGCGGCGATTAGCGCCGTACACTCGGAAAGCCTTTCATTTGCGGATACGGACTGGAAGCAGATTTGCGCTCTGTACCGGACGCTCGCCAGCCTCGATCCGTCCCCGGTCGTCGAGCTCAATTTCGCGGTGGCGTTGTCATTCGCGTACGATCCGCAGACCGCGCTGCGCCATATTGCGGCCCTGCGATGCAGCCTGCGGGACTACCAGCCTTTTCATGCCGCCCGGGCCGACCTGCTGCGGAGGACTTTTGCCGCGAGCTCTTCGTCATTGTCTTCCGGAAACGCAGGGCGCAGAAGATCCCAGGCTATACGAGCGTATCGTCGCGCGATGCGTATGACCGTTGACGCCGCGGACCGTCCGCTGCTGAGTCAACGCATCGCGGAACTGACGGCAAAGCTGTGAAGGGTCGTTTGCTGTTTGAATTTTTTTTTCTATTTTTTCGGAGCTGTCCGATTTCTGCCGATTCGATCGTTCCTTGAGCATCGGGCGTCGGACCTGTGGTCCTTGCCCGAAACAAGGAGCAAAGCAATGTCTGCACAACAACGCGCACAGGATTCCCGGATGAACTCGAACGCCTCAGGCGAAGCGGCGATCGCTCTGGTACGATCATTTTACGAAGACGAACACAATCTATTCGCGGGGCTGGCGAAGGACGTAATCTGGGAAGAGACAGAAGGCATGCCCTACGGCGGTATCTATCGGGGACCGCAGGCGATTCTGGAAGGGGTGTTCGCGCATCTCGGGGAAGACTGGGAAGAATTCGGCGCGGATCCCGAAGAAGTCGTCGCCGTCGGGCTGGACCGGGTTCTGAGCCTGGGGCAATATCGCGGTGTTTCTCGTAGAACGGGCCAGAGCATGAGCGCCGCCTTCGCGCATCTGTACACCCTGCACGAAGGCAAAGTCGTCCGTTTTCGGCAGTTCGGTGATAGCCATAGCTTTCGCACGGCGCTCGAATGAGCCGGAGCGGGCCGGTTTTCGCGTTTGACAGGCGAATCGCAGCATGTAAAAGCAATACGTGGGCGCTTCGTCTGGCTTTCGTATCGCTTCGTTCTGTCTGGCGCTCGTGCTAACTTCTGGCGCCTGCACGTCGAACTGGTGGGAGCGTCCGGAAGAGGCGCTGGACTATCTGGAGAGCCTGTTCGTCCGACCGGGCGCGGATGCGACTCTGCCGCTGCGCTATTGGTTCGTCCGCTCGCGGCTGACGTCGCGTTTTTTACGCACCGGTTCCGCGGCGCAGGGCTTCGCGCTACCGGCCGATCGAATTCGAAATCCCACGGGGCTCGCCTGGGGCGATGCGACGATCCATCTCGGTTGGTACATGGCGGTGCTGGCCACCGAACACCATTTGATCGCGAACGGTCGATTGCCCGTCATTCCGGGTGCGCCGAATCCATCGGTCGTCGAGCCATTCAGCGCACTCGGCAACGCGCAGTCGGAATTGTATTTCGCGCTGGCGGCGCTCGAACGCCTGGACCAGCAGGGCGAGGCGGCCTTCGCGACGCCAGTACCCTGCGGTCTGAGCGCGATCGATCGGCCGGGATTCTTTATTCGCGACGACGTGCCGGGCGATTTTACGATCGCGAACGTACCGACGTATATTTCGGATTTCAGCGCGCCCACGCAGAAGACCGAGACCGCCGGTACGGTCGAGAACTATCTCGTCAATAGCAATGTGATTTATAACAAGGAGATGAGCCAGGACCAGGTGTATCATCTGCTCTTCGGTCTGGCTTTCGTACGCCGTTATATGAGCGGAGTGGTCGCGGGCAATGTCGATCTTGGCTGGTGGGCGGAAATTCTGGCCGAACGTTTGGTTACGAAGATGCGCGACGACGGGTGGCGCATTGAAAATCCGGCGTGCGCGAAGCGGGTGACCCGCGGCGAAGACGCGCGCGCCTTTGCCTACGGCGCTTCGCGAGCGGTTTCGGCCATGAGCTTCGGTCGGATCAATATCCAGGGGGCGATCGATCGATCGCTGTGGTTCGCGCTGATCCCGTACGCCGACGCGGGCTTGATCGGCGGGCCGCTGGTTGAAAGCACCTCGTATACCGACAATCTGCACATGTTGATGGCGCTGGCGGCTGTCGGCCGCGGCTGGGACGAAATCACCGCGAACCGGCTCGTATTTTACGCAGGCATCTACGATTGGTACGCGTATCCGCTCGCGTACGTCGCGCTGCACGGCCGGCCGATCGAGTGGATGTTTTACGAACCGTTTTTGCGCGAACGGGTTTTTTCTATGCTGAATTCTTCACCCTGGGAAGGGCCGAGCTCGTACGGGTTCTCGCCGGGGTGGCGATCAACGCACCGTTTTTTAAGAAGCCGTTCGTTGCAGGAGCGCACTCCGGAAGATCTGCCGACCGAGTATAACGGACTGGATTTTTTATTGCTGTACAATCTGTCGATTATCGCGGAGCTTTAATCGCCCGGCGGCGAAATCGAATTCGCGTGCTGGTTCGACGTTGTGTCGCCGGCCAGACCCACTTCGCAGCGACGGCGATGCATTAAAAGAATGCGATCTTCGGGAAATTCTTCGATCGCGGCGTCGATCTTCTGAAGGGCTGTGCGAAAATCTTTTTGCCCGTCGTACAATGCGAAGGCTTCGGTGATCGACGACGCCGTGCGGGACTTGAGTAGTCTCGCCTTCGGAGGATCCGCGTCGAAGACTTCGTAGATGCTGACGGGAATGCTCTTGCCTTTCACCGCCACTCTGTCGATAAAGCGAGTCTGGAAGGCTTCCGGATTTTGCAGGCCGCTCAGGGTGTCTTCGCTGATTAACAGCGGCACCTGGTATTCTTTGGTCAGCGCTTCCAGGCGCGCCGCGAGATTTACAGCGTCGCTGATGACGGTGCCCTGCATACGGCGCTCTTCGCCCACCGTTCCGAGCATCATTTCGCCGGTATGCAGACCGATGCCGATGCGAATCGCGTCGTCGTTTTCCGCGGCGCGCCTGGCGTTGAATTCTTCGAGCTGCTTTAACATCAACACTCCGGCCATTACGGCCCGGTCGGTCGGCTCTTTGAACAGAGCCATAATCGCGTCGCCGATGTATTTGTCGATGAATCCTTCGTGCCGGCGAATGATCGGCCCCATCTCGCGCAAATAGCTGTTAATAAAATCGAAATTCTCTTCGGGCGTCATGCGTTCGGAGATCGTCGTGAAATCTCGAATGTCCGAAAAGAGTACGGTCATATGGCTGCGGGCGAATTGGCCGAGTCGCACGTCGGCGATGCTCTTGCGATGCAGGTATTGTAGAAATTCCACCGGTACGAATCTTTCGAAGGCGTTGTTTAATCGGGCCAGACGCGAATTGGCGTTGCCGAGCGCGACTCCGGCCAGACGCAGCTTCAGAATCACCAGTGCGACATACATCAAGAGGCCGACCGAAAAGGCGAAGAGCAGGAGGCGAAAGATATTCGTACGAAACAACTCTCGCGTATGTCGGGCCGCGTAGGCGTTGAACAAATTGTCGTTGAGACGCGAGCCGGGGCCGAGAATGGTCTGCTGCAGCAAACCGTCGACTTCGGATTTGCGGTCGATGATATTGACCGTATGGCGGACCAGAACGAGCAATTCGCGGCGCACCGGGGGTGCTTCCTCCGCCGCCTGCCGGCGCAGTTGCGCCACGCTGGCCTGCATCGAGCTTTTGATATCATCTTCGCCGGTAACGTTGTATAATAACACCGCCTGGGATAGATCGTTGAGTACGCCGGCCGTTCGACCGCCGGTCAGCTGGTTCACCCGTTTGACGGATTGCGGAAAATAGTACAGAGAATTTTTCAAGACGGAATTGCCGGATTTGAAGCGATCGATGAGCTTTTTACGCGTACCGAAAAAGATTTCGTAATCTTCGAAGGCGCGATCGAAGTCCGCGTCGCCGCTTTTGTAGACGCCTGTTTCCGGCTTGCGCAGCAAGTCGGTCGCCTGGTGGATTTCGGCGATCGCGGCGTTCATGGGATCATAACTCTGCTCAAGGTACGAACGCGATTTCAGCAGGCTTTGATTCAAGAGAGCGTCCTGCTCTTTGATCGCGCGAATCGCGCCCAGGATTTGATCGTGCCGGTCCAGACGGCCGGAGGTCGAATTCACGTAGAGCACGAGCATCAAGAGTACGACACCCGTCCACGCCGCGAATTGAAATGCGCGGCGCGAAAACAGTCGTTTGCCGGGGGAAGCGGAATCCAGCGAGTTCATGGCGGTCAGTCATTCTCCTGAACAGCGTCGAGCGCGTTTGCGCCCCCGACTTTCGCCGAATCGTTCTGAAGCTCGCGTCCGGCGTACTCACCGGTGAGGGTTTTCAAAAAAGCGACCAGCAAGCGCACGTCGCGTTCCGGCAGCGTAACGCCCAATTGATAGCGGCCCATGATTTTCACGGCCGCTTCCAGAGTGTCGGCCGAACCGTCGTGAAAATAGGGAGCGGTGAGTTCGACGTTTCGCAGCGAAGGAACTTTGAATTTGTGTCGGTCCTCGGGGCGACCCGTCACGTTGAAGCGGCCCAGGTCGGCCTTATCCAGCTCCGGACGTCGTTTTCCTGGATTTCGGGCTTCGCGATCCGCGAAATAATCGCCAAGCACGCCGAAGGTCTGAAACATATTGCCGCCCACGTTGGTTCCCTGGTGGCAGGCGATGCAGCCGTACTGCTTGAAGAGCCCGTATCCGGCTAATTCTTCGTCGCTAATCGCCTCCGTATCGCCGCGCAAATAGCGATCGAAGCGCGCGTTGGGCGTATAGAGCGACCGCTCGAATTCGGCGATCGCGTCGCGAACCAGAGCGGGCGTTGGATCGGCGCCGTATACCAGGAGAAATTGCTCCATATAGGCCTGGTCCGCCTGCAGGCGTTGCATCAGATCCTTCCAGTTGAAGCCCATTTCCAGGGGATTGTTCATGGGGCCGTCGATCTGTTCTTTCAGATCCGCTGCTCGCCCGTCCCAGAACTGGCGAAAATTGAACTCCGCGTTAAAGACCGTGGGCGAATTGATGACGCCTTCCTGGCCGTCGATGCCCAGGGAGCGGGGCAGGCGGTCCGTGCCGCCTTTTTGCAAATCGTGGCAGCTCGAGCATGAGATCTTGCCGTCCCGCGAGAGATTCGGATCGTGAAACAGGCGGTCGCCGAGCGCTACTTTTTGGGCGTCCACCTCGACCTCTAACGGAATCGGGCGAATCGGTTCCGGATCCGGGGCTGCGCTTTTCTTTTGTATATCGGTCGGTCCGGCGGCCTGCGACGCGGGCGCCGTCGGCCAGCCCACGGCGACGGTCGCCGAAAGCACAAGGCCGAGCGCGATGGGAAAAATACGGTTCAGCCCCGCGCGAATCCGTTCCGGGTCGCGTTCGATGGCCAGCCGCCAGGCGCGAAGCATGCGCTGGATTCGCTCGATGACGGAGGAAAACATCGGGTCGGATTGGAAACTCTCGACGACTTGCTGTCAAGGTCTATAAGCCGGATTCGAATGGCGAAACCGCCGAAAATCGCGATATCAGCGGGCCTCGCAACAGGCTCCCGGAAGACCCGGACAGCCCCGGCAGGTCAGCACGGCTGGAAGCGGACGCTCACGCACCATTTTTGACAATGGTCGTATATAGATTGAGCTGGTTCTTACGAACCTTCGCCTTGCCGGACAGAATGCTTTCTTTCGAAAATGCAAGGGCCGCGGCCTGGTTGTCCCGATAGAATTGCGCCAGCTTCTTGTCTTCAATGGCGATGTGGTTCGTCAGCCAGGAGCGCAGATCGTTGACCAGAGTCATCGCGGCCCGCCGATTGCCGCCGACCAGGTCGGCGCGGCGCTTTCGCACGAATTCTTCGAATTTCCGATGGGTGGCCTCGTGTCTGGCCGTATCGTCGTAGCCGATCACTTTCATCAGCTCTTCTTCCGTGCGAAAGTGAATATCGATATAAGCCACGGCTTCGTTGATCGTCTGGGCAAGTACGGCGTCCCGGGTCAGTTGCGAGTCGCCCATCGCCGCGTCCATGCCGACGATCATTTTGATCAACCAGAGATGCTGAATATCTACGAGAGGGACTCCGATTTGCAAATTCAATCGGCGCCATAACGAAGCGATTTCCTGCAGGATCTCCGGAGTGGTAACGTCCACGTCGCGTCCGGCGCCCGATACGATTTCGAGCAGTCGTAGCCGGCTCTCGTCCAGAACCGGCCGCTCTTCGTTGATCTCCTCGAAGAACGCGTTCGCTTCGTCCATGAGCTTGCGCTTCTTAAAATAATCCGCGTAACCCTTGTCCTCGGTTTGAATATGATGCACGAGCCACAGTCGCAGCAGGCGATAGAGTTTACGCACGCCGTCGCGCGTTCTGGTTTCGCCTGACAGGCGGTCCACGGTTTTGACGAAATTGCGGTGGCTGCGGACATGGTTCACTTCGTCGGAGTAGTGCAGCTTCTTAAAGAGTTCCTCTTCGACCGCGAAGTGCTCGGCCGCATAGTTTCCGGCGTGAGTGATAATCGCCTGAATGCGCCGGTCGGCGTCGGCCGTCTCGCGGTTCAGAACCCATTCCAGTTCCAGCACGAGCGCGACCAACCACGCGTGTTGCGCGTCG
>CBDEUV010000002.1:4740000-6440355 GCA_965243385.1 Leptospirales bacterium
CTGAAAGCATCTAAGCGGGAAGCCCATCCCAAGATTAGATCTCCCTGGACTTCGGTCCCTGAAGTCGCCTCGAAGACTACGAGGTTGATAGGTCACAGGTGTAAGTGGGGTAACTCATTCAGCCGAGTGATACTAATATGACGTGAGGCTTGACCATATTACTTTGCCCTCAAATGTGAAAGCATTTGAGGGGTGAGGATATTCGATTGATTCAATCGAATCGACGAAGTTAACTGAAGAAATTGTATTGATAGTCGACTCCAACCCTGCCCGGGTTTGATTCGGCCCGATTCTAAATCTTTCAATTCAAAACCCGCGAATAGCTTCGCGGGTTTTTTTATGCCGTCCGCGATCGGGTAGGTTTCGCCCGCTCCAGAAGGCCGGCCGAATTTTGCGCTCGCCCCGCCAGCTTCCCATTCGCGATCCTATAGTAAGGCGATTGCGGAGGTATCAGAGTGACCGGCAAGAAACAGAAGCAGAAGCGAAAAAAGCACAAACAGCGCAAACTGAAACAGAAAGAGTGGCTGGCTATCTGGTTGGCCGTAGGAGTCGCGGTCTTCGTGGCTGTGATGGATAGTCTTTGACGGTGTCCCGCCGTCGTTCGCAGGTCGCCACTCCAGGTGGTGAAGATCCCCCTTTCGAACTTCGCCCGGCGCCATAGTGTTACATTTCCGATAATGTCTGAGCTCAGGACTGGCACGGCGGGTCGTCTCGCTGCCGGCGCACCGGCGCGACCCGGGTTCGAAATTCTGAAATCGGTAAACTCTACCGGGGGGTAGGGTTTAGCGACTTTTCCGGCCTGGCATTCGCGTACGCGTTGCGGCGCTACTCCATATCGCCTTTGAGTGAAAGACAGACGTCGCAGACGACGTGAAAACCACCTGCCTGCGCGGGTGAAATATAGAATAGAATGGAGTGTAACCAATGAAATTGAAACGAAAACTATGGGTTCCGGCCCTGGGCCTCGGCCTGCTGGTGGTCGCGGCACCGCTTGCGCCGGTCGCGGCGATGGGGGAACTGACCGGCCCGACCGTGATCTATGTACACGGTTTTAATCTATCGACCAAGCAGCTGGGCACCCTCGAATGCCAGTTTCAAGTCGAGTGCCCCGTATACTGGGAAACCCAGGATGCCAGAGAGGATAACCGCCTCATAGTGCATGTCGGCTATGACGGACGCAAGGACCCGCTCAAACAGGGTAGCACACGCGGCGCCACCCGTCTGTTGCAGATCCTGAACAATTTTTGTCGACGCGACCAGGGACAAGCCTGCCGCATCGTGAATCACTCAATGGGCGGCATGGTCACCGGCTACGTCGTGGCGAAATTCAATCGCACGAACTACTACAACATCGAGTACGTGTCGTCCATCGTCTCGGCCTCCGGCGGTTCGGAGCTGGCAAGCCTGGGCGACGGGATTCTTAAAACAATAACAGGGTTTAACCCTTTTGTCAGACTTCTCCTCGATAAGACATTAGTCTTTACTGACGCGGTTCGCATTCTGACTGTCAGTAAGGCTCGTAAGGCGTATGATCATAATCAAACCAACGGCGTGCCGTTTTATCATATTGCCGGAAATGTGAAGAAGTCGCGGTTCCACCCGCTCTCCTGGATTATGAAAGGAAAGCATGATACAGCGCTGTCCATGCACTCGATGTGCGGTTATCGCAAAGCCGCAACATTAAGCAAGTGCGGCGGCTACTCCAAATTGACCGGCCCTATCTGGAACAGGAAAAGGAAATATTATGCGCCGTTCGAGGGACACCACGTGCATCCACTACATAGCAAACGTGGCGTGAAGGTGAAGCACTCGGAGTTTCTGAGCCAACAAAAGTACACCGTCAGTGGGCTTTGATCTATAGATTATCTCAAGACGCCGGATCCGGACGTTCGCCGAACGGCCGGACCCGGCGGTCCTGGGAGGATGCCGGTCTAGTCGCAACGGGCCGGTTTCATCGTTGAAGGGGCACATTCATGAAGAAGATTGTTATCCTGGCGGGCGCGGTGACGACGGTGTTATTGCTTCTGCTGATCGTATTTCTTACGAACAATAGCGCCGGTCCCGGTCTCGCCGACGAAGACGAGATTGTACGACACTCGACGGACCCCACGCTGGAGTACCACCAGGCTGGAGATGACGCTTCTCTGGTCGACGGAACCGGAGGCGAAGTCGGCTACGCGCAGGTACTCGAACACTATCGAATTTGGGCTCAGTATCCGCCCGACTCGCGACCGCTTAAAGCGAGTTACTCCGATCAGATCGAACATCAGTGGATTCCACTGACGCCGCAGCCGATGCCGATCATCGCGCCGGACGGTAAAATTACGCAACCGCGGCACAGCTGTCTGTTGCAACCGCTGAACCACACTGTCACGGAAGGGCAGCAGATGCAGGTGACTCTGCGCTGCCAGGGACTCGCCGGGAGTGATTCGGCGAATCCATCCGCTGATGACAGTCCGGGTGTGTCGATCGTAGTCAAAAACTTCCGACTGGTGCGCTATTTCGATGAGAAAGAATTCAATACCGAGCAGCCAGTCGTGACGGAAGGCGACAGAGCGAACGACTATACGTACCGGTTCACGTACGTCCCGCGTAAAGATGACTGGGGAGACATGGAACTGACCGTGGACTTCGCCCTCCCGGCTGAAAACGAAGAGTTCACGCATACAATGAAAGCTCACTTTTTCTCCTCCCCGATCGCCCCGGCGCGATTCCGGGGCGTTGTGTCCGAGCAAATCGTAGACGGCTCCCTTGTGATCGTCGTGCAGATGAATGTGCGCTACGCCGGTCGTTATACCATCGAAGCGAATCTCTTTAATGAAGAGGGTCCGGTCGGGATTTCCCGTACGGATGCCCGGCTGGCGGCCGGCTCGCAGACCGTGGAGTTGCAGTTCTTCGGGAAAATCTTTCACGACCAGAACGCGCCGGGTCCGTACCAGCTGGTCGGACTGCGCGGCATTCAGGATACGGGGCCGCTCGATCCTCTGGATCTAACGAAATCTCCCGAAGAGGTGAACGAACTGCTGGCGAAAATCGAATCGACCGGTCCGGATCGGCGTACAATCCCGAACTGGGAAGGCAATTATACCAGCGGGGCCTATCGCATTGAAGACTTCTCGAACGCGGAGTGGGATTCGCCGATTAAGCGTGAACGTATTGCGAGGCTGTCCCTCCTGGCGGGTGAATACTGATTTGCCGATCGCTTCCGGATCTGATTTTGCGAATTTTGCCGGGCTTTTGGCAGGCATCGCAGGGTTCTTCGCTTGCGTTTTTTTGTCCAGGGTGTTAGAGTTCCGTTAGGATGAACTCGGGCGGCTGGTCATATATGCTCTTATGTCTCGTAACGAACGCCGCTCTGCTGGCGCTTCCGGCCTGTTTCACCAATCCGGCCTGGAGCGATTCCAGCAGTCCCCTTGCGGCGGCTCTGGGCGGCTCCGAAGAAGACGAAGACGGCAGCGTTTCGGATGCGGATTTGTACGCGGTGCTGGGAGCCGCTCGTGATTCCGGACTGGTGCCAGCCTCCCTGGATTCGAACCCGCCTGTGCCGGGCAATGGCGGTGTTTTTGATTCCGCGATCGACATTACCGGTGCCGGGATGACGCTACGCTGGAGCGCGGCTACCGACGATGTCACGCCTCAGGCGGAACTGCGTTATCGCCTGTACTTTTCTACAGCCGACAATATCAGCACGATCGCGGACGCTCAATTAAACGGTTCGCCGGTCGGAGATTTCGCGGCGGGGATCACCTCGCAATCCACCGAGGGTCTGCTGGAATCCGTGACTCAGTACTATTTCAATGTGATCGTACTCGACGCGGCTAACAACCCGGCCGCATATCAGACCTTCGCGGAATCCACCAGCGAAGGTTGCGGTCAGTGCTGAATGCAAGCGGCGACCCGATGTGCGAAGTCCGTACCGCATAAGCGTCACAGGCTTTCGTCTTGCGTAATTGTCGGCCCGGCGAAAGCCTGTTCATCTGATGACAGACTCCGAACCCGATAAAGCTTCACCCGCCGGCGATTCGCGGAGCCGGGTCCGGCGTATCGTAATTCTGTATCCGTTCGCGATTGCCATCGTCGGTCTGGCGATCAACCTGGTGGTTTTCGGCGTTTCGCCTCTCGATATCAGCGTGCCCGGGCGCTTCGTCTTTGCGATGCTGACCATCGCCTTCGTATTGCTGGTCATCAATCACGCCTGGTTGATGACGACGACGGAATTGACGAGGCTGAAGTACCAGCTGCGCACTACGCCCGAAGAGTGGCGCGAAAGCGATCTGGATCCGGCGCAGGCATCCCCGGAAGGCATCGCGGAGCTCGAGCGCCGGCATAACGCGCATCGCAATACAACCGAGAACGTCGTTTATTTCGCGCCGCTCGCGTTACTCTTCGCTTTCGCTTCGCCGCCGGTCGCGGCGAGTGTCGTCTGGCTGGCGGGTTTCGGTCTCGCGCGATTGGGTTATACGTACGCTTATCTTTCGCGCAATACTTCGCTGCGCGGCGTGTGCATGACACTGAGCCTGCTTTCGCTTTTCGGTCTGGCAGGCTATCTGGCGGTTGCGCTCGGGTTCGCGTTCGCCTGGTTTTGATCCGCGATGACGGAACTCTCCAGCGCAATTTCGATCATCAGCTTCGGCGTGGCGATCTTTCTGGCCGTTTTGCTCTTTCTGGCCGGCCCGCCCCGCAGGGATCGGCGACTGCTGGCCGCCGTTCTGGGAATCCATGCGCTGGTTTTTCTACTGCGGTACTTGCTGCAGGCCGAATCGCCGCTGATCGTCTCCTTGCCTTTCGTCGCATTCCCTCTGGCCGCAAGTCAGGGGCCGCTGTTATATCTGTATTCTCGCGCCGTTCTCTTCCCGGATGCGGAGCCGCCCTCACGCGCAGGGCTCTGGTTCTTTGTACCAGCGCCCGCTTTATTTATAATTCATGCGGTCCTCTTCGTGCTCGTGCCGGAGTTTCGCTCCGTCGCGCACATCGTCGCTCACAGCGGGATCGTCGGTGATTATACTCGCGCATTGCTGGTCTTCTTTTCGATCTACGGCACGGGCTTTATTGTTGCCGCCTTGTGGTCGGCCAGGGCAGCCCTGCGCTTGTACAAGGACCGGTACGCCGGCGACTACCGAAGCCGACTGATGTGGTTAAGGGCGCTGCTCATCTTTCACGCCGGAATCTACGCGGCGAATCTGCTTCTGGTGCTCGGCACTCTATTCTTACCCGTTCAGTTTCCGGTCACACCCGTTGAAGGTTTCATCGCCCTGCTGCTTACCTATTTCGTCCTGTATTATATCATTCGCAGGCCCGAGACCTTCGCGTTGAAAGAGGCTGCCCCGGAGGCCCCGGCTTCGCAGGCGCCGTCCGGGCAGAAATACTCCAGGCAGAGCCTCCCGGCGGATGAGCGGCGGAAGATACTCGACAGACTGCGGCTGCATATGGATAGCGAACGACCTTATCTGGACGAGCACATTTCGCTCGCCGGACTTTCGCGACAGCTGGGGGTGCCGGCCCACCATCTTTCCATGGTCATTAACTCTGAATTGGGCTGCAATTTTTATCGATTCATAAACTCCTACCGACTCCAGGAAGCGCGCCGCCTGTTAAGGGATCCAGACGCGTCGGCTCTTTCGATCCTGCGCATCGCCTACCAGGCTGGCTTCCAATCGAAAGCGGCATTCAATAGGTTCTTCCAGCAAGAGCTCGATGTGACACCCCGAGAGTACCGCACGCAATATCTTAAGCGGGCTCCGGACGACGTCTCCCGCGCCGAATAATATTTCCCGGGGTATCCCGATCATTCCCGAAAAAAGAGTCTCACCTTATGAGGCGAGGCGACTCTTCCAGACCTGCGGGTTAGGCTCGGATCCGTGTCAGGGATGCAGGATCGGAATTCGCGGTGGAAGGGGGGCGCGCTGTGGCGTGCGGGACTCTTTTGCGTTTGCGTACTGGCCGGCCGGTGTTCTTACGGACATCCGATTACGGGCGTGGTACCTCTCGAACCCCCGGACGCGGATCCTATCGCAGGCTTCTGGTTGCTGGCTGCCCTTGCGCCGCCGTCCGTTTCGGTGCCGGCGGCGTCCACTGGCGGAATCCTTTTGACCGACGCTGCTGCCGACGTATTGATTCGCCTGGAGGGAATAGCAGGCGGCGCTCGACTCACATATGATGGCTCGACCCTGGGTAATCCGTTCGTAAATCCAGCCGGCGTCGCTACGGATTCTCTCGGGCGCATCTACGTCGCGGGCACTGACCGGCTGTATCGCTTCGACGATATGACAGGAGCGAATCAAGTGGAATACGACGGCTCAGCAGGGACGTCCTTCGCACGGCTGCGGGCAGTGCACCTCGATCGCAACGATCGCATTTATGTGACCGATAATATGCTCACGCGGCTCTATCGTTTCGATGATATGAGCGGTACAAATCAGGTCGAGCTCAGCGACGGCTGGACCAATCCGCAGGGCGTAGCCACCGACACCGCGGGGCGGATCTATGTTCTCTCGACGAGCCTCGATCGTTTGTACCGGTATGACGATATGAGCGGAGCCGGGCAGGTGACGTACAACGGCGGGACCGGCACGCCTTTCGGCGGGCCCTTTAATGTCGCCCTGGATTCCGCAGATCGCATCTACGTTTCCGATTTTAATCGCAATCGGCTCTACCGCTTCGACGATATGAGCGGCGCGAATCAAACAGAGTACGACGGCTCTCTGGGAACCGCCTTCGTTGATCCGCGTGGGCTGGCGATTGACGATCAGGACCGTATTTTCGCCGCCGACACGAGTACCCAGCGCCTGTATCGTCTGGACGACAGCGCCGGTGCCGGGCAGACGGAACTGGAGGGCGCCGGGGGAGCTTTCCCGCCGCCGACTTTCGTTCATGGGTACTGAAACGCCTCCCTGTCGTTCGTAGCGTCTAAAGTTGAGCCGACCGCCTCCGGCGTGGTTACGCTCAGTGTTGACGGACAGGAGGATTCTTTCAGGCACGGATCTCATTCCGGGGGGTATAAAACGGACGGAAGCCCCAGGAGCCCGGGAAGCCGACCCCATTGGTGATCGAATCTCCGAGGTGACGAATCAGAATCCTTCGGTCGCGACGATTTCCGGTTCGACATTCGATGACTCCCGGAGCGACGGCGCTGTGTTTCCTTTGCAGCGTGAGCGCCTGGCTGACTCCCGCAAACTGGTTTCGAGCGCATATTTCGGAGGGGGCCTTTGCGGAACGGCATCCATCACGTCCGGAGATCGGCCGCTTCCGTTTCCGGAGACGGCCCGCTGGCCGGATCAAATTTCAGTCGCTGGCGAAAGAGCTTCGCCAGACTCTGTTCTCGCGAAAAGAAGGCTTTCGGACTTTCGCCGGCGAAATATTTGAACTCATTTATGAAATGCGATTGGTCGTAGAAGCCCTGATCGAGAATCGCAGCCAGATCATAATGGCCGCGCGCATTCATGGAATAGAAGGCGTTGTGAAATCGCAGAATTCGGGCCAGAACTCGCGGAGCCACGCCGATTTTTTGTTCGAACAGGCGATTGAGCCGGCGGTGATGAATGCTGTGACGCTCCGCGAGCGATTCGATTCTAATATTGCCGTTAGTCAGGTGCAGTTGCTTCAGGACTGAATTCAACAGGGGATCTTCTTCGTATCTTTCGCGCAGGACGGCGCTCAGAATGGATTCGATCAGCCGGACGCGTTCGGCGAAGTCTTTCGCGCCACGAATCTGATCCAGAGCCTGGTCCGCGCGCCCGGGCCACAACTCCTCGAGGTCCAGGGTGCGATTGGTGATTTCGCGGAGCGGCGTACCGCCCGCGAAAGGAAAGAGGCCGCCGGTTTTGAACCGCACTCCGAAGAGGTGAAAATCCGGAAGCGATCGCAGACCGATGGATCCCTTCTGTTGTCCGTAAACGATCGCGCGGGCGCTGGTGTCGTGGTTGAAATCCACGTTCTCGCGGGCGATTGGACTGCCGAGATTAAAGAGAATTTCCGGCCGGCCGTGGGGAGTAATTCGATTTTCGGTGGGATCGGCGCTCAGATTCCGGACGCGAATTTCCCAGTACGTTTCGATGCAAAACGCCAGCCCGGGGCCGGGAGCCTGTTGTTTGACGAAGATCAGGTGACTCATCTTTATCCAGCTCAATACGCGATCGCGCCTTTCGCCGCAGCTCGCTCAATCCCAGGCTGACACATCCTTCGCCCGCTGTATTGGATAAAATGGACAGATCGCCTGCCGGCCGCCGGGACTCAATCGCGGGTCCTGTCCAGTCTATCCAATCATTCGCCGTCGGCCTGTGCCATCCTGATGGCGAATGTGCGGTCGCAGAACCGGGGCGGCCGGCGCGACGTGACTCGCCGGCGAATCTATACAGTGGAGCGGATAAATGGAAGAGAAATTTGACTGCGATTATGTAATTATCGGCAGCGGCTTCGGGGGATCGGTCGCGGCTTTGCGGCTGTCTCAGAAGGGATACCGGGTGCTGGTGCTCGAGAAAGGCAAACGCCTGCAGGCCGACGATTTTCCTAAAAGCAACTGGGATCTGCGACGCTGGCTCTGGTTGCCCGCGCTGAAATTCTTCGGTCTCTTCAAGATGACCTTCTTTCGCCACGTCGCGATTCTTTCCGGGGTCGGAGTCGGCGGTGGTTCGCTGGTTTACGCGAATACTCTGCCAGTGCCGAAATCCAGATTCTTTCGCGCGAAATCGTGGGCGCATCTCGCGGATTGGGAGGCCGAGCTGCGACCGCATTATCAGACCGCGCAGACGATGCTCGGGGCGACTCCGAATCCCAGGCTGCAAATCGGCGATCGCGCGTTGCGACAACTGGGAGACGAGATTGGTAAAGGGGAATTCTTTCAGCCGACAAAGGTTTCGGTTTATTTCGGCGAAGCGGGGGTGACCGTTCCGGATCCTTATTTCCAGGGCGAAGGCCCGGATCGCACAGGCTGTCGTTTCTGCGGGGGCTGTATGCTGGGCTGCCGCTATAATTCGAAGAACACACTCGATAAAAATTATCTGTATCTGGCGGAAAAACTGGGGGCCGTGATCCAGCCCGAGTCGCTTGCGTACGACGTCGTTCCATTAAACGCGCCGGACGGTTCGGACGGCTATCTGCTTCGCTGGAAACGAGCGACCGCCTGGTTTGCCGGAGCAGGGCGCCGAGGCGAGATCCGTGCGCGGGGTGTGGTATTCGCCGGAGGCGTTCTGGGCACGATCGATCTATTGCTTGCGCTGAAACGAAAGTCGCTACCGCGGCTTTCGGACGCCGTGGGCCGCGAAATCCGCACGAATAGCGAAGCGTTGATCGCGGTCACGGCCCACGAACGGAACGAGCGCCGTCTTTCGGAAGGCGTCGCGATCGGCGCGATCCTGCATACGGACGAGGACTCCCATCTGGAAGTGGTGCGATATTCGGAGGGCTCCGGTTTCTGGCGATTGTTGTTCTGGCCGATGGGCTATGGCCGCAACGTGCTCGTACGCATCGCTCGCATCGCTTCGAATTTTTTGCGCGAGCCGCTCAAAAGTCTGCGGGTGTTATTCGTGCGGGACTGGGCCCGGAGCACTAATATTCTATTGTTTATGCAAACCATCGACAGCACTCTGCGTTTCAAGCGCGGTCTCTTCGGAATGAAAACCAGAATGGACCGCGGCCCGGCTCCGACAGCGTTTATTCCCGAAGCGAAAGGACTGGCCGACGGCTATTCGCGGATTCTCGGCGGCAAACCGAATGTGATGCTCAGCGAAACCCTGGCCGGCATCCCCACTACCGCGCATATTCTGGGCGGAGCGACGATGGGCGCGACGCCGGAAGAAGGCGTGATCGATAAAAACAACCGCGTCTTCGGTTATGAGAATCTACTCGTATGCGACGGCTCGATGATCTCCGCGAATATCGGGGTCAATCCTTCGCTGACGATCACGGCGATCAGCGAACGGGCGATGAGTCTGATCCCCGCGAAAGCGCAAGCGGCCGTGTCGCACGCTGTCGCGAGCGGCTGAGCCGCGCGGACTCGGCCGGGATCGCGGAGCGCGTTACGGCCCGCCCCGAAAACAATTGAAGCGGGCAGGGCCTGCGCCAGATTCGGCGTATTCGTCATGGCGCTCGCTCAGTCGCAATTGATCCAATCGCAGGTCGGTCCGTTTCGCAAATATACTTTCGTAAAAGCGATTCCCGGAAGCAAAGCCGGCACCTCCGAGGTCAACGTATATCGTCTGGGCGATACGCTGTTCGATAGCGGGAGCCAGCCCGGAGCGCCCTATCTCGTCGACGCCCTGCGCGACGATCCGCCGGGCCGCATTCTGCTCACTCATCAGCACGAAGACCACATCGGCGGTCTGCCGGCGCTCGTCGCCGCCTTCGGTCCGCTGCCGATTTTCGCGCCGCGCGAACATATCGAAATTATCCGGGACGGCTACGTCGTCCCGGAGTATCGGGTCGCTTTCTGGGGCGAAGTCGGAGCGTTTCGCGACCTGGAAATCGCGGCCCTCGATACGCTGCCCGCGTCGGAGTGGCGTGCGGGCGGTCTTGAGTTTCGAATGATCGATACGCCGGGTCACACGGTCGGACATAAATCCTTCGCCGTTGAATCCGAAGGGCGGTTATTCGTACTCAGCGGAGATCTCTATCTCGCCCCGAAACTTCCAAACGCCTTTTACGAAACTTCGGTACCGGATATGATCGCTTCGTTAGAGGCGCTGATGGCGCTCGCTCCGGATTTCGTCCTGTGTCCGAGCCACGGCGGACCTTTCGAAAATGGGGCGCAGCGCGTGCGGCAATTGTTGCAGTGGTATGAGTCGGAACGCGACGCGATCCTGGAAGTCCAGGCCCGCGGGCCGGAGGGCGCCCGGGATTATAACGCGATCTTCAAGCAGCGTTTCGGATTTTACAATCCCATGGAGATCGCTTCGAAAGGCGAGCTGAGTCGCTGCGCCCTGATTCGCGGAGTGATCGATCCGGTGCGTGAATTGCCGGCCGCGCCGATCGAGCTCGACGCGGAGCTGTACGCGGAGAGCAAAGAGCGCCTGGAACGTCGCCAGGCGCGCTGAAACTAACGCTCGCAGGCCGGAAGCGATCGCGGCGCGGTTCGCTTCCGGCCGCAGCGTCCGGTGGAGCTCATTTCAATCAAATTCGCCCTTTTCTTCGCCAATCGTATCGCATAGATCGATGCACTTTTCGCTACAGGCGGTGCGACCTTCAGGACCGGCGTCGCCTTTGCGATTTATGCAGTCTTCGGCCTTCTCGCAGCGCGCGTTGCAGGTGTCAGCGTCGACCCAGTCTTTGAGCGCGTCTTTGCGGTCATAGGCGGATAGAGCGCCAGCGGCGGCCAGGGCGAGCAGAATGGATAGCAGGAGGTTCAGGGATTTCTTAATCATAGCCGGATTAGACGGGGGACCGGCCGGAAATCTACGTTTTTTTGGTACAGTCTCCCATGTATGGATAGGGTGCCGCCGGAAAAGTGTTTGAAAACTGTTAGGCCGCATGCAGAGCCTGTCGCATGTTTACTCGATTCCAGCTGACATCCCTGCAGCTTGCGGGGTTGTTTACACTCTTTATATTCGGTTTCATCTTGCTGGCCGTTGCGGACCTGCTGATCTATGAACGCCTGCAGAAACTGGCGTTGTTCTATTCGACCCGGCAGTTTCTCACTCATGCTTTTGTAGGATTGGGACTCATTCTCGCCGGGGCGGCTCTGTTTTATCGACTCTATCGCCTGCGCAAAGCCGGCCGCAGCAGCCCTCTTTTCGCCCTCGGCCCGCTGGCGGTCTGTTGCGGTCTCGTAGCCGCGGCAGCCAGCGTTGATTTCTTCTTCGCCCGCCTGACCCTGGGCGGGATCGCGTTGATTGTACTCGCGTTCAGCCTGACCGGCATCGCGTCGTCGAACTGGCCGGCGCGGATTCTGCGCGGGCTGGCCTGGGCGGCGGCCTGGATCGTATTTCCCGTAGCGACTCTGGAAGCGTACCTTTTGAGTCGCAATCTGCATGCTTACGCCGGCGTCAGTGCGAGTACCGGGATCATAGATTTTACCGACACCCTGGCGATCGGAGAGCGGGGCAATCCCGGACAATTGCAGCCCGGGCTGGATGCGCCGTTGATTCTCGGAAACGGTTCCACGGGACGCATTCGTACGAATGCGCACGGCTTTCGCGCGGAACGGGAACTGATCGTCCCGAAACCCGAGGGGGAATTTCGCATCTTATTGCTGGGCGATTCCTTTTCCGTCGGCTACCGCGCGGATCAGGACGAATACGCGGCCGCGGTCGCGCAACGGAGGCTACAGCGCAAACTGGATCGCGACGTGCAGATCTATTCTGCGATGACGGTGGACCAACACGGGCTCAAAGCCTTCCTGCGAAAGTACAGCCGCCTGGTCCGGGACGCCGATCTGATCGTTCACGGCGTCTGCCTGGGCAACGATCTCGGAACGTCGTTGCATAAAAACGGCCTCGATCAGACAAAAACGCCTCTTGCGCGGGTACCGTCGGCGTTTCTCGATCGCGCGAATTTCGATTCGAACGTACCGGCCGACCCTTCCGATTTGATCAAAGGCGTGCGGCGTACTTCGCGCATCGTTTCGAGCGTCCGCGCGGTTCTGTTACCCACGCCGATCTGGTCGGGACGGGCGCGTTTTTTCGGCAGCGCGAGCCTGTGGATTCCGCAGAACAATCTCGGTTTGTTTATTAAAGATGAAACTCTACAGGCCCCCTATTACGCGACCTTCGAACGCAATTTAGTCGACGCGCATAAGTTGATCGGCGACACTCCGTTGCGCGTGGTTTTATTTCCGCAGCGCGGACAACAATCCGAAGCCGAGTGGGAAGCGCAGGTCGCTTACGACGGTCTGCGTCGCGACGGTTTTGATCTGGATCGTCCGAATCGTTTAATCGGGGAGATGTGCGAAAATCATGGCTGGAATTGCCTGGATCTGCTGCCGACGTTTCGCGAGCACGGACATCGCCTGTTGCATCTGCCGTACGATATGCACTGGAACGCGGCCGGCAACGAAGTCGCGGGTGTGGCCATCGCCGAATATCTCGAGCCGCTCATTCGGGAGGCCGCAGCGTCGGCTTCGGTCTCAAAGCAACCGTCGCTGGTAAAAAGCGAGTAAGCGATCGAAGGCTTCGCGGGTCGGCGTGCCGGGTTTATGCGAATAGTGCGCGCTGAAGACGGCGTGGTGGGACTCCGGATAGCCGTGGGGATTCTCGGGGCCGGAGTCGATTACGAACGGCACGAAGGCGTCGCCGAATTCTTCGCGCAGGCGATCGAAGCGCTCTGGCGGAGCCATGCGATCGTGCGAAAACCGGAAGGCGGAGATCGTAATCCCTTCGGCGGCGACCCGCTCTTTCGCGATTCGCAGATCCTCCGGATCGCAGTCGAGAGCGCGAGCGCAGGCGATTTTATCGTCGCCGCGGGCGAAGATGCAGGCCGGCAGCGAAGGCTGGCTGAGAGCCGGCGCGAGCATACTCGGTTCGACGAGCAGCGGTATGGCGAAGCCGCCGCTTAAACACATGCCGATGGCTCCGACCCCGGGACCGCCGCAATCCGCGTGCACCCGGCGGCAGAGCGCGCGCAACCATTCGACGATCGGGCTGGTCTGCTCGCGCTTGAATAACGAAAACTCGCGGCTGATGCAGAGTCGCAGGGAATAAGCCGCCGTCGCCGGCCCGGAGAATTTGCGCCCCGGCGGTCCGAAGAAGAGCGGCAGATAAACCGAAAACCCCGCGTCGCGCAGCCGTCGTGCGAAGACGATCGTCTCGAAAAACATGCCCGGCAATTCGTGAATGATCAGGATGCCGGGGCCCGTTCCGCTGCGATACACGGGGTAAGCGGAACCGCCGTGCTCAAACGAGAAGCGCGTGAAATCTTTTTCGATCGGTTGCATGGTGCGGATCGTCCGGCCGGACACGGCTGTGTCATTCGGAATTACGTTCTTCGCAGGCGCGCACGGCTTCGTGCACGTCGAAATAAAAGCGATCCGCGCCGAGTTTGTCGAAGAGCCCCGAGGCGCGCATGACTCGCAGTACGGGCATCTTCAGGCTCGCGAAGTACAGCTCGATGTTCTGCGATTTCAGGCGATCGGCGATCGCGTGCAGAGTTCCGTCCGCGCTCGAATCGATTTGATTCAGGCTGCAGCCGTCGATGATCACCGAATGCAGCGGCGGGTCCGTTTCGTCTTCGAGGCCGCGCATCATATCTTTGAAGAAGCTGACGTTGCCGAAGTACATCTGCGAATCGAAGCGCAGGATCTTGATTCCGGGGATGGTGCGTGCGTTTTCGTAATTCTTTACGTTGCGAAAGTGAATACTGTCGCCCAGTCGGCCCAGTTCGGCGGTGTGCGGGCGGCTGGTACTGTACAGAAATACCGCCAGAGACGCGCCGATGCCGCTCAAGATCCCCGCTTCGACGCCGAAGGCGAGCGTACACCCGAAAGTTAGAATCAAAAGCAGGGTGTCGACCCGCTTAATCATCCACAGGCGCCGCGGCGTTTTCAGATCGATCAGCCCCGAAACGCCCTGGATGATGATCGCGGCCAGGACCGCGGACGGCAGATAATACAAATAGTCGGTGATTAAAAGCAGCGTCAACAACACCCAGCCGGCCGTAAACAAGAGCGCGAAGCGCGACGTTGATCCCGAAGCCGCCATAACCGCGGATCGCGAAAAGCTTGCGGCGATCGGGAAACCCTGGCTGATGCCGGCCGCCGCGTTGACCGCGCCCGCGGCGTACAATTCGCGGTCGGGGCTGATCTCGTAGCCGTTGCGGTCGGCGAAATTGCGCGCGATCGAGATCATCGCCAGATAGCCGGTCAGCGCGATGGTCAGGGCGCCTGGAAAGAGCTCGATCAGAGTCTTCACGCTTAGATTCAATTCGGAGGGCGAAGGCAGGAAGATCGCCGGCAGGCCCCGCGGAATTTCGCCGAGCACTCCGACGCCCGACTGATCCAGACCCAGGCCCGCCACTAACAAGGTTCCAATCAGCACGACTGCCAGCGCGCCCGGAAAGGATTTCCAAACGCGTTTGAGTGCGAAGAGGGCGACGAGCGCGCCCAGCCCGATCGCCGCGGTCAGTAAATGAATCTCGTGCAGATGATTCCAGAAAGCCCGCGCCATATCCACGGGGTGCTTCGCGCCGTCCGAAGCGTAGCCGAGCAGATTCGGCAATTGTCCTGAGCCGATCAGAATCGCCGCGGCCGAAGTGAAGCCGGAAAGCACGGGTTGCGAAAGATAGTTTACGAGAAAGCCGGCGCGCAGTGCGCCCAGCGCGATTTGAATCGCCGCGACTTCTAAGGCCAGCACCATCGCCCAGCCGGTATAGTTTTCCTGCGTAACGGCGGCGACGCCGCTGAGTGCGGTGCCGACCAAAAGCGCGTCGAGGGCGCCCGGTCCGATCGCCAGCTGCCGCGAGCGTCCGATCAGTGTGTATACGATCAAAGGCAGCAGGGAAGCATATAAGCCGTGATAGGCCGGCATGCCCGCCACCAGCGCGTAGGCCATACTCTGAGGAATCAGAATGACGGCGGTCGTGGTCCCGGCGATAAAATTATTGCGAAGCCAGTCCGATATATCGCCCGAGGACGATGAGGATTGCGGAGTATGCGAAGCGGCCATTTCGTTAATTGCGCGCGAAGCGGTCGGAGCGGTCAAGAACTGCCGGAGCCGGAAACCGCGGGATACTCGTATTCGTCGACGATACTGTGATATAGATCAGAGCTTTTCCCCGCAGTGCGGGCAATAACGCTGCCCCTGGCCGGCTTCGCGTTCGGCCTTCTCTTTCTGCAACTGCTCGATGAACGCGGCGCTGAGAATGCCTGTCGGCAGCGCGATAATCCCGATGCCGATCACCGAAATGATTCCGGCGAAGACCTTGCCCGCGGAAGTGATCGGGAAGATGTCCCCGTAGCCGACGGTCGTCAGCGTCGCCACGGCCCACCACATCGTCGCCACGACGTTCGGGAAGGCGTCGGGCTGCGCTTCGTGTTCCAGATAGTACATAAACGTGGACGCGATGATCATCAAAATCGTGCTGATGAAAAGCGCGGTTAACAGCTCTTCTTTTTTATCGTTTAAGATGCGGCCGATAATGCGAATCGAGTGGGAGTAGCGCCGCAGCTTGAGTATGCGCAAGAGCCGCAGCACGCGAATCATGCGCAAAAAGCGCAGGTCGAAGGCGATCAACAGCGGAACATAGAAGGGCAGGATCGCCAGCAAATCCACCAATCCGGAAAACGAAAAGATCCAGCGCAATCGCGAAGCGATCGGCCCGAGCTCCGGATAAGCGAAATTCGCGGTGGCCACGCGTAGAATGTATTCAAGGGTGAACAGGACGATTGTAAAGATCTCTAATGCGTGGAAATGAGGCGCGTACGCCGCGTTCAGCTCCTGGAAAGACTCCAGTACGATCGCGGTCACGTTCAATACAATCAGGCTGATCAGGCAGGCGTCGAATATTCGGCTCAGACGGTCGCCGGCGCGGCCGGTTTCGATGATATCGTAGATTCTGCGTGCGATGCGCTGCATGAGCCTGCTCCGGAAATCCCGCCAGAATTACTCCGCGAGTACGCGCGAACAAGTCGGAATTTCTTTTCAATTTCCGGCGATCCCTGTGGACATTCCCGACGCCGCGTTATAGCTTTGTATTTATGAACCGTACACTATTATCATTAACCCGGAAGCGCGCCGCACTGGTTTCGACCGTTTCCACAGTGACGACTATGGCGATCCTGGCCCTGAGCGTGGTCGCCTGCGGCGGCCGCGGCGGAGAAGAGGCGGCCGCCGAAGTCTTTTTCAAGAATCTCAAGAACGGCGACACGGTCTCCAGTCCCGTTAAAGTCGAGATGGGCGTCCGGGGTATGGAAGTCAAACCGGCCGGCGAGATTGTGGCCGGCACCGGCCATCATCACATTCTGATCAACCAGGGCGCGATGTCGTCGGGCAAAGTGATTCCGAACGACGAAACCCATCGTCATTACGGCAAAGGCCAGACCGAAGCCGAGCTGGAGCTGACGCCCGGCGAATATAAACTGACTCTGCAATTCGCGAACGGCGCTCACGAATCCTACGGCGAAGCGCTTTCCGCTTCTGTAAACATTACGGTCGAGTAATTTCGATCAGATACGCCTGGATCTTTTCAACGAAGCGCCGACCGAAGAGGTCGGCGGAGAACGGATCCTGGCCCGTTAACAGTTCGCGATCTTCGACTACGAGCGAGCCCGCCGGCAGGAAGGTGTGTTCCAGAATTCCGCCGGCGGCTTCGAGCGCTTCGTTTACGTAGTATGGCAATTCGCCGTCGACCGATCCGAACCATTCCGCGAATTTATCCGCGCTTTTCGTAACGCTGGTCATGCGATAACCGGCGTAGCTCCACGGCGTTCGCTCCGGTACGCCGAGCCTGCTGGAGAGCAGGGCGACCGGGCCGTGGCAAACGGCGCCGGTCGGCTTAGCCTGTTCATGAAAATGACGCAGGATTCGTCCGAGATCCGCGTTCGCCGCGAGATCGGTCATGGGCGCCTGTCCGCCTGGAATATAGATCGCGCTGTACGCCTCGAGTTCCGCGTCCGAAATCTCTTCTAATGCCAGAGGCGTTTTCAGATCTTCGCGCGATGCCGCGAGCGCGAGGGCGCGCCTGCGTTTCGCCGGGCTCCAGCCGAAATAACTCAGGCGCAGTCCCGCCTCGTCCATGGTCGGCGCGACGCCGCCAGGACTCGCGATCTCCGCGACGTAACCCGCCTGTAATAAATATTGGAGCGGTTCGCTCAGTTCGCTTAAGAAATAACCCGAAGGGTTGCGAGTGCCGTCCGCCAGCATCACGTGGTCGGCCGCCGAAAGCACGATGAGTACGCGCGCGTTCGGGGCCGGAGTGGAATCCATCTCCTGTGCATGCAGGACCGCGCGGAAGACCCCGTCGCCGGCTCGCGTCGGCCCGGGCGAAACCGAAAATTGCGGAATGCTCAGCGCGAACACGAACAAAGACGCCGTCGCGTAGCGCGGCAATGTAAATAACATCTTGCAATGAATGTACGCAACGATCACTCCGTCAAGACTTCGCGCGACACCCGCGACTATGTGCCCGGCAAAAGCTCTTGACCCGCGAAGGGCGTCCCGGCAATTCACAGCCAGCGCGCGCAGTCGCGTGCCCCGCTCAGTTATGCAAGAACCTGATATCCTGATTCGCAACCGCAATAGCCTGGCTTTTTTGTTAATGGAAGCCGCCGAGATAGAACACGGTTTGATGTGCACCTATCTGTACGCTGCGTTTTCGCTGAAGCAATCTACCGACGAAGGCCTTTCGGAAGCCGAGCTGGAAGCCGTGCGTCGGTGGCATCGCGTGATCATCGAAGTCGCGCGCGAAGAGATGCTGCATCTGGCGATCGTTTCGAATCTGCTGAGCGCCATCGGTTGGCCGCCGCATTTTTCGCGCGGTAATTTTCCCGTCGCGCCTGGTTATCACCCCGCGGGTGTTACGGTTTTTCTCTCCCCCTTCGATCGAGCGACCCTCGACCATTTTATTTTTCTGGAACGCCCCGAGGGTATGGATTTGCCGGACGGCGCGGGCTTCGCTTCGAAGCGTACATACGAACGGGGTCCGGGCGTTTTGAAAGACCGCATGTCGCCTTCCGCGCAGGACTATCTGACCGTGGGCCACCTCTACCGGGGCATTCGCAACGGTTTCGAATACCTCGCGCAAAGCCTCGGTGAAGAACGGCTCTTTTGCGGCGATCCGGAGGCCGGCATCGACGCGAGCCTGGCGCTGCTGCCGGGGCTGGAACGGGTACGTGATCTGGAAGGAGCGCAGAGAAGCATCGAACGGATCGTCGAGCAGGGCGAAGGCGCGCCCGGTCACGATGAAGATTCGCACTATCGCCGCTTTTGCGCGGTGCGTGACGAGTATGAGGAATTGTTGCGTAAGCGGCCGGATTTTTATCCCGCGCGCCCCGTGGCCCGCAATCCGGTCATGAATCGTCCGCCGATTCCGGACGGCAAGATTCACGTCGCCGAACCGCATGCGGCGCGTCTTCTGGACCTCGGCAACTGCGTGTACAATCTCATGCTGCGTTTGCTCGGCCGGGGATTCGAGAGCGCCCACGATCCCATCGCCGGTCGCCGCCTGCTCTTTGAAGCGGCGATCGAAACCATGATGCTTTTAACACGCATCAGCGAACGCTTAACGCTCTTGCCGGCGAACCCCGAAACGCATCCCGGGGTGAATGCCGGCTTGAGCTTCGCCGTGCCGCGTTCGCAGGCTGTCGTACTCAGCGGCGCCGAAGCCTGGCAGCTTTTCGCCGAACAGGCCCGGGAGCTGGGCGAAGCATGCGAAAAAGCCGAAGCGGATTTTCTGGGCGGCCAGAGTCAGGAAGCCGACGTTCGCGAACTGGATACGATATCGCACCGCTTGCTGTCGCTGGCGGATCGCTTCGCCGCATATGCGCGGCGCCATCCCGCCGCCCACGCAAATTCGGATGCTTCCGACGCGAAGCCGCACACGAGCGGGGCTTCCGGAGCGGTAAGGGCCGACGCGCAAGATAAACAAAAGAGCCTTCCCAAAAGCAAAAAGAAAAAGAAGAAGCTTCCGGATATCGCAGAAGGCGAAGCGTTGAGCTTGAGTTTCGACGGCAATCGCTGCATTCACGCGCGTTTCTGCGTGCTGGGCGCGCCGAAAGTATTTCTGGCGAATGTCAAAGGACCCTGGCTGCATCCGGACGCGGCTTCCGTCGAAGCGCTCACCGGCATCGCCCACAGCTGTCCTTCCGGCGCCATCACCTATAAACGAAAAGACGGCGGACCGGACGAGCTTCCGCCGCCCGTGAATTTGATTCGCCTGCGCGAAAACGGCCCGCTCGCCGTGCACGCAGAGATCGCTCTGCGCCACAGCGACTCGCCGGACGAAAGCTCGTCCGCGAATTCCGCTGATGAACGGGACGAGGAGCGTCCCGAAGACGCCGACCTTCTGCGGGCGACGCTCTGTCGTTGCGGCGCATCGCAGAACAAACCCTATTGCGACGGCGCGCATTATAAAATCGAGTTTCGCGCGAGCGGCGAACCGGCGACCGAAGAGTCCGACCCGCTGGATCCGCGGGACGGCGCTCTGGAAATCGCACCCCAGCCCGACGGCCCGCTGTTGCTCAGCGGACCCGTTGAAATCTGCGCGGGAACCGGTCGCACCATCGCGCGCACCACGGGCGCCCGGCTCTGTCGTTGCGGCGGGTCGCAGAACAAACCCTTTTGCGATGGAACCCACCGAACGAATGGATTTCGCGCGCCCTGATCTGGCATAGGGATGAGCGCCCGCAGTTCACAGGAACTCGCCGAACATCTCTTTCGCCGCGAGTATGCGAAGCTGGTCGCTGTGCTGACAGCGCGCTTTGGACCGCCGCATCTGGAATCGATCGAAGAGGCCGTCCAGGAAGCCTTTCTCGAAGCGATGCGCGTATGGGAATATCGCGGAGTCCCGGACAACGCTGCGGCCTGGTTGCATACGGTCGCCCGCAACAAAGCGCTCAATCGATTGCGGCAGGATCGCCGGCTGGCGTCCACAACGGGAGACGTGCCGGAGTATTCGCGCGAAGCGGAACTTAAAAGCGACCTGATTACGCCCGGGGATTTCGTCGCCGCCGGCGCGCCGGATTCGCCAGGCCGGTACGAAGCGGGAGAATTGGGCGAAATCGATGAAGAGATTCAGGACAGTCTGCTGCGCATGATGTTCGTTTGCTGCCATCCCGGCTTATCCGCCGATTCCCGGGTCGCGCTGATTCTGAAGACGCTCTGCGGTTTCAGCATCGACGAAATCGCGGCGGCCTTTCTCAGTGCGCCCGCCGCGATCCAGAAACGTCTGGTGCGGGCGCGCAAAACTCTGCGGGACCTGGAAATCGGCATGGAGCTGCCGATCACCCAGGAATTGCCCGAACGTCTGAGCGAGGTCTTAACCGCGCTCTATCTGCTGTTTAACGAAGGTTATAAAAGTAGTCAGAGCAGTCAGAGCGTCGGAAGCGCGATGATGAATTCGGACGAGCGGCCGCCATCGCGTCTGATTCGCCGGGAGTTGTGCGAAGAGGCGCTGCGCCTCCTGGAAATTCTCAAGCGAAGCGAGCTTTTTCGCCATGACCCGCAGCTGTACGCCTGTACCGCGCTCATGCTCTTAAACGCGGCCCGCTTCGACGCGCGCCTCGATGCGAAGGGTGATATCGTGCGCATGGCCGACCAGGACCGCTCGCTCTGGGATCGGGAGCTGATCGCGCGCGGGATCGCCGAGCTGGAGCTCGCCAGCATCGGCGGCGAGGTTTCCGCGTATCATATCCAGGCTGCGATTTCCGCCCACCACTGTGCGGCGCCCGACTACGCGTCCACGGACTGGCCGGCGATCCTGGGGCTCTACGACGCCTGGTTGCAGCTGGAGGATACGCCTGTAATTCGTTTGAATCGAGCGATTGCCGTCGGACGGGTCCATGGCGCCCGGCCGGCGATCCGGGAACTCAAGGCGCTTGCAGCGGAGCCGGCCTTTCGCGACTACCATCTGTACGAGACCACCCTGGCGGAACTGTACTTCGAAGCCGGCCGTCGCGATCTGGCTCTGGCCCATTTTGAAAGCGCCCTGGAACTGGCTTCGACGCCCGCCGAGCGACGCCTGTTGAGCCGGCGCATCGGTGAATGCGGCGGCGGCGAAGTTGCGAATGCGTAATATCGACTCGCGAAAAAGAAAAAAAGTCGCGCCGGCATGTCCTGAAATCTCCCGCTCAGGTGTCGTTGTTGTAGACGGGCTCGAGAAGGCCCGCACTCAGGAGAACCACAGTGAAAGAGTTTTTATTACTGATTCGATCCCAGGGCGATGCGATGAGCGGCTTTTCGCCGGAGCAACTGCAAAGCCATGTACAGAAAGTCGGGGCCTACATCGAAGGGCTGGCGAAGGCCGGTCATCTGAAGTCGGCTCAACCGCTGGCCCTCGAAGGCGCGCTCATTTCCGGCGGCAACGGCAGGGGCGTCACTGACGGCCCCTTCGCCGAAAGCAAAGAAGTGATCGCCGGCTATTATCATATTCTGGCCGAAGACCTGGACGCCGCGGTGAAGCTGGCGAAGCAGGACCCGCGCTTCGAAGACGCGACGCACTGGAAGATCGAGGTGCGTCCCGTACAAATCGTCGACGGTATTAACGATTAGTCGGGATGACCGCGCCGCATATTCTTGCGGCGTCATCGCCATCAGTCGGCCACGGCGACGAGCGATTCTACGAGCTGCAATAGCAGATCCGGCCGGCTCATCTCGGGAAAGTGGCCGACTTTCGGTACGGCGAGCGTACGGTCGGCCGGCGTTTCGGAGAGATAGCTTTCGAAACTGAAGGCGGGGCGTCGCCGGTACGTCTTATCGGCGGCGCCCCAGAGTACGGCCGCGGGCGCGTCGAGGCGCCAGTCGCGAAAGGGATCGTCGGTCGCGACGAATTTCTGCAGGGCCGAGGCCAGGCAATAACACGCGCCGTTTTCGAGATGGCCGGCACAGCTTTCGATATAGCCGGCCTGCACAGTCCGATCGTTTTCGGCGACGCGCAACCAGTTGCGGCTGACGGTCTGCAGATCGCGGGCGGTCTGGCGTTGCCCGCTCAGAGGCGTACGCAGCCGGCCGTCGGGATCGACGCGTTCGATCCAGCTCTGGTATTCGCCGAAGTCCGGCGTTTGAATCGAAATCAGTCCGGCGACTCGCCCGGGATGTAACTGCGCGAATCGCAGCGCGCCGAAGCCGTTGCCGCAGGGCACGGCCGAAAATACGCGTTGAGTTTCGCTCGCATCGAGTACGCCGCCGATCACGCCGGCCAGCGCGTCCAGACTGTAGTCGTAGTCGCGCGCGGGCCGTGAATAGCCGAAGCCCGGAGTCTCGAAGCTGAGCACGCGAAAGCGCGCCGCGAGCGTACGAATCAGCGGCGCATAGCTTTCCAGGACGTGGGGCGGGTCGGGGCACAATAAAACCGTTTGCGGGCCGGCGCCGGCCAGATTCACCCGAATGCGACCGCCTGGCAGAGCTATGTCCCGGGTTTCGCCGGGCATTTCGATGCCGGGTGTCGCACCGGATCGTTCTCGATGCAGGCGCAGGCGGCACAGATGATAGTCGTATAGATGGGCGGGTGTCATGGCGAACTCCTCGAATAGACAGAATTGTCTATTCGAGGTCAATGCTGGGGGATGGCATCCGTGCTGTCGATCGATTTTATAGACAATTCTGTCTACTGGTCCCGATTGGCCGGTCCACGGGCCTGCTGGATTCCGTTGCGGACCTCCGGCGCTCCGGTTGACATCAGGTTCCAGCTGCGGGCTGATTCCCGGGTGAGCGCCGAAACTGCGAATTCCCTGCGGATCTACGAGGGGGCCTACCGGCGACCGGGGCATCCCGGCCACAGCCGGGGGGCCAGTCGGCTGATGCGTCTATTGGGCCGCCTGCTCGGGCGTCTGCTCTATCGTGTGCGAGTCGAGGGGCTGGAGAATTTTCCGACCCGGGGGCCGACTCTGGCGCTGGTCAAACACCAGCGCAACGAAGACATCCCGCTGGGATTCGCGTACATCCTGACGGAGCGTCGACCCGACAGCTGGTGTGTGATGAAACACGATCTGGCCGCACCGCATCTCTTCGGCTTCGTGCTAAAATCCGGCGGCATTCCCATCGATCGCGACCGCCCGATGCGCAGCCGCCGGTATTTTCGCATGGCGCGGGAAGTCCTGCACGACGGCCGGTCGCTGGTTCTCTTTCCGGAGCAGACCTTTTTCGTAAATGAAATGGGGCCTGGTAAGTTGCCAGGTTTTCGGTACTTAACCAAACACGCCCCGGACGCGATTCGCGTTGTGAGCGTCGGCCTGGAATACGTAACTGCGCGCTCCCGGGGTCGCCTGATCGGCCGAACCGAGGCGATCTTTCGTATCGGCGTTCCCGAAGAGCTGCCGGTACACATCAGCCGGGATCAGGATTCCCAGGCGCGCTTCTTACACGAGCGTATGCAGGCCATCGCGCGGTTGACCAATCTGGAGTATCTGCACGCATCGGCGCGCCGACCTGCGGGTCAGCTCCGGCGAATGCGCGACTGAAATCTCCGGATCGCCGCCAGAATCTCAAGCGAGAATATCGTCATATACGGAACGCGACGTGGAAGATCTGGTAGCATTCACAGAAGAGTGGGAACTCGGTCGCCGCTATCTCAAAAATCAGCGCGAGCGGTACGGCGAACGCCTGCGATTCGATATGCGCATTCTGGGCCGGCCACTCGATGAACGTATTCCGCCTCTTACGCTGCAGCCGCTGCTGGAAAATGCCATCCAGCACGGGCTGGGTCCGCGGTCAGGCGCCGGCCGCATTCTCGTACGGGTTCGCTTTCATAGAACCGCCGCGGGCGATTCCAGGTGGTGGATGGTTGTTCGCGATGACGGGGTCGGGCCTGCCCCGCTTCGTAGCCGCGTTCAGCCCGAGGCTTCCGGAAACAGGGGCCCTGCGATTGCAGATTCGTCCGCCTTATATATGGGAGAAACCCTCAGCAATATTCGGGTACGCCTGGAACATTTGCTGGATGGCGGCGGGCTCTGGATCCGGCCTGCCAGCGCCGGGGGCACGGTCGCTGTGCTGACCGGAGGCCCGCCCCGGGAGACTCCGGTCTCGAATTTCGGCGAGAGCCTCTCCTGAGCGCCGGAGTGGAGCTTTCGCGGATCGCCATCGAGCAGCCGGACGCCCGCCGATTTTCCGGAATTTATTCATAAAAATTTAACGAAAATTCTTCCTGATTCGGAACGATTGGGCGGCAAAATGCTTGACCGGAACTTTTATTCCGGAAAGCTCAGTCCCAAAAGAGCGCCGGGCGGCGGTCTTCCCGGTTTCCGGGCGGATCAGCGGCATTCCAAAAATACAAAAACGGCGTTCTCAGGAGTGTTAGTGTATGAAACTACGCATGAAATATCTTTTGCCGGCTCTCGGACTGGGTCTGATCCTGTCCTCGCCGCTCATGGCCGGCCCCACCGTGATCTATGCTCACGGATTTAATTTTGGCGTTACCCAGAGCGATACGGTAAAATGCCAGAACAAGACCTCTTGCAGCGGATACTGGAGCACCCAGGATCGCAATAATCCCGTTCGCCACGTCGGCTACGACGGACGCTTTAACCCTCTGCGTTTCGGCACCAACCGCGGCCTGACCAACATGCTGTCCGTTCTGAACGCGCATTGCCGTCGCGACCAGGGCAAGTCCTGCCGCATCGTAAACCACTCGATGGGCGGTCTGCTGACCGGTTATGTTGTAGCGAATTACAACCGCAGCCGGACCTACAATATTCAGTACGTTTCTTCGCTGGTTTCCGCGGAAGGCGGTTCTGAGCTGGCCAGCGTGGGCAGCCCGATTCTGGCTACCCTGAACGCATTCACCCTGGGTCTGGCGAACAAGCTGCTGAGTTTCCCCGACGCGGTTCGCATTCTCAGAGTCAGCGCGGCGCGTGGTGCTTACGATCACAACCGTAACAACGGCGTGAGCTTCTACCACATCGCTGGCAACACCCCCTTCCCGTGGTACCTGCACCCCGTGAACTGGGTCTTCCCCGGCAAGCACGACAGCGTTGTCGCTTTCCACACCACCTGCGGCTACCGCGACGTGAAAAAATTCAAGCGCTGCGGCGGCGAAACCATCACCACCGGCGCCCTGTGGTGGAAAAAGAAACGCACCTACTATCCGTTCACCGGCCACCGTGCACATCCGCGCCACAGCCGTTACGGCGTGAATACCAAGCACACGGTATTCCCGAGCGTTTCCAGCTACACGCACAGCTCGCTGTAATCAGCGGACGATTGTCGTGCCCCGTCGCTCCTGTTCGCGAAATACGCGGGCAGGGCTGCGGGGTTTTGCGTGTACACACAACTGATATGGGAGTCAGACCTTGAACAAAACACTGATTATCGCTGGAGTCGCAATCATCGCGTTGGTCATTGCGGTTTTCGTTTTTCTCGCGGAACCCACGGGCGGGCCCGGCGAGCTTTCGCGAGAAGATCAAATCGACCGCCAGACGAGTGATCCCACTCAGGATTACGTGGAGCAGGACGACGGCGAACTCGTCGACGGTACGGACACCGCGGTTAGTTACGAACAGGTACTCGAAGACTATCGTCGTTGGGCGCAGTACCCACCGAATTCGCGTCCGCTCAAAGCCAATTATTTCGACCAGATCGAACACCACTGGATTCCCCTCGAACCGAAAGTGATGCCGATTGTGGGCCCGGACGGCAAACTGCAGGAAGGCAAACACGCCTGCCTGCTGCAGCCGCTCAATCATACTGTAACGGAAGGCCAGGTCATGGAAGTCACGCTGCGCTGCGCTCCGCCGGCCGAAGGCGCTCCGGGAGTGCCGATTGACATTCAGACGATCAAACTCGTGCGTTATTTCAACGAGAAGGAGTGGCAGGTGCCCACGCCGGAAGTGGAAGAAGGTACGAAAGAAAACGATTATACCTATAAGCTGACGTATCGCCCGCGAAACGAAGACTGGGGCGATATGGACCTGTCAGTGGATTTTAAGGTGCCGTCCGAAAAGAACGACTTCACTCATACGCTGAAGGGACACTTCTTCTCTTCGCCGGTCGCTCCGGCGCAATTCCGCGGCATCGCGGCCGAACGCATCGACGACGACGGTCTGGTCATCGTCGCGGAAATCGCCGTACGCTTCGGCGGTCGTTATACCATCGAAGCCAATCTGTTCAACGACGACGGACCCGTCGGCGTTTCGCGGACCGACGTGCGTTTGAATCCTGGACCGCAAAACGTGGAAATTAAATTCTTCGGCAAGGTATTTCACGACCAGAACGCCCCGGGACCCTACAAAGTCGTCGGGCTGCGCGGTAAGCAGGATACGGCTCCTCTGGACCCGCTGGATTTGAGTAAATCCCCGGAGGAAGTCGAGAAGCTGCTGGCCAAACTGGAGTCGACTGAACCGCATCACCGCGAGATTCCGGTGTGGGACGGCGAATACCGCACAGAGCCGTATAAGCTGGACGTTTTCTCGGGCGCGGACTGGGACTCTCCGGAAAAACGCGAGCGCCTGGCGGAATTGCAGGAGCTGGCCGAACTTGCCGGACAATAGGCGCCGCTTGTGCGATTTACGCAAATTTCGCATTCGACCTCGTTCTCACTTTTGTGGACAACAGGGAAAAAAATGCCATGGATTTCGCTGATCCCGATCGCGCTGTGCTTCGCCTTCGCGTTGCAGTGCGAGCCGGGCGGTGATTCCATGATGAGCGGTCCTGGAATCGACGGTTCCGATACGGAAGTCTCCGCGGCGCAACGTCTCGAAGACTATCTCAGCGATAGCCGCTATCCCGTAAACAGCCGGCCGGCGCGCGAAGATACCCCCACCCGGCTGAGCGAATGGCCGGGCCTGCCCCCGGCGAAGAACGACGGCGCCCGGATCCTGGACTATGCCGGCGAAGAGCTCAAGGACGGTTCGCTGTATCTGGACGTGCAGGTCGAGGTGAGCGAAGCGGGGCGCTACAGTTTCTTCACGATTCTTCGAAATGCCGGCGGCGGTCGGCCGCTTGCGGTTTCCATGCTTACCAGAGATTTGCCGGCGGGCGCGTCGCGCGTGCGTTTCGAGTTTTACGGTTTGATTCTGCGCGAAGCTGCGCGCGAAGATGCCGCTCCGTCGCAATATGAAGTGCCCGGGGTGGGCGGCGAACGCATTCCCAACGACCGCGAGCTGGAAGAATTGGTCGCCGGTCAGCGCAGCGAACCGCCCGCGGGCCGGCTCGCGTTATTTGAGAAAGTGCATACGACTTCCGCTTACCGGCCGCAAGATTTCACGCGCGAGATTTGGGACGCGCCGGAGAAACGCGCGCGGATTGCGGAACTCGAAGCGGAAGTGCGGGCCGAAGCGGAAGCCGCACGCGAAGAATAGCCCTTCGCCATTTTCAACCATCTCGCGCCATCGTATCATGCGCGTTTCGGAATACCAGGATCGCGAACCATCAGCCGGGAGAGCTCAGCTATGAAACAATCGTTGAAAAAAACGCTCGCGCTTGCGGGCGTATTACCTGGAGTTCTGGCGGCCATCGTGGTCTTGCGCGCAGTTTTCGTCGGCGCAGATCGGGCGGCGGATATCGCGGGCCCGGACGGAGCTCCGGCGTTGCTGCAGGTCGACGATCCCGACGCCGCGGCCGAACGGCTGGCCGGCGCGATTCGCATCAAAACGATCTCGATTGAAAACGCGCCCTTTCGCGCGGCCGAATTCGCGCAGCTGCGCGATCATTTAGAACGCAATTTCCCGCTCGCCCATCGTGCGCTGGAGCGACAGACGATCGCCGAACACAGTCTGCTCTACACCTGGCGCGGTTCCGCGGAGGACGCAACAAACCTCAAGCCGATCTTAATTCTCGCGCATCAGGACGTGGTGCCGGTCGGCATCGATCAGCAGTGGGAGCAGCCGCCTTTCAGAGGTACGGTCGTGGACGGCTATATCTGGGGGCGCGGAACGCTCGACATGAAGGCCGGCCTGGTCGGCGTCTTCGAAGCCATTGAACGCCTGCTGGCGCAGGGCTATCGACCCGAACGCACGATCTACCTGGCATTGGGGCATGACGAAGAACGCACCGGCCTGGAAGGGGCGGGGGCCATCGCGCAGTACTTTCGTGAGCGGGGCGTGAGCTTCGATATGATTCAGGACGAAGGCATGATCATCGCTGACGGACTGGTGCCGGGCGTCACGCGCAACGCGGCTCTGATCGGCATCGCGCAAAAGGGCGAAGGCTCGCTGGAACTGACCGTGTCCGGGGATTCCGGACACTCGTCGATGCCGCCCCGGCATACGACTGTGGGCATTCTCGCGAGCGCGATCAGTCGTATCGAAGCGAATCCCATGCCGGCTTCGCTCAGCGGTCCCACCGAATTACTTTTCGAATCGCTGGCGGGGGAGATGGGTTTCGGCAATCGCTTGATCTTCGCGAATTTGTGGCTCTTTTCGCCGCTGGTGCGTTCGATCATGGAAGGCAAGAATCAAACCAACGCCTCGATTCGCACGACCCTCGCCGCGACGATGGCGCGCGGGAGTGCGAAAGACAATATTCTGCCGGCCCGGGCGGTGGGCGTCGTGAATATGCGCATCCATCCCCGGGACAGCATCGCCGACGTGGTTGAACACGTAACGCGGGTGGTCGACGACGAACGGGTGCGGATTCGCGTTATGGAAGGGGCGCAGGAGCCTTCGCGGGTTTCGCCCGTTGATTCGGAGCAATATGCGCTCTATCGTCGCTCGATCCACGAAGTCTTTCCGGACGTCGCTTCGGCTCCGGCGCTGTTCATTGCGATCGCCGACTCGCGTCATTTCAAAGATCTTTCGAAAAACATCTATCGCTTTCAACCCATGGTCATGAAAAGCGAAGACCTGGCCCGCATTCACGGCGTAAACGAGCGCATCTCGATCGATGCTTACACGCGCTATATCCAGTTTTACGGTCAGCTGATCCGCAACGGCGCCGGCCGGCGCGGATCTCGATAAGGCATCATCACGGATAGGTGATGTACTCGACCGAGTTCGTGGGCAGACGCAGACGTCCCTGCAGGCTCTGAACGAAGAGTAGATTGCCGCGTTGCGCGGTGACCGAACCGAAAACCTGCGAGCCGTCGCGTAGATTCAGTTCTTCCAATTTTCCATAACGCCGGAACAGGGTCTGTCCGCTGACCCGCGCGATTTTGTCCGATTCGGGGCTGCGTTTGAGAACGAGCGTGTCGACGGCCACGGCGCCCCGGCGATAATCCCGGCAGTCGCGTCCCGGCGCGCCGGTCGTGACTTCGGTCTGGCCTTCGTAGGGAATGCTTCCGTGCCAGGCGAGGGCCTTCACGCGCACGCGGGTATTCGGCGGACTTCCAGGCATAACTCGTCCGCGGCTTGATCCTGGACCGCGAAACTGCTGATTTGAAACAGACGATCGACGCCTTCGACGCGGGCGGAGGCTTCGCGCAGCCTCTGTCCCCGCTCGTCGACGAATCCTCGCAATACCAGCGCCGATTTTTGCCACAGCGGGCGGTCCACATTCCACCACGATAGATGCGGCAATTCGGCCTCGATCCAGTAACTTCCGTTTTCGCGCACCACTCGCGCCGCGCCCTCTTCGCGCCAGAGCCCGGTCTTTTCGTCGAGAGACCACAGCGGAACGCTTTCAGGCGGCGTGCCGTTCTGACAGGCTTCGCTGCAGGCGAAGCGCACCTGAATTTTTTTATCCGGAGCGAGATTCACTTCGCGTTCGCCGCGATAGGCCGTAATAGCGATCGCCCCGAAGCTTTCGAGTGGAATCCCGGGATTGCTTGCGACCGGTCCCGAATTTGAATTTCGCGTTCCGTCGTTTTCGGATTCGCGGGCCGTCGTTTTCGTCGCGCTGTTTTGCGAAGAGTCGCTCGTGGGAATTCCGCGAAAGCTGCCGGGCATGGAGAGAATGCCTTCTATGGTCGGCTCCGCCATCGTATACCGCAATCGCACTGGCTGGTCCGCCGGGCCGGTGAAGGCGTCGGCGGGAATTTTGATTTCGTACTTTTCTTCCGTGATTTTCGACGCGACGCGGGGCTCGGTCAGGCGCTCGACCTTCGCGGGTAACAGGCGCACTGTATGCACCCGCGTGTTGCGGGGTGCGACTTCTATGCGAATAAAACCCGGTTCGTAGCCGGGGTGGCGGATCCGCAGCAGGCGCGGCCCTGCGGCGACGTCCGGAAAGAGAGCGTAACCGTCGGCGTTCGCGGCCGTATAGCGGGGACCGTCGGCGTCCGCGCCCGGCGGCAAGGTGATCGCCGCGTTGGACAGCGGGGCGGAGTTGCGGGCGTCGACAATGCGCAGCAGGACCGGACCGCTCGTATCGTCGTATTCGATGATGCCGCCGCTGTACGCCGCGGCGCGCGGCTGGCAGTTCACGACGGCGATGAAAGCCAGACTGAATATTATGAAGAATTTAGATTTGTCCCGGCGCGCTCGCATACCAAAAGCAACAGCTCACCCGCCGGGCTTTGCAAAAAAAATATGATTATGCGCCGGCGATCAGTTTCGGCAAATCTTCCGGACGCTCTGCCGTATGGTCCGGCGCGGGATCGGCGGGCGGGTCGGCGTTATAACCCCAGGCGCACCAGATGGCCGTTGCGTCGAAAGCGCGGGCGGCTTTCATATCGCCGGCGGTGTCGCCGATCATGAAGGCGCGGTCGGTGTTCGGCTGGAACCCGGCGTGCCGCGCGATCTCCGCCATGGGTTCGCGGGCGGGTTTCATTACATCGAATGTATCGCAGCCGATGATATAAGAAAAGTGAATGGAGACGCCCAGTTCCAGCAGCAGCTTGCGTGAATGCTTTTGCGGTTTATTGGTATATAGCGCGAGGGTCGCGATTTCGTTCAGTTGTTCCAGCGCGTTTTTGATGCCTGGATAAAGTTTCGTGTGTTCGGCTACGTGTTCCAGATACTCCGCTTCATAGGCGGTCTGAATTTTTTCGAGGGTTTCGAGATCCGCCTCCGATCCCGGAGGGCCGGATTTCGCGAAGAGTTCCGGAAAGCAGCCGCGATACAGCGCTTCCATGCCTCGATTGACATGCGCGGTCCAGTCCGCCTGCTCGCCGGGATCGAGATCGAAATCCATGCGAACGCCCTGAACGGCGCGGGCCATGTCGACCCGACTGTCTTCCAGCGTTCCGTCCAGATCGCAAAAGACGAGATTCATATCACTGTACCGGAAAACGCGCAGTCCGGCTCAGGACTGCGCGGCCAGATCTTCGACACTGCCTTTCCCGTCGCCGTGTTCGGTGACGCTGCGTTCGCCGGTCGGAGAACCTTTGAAGGCGGTGAAGCTGCCGTCATTGTGCGACCGAACTTCGTGGGGAATCCCCGCCGGAATCAAAAGAATATCGCCGGCTTCGATCGTGACCGGACCGTCGTCGAAGTGAAAGGTGGTTACGCCCGCGACGGCCGCACGAATTTCGCTGTAGTCGTGCGCATGCCGGCTGCGTTCGAACCAGGGTGGGATGGTCTGCAGATCGTAGACCTCGTATCCGAAGCCCGCCATTTCTTCGCGCACCGATTCTTCGGTGGGGCGATGTTTATGGGGCCATTTGATGACTTGAACGCCAGGGGGCATGGCTGTCTCCGAAATCCGGGGCCCGGAGCGAAATTCGCGCGACAGCGGTGTGCTGCTGAGCCCGGTATGCTGCTTGGGGTTCGCGAATCGAACCCGCCCGGCCTGCATTCGACCGGGTGGTCTGTCGATTCGCGCTGATGAGAATCGGAAATCGACCGAAATCGATCAGAAATCGTGCGCGCGCAGAGTGCTGCGTTTGTTTTCTTTGGTGCGTTTGACCGCGTTTTCGATCAGTTCGTAGATCTTGTTGTTCAGCTCGTCCAGAGCGTCCGCCGAGACCATGCAGCCCTGGCTTTTGATGAAGGCTTTGGTCTTGCTCGCAACGATCAGTGTTTCTCGTTCTTCCGACATTGATTTTCTTCCGATGTTTGGTATTTCTCGGGGCGGGGCCCCGTGGTGGATATGGTTTGACCGATGCGTCCGCTACCAGCCATACGCATATTCTACACGCGTACGGGGTTATCAACCCAAAATCGACGATTTCGCGGGCGCAGAGGGGTGAAATAATGCGAATTGGAGTCACCGGCGGCGCCGGATATATCGGCAGTCATATTGTCCAGGATTTACTGGAAGAGGGGCACGAGGTCGTGGTCATTGACAATCTCGCCACCGCCAGTCCGGCCAATATTCTCGGCCGATCCGCACCGGCCCCGGCGGGATATCGATTCATCGAAGGCGACGTCGGAACCGACGCGGGCCTGACGGCTTTTTTCGGCGCCGGACCGCTGGACGTGGTCTATCATTTTGCGGCCTGGAAGGCGGCGGGCGAGTCCATGACCGCCCCGGCGAAGTACTCCGCGAATAATCTGCGCGGAACGCTGCGCCTGATCGAAGCCATGGTCGAAAATAACTGCCACGATTTCATCTTCAGTTCTTCGGCGGCGGTCTATGGCGAGCCGCAGTATCTGCCAATCGACGAAGAGCATCCCACGGCGCCTATCAACTACTACGGTTTTACCAAGCTGATGATCGAACGTAACCTGGAATGGTTCGCGCAGCTGTCCGGTTTGCGATTCGCGGCGCTGCGTTATTTCAATGCCGCCGGTTATGACCTTCGCGGGCGGGTGCGCGGCCTGGAACGCAATCCCGCGAATTTGCTGCCCCTGTTGATGGAATGCGCCGTCGGTATGCGTTCCGAGATTCAGGTGTTCGGCACGGACTATGATACCCCGGACGGGACCTGCCTGCGCGATTATATTCACGTAAACGATCTGTCGCGGGCGCACGTCCTGGCCATGCATGCCATTCGCAAGCGCAACGAGAGTCTGACCGTGAACCTGGGATCCGAAGAAGAGCTTTCCGTTCAGCAGATGCTGGACGTCGCGCGCCGGGTTACCAAAAAAGAAATCCCGCAGGTGAATAGCCCGCGTCGTCACGGAGATCCGCCGCGACTTGTCGCCAGCTCCGCCCGTGCCCGGGAACTGCTCGGATGGCAGGCCGAGCATTCGGACGCCGAAACTCTCGTCCAGACGATGTGGGACGTTTATAGTGATTCAGCCTCTGCTTAATATCCTCGCTTTCGCCAGGCGCTGCACGTCGGCGCTGGTAGCTTTCGCGCTGGCCTGCGCTGTGCTGTTCGCGCTGCCGGGCTGCGGCGAAGTCGATGCGCGCATTGCTCTCGCACAGCAGTTCAGCGCCGACGGCGATTTCGATCAGGCCTTTGAAGCTTACGAGCGCCTGTACCAGACCGGCGTCCGCGATCCGCGGGTGCTGGCCGGCCTGGGATTGGTGCTGACCCTGCAGCCGGTATCGCTCTTCGCCGGCATGGATATGATGGAACGCTCGCTGGCCGAACGATCCGACGAAGGGGTGCGCGAACAGCTGATGCTGATGTACCTGGCGATGGAACGCGTCGACCTCGCGCGCGATTTGATTCACCCCGACCGGCTATCCGTCGAGCAGGTCTACAGTCCCGGCATTACGCGCATGCGCCTCGGCCTGAGCTGCCTGGATCGGCCCGGGCCCCGTTCCATCAAACGACTCGCGGAGTTGCCGGCGCATCCCCGTCGCGATTTTTTTGAGATCCTGTGCGGCTTCGCCTGGGCCGAGCGCAGCCCGCGGGCCCGTGGCGTGAAATCCGTTTCGGAATTGATCGCGGACTGGCGGGCGTTTCGCGCGCGCGAACCCCGGGCGGCCTGCGAAGTCGTAGCGGTGTTACCCGGGCCATCCGCCGGCGAGCCGGGGCGGGAAAGCGAAGCGGAATCGAATGCCGATTTTCCGGAAGCGGAGCGGCGCGCCTGCCGGACCGAATTTCCGGGTGAAATCAGCATCCAGCGGGAACGGCCGGCGGATTCGATTCGGGCAGCGCCTGGCTCCGAAAGCGCCGCGGCCACTGGCGACCCGGCTCGTTCCAATCGCTCGCTCTTCGATGTGGATTTGTTTCAACCCGACGATCCCGGAGCGGAGCTGGAAAAGCCCGCCTATCGCCGGCCGCCCGCGTCGGAGCCGGCCACCGGCGACGGCCCCTACCTTCCATTGCCCTGACAGCGTGTCAGAAAAAAGCTTGTGCTGAAATAAGAGGCATGTTGGGTTTGCCTTCCAACTTCCGGAACTTTCATTCGGAAATATTCTGAATAGAGCTCCGGGGGCGGAGAAGCAATCGCACGCAGCAGGCGAGCGGTTTCTTCTATAGTAAAAACAGACAGAAACAACAAAGCCAGCCGGCAGCCGATTTCGAATCGCAAGCGCCGTCTGGCAGGAGTGAGATCATGCGAACAAAAGCAAACGGCGGACCAGGTCTGCCTTCCGCTCTGGCCTTTGGAATCCTGGCCACGGCGATCCTATCCTTATCCGCGGCGCCCCTGGCCGCCCAGAGCGTCGGCGATCTATTTCGCAAGCCCGGCGTCATGGGCGATTCCCTCTCGCAGGGCTTCTACGGCGCGACCGTCGAAAAGAAAACCCAGGATTGGGCTTATCCCGTACTGGTTTCGAAGCAGGCCGGCTCGAACGTCACTTACAACAAACTCAAAGGCCCCTACATCAATCTCGAAAACGTGCTGAAAGGCGACTGCGGCGTTTTCTGTATCGCCGGTTCCATTATCGGCGGCAACAACGGCACGGTCGGCACTCCGACCCACGCGGGCATTACCGGCGCGGATTATACGAACGCGCTGCGCACGAGCGGCAAATGCGAAGACATCACCGCGAAAAAGTGGGCCAAAGACTGGTACTGGAAGAAGTGGTACTGGTATACCTATCGCTGGGTGCAGGTCGCGGACTGTAAGTCTCCCGACAAATATCATAAGCTGGGCCTGCGCGGATCCGGAACCCAGATGCAAATCATGGAAAAGGTACGCCCGAGCTTTATCTTCGGATCGGTTGGCGCGAACCACGTGCTGTGCACCGCGCTCGCCACGAATCTCGATTGCCTGGATATGCCCCGCTGGAAGCGCGATTCCCGGGAGTCTTTTCGTCGTATGCGCAATATCTCGAGCGTCAAGGGCGGCGTGATCTTCACCGTACCGAATGTTACGGCGATCTATTACGTGGAACCCTACACCGACCCCCGGGGGCGTGCGAGCTACTCCGGACTCAAGGCGTTCTATCGCACCGGCGTAACCAGTACCGGTCACGTGCTCGACGCGAACGAAGTGCGCAGCATCGAAGCTTTTCTGACGACGGTCAACAACGATCTCAAGAATCTGGCGGCGGCGAACGGCTATGCATTGACCGACGCGAAGGCGATCTTCGACGACATCAAAGAAAACGGCCGCGTGATTCGCAGCTCCAGCGGCTGGAGTCCCGGAGTCGCGGGCGCGAACTGGCCGCTGCCCGGCAAGCCCGGCATCTTCGGTCTGGACGGAGTGCACCCGAATCGTTATGGTCACGCCGTGATGGCCAACGAGCTGATCGATTCGATCAACGCGCGCTATGGCGTGAATATTCGCAAAGTCAACGAGTACGCGGCGTGGTACTATGACAGCCTGAACCGCAGCCCGGTCGATCTGAAGCGTTTTCTCACGCAGTCGATCATCGGCCAGGTGCTCAGTTTTATCATCAACCTGTTCGTATAATCCAGGTCGATGCACCGCCGCCGGTCGGAGGCCAGGCTCTGCACATTCCCGGAGCTCTGGCCGGCCGGCGGTTTTTCGATGGTTCGCGTTGCTCGTGCCGCCTGCGGTGCGCGGCGCGCGAACCATCGCGACTTGAATCGCAAGGTTGAATCGCAACGAGGAAATCAACTATCATGAATCAAAAGCAGTTACTCATTCTTCTGAGCATCGTGGGCGTCGTCGCGCTGGCGGTAATCGTCATTCTGAGCGTCGGCGATGACGACAGTCGCGGTCCCCTGGCCGGCGGCGAAGATCCCCCGGGCGAAGAATTTAGCGAAGGCGGTCTGTGGGCCGAGGCTCCGTCGCCCGCCGAAGATCTCGAGCAAATGGAGCAGTACCGGAATCTGTGGCCGGACATCGACGACGCTCCGGCCGATCGCGAAGCCGTGCGCGCTCAGTGGAAGGAATTCGCCGCACGTTATCCGCAGAATATTTATATTCCGAACGAATATCTCGGCGAGCTGAGCGAAAGCGACATCAAAGAACGCCGTGAATTGCTGGATACCATCGGTACGATCGAGTCTGGACTCGCTTCGGCCCGGGTCGCAGCCCGCAAAGACGGGGCACCCGCTCCTGGCAAAGAGGGACCGGACGCGCCTCCGCAGGCCGAGGCCGAAGTGACTCCCGATCAGCAGCGCAAATTCTTCGACTATAAGATCCAGGAGCTGGAATCGCGCATTCAGCTCGTTCAGTTTACGATCGAAAAAGGCCGTATGGACGCCGACCAGCTGCCGGACGCGCAGAAGGAACTCGCGGAATGGCAGGCGAAGATCGAGGAATACAAACAGGTCCGGGCCACGATTCCCCAGAGCTGAGGGCCGCAGCCCGGTCAGCGATAACCGAATTTTAACCAATCAGGCTGACGCTGTGTTAGTTTTTTGATTGCGTGATATTTCAGCGCCTGGAATCTCGGGCTCAGTTCTCATTCGTCCGGCTGGCCCTGTAGTTACCGAAGACTCTCTTCGGAAGCAAATCGGCCGGCCCCGGTTTCCTTTCAAATACATACGGGGAGCCGGCGGGGCGGTGAGGCAGGAGAAAAACATGCGAAATTCAATGCAACCCGGACCCAGGTCCGCGGGTCGGCCGGCTGCAACTCTGGCGACGACCCTCACCATTCTGCTCGGCGCTTTTGTCTTCTCAAGCGCGCCGCTTTCCGCTCAGAACCTCGGACAGCTCTTCGCCAAACCCGGCGTCATGGGCGATTCCCTCTCGCAGGGCTTCTACGGCGCGAGCGTCGAAAAGAAAACTCAGGACTGGGCCTACCCGGTGCTGGTTTCAAAGCAGGCCGGTTCAAACGTAACGTACAATAAACTCAAAGGTCCGTACATCAACCTCGAAGACGTACTCAAAGGCGACTGCGGGGTCTTCTGCATCGCTTCGTCGATCATCGGCGGAAACGACGGTACGGTATCCACTCCGACCCACGCGGGCATCACCGGCGCGGACTATACCAACGCGCTGCGTACGAGCGGCAAATGCGAAGACATCACCGCGAAGAAATGGGCCAAAGAGTGGTACTGGCGTAAGTGGTATCACTATACCTATCGCTGGGTGCAGGTCGCCGACTGTCAGGAACCGGACAAATACCACAAGCTGGGTCTGCGCGATTCGGGCACTCAGATGCAGGTTATGGAAAAAGTGCGCCCGAGCTTCATCTTCGGATCGGTCGGCGCGAACCACGTGCTGTGCACCGCGCTCGCCACGAATCTCGATTGCCTGGACAGCGCTCGCTGGAAGCGCGACTCCGCGGAATCTTTCCGTCGCATGCGCAATATTTCGAGCGTAAAAGGCGGCGTGATCTTCACCGTGCCGAACGTGACGGCGATCTATTATCTGGAAAACTATAACGATCCCCAGGGGCGCGCGAGCTATTCGGGACTGAAGGCGTTTTACAAATCCGGCGTGAGCAGCACCGGGGATGTGCTCGACGCGAACGAAATCGCGACCATCGGCAATTTCGTGAACATGGTCAATACGGATCTGAAGAACCTGGCCGCGGCTAATAACTACGCCTTAACCGATGCGAAAGTAATCTTTGACGATATCAAGCAGAACGGCCGCGAGATTCGCAGCTCCGGCGGTTATTCCCCCGGTGTCGCGGGCGCGAACTGGCCGCTGCCCGGCAAGCCGGGCATCTTCGGTCTGGACGGAGTGCACCCGAACCGTTACGGGCACGCGGTACTCGCCAACGAACTCAGCGCCTCGATCAACGCGAAGTACGGCGTGAATATTCCCGCCGTCAACGAGTACGCGGCATGGTACTACGACAGCCTGAATCGCGACCCGGTGGATCTGAAAGCTTTTCTGAACGAGAGCATTCTCGGCCAGGTCATCAGCTTTTTAATCAATATCTTTGTCTGATTGACGCAATCAGACTCGACCCTTAAACTGCACAGCCGCGTCGCGCCGGAAACGCGTGACGCGGCTTTTTTGATGCAGATCGTCCGGCGGAGCATTTTATGAACCTACGATTTCGCTTGCAAAGCGCTGCGGGAGCCGCTCTCCTCTTTCTGACGGTATCCACTGTGTTATTTTGCGGCCCCCCCAAACCGCGGGAAGTCCCGGGCGACGTGCCAGGCGAAGAGCCCATTCCGCCGTACACTGAACTCCAGACCCGGCTCGGGTCCGAAGTCTGGGGCGAACGTTCCGGCGCGATTCTCGAGATAATGCGCGGCGAATATCGCGAGGCCGAACCCGAGCTCAGGCGGCTGCTGACGGAGGATCCGCACCCCGCGGTGCGCCAGACCGCCGCTCTGGCCCTGGGCGATTTTCAGGCGCGCGCCGCCGGTCCCACCATCGGTCGCATGCTGGTCGGCGACAAAGAGACCAGTCCCGAATTCCTGATGGATGCGCTGGCCCGCATGGGCGATCCCGCGAACGCGCGCTTCGTCCTGCCGATGCTCGAAGCCGAGCGCGACGTGCTGCGACTCAAAGCGGTCGAGACGCTCGGAATCTTAAAGGCGGGCCAGGTCGGCGGTGAGATTCTGGCGATGGCCCGTCGCAATCAGGACGACGGAAAGGCGAAGACCTACGCGATGGCTCTGGGCGCGATTCAGGCGAAAGCGGCGGCGCCATATCTGATCGAACTCGCGCGAAAGAATCAGCGGACTCCCGGGCCGACTCTGGCTGCGGCCTATCTGGCGCTCGGGCGCGTCGGTGCGCGGGCCGGCGGGCCGGTATTGATCGCCGCGCTTTCGGAAGACTTCGAGAAGGGCCGCGAGAACGCCGTGATCGCTCTCATTCAAATCAAAGACCCCGGGACTCCGGGGCGGGTCTTCGGACTACTGGAAAGCGCCGAAGATCCGCGCGCGCGCTTCGCCGCCGCCGAAGTGATTGCGGGAATACCCGTGGACGAATCCGGGCCGCGGGCGCTCGCGGTGTTAAAAAAACGCGATGCAAAATCCATCGCGCCGGCGGTCTTCGTGCTCGGCCGTCTGAAGTACGCACCGGCTCGCGAAGAGCTGGAGATTCAATTGAGCGACCAGCGTTCCCCGGAGCGCGAAGCCCTGGCTCGCGGTCTCGGCTGGCTGGGCGATACGGCGAGCGTGCCGCTACTATTGCGCGTGCTCGCCGAACAGAGCGGCGCAGGCCGCTACGGGGCCGCCTGGGCGCTGGGAATTCTCGGCGATGAACGCGCCCTCGAAGCCCTGAGAGCGGCGGCCAAAAGCAGCGATCGCAAGCTCGCCCTGTATGCCACCGAGGCTCTGGGCGGGCTGGCCAGTCCGGCGGCCCTTCCCGATCTCAAGGCCGCGGTCGAAGGGCGGGCGGACGTGCGTTACGCCGCGATCGACGCGATCGCCGTGACCGAAGGCGAAGCGGCGCGCGAAATTCTGGAAGGCTTTAGCGAAAGCAGCGATCTGGAGCTGCAGCTGGCTGCGGTGCGTGCGCTGGGGAATCGCAAAGAGCCTGAGTCCATTCCCGCGCTGATGCGGGTCGTCGACGAAGGCGGCACTGAAGCAGCGCGGGCGGCGATGGCGGCCCTGCGCGGTATCACCGGCCTGAAATACGAAAACCGCAGCCAGTGGCGACACTGGGATGAGATGCGTGAACGCTGATTTTTTTTCGTTTAACAGCAACTCTGGTTCTAAAAACACCGTAGCTTCTGTAACAGTCGCCCGCGCCGACCGGTCTCCGTTAGATCAAACACAATCAACAACGGAGATTCATCATGGAATATTTAAGCTCATTGAACTGGACCGCGGTCGCTGCGGCGAGTCTGGCCAGTTTTGTTTTCGGTAACGTCTGGTTTCACCCCGGTGTTTTCGGTCTGACCTGGGCGCAGGCCGCGGGCGTCGAACTGCGCATGACGGCGCTGGCGTTCGTCGGGACTCTGGCCGCCACGATATTGGGCTGCGTGGGGCTGGCGTGGATCATGCGCTGGCTCGGAGTGAGCGGTCTTTCGGCGGGAGTGGGCGTCGGCCTCTTGATGCTTGCGGTTTTCGTTTTGCCCGCGATTCTCGGGCAGTGGCTCTTCATGGACCGCATCCGGCTCTTCGCGGTAAACGCCGGTTTCAATCTGGTGAATCTTATGCTGACGGGCGCAATCATCGGACTGCTGCAGAAATAAGGTGAAGCGCAAATGAACGATCTACAACCTTTCAGCGAAAGCTACAGTCCCGCGGAAAGCGACGAAGATCTGGTCGCCGGTGTTCAGGCCGGCGACCATCGTGCGCTTGAGCGGCTGATCCTGCGGCACCAGGCCTGGATCTATAATATCGCCATGAAGATGGTCGCCAATCGAGCGGACGCGCAGGACATTACCCAGGAGGTGCTCGTAAAAATCATTACGAAGCTCTCCACGTTTCGCGGGCAGAGCGCCTTTCGCACCTGGCTCTATCGCATCGTCGCGAACCACGTGATCAATATGAAGGCGTCGAGCGTCGAAGCTCAGGTGACGACTTTCGCCGAGTACGGAAAAGGTCTTGATTCGGCGCCCGAACTGGAAATCCCCGATCGGCGCGAATGGCCCGAGACGGCGGTGTTGATCGAAGAGTCGCGGGTGGGCTGCATGTCGGCCATGCTTTTGTGTCTGGACCGCGAGCAGCGCCTCGTCTATATACTCGGCGAGGTTTTCGGTGTGAGCGATCGCATCGGTTCCGAAGTTCTGGAGATATCGCGCGGTAATTTTCGCCAGCGGCTCAGCCGGGCCCGGGAACAGCTGTACGCGTTCATGGATTCGAAGTGCGGCCTGATCAAAAAGGAAAACCCCTGCCGTTGCGCGAAAAAGACGGCCGCCTTTATCGAACGAGGTTATGTCAATCCGGAGCGGCTGGAGTTTCACGCGGCGTACGTCGGCAGCATCCAGGCGCGGGTCGAACGCGAAAGCCACGAGCGCGAAGCGGTCTTTGAAAAATCTTATCAGGTGTTATTTCGCGAACACCCGTTTCAGGAGCCGGCGGATTATTCGCAGAGCATTGTCGCTTTGATTCAGGACGACAGCTTTCGCAAAACCTTTCGGCTCTAGATATTCAATTCGATCACCACCGGACAATGGTCGGAAGCTTTGATGCGTTTGCGATCGTCGACTTCCCGCCACCATTTGCCGGCGCGCTCCGCCCGGCGGGGCATGCCGCGGCGTTCTATATGCGGTACAGCCTTCGGGTTGCCGGCGGCCAGGCTGCGCGACAGCAGGATATAGTCGAGCTGATTGTATTCGTCGCCGCCGGGATAATAATGCGTCCAGCGGTCGGCTGGATCGGGGATCCGATCGACCGCGTTGACCAGCCACTTCTGCGATAAGAGCGGTTTCAGGCCGTCCGACGGCAGATAGTCGTTCAGATCGCCGAGCACCGCCCAGGCGTACGCGCCGGGATCTTTGCCGAAACGTTCTTTCAACAAACGAACGATGGCCCGGGATTGTTCCGCGCGACGCGGCATGGTTTTTTCGCGGCCGCCGTGCATCGACTTGAAGTGGTTTACGAAGACCGGCAATACACGCTTTTTGCCGGCGCGGATTCCGACTTCCAGGCAGTCGCGCGAAAAGAGCCAGTCGCGGTCGTCTTTCGTACGCAGATACTGGTGGGTGCGAATATAATCGAAGGGCAGGCGGCTGAGCAAGGCCACGTCGATCAGCCGGTCGTCGTTGCCGTCGATCAGAATCTGGTAGGGATAGCTGTCTTTCAAAAGGCGGCGATTGAAACGTTTGAGCGTGTCCAGGTTTTCGATTTCCTGTAAAGCGATCACGTCGGCGTCCAGGCTGAGTATCGCTCGCGCCGTTAATTCGCGATTCTTCGCGTCGTGAGCGCGAAAGCGATCCGAATCATGGCGAAATGGAGAATCCTCGTCGCGCCGCCGAGCGGATTTGCCGGCGACGCGCCGCGGGCCGCCGCTCGCGCGATTCGCGTCCTTCTTGCGGTCGGCGATGCGGGCGAAGAGGTTCTCCGCGTTAAATGTGGCGAGTCGGAGTTTCATGCCTTTGCCGGTCGATCGCTCCTGTGAAGCGTGCTTGAAAAGCGCTCTCGAAAAACGCTATTAGAATCGCTCAGGCCGTGATTTCCATGATTCGGCGCCAGGCGAAAAACAACAGGATCGCCAGGGTCAGGGCCATGACCAGGCGATCACCCAGATAGGCTTCGATGAACGAATCGGGCATCGTGATTTCCGTAAGCTTGCGTTTCAGAAATTCGTATCCCAGCGTGAACCAGAGCAGGAGCAGGACCCCTGACATAATGAATGGAATGCTTTCGCGACCCGGAAACATCGGAAAACCCATACCGGTAATCAATACGGGTAAAATGATCACCGCGATCGCGAAGAACTGCATCATGCGATAGCGTCCGAATTCCGAATACAGACGATCGCGCTGCGGTCCCGGTAACGCCATGAGCTCGCGGTGATAGCGCCGCCGTACATAAAATACGAGCGCGATCAGGAGCAAAGGCAGCGCCATTTGTAGAGCGGGCGAAGTGAGAAGTTGTCTTAAATATTCCATGATTTTGTCCGTGAGTATCGAATCGCCGGCTTTCGGTGAAGCGTCAGCCGGCGGCCGGGGTTTGCGTGGTCTCGTCTTTTTGCGCGGCCTGAAAGCCGATCATGCGTTCGTTCAGACGCTGGCTGGCTTCGGTCAGGGAAGTCGCGGCCTGGCGCAGTCGTTCGGAGGATTGCACGTATTTTTCGCTGGAACTGTTGATCGAATCGATAGCGCGCAGAATTTCGCGCGAACCGTTCAGCTGCTCTTCGGTCGCGTCGCGCATATCGCGAGACATATGCTGAATCTGTTTCGTCTGAGTGAGCGCCACCTGGCTGGCTTCGGCCTGTTCTTTGACGACCTGGTAGACCTCGCTGACGATAGTGGCGATGCCGCGAATGCCCGAGATGATATCCTGCAGCGCGTTCATGGTCGCGCCGACGGAGACGACTCCGGTTTCGGTGACCTGCTGCGTTTCCTGAATGACCCGTTCGATCTCTTTCGCGTTGCGGCTGGACAATTCGGCGAGCTTGCCGACTTCGTCCGCGACCACGGAAAATCCGCGGCCTTCTTCCCCGGCCCGGGCCGCTTCGATCGCCGCGTTCAGGGCGAGCAGATTGGTTTTGTCCGCGATGCCGTTGATTACCGTTACGATGTCCGCCACCCGGTTCGAGCTGTCCTGAATCTTTTCGATAATTTCGACCGCGTTTTGCAATTCGCCTTCGCCGCGTTCGGCCTGCTGAATGGTACTGTGGGCCTGACCGGTCGCGTCGCCGCTCAGGGTTTTGATCTTACGTACGAGACCGTTCAGGCCTTCCATCGAAGTGGCGGAGGTGTCGCAGAGTTCGTCCTGCTCGCGGGCCTTTTCGGCGATCGAGCGGGTCGAGGCGCTCATCTCTTCCATCGTGGCCGAAGTCTCTTCGATGGCGGCCAGCTGATCGCGGCCGAGATCTTCGTTGGCCAGAGTGATCTCGTTTAGATTTCGTACGGTGCTTTCCAGGCCTTCCGCGGTGTGGCCCGACTCTATCATCAGCTCCTGCAGCCGTTGCAGGCTTTCGCGCGCGTTCTTTTCCGAAGTCTGGGCCTGCAAAAATAATTCCCGAATGTATTGAGAGGCGGCGGCCAGAATTCCGGCCGAGGTCAACAGAAACAGGGTCGGTACGACCAGTTCGTTGGCGCCGACGCTGTCTATTTTGTGAATGGAAACTCCGCGAATGATTTCCACGTCGCGGGCCAGAATGATCACTCCGGCGACTCCGCCGTGGCAGATCGTCGCCAGCGCTCCATTGAATAAACAAAAGCGCGGAGAAAACCGAAGAGCGCTGGCGGCGAGCATTACGAAATAGACCGCAAAGAGCGACTTACCTTTCAGCGGAATCATCGAACGGACCGTGTCCAGGTCGACATAGCTCATGCACACTACGAAAAATCCAATGTATTCGATGACCGCGAAATAGTATTTGAACGAAGGCCGGTAGCGTCCGGTCCGCAGCAACAGGGTCGAAAGACCGGCCGTCACCCCGAAGCTGGAAATCCCGGCGACAAAGAAGGGCAGGCTTTCCAGGAGCAGGATCCGGTTCACATAGGATACGATCACGGCGACGGTAAAGATCAGAATCAGGAAGAGTCGCAAATAATTGACGGTTCTCTCGGCGCGGAATTCGAGCTGATAACGGGCGGTTTCTAAATCTTTCATGGATTTGCTTCGGATCCCGGAGTGAGGGCGGCTGAGGTCAGAGATTTCGTTTTCCGGTCGTCACGCAAGGCAATTCGCGACCGCCGGCGGCCAGGGGCGTGACTTGACGGCCCCGGTCCGCCAGGAAATCTGGTTGTATGCTTGCTTCCGGCCCCACCGCTGTTCTGGTTCTGGAAAACGGAACCGTATTCTCCGGCACTTCCTTCGGTCACGAAGGCGATAGTCTGGGCGAGGTGTGTTTCAATACCTCCATGTCCGGCTATCAGGAGATCCTCACCGACCCTTCATATCGCCGCCAGATCGTCACCATGACCTATCCGATGATCGGCAATTACGGCGTGAACGAAGAGGAAAACGAATCCAGCGGGATCCAGGCCGCGGGTTTCGTCGTGCGCGAATACGTGCCCAATCCCAGCAATTTCGTTTCGCAGAAATCTCTGGGACAATTCCTGGCGGAAGCTCAGGTCCCCGGCATTCAGGGCATCGACACGCGGAAGCTGGTGCTGATACTGCGCAACGAAGGTTCCCAGCGCGGCGGCATCTTCGTCGGTCGCTCGTACGATCCGGGTATGCTGGAGCAGGTCAAAGCCCAGCCATCGATGCAGGGCCTGGACCTCGCCTCCGAGGTGACGACGAAGAGTGCGTACCAATTCGGCGACGGCGCCGGCAAGAAATACAAGGTCGCAGTGCTCGACTTCGGCGTGAAAACGAATATCCTGCGCCTGCTCAATTCCAACGGCTTCGACGTGCGGGTCTTTCCCGCCCGGACCAAATTTGAAGAGCTCAAAGCCGGCGGCTTCGACTGCTATTTTTTATCGAACGGGCCCGGAGATCCGGAGCCTCTGGACTATGCCGTGGAAACCGCGCAGGCCTTGATGGCCGAAGGCAAGCCGATGTTCGGCATCTGTCTCGGCCACCAGATCATCGGCCTGGCCAGCGGCCGTTCTTCGTACAAACTGAAATTCGGCCATCGCGGCGGAAACCAGCCCGTGAAGAATTTCAAGACCGGTCGCGTCGAAATCACTTCGCAAAATCACGGCTTCGCAGTCGCCGGCGAGCGCAGCGGTAAGGTCGACGTAACACATATTAACCTGAACGACGAAACCATCGAAGGCTTTCGCGACGGGGATCGGCCGGTCATGTGCGTGCAGTATCACCCCGAAGCGGCGCCGGGTCCCCACGACGCGGCGTATCTATTCAAAGATTTCTACGAGATGGTCGACGGCCATTACAAGGGCTAAAGCCCGCGAAAAGGGTTGAGCCAGCCAGTCGCGCGAACGGCGAAGGCCTGAAAATTTGCAGCGGATCTGAGAAACACGCGGCCAGGAGTGGCCACGGATGGCACTGATGCCACGGATTTTTTTGGTCGGACCGCTACGAGTTGTAGGGCGGCTGTCAGGATTCCCTTTCTCAATTATCTGTGAGAGACTCAACCCTTCATCACCGTAGCTGCGCCTGATTCTGACGGAGCAACAAATCCATCCGTGAAATCCGTGCCATCCGTGGCAAAAAAAGCTCTCTGAAAAGTCCGGCCACGGCTACTGAAGCCGCCCATTCGACATTCAGCGAATGAAGCGGCGGCTGCGCCTGCGGTGATAGATCGCGAGCAGGACGAAACAGCTCAGATATACGGAAAGGACTCCGTATACCAGCACGCCGCCCATAAGGTCTAACCAGTGGTCGCCCGAGAAGGCGGCCGCCGCGCCGAAGGCCAGCAGCAGACAGCTGATATGCCCGAGGACCGTCATAAAGAGCGCGTGCCAGATACTCGTTCGATATCTTACGCCTGTCGCCAGCGGTAGCAGCTTCACCGCGCCGATCGCCGAAATCAGCACGAGGGTTTCGAAGAGCCAGGATTCGTGCGGCACCCGGGACACGAAGATCGCGATATAGCCGCCGACGATCAGGCTCGCCTGAGTGCAGGCGACGAGCGCTATGCCCAGCCACGCTCTCAGGCCTGCTACGGACATGCGCTTACCCGTCGTCGCCGAGGGCTACGAAAGTCACCCGGCGATTCTGCCTGCGACCCGCTTTCGTATCGTTCGATGCGACCGGTTTGTCCGGACCGAAGCCCTTCGCGCGCAGACGGCTCTTATCGATCTTCTGTTCGACGAGATAGTCGAAGACCGACTGCGCGCGCTTCTGGCTCAGATTAATGTTTTGAGCGCGACCGCCGGTGTTGTCGGTGTGTCCTCGAATCTCGATGCGCAGCGCAGGATTGCGTTTGAGCAGATCCACCAGTCGCGCCAGTTCGCCGCGCGAATCCGCGGTCAGCTTCGCGCTGCCCGTCGCGAAGTTCACGTTCGAAAGCGTAATCTCGGTGCCCGAGCTCTGAGCCGCCGCCACCTGGATCAATTCGAAGCTCGCGCTTTCTTCAATGTATTCGACGCCCCCGGCGGGTACGTCGATATTTCTACTCGAACTGAGATAGCCGTCTTTTTTCGCATAGTAGGCGTACGAGCGCCCCGGCGGCAGCGCGATAAAAAACTCTCCGGTATCCGGCCGGCTTTGAATGGTACCGAGATCTTCGCCGGTCACGCGATCCTGCCATTCCAGTTCGGCCTGCAGCGGTTTTCCGTTTTGATCCAGAATGCGACCGCGCACCGCGGCGACCTGCTGGGCGGGCTGCGCGTTTTTCGGCAGCGGCGTCACGCGATAGATATCGTCGCCGCCCAGATTCGGTTTTTGCACGCCCGAGAAAAAGCCTTCGTCCGCGCGGGCGGTCAGGCGAAAACCCCAATCCGTATCCGCGCCGTTGATGACGGTGCCCACGTTGATCGGCTCCGACCAGTTCTGCCAGGTGTCGTCCAGACGTACGCTTTTATAGACGTCCATATCGCCGAAGCTGTTTTCCGCGTAGCCGCTCGATGCGAAGTACAGGGTCTTGCCGTCGGCGTGCAGATAAGGCGTGCGTTCGGAGCCGGGCGTATTCACCATCGAACCCAGATTGCGCGGTTTGCTGTAGCTGCCGTCTTCTTGAATGAAGCTGATGTACAGATCCGTATTGCCCCACCAGTCGCCGCCGTAAAACAGGTTCTTGGCCTGGTAGGGGTAATATCCACCCGGGCGATCGCTGGAAAAGAGCATGGCCCGACCGTCCGCCGTCAAAAAGGCGTCGGATTCAAAATAGGGGCTGTTGATCGGAGCCGGCAGCGGGCGCACCGATCCCCAACCGTCTTTCGTCAGCTGCGAAAAGAAGATATCGCCCTGGCCGCGGCTGCCGGGGTAGTTGCCAAACATAAACAGGGTCGTGCCGTCCGGCGAAACCGCGTCCGGTCCTTCGTTTTCGTTTGTATTCAGTTCGGCCAGCGGGCCCGTCTGAAAGACCGGCGTGGTCGACGCGCCGGCGTCCGAAGAGCGCGCATCCCGCCTGGCGAGCCAGATGTCTTCGCCGCCTCTGCGCCCGCCCCGATCCCGCGCGGTAAAATAGATGCGATCGCCGCTCAGTTCCGGAATCGGCAGGTATTCATAGGCCGGGCTGTTCAGCCCTTCGCCGGCCGCGAGAATTCGAACGGCACCCTCGCGCGCCTCCAGCAGCTTCGCCAGTTTTCCGGCGGCCGTTTCCAACAGCGGATCCTGGAAGTCCGCGCGGTGTTTTCGATAGAGCGCGGCCGCCGCGTCGTGCTTGCCGGCGGTGCGCAGAAAGCCCGCGAGTTTTTGCAGAGCGGTCCAGCGTTCGTAGGCGGGGCCGCGTTCGTTTTCTAAGATCTTTTCGAGTTCGGCGCGCTGATTCTGCCCCGCATCATAGATACGCGCCATTCTCTCCGGCTTGAGGTTCAGTCGCCAGCCGTAGTTTTTGAGTCGCTCGCGGGCCTGGTTGGACAGCGCGGACGAATCGGGCAGGGCTTCGAAGAAGCGGCTGGGACTCTGCGCCGTCGCGCCGGCGGGCAGCAGCGCGAACAGCAGGATTGCGAAGACTCCGGCTCGCGGTCCCGAGCGGGTGTTTCGCTCGCTCCCGCTTTGAGTCTGGCCTGCTGCGATACCGGCGCTTCGAAAAATGGAAACCATACCGGTTCGTGCTCTCCGGCTGACATCCGCGCAACGAAAAAACGAGGTCGTCTGGCCGTAGCACGCCCGGAATTTCTTCGGAAATCGCCGCCTGCGAAAAATTGCAGACTGAGCCGCAGGCAATGTTAGTATTCCGTAAGCGAATGGTGGGCGACCAACTAGAAAGATCGCTTTTAGCGGTTTGTTCGCTTTTTTGGGTTTCAATCGCAACCGCTTTCCATCGTGTTGGGTCCTGGAGGACTTAATGAAATACACTGGAATACGAATGCTAACCATCCTGCTGATCAGCGGCGCTCTGGCGACGGTCGGCTGTGGAAAAGGCGAAGGCGACAGCGCAAATAACGGCGGCGGTCAGGCCGCCCCCGCGGTAGAACTGAACGGCACGCCTGCTCAGAATATGATCTCCGTAATGGAGATGGGCGTGAACGCTCTGAAAAACAACGGCGATAATCCCGCGGGCGCGGCGGCGGAACTCAATTCTATTATGAGCGCTTACAGCATCAGCGATATTCGTGCGGCTTCGCGCGCGGCGAAAGAAGCCGGCCAGGGCGCGACCGACGAAGAAAAAGGCCGCTTCAAGGCTCTGCAGATCGAATACAAGTCTCTGGCCACCACGGTCGGCGGCAAAGATCCCGCGGCTTTCAACGGCGCGCACGGCGAATGGTCGAAGCTCTGGGGCTTGAACTAAGCGAGAGCGACCCGGAATACAGAGGAGTAATATTAATATGAGTAATTCTTATGATGCAAGCAGCGTTCAAGAAGGCCTGAGCATTTGCGGCCATTCTCCCGGCGCGATTGACGGTAAAATGGGACCGAACACGGAAAAGGCGATCAAAGCCTTTCAAAAAGCGGCGGGCGTAAGCGTCGACGGAATCGTCGGACCGAATACGGCGGCCGCTCTGGCGAAAACCCTGGGCGAAAAATCCGTGCGCGCTTCCGGCCTGAAAGGTTATTTCGAGAGCGGCGGTGGCGGCGGCGCGTCCGACGATATGTAAGCAGTCGGCAAAACGATCGCGGCGTTTCGACTTCAGCTCCGCGATCGCGCGAAAGCCGGTCTCGTTTTCAAACGGGGCCGGCTTTTTTTGCGCGCCTGCGCACGGCTTCGCCCGCAATGAGCTTTCTCAACTATAAAGGCAGGCATAAATCAGCAACGCCCGCGCCGCCATAGTTCATATTCGAAGCGTAATCTAATAAGGAGAAACCCAATGAGCCTTAGAGATTTATTACCGGGCCAAAAATCCGGACACAGCTTCTGGGGCGACGTCGAAGATTCGATGGCGTCGGTCCAAAACGAGATCAATCGAGTCTTCGAGAGCTTTTCGGGCAAAGGCTCCGGCGCCCTGTGGGACCCTCGGGGCGGCTTCATGCCGCGCATCAATGTCAGCGAAGGCAAGTCGAAGATTAAAATCAGCGGCGAGTTTCCCGGCATGGACGAAAGCGACATCGATATCACCGCCACCGACCAGGCCCTGGTCATTCGCGGAGAAAAAAAGACCGAGTCCGAAGACAAAGACGACGATCACCATCTCGTCGAACGCAGCTACGGATCCTTTCGTCGCGTAATCCCGCTGCCTGACGGTGTGGAAAAAGATAAGATCGAAGCCACGTTTAAGAAGGGCGTGCTGCGGATCGAAGTCCCGTATAATCCGGCGGTCGAAGCCGGCAAGAAACAGATTCCGATCAAGAACGCCTGAGCGATTGCGCGAGACGTTCTTGTTCAAACTAAAAAAAGCCCCCGAGGAGCGCGGCGTTCGTGAAAGGCGCCGATCTCTTCGGGGGTTCTCGAAGTGTTATACGGGTAAATGATTCGCGTAGTTCAGTTCGCGACGAATCCGTTCGTCTTCCGGATCAATTCACCTGAAACGAGCTGGACGTGCCGCTGTATTCGCTGATCGCTCCCGTCCAGCCGGACTTCCAGTTGCCGAAATGGCGCAGGCGATACCAGCCGGGCTGCGCATTTTGCGGAATACTCCATTCCACCGTAACCTTGCTGTTGGCGATGCCGTCCCGCTTCCAGATATAACGGGTGTCGGGATCCCAGTCGTTGCGCGCGGTTTCCCAGCTGGAGCCGTTCCAGTACTCCACTTTCAAAAAAGTACCCTGGATGCGCAGATTGTTTTTCGGGTGACCGCCCCAGAAGACCGCCTTCGCAGTCTGGCCGCGCGAGTAGGAGGCGGCGGGATTGGAAACCACATCGCCGAAATCTTTGAACAGCGGTTTGTCGTCGAAGACCACGCCGGTGATCAGCGTCGACTGGTTGTTCGACAAATCGCGCGGGGTCGGGCCGGGCGCAATGCTCTGATTCGCGGCGAGCACGGCCGACAGCTTCGAGAATTCCTGACGCATTGCGTTTTCCGTGTAGGGACCGAAATGCGTCGACGCGCCTTCGTAGTGTTGCACTGAATACTCTTCGCGGGTGGCCACGTAGCCGGCGTAAGCGTTCGCGAGGCCCACAATCACCGCGTGATTGACGCCCTGGCCGCCCAGTTTCGCCAGCACCTCTTCGCGCAGGCGACGGCCGGCCATCGTCGTAACTTCGAAGGGCACGGCGATGAGCGCGAGATTGCCGATGGTCGCGACCTGCACGGGCAATACCTCCGGAGTCCAGGGGAACGGTAGAAAGCGGCCCATGGGCAATAGAATCACCTTTTCGCCGTGGCAGGCCTGGTCTTCGGGCACCAGGGTGAACTGCGGCCAGCTGACTCCGTCGTAAACGAGCCCTTCGTCGACGAAGTCCACGCCCACGCCGTCTTCGGTGCTACCGGCGATCATCGAAACACCAATCGCCGCGACGCAGCTATTCTGCAGTCCATTGCCCGTGAACTCGGGCTGAATTGCCAGATCGGAAAAGTCGACGTACTTGTGGCGATAGTCCACGCCGCCGACCAGGTTCTGGTTCGCGCCATTGTAGAGCTCGACCGCCTTTGTGTACTGCCGCTCGGCGATGATCGCGCTGCGATTGAAATCGTTCACGCCGTCGGGATAACCCCACAGGTTCGGGCTGACGTCGCCCACGTTGCTATTCGCGAAGGCCGCCACGAAAGTGTCGTTCGCGGCGTAGTTGGTGTTCTTCCACTTCTCGAAATGATAGCTGGCCAGACCTTTGTTGTCGCCGCTGATCAGTTTGTTGGTATTACCGATGTTCGTGGGATGCACGGCGAACCAGCTGATCACGCCTTTGTCCTGACCGCCGCGACTCAGGCGCAATACGGTCATCAGATGATCGGTGTCGCTCGCATAACGGGCGCGTTCGGCCGCGGGGTTCGCGTTATAGGCGGTCAGCGAACGATTGAAGCCCGCGTTCGTAAGATCGCCGGTGTTCATGTCGATTTCGCCGAGACCCACGTTATCATGCGCCTTGACGATCGATTCGTAGATGCCGTCTACGATCGCGTTGTAGTTCTGCTCGTCGTAACCCAGGCTCGTCAGATTATAAAGCGCGTAGTGCGAAAAGGCGCCGGGGCCGCTGTGGGTATGGGTCGCGCTCAGCATTACATTGGCATCGCCGTATAAACCGCCGTAGGTCTGCTGGAGCTTTTTGACGACGCCCTGCTTAACGGACTGAAAGACCTGCCCGACGTCGGCGCTGACGAAGACCAGGCGTTTGCCGTTGCACGGACTGCCGATCACATAAGCGCGCGACCGCAGACGCATGTGAATGCCGGTCGTTTTTTGTTCGAGGCTCGCATAGCCCATCATGCCCAGCTCGGCGGCCGGGCCGGTGATGTCGTGCATCCCCTGGCCGACTTCAAAGCTGGAATTGCCCGTACAGTCGCCGCCGGTATTGGCGGGCGGAGGCGGCGGAGTCGGTTCCGGTTCGTCGTCGCAGAACAGCATGGTCGCAACGACGCAGGCGCATAAAAAGCGCCGGGCGTGAATTTCGAATTGCATAGGTTCCCCCTGATGATTTGAACACTGTTCGTCCCGGCGAGGCTCTCGAATCTCTCGGTCGCCGACAGGAACGGTCGGAATGCGGCGCACTTGTATTTTTTATAGTATGACGCAGTTCCGACGATCTGTTTGTATCATGGGAGGATTGTTCCGTCTTGAATGAAGGTGTTACGGGCGAAAAAAATCGCGGGAATGTTTTCGCCTGATTTAAAGGCGCCTGACCGTCGCGAGAATTCAGTCGTGATCCAGATGATACCCATGCCGGTCTTCGGCGTGGTTTTCGTAGCCCTCGAGCGTTTGCAGCGTAGCTGCCGGGTCGCGAATTTCCGGATGCATGATCTGGCCGCCCAGGTTGGCGGTCGTTACGAGCGCGATGAGGGTCGGCGCCGCCGCCAGCGCCGGCAACCAGCGCAGTTTTGCAAAGAGCGCGGGGCGAGGTTTTTGGATCAAAAGCAACAGGAGCGCCAGGCCGCCCAGCAGCAGCATCCCGATCAGCGCGAAGAAGGCGATGTCTTCGTGTCGTTCGAGAATATTGTGCGTTGCCGGAGTGAAGTCCGGCAGTCGTTCGATCATCTCTTCGGCGCCTTCGCCGCTCAAATAGACCGGAACGGTGACAACGGCCAGGAGCACCAGTCCCAGCGAAGCCAGACGATAGTATTCCTGGTGGTTGCGGACCAGGGAGTAGATCAGCAGGGGCAGGAGAAACAGCAGCCCGACCACTGGAAAATGATTCAGCATCAAGTGGGCGTGTGCGGGATTCATAGCGCAAATATCGCTACAAATTCTACGACCGAATATGATCTGCAGCATAAACCGCCGCGAAAGCGACGCTAAGAGGCCTGCAAATTCTCAGGTCCTATCCCTGGACGCTTTCGCAGAGCTGGATGCTGTCCATCTCGATCGAATTCAAAAAGAAGGTCGGAGGCACCCCGAACATTTCCTTAAAGGTGCGACTGAGATGCGCAGCGTCCGAGAAACCCGCCGTATGCGCGGCTTCGGTGATATTGACCCCGTCTTTGATCATCATTGCCACCCGCCGCACGCGCAGCCAGAGCAGATAGCGCCGTAAAGGCAATCCCATATGATCCTTAAACAGATGCATCAGGCGATTGTCCGAAACGCCGATCGCCTCGGCCAGAGTATAGACGGAGACGTCGCCGAGATCTTCGGAGTCTTTGATGATCGCAAGCACCCGCGATATGCGTTCGTCCCATTTACGTGGCGGCAATTCGAAATTCGCGAGCGACATCAACAGATCGTTCAACAGCTGGTAGCTTTGACTGCAGCTCAGACTGCCTTCGCGGGCCGCGCGAAAGCGCTCGAACAGCGGGCGGAAGTCTTCGCGATCCAGACGACGAATGCCCGCACCGTTCGAATTCTCGCCTTTCTCATCCGCCAGAAAAAACTGAAATTCGCGGCTATCCGGATCGATCATAAAGACCATCAATTCGGTTTCGCCGGCCAGCAGCTCGTGTTCCGTATTCGGACTGATCATTGCGGCGCTGTACTCCCCGATTTCGCCGCTCGCGTTTCGCAGCGCGAAGGGCGCGTCGCCAGTAGCGATCAGGATTTCGGCCGCGACGTGGCGATGCACTTCGGTTTCCATTCCGGGGCAGGCGTAGATGATGCGCCCGTCGTATAGATAAAGGTGTTCTCCGTGCACCGCGTTTCGCTCCGGTCGTTCAGTCGAGAATTTCGAACATTGCGTCGATGAAGCCCAGCTCGAAGAGCTTGCGAATCTTACGGCCGGGCCGCAGAATAAAAAGCTTCGCGTCCATCTCGTTGGCCTTTTTCTGTACGTGGGCGAGCAGCGCGATACCCGACGAATCGAGTTCGTCGACCCCGTGCAGATCGACGTGCACTTTCGCCAGATCGGGCCGGCAGCCCGCCAGAAATTCGAGCAGTTCTGTTTTCAAATTCTTGACCGAATACATATTTAATTCACCCTCAAGCACGATCGTTGCGATGCCGTCGGCGAATTCGGTGCGGGACTCGGTCGTCATGTCGTCAGATTCACGTCGGAAAAATAAAATGGCAAGCAAAAAGGTCGGCGTGAAAAATTGTGGGACTCAGCGAGCGTCCCGCGAGTCTGGCCGCCAGGCATGATTTTATCATGAACGCCGTCGCCGCACAATCGCCCGTCACCGCCCCTGTCGCCGAAAACGCGGCAGTTGAACCCGCTTTCATCATTCGATCCGCGGGCGAGAGCTCCGGCGTGCCGGTGCACGGTCGCGTCTTTCTTTCGCCTATGGCGGGTTTTTCTGATAGCCCCTATCGCCGGATCTGTCGGGGGCAGGGCGCCGGCTTCGCCTTCACCGAATTCGTCAGTGCCGAACAGCTCCGCCGCGGTTATTCACACGCCCTGGCGCTCTTTCGTTTCGTGCCCGAAGAACGCCCGATCCTGTTTCAGATATTCGGCAACAATCTACGCAGCCTGGAATACGCCGCCCGGCTGGCCGAAGAGCTGGGCCCGGACGTACTCGATATCAACATGGGCTGCTCGGTCAAAACGGTCGCGCACAAAGGCTCCGGGGCGGGCATGCTGCGGGACGTGGCGAATACCGCGCGGATCATGGAGCGCCTGGTTCGCGCTGTCAGGATCCCCGTCACGGCGAAGATCCGCCTGGGATGGGACGACAACACCCGCAATTACCGCGAGCTGACGCGGGCGTTAGTCGACGCCGGGGTCGCCATGATTTCCGTGCACGGACGCACGAAGGCGATGGCTTATACGGGCCGGGCCGATTGGGACGCGATCGGCGAAATCGCCGCGGACCTGCCGGTGCCGGTGCTCGGCAACGGCGACGTGCAGAACCTGGCCCAGGCGCGTGAATATCGCCGGCGCTATGGAGTGGACGGCGTATTAATCGGTCGCGCGGCGATCGGCAACCCCTGGATATTCGCGGAGCGTCACGGCGGCGCGACGCCGCCCGACGAAGCCACGATTCTCAGCCTGGCGCTCGAACATCTCGAAGCGATGCTGGATTTCTACGGGCCGCGCGGGCTGGTTCTCTTTCGCAAACACGCCGCGCGCTATCTGGCGATTCGCCCGGAGCTGGCCCGGGACCTGAAGGGCAGGCTGTTGACGACCGAAGACCCGCAGGAATTCCGGGAGATATGCCTTGACCGTCTCGTCGGGGCCGGGACTCTGAAACCGTAATGCTGCCCCTTTTCCCGCTCGATAAGAAAACGGCCGACCGACCGGTCGCCCCGAACGTCCCGTACGCTTCAAATGCTACTGGCGCCGTCTGCTTGCCCGTGCGCCGCAGCGGCCCGAAGGCAGTGGCTTGCCCGCTGATCGTGGCGCTCTTTTTGATGTTTGCGACCGGCGCCTGCAGCAGCTCGCAGGTCGCCGAAGGCGGCGGCGCTCCGGCGGCGGATTCGGGCGCCGCTTCGGATTCTCAGACTCCGCCCCCCGCGGCGGGCGACGGAGCCGTCGCGCCGGTCACAGAGGATGGAGAGATTCTAAATCGCGTGCGGCTGGTCGTCGGCACGATTTCCATTACCCAGATCGATATCAACAATCAGATCGAAACCCTGCGGAAGTCCAACAAGCCGCCGCGCAATCTACAGAAAGCGGCCATCGATCGCCTGATCACCCGGGCGATCGTGAATATCGAAGCCGAACGTGAATCGATTATCGTGAGCGAAGCGCGCATGGAAAATGAAATCCGCCGTCGGCAGCTCGCGACCGGCATCGACGACTACGCGGAATTCCAGAAGGTTGTGGCCCGCCAGACCGGCGCTTCGTTCGATATCTGGGCGGACGACCTGAAATTCGAAATCATTAAGCGTCAGCTCGTACAGGTTAAGCTGACCGTACCCCAGCCGAGCGAAAGCGAAGTCGAAAGGTTTTATCGCAAGAATCGCGGCAAGGTCGGCATTGAAATCCGCTATCGCGAGATGATGTTCGCTCCGAAGAACGGCAGCATCGCGGAAGAGTCGCGCGTCTCGAAACTGGCCCAGCAGGCCTACCAGCGAGTTCGTTCGAGCCCGGGTTCTTTTGCGAGCGTGGCCCGTTCCACGCCGGACAATGTCTCGCCGCTGAAGGGTTTCGGGGGTCTGCAGGATTATATACCGATCCAGAACATCGCCGAGCGCGATCAGATTCTCGCCGGAATCGTGTTCAACTATTCCGCCGGCCAGGTTCCGCGGCCGTTTCGCACGAGCGGCAACCGCTATATGGTGGTGCTGATCGAAGGCAAACGTCCGATTCCCCTGAATAAAGTCCGCGAGCAGATTCGCCAGCGCCTGTATTTTGAAAAAGAAAACGAAACCTTCGATAAGTGGCTGGTCAAGCGGCGCAAGCAGATCGCCATTACGACTTTCGATTAATCCAGGCGAAATCGTGACGGCCAGGCGGCGTGCGATGGTCACGTCTTCTCGGCCGAAGCGACCACCATGGGAATGCAGCCAGATCTTACGGGAATTTTAATCTATCCGCCGGCGAGCGGCTATCTTCCGCCGGCCGGGGTCGTGGCGGCGGCCCTGAACAGGCTGGCCGCCGCGTATCCCGCCGCGCCTGTCTGGCTTGCGACGCATTCGCCGGAACATCGCGAAGCTCTGGTCGCCTTATTAAAGGCGGCCGAGTCGGAAGCGTCCGGCGCGGCGAAGCACGTGGAATTCTGCGATGCCGACGGCGACGGTCCGGGAATCGTGGCGCGCCTGCGGAGCTGCTTCGGTTCGGACGTCGCGGCGCAGTCCGCGAGTTCCGCCGTCGCGGTATGCTACGGATTCTACGCGTTTTTCGACGCCGAAATCGCCCGGGCCCTCTTCGAAGACCACGCGCGGTATCTGGCGCATATTACGTACAGCGAAAGCGTGCCGGCGGGCTTCGCGCCGGATTTCATTTCGCGCGAATTCATTGATGCCCTGCCGCAACCCCTGCCGCCGGAGCTGGCCGGACAGGCGACGGCCGGTGTTTCCGGCAGCGGCGACCTGCGCGCGTACGCCTTTAAGAATATCGACCGCTTCGATGTGGAGATCTATTATCGCGCTCCGGATCTGCGTCAGCTGCGATTGGATTTGAGCGCCGTCGACGAACGATCCGTCCGCTTGATCAGCGCGCTGGGGGCGCTCGAACCGGGCCTCCGCTTCGACAATCTCGAGGCGCTGCTCAAGGCGCATCCGGAAACCCTGCGGCCCTATCCGTCGTATTTCGAAGTCGAACTCAGTTCCAAATTCTGCGAAGCGGGCTTTCGTCCCGGAACGCTGCCGGAAGCCGGACAGGCGGCCGCCGCACGCCGGGCGGGCGCGGATTTTCTCCCGCGCGAATTACTCGAGAAGCTCAAAGCGGATATCGTACGACACGGTCTGGTCCGCGACGTGACCGTAAGTTTCGCCGGGGCGGGCGAACCCGGTCTGCATCCCGAACTCCCGGAGATTGTGGCGGAGTTCTTGCAGGCGCCGCAGGTCAAACAGGTGATCATCGAAACTTACGGGGCGGGGCTCGATCCGTCGCTGGTCGAGCGGCTCTGCGCCCTGCCGGATGCGCAGCGCCTCGTATTGATCGTCCGCGTCGACAGCCTGCGGACGGATCGATACGCGGAGCTGTACGGCGCCGATCGTCTGGCCGACGTGCAGGAGTTCCTGGCCGCCTGTGAACGCGCGCTCGTTTCCGCGCAGCAGGCGGAGACAACGACTGAGTCGCCCGCGATCTATGTGGAAATGCACCGGCTGGCGGAAACCGAAGACGAACTCGGCGAATTCATGGATCGCTTTGAAAATCCAGAACAGCCCCTGCGGCCGCTGCTGCGAAAATTTAATCGCTATATCCAGCGTTTGCCCGAGCGTCGCGCCGCGGATCTGACACCGCTCACCCGCGATTTCTGCTGGCACCTCGCTCGCGATTTTTATCTGACCGTAGACGGCCGCGTGCCGCTCTGCAAGCAGGATCCCTACGGCGAAGAGCCGGCGCCGATCGTACAGGACTTCGCGGCGTCTTCGGTTCTGGAAATCGTCGCGGCGAGTATGCCGCATCACATCGCGTCGTTTCGCGGCGAACACCAGGCGATTCCCATGCCGTGTTTGCAGTGCGACGAGTGGTATACCTTCAACGGCTAAAACCTGGCCGTCGCCATTAAGTCAAAAACAGCGCGCGTTCGGCGGGCGTGGGCATTCGACAGCTGTCCTTTTTGCCGAACCAGCGATAACGATTGCGCGCGATGATTTTATAAAGAGCGTCGCGCAGCCCGCGCGGAATCAAAAGCCCCAGAGCTCCCACGCGCCACAGGCCGCCCATCTGGACGCCGATGCGCAGGATCGCCTCCGACCGGCGATGCAGGCCGCCGCGGGCGTCGCGGAATACCATCGTGTCCATGTCAGTGACGGCGTCGGCGGAAAGCAAACGCGCCGCGGTTTCGCCCTGCAGCGGCGCGAAACGCAGAAGCTTCGCGCGATCCGCCCGCACCAGAAAATCTACTGAGCTGTTGCAGAGGTTGCACACGCCGTCGAAAAAAACAATCGGGTGTGCGTAGTCAGGCTGACCGCCGGGCAGCCCCTTCGCAGTCGGGTCCGGCTGCGGCCAGGGCGGCAGCAGCCAGGTCAGATTCAGGCCGGTGAAGGCCAGAAGGCCCACGGCGAAAAAAGCGAAATAGCGAGACCCGGCGAAGCAGACAGCCCCAGGTACGAGAGAGGGGACTTCCGGACCGGGGCTGGCTATGGATGCGATGATCAGGCCGGCGCTGATCATTGCGCTCGCAAGCGCGAAACCCGCGAGCAGCGGCGAAAAGGTCCAGGATTCGCCCGGGACGGCGGCCGTTCGCTTGCCCGAAAATACTCGCAGCGGTTCCCCGGACGATGCGAACACCATCACCAGCATCAGCGCCGTGAAAGGAAAAAACGCCGCCAGGATTGGCATAACCATCGGTGCGGCAATTCCATCGTAAATCATCGGCGCTTCAAAGATCAGAAACACCAGGCCGGGAAAGCTGATGATCGCGAAAAGAGCCGAGGCGCGACGGTAGATCCCCGCGCCAAGGAGCAAAGCTGCCGGGATCGATGCCAGGTGGAGGGGCATCCAATCGCCGCCCTTGCCGTCGGCGGTTGTCGCAAAGGTGACGAGGCCCGACGCAAGGATCAGGCAGCCGCTGAGCATACGGGCGATCGAAAATTGGTATGGTGAATAGCTCTGCATTGGTTTCGTTTAGCTTTCGTCTGAACGAAAACGTTCGCGATAGCGGGACGGCGACATGCCCGTGACTTCGCCGAACGCGCGATAGAACGCCGTCTTCGAATTAAAGCCCGCTGCAAATCCGATCTCCAGCACCGATTGCGAATATTTCTCCGGCGATCGGAGGTCGGCCTGAACGGCGCGTACCCGGTGCTGATTGATAAAAGCCGCGAAGTCGATCTGCAGCACCTGGTTTAAATAATATGATAACTGATGGGGGGTAACGTCCAGTAAAGCCGCGACGGTGGAGAGCCGCAGGTCCTCATCCCGATAAATTTTTTCCGTCTGCATCAATTCGTCCAGGCTTCGCTGCAGCTGATCTTCGGAAAGATTGCGCAGCCGGTTTTCGCGGCGGCGGCCCATGCGTCGGGCTTCCAATCGCAGGGATTCTAAAAATCGCGGAAAGCGCTGACCCAGCAGACCGACCGCATACAGCGCGAGCAATAACAGACTGATGCCGGCCAATCCCGCGCCGCCGGTCGACGTAGTCGGCTGGACTTCGCCGCCGCCGACGAGTTGCGGAATTCCGCTCGCGGCCTGGAGCGTCGCCGCGGCCAGCGCGCCCGTCCCCAATAAGGCCGCCGCAAGCGCCGCCGGTTTCTGTTGACCCCGGCGCAGCAGCCGTGCGGCGGCGTAGATTCCCGGCAATAGATACAGGACGATGTGCAGATTTCCCGCCGCAATCAGCAGCGCGCGCGAAATCCGTAAGGTCAGTGCATCCTGCACCCCGCGGCACAGGCCGCACGCTTCGCCGAATATCAATAGCGCCAGGTCCGCCAGCAGGAGCGCCGTGCCGCCCGTCAAAAGCAAAAGGCCTGGCATGAGATGCCGCCAGCGTCGCCTGGCGTCGTCGGTGGGCTGAGAAATTTCCGAAGCGATGTCCGCGTCGGGTGCCGGACGCCGGGTGAAGGTCGTGGAATCCGCGCTCGAAATCATAAAACCGAAGTAAGCGAAGGCCAGCGGGCCCAAAAAAAAGCGCCAGAGTGTGAGCCAGAAACTCAGAGCCGGCAGAGCGTCGAAGAGGGCGGGCGGCGCGCCAACCAGCAGCAGCACGTCGAGAAAGATCAAAGCCACGCCCAGATACAACCAGGCGATCAGCGAATTTCGCGGCCGTCGCTCCGGCAGAAGCGCCTGACCCGCCGCGAGATATAGAGCGTGTCCCAGGCCCGCGAAGGCCAGCGTGAGCAACGCGACATTGATGAATTTCGCTGACAGGGACATACGCGGAGATCGTCGCCCGGAAGCCTCGCCGAATCCGCAGTCGTGTCAATTGGAAAGCGCCGATTTGTCCGTTCGCCGACAGCGATAGCGAGTGCCGGATGATCCGGGACTCCGCGCGCGGGTTCCAGTTTCTAATTCGGAACGCCGCCTCGCGCGGCGTCGGATACAATCATCGGATCACACAGGCGCATCGGCCGGGGAAGTTCCGCTCGCTATCAGCCGCCTTTTCGGAGAGCCTTATGCGAAACAAATTAATGATCATCGGGGCGGCCGCGATTTTGCTGCTCATCGGCGGCGGGCTGTACGCCTGGCCGACGGGCATGCCGGCCGGGAAAGAGTACTTCCGGCCGATCGGGGAACGCCAGTTGCAGGTCGACGAAGCCGGGCAGTGGCGCTACGTCCAGCAGCTCTATCGCCACATGGAAGCGACCGGCGATACTTTCCCCGACTGGGACGCCGGTATGATGTCGCGCTGGAAGTACGCGATCGCCTTTCTGGCGTACGGCATGCCGTCTCTGGCCATGATCGATCCCGAACAGAAGCGCATCGCGGAATACTATCTATACGTCATGATCAACAAGATGAAATCCAAAAAGGTCTGGCGTGAATGGCAGGACTACGGATTCGGCGACGATCCGATTTGTCTGCACAATGTTATGTACAAAGGCCATTTGAATTTAATGTACGGCCTCTATCAGTTCATGAGCGGCGATGAACGCTTCGCGAAAGAATTCACCTGGCTCACGCGCCAGATCGTCGCCGAGATCGATCTGCACAGCAAGAAGGGCCTCTATGAAGGCTCGAACTGCGAACCCGATCAGTACTTCGTGCAGTGCAACGCGATCTCACTGCTCAGCCTGCATCTGTACGACCGCCTGTACGGTACGCAGTACACCGACGATCACGTGCAGCGCGTGCTGGGTTTTATTCGCCGCCGCATGACTGATCCCGAGACCGGCCTCTACTGGCATCAGTACCATCCTTCGCATGACGTAGTGGAAACGAGCCTGTCCGGCTATACCAACGCCTGGTCCATGGTGATGCTGAATTATTTCGAACCGGAATACAACGCCGGCATCTATCCGGCCTGGAAAGAAATGTTCGTGGTCGAGATCGGGCCGTACGCCTACGTGAAAGAAGAACCGGGCGGCGGGGCTTCGCAGCTCGCGACGGCCTATGGAATGCTGGCAGCGAAGGAATTCGGGGACGTGGCGCTGTTTACGAAATTACGCAACAGCATGGATCGCTTCGGCGGCCTGCGGCGCGTGGCCGCGAATGATACCATGGCCTACGCCGAGGGAGACAATACCATCGCCAATGGAATGCTCTTCGCCTTTAAGATTCACGCGGGCTGGCGGCGCATTCTCGAATCGGACGCCGGGCCGCGGCGGCTGGCGCGGATCCCCGCGGTCGGCAATATGGTCTGGACGGATCTCCTGCCCGATGAGATTCATGAGAGTTATATTCCGCCCGCCGCGATCCAGAATTTTTGAACCGGTCGGGGCTCGAAATTTTCGCGGGGACCCCGGTCGGGGCCGCTGCGGCCTCAATTTTCCAGCGGAATTGACGATACACTGGATATGCCCTTTTCCGCAAAAAAAAAGCGCGACTCCTCCGGCTCTGAGCGGAAGCCGGAGCGGGTCGGAATCTTCATCCAGGCCCGGGCGAACTCTTCCCGCCTGCCGGGAAAGATCTTTGAATTGCTGCAGCCCGGTCGGCCGGATTCTTCGATTCTCGAGACGATCTATCGGCGGCTGGCGGGCCAGGCCGGGGCACGGGTCGCGGTTTTGGTTCCCGAAAGCGAGATCATCCTCATCGATTGGTGTCGCCGCCGGGGGCTCGAGTGTTTCGCCGGTCCCGAGGACGACGTCCGCGAACGCTACCGGCGCGCGGCCAGGCACTACGACGTCGATTTGATTGTGCGGGCGACCGGGGACAACCCCTGCGTGGATCCGGCGGTCACCGCCGATACGGTTCGGGCGCTGGCGGCGGGCGACGCGGATCTGCTTTCGTTCGGCAATCTGCCCCTGGGTGCGGCGGTCGAGTCGATGCGCCGCGCAGCGCTGGAATCCCGGCGGATCGCGGACTGCCAGACGCACCAGGAACACGTGAGCCTGCACATCAAACACAACCCCGGGGTGTTTCGCGTAGAGCATCCCGAGCATCCCTCGGCTCCGCCGAAGTCAGACGGGATCGCGTTGCCCCGGCTGACCGTGGACACGGCCGAAGATCTGGCGGTCGTGCGCGCCGTCTTCGCGGCCCTCGGTCCGGACTTTCGCACGCCGGATGTCATCCGACTCTTCCAGCAGCGACCGGAACTCTTCGCCCTGAATCAGGACGTCGAGCAGCGTAGCTTTACGCCCATGCCCGCCTGAGTATGATTCCGCTGGCACTGGTGGTCGGCGAAGGGCCGCGCTTCGGTACCGGTCACGCCGTTCGCATGCGCGAGTTGCGCGCGATCCTGGTCGCCCGGGGCCTGGTGATCGATGAATGGCATACCGTGGGTGGCTTCGACGCAGCGGATGCGTCCTGGCCGCAAGTGCGGCCCGAATCGCTCGTAATTCTGGACGCCCGCGACCTGGATCCGCGGCCCTTCGTCGAGCAGGGCGCGCGCGTTCTGGCGCTCGACAACCGGCATGCCTGCCGCGAGGCGTCGCGTAAGAGCGCGGCCGGAGCGATCGAATTCTATGACACGCTTCCGCATCCCCGGGCGAATCTGCGCGATACGCTTCAAAGGGTGCTGCTCGCAGCGGACGTCCGGGCTCTCGCCGAAGCAGACGATGGAATTACCGCCGCCGATGCGTCGAGGGCGGCGACGTCTGCCGGAAACCAGCCGCCCACGCTATTCGTCTATAGCGGCGACTTCGCCATTCCCCTGCTGGACGACGCACTCCTGCGGTCATTCGAAGGCGGCTGGTCGGTGCATCGTTGCGGAAGCGCGCCGCCCACGGGCGAATTCGCGCGGCGCCTTCAAGATCGCGATCGAAGCGGAACGGAGCGATTGGACGCTTCGGGTACAGAATCCCGGGATGCGGACGCGAGTAGAAACTCGTTATGTTATTCTACAAGCCTCAAGCGAGCTGAGTTTATACGCGAACTGGCCGCAGCCGATCGCGTGTGGACGTATTTCGGGATGACGCTGCTGGAAGCGTGGCATTTACGGCGGGAGTGTTCGATGCTGCCGGTGGCCAGTCCGGTCCACTCAGAACTGGTGGACTATCTCCATCAGGCCGCCGGCCTGGCCGTCGTGCCACCTGCGTCGGTATCCGCGAGCGGCGCCGACGCGTTCGTGAGCGTCCGGTCGCCCGTTCCGGATTTGCGCCCGGGCGGTCGGGGTTTCGAGCTCTTGATCGAGCGCATTCGCGCTCTCGTCCCGGACATGTGATGCGCCGCGACGCCCGCCCCGGACCTGTCTCTTGCGGGGGGGCCGTGTCGCGGCGTATGCAAAAGGCGGCGGCCGCTATTTATTCGGCTGCGGCGTCATGCGCAGATATGGTTTGATCGCCTTATAACCTTTCGGAAATTTCTTGTCGGCCTCTTCGTTCGTGACCGCCGGCACGATCACGCAGTCTTCGCCGTCCTGCCAGTTGGCGGGCGTGGCCACCTGATGATCCGCCGTCAGCTGAAGCGAATCAATCACCCGCAGGATCTCCGGGAAATTGCGCCCGGTGGAAGCCGGGTAGGTGAGCGTGAGCTTGATCTGCTTGTCCGGTCCGATAATAAATACCGAGCGCACCGTCAAATTATTCAGAGCGTTGGGGTGAATCATATCGTATAGATTCGCGATGCTTTTGTCTTTGTCCGCGATCATCGGGAAATTCACGGTCGTATTCTGGGTTTCGTTGATGTCTTTGATCCAGCCGTGGTGATCTTCCATGCTGTCGACGGACAGGCCGATGACCTTCACGTTGCGTTTGTCGAATTCGGATTTGATTTTGGCCACGGTGCCCAGCTCGGTCGTGCAGACCGGCGTATAGTCGGCCGGATGCGAAAAGAGAACGCCCCAGCTGTCGCCGAGCCATTTGTGAAATTCAATCGGCCCCTCAGTGGTTTCGGCGGTGAAGTCCGGCGCCATATCTCCCAGTCGTAGTCCCATGGTTTTGTGCTCCTCGTTTGTGTGCGATTCAGATGCCCGCGATCGCGGTCTATTTGAACAAGTATAGAGGCGCGAGCCGAATCGGCGATTCGAATTTGTTTCGCCGCGCCCTGGTTGACATACACCCGGGTGATCCGCATGCTCGTAGAATATTCAGTAACGATAGAGTGATTCATGAAACGCAGATTGATCCAGATCACGGGCGGATGTCTGGCCCTTGTACTCGTGCTCGGGGCCGCCATCGCCTGGTACTTTACCGGCCAGGCCCTGTATCCGGAATGGCAGATTATGGAACTCGGCCCCTGTCCGCCCCGGCGCATCGAGGGTTTCGGTCCGGAATGCGGCGATCTGCGTAAGCTGGACGATTTCGTATTTCAGGATTTCGAAGCGGCCACCGAGCGCGGATACACAGTGCCCGCCTGGTATCTGCCGGCGACCGGACAGAACACGCCTCCGAAAAAGGCCGGCCTGCTGGGCGCCGCCCCGGGGCGTTACGCCGCGATCTTCGCGCATGGCGGCGGCGCGGATCGGCGCGAAGGCACCCGTCTGGCGCGCTATTTTATGGATCGCGGGGTGGACTATTATCAACCCGACCTGGTCTGCCATGGTTTCGCGCAGTGTCCGCGCGCGGGACTGAGCTTTGGTTATCGCGAGCATGCCGACGTCGTCGATCTGTACAATGCGATTCGCGAGCGCTATGCGGGGGTATTCGTGCTCGGAACCTCGGTCGGCGCTAATTCCGCGCTGATCGCCTTTCCGAAAATGGAGGGGGTCGCGGCCGTCGTCGCTGAAAATCCGATGTATTCGACCCGCCGTTTCGTCCGCGATACGGGCGCGGCGCCCGGCTTTTTTCCAGGCTGGTATCGCGAGATATTGTATTCCGTGCTCGCCTGGCGCGGGGGATTCGCCGGCGATCTGAGCGCGAGCGCGGGCGTGACGCAAGCGGCGGGCTCGGGCGCGCCGCTGCTTCTGATCCACGGCACAGCCGATCGTCTGATTCCGGTCAGTCACAGCGAAGACCTGCACGCGCTGTATCGCGAAGCGGGCGGCCAGACGCGGCTGCAAATCGTCGAGGGCGCCGAGCACGCCCGGGTGTGGAACGCGGGGCCGGAGGCTTTCGAAGCGCTGCTGGACGATTTTTTCCGCACTGCGATCGCGGCTCGCTGAGCGCCGGCGCGTTGCGGTTCGGACCGGGTTCGGACCGCCCGCAGCTCAGCGATTGCTTCAGGAGTGCGCGGCGGTGTCGCGGCGAAAGATGGCCAGATTGGCTGCGAGCAACTCCATGATTTGCGCGCGCGATTTGGTGGGAACTTCGAAGTCTTCTTTTAAGACCCGGTCCAGGAATTCGCTGGTGTTGCGCTCCAGGCTGTCCCCGCCGTGATCGAAGATATAGAACGCGAAGTCGCCTTCCGCCGGAGCTTCGACTGTGAATGATCCGTAGCTGATGTACGGCTCTTTGGAAATGAAAACCTGGTTGCGGTTGGGCAATTCCACTTTGTCGAGTTCGTTCCAGCGCAGTGGAATCGCCTGGTCCGGATCGCGCAGATACGGTTCCTGAAAGCTCTTGGGATAGCTGCGGGGTTCGTAGATCATAAAGACGCGATAACCATCGGACTGGAAAGTCACCGCTTCGCCGCCGCCGTACGCGATATTCTTGATATTATCGAAGGCGACGGTCTCGAAGATGGCGTAGTTCGACTGATTATGAAAGCGAGCGCTGACAACGAGTCCCCCGTTTCCAAAATCAATATCGCCCCGCTTCAGGCCTTGAAAGAGGCCAATCCACCGCATCGCCATACCCGAGCATGCTGACGAACCAGGCGTACGTCTATCAGAAATTCATATTCGCCTGTTTCGCGGCTGCTCTGAGGCCTGGCGAATGATCGCCGCCTGCGAACGTTAAACTTTCGTTAATACAGGGTTTGCCGGCGACGAGCATCGTCACTTCGACCGGAAGCTTCCCGTGGACAGATTACTGAATGATTATTCCGCCAGAGGCGCGCCCCGGGGCCTCGCCGAATTCGAGTTCGGATAGTACTTGACCGTGAAGCGGCGCGCAAAATCATGGCTCTTATTGGTGCGGCGCACAAAATCTTGCCAGATTCGGGCGCCGCGCTAACGGAATTATCGCGATCTATTGCGATCGCAGGGAGGCTCAGAATGGTCCAAAAGGGTATGGAACGCAACCAACTACTCGGGCTGGTCTTGAAGAAGCGGGTATTGATTCCTGTGCTGGCCCTTATCGCTATCTGTATGATCCGGGTGGACTTCTCCGGAGCTCACAGCGCCGGGGTCCAGCGCGAACGGATCCTGGAATACATCGAAACCTTCGATCCGCGGCATACTCCCCGGTCGCGCCGGGAACAGCTGGTCGACGTCATCATGCGGGAGGCGGCTCGCCTTGAGATACCTTCCGATATGCAGATCGACGGCCGCGAAATCTCGAAGGCCTATCTGCTCACGGCTTATATTCGGGTGGAGTCCTCGTTCAATCCCAGGGCTCGCTCGCACTCCGACGCTCGCGGATATATGCAGCTCAAGCCGCTGACCGCGAACTGGATCAATCGGGCGCCCAGCGCCAGTCAGTTTCGGGGCAACCTGAACCTCTACAATACCGACGTGAACGTGGCGCTCGGCGCGGATTATATCAACTATCTGATGACCGAGATGGACGACGCACGGCAGGTGGCGTTGGCCTATAACGCCGGCCCCAACAGCGTGCGCCGGGGCGTCTTTATTGAAAGCTACTGGGTGAAGATCCTGCACACCTATCGCCAGCTGCGCAGCGGCGATTTTCGGGACGAGCAGGCGACGCTCTAAAACGCGTTCGCCTTTCGCTCGCAGGAGTTCCTACGCCGGGCGGCGGAACTCCGCCGCTTCGAGATATCGATAGGGGCCGGTCTTGGCGCTGAGCCAGCCCCGCCGCCGCAGCTCGCGTCCCAGCAACCATAAAAAGAAGCCATGAGAATACAGGGCGACCCGGCCGTGCTCGTCCGCATCCGACTCCAGCACGTCCGCTGCCGCCAGCACGCGGGCGTGCGTCGCTCCGCGCGATTCGGCGCAGTCGAGCCAGCCGCTGTACCAGCCGAAGCGGGCCAGAGTCAGAAGCAGAACCGTCGGGAGTCGCAGCCCGGTCGTCCGGAAGCGCGCCAGGGGCGTTTCGCGAAAGAGCGGGTCTTGCGGTATTTCCGAACCCGGGCGATCGGAGTACAGGAGGGCGGTTTCGAAAGCGCGCGGTAAATCCGACGAGCGGGCGAAGGCGTCTGTGAGTCGTTCCCAGTCTTCTGGATCCGCCGCGGACTGCAGGTCTTCCAGATACGCCGGATTCCACTCCGGGTCCAGGCCGGCCTCGTCATAGGCGTCGAACAATCGATTCATTTCGCCGGCACTGATCCAGCGCCAGGGAGTGTGGCTGTAACGCAGACTGGGCCGCCCGTGGCGAACGCAATAGATCGTGCGATGGCTGGCGGCGGAGCTCACGCGTCGAGATTGCTCAGGGCCTGGTCCAGATCCGGCAACGACGCGTCTTTCAGATCCGCCGCCGGCATCTCCGACAGGTCGTACTGCTCGAGCTTCTGATTCAGGCGATCGATGTGGCCCTGTAGATTCTGGCGGGTGTTCCACCAGATGCAAACGCGATGTTTCTCGATCAGATCCAGTTCGGTGTATTTCTTTTTTTTGGCGGTCATAAGGCATTTCGGGGCGCGCCGTCGTGGGCTTTCAGCTTTCTTCGAACTGGATGCGCTGGATCACGTCCTTGTGGGCGGCCTTGCGGCTGGTCGACGGACCCTGCATGCCGGTAAACCAGCTGCCGTCTTTTTTTTGTAGATCGCCCCAGAATGAAAAGAGTTGCACGGTGCCGTTTTCGTTTTCCAGCATGAACTGATTCAGAAACGCGAAGAGCTCGCCGTCGCGCTTCAGGACCTGGCCGCTGTTCAGCTCGATATGATAGCGATCCACGTCGAATTGAAAGATCTGCCCGGTCTCCTGCTGCCGCACCAGACGGCCTCGCCAGCGTTTGAACTCAATCGCGCGAATCTCTTCGGGACGTACGAGCTTGCGATACTGAATGCCTTCGACGGTATGCACGATGCTCAGACGTTCGGGCAGCCGCACACGAATCTTACCTTTGAGCCGGCGACCGTCACCCAGGGTCACCGCCACGCGAAAGCTTTTCTCGACCAGAGCCGCGTTCGGCGCGCCCGAATTCTGTGCGGAGGCGTCGCCCGCTCGCTGGTCCGCTTTGCTGTTATTGCCGGCGTTGTTTGCGGGCTGCTGTGCCGCGCCGCCGGGCGATCCTTCGCGCACCGCGACCTTTCCGGCCGGGGCAGAGTTCAGGCGCCCCTGGGCGGTCAGTTGCGTGGATCCGGCGCCGGCCGAAAGCGCGAAGGCCAAGAGCAGGCAGACGGAACCGACGAGGGCTTTGTTGTGAATTTTCAGACCGCGTTTCATGGTTTCGAATTCGCCTGCCGCGCGGGTCGCGTCAGCTTCGCGCGTCGTTTTTTGTTGATTAAGGCCGGCCGGTCCGCGTCCGGCGTCTGTTAAATCAGACCCCGTAGAGACATGGCGATGCGCTCGACATTGTTCGCCGTAAGTCCCGGATAGATCGGAATCGAAACCGATTTTTGATAAATGCGTTCCGCGTTCGGATATTCCAGGCGCGCGAGGCCCAGAATATGATGCAGGGGCGCGTCGATCGCGCGTCCGACGCCGATTTGCAGCGATGCGAAATAGCGCAGTACTTCGTCGTGGCTCTTGTTGATCAATACCGGAAAGCGCAGATAGCCGTCGACGCCCGCGTTCTTGAAATACGCTTCGTGGCGCGTGGTGCGCAGAGTTTCTAAATATTTCTGAGCGATCTTTTTGCGACGCGCGAGCGTTACGCCCAGACGCGAGAGCTGGTCCAGGCCCATCGCCGCCTGAAAATCCTCTAAACCGTAGTCGTAGGCGATGCTGCCTTCCGTACGCTTCGCGCCGTAGCGCAGTGAGTGTAAAATTTTATAGAGCTTCGGGTCCTGGGTTACGATCACCGCGCCGTTGCCGGTGGTCAGCAGGTCGTATTCGGAGAGGCCGCAGACCGCCAGGTTGCCGAGCTTGCCGAAGTATTCGCCTTCGCGATCGGATCCCACCAGGCCCGTAAAATCTTCGATGATCTTCGCGCCGCGGCTCTGAATTTCGTTGGCGTCGGTGATCGGCGAAACGCTGCCGAAAGTATGGTCCAGCACGAAGACCGGAGCGGGAGCCGCTTCGGATGCATCGGCTGAGACGGCGGTCGTTTCCCGCAGCATCTCCAGCTTTTCGTAAACAGCTTCTGGATTCGGATGAAAGCTGCCGCGATCCGCGTCGACCAGCACCGGCTCCGCGCCGGCATAGCGCGCGCCGTCCAGCGCCTGGATCGGAGCGATGGCGCTCATCAGAACCGGGGAGCCCTTTTTCAGGCCCAGCGCCAGATAGGAGAGGTGGTAGGCCGCCGCCAGGGAATTGACCGCGAGCACGTGTTTATAGCCGAAAGCGTTGGCGAAGCTGCGCTCGAAACGGCGGGTGATATCGCCCTGGCCGAGTCGGTCCTGAATCAGGCAATCCAGCACCGATTCCAGCTCCCGCTTGGAGAGCGTGGGCCGATGGGCCTCGATCGGCTTCGGTTTCTTATCGTTTAAATACAGGCTTACCGATGACACACATTACCTCAGAAGCGACGTAAGACCGGTGGAAGGCGGATTCACGTCGATACTACATACCAGCCTGCATATTGCTCATCCAAAAGGGAACAACTTAATGTTCCAGGAAGAGGATTATGTCTCATTACTGCGGGCTGGATTATGTCGCATTAGGGGGGGCCACACAGGATTCGTCAATCTATATTTCCAGGCCGGGCCCGGGGCAGTGCGAACCCGGGCCCGGCCTGTTTATTTACTTCGCGGCGGCGGGCATCCGGCTGGCTCCGGAACCGCCGCGCCCGATCCAGCTACGATAGATACTCAACCAGGCGACGCCGATCGCGCCAGCGGCGCCGGAGGCCGCGGTGTAGAGCGCATAGTCCGGCCAGACCATGCCGCCCAGAATCGCTCCGAAGAGGAACAGGCTCTGTCGCATCCCTTCCAGCCAGTAGCCCAGTCGGCGGCCTTCGAGCACCAGCCCCAGGATCACCAGGCTGGCAATGACCCAGGCGCCGATGGTGATGCCAACGGGGGTCAACGGCGCGATCAGGCGGTTCAGCAGCGTGAGCGCAATGAGAGTCACGACGGCGAATTGCACCAGGCAGTAGATCGACAATCCGGTCGGGATCTGCGGATCGTACTTGCGATAGGTCGCCGGATCGACTTCAGGGATCGGCGTGTTTTCGCCCATGCCGCGTGGTTTCCAGCCCGGTTTCATAAACCATACTTTGAATTTATCGCTGAAATGCGGGGCTCGCCACGCGGTTTTGAACAGATGCACCCAGTATTGAACCTGCGCCCACATGGGATTCCAGCTGGCCAGCGGCTTGACCGTGCCGTAGTGCGGCTCTTCTTCTTCTTCCTGAAAGCTGCCGTACATTTTATCCCAGATAATCAGCGTTCCCGCGTGGTTCTTATCGATGTACTTCGGATCGATTCCATGGTGCACCCGGTGGTGCGACGGCGTATTCCAGACGGCCTCAATCCAGCGCGGCAGCTTTTTGATCGCGCGGGTGTGAATCCAGAATTGATAGATGGTATTGAACTGCGAAGCGATCAGGTAGATCGCCGGGTGGATTCCCAGAATCGCGAGGGGCATATAGAACGGAAAGGAAAAGACAAACTGCAGAAAGCCCTGCCGGAGCGCCACGGTTAGATTGTATTCTTCGCTCTGGTGGTGCGCCTCGTGGGAACCCCAGATGACCGCGACCTGGTGGCTCATACGGTGGAACCAGTAGTAGGAGTGATCCACCAGAAGAAAGCCGACGACCGAAGCGGCCACCAGGGTCCAGACCAGGCCGTCAGAGAATTCGCCGAGCGCCTGGCCACCGATCATACCCACAATCATGCCGTCCAGACCCCAGTCCAGCAGGCGGAAGTTGTGGTACAGATAGTCGTATAGTAGAAGATATCCGGCGAAAACGGTCACCCGGACGAAGATGCCGGTGATCTGCTGGATCGTGCCCATACTCAGATCGTTGATCGAATCGCTGATCCGGTAATAATCGCGCTTCATAAAACGAGTCACAATCAACTCGATGAAGATCAGCAGGAAAAAGAAGGGGATCGCAAAGGCGATATAGTTCGGGACTTGATACTCAGACATGGCCTTACCTCGAATGGCCAGATTTTACAGTGTGTCAGTAGAATTGCAAGCACAATACTGTCGATAGGTAATTTTATGACGCAGTGTCAGGGCTTGAGTCTGGAGCGTCGGCCGCCAGGGTGCGGTGCGGCCGGCTGCGCGGAAACCACCCCTTTCAGGTCTATCCGTGCGTGGCGGCGGGAAGTATTATTCGGGCTGGTTCGGCGCAGGCCGCCTACCCCGGCAATGATGTATACGCTGAAGGACAGTAACTCGCGCAGACGAAAGGTTCTGGCGACCGTGAGCGGAGCGGAGCTGGACGAGCTTCAAAAGAGCCATCGCGATGGCGGGCTCAGCGCCCGGGATCTCTTCGGCGAATATCGCCGGCTGGTGATCAACAGGCTGATTGAAGCGAATCCGGAAGGAGTTTCGTGGTCCGAGCTGACGAAGCCTCAGAAGATCCTGCAAGCCCTGGGCATCTTCATCGACCAGACCAACAATGGCGGAGTCTGGCAGTTCCTGTTTAATTACCCGGAGTACTCGTTTGCGGTGGGTCAGGCCATGGACGAAACAGGGAATTCGGTGCTCAGTCAACGCTACTATACGGTCTTCGAAGAATTCGCCGCCACGCTGGAGGACGGCCGCTATGAAGCGCTGACTGCCGTCTGGGACGATGAGTCCCGGGATTTCGAAGAGCGGTGGAACACCTTCAAATCCGGCGAAGCGCAGGTTCCGGCGGCGGCGGGGGTTCAGAAGCTCTTTTTCGAAGAAGATTTTCAGAACCGGTTTTACGGAGAGCTGAATAAGTATGTGCAACGGAACATGGGCGCCCTGCTGGCCGTGGAAAACGCTGCAGGGAGCGACGCGCCGCCGCCCCCGCCTCCGTTGAAAAAGAAAGACGCGCCCGAGCGTTTCGCGCAACATCTTGAAGAGCTTCGCGGCGAGCGGCCCGTGGAATGTACGGTCTATTATACGGGACGCGTGACGGTCGATCGCCAGGCGACGCAGTTGTACTTAATGCGCTTTCGAATGGCGGACGGTTTCGAAAGCCTGGGAGTGACCGGTTATTTCACGCATCATTTGGCGGACGTGACGCTCGAAGAAATCGGCCGCATGTATCAGAAGCATCACAAACAGGAATTGATCAATTTGTACCACGGCTGGTACATCGTCGAAAGCGAATTGAAGCGCAACCCCGCGGTGGGAGTCGCAGCTCCCGAGGACCGGGCGCGGATTCGTGCGATCATTCTCGAAAAGCGGGAGGCGAAATCGGGACCCGAACCGCGCCTGGATGCGAGCTTTCGTTATGAACGAACGGGCGAAGAATGGTGGCTGTATCGTCTCGGCCGAAACAAAGGACTGGCGCTCTACTCCGCTGACGGCGAAAACTATTCCAGGATGAACGTTGCGCCGCATCGTCCGGTCGCACACCGCTATCCGCTCTACCATCTGGTCGCACAGCGACACAAGCTGCTCAAAGATAATCCGTGGGGATTCTGATTTCGCGCCAGACTGTTTCGGCGCAGGGCCACGCTTAGAAATTCGGACCGACCGTCGCCAGATACGCGCGGCTTTCGCCCACGGAGCTGAGCGTAATCTGACATCCGCGCTCCGCAAGATCACCGGGAAAGAGGACGGCGCTTCCGCGCGGATACTGCGCCCGGGCGAGACTCTTCCCGGAAGCGTCGAGCGCTTCGACCTGCAACTCCTGTTCGAGCGCCAGCACGATGCCCGGTCGATCCGTCACCGGTAGCTCAAGCGGGCCGGGGCCGGTTTCCAGTTTCAGAACCTGGAAGTCGTTCGCTTCGATTTTATAGGAACTGATGCGCGCGTTCGCTTCCGGTCGGGGGCGTCGAATTTCGGGGTGCCCGGAACGATAGTGCAGCATGCGCAGCAGGGTTTGGGTGTCCATGTACTTGGGAGTCAGGCCGGCCCGCACGACGTTGTCCGATGCCGCCATGCACTCCAGAATGCGTCCGCCCAGATACGCGTGAGGTTCATTCGGCCCCAGAAAGAGCCCTTCCTCCGGCGACAGGTCCACGTAGTTTAAAAAATATACGCAAAAGACTCCCGAGTCCTGCTGGCCGTACAAATCCGCCAGGCGTAAAAAGAGCGCGTCTTCGCGGTGCGCCGCGAAATCGAGATCGTCGAGCAGCGAGAGCCGCAGCCGGTGAGCCTGTACCGCTTCGCCGATCTCCGCGGGGCTCGACTGCATCAACTGACCGTACAATTCTCTTACGAAAGCGATACGGGCGTTCTCGTCGGAAGGGTCCGGCGCCGCGAGGCCCGGGCCGCTGTTCGATTCTTCGTAGATCGAGCCGTCGGGAGTGCACAGCGCTCCCAGCTCCGGAATCGACTTCAGAAAGGCCAGGATTTCTTCCGGGGGGCGAAAGCCGATCAGCGCGCTCATGTCGGACAGACAGACCGCCAGTTCGGGTTTGTGGTTGTCGTCGGGATAGTTTTTCGGATCGCGAGCGTGCAGCTCGGGGGCGAGCTCCCGGTCGGGATGCGCCTGGATGGAAAGCGGGCGGGCCGCGTCGAGAATCTTAAACAAGAAAGGCAGGCGGGAATAACCGCGCTCGCTGAGATCGGAACCGAGAAAGTGCTCGCGGTCTTTGCGAATGGCTTCGTCCAGCAAGCGCCCGTCGGGCAAGCGGGCCGGGGCTTTGGGATGGGCGCCCATCCACAACTCGGCGGCGGGGGCGTCTGTGTCGATATTTTGCGTATCGCCCCGGGCGCGCATCAGTTCGTGGATCAACGCCGTTTCGCCGCGCTGGCCCCAATCGTAGGGCATGACGCTGCACTCTAATTCATAAAAACAGGGTTTCGATGTTGCCGCGGACACAGGTACGTTCGCCACTCCGATCAGATCTGTTCGCTTTCGCGCACGTCGGGGCGCTCCTCGATTTTGGGTTCGGGCGCCGCGCGTTCGGGACTGAGGCCGCCCGGCGGCACAGCCCGTTCCCGGATTCCGCCGTAGCGGGGGGCGAAAATATCGGGCAGCATCATGGTCAGAACGAACAGCAGAAGCGCCGCATACATCAGCAGACGCAGTCCCGTCTCAAGATTCAGAGGAGTTCCGCTCCCCGGCACGACGGCCGCGAGGTCTTCCGAAATCAGATTGCCCAGTCGATGGAAAACAGACATCTGCGGACACTGTTGCAGCATGTTGTGGATCGGCACACAAAAAAACGATTCACTGTCGCGGTTCGCCGCGCGCGAAACATGCCCGGCCGGCGCGGTCGAAATTCAATGGATCCGGCGAGCGCCAGCGGGGGATCAGGGCAGGCCGGTCAGGCGATGGGTGCTGTAGTGGCGTCCCGGTTCGTAGATGCGTAAAAAGAGATCCGCGCCTCGACGCCAGACTTTGCAGCGCAGCGTTGTCGATTGCCCCGGCAGCACCAGGCGGCCGTACAGAAATTCGCCCGCGTCTCGTTCGCGCAAACCCTGTAATATCTTTAAGCCCAGGAGCGGCCGGCCGCGAAAGGGCGGCGGGCACAGGCTGCAGACTTGCGTCGCCGGGTTTTCCACGGAGACGTCGACGACCCGCGCGCTCCACAGCCCCGACTTCGATTCCGGTAGAGCCGCTGTCCCGGGGTCCGGTTGCGCCGCGGCTTCGGTATCCTGAAAGAATTCCAGCACCAGATCGTGCCGGACCAGGCGTTCATCGGCCAGCAGACGATAGCGCCCGCTGAGTCGACTGGCTTCCGCTGCCCTTTCGGGTTCCGCCGGGGCGGGCGGAACGCACAGCAGCACAAACGCGCCCGTCAGAGACCACGCCAGAACGCTTCGCATTCAGCGCGTCCAGGTTTGCATTTTGCCGAGGGCGGCGATGCCGACGAAGCTCTGCACCTGCAGGGTCGCCGGGTCGAGCAGCGCGACCGAGCAGTTGTAGGTCTTACCTTCGCTCACGCTGTAGATCTGGCCGCCGACCCACTTGCCGTTTTCGTGCCGCAGCCCCCAGAGTATTTCCATGCCCATCAACGAAACAGAACGCTTCTTCGGATTGGGATTGCGTTCGTCCACGCGGGGTTGTCCGCCAGGCGTACTCGGCTCCTGCATCCAGGCGATGCGTCCGCAGTACTGCGACTCCTGGCAGGCGTAGATCTCGATTTTCATGGCCCCGTCGGCGACGGTCCAGGTGCCGACGATCGCGTTCGGGTCTTCGGCGGCGTTCAATTGGAATGAGAATAGCGAGACGGCGAATGCCGCCAGCAGTCCCGGCGCGCGGGCCGCACGGAAAAGCTTTCGGGCGCGAGCGCGCGGCTTTCGATTCGAAACAGATTTCATGGGCATACTCGTTCGTTCCTGGGAGCCGGTCGCCGGCTTTTCGGCCGGCGGCGGAGGCCCAAAACGACAACAGCCTCGAAAACGAGGCTGCTGCGTTTTGTGATTCAAGCTATCTGACGCCGGAGCGAACTCCGGAGTTCATCAGATCGCGAGAGAATCAGCGAGTCCAGTGAACGGTTTTTCCCAGAAAAGAAACGCCGACGAAGCCGCGCACTTTCAGTTTCTTCCCGCCGACCAGCTCCATGAAGCAGCTGTAGGTCTTGCCGTCTTCCGGATTGTAGATCTTGCCGTCGACCCACTTGTTGCCGTCGAATTTGAAGCCCCACACCAGGTTCATACCCATAATCGGGCGGCTGCGCTTGGAAGCGTCGGGGTTGTTGCGGTCCACTTTCTTTTCGCCGGCCTGCTTATCGCCTGCGGGATAGTTGGGCTCTTTCAGCCAGGTGATCCGGCCGCAGAATTTATCTTTGGCTTTGCCGCATTTAAAGATCGTTACTCTTGAATTCTGCTTTTGGGTTAACCATGTACCCAGCACATCATCCGCGCTTGCAGCGTATGCAGGCGAAAGAAAGGCGAATCCAAAAACAATGGCGGTTGCTGTAAGAAGTCTTTTCGTTTTCACTACGTCACTCCTGAAGTTGAATTTTGCTTCACAACTACGTTGGAACGCCCGGCCGGCAACAATTGTTTGAAAAAAATCGATGCATTTCCCGGATTGCATTGTTTTTTTTGTGCATTGCCGTTTGTTTGGTGCGGGGCACACAGAATTCTAATGATGAAAACCCTAAAGCCCTGCATGCGAAAGGTCCGATAGTGGCGACGCAATCTCTCAGCGAAGCGCTTTTCGCAAGCGGCGCCGTAGACCCCGCCGTACTTGCGGAAATCGATCGTCGTATGGGAGCCTGTGTTCTCGCCGTCTCGGGTGGCCGGGATTCCATGTTTCTTCTATACTTATTTCGCGAGCTGGTCGATCGCGGATTTCTTCAGCACGAGCCGGTGGTCTTTCATCTCAATCATCGCCTGCGGCCGGAGGCGGAGCGCGACCTGGAATTTGTAGCCGGCGAAGCGCGCCGACTGGACTTCGCCTTTTATTTTCTGGAGCGTGACGCCGCGGCATTCGCGCGCCGTGCGCGCAAGAGCCTCGAAGAAGCCGGGCGACTCCTGCGCTATCGCGCACTGGGTCGGCTGCGTGCAACGCAATCCCTCTCGGGCCCCGTCGTGACCGCCCATCACGCCGACGATTACCTGGAAAGCGCGATGCTGCATTTGATTCGAGGCGGCGGGCCCGGCGCAATGAATACACTCGCGTTTTTTTCTCGCGTTGAATCGGTTCCGGTGCTGCGTCCTCTGGTCGCCCTTTCGCGGCAGCGCATTACGGAACTCATGATCGAACAGGGCATCCCCTTCGTCGAAGACGCGAGCAACGAATCGCTGGAGTTTCTGCGCAATCGACTGCGGCACGGTCCCATCTCCGGGCTGCGGGCGGAGGGCCTGGATCCGGCGAAGCTGTGGCGCAATTTTCACCCGGACCCCCGCGACCTGGTGTTCCCGTCAGGGGGCTCAGAGGGGGATTCCAGTCCCGGGTCTCAGTCTCCGGCGACCGAGCCCGCGCAGTTACTGTCGATCGACCGGCGTTTGTTTTTCGGCCAGCGCCCGGGGCTTGCGGAACTCAAGCAGCTCTTTGACATCGCCCTACGCGGCGTGGGTTTGCCGCCGGCCGGGCGCGATTTCCTGGAAGCCTTGCGTTCGCAGCTCAGTCCCGGGCCGGAGTTTCGCCTGTCGTACTCGGGCGGCGGGGTGCGCATCTGGTCGGATCGCCGCGGACCGATCTGGGTCTTTCGTGAAAATTGTGCCGCCCTGCGCGCGCCGCTCTTTCGCCGGCTGTCGGATCTGGACTGGGAGCTGCGTTTTAACGGGCGCACGCGTCGTTATACGCTCCAGGCCGACGAAGCGCCGGGTTGCTGGCGGCCAGGCTTACGTGCCTGCCTGGCCGACGGTTCGCGCGTTCCAATTCGTAAGCTACTGCGGGAAGCTGGAGTGCCGGAACCGGTGCGCGAATTTTTGCCGTTGATTCTGCGCGGGGACGGATCGGTGCACGCGATCTGCTACGGATTCTGGGAGTCGCTGCGTGATCGACGCTTCAGCAACCGTGCTTGACAAATCGCAGGCGGGCAGTCACGGTCCTCATCCACTCTGGAACGAGGCTCTCCGAATTGGCCCAGAAGAAATATTGCGCGTCGCCCACCCCCGATGAATTCGCGGGGAAATCGCTGGAGTATCGTCTCCTGCGCGGGGTACCGCACGCCTTCCTGGACTGGCTGCGAAGCTACACCCGCCTGGAAACCGAAGGGCTCGAACACATTCCGGCAACGGGGCCGGTGCTGGTCTGTCCCAACCACAGCGGCGTGCTCGGCTGGGACGCTTTCGCGGTTCAAAACGAAATCATTAAATATCGCAAACGCATTCCGCGGACTATGAGCCATAACTTCTGGCACGAGAACGAAGCCTTTCGGTATCTCTCGGATAAGATGGGCTTCGTACCGCAGGATTTCAAACGCGCCATTCGCGTGCTCCGGCGCAACAATCTGCTGCTGATCTTTCCGGAAGCCGAGGCCGGGAATTTCAAGCCCAGCATGCGCATGTACAATCTCGAGCGTTTCAATCCGGGTTTCGTATCGCTGGCGATGATGGTTGACGCGCCGATCATTCCGGCCTGTGTGATCGGCGCAGAAGAATCGCATCTGAATCTGGGAACGCTCGATTGGACCGAGAAATTTCTCGGCGCGAAGATCCCGCTCCCGCTGAATTTAATTCCGCTGCCCGTGCGCTGGAAGCTGATCTTTATGGAGCCGGTTCGGCTGGGCAAGTACGGACGCCGGGACGCGAAGAATATCAAATTTCTGGAAGAGGTCGCCGAGAACGTGCGCATGCGGATTCAGCAGCGCATCAATAAAGAGCTGGTTCGCCGGGGCGTCTTTCAATTTTTGCCGGACGGCTGACGTAAGCCGCGGGTATGCAGATCGGCACTGTGGTACTATTGCCCTGTGCTTTATGTATGATGGAAGATAAGAATCATGTCGGAAACCACTCAACACGAAGACGCGCTCAAAAAGAAGCTGCTGGACCGAACCCAGCGCATGCTGGAAGCCACCGTCGACGAAGTTATGACCCGGGACGTGATGACCGTCGACGCGAAGGATCTCTGTGCGAAGGCGGCGCGCTTGATCCTCGACAACGGTGTGCTGGGCGTACTCGTAATGAAAGACGCCCGCGCGCATAATATGGTGACTGCTTCGGATTTACTGCGGCTGTCGTACGAAGAGGTCTTCGACGAAAACCGCGATTATCTGCGCCAGACCGTGGGCGAGCTGATCGCCGACAAAGACTTCGTGAGTGTTCCGAGCGGCACGAAGCTGCGCGAACTTTTGAATATCATGGTCGCGCGCCGCATTCGCTCCGTACCGGTCATCGACGGCGGCATGATTCGCGGTCTGGTTTCGATGTCGGATCTGATCCAGTGGTATCGCGATACGCATGAAGAAGTCCGCACCGGTAAGCTGTGATTATGCTGATCGATCCGATTACGCTGAAAAAAGAAAAAGACAAAGCCCGCGATTTACGCAACAGCACCTGGTGGAAGCGCAAACGATCGAACGGGCTCTGCCACTATTGCGGTCGCAAATTTCCGGTGGCGCAGTTGACCATGGATCACGTCATTCCGCTCGCGCGCGGCGGTCGTTCGGTAAAAGACAATCTGGTGCCGAGCTGCAAAGACTGCAATAATCGGAAAAAGAACCTGATCCCCGCCGAGTGGACCGAATACCTGGAGCGCCTCAAGATCGACGCCCGGCCGCGGTCGTCGCAGGATTCGCAGACACCTGATTCGAATTCTTAGGCACGGACCGGGTGTTTTTGCCACGGATTTCACCGATGGCACGGATTGGAAGTTCGCTCTCCGGTTATTGCGATCTGTTCGGGCTCACCTGAAAATCAATTCAGGTCGCCAGCAAGTACGAATTCGCCGTACCAGGGCAAATCCGTGCCATCCGTGAAATCCGTGGCCATACATTCTACGAACGTACTGCGGCTACGTCGGGGTGGGGGGAGCGAGCGAAATACGCGTCTGCCGGAGAAAGCGCTAAAAACCCGGGCGAATCCTGAGATCGGCCCGGGCTTTTCGCCGTGCTTCGCTGCAGCGAAGACGGCCCGCGTATGGTCTTGCGACCACCGCGATTAGAGATCCACGTCGTAGGAAAGCGCCACGTAGAAGAGGCCTTTCGTCTGGGTTTCCTGTTCGTCGTAGAAGATCCGGTCTGTGAGCAATTCCAGAACGGCGTTGCTTGCCACACTCGGCGCGCTCACGGTACTGAGAATGATCGGAATCGCGAAATAGTCCGGATAGGACTGCGTGAGCTGTTCCTGGCGCACGCCCGCCTGGATGCTCAGATCCGCGGTGACGTCGTACTGCACGCCCAGGGTGTAACGCAGAATATCGATCTGATAACCCGCTTCGCCGCGTTCGATCGAAACAAAGGCGGATCCGAAACCCGAGGGGACGCCGTAGACGTTACGTTCCTGAGTCATCGAGCCGTCCCAGCCCGGCAGACCCGGTGTGAAAATAAAATCACCGACCAGCGAGAATTGCGGCGTTATGTAGAACTGCGCTTCCAGGCCCAGATACATACCGCGGGCGTTCGCGCTGAAGAAGCTCGAATCCGCGAAGCTCACGAGCGGATTCGCGCCGATCGAAAGCTCTTCGTAGGTGAATTCTTTGAAGTGTTCGCGAAATCCAATGCGCGGCGTAATCAGCAACTTCTTCGGAATAATGGGATACTCGTAGCCGGCTTCGGCTTCCCAATCCGTGGTTTTGTAAGCTCCCAGCTTGACGTCCGAAATAAAGAACAGACCGATGCCGGTATATTCGTATTCGGGTTGGTAGCGAATATAGTTGCCGCCGAAGACCACGCGTCCGGGGCCCGCGTTGATCAGGAATTCCACGCCCAGGGGGTAGACCGTGTTCGTGTGTTTGTTCGACCAGCCGTTGTTGAGGCGGCCGAAGCCCGTACCCAGTACGAGATCGTCTTTGAAATAACGATCTTCCAGCTCCGGTTCCAGATCGCCGGGCCAGTAGCCGGCATTTAAACGCAGGGTCGTCTGTGCCTGCAGACTGCCTGCGAAGAGCATTGCGCCCAGAACGCATACAATCGAAAAGCTCAAATATTTGATTTTCATTAGCGCACCTTTCTCCTTAATTTCTTCTATTTTACGGTTAAAATAACGGTCCAGCGAATTCTCGATATTGGTAGTATGATAAATATGTCAAATTACTACACCGCCGCTGATTTCCAGTACGACCCCGGTCACCAGGTCGTTTTCGGCGATAAAGGCAACGGTCTGCGCGATCTCCTCCGGTTCGCCCAGTCGTCGCACGGGAATGCGTTCCTTCCACATATCGAGCGCTTTCTGGTTCATATCTTTCATGACCATTTCCGTGGCGATGAATCCCGGCGCGATGCCCGCCACCCGAATGCGATGCCGCGCCAGTTCATGCGCCCAGAGTTTCGTCATGGCCGCGACTCCGGCCTTCGCCGCGGAATAGTTGGTCTGCCCCGGGTTGCCGTGCATCGCCACGGACGCGATCGGTATGATCACGCCGCCCTGGCCCAGCTCGGCCATCGTAGCCGCGGCTTCGCGCCCGCTTAAAAAGACGCCGGTCAGATTGACGTCGATCACGGAGTGCCACTGGCTCAGGCTCATCTTGCCTTTGATTTTGCCGGTCTCGCGGTCGGTGCGAATCAATAGCCCGTCGCGTAAAATTCCGGCGTTCAGTACCGCCACGTCCAGGCGGCCGTGGGTTTCGCGTATTTTCTGGAAGAGCGCTTCTACGCTTTGCTCGTCGGTCACGTTGCAGGGCACGCCCATCGCGCGGACGCCCTGCTTTTCGAGCAGCTCGGTCGTGGACTGCACGCCGGCCGCGTCGATGTCGGCGACTATACAGATCGCGCCCTTTGCGCCCATATATTCGAGCATCGCCCGGCCGAGTCCGCCTGCGGAACCCGTTACGACGACGACTTTATCTTTGATATCCAATGCCGATGATCCTGATTTTGATGTCGTAATATTCGGCCGCTGGCTTGAATGCGCTGCGGCGCTGTATGTGAACGCAAGCCTGCTTGCCGGCTATGCGACCGCCCGCCTGGTTTGCAGCTTCGGCCGCCTCTGGTATCGGCAGGGGCGGGGACCGCGTCAAGAAAACTAAGCTCCCGGGCAAAGTCGCGTTCAGACCGGGGGAAATTCGCCGATGATTATGATACGAATCATGCATCGACTCTGCATCACATACGGAGCGCTGCTCTTGCTCTGCGGCCTTCTGCACGCGCCCGGGGCCCAGGCGCCGGTCATAGCGCAGGATCGGGGGAGCGCCGCTGAGTCCGACGCGGCGGTGCAGGTCCAACTGGAGCTGGCCGATCGCGCGCAGCGGCGGCCCGACGGCCTGTGGGTCGGCCGGCTTTCGATCGCCGGGCGTGCTCCCGGCGGACGCGATGCACTGAACGGCGGCGGCAATCGCCGGGCCTATACGCTGCGACTGCACCAGAAGGGCCAGTGGCGCCGCATCGATTTTTCGAGCGCTCGCCGCGGTCTGGAAGCGCGCCTGCTCAGTCGCGACGATGGGGCCACGGTCTGGTTCTGGGACCGTGCGCGCGGAAAGCTCGCGCGCATCCGGGACGGGGAGCGGCTGCGGCCGGTACTGCAGAGCGCCTTCAGTTTCGAAGATCTGGCCGGACAGCCGCTCGAAGTCGGTTATCGCGGCGAGCGGCGAGTCGAGCGTTATCGGCCGTCGGCGCCCAATGCACAGTCGCTGGCGGGCGAGGGCGCTGCTACGAATCCGGCGGAAAGTTATTTGCGATTCACGCTGCGCCCGAATGGTCCCGGAGCTTCGCGCTACGGTCGCATTGTGCTGGTGGTCGCGGACGCGAATCAGGGTTACCGCCCGCTCAGGAAAGACCTGTTTAATGCGGATCGGGTCTTGATCCGTACCCTGCGTTATCATTACGACAGTCCCGTGCTCCGGCGGTCGAGCGGTCGCGCGGAAAATCCTGAGGGCGTCCCGACCCGGCTGGAAATGCTGGACCTGGCGGGAGCAGGGATTTCCGTGATCGAATTTCACGAATTTGACGACGTGGGCGAGCTGCCCGACGCGTTCTTCGAAGCGGAAAACCTGAATCGCTGATCATGCTCATCTCTGAAACGATCCGCCTCTTTCTCGACAGCATTGGTCGCAGTGAAGAATACGAGTACTATCTCAAAAAGTTTCGTTCGGATCGTTCTTCCTGCTTCGCGATCCTCTGTCCGGATGAAGACGCCTGCCTGCGCGGCAGCGAAAACCTGGGAGTGGCCTTGCAGTACCTGCAGCGGCTTGATCTCGTGCCGGCCGTGCTTTTGACCGGCCCGCGCGCGGAAGAGATGCGCTCGGCGCTGACCCGCAGCGGTCTGGACATCAGCACCTATCGTCCGAATCAGGCCCGGCCGGCAAGTGACTTCGGAGACGGCAATCAACACGGCGATGCTCCGGGGTCTGCGCATTCGGCATCGCGCTTCGCGCCCGGCGACGAAGTGGAACTGGTCGTTGAACTGGGCGCCGCCGTACAGGAAGCTCGTTCGCAAAAGAAAAGTCTGGTAATCGTCTGGCAGCGCGAAGCCCTTGTGTCCGCTCTGCGTTTTTTGTGCCGGCAATTGTCTTCGCGCGTCTATCTGATTCGTATGGCCGGGGCCCTGCGCGACGTCGACGGAAACGAGCTGCTCTATCATCACTATCGCAACGAAAGCAATCGCAGTCGATTGCTTCCGGAAGATGAAGCCCTGGCGGAGCTCGCCACGGCGCTCGGCAATCTGCTCGATAAGTTGCATCTATCCGTGACGGCGCCCTACAATCTGATCAAAGAGATCTTCACCGTCAAAGGCGCCGGCACCATGATTCGGGCCGGCAGCAATCTCCGGTGCTACAGTGGGCCTGACGAAATCGCCCGAATCGATCGGGAGCGGCTGCTGGCGCTTCTGGGGCAGAGTTTCCAGAAGCGCCTGGTGGATCAGAGCTTTCTGGAACGCGCGTCGGTCGTCTACCTCGAAGAGAACTACCAGGGGGCGATCATTCTCGAGACCCGGGCCATGGGCGCCTATCTTTCGAAATTCGCCGTCGATAAACAGGCGCGCGGATTGGGGATCGCGCAAGAGCTCTGGGAACGCGCGATCGCGGAGCATCCCGCGTTGTTCTGGCGCTCGCGTCATCATAACTCGATCAATCGCTGGTATGCGAGCCTGGCCGACGGCACTCACTTCGCGCCGCCGCACTGGAATATATTCTGGCGCGGAGTGGCGCTCGCGGATATTCCGCGCATCATTGAATTTTGTACGGCTCGTCCCGAAGATTTCGCGCCGGTTCCGGCGGACTGACAGAATCAGCGCTCAGTTTTGCTTCCCACCGCCGCCCCTCGAATTTCTGTGACCATAACCCCGGGGCGTCGCCATGTTTCCCAAAAAATCGATTTCTTCTATTATAATGTCCGGTGCGTTCGTTTTGAGCTTCGGTTTGCCGCTCGGCGGCGAACTTGCGGCCGAGCAGCCCCCCGCCGGTTTCCTGCGTATGGAGCGCGAGCTGGAGGCCCTGGCTCCCGAATTGATGCGCAAGCACGGCGTGGTCGGAGCGCAGATCCATCTCTTCGGCGACGCGGCGGGCGCGGCGGATCGAAGTCTGGTCTTCGGTCATCGCGACGCGCAGCGCGAGCAGCTCGTAACTCCGGACACGCTCTTTCAGGCCGCGGACCTGGTGCGGCCCGTGACCGCTTATCTGCTGCTGGATCTGCTTGAGACGCAGCGCCGTGCTGCTGGCGCCGGCGATTTCGCGACCGCTGTCAATCGGCGACTGGCGGCCTTAGCGGAGTTCCCCGTTCAGGGCGCCGAAGACAGTAGCGATTCCGACGCGACGCTGGCCCCGTTTTCGGCCTACGAACTGCTGACGATGGCGTCGGGTCTGCCCGCTTCGCGCGATGGTTTGATCCGGGGTGAACTGGAGCGGCCGGACGCGAAAGCCTATCTGCGCGAGCGACTGGCGTTGACCCACGCTCCGGGCGAGCTGTTTGCTATATCGCCGGAGGCATACGCGTACGCGGGCGAGTATCTGTCTCAGCAGAGCGGCGAAGGCTTCGATGCACGGGCGCCCCGGATTCTGCGCGAACGATTCGGAATCCGGACGGCCTGTATCGAACGCACGCAGTGTTCGGAAGCGGCGACGCTGGCGGACGGTACGGTGCATTCGGGCAAATACGTGTTCCCGCTGGATCCGCCGCATGTGTTGTATCCCTCCGCGGATTCCCTCTGGATTTCGGCCGGCGACTACGGGCGTTTCTTAAAGCAGGTCGTGCGTCGTTCGACCGGCGGCGATCCCGCCGCGGCCGGACTATTCCAGCCCCTGCGACGTTCGGCTCCGGGGCTGGGCGGACACTCCATGGGCTTTCAGGCCCTGCGTGGCCAGCAATCCGTTGCATTGTATTCGGTCGAGGGCCGCCAGCCCGGCTTCGCCTCGTACGCCTTTGTTACACCGGGCGGCCGCGGCGCGGTGCTGCTCTGTAATTCCAACGAACGTTTTTTCATTCGTGAAATGGTCTCGTATCTCTACGATCGTTTCGCGCTGCTCGAAAAGAACCCGCCGTCCGTCGATGCGAAGGCTCTGGACGCCGCCCGCCAGCTGGAAGGTTCGTATCGGGCCCGCGCCACCGTGCCCGCCCGCGAAAGCCTGTTTTCTTTTTTAACGGACGTGCGCATTCAGGTCGGCGCCCGGCGCATCGACTTCGGCGGGGTCTTTCAAAAAGACGCAGGCGTTCAGCTCTACCCGCTCGAGTCCGCGCAGCCCGACCTCTATCTGGCGCGCGGCGCGGTGACCATGGACGGCTGGCGGGTTAAAGTCCGCCGCGACTCCGACGGCGACATCGTCGGGCTCGATTCGGATCTTGTGCGCTACGACCGCGTACATCCCCTCGCTTCCGCCTGGGCGATTTTGATGTATCTGGGTATGTTAACATCGATCCCGGTTCTGCTGTTTATGCTGTTTATTATTCGGCGCAGGTCGGACCGGACGACCTGAGTACAAGCGCGAGGCCACGCAGCCATGAGTAACGAAATTCAAACAGCCGAAGTCGGACCGGGCGACACCACCCCCGTACCGGAAGACACCGGGCCCAGGCACGTGGTCATCGTGGGCGGCGGCGGGTTCGCGGGTATCAACGCCGCGCGGACTCTCGGCAACCAGAAGGGCGTTCGGGTCACGGTCATCGACCAGCGCAATCACCATCTTTTTCAGCCTTTGCTATACCAGGTGGCGCTCGCGGCCCTGAGTCCCGCGGATATCGCGAGCCCGATTCGCACGGTGCTTTCGGATACGAACAACGTCGAAGTGCTGATGGGCAACGTCGAAAACGTGGACCTGAAAAATCGCGAGATTCACTTCGACGGCGAAAGTCGATTGAACTACGACTATCTGATCATGGCCTGCGGCGCGAGCCACAGTTATTTCGGCCGCGACGACTGGGAGAATTTCGCGCCGGGTTTGAAATCGGTCGAAGAAGCCACCGAGATTCGCCGGCGAGTCCTGATGGCCTTCGAACTCGCCGAACGCGAACCCGATCCTGAATTGCGCAAGCAGTACCTGACTTTCGTAATCATCGGCGGCGGCCCAACGGGCGTCGAGCTCGCGGGCGCCATCGGCGAAATCACGCGTTATACTCTGACTCGCGATTTTCGCCATATCGACCCGCGTCTGACCCGCATCATTTTAATCGAAGCCGGTCCCCGCATTCTGGGTTCGTTTCACGAAGACCTTTCCGCGAAGGCCGCCCGCGGTCTCGAACGGCTTGGCGTTACGATCTGGAGCAATACCCGCGTCACCGACGTGCGGCCCGACGGCGTAATGTGCGGCAGCGAACGGGTGCAGGAAAGCATTCAGGCCCGCACGGTGCTCTGGGCCGCCGGTGTGCGCCCCTCGGATATCAACGCGAAATTACAGCAAACCGCGAACGTCGAGCTCGGACCGGGCGGTCGCATCAAAGTCGAGAAGGATTTAACCGTGCCCGGTCATTCCGAAGTCTTCGTGCTGGGCGATCAGGCGAATTTCACGCACTATGATCAGCCGACGCTGCCAGGTCTCGCGCCCGTCGCGATTCAGATGGGCCGGCACGCCGCAAAAAATATTCTCAACGACGTGCGCGGGAAAAAGCGCGTCGATTTTCGCTACGTGGACAAGGGCAGCATGGCGACCATCGGTCGCGCGGATGCGGTCGTGCAAACGAAGCTGCTGCGCTTCGGCGGCCTGACGGCCTGGCTGGCCTGGCTGTTCGTACACATCTTCTATTTGATCGGATTCAAGAACCGGCTGCTGGTTTTTATTCAGTGGTTCTGGTCGTACATGACGCTCGGGCGCGGCGCGCGTTTGATCACCAGCCGAAACTGGAAACCGGAGCGCCGGGTCGACATGGCCTCGCGCTACGAACACGCCTTTCACCGGGCGATGGCCACGCGCAAAAAAGCGGTGCAAAAGAAACAAAAGAGCGCCGCTCGCAAGAAAGCGGCCGCGGCCAGAACGAAGAAGGCTGCCCGCAAAGCTTCTGCAAAGGCCTCGGAAAAAAAGTCGAAGAAAAAGGCGTCCCGCGGCGCCGCCCGCAAATGATTCGCGGCCGGGCCGCGCGCACTCAAATTTACTCCCCGTTACGGGATGGATAGCAACACATGGAAATTCGCAACGTTTCAATTATCGCGCACGTCGACCACGGCAAGACGACTCTGGTCGACGGTCTGCTCGATCTGACGGGATCCCTGGCCGACAAAGAACGCCAGGACCGGGTCATGGACAGCATGGACTTAGAACGCGAGCGGGGCATTACGATCCGCTCGAAGAACGCGTCGGTCGAGTACAAAGACACGAAGATCAATATCATCGACACTCCCGGTCACGCCGACTTCGGCGGCGAAGTGGAGCGCGTGCTTTCGATGGCGGATTGCTCGTTATTGCTCGTGGACGCATTCGACGGTCCCATGCCGCAAACCCGCTTCGTTTTACAGAAGAGCCTGAGCCTCGGTCACCGACCGATTCTCGTAATCAATAAAGTGGATCGCGACGGCGCCGATCCCGACGCGGTGCTCGACAAAGTCTTCGACCTTTTCGACGAGCTGGGCGCGACGTCCGAACAGCACGATTTTCCGGTCGTGTATTGTTCGGCCAAGAACGGTTACGCTTCCCTGGAACTTGCCCGGGCCGGCAACGAAGACAAAGATTTTATTCCGCTGCTCGATTTGATCTTAAAGCACGTGCCGCCGGTGCCGGGGGATCCCGCCGAGCCGCTGCAATTTCAGATCATGAATCTGGACTACGACGATTACGTCGGCAGCCTGGGCATCGGTCGGGTCTTTCGCGGATCGATCCGGACCGGAGAAACTCTGGCCGTATTGCGCCAGGACGGAACCACCGAAAGCTTTCGCGTATCCAAGCTGTACGGCTACGAAGGAATTCGCCGGGTGGAAATCGAATCCGCGGTCGTCGGCGATATCATCGCGCTGGCGGGACTCTCCGATATGAACATCGGCGAAACCATCTGTCCTCCGGATAAGATCGAAGCCCGGCCGCCGATTACCGTCGACGAACCCACGGTATCCATGTTCTTTCTTGTAAACGATTCGCCCTTCGCGGGACGCGAAGGCGATTATGTAACGACCCGCCAGCTGCGCGACCGTCTGTTCAAAGAAAAGATGACCAACGTGGCGCTGCGGGTCTACGACGATCCCAAGCGCCCCGACCGTTTTCAGGTGCAGGGCCGCGGCGATTTGCATCTCGCGATTCTCGTCGAAACCATGCGCCGGGAAGGATACGAGCTCCAGGTTTCGCGCCCCGAAGTGATTCTGAAAGAAGAGGGCGGCAAAACGCTCGAACCCATGGAAGAGGTGGTGATCGACGTCGCCGAAGAATTCTCCGGCACCGTAATCAGCGAGCTGAATCGTCGCAAAGGCGATATGCGCAGTATGGAAACTTCGCCGCACGGCACGACCCGCGTGGAATACGTCGTGCCGACCCGCGGTCTGATCGGCTTTCGCAGTTTTCTGTTAACCGAGAGCCGGGGAACCGCCGCATTGACGTCGCGCTTTCTCGATTACGCGCCGTATGCTGGCGAAATCCCCGGTCGTAAATCCGGAGCGCTGGTTTCCACCGAGCAGGGGGAAACCGTTCCCTTCGCGCTGTGGGGCATTCAGGAGCGCGGCGCGCTCTTTATCGGCCCGGGGATTTCGGTATATGGCGGAATGGTCCTGGGCGAGTGCTCGCGCGAAAACGATATGGATGTGAATCCCTGCAAAGAAAAGAAATTATCGAATGTGCGCGCTTCCGGTTCGGACGAGGCTGTGCGCCTGACCCCGCCGCGTTTAATGAACCTGGATCGTTCGATCGAGTTCATCGATGAAGACGAGCTGGTCGAGGTTACGCCCAAAAATATTCGCATTCGCAAACGTTATCTGGACCCCGTAGACCGCCGCCGCTACGCGAAAAACAAATTGGCCGCCGCCAATTCCTGAGCCCGTTCCCGGCCGACCTTTCGTACTGCTGGAGCAGGCGCCCCGGACCGGCGGCCGGGACGAGGCTCGCGATCGGCGGCACGGGGCTGAGTTTGAAGCAAGCTGGCCGTCCGGCGTCGACCGCAGAACCGGTCTGCTCTTCAGTGAGCCTCGCGAAATTATCTATTGCACCGACGCCCGCCAGGTGCCGGCCGCATTCGAGCGCGCGGACCGCCTGCGCGCGGCCGGCTTGAGCGTCGCCGGCTACGCCGCCTACGAAGCGAGCACGATTGCGAATGCCGATGTTATCGCCCCTGCGAGCCAGCCGGCCGGGGCCGGTGAAATACCCGATCGAAATCCGCGGAACGGCTCGCTGCCGCTGGTCTTTCTGCTGGTTTGTGACACAGCGCGCGAAGTCGTCGTCGAAGAATTCCTGGAGGCGGAGCTGGCGCGTCGGAATCCGGGGGCGGTCGATCGAGCGGTCGAAGGCGGATATTCCCTGAAATTGCGCGATCGAGCCGGCACCGCGCAGACGCGCGCGAAATTTCGGACGGCTCTCGAACGGATCAAAGAACATCTCGCCGCCGGCGAATGCTACCAGGTCAATTATACCCAGAACCTGCATCTCGATTTCGAGGGCGAGATGATCGGCCTGTATCAGCGCCTGCGCCGCCTGCAGCCGACCGCGTACAGCGCGCTCATCGATCTGGGAGATTCTGACGAAGCCGGGCGATCACCGCGCGCCGTGCTTTCGCTTTCGCCGGAACTCTTCTTCGAATTCAGACCCGCCGCTGAGAATCCCGCGAACCAAAGCGAAAACTATGTATTAGAAACGCGCCCCACCCGGGGGCCGAACCAAAACAAAGATTATATTCTGGAGACGCGCCCCATGAAAGGAACGGCGCCGCGTTACAGTAATCCGGATCTGGATCGCGAAAGCCGGGAAACCCTTGCGCGTGATCCCAAGATTCTTGCGGAACATCGCATGATCGTGGATTTACTGCGCAACGATCTCGGGGTGCACGCGAAACCCGGCGGCGTCAGTCTACCGGAGATGCTCACGCTGGAATCGCACGATACGGTGCACCAGATGACCAGTCTGGTCCGCGCGCATGTCGCCGACGCAGGCAATGCGCGGCTCTTTCGCGATATCTTTCCGGCGCTCTTTCCCTGCGGTTCGATTACCGGAGCGCCGAAGCGCGCGGCCCGTCGGATCATCGCCGATCTGGAGATGGAGCCGCGGGGCGTATATACAGGTGCGATCGGTTACGCAAGCCCCGAGCGGGCGCGTTTTAATGTGGCGATTCGCACGCTGAGTATCGACGGTCGGCACGCGAGTTACGGCAGCGGCTGCGGCATCGTCTGGGATTCGGAGCCGGAAGCGGAATGGGAAGAGTATCGTCTGAAGCAGGCCTTTTTGAAACCGGCGCTCGACGATTTCGCCCTGATCGAAACGATGTTGTTCGACGGCGTTCGTTTCAGTATGATGCGAGAACATCTGCGGCGCCTGTGGGATTCCGCGCGTCATTATCATATCCCGCTGGATTTATCAGAATTACTGGATGCGATGACGGCGTTTCAATCGGAGCATGCGCGTGAAACCCGGCGGGTTCGACTGACCGTCGATCGTAGCGGGCTAATCGCTATAGAATCCGAGCCGTGGCCGCACCTGTTTCGCAATTTAGGCGCAGACCTGAGTGTGGACTGGCGCGGCGACGGGCCTGTCCAGGAATTCAAGCTGGCTTCGGAGGCGGAAGTGCAATCGATTCGCCTGGCCGACGACCGCGTGTATTCGGGCGATCCTTTCCGACGCCACAAAACCACCGAACGCTCGCTGTACGATCGCGAGCTTGCGGCGACCCGTGCAGCCGGCTTTTCCGACAGCCTGTTTTTGAACGAGCGGGGGGAGGTCGTGGAAAGTACAATCGCGAATCTTTTGATCCACACGCCCGGGGACGAATGGCTCACCCCGGCCGTGGATTGCGGCGCTCTACCTGGAGTCTTTCTGGCGGCACTGGATAAATATTACCCCGGTCGGGTCCAACGGGTCCGTCTCGGGCTGGCAGCGGCCCGCGCGGCCGGTCGCTGGTACCTGGTCAATTCTCTGCGGGGCGCCTGGCCGGTGCGTCTGGAATAAGATTCGACGTCGAATTACACTGTACGTTGACGCTGGTACCTCTCTCGAAAAATTGGCTTTGCAAGCGTATGATAGCCGGTCATACGGGGAATGAGACATAAATGCCTGAATCGGCGCCGCATTCTGAAAAGTGGAACGGCAGCGGTCGAATCGGCGGGTCGAGTTTCGGGCAGGCAAAGGCAGTGGCAGAACAGGAAGCGGCACCTCTGGATCGAGTCCGGCTGCAAATCCCGTCGCATCCGCGATATGTGGGATTCGCCCGGGATACGATCTATCGGCTGGCGCTGCAGAATGGACTGGCGATGGCCGGAGCCTTTGATCTAAAGATCGTTACCGGCGAAGCTCTGACGAATATTATCAAACACGCATACGACGGAAAATCCGACAAAGCGATCTTCATCGAAGTTCTGATGTACCAAAATTATCTGGAAATACGCTTTCGCGATCTCGGTCGCCAGATCCCGATCACATCGCAGCACGCCCGCGATCTTTCAGACTATCGCGAGCGCGGCCTGGGCGTTTTCCTGATCAGCGAGCTCTCCGACTATCACTACTACGATCAGACTCGCTCTGTCGGCACGGAGCTGGTCATCAAGAAGAGGCTGCAATAATGGCGTTTGAGCTGCTTGATCTCAAACCCCGCAATCCTTTTCTATCGGTGGCGCTGGACGAGGCGCTCTGCCGCTTCGTCGCGGACCAGGGTCGCATCGGCGGCCTGCGGCTGTGGTCGAATCCGACTTCGATCATTCTGGGCCGGACCTGCGAAGCGCATAAGAATCTGAACGATCCCGAAGCTCAGCTCGTGCTGACGCACAAGAAGTCCCGCTGGAATCGCCAGCCGCTTTTGTGTCGCCGGGCGTCCGGGGGCGGCACGGTGCTGCACGGACCGGGCAATCTAAACTACAGCGTTTTCATTTCACTAAAACACGCGCCGGAAATGTTTTCGTTGCGGCATTCCTACGGCCGCCTGCTGGAGATGGTGCAGCGGGCGTTGACCGCCCAGGGCATTTCCACGGTCATTCGCGGCCAGTCGGACCTGGTGCTGGAAAGCGACGACGGTATCTTCCGTAAGATTTCGGGCAACGCGCAGTTTCGCAAACACAACGTGCTCGTATTGCACGGCACCCTGATCACCCGTCCGGATTTGATCGAAACCATCAGCGAATTTTTGAAACACCCGCCAAAAGAGCCCGACTATCGCGCCGGTCGGAACCACCGCAGCTTCCTGGGAAGCCTGCCGGACTCGTTCGACCTGTCCGCTTTTTACAGCTGCTTCGCGCGCGAATTTCGCCAGCTGGTCGGGGTGGACCGACTCATCCCGCTATCGGAACTCGGGCGGCGCGAAGTTTATCGCAGCGTTCGCCGTTTGGTCTACGCATCGTACGCTTCGCGCGAATGGATTCTGAACGGCAAACTCGATTACAGCGCGGTGAACGCGACCCGGGTCAAACCGGCCACTTCGCTCGAAGCCTCCTCAGTGGGCGGATCCCTCGGAGGCGGCGCCGTTTGAACACCCCGCCTCTGAATCGCATTCCTGAATTGAAACAACTGAACGCAAGCCCAGCTTACGGAGTATACGAATGATACAACAAACCACTCAATCCCGCGCCCATATCGCCGAGAGCGATCCGGAAGTGCTTGAAATTCTCGCGGACGAAGACCGTCGTCAGGAGCAATCGCTCGAGATGATCGCTTCCGAGAATTTCGTCAGCCGTCCCGTGCTCGAAGCCTATAGCTCGACGCTGACCAATAAATACGCCGAAGGTTATCCCGGCCGTCGCTATTATAACGGCTGCGATCACGCCGATCGTATCGAAGCGCTGGCCATCGAACGCATTAAGAAGCTCTTCGGCGCGAAATTCGCGAACGTGCAGCCGCACTCCGGCGCCCAGGCGAATATGGCGGTGTTTCAGGGCTTTCTAAAAGCCGGCGATACCTTCCTGGGCATGGATCTCGCGCACGGCGGTCACCTCTCGCACGGATCGAAAGTTAATTTTTCCGGCCGCTATTTCAACGTCGTCAGCTACGGCGTGAGCAAAGAAACGCATTTGATCGATTATGATGAAGTACGGCGTCTGGCGGTCGAGAGCAAACCGAAGCTGATCGTCGCCGGCTTTTCGGCTTATCCGCGTGAACTGGATTTCGTGAAATTCCGTGAAATCGCCGACGAAGTCGGAGCGGTGCTGCTGGCGGATATCGCTCATATCGCGGGGCTGGTCGCCGTGGGCGAACATCCCACCAGTATCGACGTGGCGCACATCACCACGACGACCACTCACAAAACGCTGCGCGGCCCCCGGGGCGGTTTGATTCTTTCCAATAGCGAAGAGCACAACAAACTCATGAATTCGCGCGTATTTCCCGGAACCCAGGGCGGACCGCTGATGCACGTCATCGCGGCGAAGGCCGTCGCATTCGGCGAAGCGCTGCGCCCCGAATTCAAGACCTATATTCAGAATGTGAAAGCCAACGCCCGGGCCCTTGCGGAAACCTTTTTGAGCCGCGGACTGGACGTGGTCAGCGGCGGCACGGACAATCACATCGTGCTTTTGGACGTGACCCGCGCGGGTTGCACCGGGGCCGTCGCGGCCGACGCGCTCGACGAAGCCGGCATCACCGTGAATAAAAACGCGATTCCCTTCGATCCGCATCCCCCGGCGGTCACTTCCGGGATTCGTCTGGGCAGTCCGGCGCTGACGACCCGCGGCTTCGGACCGGACGAATTTCGCGCGGTGGGCAATCTGATCTGCGATTTGTTACAAAACGTCGAAGACGCCGCTACGAAAGAGCGGGTCCAGGGCGCGGTCGCCGAACTGGCCGGTCGCTTTCCCATGGATCGGTTTCGCCTGGATTGATCCCGGTCGAAGCCGCGGCGGCGGCAGGCAATCGTCATATTGCGCGAAATCGCCTCGCAGGAAATATTGCTTGCAGGGGCCTTTGACCCTGGTATAATGAGAAAAAGAATTGCAAATATGCAGCCCCATACTTGTGCCGGAGGTTTAATTGGCCAGACGTAGATTTAACAGCGCGCCCCCGCGGGCGAAAGAACCGCGCATAAACGGTCGAATTAACGCGCAGAAGCTGCGCGTCATCGTGGATAACGAAGCCCGGGTCTATACCCGGGAAGAAGCTCTGAAAGTGGCGCAAAGCATGGGGCTCGACCTGGTCGAAGTTTCTCCGGATCAAGATCCGCCCGTCTGCAAGATTATCGACTACGGCAAATACAAGTACGAGCAGCAAAAGAAAAAGAAAGAGGCCGCGAAGAACCAGCACACCATCCAGATCAAAGAGGTGAAGCTGCGGCCGAAGATCGCGGACAACGACTACGATCTGAAACGGCGCAACGCCCTCAGTTTTCTGGAGCAGGGTGACAAAGTCAAAGTGACTCTGCGTTTTCGCGGCCGTGAGATTACTCACCCGGAACTCGGCATGCGTCTCATGAAGCGGCTCGCCGAAGACCTGAAAGAGTACGGGGTCGTAGAGGCCCATGCCCGCCAGGACGGCCGTCAGATTGTAATGGTGCTCGCGCCGAAGCCCGGCCTGAAGCTCAAGAAAAAGCCCGAACCGGAAAGCGCCGCGAAAAAGGGCGATTCTGAAAAAGGCAAAAAGGCCCCCGAGGGCGCCGAAGGCGCTTCCAAAAAGGCTCCGGAAAAAGCCCCACAAAACGCTCCTAAAGAGGGCGTCGGCAGCTAATTCTTTAAAAGAAGTTGCTGAAAAAGCGGCTTCTGAGAGCCTGACTGGCTCGCGATCGATTTCGGCCCGTTTTCGCCGAATTTACGTTCAGCAAGTCATACTGAGTACACTATTATGCCGAAGATGAAAACCAATCGGGCGGCTGCGAAGCGCTTCCGTTTCACCGCCTCCGGAAAAGCCAAGCGTTCCAGCGCTTTTAAGAATCACATTCTGACCAAAAAGAGCCAGGAACGCAAGCGCCGTCTGCGCGGCACCGGCATGGTTCACGAAGCGGACCTGAAAGAAGTCAAGGACCTGCTGCCCTACGGCTGAGGTGTTCATTCGATTCGGTGTGGAGCGTCGACTCCCCCGAATCCCTCCAATTTCCCCGAATTATTGCACAACTACTGAATAATTGAAGATCGGGCTCCGGTCGGCTGGCGAATTTTCGGACGCCGCCCGTATTGCTCGACCCAGGAACGAACGAAAATGAGAGCCAGGAACGGAAAGGTCCATCTGAATCGCCGGAAGAAGCTGCTGAAGCAGGCCAAAGGCTTTCGGGGCGCCCGCCACAGACTGCAGAAAGCGGCCCAGCAGGCCGTGCTCAAAGCGGGCATGCACGCTTATGTTTCCCGTCGCCAGAAGAAACGGGAAATGCGCGCGCTCTGGATCGTTCGCATCAATGCGGCCGCGCGTGAGAACGGCGTTTCGTATTCGAAGCTGATGAATAATCTGAACAAAGCCGGCGTGGCGATGGATCGCAAGTCTCTGGCTGAAATCGCCTACTCGGATCCCGCAGCATTCAAATCTCTCGTGGAAGCCACGAGCTAAGAGCTCGTAGAGTCTACCAGCTGAAAGCTGGGAGACTGTCGAAGCGACCAGCTGAGAGCTCATCGAGGCCACGAGCTAAGAGCTCGTAGAGTCTACCAGCTGAAAGCTCGCAGCGGCCATTGGCCAGATCAGAGCGTCGCGATGGACTGAAAGGTTTTCAGGAAAATCGCCCGAAAGGCTCCGGTATTACCGGGGCCTTTTTTGCGTACTGCGATCGGCGGACCGCGTCGGCCGAGCCGCGTGCAGGCCGGGGTTTCATGGCCGGCCGTGTCGGGCCGGGCGGGGAAGGCCGCTTCGCGCTGGCCGCAAGAGCGGGCCGCCGCCGATCTTATGTCTGATTAGCGACTCGATTCGCGCCGCAGCGACCGATGACGCGCGCAAGCCGGGAAGAATACTCCGCTTGAGAGCTCGCATTTTTATTTTTGGGCGGCCTTAAAAAAAACTTCTTGTTTTCGCGATTCGCGCCGTCATTAGGAGTATCGCGCCGGACGCTATGAGCCGGCCCTTTTCCCCGTAATATACCGGATTTTGGAGTAGTTATACATGATCACCATCGAACAACTGGATGAACTCGAAGGCAGAATCCTCCGCGCGCTGGAGTTAATCGGCGACCTGCGTTCTGAGAATTCCAGACTCGAATCGGAAAATGAAACGCTCCGCAAAGAACACGACGAGCTGAAGCTGGCTCTCGAAGAGAAAGAGAAGGCTTTCAACGACGTCAAGGTTCAACTCGACGAAACCTCGCGCGAACTCAACGAGCTCAAAGCGCGCGAAGAGGTCCTCGAAAAGAAAATCACCGAAATGCTCGGACGTCTGTCCACCATGCCGGCCGGCGGCACGGCTTCCTCCGCGGCTTCCGGAGCCGCGGCTGCGGCTGGCGGCGCGGCAATGGCTGCGGCCGCTGCTCCGGCACCTGCCGCTGAGCCCGAACCCGCACCGGAACCGGAACCCGTCGCTGCGGCTCCTGAACCGGAGCCGGTCGCGCCCGCCGCTCCGGCGCCGGCCGCCGAACCGGAAGACGAAGACGAAAGCGTGGTCATCATCGAAGACGATCTGCCCGAAGCCCGCGCCGCGGAAACGCCCGTCTCGGAGCCCGCACCCGAAAAAGAAGATGAGATCATCATTCTGGATGACGACGATGACGACGTGATCCTGACCGAAGAGCCCGAGGCCGCACCGGCCGCCGCCGCTCCGGAACCGGTCGAAGAGGAAACGATCGTAATTGAAGAGGATACGGCGCCCATCGCTACGGCGGATATCGATTCCACTGACGGCGACGATGAAATCATTCTGGAAGACGACGACGAATCGCTGGGCGTCTTCGACGTGGATGACGACGACGATTTTCTGATCGTCGAAGAAGACGCGGACTGATTCTCCGTTTGCCGCGAGCGCCGATCTTAACCTGACGAAAGCAGCATTCAGCGAGGTCCGCCATGATCACCAGCACGAGCACTTCGAATAGCGCAGCCCAACAGCGCACCGTGAATCGCGTGGGCGTCGAAATCGCCGGCGAACGCTATACGATTCGCGGCGAAGCGGAAGCCGGCTATATCGCTGAAGTCGCGCGCATGGTCGACGAACGCATGCGGGAGTTGCAGGATTCGTCGGCTGGTTCGGTTTCGCGCACCCGGCTGGCGGTGCTCACGGCGATTAATATCGCCGACGAGCTCATGCAGGAACGTATGCATCGCCCGGATCTGCCGGACGACCAGATGCAGGAATTCGCCGCGCGCGCGCGTCAGCTGGTGACTCTACTCGACGAAGGACTCATCGGCGATACTCCCGAGTTCTAATTGGAAGTTCTGAACGAAGCCGGCGTCCTGGTCTTCCAGGAAGAAGCGGTCGGGGCCTGGATCTGGCTGCTACTGCTTTTGCCCGGTATTTTCATCGCCGGCGCCGTGCACATGCTGGTGCAGTCGAAGCCCGCCGCGTCCCTGAATCCGAAACGAGTTTTCGATCCGCGCGCTCGCGGTTTTTCCGTTGGCGTTCTTTTGCTTTCGGCCGTGTTTCTGCCGCTTCCCTGGCTGGCTCAATCGAGCTACGAAGGCCTGCGTTTCGAATTCGACGAAGCCGCAGGGATGGTGCGCGTCAGCGATCGACGTTCCCCGGACGTGTACGCGACGCCCTTCGCCGGCTTTCGCGGATTGATTCTGACTCGCGAAACGGAATCCGGCGGCGACGGCGAAAGCTCACCCCGCGTTACGTACGAACTGATTCTCGCGCGGATCACCGGCCCCGCCTACGGGCTTTTTCGAAGCGGTGATCGCGAGCGCGTTCTGGAGCTCGCCAATCGGCTGTCGCATATGCTGCGCGTCACGACCGTTACGGATTTTAAGTCCGCGCTGGCGTTCGCGCAGGAAGCGCCGAATACCGCGGCGCGTATGCCGACTCCGTTCGAATGCGGCGCCGCCGGGACCCGGTCCGGCGAGGACTCCGGCGCGTCTTCGTCTCCGGGGGATGGAGCGGGCCTGCGCAAAATTTACGTCAACGATGCAGAGGGCGTATCCTGCCTGCTGGAGTATCCGCAGGAGCCGCATCTGATGATCTGGCCCGGCGTACTGCTCGGAATCGCCGGACTGTACTGGGCGATCTACGTCGCGCGGGCGCGCGGAATCAACTGGAAGATCGCTCTGGGTTTCGCGCTGGCGCTGGCTGTGACCGCGGGCCTCGGATGGGCGGGGCTTCGGAATTTTAACGCGACCGGCGTCGCCAGTTTTCGCGCTCCCGCCGTCGCGTCTGCGGCGGCGACAGATCAGCAGGCGAGCGTTCCCGAGCTGCGAGTCTGGACTCGATCACCGGTATTCGGCCGATTGGGCGAAAGCAGCCTGCCGCTGCGAGACATCCGCGTGGTGCAGGCGATCATCAGCGCGCGCGAAAGCGCTTTCTATATTTACGATCGCAATCCACTGGCCTTTCGCGGGCTGGCCGACGCTTTCGAAACGGCGCGCAATCTGCGCAGCCTGGAGCTGCAGCTCGGCGCGTTGCCGGTCGTCGAACGACTGCGTCTGGCGGATGTCCTGGCGACGGGACTCGCCTGGTAGGCGGGAGGATTCGCGCGTGAAAGCGAGACCGCTGGTGCCGTTACTGCAAGATTTTTGGGGCCTGTTTACACAGGTGGGTTTCCTGTGAACATCCGCTGACAACCCCGGGGGGCGTGTCATTGAACATCCAACTCCGGAATCCCATTTCAAGAGAGTTGGCCCAAAAATTTGGGTTCTCGAACACCGCAGTCTCACAGCTGAAGTACTGAATTCCGGATGCGGAGTCAAGCACGGAACGTTTCTCTGCCTGCCATGAGCTCTGAATCAGGCCCCGATCGGATTCCGGACGGGAATTCCAGTCTGTATTCCCGGGAGACCGCGGCCGCGAAATCGCAGGCCCGCGCTTTCGCGCGCGAAGTCTGGCGCACGATCCGCGAGCGGCGTCCGGAGGTCATTGCCGGAATTACGTCCCATTGGCGTAAATTTCTACGAGAGCGGTCGGCTGCCACTGCGGCGGGGCGCATCTTAATCTATCTGCCGTTGCCCGATGAAATCGATCTGCTCGGGACCCTGGACGACTGGGATCCCTCGCTCATTTTCGCTCCCTGTACTTACGCCGGTCATCGCATGGAGTTTCGTCGCTTCGCCCCCGAATCGGAGCGGCCGGTGCCGGGCTTTCGAAACGTGCCGGGCCCGGATCCGCGCTCGCCCCTACTGGAAGAACCCCTGCGTCCCGAAGATCTGGTGGTCATGCCGGCGCTCGGGGCCAACGGGGCGGGCGTTCGCCTGGGCCGGGGGGCGGGTTATTACGATCGCTGGCGAGAACGGCTCGCACGGGCGGAGCGGCTGGGAGTGCTGCCGGCGGAGCTTTCGCGACTGGATTTTCCAGGTGAAATGCACGATATAAAGTTTAACATTATTATCACCGAAGAAGGCCCCCTGCGGCCATAAAATGTTGTTCAAAATCGGAGCGATTCGATTATCCTGGTATTATCTATGGACTATGGCGGCTTGATTCCCGGAACGGCGGATATGTACGAAACGGAGGAAGAAGAATCCGGTGAGGTGACTCATCAGTTTCTGACTTTTTCCGTCGCCGGCGGCGAATACGGGATCGATATTCTCGACACCCACGAAATCCTGAAACCTGTGATTGTGACGCGATTACCGAACGTCGAAAGCGACGTGCTGGGCGTGATCAATCTGCGTGGAAATATCATACCGATCATCGATCTGAATCAAAAATTTCGCCGCGAATTCTCCGAACTGGAATTGCAATCGCGGATTGTTGTCGTCTTCTATAAAGGGAAGTACACGGGGCTGCTGGTCGACCGCGTGCTCGAAGTCGCTCAGGTCCCGGAGTCGGGTCTGGAGAGCGCGGGCGTTCGCGGTCTTTCGAATCAGTACATTCAGGGAGTCGGCAGGTCCGAAAGCCGCCTCTTTCTCATCCTGAATCTCGATATACTTACGAACCTTGAGGTCCCCGGAGCTGTATGACCGCCCACCAGGAACGCTATCTAGAACTCTTTCTCGAAGAAGCCAGCGAGCAGATCGACAACCTCAATGAAAGTCTGCTGCGCCTCGAAAAAGAAGGTCTGCAGGCCGAACTCGTTTCGGAGATTTTTCGCAGCGCGCATACTCTGAAATCCGCGGCGGCCTTCGTCGGTTTTGACGGCCTTTCGAACCTCGCCCATAATATGGAAGACCTGCTGCAGGGGGTCAAAGACGGGAAATTCGAAATCCGTACAGAGCTGGTGAACCTGTTCTTTCAGGTCGTGGACCGCACCCGCGCATTTCTTTCGCAGGTCGCTTCCGGCGATACCTCCGGAGAAAATTTCGACGATCTAAAAGATTCAATCGTCGCCTACCGTGATGCTTCGGACGGAAGCGCTCCGCCTGCCGGTGATGCGCCGGCAGCAGCTGCGCCCGCCGCTCCGTCTGCGGCGGCGACTCCGGCGGTCAATATCGCGCCGATGCCGACTCCCGATCCTGTGGGCCGTCCGGCGCCGCAATCCGCCGTAGCGAACGGCAATGGCAGTGGTGAAGGACAGACGTCCGGCGCTCAGCCGGCTGCCGTTCCGGCGGCGGCTGCGACAGTCGCCGCGACCGCGGCCCCTGCGGGTCGCATGGAATTTATCGAGCTATCGGCCGCCGAAGAAGACGAACTCGCGCAGGCCGCCGCTTCGCAGCCGGTCTTCGACGGGGTGGTGCGCATGGACGCCGACGCGGCCATGAAGAATATGCGCTACCTGATGGTGCTGGAATCATTAAAGCGCGAAGCGACGCTCTACCGCGTCGATCCGCCTGAATCCTCTTTAGAAGGCGAAGAGGATATTCCGGCGCTGCGTTTTATCGTGTACGGCAAACTCGGCCGTTCCGAACTCATGAACCTGTGTCAGGTCGATATGGTCGAAGAAGTGCGTCTGGGCGAACACCAGGCGGGCGGCCTGTCGAATCAAGAACGCTCCGAGGTCGCCGGCGGGCAGCAGGAGTCCCGCCTGCAGAGCAAGAATATCAAGGTCTCCGCGGAGAAGATCGACTACCTCATGAACAACGTGGGGGAGCTGGTTATTATCAACTCGGGTCTGCAAAAAATCTACGAAGACATGCAGCTGTCGATGGGCGAAAGCGCGGCGCTCACCGAACTGAAAAGCAAAATCGATCAGGCCGAACGCATCGCCCGGGATCTGCAGTCCGGCATTATGAAAACCCGGATGATCCCGGTGGGCCTGGTCTTTCATCGCTTTACCCGCCCCGTCCGCGATCTGGCTCTGGACTTAAACAAAGAAGTCGAACTGGAGTTCAAGGGTGAAGAGACCGAACTCGACAAGAATATCATCGATGCATTGAGCGAACCGCTCCTGCATTTGCTGCGTAACAGCCTGGACCACGGGATTGAACTTCCCAACGATCGTGCGGCGGCCGGCAAACCCGCGGTCGCGAAGCTGAGTCTGAACTCGTATCAGAGCGGCAATAATATCATGATCGAGATCTCGGACGACGGTCGCGGATTGAACCGCGACGCGATCTTCCGCAAGGCGGTGCAGAACGGTCTGGTCGAAGCCGATGCGGATCTGCGCGATGATGAAATCTTCGAATTGATTTTTAATTCCGGATTCTCGACCTCCGACGCGGTCACCGACATCAGCGGCCGCGGCGTGGGTATGAACGTCGTCAAAAAGATGGTCGAGGATTTCAAAGGGAATGTGCAGATCGTCAGCGAACCGGGCGAGGGCACGACCTTCCTGCTGTCGTTCCCGCTGACCCTGGCCATCTTTTCGGCGATCATCGTCACCCTCAAAGAAGAGGAATACGCCTTCCCGCTGGCCGACGTGGTCGAGACCATTCGCGTGGCCCGCGACGAAGTTACGAGTCTGCAGGGCCGCGACATCATCAACCTGCGCGGCGATATTCTGCCGGTGTTTCGCCTGGGTCGCCTGATGGGTTTTCCCGAAGTCGAGAATCCGCCGGATGAATTTCCGGTGCTGATCGCCATGTCGGCGAATCGCAAGGTCGGCTTCATCGTCGACGGCCTCAACGGCAAACGTGAAATCGTAATCAAATCCCTCGAACAGAATTTTCGCAGCGTGCGCGGACTGATCGGCGCGAGCATTATGGGCGACGGTCGGATCATTATGGTCGTCGACGTGCAGGGCCTGCTGGATATGGCCGGTCGCCCCGGACTGCGCGGCGACGCTCCCGGTCTGGAAGGCGGTTCTTCCGCGAACGGCGAATTCTCGGCCGACGCCGCCCAGCGCTACAACGAACGCGTCGCCGATTTGATCGAGCAGCAAAAACAGTCGGCCACCGAATGGGACTGGAACGACGATGATCTGCTGTCTTCGGAAGAAGAGTCGGCAGGCACGGCCGGTGCGGAAGCGGAAATGAACGCGCAACCCGGTGGCGCTGATTCCAGAAGCTCTTCCGAAGATATGCGGGCCGAATACCTCAAGCAGACGGCGGCGGAAGCCGGCGCGTCCGCGACTCCAACTGCGTCCACGACTCCGGCAGCGCCCGCCGCATCCGTTGCCCCGGCGCCGCAGACGATCGAAGCGGCCCCGATCCCGCCGGCGAATCCTGCGCCGACGCCCCAGAATCCGGTAAGCGCACAACCCGAAGCGGAACGCGTCGAACCGCTAAAAGAACTGTCCGAGGCCGACTACAAGAATCTTTTTTCGCTGATCAACACCGGTATGACCAACGCCGGCGGCGTACTTTCGCAGCTTCTGGGCGTGAACGTCGAAGTTTCGGTTCCTGAATTTAAGACGATGGAATACGCGGAACTGCGCAAGCACATCCCGGACGGCAAGCTGCTCGGCGCCGCCGTCGAAGCCGAGCACGATATGGACGCGATCATCCTGCTGGTCTTCGACGAAGGCACCGGCTATCGCGCGGCGGGCGATCTGATGGGAGTACCCCAGGAGAACTGGGGTCCGGACGGCATCAGCACCGAAGATCTGGGATCGGTGCTCTGCGAACTGGTGAATATCGTCGGCGCAAGCATTCTCAACGAGCTTTCGAATAAGACCGGATTGAGTATTACGCCGACCGTTCCCGATTTCGTGCAGGGCGACGCCGACGGTATCGTCACCTGGCTCGACGGCAAAGAGAGTTCGACCAGCGGCCTGAAGGTCCTCTATATCACGGCCGACTTCTTTCGCCAGGACCTGGAATTTCTCGGTCGCCTGTTTATGATTCCTTCGTCCGAGACTCTCGCGAAAGTGGTAAATAAACTATAGTATGTCGTTTCGAGTATTGCTGGTAGACGACTCGCGACTGACCCGTCGCATCGTGGCGGATACGCTCGCGGAGATCTCCGGTCTGACGATCGTCGGCGAAGCCGAGAACGGTCGCGAGTGTCTGGAAATCCTGGCCACGGCGAAGGTGGATCTCGTCATCATGGACGTGGAGATGCCCGAGCTCGACGGAATTTCCACTCTCAAAGAAATGTCACTGCGTTTCGCCGCCGACCGTCGGCCGGCCGTGTTGATGTTGTCGGTTCTGACCCAGCACGGGGCGTTGACGACATTTCGGGCGCTCGATCTGGGCGCGCTGGATTTCGTGCCCAAGCCCAGCGCGAATACCGGTCTGGACCTGGACGCGATCCGGGTGCTGTTGCTCGGCAAAGTCCGAGAAATCATGCAGAGCGTGCAGGAGCGCGCGACCGCCGGCAGACTGGTGTCGACCGCCGTCGGGTCCACGGGAAGTATCGCCAGTGCCGCTCCCGCAAGCAGTGGCGTCGCGACGCATGCGCGCCGATTCAGGCCGACCCCGGGTGGATACGAAATGCTGGTGATCGGCTGCAGCACGGGCGGGCCGCAGGCGCTGCAGGAAATCTTTCGCAAGCTGCCAGCAAGCTTTCCCGCGCCGATTTTGATCGTGCAGCATATGCCGCCGTTCTTTACCGCGGCCTTCGCCGATCGCCTGAACGGACTGGGGTCGCTCACGGTCGTCGAGGCGATTAGCGGAATGTCGCTCAAGCCCGGACACGCTTATCTGGCGCCGGGTGACCGGCACATGCTGCTGCGCAAAAACGGTAATGAATACCTAACCGAATTGAGCGACGATCCGCCGTTGCGGGCTCATCGTCCGGCGATAGACAAAACTCTGCTCAGCGCCGTCGAAGTGGCCGGTCAGGGAGTCGCGGCGCTGATCATGACCGGCATGGGGCGCGACGGCGTCGAAGGCGTTGAGGCCCTGGCGCAGGCCGGCGGCCTGACTCTGGCCCAGGATGAGGCCTCCAGCGTCGTATTCGGGATGAATCGCCGGGCCATTGAGTCAGGTTCGATATATCAGGTCGTCGAGTTAAAAAATGTAGTTGAAGTTCTGTCTGGATATTTTCCTTAGTCTTTAGTGGGGTAGCTTGTGGCTCGTGTGCTCATAGTCGATGATGCAAAATTTATGCGAACTCTGGTTCGGGACGCTTTAACGGCGGCCGGTCATGAGATTGTTGGAGAAGCGGAGAATGGCAATCAGGCGGTCGCCATGTACGCCGAAACCAAACCCGACCTCGTCACCATGGATATTACCATGCGCGAAAAGGACGGCTTAGAGGCCGCCAGCGAAATCCTGGCCAAAGACGCGAAGGCCCGGATCATTATGGTGACCGCTCTGGGGCAGGAAGATCTGCTGGCCAAGGCCATCAAAATGGGCGTGAAAGACTTTGTTGTGAAACCGTTCCCGCCGGAACGCCTGCAGCAGGCCGCAGCCAAAGCCCTGAACTAATCCACGGGAATTGGGGGCCGCCTATGTCGTCGGGCAGCGATAGCCCGGGCTCCGAGTCCGGACCGAATCCTTCGGAATCTTCGCTGGAGGCTTCCGAAGAACAAAAGCAAGCGACCGCGTCGACAACCGCGGACCACCCTCCCGAGAATGCCGGTGCGTCCGCCCCGGATGCTGACGGCGAAGAAAACCCGGACGACGGCGAAGAGCGCGTTCGAGATCCGCTCGATACCTTTCCGGTCTCCTGGCTCAATTCCGACGGCGAACCCGAGCAGGGGCCGATGTACGTCCTGTGGGAGCTCATTGAATCCTACCGGGTCGATATCTTCGAAGTTTCCCTCCATCGCATTACCGAAGACTTCCTATCTTTTTTACAGCGCGCCGGCGAACTGCAGGTCGAGCTGGCCTCGTCTTTCACGGTAATGGCTTCGCGATTGCTCTATTATAAAAGCCGCGCACTTTTGCCGGATCCGGGATTCGAAGAATCCGACGAAGAGACCCGTCTGCCGCCGGAGCTGGTGCAGCAACTGCTCGAATACCGCAAATTTCAATTCGCGGCCGAACGGCTGGGCGAGCTGGACGAAACCTCAGCGGGCATGCTGACCCGCAAGACCGGCCTTGTGCCGGACACCGGCTCAGAGGACGCCAACGAGTGGCTCGACGTCAGCCTGGTCGATCTGATTCAGGCGTATTCGAATGTCCTGAACCGGGCGAAGGCCGACGAGGACGGCGAAGACGACGAGTACGAAGTCGAGATGGAGGAGCACTCCGTCGAAGACAAGATTGCGTATCTGCGCGGCCTGTTGACCGACGCCCAGTCCTTCGCTTTCGACGAGCTCTTCGAGAATATCGAAGAAATGAGCAAAGTCGAAATCGTGGCTACATTTCTGGCGCTCCTGGAGTTGACACGGCAGGGGGAAATCATCCTCCGTCAGAAAGTCAATTTCGGCGAGATTCGGATCTTCAAAAAGAGCGTGCTGGTCCGCTAGCCCGTCGAAAATCTGCCATTCGGCAGGCGTACAGCACGGGAACGAGCCTTCGCGGGAGAAGCTGACTCCCGGCGCCGGTTTTCATTTATGATTTCAGAGGAACAACAGGACAGCGATTCCGATATTCAGGCGGACGACGGCGATGAGGCGGAAGCCGGGGGCGAGCCCACGACTACCGACGCGGAAGTCGAAGCTCTGGTGCGGGTTCCGGTTTCGGAAACGCCCGACGCAGCCCTGCCGGAACACCGCGAGCTCAGCGCCGAGGAGATGGACTATTATCGCGGGCTGTTGGAAGCCGTGATCTTTATGTCCACCGAGCCGATCAGTCTGTCCGTGCTGGCCAAACGTTCCGAGCTGGACCGCGTTAACACGCGCATCCTCGTGGACAGTCTGATCGACGACTACGCCGAACGCGACTCGGGCATCGCTTTGCGCGAAATCGCGGGGGGCTATCAATTCATCACCTCCGAGAAATTCAGCCCCGCCATCAAAGAAATTTTTAAAGAACAGAAACGTGAAACGCTTTCGCGCGCGACTCTGGAAACTCTGGCGATCATTTCTTATCGCCAGCCGATTACGCTGCCCGAAATCGACGAAGTCCGCGGAGTCAACAGCCGGGCGATGGTTACGCAACTCTTGCAACGGAAATTGATTAAACCCCAGGGCTATCGTCCGGTGCCCGGGCGGCCGACCCTGTACGTAACGAGCCGCAGCTTTCTTTCGCACTTCGCCTTGAACAGCCTGTCGGATCTGCCGGCTCTGGAAGAAGTGAAAGAACTGAAATTCGACGATCTGGACTAATCGCGCGCATCAATCCTTCCGAAGGCGACTCGACTGCATTTATGACTGCCGATCAAAATACCGACAGCGATCCGAATCAAACTCCCCCCGGCCATTCCGACGCGGAGCTGCGCGGCTATCGGACTGAGATCGACGAAACCGATCGCGATATTGTGCGTTTGATTTTACGCAGAGCCGAACTCGCCAGAGCGATCGGCGAGGCGAAACGCAAACAGGGCGGGGCGGTCTACCGGCCCGATCGCGAAAAAGAAGTCTATAAGAACATCGCGAAGATCGCCGAAGAATTGTACGGCGCGACGCCGCCTTTTCCGGTGCAGATTCTCGAACACGTCTATCGCGAAATTATGTCCGGGTCGATCGCCATCGAAGGCGGTCCGCGCGTGGCTTATCTGGGGCCGGAGTCTTCGTTTTCGCACCTGGCGACCCGCTTTCGTTTCGGCGCATCGGTCGCGGCGGTGCCGGTGGATACGATCCCGGCGGTCTTTCGCGCGGTCGAGGCGGGTCGCGACGTGAGCTTCGGCGTCGTACCGATTGAAAATACGATCGAAGGGCCGGTAGGCATCACCCTCGATAGCTTTCTGACGAGCGAGTTGAAGGTGTACGCCGAACACTATATTCGCGTAGAGCTGAATTTACTGGCCCCCCTGGAGCCCGCGGAGTGGAAGCTCAGCGACATTCGGAAAGTCTATACGATCAAGATCGTGCGCGAGCAGTGCCGCCAGTGGCTCGAAAATAATTTGAATATGCGCGACGTGGAAGTCGTCGAGACTTCCAGCACCGCGGCGGCGGCGAAGCTGGTTTCCGAACGCGGCGACGGCGTCGCGATCGCGTCGGAGCTGTCCGCGGAAACCTACGGCCTGCAGATCTTGCGGCGTTCGATTCAGGATCGGCCGCACAATGTGACCCGCTTTTTCGTGCTGGGACGCGAACAGTGTCCGCCCACCGGCGACGATAAAACCACGATCGTCTGTACGCTCCGCGACAAACCCGGCAGTTTGTATCATATGCTCAATCCTTTCGAATCGCGGGGCGTGAATTTAACGCGCATCGAATCGCGCCCGAACCGCAGCACTCTCGGCGGCTATAATTTCTTCACCGATTTTCTGGGGCATCACCGGGACCCGCACATCCAGGAGATCCTGTCGGAAGTGGAAGAACATACCACGACTCTGAAAGTCCTGGGCAGCTTTCCGCGCATGAAGATGCCGTGAGGGCGTATCGCCGCTTCGCACAGAATATCGTATCAATAGTATGAGCGCCGCAGCATCGAAATCCAGGCCCTTCACCTCCGTTTTGATTTACGGAATGGGTATGATGGGCGCGTCCCTGGCGCAGGCGTTGCGCAAACACTTCGGGCCCAAAATGCACATAGCCGGCGTCGTGCGCAGCGAATCGAGCGCGGCTTTTCTGCGCGGTCATAAGCAGGCCGATGAAGTTCTGGTTTGTCCGGAGGAAGCGAGCATCGCCGAACTGAATCTGAACGCATACGATTTGCTGGTACTCGGCACGCCGGTGCAGTCGGTCGCGCGGCTCGCAGGCTTGATTCCGGAAAATTACGCCGGCGCGATTACGGATATGTCTTCGACCCGGCGTGAAGTGCAGGCCGCTTTCGAAGCGCGTCCGGATTTGAAATTCGTCGGTTCGCATCCAATGTGCGGTTCCGAGAATCGCGGACCTCAGGCCGCACGTCCGGATCTGTTTTTGAACCGCCTGTGCATACTTACGCCCCTGGCCGGCGGCGATTCCGATATGACGGAGCGCGTGCAAGAGCTCTGGGTCGCGCTGGGGATGCGCACTTTCGTTTTAAGCGGAACGCATCACGACGAAGTGCTTTCATATTTGAGCCACGGTCCGCACTTGCTGGCCGGTTTGCTGGCGCTCTGGGCGCACAACGAATCTGTCGACGCCGCCATCGAAAAAGCGCCAATGCCGATTACCGGCGGCGGTTTCAAGGATATGGCACGCATCGCTGGTTCCAATCCTGAGATGTGGACCGATATCCTGGTCTCGAATCGAGATTTTCTGGCGGCCGGGCTAAAAGAATTTCAATCGCAGCTAAGCGATTTGATTCGCGAAGTGGAAGGCGGCGGTTACGAAGACTGGCTGCGCTGGTTCGACCGCGCCCGCGAAGCGCGCAATATTCTGTGCGGCTATCCATCGGAAGAAGAGGACCACAAAGGTTCCTGAACGCCCGGCCTGCTTGAGTCGCCGCGAAGCGCCACGAAACGAGGCGGGGCGAACCGCCGCTTCGCCTTTACGATCTGATTATGAGCGAAACCATTCAAACGAACGAACGCGACGCAGAGGGCCGCTATTCCGTGGTGGCCCTGGACGGCCCGGCCGGTTCGGGGAAAAGCACCGTTGCGGGCATGCTGGCGCAGCGCCTGGGATTTATCCACGCCGACTCCGGCGCGATCTATCGCACCCTGACTCTGGCCTGCATGGAAAAATTCGGTTCGTTCGAAAGCGCGGAAGCCTTCGGTCGCGCCCTCGAAGCGAAAGGTCTCGACGCGACGGCGCTGAAAAGCCTGGGCTGCACTGTCGAACTCGACCGGAGCGGCCCGGGCTCTCAGGCGAAGCAGTCGAATCGTATTGCAGGCGGCGACGTCGGTGAACGCATTCGTACGCCTGAAGTCACGGCGCGGATTCGTTTTCTCGCGGATAACCTGGCCTGTCGCGAGCTCGTAAATCAGCTGCTCCGCGACTTCTCGACGCAGACCGGACTCGTGGCCGACGGTCGGGACATCGGCACGGTCGTCTTTCCGGAAACGCCGTTTAAGTTCTTTCTGGACGCGAGCGTCGCCGTGCGCGCAAAACGGCGCTTCGAAGACTTTCAGAAGCAGGCCAGGCCGGTCGCGCTCGAAGATCTGGAGGCGGACATCGCCGCCCGTGACGAACAGGATCGCAATCGCCCGGTCGGAGCGCTGCGCCCGGCTGACGATGCTATTCTGATTGACACTTCCTCCCTCGACGTAAATGCTGTCTTATCCCGGGTGCTGAGTCACTTGCAAATTCAGTTCTAATCTTTTCGCCCTCTTCGACCTCCCCGGAATCCGACTACCAACCCACTACTCGACTGAAACGAATGGCCGTGAACGCTTCCACTCCCTTTGATCTGGACAAAGCGGAACTCGCTTCGATGCAGGAAATCATCGGTTCTTTCGAAGAATCGTATCAGTCCGATGTGGATCTTACCGACGGCGGTATCATTGAAGCCCGCGTGATCGACAAAGACGACCGCGATCTGTTTCTGGACATCGGCCAAAAGCAGGACGGGCGCTGCGCTCTCAACGAATTCGCAACTCCGCCGTCGCCGGGCGACACCATAACGGTCGTCGCGGTGAAAGGCGGCGACGACGGGATGATCCGGCTCTCGCACAAAGAGGCCGACCGCCGCATCGCCTGGCAGAATATCAAAGAAGCCATGGAAGCCGACGCGATTTTGAACGGCGTCGTTTCGAAAAGCCTGACCCATGGCTACATCGTCGAGCACGGCGGCGTCAGTCTGTTTATGCCGCTTTCGCATTCGGATCTGAAAGGACGCCGGGCGAAGCTGCCTATCGGCAAAGAGATCGATTTTAAGATTCTCGAACTTAAAGACCGCCACCGTTCCGCCGTGGTCAGTCATCGCCGCGTCATGGAAGAGCGCAACGACGAGCACTGGAACGCGCTCGTCGAGAAACACCAAGAAGGCGACATCGTCGAAGGTTCGATTTCAAAAAAAGTAAGCTTCGGCCTCTTCGTCGATATACTCGGCGTCGAAGGGCTGCTGCACCAGAGCGACATCTCCTGGAAAAAATTCAGCCCGTTTAAGAATCGTTTCAAACTCGAAGAGAAGCTGCACGTAAAGATCCTGGCGATGGACCGTGAAAATTATCGCCTGTCGCTGGGGCTCAAGCAGCTGACCGAAGATCCCTGGGAATGGGCGCGTCGCGAATTGAATCCGGGCGACGTGGTGAAAGGGACTGTGACTTCGGTCACCGATTACGGCGCATTCGTCGAATTGCGCGACGGTCTTGAGGGCCTGATTCATGTCAGCGAGTTGAGCTGGTCGAAGCGTCCCAAACATCCGAAGAAGTACGTCGACCAGGGCCAGAGCGTGGAAGCGCAATTGCTGGGGATCGATCCGGAAAAGAATCGCATTTCGCTGGGGCTCAAGCAGCTCGCGGAAGATCCCTGGGAACAGCTGGGCCGCACCATTAAAGCCGGCGAAGTGCGCGAAGGCGCCATCACCTCCGTTACGAAATTCGGAGCATTCGTCGAAGTCGTCGACGACGTTGAAGGCCTGATTCACTTCAAAGACTATTCCTGGGACGAGCAACCCGATCGGAAGATGCTCAAAAAAGGCGACACCGTTAAATATAAAATACTGGAAATTAGTAAAAACGAGCGTCGGGTTTCCTGCGGCGTAAAACAACTGGAACCCAGCCCCCTCGAATCCCTGCAAAAGAAGCACAAAAAGGGCGACGTCCTGGACGGAAAGATCACGCGCATCGCGCCCTTCGGTTTATTCGTCGATATCGGCGAAGGCTTCGAAGGTCTGGTCCACATCTCGCGGGTCGAGCTTGGCCGGGACGAAAAACTCGAGGATAAGTACAAGGCCGGCGACGCGGTGAAAACCGTTCTGCAAAACATCGACCCGGAGAACCGTCGGATCGTGCTTTCGATCAAAGCCTACCAGCAAAAGCAGGACCGGGCTCTGATGGATCAGTACATGAAGAAAGACGATTCGCCGTCCACGTCGAGCCTGGGCGCTTTTTTTAACAAAGACAAGCTCTAATGGCCCGAAGAAAGAAAACTCAGGAAAAAGCCGGCGAAATCCGGGAAAGCTTCGAACACGATCCGCTCCGCGATTTTGAAGGCAGCCCGGCGGAACTCTTCGTCGCGCGAACCGCGGCTGCTATTCGCGAGCGCATCAAAGAGATCGCGATCGCCGTCGGGGTGGTCGGCGTACTGGTCATCGGGTATATCTTCTATGCGGTCTGGGCCGAAAACCGCGAAGAGCAAGCACTGATCGCTTTCGAAGCGCTGCTCGAAGAGCCGGTTATGACTCCCGGTGCGGGCGCGGAAGACATCGCCGTCGAAAAGATCGACGAATATTTGCAATCGCATTCCTCTGAACGCGCCGAGCATCGCGCGGATCTGTATAAGATGATGCTGCTCGCCGCAAAAAAGAAATACGCGGAGGCCGGCGAGGCCGCGAATCGCCTGGGCGACGACGTGGAAACCGCGGAACTGCGCGCGTATTTTTATTTGCGGGCGGGTTATTATTTCGAACTGGCCGAGAAATATGCGCCGGCTCAGGCCGCCTTCGGTCGCGCCGGACAGTACATTCGCGAAGATAATATTATGCGCGCCTCCGCCTGGTTCGGAGAAGGCCGGGCGCTGCTTGAAATGGGTCAGATCGACGAAGGCCAAAAAGCCATCGAACGCATTTTCGAAAGCGACTCGGCGCAAATCGGCGAAATTCGCACGGCGGCGCTGGCGTACATGCTCGCCCGCGGAGAGAGCGCAGGACAATAATCAGGTGAGCGCTTCCGGACTCGACGCGAACGACGAACGCCCGCTGACGATCGCACTGCCGGCCGGCCGGCTGGCGGAAGAAAGCATCGATTTCTTTGCTCGAGCGGGGCTCGCGGATTTCGATCTGCCGAAAGGCGGGCGCTCGCTTACTTTTCTGGATTCCACCGGGCGTTACCAGATTCTTCTGGTTCGCAGTCAGGATGTGCCGACCTATGTTCTGCAGGGCGGCGCCGACGCGGGCATTACGGGGCGCGACGTCCTGGCGGAGGGCGGGTACGACCTGACCGTGCCCTTAGAGCTGAATTTCGGTTATTGTCGGCTATCGCTCGCCGCGCTTGAAAAAGACGCCTCCGAGCTCAAGAGTCTGCCGCATTTGCGAGTGGCGACGAAATATCCGCGGCTCGCGCAGGATTTTTTCTTTCGCAACGGCATCAGTTGCGAAGTGATCAAACTGCACGGATCGATCGAAATCGCTCCCGTGCTGGGTATGTCGGATTGTGTCGTCGACCTGGTTTCCACCGGCGGAACACTGCGGGCGAATGGACTCGTCGAGATGGACACCATTCTGGAAAGCTCCGCGGTGTTGGTCGTCAACCGTTCCGCATACGCGCTGCAAACCCGGCGAATCAATCTGATGATTTCGCGCTTCAGGGACGCTTTGCGCGAATTGGAAGCCGCGGCGCGTTCCTGAGCATTCGGCCGATTTGAGCGTCGCCCCGCGAAACCCATGGCGGCGAAATTTACACATATTGAAGCTCTCAAACAGAGCATGGAGCTGCTGGAACACGGCGACGACGCTCAGCAGGAGCTCGCGGATTTCCTGCACGATCGATCCTTGTTTCGTTTCGCCAGTCTCGGCGCGATCGCGCCGGACGTTTTTTATTTTTACCATATCTTTTCGCGGCGCAAGAACGCCCGCGGTCTCGCCTGGGGCAATCGCGCGCATCACAATCGCGTATTCGAACTGCTGCTGAATTTTCTCGATCAAATTCGCGCCGCCCAACCGGGGCTGGAGCGAGATCGGCAGCGCGCTTTCGTGATGGGCTATCTCTGCCACTGCGGCGTCGATATCGTAACGCATCCCTATATTTTTTATATCACCGGCGATCCTTATTCGGAAGATCCGGACGCTTCCTGGGAAGCCCAGAGCCATCATTTGCGGGTCGAATTCGCCCTCGATTCGTATCTGGTTCACAAGCGGTGGGGCATGACGCCGCGCGAATACAATTTCGTGAAATATTTGCGCGACACCGACGAGATCGACGAGAACAATCGGCGCGTGTTGGATCGCGATATCTGGCGTCTGTGGGTCCGGGGTCTCAAGGGCACCTTTCCGGAGGAATTCGCGCAGGACTATCCGGGTTCCAGCGACGCGGTGCGCCCGGGCGACCTGGTGAACGAATCGTATCTGGGTTTTTTGCGATTCAACAGCGTGACCGACGTGCGCTCCCGCGTGATCCGTTTTTTGTTGTATTTGATCGACTGGTTGAGCTTTCGCCGCCTGCGCATTCGTTATTTGATACTGCCCAATCCCAAACGCATCGATCCGAGATTGCCGAACGAGGCCGGAGCCGAATGGAAATTTCCCGCGGAGCCGGGACGGACTTCCAGCGAGAGCTTCATCGAACTGGTTCATCGCGCCGCGCGATTTTCGGCGAAGCTCATGCGCGACGGTCAGGCTTATATCGACGGCGATCTCAAACGCTCGGATTTCGAAAAGGCCTATCTGGGATTCAACCTGGACACCGGAGTGCGCTCCGATTCCATCGACATGCGGGCTTTCGCTCCGATTCGAGACGAATATTAGTTTTGATTGAACGAGGACTTATATGAACATCAGAAAACCGAATTCGAAATTGTTTTTGAGCCGCGCGCGCGTCGCCGTCTTTACGGTATTGCTTGCGGGTCTGGCTTCTTTCGCGGGAGGCTGCGAACCCGGCGGCGAGAGCCGGGTGGCGCGCTGGCCCCTGAGCGTATTTCCCGGCGCTGAAAAAAAGAAGGCGATTGCGACTTTGAGCCAGGGCGAACGGGTATCCTTGCTCGCCCCCGGCGATGCTTTCAGTCAGATCCGCATGGTCGACGGTCAGGAGGGCTTCGTTGAAAGCAAACATCTGTTTTTATACGCGGCGGTCTTGAGCGACCCGGAGGCGCTCCTGTATCGGCGGCCGAGCGCTTCGTCGGGCGAAGCCGCGAGCGGAAAATATCTCGCGCCCGGCGTGGTCTTTTTCGTAAAAGAGCGCGAACAAAACGACGAGAGTCGCTGGATGTCGGTGGAAGGCGGCCGCAAAGGAAATTTCTTTCGGGGCTGGCTGAAAGAAGATATTTCGCATTCCGCGGACGTCGACACGGTGCAGGCGGGACTGCGCCTGAGCGAAGCCGTTCGTAAGCAGGATCTCGAAACCCTCGAAGAGCTGTCGGCCCGCGGCGACGCGATCGGTCCGGCCGCCGCCGCGGCGCTGGTCGAACTCGAAGGGCCGCGGGAGGGCGAAGGCGACGCAGACGGTTCCGAAGGCTCGAGCGATTCCGGCGACGCGAACTCATCCGAAAATTCCACGAGCGACGAAAAGCCGGGGCCCGCCGATGACGAAGCTCAGAACAAGCCGGCGCCGCCCGCGCCGCCGTCCGGCGAAGTTTCGGCCCCCGCAACGGCGACCAGTCCTTCGGAGCCGCCTCCGCCTCCGCCGTCTTTGTGAAAAACGATCATTCGCTTGCGTCGCGTGGGTGAATATCCGATTTCGAAGCCGTCGATGATGCTGCGTTTATTCGGAAGCATGCTGGCGCTTAGCCTGTACTTCGCGTGCGGCGACCCCTTGGCGAAATTAATAAGCGATGAAGAATTTCTGGGAGTCGCCTCCGCCGGCGAAGTGCCGGGCGCGGCTCGCGTCGTCTGGAAGCGGCGTCTCTTACCAGAAGCGACGGCCGGCAAAACGGAAGCGCTTGCGTTCGGCGCTTTCCCCGGCACGATCGGAGTCATCGCCGCGGGAGGTCGCGATCGTCTGGTGATTTTACGCGACTCCGCAGCCGGAGGTCGCGAGCGCATTGCGCTTTCGCTCGAGTTCGCCGCGCCCAGGCGCAATTCCAATCGCGTCGCTGGAGCGGAAAGCGTCGCGCCGCCGGACGGCCTGCGTTTGCTACGAAAGCTTTTCAGGGGCGACATCGATGCGGGACTGCGAACCGTGAATCTCGTGCAGGCGCGCGGTCCCGGAGGGCTGCAACCGCTGCTCTTGCTGGAATATGCGCGGGATCCAGGCACTGCTTTCTTTTTGTATCGAGCCGAAAAGGAAACGGGAAGTCTGGAGCGAGTCTATGACAGTCAGCTGAGTCCGGCGCCGGGGCAGCCCGGAGAGTTCCTGTATTACAATGGCTTTGAAATCCAGAGCTGCCTGCCGGCCCGCGGAGTCTGTCCGGCGCTGGTTTTCGTTCGCGAGTCGTCGTCGCGCGGCCTTGCGCATAAATCGGGAGATTCGCACGCCGCGTGCTCCGGAGTATCCCGGCTCGCGATGCGCCTTGAAAATCTCGCCCCGCGCCCGGGCAGCTTTGCGTTGAGCCTGGCATTTCTCGATTCGGCGGGAGCGGGCGATTCACGCGTCGCGTTTATTCCGGCATCGCCGTCCACTCCGGCCTGCAGTACCGCGAAAACCGGCGAGTTTCGCTGTAGAATCTCCGGCCCGCGCGCGGTTGATCTGTGTTTCGAACGGCGACCGGCCGATGGCGGCGTCGATGCGGCTGGATCATCGGGATTCATGCGAATCCGGGCCGGCTCCGGAAAGGGTGTCGCCCGCTCCGGGCTGCCGCCCGCGAATTCGCTACGTCGCACCCTGGACGCGCCGGGCGGGCCGGCGTATCTCGTTTTAGCCTGGCCAGCGAGTCGTCCGTGAAGCCTTGCTGGTGAACCGGTGAAACCCCGGCTGTGTTCATTTAATTCGCAGAAAAAATCGCTGTCCGGCGACGCTTTTCGCTACCGGGCCGGTAACCCCCGGCGGGGTCCGGGGGTCTGAGAGATATGCAGTCACAGTATTCTCAGAAGCCTCAGCCCCGGTCCGGCAGAATGACGCGTCGCGTGTTTACCGCGACCGGCCGGAGCGCGCCGCTGGTGGCGCTATTCACTTTCAGTCTGGCGCTCTTCGCCGATGGCGCGCCGCTATTCGATCGCGGCGAGCTCTCAGCGGCCGAACCGGACTATTCTACTTACGACGCGATTTTGAAAAAGAACGTACGGCGCCGGACTGTCGCCGGGATTTCCGGCAACTACGTAAACTACGCGGGCGTCAAGGCCGATCCGCGCTGGCCGGGGGTCGTGAAGATGATCGCCAACTATGACGCGGCGCAGCTGAAGACCCGCAACGAGAAGCTCGCTTTTTATATTAACGCATACAATGTACTGGTGATCGATTTGATTGTTCGCAACCACCCCGTCGCGGACATTAACAAACTCGGAACTTCGGCCAGTCCGATCTGGAAGCGGCCCGTGGGCAAGGTCGCCGGTCGCAGCATGACCCTCGACGGGCTCGAAAACGGAATTGTGCGGCCCTTCGGCGACGCGCGCATTCACTTCGCGCTCAACTGTGGTGCGCTGAGCTGCCCGGACCTGCGTCGCGAAGCGTATACAGCAGCGAAGCTGCGCAAGCAACTGGCCGAGCAGACCTGGGCCTTTCTGCACAACAAGTCGAAGGGCATTCGCGTGAACGACGAAAACAAAACCGTGAGCCTTTCGAAGCTCTTCGAGTGGTTCGAGAAGGACTTCAAGAACGCCGAAACTTATGTGCGTCGCTATCGTAAAAAGATTCCCGCGGGTTATAGCTTCAAAACCGACATTGAATACAACTGGCGCCTGAACGGCGGCTGAGTCCCTGACCAGCCGCAGGGTGGCCCAAAGGGCTCGAGAGGCGCTGAGTCTCGAAAAACCGATACAAACTAATCTTGACCCGGGACCTCCGCGCGGTTCTCTTTCCGCGAGATGGATTGGCGGCAGATTTCGCAGTCGATAGAGGGAACCTGGCTGCGAATGCGCGCGGCCTACGCCGCGTACGTATATCCGACGCTTGCGCCGCTGTACGCGATCGCGGGACTCGCATCGGTTGCGCTTTTGATTCTGGAGTTCGGATTCCACAATCCGGGCGAGATACTCCCCGGCCGCCGTGTGATTCTGCCGGCGCTGATCTATTTCCTGCTGGCGTACGAGATCCTATCGCTCGCCTTTTCGCCGGGCGAACAGAATTTTCGCAGCTACGTGCGGGCGCATATCGCGCAGGCGACGGTCGTGTTCCTCGTGCTCGCTCTGCTGCTCTTTCGCGACGAAATTCTCGCCTGGCTTTCCGCGGCCGGCATCGCCGCGACGGAAGATCCGGCCGCCGCGTCCGAAAGCGCGATGCTGCTGTTTTTGTCGATTGGGCAGGTGATCCTGCTGATCGGCGCTCTGATGCATCTCGTTCGCCAGCCCGCCTTTTTTGCCGGGCGCGCCCTGAATCCCGCGCTGATCTTCGTCGGCAGTTTCGCCCTGGTAATCGCGGTAGGTTTCGCTCTGCTTTCGTTGCCGCGCATGCAGCTTGTGGGACTCGCCTGGGTGGATGTCTTGTTTATTACGGTCAGCGCGGTGTGCGTTACGGGGCTTTCGACGGTTTCGATTACCGAGAGCTTTTCTTCCGCCGGCCTGACCCTGATCCTGCTTTTGATTCAGATCGGCGGCCTGGGTCTGATGACTCTAACTTCGTTTTTGGCCTTTTTCCTGACGGGTCGCGCTTCGGTTTCCACGAAGGTGCTGCTGCGCGATGTACTAAGCGACGAAGGGGTCGGCCGGGTGAAAACGCTGGTGCGCAATATCGCGCTTTTGACTTTCGGGGCGGAAGCCGTTGGCGCGATCTTTCTGTACTTCAGCATGCCGCCGCAGCTGTATGCGAACACGGCCGAGCGCGTCTTCGCCGCGATTTTTCATGCGGTTTCCGCTTTTTGCAACGCGGGCTTCGCGTTGCATGCGGACGGGCTGGGATTACTCGATCGGACTCTGGCGGGGCGTCTGTATGTCGGCGGGCATATGCTGCTGATCGTAATCGGCGGCCTCGGGTTTCCCGTAATCGTACAGCTCGCGCAGTACGCGAAGCAGCGGCGGCGGGTCTCGTTGCAGCTGACCACCCGCCTGGTTTTAAGCGTAAACGCCATTCTGCTGGCGACCGCGACCGCGGCCTATTTCTGGTTTGAATCAGGCGCGACGCTGGCGGGCCTCGACGCCTTCGACCGCTTGTGGCATTCGCTCTTTTTCGCGGTGTCCATGCGCACCGCCGGGTTTCATACGCTGCCCGTCGCGGAGATGGGACTCAGCATGACCTTTCTCGCGTTTTTATATATGTGGATCGGAGCCTCGCCGCATTCGACGGGCGGCGGGATTAAAACGACGACGGCCGGCATTTCGTTTCTGCACATCGTCGCGCAGATCACGGGCAAAAACCGGGTCGAATTGTATCGCAAGACCGTTTCGGCTCACAGCGTGAACCGCGCTTTCGCCACGGTCGCGCTCTCGCTGTTCGTGATTTTCAGCGGCATCTTCCTGCTGATTGCGACCGAAAGTGGGTTCGCCTTTGTGGACATCGCTTTCGAAACCGTGAGCGCCTTCGGTACTGTCGGTCTATCCAGAGGCATCACGGGGGAGCTGAGTGCGGCGGGCAAATTTATCCTGTGCGCGATTATGCTTTGCGGCCGGGTGGGGGTGCTCACGGTGTTGGTGGCGATCACTCCGCGCAATCAGCCGGTGGCCTACGCCTATCCGACGGAGTACGTGGTGGTCGGCTGAGCGGTCCTGGCGGTCCTGGGCGTCGAGAACGAGGCGCGGCGGCCTTTCCGCGCGCGAATATAAATGGATGCATAAATTATGGATGATTATAAAAGAATCGCGGTAATCGGTCTTGGAGAATTCGGCGCGTTGCTTGTGCGGCGTCTTTTTGAAGCCGGCCACGAAGTACTCGCCATCGACCGCAATATGGAGCGGGTCGAAGCGCTTGCGCCGCACGCGACCTCAGCCGTGTGCCTGGATTCGACCGATCGCGACGCCATGCAGGCTCAGGAGCTGGAGGATCTCGACGCGGTCGTCATCGCCCTGAGCGATTTCGAAAGCCTGATTACGACCGCCGACGTGCTGCGCGCGATGAAAATCAAAGGCGTTATGGCCCGCTATCAAAACGGTCTCGAATATAAGATTTTACGCATGCTGGGCGTCAGCGAACTCTTTAATCCCGGCGATAAAGCCGCGCGGAATATGGTGGCGCAGTTTTCGAATCCGGGCTTTCACGATCGCATCGTGCTCGAAGGGGAATTCGTAATCGCCGAGACCTCGGCGCCGCCGGCGCTCGTGGGGCTGCCCTTAAACGAATGCGGTCTGCGGAACAAGTACCATCTGAATCTGATTACGATCAAACGCGACACCGCCGAAAAGACCGGACAGGAAATACTGGGTGTGCCCCGCGGGGATACCGTTATCGAAGAACACGATACGCTCGTGATCTTCGGCAGCTCCGAGGATATTAAGATATTTCTGGAAGATCGCGAAGACTGAGCATCGGGTCGTTCTCCGGCTCCCGGCAGCCTGTCTGGAATTTTATAGATAGGACCGGTCGGTACTATATTCTTGACAGATCCATCGGCCTCTTATTATGGTGGTCGTAGTGAAAAAGCGACAAACCAGAGCGGACAGAAAGCCGGATGCGGCCGGTCGAATCACCCGGTCGGCCTATCGCCTGTTTTACGAACAGGGTTACGGCAATACCGGACTGCAGGAGATCCTGGAAGAGGCGGATACGGCGCGTTCGGTTCTCTATCACCATTTTCAGGGCAAGGACGAGCTACGCGACATGTATCTGGCGGAGCGAATCAAACTGATGCAGAATCAGTTTCTCCAGCTTGGTTCCTCGTCTCTGGAGACCTTCTTGAGGCGTTGGGCGGCTTTTGTGCGAGCGGAAGCGCGAATGCCTGCTTACAGAGGGTGCGCCATCGCCAATCTCCGCGCAGAACTTCCTCCGGGGGATGTCTCGGACGTCCAGCCCGCGATGCAGGAGTACGTCGCATTACTGGAACGAATTCTGGCGGACATGGTGAAGGATTCGCGTCCCGACCTGAATGATCGGGGAGCAGGAGCGCTCACGCGGCGCCTGCTCGGGGCGTACTACGGATGTCTCCAGCTCTACAAATTCACCGGCGATCCGCGGCATTTGAAGGATCTCTGGCCGGCCTTCAGTTCGATCTTAAAGAGCGACTGACATCGGAATGATCATTATTTAACGCATAAATTCAGGAGCAAAACCATGAGTACAATCACTTCCAACCTGGAATCCAGAGAATTCTTCGCGCACTTTCTTGCGAATACTCCCGGCATCTTCGAGCCGCCCCGCCGAGACGAGGGTTTCCAGGAACAACTACAGGCTCTGATCGATCAAAGCTTCCCGGGAGCGGTGGGCCTCAAAATAAATACGCTGAGCCTGGAGGAATGCGATGCGACGTTCGCATTTCGCCGCGAAACCGCCGGAGTCCACGGCTTAATGCACGGAGGCGCGATATTCAGCGCGGGGTCGACTCTGGCGGGCGTAATGACGATGCTGCACGGCGATCATAGCTCGAGAAACGTCCTCACCACAGACTCCAGTATCCGTTATTTGCGCCCGGTCGCGGACGGCAAAGTACGCGCCGTGTGCAAGGTTAAAAGCCGGGAGGGCGGAAAGATATTATTGCAATGCGACTTCTTTAACGAGCAGAAGAAACGGGTGGCCCGCTCCCTGTACACGTACATCCTTCTCTCTGAATAAAAGTCCGCGATCTCCATCTTCTCGTTGCGCCATTCCGGGCGGCGCAATCGCCGGGAGAGCTTTATGAATGAATTTGAGATGGTTACTCTGCCGCAAGGCGATATACAATACCGAGGAAGGGGTACAGGCCGGCCTATAGTTTTTCTGCACGGTCTGTTCCTGAACGGCTCTATCTGGGATGGCGTCGCCGCAGAACTGGCTAAGAGTTTCAATGTTATCGTTCCCGAATTCCCGTTCGGTTCTCACCGTATCCCGGCGAACGAAAGCGCGGATCTTTCACCAATCGGCGCCGCCAGAATGCTCGATGATTTTCTTGCTGCGCTGGGTCTGGAAAACGTCACACTTGTTGGGGTGGATTTCGGCGCCGTAATCGCCAAAATCGCAACTGCGCGATTCGGCTCCAGAATAGAACGCCTTGTGATAACCAATTGCGATGCGCTGGAGGTTTTTCCGGCACGGGGTTTTGATTATTTGAAATGGCTTCCCCGAATCCCCCTCGGGATGTTTATAGTCGCTCAGTCGCTTTATCGATCGCGCGCATTAAGGGCCGGCAAAAGCTCCTACGGCGCGTTTACCAGGAATCGAATGCCCGATAGCATGCTGAAGTCCTTTGTCGAGCCCATGGCCGGGAGCAGAGAGATTCGACGGGACGCGGGCAAGCTGATGTGCGGGATCGATAAAAAGCTCACGCTTGCGTTGCCTGCGGAATTAAAGGGCTCCGGAAAGAGAATTCTTGTTCTGTGGGGAAATGAAGATCACCTCTTCACAATCGCGCTGGCCAGAAGGCTGGCAGAGGCCATCGGCGATCGGGCTAAACTGATCGAGGTGGAAAACGCCAAAACCTTCATCGCATACGACGCACCGACGCCCACTGTGGAGGCGATCAGAGCTTTCGCTCGATAATCGGTGGGGAAGCTGGTCTGGCTGCCGCTCTGATGCTCTGACGGAACGCAGCGGATCTGGTGCTCGTCTCACGGCCCGAGGAACAGGCCCCCGGCGCCGCCGCCCTGCTGCAGGCGTTCCCGAATCGCGTCCTTCTCTTCTTCGCTCAGAGTATTCCAGAACGGATATTGTTCCAGTTGCTCTTCGATGCTTTCGCCGTAGGGAGCGTCGTCGCCCAGAGGATCGAATCCGAACCAGCCGACCAGCCAGTCGAAGGTTTCGCCCGCGTTCCATCCCAGCCGTACGCCGAGATACGCGCCCAGCTGCAACTCGGCCTGGGTGAAATAGTACGCGGGGGCCCAGTCGGTATCATCGTCTTTTAAAAGAGACTGCGATTTGTGCGCGGGTTTCTCCGTGCCGAAGGGCGAAAGCGCGCGAAAAAGTTTGTCGCGTAAGCGCAACACGGGTTGTTCGAAAGCGCTCGCATCCACCGTCTCGACTGGAGTATCGGCGGCGTCGACCGGCGAAGTGGATCGAATCGCGCCTTTCGCTGACGCGTTTGCCTGGCCCGGGGCGCCCGGAGATTGAGCGTCGCCGGCTGCGAAATTCGCGGCGAGATCGTCCGCGCCTGCGTCGCTTTCGGCGTCGCCGGCGGACTCGGGTTTCCAGCCGTCGAAACGAATGGGCGTATCGCTGAAATAATCCGCGCCGAAAAAGAAGGCCGCGAAGTCAGCGCTTTCGTGTTCGCCGACTTTTCCGCCGCGCAGTCCCGTCGCGCCGCCGCCGGGTGCCTTGTAGTTCAGGCCGGCCTTGACAGGGCCCAGCCGGAGTGCGCCGCCGTAGCTTTCGGTTTCGACCGTGGCCGTGAATACGTCTTTCGAATCCTGCCAGCGATTTTGCAGATAGGGACCCGAACAGGCGACGCCTGCAAATAGCACGGCCAGCAGAGCCGGCAGCAGCGTAAGCGGGCCCCGCGGAATTTGCGGTGTGTGCCGGGAGTATTTGCTTCGCGCGGAAATCATCTTCAGAAACCCTGAGGCCAGCATTGCTTGCAGCCTTTAATACTCAGCTTGAGCCGATCGATACGCGGGTCGGAAATCGCCAGTATCACTTCGTCTTTCGCCACTTTGTTTTTGCAGACGGGACAATTGCGCGCTCGTCGGCTGGTCGGCCCCATACAATACGGGCAGCCTTTGATGCGAGTCTGCACTTCCACGTCTCCGATCTCGGTCTGGTCCGAGCGAATGCGTTCGCCGGCGTACAGGGCCTGCTTGCACAGCGGACAGAAGCCCTTCGGTTTGTCTTTATCGTCTTTTTTGCGCCGGCTATCGCCGATCGGAAAGAGCATCCAGAACAGCACCGCGATCAATCCCAGACCGATGCCGAATAAAATTGCGTACCCTTGATCCCCGCTCATAAATCCGTGGGGTCCGCCGGTTCGCCGCTCGCCAGACGAATCACCTGCACGAGATCTTTCACCGCCTTGCCCAGATCGGCCAGGCCGATCAGCAAAAAGAGCCAGGCCACTTTGAAATAGGCTTTGATACCCGGGCGCTCCGCCTTCGGGGTCCGGTAGTAGCGCACGATCATGTACGAACTCCACCCGGTGAGCGCGACGCCCACCAGCACGCTGATGCTGACCAATATGAATTCGCGGACCATCTCGAAGCGCCTGATACACATTCTGGCGAGCCCGGGCCGGGCGCAACTGGAAAGCCGGGCCTGCGGCAGACCTCGCACGGCACTGCCATGGTGCTTTGTCCGCCTGCGGCGGACGCTCGCATGGCACTGCCATGCTGTTTTGGCTGCCTGACGGCAGACCTCGCACGCCGGACGTCGTCCGTCATGCTGTGAATTTTACTCGCCTCCCTGATTCCGGCACGGATTCTCGTCTGCGATATGCGCGTTCTGTCCGGAATTCAGCCCAGCGGCAACCCTCATCTCGGGAATTATTTTTCGATGATGAAACGAATGGTCGAATACCAGGAGTCGAGCGAGCTGTTTTGTTTTATCGCCAGCTACCACTCGATGACCACCGTCGACGACGGCAAACTGCTCGCGGACAATATCCTGAATGTCGCGGCGGATTTTCTGGCGCTGGGCATCGACCCGGAGCGGGCGACCTTCTGGGTGCAGAGCGACGTGCCCGAAGTGATGGAGCTCGCCTGGATGCTCTCCATGCACATCACGGTTTCGCAGCTCCAGCTCGGACATTCGTTTAAGGATAAGACCGATCAGGGTTTCAATCCGTCGAGCGGTCTGTTCTTTTATCCCGTGTTGATGGCCGCCGACATCGTGCTCTTCGGCGCCGAAAAAGTGCCTGTCGGCAAAGACCAAAAGCAGCACCTGGAGATGGCGCGGGACATCGCGCGGCGCTTTAACGCGCAGTACGGCGAAGCGCTGAAGATTCCCGAGCCGGATATTCTGACCGATGTGGCCACAGTGCCGGGCATTGACGGGCGCAAGATGTCCAAGAGCTACAACAACGCGATCTATCCCTTCGCGACCGAGAAGCAGCTGAAGCGATCGATAATGGGCATCGAGACCGATTCGACCCCCGTTGAAGAAGCGAAGCCGTACAAAGATACGCCGCTCTTCGACATCTATCGCCTGTTTCTGGACGAGGCCGGGATCCAGGCGCTCATCGAAAAATTCCAGACCCCCGGAGTGGGCTACGGTCACATCAAGCAGGATCTGCTGAAAGCCGTGCTCGAATATTTCGGGCCCTATCGCGAACGCCGCGCCGAAATCATGCAACGTCCGGACGACGTGCGCGACATATTGTCGGCGGGCGCGGTAAAGGCTCGCGCGGCGGCGGCCCCCTATCTGGAAGCGGTGCGCAGTAAGACCGGCCTGAAGTACTGATCCTGCCCGGATTTGTTTGACAGAAGCCGCTGGAACGCGAGAAATCTTTCGCTCGGTCTGTGACGCCCGGAGGCGGAATGCGTCTCAAAATCGTGAAGATCGATCCCTCCCGTCCCGGACTCTCGCTCCGGATTACTTTGCTGACGGCGACCCTGATCACCCTGGTGGTCGGAGCGCTGACGGTGTATTCCTATTCGCGGCTCTATCGCCAGGTCGAAGAGAAATTCGGCTGGACTCTCGAACACATCGCGAAGACCGCCGCCATTCGTATTTCCGGCGAAGACCACGACCGGGTGCGCAAAGCCGGAGACGAGAACACGCCTGAATTCGCCCGCATTCGCGAATACCTCGATCGTGTCATGCGCGAAAACGATCTGACCAGCGAAACCATTTATACCTTTCATGCGAGCGAGAGCGGGAATCTGACTTTCGGCGTGATGCTGCACGAAACGCCCTTCGTCGGAGACTACTATCCCGTTCCCGAAGAGAATATGTACCTGGTCAAGCAGGCGCTCTCCGGTAATTCGAAATTTACGCAGCTTTACAGCGACGAACACGGCAGCTGGATTTCGGGTTATGCGCCCATTCGCGACGGCGAAGGCGCGGTCGTGGGGCTGCTGGCGGTCGATTATAAAGTGGATCGTTTTATCGCGGCTCTCGAACAGGAGGTGCTCATGAATCTCGGCGTCGGGCTGCTGTTCGTATTGCTCGGCGTTCTGGTCAGCTATCGCCTGGCCCGGCAGATTTCGCGGCCCATCGAGCGCCTGAACACCGCGGCGTTGGGAATTATGAACGAAAACTACGACGTGGCCCTGGAAGTGCGCGGCCGCGACGAGGTTTCGCAACTCACGCGATCGTTTAATTCGATGGCCGCGAGCCTGCGCGAACGGCTGATGATGCTGCGCTACGTGCCGCGCCATACCAAAGAGATGATCCGCAAAACGATCGCTAACGAGATCACTCCGGAAGGCGAACGCAAAGAGGTCGCGATTTTGTTTTCGGACGTACGCGGATTTACGAAGTACAGTCAGTCGCATTTTCCGGAAGAGGTGATTCAAACCCTCAACGTACTGCTCGGACTGCAGGGCGAGATCATAGAAAAATTCGGCGGCTATGTCGACAAATTCGTCGGCGACGAGGTGGTCGCCATCTTCGAAGGTCCGGCCAATCATCGCGTGCGCAACGCCATGCGGGCGGCGGTGGAGATTCAGCGCGCTATGGCCGCGCGTCAGACGGAAGCGCAGGGTGCGGGGGACAATCTACAGGTCGGTATCGGCATCAGCATGGGCGATGTGGTGATGGGCAGCATGGGCAGCTCTTCGCGCCAGGACTATACCGTCATTGGCGATAATGTGAATCTCGCGGCGCGGCTGTGCAACGGAGCGCCCGGCGGCGAGATCCTGCTGTCTTCGAATGTGTACCGCGTGAGCGAAGGCGACCCGGAGCTTGCGGCCGAAATTCCAATGGCCCTCAAGGGCCTCGCCAAAATCAAAGGATTCATGCAAAAGATGCACGTCTATACGGTGCGACCCAGGAGTCCGGACGGCGCGCCGGCGTCCTCGTGATGCGGCAGCCGATTTCGCGCCCCGCAGTTCCTTTCCAATCATCGCACATCGCACATCGCAAAAAAAAACCGACCGTGTAGGGACGGTCGGTTAGTCCAGACGCGCTTGCGTGAATCGCTTCGATTTTGAGATCCCGAGTAGAAATCGAATTCACTTCGCGCGGTAAACAATGGGAGGAATTAAGTTTTTGCGTGTTTGTGATCTGTTGAAATATTCGTAATCTTCAGTTGATTTGAGGCCGATGGGGCGCCCGCTACCGGCGCGCTGCTATCCCGGAGGTAACAGGCGCCGGTCGTTGGCGAAATCGTGCGACTCAGAGAGTGCCGAAATCGATCGCGGTGACGTCGTCGAGCTTGAAGCGCTTCACGCCGTCTTTGCCCTGAATAATCAGAGTATCGCCCGCCTGGGTGATGATCGTGCCCGAGTAGGTGCTGCCGTCTTTCAGGCGCAGAATCTCGACAAGGGTGCCGGCTTTCAGCTCTTCAGCCGCTTTGGCTTCGTCGGCCCGGTCCGCAATGCGATCGAACGCCGCGTCGCGTTTCTTTTCGTAGTCGGCTTTGATTTCAGCCACGACTTCCGGCATGACCTGCTCGGTTTCGCCGGCTCGCGCGATAATCGCGTCGTCGACATCGATCATGCTGTCGAAATCCGCCTGATCGCGCAGGGTCAACTCGACCTTTTCTTTCTGAACCGAGTCGCGGGTTTCCACGAGCTCCGCGGCTTCGCTGGCTTCGATTACGATCTCTTTACCGGGAACCGGGGTCGGCTCGGTGCGATCCTGAGCCCGCGGCGACATGGCCACGCTGCCCTCGACGACCGTTACGATCGCGCCCTTTTCCGGATCTTCGGTGACGACGAACGCCGTCCCGCGGACGCCGGCGATTGCGGTCGGAGTCGTGACGGTGAAATTCTCACCGGCCGACGCCCGACGAACGCGTGCGCTCACGGTGCCGTTCTTCAGATCGAGCCGCACCGTATTATTACTGAGCAGCGAGGCCAGCTCAAGGCGCGTATAGGGCCGCACCCGGACCGTCGATCCGGTGGTCGTCTGAATATCCATCGGCCCCTGGCCGGTCTGGATGACGTCTTTCTCTTTCAGGACCGCGCCGATCTTCGCCGGAATTTCTTCCGCGCCGCGGACGATCAGCGTATCCGGAGATGCGTAGGTGACTACGGCCGCGCGGGTTTTGGCTTTCGCGGGACCGCAGAATGAAACGGCGCCGACCAGGGCCGCCGCCACGATTGCGTAAAACAGTGTTCTGGTGTGATGCAATGACATGGATTTACCTTTTCCTTAAATAGAACCAACAATCCCGGGCGGCGTTTTTGCATTTTTTTTGTGAGATGACAGGGCCCCGGACGCCAGAGATACGTACAGCCAGGTTATGAACGATATCAGCGCCAAAATTACGAGTTTGCGCACGGCCCGGGCGGAAGGTTTCGTCTATTGCAATGCGGACACTATCGCACGAATTGAGTCCGGAAAGCTGCCCAAAGGAAATTTTTTCGATACGGCGCGGGCGGCGGGGCTGCTGGCTGCGAAGCAGACCCAGCATCTGCTGCCGCATTGCCATCCCGTGCCCATCGACGGCTTTCATCTGGAATTCGAGATTCAGAAAGCTGCCGGCGGCGCGGCGAATGTTTCCAATATAGAACAGGCGGAGCCGTCCAACACTTCCGGCGCCGAAACCCTCGAGCAGCCGGCCGGCCGGTGCGCGATTCGCATTACGGCGGAAGGCCGTTCTGTCAGCCGCACCGGCATAGAGATGGAAGTACTCACCGCGATTTCGGTCACCGCGCTGACGATGTACGATATGCTGAAGCCCGTGGATGCGAATCTGGAAATCGGCGGCGTGCGTTTATTGCAAAAGACCGGCGGTCGCAGTCAGCAGCAGGCCCGCCAGCCCGTAGGACTGCGGGCGGCGGTGCTGGTCGCTTCGGATCGAGCCGCCAGCGGCGAAAGCGAAGATCGGTCGGGTCCGCTGGCGGCGGACATGCTGCGTGACCGGGGCGTGGAGGTTCTGGAAGTCCGGGTTGTGGCGGACGAACCCGCGGACATTCGCGCGGCCATTCGCGAGTGGCTCGACGCCGGCATCGATTTTATATTTACGAGCGGCGGCACCGGTCTCGGCCCCCGGGACCTGACTGTGGACGTGGTGCGCGAGTTTATTCAACGCGACGCGCCGGGCATTGCCGAAGCCATGCGCAGCTTCGGCCAGGATCGCACGGCCTTCGCCATGCTCTCGCGATCGGTGGCGGGCGCGGCCGGTCGCACCTTGATTGTCACGCTGCCGGGGAGCCCGAACGGCGTTCGCGAAAGTCTGCAGGCAATCGTGCCGGGCGTGCTGCACGCGCGCGCGATGCTGGCGGGCGACGGACATTGACGCCTTCGCGGCCGTAAGGCGCGTTGTGTAAATCTGCCTGGCACCCATCAATGCAAAAGCATACGAAACCACTGAGCATCGCCGAAGCCCGGCGCCTGATTCTGGCCACGGTCTCTGACACGCTTGAGGATCGCGCGGTGCTGCGAGAGCTCGCCGACGTCGCCGGCTGCGTGCTGGCCGAAGACGTCTTCGCCGACCGCGACGCGCCGCCCTTCGATCGCGCGATGATGGACGGCTTCGCGCTGAACTCCCGCGACTTCGCCACGCGCTCCGCGGATTTCGCGTATGCACTCGCGGGCGAAACGATCTTCGCCGGAAAAATGCCGAGGGAGGAGCTCGAAGCCGGAAGCTGTCGCCGCATTATGACCGGCGCTCCGCTGCCGCCCGGCGCCGACTGCGTGATTCCGTTGGAGGAAAGTGAAAGTGAAAGTGAAAGTGAGAGCCTGAGCGTGAGTGTGAGCGACAGCGAAGATAAAAGCGAAAGCCCGAGCGAAACCGCCGCGATTCGCTTTCCCGGCGTTGCGGATCCGACCGAAATTCGTCCGCTGCGTTTTGTCGCCCCCCGCGGCAAGGATCTCCAGTCCGGACAGCGGGTGCTGGCCGCCGGCGCAGCTCTGGACGCGGCCGCCATGAACGTGCTGGCTTCCGTCGGCTGCGCGCAGGTGCCTGTGCGTCGCCCGCCGCGCTGCGTCGTATTGAGCACGGGCGACGAGATCGTCGCGGCTGGGACGCCGTCGATTCGTCCGGAGCAGATCCGCGATTCGAATTATTACGCCCTGTGCGCCGGTCTGGCCGCCTATCGCGTGCCGCTTCCGGAACATCGCATCGTGCCGGATCAACCCGAGGCCCTGGCGGCGGCGGTCGAACACGCGTTGCATATATCGCGGGCCGAGCTTTTGGTACTATCCGGCGGAGTTTCCATGGGCGACGCCGACTTCGTGCCTGGAATTCTGGCGGCCGCGGGTATACAAAAGATCTTTCACCGCGTTAACGTCAAGCCGGGCAAACCCCTGTGGTTCGGTCAGGGGCAGGCCATCCCGGGATCGGGAAAGGCGCCGGGGCCGGTGGTCTTCGGTCTGCCCGGCAATCCTGTCGCAGTCCAGGTGGGCTGGAAGTTGTTCATCGAAGCCTGGCTCCGGGCCTGGTTCGGATTGCGCCCGGCGCCGGCCTGGTCGCTGCCGTTATGCGAAGAGCGCCGCAAACGAGGCGACCGTCCGGAGTTCTTTCCGGCGCGGCTCGTTCCGGCTCCCGCGGGCGATGCGCGCCCGACGGAAATGAATCCGGGGGAAGCTTTCGAACCGCAGGTGCAGCCCATGCGTATCAATTCCAGCGGCGACGTTTCGGCGACCGTGGGGTCCAGCGGATTCGCGCTGCATCCCGGCGACCGCGATCGACTGCAGCCGGGGGAGCGAGTGCTATTTTATCCGCAGGGCCGACTCGATTGAATATTCGTCCCGGGCCGCCGCCCGCTGTGATCCGAAAAACAGTCGCGCGGAACGCCGCCGCGTGGGAGGGTCTAAATCGTTCCGGACGAGATAGACGCACGCAGGAGGCGGCCCTGAATTTCGGGATACGGCTCCGCATCGATTCCGGAGAGACCTGCCATGAAAATCAAAGTTACCGTTTTTGCACGACTGAAAGACTTTTTTGAGCCGGAGTTTTCCGTCGAATTGCCACAGGGCGCGTCGGTCGGGGGTGCAATCCAGGCCCTCAGCGATCTGCGCCCCGCGGCGGCGGAAGTGCTGGCGGCGAGCCGCGCCGCGATTCAGGACGCCTTCGTGCCTACCGCCCACGTGCTCGAAGAGGGGGCGGAATTATTTCTGTTGCCCCCATCGAGCGGTGGCTGAGATGCTTCGTATCGTTCGCGGTCGCGCTTACAGGCGCACGCGATCGGTGTGATTCGCAAAAGTTCATGCAAACGACCCGTGTAGACGCCAACCGCATACGATTCGCGGATATCTCAGCGACGGACCTCGATCCTGCGGCTCTGCTGGCCCGGGCCCGCAGTCCGCGCTGCGGCGGGCTGGTGCTCTTCAGCGGCGACGTGCGCGACTTCAATCAGGGCCAGTCCGTGCAGCACCTGGAATACGAAGCGTATACGACTCTGGCTATCCGAACCATCGAGGAAATTCTGAGCGAGGCGTCGGAGCGCTGGGATCTCGGAGCGGCGCTCTGCGTGCATCGCGTGGGACGATTGTCGCCGGGCGAATCGGCGGTGCTGGTCGTGACCGCCGCGCCGCATCGCGCCGCCGCTTACGAGGCGAATCAACATGTGATTCATAGAGTAAAACACGAGGCGCCGATCTGGAAAAAAGAAGTCTACGTCGACGGCACGCATCGCTGGGGGCACAACTGCGATCATTGAATTGATATGACGTGCATCAAGGCGCTCAATTCCGACCGCGAAACGCCGTGACTCGCGTACCTCCCAAATGAATCACCGTAGTTTTCAAAAGAACATCCTGGTGGTGGATGACGATGATTCGATTCTGGATCTGGTCAGCCATACGCTCAGCCGGCTCAACTGCGAAGTCTTCGCGCACGCCAGTCCGGTGGCCGCTTTCGAGTTTCTGCAGGAAAGCGCTCTGAATATTTCGGTCATCATCCTCGACTGGAATATGCCCGGTATTACCGGCATCGATCTGCTGCGCCGAATCAAAAAAATCGATCGGCTGAAATATATACCCGTGATCATGCTCACCGGGCGTTCCGAACCCGACGACATTCGTCAGGGCATCGACGCCGGCGCTTTTTATTATCTTACCAAACCCTTTAATCAGAAGGTGCTTTCGACGCTGATTCGTTCGGCGATCAACCATTTCGCGCGGCTGGAGTCGCTGCAATACGAAGTCGAAGAAGGCGCGCATATCTCGCAGACGCTGCAGGAAGGCCGCTTCGAGTTTTCTACATTTGAGCAGGCGGAGCGGCTTTCGCGCTGGTTGACGCACCCCTGTCCGGACTCGGTGGGGGCGCGCCTGGGGTTGCACGAGCTGCTGGTAAACGCCATCGAGCACGGGAATCTGCAAATCACTTACGATGAAAAGAGCGATTTGATCTCCCGTGGCAAATTGCACGAGGAGATCACCCGGCGGCTCTCCGATCCGGAGTACGGCCTGCGGCGGGTCGTCGTCGACTACGTGCGCACGCCCGAGTACGTGGAATTCATGGTGACCGATATGGGTCGCGGCTTCGAATACAGCGCCTACTTAAATCTTTCGCCGGAGCGCGCCTACAGCAATCACGGTCGGGGCATCGCCATGGCGAATTCGATGAGCTTCGCGGAGCTCGAATATTTTCCGCCCGGCAATCGCGTGCGAGCGCGGGTCTATCTGGTTCCGCAGCCGGAGCAAACGAAGTCTTGAACGAACAGCAGAACGAATTCCCCGCCGACACTTATACTCTCATCGACACCGGCGAGAATCAGCGCCTGGAACAGGTCGGCCCGTATCGCGTAGTGCGTCCGGCGGCCCTGGCCTTGTATCCGAAGAGTCGGCCGGAGCTGTGGCGAAACGTCGACGGAATTTATATTAAGAACGAGACCGGCAGCGGTCACTGGGATTGGCGCGGCGCCGGCGGTGCGTCCGAAGGCCGGGGGCGCGGTAAATCGGGTAAGGCGAGGTCGACCCCGCCGGATCCGGACGCCGAATTTCAGATTCAGCTGCACGATTTTCGGGTGAATATTCGCTTCACGCCTTTCGGGCATCTTGGAATCTTTCCCGAACAGCTCGTGAACTGGCGCCTGTTGCAAAAGATCGGACCCGCACTGCCGGCGGGGGCCGAGGCGCTGAACCTATTCGCCTATTCGGGCCTCTCGACGCTGGCGTGTCTCTCGGGCGGCATGGCGGTCTGCCACCTCGACTCATCGAAAGGCATGGTTGATTGGGCGCGTTCGAACGCCGCGACTTCGAATCTGGCGGACGGAAAGGTCCGCTGGATCGTCGAAGACGTCGTGAAATTTATCCGTCGCGAAGTGAAACGCGGCCGCCCCTACGCCGGGGTCATCCTCGATCCGCCGACCTTCGGCCGCGGCAGTAAAGGCGAAGTCTGGAAGATCGAACGCGATTTACCGGATCTGCTCGATCGGCTGGTTCTGGATTTATGCGGCGGCGAACCGGAATTCGTCATCTTAACCTGCCATTCCACCGGCTTTACGGCGCACACCCTGGGGCGTCTGCTGGCCGGGCGCATCGCCGCCGGGCACCGGGATCGCGGTCTTTTTTCGGCGAACGAATTGTTTATTCCCGAAGTCGCCGCCGGCGCCGCCTATCCGTCGGGGTCGTCGGTCGTTTTTCTTTCCAAACGGCTGCGGCATCTCATTGCGGAATGAGATGCGTTCGCGCACAAATCGCGATTCGCGTGAAGCTTGACTCATGAAGCGCCGCTGGGGATACCCGTACTCGTGTCACAAATCAGTCGTTCCGCGAAAACCTTACGTACGATCGGCCTCGGGGATCTGGCCGGCCAGGGCTGGAACGCCAGCCTTTCGTTCTGGTCCGTGCTCTTTATGGGCTTTTTTCTATTCGGCGATCAGCAGTTGCTTGCGCCGAATCTTTCGCGCATCGGCGCCTCCCTGGGCTTCCCGGACGAGGCCGACTATCTGTGGTACATCGGTTCGCTACCGGCGCTGCTCTTCTTCGTATTCGGCGGCGTCGCTTCGCTGGTCATCGGCGTGGCGAGCGATCAGCTGGATCGCAAACGACTGTTAATATTCTGCGTGGCTTTCGGCGAAGCCTGCTGTTTGCTGACGGCCTTCGCTCAGGAATACTGGCAGTTTATCTTATTGCGGACCTTAACGGGCATGGGGCTCGGCGGATTCTTTCCGGTGCTCTTTTCGTTGATCGGCGATTATTTTCGCATGGAGAATCGGGCCACTGCCGCGGGCTGGCTCGAATTCTCGATGGGCCTGGGCATCGGCGTCGGCCAGGTACTGGGCGGCTTGCTGGCCGAAACCGAAATCGCAGGCGTACCGGGCTGGCGCATCAGCTTTATCGCGATGGCCGCGCCTTCGTTGCCGCTGCTTGCGGCGTATGGAATCTTCGCGCGGCTGCCGCGCCGCGGTGCGGCGGAGGTCGGCACGGGCAAGCTGGACGCGGCGAGCGAAGAACGTTTGCTGGCGTCGGCCGCCGAACACAAAGTCAGCCTGGCCGATTTTCGCCGCATCTTTTCGTCAAAAACCAATATTCTGGCGATTTTGCAGGGCATCCCCGGGACCGTACCCTGGGGTTTTATCTTCGTCTATCTCGTGGACTTTTTAGAACACGTGCGCGATATCCCCGTCGAACTGGCGACTCTACTAAGCCTGGTCTTCGGCCTGTGCAGTATTTTCGGCGGCCTGCTCGGCGGCTTTCTGGGACGTGCGGTCTATAACTGGAAGCGCTCGATGTTGCCGGTTTTCGGCGGGCTCGCGGTGCTGATCGGAACGCTGCCGGTTTTCTTTCTCGTCAATTTCGACGCGACCGCCGTCAGTCAATCCACGGCGCTCGCGCTTTTGGGAACGGCCTGCGTGCTGGGCGGTCTGACGGTCAGCGTGGCGGGCGTGAATATCCGCGCGATTCTGATCAACACGAATCTACCGGAGAATCGTGGGTCGATTTTCGCGGTCTTTAATCTCGCGGATAAACTGGGATTGGGCTGCGGTCCGTTTTTTGTGGGACTGCTGTTATTCACCGGCTCCCGCATTCTCGCATATAACCTGGCGGTGGCCTTCTGGATTCCCTGCGGCCTATTGTGGCTCTTGATGGCGCGCACGATGGTGGCGGATGAAGACCGCGTTGCTGAGATTCTACGCGAGCGCGCGCGAAGTATCGCCAGCAACCCGGACTGAGTAAACGCGCCGCAGTACAGGCTTTCGCACTTGTATTCGTACTTTTTGCGTTCCGGGTCAGCGTGATTCGCGAGCGGCCAGATCCGCTTCGCCGCCGGTCGCGGCGGTGAAGGCGAGCGCGCCCAGAGCCGTGTGCGAACAGCGCGTTTCCAGGACGCGCGCGAGTTCGTCGACGCGTTTCGCCTGTCCGGGCGCATGCAGCAGCGCCCAGACGTACTGGCTGCCCGGTACCCGACCGTGGCTTTTCCAGTGACGGCCGCGCCCGCGACCATGATCGGTGGTTACAATGTACAGCGTCTGCCCGCGATACCCCGGCTGGTTTTCCAGATAATTGTACAACTCGCGAATATAGGCGTCCTGCCGGCGAATCGCCTGGATATAGCGGCCGTAATTTCCGATGTGCGCCCACTCGTCGCTGTCATTATAAGCGACGAACAGGAAGCGCAGCGCGCCGGCGTCGCGCTTATCGCGTTCGCGCAAATGGGCCATGAGAGCTTTTTGCAAATCGCGGTCGAAGCGTGCGTCTTTCCAGCGCGGCCGGCCGTCGCCGGCTTTCCGTCCGGTATCCACGTGAAAGCCGACCGGCGGCATGGCGCTCACGACCGACGCGATGTGCTTCCAGGAAGAGAAGATCGCCATATCGCCGTCGCCGAGGCCGTGTTTCAACAGGCGATCCGGCACGGTCGGATTCGGCAGTCGACCGTCAAATTTATTGCTGCGCACTCCGATTTGTCTCACGCCGCCCAGCAGATCGGCGTAGGCCGGCAGCGAAATGCCGTAGGTATTGTCGATGCGACAGTACTGCGCCGCCGGATCACCGCGGCCCTTCCCGAAGCGATCGCCGAAGACGCGGGTCTCGGCGGAAGCCGATCCGGCACTGTTCGCCGCGAGCCGGCCCCACAGGAATGGAAAGAGTCGATCGCGTGCGTGGCTGGCGCCGCGTTGTTTCGCGTACGGATTGATGCCGATAAAGAACTCTTCCGTGCGAATCCCATCGAGCACAATCAAAACCACATTGCGAATCGGAGGAATTTGCTTTGCGAAGGTCTTTCCGGATGAGTGCACCGGGCGCGCCGGGTTTTGCGCGCTCAGTTCCGGAACGCCCGGGCCGTCGCCGCCGGCCAGCAATGCGAACGCGAGCGCGATCATCCCGACTCCGGCCAGCAGGCCCGCGGCGAATTTGGCCGGGTGCGACCGGACGCGCGGCTTCTGTACGCGAGCATCGCCGGGGGTGGGCGTATAGGTAGAAGAAGGCATGGACTGATTCGATAGTATACTTTTATGATACTACAGTATTGGACGCAGGGCCTGCAACAATCGCGTGACATTTTCGGGTCGCGCAGTGTGTCCCATCGTGCCGATGCGCCAGATTTTGCCCGCCAGATCGCCCAGGCCGGCGCCGATTTCAATGCCGTGCTGGTTCAGAAGCGTCGCCCGGATTTCGGCTTCGCGGGCCTGCAGCCGTTCGGGAATGCGTACGCTGTTCAACTGGGGCAGCCGCCATTCGGCTTCGACCAGATATTCGATGCCGAGATTCCCCAGGCCGTCGCGCAGCTGTTCGTGCACGGCGGCGTGGCGGGCGTGCGCGGCTTCCAGGCCTTCGGCCCGCAACAATAGCAGCGATTCGTGCAGGGCCATCAGGGTATGCACCGGCGCGGTATGATGATAACTGCGTTTGCTACCGGAATCGGAGTCGTCCCAGTACGCGTTCAGCAGATTCAGGTCGAGAAACCAGCTCTGCACCGGAGATTTACGCGAACGCGCTTTCGCTAACGCGCGATCACTGAAAGTTACCGGGCTCAGGCCGGGCGTGCACGACAGGCATTTCTGCGAACCGCTGTACACCGCGTCGAGCCCCCAGGCGTCCACTTCCAGCGGAATCCCGCCGAGCGAAGTCACGGTATCGACAATGCTCAGGCAATCGAATTCGCGGGCGATGCGAGCCAGGCTTTCGGCGTCCGAGCGAGCGCCGGTCGAAGTTTCGGCGTGCACGAAGGCGACCACCTTCGCTTCGGGATGTTTCGTGAGCGCCGCTTTGAGTTTTTCGGGATCGACGGGCCGCCCCCATTTGTCTTCGACCATCACCGCCGTGCCTCCCGCGCGGCGCACGTTCTCGAGCATGCGTCCGCCGAAGACTCCGTTGCGACATACAATCACCGTGTCGCCGGGTTCCACCAGATTTACGAAGCAGAGTTCCATGCCCGCGGAGCCCGGCGCTGAAATCGGCAGCGTCATGGCGTTGTGCGTACAGAAAGCGTAGCGCAGCAGTTCTTTGAGTTCGTCCATAAAGGCGACGAAGCTCGGATCGAGATGTCCGATGACCGGCCGCGCAAGCGCCGCCAGCACACGGGGGTCCATATTCGAAGGACCGGGGCCCATCAACAGCCGGCCGGGCGGTTCATACGAAGTATAAGATGCGGATGCTGAATGCGCTTGAGAACTCACCCGCTCAGGGGGGCCGGCGCCGCAATCACTGTCAACCGCCAAAAAAGCGGAACGATCGCGTTCGCGTACGCCTCTCCTGGTTATGCTGAATCTGACGCCGGCCCGATTCAAATACGCGGTTTTATTGTGCGGCATGACCCTGGTCTTCGCTTTCCAGGTGGTGCGCCCCGCTGCTGTCGAGCAAGCTGAGGTGCGCGCAGGTCTCCTCACTCTGCGCGGAGCGGCGGGGAGCGAATCCGCGAAGCTGCGCCCGCGTTACGATCGCGCGGTGCGGATTCGCTTGCGCGTCGAGCGAGTGCGCCGCGAAGGCCACTACGAAGCTGTATTGCGGGGCGTCGCGCGGGAGTGGCGGGTGTTGCCCCGCTACCGTTCGAAGCAGGCGCGCCGCGGCCCCGCTCGTTTTCGCATGAGCTATGACCGTGCAACGCTGGGCGTACTCGCGTCGCCGGCGATCCGGGTGCTTTTGAAAATCAATCGTTACGATCTGGTCGCGGGCTGTGAATTGGACGCGCGGCTGTACGGGCGCGCGGGCTTGCAGGATCTGCCGGACGGAGCTTACGGACGATATCTGGCGGGGCGGGGAATGGTCGCGCGATTGCAGCTGTCGCGGCGTTACCATCTGATTGGCGTGGACTGTTCGCGGGCGACGGCGGGCGGCCGGCTGCACGCCGCGTTGCGTACGATTCTACAAAAGCGCGCCGGGCTGGACTATCGCGATGCGCGTTACGGAATCGTACTCGGCCTTTTGTTGGGCAACCAGGGGTTCTTGCAGCGCGACGTGAAAGAACGCGCGCGCCGGCTGGGAGTCGCACATCTTTTCGCGGCCAGCGGTTTGCATCTCGGTATCTTTTACGCCTGCCTGTACTGGCCCCTGGGGCGTATCTTCGGGCGTCGCGATCCACGGGCCTTATTTCTACCGCTCGCTCCATGTCTGCTGTATCTGCTGGCGTTAGACGCGCCGGTTTCGCTGTTACGAGCCTTTTGTTTTTTGAGCAGTCATGCCCTGGGGAGTCTATGCCATCGCCACGTCCCGGTGCGCGAACTGCTGGTGAATACGGCATTGCTGATTCTCGTGCTTGCGCCGGCCGAGTTTTTTCGCATCGGCACCGCGCTCAGCTTCGGCGCGGTGGGCGGCATTTTATATTTCGCGCGGGCGCTCGGCAAATCGCTCTTCGCGGGGTCGCGCTTTCGCAGCCTGCGCGCGCATGCGTCGGTCAGCCTGGCGGCCGGTATCTGCACGGTGCCGCTCATCGTGCTTTTTTTCGAACAGCATCCGGCCCTGAGTTTGCCCGCGAACCTGCTGCTCGTGCCGCTCGTCGGCGTGCTTTTGCCCTGCATCGCCGCTGTGTGCGTTCTGAGTTTCGCCGCGACGCAGATCGATTTCGCATTGCCCGCGGTCGGCTTCGCGCTGTCGGGCGCGAGCGCCGCCGGAGTCGGCGAATGGTTATGGCTTCCGGTGAACGGCGGACTGGAACTCTTCGTGATTTTGAGCGAGATTCTGATCTACGTCGACGAGTGCTTTACGCCGCGCATTGTTCGAGATACCGGCGGCGTATTGCTGTTCGGTATGCGAGCGCTGCCGCTCTTCGCGGATTTGTTGCTGGTCGGCGGGGTCCTTGGTTTGCAACGTTCGGATTCGAAGCGGCGTCGGCGGCCGCGAGCGGGCGCTTCCGTCGCGCCTGAGGCGCTGCAAATGGTTCGAGACAATGCTCAAATCTTTCGGCGCGGCGCTCCGGTGTTTCGCTTCATGATTCAGGCGGGGCTGGTGTTTTTGGGGCCGCCTGGCGTCTGGCTCGAAGCGCTCGTGCTGTACGGGGCGAGCTGAACCAGGCCGCGCACCGCGGACAAAACTTCTGGCCTGCTCGCTATGATTATCGAGTCTTGCCGCGTGCCGCTCGCCTATCCGTACTTCAGTCCCGTGCGCATTCAGACCGATCTGGCGAAGCTTGCGGCGGCGCCACGCAAACGATGGGGCCAGTGTTTTCTGATCGAGCCGGGGCTGATTGAGGCGATGGCCGGGCGTGTGCTCGCGGCGCGGCGGGCTTTATTCGATTCCAGCGATTCAGCGGATCTCGTGCAGGCTACAGAGGCTTCTGAGGCTTCTGAGGCAAGAGCGGCCGGAGATCGAAACGAGGCCCGCGAGCCGGTCCTGGAGATCGGCCCGGGGCTGGGAGCGTTGACCTGGCCTTTGCTGCAGGCGGGTGTGAACGTCGCCGCAATCGAAATCGATCCGGCCATGGCGCGCCTGCTTTCCGGGCTCGCCGAAAGCGCACGGGCCGAGCCGCACGCGAAATTCGGAGAGCTCTTTTTGCTTGCGGCCGATGCGCGCGAAGCGCTTGCGCAGCTGCGGGATGAAGCCCTGGAATTCGGCCAAATGCCCGGCCACGGATGTTCGTTCGGCGCCGCCGACTTTCGCGTTGTCTGCGGCAATCTGCCGTACTATATCACCACCGACTTGTTGGTCGCCTGCATGGCTCTGCCTCGAATTCGCGCCGGCTTCTTTTTGACCCAGCTGGAATTCGCCGAGCGGATCGCCGCCGCGGACGCCCGCAGTTCGTTGAATGTATATTTGCGCAACTTCGGGGAGTGGCGGCAGACCATGCGGCTGAAGGCCAGCGCGTTCTTTCCGCGGCCGCGCGTGGATTCCGCTTTCATCGAATTTACCGCGCATGCGGATGGCCCGCTGGCGGACGGCGCCATACTGCAGAATCTATTACGCATGAGCTTCGGCGCCCGTCGAAAAAAACTGGCGAACAGCTGGAAGCAGGATCGCCGCGGCTTGCTGGACTACGATCGTCTGCGTGTCGCCGCGGAACAGGCCGGGGTGGACGCGAACCTGCGAGCGGAGGCCGTTCCGGTCGAGAGCTACTATCGGCTGGCGCGCATTCTCGGCGAAGACTGAGCTACGCTTTCTGTATTTGAAGTGTACGAAAATCGCACAGCTTTCGCATGCTTTCGCGCTTAACGTCATGGCGGCTAAAATCGGATCAAAATTCGATTGCCATTGATCCGTCATTCTTCTGTGGTCGAATTCCAGCGCTGAAAGTCGATCAATGCTTCGCGCGCCCCGGGCTGCGCGATCGCCTGGTCGGCCTGCAGCTTCCTCAAACAAATAAATATTCAAAAACTGAAAGCCAGATTATCAACATGCGAACACAGTCCCGACTTCCGATTCTCGACCGAGCGCCGGCAATATCGCGCGGCCCCGGGGGCGCGCGAAGCGCAGGCCCCAGGACCGCGACGCGAAGCATTTTCGTATACCGCATAGTTTCTGGCATCGCCTTCGTTCTGGGCCTGGCGTTCGGTCCCGGCGCCGTGTACGGCGAAGCGCGGCCGGCGATTCAATCTCTGTCGCAAATCAACGACGAGATTGTGAGCCTGGACAATCAGGCGAACGCCGCTGACGAAGCTCCGACCTGGTGGGCGACGACGGGGGATGTGGATCCCGTCGCCGAATTCGAAAGGCTGCGCAATAATTCTCCGCTCACGCCGGAAGACGTCGACGATCCGGGCGGCGAATGGCGCGCGGTGGTCGTGCCCGGCAATCTCATAAACCAGGCGGTGGTCGAAGACGGTCGAGTATCCGTCTGGTATCGCAAAAGCTTTTTCGCGCCGGCCGGAGTGAGCGCGCCGCTCGTGCTGCGACTGGGCGAAATCAGCGATCGCGATCAGGTGTATTTAAACGGCCAGGCCATCGGCGCGACCGGCGACTGGGACGCGGCGCGGCCCCAGGGCTACGATAGGCACCGGCTGTATACGTTACCCGACGGTGTGCTGCGCAAGGACGCGGCGAATCTCTTGCTGGTTCGGGTGAAAGGCTTTTTTCCGTACGAAAACGGCATAATGCGCAATACGACCGCGCTCGGTCCCGCGGAGCTGATGTGGCGCGATCACTATCTGACGAATTTCGGCGCGGTGCTGTTGCTGATCGTCTACGCCACGGTCGGTGGGTATTTCCTGTTTTTGTTTCTACGACGCCTGACCGATCGCGAGAATCTGTTTTTCGCTCTCTTCGCCTTCGGACTGGTCGTTTATCAGTTCCTGCGCACGCAGCTGAAATATGAACTGGGTCTCGACTTCTTCGCCATGAAACGCACGGAGTATATGGTGCTCGCGACCCTCGGCTTCACATCGTATATGTTCGTGCGCAATTATTTTACCCTGCCGGACAATAAGATCGTGCGCTGGTTCGATCGCGTTATGTGGTTCCCGGCGATCGTCTCCCTCGTTCAGTTCATAATCGTCGCCGTGTCGAACGACGTGCTTGTCTGGAATACATTCAACGATCGGGTCTTTCTGCCCACGCTCATGCTGTTTTACGTCTTTGGATTTCTGGCGGTCGTCGTGTACGGCATTCGCCTGAAAGACCGCGACGCCTATTTCATGTTATTCGGCTTGCTCATGTTTCTGCTGGCCTTCGCCTTCGACGCGATGACGCATTATTCGATTTTCGTTTTTCCGCGCATACTCGGCTACGTGTTCGTCCTCTTTGTGCTGAGTCTGGCCTTGATTCTGGCCAATCGCTTCGTGCGACTGCATACGGAGGTCGAAGACCTCAACCGTAATCTGGAAAAGAAAGTCGCGACCCGCACCGAAGAGTTGAACAACACGCTGACCGAAGTGCGGGCTCTGAAAGTGCAACAGGACGGAGACTATTTTTTAACATCTCTACTGGTGCGGCCGCTTGGCGGCAATTTCACGCGGAGCGAACTGGCCGCCGTCGATATGCTGGAGCGGCAGAAAAAACGTTTCGTCTTTCGGGAACGGGAGTGGGAAATCGGCGGCGACCTGAACGCGGCCCACGACGTGATTCTGCGCGACCGCCGATACGTGCTGGTGCTGAACGCCGACGCTATGGGGAAATCCATTCAGGGAGCCGGCGGCGCGCTGGTGCTCGGCACGGTCTTTAAGTCGCTGGTCAATCGCACGCGGCACTCCGCCCCCGTACGCCGGCTCTTTCCGGAACAATGGTTGAAGCAGGCCTTTTTGGAACTTCAGGATACCTTCGTTGGCTTCGACGGTTCTATGCTCGTATCGGTGGTGATCGGGCTCCTGGACGAAGAAACGGGCTTGCTGTACTATATCAACGCCGAGCATCCCTGGACCGTTTTATATCGCGGCGGCAAAGCGGAGTTTATCGAACAGGATTTGAGTCTGCGCAAAGTGGGCATCGACCTGGAAGGCGTAACCGACGGCGAGCTTTCGATTAAATTATTCGAGATGCAGGCCGGCGACGTTCTGATCTTCGGCTCGGACGGCCGCGACGATATCGTCATCGGCGAAGACTCGAACGGCCGGCGCGTCATCAACGAAGAGGAGTCGCAATTCTTGCGGCGGGTCGAAGAGGGCGCCGGCAGTCTGCCCGCAATCGAAAACGCGTTACGCCGGCAGGGCGAATTTTCCGACGATTTTACGCTGGTGCGGCTCGGGTTTCGCGAGGAGGCTCCGTACCCCGAGCATCCCCAGGCCGCCGCGATCGCCGCGAGAGTCGAAGCGGGCCGCGGCGCCATGCGAGCCGGGGAAAGCGATCGGGCCCTGCAAGAATTCGAAGCCGCGCTGGCGATCGATCCGCGGGATCGCGAGAGTCTGCGATCGGCGGCGATGATTCATATTCGCGCGAAAGATTATGAGCGCGCGGTGGAATATTGCCAGCGTTATCTGGATGTGGCGCCGGGCGATACGAAATTCTTTTATTATACAGCGCAGGTGCTGCGGCAGCTGGGACGCCTGGATTCGGCCGCGGATCACGGCGAACGCTGTCGCCTGCGCAATCCCGCGCATCTGGATAATCTACTCAATTTGATGCAGGTCTATCGCGCGATGGGCAATGACGAACGCGCAGAGCTAATCCGGTCGCGGGCCCGGGCGATCGATCCCGGTCATGCAAAGCTGCGCTGAGGCGATCCATTCAGGAGGGCAAATGACCCGGCGTCGCGTCTCCAGGTTTATTCGATAGCGCGCAGAAATTCGCGAATGGCCGTCAGTACGGCCGCTTTGTCGCCGCGCACATATTTGCTCATGAGCACATGGTTGCCGTCGGCGATCGCCACCGCCCGATTCTCGGGATGCGCGCCGCCGTTCAGATTGCCGAAATTCGCGAAGTGCTCGAGATTGCCCTGCACGTCCACGACCTGGTCCTGGTTTTCTTCGTCTTTGTAATAATAGAGCAGTAGAGACGGGCTGGTGATGCGACCGATTCGATGATCCTGCACGACGTACTCGCGCAGTTGCCCGAGCGGTTTGAGCGCGCTGTAGTACTGGCTGGTCAACCAGTAGTCTTCGTAGCCTTCTCTCTTACGATTCTCCGGATCTTCGCCCCAACTCGCGTCGCGGATCTCGCCGAAGACAACGTCGATCAGCAACATACCGCCCGGCATCGTAAATATGAAAGCGTTCGGATCTTTGAATTCGAGGAGCGGGCTGGATAGAATCGCCGCGTGCACCTCATCGGGATGTTCGCTCGCCAGATAGGCGGCCAGCAGCGCGCCGGTGCTCGAACCGCTCACGATAATCTTTTCGCCAAGCTTTTGCGTCATGGCGAAGGCCTCTTCGGCGGCGTCGATATAGTCCGAATATTCTACGGCGGCGTGGCGTTCTTTGTCGGTCCCGTGCCCGGGCAGGCGCATATAATAGGTGTTCGCCTGGAATTCGGAGGCGATTTGATCTATGACCGCTTCGCCTTCGGCGCGCGATGCGCCAAAGCCGTGAATAAACAATACGGCGTATTCCGTCTTTTGCGTCGCCGGCGCGTAGCGTACGAGTCGCTCTTCGTTGTTCGGGCGAACCTGCGCCGCGGTGCTGGCTTCGAGCTTCTGCTTGAGGAAAGCGTCGAAGCTTGCGGGCGCGGGGCCGGGCTGATATTCGTGATCGAGCGGATTATAGGCCAGCACTCCGATCAACGCCAGGGCGAAGGCCCCCAAGGCCAGCAGGGTTTTCGGATTGCGTGCTCTGGATTCCATCTTTCGACGCTTTTCTCCGGCGTTCCTTCTGAATAACAGCTTTTTTTGAGTGAAAATCTACCGCCGCTGTGAATCTTATCCACATGAGTTCTTCTATAGTACGCGGCGGCGCGGTCCACGCAGGCCAGGCGCCCGTGAGCGAGGGCCGGGAGTCGGAAGGTGTTGCGGGCGACGCGAGCGCAGCGTTCGCGCCGGAACCACGCTTCGTCGAGCGCGATCGCATTCGTCCGCTGCTCCAACGGGTCGACAAACCGGGTCGCTACACCGGCGGTGAGTTCGGCATTCCCGAACGCGATCCCCGGTCCGCGCGGGTGCGTGTGGTGTTGAGCTACGCGGATACCTATGAGCTCGGCATGTCCAACGAGGGACTCAAACGCCTTTACGATCAGGTGAATCGTCGCGAGGAGTTCTTCGCGGACCGGGTCTTTTTGCCCTGGGGCGATTTCGGTCGTGCGATGTCGGAAGCGGGCGTGCCGTTGTACAGCCTTGATCATTTCCTGGAGATCTCTTCGTTCGACCTGTGGGGTTTTAACACCGCCTCCGAACTCAATTATACGAATCTGTTGTTCGCTCTGGAACTGGCGGGCATTCCGCTGCTGCGTCGCGAACGGCGGCCTTCGGATCCCTTTATTATCACCGGGGGAACTGCGGTTTCGAATCCACTGCCGCTCTTCGATTTTCTGGACGGGATCTTTCTCGGGGACGGCGAAGAAGGCATTCTCGATATCTGCGACGTGATCGACGCGGGCAAGGCCGCCGGCAAAACCCGGGCGCAGATTCTGGAAGATCTGCGTGAGGTCGAGGGCCTGCTTTTGCCCGAGTTTTATTCCCACACGGAAGTCGGCGAAAACGACGAGGAGCGCCGGAGCAATTATCCGCAGTACAGCGGCAAGAAAATCAAGAAGCGCGACTATCACGCGCCGATCTATGCCGCCGTCGAAAATCTGATCGTACCTTCGATCGAGGTGACTCAGGATCGAGTCGTCGTCGAAGTCGCCCGGGGCTGCGGCCAGGGTTGCCGATTTTGTCACGCGGGTTTCTGGAAACGTCCCGTACGCAATACCGAAGTCACGACTTTGATTAAAACCGCGGGCGATTTACTCAAGAAAACCGGGTCGGACAGCGTTTCGCTGCACAGTCTGTCGATCGCCGACTATCCCTGGCTGGAAGAGCTGGTGGTCGGTATGGCCAACGAGTACGGCACGAACGGGGTTTCGCTTTCGTTGCCCAGTCTGCGGGTGCAGGTGAAAACCATTCCGGTACTGGAAATGACCGCGGGCATTCGCAAGAGCAACGTGACCTTCGCCTTAGAAGCCGCGAGCGAACTGCAGCGCGAACGCATTCGTAAAAAATCTTCCGAAGAGAATCTGCATTATCTCGTTCGCCAGGTTTTCGATCGCGGCTGGGATCTGGTCAAAGTCTATTTTATGATGGGTTTGCCCGACCGCGACGGCACCGAGGTGGACGATTTGATTCGCGCGATGAACGAGCTCGGCCGCATCGCCGAAGAAGCCGGCCCGCGTAAGAACGTGAATATCACCGTTTCGTTATTCGTGCCGAAACCCTTTACGACTTTTCAATGGGAAAAGCAACAGACTCCCGAGTATTTCGTGGACGGCCTGCGGCGCCTGAAAGCGGGCCTCACGACCCGCCGGGTCAAACTGAAAGGCCCCGAGCCGGGCATGGCGTATCTGGAAGGTTTGCTTTCGCGCAGCGATCATCGGGTCGGCGAGTACATTCTTAAGGCCTTTCGCATGGGCGCGCGCTTCGACGCCTGGGACGACGGTTATCGGCCCGATGTCTGGGAGGCGGTCTTCGCGGAGATTCCGGAAGAGCTGCGCCATCTATGGATGGAACAGAAACCCGGCGGAACGCCCCTACCCTGGCACGATCTCGTCGAAGGCAAAGGCGCGAGTCCGGAATTGCTCGCGCGCGATTTTAATAAATTCGAAGCGGTCAATGAAGACAATATGAATCCGCCGCATCCTCAGGCCCTGCAGGAATCGGATTTTCCGCCGGAGCTGCTCAAGCCGGTAGCCATTCCGGATGAAAAATTCGAAACGGCCGCGACCCTGGCCATTCACTATAAAAAGAGCGATCCGTTCATCTATGTCAGCCATCTCGAAACGGCGTCGGCGCTGCGCAAAGCCTGCCGGCGGGTGGGGTTGCCCATGACCTTTTCGCGGGGCTTTAATAAACACGAGAAATTCCATTTTCTCGAATCGTTGCCTCTGTATCTATACAGCGAAGCGGAAACCGCCTACGTGGAACTGCATCGCCATGTCAGTGCGGATGAGCTCGCGGCGTTTCAGAACGAATTCGCCCGGACCTTACCGGAAGGCCTGGAATTAAAAGAATTCAGCCTGACCGAGAAACTCCCGGCCCAGCGCGAAATCAACGAAGCCTGCCGGGAATACAGTCTGGATTTTCGCCAGCCGGAGCAGGCCGCGGAAATCTATCAGCGGCTCAAAGACGCGCCCGATCTTTTGACATACCAGAAAAAGGAACGCAAGAAGAAGAAACTCAAGAAGCTGGCCCGGCACCAGAGCGCCATGAAAACAGTCGAGCGGCGATTGGGCCTGGCGTTGCGCTCCGTAGATCTACGGGGAAACCGCGTTGTGATTCTGCTCGAACCGCCGGCTCTGGGCGGAATTTCCATTACGGATCTGCTGAATTTCTATCTGGGCGTCACGGTCGAGCAGTGGAATACGGCGGTGAAGATTACTAAATGTTCTTGATCTTCCCCGGAGAGCTCGCAGCATTTACAATAATCGTGCAGGCTGGCCAAAAAAACGTCGAAATCGCGGCAGGCCGGTCTGTTGTACAAACAGCATGAACGATAGCACTCGCACAATCTCGCGGATTCTGTCCGCGATCGTTCTATCCGTAAGCGCGGCGGTGGGCGGGATCGGCGCTTGCGGCGGGCTGTTGGGGGTGAATTGCAACGGCGATGACCCCGGCTGTAATGCGGAACTCTTTCTGGTTCAGTTTTTAGCCGCCGCCCGCATCAACGAGTTCCCGACGCATATGTATGTCGTCGACGGAACGACGAATGTGCACAGCTATACCATCGACCGGAATACCGGGCTCGCGACCGCCGGAGGGATCGTTCCGGCGGGTACGAATCCGCCCGTCGATGCCGTCGTTAACGCCACCGGCGATTACCTCTACGTCGCCAGTCAGACCGGCGTCAACGGCATCTACGCCTTTTCCCTGGCGGAGCCCTCGCAGCCCGCCGCTCTGAGCGGAAGTCCCTTCATCGGCGGTTCGTCCGTGGCCGATCTGACGATCGATCTGAGCCGGGATCGAATCTATAACGTGGCCAGCAACCAGGTGCAGGGATATTCAATCGAATCTTCGACCGGCGCCATCTCAGCGCTCCCGGGCAGCCCCTTCGGTTCCGCGTGTATCCAGGCGATTGAATACAACGCCGCGGGGCAATATTTGTATGCGCCCGAATTCCTTCCGACGCAAATTCAACGTTTCTCCGTCGACGCTAATACCGGAACGGCCGCCTTCGCGGGCGCATCCAATCCGTATTCCGCCCGTTCCATGGACTTCAGTCCGGATGGCCGCTTCTTCTTCGCCACGAATAGAGGCAGCAGCGCCGATAATTTCTTTATCGGCAGCGTGAACGCTGGCGACGGCTCGGTCACAGCGACCGCCGGGAGCCCCGTGACCTTCGGTCCTTCCAATGTAATCGCACTGGGGCTCGACGTCGCCTCCGACGGCGAGTTCGCCTACCTGGCCAACAGCAGCGACAATACGCTGCAGGCCTACAGCGTGAATACACTCAGCGGAGCCGTTAGTCCGCTGAGCGGCTTTCCCCTGGCAGTGCCGGCCGGCGTGGACTCGGTCCGAATCGCGCCGGGAGACGAATTCCTGTACGTCGGACACGGCACCGGCGTGACGATCTATTCGATTGCGGACTCGGGGGCCCTGAGCCTGGTCGGTGCCATCAGCGGCCTGACCGGCGTTCGTCAGATCGTGTTTCGCAAACAGGGCGAACAGCTGTTTTAGTTCCCGCTCTCGATTGCGGTTTCGCTGAATGCGCGAAAGCGATGATGGATCGCCAGCGGATTATATTGCAGATCGATGGCCGTGAAAAGGCCGATTGTGTTAAGAGTTTATAAACCGGGAGATTGACGAGTTCTTGTCATTGACAATCAAACGTGACGGCTCAAGCTGAGCAGGCTATGGAGTTTCTCGCAAACATCCTGCGCGGTCGTTCGCTGTTATTGATTTTGCTCGTTGTCGCGCCGTTTGTCGCGCTTTCAGCGGATACGATCTATTTAAAAAACGGTCAAACTCTGACCGGGGATATCGTCCAGCAGAGCCGTACCGAAATCAGTATTCAGACTACTGCCGGAGTGAAGCGAGTCCAGAAAACCACCATTCGCCGCGTTGTGTTTTCGTCGCGGCAGGATGGGGCCGCCCGCGAAGAAGCCGCGCGTAAGGCGCGCCAGCAAGAAGAGGCGGCTCGCAAAGCGCGAGAAGAAGCCGTTCGCAAACAACAGCAAGCAGAGGCGGAGCGAGCCGACCGCGAAGCCGCCGAGCGTGCCGCGCAAGAGGACGCAGAGGATGCAGAGGAGCCGCAGATCACCCGCGGGGGCGCCCTCTGGCGCTCGTTGATTTTGCCCGGATGGGGCCAGTCTTATCAAGGGCGTAGCTCCGCCGCCTGGGGCTACGGGGGTGCTTTTCTGGCGACCGGCGCCCTGAATGCCGTATTCATAAGCGAATTGCAGACCCGCCAGGCCGCGCTCGACGCGGCGGGCTCGAGTTTGAATCTATCGGTCGTCGTACTGGGCGCCGCGCTGCCCACAATCGATCCGACGCTGGCGCTGCGTCCGCAGCTGTTCGGGCTGCAGTTTTTCAACTTCGCCGAACGTAACGCCGCGAACGGGGCCGCCCGCTCCGCGAGCCGCAATGTACAGCTCGGCAATCTATTGCTCGGCGCGGTGTATGTCGCCAGTATCGTGGACGTCATTGTGTTTCATCCCGGGGATAATATGAACGTCGCTTTGTTTACAGCGCCGGACGGCGGCGCGGGTCTGCGCCTGCAGCTGCGATTCTAGCTGCGGCTATTCTCTAATAATATTTGTTGCGCCGGACTGGCTCCATTCGGAATCCTGAGCGCTGTCTTTCGTCGCAACGGAGAAGAACGATCTGAATCAGGATTCCGAAGTGCCATCGCGAAATTTAATAAAGCGGCGCATATCCCCGCCGGTTTTGCGCCTGCTGGTGGGCTGCGCGGCCTTCGCTTTGTATTTCGCCGCGCTTTCGATTCCCGGCGGACAGTACCTGCCGGACCGCGACGCGTACTTTCATCTTCGCATCGCGCTGGAAATTCTGGATCACGGGTTTGTGTCCGCCATTCCCCAGATGGCCCACGCGATTCACGCGGAACGGTACGTGGATTTCCACTTTCTGTTTCATTACGTGCTGGTGCCCTTCGTCGCGATATTCGACCAGCCGCTGCTGGCGGCGCGCGTGGCCAACGCGGCCTTCGCGGCGCTTGCGGTCTGCGCGCTGGACCTGGCATTGGCGGGCATGCGGGTGCGACACCGCTGGTTCTGGCTGCTGGGATTCGTTTTGTTTTCGCCGATCTTTACGGGACGGCTGCTCTTCGGTCGCGGCGTGACATTGCTGCTGGCGCTGCTCTTTTATTTCGTGCTGTGTTTATTGCGCCGCCGTTTTCGCCGCGCCGGCGCGATCGCGGCGCTGGCGGTCTGGACCTATCCGGGATTTCCCGTACTTGTAGGCTTTGCGGGACTCTATTGGCTCGCACGAACGCTGCGTCGCGGTCGTTTTGAATTCGAAGCTTTGCTCTGGCCCGTAGCGGGAACACTCTTCGCGCTGTTGGTGCATCCGGCTTTTCCGCATCAGTTTTACGGCTATTATCTTGAGTTCTGGCTGCATACAGCGGGCGCGCCGGAGCTGGAACGCATCGCGGAGTGGCTGCCGCCGTCTTCCGAAATCCTGCTGCTGGGGCTTGCGTTGCCCGTCGCGATCCTCTTCGCCACACTGCTCGTCGCCCGACGTCACGACGCGGCCGGCGCCGCGCTGCTGCTCTCCGCGCTCTTTTTCGTTTTCGCGGCGGCGATTTCGCTGAAACCTTTCGAATACGCCCTGCCGTTTTTGATTTTGTACTGCGCGCGACAGACGCGCGGCTTATTTGCGGCGCCCGTAACGAGCGTCGCCCGCAGCGGGAAGCGGGTATGGCGGGCGTTGGTGGAAGGCCTGTACGTGGCGGTCGCTGCGTTGCTTTTGCTCTGGAGTCTGCCCGAGATCTTCCGCCGCATGGAGCTGCAGTTTCGCGTACAGAATGCCGCGCATCATTTCGCGGCGGCGGACTGGCTGCGGGCGAATGCGTCGCGGGATTCGACGGTGGCGCTCGCCTGGGATCAGTTCCCGGCCTTTTATTTTCGTAATCCTGATAATCGTTATTTCTTCGGGCTGAATCCGGTCTACAGCTACGGCGTCGACGCCGAACGCTATAGGATCAGCCGGCGATTATTCTTGCCGCGCACCTACGCCGCGGATGTGAAGCTTTCGCCTGCCCGGGATTTGCGTCGACTTCAGGCGCGCTACGGCGTATTCGATCGCCGGCTTAACGCGCAGACTCTGGTCGCGCTGTTGGGGCCGGGTGCCGCCGCGCAAACGCCCCCTGATCGGCCGGCAGGCGAATATGAGGCGGTCTATCAGAACGCGCGTTTCATTATCGTGCGCGCAACAGACGAACCAGGCCAATCCCCGCCAGCGCCAGGCTTATCAGATACAAAAGCACGGTGATCGTGCGCCCGAATGAGGCGCGAAACTCCAGGCGGAGCTCGCGCTCCGGTGCGGCGAATACCAGCATTGAATTGGCGTCGGTCCGATAGATACGTGCGTCGGAAGCGTCCGGCTGCTTTGCGACGTGCCAGTCCGGAAAATGACTGAGGCCGATTACGACGGGCGTTGTGCCTGCGGGCTCTCGCGATGATCCAGGTCGGGACGCGGGGAGCGTTACAGAGGGCACGGGCAGCTGCAGGCGATTATGCGTAAATTGCGTCGGATGCATCGCCAGCGCGGGATTCACCGGATCGCTGAGAAAAAAACGCCGGCGATCGCTCGCAGTGAGCGCTCGTTCGGGAACCTGGATGTTCGTGTAGAGATAGCGTACAGGGCCGGGATCCGGCGCGGTCTGCTGAAAGTTGACGAGAATCAAAGGCAGCCCCGTCGTTTTCGCCAGAGTATGGCTCATCGTCGAAGGCATCAGGCCGGGGCCCGTGTGCATTAGAATCAGCGCGCTCAGGTTTTCGGTGAGCGCGGGCAATGCTGCAGGCTCGCCGGTCGGATAATGCGGGTCCAGGTTGATGATCGGCGGAGCTTCGCGCAGGAGACCGCGGAGTCGAAGCTGATTCGCGTGCAGCAAAAAATCCCGGGTCGTCGACCGACGCTGGCGATAGTTGCGAGCGCTCGTGGCGCGCATGCGGTTCAGGCTCAAATAGCCGACGGGTCGGGTGGCAAGCGCGCGAAACTCGGGCTGCGTTTCATTCACGCGAAAGACGAAGAGGCCGCCGGATATATTTCGGCCGGCCGCGGCGTCTCCGGAGCTTTCGGGGAAAGCCAGTGGAAAGAACTCGCGAAGATAGGCGAAGGCTTCCGGCGTGCGGGCGAGTACATAATCGACTCCCGCCCGCCGCAGATAGTCCGCCAGGCCGCGCTGAATTTCCTGCGGGCCGGCGTTTTCGTACAGCCGGCGGTTCCATTCGGGATCGATCCCCCACTGAAAAATCTGCGGCATGCCCGATGCGAGCCAGGCGTAGCTCACCGAAGGCGTGAGGGCCGACTCGACAGTCAGTCCCAGGGCGTTGCGATGCCCGTACTTCTGGATGAAATAATCGAGCGAGTGCGGGCTGCCGTACATCCGCCTATCGCGAATCTTTTCCGGCAGAATTAGCTGACCTGGCTCGAGGCCGTTCAGGAATTCTTCGAGCGCGCTCGAATCGGGGCCGCTTGCGTACAGCTCGGCGCTCGCGTAGTTTTCGTGCGCCAGCGGATCCCACCAGAAGAAACGCAACGCCGCGACGACGCAGAGCGCAGCGGCGCAAACGCGCGCGCGCCAGACGTCGCGGCGCCGAAAGCGACTCGCGAGTCCGGCCAGGCCGATGATGGCCACCACGACGAAGACGCCGTAGAATAAATCGAAGACGCGATACCAGTGCACGCCGATCGGATGAAATAAATATGAAAACGAGGCGTCCTGGCTGAGCCACAATAATAGCGCGCTCGCCATGAGCAGGAAAACCATATGGCTTTGTTTGCGCCGGCGCAGGAAGCTCCGGCGCAGCGCGAGCAAATAGCCTGCGAGCAGTCCCAGGTTGAGCCACTTAAAACGCAGGACCAGCTCGTTGAGAAGGGCCGCGAAATACGAACCGTCGGCGAAGAGCGATTTAAAAAAGTCCGAACCCAAAAGCGAAAGCAGAGCCGGATAGTGCTGAATCGTTGCATTTCCGTTCATTAAATAGGAATAGCGCAGATAGTTATAGGGCACAGGAAAAGCCAGCAACGGCGGCAGCAGGAATAGCGCGCCGAGCGCCGGCCAGGGAAGACGGCGCCGATTCGCCAGCGCATACAGTCCGAGCAGTATATAAAAGAAAACCGTAGTCAGATAGTGCGTAAAAAAGAGCAAGCTCAGCGTCAGCACGCATTGAATCAGATGCAGGTATTTACCTGGAGCGCGCCGATACGATTCCAGGTGAAACAGCGCCGTTAGCGCCAGGGCGTGCGCGAAGGTCGAAATAATCGTGCCGTTGATTACGCCGACCAGCGATACGCCCTGCAGTCCGTCGCCGGCGTACGATAGATACATGGTCAGGCCCAGGCAGGCGCAGGCGCTCGCCAGCCAGGGGTCGGCTTTGATCCCGGCCGGCAGGAATAGATCGAGCACGCGCAGATAGCTGAACGCGAAAAAGAGAACCGTCGCCAGAATTCCGAGATGAAAGCTCAGAGGCCCCGATATGCCCGGCACGAGTGACAGCTGCGCCGTGAAAAAATAGAATGCCGGGGGATAGAAATAAAAGGCCGGAAATCCGAAAAACCAACCTGGATCATAGCCGAGGGAATACCCTTCGGCGAATAGTCCGCGGTACACCGCGGCCAGGCGGGCGTGCCCGATGGTATCCCAGCCGGTGAGCGGCGCGGCGTTAATATAAAAACGCAGCTTGAGAATCAAGAGCGGCGCGACGCAGGCGAAGAGCAGCGCGGGGCGCGAAAGCAGCCTTTGAACAGCAGGAGGAGCGGACGACATAAAAGCGAGCGATTCCAGCCTGCCGTCCCCGGGCGGGCTGTGTCAACGTTTTCGTCGGACCGGATGCGCCTCAATTCTCGAGGCGCGCTTTATTTATTAGCAAACGCCGCGAATCAGGAAGCGCCGGGCGCGACTTCTTCGAGGTGTTCGCGCACTTCGACTTCGATGTTTTTCCAGAGCTTTTGAAAATTCTTGAGCGACTTCGCCTGCCAGGAGTATTTATTGGAGCCGATGATCTTGATATGTTTGTGGCCGGCTTCGCGGGCCTGAATAACGAAGATCGAAAGCGAAGAAATCCCGGAACTGTTGAGAAAGCTCAGGCCGGTCATGTCGATAGTTAACGAGCCGCGGGCGGATTCGATCGCGCTTTCGAGCAGGGCCAGGACTTCCAGATACTGTTCTTTGCCCTGGAGTCGGAAGACGCCGCTCAATCGCACGGTGTCGTCGCCGATCAATTCTGCGGAATAGTTATCGTGTATTAATTTCATATATGCGCCTCCGCTTTGCTGTTCAGGCGATGGCCAGATCGACCAGCACGTCCACGCGAATCGTATCGTCGGATTCCAGGACGATGTTCATACCCAATCGCGCTTCGTAGTCTTTCTTTAGCAGTATGAGCCCGATTCCGGAGAAGGTGTGGTCTTGCTGGCCCCGGGTGAGCTTCTCAAGATAGAGTTCTTCCAGGTCGCGTTCGAAGAGGTCGCGGCAGATGCTTATGAAATGTTCGCGTTGGTTGCGGGGAATCAGATTGGAGACCCGCGCGACGATATGCTCCTGACGTTTGCGAATATCGAGCTGAATCAGGGACGACTTGTTACGCGAATATTTTACGGCGTTTTCGAGCAGCTCGTTAACGACCGTCGAGACGATGCTGCGGCTGTTCGCGCTGCGAAAGCTGTACTGGAAATAGCCGCCCACGAAATCGGCCAGGTCGCCGCAGCGGTCCCAGTGGTCGAAAATATCGATGGGCAGGAGCGAGAGCGAGAAACGGTTTTCCGCTTCGCGTTCCAGGTCGATTGCATCGCCGAATTGCAGATTGCGATCGGGGTCGGGCGGCCCGGGGCTCTGTGCGCCCTGGACCGATGGATCGGTTTGTGTATTCATGGTACTGCTCAAACTTATGTGTTCTGTTTCTATTTCGTATTTGAATCAATCGTCGCGGCTCTCCGGCCGGGATGCGGAGCCGCGCCGGGCGCCTCAGAGAAGTCCGTCTCGTGTCTGCAAGCGGTGTCGTTCCAGCGAGCGTTGTTGCGGCGGCGAGCGGCGGTGAATGACGACGAGACTGTAGTCGTCGAGAATTTCGTGATCGCCGGCGCCGGAGTGTTCGCGGGCGGCCCGCATAACGGCGTCGCAGATTCCGCGGGCCGGTCCGTCCGGTTCCGGGTCGGCGGGCGTTGACGCTGAGGTTCCTGGCGATTGAATTCCGTCGAGCGCTGCGGAGGAGCCGCCCGCCCGCGTGCTCGTCGCGAATTCGGCGGCTGCGCGACAGGCGGCGTTGATGATGCCGTGTTGTCCGAATTCTACGCCCGCTGCGTTCTCGGCTTCGGTGATGCCGTCGGTGTATAAGATGATGGTTTCGCCCGGCTCAAGATCGAATTCGTGAATCTTCAGGTATTCGTCGGAGATGCGGGCTTCGAGTCCCGCATACATTCCATATTCGATCGGCATGATTTCAAACGCGGACTCCGGAGCCGCCGCCTGAGTTCGCGCGGCGACCGACCGCTCGCCCTGAGCGGAGTCCTTTTCCGGAATCTCTTCCGCACCGTCGGGCTGAACGTTCCTGATGCGTAAAATGCACTCGTGTTCGCCGGTGAGGGTGAAGCGTCCGTCGCCGAAATACCTGAGCAGGGCCAGGGTCATGATGCGGGTGTCTTCGGTCTTGATGCGAAAGTCATAGAGAATCTTGTTAATCACGCGATAGATGGTCTTCAGATCGCGGCGTTCGATTTCGGAGAGGGCGCGCAGAGTCGCGTGCACCATCATCATCAGCACGCCGGAGTTGAGTCCGTGGCCGGTCACGTCGCCGATGGCGATCAGGCCGCCGCTCTGGAAGTCGGCTCCGTATCCCGGTCGGTCCGCGCCGCCTGAATTCGCGGCGGCACTGCCTGAAGTTTCGATCGCATCATCGACCGACGAATCGGCCGAACGATTCAGCGGTTGCTGTCCGTCGAAGCGAATGATGTCGTAATAGTCGCCACCGACTTCGTCCGCGGTGACCATCACGCACGCGATGTCCAGATCGGCGAAGTCGCGGTACTCTTCTCCGGACGGCAATACGATGTGCTGAATTTTGCGCGCGACTTCGAGTTCGTGGGACATGCGCAGGTTGTCGTCTTTGAGTTGATCGTTCAGCAACGCGATCTGCTGGTTGGCCTGTTCGAGGCGGACCCGGGAAAAGAATTCCCGCTTTCGAATGGTGATGAATCCGTATTTGATGGCGAGGGCGGTCACCCCCGCGATGCCGGAGTTGAGCAGGGTCATCTGGAATTGCAGATCCATCGGCCCCTGTTTGACGCCGAGATACATACCCAGGTAATAAATATAAGACACGAGCAGGATGCCCGCGGACCAGAAAAAGCCCACCGGGTACAGGCCGCCGATGATGATATTGCTGATAATCCAGGCCGTCTGCGCCGAGAAATGATTCTGCATGACCGCCGCGAAGTGGGCGTTCATAAAGGCCGCGCCGGCCAGCGCGAGAATGCCCATGAGCTGGCCGCGTTTTTCGAAGAAAGTCGACCAGCTTGCCAGCATGCTGCCGAATAAAGCGATCGCCGAACTGATCATGGACGCCGTGCGGCCCACAAACATTTCGCGAAAGAATTCGGGATAGTTGAGATGGTCTACGAAGAAGGCGAGATACGAGATCAACAGCAGATAGGGCGGGATCGCCAGGCGATTGATCCAGTGCAGCGTATCTGAAATTTCGGAACGGTAGCGCGCGCGAATTTCTGGTTTTTGATCGTCCGGCGACATCGCCGACCATATTCCATGCAGCCTTCGTTTTCTGGCAAGTTAAGTGTGCGCGAAAAGGCGCGAAACCGCCAGGAAAGCGACGCGTATTTCAGTATGTTTCGATTCGGGAAATGGGAGCTGAACGTTGTTGTGTTTGAGGCGTGCGAAGAGCGACAGCGTCGCAATCAGGCGCTGCGTACTTCGACTTCGATGTTCTTCCAGAGCTTTTGAAAATTCTTGAGCGACTTCGCCTGCCAGGAATGTTTATCGGAACCGATGATTTTGATTTTTTTATGACCCGCTTCGCGCGCCTGAATGATGAAAATGGAAAGGGAAGAGATGCCGGAGCTGTTTAAGAAGTTCAGATCGGTGAGATCGATGGTCAGGGCGCCGTCCGCCAGCTTGATGGCGTTCTCCAGCAGGCTCATGATCTCCAGATAGTGCTCTTTGCCCTGCAGGCGAAAGGTCCCGCTGAGCCGCACGGTGTTGTTTTCGATCAATTCCGCGGAGTAGTTTTCGTGCTCCAATTTCATCGTTTACGGATCTCCAGAACCTTCCCGGTTATTTGACACTCATTTCCAGCGAAATTTCCACTTTTAATGTATTTTCCTGCGTATGAAAGAAGTCAACCCCGATCAGTGCCTCGTAGTCCTTTTTCAAAAGGATCAGGCCGATCCCGGAATAGGTGTGGTCCTGCTGGCCCCGGGTGAGCTTCTCCAGATAGAGCTCCTCCAGGTCGCGCTCGAAAAGGGCCTGGCAGATGGCGACGAAGTGGTCGCGCTGATTGCGGGGGATCAGGTTGGTGACCCTTAAAAGCAGGTGTTCCTGGCGTTTACGGATCTCGATCTGGACAGGCGAGGATTTGTTGCGTGAGTATTTCACCGCGTTCTCAATCAGCTCGTTGACGACTGTCGAGATGATATTCTGGCTGGCCGGTCGCTGAAAATTGTACTGAAAGTATGTGGCGACGAAATCGGCGATATCACCGCAGCGGTCCCAGTGGTCGAAGATATCGATGGGCAAAAAGGAGATCGAAAAGAAATTCTCCGTATTCCCGTCCCAATCGATCGCATCGCCCAGATGCAAATCGAGCGTCTGCTGCCCATCCGGATTCCCCGGGCCGCCTGGCGGCGTGTTCACTTGTGTTTCCATGGTACTCTCGGAATCTCTCTGGTGTCGGTTCTGTCGATCCAGGCGGTCCGGCGTTTCATTTCCGCGCCCCTGGTCGTTCCTCTGTTTCGCAATCGCCTTCTGTTTTTCTTTATCTGTTTCTCTTTCGTAAATACTATCGCCCCGCCGCTGCCGCCGACCGTCGTCTCAGGACGAGCGCCGTCGCAGGGGTGAGCGACGGTGAATGACGACGAGACTGTAGTCGTCGAGAATTTCGTGATCGCCGGCGCCGGAGTGTTCGCGGGCGGCCCGCATAACGGCGTCGCAGATTCTGCGGGCCGGTCCGTCCGGTTCCGGGTCGGCCGCCGCTTCCACCTCTTGAATTCCGTCGAGCGCTGCGGAGGAACCGGCCGCCCGCGTGCTCGTCGCGAATTCGGCGGCTGCGCGACAGGCGGCGTTGATGATGCCGTGTTGTCCGAATTCTACGCCCGCTGCGTTCTCGGCTTCGGTGATGCCGTCGGTGTATAAGATGATGGTTTCGCCCGGCTCAAGATCGAATTCGTGAATCTTCAGGTATTCGTCGGAGATGCGGGCTTCGAGTCCCGCATATATTCCATATTCGATCGGCATGATTTCAAAAGCGGACTCCGGAGCCGCCGCCTGAATTCGCGCGGCGACCGACCGCTCGCCCTGAGCGGAGTCTTTTGCAGCGACTGCGGCGGCGCTACCGGGCTGAACGTTCCTGATGCGTAAAATGCACTCGTGTTCGCCGGTGAGGGCGAAACGTCCGTCGCCGAAATACCTGAGCAGGGCCAGGGTCATGATGCGGGTGTCTTCGGTTTTGATGCGAAAATCGTAAAGAATCTTGTTAATCACGCGATAGATGGTCTTCAGATCGCGGCGTTCAATTTCGGAGAGGGCGCGCAGGGTCGCGTGCACCATCATCATCAGCACGCCGGAGTTGAGTCCGTGGCCGGTCACGTCGCCGATGGCGATCAAGCCGCCGGTTCGAAAATCGCGATCCGCTTCGCCCTGCTGCGCCGGTCCGTGCGCCCCGCCCGCGCCGTTGCCGTCGGCATTACCGACAGCGTCGTCGACCGAATAATTGAGCGCTTGCTGTCCGTCGAAGCGAATGATGTCGTAGTAGTCGCCGCCGACTTCGTCCGCGGTGACCATCACGCACGCGATGTCCAGATCGGCGAAGTCGCGGTATTCGTCGCCCGAAGGCAATACGATGTGCTGAATTTTGCGCGCGACGTCGAGTTCGTGGGACATGCGCAGGTTGTCGTCTTTGAGTTGATCGTTCAGCAGCGCGATCTGCTGGTTGGCCTGTTCGAGGCGGACCCGGGAAAAGAATTCCCGCTTTCGAATGGCGATGAATCCGTACTTGATGGCGAGGGCGGTGACCCCCGCGATGCCGGAGTTGAGCAGGGTCATCTGGAATTGCAGATCCATCGGTCCCTGTTTGACGCCGAGATACATGCCCAGGTAATAGATATAAGACACGAGCAGAATGCCCGTGGACCAGAAGAAACCCACCGGGTACAGGCCGCCGATGATAATATTGCCGACGATCCAGGCCGTCTGCGCCGAGAAATGATTCTGCATGACCGCCGCGAAGTGCGTGATCATGAAGGCCACGCCGGACATGGTCACGATACCGGTGAACGAGCCCTGCTTCTGCAGAGCCGGCCGCCAGACCGCCAGCACACTGGTGATCAGGGCGATCGCCGAAGTCGCCATCGAAACCGCGCGGCCCACGAACATATCGTCGGAAAAGCGGGGATAGTTAAGATGATCGGCGAAGACCGCCAGATAAGAAATCAACAGCAGGTAGGGCGGAATCACCAGACGATTGATCCGGTGCATGGTCTCGGATATTTCGAATTTGTACCGCTCGAGCTGATCCGATTTTTGAGCCCTGGTTTGCATGAAGGATTAACGAAAGAGGGATTCCCGGTTTTCGCAGTTTTCTTTCACCTGATCGGAGTAGATCAGGTTCCATTCGCCGCCGAAGTCCCGATACGAAAGCCGTACGCCGAATTCTTCAAACAAAAAACGATTTTTATAATATGTACCCGTGTATTGATCCGAGGCGTCGTATGTGGTCCAGACGCTGTCATAGTGAGCGACTTCGTAGCCGTACTGAAAGAGATCCTCGATCAATCGCTTGAAGGCGATGACGCCGAATTTCCCCTCGCGGTAAACCGACATAACTTCCAGCAGGCGCTCGAAACGCGGCGGAATCCGCACGTGCTCTCCGGTATCGGTGATCTCCGCGTACATGAAAGGCGGATAGTATCCAGGCACGCGGGCGTGCACCCGGCCCAGGCTGACCAGCTCGTCCGAGCCGTCGAAGACCGCGAAGACGTCCGAGTTTAAGTCGAACTGCCGGCTCAGCTCTATGTCGTAGTTATTGTCTTTGTAATAGAATATTTCTTTTGCGAATTCATGGGTTCGCATTATGTCGGCCGGTTTGATCAGCTCCCGGAAGGTCATATTGAAGCGGTACTGCTTTGTAATCACCGGCCGGCGGGTCGCGCTGACCAGCAAGACGCCGTCCACGGCTCGGGTCTGGAGGTCGGTGAAGCCCGCCTTGGTCAGCAGGATGTCCAGATTGCGCAGGTAGATTGCGTCGTAGGGACCGGGATAGGTGTTGACCAAACGCAGCTGGCCGCCGGCCTTCAGCAGCAGCCGGGCTTTGGTCAAATCGAAAAGATTGCCGGTGCGGTAGCGCTGCGCCTGGATTAGATCGTCGAAGGAGTCGGTGATCTGGTCTTTCATCTCCAGATCGCCCAGATCCATTTCCAGATCGATGCGATCCATGCGCTCCATATCTGAATTTCCCAGGGCGAACAGGTCGAGGGATTTCAAATCAGTTTCGGGCATGCGCTGGATTTCCGAAAATTCGGTTGCGGCATTGTTGAATCCTCTTTGGACCTGAAAATAGTTTTTTTGAATCCCTTTGACTGAAACCACATTACCCCGAACTACTCCGGGCGCGTTACCCCCCGGCGCCGCGATTCTGCTTAGCTTGTATTTTTTGTGGTTTATGCATGCCCGGCCTTCACCGGCTCGCGCCGCTCTTCGCTTTTGCCTGGAGCGGCGCGAGCCGTTTACGGCCCGGCGGGTCATGGCCGATTCCGCGTTGTACGCCGGGCGTTTCTTCGGCGAACCCGCCGGAAAGCGGGAGGCAGTCGGTCTCAGGCCGCCGCGCTTTCCGTTTGCACCGCTGCATCCGGTCGGGCGGTCTGCTGCGGAGCCCCGGTCGCGGCGGTCGTTTCGTTCTCGGTCTCGCTCTTTTTCGGACGCAGCGCGTCGAAGCGAACGTAGCGTGCGACGATTTTCACCGAGCTGCGCGACTGTCCTTCGGCGTCCTTCCAGCGGTCCTGGCGCAGGTCGCCGATCAGCGTGACGTGATCGCCCTTCTTTAAGAAGCGACCGCAGTTCTCGGCCAGCTTATCCCAGCATTCCACGCCGAAGTAGCTGACCATCTTGTTGCCGTCCTTATTGTTCCAGTCGTGGTTCGCGGCTACGCGAAAGGTCGTGAGCGTTTTATTTCCGCGTACCTCTCGGCTTTCCGGATCCGCTGTCAGATTTCCGTCCAGATAGATCTGTGCGATGTTTTGCATATTGTGTCTCCTTGTTGCGCCCCGGCTCGCGAGGCTACTGGAGAGGGTGGCGCGCCTGTGCGGCGTTCCGCAAAAAAAACGGAACGATCGGCGTTGTGTCCGGCCTTCGTATAGCAGGGAGCGCGACGAGTATATGCAGGCGAATCAGAGCGAGGCTGGAGCCATTTCCTCCGGGCATTTCGAAAAGCACAGGTCGCGGCCGCCGAATCCGGAGCCGGAGTACCTGCGAGCTTATTCCGCGGCGCAGTTGCGGGTGATTCTCTCGGATGCGCGCGTCCGGCAGGTGGTCGCCGCGGCCGGCAGCGGAAAAACCCGCACTGTCATCGGCGCGATTGAATATGCGTTGCGCAGCGACCGGGCAGGCGAATGCGGCGTGTTCGGCGACGACCGTCGCATTCTGTTGTTGAGCTTCAGTCGCCGGGCGGTCGCGGAGCTGCGGGCGCGTTTGCCCGCGGATCTCAGGTCGTGGGTCGAGGTGTCGACCTTTCATTCGTTTTGTTTTCGCTGGCTCGCCAGACTTCGCACGATCAGGAATGGTCAGGCCGCGAACGGCGCGAAAGCGGCGCCGCTCCGCGTGATCAGTGACGAAGAGCGCGAAGCGTTTTTGCGCGACTGCTTGCAGGCCGGCGAATTCGATACCGGCGGCATTCCGTACGCGATGCTCTTCCAGCAGCCGGAGCGTTTTCGCGCGCTCTTTCCCGAAGCGGCCGCAGGAGTCTTTCGCCGGTACCGGGCCTACAAACGAGCGACCGGACTCCTGGAATACGACGATCTGGTGCAGCAAATGCTCGCGGGTTTGCGAGCGGGCGCCCCCGGTTTCGTCGAGTTGCGCGCGCGCTTTCCGCTGGTGATCGTCGACGAATTTCAGGATACCGATCCGGATCAACTGGAGTTCCTGCAGCTTTTGCGACCCCGGCGGCTGACGGTCGTGGGCGACGACTGGCAGGCGATCTACGCCTTTCGCGGCGCGACCGTGCGTCCCTTTCTGGACTTTCGCCGCAGCTTCGAAGGCGTACGCGTCTTTCGTCTGTCTGAAAACTATCGCAGCCTGCGGCCGATCGTGCGCCTGGGAAATCGCCTGATTCGATCTTCCCGCCGCCAGCTGCGCAAGCGGGTGCGGGCCGTCCGCGGTCATGGGCCTGGTCTGCCCGTGCTGGGGTACAGCCTGTACGCCGGAGACGAGAGCCGCCTCGCGGCCGAGCTATCCCGGAGCTTCGAGCTGTCCGCCGAAACCGGCAAGCTCTCGCAGGAGTTTCGTATTCTCGTGCGGACGAATTACCGTCGATCTTGCTGGATTCGCGCGGGTTTCGCCCCGGAGCAGGTCCTGACCATTCACAAGGCGAAGGGCCTGGAATTCCCGGTCGTATTCGTGGATCTGATGGGCGGCTGGACGGCGGGCGCCGGGGCGCATCCTCCACCGACAGATGAGGAGATTCGCGTGCTGTACGTCGCGGCTTCGCGGGCGGAGAACCTGCTCGTTTTTTTACGCGATCCGGAAGCGCGGGAAGAATCGAGCGAATTCTGGTACTGGCGGCGTCTGCGGCTGCCCGGCCGGAACCGCGACGTATCGCCGCGCACGCTTCGGAAGTGGCTGACCCGCGAAGCCGGGTTTCGCCAGCGGCCTTCGCATTCTTATTGAGATGCCGATGCTTAAGTGATTTCCCAGGTGTCGCCGGCGTTCAGCAGCTGCTTCAGATCGCCCTTGCCGAGCTTCGCGGTGATTTCATCTTCCTGGCGCTGCATTTCCAGTTCGTACGAGGGTTTCGGAATATCTCGAAAGACGCCCATCGGCTCGGGAAAACTCGGGCTCGTCAGCTGACTCAAAAAGAAAGCGTAACCCGGCGAGGGGTTCTTTTCGTCGTGTACGATCGCCTGCCCCAGATCTTCGGTCACGGTCGGCGACATGCTCGCGTCTAAAGCCAGGCCTTTGTTTAATTCTTTACCGAAGGCCAGCTTTTCGCCGTCTTTCAAAAAGACCACGTTTTCGGCTTTGTTTTCTTTTCCGATGGTCGGCTCGAAGACCGCGTCGTTAAAGATCACGCAGTTCTGATAGATTTCGACAAAGCTCGTGCCTTTGTGTTCGTATGCGCGCTTGAAGACTTCGCCCATGTGTTTGGCGTCTTTATCGTAAGTACGCGCGACGAAGGTTGCCCCCGCGCCGAGCGCGACCGAAGTTGCCGAAAAAGGCGCGTCCAGCGAGCCGTAAGGCGTCGATTTCGAGCGCGTGCCCGGGGTGCTGGTCGGGGAATACTGGCCTTTGGTCAGGCCGTAGATCTGATTGTTAAATAAAAGAATGTTCAGGTTTACGTTGCGGCGAATCGCGTGAATCAAATGGTTTCCGCCGATCGACAGCCCGTCGCCGTCGCCGGTGATGACCCATACAGATAGATCCGGGCGAGCCGCAGCGAGTCCGGTCGCAATCGCCGGCGCGCGGCCGTGAATCGTATGAAAGCCGTACGTATTCATATAATACGGAAAGCGCGACGAGCAGCCGATGCCCGAAACGAATACGATCTTCTCTTTCGGGATTCCCAGATCCGGCATGGTCTTCTGGATTGCGGCGAGAATCGCGTAGTCGCCACAGCCCGGACACCAGCGGACTTCCTGATCGCTGACGAAATCTTTTTTGGTTAATGGTGCGCTCATTGTGTTTTCCGTATCTGAAGTGATGTGATCTTAATTATAATATTTTCTCGATCGGGCGGATTCTCGAATTCATCGAGGTTTTACGCGCCCGATCGCGCCGGCTGTCGTCTTTTTTTTACAGGAGTTCGCGAATCTTCGCTTTCAGTTCGCTGACCAGGAAAGGTTTGCCTTTGATCTTGGTCATGCTCTCGACTTTGCGCAGATATTTCGACTGGATCAGCGTGGAGAGCTGTCCCATATTCAGTTCCGGCACGAGCACGGTTTCGAATTTATTCAAAATCTCTTCGAGGTTTTTGGGGAAGGGATTCAGATAACGCACGTGCGCGTGCGAAATATTCAGGCCTTCCTGCTTGCGCAGTTGCTGGACGGCGGCGCGAATCGAACCTTTGGTCGATCCCCAGCCCAATACGAGCAGCTTGCCTTCCGGATCGCCGTCAATTTCCTGATCCGGAATGAAATTCGCGATATTGTCGACTTTCGCGCGACGGGTGAGCATCATCTGCTCGTGGTTGTCGGGATCGTAGTTTACATTACCGGTCAGCTCATGTTTTTCCAGACCGCCGATGCGGTGTTCGAATCCGGGATCGCCGGGCGCCGGCCAGCGGCGCGCCATCGTCTCCGGATCGCGACGCAGCAGCTCGAAGTCGCCGCGCTCTTCGCCGGCTGTGATGCGATTGTGCGCGATCTTTTCCAGACCATCGACTTCCGGAATCTGCCAGGGCTCCGAACCCATGATCAAATACAGATCGGTCATCAAAAAGACCGGCGTCATGAATTTCAGGGCGATGCGCACGGCTTCGACCGAACACTCGAAGGCGTCGCCCGGAGTCGACGCCGCGATGACCGGGATCGGGCTGTCGCCGTGGCGGCCGTAGAGCGCCTGGAGTAAATCGCCCTGTTCGGTTTTGGTCGGCAGGCCGGTCGAAGGTCCGCCGCGCTGCGCGTTGATGATGATCAGCGGCAACTCGGTCATCGCGGCCAGACCGATCGCCTCGAGCTTCAGGCAGATGCCAGGACCGGACGACGCCGTAACCCCGATCGCGCCGCCGTACGAAGCGCCGATCGCCGAACACACCGCCGCGATTTCGTCTTCGGCCTGGAGGGTTTTGACGCCGAAGTTTTTGTGGCGCGAAAGCTCGTGCAGAATCTCGGAAGCCGGAGTGATCGGGTAGGTTCCAAAAAATACGGGCAGGTCCGCGAGCTGCGAACCGGCGACCAATCCCAGGGAGAGCGCGGTCGCGCCGTTGATGTTGCGGTACTTTCCGGGAGGAAATTTCGCTTCGGCGATTTCGTACCGGGTCGCGAAGAGTTCGCTCGTCTCGGCGAAATAGTAGCCGGCTTTGACGGCCTTCTCGTTGGCCGCGATGATATCGTCCTTGCCTTTGAATTTCGCGCGAATCCAGGTGGAGGTCGTGCTCAGGTCGCGGTGAAAGAGCCAGTAGGTGATGCCCAGGGCGAAGAAATTCTTCGAGCGGTCCATGAGGTGCTTCGGCAGATCGAGTTCCAGCTCTTCGATCGCGCCGCGGGTCATCTTGGTAATCGGCGCCTGGATCAGCCGGTACTTCTGGGCGAGATCGGGGTCTTCGAGCGGATTGCTTTCGTACTGGACCTTGGCCAGATTGCGGTCGTCGAAGGAGTCGGTGTTGGCGATCAGGATGCCGCCGGATTTGAGGTCTTTCAGGTTCGCCTTGAGCGCGGCGGGGTTCATCGCCACCAGCACGTCGACCGCGTCGCCGGGCGTGTGGATGTCGTGACCGGCGAAGTGGATCTGGAATCCCGAAACCCCGGCCAGAGTTCCCTGGGGCGCACGAATCTCCGCCGGAAAATCCGGGAAGGTCATCAGGTCGTTGCCGGCCACGCCTGTGGTTTTCGTGAACTGGGTTCCGGTGAGCTGCATGCCGTCGCCGGAGTCTCCGCAAAACCGAATGATGGCCGAGTCGACGGTTTCCTCGCGGACTTCGCGGCCGAATTCGGCTTCCTGGATGGTGGTGGTCATATGCGTCTTGTTCCTGAATATGAATGAATGGCCCGGCCGCGGCCGGACTGCGTCGAATTTCGTTCGCGGGTTTCGCCGCTGCATCCAGCGGGTGGGCGACACCGGCCGAGGGGAAAGGACGGTACGGCCGATTTTATGAGACCCCTTCTGAATGCAACCTCGTTCCAGTCAGAGAAATTCGAGTCTCAAAATCCGACCACTCTTTTATCCTACCATTCCGATAGGTTTTATAGGGATTTGTCGCAGGTGTCCCCGGGAGGGCTGATGATCTTTGCAGAACCTCAGAGCCGGTAATCAGGCAGGATGGCAGCTCCGTTCGTGAGTTCCTGCGGAAAGGGCAGGGGCCGGCCAGCCGCCAGATCCATGAAAACGCCGTGGAAACGAGCGCGGCAAACGATCTCACCCGTGCGATCGCTTTCGATTTGTTGGGCCAGCACTCCCCGGGACCGGCGGTGTTCCTCGACCCAGGTGCTGATTGTAATCGAATCGGGATGCTTCAGCTCGCGCTTATAGTCGAGCTCGGCCTTGAAGATGACCGGCCCAATGCCGCGCTCGCGTAAAGCGGCGATGCTCAGGCCGGCCTGCTCAAAGGCTTCGATGCGGGCCTGATCGAAGTACGATTGATAATACATATTATTCACGTGGCCGTTGGCATCCAGCTCGTTCCAGCGCACCTTGAGCCGGGTATGAAAGACGGGCACGGGCAGATTGGCGGATTGCCCCGTGCGATTGGCCGGATCGGCAGGAAGCGGCATAACCCCGATACGGGCGGCGGAAGATTCGAATTTCATGGCAGGCCTCGCTTGGCGGTCATTCTGACCGGTCGGTAAGTATTTTGAGGTAGCCTGGGGCGATGCCCGAATTATGCAAGAAAAAAAGCCAGCAGAATCAGAAAGAGCGCTGCCGCCCCCGCGATTGCCAGTATGGGAAAGGATCCGCTGCCGCCGGAGCTTCCCCGAGCGGCGGCATCGCGATTGGCGGCGTCGCTTCCGGACTGCCCGTCGGCGTGCTCTTCCGTCTGCGGTTTGCTTTCTTCGACAGTGCGGACCTTGATGCTCTTTTCTTCTTCCAATATAAAGGCGTCGCGTTCGCCGGGAAGCTTGAGGTAGACCAGGGTCTTGCCGTCCGGCTGCTCGTCCATGCTCTGGACGATCGCTTCGATTTCGTTTTTCGGAGCGGGAGTGCTGTCGTCCGGTAGCAGTCCGTCGCCGGCCATCGGAGCGATCGCTTCTTCGTCCGGGGACTCCGGCAGCGGCGCGGTCTTCAATCCCTGTTCGATCATATAATTCGAAGTCTGCTCTTCGTCGGGGTCCGCGAAGCGCACGACGATGGCGGTCTCCGCCGCCAGTTGAGCGAGAGGCGTACCGGTCGACGGCGAGATGATAAAAGTCATCGCGATGTGCTGACTCAGATCGGGACCGGTGGCTTCTTCTGTAGCGGAGCCGTCTTCGGCGCCGGCGCCTTCAGAATCCGCGGCGGGGTCTTCGGGATTGTCGGGATCGTCCCAGCTCATCGGTTGTAGGAGAATCTGTACGTCGGGATCTTTGATTCCCAGGCTGCCGCCGATTTCCATGTGGATGTCGTACTTGATTCTTTCCGCCTGGCGTTCCTTGACGGTGTCTTTTAAGAGCAGGCGAAATCTATCTACAAAATCGATATTTCTGGTGATTCGCGCTAACAGGCGATCGAAATCCTGCGTACGTGATTTGTCCGCCTTCTCGTTAAACAGCAGCGTCTCTTTCATACCGATAAAGTTTTTGACCGGATCGGTGGGTTGGTAGGAACGAATTTCGCCGTAGTCGCCGGCAAGCGCGTGGTGTTCTTTGACCTGCTGGCCGTCCGGCGTCATTATGATGGCGCCGTGATAACTGACGTCATCGGCGGCCTGAACGCGAATGCGAATGACTCGATTTGTTTGTGGATCCGGCATGCTGCTTGCGGCCCGCGAGTGGATTGCTTCGACGATAAACGAATGCGGGCCGGACTCGAATGGAAGATTCGCGCGAGCGTCCGGGCTCGTCATCTACATTCCGGAAAAAATATCTGAAATGCGACGGTTTGCGAGAAGGGAACTATATTTCGTCCAACCCCGACGGGCCTTTCGCGGCGGGGTCGGACCGGGCTCATGAAAATTAAACATAAGATTGTTCGTGGCAGGCTGCTGCGCCGCTATAAGCGATTTCTCGCCGACGTGGAACTGGAAGCCGGTGGAGAACGCGTCACCGCACACTGTCCCGATCCGGGTTCGATGCTCAGCGTGGCGCAGCCCGGCCGGCGAGTGTTGCTTGCGCAATATACCGATCCCCGGCGCAAGCTGGAGTACGGGCTCGAATTTATCCACAGCGGCCGCTGCTGGATCGGCGTACACCCCGCCCGGGCGAACGCGCTGGTGCGCGAAGCTCTGGAATTGGAGCGCCTGCCTGAATTCGCCGGCTACCGTGAACTGCGGCAGGAAGTATATTTTGAAACGGCGCGTTCCAGTGAGCGGCGTACGCGTTTCGATTTTTATCTCGGGAATCGGGCCGGGCGCTTTCGCCTTAAAGATTGCTTCTTAGAAGTTAAAAGCGTGAGCCTGCTGCGGTCCGGAGTTTATGGTTTCCCGGATTCGGTGACCGAACGTGGCCAGCGGCATCTGCGGGCGCTGATTGCCGCGCGTCGAGCCGGCCATCGGGCGGCGCTCCTATTCGTGATTCAACGATCGGATGGGAGTCGACTGGCGCTGGCTGAAGACATCGATCCTGAATACGCGCGTCTGGCCCGGGACGCGCGACGTGCGGGCGTCGAGTTTTTAGCGTACGGCGCCCGCACACGGGTCAGCCAGGCCGGCGTTTCTATCGCGCTGGGCCGGCCGGTGGAACTTAAAGTATAATAGCGTTTATAGTGTAGCGGCGTTTATTCCGGCGCCGGGGGCAGCCAGGCGGGAGGCGCGGCATTGCCGAAAGCCTGGAATTGAAAGACGGCGCTCGCGAACCAGAGGACGCAGGCCGTAACCAGCAGCACACCCAGCAGATTGAGCCATAGTCCGGCCCGGGCCATGTCGATCACCCGCAAGCGTTCGCTGGAAAATACGATCGCGTTGGGCGGCGTGGCCACCGGCATCATGAACGCCATCGAAGCGGCCAGAGTCGCCGGCAACATGAACAGCAGCGGGTGAATCTGCTGGGATATCGCCGCGGCGGCGAGCACCGGCAGGACCATCTGCGTGCTCGCCGTATTGGAAGTCAGCTCGGTTAAGAAAGTCATGCCGAAGGCGATCAGCGCGACGACCAGCAGCACCGGCAACGCGCCGATTTCTCCGAAACCGCCGACCAGATACTGCGCCAGGCCGCCGGAAACGAAGCCGCCCGCCAGCGCAAAGCCCCCCCCGAAGAGCAGCACGATCGACCAGGGGATTTGCCTGAAGACCTGGCCGTCGAGAATCGTCGCCGGTCGCTCGGGATGCTTTTCGCGTACGGCCGGGGACACCGGAATCAAAAAGAGCGTGAGCGCCAGCGCGATCGCCACCGTGCCGTCGTCGATATTCGTACCCGTCGCGAGCAGGCCCGACCAGCCCGGCAGAACAAAATCTCCGATTTGAATGTCGGTGCGAAAGCACCACAGCAGCGCCGTCGTGACGAATACGATGAGAATCGAGCGCTCTTCGCGGCTCATCGGACCGAGCGCGCGGTATTCCGCCCGCAGAGCGGAGGCGTCCATCTCCGGTTCGCGGCTCAGGGCGCGGCGGTACAGGACCTTCGTCAGCATCAGCCAGGTGATGCCGACCATTACGAATGCGAAGGGCAGGCCCATAAACATCCACTGACCGAAGCTCAACGGCGGCGCGTCCGGAAAGCTGATGCTGTAGATTCGTAATAGAATTAAATTCGGCGGCGTGCCCACCGGCGTCGCGATTCCGCCGATCGACGCGGCGTAGGCGATGCCCAGGAGCAGGCAGGCGGTCAATCCCGGCGGCGGCGCTTTCGCGTCCGGATGCGCTCCGGGTGGCCCGGCCGATCGATCTGGATGCTGCGAATCCTGCCGGCTGAGAATGGCCAGCGCCATCGGCAGCATCATAATCGCCGTGGCCGTGTTGGAAATCCACATGGAGAGCAGCGCCGCCGCAGCCATGAAACCCAGGATCAAAGCGTCGGGTCGCCCGCCGGCCACGCCGATGATCAACAATGCGATGCGGCGATGCAGATCCCAGCGTTCCATGGCGAGGGCCAGCAGGAAACCGCCGAGAAACAAAAAGATCGTGGAGTTGATATAGGCGCCGGCGATCTCTTTGCCGGGCGCGACGCCCAGCATGGGAAAGAGCGCCAGGGGCAATAGGGCCGTGGCCGCGAGCGGTACCGCTTCGGTCAGCCACCACACGGCCATCCAGGCGGCGACGGCGGCGGTGCGCGTTACCAGCGGCCGCCCCGGATCCAGGTCCGTGAAGGCGAGAATGATCAGGGCCAGCAGCGGACCGGCGGCGATGCGCAGCGTATGCCAGATCGACGTCGACATGCCCGGCCAGAGTCGGCGGCGCCTGAGTCCCTACAAGCAAAACAGTTTCCGTTTCGCCTGGAAATCGCGAAGCTGTACAGGCCGGACCGGCGATCGTATGCGCCCGAATATACACAGCAAACCACACAGACATACACTGCGCCGCGGCATCGAGTGCGGCGAAGTTACGTCGCGGTTTGGGCGAGCCAGTTCCGTGGCGCGGCGGTACGCGCGGGTCGGACTTATGGTCGCCGGACTTGCGGTTCTGGCCGGCTGTAATTTTCACATGAGTCGCGAAGAGGCCCGCGCCGGTTTCCCGCCGGAGCACGCGCCCGAGTTCGCGGAGTACTCCGTCGACGGGCGCACCATGGCGTATGTGAGCGTCGGGTCGCAAAGAACTGCGACGGCGAAGCCGGCGGCTACTGGCGAGGCTGATCGGGGCGCGCCCGCGGCTTCGGACGACGAGCAGCCATTGATCGTTTTTATTCACGGATCACCGGGGGGCTGGAGCGCTTATATCGATTATTTACAGAGCCCGGTATTGTTGCGCTCCGCTCGCCTGGTCGCGGTCGATCGTGCGGGTTATGGAGCCTCCAATGCCGGCCGGCCGGTACCTTCGCTCGCCGCCCAGGCGCGCTTGCTCGGGCCGATTCTCGAAAACGAAAGCCGTCCGGTGCTGCTGGTCGGGCATTCGTACGGCGGTCCGGTCGCGGTCCAGCTGGCGTTGGACTATCCGGAAAAGGTCGGCGGGATGGTACTGATCGCCGCGTCGGTGGACCCCGCTTTAGAGGAATGGCGCTGGTTCAATCAGGCGGCGGAGTGGGCGCTGGTGCGATTCATATTGCCGGCGGCCTGGGACGTGAGCAATCAGGAGCTGAAACCGCTGCGCGGCGATCTCGAAGCGATTCTCGAGCGCTGGGATTCTGTGCGCGGTCCGGTCGCTTTAGTCCACGGCGAAGAGGACGGCCTGGTTCCGGTGGCGAACGTCGACTTCGCACGCGGCCGTCTGCAGGCCGCGCGGGTCGCGGTGCATCGCTACGCCGACGAAGATCATTTCATTTTATGGAACCGGCCCGCGGAAATGATCGAGATTATTCTGGCCACTTTAGAACGAATGGAAAGCGCGCCGACGGGTGCGGTGTTTATTGAGTAAGCTTCGCGCCCGGCCGAAAACGCCCGGGTGTTATTGTGGATGCTGTTGTGAATGCTAAAGCAGGGGGCGTAATTCCCGCTCAAGTTGCGCGCGAAACTCCGCGTCCTCAAAGCGAGTGTCGGTCGGATTGATCAGGAAGTCGTTGCGGGCCTGGCCCTCAGCCGTGGTTTCAATTTGGGCTTCGAGAATATCGATTTCGCGTTGCGCGAAGACTCCCGCGATATCCAGCAAGAGCCCGGGGCGGTCCTGACCGATCAAAATCAGGTGGCCCCGATTGCTCTCTTTCGTATAGCGAACATCGGCGGTCCCGGTCGGCTCGCCGGCTCCGGGCGTGGCGCGAATCTCACCCTGGCGTCCGGCGACGTAAGCAGACACGTCCAGATTTTCGAAGAGCAGATGTTCGAAATCTTTCATCATCTCTTCGAATTTGATTTCGTCGACTTCTTCGCGCGACGCGGGGCTGATCAAGAAGCGATCCACCACCTGGAGATTTTCCATAGTGCAGATCTCCGCGTTCTGCACGTCCCAATCGTGGCGAAAGAGCACCGCGCAGAGTCGATAGAGAGTCCCGGGCGCGTCTTTGAGAGTATCGACAATCAGCTCGTAATTGTCGTTTGCCCGCCGGTTCAGCGTAACGCTCAGTCGACCAGTCGTGCGGCGATAGGGATGCGAATAAATCTCCATAGTAGTTTGAGAATAGTTTGAGTAGTCGGCTTACGCGAACTGGCCCATCACAGCCAGCGTCGCAGGTAGATGTCGGCGCCCAGAGCGAGATGCCAGATCAACATATGCAAAATGGTCAGAAAGAATATTTTCAACGGCGAAAGCCCGTGGCCCGCGGCGGGACCGTGGCCGGCGACCGGATCGGCGCTTTCCGCGTCCCGCTGGCTTTCGAATTTCGTGCGCATGCGCAACATAAAGTACAGCACCAGACAGCCGAAGCCGAAGGCGGGGATCAAAAAGACTTCGCCGGCCATGCCCAGCGGATAGTACATGCTGAAGATCGACAGCAATAGCAGGACCTGATAAAAGATCATCTGGTTTAGAGTCGTCGCGACGCCCTTCGCGACCGGCAGGATCGGCAGCCCGGCCTTCGCGTACTGGTCGCGGTATTTAATGCCCAGACACCAGAAATGCGGCGGCTGCCACAAAAACAGAATCAGGAACATCATCCAGCCTTCGAGGGTGATCTGCCCCGAAGCGGCCGCTTCGCCGATTAGCGGGCCGATCGATCCGGCCGCGCCGCCGAGCACGGTGTTCAGCGGCGAACGCGGTTTGAGCCAGGCGGTGTAGATAAAAACGTACCAGAGAAACGACGCGAGCGCCGCCAGGGCCGCCAGAGCGTTGACGTACATCACCAACAGGAACATGCCGAGGCCCAGCAGGCTGGAGCCGATCAGATGTACGGTGAAGGGCTGGAAGCGTCCGGCGGGCAGCGGCCGGTTTTGCGTACGTTCCATGATGCCGTCGGTGGGAATTTCGAGCAGCTGGTTATAAGCAAACGATGCGATGGCCACCAGATAAGTGCCGAGCATCGTAAAGAAGATCAGGCCGGCATTCGGAAGCTGCGGTCCGAGCAACAGGCCCGGAATAATCGTAAAAAGAATCGAGGCGCCGAGAGTCGGCTTGAGCAGCAGCGCCAGATCGCGCGCCACGGACTGCTCGCCCGGCTGTACATTCCGGGCCTGTTCCATTCCGGAGCTCGCCTCCAGATGATCCGGGCTCTGTGATTCAGTTCGTGCGTCGGCGGTCAAAACTCAGCTCCAGCCATAATATAAACGACGAGATATAGATAAAGTACGCCACCGCCGAATGCAGCACGGTCACCGCGATCGGAACGCGATAGAGTACATTGATCACCCCGACCACGATTTGAACGATGATCGCCCCGAAGATAATATAGCTCAGGCGCCGCCCGGGTTCCAGCCAGTTTCGCCGCGCCGATAGAATCACAAGACCGATCGCTCCCAATGTCAGCGCGTACGCCATCAGGCGGTGCGTGATATGCTTTTCAATATTGCCGATCATCGGCGGAAAGTACACCGGGCGGCTTTGCTGTGTCCCGTCCGCGAGAATTTCCTGTTCATGATAGCAGGCGGGAAACGAGGGACAGACCAGCCCCGCGTGATTCGTACTCACCCGGCCGCCCAGAAAGAGCTGCAAAAACAGCGCGACCAGAAATACGCCCGCGGCGATTTGCGAAACCCGATCGGGTAGAGCGACCATGCGCGGGGTGTCGCCGAGTATTCTTCCGATCTTGCGATGGATATAAACGAGCACGCTTAAAAATAACAGCGCGTTCAGGAGATGCGATTTCACGACGTAGGCGTCGAGCTGTTCGGTGATGGTCAGCGCGCCCAGCAGAATCTGATTGATCATCAAAGCGATGGCCAGGAGCCCCCACCACAGGAAAGCTTCGCGCAGTTCGCGACGTCGCGCGAGCATATAGATCCAGCCGAGCAGCGCGAGCGCCGTGACCCCGCCCACCACCCGGTGAAACCACTCTAAGAAAATCTGATAGTCGGAAACGTCCGGAATCACCTGGCCTTTGCACAGCGGCCAGTCGGGGCACGCCAGGCCGGCTTCGGCGGCGCGCACCCACGGTCCGAGAACCATCGTCGTCAGGGCCGAGACGATGACAATCAGGGTGAGGCGACGGAAGAGAACGAGGGCCATGGGTTCACATTCCGGAGAGCGGGTCCGGGGACCACAAATTTTTGGTGCGATTTGCGCGGCAGTCGTCTGAAATGCCGTGTGACCGAAGGTATATTCGACAGGCCGGTGAAAATCACCGAAAAGTATCTGCAGTTCTATTCGGCGGCTCAGTTGCGGGACTTTGCGGAACGTTATACGCCTCCGGAAGAGAAATTCGAATTCGCCTTCGCCGAACCCGTGAAATCGGGCGCGGGCGAGGTGTACATCCCCGCGGGGATGACGGTCAACGAAACGCGTCTCGAAAACCTGGACAAATTCGACGCTCACAATGCGCAGTATCGTGTGCAGATCTCGGCCGATCTTTTGACGCTGATCTGTCAAATGCTCAAGCGGATCTTTTTGAACGAGCTGCAGGGCCGCCGCGCCGATTTCATGCAGATCCTGTTTTCCGACGTGCCGGGCTCTTCGTTTGCCGGCATCATTCAAAACGCGCTTTATAATCGGCTCAACAACGAGAAGCGTATGCTGACCCTCTGGCTCTTGAAAGTCTACGAACAGGATCGTAAGTCATTTTTGCATCACGCGCGCTTCGCAATGTACGGCCTCAGTGTGGCCTTCGTCATTCAGCGGCGGGGATCGTTTACACATCGTTATTGTTTTCAGGGCGGTCTGGTAGCCGACATCAACGGCGTGAACAGTCCGCTTTTAGAAGAGCCCATGTTCGATCTGCCGAACAACGTGAAGCTCGACTATGCGCTGCGCGCGGCGGACGCCGCCCAGAAGCTCGGCCTGGAAGTGACGGTCGTCGACGGATTGCGCAATCATCTGAACCCGCCGGATCGCGCGGAGGCGGAAGCGGCCGCGCCGACGCCCACGTCTTTTCTGGACGACGAAGACGATGATGAAGAAGAGGCCGCGGAAGAGGCGGCGGACGACGACGCCGGTTCGGACGGAGCCGATAGTCCTCAGACCGCCGGGGCTCAGAAAAAAGCGGGGCGGGCGGTGCAGTCGATTTTACAGATTACACGCTTTATCATGGACGCCGAAAAAAAGAAACTCGATCCGGAACTGCAGCTCAAGAATCTGATCGCCGGGCTCGCATACTACAGCGAGAAAGGCGCGCTCCCGCCGCATTACGTGAATCCTATTCTGCAGAAGTGTCGCTCGTACGGTCCGGTCATTCGCAAGATGAAGATTATCGCGCGACTGGAATCGAAATGTGTGAAGCAGGATCCCGAGGCCGCCTGGGCTTATCCCAAACCTGACGCCAGCCAGGTGCTCTGCCTGAAAGATCGACAGGACTGTCCGAATTTCGTGCAGGGTCGGCCGCTTTCGATTGTATCGGAATACAGCGAAGCCTTCGTGGCCCGCCCCCTGGCCGTCGGTGAGTACGCCAAATGTACTCTGGCCGCGCAACTGCCGGAATAGTCGCGGGCCGTGCGAGCCGTACGAATACGTACAGAAATGTACAGAGCGCGCCCGCCGCGAATATTTGGAATCGAGCTGACAGCATGGCCGCTTCGAGTAATCTGTCTGCATGTCTGCTGGCCCGCTCGTTAAACATCTCATCAACCGATCTTTGCTGGACGAAACCCTGGCGCGCGCCAGGGAGTCTGAGCGGCGTCGTACGAATTTCAATTTTCACGGCGACGACATGGAGGCCAATCCGCATCGCTTCTTAAACGTAATGCTGCGCGACACCTATATCACGCCGCATCGCCACCTGTCGCCGCCGAAAGCCGAAAGCTTTTTGATTCTGGAAGGCCGGGTCGCGTTTTTTACTTTCGAAGACGACGGCCGCATCGCCGCATGCGATCTGCTCGGCGCGCCGCCGGAAGACGCCCCGGCCGATACGCCCGCAAATCTGGGCATCGATATTTCGCCGGGTTACTGGCATACCCTGGCGGTGCTCAGCGAATACGCCATCTGTTTCGAAGTCAAACCCGGCCCTTATCGACCGAGCGACGACAAAGAATTCGCGCCCTGGGCTCCGCACGAAGGCGTATCCACCGCCGCCGAAATTCGCGAATACCAGTCGCGGCTTCTGCAGCACGCGCACGGTCTCGCGCACCGCACCATATGAAAGTCGCCGACTTACGATTGATCCGGCGGCTCCAGAAAAACGAGATCACCGAATATCATATCTATTCGCGGCTGGCCGGGCTGGCGGGGGACGAAACGAACGCGGATATTCTGCGGCGCATCGCCGCGGACGAGCGCCGACACTACGAAAACTGGCGATCGGTGACCGGCTTCGACCTGGGCCCGGCCCGACTGCGGGTGGCCTTCTTCGTGGTGCTGGCCCGGGTCCTGGGGCTTGCATTCGGCCTGCGCCTGATGGAGCGCGGCGAAAAGCTCGCCAACCAGGTTTACGCCAGGCTGGGCGATCGTTTCCCGGAGTTTCGCCACCGCATTCTCATGGACGAGCAGCGCCATGAGCAGGAGCTGATTGGACTGCTGAACGATATTCGCCTGAGCTACGCCGGTTCGATTGTGCTGGGACTGAACGACGCGCTGGTCGAATTCACCGGAACCCTGGCCGGCCTGACCCTGGCCATTCCCAATACGCGCATGATCGGCGTGACCGGTATCGTCCTGGGCGTCGCGGCGAGTCTGTCTATGGCTTCGTCGGAATTTCTGTCGTCCCGCGAGAAAGCCCACGAACAGGCTCCCGCCGAATCCGGCGAAGACAATCGCGTCTCGCCCATCAAGTCGGCTCTGTATACCGGCGCCTCGTATGCGATTACGGTTACGATTTTGACGACTCCGTACTTTCTGACGGACCGGCTGTATGTCGCGCTCGCTATGATGCTCGGCGGTGCGATCATCGTGATCGCGCTGTACACGTTCTATATCTCGATCGCGCGCAACGTGCGCTTCTGGCCGCGCTTTCTGGAGATGCTTGCGATTTCGATGGGCGTCGCTTTGATCAGCTTCGGGGTGGGCTGGTTTCTGCGAGTTTTTCTGAACGTGGAGGTCTGAACGCCGTCCCGGGCCCGCCCGTCGCAACGTATGATATTTGTCATGCCCGCGCGCCGGTCCCGGTCATACCGCGGGCGGTTTGCGCGCGGCATACTTCGCGCATGTACGACCAACTCATGCGCTACAGCCGTCCGGTTCCGCGCTACACGAGCTATCCCACGGCGCCCGTCTTTCATGAGGGCTTCGGGGCCGAAGAATACGCAAGGCTGCTCGCGCAGGCCGATCGCCAGGAACGCCCGCTTTCGTTGTACTATCATTTTCCCTTTTGTCGCAATATTTGTTATTTCTGCGCGTGCACGGTCATCTATACCGCCAATAAGAAGCGCATGGCGCCTTATATGCGTCTGCTCGAACGCGAGATGGATCTGGTGATCGAAGCCATGTGCGCTTCCGGTCATGCCGCGCTGGACGCGGACGGCCGCCTGCTCGGGCGCGAAGTCCAGCAGTTGCACTACGGCGGCGGAACGCCTGGTTTCGCCAGTCCGGACGAAATCCGCGGCTTTCACCGGGCGATTGAGCGTCGCTTTCGCTTCGCCGAAGACGCGGAACTGAGCGTCGAGCTTGATCCGCGCGAAACCACCGACGAACATATCGCGGCTTATACGGAATGCGGTTTCAATCGGGCTTCGCTGGGCATCCAGGATCTCGATCCGGCCGTGCAGCGCGCGGTGAACCGTATACAACCCTTCGACGATATTCGCGTATTGCTCGCCAAATTGCGCGACCGCGGTTTTCGCGGCATCAATCTGGATTTAATCTACGGCCTGCCGCACCAGACTGCGGAGGGTTTCGCCCGGACCATCGACGCGGTCCTGGAATTGCAACCGGATCGCCTGAGTTTGTTTCAATTCGCTTATTTGCCGCAGCTCAAACAGCACCAGCAACGCATCGACCAGGCGCAGTTGCCGGACGTGCGCACGCGATTGGAAATCCTCTCGAATTCGATCGATACGCTGACCCGGGCGGGCTATGTGTACATCGGCATGGACCACTTCGCGCGACCGGACGACGCCATGCCCATCGCGGCTCGCAGCGGCCGGCTCGAACGCAATTTTCAGGGATACACCGTGCCGCCGCGCATCGAAAGCGAATCCGGCTCCGACTGCGATCTTCTGGCTTTCGGCGTATCGGCGATCGGCGACCTGCGCAACGCCTACGTGCAAAACAAACGCCATCTGAAAAGCTACGAGGCGGACGTGCTCTCCGGCCGGCTGCCCGTGGATCGCGGGCTGGTCTTAAGCGAAGACGATCACACCCGCCGGCGGATCATTATGCGATTGATCTGTCAGTTTGAACTGCCCTTCGATCGCGAGTTTCGCTCGCGCTACGCGGCGGAGTTCGATGCGCTGAGCGGCTTTCACGCCGAAGGGCTGGTGGAGATTGAGGAGCCGTCGGGCGACCAGGCGGGCGTTCTGCGCGTGACCGAAGCCGGCAAATTCGTGATTCGCAATATCTGCCAGGTCTTCGACGCGTATACGAACGAACTGGCCGCGCGCGGGCAGCAGTTCAGCAAGAGCGTTTAATCGTTTATTCCGGGTTTACCGGGCGGTCAGCCAGAGCCGCGATTTCGATAAACCATGCCGGGAAATCGGCGTAGCGTTTGAGCGGCGGCTCGTCGTTCAGCAACACATAGACGGGCGGATTGTCGGGCCCGGAGAGCTCCAGGTCGCTCTTGCGAAAGGCGAAGCGGTCCTCGTTCCAGCGGGCGAAGGCGACATACTCTTCGCCCGGACTGCCAGCCGACGCCACGCTCATCAGAGCCGGTTCCATAAAATAGAAATTCGCGATGTCGTAGGCGCCGCCGGTCAGGATGCGCGCGAAGCTTTTCGGAAAACGAACGGCGAGTTCGCTTTCCCATTTCTGAATGCTCGCATCGCTGAATTCGGCGCCTCCGCGGTCGATGCGGCCGTGCTCCGCGAGCTTCGCCAGCGTGCTTTCCAGGGTCGGGTTTGTATCGTTCATAAAAAATTACTCCGTTGGATCAGCGTCGTTCGCCTGCATACCACAAGCCCTAAAGAAACAAAGACTCGGGCGTATGGCAAACGGGATCGCCGCCCTCCTGATTCGGGCCGCCGGTCGGCGGGCCGATGGTCTGGCGCATACCCAGCAGCGTAATGCCGGCGATCAAAAGCGCCGCGCCCGCGAAGCGCCGGATATTGAGCGAAGCGAATCCTCCGAGACGCCGGCCGGACCAGGCGATCAGCGCGGCGCCGGGCAGAGTACCGAGCACGAAGCCGCCGGACAAGAGCGCGCCGGAAAGCGCGCCCCCGGAGCCCGCCGCCAGAATCCACAGGGGAATCAGCGGCCCGCAGGGCAAGAGCGCGCTCAGCGTCCCGGCCGTAAGCGACAGACGCATGGATCGCGGGCGGACGGTTTGTTGCGCTGTTGGTGACGACGATGAGCCGTCGTGATGAGTCGCGGTCGACGCTTCGGATTGCTCGCCCGCCGGAGGCTCAGCGCCCGTCGCGTTCTTTTGCAGCGCGCCCATGCGGGCTACGAGCCAGCGGTTGAGTTTAGCCGACACATCCGGAAAAAAACGGGCGCGGGTTTGCGCCGGGATCAGCTGATAGACGCCGTACAGGACGAAGGTCGCCGCCACGAAATAGAGCGAGAGATGCTGCACGGCGAGAAACTCACCGGCCAGATTCATCGACGCGCCGAAGAATCCGGCCAGCGCGCCCAGCGTTGTATAGCCGACCACGCGCCCGATCTGATAGCCGGGTCCGCCTTCGCCGAAGAGGATGAATAGCGGCCCGCACATCACCGCGCAGTGCGGCGTGGTGGTCAGTCCGGCGATAAAGCTGCCGAGCGGCAGCCACAGGAGCACGCTCTGTAAATCGAAAAAACTCATGCGGGCTTCACTGTCCGGAGCGGTTTTCGTTTTGCTGATCGGAAGCTTTCTCTTCGGCGTCGAAGAGCATGCGTCGCGCGGGGGATTCGATATCGTCGAATTGTTCGCCGCGATAGGCCCAGAAGAAGATGCCCAGAAACAGCAAGCCGACTCCGGTCGCCAGAAAAAGCAGTACGCCGATAATTTCCATATTCAGTTCCCTCCCGGGACTTTGATTTGATTTTTTGGGCCGACGCGAAAGCTCAGTCGAAAGAGCGCCGAAGATCCGATGACCGTCAGCGAGCTGAGCGCCATAAACAGCGCGCACCAGATCGGTAAGAGCAAGCCCATCGCCGCCAGCGGAATCATCACCGCGTTGTAAAGTAGAGAGAATCCAAGATTCGCCCGCATGACTCGCCGCGCCGCCCCGGCGATGCGGACCGCCGATTGCAGCTCCGACAGCCGGTTGTTCAACAATACGATGCCGGCCTGTTCGAGCGACAGGGGCGCGCTGAGCGCGTGCACAATCGATAGATCCGCGGCCGCGAGCGCCGGCGCATCGTTAAATCCGTCGCCGACCATGGCAACCCGACCGGGCGCCTGACGAATCAGCGCCGTTTTCTCCGCGGGCAATAGATTCGCGTACACGTTCTCAGGGGCGACGCCCACCTCGCGGGCCAGGCGCAAAGCCGGTTGTTCCTGGTCGCCGGTTAGAATCGAAAGGCTGCAATTGCGGGCACGCAAAAAGTCCAGGGTGGCGCGGGCGTCCGACCGGGCGGAGTCGCTGAGCGCGAATACGGCCAGCAGGCGATTCTCGCGCGTGAGTCCGACCAGAGTGGAGTTCTCTGTTGAATTCTCACTCGAGGCGCCCAGTTCGCGCTCCAGACTTTCGCGTTCCGCGCTTAGCCCCAGGAAGGCCAGCGAACCGAGACGGGTATCGGTATGCGCATCGTAGAGTCCCCGGCCGGCGACGTTCTGCACGCGTTCGGCCGGATCGGCCGCGGCCCGGAGGAGCCGCGCGGATTCGTGGAACTCCGGGCGAGCGTCGTCGGCATCCGGGCGATCAGGCGATCCGGCGAGATTCGCCTGCGCCGTGCGGGCGAATTCGAGCAGGGCCAGGCCGATGGGATGCATGGTGCCGCTTTCCAGGGTGCGTATCATTTCGAGGATTTCGGAGGGATCCGTAGAACGGTCGTCCGCCGTATAGAAACGACTGGCGATGACCCGGGGCCGCCCGCCGGTCAGAGTACCGGTTTTATCAAATCGAAAATCGCGAATGGTATCGAGTTCTTCGAGTACGCGTCCGTCGCGAAACAGAACGCCTTCGCGCAGTCCCATAAAAAGAGCCGCCCCGGCCGCTGTCGGAACCGACAGGGCCAGGGCGCAGGGACAACTTACAATCAACACCGATACCGCCGCCAGCAGGGCCGTTTCCAGACCCGCGCCGGCGATACCATAGAAGTACGTGAATGAACCCGCCGCGATGGCGAGCACGCCGAAACCGAACCACGGCACAAGCCGGCCGGTAGAACGTTCGATGCGTGATTGGCGACGACCGCCCGTGCCGGCCGTCATATTTGCAAGAATTCCGAGCGAGCTTTCCCGGGGCGGGGCGGTCACGCGCAGGACGCCCATCAGCCGATTCTCAGGCACGCTTTCTTCGCTCGCTTCGGCGCTTGCAGCTTGCATCGAATGCGAAGCATCGCCTGCTAACAGCAGGCGCGAACCGGCCAGTACGCGATCGCCGGGCCGGCGCAGAACCGGCCGGGCTTCGCCCGTCAGCACCGATTCGTCCAGTTCGCAGGCGGCCGGACCGAGCAGTACGCCGTCGGCGGGCACGCTTTCGCCGACCCGCAAGAGCACGCGGTCGCCGGTTTGTAGTTCGCTGACCGGAATCAGTTCGTCGTCGCGTTCTGCGTTGCTGTTCAGGTGGCGCGCGTCGATAGCAGCATCGACCGCGGCGCTCGACTTAAGGCGAAAACAAAAATCCGGCAACGGTCGCAGCAGGCTTTCCATGCGTTCCCGCTGGCGCAGTCGCGCGCGCCATTCCAGATAGCGGCCGACCAGCAGTAGAAAGACGATCATCGCCACGCTGTCGAAATAGACCTCGGCCGTGGGCAATCCCGGAGCCAGAGCGCCGAGCTCTTCCAGAGTCTGGCCGGGCGCGAAGAGCAGCGGCCAGAGAAAGACGAACACAGAATAGAAGTACGCGGCCGAGATGCCCGAGCTGATCAGCACGTCCATGCCCACCGCTCCGGTGCGAAAGAAACCGCGCCAGCCGCGATGAAAGACCTGCGCCGTATATAAAAAGACGGGGGTCGTCAGCACGAATTGCATCCATTCGAAGAGGCGTTTGTATTCGACCGGCAGACTGCCGTCGAAATAGCCGCTCCACAGGGCGATGCTGAGCATCATCGTATTGCCGGCCGCGAAACCGGAGAGGACCAGCTTCCATAAAAGGCTCCGGCCTTCGTCGCGCAGCGCTTCGGTTTTGCCGCCGGGTTTCAGCGGCACGCCGTCGTAGCCGACCAGCCGCAGCTGGCGGATGGCCCGTGAAATAAAGCCCGGCGTGCGTTTCGCGGCGTCGCCGGTCCAGCTTGCATTCGCCGGCGAAACGGGCCGGGTGTCGTCCGGGGAACGGGGCGCGCGAATATCAACGCGCGCGCGACCGGTCTCGTAGTCCACGACTGCTCGCTCCACTTCCGGCAGGCGTTCCAGACTGCGTTCGCAGACCGTGATGCAGGACTGGCAGTGGATCCCCCGCACGTCCAGCTCCAGGCGTAGAATCTGCATTTCGCCGTCGTCGCCGCGTTCGGACCGGGACCCGTTCTCTCGAGATCCCTCGCCGCGCGGGCTCAGGTATTCGCGTGCGATCTCCGGCAGGTCGAAGGCTAAAAGCTCCGGGTCAGCGTCCTGGTCGGCGCGGCCGGCGGCGTGGACGAAGTCCGGGAGTTCGCGACCCTGCAGAATATGCCAGGCGGCCACGCAGCCGGTGCAGCAAAATATTAAATTATCGTTAGTGACACTCCCGTCCGCGGCCGCCTGCGACGGCGTCGAATCGGCCGCGCCATCGAAATGCGGGGGCAGGGGCACGCGGACCGTCTGCGTACACAGCTCGCCGCAGTGATGACAGCGCGGACTCAGGGCGGCCGCCGGCGTCGTGGGGCGCTGATTCCCCGGGCGCTCAGCGGGCGAGCTACGTCCCGGCTTTTTGTCCAACTGACTTACGACAAATGGCTCGTTTTGCCCTGTTTTTACGGGATTTCTGAACACGCTGGCATTGTTACACTTTTGGTCGCTTTATATATGATTTTATTCATGCGGGGCTGGTGACGATTTTCATACCAGTCTTCACGAATTCGGGCCAGTGTCCTGGCCATGAGTGACAGAACTACGCAGTACAATGACGTGGTCGTTAAGGGATTCATTATCTCCGCGATCGTGTGGGGCGCGGCGGCGATGCTCGTAGGCGTGATTATCGCCTTCCAGCTGGTTTACCCGTCCCTGAATTTCGACTTAGCTTACACCTCTTTCGGACGGTTGAGGCCGCTCCATACGAATGCGGCGATCTTCGGCTTCTCGCTATCGATCGTATTCGCGGCGGTTTACCATTCGTTGCAGCGACTGCTGCGCGTGCGAATCTTCTCGGATAAGCTCGCGATGGTGCATCTGGTATTATACAACCTGACGATTGTCGGCGCCGCCGTCACTCTGCTTCTGGGTTACAGCCAGAGTAAAGAATACGCTGAGCTGGAATGGCCGCTCGATTTGCTGATCGCCGTCTGGTGGGTGATCTTCATGGTTAACTTCTTCGGAACGATCGCCGTTCGGAAAGAAAAGCAAATGTATGTGGCGATCTGGTTCTATATGGCTTCGGTCATCACGATCCCGATCCTTTTCATCGTAAACAACCTGGCGATTCCCGTCGAACTCTGGAAATCTTATTCAGTTTTCGCGGGCGTCTTTGACGCAAACGTTCAATGGTGGTACGGTCACAACGCGGTGGCCTTCGTTTTGACGACTCCCTTCCTGGGAATCATGTACTACTATTTTCCGAAACACATTAATCAACCGATCTACTCGCACCGACTTTCCATCGTGCATTTCTGGTCGCTGATTTTCATCTACATCTGGGCGGGGCCGCACCACCTGCTGTACAGCCCGCTACCCGACTGGGCCCAATCATTGGGCACGGCTTTCAGTATCATGCTGATCCTGCCGTCCTGGGGCGGTATGCTGAACGGCTTTTTGACTCTGACCCAGGCCAAAGAAAAAATTCAGACCGACGCTACCGTGAAATTCTTTCTCGTGGCGATCACCTTCTACGGCATGTCGACCTTCGAAGGACCGATGATGTCGATCAAAACCATCAACAGTCTTTCGCATTTCAACGACTGGACTATCGGTCACGTCCATAGCGGCACGCTCGGCTGGGTGGGCTTCATGAGCTTCGCGATGCTCTACTATCTGGTGCCCAAAGCCTGGGGCGGTAAGCTGTATTCGGAGAAGCTGGCCAATACCCACTTCTGGCTGGGTACTCTGGGCATTCTGATCTACGTGATCTCCATGTGGATTTCGGGAATCACCGAAGGCGCTATGTGGCGCGCCATCGACGACGGCGGTTTCCTGGAATATCGCAACTGGATTTCCGTTACCGAAGTTCTGGGCCCCTTCCGCCTCATGCGGGCGATCGGCGGAACCCTGTATCTGGTGGGTCTGTTTATCATGGTCTATAACTTCTATATGACCGCGAAGCACGGCTCGAAAGCGAACGCGGAAGCGGCGAACGCATAAGAAGGAGCACAACGATAATGAGCAAAATATTCGATTCAATTTCAACCGTCGAGTCGCGCGGGATTCTATTTCCCGTGCTGGTGACTTTCGCGGTGCTCGTGGGCGGCCTCGTCGAGGTCGTACCGCCCTTCTTTCTGAGTTCGACCGTAACGCCGATCGAAAGCGTGAAGCCCTATTCGGCGCTCGAACTGGCCGGACGGGACGTTTATATCCGCGAAGGTTGCAACAACTGCCACTCGCAGATGATTCGTCCGTTCAAATGGGAAACCGACCGTTTCGATCCCAACCGGGCCTACGGCGACGCTCCCTATAGCAAAGGCGGCGAGTACATCTACGATTATCCGCATCTGTGGGGATCGAAACGCACGGGGCCGGACCTGGCTCACGAGGCTTCGATCCAGCCCTCCGCGGACTGGCATCGCCGGCATTTCATTAACCCGCGCGAAACCAGCCCCGGTTCGATCATGCCGGCCTATCCCTGGCTCTTTGAACAGGATGTCGACGGCGGGAGCGTAGCGGGTCGCATGAGCAGTCTGCAAATTCTGGGCGTGCCCTATACGGAAGCCGAAATCAAGGCGGCGCCGGCTCAGGTCGCGGGAAAAACCGAAGGCGACGCGCTGATCGCTTATATGCTGAAGCTGGGTCGCGACACCATGGTCGTCAACCAGGAGGGAGGCGAGCAATGAGTCACGAAGAGCTGCTGGTGTATTATAAGGTGCTGCGCGTCGGCCTGCTGGCCGCCGTATTGTACGGCATCGTCTACTATCTGTATTTTACGAAACGCGGCAAACGCGCGGAAGATCCCGGGCGTCGCATGCTGGAGGAACAGGACTGATGAGTATAGATCACGATAAGGAATTCGACGGGATCAAGCAGGCGGACAATAAGATGCCGCCGTGGTACGTGGTCAGTTTTATCGCCACGATGGTGTTCGGTGTTCTCTACCTGATCTACTATCACGTGCTGACCGACTGGTCGCAGCTTTCGCAGTACGAGCGCGAAGTCGCGGCGCATGTTGAGCTCTATCCGGAAGTGAGTGTCGCTTCCGGAGACGGAGCGGGCGGCGGCAACCCCTTCGCGGGCGACGCGGCGGCGATCGCGGCCGGCGCGGAAACCTACCAGGCGATATGCGCGGCCTGTCACAAGGCGGACGGCTCCGGTCTGATCGGTCCGAACCTGGTCGACAACGAGTGGTTGCACGGCAATACCGAGCTCGCTCTGTATGATGTAATCTACGAAGGCAGAATGGACGCCTCGACCTGGAAACAAAACCCGCCCAAGGGTCCGATGCCGGCCCACAAGGCGAGTCTCGGTTCGAAGAAGGTCTGGGAAGTCATCGCCTACATGGACGACAAATATAAAAATATCGAATCGTCGGCCGAGTGATTCATGCGACCCCTGCAGTCGCTTGCGACCACTGCAATCGCAGGCGACTGAAGGGATTCAATCTCATCCTGGAGTATTTTAATGATTGTCGCGCGTTATATCAGCGGAAAATACGCTATTTTACGGCGTATCGTCCGTGTGGCCCTGCTGGTTGCTTATCTCGTAGTGCCCTGGATCAACTGGGGCGATCGTCCGATGGTGCTGCTCGACATTGCGAGCCGGAAGTTTTATTTTCCGGGCGCGGTTTTCTGGCCGCAGGAATTCTATTTCCTGTGGTTCGTGGTGGCGACCCTGGGACTGGCGCTGTTCCTGTTCACGTCGCTCTTCGGTCGCATGTGGTGCGGCTGGGCCTGTCCGCAAACCGTATATACTGAAATGTTCGACGCCATCGGCCGCGTCGTCAGCAGCCGTTTCGGCAAAGCCTCGCAGAAGCTGTGGGAAAAAATTCTGGTGCACTCCGTGTGGGTGCTGGCCTCCGCGATTCTGACATTTCATTTCATCGGATATTTCGTCGGCGTGCGCGCCATGTCGACGGAGATCATGAACACCGGTCTGGCGATCTTTAGCGATTCCGTCTGGCCGTACTTCTGGCTGGCTTCGACGGGTTTGTTTTATTTCGACCTGGGGATCTTTCGCCACAATTTCTGCGTGTATCTCTGTCCCTACGCGCGCTTCCAGTCCGTAATGCTCGATCGCGATTCGTTTGTGATCGCCTATGACAGTCATCGCGGCGAACCCCGGCGCAAGTCGAAGAAGCTGACTCCCGAAGAGGAGAAATTCGCCGGCGATTGCACGGGTTGTACGAAGTGCGTGCAGGTCTGTCCGACGGGTATCGACATTCGCGAAGGCCTGCAGGTGGCCTGTATCAACTGCGCCCACTGTGTGGACGCCTGTACTGAAGAAATGAGCAGGTACGGCAAAGAAACTCTGGTGGGATTCAACTCGCTCAACTATTTCGAAGAGCGCAAAGAGCCGCGGCTGATTCGTCCGCGTACGGTCGCCTACGCGGCCCTGCTCTTCGCGGTGGTCTCCGTTTTTACGATGGCCCTTGTCGGTCGGACTCCGTTTCAGCTGTCCGTCGTGCGCGATCGAAATTTGCCGCCGCTTTTAGTGGAGCAGACCGCGCAGAATTATTACAGCGTCGATGTGATGAATATGCGCGAGGAGCCCGTAGAACTCTATCTTTCGGTACAGACCATCGATCCGCAGGAAAGCCGGGTCACGGAACTGACCGGGATCGTCGGCGAAAATCCGCTGCGGTTACAGCCGAACGAACACCGCCCGGTGCGGGTGATCGTTCAGGGCATACCCGCGCAGGCGAGCGGAGCGGAGCGCGAAAGCGTCCCGGTACGCTTTTCGCTGAGAGAAGAGGGCGCCGCGGAATCCGGGCATAGCGTCAACAAGGACAGCATGTTCACGATCCCGAACTGAGGCGAAAATACGAACGGGGCGCGCGGGCGACGGACTTTCCCGAATCTCGCGGCCCCGATCATTGAATTATTGGTAATGCGGCCGGCACTGGCGCCGAATTAAATCTGGAAGATGACTCATGAGCGAAGGCAACTGGAAAATATTCAAACTCTTCTCAGGAGCGGCGGCCCTGTTTTGCTGTCTCCTGATCGCGCTGGGCTTTAAGATCTATTACGCCCTGGACACCCATCAGCCGGTTCTCACCGGCGATTACTACGAGATCGGTCGCAACTTCGACGAGTACCGTCGCAAGAATCGCAATACCGAAAATCGGCGACTGGATTCGCCGGTGCTTTTGGACGCCCGGCAGGCGGCCCGCGTGCAACTCCAGCGCGGAGTCAATCTGGTGCCGGTCGAGTATCGACGGACCGGAGCGGCCGCGGCTCCAGTGGTCGGAGCCCGGGTTTCGTTTAAGCTTTCGCGTCGGGCGACCGTCAATGACGACGTGCAGGCGGGATGCCTGACGGACCAGCAGGGACGCTGCGAATTGCGACTGGAGATTCCCGGCAGCGGCTATTGGGAAGGCAGTCTGGAAGCCCTGGAAGCCGACGGGGACGCGCGATTTGTCCAGCGTCGGGTTTTTGAAATCCCGTAACGAGTTCGAGCGGTACGCCCGCTCGCGAAATATCTCTTGATAAGCGGGAGCCGGTTCCGCGAATATCCGGATCGCGCCTGCCGGGGCGTCTCTGCAAATACATGCAGGGCGAGCTGGCGGGCGCGAATTTTACGAATAACTCAGGCGATCGGAGAGTCCGAGCAGACTCTCGTTCGCGCGTACTGAATCATGTCCCTGTCCGTTCGAATATTAGGCATTCTCGCGCTTGGCGCGATCCTGGTGAATTTCTCTCTGCATCTGCTGGTGCTGAGCGGGGACGCCGGTACCTGGCTGGATTTGCTCTTCAGTGACGAGCAGGAGCCCTGGTCGCTTGAGGGGATGTTGTTCGCGCGCAATCGCAGCGTTTTCGCGCTCGGCGTGATTCAGCTCGCGGTGGACGTGGCGACCGGGGCCCTGACACTCGGTTTGCTCTTTCGCTTCTGGCTCGACCGCAAGCAGTTAACCCGCAACCTGGCCGGCAGCGAGTCCCGGAACCATTCCATATTCGACGCCGCCGCCGACGCGATTATTATCATCGACAGCCGCGGCAAAATCGAAGCGGTCAATAACGCCGCGGAGAAACTATTCGGCTACAAAGCTTCCGAAATGCTCAGTCGTAACGTGAGCATGTTGATGCCCGAACCCTATCGCGGAGAGCACGACGGCTATCTGGCCGAATACATGCGCACCGGCCAGAAAAAGATTATCGGCGTCGGCCGGGAAGCCGTGGGTATGCGTAAAGACGGCAGCGAATTTCCGGCCTATCTTTCCGTGTCGGAAGTCGTGGACGAAGGCCGTCGCTATTTCACGGGCATTCTGCACGACATCACCGATCTGAAAGAGGCCGAACAGAAACTCGCGGTGGAACGCAATTTTATTTCGGCGGTGCTCGAAACCGCCGGGGCGGCGGTGGTCGTCCTGGATCGCAACGGCCGCATCGTAAATTTTAATCGCGAAAGCCAGGAGATCAGCGGCTACAGCTTCGACGAGGTTTACGGACGGGTGGTCTGGGATTTTCTGATTCCGGAAAAAGACATCGAGGGGACGCGCAAACACTTCAATTCGCTGATGATGGGCCGCTTCCCGAATCATCACGAAAACGCCTGGCTAACCAAAACCGGTCGGGAGCGTCTGATCCAGTGGTCGAACACCGCGCTGGAAGGCGAAGTCGTGGACGGCCGCGTTGAATTCGTGGTGGGCATCGGCATCGACATCACGGAGAAACGCCGGTCCGAGCAGGACCTCAGCGTGCTTTCGCGTAAGATCATCGAGATCCAGGAAGACGAACGCAACCGCATCGCCAGCGAAATCCACGACGTGCTGGGCCAGAGCCTGATCGCGCTGAAATTCATGGTCGACGACGTGGTCTATCGGCTGGGATCCGGGGAAAGCGCCGCCCGCGAAAAGCTGGGCGAAATCAATGAATACATCAATCAGGCCGTCGAACAGGCGCGTAATATCTCGCACAATTTGAGCCCCATCGCTCTCAAAAAAATCGGCCTTTCGCACGCCATCCGCGAATTGGTGAACTCGTTTCAGGCCGGCACGAATTACAAAGTAAAGCTGGACCTCGAAGCGATGGACGCTTTCTTCCGTTCGCGCTGGGAGATCAATATCTACCGCATCATCCAGGAGTCTTTGACGAATATTTTCAAGCATGCCGGCGCCACCGAAATCGAAATCCAGGCCCGCCAGATCGGAAATTCGCTGCTGCTCAAAGTCAAAGACAACGGCGTGGGCTACGACCGCGACGAAAGCTCGCTCATCGCGGTCGACGGCGAAGACGTCGAAGCAAAGCAGGACGACGCCGGCATCGGTCAGTTGATCATGCAGGAGCGGGCGGCGTTGCTCGGGGGGAATCTCAAGATTCTCTCCAAGAAAAACCAGGGTACGGAGATCATTCTTGAAATCCCGAATTAAAGCCCCGCCCTATAAAGTCGTGCTCGCCGACGACCATATGGTCCTCCGGCTCGGCTTGCGAAATCTACTGGGCCGCGAAGACTCGATTCTCGTCGTCGGCGAAGCGGCGAACGGCGAAGAGCTGTTGGAGTTATTGAAACTCAAGCCCTGCGACCTGGTGATTCTGGATCTGTCGATGCCTGGAATGAACGGCATCCAGGTGCTGGAAAAGCTGCGCGTTACCTATCCCGAGCTGCGAGTGCTGATCTTTACGATGCACAAAGAGCACGAGTTTTTTCGCCACGCGGTACGCAAGGGCGTCGACGGCTACGTGCTCAAAGACGACAATCTGGAGCTGATCCCCAGGCCATTCACGAAATTCGCGCCGGTCGCAAATACTACTCTTCGGAATTGACGGCTTTCGCCCTGGCGGTCGAAGAGGAGGCGGCGCTTCCGGAAAAGGAAATCGCTCTGGAAGTGCTGACCCGTCGCGAACGCGAGATTCTGGTGATGATCGCCGGTGGGGCGACCAGCAAAGAGATCGCCGAAGACCTGGCGATCAGCCACCGAACGGTGCAGACCCACCGCTCCAATCTGCTCGAAAAACTGGGCCTCAAGAATACGGCCGCCCTGGTGAAATTCGCCGTGTCAATGGGTCTCGTGGACTGAAGCCCCGGACTCGATTCGGGACTGAATTCGCCGGAGATCGCGCTCGCGCCGCTCGTGTCGATCCACAGCCGGCTACCCCTTCTGGCGGTCGCTCCTTCGTCAGTCTTTATTGGTTGTCGCGAGTTTAGTCGTCTGCCTGCGACAAAAATTTCTCGAACTACGTAGTTTGGCGTAGTCGTTCTGCACACTAGTCCGATTGGCCGCTGGCCCGTTTTGTGGTGTAATGCCATCATCAGCGCGGCGTCCTGAGCGCCGTCATACAGACAAAAATCAACCAAACAGACAACTCAGATCATATACGCTCACGAATCACAATCCAACACCGAGGCAAAACGATGTATCAGAACTCAGCAACCGGCAACTGCAATTCCTGTCAGGTCCGTTCCATGTGCAGTTTCAGGACCCTTCCGGCCGAAGTCAGCGAGCGTTTGGGCGAAGTGAAACGAACCTATACTTTTACCCGGGGCGAAACCGTTTTCGGGCTGGGCGACGAAGCCACTCATTTCTACTGCGTGCGCTCCGGCAGACTCCAGATCTATCGCTCAAGCCCGTGTCGGGAGCAGTCCTTCAAAATTGCCAAAGCCGGCGACTGGCTGGGTTATCGCGACGCCCTGACCGGCGGCCAGCATCAGCACGGCGTGCGCTGCCTGTCCGAAGCGACCGTCTGTAAATTTCCTCGCAACGTGCTCGAAGAGTGCATGGCCGTTTCGCCGGAATTCGCCCGCAGCCTGGTCAGCGATCTGGCCGGCGGCTGGGTCGAAAGCGAGCACCAGAGCTACAACCTGGGTTCGCGCAAGATCATGGAGCGCCTGGCGGACTATCTGCTGAACCTGAACGATCAGATGGCCGCGCGCAACGACGAAAACGGGGCCACGGACGAGAATCCCGTTCGACCCGAAGTCGATTTCTTCTTAACGCGCGAAATGCTGGCGACCTTGCTCGGCACCACTACCGAATCGGTGATTCGCACGCTCTCGGATTTCAAGGCGCGCGGCTGGATCGATTTGAATCGCAGCAAAGTCACGCTGACCAACGAAAAAGAACTCGCACGCCTGGTCGCCGAGTCTTGAGCACGGCGCATTCCGCACAGCCAGTATAGAACGGCGCGGTTCGTTCGACGATGATCGTCGGCGGGCCGCGCCGTTTTGCGATGCTCTTTATTTGCGCGAGCGAAAATTTATGATCTCATTGTATAGATCCAGATAGCCGTGTCGGAGATTGAGTCGTTTTTCCGCCGCCATCTTTCGCACGAATTCGTTGACGCGTTCCAGCCGCTGCCTGAGAAAATAATAGATGCGCCGATCTTCCACGGCGATGTGCGCGATCAGCCATTGCTTTAAGTCTCGCACAAGATGGTTCAGCGCCCTGGTGTTGCCGGCTTTGTCCTCGGCGATGCGCGCGCCGACCGACTCCACGAAATTTTCGTGCTGGCGGATATGCCCGGGCAGTCCGGGAAAATTGAATTCGCGCATGATCGCTTCTTCGGTCGAGAAGTGTTCCGCCACGTAGTTCTGTAACTCCGCGATCGCGTTTTGAAAACGTTGTTGCGTTTCTTCGTCGCCTTCGGGGCGAAACTCCCGATCCCGCTCGGCCGCTTCCAGTTCGGCGATCAGCTTGATCAGCCAGAGATGCTGCATATCTATAATCGGCACGCCGATTTGCAGCCGGTAGGCGTGCCACAGTCCGGCCACCCAGCGGATGATATTGTTTTCGTTGGAATAACCGGCGGGCTGCGCGAAGGGCTCCGGTCGTTCGTTTTCTTTACGGATCAGTCGATAGAGCCGCTCCTGTTCGAAACGAATATTGACGCCGAGTTCTTTGAGAATGCTTTCGCATTCCGCCGCGCGCTGATCCGGGTTTTCGCCTCCGGGCATGAACTCGTTCGAATAGGCGCGGTCTTCGCTGAGAATATGGTGCATCAACCAGCGCTTCAAACTCTGCAGCAGCTTTTCGGCTCCCGCCAGCAGCGCGGCTTCGTCCGTACTCTGCAGAGTTTTCAGGCGCATGCGCAGACCGGCGATGAAGCGGGTGTGCTCGCGTTTGTGCGCGGTAAAAGTCGCATAATGAATGTGGCGTAAGAAGTCTTCTTCGAGCGCGAAGTGTTCGATCGTATAATCGATCAGCTCTTCGAGCAGGCGCTGGAACGCCCGATAGAAATCCTTAAGCGAAAGCTTCGTCTTCTTATCGCGCTGTTCGTTTACCAGGCTCTCAAGATCCAGCAGTATCGCCAGCAGCCAGAGATGCTGTTTATCGATACCGGGCAGGCCCAGCTCCAGGTCGTAACGCTCCCACGCATCGCGGACGGCTTCGACGCGTTCTTCGGAGAGCAAATATGTGATTTCCGTTTGATTTAAACTCATCGTTGTGGCGATAATATCGAAACCTTCAGAAACAGCGGCCAGCGAATCTCGTATTCGGGGCGTGAGATTAATCATGGATTCGCCGGGCGGACCTGAAATATTTGTTTTATTTTTTTGACTTCCGGGATAGTTCTGTCGTAGGTTTGTAGATGGTCCTCACTGTCGGCGCGATTCGCCGGCTCGCGGCTCCGCTTCCATCGTTTGAAACCCTGTATATGTTCGGTTTTCTTCATATAGTTAAGTCATTCGCGCTGCTCAAGCCATTCGCGCCGCTCAGGGCATTCGTGCTGCCGGTAGCGGCGGCCTGGCTTTCGCTGGCGACGCCGTCTTGCGCGCAATACGCCGGCAGCAACGGCTTCGTCGGTTATCTGGCCCTCGGCGGCCTGGGGAACCGTATCGTCACGCCGGAGCTCCTGGCGTTCGACATCGTATCGCCGGCGGTGACCGGGACTCTGGCCGGGGATACGGTTTCGCTTATCCTGCCGGCCGGCAGCAGCGTGAGCGCCCTCGTGCCGACGTTTCGTTATAGCGGCGCGCGCGTGCACGTCGGCGGTCTGGATCAGATCAGCGGGGTGTCTGCGGTCGACTTCGCCAGTCCGGTCGTATACACCGTCGTCGGCAGCGATGGCAGCGAACGATCTTATACGGTGACGGTCGCAGTACTGCCCCAGGCGCCCACGGTCGTGTCGGCGGTTTCGCTTTCGTCGAACACCGTGCGCATCGTTTTTTCTATCGACATGAACGCCAGCCAGGCTGGTAACACGGCGAATTATCGGATCATCGACGCGCCGGGACCCGGGGCCTGCGCCGATAACACCAGCTTCACCACCGCGGCTCAGACCGCGGATTTTACGATTACCGGAGTGGGCGGTTCCGGAAGCGTATACGACCTCACGCTTTCGGCGGCGCAAACCACGTTTAAGAACTACAGCATCGTCGTGAATAAGACCGCCGTCAGCGCTCTGGACGGAACCGCGCTCGATTGTCCGAACTCGGCGGACTTCATCGGCAACGAACGCATCAAGCTTTCGTCGGCGACCTGCGTGAGCACGTCTCAAGTTCTGTTGCGATTTTCGAAACCGGTATTCACCGGAGTGAATGTGGGCGGCTCCGCGGAGTGCAGCGGCGCCGTGGAATGCGCGCGCCGCTATCGGCTGTCGGGCGCCACTGATCTGGGCGGAGCCACGGATGTGCAACTGGCCAACGGCGTGCTGTGCGGCGGCGCCGCGGCGGATAGTTCCAGCGTCTGTGTGACCCACGCGAATTTGCAGGCGGGCGGAGTGTACGCGATAACCGGGGCGAACGGAATCGACGGCGATGGTTTTAATAATGTGGGTTTATTCCCCGCGAATGACGGCATTCGCAACTCGGCCGATACCGAAAACTTAAACATCGCGCCCGGGGATCGCGTGAGCTTCGACGGCTGCGGTGCGGATCCGACTGACGTGACCGACGGACCGCTGTCGGGCGATCCCTTCGCGGACACCTCGGCTTTCGGTTATGTGCAGTCGTACGCGAATCGCATCTATATCGGACCGAACCAGCTGGGCAACGCGGCCGTACGCTTTTATCCCGACGGTTCCAGTCCGCAGAATCTGACCTTCGCCATCGCCAAAGACACGACCGGCGCGAGCCAGAGCGGGAATGCCGACGCTTCCCGCGACGGGGGCATCCCTGTGCCGCCGTATGTGACCTTCGGGCACGCCGGCTGCTCGGGCAACAACGCCGGCATTGCCATCGGCTGCGGACCGGATAACGAAAACGGACGCGGCATCTTCACCGCCGGCACCTTCGGCGGCACGGAGTATCTCTTCGCGACCGCGGCTCGCACCGCGGGGAACAACGACTACTTATACTATACCGCCGACACCGACAGTAATCTGAACTTCAGCTACCTCGACGCTTCGGATCTCTTCGACAATTGCGCCGGCATCGGCATCAGCGGTAATCGGGGCACGGAAGACCTGCGGGTCTTTAACAGCAGTCTGTACTGGAGTCTGCCGGGTACGGGTTCCGTGCGGCCCTATCTGATAGCGATCACCAGCCTCACCGCCGAAATCAATTGCGGAGTCGAGGGCGATATCCTGATGTTTCATCGCATGACCGGAGTGGGCCGCGAAAGCGCCGCGGCGCCGAATTTCGCGGATCGCATCGGCGGGGTGCTGCACGATTTTAATAACCGCCTGTATTACGCGAACTCCGGTTCGATCACCAACTCGGGCGCCTGCGATTTGAATACGGCTTATAGCGCCGGCGTCTGTGAACAGACCGGGGGCATAGTGCGTTCGACGACCGCGTCGCCCACTCGCTGCACCGGCGTCGACGTATGTCCGACCTGGGTCGATATCACGCCCACTTCCACGAAATTTCGCCAGTACTTCACCGACATCATCGGCAGCACCGGAAATCTCACGCCGGCGCTGCAGCCGATTCCCGGCTTTGAAACCTACAACGGCAACGTCTATTTTATTCGCAACGCGTGTATGACCAGCCGCTGGAATCGCGGTTGCGTCACTTCCAATTGCACCGACGACGTGGTGTGTCCCGTGGCCCAGCAGATCCCGCAGCTGTGGCGCTGCGTGCCCGGAGGCGACGGCCACTGCGACGCCGCGGACTGGAGCCTCGTCGCCGAAAACGGAGCGAGCGGCGTTACGAATATGGGTGAAGCGGGCAACCTGAAGATCACTTTCCTGAAACGCAACGGCAGCTACCTCTACGTGGGATTCGATAATGCGAGCGGCGTGCGACTCTATCGCACCAACCTGGCGACGCCGACCACCGCGGCGGATTTCTCGCTGGTCGGGGGCGCGGGTTTCGGTTCTCCTGGGACGATTCAGCAGCTCTTCGATGGCGAATCGATCTTACAGAGCGCGAGCAACTATCTGTTTATCGCGGCGGGGCTGGGCGGCACTCCGGTGAACGTGTATATTCAGACGAATAACTAAAGCGCGAATTCGCGGCCGTGCTCCGCGATCCAGGCTTCGCAGCGCGCGCGATTCTCCGGCAGTTCTGTTTTCTCCGGTCCCGACCAGTCGTAGAAGGCCGCGAAAAACATCGCGAAGGGCGGCTTGAGCGGCCCGCGGGCGCCGGATTCCATTGAAATTTCACTGGCGTTGCGGGCGTCGCTTTCGTTTTTCCAGAAAGCGAGCTGCGTGGTTCCGCCTTCGCGTTCGGTGATTTGCGCGAAGCCGAATGTATTGCGCCGTAAATGAATGTGGCTCATGCGCTCGGAGTTCACTGCTCGCGCGTGATAGATGGTCAGCCAGGCGTCGGTACTCTTCAGTTTTAAATCGTCGCCGCGCAGTTCCATCGTGCCGAATTCGTTGCGCAAGATGATCGTGCCCTGAAATTCGAGCATGCTCTCGATCAGAGCCAGGTCGTCGGTCCGGGATATATCACTCACAGAGCCAGCATAACTCCCACCAGGCCGATTGTAAACCAGAGAACCGCGACCACCATCAGGCGGACCGCTTTTAGAATATGATCGCGCCGGAGTTCCTGCGTCCGGTCGCCGATGCGCGGCTTTTCGACGACCACGCCTCCGTACAAATTGTCGCCGCCCAACTGCACTGCCAGGGCGCCGGCGAAGGCGGCTTCGCCCTGGCCGGCGTTCGGGCTCGTGTGCTTGAGCGCGTCGCGCCACCAGATTCGGATCGCGTTCAGGGGAGCCGCGCGCAGCACCCAGGCCGCCAGCACGATCGCCGGAACGCTGAGTCGCGCCGGCAGCAGATTCGCCAGATCGTCGAGTCGCGCCGGAAAGGCGCCGAAGTCGCGGTACTTCGCGTTGCGATAGCCGAACATCGAGTCCATAGTATTGACGCTGCGATAGACGACCGCGCCGGCCGCGGCGCCCGGGACGCCGCCCAGCCAGCCGCCGACCGCGGCGTAAAAGAGCGGCCCGCTGATCCCATCCGACACGCTTTCAGCGACGCATTCTACGGTCGCGCGCACCAGCTCGGCTTCCGGCAATTGCGCCGTATCGCGTCCCACGATCCAGCTCGTGCGTTCGCGGGCCAGAGCAAGATCGCCGTCGCGAAGCGCGCGATAGACCGCCAGCGCGTGGCTTTCGAGCGAACGGGTCGCGATCATGAAGGCCAAAAGAAGCGCGGTCGCGATGACGGGTACTTGTTCCAGCAATACTATCCACGTTTGCGCGGCGCCGCTTGCGATGAGATCCTCGATCAATGTTTCGACCAGAATTTCGATTAGAATTTCAAGGCCGCGAATCGCGAACCAGGCGAGTCCCCCGCAAAGCAAAACCGTGCCGAGCGCGGTCAGCGTTCCCGCCGTCCGCAAAGCCAGCGGCCGTTCGCCGCTGAGTTTGCGCAACGCGGCCCCCAGCCAGCCGGTCAGCCGACCGATGCCCACCACGGGATGCCAGCGCCGGGGATCGCCGAACAGCAAATCAAAGAGGACGGCCAGCGAGAGCACCAGCGCGATCGCGATCATATGCGCTCCGGCGCGCCCGCGGGCCGCTTGATCGGCATCGGAATTCCGCAGCACAGCAGCGTGACCGCATCGGCCAGACCCGCGACGGTTTGATTGCAACGTCCCAATAGATCGCGAAAGCGCCGCGCGGTTTTGCTTTCCGGAATGATGCCCGAGCCGACTTCATCGGTTACGAAAATAGTGCGGCCGGGATGAGTTCGACAGAGGGCGACCAGCTCGGCGGCTTCGTGCGCGACCGTTTCTTCGGTGAGCCGGTCCGCTTCGCCAGCGTGAAACATGAGATTGTTGATCCACAACGAGAGACTGTCGATCAAGATGGTCGCCCGGGGGTGTTCCGATCGCGTTCGGGACACCATCTCCATTAAGCGCAGCTCTTCTTCGATGGTTTCCCAGCCGAGCCCCGCGCGTTCCTGCTGGTGTCTTTGGACACGCTCGCGCATTTCTCCGTCGATGACCGGACAGGTGGCGATGAAAACGCGGCGAGCTTCACCGGGGGGGGCCTCGTTTTCGCCGCGGGCCAGCCCCAGCGCGTGGGCGCTCTTGCCGCTGCGGCTGCCGCCGGTCACGAGATGAATTTGTGAACTGAAACTGTGGCCTGGCATATTCGCTCCCGGGCGATCAGCCCGCCATAGCGGAGCAGCCGCGGGATTCTCACAAGCACAAGTCGAACAGGGGATCGTTGCGGGCCCGGGCGCCTGCTCTGGCTCTCAATGAGAGCTTTGCGGATTGGCGTTGACGTGCATCTGATTGCGCCCAGACTGCCAGGTCTGGGAGGAAGTCGGGTGCAAATCCCGCGCTGACCCGCAACTGTAAGCGTTACGAATTCAGGGCGACGAGAGCGAATAGCTCAAGGCGCAGTCGGAGCGTAAGCCAGATCTTCCCGGTGAATCGAAGCCTCGTGGGAAAGGCGATTCGCTGCATGCTAAAAGGGGGCGTTGCCCGCCTTCGCGAATCCATCCTGCCGCTTTCGATTCTGGATTATCTGTCGCCGCTGGCCGTTCGATCGGGCAGTGTCGCGACAGGTGGAATCGCATGACGCCGAAGACAGTAGCACTTACAACGCGCGAAGCCCGGGACCCCGCCGCACAGCCCGGGCACGGCGGGGATTTGCAGGCCGCGGCCGCGCGGGCGGGAGTCGCGATTTCCGAGCTGAGCGATTTCAGCGCGAGCATCAATCCCCTCGGCCCCCCGGAATGGCTGCGCCGGGAAATCAGTCGTGCGATCAGCGACGTCGCGCACTATCCGGAACCGCGCAGTGCGACCCTGCGTCGTGCTCTCGGGGCGGAGTGGGGCCTGCCGGAAGATGGAATTCTTTTTGGCAACGGCCTGAACGAATTGATCCACGCCCTGCCGCGTCTCGTTCAGGTTCAGCGCGTGCTCATCGTCGCGCCGGCTTATATCGACTACGCCCGGGCCGCGACCGCCGCCGGCCGGCCGGTCGTGTACGTTGAAACGGCGAGCGAGCTGGCCGCCGCGATTCGCCCCGGCGATCTGGTATTCCTGGGACATCCCGGGAACCCCACCGGCGAAATACTGGAGCTGCAGTCTACCCGCGAATTAATCGAAACGCATAGCGAAACGCTGTTCGCGATCGACGAAGCTTTTCTGGATTTTATAGATACCACGGATTCGCTTTCGTTTTTGCAGTTCGTTCACGCCGGAACGTACAGCAATCTGGCGGTGCTCCGATCGTTTACGAAATTCTATGCGATTCCCGGCTTGCGCCTGGGCTGCGTCGTCGCTCAGTCGGAGCTGATCGAGTCGCTCTCGGCGCTGGTTCCGGATTGGTCGGTGAATCTCCTGGCCCAGCGGATCGGACCGCGCCTGCTAAAAGACCGCGAATACGCGCAGGCGACCCGCGCCGCGCTTCGCGAGTACCGCGCGCATTTGATTTCCGGTTTCGCATCCTGGCCCGGGCTTGCCGCCGCTCTTGAGATCGTTTCGGGACGCGCGAATTATTTGCTCCTGCGTCTGCGTGATGCGGCAGCTATGACGGCGCGTGAATTCGCGCAGCGCCTGCTGGTCGAGCATCGCGTTATGGTACGCACCTGCGATAATTTCGAAGGCCTGGGCGGCGCGGATACCAGCTATCTGCGCGTGGCTGTGCGTTCGCCCGGCGAGAATGAAATCCTGTTGCACGCCTGCCAGGCGATCTGCGCACCGGATAGCATCAGCGCGGATGCGAACGCAGTCCCGGACCCTCACCCGACCGCGGATCGGAGCGGTGAAACCGAATCGCGCCGCGGCTTTGCAGCTTCGCGGCCTAATGGCCTCAGACCTGGCCCCGCAGGTTCTCGGCCTAATGGCCTCAGACCTGCTTTGATGCTGCAGGGGACGTCTTCGAACGCGGGTAAGAGTGTGATGACCGCGGCCTTCTGCGGATCTTCTTGCAAGATGGCCTGCGGGTGGCGCCCTTTAAGTCGCAGAATATGTCGCTGAATTCTTATGTGACCGCCGACGGCCGTGAAATCGCGCGGGCCCAGGCCGTGCAGGCCGCGGCCTGCCGCCTGGCGCCGGACATTCGTATGAGTCCGGTATTGCTAAAGCCGGGTTCCGAAACCGGTTCCCAGGTGCTGGTCAGCGGTCGGCCGGTGGGCCATATGTCGGCCCTGGAATACCAGTCATATAAAGCGCAGGCCTTCGACGTAGTCCGCGAACACTACGAAAGCCTGTGCGCGGACTACGACGTGATCGTGCTTGAAGGCGCCGGCAGTCCCGGCGAAGTAAACTTAAAACAAAACGACATTGTCAATATGCGCATGGCCGAATTCGCGCAGGCGGCCGTTCTGCTGGTCGGCGATATCGATCGCGGGGGAGTCTTCGCGGGTTTCGTCGGCACCCTTGAAGTGCTCGCGGAGTGGGAGCGCCGGCTGGTGATCGGCTATCTCGTGAATCGCTTTCGCGGCGATCGTCGCCTGCTCGGCGACGCCTTCGAATATATGCGTGAACATACCGGCCTGCCGGTTTTGGGAGTCGTGCCTTATCTGCACGGCCATGGATTGCCGGAGGAAGATTCGGTTACGTTTAAAGAAGATCTGCTGGCGTCTTCGACGGACGCTGGCGGCGGCGCGGCAACGAGCGCACCACTGGAAATCGTCTTCGTCGATCTACCGCGGGTTTCGAATTTCACCGACGTCGACGCGCTGCGCATTGAACCCGACGTGCGTGTCCGGGTCCTGCCGGTCGGCGCCGGCCCTGATCAACTGGGCACGCCCGATGCGGTGATTCTACCGGGCACGAAAAACAGCCTGGCCGATCTCGATTATCTAAAACAGAGCGGCATCGCCGGGCGTCTGCGCGAGCTGGCCGCGCGCGACGACGGGCCCGTGGTCTGCGGGATTTGCGGCGGCTTTCAAATGCTGGGCCGGATCATTCGCGATCCAGACGGCGTGGAGTCCGATCGCGATACGGGCGCGGGCGTGCCGGGGCTTGGATTGCTGCCCCTGGAAACGGAATTCGCCCCCGCCAAAACCCTGCGGCAGACTCGACTGACCCATCGCGAGTCGGGACTGCCGGTCGTCGGTTATGAAGTGCATCACGGTCGAACTTACAGCGACGGCGGGCACGCGTTTTTTACGGAAGATCCGCAGGGCGAATTAGGCCTGGCACGCGAAGACGGCCGGGTATGGGGCACCTACCTGCACGGGGTCTTCGACCAGGATGAATTTCGCCGCCGCGTGCTCGATGGCCTGCGTACGCGGCGGGGTCTCGCGCCCCTGGGCACGGTGCAGGCCAGCTTCGATCTGGAGCCGGCCTTCGAGCGGCTGGCGGCGGCGGTGCGCGAAAACGTGCAGCTGGACGAAATCTACCGGAAGATGGGTCTCTAAATCATGAGCGCGGAAAAACGAATCTTATTGTTCACCGGCGAAGGCAAAGGCAAAACCACCGCCGCTCTGGGAATGGCTCTGCGCGCCTGGGGCCACGGTATGCGGGTGGCCTGCGTATTCTTCGTGAAATCGCGGCGCGACGTGGGTGAAGTGCTGGCCATCGAAAAGCTGGAGGGCATGGACGCCTTCGTGACCGGCCTGGGTTTTCTGCCGGCGAAAGACCATCCTGATTTTATGAAACACGTCGAAGCGGCGCAGGCCGGCCTGGCCCGGGCCGGAGAACTGATTCGGGACGGCGGTTACGATATGATCGTTCTGGATGAGATTTGCTGGGCGGAGCATCGGGGGCTTTTGACATGCGATGCGATTGAGGCGGCGGTCGGCGAAATGCGGCCGGACAGCTCGCTCGTAATGACCGGACGCTTCGCGGACGAGCGGCTCATCGCGCTGGCGGACACGGCCAGCTCGATGAAATTTATCAAACACGGTTACGATGACGGGATTCCGGCCCAGGCGGGGATTGAAAAATAAGCGCGGTTCTGTCGCGGCCCCGAGCGAATTGATTCCAACGAATTGAGTCTAACGCACTAAATCTATTATGAACGCCCCCGGCGAAAATAAAATCCCCGCACTGATTGTCGCGGGCACCGGCAGCGGAGTCGGCAAGACTTCTGTAACGCTGGGGTTGATCAAAGCGCTCGTCGCGCGGGGACTGCAGGTGCAGCCCTTTAAGGTCGGCCCCGACTATCTCGATCCGACCTGGCTGACGGCCGCGGCCGGCCGGCGCTGCTACAATCTCGACGGCTGGATGACCAACCGCGAATACGTGACCCGCGATATCTTCGCCCGCCAGTGTGTGGGCGCGGATATCGCCATTGTCGAAGGGGTGATGGGCTTATTCGACGGAGCATCGCCCGACGCGCTCACCGGTAGCACGGCTGAAATCGCGCTCTGGCTTGATCTGCCGGTCCTGTTGGTCGTCGACGTGGGCGGCGCGGCGCGTTCGGCGGCGGCCATGGTCGCGGGCTTCGCCAATTTCGAAGCCAGGGTGCGTCTGGCCGGCGTCGTCGCCAATCGCTGCGGTTCGGCCGGCCACGCGCAGTTGGTCGCGCGGGCGCTGGAACACGCGGGTCAGCCGGCGCTCGCGGGATGGCTCGCCAAAAATTCGCTGCCGGCGTTGCCGGATCGGCACCTTGGCCTGCACGCCGCGCACGCGCAGGCGAATAGCGCGGAGTTGCTGGCGGAACTGGGTCGGGTCTGCGGCGAACAGCTCGATCTGGATGGCATTCTGGAAAGCGCCGGGGGCGATTCCGGCGGCCTTTTTACAAACGCGAACTCAGCGGACATTATGAATCCGCATCCGGACGAAAAGATAGAGGCGCACCCGAATTCGAACGAAAGTCCGGAATCGCAAACGATCGCGAAGCCGGTCCGCCTGGCGGTGGCCCGGGACGCCGCCTTCTATTTTTATTATCCGGACAATCTGAGTTTGCTCGCGGATGCCGGCGCGGAGCTGGTCGAGTTTTCGCCGCTGAATGACACGGAGCTGCCGCGCGACATAGATGCGGTGTATATCGGCGGCGGCTATCCCGAAGAATTCGCGGCGACGCTCGCGGCCAATACGGAGATGCGCGCGGCGCTCTGCGCATTCGCGCAGGCCGGCGGTCTGGTCTACGGCGAATGCGGGGGCTTTATGTATCTATGCGAATCTCTGGAAACGCTGCCGGAATCTCGCGCAAGCCGCGAAGCACCGGGCGGTACATCAACAGGCGACGCGAGCGCGGGCCCAGAGCGCCATGCGATGCTCGGACTGCTTCCGCTTCGCACGCGCATGCTCCCGCGCCGTAAGATGCTGGGCTACGTTGAGACGACCTGCACGACCGACACCTGGTTCGGCGCGGCGGGAAGCATACTGCGCGGTCACGAATTTCATTATTCGGAGATCGTCGCGGCGCCGGAGCCAGAAGCAAAGGCGAAGGCGGAGTCACAGTCGGACGCGAACCTGGCCGGCGGCGCCGGCGATCCGTTCGAAAAGATCAAAACGCACGAAAAGATCGAGGCCGTATTTGAACTACGCGGACGTCGCAACAGCGCGCCGCGCGCCGAAGGTTTTCGCAACGCGGCCGGCACGGTGCTCGGCAGCTATGTGCACCAGCACTTCGGATCGCGCCCCGCTGCGGCCGCCGATTTCGTCGCCGCCATCGCGCAGTCCCGACGCAGGCGGCGAAACAGCGGTCGCGAAGCGAATGCATCGGCGGCCGGAGTCGGCGGTGATGCGCGGATGGCTGAGGAGGCGGCGCAGTGAACGTGTTTTCTGAGGCGGATCTGTCGACCGAAGAACTGAACGAACTGGAGCTGTGTCTGCCGAACGGCGATACCGCGAGCGTTACGATTCCCGAGAGGGTGATCGATCGCGTGGTCGGCCAGGAGCGGGCGGTGGAGATGGTGCGCCTGGCCGCCCGGCAGCGCCGCTTTTTGTTGATCGTCGGCGAGCCGGGGACCGGTAAGAGTCTGCTTGGTCGCGCGACCGCAGAGCTGTTGGAGCTGGACCGCCCCGAGCAGCACTTAGAGGATCTGCTGGCCTGCGAAAATCAGGCGAATCCCGCACAGCCGGAAATTCGGGTACTGCCCGCCGGCGGCGGCCGCGAAGCCATCGAGCGGGCTCGCGAACGCACCCGTCGCAGCCGCATGTCCGGATCGTTTTTATTTTATACCGCCGCCTGCGCGTCGGCTTTTCTCGGACTGTTTTTCTTTTTGCGCGAAGGCCGCGATTTCTGGTATCTGCTGGCCGGCGGCGTGGGCGTGCTGCTGCTCGCGTATTTAAGGCGCCGCTTCGCGCGCCGGGGCCAGCGGCGTACGCCGCGCGTGCTGGTGGGCCATCAGAAAAACGAGCGCGCGCCTTTCGTCGACGCGACGGGAACGCGGGACGGGGCGCTCCTGGGCGACGTGCGTCACGATCCGTACCAATCCGGCGGTTCCGAAACTCCCCCGCACCATCTCTTAGAAGCCGGCGCCATTCATCGCGCCCATCGCGGCGTTTTATATATCGACGAGATCTCAACCATCAGCATGGATTCGCAGCAGAATCTGCTGACGGCGTTGCAGCACCGCTCGCTGCCGATCCTGGGGCGTAGTCCCGGTTCCAGCGGGACCATGGTCCAGTCCGCGACCGTGCCCTGCGACTGTCTGCTGGTCGTCGCGGGCAACATCGAAGACGTACAGCAGATTCATCCAGCGCTGCGCAGTCGCATTCGCGGCTACGGCTACGAGATCTATACAAAGTCGATCATGCCCGTGAATCGCGAGAATGCGCGGGCGCTGATTCGCTTTGTTGCGCAGGAAGTCCGCGCGGACGGACGCATTCCGCATTTTTCGAAAGAAGCCGTGGCGGGAGTGCTGGTCGAAGCCCGTCGCCGGGCCGGTCGTCCCGATCATTATACACTGCGCCTTCGGGAGCTTGGCGGTCTGGTTCGGGCCGCGGGCGATCTGGCGGTGCTTGCGGATCGCGACGCCGCGATTACCACCGCCGAACACGTACGTCACGCTCTTTCACACGCGCTGAGTCTGGAAGAGCAAATGGCCCGCGAACTCCGCGCTCCGGGCCCGGGAGAAGAAGATTCATGAACGCACCGGTACCGAAAGACAATCTGAAGACGGCGGTCGTGCTGATCGGTCACGGCAGCCGGCGCGGCAAAGCCAATACCGGTTTCGAAAAGTACGTGGCGGCCTATCGCGAAGCGCATCCGGAGTTTACCGTGCGCCACGGTTACGTCGAACTGGCCGAACCCTTTATGGGTGACGCGATCCGCGAAGCCGCGCAGGATCATGACCGGGTGGTCGCCATGCCCCTGCTTTTGTTTCGCAGCGGTCATGCGAAAAACGATTTGCCGTTGGTGCTGAACGAAATTCGCGCGGAATATCCGAACCGCGAAATCATGGCCGCGGACACTCTGGGAGTCCATCCCCGGCTGTGCGATCTCACCTTTCGCCGGGCGAGCGAAACCGACTTGATGCCCTCTAACGATGCAAGCGGCCCTGATGAAGAACGCGCGAAAGCGGCGCTGGCGAATACCGCGGTGATTTTCGTCGGCCGCGGATCCAGCGATCCGGACGCGAACGGTGATTTCTATAAACAGATGCGCATCTTCGCTGAAGGCCGCGGCTTCGGCTGGGTTTTGCCGTGTTTTATCGGCATCACCGAACCCAGCCTGGACCAGGCCTTGAATTTGATCGCGCGTACGCGACCGGAGCGGGTGATTCTCGCGCCGTACTTTCTACAACCCGGGGTGCTGATCGAACGCATTCGCGAACAGCTCGAAAAATTTCGTAAAGAATATCCGTGGGTGCAGGCCGCGGTCGCCGAACCCCTGGGAATGGACGACGCGATCATAGAGGTCGTACACGAACGAGTGCACCAGGCCCTGAGCGGTCAGAATGCGCTGCCCTGCGATACCTGTAAATTTCGTGTGGCCATGCCCGCCCAGGAGGAGCACGTCGGCGGTCTCAAGGCGCTGCTCTGGAGCGCGCGGCACAGTTTCACGCACAATCAGGCCATGCCGCATGAACACGCGCATAAGCCTATTCAAAAGCACGTGCTGGTCTGCGGCAACGTGGACTGTGCGGGAAACGGGAGCATTCGGGCGCTCTCGGCCCTGCGTCGCGGCCTGAAAGAGCGCGGTCTGCTCAAGCAGGTGCTGGTTACGCAGACCTCCTGCATGGGGCACTGCGGGGCGGGCCCCAATGTGGTGGTGTATCCCGACGGCATCTGGTATCGCGGAGTAACCGAAGGCGATATCGCAGAGTTAATTGACGAGCACCTCGTGCACGACCGACTGGTAGCAAGACTGGTCGACAACATCATGTAGCGCGCGTTCGGCGATGCGTTATATTGCAATATTGGTAAACATCAGGAGAAAATTAGATGGCATGTCATGAAATCGCCGCCCTGCGGCTGGGTATGATGGAAGTACTGGGCATCGACGATCCCGCCGAAAAGCAACACGAAATGGAAGAGCTCGGCCAGGCCGCCTCGGACGCGGGACCGCTGAAGTCCTTGATGGAGAGCGGCAATCTCGAACAGATGCTGCGATTTTACAGCATTTCCTTGACCGACCTTCAGGAAAAGGTCGCGAAGACGCCCGCCGACGATCCGAAGCAGGCTTATTATAAAACGCTGCTCGTGCTGACGAAGAAGGTTGAGCAGGATCTGCAGACCCAGATCGATAATCTGAAGCGTCTGTACCAGGACCTGGATGAAATCCATCACTACGTACACGAGATCTATCCGGCCTGACGATGGCTTCGCCGCGTAAAATACGCATTGCAGCGGTCGAAGACGTCCGCGATACGCGCCTGCTGACTCTGGAGTCTCCCGACAGCGAAGGCGATATCGGTTTCGTCGGCGGCAAGTGGCTCATGATCAATTCGCACAAGCCGCTCGGCGAAGGTCGCTTCGCGAAGCGCGCGTATTCGATCCTGAGCGGCGACGCGGACCAGCGTACATGCAAGATCGCGGTGAAGCGCATTCCCGAAGGCCCCGCTTCGAATTATTTGCACGACGAAGTCAAGGTCGGCGATTCGCTCGAGTACTCCGGTCCCTACGGTAAGCTCTTTCATATTTTCGAAGACGACGCTCCAGGCGTTTTGCTCGTCGCGGCGGTCGACACAGGCATCACGGCGATTCTTGGCGTTTGTAATTCCGAGCGCGCCAGGCCGTTTTTCCAGCAACTGCGGCTGCACTGGTTTTTGAGTGATCGCGACTATTTCCTGGATCCCGACGTCGTGCGCGCGCAACTGCCGCCGGAGCTACGCGACCGACTGCAGCTGCATATCATCGATCCAATCGGCGAAACCACGCGCATGGACCAGGCCCGTGCGCAACTGGAAACGGATCTCGCGACGGAAGCGCGCCCGGACCTGGCGATGCTGGCCGGAGACGGTTACGTCCTGCACGCGCTGGAAACGGCGCTGATCTTAAACGGTCTCGATCGCGAACAGATTCGTAAAGACAATTTCTTTAACAGTACCGACAAGAAACCCCCGCCGAAGAACCAGGCCAATCTGCGCACGGGTTATACCACCGGGGCGTGTTCCGCCGCGGCGGCGAAGGCGGCGACCCGCATGCTGCTGGCGGACGCGGAGCCCGATGGCTTTCCGGATCGCATCGAGTCTACCCTGCCGAACGGGCAACGGGTGCGTTTCCCGCTGAAGCGGCGCGAACGTGAAAACGGCGCGGCGGTTTGCAGCATCATCAAAGACGGCGGCGACGATCCGGACTGCACCCATCTCGCGGAATTGATCGCCAGGGTGGAATTAAGCGAAACGCCCGGCGTGGAGATTCGCGGCGGGCAGGGCGTTGCGGTGGTGACATTGCCCGGTCTGGGTCTTGAAGTCGGACAGCCTTCGATTACCGGTGTGCCGCGTAAGAATATCACGGATATGGTTCAGGAAGAACTCGATCGCATCAACGCATCGACGGAATCGAACGATCTGAAAAACACACCCGGCGGATCCGATGTGCAGCGCAGTGCACGCGGTGCGATCGTGACCATCGAAGTTCCCGACGGTGAAGAACGCGCGAAGCAGACCACGAACGCGCGTCTGGGTTTGATCGGCGGCATTTCCATTCTCGGTACGACCGGAATCGTTAAGCCTTACAGTACGGGCGCCTTTCGTACGAGCGTGGTGCAGGCCATCGACGTGGCCGCGCGTCGCGGGCTGAAAGAGGTTGTGTTAACCACCGGCGGCAAATCCGAAGAATACGCAATGCGCGAGAACTCGCATCTCGGTACGGACGCCTTCGTGCAGGTCGGCGATTTTATCGGCACCGGGGTCAAACATGCGAAGCGCCGCGGCATCGCGCGCATGACCATCTTTGGAATGATGGGCAAGCTTTCGAAGATGGCGGACGGCGTTACGCAGACCCACCAGGCGGGTTCGCGGGTGAATATGGAAATGCTGGCGACGATGGCGGGCCGTCTGGGCGCGACCGACGCCGTGCTCGCGGAAATCCGCGAGGCGAAAACCGCGCGCCGGGTGCTGGAACTCGCTGTTGAACACGGCTGGCCGGAGATCGCGGGTCTGATTTGTGAGCGAGTCGTGCACGTGATGACGAATTATACCAATGGTCGCGCGAAGGCGGAGCTGACTCTGCCGCCGGAAAAAATTGAAACGGATTCGGAGAATAGATTCGAAGTCGTCTGCTGCATGACCGACTTCGACGGCGCGATGCTCGGGCAATATCCTCCGCGCGAATCGCTCGCGCCGCTTTGAGTACGGGCGCATCGCAACGACCGAACATCGAATTAGAGAAACGAAATATTATGAGCAATCAAGAACCAAACGATATGCGCCAGATGACGGCGCTCGGCCGGCAGATCGAAACCGGCAGCTTCGCCGTGATCGATCGCGAAGTGGGCGAACATGATTTCCCGGCCGATCAGTGGCAGGTCGTACGCCGCGTGATTCACTCGACCGCCGATTTTGAATTCAAAGAACTGATGGCCTTTCACGAGAATGCGATATCGGCCGGCGTTGCGGCGCTGCGGGCGGGGTGTCCCTTGCTGGTCGACGTTAAGATGATTTCCGTAGGTCTGAACGCGGATCGTCTCGGCTCGTACGGCTGCGAAGTGCACACTTATATTTCCGACGATGACGTGATCAAAGTCGCGAAAGAGAAAAACTCGACCCGCGCCATCGAGTCCGTGCGCAAGGCCCATCGCCTGGGCAATCTGGCCGGTTCGATCGTCGCGGTGGGCAACGCGCCGACCGCGCTACTGGAAGTCTGTCGCTATATAAAAGAAGAAAATATTCGTCCGGCGCTGATCGTCGGAGTGCCGGTCGGGTTTATCAGCGCGGCCGAGTCTAAAGAAGCGGTGATGGAGCTCGACGTACCGTACATCGTGGCGCGCGGTCGCAAGGGCGGCAGCGCGATCGCGGTTTCGATCATTCACGCGCTGCTGGCGCTTTCGGTCGAGGACGGGGGCTGATTGATCCTATGAGCGCTTCCGACACAAACGCCGTGGATCCCGGCGCGGGTTCTCCAAAAACCAGAACGAACGTTCTGTCTGCCGCGGGCGGGGACGAAACCAGAACGAACGTTCTATCTTCGTCGTCGGATGCGGCGTCGACAGATGCGGATGCGGCGCCGGAGATCAGCGCGCCGGTGACCCTGATCGGCATCGGCGACGACGGCTGTGCGAGCCTTTCGAGTCGCGCCGTGCACGCGGTCAGTCGCGCCCAGGTCCTGGCAGGAGGCGAACGGCTGCTGGAGTTCTTTCCGCAATTCGAGGGCCAGCGCATCGTATTAAAGAGCGGGATCAAGCAGGCACTTTCCGAAATCGCCGGGCTGGCGGACGAGAACAATGTGTGCGTACTGGCCTCCGGCGATCCGCTCTTCTTCGGGGTCGGGGGGCTTTTGATCCAGACGATTGGCGCCGGGCGCGTCCATGTCATTCCACATCCGTCTTCGGTCCAGCTGGCCTTTGCCCGCGCCGGCCTCAAATGGGACGATGCCGCCTGGCTTTCGCTGCACGGCCGCGATCGCGCGGGACTGCTGACGAAACTCAAACGTCTGGCGAAAGTAGCGCTATTGACCGACGCGACGAATTCACCGCCGGCCATCGCCCGTTATCTTCTGGATTTCGGCGAAAGCGATTGGCACGCGGTCGTCGGCGAGCGTCTGGGCGGTCCCGGCGAAAGAGTGCGCCGTTTCGAATCGCTGGAGGAGCTTGCGGGGTGCACGGACATTGACGAGTTGAACGTATTGATCTTGCTTCGGTCGGATCCGAGCTGGCGTCCGGCGCCCGTGCTGGTCAATCTGAGCGAAGACGAATACGCGAAGCGCGTGCCGAAGAAAGGCCTGATTACCAAGAAAGAAGTGCGTTTGCTTTCGATCGGCGCCCTGGAACTTCGCTCCGATAGCGTGATCTGGGACGTGGGCGCGGCGTCGGGTTCGATCGCCATCGAAAGCGCGCTGCTCGCCGTTCAGGGCCGGGCCTTCGCTATCGAGGTCGAAGCGGAAAGCCTGGAATTTTGTCGCGAAAACTTAAAGAATCTCGCGGTCGATAATATTACGGTCGTCGAAGGTCGCGCTCCGGAAATTCTCGAAAGCATCGAACGGAAATTCGATCCCGACGCCGTTTTCATCGGCGGCAGCAAAGGCAGCCTGCGCGAGATCATCGCCGTCTGCTACGAACGATTGCGTCCGGGCGGTCGCATGGTCGTCAACGCGATCACCTTCGAAAATATTCAGGAAGCCTACGCTACGGCCCGCGATATGGAGCTCGATTGCGATATAACGCAGGTGCAAATTTCGCGGGCCGTGCCTATCGCGCGTTTTCATCGCTACGACGCGCAGAATCCGATTCACATTTTCACGATCCGAAAGTCTGAGGAATAATATATGAACTATGGAAAATTATACGGAGTCGGCGTCGGCACAGGCTCGCCCGATCTAATGACCGTGCGGGCGGTCGACGTTCTAAGATCGGTCGACGTGATCGCCATCCCCAACAGTTCGAAACATACGAAATCGGTCGCCTGGCGGATCGCCGGGAGCGCCGTGGGGCCGGTCGAAGGCCAGGAGCGGCTGGACCTCTTGTTCCCGATGACGAAGGACCCGGCGATCACTGTACCGGCCTGGGATAAGGCCTTCACTCAAATCGGCGAACGATTGCAGGCCGGCAAAAGCGTCGCCTTTATCACCGAAGGCGATCCGTTGTTTTATAGCACCTATATCTATCTGCACAAGGCGGCGCCCGAGCGCTGGCCGGGCATTGAAACCGAAATCGTGCCGGCGGTCTCGAGCTTTACGGCCGTGCCTTCGGTTATCGGCGCGCCCATCGCGGACGGCCAGGAGCGAGTGGCCGTGGTGCCGGCCAGTTACGGCCTGGAAGAGCTGCCTGCGATTTTGAAATTATTCGATACCGTTTTGCTGATGAAAGTCTCGAGCGTGATGCCGCAGCTCGTGAGCATTCTCGAAGCGGAAGGCCTGCTCGATAAATCGGTCTACGTCAGCAAGGCGACCATGCCGCTGCAGATGATCGAATCGGATTTGAAGAAAATCGCCAACGATAAATGCGATTATTTCAGCATGGTAATGGTCAGCAAAGGCGAACGCAACGGCGTTCTCGCCGGACGTTTCGCCGCCGCCCAGGGCGCGACTGCCGGGGATGCGGGATGAGCGCTTCGGTTTCCGAAACAGCGGATGAGCTGGCGCGCAAACCACGCAAAGACTACGCCATCTACGTGATTACGAAACACGGTCTGGACATCGCGGCGAATATTCGCGCCGCGTTGCCGGATGCGGATCTCTATGTTTCGCCGAAACAAATCGCGAACGCTCCCGCTGACGCCAGAGAGCTAACGCTTCCGATGGGACCGACCCTGCGCGCGACCTTCGATGAATACAACTGTCATATTCATATCATCAGCGTGGGCGCCGTAGTGCGCATGATCAAAGACCTGATGGTGAATAAAAAAACCGACCCCGCCATCGTCTGCGTCGACGACGCGTCGCGTTTCGCGATCTGCGTTTTGTCCGGCCATGTCGGTCGCGGCAATTTTTTTACGGAACGCATCGCGGAGGCGATAGCCGCGACCCCGGTGATTACGACCGCCTCCGACGCCCGCGGCACGCTGACCGTCGATATTCTCGGCAGGGATCTGGGCTGGCGGCTCGACGATATGGATCGCAACGTCACCCGGGGCTGCGCCGCGGTGGTCAACGAAACCCGCGTCGCCTTCGTACAGGAAACCGGCGAGCCGGATTTCTGGCCGCTGGAGAAAGAGCTCCCGCCCGGCGTCGAATACCATACGGCGCTCGACGGGGTGCGGCCGGCGGACTACGAAATTCTGTTAATCGTCAGCGATCGCGACGTCGCCTCGTCGCATCCCGCGCACTACGAAAATTCGATCGTATTTCGACCGCGGAGCCTGGTGCTGGGACTCGGCTGCGATCGCGACACGCCGCTTGAGATTATCGAAAACGGGGTGCTGCATCATCTGGGGCAGGAAGGCCTTTCGATTAAGTCCGTCAAAGCCATCGCTTCGATCGACAAGAAGGCGGACGAGCCCGGCCTGCTCGCGCTTGCGGAAAAGTACGACTGGCCGTTCGAAACATATCCCGCCGCAGAACTGGACGTGGTGCCCGGCATTGAAAACCCGTCGGAGACCGTAAAGAAATACGTGGGCACCGTCGCCGTCGCCGAGCCGGCCTGTTTGCTCGCGGCGGGGGCGGAGAAATTACTGGTGCCCAAACGTTCTTATAAAGAAGATCACGACAAACATAATATGACCATGGCCGTCGCGCGCATCGATTTTTCGAAACGCGGCGATGCGAAGAGCTGAACGCAGCGATAATACGAATTTCGGAAACGATTATGAATACAGATCAAACCACTCCAGACGCAGCGGCTGCAGGCGAAAGAGGCGTGCTTTCCGTCGTCGGCATCGGCCCTGGCAACGACGACAATATCACGCCCAAAGCCCTGCGCGCGATCACCGAAGCGGAGCTGATCGTCGGCTATTCGACTTATATCAAACTCGTAAAGCATCTGATCGCCGACAAAGAGATTGTACGAACGGGTATGACCGAAGAGATCGGGCGCGCGCGGGCGGCGGTCGAGGCGGCCAGGGCGGGCAAACGAGTCGCGATAATCTCTTCCGGCGACGCCGGCGTCTACGGCATGTGCGGGCTGGTCTTTCAGGTGCTCGAGGAAATCGGCTGGACTCGCGACCAGAGCCCGGAGCTGCGAATCATTCCCGGTATTACCGCGTTGAACGCGTGCGCGTCGCTGGTCGGCGCGCCGCTGGGTCACGATTTCTGCGGCATTTCGCTTTCGGATCTCTTAACCCCCTGGCCGTCGATCGTTAAGAAAATCGAGGCCGCCGCCTCCGCGGATTTCGTAATCGGCCTGTACAATCCGGCCAGCGGTCGTCGCACGCGCCAGATCGTCGAGGCTCAGGAGATCATTCGCCGGCATCGTCCGGGCACCACCCCGGTCGCGCTGGTGAAGAGCGGCTATCGTCGCCGCCAGCACATCGTGCACAGCGATCTCGACAATTTTCTGGATTACGAAATCGGCATGCTGACCACGGTGCTTGTCGGTTCGACTCAAACCTTTATGTTCGAAGACTATATGGTGACTCCGCGCGGTTATACGAACAAATATTCAATGAGCGACGGCGCGACCATCGAAGGCCAGACCCCGGCGCGCAGCCTCGCCCTCGACGACGACGGCCGACCGATTGGAGCGCGTTAGATTTCGCGCGCTGAATCGCTGACGATAGAAAGATTAGAAGCGGAGTTGAGTGAAATATATGAGGGCGAAGCGTAATGGCTAAAATCGGCAGACTGGCCGGCGGATTGCTGGCGAAAACCGGCGGCGATTTTTATCTCGTGGGGGAGTTGAAAATTCCATGCGATTGGGCGAAAGCCGGCTTCGAGGATCCCGGTGAAATCGCGGCCTTGGAACGTCATTATTTGAAATTAACGCCTCTGGCGTCCGCCGGCCCCGAGCTGGCGGAACCGTGTCTGGAAGTTACAATTGTCGAAGGCGAAGCCCTGGCGAAGCTTCTGTACGAACGGCTGGTCATTCACCGCAATGCTTCGGTCTCGGAACGTTTGTGGGATTTGATCTTCGACGCGGAAGAAAATGAAGGTGAGGCGGTCGTGAACGGCGATTGGCTTGCGGCCATGCCGAAAGAAATCTGGGAGATCGTACGCGACGAAGTGCTGAGCTGTCTCTGAGATTAAAGGTGAAACGAGAATAAGTTATGAAAGTTTATATCATCGGAGCGGGGCCCGGAGACCCTGAATTGATTACGAAAAAAGGCGCCCGGCTTATTTCCGAGTGCCCCATCGTGCTGTACACGGGATCGCTTGTGCCGGTCGATGTGTTGCAGACGGCCCGTGCGGACGCGCAGGTACTCGATTCCGCGGGCATGACCCTCGACGACATCACCGAGATCTTTCTCGAAGCGCAGAAGAATGATCAGGACGTCGCCCGCGTGCATACCGGCGACCCCGCGATCTACGGATCGACCGCGGAACAGATGCGGCGCCTGCGCGAACACGGCATCGAATACGAAGTCGTGCCGGGCGTTTCCAGCTTTGCGGCTTCGGCCGCCGCCCTCGGCAAAGAACTGACCCTGCCCGAGCTTTCGCAGACCATTATCGTCACTCGTATGGAAGGGCGCACGCCCATGCCCGACGGCGAAAAACTCGCGGATCTCGCCCGGCACCAGGCGACGATGGTGCTCTTTTTGAGTATTACCCTGGTGCGCCAGGTCGTGCGCGAATTGACGCCGGTCTACGGCGCGGATTGTCCCGTGGCCATCGTATACAAAGCGAGTATGCCGGATCAGAAGATCATCGAAGGCACGCTGGATACGATCGAAGAGCGCTGGAAAGAGGCGGGTATCAAATCCCAGTCGATTATTATCGTGGGCCGGGTGTTAACTTCAGAAGACTTCGCTGATTCGCGCCTGTACGCGGCTGATTTTCATCACAAGTTTCGGCCGCCGCCGGCCCGCACGCCGAACCAATAGCCCGCGACCATTCCCACGGCCACCACGAATAGCAGAATCGCCATGGAACGTACGATCGATCCGGCGGGCGGCGATATGCCCTGAACGGCCACGGTCATTTCCGTGGCGAGGCTTTCGCCGTTCGGAGCGGTCGCGCTGATATGCACGCGATGCTCCGCGCCGTCGAAGAATTGCTGGCCCCAGATCCACGTTCCGTCGATAGAGCGGCCGCTGCTCGTGGCGAAGACTTCTTTATCGTCTTCGATGTGATCGAAGCTCAGATCGAAGACCGTTCCCGACACCGGTACTCCGCCGCGCTCCAATCGCAGTACGAGATAGGCCACCTGGCCGACTGTCGCGCCGAGATCTTCATTTTTCGCATGCGCCGCCGCGTAGGCGAAAGCAGCCTGGTAACGGGAGCGTGCCGCGTCGCCGCCCTCTTCGTTTTCGTCCGCAGACGCGAGCACGGCGGCCGGCACGAGTTTGGCCGTGAGCGCGAGGCCCGCGTGGCGGTTCGTGACGAAGTCCCGGGCATCTCCGGAAGGCGGAGCGGGGTCGTGGGCGGCCAGCGCGAAGGGGGACGCACTCAGTAAAAGCAACAGTCCGATCAGTTTGCGCGCGGCTTTGTATCCTGTGTATCCTGTGTATCCTGTGTATGCTGTGTATGCAGGGAAGCCGATGCGTTTGCGATGCGCTTTGCCGGCGCGCAGAGAGGATGCGGGAATCGCTTGAGTTGCTCTGGTCATAGTTCTGATGATTTCGTCTCGTAAAATAATAACGTGCGATCGTGGGCGGCTTAATCGCGATGATCTTCGTCGGCCGCGGCGCTGCGGCCGAGAATCAGTCCTGACACGCCGCCGAAGACCAGGAGCCCGGCCATAAGCAGCGCCAGATTCAGGACTTCGTTCGAATTTTCACGCAGCGTGAAGCGAAAGCTCGCCTGAATCGGATCGCCGGCCTGGTTCGCGTTTTGGAGCGGCGTCGCGTGCACGCGCAGATTGTATTCGCCGCGGATCGGAAAGAGATACCGTAAGCTGTGTTCGCCGTCCTGCGCGAATGCTTCCGCGCGCAGCAGCGGCGTGCCCTCGACGACCGGAAAATCCGTCGGAACCAGCGCGTGGCCGGGCGGGGCGTCGAGTTCAATTCGTAATTTCGCGGGCAGCGCCGCTGCGCTTTCGCCATCATCAGAGCGCACTCGAATCGTCAGGCGGGCCACGTCAACATCGGGACCGATTTCGCCGGCCGGCGGTTCGAGTTCGTATTCGATGCGCGCGCCGCTCTCGGCGAAGCTCGCGCCCGGCGCCGTCAGTACCAGCGCGATGGCGAAGAGCGGGGCGACGAATCGCGAGCCGCGGGCGAAGGGTGAGCGCGACTCAGCGCGGTCCGGCGGTATGCGGTGACTTTGGGTTTTCATGGTCTGGAACTCAATGGCAGGGAATCATCATCAGGCCGTGGCGCAGTTCGTGAAAATAGTCGTGCACCGGGGGATAGGTGGTAAACAGAACGGCGTACAGCACAATTCCCGTGATGGTCAAAAGTACCGCCGCCTTGCTCATCACCGATAGATTCAGCGTGTGTAAGAGGCGAACGTGTTTCTTCGCCTGTTTGTATGCCTGGTGTTCTTGCGTCATGCTTCTATGCTCCTGTTGGGTTTAGAATAGTATTGCAGGGAGTTCGGCGACAGCTTGCGGGGCTGCCGCTTGCGGAGTTCGGGGTTTCACAAACAAGGCTCAGTTCCTGTATTCGAACGATGTCCGCCACAGGGAGCCCTGGCCGTTTCGGCGCGGGATGCATGATCGAACCCATTACCACGGGGCGCGATCGCGAGGGAGATCTGGCTTCGCAGCCGACAGCGTCTGGAGCATCGGGCGCTCATAGACGGTCGTCACGTTTACAGTTGCGGGTCAGCGCGGGAATTTCACCCAACTTCATCCCTGGAGCTCCGACAGATTTCCCCGACCGGGCAAATTCGTCAACTCTTGCGCTCTTCCAGCAAGCTCAAAATGCGTTCGTGACCGTACTCGCGCGCGAAGTTCAGGGCGTTTTCGTCGACTTCAGCGCCGGCTGCCAGCAGGGCCGCGACGACTTCCGTGTGTCCCTTAAAAGTGGCCACGACCAGGGGCGTCCAACCCCCTTTCCCGACGGCGTCCAGATCCGCTCCGGCGTCGATCAGCCGGCGTGCGGCCGCAAGATTGCCGTGATTGGCGGCGTTATGTAAAGCGGTATTGCGCGGCACGGGCTGGCTCTTCGCGGGCGATCGAAATATCGCGAGGGACGCCATATTCAAGCGATGGTCGAATTGCGCCAGCCTCAATTCGCGGGCCGAAAAAATTCCGGCGGACGCTTTCTCTTGCAATTGACAATGAACCGTTTTTACCGGGATCTGTTTCGCCATGGGACATATTCATCCGACCGCGATTATCGATCCTTCCGCTCGTCTCCACGAAAGCGTGGAGGTCGGTCCATATTCGATTATCGAAGCCGACGTACGAATCGGCGAAGGCACGGTGATTTCCTCAAGCGTCCGCATCTACGCGAACGCCGTAATCGGAAAAAATAACCGCATTATGCACACGGCGGTCATCAACGGCGAACCGCAGGATCTGGGTTTCACGCCGGGCGCTCCGCACTATACGATCATCGGCGACCATAACGTGCTGCGCGAAGACGTAAATATCAGCGGCTCCGAGAAAGCCGATCGTCCGACCCGCATCGGCGATCATAATTATATGATGTGCGACACCCATGTCGGTCACGACGGCCAGTGGGGCGATCATAACGTGCTGGTGCCCGGAGTGGTGGTCGGCGGCCACGTCAGTCTGGGCAGCTATATCGTCATCGGCGGCGCCACGGCGGTGCATCAACATTGTTTTATAGGCGACTATTCCATGATCGGCGGCTGCTCGAAGATTACGAAGGACGTGCCGCCCTACGGAATGGTCGAAGGCAACCCCGGCTCAGTCGTGGGTACGAACGTCGTCGGCCTGAAGCGGGCCGGATTCACTCCCGACGAACGCAAAGAGATCAAAGACGCTTACAAAACGATCTATCATTCCGGAAAGAACATCGGCGAAGCGGTGCGGAGTCTCGCCGAAGGCCTCGACGAGCGGGGGCCGGCCATCCGGCGCATCGTCGAGTTTTTTCAGAATAGCAAGCGCGGCGTAACCGATCATCGCTGAGCGCGACGGGTCCCCCGACCGGCCGCCGCGCTCATACTGGATTCAGAAGGCCGCGAAACCAGCTCCCATAACCACGGCTCCCGTGGTTACGCTCGCCAGGGAATCCCGGACGGCGCCGCGTGCGAAGGCCGCCGGCAACAGCGTATCCAGGCTGATATAGACCATCATACCCGCGACCGTCGCGAAGGTCAGACCGAGCACCAGCTCATTCATAAACGGAGCGAGCGCGGCCCAGGCCACCAGCGCGCCCAGCGGTTCGGTCAGGCCCGTGAGTATCGCGATGCCCAGGGCCCGCAGCCGGCTGCCGGTCGCATGCAGGACCGGAATCGCCACAGCCGCTCCCTCGGGAATATTGTGCACGGCGATGGCTGCGGCGAGCGCCAGGCCGCCACCGTAAGCGGCATCCCCGGAAGCATCGACCGGATCCAGGTTGCTCACGAAGACGGCCGCGCCTTCCGGAAAATTATGAATGGCCAGCGAAAGGGCGATGAGCAGGGCCATCCGGCCGGATTGTTGATGCACGGCGCCGCTTGCGGAAGACAGCGCGGACTCAGGCAGCCAGGCCTCGATCGCCGCGACCAGCAGGGCTCCCAGCAGGAAGGCGCCCCCGACCAGCACAATGGGCGCCATTCCCGCCAGCAGCTGTCCGGCCGATTCCCCGCTCGCTCCGGCGGAAAGGCCGGCCGCCACTCCAGACAGGGACTCCGGGAGCAGCTCCACGAAGGCAACGCACAGCATAACGCCGGCGGCAAAGGCCAGAGCCCGACTGAGGATTCGGCTGTCGTGTGCCTGGCCTCTCAGCACCAGCGCGCCGCCGATCGCTGTGGCCAATCCTGCCAGAGTTGTGAGTATCAGCGCCTGTTCCATGATCGCAGCCTCCGGGGGCGGCCTCAGGCGCGCCCGATTTCTCAGTCTATATTAGAATAGTTCTAAATTGAGAGTGAGACAAGTCTCATTTGTGGGTCGGAAGATTTTTTTCGAAAAGTGCCCGGATGGGCCCTCCAAGCCCTGCGGGAGCGTCTAAAGCTCAGTGGCGGATGGTCGATGGTGAGGAAGCCGGCTCCGCAATTTCGAGCCCAACAAGGTACTTGACGCTTTCCGGGACGTCGGGAATCCGTCTACAGAGACGGGGCTGTTACGATCATGTTTATTTCCCTTTGCAAATCGAAGATTCACCGGGCGACCGTGACGGAAGCCGAGCTGCACTACCAGGGCAGTCTGACCGTCGACGAAGACCTGCTGGATGCGGCGGGTTTGTTGCCGTACGAACAGGTTTCCATCGTGAATATCAACAACGGTTCGCGTCTGGAAACCTATCTGATCAAAGGCGAGCGGGGCAGCGGCGTCATTTGCCTGAACGGCGCTGCAGCGCGTCTGGGTCAGAAGGGCGATTTGATCATCATCATCGCTTACGCTTTCTTTAATCCCGCCGAAGTTCCGCCGGCGTACGAACCCACTGTCGTACATGTAGACGGAGCGAATCGGATTTCTTCCGTCACCCGCGGCGAAATCGTCGGCGTCTGAATTTATAAACGCGGCCTCTTTTTTCCGACCGGCTTTATCATCCCGGGCGATCCAACCCCGGATCATGTCGTATTCTCTCTCCACAAGGAGTGAGAAGATGTTACGAAATGTTTCGATGTATTTTGCGGGTGCGACCGCTTTAGTACTGGGCCTCTCCGCCGGGGCGATGTGGGCCGAGGCGGTGGTGCTCGTCGACGCCTGGCGATCGGTGCCCGCGGTCGATTTTCTGGCATGGTACGATCTGCACCATGCGAAGCTGGTAGCTTTTTATAGTCCCCTGCAGATTTCCGCGACGCTTCTGGCGGTCTCGCTACCCATCGTGTTGCGTCTGGATCAGGGGCGCTGGTCGTTGCCGGCAATCGCCGCGAGTCTCTTCGGTCTGGCGGTCATCGCGTTGTTTTTTATATTCTTTAAGTCGGCGAACGCGGAGTTCTTGAGCGACGATCCGAATCTCGCCGCGCGCATCCCTGAACTGCTGGAAACCTGGGCCCGCTGGCAGTGGCTGCGGACGGCGATCGGGGTCTCCGCCGCGGTCTCGGCGATCGCCGCAGTGGCGGAGCGTTCCTGCGCAAGTTGAACGCGAATTGAACGCGAAGCTCGTGCGGAGGCCGGGCCGATCGGCCGCCGCGTCCTGATTCGCATCGCGTTGCGCGCCGCTGATCTTAGAGATATAGCTTCGAGTCTGCGTCGGCGGGCGCCGGGATCGTCAGGCTGCCGCCGACTGCGGGCGGCGTGATATAGCGATATTCGTCTTCGTGAAAGGCGACGAAGGCGATTTCGTTCAGCGGTCCGCTGAAGCGTACGCGAATTCGTGCCGGCCAGCCGTGCGCGTCCATTTCCAGTACGGTGATGTCGGTAAAATTCTTCGATACGGTCTGGCCAACGGCGAGGTGTTCGTTCGGTCGCCGGAAGACGCGCGCACCGGTACGCCCGGGATAATCCGTCACGATCTCCAGGGTATTCGCGTCGACCCGATTGACTTCGACCGTGGACAAATTATTGGCGAGCATTACATAGTTCTCCGGATCGATGGTGCCGAAGTGCGCATTGTAGAGGTGGCGAAACTGGAGGCCCAGGCAAATGCCCGGCCCGTTGATCAACACCACGCGACGGTCGGCCGGCGTTCCCACGGGCGTGCGTTCCTGCAGCTCGGTAATCTTTTCGCGTGCGAAGGCGCCATAGTCCGCGAAGAATCGAATCGTTCCGCTTACGTTGAGCGACGACAGTAGTAGATGTCCGATCAATAGCGCCCACCAGAACCAGCCGCGTCCTTCCAATAAGAAGCGCGCGAGCAGTGGATAGACGCCGACCCCGGCGAGCATCAACAAGCGGTCGCCGGGCGCCGCCATGCAGGCCGGGATCAGAGCGAGCATTGCGGCGCCGAACAAAAACGCTCCCGTGCGATCGCGCATGGGGCGCAAATAGATCCAGTTCAGCGCGAAGACCAGCAGGCCCGCGGGCACCAGAAAGAACCAGACGATGCCCGGCACGGCATCCCGCAGGCCGTAAAAGGCGGCGCTGATCGGTCCGAGCAGCGCGCCAACCAGGATGGGCCAGCTCTGCGCGAACTGCGTGAGAAAGGCCAGCGGTTCCCGCAGGGGATTTAGATACAGGCCGCTCTGAAAGGTTCCGAAGCCGCCCAGGCTGTAGGCCGCCAGATACAACACGGCGATGGCCGCGTAGGGCGCCAGCGGAGTCAGCCGGCGAATCAATTCGCCCGGGGACGTGAATCTTAAAAGGGAGACCGGGTTCATGGATAGCCCGGTCATTTGGTCTCTGTGCGCGTTCGCCTGGCCTGCGGCGTGCGAGTTCGGACTGCTGTTACCCGCGCCGGTCGCCGCTTCGCCGACCAGCAGGCGGAGCAGCATATACGCGAGGCTCCCCAGGGCCGCCTCGCCGCCGCTCAGAGCCAGCAGGAAGAAGAGCGGTCCCAGAATTCGTGCGTGTTTTTCACCGCGCAGCCCCGCTTCGAAAAATCGCAGAGCCCAGATCGCGAATCCCAGCGCGATAATCAGCGAACGATGCGCCACCCAGGCGACCGGCAGGGCGTGGGCGTCGTTGACGGCGAAGAGCAGCAGCGCGAGGAACGCGATCTTTTCGGGAGTCGCGAAACGGCCGGATTCGATCTGGTCCTGGCTCTGTGAACCCGGAGGCGAATTCCAGGCCGCAAGCGCCCGGCGATAGAAGCCTGCCAGGCCCCACAATAGAAAGCCATACCAGAGCAGCGAATGCAGGTGCCGCAGCGGCAGGCTGAGCAGACGATAGTCGAGCCACAGGCTGAAAGCGGCGGTCGGCCGCAAGAAGTGCATTTTGAAATCGGGAGCGCTCCACCAGGCCCGATTGCGGTAGCGCTCGCCGTTCACGTCTTTGCTTTCGCCGAAATTGAACGAATTCAACAGCAGATCCAGCGACAGAGTGTCGTCGCTTTGAAAAGCGGTCTCGAAGTGGTAGTCGTCCATGACCTGCCCCATGCCGAAGGCCGGTAGATAGATTACGACGAGCAGGAGCGGAATCTGCCACCAGCGCTTCCATTCGCACCAGCGAGCCAGCCAGGTAAAGACTCTTCGTTTTCCGGTCTCTTCAGAGCCGCCGCGCTCCGGATTCGCGTTGGGATCGTCTATGGATTGCTTCATGTTCGGAAGCCACTGCGTCCTAAGAAGCACGAAGCGCAATAGTTTTCTCCGGGCCGGTCCGCGCCGCCACCCGGGTGCCGCCGCCGTTCGTTTGAACGACTCCCCGCATACCCGCGGGTTTTCGCGCGTCCGGCGAAAGCGCTCGTCGATTATGACCGGCTTCGCTTCGTGTCGCCAGGCGCAGTATGCGCGCGGGAGGCTACAGTCATGCACAAGATTACGATCGAAACGATCTTCAATAATTCCAGGGCGATAACGGAAGATATCGTCGGCAATGTAGCGGCGGGACGGCGGATTCTGATTCTGGCGCTGATCATTCTATTATGCGGAGGCGCCTACGGCTTTACTATGGGCATCGCCCATTCCTGGCAGCAGGCGCTGTCTTCGGCGCTGAAAGTACCGGCGCTCTTCGTGTTAACGCTCTCCGTTTGTATTCCGACCTTGCATTTTATCGGGCTCTTTCTGGGATCGCGGGTGAGTTTTTCGCAGTCGGCCACGGTGCTGCTGATGGGCATCGCCGTGAGCTCGGTGCTGTTATTGGGCTTCGCCATGATCGCGGGCTTTTTCTGGATTACCGGTTCGCAGTATCGGTTTTTGTTGCTTATGCACGTTTTCTTTTTCGGCGTGGCGGGGGCGGCGGGGCTGGTTTCGATCGCGCGCAGCTATCGTCGTCTCCGGCCGGCGGACGCCGACGAAGCGGACGCCGCGGCTCCGGGATCCCGCGCAGACGCGGTCGGCGAAAGACCGGCGAAAGCCCCGCGCTTTCGTTTCAGTCTGCTGCATCTGTGGATGCTGTTGTATATGTTCGTCGGCACCCAGATGGCATTTACGCTCTCGCCGTTCGTGGGCCGCGAGCCCGAGTTCTATTTGTTTCATCGGCAGCCCGGCAATTTTTATAGCTATGTGGCCGCGACTCTCGCCCGGAAATTCGACGAACGCATGGCTCCCGAAGAGGCCCGTGAGGTATTGCGCGATCCGGCCGTCGCGGTGCTGCATATGCTGCAATCGAAAGACTATGCCCGGCTGGCGGACGTGGTCGCGCCGCAGGGCGTGATGATTGTGCGTGACCGTTTGCCCTACGACGACTACGGTCGAGAGCAGGATCCCATTCTGGATCGCCCGGATCTAATCGAAGCGGCGCGCCGGCTCCGGCGGGGGCAGAGCTATCCGTTGGAGCTGAAGTTGGCCGAATTCTCGTGGAGTCAGACCGCCGTGCCCGCGTCGGAAAATCTTTCGGAAAGTGCGCGGGCCGAAACGATGAATATCGAAGAGTTTTTCGACCGCTTTGTATTCGACGTCGACTTTCTGCCGGCGGCCGGGACCGGAAGCTACAACGAGTTTAGCCGCGGTCTGGAGCGTAAACAACGCCTGTATGAAATCTTTCCGGAAGGCGAATTTGTGGAGTTCGTCGTCGCCGGCGACGCGGGTCGCTGGGACGCGCTGCGCCTGGTCTTTACGGGCGACGGTACGGGTCCGAAGCTGCGGGCGGTGATTCGGGATCGATCGCTTTAGTGGACGCCGTCGCCGGGCGATGCGTCGCCAGCAGGATGTTGCTCAAGAGAATCAGGCCGGCGCCCAGCCAGGGCCAGAGGGCGAGCCCTTCGCCCAGAAACAGGACGCCGGCCACGAGCGCGATGGGAATGCGGGAGGCCGAGATCACGCTGCCGGAAGACGCGTCGAGATAACGATACGAAATCGAAAGCGACCACTGACCGAGAATGCCGCAGCCCGCCGACGCGAGAATATAGGGCAGCTCCGGCGGGACGCGACCGGCCTGCAGGCGCCCGGCGAAATCGGCCAGTTGCGGCAAATGAAACGGCAAGAGCGCGAGCGTTCCGAGACCGAACATCCAGCACAGGATTTCGACCGGACTCGCGACCCGGGCGGCGCCGCGCAAACTGACGATGGCGAAGCCCGCCGCGACCCCCGAAGCGATGCCCCAGGCGTCCGCGCTGTTTACGAAGGGCGCCCCGGGACTGCTGGCCTGCGAAAGATCTACGATATTAAACAGCATGCCGGCGACCGCGAGCGAGACCAGCACAACCGTCCGCAGGTCCGGCCGTTCGCCGAGCATCGGTCCGGCGAGCAGAGCCACGAAGGCCGGGTAGGTCATATTCAGAACGTTGGCTTTGCCGGTTGTGCCCGCCGCCACCGATTGGTAAAAACAGAGCAGCGCGAGCAGATTGAAGACGCCGCGCAGAATTAAAAAGCGAACGGCGTCCGGGCCTCTGGGCGGCGGTCGCTTGCGTTCGAGAAAGAAATAAGCGCCGAAGATGGCGAAACCCAGGGCATAGCGGGTGAAGGCGTAGAAGCCCGAAGAAGACGGCCCGGCCTCGCCGCCCAGATGCAAAAAGACGGTCGCCAGATAGAAGGCCCAGGCGCTGCCGAAATTGAGCAACTGCCCGAGCCGGCGGCCGCGGGCGGATTCGTTCGCCGTCGAATCATCTGGTTCTTGCGGAGATTGCCGGGGCGCAGGCTGCATGGTTTCGGCGGGAGACGGCGATGGGCGGAGCCGTGGGCGTCTGCGGGCAGAATGCCGGCCGGGCCGGTGGGGCCCACAAGAATTCCGCCTGGTCTTCGCACGCCGGATCGTGGTTTCTGTATTTCAAGCCCCGGGAAAAAGTGGCCGAATCAGGGGGAGGGACTCATGAGCAGCAAAATTCATCCTACGGCCATTATCGACGAAGGGGCGCAGATCGGGGACGACTGCGAAATCGGTCCGTACGTCGTGATCGATAAAGGCGCCGTGATCGGCAGCCGCAATAAATTCGGCCCCGGCGTATACGTGATGGGTTCGGTGACGATGGGCGATGGGAACAACGTCCTGCACGGGGCTTCGATCGGCGGCGGTCCCCAGGATATCAATTTCAAAGACCCGGACACGGTCTTGATCATCGGCAACGACAACCACATCGGCGAACACGCGACTCTGCACCGCGGCTCGACGAATCGCAAGACAGTCATCGGCAACAGCAATTATCTCATGGGCAATATTCACGTGGGCCACGACTGCGTGCTCGGCGACAATATCGTCATGGCCAACGACGCGAAGCTCGGCGGTTTCGTTACCGTGCAGGACCGCGTGATTCTTTCGGCGGCGGCGGGCGTGCACCAGCACGTGCGCATCGGCGAGATGACCATCGTCGGTGCGATTCTACGGGTGACCCAGGATATTTTGCCGTTCTCGATGGTCGGTTCGAATGACGGCTTGAACGGCCTGAATCGCATCGGTCTCAAGCGCGCGGGTTGCGCGAAAGAAAGCGTGAGCGTTCTCAAAGAAGCTTACCAGCGGTTTTGCAACAAGCGCGAACCGCTGGGCGATTTCCAGCAGTGGCTGAGCGGCCAGGACGATCCGTATATCAAAAAGTGGGCCGACTTCGTCGCGCCGAAATCGCATCGCGGTTACGCCCGCCACGGCGGTCCGCGCGAAAAGGGCGCGAAAGAATCCTGAGAATGAGATCGGTCCGGGGGTGTCTTGCGCGAAAATCCCGGGCCGGGTTTCATTATTTGCAATCCTCGTCGCGCGTCGGTAGTTTTATGAAAGATTTCGCGCAAAAGCGCGTCCCGGTCTGACCCGCTCCCGGAAATTCTGCTGACATTTGCGTTGTTGCGATGAAGCTACTGCCGCCGCTCCGTCCTCCCCGGGCGCGCGGCGGAGGTTTCATGTTTAGTTCACTTCGCTCGCGCGGCCGGTTCCGGTTCGCGGCTCTACTCGTCGCCCTGATCGCTTCAATATCAGCGTGTGCGTCGACTAACTTCACTCTAAAGCCGGATAGTTTGCAGCCCGGCGACGTGGTGATTCTCGGTCGCTGGGAACGCCACGAGCGCCGGAATTATCAGGCGCCGGAAAAACAGGAGTGGGATCTGAGCTGCCTGGGAAAAATCGAACAGCCCGGCGACGGCCGCGCGTTTCTGCAGCTCGGCTATTATCCAAACGATCTCTGGGCGGTGCGATTGCCGCCGCCGGTTCGCGCGCCGCTGAGCATCGCCGTCGAATGCAAAAAGATCGTCGCGAATACGGAGACCGCCTACGCGGTTCCCGGCGGCCGCGAGCTGGGCCTCTATCGCAATGTATTTGAGGCTGATTCGATCTATATAATGCCGCCGCTGCGATTGCACTATCAATCCGGCGAGATCGTGCCGGAGAAAGTCGAGCAGGACGATTCGCCCGCCGCCGCGAAAAAGATTTTTACGGAAATGCTCGAATTCTGGCCTGAATTCGCGGAACGCGAAATGATCGTACTCGAATCGAGCGACGAAGAGGACTACTGATGCGATGCCTTCCGCGCGCGCTCTGTCTGCCGCTGGTTCTGTTCGCGGGCGCGGCATGTCTCGGCCCCGGCGGGCTGGGAATTCCCCGCGACCAGGCGCCGCCCGCGCAGTTCGGGATTCTGGCCGGGAAAGTCGAATACGCTCCGGACGCGGGGCCGTATCAATCCTGGTATCACCCGCTGCTCGCGGTCTATATCACTCCCGAGCTTTTGGTGGCCGGCACGCTCAGTCGAAGCGCCGTCGACAATTACGGGTTCTTCGCGCTGAAACGCGGCGCCGGCGTCATGGCTCCGGACACTCTGCAGTTTCGCGTGCGCATCAACGAGTCCGAGAGCGTCTACCCGGTTACGAAACAGAAAACACCGATCCGCATCGAAGCGGGAAAAGTGACTATGTTGCCCAAAGCGTACTACGACGGGAAATCGTATCGTCTGAAATATGAACGCGAAGCCTCGTACGATTTGTATCTGGAGCTGTGGGAAAAATATCCGGGGCTTAAAGATTATGAGATCGTGAAGTACTGACGGCACGCGCGGAATTCGCAGCTTCCGTCGCAGCGACTCTCCGACCACCCTCGCGAGTGGCCGGGAAAAAAGCGATTTAGAAGACGCCTGTTACGGTCGTCGACCATGTTCCGCTCGCGGCCGTGCAGGCGGTTTCCGCCTGCACGGCGTTAATTGTCCCTCCTGCGTAATAGACCTGGGATTGATTAAATCCAGAAAGTTTGCATTCGCCAAGTGCATTATCTCCCGTGCACGGGCGGTCCAGGAGTTCTGAGGTGTTACCAGCCACGTTGAGGCATTGGCCGACGCCTACCTCAAATGCGGTAGCTGTGTTCCAGGCATTGTAGCAAATTCGGTCGCCGGTCGTGGCTGTGACCAAACAGGCGTTCACGAAATTCTCGGGTACCGCATTGGCCGCCTGAGCGGCGGCCAGCAACGCGATGGCCGCGACTTGTTCGTCGTTGTTGTCGTCGTCTTCGCTGCAGCTCGTCACGGCAAGAGCCGGAACCAGCATAGCGGCGAATGCGATTCGCTTTAAGTTTTTTGAATTAAGCACTAATAGTCTCCGTTTGGGTTCGAATTGTATGGAGAGTTTAGTACTATGTTGGTGAATCTCACAATCCCGTCTGCGGGTAGTTTTTAATGAATTTCGATGATTTTTATTTTTAAAACATGCATTTTTATATGAAAAAGATTTAATTTTGCATGAAAGTCATATAGATTCCCTGGTTTTGGGTCTATGGCCGGCCTGCGCGCAATCGTCATCTGGACACGGGAAGGCACCGCGCATCCCCTGTGGAGGCGGTTTGTGCTGACTGCTTACAGCGGACTACCCGGACGTGGGGTGTTGTTGATTGCGACTTGATCGCTTTGAGATGCGATCTATCCCGGCTGCCCTCCGGGCGGCCGACGAAGCGGGGGTAGAGTGGCGCTGCCTGGCCGGTGTCGAAGGGGATCAGTCGCGAAAGCGAAAGAACGAAACCCGTTCGTTCAGCCGGCGCGCGTCTTCAGATAGCTCGCGGGCCATGACCGCGCTGCGATCCGTAACCTCGGCGACCGACTGCGTACTCGTGGAAATCTTGCTGACCGATTCCAGAAATTCGCGATTGCTATTGGTCTGTTCGCGGGCTGCGCTCGCGATATCTTGAGCCAGATTGGCGGAAGACTGAATCAATTGCCGCACCTCGTCGCTCAGGCCGACCTGCTGCGAAGTATTGCGGCCGGTGCTTTGAATGCGTTCGAGGGTTTGCTCGACGTTAGCGTTGATGGCCGTAAAAGCCTGCAGGGTATCCTGGATATAACGCCGTCCGCCGTCGACCTGCTTCGAAGATTCGTCCACGAGAGCGATGATGCGCCGGGAGTTCTGCTGGGTCTTCGCCGCCAGTTTGGCGATCTCGTCGGCGACCACCGCGAAGCCGCGGCCGAATTCGCCCGCCCGGGCCGATTCGATCGCGGCGTTCAGGGCGAGCATCGATACCTGTTCGGCGATGTCGTTGATTACGGCGACGGCGTCTTCGATTTCGTCGGAGCTCTCGACGATCTTTTGCATTTGAGCGGCCGTGTTTTCGAGAATGCGATTGCCGTTCTCGGCGGCGCTTTGCGTTTCATCGGCGGTGCGCGCCGAAGTCTCGGTTTCCTGAAAGATCTTCGCCCCCAGCTCGCTCAGCCGCTGCATCGCCTCGCTGGCCGATTCCGACTGCTGCGCCTGGGATCCGGCGTGAGCCGCGATCTTTTCGGCGGAGGCGCCCATCTCTTCTAAGGCGGCGGAGATTTCTTCGATCGACGCGGACTGTTCTTGCGTATCGCTGCGAACCCGCCCGCTGTTCGACTGCATCTCTTCCGCGAAGCTCACCAGATGGTTCGCGTTTTCGTGAATGCCGCGCATGGTGTCGTTGAGGCGCCGCATGATCTGGTTCATGCTCACCGACATTTCGCCGAGTTCATCGGCGCCGATCATCGGCACCACGCTCGTCAGATCGCCGTCGGCCAGATTGCGCACGGCCTGGAAACTGTGTTGCAGGCCTTTGCGCAGACTGGCGGTCGCGGCCTGTGCGCTGTAGGCGAAGCTATAGATCAGTACGGCGAAGACCCCCGCGAGATGAAACGGCAGATAAGCATTCAATTCCTGGCCGCTGACGGCGAGCTGCAAAAGCCAGCTCAACATGACCACCGGCACGGCCGCCGCGACCAGCACGGTCACGAAGACCCGCGGAAACATACCGATCAGGCGATAACGATTGCGCGGCAGGTCGAAGGCCGCCATGCGCGGATCTTCAAGTACGGGAATCAGCGTATTCTCGGTCGTAAAAAATACGATGACGCCGCTGGCCGGCGCGGCCCAGGCGAGCGTGAAGAGCAGAGTGGAGAGTTCGCGTTCGTTGATTCCGGCGAAGGCGCTCTGCACGATATAGGCCGAGAGCACGCCGACGCACCAGCGCAGCATCACGAGTATCGCTTCGATAATCGGATAACGCAACAGCGCCCGCTTGATTTTTAACATGGGCGCGGCGAGGCGCAGACTGGCGGTCTCGTCATTCACCGCCGTTACGGCGGTCCCGTTGATTTGAACGAGCAGCGGTCGCAACCAGATCAGCCGAGCGGCGACGCTGACCAGGATCGTTACGACGACGCCGGTTCCGGCGCCCAGCACCAGATAGATGCCGCGCTCCAGGCTATAGTCTCCGGCAATCAGGGCGAAGTAGGTCGCCGGGGCGACAATCAGCGCATAGTTTGCGTATTCGGCCCGCAGGCTGAGGCGGGTGATCATGGCACGGGGAGACGGCATATTGTTAATATCGATACTTCAGGTGCGGCGAATTCTGAGGCAAGCATAAGTTAAGATTACGGCCAGCTAAATGCAGGATTCGGTGGCCCGAAAATTGCCGTTGCCCCGGCCGGTCAGGGGTGGATCTTTGCCTGTGCTTTCCACTACGAAACTCTTTATTCACGGCGCTACTGTGGACGCATCGGGCCCGACTGCGGCCGGCTCCGGGGATTCCGCCGAACGCGGCGTATTTGAAACCGTCAATCCTGCGACGGGCGAGACGCTCGGCGAAGTTCAGATAGCGGGCCCGGCCGATGTCGATCGGGCCGTCGAGTCCGCTCGCCAGGGCTTTGCGCAGTGGTCGGCCATGTCCGGCGCGGATCGCGGCCGCATACTATTGAAAGCGGTGCGGATTTTACGCGACCGCAACGACGAGCTGGCCCGCTTAGAGGTGCTCGATACCGGCAAGCCGATTGCCGAAGCGCTGGCGGTCGACGTGGCGTCCGGCGCCGATTGCATCGAATATTTCGCCGGTCTCGCTGCGACTCTGCACGGTCATCATTTCGATCTGCCCGGGGCGATGGCCTATACCCGCCGCGAGCCGCTGGGAATTTGCGCCGGCATCGGCGCCTGGAATTATCCCATTCAAATCGCCTGCTGGAAATCGGGCCCCGCGCTCGCCTGCGGCAATGCGATGATCTATAAGCCCTCAGAGCTCACGCCCCTTTCGGCGATCAAGCTCGCGGAGGTTTATTCCGAGGCGGGAGTGCCGCCCGGTGTTTTTAACGTTGTGCAGGGCGCCGCGGAAACCGGGCAATTGCTCAGCCGGCATCCCGCGATTCGCAAAGTCTCATTCACCGGCGAAGTCGGCACCGGCAAGCGGGTGATGGCCGACGCGGCGCTTTCGAACTTAAAAGACGTTACAATGGAGCTCGGCGGCAAATCGCCTTTGATCATATTCTCCGATGCGAATCTGGAAAGCGCGGTCAACGCGGCGCTGCTCGCGAATTTTTATACCCAGGGCGAAATCTGTACGAACGGCACCCGGGTCTTCGTGCAGGACGGCATTCGCGAAGCCTTTGTATCGCGGCTGGTCGAGCGTACGCGCGAATTAAAAATCGGCGATCCCATGGACCCGCGGACGCAGATCGGTTCGTTAATCAATCGCGAGCATCAGCAAAAGGTGTTGGCTTATATCGAGGCCGGTCGCGCGGCCGGCGCGAAACTTCTGTGCGGCGGCGGTGTGCCCGCGGACGAGCCCGGCTCGACGCTCTTTCAGAACGGCTGCTTCGTGGAACCGACGATCTTTGACGCTTGCAACGACGATATGTCGATCGTACGCGAAGAGATCTTCGGACCGGTGCTTTCCGTACTGTCGTTTCCCGAGGGCGACGCGGGCGAAGCCGAAGTGGTCAAGCGCGCGAACGATACGCCCTATGGACTCGCGGCCGGGGTCTATACCCAGGACATCAATCGCGCGCATCGGGTCGTCGCGCGGCTCGAAGCCGGCACCTGCTGGATCAATACGTACAATATTACGCCGATCGAAGTTCCGATCGGCGGTTACAAAGAGTCCGGCCTGGGCCGCGAAAACAGCCACGCCGCGATCGAACACTATACGCAGCTGAAGAGCGTTTACGTGGATTTAGGCGACGGGCCGGAGTTCGGGTGAGGGCGAAGGCCGGCGAATCGTGCGATACGAAACCGTCCGGGCCGATGTAAGCGATCTTTGCAAAACGAAATTCCGCATCTCCTGCGGGCCGTAGCAAAAATTCCTCCGGCACAACTAATCACTCTCACCTGACATTCACTCAAAACACTCGACTCCCCGAATCTCGTTCCGCTCAGTAAGCGATGTCTCCGCGAAAGCGCCGTCGGCGCGGGCGCGTAGTTCGATGTAGGCGTCGGGTTCCCAGTGAATGCCGTCGACGGTCTGATCGCCCCGGATCGGGCCGCCGTGGATTCCGCGCACGGCCAGATAATCGTCCACGTCGATATAACAGGCGTTGCCGATTTCGCGCAGAGTCGCACGCACGACGGCGTTGATATTTTCGCGGGCGGGAGTCATCTGCGGCACGCGGGTCGGCGGAATGCCCATAAAGACGATGCGCGCGTCGGGATTGGTGCCGCGCAGGAGCGTTAAGTACACCGTAAGGTTGTTTTGTACGGTGACTTCCGGGACGCCGAGTATCAAATCGTTGCCGCCGCCGTCGGTGAAAATATTGCGCGGGCGAAAGGCCGTCACGTGCTGCATGGCCCGCGCCGCGATATCGCAACTGGTGTTGCCGCCAATGCCGGCATTAATGATCAAGCCCGCCCCCTGTGCGTTCAGCGCATTAGCGGCGTTTGTTGCGTGCGCGGTCGTCGTGCCGGGATTCGCCTGAATCGTCGCCGCGGCCGGCCCCTCGAGATTCCAGGGATGTCCGGCCGGGTGCGGTGCGGGCGGCCAGAAGGCGACGAGCGAATCGCCAATATACACCGAGTCTGCCTGCCGGCCCTGTAGCGCGTCGAGTGTCGGATGGTAGCTGGCGAGCGCGCGGGCGAGCACCGGAAAGCCCAGGTGATAGGTGTCGGTATTGCAACCGCCGTCTTCGTCTTCGATTCCCAGCAGCCAGTTCGGCAGGCAGCTGGTGCAGACCAGCGCGAATATCAGCGCGGATTTCAGTAATAGACCGGCCCCGCGTCCGGACGATCGCCCGCGGGAATTGCGCGCAATAGAGTTCACGGCTCCGACTCCCGCGCGATAGTTTCCAGATCCAGGTCGAATTGCTCAAACAGGCGATTGCGCACCAGGTCGTATTGCAAAAGCGCGATATTGAAATTCAGTCGGGCCGCGGTGAACTCGTTGCGGGCCTGGATCAGCGCGTCCAGAGCCGTCTTGAGCGTGACCGAGTCGAAGCGTCCGCGACGATACTCCGCGAGCAATCCCAGATAATAGGCCCGGCTCTGTTGCAACGCCGTTCGCGAATTTTCGAATGCCGTGTGGTTCGTGCGAATGCTCTGCAGGCCGTCCATCAAGTCGTCGCGGACCCGCTGTTCGAGCAGCTCGTATTCCAGTTGCAGTTGTTTCAAACGCAGTTGCGATTCGCGTACGTCGGTTCGCGCTCCTTCGTCCCACAGCGGCGCCTCGAAGCGAAATTCGACGCGCGATTCGGGATAAATCCCCCGGGACAGATCGCCGCCGAAGGCCTGGCGGGCCGATGGCGCTTCGTCGTACGCCGCGTAAGATGCGCCGAGCGAAAGCGAAGGCAGCGCGCTGTTTTCCGCGACTTCCACGCCCAGCCGCGCGCTTTTGATCTCCAGACTCAGCCCGCGCAGATCCGGACGCGATTCCAGGGCGTGGCGCGTATCGTCGCTCAGCTCCAGGTCGTTCGGAATATTTTCGCGCAGCACCGGCACTCGCCCCAGCCGCGGATCGCTTTCGGGCAGTTGCAGGCGCCGCGCCAGACTGCGGCGATTTACGTCGCGGTCGAAAAGCAGGCGTTCGTAATTGTTTTCGGCCTGATTGACCAGGGCGTTCCATTGATTGACTTCAAAGCGTCGCGCGCCGCCGACCGCTGCTTTGCGGCGAATGAGGTTGCGGACGTTGGTGGTGTTGCGCAGCAGTTCCCGGGCGTTCTGGATATTCTCTTCGGCCAGACTGAGTCGCCAGTAGTCGACGGTGACGCCCGCCAGCAGGTTGCTCAAATTCCAGCGAACGCTTTCGCGTCGCGCCAGGGTGCCGTTGCGTCGAATACGCTGAATGCGATCTTCGGAATAGCCGAAGGCGTTGCGCAACAATTCCTGGCGCAGAGAAACGGTTACCGTTCCCGTGTGCCGCGCTTCTTCGGCGATATTAAACGGCAGGTTGCTGCTCTGAGTATTTTCGCCCGCGTTCGAATCGAAGCGGGTGTCCGATCCTTCGATCGATAATTGAGTGCCCGTCGCGAAGCGTTTGGATAGCCCCAGACTGTAGACGTCGATCGTCGATTCCGTGCCCTGGAAGATCGTTTCGCCGTTCTCTTCGCGGGTGCGTTGAGTGCCGGAATAGCCGGCGCTGAACACCGGCGCATACTGCGATTCGTTGCGTCGCTCTTCGCCGTCGGCCAGTTGCAGCTCGAGTTGCTGAATGCGGGTTTCGATACCATTGCGCAGCGCCAGCCGCAGAGTGTCTTCGAGCGTGAACGCCGTCCGGGCCGCTGCTTCGTCGCCCGGTTTCGCCTCCGGATTTGCATTCGAATTCGGGGGCCCTTCGCTCGCGGCCAGCGGCGCGGCGACTGCGAAGATCGCGAGGGCGGTCAGGCCGGCCGTGAGTTTCCAGTGTTTGCGCAGGGACGGGATCTTTGATTTGAGCAATCGCGGGATTGCGCTGAATAAGCGTGGCGCGGCCTGCGCGACGCGCTGCATCGGATGCAGACGATCCAGGTCGTCGAAGATTGCGAGCGAACAGGCGACGGAAAGCAGAGCCAGCAGCGTGCCGCTGATCAGTCCCCAGGCCATGGCCAGGGTCAGCGGAACCAGCACCGGATCATAGCCGCCCAGTCCATAAGCGGTCGGCAGGAGGCCGGCCACGGTCGTCAGCGTCGTAACCATCACCGGCTTGAGCCGCGCGCTCGTGGCCCGCGCGAGCAGATCGATGGTGTTCATCTCCGGACGTTCTTTGCGCAGGACTTCGGCGTAGCTCACGAGCAGAATCGCCGCGTTTACGACCACGCCCGCCAGACCGACGATCCCGACCAGAGCGAAAAAGCTGAAGGGTTTGCTGTGCAGATAAAAGGCGAAGCTCACCCCGACCAGTCCAAGCGGAATCGTCGAAAGCACGATCAGCGGATTGCGATACGAATCGAATAGAAAAACCAGGATCAAAAGAATGGCGATCACCGCGACGCCCATCGCCTGCATCAACGATTGCACGGACTCGCTCGAACTTTCGGCCTGGCCGAGATAGTCGAAGCGAATCTCCGGATACTGCTTCTGAATGTCCAGCTGCAGTTCGCGGGCGATCGAAACCAGGCGCACAGAAGTCATATTGACGTTGTCCACGTCCGCGGAAACCGTAATGGCCCGCTGGTATTCGTAGCGTTTGCGCTGAGCCGGCCCCGGAGCTTCGCGCAGACGCGCGACATTGCCCACCGGAATCAGATTGCCGCTGCGATCCGCGAGACTGGTGCGCGCGACGTCCTGTAAACCGACGCGGTCTTCGGGCGAATAGCGCACGCGAATATCGACCTCTTCGCCGTCCGCGTTGACGGTGGACGCCACTTCGCCCTCTAATGCGGTGCGCAGAGCGAGTCCCAGTTCCTGGTTGCTCAACTGGACCCGGGCCAGCAGCGGGTAGTCGACCGCGAAAGTGATTTCGTCGGCGCCCTGCACGTTGTCGTCCAGCACGTCGAAGACGCCTTCGTAAGCGCCGATGCGCTGCTTAAAATCCGCGACCGCGGCGACCAGTTCTGAAAAATCGGGGCCGCTGATCGTAACATCCAGCGCCTTGCCGACCGGCGGTCCCGCGGCCCGCGCGAGATACGAAACGCTGACGAAATCTCCGCCGGGCACGGAGCGCATCCGTTTGAGCACACTTTCGGTTTTCTGGCCTTTGGCGATCTCTATCGGAAAGACCAGGGTCATATTGGCGGTGTGGTCGCCGTACTTCGCGTACGAATCGTTGATTTCGGTCTGGGTCGTGCCGACCGTCAGGGCGATGTCGCCGATTTTATCTGAGCCGATTTCCGCGACGAGCCGGTCCGCGAGCTCGATCGCCATGGCGGCGGTTTTGGCGGCCGGGGTGCCCTGCGCCGCTTCGAGTTTGACGGTGTAGATCTCGACGTCTTCCTGCGGGAAAATCTCGAATTGGTTGCCGTAGGCGGTTACCAGAATGGCGGCGGCGAGCAGCGCCGTTATGGCGCCCATCGTCAGATAACGCATGCGCAAACAGGCGTGCACGAAAGCTTCGAAGCGATCGCGCAGTCGGCCGAACCAGCCGCCTTCGAGTTCGTCCCGCTGGTTTATGGCAGGCGTGGCCGGCGATTCATTCCCGGCATTGTCGGCCGTAGCGTCTTTGCGCATCGTAAAGCGCAGGCGCGCCGGCAATAATATAAAGCTTTCGATGAGACTGGCGCTCAGGGCGATCGTAACGACGACCGGAATGCTGGCGATGACCTGGCCCATCACGCCCAGGGTCAACATCATCGGCACGAAGGCGGCGATGGTCGTCAACGCGGTCGCGGTGATCGGCAGCCAGAACTGAATCACCGATTGTTTCGCGGCTTCCAGCGGAGGCAGGCCCTGATGGCGCAAACGAATATAGTTTTCGCTGACGACGATCGCGTTGTCGACCATTAGACCCAGCGAGATCACCAGCGCCATCATGGTGATCGTATTAAAATTCGCGCCGAAGAAAGGCATCATGCCGATGGTCGCGAAAATAGCCAGCGGGAGGCTGAGCGAAGTGACGAGCCCGGTCGAACCGGGAAAGAATATCAGCAGAAACACCAGCACGAGCACGAAGCCGATCACCGCGTTGCCGATGACGATCATCAGTCGATCGTACACGCGTTTCGCTTCGTCGTCGTAGATGACGAGCTCGTATCCGTCCGGTAAGCGCTCGCGAAAATCAGTTAAGATCGGAGCGATCTCGTCCACGGTCTGGATCGTATCTCCGGATTCTTTTTTAACGACGATCAGCGCGGTGGCGGGCTGTCCGTTGAAATAAAAATTCAGTTCGCGTTCTTCGCTCGCGTCGACGACCCGCGCTACGTCTTTAACGCGAATATTATACCCCTGAAAATTGGAGCGGATGACTATATTCTCCAGTTCACGCGTGTCGGTGACCTGCCCGGTCAGCCGCACCAGCTTTTCCTGCGTCGCGTCTTCCAGATTACCGGCCGGAATATCCTGTACCCGCGCGCGAACCGCCTGCACCACTTCGCGAATGCCGACCTGATTGCGGTCGAGCGCTTCCCGCGAGGCGAGAATTTGAAATTCGCGGTCGGCATAGCCTTCTAAGTCGACCCGCGCGACCGACTCCACGAATTCAATGCTTTCCGCGAGTTCGTCCGCCAGGCGATCCCGCTGCCGCCCGCCGTCGGCCGCGATCGACGCTTCCGGTCCAAACAGGGCGATCTTTAATATGGGAAATTCCGCCGAGTTGATTTCATCGACCAGCGGATCGGCCGGCAAGGTCTCGGGCAGCGGTCCGGCCCGACCCACGGCGTTTTCGATATCTTCGACGACTTCATCCACGTCGTAGCGATCGATATCGACCCGGACGATGGTGCGGCTCCGGCCCGGCTCGGAAATCGACGTGGCGTCTTTAATGCCGACCACCGATCGGATTTCCTCTTCGAGCAGCTGCGCCACGTTTTCGTCGGCTTCGACGGCGGAGGAGCCGGGGTAGATCGTGTTCATGACCACATCCCCGGTCTGGATGGAGGGAAAGCTCTCGCGATTCAGCCGTCCGGCGCCCAGCGCGCCGAGCAGTATGGCCACGGCGGCCATGGCGAAGGCGAGCCGCCAGCGCTCGATGAAAAATACGAATAGACTTTGCATTTGCATTCCCCCGAAAAATGGTTGCAATGCGCAATTAAATGAAAAAGATGCGTATTGCAACTAAAAAAGATGCTATTTGCAACTTTTTATGCGGGCCCGGCGCTTTTGAGAATGCGCTGGACGGCGCGCGGGGAAGCGCTCAGCCTGGAGGCATAGTATGGAAAAAAAGAAGGCAGAAGCGCCGCCGCCGGGTTTGCGGCTGGACGACCATCTGGGATTCATTCTGGGTCGGACCGACTATTTAATGAAGAAATGGCTGTTGGCCCGGATGCGGGAGAAGGGTTACGAAGTCGCGGGCGAGGAGATGGTGATTCTGGGGCGACTCTTCGAGGAAGACGGGCTTTCGCAAACCGTGCTGTCGGAACGTACGGTGAAAGATAAAACCACCGTGACCCGGCTGCTCGCGACGATGCAAAAAAAGGGGCTGATCAAACGCAAGGCGGACGCGCAGGACGGTCGCGTGCAGCGCGTGCATATTACCGCGAAGGGTCGCAAGTATTTTGAAAACTTCTTTCCGGAAGCGCAGAGTTTTATGCAGAAACTCAACGAAACGATCCCCGCGGAAGATCTGCGGCTGACGACCGAAACATTGAAGCGAATCTATCGCATCGTGCTGGAAGAGTATTCGTAGATTACGCCGCCTGCATGGCTTCGAGACACCTATCGCAAGCGTCCGCGCATTCTTTGCAGATCGCGTGGTGTTCGGCGTGCTTCAAGCACTCTTCGCGGCACTCCGTGCAGATCTTTTTGCATACCGGCAGATAGCCGCGCAGGTGCTTCGAATTCGACGCGGCGAATGCGGAAAGCGCCGTGCAGGCTGTGATCATATCGCGCACGGATCGCGCGCACTCGCCCATGCTGTCGTCGCCCTTCGCGAGTTGATCGATGCAGTGAGTCAGGCATTCTTTGCCGATGCTCGCGGTATCGCCCGCGACGCCGGCCAATCCGCTGCCGGAATGTTCGTGGTGTCCGCCATGATGATCGCTTTTTTGTTCGCCCGGGGGTTCGGCGCACAGCGGACCCACCAGGGCGATGGCCGCACCGGCTCCGATCTTTCCGATAAGTTCCTTTCTGCTTAACATGACGCCTCCGCTTCGCGGATGATTCTGACGGGGGAATTGACTCCTGTCGAGCGAAAAACGGTCCGGGTCGAAGCGGGGAGCATTTCGGGGATCCAGCGAAAATCAAGGCTGAGCTGTGAGCATTTCTGAAATTTTTCTGACCCTGGTGTCCGTTGCGCGGCGCCTGAATCGTTTATATATGACACCCGTCGTCCAGTTGAGCGATCATTCTAAAAAGCTCTTGTCGCGTTTCCGCGGGCTGACAGACCGGGCTCATGCGGGCGTTGCCCGCGGGCTTTTCCAACAGGCGCCGATACGCATGTCCAATATCATCACCGTCAAAGATCTGAACAAAACCTACGCTTCGGGCCATCGAGCCCTCAAAGACGTGAATCTGGAGATTCGCGAAGGCGAAATCTTCGCGTTGCTCGGACCCAACGGCGCCGGTAAGACCACGCTGATCAGCGTGATTTGCGGCATTGTCAACGCGAGCGGCGGCAGCGTGCACGCCGGGCCCCATGATATCTTTACGGACTATCGCGCCGCGCGCAAGATGATCGGCCTGGTGCCGCAGGAATTGACGACCGACGCCTTCGAGAGCGTCTGGGCGACTGTGAATTTCAGTCGCGGTCTTTTCGGGAAACCGCGCGATGCTGTGTTTATCGAAAAGCTTCTGCGTGATCTTTCGTTGTGGGACAAGAAGGATACGAAAATCATGGCGCTCTCCGGCGGCATGAAACGCCGCGTGATGATCGCCAAGGCGCTTTCGCACGAACCGCAGATTCTGTTTCTGGACGAGCCGACCGCCGGCGTCGACGTTGAGCTGCGCCGAGACATGTGGGAGATGGTGCGGGGTCTGCGCGAAAGCGGTGTTACGATAATCTTAACGACGCACTATATTGAAGAAGCCGAAGAGATGGCCGATCGCATCGGCGTGATTCGCGCCGGGGAATTGATCCTGGTCGAAGAGAAGCGCGCGCTCATGCAGAAGCTCGGCAAAAAGCAGCTGACCCTCCATCTGCAGAGCCCGCTCGAAAAGATCCCGGAGGAATTGGCGGGCCTGCCGCTGGAGCTGACCGGGGACGGTCAGTACCTGGTTTTTACTTTCGACGTGCAGAGCGAAAAGACGGGCATCGCGGATCTCCTGCGTCGCCTGAATCAGCACGGCATCGACTTCAAAGACCTGCATTCGAACGAGAGCTCGCTGGAAGAAATCTTCGTCAGTCTGGTCACCGAAAGAGTGGAGCAAAAGGCATGAATTTTTACGCCGTTCGCGCAATTTATACATTCGAAATGGCCCGCATGGGCCGCACGCTGATGCAGAGCATCGCCGCGCCGGCCATTTCCACTATCCTGTACTTCGTCGTCTTCGGTTCGGCCATCGGTTCGCGCATGGGCGAAATCGACGGCGTGAGCTACGGCGCCTTTATTATACCGGGGCTGATTATGCTTTCGCTCTTAAACGAAAGCATCTCGAATGCTTCGTTCGGGATCTATATGCCCCAGTTCACGGGTACGATCTACGAGCTGCTCTCGGCGCCGGTCTCGGTCGTCGAAGTGCTGCTGGGTTACGTCGGCGCCGCGGCGAGCAAGTCGATCATTCTGGGGCTGATTATTCTGGCCACCGCGCGTTTATTCGTGCCGTTTACGGTCGAACATCCCCTGTGGATGTTCAGCTTTCTGGTATTGACTTCGGTGACTTTCAGTCTCTTCGGTTTCGTCATCGGGGTGTGGGCCGAGGGTTTCGAAAAACTGCAGGTCGTTCCGCTTTTGATTATAACTCCGCTGACCTTTCTGGGCGGCAGCTTCTATTCGATTCATATGCTTCCGGAGTTCTGGCAGCAGGTGTCCTACTTTAATCCGGTCGTCTATTTGATCAGCATGTTTCGCTGGAGCTTTTACGGCGTGGCGGACGTGAATCTGTTCTGGAGCCTGGGCATGATCCTGGGCTTTCTCTTCGCCTGTCTCATATTCGTGTGGTGGGTCTTTAAGACCGGCTATCGTTTGAAATCGTGAATCTCCGACGGGCTGCGCTGCGGGCGTCCCGCGTCTGAGGACGCCCGCCGAAATTCAATTCGTCATACGTGCGCGACGATCGCCGCGCGGTCCGCGCTTGCAAGCGGCGGCAATTCGGTTTCGGTCCAGCTCCAGTCGCCGATCACATTGCGAATGGCGCCGTCTTCGCCGCGCAGAACCGCGAGCGCCTGGTCTTTCAGGTCTTCGCGAGTCGTATGCCGATGCGGCTGATCGGCGAAACGCGGGCCGTATTCGTCGCGTTCGACCGAATGCGCGTAGTGGAAAAAATATTCCTGGAATTTCATTCCCGAAGCTTTCCAGCGACGGACCAGATCCAGCAGAGTTTCGTTGTCCGTGGACTTTACGGCGCGCTGTATCATCAGGCTGATGCCGCGCGTGGATTTACTCAGGAAAGTGCCCGAACGAATGATGCGATAACGTTCCGGATTTTCCAGCGCAAGTTTTTCGACGGCGTACTTCGCGGCCCCCATCGAGCCGTAGGCGATGGAAATATGCGGCAGCCAGTAGAACGACGAATAGGCCACGGTGGTGCCCACGTTCAGCGCTTCGGTGAGTCGGACCAGCGGATGAAACGAAAAATCGAGCGCTTTTTGCACGTCTTCGCCGCCGCATTCCGCGATCGGAAAACCCACCGGACCGAAGGCCGGCGTATAAAACATTACGTCCAGCGGCGTTTGTTTCGGATCGATGGTTGATGTGATTTTTTCGAACGCGTCCGCGCCGGCCAGGTCGACGCCCTGAATCGTTCGGTCGGCGCCCGCGATATCCGCATCGCGCGAAGTCGTGGCGATGATATGCGCGCCGGGACGGTATTCGCGAATCGCGTTCAGGGCGCTCTGACCCGCTTCGCTGCTCGCTCCAATTACCAGGTAGTTCATTGTTACTCCAGAATAGGGCTTCGCACGTTCGTCGTACGATCGCGTATGCGTGATGCGGCCCATTCGGTCGCGACGCGCGAAGCCTTGCTTTCGCAGAGGAAGCTATAACAATTCGTGCGGTCGCGCTTGTAGGAAACGGTTATCGCCCGGTGAAAATCGCGCGATCACCTAAAAAAGCGATGACACTCCGTCAGAATCATGACGAAACGCCGTTAGATGACGCGTCGCGCGCGCGAAAGCGAATCGAACGCTATTAACTTCTCGCGAAAATTGGGCTTGTAGTGAATTCGCGCGCCGCGATGCTCAGCCTGTTTTGGCGATCAACTATCTCTATTTCTGGGATAGCTGCACCTTTTACGCGACCGTGCAGCCGGCGGCGGAAATGCATGCCCAGTCGACCGTTTCGATTACGCTTTCGCTGGATGGCGGCTTCGAGCTGGAAGTCCAGGATGAGTCGGGGGAGCAGACGCGCGTTATGCGCGAATTGCAGGCGGTGTTCGTGCCGCCGGGGATTTCGCATCGCGTAACGACCAGCGGCGTGCGACGCGTGGTAGTGACCCTTGAACCGGGTAGTTCGCATTACGATGCGGCGGGCTCGATCTTGCGGCAGGAGCAACCGACGGCGATTGCCGTTCAGGACCTGCACGCTCCCCTCAAAAGACTGCGCGCCGAACTGGCTCCCGCCTTTCAGGGGCGGCTGGACTGCGAGCCGGCCTTTGCTATGTTTCGCAAGGTGCTGACCGCGGTCGTCGGCGAATCGCGGGCCAACCAGAAATCGAATTCGGATTCAGGAGCGGGCGCGGTGCGCGATGAGCGGGTGGTCGCCGTGCTGGCAAGTCTGCGCAAAATGGAAGAGCTGCCGGCCGGTCTCGGCGCAGCACAGCTCGCGGCCCAGGTCGGTCTTTCGACGGAACGCTTTCGCCGGCTCTTTAAGGCGGAGATGGGTTTGACCGTGCGGCGTTATCTACTCTGGTTGCGGATTCGGCGGGCGGGGGCGGCGGTGACCGAAGGCGCCAGTTTGACCGAAGCCGCCCACGCAGTCGGTTTCTACGACTCGGCGCATTTGAGTCGCAGCTGCAAAGAGATTCTGGGCTTCCCGCCTTCATTCATTACCGGCCGACAGGTCGAAATGATCAACTGCGGGGGCCGTAACGGCTGAGCCGCACAACGCCGGCTGGCGCGCTCTGCGATGCTTTTCGGCACTACTGTTGACCGCCGGGTCGGGGTCGGCTGGCATGTTCCCGGAATCTCCCGTGAGCGCGTCGAATCCTCGAATCAAGCCGGCACCGGTGCCCTTGTCCGTCCTGGAACCGGGACTGGAATGGCAGGCCGTGCGGGCCGGCGGTCCCGGGGGGCAGAACGTCAACAAAGTCTCGACCGCCGTGCATTTGCGCTTTTCCATCCGGGATTCGGGGCTCCCGGAGCGCATCCAGTCGGCGCTTCTGAATCTCAAGGACAGCCGGCTGACTGACGATGGGGTTTTGATTATCAAGGCCGCTCGTTTTCGCAGTCAGGAAAAGAATCGCAGCGACGCCCTTGCCCGGCTCCAGGAGTTGATCGCCAGCGTACGCACGCCGCCGAAAACGCGCCGGCCCACCAAACCCTCGAAAGCCGCGAAGCGCAAACGGGTGGACGCCAAAAAACAACGCGGTCAGGTGAAGTCCATGCGCGGCCGCGTCGATTCCGGATGAGTACTTATGTTCACGGCCCTGCGGCGCAACGTTGCATATACTTAACGATTCGCGCTTTTTTTCCAAACATGCGGTGAACGAAAGTCTGTCGCAATACTTTTCGCTTGCGACTCGCTTCCGGAGATATCGGCTGTGAGGCCCTATGGCCGCCGATTATTCCCGCGATTCCTTCGATGCCGCGAAAGCGTATAGTGGAGTGCGCATGCAGCAGGGACGCACGATTACCGACGCCGATTGGAATGAGCAGCTCGACGTCGCTGACGCCGCCCTGCGTTCGAGCGTCGGCGACGCGATCGGCGCCGAAGGCGGCGCGCCTTCCGAAGGCGGCGGCTTTAAGGTTTCACCGGCCGCGGGCGGTGAAACGCTGTCGCTTTCGGCCGGCCGTTTTTATCTCGGCGGGGGCTTCGTCGATAACGCAAGCGAACGCGGCCTGGACGAGCAGCCGGATTTGCCGGGTTATATGCTGCCGGATGCAGACGGCGTGTATCTCGCGTATCTGGAAGTGGGCGAACGGCTGGTCAGCTATCTGGAGGACGGCCGTCTGCGTGAGCCGGCGCTCGGGGGACCTGATACGGCGGTGCGCACTCGCAACACCGCGCAGGTGCGTCTGCTTTCGATCACGGAAGCGCCGGAGCTGCTGGAACCCGAGAGCATGCCGCAGGCCTTTCTGGATCTTTTAGACGAAACTCCGGGGCGCCTGAAAGCCTTCGCGGAGGCGGATACGAATCCCGACCCGGCTGCCAATCCGTGTGCGACGCAGTTGCTCGGCGGCTATCGTTTACCGGACAACCGCCTGTATCGCGTGGAGATTCACGCGGGCGGCGTCGGGCACGGCGGCGGCGCGACGTACAAATGGTCGCGCGACAACGCCAGCGTACGCGCGGAGTGGTTGGAGGCCAGCGGCGCCGAGCTGCGTTTTCGTGAAACCGCCCGCGATTCCGAGCGGAGCTTTTCTGCCGGCCAGTGGATTGAGTTGCTTGACGAAGGCCGCGAATTGCGCCGCGAAGCGGGTACTCTGGTTCGCATCGCCGAAGTCGATCGCGATATGATTCGCATCGATACTGCGACCGCGGACGGCTCGTATCTGCCCGCGGACTTCGCGCACGGCCGGCGATTGATCCGGCGCTGGGATATGCGCGACGCGGCCGGAGCGCAAGGCGTCGTCGACGGCAAACTTGATATTGAAGGCGGCTTACAAATTCAATTCGCGCCGGACGGGAGCTTTCGCACAGGGGACGCCTGGTTGATTCCGGCGCGCTCGGTGACTCGCGGCATACTCTGGCCGTGCGACGAAACGGGATCGCTCTTTCAGCCGCCGCATCGATTTCGCGCGCCCGCGCGCCGATTCGCGCGCCTGGCTTTTCTGCGTCGCGACGCCGGAGTCTGGACCGAGATCGCCGACGCCCGGGTGCGCTTCGCCTCGCTTTCCGCGATCGCGAAATCGGAAAACCAGGTCGAAAACAAAGTCAACCGCTTCGGTGATACGATGACCGGCACGCTGAATATCGAAGCCGGTTTGAACGTGGATCTCGACGCGAATTTCGGTCAGAGCGTGCAGGTCGACCAGAACCTGACAGTCAAGGGCGACTTCGTCGTCGAAGGCGATCTGATCGCGCGCGATACCCAGCACCAACCCGGCGACGTTTTACTGGGCGATCAGGACGAAGACACTACGATTTTGCACGGCACCCTCCGATCGCAGCATACGAGCGGCAAGCTCGAAGTCGACGACGCCTTGCGCGTACGCGAAGACGCGGACGTCGACGGCGCTTTGAACCTCGCGGGCCAGGCCAATCTGGCGGCGGATCTGCTGGTCGACGGCAACACCGGTCTCGGGCTCGATACGCCGGCCTATCGTCTGGACGTCGACGGCACCGTGCGCGCGACTCGTTTTATCGGCGACGGTTCGCAGTTAAGCAATTTGGGCCAGGACCGTCCGGGATTGTACGCGCTCGCTCCGGAATATCTCTATCCCACGAACGAGCCGACGCAGCATCTACAGAGTGACGCTTTCGGTCGTACGCTTTTTTATACGAGCGTACGGCATCGAGATCGTATGCTTTCGCCGCAGGTGGGTATGTTCTTCGGGGGCGAGCGCATTTTGCTCGATGAGGTTGTACCGACCAGCGTATCCCGGGCTTCCGCGGACGTCGGGCCCGAGGCGGAACAGGGACCAGCCCAGGGGCAAATTGTGTATCGCATCGACGGCCGCGACGACGTGCGTTTGGTCAGCGAAGTGCGGGATTTGTTCGGCGTGCACGTAAACGATTTCAACGGGCATCGTCCGATCGTTTTCGCCGGAGGGTATCTGGAATTTACGGGTTATCTGAGCGCGTTGCGAATTCTCACGTACGTTTCGAACAAACACGGGAAAGTGCGGGTCGAATGGCAGGGCGCGGGCGGCGTTCAGAGCGAAGAGCGTTTCGACGCTTCAACGTTTCTGGACGCCCCGCCGAACTGGAACCGTTACGACGATCCGGTCACCGTAATTCCGCATTTATTTGAAGCGCCGGGCGGGCCCGGGATCTATACAATCAGAATCTCATCCGGGGATGCACTCAATTTATACGGAATCGAAAGCGTGTTGCACCGGCCCGACGGCCGCATCGACGTACCCGCTCAGCGTGCGATCGTCAACGGTGAAGAACTGGAAATCCCGGCGCAGGATCACGCGTATCTGCCCGACCCCTTTCTGGACGACGGTTACGGTCTGAACGAAACCAGTTCGGGTTTTTACGACGAAGGGCTCGACGCCTGGCCGACTCATCTCGAAATCAGCGTCGCGGTTTCCGACCACCAGTCGCCGACCGTCTACGATCCGCCGTTGAATGTACACGATCATGTGTTGAACACTTCGACGGGCACGGTCTATCGCGTATGTTATTTAAAAAACCTGGTCGCGGGCGAACACCAGGCGGTGAGCAACGATAAGATCGTCTGGAGCGAAGTTTGCACGATCGACCGCAGCGTGGCGGATATTACGAGCCGCACGGACCTGCTCACGGGCGAGATTCTTTTTTCCACCGCCGAATCGCGGGTCTATCGCGTGCTGGACGCCGGCGACGGCAGCTTCGCCGCGGCGCGCTTTCATCATCGCCGCCCGCACAACGGCGGGCGGGTCAGCTGGAATATCCATCCCACGGAACGCGGGCCCGGCGATACGGCGCTCGTAAGCTCCGCGACCCTGTGGATGCCGCCGGCCGCGAAAGGGATCTTAAACGAAGCGGAATTCGCCACGATCGGGGCGCACGGAATGCACCACTTCGCCGTGGACGGTACGGACTATCTGGCGGTGGCCTTTCACTACACCGGGTCCAATCATTTTTCGGAATCGGCGGTATATCGCCGGGTTGGAGCGCGATGGGAGCATTTTCAGGGTCTATCTGGAACCGGCGCTGTCGGCATCGAATCGACAGTGATCGACGGTACGCTCTACCTTTTTACGGCCCTGTATAATAACGGTTCGACTCACAATTTTTCGTCGAAAGTCTACCGCTGGAACGGAACGCAGCTTGAGCATTTTCAGGATATTCCGACGAACGGGTCGCAGCTTGGTATCTTCGGCGAAATTGACGGCACCCACTATCTGATCATCGGGCACCATATCGGCAACGCGGTCGTCGTGCATCAATGGAACGGCACTCAGTTTGTAAATCATCAGACTTTCGGCGCGAATCGACCGCTGGGTCTGGGGCTCCAGGAAATCGACGGCGAAAGCTATTTGATCGTCGGTGAAAATCACGGCGGCGGCACTCACAATATCAATTCCCGCATCTATCGCTGGGACGGCGCGCAATTCACGCAGCACCAGGCGATCCCCACGAATGGAGCTCATTTTCTCGAAAGCTTTTCGATCGACGGGCAACATTATTTCTTTATGCCCAATCATTATAATAACAGCACGCGTAACATCGAGTCGCATTTGTATCGCTGGGACGGCGCGAACTACGTTATCTATCAGCGCATGCCGACCACAGGCACGATTTCCGGAAACTATCATGAAATCGACGGCAGGCATTTCCTGGCGGTCTCAAGCGCGAATGACGACACAAATATCAGATTGGAGTGGAATCTATACGAGTGGGACGGTCAGGAATTCGGAATCTTTCAGCAATTCTACAGCGAACACGGATACTGGATCGAAATGTTTCAGGGCGCGGATGGCGGCCACTATCTCGTCAATAATAATTATAGCAACGCTTCTACTCACAACCTGGGATCGAAAGTGCACCGCTGGAACGGGGTACGATTCGATGTGGACGGCGAATATCGCGCGCACGACGAGCGCGGTACGGGCGGCCAATCGCGGCCGGTATTCGCCGCCGAAGCTCCGGACTATTCGCTGTTAGAGAAAGCGGCGGAGCTGCCCGCCTGGGAATTCGGCAACGGCGACCGCAACGGCGCCACCACTTACGGTTTCGACACTCTCGATTGGTTTCCGAATCGCAACCGCGCCTATACTTTTAGTGACGGAGCGACCAACCTGACCGGCAAGCAGGTTATGCAGTCGACATTCAGGGGTGATCATCTTGAGCCGGGGCCCGATGCGACCGTGCGTATCGCGGACACGGTGGGTCATATGCGGCTGAGTTTTCCCGGCTGCGGACTGCGGGTCAAAGCCCGCCGGGATTCGTCGTTGCACGCGCCGCTCGGCCATAATTATTATACGACGATTCCGGTCGTTTCGGATCTTCCGTACGGCGCACATGTCTGGCAGATCGACTACGATCCCGGTTCTCGCGACGTGGTCGTCAACGTGGACGGAGTCGAACTCGCGCGAGGTTATATCAGCCACAACGTCGAAGCCTTCGAAATCTATCAGCCGCGTCGGGCGATGCTGCCGGAAACCTGGATTACACTCGGAGACTATCTGGTGTACGCGGAAGTGGTGCAGACCACCGACGCGGGCGCCCGCTCGATCGCGCAGGGCGTGCGCCGTCTTCACGCTCTGCACGACGTCTGGTACGACGAAGAGGCGGCGACCAGCGGCGGGCAGGGCACGCAGTGGGCCCTATCGGGCGCGACCCAGCCCGACGAGGTGGGCGGTCTGCTTGTTCACAGCGGCAACGCCGATAAGACCGTCCGCTATCGTCTGCCGTTCTTCGGCACCGGGGCGATTGTTCGTTTTCGCGATTCCACCGACGCTCAGGATTTTCAGATCCGCCTGGACGGGCAGAGCAATCTGCTAAGCTTCGCGACTTCCGCGGCGACCGGCTCGTTGAACGCCGCGACCGGGCAGTACACCGCCAGTCGCGTCGGCGAACTCGCAAGCAGCGTAGCGATCCTGGGTCTGCCTCCGGGCGAGCATGTGCTGGAAGTCGAAGCGCAGACCGTCGCGGGACGCTATTTGTTCTTAAACGCGATTGACGTCGTCGAGCCGGTCCACCGCGCGAATCATTACAAACGTCACGAAACTCCGTTTCTGAACGAAATGATCGGCGGCGGCGCGGGCATCGATCGCCGCGATTTGCGGCTCTTCGACGCCTGCGATATTCGAGCGGTTTCGTACCGGGAATTGCGTGAACGCGATCGCACGAAACGCCCGCGGGTCTGGGCGAATCTGGGCTTTAACGGCGGGACTTTTTATACCGCCGAGCTGCCGTTTCGCATGAACGTGGTTCGTGGTATCGACCAAAACGGCCACGGCAGCGAGTTTGGAGTTCGTGGCATGGTCTACAGCCCCGCTTATTCGAAGTTTTATATTCAGGAAGCGGGCACTTACGAGGTCGTCGTGCACCATCTCGGAACGAGCGGTTCGTCCGTCTATTTTCGGAAAAACAACCAGGTCTTGATGTTTACGTACTCGAATTCGGTGAATGCGCACGTGGATTCCGGCAAACCGATTCAGGTCGTGCTCGAAGCCGGGGATATTCTGGAAGCCCTCGTGCACTTCAACAACGGCTTTCACAGTGGAACGCACCACAATCAGATGTCGTTACGCAAACTGGAGTAGGCTTTCGGAAGCCGATCGCAATCATACGATCATCTGAAAATACGGGATCTCGCCTATGTTCGCCGCCATTCAAAACGACAAGATCATCTACTGCTACGAGAATGAGCTTCTGTGCGAAGCTTTCGCGCGGGGCTTTCAAAGCGTCGACGAGCTGCGCCTCTGGGAGAGCGAGCTGCCTCGCGATGATTTCGGCGTGCCCATTCGCCCGGAGGCCCCCTTTGAAATTCGCAGGCTGGAAGGCGCTCTGCTTGAAGAGTATCTCCAGCTCGCCCGGGAAGGCTATCGGCCCGGGGAAATCCGGTTGCGTTCAAGCGACGCAGCGGAATCCGAAGGGAATTCGTCCCCGGCCGCGGAATCTGTGAATGGCGAAATTCACAATGCGATCAGCGCAAACGAAAACCAGAGCGAAGACGAGGCCGAATTCCCGATCGCCGCGGCCGTCGTGAGGACGCAGCGGTTTGCGCCCGACACGGCCGCGCTGGCACGTCGCCAGCAGCGCGTCGCCTGGGACGCCGTGCGGGAAGAACGCAATGCATTGCTCGACAAAAGCGATAAGTACATGATGCCCGACTATCCCATCGACGATACGAGACGCGCACAGTGGCGGGACTATCGCGCGCAGCTGCGCGACGTTACGAATGATTTCGCGTCGCCGGAAGCGGTCGAGTGGCCGCCGCCTCCGGAGTAGAGCGAATAGAGGCGCTCACGGGCGATCCGCGAGAATAAACGCGACCGAGGCTCGTTTGTCGATCGCCTTGCCTTCCCGCATGGCCGGGGCGGCCAGTCCCAATAAGAAGCTGCGCCATAAATCGTTGAGCAAACTCAGCCGACGTCGATCGCGAATTCGATGGCGGTGGCAGGCCTGCTTGATATAACGAAAATAATCCTGGCCCGAGACGGCGGCGAAGTCCCGCTGAATTTCCAGCGGCGCGGAAAAGACCAGCCGAAAGGTCAGATACAGATGCGCCGGTTCTCGTTTATGAAAGGCGTTGACGGCGTCAAAGAGCGACTGGACTTCCGTTCGTGCGCTCCGGCCGCTCGCCTGCCCGGATTTTTGAACAGCCTGATCCAGGGCTTCGATTAACTGGCCGTGACTTTCGAAGAGGATCTTGCGAAAGAGATTCTCTTTGTTCTGGAAGTGATGGTAGATCGTGGGCTGGCGAAAGCCGCAGGCCTCGCAGATGTCGCGCATCGACGTGCCGTAGAATCCGCCCCGGGCGAAGGCCGTGCGCGCTCCCCGTAAAATCTTGCGGCGGGTGGTCGCCGAGGACTTCCATTCCCGGTCCCGGCTGCTCGCGTCCTGGATCTCCCGCTCCACAGGAAGGGTTTCGCTGCTCCGTTTCCCGGGGCAAGCTTTTTGTATCAATCGTTATAGAATTTTCTTGACGAAAGACTCGTCCGGTTTTCTATAACGTATGATACAGGATAAACATTCGATCATGCAATTGCCGGGCGGCATTCTCTCGACCGAATCCGACCCGGAGCGAGTCGAGGCGGCCCTGAACCGCTCCGCGCCGCTCGTACATTTCGGAGTGCGGGCCCGACTGGACGCGGAGCGCATCCGCCGGGCCTCGCAGGCGGATGATGTCCTCGCGGAGATTCCTTTCGAAGAACTCGCTGCGGCCACCGTGGAGCTGCCGGAGATTCAGCTGCATCATCGCGGGGGCACGACCATCAGTTCGGTCAACGGCGCGGTCATCGCCCTGGTCTGCGATCTGGCGCTGGGTTTGACGGTTATCAGCACGGGCCTGCCGGTGAGCGCGGGGACCGGCGTGGGGCGTCTCAATATCCGTATGCGCAAACCGCTCGAAGGCAATTCGCTTTCGGCCGTGGCCCGGATCGAATCGGCGCGCCGGAATCTGATCTACGCCCGTATTGAGGTGCTGGACGAGCAGGGAACGCTGTGCTCCGAAGCGCAGGGGACGGTTTATCGCGGCCGGGGTCCGGGCACGGCCGTCGGCGTCTGATCGCGCCTGTTTTCCGGTTGCGAAGCCCTCGCGTTCTTCCAATGTTCGTTCGATGTTGGAAAAATCAGGTCATCCCGGGCAGAATATCTTTCTGTCGCATATCTTTAATCTAATCGGCGGCTTCATATACAGCTTTATGTATAGTGTTCGAGTGGAGAGCGACCATGCCATTCCCCCGAGCGGACCCGTTTTGATTTTGTCCAAACACTGGAGATTGTCGGATGTGGCGCTCGGTAAGATCGCCGTAAAAAAGGATTCGGGCCGTCATCTCTGGTGCGTGATGAAAGACTCGCTCGCGAAGCCGCCTTTCGGCTGGTTTCTTTTGCGTCAGGGCGGCATCCCGATCAATCGCCAGAATCCGGAAAAAAGCAAGCACGACCTGGTGCTCGCCCGCAATGTGATCAACGAAAAGCACGCGCTGTGTATCTTTCCCGAGCAGACCATCGTTCCGAATAAGATGGGCCGCGGTCGCCTGCCTGGCTTTCGTTTTATCACAGCGAAACCGGCCGAACCCATCGATGTGATCTGCATCGGCTTTCGTTACACGAAACGTAAATTTCGCCGGACGCTTGTGGAGATTAAGATCGGTTCACCGCGTCAATTCACCGCGAAAGATGATCCTTCGGCGTTTTTGCACGAACGTATGCACGAGATTGCCCGTCTATCCGGTCTGGAGTACACGCATCCGCCCGCGAAAGCGGTACCGGAAACCGCGGGTCTCTGAATAGCAGGATAACAACAACGATCATTACGCCGCGTACCGCAAACGGCGCGCCGCAAGGGATAGGGGCATGAAAGAACCCACGAACGCGGAGCTCGCCTTTCGCATCAAGCAGCTCGAAGACCGCCTGCGGGTGGCTCGCGTCGACGTCGATCGCATGCAGGGCGAAGTCGAAGAGCTGCGGCGTTTATTGAGCGATCGCGGACAGAGCGCCGGGCAAACGCCTCCCCCGAAGAAGGCATCGGAGCCGGGTCAGGTTGCCGCGGCCGAGAAAGCTCCGGCCGACACTACGATCGTGAAACGTCCGCAGCCGGTCCGCGAAGAACGCGTCCCGCAGCCTGCCGCACAACAGGTCGATCGAGCGGCGAAAACGGAACCCGCGGGCTCTTCTCTGATCGCGCAGGGCGTAGCCTGGTTGAGAGCGCGGGTCGGCGATATCCCGCTCGAAGAATTCGTCGGCCTGAACCTGTTAAACAAAATCGGCGTGCTGATGCTGGTCGTCGGCGCCGGTTTCTTTTTGCGCATCGCCTATCAATCGGTCGGGCCGGAGCTGAAACTGGCGGGCCTGACCCTGCTCGCCGCGGGCGCGCTTTTCGCCGGCGAATATTTCTTTCGTAAGCGGCATGGGGCGACCGGCGAGCACGGCAATTATCGCCTGTTTGGAATGGGACTCGCGGCTGGCGGCTCCGTGCTTTTGTTTTTCAACGCCTTCGCCGCTTATCATGTGGACGCCACGCGGGTGATCCCCGAAAGCCAGTCGGCCTTCGCTTATCTATTGCTGTTGCTGGTCGCGGGCGGCATCGTCGCGAATAGCCTGCGATATAATAGCGAAGCTTTTACTGGTTTTGCGTACCTGCTCGCGTTTATATCGATATCGATCAATGAAAGCGAAGCGAGCGCCGAACGTTTCACCGGTCATTTCGCGCTGCTGGCGCTGGCGATTCTGGCCGCCAGTCTGATCATCGTTATGAGTCTGCGCCGCTGGAAATTTCTGGGAGTGCTGGGACTGGTCGGAACCTACGCGAATTTTTTCTGGTACGCGACCGCATTGCCGCGCACGCTAGAAGGTTACGTCTGGCGCGGCGAGGCCCTGGCCGAATTCCAGAATTTCGTCGGCGCCGCGGGCGGCCCCGGGCCGGATTATTTTCTCTTCGCGTTCTTGTATCTGGCGATCTACTGGCTGGTATTCAGCGTTTCTTTGTTTACGATGCCGGCCGCTTCCACGGCGGAACGCAGGATCGCTTCGTGGCTGCACGTGGCGAACGTGATTTGTTTTTACAGTCTCGTTGCCTATATTCGCCCGCCGGCTATGGCCTGGGGTTCATTTGCCGTGACCGCGGGGTTGGGCTCCGCGAGTCTGTTGATCGGAATCCTGGGTCGGTCGCTCGATCGCGGACATCTCTGGAAGCCGGGGGTGATTCTGGGGCTCGCTCTTCTAACTCTGGCGTTGCCCTTTCGTTTCAGCGAACACGCGCTGGTATTCGGCTGGCTGGTCATGGCGACCGCGGCCATCGCGCTCGGCTATAGCCTGCGAGAAGGGCTCTTTCGGTACGCCGGTTATTTGATTATACTTTTGAATATCGGCGCCTTTCTGGATTTGCCCGCGGGCGATCTGTTTTACGGGTACGGGCCGGAAGCGCTGCAGGATGCGCCGTTTGACGATCAGGCGACCGAGGAGCCGGGAATCGGCCAGGATGAAAGCGGGCAGGGCGTAACCCGGGGACTGCCCGAAGCGGGAGCGCCGTTGTGGGCTTTCGACTGGAATCGGGGTTTGCTGTACGTCTTCATGCTGGTTTGTTTCTTCGGACTACAGGTCTTCGCCGCGCTCGTTTCGCGCCAGCGTCCCGGCGATTCCGAAGACATCGATGCGGCGTCGGCGGGCTCCGCGTTACCCGTTCGAACCCAGGTCGATCACCTCGCCTGGCACGTACTGGGCGGAATGGGCGTGCTCGTCGCGGTTTTGCTTGCGCACTATTCGCTGCTTTTGGGACAGCAGGCGCTGGCACTCGTGCCTTTCGCGGGGCTCTTGCTGCTTGCGCATCGCCTATTGCGCATCGCTCCGTTTTATCTGTACGTCGTACTGCTCCTCTGGGCCGCGTTGCTCAGCGCGGGCGGGCTGATCGTCGCCAACGAAGGGCCGGGCGAAAGCTTTTATCAGCGCGCGAGTTTGCTATCAATATTCGCGGGCGGTGTCTTTGCGTTTTTTTATCATCATTTTTTCGCGCCGGACCTGCCACGGACGGGTGAGCGGCGTTTCGCCTGGCGGATGAGCTCTCCGGCTTCTCCCGCGCTGCTGGCGGGGATCGCGCTCTGGACTCCGGCGATCATTGCCCCTTCGTTCGCGGCGTATCAGTTGGACGAGCGACTGACGATACTCGGCGCGACCGTGGCCGCCGCTGGACTCGCGGCGGTCTACTGGCGCTTTCGCCAGGGCTTGCTCGCGCTGGCGGGCCTGTCTTCATTTTCGGTTTTATTCGTGCTCGTGCTATACCTGATCCAGTTCTTCGATGCGGAGAACCTGGAGTCGCGGTCTGTCTTTTTGTATAATAGCGGCTGGCTCTGGCTTGCCGCGACAGCCGGCGCCGTGGCGATTCATCTCGGCTTATTGCGTTCGGCTGGAATCGCCGCCGCGGCAGACGCCGTGGATGATCCAGGCTCGTCGGGATCAGCGGCGCGTTCCGGTTTCGCTTTCGCCGCGCTGCTTGCGGTCGGCGCTCTCGTGGCCGTCGCCTGGATTCAAATTCAGGTCAACGAAACATACGCGGTCTATCGACCGCTGGCGATTCTTTTGTATGCCTTCGTCCTGGCGGTCGGCCTGCGCTGGCGCGTCGAATTCAGCGGTCGCGCTTTGCCGGTCGCGCTCGCGGGGCTGGCCCTGTTGGTGGGGCCGCTCGTCTGGACCCTGGAGTACGGAGCGTGGAATGCACTGGACGGCGGAGTAATCGGAGCGCTGTTCACCGGCGAAACCTATATGCGTTATTTGCAGGCGCTGCTGGCCGTCGGCGCTTTGCCGGCCTTCGCGATTTTGATCGCGGTCTGTGTGCATCCGGCGAAGGGAGCGCGGGATCTCGCCGGCCTGTTTACTCTCCTCTTTGCCCTGGCGCTCGTACATTTGCTGGTGCCGCAAATCTATCGTCCCTCGGCCTACGGGCTGATCACCCTCAGCGGTTATTATCTACTGGATCGCCTTCGCGCGCAATTGGGGGGCGGCGTGGCCCGGTCCGGGGACGAGTGGAGCCGCCTCTTTCGCCTCGCGCCGTTCGCGTTTATTTGCACCTTGTTGAGTTTCGCGGCTTTACTGTTCGACTATTCCGCAGCGAGCGGGCTGGATGTTGAAAAAGCGGCGGCCCCGCTGGCGTTGCGCGCGATCATGGGCGTCGTGCCGCTGATCTTTTTGAGTTTTAGCCTGGCGTTGCACGGGAAGCTGTTCGGCGAAGAAGAGCTGACGCCCTTTCAGCGCGGCGGATATCCCGCATTGCTGCTGGCATTCGTGCTTCTGACCATGTCTCTGGTCAATGTCGGCTGGTGGAGTCTGGTCTGGGCGGTGCTCGGCGTCGCGGCGCTCGTCGGGGGCATTTTACGCAATCTGAAGCTTTTGCGATACGGCGGCTTCGCGCTGATTCTGCTGGCGCTCTTAAAGCTGTCGCTCTGGGACATTCGCGAACTGGAAAGCACGGCGCGCGTGGTCGTGCTGGTTTGCGTGGGGGTGAGTCTGGTCGTCGCGAGTTATTTTTACGCGCGCTTTAAGGATTTGCTGTTTCCGAAGGAGTAACTCTGGATACAGGGGGTTGGCCACGGATGGCACTGATTGCAAAATCTATCCGTGGCATCCGTGAAATCCGTGGCAAACAAAATGCGCGACCCGGCTCAGGCCCGAAATCAATCCATGGCGTGGGCCGCGGTTTCGGCGGTTTCTTGCGTTCGCCGGCTCACGTAGTCTTCGCGAAACGGAATCTCGACTCGCGCGATCGTGCGATCTGGCTGAGTATAAATACGGAACAGATTCGGATCCAGGCCTTCGCCTTTCATTAGAATCATGATCAGCGCGATGCCCAGCCCGGCCCCCTCGGTGTTGTCCATATTGTCCATATAGAATTCGGCGATATCGTTATAGCCCATGGACTTTTTGAATTTTTCGCGCATGCGACTCTCTTCGATCGGCGCAATCGGAGTATTATTGATGACCTCGATGCACAGGCCGGACTCATCGTAGGTCAGGTGGATCTTGACGTAGATCCCGCGTTCCAGGGCGATCCTGCCCCAGTGTTCGTTCATTTCGTCGGAGAATTCGCCGCGAAACGCCGCCACGCCCGCTTCATAGCGGCTCGTATCCTCCAGATCGTAGCCGTGTTCCTCGAAAAACAGGCGCTTGTGATTCGCTTTGACGCCGTTGATAGTCAGTTCTTTCGTGATGGTATAGACCATATCCAGCAGATCGCCCCGGCCGAAACGTTCGAGGAGCAGCTGTAGAGTGTGCTGGAGATATTTTTCGACTTTTTGATCGATGCGGCTGGACTGGAGCGCCAGCTCGCTGGCGTTGTTTACCTGAAATTTGATGCTCTGTTCCAGCTCAAAGAAGCTCTTTCCCATAGTTCGTACCCGGAGCTTTTCTGACCTGAGGCCGTTGAAAAACAGGCCCGGTCCGACAATCCCGCGTTTTTATCTTGTGTATTCCTTATCATCGGCAAGATTTTGCTAAAATCTAAGGCTGTCCCGGTCGCCGTCTCATTGCCACCCCTTTTTATTCTAATATAGTATGCTCGCCGAACCCCCGATTCGATCCAATCTACAGGAACTGTGCCTGGTCGAACCCGCGCTGCGCGGGCGGCTGACCCCCGCAGCCGGCCAGCGTTCGGTTTTCGATCTGGACGAGCTCATGCGCGGCGCCACCGAAATCCAGGCGGATATGGTGCTGGGGGTGGTCGCGGCGACCGCCGACTATTTGACTGCGCGCATCGGCCAGCTGTGGGACTGGGTTCGGCAACATCCCGAGTACGATCTGCAATTCGTCGTTTTTTCGGAGCGGGAGCTGGAGAGCTCGTCTTTCGCGCCGCTGCCCGCGGAGTACATTCACCTGATTTTGCCCAGGAGTCTGGAAAGCCAGGAGCGGACTCTCGCGGATATTTTCAATAACGCCTTTCAGAACCTGCGTCTGCGGCACGAGAAGCTGCAATTGCAGTCGCGACTGGCGCTGAGTTCGCAGGAATTGCAGCGCATCACCGAAGTCGGGCAGGCCATGTCCACCGAGCGCGACTTCGACGTGCTGATTGAATTGATTTTGCGATACGCCCGCGAAATGGTCGCGGCCGACAGCGGTTCGATCTACGTCATCGAGCGGGGCAAAGCCGGCCAGCCGCCGACGCATCTGCGTTTCAAGAAGTCCGCCCTGAATCTATCCGCGGGGGAGTTTCTCCTGCCGATCGATAAAAACTCGATCGCGGGTTATGTCGCCCTGACCGGGCGGCCGCTTTTGATCGAAGACTGCCACGCGCTGACCGGCGACGAGGACTACAGCTTCAATTTCGAATTCGATAAAGCCCACAACTATTACACCAAGTCGATGATGGTGATTCCGATGAAGAATCACAAAGACGAAGTCATCGGCGTCATTCAGTTAATCAATCGCAAACGCCATTTCTCTAATAAGCTTACGGTCGACGAGATGCAGGGCGAGGCCGTGATCCCGTTTTCCGAGCGCTGTGTCGAGCTGACTCTGGCGCTGTCCGGACAGGCGGCGGTCGCGATTCAAAACAGCCTTCTCATCCAGGACATCAACAACCTCTTTGAAGGTTTCGTGACCGCCTCGGTCACCGCCATCGAACAGCGGGATCCGACCACCTCCGGTCATAGCTTTCGCGTGGCGGAGTTTACCACCGGCCTGGCGAAGGCCGTGGATCGGCTGAACTCCGGCGTCTTCGCACACGATCGCTTTTCGATCGAACAGATTCGCGAACTGCGCTACGCTTCGCTGCTGCACGACTTCGGCAAAGTCGGCGTGCGCGAAGAGGTCCTGGTCAAAGCCAAGAAACTCTATCCCTACGAAATGGAAGCGATCGAAGGCCGCTTCAAGTTGATCTTCCAGCTGGCTGAAAAACACTATCTCCAGAAAAAGATTAAATATTTGAAGACGAACGGACGCAAGGGCTTCGACGAATACGAAAGCTATCTCGATCGCGAGATGGCCGAAAAGCTCGCCGAGATCGAAGACATGCTCGCGGTCATTCGCAATTCGAATGAACCGACGGTGGTCGAGGCGGGCAATTTCGCGCGTTTAGAAGAGATTACGCGCAAAAAGGCGCGGATGCCCGGCGGCGAACTGATTCCCTTCTTGCGTGAGAATGAATTGCTGAGCCTTTCCATTCGCCGCGGAAATCTGGATCAGAAAGAGCGCATGGAGATCGAAAGCCACGTATCGCATACCTATCGCTTTCTCATACAAATCCCCTGGACCGGCGACCTGGCCCGCGTGCCGGATATCGCGCACGGGCATCACGAAAAACTGGACGGTTCTGGTTATCCCATGGGCTTGCGCGGCGACGAGATCGCATTGCAGACCCGCATGATGACCATCGCCGACATCTTCGACGCACTCACCGCGCCGGACCGTCCGTATAAAAAGTCGCTGCCCATGGAGCGCGCCCTGGATATTCTCAAGCTCGAAGCGAACGAGAAGCGTCTGGATACACAGCTGCTCGACGTGTTTATCGAGTCTGGCGTCTTTCGCATTATCGAAGATCAGCCCTGGGACGACGGCTGAGCCCTGCGCGCGAAGAGCGATGTCTGGCGTGCGCGCCGCGCCAGACTGGCGATGATGGCGAGCGCGGGGATCCACAGCCACCAGCTGCCGATGCGCATATACAGCGTCGTGTATTCGCTTTGAATCGGAACATCCTGAATTAAAACGCCGCGATCCGCGAATTCGCGGGGTGCGTCGGTTGCGTTTAAGGGTGCGACGATTGCGCCGGTCCAATCCACGAAGCCGCTCGCGCCGGTGTTGTTCGCCCGGACCAGCGCTCGCCGCGTTTCGATGCTGCGCAATCGCGCCAGCTCGAAATGCTGGTGTGTTTCGATGGTATCGCCGTACCAGCCGTCCTGGGTGATATTCACGAGCAGGCCGGGGGCCGGCTTAAGCGATTGCGACGACGTCCGCATGAATTCGCGAATATAACCCGGGAAAATGATTTCGTAGCAGATCGTGGGCAGCGCGATCGCGACAGGCGTTTGGGCCGCGGCCGCCGGAGCGTTGGCGGTGTGCCGTGGAATGCGAAACGCGGCGTTCGTTTCGAAATCGCCGGGATAGAAGCGCGAGTTCTGCAAAAACGGCGGCAGATAATCGATCAGTCCGAGTCGCCGCCAGAGCTTTTCGCCGGGTGCGTATTCGCCGAAGGGCAGGAGCCGGCCTTTGCGATATTCGCCCGCGCGTTCGCCGGCCAGAAACAGAGCGGCCGAATTATAGGCCCGCGCGCGAATGCGGCCGCCGTTTTCGAATTCGTGCACGCGAAAATTGGTTTCGTTTAGGATGAGGGGGGAACCCGCGTCGCCGCCGGACAATTCGCGTGCGAGCGCCAGATACTCTTCGTGATAGATGCGATAGCGACGGTTGAGATAGTGCTCGTCGGTCGTATAGTACGGCACCGCCGATTCCGGCAGGACGATGAGATCGATGCGAGATCGATGCGATGTTTCGCCGGCAGATTGATTTTCGGAGCCGTTCGACAGGCGCGCGGCCGTTGTACGGGCGTCGCGCGCGAGTGCTGGAATGACGTCGCGCATGAGTTTCAACGCTTCTGCTTCAACTTCCGGAGACCGCTGGCCCTCCGCGGTCGTGCGCTCTAATGGCGCGTTCGTTTGAAGTACTGCCACCCGCAGGCGCGGAGCGTCCGCCTGGTACGATTGCCACTGATACAGGCGAAAGGCGCCCAGGCATAATAGCGCGAGCGCGGCCAGCAGAAGCCCGCGCGATACCCTGCGCCAGCGAAAGACGCCGCGTTGAAACGCCGCCGCGCCGCGATAGCTTTCGTACGAAATCGCGAACAAAAGAAAACTCAGGCCCGCCGGGCCGACGAATTCGGCCAGCTGCGCGAAATAGGCGTTGCCGGCCAGCAGATTGCCCCAGTACCACGGAAACAGATTCGGCGTGAAAAGATCCGCGGTCGCGCCGAGCGTGGCGGCTGCGAGCCAGCCGGGCCCGAGTTTCAGACGCCGACAATAGCCGAAGGCGACGACGAAGATTACGAATTTTAACTGAAAGACGAAGGCCAGGGGGAGAAAGATCGCCGTCGCTCCGACGAGCCCGGGCCGGCCGAAATTCTCGATCGTCAGTACGAACCAGTGAAAGGCGAAGAGCGAACAAAAAAAAGAAGACAGAAGCCCCGCGGCGAGCAATCCAGTCAGAGAATTTCTCAGGCGCTGACAGAGATAAAAGAGCGGCCAGAGCGAAAGATACGATGCCAGCGGCCACTGAAAAGGCGCCATGGCCAGGGTCGCCAGCGCTCCCGCCAGAGCGGTGAGCGTGAGCATGCCGCGAAACGAAGGCGGTTCCGACGCCGCCCCAACCGCCGGCGTGCGACGGGAGTTCGCGATTTCAGCGCGGGGATCATTCGGCGAGGACGATGACATATGCAAAAGAGCTACAGTAAATACCTGGTGGAAGGCAGCGTCGCGCGCGGGCTCTTCGACGACAGTCGCGACCGCATCTACCAGTTTCGCTCCGAGCCCTTTTTGTTAAGTTCCGGCAAAGAGTCCAACCACTATTTCAACTGTCGCAAGATTACGATGGTGCCCGATTTACTGCAGCGCCTGTCGGTCGCTCTGCGCGATGAATTGCTGCCCCGCATCGGCTATCCCGATGGGCCGCCGGCCGCCGGCGGTCTGACGCTCGGTTCGGATCCCATCGCTTTCGGTCTGAGTCTCGCCTACCAGGCGGTCGGTAAAACCGTCTATCCGATTGTGGTCCGCAAAGCGGCCAAAGAACACGGCACCGGCCGGCAGATCGAAGGCGAAGCCGAGCAGGTCCGCGAAGTCCTGCTGGTCGACGACGTGGTCACGACGGCCGGGGCGTCCCTCAAAGCGGTCGCGGCTCTGCGCGCCGCGGGCCTGATCGTGCGCACGGCGGTGTGTGTGGTCGATCGCCAGGAGGGCGGAGCGGAAGCGCTGCGGGCCGAGGGCATCGAGCTGCACGGCCTGTTCTTAAAGAGCGATTTTATTCAATGAACTGTTAGCGGTAAGCGGCGGCGCGATGCCGTCGTCATTTCTGCATCGCCTTGCGTTTTTCGATTTCTGCGCGAATCTTCGCTTCCTGGTTGTTGATATTCATTTCGAAGCGCTTGACCTGATCATGGCGCGAAGCCCTTCCCGAGATCTGCAGTCCCAGAATCAAATCGCCGCTCGGCATGAAGTACGAGGCGCGAATCAGAGCGTGCAGGGTGATGGGCGCCTGCATCTTAAAGATCAAATCGAAGGTGAAACCCTGCTGCCGCCCGAGATAATCTTTGAGCTGTTCATGGGTGATCATCACCCGCAGGCCCCCGCGCGAAAGATTTAGAATGTCCTGGCGTTCCTGAATCACCACCGTATTCGAATCGCGAATGCGGTCGACCATCTGCTTCGCCATGCCTTCGACTTCCTTGAGTTTCACCGCGTCGAAGTGAGCGCCTTTGCTCTGCAGTTGAATATACCCCAGCGGAATCGAAGTCATATCGTGGGTCACATAGTTGATCGGCACGATGATCTCGGATTTGATTTTTTCGCGGCGATAGCGCGTGATGGTGTCGTTCAGTTCGTCGTCCAGAAACTCCGCGTAGTTCAGGTACTCCGTTCCGGGCGGCGTTTGATACGCGGCGGGGTCTTCCGAATTCGTCAGCAGGAGCGCCCGGCCGGTCTTGCGAATTTGATCGAGCACGGTGCCGCGTTTGCCGTACACGTCGATTTTGATCGTATCGGCGATGCGCGCCGCGCGCAGTTGCTGTTCGAAAGTCGAGAAGCCGACCTTCACCGAGGTCGGAATATTAAACAGCGTCGCGTCGATGGTATGTTTGCTCGTGCGAATATTCGTGATGTAGGCTTCGTCGTTTTGAATGGGGATGCGCAGTGCTTCGCGGTCCTTGCGAGCGATCGCGGCGGACTGCACCGACATCGTATACAGACTCGACTGCCCGGTATGGGCCATCACCGTGCATTTCAGATGCATATAGCGGCCCAGAATGCGGAATAGGACCAGCTCCTGGTCTTTCTCGGGTTCGTATTCGCCCATGTCGACCGACAGCACGTTCAGGTCGCTCGCCCCGGCGATCTTCACGGCGTAGGGCGGGTCGAAGCCTTTCAGGAACATGCGCTGGTTGGCCAGGTACTTCTGGATCAGATGCTGGATCTTTTCAGGTTCGTAGATGATTTCAAGTTCGCGTTCACTCTTAACGATGTGTTCCATATGTATGCGGGTATGCAGGCACAGCAGAGCTGTATGCCGGCAAAGGAAAGCGCGCCGTGCGGCTGCTTGCAACCAGGAAATCGGATTTATCCACGGAAAGGCCCTTCGATGGGAGGACCGGGCTGCCGTCTGTTGCCGGATAAGGGGGGATTGGCGTTAAATCGCGGCATATCGATGATTCTGGTGGCAAGTCCATCCCGATCCGAAACATTCTTACGGAAACCTAACAAAAACCTGCAGCGGAATGCCTGTGCTGAAGCCGGGGATGAGCCGATAGTTGACTCCAGTACGATCAAAAAAAAGGCAATCTGATCGATTTTTGCCCTGTAAAATAGCGAAACTTATGGTTATGCCTGGACAGTTTCCGAAAATGATTACAATTTGGGCAAATACGGGCGAGAAATTCCCGAATCGCCCTGGCATGGTTAGTGCATAGCACTACCAACTGCACAACGGAGGAAGTGAGTTAATGCACAAAAAAATCACAATCTTAAGCTTGCTTCTGGCACTGCTCTCATCACCGCTTTTTGCTCAGGATGACGTTACCGACGTTACCCCGGCGGCGGCTGAAGACGAGCTGCCGGATGCATCGATCGACGTCGATCTGGCGTTTGTATCGAACTATATTTTCCGCGGAGACGACCTGTTCGTCAATCGCGCGAACCAGAAAGGCGAAAGCTTCGGATCTCACACTGGTGAGTGGGCTTTCCAGCCTTCCGTCACGTTTAATACGCCGGTTGAAGGCCTGTCCTTCAATATCTGGGGTTCGTTCGCTATGTTCGGACGTGACGATGTCGACACCGACCAGGTAGTCCAAACGGCTCCCGGCGGCACCGACATTCTGGCCAGCGCGGCTGGTCCCGGGCAGCCTGAGGCGATCGCTACGGCAGCGGGCGGCACTCCTTCCGCTATCGCAACGACCGCCCTCACGTCTAACAAGGAAACCGGCGGTCTGCCGGGTTACTACGCGGAAACCAACGGTCTGAAACGACTGGACGAACTCGATTTCACCATCGCTTATTCGGCTGATACGAAAGTCGGTACGATGGGTTTCGGTTTCGTAGCTTATACCTTCCCCTACATCGCTAACGGCACCACCAAAGCCGGCGGCGCAGAGGAAATCTTCGTAAGCTATGCTCTGCCCTTCCTGCCGGAATTAACGGCAGCGATGTGGACCGACATCGATAGCTCCGTAAACTACTACAACCTGTCCTACGGTTCAGGCATTGAAGTAGCGGACGGAATCTCCATCGATTACGGCGCGGGCGTCGGCTATGGCTCCGGCTATCTGGCGAAACGCGTTCAGGGTATTCAGGATGTAACCGGTTCTATCGGCGTATCGCTGTATGGCTTCAGCGTTGCTTATAATATCTCGTATCGTCCGAACCTCGAGTTCTTCGACACGGATGGCGGCAACCTGGATTCAGCGAACTGGATCAACGGTGGTTCGTCCGCCGGTGACGGTCTGGTCGCAGACCCGGGTCGTACGACCGGTCTTGTTAATTCTTTCATTAACAACACCATCAATACGAACCTGGCCGCAAACCCGAACACCGCCGGCTACACCTACACGCCGCGGCAGAAACTGCCCAGCACTGTATGGTGGGTCAGCCTCGGATATAGCTTCAGCATCTAAGATTGACTTAAACTCAAGTGAAAGCCGGAGAGGGGGCGACTCCTCTCCGGCGACTCGCTCTCTCTGTTGACGGAATTTTATATTTCCTCCTAATCGGCTCGCTATTGCAGCGGGCCGTTTTCTTTTGTACTTTCGCCGAAGCCTGTCGCCAGAGTCGTTCTCTTCCAGGTTTCCAGCTCGCTTTGCACGCTCGCAATCTTTTCCTGCGCCAGCTGGTAGGCGTCCTCGCCTAAAAACAGATGCAACGGAGGACTCTCTGCGTGGGAGATCTCGATCAACGCACGCACCAGTTTTTCCGGATCGCCGGGCTGGTTGCCGTCGAGTTCGTTGCGATGCAGCGCTTCCGAAGCGCGCGCCGCCGTGTACGCTTCGATTTTCGCGGCTGGTTCGCGGAACGAGTCGGAAGACAGGAAATTCGTGCGAAAGTATCCCGGGTAGACCAGCGTTGTATTCACGCCGAACTCTCCGGCTTCCGCCGCCAGAGTTTCGCTCAGCCCTGCGATTGCGAATTTGGTGGCAATATAGGCTCCAAAGCCGGAAAAGCCGCCGGTAAATCCGCCGATCGAAGAAATATTGAATATATGCCCCGATCTCTGCGATCGCATATGGGGCATAGTGTGCCGAATCACTGACAGAGCGCCGAAAACATTTACGTCGAAGCTCCGGCGAATTTCGTCGTCCGTCAATTCTTCAAGAGTGCCGCTTTGTCCGAAACCGGCGTTGTTTACCGCTACGTCGATTTTCTTAAAGCGTTCCAGTGTTCGGGCGATTGCTCCCTGCACGCTTTTTTCGTCGGCCACGTCCGCCTTTAGCGCCAGAAGATTGGAAGAATCGGACGTCCCGGCGACCAGTGCCTCCGGATTTCTCGAAGTGGCGGCCACGGAATAGCCTTCGGCCAGCAAATTTTTTACCAGGCCCAGGCCGATGCCTTTCGATGCCCCGGTAACAAACCAGATTTTATCGTTGTTCATGAATTGAAACAAAGTGCGTTCGCAGAGCGGGTCTACAACTTCGCGGCGCGCACGTAGTTCAATTCAAATAAAGGATTGCAAAATTCAAATATCGCCGCCGTTGCGAAAGGCGCCGGGAGTCATAGAAGTTTCCTTCTTAAAAAAATGAACGAAATGCGAAGCTTCTTCGAAGCGCAGGGCGCGGGCGATTTCTTTGACGCTGTCGTCGCTGTGTCTGAGCAAGATCTTCGCTTCCTGAATGATTCGTTCGGCGATAATTCGCGAGGTGGTCTTGCCCGTCGCTTCTTTCAATGCCCGATTGAGATGGTTGACGTGAATCGCCAGGCGCGCGGCAAACGCCGAAGGCGAACGTAGTTCCATGCTGCCTCGCGGAGATTCGATCGGAAACTGCCTTTCCAGTAGATCCAGAAACAGCGACGTGATTCGCGCGGACGCGTTTGATTCGACAGTCTGAGCGATCGTTTTCGCCGGCTGCATCTTCTGCGCGTTATGGATCAATTCGAACACCAGGTTTCTCAGAACATCGTACTTATAACGATAATCCGAATGGATCTCCGCCAGCATGCGCTGGAATATGTCCTGCGCGGCTGAGAGCTGCTCATCGCTCAGCAGGAATAGAGGATCGCAGCCGGGCTGAAAGACCGGATAGCCGTCGATGTCGCCGAATCTATTAAAGAAGGCGCCGGTAAAAACGCAAAAATAACCGGAGGCCTGATCCCCCGGGATTTCCCAATCGTACGGCACCCGCGGGTTCGCGAAAAAGAGCGATTGCTGCGTGGCTTCCATGCTGCGGTCCGCATAGTACAGCTTCACGTCTCCTCGGGTCAGGCCGATTTTGTAGAAGTCTTTGCGGGAATAAGGAATGGGTTTGGGCTCATGTCCGACGAAATCTTCCAGATGGAACACATTGAAGTGCCCGATATCGTTCTCCAGCGCATGCGGTCGTCGCTTTGTTTTTAGCCGGTAGAAATCTTCGATTGTGACAGCATTGCGCATATACATCGCGAGAATCTATTCGTCGGCCCACCGCGCCGCTGCATACAATTAGCGCCGTCGGCTGGCGAAGGGCAATCTTCTTTTGCCGCCGGAATTCGCCTGATGCCGTACGAATCTCAGCGGCATCAGGCGGGACCTGTCATCAATTCCGGTAGATCGAAATCCCCCCGTCGGCCAGGAGAGCCGTGCCGGTCGTAAAACTGGAGGCGTCCGAAGCCAGGTACAGGGCGGATCTGGCGATTTCCTCCGGAGCGGCGATTCGTCCGAGGGCGTGTAGACTCGATACGTACTCGAGAGCTTCGCGGTTATCGGCGAAATCGCCGGCCATCGGCGTATCTGTGCCGCCGGGCAAAAGAGCGTTCACCCGAATCTTAGCCCGACCGAATTCGGCCGCCAGGACTCTCGTCAGACCGATCAGGCCAGACTTCGCGGCGGCGTAGGCGGCCATGCCGGTCATGCCTGTCGTATGGCCGACGAAGGTCGATGTGAAGATCAGCGAACCGCCGCCGCGCGCCTTCAACGCCGGCAGCTGAGACCTGGCCGCCACGAAGGCCGACGTGAGATTCGTCTGGATCGTTTCCTCCCAGCTTGCAATCGAAAGCTCCGCCGCGCCCGCAATCTCGCCCAGAATTCCGGCATTGTTAAAGGCCGTGTCGAGGCCGCCGAATTCCTTCGTCGCCAGTTCGACCAGGCCTTCGTGTAGTTTCGGATCGGAAACATCGCCGGCCAGCGCGAAGGCCTGGCCGCCGGCATCCCGAATTTCACGCACCAGTTCATTGAGGAGGTGTTCGCGTCTGGCGGTGACGACGACCCGTCCGCCGTTCTGCGCGAAGAGCAGAGCGGTCGCCCTGCCGATGCCGGAACTTGCGCCGGTGATGATCGCTGTTTTATCTTTTAGCATGTACATGCTGCTGTTTCTCCAGTTGTATTCTAAAACGCTGCGAATGCGTTTCGCTTGGAGAGAGTCTAAGGGTCAGGCGGGCGTTGCGCACTCCGCTGCTTGCGATTGAATTCGGCGAATTTCGCCGGAACAGAGCGCCGGAGGAAGGGCTCGCTCCGAATGCTTAACGCACGGGCGAATGCGCGGCGAAATTCACAGCCGGCAGCGTCTCGAAACCCGGCTGCGCGAAATAATAGCTCTGATAGTAGCGTACGCCCGGATCGCGCAGAGCCGCGAATTCGTCCCTGGTGCGGATCCGGTTTACAAACAGATTGTTAGTGAAAATCGTTCAGGCGCCGGCCGCGCCGCCGTAGGGCGACAGGATTCCGCCGTATTCGCTATCGTTCACCCGAGTTTTTCGAGCAAATAAGCCGCCAGCTTATCCATCGCCACGCGTTCCTGGTTCGTGGAATCGCGTTCGCGTACGGTTACGGCCTGGTCGTCTTTCGTTTCGTAGTCGACGGTGATGCAGAAAGGCGTGCCGAGTTCGTCCTGACGATAATAACGTTTGCCGATCGAACCGCTGCCGTCCAGATCCACCGGAAAACGTTTCGCCAGATCTTTGTAAATATTGTCAGCGATATCGGGCAGGCCGTCTTTTTTCACGAGCGGAAAGATGCCCGCTTTGACCGGTGCGAGCTTCGGATGCAGTCGCAACAACACCCGCTGCTCTTTCGTATCGGGGTTCTCGACGTCGTAGGCGTCGGCGAGCACCGCCAGAAAGAGACGGTTGAGTCCGAGCGCCGGTTCGACGACGTAGGGCGTGAAGACTTCGTTGGTTTCGGGGTCGCGGTACTCGAGCTTCGCTTTAGAATGCTTCGCGTGCTGGGATAAATCGTAATCCGTGCGCGAAGCGATGCCCCACAATTCCCCCCAGCCGAACGGAAATTTATATTCAATGTCGACGGTATTGTCCGAATAGAAGCTGAGTTCTTCCGCGGAGTGCGTGCGCAGTTTGAGATTGTCTTTTTTGATGCCGAGATCGTAAAGCCACTCCATGCAGAAATCCGACCAGTACGAAAACCAATCCTTCTGCGTTCCGGGCTTGCAGAAGAACTCCATCTCCATTTGCTCAAATTCGCGCGTGCGAAAGACGAACTGGCGCGCCACGATTTCGTTGCGAAAGCTCTTGCCGATCTGCGCGACGCCGAAGGGCAGGCGCACGCGACAGCTGTCAGTGATATTGCGAAAATTGATAAAGATGCCCTGCGCCGTTTCCGGACGCATATAGACCTGCATATCCGAGTCGGCGGTCGACCCCATATTCGTCGAAAACATCAGATTAAACTGGCGGACTTCGGTGAAGCTTTCTTTCGATCCGCACGACGGACATTTGAGCTCCGCGCTCTTTTCGGTGAAGATCTTTTGAATGCCGGCGAGATCGAGGGCGGAGGTATCCGTTCCCAGGTTGTCTTCAAGATACTGGTCCGCGCGAATGCGCGTGCGGCACTGCTTGCAGTCGACGAGCGGATCGTTGAAACTGCCGACGTGGCCGCTCGCCACCCAGACCTCCGGGTGCAGCAAAATCGAGCTGTCCAGGCCGACCACGTCGCTACGATTGCTGACGAAGGCCCGCCACCATTCGTTTTTCAAATTGCGCATGAGCTCGACGCCGTACGGGCCGTAGTCGAAGGTATTCGCCAGGCCGCCGTAGATATCCGATCCCGGAAATACGAAACCGCGACGTTTGCAGAGGGCGACGATGTCCTTGAGGGAGTCCTCGATTTTTTTGGCCTGCTTCTTTTTGTCTTTTTTATTGCCCTTGTCGCTCATACAAAGACACCTTCGGAGGCGGCCTTATATCAGCAATGATTTCTGCGATTGGTTGACACGCCGTCGGGATATTCGCCACGGTTCGGGGCTCATGGCATTCGGCGCGCCCACAGACCCGTACGGCTCCCGCGAAACCTCGCGTCGGGCCCCCGGCGTTCCCGAATCGCCTGCCGGCGGCTTCGCCGAGCGCGGCTACATCCAGGTGATTCCCACCGCCTGGCGGGCTCTGGCCGCGCTGTGCTATCTCAGCGGCTTCCTGGCGATTCCCCTGATTTTCCCCTGCGTCGTGTGGATGCTCTATCCGCGTTCGCGCTTTTTGCGGGGGCACGCCCTCGTCGCCGGCCTGATCCAGGGCGTCGGTCTGGTCATCACTGCGATTCTGCGCGTGCCGGCTCTGGTCTTCTTAATAGAAGAGAACCAGTTTTTTATGACTCCCGAGCAGTACGCCGGCGCGCTCTTTTCCGCGGATCAGCTCGGAACGGTGATGCTGCTGGTGCTATTGACCGTCGCTTTTATTACGTTCGTAATATTGCCCGGCATCGCGAGCGGGCAGGCCGATCTGAACCGCCGGCGGGGTCTTCACCCTCCGGGTCTACGCCCTTCGGGTCTGCGCCCTTCGGGTCTGGGAGTCACCGGCGACGAGTTGATGCTCGCGGCGCTGTTGGCGGCGGTACTCACGCCGCTGTTGTTTTATATGCAGGGCGTCTGGGGCCCGATGGCCGGCGGCGGCTTCGCGCCGGTCGACGGCGGCGAGGGGAGCGCCGCGGGCGGCGAAAGCTTCTTCGGTTTGCACCTGCGATACTTCGAAGATCCGTATCGTCTCTTTCCGGGGCACGTCGTTCTGCTGTGGTCTATGACCGGTCTGATTCTGGCGGTGCGCGGGCGGCTGCACTATTTCGGGGTTGCACGCGGCCTGTTCATTCGCTTTCAGCGTGATTCGCGAGCGCAGAGTCCGGCGCGTCGCTACCAGGCGGCCCGCTGGCGGGCCCTGGCCCTTCCGGGATGGGGGCAGTTTTTCGCCGGGCAACGTCTGAGCGGTCTGGGCAGCATGGCGGTACTGTTCGTGCTCGCGCTCTTCTGGATCCTGAGCGCGAGTTTCGTCTATGGGCGCGCGGTCGAAGGCACGCCGGGACTGAACGAAAATCTCGCCTGGAATATTCTGGGAGATCTGGGACTGCGCGCGCATCTGGTCAGCGACGCGGAGCTTCGCGCGCTCTTCGACGGCTGGCCGGTACTGTTCGGGCTTTCGCTGTGCATCGCGCTATTGGTCTGGCATTCGCGCTTCGCGGTCCGGCTGATTTTCGAAGCATCTCCTAATAATGACAGGCCAGCGATCGGCGCCGGACGGGATCGCTGGCAGTTCTGGCCGACCGTCAGCCACTCGCTCTTGTTGCATATCATTCCGGTCGCCGCCCTGCTTCTGATTCCGGTAACGCTGCTGCCGATCATTCCCCCGAGCGAAGCGCAACCGCCTACAGGCATTCCGCGGGAGTTTGAAGAACTAAATGAGGATCTGGCGGCCTTAAACGGCAGCGCCGGCAGCACGGGCGAAGAGAGCGAAAGCGAAGGGCATCGCAACCCGGCCCGGCGCACGTCGACGCCGGTCGAAGTGGTGCCGCTGCCGCCGCAGCCCTTCACCGACGCGGACGCGCCGGGCGTCGAAGCACGGCCCGTTGAGGTCCGGCCGGAGTCGAAACCCGAGGATGCCGAAGCGGAAGCCGCCGCTGAAGCTGCAAGCGAAGAGCGCGAACTGCTTTCGAACGCGGAGCCGAAGGACGAAGAGGCTCCGCTGAAAGGCAAACGCAAGAAGCAAACTTATAGTAATTATCTGAGCGTGAAGATTCGCGCACCTGAAAGGGAATTTCGTTATTGGGATCGCCTGCCGCGGCCGTACTCGGCGGTCTTCGAATACCGAATCACGGCGAAGGGTGAGGTGCATTCCGTTCGCATCGCGGAAGCCTCTGACTATGATGCGGCCGATCGCCTGACCGTGCGACTGATCGAGTCGATGGGTACGGTATTGCCGCCGCCCGGCGAAAAGGCGGTGGTCGTGACCGAGCTCTTCTGGAACACCGGTCCCGCCGATCCGGAGCTGCCGACGCCGCTGCAGCAGGAGCTTTCGCGCGAATTCGACGGCCGGCGAATCGAGGTTATGAATTCTGGAAACTGATATCCCACAGTGGTTGGGCGTGATGCTCGGTTTTATGAGCGTCGGCCCTTTGATGCTGCTCTTCAGCGTCAAAACGATCAAAGAGTACGGCGGCCCGCTGGGGCGTCTCTGGAATCGCCTGGTCGAACCGCGCCTGGATTCGATTGCGCGGCGCTATGTGAGTTTCGCGGTCTTCGCGGGCATGCTGGCCGGCGCTCTATCGATTCCCGTAGTTCAATTCTTAAACGCGCTGTTTTTTCCGGAGGTGAGCCTGGCCTTCCGTCCGCGCGAGCCCATGGCGCTGCTCACTCAGATCGCTTTTATCCAGGCGGGGCTCATCGAAGAGCTGGCCAAAAACGCGGTCGGGCTGGTCTTCGCGTTTTTGATCTGCCGCGCGGCGCCCACTGCGGCGGCGCGCGAGGATCGCCTGTTCTTGAAATCCACGCCCTTCCTTTTCGCGGGAGTGGGGCTGGGTTTCGCCTTGCTCGAAAACAGCCAGTACATTCGTTATTACGCGGCGATGGGGCCGGGGGGGATCTTTCTGGGGCGCTCGCTCATCGCCACGTCGGCTCACGCGCTCTTGAATCTGTATTTCGGCCTGTGTCTGCTTTCGGCCACGCGTGGCGATTTCGCCCGGGTCGCCCTGCGCGCGCTGGTCATCGTCGTGCTCTGGCATGGGATCTATGATTTCTTCGCGCTCCCGCCTGTCGCGCTTTCGCAGTGGTTGACTCTGGTGTTTCTCTGCGTCATGGTGTACTTAGCCCTTTCGAAAATGTATCGCCTGTTACCCGAACTTCGCTATCGTCCTCTGCGTCCCGTCCACGAGGTGGAGGCGGAGCAGGCCGCGATGTCCGGCGGGATTCCGTCGCCGTCGGACTTCCCCTCAAACGCTTCGACCGGGAGCGGGGGCCGTTCGCTGGACACGGTCGGCTCCCATGCCTCCGCAAACGGCCCGTCGAGTTCGGGCTCGTCTCCATCCGGCCCTGAAGATTCAGGCCCGCAAAATTCCGCCCGCTGGCACGAACGCCTGGCGGTACTGCCGGCGATTCCCGATCGCTTCCCCGAATATTTTCAGAACGATCCCTGGCGGCTGCGATTCCCGGCGGGCGAAGACCAGGCCCCCTATGAGTTCTCTGAATTCGATATGCTTTCCGCCCGCAGCCTGGCGTTAATCGGCCGTCCGGGCATCGTTCCGTTGGGTGCGGGCGTTCCATCGGGTGGAGTCGCGAGCGATCTTTCGCGGGCATGGGCCACAGATCGCGATTGGTGGTGCCGGCTCTTCGGCGTCGACGAACCGCATTCGCGCTGGGATACGAGCGTCTTCGCGGAGGATGCGACTTCGGCGTTCGAAGACCTCGCGCGGGGCGGCGTGGATCTCACGCAAACTGTTCCCTTTCAGGTGCTGGAATTTCGCGTGCCCAATCCTGAAGCGGCCCCGGGTCAATCGCCGGCCGTCGGTGCGAACGCCGACGAATCGGCCGCCCCCGCCGGCCCGGGAATGCGCCACGTATTTATCACCACCGGCCTGCAGGAATTGTACGGCCGAGAGTTGCTGGTGTCGTTTTCGCATCCGCATCCGATGGTGCGCTGGTTCTTTTTGAACCTGGCTTCAATGGCTCCTGACCAGGCGCCGTGGCTGCGCGAGTTCCACGCCTTCTATGGAGACGGCCCCCGGACTCTGGGCGATCCGCGCGGCTGGCTGCGATTTTATCTGACTGTGCCGATGATCGATCCAATCGTCGCGGGCATTACGACGGATCCTTCCGGAGAAAGCCGTGGCCTGAATATCTCGCTCACCGACGACGAGCGCGAAAACCAGGCGCCGCCCGGTTTCACCCGCGGCGAAATCCGCGTGACGCCGCCGGTCTTTCGCGCGGCTGACGAGCTGCCGCTGCAGATTTTGATGTGCGCCTATCCCGACGGCGAGTACATCGTCAGTCGCGGCGTGCCCGCGTATTTGCAGACCTTACGACACCTCGGCTATCCCTGGCAGAATGATTTTCGTCGGCCGGCGGTGGACGTGTGAACGCGTGAACCGTCTGACCGATTCCTGACGCATCTTTAACACGCGATGATCGGTGATCTTTCGCTCTTTCCCGTCTACTCCTGAAGAAGCCGGCCTGGCTCCGCTATGCGTTCCGGGCTGGATACTAAGCGCTTTTTACTTTCGATTGCAAAGAGCCCGTGCGGCCTGCGGGTTTTTCGAAATTCTCTACGTAGTTTCCGTGATGATCTAATACCGCTCTTCTGGATCGGGGAATTGGTAAATAATATAAGTAAAATAGTTTTTCCGCGCCTTCCGTTGTTGCTCAGCTTCCTGGCGAATTTCGCGATCTGGCATTTTATCTGGATCGTTGCGATTTTTTACCTGGGAAGCTTCGATGCGGACCGGACGGTGCGTTTCATCGTATACGCGGGCGGAATCTGGGCGACTGTCGCGCTGCTGGCCCTGGCGCTCCAGCTGAGCTGGTATGCGGGGCCCATTCGACTGATTCGCGCCGCGAACGCCGGCGAGGAGATTTCATCGACCCGCCTGCTTCAGACCCTGCGCGCCTGTCTGGCGCTACCTCTACGCGCCACCTTGATGTTCGCCGCCGCCTGGTTGATCGGCTGGCTGGCGCTGGCCGGCGCCCTGGTCGGCGAAGGCCTCGATTTACTGTCGTCGACCACGGTTTCCGTAGGCGGTCTGGCCGGTTTCATCGCCGTGCCGATGAACATCTACGGAATGTTTACGAATTATCTGGGGCCGCTTACCGTTGAGCTCAGTAAGCGAGCTTCTGAACGGGATCTCGTCATTGCGGGTCACGGTCTCGCGCTGCGTAAGAAGCTCATGATCGCCTTCAGTCTCTTTCCGCTCGGGTATACGGTCTGGCTGGGCGGCATGGCGTTTTATACCGGAATGAACGAAGGTCTGCGCGAAGCGCGACGCGGCGCGGAGAACGCCATCGATCACGTGCTCCTGAACTCCCCGGCGCCCGCCGACGAGCTCTTCGTCGCGTCCTTGCGCCAGGATCTCGCGCGGGTGGCCACGATTTACGAGTCGGAATTCTTTTTGTACGGCGCGGACCAGACCCTGCTCTTCTCGAGCGCAAAGAACGATAAGCTGTTTTTCTCCGATTCCGCTCGGGGGGGAGCGAATCCGAAGCTGGCCTCCGCAATTCGAGACGGGTCTTATTACGACGCCGAAAACGACGTGCTGGGAGTTTGTAAAGCGGCGGGCGCTTATACGCTTTGCGCTTCCCGGGACGCCCGTACTTTTGCCGCTTACCTGCCGGTGTTTTTGATATGGATGGCGATCTTCGTGCTCGCGGCCCTGCTGGTCGGAGGAATTCTGTCTTTTTATTTTTCAACCACCATCGCGCGCAGCGTACAGCGTCTGACCGGCATGGTCGGCTACGTCGAGCAGGGCGATTTAAGCCGCCGCACGGGGGTAGAGTCCCTGGATGAGATCGGACAGCTGAGTCAGGTGCTGAGCCGCTTTTTCGCCCGGCTGGCCTCAAAAGTCGAGGATATCCGATCCATAGCCCGGCGAGTCGAAGGTCAAAACGGCCGCCTTGCCTCGACCGCGAATGGCTTCGCGGAAGGCGCGCAGAATCAGGCCGCCGCCACCGAACAGGCTTCCGCCTCGGTCGAAGAGATGAACGCCGCCATCGAAGAAGTGGCCCAAAAAGTCCGCGAACAGTCGGACACCATCGGCAATATCAACTCCGTATTGCAGCAAGAGCTCAAGGTGCTCATCGAAGAGCTGAGCGAACAAACCGGACGCGTAAAGATCAGCGCGGCGAATTCTATGGAGCGGGCGGTTCAGGCGGACAATGCGTCCAGAGAAGCGATCGAAGGCATGCGGCGCATCGTCAATGCGGCGGATAATATTATGAAGATGCTGGGCATAATCAATGAGATCGCGGAGCGCACGACCCTGCTGGCCCTTAACGCTTCGATCGAAGCCGCGCGCGCCGGGGATGCCGGCCGCGGTTTCGCGGTCGTCGCCGATGAAATCTCCAGCCTCGCGGACCGCAGTTCGAAAGCCGCGCGCGAAATTGAAAAACTGCTTCGCATATCGACGGAAAGCGTGCACAGCGGGACCGAGCGGGTGACCGGTCTGAACGCGACGATCGGTCAAATTCGAGAGGAGGCTTCGCACGTGAACGCGTCCGGCGACACGATGCAGGATCTGGCGGTCAAGCAGGCGGATCTGAACGCCCGGGTGCAGAGCGCTCTTTTGCGGATCGATGAGATGGTGCGGGCCGTAGCGACGTCGCAGGACGAGCAGGGCCGGGCGGCCACAGAGATGATGAATACCGTAGGCAGTATGAGCGGTTCCGCGCAGCAGACATCGGATCATTCCGCCAGCATGGTGCAGTCTGTGGGATTGATGGCGGAGGAAGCGAAGCTGCTCGCGCGCACGGTGGAAGAATTTCGGATAGCAGCGGGCTGATCGAAACTCCAGTTCAATTCGCCCGGTCGCTCTATCCCCGGCGAACGATTTCCGCAGGCCGGGTCTTTGCGAAACATCAACCGGCGACGAATCCTGCGGGTGCGACTCGCGGGTCGGCTTGCCGTGCACCCCATCGCCGTTCCAGTAATCGGACGTAGTCTTTCAGGCCCTCGCGCCAGGGCGGGAGTTCGATTCCCGTCAGATTCCGCAGACGGCTCGTATCCAGCACCGGACGCTCCGGTCGGCGCGCCGGCAGAGGAAAGGCGCTGGATTCGACTGGAACCAGCCGGCGCACCAGCAACTGCGCGCGCAGACCCGGCGAAAGCTCCGCGGCGGTCTCCACGCAGGCCCGAACGAACTCGAAGCGCGAACAGGCGTCCGGCGCTGCGATATGGTACAGACCTTCGAGGCGTTCACGACGCGCCTCGTCGCCCTCGACGTACGTGCGCAGGAGCTTTTCGAGTGCCGTCGCAAAGTGCGGAATATACGTCGGATTGCTCCACTGGTCCGCGACCACCTGGAGTTCTTCGCGTTCGGTGGCCAGGCGGAGCATGGTCGCGGCGAAGTTTTGAGTGCCGGCCGCGTAGAGCAGCGCCGTGCGCGCGATAATATGCCTGGCGCCGCTGGCCATGATTCGCTCTTCGCCTTCTCGTTTGTGCAGACCGTATTGATTCAGCGGGCCGGTCCGGTCGCTTTCGCGATACGGGCGCTGGCTGCGGCCGTCGAAAACATAATCGGTCGAGATGTGCAGCAATAAAGCGTCGATGCGAGCACAGACTTCTGCGAGCGCTCCCGGTCCGACGGCGTTGATAGCGTGCGAATCCCCGGTTTCGCTTTCAGCCCGGTCCACCGCCGTATAGGCCGCGGCGTTTACGACGATCTGCGGTTGCAGCTGTTCGATGATCGCGGCCAGGCTCGCCGTTTGCGTCAGATCGCCGACGCTGCGATCGAGACAGATGAGTTCGTATTCCGCGGACAGAGCGCCGGCCAGATGCGCGCCGAGCTGTCCGCGCGATCCCACGAGCACGACCCGCGCTACTCTGGTCATCCATTCAGCCTGCATAAACTTCGGCCTCCGCGAAGAACCGCGCCTGGCGATCTTTTTCCGAAACCAGCGGCAGCTCGCAATCGGCTGGCGAGTGGCCGGCCGGCGGCGATGCGATCGCCGGCCACTCGATAGCCAGATCCGGATCGTCCCAGCGAATACTGCGCTCGTGCTCCGGAAAATAATAGTCGGTGGTTTTGTAGAGTACCGTGGCCGGGCCGGCGGTGACCAGAAACCCATGGGCGAAACCCGGGGGCACCCACAGCATACGCCGGTTTTCGCCGGAAAGCCGGGCCCCCGTCCAGCGTCCGAAATTCGGCGATGTCCGGCGCAGGTCGACCGCCACGTCGAAGATCTCGCCAGAAACGGCGCGCACCAGTTTGCCCTGGGCGTGTTGAATCTGGTAGTGCAGGCCGCGCAGAACTCCGTGTTTCGATCGAGACTCGTTATCCTGAACGAATGTTTCGCGAATCTGGAGACCTTCGCTTAGTTTAAGGTCGTTAAAACTTTCAAAAAAGTGGCCGCGATCGTCGTGAAAGACGCGCGGCTCGATGAGTTTCACTTCGGAGAGAGGAGTATCGGTAACGTTCATGAATGGTCCTGTTCGTTTTCAAATGCCGATTAATTTCGCTGCAGATTACGCCGGCGATTCGCCGATGAGCTCCGCGAGATGACGGCCGTAGGCCGAATTGCCGTAGCGCCGCGCGGCCCGGGCGACGTCCGCGGGTTCCACGTGGCCCAACAAAAGCGCGATTTCCTCCAGGCACGCGATGTGATGTGCGCGCGACTGCTGCTTGCGCCGTACGTATTCAGCCGCTTCGAAAAGCGAGTCGGGAGTACCCATATCGAACCATACGTCGCCGCCTCTCAAGACTGCGGGGTGTAATTCGCCCATATCCAGGTAGACCCGATTGAGGTCGGTGATTTCCAATTCGCCGCGCGCGGAAGGCGTGAGTGAACGCGCGATCTGCGGGGCCCGCTCGTCGTACAGATACAGGCCCGTCACGGCGAGATTCGATTGGGGTTGAACCGGCTTCTCCACGATCTGGAGCGGCTGCCCCCGGGAATCCATTTCGATCACTCCGTAGCGTTCGGGATCTTTGACCGGACATACGAATACGCTGGCGCCCTGGTTGCGAAACGAAGCGCGCAGCATCTCGCTCGCGAAATTCGCGCCGTGAAAGATATTATCGCCCAGAATCAGCGCCGACGGCGAAGCGGCCAGAAAGCTCTCCGCGATGATCAACGCTTCGGCTATGCCGCGCGGTTCGTCCTGGACGGCGTATTGAATCTCGATGCCCAGCTCTTCGCCGTCGCCGAGCAATTCTTCAAAGCGCGGCGTGTCGTGCGGAGTGGAGATGATCAAAAATTCGCGGATCCCCGACATCATCAGCGCCGCGATCGGATAGTAGATCATCGGTTTATCGTACACGGGCAGCATCTGCTTGGAGACGGCCCGGGTCAGCGGATGCAGGCGCGTTCCCGCTCCGCCGGCCAGGACGATCCCTTTGCGCTTTTGAATCAGGTCTGAATGCATGTGGTCCTCGGTTGCGGCGTTCGGATTTGAGTATTGCTTCGCCGCTGCAGGGTATATAGCAAGGCCCGTACCTGGCTGAATCGCAGGTCCGGAAGCAGGATTTGCGACAGACGCGGGCCGCCGTCTCAAAACCACCAGCGAGCTGATACACCCGTCTCAGACTGAGACGCCGCGGGAGAAGGCCCCGCCGATACACCATTCTGCGTTATGGTCCGCTTCTTGCAAAGATCCGGTAGCATTCAAAAGGAGAACGCTCTATGCAATCAGCGAAACAAGCGCACGGAACATTATTGATTACCGGAGGGGCCGGGTTTATCGGCGCGAATTGTATTCAGTACTTTATGCGCGAATCGCAATATTCAATCGTTAATCTGGACAGTCTGACCTATTGTGCGGACGCGCAGCGGCTCGCGGAATTCGAAAGCGATCCGCGTTATCGTTTTGTTCATGGCGATATCTGCGACGAGGCGCTGGTCAGCGATCTGCTGCGCAGGTATCGCCCGATCGCCGTATTGAATTTCGCGGCCGAGACTCACGTCGACCGATCCATCGCCGATCCCGGCGTATTCATACGCACGAACGTAATGGGAGTGCAATCCCTCCTGAATTGCGCGCTGGCGCATTTTCACAGTCTCGAAGCGGAGGAGCGCGAAGCCTTTCGCTTTTTACAGGTGTCGACGGACGAAGTTTTCGGTTCGCTTGAAACGGACGAACCCGCCTTTACGGAAGAGCACGTTTACGACCCGGCCTCGCCGTATTCCGCTTCCAAGGCCGCCGCGGATCATTTGACGCGGGCCTACCATCGTACGTACGGCCTGCCGGTGCTGCTCACGAACTGCTCGAATAATTACGGTCCCATGCAGTATCCCGAAAAGCTGATCCCGCGCATGATTCAAAACGCTCTCGCGGAAGAGCCTTTGCCCATTTACGGTAACGGACAGAATATTCGCGACTGGTTGCACGTGCAGGATCACTGTCGCGCGCTGAAGCTGGTGCTCGAACACGGCGTGGTGGGGCGTTCGTACAATGTGGGCGGCGGCTGCGAAAAAACGAACGTGGAAATCGTGCATCTGATTTGCGAGCTGCTGGATCGCCAGCGTCCCCGCAAGAGCGGCGCGAGCTATAGCGAACTCATTCGTTTCGTGCAGGATCGACCCGGACACGATTTTCGGTACGCGATCAACAACGGCCGCATTCGAAGCGAGCTGGGATGGAGTCCCGAGCACGATTTCGCCACGGGCCTGGAGGATACGGTCGCGTGGTTCGTTGAACGCAGCCACGCTACCGATCCCGCTTCCTTCGTCGTCTGAGGCGATCGCCTGTACGATTCACCGGGCCGGGGGGAGCGTTTCCGGATGCGCGCCGCCGGCCTGCGCGTTTTCTCCGCTTCTATCGGTCGCCCCTTTGATTTGAGGCTCAGGGGCGGTCCAGTAGAACCCGGTATTGAGCAAGGAATGACAGGGGCAGGACGGGCCATGGGTGAAATAATAGCTCAACACGGGCGTCAGGCCCAGAAAGCTTCCCGCGCATACGAATAGAATCGTTTTAAGCAGCTTCATCCTGGCCTCCGTTTCGCCCGGACTCCAGGCGCAAGACGTATTGCATGATTCCGATTACGATCGGCGGCGCGTAGCACAGCGGGATATCCAGGTATAGATGTTCCATCGATACCAATCCCCGGAAGGTATCGAAGAGGTGCACGAAGGCGTGGGGCACGTACCACAGCTGTAATATGAAGAGCGAGTTGCCCCGCCAGACGCGCTGGAAGGCTCCCTTTACAGTGAGTACGCCGAATAAGGCGAAGACGCAGCCAAGATCTCGAATGAAGTGCTCGTTCATGGGGCCGAAATCCGGCACCCGGCCCGGTAGATTTTCATACCAGTGATTGGGGTCGATCAGCATCCAGATCCCGTTCGCGAAATTCCCCGCCGCTAAAAGCAGGAAGAAGATCTTCCATCTAATGTCGTTATTCATGCTTCACCTCGAATAAGATTTAAAAATTGTTGCGAAAATCAATTAAGGATATAATATATCCGTAATTATTTGGGTCAAGGAGAAATCAAATGAAGATTCGATCGCTGGCATCTATCGCTATCAGAATTATCCTGGGGACAATCTATCTGTGGGTGGTCGCGGATCGATTGGGTTTCCTGGGTCCCGCTGGAAATATGGGCGTCGTCTGGGGTGATTTTGAGAGCTTTTTGGATTATACCGCAACCCTGAATCCATGGTTTCCGCGCGCGATTTCGGACGTCCTGGGCTATATGGCGACGATCACGGAAGTGGTTCTGGCTGTTCTGCTGATCAGCGGAATTCGATTAAAAGAAGCGGCCCTGGCAAGCTTCGCGCTACTCCTGGTTTTCGCATCAAGCCTGATCTTTGCCATCGGCATTGTTGAAGCTGCCGGCTTCGTCGTATTTACCATAGTAGCCGCCGGCTGCTCCTTAATTCTTTTTCGCGAAGCGGTACACAAAGCAAAGCTGCGAACGGCGTGATGGAGCCCCTCTGCAATACTCGCATGCGCGAAACCGACGATTGAGCGTGAACATGAATCGAAATATCCACTCCGGCGATCTGTTTTCAAATTCCCTGGCGGCCGACTGGCACGCTCCGAGCTTCTGGATGGAGCGATTGCCGGATGCGGCTCCAGCGGAATCCCTGCGGGGAGCCCATAAATGCGATCTGGCGATCATTGGAGGCGGATTTACGGGATTGTCCACCGCCTATCACGCCAGACGACTCATGCCCGGGATCGATGTGCGCGTGGTGGAAGGGAATCTGTGCGGTCATGGTTCCAGCGGCCGGAACGCGGGATTCGCTTCTCCTCTATTTGGAATGCGAAGGTCTATCACTGCCATGCGGTTTGGCCGGGATAATGCCATAGCGGCGCACCGATATATGCTGGATGCCATCGACTATCTGGAACGGCTCGTTCAGGAACATACTATAGAGTGCGATTTTGAGCGGCCGGGTATGTTGCTCGTCGCGAATTCCGCGGGGCAGGCGCGGCGGCTGGAGAAAGAAACGCACATTACGCACGGCCGGAGTTCCGAAGGCGTCGATCGCCGCGACCGGAAACAACTGGCCGACGAATTTAAGACCGGCTATTATTCTCATGCGGTCTTCGAAAAACATTGCGCTCTTTTGAATCCGGCCCGACTGGCCCGGGGACTGATGCGCATCGCTCAGGAGGCCGGGAGCATCGTCTATGAACGGAGTCCCGCGCTGCGCATTGAAGAATTCGCAGGGGGCTATACGGTGCTCACTCCGGGCGGCGAATTACATTGTGAGCGAATCGTATTCGCGTTAAACGCCTATTCGGTTCTATTGCCCCGGCTGTCTTCCAGACAGACCCCGATTTATCAGGCTATCGTGCTTTCCGAACCGCTGACGGACGAACAGCTGGAGTCGGTCGGCTGGCAGTCTCGCGTCGGCTTCGTCGATGTCCGTAATCTAATCCACTATTATAGATTGACTGCGGATAACCGCATTCTAATCGGCGGCGGCGACATACTGCCGGGTTATGCTGGAGGCGGTTTGAAATTCAAACCCGACTCCGCCGCTTTCGCGCACCTGAAGCAGCATTTGATTCGCGTTTATCCGCAGCTAAAGGGACTGCAGTTCAGTCATCAATGGGGCGGAATCGTCTCGGTTCCCCTGGATCTGGCGCCAACTATTGGATACGTCGGGCGTGATCGGCGGGGAATCTACTCAACGGGCCTGATGGGGCACGGCGTCTCCATGACTCCCTACAATGGTCTGTGCATCGCTGAATTGCTCGCAAATCAAACCAGCGAGCGAACCGAGATGTTTTTCGTGGGACGCAAGGCGACCTCCTGGCCGCCGCATTTCATCCGATACCCGATGTTGCAGGCGGGGCGCTTCCTGCTGAAACTACAGGACAGGCTCCAGAGTCGTGGGATGGGATCAGAGAATTGATCCGACATTCTGGAAACCAATGTGGAGTCCGCCTGAGTTGCGAACTTGAGGCCGAGCGTTATTCGACAGCGTTCTTGATCCATTCCGCGGACGCTTCGATCACCTCGGTCGATACCTGACGGTCGATTCCACGGACGATGTCCGATAATTTCTTTTTGCGAAGTACGGCGCGCCAGGCCTCATCGGCCTCGTACATGGCGCTTGCGACCGCGCAGATTGATTCCGGCTTTCCCGCCTGTTTGATTTTTTTCAGGCAGGGATTGTTCAGCCGGATCTCCTGACAATGGAAGGTCCTTCGATTGCCCTCAACGGCTTCGACGATTTCCAGAATCATGATTTTCGCCGGGTCCTTCGCCAGGCGATAGCCGCCCCGGGGTCCCAGAGTGCCTTCGATCAATCCGGCCAGGGCGAGCGACTGCAGGGCCTTCGAAAGGTACTCTTTGGGGATTCCGTGAAATTGCGCCAGGACTTTGGTCGGGATATAGACATCGTCCGGCGCTCGCGCGAGCACTTCCATACAGTGGATGGCCCATTCGACCTGATTACCCAATTTCATAACGGCGGTCGGGTTTGCTCAAAGAGTTCGCGACTAACGTTCCGCTGGCCGCGATTTCTTGCTCTGCCTCCGGCAGAGTTCGCGATTAACGTTCCGTTAGCCGCTTATCTTTTTCTCTGCGCTTCGCGCAGAGTTCGGGGCTGATCGAAGATCAACCCCTCGGATGAAACTTCTTATGAACTTCTTTCAGCGTGCGGCTTGCCAGGTGCGTGTAGATCTGGGTCGTTGAGATGTCGATGTGGCCCAACAATTCCTGCACGCTGCGCAGATCGGCGTTGTTTTCGATCAGATGCGTGGCGAAGCTGTGGCGGAAGGTATGCGGCGTTACGACTTTTTTGATATTCGTGCGCGCCAGATATTTTTTCAAGAGGCGCCAGACTGATTTGCGATTCAGGAAATCGCCCTTCTTGCTGATGAACAGATACTCGCTGTAGCGGCTCTTTAAGATGTCGTCGCGGGCGTTTTCGAGATAGCGGCTCATGATCTGCAAAGACTTCTCGCCGAACGGCACCAGGCGCTCGCGACCGCCTTTGCCGCGTACGGTCAAAAACATATTTTCGAGATCGACGTCTTCCAGCCGGAGATTGCAGGCTTCCGAAATCCGCAATCCACTGGAGTACAGCAATTCGAACATGGCTTTGTCGCGCAGTTCGTACGGATCGTCTTCGCGAATTACGCCGAAGAGCTCGTCGATCTCTTCGAGCGTCAAATAGTCGGGGAGGCTCTTTTTGACTTCGGGAGTCTGGATTTTCTCCGCCGGGTTGGCTTTGACTTTGTTTTCGTCTTTGAGATATTTGTAGAACTGCCGCAGGGCGGCTACCGCGCGCGCCAGTGATCGGCTGGAGATCTTCTTGCGCTTTTGTTCTTTGAGGAACGCCGAGATGTCGTCGGCTTCGACTTCCAGTATATCCCGGGAGTGTTCCGAAAGGAACCCCTGGAATTTCTTAATATCGTAGGTATACGAGTAGATCGAGTTCTCGGAGAGACCCCGTTCGACCAGTAAATGATCCTGGAATGATTTTAATAATTTGGCCTGATTCTGTACCAATTCCGCACCCTGTATGTCGCGTTCATCCGTTTATATATCTTTTTTCGGTTGGTAACATAATCGGTCTGAAACGTCTCCCTGACATAATTTTTTACACAGCGCATTAAATTTCCGGGCCTTCGAGCGCGAGACTTCGCGCCGACCAGGCAAAACGGCTGGAAATTCCACCGGGGCTGCGGAATACATGGACCTGCGGCCCTTCGGAGCGGAATCCGGACCGCCGGTCGGATTGGCAGAATCATGGAATTGAAGAAATTTGTGCGACGGGGCAATCTGGACGAAAGCCTCCGATACCGCGCCGTAACCCGCTTTGAGGAGCAGGTGCCCGGGACGATCCTGATGCTGCTGGAAGGCCGGGCGCGTCGTAAAATTCATCTGACTCCGACGCGAACGCTCTACGAAAACTACTATCCCGTGGCATTTATCGGCCTCGAGGACTATCTGCTGGGTCGCACGCGGGCCGGCGCGGCCGGAATGTATCCGGGATCCCACTACGTGCTCTGGGAAGTGGAAGATTTCAACAGCGCTCTTGAGATCCATCCCGAACTGGCGCGGCGCGCGATCTTCGAGCTGTCCCGTCGCATTCGCATCTACGACGCGCACAGCAAGACGACCGATCCGAATCTCAAACGCGAGCACTATGTCTCATTGGGCGCTCCCGAAGCGGAGCTGGCGGACGCTCTGTACGAAATGAGTTTCGCGGACGAAGACGAATTCCCGCCGCACCTGGTCGAGAAGCTCGCGCGCGACTTCGCCCCCGGCGATTATTTAATGCGGCAGGGCGACGAAACTATGGATTTATTTATCATTCTTTCGGGCGCGGTCGATATCTACATGACCTCGGAGCCCGACGGGGAGCGCCGAAAAATCGATAATCTGGGCGAAGGCGATATGGTCGGCGAAATGGCGCAATTCGACGGACTGCCGCGTTCCGCGGATGTTGTCGCGAGTCAGGCGACGCGCGCGCTGTCATTCGGCCCGGAAGATTTTCATATGCTCTTCCAGCTGCACCCGCGCTGGAGTCGCAAGCTCTTGCACACGCTGGCCGAGCGGCTGGAGCAGCGTCGCGCGGCGCTGGAAACCGCCGACCTCAGCGCTTATAGCCGTTAGCGACCGCCGGGCTGTGCGCCGCTCACGGAGAGCTGATTCGCCGGAGTCGACGCCATGCCGACCAGGCCGCCGCGACCGGGGCTCGAGTCCAGCAGGATGGCGTCTTCGATCGTGGTTCCTGAACGGACGTATGCGCCGTCGCCGATCAGCGCCCGGCCTACTGTGGCTCCCCCGCAGATATAGGCGTCGTTTTCGATGATCGCTCCGGCTTCCAGGCGCGCGCCGGGGCCGATATAACAACGCTCCCCGATCAATACCGGGCCCTGCAGCTGAGCGCGAGGGTGAATGCGAGTATCGCAGCCGGCGAAAATACCCGGCGCGATTTCGCATTCGCGTAACGCCATGCGTCCGGAGTTCACCAGTTCTTCGAGCATTTCCTGATTGGCGTGATAGAGATCCAGGCCGTGATGCAGCGGATGCCAGTAGGCGTCGGCGTGCACGAGCTGCGTTTTGCCGTTCTCCAGATCGCGCGCGAGATCCTGCAGCGAGTCGGCGTTCCAGTCGGGGCGCTGCAGTCGCCGCCAGTCGAGCGCCGGTGCCAGGATCATCGGCGGCGAAATACGACCCAGCACGCTTGCATAACCCTGCGGCGATGAGCGGTCGACCTCGCGGGCGCCGATGGTGAGCGTGTTTCCGTTCTCGAAATGCGCGGTACGGAGCGCGGATAGATCTCCCGCGTAGACGTGCGTGCGTTGGAGGAGGAGCGCATGTTCGGCGCTCATCAGGTCCGGTGAATCGGATGCGAACCGAACGTCGACGTTCCAGTAATCCCGGGCGCGCTGCATGAGTTCTTTTAGATCCTCCCGGTCCCGGCCGCCTGTATCGCCGACCAGCACGGCTTTCCGGATTTCGAGCTCTTTTAACGTGGCGAGATGCCACTCAAGCAGCTCCCGGTTCAGCACTCGCGCGCGCATGTCGAATTTCGTATTCTCCGAAGCTGCGTATAGTATCGCGATCATAAAACTACTCCTGTATCGATTTGATGGATTCTCAAGGCCGCGCGCAGCAGCCGGCCGCAGCGCTCGATGCCGCGAACCTGAATGCGGGGATCTTCCACACAGCGGCGGATCGTCTCCAGTCCGCGGGCGTCCGCGCCCAGTACGTGCGTCAGATCCAGCTTCGCGCTATGCTTCGTGGTTTCGGTCGAGCCGGCCTTCGCCGCCCATAATAGGTCGGGCCGCGAATCGGCTGTGAAATAGGCGCCGGCATTGCGTCGCGTCCGGGAGACCTGCAATTTTTGCAGCGCATGCAAAATCAACAGGGGGCCGCCGGTCCGCACGAGATGCAGCGCGTCCGATAAATAGCGTTTCGCCAGGCGCCGTGGTTCCATCGCCAGGCGAAAAGCCCACTCGAATCCGAGCCGTCCCAGCAAAGCGGGCGCCCGGCGCACGCTGCCGGCGATGAAATTGATCGTGCCGCCGAGCCCCATTACGACCGGAACCTGAATCAGGTGCCGGTAACGATCGTAAAAGAGTTCCTGCCGCGGATTGCCGAGAGCGAGGCAGAGTACAGAGGGAGCTTTACGATTGATCTCGTTGAAAAAACGCCGGACCCGTAACTCGTCCCACGTGCGACCGGTGTCCGCGTCGATCAGCTCGCCCTGCGAATTCAGTCGGGGGAAGGCGCCGTGCAGCCGGAGATTCGAAGTCCAGCCGTGCATGCGTTTCGCCGCTCGCCTGAAATTTCGATAGTCGCCGCCTACAATGAAAACCCGCCGTTCGTCGCGGGGGAGTGCGCGAAGCAAATCGCTGAACAGATCCACTCCGGTGACGCGTTCCGGGACGGGCAGGCCCGTCGCGCGCAGCAGCCAGACGATGGGCATGCCGTCGGCGGTGCTGAACCGCGCCTGGCGCAGGGTCTTGAGGAGTCGTGCGCTTGATGCGGCGTCGCGGCCGCGGGTATTGGCCAGAAAATCACTGTTGATCGTCGCCACGTAATCGGCGGAAAGGCGCCGGCCCGCACGGCCGGCCGCGCGTTTTTCGGCGATGGCGGCCAGAATCGCCGCGACGAATTCATCCCGGCGGGCCGCCTGCACCGGAACGCCGCACACCAGGCCGGCCGGCAATTCTCGTTCGGGGCCGTATTGCGCTACGATCGGCGTTTGTTGCAGACCTTTCATGTTCAGTACGCTCCCCGTCCGCTGAGAACCGCGGGGATGGTTTTGAATAGCAGCGCCAGGTCGGTCGCGATGCTGCGCGAGTGGATGTATTGTAAATCCAGGTCGACCTGGCCGGCGAAGTCGATATCGCTGCGTCCGCTGACCTGCCAGATGCACGTCAGACCGGGGGTTACCTGCAGGCGTTTGCGTTCTTTCGTATTGTAGAGTTCGACTTCGTTTTCGACGGAAGGGCGCGGACCGACCAGGGTCATCTCGCCGTTCAGCACGTTCCACAGCTGCGGCAGTTCGTCAATACTCAGCCGCCGCATCCAGCGTCCGCAGCCGGTTATGCGGGGATCATGTTTCATCTTAAAGCGCACTCCGCCGTCTTCGTAACCCTGCTTGAGTTGCTGTTTGCGAGCCTCGGCGTCGTTGCACATCGTGCGAAATTTATACATGCGAAAACGTTTGCCGTTGCGGCCGACGCGTATCTGGCTGAAGAAGACCGGCCCGGCGCTGCCGAGTTTTACCAGCAGAGCCGTCAGCGCGAGCATCGGGGAAAGCGCCAGTAAGAGCGAAGCGGCGACAAAGATATCCAGCGCTCGTTTGAGTCCGAGATAAGCCGAGAGGCGCGCGCGAAAACTCTGCACCGCGATTTGTTCTTCGATCGCATGCAGCAGGGCAGTGAATCGCCAGTTCGTCCCGGCCGCGGCCGGCGCGGTCGTCAGAGTTGAATCGAAAATCATTTCTGCTTGCATGGTCTTGCTCCCTTATCGCGGCAGTCTCGTTCGCCGCTATGGGTATATTGCAAGCCGCGTGCCAGCCGCCGTTTCCGCTTTCGATCGCCCTGTTTGCAGATTGTCTCATTGTTCGCAGAATAGTGTGTCAAATTTAGAACGCGGCTCTGAGACGCTTACGGTATTGACATGCGTGTCGTTTACGAAACGAGTTCGTACAGGCTTTCGTGGCGGCGGCGAATTCGTTCCGGCGTGAAACGCCTTTCGTAAGCGTCCCGCGCCTGTATCGCGTTCCAATGCCGACGACGTGACGAGCGCGCCAATGCCTGAATACAGAGAGCGATCTCAAAAGACTGCGCGTGCCGCGGAATGATCGCGCAGTCCGGCGCGATTTCCTTCAGGGCCGGATAGTCTCTTGCCAGAACGGCCCGGCCGTGGGCCATCGCTTCCACGAGGGCCATACCGAAACTTTCGGCGCGCGAAAGTTGTAGATACAAATCCGCGTTTTGCAGTGCGAGCTGGACTTCCCCCGGGGGGCGAGCTCCGTGCATGCGAATCGTTTCTTTCAAGTCGTAACGTTCGATCAGAGCGTTCAACAGGCGGCCTTCGCGATTGGCGTCGTTGCCGTAGACGTGAAACTCCGTGCGCCCCGGGGCTCGCCTCAGGATTCGCGCTATGCGAATCAGACGTCGCTGGTCTTTGCGCGCTTCGATGGTACCGACCAGAACGATTCGAAAAACCGTTTTGATTTTCGGTGCGTGTTGCACCGGGAGCGCCTGGAAACGCGCGTCTCCGTTTGGTCTGTCAATACACGGCGCGATGACGAAAGTGTCCGGGCGCGAGCGATAGGCGGACAGTGAGTTGCGAGCTGCCCGCGAAACGCTGACCAGCCGCACGCGCGGGTGGGCGAGAACGAAACGAGCCACGCTGCCCAGGATTCGGTGCGCCAGGCCCCCGCGGCGGACCAGACCCGCGCGCGCGAATTCGTCCTCGGGATTGCACCAGAAATGCGCCGTGAGCACGATCGTTTCCCCGCGCAGTATCAGAGCCAGCCGCCCGCTGATCACGTCGTGACAGTGCAGCACCGTCCGGGGCGATGCCTGTATACTCGCTCGCATCACCCGGTAGAGGGCCGCGGCTGTCGCGAGCAATTCACAGAGATACAGAAAATCGCGGCCCACGGGGAATGGCGCGCGAACGCGCATCGCCCGGAACGCAGTGCGTATGCGCAAGAGGATCCCGCGGAGTGCGCGGTCCAGAGTGGAAGCCGTGCGGTCCTCCGGCGCCTTTGCTGTGCTGCAATCAAGCGAAGCCATTGCGCCGGGCCGCCCGAGCGGAGTCGCGATGGCCGTGTCCTTGCGCCCCCGCACCAGGGCGTTGATGTGTACGGCCACTCCATTGCGGTCGACCGCCGGATTGATGAGCGTGCAGTGCAGTACCGTCCGCTTCGCGCCCTGGTCTTCGCGCCGGGCGGGGATCGCCCGTCGCTTTCGCAAACGCAGGGCAAGGTACACCAGAGCCGGCGCGACGGTGAGCGCGACGAAGATCGTGATCGCCGCCAGACGAGGAATCCCCGGGGCGAAAGCCTGCGCCTGCGTAAAATAAAAGAGCAGTACGGGCAGCGGCGCGCTGAACGCCGCGAAGTACGGTGCGAGTACAGCGCCCGTCGCGACGCGCAGTCGAAACACCAAATACACGGCTTCCATAAGAGTAATGGGCAGCGCCGCGAGACAGACGAGCAAAGCCAGCTGGCTCAATTCCCCCGGATGCCCCGTCGACCAGAAGCCGAGCAGCGTCTGCGTCGCGTTCGCGAAGGCCAGCCGCGACGGGGCATCGGTCGGCGTATAGTGAAACCACAAGCAGCTTCCGGCGAGAATGAAAAGGCCCGCGAGCATCGCCCGGGTTTCGGCGGCCGTACGTTCCGCGGCGAAAAGCAGGCCGCTCTGAAGAATACTGACGATGCGAAAGACTCCGCGCAGAGCCAGCAAGCCGACGACGGGCACGACCGCCGAGTAGGCTTCAGGGTAGAGTACGGTTACGACGTCGACGGCGGCCAGGGCCAGAGCGACCTGAGCGAGACCGCCCAGGCCCGCGAAAACCAGGGCATGTTGGCCATACAGGCGCGCGAAGGCCGTCGATTGCGGACCATGGTCTTCGCCGCTTTGCGCCAGCAGCGCCGCCGCCGCTGGAAAGTACGAACGCGCGACGATTGGAATCAGCAGCAGCTCGCCGGTCAGCGCGAGATTGCGACCGATATTATAAAAGCCCAGCTGTTCCATATCCAGGATACGGCCGATCACCAGGACGTCGAGATTCATGGCCAGCCAGGTGGCGAAGGTATTCAACAGCAGGCGGCTGCACATGCTCAGCAGGCGTAAGAGCGGAGCCCGGCGAAAGCGCAGACGCGGCAGCGGTCGCGCGACGAGGTAGCTGCCGAGCGTTCTCAGAAGCGTTCCGCACACCGAGCCGATCGCCAGAGACCAAACGCTGCGCTCATATAGCACCAGGCCGACCGTGATCAGCAGAGTCGCGAGCGCCGCGCCGCCTTCCAGTAGAGCCTGGGTGCGGGCCTGCAGATTCTTAATGACACTCGCATAAGCGGGGTTCTCGCAACCGAGCGCCAGAATCGAAAGCGACAGGATATAGATTAAATACTCGAGCCTTGCGTCGCCGTAAAAGCGCGCCACCGGTCCCGCCAAAAGCAGCGCAATGCAAAATAACGTCAGCGAACGCAGCACCGCAACGGCGAAGGCCGCGTCGAGGTAGCCGCGCCGGTGTCCGTTCTTCAGCTGAACCAGCGCCGTCTGGATCCCCAGATCCGAAAGCAATTGCAGCATTTGCAACAGCACCGCCGCCTGGGCCATGAGCCCGAAAGCTTCCGGTAATAGCAGGCGCGTTAAGATCAGACTTGAGATCAGCTGCAGCCCGCGCGCGAAGGCTCGACTCAGAGCTGTAATCGCCGCGGCGAAGGCCGAGCGGCGTGCGACGCCTTCATCTCCGACCGGCGCCCTCATAGTCGGCTGCCCTGCATCGCCGCGGCGTATTTTTGCAATTTGCGATTGGGCAGGATGCGGGCGGGAACGCCGACCGCGATCGATCCGGCCGGAACGTCCGTGAGTACGACCGCGTTCGCTCCGATCTCCACGTCGTCGCCGATGCGAATCTCGCCGAGCAGTTTCGCGCCCGCGCCCAGCGACACGCGATCGCCGATTTGGGGCGCGCAGGGGCGATCGGGATCGCGCAGACCGACCGTAACTCCCTGGCGTACGACGCAATCGTCGCCGAAGCTCGCGTAACCGCTGATGACGATAGCGTTTTGATGATCGATGCGAAAATTCGCGCCGACCGGAACTTCGCAGGGCAGCTCGATGCCGGTGGCGATCTTCACCGCGAAAAAGAGCAGACGATAAATCAACGAGCACAGTCGGCGAATCAGCGGGATCCGGAGGCCGTAGCGCCACCGCCCGAAGCGATACACCAGCATCACATAGAGTCCGGGGCGCTGCCAGTCGTAGCGATAGGTGCGCAGATCCGCCGCCACATTGGGCCAGCAGCGGCGAAAAATCTTTTCGGCGAAAGCGATCATGCGCAATGCAATGCAAAGCCCGTGCCCGTTCACGCGATGGGCCGCCAGGCGCACAGGCCGGCCGGAGTCTCAGGCGAAATCTCATTCGTCTCAGAGTGAGAATCGCAGTCGCAGATGGGTAACGCCGGGAAGTGTAGATGAAGCTGCGCGCGCAAGCGGCCTGGAACGCATATTGCAATCAGAACTTCTATGATTCTGGTGCAGGAGGCCATAGAATGAACCCAGTCCATAAACGCGTGGGCGTTGTCGTAATCGCCCGGAACGAAGGCGATCGACTGATACGATGCATCGATTCGTTACAGAACGATGAGGATTTCGCGGGCTGTCCGACGGTATACGTCGACTCCGGTTCGTCCGACGGCAGCCGGGCGTTCGTGCGATCGCGTGGGATTCCGGTTCATGAGCTTGCACCGCCGTTTACGATGGCCGCCGCCCGCAACGCGGGTTTCGAAATGCTGGTGCGGGATTATCCCGACCTGGAGTTCGTTCAGTTCCTCGACGGCGACTGCACGGTCGCCCCGGGCTGGGGAGCGGCGGCTCTGATCGCCTTCGACTGCCATCAATCCGGGATGTCGCAACGAAACGATCCGAACGCGAACGGCGAGACGAAGGCCGGCCCCGGTCGCGAAGTTGCGATTGTCTGCGGCCGTCGGCGTGAACAATTCCCGGCCGCCAGTGTATACAATCGTTTTATCGATCAGGAATGGGACCGACCGCCGGGTGAAACGGAAGCCTGCGGCGGGGATTTTATGATCCGCACGGGGGCCTTCGCCGCGGTGCGCGGCTTTCGCGCATCTCTGATTTGCGGCGAAGAGCCGGAAATGTGTCTGCGCCTGCGCGAACTGACGGACGAAACGCCGCAGCGGGTCGTGCGTATCGCGAGTGAAATGACCGCGCATGACGCGGCGCTGCACGGCTTTTCCGCCTGGTGGCGCCGCGCGATTCGCGGCGGCTGGGCCTGCGCGGAGGGCTTTTTCTTACACGGTCGCAAAACGGCTTATCGACTGCGCGAATGCCTGCGAATCGTATTTTACGGCGGCGTCCTGCCCGCGGCGACCATCGCCTGCCTGGCTTTCGCGTATCTTTCGCAGCGTTCGGAATTCTGGCCGGTCGCATTGGTCGGGCCGGCGGCGTACGCTCTACTGTTCGTACGATTGCTGCGGCGTCAGTTAACGACCGGTACCCGCCTCAGCGACGCCTGGCGCTTCGCGGGGCTGAGCACCCTGGATAAATTCGCGGGTCTGGCGGGCATCGCTTTATTCGTATGGCGCAGCGCGCTGGGAAGGGGGCCGCGGCTGATCGAATACAAAGGGCGGGACTCTTCCAATCAAAAGAAAGACCGGCCGGTCGATCAAACAGGAAACCCGATTCCCCGGGATGGCCGGGCGCCGTTTTCAGTTCCGAAACTCCAGAGCGCCGTGATCGGTACGGGAGTCATCGCCGAAGAGCACCTGGCGCATCTGGAAGCGAGCCCGCGAGCGGAATTGCGAGCCATCTGCGACCTATCGCCTGCGGCCGCGCGAGCGGCGGCGAATCGTTACGGAGCCGCCGCGGTGTTCACCGACTGGCGCCGCATGTTATGCGAAGCGCAACCCGACGTCGTGCACATTCTCACGCCGCCGGCCACCCATTTCGAATTCGCTCGCGAATGCCTGCAGGCGGGATGTCATGTTATCGTCGAGAAACCGGCGACCCTGGCCGTGGACGAACTCGAATTCCTGCTGCAACTGGCCCGCGACCGAGGGCTGCATCTGATTGAAAACCACAACTATCGATTTAACGAAACAATGCGCGAACTCGAAGGCCGTATCGCATCCGGGGCGATCGGTCGAGTCACGGATCTGGAGATTCGCCTGGCGCTTCCCCTGCGCTTAAAAGCCGGTCGCTACTCGGATCCGAATCTGAAACATCCCAGTCATCGCCTGCCGGCCGGGGTGATCCATGAATTTCTAACGCATCTATGTTATTTAACGCTGCGCTTGATGCCCGCCGAATACCGTTTGGATTACGCAGGGCTGAGCAATCTCGGGGAAGCCGGCGTCTTCGTGTACGATGATCTCGACGTACTCCTGAGCGGGTGCCCGGCATCCGACGGGCCGCCGGTTCGCGGGCGCATCCGTTTTTGCGCTTACGCGCAACCCGCGGAGTTCTCTGTGAGCGTGCGCGGTTCGGACGGCGCGATTCGCAGCGATTTGTTTCACCCGGGTCTGCAGCTCGATCGCGAACGCGATATCAAAGGGCTTTCGCAGGTATTGAATCAATTACGGGGGGGCGCGTCTCTAATGCGCGCCGGTCTGGACAATCTAAAACGCAAACTGCTGCAGCGCACACCCTATGAAGGTCTGGAGACTCTCCTTGAAGCAAGTTATACGGCGATCGCCACCGGCGGGCCGCCGCCGGTCGAGCCGGCGGATATGCTCGCCGCGGCGCGTTTGATCGATGAAATACTCCAGTCCGTAAATACCAGGCAGGCATACGCATGAACGATAGCAAATTATATCACTGGATGGTTACCGGGGCGGGAGGCTTTCTGGGCCGCGCGGTCGTCGGTGAAGCTCTGCTGGACGGTCATCGCATTACGGCGATTGTGCGCCCGACTTCTATGGCCGCCATGCTGGAGTTTCGCGACTGCCTGGATCTCGAGTCCCGCGAACGGCTGCACATTGTCTCTCAGGACCTGCGTCGCTGCGCGAACCCTGCGGACGATGGTTTTGTTCGCGAACTGGAGTGCGTCGACGGCGTTTTGCATCTGGCGGCGGCGAAAGGCGGCGCTTTCAGTGAACAATTCGCGGCGACGGTTTCGGCGACGGAACAATTGCTGGCGGCCATGCGCACCGCGAAATGCGGGTTGCTGGTTCAGATCAGCTCCTTCGCCGTCTACGACTATATCCGAATTAAGAGGCGCAGCGAGTTAAGTGCAGAATCGCCTGTAATCGGTCCGTACCTGACCGAGTCCGCGAACGCGGACGATCGCGCGCGCCTGAAGCGTGAATATCAAATGCGTGACGCCTATGCGATTTGCAAACGCATGCAGGAAGAGCTCGCGCATGATTTCGCGCAGCTGGAAGATACGCGGGTGTCGATTCTGCGTCCGGGCGTAATCTATGGACCCGGCGCGCTCTGGAACGCGCGTCTGGGATTTTCCGTCGGCAAAAAATACTTCGTGCGTACGGGCGCACGGGCGCGTTTGCCGCTCGTGTCGGTACATTCGACCGCCCGGGAAATTCTGGCCGCGGCCGGGCGTCTGGCGAACCATCCGCAGTGTAAATTGGAAGTGGTCAACGTCGTCGATCCTGATGCGCCGACCCAGAAGAGCTATCTGCGCTGGCTGTGCAAATATACGGAACGCGGTCGCAGGCTGCGGGTCATTGCGGTGAACTACAGCTTAATGCGATTCGCGCTGGCGGCTCTTGCGGCGGTCAACCGGCGCCTTTTCGCCGGCCGGTTGAAGCTGCCGGGCCTGCTCGTCGCCGACAGCTTCGAAGCCCGCTGCCGCCCGCTGCGTTATAAATCGCACACTGAAGAACAAGGAGTCGGCGTATGAACGCAATCAATCGAACGCATGATCGTTTCGATCCGAAGATGGAAGATGAAGCCCTGAAAGCGACGCGAGTGTTGTATTTCACCGGACAGTATCCGCGCATCAGCGATCTCTTTATTCAGCGCGAAGTGATCGCCCTGCGGGAGTTCGGCCTCTGCGTGCGGACCGCGGCGGTTCGGCGACCTGGCAATGACGCCGCGACCGCGCCGCTCGATCGCGAAGCGACCCACTATCTGTTGCCGGCGAATCCGCTTCGCATATTGAGCGCGCATATCCGGTCGTTTTTCTCGAATCCGCGCGGCTACCTGCGAGCGGCGGCGCTGGTTCCACGCCTCATGAACGGCGGCCTGCGCGATTGCTTTTTGCAGATCGCGTATTTCGTAGAAGCGGGACTGCTCGCGGAGCACATGCGTGGATTGCGTGTGACGCACCTGCACAATCATTTCGCGAACTCAAGCTGTTCGGTTGCGATGCTTGCCGCACGCATGAGTGGAACGCCCTTCAGTTTTACCCTGCACGGCCCCGCGATATTTTTCGAAGCCGCGAAGTGGCGGCTGGATCTTAAGCTGCGCGCCGCGGCCTGGGTCAATTGTATCAGTCATTTTTGTGCATCGCAGGCGGCGGTTTTCGCGCCCGACGCCGCGCATAAATTTCGAATCCTGCGCTGCGCTGTTGATCCGCTGCAATACGCAAACGACAGATCCGTCGAATCCGGCGCCCTGCAGTCTGGCCGACGCTTTCTATTCGTCGGCCGCATGGCGACCGTCAAGGGCTTGCCGGTTCTATTCGAGGCGCTGCAGCCGGTCGTGAAAGCCTTTCCCGATTTCGAACTGCGGCTGGTCGGAGACGGTCCGCAACGCGCCGAATTCGAAGCGGCCGTACGGGCGCGCGGACTGAAGCGTAATATCCGCTTTCTGGGAGCGCTGAACGCTTCAGAGGTACGGGCGGAACTTGCCACGGCCGACGCTTTCGTTTTGCCGAGCTACGCCGAAGGTGTTCCGGTCGTATTGATGGAAGCTATGGCCGCAGGGGTGCCGGTGATCGCGACGCGCATCGCCGGGATCCCTGAATTGATCGCTGACGGTCGCAGCGGTTTGCTTGTATCTCCGGCCAGCGCGCCGGCGTTGACCACCGCTATTGAAAATTTGCTGGCGATGCCCACATCCGCGCGAGCCGGAATCATCCGAAACGCGCGCGAAACGGTCGAACGGGAGTTCAACCTGCGGCACGAAGCGGCGAAGCTGAAACAGTGGTTTCTGCAAAGCGCGCGCTCGACTCAGCTGAAAGCCCCGGAGCTCGAGCAGTCGCCGCGCGAAACGGCGCGCGTCTGAGCGCCCGCCACATCGTCTTGATATTGTGCGCGGCCTGTTGGCGCCGAGCATTCTCCGCCCGCGCCAGTGCATGCTTCGCATAGATCAAAGTGTTCACGCCGATTTCGAGCGCGGCGGCCCCGAGCATCACCCGGAGCCCGCGGGTCTTGCGATAATAATACAACTCGCTTTCCGTGCGAAAGCGCGTGAGCTGGGAACCGGCCTGGCTGATTTGCGCGCCGGTCGTCTTCGCGCTCGCCCCGCCGACGTGGGTGATCTGAATCTCGTGCGCGTAGTGCACCTCGAATCCCGCGCGGCGGGTCGCTCCGCATAGATCGATCTCTTCGAAGTAGAGAAAATAGTTTTCGTCGAGTAATCCGGTGCGTTCTAAGAGCGATCGTCTCATCAGGAAAAAAGCGCCGACCACCCAGCCGGTAGCCCCGGAGGTGCCGACGGTCTGGCGGGGGTGATCGATAGTCGCGAAGGCGCGATCGAAGGGCAGGCGTTCGGAGATGCCCGTAAGCTGTCCGAATTTCTGAATCAGATCGGGCATATGCCGCGCGGAGGGTTGCAATCGGCCGTCGGGGTTGATCAGTCTTCCGCCCAGGATTCCCGCCCGCGGATTCGCGTGCATATAACGCAATGCGCGTCGCAGAGCGTCAGGCGCGAGTACCGCATCGGGATTTAAGAGCAGGCAGAACTCGCTGGAAGCATCGGCGGCGAGAATCCCCAGATTGCAACCGGCGGCGAAACCGCGATTTTCCCGGCTGCGAAGCAGACGTACTTCTGGAAAATCGCGCGCGACCAGATCGGCGGTACCGTCCTGGCTGGCGTTGTCGACGACGATAATTTCATAAGGCGATGCGCTGCCGTACCCCTTCGTGCTTCGCCGCCCCGTCGCGGTTTGCGATTTTTGAATACTGCGCAGACAGCGGACGATGTGCTCGCGGGAGTTATAACTTACGACGACGATCGATATCGTCGGCTTGATGGGGCTCGTTGCATTCATGAGCACGCTCCTTGTTCCAGTTTGGGAGCCGGCGCCGGCGGCAGAATCTCGTGAGCCAGCCGGCGACCGAGCTTCAGTCGCTCGAATTGATAGGCGTGCAGAGATTGTTGAAAGCCAGGCGGGCGATAGCGCGGCATGCGCCCCAGCCAGGCGCGCAGATAGCCGATCAGAATTCCAAAGCCGCCGATTAGATAGGGACGTTCCAGCGCGCGATAGGCGACGATCGCGAGCAGATACAACGGATGGGTACCCATAAAGTACTGGCCGCGGCCCCAGCGCTGGCGACCGGTCCAGATGCCCGGCCCGGATGAACCCATCAACCGCAGATGAACGAAACGCAGCGCCGGATCGTCGACGCTGCGTGTGCGATAGCCGGCCATGCGGCAGGCATGAAAAGCGATGCCGTCCCAGTGGACTTCGCGTACGAAGCCGCCGATTTTTTCGAAACAACCCCGCCGATAAAAATTGATCATCCCGGCGACCATATCGTCGCTCATGCGTTCCGGAACGAGCCGACCCGCGTCGCGCGCCGCTGCGGCCGATTCGTTTTCGTCAAGGCGCAGATAGGGTTTGCCGCTCGCGGCGCCCAGGCGTTCGTCGGCGTCGAAGTACTCCGTCAGGCGTTCAAAATACGTGGCCGGGATTTCCAGATCGCCGTCCAGTTTGCAAATATAGTCGTAGTCGTTCGTCTGTGCGCGTTCCAGCCCGTAATAAAAGGCCTCGACGACTCCCGGCCCGACCGCCCGGTGGCCGCGGTCGGGTTTGCGAATGACGCGAATCCAGGGATGGGTATCCGCCGCCGCACGCAGAATGTCGGGAGTGGCGTCGGTCGAGCCGTCGTCGACCAGCAGCCATTCCACCGGTCGCAGACTCTGGGCCGCGATGCTGTCAATCGTGAGCTGTAAATATTCAGCTTCGTTTCGCACGGGCGAAATTATCAGAATGCGCGGCGACCGTTTCGGGCGACCGGAGTTGATCGTGGTGTTCATGAAGAGACTCCTGTGACTTTAAGTATTTCATTCCTGGCGGCTTCGGGAGCAGCGAATATAAGTGCTTCAAATTTTTGAACAGCGAGGGACCAGTCGAAATTCAGACTGCGTGCGCGCGCGTGTCGCGACAATGTCATGCGCAGTCCATGATCGTCCAGCAGCGTCGCCAGCCCTTCGCGCAGCGCCTCCGCTTCGTTCTGAGGAACCACGATTGCGTCGCGCGAATTGTTCCAGTCTATGCCCGGCGCGAACTGAACGGAATCCGACGCTACCACGTCGCGGATACCGCCGTTGTCGTACGCGGCGACGACCGATCCCTGTCGCATGGCTTCGAGCGCCGGAAGACAGAAACCTTCTTCGCGCGAAGTGATCAGCCAGCAGGCGGTATCGGCGTAGATCTTTTGAATGCGTTCGCCGGAAGGTCGATACCAGAACTCCGCGTTATCGGGCAGCAGCGATTTCGGCGGTCGTTCGCCGCCGAAGATCGCCACCCGCAGCTCCGGCCGGCTTTCGCGCAGGCGGGCGAGTATGTCGAAAGCCGCGGCTGCGTTTTTATGGGCGGCGGCGGAGTAGACGAAGCCCACGTCGTACGTGCGTCGCCGTCCGATGAGCCCTTCGGGAATGGCCCGGAAATTACACCCATTCGAGATGATCGGGCAGTCGAGTATGGCGCGATCTCCGGCGGCCGTCGCGACCTGATCGCGCAACCAGCGCGAGATAAAGATCTTCTGAAAGGGCAGGCGATAGGTCGCGTGCAGGCGTTCGGGGACGCTGTTCCAGCTTTCGTAACCCTGAATCAGATACATCTGTTTACTGGAGTGCAAACGCAGATCGCGCAGCCATTCCGCCGTCTCCCAGGCGGTGGCGACGACGCAGTCCGCCCGTTCGATCAGCGGGTGTCGCGGCGCTTCGCCGGGGGCGGTGTTCAGGGCCAGGAGTCGTCCGTGATATTCGCGGTCGAAGAAATCCAGAAAATCGAAGAGCGGCCCGTGCGTGCGGCCGGATACGCGGGCCAGAGCGCGAAGCATATCGTTTCGCAGACGGCGACGTAGCGATTCGCGCTTCCGTGGATAGGCGATCGTAACGTCGTGCCCGCGCAGACGCAGCGCTTCGCCGTACGCCGCGATCACCCGCAGTCCGCCGGCGAGTCCTCTACAGGGTGCGAGAAAAACGATGCGCATAACCCCTCCTGATGGTCTGTCTTTCCAGCGAGTCGTACTCGCTCTTCGCGGCTGCAGCCGGATCGCTTGCGTCCGCCGCCGGCGCTTCCGAAAAATCGGCCTGCTGAATGCCCGCGCTCATCGCGAGAAAGATAAAAAAGATCTGCACGGTCTGCGTTCCGGCGTAGACTGTGGCCTGGGTCAGCGCTCCCGCGAGCAGCCCGGCCAGAAGCACCCAGGCGAGCAGTCGTCGCCTTTCGCGCGCGCCGAATTCTTCCCCCGGCCGCTTGCGAGTGCAGGCCCGCGCGGCGGCGAAGAGCGCGCCGAGAATCGTAAGCGCGTATAAAAAGAGCGCCGTCTTTCCGGAAACGAGGGCGGTATACAGATATTCGTTATCGATGGAAACCTGGTTGTCGATCCAGGGAACCGAGAAGCGGCCCCAGCCGGTGAAGGGCCGTTCGTCGACGATGTCCAGGTAATTGTCGATGAGTTCGCGGCGATAGGCGGCGTTGCGCTGGCTTTCGTCCTGGGCGTGTTCGCGATTCACCGAGAGGTATTCGACGGCCATCGGAATCGTGCTGGCCAGCGCGATCAATACGATCGGCACCGAAGCGATGATCCAGATGATCTTGCGTTTGCTCCAGCCGTAGGCGAGCAACGCGAAATCGAGAAAGAGGCCGAGCATGGGCGCGCGCGAAAGGCTGGTCAGCACCCCCAGGGCGTGCAGGCCGACGAGAATTCGTCCCGCCCATTTGCCGCGAATGCGACCTGTGCGATGCAAATAGGCGGCGAGAGGCGTCGAAAGCGCGAAGAAATACCCGTTGCAGATCGGATGCGCGAAGGGGCCGGCCACTCGTTTGAACCCCCAGCGTTTCATCGCGCCGTCCCAGGGAACCCATTCCGGCCAGATCGTGCGCCAGGGCAGGTCGAAGAGATTGGTCCACAGGCGAAACTCGAAAAGGTTTACGATCGAAATCCCGGCGCCGACGAATACGATCGAGCGCAGAAAGCGCATCCGCAGTTTTGAATCGGCGAAGACGGCCCGGGCCATCAGATAAGGGCCTAGGCGGGCCATGATGTCGTTGAACAGGACTTTCTGCGCGACCTTGTAGTCGCTGTTGATCCACTGATTCATAAAGACAATGAAGATATAGGCGAAGACCACCGCGTCGAGGGGCGCGAAACGATAACCCTGTCCGCGTCGGGCGAAGAGCCAGCTGACGAAAATCGGAAAGAAGATCGCGCTCGCGAAATTAAACTCGGGGGTAGAGGGCAGAAATTCGGTTTCGTAATAGATCGGGACCAACAACAACGCGGGTACGTAAAGCGAAACGAAGAGTCGGCGCGGATCGTAGTACAGGGCCGCCCAGACGCTCGCGAGCAGAGGAATGAGTATAATCTTATCCATCTTCGTTTGCTAAATCTGCTTATGCCGTCAGTCCGGCGCCCGAACTAAGCGCCTGCGAAGCTCTTATGCGCCTTCCACGAAAACGATCGATACCGCGGTGATCTTTAAGCGCGCGAGTTGTTCGAGCGCATCCTCCAGTTCCTGACAGGTCGTGCGTCCCCCTTCGACCAATAGCACGACCACGTCGCTTTGCAGCGCCCATTCGCGGGCTTCGGAGTGCTGGCGAACGGCCGGCAGCCATACGGCGGCGGCGCCCGATCCGCGCGTGTCGCGGCGGAGTTTGCGAACCGCGGCTTCCGCTTCGGTGCCGTCGTCGTAGTAAGCGCATACGGCCGCTTGTTTGCGCCGGCCGCCCCCGTCCTGCATCAGGCGACTCAGGCCCGCCAGATCGAAGGCGGGCGCTTCGCCGATAGTGACGGGCGTGAAGGCGAAGATTTTCGAGCCGTGCGCTTTGCGGTCCTGGTCCAGGAAGAGCGCCAGCTCACGATAACCGCGCGGGTCGACGTGGGGGCTGCGGGCGACCGCCGCGGTTTCGGGGAAACCCGCGACCGCGGCGATGTCTTCCGCGCGTTTGATCCGGCGATCGAGAAAGCCGAGCGCCAGAAAGCCCAGGGTCACTCCGGAGAACGTTACGAGCGCGGCAAAAGCGGCGAAGAGCGCCCGGCGATCCCGCGAAGGCGTTTCCGGCGGCAGGGCGCGCGAAATGATCTCAATGCGGCCGGGCACCACCAGCTCCATGCTGACTTCGTCAATGCGTCGGCTGATTTCGGCGACCCGTAGTTCGAGGCGCTGGATTTCGCCGCGCAGGGTATTCGCCTGCAGGACCGCGCTGTTATAGCCCAGGAGCCGGGTTTCTTCGTCGCGCAGTCGCTTGCGCAACGAGTGTTCCGTGCGAATGTGCGATCGCAGGCCGGTGTCGACGTCCAGCTGCTTGAGTCGGTTTTTTCCGAGCAGCTCCTGGCGTTTTAATTCGACCTGTCGCGCGATCGCTTCTTCGCGACCGCGATCTGTCCGCGCCTGCAGTTCTTTTAGTTCGCCTTCGATCATCCGCCGTTCGGGATGCCGCTCGCCCAGTCGAAAGAGGCGCTCTTTCAAATCGCGCGATTTGCCTTCGGCGCTGGTCGCACGATCGATCTCGACCGGATTACGCTGGATTTCCGTTGGGCCGAATTCGCTCAAATCCATATTGCGAATGCGCTGTTTCTCTTCGAGCAGTGAGTTGAGATTATTCTGAAGGCTGACCCGTTGAACCATGACTTCGTTTACGGTTTGCTTGAGTTCGTTTACGACCTGTAGATGCGACGCCAGACCGTCTTCATTGCCGACCACGACTCCCGTTCTACGCGAAATGGCTTCGAGATTATTATAGGCGACCTGCAGATCGCGCTCGGTTCGTTCGCGCTCCTGCACCAGGAATTCATGTTTGAAGCGGTCCACGCTCTGAGCGCGATCCCGCATGAAAATATAATAGCTGTCGACGATACAATTCACGAGCGTGTCCAGTCCGGCCGGCGCGCTGGAGTCGATGCTCACCACGATGATCTGGGTCTCGCGTTTGTGTACGACCTTGAGCTTCGCGCGCAGGCGTCCAATGGCGGCGATGCGCGATTCGTCTTCGCCCTGCCAGTGGAAGCCGGCTTCCGCGAAAGACTTGAGGGCGCGGTCGAGCACCGGATGGCTGGCAATGATATCGGTCTGCGTTCGCAGCCAGTCTTCGTACGAATGCAGATATTTCGAGGGATCCGTCTTATACAATATGCGGGGAACGTGCGGTTCGATATTTAAAACCGCCTCGGCGGAATATTTCGGTTTGATCGCGAAGGCCACGCCGACCGCGGCGAGCAGCGCGAGCGCGACGCCCCGAATTGCGATGGCTTTCAGATTGAGCAACAGCACGTCGACGAGGTGGAAGGTCGGGTTCTGCAACCATTTCGGCAGCGGGCTGATTTCCGTTTGTTCAGTCGTGGCGTTCATATTGCGTCTGGCTCCCTGTAAAAGCTGATCGAATCTCCGTTAGTTTCCTGAGTTTTTTAACGCGTTGCCGATTACGAAAACCTGGGCGAAAGGGTTCAGCATACGCAGATAATAATTGAATTTCGCGACTCCCCTGCGCGGCACATAGATCACATCCTCGGGAGCCAGCGCGAAATTGCGCGCGTAGACTCCGTCGCCGGTGATATCGCCCAGGTCGATTGTCGCCGTGACGGCTTCGTCGCGATCCGTCGCGGTGCTGTCGCGAACCACGCGAATCGCGGAGGTGTCGGCGTCTTCGGTGAGTCCGCCGGCGTCTCCGATCGCCCGCAGCAGAGAATGGCCGGGGCTCATTAAATAGCCGCCGGGGCGGTTTACTTCGCCGAGCACGTAAACGAAACGATCGCCTGGATCCGGAACGTAGACCACGTCGCCGGGCGCGAGCTGTAGATTGAGCGCGAGATTGCCGCGTTCTAAGAGTTCGTTCAAATCCAGCCAGAGAATGCGGCGGTTGCCCCGGACGATGGCGCAGCGGCCGATACGCAGGTTCTGATCGGCGCTGCGGCGAATGCCGGCCTGGCTGAGGGCGTCGAGTAATCGCGTGCGGCCGGCCAGCGATATCTTGCCCGGATTTAAGACCCGCCCGAGCACGTACGCGTGATTATTCGCGTAGCGGGCGACGCTCAGCGTCACCTGCGGATACCGATAATAACCCCGCAACGCCCGCGCGATTTGTGTTTCCGCTTCGCGACGCGTGAGGGCGTCCAGATTCACCTCTAAAGCCGGATACAATACGATATCGCCGCCGGGGTCCAGAGTATAGCTTCCTGTGAGCTGCTCGTTGCCCCGGGACTGAATCGAAATTTCGTCGCCCGGCCCGAGCCGGTATTCGCCGGGGCGCTCCGCGTCGAGTTCGCCCAATGCGTCTTCGAGGGAACGCAGCGCGGCTTCCGCATCCTGGCCTGTACCGCGGGAAAATTTCTGGAAGTCGGTGTGATCCGGACGCGCGAAAAAAGTCCCCAGGCAATCGACGCTTAAGAGCAGGCCGGCGACAACCAACGCAATTCGTGTTGTCTTTCGGGCATAATGAATCCGTTTTGTGCGGGCCTGCATTGCTGTCTTTCGCTCCTGTATCGCGCGCCGGATGTACAGGCGCCGTATGCGAAGAGTAGTGCAAGCCGCGTGCCAGGCTCAATTTGAGGCGGGTGCGCCTTCGCGGGTCCGGATCGTCTCAGATTGAGCCAGATGTCTCATTGAATATCTCAAGCCGAAACGCGGATCAGCCGCCGGCGACCGGATTGAATTTGTGGCGGGTCTCGATATTATAGCTGCGAATCTTGCGATAGATGGACGCGCGTGAGATGCCCAGCTTGCGAGCCGCGGCCTCTTTGTCGTAACCGCTTGCAATCAACGCCTGTTCGATCGACTCGCGCTCCAGGTCGCGCAGGCTCTGTCCGCCCGTCGCGGGGGCTGCAGCGGTGCCCGTCTTTGTATTCGATGTGTTTGTCCCGACAGGTGCCGCGGCAGCCGCTGGTTCCTGCGGATTGGCGACTCCGTGCACGTAGTGGATCAATTCCCGCGGCAGATCTGCGTACTGCAGGCGAGTACCCTCGGCGAAGAGCACCATGCGGTGTATGAGATTGCGCAGCTCACGAATATTGCCGGGCCAGTAGTACCGGCTGAAATAATCGAAAACCTGATCGTCGATCGCGTGAATCGGTTTCTTTTCGACTTCGGTGAAAACGCTGAGGAAGTGCCGGGCCAGCGCGGGAATATCTTCCGGTCGATCGCGCAGGGCGGTCATCTGTATCGGTACCACGTTCAATCGATAGTAGAGGTCTTCGCGAAACAGCTGATCACGAACGGCCTGGAGCGGTTCGCGGTTGGTCGCCGCGACGATGCGCACGTCGACGGACCGGGTTTCGGTTTCGCCGACCCGCTGAATCGTGCCTTCCTGCAAGAAGCGCAACAATTTGACCTGCAAATGCAAAGGCATTTCGGTTACTTCGTCGAGAAAGAGCGTGCCGCCGCGGGCCGCTTCGACCAGACCGACCCGATCGGCCAGCGCTCCCGTGAAGGAACCCTTTACGTGACCGAAGAGTTCGGATTCAATGAGCTCCGATGGTATAGCGCCGCAGTTGACGACGACATAAGGCCCGTCCGGCCGGAGCGATTCGTTATGGATTGCGCGCGCGACCAGTTCTTTGCCCGAACCGCTGGGGCCCTGGATCAGGCAGGTTGCGTTGCTCTGCGCGACTCGCACGATCGTTTCTTTCAGCCACTGGAACGCGGGGCCGCGGCCCACAATGCCGTTATAGCTTTCATATTCCGGATCTGAGCCGGCGGCCGCCGGGTCGCGTTCGCGCTCCAGGCGTTTTTCTTTGAGTTTGTCTTCGATGTGCTGGATTTTCTGCCACCGGCTGGTCCAGTACGAGCGCGCGCGCCGCACGGTTTCGAGGATCCCCGCAGTCTCCGTGGATTTTTCCAGAAAGTCGAAGATGTTCAGGTGTAGCGCCGATTCCGTCAGCCGCAGGTCGATCTGCCCCGAAAGCAGGATGATCTGATACTGGCGATTCGCGCCTTCGATTTCGCGAATGAAGCGCAGCCCGTCCATATCGGGCATTTGATAGTCGGTAATAATCACCGAGATCTCGTCCGGATTCGATTTCGTAAATTCGATCGCCTCCCGGGCGTCGGTGAAATGGCGCAGCGTGGGCGCTCCGCCTTCCGCATCTTTAAAACAGGATTCCAGATGCGCGAGCATCGCCCTCGAGTACAGCTGATCGTCGTCGATGAATACGATCGTGTCGCTCGCGGTTTTCTGATTCGTAGTTTCTGCGGCTTCCATATCTCAATCTGACTCATCTTATCTCAAAAAATACAACGATAAAGCAAATAATATGGATAGCTTCGCGGATTTCTAACTCAATGATAATCATTGGCGCTTCGCTGCGTATTCCGTGCGGTAGTCGTACTGGATTAGTTTTCTCATCGTTTTCTTAACGATCGAAAACGATTGCGCGTCGTGACTCTGTCGAATAATGCCGTCGAATGAGCGTGGGGCAAATCGTATGAAAACTACGTTCCTGGATCGCGGCGATGCTGAAGAAATCGAAAAAGCACTGGAACAACTGGCCATCGAAGGATTCGGCACCGTTGGAATCTTCGCCGGCGCGCAGAATGGACTTACGCCGCAGAAGATCGACCCGGTACTGACCGCGGCGCGGGTGGCGCTCTTCGGCGGGGTCTTTCCGGAAATCATATACGAGAACCAGCGTTATACCCAGGGCGCCGTTCTACTCGCGTTGCGCGGCCGATACGAATCCTGCGTGCTCAAAAATATCAGCGATCCGGACTTAAACTTCGATCAGGCGATTGAAGGTGCGTTGCCTGGTCCGCCGCCCGAAACGATGTTCGTGCTGGTTGATGGATATGCGCGCCGCATTACCGCCCTCATCGACGGGCTCTTTAATAATTTCGGTCTGGATGCGAATTACCTCGGCGGGGGCGCGGGCGATTTGAGTTTTCAATCGCACCCGTGTATTATTTCGAGCGACGGTTTACTGGCGGATGCGGCGCAGTTCGTATTTACACCGCTGCGGAGCGGAGTCGGCGTGCGCCACGGCTGGGTCGCGCATCGCGGGCCGTATCGCGTAACCGCCGCCAGAGCGAATATTGTGGAATCCATCGACTGGCGGCCGGCCGCGGAAGCCTATCGAGAGATCGTGCAATCCGCCGGCGGTGAAATCGGAGACGACGCGGATTTCTTACGAAAGGCGAGCGCCTTCCCGCTGGGAATCAGAAAAATCGGAGCAGAGTATCTGGTGCGCGATCCGGTCAACGTCACCCCCGAAGGTGGAATGGTTTTCGTCGGCGAAGTGCCGGAAGAGTCCCTGGTGGACGTGCTTTGCGCCCGGGTCGAACAGCTGACGGCCGCCGCCGGAGAAGCGCTTCGCGCGGCGGAAGAATCGCTGCCTGAATACGACCAGATGTTTCTGATCGATTGTATTTCTCGGGCGCTCTTTCTCGGACCCGAATTTGAGCGGGAACTGGCCGCCTCTCAGCCGCGCGCCGGCGGTCGCTTCGGAATTCTTTCCATCGGCGAAATCGCCAATAACGGCAGCAGCTATCTCGATTTTTACAATAAAACGGCCGTGGCCGGTCTTTTGAAAGAGGTATGAATCGCTTATGAATTCCATCGCCCGCCAGACCCAGGCCTTCTATGAAATCGTGCTGTCGATCGGATCATCGACGGAGCTGAAGGAGATGGCCGAACACTCGCTCTCGACGATTTTGAAGAAACTGAATCTGGCCGCGGGAATGATCGTGCAGGCGGATAATGCGAAAGGGGCGGCATGGATGGAGATCGCCCGTCTGCCGCGTCGCGTCGATTTCCAGGAACGATACGGTTCCGCCCTGGCGGCGATTGAAGAGGTGCGCGACCTGAACCGGCAGAGCGGCCTGCCGGGGCGGCAGCCTTTTGAACACTATCAGTGCGCCGACGAACATATCTATTGCTACGAATTGCCGGACTTCGGCCAGCTTCTGCTCGTAAAGCGGGGCGAGCGTCTTGAGCTGGAAGTCGCACAGTCCTTCTTGCCGGTTACGGTTATGCTGGCCAATGCGTGTAAGGCGGCGCGACTGACTTCCGATTTGCGGGCCATGCACGATCGCGAAATCGAGAACAATCGTTTGTTACAGAAGGCCAGCGAAGAAGCGGATGCCGCAAGTCGGGCCAAAAGCGAATTTCTTGCGAATATGAGTCATGAAATTCGCACCCCGCTGAACGCGATTATCGGCACGGTCGAAGTCGCGCGTCTGGATCCCGCGAATCGAGCGCATCCCGAACATCTACAGCTGCTGGATACCGTGCTCAACTCTTCCGAAAGCCTGCTGGATATATTAAACGATATTCTGGACTTTTCGCAGATTGAATCCGGGCGCGTCGAAATCGTCGACGAAGCGGTCAGCGTCAGCCGGTTGAGCGAAACCATGTTCGCGCTCTTTCATAAATCGGCCGAGCAGCGCGGTCTTGATTTCCAGACACGAATCGATCCGCGAGTTCCGGATCGATTCCTCGGCGACATCGCGCGTCTGCGGCAGGTGCTCATGAATCTGATCGGCAACGCCATCAAATTTACCGAAGCCGGGGAGGTGCGATTGGAACTGGAGCTGGATTCGAGCGGACCGCGACCGGTGCTCGAGTTTCATGTGCGCGATACCGGGCGCGGAATTGCTCCGGACGCCCTCGAACGAATTTTCAACCGCTTCGAGCAGGTCGATTATTCGAATCGCCGTCGATTCGGCGGCAACGGCCTCGGTCTTTCCATTTGCTACGGACTCGCGCATGCGATGGGCGGCGCGATTTCTGTTGAAAGCGAAGTGGACGTCGGTTCCTGTTTTACGCTGCGTCTGCCGCTGCGCGCCGCGCCTGCAGACGAGGCCGGAGTCTCCTCAATCGGAAGCGAAGCCGCGGTCGACGAAATCGTTTCGGGCGTGACTTTCGCACCGGCTCAGAATATCGAAGCCGTCGCGGCGAATCCGAAGGCTGCGTCGACGTCGTCCGCTTTTCGAATTCTGTTAGTCGAAGACGATGAACGCAACAGTATCGTCGCCCTGCGCTTTCTCGAACACTGCGGCTACACTGCGGATCTCGCGACGAGCGGATTGGAAGCGATCGACGCCGTTCGCACCAGGCAGTACGATTTGATTTTTATGGATATTCAGATGCCGGATATGGACGGTTTCGAAACCGTCGCGCGCATTCGCGATCTGGAGCTGGAAGGCGAACGTCCGCGTCAGACTGTCGTCGCGCTTACGGCCTACGCTTTTTCGAATCACGAGACAGAGTGCATCGCCCGCGGTATGGACGACTATTTGAGCAAACCCATGCGACTGAATACCTTTCGCGCAATGCTCGAAAAGCACCTGGAGAAATCGCCGGGGGTTGCGACCGCGGCCGAAGCCCGGCCAGCCGACGCCGGGCGCCGCAGGGAGCGCCGGCGTTTGCCGCAATTCGATCCCTTTCTCAAAGACCTGATTCCGGATTATCTGTGCGAAATCGGGAGTGAGATTGACGCGCGGTTGGAGGACTTACGGCGAGCGGAACCGGTGGAGTTACAATCGCTGGGTCATCGCCTGAAAGGCAACGGCGCGCTGTATAATTTCCCCGTGATTTCTCGACTTGGAGCCCGGCTGGAGGCCGCCGCGCTCCGCGCCGACCATCACCGCGAACGAAGAACCCTGGAGATTCTGCATCGCTATGTCAGCGAACTTCAGGGCGCTCTGAATTAAGTTGAGATCGCGACTTTAGCGCGGCAATTTTCCCGCGGATTCCATTGCGTTGCGAAAGACGTTCGCATGCATCCGTTCGATCGTCTCTTCGGAGCGGATTTTTGCGAGCAGCGAACGGCTCTTGTTCGAGAATCGCATGCCGAGCCGATGGGCCCGGACGATCACATCGCGCGAAGGCAATACGCCCGTCAGAAGCGTCGCGTTTCCGTCGTAGAGCCAGTTGCGACCCAGCATTTCCGGAACGACTTCGAATTCGTAAGCATCCAGGCCGTTGGCGTCGCCCAGGTCCAGGTCGATGAAAAGCTTGCCCGGTCGTTCGTTGAAAAACAGCCAGCGCAGATCTTCCGGGTTGGTGCCGGTCGAAACCTGGTAACCATGCGCTTCGCAGACCCTGCGCAGAAAACGCAGAGTCGGAACGTCGTCGTCGATGATCAGAACTTTTTTGCGGTCGAATAGTCTACTCACAGTGTGACCCTCCTGCGTATCCATTTTCGCTCATCGCATAACAGGCGTTCGGCAGTCGATACCAGCCCCGGCTCGAAAGCCCGTCGGATTCAAGCCAGGCGCCGAATTCCGGGAAGGCCTGAAACATGGTGCGTCCTTCGACCGGCCAGCCCGCGGGCGTGCCGCCCTCTGCATAGGGATAGATCGTGGTCCAGGGGGAGCCGTCGTCGGCGGCGAGATACAGATCCCGGCCGTTCGCATCGAAGCGCATTCCGGGGCGATGGATTTCGTGGCCGGTGTTTTTTACGAAAATAAACAGGTCGTACGGGGCGTGGCCCAGTTCTTCCCGGGAAACCGGGCGATCGAAAACGAGCCGCAGAGAGCGTTCCGGAGCCGCTCTATAGCTTTCCGCCGGATTGGTATTGCGCACTCCAGCCGCCCGGGTACTTGCGATCAGCTCCAGGCAATCCGGATTCACCGGCGCGCCGTTCACGCTCGCCCCGGCCGGCAGCTTTAGACAGACTCGATGGTCGTAACCGGCGCCGGAGGCCAGCTGGCGAACGTCGATTTCGATTTCGCGGATTTCAGCGCGGGCGTTTTGCATTTCGCGGAAATCGAGCTTGAGCACCACGTCGTTAAAATCGTAGTCGCCTTTCGCCGGCCAGAGATCCTCAAACGCCATCTGGTAACTCTGGTATTCCAGCCGGCTCGCCACCAGTTCCTGGTTGTCGTCGTAATCGAAGACGGTCGGCATTCCGTCGAGATCCGAGTCGGGGGCCGGCGCGTACTCGGTATTCAGCTGGAAATCGTAGCGATTCTCGGCGAAGCGCGGCGCGGTTATCGGAAAACTGTAGCTTTCCGCGGCCGTCACGACGCGAATCACAAGAAAATCCGTTACATCTTCGAATTGGATTCGAGCGGTGGCCGTGCCGAGGTTGTCGGTCAGCCCCTGATAGATCAGTCTTCCGTTTTCGCCTTCAATTCGAAAGGGCAGCGCATCGACGCCCCCGTTGCGATCCGTAAATGCCAGGCGCAATATACTTTCGACGTTGGTTTCGAGCGCGGCGCTGCGATCCGTTTCGCCGCCGGCCGCTTTCTCCGGGCAGGAATCATCGCCTGGGTGTGCGGATACCAGTGGTAGTACCAGTGGGATCAGCTCTTCGTCCGGGGAGGCGCATGCCGTCGCCGCGATACCGGCGACGAAGACGATAGCGAGGTTTCTTAAGTATTTGCAGAATTGATTGTAGCTCATGGTTTTTCTCTCGCAGGCCAGATTGCAAGCATCGTACCTGCGAGAATTGCGAAGCCACGAGGCATAGACGGCCGCGATGAGACCGCAAGTCGCGCGACGTCGCAACGCGTCGCACAATGATACGAATCAAATTCTCGATTGTATTTTCGATATTTATAAAAGTCCGTTACGAAGTTCCAACCCTGGTTGACGTCCGGGGCCCCGCGCACGTATCGTATGCGTGTCGGGCGGGGGTACGCAATGAAAGGTCGAATGATTATCGAAGGGGAATTATATTCCCCCGTCTATCTCGCTGCGGACGAAGACGTATTCACTATTTACCGCGCGAACGGCGACGAAATCGACGTGCTGTATACGCTCCTAAAAGGGAGCCTGCACCCGGGCGAAAACAACGAGATTTTCGTAGAAGGGTTTATGCGCAAAATGGGCGACCCGGAATTCCAGCGACCGCAGGACGGCGAAGAGTATATGTTTCGCCGTTTGATGTTTTATCCCGAGAGTTCGTCGATGTACCGCGTGCGGCGCAGCGTCGACGGGGACGCCTGAGAGTCTTGCGGCCGGGCGCGTCGGACTATTCCGGCACGTCGGCGATAAACGAAGTGACGATGGCGTTGCGGCCGCCGCTGAGCGTATCCATTTCAGCCCGCACGTAGCTTTCCGCGAGCCCCGGATAGTCCGCTTCCGTATAATAGAGAAAGATGCGCGAATAGGCGTCGGGACTTTCGCTTGCGGGATCGGCTGTCGCTGCAGGCAATGAAGCAGCAGAGCCGGAAACGGAGCCGCCGGAATCGCTTTCCTCTTCCGAATCAGAACGGCGTTCGAGCATCGAAGCGATCATTTGAAATTTCTGCTGCAGGCTGCGGCTGGTATCGCCGTGGGCGGCGCTGTAGTCTTCGGTTACCAGCAAACGCGAGTGTTCGAAGGGATTGCCCTTTAGCGGCAGCGGGCCGGGCTGACCCATAAAGCGTTCGTTTACTCTCAAGAAATCCCGAAAGGCGTAACGCGAAAGCACGAAAAGGTCGTGGCCGCGAAAGACATGATTCTGGGCGGTCTTCATGAGATGGCGCGGCAGCGTCAGATTCGCGTGATCGCGGACGATTTCGAATTCGAATTCGTCGGGCGCGAAACATTCGTTCAGCCGCAGCCCGGGAAATTTCTGAGCGGCCTGGTCATACATTCGTAAGCCCGCTTCCCAGGCCACCCTGGAACCGATCACGCCCAGCCGCGCGTCAATGATCTTCCAGCGTGCGCTGGAGCTGTACAGTACGCCGTCGAAGTCGAAGATGGCGGCGTTTCTTTCTTCGCCCTGTTCGTTAGTCATGGTCCAGCCATACTGTAAAACGTCGCGATTGGCCACTGTCCATCGGAAAACGCCTTTACCCCGTGGGGCTGAATCGAAGTTCTGATGTATGGCTTTTACTTCGGGCGATGTCGCCGTTATTTTCGTTTATTTCGCGATCAGTCTCGGAGTCGGGATCTTCGTGAGCCGGCGGGCGTCCGGTTCGCTGGTGAATTATTTTCTTTCGGGCCGTTCGGCGCCCTGGTGGCTGGTGGGCACCGGCATGGTCGCCACGACCTTCGCGGCGGATACTCCGCTGTGGGTGGCGGGCAAGGTCGCCGAACACGGTATCTCCGGCAACTGGCTGTGGTGGAGCGCGGCGGCGGGCGGCACGCTGACGGTTTTCTTTTTCGCCCGGCTCTGGCGGCGAGCCGGGGTGCTCACGGACCTGGAGCTGATTGAATTGCGATACGGCGGAGTGAGCGCTTCGCTCCTGCGCGGTTTTAAGGCGATTTATTTTGGCGTCCTGATGAATTGCGTCGTGATGGGCTGGGTGAATCTGGCCATGCTCAAAATCCTGGCGGTGCTGTTTCCCGAAGTAGAGCATCCGGAGCTGCTCGTCGCGGCCGTGGCGCTGCTGACCCTGGCGTATGTAACCGCCGCGGGTCTGTGGGGTGTAATGGTCGCTGACGCCTTCCAGTTTTTCGTGGCGCTTGGCGGCTGCATTCTGCTCGCGATCTTCGCCGTACAGCATCCGGCCGTCCAGCAGGCGGGCGGCCTGGCCGCGGCGTTGCCGCCCGGTATGCTGGATTTCTTTCCTGATTTTTCGACCCTCTCCGGGGACGCGGCGGCGCCCCTCTCCGGAAACGCGAACGACAGCGATGGAATCGGATTGGCGCGCATCGCGCAGAGCGCGTTTTTCGCGTACCTCCTGATACAGTGGTGGGCGTCCTGGTATCCCGGCCAGGAACCCGGCGGCGGCGGCTATATCGCGCAACGTATCATGTCGGCGAAAGACGAACGCAACGGAATGCTCGCGACGCTCTGGTTCGTCGTCGCGCATTACTGCGTGCGTTCCTGGCCCTGGATTATAGCCGCGCTCGCGGCGGTCGTGATCTATCCGGAAATCGCGCAGGACGAACGCGAATCCAGCTTCGTGTATTTAATCCGGGACGTTTTGCCTTCGCCCATTCGCGGTTTGCTGGTTGCGGCCTTTCTGGGCGCTTATATGTCCACGCTTTCCACGCATTTGAACTGGGGCGGCAGTTACGTCGTGAACGATTTTTACCGTCGTTTCGTGCGTAAATCCCGCGCGCAAAGCGACAATCCAGAAAGCGTTAGGGCGGATGATCGACATTATGTGCGGGTGTCGCGCCTGGTTACGGTGTTGCTGGCGGTACTGTCGCTTGGTATTTCGTTCACCGTTATGACTTCGATTCAGGGCGCCTGGAATTTTCTATTGAGCATTACCGGCGGCATGGGTTTTATTCTGATTCTGCGTTGGTACTGGTGGCGGGTGAACGCGGCCGCGGAGATTACGTCGATGCTTGCGCCGCTCTCGGTGATCGGCGTCTTCGCCCTGATCGAGAGCTACTGGCCGGAGATTCATATTCCCGGAGCTCCGGAGAATCTTTACGTGATCGTGCCGGTCTCGATATTGATTACGCTCGGCGTTATGTATACGACCGCGCCTGAATCGCGCGAACGTCTGCAGGCGTTCTATAATCGCGTACGTCCGCCTGGCCCCGGCTGGCACGACTTTACGAACGGCGAGCGGCCCGCCGGACTGCGCTGGGCTTTCGCCGGCTGGCTGGGCGCGACCGCTCTGGTCTACGCGGTCCTTCTGGGGGTGGGCTCGCTGATCTTTGCGCGCTATGAACAGGCCGCGCTGCTTGCGGCAATCGCCGTGCTGTCGATCCTTGTGGTGCGCCACGCACTGCGTCGTGAGTTTCGCGATATCGAATCCTGAGCGAAACGGTCAGTATATTCTTTTTGATCTAAAAAAATTTAAACAATCTAACGTTTTTAAAAATTTAGTATTCGCTGAATCTGATTTTGCGAAATTCGTTTGCGGTTCGCCGGGCCTGCGGGAAAATGATGGCGTCGACTTATTCCGACACGCGCGAAATTATTCCAATGATTTCGTGCGTCCCGTTCCGGAACCGGATCGAAGGGCGGCTCTGGCTTCGCGGCGCGCGCCGACGTGCTTTCGTACGTGGGCGATTCAGCGAGCGTATAAGCTGCGAGGCTCCCGGATGCGGCGGCGCGGCGCAATGACGCAGGTGTAGTTGGAAGCCTGTACTCCGCGGCGCGGGCCGGCGATATTCGCGGTATGGCTCGCACCGCGGGGGCTTTTTCCGTCCAAAAAGAATGGCAAAATCTGGCGGGTCCGACTGTCTGTGCGCCAGATGAAATTTCCCGACGACGCACGGACGATCCTGTACTATCGGGAGGCCGCCGATCAATCCGGACAGCCCGGGCAGACGGGGAGCGCCGGCAAATCCGCCCGGACGATCCGACAGGCGGCCGTCGAGCCGCAACCCCGCGGGCCGATCCTCGAACAGACTCTGAGCCCGAAAGCCGGCGGGTCCGGTGCGGCGACGACGATCCAGGCGACGCTCGAATCGACTTCCGGGGCGCAGGCGAAGGGCGCCGGTTTCGTCTTTCGCTGGAATCCCGCCGACACAGAACTGCGGCCCTTACTGCGTCGGGCGGACGACGCGCGCGACGTCTTCCTGGAGCGTCTCGAGCTGGTGCTACGCCCGGGGGACGGTCTGTCTTCAATCTCGCTCGATCCGGGCATTCCCGTCGATACGCGTTATCATATCTTTCAGCACGGCTTTCAATCCTGGTCGCTTTCGGGCCTGCGGGAACGCGGGGAGGCCGATCGTTTCGCGCGGCTGGGCTGGAAGCACAAGATGGACGAAAATCCGGAAACGCCCCACCAGAGCAATCTGCCCTTTACGCCGCCGTTCTTCGCCTTTCCCGCGAAGGGCCGCTTTCATTCCGAGCACCTGGTCGGTCTCGAAGAAGAAATTCGCGACTCGCGCGAGACCGGCGACGGACGCTCGCCGGCGCGGGTCGTGGTGTACGCCGCGGGCCACGGCAATCAGAATATTCGCTTTCGCGTACGTCTGGATCCGCACAGCGGACGGCTGCTCGAATTTACGGTGATCTGGGATTTCAACGGATGTCGTTTCTCGAAACACGGCCGCGAATCGCTGACGCCCGTGGCCTGGAATATCGAAACGCCCGGCGCAAAATCCGAGCGGCGCACATTCGCGGGATTGCTCAACGAAAGCATGGCGAAGCTGGCCACGAATTTCGTGCGCAAACGCCCGCGCAATAACGGCGTCGTGGGCTGGTGCTCCTGGTACTATTATTATACGAAGATTACCGAAGACATCACTCTCGATAATCTGAGCCAGCTCGCCCGCAGCGATCTCAAGATCGATTTGTTTCAAATCGACGACGGCTGGCAGCGGGCCATCGGCGACTGGACCGAGACCAACAAAAAATTTCCGGCGGGCATGAAATATCTGGCGGATGAGATTAAAAAGACCGGCATGCGCCCGGGCATCTGGCTCGCCCCGTTCTTAATTCAGAAAAACGCGGAGTTAATGCGCAGCCATCCCGATATCATTCTGCGCGACCAAAAAGGCGAGCCGGTCAAAGCGACTTACAATCCCAACTGGGGCGGCTGGGCGTATTGCCTGGACGTAACGCATCCGCGTTATAAAGAATGGATTGCGGATACCATTCAGACGATCGTCAAACGCTGGGGCTATTCGTACTTAAAGATCGACTTCTTATTCACGGCGGGTTATCGCGGCAGGGTTTACGACGATACGACGACCGCCGCCGGCCGCACCCGCGATGCGCTCGCCCTCATACGCAAAGCCGCCGGCAAAGATACGTTTATTCTGGGCTGCGGCGCGCCCATGTGGCCTTCGGTCGGACAGGTCGACGCCATGCGCATCAGCGTAGACGTGAATCATATCTGGTCCGGCGATCTCATGAGCTGGCTCTTGCGCGACCGCAACTATCCGAACGTACGCGGCGCTCTGATCAACACCTTAACCCGCAGTTATATGCACAATCGCTTCTGGATCAACGATCCGGATTGCCTGATGGTGCGGGGGCGCGATACGAAGCTTACGCTGGAACAGGTGTATCTGATGTCGTCGGTGATGGCGCTCTCCGGCGGTATGCTGCTCTTATCCGACGATCTCACCCATCTGGAAGCCGATCGCTTCGAAATATTCGCGCGGGCCATAGAGTTAAATCGCAAATGCGCGCCGCATACGCCGCTGCCGCTGGGCATGCTTGAATACCATTTCCCGCGGGGGTATTATAATCCGGCCGGTTTTCTCGGCGTCTGGAATTCCAGCAGCGGACCCGATCGTATTCAAATTCCGGTCCCGGCCGGCGTTGACGAAGGCGCTCTACGAAACGCCCATGACTACTGGACCGGAAACAAAATCGCGTGGCAGATCGAGAACAATCGAATTCACATCGCGCTCGCGCCGTTTGAAAGCGTGGTCGCGGTGCTTTGATCAGCGCGGCGCGGTATCGGTCGCCGTTTCACGGGACGAATCCGCGCCGCCCATGCCTTACGCGAAATTGAAGCGCACGCCGGTCAGTTCTTCCGAAACATCCCACAGTCGCGCGGCGACCGCTTCGTCGCGGCTGTGATCGTTCGACGAAACCTTTTTCGGATGTCCCCAGAATTCCTGAAAACCATCGGGCCCGATATAGTCGCCGCTTTTTACGTCCGCTTCGGTCGCGGCGAAGAGCGTCGGCAGCGTTCCCATTGCGGCGCTCTGGGCGAGCAGCGAATTGCCGACGCTCATCAACGCTTCGCCGAAGCTCGAACCCTCCATGCGCGGTCCAGCACTCTGGAGATTCGTCGCGGAATAACCGGGATGCGCGGCGACCGCCAGGGTTTCGCGTTTGCCCGCGGCGTCTAGTTTGCGAGCGAGTTCGTACGTAAACAGCAGGTTCGAAACCTTGCTCTGGCCATAGGCTTCCCATTTCTTGTATTTCTTCGCGCGCATCAAATCGTCGAAATTCACCTGTCCCCACTTGTGCGCGTTGCTCGCCAGATTGACGATGCGCGATCCCGCCGTGTTCAGAATCGTATCCAGCAAGAGGCCGGTCAACGCGAAGTGGCCGAGGTGATTGGTACCGAATTGCATTTCGAATCCGTCGGCCGTTTTCTGATAGGGCAGGGCCATTACGCCGGCGTTGTTGATCAGCAGATCCAGGCGCGCATACTTCGCCTTGAAATTTGCCGCGAAATCGCGCACCGACTGGAGATTCGCCAGATCCAATTGCATGATTTCGATGCGGGCGTCGGGAACCGTTTTTAGAATTTCATCGCGAGCGGTTGCGCCTTTCTCCTCACTGCGGCTGGTCAGAATCACCTGCGCGTTTTTCTGCGCCAGGGCCTGGACCGTCTCAAAACCCAGGCCGGAATTGCCTCCGGTTACGATGGCCACCCGTCCCGCCAGGTCGGGCATGTGTTCCAGATTCCAGCGATGGCCGGCTTTTTCTTTGGTGGGGGTTGCATTCATAGCTTTGCTCCAGTAATAAAATGACCATTGGTCAGTGATTGCCACAATAGTGACCGCCGGTCATAATTTCAAGCAATTTTATGACCGACGGTCAGATTTTGCTTGCGGCTGCATGAGAATGGGGCCGGCTGGACGGGCAGCCTGTCCTTGCACAGTCCCCGGATTTGTCGATGAAAGCCGCCGCCAAAAAAGAAGACAAACGTGCCCGCATCCTGGCGGCCGCCCGCGAGCTGCTACAGCCCCGCTCGCTGGAGCTGCCGTCCGTCAGCGCGATTACCGGTCGAGCGGGCATCGCCAAAGGAACCTTCTATTTATACTTCGATACTCGCGAAGAACTCTTTCTGTCGATGCTTTTCGAGGGCTACCAGGCCGCGGCGGACAGCCTCCAGAGCGCGCTGGCGGAGCTGCCGGTCCTGTCCCCGGACGCGTCCACCCGGCCGCTGATAGAGGCCGTTTCCCGGGGATATCTGGCGTTCGCTGCCCGGGATCCGCAGGCGCTGTACCTTTCCGGAATCGCGGTCGCCATTCTCGAGAGCAATGTTTCAGACGAGATCGCCCTGAAATTCAAGCAGGGCGGGTTGAAGCTCATGCAGGAGCTCACAGCCGCGACGCAAAGAATCTGTGACGGTCGCTGGCCCTTCGAAGAGATCGCCCGGCGACATCTGCTTTCGTTTAACACAGTCATCGTGCTCTGGCAAAACGCCCATCCGCCCGCGAATATCGAGCGATTGGTGGCCGCGCATCCGGAGCTGGCCATGGTGCGGCCGAATTTCGAAGATTCCGTAAATCACGCGCTCGCTTTGATCTGGGCGTGAATAAATGCGCGGAAAATCCGCCCGCCGGCCGACATAATAAGGGTCGGGGTGATTCGTGTGTCCTGCGGCTGTTTTGCGACGGTCTCAGACACCAAAATTGATTTGCCAGTTCCGACTGATCAACGCAGGATTTCGGTACAGGATACATCGCACATGGTCGACGGATCGCTATCTCAAGAAGAAATAGACGCGCTCTTGCAGGGGGCGGACGATTTCAGTGCGCCCGCAGCCGAGGCGCCTTCGGACCTGGCTGGCGGAGCGCTGGCCCAGGACATGTCGCCCATGGAACGCGAAAACGTGGCCGATATTTTGCATCAGGCCATGAACGCGGGCACCCAGGGCCTGGGCATGATCCTCTCGCGCAATATTAAACTCGGTCAGGCCTACGTCGAAAGCAAAGACCAGGCCGCGGTCGAACGCGACGTGCAGACCATGGTCGGTCTCACGCAAAATCTGAGCGGCGGTTTAACCGGCGCGATCGGTCTCTATATTCCGGCTCCGGACGCGGCGCGGGTCGCCGCGATCGTCATGGGCAACGAAGACACCGTCAATCCCGACGCCGGTCTCGACAGCGCTCAAAGCGCGACGATCAAAGAATCCCTGGGACCCATGCTGTTTACGATGGCGTCGCAGATCTCGGCGCGGGTCGGTCAACCCGTCACGCCGATGCCCGTCGAAATTCGCGCGCCGGGCGAAGCGATGCCCATTCGCGACGCAACGATTCTAAAAGTGCAGATTCCCTTTACGGTCGAAGGCGGCATCGACTCGCGTATGAGTCTGGTGCTGCCCATGGCGATGGGCGCCGACATCAATAACAAAACCCGCATGCAGGCCCAGGGGGGCGCGGGCGGAGGCATGGACGCGGGCGGTATGATGCCGCAGCAGCCCACCGGACCGCAACCAGGTCAGGCCGGCATCAAAGACGTAAGCTTTCCGGCGCTGCACTCCAGCATGGCCGGACCCGTGCAACCCAATATGAACCTCCTGATGGACGTTCAGATGACCTTAACGGTTGAGCTGGGTCGCACAAAGATGTACATCAAAGAAATCCTGGGTCTTGGCGAAGGTTCGATCATCGAACTCGAGAAACTCGCCGGCGAGCCTGTGGATCTCCTGGCCAGCGGCAAGCTCATCGCCAAAGGCGAGGTCGTGGTCATCGACGAAAACTTCGGTGTGCGCGTTACCGATATCGTCAGCCCCATCGATCGCCTCAAAAACGCGCGTCCTGAGTAAGCGTAGCGAGCGAATCATATTCAGCGTAGCGAGCGAATTAAGATCCGACATTCGCAACCGGGCTCATTGCTGTGGGGTGTTCACCATGCTACGGTCCGCAGGAGATGCGGTTTGGTTGTTGGGCTATGATAGGTTTCTTCGGCCCGGACGCTTGTTTGTATTGACATCCGAGAACGGTTCGATTGCTGCGATTCCAGCCAACGGCCGGGCCGACGCTGACATCAATTGCAAAACGACTCACCGCATCCTCTGGAAGTATCGCTTCCAGAGCTCTGCCGCAGGCAGAGGAAGAACCGTAGCAAACTTAACCCTTCGCTTCGCTCAGCCCCGTTACGAATCATGGAATCCCACCTATGAAACGATGTTTCGGATTGGGCGGATTCGTTTCATAAGTTTACAAAATCTCGAAAATTTCGACCGCTGCGTTCGGGACTATGACGCCCGCCGTTGACGGAAACGTTCCGTTCGCCATATTCCGGCGATGTTCGGATTCGGAAAAATCAAGATGGTCCCGGCCGGGACCGATGCGCCGCCGCCCAATATGAGCCTGGCGAAGTGGGGTTTCGATGTGCCCGTCAAACTCGATAAGCGCTTTAAAAAAGCGCAGCGCTTGATGCAAGCGAAGTTATACGCGGAAGCCAATCGCGAGCTGCGCCGCCTCATCGAGGAAGGCATTCGCATGGAATACCATTTCGGCATCACGGCGTATATGCACATTCTCCTGTTGATTGCGTACAATCACGGAGATCAGGGGGAATTCGAAGAGGGCCTCGCGTTGTACGAGCAGCGCCAGACGCTGATTCTGCAGGAAGGCGAAGACTGGTATCAGGTTTTCCCCCCCGGCCTGAAGGTGCGAGTCCTTCAGAGTTTTTACGAAGAGCGGGACGCCATGCTGGCTGTAAACAGTCTCGAGCTCGGCATCGCCTACAGCCACGTTGGGCAGCGCGACCGATGCGTGGAGAGCTTTGTGCAGGGGACGCAGTACGCACTGCGTGCGGGTTCCCGCGAACAGGCTGTCGTGCATTGTCGCTATATGGCCGGTGCAGCCGATCGTCTTGAGGATGCGGAGATGATGGCGGCTGCCGGCGAGCTTCTGGAAGAAGTGGGCGGCGCAAATACGGAACTACAGGTGGATAGTCTGACCTTTCGCTTTAACGCCGCCGCGATGGCGCAGGACCTGGCCGGGGCGCTCGATTTCGCGGAAAGAATCGCCGGGTTGAGTGAAGATCCGGAGAAACGGGAGCGTTACGAAAATACCGCCCGTGAATTAAAAATGCTGCTCGGGCGTCGGCAGGCCGGCGAAGAGCCCGCGGGTGACGACGGTATTGCTGCGAATTGAGGAGGGGCGGCATGGAAAACGAAGCGATTGAATATACAGTGCGCTGGCTGCGCGAAGCCGCCCTGGCGCTCAAAGACAGCGGCGGCGACGCGGTGGTGCGCGAAACCGCGAAGGGACTCTGGGATTGGATGCGCACCCAATTTCAGCGACCGAGCGCCGCGGCGAAACTGGAAGGGCTCGCGGCGAAGCCGGAAGACGTCGAAGCGCTGAAGAAGATCGTCGATTTAATCAAAGACGCCGTCGCTGACGGCGAGATTCCGGAAGAGGAGTTGCGCGAACGCAGCGAAAAAATCGAAGCGGTATTCGCGGAACGCCTGCCGGAAAGGGCGGCGGAAGTGCGGCGCAATATCGCGAATATTCAGGGCGACGGGAATATCACGATCCAGGACGTGCAGGATAGTTCGATTCGCATTCAAAAAAGCGGCGGAGATCATGACTGAGAACGTCGCGATTTTCGATCGCGGCGATCCCGGCGGCGAAAGCGCAGGCAATATCGTCATCCAGCAAGTGCGCGGCGTCGAAATCGATATCGCGAGCGAAGTGCAGCACCGCGGCAATATCATCATCCAGGCCGTCGACGGCAGTCGCATCAATATTACTCGCTTTCTTTCGAATTCGAAAACGTACCAGGACCTCACAGCTGAAATCGCGGAGCTGGAACGCGGGGTGCGAGCGAGTCGCGAACGCGACGACGCTCCGGATACCGGGCAGGCGCTACGGCTCGGCGAATTGCGGCACGTCGAACGGCGCTTTCGCGACGACGTGGCCCGCCTGGCCGGCGTCTTCGCAGTACTCGACGTGGACTCGGAGCGCCTGCGCCGCGCCCGGGAGCATTTCGAAGCGGGTCGCATTCAGGAAGCCGACCAAATTCTGAATGCCGACGAGCTGCAGGCGGAGCAGGACGGACTGCTGGCGGATCGGGATTCCGTTCAACGGGAATCCGGCGGCGCCGACGAACAGCTGCGCTTAAACGCGCTGGAGTTCCTGGTCAAAGCGGAACTGGCGGCGCTGAACTTCGAAGACTCCGGGCGTATCGTGCTCGCCCGCGGATACTTCGAAGCCTCTCTGCTGTCGGCCCCGCTCTACGAAAACCAGGCGGCCTTCGCGCGCTTCGAGACCGATCAGGAAAACTATGAGCGTGCCGGAGGCCTGCTCGAAGCGGCCCTGGAAATGGCGCCTGCCGATCTCGCTCGAATTGAACTCCGCTGTCGCCTGGCGGAAATCCGGGCCAGACTCGGCGAACGCGAGGCCGCTGCCGCGGACTACGAAACGGCGCTGCAATTTTACGAAAGCTATCGCGCGTCCGCAGAGCGCGAATTTGATCCGCGTCTGCGGATGATCGGGGTGCTTTTGCGTTTGAGCGCCGTTCGGCTTGAAACGGGCGACGGCAGTGCGGCCCGTTCAGCGCTGGACCGCGTCGAAAAAACGCTGCAAGAGTTTTCTGAGAACGAGGAGGAAGGCGCGCATCCGGGTGAAATCGAGACGCCGCGTCTGAAAGCGGAGCTCTGCGAGCACCTCGCGCGATGGGAACGGTCTTTCGAGGCTTCCGACCGGGCGCGCACGTACTTCGCCCGGGCGCTCAAGCTTCGCGAGTCGCAGCGTGCGAGCGCGACCGGCGGCGCGGCGGAGTTCGATGCGGAGTCGGCTTTCGCGGCGACCCTCGTCGAACAGGCGGAGCTGGAGCTAAATTGCGGCCGCCCGCTGGAGGCGCTGGAGCATCTGGATCGCGCCCGACCTGTGCTGGAGTATCTTTTCGCATTGAATCCGCTGGTGATCGAAGGCCGTCTGGCCCGGCTCGGGTTGCTGAGATCGCGCGCCTTCGCTGCGCGGGAGAATTTCGTCCGCGCGGACCGGGGTTTCGCCGACACGGTCCGCATTCTGGAACGGCTCGCGGAAACGAATCCGACTGCCTTCCAGGGCGACCGGGCCATGGCATTGTTCTATCGCGCGGAGGCGGCGTTGCGCGCCGGACGTCTCGCCACGGCGATGCGGGCTTACGAACCGGCCATTCTGTTTTTTGAAGATCTGAGTGCGAAGGATTCGCGCGGCTTCGCGTCCTTGCTCGGTCGTGCCCTGATCGGTAGACTGACAACCGTAGTGGTAAATGATCCGCAGTCGGATCCGTCCTGGATTCAAAACGAGTTTGAGAATCTTCGCGGACGAATCGAAGCTCTCTATGAGGCTGAACCGCGTTCGATCGCGCCGCTGCTTGCGCGACTGCATCTAATCGCGGTGGAGCGTTTGCGCCGCTTGCCTTCGCCCGAATTCGCCGCAGCCGAAGTCCGGATCGCAAAAGCCCGATCTATCCTCGCGGGCGGAATGGACGGGGACAATGATTCGGCCGTGAATGAGGCGTCGGCCGCGACGCCTTTGAGCCTGGAATATCTGGAAGTCAGGGCAAAGATCGCCGCGAGCGCGGCGTGGCTGGCCCGGGATGAAGGGGCGGGCAAACAGGAGCAGGCGGAATTGCTGCAAGAGGCGCTCGCATTCTACCGGCGGATCGAACGCTCGGGATCACAGAGCCTTCAACTGGAAATCGGAATCATCGAAATTCGGCTCGCTCTCGCTCTCTCAGAGCCCGACGCTTCCGCACGTTTTTGCGCCCGGATGCGCCGCGGACTCCGGCGTCTCCAGCCCTTGTACGATTGTTGCCCGGCCGGGCAATCCTTCGCTGAAGCGGCGCTTTCGCAGCTGTATCAAGAAGGCTTCGATCCCGGGGCGGTCGTGGCGCGAATGCGCGGCGAAACTCGAGCCGATACGCGGCGAGGACAAGCTCCACGCCGGCCCGGAATGCTGCGGCGTTTGTTCGCCGGGCTGGGATTGATTCGTGGTCCACGGCAACCGGATTTCGCCGCGATCTTGACTGTCGAGTCGGAGTTGCCGGATGCTCCGCCGAACGTGGCACCCGTCATCGCCCCGCATACAGGCCTACGAACGTCTTCCGCCGCGAAATCCCCGGAGCCCGCCGCCCAATCGCCGGCTAACTCGGCAGCCAACGCTTCGGTCCCAACCGGACGCGACACGGTGTCTGCGCCCGATTCGCTGCGCATTGCCGGCCTGCGGGATAGCAGCGCTACGCTCACGCAATTCGAAGCGGCTCAGCGAGATATCCAGATCGAGGATGTGCGGGGCGCGGGTATCGATATAACCCTGTATCTGAGTCGATCCACTGAATACCAGGATCTGGAGGAACGCATCGACGCTGCGCGAAGGGCCGAGAAAGAAGAAAGTCTAACCGATCTATTGCGCACTCGCCAGCGCTTTCGCGAAGACGTCCGGCGGCTGGCCGAAACCTTCCAGAGCATTGTTGTGGATACCGAACGACTGCGGACGGCCCGGACTCTCTTTCATCAGGGTCGCTTTCGCGAAGCGGACGCGGTACTGGTCGCCGAGTCGCTGCGCGAACAGCAGGAGGAATTGCTGCTGGAAAAAGACCGTCTGGCCGAACGCGAAGCCGAAATTCAGCGGCGCCTCGAACACAACGCCGACGAGTTTCTGATTAAGGCGAAAATGACTCTTCTGCGTCTGGATTTACCGGAACGTTTCGATCGCGCGCGCGAATACCTGGAAGCGTCTTTGCGGGCCGCGGAGACCTACAATAATACCTTCGAATACGCGGACTTTCTGTCCGACCAGCGCGACTACGCCCCCGCGGTCGAATACTATGAACGCGCGCTGAAATTCCCGATTGGGATTGGTCGCAGACTGGGCGTGCTGAATAATCTGGCCGGCGCCCTCGGAGCGATGCAGAAACTCGATCGGGCCTGCGCGGTCTACGAACAAATCCTGAAACGAGAAGAGGAACTTGCAGAAGACGACCCGGAAATCCTTCCGGAAATGGCGATGACCCATTGCAACTATGCGATCGTTCTGAAAAACACGTTTCGCAATGAGAATGCGGTTCGGGCCGCCCGGCGTGCCGTCGAACTCATTCAGGAATACCGGCGCGCGCGCCCCGGGCGGCACAGTCTGACTCTCGTTCACGCGCAGCTGATTCTCGCGCAGTCTCTGAAATACACATCTGACACCGCTGAAGCGGCTCGCTGTGCGAAAAGCGTGGTCAGCCTGCTCGATCGGGAATATCCGCAGAGTTCCGCCGGGAATCGCAACGCGGAGTCGGCGGTCGCCTTAAACGACGAACCGTCGGCTTCCGATACGTCGGACCCTGAGGATGAAACGAAGGCGCAAACTTATCGGGCGCATGCGTTAACCGAGCTGGTGGGCATCGCCGTAATTACGAACGACTATGAATCGGCGTTTCCCTACTACAAAGAGGCTGTGGCGGCCAGCGAAGCGCTGTATGCTCTGAACCCCGGCCAGCACGGTTATTCGCTTTCGGTGTGCCTGGAATCTGCCGCCTGGATCGCGCAAAAAGCCGGCGATGCCCCCGGCGGCCTCGCCATGCTGGAACGTGCGGTGCAATTGCGCGAAGAGCTGCACGCGCGCTCGCCCGAGGCCGGCACCGTGCACCTGGCCCGTGCAAACGATGCACTGGGCCGATACCTGGTCGTCGATGACCCGGAACGCGCCATCACCTGCCTCGAGCGCAGCGTCGATTTATTCGAAGGTGTGGCGAAGCGCGATCCAGAAGGCTTCGAACCTGAGTTGCTATCGATTCTGGAAACCCTGACCGAGCTCCAGTACTGGCAGGATCACTACGCCGATATGCTCCCGCGTTGCGAACGCAGGCTTCAGCTCGTGGATGAACGTCCCTGGGCGAAAGATCCCGTGCTGGAAGGCTGGCGGGCGGACGAGCGGCTGGGGGCGTACTACCATCTGGGCCTGGCAAAGTGGAGCCTGCAAGATCCGGCCGGCGCAATTCCGTATCTGAAAGAGGCGCTGCGAGTGCAGATCGCCCGCCGGGATCCGACTCCCTCCCGAACCGCGACCCTCGCCCTGGATCTGGCGCGGGCGCAATTCGCCAGCGGCGATCCGCAGGCTGCGGAAGCGACGTACTCGGAAACCCGTCCGCAGTGGAAAAAGGCTCCTCTGAGTCCGGAGCTTGTCGAGCGCGAGGTGGTGGTTCTTACGGGGCTCGCAAGGGCCTTTTATGCGAGCGGCGGGCGCATGGCGGACATCGAGCGGGTCACCGAACGTAAACGACATTTGTACGCAGGCGCGCGTCGGCAAAAGCTGTCGATGGATTATCGACCGGCGGAAAGCAATACGCTGCTCGATCTGGCGGGCATCTACTTACGGACGGGTCAACCTGGATCCGCGAAGACCTGCTTTCGCGAGGCCCGCCAGTTGGCCGAAGAACTGTACGAAGAAGATCCGGAAGCCCACGCATTTGTTCTCATGGACTGTCTCTATAATACTGCGCTCGCGGACGAATCCGGGAATATTGCAGGTCAGTCGAAGATTGTGTCATTAACGCAGGCACTGTCGCTTCTGGAAAAACACGAAAGCAACATGGGCTTGAACGAATCGCAGCCGTTGCGCCTGGAGGTTGCGGCCGGAGTCTACAGTCAACTCGGGCAGGCGCTATTGAAGCAGTCGACGCACGAGCAGACAATCGAGCGCATGCAGCGCGCCATTCAATATCGGCGAGTGCTTGCCCGGAACGGCGGCGATGCCGCGCGGGGCTGGCTGGCTAAAGAGTTGCTTTTCACGGCGGTCAGCCAGTTCAATCAGGGCGGTCCCGGGGCGGCCGTAGAGTACACGAAAGAAGCGGTTGCAATACTGGCGGAAGTTGCGCCGGAAAACGAGGAATACCGTAGATCACTCGAGTTAGGGCAGACCATGCTCGGGCAAGTTGGCGTTGATCCGCAGGAGTATCTGGACAGCCTGAAGTAGGCTGCGTTACACTCCGCCTTCTTTACGAAACCGAATCATCTCTTTCGCAAGAATATCGAACCAGATGTCCCAGGGGAAGTGCGGAGTCACGTCGGGGTTCTGGCCTTTCGTCATATTGTTTTCGTCGGGCTGATTATAAGTGCGGGTGCGGCGATCGAAGTACGGAACTTCCCGGTGCTGGGTCCAGCCTTTAACGCGGGTCGAGCCGTCGCGATTCAGTTGCGCTTTTTCTAACGGCGGGATGGCCCATTCCCATTCGTCGCCGAACGCGAGATAGCTGCCCTGCACGACCGATTTCGCGGTCTGCACGTATTTTTTCACCGCGTCTTCGCTGCGCCAGTAGGCGTCGCCCTGGCCCAGTCGTCCGCCGATTTCAAATTGAATCGCCGAAGCGTTGGCGTGCGAATTCGCCGCGCCCCAGGCCTCCGAATCGAAGGGTTGCGTGATCAAAAACGAATCGCGATCGCTGAACGCGTGAATGGAAGCGCTGCGCCGTTCGGCGGGGTCCGCGAGATAGGCGGCCATGCGTTCGGCAGTTAGATCGCGGCCGGTGCGAAGTAAGATGTCGGCGTGCGGAACGTGCAGGATTCCAAGCGAAGGTTCGGGCGGATGATTTTTGCCGCGCACGCCGCGCCCGCGCGCCTGGAAATCTCCGAGGCGATGTTGAAAGGCGGTCTTGCCCGCCCAGCGGTGCGGGTGGGTGAGGTTGTAATAGTCGGAGATGGAATCGCGGGCTGCCATGGTATTGCGCATGATTGTAGTTTTCGCGAGCCTTCGCGCAATCACTTGCAGGTGAAGCCACGGACTGCGGCGTAATTTTAGATTGTTTTCTTCAGATCGTTAAGCGTTTCCGGGAAGTGATTCACAAAATGCATCGTTTTCCGTCTGGCCACGGATTTCGCGGATCGTTTTGAGCCGCGGATGTCACGGATGGACTTTTCGTGTGGAATCGCGCCGGGCAGGAAGGCGATGAGTTGGTTGCGATGGGATAGAGAACAGCTTCCCAGAGTTCCGTGCCATCCGTGGCCTCCTGACCCCGGTGCGATCCGTGGCCAGATTTCAGATTGACACCCCTGGCCAATGTGACATAATCCACAGATGGGGATCTTACGCAGGCCGCCGGCCTTTCGCCTGATTTTCGCTCTGCCTGCCGCGGTCTGTCTGTCGGCCGTAGTGGTGATGAGCGCTCCGCTGTCCGCCCAGGAATCCGGCGAGGCCGGGGCCGACACACGCGAGCAGGCGCTCGAGGAGATCGGCCAAAACTGGGTCGATCGCATTCAGGGCCGCGAAGCAGGCGCCTCCACTGAGAATTCAAACGAGAGTCCCGGCGAAAACCCGAACGGGGAACGCATCGGTCCCGCGCCGGAAAATGCAGAGACCGCCGCCGACACTGGGAATGCGGACGCGGCCGGTGGGCCGCTGCGTCTGCGCAATCCCGGCGCCGCCGATACGCCGGCTGTCGGCGGGGCCGGCGACGGCGAAACCCTGGGCGTTTTGCCGCGCCCCGACGACGGGCCTTCGCTCTTCTCGGTGATCTTTCGTTTTTTCGGACTGATGGCTTTGATGGTGGGCCTCTTCTATCTGGGCATGCGGTATCTGCGCGCGAAGACCGGCGCGCCGGTGATGGGCGGCGGCGACCTGGTGCAGGTGCTGGTGTCGGTGCCGCTCGTGCAGGGTAAATTTCTACAGATCGTGGACGTGGCCGGTCGGCTGATGGTGCTCGGCGTTTCGGACTCGGGCGTGCAGATGCTGGAGACCATCGACGACGGCGTGGTCGCCGATCGCGTACGCATCTGGCAATCGCGTCGGGCGGTGAACGGTCCGCTGCCGACTTCACTATTGGATCAATTGCAAAACGTTTTTAAGACCTCGGACTTTCGTTTCTGGGTGTCGGGCGATGAGCGCGGCCGATCAGGAGCCGGAACCCGGCCGGCCCGGCAATCTTTCGGCGATCTGCTGCGAGGACAGGTGCCGGTCGCGGCGGGCGCGGCGGCGGGACCAACAGCGGGCCCGGTCGGTTCCGCATTCGAACCGGAAGCGGCTCCCGATCTATTCGCGGATGCGCAGGAGGAGTTGCCGCTGGAACGGCGTCCCGCCGGCGGTCGCAGGCAACCGGCGGCCGCGGTCGATGTGCCGGAAGATCAGGTGCCGGACGAAATCGCTCTCAAGAATTTGCTCAAGCAACAGAAGCGGCGCCTGGCCGGCGCGAAGCGCAAACCCCGCGGCGATTCGTAAGCGTTGCGCGCGCCGCGAAACGCCGCGCGATCTGCGCAGGGGCTGATTTATTCAACGCCCCAGGTGCGTTTCAGATAGCCTTTGCGGCCGGAGCCCTTCGCGTAGCGTTCGTAGTGAGCGGGATTCTTTTTATAATAATCCTGGTGGTATTCCTCGGCCTTCCAGAAGCGGGTCGGCGGCTCAATCACAACGGCGATCGGCTGTTTGAATTTTCCTGAAGCCGCCAGTTCGCGTTTTGATTTTTCCGCGAGTCGCTTTTGCTCCGGTGTCAGATAAAAGATCGCGCTGCGATACTGCGGTCCAACGTCGTAGAATTGTCCGCCGACCTGGGTCGGGTTGATGCTGCGCCAGAACGTATACAAAAGCTTTTCGTATGTAATCTTTTTGGGATCGTATTCGACCAGCACGACTTCGGCGTGCCCGGTCTGACCGGAGGCGACCGCTTTGTAGGCGGGACTGATTTCCGGTCCGCCGGTGTAGCCGGAGTAGACTGCCTTCACGCCTGCGAGCTTTTCGAACGGGGGTTCCATACACCAGAAGCAACCGCCCGCGAAGACCGCCTGGCCGCGCTGGGCCGTGGGTTTGAGCACGATCTCCGCCGTGCCGCCGCTCGTTTGTTGCTGTCCGTTCGCCGGTTCACAGGCGAGCAGACCCAGTCCCAGAACGGCGGCGAGCAGCAACAGAGTAGCGGCGAAACGCTGTGTGTCCGACATACGACGGGTCGAGAATAAAGCCTGATGCATGATGAATCCTTGTAATGAACTTGCGCCGGCCAGGCAACCGCTTTCGCCGCGGCCGGCCGCTGTTTGATTAGACGAATCGAACGCGCGGGCATTACAAAAATCTTGTGCTGGGTACTGACGCATGGAATTTTGCCCGCCTATGTCATCCAACATCCCCGAAACCATGCAGGCGGCCGAACTCCGGGCGTACAACGAAGGCGCAGAGAATATTGAGCTCTTCGCCGTAACGAAGCCGGTTCCGACGCCGCGCGAAAACGAAGTGCTGGTTAAAATCGCGGCTTCGCCGATCAATCCTTCGGACGTGGCCTTTCTGCAGGGCAATTACGGATTCAAAAAAAAGCTGCCGGTCATCGGCGGCTTCGAAGCCGGCGGCACGGTCGTCAAATCCGGCGGCGGAGCCATCGCGGACAGTCTGGTCGGGAAACGAGTGGCCTGCGTGGCGCCCTTTGACGGCGACGGTTGCTGGGCCGAATACATGGTCACCGGCGCAACGAGCTGTCTGCCGTTGATCGACGAAATTTCCGAGGAGCAGGGATCGATGGTCTTCGTCAATCCGCTGACCGCCTACGGCATGCTCGACATCGCGCGCAAAGCTGGCGCGAAAGCCGTCGTGCAAAATGCGGCCGCCGGCGCACTGGGACAGATGCTCTTCCGCATGGCGAAGTCCTGGGACATGCCCTGTATCAACATCGTGCGTCGCCAGGAACAGGCGGATATCTTAAAAGAACTCGGCGCGGATCTCATCATCGACAGTTCGTCTGAACGCTTCGAGCGCGAGCTGTTGATCGCCTGCAAAAAACAGAACGCGACTTTCGCCTTCGACGCCGTGGGCGGCCCCCAGACGGGCGTGCTCGCCGGCTGCATGCCCCGCGGCTCGCGCATTATGGTGTACGGCGGCCTGTCCGGCAAAGCCATCGAATTAAACCCCGGTGTTTTGATTTTTATGGGCCAGCAGGTCGAGGGCTTCTGGCTTTCGCCGTACATGGAACAACAGGGTCCCGAGGGCCTGGAAAAGATGTCATCGGAAGTACAGGGGATGATCGCTTCCGATATGGAAACGACGGTGCGGGCTCGTTTTTCTTTTGAAAAGGCCGGCGAAGCCGTGCAGAATTATACGAAACAAATGACCGGCGGCAAAGTGCTGATTGCCCCGGGCTGAGGGCAGCTCAGCCCTCATGCCGATTTGCGCGGATCGCTTGAGTCGTCGGACTCCCGGCGACGTCGGGCGAACTCGGTCGCGGGCGCTTCGTCGTCCGCATCCTCTTCATCCATACGATCGCTATAGACTTCGACTCGATTGCGTCCGCTGTGTTTGGCGCGGTAGAGGGCCACGTCGGCGCGATGCATGGCCGGCTCTACGGACGATTCGCCCGGCAGGACCCGGGCCACGCCGAAGCTGGCGCTGAAAAAGACTTCGCCGCCGGGCGCCGGCACTGGAAGCGCTGCGACGCTTTTGCGCAGGCGTTCAGCGGTTTCCGCGGCCGCGTCTTCGGAGAGTTCGGGCAGCAGGATCGCGAATTCTTCGCCGCCCAGGCGTCCGAAAATATCGCTGTCGCGAATGCCGTGCTCGCAGCACAGACTGAATTCCATCAGCACCCGGTCCCCGGTCGCGTGACCGCAGGTGTCGTTGATGCGCTTGAAAAAATCCAGGTCGACCATCAGTACCGCCGGCAGCTTTTCCTGGCGGCGACCCCGCAGCACTTCGTGGCGGGCCAGCTCCAGAAAATGACGGCGATTGGCGACGCCCGTCAGCGGGTCGGTCGTGGCGAGCACCTGCAGACTTTCTTCTAAACGTTTGCGTTCGGTGACGTCGACCACGGACATCACGCGAAAGTACTCGGACTCGAATTGCAGGCGATTGCTGGAGATTTGCGTCCAGATTTCCTGGCCGTCTTTGCGCAGTAACGGAGCTTCAAAAGGATGCACCTGGTTGCCGCGGATGACTTCGTCATGCAGATGACGCATGGTATCGCGGCGATCGGGCTTGACCACACACAGAAAGCTTTCGCCGATCAGCTCCGAAAGCTCGTAGCCGAAGAGGCCGGCGCACGAAGCGTTGGCGTGAACGATTTTTCCGGCCGTGTTGACCAGGCAAACGCCAGGCTGAATCGCCTCAATCAACTGCGCGAAGAGCTGCTCGCGATCCGCGATTTCCGGGAAGCGTTCGTGCAGGCTTTGAGCGTTCTGGTCCTGGCTTCTGGCTCCGGAATTGGGTGCGCCTGCGCCGGAGCCGGCGCGATCGCAAGTCGGGTCCACGGCTTCAAGCCGTGCGGGAAGATTGGAATCAGAAACTCCGGTCATTCGTGAATGCAGAACTCAGCTCCTGTTATTATAACAAGAGACCGCCGCGCGAATTGCTAAAAAAAACTGGAATTTATGTTCCGCGATTAGCCTTCGGAGGGCGGTGAATTCGAAACGGCTACCCGATTGCGGCCCGCTTCTTTCGCGCAATACAGCGCTTCGTCCGCCCGGTGCATGGCCGGCTCTACGGAACTTTCTTCGGGGCCGACCATCGCGACGCCGATGCTCACCGTGCAGGCGCCCGGGCTTTTTTTCGCATCTTCGGTCGCGGCATCGCCCCGGGCCGGGAGCATTTCGGCTCCGTCCCGTAGATCCGCGCACGAGGCCGCGAAAGATTCGCGCAGCCGGTCCGCGATCTGGCGCGCCTTGCGCCTTTCGGTTTCCGGCAGGAGTACCGCGAATTCTTCGCCGCCCAGGCGACCGAAGACGTCGGTTTCGCGCAGACATGCCTGACAGACCGCGGCGAAGTGGGTTAAGACGCGATCGCCGGCGGCGTGTCCGCACGCGTCGTTGAGTTCTTTGAAATTATCCAGATCGATCATCAGCAACGCCGGTCGTTTTCCGCTGCGCTGCGCGCGTTTCATTTCGCGCGCCGACAGTTCGAAGAAATGGCGACGATTGGCAATGCCGGTCAGCGAGTCGGTCGTCGCGAGCGACTGCAGTCCCTGTTCCAGCTGCTTGCGTTCGGTGATGTCCTGCACCGAGATCAGACAAAAACTGTGTTCACCGTGCGCGATCAAACGGCAGGCGATTTCGGTCCAGACATCGCGGCCGTCGGGACGATGCACGCGGACTTCGTGCGGTCGCACGTTCAGCCCGTGAAATACGGCGTCATGAATATCGCGCAGATAGGCCTGCTCTTCCGAGAAGGCGATCTTTTCGATGTAGCGCTGGCCGACCAGTTCGCGGCTGCTGAGAGCGTGAATATCGCAGTAGGCCTGGTTGACGTGTACGAAGCGTCCCTGCGGATCCACGACCGCCACTCCGGTGTGAATGGAGTCAATGATCGTCGCGAGCAACCCTCCGTCTTCGCGCAACAGGCGAGATGTGGTATCGGGTTCTTCTGGCGGGCCGGCTTTCTGCATGGCGTTCATACACTGTAATAGACACCGAATCGCCGGAAAAGATTTAGAATTCGCAGAAATAACAGTAATAAAATTTCGTTAGCTTCGTCCGGGCCAGGATTTTAGGCCCCGCGAGCTTTCGAAATAGGCCAAAAGGATTAGGTCGCGATCCGGGCGCTCTGTCGATTGCCCGCGACCACCGATCGCTCGCCTGGGACTGCGGAGTCGGATTTTTCCGGGGCGGGCCTCCCGACGGCCGCCGGGGAGCCGGGCAGCGGCCGGCTTGCGCGGCCCCCGGCGCCTGCAATGGGGCCGCGATTATCGACAATATCGCAGAAAAAGACTTGTACTTTTTCCTGGCCAGGCGTACCGGGTGTATTATGTCCCCTCTCCGGGCGGAAGACCGGCCATGCTGAAGTCCCTGAATTCTATTATGAAATCCACTGCGCAGCCGGCCGCAACGCAAACTGGGGGCCGCGGGCGCCAGCCGCGTTCGGAGCGGGCCATAGCTATGCGCCGGACGCCAGTCGCTCGCTCACCCCGGCTCCGGGCGACGCTGCCGGCTCTGCTGACTCTGGCGATCGGCTTTTTGTTGTGTCTGCCGGCAGTCGAATTGCACGCCCAGCTGCCGGGCAATTTTACGATCCCCGTTATCGAAGGCGTCCGTGGCGCCCAGGACGGCCAGGAAGCTTCGCTGTCGCTGATCCTGATTCTGATGCTCGCGCTCTTGAGTCTCGCGCCGGCGCTGGTGATGATGATCACCGCTTTTACGAAAGTGATCATCGTCTTCGACTTCGTGCGCCGCGCGCTTTCGCTTCAGAATATGCCGCCCAACCAGGTGCTCTTCGGTCTGGCGATTTTCATTACGATGTTTATTATGGCGCCGACCATCGGCAAATTCAACGAGTCCGCGCTGCAACCCTATGTGAACGGGCAGATCGGCACGGAAAAGTTTTTCGAAGACGGCATCAAACCCTTTCGCGAATTCATGGTGTTGCAGATCGGTAAAGACGGCGCCAAAGAAATCGGGCTCTTCGTGAATCTCGCCGGCAAAAAAGCCGAGGACATCAAAAGCGTCGACGACATCGATTCCTATATTCTGATTCCGGCCTTCATGCTCTCGGAAATCAAGAAGGCCTTTATCATCGGAATCATGATCTTTATTCCTTTCATCGTCATCGACCTGGTCGTGGCTTCGACCCTTATGTCGATGGGTATGATTATGCTGCCGCCGGCGATGATCTCGCTGCCATTCAAGATCATTCTATTCATCCTGGTCGACGGCTGGCATTTGATCACCTATAATCTCGTGAAATCGTACGGGGGCGCCTGATGCTGGAAGCCGACGTTATCTGGCTGGTGCAGGAAGCCCTGCTGGTTACACTCAAGATCGCCGCGCCGATTTTGATCTTGAGTATGATCGTGGGTCTCTTGATTTCGATTTTGCAGACCACGACCTCAATCCAGGAGCAGACTCTGACCTTTGTGCCGAAGCTGGTGGCGGTCTTTCTGGCGATCGCCTTCTTTTTCGCGTATATGCTCAATACGATGATGGACTATACCATTCGCGTATACGATTTGATCCAGGGGTTTTAATATTTGAGCGGGCGCGGACGCAATGCGATGCGCCCGATGCAGCGGTTGCTGACGCATTCAGCGGCCGCAATCGCGCGTACTTGCGATTGATATTATTCTAATATATTCATGGAAGGTTTCAGCGACAGTATTCAGTTCTTCTTTTTGATCCTGGCTCGCGCCGCCGGACTGGTGTTTATCGCTCCGGTGCTGAATACGGAATCCGTGGGTTACCGAACCCGGATGATGCTCTCGGTCTTGCTGGCGGCGTTACTGTATCCGGCGGCGGTCAACTATCTGCCGGCGCTGCCGGATACCACGATCGAATTCGCGCTGGCAGTGATTTCGCAGGCCTTCGTCGGCATCGTCATCGGTTTTATGATTCTCGTGATCTTCTCGGCGTTCCAGCTGACCGGCGAAATCTTTTCGATGCAGATGGGCATCAGCTTTTCGGAAGTCCTGGACCCGCAGTCTCAGGTTTCGATTCCGCTGCTCGGTACGCTGAAAAATACGATCGGCATTCTTTTGTTTTTATACGTGCCCTTCGTTATGGACGGGCACTATGTTCCGGCCTACCTGCACATGATTCGCGCGCTGGGTTTTTCGTTTCAGGCGATTCCTGAATTGCTGCCGAACATTCAGACTCTGGGCGGCATTCTACTGTATCTGGACCAGGCCTTCGGCATCATGTTTTTGACCGCCGTCAAGATCGGCATTCCGCTGATCGGCATTTTATTTATCACTTCGCTGATGCTGGGACTGCTCGGGCGCGCGGCGCCGCAGATGAACCTGATGAATATGGGTATCCAGCTGAATATCTCAGTCGGCGTGGTCGTGCTGATGTTTTTGATTCCGGTGATCGTTCCGCTGATGCTCGAATCCTTTCAATTGATGTACGATCGCCTGGGCGAAATGTATCAATCCTGGCCGCGCGGGGCGGAATCATGAGCGCGGTCACGGCGGAAATCTTCTTCGCCCTGGATCCGGCGAAGATGCGCATTTCGTTCGATAGCAGCCCGCCGCTGCCGCGGTACGATCTTCAGCGTTTCGCCGCCGAGGACGAAGGCCGGACAGAAGACCCGACCGAACGCCGGCAACGCGAAGAGCGCGACAAAGGCAACGTTCCGAAATCCCAGGACGTGACTTCGGCCGCGGTTTTGATCGGGACCGTAATCGCGCTTTTTTTCGGCGGCACCTTCATGCTGCGCATGATCACGGGCGTCTTTCAGAACTATCTGGGCATGGACTTCGGAGCCATCGGCAATTTGAGCATCGAACATGTACGCTCGGAGGCCATGCACATCTTCTGGTACAGCGCGATCATCGTCGCGCCGATCGGCATCGCCGCGATGATCATGGCGATCGTCGGCAGCATTTCGCAGTTCGGCCTGCTGTTCACGCTGCAGCCCCTGGCCGTAAAACTCGAGCGTATGATTCCGGATTTCAAGCGGGTCCTGCCGGTGCGACGCACGATGGTGAATCTGCTCAAGATCATCGTACAGGTGATTTTGATCGCGGCGATTTCGTATATCATGATCGTCGACGACTATCTACCGATGCTCAAGTCGGCGAATATGGGGCTCAGCCAGGCGATCACCCTCTTCGCCTGGGTCGCGTTTAAGTTATTGGTCGTCGCCGCGTTGATTTTATTCGTGCTGGCGGTGCCGGATTTTTTTTACCAGCGCTTCGAATACATGGAAAACCTGAAGATGACCGTGAGCGAAGCGCAGCGCGAGCGCAAAGACGAAGAGGGGGATCCCATGATCCGCCAGCGTCAGCGGGAACGCGCCTACGATCTACGTCGCCAGCGCAATATGCTCGACGAAGTTCCGGGCGCCGACGTGATCGTGACGAATCCCACGCACTACGCCGTCGCCTTGAAATACGATCAGTCGGTGGCTCAGGCGCCGCTGGTCATCGCGAAGGGCACCGACAATCTGGCCTTTCAAATTCGCAAGATCGGTCAGGAAAACCAGGTTCCGATTCAGGAAAACCCGCAGCTCGCCCGGGTCCTGTACAGCGAAGTCGAAGTCGGCCAGGAAATCCCGGAAACCCTCTATCGCGTCGTGAGCCTGGTCTTCGCGCGCCTGGACCGCTTTCGCAGTGGAGCCGCCGCGAGCTGAGCGACGATCGCCGACGATATATTCGAACGAAATTAAAATACAGAATTCAATATGAACGATATCTTAGTCAACCTGCGAAAATACTTAAACAACGCGGACGCCGTCGTCGGCCTGGGGGTCGTTTTCGTTCTGGCGCTGATCGTCATTCCGCTGCCCGGCTATCTGCTCGACGGCCTGATCGCGATTTCGCTTTTGTCCGGGATTCTGATTTTACTCACGGCGCTGGCTTCGAACAATCCGGCGGATTTTTCCGTATTTCCGACGCTGCTACTGGTAACGACCATCTTTCGTCTGGCGGTCAATGTTTCGACCACCCGACTGGTGCTTTCGGAAGGCGAAAACGCATCGTCGGCGTTGATCAAGGTTTTCGGTACTTTCGTCGTCGGCGGCGGAGGCAGCACCGGCGGACTGGTGATCGGGATTATCATCTTTCTCGTGCTGGTCTTGGTGCAGGTGATGGTCATCACCAAAGGCGCCACGCGGGTTTCCGAAGTCGCCGCGCGTTTCGCTCTGGATTCGTTGCCCGGTAAGCAGCTGGCCATCGACAGCGATCTTTCGGCGGGCTATATCGACGAAGGCGAAGCGCGTCGTCGCCGCGAAGGTCTGCAAAAAGAAATGGGTTTTTACGGGGCCATGGACGGTGCCTCGAAATTCGTGCAGGGGGACGTTCGCCTCGGCCTGATTATCACGGCGATCAATATCATCGGCGGCCTGGTCGTGGGCGTCTCGATTCGCGGCGAAACCTTCGGCGACGCCGCCGAAATCTATACGCGTTTTACGATCGGCGACGGTCTGGTCTCCTCGATTCCCGCGCTGTTGATCTCGACGGCGACGGGCGTCATCGTTTCGCGTAGCGTCGGCGAAGAGGCTCTGCCCACGGACATCCGCAAGCAGCTGCTGGGCAATCCGCGCCTCTTATATACCGTCGGCGCTATGCTGATTCTGGCCGGTTTGATTCCCGGCTTTCCGTTGATCGCCATGGCCGGCCTCGGCGCGCTGATGATCTATCTGGGCACGCGCATTGAGCAGGGGCTTTCGACCGAAAAGCAGGCGGAAGAACAACGCGAAGCCGAAAAAAGCGAAGAACGCAAACCCGAATCGTATCTGCAACATTTGCGCACCGAGCCGCTCGAAGTGGAAATCGGCTACAATTTGATTCCGCTCGTGGATCCCAAATCGGGCGGAACGCTGCTGGATCAAATCTCGCGATTGCGCAAACGCTTCGCCATGGAAAGCGGCCTGATCGTGCCGCCGGTGCGCATTCGCGACAATATGAATCTGGATCCGAACGAATACGCGATCAAACTCCAGGGCAGCATCATCGGCGGTTCGAAGCTGGAACCCGACCAGTTGATGGCCATCGACACCGGCCGCGTGAGCCAGGAGCTGCAGGGTCTGGAATCGTTCACCGAACCGACCTACAACTTGAAGGCTTACTGGATTTCGCCGGATCAGAAATCCGACGCGGAAGGCGGCGGCTACGACGTGGTCGACCCGTCGACCGTTATCGCAACGCATCTTTCGAGCATCATTCAATCCAACAGCTCGGATATTATGGGACGCCAGGAAATCAAAAGCATCATCGACAGTATTCGTGAAGAGAATCCGGTCGTCGTGGACGAAGTGTTGCAGGATCGTAAGATTTCGCTCGGTCAGGTCCAGGCAGTGCTGCAGAGCCTGCTCAAGGAAGGCGTTTCAATTCGCAATATGGTGCGCATTCTCGAATCGATTTCCAATCACGCCGAGCGGACCCAGGGCGATCCCTATCTCTTAACCGAAGCGGTGCGTCAGAACCTGAGCCGTCAGATCGTCGGCGAATACGTGGACGACAAGAACACTCTCAAGGCGATCTCGGTGGATCCGAATATCGATCGGCGACTGCGCGAGGGAATCCACCGAGATCCGGAAGAAGGTTTCGTTATGGCGCTGCGTCCCGAATTCCAGGTGGCTTTACGCGAAGCCCTGACCGAACACTGCCAGACCGCCATCAGCGAAGGTCGTCACCCGATATTTCTGTGCAGTCGCGCCATTCGCGCGGGCGTCTTCTATATTATGGAACGTTTGTTTCCCGCGCGCAATTTCACCGTGCTCGCGCACGAAGAGATCCCGGCGGATACGAACGTGGAAATTGTGGACACCGTTACGATGCGCAGTCGGGCCGAACAGCAGCAGGGACAGGAGCTCGAGGAACCCGTCGCCTAATCGAATTAAGCGCTTGCGGCTTTGAGCAGCGGCAATTCGATTTCCGCGTTCACCCGTAAACCCGCGCCGATGTGATCTTGCACATTAAAAAGCGCGAGCGATCCATTGTGGCGCAGAATGATTTTCTGGGCGCGGGTCAGGCCCAGGCCGTTGTCGATCGTTTCGAAACGTTCGTCGACGGTCTTGACGATGCGAAAAAAGGGTTCGAAGACCAGTCGCTCGTATTCAGCCGGGATGCCTTCTACCTCGCCCTGGTCCGAGCCGCCGCGCCGCACTCTGGTGGCCTGATTCATAAACGATATAAAAACCCGATCGTTGTCTTTGCGCATCAAAACCAGGATCTGGCTGCCGGCGGGCGCGAATTTCAGAGCGTTTTTGAGCAATTCGGTGAAGGCCGAAGCGATGTATTCTTCGTGCACCTCCACGCGGTAGTCGGCGAAGCTCAGCGGACAATCGCTCAGCAAAACGGCCTGCTCTTTTAGGGCGATAAAGCGTTCGTTTTCTTCGATGATGCCGTGCAGCAGTTCGTGCATTTCGACCAGGGTGATCGGTCGGGTTGCGATGTCTTCGGAAACCAACTGAAAGATATCTTCGAAGATGGCCAGCGAGCGTTCGGCGTACGAAGCGCCTTCCCGCACCATTTCCATGACTTCGTGTTCGATCAGAAAGCCGTCCGGACGTTCTTCGGCGAGATCGCTCAGAGCCTGGATCAGCGATAATAAAACGCCGAAGCCGGCTCCCTGGGAGAAGCTGGTGTGCAGATTCTGAAAGAGATTTCGATCGAGTCGATCGTTCTCGCGGTTCATGACGTTCTGTTTCCAGAGCGTCCACTCCAACTGGCGTTCAGTGCGAATCCGACGTTCTTCTTCGACGTGGTGCTCCAGGTTCACAAGCCGGCTGACTTCCATCGCCCGGCGGGTTTTCAGGAGCAGGTCTTCGCGCTGCACGGGTTTGATTAAATAGTCGAAAACGCCCTTGCGCATCGTCTGAATGATCGTGTTGACCGTATCTTCGGCCGTCAGAACTATGATCACCGGAGGCCGCGGAAGCTGTTTCAGGCGATCGATCAATTCCTGGCCATCCATGCCCGGCATATTGAGGTCCGTCAAAACCACGGAGAAATCGTTCGTGGTGGCCGCATCGAGCGCGTCGTTACCGTTATTGACGAGAGTCAGTTCGTAGCCGGCGGGATCCAGGTGTTTCGCGAACAGCTTGCGCATCTCTTCGTCGTCGTCGACGATCAGCATGCGGGAGGGGTGCGCGGGATTGCGCGCGTTTTCGGGGCGGCCGCCGATCGTTTTCACGCTGTGAATCGATACGGCCGAACTGTGTCTGTCGATGTTCAAATTCAATCCTGTAAGTTAACAGACGAAAAAGACGCTCGTTTTTGAAAAAAATCAAATGGAAATCGCGCTGATCGAACCATTTTTCTCTGGATCGCACGAGCAATGGGCGCGGAGTTTCAAAAAATACAGCAAGCACCGCGTTGTGTTGATTACTCTACCCGGGCGGAACTGGAAGTGGCGCATGCACGGAGGTGCGATCAGCTGTGCGCGGTCCTTCATGGAACGCTACGGCGCAAATTTTTCGCCCGGAAGCGCGCGCGATGCGGTCACTACGGATGCGCGTCCGCAAATGCTCCTGGCGACAGATATGCTCGATCTGTGCGGCTTCCTCGCATATACACGACGCTTAACCGCCGCGATTCCGACGGCTCTGTATTTTCATGAGAACCAGTTTTCGTATCCGGCGCGTGCGCCGGCGGAGGGGCGGGGTCGCGACGAACACTACGCGTTTATCAATTACGCGTCGGCTCTGGCCGCCGATCGCATCTATTTCAATTCGCGTTTTCATCGCGACGATTTCCTCGAGCAGGCGCTTGCGTTTCCGCGTCGCTTCCCCGATTTTCGCGAAGCGTCCGCCGCCGCCTCGCTGAGTGCGAAGAGCCGGGTGTTAACGCTTGGTCTGGAATTACCCGGGCCTGCGGCGGCCCGCGCCGCGCGCCGCGTACCTGGCGATGATTCGTCAGAGACAGATCCGCCCTTGATCCTCTGGAATCATCGTCGCGAGCACGACAAGAATCCCGAAGATTTTTTCGGCGTGCTCTTCGCTCTGAAAGCGCGGGGCGTGCGCTTTCGCCTGGCGGTGCTCGGGCAGGGCTTCCGCGAAACGCCGCCGATCTTTGAACGGGCGCGCGTCGAGCTGCGCGACGAAATCGTACGCTTCGAGGCGGCCGCGACCCGCGAAGAATACATGCGATGGCTTCTGGCCTGCGATCTGTGCCCGGTGACTTCGCACCACGATTTTTTCGGTGCGGCGGTCGTCGAGGCGATGGCCGCCGGCTGCTATCCGCTTTTGCCGCGGCGTCTGGCCTATCCCGAGCACGTCGATGGTCAGGCGCGTTTTTTATACGAAGGCAACTCAGAGCTGCTGGACCGCCTGGCGGCGATGCTGCAATCGCCGGAAGGCTGGCGTAACGCCGCGACGCGCGGTGAGATCGCGGAGCTGGCGGCGCGGCACAGCTGGTCGCGAAAGATCGCGGACTACGACCGCGAATTGGAAGATCTGGCCGCCGGCTTCCGTTGAAGCGACGATTGCGTCATTGTTTTGAGTCTAGGGTGCGGCGGCAGGCTCTTCGGGAAAATCGTACGAACCTTTGCGGATATTGAACCAGACCAGCTCCGGCAGACTGAAGAGGGCGCCGCGCAGTCCAGACCTGAGTCGCGCGCCGCGATCGAAGGGAGCGCTGAACACTCCTGCGCCGGCGGTCGCTACTCCGTAGCTCAGGTTGGCGGCGCCGTACAGCGGCCGCGGCCAGAAGACGTCGTCGGTAAAGAGGAGAAAGGCGGTATCTTTCGCGCGGGGCGTATAGATCGTCGAATTCGTCGCGAAACTTTCGCGGGGCGCGGCCAGCGGTCCTTCGCGTTCCAGCAAACCAGCGAGTCGCCGCTTGCGATGCGAAGGCAGCCAGCGCAGATTGGACGAGGAATTGAGGCCGGCGTCCGCGTCTGATCTCGCATTCGCATTCGCATTCGCATTCGCATTCGCATTCGCATTCGCATTCGCCCGTTCGACTGGAGCAAAAAGATCGAAGGCGACGAACGGAATAAATCGCAGGCGATGCTTCAGGTCCATTTCAGCCGGCACGCCGCCGCCCGCTTCAATGCTGAGTAGTAGTTCAGTTACGCAGTTCTTGCGGATCAGGTGATAGTCGTAGCCGCGGCGTAGCGTTTCCAGATATGCGTCCCTTCGTATGCGGGCCTGCGCTTCGCGCGTTGCAAGACCGTCGCCGCTTTTCACGAAATCGGCCCAGCTTGCCGGCAGAGCCGCCGCCGGCAGAGGAAATACAGCTGCATAGGCTTCGCCGGGGATCATCGGCGAGCGGGCGACGCGAATCGAATAACCGCGTTCGCGTGCGCCGCGTTGAATCTCGAAGGCCCGCCCGGCGTCCGCCTCCAGGCGATTGTAACGTCGCTCGTTGAGCCCGCCCCGCGCCGTGAAAACGTAGCTACGCGTATGCTCAGCCACACGCCTGGCGCGGGCCGCGAGACGATGAGCCAGTCCGCGCTCGCGTTGAATCGCCGCGGCCGTGACCCGCACCCTGCGGGCGGGAAAGGGATCCAGGGTCAGCAGGCGATCGCGACTCAATGACAGGCTTAACGCCCGATGGCGTGCGATATTCAAAAGCAGCGTCGCGCCGCGATCTATGCCGCGTCGTTCCGCGGGCGATCGCAGCAGGTCCAGAATTTCGTCGCCCAGCTGAGCGCGAAAGGCCAGCAGCGCGGCGCGTTCAGAATCCCGGAGGCCGGTCGGCGCTTCGCTCGCGAAGCCGTCGAATGCATCCATTAACGCTTCGTCGCGGAGCGGCAGGCCGCGTTCCAGTACATCCAGCGCCGCAAGCTCCGCCAGGTCGGCGCGCACGCTCCGTGAAAAGAGTTCCGGCCGCAGCGGTACCCGGTCCGGCTGGAATATCTCGCCGGCTTCCGGATACGCCGGCCCGATCAACGGAGCGGTGGACAGAGCTTCGCCCAGATCGGCGCGCAGTCGCAGCTGAATCGCGGCCCGGCGGGCGGCCAGCACTTCGGCCAGAGCGCCGCCGCCGGCATTCTCATTAAGGTGCGCATTAAGTAGCTGACCGCCATCGGCATCGAGGGCAGGCGAAGCAGAAGCGATTTGCTCCGCGCGCTTCCGGTCGGAAGCGAAGAGGCCGTAGCCGGGAATCGGCACGCGCGGCGACTGCGGCGACGCGGAAAGCGCCCGCCACAATTCCAGTTCGTGGTTCAGTTCGGAATAAAAATCCAGGTGGCGCAACTGAACGAGAAATCGCAGGGCGAAGAAATCTTCAAGTCGGCGTAGCTGCGCCGCGGGTAAATGCACGGTGCGCAAACCCAGGGTGCGATTTTCGCGTTCGTTATAGAGGCTTCGGAATTCGGACCAATCTTCGCGCACCAGCCGAAAGATCCCGTCTGCGTACATCTGATAGTGATAGATGGTATTCCTGAATTTCAACGCGGAGTGGCCGCCGCTCGAAGCGCCAATATTGGCGTCGGCGTATACGATTTCGTAATAGCCACGTGCTTCGCGTCCATTGCCTGTGCGGGCTTTCTCCGGCGGCGCATCGTCGGCGGTTGGCTGCGCCTCCGTTGCCGGTGCATCGGGCCGGCGGGGAGTAAAGGCTTCGGCGTACAGGCTGCTCCCGGACCGGCCGGACCACGCTGACCGGTAGCAGCGTTCGGATGAATCGCCGGCGGTCGGCCGTCCTTTCGCCGGATCCGGGATGCCCGGAGTTGCTAAAAATAGAAAGGCGACGAGCGCGGCGAGCGCTCGATCAACTGCGCGCTTCGCGATCAAAGCCGACCAGCAGATGGGCCCGCGCCCGGGGGGCGAGCGTTCCGAAGCGTTCGGCGACGTCTTCGCGCGATAATCCCGCCGCCTGGAGTCCAGCGCCCACCGCTTCGAAGGTCAGGGCGGCTTTTTGGGTGCGCCAGTTCACCAGACCGTGCAACCGGGCGATGCGGGCGATTTCATATTCGTACTGCGCTGCTGTGCCGCCCTGGCGGGCGAAGGCCGCGGTATAGCTGCGCACATCGCGCCGAAAGGCTTCGTCTTCCTGTTCCTCTTCTTCGTCGTCTCCGCTCGAAGAGCCGCTGGAGCTGGCCAGGGAACCCGAAATCGATTCCAGCGAAGTCGAAATGCTTTCCAGAGACGTCGATGCGCCGCCCAGAGCCGTCGAGACGGAATCCGAAGCATTCGACAGGGAGGTGAATACGGCGCAGGCGGGGATTGCAAGCCCCGTTAACACTACTAAAACAATATTACGTGCGATGGATACAGGCATACTGGAGCACAGCTTCGATCCCGGGAACTGTCAAGCGTCAAAAAAAACTGGCCGGCGGACGGGCCTCGATCGTCTACTGTGTAATATGCTTTCGATTGAGAAACGCCGCCCGAACGCGCTCTCGCGACGAGGGATAAGGATTCCCGCGCTCTGCCTGGGGTTGATTCTGGCGGCGGGTTCTTATGCGGGAGGTCCGGCGACCGCGCCCTTGCTCGCTCAGCAGAACGCGGCCACCCTCAAGTACTATTCCAAACAGCAGGACAATCTGACTCTAAAGGCGGTTCCACCGGCGCAGGTCGGTCGTAAAATCGCTCTCGCGGGCCGGACCAGCTTTCGGCACGTAATGATTCAGGTGCAATCTCCCCGGGGTGACGGCGCCGTGCATCTGCATCCGGGTTCCGGCGGGGCTTTCGACGTTGATTTGCTCTTTTCCCGTGGAACCGGGGTCTATCGTCTGACTTTCTTCGGCTCTCAGAAAAACGTGGGGCGGCTGGAAGGCATCGCCTATCTCGATTTGCAGGTGACCGATAGCTATAAACCGACCGACCGCGAACTGGCCCTGGGCCCGCGGATCGCGAAGTACATTCGTTCGAAGAAAGGCGTGTCGATCGGTCGGGGCGAGTGCTGGGACGCGGCGCAGTCGGCGCTGGATTTGAACGGGGCCTTCTGGAAACGAACCTTCGAATACGGTCGCAAAGTGGGCCAGAGCGAGGCCGTGCGCCCTGGCGACATTCTGCAGTTCCGGGAGCTACGTCTGGAGTTACGCGACGTCGACGACCAGGGGCGCAAGCGCGTCCGTCGCTTTAATATCGGGAATCCGGACCATACCTCGATCGTGCTCGAAGTCCTGGGAAAAGGCCGCTACGTGGTCGCACACCAGAACGTGAACGGCATCCGGCATATGCTGGTAGAAGAGCTGGACCTCACGATGAACCGCATCGGCGGCAATTACGAGGTCTACCGACCGCTGGCCGGTCTGGTCTACCGTCACCGCTGAGCTTCGGTCTCGACTTCCGCTTCCAGTTCAAAGATCCGGCTCATGCGATTCGCCGGTTCGCGCCGCTGTTCTGAATCCTGCAGGGCGTGCGAGTGCATATCGCGCACGAGTTCAATCAGCCGCTTCGCTTCCGGACTGGTGGCGTCCGCTGCGGCGCGCGCGTTTTCGCGGGCCTGGTCTCGATTGCTGCGCAGCGTCGTCCCGATATCATCGATGATTGCTGAGGCTTCGCTCAACAGATTCCAGAGCTGCAGGCTGCGCTTGCCGGCGGCAGCCGGGGATGCTCCGGAGATAGCCCTCGAAACGGCATTCCATTCCGGGGCGGCCGGGCTGTCGGAAAAGGTCGGTTTGCTATCTGACATAAGAGCCTCCGCACTGCTTTCTGATGCGATGCGTCATCCTCTTGGTGCGCCGCACTATCGTCAAGTCAAAACTCAAATTTTGACAGAGGCTGTTGCTGAACTGGTAATATTTTGCCCCAATCGGCCCATTCGTTTCACAATCTACAAAGATTCGCGGTTTCACGGCAATTTTTGAATCTCGGAGGGTCGCCGCTGGCCGGAAAGAGTGGCGGATCTTCTGGAGCCGGCTTCGTATGTTTTCCGATTTTTCGCCGGGATCGGCAACCTGGCGCATACTTAATGGAAATCCGTATGATATTACGCGCATTCACCGGCCTGATCGGAGCTATTTGTTTTCTCTCGATTGGGGTCTTCGGCCCGCTGTGGAGCCAGCCCGAAACCAGTCAAAGCTCGACCCGGGCCGGCGAGTCGGACGCATCCGGGGAGGACGACAACTGGCTGGAGCGGGGCCGCAAAGAGGGTAAGATTCTTTCGCGGCTGCCGGGCTATGAGTTTAAGATCGATGGCGTAATTTTTACCGGCTATGAACTAAACGATTACGACCAGGTGAATCGGCCGGACGCGAGCGGACCGAAGCAGGAGGCCGCCGGCTTTCGGGTAGGCCGGGCGCGTATCAACCTGCGGGCCGGGGTGACGAAAGGCGAGTACAAAGGCTGGGGACTGCGCATTTCGACCGACGCGGTGCGCGCGGCCGAAGAAGGCGACGGTTGTGGCGCGAGCTGCAGCGAAGACAACGATCAGCTTATCTATCTGAAGTACGCTTATATCTATATCCCGGTGCCGTTACTGGACCGCCTGCTCGGACAGAACAGCGTGCGTCTCGGGCAGCAGCACGTGCCGATCGTCGATGCGCAGGACGGCGTATCGCTGCAACGCTTCTGGGATCATCGCTATATCGATCAGGCGGCGAGTCAAAAAGTGGGCATGTCGTCCTCCACCGATCTGGGAGTCGCCTTTATACACGAGAGCGACTATATCGGCCTGCATGTCCTGGTGGGCAACGGCGAATCGAACGCCAGCCAGAACGCGGAAAATATTCAGAATACGAGCGAGCAGAACCTGGCGCGGGGCGAAGGCGACAGCTACGGTCTGGACCTGTACGGGATGTTTTCAGTGGTGCCGACTGGCAAGAATCAGGCGGTCACCTGGGCGATTTCGACTCCGTTTCGCCTGCACAATTTTCAGGGCGTGAGTGATGAAGAGACGCGCTTTTTTACGGCCGACGTTTCAAGCGGCCCGAGCACATTCGACGTTTTGTACCGCGAAGGCGATAAGCGTGCGAAGCAGGACCTGAGCTACGGGATTGAAACGGATCTGCAGGTGGACCTGGGCGATTTTCTGTTCACGATGGGTCTGGGGCACATCACCCGACTGGACAAACGCGGCCACGTAACCACCTGGCGATTGCAGCCGGGAAGCGGCGCGAATGCGGTAGACGCTACACTGAATCGAGTCGAGAATCGTGACGCGCGCGGTTTCGCGAATTATATCTTCGCGCACGTGCGCTGGAGGTACTTCGGCGCCTTCGGTCGCGTGATTCACGGCACGTCGACGACCAGCCTTTCCTCGAAGTTTTCTCCCGTAGAGCGGACGTCCTGGGCGGGCCAGGCGCTGGCCTTAGACGCGGCGGACGGCCGCTTCGGAAATCTTTCGCTTTCGACCGCCGACAACAACATCGATCACGGCGAAGGGCGCTACGATAATATCATCTACGGCGTGACCTTCTTTCCTTCGGCGGTGGCGAATTTCTTTCGGATTTCGATCGGAGTGAGCGAGCTGTACGGCACGAATCAGACAGGCCGCGAATATCGCACGAACGTCTTCGAACGTTACACCGGCGCGGGTTCGTCGACCGGCAACACGGCCACCATCGCTTCGCAGCTGGAAAACAATACGGCGATCAAAGCGAATCTGGGATTCGGCGCGGACGACACGCTGGTATTGAACGACTTCATCGGTTCGAAGATTGACACCCGTCAGGTTTTCGTGCGCGCCCAGTTTCTCTACTGAAGCGATACGGCGATCAGCCGGCGTCCAAAAATACGACATAATCCTGATTCTCCGCGAAGTTCGCGCCGCACGGGGGAGCGCTGGCGAACGGGTAGCGCGGGCCCCTGACTTCGTGCGTTTTTAGACACTCATTTGCCGCGCTAACGTAATCCAAACGAATGATTCCCGACCCTGGATGACGCTCCAGCATCAATTGTGACTGGAGAATGATCTTTCCGTGACAGCTAAATCACGTACGACCTGGTTTTGTAACAAATCTGACACGATAGGAGTGTCCAATCTTAGCTGAACTAAATTCAGGAGTAGATGGATACATGAAGATTCGAAAGATTTCCGGTCTGCTGGCGGGCCTGCTGATGGCCGCCACCCCGCTGTGGCCGCAGGCGGAAACGAAAGAGGCGGCCCCGGACGCCGGGAGCCAGGATTATACGGAGGATTCGACAGAACAGGACGACAACTGGCTGGAACGGGGCCGAAAAGAGGGCAAGATTCTCTCCCGGCTGCCGGGCTACGAGTTTAAGATCGACGGCGTAATCTTTACCGGGTACGAACTGAACGACTACGACCAGATCAGTCGCCCGGACGCGAGCGGTCCCAAGCAGGACAGCGCCGGCTTTCGGGTCAACCGGGCCTACGTAAACTTTCGCGGCGGTGTAACCGACGGCGACTATAAAGGCTGGGGCCTGCGCATTACGACCGACATCGCGCGCGCCGCCGAAATGACCGACGGCTGCGGCAGCAGCTGCGCCGAGGACAACGACAACGACGTAAACCTCAAGTACGCTTACGTTTATATTCCGCTGCCTTTTCTGGACCGCCTGTACGGTAAAAATAGTTTTCGTTTCGGGCAACAGCACGTGCCGATGGTCGACGCGCAGGACGGCGTTTCGCTGCAGCGCTACTGGGATCATCGTTATATCGATCAGTCGGCCACGGAAAAAGTCGGCATGTCGAGCTCGACCGACCTGGGCATTTCCTTTATTCACAGAAGCGATTACCTGGGACTGCATGTTTTGCTGGGCAACGGCGAAAGCTATCACCACCAGAACGCGGAGAATATCCAGAACACCACCGAGCAGAATCTCGCGCGAGGCGAGGGCGACAGCTACGGTCTGGACCTCTACGGCATCTTCTCGGTCGTGCCGACCGGTACCAACAGGACGATCAACTGGGCGATATCGACGCCGTTTCGCCTGCACAATTTTCAGGGCGTGAGCGACGAAGAGACCCGCTTTTTCTCGGCGGACGTTTCCGGTACGCCCTCCACGTTCGATATCCTGTATCGCGAAGGCGATGCGCGGGCGAAACAGGACGTGAGTTACGGCATTGAGACCGACTTGAGAATCGACCTGGGCGAATTTATGTTTACGATGGGTCTGGGACACATCACCCGTCTGGACAAACGCGGCCACGTAACCACCTGGCGACTGCAGCCGGGAACCGGCGGCGCTTCGGTCAACGATACGCTGAGTCGGGTGGACAATCGCGACGCCCGGGGCTTCGCGAATTATATCTTCGCGCACGTGCGTTTTAAGAATTTCGGCGCCTTCGGCCGGGTGATTCACGGGACGTCGACGACCAGCCTTTCCTCGAAGTTTTCTCCGGTGGAGCGCACTTCGTGGGCGGGCCAGGCACTGGCTCTGGACGCGGCGGACGGCCAGTTCGGAAATCTTTCGCTTTCGACCGCTGATAACAACATCGATCACGGTGAAGGCCGTTACGACAATATTCTGTACGGCCTTACGTACTTTCCGTCGTCCGTGGCGAATTTCTTTCGGGTTTCGATCGGGGTGAGCGAGCTGTACGGTACGAACCAGACGGGCCGCGAATATCGCACAAACGTCTTCGACCGCTACACCGGCGCCGGGGTTTCGACCGCGAACGCGGATACAATCGAGACGCAGCTGGAAAACAACACGGCGATCAAAGCGAATTTCGGACTGGGCCCCAACGATACGCTGGTGCTCAACGATTTCATCGGTTCGAAGATCGATACCCGCCAGGTATTCGTGCGCGCTCAATTTCTATACTGAAGTTGAGCGAGCGTGAAGGGCGAAGCGACGAATTACGGAACTCGCGAAATGACGGCGATGCTGTGGAACGAGACGGAAGCCGCGGGGGGCGAATCAGCCCTTCGGCGGCTCGAAGTGACCGTGGCGAACGTCTTTCGCGCTGACCATGAAGATGACGTCCTCGGCCACGTTGGTGGCCAGGTCGCCGACCCGTTCCAGCGCTTTCGCGATAAAGGCCTCGGCCAGGGAGCCGGCATTTTCGATGATGCGGTCTTCGATTTCATCGACCGTGAATTCGATCTGCATGACTTTCTCGGCCAGGGCCCGGTCTTCGTCGACGAGCGCCTGGACCGCGGTGGCGAGGGCTTCGCCGGCGCGATTGGCCAGCTCCTGCATGTTCTGGTCGGGCGCCGCGGGCAGCTTCGGCGCCCATTTGGCGACGGTCTTGGATTCGTCGCCGACCCGCTCGAAGTCCTTGATCATCTTGACCACGCTGAAGACGAAACGAAAGTCGAAGGCGTAGGGTTCCTGGAGGGCCAGCAGCTCCAGGCAGGCGCGATCAAGGCGCACTTCCATGTCGTCGATCTCGTGGTCGAGGTCGCGGACCGTCTGCACCAGGGATTCGTCCCGGGAATTCAGGCAATCGACGGCCTTGCTGAAGATCGCCTGGGACTTGCGAGCCATGAGAATGACTTCAGATCGGAGTTGTTGGATGCGTTCTTCGAGATTCACGGGTCACCTGCTGAAAGTACACATGGAATCGGAGCGCAGGCCTCCTGCGGTCAACCATTTCCCGTCTGTGACGGGCAAAAAACTATAATCGGCGCTGTAATTGCGGCGTAATGAAAATGTAGCCAGGACGGCGTATTCCTTGCCGGATACGTCGATCCAGAAATCTTAACCAAACAGGATCGAAATAAAGTATGAACGAGAGAGAAAGCTTAACCAATATGGATTATATCAATAATGACGCGGCGAAGCGCCCGGCCCCCGGCCGACTTCGCCTTCTCGCCCCGGTTCTGGCGAGCGCTGTGGCAATCACCGGCCTGCTGGCGTGCACCGCTAAAAAGAAGATCCAGGTGGACGGTTCGAGCACGGTCTATCCGATCACCGAAGCGGTCGCCGAGGAATTTCGCGGCGTAAACAGTGAAGTGAATGTGACGGTCGGCGTTTCGGGCACCGGCGGCGGATTCAAAAAATTCTGTAACGGCGAAATCGACGTGGCCGACGCTTCCCGCCACATCAAGCCCGTCGAGATCGAAAAATGCGAAGCCGCCGGCATCGAGTTTATCGAGCTGGAAGTCGCCTACGACGGACTGGCGGTTATCATTAATAAAGAAAACGATTTCGTGAAACAGCTGACCGTCGATCAGCTCAAGACGATCTTCCGCGTGGAAAACCCCGCGAAGACCTGGAACGAAGTCGATCCCGCCTGGCCGGCCGAAGAAATCAAAGTCTACTCTCCGGGCAAAGACTCCGGCACCTTCGATTATTTCGTCGAAGTAATTCTCGGCAAAAAGGCGCAGATGCGTCCCGACGCGTCCTATAGCGAAGACGACAATATTCTCGTAACCGGCGTGGCCGGCGGCAAATACGCGATCGGGTTTTTCGGTCTCGCTTACTACGAAGAGAACAAAGACAAGCTGTCCCTGGCGGCGGTCGTCAATCCGAAGAACGGCCAGGCGGTCCAGCCGAACCTGGAAACCGTGAAGTCGGGCGCCTACGCTCCGCTTTCGCGTCCCATTTTCATCTATGTAAGCAAAGCCGCGCTCGCGAAGCCGGAAGTGCAGCAGTTCGTGGGTTTCTATATGGACTCCGGCGCGGAGCTCAGCGAAGCGGTCGGTTATATTCCGCTCGGCGACGAGCTGTATGCGGCCAATAAAAAGAAGATCGGCCTCTGAGCTGATATCGAACTATGACCGACAAGCAGGTTCCTGAAACTCATGAAGACGGCGCCGCGGCCTTATTGGCCGCCGGCGGCCGTCGTGCGGTTTTCGCGCGCTACGGACAGCGTCCATCGTACGGGGTGGGCGAACGTTCCATGCGATATTTACTTCGCAGTCTGGCGTACCTGACAGTCGGGGTTACTTTCGCGATACTGCTGGTGCTCTTCGTGGACGCCATGCAGTTTTTCCGGCAGGTTTCCATTCTCGAATTCATTTCGGGCACGCAGTGGGAACCGTTCGGAGAACCGAAGAAGCTCGGGGTGCTTCCGCTTCTGGCGGGAACCCTGATGGTGGCGGTCGGTTCATCGATCGTCGCCATTCCGCTCGGACTCGGCACGGCGGTCTATTTGACCCAGTACGCCAGCCGACGCGTTCGCAATATTATCACGCCCATCGTCGAAGTGCTGGGCGGTATTCCCACGGTCGTCTACGGCTATTTCGCGCTGACGACCGTGACTCCTTTTTTACGCACGATCTTTCCCGGAATCGAAGTCTTTAACGCGCTCTCGGCGTCCATCGTCGTGGGCATCGCGATTTTGCCGATGATCTCCAGTCTGTCGATTGATTCGCTCGGCGCCGTGCCCGCTTCGATTCGCAACGCGGGTTACGCTCTGGGCATGCGCAAATTTCACGTGGTCACGAAGATTATTATCCCCGCGGCCACCTCCGGGATCATCGCGTCGTTTATTCTCGCCTTCGCGCGCGCGATCGGCGAAACGATGGCGGTCGTACTCGCCGCGGGTGCGACGCCCAACCTGGAACTGAATTATCTCGAAGGCATTCAGACGATGACCTCGTTTATCGTGCAGATCAGCCTGGGCGACACGCCGGCCGGAACCATCGAATATTATACGATCTATGCCATCGGCCTGAGCCTGTTTTTGATCACCTTCGCCTTTAATTTTCTGGCGTCGCGAATCGTACTGCGCTTTCGCGAGGTATATCAATAAGCGCCGGAACCATCGGCGAATTCTACGAATTCATCTGAACTGAAATGGACCTTAAAACACGTTACCAACTCTTCGGCCTGGTCTTTCAGAGCTTTTGTCTGGCGGCGAACGTCGCGGCCTTGCTCTTTTTATTCGTTTTGCTCGCGGGCGTACTGACCGACGGCATCGAATATCTCAGCCTTGATTTCCTACAGAACTATCCTTCGCGCCGGCCCGAGCGCGCGGGGATTCTATCCGCGATCGTCGGCAGTATTTTCATGATGGGCCTCACGGCGCTCTTCGCCATTCCGACCGGAATCGGCGCGGCCATCTATATAGAAGAATACGCCTCCGAGTCGCGTCTGATTCGCTTTATCAAGCTGAATATCCAGAACCTGGCCGGGGTGCCTTCCATCGTCTACGGTATTCTGGGGTTGACCCTGTTCGTTCGCGGACTGGAGCTCGGCCGCAGTCTGCTCGCGGGATCGCTGACCATGGCGCTGCTGATTTTGCCGGTGATCACCATCGCCGCCCAGGAAGCCTTGCGGGCGGTGCCGGATTCCTTTCGCCTGGCCGGTTTCGGTATCGGCATGACTCGCTGGCAGGTCGTGCGTAATATGGTGCTGCCGGTCGCAGTGCCGGGTATGCTGACCGGGATCATTCTCGCGTTGTCGCGGGCCATCGGCGAAACCGCGCCCCTGATTATGATCGGAGCGCTGACCTTCGTCGCTTTTTTGCCCGCGTCGCCGATGGACGGCTTCACGGTGTTGCCGATTCAGATCTTCAACTGGACCAGCCGGCCGCAGGTCGAATTTCACTCGCTGGCCGCGTCGGGCATTATCATTCTGCTGGTCGTGCTGCTGGCCATGAACGCCTTCGCGATCTCGCTGCGTATTTATTTTCGAAATAAACTCAAGCACCTGGCCTGATGCAAAGCGTCTCGCCGATTTAATTCATTGCATATTACAGCCATATCAGACGGACGAAAGATTATGACCGAAAAAAACAATCCGGGAAAGATGGGAGTCGCCGTGCAAGCCTCCGGCGCCGCCGAGGCCGAAGAGAACCTTGAAGTGGTTTTCCAGTGTGAAGACGTGAGTATTTTCTACGATGAATTTCAGGCGATCGAAAACCTGAAGATGGATATTCACAAGCATCGCATTACAGCCCTGATCGGACCGTCCGGTTGCGGCAAGAGTACGTTTTTGCGCACGCTGAATCGCATGAACGATTTTATTCCGGACTGGCGCATCAAAGGCAAGATCCTGCTGGAAGGCGAAGACATTTACGCGCCCCGGGTGGATCCAGTCGAAACGCGTCTGCGGGTCGGCATGGTTTTCCAGCAGCCGAATCCATTTCCGAAATCTATCTATGAGAATATCGCGCTCGGTCCGCGGCTGAACGGCTATACGGGCGAGCTGGACGAACTCGTCGAAGACTCTCTGAAGCGCGCTTATCTGTGGGACGAAGTGAAAGACAAGCTCGAAGAAAGCGCCTACAGCCTCTCAGGCGGTCAACAGCAGCGCCTGTGCATCGCCCGGGCGATCGCCATGCTGCCCGAAGTTTTGCTGATGGACGAACCGACCGCGTCCCTCGATCCCATATCGACCCGCAAGATCGAAGAGCTGATCACAGAACTGAAGAAGAACTACACGATCATTATCGTGACCCACAATATGCAGCAGGCCGCCCGCATCGGCGACTACACCGCGCTCTTCTATCAGGGCCGCTTGATCGAATACGATCGCACCTTTAAGATCTTCACCAACCCCGGCGAAAAGCTGACGGAAGATTATATTACGGGGAGATTCGGCTAAGCAACCCCGTAGGGGCTGCGAGCTCTTCCTCGCAAAGCGAGGAAGAGAAAAGGATCCGCTTCCAGTGCCAGGAATTCCTGCCTACGGGGCTGCGAGCTCTTCCTCGCAAAGCGAGGAAGAGAAAAGAATCCGAGGCATCGCTCTTTTTTTACGCAGTCACGAAGTTGCGACCTCTTCCTCGCAAAGCGAGGAAGAGAAAAGGATACACAGAACGCCTCACGATTTTAGGCGGCTAAGCAGCCCCTGTGAAGCTGCGACCTCTTCCGCGCCAGAAGCGTGGGCGAGGAAAGAATAGCCGGCCGCGCATTATGCGACCGCGGACTCAGAGTTCGGTCGGGTTTTCGTACTGGCCGTGACGGATGTCGGTGGCGTTCACGGTGAAGATGACGTTCTCCGCGATATTGGTTGCCAGATCGCCGATGCGTTCCAGGGCTTTGGCGATAAAGGCTTCCGCCAGGCCCGGCGAGGATTCGATGATCCGGTCTTCGATGGCGTCCACCTGGAATTCGATCTGCATGACCTCCGCCGCGAGTTGGGCGTCGTTTTCGATGAGCGCCTGCACGGCTGTGACCAGCGCTTCGCGGGCTTTGGCGGCCAGCTCCAGCATATCGGGCCCCGGAGCGCCTTTGAGTTTGAGCGACCATTTCGCGACGGTTTTGCTCTGATCTCCGACGCGTTCCAGTTCGCGGGTGATCTTGATGGCGCTGAAAACGAAACGAAAGTCGATGGCGTAGGGCTCCCGGAGCAGCAGTAGTTCCATACAGCGTTGGTCGAGACTGAGCTCCATATTGTCGAGTTCGGAATCCGCGTCGCGAATCCGGGCGACCATCGCTTCGTCGCTGCCGTTCAGACACTGCACGGCCTGATCGTAGATGTCGGTCGCCTTGCGTGCCATAAGGGCGACTTCGGAGCGCAGTAAATTGATTTCAGATGTTAGAAGCATAAAGTCACCGCCGGGTAAAAACCTATGATAACCGAAAGAAAAGCGGAAAGTCAATGAATAAAATCTTTCCGATATATAAAATGAATCAAACGAGTACGTAACAGACGTTATGTTCTTTTAGACGGGAAAAAAAGCGATTTCATTCCTGAAAGCGAAAGATTGTTACACGATGCGAATTGATGAATATAACGGCGAAGATCCAGGCTCGGAACTGTTCGCGGGCCGGATACTACGCTCGCCGGGCGCGGCACAAAAAATCAACGCGATCCTTCGCGCGCGCCTGCCCGTTTTTTTCGGCCTGGCCGCGCATTCGTCGCCTGAAGAACTGGAATTTGTACATGCAACTTACGATGCGAAAACTCTCTATCAAATGATTACCGTCGCCCGCGAGTGGGTGCGCGATGATCCGGATATCGACCGCGAGGCGCGAAGTATGCTTTCCGCTTTCGAGGTGGACGACGAAATCTATTACGACGGCCCGCGACTGCGCGTCGTACCGCATGATGGCTTTCGCATCGCCGCCGCGAAAAGCGCGTATTATGTCCACCGCGACACCTGGTTTGCGAATCCGCGCCAGCAGTGGAATCTATGGATGCCGCTCTTTTCTACGCCGGCCGAACGGGGATTCGCTATCTATCCGGACTGTTTCACGCGCTCAGTGACCAATGATTCGGCGCGCTTCGATCTGGCGGAATGGAACGCGGCCGGCGGATTCCAGGCGCGGCCCGATCCCGACGGTCGCGCCGCGATCCAGGTCCATCCGCGCCTCGATCCGGATATTCCTGAAACGGCGCTGGGCCGGGCTCTGGCGGTCACGGGCGATGCGGATGACTGCGTGTTCTTTTCGGCGCAGCATTTACATGGAACCACGGCCAACGCTTCGGGGCGCACGCGTTTCAGTCTGGAGCTCCGGCTCGTTCGTCGGAGCGACGTGCTGGCCGGCCGCGGACCGTGCGAAACGGACAATGCTTCGCGCGGTTCGACGCTTACGACGATGCGTCGGATTCGTGATCGGAGTCTCTGGCCAGGTCCCGAATCTCTTTGAGATCGCTGGGGGTTTCGCGTTCCATCATCTGCAGGGCGTGCACGATTGGATGCGGAAATTTGCGGGGATTGCGCGGCGTGGGGGCATGGTAGGCGTGGGCGATGCGAATCGCCCGGGATGAACCGGTGCGGGCCACGCCGAAGCGTTCGCGAAAATCCGCGAGCAGGAACGCGTAGTACGGCGCGGAAATCAGAATATCGTCGGTCAATAGCAGGAGCCAGGCGGCTTGCGCTTCGTCCGGGTTCGTCGTCAGCACGACGCCCCGGTTCTTCGCGGCTTCATGATTGATCTCCTGGTGAATGCGCGATTCCTGATAGGCCGCTACAAAGCGCGGGTGATCGGCGTGCCCCGCGTCGGCGACCGCCCGCCGCACCGCGTCGAAATCCAGCGGAGTCCCGTCGAAGCTGCGGGTGTCTTTGAGTATGCCGGGATCCGCCAGATCGGATTCGATCGCGTCGCGCTGGTACTTCAGGTCCCGGCGCATATCCTCAATGCCCAGGGGCCGCGCCGCGCCCAGCACCGCCCGCACGGCCTCGAGGACAATCGACTCCGATGGCGTGGCAGCGCCCGCGGCCGCGAGTTCGCCGGCCCCGGGTTTTATTCCGGCGCTGTCGGCAGTCTGGTGATCTACCAGGCAGTCCAGCCGGTCCAGGCGCCGGATGTCCGCCAGCCGACCGCGATCGTCGAGTATCGCGCGCCGCACAAGTTCGCGATAGATTTCCAGCGACAGCTCCGGACTCCGGGCGGCGTCGGTAAACGAATAGGGCATGAAATGACCGTAGCGATTGCCGATCAAATACTCGAAGAAGACGTTATGCTCGCCGCGGCCCAGATGCGCCGTGAAATTCACGCCTCCGCGATCGAAATTAAACAGGCCCGCCGGGCGATCGTAATATTCTAACACGGGGTTCGTCTGGCGCAGACGAAGGAGCGCGGGTTCAAAGGGCGACGCGCCTTCATGCGCGGCGTGCATGGCGTCGACGGGATCCTGCTCCGGTCCAGGCGCTGATTGCGAAAAGCAAAGTCGCACACCCGCGCTGAGATGTTCCGCGCTTTCTGCCGTAAGTTCCGCGAGCATGCGTCGCTGGCGAGTGGTTACGACGCCGTCGGCTCTCAGCAAGCGATCGGCGACCAGCTCAGCGAAGAGGCGTTCGCTTTCGATTCCGGCGCGTTCTGCGATTTCGTTCAAATCCGAAACCTCAAGCGCGCCTTCGCGGTCGTTCACGTAGACGCGTTCTTCGCCGGCTCGCAGGAGGCGTTCCAGCGACGCCGCCGCGAAGACGACGGTCGCTGAATCGTCTTCGCCGCCAGGGGCCTGCGCATGATTCGAATCCGACGCGTTCGTGACGAAAGCCACCCCCGCCGCGCCCTCAAAAAGTACAAAGGGACCGGCAAGGCCTTCGCCGGCTTGCGTCGCGAGGCGCAGCTCAAGTCGACGCGCGAAGCCGTCTTCATTTTCGGGCAGGAGCGCCGCGGGCAAAAGCAGCGCCGCTCGTTCCAGATCCGGTGCTTCGTAGCAGGCCGTGAATGATGCAAAGCCGAGCTCGATTAAATACAGGCGCAGGCGATAAAACTCGCGTTCGGAAAACAGGCGATCCGCTTCGGCGCGCTCGATGTGGCGATAGGCTTTCACGGGCGAGGGCTCCGCGGACTGTATGTCCCCGGGGGCGTGAGCGGCCGGGCGAGTACTTCGTCGACGATGCGCACCGCCTCCGCGAAGCGCGCCTCGAAACGCGCCTCCAGATCATTCGCCGGCGGCAGGCGCAACACGCGATAGTCGGCGTCGTGCCGGAGCAATTCTTGTTCGAAGCTTATAAACATTTCCGATCGCGCGTTTTCCAGATTGCGCAACGGATCCGCGACCCAGGGCGCCTCCGGGGCGAGTATCAGCTGCAAATCGTACTCAGCTGATCGCCTGCGCGCTTCGTCGAGAATCCAGGGCGGACACTCGCCGAAATAGTGTTCCGCGTATACCTTTGTGACCAGCAAATCCGTGTCCAGAAATAAGAGTCCGCTGTTTTCGCGCGCGGCCCCGACGCTCAGTCTATCTTCCAGCGCGGCCTGGCCCCGGGCGATATCCGGAATATGCTCCGGCCGCAGTTCGTCGACGGGTATATTCTGGCGCTCCAGGTATTCGCGCGCGAACTCGTGGCACCAGGGCGCGCCGTAGTGTCGCGCCAGCCTTTCGGCGAGAGTCGTTTTGCCGCAGGACTCCGGCCCGGTAATCACGATTTTCTTCATAAAATAAGGGCGCACCGTTTCCGGCAGATATGCGCGCAGGCGATACGGTTCTTCACGAATCGCCGTTCCGGATACCGGCACTGTGGTCCGCTGCAGATCGATTAAAACATGGCGCATGCCCAGCACCCGGGCTAGTTCGTCGCCGTACGTTTCCGAGGAAAACAGAATCTCCGGGAGCGCCGCCGATGCATCGCCCGATCCCGGCCCTGATTCTAAAAAAAACCGCGTAATGCTGGTTCGCCAGATTTCCCAGAAGTCGGGGTCTTCGTGGGGCTCCTGCGGATTTTCGTCTGGATTGTGAACGACCCGTATTCCCGGATCGTGGGCGTAGTGCTCGCGCATCCAGGCGTGGCGTCGCGCGCCCGGTATGATTTCGCGCTTTAATGTACAGACCAGGACGTGCAATTCGTCGACCTGCGCGCGGGCGCTGTCGATGAGATGCCGGTGGCCTTCGTGAAACGGCAAAAATTTTCCGATGATCAGTCCGCGTTGCATGTGTATCGTCGCTGCTATTGATTCGCGGCGATCTCGCTTATAAATGGAACGACTTTGCGCTGACCGTCCCCGGCGCCCCGGGAACTAAAGCGCGGCGCGCTCCAGTCGCTCGTATACTCAATTTCGAGCCATTCGCTTTGCGCCCCTCCGCGGACCGGGGGCAGCCCGAAGAGCGCGCGCAGTCGGTCTCGCAGTTGAGCGCTTTCGAACGGCCGGAGACCGGCCGCACCCGCGGTCTGCAGGGTCAGCAGACAGCTCAAGTCGGCGCGCTGTCGAAACTGAAACTGGATGACCGGCAGGCCGCGCAATATGCGCGCGATGTCCACCGGATTCACCGACTGCTCCGGATTCGTTTGATCGGCCGCCGCCGAACGAAAGCGGACCATTTCACGGACGAAGAGCAGCTCGAGCTCGGCGCGTCCGTCCGCTCCGCGATAGACGCGGCCCACGTCGCCGGTACGATAGCGCAGCAGCGGCAAATACGGATTGCGTCCGCCGCTAATCGCGATTTCCCCGGGATGACCGTCCGGCAGGCTCGCGCCGGTCTCGGGATCCACGGCTTCGATATAGATATCCGGCGGCAGCTGGCGCATGCGGCCAGGCGAATCCGCCACGCTGCAGGCGATGGGGCCGGTTTCATTCAGCGAATACAAATCGACGATGGGGCAGGCGAAGGCGGACTCCAGACGCGCGCGCAGGCCCTCGCTTAACTTTAGAGCAGTCGATATCAGCGCGCGCGGCCGGTAGCCGGTCGGGCCGAAGAGCGGAGCGTCTGCTGTTTCGCGCCAGCTCTCCAGGCGCTCCAGCAGAGTCGCGAAGCTGTACGGGTCGCCCGACAAAAAGAACGGGCGCAGGCCGGCGATGTAATCGCGCGCGTCGCCGGGCCGTCGCCATTCGTGATCGGCCAGGTTGATCTTCGCGAAGCCCGCGCCGTTTAATGCCGCGTGCACAGTCGCGTAGGTAATCGTGTGCTGCTGGGCGCAGATTTGAACGGCGGCGACGGCGTCCGGTCGGGCGTAGTCGGGATCTACGCCGTTCAAGCGCAGCGCCTGTTCCAGCAGGGGATCGTAGCAGCCGACCGCCACCGGATGATTGGGCGCGGGGATCGGCTGGCCCGTCGTTCCGGAAGTCGGGTTTACAATCAAGCGTTCCAGGTCGGCGGACGCGGGTATGATCCGTTCCAATCGCGAGGCGAAGTCGGCGCGGGTCATCGGGCGAATCGTCGCGAAATCCCGCGCGAGCTCGAATGCGCGATCTTCGCGTCGCTGAATTTCTTGCGCTGCGTCGTCAAGGCGGCTGCCGATGGCCTGACTTTCGTCGGCCTGATTCCGCAACCATCGGAGTAGCGCGTCCGACGGGGCGGGCCAATGGTCGCGTTCCGGATTTATATGATTCGGATATTCGTGGTCCGCGCCTGGCGCTTTCTGACGAACTATTCCGCCGCGCGCATTCGAGGCATTCGTTTCGTGAAACTCGCGCAGGCGATCCGCGAAGGCCTGGATCTGCGGCAGGTCCCCGGCCAGCAGGCGATCGCCGCAGCGGGTATTCCAGCGCGGCGCGGCTGCGTGTTCCAATAACCGTAGATAATTCGGCATCCACTCCGCGCGCATCAGCGGCACCCGTTCGCGTACTTCGTCTGGAATCTCGCTCATATCGTCTGCTTATTCTCTGGACATTTTGGAAGCGGCTTCCTGCGCGCGTTTGCGGGCCAGGGCCTCGCGAATTTCCTGGGCGCGTTTGTGCGCGGCCCGGCTGGCGGCGACGACTCGTTCGCGCTCGACCGAGTCGAGGGTCTGGAGGCGGTCCCGGGACTCAGCCGCGTTTTCGCCCGCCGGCTGCAATTGAAGCGCCGCCAGCAACAGCCGCACCAGTTCTTCGCGGCGTTCCGGATCGAATACGAAAGCCCCGGCATTCGGTTGGAGTTCGGCCAGGGCTTTCAGCTTTCGTTCCAGAAAAAAATCCCGAATCCGCTCGCTCACTGCCGGCGGCAATGCGCGAAAGGCCGCGTCTCCCAGAATATGCGCGCAGAGGAGCATCAGTCGCAGCAGGCAGGTATTGGTTTCGCTTTCGCGTAATACCAGATTGCGCGCTTCGCCTGGAGTCAGCGGTGCGTGTCCGAGGGTGATCAAAAGATCTGATACTACGGCGCCGACGTGAATATCGCCGATGCTTTCGCCCCCCCGGGGCCTGGTCATAGGCGCGCGCAAGAACGCCGCCGGGCAGTGGCTCAGGCGATGGGTCAGGGCCGTAACCCGGGGGGCGTCGCTTTCCGGATCTCTGTGTTCCGGCTGCGCATTCGGATTCGTCTCTTCAATTTCGTCTTTTCGCTGGCTCATCCGGCCGACCTGCCAGGCGACGCGGCGCGCCGTTGCCTGTCGTCATAGTCGTAGTGCTTACGGCTGAAAGCCTGCGCGAAACGCACGAGGTCGGGCCAGTCCTGGACGACGTGAATATCCCAGCCCATGTCCCGGGCGCGGACCAATTGCGGGTCGTCCGCAAGCGGGCGCCACAGCCGCAAAACGAAACTGCCGCCGGCGCCCGCGGATTCGAGCGCCCGGGCGCTGACGTCCCATCCCGAATTGCCCAGTTCGTCTTCAGCGAACATGGTCGTAACGCCGTCGTCGGAAATCACGAGGATGTGCTTGCGTCGTTCGTCGCCTGCTTTCGCGTTTGCAGACTGCCGTGCACTGGTTTTGCGATTCGATTTTCCGGAGCCGCCGGCGAAGCCGTAGGTCTCGCGCAGCATATGAATCGGAAAGGCGGTCGCTCCGCCGAGATAGCCGGTCAGGATGCGCAGCACGTCGCGTTCGTCGGTGACGAAGCCGTCTGTGGACTGATACTGCCGCGCTCCGCTCCAGAGAGTGGCCTGAACCTTCGCGCCGACTTTCAGGGCGGAAAGCGCGATGATCGCGCCGGCGAGCGTCAGATAAGAGACGCTGACCGTGGGATTGGGCATCGAGCCCGAGCAGTCGACGTAGAGATCAAGGTCGATGGGTTCGAAGCCGGGCTCGCTCGCGTCGCGAGTTTCGCCGTACGCTCGCTGGACGGTCGTATAACCCGGGATCACCACCGGACTGCGCACCGCGGTTTCGAGCCAGTCGATGCGCGAAAGCGGACTGCCGATCTCCCAGACGTCCAGACCTTCCGGGAGCGCTTCGGTCGCGGCGGGGCTTTCCCGTACGGGATAACGCACGAGATGCGGCAGCGCGCGTTCCCGATAGTAGCGCCCGGCCAGGTCTTGCGAATCCAGATTGATACCCATCGCCTGCAGGATCTGGCCGTACTCGAAGGGTTCGCGAAAATTGCCGCCCTGTCCGCCCGCGCTCTTTGAAACGCCGGGAAGCTCCTCGCCGGAATCCGGCAATTCGCCCGCTGCTTCCAGCGCCGGGTGAATCGCAGAGGTCGCTTCGTCGGGATCCATGCGAGCCAGGCCGTCCGGCAGCGCACTCGAACCCGCGGCCATCGAGTCGGCGTCGAGCAGGGGGCCGAATACGCCGACGCTCGCGTTCGCGTTATTGGCCTGCACGAGATAAGGATAACACAGGGCCGCGAAGCGCCCGGCTCCGCTCACCTGATCGGAGGCGTAGCTTCGAATCAGGCGATTGCCGAGTTGCGCATCGCCTTCCATTTCCGGCGGTACGTCAAAACCAGGCGCGGTCAGCGTCGCCTTCGGCAGCCCCCACAGGATTTCGTAGATGCGCATATAAAAATTCCAGAGCCCGTCGTCGGTCTTGATATTCAGCGCGCGGTATACGCCGTCCATGTTCAGCTGGTGGACGCGCTGCAAACGGTCGTTGATAAACAGATCCGAATATAGATTCGCGATCGAGCCGGCGTGCTGCGCCGCTTCGCCCAGCCCGCGCCGGATGCGGGCGAGCATACGGCCGTGGCTGACGAGATCGCCCGGGCAATAGACGTGGTGTCCGATTTCGTGTGCCATGATTTCGAGCGGGAATTCTTCCAGTCCGTGTTCGACGACCTGGCGCAGCGAAATCACCACGCCGTGATCGTTCAGACGAATCATGGCGAAGCTGCCGGTCAGACCTTCGCGTTTTTCCTGAGCCGCCGAATAACAAAAGCGCGGACTGGTGAGCTGCACGTACCGACTCCAGATCCCGAGCGCCGCCTCCCAGCGCGCATTCCAGGTTTCGCGCAGCCGATTGAATTCGCGCCTGGTGAATTCGTTTTTGCGTTTCGCCTGTTCGTTTTTTTTAGACTGACTCATATTCGTTTTACGAACGGCTCATCGATTTCGTTTCGGCTGCTGTTTCTGATCGGCGCTTTCAGTACGGAAACCCGATTACATACACCATATGGCTGTCCGGCAAAGTCGCCAGCAGGCTGTGGTTTCCGAAGGTCGTCCAGCTCGACGCCCCTTTGAGCTGGGGTGCGTCGTACCGTCTTTCGCCGGCTCCCGCGTCGGCCACGACGACGCCGTCCTGTAGAGACAGAGCGCTGTCGCCGGTCGGGTTTGCACCGGTCCAGGACTCTCCGAGGTCCTGATCCTCCAGACGGACCGGCCGAAAGGCGTGGCCGAAGACATCGATATGTAATACGTATAGACTTTCGCGATCGTCGAACAACGGCCCCCGGGCGGTCCACAACGCTTCCGGCGGCCGCACGAATTCTCCGCCGAAGCCCGCAAAGGCGCCCACTCGACGCAGTACGGGGGGCCGCGTTTTCGCGGCGTCGCTTCTGGCGCCGCCGCTCAGGTCCAGGGCGTCGGCGGGGGTGCGCCAGGGATTCGCGGCCAGCGCCTCAATCAAAGCGGGGGTCTGTTCGGCGGCGTCCTGAATTTCCGCGGCGTTTAACCCCAGACTGGCGCAGGCTGCGACGGGGTCTTTGCGACACAATGCAGCGGCGGCGGACAGGGCCGCGGATCGGAAGAGAGCCATGCCGTGTCGCCAGGCGATGACGCAGCCGGCCTGTTCGAAGACGTCGATAGAAATTCGCCGACGCGGCTTCGCGAAAGCCAGCCATTCCGTGCAGAAGGCCGCGGCGTCGACGTTCTCGGTCTGTAATGCGCGCGTGAGGGCGTTCGCGATAGAAGCCAGGTGGCGGCCGGGTGCCGCGAGGGCGAGCTGTGGCGCGGCCGTAAGCATCCGCCGCCACAGCTCCGGGAATTCGGGCAGCCGCGCGCCGCCTGTTGCCGAGTTCGCAAGATAGTTTTTGCCGCACAACACAAGCGTCTGTTCGAAGAGCGCTTGAATCAACTCGTCCACCGCGTCCTGTCCCGGGCGATGCATTTCGTCGTTCGCCTGGATTGCACGCAGCAATTCTTCGGCCTGGTATGAGAAACTCGATACAAACCAGCTTTCGTCCTGCAGGCGCGGATAGAGCAGGCGGGCCCGCGCGAAGAGGCCGTTGAGAGCGTCGCGGCGCCGGGCCAGAATGGCGGCCAGATCCGGAGACACACGGGGGGGATTCGGTCTTTGCTTCGATTCTTGTGTTAGTTTCGGTGTTAGTTCCACGGGATCGGCGTTTTGGTTTTGAATTCAGGCCCGCGCGAATCTTGAACATATGCGCGCGCGTCGGACGACACAGGGAGGCCTATTCTTTCCACTCGAGCCAGCGACGATAGTTGGTATAGCGCTGGTGGAGGTATTTGAGCTTCAGTACGTCGTCGAATATATGGCCATATAGTTTACGTTGTTTGGATATCTTTTCCAGCAGCCGTTCGATTTTGATCAGCCGGTCGTCGGTTTGTTTTTTCGTGACGGCTTCCAGGCCCAGGGCGAATTCCTCTTCTAAGTCTCGAATGGGGTCTTCTTCGTCCAGATTCAGGCGATCGAATTCGGAGCAGGCCAGATCGAAGAGCTTTCGAATCCAGCTGACCTTATCCGTGCGATAGACTTTATTTTCGGGCAGGTCGAAAAAGGGCGACCCGGGATTCTGGACCAGCTTATCGTGCAAAACGAAAGGCAAAACGTGGCGTACGTCGTCGAAGCTCACGCTGTCCGCGCCGCGAAAATAACCCAGGGCCTTGGCGAAGCTCAGACAGGTCATGATCGCGCGCACCGAAAGACCGTTCTGAGTCTGGCTGCCCGTGTCTTTCAGCCGGTCTTTGCCGCTTTCCGCGTCAGCGCTTGCGAGCTGTTCGAAGTCGAGGCCGGAGAGTTTGGCCGTGTCTTTCGTTTTGTACTCGATCTGTTCGGCGCCGCTTTCGAAAAATTCGAACTGGCTCGCGAAGAATTCTATGCGTCTTAATAACGCTGCGGGCAGTTCGACCTGCAGAATTTCATCGTGAATACGATCCAGCTCCGACGCGCTGAAGATGATATCCGGGGGCACCATTTCTTCGGGTTTCGCGCCGCTTTCAATGCGTACGAGCAGATCTTTAATAAAACGCGTATTAAAATGCAGCGCCTTGACGACGATATCGATGCGATCCTGCAGCGCTTCGATTACCTGGTAAGTACCGCCGCCCGCGTCGTCGTTCGCCGTTAAGTACCAGGCGGCCGGGGGACATTCGTAGACCTGGTCCATCACTTCGGCGTAATTGTCCGCCAGCACCGTCAGGAGCGCGGACTGGGTACGGGTGGGAATGCGGTTGTATTCGTCGATGATCTTAACTCGCATGGAAAGCCACTTACGCCAGGCGATTTTGATATCGTCCATATTGCGGGCGTTCATCAGATCCGAAGGCAGCGGGTTGCCGAGCAGATCCGAAACCGTCATCTGCGGTTGGCCGTGCTGGATCGCGCGCCGGATTTGACTCAGATCGTAGCCGGAGAGCACGCCCATCAGGATCGCGCTCGCGGTTTTACCGCGCCCGGGCCCGCCGACGAGTAAACAACGGCGACGCACGGCCAGGTTTAACAGCGGCAATAAGATAAAGCTGGAGTAGCTCTGGTCCGACGGCAGCACGAGTTCGCTCTGGTTATCGCCGAGCCGATAGCTCTTCGGCGGCCCGTCGTTGTATTCGATGTCGTAGTACGGGCTGATGATGGCGAAGTTGGTGATCCAGAAATACGCCTGGCGTAGTTTTTCCGAAAGGTCGCGCGGAGCCTTCGATGCATCGTCGCTCGGCTTTACACTTCCGCCGCCCGCCAGCGGGCCTTCCGAATAGAGATCCGCCACATCGAATTTACGTTTGCGTTTGCGTCCGGGCCGACCGGGCAGGGTCGGCGATTCGGAAACGTGATTCGGCGGGGTTTCGGGCATACGCGAGAGTGGCGGCCGACCCCGCAATCGTGCAAGTGCGATTTCTGAATGCCGGAAAAATGACCGCGAGCAATTACTCCGGCTTTGCCGCCAGCGCCTGAAGCCTGAGCGCGCGTTCGTTTTCCGGCTCGACCGCCAGGGCTTCCTCTAAGATCTTTTGTGCGCGTTCGTAGTTCTTCATGACCAGATAGGCCTGCGCGAGATTCAAGAGATTCGGAACCATGTCGCGCGATCGCAATCGCACCCGTTCGGCGTGGTCCGCCGCGAGATTCGGCTGCCCGATCCGGCGGGCGAGTACCCCCGCGGAGTAGATCATATTCGTATCGTGGGGTCGCAGGTGGATATAACGCTCCGCGTATTCCAGGGCCTGTTCGTGATTCTTCAGCTCGCTGTGCAGCCGCACCAGTTCGCGCAATATTTCCGGTTCCGGGTCGACCGGGGGAGGCACCGCTTCGCCCGGGGCTGGAACGGAATCGGGCGCAAGCAGCGATTCGGCGGCGGCGTAATCCCCGCGCTGGATCAATTCGCGCGCTCTGCGGGCCGCGTCCAGTGCCGTGTCGCGGTTCGTCGACTGAGCGGGCCCGGCCGCGGGATCTGCGAGCTCGCCTTCGCGATAGATGATGCGAATCAAAGACAGGTCGTCCGTCAGCTCGCCCTGCGCGTGGATCAGGCGGCTCAGCTCGGCCAGATCGCCGTTCGCGCGACGCACCAGCTCCAGAAAGAGCGTTTCGTCTTCGTTGATAACGCGTCCGCCGCTTTCGTTTTCGGCGATTTGCAAATCGTCGCGACCGTCGGAGCCGACCAGCAGCACGTCGCCCGGCAGCAACTGATGCGTCTGGATTTTGAAGCGCGGTTTGTTCATCAGGGTCCAGCCCAATTTGCGCAGCATCTCGTCCATTCCCAGGAAGCGGGCCTCGCCCCGGGTATAGAGCACGGGATGCGGATGCTCGGCGTTCACGAAATAGAGCATGCCCGTGTCGTCTTCGATCAGGCCCAGGACGAGCGAGATCAGCATGGTGCCGTCGAAGCTTTCGAATACTTTGTGCAATTCGATAAAGGCGTTTTTGAGCCAGCGTTCCGGCGACTGTTCTTTGAAAGCGGCGACGACCCGCGTGCGTTCCATCAGCGATTCGAATACCGCTCCGAAGACCAGCGCGCCGCCCGCGCCCTGGACGGATTTGCCCATGGCGTCCGCGTTGACGAAGACCGTATAATTCCGCCCGCTGAGACGAATGCTGTGCGCGCTGCAGATATCGCCTCCGAGTTCTTCCTCCCACCGGCGAAACGAAAATTTCTTTTTTTGTTCGGTTAAGAATTCCAGCTGAACGGTTTCGCTGCGCACGCTATTCGCCGAGAGCGGTTTGATCAAAAGCGCGGTCAGAAAATAATCGCCGTCTTGCTGCAGCTTGAGTTCCTGCACCCGTTCCAGAGTCTGCTCAAGCTCGCGGGTACGTTCGCGCACCCGGTCCTCCAGGAGATTCGCGTGTTCCTGCAGGCGCTGTTTGGCGCCTTTTACAGAACGCGCCATACGATTAAAGGAGTCGGTGAGATATCCGATTTCGTCTTTGACGCCGACGGGGATCTTTACGTCCGTATCGCCCGCACGGACCCGGCCCAGGCCGTCGAGCAGGCGCTGCAGCGGATTGACGAGCGCGCCCAGGAAAAAGAAGCGAAAGCCGATCAGAATGACTGCCGATACCGCGAGCAGAGTGATCGTGTAGCGCACGCCGACCGCGTGTATAAACTCGCGATACGTCCGGTACTCGAAGGCCGCGGCATAGATCTCGCCCGTGATTTCCGCTTCGTTTGCGTTGTCGTTTCCGCGCGATGCAGACCGAAAGACCGTGAAATGCCGGCGGCCCCCGGCGTCGCCCGTATCGCTGGCGTAACGCCGGGTCAGCTTCGCGGGATCCGTGGAGTCGCCGACCGGGGTTGCGATAGTCTTTATGATCGCCTGTATGCTCGCCTGTATTCTCTCATCATTGGCGCTCCCGTGTTCGCCGGGGGAAGCGGAGTGGGCCGCGTAGATCATTCGCACTGTGCCATCGCTTTCGCGTTTTAGAAAATACCGCAGGTCGGCCAGCTCTTGCGCGTAGGCTGGATCCACGACCAGGCGCGCGGTCTGTTCGCGGCGCAGAGCGTCGTAAGCCTCTTCGCGGTCTTCGAAGGCCTGGACGCTCATAAATACCAGCATCACCAGAAACAAAACGAAGCTGGAGCCGACGATCTTCGCCATGAAGGTCGTGCGATCGCGGGTCAGGTTGATAAATAAGATGACGACCAGCGAAATGCCGAGCACGGACATAAGCACCAGGATGGTCATGAAGCTTTCGTATTCCAGGCGATTCTGGCGACTGGCCACGTTCGCCATCGCGGGCACCAGAGTCGATAGGAGAATCGAAAGCGTCATGCCGGCCACCGCCAGACGCTCCCGTCGATTCTGCGCGCGCCAAAAAGCGGTGACGCCTGACAGTCCCACGTGCAGCTGCGTGAGCAATAGCACCAGTCCGATCACCGTCGAAGGACCGCGGGCGTCGAAATTCCAGTAGTGTCCGTTGAAATGATAAACGTACGGCGCGTCGTAAGTTGCGATCACGAAGTACGCGATCAACGCGGCGCTTAAGGCCAGCTGAGCGGCGAGTACGCCCCGTTTCCAGCCCGCCGGCCGCCCGTGGGGGAAATGATAAAAGAACTGCGCGAAGAAAGCCGGATTCAGCAAAGCGGCGCTGACGGTCACCCAGCGGTGATAGGCGGCCATGGGATGATAGACGGCATGCGCGATAATATAGGGAAAAGCCAGAAGTGATGAAAACAGGAGGGCCAGGCCCAGGTAACGCGCCCCGGAGGACGGCTTTTCGATGGCCAGCGACAGAAAGGCGCCGAAGGATAGAAAGAATACGAAGCCGATGAGCGGCGATACCGAAAAGAAATTCGCGTAAATCAGCGACCCGGGCATGCCGCATCTATACACACGCGATTTTTCTGGCAAACAATTGTTGGTTCGCAAAGCGTTTTCGCGAAGCGCGGAAGGCCCTCAGGCGATTGACAGGAACCGAAATTCAATATATGCTGATGTGCGCGGGATCCTGGAGAAAGATTATGTTATCCATTCGATTTTCACTCGTCTCAGGCGACGCACCCGGCCGCATATCGCGGCCCGCGAACGGCGGCGGCTTGCGAAGGACTATCCTGCCGGCAATGGGCCTGCTGGTCGCGACGACGCTTTCGTCCGCCTGCATGCCGACCGAAAACGCCGTGGATGATGATGCGCGTCCTTTTCTGTCCGCCGCGCTGCTTTTGTATACGCCCTTTACGCGGATCACTCCCGGTCCGGGAACGATTACCCTGGCGGGCAACGCCGCGGTCATTGCGAATAACCGCAGCTATACGCCGGCGTGTTCGGGGGCGGCGGGGAATACCGAATTCTTTTATTTTATCAAGAACGGCGACGGCACCGGCGCCAACAAGTTGCTGATCAATTTTATGGGCGGCGGCGCTTGCTGGGATGCGAAGAACTGTTTCGGCGACAATACTTCGACCTATTTTAATGTTCTGAACACGCTGCCGGACGCGATCTTGAAAATCGCCATGAACGGCGTGATGAACGTCGGGCATTTCGGCAATCCGTACTATAACTGGAATATCGTCTTCGTGCCGTACTGTACGGGGGATCTGCACGCCGGATCGAACGACGTCGTCTATACGGATCCGACCAACGGCGTCGCCACGACTTTTCGCCATCGCGGTTTCGATAACGTGCTGGCCGTCGTTGACGATATTCGCACGCGGTACGGTTTCGTGGACCAGATACTCGTGACGGGGCAGAGCGCGGGCGGCTACGGTGCGATCTTCAATTTCCCGGTGATCAAAGAAAGTTTTCCGTCCGCGCGAGTCGACGTGCTCTCGGACGCTTCGAACGGCGTTTTACCTTCCGCCGCGACTCAGATTCAAACTCTGCGCGCGCAGTACGGACTGCCCGCGAATCTGCCGACCTGGATGACGAATACGGCGACGCCGCTCAGCCAGACCCGCTTGACCTCCGGAGCGCTGCAGGTGCAGGACTATTTCGCCGAAGCCGCCGCGACGTATCCGAACAGCCGCGTCGCGCAGTACACTTCGCTCTACGACGGGAATCAGCGTTTCTTTTATGGTGTAATGCAAAAGATCCAGGCCGCCGCGACCTATACCGATGCGACCACTCAGGATCCGCGCAATGCGAGCCGCAGCTATTCGGCCCTTTACGGAGATTCCGACGGAACGTCCATGGCGGACGCGGATTCCTGCGCCTGGCGCGACGGGGCGGCGAGCGCGATGCAGGGCGTGGCCGCGGCGGCGACGAACTATACGTACTTCGTCGCTCCCGGCGACGTGCATACCATCACGACCTCCGACGCTATGCACACGGTCACGAGCGGCGGTCAGAATTTTGTAGAGTGGCTGCGCGAATTCACCGGAACCGGCGGCATTCCTGCGCGGCGCGAGTGTACTGCGGCGGGCTGCAGCGCTCCCGTATCCGACGCATCGACGCCGAATATCGTCAGCGCGAATTGCGGCGCGGCGGAAAATACGCTGTTTTAGGCGGCCGGGCCGGCGGTGAATCGAAGGCCGGCGGGTGAGTCTAAATGATCGGCTTACGGTTTCGTGCCCGAGACCGCCGTCGCCGCTCCAAAAAATAGACGGTGATAGCGCGCTGCAAGTCCCGCCTCGACGAAGCTGGCGTGCAATTTACGGCAGTCGCCGAAGGCCCGGGTATACACGCCGAGCATGCGATAGTTGTCTGGATTGCCCAGGCACAGTCTGCCGATCGAAGGAATGATCCACTTCAGATAAAACAAAAGCGGCCAGCGCAGGCTGGCGGCGGGCGGCACTGAAATTTCGACGAAGGCGAAACGGCCGCCGGGTTTCAGGAGGCGCTGCACGAGTTCCGCAAGCCGCGCATACAGCTCCGGGTCCAGAGTCTTGACTCCGAAGGCGCAGACGATCGCGTCGAATCCGGGCTGCGCCTGCGGCGCGAACGATGGCTGCGCTTGAAGAGGGCTGCGCGGCTGCGCCGCTTCGCGGGCGAGCGAGGGCTGCGCCTGCGGCGCGAACGAGGTCTGCGCTTGAAGAGAGCTGCGCGGCTCCGCCGCTTCGCGGGCGAACGAGGTATCAAAGACGTCCCGTTCGATGACGGTGGTTCCAGGATAGGCGGGCAGTCGTTTGCGCGCCGCCGCGATCATGGCCGGCGAAAAGTCCACGGCGGTCAGTTCGGCCGCCGCGCCGCTGCGCTTGCGAATCTCGTCCCAGCATTCGCCCATACCGGTCATTAAATCGCACACGCGATCGCCGGGCTGCAACCGGGCCAGCTCGACGCATTGCCGTCGCCAGCGCCGGGTAAATCCGAACGACGAGACGAAGTTCACGAAGCCGTAGGTCCGGCTCATCTCGTCGAAGAGGGCCCGCAGACTGCCGGCGTCGTAAATGCGCGCGTGATCTGCCGTAGTCAGAATCTTTCGCTGCCGGTCGGCTCGGAGCGCTGCACCTGGTTTTTGCCCAGGCGAAACTCCGCGATACGATCGTACACTGCTTTCCGCACTCGATTGATACCGCCCAGCGGTCGATGCGCTTCCAGACTGTTGAAGGGATTCAACGTCAGGTTTTCGCAAAAGCGATCCTGGGCGGGACTGTCGAAGCGCTGCGCGGGAATGCGCACTTTCGCAACGGTAACGAACGGAGACATATTTTCATCCCACTCGACCGCTGGATCTTCGATGGGCATCATGCGCGGATCGCCCTGGGTTTGCACCATGAAGTCGAAGCAGGCGTCGCCCGCGCTCAGCTGTTCGACCATGGTTTCGCGCAAATACCGATCGCCGGGGTATTCGGGCATGGTCGCTCCGGCTGTCGGCGAATCTTCGCAGGGCCGCGCGGAGTATTTGACGGCCTGGTCGGGACCGAGGCGAAAGGGAACCGTACTCCAATAGCGAGTCGAAAGCATGGACGGGATCTCGCGGCTGCGGATCTGAATGACTTTGCGGAACGCGCTCAGCTTCCAGTTCCAGGGCATCCCGTTGAGAAAATAACCCATGGGCTTGCCGGACAGGGCCGCTTCAAACAGAGCCAGGTATTCGCCGGGATCGCCGGCGGGCATCACCGGATTGGTGATCACCAGAAAGTCCTGGGTATTTTTTTCCGGGCCGATCTTCGGGCCGGGAACGCCGGTCAACTTGATGCCCATGCCGCGAATATCGCCTTCGATGTCGGGTTTGCGTTGTGTCGAACCGTTGGAGAAACGAATCCATACGGGATAACTCGCGGCTTCCGCGAAGACCCCGTGCCGGAGGTTGGCGGGCAGCTGGCTTTGCACGTCGAAGCTGCCGTGTACGCAGCCATGAGCGAAGGGGTGCGCGTCGCGCAGGGTGCGGTCGTCGTCTTTGTGGCGCTCGGTAATCGAGCGAATCATCAGCTGCGCCGTTTCTTCGGCGATGGCGGCCTCGTCCGGAAATTCGTATTCTTTACCGGCTTCGACATTATCGGGCAGCTCGACGTAGGGCCCCTGGCCGACGGCGATGCTGAGCACGAGCAGGACGACCAGAGCCAGCAGTACATAGGCGATTTTTTTGAACATTGCGGACCTCTGTCGGAGGTATGCCCGCCAGTTAGATGTTTGTAAAGACGAAATTTTTCCGTCTATAATAGGTAACGAATCCAATTTTCGGGAGACTAATCAGGTAAGTATGAAAGCAAGAGATCGTGGATTCAATATTTTGATCGCGCCGGCTCTGGTCTCCGCGGCGATTCTGTGCGGGACAGTCGCCTGCGACGTGGGCGCGGTGCCCGGGGACGGCTCTGAGCCGGCAACGGCGGAAGTGGATCAGAGCGATGGTCCGGGTTTCGAAATTGGGCGTGTTCCGGCTTCGACTCCGGCGGAAGGCGGCGCTGTGGCCGGCGGGCCCGCAGCCTATCGCGACTATCAGAAACCGTCGCGCGCCGCGCTGAAAGCGAAGCTCACTAAGATTCAGTTTTATGTAACCCAGGAGGACGGCACCGAGCGGCCCTTCGCCAACGAGTACTGGGATAACAAAGCGGCCGGCATTTACGTCGACGTGGTTTCCGGCGAGCCGCTGTTCAGCTCCCGGGACAAATACCGTTCCGGAACCGGCTGGCCGAGCTTTACGAAGCCGCTCGAAGCCGGGTTGATCGTCGAAAAAAAGGATTTGAAATACGGCATGGTCCGCGTCGAAGTTCGCAGTCGCTACGGCGATTCGCACCTCGGGCATCTATTCGACGACGGGCCGCGCCCGACCGGATTGCGCTATTGTATCAACTCAGCGGCGCTGCGTTTTATTCCGAAGGCCGATTTGAAGCGCGAAGGGTACGGCGACTACGATTGGTAGCTGATTGAGAATTTGGTTCGCGGGATTGGTCGCCCCCGGCTCCTCGTCGTAGGGTCACGGGAGTACGGGGGCGACTGGATCGCTTCAAAATTGAACGCGGCGCTTCAGGCGCGGCGGCATCCAGAAAAATAAAATAGTTTTCGGCGCGGCGGCCGGGCGGGCGAATGGAGCCGCCGCCGGACTATGCGTTTCACATCGCTTTTATTCCTCGCATTCTTCCTGTGCGTCTACGTCTGTTTCTGGGGCAGTCGTCGCACGCGCCTGCCGCTTCTATTTCTGGCTTCGTTCGCTTTTTACGCGGCCTGGTCTGTGGGCTTCGCGCTGCATTTTCTGGGCGTAATCTGCGCGAGCTATTTCTTGATTCGTCGGGGCCACCGCGAGCATCAGGAGTCGGCCGTCGTCCCGGCCGGTGCAGAGCGAATCGGCGACCGACCGGGCGAAATAATACAACGGAAGCATCGGCCATACTGGCTATGGGCCGTACTCGGACTCAATTTCGCGAATCTGTTTAGTTTTAAATACGCATACGCCGGCGCGTTGTTATTCGTCGACCTGGGCTGGATTTACGCGACGGGCGTCGAGAATCCGGAAGCGGCTCTGCGCGCGAACTGGCCGCAATTCGCGCTGGTCTTACCCCTGGCGATCAGCTTTTATACCTTTCAAATTTGCGCGTACGCAATCGACGTTTCGCGCGGCCAGATTCCGCGGGATCCTGGCTTTTTGCGTTTCGCGGTCTTTATTCTATTTTTTCCGCAGCTGGTCGCCGGCCCGATCATGCGCTTTCATGAATTTTCCGGGCAACTCGATTCGTTACAGAAACTTCAACCCCGATTGCCGCAGATTTCCGGCGGCGTGTATCTGTTGATCCAGGGTTTCACGAAGAAGCTGCTGATTGCCGATAACCTGTTGCCCGCCACAAGCGCGGTTTTGTTTTCGCCGGAGCAGTACGACTGGCCGAGCGTCGTCGCGGGGGTCGTCGGTTTCGCGGCCCAGCTGTACTGCGATTTCTCCGGCTATACCGACATCGCCCGGGGGCTCGCGAAATTGCTGGGATTGAATTTGCCCGAGAATTTTTTCGCGCCGTATCTCAGCGCGAGCTTTCGTGATTTCTGGCGCAACTGGCATCGCACGCTCACGACCTGGTTGCGTGATTATGTTTATATTCCGCTGGGGGGAAACCGCGTTTCGGGCGGTCGCGCGGCTTTGAATACTCTGATTGTGCTCGTGCTGATCGGCGTCTGGCACGGAGCGGGTTATAATTTTTTTATGCTGGGGCTCTCGAACGGACTGTACCTGATCGGGGAGGGCGCATTAATTGCGGTACTTGCCGGCTGGCATCCCCGGGGCTTCGCGGGAAAGGTCTGGCCGAGCGTGCAGCGGGGCGCGGGCATGGCGTTTACGCTCGCGTTCGTATGCCTCGTGATGGTGATGATGGCGACGCCCGATTTTGCGACGAGCCTTGCGGTTTACGCCCGCGTTTTCGGTATCGACGGAGCGCTCGAAATGGGTTCCGCGGTATCGAATATGGAAAGCGGGAATGTGGACGGCCGACGCTTCGCGGGCGTCGACCAACTCTGGGGCGGCTTTGGGCTGGCGATGCTGTTTAACGGATTGCAAAAACTACGCGACACGCTGGCTTCGCGCGCTGCGTCCGGAGATCCCGCTGATTGGTTCTTCGCGGACGCGCAACGCACCGCGCTCAGCCTCGGCGGGCTCTGGCTGCTCGCATTCGTCTTTCTGGTTCTGCTTGGAAATTATTCCCCGGCCGGCGCTGACTTCATCTATTTTCAGTTCTGAATCTCCGGTTTACATTCCACACAGATACCGCCACCGGCTATTCCAGTTTTTCCGGCTTCTCCGGACTGACCGGCGGCCCGGACTCCTCAATCTTCAGGGGCATCATTCGTAGAGATTGACAGCAACCCCTTGCGGACCGGTGATTGATTATGACTCAAGCCGGCAGCAGCCTGCGCATAGCGGAGATCCTGGCCTCGCTTTCCCTGGCCGAAGATCTGGCCAACGGCAACCCGCCGGAAACCGGCTTGCGCGCGGCATTGATCGCGGCGCGTCTGCTGGAGGCCTGCGGCGAATCAACGGACATTGTCCAGGAAACGGCGCTGGTCACCCTGCTGCGTTTTTTGGGCTGTACGTCCTATTCGGTTGAGGAAGCCGAGTTCTCAGACGACGACCGTAAATTTAAACGCGTCTTCGGGCCGTCGGATCCAGGCGATCGTTTCGATCTACTGCGTCGCGGCTCGACGCTGGGAGCGGACACTCGTCCGATCACGCGCCTGCGCTACGCGGCGCGCACGGCGATGCACCTGAGCGGGATGTATACGGAGATGGTGCACTCGCTATGCGATACGGCGGAAGTGCTCGGCGCCGGCCTGGGGCTCGGCCCGTCGACGCGTCTGTCCCTGCAGCAGATGTTTGAACGGGTCGACGGTCGCGGAAAACCGCGGGGCCTGGTCGGCGAGTCCATTGAGCTGTCCGCGCGGGTCGCGAGCCTCGCTTATTTCTATCAGCTGCATCGCGAAAGCGGCGGCAGGCAGCGCGCCTGCGAAGTGATTCAAAAGCGCGGCGCGGGTCAGCTGGACGAGCGACTCGTGCGCGAGTTGATTCTGCTTGCGCCGGAACTCGAAGCGCTTCTGAGTCAAACATCGGTCTGGGACGATGCGCTCGCCTATCTGCAGGGTAGCGAAATCGCGCGGGCGGATCGGTGCGCCATCGCCTTCGCGGATTTCGCCGATTTGAAATCGCGCTTCACCGTCGGTCATTCGCATCGGGCCGCCGGGCTCGCCCGCGCCACGGCGGGAGTCGCCGGCATGCCGACCGGGCTGCGGGATGAACTGGAAACGGCGGCCTTATTAATGAACATCGGCATGACCAGCGTTTCGTCCGGAGTCATCGACAAGCCCGGACCGCTCAGTCGACCGGAACGCGATCGCATGGAGCTGCATCCGTATTATACGGACCGGATTCTCGTGGGCGCCCGGGCCTGGTCGTCGGCGAGCACGCTGGCCGCGCAACACCATGAACGACCGGACGGCAGCGGCTATCATCGCCGTCAGACCGAGCTGACGCTCGCGGCTTCTATTCTTTCGGCGAGCGACGCATTTGTGGCGATGACTTCCGAGCGCGCGTACCGTCCCGCGTTTTCGCCCGCGGCGGCCGGCGACGCTTTGCTGGAGGAAGCCCGCGAAGGCCGTCGCGACGGCAACGCCGTCCGCATGGTGCTGGAAGCCAGCGGCCTGAAACCGCGCCGGGACCGGACCAGCCGGGATCAGTTCGGTTTGACCGGGCGGGAACTCGAAGTCCTGCGGCTGATCGCGGTCGGGCACTCGAATAAACGCACGGCCGCGGTCCTGGGCATTTCGGCCCGGACCGTCCAGCATCATTCGATTCGCATTTATGAGAAGCTGGGCGTAAATTCGCGGGCGGCGGCGACGCTGCTGGCCAGCCAGAACGGCCTGCTCGACTGAGTGTCACGCTCACTTCCCATTCGGAAATTCTGCCGCCCTATAGGCCATCTGGCCCTACCGCATTTGAACCAGCCGGTGTAGCTTTTGCTTACTCACAAAGGAGACACCATGAAATACAAGAGAACAACTATTTCGCTTTTACTCGCTCTGGGCCTCGGGGCGTGCAGCAATTTTCAAACCGCGGTCCAGAGTCCGCCGGACGCCACCCGGATCGGCGGTACTCGCACGATCGTGTTGATCCACGGTCTGTATCTGACCCCGCGTTCCTGGGATCCCTGGAAAGAATATCTTGAGGAACGCGGTTATACCGTTCACGCGCCGGCCTATCCGCTGTTCGACCAGGAACCCGCCGCTATGCGCGCGGCCAATCCTGATCCGGCGGTGGCCGCGCTGAGTATGAACGACAGCAAGGCGCACCTCCGGGCCTTCATTGAAAAGCTGCCGGAAAAACCGATTTTGATCGGGCATTCGATGGGCGGCCTGCACGCGCAGGTATTTCTCAGTGAAGGAATCGCGGCCGGCGCGATCGTCCTCGACAGCGCGCCGCCTTATGGAATCGTCTCGCCGCTGACCGCCGCGCAGCACGGCCTGGATTTCATGCGTACGAGCTGGCCGATTATCAACCCGTTCGCCGGGGACGATGAGCCCATGACGATGACAGAAGAAGAATTCGCCTGGGCCTTTACGAACGGAGTCCCGCGGGCTGAACAACGCGAGATTTACGAAAAACATTTTGTGCCGGCATCGCGCCGCCTGGCCCGCGGAGCGCTCGATGAAGAAATCGCCAATGTCGACTACAGTCGACCGCGCGGTCCGCTGCTTCTGATTGCCGGAGAAAAGGACCGCATCATTCCTCCGAGCATTGTGCGTTCGAATTTCGGAGAATACGAAACATCGGCGGGGATCACCGAGTATAAAGAATTCGCCGGACGCGGCCATTATATCGGCGGTCAGGCCGGATGGGAAGAAGTGGCGGATTTCGCCCTGGCCTGGATTGAGCGCAATCGTTGAGCCCGGTCGGCGCAGGTCAGACGGCCTGCGCCGGCATCCGGGACCAGAAACGAAAGAAACCGACCGTGCATTATTATGTACGCCTTTCTAAGCCGGCATGGTGATTTATCACTTGCACAAAATGATGATTCCTCAGGGCTGTAACTGGCGGAATTTTTCGTCAGTTATTGGACTGAATGCGCAGATATTCGACATATTTGTTGGCGTTGGCGGCCGGATTGGGTCCGATTCTGGCTCTACCGGGGGCTTTAGCGGCCGCTGAACACGCAGTTTCCTCTAATATAGAGTCGGATCTGGGCCTGGCGCTGGACCGAATCCAGCAGGAAAACCAGCTGCAGGCGCTCTACGCTGATTTCCAGGAAGCCTCCACGGGGGGCGCGACCGGCGTGCTGGACCCGTCGGCCGCGCCTGTCCGGATTGCCGCCGAAGCGGCGAATCTGGTTTTCCGGAAAGCGCCGGCGCCGGCCGCCGTTGATTGGTCCGAGCTGGCGGCTTACGAAGAAATTCGACTCGAAAGCTTTGATCGGCAGCGTCTGGCGCGGGAGCGCACTCGGTGCGAGCTGGCCCCGACGCCGCCGCTTTCCGGGCCGGGAGTCCTGTCCGCCGACCGGGCCTGCCCGGGCGCGAGCCTGAGTCGCGGCGGCGCTCTGGTCGCGATTCGGGTTTCGACGGCCGACCGGGCGACCCGTGAAACGATCGCTCCGCTTCCGGCCACGGTCGCGGCGATCGAGCTGGGCCTGCGGGATTATTATGCGATCCGCAACGGGTATTACGGCGACGCACCCGAAACCGATCGCACCACCCGGCCTTCGCCGGAACTCGCTTCGCCCGCCGCTTTCGCCGTCGCGTCTTATCGCACGGTACTTCGCCTTCCGCTTTCATTTTCCATTTCGTCGCTTTCGTCCGCTCGCTCTATTTTTTTCGGAGATCGTACATGATCGCTTCACATTCATCAGCAGATATTCAAAATCCGGCCAACGCCCGGCTTGATAACGCGGAGGCTCGCGAAAGCGTCCACGCCCGCCTGCGAAACCATTTGAAAATTGACGCGCTTGCGGAATTCGCGGAGCGGGTCGATCCGAGGCGTATTGTCGCAAATGTCGAACCGCCGGTCTTCACGGGCAATCGAGCGCAGCGCCGGGCCCATCCCGACGGCGCAGACGAGCGCCGGGCCTTACGAAACTTTTCGCGTTTCCTGAAGAGCACGGCGGTCGTCGCGCTGGTGTCGTTCATCTATTCGGGAGTGATCGTACCGATCGCGCCGCTTTCGGCGCAGCCCGTGTTTCGCGACTTCGACGAATCGCGCAACGACGTGGAAAGCTATCGGGATCGGGCGGATCGCCTGGGGGACGCGGACGCCTGGACCAATTATGTGGAGCTGGGCATTGCCAGCGAATTCGTGCAGTGGGAAGAGGACGCCTACGAAGTATTGCGCCGCGAATTCGACGCGATCGATCAGGACGAAGGCTTAGATGAAGACCAAAAGGAGTTTGAGAAGGATCTGGCCCGGGCGCAGCTCGACGCGGCGGCGCTGGTGTGGGAGCAGGAAGCCGAAGATTTTATTTTTCAAGAACGCGGAGTGTATCGTGCGAGCGGCGACGATATCGAGGCGAACGTCGATCAGATCGGCGAAGACGTGTACGCCGCCATTCTGGCGGACATCGAAGCACAATTCGCCGGGCAGACCGAGCTGGATCTGGCGGCCTGGGACGCGGCCATGGACGCGGCGATCGCCCCGCACAGCGGCACCTTCGAAACGCAGCTGAATAACGAGATCGACGCGATTCGCGCGGCGAACGCGGGGCTGACCGGCGACGAGCTCACGGCCTTTAACGAGGAACTCGATCGGGTCGAAGCGGAGATTCGCACGGAATTCACCTATCGCGATAATTTTTACGTACTGAGCGCGCGCAACGCCTACGTGGCCGAACGTCGCGCGGACGATTTGAGCGCGCGCTTATTTGCCGAACGCAACAGCGCGGACGCCGTGGGCGAAGAGATCATGGCCGACACCGAAGCGGATCTGGCCGGCCTCGACGATCAATTAGACGCGGCCCAGGCCGAGACGCAGTCGGCGCTGGACGGCCCGGGTTCGGCGGAGATCATCGACGACATCGCCGGGGACTGGCAGACGAAGATGGAAGCCGTGATTACCGCGGGGCTGGACCGCTGGGACCGCGCGGAAGAAGATCTGTACAGCCGGCGGCTCGCGTGGCTCGAATCGAGTAAAGAGAGTCGCGAAGCGGGCGAAGCGATCTGGAACGAGCAGCACGAGAAATTAAAAGCGCGGCGAACGGCCTGGCTGTCCGAAGTCGAAGAGCAAATTCGCGAAGGCCGCGAAGCCTGGGAGGCGAAATTCGTCGAATTCGCGCAATCGCGGCAGGCGGCTGAAGACGAGATGGCGCGCTTTATCGCCGAAGAGCGTGAGCGCCGGGACGCGACCCTCGGACAGGTCGGTGATATGGTGCTCGGCGGCGGGGCGGCGCTGGCCGAAGCCAAAGACGCCTATCGTTATTTCGCGGAACTGGCCGAACTCAGCGCGCAGCCGGGAGCGGCATCGCACCGTAACGACGCGACCCTGCGCGATTTTTATATTCGCCAGCGCGATATTCACAACGCGGCGATCACTTCGTTTACGACCATGCTGGCAGGAGTCGAAGGCGTGCTTGTGGACAATATGCAGTCCGACGAGAACTATACGGGCTTGTTACGCGACAAACGAGTCTACGCGGGCACGCTGGCGGCCGACGTAGCCGGACTTTCGGACGCGAATTTTCAATCCGAGCTTTCCGATCTGATGAACGCGCGAAGCGAAGACTTCGTGTTGTATCGCCGGGACATGGAGTCGCTGATTGAACGCAACGCCTTGTTTACGGAGCGAGCGGTCGACTTAAACGATACGAGCGTCTTCGATTTTAACGCGGCGACGGACCTGGACGATTTACTGGAAAAGATCGACGGGCTCGATTTGAAATACAGCGATCACCAGCGGGAGCTGCGCGAAATCTATTTTCGCACGCGCACCGCCGTGGACGACGCCGACCGCCTGGCGCAGATTAAAGCGGATATCGCCGCCTTTCTGCCGGGGGCGACCGACCGCGAAGCCAGACTCAAACGCGAAGTCACGGCATATTTCAACGAAGGGCTGGCCGGCTATTATCTGACCGACGACGAAAACGATCCGTATTTGATGACGGACGCGGAGTACGAGTGGGAGTTGTTGCGTCGGGAGCGCAATTATCTGGCGAAACGATTCGAACGGGCGGAGGCGGTGAAACGTTACGCCGATCTCGCGAATCAATTCGAGAACGGCCTGGAGATGGCGCAGGTGACTCAGGAACGCGCGGACGTGGCCGAATTGCGCTCGAATATCCGCGAAACCGCGTACTATCTGTTAAAAGGCGATCGCACCCCGGATCCGGCCTTTACCGCGGACGCGCGGGCGCAGCTTGACGCCCGGGAGCCGGCCCTGAACGCGGAAGCGGCGCTGCTCGCCAGTTACGATCCCGCGAATCGGGCGAATACGGCCGGCGAAGTGGACGCCTATATCGCCGCGCTGGATACGCATTTGACGACCTACGTGGCCGAGGCGGACCGCGATACGCATCGCCTGAAGATTTTGCGCGATAAGCTGAATTTCTATCGCCAGCAGATGGACGGCGGCGCGAGCGCGACCGAATTGGAAAACCGCTGGCTGGTGCTGGCGGGCGGCGCGAACGCCGTCGGCGACGAAGTGACGGCCTTGATCGCCGAATTCGATTTCGCGGGCTTAAGAAGCGAAATCGACGCGTTAGACGCGCAGGCGGGCCAGCCGAGCATTCCCGAAATTTTAGACGACGTCTATATCGCCAAAGAAGAGGTGCGCCTGGCGGGCACCACGCTCGCCGCCGCGAAGACCCGCCTGGACGATGCGCGGGCGGTCTATCGGCAGGCGTATTTGGACTTCAAAGTCCTGAACGATCCGAACGCGAAAGAGATCATCGTCAATGAACTGCTGAGCACGACGGGCGCGCTGACCAACGTGCTGCATCATATGCAGGCGATTGAAGATATTCCAGGATTTAATACGCGGCAGTACAACCCCGTCGAGAAAAAACGAATCGAATATCTGTTCGGGGTGCAGCAACGCGCGGCGGCGACAGACGCCATCGCCTTTACGGATACGTTGAACGATACCGTGCTCGGACTGGAAGAGAGTAAGAAGCGCCTGCAGAATCTGGAGACGGCGCTGCTTGCGGAAAGTCCGGACGGGCGATTGAACGGTCAGAGCGCGCGGGACGTGGCGAATTTCTTTATTACGAACGAAGCGCAGTTTACCGAACGCACCGCGGCCACCGAAAGCTTTCGCAGCCAGGCCGCGATCTTAAGCGCGATGGACGCGCTGAAAGCCGCCAGCACGCAGCTGACCACGCTCGAAGCGGATCTGGCGACCGCGATCGCCGACGGTGACCCCGCCGCCGATATAGAGATTCTGCGCGCGCGGGTTTCCGGGAGCGAAGAGACGATTCGCCGCAAAGCGGAGGAGATCATCGCCGGGATTCGCGGCGAAGAACGCGCCAGGCGCGACGCGACTCTGCGCATGCTCGATTTTCGGGATCCGGGCGACAATCCGCTCGTAAACCTGGACGACCAGCGCGACCAGCTGAATACCGACGCCGAAGCCTTCGCCGACGATTTGCAGAATATGGGGCAGAGCGCGGCGAATACCATCGAAAGCTTTTTGAACGCGAACCGCGACGCGGATTTCGCGACATTGCTCGCGGATGTGAACGCGACGATCGCCGGGCTGGCGCGGGACCTGCAGCCCGGGGACGGTTACAGCGCCGTCACGTCGCCGCCGGCCAGTCTGGCGGACTACACGCGCTGGGAAATGACGCGGCGCTGGCTCATCGATAATCGCGCCGCGATCGATCGCGCGAACGCCGCGCCGGACGAATTCGATCGCCGCACCACCGGTGAAAAATGGGACGCACTGCTTGCGGCCGTCGACGATTTAGCCGAAGACGCGGGCTACCAGGCCGCCTTCCAGGCGGGCGTGCCGAATAGCGCGGGGGACGCCTGGGTCGTGAATTATCGCAGCGAGCGTAATGGCCTGCTCGCACGGGTGACGAGCGCGCTGGGAGCGCCGGACGTGGCGTTGGCGTATGCGGCCTTAAGCGAAGCCGATCGCCGTAGCTTAAACAGCTACGGTATGAACGCCAGCGTGTCGGGAACGGCGGCGGATTTGCGGCGGGCTTTAGAATTCGCGCGGGACGGAATCGAAACCGATCTGGCGAGCTTAAACGAAAACTATAAAACGATCTATTTTCGCGAGCGCGAAACCGCCATCAACACCGAGCTGGTGGACCTACAACGCCAGTACAGCGACGTCGCGCAGCGCTACGGCGCGGATCAAAGCGAACGCAATATATTGTTAAGCGACCGCGACGACCTGGACGCGGCCATCGCGGCGGCCGGGGGGACAGACGCGATTTTAGAAGCGCGGCGCGACGAAGTGAACGCGCGCCTGGCCGTACTGGACGCGCGTCTGGCCACCCTGGAACCGCAGGTCGAGAATTTACAAGATCAGGTGCGGCAGCGCCAACGCGAGCTGGGCGAAATACGCGCGCCCGGATCGTCAAACGCGCTGGCGGCCTACGCCGCTCCGAATACCGGCGTGGCGCAGACGACCCTCGAAATGCGCGAATGGGGCCTGGGCCTCTTAGAAAACGTGGACCGCGATCCGGTGACCGCGAGCCAGCAGAACACGAACGATGCGAGTACGCCCGTCGAGTACGTAAAAGCGGCGATTGGCATGTTCGAAATCGATCGCCAGGGCGAGATTGTGCGGGACGCAAGCGGGACGCCGCAACTCACGCAGGAGTTTGTGGACCTGGGCATAACGGATCCGAACGTCAATCTGGGGGACGTATTCTCCGGAGACGTGGCGGGATCGCAGTTAGAAACGATGGCCGAACGCCTGCTCGAATGGCAGTCAGACGAAAGCCGGCGTTCGCAGGTAAGTCCGGAGGTCAGCGCGGCGATCGGTTTAATCGAAAACGATCTGTATAAATTGCTCGCGGCGCGGCGCATCATCGACGAACGCTTCGCCACCGGCGACGCAATTGTGGCGGCGGCCGAAGCGGACATAGACACCGCTCAGCAGATTCAGAATAAGCTCGCGCAGATTCAAGGTTTAGAGGGCGCGATTCAGGACGCCTTAACGAACGCCCGCGCGAATCAGCAAGACGAAGCGCGGGCGGTGCTGGCCGTACTCGAACAACGGCAGTTCGGCGAAGCGCTGTATCTTTTCGACGGCTATGCGATTGATCCGGACACCGGCGCCTTGAGCGTGGACAGCGTCACGCACACCGGCGGCGCCGAACGCCTGGCGGATTTACGCAGGCTGGCGGATCGTTTTCGGGTGAGCCAGGAAGAACAACGCCTGGCCGAAATCGTCGGAGCCTACGCCGACGCCGGACTGGAATTTCTGATTCGTTTAGAAACGAATCCCGCGACATTACCGCTCGACCAGGCCGATTTTCTGGCGGCCTATAGCGCCGAGATCGACGGCAGCGACGTGCTGGCCGCCGTGACCGGGCTTGCCGAAACCGATTTTCGCGAAAACCTATGGAGCTATATCGCCGGGCTCGGACCGGAGAAAGGGCTGTTTAAGAGCGAGATCGCCGGAGTCTTAAGAAGCAATGCCGGCGACGAAGCGGCGTTGAAAAGCGCGGTCACGGCCGCGCTGAACGCGCTGCAGACTCGCATAAACGATACCATCACCGTAGAGCTGGGTCGAGCGGACGCGATCATCGACCGCGACCGGGATTTAGAAGTGACCGACAGCGTGGCGGGCCTGATCGCGCAATGGGCGACCCGCGGCACCGACGCGAAAGCCGAATTGTTGCCCGCCGTGGCCGCGGTGAGCGACGCTTTAAGCATCGCCGACGCGAAGACCGCCTTGAACGCCGCGATCGACGCATTGAGCGGAACGTCGGAGTCGGCCTTCGCCAGCATTAAACGCGATTTGACGCGACTGGTGGACGAAAGCACAGCCGCCGATGCCGCGACGTTGAAAACGGAATTAAACAATGCGATCAACGCGCTGACCGATCCCGCGGCGGCGGACGTGCTGACGGTCGAAGGCGAATTGTACTTACGCGAAATGAAGCTGGCCATGGGAGTCAGCGACAACTCCGACAGCTACGACGCCGACGACTATCCCGCGGAGCTGCGGGAATTCGTGCTGCTGCGCGCGCATACGCTCGCGAAAGAACGCTACGCCGATTATCTGGCGCTGAAGAATTCCAGCCTGGCAGAGGAACGCGAAGCCGCCACGCTGAATTTGAGCGGACTGATGGGCGACTTCGCCCGAAATATCTTATTGCGCGATTTCGCGGATTATCGCGGGGCGAATGATTATGTAAGTGCGATCGCCGACGCGCAGGCGGCGGACGAAGGGCCGTACAGCATTGGCCAGTACTTAAACGATTATCTCGAAAGCGCGAATACCAGCGGGGCCGCGTTGCCGTTGGGCGGCGTGGATTTAGTGGAAGATCTGGCCGTGCGCGAATACCAGCGCATCGCCGCGGCGCAGGCAGCCGGGGGCGGAGACATCGCCGCGCTGGCGGCGCTGGACGAAAGCGAGTACTTCGCGGATTTTCGCACGTATTTGTATTTAGCCAAAGTCGAAGATTTTCTGGGAGCGGGCTATAACCACGCCGCGACCGGAGCCAGCGAAGCCGATCGCAGGACGGCCTTCGAAAGCGCGTTCGAGAATTTCTTAGACGACGCAAACTACGCGATCGGCGGCGAAAGCGTGCGCCAGCGACTGTTAAACAGCGCGCAGCTCGACGCCCTGTTTCAAACGGCCTTCGCGCGCTACGAGCAGGGCGCGGATCTGGATCGTTATCTACCGCCGGCACTCGAAACGCGCCGGACCGAAGGCCGGTTAGCGGAGGCGCCCCAGGATCCCGCGGATTTGATCCCCGCCGAATTGACCGCGATCGCCGGCTACGATACGCTCGACTATCGCCAGGCGGCCTACGCGGCCGACGCGCAGTACGGCAAAGCCCTCGCGCAATTCGAAGCGGCCTTTCAGTTAGAAGAGGACACCGCAGTCGGACGCCTGGAATTGAGCGGCGTGGGCTTGAACGCCAGCGACGCCGAGCTGGATCAGATTATCGACCGGGCCGGGCACACCGCCATCAGCGCGGCCGATCGTTCGCTCGTGCGCACCATGCTGCGCGTGCGCATCACCGAGATGTATACCAGCGCGACCGGCGGCGAAGCGTTGACGATCCTGCGCAACGATCGGGCCTTTCGCAGCTATTATAACGACGCAGCCGCCGAACGGGCCTACGAGCTGTTCACCGCCGAAAACAGCAAAACCCTGAACGGAGTCGAAGGGAAATTCTTCGCGGTGTTGGGAGCGGAAGACGTGGACGACCGGCTACGCGAAGCCGCCAGCCGCAGCGAAAATGCGGGGGGTGGAAGCCGAGGCGAATTATTACGAGCCGTGATAGAACGCAGCCGCGGCGCGACGAACCCGTACTACAACAGTCTGGACGCGGAATTGCAGACCGCCGTCGACGAGTTGTCACAGAAGCTGTTCACAACAGGCGCCGCCGACGAACGCTTCAGCACGGAAGAGCAGGCAGCACTGCTTTCGAACGCCGCCGTGTTCGAAAGCCATATGAATTATAAGGCCGACCAGGAGTTGATCAGCAGCGGCCTATTTGAAGAGCTGGAAGGGCAACTGCGCGCGGCCGTGGCCAGAAGCGCCGATGCAAGCCTCAGCGATTATGTAAGCGCGAATCCGAATAGCGCACTAAGAGCCTACGCCGAACAGCTGTACGTAAGCGAAGGCCAGCAGGGAGCGCTCAGCGCGCCCGCAGCGACCGCGATGAGCGGGCACCCCGCAATGGCAGCAGCGATCGATCAGGCGATCAGCTCGATGAGCCCGCGCTACAAAGAACTGCTATTAAACGAGCAAGGACTGATCAGCAAATTCCTGGAAGAATTCGTAGAAAGCGACCAGGAACGCCGGCACATCCGGGATATGCTGCGCGATCCGAGTCTCTCGCATCCCGACCAGGGACTCGCACTGCACCACGAAAGCGCAAAGACACTGGCATTAACAAGCGCGCAGAAAGCCGGCACCGCCGACGCATTGCTGCGAAGCATAGAAGAACAGGGCCGCTATTTCGCAGAGCTGAACGCGGAACAGGATCGCGAAATAGCAGTATCGCGCGAAGTGAAAGCCTTCGGACAACTGAAAGGCAACGAAGCGGATTTCCAGGATAGCCGCTTCGCCCAATACAGAACATACGCCGGAACCGAGAGAGAACACCAGGCAGAAGAATGGCAACGCTACAGGGACGGCGGCGGAACCGACGATTTCGAAGAATGGACGAAAGGCCGACACATAGAAGTCGAAAGCCTGGGAATCACAGACGTAGAAACACTCCTGAACGGAGACTATGATTCCGTACTGACCAGCGACAACGCAGCGGACCTGATGGGCGCGAGAATCGAAAACGGCACAGACACCGCCACCACCACAGACGATGAAACCGTAGACATCCGAAAGATCCGGACCGTCGGCCAGGTCAACACCATGACATTCGCCAACAACGCCGAAGAGATGCGGTACACGTACTTCGCAAACCTGGCGAATAACTATATGGAAGCAGTGACGAAACTCAACGCGTCACTCAACAGCGTCTGGACCGCCGGGCAACTCGCCGAAGAACGCGAAACCCAAAGCGCCGCAAACGACATCCGCGACGCAGTAAAGGCCACTTACGATCCCAACGCAACCGGCCCCGCAGCCGCAGCCGATTTAGACGTGCTCACGACCGAAAAGCAAGCGGCTACAGCACAGCTGGCAAACTACGGAGACACCCAATTAGGCCAGGCCCAAAACGAAATCGGGCAACTGGAAGAAGGCTTTAACACCGCCGCGCAACAGTACGCCGACGCAGCGCGCAGAAAGCAACTGGATGGAATCCGACTGGTCCAGTATGCCGAGAACACCTTCACCGCCGCGCTGGATGAATTAGAAGCCGCAAACGCGGAGATGGAAGGAGCGGAGATAGCCAGTAACGCCGAGCGGACAGCGTACGACACGCTGATGAGCCAGTATACCGAACAACTGGACGAAATGAGCGGCAAATTCCGCGACTGGCAAGCAGCGGAAAGCGAAAAAGAAAAGAGATTAGCCGTACTGGACTATGCCAATACCCCGTACCTGGAAATCGGAACCAGCGACGTAACAGACACCAGCGGCGCACAGAACCAATATGAAGCAGCGCTGGCCGCATTAGAAAACGCAAATGATCGCTTAGCCGAGGCCGGGTTTAACGTACAGACCGAAGACCGGATAGATGACTTTGCGGCCATCGTAGCCGGCCTGGAAGCCAGCCAGACATACGCACCGTTAAACGCAGCAGAACAAACCGAACTGGCCGAACTGAGAGATCTCAAATTCCGCGAATACGGAACATTAGACGCCGCACAGGAAACACGCTTAACAGAGCTGACGCACAGAGAAATGTATGAGCGTTATGCGGACCTGATCGTAGCCCGCGCAGACCATATAAAGCACACCATGCGAATGGTGCGGATAGAGAAAGCCGCCGCGATCATACAAAGCGAAATCGAAGAGAAACGCCTCATAGCCGCCGACAAAGAACAACAATTCAAGAAAGCGCTGGATAATAACCTCGGAGCAGCCAACCCAACGCAGGCCGGCATGACGCAGGAACGAGTCGAAGCCGCAAGAATGGCCGTATACCAGAGACTGGTAGGCAAAATGGAAGCCGGCCAGCCGCTCTATGACGAATTCCGCGGCTGGTACTACGGCAGCAGCGCATGGATGCCCCAATACGGCGGAGTCCTGACGAGCGCCGTAATCAACGGCGGAGCGCTCAACCCCATCGGACCCGCAGCCAGCCTGGAAATCATAGGCGGAGCCGCACAAACAGGCGGGATTCCGCCAGCAGACGCAGAGAATTTCGCAATCTGGCAATCGAACGGCGGGCAGATGGCGGAGTACAACCAATTCCAGGCCACATACTTCGGCTATCTGATGAGCCTCATGGCCTTAGACTCAGCGACCATCACTCTCGGCATAACATTAACGGCAATGACGCCGCTCATCGGAGTCGGCTATGGATTAATCGCCGCAGGTACCGCGTTAATCGCCCAAGGAACAGCATTGACAGCAACCATTGTCGGAGCCGCAGCCGGAGCGACCATGATCGCAACCGGAACGGCAAGTATCGCAGCCGGTGTAAGCCAGATCGCATTAGCAACCGCCACAATCACGAGCGCAACGCTCGTACAAATGTTCGCCGGACTGGCCAGCGTCTTCGCAGGAGCCGCCGCATTTAACACAGCGACATACGGCAGCGTGCAGAATGTACGCAATAAAGAACTCGAATACCAACAAGCGCAAAGCGAGCTGGACTATCTAACAAAAGTTCCAGACCTCGATACGCTCAAGGATAGATTCGTAAACTACGGTTCTCAAAACGAAGAACCGGAAGACGCAGGGCGAGATCTGTACCGATTAACAGACGAAGACCTGGTGTACCTGCTGGAGATGGTAGGCGGCAGCGAAAACTGGGCAGGCGCCACACCCACAGCAGAAGAACGCAGTGAAGCGCTGGATATAACCGGGAAACAGAACGATGTAGAGTACAGAGACAGCGCGGGAAGACGCTACGACCCGACGACAGGCGTCGCAGCACCCCCCGCGCCACTGCTCAACGGTAGCTATGGAGGATACACACGGGTTCTGGTACAAGGCCATGACCGGGACACGAAGAACTACGTCTACTTCCAGATCATAGACGAAACCGCAGACGCGCAAATCGCCTATGATATGGGCGAAGTCTTAGACTCCATGCTGAACCACGGAAATGCACTCAGAGAGGATAGAAAGAACAAATACATAGCAGCCGGTAACGCAGCAGCGACAACAGACAGCACATTCGTGCTGCGCGAACGCGACGCCACCTATCAAGGCCTATTCGAAGCCGCAACAGACCGCGACCACGGCGGACGAGAGTTCGCCGGATACAGAACGACCTTCACAGACTACGCAGGGAATCAAGACGAAGTCTTCGAAAGGGAGCTCTTACAGCGCCAACAGGTGCAAACCGCCGAGTGGAATTTAAGAGAACAAGAGCTCAACGACAGATACGCCGATTGGGAGGCGCGCATGAACGCGATCGTTTCCCGCGGACAGTCCGGCTGGGGCAACAGCGAAAACCTATTCTTACAAGAACGCCGCGAATGGGAACGCCAGATGGATAACGACCGACTGGCCGCCGAAGCACTCTGGGAAGAACGACAAAGAGAACACTTCGACGCAAAACAAGACTGGGAAACCCAGATCCGCAACCAGGTAGTGGAAGGAAACGTAACCGAGACACTGGCGCAAGCCGTGGACAATATGAACGCGCAAATCACGCAGATGAACGCGAATATGGGAACGGATCTGGAGACCGAAGATCGACAGGCACTGATTGCAGCAGCTATCAGTGAAATTCAGCAAGATGAACCCAGTGAAGCCGAGAAATTAGCAAAACTGAACGAAACCATCTCTAAGTTCAACACGAACGTAAGCATCAGCGAGCTAACGGGAACCAACCTGGGCAAAAGCTTAGGCAGCATAACCGGGGACTACCGCGAAGCGATGCGCAAGCAACGCCACGACATGCAGGTATACGCGAACACGAAGGTCTTCGAACAATACCAGCGATTAGTCGACGATTTACTCGAACAGATCGAAGCACAAAACAGGGCAACCGCAGCCAGAACAGTAGCAGACGCAAGCGCCGAAGGGTTCTCCAAAGCCGGAGCATTCTTCGTAAAAGCAGACTCAGGCGGCAAAAGCTTCGCCGTGGTAAACGAATTCGTAGGCTTCGACGGCGTCACAGCAATCCGCGAAGAACAAGCCAGAGCAGGGGCCATGCACGGTCTCAGAACAGGCGGCGAACCCAGCGCGTTTAACAACGATGAGATCGTCGCATTCCTGGAAAACGCAGACAGCGTACAAGTCGCAAGCTTCTTCGATTACCAGACGAAAGCATTTGAAATTGTCGCCGAACGAATCATGGGCGCCGGCACAGGCGAAGAGCGCGAAGCAGCGTTCCAGCCAAGCGAAACCATTCACGGCAGATTAGGTGTCTGGATTGGCCGACCCGCAGACCAGCAAGTGACGCAAGGCCTGATTCAAGCAGCAGCAGGGAGCTACTACAACGACCAGGCAGCGCTGAAGAGCGTAGCACAGAGCGCTACTGGCTATGGAGAACTGGGAGCTTCCTCACTCCGCCCAAGCCAGGTGGGCGTGGGATTCTATACCCAATTGTGGTGGTACAGCGAGCAACTGGGTAAGAAACAGAACGAAACCATCAGCGCACCCCTGAACGCAGGAGTGCTCGCGACAGGCGCCGCGAAATTCTACAACACATACAACCCGTTCGTGGGGATAGCAAACAGCTATCGCACAGGGAAGGTGAACAAGGAACTGTACGGAGTGGATCAGGCCAACTTCTGGCGAAACGAAGTCTTGAGCGGCATCGTCCCGGTGCTCAAAGGCGATGCGCAAACCGGAAAACTGGATACACGCTTCAGTATGCAGGAATGGATTGGAATCATTCCCTTCATTGGGGGAGCGATCAACTCCGGCATTGACTACGACGCGAAAGGAAACCAGCGCAGAGGCGGATTCAAACCGGATTCGAAAGCCCTGGGAGCGGCCGCGGTGACCGCAGCAGCGTCGTATTTCCTGTCAATCTACGGCACATTCGCAGCCGAGTATTTCAACAAACAAACCTTCGGAGATCAGTACAGCCAGTACGACAACCTGGGCGTGAACGAAGGCTTCGGCGGCACGATTAGCTCCTACATCGGCGCGGTCGCAGCAGCAATCGGGATGGACACAGCGCAGGGAGTGGATACAGCCACAGTGCCGCTGGGTGAGATCGATATTGCAGAGGCAGCGCGGGCAACCGCGAATACATATGCCGGAGCGGGCATACTGCAGGGCGCAGGGCATATGCTGCAGAGAGCGGGTTCGTTCTTTACGAATTCGATCAGCAAGATTGGTGCTGCTACCGGATTCAATAGCCTGGGAGGTTCGATCGAAACTCTGGCGAGGACGGCCATCGGCGGAGTGCTCGGAGCCGGCGCCGGAATATTGAATGGGCTTTCAGGATTCTCGCAGAGGCTGGGTAACTTCTTCGGTGAGGATCACGACGGAGACCGTTGGAATTTCGAAACCGACCAGCAACAACGCACGCGTGCAATCAACGAAGCGACACAACTTGCGCAGGCCGGGGACGTTGCGGGCGCGCAGCAGTTGATTGGTACGCTGGGTCTTGATCCGGCACAAGTCCGGGAATTCAATGAACAACTGAGCCAGAATTTTGACCGTGACGTGCCGTTTACCCAGGCGGCCTACGAAGCGCGCGAAGTTGCTCACCAGTATGGAGTGGCCAAGGACGGGGAAGGAATTCTCTACCGAGAAGTGCAGAATGAGCTTCGCAATATTGTTGGCGATGGACAAGAAGCTTCACCCGCTGATATCCTTGAAGCAGGCAGGCGCGCCGCAGAGTCACTTGGATACAACACGCACGGCCAGTCCATCGATTGGACAAAGGTGAGCCAGGGACGTGCGAGCGCGATTGGTGCGGACATAGCGAATCGTATCCAAACGCCAGCGTTGGATGCGAGCGGATTCTTTTTGGATCCGCTGTTTGCGAATGCAAATAGTAGTTACTCAATAGGCAACTCTGGTAACATAGGGGTTGCCAACGTCTTGAGATTCGGTAAAGATCGTGCCGTTGCAACTAGCGGTATCCAAGTAGCTAACGAAATTGCTACACCGGCATTGATAGATTATTTAGGCCAATCCACGGAGCGCAGTGCCCTGAGCTACATGGTACAGGGAGTGCGCGATAGCGCCAATTCTTGGGATTGGCCAGCGATATCCAATTCTGCGGCAACCTTCGGTGCAGGCGTCGGCGTCGGGCTTCAGGGAGCCAGGGGTTTTCTCGGAATTACATCGGCAGGATACGACGGTATTACTTACATGACAATGGGGAGAAGCCACTTTTCTAGTATTGGGTTTACGGGAGGCATGGCTAAAGACTTTGCCAAAGCCGTAGCCGCAGACACTGCAGATCAGCTTATCCATCCCATTAATCGGTTGAGGGCTCCTATTCCAGTTTCTGCTGGAACTCCTCAGCTTTCCAAACTGTCTACGTTCGGTCGAAATTTGGCATCAACTCCTTACGCTGGCGGACTGATATCTGTCTCATTTAGTGTCAGTTCAGATCTTTTGACGGGAAGACCTATAGATCGCTATGCCGGAGTGCGCTACGGAGTAGATTTTGCTACTGGAACAACTGCTTCACTGGTTGGGATCGGAACGACAGCAGGAGTCTCAATACTCGCGACCAAAGCTGGCGGCGCGGCTGGTGCTTGGGCTGGTCCAATTGGTTTTGTTGCAGGCTTAGGAGCAGGGTTCACAAGTGGCTATTTACTCGATAGCTATGCGAGCCCAGCTGCAAAGCGTTGGTTGACGACCTTTGCTGACATGCTGAGCACTGACTCAAACTGGAGTGGTCCTCGATAGACAGATCGATAAGGGACGAGGATGGAAGAATGCTTTCAAAAGTAATTGTAGCCTACACTTTAGGTTTGATTGCTTCATTCCTCGCGTCTGGGATAGCTTCGGTCTTTTTCGGCTTTGATTTTTTCAAGAATCTTAGTCTTATTGTGGTGATGTCTCTATCTTTAAATATTGGTGTGATTGCCATTTTCCAGATAATCGGAAACGCTACTCTGCGTGATACGACTATCGAAGCTGCATTTGGATTTTGCGGTGCAGGGGCAATCTTTGCAATTTGGTCGCAGCTTACAAACTTCACAGGACAGACGAATCAGTTTTTGATCGCCTCAGTCTACACGGTGTTCCCGCTGTTTATTACGCCGGTTTGGGTATTACATTTTCAAGGTGCATTTCGAAGCCACATTCAGTCGTTTCGCGACGGCAATCAATACGCTGTCGGATTGATCCTGAAGGCATTTGACAATCAGGTCCGATTCTTTGCGGGGAAGGATTGGACGGCTTGGAGTGTTAAAGCCTTTTTGGCGCTCTGGACCATTTGTAGTCTGTTGGGAGTTCTCCACTTCTATGGCCGTTGGGAAGTAATCGTTGCGATGACACTATGTTCGTGTTTATATTGGATTGCGATTGCGACTTACAGTAAATCGATCGCTATAACAAGGGTACTCAAGGCTATCGCTGGGGAAGGCTCACTTGATACGAAGAATAGAATCTCATTCCCCATGACCGAAGGGTCGGAGATTCACAAGAAGCCACGGGAGCGCAGGTAACCAACCATGCGCCGGGTTCTGCAAAGACACGAGATTTTGCGGGGCCACCTTAACCTCAGCTTTTCGCTCATCAAGGCGACAAGTGACCGCCTTCCGAAGCATCCTGAAATAGCCATCCAGGCTTTTCAGGGAGTTCTGTACGAAGTGCTGATTTCGCAGGTCCGAGTTTTCGGAATTTCGAACACAGCTCAGTTCTTGCCCGAACTTGAGGAGCGCTTTTCAAGACCGAGCGAATTCGCGATACTAACCAGGGTTGTAAGTAAAGCTTATCAAGATGCAGGAATTGAACGAAAAGTGCACGGCGCGTGCAGAATTCAGGATGTAGGCGTTTGTTTGGCAGTCCTGCGAGGAACCCAAACGGCCGCAGTTGAGAGACCCTTCGCCGCGAAGAGCAAGCGAAAGGGATGCGAAGGGTTCCGCAACTTCAGCGAAGTTGCGGAAGTCCGAAGGCTGCATCCGGCGCAGACTTCGGACCGAAGCGAAGCGGAGCCCGTAGCAGCCCGGTCCGAGCAAGCGCAGCTTGCGAAGGATTCGCCCCAAGGAGAACGCAGCAGCACCCAGTCGACGAGCCAGGAAGGCGAGTCGTCGCAGCGCTCTTCACATGGATGTGAAGCGCGCGCGACCTGGGTGTTGCGTAGTGACTACGGCGTGGATCAGGCCAACTTCTGGCGAAACGAAGTCTTGAGCGGCATCGTCCCCGTGCTCAAAGGCGACGCGCAGACCGGAAAACTGGATACACGCTTCAGTATGCAGGAATGGATTGGAATCATTCCCTTCATTGGGGGAGCGATCAACTCCGGCATTGACTACGACGCGAAAGGAAACCAGCGCAGAGGCGGATTCAAACCGGATTCGAAAGCCCTTGGAGCGGCCGCCGTGACCGCAGCAGCGTCGTATTTCCTCTCCATCTACGGCACATTCGCAGCCGAGTATTTCAACAAACAAACCTTCGGAGATCAGTACAGCCAGTACGACAACCTGGGCGTGAACGAAGGCTTCGGCGGCACGATTAGCTCGTACATCGGCGCGGTCGCAGCAGCAATCGGGATGGACACAGCGCAGGGAGTGGATACAGCCACAGTGCCGCTGGGCGAGATCGATATTGCAGAGGCAGCGCGGGCAACCGCGAATACATATGCCGGAGCGGGCATACTGCAGGGCGCAGGGCATATGCTGCAGAGAGCGGGTTCGTTCTTTACGAATTCGATCAGCAAGATTGGTGCTGCTACCGGATTCAATAGCCTGGGAGGTTCGATCGAAACTCTGGCGAGGACGGCCATCGGCGGAGTGCTCGGAGCCGGCGCCGGAATATTGAATGGGCTTTCAGGATTCTCACAGAGGCTGGGTAACTTCTTCGGTGAGGATCACAACGGCAACAGGTGGAACTGGGAGTCGAACGGGGAGCAGCGAACGCGGGCCATAAATGAGGCGACGCAGCTGGCGCAGGCGGGAGACGTTAGCGGTGCGAAGCAGTTGATTGGTACGCTGGGGCTGGCACCGGACCAGGCGGCGGAACTCCGGGCACAATTCGATCAAAATTTCAAACGCGATGTCTCCTTTACTCAGGCCTCCTACGAGGCTCGCGAAGTGGCTCACCAGTTTGGAGTGAGCAAAGACGGCGAAGGCATCCTGTATCGTGAAGTTCAGAGAGAGCTTCGCGATATTGTTGGCGATGGACAAGAAGCCTCCCCGGCTGATATTCTGGAAGCAGGCCGGCGTGCCGCAGAATCGCTGGGGTATAACACGCACGGTAAGTCCATTGACTGGTCAAAGGTAAGCCAGGGGCGGGCAAGCGCGATTGGTGCGGACCTGGCGAATCGGATCCAAACGCCAGCGCTGAATACGAGCGGACTCTGGGATAACCCGTACGAGAACGGAGTACTCGGTGCTACCATGTATGCCGGACACCTGATGAACCAGACTGCAGCCGCAGGTGAACAGCTTAAAGAATACCAGCAGCGACAACGAATTGCAGCGCACGGAGCTGCGATTCGGATGGGCCGTGGCAATCCACAGCAGTTCGCAGGACAATTCTATCAGTACCTGACGGGTAACCCAATGGATTCGGTACCGGTGCACTACACGACGGCCGAAAGCATTGACGCCTGGGCGATCGGCGCGAACCAGTATATCACAGACCGCCTGACGGCTCCGGCCGCTGCATTAGCCTTTGGAGGCGTGATCGGCGTGGGCGTCTACATGAACGCAAAAGTGTTCGGCGGATTCAGCCCGTATGAGTTCTCTGGTCAAAAGGAGGCTCACTTAGCAGGACTTCGCACAGCGCAGCGGGCAGATACCATCGCGTTTGCGAATCAGTTTGAGACTACGGCGGTTAATGTTACGAGCTTGATCGCAGGTCCGCAGGCCTTTGCGAGATCGGCCGTTGGCAATTCGGCTCTATCGGCTGTCCGTGGTTATGCGCAGAGGTTTTTTGGTAGCGAAGCAAATGCCGGCGGAGTCTTTGCAGGTTCGGTCAATGCCGGTGTGAACTTGATTTTCAATGAGAATCGGAATGCTACGAATACTGCGACCGCGTTCGGTTCGGGGTATGTTATGGGTTATGCGGCTACTCGGATTGGGTACGCTGATTTGACGATCGGGAACCAATTCTTGTTAGGGGGAGGTGTTGGCCTTGCTTCCGACGCTACTGCGCAGTTTATTGAGAAACAAACAGACCCAACGTTTCAGAACTATCAGCTTGGCCGGATGTTGGGCAACGTTGGGAGTACGTCACTAGGTGCTGGGCTAACACCAATATTCGGAAACTCTCATACCGCGACATATGCGAATTGGGCTGTGAGCAAAATACCAACAATGGCTGGCGGGGTTCTCAAAGATGAGTTATTTATCCGATATTACAATGCAACGTTCAGATAAGAGCCTGTTAGTCTTTAAGACAGTCAATGATGCCAAGTGGCAGCAAGTAGTTGCTGTCGTTCTGCTCTCGGCTGGGGTTATGCTGGGCGTATACCTGGCTGCCTTCGAAGCTCGGGCTGAAGATTCAATATACATAAGATTGGTTTTGATCTGTGTCGGTCTGCTCTTTTTGTACCGCATCGTAGGCAACTTGGTGCGCGGTTGGTTTCGGGATGCTTACGAAGTGTCTCTCGATGATGACGAACTTCTTTTTAAGAATTTGTTTGGAACCGAATACTCAATTAGATACGCCGATATTCTGCGAGTTCAGAGAATTCCGGGTCGGTTAGCTTTGCAGTATTCTACTGCCGATCGAAATTTCGGATTCTGTCCAGCAATAGATTTTTTGGGCTATCTGAACGATTTCATTTTAATGCAAATACCTTCGATCGCCGAAGCCGAAAAAGGGCTTATTGAGAAGCTTCGCTCAAATTCTACGCGGTGGCGGTACACAAGAACGTATCCGTTTTCGACAAATTATGAGTCGGGAAAGCTAGAGGAGCTTGAGCGAAGCGTGGCGGAGCAAAAGCGATATTTGATTGAGACAGGGGTCCTTGACTCTGATGTCTTTTACGGCGATGAACGAGCAAGATCGGCTAAGCCTTAGTGGCGATGTTTTTCAGTACTTCGATGAAGCCGCTGCTCCAGTGCACCCATCGCAGCAAAAATACACTCGCATTTCGGATATCCGAACAATCCCTCTCGCCCGCATTTCGCGATACCGAATAAAAAACACAGCCGTGATTGGACGCATTTCGGCGCGGGAATTAGCACTCGCCACACAAATTCGTGTGATTCGCAAGCTTTCTTCGCTCCCTGGCGTCAGCCAGCTGCTCGTTGAACATTTGCGGATCGGGAATGCTCCCGTTTAATACTTCTCGGGGTGTCAAGCCGCGCAAGACAAACTGCGGTCGATCATTGTAGCGCTTAATTATAACGGGCAGCAGCCTGCGTAAATCTACTTCCGTTCGGAGCCTGGAAGCTTGCGGGAACAAGAACTGATACTTTAGAACCTTGTTCACAGCCTCCACCATGCTGTTCGAAAAATCAAGGTCCGCCTGCGCGACAAACTTCTTCATGAAATTCCCCGGTCGCTCGAAAAAGTCAGTAACGTGCCCGTTGTTCTCTGAACCGTCGTCGGTCATTACCGCGACTTTGTTTCGCATTAGATCGTGGGTCTCGCAGATTTCGCTTAGATTCTCCATGACGTCTTTCGAATTAATCCTGGCCATCAAACGCCAGCCGAGAATCGCGCGCGAGAAATTGTCGACAACGAGATGAATGAACAGCTTTGTGCGGTCGGCTGTGCGAAAGACCGTCGTGTCCATGTGGAGCAAGGCGAGCGGTGATTCCGCACGAATTCCAATCTGTTGCCGCGGTTTTCTGAATCTCGGCCGCGGAATTCGCAGGATTCGAACGTACTTGCGAAAGGTCGTAAGCGAAAAAGCTCCGGCGCCGTCTCGCAGGATTTGAAGCCAGAGCGAGGCCAGACTCCAGCCGGCAAATTCGGGGTTCGTTGTGTACTGCTTGATTACCTGCTCCTCCCCCGCAGTGATCTGCAAAGAATGCCGCTTGCGACACATTCCCACCGGCGAATTCGTACACTCAGGATGGCGTTTCCATTGATGAAAGCACGATAGCGAAATTCGCGCCAGACGACAGGCTCGCTTCAGGCCAAACGCCGGTTGAATCGCATAAATCAAAGCTACAATTTTCGCCTTGTTATCCTGCCAGACGCGTTTCACTCCGCGCATCTGCTCGAGCGTAGAAACATAAAATTTATACAGGCGATACAAAGCTATGGCCGAGCTTCGCAGAGCGCGCACGCTCAAAAACTGACGATGAAAATCGATATCGCGAATCACCGGGTCGTTGCCGGAAAAGCCGACGACCTTGCCGGTGTCATATCGGCGCCATCCCGAGATCGTGGAAGCGGGAATAGTTTTCAGAAAACGTTCGGGCAGCAGCCCGAGCTGAGCCGCGACTATGAGCGAAGGGTCGTACGTATTCTTGCCCGGCATTCCAGAGAGATCGGCCTGAACCGCAATAGGCTAAAGCTCGCGAAGCTTCGGGGCCAATACCATCGTACGTTGGTTCTTCTCCGGCCTTCGCCCGAATATCCGCTTGCCGTACAGCGGTCCGCCCGGAAGCCTTCATCATGCGAAACCAATCTTTGTCCTCATTCGCCGCCGGCCTGGTGGCGTGCTTATTGACCACTGCCTGCCAGACTCCTGCAACGACGCTGCAGCCGGCGTGGATCGACGAGTCTCAGGCCGACGTTACTTATTCGAAGTTAGTCGTCATCGGAGCCTTCGCCCGCGACCAATACAAAGGACTCGTGGAAGAAGATCTCGTGCGCCGGATCCGGCGACAGGGCGTGGATGCGAAAGCGGGCGCACCGGTCCTCCGGCAATTTAAGTTTTCGCTCAGTGAAAAAAACGCCGCTCGTATCGGCCGGGAACTGAAGACGCGCGGCTTCGACGGCGCACTGGTTGTTCGTTTCGTCGACCTGGATCAGGACCTCGAATACCACCCCGGCGAATCCAGGATTGAAAAAAAGAATATCGGCCGGCTCTCCACTCAAGAAGCGCCCCTGGCCAGCTCGCAATCGGGCGCTTATACCTATTATACCCACCGGGACTTCGCCAGCTACAATGCCGAGACTTATCGTCGGGTGTATGAGCCAGGTTCCTACGAAGTCAAATCGACGCGCGTGGTTTTTGAAACGAGTTTTTATAGTCTGAAAACCGGCCGTTTGGTCTGGACGGCGCGTTCGACAACCGTCGATCCGCGATCGGCGTCGGCGTTCTCCAGATCTTTTAGCGCGGCTTTAGTCGCAGCTTTGATCAGCGATCACGTGATTCTTCCCGGCGAATGACTCCGGCCTGTCCAGCCGCGTGCGATGAAATTCGCGCCAGGCAGCCGCAGACGAGGACTTAGTGCTTGCTAATTGTCGCGCCGCAATGGAAGTCTTCCGCTGTGGCCCCCGCAAGTCGCCGTATTCAGCTGTCGTATCTTTGGGCATTCGTCGTCGTAAAGGCTTTCGATCTGTGTGGCGCGAGTTCCGTCGGGGGCGCTGGTCTGCACGCGGAACCCGGGGCGTCGGCGGCGGATCCGGATGAAACGAGCCAGCTTCTATCCGGTCCAGTCGAAGCACGTTTATATCCCGCGCCTGATGATTCTGGCTCCGGATCCGATTCGCCCCTTGATGGCGGCGATGGCAAGCAGTGGTGGAAAACCGAAAACGCGTACGCCTTTCGCGTGAATGGCGCGCATTTTCTGGAATTGCGTACGCAGCTACCGCCGGCTGGCTGCGAAGACTCCGCTTTGTATCTCGGGCTTACGGATCAATCCCTGGAGATCGCGATCGACGGTGAGTTGATTTATGTTTCCGGTGAGCTGAATAACGGAAGGGACGGCGTAAACGATTGGCCGCGCCCGTTTCATATCGTGCCGTTGCCGGACCGCGCCGCCGGCGCGATGCGTGCCCTGGAAATGCGCTTTTATTCGGACACGGAATATATCGGCGTGCTGCCGGAGCCGCCGCGGCTGGGTTGCCAGAAAGACTTCATCGTCGGCATTATCCGCGAAGACGCGGTGCGCTTCGGCATCGGAGCGCTGGCCCTATTGGCCGTTTTGATTTCCCTGGGCGCGAGTTTTCGCGCGCGCAGGATTATCGCCATTCGCAGCTTCAGTTTCCTGTGCCTCTGCATCGGCGCGTTCATCATCTCCAATCGAACGCTGCGAATTCAGTATATTTTTTACGATTCCCTGAGCTTCTGGTTCGGCCTGGAAATGCTCGCGACTTATATGACGCCTCCCGCGATGATTCTATTCGTTCGATCGACCATCGGCCGTTCGTTCAGCATCGATTTACTGCTCGGGTTTTCTCTGGCGATCTTCGTGGGCGTTATCAGCATGCACCTGGTCGGATTCGCGGCCTATCGTTTCATTCAAGTCCACTACGGGCTGGCTTTCGTCTGCCAGCTGTGGCTCCTGCTCTGCGCTCTGCGCGCCCCGGTCAGGGGCAGCCATACTTCGCGCATAACATTCGCCGGCCTGCTGGTATTCGCCAGCGGCGTTTCATACGATATACTCGGCGCCGTAGGTCTGGTGCCCTGGTCGCACCAGATTCTGAGTTATACCTTTTTTATCATGCTGCTCTTTCTGGCGGCCGGGACCGTTCGACGCAATCACGTCGTTGAAGCGCAGGTGCAGCAATACCAGCTGGAGCTCGAAGCCGCGAACCGCGGATTGTCGGAGGCGAACGCGTCGCTGGAAAGCCGGGTGCGCCGTCGTACGGACTGGCTGCGGGGCAGTCTAAAAAGCGTGAATCGCCTGCGCAACCAGCAGGAGAGCGATTACTATCTCACCGCCCGGATCATGGAACCCACCCGTTTTCGCGGGCTGCGCCGGGGACGCGTAAGCGTCAGCGGATTTATCGAACAAAAAAAGAAATACCAGTACAAACAATGGTCGGGCGATCTCGGCGGGGATGTGTGCATGGCGCACGCGCTGGATTTCGAGTCGGGAACCTGGGTGTGTTTTATGAACGGCGATGCGATGGGCAAATCCATGCAGGGCGCCGGAGGGGCGATCGTGCTCGCGACCTCGTTTCAGACTATATTGAACCGCAAAGACCGCATGCCTGCGGACGGGGAACCCGGTCCCTGGCTGAGCAGCTGCTACGCGGAGCTGCAGGAAATCTTTCATCCATTCGATGGTAAAATGACGGTCTCGTTGATTATGGGCGCGATCCAGGTCGAAAGCGGCGCGGGTCTGTATATTAACGCCGGACATCCCGCGGCGGTACTGCTGCGGGACGGCGAAGCTCGCGCACTGAACGAAGAGCTGAGCGCGACGATCGGCGATTTTCGGAATACGGTCGCGCCGGCCAGCTTAAACGAATTTCAAATGACGCCCGGCGATCTATTGCTCTTCGGATCGGACGGTCGCGAAGATTTGCTGATCGCCGACGCGGCCAGCCCGGTCGGCCGACGCGTATCCCTGGCCGACCGCTTTCCCGCGTTCGTCGCCGAGGCGGACGGCGATCTGGAGAAGATCGTTCTGCGCCTGGAAGCGATGGGAGAGGTCGCCGACGATCTATCGCTGTTGAGAATTCAGTTCGCCTGATCTCCCGGGCGATTATGACTCGACTGTAGCTAACGCTGTTTCCGATTCGAGAATCTCGAAGCGCCCTTCCATTTGCGCGAATCGCAAAAGAGTGCGCAGGCATTCGGGAACTCGCATCAGTCGAATCCGCCCGCCGCCGTCTTCTACGCGATGACGCCAGGAGATTAGCGCACCGAAACCGCTGGAATCGATGAAATCGACGGCGCCCATGTCTAGGACCAGCGATAGATCGCGGAGCAATAGAGTCGAGGCCAGCGAATACTCGATCGCCGGCGCGGTGGTCATCGCCAGTTCACCCTGCAGGTACACAATGCGATGCGAACCGAGATCGCGTATTCGGAGATCGACGGGCACATCAGACGAATCAGCTTGCCGCATCGGTCAAACGGATCGGGCGCGAAAGTTTTTCGCAAGATATTTTTACGTGCAACTTAATGATCTGTATTATATGACAGGCCTTTGACAAACAGGCGATTGCCGAATCCTCATCAGTACTTCCCGACTGTACCGGGATGCAGTCAGCTCGTAATACAGGCGGCGACTAAGCGCTCGTGGTCGGCAGCACGTCGACCGGAGCAAGCACGCGAATCGTTCCCGGGCGCATGCGTCGTCTGCCAGGAGTGGATGCGGATTTGGTTTTTTTTGAAGCCTTCTTGAGCGAGCGGCGCGCTTCGATGGTCGCCGTACATTCCTCGAGCGAATAAGCTTCGCGCAACGGACCGGAAACGACGAAACCGGCTTCGTAGCACCAGCTGAAGAGCCGTTCGTAGCCGTCGCCCAATCGCTTTGCATTCGCCTTCGTGGCGATTGCGGCGAGAGTTCCGCCGGCGATGACGTCTTCGGTCGCGTCGGGAATCTTGACGGGTTTGCCGAGCACGGGAATCGCGATCGTGCTGGCGGTCGTCGAGCCGGGCGAGCGACGCTCCGGCTGCCAGGTGAGTACGGGGTCTCCGGCGATTTTGATGCCGGCGTCGAGCAGTTCCTCGCAGAAACGCAGAATCGCGTCGACCGCATCCTTGTGAACGCCGGCGTACTGGCGGACCGCGGCCCGCATGGTCGGCATCTGCAGCAGACGCACCCGGGCGGCGGATCCGGTCGCCGTAGCGCGGAGCGACTGCAGGTACTGGCCGGCCAGCATAATACTCTTGCGCCTGCGCTCCAGCTGTTCTTCGTGCTGTCGAATCATCGCCCGGGCCCCTCGCGTGCGACGATCGCTTTCCAGACCCTGCAGAGCGCGGATGTCTTCCAGACCCAGACCCGCTTCGCGCAAATAGACGATCTGTTTCGCCTGCGCCACCTGGCCCGGACGATAATAACGATAACCCGTGTTTTCGTCGCGCAGGTCCGGCTGCAGAATCTCGCGACTGTCGTAGTAACGCAGAAGTTTTGTCGAGATTTCGCATAGATTCGAAAACTGGTGAATCGTAAGATGATTTTGCACGTCCTGATGCCGCTTGAGATCCGCTTATTCAGCAATCAAAAAAACGCCGGCCGTACAGGCCGGAGCCGCGGGCCGCGCTAAAAAGCTGCTTGTTGAAATACAGTCCAGAGACACAATCGCATTCAGCGTGGTTCGGAGCCGTGGACTCTCGGGCGGCCCGCGGCGCCAGCATCGAATATGGACTTTTTCAAATACAGGGCGCTCTGGCTGCCGTTGGTTTTCGCTGCCAGCCTCTTTGCTGTAGACAAAGTCTTTCTGCTGCCGGAAGTCCGACGCCTGACCGAGCACTGGTCGCGCTTCGAAGATTTCTTTTATTCTTCGCGCGAGCGGCTGTTTCGGCTGTACGTAAGGGAAAATGTTTCAGCGAAGGCCGGCCCGAGCGCCGACGGCGCCGCACTGCGCGACGTGATTTTGATCTACGGCTCATCGCGCAGCGCGCCTTTTCCGGTCGAAGGCTTCGCCGCTGATTATCCCGGGGCGCTGGTCTATAATTTCAGCGCGCCCAGCGCCGCGCCTGCGTACTATCACTACTGGAATACGCGCCGGCGACGGGCGGCCCCGGCCCGGATTCGTCTCGCGCTGATCGAACTGGACGCGGGCCTGCTCACCCGCGAAGCCCTGCAGCCGTCCCTGGCCTATTCATACGATCCACAATTCGTCCGGGAGCACATCGACTGGCAGGGCGTCGGCGCGGGCTTTTCCCTCGAGAACGTTGAGACCTTTATCGCCCGACGCTTGTTCGCGCTCTTGAAGTATCCGCTCGTCGCGGGCCACATCATCGAAAACCAGCGCGAGTTGCGATACATCGACGAAGCGGGCCAGGCGGTCGTCACGAATCAGCTCGCCGTGAAAGACCGGCTCTTTGCTATGATGGATGCGAGTTTCGAGTCGTTACGAGGCGGGGTTCCCTATCCGGTGCCGCGGACCAGCCGCCCGGAGGAACTCGCGGCCCACGCGCAGGCGACCGCCCGGCGCTATCGCGAGCATGCGCCGACGCGCGCCGCGCAATTGTATTTTTTACGATTGTTGCTGGACGAGCTGGCCGGGGAGGGCGCACCGATTCTGATCTACCGTCCCGTCGTCGCCGGAGCGTTGCGTCCGCATCTGCTGGGCACGCCGGTCGAGCGCGCATTGATCGACGCGGAATTGCGCGCGGCCCGGGAACGGCATCCGGAGCTTCGCATTCGACTGGTGGACTTAAACGACAACCCCGATCTGAAATGCCGCGAATTTTCCGATAGCTATCATCTTGCCGGTCGCTGTTATCCCGCTTTAACTCGTGAATTGCTGAAAGCATTTCAAATACCGTAACGCAAAAGCCACCGCTCCGCCGCGCTTCCTTCTCGGGAAAGGGAGAACGATTGCGCCGGATAAACAATCCTGGGCCATCCAAATAAAATCGTGTAGCTCTTTGTTTCGAATGCCTGAATTGCCCTTCTGGCAATGACGTTGCTTGAAATCGTACCCGGCATCGACAGTACTACCGAACCGCAAATTGCGCGGCCGCAAGATCGGCAAGCCGGTCTGAGCAAAGTCGCCCGGCCCGAATGCATGTGAAGGGGGGCGCCGCCCCCCTCGCTCCGGCCCAGCCTCCGCGACCCCCCGGTCACGGGTGTGCGCCCAAACTTAACGGTCGGCGCTGCGGCGAATCGCTTCCAGCCAGTGTCGCGCGTGGTTGCGATTCCACTCGATGTCATTCACCGTGCGTTCCGATCGTTCAAAGCGCGCCAGCCGCTCCGGCGAAACCCGCAGGCGTCCGTCGCCGGCCCGGCTGAAATAACGTCGCCGCCCGAATCTCAAGAACCGGCGCACGCGCTCCGCCCGGTATGCCGGGCGCTCCAGTCCGGGGTCGTGCGCCCGCGCTGCGGGCCGCGCACGTGAAAACGCGAGCAGTTCCGCGCTGCGCTCGTCAAATCGATCGGCAAGTTCGCTTTCGGAGAAGCTTTCGCCGCGCTGCTGGTAGTCGTACACCAGGCAGGCGAGCAGATGGCTCGCCAGCAGCACCGTACGTTCGCCCATTTCGTGGCGTCCCCGCGCCAGGAATTCCGCGACTTCGGTCTTCGCGCCGGGGGCCGGCGTCGGCGGATGCAGATTGATAAAGGCGGCGATGCGCCCCATCCGGTCGGGGCACAATTCGTCGTAGCTCAGCGAACCGAAGATCGTGGGCGCCTGTTTGCGAAAGGCGAAGACGCCCAGAAAATCGTGCAATTCGGCGATGCCGCCGTCGTGCCGGTAGCCGCCTTCCGGCATGATGAAAAAAAGTCGGTTTCGTTGATCCATATCCTGCTGCACCTGGATGAGCGAGTGCAGAGTTTCGCGATTCGCGAATTTTACGAATTCCTTATACGATTTGCCGGTGATGCGCGGCCCGGCGAAGAGCGGGTCGTGAAAATCCGCCTCGCTGTGCGGAATGTCCCGCCCTTCGCGATACACCGGGTAGGCGTTTACGTCGGCGAAGGTTCTGCGCAAGAATCCGCCGACGCGATGCGCGAAAAATCGCGCCGGCGGCCGCAGAAAGAAACCCGCCACGCCGCGTTTGCAGAAAGCCGGCACCATGTCGCGATACGCGTACATCGCGCTGAAGAGTCCGGCCTGGGCGATCAGAGTGATGTCATGAAAACGATCGAAGGGCCGCGCGGCGATCAATTCGACGATGGCGGCGACGTCGTGAATCTTTTTGTGCGAAAGCGCCAGGATCGGCGCGTGTTCGCTGCGCGCCGGCAGATGATCGTAACCCCGCACGTAGACCTCTTCGATCATGCGCGGGGCCCGGATCATACGCTGGATGCGGCGGGCCTGTCGAACCGCGGCCGGCGAGATCAATTCCGCGACGCGCTCGTTCGCCAGATTGCGCGCGGCTTCCGGAACCGCTCGCACAAAACCCCCGTCTCCGGCCGCTGCAATTTCTTCCGCAACCGCTTCCACTTCCGCGTGGCCCGAACGCCGGCCGAATATTTTCTTAAATGCAGACATGCGCTCCGTGCGTAAATGGACACTGATTTCGTGGCCGCCGCAACTTCTTTTTGCTCCGGAAAAACGATGACAGTCACCGGACGCGCCTTCAATCTGGCGGCCTCATGGCGTCTGTTGTCGTTCTCTTGCTGCCGTCCGCGTTTTTGTTGCTCGTATTCGCCGCCGGAGAGCTGGCTGTGCCGCAGCCGCGCCGGCGCAATGCGATGCTGGCGCTGATCTTCGTGGGTTTCGCGCTGATCCTGGCGCGGGCCTATCTGCTCTTTTCGGGCAGGATGCTTTCCGTTCCCATTCTGTACGAAACTACGCTGCCCATGAATTTCTGGATCGGGCCGCTGCTTTATTTTTATATCCGCGAGGCGCTGGGCCTGGCCGCTTCCGATCGTGAACCGCGACTCTGGTCGATAAGATTTCTCCTGCATTTCGTGCCGGGCCTCCTCGTGCTGATTCTATTGATTCCCAATTTTCTGCAAAGTGACGCGATTCTAATCGAGCGCATTACTGCCGTGCTGAATTATTTGAACGGCGCGGGGCCGCTTCCCCGGGATCCGTACGGAATGCTTCTGCCGTTCAGTATTCTGCACGCGGCGTCCTATCTCGGTTTGATTATGCGGGATATGATCCTGCTTTTGAACGTGAAGAGCCTGCGTCACGAAAGCACCGTGCGCGCCTTCCTGCTCGTCGCCGGCATCGCCTTCTTGAGTTCTACGCTCGCGATCGTGGGTATGGCGCTCGCCCGGCGCGAGTTAATGGAGTTTTCTATCGGCCTGCTGGCCAGCATTCCGCCGCTGCTGTACGTCTTTCAACGCCGTTTCCCGCGCTTCTTCAACGATCTCGAAAGCCTCTTGCAAAAAGAAAAGGAACGCGCGCGCTACCAGCGTTCGCAGCTTGAGGGCGTAAATCTTGAGCTGCTGGAGAGCCGTCTGGCGGAACTCATGGACCAGGAGCGCGTATTCACCCGCGAAGATCTGAGCCTGCCCGCTCTCGCCGAAATGCTCGAAACGACGCCGCATCAGCTGTCCGAGTATTTCAACCATGTTCGCAGCATAAACTTCGCGGGGTATATCAACGGCCGGCGCGTCGAAGTCGCCCAGGAATTGCTATTGGCGGACGCGGATCGCACGGTGCTGTCGATCGCCTATGAGGTCGGCTTTAATTCGAAGTCGGCCTTCAACGAGGCCTTCGCCCGTCACGCGGGAATCAGCCCGACCGCGTTTCGAAAATCGGCTTCCGCGCGAAAATCCCGGAATTAGGCCGGATTCCTGTTCCGTACGCGGCTGAGGCGCAGATCGCGCTTCGAGCATCGCTCGCCCGGATTTATAAATCCGGGCGGCTTTTTTCGTCCGGTCTTATAGATCCGGGCGCGCGCGGGCGCGAAATAGCTTAGAGTGCGCAGCTATTATGAACGTATTTACCTGCGATGTCTCCTGGTGGTGCGCGGCGGAAGTCGCGGCCTTTCAGCTGTTTATGAACTCGGTTCGTTATTTCCCGCTGGCCGGCGGCCTGTTATTGGTGGCCTGGATCTGGAAACGGACGGCGACGCATCGTTTTCGCATTCAGGAAAAATATCCGGACGTCGCGCGCATCTGGTACGAAGTGCGCCGGAGTTTCGCGACTCTATTGGTATTCACCTGTCTGGGCGTGATCGCCCTCATGAGCAGCAAACTCAATCTAACGCAGCTCTATCTTGATATCGACCGCTACGGCGTGCCGTATCTGCTCTTCAGTTTTCTCTTATTGACCGCGTGGCATGAAACCTATTTTTACTGGGCCCACCGCCTCATTCACAAAAAGCCCTGGTTCAAGTGGATTCACCGCACTCATCACCGCTCGACGAATCCCAGTCCCATGGCCGCGTACTCTTTCAGCGTTCCCGAGGCGATTATGGAAGGCGCCTATCTGACAGTTTTCGTATTCATCGTGCCCGTTCATCCCGCGATGGTTTTGACCCACGCGCTCATCGCGATGATCATGAATATCTGGTGGCATTCCGGCCTCGAAATCATGCCGTCCGGTTGGACGCGCGGCCGCTTTACGAAGTGGATCAACACCAGCACGCACCACAATATGCATCACTCGCATTTTAACGGAAACTATTCCCTGTACTTCAATTTCTGGGATCGTGTCTGCGGCACCAATTTTCCGAAGTATGACGAATATTTCGAAGAAGTCGTTTCGCGCCGCGATCGAGCCGGCGAAGCGTTGAAGGTCCCGGAGCAGCGGGCGGCGTAGGGCGAGGACCGGGCGAGTGCGTGGCTGAGCGCGAATGCGGGGCGCGAAGTCCGGAGCCATGGGAGAGTTGCTCCCCGGCCGTACGCGAAGCTTCAGCCCGGCTATTGAGTTCGGCGTACATGGCGCGTGAAAGTTTCCAGCACTGTGAGCATTCGTCGAAAATGAAAATCGCTTGCAGATAGTTCCAGATTTGAGAACTCTGCATTGATCCTCAAGCGCCTCCTCCTATCAGAATCAGAGGCTCAGGTGTTCAGGCGATATTTTGAATCGGGCGCATTCAGCATTCATGAGAGTCCGGCGTACCCATCTGTTGTTCGGAATGGCCGTGCTTTCGGTCGCGGCAATGGGCCAGAGCGGGTGTTTCCGGTTTGGCTGCCAGCAAGCAGCTCCCATTCCGCCACGACAGGCGATCGTGGATCAGGCGGGCGTGCTGGGGCCGCAGGAACTACAGAATCTCACCAATCAGATTCAGAGTATCAGTTCTCAGCTAAAACGCCATATAAATATACTGGTGGTTGGTTCAACAGCTCCCTATTCAGTCCAGAACTATACTCTAATGGTCGGTTCGCAATGGGGGCTGGCGCAGGACGATCGAGTATTGATAGTCCTGGTAATAGAACAGAAAGAGATTACAATCAGCACGAGTCGGAATCTGGCCGGTTCATTCACGCCGCAGATAAAAGCGCATATAATCGATGACATCGTTGCGCCGGAGTTTCGCTCGGGACGTTATTATGCGGGGCTTAACAAAACCTGCAATTACCTGCAGAGGAAATTCGAAAACGAGTCCGGCCGCATTTCTTACCCGTAAGTTTGACTCTACAGGCCCCGCGCTGGTCCGCCGCAGCGCTGCGTAGTTTTCGTCCGGTCCTCAGGGCTGAAACGGTCTATACAGATGACACAATACTATGAGACTGATCTGGCTCCCGGGTCTTTTCTGCAAACTCTGAAGGAGGCCGTTGACGCGTATCGAGCAGAATTCGGAACATTCGGAAAAGTCTTCTTTGCGCCTTACAACTTCAAGAGCAAGAAAGACCATTTCTTTCTGTATCGGCGTAGATTCTTTTTTAGCGTCCTGGTGGTCGGGTTGCGTGGTCGGCTCATCGCGAATGATAGGGGTGCCCGGGTCAAAGTCTGGTATTCGCTTTCGCACTTGACAAATGTTCTGCTCGGTCTGCCCGTACTCGTATCGGCCGTCGTGATGTTCGAGATCGTCGCGGGACTCGGTCCCGGCTATTCCGCGCTGGCGTTGCCCGGCACGGGGCTTGCGGCGGCTTTGGTCTTTTATTTGCTACGCCGCATAACCTCCCTGGTGCTCCTGCGCTTAAATCCAGGGCTGCTTGCGTTCTTTAAGTCACGAGCATCTTCGCACATCCGTGCGATTGCTCCACCCGGGCCGGCTGGTTCCGGCTGATTGTCATTTGAGCAACTGCGTTAATCAGTCAATGTTTCGCCTGACGCTACTGCCGGGCTAACGGCTCTTCCACCAATTCCGAATGTCTCTCCGGACCTCCTGAATGGTGACGAATTTTGTGTTTTGCTTTTCGTACCTTTGCCAGGTTGTCGCAGACATTGGAAGCCCGGCCTGAAATCCAAGTTGAAAATGGGTGTCACGAATCCGCTGGAAGAACCGGTTTCGGCCGCCGGTTGTTTCTTTTCGCAGGGAAGGCGCTCCAGGCACCCGAAACTCACCGACATTGACGCCTGCCTCCGCAACGAGCGGACCCACATCAAGTCCCAGCATCTGGCCATTGGCCTTTTGAATCTGGTTCAATCTTTTGCGACCGGCCCAGTTTCCGGTGTAGATATCGAATCCCACATGAACGTCCGCCCATGGAGCAATCGCAGGGCTGGGTTTCTGGTTCGGGATATTATTATGGGGTCTACCCAGAAAATATGCCGCCAGGCTGATCGCATTGGTCGGGATGCCGCCGTCGACAGGGCCCTGCGTGGTCATCAGGCCGCCGCCTTCGATTCCCGCGAATCCAGTGATTCGGTAGTCTTTCGACAGGTTCTGTCCGTTTCCGTAACGTCGACCCGGCTCACCTGGTATCAACGGAATCGTCAGGGCGTTCGAAATGTCGATGTTGAGGAAGGCACCGGAATCATAAGTGACGCCCGTTGAAACCCATTTACCCGTTTTCGGGTCGAATGTGCCAGCGCCCGCTTGAGCGCCGGCACCCCCTGTAATCATAAAATTATCGCTCAGGCCTAAGTAATCTGTAACAGGCGCTGTAGTGCTGCTCACCCAGCGTTTCGCGCTTTCGAGACCGTCGCTGCTTGCGTTCCAACTGCGTCTGAAGCTGTTGAACGCCCTTTTAAAATCGATGTTAATTCCCGCGTAAGTCACCGCATAAGTTGTTGGCTGAGGCACAATCTTACTCTGCTGGACGACGACCTCTTTAGTCTGGCGATTTCGTTCGTACTGAATAATGTCATGCACGCTCACTCCCGCAATTTTTGCATCTCGTTCTACCTGCCAGCGACTCATTCCAACGGCATTCGCCGCCCGGTTCAATGCAAACGCCTGGTGCGTTTTGCTTGTATAGCTTGCCCCTTCGAAATGAGCGACCGGCTGTCCGTCGTAGATCTTCTGCTGGATCTTTTGCGCGAACCGGGCGACCATTTCCGGTGGGATCTTGCTCGGGTCGGTGATTCCTGCATTTGCCATTTCGTCGGGATAATTGGCGAATACATCCAGCTGCATCTGTTGTTCGAGCGAGTGGCCGTTTTCTCTTGCGATCGTCGCGGCGATATTATCATATCGGGAAGTCGTGCGCCCGTTGTTGTCGCGCCAGGTGTACCTGGTTTTCGTGCCCAGCGCTTCCATCGTGTTGCGGTTCCGTGCAAGAGCCTCTACGCCGGCCAGTTCTTTTTCGCTGTAAAGACCGCTCTCTCTCATCTGCCGCAATACGTTGGCCGTCGCTTCTGAACCGACGGTTCCCTTCAGAAGTTTCTTATGCGCGTCTCGAAGTGTTTTGTCGTCCACGTAGGCGCCGCTGCGGATATAGTTATCCGCGGACTGCCAGCCAAAGCCACGAGCGATCGCCCCGACACCCTTCGCAATATTCGACCCAACGCCCTGGATCTGCTCCCACTCGCGGCGGAAGAAATTACCGATGCCGCGGATAATGTCCGCCGACTGGTGTTTGTTCGCCGTCTTGCGGGCCTTTTCGGCGACGGCCCGCGCTCTTTCGCGTGCGGCCGTGGCCCCGTAACCCTCGGCGATGCCGTCCGTAATCGCCGAGGTCGCGACTCCCTGGTAATTCGCGTACTGCGCGCCGATGTTGATTTCGATGGCGCGTTCGGTCGCCAGATTCATGGCGGTCTTGACGGCCACGCCGACGAAGCCGCCGATGTTGTTGCCGGCGCTGCCGGCCGCGCTGCTCAAAATGCTGCGACCGACGGCGGCCCCGGACGCGCCGGTTTCGTAATTAAAGCCGGTGATCTGGCCTTTCTCGTTGTATTGAGCGGCGCCGGCGGTCGCGTTGATGGCGGTGTTTAAGAGTGTGCTGCCGCTGGCGGCGCTCACGAGCGAGGTGGCGAAGCCCAGCGCGGCCTGCTCGGTGCCTTTCATGATTACGCGTCCGGTATTCGGATCCACCTGGGTGCTGTCCGCCGCGTAGATCGCCGCCGCGGCGCCGGCGGCCACGGCCCAGCCGGCGGGACCGGAGACGGCTGCGGCGCCGGTGATGACGCTTTGAGCGATGGTTTTCACGAAGGTCTTCGTCATATTCGCGCCCTGTTCGCGAATCATGTCGTTGCGGTTCTTCTGCATACTTTGAATCAGGCCGTTGCGCGCGCGCTCCTGCATGATCAGGTCGTCGAAGATGCCGAGCTGTAGATAAAAGCCCAGAGCCGGACCGCTGAGCCTTTGCGAGCCGGTTCCCAATTCGCCGAAGCCCGCTCCGAACTGCGTTTGCAGAAAGATATTTCGCGCGCCGATATTCGAAGCGAAGCTGTTTCCGGCGGCCTGAGTCGCCCGCTGCGTTTGCTGCTGCGCGGCTTCGTCCGGTCCCTGGCCCACCCAGTATGCGAACTGGCCGATTACGTCCTGGTTACGCGTGGCCATACCGGCCTTGCGCTCTTCTTCGGTTTTCGCTTTGCCCAGTAGTTTCTCAAAGACGGACTGCGCGGCGAGCTTTTGCGTATAAAAGAAACTTTCGACTTCGACATCGCTTTTGGTTTCCAGAAACGTAAAGAGGGCGTCGCCTTCGAGAGTGTTAAAACCAACGTCGCTCATTGCCTGCGCGAGGCCGGCCTCCGTATCGAAGTAGACGTAGGCGTCGACCGCGCCGAAGGTCCGCACGTGCGTACTCGCTTTGATGTACCGTGAACCGGCCTGGACGTAGCCCTGGGACAACGCCGCCGTGCGCGTCTGGTTTTCGACGGCTTCGTTCTGATCCTGGATCTGCAGCTTGAAACCGTCTACCAGTCGGCGGTACTGTTCGTACATCTTGACCTTCGCCTGGGTTTTCATGCGCTTCACGTGTTTATTCATCGCGTCGCGATAGTCCGCGCCGAGCGTACCGGTCCCGGTGTTCGTCCCGGCCAGTTCAGACAGAGCGAGGTTCGTATTAAAGCTCTGGATGCCGGCGTTGAGCTCTGCCAGCTTTTCGGTGCTGGACGGCAGGCTTTTGTTGATCTCGTCGATGGCTTCGTTGATTTTTGCGTTCCGGTTGATCGTTTCCAGATTCAGCCCCAGAGAATTCGAGCTGGCGCGAATCTGGTTGTTCAGGGCGTCGATCGCCGCGCTGAGCGTTTCCCGGGCGGTTTCCTGACCGATTTTGGTGCGAATCTGCTCTTCCCAGTTCTGGCGTTTTTCCAGGTGGGTTTTCGTCGCCGCTTCCCAGTCGGCCCGCGCTTTGCGCTCCTCTGCGTCGCGTTCGCGTTCCCAGTCGCGCCACTGTTGTAAGAAGCGGTTTTCGGAGTCGCCCCATTGCTCCCGGCCTTTCGCGACTACAGCGTTCATGCGGGTCTTCCAGCTCTCGAAACGATCGTTCAGCTCCTGTTCGCGCAGCTGCCATTCTTTCAACTGAAGCTGTACGCGTTGATTCAGTTCGGCTTCGAAGATCGCGTTCTGATTCGCCTCGTATTCTTCGTAGACCATGCGGTAGCCGGTGTATTCATTGCCGCCTTCGACGTGACTGCCCGCGTCCGCGAAGAGTCGGTCGAATGTTCGATCGCGTTCTTCCAGTACGAAGCGTCGCTCGCCGCTCAGACCGTCGCCGGTCGCCAGATACGCGTCGCGACGCTGATCGCGGAGCTCCTGGCCGTGGGCGACGAGCGAATTGAATACCTCGCCCATATTGTAGACGGCGAATTCATCGTTCGCAGGCGGGGGATCGGTGGGCAGCAGTTTCGCGTACTGAAAGCGCGGGTTGCCGGCGTGGTCGACGCTTTGGATGCGCGTCCATCCGTCGCCGTATGTGCCGCCGTCGAGCGGGCCGGGTTGGGTGTCGGTCAGCGTTTGCGGATTGTAGAGGCGATTGAAGCTGTCGCGAAATTTCAGATCGACGCTCGTACCGCTCGCGTCGTAAGCGTGGCTTTCTTCCTGCGCGCTCAGTACCAGAGCCGCGCCCCGGCTGTCTTTGTATTCGGGTGAGCCGGAGGCGCGATCGAACATATATTTTAGATCTTCATCGGTCAGTTTATAGAGATTCTCCGGGCTGTCGTTGTCGGTACGGCTGGCGCCGAATTGAATCATGCGATCCTTCAGAGTCTGCATATCCGGGACTCTGGTGAAATAGTCCAGTTGCGCCTGGGCCGCTTCGAATTCGTTTTGTTTGTCCAGAACCTTGCGCACGCTGTCGGTTCCGGAAAGCATGACCGAGTTGCCGAGTTGCAACAGCTGTAGTTGCTTGAGGAGCGCCAGCTTCGCGGTCGCGGCGGCGACCTGGGCGATGGCTGCGGAGATCATTCCGACTCCGCCCGCGATCAATCCCAATCCCGCGGCGATGACCGCGCTGCCGGCCGCCAGGGCTGCGGTGCCGAGCGCGATAGGCGGCGGAGCGGCCGGGGCGGTGATAATGCCGGCGGCCAGTCCGAAACCCACCGAAAGCGAGGTGGTGCCCAGGGCCAGCATAGTGGCCCCCGCTGAGACCGAAAGGGTGCCCGCGGCGATCAGGATGGCTCCGAGCTGGGCCTGAATGACGGCCATCGCCTGGGTCACGATTCTTTCGACCAGGGCCATGTCGGCCTGACCGCTGATCGTCAACTGGTTAAAGTAGGATCCGCGAAATCCGTTGAATTCCGCAAAGGGCGGATCGGTCGCGAGCCAGCGGCCGATTGCTTCGCGTTCGTCCGCCGGGATCGTGTTTCCGATCAGGAGGCCCTGTTGCGCTTCGGTAATCTGCGTCGGCGTAATCTGGATGCTGCCGCCGTTCATGGCCGCCTGGGTGGCGGCGTCCGCATAGGGACCGGACCACTGGCCCATGCCCCAGTACCAGCCGCGAAACTCCTGATAAAAATTTTGTTCGCCGGCCTGCACTTTACCCGCCAGGCGCATATAGACCGTGTTTCGCGCTTTCAGATCGGCTTCGTCGCTGTAGCTGCCGAATCGCTGGTCCAGCTCGCGGTCGAATTTCTTTTTCTTTTCCTGAACGACTCCGCGCAGTCGTTCGACTTCCGCGTTGACGATTTCGTTCGCCTTATGAATGCGCACCATGCGCATGCTGTGCTTGATATGATCCGCCCGCGCCGCGATCAAATCGCCGTAGCGTTCATGCATTTCGCGCAATACCAGAGCGTCGAGCTCCGTTTCTTCAGCCGCCGCCAGGCTTTCGCGTTCGCCGTGTTTCGAGTTCTGTAGCTCCAAATAGCGTTCTCGTTCGGCGTCGCTGAGAGGCGGGTAGCTGGTTCCGCCCTCCAGGCCCGCGACGATGCGACTGAAGTCGGCCAGACGATCCTGGGTTTCCACATTGAACGCCGCTTCGCGCAGTCGTTCGTTCGCGTTTTCCAGCGCGGCGACGGCGATTTCGTATTCGCCGCGCGCGTCGGCGGAATACTCGTCGAGATCCACGTCGACTTCGGTCGTCGCGGCGAAGAGATAAGGCGTCTCCGCGTATTCTTTTACGGCCAGAGCGGTTTCGTATTCATCGTTAGCCTGTTGAAAACCGCGATAAGCGGAGGCCATATCGTTCAAGCGGTTCACATAGCTCTGGTTCGCGGCGGCGTAATTCGTTTGCAGGGCGTCGCTCGCGTCCGCCAGGTCGGTGACTTCGGTCTGGGCCGCGTCCATTTCGTCGGCGACGTCGGTGTATACGGATTCGAGATAGCTGACCAGGTTCATCGTGCGCACCTGGCCGCGGCGGGCCGCGTCGGCGAAGGACTGCGCGGCTTCGGAAAATCCGCCCCGGGTGCTGTCGACGGCCTGGCGTTTGCTCTGGAGTTTGCCGTCGTCGTGATCGGCCAGGCGGCTCTGTGCGTTCTGCTTCGCGGTCAGAATATCGTCGAGCTCGTTGACGCCGGCCGCCGCGTGCGCGTCGTACTTACCGGCCAGCTCTTCGCGTAGATTTTTTTGCGGATCGCTCTCCAGGCGTTTGTCCGCGAGCTTCGCGCTCAGAAATACTGAATTCAGCGCCGCGTTCAGCTGGCTCACCGCTTCCAGATAATTGTTCGCCAGGTTCTCGCGATAGGTATAAGCGATTTCGGCGTTGTAATCGTTGCCGAAGCGCTCGCGTTCGGAGGCGGCTGAAATCCGGCGGACCCTGCGCGTCTCCAGTCTTTGTTCGTCGGTCTGCCCGGCGCGCAATACAATGTCGCGACCGGCGTCGACGTCGTCGCTGATCAAGAGCTCTTCCCAGTTCGCCTGGTCAAAGAGCGTATTCGCGTCGAGTCCCAGATCATCGGCTTCCAGTACCTGACCGCCGTGGTACTCGTCGAAGCCGAGAATCGGATCCGTATTGCCCGGGTCGGCGGCCTTGATCGCCAGCAGATTCGCTTCGTATTTGTCGTATGCGTTCTGTTGCGCCGCGCGTTCCGATCCGATGTAGGTGCGATAATTCGAAAAACGGCTGGCGAGCGGATTGTCGCCGCGCCGGCGGGCGAAGTCTTCGAGGCGGCCGGATGCTTCGATTTCGCGCTGGTAGCCGCGCTGGGTGTCGGCGAAGAGTCGGTCGTGATCCTGGATCGTCAACAGCAGCGCCGCTTCCGCTTCGGCGACGCCGATCGCGGAGTTTCTGACAGCGTGAGCGCTTTGCTCGCGAATCGCGAGCTTCGACGCGGAGTTCAGCAGGGCCGGAGCTTCAATGACGCGCAGCAGTTCGCGGCGGTCGGCGTCCGCTTCGCGAAATCGATCCAGGAAGCGATTGATCAGCAGGTCTTCGCGTTCGATCAGTTTCGCGAATTCCGGGTCCATTTCTTCCGCGATGCGGGAGATTTCGTCTCCGGCGCCGGGAGTGGCCGCGAGCAGGGCCGCGACGTCCACGTCCGGACCGGCGCGGGTGCCGTTCTGGACCTGAATGGTCTGGACCAGAGCCTTTAGAAAATCGCTGCGCCTTTCACGAACGGCGGATTCGAGAGCGTTACCGTCCGGGTTCCCGCGCAGCACGCCGCTCATTAGAATATTGTCGAGTCGTTCGAAGATACCGCTGGTGACCAGCTCCTGCGCAGATCGGAGCGCGAAAGCGCGTTCGTAATCCGCCGCCGCGTCGCGCAGGGCGCTCTGCTGCTCCCCGCTCAGGGCGGGGCTTAGGCCGGCAAACAGGCGATTCTGCAGGGCGTCGAGGGCGACTCTGATTTCCGGATCCAGGCCGTTATAATAGGCGGTATTCGCGCCGCGACTGCGTTCGACGATCGCCCGCAGGAAGTCGCCGCGATTGGCTTTCGCCGCTTCGCGCAGACGACCGTCGCTATTTTCTAATTCCGCGAAGAAAATATTTTCAATTGAGTCGAAGCGGGCGCCTTCCGCGCGAAAGAACGACTCCAGGCCTTCGCGTTCCGCGGTCGCAGGCGCCAGTTCGCGCAATGCCGCGTCCTGACGCAGGATGGCGGCGACGCTCTGCGTATAGTCCACGCCCAGTGCGCTTTGTTCTGGCTCCACGCCGTTCGTCCGTAGATAGGCCGCGCGGTATTGCGCTTTCAACTGCGACCTCAAGATCGCGCGCGTGGCCGAATCGACGCCGTCATGACCCGCCGCCGCGATGATCGCGTCGAGCCCGGCGTCGTCCGCATGCAACGCATGCTCATAATCCGCCAGCAGGCGAGCTTCGCCGAGTTGCGATTGAAACTCAGCCGCGGTTTCCAGGCGCGCCAGTTCCGCGGCGTAGCCTCCCGGAATTGCGGCCAGGACCGCTCGATAGTCGGCGCTCGCATAGCCGGCGATCGCCGTGAGTTCCGGCGGCAGAAAGGAGTCGGCGTTCGCCAGCGGATCGTCCAGAGTGCCGGCCAGCCGCCGCTCCGCAAGCGCCGGCGGCAAATAGGCGTCGTGGCCGGGCGTTTCTTCTAAGTATGCGAAAGCCAGCTGAAAGATCGCGTCGATCGCGCTTGATGCGAGCAGTCGCTGCCTTAGAGTTTCGCCGTCGCCGTTGGCGTACGCGGGGTCGTCGAGCAAGGCTTCGAAATCGTTTTCGAAATTCGTTTTACGTTCTTCGCGGGTCGCGCCGACGAGACTCAGGCCGTTCGCGCTCATATAATCGTCGAGCTGCGCGAGAATGATATACGCGCGAAAATCGGCGAAGTATTCGCTTTCATCGAGCTGCGCCAGGCCGCCCGCCAGCACGGCGTCCGCGTTCAGGCGTAGATACTCGGCGTGGGTCGCTCGTTCGAAGAGCACCGCTCCGCCCGCGGGCAATAATTCGCCTCCGGTCTGGCGGTCCAGATAATACGCAGCGATATATTCGCCGACGCCGCGCGGCCCGCCTTCGCCGTCGGCCAGAAAGGCGGCGGTGGAATGCGCGCTGAGATATAGATCAAAATCCTGAACGAGCAGGGAGTTCGCCACTTCGCCCATCATTCCGCGCAAGTCCAGGACGGCCGCGTCGCGGACGGCGGGTACGTCCGACGCCATCGCGTCGCGGTAGGCCGCCATGCGATCCGTACCGCGATGATAGGCGCGTAACAGGACGAAGTCGCGCAGCTCCGCGGGATAATCGTCGGGATCGTAGGCGTGGGAGCTATCGCTGATCGCCAGCGCTCGATTTAGTTCGCGCACATACAGCTCGTCCGCAAGCGCGTCCAGTTCCGGAGCGTCCAGAGTCGGATTCGCCGCGGCGTGATCCGCGATTAAAGCGGCGACCGAGCTTTCCACTTCTAAATCGCGATCGCGCAGCATGCGGCGCCCCGCTTCGCCGGTCAGGGCCACGAGTCCGTCTTCCAGTTCGAGTTCTAAGGCGTCGATGGCGTCGCTTACGGCCGTTTTCAGGGTGGCGCCTTCCGCGTTTGATGCGTGCAGTACGCTCACGATCGCGCTTTTGTAAAGGCGCGCTGCGGGCGAGAGTCCATCGACATAAGCCCACAGATTCGCTCGAAAATCGTCGTCGCCGGCCAGGGCGCCGACCGCGCTTTCAATCGGAGCGGCTTTCAGAAAATCGTAGTTCTCAAAGAACACCGCGGCTTCCGGCCCGGTGCCGGCGGCGATCGGATCAACGGCGTAATCTACAAGGTGGGCCTCCAACGCCGCGCCGTACGCGTCCGCGATTTCGGCGATGGCCTGATCGCGTCGCTGTCCGCGCATTCGTTCGAAGAGTGTTCGCAGCTGCTGAACGCGCGCGTCGAGATCCGCGTCAGCGACGCCGTCGGCCGTTCCGTTTTCATCGAAACCCTGAAACAAGCGGAAAATAAAGGCGTTTTCGGATTTTTCCAGTTCGCCGAGCAGCGCGTCGCCCGGATTGAGCTGATTCGCCCGGGCGTCGTCGGCGGTCTGGCGCAGCGTGTCTTCGAATTGGCGGAACAGGGTAATCTTTCTACTCAGTTCGTTTAAGCGCGTGCGTTCCGCGGTCGCCTCGGCCATCAGGGCGGCGGCCGGCGTATCGCGGGCTTCGATGAAACTGCGGGCCGCGGCCAGGTCCGCCAGGGCGCCTTCGAGCTGTCGCGCGGCGGCGCCGACTTCGGGAGCGAGTCGCGCTGAACGCTGCGGATCTTCCAGAGCACGCAACAGGCGTTCGCTCCAGCGTTCCAGATTCGGCCCGGTCTGGGAACCGCTGAGCGTTTCCAGGAGATCCGCGTTCGCATCGGTGATTCCCAGATCGATGAATTCCTGAGCGACCAGGGGCAGTCCGTCGTCGTCGCGCAGGATGGTACTCGCGCTGTCGGTTTGATAGAAACCAATGATCGCCTTCAGGCGTTCTTCGGTCGTCGCGCCGTAATCCCGGGCTGCGAGTTTTTCCTGCAGGCTCTCGACATCGCCTTCGCGTACGTCACGTTTGCGCAGAATCGTATCGGCCGCCCAGAGTTGCAGATCGATGCCCAGACCTTCGCTTTCGATTGCGGACCGTACCGCGGCCACGAGCAGAGCCGAAGATCCCGGTCGTTCCATTTCGCGCAGGGCGTTCGTCGCCTGGCGCAATCGATCGCGCAGCGGTTCGGCCTGCGCTTCGAGTTCGCTCGTGCGTACATTGAGTTCGGCGACGCGGGCGGTCACGTCGTCGCGACGGTTTTCGAGAACCAGGCGCGCGGCGGGCTCACTTTCCGCCAGGATTTCAGCGTCCAGGCTGTCCAGATCGCGCTGGAGCTCGGAGCGTTCCGAGCGTACCAGGGCCAGGCGTCCCTGGATTTCGCTGTACCGGCGGCCTTCGCCGTCCAGAATCCGCTGATTCGCGAAACCCTGTTCGCGTAGATAGACTTCCCGAAAGCCCGTGTTTAATTGCAGCAGATCCAATTCGATCGCGCGCCGCACCCGTATTAAGGACGCGCGCAGCTCAGCGGCTCCGGCTTGCTCGATCACGGCGCCGTAGCTCACGAAGAGATTGCGATCGTCCGGGGACAGATTCGCATAGGCGACTGCCAGTCCGGCGTCGGAAACCGTGAGCGCCGCGTCCAGTCGATCCCGGAGCGCGCTGCGTTCATCGCGATAGTTCGTGACCCAGGCGTCGCTGGCGGCGGTCGGAATCGCGTTCGCGAAATCACGATAGAAGGCCCCGTCTTCTTCGGTATCGCGGGCGTTTTGAAGCAGGGATTCCCATTTTTCGTCCGGACTGCGTCGGTCGTAAATTGAGACGTCTTCCGGCGCGCTGTTCACATAATCGATGTCCGCGCGAAAACGTATGATCCAGTCGCGGACTACTGTCAGTCTTTCGTACGCGTCGTGCGACGAGCCGGCGCTATCGACGCCGTACCCCTGCGCGTCCGAGCGCAGTCCGCGATTTGCCGCCGCGATCTCCGCGTTCATAGTTTCCAGCAACTCCGTGAAGCTATCGCCGCGATGGGTTTCCAGAAAGTCGCGCAGAGCGGTGCCCGCGCGTTCGCTCAGCGCGAAGCTGCGGTCGGCGAATATCCGTTCGTCATCGGCGGCCTCCGCGCTCAATAGATCGGCGGCGGTTCCACCGGTACCCAATAGGTGCAGAACCACTTCGCGTCGGGCGCGTTCTTCGCCGCGAATGGCGGGGATCATCATTTCGATCGATCGCAGGATGGCGAAGCGCGCCTGCTCGAGTTCGGCGGTTTTGATCGCGATTTCCGCGGCGTCCGGATCGGCCGCCGCGACGGCGGCGTCCAGCGCGGTCTGCGCTGTCGCGTACTGATCCCGGGCGAGCTGAAGATTCTCAAAGGCCCTTTGCGCCGGCCCCAGGCTTGCCAGTTCCGGTTCGAGAGCGGCCGTTTCCAGTAACTGGCCTTTGCGATCGAGAAAGACATCCACCAGAGCCAGGGGATCGTTTTCGCCGGCGGTCGCGCTCAGCGCCGATTCCAGGGCGGCGACTCGCTCTTTGGCCTTTTCCAGGCCCTGCACATCGAGAAAGATCTGATCGGCGTAGGCGATGTCGTTTTTCGCGCGGGCGTTTTCCGAGACTTCAAAGAGATATTCGGCCCGGCGGACAGTTACGGGATCGAAGAGCTTACCGGCCATGCCGTCGATGTCTTCAATTTCCGCCATGCGATTCAGAACTCCGGCGAGTTCTCCGCTCGTATTCGCAATATCGATGCGAATCAGTTCTTCCGAATTGCTCGCGTTGATAATATCAAAGTCTATGCGCGCGTCGCGATAGGCCGTCTTCGCGTCTTCCAGACGCTGGCGCGCGACGGCGAGCGCCGCCGCGTTCGCCTCTAAATCGTCGCGAACCAGACGCAGGTCGCCCTGGAGACTCTGCAGGCTCCGATCACCGAAGGCGTCGCGCAGCGAGGCCAATTCGTCTCGCAAAGCGTCGAAATCGTATTCGGCCTTGAGCGCGTTGATTTCCGCGCCCAGCGCCGCGAAGCCGCCGCGCAGCGTGGTCCAGCGATCGGCGAGCGTCGCGGTGGTCGCGCTTCCGGACTGGAGCTCAGCGCGATATTGCAGAAGCTTCGCTCGTACGACGCCCATTCGGTGTTCGTCCCGGGCGGTCTGACGTTCCGCTTCGGTCGCATCCGCCGCTAAATCGGCGGTGACCTCGATTAAGATCGCGTCGCTTGCGGCGATGAGCGAGTCCAGGTCCGCGACGTCCGGCGCGGCGTTACCGGCGGCGGCGTCCAGGACGGCGAGTTCCATGTTCAGATCGGTTTCGCGATCATTCAGGAAGGCCGGAGCGATACCCCGTTCGGACAACGCCAGTTCATATTCGGCGTCGCGAATTGTATTGTCTGTAACCGCCAGTGGGTCTACATTCAGATCGCCTTTGATTAACAGGTAGTGCAGCTCGCGAATATCCGAACGAATCTTCGTGATGTCGGCTCGCTCGACGGTGACCTGCGCCATTTCCAAACCCGAGTCGTGTTTGCTGGCGAGTTCCGCGTAGCGATTGACTTCGGCGGCGCGGCGCATGCGTTTCGCCAGATAATTGCGTTCGCGCCGCAACAATTCCCATTCGAATTCGGACCGGGTCATCAGATACGGATCGTTTTCGTTTCCGCTCAGATAATAACCGGCGGCGCCGCCCTCAAAATATTCAAGCGTGACCGTGCGCAGACGCGCGTTTTCGTCCACCGAACGAGTTGACCAGGCTGCGATGTCGGATTTGATCGCCGCCAGCTTCGCCGCGTCGTCCGGCAGTCCGTCGCGGTCGCGGTCGACGATGCGCAACAATTCCTGCCGTTGATCCCCGTACCCGGGGTCCAGATTCGTCACCAGCTCCCGGAGGGCGGCCAGATCCGCGGCGCCGTCGTAGTCGAAAGGCTGCTCCGCGAGCATTGCGCTTGTGTCGCGCACGAACAAGGCGTTCGCGTCGCTCAGTTCGTACAGATCGGCCCTGTACAGCATGTACTCTTCGCCGCGCGTCTGCATGTCCGCGCGCAATTCGTTTTTGAAATTCGCGGTGTCCAGGGCGGCGATTTCCGCGGGAAGCTCGCGTGCGAAGTGCCGTACGTCCCGCAGAAAGCCCGTGTGGTTTTCCGCGGAATGCATATTGGCGTCGAGTGTCGCGTCGACGTCCGCGAGAATGGTCTGAAAGCGGCCTATGCTGGCCTGCATATTGTCGCGTTGGGTTTGATAGAAGCAGTAGAGCTGTTCGTCGCGATTCGCGGGCGCCGCGCAGCCGCCGGGCGGAGCCGGCAGTTCGTCCAGCAGCGCATTGTAGTAATAATAGGCGTCTTTCGCTTCGCCCAGGGCCGCGCCGCCGCCGCGAACCATGTCGCCGACCTGAGCGAGTGTCGCGCTGCGCCGCGCGCGCTCTTCGGAGATGAACTGGTTCAGTTCGGCTTCCGCCGCGACCCGGCTTTCGGCGAATTCGGCGAATTTCTCGTCCCACAGTTCGTAACCTTCCTGAATCCGATCCTGCAATTCGCTGAGCCACGTTTCGCGCGCCGCTTTGATCCTGCTGTGATTGCGCTGCCAGATCTCTTCGCCTTCGGCCCGGCTGCGCTTGCTTTCGTCCAGCCACGCCAGCCGCCGGCGATACAGATCCTCTTCTGCGCGATCCCATTTTTGCAGACCCGCGCTGACCACGGCTTCCATCTGTCGTTCCCAGTCGGTGGTGAAGCCGTCGAATTGCGCTTCGTCGAAATCCGCCCCGGCCAGCAAATTCTCCAGGCCCGCTTCCGCCGCTTCGAGGGCGGCCGTCGTTTCCGCGCTGACTTCATTCAAGGTCGCGTCGATCACCTGATCTCCGACCGCTTCGGCGCTGTTTTTATCGGCGGCCAGTCGCAGGCTGACGTCGTCGGCGCGTTTCTCGGCGATATAGGAATTACGCGCGCGCTGCACGTAAAAATGATCGCGCAGCGTGAACTCTGCCCGCAGTTCAGTCTCTCTGGCCGCCAGGGCGTCTTCGAATTCGTTCAGTTCGGCGCCGGTCAGTCCCGCGTTTGCGGCGCGAACCCCGTCCAGAGCCGCGCTCAGACTGTCATTAAAGCGAGCCGCGAGCGCGCCGCGACCGAGGGCGATGGCCGCGTCCCAATCGTTCAGGTTTAGTTCGAATTGAGGCGTGACTGCCGCGTCCGCGCCGGCGATGAGTTCCGAGTACTCTGATTCGCTGATTTGTTCAACCGTCAGCTCCGCCGACTCCACGCGATAGAGCGCGCGCTCTCCAATCAAATATTCGTCCGCGTCCAGTTGCCAGCCCGCAGCCGCCGCGTCGAATTCGGCGCGAACCAGATCCTTTTCGAAGGTCTTCTGATCGTCATCCAGCGCTTCGTTTTCGTCGATGTCCTGATAAGAATTGCGAACCTGTTCCAGCGCCTCCGCTTCCCACTCGATGTATTCGCTCGCTATGCCGAGCTCGACGTAGTTGGTCCAGGCGTCCGCGTCGTCCAGGCGTCGCGCGCGATCTACATAGTGCTTCGCGTCCTGCCGCGATCGTTCTTCGAAATTTTCAAAGACCGGCTGTGCGAAAAGCCTGGTTGCGGTCGGTAGATGCGGCGCGAAGATCGCATGCAGCATCGCGAAATTCAGGATCCAGGCCGTCGCCCGCATGGCCAGCGCGAAGCGTCTGCCGCCTGCGTTAGCCTTGCGCCTCGTCGCGCGGTTTGGTATCGCGGCTCCGGCTTCCAGCGAGCCGGGAGCGTTTTGGTTTGCGGTCGTGGCTTGAACGATCATAATAGATCTCCAGAAAGATGAACGAAATCGCTGAACTGCGCGAAGCGCGGTTTGAGCTTTATAGATGAAATCGCGCGCGGTTTATGCGCTGACGAACAGCAAAGGGCACGATGAAGGCGATGAAGGCGAAGAGGCGGAGGAGCAGAAGCGAATAGACGGGAAGGAACGATGACCGGATTTCGGCGGGGGATGAGAATGCCCGCAGGTGCCCGGTTATAGCCGTTTCTAAAAGCAAAAAAGTGCAGCCGGACGACGGCAGGAATGCTACCGTCGCCAGGCTGCATGCCCATGTATGTCGAGACCTGGCGTCCGCGCTCTGGTAGACGGAAGGAGCGACCGCCGATCCGGACTCCGCCTGGTCCGAATTCTCGAAGCTGGCCGCTGGCCGCGCCGGCAGCGCTACAGCCGATGAACGGCAGGACGTCCGGGGGCAGTCCGCCCCGGCGATCGTTTCGATGTGCACGCCAGTGAAAGGCGGGACCGGCGTCGCGCTCGCGCGACCGGACGAATGTGCGCGCCGCAGCGAATATCGCACGCCGTTCCGCGACGATGGCGTCATACGCCGCGAGTTCCGCCGCAGATGTCGATTGTGTTCCAGGCGAACCGGTCGGCGCGGCGGCCGAAGTATTGGCGACGTCGGCCTGCGCGAAGGATTCGGGAGCCGGCATCAGAGCGTCGAATAGATCCTCTTCGGCCATCGCGATATCGCGCCGGTCCGCGATCTGCAGTTCAAGCGCCATCGAGGCCGGCGCTGCAACCGGGGCCGCAACGCGGCGCCTCGCCGGAGATTCTTCCAATTGTTCTGCAGGCCAGAGTTGGGCCGTGCAGACGAACAGGCCGGCAAGCGCCAGCCCGCAGGCCACGCCGGGTATTCGCAGCCGGCTGCGCTGTGCACGTGCGGATAACATAATCTGAAGTGTCTTCGCGCGTCGTAATCAAACACGCTGGTATGAAACGCGTGTTGGCAATCGAAGCTTGAAGAGAGGGGACTATATGCTTTTGCCCGCCTGCAAGCAAGGAGATTCGGGATGTCGTCGGCCCCGAGGCGTATCCCAGATGGGATATTTTGGGATACGCAAGCGCGGCTGAGCTTACTGCGCAAGCGCAAGCGCTTCAGAACTTAAGGCAAAAGCGCAAGCGCTCCAGAATCTAAGGCAAAAGCGCAAGCGCTTTTGCGCGATCCCCTGCCGAAAGCGGGTAGAGCCCCAGAGGGCGCAGCATGTCCTGCTGTTCGGGGCTTAAGATGAACCGCATAAATTCTACGGACCGAGGATTCGGCCGCTTTTCGCTTCGCGCGGGTAGATAGACGTATAGAAACCTGGTGTAGGCGTATTGACCGGAGACGGCCGTCGCTTCGTCGGCCAGCACTCCGTCGACGGGCAGGGCCTTCACCGACTTCGTGAGTTCCGCCGGTCGTGCATAACCGAAGGCGTGCCGCGACGCGCCCACGCGATCGACCAGTTCCAGCGGCCCGGGCACTTCGACGACGCGATCGGAGACCGCCGCGCCGTCCAGGACCGCGTTTCGAAACCAGCGATAGCGGTCGGACGCCGAATTAACGCCGAAGGCGTCCAGCTCCCGGCCCTGGTGTTCCGTCTCGGCTATATATGGAAACATATCTTCGAGAGCGTGCGGCGTTTCGTGAAAGATGATCCGCACCTGCTCCTGGTTCAGTTCACGCACTTTCGAATGCGCCGGCACAATGATCGCGAGGGCCTCGACCGCGATCGGCACCGCCACCGGCCTGGCGCCGTGTCGCTGAACGAAGGCGTCGATTTCGCTATCGCTCATAGGCCGGCTCATCGGCGCCAGATCGCAAACGCCGTCGCGCAGAGCGGCGGGGGCGGTCGCGTTGCCGCGGCCTTCGTGGATCGCGCGCGGGTTCTCCCGGCTGGTTGGTTCGTTCTTCGCGGCGGTCGCCGCGGCGCGGTCGCGGTCTTGCCAGCGCTGGTACCAGTGGTCGAAGGCCGTGTTCAATTCTTCGGTGCCCACCGAACAGAAGCCGTCGTTAAAGCGCGCCACGTCCGGCCGGCAGGCGAAGCTCCCGCCGGCGAATACGATCAGTGGGAGCAGGAAAATCAGGGTACGAGCGCCGGCGGCCAGCGGCGTGCGCTTGAGCGGCCGGGTATCTGAGCGCGAAGGCAAATTCGACGGAGCATGCGGCATAGAAAAAGAAAGCTCCGCTGATCCGGCGTCGCGGGCAAGCATTTATCCTGAGGGCTGGCCACGGAAGGCACTGATTTTGTAGAGTCCCAATCCGTGGCACCGGTGATATCCGTGGCTCTCTGCATCGAAAGCGTGCGGCGATTGTCATCGGCCGGACATCTATTTTCGTAAAAAAAGCTTTGCTGATTGCGCGGTTCTCGCGAGAGTACGGCGCAATTCCGGAGATTCGCATGCCCGACACCGTTTCCTTTTCCCGCATCATTTTTGCGGCGCTCGCTTTTTGCGCGCTGCTCGCGCTCCAGATTTCGAGCGTCCTGCCGGCGGAAGGCCCGGCCCGGGCGTTCGGCGCCGGGCTTGCGGATTACCTGGCCGAGTCCGGCTTCGGGCCCTGGACGCCGTATCTATACCAATACGGCGTGGGCGGCTTTTTCTTTTTCCTGGCGATCGGAGTTGCCGGTTACAAAGGCGTTTTTGATCTAAAGTATCCCGCGGATCGGCGCACGATTTTGTTTCTCGCGCTCGGCTTCGCCTTTTACGCGAGCCTGCACGGCGGCTGGATTTTGTTTCTAGAACTGAGTCGCTGAATCGCTGAACGCCCGCCCCCGGCACTGATCGCGCGCAAGCCTGCGGTCGCTGAGACGGGCCGGCCGCAGGCAATGGAACGTACCACAAAAATAAAACGAGTTTATCCGCATGGACATTCAAGCAACCAGTCTCGACCTCGCCGTCATTATTTGTTATTTCATCGGCATTCTGTTGATCGGCACGCTCTTCGGCAAATTCACCAATAGCACCAAAGACTTTTTCTTCGGCGGTCAGCGCTTCGCCTGGTGGCTGGTGGCCATGAGCTGCGTGGCGACGGTCGTGGGATCGTACAGCTTCGTAAAATACTCGTCCATCGGATATACTCACGGGCTTTCGTCGACGATGACCTATCTGAATGACTGGTTCATCGTGCCGTTTTTCGTTCTGGGCTGGCTGCCGATTCTGTACTTCAATCGCATCCAGTCGATTCCGGAGTATTTTAAGCGGCGCTTCGACGAAAAAACGAAGTTGGTAACCACGTTTTATATTCTCGTCTTTCTCGTGGGTTATGTCGGCATTAATTTGTATACGCTCGGCGTCGCCCTGCAGCCGCTTTTGAAAATCAATCTGTACGTGATCGTCGTGCTGGTCGCCGCCGTCGGCGCCATCTATATGCACGCGGGCGGTCAGACCTCGGTGATCATGACCGATCTGTTGCAGGGATTTATATTATTGGGCGCCGGTTTTCTCGTGCTCTTTTTGGGGCTGGGCTATCTCGGCGGTCTCGAACGTTTTATCGACGGCCTGCCCCAGGCGCATCGTTATCCATTCGCCGATTTCAACAGTCCGCCTGAGTTTAATTTCGTAGGGGTTTTCTGGCAGGACGCCGCCGCGAGCTCGGTCGCGTTCTATTTTATGAACCAGGGCACCATCATGCGATTCTTGAGCTGTCGCAGCACCCGCGACGGCCGCAAGGCGATGTATGCGATCGTGCTGGTGCTGATGCCCCTGGCGGTGCTGGCCATCGCGAATACCGGCTGGCTCGGACGCGCGATGACGACGCACGGTCTGATTCCGGAAGTCAATGATCGCGATATCTTTTTGGTTGTGGCGAGCAAGATCACTCAGCCGGGGATCTTCGGATTGATCCTGGCGGCGCTCACCGCGGCCTTAATGTCCACCATCGACACTTTAATCAACGCCATCAGCGCGATTTTCGTGAATGATATCTACAAACCGTATGTAAAAGCCGACGCCCCCGACGCGCACTATCTCCGGCTGGCCCGCATCGTTGCCATCGCCGCGGCGATAGTCGGAATTCTACTGGTGCCCTTCTTCGCATCGTACAAATCGATTTACGAAGTGCACGGTACTTTTATCGCTTCGATCACACCGCCGGTGGTCACGCTGATTCTGCTTTCGATATTTTCGAAACGCATTACGCCGACCGCGGCCTTCGCCACGCTGATTTTCGGTTTCGTCTTTATGGTGCTGGCCATCGTCGTTTCGCCGGAGATGATCGAACCCTTCGCCCACGGCATCGACGGCGCGCGGGGTTATAAGTACATTCGAGCGTTTTTCGGCATCGGCGTCTGCGTGGCGCTGGCCTTCGGCATCTCGTTTTTTACGAAGCCCCGGCCGGCCGAAGAAATCGAAGGCCTGGTGATCGATTCGATCGGCGCCGCCAAACGCCGCTACAAACAGCTCGGTTTGCCGAAAGCCGATTCGGACGCCGCAGACTCCGAAGCGCATTTGATATCAGAACCGGACGACCGCGAATTCGCAAAACCGATCTTACTGAAAGGCAAGGCCCGCGATATGGCGCCCGAGTACGTGGTACTCTCGGCCGAAGATATGGAGCGAATCAAAGCGCGTCCCGGGGATCTGCTCTTCGTCGAACACGAACGCTGGTGGTACGGCGGCCTGTGTTCGGTCCAACTGCGGGCCGCGCGGCCCCACGACGAGCCCGGAGTCCTGCATATCTCCGATGAAGCGCTGCAGGCGGGCAAGCTCAGTGTCGACTTCGGCCGACGCCTGCGGGTGCAGAAGATTTTGTAATCGCCCGTTTTTGGAGTTCTGTTTCGCGTGCCGCGGCACGACCGCCGCCTTCAGGGGTCGTACAGCAGGTCGTTTCATGAATCGTAGTCGCTATATTAAGGTCTTCAGCGAAATCAACGACTGTCATGCAGCCATGGGATTCGCCGGCCGGACCGACCTACCCGGATTTCACGTTTATACCATGGAGGAGACCTATCCCTCCACGCGGGCCTATATGCCGCCCTATGCCCTGCGCTTTTATTCAATTGTGCTTCTGGAAAACTCGGCTGACGCGCTTCTGGATCTGAACGCTCGCACGATCCCGGTGGCCGCCGACGGAGTGCTATCTTTCCAGGCTCCCGGCCAGACCGCGAGCTGGGTTCGAGGCGCCGCCCAGCGCGGCTTTATTCTATATTTTCAACCAGATTTTCTCGCCAGCCATCCGCGGCCTCTTGCCCAGGATTTCGCTTTTTTACATGCGGCTGAAATCCCTGAAAACGCCCTGAGCCTGGGGCAGGCGGAGCTTCCTGTTCTGCGCCGTCGCTTTCAATCGTTGGTCGAAGTCTACGAAGACCGCGAGCATCCCTATCGCGAAGAACTACTGCGGGCGGAGCTGGTAGCCCTGCTTTTCGAATGTCGCGTGAAGTGCGAAGAGCGGGCGCGCATATCCGGCGGGTCGGGCCGGGCGGCCAGTAAGCCGACGAATGCGCCGGGTCTGGCCGCGCGATTTTTGGCGCTTCTCGACCGCTACTGCGTGCACCGCCAGAGCGTACGGGACTACGCCGCGATGCTGGATGTGAGTCCGAATCATCTCAGCCGCGCTGTCAGCGCTCAGCTGGGTCGTAAAGCCGGCGATCTGATCGCGGAACGGGTCGCGACGGAGGCGAAACGTTTGTTGCGTTACTCCGATCTGGGCGTACAGGAAATCTCCGATTATCTGGGATTCGAAGAGCCTACTCATTTTTCGCGGTTCTTCAAACGCCTCGCCGGGACAACTCCGCGTAGCTTTCGAACGGGCTCGCGTCCGCCAGTACAAACATCCGGGCAGGAGCGCGGTCCCCTATCGGCTCAACCGATTGCTGATCCAGCCGATCCGAATCGTAGGAAATGATCAGTTTCGAGACGCTCAGGGTTCTCTGGTCCGCGAAAATCCGCTTATAATGAACTGGATTGATTCGAAGGAGTACTGGAAATGTCTGAAACCGAAGCGGACCGGATCGCGGTCGTAACCGGCGCCAATCGAGGCATCGGTTTTGAAATCTGCAAGCAGCTCATGGAGCGCGGAGTGGTCGTCTATTTTACGGCGCGGGAAATGCACAAAGCGACGGAAGCGCTGGAGCGTTCGGGGGCCTCGCCAGATCGAGCCTTCGCGGCGGAACTGGACGTAGCCCGGGACGAAAGCGTCGCTGCCTTCGCCGAACGTCTGCAGACGGAGCAGGGTCGCCTGGACATCCTGATCAACAACGCCGCCGCGAATTTCGATTTCGAAGACCGGGCGTCGACGGTGGAGCTGGCGAAGGTACGCGAAACTTTCGAAACGAATTTATTCGGCCCCTGGCGATGCGTCCAGGCGTTGTTGCCCTTGCTGGAGCGCGGTCGCGCCCCCCGGATCGTGAACGTTTCCAGCGAAGCGGGAGCTTCGTTTAGTTCGCCCGGTGGTATGCGAAACATGGGCGGACGCATTCCCGCGTACGGGCTGTCGAAGACCGCGCTGAACGCCCTGACCATCAAACTCGCGGCAGATCTGGGCGACACGGGGATTACGGTGAATTCGGTTTGTCCCGGTCTGACCGCAACCACGCCCGCCGCCGCCGCTATGGGCGGTCGGCCGACCGCGGAAGGCGCCGCGAGCGTTGTTCAGCTGGCCCTGATGAAAGCCGGGGATCCGACCGGTGGCTTCTTCCGGGATGGAGCGCCCCTGCAATGGTGACACAGCCGACCTGACGCGGCAACAGGCGGACAGGGTATGCACACCGCCGTCCGCGCTACGGCCAGCTGCGTGGATCCGTGACGACGATACGCCGCGGCGGCGACATTGTGCGTCGCTGTTTTTTCTTGCAATGCGGCGGCCGGGGTGCGAATTCCGGTACCGTCATGCGAAACCATCAAACAACGAAATTCTACACATTTGTGTCATTACCGACATTACTTGCGGTAATAATGCTGGCGAGCGCCTGCGGCGAAATCATTCAGCTGAACGCGTCGCAGTGCGATGTGCCAGGTCGCAAAGTACCGGACGGCGAAGTGCCCACGCACGCCGACGTCGCCCTGGACGTTTTTTGCGCGAAAGTGATCGCCGATCGATCGGCGCCCGACGGCTACGTGACGATCTTCGGCAGCGCTCGCGCGAAAGAAGGCATGCGCTCGTACGATCAGACCCGCGAATTCGCCCGGCTGTGGACGGAACAATACGGGAAAAAGCATCCGATTTTAACCGGCGGCGGCCCGGGAATTATGGACGCCGGCAATCGCGGCGCGAAAGAAGCGGGCGGTCCCAGTCTGGGTTTCTCCACGTATTTCGGCGAAGGCAACGAACCGTTGAATCCGTACACGACCGACGGTTACGTCTTCGCCAGTTTTGCCCAGCGCGAAGCCGATATGATCGACCGGGCGGTTGCCCTGGTTGCGGCGCCGGGCGGAGTCGGCACGGAGTGGGAGATCTACGAAACCCTGGCGAAGATTCAAACGCATAAAAAGAACCCGGCGCCGATCATTTTGCTCGGAACGCCCGCGGACTGGCAGTCATTGCTCGCACGTCTGCAGGATATGGTGAAACGCGGCACCGTTTCGCCGGAAGACCCGGGCCTGCTGCGACTGGCGACGACCCCGGAAGACGCCGTTCGCATGATCGCGGAAGATCTCTACGAAGAAGAAGAGTCGGCTCCGGTGAAAGACGCTGCGTTGCGATGAGCTTCGCGAAGTCCCCGGATAGTTGGCCGGCGCCTGTCGGGAGAAGCTCGAATTGGTCTGGATCCCTCATCATAGATTTCAACGGCGTTTGCTGATACGCGGCAGGCTTCTCGCCGCGTGGCCGGCGATCATCGCCTTCGCGATTTTCGGGGCCAGCTGCGAAAGCACGCCGGAAGTGAAGCGCGACTGCCTCTCCGGAAACTGTGAAGTCGGCGAGGGCACGCTCGTCTGGTTCGTAAAACGCTACGAAGGCGAATTCAAAGACGGCCTGATGCACGGGCAGGGTGTCATGCGTTATAGCGACGGACGCGTATACACAGGACGCTGGAGCTACGGCCGCGAAGAAGGCGAAGGCGAAATGCTCTGGCCGGACGGCAAACGTTATACGGGACAGTGGCGCGGAGGCGCGCCTCACGGTCGCGGCGTGCTGACCATGCCCGACGGCTATCGTTTCGACGGGATTTTCGACAACGGTTATTTCGTACGGCGATAGCGCAGCTGTTGCGCAGGCGCGAGTCTGCCCTGAACAATATGCCGGCCACCCGTACACAAAAAAGGCCGACACACCGCCGGCCTTTGATCAGTTTTTGCTTTCGCGCGGTCGTTCCGAAACGAAACTCCGCGCGAATCGTGCGATCACGGATTAATCCGGATACTTGTTATAGGTTTTCGGGCAGACTTCCAGAATCGCTTCTTCGTCTTCGTTTTCGATGATTTCGGCGAGACCTTCGGCGAAGTCGTCATCTTCGATATCGTATCCACGGTTGTGCGCTTCGAGAATGCACTCCTCGAGAATCTGTTCGCCGGAGACGTCCTCCGCGAATACTGCGGTGACGGTGGTGACCGCGAATACGGCGGCCAGCATGCCGGCCGGAATCAGGTGTTTCATAACTTCCTCTCTCATAGTCTTGCGGTCCCCGGTGGAACCGTATGGGAGTGTAGACGAACAAAAGACGGGCGAGTTTGATCTTTTTGTAGTTTGCCGGCTCCGTCTTCGGCTTTTTTTAAGACTGCGTTGCATGAGTATCGTACACCGCGTACGTCCCTGGCGATTTGACCCACAATGGCGCAGAATTCGTCGATCGGAGAGGCGTGTCGGCTGTCGCGGGTTTTCGAAAAAGGCTGGCCAGATATCGCGGCCTGCGGCGAATCAGGTCGAATGCCCGGTCCACTGCATCGTATCTTCGCCGCTCTCAGGATTCCGCCGGACGCTCCGCCGCTTTCGTTATCGCCAGGCGAGCTGGCCGGGACCTATCGCTACTGGCGGGTGCGGACCTTGTATGCGATGGTGATCGGCTACGCCGTTTTCTACTTCGTGCGTAAGAATTTTTCGATCGCGAATCCGCGCATCCGCGAAGACCTCGGAATCTCCGCCACCGAGATGGGTTTTATTCTGGGCGCGCACCTGATTGTGTACGGCGTTTCGAAATTCCTGAGCGGCATCGTCGCCGACCGTTCGAACGCGCGCTATTTCATGGCCATCGGCCTTGCGCTTTCGGCGCTCTTGAATCTGTGTTTCGGATTCAGTTCTTCGATATATCTGCTGGGTATGTTCTGGATTATGAACGGCCTCGTGCAGGGCAGCGGCGTGCCCCCCTGCAGTCGTATGATTACGGCCTGGTTTCCGCGTAAGTCGAGCGGAGTCGCCTGGGGTCTGTGGAATTCATCGCATCAGATCGGCGGCGCGATTATCGCGCTTCTGGCGGGCTGGCTCGCGGTGAGCTACGGCTGGCGCTTCGCCTTCTTCGTGCCGGCCGCGATCGCCCTGTTCGTCGCGGTCTTTCTGGTGAATCGTCTGCGGGATCGTCCCGAAGCGATGGGTTTGCCGCACGTCGAAGAGCACGACGGTCACGGGAAGCAGGCCGACCCGGAGCCGGAACGGGAAGCGGGCGACGCCGGCGAAGCTCCGACCACCCGCGAATTATTATTTCAGCACGTATTTAATCAGCCGGCGATCTGGTTCGTTTGTTTCGCGAATTTTTTTGTTTATATCGTGCGCCTGGGATTTCTGGACTGGGGCACATCCTATCTGGAAGAAGTGGGATTGCCCAAAGAAAGCGGCGGCAGCGTGATCGCGATCTTCGAAATCGCCGGCCTGGTCGGCGCTTTCGCCGCGGGATTTTTGTCGGATCGTTTTACCGGCGGCCGCCGGGCCCCGATTTCGATTCTATTCATGCTCGGCTTGATCGGCGCGCTTTTGATATTATGGCAATCCCCCGCGTCGGATTTTTATTATCTGGCCGGTCTCTTCGGCGCGGTCGGTTTTCTGGTCTATGGCCCGCAGATGCTCGTCGCGGTGGTCGCGGCCAACGCCGCCCCGAAAGCCGCCGGCGCGGCGGTCGGGTTGACCGGGCTCTTCGGTTATCTTGGTTCCACGATTTGCAGTCCGACGACGGGCATTCTGCTCGATCACTACGGCGCGAACGCGGTCATGCTTTTCTATCTGAGCAGCGCGATACTCGGAACCGTGCTTTTTATCCTGAGCGCAAGCCGCGAAACTTCGGCCTGACCGGGGGAATTGTACGTTTGCTGTACGATCTGCAGACAATGCTTATTTGAAAAAGGCTTGAATTCGCCCGCTTTACGTGGAACACCGGAAGGCCTGTTCAAGGGCAGCGAATCTATTCAGAATACAGGTTTTATAAATTGGTACAGGCAGCGATTCGAAACAATCCCGGGCGAAAGCGCGCGCAGCCGGCGAATCGGAAATCGACCGGGAACTCGAACTCGAATTCGAAATCAAAGTCGCGGGCGTTGACGCCTCCGGATTTCCGACTTTCGCGCGCGATCGACGCGGTCGGAGCGGAAGAGCGCGCGGCGCGATTTACCACGCGCAGCATCAAGACCGACGCGAAGGTCAGCGGTCTGAAGCTCGCCCTGAGTATGATCGATCTGACAACCCTCGAAGGCAACGATACCCCCGGCAAAATTCGACAGCTCTGCTACAAGGCCCGGCACCTGCACGATGCGCTGCCGGATTTGCCGACTACGGCGGCCGTGTGCGTCTATCCCAGCTTCGTAAAACTCGCGAAGCAATCCCTGGGCGATAGCGGTGTGAAAGTCGCGTCCGTCGCCACCGCCTTTCCGAGCGGCCATTCGCAGCCTGAAATCAAAGTCGAAGAGGTTCGTTACGCGGTCGGCGAAGGGGCGGACGAAGTCGATATGGTGATTTCGCGCGGCCGCTTTCACGCCGGCGATTACGACTACGTGTACGATGAAATCGCGGCGGTCAAGGCGGCCTGCGGGGATGCCCGGCTGAAAGTCATTCTCGAAACCGGGGAGCTGGAGACCTACGATAAGATTCGCCGGGCGAGCGATATCGCCATGTACGCCGGAGCCGATTTTATCAAGACCAGCACGGGTAAGATTCAGCCTGCGGCGACCATGCCGGTGACCCTGGTCATGCTCCAGGCGATTCGCGATTTCTATTATGAAACGGGGATTCGAGTCGGCATGAAACCGGCGGGCGGCGTTTCGAAGGCGAAACAGGCGCTGCACTATCTGGTAATGGTCAAAGAAACCCTGGGGGCGGACTGGTTGGACCCGCACTGGTTTCGCTTCGGCGCCAGCCGTCTGGCGAACGATATCATTTTGCAGCTCGCAAAACAAGATTCCGGGGTCTATTATTCCGGAGATTATATTTCAAAAGACTGAGCGCTCGCAACAGCTTCAGGAGCTTTCAAGAACTTTCAAAAGCTCGCAGGGCTTCCCGGGCGCAATCCGGCAAATTCGAGATTATGGCATCCAGTAAGACAACAAAATCCAAGAAGCAGTCTCGCGGCGGGACCCGGGCTTCGAAAAGCTCCGCGTCCAAAAACGGCGCCCCGAAAACCGGTGTTTCCAAAGCCCGTGCGGCGAACGGACGCGCGCGAAATTCCGGACCGGCGAAGGCCCGGGTCGGCGACCTGAAACTCAATTTCGCGACGGACTGGGCCTACGCGCCCGCGCCGGAAAGCACCGACCACGCGAAGCTGGACAAACGCTACAATTTATTCATCGGCGGCCAATTCGTTTCGCCGCGCGGCGGGAAGTACTTCTCGTCGTTGAATCCCGCGAATGAAACGAAGCTCGCGGAATTCGCGGAAGCGGATGCGGCCGACGTCGATCGCGCGGTGGGCGCGGCGCGATCGGCGTACGAAAACGTCTGGTCGAAAATGCCCGGCCGTGAGCGGGGCAAATACATCTATCGCATCGCGCGCATGCTGCAGGAGCGCGCGCGGGAATTCGCCGTGCTCGAATCCATGGACGGCGGCAAGACCCTGCGCGAATCGCGGGACGTCGACGTCCCCCTGGCCGCGGCGCATTTCTTCTATTGCGCGGGCTGGGCCGACAAGCTCGCCTACGCCTTTCCGAATCGGCGACCCATGCCGCTGGGGGTCGCCGGGCAGATTATCCCCTGGAATTTTCCGTTATTGATGGCCGCCTGGAAAATCGCGCCGGCCCTGGCCGCCGGCAATACGGTCGTGCTCAAGCCCGCGGAGACGACTCCGCTGACCGCCATGAAGCTGGCCGAGCTGATCGCGGACGCCGGAGTGCCGGACGGCGTGGTGAATATCGTAACCGGCGCCGGCGAAACGGGCGCCGCGCTGGTAAACCACCCCGACGTAAACAAGGTCGCCTTTACCGGCTCGACCGGCGTGGGCAAGATCTTGCAGAAGGCCGTAGCCGGTACGGATAAAAAATTAACCCTCGAACTGGGCGGCAAAGCGGCGAATATCATCTTCGAAGACGCGACTATCGATCAGGCGGTCGAAGGCATCGTCAACGGAATCTACTTCAATCAGGGGCATGTCTGCTGCGCCGGCTCGCGCCTCTTCGTTCAGGAGTCGGTCGCGGATGAAGTCGTCACGAAGCTGCGCGAACGCATGGAATCACTGATCGTCGGAGATCCGCTCGACAAGAATACGGACATCGGGGCGATCAATTCCAAAGAGCAGCTGCGCATTATCGATCGCTATATCAATCTGGGAAAGAACGACGGCCTGGAGATGTTTCAGAATTCCTGCCCGCTGCCGGCGAAAGGTTATTTCGTGCGGCCGACCGTGTTCATGAATGTGGCGCAATCCCATCGCATCGTTCAAGAGGAGATCTTCGGTCCGGTGCTTGCGGTGCAGACCTTTCGAACGGAAGGCGAAGTCATCGAAAAAGCGAATAATACTCCGTACGGGCTTTCGGCCGGCGTATGGACCGACAAAGGTTCGCGTATCTTTCATATGACCCAAAAGATGCGGGCCGGGGTGGTCTGGGCGAATACCTTTAACAAATTCGATCCGACATCGCCGTTCGGCGGTTACAAAGAAAGCGGTTTCGGCCGTGAAGGCGGCCTGCACGGGATGACTCCTTATGTAAGGCTGGAAGGCTGAATCGCAACGGACCCTGGTATGACTGGCGAAAAAACGAAGAAATCTAAAAACTCGACGGCCCCCGCGCAATCAAACGGCAATTCAGGCACGGGGACGTCCGCCAACGGCGCACTGTCTTCTCAAAGTCGCGCCGCGGGAAATCGTTCCGCGGGCGATGCAGGCGCCGGTGGGGCGCGCGTATCCGTATTAAAAACCTATAAAATCTACGTTGGCGGAAAATTTCCGCGCAGCGAGTCCGGTCGCTATTATGAAGTCGCCACAGCGGGCCAGGCGCCGCTGGCGAATGTGTGCCTGTGTTCGCGCAAAGATTTTCGCGAAGCGGTGCTCGCGGCGCGTTCGGCGCAGTCCGGCTGGGCCGGCAAATCCGCTTATAATCGATCGCAGATTTTGTACCGCATCGCGGAGATGCTCGAAGGTCGGGCCGCGCAGTTCGTCGAGGAGCTTACGACGATGGGGGTTTCGCGTAAGGCGGCCGCACTCGAAGTCCAGCGCAGCATTGACCGCTGGATTTATTTCGCCGGTTGGTGCGATAAATATCAGCAGGTATTCGGCAGCGTAAATCCGGTGGCCTCTTCGCATTTTAATTTTTCCGTGCCGGAGCCGACCGGCGTCGTGGCGATTTGCGCTCCGGAAGAATCGCCGTTGTTGGGGCTGGTGTCGATGATCGCGCCCGTCATCGCCGGCGGTAATGCGGCGGTCGTACTGGCGAGCGAATCGAAGCCGCTCAGCGCGATCAGTTTCGCCGAGGTGCTCGGAGTTTCGGATTTACCGGGCGGGGTCGTGAATCTTTTAACCGGCAAACGCGACGAACTGCTGAAGCACTTCGCCACGCATATGGACGTCAACGCCTTCGTCTATCACGGCTTCGGCGAAGCGGCTCGATCGGAAAGCAAGGCGCTCCAGACCGATTGCGCGCTCAACGTGAAACGTTTTATCAAGCGCGATGACACAGACTGGAACGCGGAGTCGGTTGAATCCCCTTATCGCATTCTCGACTGCCAGGAAATCAAAACGACCTGGCATCCCATCGAAAAGATCGGCGGCGCCGGCAGCGGCTACTGAGCGGGCATGCGCCTGCTCCCCGAGAAGGCGATCCTGCTCTCCTATATTCAATCGCCTTCCTGGTTCGTGCAGCCGTCTTCGGTCGTCGTCTCGCCGTCATTGCACTGCCCGCGATCCGGCGGGAGTAAGACGACCCCGCTGGCAACCAGCGCGCCAAGCAGAGCGCCGATTTCGCCGCTGTTATCTTGCGGGCTCTCGCAGCGAACGAACGTCGCCGCAATGACGAAAAGACTCAAAATTGCCAGAGTCCTGACATAATTACATAAACGTCTCAGAGGCGTCCGTCTCGCACTGCGAGCAGTTGTATAACTATCATACACTTCTAATTTAGTTTTCACTTGCACAATCTTCCGCGAAATCGCACTGCTGATCACCATAATAGAAAGAAAAATATCGGGCGACATCTATTTCATTTAAATGATACAAACACGAATGAAATCGTGATGCGCCTGCCGTGGGGTCATGTTCAGCGAATCCTATTTTCGCACCGCGCAGAGACGGTTGCGCCAGTCGATGTTCAGACGCTTGCGTACGTCGCGCGGGCTCCGGCGAAGCAATGCCTTCGCGGTTTGCGCGCTCCTGCTTGCTCTCGGCCCGGCGCGTTGTATTCTCAACGATACCGAAGATCCGTTTAATCCGCTGGGTTTGATCCTGAATGGAACGGCTCCGGTCCTGCTGACCCAGTATTCTTTTGCGGGGCCGGGCAATCAGGGTGCGGCGCTCGAAGGGCGTTTGATTCAGACCATCAATCTTTCCGCCCTGACCCTCTATTGCGTTTTCGAAGACGTGAATCTACCGTCGGTGATCGATTCGCTGCACATTGCACGGCTGCGCGGCGTCGACGTGCGGGTGGGACTCGACGCCGACAACGACGAACACATCGGCTATCGCCGGCTGTCGCAATTTTTGAGCGCCACGGGTGCAACGAAGCAATTGTTGACCGGCAACCAGGGCAGCGGCGGCGTTTATATGAATCTATGCGTCGCGGATCGCTCCCGGGTCTATGCATCCTCGGTTCCGCCGACATTCGAAGGTATGTACAATCAGAACGCCTTCGCGGTGTATCTGCAGAGCGACCCCGGCGAAGGCATCGCGCAGAAATTCAACGTGGTCATGGATTTGATCACCAACGATAGCTTCGGTTCCGCCAAGCAGCGGCTCAACCGGCGTAACCACTGGCTGGTCGGCGGCCTCGATGTGGGGATCTATTTCGCGCCGGAAGAGGACCCCGTCGATTTTATCGGACTGCGGGCGGGCCAGACCGCGTTTTCGAATCGCATTTATGCGAGCGAATTCTCGGCGAATCTGACTGACACCGCCGCCGACGTTCGCAAATCCGGGGATCTCGCTTTAGAAACGCGCTTCGCCTCCGCTCCGATCAAACAAATTCTCGGCTCGTATTATGCCGATCGAACGCCCGACGACGATTCGACTGTAAACACCAACGAAGGCAACTCGATGAAGTACCTGCGCGATAACGGCGTCGCAGTCAGCGTCGTGGCCGGGGAGTGGCCGCGCAACGGCGCGAATCTCGCGGTGCTGGACGGTGGTACTTCAAACGCCCAGGCCTATCTGCTGTCGGCGCCCTTCAGCAAGCGTTCCAATACTTCGCACGACGGATTTATGTTCGTATTCGAAGACGCGCGGCTGGTCGGCGAAGCTTCCGCATTCATCGACGGGGTCGCCGCGCGATCCACGCTGGATGTGAATACGCCGACCGACATCGCCGCGGCCGGCGGGCGCGAAGTCGTCATTTCCGAATTGAACTGGATGGGCGCGTATCGCGCGAATTTGAGCGGAACGAATTTTGAATACGTCGAGCTGTACAATAACACCGCGGGAATCGTGAATCTCGGCGGCTGGCGCATTCAATGCGGGAACGGCGGCGGTTTCGGCACGACCGTGGGAACGCTGCCGGCCGGCACCATCCTCGGGCCCGGGCAGTACTTCGTCGTAACCGACGACGCCTCTTCGAATACCGTAATCCGCGCTCCGCATTTGAAAACGAATTTGGGCGGCTCCGGCGTGATCGATAATTCGAACACCGACCAGTGCCGTCTGCTGGACGGCGACGCCACGGTCGTGGATGTGATCGGAGTATCGGGCACCAGTTTCTCATCGCGGAGCGACATCTTCGGGCTGAACGACGAGACGAATAATCTGCGCCGTTCTATGGAACGCCTGGATCTGAGCGCCGCCGGCGACAATACCACGAACTGGGCCACGAATACGAACGTCTTCGCCACGAATTTTAATATCGGTTCCGATTTTCTGGACCGCACCTACGGAACCCCCGGCTATCGCAATAGCGCCGGCACCGCCGGTCCGCCGCCCACGCCGCCCGCGGATCAAACGCCGCTATTGATCAACGAATGGGCCGACGCGGGCACGAACGTGGATTATATCGAAATCAAAAACTTCGGCGCCGCCGCCGTGCCTGTGGATTCGAATCTGCGTATTAACTACGACGGCGTGGGAGTACAGCTTACGGCGTATCTGAACGACGGCGAAGGCGATCCCGCCAATCAGCTGGCCATCGGCGGCGGCGTAAATATCGCGCCCGGCGAAATCTTCCTGGTCGTGGATGCGGACGTGGCCATAGCAAATATCACGACGATTCGCGGCTACAACGGCTTTACCGGCAAGATCTTTCTATCGACGGAAACGACGCTGATCGGCGGCAGCGATCGCCTGGACGATCAGCAGGTTTCGCTTTCCAACGGAGCGCAAACCTGGTCGCAGACGCCGTTCCCGTTCACGGCCGGTACATCGACCTATTCGGCTCTCAGGGCCGGCTTCGTCTTCGGCGTCGATGTGACCACGAATAACGCGAATTGGTGTAACGGCGGCGCGGGAACGCAACGCAGCGCGGGAATCAACAACGGAGGCGGCTGTCCGTGAAGCGCTTTAGGCCTTCGCCTGCTTTGTACTTTTCGTGGCGCGGTATATACGCGCGTGCATTTGTCGCGATCTTCGCGGCCGTATTGGTCTCAGCCTGCAATAATCTGGACAACGCCCTGGACGACCTGCTGGGGGCGCTGCCGCCGGAACAATTCCTCGATCAGGGTTATGTGTACTTCGACGACACCGGCAATATTACGGTCGTCTTGAATAATACTGAATTCGCCTCGAATCCGATCTACAGTCAGGCTTCGATCGTCATGGCCTGGGTTTACAAACGCGGAGCGAATGTGAACGCGCGCTGCTGTCAGGGAAACGGTTGTCCGATCGAACAGAGCAACGCCTGCATTCGCGGCGTCGGCTTTTCGCAAGACCTCGGTTTCGCCGGCACCCGTTTTCTGGATATTCATCCGCCGCAATCCTTCGATCGTTTTACTTCGCGCTATTATATGCCGATCTTCGTTTCGTCGAACCAGGGATTGCCGGAAGACTTTCAGGGCGAATACAACGCCTTTTCGAGTCCGGTCAATATCGTAACCGATCGCGAGCAATTCGACCTGTACCTGGGAATCTATTATTCGGCCTTTTCGCCTTTTTTCCCCGAACCCCGGGTCATCAATATCGAAGCCGAAGTCGGCCAGCAGACGCTCAATACCGGCGTCGCGCCCGATCTGATTTCGCCGGTGATTCAAATCGAATCCCGTTTTTTTCCGGAGTCCAGCGAAGACCCTTCCGGTTCCTGGTATACGATCCCGCCGATTCTGCAGTGGTCGCCGGGCAATCAGAGCGACCAGGGTGTGCGCTTTCGCAATCGCATACGCATTAACGAAATCGGCAACGCTCTGAATTCGCAAACCAATAACGACGTCATCGAACTCTATAATCCGACGCCATTCACGGTACCTCTGCTGAACGTGTATTTACAGCGCTGGTCCGGCACTTCGACCGCCTGCACCGATCTGGTGGGCAACAACGAGAAGATGAATCTCTCGACGCTGTCCATCGGCCCTTTTCAGACTCTGGCCATCGCGCGGACCGGGAATACGCTCGGGGTCGCCACGACCTTCACCGGCGGCGTCATCGTCGGCGATAACGACTGCTTCGCTTTAACATTCGATAATGACCAGTTATTCCAGGGGCTGGCGGACACCAGCCTGATCGATTTCGTGGGTCTTGCGGGAGCGAGCGGCGGCGGCCAGTCCGAAGGCGGATCTCCGGCGACGGCCCTCGTGCCGGGCAACTCCATTTCGCGCTGCCCCGACGGTCAGGACACGAACAGCAACGGCAGCGATTTCAGCCTGCGCCAGGCCACGGTCGGCGCCGCGAACGCCTGCGGCGCCCTGGCGGATCAGACTTCGCTTTTAATCAACGAGTGGGGCGATTCGAGCACCGGCGGCCAGGATTATATCGAGCTCAAGAATTTCGGCGCGGCCGCGGTCGCGATCGATTCGAATCTGCGCATCGTCTACGGAACGGGAGCCGGAACCAACGCGACGCTCACGGCCTACTTAAACGACGGCGAAGGGGACCCGACCAACCAGCTGGCCATCGGCGGCGGCGTAAATATCGCGCCGGGCGAAATCGTGCTCGTGGTCGATTCCGACGTAACAATCGCGAATATCACCGCGCTGCGCGGCTTTAACGGCTTCACCGGTAAGATCTTTCTTTCGACCGAGTCGAATCTAATCGGCGCGAACGACCGCCTGGATGACAATCAGGCCTCCCTGTCCAACGGACTGGTCAGCTGGTCGCACACCCCTTTCCCGTTCACGCCGGGCACGTCGACCTATTCGGCGCTCAAAGCTTCGTTCGTTTTCGGAACCGAAGCGACCAGCGCGAACGCGAACTGGTGTAACGGAACCGCGGGCGCCATGCGGTCGGCGGGCGTCAACAATGGAGGCGGCTGCCCTTGATTGAAATGGCCTCTCGGTCCGCCGTTCAATTTTGTATCTGGATATCTCATGTTCTTTGATTTGAACCGTTTTTCGTTTTTCATCATAGCGGGAGCCTTCTGCGCGCTCGTACTGATTCCAGTCGCATCGATCGGCGCGCAGCCCGATGCTCCGGGCGATGTAAACGGCTCGGAAGCGCGGAAGAACGCCGGGGAGAGCGCATCCTCAGATGCCGACGAGAAATCGCAGCCGTCGCCGTCGAATTCGCAACCGAAGGAGTCGCCTTCTGATGCGAAGCCGGACTCCGGGCAAACGCAGGATACGAGAACCACGCCTTCGCAGTCGGACAGCCGGCGCGATGACGGAGGATCCGAAGTGATTTCGAATAACGCCGAAGCGCCGCTGACTCCGGAGGAGCTCGAACGGCGGCGTCTCGAGCTGGATTTGCCGCATCCCTACGGCCCCCCCGAATTTCGTTACGACGAAAATCACTTCGGCCTGGATCAGAGCGCGCGCGAAAGGTTTATCGATCGCATTCAGTGGCGGCTGCGACTCTGGACTTCGTTCAACTATTTCGACAATTCCGACCTGCGCGCGCTCAACAGCCGCAACGAAACAAGCATCGAAGAGACCGACGATCGATTGTATTTTATCTACTCCGGGGCGGAGGTGGGGCTCTTCTTTCCGGTGAATCCGCATCTGGATATTCGCATGGATATCTGGAAGGTTGGCTTCTGGGGGCACGATCAACTGGGCGGGCGCGATAATAACAACGACGCCCGGGATTCGCCGGCCGGTTCGAACACCGTCAATTTCGGGAACCTCTATTTCGATATTCATATTCAAAAAGAACCGGCCCGGGAACGCCGGCTGGATCTGATTATCGGCCGGCAACCGTACGAGCTCGGCGGAGAAATCTATCGCGACTATTTGCTGGACGATCAACTCGACTCGGTCGTATTGCGCTGGTACGGCTGGCTCGGGCGACTCGACCTGCTCCTGCTGGACGTTTTCGCAAGCGGTTCCGATACCGAAGACGTGAACTTCGTACAATACCTGAGTTTCGACGAAGAGAAAGTCGACGGCTTCGACGGCGACGTGAATACCTATCGCCAGGGCTTAACCTATCGTTTGCCGGTTTACGGCGACGCGGATCTGGGCGGCACGCATTTCGACGGGCGGGTGTTCTATTATTACGCGCGCTTCGGCGGAGTGAACGACGGCGGCGCCGACCGAACCAACGACGGCACGATTCCCACGAACGAAGCGGACAAAGATTTTTCATTCATGCGCGGCTTTCGCCTGAACGCCGGTTATAAGAACTGGTTCCGGACCTCGTTCACTTACGCGGAAAGTTTTGGTATCGATCGCAAGCAAACGAACGAGCTGCTCCTGCCGGTCAACGACGTCGACAATAACGGCAAGAGCTACGCGCTCGACATCGAATTTAATTTCTTTAACAACGCTTTGATTATTACGCCGACCTATTTTTTCGCGGACGGCGGGCGTTATCACATCGACGGCCGGCAGTACGGTCACGGTTTCGTGGGTTTCAAAGGCCAGCACGCCGGCGGCATTCTTACGAACTTAAACTGGGGTCTGCACCCGAGCGCGTACATCGACGACGATGGCATTGACGATACGCCCTACGAACGCGACCGCAAGAGCGGAACCGAAGTGAAACACATCGGTTTGAAATTCGGCTGGCCTTTTAAGTTCTATTTCCTGATCGACTGGTGGCGTTTAACGGATACGTCGAATATCGGCGCCTTCGGTCAGAGCCGGCGTAAGGCCTTCGCCGGTATTCTAAACAACGACGATCCCCACGATCCCTACACTCAGGCGATTCTGCTCGGATTGGCCAGTCAGGTCTTTCCGACCCAGACGGCGGCTCTGGGGGCGGCTCGCCGCTTCGGCGCGCCCCTCGGCGAAGAGCTGAATTTCGGAATCGAATGGCACGTGATGCAGAACTGGAAGGTCTGGGCCACCGTGGGCGCGTTTTACCCCATGCGCTATTTTTCGACGGTCGGTCTGGTCCAGGACGCGCCCCAGGGCACCAGTCGCTTCGTCGGATTTCAAATGGGCATGAAGCTGGTATTCTGATGAAAACGATTTCGGGAAACAGGAACCGTCGGCCTCTGCGCGAATTGTTGCTTGCAATACGGCGTGCGAAGCTTAGGAATCTTTTACTCAACGAGGCGAATCATATGCGACGCTTTGGTATCTCCAATCTGCCCGCGGTTCTGCTGGCGACGATCCTCTTCTCTACAGGGGGCTGCAACAATTCGCAGGGCGAAGACATTTTCGGCGCCCCGAATCTCTGGCTCTTCGGGCCGCAACGCCTGTCGGTGTATTTCAACGAACCGGGCATCAGCCAGGAGACGGGCGTCGACCGTAAAGTCGATCAGCGCCTGGTGGAGATGATCGACGAGGCGGAGAATACGGTCGATCTGGCGGTGTACAATCTGGGGCGCAGTTCGATCATCGACGCGATGATTCGCGCCGAAGAGCGCGGCCTGGACGTGCGCATGGTCGGCGATGTCGACGAAGTCGTGACTTCCGGCTACCGCAGCATTTTGCGTACGCAGATTCCCTTCTCCCTGGGCAATTCGACGGCCATCCAGCATAACAAATTCGCGGTGGTCGACGGACGTTATACCTTTATGGGGACCGGCAATATCACCGATAACGGCTTCATTCGCAACAACAACAATTTCATGATCATCGAAGATCTGGATCTCGCGGATCACTATACGCGCGAATTCCGGCAGATGTTCTTCGGCAGATACGGCAGCAAGAAGCTGCCGTTTACGACTCGCCGAAATTTCCTGGTTAATTTCACGCCGATCGAAGTCTATTATAGCCCGTACGGCGGCCAGGACGCCATGGACCGCATCATCGAGATGATTCGCGGAGCGCGCACAGAGATTAAATTTTTTATCTTCGCCTTCACCCACGACGAGATGGCGACCGAGCTGATTCGCGCCGCCCGGCGGGGAGTACTGGTGCAGGGGATTCACGATAAAACCTTCGTGCGCGGAACCTCCGAAGAAGCGCCGCGATTGTACAACGGCGGGCGCTATCTGGGAGCCTTCGGTCCGGATATTCGCGAGGACGGCAATGAACATACGAAGGTCAAAGGCATCAGCGCGAGCGGCGGCAAGCTGCATACGAAATCGATTTGCGTGGACCGGGTCGTCTGCGCGACGGGTTCGTTCAACTGGTCGAATAACGCGGTCGAAAACAACGACGAAAATATGGTCGTCGTGAATAATCCTTTTATCGCCCAGGAGTTGCTCGAACAGTGGCAGCGCATCTGGGACGTGGGGCGGCCGATTACCGGGCAGATTCGCGAAGCCGCGGGCGATGCGGCGAACCCGGGCGACGTCGTGATATCCGAAATCGCCTGGGCCGGTTCGTATACCGGCACCAGCCTGGATGCGGGCGACGACTGGCTGGAGCTGTACAATCGCACGAACGCGCCGATTGACGTGAGCCACTGGTCGATCTCCTGGGACCAGCGCGAAACGAAATTCTTTCCGATACCCGATCAGTACAACTGGTTCAAGCCCGGCATCGCCGGGCGGCATATCATCCCCGGACGGCTGATCATTCCGGCCGGAGGATATTTTTTACTCAAGGCGAAAAACAACAAAGGCATCAATAACAGCGACGTTAAGATTTCCGGAACCAAAAGCTTCACTCTGGAATCCTCGAGTCTGCGGGTGCGCCTCTACGATGCGGCCATGAACCTGATCGACGAAGCGGGCGATGGAACCCCGCCATCGGCGGGCAAGCTGGATTCCTTTCGCCGGGTGGCCTATTCCATGGAGCGTTTCTTTTATCCGACCGGCCATCCCCTGGCGGGGCGGGCTTTGCCCGGTGCGAGTCCCGGCAGCTGGTATACTTCGAACGGCAATAATCTAACCGGCGGGGCTCTGGTCGGCGGCGGACAGCTGCAAAGCGCGTATGGGATCTGTACGGACTCCGGGGGCAATGCGACGAATTGCACGGTCGGGACTCCCAATTACAGCGGTTCGACCTTCAGCGTCGCGAATCCGTCGAACGCGTCCGGCGGTGAAAACGCCTATACGAATCTGCCTCTCGCGGCTTTTTCGACCGGCATGAGCAGCGCGGCGGTGCGCATGCGCTGGGCCATGCAAAACGCCCCGGCGATTACCGGCGGCGCCTGCCCGTGCACATCAATGATCGATGCGAACGATCCGGCGCTCTTGCGGGTCAGCACTGCGGCGCAAACACCCGGAACGACTTATACGATCAACGTCGGCGCTGCGACCGATATTACGACCGGCGCGTCGACCGCAGGCAATATCAGTTTCGAAGGCCACGGGCAGGCGAACGCGCAGTTCTGGATCGAGCGGGTCTATCCGCGTGAGTCGTCGAGCGAAGACGTGGTGGTGTTGCGCGCGTTGAGCTCCGGGACCATGCACAATCTCGGCGTCTATTATTACGACGCCTTTTCGCCTTCGCCGCAGTTGATCTATCGTTTCGCGGACGTACCTGTGACCGCCGGCCAGTACGCGATCGTCAAAATGGACACCGCCTGCGACGCGCCCTGCGGAGTGACCGCGATCATATCCGAGGATGCGCGCCTGGGATCTTCGCCGAGCTTCAATATCGCCGCAAATCCCGCCAGCGCTCCCGCAACGGGATTGCCCGCCGCGACGTCCTGGGAAGTCTTCGCGCCGGTGCCGGGGCTGTCTTCGACCGACGGAATCATCTTTATTTCGTACGACTTAAACGCCCCGCCGCTCGACCTGATGTGTTATAGCAACCGCGACGGCGACGCGTCGAACGGTCTCATGCGCGGCGGCTTTCGCGACGTGTTCGCCTTTGGCTCCGGCGTTTATAATCTGAGCGCGACCCTGCCCGTCGACGAAGTGAACGACACTGAAATCCAGAGCGGTTGTTCGAATTATACCGGCACCGGCAGCGGCTCCTACCTCAATCGAATCGTCGATACGAACCGCGGCAGCGATTTCGTCTGCGTGAATTGTTAGCAGACCGGAGTTATGCTGAGCGGCGATGCAGCCGGAGCCGGACGCGTTTCTCCGTCCCGGCAGCTCAGGATCCGGAAACGCAGCGCACGTAAGCGTTCTTAAAGATCTCTTCGCCGCGGGTGCGGCCGTCGAGAAAATCCACGGTCCAGAAAGCGCTGTTCGCGCCGTGAAACGGATCGCCGGTCCAGTACATCATCGGTCGCGTACCCGGGAAGACATCCGGATCGGTGAGGGGTGCGAATTCCTGTCCGGTCAGCAAAATCGATTTCAGTTCGCTCCGGGTCGGGAGCCGCCAGTGCTGATTGCCCAGGCTCAGTCGGCGGCAGTAGTCGTCCGCGCGAAAATGGTTCATCGAAACCGCGTCGCCCGTACATACTCGCAACGTCGAGTCCTGTCCGGCGGTGCACTGTTGAAAACGCAAACCCGATAGAAGCACGATGCCGTCCTGTTTTTGCGCGCCCTTCAGGCGCTGCGTATCGGCGACGCTTTTCGGAGCCGGCGAATCGGCGCTCGTCCCGGAGCCGGCCCCGCCGCGCATGCGTTTCCAGGTGGAACAGTTGGGAATCATCGTCGTTGATAACAGAAGTATGACGGCGAAAGCCAGGACTGAAGGCCGAAACGGGAATGGTCGGAGCAAGGACGGGCGCATACCACAGGCTGCCTGACACGTAATTTTCATCAAGCAAGAAGCGCGCTCTGGCTAAAATGAGTTGTGGCGAAGTCGTACACCGGACGCCGTGCAGAATGCACCAGTCGCGGAGGGAGTTTTTACGATTCATGGGACGCGGAGCCCTGCTGGCCGCGGGAGGCAGTAGCCTCTTGAGCGCGGGGCTCGCCGGCTGCCGGCCGGGGGAGAATGACGCAAGCGCTGCAAAGAGGACCGCAGCGGATGGTAGCCTCGTTGGAATCCGGCCCGGTCGGAAGGACGAGGTGCGTCTGGCGCCGGGACTGCAGTACCAGATTCTGGTTCGCGAAGGCGATGTGATTCATTCGAAAAAGGATCTGCGCTTCGGTTCAAACAACGACTTCATTGCATTCTTTCCCGACGCCCGCGATCCGAACCGGGGCGTGCTCTGGGTGAATCACGAATACCCCTGCATGTTGCTGGATCCGGCGAGCGGCGACGTTCGCTGGGCCCCTCAAAATAAAACGGAGTTCGCCCGATCGCGCGGGGCGGTCGGCGGCAGCCGGCTCGCAATGCGTCGCAGTCCGGAAGACGGGCAGTGGGAACTCGATCCCGACGATCGCAAGAATTTTCGTCTGGATGGCGCCTCACAGATCGCGCTTTCGCGCAGTTTGAACGGACGTCGCACGGCCGAAGGCACTCTCGGCAATTGCGCCGGAGGCGTAACCCCCTGGGGCACGCTTTTGACCTGCGAAGAGAACCACATTTATTATTACGGCGAGTCGCGCTGGGATCGGGAGCAGCAGGCGCCGAAAGAATTTCTGGAGCCGCGCGAACAGCGTCGCATCAACTGGCAAAAGTACCGCAAGAATTCTCCGGACGACTACGGCTGGATCGTCGAGGTGGATCTGTCGACCGGTCGCGCGGTGAAACAGATCGCCATGGGGCGCTGCTTTCACGAATGCGCGACAGTGGTGCCCTCACCGAGCGGCCGGGTGGCCGTCTACAGCGGCGATGATACGATCGGGGGTTGCATCTATAAATTCGTTTCGGACCGGGCCGGCAGTCTCGCGAGCGGTGTGTTGTACGCCGCCGATACGAAGAACGGTCGCTGGGTCGAGCTCAGTCCGCGAAATCCCGCGTTGAAAGAATTCGGTTCGCTCGAAATGATACTGGTGCACGCGCGCGACGCCGCGCTGCTGGCGGGGGCGACGCCGCAGGACCGCCCCGAAGACATCGAAGCCGCTCCGCATGAAACGGGCGTCGTATATATCTCGCTTACGAACAACGCGAAGCGCGAACCCGCGAATTATTATGGTTCGATTCTGAAACTCCGCGAAGCCGGCGGCGACCCGCTCGCGCTGCATTTCGAAAGCCAGGAATTTCTCGCCGGCGGGCCGGACAATCAAAACGGCGATAGCTTCGCCTGTCCGGACAATATGGCCTTCGATCCCGCCGGCAATCTCTGGTTAACCTGCGATATTTCCGAATCGAAGATCGGCCAGGTCGGCCCCTATTCGGATTTCGGAAATAACGGTCTCTATCTCATTCCCATGCAGGGCCCGCAGGCGGGCAAGGTGATTCAGATGGCGCACGCGCCTGTCGACGCGGAGTTTACCGGACCGTGCTTTGCGCCCGACGGCCGTACGCTCTTCGTATCCGTGCAGCATCCCGGTTCGCGCACGCGGCATCGTGACGAACCGACCAGTCGTTGGCCCGACAACGGTTTTCCGAAATCGGCGGTGATTACGATCACGGGCGAAACGCTCGATCGCGTGGCGGGGGTTTGAATCCGGGTTCTATAAACAGTCAGGGCTCATCTTGAAGTTGCTGCCCAGAACTCGAATTTACGTTATATATTGAGCTTCAGGGTTCGTATCTCCCTTATGTCGGACCCGGGTCGCGATCTCCGGACTCTCCCGGACGTTTCTCAAGCGCTTCGCTCAGTTGCTCCTGCGTAAAAGGTTTGTCCAGAAATGAGAGGACTCCCAGGCCACGTGCCGTAGCCACGTCGGGTTCTTCGAATCGACCGCTTGCCAGAATCACGGGGATGCCGAATCCTGCGGACTGTAGCCTTTGTAAAAGTTCCAACCCATCCATCTCCGGCATATGTACGTCCGAAATTATGGTCCTGATCCGACCGGGGTTTTCCTCGATGATTTTCAAGGCCTCCTGGCCGTCCGACGCGGAGACCACGTCAAAATTAAGCGACTGCAGGACAGCGCTGGTGACCGAACGCACCTGCGGTTCGTCATCCACAATAAGTACGGTTTCCGCTTTTCCGTAGAAATCACTCTCTTCAGGAAGCGGCTGATCTATTCCCGCCGCGATAGTGCCTTCCATCGGAAGATAAACTTCAAAGATAGTGCCCTGTGGCTTTCCGGGGAGCACGTGCACGAAGCCATCGTGGCTGTTTACGATTCCCAGCACCGTCGATAGGCCGAGGCCTGTTCCGCGGTCGATAGCCTTCGTAGTAAAGAAAGGCTCGAATATTCGGTCTATGATCTGCGGGGGAATCCCGTCGCCGGTGTCCTGAACGCGCCAGAGAACAAAGTCTCCTGGTCGAGCGTGCGGAATATTGCTTGCGCGAGCCGCGTCCAGGTGCGCGGCCGTGAGTTCCAGACTGAGTTCACCGCCGTCCGGCATCGCGTCTCGAGCGTTCACGCAGAGATTTAACAGCACTTGATGGAGCTGGGTCGCGTCACCCAGGACGAACCCCGCGCGTTTACCGCATATGTTCCGCAGGCGGATATTCTTAGGAAAGGTATTCGCGATGATATTCGTGATCTCATCCTGAATGCGGATCGGATCAATGAGGGCCTGATCGCCGTCCACTCCTCGCGCGAAGGTCAATAATTGCCGGATCATATGGGCGCCGCGTTTTGTGCTGGTTTCGATCGTATCGACCAGTTCCATATCATTCGGATATTTGCCGCGGAGCATGGCTGTGGACATCAGCACCGGCGCCAGAGCGTTGTTGAGATCGTGCGCTATACCGCCAGCCAGCGTTCCGATGCTTTCCAGACGTTGCATGCGCAGCGTTCGTTGTTCCTGTTCCTGCCGAAAAGTCATATCGCGGATCGAAGCGGCCGTCCATTCAGATCCTTCAAAATCCAGCGGACTGAAATTGATTTCAGCCGGAAAGGTGCTGCCGTCCCTGCGTCGAGCCGATGCTTCGCGCAGCTCGAAACCGTATTCCGATTTCGGACCCGGACCGTCGTCTTCATTCGCAGGTTGAGGGATGGACAGTAGTTCAGCCACCGCCATTCCGCGCAGGCTCGCGCGATCGTATTGAAACAATTCTTCAGCCTTTTGATTGGCGAGCCAGATTTCTCCACCGGCGTCCGCGACAATACACGCGTCCGGTGCGAATTCAAAAAAAGCCTCGAACCGTTGCTGACTCTGGAGAGCGTTCAGTTCCGCTGCTTTTCTTGCGCTGATGTCTTCGTGCGATACAATGATGCGCCGGGGGCCGTCACCCGGAAAGAGCGTCAGCCGACACAGATACCAGGCGGGTTGCGAGGGTTCCGAGTCGCAATACTCAAATGAAGCTTCGGTTCTTTGCCCATTCATTATTTCGTCGATATAGCGAACAGTAAGCTGACCCGTCGCTTCGTGACCTTTGGCTGCCGTATTGCAGAATTGCAGGTAGTCCGCCCCGGGTTCGAGCGTTCCAAAAGCGTTGTGCATTGGGGCCTCGTCTTCTGGCGAAACAGCTTCGTAATTCGTGGCCAGAATTTTCGCGCGTTCGTCCAGAACCACGATACGCGCCGGGAGGGCCTGCAGAATCGCTCTGGTGAAACGTTCGCTTTCGCGGAGGTCCTGCGTGCGATCCGCAACTATATGCTCCAGATTCTCTACAAGAACCTCCAGTGCGGTGGTCGTATGTTTGCGTTCGATCACCATCGCCGCCAGACCGGCGCACTCTTCCAGAATCCGGCGATCGATCGGGCTGGCTTTGCACGGAGTCGTCTGATAGGTGGCGATCGCGCCGATCGTAACGCCTTTTTCGTTGATGATGGATTCCGACCAGCAGGCCCCATTAGAATTCGACGCTGCGTCCGGGTTTCCCGCCGCCAGGCTGAGGGAAGTGCGATCTTCGTCCCCCTGAAGGGAAAGCTTTATCAAGCGTTCCGGCCAGAACAGGCCGATATGTTTCAGCAGGTCTTCCAGAATGACCGAAAGAGACGGCGCGGCGCTCAAACGATCAAGGACGAGCGCTCGCGCCGCTCGCAAATGTTCCGTCGCGCGGCGTTCCGTTACGTCACGGAGTATCGCGCGGGTTGCAATTGGAACATTTTGATCCGAGCGAAGATTAACCTTGCCTTCGACGTATATGCGGTTCCCGTTTTTGCCGATTAAACACGTCTCCAGCATCTCCGGATCTTCTCCGGCGAAGACGCGCCCCATATACTCGCGACAGTGTTGGTGGTAATCACGCGCGATGATATCGAATATGTTCAGATGAACGATTTCATTGGGATGATAGCCAATGGTCTTCGTCCATGCGTTGTTGACGAAATAAAATTTTCCGTCGCGCCCCACGCTCTGAATGAGATCGCTGGAGTTTTCCAGAATGTCGCGCAGATTTTCTTCTTGTCCGCGTAAAATGCCTTCGCTGGTCTCCAGGGCGAGACGCGAGCGCCTCAAGTCCATCTGCATCATTACGAGTCGGCTCAGAGTTTGAAGTCCACTGCGTTGGTTATCATTGAGCTCGCGCGGTTCGAAATCGATGACGCAGAGCGTCCCGATCAAATGATTGTCAGGAGTCGCGAGGGGAGCTCCCGCGTAAAATCGCACGCGGGGGTCCTCGAGGACGAGGGGGTTGTCAGCGAAACGAGGATCTGAAGTTGTATCGGGCACTTCGGTCAGATCGCTGTCCAGAATTGCGTGTGCGCACAGGGCTATGTTGCGAGGCGAGCCTGGACCGTCCGATCCGTGTTGACTTTTGTACCACGAACGTCCCGAATCAATGAGCGAAATAAGAGCGACGGGCGTGCCGCAAAGTTGTGCGGCGATTTCGGTCAATTCGTCGAATTCTTGTTCCGGAGGCGTGTCCAGAATGGAGTAAGAATAAAGAGACTCCAATCTGCCGATTTCATTCGCGGGAATGGCGGCGGCCGGCATCATCGGGCTCCTTGCGTTGAGCGAGTTTGATCAGGGCGTTGCAGGCTTACCAGCGCCTCCTGGGCCGAGCCGGCGGTTGAAAAAAAGTCAAGGTACCCCAACAGATTTAAGTATCGACGCACGGCTTCCGGAATTTCTACAAGGATAAGGTTATGCCCGTCTTGTTGGAGCATGCGCTGGATTTCCAGAAGCTGGTTCAGTCCTATATTGTTAATATAGCCAGTGTCGGCCAGCCGGAGGATGCAGGTCTTTCGCAGGACGCCTTCCCGAAGTAAACGACGTAACGGCTGGACGAGAGTGTTTTCTGAGCTCGCATCCAGGGCTTGATAGTAGCTGATTATAGAACAATTGTGCGGCTCAGCGAAGGTTTCATGTTTTATGCTACCCAGATTGCGGGTTTCCGGCGGTGTTTCCGCCTCGGTTTCCGGAGGGGTCAGGGCTCTTTTGAGCGTACGCAAGAGGTCATTAGGCTCAACCGGCTTCGCGAGAAAATCAAAGGCGTCTTCTTTCAGATATCCGAGCGCACTGCGCAAATCGGTGGCGCCGCTCATCAGGATCACCGGCAATTTCGGGCTGTCTTGATGCAGTTCTCGCAGTAGTTCCCCGCCGTCCATTTCCGGCATGTGTATATCGCTGATAACCGCGTCGATATTCGAATTCCTGCAGGTTCGAATCGCCTCGAGCGCGTTCGGAGCGATTGCCGTCGCGTAACCCTTGCTGGCCAAAAATTTTGAAAAAGTGCGACAGACAGTATCTTCGTCGTCGACGATCAGGATTTTCGCGGAATGCATATCAGGCCTCCAGGCTCTAAAGCATAGCACCGGGATCGACTTCGATCAATAAAGAATCTGATTGATTGGTCTGAGAGTGGTTAAAAATTAATCACGGGATCTAACATTTGATCAAAAGAGCGTAGGGCGATCCGTAGAGATACTGAGTGGAACCATGTGGTCGCTTGCCGGCGTCTATGCGGCTTGTTGTACGGCTGAAACGAAAAAGACCGCGTCGACTGCAAAGGGTGCAGCGGACGCGGTCCCTGTAGCGCCTGATCTGAGGTTCCTGGCGGATCTTATTGATGTTTCAGCGAAAGATCGGTTTCGAGATAGTGGCGGCCGTAGCGTTTGTCGACTTCCGCTTCGTCGAAGATAATAAAGAAGTCGGTCGTTCCGAATTCGTGATCGTAAGCGGGTTCGCCGGTAATGCGCGCGCCCGCCCGCATATAACCTTTGATCAGCGGCGGCATTTGTTTGCCGACGGCTTTCAGATCGTCGATGACGACGTCTTTTCGAAAACCCGCCAGGCGGTATTCGGGATGGGGAATCGCGTCAAAGCCCGGCTCGACCAGATATTCTTTTTCGCGCAGGTAAGCGTAAACCAGATTCGCGGTTTCGGCGTCGTGCGAGTGTATTGAACCGCAACCGCACAGATAGCGGGCGTTGTACTCGCGCAGATACATTCCCAGGCCGATCCACAGATGCGAAATCACCGAGCCGTCGCGATATTCGGGGTGCACGCAGCTGCGGCCGATTTCCACGACTTCGTCTTTGAGATCGTAGATGCCCCGCAGGCTGAATTCGCCTTCGGAATAGAATCCTTCGTGTTTGCGCGCGACGCTCGAGCGCAGCACCCGGTAAGTGCCGACGATCATATTGTCGCGGCCTTCATCGACGACGATCAGATGATCGCAGTACAGGTCGAATTTATCGCGGTCCTTGCGGGTCGCGTGTGAAGCGGCCAGGCCCTGTTGCATTTCCAGATTGAAGATATCGTAACGTAAGGACAGAGTCTTTTCGATCTCGTATTGATTCTGCGCCAGGCGCACTTTCAACTGTCGTTTCGCTTTTTCTGTTTTGACCTGGTTTGACATAGATTCCTCTCGCATGGGTGGATTGACCGGAGTTTCCGTTGTGGCGTTCTGCTTGTTGTGTTCTTCTACTGTGTCTGCGGCTGATTTCTTTACAGGTGCGGATTCACCGCCCGGAGACATACGTCTCATTTTAGATGTTCGGGCTTCGTCGCCGGTTTCGAATTTCCTGGCAGTTTCCGCGGGGATCAATACAAAATCATGACGTTTTTATGGAGAATTTCCCGAAATCGGCGCTGGATCCTGCGGCCTGTTCCAGGCGCTATCGGGTTCATACGGGCAGGAGCACTTTGAATATCGAACCGCCGCGGGGATTGGTTTCGATGCCGACCGAACCGCCGTGCAGGCGCGTGATCTGGCGCACGATGCTCAGGCCGAGGCCCGTGCCGCCCTGTTCGCGGGAGCGGTTCATATCCACGCGAAAGAAGCGCTCAAAGACTTTTTTGCGCAATTCGACGGGGATGCCCGGGCCGCTGTCGAGGACGGCGAAAGATATATTGTGCTGATTTTCCTGTTTGATCTTCACGAAAATTTCCGATTCCGCCGGGCTGTAGCGCGAAGCGTTGGTGATCAGGTTCAGGAGCAAATGTTCGAGCAGCAGCGGATCCGCTTCGATCGCCAGCTCCGCTTGCTCGATCGCGATATTTAATTGCTGATCCTTTTGTTTGAGCGTACCCTCGACCAGAGTTTCGATGCCCTGCATATAACGTTCGAGTTCGATTCGGCGCGGCTTAAAGGGGAAGCTGCGCGATTCAAGCGAAGAGATCGTGACCATGTCTTCGATCATGGCTTCCATGCGCTCGACGTTTCGCAGCATGCCCTTCAGAAAGCTGCGTCCGGGGTCTTTGACTTCCGGCTGTCCTGGAGGAGTCGGCGGAGCTTCGCGTTCGATTTTCGACATCAGAGTTTCGGCGTAACCGCGAATGCTGGTGATCGGCGTTTTGAGTTCGTGGCTGGCGTTTTGCAAAAAATCTTCGCGCAGTCGACGGGTCGTATATTCCTGCGTGCGATCCTGCACTAAAATCAGATGCAGCTCGATCTCTTCGTCGGTGCGCACGGGGTACTCCTGCACGCGAAAGAAATACGGGCCGTGGTGCAATTCGAAGTACTGGCGGTCCTGCGAATCACGGCCGGTACCCTGCAGGCGATTGTGAATGAACTCCAGCAAACCGCTGTCGAGCACCGCCTTAAAGTACAGGCGCCCGGTGCTCTGCGGCGTAACCAGTTCGGGATGCAGCGCCGGGTTTTGATAAACGATCGAACCTTCTTTGTTCAGGCAGAGTACGCCTTCGCGCAACGCTCCCAGCAACGAACTCAACAACTCTTTTTCCAGTTTGAGTCCGGCCAGATCGGTATGCAGGCGATGGATCAGAGTATCGAGGGCGGTCGCCAGGCGATCCAGTTCGAGAATCTGCGTGCGTTTGACCAGGGTCGGCCCCAGTCGCGGAAATTGCTGCACCCGGCGCAGCAGCCCGTCGAGAGCGCCGGTCAGCGTGCGCGAAGCGGAAAGCGAAAGGACGAGCGCCAGAGCGAGGGCGCCCGCCAGCAGCAGCGCGAAGGCCCGCGGCGAATCTTCGATGACGTGCATCAGGTTGAAGAACAACCAGAGGCCGCCGGTGAAGATCGCCACTACCAGCAGGTGGATGAAAAAGATCCGGAAGAATATGCTGCGCATAAATCAGTCGCGAGCGCGCCGGAAAGCGAGTTGCATCTTTTATTCGCCCCGGAAGCGGTAGCCGACGCCGCGCACGGTTTCCAGACGGCCCTTTTCGCCGGCCAGCTTTTCGCGCAGTCGTTTGATGTTCACGTCGACTGTGCGGTCTGAAACGTACACGTCGCGACCCCAGACCCGATCCAGCAGGCGATCACGGGTGAAAGCGATCTCCGGATTTTCCATGAAGAGCTTTAAGAGCTTGTACTCGATCAGCGTCAGGTCCGCCAGCTCGTTGTTCACCAGCACGCGGTGCGCCGCGGTATCCATGGTAATCAGGCCGATCTGCAGATTGCCGCTCAGGCTGCTGCCTTCTTGACCGGGTTTGCTGTGCCGCCGCAGAATCGCGCGCAGACGGGCGATCAATTCCCGCGGGCTGAAAGGTTTGCGCACATAATCGTCCGCGCCGATTTCGAGGCCCAGCACGGCGTCGGTTTCGCCGGATCTGGCGGTGAGCATGATCACGGGCACGTCGTACTTGGCTTTGACCTTTTTGCAGAAATCCAGGCCGTTGATGCCCGGGAGCATGAGGTCCAGAATAATCGCGTCGGGCAGGCTGCGTTCCAGGCGGTTCCAGGCGTCGATGCCGTTTTCGGAAACCGTCACCAGGAAGCCCTCTTCTTCCAGATTGTATCGAATGATATCGCAGATATCGGCTTCGTCATCCACAACCAGGATGCGGTAGCCGTTGAGGGTCTGGGCTTCTTTGTTCGGACCGGCGGCCGCTCCCGAGGTATCGGGGAATGAGGGAGCGCCTGAATCAGAAGATCTTTCCATAACTGACATTGAATTACTTCCTGGCGTCAATTTGGAGCCAGGATGTTACAAATCAATGACAGGACAATGAAATAACCTTACATTCGTATGACGGCGGCGGCCGGGGCAGGGCAGCCGAAGCGGGGCTTTTCCGCCAGCCACGGCCCTCCGGCTATGGGCCACAGGCCAATGGCCACTGGCTATGAGGTGAAATGAGCGGGCGAAGGGACTCGAACCCTCTCCAGAAGCTTGGAAGGCTGCTGTGCTACCGTTACACTACGCCCGCATCACAGTTCCTACAGCGAGGAACTCCTGCAAGAGCCTGCCAGTAGCGCCCCCTGTCAAGCAGGAAGCGGGAAAAGGCCGGTCTGACGCCGGCTGGGCCGAGAGCCCCGACTGATTTTCCTGAATTCCCGTTGATTTCGGGGCTCAGGGCGGGGCCGGCGCGGTCGCGTAGTTGATCTCGTAAATATCGTGGGTCGAGTTGCGAAATCCCGGAAAATAGGCCACCGAGACTCCGAGATGATAGGATTCGCGGGAGGCCATCGCCAGCGCCAGATAAGCGACAATCCGTTCGTTGGTGATGCTCACGGCATGCACCCGTCGATTTCGCTGATCCAGGTACAGGCCTTCCCAGATCGTCTGTACGGAACCGGTTCGCTCCAGCCGTAAGACCCGGCCGTAAACTGTGAAATCGCGCCGGCTGCCGCTGGGGGGCACGCGCACCGCCGGAGGCAGGCCCCGGACGGGGTGTTGGGACCAGACCATGGCGTCGGTCAACTGCCATTCCTCGCCGAAGAGCGGTAGATCGTACCGCACGAACATCTCTTTGCCGCGGTTCGCTTTCAGAAAATTCAGCAGGACCGGATTATCGTCGTCTTTGAGCTTGAACTCCGCCGTGCGAACGCGGGGTTGGTAGCACTCGCCTTCGTCGTCGTCGCAGTCCTCGCCCGGGCTAAAGCCCGCGAATTCGAAGGTGCCGCCCCAGGTGATCGAAAGCACGCCGCTTTTTTCCAGCTTTTTTAAGACCACCACCGCGAAGCCGTCCGGGCCCTCGTAGCTCTTGAGATTCAGCTCCGCTGCCGGTCCCCGCGGATCCGCCGGCAAGCCGCTCGGTCCCAGCAGCGTGAGTATTCCTGCAAGCGCCGTCAGGGCGGCTCGCATTCGCAGTCTGGAGTCGTCTCGCATCATCATCCGCGTCAATTCTACTTGCCCGCCGCCCCGCGTCGACGGACATGCAACTATGTCCGCAGTCAAAGAGTTCCTACAACTGGATTTTAGTCATGCCCCGGGAGTGGATCCGGCAAGTCTCGAGGCCGAGGCAGTCGCCGCCCGGGATCAGCTGGAGGCCCGCACCGGCCCGGGAAACGATTTTTTGGGTTGGCTCGATTTACCGTTAGAAATCACCGAAGACGAACTCAAGGCCGTGCAGACCGCCGCTGATCAAATTCGCGAAAGCGATGCCCTGATCGTCGTTGGCATCGGCGGATCCTATCTGGGAGCGCGCACCGTGCTGGAAGCTCTGCGCTCGCCTTTCGATTCGAGTTTTCCGATCTATTACGCCGGCCACCAGATGGACGCGGCTTATCACGCCGCGCTTTTGCAACATCTCGCGGACAAACGCTACGCGGTGAACGTCATCTCAAAGAGCGGAACGACCACCGAACCGGGATTGGCCTTTCGCCAGTTGCACGCTGATCTGGCGGGGCGTTTTTCCGAAGACGATCTGCGCCGGCTGATCTTCGCGACCACCGATGCGAAAAAAGGCAGCCTGAGAAAGCTGGCCGACGAAGCAGGGCTGACATCGTTTACGATCGCCGACGACGTGGGCGGCCGTTACAGCGTTCTGACTCCGGTCGGGCTTTTGCCGATCGCCGCGGGCGGTCTGGATATTCGCAAGCTGGTCGCGGGCGCGCGGACCATGCGGGAATATTTGAAAGGCGAAGGCTTCGCTTTCGCCGCGAATCCGGCGCTGCGGTACGCGGCGTATCGTAACGCGGCCTATCGTACGGGCAAAAAGATTGAAATCATGGCGGCCTATAATGAAGGGCTGCACTATCTCGGCGAGTGGTGGAAACAACTCTACGGCGAAAGCGAAGGCAAAAACGGCAAAGGCATCTTTCCGGCGTCGGTCGACTTAAGCACCGATCTGCACTCGATGGGCCAGTGGATGCAGGACGGCGAGCGTTCGATCTTTGAAACCGTGATCGACGTGGCGGATATTCCCGGGCCGACCATCGCGAAGCAGGCGGCGGACGCGGACGGCTTAAATTATCTCGCCGGCCGCGAATTAAACGCTGTCAATCGCACGGCGCTGCAGGCGACCCTGGAAGCGCACCGCGACGGCGGCGTTCCCTGTCTGCGCATCGAGCTGAGCCGTCTGGACGAATACAGCCTGGGGGGGCTATTGTACATGTTTCAGTACGCCTGCGGTGTTTCCGCCTATATGCTCGGCGTGAATCCTTTCGATCAGCCGGGCGTCGAAGCGTACAAAAAGAATATGTTTCGCCTGCTGGGCAAGCCCGGCCACTGATCGCGTCTCGCTGAGAGCGCGATCTAAAAAAACGCGCTTCGCACAGACAGCGGGATCAGAAAAACGCGCGGGTCGGACGGGTTGCTGCCTCTACAAAAAGCGATCGGCCAGCAATTGTTCGAAACGGTTTTTAAAAGAAGCCTCCGCGTTGCCGGGCGGATCCACGTAGATTTCGCCGTGGGAGGGAATCAGAATCGACGGTTCGTCCTGCGCGAATTTTGTGCGAAACCAGTCGACGTACGCTTTGCGATCGCGCTTCAGAACGAGACCGAGTAGAAAGACCGGCGCTTTCAGTCCCGGATATTCGCCCATGATTTTGACCATCCAGAGTTGCCAGAATCGTTTCGGCCGGGTCTTGATATTCAAGAGCGTATCGCACGCGAGCCAGGCGCGCCCTTCGCCGGCGGGCTGCGCGTCGCCGGCGGCGTCGACCGCGGCCGCGAGTTTCGCCGGCAAAGACACGATCACGTCGCCGCTTTTAATATAAGGCACCGCGTGAATGCGAATCTCGCTTTTTAATTCCACGTCACGTACGAACGAATCGTAGTCCGCGAGCCGAGCATGGCCGTGTCTTTTCAAACGAGCCTGTGCGGCGGGCGCCGCGACCATGCGGGCTTCGGGAAATTTCGCCTGCCAGGCCTTGCAGCCGAGATGATGCAGGCTGTTGGCGGCGATCAAATAGTCGACCCGTTCGCCCGGGAAACCGGCTTCGAGGCCTTTGCCCGGACTGTAGACGGCGTAGCCGCCCGATGGCAGGCGGAAGGCGACGCTGCGGACCGGCACCGGAAAAAATTTCACCCGGTAGTCGGCGACCAGGATTCCGTTCGTTTCGTCGATGGTGCTCCAGCTGCCGTCGGCGATGGCGTGGTACGGTACGGTACGGGTCGATTGCGCGCTCATGAGCACAGAAACGCCCTCGCGCGACTCGCTTTCAATCACAATACCTGCGACGGGCCCCGGCTCGGATTTCGAACTGACGGGCTTTTCACGCGGCGGAATGCTGTCCGAATGCAGAGTTTCCGCAAAAACGGAGTGTTTAATTTCGGATTCTGGGTGGCCGCCGGGGTCTTCGCCGCGCTCGCCGGTTTCGATCGCTATCACAACCCCGGGGGCGGGCCGCCGTACGTCTTGCTGATCGCGGCGGCGGCCTGCGCGGTCGCGGCGTTGTGGGGCCGCGGAAATCTGCTGACCCTCGACTCCGAGCACGTGCGCTTTAATATGGGGCTCCTGAACAGAAAGAAGCTCGCGCTTACGAACGTAAAAAAGGTCAAAATCGAAAGTGAAAAATATGTACGCCTGCATATTCGCGGCGCCGCGGTAAACTCGGTGAAGATCAGCCTCGCCCTGTTGCATCCCGACGATCGCGAGCGCTTCATGCAGGCCATGCAGGAGCTGGCGACGAAGATCGAAGAGCGCGACGGCGAAGATTAAGACGCCGTAAGAATTTAGAGAAAGAGTTCAGGGCGATCCGGAAGGGCCGGCCGCCAGGAGCTCAGAACCAGACCGCGCCGCTCATTTTTTCCCGAGGGCTTCGATGCCGTTCCATTCGTCCGGTACGCCTTCGCGATGATTGCGAATGGAGCGAGCCCGGTAGAGCTTCGCGGCCAGATCGTCGGGGTTTTCGTCGATCAGCGCTTTGAATTCGTTGGCCGCTCGCGCGAAATTTCGCGCGCGATACTCCGCTGTCGCCTGTTCGAAGCGTTCTTTTTGATTGAGCTTCGCAAGCAGGCGTTCCGGAGTTTCGCCGTCCAGGATTTCGATGATCTCGACGGGTTCGGATTTCCCTTTCACCCGGACGCGGTCCAGCAGGCGGTGCTTGTAGCTGACCGGCTCGGGCAATTGCGCGAACGTCTGGCCGCTCACGATCAGACTCGCGCCGTACATTTTCGTTAAGCTCTCAATGCGCGAAGCCAGATTCACCGCATCGCTGATCACGGTGCCTTCCATGCGATTCGCTTCGCCGATCGTCCCGAGCATCAACTGGCCGGTATTGATGCCGACGCCCATGCCCACGGGTTTGCGTCCGGCCCGCGCCCGCTCGCGATTGAATTCGACCATCGCCAGGTGCATGGCGATGGCCGCGGCCACTCCGTCCGCGGCCGTCGGAAACAAGGCCATCACCGCGTCGCCGATGTACTTGTCGATAAAGCCGTTGTGCTGCCGTACGCAGGGACCGACGTGCGCGAGATAGCCGTTAATAAACTGAAAATTCTGCTCCGGGGTCAGTTCTTCGGAAATGGTCGTGAACGAACGAATGTCGGAGAAGAGTACGGTCATCTCCTTCTGGATATTCTCGCCCAGGCTCACGCCGACGATGCTTTCCTGGTCCAGCAGCCGTAGAAATTCCGTCGGTACGAACAGGCTCGAAGCTTTGTTCAGCTCGATCTGCGCCTGCTTTGCCAGGCGCTCCTGTTCTAAGGCCGTTTCCAGGTTCGAATACAGCCGCGCGTTATCGATCGAGGTGCCGATCTGCGACGATAGAATATTCAAAACGCGTACGCGCTGTTCGGTGAAGGCCCCGGGCGCGCCGTTATTTTCCAGATAGAGCACGCCGATCAGCTTGCCCTGCAATACCACGGGTTTGGCCAGCACCGATCGTGGTTGGTTCGCCGCGATATATGGATCTTTGCCGTAGACCGAGTCGTCCCGGGCGTCATAGACGACCACCGCTTCGCTCGTGCGTTCGACCGTGTTGATTACGCTGCGCGGCAATTCGTCGCTTTCTTCTAAAGGTATGGATTGCAGCACTTTGACTTTCGCGTCGTTGAGCTGGCCGTCCGCTTCGATGCGCAGGCGCCCGTCCTGCTCCAGCAAAAGCACCGCTCGTTGCGCGCCCGCGTTTTCCATGACGATGCGAACCATCGTCTGCAGCAAACCCGCCAGTTGAATTTCGCCGGAAATCGCCTGGGACGCTTTGATGACCGTACTCATGTCCAGGGCTCCGTCGCCGTCGCCGGAAAAGGTGACCGTGGAGTCGGAGAGCGATTCGCTGTCGCCCAGAGTCTCGCCGTGAACGGCGGTCTGGGGCATCGCCGTGCTGTCGCCGCCGCCGACTCCGATCTGACGTTCGGCTTCGCTCGCCCGGCGCATGAGCTCCTGTAAATGCAGATCCAGATCGCTGGCTTTCGCCAGAGCGCGGCACTGACCGTAGTTCTTCTGCGCCTCTTTGAAATAGATCGCCGCGAAACGAATCTTTTTGCGGTCCGCGTAATAGTGCCCGGCCAGTTCGTTGCCCAGGCCTTCGTGCAACGCGAAGCCGCTCGCGCCGGCGGTTTCAATGGCCTGGTCGTAGAGATCCATCGCGCGGCCGTGGTCTTCCGCCTGCCGCGCGCGTTCGGCTTCGACCAGTTCCAGCATGTGCGAAAAATTGCGCGGGTTTTGCCCGGCGTAGCTCTGCAGCCGTGTATAGTCCTCGTCGATCTGCCTGGTCAATTCGCGCCGCCGCGCCGCGCTGCGGGTGCGGTCGACCAGCCCGATGCGCGCGAGTGTGTGATAAAAGACGAGAATCGGTATTGCGAGGCTGCCCACGGCGGCGTTGACGTAGCTCCAGGCCCGCTCGGCGAAATTCACGGCCTGTTCGTAATTTCCGAAAAGGGTGGAGAGCGCGGCCTTATTCCAATAAACGAAAAACAATCCGTTCGCGTTGCCGGATTCTTCCCAGGCGGGAATGATTTCGCCTTCCTGAAATTTTTCGCCGGAGAGCCGGGCCCGGTTGCGCGCCGCCCCCTGCATATTGCGAATGTACTGCCAGGCGATGCCCACGGTCTGAATCGTATTTTTTTGACCTGTGCGAAAGAGCGCGTGCTCGTAGCGTTCCAGACTGCGCTCGACGGAGCTGAGTCTCCGCGTGCCGGTCCACAGCGGCGCGGAGTTGATGCCCTGCACGCAGAGCGCGACGTAGGGCAGGTCGCCGATTTCCAGGCAGCTGCGATAGGCTTCTAAGAGATAATCGTCGCGCTGATTGACGTGATGCTTCCAGTGATGCAGGGTCGACGCGAAAAGATAATACACTCTGCCGCGCACTTCGCGGGCGCCCAGCTTTTCGGTCAAATCGATGGCGATCGCGCCGAAACGGTAGCCCTCTTCGGGCTGGTCGAGCATGCCCGCCAGCAGCGACCCGAACGCGGCGCAGGCGAAGGCTGTGGCCGGGCAGTTGCCGTGCTTCAGCGAAAGCTGCATCATACGCGCGATCAATATCGGAAACAGATTCGAAGACAGAATGTACGCCGGCATGCCGAGCTGCATGAGGATCTGCATCGTCGCCAGGTGTACGGGATCCTCCATGGTCTTCGCGGACAGGAAATCCCGCGCGGTGGCTTTTTTCAGGCGGCCGGCGATCTTGCTTAATTCGGAGCGGGCCATCGCTTCGCCCGGATTGGTGCTCAGGCGGATGCCCAGCAAGTCCAGGGCTTCGACCCCGAGTTGCACGGCGAGCTCCGGCTGGCTCTGTCCCGTGGAGATGCCGATTTTGATTTCATAAACCCGTAGTTTTTCGACGCCGGTTTTCGCCCGCGCCAGAATCACCTCGAAGAACTTCTCCGCGTTCGCGAGGTCGTTCACCATATAATAGGTTTCGCCCAGCTCCATATTCAGATCGATAAAGAGCTGGTAATGTAAATTTAAGGCTTCGGCGGCCCGATCGGGCAGCTGTTCGAGCGCGATGTGAAACATCAAAATCGCGCCTTCGTACGCCGTGGAATTCTTGGCTTTGCGGCCCGCGGCCAGATTCAATCTCGCCAGTTCGAGCTTTTCGCCCGCGTCGGTTAAGAGTTCGCGGCCGATGTTTAAGTGGGTTACGATTCCCAGCAGGCGCTCTTCGCGTTCGTCGTAGGTCAGATGCTCCAGATACAGCCGGCCCAGGGCCCGGTGCAGAGTCGCCCGCTCTTCGCCGTCGAGTAGATCGTAGGCGGCCTGCTGAACGCGATCGTGGACGAAGGCGTACTGAATGTCGGCGGCGGCGTTGAAATCCGTGAACTGGGTTACGTACTTATAGGCTTCGTCGCGCGGCAATATCAGGCCTTCGGCGAGCGCGCGTTCCAGCAGCGCCGCGGTTTCGACCGGTTCGCTGCCGCAGGCGAGCGAAAGCATGCGGAGATCGAAACGATTGCCCAGGGCCGACGCGATGCGCAGCAGGTTCAGCGTAAAACGATCAAGCTTGCGCAGACGCCCGGCCAGAAAATCCAGCACGTCTTCGCTGAGACCGTGGCTCTGAATTGCGGGCAGATCCCAGGTCCAGGCGGCCGCCTGACGGTCGAAGCTGATGAAGCCCTGGCTGTGCAGTTCGCGCAACAATTCATTGATATAAAACGGATTGCCGTCGGTCTTTTTGAAGACGAGTTCGGCCAGTTCGCGGGTCTGATCGGGCTGCACGTGCAGCGCGTCCGCGGTCAACTGCGTTACATGCTCGAGACTCAGCGGCTGCAGGTTTAAGTCGCGGACTCGCGCGCCGCTCAGGCGAATCTCTTCTAAAGCCAGAATCAGCGGATGCGCGTCGTGCACTTCATTGTCGCGATAGGCGCCGACCATCAAGAGGTGGCCCGCGTCGGGATCCGTGAGCAGGACTTTGATCAAAGCGAGGGTCGCCGAGTCGGCCCATTGTAAATCGTCGAGAAAGATCACCAGCGGCGCGTTCTCGCTCGCGAAGGCCCGGATAAAATTCTGAAATACCAGATTAAATCGATTGCGGCTCTCGGTGGGCGGCAGCTCGGGCAGGGGCATCTGCTCGCCGGTGATCAGCTCGACTTCGGGAATCACGTCGATGATCACCTGTCCGTTGGGGCCGAAGGCGGACACCATGCGGTCTTTCCATTCCGCCAGGACCTGGTCGCTTTCGCCCAGGAGCTGATGAATCAATTCCTGCAGCGCCTGGATCAGCGCGCTGAACGGGAGATTGCGTTTGTACTGATCGAATTTGCCGGCGATATAATGGCCGCCCGCGCGCGCGACGGGTTTGTGAATTTCGCCGAGCAGCGCCGATTTGCCCACGCCGCTTTTGCCGGCTACCAGCATCAGCGCGCTTTCGCCGCTTTCGATGGTCTCGAAATATTCGAGCAGGTCGGCGATTTCGGTTTCGCGACCGTACAGCTTTTGCGGGATTTGAAAGACGTCCGAGAAATCCTGTTCGCCGATGGGAAAATCGCTGATCTTGCCGCTTTCGCGCAATTCCCGCAATGCGCGGTCGAAATCCGCGCGCAGACCGTAAGCGCTTTCGTAGCGATCTTCGGCGGTCTTCGCCAGCAGTCGCGCCAGTACGGCGATGATGGTCGACGGAACGCTTTCGCCCGCGGCCGAATTCTCGGGGAATAACACTTCGCGCGCGATGTGGCTGTGCACGAGCTCCATCGCGTCTTCGCCCGGAAAGGGTACGCGTCCGTACAGCATTTCATAAAGCGTAACGCCCAGGCTGTAGAAATCCGAGCGATAGTCCACCGCGCGATTCATCCGACCGGTTTGCTCCGGCGACATATAAGCCAGGGTGCCTTCCAGTTTGCCCGGGCTCGCGGCGCCCGCCGTTTCGCGCGATATCTTCGACGAGATGCCGAAGTCAATGTACTTCAGGGTCAGCGCCGGGGCCGCGCCGGAGTCTTCGCCGCCCAGGACGATATTGTGCGGTTTGATGTCTTTGTGAATGACCTGTTGCGCGTGGATCTGGTGCAGTCCTTCCGCGCACAGCACGGCCAGTTCCAGAAAGCGTTCCAGGCGCAGCGGTTCCAGGCGCAGCAGATCCGCCAGCGAGCGGGCCCGGAAATCTTCCATTATAAGAGCCAGGCCGTTCTCATACGGCTCGACCGAATAATAGCGTACGATGCCCGATCCCTCAAGGGGATGGGCGATTTCAAATTCCCGGCGCAGGCGGGCCAGGTCCCGGGGCGGCGGTCGCCGGGATTTTAGAACTTTGATCAGGACCGGGAGGTTGTCCCGCAGGCGCTCCCCGCGAAAGATCGTCGAATTTTTGCTTTCGAATACGGTTTCAAGCGCATTGAAGCCGGGCAGGCGGAGTTGAGTCACGGAAAATTGATTCACAGGGATCCAGGGATGTTTGCGCTCTTAGACGAAAGAAAAGTGAAATAGACTCATGAAAATCTAACAAATGCGGGTTTCCCACCTGAACGCGGGGAGTCACCGGATCGGTCGCCGCCTCGACTCCGGAATTCGGTCGGGGTCCTTGTAAGCCGGGCCGATTCTGGCATACAAGCGAGCGCGCTCCCCGGTGCCCGTAGTTTTTTAGGCTCGATGGCCCGGTTTTCCGCAGAATCAAAACAATCAGAGCGTTTGCTGCGGCTCTTGCAGAGGCAAGGCGCACGCCGGAAAAAATTCTTCCGAGATCGCGGCGCCGCGCGCCCAGGATTCCCGCCCCCGTCGAATTTCTCGATAGCCGGTTTCTTCTAATAATACGCTTTGATACGCGTAGAGATAGCAACGGCGCTGCAGATACTTGCTTGAGCGTTCCTGCTCGGTCAGTTTGCGGGCCGCGCAGATCCGCCGTCCAAAGCGTTGCAAATTCGAAAGCGATGCCCGGGACTTCTGCATCCCGGCGAAGATCGCTTTCCAGGAAGAACCGAGGCCGAACAGCACGCCGTCCGCGGAATCAGAATGCATCGCCTGCAATTCAGCGATGGCGTCCTGTGTAAAGACCTGCCGCCGAATCAGTTTTCGGCAGCGATCGAAATCCGTTCGGGCGTCCGCCGCGCCGAAAGGAAAACAAGCGGGCAGTTCTGCATCGTTTTGCAGACGCTGGAAGGCGCTGTTCATACCCAGCGGCAGGCTGATCGACCGAACGCCCTCAGCATCGCCCGCGCCGGTCGCGTGCGCTTCCGATTCTGAGAGCGGCATCGCCACGGCGAACTGCACGCTGGCTCCGCCGGTTTCCAGCACGGCATGGTCTACGCTCCCGTGAATTTCGCGCATGGCCAGCCAGGCCAGCCGACCTTCATCGGCGCCGCTGAGAGTCCGGGCCGCTGGCCGCTGTTCGGCGCCGGTCTCCGGCCAGCCGGACGCGGCGGGCAGGCTGCGCCGCAGTTGTTCCGACAGGCTCTGTAGAATCGCACGCCGTTTTTGCGGCGATGCCTGTCGGAAGCCGCCCGTGCCGAGCAGCGCCGCGTTTTGAATGCGCTCGCGAGTGTGGTCTGGAATCCGGTTGGCCAGCGCGTCCGCCAGGACCGCGGCGGCTGCGGCCGGCGACATTCCGGCCAGGCCGCCGGCGTCCGGAATCGATTCGCAAACCGGCCGCGGCCCGCCGTCGGGATGCCTGTCAGACTCGACCGGCGGCGCGCCGCAGTGACAGGGCCCGTTTGCGTCCGGGCAGATCTTGCGAATCGCAAAGAGACACAGTCGCGTGCCGGAGCTGCCGGCATCGATCACCAGATGCAACGGGGCGTTCGCACCCGGCCGTTCCATCTGGTCGGGGCGACAGCCGGCCCCGCAGGCCAGCAGCGCGGCGATCAGGACCAGCCCGGCCCACCGCGCACGGAGCGGTGCAGAGGTTCTATTGGGTGGAGCGGCGAACATATCGAAAGAGCAATGCAGGGCGGCTGTCGCCCGGGCCAGCAAAATCCTGGATTAATTGATTGTAGAATCCGGGTGAGCCGCGTTTGCTCTCCTCCGTGCCGCTTCTTGTGCGTCGACTGCTGGTCCGCTGCTCTGCGCCGGGCCTGATCTGGATTGCTTTCGCCGCCGTGCTGCACTGCGGCGCTCCGACCGATTCGTCGTCAGAACCGGATCCAATCGCTGGCCGGCTGGCTCTCAGCTCTCCGCGGTTGCTGGTTCGCGAGCTTCCCGCTCCGACCGGAAGCGACGCGCCCGCTCAGAGCTGCGCGGCCGGCCGGGACGGCTGGCGGAGTTATACGGGCGGGGGGGCCGGCCATATAAGCGATTCCGGCTGGGAGCTGGTCTTTCCCGGGCAGGACTTCGAGCTCTGCTATGCGCTGGACGACCAGGCCCTGGCGCAGTTGCCGCCGCACGCATCGCTTTTTATCGGACGCCTGTGGGCCGCTTTTGAAGTTTTCGCCGACGGCCGGTCGATCTATCGCGCCGCGCGCCCGGCCGAAACCCTGCACTTCAGCTGGCATCTCGTGGTGTTGCCCGAAGGAGCGCCGCCGCGCCAGATTCTGATTCGCATTGAGCCGGACCCGGGCACGCTCTTTCAATTGCGCGACCTCTTTCTGGGCCAGGAAAGCGCGCACGTCTTCGCGGTACTGCGCGACCAGGTGGATCGTTTCAGTCTGGGCGTGTTCTTTTGTTTGATCGGCCTGTTTACGATTTTGCTTTCGATCGTGCGTTACGGCGAACGTACGTCGATCTTATCGTTTAACGTGCTGAGTTTCGCCATCGGCGCCTTTACGATATCGCTGAGCGACTACAGCCGTTTGATTTACGATCGACCGGACTTCTGGCTGCAGGTTTCGTTTTTCAGTATCTTCGTGATGCCCATCGCCGTCGGCATTTTGACCGAGCAGGTGCTCGACGCGGGCTTTCGCCGGTTGGTGCGAATCCTGTGGATGTTGCACGGCGTGCACGCGGCGATCTTCCTGATCGTCTTCGTATTTACGGGGCTCGCGCATCACGCCTGGTTGGTGCTTTCGGTTTTCGCCATGTCGCTCGTTTCGCTGGTCGTATTCTCCGCGGGCGCGCTGCGGCAGGCCTGGTTCGGCAGTCCAGGTACGCGCATCTATACTCTGGGCTTCTTTCTATTCGTGGGCACCTGCCTCTACGATATCGCCGGCGGTTATCTGGGGCGGCTCTACTGGGAGCGTTATACCTTTCACTGGGGCATGCTCGCCTTTATCTTTTCCCTGGGGTATGTACTCGAGCGGCGTTTTGCGCTGGCCCGCCGGGCCTTTCGCCGGCACGCGGCGGAACTCGAAGTCGCCAACCAGAAGCTCTCCGACACCAACGCGGCCTACGCTCGTTTCGTGCCGGCCGAGTTCATGCGCTTTCTCGGCAAAGACGAAATCACCGAAGTGGCGCTGGGCGATAACCAGGAGATGAAGCTGACGATTATGGTCACGGATATTCACAGCTTTACGACTTTGAGCGAGCAGATGACCCCGGGCGAAAACTTTGATTTCGTGAACTCGTACTTCAAGCGCCTGGCGCCGATCATCCGCGAACATCACGGCTTCATTATGAAATATATGGGCGACGGCGTAATGGCGCTCTTCGCCGGCGGACCCGAAACCGCCATCGAAGCGGCGCTGGAAATCCAGCACGCGTTGATCGAATACAACGCCGAACGGGTGGCGCTGGAACGTACTCCGGTGCAAACCGGCATCGGCCTGCATACCGGCACGGTGCGATTGGGCGTCATCGGTCAGGCGGAGCGCATGCAGGGCGACGTCATGTCCGACGCCGCGAATCTCGCGGCCCGCATGGAAGGCCTGACGAAAATGTACGGCGCCCGCATCGTCTTTTCCGAAGAGACGCTGGTCGAGCTGGAGGATCCGACCGTATACAGCTATCGCTTTTTGGACTGCGTGCTGGTGAAGGGCAAGCAGCAGCCCGTGTCGGTCATCGAACTCTTACAGGAGTACGCGGACACGGAAGCCGGCCTGAAGCTCTTAACCCGCACGGATTTCGAACGCGGCCTCAGTTATTATCTGGAGCGAAATTTCGAAGCCGCCTGCGAATCATTCCAGACGGTGCTCGCGTTGAATCCGGGCGATCGCGCGGCGCGCCTGTATCTGGATCGCTCGGAGTTTTACGCGGAGCACGGTACGCCCCCGGATTGGGAAGGAGTCGAAGTCATTGACCAGAAGTGAGGAGCCAGGCGCGCCGGACGACGAAGCGAAAGGCGGCGCAGGAGCGGAGCCGGATGGTCCGCGCGAATGCTGTTTCAACGATGCCGGGCGGACTCTGCTTGCGGAGTACGGACCCGGCCGCGCGCGCTGGCGCTGCGACGGCTGTAAGCGCGAATTCTTTTATACGCGCATGTACTTCGACGACAGCTGCATCGAAACCATGGACTACGAACTCTGGCGCTCGGCCGCTCCGGGCGACGATCCGGCCGGCGCCGAACTCAGCGATTATATCATGAACCACAAGCCGTACTACGCGCGTAACGCCGCCGCGGCCGGGGACTTTCAGAGAGTCGATTGAATTCCATGCGGCGCACATTCGCTTTCATTTCCCGGTGGCCCGCGCGATCCACCGGGCTTGTCGCCGTCCTTTTTATCGCGATGGCGAATTTCGCCTTGATGCTTGCGCCGGCGCTCAATCCCTTCGCTGAACTGCGCGACGCCGATCGTTTTTTATGGTACGTGAAGACGGCTCGCGTGCGCGAGCGCGTCCCGGAGGTCACGGACGCCCGCTTGCTGATTCTGGGCGATAGCCAGGCGATGAGCGGGATCATCCCCGAAATTCTGGACGAGCGCTTAAAGACGGAAACGCCTTCGATCAATCTGGGCATGCCTTCGCAGCAACCCGAGGGTTTGCTGGTGCTCGCCCGATTCTTACCAAGCGTTGCGCGGGATCAAAGACGGCGGGTGATCGTGAACGTGAATCCCTTCTCGCTGTTCGAATCGCCGGTAAAGCAAGCCTTCGACTATTATTTTCGCCAGGAACTGGCCCGCTACGATGCGTCCGCGAATTCCTTGCTGAAAGCTTTCGCCCGGCCGGGCGAGGCGCTGCACCAGCGTTTGCTTGCGCTGCCTTTGTACGAAGCGAATTATATTCTCGCACCGCTTGGCGGCATTGGAGAGGCGGGGCTTTCCGATTTTCCCTTCGCCCAGCTGAGGGCGCGTCCCGATCTGCTGCCGGCCGACGAATACGCGGAGTATCTGGGGGGAGCCCGTCCAGGACCGCTCGCTATCGCGCGCGCCCGAATTCAAAACAATCGGCGGCTGCGGTCCTTGCTGGATGCAGGGCGGGGCTTCTGGACCTGGAAAAGAATGCAGTCTCCGGACTTTTCGCAGGCGGAATGCCGGCGGCGCGCCCGCAGCGGCGGCGACCCGGCTCTGAGTTTCGCCGGTGTGCCCGGCTCACTGGTATATGTTCCACGACCCGCGGCGGTCGACGCCTACCGGCGACTGCTCGACGTACTGAGCGCGAAGGGTTACGAAACGCTGCTCGTTGGAATTCCCTTCTCGCCGGCCTACGGCAATCTGGTGAACGAAGCGCGCGTCTATGCAATGGTCTCGGCCGCGGTCGAGGAGATTGCGGTCGACCAACGGCCGGGAGTCGTGGGGGTGCTGGGATTCGGATTGGATGCGGGCTACCGGGGGCGCGGGAGCCCGGCGCCGTTGCCGCTACCAGACAGTCTGCGAAGCCCGCACGCCCATCATGATTTGACCCATCTGTCGGCGTGTGGGGCTGCGGTGTATACGCGCTGGTTGGCCACGGAATTGCTGCGCCGCGGGCTTTGAGGCGCGGAAAAACGTTTTGCCGTACAGCTGGCGGGAAAGTACACGGAATTCTATATGAGTATCTCTGTCGGCCGATTCCTGTTGGCGATGCGGGCGCTCCAGCGCGCGGTTTTCGCTGCCGATCGGACGGTCTCCCGCCGCGTCGTACGCCGTTTCCGGCGACCGGGTCCCGCGGGATTGCTGCTGGCGATTTTTATTGCGCTTTCGATCTGCAGTGCGACGGAACTCAGCGCCCAGCTCGTTCCGCAGCCCGGCCCGGCCATGCGCACTCTGACGACCGAGCACTTTCAGGTGCACTTCCCCGAAGGCCAGGCGGCGATCGCCCGGCGGACGGCGCGCATCGCGGAGCGCGTTCACGCGGAGCTGGAGCCGAAGTACAACTCGGGCGCGGACAATACGCATATCGTGCTCGTGTTTTCGACCGACGTGGTCAACGCCTTCGCGACGCCCCTGGGCATCGATCAGATCGTGCTCTTTCTGGACAACCCCCAGCAGGGAACCTTTTCGCGTTACGATCTGTGGGCCGAGTTGTTGATTCGCCACGAGTACACGCATATTATCACGCTGCGCCACTGGGGAACGGAGCAGCCCATTCTGGCGACCTTTCGCGTTCTCTTCGGGGTGCCGCCGAATTTCATTTCGCCTTTTGGTTTCATCGAAGGCGTGGCGGTGTACGAAGAATCGAAAACCGGCAAAGGCCGGATGCAGGATCCGCTGACGAATATGTTTTTTCGTACGGCGATCTTAGAAGATCGCTTCCCGAGTCTGGCCGAAATCTTAAACGGATCGCATCGCTGGCCTTTCGCAACTCTCGGTTATCTTTACGGGGGTCGCTTTTTGCAGTTCGTGGCGGATAATTACGGCGAAGAGGTGCTCACCGAATACTGGCAAAAGGATACGGCGCCGTTTTTCGTCAATGAACGCCTCCAGCCGGCGCCGGGCCTGGGCCCCCTCTACCGCGATTTTCGCGAAACCGAGTTCCAGCGATTCGAGTCGGAAATCGCGGAGCTCCGGGGGCAGGGGGAAACGCCCTTTCGCCGACTGACCGCCGACGGCTATAATAAAAGCTTCTTGTATATCGGCGAAGACGGCTCCGTAAAATATTTCGCAACGCCCCGCGACAGTATCAGAGGTTTATACGCCATCGACGGTCAGACCGCAGCGCAGGCGGAAAACGAAGACGCCATGATAAAACCGGATCGCGTGCGGCGGGTCGACGCGACCCGGGGCTTCGCCGAAGCCGGCGGCCGCAAAATGTACAGCGAAGCGATGTTCTTTTTGCCGGGCACCGGCCTGCGCTACGAATTGTACGACGGCGAATACGATCTATTCTTGAGTCGCGCCGCGCCCGGGCGCAGTATCAGCTATCCTTCGCTTTCGAGCGACGGTTCGCGCGTGTACTTCGTCACCCGCGACAATAAAAAACGTTATCTCGTTACGGCGCAATTCAACGCGGACGACGATCTGATCGGCGAGCGCGTGATTCTGGAAACGCCCTTTACGGGCTTCGTGCAGTACACGGCCCTTTCGCCGGACGACCGGAGCCTGGTCACCCTCGTGCGGCGCGGCGAAGCCGGCGAAGGCGAATTGTTTTTATGCGACGCCTCGGCCGTCGACGAATCGGGCTGTCGCGTGCTGGTCAGCGGGCCCGGCACGAAAGTTCAGCCGCGCTTTTCGGGCGACGGCCGCAGCGTAATCTTCGCGTCAGACGTGGACGGCATTTACAATCTCTATTCGGTCGAAGTCGCGACCGGCCGTATCAGCCGCCTGACCCGCAGTCTCACCGGCGTCTTTTATCCGGCGCCGGCCGACGACGCGCTCTACGCCCTCGCTTATTTCGGCGAAGGTTTCGATCTGGTGCGCTTTCAGTACGGCGATCTGCTGTCGGAGCCCGTAAACTATTTCGTCGGTTCCGCCATTCCGGAAAATTCGGGAGAAACGGGCGAAGCCGGATCCGGACCGGATTCCGAATCATCCGAATCTTATTTTGGCGAAGCCGGCGGACCGCTCGCCGGAGATCTGAGCGGCGGCGACGGCCCCGGCGACTGGAAAGAGTCCGACTATTTCGGTCCCTTTTCGATTCGCCCCTATCTGCTCGGGCTTTTCGGGCCGGTGAGCACTGTGAATCTGGTGGCGGCGGCCCGGGATCCGCTATTGCGCCACGGCCTGATCGCGGCGGTCGGCACCGGGAATCCGACCCCGGTGGCCTTCGCGGCGTACGACTATTCGCGCTACGCCCTGGGATTGAGCATGTCGTATCAGACGAATTACTGGAAGCAGCAGCGCACCCCCGGCTGCATCAACGACGAAGATCCGCTGCGCTTTTTGTGCGACAGCAAGGATTCGTTTTTCGAAGAAGCCCGCGGAAACCTGCGCTACACCGCCGACTATCGTTTCGCCGATACGCAGCTGCTCCTGGGCTATTCGCATCTGAAATTAAGAAACGCGCGGCGTCTGCGAGTCGTGGAGTACGACGCCCGGGATTTGAATTTGAGCGGCCCGTCCGCGACCTGGATTCTCGGCGACGTGCAGCGCTTTCCGGAGTCGATCAGCCCCGAGCTGGGCTGGCTCTTTTTCGCGCAGACCGACTATTATACCAGCCCGGAAAGCACTGACCGCCCGGATAAATACCAGCGCAATAATATCGAATACGGCGTGGCCGAAGGCGGCCTCTCGCTCTTTTTGCCGTCGCTCTGGAGTCACCACGTCAACTATCTCAGCGGCTACGGCTACGGTTCCTACGGTCCCGATCGCGAGATTCAAGAAGTCCGGCTCAATCGTTTCGTGCGCGGGCAGGATTATGCGAAGTCGCCCTCGGATCACGCCGCGGTGGTCTTTACTTACGAATACAGGCTGCCGCTGATCTGGTGGTCCGAGGCGTTGTTCGGGTCGCGGGCCGGCGCGCTCACTCTCGACGGGGTGGGCATGAATCTGTTCTACGACTACGGCACGGTTTTCGATCGTAAGGTCTTTCGCGAAGGCTGGGCCGGGGCCTACGGCGTGAGCTTTTCGTTTTCGTTTAACCTGCTGTACTTAAATTTTCCCGAGCTGAAGATCACTTTCGCCCGGGGCACCGGTCCGGCGGGCGAAGGGCAGGTCTATCTTTCGTTTAACGCGCAGTTCGGCTCCGGCCCAGCCGTACACTCTCACGGATCGGAAACTTCGCCGGTACTGGAACCCTATCGCCACGGGCTGCGCGATCGGCGCGCAGCGCCCGGCTATTTCCGGGATCGCTGGGCGGGCGGAGTCCTCTAAGAACCCGCGGAAGCCGGGTAAATACAGGCCGGAGTCGCGCGCGCCGGTCTTGCGACTAGAGCAGGGTTTCGCGGATCGCGTGAATCACGTCGGCCGCATCGTCGGCGCTCATGGCGCTGTACACCGGCAGCGACACGATATTGCGATAGATCGCTTCGGAGTTCGGATAGTCTTTCGCTTTGAGGCCGTAGGCTTTGCGATAACGACTGAGGCGATACAGCGGTATAAAGTGCAGACTCACGGCGATGTTGCGTGCGTACATCTCTTCGACGAAGCGATCGCGCGAGATGCGTTTCGCGCCGCCGCGTTTGCCCGGGCTGATTTCGAGGGTATACAGATGGTGCGCGGATTCATGAGCGGTGGGTGGGTTCAGTCGCAGTTCGCCGGAGGCCGCCAGATCCGCGAGGCCCTGATCGTAGGCGGCGTGAATATCGCCGCGGTGTTTCAGCATATCCGCGGAGCGTTCCAGCTGCACGCGGCCGAGCGCCGCGTTGATGTCGGACATATTGTACTTAAAGCCCTGATCGACGACGTCGTAGACCCAGCGCTTGCGGCCGTACGTCTGCCCTTTGATTCCGTGCAGTCGCATACGTCGCACGCGATCGGCCAGGCTTTTGTCGTTCGTGGTCAGCATTCCGCCTTCGCCGGTCGTCAGATTCTTCGTGGCGTAAAAACTGAAGGCGGTCGCGTCGCCGATGCCGCCGATTTGCCGCTCGTCGTACGCGGCCGGGAAGGCGTGTGCTGCGTCCTCTAAGATTTTCAGGCGATAGCGTTTCGCAAGAGCGCGCAGCTCGTCCATTTCGCAGGGGCGCCCGCCCAGGTGCACCGGCAGAATCGCGCGGATTCGTTTTTTAGAAGGGCGGTGGACGAGCTTCCCGTTTTTGTACGCGCAGTCTTTCGCGATAAAGGCCTCGATGATCTCCGCGTCCATGAGATAGCTGTCGCGATTCACGTCCAGAATCAGGGGCAGGCTGCCGCTGTATTCGACGATCTCCGCGCTCGCCGTAAAGGTGAGTGCCGGCACGAGCACCGCGTCATCGGGCCCGAGCTGCCAGGCGGCGAGCGCCAGGTGCAGGGCCGCGGTACACGAATTCACAGCTACGGCTTCCGCGGCGCCGACCGCTTCCGCGAATTCCGCTTCGAATTGCAGGGTCTCCGGTCCCGAGGTCAACCATCCCGATTTGAGTACCCGGGTGACCGCTGCGACTTCGGCCGCTCCGATGTCCGGACGGGCGAAGTGCAGCTTTCGCGTACGCAGCCGCCGGCGCTTTGGTTTTGCGTTCGCGGGCGGCGTAGCTTCCGCGGGATTGAGAGGCTGACGATCGGCGGGGTTGGCGGGCATGACGGCGGGTCCTGATTTCCTTTTCGGAGTTCTGTCCTGTACTTCTATTCGGAATTCTATTGAAGAAGATAAGAGATCCGGAAATTTGTACACTAAAAATGTCCACAAAACTGCGAATTCTGCTCACCGGCGCCTCTGGATATATCGGCTCCGCCATCGGCCGGGACCTGGAAGCGGCCGGCCACACGGTCGTGGGAGTGTCGCGGCGCGCTCCGGAAGCTCGCGCCCGGCCGGCAGACGCCGAATCCGCCGCCGGTAAGCATCAGCAGAGAACGGGCAGCCCTGAGAATTTGCGCTCCGCGTATCGTCCGGCGGAGAGCGTCGTGTGCGATCTCGGCGATGCGGACGCGACCGCCAGGATTCTGGCGGATCTGGAGCCCTGTTCGGTGATTGTGCATACGGCCGCCGCGACGGGCCCGGCCGCCGATCGCGCGGAATCGGGCGAAGGGCTGCATCCAAGCCTCGGCATGTTGCAGAACCTGTATGCAGCGACGCGCACCTGGAATGCCCGCTGGATCCACCTGAGCTCGGTCTCGGTTTACGGCGATGCCGATCGCACCGAAGTGGTGCGGGTGGACGACGCGCTGCGGCCGGCCACAGCCTACGGCCGCTCCAAGCTCGCCTGCGAAGAGTTCTTGAGCGATCGCGCGCCGGCGGATTGCCGCATTTTGAGAATTACGCCGGTCTACAGCGCGAATGCGCTGCGAAACGTCGCCGTGCGGGTTTATTTACCAGGGACTCCGCTGCGCCTGCGCATTCTACCGGAACCGCGCCACAGCCTCTGCGCCTTAGACACGCTCGTGCAGCGGGTGCGGGAGCATGTCGCGGATGGCGAAAAACGCGTTCTGGTCGAACATACCACTGACGCCGACGAACACGCCCAGCACGCTCTCGCCCGGCAATTCTCGCGCGGCCCGCTGATCCGCTTTCCCGAGATTGTGTTTCGGCCGATGTATGTTATACTGGGCTGGCTTCCAGGCCGTGCGGCGTACCAACTGCGCTGCGTGTACTGGAAGCTGTTTCGGTCGAATCTCTATGAGTCCCCTCAGCTTCAATTGGGCGGGAGCGCGCCGACCCGCTGATTCGCGTCGCAGATTCCGCGCCGCCGGCCCGAGTCGGGTCCGGAGCGGCCCCGCGGCTCTGTGCAAATTCGCGGTGCTTGCCGGAGTGCTGTCGGGCTCTCTGAACTGCGCGCAGTACGGCGGTCAGCAGGGTTTCCTGGGATTGCTGGGCGCGATGGGCGTCGCGGGCGCCAGTCCGATCGAGTCGATCACCCAGGTGCCGACGACCGTGATCACCGGTTCGCCGACCAACGTGGCGGTCAGTCCGGTGGATCTCAGTCGCTCATTCGTATTATGCAGTCAGACCGCGGGCAGTTCCAACGCCGACAATTTCGTCACCTGTCAGCTGAGCGCGACGAACCAGGTGACGCTCGAAACCTTCGATCCCAACAATCAAAACATCGCCCTGTCGGTGGTCCAGTTTTCGAGCGGCGCCGTCGTGCAGCGCGGCAGCGCAACGCTCGCCGCCGGGGACAGCCTGCTGGATATTTCGATCGCGGCGGTGAACCTGGCGCAGACCTTCGTGCTGCTTACGATGCGCATCAATTCCACCAGCAACTCCATCGATGAACAGCGGGAAGTGGCGCCGCAGTTTCCGAACGCCTCGACTCTGCGTTTGCTGCGCGGCGCGACCGGCACCACCGTGAATGTGGAGTGGCAGGTGGTGCAGCTGTCCGCCGCCTCCGTTCAGTCGGGCGTCGCGACCATGAGTGCGGGAAACGCGAGCGCCACCGCCGCGGCGGCGCCCTTCGATCCGGCGAAATCCTTTGTGTTGCACTATCAAACCGCGGACGCCACTGTGCTGGGTCGCGAAAATTCTCTGTATGTTCGCAGCGCGCCGGACGCCGGCGGCGCGAGCATTCAGTTTTTTCGTAATCAGTCGACCGGTGCGGTGAACGCGCATTATTTTTTAATCAGCATGCTCGATCTGTCGACGGTGCAGCGCGGGACCCTGAGTTTCAGCGCAGTGTACACGAATACGCCGGTGCTGACCGCGGCTCTGAGCGCCGTCGACACCGGGCGGTCGATCGCGCTCGGCGCCGCCGACATCGTGAATCCCGGCGGTCTCACGTCTTCAGCCGACCAGGATTCCGGCAAGATTCGAACCGCGCTTCAGTCTTCAACGGCGGTCGAGGTCGAGCGCCAGTCCGCTGAATCGCCGCGCACCGGCACCATCAACTGGCAGGTCGTGCAATTTCAGAATTGAACGGCTAACCGGCGTTTTCGTAGGAGCGGCGAAAGCGCGATATGCGGCTGCGATAGAAACGGTTCACCGCGCCCAGCCCGACCGCTGCAAGCAGCCGTCCGGTGACGGCCCGGGTGAATTTCAGAGCGTAGGCCAGGGCGAAGCGACCGGGATAGATTTCGCGCTGGGCCTTGCGCATTTCGCGCAGCGAACGAAACCAGTTGCGGTCCGCGGCGCCGTCAAAGCGCATATTGGCGAGCACGCCGTCCACGCTCACAAATCGCGCGCCCAGCGCCTGGAAGCGCAACGCCAGCTCGTAGTCCATCGCGAAACGATAGTCCAGTTTGAATAAGCCTGCGCGCGCGTAGACCTGGCGATGCACGAACATGGTGGGATGGTTCACGGTCATGTCGATGCCCAGCTGCTCCGGCAGCGACGGAAAGATCGCGTCCGCCTGATCCGCCTTCCAGTACTGCAGACGACCGCAGGCGATCCCGGCCCCGGGCTGGTCGCGAAAGGCCTGCACGACCCGCTCGACGGTATCGGTCGCGTACCAGTCGTCGGAATTCAAAATGCCGATGATTTCGCCGTTCGCCAGGGCCAGGCCCCGATTGAAGGCGTCGCTGATCCCCGCGTCTTTTTCGCTGACCCAGGCGGCCAGCCGTCCGGCGTGCGCGCGGATGATATCGACCGTCCCGTCCCGGGAGCCGCCGTCGATCAGGATGTATTCGATTTCGCCGCGATAGCTCTGTTCGAAAACGCTGCGCATCGCGTCCGGCAGCGTCGACTCGCGATTTAGAACGACCGTCACGATGCTGACCAGCGGCAGCGCGCTTGCGTCGCCGTTCGTGACACGCGTATTTTCTTCTAAGATATTAGCGTTGCGCTCGTGCGCTGCGCTGCGGGTGAGGGCCGGGTGGGCCAGCATGGCGGCGCGGGCCGTCTCCAGGTCGGGGCCCGGGCGGGCCGGCGCTTCGGGATGCAGTTCCGGTGGTGGCAGCTTCATATATCAGGGCTTTTCGATGTCGGCGGCGACAGGGAATCTTCGAGCGGCCGCAGCGCCGGCGCATGGAGAATCCAGCGCACCAGGCCCCGCCGCAAACGATCCGTTTCCGGCAGACGATACTCCAGACGCCGCGTCCCGGGCATACGCAAAAATTCCGCCAGGGCGCGAATTTCCCCGGGCCTGGCATCGCCGACCAGGACGTTGTCGTCGCGATCGCGCAGCAGACCGTATTCGTCCAGCCGGGTCGCCGTCGCGGCCAGGCTCGCGTAGCCCAGATTGAGAAAGGCCTTCATACTGGCGAGCGGGATGGCCGTGCGTTGACCTGTTTCGAATTCTAGTGGATAATAGAAGGCGCCCGTTGCGGGTTCGCGCTCCCCGAGCTGTTCCACGAGGTCGCGGGCGCTCACGACGCTCTGGCTGACGGCCGGGCCGGGCAGCTCGCCGAGGGCTGCGTAGGGTTGAATAAAACGTGAAAAGTAATCGCCGCGAATCGTAAAGGCGACGTTGATCAAAAGCAGCGCCGGCGCGAGAGCAAGCAGTACGCGCGCGAAACGATCGCGCCACTCGCCGCTTTCGCCGGATTTGCGGCTGGCGAATAATCGCGCCAGTTCCTGGACGCCGAGGGCGGCGAACAGCAGATAAAAAGCGAATACTGTTTCAAAGACGTAGCGGCCCCGATAGCTTTCGCCGCCATTGTGAAAGTACAGGCTGTAGACGCCGACGCCGCCCAGAAAAGCGAGCAGGAGGCGCAGCTGCATACCGCGGGGATCGAGCAGGGCGCGCCAGTGGCGCAGCGCGAGCAAAAGCGCCAGCGGTAGCAGCGGGAGTCCCCCGGGGGAAAGCTCGTGATTGAGCTCCGACACCCGATCGACGCCGTTCAGTAAAAATTTGCGAAAGCTGTGCCCCAGCGAACCGTAGGTCGGAAAACAGCCGTGCCCCGGCCCCCAGCCGATCGCCTGGCAGCCCGCCTCGAAATAGCGTTCAAAATAGACGCGCGTATAAAACCAATGGTCGTGGCCCAGCGCGCGCGTATATAATTCGTAGAGCCATAAGGCCAGGCCGGCCGCAAGCGCCAGAGCGCTCAACCGCAGCAGGGCCGAGGGCGTCGACCAGTACGCGTAGCCCACAGGACGCTCGCGCCCGGACCATAGATTCGCGGCGATTAATGCAATCTCAGATGAAATTAGTGCAATCGCGACCGGTACGGCAGCCTGGAGGCGCACGAAAGCCAGACCGACCAGCGCACCGACCAACATCAGGGTCCAGCCGGCGCGGTCCGGCCACTCCGCCCGGCGCGATTGGCCCGACTGTTGGGGAGATTTCGCATCGTCGGAAGCTCCGAACCGCAGGCCGGTATATGCGAGTAGAAGTGCGAGCAGCAGCGACTGGGTCGCGACATGCGACATATAAGTCCCGGTCAGAATCACCGTGGCGGGAGCGCAGGCGAAGAGGAACAGCGCGAAGATCCGGGTGGCGCGATGGTCGTCTGCGGTCCCGGCGAAGCCGTTCCGGGCGGAAACCAGGCGGCGCAGGAGTAACGCGAAGAGAGCGAAATTCAAGAGTGCCAGCAGCGCATTGGCGTGTCCCTGCAGTTTTACGAAGGCCAGTCCTGCGAGCAGCGCCGACCAGCCGTGAAAATGCGCGCTCGAAAAATCGGCCATCGCCATCGCCATGGAAGGGGGGCCAGTCGCGACGCCTGCGCCCGCGTTCGAAGCATCGATCGTGCCTGAATGGTTCAAAGGATCCGAATGATTCGGAGCGTCGAAAAAGACATAGGGCAACTGCAGCATCGCTTCGAAGCGCGCGGTCGAGATTCCGCTTTTCAGCAGTGCGCCGCTGAGTTCGCCGCGCAGGCGGCCGCTTTGGAAGATCAGCGCCTGCACGTGATAGGCGACTTCGTCTTCCAGGCGCGGTATCGCCGGGCCCGCCAGGGCGAAGCGCAGCGCGACGGCCAGCGTGAGAATCGCGAAGAGTAACAGGCCTGCCCTGTGCGGCAAAAAGCCTGCGCGTGACTGACTCGCAATCTCTTCGCCGTGGGCGATTCGCCTGCGCTGGAGCAGCAGCCAGATTCCGGCCGCGCAGAAAAAAATCGCGCCCGGCCGCGCCAGCCCGGCGATGACCATGCTCTGCCAGTAGTGACGTAGCAACACTCCTGAGTCCGGACCCGGCGCACCGCTCAGGTCGATGTGTGCGAAGGGAAATCCGAACATCAACGAAAGCGCGCAGGCGGCGGCGAGCCAGCCGCGAAAGCGCGGGGGCAGGGCGCTCAGCAACAGTCGGCTGCGGGCGATCGTCGCGGCGGGAATCGTACGCAGTTGGCGCCATACTGCGTTCCCCATTCTGCGGCTGGCACGGCCGTCGCTCTCGGCGTCGCCGGCCGCCGGGCCTCCCGAAACCGCGGGAATCTCATTCGCGGCGCGCAGCAGGATCCAGAGCCAGAATGGAAAGAGCAGCGGCGAATAATAGAGCCACAACTGGGGCGCATCCAGGGACCAGACCAGCGCCGTGGACCAGCGCGTCGCCTTGAGCACGAAGACATTCGCCGAAAGATTGAGCGCGGCGATCCCGCAGAGAAGGCCGTTCACGAGAACGAGCAGATACAGACGCGCTGGTGATTGCATGGACGTTTCGACCGTCTGTCCAGGGTACGGCCGGCGGACAGCACAGCGTACCGGGAGCAGAGCAGCCAGACTTTTTTGACGGATTCAGTCCGCGGGATTGCGCCTGGTTTCCGGCGGGCGATTCGTTGCTTCGATATTTTCACGAGCTTCGAACGAGTTTGCGCCAGCGTTCGAGAAGGATGAGCGGGCGGTTACGACTGCGTGAAAATACCAGCTGGCCCGCCCGCAGTGATTGCCGCGCCTGAGGCGGATTCATTATCCTGCGCTTAAGCTGAGACGGTAATGGAGCGAAAGGTATGGGCGATCTGATGGAAAAATTTCGAGAGAAAGGCATTCGCCAGGCGAATTCCGCCTCGAATTTCGTGCCCGCGAATGTACTTGAAGGCGTCAATTCCATGTCCGACGCCGAACTCAACGCGCTGGATTTTGGCGTCGTGCGAGTCGACAACCAGGGCAAGATTCTCTTTTACAATCGCTACGAATCGGATCTGGCGGGCATATCGCCGGCTGAGGCGACCGGCAAAAATTTTTTCTATGACGTGGCCCCCTGCACGAACAACCGCCTCTTTCTGGGATCGTTTCAGCAGGGGGTTCGGGACGCCGCACTGCATATCCTCTTCTTTTATACGTTCACCTATCGGATGAAGCCGACGTACGTGAAAGTGGTTCTGCTCAAGACTAAACCCGACGACAACTGGATCTTCGTGCAGAAGATGGGAGCCTGAAGCGATGGGCCTGCTTGAAGATGTCGAAGGCCGGTACAACACCGGCGATCTGGAGGCGAACTGGCGCGTGGCCCTGAACGAAGGCGGACTGCCGGCGGACGATCGTGAAAGCCTGCTCATGGAAGTGCGCAACACCTGGCGCGAGCTGCTGCGTGTACTGCAGGACATTGAAGACGAAGAAGAACGCTCGCGCGCTCTCGTGAACGCCTACATCGAGGAGCGCAGTCGCTGGCTTCTGATCAATACGCAGCTGCAATACCAGATATTTCGCGACGGCCAGCCGAATTTACGTCGTTCCCATCAGGCGATGCTCGTGAGCCGCTTCGCCGAATTCCTCGAAGGCTTTCTGAATCCGGAAGAGGTGCCGGTCATCAATCGATTCCTGGCCGCGCCGACGGAGGAAACTCTTACGGGAGAAGCGGTCGAAAGTCTGGACGACCAGCTCCGGGATCTGTACGCTGATCGGGAACAATTGCAACGAACGCTGGGCACCGCCGACCCCGACGCGCTAATCGGCATGATACAGAGTCTGGAAGATCAGGCGCAGGACCAGTACGCCGAACGGGAGCTCCTGCAAAACCGTCTGGGGATTTCCGCGAGCGAAGATATTCTGAATTTCGTCGATAGCATGGACGAACAGCTCCAGGATCTATACGCGGACAACGAAAACGCGATCTTAGTCGATGGCCGGTCGGTAACGGTCACGGGCGCCCGCAAGATCATCGTCCGCCGCAAAGCCTGAATCGCGGGCGCGGACCTGTATAGAGGAAGGGGCCGTCGCCGGCCGACCTGCTTTGATTCGATCGGCTCGCATCAGATCAGCCCGCGCGAGATGGCCAGAAAGGCGAAACCGAGAAACGCGAGAAAGCCCATGACGTCCGTGCAGGTCGTCACCAGAATGCTCGAACCGATCGCCGGGTCGATACTGATGCGGCGCAGCAGTACCGGAACGAGCGTGCCGGACATCGCCGCGATTAATAGATTAAAGAGCAGGGCCATAAAGATTACCGCGCCCAGCGCGAATTCGCCGGTTAAGGCGAAGACCGCGAATCCGGTAAGCGCGCCGATCGAAAGCCCGTTGATCAGTCCGATCAGCGCTTCGCGACGTAGGGTCCGCGCCGTATTGCCCTGCGACAATTCGCCGAGGGCGATGTTGCGAATCACGAGGGCCATGGACTGCGATCCGGCGTTGCCGCCCAGGCCCGCGACGATGGGCATCAGCGCCGAAAGAATGACTTTTTTTTCGATGGTGGTTTCGAAAAGCCCGATCACCGCCGCCGACAGAAAGGCCGTCACCAGGTTCAGTCCCAGCCAGACGATGCGCTGGAGGGATGATTTGAGCACCGGCGAAGTCAGGGTCTCTTCGCCGCTCACGCCGCCCATGCGCTGAATATCTTCGGTGGCCTCTTCTTCGATTACCTCGAGTACGTCGTCGACGGTAATGCGGCCGACGAGCACGCCCGTTTCGTCGACGACCGGCGCGGTAATAAAATCGTAGCGCGTAAAAAAGAGCGCCACGTCTTCCTGGTCGGTCAGCACCGGAATCGGCAGCAGCTCGGTTTCCATGATGCGTTTGACTTTCGTCTGAGGCCGCGCGAGAATCAGGCGATCCAGGCGCACGTGGCCCTTATAACGTCCGGTTTTATCGACGACGTAGACATTGTGAATCTCGTCGGATTCTTTGGACATTTTGCGCAGGGAATTGATGGCCTTCTTGACCGTTTCGTCGTCGCGCACGGCCACGAATTCTTTGGCCATGATGCCGCCGGCCGTATTCTCCGGATAGCTCAGCAGTTCGGTGACTTTGACCCGTTCGTCGTGCGGAACGTGGGAAAGAATTTCCGAAACGACTTCAATGTCGATTTCTTCGAGCAGATCCGCGGCTTCGTCGGAAGCCTGTTCGACCAGGATCTTCGCCACGCCTTCGGGTTCGAGAATGTCTTCGAGGTACCGTTCCCGCAGATTGTCTTCGATTTCGTGCAGGACTTCGCCCTGGTGTTCCGGGTCGAGCTGCAGGAAGATTCGCCGACCGTCCTGAAAGTCCAGGCGTTCGAGCAAATGCGCGACGTCGGAAGCGTACAGGTCTTTCAGGAACGATACGAGCTCGCCTTCGCGTTCTTCGCGGAGCAGGGTCAGGACGTGTTCTTTCCACTCGGATTCACCGCGATTGCGCGATACAGTTTCCGGGTCGGGCTGAGCTTCCGGATGTGGCGGCGCCTGGTTCAGCTCTTCAGCTTCCACAATTACAGAGGTGGCCGCGGGACGCTGCCTGTCAAGCCGGTGATAGTTGCTTGAACGATGCCCCTCCGCGCTGACCATGACGACATGACTGCGGAATTGTTAACGCCGGAATTTTTCGCGCCTATCGCGGGTTATCTGCTGTTGCTTGCAGCGATTACCGTTTATTCCGTGCGTGCGGGAATGCAGGCCGACGCGCATCCGGCCGCGGAGCGTGTCGGAGTCGATGAAACCGATCAATCCGATCAATCCGATCAGGCCGATCAGGCGAATCGCAGCTATTTTCTGGCGGGCCGCGGCGTGAGTTCCTGGCTGGCCTTCCTGTCTGTGGTCGCAACGGAAACCTCCGTCGCCACAATTCTGGTCTTTCCCCAGGTTGGATTTCAAAGCGGCGGTTTCGCTTTGATCTGGCTCTGCTTCGGTTATATCGCGGGGCGCTGGCTGGTGGCGCGTTATTATCTCGAGCCGATCTATTCAAGGCACAGGCTTTCGATGTACGCCACCGTGAGCGCGTCGCGCGCGGCGAGTCGTGCGCTCAGTCTGGCCTATCTGCTGGCGAAGTACGTTTCGAGCGGCGTGCGTTTCTATCTCGGGGGGCTGGCCTTCGCCAAGTTGCTGGGAGTCGGCATCGTTCCCGCGATTCTCTTTATCGCGCTGATCGCGGGGGCCTACAGCCTGGCCGGCGGTCTGCGCGCCGTGATTTTGACCGACCAGTTGCAGGGGTATATCATTTTATTCATGGGCGTATTTCTGGTCGTTTCGCTCGGCACGGGCCTGGATTTTGCCGCAGCCGCCGCGCCGGCTTTCATTAACACCGAGTTTTCGCTTTTTAACGCGCAGTTCTTTCCCGTACTCTTTCTGGGAGGCGCGGTGCTTTCGATCGGTTCCCACGGCGCCGACCAGGATATGCTGCAGCGCGTACTGGCCACGCGATCGCTGAGCGCGGCGCGGCGCGCCGTCGTGCTTTCGGGGGTGGGAGCGACGGTGGTGATTACGATCTATCTGGCGGTTGGTTATCTGCTGGGGGTCGGCGCGGGCGACGGACAATTGAGCGGCATCGGCAAAGATACGCCGCTGGTCGACTATATTAACGTGTTAAAGAACCCCTGGCTATCGGGTGCCTTCGCGGTGCTTCTGGTCGCCGCGGCCATGTCGACTCTCGACTCGGCCATGCATTCGACCGGCGCGATCTGGAAATCGATCCTGGTGTCTGATCATCCCACCGGAGCCGCCCGTTCGGACGCCGGAAATCGTGTACGCATCTACAGTCTGCTTTCGCTCGCGATATTGACCGGCGCCGCCTTAGTTTTCGTTTCGGCCTCTGGCTTTCGAAATTTTCTCGATCTGGCCATGAGTTTTATGAACTACGTAAACGGCGGCCTGATCGGCGTCTTCACGCTCTTCGTCTGGCACCGCCGCGCGCTGGGCCTGCCGGCCATCGTCGCCGCTTTGCTTGCGGGATTTATTACGACCCTGCTTGCGAATACCAGTCTCGTATTCGAAGCGCGGCCGGGTTGGACCTATACGACCATCGCGGCCGGGGCGCTGGCCTTCGCGGTGGCGTGGGTGGCGGATCGATACGCAGGCGATCAGGCGAACTAACTCAGTCCCCGAAAATCGCTTCGAGTACGGCGTCGGTGTCCGCCAGGGAATCGAAGATCGCGTGGGGTTCGTGGTCGGCCAGGGTTTCGCGGGAATACGGACCGGTCGTGACGGCGATGGTGCGAGCGCCGACGGGGCGACCGCAGTCGATGTCGTTGGGAGTATCGCCGATGATCACAACGTCCGCTCCGGCGAAGTCGCGGCCGGTCAGTTCGCGCGCCCGTCCGATGGCGACCGGCGGCAATTCGCGCCGCACCCGCCCTTCATCGCCGTACGCTCCCAGTACGAAAAACGATTCCAGGTCGAAGACTTTCAGTTTAATGCGCGCCCCCGCTTCGATATTGCCGGTCAGCACGGCCGGCACGCAGCGTTCCTCATCGCGATGCAGTTCCTGAACTCGTCCGAGTAATTCGCGGACCCCGGGCAAGAGCTCCACTCCGGCTTGCTCCGTAAAATATCCCTCGAGTCGCACAGCGTGGTCGCTGAAGATCTGCGGAACCAGATCCGCGATGGTTGCGTCGGGGAGCGCAGGCCCCAGGCACTCGTATACGAATTGCAGATCCGTCTTGCCGGCGATACCGTTTTGCATGCCGGGATTCGCCTGCACATCCGGCGCCGGGCTTTGCTGCGAATTCGCCGTTGGAGTTTCGCCGCCGTTCGCCGCGGCGAAGCGCCCATGCAGTCCATGGGCGGTGAGGGTCGCCGCGATGGCTTCGGTCAGCGCGCGTTTGCCCCGGCCGTGACCCCGCAGGAGCGTGCCGTCGATATCAAACAAAAGCAGTTTCACGATTCCTCATAGCATAACGCAATTTTCGTCGGTCGCCCGCTCGCACTTTTGGCTTTGCAGCCCGGAGTCTGTTGAAAACAGACGCCAGGAGGAGGCTGTTTTTCAACAGACTCCCCGGGCGGCGTCGATTTTCTGACCGGAGCCTGGTCGCCTGCGACAGCCCGGGCACCGTCGGATTTCAATGCCATGACCGAACGCATTCGTCACATTCTACGCCTGGCCCTGCCGATCATCGGCGGCATGGCCAGCCAGACCGTCATGAATATCGTCGATACGGTGCTGGTGGGCCGGCTCCCGGACGCGTCGGTCGCGCTCAGCGCCGTGGGTTACGGCGGCTTCGCGACCTGGGCCATCGCTTCGTTTCTGGTGGGCATCGGCTCGGCGGTGCAGACCGTCGCCGCCCGCCGCATGGGCGAAGGCCGCGACAGAGCGAGCGGTTATTCCCTGACCATGGGGCTGTGGGTCGCCCTGATCGTCGGGGTGCCGGTGAGTTGCCTGGGAGTGGTCGGCGCGGGATGGATCTTTCCCTGGTTCATGGACGACGCGGCCGTGGTCGCGGCGGGCACGCCGTACTTCGGGATTCGCAGCGGCGTCTGGTTTTTGATCATGGCGAATTTTTCGTTTCGCGGTTTCTTTAACGGCGTCGGCCGGCCCCGGGTCTATTTCACCGTGGTCTGGATTGTGCAACTGCTGAATATATTCTTCAGCTATTATCTAATGTACGGTCTTGATCTGCGATTGGGCGCAACGCTCGCGTTTTCGCTGCCGGCGCTGGGAGTCACCGGAGCCGGTCTGGGAACGGCGCTTGCGACGCTCGGCGGTACCCTGATGTACGGCGTAATCGGCCGCTATTATCAGGGCACGCACGGAGCCTTTTATTTACCGGCCGCCCTGGCTCCGCGCCGCGAATTGCTGGTCACTCTGCTGCGTTTATCGATTCCCGCGGGTTTGACCGGCCTGATCAGTTCGGTGGGCTTTCTCGTCTTTTTGATTATCGCCGGGGACGGCGGCGTCGAGGTCGTCGCGGCCACGACGCTGCTCGTGAATCTGGCTTCGGCCTGCTTTTTACCGGCCATCGGCTTCGGTCTGGCGGCGGCGACTCTGGTTTCCAATTCGCTCGGCGCCGGCCAGCCCGACGCGGCCTTTCGCTGGGGCCGTTTGACCACGGCGATCGCCGCGGTGTTGTTAGGCGGCGTCGGTCTGATCTTTATGATCTTTCCGGCGCAGGTGCTCTCCGCTTTCACCCACGACCAGGCGATCATTCAGCTCGCGCTGCCGGTAATGATCATTCTGGGAGCGGGACAGGCTCTCGATTCCGCCGGCAACGTCTTGAGCCAGGCGCTGCTCGGCGCGGGCGCCGTACGCTCGGTGCTCGTCTTGAATTTGATCGGCATGTGGCTGATCTTTTTGCCGGGCGCCTGGATCTGGGGCGTGATTTTCGAAGGCGGCATGCTCGGCCTCTGGATCCCGCTCTTCGTCTATCGCCTGGGACTCGCGGTCGCCGCGGGCGTGATCTTCGCGCGCCGTCGTTGGGCCCTGATTAAAGTATAAATAAAGTATCGTTCAGGTCAGGCTAGGGCGCCGCCTGCGAATCGTCGGACTGCGATTGCGACGGTTGGTCCTTTTCCGGTCGACCCGATATGAACACGCCCGCGAGCATCGCGCTGAACCAGGCAAGCGCCCCGCAGACCGACAGGAGAGCAACATAACCCTGGCGAAAGGCCCCGGCGATGGTTTCCTGAACGCGGGTGTGCAGCTCGCCCGCCGGCAATCCTTCCGGAATTTGAATCGCTCCCAACTTCTGGCGATCCGCCATCAGGCGCGCGTGAACTTCGGCCGGTAGATCCAGCGCGGCCAGGGCCGGCGTGAAATACGCCAGAAAATTCGCGGTTAAGACCGCGCCGAGGAGGGCCACGGCCATCAGCGAAGCGATGCGCGAAACCGCGTTGTTGATTCCGGACGCCGTGCCCGTCAGGTCTTCCGTAACTTTCAATGCGGAGCGACTCACCGGGCTGATTACGCAGGCCATGCCGCTGCCGATCAAACACAGGCCCGGTAGAATATGCCAGGCGTAAAAGAGCCAGCGGCCGCCGAAGCGTCCCGGCGCTTCGCTGGCGATCGGCGGACTCGCCGCGATCGTGCCCGCCATCCAGAACATGCCGAGTCCGACCAATGCCGGCCCGAGCATCAGCGGTACCCGTGGGCCCAGGCGATCCGCGAGCATGCCGCCGGGACCGGACAGCACCGCAATCAGTATGATCGTCGGGAGCAGGGCGATGCCGGCCGCCTGCGGCGGGAAGCCCTGAATCTGCTGCAGATAAAAAATGGAAAACGTGAGCGTCCCGTTCAACGCGAAGTACAGGCAGAGCGTTACCAGATTCGCGCCGATCACGTCGCGCTGTTCGAAGAGGCGCCCGGGAATCATGGGCTGCGCCGCGCGTCGTTGCCAGATAAAAAATGCAAAGAGCGTCGCGACTCCCGACACAGCGGCCAGCTGAATGCGCGGATCTCTCCACCCCGCACCCGGAGCGAAGATCAGCGTGTACGAAACCGCGAGCAATCCCGCACCGAGCAGCAGAGTTCCCGTCCAGTCGGGGGTGACACCCTGGCGCCGGTTGGTCGTACGCGAACGCGGAATGGCCACGAGAGTCGCGAGCGCGGCCAGACTGCCGAGGGGAATGACCAGCGCGAAAATCGAGCGCCAGCCGGCCTCGGCGACCAGGAAGCCGCCCAGGGGCGGACCGAGAGCGGCGGTCGCCGCGGAAACTCCGGCCCAGACGCCGATGGCCAATCCCCGATCTTCTTCGCGAAAATGCGTCTGGATCAGTGCCAGGCTGCCCGGAATCATGAGCGCGCCGCCCAGTCCCTGGCAGGCCTGGGTGGCGATCAGCCAGGGGATGCTGGGAACCATGGCCGAAGCCGCGCCGCTCACCGTGAAGAGCACGATACCCAGAAGAAAGATCCGGCGGCGGCCGTAAATATCGGAGAGCGCGCCGCTGGCGGGCAGCAGTGACGATTCAACGAGCAGATGCGCGTTCATCACCCACTGCACCGAACTCAGATTTGCGGCGAAACCGGACTGAATGGCTGGCAGGGCGACGCCCAGAGCTGAACCGAGCAGGAACGCCATGCTGCTCGCCAGAATCAGCGCCGCCAGAGCGGCCAGGCCGCGGGTTGAGCGCAGCAGAAATTCGGGAGCGGTACCTGGTTCGGTCATAGAGTCGGCGTGGCGATCGCAGTGGTCGTTCGGGGGAACGGGCGGGCGCGATTCGAGCAAACGCGAAGCCCGGGATGCTGCCTACAACAAAAAACAGCTCCGGCATTTTGCTTGACCCGCGCCAGGGACGCCACTTTCTTCTGAAACAGGTGAATGGTTCCCGGAGAACATATCGCACCGCCGTGCGCGCTCGAATCTGGCGCGGGCCCGGATTCGTGGCCCTGGCGCTGCTGTTGATTCCCGCCAGTCTGATGGCGGTCGACATTCATCGGCTCGCCTTTCACGGCCTGCAGCCTTTCGCGGCGAACGCGCGGGTCGGACGCTACTGCGCGGCCCACGGCGAAAGCCCGGCCATCGCAGAGCGCGCGAACGCGAGCCGACTGCGGGAATCGCGGACGGCTGTGGAATGTCCACTCTGCCCGAACAATATGTTTTCGCAGCCGGCGTTTACGCTGGATGGGGCTCTGATTTCTCACGGCGATTTCGTGCATTTTTCCGCCGGACCGATTGCCGGTTCCCGGGCGATTGCGCTCGCCCCGCTGTTTCGCGCGCACCCGCGCGGACCGCCCCTCGTCTGAATACCAGGCCTGTTCGCTGGCGATCACGGCGTGCACACCATTCGTACCTGGTCCACTTGTCCGGACCGTGCAACGAATGCGCGATTTTGCCGCGTATGTTTCGCACGCCAGTGTATCGCTTTCGATCCGGTCCGCGTCTAATCCAGTAATCCATACCTGTTAGTAAGGAGAACCATCATGAATCAGTTCGTTCGAAACATAGAAGATTCCGTCCGCACGACGTTCCGCTCGCATCGCAGCGCCCCCGCTCCGCGTGGACGCGGCAAGCCGCGCGGCGCCGTCTGGACTCTGGCTGTGTTGCTGGCGGGTCTGATCGTGGTGAATACCGGCGCGGTTCTGCACGCTCAGAAAGGCCCCGTGACCGTCGACTGGAAGAAGCTGCGCGAACTGAATTATCAAACCGGGAAGATGTCCGCGGATATTCGCCGACTGAACGGCAAGCTCGTGAAAGTGCCCGGTTTTATGGTGCCGCTTGAAGACGAACAGGAAGCGGTCACTGAGTTTCTGCTGGTGCCTTATCCTCAGGCCTGCATTCATGTGCCGGCGCCGCCGCCGAATCAAATCGTACACGTCAAGATGCGGCGCGGTAAGAAAGCGAAGGTCTATTATTACGAGCCGATCTGGATCTACGGCACTCTGAAAATCGAAAAGGCCAGCAGCATTTACGCCGAGTCTTCGTATACTCTGACGGGCAATAAGGCGGAGCTGTACGCGGAACCCTTCGAAGAATACTGAGAATTTTAAGAGAAAATATTTTATGAACCAATACGTACTGAATCTATCCATCATCGTACTGCTGGCTACGCTCGCGGCGTGCGAACCCGGTCACCACCATCACCAGGAGGGCGCCCACGTACACGGCGTCGTTCGCCTGAATCTCGCAATCGACGGCGAAAAAAACCTGGGCGTCGAATTGCACGCCCCGGCCGAAAGCATTTACGGATTCGAACACACGGCGAAATCCGAAGCCGATAAACAAAAGCAGAGCGCAGCGATGAATCAACTGAAGAACGATTTCGCGTCGCTGATCGGATTGGGTGCGAATTGTCGCGTGGTATCATCCGAAGTCGAAGTGCATTCGGGCGATCACGACGATCATGACGATAATCACGGTCATGACGACGAACACAAACACGACGACGATCATGCCCACGACGATGGCGCGGTTTCCGGCGAACACAGCGAAGTGCACGCGGCCTACGTCTACGAGTGCGAAAGCGCTATCGCCGGCACTGAACTGCGGCCGACCCTGCATGCGGCCTTCGCCGGAATCGAATCCATCCAGATTCAAATTCTGGGCGACGATCGCCAGGACAGTTCCGTAATTACCCGCGGCAAATCGGCCGACGCGCGCATTCAGCTCTAAGTCGCGCTCTGGCCGACCTTGCGTCCGATCGACGCCCGCGAATGGGCGCGATCGGACGCTCGAAAGCGAATTTAAAGCGAGAGAACCGTGAATCAAACATCGCAAGCCTGTATTGATATACAAAACCTGAGTTTCGCGTACGGCGGGCGATCCGCCGCTCAATCCGCGGCGCCGGTCGTCCTGGACGTGCCGGAGTTCAGGGTCGAGCGGGGGGAGCGCGTATTTCTCTACGGTCCGAGCGGCAGCGGCAAGACGACCCTGCTGGGACTCCTGGGTGGCGTGCTGGATATTCCCGAGGGGGGGCATGTGCGGGTCCTCGGCCAGGACCTGGCCGCCATGTCCGGCGCCCAGCGCGACGCCTTTCGCGGGACCCATATGGGCTACATCTTTCAGATGTTCAATTTGATTCCGTACCTGACGGTGCTCGAAAATATCGTATTGCCCTGTCGCTTGAATCCCGCGCGTCGGGCCGGTCTGAACGGACGCGACGCGGGCGAAGTCGCCGGGGAGCTCGCCGGGCACCTCGGCATCGCCGATCATCTCGGGCAATCGGTGACACGGCTGTCGGTCGGACAGCAGCAACGAGTCGCGGCGGCCCGGGCGCTGATCGGTCAGCCGGAGCTGATTATCGCGGACGAACCCACGTCCGCCCTCGACGCGGATCGGCGCGAAAATTTTATCGAGCTGCTTTTTGAAAACTGCAAAGCCAGCGGCGCGACGGTTCTATTCGTCAGTCATGACCGGGGGCTTGAGCGGCTCTTCGATCGCAGCGTTTCGCTGGCAGAGATTAACCGCGCGAAGCAGGCGGCCGAATCAGGAGCAAGCGCATGAATTTCGGCGGACTATTGCAACTGGCGATCCGTTCGATTCGCAATCGCAGTCTTACGACCGGTCTGACGGTGGTATCGATCGGCCTTTCGGTGGCACTGCTCATCGGCGTCGAACATATTCGCACGAGCGCCCGGGACAGCTTTCAGGGCACAATCAGCCAGACCGATTTGATTGTGGGCGCGCGCAGCGGTCCCGTACAGTTATTATTGTACAGCGTCTTTCATATGGGCTCGGCGACGAGCAATATCGATTACGAATCGTACAAACACTTTCGCGATCATCCCGCGGTCGAGTGGACCATTCCGATCTCGCTCGGCGACAGCCATCGCGGGCATCGAGTGGTCGCCACGAACGAAAATTTTTACGAACACTTTCGCTTTCGCGGCGATCGCCGCATCGAATTCAGTGAAGGTGCGGCGGCTGACGGCGTCTTCGACGTGGTGCTCGGCAGCGAAGTCGCCGCGAAGCTCGGTTATGAGCTGGGCAAAAAGATCGTGCTCAGTCACGGCATGTCGTCCATCGGCCTCTTAAATCACGACGACAAACCCTTTACGGTCGTCGGCATTTTGCAACGGACTTCGACACCCGTGGATCGATCGCTGTATATCACGCTCGAAGGCATGGAAGCCATTCACATCGACTGGCAGTCCGGCGCGCCGCCCATGTTCGGCGAAGAGATTCCCGCGGATCAAATCGATCCGGCCGCGCTCAAAGTCGAGCAGCTCACCGCCTTTCTATTACGCAGCAAATCGCGGGTGCTGACTTTACGATTGCAGCGCGAAGTGAATACTTTCGAAAACGAAGCGCTGTTGGGGATTATTCCCGGGGTTACGCTGAGCGAACTCTGGCAAACCATCGGCTACGCGGAAGCGGCGTTATTGGTCGTGACCATCGTCGTCGTGTTAGTCGGCCTGACAGGCATGCTGATGTCGATCTATACGACCTTAAACGAACGCCGGCGCGAGATGGCGATCTTACGATCCCTGGGAGCCGGACCGAAAAAGATCCTGCTGCTCTTCGTCCTGGAGTCGGGGCTCTTGAGCATCGCCGGGTGCGTATTGGGCGTGGTGCTGGTGTATGGCGCGCTCTTTTTCGCGCAGCCAATCGTAGAAGACCAGCTGGGATTGTATCTGTCGATCGACGTGCTTTCGCCGCTTGAATTCGCTTATCTCGGCGGAGTGGTGGTCCTGGGTTTTCTGATCGGGCTGGTGCCGGCGCTGCGGGCGTATCGCAACGCGCTCGCGGACGGCCTTACGATCCGGGTCTAAGAGTGAATTGGGCCGGAACGAAAGCGGTGCGCCGTTCCCGTGTGTGTGGTCATTAACTCGAAAGCTAAATATCGCGACAATTTTCCTGGCGGCTCCGGAATGGCTTGCATTCTTGCAGCGAGTCCGTTAAGCCATCCGGGATGATTCAACAATCCCGCGTCCGCCAGATTCTCACGCTGTCCCTGCCGATTATCGGCGGCATGGTGTCGCAGAATATTCTGAACCTGGTGGACACGGCCATGGTCGGCACTCTGGGCGCGCCGGCGATCACTGCCGTCGGCATGGGCGGCTTTCTGAATTTCTGGGCGATCTCGCTGATCCTGGGAATTTCGTCCGGCGTGCAGGCGATGGCCGCCCGGCGCATTGGTGAAGGCCGCGAAAACGAAGCGGCGCGTCCTTTGAACGGCGGCATCCTGATCGCGCTCGGAGCCGGTCTGCCGCTGGGTCTGGGGCTCTCGGCGCTTACGCCGTACTTTTTTCCGTACCTGATTGCAGACCCGGAAGTCGTCGCCGCGGGAGTGCCGTATCTCCAGGCGCGCCTGGCCGCGGCCTTCGCGGTCGGCATTAATTTCAGCTTTCGCGGTTTCTGGAACGGCATTCGCCAGTCCGCGATCTATATGCGGACTCTGGTCTTCATGCACGCGTTGAATATTATCTTCAACTACGTGCTGATCTTCGGTCATTTCGGCGCGCCCGCGCTGGGAGTGCAGGGCGCCGGGCTGGCCTCCGCGCTCTCGGTGATTTGCGGCAGCGTGTTTTATACGTTCATGGGTTTCACCCGCGTGCGACATATGGGTTTTCTGCAGGCGTGGCCGGACGCGCACGGCTTTCGCAGGCTCGTGCAGCTGTCTATTCCCAGCAGCATCCAGCAGTTTTTCTTTTCGGGCGGACTGACCGCGATGTTCTGGATCTTCGGCAAGGTCGGAACCTTCGAGGCGGCGGCGGCCAGCATCATGATCAACATTATGCTCGTGGCGTATTTGCCGGGCATCGGACTGGGACTCGCGGCGGCGACTCTGGTCGGTCAGGCGCTGGGGCGCGGCGAAGTCGACGACGCGAAGCGCTGGGGCTGGGACGTCGTGAAAATCGGCATGTTGATACTGGGCGTGCTGGGTTTGCCGATGCTTTTGTTTCCGGATTTGATTGTTGGTTTTTTTATTCAGTCCGCCGACGCGCCGATCGTGGTTGATCTGGCGCGAACGCCGCTCCGGCTGTCGGGACTGCTGATGTGTATGGAAAGCGTGGGGCTGGTTTTGATGAACGCGTTGCTCGGCGCCGGGGACAGTCGCAGCGTGATGCTTGCGTCCGTGGGCATCCAGTGGGGCCTGTTTTTGCCGGCCGCGTTCGTGCTGGGTCCGGTCCTGGGCTTCGGATTGCTGGCGCTGTGGTCCGCGAATCTGAGCTATCGCATGTTGCTGGCCGGGGTCTTTTTTATTTTGTGGCGGCGCGGTGCCTGGGCCGATATTCGGGTTTGATGTTTGGTAAGATCATAAACAGCCCCTGGGTTACGCTTGCCTCCGGATTCATCCTGGCGGCCAGTTCGGGCTACGAAGCCTTTTCCGATCTCGCGCACGCCCGTCCGGGGGCGCACCACGGGGTGTTCGTATACGGCGTGGTAATGGCGCTGCGGGCGCTGCCGGACGTTTATCGCGGTCTCAAAGAAGTCGATCAGGGGTTGGTGGCGCACGAAAAAGAAGAGACGCAGGAGCAGGCTTCCGCGCCGGATCGCAAGACCTGATTCCGCGCTACAGATCGTTTTCGAGTACGATCTTGCCGCTGGCCCGGCCGCTTTCGTAACGTTCGTGGGCCCGGGCGGCCTGCGAGAATCCGAAGCGCTCTTCGTCCAGCAGCGGCCGCAGTCGCTCTGAATTCTCTTTTGCCGCGAGCCGCGCCGCCTTGCGCAGAATTTCGCCGTGTCGGGCGCGTTCATCGCCTTCGTTAAACAAAAGCGGCTGCAGCATAAAGATGATATGCAGGGTCGCGCCTTTCGCGTGCAGCGGACTTAAATCGTGGGTCGAACGCGCGGCGATTGCGCAGACCTGAGCGCCGCGCTTGACGGCTTCGAAGGATGCGTCGAGGCTTTCACCGCCCACCGTATCGAAGACCAGGTCGAATCCCGCGCCGCCGGTATGACCGGCGACGTATTGCGCGACGCTGCTTTCGCGATACGCGATGGGTACGGCCCCCAGCTGGCGAACGATGTCCTGTTTCGCCGCGCTCGAAGCCGTGGCGAAAATGCGGGGCGTACGAAGCGCCCGGGGTTCGTCGGGCTGTGAGGCCGCGCGGGCGAGTTGCACGGCGATGTGGCCCACGCCCCCGGCGCCGCCCTGGATTAAAATTGTTTCGATCGGCTTTTGGGCGGAACTCCGTCCGGAAGATCGCGGGACCGTAGACGCGGGATATTGCGCGAGGGGCTCCGCGAGCCCGGCGCGCAGAAACAGCGCTTCCCAGGCGGTGATCGTCACCAGAGGCAGCGCCGCCGCTTCGGCGAAGGATAGATCCGCCGGCATCTTTGCGAGCAGACGTGCGTCGACCAGCATGTATTCCGCGAGCGCTCCCCCGCTGCCTTTCACGCCGCCGCAGCAGCCGTAGACCGCGTCGCCCGCGCGCAAATCTTCGGGGTGGCTTTCGCGGGCGTCCGGCGCGATGGCCTCGACGATACCGGCCACGTCGCCATGCAGAACAGCGGGATCTGCGGGTGCGATGGGCAGGCCCTGCCGAATCTTGACGTCGACTGGATTCACACTCGTCGCGCGCACGCGGATCAGCGCGTGTCCCGGTCGCAGTTCCGGCACGGAAATGTCCCGGATCTGTAATACGTCGGGTACCCCCGGCGATTGCATAACGATCGCGCGCATCGTTTCAGAAGCAGAAGGCATGCCCGGAAGCCTGTCGTGCGTACGGCCTTAGCGTCCATGGAAATTTATGCGCCGGCTGCACGCCGGGGGCGCTTTCACCGAAACTTTTTCCGAATTTCACACGTTAGTCACACTCGCAGCGCACATTGGGCGCAATCTTCGCGAGGAACATATCGCTGTGAAAATCGCATATTTTACTGAGACCTTTTTACCGAAAGTCGACGGCGTCGTAAATACGCTCTGCAATCTGCTTGAGTACTTGCCGGAGCGCGGACACGAGAGCCTGCTCTTCGCTCCGGCCGGCGGTCCGCAGCGCTTCGCCGAAACGCCGGTCGTGCAAATGCCAGGCGCTCCCTTTCCGTTGTATCCGGAAATCAAACTCGTATCGCCCTTCACCGACGTAACCGCGGAGCTGTACAGATATCGTCCGGACGTCGTGCATCTCTTGCATCCCGTCGCGCTGGGTTTCGCGGGATTGCGCGCGGCCAGGGCGCTGGGCATACCGGTGGTCATGTCGTATCATACCGATCTGGTTGCGTACGCGCGGTATTTCGGATTCGGCGCTCTGAGCAATCTGGTGGTGCGCATCGAACGCTGGATCCACAACCAGGCCGATTTGAATCTGTGTCCTTCGGGGCCGACCCTGCGCGAACTGGACGGCTACGGCTTCGAGCGCCTGAAAGTCTGGACCCGCGGCGTCGATACGCAACGTTTTTCGCCGGCCCGTCGCGACGCCGCCATGCGCGAACGCCTCTCCGGCGGCGAAAGCGAGAAGCCGCTGCTCCTTTTCGTAGGCCGTGTTTCGCATGAGAAGCGCGTGCACTGGCTGCGGCCGATGCTTGATCGTATTAATCAGGAGAATCACAAAAACGGCAAGCGCGGCGTGCGTCTGGCGATTGTCGGGGATGGACCGGCCCGCGCTGAAATGGAAGGGCTGTTCGCGGGAACGCCCACCGAATTCACCGGCGTGCTGCGCGGCCGGGAGCTCGCCGCGGCTTATGCTTCCGCGGACGCGTTCGTTTTTCCGTCCGCCAGCGAAACCCTGGGCAATGTTGTGCTCGAAGCGATGGCTTCGGGCCTGCCGGTCGTCGCGGCGGGCGCGGGCGGACCGCTGGACCTGATCGAACACGGCAAGACCGGGCTTTTGTTTCAACCGGAGAGCGAATCGGATTTCGCGCAGGCCGTGGGATCGCTGGTCGCAAGCGGCGATTTTATCCGGCGCATGGGCCGGGCGGGTCGCGAGTACGCCGAAACCCGTCGCTGGTCCGCCGTGCACGATCGCTTGATCCAGGACTACGCGCGGGTGGCCGGCGTTGAATTGAGCAGAGATCTACGCCTGGCCGTTTAAGCAGGCTTACGGCGGTCGTTATCTCAACCCACCGCGGATTGCGGCGGCGATTCCGACACGTCCTGGATTTCGGTTTCGCCGGCGTGGATGACCGACTTGTTCTTTTTAGGTTGGGGAATTGGCTTTGGCTCGGGCGGCAATTCGTCTTCGAGTTCACATTTATCGTACGTCCCGGGCGGTAAATTTTCTCCGATGCGGCCGTACGCGTTCTGCGGCGCCACGAGATGAAAACTCCAGCCGCCGCGGTAATAAGGGCACAGATGCACATTACCGCTGCATAAAACCTGGGTGGCGCGCGGTTTGGGGTACGCCCAGGCGTGTCCGCCGTGCAGGCATTTGCTTTCGACGGCGGCGAGCTTTTCCAGATATTTCACATCGGCTTCGTATTCGCTGAACCGCTGGATCGTACCCGCGACGAGGCGCTTGCTGAAATAACCTTTACCGGAGTTGTACGCGATCTGATGGATGAGCTCCCGTACCGCCGTAATACGATCCGGGGAATTAACCAGCTGTTCGTACGCGAAGCGGGCCAGCCGCAGGCTTTCCGCGATGATCGGAGCCGCTTCGGGGTGGACGCTCTCGCCTCCGTCTTCGTTTTCGCTTTCGGCCTCGACGCCGGAGGCGTTCACGAGTTCCGCCGGCGCGTCGCGACCGTCGACGATATCGCCGAGCAGGCCGCCGAACTGATCCTCGACGACTTGCGGTTTCGCGAACGGTAAATAGGAATCCCGGACGACGTTCCCCAATCCTTCTACGATTTCCAGTCTATCGATCAAAGCGGCGCCTCGTTCCAGGCGACGTTTACGCTCCGCGTCTTCCTCCGGAGTGTAGCGCCAGCTATCGCTATCGGCCAGGCCGATCATGCCGGTAAACCCCGCGAGAAAGGCGTGGCGGTGGACCAGCGGCACGTTCAGATTCTGCTGCAGAACGATTCCCAGATTCATCAGTCCGAGGATCGAAATGTGTTCGAAGAATTCCCGCTTTTCTATCAACAGGCGATAGGCGAGCATCGTCAGGGTTCGATCTGCGAAGGCGTGTAGAATATATGGGCGATGGTTGCGGCTTAAATTGGCGTAAAGGCGATACAAAAACGCGTTGCCGGGACTGTCGATGTGCTTCTGAATCGCGTTCGTTAAATGCAGGCGAATCTTCGTCAGCAAATCGCTCGTCGCTTCTACGGCGATTGGCAGCGCATACTGGTCCGACATTTCGGTCAGCTTTTCGATTAACGATTGTTTTACGAAGATCTTTTCCCGGATCATGATGCTGCCGGAATTGTCGACGACGGGGCGACTGAAGCGTATCTGGCCGATCAGTTCCAGGTCGCGGACGAAGTCCTGAAAGCGCAGCGGTTTATCGAATAGGATTTCTTTTTCTGTAATGCGCATAGTCTACCTCACAATAGCCGCTTCGCTCCACTCAGGGGCGAGGCGTGATTTCTAAATCACAGTCCGGTACTCTCCGAAGCGCCGTAAAACCGCGCCGGTGAGCTGCCGGTTCAGTCTTCTGGCCGCCGCGAGCTGTGCCAGGCGTTGTACGAGCAATCGCAGCTCGCGCGGTCCGGACCGCATTTCGTGAAGGAAGTTGCCGGCGCACAGGGCGATTCGCAGGCACTCGGTCAGCACGGGTATGGATTCGGGATGCACGCTTTCGCCTGACTCATCCGATTCTCCCGCGGGCCGCTCAGCGCCCGCTCCTGCGAATCGTACGTCCGGCAGCGTCATTGGCTGGCCCTGCAGGCCGTGAAAGACGAGTTCGAGTCCTGCGGGCAGTCCGAAGCGGTCGACAGAACACGCGCCCGGGTCCTCACGATCCGCGAATGCTTCCGGATATATTGTGCCGGGGGTATCGGCGAAGCCCGCCAGGCTGAAGAAGCCGGCCAGAAAAGCATGGCGATGAATCAGAGGGTGGTTGCGATCCTGCTGCAAAAGAATCGCGAGATTCAGCAAACCGATCGTCGTCAGGCGATCGAAGCGACTCGGATTTTCCCGGGCCAGATGGATCGCGAAGAGTGCGAGCGGCCGGCCGTGGAATGCGTTCAGAATACAGCTTCTTGGACTGCGGTGAAGATTGGAAAGCAGTCTCCGGAGAAAAGCGTTTTGCGGCCGTTCGAAATGCGTCAGCACGCGAGCGATCAATTCGCCGCGTACGCGTACGAGCAGTTCTTCGCTGACTTCAACGCCGACTTCGCATTCCAGCGTTTCCGCGGAGTCGGTCAGGCGTTCCAGCAGAGATTGCTGGACGAAGATTCGTTCTCGAATCATGACGCTGCCGCTATGACTGGCGATCGCACGGCTGAAGCGGACCTGGCCCATCAATCTCAGTTCACTCAAGAATTCCCGGCAATGCATCGGGCTTTTGAATACGATTTCCTGGCTGCTGACCTGCATGATCTGACTCCGTGAGAATTACAACGTGGCGGAGATGCGCGCCAGCTCGCCGTGCCGTTGAATATCTTCGACGAAGCGCGAGGTCGGGGCCCGTCCGGGCTCAATATGTTCTTCGATGAATGTTTTGAGAGTCCAGTCGCGATCGATTTCTTTTTGTGCGAGGGAATGCAAGGTCGTCCCCATTTGAATATTGAACTTATTTACGGAGCCTCTTTCGTATATTCTGACACAGAACTGTCTGTATCGGGTCTGATTCCACATGATCGTTTTATTCCTTTTGCGTTTGTCGCTTCTGTTTCGCGTGCTGTTTTGTGCGAAGGGGATTGCGAATATCCATAAACTTAAAAAAATATCAAGTTTAAATAATTCATAATAACGCTAATTAACGTAATTTTAATTTCCGTGCGAATGCTTCACCCCGTACGAACGCGATCGAGCACGGCTCAAGCTCGTACGAAGCGCGGGGTGAATCTCATCTTGAGATGAAATGCGGAAATGTACGGCAGGCCCGCGGCGAAATCATTCGCCTGGAAATTGATTGGAGGGATCGAAATTTGACCGGCGCGTCGCGAATGCGGGCGCGCTACTCGGCGGGAGCCTGGAGATTTGCGTCTTCGTCTTTGGAATCGGCGCTGTCGTGTTCTTGCGGCATCTGCGGTCCGGCCCAATCGCGCGGCGCGACGAAATGCCCGCGATGAAATACGCCGGCCCAGACGCGCCCGTCGGGTCCCTCTAAGCGACCCTGTCCGTGAGCGCGGTTCTCGGTCCAGTTTCCGCTATAGATAAATCCGTCGGGATAGATCATGCGCCCGTCGCCCGCCCGCATATGGTTCGCGAATTGACCGACGTACTTGCCGCCGTCTTTATAGTGATACTCGCCCGCGCCCTGAATGACGCCCGCGCTCCACTGGCCGTCGTATGCGTCGCCGTTCGGAAACAGACAGGCCGCGACGCCGTCGAGTTGGCCGGCGGTCCATTCGCCTTCGCAGGTCGCGCCGGATAGATAGATCATGGCGCCCCGGCCGTGCGGCGCGCTCTCGCGGAACTGGCCGACGTAGCGCTCGCCGCCGGCCCATGCGTAGGTGCCTTCACCGGATTCGCAGTCGCCTTCAATGCAGCCGACCCCGTCCCGCGTCGCGGCGGAGGAGCAGGCCGCGACGATTAACAGGACAAGGCTCAGGGCGGTCGTGGTTCCAATCGCCTTTCGTTGCGAAGCGTTATTCGACCATTTCGAAGATGGTATCGCTTTCATAGCTGTGGACTCCCGAGTCGGCTTTGCGCGCCGCGGCGAGCATGGCCCGGGCAACGGTACGGCCGGGAATGGGTTTGTACTTTTTCAGCGGGCCGATCATGGCCAGCCCCAGCACGCCGCCCACCGCTTTGCCGATGTCTTCGCCCAGGCGGCTTTCGCCCCGGTCGCCGGTCAATAGCGACGGCTGGAAAATATGAATTGCGTGATACTGATACTGCAACAGCGCCTGTTCGACGCGCCCTTTGACCTTGTTGTAATAGATCGCGGAATTCGCGTCGGCACCGAGCGCCGTTACAATCAGGAATTGTTTTTTTGAATTTCGCTTCGCGCCCGGCGCGATGCCCAGCTCCGCAGCTTTGAGCGGATAGTAATAGTCGACTTTTTCGAATGCCGCTTTCGACCCCGCCTTTTTCATGGTGGTCCCGAGCGTACAGAAGACGTCGTCGGCTTTTGCGAATGCCGGCAGCAGTTCTTTCGCGGCGTTGCTTTTCGCATCCGCTTCAAGCGCAAGTACCGTATCCAGGTCGGCGACGAGCTGCGTGAGCTTGCGATGATTCTCAAGCCCGTCGATCTTTCTCCGGCCGATGGTCGTGACTGTTTCGTAGCTTTCGTCGGCCAGCAGATAGTCGAGTACGCATCCGCCGATCAGGCCGGTCGCTCCGAGTAAGAGCGCCGAGCGGCTCATGCGCAGATCTCCTTATCGCTGTGTACTCGTTTCGTGGCTGCGGGATAGCGCCGCAGCACGCGGGCCGGGCGATGAGGACGCGGCGCGAAGTCGCCGCCGCAATTGGGGCAGACGCCGTTGAGCCTTTCGTTTACGCAGGTGACGCAGAAGGTGCATTCGAACGAACAGATCATCGCTTCCGTGGATTCCGGAGGGAGATCGCGGTCGCAGCATTCACAGTTGGGGCGGAGTTCGAGCATGGGTGCAGATTGTGCGCAGGTACTGTCGTGGCAAGCGAGAATGGGGTGAAGAGGATTCGCAGTATCTGAAAAGCCTGGCGGAATTCGCTGAATCGGGGGGATTGAGCGAGTCAGCCATCGTGGGGCTCTCTATCTGAAACGGTCATAATGTGTAGTTTACGAAGCCCGAGCAGGGCCAGGCTTGCGGGTAACAATAACAGGATGAGGTTTATACCGACCAGCAGAAAGATGTTGATTCCGGTGACGAAGCGCAAGGGCTCTACCGCGCCCAGATTAAAAAAGGCGATTGCCGGGCCGCTCGCCAGGACGAAGACTGTGATCCTGAGACAGGCCAGCATAGCGGCCAGATCTCTGGTACACAGGGCCAGTAGAGTACACAGGCCGACGCCCATACTCATCGCGCCGAGTATTCCAATAACGGCTCTCGAAACCGTGCGATAGCCTTCGCTGGAAAAAAGCAAGTGCGGCACGGTCCAGCACAGGCCGCCGAAGGCCGTGAACAGGACGCCTGTAATCAGCACCACGGTCGCGATCCAGAGGGGAGGTGCGCCTTTCATATACGTTCTATCACGAAATCGTATCGTGCCTCTGTCCGGGAACCCTTGTGTCGCGCGATTTGTGTGACCAACCGCCTGTTAAAGCTCATGTCTTCGACCCGGGCGTCTTCGCCAAATGGGAAGAAAAGCTGCGAAGTCAGCTGGCGGAATTCCGGCGCGGCGATTTTTACGTGAATGTGTCTGCGCCGTGAAACGCCCAGCATGGAGTACGAGGCCGGTAACCAGGTCAGCAACTCGTAGCGGCCCTCTCGATCCGTGAATTGATGGCCGCGAAACTCATAACCGAAATGATCGTAAACTCCTCCGGGATCCGTTTGCCAGAAATCCAGCACGGCGCCGCCAACGGGTTTGCAGCCGGTATCCAGAACCCGTCCGGCCAGGCGCAATGCGCGCCCGCCCGTTTTTGCCGGCCGTAAATCAGTGCGCTCCGGGGTTGAGGGTGCATAAAACGGACCCTCACTTACGGCCGGAGTTGGAGGCTCGCCGCAGGACGGTGTCGGCAATAGCAAATGAGAACGGGGACTTGCGGTCGTGGGCGGGCCGGCCACTATCCCCTGTCCGATCTCGAATTTGACCATTCCGGCCGCGAGACCAAACGCCGCAGAGCCCAGCATTAAGCCGGACGCCTTCAGAAAATCGCCGCGATTCAGGGTCCTGTCGATATCGCTCATTGCTTGCCTCTCCTGTAAACAATCGTTTACTTTTACTGTATTGGCCGGCGAGGCAATTATGTAAACAATTTTTTACATGCGTGGATGCGGTCGTCGATTCGGTTCAATAGGATATTCATCCTATTGAACCGAACCCGGGGTATGCTAAGGTCGCAGAAATTCAAGCTAAAGGAGTGCGATATGAAGAAGCTGTTTTTCGGCCTGATAATTCTGGCGGTGATGAGCCCTGGCGCGTTATTCGCGAATACCTGCCCGGCGATGACGCTGTCGACGCATTGTAACACCGCGCAAGGCTGCGTAAACGGGCCGACGCAAGTCATCGCGACAGGCTACGACTGGCAGGGCATCGGCTGCGTCTATCTCTCAGAACTATTCACGGTTACTGTCTATAATCCGGAAGATAGAGACGACATCTGCCAGATCAGAGGCCTGTTCCAGATGTTTTCACAGAACGTCGTACTGTGGTCATCGAGCACCGAGGTGTTTCCCAGATTCAGGTATCATTTTCCCACGAATTGGCCGAACCATGATGCGTGCGTCTTCGACGTGCTCACCTCGTCGCCTTATCAGTAGGGACTCACCACACGCTTTCGGGCGCGCGGACTTTGTGAAAGCGAATGGAATTCGTTTCGCGGCCTTCGCCGAGAGGCTGGGCCGCGACGATCACGACCGTGTCGCCGGGTTTGGCCCACTCGTGCTGCAGTAAATACTGATCCGCCGCCGCGATCTGGGCGTCCATCTCGGAGTTTTCTTTGACCTGAACGGGGACCACGCCCCGCAAAACGTTGAGGCGGCGCAGGGTCGCTGCGCCGCTGCTCAACGCCAGGATCGGCACGCGCGAATGCCATTTCGAAAGCAAAAGCGCCGTCACGTTCGAACCGGCGAGCGCGATGACCGCCCGGGCTTTGAGACGTTCGGCCGCGCTGACCGCCGCGCCCGCGGCCCCGGCCGAAAATGAAACGATGTCTTCGTCGAAGCTGACCCGGTTCGCCTCTTCGCTGGCCGCCGCTTCCGACGTGATGCGCACCATCGCTTCAACCACCAGGCCCGGATGCTGGCCCACCGCGGTTTCTTCCGAAAGCATCACCGCGTCGGCGCCGTCGAGCACGGCGTTCGCCACGTCGGTGACTTCGGCGCGAGTGGGGCGATTCGCGCGCACCATCGATCTGAGCATTTCCGTGGCGACGACCGCCCACTTGCCGCGTAGCGCCGCCTGGCGTAACAGGCTCTTTTGAATAAAGGGCACTTTTTCAAATTCGATTTCGACGCCCAGATCGCCCCGGGCGATCATAATGCCGTCGGAGGCGTTTAAGATCTCGGCGATATTTTGCAGCGCTTCGGGCCGCTCCAGTTTGGCCATGACCGGGATGCGTTTGCCGCCCAGTATATCGCGGGCTTTGTGCAGGTCTTCGGCCCGGCGTACGAACGAGATGGCGACCATGTCGATGTCGGTTTCGGCGATGTATTTGAGATCCTGATGATCCTTTTCGGTCAGCGTTTCGATGCTCAGATTCGTGCCGGGTAGATTCAGTCCTTTATTGGAAAACAATTGTCCGCCGCGAACCACGGTCGTGCGCACGTCGTTGTCGTCGGCGCTTTCGACGAGCAATTCAATTGTGCCGTCCGCCAGCAGGAGGCGCGCACCGGCCCGCACGTCCCGGGCCAGAAATTCGTAGGGTGAATGCACGATTTCGTCGGAGCCTTCGACTTCGCGCCGGGTAATCGTGAAACTCCGGCCTTCTTGTAAAAGCACGCCTTCTTCCGCCAGCCGGCCGATGCGCAGCTTGGGCCCCTGGATATCCGCCAGGAGCGGGATCCACCGGTTCTCGGCGGCCGCAACCCGGCGCACGCGATCGATGAGCGGCCGCATGGCCGGCCCGTCGCCGTGCGAAAAATTTAGACGAAAGCAGTCGGCCCCGGCCCGGATCAGCCGTCGGATGCCGTCCTCGTCCTGGCTGGCCGGGCCGAGCGTCGAGATGATCCGGGTGTATTTGATCTTGTGTTTATTCATATTGGCGGCAGGCGGCCGGGCCCTCGCTGGATCCAGGGGCTCGCGCAACTGTTTTCCAACAGCCCCGGGCGTCCGGCAAACAGTCCACACTTTTTGAGTTTATTCTGATTGCCCGTGAACGGGTGGTCGCTTACCCCGTGTATATGCGGAGTATCGCGGTCCTGTGCAGCGACGAAACCATCAACGCGACCATCGCTTCCGTCTGCGAGCGTTTCGAGGGCGAATTCGCCCCCGTATTTTTGTCCGATAAAGAGAGCTTCGTTCAGTACCTGAACTACGAATTTCCGGAAATCGATATCGTCTATCACTCCGATCCCGAAATCGACATCGGCGGCGCGATCGAGGCAATCAAAGACGACCCCTGGCTGCACTTCGGCGGCAGCATTGTGATCTACGACCGGGGCAACGAGCAGTCGCTGCACGGTCGGCTGACCGGCGCGAATATCATCTCCCTGATCCATCGCTCCCGCCTGGAATTGTATCTCTATCGCGTGCTCGCGGTGCTCAGTCAGAATCGCAGCATTCTCTTTCAGCGCGACATCCACGCGATGCTGCAGTCGAATCTGTCGGGGCTCTTCGTCATCGACAACGACCCTTTCGATGTGACGACTTATTCGAACCTGCTGGCGAATTTCATGTACAGCTCGAATCTGATCAATCTCGATCAGAAAGAAAATTTCTATTCGGCCATCGTGGAGCTCCTGATCAATGCAATCGAGCACGGCAACTGCCGGATCAGCTTCGACGAGAAACGTGAATTTCTCGCGAAGACGCCGGACATTCTCGATCTGGTCCGCGAAAAGAATAAAGATCCGGAGATCGGCCGTAAAAAAGTCTACTTAAACTATCGCATCACGCCTTCGGTTTCGCATTTTACAATTCGCGACGAAGGCGAAGGTTTCGACTGGCGGGCCTTTAACGAGCGCGCGAAGCCGGGCAGCGAGGATTTTCACGGGCGCGGCATTATGGTCGCCCGGCACTATCTCGGCGATCTGAATTACAACGAATCCGGTAACGCCGTCAGCTTCGAGATTCATCACGCTGATCATGAAAGCAACGTGGTGCCCGGGGTCTTCGTCAACCAGGAAGAGGTGACGTTTAACGACGGCGAAACGGTTTTCGAACAGGGCGAGTCTTCGAGTAATCTCTATTATATCATCTCCGGTAAATTCGAAATCATCGCCAACGGCAAGAGTATCTCCACCTTGACCCCGGCGGATATCTTTCTCGGCGAGATGTCGTTTCTTCTGAATAACCGCCGGTCGGCCACGGTCGTTTCGCGCGGTCGGGGCGTGTGCATCCAGATTTCCAAAGAAGCCTTTATCAACGCGATCAAACTGCGCCCGCACTACGGCATCTTTCTGGCGCGGCTGCTGGCCCAGCGCCTGGATCAGGTGCACGATATCACGATCTAAGACTGCGTAAAAATTCGGGCCGCCCGCCTCTGGTGCCGCCTGTACCCTGAGATCCCACAAAAAAAGCGGAACGATCCGCTTCGCATGTGACCTTCCCGAATTATAGAAAGGAAGGACACACCATGAATCGCATTCATATTCCCGAACTGGAAGAATTTCTCAAGGCCAATCGGGCGAGTCCGCGGGCCCCGGATCGATTGATCGTCAGCGGCAACTGGCGCGATCCTGTCGCGGCCCGGGGTATTCTACAATCGCTGGGACAGCGCTATCCCGAAATTCAGCGCATTAGCGGCGGCCAGCTGCAAAGCATCGCCACGCGAGATTCCGAGAATCCCGGCGAACGCATCACCGCTTCGTGCTGGCGTTCGCCGCGGTATTGGGAAAGCAACGAACGGACAGTACTCTGCGCGATGGTCGGTGTTTTCTTTCGCAGCCGCATTTCGCCGCCCCGTTTGCGTGAGTTGCAACTCAAACTGAAAGTGATCTGCCCGGCACAGCCCCATCTCACTGTGCGCAGTTTTGAAATCGGCATTCCCGATCTGATGGCGATGGAGCCTTCGATTCCCCGCTGGGTCGCTTCGCGATTGTACAGCACCGGCACCACGTTTTACGAAAAAATCAACGGGATGTCCTCCCATTGGGGGACAAGCGCGGCGGTTTGAAGCAAAAATAGGAGGAAACCATATTGACACCAGCTCCATCGCCGCCTATTCTCTGGAAAGCCTGGAGGAACTTACATGCACGTTTCAGAAAGCTCACCAGCATCATCTTCCACGTCTGCGAAACGCTTCTGGACTTACGCCGACTATTTGCAGCTCGACGATTCTCCGCGTTACGAAATTTTGAACGGGGAGCTCTTGAGCATACCGGCACCTGACGTGCTGCATCAACGGGTCGTGCGCAATATCAGCGTATCGCTCTGGGAGTTCGTGCGCGATCATCGCTGTGGCGAAGTTTTTTGGTCGCCTGTCGATGTGATTCTGAACGAAGCGCAGTCGACGGTCGTTCAGCCGGACGTGGTTTTCGTTGCCGCAGCCCGCGCCGACGGTCTGGTGCGCCGTCGCGGTATCTTCGGCGCGCCGGATCTGTTGGTCGAAGTGCTTTCGCCCGCGACCGGCGAACGAGATCGCGTGCACAAAAAGGCGCTCTATGAACAGGCCGGAGTCGCGGAGTACTGGCTGCTCGATCCGTTGAACGGGCGGGGGATGGTGTACCGCCTGACGGGTGCGCCTGGCCGCGAGCGTTATGCCCTGAGTCAATCTGCGAATCGCAAAAACGAAACGCAGGCGATGCTGGGTTCGCAGGCCTTGCCGGGCTGGCGAGTGAACCTGAACCGACTCTTTTAACGGGGCTGCGTCGAGCAGACGCCGCACAGCGCGTATTCGCCGGCGGATACTCCGCTCAGCGCTGTGGACTGGCCGTGTCCGCGTCCTCGTTCACCGCGTACAAATCGATCGCCTGAGTCTTGCCTTTCAGCGCTGCGGATCCCAGTGGAACGCAGCGAGCCTGATGTTCCGGCGAGAGCTGCGCGAAGAAGTTTCCGGAGATCAAAAGCGCCTGATCACGCTGACCGCACAGACCCTCGATACGCGCGGCAGTGTTGACGCTGTCGCCGATCACCGAATAATTCTTGCGATCTTTACTGCCGATCGACCCCTGCAGCACCGGTCCGAAGTGCAGGCCGATCCCGTTTTCGAGCGGAGGCAGGCCACGTTTCGCGCGGCGTCGGTTCAATTCGCGTAGCGCAGCGCGCATTCCCAGTGCGGCGCGCAAAGCGTGGTCACAGGGGCGATTCAGCTGGATCAGTCCGCCGAAGTAGGCCATGATCGCGTCCCCGATAAATTTATCGATGGTTCCGTTTTCGCGGGTGATCGAATCGCCCATCGCATCGAAGTACTCGTTGAGCTGCTGCACGATTTCCCGCGGTGGCTGATTTTCACTGAGGCCCGTAAAGCCGCGAATATCGCAAAACAGCAAGGCCACGTCGCGCGTTTCTCCGGTCGTTCCCGCGCGTTCGGCGACGATGCGATCTTTGACTTCGTCGGAAACGTACTGTCCGAAGAGGCTCGCGATCGAGGACTTTTCGCGCTCTTCGTTCAGGATGCGGGTCAAAAGCCGCCGTGCGGTTCTGGCGATTGTGCCGACGAAGATGCCGCCGAAAAACAGCATCAGCGCTTTGAACCAGTAGATGGGGGTTTGCGTCAGGTCCTGGACCAGCAGCGGGTCAGACGCCTGGATTTGCCCGAGATGCTGCGCCCCCAGGGCATGGGCGAGCATGTACTCCGCCCCGGCCAGAGCACCGGCGATCGTCGACAGGCGCGCGTCGAAGGCGAAACCGCTGATGATCACCGTACAGAAAAACAAATACGACGGCGGGCCGGTGATATAGGTCGCGGTGCCGGACGGCAGCATGAAGTACGCCAGAACGTAGACCACGGCCGGCAACGAGGTGAAGCCCAGCATTACGACGTAGGTTCCCGCTCCGCGCACCAGGTCGCGTCGCGCGAGCAGATGCACGAGGCCCGAATACGCCGCGCAAATCAGCGCCCAGATGAGCGGAACTTCCATGCGTTCCACCATCCCGGAGTAGCTCATGGTCGCCAGGCCCGCCGCGCACAACAACCCCAGCGCGCAGGCCCACAGGCTGCCGCGGCGTAGAGTCGCGTTTACTTCGCTTTGCAGCAGTTGTCGATAGGCTGAGAATTCGATGGTTTGCATGGGCGGATGATGACGGCCGGTGCGCGCCGGCTGCCCGCGTTTTATACGCGAGCGACGAGCTTCCTGTCAAGACGATCCAGAGAAAACGCTTAACCATTTTTTTAATTGTTTTGTAGCCGGAGGATCTTAGTCTGGCGCGCTCAAAGGAGAACGCGTTATGAAAATTCTGCGAATCGCCGGAATCGCTGTGGGCGGACTACTGGCGCTTTTGATTGTTGTATCATTTTTTATGCCCGGCAGAACGAATACCCGGGTTGAGCTGGTAATCGACGCTCCGCCGGAGCGAATTTATCCGTTGCTGGCGCGGCTGCAGGCATGGCCGGAATGGACCGCCTGGGGGCCGGAAGAGATTCCCGATATTCAGTATCGATTCGAAGGACCGGAGGAGGGCGTTGGCGCTGTTATGCACTGGGACAGCGCGCAGACCAACGGCACGCTGACCATCGAAAGCGCCGAAGCGAATCGCAGCGTGGGCTACTCCATCACAATGGAAAACGGAAACGGCGCGGCCGACGGCGGCTTTACCCTCGAACCGCTTGAGGCCGGCGGCACACGGGTCATCTGGCGTGATTCGTCTCTGATCAAAGGGCCGCCGGTGCTCAATCGGCTGATGACGCCGCTGCTGGAAAGCATGATGGACGACGCCGCGGCGAAAGGTCTGCAGGGCATTCAGGCCCGGTTAAGCGACGGTTGACGCGACGCGACGCGTCCGAAGCACCGCGCCTGTTCGAATATCAACGCCGCAGGGCCGCGGGCACCGTAACCCACGAGATCCGGTATTCGTCGAATTCGTCGCCGCGGGCGACGGCCCGGTCGAGGGTCACAGTCGGCAGGCGAACGCCGGTTCGGGCGATCAACGCGGAGATCAAACCGTGCTGCAGCGCCGAATTGAAGGTCTGAGTGCGGCGCATGATGATCTGCTCATCGCTGTGCTCCAGAATTTCCCAGCCGCGCTTATGCGGATCGTCGATCATGGTTTCAGCGGCGTGTTTGAGCGCGTTCAAAACGGACAGAGGGGTGGGATGCTCTCCTGCCGCTCCGCTGCTTTCGATCAGCGTATAAACCCGCTCGCCGATCTTCTGTCCGGCCAGCTTCAAATTGGCCGGCCCCAGATTCTCCTGAATCCAGCGACACATGGCATTGTAGAGTTCCATGGGCACCCATGCGGTCGGCTCTCGAAGATCATAGGCCTTCGTCATTTCGAAAAGAGGCGCCGCAATCGTTTCGCGTGAAGATTCGTAGTTCTGCAGTAACTCTGAAATAAAACCGGCGTGGATGCGGACGCCTTCCGTGGATTCATTCATGATTGGCCTTCTCAGTCTCGTTTGCTTGGATGAGACGAAAGGCCCGGTCAAAAGAAAATAGATTTGGCGATTGCTAACGAATATTTATAAATATAAATAAGTCAGGCTCGGCCGATGGCCCTGGTTTGTGCGCGCGGCCGTCAGCGTCCACTGTAGCCAATAACGTCCATAAAGGCGCTGACCTCATAGGCGCTCCTGCGCCGCAAGGTCAGCGCCCACCATATCCGATGACATCCATAAAGGCGCTGACCCACTGGGTCAGCGTCCACTGTAGCCAATAACGTCCATAAAGGCGCTGACGGAGAAAACGGCTTTGCCGGGGCCGGGTTCGCCGTAGCCGGGGGGCACGGGGAGTTTGTATTTTTCGAAGGTGGCCTTCCAGACCGTGAGCAGTTCAAGAAAGTACTTTAAGGGCGGCATGGTCTGTTCCGCTTCGGAGGCCAGAGTCGTAAACGGTTCCGGACACCAGGTCGTAAAACGCGGGACGACGCCGTGGCTCATGAAATAGTCCAGGCCTTCCCCGGTCGACGCCACCGCTTCTTCGACCGTCGCGAACCCATGGGGCCGCGAAAGCTCGACGCCCCCGACGAAATTCGGGATCACCCGCGAGGGCCCGAAGATCTCGGCCGATTCGACGATGCGCCGCACCCAGGTATCGCGCCCGATCCAGGCGGTCTTGCCCGGACACAAAACCTTAAACAGCTCGGGATCCCAGACTTCATAGTTGGGATGATAGATCTGAATGCCGACATCCTTAAAGCGAACGAGTTCCTCTTTCTCCCAGGCCTGCACGACCATCTTGCCCATCCAGCGGCCGGGGAAGCGTTTCTCAATGCCTTCGGCGTACTGGAAATAAAAATCGGTTTCGGACATTCCGCGCAGCTGGGTCAGCACCGAACCTCCGGTGATCGTATAGACCTGCGCGGTCTGGTCCTCCTGGTCGATCCACTCCAGCACTTCTAAGATTTCTTCTAACGATTTTACGCCGGTGTACGGACGCTCTTGCTGTTTTTGCTGGCGATAGTTGTGGTTGATATCGCAGAAGGCGCACTCTTCGGTTTTGCCGAAGTACTGGCAGTTGCGAAACACGGTCAGATAGATCAGATAGCCCCATTCGATGACCGGCGCGATTTCGCCGGGGCTCTTGCCTTTTTTCGTGCGGTGTCCGTAGAAGGCCGGCACCGGCGGAAATTCCACGGCACCCAGATCGGTCGAACCCAGATAGAGCGTCGGTCCGCCGCCGTTCGGACCGGCCGCTACGCGGTACGGCGATTCCGGATTCACCCGCACCGAGACGATGGTCGGCAGGATGTTAAAATGACCGCCGCTGATTCGAATCTCTTCAGGGATGCGAAAGCGGATCTGCTGATCCTGCTGGTCGAGCGGAACGTGATCGAAGGTAAATATGAAATAGTCTTTCTGTTTGAAATCGACGCCGCTCAGAGTTCCGGCGTCGAAGTTGAGCCCCAGGCGCAGAATGTCCTGCTTTAAGATGGCCTCGAAGGGAATGGAGCGGTAGGCTTGTTCGAAGCCTTCCAGGTCGTCAATGGTCGTCGTATCGAGAACTGTCGCACTCATAGTCTCTGCCAATGTACTGAAGCGAACCAGGTTTTACAGTCAAAAACGAGGGCGTCCCCGGGGCTTCGCGTGGTTGGACGGCTGCCTTCCTGGGACTGCCGTCTGAAGGCGGCCCGGCCCGTTTCGGCCGCCGTCGTTGGCGGCGCGGTGTTTGGGGGCCGGAGTCCCTTCCGCCCGGATTTGCCTGGACAGAGGAGGGGAAGGCCGGCAGGCTGCCCCGGTAATGAAGCTGGTGCGTCGACTCATCCAATTCCCCGCTCCCTTTTTAAGTGTATTTCCGCCGGTCTGGCTGGCCGTCTTCGTCGTACTGGTCGGCGCGGATCTGTATACCAAGAAGCTGGCCACCGACAGCCTGACCTTTCATCTGGGTCCCCATCAGTACTGGCTGATCAACGACCCGGTGAACAGCGACGCCCTGCGCGACGGCAGTCCGCAGGTGAATGTGCTGGGCGAAGAGGGCAAGTTCGTGAAGTTCCGCCTGGTCTTCAACGATCGCTTCGTTTTCGGCCTCGGCCCTTCCGCGCCGGTGCTGGGCCTGGTCCTGACCATGCTCGCGACTTTCTTTTTGATTCTCTACCGGTGGCACAATCCCGGGCTGGGCTATTCGCTTGCCTGGCTGCTGGTCTTCTCGGGAGCCTTCGGCAATCTGATCGATAAATTTTTCATCAAGTCCCTGGCGACCAGAGAGTGGGTCTTTTCGCTTTCCCCGCAGCCTGGTTATGTTTCGGGGGTCGTGGACATGGTCGAGTGCATCTGGTTCGGCTGGGACGCGGTGCGCGATATCTTTCTATTGAATATTCTGTCCATGCCCAGCTGGCCGACCTTCAACCTGGCCGACAGTCTGATTGTTGTGGGCATAGTGTTATTATTGTTAAGCATGCGTGAGTTCGAGGTCCCCGGAGAAGACTCCGACGCCGCCGAAGACAAACAGTCCGGCAGCAGCGCCGCGACAACTGAAGCCGCGCCCCGCTGATCGGAACCGACCAATATGGAGAAGACCGAAGCCACAGATCAGGATACAAAGCGGGCGAAAGAGCGCGCGCTGATCGAACGCGTCAAGGCGGGAGACGGCGGCGCCTACATGGAGCTGGTCGGCGAGTATCGCATTCGCCTGTTTCGCAAGGCCAGCAGCCTGATCGGCGACCCTGAGGACGCCGAGGACGTGCTACAGGACGCCCTGCTGACGGCCTACAAGGCCCTGCCGCGCTTTCGGGGCGAAAGCGGAATCTACACCTGGCTTTATCGCATCGTGGTGAACAAGTGTCGGGACTTCCTGCGCTCGCGAAAATCTGGTAAAAACGACAGCCTGGAGATCTACGAACCCATCCTTTCTGATGATCGCATCAGTGTGGAAAAAAATCATGAACTTTCCGACGACGCCGGTTATCTAATCGAGAAAATAAAGGGGCTGGATACCAAGTATCGCCAGATTCTCCTGTATCGCTATTACGACGATCTGTCTTACGAAGAGATCGCGAATCTGATCGAAGTCAATATCGGCACGGTGAAAAGCCGCCTGTTTAAGGCGCGCGAACTATTGAAACGCTCCATACTGCGAAACGGTCGCGGCGAAGATTATTTTGAAATCTAACAGAAGAAAGACACCATGAGCGCGCCTGAAAAAAACAGCCCCGATTCGCGGGATTATATTCAGGATCCGGACCTGCCTCTGGATCAGGCCTCCGGTCTGACCGATGCGGATCGAACCACGGCGCAGCGCCAGCGTTATCTGGACCAGCAGCTGAAATCGGCAATGGCCGAAGTGCATACCCGGGTCGACAGTCGTCAGCCCGATGCGGACACCTTTATGCTGCGATTACAAAACAGCATCGAAGCCATCGATCGCGAAGCAGGAGCGGCTGCGCGAAAAAAGGCCGAAAGCGACGCGGGGGCTTATCTCGGTAAGATCGCCTGGCGTCGCCGGATGGACTGGCTGCGCGAACGTTTTGTTTTCAGCGAAAACCACGGTATGCGTATCGCCGCCGCGGCCGGCGTGGCCGTGATCGCCCTCGTGCCTCTGCTGCTCTCGCAGTCCGGGGCTTCGAATCAAGTGGCGAATCTGAACGGCGCTCTGGAATCCGCCGCTCCGGCTTATGACGGCGTCGAACTGACGGACGGAGCCGGAGCCTCGCCGGCCGCGGATGAAGCCGGGCTGGCGGCCGTCGTGGCGCAAGAAGAGTCGCAGGAATTCGGCGATCGCGACGAAGCCGGAGTCACGGGCGGACCGCGCCTGGCCACGGCTCCAGGCCCGGTACTTGCCGATGCACCGCCCGATATTCCCGAGGAGCTTTTGCCCGCGGGGGAATATACGGGCGAAGTCGTAGCTTCGCGCGCCGCTGCGAAAATGGAAGCCGACGACGCCTCCGCTCAAAATGAAAAGGCGACGGCCGGCGCTCCGCCGCAACTGGACGCGACTGCTCTGCAGATTGAAATTCTGTCCGGGCGGCTCAAGCAGGCGAAGACCGCCGACGAGAAACTCGTCATTCTACGCGGATTGCGCTCGTTGTACGTGAAAGCCGGCCAGCCCGGCAAAATTGCAGAAGTCGACCGCCAGATCAAGAGCCTCCAATAAACACGGATTCCTGGAAGTCTGGCCCGAATCCCTGGAAGTCTGGAGTGCCTCTGAAGATCTCGGAGGCGCTTTACCAAATTGAATTGAGTTTGCCGACCGTCGGCCGGGCTTGTATTTTAGTACGAGGCGACGCCGGTAGCATCGTGTCCGAAGCGGAAAATAATTGTAAGACCTGCCGGCTCCATCAGACCAAAGCATATGGCAGTAGATAAATTCGAACTCAGCGAAGCGGAGTGGCGGGAACGCCTCACCGATATGGAGTACCAGGTGCTCCGCGAAAAAGGCACCGAGCGGGCGTTTACGGGCCAGTACGCCGACACAAAAACCGACGGCGTATACAAATGCCGCGGCTGCGGCGCGGAGCTCTTCGATTCTTCGACGAAGTACAATTCCGGCAGCGGCTGGCCGAGCTTCTACGAAGCGATCGATCAGGAGCGCGTTAGACTGGAAGAAGATACGAGCCACGGAATGCGCCGGGTCGAGGTACTCTGCGCTCGTTGTGACGGGCATCTGGGGCACGTCTTCCCGGACGGTCCGGCGCCGACTGGTCAGCGTTATTGTATAAACTCAGCTTCGCTGGATTTAAAGGAACGCTGACTCTGCGGCGCGTTGCGCCTTTCGAGTCAGCGTTACTGTATAAACTCAGCTTCGCTGGATTTGAAGGAACGCTGACTCTGCGGCGCGTTGCGCCTTTCGAGTCAACGCTATTGCATCAATTCGGCCTCCCTGGACTTGAGCGAGCGTTGACTCTCCTCTACTTCGCCTGTCCGGCCTGTGCTCCGCCCAGCTTGCCCGCCAGAAAACTGAGTAAGGGGCGACCGCCGCTGGAACGCAGGCTGGCGACTTTGTTCAGCAGGTCGAACCAGAAGGGCGCACCCATGCTGATCGCGGCGATCGTCAAAATCAGCCCGACGATTTTCATGAGCCAGCTCGTGACGAAGCTCTGCACGCAGGCGCCGTCTCCGGAAGCGCAGCTATAGGCTGGCGGCCGGCGTTCCACCCGACCGACGATCGGCAGCCCGTCCTGGGCGTTCAGCTCCTGGTCGACGGCGATATCGTGCCAGCCCAAAAGGCTCTGATTGATCGTAGCATAGGCCTGCTTCGCGAAGGCCGCCTGATCCTGCGTGTTCGCGGGGTTCGTATTGCCGTTGATGTCGGCGGTCGTTCCGCTCAATTCTTCGCTCATGGCGACGATGCTCGTGCGGGTCGAGCTCGAAGAATACAGAATGTTCAGCATCATGATCGTGTCGGCGTTCGCGCCCACGGTCAGCACCGAGGCGATGATCAGTATCGCCGTCGAAACTTTGCGTTTGTACCAGCCGGACGCGCGCTCCATTACGGAATCGAACCACTCTTCGACGCCGCTATTCAGTTTGGTCAGGTCCATGCCGCTTTCGGATACCAGAACGTTCAGGCCCTTTTTGATCATGCTGATTTCGGGGCGGCCGGTATTCAGAATCGTCTGGATGCGCTGGACGCTCACCGATCCGAGCTGGCCGTCTTTCTCCGCGATTACGCTCAGCAGCCCGCGCGCGAAGTCTTTCGAACGCATGTAGGACGGCAGTCCGGCGCGGGCTTTGTCGCCAAGAGATTTGATAATGTCGTTTTGAAAAAAATCGGTTACGAGATGTTCGTTTTGCAGCATATTCTCGATCGCCGCTTTGAGATTTTTTGCGCGCCAGCCGAGCAGGCGGGATACGCCTTCGCTGAGCGACGAGCTGATCGTACTCAGTACGAAATAGATAAACAATAGTCCCAGGGCCGTTTCTAATATCGCTGATCCAAACATGCGGCGGTTCTATTCGAAATTTGACGCAGCCGCAAGCCGCATTTGCTTCGCGTCGCCGTCGCTGAACTAAAAATCGCCGCAGCACTGCAGAGTGTTACCGGCGGCCGCCCTTCGTTTCAGATAGCTACGCGTTTCGCCGACTTTGTGCGTTTTGTTTCCCTGAACGGGCTTTGAATAATTGTGAGGCTTGACATTATTTATTGATCGCTTAGAACTATCTTGCGAACAGTTAGTCTGCTCGCCGGGGGTCTCTCTATGAAAGGCGATATCTCGCGCGATAGTTTTCGACCGGAGAAACGGCACAGCGCCGTACGCTTGCAGCAGGGTCGCGTGCTGCTCGACTCCGAATGGAACGAGTCCGTTGATATCGCCGCGCATCGCGGCCGGACTGCCGGCGTCGACGCCTTCGGCCGCACCGGAGCGCCCGCGGGATATGCCGGTCTCGCTCCGCAGATCGCCGCGACCGCCGACGGCGACGATCTGGAACTCTCAGCGGGTCGCTTTTACGTAGAAGGACTGTTGTGTGAATGGGATGCGCCGTTGCGTTTTCGCGAACAGGCGGATTGGCCCGGACAGACTCTGCCGTCGACCGAGGGCGTCTATCTCGCATACCTCGACGCGTGGGAGCGAGGCGTCGGCGTACTGGAGGATCCGGAGCTGCGCGAGAAAGCGCTGGCCGGTGTGGAGACCGCGACCCGCAGCAGGGTCGTGCAGCAGCTCAAGCTGCTACGGGTCGGCGATGCGAACGACGCCTTTCACAGCCAGAGTGAACCGCCGGCCTGGAACGCTTTGCAAAACGCGGCGAGGGGCCGTATGAGCGCGGCGACCGTGGCGGGCGCGAATAACGGAGAATTGTGCGCTATCGGCGCGCCCGGCGGTTATGACGGCGCGGAGAACCAGCTCTATCGCGTGGAAATCCATCGCGGGGGAGCGGCCGGCGCCGCGAGCTTTAAGTGGGCGCGGGACAACGCGTCGCAGGCCGTCGAAATCTTAGAACACGTCGGCGACGAACTGCGGGTTCGCAGCGTCGGACGCGATCGCATCGCCCGCTTCCAGCCCGGTGAATGGGCGGAGATCGTCGACGACGCCTTCGAATTAAACGAAACTCGCGGGACCCTGGTGCGGGTACTCGCCGCCGACGACCAGGGTGTGCGCTTCGATCCCGATTCGGTCATTCATTACGACGACGCTCTGAACACAGCTCCCCGGCCGGCCATTGATCTGGCCGTTTTCGCCGGACGGCCGCGCCTGCGTCGCTGGAATCAGCAATCGTCCGTGGGCGAAATCACCGTGCCGTCGGACGGCTCGTGGGTGACTCTGGAACACGGCGTCCAGGTGCGTTTCAGTTCCGAAGCCGGCGAACTGTTTTCGACGGGCGACGCCTGGCAAATTCCGGCGCGCGTTTTCGATCGTAATATCGAATGGCCCTGCGATAACGCGGGTGCGCCGCTTGCGCAGCCGCCGCGGGAGCCCGTACATCATCGCGCCCGAATCGCGTTCCTGCGCTACGGCGACGCGGGAACGGGAACGCCGGCCTGGAGCGTGCTCGCGGATTGCCGCCGGCTCTTTCCCGCGCTCGGCGACGTGAATTTATTTTATGCGGGCGGCGCGGGTCAGGAGACGATGCCGGCCTCGCCGCTCGGGGAAGCTCTGGCGGTGCGTACGGCGGCCGGGGGCGCTCCCGTGCAGGACGTGCGGGTGCAATTTCAGATCGCAACGGGGGCCGGCAGCCTGGCCACGGAAGCCGGGGGCACGAATCAGGGCGCGACGATTGTCGTGCGTTCGGATGCGGAAGGCATCGCACGCGCGTGGTGGACGCTGGATGCGACGGAAAATCACCAGGTCGTCTCCGCGGCGCTGCTCGGTCCGGGCGATGCGCAACTGGTCCAAATGCGTTTTCACGCGAATTTAAGCACGGCGTCGGGCGTGTACTACGAAGCGAGTGCGGCCATCGCCGACGGCGCGGATCCCGGTCCGGAACCGACCGTTCAAATCGCGCTGGATCAGTTGTACGCGAATAAGGTCAATCGCGCCGGGGACACCGTAACCGGAACTCTGAATATCTTACAGGATCTGAACGTCGAAGGCAATCTGACGATCACCGGCGACGTCATCGCCCGGGACGAAGAACATGTCGCCGGCAACGTGAACCTGGGCGACGCGCCGGAAGATGAGATTCGCATTAACGGACAATTGCTGGGGCCGGTCGGCGGCGAGTTGCACGTCGCGGATACGATCCAGGCCGACCAGGACGTGTGGGTTGCCGGCCAGCTGGGCGTAGGAATCCCTGAGCCCGCCGGTCCGCTCGCGCCCTTCGCCGTGAATCAGGATCTGGTGGTCGGCGACACGGGATTCGTGGGCGTAGGAACTCCGACGCCCGCCGCGCGACTGCATGTGCAGGCCAGCGTCGGCGATACTCCGCTATCGATTGAGTCGGAAGTCCAGGGCGTGGGCGGTCGCGTAAGTCGCCTGGCGGTCGATGTTTCCAATACTGGAGCCGCGCTGGCCGATTACCAGGCGCTGCTCGTGCTGGACTCGGCGGCGCTCATCGCGGCGGGCAAGCTGCGGGCGGACCTCGGGGATTTGCGCATTACTGACAGCGACGGAACGACGCCGCTCTATCACTGGGTCGAGGCCGGGCAGAATTCCGACGCGACCCGGGTGTGGGTCCGCATTCCTTCGCTTGTGACCGGCGATCGACGCATCTATCTGAATTACGGGAACCCGGACGCGTATTCGCTGTACCCCAGGACGCGGGTCTTCTTGCGCGAAATCGCCGGAGTCGTCGCCGCGTACGATCTGGATGCGGGAGCGGGGACCAGCGTGGACGATCGCTCCGGCGGCGGCAACACCGCCAATTTCGCCGGGGATCCGGCCTGGTCGGCCGGTCGCTTTGATAACGCGCTGCAATTCGACGGCAGCGACGACGGGCTGTTGATCGCGCACGACCCGTCGCTGAACCCCGTTGAAAATATCAGCGTCGCGGCCTGGCTGTATTGCGACGGGCCCGGCAACGGAGCCGAAGCCGATCAACTGGGAGTGATTCTTGCGAAGCAGTTTACGAATGCGGCGCGCTCCTATCAGCTCGCTCTGCGGCATGCAGATCGGCGGTTGGTCTGGCGGGTTTACGGCAGCGATGATACTCTGTACGAACTTGCGTCGGACAGCGCGCTCGCGTACGGCGAGTGGTATCATATAACGGCCTGGTATCATCGCGGGACCGGGACGCTCAAGATTTACGTGAATGGTAATGAAGACGCTCAGAGCGTGCCCGGCGTATTCGATCTGGCTCCGTCTACGGTTCCCGCGACCGTGGCCTGTTATCTCGATTCGAACGACGGTTCCGTACTGCGCGGATTCTTTCAGGGTCGCCTGGATGACGTGCGCATCTACGATCGCGCGCTGCTCGACGCCGAGGCTGCGGCGCTCTTCAATCACCGTTCGTATATAAGCGACGGACTGCCGGGCCGTGAGTTGATTCGGGTCGCCGCGCCCGCGCCGGAACCGACCGTCGCCCCGATCAATATCGCGCTTGAGGAAACGCAGCCGTTAGAGACGCAGTCGGCCCTGCATATTCAAAACGGCACCGGTCACGTCGGTATCGGCACGCTGACTCCGGGCGAACGACTGAGCGTCGACGGCGTAATCGAATCCCAGGCGGGCGGCGTGCGTTTCCCGGACGGCAGCCTGCAGACCACCGCCTGGGACGGCAACAGCGCCTGGATTGAAGGCGGCGGCACCGTGCATACCGACGCGAAGGCGGGGGTCGGGACCGATCAGCCCGAAGCGGAACTCGACGTGGCCGGCGACGTAATCATTCGCAACGATCTGTTAGTGGAAGGCAAGCTGCGAGTGCGCGACGCGGACGTGAACTATCGCACGGATAACTGGGAATACGAACACATCATTATTCGCGGTATTCAGGGCGGGGGCTACGCCGGCAACTCGGGCTGGAATTATATCCACCAGACGATTTTCGCGACCGAAGTCACGACCGTCGTTCCCGGGAATGTGCATATGCAGTACGCGAAGGCCTACAGCGCCGGGGTCTCCGGTCGCCAGCACGGTTATTTTCTGGGCACGAGCTGGTCGAGCACGCCCGTCCCGAACCGCGACAATATCGACAAATTCTTTCACGCCACGAATTCGGTGAGCTATCTCGGCGGCGTGTGGCCGTTGCACAACGGCTTCAATCCTTATACGTTTTCGGACGAACGCAACGAGAAGTCTTATATTGCCGTCGGCACCAATTCGAACGAGCAAATCAAAGTCGACAATATGACCGACACCATCGAATGGCAGCGCGCCAATAACTGGAGCGCGGGCGGTGCGGGCTCCGGCGGTTTTCACGACGCGAACTACGGCTGGGTATCCAGCGGCGCCCGGGCCGGGACCCTCAAGATGGACTTCGCAACCGAGACTTTCGTCGAGTTGCCGGTCAGCTGTCGCGGCGGCGGCGATGGATCGCTTTACAATGGAACGCTGAACACGCGTCGCGGCCTGGGATATAAAATCAGCTCGAATACCGCCGCGCTGCAATTCCGGGTCGATCGTTTCGATTACGCCACCGAAACCTGGGCGGTCACCAACAGCACCGCGACGCCTTTCGGTGAATGCGCCTGGCACGGCGGCCTGTACAAAGGTTATACCGCCGGAGGTTATAATTTGAGCGGGAGTTATGTTCAGTTCGGCGGGGTGATGGACTACGCGACGGAGGTCGTGCTCTTTATGAATCACCTGCGGGCGACGGTGGCGCTCAGCGCGCTCAGCATTCAGAACTCCGGTTATTGAGCAAACAACGGCGCCGTCTGGTGGTCTCATCAGACGAAGCGGAAATTATAGATTATGAAACAGAAGATTCAACCCCACGATCCTGCAGCAGCGGTCGCAGGTCCGGAAGCCGGAACGGGAGTCCGTCGCGATCAACGCTACGCGAAGGTGATCGAGTTGCTCGAGCGCATGCCCCTGGGCATGACGAAATTTCAGCTGCGCCAGTTCGTCATCGGCGATCAGCCGCTGTTATTGCACCAGATTCGCCAGGCGGCGAACGAGATCGACGTGCGCGAAATGACGTACCATAAGTACGCCTACAAATTGAAGCGCTCCCAACTCGAACTGGAAATCAAACAGGACGCTTTAGACACAGAGCGCTCGGAACTGGGTCCGAAGCAGATCGAACTGCGCGAGCTTGAAATTGAACACGAAACCTGGAAGCTCGCGTCCCTGCGCCGGAGCGTTGCGAGCGTGGAAGGCGAAATGCAGCATCTCTTTGAATTGCTCGAAGAGTTACTGCACGGCGTCGACGTCGATCATCTCCTCGAGAATTTCGATGAATACGATCGCCTGTACTGGTCGAAACGACTGGGAAAACAGGCCGCCGTTGACATGGCGTCGTCGGGACGGGTCACTGCGGGCAATCTCTCGGCGTTGCAGCTATTGCCCGAAGAATTACGCGAAGACGCGATCGCCGAGACGGTGAGCCTGGCCGGAGAAATCAACGAACGCATTCAGCGGCAGCTGAGCGCCGCCGCGGCCGCCGCAGAACCCGCGGACCCGGCTTTAAGCGGCGACGCCGGAATCTAAATCAAGATCCGGAGCGGAGTCCGCGGGAAAGCCGCATTGGAATGCAAAAACGCCGCGCGATTCAATCCCAGCGATTGGACCGCAGCCTGCTGGAGTAACACGCTATGCACACGATCCTCTTTCGACCGCCGCCGGAAACGAATCCGCATACGGAAATTCCGGGCCTGCAAATGCTGGGCAATTATCGCGAATTGAGCCTCGCACGAGTTCCCGACCTTTCGCGGCTGGACTTTCAAAAATTTCAGGCGGACGTGCTCGAAGCGCCCGGCGCGGAACTATGCGAAACGATCGCCTGTTTGCATGCGGACGCGAAAAATACGCTGCGGGGATCGCTGGCTGACGGCGGCGATGCGGCCCGGGTGCTGGAAGGCGACGAGCTGGAGCGGACGGTCGAGCTTTTGAAGACCGTGCTGCGCAAACGCGCGCAGCTGATCTTCGCGGAGCTGCATCGCGGAACGGGCGTGGTCGCGCCGCCTCACGAAACCGCCACCTGGGCCGACCAGAAGCGCGAAGCCGAAGCCTTTCAGGCGGACCCGGACGTTGCGCTGGCGCTCCTTCCGGCTCTGGCGGACGCGCGCGGGCTGCCGCTGGAAAAGCTGTCGAAGAAAATTCTGGCGAAAGCCGCGCGTCACGCGAAACGCGCCGGCAAATTACTCGGTCGCGAGCAGAAATTTCGGGACCGCATCAAGGCGGCGCGCAATCTCAAAGCTCTGCGGGCGGTCGAAGCGGATCTGGATAAGATCGCGGCGCGTTCGAAGGCCGCGGATGACACGACGGAAGTCGAGGCCCCGTGAAATTTTCGCTGCCGCTGAACCCCTTTCTCTCTCGCGAAGAGAGCGCCGATGTTTATATTCCCTTCTTGCGCAAGCATCGGGAATTGATCGAAGACTTCTATTTTACCTGTCGCATCGCGCCCTTTGACGGCGGCGATTCTATGGGCGCCGTCATCTCCGGCGAAGCCGACCGCGAAATCTTGATCAAACAGGCGCTCTTTGTACAGTCAGAGAGCGGTGTGCCGGCGAACGCGGTCTTTAACAGTCTGGCGGTGTCGCCGGCGACGGAGAATCTGGGGCGCTTCATCGAAAATTTCCGCCCGCTTTACCAGGCGGGCGTGCGCCGAATCACCATGATTAACGCGCACTGGGCCGGCACGATCAAACATCATTTTCCGGAAGCCTATCTGAAAAGCAGTGTCGTGCGCCCGCCCGCGAATGCGCAGAACTTCGTCGATTACGGTCTTTACGGTTTCGACTGCGTGATCGTCGACCGCAACCTGATGCGCGACCGCGAAGAGCTGGAGCGGGTCGCCCGGGCTCGTGAATTTCTGCGGGAGAGCCATGGACGCTCGGTCGACATCTGTATGCTCGCCAACGAACAGTGTCGCGGTCTGTGTCCCGTGCAGCACGAGCATCATCTCTACAACGCGTTGCGTTCCGACGCTGAAACGCAGCCCGCTTATATGACCTCCAGCCTGAGTTCGATCTCCTGCAACGGCTGGCGCCGAAACGATCCGGCCTATCGCCTGAAGATCTGCGATATGCCGCCCTATAAAAACGAATACGACGAGCTGCTGAAGTACGTGCAGTCTTTTAAGCTGCACGGACGCGACGACGTACCCACATTAAACGCCAGTATGCGTTTGATCAAGAACTACGCCGCCGGCCTCCCGGTGCTGGACGAAACCCAGGCGGCTTTTTTGGAGGCGCAGGGGGTTCGGGGCGAACGCCTCAAACTCTGGCTGGAGCGGACCCGGACCTGCCGCAATCAGTGCTGGCAGTGCAATCTGTGCGATACTCTGGTCGGCGTCGGGCAAATCGGGGAGCAGTCCGGACAGCAGCCGACGGAAGAGGTGGTTACGCAATGAGTTTCGAGTGGATCAATCTGGATTTGCTCTTCAAGAATCAGATCTATCTACTATATCTCGCCGGAGTGATGGCGGTCTCGGGCATGATCAAATCCGCCGATCTCTTCGGCGGACTGTACGCCGCGCTCGCCCGCCGCATTTCTTCGCGCCGGCTGCTTGTGCTCTTGTGTTCCGCGCTCTGCGGTGTATTGCCGGTGCCGGGCCGGGTCAGCGTTTCGGCGGGCATCCTGGATACCATGGCTACAGAAGAGCCCGCGGGCCGCGCGAAATTCGGGCTGATCGATTATCTGGCGACGCATCACTACTATCTGTGGTCGCCGCTTGAGAAGACCGTGGTAATTCCCATGGCGGCCCTGGGCTTGAGTTATCTCGAATTGTTAAGTCACACCGGACCGTTATTAGCAGTTTCGCTGGTGTTTATCGCCGTCTTCGTCTTTCGAGTGCTGAAAGAAGATGATGTGCAGACGGGATCGCAGGCGGTCGCCGTGAACGCCCGGACGAAGCCGGAGGGGACCGCCGTCTCGCCCGGCCTGGCTCGCATTGTGGGCCCGGCTGTGCTACGCGGCGGACCCTTGCTGGCCGGCATCGCTCTGATGGTTCTCGGTTTCGCTCCGGCTGTGGTCTTCGCGGGCCTCACGATGTATTACGCATTCTTGACCGGGGTCTACCGTGAGCCGCAGAAGATTCTGGCGATGATGAACTGGCGCCTGCTGGGCATGCTCGCATTGGTGATTCTGGCGACGAACGGAGTCCGTCTGGCCCACGACCGGGTGCTCGGCGAACTGGAAGCGCTGCGACTTACCCCGGATACGCTCGAAGGACTGGCCTGGATCTCGCTCTTCGCTTTCGGGTCGTCGTTTTTGATGGGCTCGTCCTCGAAATTCGCCGGTTTCACCGTGGTACTGACAGGCATCTACGGCCTCGAGTATTTCACCTATTTTTTCGCCCTGGAGTACGCGGGTTATCTGGTGTCGCCGTTTCACAAATGCGTGACTATCGGGAAGATGTACTTTGGAACCCCGCTGCGCAGCTATGCGGGAGCGCTGTCGGTCTGGGCGGGGCTTTTGATTCTCACCGGGGCGCTATTTTTGGGCGTCGGCTCGTAAATGAATTGTTTTCTTTGCAACGATTTCGTCCGATGAGTTGTCTAACGGTGTTATATGAGTCGATTGCCACAGTTTCGGGGCGGCCGCCGCAAAGGGCGCGCTCTGATTGTCGAAGGTGGGGGCATGCGAGGCGCCTTCACGGGCGGCGCGCTGGCCGCCATGGCCCACGAGTATCCGGCCCGTAATTTCGATCTCGTAGTGGGGGTTTCTTCGGGCTCCTGCGGGGCGGTCTATTACGTCACCGAACCTCCCGGGGACAGCATGGCCATTCATCGCTTTCTGCAGGTGTGGCGCTTTGAACTGAACGGCTCGAAGCTTATGTCGTATTTGAATTTGCTGCGCGGCCGTCAGTTCCTCGACCAGAATTATCTCATCGACGAACTCTTTGGAAAAAAATATCCCGTAAAGCGCGAGCGTCTGAATCAAAAAGGCATCACGCCGTTTTATATCGTCGCGAGCAATATGAAGACCCTCGAAGCCGAGTATATCAAGGCTACGAGCGAGAATCTGTTTACGCTCTTAAAAGCCGCGACCTCGCTGCCGATCGCCACGCGCGGCCGGCGCACCCTGGGTCGCTATGAATACACCGACGGCGGGGTGCTCGATCCGCTGCCGGTGCAGGCGGTGATCGACGCCGGCTATGAAGACATAACCGTCATCCTGACGACGCCGCGCTATCACGTGCACCGCCCGATCGGCGCGCTTTTGAGTCGCATCGCGTATCCGCGGCATAAAGGCGTCGCGCAAAAGCTGCGTCATCATATGCACGTGCAGCACGCAAAATCGTACGAACTCGTCAATAATCCGCCGAAGGGCGTTCGCATGCGCGTGATCGATCCGCAACACACGCTGCCCGCCCGCATGCTGGATACGAATATTCTCTTACTCAATCATACCGTCGATATGGGTATGCAGGCCGCTTACGACGCGCTGTCGAATGTACGTAAACCCCAGAGCTGGTGGCAGTTTCTCAAACGCATCTGGCCGCGTTTCGCGTGAGCCGCGGCCGCTCTTCCGCATAAAAAATCGCGGAACCCGATCGAGAAAAATCCCGAGTCGAATCCCGCGATTGCGCTTCGCCAGCCGTCAGGGAACGGGCTTTCGCTCCGAAGACCGATCTGCAGGCCGGCGACAACCTACGTTTCGTCGATCAGGCCGCCTCGGCCTGCTTGCGACGCGACATCGCGATATAAGCCACGACCGCGACCAGGATCACGAATAGAATCAGAATGACCCACCAGTAGCGCAAAAAGACGTAGGTGATCGCCATCACCACCGCGGCGATGATGAAAAAGATCACGCGAATCAGGCCGGCGCCGAAGCCGCCGATCAGCGGAATATATTCGATCAAACTCAGCAGCGGTCCGACGATCATCGACATACCGCCTCCGAGCAGCGCCACACTGAGAATGAAGAGGCCAATGGTCCAGGCCATGTCCGCGGTGCGAATGCTTTCGAGAGTTTCAGCGAAGCCGCCGGAACCCAGCGCCAGATATTTGTTATCGTTTTTCGAAACATAGGGCTGAAAGCGAGTGCCGCCGGCCGTACCGATGACCGTATACTCGCCCTGCGGATCGTAACCGGTGCCGGAATAGCTGATGCGTTCGCAGCCGACTGTCGCCGAGTTTGCGCAGGCGTTGGTCAGATAGAAATAGTTGCCCGCTTCGATCAGCCCGCTGACGTTCTGGATCTGCGCCGAGGGCATGCCGTAAAAATCGACGCTCGAATCGACGGCGAAGCTTTTGCCTCCGGAATTCACGCGGATAGCCGCGCGATTGCTGGTTTCGCGCGTGCGTTTGCCCGGGTTGTACTTACCGCGACAGCCTTTCTTTGAGCCGATATTCGTCGAGGGGCTGGAAGTCCATTTCGTTACGCAATCGTAGATGGTCTTGTCGCCGTCCTTTTCGCTGGTTTGTTCCCACGCGTAGATTTGTACGCTGCGATTGAGGGTCAGATAGGGGCCCGGCTTTACATACGGCGCGTCGCCGATCGGGTTGGCCTGGATTTTACCGGTCGCGTATGACGCTTTCCCGGCAACCGATTGCTCGACGGGCACGGCGTCCTGGAGCGCTTCGGACGCTCTTTCGCGACAGGACGAATACCCGAGCACGGCGAAAGATACCGGAATCAGCATGAGACCGATAAAAACGCCGCCGATCGAATTCATGATCCTGCCGAAAAAGGATGTTGTTTCGACTTCAGCCATAAAAATTAAGATCCTTTGAATTTCTGGAGTAAGAACCGGAAAGCAAGCGATGGATGCTCCGTTGATTCCGGGCTCTTCCGACTGAGCGTGGCTCCGTTTTTCGGCCGGGGCAAGAAAAAAATCACAAAAAACGCGGCGCTTCGCCGCTGAGCCGCATCTCCACCACGTCCCGTAGCGCGACCCGGGTTTCGCCTGGTTAGAGCAGTGTCAGGGAGTGAGTTGCAAATAGAAATTTAACTTGTGATCTGAAGGCTTCGCGGCGGCGATGTTGTATGTCGCCGGGTCCGCGAATTCTCTTGATCGATAGCGATTCCGTATTCAGCGAAATGTTTGAGCGGCTGCTGCGGGCCTGGTTCGGCGACGGCCTCATTCTTACCCGCTTGCGGGATCCGGCGGAGTTGGAGATGGCGCGCGTTGCCGCGTCTACAGGCCCTGAGGGAACCAATATTTTAAGCGGGCTGGATCTCATCGTCGCCGAGGCGGCCTTTCCGAACGAAGGGCGCCCGCCCGCGGAGCTCTTCGCTCTGTTCGTCGAAGCCGCCAGAGAACCCGCCGCCCCCGTTTTGATTCTCAGCGATTGCCGGTTGCGCCGGCTGTCGCTGCAGGCCCTGCAGGCGCGCTGCGTGGATGCGATTGACAAAACGAATCTGAGACTGCCGCTACTGGAAGCGCGGGTGAAGCGGGCGCTGGCTCTGGGACGCCGCGGCCGGGAACTCCGCCGCCTGCGCAGCCTGGTTCAGGACTTAAAAAACAAGCAGAATCGCACGGACGAAGAGTTGCTTGAATTGAACGCGACCATCGAGCGTATGCGCGGCGAACTCGAACAGGAGTATGAAAATAAGCTCTCCCTGGAAAAAGACAAGAGCCGGATGCAGTCGGTTTTCGGAATGTACGTGGATCCGAAAATCGTCGAAGCGATTCTCAGCGAAGAAATCGCCGTGGATCAAAAGGGGCGTCGCCAGAATGTCACCGTGATGTTCGCGGATCTGCGCGGTTATACTTCGATGACCGAAGAGATGGACGCCGAAAAGGTGATTTCTTTCTTAAACGAGTTTTTCACGTCGATGACCGAAGTGATCATGGGTTACGAAGGCATGGTCGACAAATATATCGGCGACGGCATCATGTGCTTATTCGGCACGCCCATCGAAGATCCGGAGCATCGCGATAAGGCGCTGTTGACCGCCATGGAAATGTTTTCGATTTTCGAGCTGTGGCAGACCAACTGGGAATCCAATTACGGCATCCGCCCGGCGATGGGCATCGGGCTCGCGTCCGGCGACGTGGTAGTGGGCAACGTCGGCTCGTTTCAGAAAATCTCTTACACCGCCGTCGGCGATACGGTCAATCTGGCCGCGCGCCTGGAGGGCATGGCGCAACCCGGCGAGGTTCTGATCTCAAGCGATCTTTTCGAAAATCTAACCGAGGCTTCGCGGGAAAAGTACGTCTTCGAACCGCTCGAACCCATCGACATTCGCGGCAAACGCGGAAAACACCAGGTCTACCGCCTCGTACAGGAATTCGACGCAGACGACATTCTCCAATTTGGTTGAACGATTACGGAATCGCGACGTCGAGTTGCAGGCGGTTTTTTAGTTTCTCGACTCGTTCCTGGACCTGACGCCAGCAATTGCTTTTGTTGTGCGCTGAAAGAAAGGTCGCGTTTAAATTATTTCGGATCAGCACCAGGATTTCGTTTAAGTCGAAGCCGCAGTGATTGTATAGATTCAAATATTCGTCTGCGAGTTCGATGCCGAAGATCGTGGGGTCGTCGGTGTTAATCGTCACGTTCAGGCCGCGTTCGAAGAAGGTGCGCACGGGGTGTTCCCCCAGTTCGTGAACATAAGCCCGGGTGAATACATTGCTCGACGGACACACTTCCAGCGGCACCCGGCGTTCGGCCAGGTGGTCCATCAAGCGTTCGTCGAGGACCGCGCTCGTGCCGTGGCCGATGCGTTCGATTTGCAGCGAGCGCAGCGCTTCCCAGATCTGGGCGGGGCCTACGGCTTCGCCGCAGTGCGCCACCGTATGCAGACCGGCCGCCCGGGCCCGGCCGAAGACATCCGCGTAGTCCCGGGCGGGGTTGTTCTCCTCGGAGCCGCCCAGACCGATACCAATCACGCTGTCGCGGGGGTGCTTGAGCACCAGTTCCAGATTGCGCGCGGCGTTCTCGGGACCGTAACTGCGCGATACGTCGACGATGAATTTCACGTGTATATTGTCTTCGGCTTTCATGCGCCGCGCGCCGGCGTCGAGGACCTCGAGCATGTCCTGGTAGCGCAGGCCGTTTTGCAAAAACTTCGTGGGCGCCCAGAAAATCTCCGCGTAATAGATGCGATTGCGTTTCAGATAATCGCGCGCGTCCCGCAGGATTAAATCGAAGTCCTGGGCTTTCAGCAGGCAGGGCTGAATCACATTGATGTATAGATCGATGAACTGTTCGAGCGTGCGCACCTGGAAGCGGCGCAGCAGATCCTGGTTGCTTTCGACTCCTTCGATTTTCACCTGGTTTTCGCGCATCAGGCGATAGATGCTTTCGCAGGATACCAGCGCCTCTAAGTGCAGGTGAATTTCGGTTTTCGGCACGCGCGCCAGAAATTCGTACAGGCGTTCCTGGCCCGCGGGGTCAGCCGCGTTTTCTGGCGCCTGCGTCGATGGGATCGCGCGCGGCGTTTCTCCCGCTTCGAGCACCTGGACTCCCCGCCAGAACGCGACGCGGTTTTGAATATGCGCGAAGCGCTCGTGCGGGCTGGCGTAGTACCAGGCGGCGTGGGCCAGACTCTGGCCGTCGATTTGCACATCGAAGTACTGCGCGTCGCCTTTCATCGGGCAGCGCGAGCGATGGGCTCCCGGGCGCAGAAATTCCCGCTGCAACGCGTCCATCGGAAAATAATAACTGCCTTCGACCAGCAGGCAGTCGTCGCTGCGCGCGATTTCGGTGCCGTTGTATACGGCGATCATTGTCATGCGGGGGGCGGACATGCGAATGAAAGACTCCCTAATCCGAACCGGCGAAATCGGCGAGGGCGCTTTCTTCACTGTCGTGAATCTGATAGATGCTGTCGAAACCCATCACCGAGATCAGGCGGCGAATGCTCTGATTCGCCCGGGCGAGTTTGATGTCGCCGCGATGTTCGCGGGCCTGCTGAATGGCGCCCATGAGAATGCCGAGACCGGCGCTGGACATGAAATCCAGTTCTTTAAGATCGGCGACAATGCGATAGCGGCCTTCGGCGATCAGGGCGCGAATGACCCGGTCCAGTTCAGGAGCCGTCGAACCGTCGATGTGGCCGCCGATGTTCAGGGTGATCGCGGAGCCGTGATCGACTGTGGTAATGAAGATTCTTCTCATTTGCGTCCGAAGACGATATCGTTCGCCCGGAAGCACAATTCGTCGAGGCGTTTTTCCATCGCCAGAGATTGATCCGCCAGTGAATGTTCATCGGTCTCTGTCGCGGGTTCGATCGGTTCACCTACGACCAATGCGACCCGGGAAAACGGCAGCGGTAGAGCGAAGTCGTCCCAATTCGGACCGACTACCCGGCGCGAGAAACCCATGCCGATGGGCACGACCACGCTGCCGGATTTGCGCGCCATATAGATCACGCCGGGTTTGGCGGAATAGATCGGACCGTGCGGTCCGTCCGGAGCGACCAGCGCCGGAGTTCCGTCTTTGATAATCTTAATGAAATTGATAATGCCCTGGGACTGTTTGCCCAGCGAAGCGTCCAGGACTTCGTAGCCCATGCCGCGAATGGTTTTGATGCCGATCTCGCGGAAATAGTGAGTCCAGGAATTTTCGTACTGTCGGGTGCGAGGATGGTCGGAATAAATGCAAACGCCGCGCGAATGCAATCCGAAGATCGCCGCGTCGACGAAGGTATGCCAGACCGCGATGATATAGTTCTTGCGGCTCGCATCGAGCATGCGCAGATAATCGTCGCCTTCGATTTCGTAGTCGAGGGTCGCCTGGTAGATGCTCAATAGAATCGAGCTGACGCCGCTCGCGAGCGAAGTCGTCGACTGATACAATCGACGGCGAATCGGATTTTTCGGCAGTCCCATGGTTCCGTAGGCCTCGCATGTTTCGTTTAAATCGAAACGACGATGCCCGCGATCGCACCGGTCATCATCGTCGCCAGATTGCCCGAGATGATCGACTTAAAACCCAGGCTGACGATTTCGCTGCGGCGTTCGGGCGCCATCGTACACAGACCGCCGATCATAATTCCCAGGCTGCCCAGGTTCGCGAAACCGCAAATCGCATACACCAGAATCAGGCGGCTCGTTTCAGACAGCGTTCCCTCGGGAGTTTGCGCGAGCTGAATATAAGCGAGAAATTCGTTTAAGACGATTTTGACGCCCATCAGCTGGCCGGCGGCCGGCGCTTCGCTCCAGCTGACGCCCATCAGCCAGACCAGCGGGGCCATCACATAACCCAGAATCATCTGCAGAGTGATCGGCTGCGCGTCGGAGCCCCAAAAGAGCGCGGTTCCCGCCGCGAGCCCCTGGTTCACCAGGCTGACCAGCGCGACCAAAACGATGAGCATCGCCACAATGCTGCCCCAGAGTTTGAGGCCTTCGAGGGTGCCGTAAGTAATCGCGTCCATGGCGCCCTGAGCGGGATGCGCTTCGCCCATTTCGCCGAGCGTTTCCTGGCCGGCTTCCTGGGGCACCATCAGTCGGGCGATTACGAGCGCCGCCGGCGCGCTGATGATTGAAGCCACGAGCAGATGGCCGAGGGCTCCGTCGCCCACGATCGGTTGAATCGTCAGGGCGTACAGTACCAGCATCGTGCCGGCGATGGTCGCCATACCCACGGTCATAATCGCGAAGATTTCGCTGCGGGTCATCTTGTTCAGGTACGGCCGGATAAAGAGCGGCGCCTCGACCATGCCCACGAAAATATTGGCGGCGGTGCCGACCCCCAGGGCGCCGCCGATCCCCAGCGCCTTTTGCAAAACGTAGGAAAGGCCCCGCACGATCAACGGCAGAATCTTCCAGTAAAAGAGCAGGGCGGAGAGCGCGCTCATGACCAGTACGATCGGCAGCGCTCGAAAGGCCAGGATGAAACCGGCGCCGGGAAAGGGCTCTTCGAAAGGCAAATCGCCGCCTCCGAGATAGCCGAACAGAAACGAGGTGCCCGCTCTGGTCGCCTCGTCGATGGCTGTGACCAGGTGATTCAGATAGAGCAGGGCTTCGCGGGCGCCTTCCCAGCGCAGCAACACCAGGGCCAGTACAAGCTGGAGGCCGAGGCCCGTTAAGATGATTCGTACCGGAACGTTTTTTCTATCTTCGCTGAGGGCCCACGCGATGCCGCAGAATACGAGGATGCCCAGAATTGCCTGAAATGCCATGAAGCCGTTTCTCCCGGGAATCACAGGACCATCGGCCCCGCATAGAAGACCACAACATTTTGTTCAGCCCGCGGCGGTCGCGGCCTGGGGCAGATAGCTCTGATACTTGCCTTTGAGTTCGAAGATGGTCTTCGCGTCCCGGATCAAATCCGCGAGTACCGCGGGAGTGATGGCCTGCTTGGGATCGTCGCCGATGCCGTGCAAAGGCTGGCAGTGGGTTTCGATGCACAGGCCGTCCGCTCCGTAGGCCACGGCGGCCAGTGCGGCGTGCGGAACATAGTCGGCGTTACCGACCGAGTGCGAGGGATCGACCACGACCGGCGCCCAGGTATGCTCTTTGAGTAAAGGCGTGATCGATTCGTCGGGATGATTGCGATAGCCGTCGAGTTTCGGCACGGTTCCGCGGGGGCACAGCACCACGTTGGGATTGCCCGCGCTGACGATGTATTCGGCGGCCGAAATAAATTCGCTGACCGGCCCCATGTGCATCCCGCGTTTTAATAAGATGATCGTGCCCTTCGCTCCGGTCAGCTCGCCGATCTTTTTTAAGAGCGCGTAATTCAAAGCGTTGCGCGCTCCGACCTGGATCATGTGCGCGCCGGCCTCGATGGCGATGCGCAGCTGGTCTTCATCCATGACTTCGGTATTGATCGGCAGCCCGGTTTCTTCGTGCGCCTGCAGAATCACGTCGATGCCTTTCGCGTCGCCCTGATAGGAGTGCGGGCTCGTCCGCGGCTTCCAGACTCCGCCGCGCAACACATGGGCTCCGGCTTCTTTCACCGCGTGGGCGGTTTCCAGAAAGTACTGCGGGTTTTTGGGATCGACGGTGCAGTGTCCGGCTACGATTAACAGATCGCGGCCCAGTACGCGGCCCCCGATCGAGATTTCATGGTTCGCCAGCTCGGACTGCGCGTCCATGAGCTTGTAGGGCGATTGAATCGTGTCGACCCGATCGATATAATCCAGACCTTCGATGCGATTGATCATCAGCTCGTGGCGTTCGTCGCCGCGAATGGCGAAAATGGTGCGGGTCGCGCCGATGATCGGAGTGACGGTGCAGTCGAATTCGGCGACAATCTCGGTAAGCTCGCGGACTTCGGTATCGTTCAGAACGTTTTTCTTGGGTATGATCATAACAGATTGCCTCCACTCCAGGGCCCTTGCTTGTATCTATGCTTTCAGCTTCGGTCAGTCGCTCGACTTTATATAAAGAAAAGCAGTCGCGTCCTGCGCGGCCCGAATTAATTCAAGGCTCGAAACCAGCGGTCCAGGTCGGCCGCGGGTAAATTCCAGTTTTCGAAGACGCTTTCATTCAGTTGCGGACGGGTGGCGCGCAGAAAATCGCCCAGCTCACTTTTATACAACGCGTGCACCGCGCCGGCCGGCAGCGGTCGCGGAGTCGTCGCCGGCGGCAGGCCGGCAGTCGTGCCGGATTCTTCGGGCTGGTCCGCCTCGCTCGGAGACGAAGCGCCCGAATGGTCGGCGCTGGTTTCGAGCTCCGCGAACTCGAGTCCAAAACTCGCGGCCATGCGCAGCGCGTTTTGATAACTGACCTCGTTTTTCTGAGTGCGTTTCCCGCCCTTCGCCGGGCCGGAGCGGGTCGCGTAGCCGCCGGGTTGGTACATTTCGATTGAATACAGACGATGCAGCCGTTCGCGCGCGAATTCGCTGTAGCCGGTGCCGCGCGCGTGGGTCAGTCGCCCCAGGCTTTGAAAATTCGCGCCCGCGATTTTTACGGAGCGCACCCCCAGCGTGCGCGCGATATGCAGAGCCAGCCCGACGGCGTTGCGGGACGGATTATTCAGTTCCGGGATCGCACTCAGTGGGCCTTCCCCCAGCCACTGGTCCAGAGGCATAGTGCTTCGATAGTACAGACAGCGTTCGAAAAAGAGCGGCAGGCAGCGGGAACCCGCCAGATTGCTCAGGACCGGAAATCCGAAGCGCTGCTGGCCGGCGGGCGCGTCGTCGCCCGGCAGCTGGCGGGCTGCAAGTAGATGGTAATAGGTGCCCGGACCGCTGTCCACGGAGATCGCCAGGTCCGGAGTGATTCCGGCCGCCAGCAGCGGTGCGATCGCTGTATCCGCAGCGACAATAAAGAAACGTCGCCGCAAAGCTTCGATGCGCTGCTGTTGCACGTCGCCGCTGCCGACGGTGCGTTTCCTATTCAGTCTTACTGAAGCGGTCGGGGCCGGGGCCAGTCCCAGATCGTACAGCAATCGTGGGCCGGCTCCGCAATAGAGCAGCTCCGGTGCCGGAGAACGATCCGCCGATTCTATTGTATGCACGGAACTTCGGGAGTCGTCTTCCGATCGCGGCGGTACAAGAAATTCCAGAGCTGCCTGCGCCGGCGTGGTTGCATCGCCGATTCGCAGAATGGCGTTGCGCGTCCACTGCCGCAGAAAACGACCTCCGGTGGCGCGGTCGACGCTCGCCCCGGGTGCAGCCGCCCCGGCCGGGCCTTGTGCGGAGGTCGTGGCGCTGGCAGTTTCGCGGCTTTTGTGGGCCGCCGCGTCCGGGAATCCGGCGTTCGCCAGTTGGTCGCGCAGCGCGGATTCCAGTTCGGGAAAGAGCCGCTGGTAAACGGGCAGAACTAAAATCGCCGGAGCGTGCGCCTGATTCTCGCGCGCGAATTCCAGCAAGCGCCCCGGGTCGTTCGTGATGCTGGCCCCCAGTGCTTCCAGCGACGCCAGGCGTCCGGTGCTTTGCAGACACTCGTACGCCGATGCAAGGGGTTCGAAAAAGATCAGCCGGTCCGGCCGGCGAACGAGCGGCACATTCGGTGGCTCAGTCGAATTCTGCGCATCCGATTCGGCCGGCGGGCCGAGCAGCGCTTCGACGATGTACCCCCAGCCGCAGCCGATGATCAGGCACGAGTCGGCATCACTTTCTACCGAACGCAGATGTGGATGAAAATTTTGCGCGATCCGTTGCGCTTCGCGCGCGGGATTGCGAGCGGAATGCAGCAGGCCCTGGGCCCCCGTCAGATTCCCGGATTCGTCAGGGTTGGCCTGAAAGCGGACCGGGTAGTCGGGGAGTAGAGTCGCGATAGAGCAGTTTACCGCCCCGGCCGCTCAGTCTGCGGAGCCGTCGCCGAAATCGAAATCGCGGTCGTCGTCGTCATCGTCGTAGGAATCGTCGCTATCGTCGTCGTCGTTGTCATCATCGTCGTCGGATGCGTCTGAGTCCGCGCCGCCGGTTGCGTCGCCGAAGGCGCCTTCGTCCGCTTCACCGGACTGGAAACCTTCCATTTCGCCGGCATCGCCCTCGGCCATCGTGTTGAAGGCTTCGGAACCGATCGCGTCGGCGCTGCCCGCAAGGGCCGCTGTATCGCTGGCGCTCGCGTTGCCGAAGACCGCGTCGAGGTTCGCCCGGCGGGAGTTTTCGAGTTCCGCGGCCAGAGCTTCGCGAGCTTCGTCGCCGATATAGTCCCACTGCACGGTCTGCTCGAAAAGAGCGTTCATGGCTTTCACGGCCGGTTTGCGGTTGGCCATCTTGCGTGGAACGTCGATTTGCTCGAGCATATCGATCACTTCGAACGCGGCGACCGTGGTGGCGTATTTTTGTTCCCGGGACAGATCCAGGAGTTTGGAGATCTCGAAATCTTTTGACATGGGGCGTAATCTTGCAGTATACCGAATCCGGCGCGGGCGTTATAGCGTCAATCTTTTTGTCTGCCGAGCGGGAAAAAGCCTGCAATTCGGGGCGGTTTTCGTTTTCCTGTCCCCATCATGAATGCATTTTCTATCGCCAACCCCGTCGCAAGCCGCCGCGGTCGTTTCGCTTTCGCGCTGTTTCTGATTCTTCCGGTCTTGCTTCTCTTCGCCTGTCGTCCCGAGGTTCGCAGTAACTTCGGCGTCCAGGAATGGCAGGGGCAGCCGCTGGTGCAGGAATCCGGCGCCGCCGGTGCGGCTGTGCGCCTGGCGGACCTGGAAAGCCCCGGGCTGGTGCTCAATGTCTACAGCCCGACCTGCGGACCCTGCATCGAGGAGCTGCCGGCGCTGAATCTGCTCTACCAGCGCGCGCGCGATCTGGGTGTGGCCATGTACATCGTGGCGACGGCGAACCCGGCCGACCATGGACTGGATTTGAGTTCGGACGCGCCGCGGGCGGAGCGAGTCCAGGCGATCGCCGCGCGTCTGCAGGCGGACGTCGCGCGCTACGGAATCGCCGCGCCGATGATGGTCATGAGCGATAATTTTCGCGTTTCGGCTCGCGACGGTTTGATCACCGGCACGCCCGAGACCATGTTCTTTCGCCGCGCTCCGCTCGTGCTGGAATACAATTTTCTGGGACCCCTCTCTGCGGGCCAGACGCGTGCGCAAATCGAAGGCGAGTCGCGCTTTCAATTCGCGCTGAGCATCCTGAATCGAGTGCGCAGCCAGGCCACCGGCTCTTCCGGGCCGTATGACTCGAGCGCTTACGGCGATGCAGATCGTCCCCGGCTCTAATCGCCCCGGTACCCGCGGCGATTAGAGCCGCGCGTGCCGGCCGGCGATTACGACGTCGCGCCGGTCCGGGCCGTGTCTCCCAGGATCCCTTCGATCAATCGCGAAAGCTCCTTCATGCGAAAGGGTTTCGCGAGCGCTCCCGCGAAGCCGTAAGCCGCGTAGTTCGCGATCACCGGATCGTCGGAGTAACCGCTGCTCGCGATAAAGCGCGCGTCGCTGCCGGATAAGGCCTGCATTGCCCGCGCCGCCTCCAATCCGCCCATGCCGCCCGGCACCGTGAGATCCAGAATCACCAGATCGAAGGGCTGATTGTCGTCCTGCAGCGCGCCGCGAAAGCGATCGAGGGCGGTGCGGCCGTCCTCTTCGGCGACCACCTGGTAACCCAGGCGTTCGAGCAGCAGACTCAGGGTTTCGCGAATATCCTCTTCGTCGTCCATGATTAAGATGCGTCCGGCGCCGCTTTGCGCCTGATCCGCATGCGCGTCCTGCAGCCGCGCTTCGCCGGCTTTGAAGGAGGCGCCGGGTTCGGCGGATTTGACGGCGCCGACGCTCAGGTCTTCGCTTTCGTCTTCGCGGACGTCGCGGGCGGCTACGCTGGCGCCGGGTCTGGCCGGCAAAAAGATCTGGAAGCGGGTCCCCTGGCCGGGTTGCGAATGCGCGCGCAGCAAACCGGCGTGCCGTTTGATAATCGAGTAGGCGCTGGACAATCCAAGGCCGGTGCCGGTTTCTTTCGTCGTGAAATACGGATCGAATATGCGCTCCAGATTCTCAGGCGATATTCCGCCGCCCTCGTCGACGATGCTGATCAAAAGATAGTGCGACTCTGTCAGAAACTCCCCTGGAAAATCGTTGGGAAACTGCTGAACGAAATCGTGGCGGCCGGCGGCCGAGCGTCCGCCCGGCAAAGATTCCGCTGAATCCCGCGTCGATTCAAGCGCGCGCTGGACGTTTTCGCAGCATACGGAAATTACGCCGCCGCCGGGCATCGCGTGAATCGCATTGATCACCAGGTTGTTGATGACCGTACTGAACTGGGTTTCGTCCAGATCCGCCGGCCACAGAGCGTCGGCGATTTCGTATTCGATTTGAACGGCGCTGCCCTGGCGTACGAAATCCGCGGATTCGCGGACCAGCGGTCCGACCGCGATCGTGCGTTTGATCGGATCGCCGCCACGCGCGAAGGTCAGCAGCTGTCGCGTCAGGCCGCGTACCCGGTTCAGGGCTTTTTCGGCTTCGCGCAGGCGATGTTCAACGACGGCCGTTTCATTCAGATGCATACGCGCGAGCGTAATATGATTCTGAATCGCGGTCATGACGTTGTTGAAGTCGTGCGCGATGCCGCCTGCGAGAATGCCGAGCGAATCCAGCGCCTGGATCTTGCGCATTTCGCGTTCAGTGCGAACTTTCTCGGTTTCGTCCCGGAGCACCGCGACCGCGCCGATGGTCTTTTGTTCGTCGTCGCGCAGCAGATTGGCCGTGAGGCTTACGTTGGGTTTACGCCCGTCTTCGGTGAGCATGCGCAGACCCGCGAAGTATTCCACGCTTTCGCCCGTGTCCAGCGCGCGTTTCACGGGACAGGGCAAAGGCTCGCCGCTGCGTTCGTCCAGCAGCTCGTAGATTTCGTCGATACCTCGCCCCGCCGCTTCGCCCAGAGACTGGAAGCCGCACAACCGCCGCGCGGCGGGGTTCATCGAAATCACGCGCCCCTGTCGATCGGTCGTAATCACGCCGTCGCCCAGCGCGTGCAGCGTGACGACCTGCCATTCTTTTTCCTGAATCAGATCGAGTTCCGCGTCCTTGCGCCGGGTGATGTCCTGGGCGGTGCCGATTACCTGCAACGGTTGCCCCCGGGGATCGCGAAGATAGACCAGTTCGCGTACTGAAAGCCAGCGGCGTTCGCCGTTCCCGCTCAAGAATAGGATTTCCGATTCCAGAATCGCGCCCGGTCGCGTGCTCGCGTAATTCTCCTGAGTGGCGGGGACCCGATGGCGGTCTTCGGGCAGCACGATTCGATCGAAGATTCCCCGACCGAGCGCTACGATTTCGCTGGTGCTGTAGCCCAGAATCTCTTCCGCCAGTTGATTGATATTGATGATGCGCTGCTCGACGACGTCGTACGTGTACAGAATGGCCGGAATGGCTTCGGTGATGCCCTGGATAAAACGCCGGCTTTCGGAGAGCGATTCTTCGGTTTCTTTGCGACCGGTGATATCGCCGATCGATCCGCTGACCGACCGCGCGATCCCCGCGGCGTCGCGACTGGCGATGCCCGTACACTGAATCCAGCGGGGTGCGCCGTCGTCGCCGGTCAGGCGGTGAATATTGTCGAGGAACGGCGAATCCCCCGCGAGGTGTTCGCGCAGATCGTTTTGAAAGTGAACCCGGTCTTCGGAATGTACGCGCTGCGTATATTCCTCGATGGTATGCGTCTGATCGGTCGCCGACTGCAGCAGCGCGGAGCGCAGCGTAAAGCTCATGCGATTCTCCGCGATGTCCCAGTGCCAGAAACCTTCCAGATTCGTGCGACCCGCGAGGGGATACCAGTCTTCGGCCTTGGCCAGACTGCGCTCGCGCCGATGCGTTTGCAGCGCCAGTTCGATCGTCGTCCTGAGCTCCGTATCCCGGACGGGTTGCGCCAGGCAGGCATACGGCTCGTATCGTCGCACCCGTTCGAAGGCCGCATCCGCGCGCGCTTCGTCTTCCGGAACCAGACAAATCACGGGCAGGGTCTGCTGATTCGCCAGGCTCAGGCGCGCCGGTTCGCCCGCGGCTTCAGTATCGACCAGAGCCAGATCGATGCTGCGTTCTCCGTCGCTCAGATACTGCCGGGCCGCGCTGCCGTCCGCGAACCAGGCCGCCGTTTCGTATCCCAGCCCGGTCAGGCGTTCGGCCAGGCGCGCGCCCGCTTCCGGATCCGCCTCGACGATGACCAGCCGCACGGTCTGCGTTTGCTGCGAACTTTCCCCTTGCACTCCTTCCAATGAAGCGTGATCGAAGCGGTGTAAAGCAGTATTTCAGCCGCCGATCGGGATGGGATAGAAGCGCGCCAGGTTTTCGATTTCTTGCCGGATCCGCGCGGCGTCCCAGTCCAGCAATACCGCGGCGTGAGCCGCAATGCTTTCCAGCACGCGATCGCCCGGGCGTTCCAGCATTCCCAGAGTGAGCCGTCGGCGAACGAGATCGTCCAGACTGCGGGCGCTCTCATTGTGCACGGCGTAGTCCAGCTGTGCGAAGATATCGAGGCAGTCGGAGTCGGAATCCTGGGCGATGCGCTGCGCGAGACCGGGCTGTTCGCGAACGAGATCCAGCACTTCGGTGTGACGCGTGCCGTAGATCGTGATCAGATGACGGTGCACGTTTTCCGGAACGCCGGTCGTTGCGAATTCGCGTACGGCGAAGGCGGCGTACTCCTGGGCCGATTCGCCGAAACCGGGGGCGCTGACGAAGGCGTCGCGCCGACTGTCGAATTTCGTTTTTTGACGCGAGCGACGCGCCGTTTCCGGCCCGCCGTGTTTCGCCGCGTTTTTGTCGAAGTCGTTCAGTTTTTTTTCCGCGACGGGCAGTACCTGTGCGGCCAGAGCGCGGGACGTCGTCCACTTACCGCCGCCGACCGACAGCAGCCCCTGCAGAACGGGAGCATGATCATAGATTTCGCTTTTGCGCGAGATGGCGCGCGTGCCTGAGCCCGCCCCGCGGGCCGCGGAGCCAGGACCGCCCGTTTGGGGAACAATTTGTACGAGTGGACGAATGCCCGTAATGACGTGGCGAATCATATCGCGGCGAAAGACGCCGTCCGGGAGCGCGGCTTCGAGATCGGCCGCGAGCGCGTCGATTTCTTCGTCGCGCGCGACGAGCCGGTCGGGATGATCGGCATACGGCACGTCGGTGGGGCCAATTAATGACCGGCCCTGCCAGGGCAAAATCAGAAACTGATCGTTGCGCCGGCCTTTAATAAAAACCGTGTGGTCCTTTTTCGGATCAAAGAGCGGATCCGTGATCAAATGCACGCCGGTCGAACGCTGAATGGGCGGTGATTCGAAGTCTGCCAGCTGCAACACGAAATCCATATACGGACCGGATGCGTTGATAAACAGCCGGCTGCGAACTGCAAAACTTTCGCCGCCGAGCGTATCGCGCACGGTCGCGCTTGCGATGCGTTCGCTTCTATGATCGCCTGCCTGGCCGTCGCCTCCGTTGTCGGCGCGTTTTAGTTCGACGACTTCGCAGTGATTGAAGTACTGGGCGCCCTGCGCTTCGCCGGTCAGGGCCCAATCGAGCAGCAAACGTTCGGGATAAACGCTCTGGTAATCGTAGTAGACGTAGGCGCCCTTGAGTTCACCGCCGGACATACCGCGTGAATGGACGCCGGGTTCCAGGCGCAGAACATCTTCGCGCGACAGCCAGGAATGGCGGGGTAGATATTTGTCTTCAGCGACGCCTCGATTGCGATCGAAGCCGAGCCCTTCGTAGAGCAGCAGGGCGATTTTCATTTCAAGGCGGGTGGGTTTTTCGCCCGCGTAGATCGGCACCAAAAATTTCAGCGGCCGGACTAAATGCGGCGCGGCGCAGCCGAGAATGCGCCGTTCGACCAGGGATTCGCGCACGATGCCGAATTCCAGGTTCGCCAGATAACGTAAACCGCCGTGCAGTAATTTCGACGTGGCCGCGCTCGTCGCGCAGCCGAAGTCGTTCTTTTCGAAACAGGCTGTGCGCAGACCGCGGCCGGCGGCTTCGCGCGCGATGGCGACGCCGGTTACTCCGCCGCCGATCACGACGACGTCGAATTCCCCGTTCTGTTTGAGGCCTTCGATGTCTCTTGCGATTCGCATACGGCGTTCCGAATACTCCGAAAATTCCAGGCGCGCAGTCTCAGCTGCGTCCGCGCGCTCCGGTTCCGCTCAGCTTTTCTTTTTGAGCAGCACCCGGCGTTCGATTTCAAAAATCTTGGTCGGGATCTTGTCTTTGCCCATGCCTTTTTTGGCGTTTTCTTTGATAAACAATTCTTCGCCGAATTTTTCGAGTGCTTCGTCGGTCTTCATATTCTTGACGCCGATAAACTGGATATGCGCGACGCCTGTGCCCGCGACCGGTCCGTCTTCGACGGCCAGAATGCGCGAAATGGCGCCGACCGTATCCCCGGAGATCGCCGGCTGGGTATGATAGCCTTCCGTGTATCCCAGATCGAAGAGCATATTTTCGGTCGTATCGCGGCTGGCGAGGCCGATCAGCCAGGCGAAGACCAGACCGCCGTAGACGATCGGCTCGCCGCTCATCGGACCGGACAGGCCCATTGAATACAGGCGGTCGTAGTGCAGCGGATGGGTGTTGCCCATGCGATAGGTCCAGGGCACGTGTTCGTCGGTGATCGTGCGCATATTCTTGTGCACGATGATCTGGCCCGCTTTGAAATTCTCGAAGTAGGTGTCGTCGCCGGTCAGACCGTCCATGCTCGCGCCGGGCGCCTTGAAATCCGGCAGCGTAATCTGCGGCGATGCGATTTCCGGAAACGGCGCGTCGGGTTGGCCGGGACGTCCTTCGCCGGGTCCGCGCGGGGGAATCATAATCTTGCGTTCGTACTGAATTACGACTTCTTCTTTTTGATTCAGGCCCAGGGTGCGCACGTGCACGATGCCGGGCTTGCCTTCGCCGCGTTCTTTACGCGAAAGCACTTTCGAGCGCGCGGTGATCGTGTCGCCGGGATAGACCGGCTGTAAAAAATTTACGTTATAGTAGCCGAGGTTGGCGATCGCCTTCTCAGAGTTGTTCTGAACGCCCAGGGACAGAACGATATTAAAAACCTGCATGGGATGCACGAGCATATCGGCGAAGCCGTGGGCCTGGGCGTAGGGCGCGCTCAAAAACAGCGGACAGGCGTCGTGAAAAACCGTCGCGTACTCCTGCGCGAAGCTGCGGTCGACAGTGAACGCGCGCGGGTGCAGGAAGACGTCGCCTTCGCGGAAGTCCTCTAAGTAGCGGCCGTAGTCGGGCCGCAAAATATTCGAGCCGTCGTAGGCGCTGGAAGGCGCCAGCTCTTCGAATGTTGAAGCGGGAAATTGTGCCATAATGGAACCCAGATTTCGGCGGTCCGGCTGCAAGTCCAGAGAGTTTAGAGAGTCTGGAGAGTCTACAGGGCGCTGCAGTCATACGATGCGCCGGGGTGCGCCCGGTCGTCGACGCTTCGTTCTATTTCTCCGATGGCGTCTCAGCGCGTTTTCTTGCGGCTCTTCGCCGCGCCTTTAGCGCCGGCTTTCTTGCCGCTCAGTCCGCGACCGGATGCGCCTTTGAGCAGCGGCAGCAGGTCGGCGATCGAGAGGTCCCCCGCGGCGCGTTCGAGCTGGTCGAGAATTCCTTTCTGCAGTTTTTTGACCCGCGAACTGAATCGGCTGGAGAACGCGCCTTCCGGCATCTTCAGGGCGGATTCGATGATCGTGCGTTCCAGCTGACTGATTTTGATTTCACTTGGCGGCCGTACCGGAAAGAATTCGCCCGCGTTCGAATCGTAGCCGATCACTCCGGTCTGCACCAGCTTGTCGCGCGTATACTCCAGACGGGACACGTCGCGCTGGAAAAATCTGAGCGCCTGTTCGTTGGTCAGCGGTCGCTTGCGATCGTAGAGGTGGTGATAGGTCAGCGAAATGAGCAGCAAGAAATTCCACAGCAGCGAATCGCTTTCTTCCTGGTCGCTTTCGTTCTGGCCCAGCGCGCCTTTGTACAGATAGGGATTCTGAATTACGTACGCGACTTCCAGACCGAAGAGGATGATCTGGGTCGAAGCCAGGATGACCAGCAGGCCCAGCGGCACCGCGGCCCAGACTCCGTAGATGACGCCGGTCGTCGTCGAACCGCCGACCCATACGCGAAAGATGATGATAAAGGCGAGCAGGGCGACCGTGGTAATGGCCGCGCCCACGCTGGCCGACTTCCAGTCGACGGTGGCGTACGGCACGAGCGCGTAGGCCGGCGCGATCAGCGCGAAAATCGTCAGGAGCAAAAAGATGCCGAGCACGAATCGCAAAAGCAGCGCTCTCAGGCGATGGAAACGCGCGAGCACGTCGGTATTCTGATAGTCGACGTACTGGTAACCGTTTTCGTCGCGCCGGTCGAGCAGGCGCGGGTTCGCGATATGAATCAGGGAGGCCTCTTCGCCGGTCAGCAGGATGCTTCCGTCGGACATGATCGTATGACTCAAGAAACTTACGTCTTCTAAGGCGTCCGTCTTCGTCATGAGCCAGGTCCGGCCGCCGTCGCGCGTATAACGAAAGAGGCCGTTCGCGCCGTACAATAAACCTTCGCCCGTTTCGTCGATGGCCACGCCGCGCACGGCCTGATCGAATTCGGCCCGCAGGCTGGGAGACGTACGCGTGCCGTTCGCGTTTTTCCAGAAGGCGCCGTTCGCGCCGCCGAAGTGCATATTGCCGTCGCTGTCGGCGCTCATCGACGTGATGCCCACCGAGGCGCCGCCCAGTCGCTCTTCGAAGCTGCCGATCCAGCGCACGCCGTCCGTCGAATACAGGTAGCGGCCTTTGCCGGCGATATAGATGCCGTTCTGAAAGATATTCCTGGCGTCCGGCGAAATATTGTTGATCGAAAACATGTGGCGGTAAATGCCGTCGAAGGGTTTGTAGCTCCAGTCTTCGAAGTCTTCGCCGTCTCCGGTGCGCATCAAAAGACCCGAGCGCGAACCCACCGTGACCAGAATCAGCACCCGCCCGTCTTCGGTGACGTGCATGTCGTCGACGCGTGGATCGCGGCTGCCGTTGCCGGACTTAAACTGCAGCTTGTGATAGTCGAAGGTGCGCCCCGCGTCGTTCGAATAAAACAGGACTCCGGTGCGCGAAACGACGAAGAGCGTGCCAGCGCCGTAGCCCGCCCGGTACAGCGAAAAGAAATCTTCGGTATCGATCGGCGCGCCGGGATATTCTTTGCTGATGATGGTCGCCGCGTCGCCGATACGTTTCACGTAGGATTCTGCATCGATGTACAGATCGCGGAAGCGGGTGTCCTGGATAACCACGGTACGCAGATTCGTTTCGGAAAAATCGCCGCCGTCCTTTTGAATCCGGTCCTCGGTCGTCGTTCTTAATATTCCGTTGCTCGCCGTGATCCAGTAGCGGTCGTCCACTTTTAATACGTGGTTTAAGTTCGGCGGCCGGATCTGGTTCAGAAAAAACGACGCGCCGCGCGTCGCGACGATCACCAGGGTCGGTAAAATCGCGAGCGCCGCAATATAGAGCGAAAAGCGATAGATCAGCGGGCGAGCCCGTCGCGCGCGATAGATGAAGTTAAACGAGTCTTCTAAGTGAACGAGTAAATTCGTGGCGGCGTAAATGATAAAGATGACGCCGACTCCCGCGATCGCGTCGGCGTTTTTTAATATCTGATCGATGATCGATAAGAGTTCGTTGGTTTCGGTTAAGCCGTAGGCCGCCAGGAAACCCGCCAGGTTTGAGCGAATGTCGGCCTGATCGAAATTGCCGAAGCGTATCAGGACGGTAAAGACCGGGATAATCGAAACCACGATGGCGTAGGCGATGGCGTTTGCGCGGACCGTACAGTTGTCCGCCAGAAATTTTTCGGTGGCCGCGCGCAGGATATGGTAGAGCACGCCGGCGCGTTTCCACACGGTTTCACCCAGACTACGGCCGCGGCTGCGCACCCAGGCGCGTTTACCGCTCAGCTTGCCCGGCGAATCGGCGTCACCGGCATCGCTCCGGGTTTTGGCTTTGGCTTTATTCGCGGTCGCGCTCATGAATCGAAGCGGCTCCTGGAATTCGGAGGCGGCTGACGAAACTCAAACTCCAGTTCCGAAAGGGCGATCGCATCGCGTAGTCGCGGGTCGTTGCCGGGGTAATAATCCAGAATCTCGAGTCGCAGCCAGATCTCCTGCACTTCGCGCGGGAATCCCGGCGATTCGGGAGCTTCTTCCAGAAAACCGAGTTCCACGCGTTGCGCGCCGGATCGATCCCGCAAACGCACGACGCGCTCCCGCCAGAAGACCGGCTCTTCCGGCAGGCGGTATTCGCGATCCAGGTCGACGACCTGCTGGCGAAAGAAGATCAGCCGGATCGTTTTCGGACGGCCGGATTTCGCAAAAGCCTCCGGAGTGGACCCGTCCCCGGACCAGATTCGCATGGACCGCAGCGGATTCGACCGCGGCGGTCGGTCCGGCGAATGCGTGAGCCCGACCTGGAGCTGGACGAAAGGCCGGCCGGGAGTCCAGGGCCAGGGCCGGCCCGCATCGGCGTCGCCGGTCCCTGAAGCCGCGTCCGGGCCCGGCGCGCCGTAGCGTCCCGAGTTCAAATCCGGAAGCGCGGTTCTGGGATCTCCGTCCACCAGCAGGCGAGCTGCGGGGCCGTCGGGTCGGACGTACGAGGCGCTGGTGAAGATGAGCCGTCCGTTCATCGCTTCGAGCACCCGGGTCTTCGCCAGGGAGCGTCCGGTCAGCCAGAAGCTGCCGGCCACGCAGGCGCCGATCACGAGGGCGATGAATGCGCTTTTTTCGAACCGATTCATTGAAATTTGTCCTGCAGCGCAGGCAGAATCTCCGACGCCCGTCGATGTGTCGATGGGAATCCGACATAAAAAAAGGGTCGCCTGGACGTCCCGCTCGCGAAACCCTGCTCCCAGACCAACCGTTCTTTTCCTTTAAATAGCGAAATACGGCACAACTAAATCCCCATGTTTCAAAAAGCAATCAATCTCGTATTCGGCACCAAGCACGAACGCGATATCAAACGCCTGACGCCGCTCGTTCACCGCATCAACGGTCTGGAAGACGAGATGCGCGGGCTCTCGAACGAAAAGCTGGCCGCCCAGAGCACGCGCTTTAAGGAACGCCTGGCCGCCGGCGAAACCCTCGACGATATCCTGCCGGAAGCTTTCGCCACCGTACGGGAAGTCGCCTGGCGCACTCTGGGTATGCGTCACTTCGACGTGCAGTTGATCGGCGGCATCGTTTTGCACGAAGGCAAAATCGCGGAGATGAAAACAGGGGAGGGCAAGACCCTCACTTCGACTGCGCCGATCTACTTGAACGCGCTTTCCGGCGACGGCGTGCACGTCGTCACCGTGAACGACTATCTGGCCCGTCGCGACGCGGAGTGGATGCAGCCGATCTTTGATTTCCTGGGGATGAGCGTCGGCATCATTCAGCACAATCTGGATCACACCGAACGCCAGAAGGCGTACGCCTGCGATATCACTTACGGCACCAATAACGAATACGGTTTCGATTATCTGCGCGATAATATGACGACCGATAAAGACTTTCGCGTGCAGCGCGGTCACAATTTCGCCATCGTGGACGAGGTGGACTCGATTCTCGTGGACGAAGCCCGGACGCCGTTGATTATTTCCGGCCCGACTGAAGAGAATACCGCGCAGTACGGCGTCGTCGACAAAAGCATTCGCCGCCTGGTTCAGGCGGAAGAATCACGTATCAGCCGCGACGGTCCCGCGCCGGAGCCGGAAGTGGAGCCAGGTAAAGAAGAGCCGCACGTGAAACGCGGCTGGCTCTACGACATCGACGAAAAATCGCGCAACGTTTTCTTAACCGAAGACGGGGTGCGCGAACTCGAAGAGATCACCGGGGTCGAAAACCTGTACAGTCCCGAAAATCAGGAGCTGGTCGCCCACGTGAATCAGGCGATGAAAGCCCATTTGATTTTCAAAGACGAAGTCGACTACGTCGTGCGCGACGGCGACGTCGTCATCGTCGACGAACACACCGGCCGTATGATGGAAGGCCGCCGCTACAGCGACGGTTTGCACCAGGCCTTAGAAGCGAAAGAGCGGGTCGAAGTAAAACAAGAAACCCAGACGCTTGCGAGCATCACCTTTCAGAATTTCTTTCGCATGTACAATACGCTTTCGGGTATGACCGGTACCGCCGACACCGAAGCCACGGAATTTAATAAAATCTACAAGCTCGACGTCGTCGTGATTCCCACGAACGTGCCCGTCGCGCGTATCGACTATCCCGACCGGGTCTATCGCACCCAGCAGGAAAAATTCGACGCGATCATCGAAGAGATCCTGGACTGTCGCGAACGCCAGCAACCGGTGCTGGTGGGCACCATCTCGGTCGAACTCTCCGAATTCCTTTCGGCACTCTTAAAGAAACACGGCATTCCTCACAACGTACTGAACGCGAAGCATCACGAACGCGAAGCGGACGTCGTGCGCGAAGGCGGTAAACCCGGCATGATTACCGTCGCCACCAACATGGCCGGCCGCGGTACGGACATTGTGCTCGGCGGTTATCCGCTGTATCTCGACGATCTCGAAAAACTCGAATGCGAAACGGGCGACCCGCTCGACGAATTTCGCACGAATATGCTCAAAAAGCAATTCGACGAAGCGGAAGTCGCGCTGCATAAAGTCGACAACTCGAACGACCGCAAATTCTGCAAAGAGATTCACGAGCGCTCGCAGATCTGGTTGAAGCAGCATCACCTGGTGAAAGAAGCCGGCGGTCTGCACATTCTCGGCACCGAACGCCACGAATCGCGCCGGATCGACAACCAGTTACGGGGCCGCGCCGGTCGTCAGGGCGATCCCGGTTCCAGCCGTTTTTATCTGAGCCTCGAAGACCATCTCATGCGCATCTTCGGAGGCGAGCGCATCAAGAACCTGATGGCGCGGCTGGGCATGGTCGACGGTCAGGAACTCGAAGCCGGCATGGTCGACCGGGCGATCGCACGGGCGCAGAAGCGCGTCGAAAGCCACAACTTCGATATTCGCAAGCATCTGCTCGAGTACGACGAAGTCATGAACCGCCAGCGCGAGTTTATCTATCAAGAACGTAATATCGTTCTGGATAATGAGAGCCTGCGCGAACATCTGTTCACCTGGTTTGAAGAGGTGATTGAAAACCGCATTCTGGAATTCTGTGAAACCAATGACTCGACCCGCTGGGATCTGGAAGGTCTACACGAGTGGCTGCAGTTGGGACTGGCGCTGCCGGTGGAACTCAATTCCGAAGAATTTGAAGGCGACCGCAACCCGCAGCTCACCGTGTTCAACAAAGTGTTCGACCAGGCGAAGGCGACCTACGGCGAAAAAGCCGCCGAAGTCGGCGAGGAAGGCTTCAATTATGTTGAACGCCGCCTCGCGCTCGACGTAATCGACGCGCGCTGGAAAGAGCACCTCTACGCGATGGACCAGTTGCGCGAAGGGGTCTGGACGACGATCTATTCCGAGCGGCAGCCGCTCGTGCAATTCAAGCTGGAAGGCTTTCGCCTCTTCGACGAGATGGTCGCATCGATCAAAGATCAGGTCACGAGCAATCTCTTTCGCGTACGCATTGAAGGTCCGGTCACTCCCGAAGAGAATCCGCAGCCCCGCCGCCGCGATAAGGGGGTCGCGCAGCACGCTTCGGTCGATTCGTTCAGCGGCGCCGGAGGCGGCAACGGTCAGAGCCAGGCCATGTCGGGGATGGGGCCGGGGAACGGCGCCCGGAACGCCGGCGGCGAAGCCCGCACGGTCTCCAGCGGCGGCGCAAGCAAACGGCGCAAGTCCCGCAAAAAGCGTCGCTGATCGGCGGCGCATCAGGCGCCCCCAGGACGAAACGTGAGCGACCCGGTGACACAACAAAATCGGCACGGGCCGGACGACGGTTCTCTTGAGCCGGGTCCTCTCTTTCGTGCGATATTCGATACCGCTTTACGAATTCCGTTCACACTGATTGCGGCCGGCCTGCTGCAGGGGCTGGCCACCCTGGTCGTCGTCTATTACAGCCTGGAATGGCTCCTGCGGGAATCGCTCTATTCGCTCGAGGCTATCTCGCTGAGCGATTTTGCCGACTTCAGGGGCGATATTGCAGGCGACGCGTTTCTGTTTTTCGCGGAGCACGTCTGGCTGATCGCGCAGGCTTGCTTGCTGGTCGGCGCGGGAATGCTGGCCGTGCGAACGCTCGCGAAACTCGTCGTCGCGCGACGCACTGTAGATCTGGTGCGCGGTCGGACTGCGTTCGCGTCGGCGATAAGCGACGTGCTGCTGGCCTGGCCGCTGTATGCGATCAGCTTTGCCGTGACTCGCTTTATCGTTTTCGTCGGCTTTCTGGCCCTGGGTTTGCCGGGGCTCGCGCTGCTGTTGCTTTTCGCAGTCTTCGCGCCGATGTTCGCGACCGCCGGACCGCGCGTCCGCGAACTGCTTGCCGCGCTGGATTTTCTCAGCGGCTCCCGCCTGGTCGCGCTCCTGGCGGTCTACGCCGTTCTGTTCGTCGCGACCCTGGCCCTTACGCTCGCGGCGATCGTACTGAGCGCGGTGCTGTCGCTGTGGCTGAACGCGGAGCTGATCGCGACTCTTTCAGCCATCGATTACGGCGACCTCTTCGAGTTGTTTTTCGCGACCGACGGGGCCGAATCGTCGGCGATCGATTTACAGGCGACGGCCCTGCGGCTCGCGCTATCCGGGCTGCCTCTGTGGCTTGCGTTCGGGATTTCGGACGCTGTGTTGACGCTCGCGGCGTCGACGGCTTTCGGGCAATATCAATCGTCGCGGGAAGCATCCGATGTAGAATCCGCGGCCGCCTCGACTTCGCGCGGTCCTGACGCGCGATCCGGATCCGACGGCGACGGCGGGCGCTTTTCGCGTGACGACTCGCCCTGGTCGTAGTCGCCCGCTCCAGCATCGTACTCTTCGTACCCGCTTTCCTCGTTCTCGCCCGGCTGTTTATCGTCTTGATGATCGTACTCGCCGAAGGGGCGGTCGTCATCGTCGAGCGGATAGAACCAGCGGGTCAGGTAGGAGCCGACGAAAATTCCGGGCGTGATCAGCAGCTTCGGCACCGCCAGTGTGCGCGACAGCATGAGATTGTCGTCGCTGAACTCCAGCAGGACGAAATCCCAGGCGTCGCGTCCGGCCGGCACGGTCGCCTCGACGGTGCGCGCGCCCTGGTCGATGGTTGCGGTCAGGGGCAGGGCCACGGCGTGTATGGGCCAGGTGACCAGGCATTCGACTTCGTCTTCCGGCGCGAAATTTTCAAGATAAGCTTCGCTGACTCGCGGCTGTGCGAAAAAACCGCAGTGCGATAGCGAAAGCGCGAGCGTAATGCCCGTGCACAGAGCGAGCCTGCGCGCTACGCGCGACGCGTACGCAAGCGACGCACGGTCGACGTTTCGCCCGCTTCGCATTATCGCGACTCTCACGGCGTCGCCTCTTCGGCTGTTTGTGTCTTTATCCTGTCTGGCGCGTCACCGGCTGAATTCGCGTCATTCGGTTCCGATGGTCGTTCGTATTTCGGTTTTTGCGCGGGAGCGGGTTCCGGCGTACTTTCCGACTCGGGCTCCCGGACTTCACGCCCCGGAAATGCTTCGTCCTCCGGCGGCCCAATCAGGCGACCCGCTTCGTCGCGACGCCACTGGCGGCCCCATTCCGGCCAGCCCCAGAGCGCGTCGGGATCAGGGTCGACGCCGAAAAAGCTGCGGCCGACCCAGCTGCCGGCGAAAATCACCGGAGTCAGCGCGATCTGAAACGGGGTCAGTGCCGCGTGTGAATAATAGCCTTCGACTTCCAGATTATAAAACGCGCGCGCTTCGACGCCGGCCGAAGGCAGCTGCACCAGCGGCGCGACGATCAGATTGTCCAGCGTGAGAGTCGCGACGGTCAACGGAATCAGCACCGGGGTGAGCGCCCAGCCGGCCGCCCGGTTTTCGGGCATCAGAGTGCGATCCGCGTAATTTGTGAGGGCGAGATGATGCCGACTCGTCGATGCGCACGCGGACACGATCGTGGCGCAGAGCAAAGACGCGACGGTTTTCGCGACGCGCAATGCCGCCGTCGGGCGTGCGGCCGGCGCGGAGTCGGCGCGGCGACCACTGCGGAGTGGCGTCGAATTTTTCGCGCGTTCAGTCATTCGATGGGCACCATCGCGTAAAACAACATCGATCCGGCGAAGATCACCGGATAGGTCAGGACCCGCATGGGAAAGACGAGGATTTCGCCGAAGCCCGTAAAGGGAACTTCGGTGAAGACCACGTTCGCGTTCTCGAACGAATCCGGGATGCGTAAGATCGGATTGATCACCACGCCGTCGAGGCCGAGCGCGACCAGTCCGACCGGAAGCGCCAGCGGGGCCAGAGCCGCCCGCGCGACCGGCGAAGGCGGCGTCAGGTTTTCGTCGAGGGTCGTGGTCAGCACGCGACGTTCTTTCGCCAGAACGGCGCACTGCAGGGTGAAGAGCGTCGCAATGGCGATCGCCAGGGTGACTGCGCTTATTCGCACGCTTCGGAAATCGTCAGCGGACAGACGAGCAGCGCGCCGAATATCGGCGTCGAGCAGGATGCGCTGGATTGGTTGTTCGCGTTCGCGTCTCTTGTGCATAGTCTTGCCGCATCCAGGGCCGCCAGGGCGCAAAGCGCCGCGTCGTCTCGTTCGCGCCGGCAGTCGTCGGTTCCGAGCGTGCACTGCAGGCCCAGGGCGGCCGTCAGCGCGAGCGGAAACAACAGACGCATGGGTCTCGTCACCAGACGGGCGATGATCCGTGGCGCTTCCCCGAGAGCTACCGGTCGGACGCAGGGCTGTTCGCGCCGGTTCGTCTTTTTCAACGCTCGCCTGGTTTTTTTAGTTTCCGTGATAGGGGGCTCCATCATCCTGAATCTTTATGAGCGCGGTCCAATCGGGCTGTCAATTAGAACTCGTCCCGTGTTTTTTATTAAGTCCAGCGGATATAAAGATGAAGACTTCGGTATGGTCTTCTGGCAACTCGAAGAAGAGAGTATCGATTTTACGGGTGACGAATTCGAAGACCTGATCGCGTATCTGCGCACCGGACGGCTCTTTGAATATTTACAGCGCCATCGGCCGGCTTTGCGCGATCAATTATTACGCATGTTCCAGGCCACGCTGGAAGAAATGGATCTCGAAGAAAACGACGTCGAACACGCGCTCGAGTCGCGCCTGTTGGATTTACATCGTCGGATCTGAGGCACGCCACGGATTTCACGTGGCGGTATAGCCCTCGCCCGAAGCAGGCCGGGCGGTCAGCCCAGCCCCTGCATCAGGATCGCTCCGACCAGCGCCAGAATCGCATAGAATTCGGGAAAGGCCGCGAGAATCATGGTGCGTCCGAAGGCGTCATGACCGCCGCCGATCGCGTTGATACCGTTGGCGCAGACTTTCCCCTGCTGGATCGCCGAGACCAGGCCCGCCAGGCCCACGGCGAGGCCGGCCCCGAAGGTCAGCGAAGCCTGGAATATGCTCGGTTCGGCCTTGAGGCCGCCGGAGTACAGAATAAAGGCGACGAAACCGTAGAGTCCCTGAGTCGCGGGTAAACCGGAAAGGACCAGGCCATTGCCGAACGCCTCCGGTTTTTTCTTAATCATGCCCAGCACCGCGGAACCCCCGGTGGCAAGGCCGATCGCCGATCCGCTGCCCGATAGCCCCAGCATCAAGGCCAGTCCGATTCCTGCCAGTAATTCTTCCATGATGATCAAACCTCTTAAGAGCGCCGCGTCCTTATAACTCAGCGCAAAATATTATTACTTTAGATTGTATTCGAGCCGCGCTCACGTTGTATCGCAAACGGACGAAAGAGCTTCCCGCCGCCGCGAAAATGCAGATTTTTATAAAACTCCACGAAGGTCAGACGCAGGGGATGCACGAAGGCGCCCAGAGCCGACAGAGCCAGGTTGAGCGAATGACCCAGGACCAGAATGAGCACGGTGGCCAGAATCAGCGGCGTCGCGTAGATCAGATCCCCGTCCGGCCCGCGCGGCAGGATCATAAACGCGATCTGGTTAAAGGCCCCGCCCAAAAGACCGCTGGCCAGGCCGAGCGCGAAGAGACGGATATAAGAAAGAAAATCGCCCAACAGCCCCGTTAGAAATTGATAGAACTCCCAGAGACCGACCAGCGGCCGCACGAAAATTTTCAAACCCGGATTATTGAAGAAAAAGAAAACGCAAAGTCCGGTTATCAGGAGCGCCCATCCAGCGGATTCGGAGACCCGGGCGACAGCCGCGCCCACGGGCAGAATTCCGATCGCGAAATCGGCGTTGAATCCCAGATCCAGCGGGTTCCGGTGAACTGCGATAAAGGTCCCGCCCAGAAGCATGAACAGGGTTGCCGCGGGTTGCAGGGCGTACATCCAGCCGTCCTGGCGCCAGGCGTTCACTCCGCGTAGTATACCGCCCAGAAAGATTTGCAGATAACCCAAAAGCAACGCCAGGGTCATCGCTGGAAAAACCGTTTCGCCGCGAATCGTATGCGAAGCGAATAGCGCCCATTCGCCGCCCTCGCTCAAAAATCCGTTCGAGCCGGGCAAATCGAAGAGCGGCTGGCCGAAGGCGGTATTTAACAGGACGCCGTTGACCATGGTTGAAACGCCGAGAATCACGCCGAGATAGGCAAGCGATTGCAGGCTGCTCCGCGCGGCTCCGGCAGTTGTTGAGAAACGCCAGGCGAAGACGCCGGTCAGCAGCGTAAGGATCGCGCCGTAGCCGAGATCGCCCAGGCACAGCCCGAAAAAGAGCGCAAAAAACGGGGCGAAAAAAGGCGTGGGATCCAGTTCGAAATAATCGGGCAGGGAGAAGATGCGGGTGACCGGTTCGAAGAGGCGTCCCGGGCGTCGATTTTTTAGGAGCACCGGAACGTGTTCGCCCGCGTCCGGCTCTTCGACGGAGTACGAAATATCGTGTCGGTCGAGGTATTCGCGAATTTCTTCTTCGCGCCGGACGGGAAACCAACCCTGGATCGTAAAAACCGCGTCCCGGGTATCGGCGTGAACATGCAGACTGCTTTTCGCCTCCTCGAACTGCAGGGCGGATTCCAGCATGCGAATCTCGCGTTCGAGAGCGGGAATGCCGGCGCTCATTTCGTAAAGCTGTAATTTATCGACTTCTAAGTTGCCGCGGGTGATGGCTATGTCCTGTTCGATTTGGGCCAGTTCGCGCCGCGGCAGGGTGACTTCTTCAAAGGGCAGGACGCGCGCTTGCTCCGGTCGATATTCCAGCGCCAGAAAATAAACCCGATCGCCTTCGTGGCGAATGACTTCGATCGGGAGTTCGCCGAAGTCGAATTCGTCGAAGACCTGAGGCGAAGCGATCATGAACCGCAGATGCAGACCGCGACTGCGCAGGCGATCGACCTGGCTCAAAGAAAAAGCCCCCCAGGGAAGGAGCGTTTTACGATCGCGCTCCAGTTCAATCAACGCGTTTTCAAAACGTTCTTTAAGCTGTAAGCGATCTTCCAGATACTGCAGACGGGCCCGCAGGGCTTTCAGGTGACGCGGAAAACCATAATCGAAATCCTCGCCGAATTCCGGTTTGGGCACCCGGCGCATATTGCGTACGATCGCCTGATAACGGTCTCTCAGTTTCTTCAGGTTTTCATGTTTCTTGCCGGCCAGCCGATCGCTTATTTCCAGGTGCACCAACCCGAGGGCCTGCAAAGTCCCCAGGCGTTTCTTTTTGTCCCGGTAGAACAGGAAGAAACAGATTTTCTTCATGCGCTCGATCACGCCGAGCGCTCCTTGACCATCTTCTGGGCCGCCAGAATCAAATTCTCCGCGTCCTCCAGATAGCGTTTGATTTTACGAATCGCTTCTTCGTATTCGGGAATCTGGACTTTTTCGTACAGGTTGACCTTCTGGGTCGTCTTCTTGCGCGCGTATTCAAGCGCCCCGATCCCCGCCCGGGTCAGACTGATCTGAATCGAAAGCACGCAGAATTCTTTCAGCAATTCCGTGGCCCCGGGCACCCAGGCTCGGTTGCCGAAGAGTGAATAGCTGCGAACATCGAAGCTGATGTCGCGCAGGACCGGCATCCGCACCCCGGCGACATTGCGAAAATCGATGTCGGCCGCTCCGACTCTCAACAGGTCCGGGTACTCCAGCCACAGGGCCGCGAAGTCTTCGTGACGACGAATCAACTCGTGAAACTGCTCCTCAAGATCTTTGAGGGCGTCGCGGGTCTTTTTAACTTCCAGACGCAGAGCCGCCTCTTTCGCCTGCAGCGTCGGCAGCGCCCTCTGGCGAATCGCGAGTTCGCGGTCCAGACGCTGCATCGACGTTTTGTTAAACTGATATTTCACCGCTCCGCGAACCGTTTATTTCCAGTATTTTTTGCGGATCTCTTCTTTGAGCCCGATCTCGTCGGGTTCGAAGTTCTTTGCCATCAACTCCCAGCCGATGTCCAGCATACGGTCGATGTCGATGTTCACGTCGATCGCCAGCAATTGCTCCGAGTATTCGCCCGCGAAAGCCAGAGTGCGCCGGTCGTAATTGGTAAGATCGAATCCGTTTTCTTTTTTCGTACGCGCGTTGCCGGCGTCGGAGTACAGGCGAATCAACGCATTCATCAGCTGCGGATGGTCTTCGCGGGTCTTTTTGCCGATGACGATTTGCTTGAGCCGTGAGAGGCTCCGGAAAGGGTCTATGATCACCCGTCCGACCTGCGCGTCCCTTCTGAGAAAGAGCTGCCCCTCGGTGATATAACCGGTGTTGTCGGGGATGGCGTGGGTGATATCGCCTTCGCTCAGAGTGGTTACGGCGATGATCGTAATCGAACCGCCGTCAGGAAACTCCGCGGCCTTTTCGTAGATGCGCGCCAGATCGCTATAAAGCGAACCGGGCATGCTGTCTTTGCTGGGGATCTGGTCCATCTTGTTGGATACGATCGCCAGGGCGTCGGCGAAGAGGGTCATGTCGGTCAGCAGCACCAGCACCTTTTCGTTCTTTTGCACCGCGAAGTATTCGGCCGCGGTCAGACACATATCGGGCACCAGCAAACGTTCCACCGGCGGATTGGACGTCGTATTGATAAAGCTTATGATCTTATGCAGCACCCCCGCGTTATCGAAGACGCGCTGGTAATACAGAAAATCGTCATGACTGAGGCCCATGCCGCCCAGAACGATCTTATCCGCGCGGGCGCGCAGAGCCACGTCGGCCATGACCTGGTTATAAGGCTGGTCGGGGTCGGCGAAGAACGGGATCTTCTGCCCGGTCACCAGGGTATTGTTCAGATCGATGCCGGCGATGCCCGTGGCGATCAGCTCCGAGGGCTGACGGCGCCGAACCGGATTCACCGTCGGCCCGCCGATTTCGGTAAAGCGGCCTTCCGGCTCCGGTCCACCGTCGATCGCTTTGCCGAGAGCATTGAAGTAGCGGCCCGCGAGGCTTTCGCCGACCTTCAGTCCGGGCGCATGTCCCAGAAAGACGACGCTGGCGTTCGTGGCGATGCCGTCGGTGCCGGAGAAGACCTGCAGCGTAACTTCGTCTCCGGCGATTTTTACGACCTGCGCCGGTCGCCCGTCGACCGCCGCCATTTCTTCGTTACCGATACCTTCCGCGTGCAGCGTCACGGTGGCTTTCGAAATATGCGTAAGCCTGCGATAGACTTTCTGAAACGCGCGCGGTTGAGCGACCATAATGCATCGCGCCGGTCGTCAGGACCGGGCGGGTTCCTCCTCGCGGCGGGCGTGGCCCTGCATCAGTCGGCGCAGCTCGGCTTCGTGCGCGCGAAAATCGTCCGAATCAAATCGCGAATAATTCATCTGGCGGCCGCTGTTGATCAGGCTTTTGAAGAAACGACCGAGCGCTTCGTACTGACTGAAATCATAGTGCCGCTGGCATATTTCCATGACGAGCCGCAACATATAGCGCTGGCGGGGCAAAGGCGTATTCTGATCGATTTCGTCGAAGGCGTCCTGCTGTAGAATAACAAAGTCGATCAGCTCGCTCTTATAATAGTCTTCGTGATATTCCAGCGGCACCGAATCGTCGCCGAGAATATTAATCTGGTCGTAAGCTTCGAGGCCGCGACGGAGCACGTCGCGCGCCCGCTCGACCAGGTCGGGCCAGCCGGGCTCGATCGATTCTTCGAGGTGTTCGCGGAATTCGGGATACTCCAGGTACTTCGAGTACGAATCCAGAGGATCGATGGCGGGGTAGCGCTTCGAATCGGCGCGGCGTTGCGAAAGGGCGTAGAAGCAACGCGCCGCCTTGCGCGTGCTTTCGGTGACGGGTTCCTTCAGGTTGCCGCCGGCCGGGGAGACGGTGCCGACGAAAGTCACCGACCCCGTTTCGCCGTTATTGAGACGCACGGCGCCGGCGCGGGCGTAATAGGCCGCGACGACCGCCGACAGATCCATCGGAAACGCGTCGGGTCCGGGCAATTCCTCCAGGCGATTCGACATTTCGCGCAACGCCTGGGCCCAGCGCGAAGTTGAATCGGCCAGCAAGAGCACGTTCAGGCCCATGGCCCGGTAGTACTCGGCGATGGTCATACCCGTATAAACGGAAGCTTCCCGCGCGGCCACCGGCATATTCGATGTATTGCAGATGATGGTCGTGCGTTCCATTAACTTGCGCCCGGTGCGCGGGTCGTCCAGTTCGGGAAACTCCGTGAATATCTCCACGACCTCGTTGGCGCGTTCGCCGCAGGCGATGACGATGATCAGATCGGCCGCCGCGTTAATGCTCATCGCGTGTTGTAAGACGGTCTTGCCGCAGCCGAAGGGGCCGGGAATAAATCCCGTGCCGCCGGCGGGCAGCGGATTTAAGGTATCGATAGAGCGAATGCCCAATTCCAGTAAGCGCGCGGGCCGGAATTTCTGCTTATAGGCGAGCACCGCCCGTTTAACCGGCCAGCGCTGGCGCATGCTCACGCTCAGGCTTTCGCCGTTCTCCGTTTCGATGACGGCGATCTCGTCGTCGACCCGATAGCTGCCGGCTGCGGCGATTGCGCGCAAGCGGCCCGTCCCCTCCAGGCCGAACGGCGCCATGATTTTATGATCGATCCAGCCTTCTTTGACCCGTCCCAGCCAATCGGCGGCGTTTATTTCATCGCCCGGTGCGGCGATGGGTTCGAAATCGAAGCGGGCTTCCCCGTCGATGCCGTCGGTATAAGACCCGCGTTCCAGAAAGAGCGTATCGATTTTGTTGAGATCGTTCTGCAGACCGTCGTAGATCCGGGACAGCATGCCCGGCCCCAGATCCGCCTCCAGCATACGCCCGGTGAAGATGACTTTCTGTCCGGTGCGCACGCCGCGCGTCGATTCGTACACCTGGGTGAACGCCGTGTCGCCGCGGATCTTGATTACCTCCGCCATCAGGCGCAGACCGTCCATTTCGATATAACAGATCTCGTTTTGACCTACGGGACCGTCGCAACGGACGGTCACCAGGTTGGAGATGATTCCGGATACTACGCCGCCGGTCATGCGGATCGGCTCCCGGCGCCGTTCGCGGCGAAGGCCTTCTCTTCTGGAAGCGACGCTGTGCGCAGCACGTTTTCAATGATGACGTTCAATTCCTGCAGTCCCGCGTCGCGTTTGAGATCCAGCCAGCGATGCGAAAGCGAAAGCTTGATAAAATACGCGAAGACCTGAGCCGCGCCGAAATAATCGAAGGCGGTCAGTTCATCGAGGTACTCGAGCTGGATGCGATCGATCGCCACTTCGAGTTCTTTGAATCTCCGTTCGTCGATCAGCTCCGCCAGTTCCGCTACATAGGGATGGGATAAGCCGAGACCGAAGTCCGCGCCGGGATGATCCAGCAGGCGTTCGCTTAACTCGTATTGCCCGAGTAAGACTTCCTCTAATGGATAGCCCACGCGTCGTGCGTTGAGCGCCGAGACGATATTCTTGAGATCCCTTTTGAAATAAAAATACGAGCGGATAAACGAGTTCGGCGCCTGAAGAGCTTCGTCGTAATAGAGCTCTGTCAGACGGTTTTCCAGCCGGCGTCCCGCGCCGGACAGGCGACCGCTCCGGCGCTCTTCCAGAAAGCGATGCATATACCGGGGTAGAGAGCCCAGTCCGGCCAGACCTTCCTCGAGTCGCTGGTGGCTAAAGGCGCAGGGCCGATGAAAGCTCAGGCGGGGCGTTTCGCGTACGCCCTCGCGTTGCCGCAGAATAAAAAGCAGATTCTTGTTGTCGTTACGAAAGACAAGATACTGAAACAGGGCCCGGTCCGCGTCGCTCAAATTGTCTTCGATTGTTTCCTGCAGGCTTTCCAGCTGATGTTCGCCGAGCCCCCCTCTGGTGTTCAATTCCGGCAGGCTGCTGATCAGATAGTAGTACTGCTCACTCATTCGGCGGCTTCCTGTTCCGAGAAGAAGAGTTCAGCCGTTTTGCGTTTTAAATAGGGCTTAAAGAATTCGATCAGCGCCTGGTCCGAGAAATCGACCTGGAAGCTATCCCCCCGGCGCGCGATTCGGAAACCGCCGTTCAGTTCGGGGCTGAAGCGCAGCTCTAATTCGTTCAAAGCGCCGGTGATACCCGCGGCGAATTCGCTTTGCGCCTGCTCGCGCAGGGATTCGGGCAAATCCACTTCCAGTCGGGCCTCTCGCGCGGGATCCGCGAACCAGACCCTCGCGATTTCCAGAAGCAGCTCTTTTAAGAAGGCGCTGTCCAGCGCGACCTTTGCGACGCTTTCTTCGAGAACGCGGGACGCCACGAGATCCTGAACGGATTGGCGCAGATGGCTGATCGCCTGGCCCGCGGCGAGCTTTAAGTCGGCCGCTGTGCTGCGTTCGATGGACTCGCTCTGCTGTTCGGCCGCCTGGACGATCTGTTGCGCGCTTATGCGCGCCTCGTCGAGAATTCGATCCGCTTCTCGTTCGGCCTTGTTCAGCAGAGACTCTGCGTCGCGCGCGGCCTTATCCATGCCGTCATGATAGATCTGATCGACCAGTGCCTGGATTCTATTGTCTGCCATAGAGAACGCCGTTGAGAGTAGCGCGGCACGGGAGAAGAATCCATGATATAGTTCATAACCAGAGATTGGGCGTCCGAGAAAAAGAAGCGTTAAACAGGGCGTGTTTTAGATTGCTCTGGAAAGGAGTGGCGCCGAAGGCCTGTTTAACGCTGCATACCGCTGTATAATGAAACGATACTCGCCGGGAAGCACGAGTCTCAGGCGTCCGGACGCCAGTCGCGGTGCACGACTTTCAGAAAAAAGGTCAGCGCGATAAAATCATACGCGGCGTGAATGACGATGGCCGTCAGCAGGTTTTCCGTATACATCGAAGCCCAGCCGATCACCGCGCCCATCAGGCCGGCCATGATCGCGTAGGTCGGGGTAATCAAATGCGCCAGACCGAAGAGCACGCTGGCCGCGATCAGCCCTCCGATGGGTCCGGTCCAGTAGCCGATGGCCGGTTGCAACAGACCCCGAAAGAGCAGCTCTTCACCGACCCCCGCCAGCAGGGAAATCAAAAGCAGGTCGAAGATCGAAAGGCGGTGAAAGAGCGGCACGATGATTTCGTCCATGTGCCGGCGAATATCGCGAAAGGGGCCGAGCGGATAACGCGCCAGCAGAACGAAAATCGCACCCATGGGCGCGGTGATCAGGAGCGCGAATCCGAGATCGGCGAATAGACTCTCGTCCAGCTGAATCAGATCCAGGGGATAGAAACCGATCAGCCAGCCGAAAAAAACGGCGCCGGCTCCGAGCAGGCCTTCGAAGAATACCGCGCTGCGCAGTCCCGCGTCCCGATCGTGTTCGTTATTATTTAAGGTGCCGTCGTTCAATTGAGTGTGGGGTTCTGGTCGGATTCGGCGAAGACCCGGTAGATGCCGCCCTTTTCGCGCAGCGCGTTCTTCCAGCCCTGCTCCGGGTCTTCGTGAAATACGATCTTCGGCGTCGCGGGATGGATCATCCACGAGCCCATATGCATTTCTTTTTCCAGCTGTCCGGGCGCCCAGCCTGAATATCCCAGAAACAGGTGAATACTGGGGCGGTCGTCGGCCGGAATCTTTTCCCAGGTCTCCGTCTCGAAGAGGCTTTCCACGTGACTGAAGGCCGGCTCGAAAATTACGCCCGGAACCGGCTGCATGGTGTTGTCGCCCGGACTATGCGTTGCAGGCATCTCGGAATGCAGCACGAAGAGGTATTCCTGCTGCACCGGACCGCCTACATAGATCGGCGTCGTCGCGCCGCGTTCCTGTTCGAATTGCGGCATGATGTCCGCCAACAGCAGGCGCGACCGCCGGTTGACGACCAGTCCAAAGGCGCCCTCTTTGTTGTGTTCGAGGATCAGTACGACGGTCTGGAAAAAATTCGGATCCGGCATATTTGATTCGGAAATCAAAAAATAGCCTTTGAGCGAATCGGGGAACTTCTGATTGCCGTGGTTCGAAGGGCGAAAATATGGATTGCCGGACTGCATATACTTAAGATCCAGATCGCATGCCCGGATATAGAGCCGATCGATGTTCACAGTTTAATCGTGAGCCGGGGCATTAGCAAGTAGAATCGGTGAAAATTTGCGCGATTTCAGGCCGGTTTCGCGTACGGCGGATGTTCATACAGCGGCACGTCCGGATTGTTTTTCAGGAAATTTTCCAGGCGAAAATCGCTCTTAAATAAAACCACCGGGCGATCTTCCTGATCTTTAATGATCCAGTCGTAGCTGGAGAATTTGCCGCGATCTTCGTCGCGGATCCAGCGGCTGCATTCGTAGCCCAGCGCCTCTAATCGACAGGGCGCGCCGTACTCGTCTTCCATGCGATAGCGAAAGACGTCGAATTGCAGATTGCCGACCGCGCCCAGCACTCCCTGGCCGTCCGGGGCACTGAAGACCTGGACCACCCCTTCTTCGCTCAGCTGCTGCAGACCTTTGCGAAAGGCCTTGAGCTTCGAAGTATCCGTCGGTATCAAACGCGCGAACATTTCCGGCGCGAAGCGCGGAATGCCTTCGAAGGCCGGCTCGGTGTTGCCGGTGTACAATACATCGCCGATTTGAAACGTGCCTGGATTGATCAAACCGATAATATCACCGGGATAGGCCTGGTCCACGGTCGAGCGATCCTGCCCGAAAAAGGAAACCGGACTGGAGAGCCGCACGGTCTTTTTCGTCCGCACGTGATTCACGGTCATGCCGCGTTCGAAGGCGCCGCTGATCACGCGCAAAAAAGCCACGCGGTCGCGGTGCTTCTGATTCATGTTGGCCTGTAGTTTGAAGATAAAACCGGTGAAGTCGGGCGAAGCCGGCTCCAGGATATTTTCATCGCGAAGTAAAATCGGCTCCGGCGGGGGACAGAGTTCGATGAATCGATCCAGGAAGAGCTGCACGCCGAAATTATTACCGGCGCTGCCGAAGAAAACCGGGCTGATGCGCCCCGTGCGAAACTCTTCGGGATCGAAGGGGGGCAGCGCTTCCTGGGCGAGCTCCGCCCCCTCGCGGAAATTCTGATATAATTCGGGATCCATCAGCTTCTCGAGCTCCGGATCGTCGAGCCCCCCCGTCGCTTCCGGGGACGGAAAGGCGCCGCCCGCCACCCGTTCATAACGATGCACCAGCCGGTCGCGCAGATCGTAGACGCCCTTGAAATCCTGCCCGGAACCCATCGGCCACAACTGCGGCACGGCCGTAATCCCCAGGACCTTTTCGATGTTATCCATCAGCGCAAACGGGTCCAGGGCCGGCATGTCCATCTTATTGATGAAGGTGACGATCGGAATGCCGCGGTCCTGGCAGACGCGAAACAATTTGATGGTCTGCGGCTCCACGCCTTTCCCCGCGTCGAGCAGCATGACGGCGGCGTCGACCGCCATCAGAGTGCGGTAGGTATCCTCGGAGAAGTCCTCGTGACCCGGGGTGTCGAGTAGATTGAGATAATAGCCTTCGTAGGCGAATTGCAGGGCGGCGGTGCTTACGGAGATGCCGCGGTCCTGCTCCATCTTCATCCAGTCGGAGCGGGTCTTCTTGCGGTCTTTGCGCGCGCGCACGTGCCCCGCGAGATGAATCGCGCCGCCGTATAATAGAAGTTTCTCGGTCAGCGTCGTCTTACCGGCGTCCGGGTGGGCGATGATGGCGAAGGCGCGACGCTTCTCGATTTCGGCGGCGATTCTGGGGTCGGTCGTGCTCATAGGAAATCAGGCGGTCGCTGGCAGGATTTGGGCGAAAGCGGACCCGTCAAGAAATCGCAGCCTGGCCGCCCTCGGGGAAGATGCCGGCGCAGTGCCAGGCCAGGCCGCCATTGCGCCGGCGCCATTCACGACCCGATGCCCATTCAATTCCGATTCGGGCAGGCGATTTTTTCCTGGCAATCCAGCGTCAGCGCTGATAAGCTGATGCTTTCGCCATGAAAGCTTGGGAACCCGAAGAGATATTTGAAAAGGCCGATTTTCCGGTCAAAAAGCCCGGCTCGAAAGCTGATTCGAAATCGGACGCGAAACCGAAGAATCCCGCCCGGTCCAATTCGCCGGGAACCGGACGTCCGGGCCGCCCGGCATCACAGGCACCGGCGCCGGGTGCCGGCGTGCCCCGGCCGCCTTCTGCAGGAACAGGCGCATCGCCGCCAGGCCAGGCTTCCGGCGCCACCTGGGAACCCGAGCTGGATTTTGAGCGGGCCGACTTCAGCGGGGTTTCCCCGGAAGAAGCGGCCGCCCGGGGTGACAGTCGCAGCAGTTCCGACGCGATGGCCAACGTCGCCGCCGCACGAGCCGCGTCCCCGGCCAATCCAGCCAGCCCGCAAGCTCGCGCCTGGCAACCGCCGAAGCTCTCCGAACAGGCCCGCAGCAAATCCGGGCAGGCGGGCTCCCGGACGGGCAAAACTACGGCAACGGATGCAAGCGCGCAAACGCCGAATATTGTCGGCTCGCGCATTCGGCAGGGGCCCGGGGCCGCGGGCAATTCGCAGCCGAATCCCCTGGCAAACAAAGGGGCGAGCCAGGCCGTACCGAAAACCGGCTCGGACGTAAACGCGGGCCGGGTGGTGAATCCCGGCGGCGCCGCGGCCGACGCGAATGCGGCGGGGGCTTCCGGTTTTTCTCAGCGCTTGCTGGAGGAGCTGACCATTTTACATCGCGAGAACGCCCGACATGTTTTGCGCCATTGGTACTGGGAGAAGGCCGGCATGGCCCCGGAGGGACTCGGGCATATCGCGCCGCATGATCGGATCTATATGATTCTCTCGGGGCTCGGACCGCAGGTGCTGATGGTGCTTTACGAAAGCATGTCGCCGACGGAACGCCGGCAGATGCAGGAGATTTTGAATCGCCCGCCGAATGCGACGGCGCAGGAAGCCTCGCGGGTACGCACCACGTTTATGCATCTACTGCGTGCGGATATTTGAGCCCCCCGTCGCAAAAGCTCCGCATCGATTGATTGACCGACGCCCCCCGGGTCCGAATGCTGTCGATCTATGGCCAGAACCGCTGTCCCTCGAAAAACCAGCAGCACTCGCAAAAAATCCGCCGCCCGGAGTTCCGGCGCCGGCGCTAAACCAAAAAAACGCGGAATTCAGGTCGGCGTCATCGCCGCGGCCGGCAAGGGTACCCGGGCGTATCCCCGCACGTCCTTTATGCCCAAGCCGCTCTTTCCTTTCGAAAATCAGTCGATCCTCGAACGCAACGTCGAACTGATGTTCCAGACTCTGGGAGTCAAAAAGCTCTACGTTATCGTCGGCCATCTTCAGGAACTCGTGCTGGCCGAGGTCGATCGGATTCGGGCGAAATATCCCGACCGTGAAATTGAAACGGCGCAGTGGACCCAGAAAGGCCTGGGCGCGGACGTCGCCAGCCTGCGCGGGCGCTTCGACGGCGACTTCGCTTTGATTCTGGGTGACGAGTTTTATTATCAGACCAACCACGAACAACTCGCGAAGATGTGGAAGTCGAAGCCGAGGGCCGACTCGCTGATCGCGGTGTTGCCGTCGCTCTTTATATCGCATATCCGCAAAAACTATTCGGTGTTATTAAAGGGCACCCGCGTCGTCGACCTGGTCGAAAAACCCCAGGACCCGCCGAATAATCTACTGGGATTGGGTTCCTATGTTTTTTCGCAGAAGTACTTCGAGTACTTCGACAAGACTCCGCCTTCGGAAAGAAGCGGCGTCGTCGAATTGACCGAGGTGATCGATTTGATGTCGCGCGAGCTGGAAGTCCACGGCGTCGCCTTGAAAGGCACCTATTATAATATCAACTCGCTCGCGGATTATTACGCGGCCAACTATCTGATCCGCACCGAAAAATTCGCGAAATATAAAATCAGTCTGCTCGTGCCTTCGTTGAATAACGCGGCGACCCTGCCGGACGTACTCAGCGATTTCGAGAAGCACGTCGACGAAATCATCGTGGTCGACATGGGTTCCGAGGACGGCACCCAGGATCTGGCCGCCAAAAATCGTAAGGCGAAGGTCTTTCGCGAAAGCGCGCCCCGCGAATTCTTCGGCGTACATTATGCGCCGGCCATCTATGCGGCCATGCGGCAATGCCAGGGCGATATCATCGTGCTCGCTCCCGCCGACGGCAGCTTTCGCGCGGTGGATCTGCCGAAGCTGCTCGAATACTTAAAGGACAGCGATATGGCGGTCGGCACCCGGACGACCCGCCAGATGATGGAGCAGGGCGCGAACCTGAGCCCGCTCTATCGCTGGCTCAATGTATTCTTCGGCAAGCTGGTGGAAATTCTGTGGTGGGGCCAGGAGCCGCGCTTTACGGATATCGGCTGTCTCTATCGCGCGATCTGGAAAGACTCCTTCGAAAAGATCGCTCACGAACTCGAAGCCAAAAACAAAACTTTCTCCCTCGAGATGATGATCGAGATCATGCGCTATCATATGCGCTGCATCGAGGTGCCGGTTTCTTTTTATCAGCGCTACGGCGCGATTCGAGAGGAGACCATGAGTGACCGCTGGCGCTATTTCTTTTCGGTTCTACGTATGATCTTCCAGCGTCGTTTTTTGAAACGCTGAACGATTCGGTCAGGATCGAAAACTGGCTCAACCCGCGGCCAGAACAGCTTCCGGTCAGCCGGGCCGCGTGCTGAATCATGAGCATCTCCGGCCCGACGGTCGCGAGTCCGCGAATCTATCGGAGCGGCTCGCAGGCCCGCAAAAATTCCAGGATCAGCGCGTTGACCGCGTCCGGCTGTTCGAGGTGTAACCAGTGCCCTGCTGATTTTATGCGCTCCACGCGAACGCCGCCTCTATAACGCGAATTTCGCGGCATCGCGTCGAACATGCGGGTATCCAGGCATCCGTCGTCTTCGCCGGTAATCGCGAGCACCGGCGCTTCGATATTGCCGAGCAGCGTGCGAAAGCTGCGTAAACCGGCGGGCGTATAAAAATCAAAGATCGCGCGATAGTACGCGACCGCCGCCTCGACGACTCCCGGTTCGCGAAACGCCTGTTTGATATGCGCCACCCGTTCGTCGCGCCCGGCCGCCGCTAATCCCGGCGACCAATCCGCCCACAGGCGATCGATCAGCGCGAAATCATTTTCGCGCAGGGCGGAGTGCGCGCGGTACGGCAGCTGAAACAGAAACATATACCAGGATTTTCGAAACTGGCCGGGATAGCGGATCAGCGCCTGTAGAAATTCAAAGATGCCGGGAACCGCAAGCAGGGTCACGCTCGCGACGCGTTCTGGAAAGCGAACCGCCGCGGCGTAGGCGACGATCGCGCCCCAGTCGTGGCCGATCAGATGCGCGCGTTCGATACCGGCCGCGTCCAGCCAGCCTGGTACGTCTGCAGCCAGGCTGTGGGCGTGATAGTCGTTGTCCGGACGCAGGGACGCGGCTTCATAACCGCGCAGGGTCGGGGTCAGCGTGCGAAAGCCGGCGGTGTTCAGAGCTTTCGTTTGAGCGCTAAAACCGCGGCTGGTATCCGGAAAGCCGTGAATCAATAGAGCCGCTGGCTTTTGTTTCACATGCGCGTTTCGGGGCGCGGCCCCGGAGCTGGAAGCATTCGACTTTCGATTGCGGGCGGCCATATTCGCGGCCTCAGTCTTTCGGGCGAGCATCGTCGCCGGAATTTCCGGAAGCGCCCGGGGGCGCGCTCTGATTGAATTCGGAGCGGGCGGCCTTCGCCTTTTCGAGGTAGGCGCGGTCCTGGCGCGCCAGCGCCGCGCGTTTGAGGATCGGAAAGATGCGGTGAAAGATTTCGGAGAAGGTGATCAAAATGCGTTCGCGATTGTATTCGACCTGCACGTCGGCGAATTGCGAAATCGAATGTTTTAAGGTCTCCATACTGTTGCCGAAATAGAAGTGTTTGATCTGATCCACGCCGCGAACCAGCAGCGGAATCAAGTGTACGCGTTCTGGTTTGCGTTCCTGAACGTAGGCGGTAATCGCGGTGATCGTATCGATCCCCTGGGGTACGATAATATTTTCGAACCACTCCGGGAGCTCTTCGGGTAATTCCTCTTCAGGGTCGGTCTGGAAATGCACGCACAACGGCATATGCCCGCTACGCCGGTAATTCTTTAAGAAGTGAATTACGCCGGGGTGAAATTTCGAGATCAACAGGATATTCTTGCGATCCACCGGCAGCCCCTGAAAAGCCGGAAACGAAAGCCCCAATTCCAGCGGCACCATATTGACTTTCTCGGACCACAGTCCGTAGACCGCTTCCGAAAACAAAAAGACGATCATATACAGCACCATCAGGATTACAATGAACCAGGCGCCTTCGAAAAATTTATTGTACACGATGTTGCCGAGCATGAAGAGCATGATCATCAGGCCCAGTACGGTCATGATCGCGAATTTGCGCGCGCGGATCTGGCGCAGAAAATAGCTGGCGATGTCGATCGTCATTGCGGTGATTACGGCCAGGCCGTACATCGCTTCGATCTTATGGCTCGACGGGAAAAAGTACATGATAATGATCGAGAGTATGCCGAGCAATATCATCGCCCGCGGATTATAGACTCCGTGATGGCCGCCCAGCCCGAGCGGCGCCCGGGTTCGACGCCAGGCGGTATCGCCGATGCCGCGCGGGAAAAATCCGCTGCGTGAAGCCCGCAAAATCTCAAGCGGAAAATCCGACTGCGCCGTCTGCGCGGCCAGCAGCAACATAATCGCGATCAACACGCCGAAGGGCACCGCGACGACGTCGCCGCCGATCGTTTTCGCGATTTGAATCGGAACCAGGATATGACGGTCGTATGTAACTCCCAGGCCCATGAAGTTAATCAGCTGCATGGAGTAGGTCGTGAGCACGAGAGCGTACAGAATCCACATCGAAATGCGGATGGCTTTACCTTTATGATACGGATAGTTGACCGACGCGTAGCCGACCTCGACACCCGTAATCAGGGTCGCGCCCGCGGCGACCGCCGTAAAGATCACCGGCCAGAAGAGCGCCAGGCTGTTGCCTTCGAGAATATCAGGCGGGATGGTCGGCCAGACCCAGCCCTGTTCTATTATGATTCCGATCCCCACCATCTGGATAGCCAGATTCGAAGCGTAAAACGCGATCACCGGCCAGATCATAAACTTCGCCAGATTGCCCAGGCCGTAGCGCTGCACGGCCGACAAAAGCGCAACGAATGAAATCGCGTAAGCCAGACGTTGCTCGACAGGAATAAAATACAGCGCTTCGACCCCCGCGATCAAACTGATCGCCTGGGTGGCGGGAAAATCCGATAGCAGGCTGCCGGTTCCCATCTTGCCCATGAACTGGACGGTTTTTTTCATCCACGGCGTACGAATCTGTTCGGAAGTGATCAGCGAAGAGACGAAGGCGCCGCCGCCGAGCACCTTGTGCACGTGATAGCGCGTCATGCTGTTATAAACGATGATCGCGACCAGATACACGAGCATCACGGTCGCTCCGGCGATTAATGTCGCCGTCATGCCCGTGCGATAGTCCGCGGCGAAGAGTACGATTGTTACGGCGATCAGGGCGTCGGCGCCGTATGCCAGAGAACTGCCGGGGTCCGTCAGAATCGTCGCGAAGATGAGGCGAATGTCCTGCAGCAGGCCGGGCGGATTTTTGTCTTCTGTGGTCGCGTTATTGGTCGCGTCAGGGGTGTGTTCGGAATCGCTCAACTGCTTGCTCGTTCTAAAATTGCTATGATCTGGATCGCTGGCATGATTCGGAAATATGGTTCAGGATCGGGGCGGGTGTTCGTCTTCGTTCATCCAGTCGCGAATCAAGCCCGCGACTTTCTCCGGATTCGACTCCGCGAGATTCTTCACGCCTTCCAGCATTTCCTCGCGTTCGGCGGCGCTCAGCCGGGTCGGGTCCTGGCCCGAAATAGGAGCCGGGGTCGCGTTCGAAATACGGGCGGTCTCGCCGCGCTTCGCTGCAGGGCCGCGCCGGCCGGGATTGCCGTTTCGCGCGGATTTTTTAATGGAGTCGGAGGCGGCTGATCGCGGACGCAAAAAGAGAAACAGCACGAGGCTTACAAATAGCGCCGCCCCCGCGGCCAGTAGCAGTATCGCGATCACAGCCGGAATATCCCGCGCGCGGAATGCACGCCACGCAACCGTGACGGAGGTCGATTGCGGGTCCAATCTTTTTTGCCTGGATTTCCAATTGACCCGGGGGCCCGAAGGAATTTCCCTGCAACGCATGCTATCGGAAGAAGAGTTTACCGATCTGACCCGCCTCGCGCGTCTCGATCCCGCGGATCCGCATCTGCAGGGCATTCGCGACGACTTTAACAAGATCCTGGACTATGTAAATCATATCAACGAAGTCGATACAGAGTCGGTGGATGCGTCGTACTCGCGGGACGAAACTCGAAACGCCACCCGCAAAGACGAGACCGGCGAGCCGCTTGGCCCGCTTGCCATCGGCAGGATCGCTCCTCGCTGGGAAGCCGGTCACTTCGTGGTTCCGGGGGCCATCGAAAGCGAATAGCTTTCGGTACTTCTGAAGCGAATAGCTTTCGTAGAATTGAGAAGCGAATAGCTTTCGCTTAACTTTATCTGAATCAAATATATGAGCTTAGACGATCTAACCCTCCTGCGTACCGCGACCGAACACGGACGGGCCTTGCAGGCCAGAGAATATACCGCGGAAGAACTCGCACAGGCCTGCATTGCGCGGGCGAAGCGTTGCGAAAATCTGGGCGCCTTTCTTTCGCTCGACGAAAAGCAGGTATTGAGCCAGGCCCGGGCGTCGGACGAGCGCCGCCAGCAGGGCAAGACTCTCGGCCCCCTCGACGGAATTCCTGTCGCCGTCAAAGACAATATCTGCGTAGAGGGTTCGCCGACGAACTGCGCTTCGCGGATCCTCGAGAATTTTATCGCGCCGTACGACGCGACGGTGATCGCGAAACTGCGCGCAGCCGGCGCGGTGCTCTTCGGTCGCGCGAATATGGACGAATTCGCCATGGGTTCGTCGACGGAAAACTCGGCGTTTCAAAACGCCCACAATCCCTGGGACGATGCGCGGGTGCCGGGTGGTTCTTCGGGCGGTTCCGCCGTCGCGGTGGCCGCGGGCATCACGCCGCTTGCGCTGGGTTCCGATACGGGCGGCTCGATCCGCCAGCCCGCCGCCTTTTGCGGGGTCGTCGGCCTGAAACCGACGTACGGGCGGGTATCGCGCTACGGGCTCGTCGCCTATGCATCGAGTCTGGATCAAATCGGCCCTTTCGCGCGCAGCGTGGACGACGCGGCCCTGCTGCTCTCGGCGATCAGCGGCGGTGATTCGCGCGATTCGACTTCGCGTCCTGAAGAAAAGGGCGACTCCGTGGCGGCGGCCATCGCATCGCTGAAAGACGCCGACTGGAAGCAACTGCGAGTCGGTGTGATGCTGCCCGACGATGCGGCGTCGCGAAAAGTATATGATCCCGCCGTGCTCGCGCAGACCGAAGCGGCGGTCGATTTTCTGAAAAGCAAGGGCGCCACGATCGTCCCGGTTCGCAGTAAACTCGAAAAATATCTGATCCCGATCTACTATATTCTGGCGACGGCGGAAGCGTCGAGCAACCTGAGCCGTTACGACGGCGTACGTTACGGTGTGCGGGCGGACGAACCCAAAGACCTGATGGATCTGTACGTCAGGTCGCGCAGCCAGGGCTTCGGCGATGAAGTCAAGCGCCGCATTCTGCTGGGAACCTTCGTATTGTCGTCGGGGTATTACGACGCCTATTACAAATCCGCGCAAAAAGCCCGCCGTCTCATTCAGAAAGAGTACGCCGGTTTCTTCGAAAAGGTCGACGTGATCCTTTCGCCGACTTCGCCTTCGACGGCGTTCAAGCTCGGCGATCGTACCGGCGATCCGCTGGCCATGTATCAAAGCGATATTCTTACGATCGCCGCGAATTTGACCGGCACCCCTGCGATCAGTATCGCCGGGGGCATGGACGAACAGGGCCTGCCGGTGGGGCTCCAGCTCGTGGCCGCACAGCAGCAAGAAAATCAGCTCCTGCGGGTCGCTGCGGGGCTGTCCGCCGCGCCGGGTTTTACGCCCGACTACGCGCGAGTGGTCGCCGGTAAGACCGCATCGGCCGCACCGAAACAGCCCCCCGTGAAGCCCTCAAGTACCGGTGCGGCGAAGCCGGCAGAAAAATCCGCGAAGAAGTCCGCAGCGAAGCCGGCGAAAAAAACGGCGAAAAAATCTGCAAAGAAAGCCGCGGCGAAGAAGACCGCCAAAAAAGTCGCGAAGAAGGCGGCCAAAAAGTCTGCCAAAAAAGTCGCGAAAAAAGCGGCGAAGAAGACGGCGAAGAAAACCGTAAAGAAGCCGGCAAAGAAACCTATAAAGAAACCTATAAAGAAACCTATAAAGAAACCTATAAAGAAAACCTCGAAAAAGGTCGCGAAGAAAAAGAAACGCTGATTCCCGGCCGTATTTCGCAGAGCAAACTCAACATTGAATCGGAACAGGAAACTCAGCCGGCATCTGCGAGTCGCCGTACGAATTTTGCTCGCGAGCGTCTGCGGCCTGGCGGCCGTCAACTGCGCCTCGACCGACTATGCGCACCGGGCCGCCGAACGACCGGTGCGGGTGATCACGGAAGCGGCGGTACAGCTCACATTTATCAACGATCATGAATTCGGCGACGACGTCGGCGATACGGTCTTCGTCGAAGACGGCGATTTGCAGATCTATTTTAACGTCAACCTGCCGAAACTGACCGCGCGCAATATGGGCGTGACGATTCGCGCGGGAGCATCCGACACGATTCTGGTGTGCGCGGGCAGCCTGACGGGAATCGAGCGACCGGTAGCGTATCGCTTGAGCCCACAGGATCCGGACGCGAAGCGGGCGCTGGATGCGCGCACCCGCGTGAGAATTTGCGATCAACGTACGCGGCGCTGAGGTGGTCGACGCTCAATGCTCGCCGCGGAATCGCGTATTATCTTCCGCGAAGCCTCAGCCGCGAATCTTCAGATAACGTTTTTTGCCGATCTTCAGGTCGTAGGCGCCCGGAAAGCTGAACTCGTGGTTCACGTCGTCGATCACCGCCAGGTCTTCGCCGACTTTGATCGAACCGCCTTCGATCAGGCGGCGAACCGCGGAGGTGCTCTTTTCCAGCTTCGCGTCGACGAGCAGCCGGGTCAGCGGAATCTTACAGGGAAGGTTTTCGCTGATCGTATACTCGGGTGTGTCCGGCGGCAATACCAGGCGATCGCGTCCCGCGCCGCTCTTTTCTTTTTCCCAGGCCGCGCGCGCTTCGTCGCCGCTGCCGGCGGGATGCAGCCCGTCGACGATCGCCGCGCTCAGACGTTTTTTCGCTTCGAAGGGATCGGCCGCGATCAGCTCGTCGATCCTGGCTTCCGGAATATCGGTCAGCATGATGAAATAATCGCGCATCAGTTCGTCCGAAACCGACATCGCCTTCGCGAACATCGCATACGGCGCCTCGGTGATGCCGATGTAGTTGTCGTACGATTTGGACATCTTGCGCGAACCGTCCAGGCCGACCAGCAGCGGCACCGTTACAATCGATTGCTGCGCTTTACCGTATTCTTTTTGCAGCTCGCGGCCCATCAGCAGATTGAATTTCTGATCGCTGCCGCCCAGCTCGACGTCCGCTTCTAAAGCGACCGAGTCGTAACCCTGAATCAGCGGATACATGAATTCGATCAGCGAAATGCTTTCGCCCGCTTTGTATCGCTTCTGAAAATCGTCGCGCTCCAGCAACTGCGCGACGGTGCTGCGCGCGGTCAGGCCGAGCACGTCTTCGAATTTCATATCGCTGCACCAGGCGGAATTGAAAACGATTTTCGTTTTAGCGGGATCGAGAATGCGAAAGACCTGCTCCTGATAGGTCTTCGCGTTGGATTCCACGTCTTCGCGGGTCATGCTCGTACGGGTGGCCGAGCGACCGGTGGGATCGCCGATCATTCCGGTGAAGTCGCCGATCAAAAACAGGATCTCGTGTCCCAGTTCTTGAAAGTGTTTGATCTTGCGGATCAAGAGACTGTGGCCCAGATGCAGGTCGGGGGCGGTCGGATCGAAGCCGGCTTTGATCCGCAGCGGCTTGCCGGTCTGGTGACTGCGTTCCAGCTGATCGAGCAGATGCTCTTCCGGCAGGATCTCCAGGGCGCCTCGTTTGATCTTTTCGAAGGCGGCGAGGGTTTCCGGACTATAAGTCTTATTGTCGTCGTTCATGAAGGCCTGTCGTCGCGCGATCCTCGTGCGTTCGCGGACACGGGCAACAGCCCGGCCGGAAGGGGATCCCTGAGCGAGTGTGGATAACATCGGACAGGCGCTGCCCCCGGCAACCGAAATCCAGCTATGATCTTCGCCGGTCCCTGGAGCCGCCATTTTCACTGGACAGGCTCTCAGAAACGGGTGTCCATGGATTGGCAGGCAGCGCGGGCGAACGGGCGTCTCAAGTTCGCGCCGGAATCTCCGAAAGAAGAAGCAGAGCCGGAAAGCGCTTGCAGTCGAACGCGCGAGTTTGTCGCGGCCAGAGGTTTTATGTCCAGCGAAACGTTTCCTTTCGATCAAATCCCCCCGCTGTCGCTTGTCGTAACCAATGTCATTCGCTTCGATCCTGACGACCCCGAAGCGAGCATCGAATATCTCCAGCAGATTATCGCTCCGGACAAAGGCATTTCCGCGGAGCTGCTGAAGATTTCCAACTCGGCCCTGTACGGCCGCTCCGGCAAAATCAAGACGCTGAAAGAAGCGATCACTCTGCTCGGCGTGAAGACCGTTAAGAACATCGTCTTGCTGCTGACCACGAAGGCGATGAGCGGTCGTCTGAATCAGCCGGTCTTTCATCGCTATCTGCGCGAGTGGCCGATCCTTTCGGCATTGGTCGCGCTCGATCTGTGCAGCCCGCTGCATCTGCGATCGTTGCGCGAAGAGGCCTTCCTGGCCGGACTGATGCACAAGATCGGTATGACCGTCATCGCGCTCAATCGCCCGGCGGAGTACGCGCAGCTCCTGAAAGACTTCGACGCGGCTCAGGGGCAGGGCGCCTCGTTAAGCGAGAGAGAGCGCGAAGTATTCGGCATCGATCACTGCGCGGTTGGCGGTCGGGTATTCGAGATGTGGAAGATGCCCGCGGAACTACGCGAAGTCGTCCTGCGGCATGAATTCGCCGCGGAAGAGATCGCAGACCAAAACGATATTCTGCGAGTCTGCGCCCTGTCCGGCCTGATTGCGCGGCGTCTGATGGCGCTGCCGTTAACTGCAGCGGAGCTGGCGACGATCGACGCCGTGAGCGCGCATTACGACGCGCCATCGGAAGCCATCGCCGCGTTTAACGACGAGTATTATCTGAATATGAAAGAGCATCCCTTTCTGCAGGAAAACCAGGCGGGATAAAAAACTACGGGCGCGCTTTCGTCGGGGGCGTCTGCTGGGAATGATTCGCAGGCCTGGCTCGCGGCCGCGTCGATTTCTTAACGCGGAATCGTTTCAACTCAGACCGCTTCGAGCGTAATCAAATCCGGCTGCAGAGTCGTAAGCATCGGCAGTTGCGCGGCCTGCCAGGTCGTGTCGGCGGAGTAGCGGATATGCACACGGTATTTGCTTTCCGGCGGCAGCTGATCCATATCCTTAAAGAAGGCGATCAGAATTCGCAGGCTGCTGGAACTCATCAGCTCCAGGCCGACCAGATCCAGCTCCACATTCTTGATTGCGTGCTCGAGCAGCTTCTTTTCGAAATTTCGCAGATAGGGCAGGAGATCCCGGGTGGGATCTTCGAGATACAGCATGCCTTTCATATACAGCCGCATCGCGTCCGGCTCCGGCGCGTCCGTGCAGTAAATGTGCAGGTCCTTCGCGTGTAAGTCGTGCTGCTCGATGCGATTCATTTCAGGACTCCTCCGTCGCCGCGCCCCCGGGCGCGCTGTCTTCAGTAGACGGGGAATCATCGAGCCAGCCCGCAAAAAGATTGTGACGAACTCCGAAGAGACCCAGCACGCGTCCCGCGATAAAGCGCCCGAGATCGTCCAGCGTGGCCGGCCGTTGATAAAAGCCCGGACTCGCCGGCAGGACGATGCCGCCCGCGTCGGTCAGTGCCAGCATATTCTGCAGATGCACGCGGCTGTACGGGGTTTCGCGCGGCACGACAACCAGCCGCCGGCGTTCTTTCAGGCACACGTCCGCCGCCCGTTCCACGAGATTGCTGGTATAACCGTGGGCGATGCCGGCCAGGCTTTTCATCGAACACGGAACGATCGCCATGCCGTCGGAGGGCGTCGATCCGCTGGCGGGTTTCGCGCCGATATCCCGGTAGTCTTCGATAATGAATTTCTGCTGAATTCGCGTGCGCTGCTGTTCCGAAAGCGAAGCGAGCGCCGCCGCCAGATATTCTTCGGCGCTTTGAACGTCGGCGTCCAGCTCTTCGCGGCATACCCGCAGCGCCGCCGGACTCAGAATCAAACGGGTCGTGCCGCGGGTCAATGCGGCCAGGGCGCGAATCAAATGCCAGCCGTAGAGCGCGCCGCTCGCGCCGCTCACTCCGACTACTATAGAAAGCGGCGAAAGTGGCGCGAGCTCTTCTGCGTTTTGTGCATTATCAGGTCCGGTCATGCGCGCACCGCCAGGTCCAGCAGAATGCCCGCCAGCAGGATCATACTGATCGACGCGTTAATGTGAAAGAACGCCAGGGGAATGCGCTCCAGCTGCCCCGGTCGGACCAGACGATGTTCGATGAAAAACAGAATACCCACGAGTACGAGGGTCGCGGCGAAGACGGCGCCGGTGCCGGCCTCTAAACCCGCCGCCGCGAATAAAGCCAGCGCGACGACGTGGCTGGTGCGCGCGATCATGAGCGCCGCGGGTAAGCCAAAGCGCGCCGGAACCGAATGCAGGCCCGCCTGGCGATCGAATTCATGATCCTGGCACGCGTACAGAATATCAAAGCCGGCGATATAGAACATCAGCCCGCCGCTCCAGAAGAGCGGCAATACGTCGACCCGTTCCAATAAGGCGAGCCAGACCGCGGTCGGCGCGATGCCGATCGCCAGCCCGAGAAAAAAATGACAGAGAAAGGTGAAGCGTTTGGTATACGAATAGCCGAGTACCGCGACGACCGCCACCGGCGAAAGCCAGGCGCAGAGCGGATTGATCGTAAAGGCCGCGGCGAAAAAGATCGCAAGCGAAGCCAGCACAAAAACCCAGGCGCTGCCCGTGGAAATGGCGCCGCTCGGAATCTCTCGCTCCGCCGTGCGTGGATTACGGCCGTCGATGTCGCGATCGACCAGGCGATTGAAACCCATAGCCGCCGAACGGAGCGCGGCCATCGCCACGACGACTTTCAGCAGCATCCAGTAGAACTCCGGCGTCGGCGCGCCGCCCGGCTGGATCAGGGTGGTGTAGGGCAGAGCCTGGACGAAAGCGATTCCCGCCAGCGGCAGCGCGAACAGGGTATGCGAAAATTTGATCATCCGCAGATAGTTCGAAATTTGCTGCAGAAATAGAACGGGCATCCCGCTCAGTCTGACGGAAGGGATCAGAGCTTCAACCAATTATGTTGTCGCCTGGCGGGGCGCCGGGCCCCGAAGTCTGCTTGGAATTGCCGGAGTCCGGACTGCGGCTCAGCCGATTCGATCGCTGTCCAGTAATCCGGCTTCCGTCAAACGCTGTCGAAAGCGTTCCAGAGCGCGGCGTTCGTCCGGCCCGATGCGGTAGTGCAAATTTTGTGTAAGATAACGCCGGGCGTCGTCCCGCTCCGCCGCGTCGATGATGCGATCCATCTCCCGCTCTCCTGCGGCCAGCGATTGCTCGAAGAGCTCATCAGCTAAGGGCCGTTCCCGGGGATAAGCCCATAGAGCGAAGACGAAAGGCAAATCCTCCGACTCTCGCCACCAGCGTCCCAGGTCGATGGTCTCAAATACATCGGAAACGTCGGCCGCTCGTCGACTGTCGAGAAACTCCAGCGCCCCGTCGCCAATCAGGAGCCCGCCGTCTTCGGGGCCCAGTCGCCGGGCGATGTGTTCCGGCCGTTCGATCTCGATCGAAGGCAGGACTCCGTTGGCGCGAAAATAGAGGCTCTGAAGCAAGGCGATCGACGAACGCGAGCCTGCGTCGGCCAGAATGCGTCGCACCGGTCGCGCGAATCGCCGGGCTGCATCGGCGGGGGCCGCGTCCGGGTCACTCTCAGTTTTTGAATCCCGGCGTCGAATATAGACGATGGAATACGCGGCGTCGCGCGCGCAAACTCCAACCGACGGACAATAACCGAAGCGCTCCGCGTTGCGCAGGCATTCAACGGAGCTGATCAGGGCCGCGTCCAATTCTCCGGCGCTCAGCATCTGAAAGAGTCGTGACGGGATTTCCTCTATGAGCTGGAACTCCGTGCCCGTCTGAGTATTATCCTGACCGGTCAGTTCCGCGGCCTGCGTTCCCGAATCTGCGCCGCTGCTCCTTGAATCCTGCGTTGGATTTCCTGCGGGCGCGGGGTTGGCCGCCGACTGACGGAGGCCGTAGTCGAGTGGACGGGCGTTCAGATATCGGACCAGACCGATGCGCATTCCAACCATATCCTGTGCGCCGGCCGGCAGATCAATTCCTGTAGATTTTTTCCGTACGCCCTGCAATCCTGGGTTTTTCCCCGCGAGGACCGGGGACTCGACGGTTTCGAATCAAGCTATGAACGTGAAAGCGAATTCCGATTGTTTCCCGGGCGCGCGCCCCGGTCGGAACCGCAGCGCCAGGCGCCTGCTGCCGTTTATCGCGTCGCTTCTGATTCTGAGCCTTTGGCCCGCCGACATGCTTCTGTCGCGCCCGGCCGTCGATATGCTGCCGCTCGTTTATCCCTGGGGCGACAGCTATACGAATATCACTCACGAGCTTGCGAGTCTGGGAGTGCCGTTGATTCAGGAAGTCGAGGGCGATTATTTAAGGCTGCGCCGGGCCAATCTTGAGGTCCACTATCGCTTTTATACGAAAGAAAAGATAGGTGACATAATTCTCGGGGAGCGGGAGGAGGAAGGTCGTAAGCGAGCGATCCTCGAGCGTCTGGTGCTCGTCCCGGCAGAGCCCCGGGAAATGGCGCCGCTCTACGCCGTCGACGTGCGGCTGCCGGGCCTGCCTCTCGAGGATGATGCTGAGGACGATGCCACAGACGGCTTGCAAAATGCCGACGGAGGACAGCAGCCCGACGGATCCGGGAACGCGGACGACAATCAAATGATTACAGCCAACGAAAGCCGTTCTCTGCTGGCCCGACTCGAATCGCTCTACGGCCGTTCCGCACGGCGTTCTCCTCGCGATCGCCTGTCCCCCGCGCAGTCGGAAGAGACCCGGAGAGCCCGGGAAAAAGAGCAGGGAGCGACCGGCCGGCGTACGGCCGGTTCCCTGGAATTCGGCAATCGCGATACGCTTGTGCGCGTCGACTACCGGGTACAGGGCGGTCGGCGCTACGCATCGCGGATGAGTTTCGTATCGCGCGAAATCAGTCGTGTGCGCAACCGGGATATCGAGAAACTCAAAAAGCTGGCGGACCGCCAGATCCGCAGAAAGATTCGGGTCGCCGACCGAGAACTCCGGCGCGAGGCCCGGCGCAGGCGATGAGCGGCGCGTCTGACAGCACCAGGGCCCTGGCGATTCGCTCCGGTCGTTTTATCTATCGTTTGCGAGTTCACGCCAACGCGGCGTTGCCGGCGACGAATTGTTCCGAGACCCCGCTTGCGACTGGAGGCGAAGCGCAGGCGCCGCAGGAATTGGGCGACGGTTTCCCGCTGGTATTGATCGCACGGCCTCCGGACGGCGCCTCTCGCACGCAGGATTCAACCGCCGCCGGCCCGCACGCTCCCGACAGTGCTCCGGTAGATGAGCTGCCCCGCGAGCGCGTGCGGCTCGCCCTGCTGTGGCTTGCGCCGGATCCGCGCGAAGAATCGCGCAGGGCCGCCGCCGGCCCGGTGATTGAAGCCGCCGAAACGATGCTGGCGGACGGACAGGCCGTGTCATCGGCGATCGAAGGGCTGGGAGGGCTCGCCACGAAGCACGGTCTGCAGATTCAGGCCTGCGTGATCGAACTGGCCGCCGGCGGCGTGGGCGAAGCCGGCGGTCTGGACGACGAAACTCTGGAACGGATTTTACCGAAACGCTTTCACGCGGCGCTTGCCGAAGAACGGGCGCGCGAAGCCAGTCTCGCCTACGTACAGGTTTGCACGGCGGGCCTGCCGCCCCTCGTGCACGTTCACAGCGGCGGCATCATTTTTCCGGTGCGCTCCTGGGTTCCCGCCGGATTGTATCCAGACTGGCAGCCGCTGTGTCAGAGCATCGAATGTGAAGCCGGCGATCGCCTGATTGTTCATACCGAGCTGACCGCGCCCGCGGCGAGTCTGAAGGCCTTTCACCAGAGCCTGCAAAGCGATGACGTCGCCGCCGGCGACTGGTCGTTGTTCGAGCCGGACCCCGCCGCGGAGAACGCGGGCCGGGGGCTTCTGGCGACGCGAGCCGCGCTCGAGCTTTCGATCGAAGCTCCGGTCGACCTGGCCGGGGAGGGGCCGTCCTGATGATACAAGCAACTGTCGCGCGCAAAGCGAGCGTACTCCTGGCCGCTCTGATCAGCCTCACGGCGACCGCTGCGGGCTGCCTGGAAATCGAAGTCGATCCTGAACTCGTGCCGCACGTGCCCGCAATTCCGGATCCGGGTCCCGGTGCTCCGCAGGTCCGCCTGCATTTCGACGGCGAGCGGATGGATGAGTCTGACTGGGCCAAGGCGCTGACGATCTCGCGTTTCTTTTTCACGGGGGTGGAGAATAAGAGCGGCTCTCCGCGTGAATTGCTCGAACCGGCCGTGCGCGAGGTGTTACGGCAACGCGGCTATCGGATCGCCCCCGGCGGTTCGACCGGCGATCTGGTGCTGGAGATATTTGCGGAGCGCAATCAGCTGCTCTGGCTGCCGCCCCGGGAATTTATTCAAACCCCGAAGGCCAGGGCCCGGGGTACCGTGCGCCTCGATTTGATTCTGCGCAGTCGATTGCTACGCGTTTCGATGGAAGGTCCGGGGGAAAACCCGGCGGAAGCTCCGGGAGAGAACTCCGGCTCGAAGGAAACATCCAGAGAGCTCTGGTCGGGCGAATTTCTGGAATCCGAAGAGTTGCGGGTGTTGCCGGGCGAAGAAGGCAACGGGCTGGCCGCGGGAGCCGCCCTGGGCTTTCAGAATTATTTGCGCTGGCTGCAAATCGAGCTGCCGCCGGGCGCATCAGCGCCCGGGCAGGGCGCGGCTGCCGGGGCGGATTAAACGAAGGATTATGTATTTATGATGGTTTACGCTGGCGTTTTTTGTTCCGTAATTCTCGGAGCCCTGGGCCAGGTGTTGATGAAAGAAGCCATGAAGCTGGTCGGGCCCTTCGCGGGCTACACCGGCATTGCAGACCTGATCGGCTATTTTTTTAAGGCGGTCGTGAGCTTCCAGATGTTCGGGGCCGTGCTGTGTTACGGCCTGAGCTTCGGGATCTGGCTGTTGGTGCTGAGCCGCGCGGATCTGAGCTTTGCCCGGCCCATGGTTTCGTTCGGATACGTGATCATTGTGATCTACGGTTATATGAGCGGGGAAAACATGAGCACAGAACGTGTGCTGGGCATCGGCCTGATCATGATCGGCTTATTTTTTGTTGCCAGGAGCGCGCCCGCCGCTTAGTTTCTGGCGGAGATCTGTCAATATGCGCATCAAATCACATTCCCTGATGCTCGGCTATCGCGAGTTTCAGGCCACCCTTCGGATGCGCGATGGCAAGCCGTTGCTCGTCCTGGATCAAATCGGACCGCTCACCGCGTCGGATTATATCAAGAACGGCTTTACTGTGAAAGAAGCGACCCGGTCGGAAATCCAGGGCCTGATTGACGGCGGTTACGAAAGCCGGCGATTATTGCTCCGGCACTATCAGCTCTAACGCTCGTCTTTGAGTTTTTGCAGGCCCAGCATCGTGGTTTTGGCGGTGGGCTGCAGCTTCTTCGGCAGGGTATTATACATAACAGCGATTTCCATAGCTTCGTTGGAAAGCTTACCGGAAGCCTGTTTGATGAAAATCGGCGTTTTGCCGTTCATGATCCAGTCGGCGTTGATGCCGTAACAGGCCTGAATCGCCAGCGCCACTACTTTGCGAATCTTGTGGTGGCCCGTAAAATACATCGCAACGGACGAGAGCGAAATACCGAGCGTGCTGCTCAGCTCTTGTCGCGAAACGTTGATTTTTTTCATGATTTTCTCGGTGCGTTGCTCCGGGGTCATACTCAAGGCCTGCCTGATTCGCGTCGATCGCGCTACGGCCTACCAGATAAATAGGCGCGGTTCGGGGCGCAATCATATATTAGCACATAGTTACTCCGTCATAAAAAAATATTAAATTCTTATAGTATTTCTGCGTACGGTTTGCGCAGAATCATGCCTGCGCAACAATAATCTTAACAAAACATTAGTAGTGATGATCCATTCCCACAGATGCATTAATTGAACGGTGGCGGAGTCTTCTTTCCTTATATAAGATGAACGACGCGTATAAACGACACGCGGTACAAAAAAACGCCGGGATTTAAGTAGAACTCACCGCTCTATCAAATCCCGGCGTTTCGCCCTCCTGGCTTTCGCGCCGCGCTTCGCCTGAAAATTGACGAAGCGACAGCGGAAATCCCGCGGCTTTATATTTTTATCATTTTGACTCTTTTATGAATTTTCGCAGTACGGTGTGCAGGATGCCGCCGTTGCGATAATACTCGATTTCGACCGGCGTATCGAGTCTGCAGATTACTTTAAATTTTTTATTATCTGCTTCGACTTCCAATTCCTGCATCGGTTTCAGCGATTCGTTGATTCCGCGGATGGTAAAGCTTTCTTTGCCCGTCAATCCCAGCGACTCATGGCTTTCGCCGTCTTTGAATTGCAGCGGCAGGACGCCCATGCCCACCAGATTGGAGCGGTGAATGCGTTCGAAGCTGCTGGCGATGACCGCCCGGGCGCCCAGGGTATAGGTGCCTTTCGCGGCCCAGTCCCGGGACGAGCCGGTGCCGTATTCGGTGCCCGCGAGAATAACGAGCGGAACGCCCTCTTTTTTATAACGCAGGCTCGCGTCGTAGATCGTCATCTTCTCGTCGCCCGGCTGATAGCTCGTCCAACCGCCTTCGGTGCCCGGCGCCATCTGATTGCGCAGGCGAATGTTGCCGAAGGTGCCCCGGGTCATGACCCGGTCGTTGCCGCGGCGCGAGCCGAAGGAGTTGAAATCGGCCTTCGCTACTTTGTTTTCTTTCAGGTAGAGGCCCGCGGGCATCTCTTCCGGAATCGCACCGGCCGGGCTGATATGGTCGGTGGTTACCGAGTCGCCGACCTTTACCAGAACGCGCGCGTTTACGATATCCGAAAAGGGCGGAGCGTCTTCCGGCATATCCTGAAAGAAAGGCGGCTCCTGGATATAGGTCGAATCGGCTTTCCACTCGTAGACTTTGCCGCCGGAGACCGGGATCTTATTCCAGACCTCGTTCGTTTCCATGACATTACCGTAACGCTCGCGGTACATTTCCGGCGTAATATTCTTGCTCAGTAGTTCCTGGACTTCCTGCGAGCTGGGCCAGATGTCTTTTAAGAAAACGTCTTTGCCGTCTTTATCCTGGCCCAGAGGATCCTTTTGTAGATCGATATTCACCGTGCCGGCCAGAGCGTAGGCCACGACCAGCGGCGGACTCGCCAGAAAATTCGCTTTCACGTCCGGGCTGATGCGGCCCTCGAAATTCCGGTTCCCGGAAAGCACCGAAGTCGCGACCAGATTGCCTTCGTTGATCGCTTTACGCACCGGCTCGGGCACGGGGCCGGAGTTACCGATGCAGGTCGTGCAGCCGTAGCCTACCGTATTGAAACCGAGTTCGTTCAGCGGTTCGGTTAGTTTCGAAACGTCCAGGTAGTCCGTGACCACGCGCGAACCCGGAGCGAGACTGGTTTTGACGAAGGGTTTTACTTTCAGGCCTTTCTCGACCGCCTTTTTGGCGAGCAGTCCCGCGCCCAGCATTACGCCGGGATTCGAGGTATTCGTGCACGAGGTGATCGCCGCGATGACGACGTTGCCGTGCGTGATTTCGGCCTGGTAGCCGTTATCGATCTTGCCCGTCGCTGCGAGTTGCGAATCGTCGAGCTCGAAGCCGCGTTTCTTGATCGGCGCGCGCAGCATTTCTTGCCAGGCCGGCTGCATATTGCTGAGAGCCACCCGGTCCTGCGGCCGCTTGGGTCCGGAAAGCGCCGGCTCGACAGTCGACAGATCCAATTCGAGCGTGTCGGTGTAAACCGGATCGGGAGAATCATCCGTGCGATACATTCCCTGCGCTTTGTAGTACTCTTCGACGAGTTCGATCAGTTCGGCGGGGCGGCCGGTGCGTTCCAGATAGTTCAGCACTTCGGAGTCGACGGGAAAGAAGCCGCAGGTCGCGCCGTACTCGGGCGCCATATTGGCGATGGTCGCGCGGTCCGGCAGTGTCAGATTCGAAAGACCCGCGCCGTAAAACTCCACGAATTTTCCGACGACCCCGCGTTCCCGCAGCATCTCCACGACGCGCAGCACCAGGTCGGTGGCGGTCGATCCTTCTTTGAGTTTGCCGTGCAGCTTAAAGCCGACGACTTGCGGAATCAGCATATAGATCGGCTGGCCGAGCATTACCGCCTCGGCTTCGATGCCGCCGACGCCCCAGCCCAGGACGCCGATTCCGTTGATCATCGTGGTATGCGAATCGGTGCCGACCAGACTGTCGGGATAGACCACGCCGTCTTTGTTTTTCAAAACGACGCTCGCCAGATATTCCAGATTCACCTGGTGCACAATGCCCGCTCCGGGAGGAACGATGCCGAAGTTTTCGAAGGACTGCTGACCCCATTTTAGAAATTCGTAACGCTCGCGGTTGCGCTCGAATTCGATCTGCATGTTTTTGTCGAGCGCGTCGCCCGTGCCGTAGTAGTCGACCTGCACGCTGTGGTCGATGACCAGATCGCAGCGCACTTCCGGGTTGATGCGACCGGGATCGCCGCCCATACGCACCATGGCGCCGCGCATCGCCGCCAGATCCACCACCGCCGGGACGCCGGTGAAGTCCTGCATGATGACGCGGCCGGGCTTGAAGGCGGTCTCCTCGTCCGGTTCTTTTTTCGGATCCCAGTTCAGGAGGCGCTTCACGTCGTCCTGGGTAATGGCGAAGTCGTCGAGATTGCGCAGAGCGGCTTCCAGCAGGACGCGCATGCTGTAGGGCAGGCGGGCGAGCTGCTCCGCTGAACCCAGGCTCTCCAGTTTATAATAGCTTACGTCGCCGGACTTCAGCGACAGGCTGGCGCGGGCGCCAAAGGGATCTTTGATATCTGTCATTTATTAAACCTCTACTTGTAATTGCATATTCCCCGTTCCGCCCCGCGTCTGTCTTTCAGCAGAAGCAGGGCCGAACGAACGCGTCCGACTTCCCAAAACCGGTAGGAACGTGGCCAGACTTGCCGCTCGCCACCGGCTTTCAAGGATTATCCCGAACGGATCTGTGCGCTTGCGTCCGGTTTCCTCTAAAATATTCAGCCGCGCTCCGAATTTCGCCGCGCACCGAACAGGGCGCTCGCAGCCGGCGCACGCTTTCGATTTCAATCGTATGCACTGAGTCCGGCTGCTGGATGCCGTCCGTAATTTTCGTCGTGAACGGCAGACGAAAACCGGAAACCTCGCGGTAGTCGTCGTAATAGAGCGCGCCCGAATAAAAATCGAAAACTTCGCGGTAGGTGAATTCTACGAAAGCCAGCCGCCCGGTGTCGGGCTCGCTCCACAGGATGTACTGGTCCCGGTCGGGCGAAGGGTCCGCGCCCCCCGGACTTACAAACAGCCGCCGCAGCTGATCCGTGCCGCCGCCCTTGCTGGCGGGAGCGCCGGCCTCCGGCAGTACATAAGCGCCGGTGCGGGCGCCGGGCGCCAGAGCCAGTTGCAGGGGCAGCGCGAGATACAGCCAGAGCGATTCCAGATAGACCTTCACGTCCGCGGCGTCTTCTCCGGAACGCTCCTCGTCCGCCGCCGGATTCGAATAATAGGCTCGCTTGTGCTTGATGCCGAAGCGAATGGCGTTCGCGTCGGGTTCTCCGCCCGCCGCCGGCAGCACAGTCGCGGCGAATTCCGGTTCCGGTCCGGGCTTCACCACGAGCCGCAGCCGCCCGCGGTTTTCGGGTAGCGGCGTGAAGCTGCGCACGAAGGAAGAGCTCCAGTCGTCGCTCAGAACCAGTTCGAGGCGATCGCCGGAATTGACCAGCTTCCAGAATGCGGGCAGGCCGGCCGTCTCCGTCAGGCGATCGAATTCGGCCGTGCCGTCGGCTCGCGCAGTAGCGTTTTCGCCTGCGCGGTTTTGTGCTTTCATCGCGTCGGTGCGCAGATCCGCGATACCGAAACAGCCGGCGCTGAGCAGACTCCCGACGAGCAGCACGGCGCAGGTGCGCGTCGTCCGGCCCGGATTAAAGCCGACGAACGCCCAGCGTACGCTCGAACTCAGGCGACGTACATACGAAGCGCGCCGCGTCGATCTGCTTGTGGTGATCGAAATAGTCCGTGGTGAGTCGTCCGACGAATTTGCCATCATGCTTCACTTCAAGAAACTTAATCCAGGCCATAACGTCCATTAGTTCGTGCGATAGGAATTCGTAGTTCAGCATTCGTTCGCCGTCCTCAGCGCTTTTGCGACCTGCATTTTGAGCGGCTTTTTCGGCCGCGCGGGGGATCGCCGCGTCGAAGTGCGGGCGGGGATTGTAAATTTTGTGCGCGTCGGCGAACAGTATATTGCGCGTGGTCACGGGGTATTTCAAGCGCGCGATGCCCAGACGGGTGAGCCAGTAGATGCGTTTGGTCTCCGGGCGAAACGATGTCGTGCGCGCGCCGCAGATATAATTGAAGAACGCCGGAGTGATCGGCGCGACGATGCGCTGGTTGCCGACCGCTTCTCCGGGGTAGGTGATCTGGTGGTCCATTGTCAGGCAGCGGTCGTCGTCGGATTTACCGGGCGGCTCCAGCAGAAAATATCCGCGATCGAAAATCCCCGCAAAGGCCCGCTTCACCGTAAAGCGATTGACTGGCCCCGTTTCGACCAGCCGGCCCTGCAGGGCTTCTAAAAACGGCCGATTGCAATAGTCGAAAGTCGGAAAACTCGGTCGCGAAAGCTGAAAGTCCAGATTCAGATTCAACGCGCTCATCATCGCCAGCACGTGTTCGATGATCTTAACATCCCCGAGCTGAATATTATGGGCGCCTTTAACCGTGTGCTCCGCATGCAGCGGCAAATTCGGATTTCCGCGACTACCGATGGTCGGCCAGGGGCCCCGGGGTCGGCGCATGCGAATGCTCAGCGGTCGGTTCTCGAAACTGGCCCAGCCTTTCACTTCCGGTTCCGGCGCTCCGTCGTCCGCGAGCGTGTACTGTCGATCGATGCGCAGGCCGTACGAATCGTCCCGGAAGTGCTCGGGCACCGGTAATATCTCCGCATGTCGTTCGGATTTCAGCGCGCGCAGGGCTGCGGGTCGCGTCTCAATTTTCATGGCCGGTCTTCTCCGTAGGAGTCTGTTAAAAAAGCCCGCGAGGCGACTCAGACGCTGCGATCTGCTTCGCAGATCTAACGCAAAACGGCCCTGCGGGCCTGTCTGCGCCGCCTCGCGGGCAACAGACTCTTCTCGCGGCTGTTTTTCAACAGACTCGTAAATTCGCGGGCTTGCGCTCAGTCCTGGTTCCCGCGCGACTCGAATAGATTGTCGAAGATACTGACTTCCGCCAGGCTCGTCGCGCCGCGCAACAACATAAACAATCGATCCAGACCGAGCGCGATGCCGCTACAGTCCGGCAGCCCGCGCTCGAGCGCGGCCAGGAAGCGCGGGTCGATCCGCATCGCGGGTTTGCCGTTCGCCAGCCGCCGCCGGTTGTCGCCTTCGAATCGCCGGCGCTGTTCGGCGGGGTCGGTCAGCTCGAAGTATCCGTTGGCGAGCTCGACTCGTTGCCAGTAAATCTCGAATCGCCGGGCGCGGCCGTCCTCGATCCGGCTGAGAGCGGCCAGTTCCGGGGGATAGTCGTAGACGAACTCGGGGCCGTACACGCCCAGATGTTCTTCCACGCGGTTTAGAAAGAGAGTAAAAAACAGATCCTCGTACGGCGTTTCCGGCGTGGCGCTCGAGTCGGCCGGGTCGACACGGTCCGCGCCGGGATCGCGAAGTCCCTGGCGATCGAGGGCCTCGATCAGAGACGCCCGGGAGAGATCGGGGCAGTCCGCGTACTCGCGCATGAGATCCGCCACGCGACGTCGGCGGAATTTCGCCCGCAGCGGCCGGGTGCGACTGAACGCGGCCGTGCTCAGGGTCTTGAGAAATTCTTCGCACTGATCCATGAGCGCGAATTCGTCGGCCGCTACCAGATACCACTCCAGCATCAGAAACTCTTCCGAGTGCATCTGGCCGATGTCGCCTTCGCGGAATGAGTGCGCGATCTGGAAAATGGAACGCTGGAGTTCCGACAGCGCGATCTTCAGATTGTATTCGGGCGAAGTGATCAGGTACCCCGCCGACTGCGCTGCAGAACCGGCCGGAGCTTCCGGGCTCTTGCGGATTCCACGTCGTTGGACGCGCAGGGAATCCAGATGGACTTCGACTGCGCCGCAGGTGTTCAAGAGCGGCGTTTCGATTTCCAGAAAGCTCCTGGACCGGAAAAAATCCCGCACTGCCTGCAGGAATTCGCTGTGCGCTTCGTAGAGTTCGGTGCTGAGCAGACGCATCTGGGTCCATGCTGCCTCTGAAGGCCTGCCGGTCAGTTCCGAAACAGGCGAGTCACTGGCTGCGACTCGGTCTCACTCAAACAAAAAATGTAGCAGGTATAGATTAAAACCTTTGACCAAACAACTGTCGTACCTTATTTTTTGTCCAGAGCACGAATTCTTCCCTTGACGGAAGCATAGATCCATTCAATCTCTGGCGAAACTTGAAAAGTAGAATGATTCTAAACCGGGGGTGGGACGGAAAACGCGAACCTGCATATTTTCTAAATAAATGTGTAGTAACTTCGTAACCGAAACCCGCTATGTGCATCTTAATGGAAGCGCATTCCAGACCCGCAAAAAGAGCAGGAGAACTCCGATGAAGCAAACCAACGTCGCTGAAATTACGAAAACTGATGTGGAATCCGAAGAGCGATCGGATTCGATCGAAGCCACCCGCGACCTTGCTCAATCGGGAAAAGCTCCTGCGGCGAAAGCCAGCGGCAAGAGCCGCGGCAAAAAGACCGCCAGCAGCGAAGGCAATGACTCGATCCTGAACTGGTATCTGAATGAAATTCACAAGATCCCCATGCTGGATCGCGCCCAGGAAATGGAAGTCGCTCGCCGGGCCGAGCAGGGCGAACAGGCCGCTCGCGACCTGCTGGTGCGCTCCAATCTGCGTTTCGTTGTCACGGTCGCCCGTCGCTACCAGTCTTACGGACTGACGATGATGGATCTGATCAACGAAGGCAATATGGGCCTGATCAAGGCCGCCGAAAAATTCAACCCGGATCGCGGCTTTCATTTTATTTCGTATGCGGTGTGGTGGATCAAGCAATCGATTCTCTTCGCCATTCAGCAGAAATCGCATCTGATTCGTTTGCCGCTCAACCGGACCGCGGAACTGCGTCGTCTGGAAGAGGCCGAGCGCTGGATCGAAAATCAGGAAGGCATGGAAAACAACCTGCAGTCCCTGGCGCAGGTGCTGGACATGAAGCCGGAAGACCTGAACCACCTCATGACCATGAGCCGGGATCATCTGAGCCTGGACGCGCCCATGGGCGACGGGGAAGACTATTCGCTCGGCGAAAACATCGAAGACGCCGCTGCGGTGATGCCCGAAGACGATTTCGAGAACAGCGATCTGAAGCGCGATATCAACGACTGCCTGGGCGGTTTGACCAATCGGGAGCGCAAAGTTCTGTCGATGCGTTTCGGGCTGGGCGGCGGACCGGTACTTTCGCTCCAGAAAATCGGCCATACCATCGGGCTGTCGAAAGAACGCATTCGCCAGATTGAAAAGAAAGCGATTCGTAAGATTCGGACCGGCAAATGCGGCCAGGACCTCATGGCCTATCTTTGAGTCCTCGCTAAGAATAGCGGCGCGGCTCTTAGCGGCCGCGTTTTGTGAAAAAGGCCCTCGATTTTCGGGGGCCTTTTTTGGTTGCGGACCCCCCGGCGCTGACAAAGCTGCATGCTGTGTTGCGCATTACCGGCCTCTTTTTGATCCTCTTTTCCGTACTGTTGACCATGTTCTGGCCGCGTTCGTATGACGAGGCCCCGGCGGTGCCCTTTGTCTGGCAGTACGACCTGCGTACGGCTCAGGAGTCCGCGCGCCCGGCCGCTCTGGGCGATGCGAACCCCTTCAATCTGGTGTACTCCCGCCAGGCTCCCGTGCCGCCGGCGGTGCAATCGGGGGACGCGGACGCTGTCGATTCTGAAAACGAGCCGACGCCGCGCGAATCGGCTCAACGCAACCAGGAGAACAAGGCGAACGAAAAGAACAAGGATCGCGGCGCGGGCGGTTATTTGATCGGCCCGGCCGGTCCCGCCCTGGGTCTTGAGAAAAGCGAACGGGTCTTCGCGCCTTTTCACGGGAACGGCTATTTTCGTTACGCGAAGATCGGCCGCGAGTTGTCCTTTCTGGCCCGCAACGGCGAAGAGCTGTGGCGCAAACCCTACAAGGCCTATCCGGTCAGCGACCCCGGCGGAGATCTGGTGCTGCTCTTGACCGGGGATAACAATCGCATCGACGTGATCGATCCCAGCGGCAATCCCTTCGGCGTGCGCAGCGTCTCCGGAAATTTTATGACCGACCTGGATTTCGCGGATCGCCGGGCGGCCGCCGCGCTCGTGTTTTCGACGGGCGCCGTGACGGTGCTGAACGAGGAAGCGCAGGCGATTCTGCGTTATACTCACGAAAGCACCGACCAGCCGCTGTTCGTGAAGAGCTGCGCCCTCGGCCCCGACGCGCAGGTCGTCGCCATTCATATGCTCGACGGCGATCAGGATCGCATCGTCGTGCTGCGTCTGAGCGGCGGCGTCGATCAACCCGAAGACTACAGCGTACTGCGTCGCATTGATTTGAATGCGACCTATCCGCATCTACTGCACTTCGCCGTGAGCCCGCACGGCCTGCTCTTGACCGCTCCTGATCGCACCGCGTTTTATGCGCTGGGCAGCGGCGAAGACCGGAGCTATGCGGCCCCCGGAATCCAGGATTCAGGTGGGGATTCCGTTCCCTCTAATGCGAGCGACGCGGACGGGGCGCAGGCCGGAGAGGCCGCGGCGCCGGCGGCGCCCGCACGTTCCGGCTCGGGGGCGAAATCCATCTATCGCCCGGTGTTTGCGGATCGGGATTATTTCGTCTTCGGCCAGGGGGACCTGGCGATCGTTCTGGATCAAAACGGCGTGCCCGTAACGCGGCTGGTCGTGGACGGGAGCTCCGCGTTTCGCCTGATGCCGGGACCGCTCGAAAATCAATTCGCTCTACACGGTTCCGAGCGCATCGAATTCTACGAATTCGCGTTCTCGGCTTCGCGCTGAAAGATGGCGATCGCCCGGCTCCGGGCGCGGGATTCCAGCGGCAAGACGCCGATGATTTCCGTCCGCCGGCCCGGCTCGATATTAAAGATCAGGTGATCGGCCTGCTCGCGGCTGATATAGAGGCCGCGGCCGTGGGTGTCGACCAGGCCCAGGGGCAGTCCGGTGGTCGGGTCGGGAGTCACCTGTCGCTCCAATCGATAGAGAATCTCTTCGCGGTCCACCGTGCCGTGATAGTCGGTAATCATGACGATGGCGTTGTCTTCAACGATCCCGAACGAAATATCGAAGGCGTCTTCTTCGGACATGGGGATGTATTCGCCGTTCGGCATGCCCGGTCGATTGATCGGGCGCGGGCGTTCGTCCCCCGGGCGATTCGGCGCGTGGATCATGGCGTTCGCCGCGAGTTCCTCGAGTACGAGCCGGACCATCGACGGTGCGCCCCCGTGCGCTAAAAGGTCGCCCGCCATATCGCAGATCGCGTTGTTTTCTTCCGGAGTCGAAATCCGGCAGGTATAAAAATGATTCGGGCCGAGCCCCTGGCCTTCTTCGAGGCCGCGATGCATACGATGGATATCGGAAATCTTGAGATCTTCCAGCACCGCGTGCGGATAGTACTGCTGAATACCGAAGATATCGTTCGTCAGCAATTTGTGCGCCATGACCCGGACGAAATTCAAATCCATGGCGGTCGACTTGGGAATGATATTCCAGACCTTCTGGTTGCGCACGAATTCGATGTAGTCGTCCACGCTATAAGCGGTCATCAGCGCGAATTTCATACCCGGATATTGCTCTGATAAGAGCTTGATCAGCTGGAGACCGCCCATACCGGGCATGCGAATATCGGTGATCACCAGGTCGATGGGCTGATTTTTGCAAATACGAATGGCTTCGAATCCGTCGGCGGCGGCGTATGTGCGAAACTCCCGGGATAGAAAATCCTTAATGCTATAGCGGATCGACTCGATGTCGTCCACGACCAGGATCGAGTAGTCTCTGGTATTGTTGTGATTGGTGCCTGTCATTCGTATTGCGACGCGTCGCTACGCGTTCTCCTGTTCCGTGCGCAGGGGCAGCGAAATATAAAACCGCGTCTTGCCCGACTGGGATCGAACGTGAATGCGGCCGTCGTGTTCCCGGACGATGCTGTGGCAAATCGTCAAACCCAGGCCGCTGCCGCGGTTGTCCTGGCTCGAAGTAAAGAACGGCGTAAAGATATTCTTGAGGTTGCCCGCGGGAATTCCGCCGGCGTTGTCTTCGATGATGATGTGCGCGGATTTACGGGTCAGCCGAACGTCTATGCGAATATAACCCCGGGCGTAGTCGAAGGCCTGAATGGAGTTGCGAAAGAGATTGATGAACAGCCGCTCGATTTTTTCGGGATCGAAGGGGAAGATGATATTTTCGCCTTCGATGCGAAAGTCAGTCTGGCGCGAAAGGACCGGATACAGTCGGCGGGTGGTGGCCACCGCTTTCTCGACCGTCTGCAGAATATCCGCTTTGGTCAGCCGGAGCTGTCCCGGCCTGGAAAAGCTGAGAATATCCGAGACGATGCGTGCGGCCTGCTGCAGGTCTTTTTTGAGAATCCCCAAGCGCTTGTGAATTTCGTCCGGCGCCATGGACTCCAGATTCGCCTGTAGATTCTGCAGATTGAGCCCCATGCCGGTGAGGGGATTATTCAATTCATGCGCGGTGCCGCTGATCATAATGCCGAGGGCCGCCAGGTTTTCTTTGCGTAATGCTTCTTCCTGAATCTGGTTCTGGTCGGTGACGTCTTCTAAAGTTTCCAGCATCATGATGCGCTGGCTGTCGGCGCGGCTGAAGGTCAGGCGATAGTTGAGTTCTTCTTCCTGAACTTCATCCGGGCGGCGGGGGTCCCGCAGCTGGATCATCTTTTCGACCGGGCGATCGTGCAGGAATACGCGTTCGGCGTCGTTGAAAGCCGGGCAGTACGGGCAGACCGAATCCCGTCCATACAGCAGGTTGTAGCAGAATCCGCTCAGATCCGCGCGGCTTTCGTCGGATCCGTCCGGATTTTGCCGATCGCGGACGGTTACCCGGGACGCGCCGCCCGGGGAGCGACGGACGGCCATGCGGGCGCGAATATGCGCTTCGCCGGCGCGGTTGCAGGTCACCAGCCGAAACTGGCGGTCGATGGCGAAGAGCGGCTGCGCGATCGAATCGATAATAGCCCGGGACTCTTCGCTGGAGAGCTGGAGCCCTGCATCCGGTCGGGCGTCCTCGGTCCGTGCCATCTTTTCATCACCGGGCAGGTCCGCCTGGCTGGCAAATAAAAAAGCCGTCGCCCCCGGCTTCCATCGAACTCGTTCGAGCTCAGGGGAAGCCGGGGGCGACGGCCGGGCGCGGGCCGGGAGGCGTTCCGGAGATCGCACCTTGCAGGCCAGAATGGCTGTATGGAAACCGATTCGTTCTGGATTCGTCGCCGATTCGCCCCGGTTTGTGAGGGAGGCGGCGGCGGGTCGTCAGAGCGTCGTCCCGAAAGAGGAGCGGCGCGCCGACGACCCGCGGTGGATCAACAAAATCGTCTGAATCGGAATGGAATCAGTATTCGAGCGTGTATTCGACGCTTTCGAGGATGTCCTCGTTGTAGTCGTTGTCGCCTTTGCTCGCGTAGTTCGCCACCATGCGATACAGTCGGAAGAAATGCTTCAGCACTTTCACGTAGAATTTCTGCTTGAAGCGGTTCCGGTGCGGGTTGGTGGCGGTGTTCGACATCATGCCCAGAACCGTAACTTTGGTCGGCTTCTGATTATAGCGATGCAGAATCACGATGTCGTCCATGGCCTGGGTTTCCGGGCTGGGATCGACGATCAGATATACGTTGCGTACGCCTTCTTTGAAATCGTCCCGCACCAGTCGGGTTACGACCATATTGAGCGAGAGTTCCTGGCCCTGCGCGACTTCGCCGGTGGCGTCGTTGAAAAAGAGGCTGATGCTTTTGCGGCGCGATCCCACGACTTCGCGGGCTTTTTCGTCGTCACTGTAGATGAAGTCGAACTGGGTCAGCTCGACGCCGTTTTTGTCGCCGCCGAAGTTGATGTCCTTGAAACCCTGTTCGCTCGACCAGGCCTTGATCTCTTTAGCCTTCGCGACGCGTTCGTCCATCTGTTGCTTGATTTTATCCGCTTCGCCGAAGGTATTCAGCAGAAACTGCTGCTTGTTCGCGACGAAACGAATATAGGTATTGCGCGGGGTGTATTCCACCAGGCGCTGCGTTTTGGTAAAATCGTATTGATTCTCGGGTTGCTGTTCTTCGAACGACGTCTGCCGATCGATTTCAGTCATACGGACCAGAAAGCCCATGCGCTGGAGTTCGGTGTACGTCTCCTGAATATTTCTTTCCTGGTATGCTTCCGTTTCCTGAAGATCCGGGAATTCCTTTTTCTCTTCTTCGCGGTTCACGAGTCGGGGCTGCCCGAATACGGAACTCACAGAAGCGATGGTGATCAGAGCGATGATCCACTTTCTGAATTTCATCTTATGCCTTCCTTTGCCTGCTGTCTGCTGATGACGTCCGGTCCCATAAAAAGACCGAATCTGTATCATTATTGGTCAAAAGACCGGTCAAATTTAAAGATCCCGGAAAAAAAACTCCAGAAAAACGCGATAAATTTATGAGATTTTTGGGCGTTCCGGCGGCCGTCAGCGGCGCCATTTCCGGCCAATCGGGCGCGATCCCTCAAGCGGCTGCGGCCCGACGCCCGGTGCGCGCCGGATATAACTGGCGGCAGCTGTGCCCGCCGCGGTCCGTCAGTCTGCCCTGCGGCTGCTTTTCTACGGTCTCTGGATCAATTCGGGGCGGGAGCCGCGTCGTCTGCAGCCGGGGTGGCTCCAGAATCGCCAGCGCCCGGGGCCGTTTCGCTCGTACCCGCCGCGCCGGGCGCGGTTTCAGTCGGAACGGGGCCGATATCCTCCGCGTCTTCCAGAGCTTTCAGCTCGTCGCTGATGGCCGGGCCCGAGTCCGCAAAGACAATGGCGGCCAGAATAGCCAGCACGAAGAATGCCACGGTCACATACCAGGTGGCTTTGGTGACCACGTCCATCGTGGAGGATCCGAAGGGGGAGGCCGAACCGCCGCCGCCGAAAATACCCACGCTGCCGCCCTTTCCGGACTGGATCATCACGAGAAAGATGAGGACCGCACAGATCAGAAAGAACAGGATCAGGACAAGAGTCTGGAGCAGCTGCATCCGATCAGATTTTTGAAGGCGGCCCCGGGCGCAAGCTGGATTTTATTGAGACTACGCTTCGGCTTCGTCGGACCCGGGTCCTTTCAGGGCCTGCAGGCCGGGGAGCGTGCCGTTCATCAAAAACGCGAGGGCCGTGCCGCTGTCCGGGCTCAGATGAGCGAATTTCTCGGCCAGGCCTGCGTGGTGAATCGCGCGGACCGTGTCGACCCCGGCGGCCACTGTATGGGCCTTCGATTTCGCGAGAGCCGTAGCTACGGCCCGGGTGCCTTTGCCGAATTTCTCCATCTCGACGGCGCCCAGGGGGCCGTACCAGAAAACGCAGCCGGCTTTTTTGATGGCTTTTTCGAAGCGCGAAACGGTTTTGCTGCCGATGTCCAGGGCGAACCAGCGCTCCGGAATCGCGGCCTGAGCCACATTTTTGGTCTTCGCGTCTTTGGAAAACTGTTCGGCCGCCACATGATCCAGGGGTAGAACCAGTTCCGTTTCGGCCAGCTCCGCCTTTTCGATCATTTGAAAGGCGGGCACTTCCAGTTCTTTTTCGACGAACGAAGAGCCCACCGGAACGGCGCGTGATTTCAAGAAGGTATAAGCCAGCCCGCCGCCGATCAAAATGCCATCGATCTTTTCCATGAAGCGCAGCGCGAGCTTCAGCTTGTGTTCGAGACGCACGCCCCCGAGAATTAAAACCAGCGGTTTGTTGTTCCGGTTCAAGAGCGCTTCCAGACTTTCCATCTCTTTAAAGAGATGCAGTCCGGCGTAAGACGGCAAGAGCGCCGGCAGATGTACGATCGAAGCGTACTCGTGGCGGCAGGCGCTGAAGGAATCGTTTACGTAGAGATCGGCCAGGGCCGCCAGGTTTTTCGCGAAGCTTTTGTCGCCCGCGGCTTCGCCCGGCTGCAGCAGCAGATTTTCCAGCAGCGTAACGCGCTCGCCGATGCGCGTGGAACCGCCGTCGCTCGGCAGCTTCGAAACGAAATTCACATCCACTCCCAGCATTTTGCTCAGCGCCGGGGCCACCTGTTCCAGGGACGGCGCCGCACTGGCCTCGCCGCAGTGGGCGGCGATTATGATCTTCGCGTTGCGGTTTAAGAGCAGTTCCAGCGTGGGTTTGAGAAAGCCCAGCAGGCTTTCGGCCGGGACCTGACCGCTGGCGGAATCGACGGCGGCGGTAAAATCGGTTCTAACCAGAACATGGCGATCGGTGACCTGGGCATTCTCTAAGCGGGGGAGTGACATAAGACAGTTGTGGAAAACCGGGCCAGATTTCCGCGTCAGAGCCCCCCCGCAAAGTCTTTTTCTTTTTTTGCACGCCTGGATCCATCCGGGCGATTCCTGGACCTGCCTGTGTTAAATCACTGTCATTGCCGCCGGTTGTCCGGCGCGGGAGGAATTCAATTGCTGTACCATATTTCGGAAATCAGAAATTCTAAATATCGAATGGACCGGACCGGCGTTGCAGGTCGAGTCCCGGCAGGCACCGGCCTGATTGCCCTGGCGCTGCTCGCCACAACTTGCATCGCCGATTTACGGCCACCGGAGTTGCGCGAGCGACTGCCGGCCGCGGCCGATATTACGCGCGGTCGCGAGCTTTTAGAAGCGGCGCGCAAGCAGGCCGGTTACGAACGCTATAAAAGCGTCGAGACGCTGCGGCTGGTCTACCGCGACGAGTGGCGCGGGGCCGGAGAATATTTTAACTGGTGGCCGACGACGCCGCAGCGGGTCGAAGCGTATTTCGTTACCGATAGCTTTACTTCGAAGCATCGTCTGCTCGACGGTCCGGCGCAGGGCGAAGTGCGCGGCGTTCAGAACTGGCGCGGCTACCGGATCGTTGGCGACGAACTCAGGCGCGACCAGCATCCGGAAATCATGTTTTATTTGCCGACGCTTCATTATTTCCTGGAGCTGCCATATCGTATCGATCGCGCGCCGCAGGTTGTGGGCGGCGGCACCCGGCAGTGGAACGGCGAAACCTACGATCTGGTATTCGTCACCTGGGGCGATGCGGATCTGCAACTCGACGCCGAAAACGATCAGTACGAACTGTGGGTGGCGCGATCGACCGGGCGCATTGAAATCGCGCATTATACAGTACGCGAAACATTCGACTGGCTTTCACAGCTCGTCGGCTGGATGGGGCAGGCGAAAGGCACCATTTACTATTCGGATTTTCGCGACGTCGACGGGCTTGAGATTCCGTTCCGGCAACTGGTGACCATCGAAGGACCGGGGGAGCTGAGCGCCGCGGAATTGCAGGTGAATTTTTTTCACCGCTTGACGATCGAAGAAGCGTCACTGGAATCTGCCGGCGCGGGCGGGACGCTGCCGTTCAAAGACGCGGGGGCCGGCGGAGACTATAAATAGACATGCAGATCACTCTTGATGTCGCGGATTTGTTTTTCGCCTTCGCGGCGGTGGCGGGCGGCGCGTCGGCGCTGCTGGCCGGCGCCGTATCGCTTTCGCGCGAACCGCGTCTGGTCGATACGGGTTTATTTGCGACGCTGCACGCGGTCGTCGGCGCGGTGCTGATCCTGCATGGACTACGCTATGCGGGCCTGTGGAATCTGTGGCCGCATCTCGCCTGGGTCGATCTGCCGCTGCAGTTTTTAGTGCCGCCGCTGTTTTATGTTCTGTTCCGGGCCCGCTCGGCCGGCGATCGTTTCGCTTTCACCCGGCGATCTTTGCTGCATGCGCTGCCGCCCCTGGCGGCGCTGCTGGCGCTCGGGCCGCTCTACCTGAGTTCCGGAGACGCAAAGCTGGAGATTCTGAGCGGAGCCATTGACCAGCCTCTGGGACTGCAGGCGACCCGGGCGGGGCTCAGCCTCGTTCTGGTCTTTTATCTGGCATGGATTCTTCTGCCCCTGGTCCGCCTGTGGCCCGAGGCGCTTGCTCAGCGGTCTGCCGGGCCGGCGACGGCGCAGGTGACTGCTCTGATCGCCGGTGTCTTCGCCGCCGACGCGCTGGTGATTATCGCCTGCGGGGTCGCCGGGCAAATCTACGATCAGTTTTACGCCCGCATTTCGACGGTGACCCTGGCGCTGGCCATGACCACTTCGTTTTTCGTGCGCCGCTGGCGACCGCATTTTATGGAAGAACTCGGCGAACAGGCGGCGGTGGCGGCCTACCGCTATTCCCGTCTGGAAGGCGTCGACCTGGCGGCAGTGGGCTTGCGACTGGATGGGCTCATGCGGGAACGACGCCTCTATCTGGACGAAGAGCTCACTCTGCCGGAGCTGGCCCGGGCGGCGCAGCTCTCTCCGCACCAGCTCTCGGAATATCTGAATCAGCGCCTGGGAAAGAATTTCTATCGATTCGTAAATGAGTATCGCGTCGAGGAAGCCTGTCGCCTGCTCACGGAAAAGCCTGCGGCCACTGTGCTGGAAGTGGCCTATGAATGCGGGTTCAACAGCCGCACATCGTTCAACGTGGCCTTCTCCCGAATCACCGGACGTACTCCGCTTCGGTATCGCCGCGAAGCCGCCGGCGCTTTGTGAGTCTGTTTTCAACAGACTCCCGTGAATCTTCACCACTTCTAAAAAAAAGAACTTGTGCGGTGCATAATCCGCGCTAATCTTGCGATTACCCTTATGTCGCGGATCAAGTTGATCAAACGTTATGCGAATCGCCGGCTCTACGATGCCGAGACCAGCAAGACCATCACCCTCGACGACGTGGCCGAGCTGATCAAAGCCGGCGGCGAAGTGCGCGTGATTGACAATATCACGGGCGAGGACATCACCTCGCGAGTGCTGGGGCAGACTTTTTTGAAGATCAGCATGGAGCAGCAGAACCTGGAGTTCAGCACCTTCCTGCTGACGGCGCTGATTCGCGAGGTCTCGAGCAACGTCTCCACGCTCTTCAGCCAGTTGGTGGACGGCGGCATCGGCATCGGCGCGCTGACCCTCGAACGCCTGGATAAGATCGTGCAGGGCATGGTAGATCAGGGCGAGTTGGAGCTGACCGAAAAGAACGATTATCTGGAAGGCATCGTCGGCCAGCTCAACAGCGAGCGAATCCAGGACCGGGCTCGCGAGGGCCTGGGCGTGCTGCGGGAAGAGCTGCTCTCGCAGGACAGCGAACGCAAGGTCGAAGAGCTCTCCAGCAAGCTCGACGAAATGGCCCGGATAATTCAGGAAATGCAGAAAAAATAGCTTCTCATTTCCCGCGTTTCATTCTTCTCTTTCACAAGAATCTTCCCCCGGCAGGGGATTCGTCCGGCCACTTTGACGGGCCGGGCCGAATTCGCCCAAATTGTGCGCACGCCGCGTAAAGTCGGCCCTGCGCGGGACCGAAGAGGAGAATTGGGTTCCCACAATGAAATGCCGATCAACTGCAACTAATCCTGGCTCCGCCGCCACGCGGACGAAATCCATTACTGGAGCGGCGCTGCTCGCCGCCGTCATGGCGCTGCTCGCCGTTCCGACGCACCAGGCGCAGGGCGGCACTCAGGACGACGCGATCGCGCTCTGGGGCAAGCGCTACGAAAAGGCCTACCGGGATTTGCGCTTCGGACATACCTTCGAAAAGATTGAAGCGGCCCGCCTGATGGGCGCCCACAAGAAGGCCCGTTATATTCGGCCGCTGGGCAAAGAATTACTCCGCGATCTGGACAATCCGGTGTACCGTCGCATTCCCACCAACGATCCCTACGTAAAGTCCCAGATCGCCTGGGCCATGGGCGAGATCGGACACAAGCAGGCGGTGCCGGCGCTGTTGCAGGCGCTGGCCACGACCATCGCGATCGTCGAAGAAGAATTCAAGAATACCGCAGCCGTGCGCCAGATGGAGCTCGAAAACTCGGACGCCGCCGCTCAGGCCCGCGGCGAAGATCCCAACGATCCCGGCAGGGTGCGCCCGGTTATCATGGATCGTTCCCGGCCGGGGCCGTTCTTGTTGGAAGGTTATTCCTTTCCCTACAGCCCTGACATGTTCTGGAGCCAGTCCGACGAATTTAAGGATATCCCCGCCATTGATACTTCGGCGGAAGACCACCGCATCCGGCTGATCGGAGCGAACTATATGAACCTGATTCGTGCGCTGTTTGTCGCGATTGGCGAGATCGGTCACGAAAGCGCGATCGACGGCGTGGATCCGTATCCCGGTGTGGGCAGCTATCTTACGAACCGCATTCCGTTTGTACGTGGATTCGCGGCGCACGCGCTGGCCAAAATCGGCAACCTCAAAGCGTTGAGTCTGATCGATCAGCACTATCCCAACGAGCAGATCGACGAAGTTAAAGTGCGCATCGCGTACTCGGTTCTGGATTCGGATAAAACCCGCGTGGAATACTACAACGAAGTGCTACGCTATCTCGCGGTCGACGACGACCGGGTGCGTTATATTGCGGCGGTCGGTCTGCGGGAACTCAAGATGGGTGAATCTCTTGACCATCTGCGGGACGCCCACAGCATTGAGCATGATCCGGTCATTCGTGACGTGCTGCAAGACGCAATTCACAACGCTGAGGTCGACAGCATCATTCCCGTGAACTACTGATTCCCCCATTTGGAATCCAGATTCGGTCCGGGCCCGTTCTGGATTTGATTTGATCGCGCGCGCCGCCCGGAAATTCTGGGCGAATGCGCGCGTTTCCTTTTTCCGGCCTCTTGTTTCGTTTCGGTCCGGGTTCCGGTTCTTCGACCGGCGCAACCCGATCCGGAGTCGGAGGAGGGCGCGTCCGGATGTCACTTTCGGCCCCGGCCGTTTTGCCTGTCATTGCGCTGCTTGCGGCGGGCTTGTTGCTCGGCGCGGCCTGCGATGCGGCGCCGACGGAATCCTCGAATATCTTCGCCGAAGTCACGAATCACAAGGCGAGCCTGCGCATCGATCCGACGACCGTCGCCTCCGAAATCGCCTTTCTGGATCGCGGTCTGGAAGTGCAGGTCGTGGGTCGTAGCGTCGAGAAGCAGCGCATCAGCGGCTATCACGAGTACTGGTATCGCATTCGCCTGACGGACGGCATCGAAGGCTGGGTCTACGGCGCGAGCCTGTCGATCGGGGAGGCGGGCGGCAAACGCCGCGGACCGGTGCAGGACGAGAAAGAGCTCGCACTCAGCCTGGTCGGCAAGTGGTGGGAAGTCCGCACCGACGGGTCGACCGGTTATCGGCGGCTGTATTTGTGGCCGGATGGCGTTTATAAATACGCTTACGGAACCGAAGGGCCCATGCGCGAAGGCAAATATACGATCGTGGCCGCAGACATGCAGGTCAAGCTGGATCCCCCCGCAGGCATGGGCGATACGGTTTCTCTGCGGCGTCTGGGTACCGAGCTGCGTATGTTCGTGCAGACCGACGGCAAAAAGGTTTCGCTGCGTCGCGCGTTCCTGGATCCCGACGCGCCGGACCCGCTGGACCCCGACGCCGAAAACGCTGAGAACGGCGATAGCGCTGCAGGAACCGACGCGAACGCCGACGGCGAGTGATATTTGTGAGCGATATGCGCATCAACAGGTATCTGGCGAACGCCGGATACGGTTCGCGTCGCGAAGTCGAAGGCATCGTCCGGGCCGGCCGGGTGCAGGTGAACGGCGAGGCGATCAGCGAATTGTTCGTGCGGGTCGGCCCCCGGGACGTCGTGCTGGTCGACGGCCGCGCGACCAGGCTGCCGGAAAACGAATCGTATTATATTCTGCATAAGCCGCGGGGTTATGTGGTGTCTCGCCGAGCCGGCCGCGACGAAGAGACGATTTACGATCTATTGCCGCCGGAACTGCAGGGGCTGAAATACGCGGGTCGCCTGGATAAAGACAGCCGCGGGCTTCTGTTGCTGTCGAGCGACGGCGAATTTATTCACGCGGTCAGCCATCCCTCTAAACGAATCTGGAAATACTACCGCGTGACCGTTAATCGCCTGCCGCCGGAGAACGAGTTGCGCGATCGTTTTATTCGCGGCGTGACCGAAGGCGGCGAATTGTTGCGGGCGCGGGCTGTACGGGTAGTCGATCGCCCGGGCGGCGTCGTGGAGATGACCCTGGGCGAAGGCCGCAAACGTCAGATAAGGCGAATGTTTCGCGCACTGGGACTACAGGTGCAGGATCTATTTCGATACGCCATCGGACCGCTGGACCTTGAAAAACGAGGCGTGCCGGAAGGTGAATGCGTGGCTTTCGATCCCGACGAGCTGGCGGGTTGATGCGGGATAATATAAATTGAGAGTGCCGGGCGTTTCGGCCGCGCTTGTGCCCGTCCTTTCGATAGACTCCGGGCGGCTTTCTGGACTTGACGTTGGCCGGGCTCCTCCAGCTCACTGATTTTCATGCTGTTCGTCACCGACGAGTTTCTGGTATTTTTCATAATTGTTTACGCGCTGTTCTGGCTCGTCTCCGATCGGCTGCGCATTCCGCTGTTGATCGCGGCTTCGCTCTTCTTTTACGCCACCTGGAGTTTTATTTTCACATTTCACCTGCTGCTGGTCGTGGTGGTGAATTACCTCGTGATGGAGCTGTGGCGTATCTTTCGCCAGAAGTGGATCTTCGTCGCGCTGCAGCTGGCGAACGTCGCGAATATCGGCGTCTTTAAGTACTATTATTTCTTCGCGGACGCGATCGGACGCGTGATCGGCAATCCCGCTTTGTTCGAAGAAAATCTCAGACAGGCGGATCGTCTGGCCGGCGCCGAAATCTTTTTACCGCTGGCCATCAGCTTTTATACGTTTCAAATCATGGCCTACGGCTTCGATATGTATCGCGGCACGTATTCGGAGCGGCACAGCTTTTCGCAGGTGCTGCTGTTTAAGTCCTTTTTTCCGCAGCTGATCGCCGGGCCGATCATGCGATCGAGCGAGTTATTACCGCAGATTCGCAATCTCTATCACGGCGACGGCCCGCGCCCCGATTTTAATATGCACAAGAAGGGCTTGTGGCTCGTGATGATCGGCATCGCCAAAAAAGTGCTCGTGGCCGATCAGATTCTATTATACGTTTCGCCGCTCTTTTACGCTTCGAGCGATCCGGCGACGCCCTTTGCCTTCGATCCGCTGGTGATCTGGCTGGGAGTTTTCGGCTGTCTGGCCATGTTATATGCGGATTTCTCCGCGTATTCGGATCTCGCCCGGGGTTTCGGCTATCTCCTGGGTTTTGAAATTCCGATCAATTTCAAGGCGCCGTTCTTTTTGACTTCGATTTCGGATTTCTGGCGCCGCTGGCATTTGACCTTTTCGCGCTGGATTCGCGATTATATCTTCATCCCTCTGGGCGGCAGCCGGGTCGCCGAACATCGCGTGTACATCAACTACGTCGTGACATTCGCCATCGGCGGGCTGTGGCACGGCGCATCGTATCCCTTTTTGATCTGGGGCGTGGGCGTGGGCGTCTGGATTTCCATCGAGAATTTTCTCGAAAAACGCGGGCTGCCCATGGAGTCGCAGAATCTTGCGGCCCGCGGTCTGCGAGTGATCATCGCCTGGATCTTTTTACTGGTTTCCAGCGTTTTCTTTTTCGGCCAGGGCGCGGAGTTCTGCTGGAACGCGGTCGTACAGATGTTTCATCTCACCAGCATCGGTTCCGAAGAACTCAAAGTATTGCCGGGAGTCGAACCCTTCGGTTATTCGATGCTGGCGATTCTACTCTTTCACCTGTTTGAAGAGAAGCCGGCCTGGTTTACCTGGCTGCGAAGATATGAAAACTGGCTCCTGCCGGCCGCGGGCTTTGCCTTGATCGTCGCGATTACCCAGTTCGCCGGTCAGAACGCGGACTTCTTTTATTTTCAGTTCTGAGATTCGATTTTCAAGGCAGGGGCCCGGGCGCGTTACGCGCAGAAAAGACGGTGGGACGTTCGTTGCGTGTGGAGCAGGGTCGGGATTTAACTGTACAACGCTAATAATTACTTGATGAGATTTACTGGTCCTGTCTCTTCTGTCCGGGCGTGGCACTTTCGGATCTGTGTATGGTGCGGGGGCGGCTTCAGGGATCTTATGTCTCCTGTTTTCTGCTGATCTTTGCCGGCTTCGTGAGCCTGCCTGTTTCGCTGTCGGCCTCGGACTTTTCATTTTCCTCTATAATAGAGTGTGGCCTGAAGACTGTCATAACCGGCAATCGCACCCGCGCTCAAGAGGAAGATCGCTTCGATGAGTTTCTGGCTTCCGCCTGGCCTGCCTTTGCTATGCGAAGATCCGAAACGGCGAATGCGCCCTCATCGAGCGCGCCAGTATTGATTGAGTTCCCGGATCAAGGCTGGTCGGAATCAGCAGATTATGAATTCATTCGGACAGAGCGCGCTACCATGATCGCCGCCGCGGAAGCCGCGGCCCGCTTGCGGTCTCTCCAGAATCGTCGAACGACGGCTTTTGCGATGTTAAAGGGGGGCTTTCCAGCCCCGCAGAGCAAACGCATCCGTCAAAGCGAAGCCCCGGGAATATCGTCGACCTCTGAACACTTAGCAGGACGCGTTACGAAAGCTTCTGTTCGCATTCGCCGCGCGCTCCTGACAATAGGCGGGCTTACGGGACAGCAGGGCTCAGTGGATCCGGCCGTGCGTCTGCATTACTATTCCGTGCGCAACGGGTATCACTCCGGGGCCGGGACCTGTCCATTTGCTTCTGTTTTCCCGCTTCTCGCCGCCTGCTTCCTCTTCGCTTCGGACTTTCGCGACTCTCGCCATTATTCCCGTTGCGTCTCGCCTTCCAGAATGAGCTTTCGTCGTTCCGGAAATTTTTGTTCCAGCTATCTGTCCGATTGCCCCGATTCGCGCCAATCTACCCCGCGCACTTTTAATCGTTACGGAGATCCTGTATGATCGCATCGATTCCAATCGAGAAAGCTTCCGCTTCGCATCTGGAGCCGCAGTCGGAAATTTCGCGTAGAGTGGCAGCCCGGAATGTATTCGAGGTCTGGCGGGATTTGCGCGCATATACAGAGAAAGGACCCGGCTCTTTGCGCCAACCGTCGGGATTTACAGAAAACCGAGCGCGACGTCGGGGCACCAGCCGTCTGCAACCGAAATTCATCCGGCGCGCGACCACCCTCATAAGAACGACCGCCTGGATCATTATTTTCGCAATGCTGCACGCGATCTTCGCACCGCATCTGCCGACGACCGTCATGCTACTCGCGCAACCGAGTTTTCAGGGCTTTGAGGAGCGCTTTCAACGAGACGCTGACACGTACGTGGATCGCGCGCGACGGCTGGGTGACGTCGACGCGTGGACGAACTACGTCGAACTGGGTATAGCCAGCGAATTCATTGAGTGGGAAGAGGAAGCCCTCCAGCAGGTGCGCGATTCTTTGCGCAGTATTGACGAAGATGAAGCGCTCGAAGATGGTCAGAAGGAATTCGAAAAAGATCTGATTCGCGCGCAGTACGAAGCGGCCGCGGCCGGCTGGGAGATAGACGCGGCGGAATATTTGATTGTGGAGCGCGCCGGGTATCGCGTGGATTCGGCGAATCTGTCCGTGCAGGAAATCACGGAAGCCGAGTATGCGGAAATAATTGCGAATGCGGATGCGGCGGTGCCCCCTGGTTTCGCATTAAATCTTGACGATTGGGACGCGGCGATTGCCCTCGGACGTTCCGCTCTCGAACAACGTTTTAACGATAGCCTGAACGCGACCTTAAACGACGTACGCGCGGCGAACACGGGACTGACCGGCCAGGAACTGATCTTGTTCGAAGCCGCACTCACGGCGCAGGAGGCCGAACTGCGCGCGGAGTTCGCTTTACGCGATCACTTTTACATCCAGCAGGCGCGCAACCAGTACGTTGCCGACGCGCGCTCGGACGACGCGAGCCTGCGCCTGGCCGCCGAACAGAGCGGCGCCGAAGCGGTTGGTGATCAGCTGATCGCGGACACGCTGAACGAAGTCAGCGCAGAAACGACCGCCGCCTTAGAAGAAGCCGAGGCCGGTCTGGAAAACCTGCTGGCCGGAGCGGAATTCGACGAAGGCCAGTTCGACGGCTTCACCACGGACTGGGAACGCCAGATGGAGGCGGTGATCACCGCGGGCATGCACAAATGGGACCGCGCCGAAGAAGATCTGTATCGCCGCCGCGTCGCCTGGGTCGAAGAGAACAAACGCAGCCGGGCCGAAGGAGAAGAGATCTGGCAGCGCAACCATACGAAGATCAAAGAGGCGCGCGAAGAGTGGCTCAGTGAGCTGCAGTCCAAGATTCAGGAGGGCTACGAACTCTGGGACGAAAAATTCGCGGAGTTCGCCGACAGCCGGGCGGCGGCGGAGGCTGAGCTTAATCAGTTCATCGCCGAAGAGCGCGCACGGCGGACAGCGACCCTGGCGCAGATCGGCGATATGGTCCGCGGCGGCGGCGCGGCGCTGGGCGAAGCGAAGGACGCCTTCTATTACTACAGCTCGCTGATGGCGGAGCTGCCTGCACCGCTACCCGGCCTCGGCTGCGCCTTCCCTCCGAATCGGGACGTGCAGTTGTACTGCTTTTATCAAACCCAGCGTGACATGATGCAGGAAAGCATCGGCCGCTTTCAGACGATACTCGCGGGCGTCGACACGGCACTGGACGCGAATATGCACTCCGGCGAAAACTACACCGGCTTCTTGAACGACGTGCGTCTTTTCGCCGGAGCTCTGCCGGATGAAATCGCGACGCTGGACGCCGCGGATTTCAAAAACGAACTGCGCGCCGATATGCAGATCCGCGGCGAAGAGTACATGCTCTATCGCGTGGATCTGTACGAGCTGAGCGACGCGAACGCGGTTTTCGTGCGCGACGCGGCCGAGATGCTCGTCGGTCAGCCCTTCGACTACGCGGGGGCGGCGGACATCGCGGCGCTGCGCGAAATGGTCCTGGATCTCGATCCGAAGTACGGCGACCAGCGCCGGGAGCTGCTGCGGATTCTCGAGCAGAACCGCGACGACCTGCCGGACGACGCGGCGATTCTGGCGGCGATTAAAAGCGATATCGCCGATTGGGCGAACGTGAGCGTCGACGAAAACGCCCGGCTGCGTCGGGAGACGCTCGATTATTTCGATACCGGCGCGGCCGGCTTTTATCTCAGCGGCAACGAAAACGATCCGTACCTGATGACCCAGGCGGAGTTCGAGTGGGAACTCTTGCGCCGGGAACGCAACTATCTGGCGAAGCGCATGCGCCGCGCCGCCGAAGTCAAACGCTACGCCGAACTGGCCGCTGAAAACGACGCCGGCCTGGAGATGGCCCAGGTGACTCTGGAGCGCGCCGACATTACGAAGCTGCGTTCGGATATCCGCGAGCTGGAGTATCTGTTGATCAAAGGCGACCTTAACGTTGATCCGCTGGCGGTTACGGACGCGGCGGTCCGCGACGCGGAGTACGCGCTCGCGCTTTCGGATCGCGGCATCGACCCGGGCTTTCTGGACGATCGCGAAGCGGCTCTGGACGCCGAGCTGGCGGTCTTAAACGACGCCTTCGCGAACGCGGGGCCGGACGCGGGGGATCTGGACGCTTTGATCGCGGATCTGGATACGATCTTAAACTCGGTCGCCGACCGGCTGCCCGCCGCCGCGACCGCCGAAGAGCGCCAGCCCGCCCGGGATGCGCATCGCTTGGGCGTGGTTCGCGAAAAGCTCCTGAAGTATCGCGCCTCACTGCAGTCCGGCGGCGGGACCGCGCAGACCTTAAGCGACCGCTGGACGGCGCTGCGGGCTGGCATGGGCGTGCTGCGCGACGAGATCGAAGCCTTAAAAGACGAGTACGATTTCGACGGCCTGCGCCAGGAGCTCGCCGATCTGAGAACCGCCTTCGGCGATCCGAGTCTGCAGAGCTTGCAGGGCGACCTGCGTCTGGTTCGCGACAATCTGGAAGACAACGCGGCGCGGCTGGCCGTCGCGCGCCAGCGTTTGGAGGACGCGAAGACCCTGTACCGCGAAGCGCGAGTCGACTTTGACATTTTGAACGCCGGCAATTCCGAGGAGCTGATCCGCATCGACATCAGCAATACCACCGGCGAGCTGGCGGGCGTCCTGAACCGCATGGCGGAAATAGAGGACATTCCGGATATGGCCGGCCGGCTCTTCGATCCGGTCACGGCGAAACGCGCCGAATATCTCTTCGAAGTATCGGAAAACGCGCGCGCAAAAAACGACATAGCCTACACCGATCAGATCTTTCTGGACGTGCAGGGCCTGGAAGAAGCCAAAGAGCGCGCGGCGGCTTTCGAAAGCGTGCTGGCGGGCGTAGCGGGCGAAAGCGATCCCTTAGCGCTGGCCGACGCCTTCTTAACCCGCAAAGACGAGCTGTTAGAGACGACCGCCTTACAGGAAGAGCTGAAGAGTCTCGGGCCAGCGCAGGTCGCCTTCGACGATTTGCAGCTCGCGCGGGGCACGTACGAAAGCGCGCGGACCGCGCTGGACACAGCGACGGCCGCCGCTGATCCGGATGGGGCGGATATCGCGATCAAAACGGCCGAACTGGAAACGGCCCGCTTTCAGATTTTGCAGGCGATCGAGCTGTTGGCTCCGGCGATCCGCGGCGAAGAGCGTGCACGGCGCGAAGTCGTTCTGCACCTGCTGGGCACCGGAGGCGAAGACCCCGAAACGCTCTATGAACAAGTCGCCACCGATGAAAAAAGCTTCGCGGACCGCAGCTTCGATTTAAGTGAAGCGGCCGGCGCAGCGCTGCGGCAGTTTCTCGAAGACAATCGCGGCGACAGCTTCACCGAGCTTTTAGAAAAGATCAACACGCAGATCGCGGCGGCGAACCGCGGCCTGCGCACGGACGCGCAGGGCTACGGGGTCGAGAGCGCGGGCGCGTCCCACGCCGCCTACGAGCGGCTGACGATCGTGCGGGAATGGATCGCAAGCTTTCGTCCGGACATAGACTACGTCAACACTCCGCCGGAGGACGCACCCGTTTTCGACCGGCGCAGCGTCGATGAAAAGTGGGAGAGCCTGCTGGATAACGCCCGGGACGTCGAAGAGGACTCGGCCTTCTATCGACAGTTCGCGAACGGGATTCCGACCGACGCGGGAGACGCCTGGGTCACGAACTATCGCGGGGAACGCACGGCTCTGCGCGGCCGGCTGGACGCGGCCTTAAGCGAAACCGACCCGAACTTAAGCGCGGCCTACGCCGCCCTCAGCCCCGCGGATCGCAATATCCTCTTGAGCTACGGCAATATCATCGATCAGGCGACGCCTGCCGATCTGCGCGATTCGCTGCTGCGCGTGCGCCGCGCGATCGATCTGGACTTGATGCAGCTGAATACGGGCTTTCGCGAGGTGTATCTGCGCGAAACGGCGCTCGCAGAGCAGCGCGTGCTGGACGGCGAAGGCCGGGATTATAGCGAAATCCAGCAGCGGCTTTCGGCGGTGCGTTCGGAACGTTCGCAGCTGCAGTGCGACCTTGACGATTACGACGCGGCCATCCTGGCCGAAACCGATCCCGCCGCCCGCGCGATTCTGGAGAGCCGCCGGGACGACGCGGCCGACCGCGTGAGCGAACTGGACGCGCGCGCGACGGTTCTGGAAGCGCAGGCGGAACCGCTCCGCGACCGGCTGCGGCAGGCGACGAAGATCCTGCGCGAAATCGAAGAGCCGGGATCCTCGGCGCTGCTCGCCGCTTCCGTACGCCAGACGATCACCTCCGAACGACTGGGCATCGACCTCAAAGGCTGGGCGGCGGATACCGTACTGCGCAAGCAGGCGGTGCGCGAAAGCGACGCAGACAAGCTGCAGGCGAAGCTGGCCGCGCGCGACTACGGCGTGACGACCGAAGAGCGGCTGAAGGCGATGATCGGTTTCTATCGGACCGACAGCGCTCACGTGATTTTGCGCGACGACTCCGGCGCGCCGCTGGTATCGCAGGAGTTTATCGATCTATTGATCAATGATCCGGACGCGGATCTGCTGACCGTGCTCAGCGGATCGCAGACCGGTCCGAATTTAGAGCGCTGGAGCCAGCGCCTGATCGCCGTGCTCGAAGATCCGAAGCGTTCGGCGACGCTCGCGCCCGAAGTCGCCGCCGCCGCACGGCAGCTTGAGGGGGCGCTTGCGAATCTCGCGGCGGCGCGCAGCTTCATCGCCGGGCGCGATACGCCGGCCGCCGACTTAGAAGCGCAGGCCACAGCCGAGCGCACGCGTCTGACCGAACTCGGCCAGAAGATCGCGCTGCTGCGCCAGTTTGAAGACGCGCTGCGGCAGACCGCGGCCGACGCCGAGGCCAATCAGCTCAGCGTAACCGACGCGCTTTTGGGTGAACTGGAAAAACCCGAGCATGCCTTCGTCTTTCGTCTGTTTCAGGGCTACGACCGCGACGGCGTATCGGACGGCGTCTCCGACGCGGAGCTGGACGCCCGGGTGCAGCAGCTGCGCACGCTTTTCGAACGTCTGCGCGGACTGCGCCGCGACGAGGCGATATCGCAGGTGGCCGACGCCTACGCCGGCGCGCTCGAAGCCCACTTTATCGATTACGAGATCGACCCGATCGCCGCGGGCACCGGTCCGGAAGCCGACGTATTCTTTGACGGCTACGATTTTCTGAAAGCCGGGCCGACGAAAGCGGGCGTAACGGCCATCGCCGACGACGCGGATTTTCGGGCGAATTTGTGGGAGTACCTGGCGACGCTCGGACCCGAAGCCCGCCTGTACAAAAGCGCGATCGCCGGCGTGCTGCATACTTCGATCGACGAAGGCGCGCCGCTAAAAGCCGCCGTAATCGCCGCCGTCGATCAGCTGGATACGGATTTATCAGACGGTCTGACCGCGCTCACCGGCGAAGCGGGCCGCCGTATGACCCGCGACCGGGATTTAGAGGTCGAGACTTCGATCGCGGATCTGATCGTCGATTACGCCGCGGCGAACCCGGATTTGACCGCGCCGGAGCTTGAGCGACTGGCCGGCGAGCTGTACGTGCGCGAACTGAATCGCGCGATCGCGATCAGCGACAGCGCCGGCGCGTACGAAGCGGACGACTATCCCGAAGAGCTGCGCGAATTTGTTTTACTGCGCCAGTACCGGCGGGCGATAGAACGCGTGGACGCCTACCGCGACGCAATCGCCTCCGACGTGCCGGACGTGCGCGACGCCGCCGTGCTGGATCTGCGCGGCATCAGCGGCGACGTGGCCCGTTCGTTTTTGCTCGCGGACTTCGACGATTTCCTGAGCGCGAATACGACCGCCGACTTCCTGGCCGACGGCGAATCCAGCGCGCGCAGCGTGGCCGAATATGTAAACGCGTACTTTGACGATCGTCAGACCGCGGGCGAGCTTTTGCCGGAGGGCGGCCTGCCGCTCTACGAACGCGCGACGCATCGAGAGTATTTGCGCCTGACGGCCGACGCAAGCGCGGCGGGGGGGCTTGCGCAGCTGGACGAACGCGAATACTTCACCGACTTCCGGGCCTATATCGTGCTGGCGATGGTCGACGACTATATGGCGGCCAACGGCCTGAATTTGGTCGGCGCGACGCCCGAGCTGCGCAAAACGAATTTCCAAATAGTATTCGAAGACTTCTTAGACGATCCCGCCTACGCCGCCGGCGACGGCAAAACTTTACGCCAGCGACTGTTAGCCTCCAGCACCGTCGACGCCTTCTTCCAGCTCAGCTTCGCCTACCTGGAGCAGGCGCCGGGTCACGCAGCCTATTTACCGGGCGTTTTAGAAGAGCGCCGGGTGGCCGGAACCCTGGGCGATCCGCCCGCGAGCGCGGAGAGCGATTTGCCGCCGGAGCTGATCGCCATCGCCGGCTATGCGACGGCCGACTATCGCGCGGTGCTGGCCGGAGTGGACGCCGCGGCGAGCGTCGCGCCGGACAGGGGCTATGCGGCCGAATACGCGCGTTTGAATACCGCGGGGGAATTTTCGGCGCAGCTCGCAGAAGGCCGGCTGGTCGCGGAATATCAAAGAGCGATGTATGCGAGCGACGCGGAGCTGGATGCGATTATCGCGGCGGCGGGCTATGCCGGCACGGACGCCGCGACGCGCGACGTACTGCGAACGCAGTTGAAAGCGCAGTTCCAGGCCGCCTACTTACAGAGCAACGGGCTCGACTTAAGCCAGGGCGGCGTGGACTACAGCCAGGGCGTCGCGGTGATTTTGCGCCAGGATCTGGCTCTGCGCGAACTGCTGCCGGCGACCGCGGACCGCGAAGGACTGGAGGGTTTCTTTCGCCGCGAAGGCCCGCGCTTTGAAGTCATCGAAGCGAAGTTTTTCGAAGAACTGCAAAACAGCGACGGCCGCCTGCGCGAAGCTGCTAAAGAAAACCGGGGCGAGTTTATCCGCGCGGTGATCGAACGCAGCGAAGGCGCAAGCACCGCCTACTACAGCGGCCTTGAGCCGGAGGTGCAAACGGCCCTCGACGCCTTCGAAAACCGCCTCTTCGCCGGGGGCGCCCTGAGCGCCGAAGAGCAGGCCGCGGCCCGCGCCGAAAGAGTCGACTATGAGCGCGCGTTCGCCCTGCGCAGCGCGCAGGAGCTCGTTGCAAGCGGCATATTCGAGAATCTGGACGATATTCTAATGAGCGGCGCCCTGCGCGCGACCGCGAGCGGCAGCGATTTAGAAACCGCCGTGCGCAGCCGGCGCAGCGAGTATCTGAAGGCCTTGATCGAAGAGATCCAGGTGCAAAACGGCACCCGCGCGAATATGAGCGCCGAAAGCACGGCCCTGCTGGCCGCGACTGCCGGCGCCGGAGACGAAATCACGCGCATGGTTGCGGACACGGATCCGGAGTTCAAAGAGCTGATCGAGCGCGAAGACCTGTTGGTGAACCGCTTCGTGACGACGCTGCGCGAACGCGACGAAGAGCGCCGCGAGCTGATGGCCGTCATAGAAGATCCGGCTTTAATCAACAGCGCGGCGAAGTTAAGCCTTCGCCGGGAAAGCGCCTTCGCCTTAGAGCAGAGCGCGATCGGCGTCCAGGAAATCCAGAAGGCGCTGCTGATCACTTTGCAGGACCACGACCGGGTCTTCAATGAAACCCAGCGCGAGTACCAGCGGCGCATCGAAGCCTCGACGAAGCTGGAGGACTTCGCCCGCAAGCGGGGTGACGAACCCCTGGCGAGCCGATTTTCGAACTATCGCACCTACATCGGCTCGGAGCGCGACGCGCAGGTCGCCGCCCATGAGCAGTATCTGGCGAATCTGCAGGCGATCAAAGCCGCGGATCCGACCAACACCGACGCGCCCATGAGCTTCGAAGACTACAGCGGCGGCCGGGTGCTGGACGCCGAGAACCTGGACCTCGACGCGAATACGATCTTCAACGATCCCAACTGGGAGAACCTGCTGACCAGCGATAACGTAAACGCGGGCCAGACGATGCTGCTGGGCGCGACGACTACGATCACCACCGACGACCAGACGATCGTCACGCGCCGGGTGAAACGCGTCTCGAATCCCACGCAGCGCGAAAGCTTCGGCGATGACTATGCGGCGGAGCTCGCCTATACGTACAGAGAGCATCTGGCGAACAACTATCTTGAAGCGGTCAGCCAGCTAAACGCGGCCTTAAACAGCGTCTTTCTGGGCGCGAAGCTCGCCGACGAACGGCTCAAAGACGATCCGCAGAAAAACCTGCGCGACGAGCTGGCCGGCGTCTACGACGCGAACGCCGCGGCGGGCGTGAACGACTTAGACGACATTCTCGCCGCGAAGCAAAACGCCCAGAGCCGACTGGCGAACCACGACGACGGCCGGCTGCAGAGCACGCGCCAGGCTGTAGACGCAACTCAGGGCGGCTTTCAGGAAGCGGCCGAAGCCTTCGCCGACGCATCGCGCAGAAACCAGGTGCGCACGATGAACCTGTTGAGCTATCTGGACACCGTGTACTACGCCGTGGCCGAAGAGATGGATTTCGCGCAGACCGAAGTCACCACTCTGAGCGAAACCGGCGAACTGCTGCAGCAAAACTACGCGGTGGCGAATCAGACCTATGTCAACCGGCTGAACGACATGGCCGCCGCCTATCGCAGCTTTCAGCACGCCAACGATGAATACGAAACCGCGCTGGCCGTAAAAGAATACGCCGAAACGCCGTACCTCTTCGCCGCGACGACCGAGGTCGACGTCGATCTCGATCAGCACTCGGCCGACGCCCGGGGCGAGTACGAAATCGCCGTGGCGGCATTGGAGAGCGCGAACGAGCGCATGCGCCAGGCCGCGTTTAAGGTGGAGACCCAGGACCAGCTGGCGAATTTCAATCGCATCGTCGAAGGGCTCGAGACCGGCGGCGCCTATCCGCCCCTGAGCGACACCGAACGCGAACGACTGGTCGAGCTGCAGAGCAAAAAACACGGCGAGCGCGAAACCCTCAACCCCGCCGAGGATACCGAGCTCGACGGGCTGGTGCTGCGCGAAATGCACGAACGCTACGGCGACCTGATCGCCGCCCGGGCGGATCACATCAAACACTCGATGCGCATGGTGCGCATTCACAAAGCGAACGAAATCGTAAACGCCGAGATCCAGCGATTGAGAGGAGTCGTCTCCGAAAAGAAAAAGAAATTCGATCAGGAGTTAGACAAACGCTTCGGAAGATACACCGAGCCCGAAGAAGTCGAAGCGCGCAACACGGTCTACATGCGCCTGGCCGGCAAAGTCCAGGGCGGTGAAACGAATCTCTATCAGGAATTCAGAGGCTGGTACTGGGGCATGGGCCAGTGGGCCGGGCCTTATGCGGACGCGGCCACCAGTGCCGCGATGAACGGCGGCGGTGTGCAGATCACTCCCACGCAGATCGCCGAAGCCCAGCAGGGACTGTTACTCGGCAGCACGATTCCGCCCAACGAACGCGACGCCATCGGCCGATGGCTTTCGACCAATCCGCCCTATGCGGAATTCAACGCTTTTCGCGGCAGCTATTTCAACCAGCTGACGATCAGCGGCCAGGCGGATATGGCTTTAGTGGAGAAGCTCGTAACCGACGTTATGGCCAGTATTCAGATTGCGCTGGGAACGGCGCTCGTCGTCACCGGAACGACGATGATCGCGGCGGGCACCGTGTCGCTTCTGGGCGGCACGACCCTGTTGAGCACAGGGATCGGACTTCTCGCGGGAATCATCACTGCGCCCGCGGCGCCCGTACCGATCAGCGCGGGCACGGCGTTGATTATCGCCGCCAGCGCGTTTATCGCGACTGGAACCGCACTGGTATTCGGCGGCGCCTCGATGATCACCTCGGCGATCGCGCAGATGGCCACGGCCACGGCGAAGCTCGCGCTCCTGAAGCAGATGCAGCTGCTGCAGCTGGGCAACTCGCTGAATCTATCCGGTACCGACAGCGTAAACCGAGTGATGGCGAAGCAGGGCGAATTCGAAGCCGCGCAGGCCGAACTCGACTATTTCACGAAGATCCCGGACATGCAGACCATGAAAGACCGCATGATCCAGTTTGGAGCCTATCGCACCGACAATGACAGCCCGGAGAATCTGTACAGGCTGACGGACGAAGACCTGAAGCACATGTTCGACACGCGTAGCGGAGCTGCTCAGTATCGCGACAGCCAGGGAGCGGAGCTTATATTAAGCGCGCAGGAAGAAAGCGACGCATACGACGCTACCAACATGACCGCCGACGTGCAGTTTCGCGACAGCTTCAATCGCCTGTACGATCCCACGACCCTGACTGACGTCCAGCCGGGACCGCTGGACAACGGCACCTACGGCGACGGCTGGACGCGAATCCAGAGCGTGAACCACGCCGGCGCGAAACGTTATCAATACGCGCGGCTTCTGCCGACAGATCCGCCGCCGGCGAACGACGAATTCGCCGTATACAATATGGGCGAAGTCTTCGAATCGCTCGTGGCGCACGGACAGGATTTGCGCGACCAGCGCCGCGACGCCTATCTTGCCGTCGGCAACAGTGTCGCCGGCGAACAAAGATTCGTATTAGAAGAGCGCGATCAGACCTTCGACCGGCTCTTCGCAGACGCAGGCGGCCACCGCGAAGGCGGCAACGAATACACCGGCTACCGAATGGTATACGAAGAATACGAAGCGAACCAGAACGCCGTCTTCGAAGCCGAGCTGAACCAGCGCGTGCAGGTGCAGCTGAAAGAATGGCAGCTCAGAGAACAGGAGCTCAACGATCGCTTCGAAGGCTGGAAAAACCGCATGAACGCAGTCGTGGTAAAAGGCCGCGAGCAGTGGGGCAATTCAGAAAATAGATTCTTGCAGCAGTGGCGCGAGTGGGAGCGTGAACGCGACGCGGAGGAAGCACAGGCGAAAGCAGACTGGGAGGCCGCGACCAGAGCGCACGTCGAAAATCGCCAGAACTGGGAAGAACAGATCCGCACGAAAATCGGCCAGGAGACCGCGCGCGAAGTCTTAACCGGCGCGATCGATAGCTTAAACAATCAGATTCGCATATCTTCGGAATCCCTCGGACTGAACCTCGAGACCATCAACCGCAACGCGAAAATCAACGAAGCGATTGACGCGATCAAAAAAGATCTGCCCTCGAACACCGAGAAGCTGGCCCAGCTCAACGCAGGAATCGAAAGTTTCAACACCACCCTCGCATTAAGTGAAATAGCCGGGACAAACACCGGCCTGGGAACGCTCAGCGCAGACTACCGCGAAGAGATGCGCACCCACGTCACCAACATGAAGACCCAGGCGAAAGTGAAGATGTACGAGCAGTATCGCCAGCTCGTCGAGGGCTTTAAGCTGCAGATCGAAGACCAGAACGAAGCCGTGGAAAATCAAACCAGAGCGGCGGCGCTTGCGCAGGGCTACGTGCAGTCCGGCTCGCGATTCATCAAGGCCAGCACGCATGTGCGCACCTTTGGCGCCGTCGACGCCTACGTATACTTCGATACAGAGACCGCGCTGGCGAAAGCCATGAGCGATCTGGGTTTTAACACTCTCGAAGGCGACGCTTTGTTTACGTTCTTGGAAAGCAAGAGCGAAGTCGAAGTGGACAGCTTCTTTTATACGCAGAAGCTCGCGGCCCAGAGCGTCTTCGAGCGGCTGTTAGGCAAGGCGAAGACCGAAGAAGAACGCAAGGCTGGTATGGCCAGCCGCAATGAGGCAGTGATCGGCCAATTCGCATACTGGGTGGGCGAGGCCCCGGACGAAGCGGCGCAGCAGAGAACCCAGCAGGCGACCCAGGCCGCGGGCAATAGCTTCGGCTCGGAACTCGGCGCGCGCAACGTCTTTCTCCAGACCCAGTTCGGCGCGGGATTCGGCGAGCTGGGCACCGGCAGCCAGCGGCTAAGCGGACCGGCGCTGGGCTTCTATCTGCAGTTAGGCATCTTCGACGACCTGATACAGCAGGAGCGCGCGCGCAACGGATTGATTCAGTCGATGCAGAAGAATCGCAACGACATGATCCGCGAGCAGGGCACGAATCTGACCAAATCTTTCGTGAAAACCGTCTCCCAGAGCGTGATCGCGGGAGCCGCAGTCGTCGGCGGAGCGCCGGGACTGGCGGCCACGGCCGGCGCCGCCGCAGCGATATACGCCGCGGACTCAACGCAGGTGGATCCGAACACCGGCCGCGTGATCGTAAAGGGCACCGAGCAGGCCGCGCTGGCCTTCGCCACGACCGTGGCCGGAGCGGCGACCGGCAGCTTCCTGTTGAACACCGCGATCTCAACGACCGGCTCGGCCGCGCAGTACGACGAAAACGGCCGGATCACCGGCTTCGACTATCAGACCGGAGCATCGGGCGCGGCGCTGGGTCGATCGCTGGCCGGCAGCGTCGGCGGCGGAGCAGGCAAAAGCCTCGGCGGCTTCGCGGGCGTGGCGGTGCAGACCGCGATCGGCCTTGCGACCGAAAGAGCGATTGAACTAAACATTGGCCATGAGTACGCGAACTACCAGGGCGTGGCGAGTTCCCTGATCCAGAACACCCTGAGCGAAGCCACCGGCGCCAACGCGCGGATGGAAGCTCTGCGCGAAGAAGAGGCGGAAAAGGCGCGGCAGGAAAACAACACCCGTCAGACCGCGGGAATCTTTCAGGGCATCGGCGCGTTTCTAAGACGCGAATGGAACGAAGTTAAAGGTATCGGGTCGGCCTTCGCGAAAGCCGCGGGATTCGCCGCCCGGAGTTTCGGATGGGAGGAAGCGGACAATTACGTCAATGACCGGGGGTATCGCTCGGATGCGGCGATCCAGAAAGAGAACGCCGAGATTCGGGCCGCCTATATTCGAATGCTCGAGGATGCAGACGGGGTGTCGGTATTTAACGACATCGCGCAGAATATGGCGAAGAGCGGCCTGTTTACAAGAGAGGAAATCCTGGAGAGGGTAGACAATTTGAAGGCGCAGCGTCAGGCAGAGCATGATGCGAAATACAAAGATATATTATGGAACAGCGCTCTCAGCAAAGCGGACGCGTACCGCGCGAGAATGCAGGCCTTCGGGTACAAGACGGCCAGGGCGGACGGCCTGCGGAGGTTCGCTCTCGATTACGCACGCCGTCAGAGACAGAAGACGTCCGGGCCTTCGAGCGAAACGCAAACGACAACCACAACGACGGAGACCGGACAAAACGAATACAGGGTCTATCGTGATAGCGTACTGCCCTGGGCGGATACATGGCTTTACAAGCCCTTCGACGCGGTCGTCGGATTTTTCGGGTCAGACTATTCGCTTTCGAAAAAAGCCCACGAGGTTTATAACAACAGCGATCGCGTACAGAATCTGGATAAAGCAGCGACACGGACGTATCATGAGATCCAGGAAAACGATCGAATTCGCGCTGAGCTTAAAAAGGAGCACGACGAATTTTTTGATAACGGCGGGAACTACTGGACTCACGAGGGATTGGTTCTCACCGAAGACTTAAGCGCCATGCGACGTGCAGCCGTCGTCCAGCGGCTGCGACTCCTTGCGCAGATCACAACCGTTCAGGCGGAATTCAACGACGAGGGCAACGGAAGCCCGGTCAGCGAACGGACATGGAATCGCGAAACGCAGAGCTTTGACGACAAACGGCACGAAATAGAACCCGGCGACTCCAAGTGGGACATTCGGCTGAAGGCGCTCAAAAATACGGGTCTGGGCCTCAAAGACTTTGGATACTCTGTCTATGATAATCCGCTCCAATTAGTCGCCGGCGTTTCCAGCGCAGCGTTGCTTCCCAACGAGACCGTCGTTAAACCAATGTTAAAGTTCGCGGATGAATACAAGGCGGACTGGAAGCTGGCCTCGGCCGGCGACGGGGCGGCGGACGATCGGTTGACCTATAAGAACACGCAAATCGCCACCGGGGTCGCGACAATGCTGATTCCTTACGGCGCTGTGAGGACGGCCGCCAGAGCCGGTTCCCTCGCCCGGGCCGGAGCTCTCGGCGCGCGCATTCAGGGCATATCCCGCGCGATGCGATTGCGCAAGCTGGAGCGAATTCGCAAGGCGCAGCAGGCGGAGCGGCTGGCGAGGCACTTCAAGTATACCGATGGGAATCGAGTTCAACGGTCCGCCACGGAAACGAGATATCATGTCGTAGACTCGGCAGATCCTGACTCATTTTTTGTTCGCGCTGAGCTTTATGACGTGGGTGGCGACAAAAATCTGGTCAAAGCGACGTTTCGACTCAAAGAAACCGCACCCGACGGAACAGTCTTGCGTTCAGGCCCTCTACGTGGAGCCGACGAGTTCAGAGACATGATGCGGCACTTTGGGAAAGATGCTGACGGTTTCCGAGCTGAGTGGGTGGCGGAGGACAACCTGCGCATCTTTAATGAATACATGAGTCGAAACGCGACCGCATCGATGACTCGACGCCAGCTATACGAAACGATGCAGCGTGCGGCGGCGAATACGTGGACAGGGCGCCAGGCGGCAAAGAATGGATTGACCCGCATTCGGATCAGAATTGCTTCCTGGCAAGCGGGACGAAACCGCTATTGGCCAGTCGTCGTTGACTTCCTGAAGCCGCGATAGTACAGTCGGAAATACAGAATGAACACCATCGAATTGATTAGAGACCAGTACCGACGGGGGAAAAGCGCGACTCAGATACTTGCGTATATAAAGGACGATCCGGATGGACACGGCTTGCAAGGAATGTCTATGGTCGATTTGATTCTGGAGGCGTTTCAACTCGACGTTGCAAAGATTCAACTGGTCATCGCATGGGAAAAACCGACTCCTGATTTGACTACGGAAGAAATCGACTACCTGCTGTCTCGCAGCATCGAGGAGAATCGATCCAAATGGGACACGTGAGTAGCAAGCTCCCAAAAGCAATCGACTGTTTCCTGTCCCCCTGAAAAATTCAGGCGCTGGATCACATGGGGTATTGACCGACGACTCTTGACCTGGTGGCCAAAAACCGTCGGACAAGATCATGACAGGATTGCATCAAAAAAGCATCAGGTTGAACGAAAAGTATCAATGACACAGGTTAGTGAATGGATGCTGATGAAATGCATAACACTCTGGAAGCGGAAGGCTGGTATTACGACAACGGGTGGTCGTTCAATAACATGCATTGGGGGTGCTATGTTCGTAACGATTCCCTCGACGTTCGAATTCTCGAATTATGGCCAAAGATGGTCATTCTGCGAAAAACTGATACGCAGGAAGAGTCTGCACTCTGGCAGGGTCGGGTTGAAACCCGAGAAATGTTGATGCAGGTGATTAAAGACGCAAACTCTAAATAGAAAGCCTTCTTTGCTGCTGAAATTGTAGAACTGCAAAAATCTTGAGCGACCGAAAACTAAAGGATAATCTGGAAGCAAGACCAGGCTTTCACACCTCTCTGCAATCGCGCCCGCGACTTCATCAAAATGCAGGCTCCACACTGAAGGGAGCGGAGCCCGCCGCGGCCTGGCCTGAAGAGTTCGCCCGGCATTAGAAAGCTTGCTGAAAAAGCCAGGCAGGGGAAAGTGGACCCTGGACGCCCTTCCGGGGGGCCGATCCTCGAACGATCATGGTACGACGTATATGATGCGACTCTATTTTATGCGTGCGAAATTTCTGCTGTTGCCGCTGACGTTTTTGTTTACGCTGTTTTTACTCGATAAAGTTTTTCTGATACCGGAGATTCGTGACAATTTCGTGCAGCCCGGCGGCGCGATCTATTATCGCCAGCGCCAGGAGCAGCTGCAGACGGTGCGCGCGCAAATTCCGGAACTGCGCAAGGCCGGCTTTAAGGTCGGCGCGGTTTTCGGCGATTCGCGTTCGTTTTCGGTCGGCAATCTTTCGGCGGCCACCGCAAAGACCATCCACGGCTATGCCACCGAGGACTGGCGCCTCTATAATTTCGCGTCGCCCCAGGCGCTGCCGGCGTATCATGCCTATCTCGCCGAGAAGCTCTTCACGCGATTGCCGGAAGAGCGTCCGGGCTATCTCCTGATCGGCCTGTCGCCCGACGCCTTCAATCGCAACGCATTCATCTTCTCCGATCCGGTTCTAAAATTCGGAGTCGATGCATCATGGATCGAACGCAATCGTACGCACATACCCCTCAAAAATCTGGAAGACTACGAGAGCACCAGGCGTTTTGCGCTGGTCGGTCTGAATTTTTCGCTGAAGGGAATGTTCAAGCGCGTCATGGGGGAATTCCGCGAACCGATTACGCTGCCGATGGGCGAGCAGCTGGCGATGATGGGAATGGTCGCGAACTTCGACAACGCCGGCGGCTATCTGGGAGCGATGGCCGAAGCCAGAAAACACGACCTGACTATGTATCGTTTCGCCCACAGCCCGCAACGAGATTTGCTGAATCTGGCGCAGGGCTCGCAGTATCTCTGGTTCGGCGCGGCTTCGAAAGAAACCCTGCGGGCCGAAACCGATCAGCTGGTTTCGCTGTACTTTCGCAATTTCGTAGTCTCGGAAGAACAGTTTCATTTCTTCCGCGAAACCCTGCGCTTCGCACGGCGGGGAGGGGCGCGGGTTCTCGTCTTCTGGCCGAAAGTGAATCCATTTTTGCGCGAAGAATACGCGCGGGAACCACGCATCCAGGCGATCTGGCGCCGGGTCGAAGCTATCGCGGCGGCTGAAGGCGCGCTGGCTCTCGATTTGAATCAGGACGGTCTCGTGGGCTGCGACGCCTTTTATGACGCGAGCCATATGTCCGTGAGTTGCTTTCCCGCTGTGACGGGCTTGCTCCTGGACCGGCTGTCGAAAGCCCGCGGCCAGGCGTTCCAGGCTTCGAAGACACCCGCCCCCTCTGTGGGTGGTCCTTAGCAGTCTGGAGGCGGGCCGAAGTACCTGCCTGGCAGCCGCTCGGCGGGCGCAGATTATAACACAAAAAGCCCCCAAATACAAGCAAAACTGTCACAGGCCTGTGCTATGCTATAATCGGGCAAGTCCGCCCGCCGCGAATGTCCATCCGGCCCGCGACCGATATTTCACTTGCGTGAGCGCGCCGGTCGGGCGATACTCTGAACGTGGACGCTCTGTACAAACTTTTCGACCGTTTCAGCGAGATGATCCCGCCGCAGCTTCTGCCGGTGATCCGCCTCGCCGCGATTCTCGTCTGGGTGGTTCTGGCCGGAATCGTCGCCGTGCTCGCCTGGGGGCAGGGCAGTGAATCCGCGCCGCAGATGGGCCAGGAACTCAGCCTGGCCGAAATTAAAGCGCGCCAGCAGCGCGAAGCGAATCTGAAGAAACCGCAGAGCGTGCGCATCCCCGATCTGAACGAACTGATTCCGGAACGTTCGCGAGAGCCGATTCAATACGAAAGCCCGACCCTCGACGCGCGCCGTCAGGATTCGAACGCGAATACGAATCGCATGCTGGAAAGCGACGGCGAATTGATCGAGCCGCGCAATCCGGTTAGTGATCCGCGCGGGAATTATCGCGGCGAAGGGCTCGCGCCGCGGGACGGCCAGACGACTCCCGGAATGCTGCCCGTAGGTCCGCAGGACTATCGCCCGGCGCGGGATGCGGGAGTCGGCGGCGTGCGTGACGATGCCGGCGGCAGTACAGTCGGGAATCCCGGAAGCCGGAGCGAACTGGAGCTGGATGATTCGAATTTGCGTCCGCTCGATCCGGGCATCGGTCTCGACGGCCGCCCGCTGAATCGTTCCCGTCCGCCTGAGTCGCGCGAGCAAGCTCAGCCGGCTCCGACGCAGTCGTCGGGGGGCGTACCCGCGCAACGCGATACCAATCGCGAAAGCTCGCGTCCTGCTGCAGGGTCTTCCGGCGATTTGCCTTTACTGGATTGATGAACGTCCGCAATGCCAATACGTGGATACTATTCGGCGCGCTGTTTTTAACTCTCAGCGTGACGCTGGCGTACGCGGGTCGCCTGTGGTCGCAGTCCGGCGAAGAGCTGCCCGGCGACGCGGCCCGGGTCGCGTACGAAATGGGTTTCGCATACCTCCTGGCGGAAGATGTGGACCGGGCGCGCAGCTATCTGGAAGAAGCGATCGCCGCCGGCGGTCCGTACGCGGACCTGGCGCGAACCGAGCTGGTGCGGCTGCTGGCTTATGCCGATCAGCCAGCGCCCGGAGCGCAGGTCGATGAAGCGGCGATGCTTGCTTCGATTCGTCAGACTCTCCTGGGATTTGAAGATCGGACGCGCATTCCGCAGGCCTGGTTCGCGGCGGTGCAGGCGCTCGACGAAGCCGGACGTTACGCGCCTTCGCTTGAGCTTGCGATGGAACTGGCGCTTCGTTATCCCGAAAGCCCCTGGGCCGACGACGCTTTGCTGACCGCCGCCAGGTTGCATGCCGCGAACGGGCATCACGCCGCGGCGCTGGAGTCGCTCTTTCGCATTCTGAAAGAACACGCGACCGGTGATCGTTCGCCGGCGGCGGCTTATATGCTGGCCCGCATTTACAGTAGCCCTGGTGAATACTACAGCCCCGGCCGGGCCTGCGCGGCCCTTGAATCCCTGCGCTTGCAGCCGGGGGTGCAGACGCCGGTGCACCTGGCCGCCCGGGATTTCTACAGCGACTATTGCGTATATTGAGCCCGACTCGCGTATAGATCGCAATCAGCGCTCCACGCAGCGCCGAAGTCCTCAAATATATTGATTGATTCACCGTGCGGGATTTGCTATCCGGTAAACGCGCATCGCCGCCCCACCCGGGTCGAACGCTGCGCCACGCAAAGACGATCGGCAGGAGCGCGCATGAATTTCCGTCTACACCTGGAATATCCGGAACTCTCCAGCGCTGAGAATTCGCTGGCGCATCTGCTGCTCCAGATCGAGACGCCGCCCGTCTCTGAAGGCAATCAACGGCAGCCGCTGGTCGTTGGACTCGCAATCGACAAGAGTAAGTCGATGTACGGCGAAAAGATCGATTCGACCCGGGAGGCCGCGGCGTCCCTGGTCAACTGGCTGACCCGCCACGACCATCTCGCAATCATCGCCTACGACAGTCAGGTGGAAGTCGTACAGCCGTTGATTCCGCTCACAGACAAATTCTCCGTCATCAAAAAACTCGAAACCATTCACGTGGGCACATCGACGAATCTGAGCGGCGGCTGGCTGCAGGCTCTGCGCTCGGTCGAAGACGCCGATATTCAAAATGGTTACCGGCGCGTAATTCTGTTAACAGACGGCATGGCCAACACCGGCGTGGTCAGCACTTCCGAACTGGTAAAAATCGCCGCGGATCACTACGCGCGCGGTATCAGCACAACGACCATTGGTTTCGGCCGTGACTTTTCCGAGAATCTGCTGCGCGAAATCGCGCGCGCCGGCGGCGGCAATTTTTATTTTATCGAAGGCCCAGAGCAGGCCCATGAAGTTTTCTTTAAGGAATTCGGCGATATCGCCGCGCTCTTCGGCCAGGGGCTCGAAGTTCGCATGCGTACCGCGCCCGGGGTGCAAATCAAAGAATTGTTGAACGATGTGCCGCACTCCATCGAAGAATCCGGCGAGCTGGTGCTGCGTCCAGGCGATTTGCGTTCCGACGATTTGCGCAATATCGTGCTGGTACTCGAAGTCGACGGCGCGGTAGCCCAATCATCCGGCGGTCCCTTCGTCAGCGCCGAGCTTTCGTTTTATAATATGCTCGAAGGTTCGCGCATGGAGAAGTACGAAGCCGATATCATGGTCGAGTACAAGAACCGCCCTTCCGGAAATTTCAATAAGGCCGTGCGTCTGGAAGCGCTGCTGGCCGCGTCCGGCCGCGCCATGATCGAGGCGTCGCGCATCGCCTCAGAAAAGGATCTGTCGGCCGCGCGCGATATTCTGGTGCGTATGATCCGCCGTCTGGAACAGAATACGGAGATCGAGCCCGCCGGCATCCAGCGCATGATTCGCCGGCTGCAGGATATGGAACGCAATCTTGAAGAGAACCTGAACCTGGCGCGCAAGCATCTGATGGCCGGCGGCGCGGAAATGCAGGGTCGTTCGTACTCGCAGGACATTCACTTCGCCGGCCAGGTGCACGATCGCATTCTGGAGATGCCGCTCTCCGGTCAGCTGGATCTGTACCGCTGTCCGGATTTGAAATCCGAAATCAAACGCAATATCGACAACGGCTATCGTTATCTGGTCTTCGATCTAACCGATTTGACCTACATCGATAGCTCCGGCATCGGGACCCTGATTCAGATCTCCAACTGGATGCGCAAGCGCGGCGGCGTGATGATTCTCGTCAATACCCAGGGCAGCGTCGAAAAGATCTTCCAGATGAGCAAGCTCGACGAGTTCTTCGTTTTCAAGGACACCGTCGTCGACGCCCGCTCTTTTCTGGAAGATCTGATCCAGTCCGGCAAGAACCAGTAGATCCTTTCAGCTGCAGCGCAGCTGGAAACGCTTCGGGCGTCCGCCGCGTCGAATGAATTTCAAGCGTCGCGACGGCTCGCGTCCGTTTCTGCGGTTTTTAAATCTTTTTTCAGCGCAGGGGGTTCGCGTCGAGTTTGCCGCGCGCGTTCCGAAACTGCTGGTCGAAATCGCGGGCTTCCGGCGGCAGCCCGGAACGCGCCGCTTTTTGCGCTTTCGCCTCACGCGAATTCATCGAACGAGTCTGAACGATCGGGCCGGAAAACGAACGAATGCGGATGGTCTGCAATTCTTCGGGTATCGGCGGCAGATCGTCCACGGCGACGTCTTCGCTATTATCCACCGGTTCCGGCGCCGGTTCGCGCAGAGCCTGCTCGAGCATCGCCACGATCTTTTGATTGTGGCCGGCTTTGCGAATCCAGTCGTTCGCCTGCGCGACTTTTTTCAGTTGATCGACGTCGCCCTGGGTCGGTCGGGCGCCTTTATCGAGAAAGAGCTTCGCCACGGGAATGTCTTCGGCGCTGCGGCCGTAGGTCGCCTGGAAAGCCATACCGGGATTGCGCGGATCGAGCGCGCCTTTTTCGATCATGTATTTCGCCAGCTGGTGCTGGCCGTACTCGATCGCCCAGCCGTACTCCGAAAGTCCCCCGCCGCAGCCCTGGGTCTGGTGATTATCCGCTTTCGCGCCCAGATCGATTAAGAGCCGCGCCATGTCACGCTTATAATATACGACCGCCTGCCGCAGCGGAGTGGTGCCGGCGTAGTCGACCGGGGAGGGTTTCGCACCCGCTTTGACCAGCGCCTTTACGACCGACTTGTGATCTTTCATGGTCGCATAATACAGCGGGGTAAATTTCGAGATCTTTTCGCCAGCGTTGGGATCCGCGTCGCCCGCGAGCAGTTGGCGCACCCGCTTGAGATTTCCGGTCTTCGCCGCGTAGTGTAGAGTCTTACGATAGGCGGTCGGCGATTTGCCGTCCAGTTCCAGGGCCAGCTCCACGTGGCCGCCCAGCCGTGCGTAGTCTGCGGCCGAACACTGAATATCCCGGTGGCCGCTCACGCACCAGTCCTGTTTGGTGCGGGGCTTGCGGTCGGCTTTGCGGGCGAGCATCATGCGCACGAGTTTCGTGTCGCCGTTGCCTGCGGCCAGCATCAACGGGGTGCGGCCCGTAGTGGGGTCCTGGTAGCGGACCTTCGCACCCTTCGCCATCATTTGCATGACGACCTTGCGCATCGGGTCGCGCTCCGATATCGAGTCGGTGCTGCGCAGGGCCCACATCAGCGGGGAGTAGCCGTCGCCGTGACGATTCACATCCGCGCCGCGCCGGATCAAATACGCGGCGATGTCCGCCTTGCCGCCGTAGCAATACGACGCGAGCTCCAGCGGATACCCGCCGTCTTTGCCCATCTTCTGGTTCACACCATGTCCCCGGGCCAGAATCCGTTTCACGGCCGAAAGGTCGCCGTCGCAGATCGCGTCGTGCATCTGTTGGCCCTGGTCGGCGGAGATTGGACCGGCGCTGAAGGCGGCCAGCAAAGCGGCGATCAGCAATGAAGCCGGGTATGTAAATCTGGAATCTGGCGAACGAAAGCGGAAGAGTACTGATTTCATGGGATCCTCGGGGTGCGTATTTCCTGAATAGACGACAGCTTTATGCGATGGGTTGACCTTTTTCGCGGCTTATCGTGACGAAATAATCGTTTGAATTCCCCGGAATTCGGCCTGCGAAAGCGTCGGAATTATCGCAATCGGGGCCGGCGGATCTGCCGATAAATCGCTGAGGGACCCGAAAAAAGTCAAAAATGCGGTCCATCTTCTGTCGTCCAAAACAGGACCCGGATATGCCGTACCGTGGATTTTACAGAAAGGGGAGCGCCCCGGCGCTCTTGGCCGGCGTCCTGGCGGCCGCGCTCTGGACGTGGCCCGCACTGGGGCTCTCGGCGCAGACCGCAGCGGTCTACGAGCCCGCCAGCTACGCCTCGGGCCAGAATATCGAGGGCAGCGGCTTCGGCATTTCGAGCGGCTACACCGAAGTCAATAACGACATTTATATCACGATTACTCCGCTCATCGAGTTCCCGCTGGGCAAGCTGAAGATCGGCCTGCAGATTCCGCTGGAAGTGCTGGTGCTCGACCGGGATCCGAAAGGCGAAGAAGACGTACCGTCGTTGCGCCTGGGCACGTACGATTCGACCGAAGACTATTTGAAGCTGATCGCGTACGCCCGCTACGGCACGCACCTCTACTTCGATCCCGACGACGATTTCAACTGGTCGTTCTACTTCGGCAAGATGTTCGACGGCTGGATGGGTCACAAGACGATCATCTTTCGTTATCAGAACAATTTCGATCCGGCCTTCTATCGCGCCGGGGTGATGGCCGACATCAACAACCGCTGGGGCGGCTTCGAATATTTTTCGTCCGACATCTGGCGGCGCGAAGTGGTCGGTATGCGCGGTTATATCCGACCGGTCGGCGCGATCGTTGGCATTCAGAATTTACTCGTGCACGGGGCCGAGCTGCCGTCGATGAAGCACGTCGCGCTTTCGTTGAGTGAACGCCGCGATCCCGCGCTGAACGGCGGCGTCTTTTATCAGGAGAAGATTCCCGATCAGAAGAGCGAAGGCGGGCGTCTGGAACAATATTTTTACGGAACCATCGGCGAAGATCTGGGGCGTTCGAATCTGGAATTCGAAGAGGTGATCAACCCGCAGACCGGCGAAGTGGAAGTGCGGGCCAAAGAGCAACCCGTCGAGGAGCCGGAAGACGATAAGTGGGAAAAATGGGGCCGCTCCTGGTGGGAGCGTTTCGCCATCGGTTATTCGGTCGTGCGCGATCTGGACGCGCCCCTGGTTCTCGAAACCGACGGCTCTTCGAATCTGGTGATCGACCCGGTGACCGGCCGTCCGCGCGGACTCGACGCGGAAAATCTGACGGTGATTGGCTACGACGCGGAGCTGCGTATGTCGCCCTTCAGCTGGCTCGATCTGACGCCGTATATCGACTATAACCAGTTCAAACACATCGAAGGCGCGGAAGGTTATCATGTCGGCATAGACGCGGGTTTTAAGATCAGTACATTTAAGTTTACGCTGCGGCCGGAGTATCGCGAACACGCCGCGAATTATATTCCCACGTACTTCGATCAGTATCACGCCATCGAACGCACTGTTTATCAGCCCGGCGGCGACGGTACCGGCTCGGGCGGCGGCACGGAAGTCACCAAGCTCGCGTATCTGAAGACTCTCGACGCAGACGGCGCGCGGGTCGAAGGTTATTTCATCCTGGCCATGTTCGAATGGCTGCAGACCCTGGTGGTCGAAGCCACGTACGAAGACTACGACGGCGAAAACAATTCGAAAGTGTTCGTGGGCGTCTACGTACCGGCGGCTTTTAATTTCTATTTCAACGGCTATTATACCAAAAAGGATTTCGAAGACATCACCGAATCCTTCGAGTACGACGATCGTTCGCTGGCGGCCGCGCAGCTCGGCTACAGCTTCTTCGGCGGAATCTCCGCGACTGTGACCTTCACCCGCACCTGGGTCTACGACAACGCCGAGGCGGCCTATGTCGCCCAGGACGAGATCAGCTACGGCTTCGGCTTTTCCGCGTCATTCTGAATCGGATCCGGGCGTTTCGGCCGCGGATTTCACCGATGCTACGGACTCGAATCTTTGGCGTCCGCGGCTCAAAAAAGGGTACCGAATTATGTCTACCCTGCCGATCCTGGTGGTATGGAAATCAACGGCCTCAATCGGGAACTCAACGACATGGTGCTGCGCGGACAGCTGTCCGGCCGCAAGATCGCGGAACTGATCCGCCTGAAGGAAATCGCCGACGGCTTCGCGACGCGCAACTACGTCTCCGACGAAGAACTGAAAGTGCTCATTGAAAAATTCGGCACCGGGCCGGATATCATGACCTGGGGCGACTATTTCCAGACCGAAATCGGCAGCGAGTACTTCGCGCACAACGACGCGGACTTCGCGACCATCGTCGATACCGTGCGCTTCGATTTGATTTCCGCCGTTAAAATCTTCAAGGGTAAATCGCCCGAATTCCTGCAGCAGGCTCAGGACAACGGGATGGCCGCCTACGGCCTGCCCCGGGACCAGTGGACCGAGGTCGAAGAAGAGCAGGCCCATCTGTACATTCTGCTGAACTATTTTCGCGAGCTGGGTCTTGAGCAGGCCAGTCTGTCGGCCGAAGACGAAGAATGGTTCTCGGGATTCCTGGGAAGCGACCGCAGCGCCGCCGTCGGCCAGTAACGAACTCACCATGATCGCGTCGATTTCACTTACGATGTTTTCGCGCTTGTCTGAGATGGGAGCCCGCTTTCGCGGGCTTTTCCTGTTTATAGCGCTGCTGCCGATGTATCTGGGGCTGCCGGCTCTCGCTGTCGCTCAGACTCCGGATGAGAACCCGGCGGGCGCCGCGACGGCTCTACGCACTCCGCCGCCGGAGCTGCCGCCGACTCAGGCGAGCGTGATCCGGGAAAAGATGCGCGTTCAGATTCGCCAGGAAGGCGAAAACAAATTTCGGTACGCGCGCGAGCTGCACGCGGACGGATACCTGGTGCGGGCCCGTCAGTTGCTGGAGGATTTTCTAATTCTCTTTCCCGATCACCAGCGTCGCTTTGCCGCTCTGGAGATTCTGGCCCGCATAGAAGAGGAACAGGACCAACCCGCCCGGGCCGCCAGCGCGTACCGGCGGGCCTACGCTTCCGTTCCCGGAGAAGATCGCGGGCTGGAGTCCGCTCTGCGGGCGGCCCGCTTGCTGGCCGGTATGGGGCAGACCGACGAGGCGAAGGCGCTGCTGCTGGAAATTCGCGCGCGCAAGCCGGACTCGCGACTCGCGCGACTCGTCGAAGTTGAGCTGCAAAGTCTCGGGCTTCCGTTGTTGTACGAAAGGGGTCAGTCGAATCCCGGCGACGCCGGAACGAACAATACTACTGAAAATGCGGACGGAGTGCGGCAAAATCCTTCCGAAATGGAACCGGGCGAAAGCCGCGACGGCGGATCCGGGCAGTCCACCGATCGGCCCAACCAGAACAGACGCCCGGTCGATGATGCGGGTGAATCCAGCCGGGGATTACTGGACGGGACTGATGGAGTCCCTACAGATGACGATAGATCTACGGATTTGGGCCGTGGAAACGGGCAATCCAGGCCGAATTCGGCGGGCGACGCGAGCGCGGACGGTCAGCTGGACGGGGCCGCCTCCGGAAACGGAGGGGTTTCGAATGAGGCCCTGCTTCGTATGGGCGAGGGCGTCGAACGTCCCCGCACATCGCCCTGAGGCGAGTTTCGGCCCGGAATCCCGGCGGCCGCCAAAACCGGCCGGCCGGGCGTGGGATTTTCCGAAAATGATTTACTGGAGAGGCATCCGTTTTTAGTTTTCAGTTAGTGCATCAACATCCCCGCACGGGTGGTCGATATTCCCTGTAGCGGGCCCTCCATTTTCCGGAGGATGGCGACGAGACGGCTTTAGAAATATATGGCTTTTCAGATGGTACAATATAAGGCGAACTCGTACGTCATCATCGAGGGCAAACGGGAAGCCAATAAGTTCTATATCATCATTCAGGGCAAAGTCCGGACCCAGAAGTCGACTCCGGTCGCCGGCGAAGAAAGCTCCATCACCCTCGGCCCGGGGGATTTTTTCGGCGTCGAGAGCGCCATGTCCAATCACAGTCGCATCGAGACCGTGATCTGCATAACCGACTGCAATTTGATCGAAGTGCCCAGCGATCAGTTCGGCCTCCTGATTCAAAAGAACGCGCCGGTCGCCATGAAGATCATTCGCAGCTTTTCGATGAAGCTGCGCGGCTTCGACAATACCATCGCCCGCATCAGCTTTCGCAACGCGGTCGAGGAAGATCCTTCGCATCTTTTCGACCTGGGCGAATTCTGGTTCAAAGGCCAGCGTTTTAATCACGCCGCCTACGCCTACCAGCGATATCTTCAGTGGCTGCCCAAAGGCGACAAAGTCAGCCAGGCGAAGATGCGTCTACAGGCCATGAACAAACCGCTGAAAGCGCCCCCCGTCGCGGACGCGAGCATCAATCGTCAGTATCAAACCGACGACATGATATTCTGCGAAAACGAACCGGGCTACGAACTCTATATTATCCAGGGCGGCCGCATCAAGATCACCAAAATGCTCGACGGGCAGGAAGTGATGCTCGCGGTCCTGCAACCCGGAGATATCTTCGGGGAAATGGCGATTCTCGACAATAAACCGCGGAGCGCCACGGCGATGGTGGCCGAGCCGGCGAGCCTGCTGGCCATCAACAAGGCCAACTTCGAGGGAATGGTGAAGGCCCAGCCCCAGCTGGCGACGAAATTAATTACCCTGTTAAGCGAAAGGATCTGGACGGCCTATCGTCAGCTCGCGAATCTGATGATCTCCGATCCGACCGGCCGACTCTACGATACCCTGCTGACTCTGGCGGAAAAAAACCACGTGCGCATCGCCGCGCGGGCTTCGTACAATTTCGATATCGGCGGCAAAGACCTGCTGAAGATGGTCGGCCTCGATCCGTTGAAAGACGAAAACCTGCTGATGGAATTGCTCAAGAATCGCTGGCTTAAGCTGGACCAGGGCAAGCTGATTTGTCTGGACCTGTCGGAGCTCGAAAAACAGGTTGCGTTTTATAAGAAAAAAGCTTCCATGGAGCGGAAGCGCGAGCAACAGGCCGCCGCCAAATAGAATCAAGTCCCCCCGGCTGCGGCGGCCTCCGTCCGCGTGTTTCCACAGCAGCCCTATATGAGTCAGCCCAACCCAGCCGCCGGATCCGGCGACGATCCTTCTCTTTCTGCAGTCGACACGTCGCAGCTCTTCGACGAATTCCAGTCCGTTTCGCGCGAAACCTGGGAGCAAAAGATTCGTAAAGATCTCAAGCTCGAAAGCGACGAGCAGCTCGCGAAGAAAACTGTCTGGCGCACGCGGGAAGGTTTCGATGTGTGGCCCTTCTACGACGCGGCGGATCTCGCGGGCGTTGCGTTAGCTGCCGGCGAACCCGGGCGCTTTCCTTTTTTGCGGGGTCCGAAAAGCGACGACAACCACTGGGAGATTCGCGAAGAAGTCTACGACGCGGATCCCGCGGTTGCGAACCGCCGCGCCCTGGCGGCGCTCGAAGCCGGCGTCGATTCTGTTTGTTTCGTAATGACTCCCGAAGGCGGCGGTCTGCGCGGCGTCGACCTGGGCGCCGACCCTGCCATGGGCTTTCAGAAATTGCTTGCAGGCGTCTGGCTCGACGCGGCGGCGATCCACTTTCGGGCCGGCTCCGCGGCGCCGCTGGTTCTTGCTCTGCTGCACGGCGAAGTGCTGCGACAGAAACTGGATCCCGCGAAAATTAAAGGAACTATAGATTTCGATCCCATGCAGGATCTGGCCCGCGAAGGCCGGCTGGACCAGAATCGCGCATTCAAAACAGCCGCGGCGCTCCTGGACTTTACGCGCGAATATCTACCGGGCATCCGGCCGCTTGCGATTTCGGATCGCGCGATGCACAACGCGGGAGCGGGCATCGTCGAAACTCTGGCGCTCACGCTCGCGGCCGGCAACGAGCTGCTTTCGGGCCTGCTTGCGACCGACGGCGAGCTGAAAGGCGCGGCGCAAGCGGATGCGCAGGCGATCTGCCGCGGGCTGGCCTTCGACGTTTCGATCTCTTCGAATTATTTTATGGAAATCGCGCGCTTGCGAGCGGCGCGCCTGCTCTGGTCGCGCATACTGCTGGAGTACGGGCTGAACGCGGATGCCAGTGCAAATTCTGCCGCGATGTACATTCACGGTCGCACCTCCGAGTGGAATCAGACCGTCTACGATCCGCACGTAAATCTCCTGCGCGCGACGACCGAAACGATGTCGGCGGCGTTGGGCGCCTGCGACGCCTTTACGGTTCTGCCCTTCGATCTGGCGCGCAGTCCCGACGCGACCGACGAATTCGGCGCCCGCATGGCCCGCAATACCCAGCAGGTGATCAAACACGAAGCCTATCTCGACAAGGTGGTCGACCCGGCCGCCGGTTCTTACTATCTGGAAAACTTAACCGACTCGATCGCCCGCGAAGCCTGGCAGTTCTTTCAAGAGATCGAAGCGGCCGGCGGCTATCGCAAGGCGCTTGCGAATCAGGGCGCCGTGAAAGCCGCGCAAACATCGAGCCCGGACTCGGGACCGGCGCAGACCGGCCTGATCCAGGCGCGGGTCAAGGCGAGTGCTGCAAAGGTCCGTGCCGCAGTTGCTTCGCGCAAACAGACCGTGCTGGGCACCAATCAATATCCGAACGGGCAGGAACGCGCCCGCGAAACCATTCAGAACGAATCGCCGGCCGCTGCATCCCGCCGTTTGCCGGAAGCGAGCGGCGCGGCGGGCTTCCCCGCGGCCGGGGACGCCGTCGGTACGTTTCGCGAATGGATCAGCGCTTTACCGGCGCAGGCATTACAGCACGGCGTGGGAGCCGTCATCGCCGATCTCTTCGGTCGCGCCGACCTGCACGTCGAAGCGCTGCGGCCCTTTCGCGCGGCGGACGATTTCGAACGGCTGCGACTGGCCACCGAGGCGCATGCGGCCGCGGGCAAAGCGACGCCGAAAGTCTATCTGGCGGGCTACGGCGATCTCGCCATGCGCAAGGCGCGCAGTATGTTCGCCGCGAATTTCTTCGCCTGCGCCGGCTATGAAATCATTGAAGGTCCGGGATTCGAAAACGCCGCGGAAGCCGGCGAAGCGGCCCTGAAATCCGGCGCGGCGGTTGTGGTCTTCTGCAGCTCCGACGCCGAATACGATCAGGCCGTCGCCGCGACGAAGAGCGTACGGGCGACGGGTGGCTCGCAGGGGACTCCGCCGCTGGTGGTCGTCGCCGGAAACCCCGCCGGGCATGTCGAGGCGCTGCAGGCGGCGGGAGTGCAGCGTTTGATTCACGCGCGCTCGAACGTGCTCGAAGAGTTGCAGGCATTTCACAAGGAGCTGGGCATATGAGACCGGATTTCAGCAAGATTTCATACGATTCGATCGCCGGCAGTTTCGGAAACGCAAACGGCGCAAACGGTACGAAGGCTAAAGCGGCGCAGAGCGCGGACGCTTCGGTCTGGAATACGCCGGAAAAGATCGCGGTTAAGCCTGTGTACCATCGCAGCGACCTGGAGAATCGCAACCACCTCGACTTCGGCGCGGGGCTTCCGCCGTACTTACGCGGACCGTATTCGACGATGTACGTCACGCGGCCCTGGACGGTTCGCCAGTACGCGGGCTTTTCGACCGCGGAAGAATCGAACGCGTTCTATAGAAGAAACCTGGCCGCGGGTCAGAAGGGCCTGTCAGTCGCCTTTGATCTGGCGACGCATCGCGGTTACGATTCGGATCACGAGCGGGTCGAAGGCGACGTGGGCAAAGCGGGGGTGGCGATCGATTCCATTCTCGACATGGAAGTGCTCTTCGATCAGATTCCGCTCGGCAACGTTTCGGTTTCGATGACCATGAACGGCGCCGTGATTCCGGTGATGGCTTTCTATATCGTGGCCGGACTCGAGCAGGGCGTCCCCTTAGAAAAACTTTCGGGAACGATTCAAAACGATATCCTGAAAGAGTTCATGGTACGCAATACGTACATCTATCCGCCCGCGCCCAGTATGCGCATCATCGCCGATATCTTTTCGTATACTTCGAAGTACATGCCGAAGTTCAATTCGATTAGCATCTCCGGCTACCACATGCAGGAAGCGGGTGCGACGAACGATATCGAACTCGCCTACACGCTCGCGGATGGTCTGGAATATCTTCGCACGGGCATCGCCACGGGTCTTGGAGTCGACGACTTCGCGCCGCGGCTTTCGTTTTTCTGGGCGATCGGCATGAACCACTTCATGGAAATCGCCAAGATGCGCGCGGCTCGGATGATCTGGGCGAAGCTGGTGAAGCAGTTCAATCCGCAGAACCCCAAATCGATGGCTTTGCGCACGCACTGCCAGACATCGGGCTGGAGTCTCACCGCCCAGGATCCCTTTAACAACGTGGCGCGCACCTGCGTCGAAGCCATGGGCGCGGCCCTCGGTCACACGCAATCGCTGCACACCAACGCCCTCGATGAAGCCATCGCCCTGCCGACCGATTTTTCGGCACGCATTGCCCGCAATACGCAGATCTATTTGCAAGAAGAAACCGAGATCTGTCGGGTCATCGACCCCTGGGCCGGTTCGTTTTACGTCGAAAGCCTGACCGACGAAATGGTGAAACGCGCCTGGACTCTGATTCAAGAGGTCGAAGAACTGGGCGGTATGGCGAAGGCGATCGAAGAAGGCCTGCCGAAAATGCGCATTGAAGAAGCGGCCGCCCGCCGTCAGGCCCGCATCGACTCCGGCCGCGACGTCATCGTGGGCGTAAATCGCTTCCAGCTCGAAAAAGAAGATCCGATTGAAACACTCGACATCGACAACACCGCCGTGCGCGCCGCGCAGATCGAGCGCCTGAAAAAACTGCGGGCCGAAAGAAACAGCGCCGACGTGGAAGCGGCGCTGAACGCGATCACGAAAGCGGCCGAAAGCGGCGAAGGCAATCTACTCGAACTGGCGGTCGACGCCGCGAAGAAGCGCGCGAGCCTCGGCGAAATTTCGTACGCCATGGAAAAAGTATTTGGCCGCTACCAGGCGGTGATTCGTTCTATCTCCGGCGTGTATTCCAGCGAGATCGGCGAAGACGACGACTTCAAGCAGGCCTGCAAACTGGCGGACGAATTCGCGGAGCGCGAAGGGCGTCGCCCGCGGGTGCTGGTGGCGAAGATGGGCCAGGACGGCCACGATCGCGGGGCGAAAGTCATTTCGACCAGCTTCGCGGATATGGGTTTCGATGTGGATATCGGGCCGCTCTTTCAGACGCCCGCGGAAGTCGCGCGGCAGGCGGTCGAAAACGACGTGCACGTGCTCGGGGTTTCCAGCCTGGCCGCCGGTCATAAGACTCTTGTGCCGCAGGTGCTCGGCGAACTCAAAAAACTGGGCCGCGAAGATATTCTCGTGACGGTCGGCGGAGTCATTCCGCCCCAGGACTACGATTTTCTAAACGAAGCCGGCGTCGCCGGGATCTTCGGTCCGGGCACGGTCATCGCCCGGGCGGCGATCGACATTCTCAAGCAGCTGGCGAACGCTGGTTCGGAATCGTGAGGGCGGGGCCAGCGCCGCGCGACAGGTCCAGGATTTAGCATGGCCACACGTCAGTTGACGGCCGCCGAATATATTGACGGCATTCGCGCGGGCAATCGCACGATTCTCAGTCGCGCTATCACTCTCGTCGAAAGCACGCGCGCCGATCATCAGGCCCTCGCCGAAGAAATTATCGAGGCGATACTGCCGCTTACCGGGAATTCGATTCGCATCGGCATCACCGGCGTGCCCGGCGTCGGCAAGAGTACCTTCATCGAAGCTTTCGGCTCGCACGTGCTCGCGCAGGGCCGCAAACTCGCGGTGCTGGCCATCGATCCGTCAAGCAGTCGTACGCGGGGCAGCATTCTCGGCGACAAAACCCGCATGGTCGAGCTGGCCCGCGACGAACGCGCCTATATTCGTCCGAGTCCCGCCGGCACGACCCTGGGCGGCGTCGCGCGCAAGACCCGCGAAACGATTTTGCTATGCGAAGCGGCCGGCTTCGACGCGATCATCGTGGAAACGGTCGGCGTCGGTCAGTCCGAAACGGCGGTGCGCTGGATGGTGGATTTCTTTTTGCTGTTGATGCTGGCGGGGGCGGGCGACGAGCTGCAGGGCATCAAGCGCGGGATTATGGAAATGGCCGACTTGCTGGCGATCACCAAAGCCGACGGGGACAACGAAACCCGCGCGCGTTCCGCGGCGATCGAGTATCGCACGGCGCTGCATTTATTTCCGGCCCAGGACCACGGCTGGACGCCGCAGACCATGACCTGTTCGGCGATGACCCGCCAGGGAATCGACGCGATCTGGGACAAGATCCGCGAACACAACGAACACATGCGCTCCGGGAATCATTTCGAGACCCGTCGCCGCGAGCAGTCGCGCTACTGGATGTACGAAAGCATTCACGACGAGCTACGCCGCCGCTTTTATGCCGACGAGGCGGTGCGCCTGGCGCTTCCCGAAACCGAAGCCGACGTGCTGGCCGGGCGTACGAATTCGTTTACGGCCGCGCGGCGTATGATGGAGTTGTATAAAAAGGAGCAGTCGCAGACAGCCGGCGGCTCCGGGAGTCCATCGGGCGAGTCATGAAAAACCTATCCGCAAATTCCGAAGCAAAACAGGCCGCGGGCGTCGCTGCTGCGGCCCTGGTCGAATCCGGGCAGACCGTCGGGCTCGGCACCGGCTCGACCGCCGCCTATATGATCCAGGAGCTCGGTCGCCGGGTGCGCGAAGAAGGCCTGCGCATCGAATGCGTGGCGACCTCGTTTCAGGCCCGGCATCTGGCCGTAAAAAACGATCTGTCGATCGTGCCGCTTGATCTGGTAAGCCGCATCAATATCTCGATCGACGGGGCCGACGAGATTGACCCCGACCTGAATTTGATCAAAGGCGGCGGCGCGGCGCATACGCTCGAGAAACTGGTGCATTCGATGTCGGAGCGTTTCGTGGTCGTCGCGGATCCTTCGAAGCTGGTCGACCGCCTGGGAACGCGCTTCGCCGTGCCGGTTGAAGTTCTGGGCGAAGCGGTTTCGTTCGTCGAGCGCCGCCTGCGGGATATGGGCGTCGGCGACGTGAGCCTGCGGATGGCGACCCGCAAGGACGGCCCGGTCGTGACAGACAACGGGAACCTGGTATTGGACGCGCTTTTTGATTTCGCCGGGCGCGAGGCGACGGCGTTAGAGGACAGCATCACTCTGATCCCCGGAGTGGTCGCCAACGGAATCTTCGGCCACTGTCGTCCGCGCAAGGGCGATTGCATCATCGGCGCGCCCGAAGGCCTGCGCCGACTATAAGATCCGCGTTTTGCGATTCGAATCATGACCGCCGTTACCAAAACGAGAATCCTGATCGAACGCCTGGCGAACGGCCGGGGCGTTCGACTGCGTTTTCTGAGCCGCGGGGATCGCTCTGACCCGGACGCGACGACGGCGGCGGCCGGGGAACGTGACCATACAGATGTCCGGGAATTCGTCGAGGACGGCGCGGTGCTTTCTTCGGAAGCCCTCGCTCGCGAATCCTTGTTGGTTTCGATCGCGCTGGGGCAGATGCAGGCCTACGTCGAGCTATGCGCGCGCAATGATTTGAAGATCTTGATCTATCGTGACGACGCTCTTTCGGAACTGGAAGGGGAAGGCGAAACGCTGCGTACGCGGGTCACGTTACGACCCCGGCTGGCCTTTCGCGGTGAAGACACGCCGGACGCCCGGGCCACGGCGATTCGCCTGTTGAACGAAGCTCAGGGCCAGTCGGTATTTTTTAATGCGCCCCGGATTACGATCGAGATGGCTCCGGTTTTCGAATTTCGAGACGCCGACTCGGACGCGCCGTGAATTCAATTGCGCGGCCGTCTGGCCGTCGGCCGTGTGTCGGGCGTGACCCGCGCGAATCACCCGAGAGCCCTTCAGACGATTTACAGGTATAATAGACTATGAATACCATCGAAAGCATTCGCAAGATCTACATCGACCAGGCGCTGGCCGAAAGTCCACTCGTGCGCAATATCGAAGAGCGCGCTCCCGCGCGGATTGTGCGCGAGTACGTCGACGACCCGCGCGAAATTCTGAACCGCTACGTGCAGGGCGGCGATCTGGTCGAGAAAGAGGATCTGCTGGTATATAAGTTTCCCGGTAAGTTTTTATCGACCTGCCCGGGGTCCGACGGTATGGTTTGCTGCCAGTACTTCGTGATCAATTTCGGTCTGGGTTGTCTCTTCGACTGCCACTATTGTTATTTGCAGAGCTTTCTGAATAACCCGTTGATGACCCTCTACGGGAATCTCGACGATCTCTTCGCGCAGGTCGACGCGCATACCCGCGGCAAAAATTTTCAGTTTCGCATCGGTACGGGCGAATATACCGACTCGCTGGCCCTCGAACCTCTCACCGGGCTTTCGACGCTGCTGGTCGACTATTTCGCGAAGCATCCCAACGCGACGCTCGAACTGAAAACCAAATCGGACAACGTCGATAATTTGCTCGATCTGGATCACCGCGGCAAGACGGTCGTCGCCTGGTCGATCAATCCGCCCGAGCTGGTCGAGACGGTCGAACCGGGCACGGCGAATCTGGAACGCCGGCTGGCCGCGGCAAAAAAAGTCCAGGCAGCGGGCTATCGCCTGGCCTTTCATCTCGATCCGCTGATCTATTTTGAAAGCGGGCGCGGCTGGGAGCGCGCCTATCATGAACTGATCGAACAGGTCTTCGATACCGTCGACCCGAACCACGTGGCCTGGATTTCAACCGGCAGCTTTCGTTATACCGCGGATTTGAAAGAAGCCATTCAAACCCGCTTTCCAGAGGACCGCCTGACCCGCGATGGCGAGAGCATCGCCGGGCCTGACGGCAAAACCCGCTATTTCAAAACGATCCGCCAGGATATGTTTCGTTCGATCAAAACGAAGATCGAGTCGGTGGACCCGAAGCTCTTTTTGTATCTGTGCATGGAAACCCGACGCATGTGGCAGGACGTCTTCGATTTCGTGCCGGATTCCGGCAAGAATCTGGACGCCATGTTCGAAGAGCGCCGCAAATTCATCGATGGTGTTTTGGGCGTCCCGGGCGTTACGGCTGGCCGTTGAGAATTCGCCACGAATGGTGCCGGGTAGGCGAAATTAGTTACCACGAATTGCTATGGATTACCGGGAATGTTTTGGGCCACGGATGGCACGGATGCCACGGATTTTTTTGGGTTTGCGGGGTGGGGACACAGGCATTGTGCGGAGTATTCGAATTGGGTCATGCGGGAGCGAGCGTCCGGCCTGGAACTGACCACGGCCGTTAGAATTAAAACCGGGTCCGCAAACACAAAAAGGCGAACATCCGTGCTCATCTGTGTCATCCGTGGCAAAAGATTCCATAGCATCCAGGCCAATATTATCATCCGTGAAATCCGTGCTCATCCGTGGCCAAAAAACCAGGGCGATCCGTGGCGTCCGTGGCCAAAAAATCCGTGGCGCTTACCCGCGCCGGCGGTCCGCAAAAATCCCGGCGGGATCAGAGAATGGCTCAAGCGCTCGAGTCGGGACTCCGTTAATCATAAGTGAGAAGCTGGCCTCTTTTTTCGGACGGCAATCTTCCCGATCATCGTGAGATATTCCTCTATTATAACTGCGGCAATCAGCGCGGCGTGCGCGGCCTTGTTGCTGACCGGTGCCGCGCTTTTCGCGCAGAGCCCGGAAGGCGAGGGGCTGGGTCCCGAACGCCCGCTGGAAAATCTGGGGCTGCCCAACTGGGCGGGGCAGGATTACGCGCCCCGGATCAGCCCGGACGGCCAGTTCCTGATCTTCCAGTCGGATCGACCGGGTCGCAACGAAAGCCAGAATCTGTGGGTCGCGCGAAATTCGCGTTTCGCCGAGCGCCTGAGCGCCGCGGAGTGGAGCATACCCGTTCCGCTCAGTTTACCCCTGGGCGGCGACGCTTCCAAAACCATGCAGGTGACGCGGCCCCCGGGAACGCTCGAAGATCCGCCGGGCGGTTTTTCCATCAACACCGACGGCTTCGAGGGCATGGCTTCTCTGGTGTATCGCAACGGCCGGGCGGTCGAGATCTATTTTACCGCGCTGCGGGACGTTTCGGGTCGCGACGGGTACGCCGGTCTGAATATTTACGTTTCCGTTTATCGCGACGCTCGCTGGTCGGTGCCGCGCCATTTGAATGTGATCAATTCGCATTTCGACGACCGCATGCCGGTGGTGAGCCACGACGGCGCGCAGATGTACTTCGTTTCGAATCGGCCGGGCGGCTTCGGCGGCAACGACCTGTGGTACTCCGAACGCGATCTTTCGACCGGGCTCTGGTCGCCGCCGGTCAACGCCGGCGAAGCGATGAACACCCGCTACAATGAAATCAGTCCGACGCTTTCGGTCGACGCCCGCATGCTGTTCTTCAGCTCGGATCGCCCGGGCGGCTTCGGCCATTACGATCTGTATATGAATCGCAAGCAGGCGGGGCTCTGGTCGCCCGCCAGAAATCTCGGCGAAGATTTTAACAGCGAACGCGACGACGAATCCTTAAGCATGACCCACGATAGTCTGTGGGCGTATTTCGCCAGTGATCGCCGGCATCCCGCGGCGCGCGGCGATTTCGATATCTACCGACGCGGCGTGCCCGATTGGATGCGCATGAATGTGCAGGTGCTCTTTTTAGGGCAGGTGCTGGACGGGGGCACGCGACGTCCGCTCGGAGTCGAAGCTACGATTAAGATATTTTACGAACGCGAAACTCTGATTCGCACGAGCACGGTCTTTCGCAAGGATCCCAATTTACTCAACGGCGAAAACGGCAAGCAAGAGCTTTTTAACAATTTTTCCGTCGAGCTGGACGCCGGCCGTCGCTATCGGGTGCAATTCAGCGCGCCAGGTTTCGAACCCCAGGAGCTGGTGCTGGACTACAGCGCGGATACGCCACCTGGAAAAATCGATCGCCGGGTGATCGTGCTGCGGCCGATCAACATCGACCCGATCGAACCGCTGGCCGGCAAACGCGAACTGAGCGGAGTGGTTGTGGACGCGACGACCCGTCTGGCGCTGCCTGGCAGCGATGTGACGCTCACAGTTGAAGGCGCGGACCCCGTACCGGTGCCCCTCGATTCTAACGCGCGCTTTACGATTGTCGTACCGGAAGACCGCGCCTTTCAATTGCGCGGCAAAGCGAGTAATTATCTCACCCGAACGCTCGAATTGCCGGCCATCAACACCCGGGCTGATCGCGGCGCGGACCTGGAACCGATCGTGCTCGCGCTGCAGCCCGTGGGCGGGGACACCAAACCCTGTCCGGACAACAACACGATCGAATGCCTGCTGAATCTGCGCGTATTTTTCGCCTTTCGTGAATCGACGATTCAACAGTCGGCCGTGCCGGTCTTAAATGCTTCGGCCCGCATTCTGAAAGCGAACCCCGGAACGAAGATTCAGCTCGTGGGCCACGCGGACCGCGTCGGCAGTCTCGAATACAATCAGAGATTGTCCGAGGCGCGGGCAAGAAGTGTACGGGACGCCTTAATTGCACGGGGGATCGCCGCCGATAGATTAATCATACAGGGCAGAAGTTTCTTGCAGCCGCTGGATCCGGCGAATCGCGATTTAAATCGCCGCGTCGAATTCCGTCGTCACAATTAACTATTTGTCGTATTTTTTCGTCCATAGTAGGTGAATGGAATTACTTTCCGCCTGGGCGCTCGCGCGCTCGACTATAGACGGAATTATGTCGTGTGCTTATGGCTCAAACAATGGCAGTAGAATCTGGGACTAAGATCAGTCGCGATTGGGATTATATCCGCGAAAAAGATAAGCTGAACTATCTCCTGTTAGAAAAGCTGAAAACGGTCCGCTTTTATCTGAAGGAGACGGATCCGCCGGCGGAGTTCTATATCGGAGAACAGTCCGGCGACGGCATCATCTTTCATTGCCCGCCCGACGTCGAAGTCCTGGATCGCCTGACGCTCTACTCGACGCTCAAGCGTCAGGTGGAAATCGATTTCACGGTGGTCGATCGTCCGGAGCCTGGCTCGCTGCTCCTGAAACCCGACGAAGGTCGCATCTCTAAATTCGATCGCGAATTCCCGCGGTTCACGAACGACTCGGACGCCATTCACGCCGCGAATTTTCAGGTGAGTAAAAGCGAAATCGCCGTGGATCATACGCGTTCGCACGTGGCGAATAAAGTCATCTTCAGCGAATTCGAGAAACGTTTGCACAGCGAATTTCCGGGACTGAAGATTTACGAGTACGGCACCCGGGAACGCCCGCAGGCCACTAAATATCTGAATAAAAAGAAAGATGTGATTCTCGTGCCGAATGTATCGGATTTCGCGACTTATCGTTCGAGCGGCGAAGGCGTGGTAGATTACTACGACATGCTGGAAACCGAAGACGAGATGCTTCCGGAAAAGGTCCGCAAGGCCTATCTGGAGCGGCAGTTGCAGTCAGTGCTGGTTCAGCCTGTACTCTACGAAATGGCGAACGGCACCAGTCTGCCGATCGCGTTCTTTTATCTGGAAGTCAAGCAGGGAGCGGAGCCGCTGGATATGGCCGCTGTCGAGCGCCTCAAGGACGTCGGCGAAGACATCATTCATCGCATTGAAGACGCGAGCCTGATTACGGTCAAAGACAAGCAGGCGGTGATAAATATCTCCGAAGGCGGCGTGGCGCTGGAGTTCACGCAGCCGGATCTGGTCAAGTACGTGCCGCAGCGCCGGACCATCACCTTCGACCTGGTCTTTCGGATGCAGGCCCCGCTTCGATTTCGCGGAAAAGTCTGCCACATTCACGAAGCCGGTCCGGGTCGTATCGTCGTCGGCGTTAACCTGGACGGCACCGGCCACAGCGATTTTCGCACGGGCACCCGCGATCGCCTGCGCAGCCTCATTCGTATGCTCCAGGGCTGAGTCGCGAAGTCGTCGACTGAGCACGGCGCGCCGACGCCTCGCCGTCGCCCGGGCGGAAGTCCCGAATGCTCGCGGACCTTCCGCTCCGGCAAACTGGTTTACAGGTCGCCGCCCGCGAGGGACCCGGTTCTATATTTATGAGCCTGTCGACGAAACCCTATATTGGATCGCGGGATTTTTATCCCGACCAGATGCGCTTCCGCAACTGGATGTTCGGGGTTCAGGCGGATGTTTGCCGCCGCTACGGGTATTCCGAATACGCCGCGCCGCTGATCGAACCGCTGGATCTCTATCGGGCCAAATCCTCTGAAGAGATCGTCAGCGAGCAGCTGTATCGCTTTGTAGACCGCGGCGAACGCGAGATCGCCATTCGCCCGGAGCTCACTCCGACTCTGGCGCGCATGGTCGCCGCGAAGATCAACGAGCTGCCGCGTCCGTTGCGCTGGTTCAGCGTCGGCAATTTTATGCGCTATGAACGCCCTGGCCGCGGGCGCCTGCGCGAATTCTTTCAGCTGAACGTGGATCTGCTCGGCCCGGACGACTTCACCGCCGACGCCGAAGTGTTGATGCTGGCCGTCGATTTGATGCGGGCCTACGGAGCGTCCCCCGAACAATTCGAAGTTCGTTACAGCGATCGGCGATTGCTCGAAGCTTATTTGAGCGAGTACGACAGCGAACAGGTTCGCGCGATCAGCCGGATCATCGACAAACGCGCGAAAATTAAACCCGCGGAATTTGAAGAGCAATTGGCGGCCGCCTGTGGAAACGGCAAAGGCGTTGAAAAAGTCGAAAGGCTGCTCGCGCTCACAACCGAAAGCCTGGCCGATCTGCCGGCGGACGAGCTCGATCCGGAAATCTCAGGACGTATCGCAAAATTCGCGGAGTTCTTGAGCGCCCAGGGGTACGGGCAGGGGTTGGTCTTCGATCCGGGCATCGTGCGCGGCTTCGATTATTATACCGGCCTGATTTTCGAAATGTACGATCGAGATCCGGAGAACAACCGGGCGCTCTTCGGCGGCGGCCGTTATAATCGACTGGTCGGCATGTTCGGCAAGCAGGAGATCCCCGCCGTGGGTTTCGGCATGGGCGATGTAACCCTCGAAAATTTTATTGTAAGCCACGGCCTTGCGCCGCAAGAATTGTCAGCGGCCCGCGGCGCATATATCGCGCTGATGTCCGCGGATCTCGCCGGCCCCGTCGCGAAGCTGGCCGGCGAATTGCGAGCGGCCGGCGTCGAAGTGGAAGTCGCGCTCGAAGCCACGAAGAAATTCGGCAAACAATTCGAATTGGCCGAAAAGAAGGGCCGGCGTTTCGTGCTGGTGCTGGGCGAGCAGGAGCTCGCGGACGGCACCGTGCGGGTCAAAGATCTGCAATCCGGCGAACAGAGCGATGTGCCCCGTGCTTCACTCGCCGCGCGCCTGTCCGGTTGAGCGCAAGCCGCACTGAGTAAAGTTTTCCCGGCGCATTACGGCGCATTACGGAGCATTGCAGTTTATTGCAGTTTATTGCAGTTTATCACGGTTTATCGCAGAGCAAGTCCGAACGCCGCGGCTTCGCTTATTCCGCGTTTTGCATATGATTAAACAGCATTACGTCGGAAACGCCCTTCAGATTGAGCAGGCGATCCGTAATCGCGTTTTCCAGCTCGCCGCGAAAGTACAACACGGCCTGGTAGTGATTTTCCCCGAAAACCATTTCCAGGTTTTCTTCGGTGATGACCATGCCGAGTTCGCGCAAAATTTTACGAACCTGAAAGACCTTCGTTTCTTTTTTCAGGATCACCTCTAAGCGCATATAACGAAAGCGGCGAATGCGAAAGAAATTTTCGATCGCCGTAAAGACCTGCAGGATCACCAGGATGCCCAGCGACGCGAAGATCGCCGTCCAGAGCATACCGGAACCTGCAGCCAGCCCGATGGCGGCCATGCACCAGATCGTCGCGGCGCTGGTTAAACCCAGCACGAGTCCCCGCGTTCGCAGGATGGCGCCGGCGCCGAGGAAGCCGACCCCCGATACTACCTGCGCGGCGATGCGTCCGGGATCCGCGTTCACATACCCTTCCGCGCGCGCGGCGATCGCGACCTCGACCGAAATGATCATGAAGAGCGCGGCGCCCAGACTGATCAGCATATGCGTTCGAATGCCGGCCGGTTTGTTGCGATATTCGCGCTCAAGACCCACCAGGATTCCGCAGATCACCGCGACCAGTAATCGTAACAGGAGCTGCGAAAAACGTGGATCGAAAATATTCTCGAATACGTCCATAAGCCGGGCACGATTGTGACGAGCATGTGACGTCTGTCAAGCATCATCGCGAAGACGGTGCGTCTGGCCGGTTTCGCGCCGCCAATCGCTGGGAGTCTGGCCGGTTAATTTCTTGAAGGCGTTGTTAAACGCGGACTTTGAATTGAAGCCGCTTTCGAGAGCGATGTCCAGAACCGTGCTGCTCGCCGGTCGACTGCGCAGTAATTCGCGCGCGAGATGAACGCGTTCGCTCTGCAACAATTGCAGAAAGCTTTTCTCGAAGTGGCGATTGATGATTTGCGAAGTCTGTACGGTCGACAGCCCGAGGCGCCCGGCGATATCGCCGAGCTGAAAATCCGGTTCTGTATACGGCTGCTCGTCGTCCAGATACTCGCGGATCTTCGCGCCCTGGCTTTGCACGAAGTCCGTCGACAGCAGCGCCTTCTGGTAGCGGGCCGCGGGCGGATATACGGTGTCCCCCGCTTCGCCGTTCGAGCGAAAGAGCAGCAAATAGGAGCGCGCGAAAATAACCAGCGAGGCCACGCCGGAAAACAACCCCGAATTCAGCAGATTCGGATCGAGCGCCGATACCAGGCCGACCGCCAGCACGATCGTCAACGGCACTCCGTGAAACCAGGCATTGCCCCGGTCGACCGTCTCCGGGGGACCGGAGGCCGTGGAAACCTGGCGAAATATGCGGGACGTCGCGCGATGCATGCGAGCGATCGAGAGCGTGATGGCGACGATATTGTTCAAAAGCGCGCAATAGAGAATCACGACGCAGTCGAAGTGGATCTCAACCAGATCTTCGCGCAGATACTGAAGCTTGTTCGCGACCGGCGATAGATGAAAGGGCGTCAGATAGAGCGTAATACCCAGCGGCACCAGCCACAGCCAGAGATCGTCGCGTCGCAGCCGGTTGTCCGCCGCGTCCCGGGCGCGCACGGAGAGGTACAACAGGGGACCGATCATCGCCATCAGGGTGAAACCGAAACGAGCCAGATGCGGAAATTCGAGAATGGCGTGGCTGCCATAGAGATAACCGAATCCGATCGAAATCGCGATCACCACCAACAGCAGGCTTTCGTAAATATTGCCGGGGCGCTGGCGCGTCTTCCAGAAATAGAGCGCGAGCAACAGCGCCTGGCTGAAACCCGCGGCGTGCACCAGTGCAATCAGGTCGGACGACTCCACCCGACGATGATCGCCGGGGGGCCGCCGAATTGTCAGCCGGAATTCGGAAGCGGCCGCTCGTCGCGCGCCCGCAGCAGCTCCACTCCTTCCGCCCGTCCGCGGATTTCCTGAAGCCCCAGGCTTTCAAAGCGGTCGTGCAGCCGGAGCGTCGTTGCGGCTGACGATCCGGGTTCCGCACCGGGGAGGAGCCGGGCGGCGACCGCGCTTGAGATCAGCAGGTCGACGCCGAATTGTTTGCAGAGTCCTTCGATGCGGCTGGCGAGATTGACCGTGTCGCCGATCACCGTATATTCCAGACGCTCCGGAACGCCCACGTTGCCGACGATCGCCGGCCCGTAGTGAATGCCGATGCCCTGGCGCAAGGCCGGCAGTCCGCGACGGCTGCGGCTCTCGTTCAGCCGCCCCATGGCCGTGCGCATGGCGAGCGCTGCCTGCACGGCCCGCGCGGCCGGAGCAGGCGTGAGTTCGGGAGTGCCGAAGGTCGCGAGAATTCCGTCTCCCAGAAATTTATCGAGGGTGCCGCCGAATTCGAAGATCGTGTTGACCATCGCTTCGTGATATTCCCGCAACCAGGCGGTCGCTTCTTCCGGCGAAAGCTTTTCGGCGGCCGTCGTAAAGCCACGCAGATCGCAAAACATCACGGCGATATTCTTGCGGGCCCCGGCCCCGTCGAAAGGCGAGCCCTGGTCGTTCGCGCTTCCGGCTCGCCGGTTTTGACTCAGGATTTCGCGTTGAATCGCGGGCGAAAAATAACGGGACAGCAGTAGATTGTCCGTTTCCTGGCGCACCGCCTTTCGAATGCCACGATTCGTTTGATGCACGTGCCAGCTCAGCAGGCCGCCGACGAGCGCGTAGCTGATCGTTCCGGTCAGCCAGAATTCCAGACTCACGCTTTCGCCCAGGATGTGATTTACGAAATCGGCGGAAAATTGCAGCCGGGGATCGTCGTGCGCGAACACGAAGATGCTGACCGCTCCGATCGTCGCTCCCGTGGCCATCGTCAGGGGATAGCGCGGCCGGCCGGCCAGGCTGTGCGCCAGCAACAGGATATAGCTCATGGTAATCAGGTTGGGGTGTTTGAGCATAAAGGCCGGCGAAACCGTTTCGGGACCGCCGACCGAGAAGTACCAGATATAAGGCAGCAGAATATAAAAGACGACGTCGAAGAGGACGCCGGCCAGGCCGATGGATTTGACCCATCGCCGGCGGTTCAACGCCAGCCAGAACGGCAATGTGGATCCGGCGGCGAGCAGAGTCAGGACGGTCGTGATCGTTTTTTCATCTGCCGATTTGCCGATAGCCAGAGTGGAGAAGAGGGTCGATAACGCGAACACCAGCCGAAAGAGAATCACCAGGCGCAGGGCCGCGATTTCCCGGTCCAGGAGCAGGTCGTCCGTATGTCGCAATGTTGCTTGAGTCGCTGTCATGCTCCGGACTGTCGCATTTTTTCTTCAGGCCCGCGACCTTCCCTGCAGGGCAGGTCGCGGGACATCGATTTTTCGGGCATGCTGGCGACATGAAATCGAAGCATTTGAAATCGCAAATCTCAAGAGCGGCCTTTCTGGGGCGGTCCGCGGCGGTCTTCGGCGCCGCCGCTCTGGCGAGCCAGTGCAGGAGTTCCTACACTGTGACCCGCCAGCCCGGAGACGGCGGACCCGATCCGCTTGATAACGCGCGAGCCGCCGGTTTTGGAGATCGGCCCATTCTGATGGCCTTAAACGCCGGGATCACCGCGCCGAATCCGCACAACACCCAGGCCTGGAAATTCCGACTGCTGTCGCCTGTCTCGGCGCTCCTGTTTGTAGACGAATCGCGCGCGCTACCGGTCACCGATCCCACGTTCCGACAGCTTCACATCGGGCAGGGGTGTCTGCTGGAATTAGTCGAAGTGGCGGCCAGTCGCATGGGCTATGGAACGCGCATCGACCTATTTCCCGGGGGCGGCGCTTATGATCCGATTCGGGACGCCGGGCGCAAGCCGGTCGCCCGGATTACTCTCCTGGCAGGGGCCGCTTCCGGAGTGGATCCCCTGTACGGCGCAGTTGCCCGCCGGCATACCGTACGGGCCGCCTATTCCGGGCCGATGATTCAGCCCGCGGAGTTTCAGCAGCTCGAGCGTTTGATTCGTCCCCGGGTGTCGCAACTGGTGGCCCTGCATGGCGAGCAACTCGTTCGCGAGCAGGCGGAGCGCCATATGGCCGGCTTCGAGCGCGAGGTGCTGACGCGGCGAACCGCCGAGGAGAGCCGTATCTGGTTTCGCATCGGCTCCCGGGAAATCTTCACGAAGCGCGATGGGATTTCGCTGCGCGACAACGGGGTCGCCGGCTTTGAGCGCTGGATGATTGAGAGCTTCTTTTTGTCGAAGGAACCGGCGGTATATTACGATGAAGCGAACACACAACGTTTTCTGGAACGTTATCGTGCGGATTTGACTACGGCCCGCGGAATCCTGCACTTCGTGACCGCGGGCAATCGCGTGCGGGACTGGGTGCTGTGCGGTCGGGACTACGCTCGATTTCAGCTGGCCGCGACCCACATGGGGCTTGTTTCGCGCCCCATGAGCCAGCTCTTGCAGGAGTTCAAAGAGATGCGCGAGCTGGCTGACGACTTCGCGGCCGAGCATGGCGTTTCGGCCCCGGCAAAAATACAGATGGTGGCGCTGCTGGGCCGCGGCGATGTCGAACACTATTCGCCCCGGCGCCCCCTGAGTGAAATGCTTGAGCGGCCCGGCTGAGTTTTCGATAATAGTGCGTCGCGTTTGCGCGATGCAAAACTGTTGATACCGGGAAAAGTGCGGAGCCAACTTTCGCATGCGGTGCGCGCAGGCCGGGCGCTCGCGCGAAATTTCGCAATTGATTGACAGCTCTCCGGCTATGGAACGTAGTCAGGCTCGTATCAGGAGATCGCGCGAGTCTAACTATGTTCGAGAATTTGTACTTTAACCTGTTTTCCCTGGGATCCTTGATCCCTACGATTTTCATTTTTCTCGTTTCGCTGTTTCTCTTCGCGGTGCGCGAAAAATCTTCGGCGACCCTCTGGCTCGCGATCACCTTTCTGTGCATGGCGTTGTTTTACGCGCCGTACTTTCCCGCTTCCACCTTTTTCGACTCGTCGATGGTCTTCCATCGCTGGTTCACGGTGCCCTTCGTCCTGCTGGCCGGAATCGGCTTCGGTCAATTCGCACTGCACTTCCCGAGCCGCAGTCATCCCCGATTGGCGACGACGATTCTGGCCGTTCAACTGCTAATTACGGCCGGTATGAGCGCCGCTTTCTTTTATACGACGATCGACGCTCCGCGCATCTATCATTTCGACGGCCATTACTGGGATTTCGCGGCGGATCAGATCAGCAAGATCACCGGCATGTTCATCATGCTGTACATCCTGATCGCTTTCGCGCTTTATATCTGGCGCGGCATTATAAACAAAGAAGTGCGCTACGCGATGTTCGGTATGGGCGTCGCCTTCGCGGCTTCGACCTTTCTGCCCGGAATCACGAACGTCCTGAGTCGCGACGGCGCCCTCGACCGCGGAGTGCACCAGGCAGTGATCAATTTGTGCGTGGTTATCGGCTTCTTTTCATTTACGATGATCTATATCAATACGACTCGCGATCGCACGACCGTGATGGCCAAGATAGTCGGCATCAGCCTGGCCGTGTTCTTGCTCGTCCTGCAGGCCATCGGTTTCTCGACGCTTTCGGAGAAAGAAACCGCCTACGACCAGATTCAGTCGCGCGAATCCGCGTTGATCCTGGCGCGCGCCGACTATCGCCCCGACAATTTGCGTTATATCAGTCGCTTTTCGAAAGAAGGCGGCTTCGAAGAAATCTACAGGGCCGGTGATGGAAACGAGAACAGAGTCGATTTTCAGAAGCTGCAAAACGAATTCTTGAACGCGAGCGTGCGCGAGGGCCTGCTGGCGAAACCCGCGTACGGCCGCGCCGAACTGGAAAGCGTACTGTCCACCGCCCATCCCGCTTTCGCCGGTTACGCGGGCCTGATTCTACAATCCTACGATCAACTGAGCGAAACCCAGGATCCGGATTTTATCGGCACGCGCGATGTGCTCGCTCAGGTGGACGGCCTGGATCGCCAGATTCTATTCAGTTATAATAAGTTACGCGTGTTGCCGGACGACGGCTTTCGGGAAGCCGCGCTCGCATTTCTGGGGAAATCCGGCGATCTGGCGCCGATGTACGCGGCCGTCGCCGCCTTTATTGCAGGCGAAACGAATCTCAGCGGCGCCCGGCTGAAAGCGGCCGCGCTGGAATTCTTTAAACCGTTTAAGCCGCTCGGGACGCGCCACTATCGCCGGCCGGCCGCGGGCCCGGATTCCACGGATCCTTTTACGGCCTTTATGCAGGCTTCCGGCGACGGGGCGATTTACGAAGTAGGATTTTCGTATCTGGACTACCGGCAGTTCGTGCACGGCACGGCGACGCGCTTACTCTGGATCCTGGCCGGGGTGTTGGGCGTCGTGCTGATTGGTTTTCGCGTATTCTTTCACGGAGCGCTGCTGCGACCGCTGGACGGACTGGTCGGCGGGGTGAGTCGGGTGAACGACGGAGATCTGAGCGTCGAGCTACCGGTGAAAGTCGAAGATGAGATCGGCTTTCTTTCGCATTCGTTTAACGGTATGGTGCGATCGATCCGCGCGGCGAAAGCCAGTTTGCAGGAATACGCCGATCAGCTGGAAGAAAAAGTCGAAGCCCGTACCGCCGAATTAAAGAACACGCTCGAGCAGGTGCAAAAACTCAAACAACAGCAGGACGGGGATTATTTTCTGACTTCGCTTTTGATCAAACCGCTGAACAGCAATCGCGCGGTGCCGAAATCGGTACACGCGGACTTCTACCTGAAACAGAAAAAACAATTCGAGTTCCGAAACCGCAACTCCGAGATCGGCGGCGATCTGTGTATGGTGCATCAGATCGATTTGAAAGGCAGCACCTATACGGTCTTTCTGAACGCCGACGCGATGGGCAAATCAATGCAGGGCGCGGGCGGAGCGCTCGTACTGGGCTCCGTATTCGAGTCGATGATCACCCGCACCCAGATGTCTTCGGACGCGAAGGATATGTATCCGGAGCGCTGGCTGAAGAACGCTTTCATCGAATTACACAAAATCTTTGAGAGCTTCGAAGGCAGTATGCTGATTTCGCTGGTCATGGGGCTGGTCGACGAGCGCAACGGTTTCATGTACTATATCAACGCGGAGCATCCGTTTTCGGTCGTCTATCGCAAGGGCAAAGCGATCTTTATCGAAAACGAACTCCTGTTTCGCAAATTGGGTACGACGGCATGGAAGGCATGATTCATATCCCGACCTTTCAGCTGGAACCCGGCGACCAGCTGATCGCCGGCTCCGACGGTCGCGACGATATCGTTCTGGGGGTTCACGAAGAGACCGGCGAACGCATTATGAACGAGGATGAAGAGAAATTCCTGACCGTGGTCGAGGAAGCCAACGGGGATCTGGCGCGCATTCACGAACTCCTGCTTTCGGAGGGCGAGATCTCGGACGACCTCTCGTTGCTCTCGCTGCGATATGATGGCGCCGGCGCGGCGAATTCTTCCGACGAAGAAGACGCCGAGACCCAGGATTTCGTGGCCCGCGCCCGCGAAGCCGCCCGCAATCACGCCCACCGCGATGCCGTAATGTTCCTGCGCCAGGCCCGTCTGCGCAGTCCCGATTCGGTGCGCGTACTTAAAGATCTGGCCGTGGCTTCCTACAATCTACGCGATTTCAATACCGCGGCGACCCTGGGCCGGGAATACGTGGACCTGCGCCCGGGCGATACGGACATGATCTATATGGCGTCCCTGGCATTCAAGAAACTGCGCTCATTCGCTGGAGCCGCGGACCTGGCCGAGCGCGTCCGTCTGCGAGATCCGCGCAACGTTAAGAATTTGCTGCACCTCACCGAAGTGCATATGCTGGGCGGCAATCTGGAGCGGGCGGGTTATATTCTCGACCAGGCCTTTGAAGTCGACCCGGAGAACGAGAAGGCGAAGAAGCTCCGGGAGCGCCTGAACCACAAACACTCTCAGGCCGAACGCCGCCGGGGGCAGTTCACGGCCGAATCTGTGAACTGATTGCAAAGCTGTCGTCATTCGGAAATCTGGTCGTGTGCTTGCCAGTCGCATCATTCCCTGTCTGGACGTGAAGGACGGTCGGGTCGTTAAAGGCGTCAATTTCGTCGATCTGCGGGACGCCGGGGATCCGGTCGAAAACGCCCGCTTTTACGCGGCGAACGGGGCCGACGAATTGTGTTTTCTCGACATCACCGCCAGTTCCGACCGTCGCGACATCGTCGTGCGGCTGGTCGAACGGGTGGCGGACGAAATTTTCATTCCCTTTACCGTCGGCGGCGGCATTCGAACCGTCGACGACGTCTATTCGATTCTGCACGCCGGAGCCGACAAGGTTTCGATCAACACAGCCGCGTTCGAAAATCCCGAACTGCTGACCGAAGCCGCGCGGGTTTTCGGATCGCAGTGCATTGTGTGCGCGATCGACGCACGCCGCGTAAAAGCGGGCGACGACCGGGGCTTTGAATTCGAAGTCTATTTGCACGGCGGACGGACTCCCACCGGCCGCGACGCGGTGCAATGGGCGCGCGAAGCGGCCGACCGGGGGGCCGGCGAAATTCTGCTGACCAGCATGGACCGCGACGGCACCAATGCAGGCTTCGATCTGGAACTGACCCGCGCCATACGCAGCGTGGTGCCGGTGCCCGTGATCGCCTCCGGCGGCGCGGGCAATCCGGAACACCTCTGCGACGCTGTAAGCGTCGCCGGCGCTGACGCGGTGCTGGCCGCCTCGATCTTCCATTTTCGGGAATACTCGATTCAGGAAGTCAAGGATACGATGACGGCCCGGGGAATCGCGGTGCGTCCCGTCGGCGCCTGAACGCCGATCCGAAGTTGAGGAATTATGCAATTCTTAAATGAGCTTGAACAACTACTAAAAGAGCGCCGCGATACTCTGCCGGAAAAGTCTTATACCGCGAATCTGTTTCGCGACGGGCAGGACCGGATTCTGAAGAAGATCGGCGAAGAAGCCGGCGAAGTGATTATCGCCGCGAAAAACAAATCGCGCGCGGAGCTGATTTACGAAGCCGCCGATCTCCTGTTTCACTTACAGGTACTGCTGGTGAACGAAGATGTGAATTTGCAGGAAATCGTCGACGAGCTGGAAGGTCGTCACAAATAGTCGGCTGTACGGAGCGAAGCTTATGCAAAAGCGCATCGATCATTCGAAATTCGCGGTCGTACGCCGTTCGCCGATGGCTCCTCCGCGGGTGGGCCGATCGACCCGGCCCGGTTACGGGCGTTTCCCGGCCGGCCTGGCGATCGCCTTGATCGCGCTCGCAGTACTGCCTGGATCCGCCGCCGGGCCGCGCGACTTAAAGGCGGCCGCCGCCGTCGCCTGGACTGCAGACGCGTACGGCTACGCGTTCAATGTGAAGACGATCGAAGAAGCCGAAGAGCTCGCGAAGGCTTCGGCGATCAAAAACGGCGCGGAGGCCGACGCGATCGAGATCCTGGCGACGTCCAAAGTCGTCGGTTACGGCGCCATCGCCGTGGACGGCAATATCGTGGGCGTTACGATGGGTTATCCGGATCTGCGGGCGGCGATCGTGCGGGCCAAACAGGAATGTCAGAAACGCGGCGGCCGATTTCCGCGGGTCGTCGCCACCTGGCACGACCGCGGCTACTGATTCGCCGTTCAGCCCGTTCGATTCGCGGAAGCTAAAGGCAGGCGTTCATATAATTCGCTGCTCTCAGGGTAGAAGTTCCGGGTGCCGTTGTCTGCGTTTCTCTTCTTCCGAATCGACGGCGTCTGTTGCGTTTTCGGAATTCGCTGCATTCGCCGAATTCGTCTCAGAATCGGCCGTCCCGGAAGCTGCTCTCTTTTTCGGGAGCTCTTCGTCCGCTTCCGCCAGACACTTGAGATAGTCGGGTAGATCGGAACAGTCAAAAGCGAAGCGTCCGCCGCCGGTTCGAAAGGAACCGCCGAAGGCGTACGGGCCGGCCGCATCGACGACCGGTCCCCGGCGGTCTCCGGCCGCGGCCGCGACGCCGCCGGCCTTGCCGTAATCCATGCCCATCAGGTTGTCGACGAAAGCCAGCGCGTACCCGTCGGGGGCTTGCCAGGTTTCCTGGAGGCGGTCGTGCAGATCGAGGCGATAGAGTTCATCGTCGACGGAATTGTAGATGTACTTGGCGTCGCCGTATAAGAGTCCGCGGTAATCGTCGAGCCGCCAGACCCAGAGCGGCAGGCGAAATTCATATTCCGGATCAAATAGACTGCGGCCGTGCAGCGAGCGAGGAATGTCGAGTCCCAGCATATCGAAGACCGTCGGGAAAATATCGAGCATCGAACCCTGCGTGAGCCGACGATCGTCGGGCCGGGCGAGTCGCGAAAAAGCGGAGTGGCGCAGCACGAGGGGCACGCGAACCTCTTCATTGTACAGACTGAACGAATGCCGAAAGAATCCGCGTTCGCCGAAGGATTCGCCGTGATCGGACATCAATACGAAAAGCGTTTTACGATCGAGGCCGCGTTTGCGAAATTCTTCGACGACCCGGTCGGCGATAAACATCCCGTAGTCGACGCCATTGCGATGGCGGCCCAGAATCGTTCGATTGTTATGCCGGTTGAATTTTTCCGGATGCGGATTAAAATACGGATAGTGGCTGTTGGTCATCACCAGCGAAATCGTAAAGGGCTCTCGTTTGAGTTCCGGATTTTCGTCGAGAATCTTCGTCGCCGCGTGCAATAGGGCGATGTCGTCCATGCCGAACTGAAACGCCGCGTATAAATCGTCGGTTTCCGGGTTCTTGCGTTTGATTAAATGTTTTTTTTCGGTAACCTGGATGCCCAGCTTTTCGAGCATGAGGTCTTCCGATTCGAAAGCCGTATGGTCGGTGTAGATAAAATAATTGCGATAGCCGGCCTTTTCGAGCAGACGCGGCAGCGAATTTCCGCCGTGCATCTTTTCGTATTTCTCTTCGAAGTCGCGTTCGCTGTGGAGGCCGGTAAACAGCGAGTAATGCGAATTCGAGCTGTGCGGAACCGGAACGAAAAAATTTTCGACCCGCAGCGTTTCGGGCCCGGCGCGAAAGAATTCGCTGCTTTCCAGGTCGACGAAGGCTTCGCGCGCGCTTTCCAGCACGATGAAAACGATATTCGTATCTTTCGGCAGCTCAAAGCCGAAGCGTTGCTTGAAAAAGCGCTCCTGTTCATAGAGTCTCGGGAGAACGTCTTCGCGTTCGGGAAAGGGATTCGGACCCTCCAGCTCGTCGAGTTGCTGCGATCGGTCGGCTATTTGTTTGTGGCGCGCGAAGCCCTGCGCGGGAAGCGACAGCAGGACGATGCCGGCGATCATCACGCCGACCCCGCCCACGAGCGCGGGTCGAAAACGACGCAGCCCCTCCGCCGGCCCGGCTTCGCGCGGCGCCTCGTCGAATTCGCCGGCCGTTTTCAGCACTAATAACGAAAACAAGCCCGGCGCGACGAGAATCAAAAGAAAGGCGAGCGGTATATAGATCGGAACTTCGCCCAGGGTGATCAGCACTTCGCTGGCGATCAGTGAGCGCAATTCGAGCAGGGTATAGATCGCCAGCTCGAATTCGATGTCGAGCCGCATATAATAGAAAACCGCCGTTCGAATAAAGCACCATACGATCCAGGCGGCGGTCGCGGCGGTCATGAGCCAGAGCGGCAGTCTGAGTCGACTCGCGAAATTCGCGGTCCCGGCCGGCGAACGCGCGATCATCGCCAGGCCGCCGGCGAGCCCCCCCACAAACACCCATAGAAAGACAAAACCCGCGCTGAAGGCCAGTACGAAGGCGCTGGCCGGCCGCAGTCCGTAGGACCCTTCCAGCAGCAAACGGCGGTTCAGTCGTTTCAATACCACGTCCGCCGCGTCGGTATTGAACGCGGCGATCAGGAATACGTCGGCCAGCCAGGCGACGAATCCGAATAACGTGAGAGTCAAAGCGATGCCGGCGGCGACGCGACTCAGCGACCACCCGGGCGCGGGGTTTCCCAGAACGACGGCTCCGATGCGGCGGAATAATGGGCGCGACAGCATGTACGAACTATCGACCCGCCTCGAGAGACGGTGTCCAGAAAAAAGCTTTGCTGCATTTGAGGCGCCCCGGCCTGATCGGCCCATGCCAGCGCTATTGATTACGCAGTGTCTGCAAAACGACTTCGTACAACCCCTCGAACGCTATGACGGCCTGCCGAATCAATTGCACGTCGGTTACGATGAGGCGCTGCGGCTCATGGGGGAGCGAGTGGAAGACGGTCCGGTCAACACTGTTATGCAGTGGGCGTACGACGCGGTTCCAGCCGAACGACTGCAGATTGTGCATATTCGCGACTGGCACGATCCCGACGATCAGGGACAGGCCGCGCACCTCCGACAATTCGGACCGCACTGTCTGCGAAATACTCCAGGCGCGGATTTTGTATTTCGCCAGGCGATGCAGAACGAGCGTCCGCATCATATCGTCGATGCGTCCGGTCTGAACGATTTCGTGGATACGACTCTCGCGCGAATTCTCGAAGCCTATCGCGGGCGGCCCACGCGGGTCGGTATAATGGGAGTCTGGACCGAAGCCAAGGTCACCTTTCTGGCATACGATTTGATCACCCGTTATCCTGAAATGGAACTTGCGGTCTGCAGCGCGCTGACCGCGAGTTCTTCGCGGCAGGCTCATTTTCACGCCCTGGAACAGTTGAAAAGCGTTCTGGGGGTGCGCATCTTTTCGTCCGTCGGCACCTTCACGGAGTTTCTGGCGGCCAGCCAGCCGACCATCCAATCCCGTCTGCGCCATTCGCGCCTGGAAGACACGCGACTGAGTTTTCCGACCGGCTACGAAATCGAAAAATCGGACTGCGATTTGTTGCTCTATTTATTTCGCGACGCGCGATCGGTGGACTTCGCCGTTCTGGACGGCGGCTTTTCGGGTAATCTGGTGCTGGGCGCGCAGGGGCACGACGCTTTCGGGCACGCGCAGGTGCCGCACGTCGTAAAGATCGGCGACCGCGATTCGATCGCCCGGGAGCGCACCGCTTTCGAACAGATTCAGGAAATTCTGGGCAATAGCGCGCCGAATATCGTCGATTTCGCCGAACTGGGCGATCGCGGAGCCATAAAATATCGATACGCCGGTATGCTGCAGGGCGATGTGCGTACTTTTCAGAAAATGTATGCGGCCTGCGAAACGCCGGAGCAATTATCGGAGCTCTTTCGGGTACTGGACGTGGTCTTTCGCCGGCAGCTCGGCCGATTCTACGAAGCCGCGACCCGCGAAAAACTGGAGTTGCTCGACTATTACGATTTTCAGCCGCACTATGCGCCGGGCGTTCGCCGCCGCGTGGAAGCCTTGCTCGGCCGCCCGGTCGGCGACGAAGCCGTTCTCGAGATTCTGCCGGGGCTGGAGCTTCCCAACGTCTGTCGCTTCTACGAACGCGATCTGCCGGAACTGCGGGAAAGCGGAGCCGCTTCGCACTACACCGCGTACATTCACGGCGATCTGAACGGCGCGAATATTCTGATCGATGATTCGGACAACGTGTGGCTGATCGATTTCTTTCATACGCATCGCGGTCATGTGCTGAAAGACCTGATCAAACTCGAGAACGATCTACTCTATATTTTCTTAAAGATCGAAGACGAAGCCGGTTTTCGAGCGGGAGTGGCGCTCCTGGATCGCCTCCTGGCGGTCGAAGATCTGGGCAAGCCGCCGCTCGCTTCGGACTTCTCGCCGGCGGGCGGGCCGGAAATTGAAAAAGCGTATCGCACCGTCTGTCATTTGCGATCCTATTATCCAGAGCTGATTCAGCTGGACCGCGATCCGTACCAGTACTATGTCGGCGCCGTTCGCTACGCCATGCATACTCTGGCTTTCGATGAATCGAACGCCTGGCAAAAGCGTCTGGCGCTGTACGCCGGCTCGATTTGTGCAGATCGCATCCGGCGTACTCTGAGCGGGAACAGGAAGCTCAGAGTCGATGCAATGGCGAACGGCATCGGTCTGACGATTCTGCCCGGACGCAAAGATCGCGGCCGGGACTTACAGGCGGATCTGGAGGTGCTCCGGGAGCTTGACTATAATCGCGTGGCGTGTCTGATCACTCGCGACGAATTCGAGCGCTATGGAGTTCCCGAACTCGAGGCGGCTTATGAGGCCGGCGGATTCGAGCTATATCATCTTCCGATTCCCGATCAGGGCGTTTCGCGCCTGGACGCCATGCATGCCGTCGTCGACTGGATTCACGGCCATCAGTCCGCCGGACATAAGGTGCTGTTGCACTGCGTGGGCGGTCTCGGGCGGTCGGGAACGGTGGCAGCCTGCTATCTGATTAAGCATGAAAAGATCGCCGCCGATGATGCCATTGCGCAGGTGCGCGCAGCTCGATCCCCGCGCGCGATCGAAACGCGTCGGCAGGTCGAATTTATCCACGACTTTGAACGGAATACAAACTGAGCCGATCGATTCGTGCGGATTGTTTGCGTCGCACATGAAACGCGACGCTTTTTATGCGCCGCGAAATCGTGCATTGTTTTCATTGCGAAGAATTCATATAGGCGTTTGCATTTTTTCTTGTAAACATCTCGCAAAAATCCGAGTCTAAGTCCTTACACGGGAGGGATGATGATGTTCGGGCGAGAACGAAAAAACTGGAACGGTATTCGATTCTCAATTTGTTTCTTACTCATCGCATTTGCGGCGGCCTGCAGCAACTCCTATCAATATCAATTCGAAGACGTCGATACCGACCGTACCCCCGAACGCGAAGCGAATATTCGCAACGGTATCCAAAACCTGAACGCTTATATCTCCGGCCAGGTACATCGCAGAGTTACGCCCGGCGCCGCGGTTGCGGTCGTATACGACGACGAAATTCTCTATCAACAGGCCTACAATCAAAGCATTCATCGCCCGTATGCGGTGCTTTCGTTCACGAAAACCTTTACCGCCCTGGCGGTGTTGCAGTTGGTCGAAGCCGGTAAACTGCGCCTGGAAGATCGAGCTGCCGATGTGTTGGGGGCGCCGCTGGAAATGGATCGTTTCGCGCATCGGCCCATCACCATTCGCCATCTTTTGACGCATACCTCGGGCATTCCCGATTCCGGGCCGTTGCGCAAGCTCGATCTCTATCCCGCTCCGTACATTCCGGAACAAAACCATCCCGCGGGCGATCGCTTCCAGTATTCAAATCCCGGCTATCGTCTGCTGGGCATGATCGTGGAACAGGCGTCCGGCCAGAGCATCCAATCGTACATCACCGAAAATCTGGTGCGACCTTTAGAAATGCGCAATACCCGTTTCTCGATTCGCTCGAACGGCGCGAGTGGCATGGTATCGTCGGTTGCGGATCTTTCGAACTACGTGGAACTCTATATTAATCGTGGCGTGTTTCGCGACAAACGCATCATCTCCGAAAAACATTTCTACGATCTATTTACTACGCCCACCGCGAAAGCGAGCTGTGATTACGCCGAGCACCGCGGAATCGCCTGGCGCGTGCAAACCTACCAGGACCGCGTACTACTCATGAATCACGCGGCGCTCGGTCTGGGGGTGGGCGGCATGATTCAAATCTATCCCGAACACAAGATCGGCTTCGTCTTTCTGAGCAACCCGCCGACCTATAATGATGATCGTTATCTGCGTTTTTATAAGGAGCTGCGCGATCGTCTGAATGGTTTCGCGGCGAGTGTCGGTGAAATGGATTTCAAAGCCGGCACTGGAACGCCCTGCGCCCTGCACACCGTTCCCTGGTGACGCCCGGTTCAGAATTTCCAGTCTTCGACCTGATTGCGGTGCTGGGTGCCCCGCGCGCGAATCTTTAAGCGTACCTTCAGCGGGCGGCCGGCCTGCGCGAGAGCGGCGGCGGTGCGCAGAGCCGTGCAGCTGCGCGTGGGCGGCGTGCCCGGCAGGCGATACCAGTCGACGTACTGCCATTCCCCGTCGGCATAACGATAGAGTTCCACGCGAAAGAGCGCCGCGTAGACTTCTTCCTCATCGCCTTCGGCGTTTTCAATGATGCGCGAATCGTCCACCCCGCAACTGATTTTAAGCTGGACCATGCCTTCCTGATAGCCGGGGCGGGTGCCCCACAGAACTCCAGGCACCGGAACTTTCGCCGGAAAGAGCCGGGTCTCCTGGCTGTTGTCGATGCGGCTTTCGGCGAAGCTGTATTCCTGGATCAGATCTTCGCTTTGAGCCTGAAGCGAGGCGGCTCCTCCAGAGTAGAAGGCGGCGATGGCGGCGAGGGTCGCGCCGATCCTTAAGAATTGAATGGCCCCCGGAGCGGGATTAGAAATCCAGTTCGGGATCTTATGCGTGCGAAAGGCGGAGGCGCGAAGCGTGAGGCGGCGAATTTGTTTTGCGATCATGCCTGTTCGACGGAATCGCTCGCGCGGGGTTCAGCCCTTTTTCGTTTGATCCGGCGAGAGTTTCGCCTGCCACTCCCGCCAGAATTCCCAGAGCGCGGATTCGGCTTCGGGGCTTTCCGGGCGGGTATGCCATCGGCGGTGGATCCAGAAATAGTCTTCGGGATGTTCGCGGACTTTTTCTTCGAGCAGGCGCACCCAGTTCCAGGTGAACTGTCGCTGCCATTCTTCCGCGTCTTTGGGATCGCAATCCGGACGATCCATTTCCTGTAGCTCGAAGACCAGCCGCCGTTGTTCATCGTGATAGGACCAGAGAAAATAGATCGGCGCGTCGGTTTTGCGCGCGAAGAGAGCCGGCCCCTGGTAGGTCGAAGCCAGGCGATTAAAGTACGGAACGAATTCGCCGTTTTGTCCCGCGTCCTGATCCGAAATAAAACCGATCAACGCTTTCTCTTTCAGCAGCTTGAAGATAATGCGCGGGCTTTCGTCGGTGTAAATCAGCTTGATATTCTGGCTGCCGCGCACCCGGGCGATGAGATCATTCGACCAGGGATTGCTCTGGCGTTTGGCCAGAACGTAGAGCGGGTTCGGCCCGTTGCGGGTGATCGATACGCCTTTCCATTCCCAGTTTCCGAGATGCCCCAGCACGAGAATGCCTCCGCGTTCCCAGCAGCGACGATGCGTTTCCGGATCCGGTTTGAGGACGAACCATTTGTCGTGAAAGCGATCGTTCACGTAGGGATCGTGCAGAAATTCCGCCGCCAGCCGGCCCAGATTGCGAAAATTCGCGCGGGCGATCTTCGCGTGCCACTCCGGGCTTTCGTCGGGAAAGGCCGCGCGAATATTGCCGAGCACCCGTTCGCGAGCGCTGCGCGAAAGCCGCCCCATCGCCAGACACATGCCTTCGAGCACTCGCGCCCGGAGGCGAAAGGGCATCCAGAGCAGGGGAAAGGTAATGATGCGAAGAACCGCGTATTCGATGAATTTTTTTACGCTGCGTTGGTGACGCTTCGACGTGGCCATGACCGGCAGCCTGCGAAGCGCCGGCGGCCTGTCAAATCTAAACTCAACGAACCGCCGCGTGGGCGCTCCAGCCCAACTCCGCCGCCCGGGCTTTCGCCTGAGCCGGAATATCCGCCGCGATCAGATTGCGGTGCAGGATCTGTACGCCGAGCAGATGATTGATCACGGCGTCGAGCTGTACGAGAGTCGCGGCTTCGGTGTCGGGTCGATCGTGCAATTCGAAGAGCGCGCGCACGCCGCCGATGTCCAGCACACCGCCGTCGCGAATCGCGTCGTCACTCAGATAGTCTTCCGCCAGCGCGCGCATCGCGTCCATCTTGCTCTGATCCGTATGCGCGGGCGGCGCCATGAACGCGAATTTTTCGCGTTTGTACAGCACTTCCGGTAGTATGCCTTTCATCGCTTCGCGCAGAACGTATTTTTCAATGCGCCCTTTAATACGTAAACGAGGCGGAATCTTAACGGCGGCTTCCGCCAGGTGATGGTCGAGAAAGGCCGGCCGGGCTTCCATCGAATTCGCCATGTCCACGCGGTCGCCGCCCCAGGTCAGGATCTGTCCCTCGAGCATGGTCTTGATCCAGACGTACTGCGCGACGTCCAGGGGATGGCGGTCTTTTAACATCTCGGGATTGAAGGTCGCCGCGATGGCGGCGCCGGGGGAATAGTCTCCCAGTTCGGCGCACAAATCGCCCGCCAGTAAATCCGGAACGCGCGCCGAAGCCGCAAGCCAGGGCTGCAGGCCCGACGGAGTGAAACCGCAGACCGCGTCGATGGCCGGATCCGTGGTTTCGTTTTCGGCGAGCATCGCGCCGCGAAAGAGCGCGTTCGATTCCTGGAGCATCTGCTCCCACTGCGCCCGTTCATCCGCGGGCATATGACCGAGGCCGTGCAAAAACATATCCCGGCGAAAGCCGGGATAACCCGCGAAGAGTTCGTCGGAGCCTTCGCCCGTGACGACCACTTTGTAGCCGGTGCTGTGCACGTGCCGGCTCATCAAGAGCTTCGCCACGCCCAGAGTATTGTAGATCGTTCGTTCGGTGTGCCAGTGGGTCTCCACGAAATTATCGTAGAGGTGCGTCGCGTCCAGCCTCAGAATATCCTGATCGGCGTTTACGGCTTCCGCCATTTCCGTGGCGATCGGGCTCTCGTCGTAGTCGTCGTTATCGAATCCGATCGTGAATGCTTTAACCGGATCCTGGCGACTCGCGCCGGCCAGGCCCAGAATGGAACAGGAATCGATGCCGCCGGACAGATAGCAGCCCACGGGCACGTCGGCGACCAGGCGATGCTGCACCGCTTCGAGCAGCTTCTCGCGCACTAATTCTACATAATGCTCTTCGGATTTCGCCTGCGCCGTGCCTGGAGCCGCATCCCGAGCGGCGCGCTCTTCGCCTCGCGGAAAATCCATATCCCAGTACGGCTTTTCGGAAATTTCAAAGGAATTGTTTTTGCGTTTGATCGTAACCAGGTAACCCGGTTTGATTTGATGCACGCCTTCGTACGGCGTCGTACCCGGCACGATAGTCTGCATCAACTGGTGATACACGCCCTGGGAGTTGAATTTACGCGGCACTTCGGGATGCGCGAAGACGACTTTGATTTCCGAACCGAAGACGAGAGTTTCGCCCGCGACCGCGTAGTACATGGGTTTGATTCCGAAGCGGTCGCGCACCATATAGAGCGTATCGTTTTCGCGATCGAAGAGCGTAAAACCGAATTCGCCGCGCAGATGGGGCAGCGTGCCTTCGATGCCGTAACGCGGATAGAGATGCAGAATAATCTCCGAGTCGCTCTTGGTCGCGAAGCGGTCTCCCCGGGCGCTGAGGTCCGCGCGGATGCGCTGGTAGTCGTAGAATTCGCCGTTGTGCGCGAGCAGCAGGCGGCCGTCCCGCGAAACGAAGGGTTGCTGACCGCCTTCGCTCATATCGATGATCGAGAGCCGGGCGTGGCTGAAACCAACCCCGCGATCCTGCATGGCCTTCCAGCCGTAGCCGTCGGGCCCGCGATGGTACTGGATAGCCGCCATGGCCACCAGGGTTTCGGGGTCTACCGGCCGGGTGGGGTCGGCGTGAAAATATCCTGCGATTCCGCACATAATAATAGATCCGTTGTCGTTTGAGTCGTTGGGTTAAGCGTTCGTAAAATGGGGATGAGAGTGAATTGCGTATATCGTTCAGTTGTTTACGCGAACATCGCTTTTGTGACCGAGCTGCGAATTGATTTCGTGCAAGGCCGCCTCGGTGGAGAGCACCCGCGCGTAACGGTCTTTTAAAACCGCGATCGTATAGTCGTGCAGCTCCTGGGTCACGGTGGTGCAGGCGTCTTCGATGACCGTCGCCAGAAATCCGAGATCGCTTGCGTCGCGCACGGTCGTCGACACGCATTCGTTCGTATACACGCCTGTTACGAACAGCGCTTCGATGTTCATATTGCGTAATATAAACTCCAGATTGGTCGAGGTGAAGACGCCGCTCGCGGTTTTGTTAATAATCAATTCGTCGCCGACCGGCGCGATTTGTTCGAGAAACTCGGCCTCTTTCGAACCAGGGGCGGCGTGCAGGCCCAGTCGTTTGTGGCCCGGGCTGCGATCGCGGCCGTCCTGAGTCATGGACTGAATGCGCGTATGAATCACTTCCATGCCGCTCGCGCGAAAGCAGTCCTGCAGGCGGCGCACATTCGGTAAAACATACGTGTCGAGAGAATCGAAATAATACTCTTGAGCTTCCGCGGGCACGCCAGAATTCGCCGCGTCGGCGAAAACTCCGTAGCCCGGAGCGGCGTCCAGATACTGCATATCGATGCAGAGCAGGGCCGCGTGGTGCTGGCGAATCGAAGCCAGACGTTCGGGAACGTTGGCGATCGTTTCGCGATAGCTTTCTTTGAGCGGGTCGATGTTGTTGAATTCGGGGTGTTCGCTATGGGCTTTCATAATAGATCAGTTTTCCGCTTCGCCCAGCCGCAGCAGGGTCTGCAGTGCCAGATTCGCGCCGGCCTCGATATCTTCCCAGTGCGTCCACTCGGCCGGATTATGACTTTTGCCGCCTTTGCTCGGCACGAAGATCATTCCGACCGGGGCCACCCGCGCCATGATCTGCGCGTCGTGTACGGCGCCGCTGGGCATGCGGTGGCTGCGCAGCTCAAGCGCGTCGGCCGCCGCGGCGACGGTTTCGACGATTGCGGGGTCGCAGGCGACCGAAGGCACCTGGCTTAATACATCAAATTCGAACATTAAGCTTCTGCGCCGCGCGATAGCCGAAAGCGCGCGGCGAAAGGCGTCGGCCAGGGCTTCGAGCACTTCGCCGGAAGTATCGCGGCAATCGAGCGAAAACTCCACGCGTCCCGGAACCGTGTTCGCCGTGCCGGGGAATAGATCCACCCGGCCGATGGTCGCGACGCTGTTTTCGCCGCCGTGTTCTTCTAAGATGCGCGGGATTTCGCCCGAAAATTCGGCCAGCCCGTGAAAGGCGTCGCGCCGCATATGCATCGGCGTCGTGCCGGCGTGGTTGGCGTTGCCGATCAATCGGATCGACCATTTAAACAGGCCGGTGATGTGTTCTACGACGCCCACCTGGTGGCCGAGCCGGTCCAGCACCGGCCCCTGTTCGATGTGCAATTCTAAGTACGACTGAATTGTCTCGGGCGATCTGCGGGCCTGCAGGGCGTCCATCGCGTTGAGACCGTGGGCCGCCATGGCGTCGATCAAGGTTGTGCCGCTCAAATCGACGGCGTTATGAATGCGTTCGGGGGTGATGTCCCCGGCCAGCGACTCCGAGCCGAGCAGACCGCCGAAGCGGCCTTCTTCGTCGCTGAAGGCGATCATTTCGAGTCCGTATTTTAATCGCGAGCCCGCTTCGCGAATCGAACGCAGGCATTCCAGAGCGGTCAGCACCCCCAGCGTGCCGTCCAGGTGGCCGGCCGCGGGCACGCTATCGATATGCGAACCCATTAAAATGCTCGGGCGATCCGGCGATGCGCCCAGTTTGCCGAACTGATTGGCCGCGCCGTCGGTCGCGTATTCTAAGCCGCCGTCGACGATGCGCGCTTCGAGCCAGGCGCGGGCTTCCATGTCCGCTTCCGTGAAGGCCATGCGATAGATGCCGCGGTCGTCGCTGGATTTGCCGATCTCGGCGAGAGCCAGAATATCCGCTTTCAGTCGCTGGAAATTGATCTTTAGCTGCGTGCTCTGCATGCTTAATCTCCGCTTCGATTACTTTCAGGCGTCGGGGCGTCGAGGACCTGGTTGATTCGCTGGACCAGGCAGGTCAAAAGAGCCATGCGAATGAAGACCGCGCCGCGAGCCTGGGCGAAGTACCAGTTGTGCGGCGTGGGATCCAGGCTTTCATCCAGCTCTTCGCCGCGGGCCAGGGGGTGCAAAATGATCGAGCCGGTTTTGAGCGGCGAATCGATCGAGAGTTTCATATCGCCGGTCAGGGTTTCGTAGGTTTCGCCAACCCAGGCGATGGAGTTGATATAGACCACGTCCAGCTCCGGCAGAACGCCCTTCAGGCCGTGCTCGACGCGAATGCGCAGTCCGGCCTCTTCGAGCTCTTCGCGCTGGCCGGGGCTGAACAGATTCGATCCGGGGTTGATAATAATAACATCTTCGATCGCCGGATGCAAGAGACCCAGCAAGATCAGCAGACTGCGCACGGTGCGCATGCGACCCGGAGTGCCGATGACGCCGATCTTGATTTTATCTTTCGGCTGCGGCGTCGCATCGATCAGCTGTGGTCGCCACTTCAAGAGCGTATACAGGTCCGCCAGGGCCTGGGTGGGATGTTCGTCGACGCCGTTGCCCGCGTTGATGATCGGAATGCGCAGGCTTTCCAGCATATCGTAAATTGATTCGTCGTCGTTATCGCGCAGCACCATCAGGTCGCCGTAGTTGCTGAACATCTCCGCGACATCCTGTAGCGATTCACCTTTGGCCATACCCGTCGTCGCCGGATCGGTGATCGACATGATATCGCCGCCGAGCCGGTGCCAGGCGCTTTCAAATGAGATGCGGGTGCGGGTACTGGGTTCGTAGAAGGCGCTGATCATCAGTTTGCCCGCGAGCGGTTTGAACATCAGCATCGGCGTGCTCTCGTAATTCGCCGCGACGCGGCACAGCTGCTTTAAGCTGTCGCGGTCGAATTGACGGGCTGAAACGATGTGGTGATTGGCCAGCGAGGTCAGCGGTTCCGGATCTTCGACCAGGTATTCGAGCAGAGCCTGCGGGCGTTCGATACCGCGCACACCGTCGCGAACGCTGACGGGCTGGTCGAGCAAGGGATGCAGCCGCCGTCGGTCATTCACCAGAGTTTGCCCCTGCGCCAGTCCCGAAAAAAAAGAACCAGCAGGATCACCGGAGCGATGGCCGTAATCGTCAGGGCCAGGCTAACCAGCACAGTCAACATGCTCAGCGAAATGCTCACGCTCATTGGTTCAAGTCCTCCCAGCGAAAATCGCGCGGGCGGCTCCAGGTGCTGATCAAAACGATCGCCATCGAAACCGCTGCGCCCACGAGCGCGGCCACATAAAAGCCGATCGTATAATACGAAACCAGTCCCACGGCGCTGCCCAGAATCATCGCCGCGGTCGCGCCGGTCGGGTTGGTTTTGCGCCAGTACAGCCCCGCCGCGATCGGCCAGATGGTGCTCGCCACAAAGGCGCCGGTCAAATGCAGAATTTTACCGAGCGTGTCGATATTCGGCAGTGATAAAAGCCAGGTCAGGAATCCAAGCAAAACGATGATCACGCTGCCCGCCCGGCGCAGATGTTCGCGCGAAGCGCCCGGGTTGAGATGCTTGCGATACAGGTCTTCCAGTACCAGATCGCTGGTCGCCGCGAGCAGCGAATCCAGGCTGGAAGCCAGCGCGGCGAAAACGATGATGAACACCAGGATCGCGCCGCCCGTTCCGAGTAACTGCGCGGCGATCATCGGGCCGACCATATCCGCCCGGGCCACGTTGAGCTCCAGCCCGGGGGCCGCCAGCGCGATGAAACCCGCCGCGATTGGAATCGGCGTCCAGAAAATGCCGGCCAGCAGATAAGCCTTGAATCCCACGCCCTCGTCGAAGGCGAAGGCCCGGCTCCACCACACATTCGAGTGAAAGATTTCGCCCATGCCGAAGAGCAGGTTGTTGAATAAAAACATGATCGCCGCGGGCATCAGCAGATTGAGCAGCTCCGGTCGCTCGGTCGCAAGGCTCGTGTGAATTTCCTCGAAGCCGATGCGGCTTATGGTCAACGCTCCCAGTAAGACAATGCCGACCATAATGATCACGGTCTGAATGAAATCCGTGCCGATCACCGCCCGCAGTCCGCCGAGCAGGGTGTAGATCACGCAGATGCTCAGAATCACGCTCATGCCGAGATGATAGGGCAGTCCGCTCAGGGCCTGGATCAGAACGCCGCCCGCCATGCCCAGGCTGACCAGCCAGCCTAATGCATAAAAAAGCGATATTAGCAAGAATACGCGCCAGGCGAGAACGCCGTAGCGCAGTCGGATAAAATCGCCGCTGGTATATCCGGCGGGCATCAGTTTGCGAATGCGGGTGGCCATGGGTGCGAATAGCAACAGACCGACTGAACCCAGGCTGTAGCCGATCATACCCCAGATGCCGAGCTCGTAGGCGAATTGCGGCGCCACCATCGTCGTGCTGGCGGTGACCCAGGTCGCCATGGCGGTCGCGGTGCCGAGCGCCAGGCCGACTTTGCGGCCGGCCAGCATGAATTCGTCGAGATTGTTTTTCGCGCGTCGGCCCCACCACCAGCCGAGAAAAATCCAGAGCGCGCTGAAAGCCGCAAGCAGCGCCCCGGCGACATAGGGATCGAGAAAAGCCTGTCCGCTCAATTCGCCGCTCCGGACTTTGTATCTTCGTCGCTTTGGTTTTCAGTCGCGTTGCCGCGCAGAATCAGGACGGCGGTGGACAGAAATACAATCGCGCCGAGAATCAAAAAAGCGAAAGCGCGACTCAGTGGATGATGCGCGACGACGACCGCGTGGGTCGCGCTCCAGGCCTGTTCGGACGAGATCGCATTCGCGATGCGCACCCGGTAATAATAAGTGCCGTTAGCTTTGCCGCTCAGAGTCGTGGCGGTTTCCGGTCCGCGATACACGATGCGGGGGGCGGTGAATTCGGCGTTGGTATCTTCCTGGATTTCAAAGCGCAGCTTCGGGTCCCCGGCGCCGTCAGTGTCCCCGGCGTTCCATCCAAGCGAATAATATCCCGCATTGACCGAGTCGGGCGGCGCAATCCAGAGGGGAATCGCAGCGGCTCTCGCGTCGGTCTTCTCTGAATCTCCGGCGGAGGCGTCCGGCGTCTGCGCCGCGATCGCCGTCGCCAGCATACAGATGCAGAGGGCCAGGGTCAGCCGTCCGGCCCCGGGAGGGTGCGACGGCCGGGACGTGCGTTGTGCATGAAACGAGAGGTCGTATTTCGGATGCGTATGGATCGATATGCTCCGGAGTTGCGATGAAAATGCGCGCGAATCTTTACGCGGTCAAATCGGAATCGTCGTTTCGACGGGCATCACCAGGATTTCGCCGTCGCTGAGATTTTCAGTGCTCGCGATTTCACGGATCAATTTTGCGATGGCCGGGACCCGATCGTCCGCGACGACCATCATCAGCATCATACGGGCGTCGAAATCGACTTCGTATTCAGTACCGCGATAATTTTCCTGCGAGGTGCCCTGACCGATTTCCTGCACCTGGGCGACGCGCAATTCCGAAACGCCGGCTTCCAGCAGGGCCGCTTTGATTTCGTCCAGCCGAAAGGGTTTAATGATGGCTTCGATCTTTTTCATCTGCATCTCTGCTGCGAGACCGGATTCGAACCGGGATGACGAAAACTGTGGACAATCGAAACGCGATCGGGAGACGACCGGCTCTTCGGCAGACCGCCTGAGTTTCGGGCAAAAGGCGTGAATCTTAAATGGGCCTGTAAAAAAACGGCGAGGGACATATCAAACCGCTGGCCGTTATTGTCAATGAAAAGGTCCGCAGAATTCCGCGGGAGCCCGCGGCGCGAGCATTCAGGCGATCAATTTCAGAAAACGTAAGACATCGCGGTCTTCCGGCGCGAGATTCTGCGCGGCCCGGGCCAGCTTGAGGGCCTCGCTGTCCTGGCCGGTCAGACGGTGCAGGTCTGCCAGGTTGATCAGATTCTTTACGTTGTCCGGCTCGATTTCGTTCAAATACTCGGCGGCTTTTATGGCTTCGTCGTAATTGCCGCGTTTTTTTTCAGCGAGCGAAAGATAGATCCAGAATTCCGACGAGGTCGGATCTTCATTCAGGTATTTGCGCAGGACTTCGACCGCGCGTTCATAGTCCCGGCCCTTGAAACTGAGCAGGCCGAGCAATTTGTTGAGCTTGTTGTGCGCCTGATCGATCTGATAGGCCTCGTTCAACACTGTAATCGCGTCCTGCAGCTTGCCTTCCAGATACAGCTGTTTGCCCTGATCAAGCAGGGCCTGAAAATCCACTGTATCGGCGGGCAGCGCGGAGCTGAGAGCGATCTGTTCGGGCTGGTGATGCTGGTTGGAACCGGGAGCGCCCACGGCTTCGCGGTAACCCAGACGCAGAAGCGAAAGATCGTCGGTGATTTCGCCCATTGCCCGCAGCTTCGCTTCGATCTGATCCAGGTCGGGGCCGACTTCGTTAACGATTTCCAGAAATACGAATTCGTCTTCGTTGATCGTGCGCACCTCTTCGCCCGGCGTCAGGTTGATATCGTCGCGGCCGTCGGAGCCCAGCAGAATGACGTCGCCGGGCTCCAGCTGAAACTGAAATACCTGAAAATGGAATTCCGAATCGTGTCCGAGCTTGCGCAGCATGAGACCCTCTTCAATGAAGCTGGCTTTGCCGTTGCGATAGAGCACCGATGCGGGATGCTCCGCGTTGAAATAATGCACGACTCCGCTTTCGTCGTTCACCAGATAGACCGCGGCGCTGATCACCATCGAGCCGTCGAAAGTCTTGAAGACGCCGTGAATCTCGTCGTAGAGTTCCGTCAGCCATTGCTCCGGCGTAATATCCAGTACGCGTTTGTTAGCCGCAGAACGTGCCATGATCGAATTCATTACGACGCCCATTACCAGGCTGCCGCCGGCGCCCTGCATGGATTTGCCCATCGCGTCGCCGTTCATGCCCATGGTATAGCGTTCGAAATTATCAGGAGTGCCGAATTTTAAATTACCGGTCACGCAGATATCGCCGCCCAGGTCGCCCTCTTTCTGACGGAATTCGAAGCGTTTTTTCTGTTTGATGATGAAATCGGTGCCGACGGTTTTGGATTTATTGGCGTTGAAGAACAGGGGGCGCGCCAGAAGCGAGGTAAGAAAATAATCGCCGTCCTGCTGGACTTTCAGCCGTTGCACTTCCTCCATTTTTTCGCGCACTTCCCGCGTGCGAATTTCGACTTTCTCTTCTAAGTTCTCGGCGTAGTCCTGTAATTTGGCCCGGGCGTCGCGGATCGACGTCACCATTGAATTGAAGCTGCCGGCCAGATAACCGATTTCGTCCTGGACCTTGATCGGCACCGTCACGTCCAGGTCGCCGTCATTGACTTTCGTTACGCCGTTTAAGAGGTCCGTGAGCGGTTTAACCAGGCTGGCGCTGAAGAGCAGGGGAAAGATGAGCAGAATGGCCAGGGACGCTCCCAGGATCGAGGCGAAGAGCAGCAGGCCGGTCGCATGCGTATATTCGCGATAAGCCCGATAGCTGAAGCCGACTTCGTAGCGTTGCCCCTGTTCGGCGAAGTCGAAGTGAGTATAATATGCATCTGCGCCGTTGCGGTACAGACGTTGCATCAGCGGCATCGGCTGTTCGGCGATGAGTTTGCGAGCGGCGGCTTCGAGCGCTTCGGGGGTGCTGAGCCCCGGTTCGCCTTTGCGCTTCAAGAGCTCGATTTCATGATGCATGCGCACCTGTTTTTCGATTTCGTTCCCCTGGCTCAGCTTTTCGGCCGTCAGCCGTTCGGGACCGGTTCTGCGCGTCCAGAGAATCTGCGCGTCTTCGGCGAAGAGTCCCGGACGGTCTTCGCGCACAAGAATGTACTCCACATTCGACGGCAGGCTGGTGTAATCGCGGGCCAGAATTGCCGGGCGGGCGCTTTCTACGAGCGCGGAACGTTCGCTGTCGTACGAGCGCTCGCTCAGGGTCAGGGTGATATTGCTCACCCCGCCCAGGACCAGCAGCAGGGTGATCAGCGAAATTCCCACGATCTTCAGCATAAAGGTCGTGGGTTCCGGGCTGTTGTTGATATACGACATGAACAGCACGAAGACGCTGATCAGCGATCCGGCCGCGTAGATCGTCGCGAAGAGGTCGTAACTGATCGTTTCGCTTTTTGCGAGCACATTCGATACGCCGATCACGAGAAAGAGCAGGCAGACGAGAAAGAATCCGCGGGTGGCCTGCGCATCGCGTCCCTGCGGGCGGGCGAGGATGATCGGTCCGGTGACGAAGCGCGCGGCCAGAAAGGGAAACAGGCGCCCGGACAGCAGGCGTTCGGGGCGCTGGATGGAATCGGCGAGCCAGCCCGTGTATTCCGCGGAGCGCACGGTCTTGCGCATGAAGACGAGCATCAGCCACAGCAATTGCGCGAGAATGACCAGACTCAGCACCCGGCCGGCCGGAACATTATACATATGCGCCGTGAAATCGTACTGCGGCGTCATGCTCTTCGCTTCGTAAATGAAATGGGCGTAGCCGGCCAGGGACGAGAGCAGATAGGCGACGATCACGACCTTCGATTCGCGGGGATGATCGTTGCGCGGATAATTATAAGCGAAGACGATCATCGCGCTTTGCGCGAAAACCACGGTGGTCGTCAGATAGCGGTGGTAGGCGCCCCAGTCGTGAAAGATGGTGTAGGCCAGAAAGAAACCCACGAACATAATCGTGTAAAAGGTGAAGGCGATTGCAAGATAGAGGCTCTGCCGGGATTTGCCCTTCGTCCACATATAGAGGGCCAGCAGGGCGGACATCAGGGCCGGGGTCACGATGCCGATCGAATGGAACGAGAGCAGGAGATCCGCGAAATGCATGTGCGGACCTTCGCGGAATATGTCGCATGCTTCAATACTTTTTTAGAGAGAACCTGGTATTTCCGCCGGCGAATTCCCGCGCGCGAATTTCGCACCCGAAACATCCTACACATTTTACAGGTTCCGCTGCATCGCTTCGACCGGTGCAAATTCCGGTTTGAATCCTGTCGGCCCGGAAAATCTTTGCCGGAGCCATGGACTTCGGAAGGCTGACAGATCTCGCGGAGCTCGAGCATATCGACCTGAGCCTGCCCCCGGATCCGCCCGGGACCCGGAGCCTCCTGCAGCACGCGCTGGCACCCTCGCGGGAGGCCGGTCCGGCGGAGGATTCCCGCGAGTCGACGCCGCCTGCGGTGTACGTGGCCTGTCCGGTCTGGAATCATCCAGGCTTTCTGGACCTGATCTATCCCGCCGACGCGCGCCCCCCGGAGTATCTGCGCCACTACGCCCGGCACTTCAACGCGATCGAGCTGAATACGACGTACTACGGGGTCCGGCCGGAGCTGCTGGCGCGCTGGCGGTCGATGGTGCCCGCGGATTTTCGATTCGTGCCCAAACTCTCGAAAATCATCAGCCACGATCGGCAACTGCGAGACTGTGAAAGCGAAACCCTCCACTTCTGTCGCGCGGTCCAGGAGCTGGGCGAAAACCTGGGGCCGCTCTTTTTGCTTTTACCCGGCGGCTTCGGCCCGGAGCGTTTCGACGATCTCGCCTTTTATCTACAGCGATTTCCACGCGGCCAGGAACTGGCGGTCGAGTTGCGCCATCCCGCCTGGTTTTCCGAAAAGCACGGCGGCGAAAAGATCTGGTCGGTGTTCGAAGAAAATCAGGCCGTCGCGATCATCACCGACGTCGCCGGCCGCCGGGACGTTTTGCACCAGCGCCTGACGTCTCCGAAGGGTACCGCGGTGATTCGTTTCGTCGCGAATGGATTGCATCCCACCGACTATCCGCGGCTGGACGCCTGGATCGAACGCATCGCTGAATGGCTCGAACACGGCGTGCGCAATATTTATTTTTTCCTGCACCAGCCCGATGAATCGCAAAACGTCGCGCTGGCCATCTATATGATCGAAGGTCTGAATCGCCGTTGCGGTCTGGCTCTGCGGCTTCCGGAACCGATCGCGCGACAGCAGGAGCTGTTTTAGCGTTTCAGTTTTGCGGCCCGCGTTCGTCCGGCATGCGAATCACTTTCTTGCCGCGTTTTTTTCGAGCGCTCGTCTTTTTCGCACCGGCTTTTTTTGATCCGGGACTTTTCGCCGATAGCTTCTTCGCTTTCCAGGCGGGTCGCCAGCCGAAGCGTTTCAAATCGATTCGATCGCCGGCTTCGAATACCACGCCTTCGCCGCGCAACAGGCGCTTCTGGCGTTCGTAACCCCCGCCTGCGGGTAGCGAGATCGTGCCGCGCGAATTGATCACGCGATGCCACGGAAGCTTTAACTTACGCGAAGAAGAATGTAAGGCATAGGATACCGTGCGGGCGGCCCGGGGATTGCCGGCCAACTCCGCGATCTGCGCGTAGGTCGCGACCCGGCCCCGGGGTATGCGCGCCACGGCGGCCACGATATTGTCATAGAGTTCGGACATCTCGTCTGTAACGGAAGCGGAATGCGGGCCGGCTCAGTCGGGGCTTCTGAATTCAAAAAAAGCTTGTGAAGGCTCCGGGCAATCGCGAGCGTTCCGCATGACTGTTTCGACTGATTCCGCGACCCGATACGCCCGCGCAAGCCTTTCGCGATGTTCCCGCTTGCTTTTAGCCGTTCTCGCGCCGTCGATTCTGGCCGTCGTGCTGCTCGCGGGAATCACCTCGCCCGCGGAGCTCGGCGCGCAGCCGGCTATCATTCGGGCCTTCGGCGATTCCGGAGCGGACGAAGCCGGAAATCAAGATCAGGCGAATGAGGCCGAGGGCGGCGAAGCCGAATCCGACGGCGGTCCGGTCTACGTCGATACGGCCATCTACAATCACGCCTTTACCGTGTTATGGGAAAACGACGTCATCTACGGCAAGACCGATCAATATTATACGAACGGGGTTCGACTGGAATACGCAACGCTCTACGACTGGCGCCGCTTCGAGGGGCCGGTATTCGATCTGATCCCGGAAGTCGCCCGGGAGGACGGCGTATTCGTCGAAGACGCCTGGGTGCTCGCGCAGAATATGTACAGTCCGACGAATATCGCCCGCTCCGACGTGATCTACGGCGACCGGCCTTACGCCGGCTGGACCTATCTGGGTAAACGCTACGGCATCAGCAAGGCCCGCTCGTATCACAGTTTCGAACTGGATCTGGGAGTGGTCGGGCCGAATTCTCAGGGCGATCCGGTGCAGACCTTCGTGCACGAAGAGATCACCGGTTCGCCCACGCCGCACTGGGGCTATCAAATTCCGAATTTTTTCGCAGTGCGCGCCAATTATTATTACAGCCGGCCGATTACACCCGCGTCCTGGAGCGTAACCGACGTGGCCCCGTTTCTGGACTTAAATGTCGGCAACGTAATCACCAGCGCCGGTCTGGGTTTCACCTGGCGGTTGGGTTTGCTCGGAGCAGAGCAGGGGCATTTGCCGCTCGAACGCGGCGTGGGGCGCGTCGACGAGGATACCTTCGAGCTCTATTTTTTCGTGCGGCCGGAGGGCACCGGTGTGTTGTACAACGGTCTGCTTTCGAGCACCGTCGACGCGCAGAACCGCTATACCTACAGCAGCAACCCGGGGGCGGAAGCCGACGCCTACGAAGCGCTTTCGCGAAATGTCAACAACGGCGCGATTAACAATTTCGCGTACGCGGGCTATTACGCCCTCGTCGAAAACGAAGGCATCGTCGATCCAAATACGCGCTTCTTTATCTTTGATCAGAACCTGGGCCAGGGCATTCAAAATCCCGGCACGAAGTATCTGGTCTATAATACACTCTTTCAGGGCGGCGAAACCATCGACGATACCATTCGCGCTTCGGTTTTAGTCAGCGCGCTCCAGGATCCGGCGGTTGCGACCGATCCCTTGCGATTGCTCTGGCTCTACCAGACCATCGGTCGCAAACCCGGACAGCGTCTCGATCCGCTCGCGAAATTTCTGGCGTATCGAATTCTGACCGGGAACCAGCCGACGGCGACCCTCGAAGATTTGATCGTATATGCGACGCTATTTCAAAAGCACGACCCCAGTAAAGCCTATACGGTGCGACCGCGGCCGTTCACCGGCAGTCTACGGGCCGGCCTGGTCCTGAACTACGGACGCTTAACGGTGCTTTCGGCCATCGCGATTAAGAGCGCGGAGTTTTATCAGAAGGGCTATCTGCCGGGATTTCATAAATGGTTTACTCTGCAGGCGACGGTGCGGTTTTAGCCCGCCCTCGAACAGAGTTCGCATATGGCCCGAATTCGAAAGAATCTGAGCTGTTTTGCAAAGACCGTTTCGATCCGATCGATTATGATGCAGTGACACTCGCCCATGTCGATTCAATCCGAAACCATAAAGGCCTTTGAAAAAACTATCTTCGAGCGGGCCGTCATCAAAGCGCCGGCTCGCTTCCAGTCCCGAATGCTGCCGGACGACCGTGCTTGCTTTTTTTATCTTCGACGCGGGGAATACCATGTCGCCTCGCAGTCGAATCGTTTGAGTCTGCATCCGGGGGAGGGCGTATTAAAAAAGTGCGGGAGCTATATCGCTCAGTTTCTCGCCGCCGACAAAGCCGCGGAATGCGAGGCGATCACCGCCTACCTGTATCCCGAAATTCTAAAAGAGATTTATCGGGACAGCGTGCCGCGATTCCTCAAAGCCCCTCGAGAAGCGAAAGGTCTGCGTCCACTGGTCGGAAACGAGCTGATCGAAGCTTATATCGATAGCCTGCAGATTTATTTCGAGAACCCCGGGCTGGTCGATGAGGAACTGGTTATAATCAAACTCAAGGAACTGGTGTTATTACTGCTGAAAACGGATCACGCGTCGTCGGTCGTGGAACTGATGTCGGATCTCTTTCATCCGCGGGCGTACGCATTGAAGGACGTCGTTGAAAGCCATCTGTACAGCGATGTGAACGTCGAAGAGCTCGCGTTTTTGTGCGATCTCAGCCTCTCCAGCTTTAAGCGCGAGTTCGCCAGGCTTTACGGGGAAAGCCCCGGGCACTATATTCGTAATCGAAAGCTCGCCCGGGCGGCCGATTTGCTCAAAGCGACCGTTATGCGCGTGACGGAAGTCTGTTATGAATGCGGCTTCAACGACCTCGCGAATTTTTCGACGGCCTTCCATAAACTTTACGGCAAATCCCCCCGCCGCTATCGAATGGACTTTTTGCAAAAGTCTTCGGACTGAATTGATAAGTATTTTTTATTAATTGGCTTCGCCGGGACTTGCGTCTTCGCGATCGATTGTTTATGTTCTGAAGAGCAGCGGAGCCTTCGCGATGAGCGCTCCGGAAAAATCAAGCTGCAGGCGATCTCGCAGGGATTGAGCGAGGCGTTCGCTAAAGCGCGAGGAGGCAATCGATGATCGAAGAAACCACAACCACAACCCGGACGACCGACCGCGGATTCAACCTGGAAGCACCGGACGACGCGCCGGCGGAGATCCGGGAGATATTCGACTGGTATCTGGAGAATTTCAATTTTGTACCGAATCTGACCAGGATCATGAGCGAGTCGCCGGCCCTGCTGCGTTCGTACTGGAGCACGCAGATCCATCTGCTGGAAGACGGCCTCTTAACGGGGCAGGAGAACAATATCGTCCAGACCGTTATATCCGCCGAGAACGAATGCCGCTACTGCGTGAGCGCCCATATGCTGGCGGGACGCGTCGTCCTGGATTCGTCGGCCGCTGTCTTGAGCGCGCTTAAAACGAATTCGGAGCTGCCGGAGACGAAATTCAACGCGCTGCGCGATTTCGCGCTCGAAGTGTATCGAACGAAGGGCCGTGTGGACGATCAGGCCCTCGCCGCGTTTTGCGAAGCCGGTTATTCGAACGCCCAGGCGCTCGACGTTGTGGCGAATATCGCCGTTAAAGTCATGTCGAATTTTACGAATCAACTGTCGCACAACGAATTGGACGAGCTGATCGCGCCCGAGGCGGAAGGTCTCGATTTTGGGCGGAAGAATTCCGAATCGTCGTAGGGTTTGGGGGTGTCGGGCGGGGAGCGCCGTGGGTGGTTGCGCTTCCCGCCGCGGGGCCGGGGAGCGTGTCGGGCGAAAAGCGGGTGCGCGCCCGTAAGCCGGATTCTGTTTTAAACCGTCATTTGTCTTGCCGGGCGGATCACTCCGCCGGTCTTCGCTTCCTACCCGCGACCCCGACCGGACGCAGTCGGATGGGTCGCCTACCTGGAATTGCACCAAAGAGGGTTTACCCTGCCGCCGACGTTACCGCCGACGCGGTGGGCTCTTACCCCGCCATTTCACTCTTACCCCGCCTCGACGCGAATCCGAAGACTCCCGCCGGGGACCTCATCCATTGAGCGCTTGCGCACCGCGTGGGATTGGGGCGATGTATTTTCTGCGGCACTTTCCGTAACCGCGATTCGCGCAAACGAATCGCAATTCCCGGGCGTTACCCGGTCTCCCGTCCTGAGGTGTCCGGACTTTCCTCACCCCTCAAGCGATTCGCAAGAATCGCAAAAGGCAGCGCGACGGTCCGGCGCGCACCCGGTCGCAGTCTCGGGCCTCCGGCACAGACCGCAACCGGCTTTTCTTCAGGCCGGATCGGCCCGAAAGCTGCGCAGTGCGTCATACAGCGAATCGCGGATAATGTCCGGCGGTAATAGATGCGAGCCCAGTAAAAGTTCGCGTAAAAAAGGCGGCGGCCCGGCGATTAAAATCTCGCGGCCCTGGTTTCGGCTCTGAGCGCAGCAGAATAGAATCTCGCCCAGCCCGCGGGAGTCGGCCGACTCGACGTCGCTCAGGTTCAAAACGATTTTTCGACAGCCCCGATTGACCGCCGCGCGAATCCCATGTCCGAGTCGTCCGGCGTTCAGGCGGTCGAGTACGCCCTGCGCTTTGAGCACGGCGATTTCGCCGGTGGTCAGTTCACGGATTTCCATAGACGCTTCGGGAGGCGGGCCGCACGATCGATGCGGCGCGTTTCGCCCGGGAAAGATCGCCGCTTTTCGCTACGAATGGATGACCGCGCGATTGCAGACCGGTGTTTAGCGCACTAGAGGCGAATGCGGACCGTTTCCGATACCGAGCGGGCTTTCGCGCGCGCGGCGTCGACGCTTTCGTCGCGGGCCAGGGCGACCCCCATGCGTCGTTCGCCCTGGACCTCCGGTTTGCCGAAGAGACGTAAGTCCGTATCGGGAGCGCTTAAGGCCGCGTTCAAATTATGAAAGGCGGTCTTTTGAGATTCGCCGCTGACCAGCACCACGCTGGAGGCCGCGGGGCCGTGCTGGCGAATCAGCGGAATCGGCAGTCCCAGAATCGCGCGGGCGTGCAGCGCGAACTCGGAAAGGTCCTGGGAGATCAGCGTGACCATGCCCGTATCGTGCGGCCGCGGCGAAACCTCGCTAAAGTACACCGTGTCGCCTTTAACGAAGAGTTCCACTCCGAAGACGCCGCGTCCTCCGAGCGCTTCGGTGACAGACGCGCCGATGCGACGGGCTTCTGTCAGAGCCGCCTCCGACATGGGCTGGGGTTGCCAGGACTCGCGGTAGTCGCCTTTTTCCTGTCGGTGTCCGATCGCTTCGCAAAACGCTGTGCCGCCGGCATGCCGCACGGTCAGAAGCGTGATTTCGTAATCGAAGTCGATAAAACCCTCGACGATGACTTTGCCCGCGCCGGCCCGCCCGCCGGCCTGCGCGTAGCGCCACGCCGGATCGATGTCTGCGGCTGAACGCAGCGTGCTCTGGCCTTTGCCCGAGCTGCTCATGATCGGCTTGACGACGCAGGGCAGGCCGACCTTCTGAATTGCCGCGCGGTACTCGTCTTCGCCGGCCGCGAAAGCGTAGGGCGATGTTTTGAGTCCCAGTTCTTCAGCCGCCAGTCGGCGAATGCCTTCGCGGTTCATGGTCAGCTGCGTGGCGCGGGCCGTGGGAATGACGGTATAACCTTCGCTCTCCAATTCGGCCAGGGTGTCGGTGGCGATCGCTTCGATTTCCGGTACGATATAGTGCGGGCGTTCGCGCTCGATTACTGCGCGCAGGGCCGGACCGTCCAGCATGGAAATCACGTGCGAGCGATGAGCGACCTGCATGGCCGGGGCGTTCGCGTAGCGGTCCACGGCGATGACTTCAACGCCCAGCCGCTGCAATTCGATGACGACTTCTTTGCCCAGTTCGCCTGAGCCGCACATGAGAACGCGTACGGCGCTCGGACTCAGAGGCGTGCCGATTTCGTCGGCCTGGCGAAGCGGAGCGGTACTTTGCGTGTCGTTCATGCCGGCCGTCCGTGTTTTGCCGCCTCGCGTTCGGCTTTGCGTTTTTGATATTCGGCGGCCTGCTCCATATTCGTACGCGAATCGACGCGGCCGTACTTTTCTTCGAGAAAATTCTCCGCTTTGTGGATCATCGCCATCATACGTTTCTCGAGCTCCTGGCGTTCGCGTTCGAATGCGTCGTCGTCGGCCAGCTTGCGCGGAACCGTATACGGCTCGCCGATGCCCACCGCGACTTTGGAAAACGGTTTGGGAACGATGAATTGATCCCAGGAACGAAAGACCCAGGCCCGCGTGCAGGCGTAGCCGATCGGCACGACCGGCGCGCCGGTCACCTGGGAAAGAACGACCGTACCGGCCTGGAATTGATAGACCGGGCCCTTGGGTCCGTCGGGGGTCGTGACCACCGAACCCCTTTCTTTTTTAACGGTCTTTAATAAGGCCTGGAACGCCTCGCGTCCTCCGCGGGTACTCGAACCGCGCGCCGCCCGCGAGCCGTACAGCTGCGCGGTGCGCGCGATCAACTCGCCGTCCTTGGACTGACTGATCAGGACGTTCAGCGGAATGCCCTTTTTGATCACCCAGTAGGCGTGATAGTACACCATAAAAAAGATCGTATTATGCCAGAAGCTGAAGATGGCCGGCCTGGGATTCTGGATCAATTCGTCGAGATGTTCTTTGCCCTGTTCGACTACGATCGTGCAGGTGATACTGATCAGGCGAATCGCCAGATACGATAGCCCCGCCGCAAACCAGGTCAGCGCGTTTTTCCACATACTCATTAACTTCCGCAAGCTGTCCCGGATATAGACAGCTGAGTCCGTGCAGTGCAATTCGGGCGGGTCTGAGAGCAAGTACTTTCGTCAGCCGGGCGCGGGTCTGGCAGCCTGGAAGCGCGGACCGAATTCCGTCAGCAATTCGATTACGCTGCGAGTCAACGGCCGCGCGAAGGGCAGGCGCTGCAGTCGAAAGGCCTGTCGCAGTACGCCCAGGCTCAAGGCCAGCAATCGCCGCGTGCGTTTCTGACCGGCGGACTGATCGTGGAGCCAGAACAACAGAATTCCCAGCTGGTAGAGCCAGAGCAGATGCGGGGCGTGTTCGCGCAATTCGGGAAGCAGTTTCACCCGGGAGAGTTCCAGCAAGCGTGCGAAGACTCCGACGGCCTCTTCGCGCAGCGCGAGCATATCCGGGTGAAAGGGCGATAGCGGATTGTCCGCTTCGATCGCGTTTTGAAACAGAATGCCCACGAATTTGCGATGAGGCTGAAACTGGCGCAGGCGAAATTCCAGCACTCCCCGGAGGCGTTCGAAAAAATCCGAATCGCGTTCGCAGATCGCCGGCAGGCCGGCGCGCAGTCCGGCTTCGCTGCGAATATAAAACTCAAGCACCAGGTCGTCTTTCGACGGAAAATGATAGTACGCCGCCCCCGGCGAAAGCTCGCACTCCGCGGCGATGCGCCGCATGGTCGTGTCCGCGTAGCCGTCGCGCTGAAAGAGTGCAAGGGCCGTTTCGTAAATCAGCGCCCGGGTCTGTTCGCGTTTGCGGGTCGCGCGTCCCGGAGGCGTGTGCGACCCGGGACGCGCGAAGTCTGCATCGTCCCCCGGATTCGTTGAAGCCCTGCGGTTCCCCCGGGCGCTGGAGAGCCGCGATCTTTTCGTCTTACTGGAACTCGATTTCGTTTTCGGCACGGGCTCTCTCACCGTCTCTTACGTTGGAGTATAGTGTTCATTTGCCTGCGAAAGCTTCAGTCGCGGACCGCGGACACCAGGCCGTAGGCGAAACGCCAGCGAGCCACGCCGAGCAGCGGAGCGAGCATCGGCGCGATCAGATTTTCGCGGCGCTGCTTCGTGAGTTTCGCGCCCGAACGGAGTTCCTGCCATAGAAAACGAGCGGTCACGAACGGCACGTGCAGTACCGAAGGCGCGATGCGATAGCTCCAGTCTTCAAAGCGAATATTCGAGAAGCCGGCCGCTTTCAGTTCCGCCTGAAATTCGCGCAGGCCAGCGAAGGTCTCGAGCGACCAACAGCGGCAAATCGTTCGGGTGATGCCGGCCAGCGGCCAGGGCAACGATCGGTGCGCCCGCTTCAGAAAACCGTCGGCGACCAGCAGGCGGCCGCCGGGCCGCAAGAGCCGGGCCGCTTCGCGCACGAAGGCCTGTTTCGAAAGACCCGGTCCGTGGCATACGCTTTCAATTCCGTAAATGCGATCGAATGTCGCGTCCGCGAAATCTGTCGCCGTAAAATCCATGCGTTCGAAGCGCAGTCGCTTCCGTACGCTTTCCGTTTCTTTTTGCATCCGTTCGCGCGCCTGCGCAATTTGCCAGGGCACGATGCTGATGCCGGTCACCCGCGCGCGGGGAAAGCGGCGCGTCGCGGCCCGGGCGGGCGTGCCGAGACCGCAGCCGGCGTCCAGTATTTCGCCTGCGCGCTCGTCGAAGTCCATCCGTCTGAATACTTCGGCGTTCATGCGGTCGAGCATGGGTTCCCGGCGAAAGGGGTTCATACCGGCGGCGTAGTACCCGAAGTGCATATTGAAATCGCGGCTCCAGGCCGCGTAGTCCGGGCCCGCTTGCTCGTAGTATTCGATCATCTCAAGCGCGGCGGGGTTGGCGGCAAATGCGGATGCGACGGAGCGGGGCGCCGCTTTTTGATTCCTGTGGGTCTTTTCGTGAGTGCTTGCGATCGTTCGGTTCAACTGTGGCCTCCGGGCGGCCGGTCTGCGCTTCCGGCTGCACTGTCCTTAGACGACCCGTGAGTCTGGAGCGCCTGCATTTTTTTAAACACGTTCAAAAAAATTGGAGCGGGAAGATCTGCGTTATCGGAGCCCGGACGGGGACGGACCCACCGGGATGCGCGTGGTCGGGACGAGTTTCGGTAGAGAATTGTTCGCCCTGCGATTCAACTCGTGTGCTGGATCCGGGCGGACAATCGCTTGACACGGCCCTGGCGGGCTCTTCTGATTTCCTATGCTTTCTCAAGTGTCGCGTCCTGAAATTCGCTGCGCCCGGGGACCGGTCTCGCGAGCCGTGCCGGGGTATATGCTGGCGGCTGTCATTCTCGCGGCGGTCGGCTTCGCCGGTTGCAGCACGAGCAAGCGGGACGCGGAACGCTTTCCGAAAAGTCGGGCCGCGGCTATCGACGTGGTGCGGCTTTCGCCAGGGGCCCGGCGCGCGCTGGCGACCTATGATCCCGGCTTTTTTGTGACCGGCTGTCGCGACGCCGTGAGTCTGGAGGGCGATCCCGGTGCGCTGGGTGACGCAAGCGATGTCCCCCCGGACGCGGCCTTTACGGTCGAAGGCGATTTCAACGGCGACGGCGATCAGGATCTGGCGGTACTGGGAATGACTGAAAGCCACCGCGCGTTACTCGCATTATTCTGCGCGGGCGACAACTGCAGCGTGACCGAAGTCGAACGGTGGCCGCGCACCCGGCGAGGCGCGTGCGAAGGCCGCCTGTTTCTCATGCCGGAAAGCCCCGGACTGAAACGTTCGCCGCGCGAAGCGCAACCTCTGCGCCTGCGAAACGACGCGGTGCGTATCTATTACGATCAGTCGTCCCAGGCGATTCTGTATTACCGCAAAAGCGACGGCTTTCAGAGCTTCATTCTGCGCTGAGCTTTTCGATGCAGGCCCGGGCCGCCGATCGGATCTCGACGAAGCGGCTGCGGTCGGCGCGGTTCAGAACCGGCAGGCTCAGATGACGCATCATCCAGGTTTCAGTGGGCGGATGGCGGAAGTGACTCTGCGAAGAGCCCGTTAAGGCTTCCATCGTCAGTCGCGCGTACAGTATGGCGAACATAAAGCGCACCCCGGCGCGCGAGTTATCCGGCCGGCGCCGCCCGCTGCGTTCGCCGCGATGCTTGCGAATGCGATCCTCTTGAAGATAATAGTCTTCGACGCATTCGCGAAACGTCTTCTCCGTCGTTTTGTAGTACAACAAATGGTCGTCAATGCAGTCGTGCACGAACTGGCCTAAGGCGAAGAGAAACGCCGGCGGACCCGGAGCTCGCGCCGAATTCCAGATCAAACGCAGGAGCCGGCCATGGTCGCCGCCGATGGGATAGTACAGGGTGTGGTTGAGCTTCTGATACCAGCCGCCGGTCAAAAGCGAGTCTTCGCGCGGGTCGACTCCGAGTTCAGTGGGACTCCGGGTTTCGCCGATGACCCGGCCGCGAAATTCCGGAAAGTCGAGCCGGTGTACTTCGCGCAGGCTATAGCACGAACCGGGCAAAAGTAACACCAATAGATTATTCAGATTTTCGGCGCCGCGGGTTTCGCGGACAATCTTTTCGCGACGCACTTCGCGGCTGTGCAACTGCGGATCGACCAACGCCACGAGTTCCAGCAGACAGTCCACGCTGGAACGCGTATTCATCTCCTGACGAATGAGCGCCGGCCCTTCGCGGGTGAGGTCCGGTCGATCCTTCCAGAGTTTCATTACGGGGTTCAGGGTTACCGCCCCATGGCGATGTCCGGGGTTCAGCGAGTAGTGGTTCGCCGTGCGGCGCACCGGTCGCAGGCGCTGGAACAGCAATTCGCGCGCCGCTTTCAGAATTTGCGTTTCGTCATAGGGATTGCCCACCCGCAGTCCGTCTTCGAGCTCCAGCGCCCGCCCGGCGCCGGTATACATTTCGGGTTCGCCGGATTCTTTCGAATGGCGCGCCTGATCTATTTCCGATTTCGCCTTCGTATGCGTGTCTTGTGCTTCGCCCTGTGTGTTTTTTTCGAGCGCGCCGCTGGATGCATCGAACGCGATCGGGTCCGCGGCGGCATCTGATTGCGTTTTTTCGGGCCGGGCGTGGTCCTCGAAGAACGCGGCGATTTCCGCTTCGGTTCGCCGCAAGTCCGCGACGATGCCGGTCATGCCGCCCAGCTTCTTGAGATCCCGCGCCGCCGCGATCAGGCACTCGTCCGCTACCAGCCGCTCACCCGCATTTGCACTCGCACGATCGGCAGGGGAGCGCTCTTCGATCTTCGCCCACTCCTGAAACAGCTCCGTTAAATTCGAAGGTGTCGCGGTTTGCGCTGCGGACGACTCTCGTTTCGCATCGGAGGCTACCGTGCGCCAGCGGCGCTTCAGTTCGTGTAATGCCCCCAGGCGGGCCAGTGCTTCCGGTCGTGGTGTGCCGGCATTGCTGATCAGCGCTGCGTGCTCCCTCAGGCGCCGGGCCAGCAGCCGCAGGTAGCGGCCCCGACGTTCGGCCAGGCTGCGCGCCGCGGCCGGGTCCCGCTCTCCCGAATCGCCGCGCTTCTGAATGAGATAGTTCAAGCGCGCTTCGCGTAAGTCCAGGCGATAGACCGCCGACGAATAGCCGGCCGCGGAGCGCGCCAGCTTGAGCGAACGCTCCAGGAATTCGAGCGAATCCAGCATGGCCCGCAGATTTTCAGGCAACTGCGTTTCAGCGGCTTCCGCGGCGAAGAGCAGGCCGCGTTCGTGATTGGTGAACGCCGTCAAATCTCCCGCCCGTCGCCGGTGGATCAGCGCCCGGACCGCGGCTTCGCTGATGCCGCGTTCGGCGCGTTCGGCGGCCAGGGCGTCGAGATGCGCGAGCAGCCCCTTATCGATTTCGCTGCGGAGGCGCGTTCGTAGTTCGGGCGGGAGCAATTCGTGCGCGAGTTCCGCATGCAGTGCGTTGATCGCTTCCTGCAGCTCGCGCCGCCGGTCTTTGAGGCTCCAGTAGGCTCGGTACGGCTCAAGTGCTTCGATCAGGTCGTCGGTCAGATTTGTCAGATAGTTGGAAAGATAGTAGATCCGCCTGCGACAATCTGCGTCGCGGGACCGCAAATACTCCTCGCGAATCTTCGCGTGCAGAAGCGGCGGGACCGAACTCAGGCTCTGCTCGTCGGGAATCCCCGTATCGAAAAAGGTATTGGCTTCAAAAAACGGGCGCTGGCGAAAGACATCGATTTCGCGGCCGGCCACCGCCCGGGCGACCGCCACGTCGAAAACCCTATACCAGAATTCCTGAAAGCGTTCGGAGGCCCGGGTGGCGAATTCGCGGATCTCGCGATGGGACGGATTCGCGTCGCCGTTTTGATAGGGCGGCCGCAGAGCCTCGTCGAATTTCAGCCAGCCGGCCTGAAAGAGTTCGGCGGCGGATACGGCGATCGTGCGAAAGCGTACGCGTCGTGGTCGAAAAAAGCGGCGTCCGTCGGCGTCCGTCTGGAGACCGGAGCGCGCGTCTTCGAGTAAGTGCCGGACCAGTTTGCTCATAGATAACGCCGCTTCACTACGGCCAGCCCTGCGGCCGGCGATGTGTTTGGATCGCACGCAGGCGGCGCGCTCCAGCATCATTCGGCCGGAACGTTATTGCGACTCCAGGCGGGTACGGCGACGCGGCCTGTTGCAAATTCTCAGCGATTGTTATCGGCGGCTTCGGCGGCCGGCCGGCGCCGATTCGCTGTGAGTTCGCTGAGTCGTTCGTAGAGCTGTTCGTCGTGGGCGGGATCGACGGCGTACACGATGTGCCGGCTGTCGTCTTTGCTCAGTTCGAAATGGGCGTAGCGCGGGTCCGGCCGGAGTCGGTCCAGGTTGAAATTCCCGAAGCGCAGCTTGGGGCTGCTCTCGATATCCGGATAGATCGTTGCGAAACGATCAATGCCCGGTTTGCTCTGGTAACGATTGGCCGCCGTGATCTGGCAGACTTCGAAGAAGGGTTTGCCGCCGGAATCCCGCGAAGCCACGATAATGAAATCGCCTTCGGCCAGCACCTTCTGGTTGTCGTTCAAACTCATCGAAACGTGATCCAGGAATTCGCGTAGAATACGATCCGTATAGGTGAAGAACGAGTTATTGATGATCATGCGAATCGCGCGATCGGGACTGAAGGCGGGACGCCAGGCGGTCTTCGAAGTCAGCGACGCGAACTCCGAGGCGATGGCGACGATGTTGGCGTCTTCGTCGAAGGGTAAGTCGGTTTTCAAGAGCGCGATTTGTTCGCGCACGTCCTGGGCGACCGCTGATTTCGAAGGATCGTCGCGGTACTTCTGTTCCATGAGGGTCAGGCGCCCCAGCAGGCCCTTTAATTGCGGATAGTTGTTCGTCTGCGGATCCAGGCGCATGGGCCGGTGATGGCAGAGAATATTACGTTTCACCCGCGGATCGATGGTGCGCTCGTGAGCCAGCATCATGTACGACATGAGCGGATGGTTGCGCACGTACTCCATCTCTTTCGCCGAGATTTCGGCGCCCTCGGGCATATTCATCTTCGCGCAGCCGACGTCGCAGAGCAGGGCGCTCATCATCAGCACGTTGACCATATCCTGCATCTTCTGCTTGTCGCGATGCGTCGTCGCTTTCATGCCGCGGGTCTTCATGGCCATCGCCACGACCGTGCGCTTCACCGCGAGCTCCACGTCCGCCGTAGCGTCCCCGCCGGCCATAAGTTCGATGATATTCACCAGACCGTTCATGGCGTCCGGCTGGGACTCGAAGTCGGTGAAGAGCTGGTTCAGCTGATCGCTCGATCGCTTGGCGTGAACAGAGGTGATCGTGGAGCGCTTGAGAGTGTTGAAGAGTTCGGAGGTGTCTCTGGCCAGCTCCTCGGCGTGGTTTTCGCTGAGCAGCTTTACGTCGGAGAGGCCTTCTTCGGTCTTCGATTCCTCTTTTTTCCCGAGACCGAGGACGTCGGTATCATCAGTATTATAGAAGATACCCTGTTCTACGAAGCGCAGGACGCGGTTGATCTCCGCTTCCGAAGCATCTTCTTTCTTATAGATAAGGATCTGGCCGTCCTTATTATAGAAATGAACCGGAATTTGTTTTTCTTCCCGGAACTTATCGATGATTTCCGGGGTAAACTCGAAGGGTAGATATTCGCCCATGTGACTCTATTGGACGATTGTAAATTTGCAGTCCGGGAGGCGTAAATTGTTTTTGCAGCTCAGGCGGAAAATTCCTGAGCGAGCGTCGGGTCTCCGGGGGCAACGCTCCCCGGTTGCGCAAAACGTCCGTAGTAGGGTGCAAAACGCCGAATCGGGCGCTGCATGAGTGAAATTTCGGCTGACCGGGCGCCCCCGGGCTGAATTTGTGGCCTGCATGTCAGATAATTTGGAAAGTGTACCCGTAGGAACTCTACCACCGCTTGGAACGGTCCCGAAGAAGATGTATGCCCAGCTGATTCGGCCGGAACGGTATGGCGAACCGAAGGACGCTTTCCAGGAAGAGCTGATCGATATCCCCGAACTGGCTCCCGACGAGGTGCTGGTGGCGGTGATGGCCGCTGGCGTGAACTATAACAACGTCTGGGCGGCCCTGGGATACCCAGTCGACGTCATTGGCGCCCGCAATAAGAAGGGTGAGCCCGAGAAATTCCACATTGGCGGTTCCGACGCTTCCGGCATCGTATATGCGGTGGGTTCCGAAGTCACGACCCACAAAGTCGGCGATGAAGTCGTCATTCACTGTGGAATCTGGGACCGCAACGACCCCTGGGTCAAAGCCGGCAATGACCCCATGTTTGCTCCCTCCGAGCTGATCTGGGGTTATGAAACCAACTGGGGCAGCTTCGCCCAGTTTACCAAAGTCCAGGCGCATCAGTGTCTGCCCAAACCGCCGCATCTCTCCTGGGAAGAAGCCGCGGCCTATATGCTGGTCGGCGCGACCGCTTACCGGATGCTCATGCACTGGGAGCCCAACACCGTAAAAAAAGATGACGTGGTCCTGATCTGGGGCGGCGCGGGCGGGCTGGGCGCCATGGCGATCCAGATCGTAAAGGCCATGGGCGGTATCGCGGTTGCGATGGTCAGCTCCGACGACAAAATTGAATTCTGTAAGAACCTGGGCGCGGACGGCGTCCTGAACCGCAAAAACTTCGATCACTGGGGTCCGCTCACCACGGAAATCAACAAGGGCGAAGAATTCGGACGATGGACCAAAAAGGCCCGCGAATTCGGCAAAGCTATCTGGGAGATCACCGGCAAAGGTAACAATCCGAAGATCGTTTTTGAGCATCCCGGTGAATCGACCCTGCCGACCTCGGTATTCGTGGTGGAAACCGGCGGTATGGTCGTAATCTGCGCCGGCACCACCGGCTTCAATGCTACCGCCGACCTGCGTTATCTGTGGATGCGCCAGAAGCGTCTGCAGGGCTCGCACTTCGCCAACGACGAAAACTGCAAGGGTCTGAACGACCTTGTGATCGCAAAAAAAGTAGACCCCTGTCTTTCGAAGACCTATGAATGGTCCGGTACCGGTGCATGCCACCAGCTGATGAAAGACAACAAACATCCGCCGGGGAATATGGCGATTCTCGTGGGCGCGCCCGAAGAAGGGCTGGGCCGCAAATAAAGCATCGTCACCGAAACCGCGGGGCGTCGCCGGTCGCCCCGCCGTCGCTCTGCTCGTACGCATGGCGTGCGCTCCGGTGATCTGAGAACGAAACCTGGCGTGAAAATTTTCTTCAGATTATTCTCCTACGCGTTTCGTTACCGGGCGCTCTTTCTCACCGGCGTCGTCTTTTCTTTTTTCGTGGCGCTCTTAAACGGCGTCAGCCTGACCGGGCTGGTCCCGCTCTTCGACGCCCTCGGCGAAAAAAAAGAGACCTTCGAAATTCAGTTCACCGACGCCGAGCGCAACGTCATGCGCCAGTCGCTGCTGCATAATTTACGTTATTGGGAACTGGCGCGCAACGCCGCTCAGGACCCGGCAATCGCTCCTGATGAAGGCGTGCGGCCCCTGGATCTGGTGCCGCTGTCCCCGGAGAAAATCTCCGGAGAGCGCGCGCGCATCCTGCTGGATCTGATTGAAGATCCGGTGTACCTGAATCTTCCGCCGGCTTCGCGCAGCCGTCTCGAAGCGTTGATTCGCTGGAAACTCAAAATCAACGATGCCGCGCTTTCGCCGTTCTTCGTGGTGCTGCTGGTCTGTTCGGTGATCGTGCCGCTCTATTTGCTCAAGCTGGCCTTTCATTTGATCTGCGTGCGGCTGATTACCGGCGCCGGCTACCGGGCCGTACGCGATATTCGCGAGGGCCTCTATTCCAGTGTGCAGCGTTTGCCGCTGACTTCTTTTTATCGCGAAAAGAGCGGTGAACTGGTCAGCCGCATGATCAATGACGTTGAGATTATCGCGCCGGTGATTTCGAGTAATACCCGCGACGCCATTACGAATATCTTTTATATCATCACCCACCTGGCGTTGCTCGCCTACTTAAACGCTGAGCTTCTGCTGGTGTCGATGGTGATGATTCCGATCATCATCAGTCCGGTCGCTTTAGTCACGCGCAAGATTCGCAAAGCCGTCACCAAAAGCCAGGAGTTGCTGGCCGGCCTGCACGGCTATCTCCAGGAAAGCATCTCCGGCGTGCGGGTGATCCGCGCGAACGCCCGCGAGGAATACGAAGCATCTCGTTTTTATCAACGCAACAATCGCCTGAGCTGGAGGCTGTTCAAACAGCAGTTCTATTTGAAGATGGGACCGAATCTGGTCGAGTTCTCCGGCGCGGCCATGGCGGTCAGCATTCTGGGCTTCGGCGCCTACTATATGAATCCCACCGATTTTACCGGCGGCGATTTTATCGCCTTCGTGGCGACCTTGCTGTTTATTATTCGGCCGCTGATTCAACTCTCCAGCATGGTCGCTAAAATCCAGGCCGCCACCGCCGCGGGCGAGCGCGTCTTCGGTCTGATGGACCGCAAGCCGGAGATCACCGATCCCGGCAAACCGCGCACGATCCAGCGCGCCGCGAAAAACATCGTCTTCGAAAACGTGCGCTTCACCTATCCCGGAACCGATCCGGAAGTGCTGCACGGAATCAACCTGGAAGTTCCGATCGGTTCGACCGTGGCTCTGGTCGGAGAGAGCGGGGGCGGCAAGTCCACGATGATGGATTTGATGGCTCGTTTCTTCGATTGTACCGCGGGGGCCATTCGCATCGACGGCCACGATATCCGTGAATTTCGGGTGCAGGATCACCGCTCGCGCATCGGCATCGTGCAGCAGGAGACCTTTCTTTTTTACGGCACGATTTTCCAGAACATCGCCTACGGCAGTCCCAACCACGATCGGCGCGAAGTGGAAAAAGCGGCGCGCCTGGCTTACGCGCACGATTTCGTCAGCGAACTCTACGAGGGTTATAATACGCTCGTCGGCAATCGGGGTATGACGCTCTCCGGCGGCCAGCGACAGCGCATCGCCATCGCGCGGGCCTTATTGCATGATCCGGAAATTCTAATTCTGGACGAGGCGACCTCGGCGCTCGACACCGAAAGCGAGCGGCTCGTGCAGCAGGCCCTCGAACGTCTCTTTCAAAATCGTACGACCTTCGTCATCGCCCATCGCCTCTCGACGATCGAAAAGGCCGATCTGATCGCGGTGGTTTCCGGCGGCGAGATCGTCGATCTGGGCACCCACGCGGACCTCATGCAGCGCGGCGGACTGTACGCCCGACTGCAGGATATCAGCCGTTCGGTTACCGATCAACCCGGCCTGCTGGAAGAAGGGGCCGGCAACGCCGGCTCAGGCGCGAAATCATAATATTCAGGTAAAGCTCATGAAACAGAAGAATCTCTTAATCGTGGACGATAACGATAAATACGCCAGGCTTTTAGAAGAGCATTTCAAGCCTCTGGGTTACAATATCGTCCGGGCCGTGACCGGCCGCGACGGCGACGATAAGCTGGCCGCGCATCCTCCGTACTATTTCGACGTGATCGTCACCGATATTACGATGGAGTCTCAACTGGCCGGTATCTTTATGCTGGGGCGCATCAAGGCTTCGCAGTTCAAAGGGACCCTGGTGGTCGCCAGCACCGGCTTCGACGTCTTCGGGGTCATGCCGCTTTCGCGCCTGTTTTTCAGGCGCTACGGGGTGCACTATCTGATCCCGAAAACTACGGTGATCAAAGAAGAGCCCCTGTTTTATCCGATGGCACTTTTTTCGAAGCCGACCCGAAATTTTGTGGAACTGACGGCGGAAAATTGATTTGATCGCTTGAGAAAAATCTGCCCCCCTGGAGCCTCCGATTCGTCCAATAGGGTGTGGCCCCTGGCCCGCCGAAACGCGGCGAAAGCCGCGGATCCCGCTGTGCCGGCGAAAACCGGCGCAGTCGTTACGCTGGCGAAATCGACGCAGTCGTTACGCCGATGAGGCCGGCGTAGTATGGAGTAGATTCTCGAAAGCTATTATGAACAGACGCGATGTGAGCCGGCAAACGATTCTGCGATCGACGGGCATCCTCCTGCTGTCCGGCGTTCTCGCTTATTCCTGCGGACCGACCATTCCGGTTCGATTTCCCCAGTATCCACGCGCGACCGGCGCGAAGCTGAAGTCGGTGCTCGAAGGCGGTCGCAATATCGGGGTCATCGCCGCGAGAACGAATCCCGCCATTCTGCGCCGCATCGGCTACGAAAACGACTGGTCGGATACCATGGAAGGTGCGGTGAGCACCGCCATTCAGAAGAAAGGTTTCTTCGAAGTCGTGGACCTCTCCGGTCGCAAAGACCGCCTGCGGGAACTGGCCTACACCCAGAGCGGGATGACCGCCGAATCTCTGGCGATCGGCCGCGAGCTGGCCGTGAACTCGATGCTTACCGTCAAGATGACGAACGCGCCCCGCCAGGAGTGCAAGACCGAAATGGTGGCCGACTATTCCGGCTACGCCATGGAGCTGGCCCTGGCGAAAGCACAGGGCGAAAGCACCGACAATGCCAATCTGGAAAAGAAAACCGGCGTTCTATATCTGACCGTTTTCGTCGTGGGACGCCTCACGAGCGTCGAGACGGGCCGGACCGTGACCTATTCCCATACCCAGCCATACCGCCAGGTGAACAAAGCCGGCGATACCGATTGTCCTTCTGCTCTGCTGGCCTTCGACGGCGCCGTGGACGCCGCCGCCCGGGGCATTGCGGATAACCTCAGTCCGAGCATTATCGAACTTTCGGTGCCGCTGATGGACGACGCCGGTGACGTGCTCGACGGCGATTCCCGCGACATGGTGACCGGCTATCTGTCCTCCGGCAACGAGTGGGCCGAGGTCGCCGATTTCGATCGTGCGGCGAAAGACTGGCGTCGGGCGCTCAACGAATCCAGCGGCGAGTCGATTTCGGCGCTCTGGAATCTGGCGGTCTACAGCTGGTACGCCGGCGAGTACGACGACGCGGAACGCTATTTCGAGCAAGCCCTGGACGGCGGTGGACCGGACTGGCTCGACGGCGCGAAGCGGGAACTCATGGCCCGCTTCTCCGAACAGAAGCGCCTGGCCGAAGGCGCCCGGCGTTGAGCTTGCCTTTCGGGCTCCGAATTACAATTTGTGTTTCAGCTGCTATTCGGCTTGCGCTGCTTCGCGAGCCAGGTAGCACCTGCTTCTAAGCTATTTTTTCAGTTCTGCTGATTGCGAGGCGCTCATGAAAATCAAACATTTCTTTTTACTTAAGTCCGGTCGGGGTCGGGATTCCAGCGTCGGACCGAAAACCGGATCCGGCGTTATCCTAAACCGTCACCGGGCGAATCTTACGCGAGTGGCGACCCTGGGACTGAGCCTGCTCTTTATCGCGGCCTGCGCCACTTCGCCCACCGGCCGGCGACAGCTGGTTTTGATCGACGATCCCGATATGAACCGGATGGGCGCCGAAGCCTTTACTGAGATGAAAAAGCAGATTCCCATCGATCGCGGGGCGGGCGTAAACAATTATGTGAAATGCATCGTAAACGCGCTGCTGGTGGTGACCGAAGATGATACCGGCGTAACGCAGTGGGAAGTCGTGGTCTTTCGTGATAACTCGGCGAACGCCTTCGCGTTGCCCGGCGGCAAGATCGGCGTGCACACCGGCATTCTGCCCGTGGCCCGGACGCCCGGCCAGCTCGCGGCTGTGCTGGGACATGAAATCGCGCACGTGATCGCGCGTCATGGCAACGAACGTGTAAGCCAGAATCAGGCCGGCAATACCGTGCTCGGCGCGGTGGGCGCGGTCGTGGAAAATGAAGCGGTGCTCGGCGCGATCGGCGCAGGCGCGCAATTCGGCGTGCTTTTGCCTTTCGGTCGCGCGCACGAAACCGAAGCCGATGTAATCGGTCAGGAGCTGATGGCGAAGGCCGGCTTCGATCCGGCGGAAAGCGTAAAGCTCTGGGAAAATATGGCGTCGCTCGGAGGCGAACAACCTCCCGAACTCATGTCGACGCACCCCGCGCACGACACCCGCATCGCCGACCTGCGCGAAGGTCTGATTAAAAACTCCGTGCTCTACCAGCAGGCGCAAAACGAAGGACGCCGCCCGAATTGCCGACTGTAATCGAAGACGGGGGCCTGGCTGTGCGAAACACTCTCGCTTCGATCAGGGGGAACCGTCTCGGCGGCGGGGCTTTTCGTTTCGTGCGGCGCGGTCTGTCAGTGTCGGCTTTGCTCGCGCTGCTGCTACTCGGCAGCGCATGCGCGGAGCGGCCGACTGAAGAAGAATGTCTGCTCAGCTTCGAGAATTTTCTACGGCTCAATACCGGCTCGATTCTGAGCGATGAAGACATCGCGAAGATGTCGCGTGAAGCCATGAGCCGGGACATGGCCGCTCAGGTTTGCGCTGAGAATAAAAGTCGCGCCCGCGTGCTCTGCGAAATCGAGGCTCAGAGTCTTGCGGAACTCAAAGCCTGCGATAGTCGATAAACGTCACGCATTAGTGGGAGCGCACGTACTGCTCGCGTTCACGCGCGTCGATCGCGACCGCTTCGCGCGATCAGTCTCTGGATTTCGCGGGCTCGTGAGCCGACTGGCGATTTTCAAGATCCACTCCGAATTCGCGGTTCGTTGCGAGGGGGCTGAAGCGCTCATCCCGGGCGAGCGGTTGATACACAGTCGCGCCGCAGGTGTAGGCCAATTTTTCCTGAATGCGCGCCTCTAACGCCATTCGCACCCGTCGAATGGCGGCGCGCCGGGCCGCGATCGATTCTTTGTTTTTTGAAGTCATGTACTGCTCCTGCCCTGCGGGTCGCACCGTCTTTACAGATAGACCAAAATTTTAGAGGGGTCAAGGGGCAAAAGCCAAATTCAAACGCGCGAGTTCGTTTTTTTCATAAATCTTTCAGATTGTTCACGAAAGGGGAGGGTTTCGCGTTTTCTATGCAGCGTTCACGCATATTATGTAATTTATTTACAATTCGCAATTCAGCTCGAGTACGCAGAATTACATACGCTGACAGGCCGTATATGAAACGCGCGGTCGCCCCGGCGAAACCGCGCATCCCGTTGCATTCCGTTAAAGCGGCTCACTGGCCGCAATCTTTGATGGGGAAGCAGACTTCTTGAACGATATTGTCGAAGCCGTTTACTTTCGAATTGGCGAAGACGGCGAACTGACCGTCGGGGGTCGCCATGCAGTAGCGATTCAGATCTTCATTTTGATAATAGAGAGTTCCGTAAATCGGCGGGCTGACGCCGTCCTGAAAACGAACCAGAAAGGTCAATCCGTAGTGGGACCGCAGCTGCTGTTCGGAGGTCGCGCGAATGACGGTCTTCTGCTTGAGACCGCGAGTGGTGTTGCACTGACCGGGGATATCGCTATAGAAAGTGACGGCGCCCTGGGTTTTGCGGCCGAAGAAGGTGCTGCAGCTCGCGCTCAGGAGCAGCCAGGCCAGCAAGACAGTCGGGAATGTGATTCGAAAAAGAGGTCGCGAAAATTTGCTCATTATTTTATCTCATCGATACGGCCGGGCAATTCCGCAAGCGATTTAAGGCGCCGCTGTTTTCGCCGATTCTACCAGGCTGATACGATCCGCCCACTTCAATGAACACCAGCATTCACTCAGAAGCCGCCGATACGCCGGAAGCGGCGGCCGATCGGGGCCTGGCGCCATACGCTATGCTCAACCGGGAATACGGCGGTCGGCTGCACGGCGAGGAGCCGCATTCCTATCGAACGGCGTATCAACGCGACCGGGATCGGGTGATTCACTGCAAGGGGTTTCGACGCCTGGGCTACAAAACTCAAGTCTTCGTGAATCATGAGGGCGACAATTACCGCACGCGTTTGACGCACTCGCTGGAAGTCGCGCAGATTTCGCGTTCGATTTGTGGCGCCCTGCAGCTGAACCAGGATTTTGCGGAAGTGCTGGCGCTGGCTCATGATCTGGGGCACACGCCTTTCGGTCACGCCGGCCAGGACGCCCTCGACCGTTTGATGCGCGAACACGGCGGCTTTGAACACAACTGCCAGTCGCTGCGGCTGGTGACCCGCCTGGAATCCCGCTATCTCGACTACCGCGGATTGAATCTGACGCGGGCCAGTCTGAAGGGCATGCTCAAACACGCTTCAGTGTACGAATGCGACGGGCATCTGCTTGACATCTGCGCGGAACGCGGCGGGGAGAATATGATCTTAGAAGCGGCGCTCGTCGATCACTGCGATCGCCTGGCGTACATCCATCATGATTTAGAAGACGGTCTGGACAGCGGAATCCTGCAGCGCGAAGAACTCGCGGAACTGGATATCTGGCGCGATGCCGCCGCCGCTCTCGAAAAAAAAGCGGGGCAGGGCTTTCGTGCGGCGCGCGAACCGTTGCGGCTTCGGTCGGTCATTCGCTTTTTAATGGATCGCAGCATCAGCGATTTGTACGAAACCACCCGCGATCATCTCGCGGCTCTCGCCCCGGCCAGCCAGGCCGAGCTATTACAAAAAGGGCCGGGAGCGCCGGAGTACCCCGTGCACTATAGCGCGGAGATGCGCGAAATTCTGGGCCGGCTTCAGCGTTTTTTGTTTCGCAAACTCTATCGTTATCCGCGAGTCGAGCAGATGTCCCGGCGCGGCGCGCGCATCATCGAATTTCTTTTCCGGGAATACGTAGAGCGGCCCGGCATGATGCCCGAGCATTTTCAGCAGGAAGTCGAAAGCGCCGGCCTGTATCGGGTCGTCTCGGACTATATCGCGGGCATGACCGATCGCTTCGCGGCGCGCGAGTATCGCAATCTGACCGGAGACGCTTGATTTCGGAAGCGGCTCGCACCGGAGGGCGCTTTAAATGCATACGATCTTCGCCTGGTTCATATTTCAAAGCGCTCTCGCATGCGCCTTCGCCGTGCTGCTCTATCGAGGCGGGGGTGTGGACTTTTCCGAGGTCTTCCTGCTTGCGCAAATCTGCGTGCATTTGATTTCTTCCGTGTGCGCCTTCGTGCTGCATCGCCGTATGCGAACGCTGGCCGCCGGAACATTCGCTCAATGCCTGGGCGCGGTGTTGCCCTGGACTCTCGCCGCCGCGATCATCTCCAGCGCGCCCGCCGCCGGCGTTACCGTCGCGTTCTTTTCGCCGGAGATCTACGGCTCTTCGCCGCCGCTGGCCTGGACGGGTATCGCTGTGGTGAGTGCGATCTGTGCGACGCTGATTACGACGGCGCGCATTTGGGCGGCCTGTGCTCTGTCCGGATCAGGTGAATCAGGCGAATCAGGGGAACCGGCGCTCCGCGGCGCGGCCGATACGCACGGCCAGCGGAACTCCGGCCGCGGGCTGTGGATTCGCGAAGGCCAGGCCTATGTTCAGATTCCAATCGAAAGCATTCTTGTGCTTGCGGCTCACAAACACTCAACCGTCTTGCATACGACCGCCGGCGACTATCGCGCTCCCGAAGGGCTGAGCCGCCTGCTGGAACGGCTCAGCCCTCCCGACGACGTCGGAAGCCGGGAACGCTTTGTGCGGGTACATCGCTCGTTCGCTCTGAATGCGGACGAGGTCGTGCGTTTCGAGGCCCTCGACGGCGGTCAGTATCGCGCGACGCTCGGAGATGCCCACGAAACCGAAGTGCCGGTCGGCCGTAGTTTCGCTCCCGGGTTGCGGCGCATTCTTGGTTTGCAAGAACTCCGCGTACCTTCGTGAACGTGCAGCCGTCGCTGGTGCGCCGCGCGCGACCGTTGGTGCGCCGACTCTCGACGCCGGGCGGGAACCTGGTTATGCTCCGGGCATGAAATTCTTATACGGCCCATTTCTCTCGCTTCGATTGTACGCCCTTGCGCTCTTTGTGCCCGTCGCGATTCTGAGTTTCGGGCCGGCCTGTAGCGTCCAGGACACGCTTGCCCGACAGATTTTTCTGAGCAGCGCCGAATACACGGATCGCGAGGATTTCGCGCGCGAAGAATTCGTCGAGCACACCGATCGTGTGTTTTCGTATCGTTATTTGTTTTATCGTAGCCTGCTGGTGCGAACCGCCGCCGGCCTGGTGGTCGTCGATCCGATGAATGCGCGCCTGGCCGGCAAGCTGCGTTCGGAACTGGAACGGCGATTCCCGGGAACGGCGGTGCATACGCTGTTCTATTCGCACTATCATCGCGATCATGTCGAAGGCGGCCGCCTGCTTGCGCCGCGGCGGGTCGTGGCTCACGCGAATAGCGAGCGCTACTGGAAGGATTTCGGCGAGCCGGAAGAATTCGCGCGACCGACCGATTGGATTCGCGGCGACCGGGAATACGAGATCGGCGGCGTACGCCTGCGCCTGCTGGACCTTGGCGATTCGCATACGGATACTCTCTATGCCTTTCACCTGCCCGACGAAAAACTGCTCTATTCTCCCGACGTCGGCTTCGCCCGGGGCTGGCCGACTCCCGGTCCCTTTCATACGTACTATCCCGGTTATATTCGGGCCATGCAGCGGCTGCTGCGCGAAAGCGAATGGGGCGTCTGGGTTCCCGCGCACGGCGAAACGGGCGCGCGTGAAGATCTGGCGGACTCGCTTGAGATGTTTATGTTTTTGCGCGAAAGCGTGGCGGCGGCGCGTGCGAAATATCCGACCGAAACGCGCGCCGATCTGGAGCGCATCTTCGAGGAGGTCTGGCCGCTCTGGAAACGCCGGTACGGCCACTGGCACGGCTACGATCAAATGGCGCTCGCCAGCCTTTTTCGACAGATGGCCGGGGACAGTCTGTACTACTAACTGTCAGCGCGGACGAATATCTGCGCGCCGCGCCCGCCGCGCAACCCGGCTATGATCGGCCCGGCGGCCGGCGCGTCAGGCCGTTTTGAAAATATGTCCGAGCTGCCAGCCGCCCCAGGCGAGCAGCACTCCTCCGATTACGCTCGTCGCGCAATAGAGCAGGCCGGCGCCGAATTCGCCGCGTTGTAAAAAGATCAGGAGATCCAGGCTGAAGGTCGAGAAGGTCGTGAAGCTGCCGAAGAAACCCACGATCAATAACAAACGCCACGCGGGTTGATTCTGAAACAGGGTGGCGGCGCAGGCCACAAGCAACGCGATGCCGAAGCTGCCCAATAGATTCGCGGCCAGCACGCCGTAGGGGAAGTCGGGACCGGCCGCGCGCAGGGCGCCGGCTACCAGCCAGTAGCGCAGGAAGGTGCCGAGCATTCCGCCGCCGCCGAGGGCCAGGCAATCGAGGGGAGACAGCGCGGCAAGCGGCGCGAAAACGGAAGACGCAGGCATCAGGATCGATAATCGCCGGCCGGCTGCGGGGCGGGCCAGTTTATTTTGTCAGGGCGTTCAAAAAATCTACCGATAGAGAAGACAGGGAGCCCCGCCATGTCCAGCAGAAGCACTTTATACGCCCGACCGACCGAACGCATCGAAGACATTCATCATTCGATCACCATTCGCGCGTCAATCAATCAGGTCTTCGACGCTCTGACCATCTCCCGCATTCTCGACGACTGGGGCGGCGGGCCCGCGCGCATCCAGGCCAAATGCAACGGGCGCTACTCGCTGTGGGACGGCGATATGCACGGCATGATCAAAGAGATCGAGTATCCGCGCCGCCTCGTACATACCTTCCGGGAAGAGCGCTGGGACGAATCCTGCCTGGATTCGCTGGTCACCTGGACCCTCGAAGAAACCCCGCGGGGGACTCTGCTTTCGTTACATCATACCGGTTTGCCCACGCGTAAGATTCGGGAAATCCACAACGAAGGCTGGGGCGAATATTTCCTCGGTCCGCTGAAAGTGCATCTGGAATGATGCCAACTTGACAGCAGCGCCGCGCGTCGGAAACTGCCGGCATATGTCCGGCTCTAATGTCAAAAAAATCGCCGTGCTCCCTGGAGACGGCATCGGTCCCGAGGTGATGCAGGTCGCCCTGACCGTGCTTGAAAAAATCACCGCCCCGGATTCCGGCGCGCAATTCGAATTCACCGAAGCCCCGGTCGGCGGCGCGGCCATCGACGCGACCGGCGTGCCGTTGCCCGACGAAACCCTCAAGCTCTGCGAAGACAGCGACGCGATTCTTTTCGGATCCGTGGGCGGACCCAAATGGGAAAATCTACCTCCCGAGCGCCAACCGGAGCGGGGCGCGCTTTTGCCGTTACGCAAGCATTTCAAATTATTCGCGAACCTGCGCCCTGTCGTTTTATTTCCCGAGCTTTCCGCCTCGTGTCCGCTCCGGCCGGATATCGTAGCCGAGGGCGTGGACATGTTGATCGTGCGCGAGCTGACCGGCGGCATCTACTTCGGGCAACCCAAAGGCCGCGAAGGCTCCGGCCCGGACGAAAAGGGTTTCGATACTCTCGTCTATCATCGTCACGAAATCGAACGCATCGCGAAAGTGGCGTTCGAAGCGGCGGCATTGCGCAAAGGCCGGGTCACATCGATTGATAAAGCCAATGTGCTGACCACGATGGTGCTCTGGCGCGACGTCGTAACCGAGTATGCGAAGAATTTTAACGCGTCCGCTTCGCGCAAAATCGAACTGGATCATATGTACGTGGACAACGCGGCCATGCAGGTGATCTTAAAGCCCTCGCGTTTCGACGTGGTACTGTGCGGCAATATGTTCGGCGATATTCTGAGTGACGAAGCCTCCGTGCTCGGCGGCAGTCTGGGTATGCTGGCCAGCGCTTCGCTGTCTTCGGAAATCGACGGCTTCGGCCTGTATGAACCGTCCGGCGGCACAGCTCCGGATATCGCCGGCAAGAAGCTCGCGAATCCGATTGCGCAGGTGCTTTCGGCGGCGCTGATGTTGCGCTACAGCTTCGGCATGGACGCGGAAGCGCAGCGTATCGAAAAAGCGGTTCGCGCCGCCATCGCCGCGGGCGCGCGCACGGGGGACATCGCCGGGCCGGGCGAAAGCTCGATCGGCACGGACGAGATGGCCGCGGAAATCATGCGCAATCTATAAAGCCGCCCGCCGGCTGATTCGGACGAAACGGGACAGGGATCGGAAACCAGATGCAACAGATCAAACGTCGCGGCGACGGTCAGCCATTTCGCGGAATCATCTGCGAAGACAAAAAGCAAGAAGCCATGAAGCTGCGCCAGATTCTGGAATCGCGAGGATACGGCGTACTGGACATGGCCGAGAACGGTCGCGAGCTGATGGAGATGTTGACCGGGGAACACAAGAATCAGGCGGACTTCGTCCTGCTCGATATCGTTATGCCGGTGCTCGACGGCTACGCCGCCTTTCATGAAATCCGCGACGCGAAGCTGCCGGTCAGAGTGATCTTCGTCAGCGTCGAAAACTCGCGGGCTCTGATGGAAAACGTCTTCCAGTTGGGCGCGAGCGGCTTTATCACCAAACCCCTGGATCGCGACATCGTTCTCGAAAAACTCGACAAGGCTCTTTCGACTCCCGCCCCGAAATGGGAGTGAGCGACGCCCGTTTCGCCGCCGACCTTCAGTCTTTGCGGCGATTGCGAAAATCGACTTCGATGACGCGTGATTCGTCGCCCGATTTTTTGCCGGACGATTTTTTATCCTCGCCCGATTTCTGAGATTTGCCTGCGCCTTTGTCGCTCTTGCCCGCGGCCTTTCCGCCGCTACCCGTCACCGCCGGGCCTTCGTTTTTGGCGAGTTTGATGCGTTCGGCGGTCATCGTCGCCCACTGCATGATGACCTGGCCGCCTTTGTCGAAAACGCGTCCGACGCATTCATAGGGGATGCGAACCTGTTCCCAGCGACTGAACTGCAGTTCGCAAAACAGAAACTGATCGTCCCAGCTCAGGTGCCGCGTACTATAGGGACCGAAGACCAGCACAATGCCTTCTTCGCCTTCGCGCTCGACCAGACCGCGGGTGCCGATCTGCAGTTCCGGGTCGGGCATGCAGTGGATATAGAAGGTGTCGCAGTGCTGAAACATTACGTCCAGCACCGCCTTCTTCAGCTTCCGGTTATGATTGAGGAGTTCCTCTTCGTTTTGATTGCCGCCTTCCATGAGTCGCGGTGTTACTCCTCGATCAGAATCGTGTTGAGGTTGCGTCCGCGATCGCCGCGGCGGTGAGAAAAATAGAGATCGTTGGATTGAAATGTACAGCCTTCGAAATCGGAGAGGATCGTGCAGGCGTCCTCAAGTGTGCGCGGGTCCAAATCGAATTCGCGGGCGTGTTCGCTTAGAGCGCGAGCGATCGCCTGACGCGCGTTCGCCGCCAGATCCAGCAGATATTTTTCGGTACCGGGAATGGCGCGTTTGTGCGTGAAATTGCGGGCCACCTCTTCGCCGACCTCGTAGGCGTCCGCGCCGATGCACGGACCGATCCAGAAACGCGCGCGAAAGCCCGCGTTCGCCTTTGCTGTGGCCGCCGCCTCCGCCGTGTCCCGATCGAGCGGTGCTGAACGTGCAACAGCCGATCGCCGCAGTTCGCGCAGAGCCGTGGTCAGGGTGCGTTCAATGACGCCCGCGGCCAATCCGCGCCATCCCGCGTGCACGATACCGACGATCATCGCGCCGCGCCGATCCCTTTCGTCGGCTGAAGCGCTGGACAATTCAAAAAAAAGAGGCAGGCAGTCGGCGGTGCGAATCGCGAGCAACACGCCCGGCTCGGCGGTAAACAACGCGTCGCCGTCGGCGAAATAGAGCGAGGCCGGTCCGGCGTCGGATTGCAGAGCGTCGTTGTTGGCGTCGCCGCCGGCGTCTTTTGCCAGATCGTCCCGGACTATCGCAATCACCCGATCGCCGTGTACCTGGCGCAAGAATACGATCCGCCGGGGGGAAAGCCCGAATTGAGCTGCGAGAAAGTCTTTTTCAAGCAGGCGCAGCTCGTCGTCACCGCGTACGGCGTTCGCATCGCTTCGGTTCTGGAACGCCAGCAGTTCCGGCGTGGATTTGCCGAAGACCGCCGCGTGAATTCGTCGCTCGCCGCTGGCCGTCATTTGCGCGGAAGCCGGGAGAGCTGTATCCGGCGCAGACATTATAGACTCTCACCGCCGGAGTCGAACAGATCGGCGGCGTATAGTTCGTGAATCGCCTGGAGTTCGCTCAGTTCGTCTTCCCCGACCAGATCGCCGGAAATAATAAATTTGTGCAGGCCGGACTTCGCGCTGGCGCCGCGGCCACCGGTCCCGGCTTGCGTGATGGGCGACTGGCTGATTGACGCGATCACGCTGCCGAGCAGGCCGGTGGGAACGGTCGTCGTCGCGTAGTCGATCACCCGGGGATTATGGATCGTCCGGGGACGCTGCGTCGATTGATTCGCATGGTCCAGTCGCCGCGGATAGAGATAGACCGCCAGCATGCGCCGGGTCGGACAATAGATGTGAGTCAGCAGGTGGCGATCGCTCAGGGCCAGTTCCGGAAGCAAAAGAAAGCGGTCGACCCGTTCGGTGAAGGCGCGCAGAATATTGCGCGAAAATCCGCGGGCCAGGTCGGGCCCGTTCGCGGGCGATGCGGGGGCCAGTTCCCGGGTCAGCTGGTGTGCCAGCTGGTCGGGAGTATAGCAGGATGCCTGGTAGCGCCGTGTCATACGTTTGCGCGCGTGAATTTCCAGGCGTCGGCGCTCCAGTCGCAGAATGCGTGTCTGGTAGTACCGGTGATTTTCGCTCAGGCTCGCGAGCTTTGCGTCGATTTGTTCTTCGAGAATCGCATCGCCGATATGATCGGGGTCAGGGTGCTTTTGTGTATCGGAGGCTTCGCTCATGTGGTCCCGCGGGATTTCGGAATAGCGAGTGTAACACGGGCCGGGGGGTCGTAAATCGATTTTTTCTGCTGACGGTCGGGCTGGGCGACGCGCATCTATCCGCATGCTGACCTCCGGCCATCGCGCTTCCAGATGGATCAAAATCTGCGGGAATCGTTACCCCGAAGATGCCTGGCGAGTGGCGGCCTGCCGGCCCGACTTCATGGGCTGGATCTTTTCGCCCCGCAGTCCCCGACGCATTCCGGTCGAGCTCGCCGGCCGTTTGATCCGCGAAATCCGGCGCGCAGATCCCGCGATCCGGCACGTGGGCGTACTGGCCGACAATTCCGTCCCGGAGATTCACCGAATGCTGCGATCGCTGCCGCCGCTTGATTTTTTACAACTGGTGGAGGGGCCGGGTTTCATCGCGTCTCTCGAGAAAGCCCGCGGTCCGGAAAGCAGCTACCAGAGCTCTGGCGCCGGCGCGCGACCCGGTCCCCGGATTCCCGCGATCTGGCCCGTGGTGCGAGTGCGCGAGCCGGTCACCGATACGGCTCTGACCGCGCGTTACGGAGACCGATTTCTGTGGCTCATGGATTCCTATGTGCCGGGCCAGGCCGGCGGCACGGGCCGGCGTTTCGCCCCCGGGCTCGTATCGGAACTGCGCCGGCCCTTCCTGGTGGCCGGCGGCCTGAACGATGAAAACGTGCGCGAGGCATTGCTCGCGAGCGGCGCCGCGGGAGCGGATGTGAGTTCGGGCATTGAATTCCCCGGCCGGCCGGGTCGCAAGGACCCCGGTCGACTGCGGCGATTTGTGCACGCGATACGCACGCTGGACGCTGGCGGCCGTTGAAACCAGTCCGGTAAAATAATTTCGCGCTTGAGCCGCTATCCGTCCGCGATTGGTTGCGCGGGCGGACATAATCCGGGAGGCTGCCCACCCGGTCGCCGCCGACCTCAGTTTTGGGCGCCGGCGCCGATCACTCGCAGTCTCTCATGAAGCACGTCAAAAAAAAGACCCGCAGCGGGAAGTCCGCCGCCGCGCCGAAGGACCCGTTGGACACGCCTTTCATGCGGCAGTTTCTCGAAATCAAGAAGCTATACCCCGACTCCATCCTCTTTTTTCGCATGGGGGATTTCTACGAACTGTTCTTAGAAGATGCTCAAATCGCCGCGCCGATCATGGACGTCGCTCTCACGAAACGTCAGAACGAAATCCCGATGGCCGGCGTGCCCTATCACAGCTCGGACACCTATCTCGCGCGCCTGCTGGCCGCCGGCAAACGGGTCGCGATCGCCGAACAGGAAGCCGATCCGGAAAACCCGAAGCTGATGCGACGCCGCGTGCGACGGGTGATGACTCCCGCGACTCTGGTCGAGGAATCGCTATTAGACGGAGTCGGTCACAATTTTCTGATGAGCGTGGTGCCCGGCGAAGATCGGGTGGGGCTCGCGCTCTGCGACGTTTCGACGGGCGATTTTTTCTGTCAGGAAGTCGAGCTGGACGCGGAGGGCCAGAACGGATCGGTCCAGGACAGCGCCGGTCCGGACGCGGCGCTGCGTACGGTCCTGCGCGATTATTATTACAAATACGCGCCCCGCGAAATTCTCGCGCCGACGGAATCGATCAAACGACTGCGTGCGATTTTTACGGATGCGCAAGAGGCCTGCGTGCCGGTCGAAGACTGGAAGGCGTCGCCCACCGAAGGCCGCCGCCAGATCGAACAGAAATTCAAAAGCAATCTGAAGGGACTTGGTTTCGCCGACGACGCGGCCTGGGCCCTGGGCGCGGTTTCGCTGGTCATACACTATGTGACTTACAATTTCCCGGGCGACGACGTGCGCCTGGGACCGCCGGTCTTTCGTGAAATTCGCAATCGTTATATGCTGCTCGATGAGCAGAGCATTCGCAATCTGGACCTTCTGCACAATACCCAGGAAGGCGGCACGTCGCGGACCCTCTTCGGCGTACTCGACCGCTGTCATACGCCGGCGGGCAAACGTTTTCTGCGCGAAGCCCTGCTCGGGCCGCTTCTGGATCGGGACGAAATCGAAGGACGCCTGAACCTGGTCCAGGACCTGGCGGGCGATATCGCTTTACGGGAGAATCTCAGCGCTGAACTAAAAAAAGTCTACGACCTGGAACGGGTGCTATCGCGCATGGCGACCGGCCGCGGACAGCCGCGGGACTTCGCGTCGCTCAGGACGACCGTCCGGGCGGGCGAAGCCCTGCAGTTGCTCTTTGACGGAAACGCGGAAAACGCGGGCGGCCGCGCATCGAAATCCGCGAAACCGGGTCGGGAATCGCTCATCGCTGTCGGCAAAGAATTGCTCGAGCTGGCGGCGCATATGCAGCAGCAGGTCGTCGACGAACCGCCGGCCATCTTACACAACGCTCCGTTCGTGCGCGACGGAGTCGACGAAGAACTGGATCGGGCGCGGGAGGCTTCGTTGCGCGGCAGCCGGTGGGTCGCCGAATTCGAAACCGCAGAGCGCGAAAAGACAGGCATCACCGCGCTGCGGGTGAAGTACAATAAGATCCACGGCTATTTCATCGAAATCTCGAAGGGGCAGGCCGATCAGGCGCCCGCCGATTATCGCCGGCGGCAGACTCTCGTCGGATACGAACGTTTTACCAGCGAACGGCTCGAAGAATTGCAGACGACTTTGCTCGAGGCTGACGAAATCATTACGCGGGTTGAAGCCCGCATCTTCCAGGATCTGTGCGGCCTGTTTCTCGAACACGGCGATCGCATTAAAACGCTGATGCTGCAAATCGCGCGCATCGACTTTCTATTGAGCCTGGCCAACCAGGCGGTGCGCCACGGTTGGACGCGGCCGGAGCTGACTGACGAAACTGCGGGCGAGCTCGCGATCGAAGCCGGCCGGCATCCCGTGGTCGAGGAGTATCTGGAGTCGGGCGAGCAGTTCATTCCAAACGACGTGCGGCTGGACAGCGAATTGCGATCGTTCGCCGTAATCACCGGGCCGAATATGGCCGGTAAATCCACTTATATTCGCCAGCTCGGTTTGATTCAGCTGCTCGCGCAGGTCGGATCGTTTGTACCCGCCAAAAGCGCGCGCCTGCCCGTCGCCGATCGAATTTTCACGCGCATCGGCGCGCAGGACAATCTGACCCGCGGCGAATCCACGTTCTTCGTGGAGATGCTGGAGACCGCGCGCATTCTGAATCAATGCACGGAACGCAGTCTGGTAATCATGGACGAAGTCGGCCGGGGCACCTCGACCTATGACGGCATTTCACTCGCCTGGGCGATCGTCGAGTACCTCACCGATCCCGACGGGCCGCAGCCGCTCACGGTATTTGCGACCCACTATCATGAGCTGACGGCGCTCGCCGAACGCGAAGGCATCTTTAATCTGACGATGGACGTGCAGGAGCGCGACGGGCAGGTGATCTTTTTACATCGCGTGCGCGAAGGCGCGGCGGATCGTTCGTACGGCATTCACGTGGCGCGCCTGGCGGGCCTGCCGGAATCGGTGCTGGCCCGCGCCGAACAGAAGCTGGTCGAGCTGGAACAGGATCTGGAGCGCGATCGCGAAGACACCCGGCGTAAATCCAGAGGCGGCCGTAAATCCGCCGCCCGCAACGAACAGGCGATGTTGTTTTAAGCGCCCCATCGTCGAGCGGGCCTGCGGTCCTCACTCGCGCGTGTATTCGCAATAGAGCCGCGCGCGGCTGTCCGCCCGACGGTACATGCAGGAGCCGTCGTCGCGAATCTCTTCCGCGCGATACAGCGTCGTGTCCGGGCGTCGCAAAAACAGCGGGCAAAAATCGCGATCCGGGGTGGCGCTGACTTCCGCGTTGGCGGCGAAATATGCGGACGGATAGCCTGGCTGCGGTCCGCAGCCGCCCGCGAAAACCTTCGTGGCGCTGTGCCAGACTGGAGCCAGGCGCTCCAGTAGCACTTCATAGTAGAGCGTTTCACTCAAGGCCAGGCGAAAGCCGCTTCGCTGCGGGCCCCGCGGGAGGCTCAGGGTACGCAATCGCAGGAGCTTCAGTTCGGGAGCGACGCGAGCCCGGCGCAACGCCGCCTGCAGGCGCAGCGCGCGTGCGCCTTCGCGGCCCTCGATCGAGGCGACCCACAAGACGCGCAGCTCCTCCGGCAAGAGCGCGGCGCTCTTTAAAACGCGCGCGCGATCGCGCAGAGCGTCGCCCGGACGCAACACGATGACCGTGGCGACGCTGCGGGGGGCTCCCGCCAGAAATTCGAGTCCTTCCGCCAGGCGGCTTCCGGGCAATACCAGCAGACGCTTGCGATAACCCGGTCGGGAAGTGCTCAGCCCCAAAAACTCGCGCAGCTCGTTTTCATTCAACGGCGGCCGATCCGCGCCGGTGTCCTCCGCGGCCCGGGCTGCGGACGTTTCCGGGGTCGACGCTTTCCCGTCGGGATCCGGAAGTCGGCGACGATGCGTTATAATATTAAATCCGGCGTCGGCGAAACGATGGGCCTCGGCGTTCAGCTCCGCCACTCCGTTCGCGCCGAATCCGGCGTAGACGATGAGGTGATCGATGCCCGGCCGGCGGCGGGTTAAAAAAGAGAGCCCTTCGGAATTGCGAACGCTGAACCAGTCCGCCGATTCGTGCGCCGCAGTGCTCTCTTGTTGCGCGGGCCTGGAAACAGTCGCTTCGTCCGGCGGCGTATGCGAATCATGATAACGCAACGCGGCCAGTCCGCTCAGGAGCGCCGTCACGCCGCCGACGACCAACAGGAGAAAACGCGTCGTTCTGGGTTTCACGCAATCAGCCGGGCAGGCGACGGATCAGGTTGATCGTCATATCGTCCGGGAGCGGAATATCGTCTCGAAAACGGTCGACGTCCGCTTTGAGGCGCTCGTGAATGCTCGCCAGACTCTCGGTGCGAAACTCCTGCACGAATTTCGCCATGCGATCTTCGCCGTACAGCTCTTCGCTCGCGTCGTGCACTTCGCTGAAGCCGTCCGAAAAAGCCAGCAGGATATCGCCGGGGTACATTTCGATTTCGCCTTTCGAGAACGGCACTTCGATCAATCCCAGCACGGGGCCTGTGCGGCTCAGCTCCTCGATTTCGCCGTTCGCGCGAATAATATACGGCGGCGGATGACCGGCCACGACGTACTCCAGGCGATCCTCTCCCGGAATGATCCGCACCGCGAAGACTGTGATGAATTTGCCGGTGACCAGGGTCTCGGTGAGGTGCGCGTTCAATTTATTAAACGAAAGCTCGATGGGATCGTCGAGCTGCACCAGAAGCTGGTAGCCGGTATGAAAATCCGAAACGATCAACGAAGCCGGCAGGCCCTTACCGGATACATCCGCCAGCACCACGTCGCAGGTGCCGTTCGGGCGCTGCACGAAGCTATAATAATCGCCGCCGACCTGCTGGGCGGGAACCGACGCGCCGTACAGTTCGTAGCCCGGAATTTCAGGTACGTGCCTCGGAAAGAGATTCGCCTGAATTTCGGCGCAGACCTGCATCTCCAGATCGAATGCGCGCTGCTGGAGTTTGAGTTCGTGCAGCCTGGCGTTCTGAATCGCGAGGGCCGCCTGACGCGCGAAACCTTCGACCAGCGGTTCGTCTTCGGCCGTAAAGCTGTCGCCCTGCTGCAGTTCGGGACGACGGTTCATGATCTGCAGCGTACCGATGATGCGGTCTTCGAATACCAGCGGCGTACACAGATAGCTGCTCGTCGTCTGGCCGAGCGCGCGGTCGATCTCTTGATAAAAACGGGAATCCTGGTGAATATCTTCGATGCGTTCGGTTTTGCCGCTGATGGCGACCGTGCCCGCGACGCCCTGGCCCAGCGGAACGGATAGTTTTTTAAGTTTATCGAAATTCGGGTCGTTGGATTCCAGAAATTCGAGTTCGGTGCCATCGTTGTTGATCAGGGCGATCGACGCGACCGACGCGGCCATCAAGTCGCAGGCCGTGGTCAGAGTGTTTTTCAGTACGGTATCGAGTTCCAGCGAAGAATTGAGGAGTGCGAAGCTGTCGAGCAGCGCCCGCAGCCGGCGATTCTCCTGGGCCGTCGCTTCCGGATTCGCCGCTGTGTGTTCGCTGCCGCTCATCTCGCTTGTTCCTGCTTGCGAAGAGATGGCGGGACATAATAGGTCCGCGCCGCTTTGATTTGAATCAACTCTTCGGTTTCCAGAACGTAAGCTGACAAACTGCGTCCGTAGACGCAACCCGAATCCAGGCCGTATGTCTTTTCTCGCAAATTCAGTCCCCGGCGGGCCCAGTGACCGTAGAATACCGGGCGCGCGCCGCGATAAAAATCATACCAGGGCGGATTGTCGGGATCGCTCAGACGGATCCCGACGCCATCCCAGGTTCTGATATTCATCAGAATTCCCGGCGCGGAGCGCGAAAGCCGCCGGCCGGGTTGCAGACCCGCGTGCACCGCTATAAAACGATCGTCTTCGATGTAGAGCGGCCGTCCGCGCATCCAGTCCATACGCGCCGGGCCCAGTTGTTTCGCCAGCGCGCTGGTCGCCGGATTTCGACCGGGGTTGCTAACGAATTCGTAATCATGATTGCCCATCAAACATTCATAACCCCGGCGCTCGACGAATTTCACCACGCCCGCGGAGTCCGGCCCCCGATTGATCAGATCGCCCAGCAGAATCACGCGGTCGGCGGCCGTGGGCGCGAGCCGTTCGATCATGGCTTCGAGTTCCGTCAGGCAGCCATGCACGTCGCCGATAAAGATCGTGCGTGTCTGCGCGCGGCCGATTCGATTCGGGGGAATCGTCGCCAATGCGCCCGACCGACGCGGCGCGAAAAATTTTAAGATTTTTTGAAGCATTAAAAATTCTCAAGCACGGCCAGCAGCGATAATTGCAGCGATCAGAACGGCGCGGGCCGGTCAGTGTTTCTGATGCGGCTATGATTCCAGCCATTCGACGGGTTCGCGCAGAGTCTGCATGATTTCCGCTTCTGCCGACCCGGGTTCCGGCTGAAAATTATAATGCCAGGCCACCAGCGGCGGCAGACTCATGAGAATCGATTCGATCCGCCCGCCCGTACGCAAGCCGAAGATGGTGCCCCGGTCATAAATTAAGTTGAATTCAACGTAGCGCCCACGTTTCCAGAGCTGAAATTCGCGCTGCCGCTTCGTATAGGCCTGTGCCGCGCGCTTCTCAATCAACGGGACGTACGCTTCGATGAACGCCGCGCCGGCGTCTTCGCTGAAGGCCAGCATTTCGGGCAAGCGCTCGTCGCGATAATCATAGAAGATGCCGCCCACGCCTCGCGCTTCGCCGCGATGTGGAATATAAAAATACTCGTCGCACGCCCGCTTCATGGTGGCGTAATCGGCGACTTCCGCATGCCGGCCGCAGGCTTCGAAAAACTGGCGGTGAAAGTGCCGGCAGTCTTCGGCATACAGATAGTGCGGTGTTAGATCCGCGCCGCCGCCGAACCACAGTCGCTCGATTTTTTCCGGCGGTCCACGGCGAATCACACGAAAATTCGCATGCACGGTCGGCGCATGTGGATTGCGGGGATGCAGCACGAGCGATACGCCGGAAGCGCGAAACTCCCGGCTGTCGCCCGGCATCTTGCGCGCGAATTCTTCGCTGAACACCCCGTGCACGTCTGAGAAATTGACGCCGCCCTTTTCGAAGATGCGGCCTTCGTTCAGTACTCGCGTGCGTCCGCCGCCGCCGAGTTTCAATTCACCGCTGTGGTCTCCGCGCCAGTTGTCTTCGATAAATTTCGCCGCTTGCAACTCAACTTCCGGGGCGCCTTCGTCGAGTTGAAAAGCGTCGCCGCTGGCTTCCAGAGCTTCGATGGCCGTGGTGATTTTATGCTGGAGCTCTTTGTAAGCGCCGCTTGCGCGATCGAAGAGCGCCTCCAGATCTTGCGCGTTGAGTTGGTCTGTCTTCATAGTATTCGTACTGAATCGAAACGGCCGCGGATATGAGGATGCCTCGCTGGATCGCAGCCGCTACCGCTGCACCGCCGGGATAATGCGCGCCGCGGCTCGCGTCAAACGATCATTCACCGCTACGCCGAGTTCCGCCTCCGGGAGCGTTTCGCAGAGGATTACCGTCTGATGAGAACTCGAGCGAGCGACCGAATCGAAGTACGCGAAGAGTTCGCGCGCCGCTTCCGCGGAATCGCCGGTGGCCGAAAGATCCAGATTGGTTTCGCAGGGTACAGGCGCCGCGCGGCCGGCGAAACCCAGCCAGGTAAGCGGATGCGCGTCGGGATTGAGTTCGCGCAACGCGGCGTCGATGGCGTCGCGCCGCGCGTCCGATGAATGCAAGCGCTCCGCCCGGTCAGCAGCATTGGTTGAGCGTTCGCGTTCGATCAGAAGCAGCGGCACGCCGGGCCCGTAGTGTTTCAGAAGGCGACCGGGAGCGTGGAGCGGGGCATCGCCTTCACCCTCTGCGTGCGCAACTGACGCCGGCGGATCTTCCGCGGCCAGCACTCTAAAGCCAGCGCGCTCCAGAGCTTCGCGCGAAATTCCACCGGGCCTCAGAATCCGAAGCGTCGGCGGTTCCGGCGGTTCTTCTGATTCGATCGCCACGACCGTGGATTCCAACCCGACTTCGCAGGGACCGCCGTCGAGAATCCCGGCGATGCCGCCGCCGGAAGCGGCGTCGGCGTAATCCGTCTGGACCATCGCGGCGGTGGTCGGGCTGCGTCGTCCGGAGCGGTTTGCGGACGGCGCGGCGACCGGGGTTTCGCAGGCCCGCAGGAATTCCAGGGCCAGCGCATGGTCCGGCACGCGAAAGCCGGCGAGCGGCGAACCGGCCGTTACTATAGAAGGAATGCGATTTTCATGTGGTAAAAGCAGGGTCAGCGGGCCCGGCCAGAAAGCGCTCAGCCTCTCGGCGGCCGGGGAACGACGACCGTAGGCGAAGACCGCTGCGGCGTCCGCTAAGTGGCAGATGATCGGATTAAAGCGCGGGCGGCCTTTGGCCTGGAAGATCCGGACGACCGCTTCCGGATTGAGAGCGTCGCCGCCGAGTCCGTACACGGTTTCGGTCGGCATGGCGATCAGACGGCCGGCGCGAATGGCCGCAGCGGCCGACTGCACGTCGAGCAGGGGGATCATTCCGGAAGGAGAATGGATTTGAACATGGGCCCGCTGAGCGTCGCGCGCGCCTGGGCGAGCACGTCTTCGAGAGTAATCGACTCGATTTCGCGCAGAGCTTTCTTGACCGGGTTTTCCGTCTCGCCGCGTAGAATCGGAACGCCCAGCATGCCGCCCATCCCGTTTGAGGTTTCCGACTTCGCGGCCAGGCTGGTGCGCAGCGAAGCTTTGCCGCGGCGCAGGCGATCTTCGCCCAGAGGCGAATCGCAGATGCGTTTAATTTGATCTTCGACTTCGCCGTGCAATTGATCCAGTTCTTCCGGCGCGATGCCGCAGGAGATGCCCACCAGCGAAAAGGGTTCGTGGCGCATACTCCAGGAATAGATGCCGTAGCAGGACATGCCCAGCTCTTCGCGTACGCGTTCGAAGAGCAGCGCCGAGTCGTTGCCGCCCAGAAGATAGTTCATCATATCCTGCTTGTAGCGGTCGGGATGTCCGGGGGGCAGCGCCGGGAAAAAAAGATTGTAATACGCTTCTTGAATGCCTGCCTTTTTGAGTGTGAGTTCCCCCGCCAGGTGGTCGACGCTGCGCTGCGGCGGCGCTTCGGTCGCGGGGGTGGCCGGAAACAATTCGCGTATGGTCCGCACCACGCTTTCGCGATCGACGCCGCCGGTGATCGACACCAGGCAGTTGTTGCCGCCGTAGTAGCGCTGCTTGAAGGCGTGCATGCCTTCGACCGTCGCGCCTTTGATGGTCTCCTCGGTTCCGATGATCGGATGATAGGCGTCGCCGAAGTACTGCGCGAGCGAACGTTCGACCAGAAAGCTTTCCGGATCGTCTTCGCGTTCGCGGTACTCGCTCAAAATCGGATTCAGCTCTTTGTCGAATTCGGCCTGGGGAAAGAGCGGATTCTGATACATGTCCGCGAGAATGTCGAAGCCCTCCTCGAAGGCGTCGTTCATCACGGTGATATAATAAACCGTATGATCGTAGGTCGTATAGGCGTTCATTTTGCCGCCGATGTCGTTGGCGGCCCGCGAAATATTCGTGCCTCCGGGACGCTTGGTCGAGCCCTTAAAGAACATGTGTTCGAGGATATGCGCGAGCCCCATGATGTCTTTGCTTTCGGCCGCGGACCCGACGCCGGTCAGAATCTGAATATTCGTCAGAAAGCTGTCGTTCTGGTAGTGCGCTACGCGGACGCCGTCGACTTCGAAGATTTCCGGATCGCGGATTTCCGTTTTTTGCACGGTTTTCTGTACGGGGGATTGCATACAAAAAACAGCATAACAAAGACGAGCGCTGCTGTCATTTTACTTTCCGCCCGGAGCCCGAACGGGAATCTGCCCCCATGATCCTGCGAGAAAGATGGTTTTTGTTATTCGGCGGCGTGGCCGGCGCGCTGGCGGTGGCCCTGGGCGCATTCGGGGCCCACGCGCTCAAAGCGCGATTGTCCGAGCGCGCCTTCGAAGTATTCGAAGTCGCCGTGCGCTATCAGATGTACCACGCGCTGGCTCTACTCGGCGTGGGCCTGCTCCTGTACATGCTGGCGATGCGCTCGGAGGCCGGGGTCTCCGGTGCGGGGGCGACGCATCGTCCGCCGCCGCAGCGCCTGCTTTCCACGGCGGGTGTGCTCTTTCTGCTGGGAATATTGCTCTTTTGCGGCAGCCTGTATTTGTACACCCTGGCCGATGTAAAATTCGTGGTACGTATCACCCCGATCGGCGGTGTCGCGTGGCTGGCGGCCTGGATCTGTCTGGCCGTCGCGGGCTGGCGCGTCACCGCCAGTGGAGCGGGAGAGTGAGCGTTTCATCGCACGAAGACGCGCCGGAGCATCCCGGAGGCGAGGCGGGTCAGGGCGCCTGGCACGATCCCTATGACGGACTCTTCGGCGAGCCGGAGCCGCGCTTCAGTTTGCTGGAGCGGCGCTTCTTGTTGCTCAGCTGGTTTGCCGCCGAACTCGCTGACGGCGATCTCGTGGCGGCCATCGAAGCCGCCGGCGAGGCGATCGACGCGGACGAGGAGGGTTCGCTCGAACGGCTGGATATTCTGGAAGAGCGGATCCTGGCTCTGCTGGAAACGCGACTGGACTTACCGGAACTGCCCCGCCTGGCGGTCGCCGCCGAGAGCGTTTCGAAGGCAGATGCGAAGGCGAAAGCCGAAGATGAACTGCGCGAAATTCGCAATCGACTGCGCGCGCTATTGTGCGTCGCATTTTTTCAGGAAGATCCGGAAGGTAGCCGGCAGACTCTCGAGCTGGCCCAGCAGATTCGCGACGGTCTGCCGCACAGCTACGAAAAGACTGTCGAAGTCGCGGACGCCGATCTTACGACGCGCGAAGAGCTGCTGCTGGAAGTTGTCGCAGACGGCGAAAACGACGAATCACTTTAAAAAATGTAGTTGTATTCCGGTAAATATAGTCTAATCTATTATGCAAGAGGCGTCTGAAGTGTTTGTGCGCAGAGTAGGATTCACTAAAACGCTGACCGCGAGCTTCGCGCTTGCTGCGCTGATCGGCGGCGTTTATATTTTCGGGCCAGAATGGAGCGGGCTGCAAGCCCAGTCCGGAGGTGCGAAGCTGCAGACTTTGCGCCCCAACGACAGCCTGCGCAAATGCCCGAATCGTGAAAAGCAGCCGGAGACCAACCACGGCGAGCTGATTCTCGATCGTCACACCTGGGGTAATAACCCTCAAGAAGGTCAGTACCGTCAGGAGATGGAGCGTCTCCTGCGCATTGAGGTTGAGAACGTGCGAGCGGCCATCGGCAACGTCGAAGAAAAATACGACGAGCTGATGCGCGCGAAACCCGGAGTTGAGCGCAAACATTACAAAGAGATCAAGCTGGAAGACAAGCCAGGCGTCTGGCGCGACGGGATCTACGTGAACTCCCAGAAAGTGATCGCGTTGCATTTTCGTCCGGATGACGGCAAGCTGGATTGCATCGTGCTCGACGCACTCGTACAGAGCATCTACGTCGAAGGGCAGTGGACCCGGAAAGTGATGCGCATGTACAATCCGCATATTCAGTCCGTAGAATTGCATACAATGCGACAGAACTTCGTTAAGGGCGGCAGCCTTGAAAAGACGGCTCCCGAAATCCAACTACAGGGTCTGCGAACCTTCGCCGAAGATCTGCGCAGCTCGCTCTACCGCATGGATATGGAAATCGCCGCGCACTACGACCAGCGCAACAAGATCAACCAGTGGCAGCTGGGCATGTAATCCGGTTCAGCTTTCCCCTGCGCCATCTCTCTCTGCTCCGCCGTGCGAGGCCTCCGACCTGAATGGGAGGCAAAATCGATCGATGCACTGCTGTACGGACTTTTTCGTGCCCAAATCTGTCATTTATTGACTTTCCATCAGATTTTCGTATGGAAAACTCAAGCTTCCTCGTCCAATACGGCGACCCGTCGAAACGAAGCTTCGCCGTCGCCCCCTGACTGCGGAGAGCCAGAATCTCGCGGGTGAGGCTGTATGAATCACAGACAACGAGTCCGCAATCTCCGCAAGCAGGCGAAGCCCAGCCTGGAATATCTGAAGCTGATGATGAATACCTTCCTGTTGCACCAGTTCTATAGCGACTGGAAGAGCGCCGCCGCGACTCAGCGCATCTTTGGCGATCATTCCGGAATTCAGGACCTGCACAATAACTGACCGTCGTTCCAGGCTGTTGGTATAGCTCCAAAGACGCTTCGGCCGCTGTCGATGCTTCGTCGCTCCGCCTCGCTCTCGGCCGGAATTCCGGCTTGCCCCGCCAGGGCCCTCTGGAAATCTGACTGCGTTTCATGAAATGCCGGACGGCGTTTCGCTAAAACGCAATATATTCGGAGATCCAGAATGACCCATCCCAAAGAGGCCTTATTCGCGGGCGAAAAAGAATTCCCCGTTATTCCCAGCTGCGAGCATTTCGCCGGGAACGAAAAAATGATCCTGAAAGCCTTCGGTTTTCAGGAAGACAAAGGGCCGGTTTTCGACGTAACACAGGACTGCGAGGACGGCGCGCCTCAGGGGCAGGAAAAAGACCACGCGGAAATGATCGTACGTTTGACCAACGGCGAGCACAACAAGCATCGCATGGCCGGCGTTCGCATTCACGACTACTCGAACAAATTCTGGAAGCAGGATGTGGATATTCTGGTGCCCGGCGCGGGCGAAAACCTGACCTATATTACCATTCCCAAGCCGACCGCCGCCGATCAGGTCAAAGAAATGATCGAGTACATTCAGAACGCGGCTTCGAAAGCCGGTCTGAAACGCGAAATTCCGATTCACGTACTAATTGAAACTCATGGCGCGCTGCGCGAAGTCGAAGAAATCGCGGCTCTGCCCTGGATGCAGGTCCTCGACTTCGGCCTGATGGATTTCATCTCAGGCCACCAGGGCGCCATCGCGCTTTCGAATATGAAGAGCCCGGGTCAGTTCGACCACGAGCTGTTGCGCCGCGCGAAGGCGAAAGTCGTGGGCACGGCACTGGGTTACGGCGTCGTTCCGGCGCATAACGTAACGCTGGATTTGAAAAACTACGATCAAACCCTGGCCGACGCGCAACGCGCCCGCAACGAATTCGGATTCCTGCGCATGTGGTCGATCTATCCCACGCAGATCGATGCGATCGTCGAAGCGATGAAGCCGGATATGTCCGAAGTCAAGAAAGGCGTCGACGTACTGCTCGCCGCACAGGACGCAAACTGGGGTCCGATCCAGCACGACGGCGAACTGCACGATCGCGCGACGTATCGCGGATTCTGGACGATCGTTCAGCGCGCGAAAGTCACCGGCATCGATGTCGGCGATGAAGCGAAGAAGCGCTGGTTCGCCTGATCGCGAAAAAACGCTGCGTTTTCTGAAAGCGCAGCCCCTGACGAAATACATTCGCGCTCCGGGTGCAGTCGAGGCTGAACCCGGAAAGCGTGCTGAAAAGGCCGGCCTGTCATGAGCCGGCTTTTTTTACAGCTGGGCCGACGCGGGGAGCCTGCGTTAAATCAGTCGCACGGCTTCGCCTCCGGTGCATTCTTGCGTTGACCGTGCCGCGGGACCGGTTATAATCCGGGCATGCCCGGAGATCTTTTAACCTGGCCCGATGTCGGCGGCGGCCATATAACATTCGGCGTCGCCTTTCTGGCGGGCGTGCTGCTGGTTTTCTTTCTTACCCGCTGGATCTATATCCGCGCCGGCCGCCGGGACGCGCGCTGGTCCGTGTTGATGCAGTACGCCCTGCGCCATCGGGTCCGCGGCGACGATCTCAAACTGCTGCGCGGATTCTTTGATAGTCTCAGCGGGGACGAGACTCTGCAGGTCACGAGCGATCGCCGCTTTTTTCATTCGAAGCTTCACGATTATCTGCTGGCAATGGAACCGGTCGGCCGGTCTTCCCGGGAGCTGCGCCGGCGGGTGCGGGTTTTCGATAGTCTCTTTCCGAACGCCGATTTTCAACTGGAGATTAAGACGCTGCATGACGTTCAGCCGGGTGAGGTCTGCAGTCTTGAATTTGAAGCCGGACAGGATCCGCGGCTGGCAACGGTTCTGCGGCGCAAGGACGACGTCGACGAGATCTGGATCGGCGTGCCTGATTGGCACCCGCCGCCGAACAACGGCGCGATCGGTGCGACTGCACGGCTGTACGTGTATCGACCCGCCGTGGGCGGCTTTCTGATTGAGGGACGCATTCTGCGGGCCGGGCGTGAGACCGTGGTCTTCGGCGAAGCCGGGCGCATCCAGGCATCCGGCAACCAGCATCTTATGGCGGAGATTGAGGCGCCGCTGACCTTGAGCCCGTGGCCTCCGGCGCCCCCCGTGCATCTTGAAAGTACAGATGCCGATGCCGCAGATATTCAGGAAAGCGCGGAAGCGGCAGAGGCCGGGCAGGCGGAAGTCAGCCCTGAAGAAGTCAGCCCAAAAGAAGTCAGCCCAAAAGAAGTTCCGGCGCCGGAGAGCCCGGTTCAGATTGAAGGCGTGACGAAGCTGATTTCAGATCGCGCGATATTGTTTTTTACGGAAGACCAGGCCGAGAGCAGAAGCTTTCAACTGCTGGAAGGCCAGGAAGTCTGGGAGATCGATCTGGTGCTGCCGCGCGGATTCGCCCTGCGCTGCCGGGGGATCGTCCTGCCGTCCCGCCAGGGCGGCGGCGGGCGATGGCTCTTTAAGTACCTCGACGCCACCGAAGGCCAGCGCCGCGCTCTGTTCGAAGAGATCAAAGCCGCCGGCGCTCGACGCGAACGCCTGGTCTAACGCGCGCGATTCGCTGATCGATTCAGCGGGCCCGCAATCGTTCAGCCAGCTGCGCGATGTCGTCCTGCAACGCGCGATCATGAGGCAGCGGCGCGATCGCCTGCAGCCAGCCGGGAAGCTGAATGGCGTCGCCGGGCGCCTGCCGGCTGGCCCGCAAATAATTGAGCTGCCGGATCGCTATCGCCAGGATGGCAAGCAGCGACGCGAGATATTCGTTCTGTTTCGCCGCGGAGCGCGCCGCCAGGGTGGCCATCGATACGATGTCCTGGTTGTCGCCGTTCGTGGGGATGGTCGCCGTACTCGCCGACTGACAGCGCAGCCTCATTTCTGCGACAATTGCGGTGGCCGAGAGCTGGGCGCCGGCCAGCCCGCTGTCGAGACCCCGGGTGCCGGCCAGGAGGAGCGGCGCGCCGCCGTTCTGCGCCGGGTTGCACAAGAGCGCGATCTGGCGCTCAATCAGCAACCCGAGCTGCGTACTTGCCTGATTGATTGCGTCTGCAGCGAAGGCGATTTGCTGTCCGAAAAAATTGCCGCCGTGAGCCACCTGCGCGCGTCCCTGCGCGTCGCGATAGATCGCGGGGTTGTCGCTCACGCCGTTGATTTCCGCGCTCAGGAGCGATTCGGAATGGGCGAGCTGAGCTCGTGCCGCGCCGATGATTTGCGGAATGCAGCGCAGCGAATAGACTTCCTGCAGCGGTCGGGGCGTCGCCGCCGTGGGCGGATTATCGCTGGCGGCTGCACCAACGCTCGCTCCGGGCCGGTCAGCGGGCGTTGTATCGTTACGAGTATAACGTTTCGCGAAGTCGGCGATGCGTTCGGCGCTGTCGGCCTGGTCGGCGTGCCCGCGTGCGAAATGCAGCACGGGGTCCAGCGCCGCGCGGGGTGAACCGAGCGTGGCATAGATCATACCCGCCAGCTCTTCGGCGCGTTCCAGCAAAACGCGCGCGTCGTAGAGCGCGAAGATGGCCCAGGCCGCGCTATATGAAACGCCGTTGGTCATCGCCAGCGCTTCGCGCGCGCGGGGTTCGATCGCGGGCAGCTCGTGGGCCGCCAGCACATCGTCTGCTTCGCGGAGTTCCGTTCCGCTTTCATTCGTACAAAAGCGCCCCTGACCGGTAACAGCCCGGGCGATGTGGGCGAGGGGCACCAGGTCGCCGCTCGCGCCTACCGAACCCAGTACGGGCACCGCCGGATAGGCATCAAGCTCCAGCAAGCGCGCATATGAAATAAGAATATCGGGACGGACCGCGCTATAGCCCCGGGACATGGTCAGCGTTCGCAATAATATCGCCGCGCGCACGATTTCGCGCGGAGTCGTTTCGCCGGCTCCCGCCCCCAGATGCTCGAGTAGATGTCGACCGTGTGTTTCGCTCGCCGCTTCGCCCCGGGCGTAGCGCACGTGCGGTCCGAAGCCGGTGGTCTCGCCGTAGATCGCTTCGCCCCGCTCCAGGAGCTCTTCCAGGGCGGCGCAGCTGTCCAGCATGTCCGTGCGAGTATCTTCCGTAATTTGCACGCGTGCAGTTCGCTTGCGCGCCAGCTCTACGATCTCCGCCGGCGTCACCTGGCGGTCCTTTGCGAGCGCGAAGACGGATGCGGCGCTTTCGGTTTCTTTTTCAGTCGAATATTCGCCGGTGTTTTCCGGCGGCGGATTCTTTAAGATGCGATTCATATTGGTGATTGCTCCGTGGCTGCGCCGTGTCCGGCGGCCGTCGTCGTTGTCGGCTCTCCCCGGCCATTTGCGTTCATCGTGGCTTTGATTCGATCGAGACTCCAAGCGGCCATCTCGTGCAGATCGGCCTGCTCGCCGTCCGCCAGCAGACGCACCAGTTCCGGCGCCGCCGTTCTGGCATGCGCGCCCAGCAGTCCCAGAGACCGCACGGCTTCTTTGCGTACATCTTCGTGTGGATCGCCGTGGGCCGCTTCGAGCAAAACAGGCAACGCGTCGCCGCCGTCCCCGAGGGCGGGCAGGCACTGCATGACCAGCTGCCGCACATACCAGTCGGGATCGGAATACAAGGCGCGCACTTCTTGCTTAAGATCGCCGGCCAGTTCGCCGTAGGCCATTAGAATTTCCAGAGTGCGCGCCCGAACCCAGAGGTCTTCATTGCGCAGACAAACTCCAAGCGCCGGCAGCAGGCCCAGCCCGCGATGTCCGAGGTTCGCGATTTTTTCGAGCGTCCTTTCGACGATGCGTGGATTCGGGTCGGCGAGCTTATCGCTGAGATGCTGCAACAGATGAAAGCCGGCCCGCTCGCCCGCGGTCTCCTGACTTTCGCGAAGATGAAAGGCGCCCATCAGGTCCGGGAACATGGCGCCGGCGTCGGGCGAGATTTTCGCGAGCGCCGTAGCCGCGCTGCCGCGCACTTCGATCGTTTTATCTTTGAGGCAGTTCAGGAGCGGTTGAATCGCCCGGCGGGCGAGCGGCCCGGCGGTGCCAAGAACCGTGGCCGCGCTCTCGCGCACCCGAAAGTCCTCGTCGGAAAGCCACGGGATGCAGTCTTCGATCAGGTTTTCGTCGTCCAGGCGTCCCGACAGCGCGTGGATCGCGGTGACTCGCAGCTCGATGTCCTGCGCCGATTCCAGACGGCTTAAAATAAACGGGCGCACAATTTCGCGTTCGATCTTGGCGGGCAATCCGTTGAGATCCGCGAAGGCCTGCAACAGTTCCAGGGTGCGTGCGGCGTTTTGCGCGCACCAGGCGCAGAGTTCGTTTAGATCGTCGGGGTGCCGCTTGAGCACTTCGCGGATCACGGCCGTGGTCAGGCGCCGCTCCGGCAGATTCGTATGCGGGCTATCGGCGAGGATCGTGCGGATCGCCGCCGCACCGTGCGCCGCGGATACCGACGCTGCGAGTTCCAGAATGTCTGCGGCGCTGATCGACTTCTCGAGCGGCTCGGTCGGCGCCTGATGCGAAGCGTCGCCCGGAATTTCGCCCGCGAGAAAACGCAGCAACTCCGGCAACGCGGCGGTTCCCATGGAAGTCAGGCATTCACGGCCGGCGTCGCGAAGCGCTGGTTCAGTCTTACTGAAGTACGCGGTCGCCACGGCGGGGACCACGCGGTCCAGATTGTGGCGGATACCGTTCAACGCTTCGATTGCGATGCGTCGAACGCTAAGATCGGGGCTGCGCAAAAAGTCGAGCAGCTGCAGCGCCGATTCGTCCGCCCGCCGCGGCTGAAGGCGGGCCAGCGCCAGGCAGGCGCGTAGCTTTAACAAAAAAGAAGCATCGCCGCTCTGGATCGCTTCGACCGCCGGCACCGCCGCCACAGCCGGCACGCCGATTTCGGAAAGCACTCCCAGAGCGAATTCCGCGGCCGCATCGCCCTGGCCCAACAGCCAGACCAGCGTTTCGGTACTGGCGACCCCCATTTCGACCAGCAGAGAACGCCAGTATTTGCGAACGGCCCGCACCGCATTTGCATCGCCGCTTGCATTGCTCTGAATACTGGCATGGACTTCGCGAAAGGCGTTCTGGAAAAGGGGGCCGCGAGCCCGCGCGAATTCCAGGTCGATGCGTCCGCTGTTTGCAATTTCGCCGCCGGCCAGGGTCGCGCCGTCGCGATCTCCTTCCCGGGCAGCGAAGCGGGGTGCCAGCCGCACGATCGGCGTCATGGCCGGCCCCGTGCCGCGGCGGTACAGCGCCGCGAGTGCGGTGCCCGCTCGATAAGCCACGGCATCGTTCGCATGCCGGCAAAGCCGGCGCAGTTCGCGCCAGGTTCGCAGGTTATTGTGACCGAATAAATGAATTGTGTCGAGGCCCTGCAGGATCGCTTCCGGTCGTCCCGATCGGAGAGCCGGTAAGATTTTTTCTGTCGCGTTGTTTGTAAGCATGATCGATCCCTTCCGCTGAATCGCTGCGGCCCCTTTAGATGCGCTGCAGTTCGCCCTGATCGTCGAGAAAGATCTCGGTCGTGTCTTCTCCGTCGACATTGATATCGCCCGCCGCTTCGATTTCCACGAGCTCCGATTGGTTTACGGTGATATTGTTCTCTCCGTAGGATACGTCGACGACTTCGAGCGGTTCGCCGGGAGCCGGCGTCGCGGGCGCTTCGAAATCGCCGTTGATTTTCTTCTGGGCCAGTTCGGCGAACTGGTTTTGAAATTCCGCCAGCTTGACGTGATCGACCTGTCCGATCAGCTGCAGCATATAGTTTTCGAATTCTTCTTCGCGAACGATCATCTCGTTCAGCTTTTGATTGCGTTCTTCGAGTTGTTCGCGCAGGCGCTTGGATTCTTTCGCCTGCTCCTCGATTTTGCGTTCGGACTGATCGTGGCGCGATTTGAGCTGCTCGACCTCGGCCGACAGCTGCGAGTTCTCGATGCGCAAATCGCCGACCAGTTCCAGTACGTTGCCCACGCGCGACGCGAGGGTGTCCATTTGTTCACGGGTTACCATTTTGTTCTCCTGCTTCTCTTGCTGAAATCGCGCGACCGGCGTGCGCGGCGCGGCGCCGGACCCGCGTATGCTTTTAACATACCCGGCCCGACGCGGCCCGCTCATCGTCCTGCGTCTGTAGCACGCGCGATGCTCGCGGCGGTTTCAGTCGCCGCCTTTCTGGATCAGGACTCGATTGGGGCCCAGAATCGTGACCTTGTTCGAATCGACTTTGATCAGGCCCACGCCGTCGCCGATCAGCGGACTGTCGAGAAAGGTGTCCACCTGATCTTTGTCTTCGGCCCCGATGAATTTCTCCAGCTCGGTGATCATCGAAGAGATCAACGAACCCCGCGCGACCAGATCCGCGTCGGGCTCCTGCCCGCGAAACATCTGAAACTGGATCTGAGTATTGATGCCGTTCCAGTTGGCCCGAATCTCGATATAGCGCAATGCCAGCATGGTTTCGAGTTGTTCTTCGAATTCGATATCCTGCAGCTGAGTTACGAATTGATCGCGGTATTCGCTGATCCATTTCTTCAGGCTGACCCGGCGTTCCATCGAAATATTCGACTGCTCCAGGCTTTCGGACCAGTTGTGAACCAGAGTCGGCCCGGTCAGAGCGGCGACGACGGCCTCAAGTCCGATTTTTTCAGCCCCGTTTATCGGGGCTTGCGTGAATGCGTCCATTAACCGGCTCCTATCGTTTGGTGATCAGCAGGAAATTGCTGCGGGTTTCATCGTCGCGATACATGTGAACTTTCACGTTGGTCGGCGCGATCTTGTAGGTGAAGGTGTACATGAACAACACATTCAGATTGTTTTCAGCTATTCCCTTCTTGAAGGTTCCGAAGAAGATGTCGTTGTTCGTGCAGACGCCCAGTTGAGTGAAAAAGTTTTTTCCTTCGACGTCCCGGGGCTTAAATCCCGCGAAATCCGACTGTGTGCGGTTGTAGACCAGGATGGTTCCGCTATCGTCGACTTTGACGCAGCCGTAGGGCAGTTCATCCATGTCCTGGCGCGACATGCGGGGCAGGCGCTCCAGATCGCCTTCGCTGACGAAACTGTTCTGGGCCATGGCCTTGCCGGTTTCGCGCATTTTTTCGAGCATCGTATTCAGGCTCATTTGATATCCTCCGTAGGTATCGGTGTGTTGTTGATTGGTTGATTCGGTTAAGAGTCCGATTTTTTAATAAAGAATTTGCGCGGGCCCTGGATGATCAGCGCGTCGCCGTCCATGATTACGTAGTTTTCCCGTTCTTCGTAAAGCGTGGCGAGCTGCGCGTTCAGGTTGTCGAGCATCAGACGAATCTCTTCTGAGCCGCTCACGCCGTAGTGGCGCTCGAGGACTTCGCGCTCGTTGTATAAATTCTGCAGCTGGAGTTCCAGGCTGTCGAGCGCGCTCATTTCGTCTTCGAGTCCGCGCAGCGCCCGGGCTTCTTTCTCGGAATAACACAGGCCCAACTGCGCTTCGAGTCCTTCGAAGGTTTCGATGATGCCCGCGGCGTTTGAAGCGCTGATGCGCTGCTCCAGTTCTTCTTTTTCCGCGTACAGCGCGCCGAGCTGTCCGTGCAGATGTTCGATCGTTTCGTTGAGTTCATCGAATCGTGCTCCGGCTGTATCGCTGTGAGAGCCGTTCTGCAGCGATTCGATGTGGCGAATCAGATCGTCGGCGCTCTGGCTCTGGTATTTTTCCTGAAGACGTCGGAATTCCTCCGCGCCGTCGATCTGATCGGTGGATTGGCCCGTCTCTGCGATCGTATCTTGTTCCATCTCTTCGTTTCTCCTGTATTACCCGCCCTGGGAGATCATCGCGATCTGGGCGGCGTGGTCCTCAAGGTTGGTAAACTCGGTCGTTAATGTATCTGTGCTTTCGCGGAGCGTGTCGGTGGCCATGGCGAGCTGCTGAATCATGGCGATGACTTCCAGACTGCGTTTGCGCTGCTGCGTAGCGAGGTCGACGATGCCGCGGCCGGAATCGTTGATCTGTTCGATGCCCGCGGTCAGCTGGACGCTGTTGGATCCGTGGGCCGCTCCCACCGCCGCGAGTCTTTCGATGGTGGCGTTCAGACTTTCGATGGCCGTGGACTGGCGTACGAGATGGTCGCTCGAATCGCGCACGATTTCGCTCGCTTCCTGGATTAAATCGTTGTTTTTGTGAATGATCGATGTGATCGCTTCGCCCTGTTCCCGATTGAAATTCGAGAGCTTATCGATTTCCGCCGCGACTACCGCGAAACCGTTGCCGATCGAACCCAGGCGTGCGGCTTCGATCGATGCGTTGATGGCGAGCAGGTTGGTCTTATCCGCGACTTCATCGACGTAGTCTTTGATGCGGGTCAATTCCCCGAAGGATTCGCGAATGCCCTCGATGACCGCTATATTCTGGGCGGCGCTGGAATTCAGTGCGATGAGGTCCGTATGCGCGTCCGCAGTGAAATTCTGTAATTCTTCAATGACGCCGCTGACTTCGGACTGGCTGCGACCGAGGGCCGCGCTGAGCTTTTCAATCTGGCCGAGATCCGCGCTCTGGTTGGCGACCCCGTCGCTGATCCGATTGGTGCCGTCGGTGAATCCGTGCAAGATATCGTGCATTTCCCGCATGGCGGTCGCGCTGTCGTCGATGGTATTCACCACGTCGCGCACCAGCTCGCCGAACTGCACGATGGTAAGCAGGGCCAGAGACATACCTTCGTTCTTGGTCCGGGAGTCGGCCTCGCTTTCGCGTTCCCGCTCAGACATTTCGTGTATGCGGGCCTTAAGGCGGGTCTCGTGCTCCGACCAGACTACCGCCAGCCAGATGGCACCCAGGGAAAACACAGGACTCGTCGCCAGCCGCAGCAGATTGCTGAATTCGGAATAATTCGAAATTGCGGCCGCGATCAGTGCGGAGCCCGTAGAGGCGACCGCGAAGGCGAAAAATATTTTGCGATCCGTTCCCGCGTTGATTCCGACGCCCGCGAAGCTCAATAGCGCGATGCTGAGGACGTCAGCGTGAAAGAAGAATGAGTATCTGGCGGCGGCGCCGGCGATCAGGACGGCCAGCACCGCCTGCAATGCGAAGAGAATGCAATAAATAATCAGTCGGGTTCTCGAAGATCTTCGAACGCTGGCGACTAAATCTGATTTTGATCCCGTTTTGAATCCGGATAAGAGGGTTGAAAGAAATGATGTTTGGTCGTCCGAGGAAATGGATTGCGGTGATTGCATGAGTTTATGTCTTGTTAATTTCTTGCGCGGAGATGTTTGTATTGAAAATTTATATCTTTGATCAATTGTTGCAGAGGGAACTTATTCATGTCGAGGGGTTACGTCTCTAGTTTTTTTGCGTAGCGATGCGAGTTTAACGTTAAATAATTCTTAGAGTCCTAGTAATGAGCTGGTGAGTTTCGAGTTTGTATAAGATTTGTTAATTTTTCAACGGATCCGAGGAATATAGTTTGGTACTTAAGTTTTATTTATTTTTTTGCCGCAGTGGTGATCGCGGTGTTATCAAAACCAGGTCGATTGCATATCAAAACTCTGGACTGATGCCGGAGGTGAAGGAGCGTTGTTGAAAATGAGATGCAGTCCGCCCGTCGAAGGTCTGGTCTGTCGCGGCGGAGATTCAAACGGGAAGTGAAGTTTTGAGCTGGAAGAATAGATTTTATGACGCGCTCCGCGGAAAACCGCGGCCCGTGTTTGTATTTGGTGAGAGTATTATCTCTGGCGCCAATCTATGGTCTGGCGCGCGGGTCTGGACCGCGGGAATGCGGCAGGCGGGATTGCGTTCCGGGGATCGTGTGTTGATTGCGATGGAACCATCGCAGAGCTTCCTGTGGGTGCTGATCGCGGCTCTATGCGAAGAGCTGAGCGTGGTTTTGTATCCTCCCGGACTGAGCGCCGCGGAATACGATGCGGCGATCGAGCTGGTAGATCCCGCGGCCACGGTCTTTTCGCAGTCAAATTCGGTTTGCGTACCCGGCGCCGAAGGCCTATTCGTTTCGGATTTCGATGTACCGGATTTCTCCGCCTGGCGCGCGCGCCAGGCTCGTCTGCAGCGAACGCCGGAATTACGACTGTTTTTGCGAACTTCCGGAAGCGTCGCCGGGCCGCGCCTGATTGCGCTCACGGATCGTAACCTGTTCAGCGTGATCGATTCGCACCATGCTCAGATGGACTTCACGGGGGCCGTTTTGCTCTCGGTTTTGCCATGGTATCACGCCTTCGGCCTGGTGCTCGAACTTTTACCCGCGCTATTATTCGAAGCGGAAGTCTTTCGCGATCCGGCGGGCGGCCGTCAACCGGCCGCGCTGCGAGAGCTGTTCGAAACCTGGGACTTTACTCATTGCAACGGAGTTCCGGCTCTCTTTGCGCGTCTATTGGCGGCGCTGGGGGAAGGTAACGCGAAATTCGGGCGGCTGAAGGGCGTCGTGGGCGGCGCGCCTGTCAGCGCGGAACTGGCCGCGCAGTTGAAGGCGACTCGTTTAAGAGCCGGTTACGGGCAAACTCAGGCGGGACCGGGTATTATGCTGGGCGAGCCCGGCGAATGGTCGGCGAATTTCCTGGGACGTCCAACGGGTTGCGAGGTGCGCCTGGCGGCCGACGGCGAACTTGAGTTTCGCGGAGCGAATGTCTGCGCGGGCGAGTGGGGACCCGACGGTTTGATTCCCGGCCCCGGCGAAGGCGAGTTTTTTGCGACCGGCGATCTGGTCGAGCGGCGCGAGGGCGCCTATTATTACCGGGCCCGCAAAGGCTTCGCGTTTAAGCTGGCGAACGGTCGCTGGTTTCACCCTGAAATACTGGAAGAGCGCTTAAAGCGCGAAATGGGCCTGCAGGAGCCGTGTATTGTTTTGCCACATCCCGTCGGCGGTCGTTTGTTGATCCTGTGCGCGGACCAGGCGGCTCTGCCCGGAATCGAAGCCAGGCTGGCGGAACTGGCGGGCGATTCGGAATGGCCGGGCGCCGCCTACGTCCAGGAAGTGCGTTATGCGCCGGCCGGGCGGTTCATTTTTCAGGCGAAGGGCGATTTGCATCGTAGCGCGATGCTCGCGCGATTCGCCGGAGCCTGAGGCGGCCTTCAGTCAGATGATTCGAAGCGAGAGAGCAAACTGTATACGCACGGCACGACGAAGAGAGTCAACATTGTCGACACGAGCATGCCGCCGATGACGGCGATCGCCATGGGGATGCGGCTCTCAGCGCCGGGTCCCAGAGCCAGTGCCGGCGGCAGCGCCGCGGCGATCGAAGAGAGCGAAGTCATCAGGATCGGTCGCAGGCGTACGCTTGCCGCGGCGAGCAACGCGTCGTGTACGCTTAAGCCATCGCGCCGGCGACTCGCGTTCGCGAATTCGATTAAGAGAATCGAATTCTTTTTCGCGATACCCATCAATAGAATTACGCCGATCATGCTGTACAGATTCAGCGATTGGCCGGTGATATACAGCGCGCCGAGCGCGCCCGAGATACTGAAGGGCAGCGCCATCAGAACCGCGATCGGATGCAGAAAGCTGTTGAATTGCGCGGCCAGCACCATATACGCGGCGATCAGGCCGAGCCAGAGCGCGAAATATAAACTTCCAAATGTTTCTGCAAGCCCTTCGCTGCCGCCGGAAATTTTGACTTCGTAGTCTTCCGGAACCGCGGATTGAGCGATGGCCTGAGCCCGGGCGACGGCGTCCGCCTGGGAAACTCCAGGCGGCACGCTGCCGAAGATGCGGATGGCCCGGCGGCGATCCACCCGGGTGAGCTGCTGAACGGTCGGAGTAATTTCCTGGCGGGTGACCTGATCCATGCCGACCATTTCGCCGTAGACGTTGCGGACCTGCAGGGCGCGTACATCGGAGGCGTCCCGCCACTGTTCCGCCTCCAGTCGCAGGCGAATATCGTAGCGGCGGCCGTCGTTGGTGAAGCGGCCTTCGCGGGCTCCGCCGATCGCAGTTCCGAGCGTCCGTACGATTGAATCCATACTGACCCCGCGCAGAGACGCCGCCGTGCGATCGGGAATGACGCGGACCTCGGGCATGCCTTCGCGGTAGTCCGTGTCCGCGTCGCGCACGATCTCTTCGGCTTCGAGTTGTTCGAGGATTCGATCCGAAGCGGATTTGAGCGTATCCCAGTCGCCCCCGCGGATGCTCAGATCAACGGGATAACCGCCTCTCGACCTGAGGCCGCTGTCCGAAAAATCAAAGAGCGTACCGCGTAAATCGGGGTTGCGTTTGATCTCGGCGCGAATGCGCTCCATAATCTGGGCCTGGCCGGCTTCGCGTTCCTGTTGCGGTTTGAGGGTTAAGAAAATAAAGCCGCGGTTTCCCTGTCCGCCCTGAAAGCCGCCGAGAATCGCGACGTAGCGATCGACTTCCGGCTGTTGCGAAAGATAAGCTTCGAATTCGCGAAAGGTTTTACTCGTGAACTGCAGGGATGACCCGATGGGCGTGCGCAGGCTCGCCCCGAATTGGCTCTGATCCTGGGCGGGCACGAATTCCTGACGGATAATCTGAAATAATAGCAGCGAGCCGCCGAAGAAAAGCGCGGCCAGTCCCAACACCAGCAAGCGGCCCCGCAGAGCGCGCGCGAGCAGCGCCTGGTAGACTCGCGTCAGTAGATCGATCACGCCGCGGGTGGCACGCACGATCAGCGGCGTACGTCGGTTCGGGCGCAGCAGTCTGGAGGCGCGCATCGGATTCAGAGTCACCGCTTCGACGAGAGACAGGCATACGGCGGCGGTCATGGTGACCGCGAACTGAAAAAAGAATTTGCCGATTACGCCTTCCATAAAAGCGATCGGCAAAAAGATCGCGATTACGGCGACGGAAGACGCGACTGCGGCGAAAGTGATTTCGCGCGCACCGTCGCGGGCGGCTTTCACGCGGTCCTTGCCCATGTCGTAGTGCCGCATGATATTCTCCAGGATCATGATGGTGTCGTCGACCACCACCCCGATCGCGAGGGATAACGCGAGCAGAGTGAAAAGGTTCAGGGTAAACCCCATGAAATAGAGAATGGTAAAGGTGCCCACGATCGATGTGGGAATCGCGAGCACGACGTTCAGAGTCGCGCTCCAGTTGCCGAGAAAGATCCAGCAGACGAAGGCCGTGAGAATTCCCGATAAAATCAGAGTAAAACGCGTTTCGGCGATCGACTCGCGGATAAACTTCGTGCGATCAAAGCTGATCTGAATTTCGACGTCTTCCGGAACGCTTTTCTGAATCGCTTCGATTTCCGCGAAAACCGCGTCGCCCACCGCGACTGTATTCGCGCCGATTTGTTTGCGTATGCCGATCGAAAGCCCTTCGCGTCCGCCGGTCACGCGCGTAATGCGGCGATGATCGTTCAGGCCGTCTTCGATGCGCGCGATGTCGCGCATGCGAATATCCGAGAAAAAGATCGGCGCGCCGCCGCGACGGGTGATGCGAATATCGCCCACAGCCTTCGCCGTCGCCGCTTCGCCCAGCGCGCGTAAATTGCGCTCGTAAGTTTCGTTTTCGAGATAACCGGCCGCGGACTCGCTGTGTTCCAGGCGCAGGGCTTCCTGCACGTCCAGGATCGTCAGCTGGTATTGTTTTAGTTTGTCGTTGTCCACCCATACGCGCAGGTTACGCTCGGCCGAGCCGCCGAGAAAGACTTCTCCGACGCCGGGCAAGAGTTGAATGCGATCCGCGATCGTTTTTTCCGAGAGGATAAACAGGTCTTTGAGTTCGCGGGTTTTCGAAGAGATGCCGATCCAGATGATCGGATTGTCTTCGGGATTGCTTTTGCGAATGGTCGGCGGTTCCACCCCGTCCGGCAGCCGCAGCGCGCCAATCGAAGCCTGCACTTCCTGAAGGGCGACGTCCACGTTGCGGTCGATGTCGAATTCCAGATTGATCGAAGCGGAACCCTGGCGCACACTCGACGTAATCTCTTTCAGCCCCTGTACGGCTATAATGCGGCGTTCGATACGGTCGACGACTTCCGCCTCCATCACTTCGGGAGCCGCGCCGTCCCAGGTTACACCGATTGAAAGCACCGGAAAGTCGACGTCGGGCAGATAGCTGACTCCCAGCCGCGAAACCGAAACCGCTCCAAAGATGATCAAGGCCGACATGATCATCCAGGCGAAGACCGGCCGCCGGATCGCGACCTCGGTAATGCGCAGTCCACTCACGGCGTTTTCGCCTCATCGCCGGCTGCTTCGTTTCGCGTGCTTCCGTCGCCATCGCCTGTCGAATTCGCGAGCGGGTCGAGGCGTCCCGCGGCGACGTGCAGACGCACCTGGTTCGTATAGGCCAGTAGTTCCGTGCGGGCCAGATTCAGTCGGGCGAGATGAAATCGCCGCAGCGCATCGAGCACCTCCAGGTTCGTCACGATGCCCAGTCGATAGTCGCGCAGCTGCAGCCGATAGTTAGCGCCGGCCAGTCGCAGGCTTTCGCGCAATAATACGACGCGTGCGGCGGCTGATACGAAGTCGTTGTAGCTCATGCGCGTTTCAAAATCCGCCGTGCGGCGTAGACGTTGCAGCTCAAGCCGGCTCGCCTGCATTCGGGCTTCGCTTTCGTCGACGCGGGCCTGGACGGTCCCGCCTTCGAAGAGCGGCAATTGGATGCGTAAAATAATATTCCAGTCGCGGCCGAGGTCGGGTTCCTGGTTATAAAAGTAATTTCCTTCTAACGTAACGTCCGGCAAATGATCGCCTTTCGCCGATTTAAGCAATTCGCGTTCGGCGCGCACGCTCTGGGCGGCGGCCAACAGGTCGGAGCGTTCGCCGGTCGTCTTTAAGTACGCTTCCAGTTGTTCGACGTCCGGCAGATCTTTCGGTTTCGCCAATTGCAATAGATTCGCCGGCAATCCGGTCAAAAAGGCCAGCAGTTCGCGCGACGCGAGTAAGAGCGCCCGATTCTCCTCGAGTTCGACCAGACTGTCGGCCAGATCGCTCTGCGATGCGAGCAATTCGCCGCGTCGCGAACGGCCGATATTCACCCGCCGTCGCAACTCCGCGATGCGCGCCCGCAACGCCTTTTGCTGATCGCGCAGGATCGCATCGGCGGTTTCGTACTGCAGCACCTGGTAATAGACGTCGGCGACGTCCTGGTAGAGCAGCTCGCGAAAGCGCCGACGTTCCAGTTGCAGGCTGCGCTGGCCGAATTCGCCGGCCCGCGCTTCCGGGTAGCTGCGAAAACCCGCGAAGAGCGGCCAGCGAAAATTTACGCCGGTGCGCAGAGGGTTTTCGAAGATCGGCCGGCCGCTCTGGTCGGTCAGGCCGCTGTTGGTCTGGTTGATCCGGTTCTCGTCCAGCCGGTCGTCGTAGGTCTTATCGAGAAAGAGCCCGATTTCCGGCAAGAGCCCGCCCACCGCCTGGCGATAGCGGGCCTGGGCCTGGACCAGTTCGCTCGCGCGAATCCGGTCCTCTTCATTCAGGGCCAGGGCCAGTTCATAGCAGCGATTGAGCGTAAGAGCCTCTCCGGCCGGCGCGGCCAGAGCCGATTCCGCCGATTGCTGCGCGCTGAGCGAGCCCGCGAAGGGAGCATCTATCAGGGCGAGCACGCAGAGCGCCGCCAGCCACGACCGTTGTCTGGACATGATTCGCCGGGCAGGGCGCGGATGCGCGAAGATCGAATCGAGGGCTGCCGCGGCGGACTTCACTGTCCACTCACGAATAAGCACGCAGCCCGGCGGCGACGCTTCAAAAAACCTGCGATTCGACTGCACTGACGGACACCGTCGGTCCCCCAGACGCACTCACAAGAGTTTTTCGCCGGCCCGCGGTGTGCGAAAGCGCACGCCTCAGTTCCCGTATAAATCGCCGGGATAGCTGTCGGGGACCCGCACGCGATAGTGCAACTTGATTTGCTTTTTCGCCCGCGGCGCGAGCTCGAAGGACCAGTTCAGAATCCCGGAGTCTTCCCGTGTATAGCCGCCGGTCGTATCCCCCTGGATTGCGACCTGGACTTCCTCGACGTCGGACACCGGCACGCGCTCGTAGACGCTCGTCGCGCGCGGCGCGTCACTGCGATTGCGAATTTCGAGAGTGACGATCGTATGATAATAACGACCGGAACTGAGGGTGCCCGTCGATTCCCGATAGCGTTTCAGCGAACGCTCCACGCTCATGCTGCGATCCACGCCGAAGCCGACCAGAAAGCTGCCGCCCGCGGGGGTGTATTCGATTTCCGAACGGCCGGTGTATCCGGAGTTGCGAAAGGCGTCGACCGGTCCCGACAGCAGCGGATAGGAGCGTTTGTTCGGAACCGTCGCGGCCAGGTGAGCCGTTTGCTGCAGCGCGGGCACGATGCGATAAAAACGCTTTTCGGGTCGTTGGGAAAAGCGCGCGATCGTTACCCGCTGGCTGCGCTGACTGGAAGGCGCGTCGACTTTCTGCGGAATCTGAAAGACCAGCGATTCGCCCGCGGCCTCGACTCCCGCGAAGCCGCCGGTGTTCGCGCCTTCGCCGTCTCCGGGGGCGCCGTCGTCTGGCCCGGGTTCGTTGGCCGCGGTGGTCGGAGCGGCTTTGCGTTCGGTCTCGACAAATGTTTCGCGGGTTCCCGTTTCGTAGGCGGCCACGTAGACGGGCCTTACCCGGGGCCGGCTGGCGCCGCGCGACGGAGTGGCGGTCGACAGCGCGAGCCTGACGTTCTTCCAGTCCTCGCCGGTTTCCTGGCGCACGTTGCCGTAGTACTCGGTAGTCACCTGGCCGTCGGCTTCGAGGTACATGCCGTACGAAACGCTCCAGGACGCGCCCTGAATGACATAGCTGAACGAAAGCGTGGCCGCTTTGCCGGTCAGACTCTGCACGACGATGTCGATGGTGCGGCTGCTGCGGCGACCCGCCGAACGAATCTGATTCAAGCGCGCCTCGACGATGGCGTTGCGATCTTTGATTTTTTGAATTTCCTCGTCGGCGCTCTGCAGCTGCTTGCGCGAGGCGACTCTACGCGTATTCAGAAAATTCAGCGCCTGTTGCCAGTCGGTTCCGGAACCCGTACCGCCGGACACGTCCCCGGTCGAATGATCCGATATGAAACCGGCCAGATAGGCCGCGTAGCGTTCCACGCCGCTCAAATCCTGGCGGGCTCTTTCCGCGCGGCGGGATTGCTCATCCATACGATTTTCAAGAAGCTGAAGCTCCTCTTCGAGCTTACGTACGGCGGGATTCGCCGCGTCGCTGCGGCGTTCGACGTGACTGGTGATGCCCTGGATCACGCAGTCGTTCGTATCCGAGTAGGCGCGCAGGCTCTGCGGCTGAAGCGCGACGCTGCCGCCGGTGAAACGCAGTACGTTGCGGCCGCGTCGTAGTTCGATCTTGCGGCTGCGGGTAACCATGGCGCGATCGGGATAGACCGTTACGCTTTTGATTTCGGGCGCGAAGCTTCGAAATTGCTCGTCGTCCGACGCCTCGCTCTGGATGCGTGTATAGGGCGCGCCCAAGAGGCTCAGAACCAGCAGGCCGGCGGCGACGCCGCGCACACCGCGAAGACTGTTTGCGAAATTCGTTTTGATTTTCATGATGATGCCACCAGCGCGTTTTACCAGCGCGGCCCTCCCGCGTTACGAAAGCGCGGAAGAACGCCTTCGGGATGACTCAGATCGTACTGGATCATAATCGTCGTCGTTTGACCGGCCCGTAGATTTATGCGAAAGCGCAGTAGCCCCTCTTCGGTTTTATGAGCCGCGGGGGGCGGACTCGTTTGCAGTCCGGAAATCTGTACGCGTTCGTCCTGGGAGACCGGCACTCGATCGAAGACGTCCAGAGTCACCGGGACGCGCTTTCGGTTTTTGATTTCAATCGTGATTTTGTTTTTGTAAACATAAGACGTACTGAGCAGTCCCGTCTTTTCGCGAAAGCGATCGGCGACGCGCCGGATCTGAATGTCTTCGTTCGCGCCCAGGTGTACCGTGAACGGCTCGCGCTTCGAGACGTCTTTGAGCACGGCGTCGCCGACGTAGTCTTTTTCGTGAAAGATGGAAATGGGACCCGCTAACAGCGGAGTCTCTTCGGTGTATTTTACCCGGCCCGTTAAAAACGCGAATTGCGCGCCGCTGCCGCCGCGATCAGCGGCGACATTCGCCGCGGCGCTTTCGTACAGCAAATCCGCGTCGAGCTGCTTTTCATACAGATAGATCTTGCGAAAGGCGCCGGTGGACGGAACCGTTTCGGGCCCCCGGGCGCGATAGCGATGGTCGTAGCCGCGCGCGGAAGCCGCGGGCGCGATCAGTTTGGAAATCAGCGCGCGATTTTCCCGCATTTCTAAGGCGCGCCGTTTCAGGCGCTCGGATTTGCGCTGTTCGTCCGCGAAATGCTGTTGGAAGCGTCCGTCGATTTTCTGGATATTGGTGATGACCATCTCGCTGTAGCGCAGCGCTCCGTCGTAGTCCCGACGCTCCCAGGCCCGGTCGCGCCGCACGATATTCGTTTCGAATTCGCCCAAAACCTTCTGAGTCTGAACGGATTTTTTGGCGGCGCGTTTGTCTTTAATCGCCATCGCATTCGACTGAATATATCCTTTCGAACGCGCGGCCTGCTGATTCAATTGCTGCTGGCGTACGCGATCCGCGCTCCGGAGCGGTCGGTTGACGTTGCTCTGTATCACCTGATCGACTGTCTGTTCTTGCTGCGGTTCTTCCGCCGCCTGCATCTCATCGTATTCTTCTTCGAGCGATTCGCCCGAGTCGGAGGCGTAGCTGGCTCCGCTTGCGTCGGATTTCGATAATTCACGGCGCGGCCTCGTATCCGCGTCGGCCAGCAGTCGCGATTCGATCCGCCAGCTGGTGAGGCGGGGCAGCCGCGCGGATTCGCGGGGGTCGGCGGCGGAAAAGCTGAGATTCGCGCGGCGCCAGTCTTCACCCGTTTCGTTTCTTAATAACGCATAAGCGATGAGCCGCACCCTGGCTGTGTCGCCTTCGCCGCTGACCCGCGCGCTGTAGACGGGATACCAGGCCGCGCCGGGAATGCGATAGGATAGCTGCAGGCGATAGGGCCGGGCCCCGGCGGATGCGGGCCGGTCGGATTTGATTTCGACGCGCACGCGCTTGTGGCGCAGGGAACGCGCGCTGCGATAACGGCCGGCGACGAACAGCGCGACGCTCAATTCCTCGCGGGCGCCGTCGATCTGATCCAGGAGCTTACGGCTGCTGTCGTGGTTTTTCGCGAGCGCCGACTGAACGAAATCCAGTGTTCGCTGCCAGACCGCCGGGTCCACCCGTTCGGAGCGCGCGTTTTCGCCGTTGCCGGTCCGTTTCGGCCGGGTTCCAACCTGGATCTTTTTCAGGCTGGCCGCTTCCTGTTGCAGCGACCGATAGCTATCGCTCAATCGGCGCAGGCGTGACTCGGCGGCCTTTAAGCGCCGCTCCGCATCCTCGGCTTCGCTCGATAAAAAAACTTCGCGGTGATCGGTTTCGACTTCGATGCCCTGAATGCGCAGCCCGCTTTCGCGGGCGGCGACGCGCCGGCCTTCGCCGTCCAGCAGAGTGACCCGCACGGAATCGGCGATGAGCGCGCCCGGCAGGTCTTCGAGTACGACCCGATTTACGCCCGGCTTCAGCTCGGTTCGGCCGGTCCGCGTTACCTGTGCTTGATCGGAATACAGCTGCACGTTTTGAATCGGGAAGGGATGCGCGTTCGGAGCCGCCCGGGGCGCGTCGCTGCCCGGGGTGGCCAGCAGGGCGGCCGCCAGCGTGACGATCAGCGATACAGGAGCACGGAGGCGGGAGAGCGGTGAGTTGTTCATGGGCGGTCCATCGTTCCTACCAGACGAAAGTCGTGGGGATTTGAGAAATCGAATCGCGGACTTCTTTCGCGGATATTCTGTAGTTTGGACACCCGTGCGTCGCCGCAGGTTCAACTTAAAGCGAAAATTTCCGGCGGGCCCGGAATGATCGATTGATCGATTGATTTATGGCGTCACCAAAACGCGAACTCATCGAATTGCGCGCAAACGTATATTCGGCGGCGCCCGGCCGTTTGCGGACCGCGCCTTCGCTCTCAGAGATCTTTCTGGATATTGGCTTCCACCCGGGTCAGCACGCTGCGCAGCAGATCGACTTCTTTTTGAGTGACCCCGGCGAATATACGTTTGCGCGCGCTGATGATCACCTTGAGCAGCTTGCGTATAGACCGGCGGCCGTCCTGGGTCAGAAATACCAGGGTTTTGCGGCGGTCGTGCTCGTCCGCGGCCCGGCGCACGAGTTTCTTTTTTTCCAGTGCGTCCACCAGGCGGGTGACATTCGGGCGGTCCACGAGCACCCGGTCCGCCAGCTCGATCTGGGAGCGGCCGTCGCCCTCATTCAGGCGGTAGAGCATAAAATACTGTTCGGGAGTCAGGTCCGTGCCGGCCTGCTCAAGCAGTTTCCAGAGGTCGAATCGAAGCAGCCGGGCCACCCGGGTGATAATAAAAGCGGGAGCGTGGTCGAGAGAGCTGGTATCCTGAATGTGGTCGGGCATAGTTAGGTTTCTTTATGACAGAGCCTCGCGGAGCGGGGGCCTGGTCAATAAATTTTTGGCAAACGGAGTCATTCTTTAATGGTATCCGAATAAAAGGTTGCCGGCCGGCCTTAAGGACTCGCTTCCGGGGTCAGAAAAACGGCAGATTTCGCCGAAATCCGATTTTTTATTGCATAGGCAACAATATATCTTATTGACCGCTCGCTGATTGTGGATTTTAGTTGCCTGAGCAATGAAAATCCACAGGAGCAGGATAATGAAAACAGGTCAGATTTTACGGGGGCGGCGCTGGTTGGCGGGCGTCGTCATGATCGGAGCGGCCGTCTGCGGCGTCGGAGCGGCTCCCGGAGACACCGGGGAGCCGGCTGCCCGGAAAGCGGTGCGGGCCGCGGTGTTGCAGTTCAGCCGTTTCGCGGACGAACAACGACCGGACCGCCTGGAGGCGCTGCTGCACCCCGAATTTCGGGTCTGGGCGCAGATCAAAGGGCAACCGGGCGTGATGGCGCTCAGTCGCGAGGTGTATCTGCAAAAAATCCGGAGCAAAGAATTCGGCGGCGATGCGCGCAAAGTCCGCATCAAAACGATTCAGGTGCGGGGCGATCTGGCGCTGGTCGTCGCCGAGTCCCGGGGGGCGAAGGCCCGCTTCGCCTCGTCGTACCATCTGGTACGGGGCGAGCGTGGCTGGCAGTTGACCAACGACATGGCGGAAGTCACCTTTCTACCCTGACCGGGGCGATGCGGTGTCGGCGCCTGACCGGGAGGCCGGCGCCGCATGGCGGGACAGGCGTTGACAGAGGGGTGGCGCGTCGGTTTATTGGAAGCGTGGAAACCCCCCGTCATAATAAACAGGAAGCGGTCGTAGATGAAAAGCATACGCTGGCGTATCCGACCCGGACCATGGATCCGCCTTTTTCCCTGGTCGCCCGTGCAGAAGAAATTGAACGCGCCGGGGAATCGATCCAATCCCATGTCCATGGTAAGTTGGACCTGATTGTAAAACAGATTCGGGCGCTCAAAGAGGAAGCGCGAACGATCATGCATGCGGCGCAGCGCGATCTGGAGTTGCACCAGGTGAAGTGCAATTTCGAAAAGCTGGTCGGCCAGGACATCCACCTGTATCGCCGCAAATCGGACGACACGCTCTATTTTTCCCTGCTTTCCCCGGCGGACTGGAAGGGAAATCCGCCGAACGATTTTCGCGGTTCTTTTCGCCTGCGGGTCGACCGCAGCTTCGAAACTCTCGATGCTCTCGCAGAGGAATTCGGCACGCCGGATACGAATGACCGAAAAGCAGGCGAGGGCGAATCAGCGGCCGCTTCGCCTGCGTCGTCTTAATTGTTACGCGATTCGAACGCGAACAGGGGCGCCGGTGAGCCGACTAAAACGGCGAAATCTTTGCCCGGGCGGTCAAAGCGGGTAGCGTCCGATCGATGACGTAGCGCACATCCCGCAACTGACCCAGAATGCGTCGACTGATGCGCAGCCGGGCCGGGGCCTCCAGCTCGTCCAGTCCCAGGGTCGCGTGCAGGTTGTGTCCGATCGTTTCGAAGCGGACATTGAGCTGGTTCTGCTCGCTTACTCGCAGCCGGACAATGCGCCGGATCCAGCGCCCGGGCTCGTCGTGATTGCGCAGGGTGTGATCGAGAATCACGCATTGCGGAGTCTCGCCTTCCTGTGCGGCGTCGTATCGAATCGCCACGACCGTGCGCTCGCCCACCATCTCAGATCGTTCGTCCAGACCGTAGGCCATATCCTTGAGTACGAAGACGTGGCGCTCCGGTGTCAGTGAAGGCGACAGCCGCATGAGCTTTTGATGCCCGGCGCCGATCTGAACCATTAGCTCGCGGGTCTCCCGCTGCAGGCGCTGAAGGGTCTCGTCGCCTGGAATATGGTGCCGGGTCGCGCCGCCGGTCTGTGCGTCACCCGCGGATTCCTGCGAATGCTCGTGGCACACATGCCTGGGATCCGGCCCGCTCGTGCGCACGATCTGCCCATTGCGCTGTGAGGCAGCGAGGCCCGCCGCGAACCAGAGCCCGGCCAGCAAGGTCGTGGCCGCCAGAATCCCCGACACTCGCTGGAGCGTTTTACGGGTATTGGGCTGCCCGGGGGCGGCGTTCGGTTGCAGCGCGCGTTCGGAACGGCGGGTGCTGGAGGATTCCCGGCAGGGAATCGTTTGCGAGTTTCTGGTCATTTTCGAGGACTCCGGATCAGGCCTATGCGAAACCTAATCAATTCCTAACGAAAAACTGACACTCTTTTTGCAGCGCAAGAAAAAAACGGAAATTATGTCTTATCAGGCCGCACCTATGATGCAGCGCAAACTCAGGCCCGCGCAATGGTTTTCATATTCACGAACGCATGCAAACCGGCCCGGCCCAGTTCGCGACCGAATCCGCTGTCTTTGATGCCGCCGAAGGGTAGCCGCGGATCCGACTTCACGAAGTCGTTGATAAAGACGCAACCGGCCTCGATGCGATCCCGGGCGAGCGCCTCGGCCCGGGTGACGTCCTTTGTGAATAGCGCGGCGCCGAGGCCATACTGCGTCGCATTGGCGATTTCGATGGCCTGTTCGGTGTCCCGCGCGCGCAGGACCGACGCCACCGGGCCGAAGAGTTCTTCGCGCGCCGCCGTCATCTCCGGAGTAACATCGGCGAGCACCGTCGGTGGATAGAACGCTCCGGCAGCGTCTTTTAACGGCGGCTCGCCGCCCAGCAGCAGGCGCGCGCCGTCGGCGATACTGGCTTCCACCTGGCGATGGAGATTCTCGCGCAGATCCAGTCGGGCCAGTGGACCGAGCGTTGTATCCGGAGCGAGCGGCGAGCCCATCACCACCGCGCGCATGCCCGCGAGCATTGCATCGAGAAATTCATCGTATGCGCTTTCCACGACGATAAAGCGCTTCGCGGCGATGCAGCTCTGACCGCCGTTGATCAGCCTGCTCCTGACGCAGACGGCCGCCGCGCTTATTACGTCGGCATCCGCCAGCACGATCGCGGGATCGCTGCCGCCCAGTTCCAGCACGGCCGGCTTCAGGGCCGCTCCGGCGCGCGCTCCGATCACGCGGCCGGCCCGGGTGCTGCCGGTGAAACTCACGGCCCGAATCAGCTGGTGATCGATCAGTTCCCCGGCGCTTTCGTGATCGATGAATAGATTCGCGAAGAGCGCCGGTTGCCGCGCCGCAGCGGGCGGGGCGCTTGCGAGGGCCGTTCGGACCAGGCGTTCCAGCGCGAGAGCACAGCCGCCCACGTTGGGAGCGTGCTTCAAGAGCACGGCGTTGCCCGCGGCCATGGCCGGGATGACCGCCCGCAGAACCTGCCAGAAGGGAAAATTCCAAGGCATGATCGCCAGCACGATTCCGAGCGGTCGATAGCTGACGAAACTGCGCGTGGCATCGCTTGCGATGATTTCGTCCGCTGCGAAGTCGGCGCCATGCTGCGCATAGTATTCGCAGAGCACGGCGCATTTTTCCATTTCGCCGCGGCCGTCTGCGATGGGCTTGCCCATTTCGAGGGCCATCAATTGCGCGCACTCCTCGCGTTCGGCCCGCAGGAGGCGGGCCAGTTCACGCAGGACGGCGGCGCGGTCGGACCAGTTCGATTCGCGAAAACAGCGCTGCGCGTTCGCGGCCGCCTGCAGGGCTTCGGCAATCGCGCCGGGGGAATGCAGCGGATAGTCGGCGATGGTTTCGCCGCTGGCGGGGTTTACGCTGTGGTATTCCTGCGAAGACATGCTGCAGCCGTGTCGCTCTCCGCTTCGCCCGGCAAATAATTTTTTTCGCGGCTTTCGTCTCCGGGCATCTCAGCGGGGATGGCGCGGCCGGCGTGGGCGAAATATGAATTGCAGTGCCCGGGGAGAGGGCGCCGTCTGGAGCGATGAACGCCGAAGGTCCGCACGCTGATATCTTAAACTTTGCGCAGATGAGCGAGCGAATCGCCACATCCGGCCAGCCGGGCCGCGAAGAATTCGCCGCGATTCAGGCCGCGGGTTATCAATCGGTCGTCAATCTCGCCATGCCCGATTCGGCTGACGCACTCGCGGACGAGGCCGCAATCGTTACCGGCCTGGGGCTCAATTATTTTCACATTCCGGTGCCGTTTCAGTCGCCGCGACCCGAACAGGTGCGCATCTTCTGTCGTCTTTTGCAATCGCTGGAAGCGCCGGAAAAGGGCGCGGGCCAGCGCGTATGGGTGCACTGCATTCTGAATTATCGGGTTTCGGCCTTCGTGTATCACTATCTCACGAAGCTGGCCGGGGTATCGGAAAGCGAAGCGCGTTCGCCGATTTTTCAGGGCTGGCAACCCGATGCGGTCTGGTCCGACCTGCTGGCCTGGGACCGGGACCGCATCGGATTATAAAACGCGCGAAGCGATGGTCATTCCGCGACGGCTTATTGATTCAGCTTCACGTTGAGGCTGATTTCCACTTTGTCGTCGATGACTTTGTCCTTCGCCAGATCGGCGAAAGCGTTTTCGGAACCGTACTGCACGTCGAATTCCGTGCGGTCGATGTTCAGCTTCGCTTCGGCCTGTGCGCCGTCCGCATTGCTGGTGATCGTTGCCGGACCGCTCACGCTTTTGGTGATGCCCTTCACGGTCAGGTTGCCGGTGACGGTGTACTCGTTTGCATTCGCTCCGGCCGCTACGCTGACCACTTCGAATACGGCAGTGGGGAATTTATCGACGGAAAAGAAATCGTCGTTTTTCAGGTGTCCGACCAGCTTCGCGTTGTACTCGGGGTCTTCGATATCGCTGTTGGCGATGCTCGTCATATCGATGGTGAATTTGCCGGCGACGGGCGCGCCGTCTTTGAAACCAAGCTGGCCCGATTGCAGGCCGATGGTGCCGTTGTGGCTGTCGAGTTCGTAGAGCTTGGAGCCCTTCCAGTTAATCTGGCTGGCGCCGGTATCCGCGGTAAATACGGCGTCCGCCTGGCTCAGATCGGCCGGGGTGCCCGCCGGGGCCCCGCTCGAAGCATTCCCGGCGCTATCGCCGCCGCAAGCAACGCCGAAAACCAGCATGGTGGCGATTGCGCCAGCGCCGAGCAGCCCTTTCAGGGAGCGCTCGCGGCTGAGAGAGGTGAATTGTGACATTGTAACTCCTACCGGAGATTTCCGGTTCCCGCTAAGATACGCGGTTTTTTCGCGGAGAACGCCAATTTTTTTGCCGTAGATGCGGGCCCGCGGGCGGCAGGCTCGAATCTACGGGCCGGGTCTGTGGGCGCTCGCCCTCGATTTGTGTCTGGCCGGGCCCGGGGCGAGGGCCGACCAAAAAAGGCTGGATGGCCTGGATCCTAACTTTATCTTAACGAAATGTTTGCCTGGCCTGGGTTCTGGCGGCAGAGGCGCGCTCTGGCCGCATGCAGACTGGCGCTCGGAATGGTACTAACGATACTGTTCGCAGGGCCGGCGATGGCCTGCATGTACGAACACCCCGTGGTGGGGATTCTGCCGTACGAAACAGAAGACGGCGACAACCTGTTGCTCCTCGGAGCGCTGGGGCTGGCCGCGGGATCGGCTGGCTCGATTTGCGGGACCGCCGCGAGCGGATTCGAGGGCGGTTCGGGAACCGCCGGCGACCCCTATTTGATCTGCAGCGTGGAACAACTGCAGAATATGCGGCAGGACCTTGCCGCGAGCTACCGGATCACGGCCAGCTTCGACGCGTCCGGGAGCGCCGGCTTTGACGGCGGTCTGGGTTTCGCTCCGATTGGCGACGGTTCGACGCCGTTCACCGGCAGCTTCGACGGCCAGTACTTCACCATCAGCGGCCTGACCATCGCGCGACCCGGTGCCACGCAAACCGCGCTCTTCGGCCAGACGAACGGGGCCACGGTTCGGCGGCTCAATCTCGCCCAGGTCAATATCTCGGGCGGTGCCCGCACCGGGGGCATTGCGGGGGGCTTCGCCGGGGGCGTACTGGAAGAGGTGTCGGTGACCGGCGCGATTCAGAGCACTGCCAGTCGGGTGGGCGGAGTCGTCGGCGTGCTGGAAAGCAGTGCGATTATGCAGCGGGTGTATTCGAAAGCCAACGTCGTGATGAACGGCAGCACCCTGAACGTCGGGGGACTTGCCGGTTTGATCCAGTCGCAGGCTTCGGTCGCTGACAGCTATTTCGCCGGCAGCGTCTCTTCGCCCACCGCGACCGATAAAGTGGGAGGCATCATCGGGCACGTCTTCAACTCCGGCGGCTGCGCCGTGCTCAGCATCGAGAACGTCTACAGTTCCGGCACGATCAGCGCGCCCGGATTCGCCAATCGCGCCGGCCTCTTCGGCCAGCTGCAGGGCTGCGATGCTCTGAACTCCTACTGCCTTGACGTGCAGGACGCCGGTAACCAGGAATGTCGCAATAACGCCAGCGGCCCGATCTTTTCGGGCGGCGGCCGGCGCACGGCGACGCAGCTGGCCTGCACGTTAACGGCCAACGAAAGCTGTGGTGGAGCGCTGAATTTCGTGAACTGGAATACCGGCGTCTGGTTTTTCGGGGACGCGAATCAGAATCCCTGGTTGCAGTGGTCGGGGACGACCCCGCCGTAAAGATCAAATCAGGAGATGTTTACTCATGGCGACCCGTAATCCGCGCAAAAAGACCACTTCGAAAAAGAAGACCACTTCGAAAAAGAAAGCTGCTTCGAAGAAGAAGGCGGTTTCGAAAAAGAAGGGCGCCAAAAAGCAGGCGCGAAAGAAAACAGCCGAAAAGAAAACAGCCAGAAAGAAAACCGGCAAGAAGCATTCAAAAAAACCGGCCAAAAAGGCCGCGAACAAAACCGTGCCTTCGCGGCGCAGCGTCTCGGATCTGCTGGCCGGGGTGGCGCACCCGGGACGTCGCGAAGACTCGCAGCGATTGATCAAGATCATGCGCCGGATTACCGGGAAAACTCCGCAGGTCTGGGGCAGCATGATCGGCTTCGGCACTTACCATTACAAATACGAAAGCGGTCGCGAAGGCGATCTATTCGTATCCGGATTCGCGCCGCGGGCGCAGAATCTGGTCGTGTATATTATGCAGGGTTTCTCCGCGTCGCCTGATCTCATGGAGCGACTGGGCAAATACAAGACCGGGAAGTCCTGCCTGTACCTCAATCGACTGGACGACGTGGATCAGGAGGTGCTGGCCGAGCTGATCGAACGGTCAGAACAGTATATGCGGGCCAAATACGAATGTACATAATGCGAAGCGAAGTCCGCGGGGCTCGAAATTCAATTGACTGATGCGCGAAATCGCGCCAGTTTTTTCGCCATCATGAGATTCATCCGATCCATGCGAATTTTAGGAATCAGGCGCGGTCTACTTCTGGTCGCCTTGATCGGCGCTCCGGGTTTCGAATTTCCGGCGGCGAATCGTTTGCGCACATTGCAGGCGCAGACTCCGGAAGCCTCCGCCTCCGCGCAGGAGATCGCCCTGATTCGCGCGGCCTATCGCAAGGCGGCCAGCGCGATTGAGGCCGCCGAATCCTCCGATGATCTCAAAACGCTTTCGCTCGAATTCGATCGGATCCTGCCCGGCAGTGGACCGCAGCGCATGCGGGCTCGCTTTTATTTTCGAGAGGGGTATACGGAACAGGCCGGCGGCGGGTCGGGCATGCCTGAGTTTCGCGCGCAGCCGGTTAAAATCGAGCTGCGTTATAATTTCGCCGCGCGTGAATTCTATCGCGAAGTCTTTTATATGCAGGGCGCGCCGCGCTTCGTGTTTTCGCGAGAAGGCGCGGGAGAAGAACGCCTGGAAGATCGCCTGTACTTCGATGCGCAGGGCCGACTCGTGGTTCGCACCGAAAGCCGGGGCGGCGGGCCGGCGAAGGCCCGGGACGGCGATGCTCTGAGCGCCGCCGATCGCAACGCGGGCCGGGCGGCTCTGGAGCTGGCCCGGGATTGCGCGCGAATCCTGGCTCAGGCGCTCGCGCTCCCGGGCGCATGAGCATTCGGTGATCGATCGGAAACGCAGCCGCTGGCGATAAACTCGCTCAGTCGCTCGAAGTCGCGCAGGCTGTCTTTTAAAAAGAAACCGCGTAAAGCCTGCACATCCAGTTGCGCCACGAAATCCATATGCAGATCCGGCCCCGCGATATGCAGCCGGAATACGCGATCCAGATCCCCGCCGTGATCTTCCGGGGCGAGCTCGCCGTCGTCGAGGGTCAGATAAAATCCCTCGAAGCCGATGTCGAGCAGGCGGGCGGAGTACGATCTCCCCGAGGGGCCATCGACCTGCACCGGCTGCGCGTGTGCCGGAATCCGTGGCGCGATACGGCGATCGAATGGGCGTTTGAAAGGACGGTCATGAGGACGGTCATGGAAACGGTTCATGCCTGAAGCCGGCCGGTCGGCCTCGGGCTTTGCGGCGCGGTCTTCGAAGTACTTGATATCCGGTAGATCGCCTACACTCTTGCCGAGCAGAAAGCGGCTGTAGATGCGCGCCATCTGTCGGGGTTTCTCGACCGGGATCAAATGATCGACGCCGGCCATCAGCGCGAAGGCCGCGTTCTGGCAGCGGCGGGCCAGCTCATGATTTTCAGCCGGCGTTAAGAAATTATCGTATTCGCCGATGACGACCAGGGTCGGACACGCCGGCGACCCCTCGAGCTCTTTCAGTTCGCAGATGCGACGCGTATTGCTGATATATTTGCGCAGGCCGATTTCGTCCAGATTCAATAGATCGTTTTTCAGGCGCTCCACCGAGGCGGCGCGCAATCCGGTGGTTTCGCGTTCCGGTAGATTGAAGATATACAGCGGCGCCCCTTCGGCGAATTTCATCAGCTGTCCGGACTCGACCCAGTGGATGCTCTCTTCGAGTTTGCGTTTCAACGAAGGCCGCAGTCGCAGGGCGGCGCCGGCCAGAATCATTTTTTCGACGCGATGGGGATAGCGCGCGGCGAATATATAGGCGATGCCCGAACCGTAGGAGAGACCGCAGGGAATGATTTTGGGCAGCTCGTACAATTCGCAGAAAGATTCCAGCAGGTCGGCGAAGTCCGGAAAGTCGAAATCGTCGCCGACCGCCGGATTGGTCCCCTGGCCCGGCAAATCCATGAGCACGACCGGGAAATCTTTCATGAGCACGCGGGTCATGAGTTTGAAAAAGCTGTGGTTGGTAAATGCTCCGCCGAATAAAACTACGGGCGGTTGATCTTCCAGACCTGGTTCGCAAAACGATAACACGGTAATCGGCTTCCCGTCGAGATGTACGAGTTCGGGTTCGCTTTCGAAGCTTTCGGCGGAATATTTCTGAAATCGATAGCGCATTTAGTTCCTCCGCATTCATTCAATGAACTGGATGATTACGTCGCGGAGCGCGCTGGATTCGGCAAGTTTATAGTATTATTATTTTATAAATTAGATTCGGCGAAATATCCAGGATGGGATACGGCCGCATTTTCGCTTCGGTTTGACTTTCCGCCGGCATTCTGCTTCGCGAACGCCGGGGCGCGTGGGCTGGTTATTGAATTTGAATCGGGAGGATCTAAAGCGGACTACGGCTCATGCGGCGCTGCGCAGTTCGCTGTCGGGCACCGCAGTTTTCGCGCGGCGTACGCGAAGCTCGCGGCGGAATAACGGGCGGACGCCGCGTCGCGAGTGAATTCCTGCGCTCGGGACGGGACCGGCGATCGCGGTGCCGCGCCATCAAATTTCGCCTATTGCTGCACGCACAGCAGGCGGCCGTTGCGATTGCAGCGATTGTTCGAGGAGCTGTCGGTAATCGCGACCGAATCGCGTGCGTTCGCGCGACCGCGCATCCCGCGATTCGCACCGCCCGTCCCGACGCTCCAATTTGTGCAATGTTCCGGGCCGGAGGTCCAGTCGGGATTCAGTCCCGTCCAGTAGCGCCCGCGTCCGCCGCCCGGCGAGCGGTGCAATTGGCCGAATACAAAAATCGCGTTGGCGTCGCTGTCGAAAACCCGGCGCAGGCGTTTGCCTTTGCCATAGCGGCGCGAGGCCTGGAGCACCCAGGCCACCTGGCCGTCGCCCGCGTTCGCGGTGGCCGACGCGACGCGATTCGCCGGATCGACGAGCAGCGCGCGAAAGCTGCCGGTATTACGGGCGGGATTGGCCCGATCCTGATCGCAGAAATTATCGGCTTCGTCAATGCCGTTGCCGTCGCCGGTTACCGCCGCGGCGCCCCCGCCGGCCAGGCTCGCGTCGGTATCGAAGGCGCCGTTGTGCCGGCCTTTCGTGAGAAAGACTCGCAGCGTGCCATCGTTGTCGAGGATGGCGCTTTCCACGCCGGGAGCGCTCAGGCCCGCGTAGCTTGCATCCGCACTGGCCACGCTGTGAGCGATGAGCGCGCGATGCGAGCCTTCGTCCGCCGCGTCGTCCACCGCCCGGACCGCTACGGTCTGCGGCGCGCACCAGTTGCCCGGGCCGGGGCAGGCCCCCGCCGTGAAATTCAAATTGATGGGCGCGGCGGACGCGTTGACAGTCGCCTGGGCGTCGGGGGTCACGGTGACCGTCACCGGCGCCGTCGGCTGGCTGGAAAGCACGACGGTGTAATCGTCGCTCGCACCGCCTTCGGTCAGGCGGGTCGCGCCGTCGGACTGCGCGATCAATACGTTTGGAATGTCGTCGTCCTGGTTCGTCACGGTGATATCCACCGGGTCGAGGCCGTTAAAGCGCGGATCGGCGCTCTGGATGGGGCGCGTGCGAATGATGTAGGCGGTGTTGCCGTCGAGGATCGCGTCGTTGATGCCGGTGATTTCGATGGTCTGCGGGATGTCCCAGTCGTCCGGCGTGAAGGTCAGCGATACGGGTATCAGCGTACCTTCCGAGAGGTCGCCGGACTCGAGCGGAATAATGACGTCCGCGGTGGGTTGCTCCAGAAGCTCGATCGAAAACTCAGCCATCGCGCCCATTTCGTTGGTCGTCAAGTTGGGCAAGAAATCAACGAGCACGCCGCCGTCCGGGACGATGCCGCCCGTCGCGGCTGCTGTCTGAATCAGCGCGCCCAGCAGTCCGCATTCGAGATTACACGATTCCGGCAGGGGCTGTATGCAGGCGGTCTGGCCAGGCGCGCTGAAAAGCAAGCCCGCCAGGAGGAGGACGTTGGTCGCCCGGCGCGTGCGCCAGGATTTTTTGGGAAGCGTACAGGCCTGGGCTGGTTGGACACCGGAATTCGACATATCGCATCTGAATTTCTGAGCGGGGCTATCAGAAGCGGGCTCGGGAATTCAGGTCAAAATTCGCCTGTGGTTCTGGCGTGTCGAGTATTCGCTAATTAATTAAGAGAATTTATAAATTCATCGGCGCATTGAACAGCTCAGAGCTTCAGTGCGCGGATTCGCAATATTTACAGTATTGGCATTCTCAGTGCCCGGCAATGCCAGGCGCTAATCCCTGAAAGCGATAGATTTGAAACGGCTCGTGGTCTTTCTGGTACGAACGCGTTTTGAAGATCACGTGATGCAGAGCGCTACAGGTCACGTAGACCTGCTGGTCGGGGCCGAAGCTGAAGCCGTCGGGCCAGCGCAGCTTCGGGCTGGTGATCAGAGTCTGAAATTCGCCGTCGGCTCGCAGGACGTTGACGGCGTCGTATTCGGGATCGCTGAGATAGATATTGCCGGCGCGGTCCATGGTGATGCCGTCGCTGTGCGATTTGCGGGCGAAGCGTTCGACCTTCGCGGCGAGCTGGTCGGGCGTCAGGCTTTCGTCGCGCAGGTCCGTCGCGCGCACCCGATACATAAACTGCGCGTTGACCGCGGCGAAATAGAGCCACTCGTCGTTTTTATCGAGAGCGATGGAGTCGACGTGAGGCCGGACGACGAAGAAGCCCAGTACCACCATTTCGCGTCCGCCAACCGTGCTGATGAAATTCTCGGCCGTGACCGACTCGTGATCTTCGAGCAGGCGCCTTGCGGTGCGCTTTTCAATATCGAATACGATCAGCGCCGGACTCTTACCGAAAATGGATGCGTCGGCGATGTACATGAATTCGCCGGCGCTATCGATCTGGAAATCGTTCATATGCGAACCGAGCGGCGCGATATCGGAAGGAATCTCGTATTCCAACAGCAGGCTATCGTCGGCCAACGAAAAGGCGAAGATCTTCGGCGTCCCGGTCGCGTGGTTCGCCAGATCGAGTACCCACAGCCGGTTTTGCTGATCGATGCGCAATGAAAGCGGCGAAACGAAACGTTCCTGGAATTCGCGATTCGGGTAGGCCTCGTACGGGCTGATGCCGCTTTCGCCCGTGGAATTCGAGGCGGTCGCGCTGAGGCGGGCCACGTTAATCTCCGGTCCGCCTTCGGGGTGAAAGGTGAAATACACCTGACCGCTCTCAGATACGGCGATATTGCCCGGCGGCCGATCCAGATCCGCGACTTTTTCGAGCACCGAGTCCTGCCAGAGGGGCGGGGTCTTGAGAGCGGGGGCGTGCTCGCCACCGCCGTAGCGTAGATAGAGCAGGCCGTACACCAGAAAAAGCAGTGCGATTGCGACGGCGGCGATCCGGATCATTTTACGTTGCATAGTGTGACGAAGCAGGAAGCGTCCCCGACCGTCTGGCAAGTCGAATTTTTTGTCGGGATCTGTCACACACGAAGCCGTCGGCTCGTCTTCCGTTTGTAAGCGAATGCAACGCACAATAAACTGAGGAAAATTTGATGGCAACAACTGAAACAGAAGCGACGGCGCAGGCCGACTACGCCGCGCAAATCGATCAATTCGAAGCGCATTACGGCTATAACAGCGACTATCTGCGCGAATTGCTGAAGACTTCGCCGGAGGGCTATGCGAAATTCAGCGCCGCCCAGCCGCTGGCGGCGCACCGCGATTTGCTGGATCCGGAAACCCACTGGCTGGCCCGGCTGGCGGCCATGCTCTACGAAGACTGCGGAGAATGTTTGCAGCTGACCGTGAAGATGGCGCTCGAAGCGGGCGTGGATCGCAACCTGGTAACGGCGGCACTGCGGGCCCCGGACGATCTGTCGCCGGAACAGCGAGACGTGTACGATTACGTTACGAAGATCGCCGCGGGCGACGAGGTGTCCGGGGAGTTGAATGAACGAATTCGGAAACGATTCGAAACCGGGCAGTTGCTCGAGATGGGCCTCGCGATCAGCGCGATGAAAATCTTTCCGACGATCAAACGCGCCGCCGGCTACGCGAAGAGCTGTCGGCTGGTGGAGATTGCCGTGTAGGCGGGAGGTGGCGGCCGCTTTCGCCGGAGAAGCGCACGAGGTCCGCTGATTTTTGAGCGTCTGCACGGATTGTGTCGTGGCAAAGTCCGGCGTGCTTAATCTTTGTTCAGTGGGAAATCATCCTATTGAGGATTGCCGCCGCCTGTGGCAGGCTGTTTCGAATAAGGAGAATACCAATGTTCATTAAGATCAGCAAATACGGCGGTCCATTCTTTGCGATGATTCTGTGGTTGTTTTTGCCGGGGGCTCTCAGTGCAAATTCATGTCCCCAGGCGATCCTCACAGTGAATTGCCAGGACCTCGGGCCGAGCACCTGCCGCGCTCCGGCCACAACCTATCCCCGGCTGACTGGCTACGACTGGCAGGGGTTGGGCTGCGTCTGGCAGGGGACCTTCAGCGTGTATGCCCGATACGCGCCGGTCGGCATCGCCCCGCGATGTGGGGTCAGCACCCGTCTGGGAATCGTCAATATGAATCAGCGTACGTTTTTCGGTACGACGCGCGTCTATCCGGAGTTTACGGGGTATCAGATTCTAACAGTGCCCTATACCAATGAGAGAGTCGCCGTCTGCACCTACAGAGTCACGACTTCGGGGCCATATCCCTGAATCGGGGGTGTATGGTCCGGAGCCGCGGAGTGTGACAGGCGTGCGTCGTCTTTCACTCTCCGCGATGCCTTTCGCGCCGTCACGCCGTCTTTTACGCTTATACTGAAGCGTGAACCGGACTGTGGCCGATCAGGCAATCGATCGAACACTTATAGAAATTGGCCAGCACGGTCAGAACTTCGATGGCGCAGTCCCGTTCCTGGCGCTCCATTTCGTAGAGCTCGTTCGGATCGAGCAGCACTTTCAATTCCAGATATACCGCCTCGACTAATTCCTCGTTGCTGCGAAAGCCTTCGATGATTCGAAAGCGGCGCAGACCGCGCGCGGCTTTCTGGCGGATTCCGTTCTGATCGATCATAAACCATCAGACGAAGCCACGGATTGATTCCGCAACTGTATTTATTAAAAATCATAAAGTATTTTGTCAGTGATCAGCAAACTGATGATAAAAGATCCGTACTATCACATATTGAGCAGCTTCTGGAGTCGTCGTCGGCGGCGATTCCATGAGCCGCGTCTCATAATACAAAAAACGCCGCGCGTCGGAATGATCTCCGAACGCCCGGCGCTGCTTTTTTAAGCACAGGCCGTACGATTGCGGCTCAAGGCGCGGCTATCAGTACACTTCGAGCCATTTTTGATTGCCGCGGCCATGGTAACGCCAGGTGCCGATGCGCCCGCTACCGCCCAGATCGATCGTATGTACCGGACTGTTGCGATGCCGCAGGTACCAGCCGTCCACGTCGAAGGCCTGTCGCATATCAACGCCGCTCGTACAGGTCTGTAGATCCAGACGTCCGCCGTTGCGATGCTGGCCGTTGTTGTCGACGCAGTAATTCGCGTCTTGCGCGCTGCGGATGCGGCCTGCTGATTCGTCGTACGTCCACAACTGGCGCGGGCTTCCGTTACAGGATGCGACCCGCAGGCGAGCGCCGCTCCGGGCTACGCCGCCTTCGATTTCGATGCACTGACTGGCGGAGTGACTTTTCAACATCTTCGGGCGGGCTTCCGTGCCGCAGCAACGCAGGGCCTGCACGCGCCCGCCGGAATGCGCTACGCCTTTGAGATACTGGCCTTCGCCGCACTGGCCTTTAAATTTCCCGTGCGCGAAATCGGCGCCCTTTTCAGTGAAGCGCCGGCTCTGGATATTGAACCAGACCGTCTGGCAGATGTCGCCCAGCGGTCGGTTCGCTTTTTTACACAGGACGCCGTTCACGTCGATGGCGGAGTTGTCGCTGGTCGAAAAACCGGCGACATAGTAGCCGGGGGCGCATTGATACTGCACACGTTCGGGCGCCCATTGCGCAACGCCCTGAGTCGCGGCCGGTCCCTCGACAAGGTATTCTTTGCCGGCGCTCCACAGATCACCAAAGGCTTCGTTCGTGCACAGCGAACGGCGGTCTTCGGCGGTGCCGACCAGGCGCTGGCCGTCCGGACAGACCGCTTTGCGCTGGCCGGGATTCCAGTCGATGGTTTGAAACGATTGCGACAGATTATAATCGCCGCGCATGGGATGCAGCTGGGTGTATTTGTCGCTCGCCGGCGGCGCGCCGACGAGTCCATCGTAAGCCAGCAGGCGGGTGACGTCGTTCAGGCGATAGTCGTCAGTTTTGCGCTGCGAATAGTCTTCGGTGACGAGACCCATCGGCCCGTAGCGTAGCTGCCACCAGGCGAAACTTACGTCTTTTTCCAGAAGATAGTCGACGAAGCGAGTCAGCCAGGCCTGCTGCAACGGCCGGGTTTCATAATAGTGGCCGCCGAATTCGCTCAGCCACACCGGAGCCGTGAAGTGGTTGTCCTTTTCGAATACGTAGCTCCACTCTTTGTCCATGAATGTGCGAAATTCTTCGTCGGTCAGTTCGGCGTAATTCTTACGTCCCGCCGCGGTTCCGCCGGTGCGGTCGCCGTTGTTATAGGGTCCGGTAAAGGCGTAGTTATGCGCGGCGTAGACCAGCTTATTCGAATCCTGCAGCGAAACCGAGTAGCGTTTGACCGGTTCGAGCACCGGGCGATGGCCGCCGCCGAAATTCGGCAACAGTCCCGCCCAGTTGATGCCTTCGACGATGATCAACAGATCCGGATTCGCCTTTAAGACTTCGCGGCCGGCGCGCTGGCTCGCGCGATGCCAGTCGTTGCCGTCGCCGGAGCCCCAGTTGGGTTCTCTGGGAAAGATTGTACCGTTGACTTTCGTTGTGCGGACTTCGTTGCGCAAATCCGCGCCGGCTACTAATTTGTTGTCTCTGTACCGATTGGCGAGCATGATCCAGTCGGCGATCCACTGATCTTCCGTTTGCAAATAATGACCGTAGCTCAGATGCCACAGGCCGTTGCCGTCGTAACCGCAGCAGGACTGCGAAGTCGTGGTGTGGTTGTTCAGAATGACGACGATGCCCGCGTCGGTTAAGGCTTCGATTGTGCGGTCGAAAACCTCGAGGGGCGTTAGACCCATCCACTGCGGGTTCGCCGTCAGTCGTTCGTCTTCGATGGGCGCTGTGCGATGCAGCATCTCGTTTGAAAAGGTGAGGCGAATGCTGTTGAAGCCCCATTCTTGAATCAACGTAATGATATGTTCGATCGGTTGGCGGTCCAGGCCCTCGACCACGTCGAACGGTAGATTCGTGACCTTTTCAGCTTCGACGCCATGCGCGGCCCAGTTGACCGACTTGAGTTTGAAGCGCTGGCCGTTTGCGTCGACGATATAACGCCCGTTCGTACTGAGCGGCATTCGTGCTGTGGTTAAGGCGGGATTCATGAGAATGGATGCGCCGAAGCGATGATTCGCCGCGATTTCTCCCGCCTGCGCGAAGATTGCGTTCTCTAAATCGATTCCGCTTTCGGAATGACCGGCGCAGCGGCCGAGCTGGGTGATGGATAATAATACGGCCGCCAATAGCAGCGGTCGAAAACGATTGGGGAGCATTTGAGTTTCCTTGAATTGAAAAATTTCAGTTGAGATAGGAGCGTTTTGCTTTGGCTGCTTTATACTTTCGCTGATTCGGCGATGAGCGGCGTTGCGCCTGCGCCGATTTCTATATTTTGGGTAGGGTCAAGTATTGAGATCTTACGGGCGGGCTTCGCTGAATACCAGCGTTCCGGGATGGACGGTTGCGAATGCGGGGCGAGTGCGGCCGGGGATTGCGGAGCCGTTCAGAAACACAGGCGTCTCCCGCTTCGGGGATGCGAGGTTTCGAACACGATAGGGACAGATGGAGAGCTCCCGGGAGCGATCGGAAGAACGCGTCAATGGCTTGAAGGCCGTGCCGATGCGACACAGCAGAAGAGCCCACGAATTTGGTGAGGCAGTCGAAAAACGAAAAAGCCGCGGACTCATCCGCGAGCGCGCTAAGGGAATCCCGCGTGCTCGCGGATGGGCCCACGGCTTTCTGTGCTCAGGAGAGGACTTGAACCTCCACAGGATTGCTCCCACTAGTACCTGAAACTAGCGCGTCTACCAGTTCCGCCACCTGAGCGTGGACGATAACGACTTTCCGGAGAAAGCCCGACGGACAGATTTTCCACAGGGCGTCGGGACGCAATCACTTTCAAAAATTTCATTGACCCTGGCCGGGGCCAGCGATCTTATCAGAGCTTGCGAGCCCGGTGCCCATTCGGTCGCTGTGAATGTGAACAGGGCTCGTCAGCCATATCAAAAAGGATATTCCAAACTCGTTTATGAACCTCAAATCAGCACTCATCATCTCCAGCCTGGCGCTGGCTCTCGCGATTGCGCCGAACTGCGGCGGCGATTCGGGCGGCATTGCGATGTACGCTTCCGCCAAAAGCGGACTCGTCGTTCGCAGCGCGCCCAGCACCGGCAGCGAAAAGCTCGGCCTGATTCCCTATCGCGGCGAAGTCACCGTTCTCGATCAGGGCGAAAACGAAGAGACCATCGCCGGTAAGACCGGTCGCTGGGCCATGATCGACTACGACGGCCAGGACGCCTGGGTCTTCGGCGGCTTCCTGACGGCGAGCCAGCCCGAGAAGGCGCCGGCCGCTCCGAAGGTCACCTCATTGCAGGCCGGCGACGTGGCCTGCTACGTGGAACTCGACTATGGCAATCGCCAGGAGTCGAAGATGGCCGATTTCGACATCTGCGAGATGTCCCTCGTCGGCAAACGCATCACTTTCGAAACCCGCAAAGAACGGGTCATGGCCGCCTCGTGCGAAGGCGATCCCGAATGCGGCGAGTCGGAAACGGTCGATCTGATCGTTTCCGTCAAAGTGCAATAATCCCATCACCCGGTCCGGCATCGCATTGAGCGGTCGGGCCGGCGTCCCATCGTGACCAGGCTGGCTCGTTTTCGTGTGAATCGGCCGCCTTTCGCGAGCCCCGCGCTGAATTTTTCTTTACCCCGGGACCGATACTATAGCTAACTTCTATATATAGAAGAAAGCGTAACCACCATGTCCGAAAGCACTCTCTCCACCAGCACTCACAGGCGCGAGCCGCGCACCGCGGAGTACGCCCGCAAGACCTCCGAGACCGACATCCGCATGTCGATCAATCTCGACGGCACCGGCCATTATGAGCTCGATACGCAGATTCCGTTTTTCGATCATATGCTGAGTCACATCTCGAAGCACGGGCTGATCGATATGGACCTGCTTTTACGCGGCGATCTGGAAATTGACGGGCACCACTCGGTCGAAGATACGGCCATCGTGCTGGGGACCCTGGTACGCGAAGCGGTCGGCAACAAAGCCGGCATGAATCGTTACGGTCATTTTACCCTGACCATGGACGAAGTGCTCACCACGGTCGCGGTCGACCTGGGCGGCCGTTTTAATTTTACGTATAAGGGTCCCGACGCGATCAACGTCGGCAAATTCAATGTCTACGACGCCGAACTCACCCTGGAATTCCTGCAGAAATTCGCCATGAACGCCGCCATGAATCTACACGTGAATGTACACTACGGCGAAAACCGCCATCACATTCACGAGAGCGTTTTTAAGGCCCTTGGCCGGGCCCTGCGCATGGCCGTGGAATTCGATCCGCGTATGGGCGACAGCATCGCCTCGACGAAGGGCGTGCTCGAGTAGTACCGTAGCGGGGTTCCAGATCGCAGATCGCGCGTGCCCGGCGATCGCATCGCCGTAACACGCACAATCTATAAACCTGTTTCGTGATCAGCAGCTGATGACGGTGCCGTCGTCCGTACAATTGAAAACGCCCGCCCGCGTTCCGGATTGCACGGCGCTGCAGGTCGTGCCGTCGGTGATGTCGTAGCCGGTGCTATTCGACTGCACCGAAACCGAACCGACCGCGCCGTTCGCGACAGAGCCGGTGTTGCCTGCCGCCGCGTTCGTACAATTCGAACCGGACAGATGCAGCACATAAGTCCGCGTGCCGCCGCTGTTGTTGGTAATCGTGAAGGCCGCGCTGTTGGCGTTAGAATTCGCGATCGCGATCAGAGCCGCGGCTACGACTTCCGCGTCGTCGTTGTCATCGTCGTTAAAGCCTGTGCATTGGCCCAGACTCAGGCCCACGGTCAGCGCGAGAGCCAGTGATAAAATTCGATTTTTTTTCGAGGTCATAAGGTACAAAACGAAATCCGGGATGATTGTGCGATCGATTTCCGGGCGATTCGCCTTCGGAAAAAGGGTGAGAAAAATCACCCGCGTAAAAACCCTGTCTGAAATGTCGAAGTCTCAGATCGTCGTAATCGACTATGGAATGGGCAATATCCATTCGATCGTAAAGGCCCTGCGCCTGTACTCGTCGGACGTGGTCTTTACGAACGATCCGGCCGCGATCGCGGAGTCCCGGGCCCTGGTCCTGCCCGGGGACGGCGCCTTTCCCGCGGCGATGGACAATTTGCAGGGTCCTCTCGAAAGCGCCATTCGCGCGCATCTGCAGGACGGCGGTCCGTTGCTCGGTGTGTGCATCGGCTTTCAGATTTTATTCGAAGACTCGGACGAAGTCGTGGGCAATGCTGCCGGCGCAGCGACCGGGCCGGCCGTCACCACCCGCGGTCTGGGCCTGATTCCCGGCCGCATACGCCGCTTTACGTTTCCGACCGGGGATCCGGCCGCCGTGGTGCGCGTGCCGCATATGGGCTGGAATCGCCTGATCGACGCGCGAACGAACGAGCCAGGCGAGTATATGTACTTTATTCACAGCTATCGAGCACAGGACGTGCCCGACGAATTCGTCGTCGCGCGCTGCGAGTACGCCGGCGACGTATTTCCCGCAGTCGTACGCAATGCGGCCGGCAATATTCTGGCCGCGCAGTTCCATCCCGAGAAATCCGATCGGGTCGGCCTGCAGTTTCTGGAAGACTGGGTGGCATCGCTTTAACGGTCGCCGGACCGAACGAAAGGCTTCGCGATTCATTGCGCAGCCTGCATACTAAGTATCGCCTTATAAGTATCGCCTTATTTAAGAAACGAGTTTCAGAATGAATGCTTCCGCAAAAGAGCGCTTTGATATAATTCCCGCCGTCGATTTACTGGGCGGTCAGGTGGTGCGCCTGTATAAGGGCGACTATGATCAATCTACGGTGTACGGCGACGATCCCGGCGCGCCCATTCGCGAATTCCTGAAAGCGGGAGCCGAGTTGATTCATGTCGTGGATCTCGACGCCGCGCGCAACGGCGATCGATCGGTAAACGCCGCCGCCATTCAGAAGATCCTGGCGGTCCTGCATGAATTCCGAGAGCAGGGCGGCCGCGCCCTGCTGGAAGTCGGCGGCGGTATTCGCGATCTGACAGCCATCGATCATTATATCGCGGCGGGAGTGGATCGCTGCATCATCGGGACGGCCGCGGTCAAAGATCCGGATTTCGTAACGGCCGCCGTTCAGAAACACGGCGGCGAAGCGATCATCGTCGGGGTCGATGCGCTCGATGGAGTGGTGCGGGTATCCGGCTGGGAAGAGTCATCCGGTCGCAGCGTGCACGAATTCGCCCGGGACATGCAGGCCCGGGGCGTTCAGGAAATTATTTTTACCGATATCGCCCGCGACGGCGCGCTGACCGGACCTCCGGTGCAGGCGTTGAAAGCGCTGCTCGATGAATCGGCAGTGCGGGTCATCGCCTCCGGCGGCGTCGCCACCCTGGATGATGTGCGTACGCTACTCGAACTAAAACAGAACGGCGGCGAGCGTCTGGTGGGCGTCATCAGCGGCAAGGCCATCTACGAGAAGAAACTGGATCTACCGGCCGCGGTCGCGCTCTGCCGCGAACTCTGAGCTCAGTTCGTAAATAGTACGCATCGCGATTCGATCGCATCGTACCTTAGCATCTGTTTCGATTCGTAGCGCGCGGCCCGGCCATCCCTGTGTCGGATGCGCCGGACCGTCGGATCGGGGTCAGCTCGCCCGGGCCCCGCGTCGGTCATCGCCGAAATCGAAGGGCGTGTTAAAGCTGATGCGTTCGAACATGCTCATCAAATCGGCCTCGTGGCGCACCGGCCGTCCGCGTTTTACGTCCACGTATCGAAACTCGACCCGGCTGACCGCCAGGGTTCTTTCGCCGTCCGCCGAAAGCATCGTACCTTCGACCTGGATGCTGGCCCGGGTGTGGTGCAGCATCACCGTGCGAATCAATACGCTTTCGTTCACCCGCGCCGGCAGGCGATGGCTGATCGTGCTGTAGCGCACGACCCAGGCCCGATCCGCGAAGCGGGGTGCGAAGAGATCCAGGCCGTAATATTCTTTCAGCTGTTGTTCGCGGGCGTTAAAGAAATAATCGAGATAGCGCGCGTTGTTCAAATGGCCGAAGGGATCGCAGTCCTGGAAACGAATCCGGACGCTCGATTCCGGATATCGGTCCAGAACCGCCTCCGGCTCCTCCCAGTTGGCCGCGGTCGTTTCGACGGAAGCGCTTCGGCTCTGATTTTCGGATATATCGAGATTTTGCATGGCGGTGCTCCTGGTGTCCGGTATTCGGTCCCGGAAAGCGCTTGCCTCCGGATCTCCAATAAATTAACATACCGGTAAGTAAATTCTGATTTTATAACAGTACCGATCGGTTCTGTTACTGGCAAGCAAAAAAAACGGACGCAAATAGCCGCACGAGGAGCGCAAGAGCGATGGGCAGAAAAAAGACCGGACTGGATCGCCGGATTCTCGAATCCGCCGGGCGCTTGTTTTACGCGCACGGTTATCCCGGAACCGGCATCAATCGGATTATCGAAGCGGCCGGCACCAACAAGCCAGGTCTCTACACATATTTTAAGTCTAAAGACGAGCTGGTGCGGCGTTATCTGGAAGACAGCAACGCCGCCCGGACCGCCGAGGTGCGCGTACTGGCCGCCGAGGCCAGCGATGTGCCGGATTTTTTTCGGCGCTGGATGGCTCTCGATCGGGCGTCCGCCGCGGGCCGGCGAGGGGAATACTACGGCTGTCCGGTGGCGAATTTCGCGCTACAGAGCGATGCGACCGACCCGGAGCTGCAGGCGCATATCCGCGACGCCGGGCGGAAATGGGAGGCGCAGCTCGTGGCCTATCTGCGCGCCGAAATCCGGGCGGGCCGTTTTGAAGCCGGTCGCCGTCCGGGAGCGGCGGCCGTAGCCCGGCGTATGCTGGGTTGTCTGCAGGGGGCGATCACGATGTGGAAGCTCACCGGCCGCCTCGAATATTTCGATGAAGCGGCGCGCATGTTCGAAGCCAGTCTGGCCTGAGCGGGCGATTCGTACCCGGCCCATCGGGCAGGCTTCGCCCGGCCGTTCGATCGCCGTCTCGCTGTTCCCGCTCGCCGGGTCGGATGCGCTCAGGCGTCCCAGACGAAAAACCAGCGCACGACTTTGTAGCTGTATTCAAGCAAGAGCAGCACCGGTCCGGAACGGGTCTCGGGTTCTTTCAGGGTCAGACTCAGGTGAATTGTACTGTAGGCGATGTCTTTGTTCAGTATCGCGCGCTCGGCCTGCATCTTTTCCAGGTTCAGGGTCACGCGCTGCAGCTCCGATTCCAGGCGCAGAGTTTCGTCGATATTGCGCGCTTCGCCGAGCATCGTTTGCAAGCGCGTCTGCATGCGACGCGCGTTGTCGATGCGCAGACTGAGATCCAGGTGGCGGGCGCTCACGTCGCTCACACGGATGTCGCGATCGCCGACTTCGCCCCAGGTTTCTATATCGTTTAAGGCCCGCTCGAACATTGGATTCGGAACTTTGATGGTCATACCTCGCGCGGACTCCGATTGAATATAGCCGTCGTAGCGCCCCGCCAGTTCGCGCCCTTTGGGAAAGGTCGCGGCGATCGATTGATCGTCAGGCAGGTCGAGCCGCAAACGTGCGTGGCGGATGAATTTCCGATTCGCCGGCAATCCGCCGTTCTTCGAAGCGGTCTCGATGATGCCCCCGCTCTGGTCGTCTGCGGCGCCGCCGCCGATGGTGCTCGCATCCCGCTGCGTACCTGTCGAACAGGCGAGCAGAAGCGCCCCGCAGAATGCGAAACAGAGCCCGGCACGCGCTGCAATACGCCGTTTTTGTATCATAGTCGTGATCATAAATGCATAGACTGTTCCTGGTGGGTGCGCGTTTGTTTTTTTCGTGACCGACTGAGCATTTCAGTACCGCGCTCCGGGCGGGATCAGCGCCCGTTTGTCGGGCCGCGCTCTGAAAAGGAACGATCGCTCCGGCGTGAGTTGAAGGCAGAAAATCTTTGAACTTTCGTCCGGGATCTATGGTCGAATACCCGCTGGTAAAGCGCATCGTCGTTGCCGCCGGGCATTGAATAAAGATCATCTCGTACCAGGGGTCGTTGATTGCGGTCCTGTTGCCTGAATCTATAAGTAGTAATGCTTATTTAATACACGCTTGCGTGCGTTTTTTGAGCCGCGGTCGCTATAAGTGATTGTCGCTTATTCGGCAGGAGGAAAGACTATGGATATGCTTCCGGATCGTTTTAGTTTTCCCAGGGTGGACGCGCTGTTCGATATTCGATACGCCGCGGTCGATTCGCCCGATACAAATCTGGCGAAGAGCGAAGGCGGCGTATCGTTCGCCATGCGTTCCCGCGAAATGCAGCCAGAGATCGGGGATTTCGTCGAGCTTAAGCTGTGCTTTACATACGGGAACGTCGTGCAGGAAATGCGCAGCATCGCCCTCTGTCGGGATTTATTCCGCGAAGACGGCGAAACCATCGGCGTATTTCAGTTCATTGACGCTCCTCCGGAACTGGTCGAAGGCGTGCGCAGTATGGCCTGTTTGCATCTACTGCGTCTGAATCACGCACAGTCGGGACCGCAAAGTCACGATGCGGATATGGATCGCCGCGAAGCGGTTTAGCGGAGCCAGAATGAGAGCTGTATAGCTGAGCCAGGATATGAGCTGTATAACCCGGCCGGGAATGAAACTCGACTCCGGCGCGTTCAGCCCAGAGCTGTAGGCGGCCAGACCACGACGTCGATCCTGCGGGCGAAGTGCAGCAGCGGTTCGCGCGGGGTCTTCGGCAGGTGCAGGCCGTACGCAGTCGTCATCGTGTTGATCGAGATGCGCGCCCGGGCGGCCTGCAACGGCCAGGGCGCGTGATGAATTTCTCCGCGATACACCCGGCCCCGTGAATTCAGCGCATACAAACAATAACGTTCCGTCAGCCAGTGTTCCAGCGTGCCCGGTCGCGCCGTGTACACCGGGCCGGTCGGGCCGTAGTCGCCGATGAATTCGGCCGGCGCCGCGCCGCGATGCGTGCGGTGACTGAAATAACGAATGGCGTATTCTTGTTGATCGACGATTTCGCAGCGCATGCGCGCGTTGCGATAGGGTAAATGAAAGCCGTTCTGTCCCAGCCACACGCCTACCGGATTTTCGGCGTCCAACGAGAAAAAATATACGCCGGGTTTTCCGTCCCGAATCACGTAGGTACGCACATTCAGTTCGGCGAAAGCCGAAAGCCAGGGCAGAGCCGGCAAAAACCGCGGCCGGATGCCGCGCATGCGAAAGGGCACTACCGCGATATAAGCCCGCGCCCCCCGGCCGTCGCCCGCATCGAACAGATCCAGCTCTAACTGCGGGGGTACCAGCGCGCGCATTATATCCGGGTCGACCTCCCAGTGGGCGAAGAGCAGCTCCTCCCAGATCTGGTGCATGATGAACGGTCCCGCCGGCAGCGGATAGGGACGGTGTGCGGTTTGTTGCAGCAGCTTCACGGAAGCTCAGGCTGGACGCTCCACCATAAATGTAAAGCGCGCTTTTGTCGGCATTCGCCTGCGCCTATGAAACCGGTGTCCGCATAGTAACGAATTCTTCGGCGGCCGTGGGATGGATGCCGATCGTCGCGTCGAAGACCGACTTGGTCGCGCCGGCTTTGAGCGCGACCGCCATGCCCTGAATGATTTCACCGGCGTCGGGACCGGCCATATGCACGCCCAGGACCCGATCTGATGCGGCGTCTACGATCAGCTTCATCATCGTACGGCTTTCGTTGCCGCTGAGCGTATTCTTCATGGGGCGAAAGGTCGAACGAAAGATCTGGATATCGTCGTATTGTTTACGGGCCTGAGCTTCGGTTAAGCCGACCGTGCCGATATTCGGTTCGCAGAAGACGGCCGTGGCGATATAATCATAGTCGACGCTCCGCGGGGCGCCGCCCCCGAAGAGCGTATGCGCGACGGCCATGCCTTCGGCGAGCGCCACGGGAGTGAGTTGATAACGATTGATCACGTCGCCCACGGCGAAGATCGATTCGACTCCCGTGCGGAAATGATCGTCCACCGTGACCGCGCCCCGGGCGTCCAGATGCACGCCCGCGTTTTCCAGACCCAGGCCGTCCGTATTGGGTTCGCGTCCGATCGCCGAGAATACGAGATCGGTTTCGAATTCTTCGCCGTTCGTCATGCAGACGATGAACGTCCCGTCGGCCCGTTTCTCAATCATTTCGAAATCGGTTTCGAACATGATGCGAATGCCGGATTTCTGCATTTCTTCGGCGACGTGCTCGCGTATATCGTCGTCGAAGCCGCGCAGAATGCACTCGCCGCGATAGCTGAGGATGGTGTGTACGCCCAGGCCCTGAAAGATGCCGGCGAATTCGCAGGCGATATAACCCCCGCCGATGATCACCGCCCGTTTCGGCAGCTCTTCGAGGTAGAACGCTTCGAGCGAGGTGATCGTATGCTCGGCGCCTGGAAAATGCGGCCGCAGAGCGCGGCTGCCGGTGGCGATTAGAATATAGCGCGCGGTGACGCGTTGATCGCCCACCTGGACGCTGTGCGGATCGAGCACCGTGGCTCGCGAATCGAAGATCGTTACCTTATTGTTTTCGAGTAGATTGCGATAGATGCCGTTTAAGCGTTCGATTTCGCGGTTTTTATTTTCGAGTAGAGTGCGCCAGTTGAATTTCGCGGGGCCGGGCACATCCCAGCCGAATCCACGCGCATCCTCAAATTCACGCGGAAAATGCGAGCCGTATACGAAGAGCTTCTTCGGCACGCAGCCCACGTTGACGCAGGTGCCGCCCATGAATCGTTCTTCGGCCACCGCCACCTTCGCGCCCATACCCGCGGACATGCGCGCCGCGCGCACTCCTCCGGAGCCGGCTCCAATTACAAATAGATCATAGTCGAATTCTGACACAATGCCTCCGCGTTCGTAGATTCAGACGCTCGAAATTCTCCCGGGTTACCGTGCGTTGCGAATCTGCCCGGGTTTTCGTTCGGATTTTTTTGTTCGATCCTCGCCCGACGGAATGCGATCGAAGTCCACGAAACGGTTTTCGATCGCATCCAGAGAATCAAACGACAAAGGGAACCGTCTTCGCGTGCAGCCATTCCGGCAGTTTCTTTTTCATCGTCGCGTGAATGCGGTCTTTGCGATAGCGCGGCGAAAAATGAATCAAAAACAGGCGTTCGACGTCGCGGAAGGCCTCCGCGTTTTCCACGATTTCGTCGAGGTGAATGTGGCCCCATTTGCGTGCGCGTTCGATCGGACGTTCGTCGCAAATAAAGGTACATTCCAGAAAGAGTACTTTCGATTTGCGCACGATTTCGTTTTCGAGTACGAATTCGATCTGGGTGTCGCCGGAGAAGGTGACATGGGGCACGACCGAATCGTAGAACATATCGTCGCGAATATGCTTGAGCCGCGCGATTTCCGGTCCCGGCAGGCCCTTGTATTCATCGCGCAGCTTGCGGACTTTTTCGAGAACCGTGTAGCCGTTCGACGGCACGCGATGCACGCTGCGCACGGCCTGAAAATGCAGATTGCCCGCCAGGGGATAGGTGCGATCGTATTCGACGGCATTCAGGTCGAATTGGATCTCGTAGTCCTCGATCTCGGACCACAGATGCAGAATCTTACGCAGGGGCGGTTCGAGCTCCGGCGGTACATAGAGCTGCGTCGTCGGCAGCCGGCGCAAATTGCGCTGCGAAACGTGGTAGGGAATGCCCGAGCTGTGATCGAGATGCCCGTGGGTCATGAGCAGCGTCGGTATGTCGACGAGCCGGCTGTCTCCGCGGCCGATATCGAAACACACGCGGTATTGCGGAACCGACATGGCGGTCTGCACGCCGCCTTCGGAAATGCCGACGAAGTCCTGGCCTTTGTAGCTGTATTCGGTGAGTTTAATGGCGGGCGCTCCGGGTGCGGGCAGGCGCGGCGGCCACGAGTACGTCTTCGGGCAGATCTTCGGCTTCGATGACGATCACCGGTCGAATGGTTTCCAGCTTTTCTTTCAGCGCCGCGGGCCCGGCGACTACGACGAATAGATCCTGCGGACGCAGATATTCTTTCGCGACCCGGCTGAGCGCCGCGGAGTCCAGCGCGCGCACGCGGCCCGGAAAATTTTGCAGATAGTTTTCCGGCATGCCGTGCAGCTGATTGCGAAAAGCGTGAAAGGCCGCGTCTTCCGGCGAATCGAATTGAAAGGCCAGGCTGTTCAGTATCGCGTCCTGCGCAAGATTCAGGTCGGTGGTCGGCATTGGAGTCTGCATGCCCGCGATCGTTTCGAGCATGAGTGCCAGGGTCTGGTGGGCCAGAAAAGTGCGCGTGCCGCTGCCCGCCACAAAGCGACCGATGGCCCCGTCGAAATCGTTGTACGAATACGCGTAATAGGCCAGCCCCCGCCGCACTCGAATCTCGCGGGTCAGTCGCGAGTTAAACGAACCGCCGCCGAGTATATAGTTGCCGGTCTGCAGGGCGTACATGTCCGGGCTGTTGCGCGGCGGCAAATAACCGGCGATATTGATTACCGACTGCGCGGCCGCTTTGTTCACGAGCAGAATCTTGCCGCGAAATTTTTCCGCGACGCGTTTCCCGGTGCCGACGTCGGTCGCCCGCGGCGCACGTAACGGCGTCTCGCGTTCGATGATGCGGCGTTCGTTTGCGGAAGGAAATTGTTCGATGATGCGATTCAGGCGGCGTTTGAGGTCGAGGCCGGCCAGGTCGCCCGAGGCGGCGATCCACAGACCGCCGGGTCGCAGACGACGATTGAGGTCTCTGCGCAGCGATCCGACTCGCAGGGCGTTCACGTCTTCGGCCTGCAAACTGTAACCGCGCCGATAGCCCGCGAAGAGCAGCTCGTTCATTTTGCGCGCGGCGATGCGAGCGGGATCGTCGTTGCGTCGCTGAATCTGCGCAAGCATGGAAGTCTGCACGACTTTCAGCCGCTCCGCGGGCATGCGCGGGCGCAAGAGCAGGTCTTCCAGAATCTCGAGACCGCGATCGAAGTCTTTTTTGAGAATCGTCAGATTCGCCGACCAGTATTCGTAGCCGGGCTCGAATTTGAGTTTCGCGCCCATGGCCGCCAGTTCTTCTGCGATTTCTTCGCCGGTGCGTTCGCCGCCGCCGCCCGATTCCAGGAGCGCGAGCGCCGCCTCCAGCGATCCCGCCCCGCCGTTCTGCGGATTCTGAACGTTGCCCGGCAGGTGCTCCGCCTGGGTGCCGCCCACGAAATAGAAGCTGAGCTGGACGGACGGCAGAGTATCGTCGCCCGCCAGCAGCAACTGCGCGTCCCCGCTCAGGCTTTCGCGGCCGACCGTCGGCGGCTGGAATTGAATCGGATCCAGACGCAGGCCGTCGAGAATTGTGGCGCGCTCCGGTGCGCGATCAAATTCGCTTTTTGGGGGCGCTGCCTGGTTTTGGGTTCTGGAAGCGACCGGCGCGGCGGTCCAGAAGGCCAAAAAGAAAAAGAACAATAAGAAGCAGCCAGATGCCGCGACGATAGCAGCGATCGTCGGCAGCCGTCCCCGGGATTTCGCTGCTAATGTCGGGTGATTCGATGTTTGCATGGTTTTCGTTCCGGCTCCCTCGGATTATTGCGAGCCTTCGTCGCTGTTTTCGGCCCCGTCCGCTGCATTCGGTTTTTCGCTTTCGTTCGCGGCCGGAGTCGGCGGCAAGAGCACCGCCGTCATGCGGTGCTCGCTTTTCAGAAAGCGCGCGGCGGATTTCTGTATGTCCCGGGACGTGACGCTGTCGATGCGCGCGTTGTACCGAAACAGGTTTTTGTAGTCGCCCGTGACCGATTCATAATACGAAAGCACATCCGCCAGATAGCCGTTCGCCCGCAGGCGATAGATAAAATCGGCGCGGCTTGAATTGCGCACGCGTTCCAGTTCGTCGTCGCTGACCCCGTCTTTGACGATGCGGTCGAGTTCCTCCTGTACGATGCTTTCGATTTTACGCACGCCGGCTTCGTCGATACCGGGCCGCGGAGTCACTTCCACCAAAAAGAGGTTCGTATAACGCTCGCCGGGATAGCCGCTGTAGGCGCCGACATTGACCGCCAGCTGCTCTTCCGTCACCAGCCGTCGGTACAGGCGGGTCGCCTGGCCTCCGGCGACGATATCGCTCAACAGATCCAGATTCAAATCCGCGGGGTCGGGAATCGGCGGCTTAAACCAGGCCATCACCAGGGACGGCGATCCCTCTTCGCGCAACGTTACGCGCACCTGGCGACGCTCCACTTCGCCTTCGGCGGGTCGGGGAATACGGCGGGGTTTCATCGCGCCGAAGTACTGGCGAATCAGTCGTTCCGATTCGTCGAAATCGATATCGCCGACGAGGGCGATGACGGAATTATTCGGCGCGTAGTAGGTATTATAAAACTCCATCGCCTGGCCGTGGTTCAGAAACTGAATGCTTGCCATCGGGCCGATAACCGGCCGGCCGTAGGGATGCTGGCCGTAGATTTCGCCGATAAATTTTTCAAAGAGCTGGCGGCGCGGCGCGTTGTCGACCCGCATGCGACGTTCTTCGGTTACGACGTTGCGCTCGGTATAAAAACTGCGCAGCACCGAGTTGCGCATGCGATCTGCTTCCAGCCGCGCCCAGACCTCCAGGCGATTGGAGGGCAGCTCGATCTGATAGTTCGTTAAATCAGCGGTAGTGTAGGCGTTGTAGCCGCGCTGGCCGTGCAGCGAATAGAGATAGGAATCCTCTTCTTCGATGACCAGCGGGCGCACCTGGCGCTGAATAATGCGCAGCTGCTTGCTGTACCAGGCGACTTTCTCTTTGGCGGCGGCGATGGCGGCTTCGTCGCCGTCGGCTTCGGCGCGCTGCAATTCCCGGCGCCAGCGGTCCATCTTGTCGGCGAAGCTTACCGCCTGGTCCAGGTATTTCTTTTCGCGCCCGAAATCCCGGGTGCCCACTTGCGGCGTGCCCTTAAAGAGCATGTGTTCGAGCATATGCGCGATGCCGGAGCTCGCGTCCGTTTCGTCCGCTGAGCCGGCTTTGAATTTCATATAACAGGCTACGGTCGGAGCGTAGCTCTGTTGCATGAGAATCACGCGCAGACCGTTGGGCAGGGTCACCCGCCGGATGCGGCTTTCCAGCTCGGCGAAGACTTCTTTTAAGTCGGCGCCCTGTGCGGCGAGGGTCGACGTCGGGTCGGCGGCCAGCGCCCCTGCAGATGCGGAGTCCATCCCGCCCGCGGTTGATCCCGGCTTTGAGAAGATCGTTTCCGGAGTCAGGAACGCGCCGAGCCACACGAGCGCCACGACACGGGCGGCTCGCAAGAGCGGACGGGATCCCCGGCGCGCAGTGGGCGGCCCGGATTCCGGGCGGGCAGCCTGTGGCTCGTCGCTCGGGAAGCGCAAGAATTTGATAAGGGGCGGACGCTGCATGATCGGACACATAAATCGGCTGAACCTGGCCCGACTATAAAATTTTGTTGCAGGTGCCAGGGGCGCCAGAATCCTGTCCGAACTATCTCTCGATCAACGGGCTAGTAGCTCAGTTGGTTAGAGCACCGCTCTGATAAGGCGGGGGTCGGAAGTTCGAGTCTTCCCTGGCCCACACTCTGTTCCTCTTTCCCGGGGCGCGGTTTGTGGAATATCCGGATCGAGAATAGTATCACACCTCCCTCCTGTCCGCCGCGGTTTTCGTTTCGTTGAATCCAGCGCGTATTTCAATTTCAGGTCAATCAGTCATTCGACTTGACTGTTAAAGATTGTTTACTAAAGCGGGCGCATGCCCCTGTTCTTTCGTCGCGCGAAATCTTTTCGTGTCCAAAGTCTGATTCGCTCGCTTTCCATTTTGCTGCTGTTCTTCGCCGCGTCGGCCGTCTTCGCGCAGGAAAGCGAAGCCGGACACGGCGGCGACCGGGCGAATCGCATCGACACGCTCTGGCTTTTGATTTCCGCCGCGCTGGTTTTCTTTATGCAGGCGGGATTTCTGATGCTCGAAACCGGCATGGTGCGGGCCCGCAATACGATCAACGTCGCCGTCAAAAATATTTTCGATTACGTGGTCGGCTTCGTCGTCTTCTTCGGGGCCGGTTACGCCTTCATGTTCGGTGATTCGGTTTCCGGTTTTATCGGCGCGTCCGGTTTCGGACTGGAAGGCGAAAACGAAGCCGGCGACTACGCGTACTTTCTGTTTCAGGTCGCCTTTCTGGGAACCGCCGCGACGATCGTCTCCGGGGCGCTGGCGGAGCGCATGCGTTTCGCGGCCTACGGCCTGGTGTCTGCGATTATTTCGCTCATCATCTATCCGGTCTTCGGACACTGGACCTGGGGCGGCGGCTGGCTGGCCGAGGTGGGATTCATAGATTTCGCCGGCAGTACCATCGTGCATGCCCTGGGGGGCTGGGTCGCTCTGGCGGGGGTCATCGTGCTCGGAGCGCGCAGCGACAAATTCGGACCGAACGGCGAAGTGCGCAAACTGGCGGGCCACAATCTGACGCAGTCCGTACTCGGCGTATTTATTCTCTGGCTCGGATGGTTCGGATTCAACGGCGGCAGTACGCTGGCCTTTAACGATCAGGTGCCGCTGATCCTCCTGAACACATCGGTGGCGGCGAGCTTCGGCGGGGTGGCGGCCTTCGCATTGTCCTGGCTCCTGCACGCCCGGCCGGCGGTTGAAGACGGCATGAACGGCGTCGTGGGCGGTCTGGTTGCGATTACCGCCGGTTGTCACGCCTTTTCGCCGGCGGTCTCCGCGCTGCTGGGAGTCGGCGCCGGAGCCCTGGTCGTCGTGGGGGTGATTGTCATGGAACGGCTGTTGCGGCTCGACGACGTGATCGCCGCGTTCCCGGTGCATGCGGTTTGCGGAGTGTGGGGTACGCTGGCCATTGGTTTCTTCGCGGCGCCGGAGCACTTCGCCGTCGTGGACGGAGCACGTCTGACGCGTCTCGAGCAGATTGGCGTCCAGGCGCTGGGCTCGTTCGCGTGCGCTCTCTGGGCTTTCGGTCTGGGTCTGCTTCTGTTTTTCACCCTCGGCAAAACCATGGGCATTCGCGTGACTCCCGAAGAAGAGGCCGACGGTCTGAACGTTTCTGAACACGGCGCTCGCAATTCCTGGATTGATCTCATGAGCGCGATGGAACGCATGTCCCAGGGCGAAGGCGATTTAGGTTCGAGATTGCGGATCGAAGCCGGTACCGAAGCCGGAGCCGTGGCCCGTCTGTTCAATCGCGTTATCGCCAGCGTGGCCGGAATCGTCGGCCAGGTGCAGCGCACCGCGGCTGGTCTGAGAGCGGTTGCGGCGGATTTTTCGGATTCGGCGACGGGCATGTCGACGAGCGTGGAACAACAATCCGCTCAAATGGAGGAGATTCACGCGGTCATCGGCAGCCTTAACGGGGCGCTCGGCGAAGTCGTCGAATTCGCTGGCGAACAACGCCGGATGACCGGAAGCGTCACCGGGCTTTCGCGCGAACTGAAAACGGGCTTCGCCGAATTCGCGCGTCGAACCGGCGCGGCCGGCGCGCGTGCCGACCAGGGCAATCAGCGGGCGCGCGAGGGCGCACGTGAACTGGAAACTCTGCAGAGCGCCATGCATCGCATCACCGACAGCACAGCGCGCATCGAAGACACGGTTCAGGCGCTTGAGAAGATATCGGAACAGCTGAATATGCTATCGTTAAACGCATCGATCGAAGCCGCGCGCAGCGGCGAAAGCGGCCGGGGATTCTCGGTGGTCGCGGATGAGATTCACCGGCTTTCGGATTTTACGTCCAGTCGTACCCGGGAAGCCGCCGCTTCCCTGAGCGAAATTCAACGCGAAGTCCACGGCGGGCGCGCGAGCCTGGAGCGCACAGCCGGGAATTTTCGCGAAGTTTCCGCGGAGGTCGCGCAGCTCGACGCGGAGCTCGGCGCGCTAAGCGAATCCGGGCGGCGGCATTCCGAACAGGCCGCGGCGATTCCGCAAATGCTGCAGCAGCTGCAGCAAACCGCCGACCGCCTGCTGGCCGGCGTGCGCGGCCGCGTCGACGATATCGCCGAAGTCTATAACGCGCTCAAACAGCAGAGCGTCGCCCTGGCTCAAATCTCGGGGCAGGCCGAGGAGCTGCAGACCGCGAGCGTGGCCCTGAACGAGCAGTCGAACGCTCTCATCGGCCAGGTCGGCCGCTTTCGAGTTTGAGCGCCGAAGCGCTACGGCTCTCAGACCGTGCGCGTATATTAGCCGCGCGGCTTCAGGCGCACCGTAAAAAACAATAAGATGATCGCGCAGAGCGCCGCGAGCAGCACAAGGTTCAAGGCCGCTTCCCATCCCTGAAATTCCGCCACGGTCCCGAGGACTTTTCCCTGGGTCATGCGCCCCAGATAACCGAAGAGACCGACAAAACCCGCCGCGGTGCCGACCGCCTTTTTCGAAGTGAAGTCCAGGGCCGCCACGCCCAGCAGCATGACCGGCGGATAGACGAAAAAGCCGATGACGCCCAGAAGAGTCAGGTCGAGCCACAGCATTCCCGGCGGCGTATACAGAATTCCCGCGAAGGCGAAAAAGATCGGGAACATACACAGCAGGCTGACCAGCCCGCGTTTGCCGCCCATGCGATCGGAAAGCCAGCCCATCAAGAGCGTGCTGGGGATGCCGGCGAATTCCAGAATTAAAACGCTCAGGCCGCCGCCGGAGATATCGCTGCCTTTGACTTCGCGCAGATAGGTCGGGCCCCAATCGAGCATCGCGTAGCGGGTAATATACACGAAAAAATTCGCGCAGGCGAAGAGCCACAGCACGCGATTGCGCAGAATCTGATTCACGAAGAGCTCGCGAGTCGTGAGTTCCTGTTCGTGCGTGACGCGATCGCCGGTCGGGGGATAATCGTTGCGGTACTCTTCGATCGCCGGCAGACCCACGGACTGCGGCGTATCGCGCAGCCGGATCAACAGATAGACCGCGCATACGACGGCGATGATCGCCGGAACATAGAATGCCGACTGCCAGCCGAAGGCGCGAGCGCTCTCCGCGGCGATGACTCCCGCCAGGCCGCCGCCCACGTTGTGTGCGATATTCCACACTGCGAAATAAGTACCGCGTTCGTTCTCTGAAAACCAGTGACCGAGAGTTCGCCCGCAGGGCGGCCAGCCCATGCCCTGCACGAAACCGTTCAGGGTCCAGAGTAGGACGTGCGTGGTGTAGTCGCCGCTCGCTCCGAAAGCCAGGTTCAGCCCGGCCGTCAATAAGAGGCCGGTAGGCATGAAATAGCGCGGATTGCTGCGATCGGAGAGCGCGCCCATCAGAAATTTTCCCAGACCGTAGGCGACCGCCGTGGCCGCCAGAATATTCCCGATGTCGCTTTTGCTGTAGGCCAGGGCGCTGCCGATATCGGCGGCCACCGGCGACAGGTTATTGCGCACGAGATAAAAGACCGCGTAACCGATGAAAGTCGCTTCGAGCATCTGCCGGCGAAAGACCGGAAAATATTCGCGGATGCGTTCGTCGTTTAATCTGGCGATCGGGCGGGCGGGCTTGAAAAAACCAAACATCAAAGCGCTCCCTTCGCGGTTGAATCCTCTGTACTGGATTCCGCCGATTCCGCAGCCTGGCGTTCGCGGTTCAAACGTACTCCGTAACGCTTCGATGAAATACGCGGATGTTTTTCGGCGGCGACGTCCCGCGTGCGCACGATCAGCCAGCCTTCGCGCTTCGCGTGTTCGGCGATGCTGCGCTCCTGGCCGGGAGCGACGTGCGTATCCGGATTAACGATCAGCTTCAGGTCCGCGCTGAATTCTATCATCTCGCGATCGCCGCGGCTGTTACCGGCCACGAAGAGCGGCCGATCTTGAATGAAAGTTTCGATGGCGTGTGACTTGCCTTCGTCCTGGGGCACCGGAAATACAATGCTATCGGTAACGATGCCGGCGTGCACTTCGGATTTCACGCCGACGATATTGGTGATCGGCAGACCGAAGACGTCGCTCAGAAAACCCTGGTACAACGCTTCGGGGCTCGCCGTTACGATCCAGACTTCGAAGTCCTCGGCCTGCAGGGCCGCGATCATCGCCTGAATCGGCGGGAAGATTTTGTCGCGATAGTGACGGCGAAAGCAGTCCCGGCCCAGTTCGCGCAGATCCGCGAGGCTTTCGCCGGCGAAATAGCGCACCCGTCCCTGAACATACGGCAGCGATACATTGGATTGCTTGCGCAAAGCCTCGAGCATTGCGGCTTTGCGCTCCGGGCGGGCCGCCGCGAATTCGTACATGCATTCGTCCGCGAGATAGTGCGGCGCCTGTCCAAAAACGGTGCCGTCGCCGTCGAAGACCGCGATCTTACGTCCTTTATAATCGCGGGTGCGCTTCAGAAAATCCTGAAAGGCCCGCTCGACTTCCGGCGAAGCGCCGGGAATGTCGCCGCCGCCCGGGCCGCAGGCGAATACGATCAGGACCGTGAACAGCGCGAACGCGAAGGACAGACTGCCGACGACGCGCTCTTTTCGAAATGGTTTCAGATGTTCCGGAGAGTTTCGTCGAATTTGCAGCATAGCATGCAGCTATGCCCGGCGCGGCGCATTCAGGCTACCGGAATTTCACGGGCCGCGCGCAAGGTTGCGTCCAGATCGTTTTCGTCCGGATCCCAGGCGACGTGCACCGCCAGGCCGTGGCCGTTCGCGTCGCGGGCGAAATCCGCGTGACCGCCCGCCGCTTCGGCCAGGTTTTTGATGGCCCGCAATCCGGTGCCGTGTTCGGGGCGATCCGTGCCGGCGGTGCGAACCAGGCCTTCGCCGTTATCGACGACGCTGAAGCGAAAGCGACCCGCGGCGCCGGCCTGCGTGTCTTCGCTCAGTGCGATCTGGAGTTTGGTCGCCTGGCTGTGGCGTGCAACGTTTTCCAGGGCTTCCGCGACCAGCCAGTACAGGTTCTGAAATCCACTGCCGATGCGCTCGGAGAGCCGGCCGAGTTTTTCGACTTCGAGATCGTGCGCGAAGTCGAGGTTGGCGGCGCTGGCGACCTTCGCTCCGAGAGTTTCGACCCATTCCAGAAAATCGACGGCGTTCTGCAGCGAACCTGGCAGGGCGAGTCGGCTGCAGTCGTCCAATTCGCGCAGCAAATCTTCGGGCAGTCCGCCGCCTGCAGCTTCAGGATTCGCCGGAGCGTCTCCGTCGCGCAGCACGGGGAGAATGCGCTTCGAAAGGCTGTGCAGCTGATTGGCCGCTTTCAGATAGCGGCGCTCCTGATAGTGCGTGACCTGCTTGAAATTGTGAATGCGCGCGCGATGCAGATGCAGCTCGGCGTTATTGCGTTCGAATTGCACGGCGACCGCGAAGAGCGGCGCGATATTTCCGAGAATGCGAATGTGTTTGTCGTCAAAGGCGTTCGCCCGGGTCGAGGCGATCACCATGATGCCGATCCCCGCGCCGGATTCCATGAGCGGCAGACACAGAAAGCTTTTCAGTTCTTCGTCGTCGCGCTTCGCATTCTCTTCGCTTTTATTATCCGCGGCGAGAATCTGATCCAGCCCGTCAGGCAGGTCGGGGTTTTTGAGATCCGCCCCGCTTTCCAGGCGTCCCGGTTTCAGACGGACCATGGATTGTCCGAAGGTCGTATCCTGCAAACGTACACGCCGGCCGCGCAACGCATCCAGCCGTCGTTCGCCGTGATAGCCGTCCTGAAAGAGCAGCGTGTCTTCGTCGGTCAGGCGATAGACCACCACCCGTTCGATATCGGCGCGGCCCGGCACGTTTTCGCGTAGATATTTGAGCTTGTCGGTAAAGGCCGGTAAATTGGAAATCGCGTTCGTCAGGCTCGCGAGCAAACGGCCTTCTTCTTCGGAGCCTTTTTCGCGTGTGAGCGCCGCGTTCAGTTCTTCTCCGAGTTTGCGCTCTTTTTGATATTGTTCGTTCAACTCCGAACGGGTGGACTGCAGCGAATTCTGCAGGCCGGTGATATTATTATCCAGCTCGCGCTCTTTCTGGTTCGCCTCGGAAAGCCGGTTGTTCAGGCCGTGAATGTCTTCTTTCAGGCCGGCGATGGCCTGCTCCAGCTTCGCTTCGCGCTCGCGACGGATGCCGATGTCCTGCCGGAGGCGGGCGCCTTCTTCGCGGGCCGTGTTTCTTTCGCCGGTCAGCACTTCGATCTGGCCTTCGCGTTTCGCCAGCGTGGCGTTCTGCGCGTCCGCGTTTTTGGCGGCGACGCCGATCTCTTCGCGCAACTGCGTCTCGGTGCGGCCGGCGTCGGCGAGCTTCTGTTGCAGTTGCGATCTTTCTTCGCGCAGCCGCAAAAGATCGCGTTCGAGGGTCTCCAGTCGCTTTTCGTGAGTTTCAATCGTGCCCCGGGCCAGCTGCAGGGCGCTGTCGCGATTGGCGATTTCGCGCGCCACTTCGCTTTCGCGCGACTTCACCGCTTCCTCCCGGCGTGCGATCTCGCGCGCGTGGTTTTCGCCCAGCTCGGCGATGCGGGTCTGCAGTGCGTCGATTTCTCCGCGCAAGGCCTCGCCCCTCTGGTTGCTCGCCCGCAGGCGGTCCTGTTCGTTTTTCAATTCGGCGCTCAGGCGCGTCGCCTCTTCGCGCTGTTCGGAAAGCTGCCGATCGAGATCTGAAATACGCGTTTCGCGCTCCGTGATCGCGCGCTCGTGACTGCTTGCCAGTTCCCTGGCGCTGGCTTTCAGCTCTTCGACCTGGCGCGCGCTTTCCGCTGCGCCGGCTTTCGCCTCGGAGCGCGTACGTTCGAGGGTTTCGTTGAGCGTGTTGACCTTCTGCTTGAGTTCGTACAGAGCGTTATGATAGTCGGTTTCTTTTTGTTCGATGGTCGCGCGGGCCTTTTGTAATTCCGCGGCGGCCGTGGCCTGTTTTTCCGCCTCTTCTTTCAACAGCTGTTCGTAGCTTTCGGATTGCTCGCTTGCGCTGCGTTTGCTTTCGGCGAGTTCGGAGGCCTGCGCTTCGACGCGGCGCTGCAATTCCGCGGAGCGTTCCTGTTCCTGTTGCAGAGACTGATCGCGGGAACCCAGGTTGGTTTTGAGTCCTTCCAGCTCCTGGCCGACCGCCTGGTTTTTGCGCTGTAGATCCTGGACTTCGCCGATGCGCGCGGCGAGTTCATTTTGCAGACGTTTGTTTTCTTCGCCGCGGCTCGTATTCAGGCGATCGCTTTCTTCCCGGGCCGAGCGTTCCTTCGCCAGTTGCTCGTCCAGATTCGCGGCGCGTTCGTCCAGGGCGCTGCGTTCCCGGCTCGCGGCTTCGCTCTGGCGTTCCAGCTCTGCGATTCGCGTCTGCAAACCGGCGCTCTCTTCCTGAGCGGTTTTCAGGCGAGCCGCGTTTTGCTCGAGTTCTTCGTTTAATAATTCTCGTTCGGCGCCGGCGTCGTCTCGGGCGCTCTTCAGCCGTTCGATTTCTTCGCGCAGTTCCGCCTCGCGTTTTTTTAGCCGCGCTTCAGCTTCGGCGCGTTCCTCCGCGACGCGTTTTTCGTGTTCGGTTTTCAGGTTCTGAACCTGACTCTCACTGCCGGAACTCGCGGCTTTCAACTCCGCGTCGTGGTCGTTCGCCAGCTTTTCGAGCTGTTTTTCGTGTTCGTTCTGCGCGGTTTCCAGACGTTCCCGCAGGGAATTGACTTCGGCGCCGGTCGACTCGAGCTTCGCCTCGAGTTCGCTCCTGGCCGATTCTGCGGCCCCGGCGCGGTCGGTGCTGCTCTGATTTTCCGAGCGGGCGTCGTCCAGATCGCGCTTGAGCTGCGCCAGTTCGCTTTCGCTTTCGCTTTTGATTCGGGCGAGCTCGCTTTCGCGTTCTGTCTTGAGTTTCGCAACCTCGCTCTCCAGCGCTTCCTGCCGGGAGCGGGCTTCGCCCTCTTGCAGCGCCAGCAATTCGTCGTGCTCGCCCTTTTGCCGGGCGAGCGCTGCGTTATGTGCGGCTTCGAGTTCGCCGCGACCGCCTTCCAGTTCGGCCGCGCGAGCGCGTAGCTTTTCGAATTCGTCGTTGCGAGCGTTTAACTGCGATTGGCGTTCTTCGCCGAGCTGCGTCGCGCTGGCGAGCGCCGCTTCGATTTCGGACAATCGGCCCGCCGCGCTTTCCTGTTCGCTCTGGAGCTTCGCTTCCAGCTCTTTTCGAATGCGATGCTGGTCGCCGGTCTGCTCTTCGAGAACCTGTACGCGTTCTTCCAGTTCGCGCTGTTTTTCGGCGGTTTCTGAGCGCAGAGCGGAGAGCTCTGCCGCGTTTTGGGCGCGGGCTTCACTCAGCCGAAAGCGCAACAGGTTGCGACGCAGGAGCGATGCGATCAGCGTCGCTGGTTCGAAATCGGATTTCGTATAGCGCGGCCGCGGGTTGATCAGGACGGCGGCCACGAAACCGCTGACCGCGTCCGCATTGCCGGGGTCGCCGAAGGGTATATAGAGAATCGAGAGCGCCGCGTCTTTATAGTCGGCCAGGGACTGAATCGCTACGGGATAACCCGCCGTATCGTCGTCCTGGTCTGCTTGATTTTCATTAAGGGCGCCAGGCAGCGTCAGTAGCTTCAGACCCGCGCCTTCGTCCAGAATTTCGTTCGCGGCGGGACGTGCGGCGAATTTGATGCGAAAGGCGGGGGCGGAATCCCCGGATGTTTCGCCGGGTTCATCGGCATAAAACAACAGCGCCGGGTCTTCGCCGGTCGCGGCGAGCAATTCGAAGCTGCCGCCTTTGCCGGCGGGATCGACGTTTCGAAAAAAATTCAGAGCGCTGTAGCCGAGATTGTCATGCAGCAGGCGGGCCACGGTCGCGAACAGATCCTGATCCGTGAGCTGGCCGTTCTCCAGGCACTGCCGCAGCTGTTCGCCGACCTGCGATTCGCCGCCGCTGGATCGCGAGCCGGTCGCTTTCGCCGCGGTCTTGCGGACGGGCGTCGTTTTTTTGGCGACTTTCGCGGCGCTTTTTTTCTTCGAGCTTGTTGCGGCCTTCGAAGCAGTTTTCGCGGCAGCCTTTTTTTTGCCGGCGGGGCCGGCTTTCGACGCCGTTTTTTTTGAAGAAGCTTTTGAGGCGGCTTTCTTTTTTGCCGTTTTTTTCTGAGCCATTTTAATTGTCGTTCCAGTTGTGAGGCGTTTCACCGCGCCCCTGGTTTCGTCAGTTGATGCGTCGTCGCGCTGTCAATCTCTCAATCGCCTTGACCGGCGTCGCCGATCGCCGGTATTCGTTTACGGGCCATAAAGAATACCGCCGTTCGCAATAGCGCGTCGAATAGAAACTCCGGCAGGAGCCAGCGCAGGAGATTATAGCCGTGGCTGTCCAGACCGACGCGGTAGCGAACCGCCGGCCGCGCGTTTTCGACGATTCCTGCGATGCGCCGCGCGGCCCGCTCCGCGCTCGTCGAGAAGCCGTCGTAATCGCGACCTATATGAGCGGTCAAAAAACGGTAGGGCGATGTCTGTGAAGGCGCTGGCTTCGTCCGCGAATTCTGCTTTTTTTTCGCGGCGCGTTTCTTTTTTGAATTGGATGTTATTGCGGCTTCGGCGGCGACGTGCGCAGCCGCTGAACCCGGAGCGACCATACGCATATTCTGCTTGAAGTTCGTGCGAATCAAGCCGGGTTCGATCAGAGTCGTATAGATTCCGAATGGCAGAACTTCGTAGCGCAGCGCTTCTGAAAAAGCTTCGAGCGCCCACTTGCTGGCGGTATAAGCGGAGCCGGTCGGGATTACAATCCGGCCCAGTATCGAACTCACGTTGAGTATGCGGCCGGCGCCTCGCGATCGCATTCCCGGCAGCACCGCGCGGGCCATGCGCATGGCGCCGAACAGATTGGTCTCCAGCTGCGCGCGAAACTCCGCTTCCGGCAGCTCTTCGAACGCGCCGTAGAGTCCGTAACCCGCGTTGTTGACCAGCACGTCCAGACGCCCGCATTCTTTGTCGATGCGTTTCATCGTCCGCTGGATCTGCGCGGGCCGATTGACATCCAGCTCGACCAGTCGCAGCCGTTGCGCGTCGCCGGTCAAATCGGCGAGCTCTGCGAGTTCCAATAACGCGCGCTGCAGATCGCGAACTCCGGCGTAGACCACGTGCCCCCTGGCCAGTAGTTCCGCGGCCAGGGCGCGACCGATGCCGGCGCCGGCTCCCGTTATGAGGACCACCAGCGCATCTTGCGGTACAGCGACGGGCGAGGTCGAACTCACAGTCGAACTCCTGTCGCCTTTGTTAATTCGCGCCGGGAAATCCGGAGTCTGGATAAAAATCGATCGGTCACGAAATGTGACGGTATTCCCGCTCCAGCGGGACGAGAAACCTTTTTTTAGGACCGTCCGGGCATGAGAATCAGGAAAGGCTTTACAAATCAGCGCTCCGGCAGTCTCTGGCAGAAACGTCAGCGGGCAGGCCCGCGCGACGAGTGGAATTGGGGGCTTAGCTCAGCTGGGAGAGCATCTGATTTGCATTCAGAAGGTCATCGGTTCGATCCCGATAGTCTCCACAATTTCCACCCCGCTTTTTTTTGCGCTCTTTTGACCGCTATTGCTCCCCGGTCTTTCCCGGGCGGGGCACCGCTTGAAGCGTTTGCCAGACCCGCACCCGATCCGGCGGCATTTTTCCGTTTGACAGCTGGTTTCTGACGCGGTTGTTGCAGTGAGTGAAAAAGGTCCGCAGAGCCCTCCAGGAAATCCTGATCAAGTCCCTGAATACCCAGCAGATGGGCCACCTGGGGCGCGAAGTCGATCCTACTTTCGACCTTTACGACTACTCCGGCTTCGGAGACAAAATCGTCATTCCCCGCAAAGTGGCCGCGGACTGCGTCATGCAGTACTTCAATACGGAAAGCTCAATGCTTTCGTTCATCGCCTTCATGCTGTCGCGCAACGGACAGGGCATGAGCGGCGGCGTCATTCAACTGAAAGGGGAAAGCCGCCTGCTGGAATTGCTGCGGGATCTGGGCTGGCAATACGACGCGGCAAACGCTCGTTTTCAGAAGGAGCAGAGCGTGCGGGAAACCGGTTGGGGTTTCATGCGCGAAGGCGAAGAATATTCGATGAGCTTCGCCAGCATCGATATCGTCGCCAGCTCCGAACTGGTGCGAACGAACGTCAAAGAGGATGTGGAGCTGACTCTCTCGCGACTGCGGGCTTATATTCAGAAGCACGTCGATTTCTGGGACGGCCGCATCTGGTCGTGGTACGGCGACGGGGGAATGGCGGTCTTTCAGGGTAAGGACAGCGCACCCATGTCGGTGCTTTCGATGGCCTCGATTGTAAATTATCTGCCGGTGTTCAATATTTCCGAAAACGAGCTGCGGCCCGAAAACGACGTCAAGCTGCGCATCGGAATGCACTACGGATCCTGCATTTATAATCACGACGTGAATAAGATTTCGAGCCAGGACATTAAGATTTCTCAGGAAGTCGAGAAGCATTTCGCGGATCCCAATTCGCTGGCCCTGACCGAAGCGACCTGCCGGCTCCTGCCGCAGGAAATCCGCAAGAGTTTCGAGGTGTCAGCCGAACTAAAAGGGATGCGAGTCTATCGTTATAATCCCTGAAAGCTTCGTCTACTGATAACAACTGGAGAGCAATTTCGCGCAGGCGCAATAATTCGAATGGATATACTGGTAGTCGACTCAGACGTCGCGATCAAAGAATATTATACGCATTTGCTGGAATCGGAGTTTCGCAGCGTGCGCGTGCGTTTCTGCGCTTCCGCCGAAGAGGCGCTGGGGGATCTGGACGCGCAGCACTGCGATATTGTACTGACCGAGAGTCTGGTAAGCGACAGCATGGACGTCTTCGCGTTTCTTGGACGCCTCAGCGAACGGGCCATTCCCGCGGTGGTCGTTTCTTCCGAGGGCTCCGAGCGATTGATCGTGGAGTGTTTACGGTCCGGGGCTCTGGACTTCGTTACGAAAAGCAATATCAAGCTCGGTCATCTACCGGCGATTATCGCCCGGGCGCTGTTGGAAGCCGATCGCTGGCAGAAGATTCAGACTTACGAAAAAAGCGTTCCGCATCGCGAAGAGTATTATCGTCTGGACGAACGTCTCCGGTCGTACGTGGACGCAGAACGTCGTCAGGTCCACCGGGCCGCGGTCGTGAGCGGCGAGGCGGCCGCAGGGCAGGACGACGAATTCATAGAAGGGCAGAGCTATTTCATTATCTATCTGTATTTGCAGCTGAATTTCCCGCCCGATATGAAGGACAGCATGGATCCCCGGCGATACTCAATGCTGCAGAGCCGCGTGCTCGATAAATTCGTGGAGATCGCGCCGCGCTACGGCGGACGTCTGTGGACGCGCAAAGAAGACGGTTGCTTCTTCGCTTTCGTCGGCGATTCGTATCTACCCGCTCTGCTCGCGGCCATCGAAATTCGCGCGAGTTTGAACATCTTTAATATGACGGTCGAAAATCTGAATCACAGCATTCAGGCGAATCTGGCGCTGACTTCCGGACATACCGTTTATAAAGAAGACCACGGTCAGATCTACAGCGAAGCCCTGAATCTTTCGGCGCACATGGCCATCAATAACACGGATAAAAACGTAACCCTGCTGACCGCTTCGATCTACGATCAACTGGACCAGCGGGCGCGCAAATATCTGTTCAAAGCCGGCCACTTCGAAGGCCACGAGATCTATCGCTACGAAAGCATCGCCTGAAAGGCCGCTGATTAAGCCTGCTGGCCCGGCAGGCCGCCTTCGCCGACGCGCTCGAGGGCCTGGAGCAATCCCTGCTTTTTAATCGGCTTGGTCAAATGCGCGTCGCAGCCGGCTTCGCGGGTGCGTTCCAGATCTTCGCGCATCGCGTACGCCGTTAAGGCGATGATCGGCGTGTGCATCGCGCCGCGTTCGCTCTCCAGGCCGCGAATTTGACGAGTGGCTTCGTAGCCGTCCATAATCGGCATTTGCATATCCATTAAAATCAGATCGTAGGCGTGCGTGTCGCGAAAGATCTGAACAGCCTCGGCTCCGTTTTCCGCGAAGGTTAACTCGTGGTCGGTGCCTTTCAGGAAGGCGCTGATCAGCAGGCGATTGTCGTCGGTGTCTTCGACCAGCAGGATGCGCAGCGCGCGGCCGGCCCCCGCGCTTTTGCTTTGATTTTGGGTGAGGCCCTCGGCGGTGGACGGCGTCCCCGCCTGCGCGATACCGTCGACGAGTTCGTCGACCTGTATGCGGCGGATCGGTTTTACCAGATGGGCGCTGAGCCCCAGGCGCTGCAGCTCCGGTCGGTCGCCGCGATAGCTCTCCGGAGTCACCATCATGACCACCGTCGGCCATCGCCCCGCCGGCGGACTGCCTGAAGATACGGATACGGATACGGAAACGGATGCGGGAGCAGGCGCCGCGCGCAACTGCTGCAGCAATCGGTCCGCGAGTTGAAAGACGTCGTCCGACAGGCGCCGGTCGAGAAACACCAGGTCAAAGCGCTTCTGTTCGTCGATGGCTGTCCGGGTCAGATTCATGGCGGCCTCGCTCGAGTCGGCGCAGACGACGATCGCTCCGCGCGCTTCCAGCGTTTCGCTTAAGATGCGCTGATTTTCCGGATGCCGGTCGACGACCAAAACCTGCAGGCCGTCCAGCCGCAGATTCTCGAAGGAGCGCCTGTAGCCGCCGGCTTCGATGGCCGGGCGGGAGTGCGAGCCGCCTGCGTCGGTCGCCGCGGGGCGAAACTGGCCGGTGAAATGGAAGACGGTGCCGGGTTCCGCATCGCCGGGGCTTTCGGCCCGAATGAATCCACCCATCAATTCGATCAGGCGTTTGCAGATCGCCAGGCCGAGCCCCGTGCCGCCGTACTTGCGGGTTGTTGAAGAATCCACCTGCGTAAAATTTTCGAAGATGGCTTCCCGTTTCGCCGGCGGCACGCCGATACCTGTATCGCGCACGCGAAATGAAATCGTATATTCGCTGGTCGATCGGGTCAGCACTTCCGTATGCAGCGAGATGCTGCCGCTCGACGTAAATTTGATCGCGTTGCCGATCAAGTTCACGAATACCTGGCGCAGGCGGTGAGGATCACCCCGCAGGAGCAAAGGCGTATCGGGCGCGATATAATTGGTCAGCTCCAATCCTTTTTGATGCGCCTGGAGCGCCATGATCTCGCAGGTGCGGTCCAGAATCTCTTCAAGATTGAACTCGACGTTTTCCAGCTCGAGGTGGCCGGCTTCAATTTTGGAAAGATCGAGAATGTCGTTGATCAATAAGAGCAGGGTGTCGCCGGCTTTACGCAGCACGTCGATATATTCGCGCTGCTCGACGTTGACCGGCGTGTCGCGTAAAAGATCGCTCATGCCGATGATGGCGTTCATGGGCGTGCGAATCTCGTGGCTCATCGACGCCAGGAATTCCGACTTCGCGCGATTCGCGGTGTCCGCTTCTTCTTTGGCGCGCTCCAGCTGGGCCTGAACTTCTTTGCGTTCCAGGGCTGCGGACAGCCAGCGGCCCATCAATCGGACCAGATCCTTGTCCGAATCCTGGAACGGCCGCTCGGGATCCCGGGGCTCGCTCGCCGAAAAATTGATGGTGCCGTAACGCTGGTCGAAGATGCGCAACGGCGCGGCGATATATGATTCGAAGCCGATGGACTCATACGACGGGTGCGCGCTCAGCGGAGACGCGCCCATATGATTGATGGCGATAGGTTCATCGGCCTGGAAAGTAATCTGGCAGGGAGTCTTGCTGAATTCGAGAATCGTACCGGCGGCGAGATCGATCGGCGCGGTCGACGCGACGTTGAGCACTAAATATTCGTCAGCCTCCGGTTTGATGTGGCTCAGTACGCCGACCTCCAGATTTAAGATCTCGCAGCCGAGCGCCAGCATCTCGTCGATCTGGCGATCCAGGGAAATTCGCGAAAGCGAAGTGACTTCGTACAGGCGCCGGATTCGCCGGCTGTGTTCGCTGATTTCTGATTCTACCCGCCGGCGCTGCTCCAGTTCGCCCTGGACCTGTTCGTAGAGTCGCGCGTTTTGCAGCGCGACCGCCGCGAGTTCGGAGAAGCCCTTTAGAATGACGACATCGCTCTCTTCGAATTCGCGATTCTCTTCGTAGTAGGCGAGGGCCAGCACACCGACGATCCGCGAACCCCGGCGCAGGGGCAACGCCGCCATCGCCTGCACCGGCTCTTTAATTTCGGAGCTTTTGTGTTCCCAGCTCGCGTAATTCGAAACGACCTGCGCGCGGCCTTCCTGCCAGACTTTTCCGACGATGCCTTCGCCGGGCTGACACGGCCAGCCGACGTAGCGCCGAAAGCCGCCGATCCCGACCCGAGCCCGCATTTCGCTTTCGTCGTGGGAGAGCAGATAGAGAAAGCCGTGTTCGGCGTTGATCAACTCGGCCGAGCGCCGTACGATTTGTTCGAGCAGGTTGTCCGGATCGAGTTCGCCGGTGAGGCTGATCGCGGTTTCCTGCAGCGCGGCCAGATACGCCTCGTTCTTTCGATGGCGTTCCAGTTCCTGCTCCAGCTCCGCGATTCTGGCGCGGAGCTGGTCCGGCGTGGCCTTGTTACTGACGGTCGCGCCGCCGAGGCCATCGGCAGAACTGTCGGGTTTTGCGCTGTGCATTCAGGTTACGGAATTGTTAGCCTGTAATTGGGTCTCAAACAGGCTAACCCGCGCACTCTGGCAATGGCAAGCGCAAAAAGCGACAGCCGCGAAGCGCGACTCTAATAGGGAAATTCCAGCAGACAGTAGAATCTGCGGCTGAGACAAGGCGAAGATCTGAACAAGGCGAATACTTATGAGCGAATCCGAAAAAGAAATCTCCACGAACAATCCCCTGCTTGAACGCGGGAAATTACCGGCCTTTGATCGCATTGAACCGGAACACGTCGTGCCGGCGGTTCGCAGCCTGCTGTCGGACCTGGAAACGCGCTTCAGCCGCCTGGAATCGGACGCGCAGCTTTCCGCGTGGGCCGTCCTTCAAGAACTAACCAGTATCGACTACGAAATGCATCGCACCTGGGGGCCGGTCGGTCATCTGCTGGGCGTAAAAAACTCAGACGCGTTACGAACCGCTTACGAAAGCGTACAGGCCGACGTCGTGGACTTCAGTTTGCGAATGGGACAGAGCCCGCGGGTTTTCGAAGCCTTAAACGAAATTCGCGACTCCTCCGCGTGGGCCGAATTATCGCCGGCGCGCCAGCGTCTCGTCGAGCTGCGATTAAAAGACGCGCGACATTCCGGCGTGGGTCTGGAGGGTGCGGAGCGCGAACGCTTCAACGAAATCGCACGCGAAACGTCAAAATTGTACACCGAGTTTTCGAATCACGTGCTGGATTCCACGAAAGCCTTCGCTCTGGATCTCGACTCCCCTGAAGAAGTGGCTGGATTGCCGGAATCGATCAAGGCCGCGGCGGCGCAGTCGTACAACCAGGCGCATCCGGACGCGTCCGAATCCGCCAGCGGCGAAAGCGGACCCTGGCGCGTGACTCTGGATCTGCCTTCGTACTTGCCCTTCATGCAACACGCGGAAAATCGCGCGCTGCGCGAAAAACTGCACCGCGCTTATATCACCCGGGCGTCGACGGGCGATTTCGACAATCAGCCTTTAATAATAAAGATTCTCAAGTATCGTAAAGAGCAGGCCGCGCTGCTGGGCTTCGGGTCCTGGGCCGAGTTCAGTCTGGACGCGAAAATGGCCGAAAGCGTGGCCGACGTCGAAAAGCTCTCCGAAGAGCTGCTCAGCGCTTCGCTCGAGCCGGCGCGCGCCGAGCTGGGGGAACTGGAAGAGCTGGCCCGCAGCCGCGGTCAGAGCGAGCCGCTGGCGGCCTGGGATATGGCCTATTGGGCGGAGCGTTTGCGCGAAAAGCGCTTCGAATTTACGGACGAAGAGCTGCGGGCCTATTTTCCCATGCCCCGCGTGCTCGAAGGTCTCTTTTCTCTGGTGCGTGAATTATTCGGCATTCGCGTGCGCGCCGCCGACGGGGAAGCGCCCGTGTGGCATCCCGACGTGCGGTATTTCGTGATCGAGGAGCTGGACCCGGATAACCAGGCGGGTACATCCGGGGAGCCGATCGCGTCGTTTTATCTGGATCCGTACTCGCGGCCGGCGGACAAACGCGGCGGCGCCTGGATGGGCGATTGCATCGGGCGGCGCAAAATCTCCAGTGCGGACGCCGCCGCGGGCGGGGCGCAGATTGAATTGCCCGTCGCCTATCTGGTCTGCAATGGTTCGCCGCCGGTCGGGGATCGGCCTTCGTTGCTTACGTTTCGGGAAGTCGAAACTCTGTTTCACGAATTCGGCCACGGACTGCAGCATATGCTGACCCGCGTCGACGAGGCGGACGTGGCGGGGATTAACGGAGTGGAATGGGACGCGGTCGAACTGCCCAGCCAGTTCATGGAAAACTGGTGCTATCATAAGCCGACGTTGCTCGGCATGACCGCCCACGTCGAAAGCGGCGCGCCGATGCCCGACGATCTTTTCGAACGGGTACGTTCCGCCCGCACCTTTCGCGCGGCGTGGCAAATGCTGCGGCAACTGAATTTCGGCATGATCGACATGGCTCTGCACCATAGCTTCGATCCGGCCGGCTCCGAATCGGTATTCGACCTGCAGGCCCGCATCGAAGAACGAACGAGTTTGATTCCGCGTCTGCCCGAAGATCGCTTTTTGTGTTCGTTCACGCACATCTTCGCGGGCGGGTATTCGGCCGGCTACTACAGCTACAAATGGGCCGAGGTGCTGTCCGCCGACGCCTTCGGCGCTTTCGAAGAAGCATTAGATGCCGCGGACGTCGAAGACGAGCAGGCGCAGTCTGCGAATTCCGGGGCGAACGCTCTGCCGCCGCAGGTCGCAAGCATCGGCCGTCGCTTTCGCGAAACGGTGCTGGCCCTGGGCGGCAGTCGCCATCCCATGCAGGTCTTCGTCGACTTCCGCGGCCGCCGGCCGACCACCGACGCGCTTTTGCGTCATAGCGGGCTGGCCGGCGCGGGCTGAAATGATTTTCGGCGGCGACCGCGGACGTGTTCGTTCGCCGCCGAATCGCGCAGCTGTATGAAAGTGCTGAACCATTTTACGAATCTGTTCCCGCTGTGGGTGCTCCTGGCAGGAGCGGTCGCCTTCTTCGCGCCCGAGGCTCTGCTCTGGATGCGCGGCAGCCTGATTACCATCGGGCTCGCGGTGATCATGTTGGGCATGGGTTTAACTTTAGAAGGCCGCGACTTTCGTCGTGTACTCGAAAATCCGGGGCGCATCGCCTTAGGCGTCGCTTTGCAGTATACGGTGATGCCGCTCGCCGGCTACGCGATCGCGCAGGCCTTCGCGCTTTCGCCGGAGTTCGCGGTGGGCATTGTGCTGGTCGCCTCATGTCCCGGCGGCACGGCTTCGAATGTGATCAGCTTTTTGGCCCGGGCGGACCTCGGGCTTTCGGTTTCTATGACCGCGGTCTCAACTCTGCTTGCGGCGATCATGACTCCGCTTTTAACTTACTGGCTGGCCGGCGATCGCATGGAGGTCAGCGCGGCGAAGCTGTTCTGGAATACCGCGCAGGTCGTGCTTTTGCCGGTGCTCGCCGGTTTTATTTTGAATCGTTACGCGAAGAGGCTTTCGCGGGTACTGCAGCCGATCGCGCCGCCCATCGCCGTGATTGCGATCGCGCTGATCGTCGGAGCGGTGCTCGCGCATAAACGCGAAGCGGTGCTGGCGGCGGGGCTTTCACTATTGTCGGCGATCGCGCTTTTACATTTAGCAGGTTTCGTTCTGGGTCATGTCCTCGGCCGCTTTTCGAAATCGGAACAGTCCGCTCGAACCATCGCCGTCGAAGTGGGTATGCAGAATTCCGGCCTGGCGGTCGAACTGGCGCGCACGAATTTTCCGGGAACGCTGGTCGACGTGCCCGGCGCGATTTCGGCTACGGTGCACTCGGTGTTCGGCAGCGTCGCGGCGGCGATCTGGCGCAGCCGTCCGGCGGCGGGTGAAGGGCGGGCGGACGAAGCTGCCGAAACTAACCCTGATTCGACTGCGGTTTGATGCGGTTGCGAATCGGCACGTAGTCTTTGTCGAGCGGGAATTCCAGGCGCGCGATGGTCTTTTCCCCGTTTTGATATACGCGAAAGAAGCCCGGGTCGAAACCCAGATCTTTCATTAACAGCACAATCATCGCCAACCCCAGACCGCGGCCTTCGGTGTCGTCGCCGTAGTGCATGCTGAAATCGACGATGTTTTTGATGTCGGTCGAATCGGCCAGCTTGGTTCGGATGCGGCGCTCTTCTTCTTCGAGCATGACGGTCGTATTCTCGACGAAAATTAACAGCCGTTCAGTATTCACGTCGATTTTTACGTCCACGTTGAAATCCAGTTCGCGCATGGCGGCTTTGTACTCGTCCTCGTCGATCGAGTTATAGTCGGCCATGAAGGCTTCGACGCCGCGGGCGTAGCTGTCGGAATCGGCGACGTCGTAGCCGTGTTTCTTAAAATACACCCGTTTCAGGTTTGCTTTCACGGCGTTGCCGATCAGCTCCATCAGCACGAAGTGCAGGGTGTGGCTCAATCCATCAATTTTCAGCTCGTTTTCGAGCTCGTCGGTCCAGTCCTTGAGGCTATCTCGTACAAAGTTATCGAGAATCAGAATGGAGATGTGTTTTTTGGTCGGCTCTACCATTATTGCGGGAATCGATCGATCGTACCGGCGACAAACAGGAAGGTGTCGGCGCCGGAGGGGCTGTCAATACATAATATCGCGGGGCGTCAATCCGCGATTCAGCCCGCGGTCACGCTCAGGCCGTCCACCAGAACATAGGGCGCGCGGCCGCCGCCCATCACCTCATGGACCGTATCGCCGGCCGCGACCACCTGACCGAGCAGCTCGAAGCTATCGCCCTGGACCATGATTTCCCGCACCGCGGGGCCACGTTCACCGTCCCGCAGCAGATAGGAGTTCTTGGCCACACCCGAAAAATTCCCGCTGATATGGTCGGTGTTTCCGCTGAAGCGTTTCAGCAGCAGGGCGTTTCCGGCGGCGCGCATCAGCTCTTCGTCCGGCAGGATGCGCAGGCCCGCTTCGGCGTTCAGACGCACTTCCAGATTCGAGAAGCCGATGGCCGGCTGTGAACTCGCGCCGCCCGCCGCGTTGCCCGTGGAAATCGTTTCCGCCCGACTCGCGCTGTAGCAATTGTGCGCGAGATGGTTCAGGCGGCCGTTCGAGATCAATTCGTGGCGGGCGGTCGGGACGCCCTCGCGATCGTACGGCCGAAAGCCCTGGGGCCGCCCGGCGTTCGTTGGATCTTCCAGTATGGTCAGACCGGCGTGCGCCACCGCTTCGCCCATGCGATCACGCCAGGGACTCATACCGTCGAGATGCATGCGGGCGTTGCAGTTTACACTGGCGACGCCGCCGAACATACTCAACACCGTGCGGGGATGCAAGAGTACCGCGCCCCGATAGGATTCGCCTTTCTCCGGATCGAGGGCCGTGGTAACCGATTCCCGGAAGCGGCCGACCGATTCGTGAACGCGGCTTTCGATTTCGTCGTAGGCGAACACCGTATCGCCGTCGTAATCGAAGCTCGTGACCTGTTCGCCCTCCCGGGCCATACCCATGATATAAAAGCTGACGCTCGCCGCGGCCTTGCACGCGACGACGCCGTTCGAATTGCGAATCGCGGAATAACCCAGGTCCACCGAGAATTCCGCGCGGTCGATACTTACGCGCGAGTCTTTGCGCGCTTCGGCGATTACCAGTTCGGCGAAACGAATGGCGTCTTCGGGCGTGAGCGCGGCGATCCGGGGATCCACGCGCAGAAACGCGGGCCCCCCGGCGATGGTCTCGTTCGCGGCGACGGCGAATTGCGGAAAGCCGGCGGCTTCGGGCCGGGCCACGCAGAAATGCGGGCCGGCCGGAGACAGAGCCGCGATGCGCTGGGCTTCGGCCGCCGCTTCGCGCAGGGCCGCGTCGCCGGGAGCGTTGGTCGTTGTAAAGCCGGGCTGCCCGCCCGCCAGGATCGAACGGATACCGAAAAGATCGCTCGCGCTGGCCGCGGTGACCGAGAAGTCGCGATTTTCATACACGATTTTCAGTTCCGAATAATACGAGGCGCAAACTTCGTTTTGAGCGGGCTTAAGCCGCTCCAATTCGTTCAAGAGAAACTGCGAACGTTCGAGCAGATTTTCGCACTTCGCCTGCGTCGCCGCCTGAATCGCATCGGCGTCGGTTCCGATCGTATCGGTCGTTTTATGGGCGCTCAATTCTGCGCTCCGCCGGCCAGGATTTCGCAGCGCAGGTACGGACCGCCCGCGTCGACCTTCGCCGGCTGGCCTTTGCCGCAGTGGCCCGAACCGAGATCCCAGCGAAAATCGCGGCTGACCGCGTCGACCGATTGCAACACTTCGAAGGCGTTGCCGGATACCGTAAGTTTCTGCACGCTTTCGCCGAGCTTGCCTTTGCGAATGCGACGGACCCGGGAGGCGCCGAACATAAATTCGCCCGTCGCGTCGGCCTGACCGCCTTCGGGGCCGTCCACGAAATAGCCGTCGTCGATGCCGGCGATCATATCTTCGAGTTCTTCTTCGCCCGGTTCGATGTACGTATTGCGCATGCGGATCAGCGGTTCGTCGTTGAACTCCCAGGCCCGCGCGTTGCCGGTCGGTTCGACGCCATGCTGTGATGCGGTTTCACGGTTATGCAAATAGCTGACCAGTTTGCCTTTGTCGATGATGGTCGTGCGTTCGGTCAGGACGCCTTCGTCGTCGACGGGCAGAATGCCGCCCGCGCCGCCCTGGTATTCGCTCGCGCCGCTGTCGCAAAGCGTTACGAGCGGCGAGGCGATCATCGCGCCCAGCTTGCCCGCGGCGACGGAACCCGAGTTTACGAAATCCGCTTCGACGGTGTGGCCGATCGCTTCGTGGCTCAAAAGTCCGACCATGGCCGGCGAGAGAATCACGCGCTGCTTGCCGCCCGTGGCGGCGGGCGCGCTCAATAGATCGACGGCGTTTTTGGCTGCCGTTTCAATGAAGTCGTCCGCCTGGCGATTCTGAAAGAGGCACTCCCAGCCGCCGGTCACGCCGACCGAATCAGAGCCGCGGCTGCTCTTGCCGTCCTGGCTCGCGAAGGCGGCGAAGCGCAGCTCGGGCCGCACCAGCTGGAGGCTGCAATTCGCGCCGTCGGTCGTGACGATGTGTTTCTCTTCAAAGACTTCGGTATAACTGCAAAGCGCCGCGTCGATCAGCCTGGAGCGACCGCGCAGCTCTGCTTCGCTGTTGCGAACCAGCTCGAATTTGCGTTCGATCGGCATCGCCTGCAGTTCGTCGAAGCCGGGCACCGCGAAATCCCCCCGGGCCAGGCGCGCGCTGCTTGCCAGTCGGGCCGGCTCCTGCTTGCGACCGGCGAAGAGCGCCGCCATGCTGCGGGCCTGACCGAGGGCTCGCTCCAGCCCGGCCGGCGAGAGATCGGAAGTCGCGGCGAAACCCCAGCTCCCCTGAATCAGCACGCGAATGCCCACGCCTTCGAAGGCCCGTGAACTCATATCGCTGACTTCGCCTTTGCGAATCCCGATGGAGCGGGTCCGCCGCCGGTGATAACGGAATTCGGCGAAATCGCTCTGGGTTTCACAGAGTCGGTTCAACCGTTCCGCGATCGGGGCGGTGGGCGAGGTTTGCGGCGAAGAAGACATACCCGCAAATAAGCGTCGCGGAGCCCTGCGGTCAATCCCGAACAGTGCGACCGCTCTGCGCTTTGACGCACCCGGGTGAAAGCCGGGCGCATTATATATAGAGACGAATGCCTGGCGGCGATGATCCGCGCGGGCGTCGGCGACGGCCTGCCGGGCCCGGCGACGGTTTTTGCTTGTGTCGGCTCCAGCCAGTCTCAGGCTGGAGAGGAAATGTCGCAAGTCCCCGATGAGCCATTATTTACCCCGCCCGCCGAGCGCATCGAGCAATCGCGCATGCAAGAGTTTCTGCGCTTCGTAAACGATCGAGAAAAACTGGATCTGAGCACTTACCAGCAACTGCACCGCTGGTCCGTGACCAATATCGCCGGGTTCTGGGGCGCCTTCTGGGAATACGCCGAAATTATCGCATCGCAGCCGTACACCGAAGTGGTCGACGATCCCGCACGCATGCCCGGCGCGCGCTGGTTTACGGGGGCGCGCCTGAATTTCGCCGAGAATCTGCTGCGCTATCGCGACAATCGGCCGGCGCTGATCTTCCGCGGTGAGGACCAGGTCGCCTCTGACATGACCTACGCGGAGCTGTACGCGGAAGTCGAGCGCCTGACTCGCAGCCTGCGAGCCCTGGGCGTACGTCCGGGCGATCGGGTCGCGGGGCTGATGCCCAATATGCCGGAAACCATCGTGGCCATGCTCGCCACCACCGCTCTGGGGGGAGTGTGGAGTTCCTGTTCGCCCGACTTCGGCGTGCAGGGGGTGCTCGATCGTTTCGGGCAGATCACGCCGCGGGTATTAATCGCCACCGACGGATATTTTTTCAAGGGCAAAGAGATCGATTGTCTACCGCGCCTGGCGGAAATCGCCGCGGGTTTGCCGTCGCTCGAAAAGACGCTGGTGGTGTCGTACGTGGACGACGCTCCGGAACTGACGGGCGTGCCCCGGGCCGTGCGCTACCAGGATTTTCTCGAGCCGTTGTCGGTCGACGCGACGATTGAATTCGAACAGTTGCCCTTCGACCATCCCGTCTATGTGATGTACTCATCGGGCACGACCGGTCTGCCCAAATGTATGGTGCAGGGGCCCGGCGTACTGTTAAATCATCTGAAAGAACAGATGCTGCATACGGACCTGCGCCGCGACGATCGCATCTTTTATTTTACGACCTGCGGCTGGATGATGTGGAACTGGCTGGCGAGCGCGCTCGGTGTGGGCGCGACCCTGGTTTTGTACGACGGCAATCCGTTTTATCCAGGCCCCGAAGCTCTATGGCGTATGGCGCAAGAGTTGCGGATCAACGTCTTCGGCACCAGCGCGCGCTATCTGACCGCGCTTGCGGAAGCGGGCTTTCGCGTTTCGCCGGAAAGCTTATTGGGCGAAGCCCCCGGAGATTCGGCGGAGGCGGACGGAACGGTGCTGCCGGAACTGCGCACCATTCTTTCGACCGGTTCGCCGCTGCCCCGGGAAGGTTTTCGCTACGTATATGAAGCGATCAAATCCGACGTGCAGCTTTCGTCGATCGCCGGTGGCACCGACTTGAACGGCTGCTTCGTGCTCGGCAATCCCATGCTGCCCGTATACGCGGGCGAAATTCAGTGCCGCGGACTGGGAATGAACGTCGAGATCTTCAATGACGAAGGCGAAGCAATTATCGGTGAGCAGGGCGAGCTGGTCTGTGCGTCGGCTTTTCCGTCGATGCCGCTCTATTTCTGGGACGACGCCGACGGCCGCAAATACCGCGACGCGTACTTCGACGTCTATCCCGGCGTGTGGCGCCACGGCGATTTCGCGCTGTTTACGGAGCGCGGAGGAATGATCGTTCTCGGCAGATCGGATGCGACGCTGAATCCCGGCGGCGTGCGCATCGGCACCGCGGATATCTATCGGGTCGTCGAACACATGCCGGAAATCGAAGACAGCGTGGTGATCGGCCAGAACTGGAACGACGATGTGCGCGTGATTCTCTTTGTGAAGCTGAAGGCCGACCGCGAGCTCGACGACGCCCTCAAACAGCGCATCGCCCGCACGATCCGCACCGAGGTCTCGCCGCGCCATGTTCCCGCGTGTATCATCGCCGTGCCGGACATTCCCTATACGCGTAACATGAAAAAAGTGGAGCTGGCGGTCAAACGGGTGGTGGAAGGTCAGGCGATCCCGAATCGCGAGGCGCTGGCCAACCCCGAAGCGCTCGCGCATTTCGAAAATCTGGCGGAATTGAGCGGCTGAAGGCAAAAACATACGGGCGATCGGTCTCGAATGCTTTAGATTCGACAAAATCGCCGGAGACGGCGCGGGGACCGGGCGCCGGACCGCGATTGTCTGAACGAGGAGCCGACCACCACATAGCCTATGAATCCTGAACTCATTCTGGTAAATTTACTCAGCCCTCCGGTGCTGTTTTATTTCGTGGGCATCGCCGCCGCGCTCTTCAAGTCGGATCTGCAGTTTCCCCAACCGCTGCCAAAACTCTTCTCGCTGTATCTGTTGTTCGCGATCGGAATCAAAGGCGGCCTGAGTCTCGCGGAAAGCGGGATTACCTTTACGGTCCTGTATACGCTGCTCGCGGCGCTCCTGCTCTCGGTCGTCGTTCCGATTTATACGTTTTTTATATTACGACTGCGTTTCGGGATTTTCAATTCGGCGGCCGTCGCCGCGACTTACGGTTCGATCAGCGCGGTGACTTTTATTACCGCGGGCTCCTTCCTGGACAGTCAGGAAATCGCGTACGGCGGCCACCTGGTCACGGCCATGGCGCTCATGGAAGCCCCCGCAATTATCATCGCGGTCGTATTCGTTGGTCTCTTTCGCAAGCAGGCCGAGGCCGAGGCCCTCGAAGCGGGCGGCGGCTACGAAACGGTCGAAAGCGGCCAGCACGGCATCATCCACATTATCAAAGACGCCATGTTGAACGGCTCGGTATTTCTGCTGCTCTCAAGTCTGCTCATCGGCTTTGTCGCAGACGAAAAGGCCGTGCACAAGCTCGAGCCCTTCACGCACGACATGTTTTACGGGGTGCTGTGTTTTTTCCTGCTGGATATGGGGCTGGTTTCGGTCGGACGGCTGGGGGCCCTGCGCAAGGCCGGGGGCTTCGCGCTGTCCTTCAGCGTCGTGGTGCCGCTTTTGAACGCGGCCCTGGGCATCGGGATCTCGGTGTTACTCGACCTGCAGCTGGGCGACGCGCTGATGCTGACGGTGCTCGCGGCGAGTGCTTCTTATATAGCCGTGCCGGCCGCGCTGCGTCTGGTGATGCCGCACGCGGACGCCGGACTGTACGTGCCCATGTCCCTGGCGCTGACTTTCCCCTTTAATATTGTCATCGGAATTCCCATTTACTACAACGTCCTGGCGGCGATATTGTAAAATGTAGTATGCGAAGCGGCGCCTTATGGCTAATTGTGTTGGGAAGCTGTTAGTTTCAGGAGATTCAAGTAGATGTTAAAACGGTTCGGACTATTTTTACTCACCAACTTTCTGGTGATCGTGACGGTCAGCGTGATTCTGAACGTCATTCTGCCGTTATTCGGGATTCGGTTGCAGGGCACGATGGCGATGGCCGTCTTTTGCGGCGTATTCGGGATGTCCGGCGCGTTTATTTCGCTCTGGATCAGCAAGTGGATGGCCAAACGGTCGTACAATCTGCATATCATCGATTCGAACGAACGGGACCCCGGCCTGCGCAGCATTCATGATATGATCGTTCGGCTCGCGCGTCAGGCGAAGCTGCCGAATCCGCCGGAAGTCGCGGTCTACGATTCCCCGGATCCGAACGCTTTCGCGACCGGTCCTTCGAAAAGCAACTCGCTCGTGGCCTTCTCGACCGGTCTGCTGCGTTCCATGAATCAGCAGGAAGTCGAAGCGGTCGCCGCCCACGAAGTTTCGCACATCGCTAACGGCGACATGGTGACCATGACGCTGCTGACCGGTATCGCCAACACCTTTGTGATGTTCTTTTCGCGAATCGTGGCGTCGGTGATCGACAGTTTTCTGCGGGACGACGACGGCAACGGCGGTCTGGGATTCATCGCCTATTTCGCCGTGGTGTTCGTCCTCGATACGGTCTTCATGATTCTGGCCTCGATTCCGCTGGCCGCTTTCTCGCGCTGGCGGGAATACCGCGCCGATGCGGGGGCCGCGAAGCTGACTTCGCCGCACGCGATGGCCGCGGCGCTGCAGCGCTTAAAAGAATTCACGGACGTCGAGACGCAGAAAGACAGCTTTGCCACCGCCAAGATCAGCTCTGGCCGTCGCCTGTCGTTGTGGGCTTCGCATCCCTCGCTGGACTCGCGCATCGCCCGCCTGCAGCAGGGCCGTTCCGCAGGCTTCTGATCGATCCGGGCCTGGATTCCGGCAAAGTCCGCGATATCGGATCAGATAGCGCGGACTTTGGCCACGGATGGTACGGATGTCACGGATCCGTTTCAGGATGCTTTGCGAAGGATTTGAGCATGAGCCTGGTCTGTACGGCCGGGTTTTCTCCGGGTTGCGTTGACCTCGTTTCGTAAGCGGAATGAATGCCTTCCCGGACCCAAACCCGACAGGTCCAGGCCAGCCATCGAATCTGCGCCATCCGTGGCATCCGTGGCAAAAAAAACGGGCGCAACCCGGCTCGAATCTGCTTGCCCCGATCGTGCGTATGAGCGACCCGTTCTCAGGCAGCGTCTGATGCACCCCGGAGACGGACCACAGAGTCTATCATCCGGCGTGCAACCCTGAATCGCGATTCCGGCGCTGCGGGGAGGCGGCAGTTTGCCACAGCATTTAATCGACGGAAACCGGGAGTGGGTCGAGCGTATGAACCGCGAGGACCCGGAATTCTTTTCGACCCTCGCCAGGGGCCAGAAGCCGCGCTATCTGTGGATCGGCTGTTCGGACTCCCGGGTGCCGGCCAATATGATCGCCGACAAACTGCCGGGCGCCATCTTTGTTCATCGCAATATCGCCAATATGGTCGTCGAAACCGACCTGAATCTGCTGAGCGTCGTCTACTACGCCGTCCACTTCCTCGAAGTCGAGCATATCATCGTTTGCGGTCACTACAGCTGCGGCGGAATCAAAGCGGCGCTTGATACGAAACCCCTGGGATTCCTCGACGGCTGGGTCGGCCTGATCCGCAACGTATATACGAAAAATCGCAAAGAGCTCGACGCCATCGAAGATCCGCTGGAACGCGAGCGGGCATTCACCGAAATCAACGTCAAGCAGCAGGTAAAGAACCTGTCGCGCATTCAGGTGATTCGTGATCGTTGGGCGACGGGCGACCGGCCGGCGATTCACGGCATGGTCTACGACGTGGCCGACGGCCTGCTCCGCGATCTGGACGTCAACGTCGCGAGCACCGCCGAAGCGGACGCCCTGTTCGCCTGAGCCAGGGGCCCGGCCGCCCCTGCGCCGGGAAGTTCGCGGCCGCAAAACACACCGCCCCGGGTAAGCCATTATGTTAAAACGACTCCGCAGAAATCGCCGTAGCGCGGCTCTCCGCTCCCTGGTGCGCGAACACCGGCTTTCGGTCGACGATCTGATTATGCCCCTGTTCGTGCAGCCCGGCGAAGATCAAAAAGACGAGATCCGCAGCATGCCCGATATCTTTCGGCTCAGTCCGAATCTGATCGTAGCCGAATGTATCGCCCTGCGCGATCTGGGCGTGAAGGCCGTCGCGCCCTTTCCAGCCCTCGACGACTCCGTGAAAGACTCGAAGGCCAGCGAGTCTACAAACGAAGACGGCCTCTATCAAACGACCATTCGCGCCATCAAAGCCGCTGTTCCGGAAATGCTGGTGATCAGCGACGTGGCCATGGATCCCTACAGCTCCGACGGCCACGACGGGCTCTTAAGCGAAAGCGGCGAAATCTTGAACGACGAAACTCTGCCGATCCTGGCGGCCATGGCGGTCAGCCAGGCGAAAGCGGGCGCGGATATCGTCGCGCCTTCGGATATGATGGACTTTCGCGTGGAGTATATTCGCGAAGAGCTCGACAGTCACGGCTTCACCGACGTCGGCATTCTGGCATATACCGCGAAGTACGCGTCGGCCTTCTACGGTCCTTTTCGCGACGCGCTCGATAGCGCCCCCCGTTCGGGCGACAAAAAGACCTATCAGATGGATCCGGCGAACGTACGCGAAGCGGTCCGCGAGGCCGGTACCGATATCGACGAAGGCGCCGATATCATTATGGTCAAACCGGGGCTGCCGTATCTGGACGTGGTGCGCGCGCTCGCCGAGCAGGCCGAAATCCCCGTGGCGGTTTACAACGTGAGCGGCGAATACGCCATGCTCAAAGCCGCGGCCCAGAACGGCTGGCTGGACTATAAGAGCGTGGTGCTCGAAACTCTCACGGCGTTCAAGCGCGCCGGGGCGAGCCTGATATTGAGCTACCACACCAAAGAAGTCGCGGCCTGGCTGCGGGAAGAACAGCAGAATTCCTGAAGGCCGCCCGCCGCCGTCAGGAATCCAGGAAGTCCAGCGTGCCGGACTTCGAATCGAGCCGGCGATAGTAGCAGCTCGTGCGGGTCGCGCCGGATTCGTCACGGGTATGGCAGACTCCGCCCTGGCGCGGGCGTACCAGATACAGCAGCGAATTCTGCTCGCAGTTGACCCTTATCTCGACGAGATCCAGGTAGTCGCCGGAGGTCGCGCCCTTAATCCAGAGTTCGTTACGGGAAGTGCTCCACAGGGTCGCGACGCCCGTTTCGCGCGAGCGGTCGAGCGCCGCCTGGTTCGCATAGGCCACGATCAACACTGCGAGGGTGTCCGCGTGCTGCACCACGACCGGTACGACCGCCGCGCCGGTCGCGGCGACGCTCGCCAGTTTCGTAAAGTCCAGCTGCAGTTCCGTCGATTCTTCAAGCTGAGAATGCTCGTGTGATGGTCCGCTCATGATCTGCAAAACACTGGCGATTCCGGCGGCGTCGCGTCAAACAATAAGATGATTGCCCGCAAGCTGGCCACTGAAAGAATGATGGGCGAAACCATGACCGCGAACCAGAATAGCCCGTCCGATCCGCTCAAAATTCCGCGCCTGCGTTCGATCGCCGGCAGCGTCCGCCTGCCAGGCTCAAAGTCGATCGCCAATCGGGCGCTGCTGCTGGCGGCCCTTGCAGAGGGCAAAACCCGCGTCACGAATCTACCCATCGCGGACGACGTGCAGATCCTGATTCGCACGCTGCCGGAGCTGGGAATCAAAACGCAAAGCGCGGAGCCCGCGGGGCTGGTCACCGACCTGGAAATCGAAGGCGCCGGCGGTCCCTTTACAGTGTCGCAGGCCAGCATCAACGTGGAAAACGCGGGCACGGCCTTTCGACCGCTGACGGCATTGCTCGCCGCGGGCGAGGGCGAGTTTGTGCTGGACGGCAACGCTCAGATGCGCGAGCGGCCGATTCGCGATCTGGTCGACGGTCTGAAGATGCTGGGAGTCGACGTCGCCTGCGAAGCGAACGGCTGTCCTCCGGTGCGACTGCGAGCGGCCGGCATCGCCGGCGGGATTGTGAAAATGTCCGGTACGGTATCCAGCCAGTACATCTCGGCGGTACTGATGGCGTCGCCCTTCGCCCGGGAGCGCGATCTGGAAATCGAGCTGCCGGAGGAGCCCGTAAGCAAACCCTATATCGACTTAACGATCGACATGATGGCCGACTTCGGCGTGCTCGTCGGTCGCGAAGGCTATCGTCATTTTCGTACGGCCGCCGGGCAGAGCTATCATTCGCCGGGCAAGTACGCGATCGAAGGCGACGCGAGCGCCGCCACGTACTTTCTGGGAGCGGGGGCCCTGCCGGGCTGCGGCCCCGTACGCGTGCAGGGCCTCGGCCGCGATTCGCGTCAGGGCGACGTGGCCTTCGCGGAATTGTTGCGCGAAATGGGCGCGAGCGTCGAATACGGCGACGGCTGGATTGAAACCCGGGGAGCCGCGACGCCGGGCGCTCGTCTGCGGGCGATCGATCGGGATATGAACGATATGCCCGATGCGGCCATGACCGCCGCGGTGCTTGCGCTCTTCGCCGACGGCGAAAGCCATATTCGCAATATCGCCAATTTGCGGGTAAAAGAATCCGAGCGCATCCGCGGTCTGCGTACGGAACTGGAAAAATTGGGCGCGATCGTCCGCGAAGAACACGACGCTTTGCACATCACGCCGCCGTCCGGCGGGCTGCGCCCGGCGCGCATCGAAACTTACAAAGACCACCGGATGGCGATGGCCTTCGCGCTGGCGGCATTCGGCACGGAACTGGAAATTCTGGATCCGGCCTGCGTGGGCAAAACCTATACGCGATTTTTCGACGACTTCTTACCGTTGACCGACCACTCCGATGCAGTCTCACGATGATTTTCTGAAAGAACTTGAAGCGGACGAAAACGGCCACTTCCTGATCGAACAGCGCGAAGGTCGCGCCATGCTCCGGGTCACGCCTCCGGGCGCGAATGGACGGCCGGTGAAATTCGTGGACGTGCAGGCTCGTCTCGACCTCTTTCGACTCTCCGGTTATGACCGCGCGGAGATCGAAGACATCGTACTCGCCGCCGACGGCGAATTCTTCGATATCTGTCCCTGGCCGCAAACCCCCGCCGTAAACGCGGTGCTCGAAGTCGAAATCGACGAAGGCGAAATGCAGGCCTTTTTGAAAATCACGCCGCCGCGCCACGGCGGTCGGGCGGTCGATCGCGAAATGATCCTGGAGGCGCTGGCCGCCGCCGGCGTTAGCCACGGCATCGACCAGTCCGCCATCGACGCGCTCGACGACGGCACTTATGTTGATCCCGCGGGGCCCGAGAATGCGGCCGCTAGACCCGGCGCGGCGGACTCGGTCCGGATCTATCCGGCGACCAGCAGCAAAGAGCGACGCCTGCGAGTCTTAATCGCCCGCGGTTCGCAGCCGCAGCCGGGCAAACCCGGTCGGGTACGGCTATATTTTGAATCGCGACCCCGTCCGGCGCCGGGCGCGAGCCCCGACCAGGAGCGGGTCGATTTTCGTAAACTCGACGTGATCCAGAGCTGCGACCGCGATCAGGTACTGGCGGAAATCATCGCTCCGGAAGGCGGGGTGCCGGGTTATACGGTGCGCGGCAAAGAACTCCCGCCGCCCGCCGCCGGTGCGGCGCAATTAAACGCCGGCAAGAACACCCGGCTGTCGGGCGACGGCACTAAGATCTACGCCACCATCGCCGGTCAGGTGCGCATCGAAGAGCTGCGCGCTGATCGCGCGACCCGCATTGAAGTCGAAGAGATTCTCACGGTTCCCGCCGTCGACTACAGCACAGGCCATATCGACTTTCCAGGCACGGTGCAGGTGGAAGGCACGGTGCTCGACGGCTTTCAGGTGCGCGCCGCGGGTGACATCATCATTCAAAAGACCGTCGGCAACGTACGCCTGCAGGCCGACGGCGATATCGTGCTCGCCAACGGCGCCTTTTGTAAGAACGAAGGCGAGATCGTCGCCGGCCAGTCGATCTTCGCGCGCTTCGTTCAGGACGCGCGTCTGTACGCAGGGCGGGACGTGTTGATCGAAGAGGCGGCCATGACTTCGCATATCGCGGCCGGGGGTTCGGTGGTACTGGACGGCGGCCGGGGCGAGCTCATCGGCGGCACCGTTCTGGCGGGGCGCGAAGTGCGCGCGCGCAAGCTTGGAGCGCGTTCCGAGGCGGCGACCCACATTACGGTCGGCATCCAACCGGACGCGATGCAGAAGCTCCAGGGCATCGACCGCGAGCTGCTGGAGAAACAGACCGCCGTGCGCAAAATCGAATTGCATCTCTCGCAGATGGAAGAGGCCGCGCAGCGCGGGCGGGCGCTGAGCGAATCCGAAGAGACCACGCGCACAAAGCTGGAGCAAGCGCTAATTCGCTTTCGTGACCTGGTGAACGGCCTCGAGTCCCAGCGCAGTCTGTTGTATTCCGCCATGGAACCCGACGCCGCCGCCTCGGTCGAAGCCCAGGAAGCTCTGTTTCCCGGAGTCGAGGTGCACTTCGGGGCCGGGGTCAAACGCTTCCGGGTCGAAGGCCGCCCGGTCACGGTCTACTCGCGCTTCGTGCTCCAGGACGGCCGGATCCATCTCAAACACACCGATTTCTGAATCCAGCCCGGCTCAGAATCCGTCCCGGCAATGCCACAGGTGGATCTCAAGGGTCGGTATAAAAATATCTCATATAAAAACATGTCAATATTTTTGAATTCGATGTAAATTTGGTTCGAAAAACCCTGATTTTGGCCGTTTCGTGCCTGGCCCGGCTCTTGCAATTCTCGAAGGCAGGAGCAGAGAAGTCGCCTCCACAGGGAGTGCGGCTTTCAGGAGGCGAGCATGAACTGGAAGCGGAAACTGGCGATGATCCTGGGGATGCTGGTGTTGGCGACATCGGCCCGGCTCAGTGCTGCCGGGGTCGAGAGCACAACGGCGGATCTGGCCGGTCAGTGGGTGGCTTACCACTGGGACGGAGAAGGCGCTCCGGTGCGCCTCGAGCTGGAAATCCAGGTTCTACGCGAGCGCCAGCGCTTCACCGGGGTTCTGCGCGCGAGCGGTGCGGCTCCGCGCTATTTTGAGGGGCCCATCGCCCCGGCCGGCGCGGTGGATCCGGATGGCGGATTTCGCATTGAGCTTCTGGGGCGCGGAGAGTCGCGGGTGGAATTGGGACGTCAGAGCAAGGGCGCGGCGACCGTAGCCTTCTGGAAAGAGTAATGATGCGATAGCCTCATGACGGGCCCCTCCTCGTGCCGGGCGATGCTCAGTGCGCTCATGGTTTATTAACAGTATGCCGGATGAATACATTTCTGTCTGTTTGTTGAGATTCTTTATCATTACTGAGACTCATAATCAGAAAGATTTGACGCGTTAAGTGCGATTGCAACTGTGTCTCAGTATACGTGGCTATGATTCGCTGCGTATTCTGAATCAGGAGCATACAGATTTCATGAATTTAAGAAACGCGGTCTGGGGACTGCATCTCATCGCACTCGTTACGCTGCTTGCACCGGCAGCGATTTTCGCTCAGGACGCGGACGATTCCGCTTCTCAGCTGCCGCTGGAAGAGCGGATGGAAATTCTCGAAGAAGAGCTGGAGAAAGTAAAGCTCTCGAAAGCCACGAAAACTTTCGAGAGCGTCGAGGGCCGGGGCCCGGCCGCTTCGGCCGTATACCACGCCGAAGAAGGTCTGACCTGGGGCGGCTACGGCGAAATTAAATATCGCGACTACCGTTCGTCGTTCAAAAAGGACCAGACCGACGTGCATCGCTTTATTCTGTACGCCGGCTACCGCTTCAATGACTGGATCGTTCTGAACAGCGAAATTGAATACGAGCACGCCGGCTTTCGCGAAAAGACCGTCGGCGGCACTTCAGTCAACAGCGGCGAGGTTTTCGTTGAGATGGCTTATATCGACCTGGAGTTTACGAAAGAACTCCAGCTGCAGCTTGGCCTGAACCTGTTGCCGATCGGTATTACAAACCTGCGCCATGAGCCCACGACTTTTCTGGCGGTCGAGCGCGCCCGTACGGAAAGCAATATCATTCCTTCGACCTGGCGCGAAATCGGCGCGATCCTGCACGGGACTCTCGGGGACGTGATTCAGTACAACGCGGGCGTCGTCACCGGACCGCGGGCCAGCGGTTTCGGCGAAGGCAGCTGGATTCGCGGCGGCCGTCAAAAAGGATCGCTCGCGCTTTCCGAAGGCTGGGGTTATCTCGCGGGAGCGGATTTCGTCGGAATCAACGGCTTAACCGTGGGCGGTTCGTACTATGTGGGCGAATCCGGTCAGGGCGAAATCGCGAAAGCCGACTGGCAGGATCGCATCGTTAACCCGATCGATACGCTGCGCACCACCGATGCGACCGGTCTGGTCGCGGCTTACGATACGATCGTCGGCAATCGCAATCAAACCGCCCGCATTCGCGCGCACATCGCCGAAGGGCATCTGGAATTCAACTCCGGTCCGGTGCTGGTTCGCGCTCTGTATGCGCAGGGCTGGATGAGCGAAGAAGATACGCGTGCGGTCAATAAGGCCACCGGTAACAATGTCGGCCAGCGCGTGGAAGGCGGCTACACCGAAATGGGTTATAATATTCTGTCCTTCTTCGACACTTCGCACAAACTGTATCCGTTCTTTCGTTATGAGCGCCTGAATACTCAGAAAGAAACCGTGCAGCGTCATCTGGGCGGCGAAGAAGATATCAACGATGTAATTTGCGGCACCGTGCTGCAGGGCACCTGTAAAGTCACCAGCGGTTCGCCCCTGGCCGGTTCTTCGACCGTTTCGAATCAAAACCTGGGCATTATCGAAAACTCGAATTCGCTCAAAGAAGCTTACGGCGTTCTGGGTACGCCGGACCGCAAGAACGATCGCACGATCGTGACCGTGGGCGTGGCTTATTTTCCGACGCCGAACGTCGTGCTCAAAGCCGAATACGAACGCATGGATTCGAAAACCGATTTTAATTCGGACATCGAAGGCCTGAATCCAAGCAACAATAAGATCGATCAGATCAATATGGCGGTCGGCTTTATCTTCTGAGTTCGCAATAGCGAAATGATCATCGAAGGGTATCGGCGTCGGCCGCTTGCCGCTTCGATAAAAGGCGGAGTTTCCGAATGTTCGGGCTCCGCTTTTTTGTTTTTCAGGATCACTGCTCGAGCGCGGCGGCGTGGATTTCCGGGAGCTCGTCGCGGATGAATCTGCGAAAATTGGAGCGGTTCTTCTCTGTTGCGAAAAAACTCAGCTCGCGCTTTTCGCCCAGAATGCGAATCCGCACGCTCTGGGCCCGATAAAGCGCGATCAGCACCGGCTCCGAAAGATTGTGCCAGTAGGCGGCTTCCTGCACGAGCTCTTCGCCCGCGTCTTCGGAGTACGGCCGACGCAGTTTCGCGCTGCCCTGTCCGGAAAACGGCGGCAGTTCGCGGCCGTCGAGCGTCAGGATCAGTGTGGGCCCGGCTGGAATCCGGACGTAGTCCAGATCGAAAAAGCGGCCATAGAACGATACGACCTGCTGCGAACCGGCCGCCGCGGCGGGCTCAGCCGGCGCGAGATCGGCCGGCAGCAGGCTGGTCTTTTGCAGATTCAGTTGCGCGCTGTAGACCGCCAGTTTTCCCGGAAGCGCGAAAGAGCCTCCGAGATAATTGTTGCTCATACGCACGACGCTTTCGTCGGTCCCTTCGTAATTTTCGATCGAGTACGACGTCGCGAAAGACTGGCAGCCGCCCGAAAACAGCAGACAGCCGCCGACGAGGCTTATCAGCAATCCCCGTCGGCGCGAAGGCGGCGATTCACCGGCTGCGGTCCCGCGGTGCCGCACTGAACGGGCCAGCAACACGAGAAAGCCCAGGCAGAAAGCGTAAAATGCAAAGAAGGCCGCCGCTCGCAGAGCGGTCAACAGGCCGGGCGCCGCCGCCGTCCAGTCGGCCGGAATCGCGAGCAGCAGGAGTCCCGCGAGAATTTCAATTAGCGCCACAATAAAAAACGCCGTGCAGGCCCGCTCCAGCCCCGGCGACGGGCGCCCCGCGAGCGAGCGCGCCAGATGCGTTAGAAAAAAAACGAGCACGCCGTAGCCCAGAAAATGCCCCAGGGTGATCTTGACCATGCCGCCGAAAGTACGGGGCTGTAAAAAGCGATCCGTCGCTCCCGGAAAGATTTCGAGCATGCGTACGGATCCAAAATAGTATTCGATCGTGCGGGCGGGATCGAAACCGATCTTCCAGAAATAGATCAGGCCGCCGCTGAACAGCTGGAGCAAGACGTACGCGAAAAATAAAAAGACAATCGGGCGAAAAAAGCGATGAGGTTCTGCGAAGCCGGAGCTCTGCGTTGTAATTGGAGTGGTGCTGGTAGCGGTCATAGTGATGGAGTATTGGAGTATTGGTCGAAACGAAGGGCGCGGTGCTTATTGCCGGCTGAATGCTGCCAGAGCCGGTGAGGTATTCAGGTATTCTGGGCGGGAGTTTCCGTCGCGTCGGGGGATGCCGTCGATTCCGTACGCGCACCCGCCAGGGCATTGATAAATAAATACAGCACCAGAGCGGTCGGCGCAAGTAGTTGCGCTGCGACGATCGTGCCGGTCGCCCCGCCGGGGAAGAAGCGATAGAAATACGCGTGAAAGAAAGGATACAACGCGATCTGGCTCCAGAAAAATGTGATCGCTCCCAGCGCGAGCAGCGGAATTTTGTTTTTCGAAAAAGGACGCAGGTCCGCCAGAAGCAGCGGCAAAAAGAGCACCATATAATAATCCCAGTACACGTTCAGCATTACAAAGACCGCGACGAGTACCGAGCGACGTTTGACTTTCGCGTCGTCTGTGCGCCAGCCCACGAAGACCGTCAGGGACGCGAGCGCGAGCTTCAATGGAAGCAGGAAAAACGGGGCCGCGCCGGCGTCGAACCAGCCCACGTACTGGATCCAGTCGTCGAGCAGCAGACGGTGCAGTCCCGCGGTAAAGGCCACGTTATTGTGCGCGAGGACCGCGATCTTCGAGTGCGCGGATGAAAGCTCCAGATAACCGGCGAAGAGCTCGGGCTCCAGAAGCGCCTGCACGCCGATGATGATCGCCAGGCTCGCGCCCAGATACACGACCATCAGATATTTACGATGCACCAGCGCGTAGCCGCCGAATAAGAACGCCCAGGGCTTGGATATCGCGGCGAGCAGGAAAAACAGAATCGCGGCCCAGGTTCGATTTCGATCGACCGCCTCGAAGAATAGATAAATAAAGCCGCCGGCCAGCAGCATATTCTGACCGAGATCGATGGTCTCGGTGATTACGTGCGCGTGGGCCAGCAGTCCCGCAAGCAGCAGTTGCCAGTGCGGCCGGTCGGTGAAGCGCACCGCAAGACTGGCGCAAAGCAGCGCCGCCAGTCCGATGTTCAGCGCGCCCAGCAGTCGAATAATCGTGAGATAGTCGAATGCGTACGCCAACGGCAGCATCGGAATCAAATAAGCCGGCATATAGGAAAAGACCGTATCGTAATGACCTTCGGGCAATGCACGCTCTTCGGCCATCCAGTTCAAATCACGATCGCTCCCGTACGGTTCGTTACCGTACACTGACTGGCGTTCTCCGGCCAATAAGAGCTTTGCCGAGATATACGAAGGCGAAAAATCCACCTGTCCGGGCATCACGCCGCGCCGGGTTTTTTCGAGTTGCCAGTGGGTCGCCAGGGACGCCAGAGCGACCAGACCGCACAAGAACAGCGAAAGCCTTTTAGAATTCATCGCGGAGCTGCGCCTCCACCCGCTTATGTGTGTCGATGAGCCGCCTGTGGGCCGCGCCGGTGGCGCCCGGGCCCATGCCTACGATTTCGGCGCGCCTTTTGGGCGTAACGGAGAGATGGGTGATTCGTGTTTGGCCGGCGACCGGCTGGAGCGTTAAACGATACTCAAAGAGCATTGCGCCTTGCTCGTGAGTGACGAGATAGATCAGGCTTTCGCTATTCGGTTGTTCGAGCCGGGAACTCTGCAGTCGCCCCTGGATCCTGTTCCCATCGATGTTTTGTAAATGGATCGTAGCCGAATCGTCCTTGATCCCGGACACTTCCAGGATTTCGTAATCCGGCACCGAAAGCCACTCCGGCAGCCTTCGCAGGTCGCGCACCTGCGCCGCGACCGTGGTCGGGGTGGCTTCCACGTAGCCCAGATAGTCGAGAATCAAAAACTTATTCGTGATACGCGAACGATCGAAACACCAGGGGGCCAGCAGCAGGTCGATCGTCAGAAACAGGGCGATCGCCCCGATCGCCTGCAGGCCGTGTGTGATTTTGGATCTCATGCGCGTGATTTCGGGTCAGCCCGGAGGAGCGGTCTTGCGGTCGAGAATGCGATAGGGATCGCGCGCGCGTTCCATACGTTTGAATTCCTCCGGCGCGTATCCACAAACCTTTTCCCACGACGCTTCTGAATCGTCCAGAATTCGAAAAATCCGTCGGTAGTACAGGGGGTAATCGCGCAGTCGAATGGCCTGGCAATAGGCCGCTTCGATTTTCCGTAATTCTTCCGCGTAGGCCGTGTCTACAGCCGACAATCGCCCGGGCAGGGTTGCAATATTCATTTCCGCGTACAGCCGAAAGCTTTCGTCTGAAAAAGACCAGCGATCCAGAAAGGTGTAATATGCGTCGAAGTTTTCGCGCATGACCTGGCGATCCTCTTGAGAAAAGGATTCCGTCATCCCCGCGCGATGCCAGTACGGTAACAGCGTTTTGATCAATTGCGCTTCGCGAATTTCGTAGCGGGTCAGCCCGAATGCCAGCAATATGAACGCGCCGGCCGCCGCCGCTTTGACGGTCCGGCTGTACTTTCGTGGCGGACGCTCCGGTTCTTGTTGCTCTTGCCGGGCCGGGCTGTAGAGATTCACGGCTTCGGCCAGCAGAATCCAGAATAGGAGTCCGGTGACGATCGTAATGGAAACCGGGTCCACCACTCCGTGAAAGGCGATCGCGACGGTCGCGCCCAGCAGGGCGCCCCCCGCGTAGGCCCGCGCAGGATCCTTGATCGCCGCCGCGTCCGCCATAAAGAGCAATCCGAAGCTGAGTCCGAAGTGCGCGATAAATCCGGAGAACCCCAGACCGTACAACAAAGAGAGATATTCGCTGTGGGGGTGGACGGTCCAGAACCAGCCCGGCAGGAGTTGTAGATATGGTTCCGCGATAAAACCGGCGTCGTGTTGAAAGAGAAAATAGGGACCGAAGCTTCCATAACCGAAGAGTGCGCGCCACGGCGATTGAAAAATGCCGGCCTGGGTGAGCTTCCAGAGTACGGCGCGCTCTTTGCCGATCACGTGCAGATAATACTCGAGCAGCACCCAGACGGCCACGCTCAGGATCAGCCCCGCTCCCAGAACAATAGCGGCGGTTCGCAGCACCGGCCGGCGAAAAACCGGCCGCGTAAAATGCGCGAGCGCCCAGACCCCGGCCCCGGCCAGAACCCCGCCGTAGGCGCCGCGGGACTCGAAGAGCACGATCAGAACCGCGGAGAGACAGATAAATACTCCGAGACCTGCGCGAATAAGCGGCGACTTGCGGCGCAGGACTCCGTAGATCGCGAGGAACACGAAGACCTCGAAGAGCATCGCCACGGTGTTGAGATTGACCAGGCCGACGGTTTGCGCGCCGGGATTGCGAATCCAGCCGATCAGAAACCATGCGGCCTGTAGCCCCAAATGTAAAAACAGAATGTCTCGAAACAATTCGTACCGCTGCGGATCTCTTTGCAGCTGCAGAAAGGCCAGAAATACGATTACAAAGGCGGCGGTCTTCAACAGATGAGCGACCGCGGCGTCCAGATGATCTGTATGCAGTACGGCGAAAGCGGCCAGGCAAAAATAAACTGCAATGAGTCCGGCCAGAGGCGCCGGAGGCAGTCGCAATTCCTCCAGAGATTCGAGCCACGAATAGCAGATCAATCCCAGGGCGATGAGCAAATTTACGATGGCGGTCGACCCGGTATGCACGGGGATCAAAAAGGCGTTACTGTACGGCGGGAGGAGTTGCAATGATGCGACAAACAACACGCATAATTGATAACCGCCGCGCCCGCGAGCGAGCGGATACAGAAACGAATAAACAAGAACCAGCAAAACCTGGACGCGCATAAAGTCCGGATCGGATCGTTCCAGCTCGTCGTTCTCCAGCATGCTGCGAACGATCGCGTGCGCGAGAAAGAGCAGCGCCAGGTCTTCCAGAAGCCTTCGAATACGAAACGGTTTCTCGCCGCGGGCGAAGATCAGCCGTCCGGCGCCGTAAGCCAGCAGCTGCAGTACGAGAAAGCGCGCCTTATCGGCGAATTGCGCGCCGAGGTACGTCATTACGTAAGTCGCGCACAAGAGGGCCAGGGCCGGAATCGCCATGGTCCAGAAGGCAGTCCTGTGTTCCGCGCGCGCAGGCAGCGGATCACGGCTGCTTTCCCAAGGGCGACCCATACCAGGCGATATTTGCTCTCCGGGGGGCCGTGTCAAGGCTGATCCAGGCCAGAGCCCGCGTCGCACTCGAATACGCTCGCGCGGGCGGCCGGGCGTCGGTTCTAAAAAAAGAATAGGCAGTGCGCGCGAGTTTTGATCTATAATCGCAGTGTTGTGCAACTGACCCGGAAGAATCGGCGAGAGACCCGTCGGCGCCGCGCACGCTGGGGCGGATTGGCGCTGGCCGTCGTGCTGCTCGGCGCGACGAGCTGTGCTGCACGCAGCGGTCCTTCCGGACAGCATTCCGCGGCGGAGGCGAAATCCTATGCCCGCGATAATCAGGTCGAGTTATACGGCCGCCATCGCTGTTCGATTTGTCGGAGTTTCGTGGCGCAGCTCGAAGCCCGGCAGCTGCGCTATCATTTCTACGATCTGGACCGGCAACCCGACCGGGCCGGGGAAATGTGGGCGCTGATTCGCGAGCATCATCCGGATACGAAATCGGTCGGTCTGCCGGTCGTTCGGGTAAACGGAATAGTTCTCATTCGCCCCGATTTCGCCCGCTTCGAAACTTACCTGAAAACCGTTAGATAAGAAATCCCGGCGAAGCAGGCGTACTGCACGAGCAGGAATCCCGCTCGCAGGCTGACCGCCAGCGCGGACCCGGAAATAATGTGCGTCAACGACTGACTCAGGCGCGCCACGACGGCCCATTGCGCAAGGCTCTCCACGACAGGCGTAATCGCGCCCGCGGCCCAGGCGACGAAAACCACGGCAGCCATGATCGGCAGATTCTCCAGCGTATTCAGATGAGCGCGATTCAGGCGCCAGTACAGATCGGTTCCGTGGCGTTCGCCGGCGGGAAACTCGTTGGCTTTGTTCGCTCCCATCAGCGTCAGAACGGTCCGCCACGAAACGACGCTCAGGCCCAGAATGATGGCCCAGGCGGCGAAAGCCGCCAGACTGAAAAGTGCGTTGTTCATATCTTAATTTTCTCCTGCTTGCAGCCGCCGTGACAGCCTGGTCGACAGATTGTTCAAGGCGTCGCGGACAGCAACTGCGAAAGGTTGCGTTTGATGTCTTCGCCGAGAAAAAGCGACTGGGCCGCGTTCGGAATAATGAAACCGCCCGAGATATCCGCGCCCACCACCGCCGCGTAGCCGCGGGCCCGATCGACCCAGGGATAGAAGCCGTTCGCGCCGAAGCTGTGATTCTGCACTTCCAGGTCACAGAGGCTGATATTCGAAGGCGTATTGCACTGACGCCAGTTGCCCAGGCCGTACTGCCAGCGATAACCGAAGGCCGCGAATTGCGAATAGACGATCTGCGTATTGCTTTCGTATTGATCCTGTAGCAGCGCGCTTACCGAAGCGGAGCTGAGGATGGTATTCCCGTTATAGACTCCGTCGTTCAGCAGCATCAAATTAAAGCGCATATATTCTTCGGCCGTCAGGCGCAGACCGTAGGCGCCGGCCAGACTGCCGTCGCCGCTCTGCTCGCGAATATTCGCGTACCACAGCGCCTGGGTGGTGTCGAAACCGAGTTTGGTCGGGCCGGCCAGATAGGTGACAAAGAGCTGCTGCCAGGTCTGACCGGTGCGAATTTCGGCGATGCGCTGGGCGACCGCCATGTGATTCGAATTATAAACGAACGAAGCGCCCGGCGTATCGTCGGCGGTGGACGTGCGAATGCTTTCGATGCAGGCGTTTTTCTGGGCCGTGCTCGCGCCGGTCGGCAGCTCCGAAATACAGGCGTTGCTGCCGGACGTGCGATTCGCTTCGCGCAGCCCCGAGGTGAAGCTTAACAGCTGCCGCATCGTAATCGTGCCTTTCGTGCCGGTCCAACCGAGCGCCGTGCCGGTCGTGAGATTTAAATCGAAAGGCGAGGCGATGCCGCCGTCTTCGATGACGGCCAGGATCACCGCCGCGGTCATCCACTTCGACGCCGAAAAAATCGGACCGTAGGTCGTATGGGTGAGGGCGCCCACGTGTTTCGTATAGAGATTCGTGCCGTCGCGTTTATAAATCTGCAACGAGGAGCCTGAAAAATTCGCCGCCCCGGCCGCGAAGCTCAGATAACAGTCGTCGACCGAGCGACAGGTCGTCCCGGCGTTGTACAGCAGTAAGTCCTGCAGGCGTTCGCTTCCCTCTTCGTCTGGATCGAGCATGGCCCGACAATTCAGGCCGGCCAGGCCGCTCAGGACGACAATCAGAGCCGCGAAGGCTGGAACGCGCCAGCGCCGACGGTTCGCGGCACGCGGCGGGGCGGGCAATGAGATCTTCGATGTGCGCATAATTCACTCCACGATCGCACAGCGCAGCGCCGCATCCAGATCGTGCGCGAGCCGCGCCGAACGATTACTATGTTCGTTTATTGACTATGAGCCGGTAGAAGCATGTATCGCGGCGCCTGTATAGCGAATTTACGCGCGGTTCGCCGCCAAACCGTTACTCGGCGGGAATTGTCGAAAGTAGCTTTTCGAGCAATTCGATCAGCTTGCGCTTCTCTTCTTCACTGAAATCTTTATAGGTTTCGCGCAGGAGTTTGCGCGAAATGGTGAACATGAGCGATTTGATGCGTCTGGCGTTTTCGGTCGCTTCGATATAGGTGATCCGGCTGTCGCTTTTGTCTTTCGTGCGCACGACGTAGCCGCCCGCTTCCAGTTTGTTGATCAGCGAAGTCAGAGTCGATTTGTCGCGATCAATGTGATGCGCCAGCTCGCGCATCGTCGCTTTTTTGCGCGAAGCCAGGACAAACAGGATGTCGCCGTGGGAAGGCGAAAGTTCTTCGATGCCGTTGCGTTTGAATTCGCGCAGGAGATGGCGGTTGAATTTGTCCCTGATGCGCGCGATCAGGACCAGTAATTGCTCGGGTTTCACGGAAACCAAAAAGATTCGACACCAAATCTCCGGCAAGCAGTTTATTGACGCATGCGTCAATTTCTCCCGAAGTTTTCCGGGAGAAAGCGAGCAGTAGAATCAGGACCGGCGCCGGGCCGATCGAAATGCGTGCGGCTATTTCTGCATGATGTGCGCGATTTCGGCCAGGGTGTTGGCCATCTCGTAGCTCTCGATCTGGATGCCCAGCTGTCGCGCGATCTGATTCAACGAGATGATACCCCGAATCGTTTTGCGGTTTTCATGGCCCTGAAAGTCCGCGACCAGCGCGTGCTGTCGCGATGTCTGTTTCAGAGTTTCCACGATGTCGCCGACCCGCGCGACGCTCACGTCTTTGATCAGGAGCACTTCGATGTCTTTGCGCGGAGTCATGATGTCTTTGACCGCGATGTCTTTGTGAGCCACTTTGTTTTCGCGCGCGAATTGCAGCGGACGTTCGCCGTTGATATCCAGCGCGCTGATGATGCCGATGATCGCGTCGGCCACGTCGACGACCAACAACAGGCGCACGCCGCGTTGCTTCATCAGTTCAAGCGCATGATCGATGCATTCGTTTTGCGAAATGGTCGTCGCGCTCGACTGCTTGAGATCCGTCATGATTTCCAGCGCCGGCGAATTCAACGTAACCCGGGGCGGGATGATCGCGTTGGGGCGATGGTAGCTGATATCGTCTTCGAGAAATTTATGCTGGAGTACGCTGTAGTGCATGAACCGATCCGTCCTGTTGATTTGTTCGCCCTTGAGATGAAGGCGGGCTCAGGAAGCTTACGGTCGCCGGAGGAATTTGCAACATTTTTTTCGCGCAGCCGGCGCCGAACATAAGCGCGCCGGAAGCGTGCGAAGGCGCAGCTGGCCAGGCGCGCGCGATTACTTATTATCTTTACGTTCGACCGAGATCACGCCCGGCACCGAGAGAATCGATTCGAAGATTTCGGCGAGATGGTCGCGGTGTTCGATTTCCAGCAGAAAGCGCGCCCGCATGGTTTCTTCGCCGTTGCGGGGAATATCCGCCTCGGCCTTCAGTATATTCGTGTATGTCCGCGTAATGTGTCCGACCAGATCCAGATAGAGCCCCTGGCGGTCCTGCGCGCGAATTTCAATCGGCACCGGATATTTTTCGGTCAGGCCTTCCCATTTGACCTGGATAATACGATCGGGTTCCGCCTGGGGCAGATGATCGCAGTCGACGCGGTGAATGGTTACACCCCGACCGCGCGTAACGAAACCGATGATGCGGTCGCCGGGAACCGGGCGGCAACAGCCCGCGTAGCGCACGGCGATGTCGCGCGCGCCGGCCACTTCGATCGGCACCTGTTTGGGGTCGCTGGTCTTGCGCCGGCGAATGCGAATTTCGTCGAGCTGGCCGAGCCCGTCGCCTTTGCCGCTTTTGCCCGTCCTGTCATCGAGGCCTTTCGCTGCGCCGCCTTTTGCATCGCCGGATTTCGCGGCGCGGCGGATGTCTTTTTCCCGATTTTCGCGCAGCACGCGTTCGTGATCGCGATCGGCGGATTTGTTTTCTTCTTCACCTTCTTCGTGGCGTCGCAGGAACGCCCGCAGTTTCTGCCGGGCCCGCGATGATTTCGTATAACGCAGCCAGTTGGCCGAGGGATTGGGGTGTTTGTCGGTCAGAATCTCGACGCGATCGCCGCTCTTGAGTTCATAGCGCAACGGCACGATGCGGTCGTTGACTTTCGCGCCCCGACAGCGCAAACCGATTTCGGTATGAATGCGAAAGGCCAGATCCACCACCGTCGAGCCGACCGGCAAATCGATCACGTCGCCTTTGGGCGTGAAGACGTAGACTTCGTTCGGATCCAGTTCCTGGCGCAGGTCTTCGATGAACTCCGCCGTATCGCCGGGAGATTCCATTAAACGCGAAAGGCGCTGCAGCCACTTCAGGCGCTCGGGATCCACCTGTCCGTTGGGCGATTCGTCTTTATAGATCCAGTGCGCCGCCACGCCGTAGTCGGCGATTTCGTTCATTTCGTGCGTTCGAATCTGAATTTCAAGCGGCCGCCCGTCCGGTCCGACCACGGTCGTATGCAGACTCTGGTAGCCGTTGGATTTGGGCATGGCGATATAGTCTTTGAAGCGCCCCTGAATCGGCGGCCAGAGCGTATGCACGATGCCCAGCGCGCCGTAGCAGTCGCGGATTTCGCCGACGATGATACGGACCCCCCGCAGGTCGTAGATTTCGTCGAGTTTCTTGTCCTGGCTCGTCATCTTGTGAAAGATGGAATACAGATGTTTCGCGCGGCCTTCGATGCGGGCCTTGATATGGATTTCGCCCAGGCGGGTCGAAAGAATCTTTTGAATCGTGGCAATGAAATCGCCGCGATCGGCGCCGGACTGGGCGAGACCCTGTTCGATGGCGTCGTATTCCCCGGGCATGAAATGCTGGAAGCCCAGGTCTTCCAGCTCGGACTTGATGCGAAACATCCCCAGCCGCCCCGCGATGGGCGCGTAGATATCCAGAACTTCCCGGGCGATGCGGCGCACCTTCTCCTGCTTCTGAAACTCTAAAGTGCGCATATTGTGCAGCTTGTCAGCGAGTTTGATCAGGATGACGCGTACGTCCCGCGCGGTCGCCAGCAGCATCATGCGAATATTTTCCGCGGCTTCGCGCGCCTTCAGTCGGGAATATTGTTTGGGATCGAGTTCCCGGGCGCCTTTGTTTTTTACGAGCGAGATCTTCGTGACCGCTTTGACCAGACCGTTGATCTCGTCGCCGAAATAGCGTTGAATCGAAGCCGCGCCGAAACGGGTGTCCTCGACCACGTCATGTAATAAGGCCGCGGCGATGGTCGTCGAATCCATCGACTGCTCCGCGAGAATCTGGGCGACCGCCAGCGGGTGAATGATATAAGGTTCGCCCGAGAGGCGCTTCTGGTCGCGGTGGGCGCGATTGGCGAAGCGAAAGGCGCGTTTGATCAGGCCGGGATCGGGATGGGTGCCCCGCTGGTGTACGGTGTCGATAAGATGCCGAAAATCCCGTAAAATTTCAAAGGCCGGCGCGCGCGTTTTCACAGCCATATGGATACAGTATAATAGAAGAAGTCCCCCGGGGCTTACAAGAGAAAAAACCGGTCCGGCTCGCGCAGGTCCGTTAAAGCTCGTCCAGGATCTTCCGGGCGCCCGCCTGGAAGTCCGCTTCGCCGGTGCTGGCCAGAAGTCGTTCCAGATCGTCCATGCTCTCAAAATCGAGCCGCAGGCTCAGGCGACGCTGCTCCAGATCGACCGGCCACTCCAGCTGCATGCCTTTCGGCAGGCCCATTTCCCGGCGCAGCTGAATCAATTTGCGCCGCAGGGTCTCAATGGCCGGCGATCGCAGTTCCCGCACCAGGTCGCGCACTTCGCCCGCCGGATAAGCGCGCGAGCGGGTTTCGCGGGCGAGCCAGCGCCGGGCGTGGTCCCGGGCGAGTTCGAGCGCCTGGCCGCGTTTGGCCGCATCCAGGTCGTAGAGGTCCAGTACGATGTCGCGAATATAGTTTTTGCTGAACGGGTGTTCCCGGAACAGCAGATGCCAGCCGTCGCGATCAGCGTCGGCCAGGCGCGCCCACAGGCGCAGCACGTTCAGCGGCAGGTCGAAGAGCCGGCCCAGCTCGCGGGCCTGCGCGTCCAGGGCTCCCAGTTCGCGCCAGTCGGAAAGCGATTTGAAATTCTGTTTGCCGCCGCTCGCAAGCAACAACGCCTCCGGAGGAAATTCGGGATGAGTCGCCTGGTACGCCGCCAGGTCCACGCGATGGGCGGGGTAGTGCTGTAAGATCGCGCGCCAGGCTTCCGGCCGCGAGAGCTCGGCCAGCGTATACACGCCGCAGGGGATGCTGGTTTCGCCGTCGGAGTCAGGCTGTATGCCCGGGTCGAGCAGGGCGTGGAGCCGGCCGGAGGCGTCTTCTAAGGCGAAGACCAGCGTATGCTCTGTCGATGGCCCTGATAGCTCGGACGGGAAGCGGTAGCCGGTGGGGAGTGCGGCGTACTCGCGCGCGGCGAAGAGTTTCCAGTACATTCGTCCGGGGAGGCTGCCGGCGCCTCCGGGAGGGTCAAGAGATATCGATATATTCAGGCACGGAAAAAGCGCGTTGCGAATCCATCCTCGCCGTAGAGACTGGGCGGTGCATGGCCGGGTTCGCGTCTTTTCTTTTCGGCGGCGGGCAGACGTCCCGCTCGCTCAAGCTCGTCGTGATCTATCTGGCGCTCTTGCCGCTCTGCGCGCTTGCGTTCGTACACTGGCGCCACGCGAAACCGATCGCCGGCGATGGTGGAGCGTCGCGACCGGTCGGAACGCTCAGTGAAGCGGTTGAGAATGGGAGTCCGGGGCGGGCTGGAGTGCGCCGCCGGCTGGTGCTCATGACCGGCGACGGTCCCTGGCCCGGAGCGCTGGCCGGCCGGCCGTACATTCCGTTTGCTGCGATTCCGGAGGAGCTCAAGCGTGCTTTGCTGTATCAAGAAGACCGGGCCTTTTATACGCATGCGGGCTATAGTCCGCGGGAGATGTATATCGCGCTGCGCGATTGGCTGCTGTACGGTCATCGCCTCCGGGGCGCTTCCACGCTTACCCAGCAGCTGGCCCGTACGATCTTTCTGAGTTCCAGACGCAAGCTGAGTCGCAAGCTGCTCGAGTTTCGCCTGGCGCTCCTGTTGGAAGAGCGCCTGCCGAAAGACCGTATTCTCGAGCTGTACATAAACCAGGTGTACTGGGGCGGAGAATCCCGCGGCGCGGCGGAAGCCGCCCGGGCGTTCTATCGAAGCCCTGCCGCGAATCCTTTTAAGGGGCTGGGCCCGCGGGACTTCGCCTTTCTGGTGGCCCTCCTGCCGAATCCAAATGTGTGCGCTCCGGCGAAGCGGCCGGGCATTGCACACTGCCGCAATCGCGGTCTGCAGCGGCGTATGACAAGAATCATAAAGCACCTGAATGCCCGCGACCCCTGAGCGGCCGGAGCATCGCGTGATTCGAATGCGTCGGCGCGGTCCCGACGAATTTTAGTTGTCAGCACGAAGGGAAACGCAACTATCTCTTCTGTATGTCAAAGATCCGCGACGCGCTTAAGAGCATTTATCTATTTCAAGAGCTTACCCCGGAAGAAGTCGACCGCATCGCCGAAATGGTGAGCGAGGTTCGTTTCAATTCCGGCCAGACCGTCTTTTACGAAGGCGATACCGGCGATTCCATGTACGTCATCGCATATGGCAGCGTGGAGCTCGAAGAAAAAGGCGAGACTCTGGGAATTCTCGGCACTGGCGCCCACTTCGGCGAGCAGCCGTTGCTCGATGGCATGAATCGCGAGCTGACCGTGCGCTGCAAAGAGGCCTGCACGATCTATACGCTGCCTTTCGATAAACTGACCGAGTATCTGAATTCAGACACAAAGGTCGCGGCGGACTTCTATCGTGCGCTGGCGCATTTCCTGTCGACCCGTTTGCGGAAAGTCGACCGGGAGCTGGCCGTGATCAAAGAACACTATCACAAATAAACGCGCTCAGTTCGGCGCGATTTTGAAATAGTTGCCGCCGGGCAGAGTTTCGTAACGCCGCCAGTCGATCGCTTTGCCGCGGGGTTTGTACGGACCGAGCTTCAAATCGTTTTTCAGCTCCAGTCCGCGAAAGAGCGAATAGATCCCCACCGCCAGCGACTTCGCCACCTCTTCGCGATACTCGATGACCAGCCGGCGGTCCTTCTTACGGTTGATAAAGGCCACTTCCAGATAAGCGACGATCGCATTCGTAAAAGTAGGCAGGCTGTAGGTGCTGGTGTACGGCTTCTGGATCGGTCCGATCTGGCCGGCCTTACGCAGCTCCGGAACCTGGATGCGGGCGCCGCGCTGCACGAAACGCATCAATTCGTCGGTGGCGTAGTGGTTGTCGCCGCCGTAGCCCAGAACCCCGTCTTCACGGCGCCACGCTTCCCCCGGTCCTTTTTCGCGTTCCCAGAATTTGCCTTCGGGGCGAAAGTCTTTGAATTTGAGCGCGAAACGGCCGGGTTCGTTCGGCGTATAGATCTTCGGCCAGCCAGGTGGGTCGGCGTAGATCCAGTCGATCATATTGTAGCGAATGCCGCGATTCTTCTTGGGATTGATGGCCGTGCCCCGCCGGTTCGTTCGATAGCCGTTGAAATAGACCCAGGCGTCCGCCCGGGCCGCTTCGAACTGGCTCCAGCCGGAGTCCGTCACCAGCCAGGTTTTGTTCCAGCGCGATCTGGAGAAACGGGAGCGCGGCGCGCGGCCCATGTGGATCTTGCGCACCATCTCGAAAGTTTTATAACCGGGACTGAGCACCGCCGCCATGCCGCCTTTATGCCCGACTCCCGCCGGATTCATATGCAGCGAGACGACCAGATAGGGCTTTTGCCGGTTGATCCAGGTCAGACGGCCTGGCTGCATGCGCCGATTGGCGTCGGGGTAGTCATACAGGCGATAGCGCGAGTTAATATTCTTCGTGCCTTTCGGCAACTCGTCGTAGCTTTCTTTGCGCGAAAGTCGCGCGTCGATTTCAATGCGTTCGAAGCTCTTCTGATCCGAAAACTGGCGCAGCAGCTTTTCGAATTCCAGCCAGCCCCCGCGCGATTCCGTCAACTGCAGATAGTGATCGACCCGCCGGGCGAGTTGCATCATAATCTTGTGCTCGCGATATTTGCGAAAGGCCGTGCCGTAGAAGAAATAGCTGAGATACCGATCTGTAACCGGATCCCATTTATCGTCGGGTTTGCCGCTGTTCATACCGCCGTGCCCCGGGTCGATGACGACCCGATAGCTATCGACCGGTTCGCAGGCGAGTCCGGCGGCGGCGGTGGTATATACGAAGGCGAGTGAGAAGAAAAGATAGGCTAAGCGATACCGTTGGTTCAGGGGGTTGACTCCGTGCCTGTCGCGGACGAAAGTCCGCGCGCGTCCAGCAGATCCACTTTGTATTTCTTTTCGATTTCGTTCTGCTTTTGCTCGCTGTCCTCCAGATTCTGGAGCACGTTAATCGCGAAGCTTTTGGCGAGGCGCAAATGGGTGATCGCCTCGTCGTACCGATCGGTACGAATCATGTCTTCCGCCATGGCGGTTTGCTGGTAGGCGATATTCAGTTTCTGCGAGCTGTGAAAAATGCGCGCCGTACTCGAGCGCGGGGACTGGCCGGGCTCGCCGGATACCGCGAACTCCGCGTCGACCATATTCTGTGCGCACTCGGCGAGCAGATCCGCGGTTTGATTCTGGAAGGTTTCGGTGAATTTTTTATACAGATCGGAAATCATCTTGCGGGTGTCTTCGTGCAGCCGCGCCGATTCGACGAAGCGCCGACGATAGCGTTCTTTTTCCGCGGAGTGATACATTTCGCGAATCTTTTCGAAGTCGGCCTGGGCGCTGCCCACCTCGCCTCCGAAATTCGCCACTAATACTTTCAGACGTTTGATATCCGCCAGGGTTCGGTCTTTAATCTGGTGCACCCGCTTGATGGCGTGGTGGCGTTCCAGGTAGGTGGCCCGCTCGGGAGCGGAAACGGATTCGTCGACGGCGCCGTTTTTAGCATCACCGCCCGCGGCCGCATCCTGTGCCGACAGCGAGAGGACCGGGGCGATCAAGAGCAGACCCAGGACGCAAAGAAAGGTCAGCCCCGGGGCGGTCCGTTTGGCGCTGTGCTGTGCTCTGGCGGCTTGCTTGCGAATCATTTATGTACCCCCGGTGGTGTTGCGGATGCGGTTCACGCCCGCACACCAGAACAAATTAAAAAAAACCGCTATTCTGTAAAACATTATTGTCCGCCCCCCGAATCGGTTCGACATATAATAGCGGACTGCCTTAACATGATGCACATACGAATCGGAAACACTTTCTTCTTAATAATAGCGATCTTCGTCGGGGTCTATCTCATCGATTCCCGGCCGTTGCGGGCCGTCGCCGATTCCAGTGTGTCGCTGACCGACAGGGAAATCTCGCTAACCCGCGACAATCTGGCCGCCGAGTGGCCGCGCCTCAGCCTGTCGGACCGTCGCCTGCTGGTTCCGTACCTGATCGAATACGGCGCCACCCGGGCCGGAGCCGGGCGGCAGGACGAGATCCAGGCGCTGCTCGCTGCTGAAAAAGACGCCTTTCTGGCCGCCGGGGCCCGGATCGCCGCCGTCTATTTTGCCACCGCCGATGCGCAGACCCGCATCCAGGGTTTGCGCGGGATTCAGGGAGAAAATGCCACCGCCCGGACTCTGGCGGGTTTTTTCACGGCAGTCGAGCAGGCGCGTTCCGGGAGCCAGGCAGTGCCGGCGAGTCGTTTCGCCGGGATCTGCAAATTTCGCTCCCAGCGGCGCCTGTGCGGACTGGCGAAGCTCAACCAGACCGTTGAGGCGGCGACGGGCTGGAAATCCTTCGCATCGACCCGTCTGCATGAGATCATGGTGCCCGGGCGCCCGTTTCTGGGGCGCAAACCCTGGCGCCCGCCGTTTTATTCGCAGGTCGCGGGCCAGATCCCGGAACGCCTCTTCGCGCTGGGCATGCCGCTCGAAGCCGCGATTCTGGCCGAGCGGATGACCGGCAAAGTCGCCAATCCCGACGCCCGCCAGCGTTCGATTCGCGCGCGCATTCCGTACTATCTGGCGGCGGCGGCCGACTTTGATTCCGCCGTTCGTTTTTCCGATCGGCTTTCCGGTGACGGGGTATTGCGCAACGCGCGCCTGGACTGGTTGATTCTTGCGGGCCGGTATCGGGAAGCGTTGAACTATATCACCAAAAGCGGCGCGGCGGCGCTCGCGAATCGCAATTACGCCGGTGACCAGGATTACTGGTCGGGATTTTCGACGAGCCGCGAAGAGCTGCAGCTCCGAAGCGCCATGCTGTTGTATCTGGCCGGTGATGTGAAAAAAGCGGCCGAAGCCCTGGAACGGCTGACCGGCATTCGGGGCCGCACTTCCACGAACGAGCCGGCCGGACAGTACGCGCGATTGCGGCTGGCGCAGATTCTACTGCGTGAGAATCCGGCGCTCGCACATAAGCTCGCCGAGGACGTAAGCTATATCGCCCAGGCGAACGAATGGCACGTGCTCGAGTACCGCGCGACGGTGATCGACGGTTGGGCTTATATCTACATGAACCAACCGTATCGAGGCGTCATTAATTTCATTAAAGCCCGCGGGATTCTGCCCGCGCATTTGAAGCATCACGGCGCGGAGTACTCGCGACTGCTGGGATTGCTTACAGCGCGCAACCGCATGAACCCGCGCGGCAACTACAGCCAGCTGATCATCGCCATCAACAAATTGCTGCAGCGCCGGCCCTATAACGAAGCGATCTTCGCGATCCGCGAATGGGCGCCGCGCGAAGCGGGGCCCGACGCTTTTTTACTGGAAGCCGTGCGTAACTACAATTTGCGCGGCCGTCGCTGGGACGCCCTGAATCTTTTGATCGAATATTCGTATACGGATCAGTATTTCTTTCGCGCCGGCGAAAATCCGGGCGGTCATCGAGGCTTTTTGACCAGCGCGATGTGGAGCCAGGAGCTGGGCGAATTCGCGTACTTCGAACGCAGCCCCATGCGCGGGCTCGCTTTGAATAGAGCGGCCGTCGCGAGCGCGAAGAAGCTGCTGCCGAAAACCGGAGAACGCAATCTCCGGCCGAAGTCGCTCAATCGCAGACAGTACTATATCTTCAGCTTCGGGGTGAAGGGCGGCCGTTACGTGTATATGATTTACCCGGGCAAGCGCAGCCCCGGTGTCGATTATATCTTTCTCAAGACCGCGGTCGAACACAACCTCAAGCGGGCCTGTACGTACGGCAAAGCGGCGCAGCAGCGCGCGGGGTGCGCGGCCTTTACGAACGAATTCGAATCCCTGCGCAAAAAAGCCGGCAATGGTTCGAAACGTACGCTGTACGTGCACTATAATCCGGAATTCGACCCGGACTATCGCAGTCTGATTTTCGCGTCCCGCCCGCCGGCCGATACGATCCATTTCTATCATCCGCGGGTGTTGCCGGCGAAAGGCAGCCGCGCGGCCGGCCGCGTCGACGAGGCCCGGGTCTATCGCTCCGACGCCTGCACGGCCGCCCTGAATTATACTCCGGCGCTTTCGGTTTCGAATCTGGAAGCCCGCTTCAGCGAAGGCCGTTCTATGGCCCAGGGCGGAGTGTGGCTGTGGCCCCAGGGGCTGGACGCGCGCATCACCAAAAGCGGGAACGTGCGGCCGGTGTATTTGCGAAAATTCATCTGCGGTCAGAGTCGGCTGCGGCTGTGGGACATGGACCGCTTCGGCCGCCCGGAGAACTCAAAAGGCGGCGGACCGGACTTGATTGTTTATCGCCGCCGGGCCGGCGATGCCGGTCTGGATCGCGCCTTCGCGCGCTATTTCGCCGACCGCGGGGCGGCGCTGCTGGAATTTCAGCCCGCTTCGAAAAAAGCCGAAACCGGAACCCGGGGGCTTCTGGACGGCATTCGCAAGGGCCGTGCGAAGAATGTGATTCCGCTGTTTCGGGCGGGCAATCGCAAAGCCGGAGCGGGGGAGCTACGTCTCATATTGCCTGGAATTCCCGGCTGAATTCGGGCCGCTTTGATCGAAATCGAGCTGAATTCAGGGTGGATTCCGGGTTGATTCTCGGAGAGCCGCCTGGTCTCTGGTTCAATCCCCTATGCCGACTCATAATGATTTTCCCGACGACTCCGCTCCCGCCGCGAGTGCCGCCGGCTCGACCGATCCATCCGAATCAGGGCGCGAAGATTCGCTGGCGTCGATGCTGTCCATCGGTTCGCTTGCGCTGTTGATCTTAGTGGTCTTCGCATTCAAGGACTTCGTTCTGGACGCGAATAATATCCCCAGCGGCTCGATGATCCCGACCCTGAAGATCGGAGATTATCTCTTCGTAAACAAGATGCGTTATTCGCTGCGCGTGCCCTTCGCGGGCAACGAAGTGGCGCATATCGACGACCCGGTTCGCGGCGACATCATCACTTTCATTCCTCCGTACGAACAGGACAAACACTACGTGAAACGCGTGATGGGCGTCCCCGGCGATCGCATACGGGTGCGTCCGGTGCGCGTTTGCGAACTCGCCGCCGATCTGAAACGCAATTCGAACCCTGCGCCGGAAGCCGCGGCTTCGCTCGCGCGGGAAGCCGAGCAGCGCAAAGCGGGCCGGTTGGACGTAACTCTGCCCGCGGCCGACGCGCTCGAAGATTTGTGCAATGGGCGGCCGGCGCGCTGGGAAGAACCGATCGTGGCGGTAGTCGAATATCGTCCTGGAGATCGGGGGCCCTGGCTGAATTACGGCCCGCGACCGCTTTCAATGGACGCCGCGCGCGCGATACTCACCGATTCGGATAATGTGGGCGTACTGCAGCCCGAGCAGTGGCCCGAGGACGGCTACGAACGTACGCTGCCGATCGTACTCAAAGAAACCGTCGGCGGTCATGATCATCTCGTCGTCGAAAAATATTTACCCGGCGAAGCTTCGCGTGCGGAGCTCTGTCCGGATATCGAAACCGCGGGATGCATGATTCCCGAGGACCGCTATCTTGTAATGGGCGACAACCGCGACGATTCTAAAGATTCGCGCATGATCGGTTATATCGAACGCGAAAATATTCTGGGCAAAGCGCTGGTGATCTATTTCAGCATCAACTGGTACGACGAGATCTGTCAGGAGTACTGGGACCGCTTTCGCAGCGGCGGCGACGAAGAACCTTCGGTGGGTTTTCGCATCGAGGACTTTCCGCCGGAAGACCAGTACACCGCCTGCGCCTTAGGCGACACCCAGACCTATCGACGCAGCGACGAAAGCGTGCCGGCTTTCTTCGGCCGTTATATCTGGCACACCTTCAGTCAACGCATTCCGCGCATGGACGTGCGCTGGGACCGACCGGGCACACTGCTCGAATAAGCGCGTATCGTGCCTTCGTCGTCGATTCCAGCAGCGATCGGGGACGGATCCGGGCGACAAAAATAGATTGCAATTTCTCGCTGACAGTGCGTCAGTGACGAACACTGTGGCAGCCGGCGGTGGTCGGCAGTTGCGGTTTTCGGTTCAGGACGGATTCTCTGGCGTCCGGGTCGAATTTACAAATAAACCAGGAGAGAGTTCATGAAAAAGAAAATCCTTTCCGTCGTGCTGACGGTCGGGGTGGCGGTTACCGTCTCCCCCCTCGACGCGGCGACCTATATCCTGCACATCGGCGGTATGTGCTCCACACAATGGGTGGGCGATTCCAGCCCTCGTCTGGCCAGCAGCTCGGGCAAGATCTCCATCGACGCTAAAATCAACACCACGATCAGCGTTCCGAACGCGGCATCTCAAATCAAAGGAAAATTTGACCAGTACTGCACCGGCTCGAACTGGTGTTATGTTCTCAATTATTCCGGCGGCGACGCGAATGTCCGCTACGTTCTGTCGAACTACAGCACGAACTGGAATATCGCCTGGGTCGGAACCTCCGCGGGTGCGGGCGGTGGCAGCGAGCTGGCATTGGGATGGCTGGCTGAGCTTTTCACCTGCGACTATACCGGCGACCTGTGGGTTTCCACGATCCGCAATATGTTCAACCACCACGATACGAACGGGGAAACCGTGTACCACATTGCTGGTTATGACGGATGGTGGTACTCTTCCTGGAATCTACCGGGCGAAGACGACGGCGCGGTGGCCTACCACTCGGCGGCCGGCTGCAGCTCTTCCGGCAGCTACAACAACATGTGCTCCTGTTCATGGTACTCCGGTCATCAGGTGGCCTGGACGTGCAGCGGTTACGATCTGGACCACTACGGCATGAAGATGAAATTCATCTATAACATGGGCTGGTGATCGTCCGCATATCATAATGTAGAGAGTCCAAACGGCGGCGCGGCCTCGTATCGATCATGTGGCCCCGCCGCGCAAGAGGGAGAGGTGCGCGGGAACGCGCGCCTCTTTCAGTTTATACCCGAAACAAACACACTTAAAGCTATGAAATCCTGGCAGTATGCATTGATCGGCGTAACGGCGCTTCTGGTGTTCGTTCTGCTGCTCATCTTTATCATCCGGGACCGCGCTGCGCCTGGCGTCGCGGAAGGACCGGACGGCGGGCGGGGCGACGGCGCGCCCGGACGTGAAGACAACTATTTCGCCGAACCGTTTTTTTCCGGCGGCGATATGGATCCGGAGTTTATTCTCACGCAGTATAAACGCTACGCGATCTATCCGCCGACTTCGCGCCCTCTCACCCGCAAGATGATCGATTTGATTCAGCCCAATCAGCGCTACGAGAGCTTTCTGCCCACCGGCGGCCCGCCTCCGGGATTTGACGCGGCCAACCCGCCGAAGACTCCCCCGCGCGCAGACTCGTACTATCTTCTGACGGGCGACCGCTACTATGTTATTGGTGAAAGCCCCATCGTCTTTACGCTGCAGGCCGCGAAACTACCCACCCCCGACGCGGAACCCCTGCCGGTGAAGATCCTCACCGCGAGCGTGAACAAAGGGCGCAGTCATCTGAATTACACGAAGGTGATGGACGTGCGCTTCAGCGACGACGGCGACGGCGCCGACCGACGCGCGGGCGACAATGTTCATACTCTGAGTTTCGTCCCGGGACGGACGACGCTTGCAAACTATCACGGCCGGTTGCAGCTTTACGTAAAATTCGAAGTGGGCGGCACGACGACCGAAGCGCTGGTGCCCTTCGAATTTTTTCCGACCGGCACGATCCCGGCGCGTTTTAACGGCCGCTTTGCCGACGCGATCAAAGACGGCAGCCTGGCGATCCGGGCGGGCCTTGACGTGGAACAGGCCGGCTACTATGTCATCGACGCGAATCTTTTCGATCGCGAAGACAACCCAATCGCCTACACGCGCTTCAAAGGCGATCTGGAACGCGGCGCGCAGGAAGTGGAGCTGATTTTTTTCGGCAAGGTGCTGGTGGATCAGGACGGGGCAGGGCCGTACCGCCTGAAGAATCTGCGCGGCTACCGTCTGCTGGAAGGAAAATTTCCCGACCGGCAGCTGATTCCGCCCTACAGCGAGCGCAGCCTCGACAATAACGCGGCCGGCGCGATTGCCTATCAGACCTCCGGCGACTACTCCGACGTTTCGGTGTTCTCGGAGAAAGAATGGGAGAGCCCGCGTAAAAAGGCCAAGCTTGAGTTTCTTCAGAAAGAAATCGAAAGCGGGGTGACCATGCCCGAACCGCCGCAACCCTGAGCGCATGCAGCGCGGGGCGGACGAAATGCGGCGGGTCGCTGGCGGAGTGACGATCCGGCCGGTCGCCCTCGCGGCCGGGTTCTTCGGGGGGCTGGTTCTGTTCGCGTCTGGATGCCGCATCTGGCTCGCCTCCGGCGCCGCTCTTCCGGAGGGGCTGGCCAGCCTGCCGGGCATCGTAGCGCTCGGCGCCGGACTGGTGGCGGACGCGGTCGCCGCCGCATTTCTGGCGCTGCCGCTGGCCATCGCCGCCGTGACGCTGGCTGTCAGAAGCGGAGATAGCGGTCAGAGCAGCCGCTGGCCCGTCCTTTATGCGGCCGCGATCGCCTGGCTCTGGGTGGCGCTGCACGCTGCGGATGCCCTCTTTTTTCCGTTCAGCGCCCGCCGCCTGGGCCTGGAACTCTTTTCGTTTTTTTCGACACCCGGCGATCTCTGGACGGTGCTGGGCGCCGGCTGGCGTCTGGGGCCGGCCTGGATTACTCTGGTCGTATCCGCGGCGGCGGGCTTCGCCTGGCTGGCCTGGCGCCTGCGAGCGAGCCGGCCGCCCGCAGGGAGCCCGCGCGGGGCGCACGCCCTGCTTGCCGCGACCTTGATCGCGAGCGCGTTGAGCCCGCTGAGTACGTACGTCTCGGTTGGTGCCGTTTCGCCGCATGGCGTTTACGAAGAGCTGGAGCAGAATCTGCTTGTGAATTTGATTCGCGAACGGGTGTTGCTCGCCTATTTGCCGGAGCATGTTCCCGTCGGCGAAGAAACGGACCGATCGTTGAGCGTTCTGTTTCCGGACCGCACCGAGAGTGGTGAAGCTTTCGTGCAGAACCCGGGTCCCGCCGGCCGTCCCGGCGCTGCGGCCGTGCGAAACGTCGTCTTGATCCTTCTGGAAGGCGTGTGGGCCGGCGATTTGAATCCCCGCGACGCGCCGGGGCTCTGGCGCTACGCCCGGGCTACTGAAGCAGGGCGGACGGTCCAGGCGTCGCCGGCCGGCGAACGGGTTGTACGTTTTTTCCCGCGGTTTTACGCCTCCGGTCTGCGGACGCGAAACGGCCTGTTCGCGCTGCTGGCCGGCTGGCCCGATCTCGTGAATTATAGCGCCGTAAAGACGTACGCTCTGTACTCTAACTACTCCACGGCGCCGGAGCTGCTGAGGCGCCGCGGCTTTCGTACGGTCTTCGTGTACGGCGGCGATCCCGCCTTCGAAGGCTACGATCGATTCGTTCGCCGCGCCGGCGTCCAGACGATCGTCGGTCGCGCGGACCTCGCAAAGCGTGCTACGCATCGCGAAGCCGCTCCCACGGCCTTCGGGGAAGCCTATCACGACGATGTGGTGCTTGAGGAAGTAGCCGGGCTACTGCGAAGTACCGAGAGCCGGCAATTCATCACGGCAATGCTTTCATCGACTCACGCGCCCTTTACAGTTCCGGGCGGGGCTTCGCGAAGCTACGCCGACGCGCTGCGATTCACGGATGCAACGCTCTCGAAATTTCTGAACCGTTTCGGTCCGCGCGGTCCGGATGCGCGCATCGGCGACCGGACAGTATTCATCATCACTTCCGACCATACGCATCAGCAACTGCCATCCGGCCTCCCGGAATCGGAGATCTTTCGCGTTCCTTTCGTCTGGATCGCTCCGGATCCCGGGTTGGCCCCGCCGCCCGGCGCGACGCCGTGGCCGGCCGGGCAACCCGATCTGCTTGCAACCCTCGGACAGATGTTCGGCGCGGACGGCCCCGTGCATACCGCCGGCCGGGACCTCTTCGAAAAAAACGAAGGCAACAGCTTCGCATTCGGCAATGCCGGCAGCCGCGTGTTTTCGATCGATCGCTGCGGCGCGTATCGCGTCAATCTGCGTTCCGGCAAATTCACGGCGATCTTCGATCCAGCCGTCCCGACGCTAATCGCACCCTGTCGCGCACCCTCGGCGGCTTCGCGGCGCACGCACCTTAAAAAAAAGACAGTTTTGCTGGCTTATTTTCAGCGAACCCGAAACCGCCTGTTGCGCAACGATTTCCCGAATCATGTCGAGTAGCGCGAACGCCTTCGCGAACCACGGCAAATACACAAATGCGTTATCCGGCTCGAAAAGAATAGTGACCGGGTGCGCTGAGCGGGTAGAGTTTCTCGCTCCGGTCGTGAAAATTGGGGTGACGCGGGGCCTCGTCGGGGTTCTGGATGATTTCCTGAATGGCCTGGATGGCTTCGGCCCGGCTTGCGGCGACGGATCCAGTTTGCACTTGCTCGCAGTGGGCGGCCCAGTGTCCGTCTTTGAGAGCGATCAAATCCACTGCGTGCATAATAGCATTTTCGGTTGTATGAGTTCCGATCCCTCTGAAAAAAACGAACCGCGCATACGCGGTCAAAATAACGAACCCCGCATACGGGGTTCGATGGCCTACCTCAGCCTTGGATTTGAGTTTTTGAGTGCGTTTTTGATGTTTGCGGGGGGCGGCTACGGTCTGGACTATCTCTTGAGCGAATCCGGTCGGCCCGGCGCAGGTTTGATCGTCGGGCTCTTTCTGGGTTTCGGCGTTGGGATCTGGCATTTGATTCGGCGATCGAATGAGCTACAACGACTCGAAGAACGCGATGCCGCGCTCCGGCGCGAGCAGGAGCAGTCCGAAGTGATTTCCGCATCGACTTCGTCCGAAGACATTCATGCACGGCTGCAGCGAGTGCAGCGCGGCGTGGATGCGGTGCATCGCAAGCTGGGCGCGGCCCTCGATTCAATTCCGGACGGCGAGCCGCCGCGCTCCGCCGGAGAGCGCGCCGACGACCGATCCGACTCCGAAGCTCCCGGGAGCGGCTCTCGTTGAAACCGGAAGCTCCTGGCCTGCTGCGAACCATTGTGCAGGGACTGCCCGCCAGCGTCACCGTCCTTGCGATCGCTTTCGGATTGGGTGTGCTGGTCTTCCCGCTGCACGGCGGACTCCCGCTATTGCCGCGCTGCCTCTTTCATTTCGCCGGATGGCTCAGTGCATTTCCACTGCACTGGCTCTGGCTGCGCTGGCGCGACGCGGACCCGGACTCCGCTGTACTTGCGGCGCTCGGCGGTCCGACCTTACGTTTTTTCAGTTTCTTTCTAATAACAGGGATTGTGTTCGCAGTGAACGGCGAACTGATCTGGCCGGCCGCGGTGCTCTATGTTCTTACGGTCGGAACCTTTTTATGTTTTCAGGTTGTCACTGTGGCCTACCGTAAATACCCTGGCCTCGGCCCATGACCGAAAGATTCGCCGCATCTTTTCACACTTTATTCCCAAAGAGCAGTACCCTTATGCGTTCAATGTTCTCGGCCGCCGCTTCTGTGGCCCTTCTATCCGCGCTGCTGAGCTTGAGCGGCGGTTTTAACGGTTCCGCTCTTAACGCCGCGCCCAAAGCGGACGGCGAACACGGCGAAGTTGACTTCGATTTTCTTGGCATATTAACACACCACCTCATGGACTCTGTCATTTTCGAATGGCAGCTGGGCGGCACGAAGATTCGCCCGGGCGATGCAGGTTACGACAACCCGAAATTCGTTCGCCGCTATACCTTTCAGGACGAGCAGGGTCTCTATCGTTATGAGGGCGGCGTACCCATGCACATCACCCGCCGCGTCATGATGATGATGATCGTCGCTGCGTTTTTGATTCTGGTCGTCGTCACCGCCGCACGCAAGATCGCCGCGAATCCGCATCGCATTAACGGCCGCCTGCCGAACGCCCTTGAGGCGGGTTTTCTATGGGTGCGCAAAGATCTGGTCGAAGAGGGGATGCACGGCCATTCGCGCAGCTACGAGCATCTCATTCTCAGTCTGTTCTTCTTTATTTTTCTGTGTAACCTGGCGGGTCTGTTCCCGCCGATCGGTGAAGGCATCGTAAAAACGTACGAAGCCATTACGCATACGCATCACGATAACCACAGCCCCGGCACTACCGAGCATCCGCTGATCGCAATCTGGCCCGGCGTAACCGCGACCGGCGATATTTCGGTCACCTTCGCTCTGGCTCTGATTCCCACGCTGATGATGTGGGGCATTGGCTTCAAGTATCAGGGCTTCAAGTTCCTGTGGCATTCCGTGCCCAACGGCGTTCCGGTCGCTCTGTTCCCGATTATGTGGATTCTGGAGTTCCTGGTCAGCCCCATCGCCAAAGGCTTCGCGCTGACCATTCGTCTGCTCGCGAATATGACCGGCGGACACGTAATTATTCTGGCTCTCGTCGGTTTTATCTTTCAGGTGAAGCTGATGTGGTTCGGCGGCCCGGTCGGCGTCGTCGGCGCGGCGGGCATTACGCTCGCGTCTTTAGGCGGCGCGATAGCCATCTATTTTCTGGAGATTCTGGTTTCGTTTTTGCAGGCCTTTATCTTCGCCATGTTAACCGCTCTGTTTGTCGGGTCGGTTATGCATCGCCACTAATTCGAAGGCGAAGAATAGAATATTCGAATTGTTTATAACGTTCTCATTTTGAATAAAATTTGAATCACGTGCAGTGTTTTTTGAGAAACCGGAGGATTGAATGATCTCTTTAGCAATCGTTGGTGTTGGACTGGGTGCTGGCCTGGTAATTATCGGAGCCGGAATGGGCATCGGTCGAATCGGCGGACAGGCTGTGGAAGGCATGAGCCGTCAGCCCGAAGCTGCTGGTCGGATCCAGACCGCCATGATTATCGGCGCGGCTCTGATTGAAGGTGCGGCTCTGTTCGCACTGGTTATCGTGCTCCTGAGCGGCCTGACCTTTAACGCGGAACTCATCGAGAAGTTCGCACCGCAGGCTCCCGTGCAAACTGAAGCCGGGAACTAATCCGGCAGTATCGTAGAGATATTGCTGCTGTAATTTGTTCGGCTCAAAGCTTACAAGCTACGGCGAATTTTGATAATCGATCTTCTGGCGCAATCGGACGGACTGACAGTCATGGACCTGGATCCAGGGCTGTTGGTCTGGACCGCGCTTCTGGGGACGGTGCTGATCTTCGCTCTTGTGTATGTGCTGCGCAAATTGTTTTAATCCCTTAACCAAGGAAAAAGGAATCGACCATGTTGCTTGAGTTTCTGGCAGGAGAAGGCGGAATCGCGATTCTGGACGTAAATCCGGGACTCGTAATCTGGACCTTTATCATCTTTTTCATCGTAGTGTTCATTCTGCGCAAATTCGCGTGGAATCCGATCGCCGGAGCGCTCGACGCCCGCGCCCAGAAGATTCACGACGATATTGATCGCGCGGAAACATTGCGCAGCGATGCGGAAGAGAAGCTCCAGGAGTATCTCAAGAAGCTGGACGGTCTGCGAGCCGAAGGACAGGAAATTGTCGCGGAAGCCCGCAAGGACGCGGACGAGCTGAAAAACGAGATTCTGGCGACCGCTCGCAAAGAAGCGGAGGACCTGAAGAATCGGGCTCTGCGCGAAGTATCTCTCGCGCGCGACAGCGCGTTGGAAGAGATTCACAACCAGGTGACGGATCTATCGATCGCTGTCGCGGGTCAAATTCTCGAACGGGACCTCAAAGCGGGGGACCACGAGAAAATGATCAAAGAAACGATCTCGAAAATTAAGAGCATGAACTGATCGCAGTTCCGCTCTTCTCAGGTATCACGAATGGCCGACGCGAAAATCGCAACAGTATACGCGGAAGCGCTTCTGGAACTGGTGCTCGATCAATCGGGCTCAGGGGCGGAAGGGCAGAAGACCGCGCTGTCCGCTCTGGAAGGCGAGCTTGACGCTCTGCTTGCGGGGCTGCGCGCAGACCAGGCGGTCTGGGATTTCTTTCGCAGTCCGGTCGTGGGATCCGCAGCAAAGCAGGAAGTACTGGATCAGGTGCTGAAAAGCTCTCTGAGCAAAGATCTATATAATTTTGTAGGGGTGTTGAATACCCGCGGCCGTTTGAACGAGCTGCCGGAGATTCGCGAAGCCTACGTCAAGCTGGCCGACGAAACCATCGGCCGCCGTCGGGTGACCGTCTATTCGGCCCAGAAGCTGTCCGATTCAGATCAGGAGCAGTTGCTGGCCGCCGTGCAGAGTTACTTCGATCGCAATATTGTCATGGAAAACGAGCTGAAGCCGGAATTGATCGGCGGACTCGTAGTCCGGTCGGGAGACCACGTTCTGGACACCAGCATCCAGAGCCGACTGAAACGTTTTAAGCAGATCATGCTGGATCAGAAAATAGCGGGCGAGACATACTATGAAAATTAAAACCGACGAAATCACCAGCGTTCTCAAGAAAGAGATCGCGAGCTTTCAGGAAAAGCTGGATCTCGCGGAAGTCGGCGAAGTGCTTTCCGTAGGGGACGGCATCGCGCAGGTCTACGGTCTCCAGAACGTAATGTTCAACGAGATGATCGAGTTCGAGGACGGCACTCTGGGGCTGGCCTTTAACTTAGAAGAAAACTCCGTGGGCGTCGTAATTCTGGGCGAATACACCCAGATTCGCGAAGGCTTTCAGGTGAAGCGTCTCGGCCGCGTTCTCGACGTTCCCGTCGGCGAGGCCATGCTCGGCCGCATCGTGGATCCGCTGGGACGTCCGGTGGACGGCAAAGGCCCGATCAATACCAGTGAAACGCGCCCGATGGAAATCATCGCGCCGGGTATCGCCAAACGCCAGCCCGTCGGCGAGCCGATGCAGACGGGTATCAAGTCCATCGACGCGATGATCCCCGTCGGCCGCGGCCAGCGCGAATTGATCATCGGCGACCGGGGCACCGGCAAAACCGCCATCGCCATCGATACCATCATCAACCAGAAAGGCAAAGACGTGATGTGCGTCTATGTCGCGATCGGCCAGAAGGCTTCGAACGTCGTGGCTCTGCAGGAACGTCTGCAAAAGCTCGGCTGCATGGACTACACGATCATCGTATCGGCGTCCGCCTCCGACCCCGCATCTCTGCAGTACCTCGCGCCCTACGGCGGATGCGCCCAGGCCGAATACTTCATGTATTCTCAAAAGAAAGCGACCCTGGTCGTTTACGATGACCTGAGCAAGCAGGCGAATGCCTATCGTCAGATGTCGCTGCTGCTGCGTCGCCCGCCGGGCCGCGAAGCCTATCCCGGCGACGTTTTCTATCTGCACAGCCGTCTGCTCGAGCGCGCCGTAAAACTTTCGGACGAACTGGGCGGCGGTTCGCTCACCGCTCTGCCGGTGATCGAAACGCAAGAGGGCGAGGTCTCCGCTTATATTCCGACCAACGTAATTTCGATTACCGACGGCCAGATCTATCTGCAGCCGAACCTCTTCGCTTCCGGTCAGCGTCCGGCGGTCGACGTGGGTATCTCCGTTTCTCGTGTAGGCGGTTCCGCGCAGACCAAAGCCATGAAGTCCGTTTCCGGTAAGATGAAACTCGACCTGGCGCAGTTCCGCGAACTGGAAGCCTTTGCACAGCTCGGCACCGATCTGGACGCGGCCACCCAGGCGCAGCTCGACCGTGGTTATCGGGTTCTCGAAGTCCTGAAACAGGGCGAAGGCGAGCCGTGGGAAGTCGAGGAGCAGGTCGTTTCGATCTTCGCGGTCACCCGCGGTCTCATGGACAAAGTCGACATCCCCCGGGTGCGCGAATTCGAAAAAGCTCTGATCGAGCATCTGCGTAACGCGCACGCCGAATTGCTGAAAGGCATTAAAGACTCGAAGAAGATCGAAGACGAGGGCACCCTCGAGCGCACCATCAAAGATTTCGCGGACGCGTTTGTCTCGGGCCGCGCGGCCGAGGTTCGCAGCCAGTAAGCTCCGATCATCGGTAGCAGCGATTCAGCATCAGGACCACTATAAGGGTAAGCAGCACACATGGCCGGCTCGAAAATAATCAAGAAGCGCATCGCTTCGGTTAAAAATACGCGCAAGATTACGCGGACGATGGAGATGGTGGCGACCGCCAAGTCCAAGAAGCTGATCGATCGTGTGAACGAAGCCAAGCCGTACGGCGACAAGCTCTTGAATATTATGGAGTCCCTGGCCACCCAGGGCGGCAATATCGACAGCCCGTATCTACGAATCGAAGAACAACCGCGCCGAGTCGCGCTGGTGATTGTTACGGCCAACCGCGGTCTGTGCGGCGGTTATAATACAAACCTGCTGCGCATGGCGCGCGAACAGGCGGATAAACTAAAGGCGAACGGCAAGACCGAGGTCGATATCTATATGATCGGGAAGAAGGGCGCGGCGTTCTTCAAATTCCTGAAAATCGAAACGACCGAAACCATCACCGACATCGACGACACCTTTACTTACGAACAGGCCGACGCGCTGGTCACCAAACTGATGGACGGCTTCGAAGATCTGAAATACGATCGGGTCGAGGTCGTCTCGACGGTGTATTATTCCGCGGGCAGCCAGAAACCGGACGTCATTCAATTGCTGCCGGTCGGCCTGGGCGAAGGTGCCGCGAAAGACGAAGCGGCGAAAGCCGACAAAGCATCCGGCGCGGCAACTGGCCCCGTAATCTACGAACCGGATCCGGCGACCATTGCTTCGGAAATGATTCCGCTCGCGATCAAAACGACCTTTTATCGAATATTACTGGAAGCCGTCGCTTCCGAGCAAATCGCACGACGCATCGCGATGAAAAACGCGACTGACGCGGCCGGCGAAATGGTCAAGCTGCTCACCCGCACTTACAACCGTGCGCGGCAGGCGGGCATCACCCAGGAAATTCTCGAAATCGTCGGCGGCGCGGAAGCCGTATAACGAAACGAGCGCACACGGCGCGAAATCAGAAACGATACGAAATTCTCAAATCCAGATCAGACAGACAACAGGAACAGAAGAAGGTAAGACATTATGGCAACTGCGGCAACAGGTACGAACAAAGGCAAAATCCTGCAGGTTCTCGGCTCGGTCGTCGACATCACGTTCGACACACTGCCTGAAATCTATAACGCCGTTGAAATGAAAGTGACCGGTCCCGACGGGAAACCGCAAACCGTCACGGCCGAAATTCAGCAGCACCTGGGCGGCAACAGCGTTCGCGCGGTCGCGCTCTCCTCGACCGACGGACTCGTTCGCGGTCAGGAAGCCATCGACACCGGCGACGCGATCAGCGTGCCTGTCGGAACCACGACTCTGGGCCGGATCTTCAACGTGCTCGGAGAACCCGTAGACGAGCAGGGCCCCGTTGAAGTGAAAGACCGCCGCTCGATTCACCAAAAAGCGCCGAAACTGGAAGATCTCGAACCGAAAGTAGAAATCTTCGAAACCGGCATCAAGGTCATCGACCTGCTCGCGCCGTATACGAAGGGCGGTAAGACCGGCCTCTTCGGGGGTGCGGGCGTCGGCAAAACCGTTTTGATTCAGGAACTGATTAACAACGTCGCCAAGCAGCACGGCGGTTATTCCGTATTCGCCGGCGTGGGCGAGCGGACTCGCGAAGGAACCGACCTCTGGATCGAAATGAAAGAGTCGGGCGTTCTCCCCCGCGCGGTTCTGTGCTACGGCCAGATGAACGAGCCCCCCGGAGCCCGTCTGCGGGTCGCGCTTTCCGCTCTGACCATGGTTGAAGCCCTGCGCGATACGACCGGAACCGACTGTCTGCTCTTCGTTGATAACATCTTCCGTTTCTCGCAAGCGGGTTCGGAAGTATCGGCTCTGCTCGGTCGGATGCCGTCGGCGGTAGGTTACCAGCCGACCCTGGCCACCGAGATGGGCGCGCTGCAAGAACGCATTACCTCTACCAAGAACGGATCGATCACCTCCGTTCAGGCCATCTACGTTCCCGCGGATGACCTTACCGACCCCGCGCCGGCGGCGGCCTTCGCTCACCTGGACGCGACGACCGTTCTTTCGCGGGCGATTTCTGAAAAAGGCATCTATCCCGCGGTCGACCCGATCGACTCTTCTTCGCGCGCTCTGCAGCCGCATATCGTCGGTCAGGAACACTACGAAGTCGCTCGCGAGATCCAGCGGATTCTCCAGCGCTACAAAGATCTGCAGGACATTATCGCGATTCTCGGTATGGACGAACTCTCCGAGGACGACAAGATCCTCGTGGGCCGCGCTCGCAAAGTGGAGAAATTCCTCTCGCAGCCGTTCCACGTGGCCGAGCAGTTCACCGGCCGTCCCGGTATCTATTGTAAAGTCGCCGATACGATTCGCTCGTTCAAAGAGCTGGTTTCCGGTGAATACGATCACCTGCCCGAGCAGGCTTTCTATATGACCGGCACCATCGACGAGGCGCTCGAAAACGCCCGCGGAATGGGAGTAAAAGTCTAATGGCTGAAACCGCTGGCGATCGCGTTATCAATTTGAGCATCGTTACTCCGTCTTCGTTGTTGTACGAAGGCGAGGTGACCGCCGCTCAGATTCCGCTGCACGACGGCCTGATGGGCGTCCTGCCCGGTCACGCGCCGCTGATCGGTCTTCTGGGTTTCGGCCCGCTGACCGTAAGCTCTGGCGGCACTCGTCGGGTGTTTGCTATCGACGGCGGTTTCGTTGAAGTCACTCCTTCACGGGTCACAATTCTGGCCAACGGCGGCGAAGATATGGAGCAGGTCGATCAGGACGCCGCTCGCAAATCTCTGGAAGAAGCTCTGGCCAGTACCGCAGAAGGGGAAACCCGTATGCGTCGCCGGGAAGAGCAAATCGCCGCGGCCCGCACCCGTCTGAAGCACGGTCAGACCGATAGCCACTGATCACGGGCTGACCGCCGACCTGGGTGGCAGCATCGGGCCTGTGTTCGGGACGAGTGCACGATTTGCGGATTGCCGCGATTTCGTTTTTGCCACGGATTACACTGATTGCACGGATGTTTCTTGAGACCGCCTTCCAGCGGTCTGTCTGGTGAACGTTCCTGACTCTGGTCGAATCCTGCGATCAGAAGTCGAATTGCCTGATCGCTGGCCTCAGTCGTTGGTATTGATCGTTACTGTTTTCCATCCGTGAAATCCGTGCCATCCGTGGCGTCGAATCCGGGTCCCGAAAATCCGCGAGCGTGCCCGCATCTGCGCCGTTCGCAGCCTTCCGCGGTGGCCCCGGCCGGACGGCTAATTTCCAAAAAAAGCTGGTTTCCCGGGGCCTTTCCTGACATTTTTTATTCGGATATTGAAATTCACGCCTCAGATTTGAGGGGGCCACCGTCCGATGATTAGAAGGATTATATAGAACGGGCGCTACTTCGCCCACAGGCACGAATGCAGAATAAGCGGAGCTTGCCCTTTTCCTGGAGCAAATACAGCAGCATTATCGATGGAAGAACCTGGAACACAGGATAACGAATTTGAAGATCTGGCCGCGGGCGGAATCCCGGATAGCTCAGCTGGCGACGCGGATTTCGGCGACCTGAGCTTCGGCTCGGACGACGCCGGGCTCGACTTCGACTCAATGGATTCGCTGGAGCTGGGCGAAATCGAGCTGGGCGACGGCGGCGATGCGTTCTCCGACGACGCGGAAAGCCTGGACCCGGGACAACCCGGGGACGAACTCTCCGCGGATTTCGATCTGGATTTTCCGGCCGATGCCGAACCGGCCGCCGACGCGGCGGTTGACGCTCCCGCTTTTGAGGACAGCCTGGAAGCGGAAGACGTTTCTTTCGATGAAGTTCCCGCCCTGAACGATGAGATGGGCTTCGATGATTTTCCCGGGGACGACCTCGAACTTCCCGCCGCCGACGAAAGCACCCCGGAAGTTTTCGCGGAAGGGGCGGACGGCGACTCAGCCGACGACGAACCCGTTATGGGCACCTCGTTCTTCGACGAAACCGACGACGAAACCGTCGCGCTTTCCGAAGACGAACTGGAAGACATCCTTGGCAATACCGACGAAGCCTTCTTTGAAGATTTCGGCGACGGCGCGCCGACCGGTACCGACGAAAGCGCCGATGGCTTTGACGGCGCGGCGGCTCTCGACACCGAAGACGGCCGTCTGGAATTGAATGAGATTCGTTCCGACGATGAACTCGTGCCGGAACCGGACCTCGAACCGATCAATCCCCCCGACGGCGATTTCGGGGCCGGCGACGAAAGCGGCGAACTCGAAGAGCTGAGCTTTGACGATTTCGACGCTCCCAGCGCTCCGATGGCCGATCCCCTGGCGGGCGATTCCACTGATCCCGGGCAGGATTCGCCGGCCGATGCGGCCTTCAGCGACGAAGAGCTGGAGCTGGCCCTTGAGTTAAATGATGAGGCCGGTGAGGACCTTGCGGCGTCCGGCGTCGCGACCGACCTGGATCCGGGCGATGGCGCGGACGCCGGGGCTTCTCCGCTGCCTGGATTCCTGGATGAGGGCGATGATGACGAACCCATCGCGCTATCCGAGGACGAACTTGATAATATCATGGGCGACGTCGACGCCGCCGATGGCATGGAAGCCATTGAACCCACTGAATCCTTCGAAACCTTCGATACCACCGCCGACGACGATTCCGGCGATCCTTTCGCGGCCGACGAACTCTCCGACGATATGCTCAGCGGCATGTCGGAGGATATGAGCGCGGATCCGCTCGATCCCCTGGACCCCATGGATCCGATGGCGGCGGGCGATGAATTCGCAGATAGCTTCGACCCGGGCGCCGAAAACGAAGAAGACGAAAATATTACTCTGAGCGACGACGAACTCAGCCAGGTGCTGCTCGACGCCGACTCTGAGGATGCGCCGGGCGCAGACGACGATTTAGCTCTGGCGGACGACGCTTTCCCGGACGCCGCGCAAAATGACGCAGGCGCCGTTGACGAAGACGTGCCCGCGCCGCCGTCGCTTTCCAGTCTCGATATGGACGACGACGAGCCGATCGCGCTGACCGCGGAAGAGCTCGGTAATATTGTATCCGAAGTCGAAGGCGAAGAGATGGTCGAAGCGGCCGGCGTCGAACCGGATGCGGAAGATCTGGGCTTTCTGGATTCCGACGACGCGGAGCCGGTCGCGGAGATGATGGTCGAAGAAGATACGGATCTGGATTTCTCCGACTCCGCCGATAGCTTTGCGGCCGACGAACCGTTCGGGGATTCGGACGACGAAGATCTCGGACCGGCCATCGCCGAATTTGAAAACTCTGACGAAGACGGTTCGGTCGCGCTCTCCGACAGCGAGCTGGGCTCCATTCTCGAAGATACGGATACGGAAACCCTGGCCGCCGAAGGTCAAACGCCTCCTGATGAATTCGACGCGGTCGCCGCCGGCGACGCCGACGAATTCGCGGACGGCAATGTGATCGTCCTGGACGAATACGAAGATGATGCCAGCGGCGCAGACGAAGGTCCCGTTGTCGAAGGACCGCCGGAAATCGCCGAGCCTGAGCCTGAGCCTGCGTCAGCGGGCGAAATCGCGGGCGAAGCTGGCGCCGCAGCCGCAGCCGCTGCGGGAGCCGCTGTCGCGAGCGGGCTGGCCAGTCGCGCCGAGCAGCTGGCCAATGAAACGAATCTGGATCGCGAAGAGTTGCGCACGATGATTTCTTATCTCGACGGCCTGTTCGACGCGCTGCCGGACGAAGCTGTGCGACAGTTCAGTCAGTCCAGCTATTTCGATCTCTACAAAAAGATCATGACGGAACTCGGATTGTCCTGAACATCTGAATCGGACCTCCAGGCAAGGGTCCGCCGTCGCGCGCCGGTCCTTATGGGCTTATTTGAAAAAGCGTCACAGTTATCCGGCGAAAGGCCCGGCGAAGCTCCGACTCCCGGCGTCGATGCGCCCGCAGCAAGCGGCGGAATCGCTGGCGCGGTTCACGGTCTGCGGGCCCGGGCGGAGGCGTTTCGTCGGCGTTCCGGCGCGGCTCCCGCAACTGGATTAGCCGCCGCAGCGTCCCCTGAGCTGGCCGGCGTCGCGCCCGCGCGCGAAGCCCGGTCTGTCGCAGCCGAAGCGCCGCCCGCCGCCCGCCCATTCACTCCCGATCCGGACGCGGCAGTCGTCGAGCGCGCTCCCGGTGTCGAGGCTCCGGAGTCCGGCGTTCGCATTCGCGGATTGCTGCGCCGGGCCGAATCACTACGCGAGGCCGGGCCCGAGTCGGCGCCAGAGATGATTCCCCCGCTGCCCGAAAGCGCCGCTCGCGGACTGCTGGCCCGGGCGCGTAGCTTTCGCGAAACGGAACGCGAGCCGCGACCTGCGCCGGCATCATCGGCGGGACCCGTTCGCTCAGCGCCTCCAACAACGCGGGAACCGGCGGAGGCCGCGACGTCTCCGGCGACTACGGATTTCGCGCCGGCTGAAAGCGATCCCGGATTCGGATCTCGGGAGCCCGGGGCCGCGCTTCCGGAAAGCGATCCGTACGAAGTCGAAGAACTCGCGCCTGAGTACGCAGAGCCCGGGCCGGGTGCAGGCGATGTCCTCGAATCTCCGGCCGCGCTGGATACACCGGTCGACGGCGATGCGCTGAGCGAAGGCCTCGCTCCTGCAGCTTCGCCCGCATTCGCCGAAGACGAAGACCTCGTGCTTTCCGCCCCCGAGCCTGGGCCGCCTTCCGACACAGTTGCCGATGATCGCGACGGCCTCGTTGACGAAGCGACACCGCGCGCGGATGAAACGCCGATCATGCCCCGCGAAGCGGAAGTCGCTGCCGCTGAAGAGCCGGTCGCGACCGACGATCAAGCTCCGAGCGATGATCTCTCCGCCGTACCGCCGCCTGAAGCGCGCGAACTGGAAGATCCGCTTTTTGACGACTTAATTCCTGATTCTTACGTCGGGCGCGACGATGCGGCGACTGATGCTCGCGATCCAGCGCAGGCGCCGACTGGCGAAGCGGAGCCGGGTGCGAGTCCAGAGGCTGCGGCCGGCGATGAGCTGCCGGCTTTCGATCCCGGCCCGACGCCGGTCGACGCCGGCCTGCGGGACTTCGACGAGTTTTTGGAGCGCGAGCTCCTCCCGGAGGATCTGCCCGCCGAAGCGCAGGCGCCGGTTCCAGGCGACGCCGACCCGTCCGGACCGAAGACTGGCGCGAGCGATGCAGGCGCGGCCGGTTGGGAGACTGCCGTCGACGACCGACCGCCGGCCATGTTCGCCGACGAAGACTACGACGCCCTCATCGATCCGGATTCGGATCTGAGCGACGCCGCCCGCGAAGGTGAATTGCCGCGCTGGCCGTATGAGCCCCCGGGACCCGACGCGGATCCGGCGCGGGATCGGGCCGCGCGAATGCCGGGCGAAGACGAAGACCCCTTCGGCCTTTGGGAGCTGGACGCCGAAAAAGAAGCGGAGCAGCAGGCGCGTCAGCTGGAAATCAAAGGTGATTCCCATGCTTCCGATCGCGGGGGTGACGAAGGCATGCTCTTCGAAGTCGATGAGGGTTTCACGACCGCGCCGGTCGAAGCCCACATCGCCAGCCAGAAGAAGATCGATCACTATCTGTCGCTTTTCGATATTACGAAAGAGATCTCGAATATTTCGGAGTTCGACGAGCTCTGGGAGAATATTCTGTACGCGATCATGGGGCAGGTCGGCGCGGAAACGATCTGCATCATGTCTTCGACGAGCCGCGTCTCTTCCGGCGCGATTTTCTATCCGGTCAGCCATTCGGGTTTCGAATTGCCGGACGGTTGGGCTCTCGGGCGCGGGGACGAAATTTACGACCAGATGGCGAACAGCACAGGCGTGCGTTACGCCGAAGAATTCTTAACGTCGTTGCAAAATCCGATTTCGCCGCTCGAACGGCGCATACTTGAAAACACCCGCGCGAAGCTCGTAGTCCCGCTCAAGAATATGAATCAGATGTTCGGCATCGTGATTTTGGGCGGCCAGGTTTCGGGCGACGACTATACCATCGACGACATCGAATTTTTAACGCTGCTCGGCGAGATCGCCGCGGTCGGCGTGGACCGCGTGCTTTCGCGCATCGAATTCGAGCGTGATACGGAAGAGCTGCGGCGTCGCAATATGGTCCACGGCAGCATGTTTTCGCTGGCCCGCCGGGCGTCCGGCGTCAAGAGCCTCGACGACGTCTATGATATTCTCACGCGGCATCTGCGCGAAGATTTTTACGCGGAGTCGTTTTCGGTTGTACTGCTTTCGCCCCGCGATCGCCGTTACCGGATCTTTGCGGGCAACGAGATCAGTCCGGAATCGATCGAAAAATTTTCGTTAGACGTGAACTCGGAATTGATCGCCACGATTTCGAATCTGGTGCGGGTCTACGACCTGAAAGATTTCCGGGAAAACCGCGAGTTGACGGGCTGCTATACGAATGACGATCTCGGGCTGATGCAACACTACTGGCTCGTGCCGCTCATCAATATGAACTGGCTGGTCGGTTTTATTACGATTCATCGCACCCGAATTCCATGGACCGAATTCCATCGCGAGCTAATGGTCACCGCCGCCGAAATCGTAAGCTCGGTCTTTGCGAATTGCATTATCATGAACGAACGCGAAAGCCTCTTTCGCGATCCTTTCAGCCCCCTCGAAGAGCGCTTGAAACAAGAGCTGCAGAAGTCCGCGCGCTTTGCAGCGCCGGTCAGCCTGGTGGATATCCGCGTAAAAAATATCCGGCGCATTCTGGAAATCAATCCGGCGGAAGAGGTGACCGGTTTTCTCATGTCCCTGAATCGTTCGATCGCTTCTTCGCTTTTCGAAACCGACTTCATGGCCCGGGTGGGGCAGGGCCGCTTCGCGTTGATTCTACCCGGTCGCGGGAGGGTCGAAGCGGAGATCTTTGTTAAAAAACTGAAAGCCGACTTCAATCGTATGCGGCTCTTGCCCGGGTCGCCGATCGACGTGCAATACGCCCACCAGATCATTTCCGCGCCGGACGATGCCGATGAAGCGGGAAAAATGTTGTCCATTTTCGAATAATTCGAAACAACGTTGATATGCCGTCTCATGCACTCATCTCTCGATTGCGAGCACGGAGTCTGTTTGCATTCGCGGCTCTGCTCGTGGCTCTGAATATCGCCGCCTGTAAATCAGGCGGTTCGGGCACCGGCGGGACCGGTGAAAGCACCGGCGAATTCCGCGAGGACCAGCCGGAGTATCCCGAGAGCGGCGACGATGCTTTCTTTTTTTCCGAGGGCCCCGGACAGATCGCCTTTCGGGTACTGATTACGCGGGGCAATTATCAGGTGCGCCAGATCAATTCCCGGGCCGGCATCTCCCGCCGGGAGGATCCCCTGGGCGACCGCGAGCAGATGCAGTTTTTCACGACCCAGCTGCAGGAAATCGATTTCGTGAATATGGAGCTCACCGGACGCATTCAAATCCGTCTGAGCCCGCTCTCGGGCCAGATCGAACACATCGCCTATGTAAACGGCGAGACGCCGAAGACCTGGCAGGCCAGCAAATATTTCCAGGACGATGTGAGCCGCTTTCGATTCTATGCGCCGTCCGGCGGCCTGCCGACCCGCCGTTTTGAAGTGCAGTATCTCTGGCGCATCGACAAACGGGCGGGGCTCTCGGATGAAGAAAACCGAAGACGCGCCGTCGAATGGTTGAAAAAACAAACCCGGTGAATTAGATGTTTCTTCTGATTGTCCCGGGCGTGCTGAACCTGGTGATGCTCTTTTTGGGCGTCACTTCGTTCGTAATTTTCGTCTGGCTGGTGTACCGTTTATTTGTTCGGCCGGCGCTGATGATTAAAGCCGACCGGGAATCGCCACCGCCGGAGGAAGGCTGGGCCTACGAAATCCTGATGGACGATACCCTGCGGACCCGCTCGGTGAGCGTGGGACTGCTCGATTCGGACATCAAGCTGCGGTTGCAGGGCATTCGTGAAGATCAGCTGGTTCTCAAATTCTTAAAAGAACGGGAGCTGGAAGAGTACGAAATCACCGTACAGCCGGGCGCGAATCTATTTTATCGGCCGCCGCATGGAAAAAAGATCGAACCCTTAAAGAGCGTCGAGAATTTCGAGAGCCGCGAGCTGATCGGTCATCCGGCGCTTTTTCGGGTCGCGGCGAGTGTGAAAAACAATCGTCCGCTGCAGTACGTTGAATTCGAGCTCTCCACGAAATACGTGATCAACAATCTGGGCGAAGAGAAAATGAAATTCTTGCTGACCATGAGCCGGGTTTTCCCGGGAGTCGATGTAAACTCCCGGAGTAAGAAGGGGCTCTATATGTTCAGCCGTTTCAAGGTCGCTGAAGAGGAAGCGAGCGACGAGAGCTGAGCGCCGTCTGCGAGCGGTCGGCGAGTAATGCCGGGCAATACCTGGGCAGTACATTCGAAACGATTGGTGCGATGAAAGCGAATCGACTCCGCAACAGGCAGGATACAAAAATATGGGCATCATAGGAACAGGCCGCGAAATTCGTCAGGGGGAAGAGCCGAAGCCGGCGTCCGCTGCAGCCGGCGATACAGGCGGAGCGAATCCGGAGTTTTCGGCGAATCTCAAGTGCATCGAGTGCGGCGCTGAGTATGATCTCTATCAGGTCATCTATCGCTGCCGCGAGTGCGACGGACTCCTGACGGTTTCGCACGACCCGGCGCCCATTCGGGCCCGCGGAGCCACGGCCTGGAAGGAGCTCTTCACGCAACGACAGGGCGATTTTCGGCATCCCAATCAATCCGGCATCTGGTCGAAGCGCGAGTGGGTCTTGCCGGAAATCAAAGACGAACATATCGTAAGTCACGGGGAAGGCAATACCCCGCTTTCGCATTTACCGCGACTGGCGTCCGAGCTGGGGCTTTCCGATCTCTGGATCAAGCAATGCGGTGTTTCGCACACCGGCTCGTTCAAGGACCTGGGCATGACCGTGCTGGTCAGCCACGTGCAGTCGTTGATCGCGCGCGGCGTCGGCATTCGCGCGGTGGCCTGCGCGTCCTCAGGCGATACGAGCGCGGCGCTCGCGGCCTACGCGGCGGCGGCGGGTGTGCCGACGGTGGTCTTTTTGCCGGCGGGGAAAATCTCGACGGCGCAACTGCTCCAACCGCTCAGTTCCGGAGCGCATGTATTAAGCCTCGATACCGACTTCGACGGCTGTATGCGGATCGTCAAAGAGCTCACCCAAAAAGACGACAGCATCTATCTGGCGAATTCGATGAACCCGCTGCGGATCGAAGGTCAAAAGACCGTTTCGATCGAACTCTGCCAGCAACTGGGCTGGCAGCTTCCGGACTGGGTGATTATTCCCGGCGGTAATCTGGGTAATGTCTACGCTCTCGGTCAGGGTTTCCACCTGCTGAAAGAGGCGGGCATCATTCAGAAGGCCCCGCGGATCTGTGTTGCTCAGGCCGCGGCGGCGAATCCGCTGTATCTCAGTTACCAGAGTGATTTTCAGGAGTACCGCGCCGTGCAGGCCGGGGAAACCCAGGCCTCGGCCATTCGCATCGGCGATCCGGTCAGCTATCCAAGGGCCGTGAAGACCCTGCGGGAATTCGACGGAATCGTCCGGCAGGCCGACGAGCATGAGCTGGCGGAGGCCGCGGCCCGGGTCGATCGGCACGGGATGTTCAACGACCCCCACACGGGCGTTGCCCTGGCCTGTATGTTTCAGATGGTGGCGGCGGGCGAACTGGCGGCGGGCCAGAGCGCGGCCGTCATCTCGACCGCGCACGGCCTCAAATTCGTCGAGGTGAAGACGGCCTACCACGAAGAACGCCTGCCGGGCATGAGCGACTATCCGCATCGCAACGCGGCCGTGCCGTTGCCGGCGGACGCATCAGAAGTGCGCGCCGCTCTCGACCGCCTGCTGGGCGGCTGAGCCGGGATTCTTCGCAGTCGTCGCTCATGTCTCGCGTTGAGCAAATGCTGGCCGCTCTGGACGAGAAGCTGGAGGCGGCCTTTCGCGCCGGCCGGCCGCTTGAGTTTCGTTCCACGCTGATGCGCGAGGGCGGCGAGGCCAAACTCGAACGAATCGTCGATCGTCTGCTTACGCATCTCGATCAAAGCGAGTTGATCGGTCCGGCCTACGCGGCGGTGCGCGAACTCGTGCAAAACGCCGCGAAAGCGAATCTGAAGCGCGTGCTCTTTTCCGAGCTGGGCGTCGACCCCAACGATCGGCAAAATTACCACGAAGGCATGGACGTCTTTCGCGAGCGCCTGACCGGTGCGAAGCTTGTGGATCACGCCCGACTGATTTACGAACAGGGTTTGTACTTTCGCATCGGCTTTCACTACAGCAAAGAGGCGATTTGCGTGACCGTGCGCAATCCCTTCGTGCTGTTTCCGGCCGAAGAAAAACGTGTACGCGAAAAATTTGTGCAGAGCGACGGCGTCGACAATCTCTACGATTTCTACCGGAGCTTCAGCGATTCGACTGAAGGCGCCGGCATGGGCATCGCCATGGTTCAAATTCTATTGAGTCAGGCGGGTTATTCGCAGCGCTGCTTGAGTATCTACAGCGATTATCGCCGGAACCAGACCGTCGCGCGGATTATTCTGCCGCTTTCGCCGGAGTACCGTCTGCCGCGCGAACGCTTCGCGGACGAGCTGGCACGTCGTCAGATTACGCCGGAGGCGCTGCGCGAAGCGGTGCTGCAGGGACTGATATCTTTTCCGATTCTGAATTCAACAGTCGAAACCAGCGATTGGTACTCCGATTCGGAATAAAACGAACGGCGGTCGCCAGCAATGTGGCGCCTTCTTCCGTTTCACCCCGCAGCGCGCGAAAAGCGGCTCAGTAGCTGTTCGATTCCGGAGCGATCGTCCACCAGGCTTGCGACTTTGCGAGCCAGGCGCGTTTCCAGATCGAAGACTTTCTTGCGTTTGCCGAGCATGCGATCCAGGGTTTCCTGGACCTGTCCGTCGCCGGCCATCATATGCAGCATGGCTTTGAGTTCGCTGTCAAACATTTCGGCCTGAAACGAATCGATGGGATTGTCGAGGAGCGAGCGCACCCGGCCGCACTCGGGGCCCTCCAGGCAGAGCGTCGTCATCCAGTCCTGGATCACCGCGCGATCTTCTTCGGACGGGGGCGACGGCGGGTCGGTCCGCCCCCAGGCCTCGGCGATCATGATCTTGAGCAAGATCTCTTTGCGACAGTCATCCTGAGTAAAGGACATATGAACTACCTGAAACGAGCGGGCGGGGTGTCAATGAGCAGTTAAAAAAAGAAAACTAATTCGTCGCAACCGCGCCCACTGTATTACATTCGACGAAAAAAAGCACGGCGGGGCGCCGTATTTTTCAGGCCGTTTGTCGCAGCTTAATTGACGGCCTGCGGCGAGATCAGCTGGAAGCCCGGAATCGTCGCGTCAAAGCTCGTGCCGTCATCCAGCACCATTTGATAGCTGCCTTCCATTGTGCCGAATTCGGTCGGCAGCGGACAGAAGCTCGTATACTGGAAGCTCTCTCCGGGTTCCAGTCGGGGCTGTTTGCCGATCACTCCGGGACCGCGGACTTCTTCAATGCGACCATAGGCGTCGCGAATGCGCCAGTAGCGGCTGACCAGCCGGGCCGCCCGCTCGCCGGTGTTGGAGATGGTGACCTCGTACGAAAAAAAATACATCGGTTGCACCGGATTTGAGCGCTCCGGTAAATACTCCGGGCGCACCCGGACCACGATTCCATATTCCCCTTCGGAGCCGGCCGGTCGCCCGCCGGGATCCGCATTTTCCGCGCCTTCGTTGCGGTCGTCGTTCTGTCCAGCAGCCATATGCGAGCAAAGCTCAGGCATACGAAGCGGCTTTCAATCGAAAAAATCGAGGGCGGTGCGATGCAAAATGGAGTGTCGCTGCGCCAGTCGGGCCAGGTCTTTTCCGTAACCTCCGCCGATGACGCAGGCGATGGGGATGGCGGACGATCGAGCCGATTCGATGACGAAGCGGTCGCGCGCAGCGAGCCCGGCGTCGCTCAGCTCCAGATGCCCGAGCGGGTCTTCCCGATGCGGGTCCACCCCGGCGTCGTACAGAATGAGTCCCGGCGCGAAATTCCGCAGCACGGCCGGCAGCTCTTCGCGCAGGATTTCCAGATAAGCTTCGTCGCCGGTGCCCGGTTCGAGACCCACGTCGCGATCGCCGGGCTGTTTGGCGGCCGGAAAGTTTTTCTCGCAGTGCATTGAGAACGTGAAGACCTCGCGTTCGTCACGAAAGATAAACGCCGTCCCGTCGCCCTGGTGTACATCGAGATCTACGATTAAGATTCGCAGGGCGGGGTTTTCGGCGCGCAGCACCCGGGCCGTTACCGCGAGGTCGTTGAACAGACAAAAACCCGAACCATGGTCGGGAAAGGCGTGGTGCGTGCCGCCGGCCGTGTTGCAGGCCAGGCCGTGATTCAGCGCGAGCCGCGCCGTACACAGCGTGCCCGCGACCGCGACGCGGGTGCGCCGGGCGAGAGCCGGAGACCAGGGCAGACCGATGCGACGTTCCGCGGCCGCATCCAGTCCGCCGTTCAGGACGCGGTCCACGTAGTCGGGATGATGGACGAGCGATAATTCTTCGAGGGTCGGCGGCGATTCTGGAATTGTCAAGTCTTCGCGCTTCGCGAGGCCTTCGCGCAGCAGGATTTCATACAACAGCCGGAATTTGCTCATCGGAAAACGATGCGCGGCGGGCAATTCGATATGGTAGTCGGGGTGATGAACGAAGCGCGGTCGCGAGGGCATCCGGAGGTCTCGATTCTGATCCAGGTCGTGTCTCTGGTTTAGTGGCGTTCGCCGGGGCGCGGCCGCACGCGATACCAGTAGCGATACGCTTCGGTATAGCCCGCGTCATGATACATTTGCAGGGCCGGTCGGTTCGTGGCTTCGCAGGCGACCCAGGCGTGCCCGGTGCCGTACGCCGCGGCCCAGTCCTGCACCAACTCCAGCGCGGAACGGCCGTAGCCCCGCCCGCGAAATGCATCGCCCCGGGCGATTTCCTGAATGCCCACCCAGTCCTGCTGCAGCACGCCCATCGCGCAGGCCGCCGGGCGGTCGTCGGCCTGGATCAAAACATAGCAGGCGCGGGTAATGATCCCTGAGAGAATATTACGAAACACCGCGATCGTCCCCGGAGGACGGTCGCGAATCTCCGTCGTTCCGCGCAGCCATTCGTCGCCGTCGCGTTCCAGGCTTTCGAACAGCATGACCCGCGCTCCGGGCGCCGCGTCGTCGAAACCGGATGGTTGTAGCCCTTCGTCGTCTGGTTCTGGTCGCGGCAGGGTGCGCACGAGCACCGCCGTTTCGCCTTCGCGCCGGTAGCCCCGGGCTGCGAGTTGATCGTCCAGATCCGTCGGACGGCTTATGGGGGTGATGCGAAAGATCGGCGAAAGCCTGCGGGCCTCGTAAATGCCTTCGCAGAGCTCCAGCTTCGCGTTTAATTCCAGGGAGCCCGACGCCGGGGTGCCGTAGATCGAATGTACGCTGTTGGCCCGGCGGCTGAAGCCGTTCGCGAAACGCAAAAGCCAGCCGTCCAGGGCCAGCTGCTGCAACGCCGGCCAGGCGTTGAGGCCGAATTCTTCCAGCATCCGGACCGTGGACTCCGGGGTGGGGGATGCGCCTTCCATATTCCCGGCCAGGCTGCGGTCCGGCAGCGGGGAAATCCAGTGGAAAATGCGCGCAAAAGGCTTGAAACCCCCGTGGGAGTGATGATATTAGAGAATATGGATCGGTTGAAGGCGCTGCTTCAGGAAACCGAGAAGGCGAATACGGAAATTGTATCGGACCGGGTCGAGGTGATCGGTCTGACGATCGCTTCGTGTCTGAACCGGGCCGCGGAATATTTGCAGGCCGATCTTTCGCAGCTGGACTACGAAATCATCGAGAAGGGCAAGAAGTCCTTTTTGAATACGATTCCCTATCGGGTGCAGGTCAGCCACCTGCCGGAACAAAACGCCTTCGCCGATCTGGAAGAATTCTCGGTCAAGCTGGGCGTCGGCGATCGGCTCATGTCCGACGAGCTCGATCAGTACGTAACTCCCAAACACATGGACGGCCGCGTGCTCGTGCGCAATTATCGCACCGGCGTTTTCCTGACGGTCTTCCCGCCCCTGGGCGACGGCAAAGCCGTCGACATGAACCAGGTGATGCATCGCATTCAGCAGGCGGGCATCATGAACTTCGAGCAGGACCGCATCGACCAGGTGCTCAAAGAAGCCGGCGGCGAAGCGGTGAAGATCGCGAATTACGTGCCGCGTCCGGATCACGATTCGAGCGTCAAAGTCGATATCACCCCCGACGAGATGAAGGCTTATATCAAGGTCTCGCCCCCGCGCTCCGGCGGTCGACATCTCGAGGTCGTCGACGTGGTCACCGCGCTCAAGGCACACGGCGTCGTGCTGGGGTTCAAAGAAGACGATATCCACCAGGCGTTGCTCGACGATCGTTATATGCAGGAGATCCTGGCCGCCGAAGGGGTCGCGGCGAAGCACGGTCAGGACGCCCGCATCGACTATAAAGTAAACGTCAAAAAGGATACAGTTAATTTCGAGGAAGACTCGAAAGGCCGCGTCGATTTCAAAGAAATGAATTTGGTCGAAAACGTCGTCGTCGGCCAGGTGCTCGCCGAAAAGATTCCGCTCACCATGGGGCAGGCCGGCCGCACGATCTTTAATCGCATCGTCGAAGCGCGCAACGGCAAAGAGATGGAGCTGCGCCAGGGCCGCGGCACCATCCTGTCCGAAGACGGCATGAAGCTGATCGCCGAAATCAACGGGCAGGTCGTCTTCTCGAGCGGCCGCATCGCGGTCGAACCTGTCTATCGGGTGGTCGGCGACGTGGGACCGAAGACCGGTAATATTATGTTTCTCGGCTCGGTCGTCATCGGCGGCAGCGTGCTCGACGGTTTCGAGGTGAAAGCCGCGGGCAACGTCGAGATCGGCGGCACGGTTCAGAAAGCGAAGATCGAAGCCGAAGGCGATATCATCGTTCGCGGAGGCGTGCAGGGCGCCGAGATGGAATCCACCGGCGGTTCGTTATTCGCGAAATTCGTACAGAACGCGGAGATCCAGGTGGCGACCGACATCACCGTCGGCGAAGGCATACTCCACTCGAAAGTCGAAGCGGGCAATATGATTCACTGCAACGGCCGTCGCGCGCAGATCGTCGGCGGCAGCATTCGCGCCACCCGCGAAGTGCGCGCCCGTATGCTGGGCAGCCAGGCTTATACACCGACGGAGATCGTCGTGGGCACCGACCCGCGCGTGCTCGCGCAATTCGAAGAGCTTTCGGGCATTCATAAAGAGACCGAAGAAAAGGTCGGCAAAACCAAAAAGACGCTCGCGACGCTCAACGCGCGCAAAGACGCCGACCCGGACGGTTTCGGCGAAGACCAGCAACAAACCCTGGAGAAGACCGAACATACCGTCGAGAAACTCGAAGGCAAGCTGGCGGAAACCGGCGAAGAGCTGCAGAAACTCGAAGAGTACATGAACGAACTCGGCTCCGAAGGCAAGGTGCACGCCGAACGCGAACTCTTTCCCGGCGTGGTCGTGACGATCAAAGACGCCAACCAGAATATATCCGATACCTACAACGCCGTCACGATGAGTTACGATAACGCCTACGTGAAAATCGGCAAACTCGAAAAAGCCGAGTCCAACGATCGCAGTTGGAGGAACCGCCGGTGATTACCCCGCTCGACATACGGGTGGCGTTTAATGCGATTCCGGATCACGGCGCGCGGGTGAGCCAGGACCTGGCGGCCACGCAATATCGCCAGATCCAGGAATACCGGGATTCGCGCAGCGAAAACTTAAACCGGCCCACGAAGGTCGTCGAAACCGCGATCACCTACGCGCCCGGCTTTCGCAGCATCGCCACCAATGACGATCCTACCGCCCGCGCCGCAGAGGTTCTCGAGCGCGCCCGCCGTCGTTTTCGGGAAGGCGGCGGGGAGCGCGGCGAAGTCGGCGAGCGTCCTCTGACCTACGGGCCCGCGGGCCTTCTGGGATCGATCGGCCCCATGGGAATGGCGGGAGCGGGCCGCCGGTCTTCGGAAGAAGCGGCCGGTCAGCATCTGGATTGGACCGCCTGAATGACCCGTATGCGGCGACTCCGGCCGTTTTCGTCTCCCCGGATCGATGAGCTTCGAAATCGTTTCCAGACCCCCGGTCGCCCGGATTAGTAGTAGACATAATATCGGACACCGGTCCTAAAAGGATATGGAACTCCTCGCTCTGGCCCTGGTCAACGTGGTAACCGCGGGCCTGATGTACGTATTTTTTTCGATACGTTTCAGTCGGGCCGTGCGGCAGACCGTGGAGCAATCCCGTAAGAACAGCCTGATTCGCGAGCTCAAAGAGAACGTCGAACTGACGATCGAATACATCAACAGCTCGCTCGACACCATGGACCAGAAAACCCGGTCCTTCTACCAGTTGCTGCGCCGCTCGGAAGAGCTGGCGACCCGATTAGAAAGCCTGCACCAGGCTCCCGACTCCGGCCCCGATTCGGATTCGGAATCCGCGGCAACCCGCGCGCGGCGGGCCAAAAAAGCGACTGCCGCCACGGGAAGCAAAAAGAAGCAGAGTGCGAAGCGCGGCGCAGGCAAAGCGGCTTCGAGTCCGGCGGCCAAAAAGACGGCCGCGAAAAAAAGTCGAAACGCAAGATCCGCGCTGCCGGCCGCCGGCGACGCGAGTTCCTCGTTTCGCGGGCCTGCAGGTATAGATGACGAAGCGTCCACCGAATTGGAGCCGGAGTCGTCGACCGCCTACAATGTAGATCGCATCTTAGAGGATATGGGCGACGACCGGCTCGATATTTCGGAAGCGCCGCGCGATGTGGAAAGCGCCTATCGGGGCGGCGAACGTTCGCGTGGTTTTGTACCCGAAGCGAAAGCTGAGCTCAGCGCGACGCCGTTGCAGGATGATGGCGGGGTCTTTGGCCGCATCGGTGCGATCACCCGGCGTATTCTTGGTATCGACGCCCTGCCGGCTGCGCCCGCGCCGGCCCCACTGCGGGCCACCGGCGATGCATCGAATGCCGCCGCCGATCCCGGGCCGGCAGCGCGCTTCAGCGTGCCGGAGCTTTCGCCGGAGGAGCTGGCTCGACCCGTGCCCGGCGCCCGGCCCCGTTTGAATCCGGTGAATCCGGCCCGAAACGAATCGCACGATGATGAACAGACGGAGTCCGGCGCGGTACTGCCCCGCCTGGATCGACTGGAACTGAGCGGGGGCGAGCGGCCCGCGCAAGCCGACCGCCTGCCCGATGTTGCATTGAATGCCGGTCCGGGCCGTGTAACCGGAGCCGGCTACGGTCCGGCGTTCAGCGCGCAGCCGGAGTTGCCGCCGCCGTCGGAAATTTTGGCGGCGCGCGGTCTGAGTGATGCGGTTCACGAAGGCGAAGCGCGTCGGGCGGAAGTGATTCGCGCGCTTTTAAGCTACGGTTATCGCACGGGGGATATTTCGCGTGCCACGGGGATTGGGCTGCCCGAAATCGAGTTGGTCGCGTCTTTGCCGGCTTCCGGCCGCCGTCCCCGGCGGACCCGGCTTTCGGAATCAAATCCAGCGGGACCCGAAGCAGCCGCGCGTTTCGGAGCGAGCTCCGACTGAAGCGCGCATTCGAAGCGGACTCGCTGGATTCGATTCCGAAAGCGGCGGGTTCCGTTCGGTAAACTCAGACAGGCGAAGCAATAGTGTATCACGAAATCGACGATCTATCCGCGGAGCAGTTCGCGCGTTTCGCCAGGCTGGTTTACGATCGCACGAATATCACGCTCAAAGAGCACAAGATCACGCTGTTGTCGAATCGGCTGCGCAAACGTTTGCGGGCGCTCGCCTTAAACGACTTCGACGACTACTATCGCCTGTTGACCGACGACGGGAACTCCGAAGAGCACGTCCACTTTCTCGAAGCGGTCACGACAAACGAAACCTATTTCTGGCGCACGACCCATAACTTCGATATGCTGCGCGAAGACATTTTACCGGAATTGATTCGGGAGTTTCGCGGCCAGACTCTGCGTCTGTGGTCCGCCGGTTGTTCCAGCGGCGAAGAGCCCTATAATATCGCGATCGAATTGACCGAAGGCATGAAAAAGAGCGGCGTATTTTCGTTCGAAATTCTGGCGACGGATATTTCGCGGCGAATGGTGGAATTCGCGCGGGCCGGCCGCTATTCCGGCCGCAAAATCGAAAAGATTCCGCAGCCCATCCTCAATCGCTATTTTCGCCCGGTCGAAGAACGAGCGGGTTACCACGTCGTGCGCGACGATTTAAAAGAAAAGATTCGATTCGAGCTGCAGAATCTATTCGAAGACGGTCCGGCCTGGCAGGCCGGCGGCATGCACTGCATTTTTTGTCGCAACGTGATGATCTATTTCGATCGTAAAGATCAGGAGCAGCTCGTGCAACGCTTCTACGATGCGCTGCGGCCCGGCGGTTTTTTGATCGTCGGGCACTCCGAAAGCCTGTTTATGATGGATACTCCGTTCGAATTCCGGCATTTGCCGCACGGGGTGGCTTATTACCGGCCCCTGAGCGGCCAGGGCCGCCGGGGAGCGACCGCCGATGCTTGAGAGCATGACCGGTACGGCCGCGGCCAGTTTTCAGGTATCCGGCTTGCAATTTCAAATCTGGGCCCGGTCGGTGAATCACCGTTTCGTGGAGATTCAGCTGCGCTGCCCCCGGGGCTTCGAAAACGCCGCCGGCCTGGAACAGGACCTGGAGGAGCGCGCGCGGGGCTGCATCAGTCGGGGCCGGCTGGAAATCGAAATCTCGGTCAGCGGCGAGGGCGGCGGAATGCGGCGCCTGCGCTTTCATCGCGAGCTGGCGCGGCAGTATCTGGATATCTGCGCGGAGCTGGAATCCGGGTCGCCTCCCGGCCGCACGCGGACCGGCGGCGGTCGCAAATCCGCGGCAAAGCGGTCGGACGTGGCGCCGCCTTCGTCGGGCATGAGCGAATATTTGCAATTGCTGCGGCTGCCGGGCGTCGTGGAGCTTGAGCAGGCGCTGCCCGACGGCTTCGATCGCAAGGGTTTTATTCAGCGTTTCGATCGCGCTCTGGCCGATTTGCTGAAGGGCCGCCGCAAGGAAGGCCGTTCGATCGCCCGACTGCTGCAGTCGTACATCCGCGAGATCGAACGCACCAACCGTACGATCCGCAAACGCCACGCGATCTATCGTAAAGAAAAGCTGGCCAGCATTCGACGCGATCTGAATTTATCCATGGGAACGGCGGGGACGGCGGAGTCATCGAGCGGCGGCGCGGATCCGCTGAAATCCGCGGTCGACTGGCTCGATAAGGGCGATATCAGCGAAGAACTGGAGCGAGTGCTCCTGCACTGCGGAGCGATACGCGAGCTGATCAGCGGCGATGCCGCCGACCCCGGTAAGCAGATCGAGTTTTATTCGCAAGAACTACTGCGCGAAGTGAATACCATCGGCGCGAAGTCCCGGGATTTTGAAATTCGACGAATGGTAGTCGAAATGAAGACTAGAATCGAAAACATCAAAGAGCAGATTCGCAATATATGTTAAAGACCGGAGCACGTTTGATTATCATCTCGTCGGTGTCCGGCGGCGGCAAAACTTCGCTGATCAGTCGACTGACCCGCGATCATACGGATCTGCACGTGGCCGTGACCGCGACCAGTCGGGCGCCCCGGGCGAACGAAGTCGAAGGCCGGCACTATTATTTTTTCGATGCGGAGACCTTCGAACGCAAAATCGCTGCCGGGGATTTTCTCGAATATGCCAGAGTGCATGGGAATTATTACGGAGTGCCCGCCGCTCCGGTCGAGGCCATGCTGGCCGAAGGCCGTTCGGTGATCTTAAATATCGACGTGCAGGGAATGCGTACTGTTAAAGAACGTATGGGCGATCGCGTCATGAGCATCTTTTTGTTGCCTCCGGATCGCGAAGTCTGGGAAGACCGGCTGCGCAAGCGCGGTACGGATACGGAAGAGGATATCCAGCTGCGGCTGCAGCAGGGTATCGGCGAGATGGCCGCCGCCGACGAATACGACTACCGGATTACCAACGATATGCTGGAGCGCGCCACGGGCGAGGTCAGCTTCATTCTGCGCCAGGAAGGCGTCGTCCGGGACTGATGCCAGCGGACCCGCCGGATTCGCCGGACTCCCGGCCGCTCGTTCCGGTACTGCTGGGCCCGACCGGCGCGGGCAAAACCGCGCTGCTGGAATCGCTGATCTCACCCGGAGCTTCGTCTACCGCAGGCGAGCTGCCGCCGGTTGAAATCGTATCGTGCGATTCGCGCCAGATCTACCGCGGTCTCGAAATCGGCAGCGCCGCTCCCGACGCGGCGTTGTGCGCCCGGCTGCCGCACCATCTCGTCGGCACGGTGGAGCCCACCGAAACCTACAGCGCCGCGCGCTATCGCGACGAGGCCCTGGCTGCGATCGCCGATATCTTCTCCCGCGGCCGGTTGCCGGTGCTTGCGGGGGGCTCCGGCTTCTATTTTCGGGCGCTGTCCACGGGCATGTTCGACCTGGAGGTTTCGCCGCAAGTCCAGAGTGAGATTCGCACCACAGTCGCGGGGCTGGGTGCCGCGGGCCGGCTGGCACGCCTCAAAGAGCTGGATCCCGCAGCCGTGCTACCGCCCGGCGAATCGCAGGCCCGGGCCGGCCGGGTGCATCCGAACGACGACTACCGGGTTTCGCGGGCCCTGGAGATCTGTCTTTTGCCCGGAGGCCGGTTGTATTCGGAGGTCTGGGCTGCAGCTCGTAGCCGCAATCCGGGCGCCGCAGACGAAGGCAATGCCGGCGACAGCCCCTATCGCTTTGCGGGGTGGCGGATCAGCGTCGAGATCGATGGAAAGCTCACGACGTACTGGGCGGCCCTGGAGCGGCGGGCCCGGGAGATGGTTGCGAACGGAATAATAGAAGAAGCCGGTCGCTGTTTTGAGCGCTACGGGGCGTGTCCCGGCCTGGAAACGCTGGGCTACACCGACGCGCTCGCGGCCTGGCGCGGCGAGCTGAGCCGCGAAGAGCTGGCCGAACGGCTATTCATCAGTCATCGCCAGTACGGCAAACGCCAGCGCACCTGGTTTCGCCGGGAGTCTTCGCTCTGGGCCAGCCCGCGCGACGCGCTCGCGCGGGATTTTCTGGCGCGGGTTGCGGCTCTTTTGCGCCCGGATCCTCTGAAATCTCATCCGGATTGACGCCGGTTATTTTATTGACGGGGGTCGAAAACGCTCCCGTATTGTTTTCTGTCGATCTATATAGATACAAATCGGGACGGGAACACACATATATGGCCAGCAACAAAAATAATATACAGGACCTGGTTCTCAACGGTGCGCGTAAAGAGAAGATGGAGATTACCCTCTATTTGACCAACGGAGTTCCGCTCCGGGGTCGCGTCGCCAGCTTCGACAATTTCACGGTCGTGATCGAAAACGAGGGCAAACAGAGCCTCGTATACAAACACGCCATTTCCACTATCGTGCTTTCGAAGGCGCTCAATTTCGAAGAAATGACCTCCGACGCCGCCCCCGAGGAATCTTAAGAGATTTCGGGACTGGATTGCTGATCGCCGCGGCGCCTTCGGCCGCCTCAAGCAGGCGTTTCGCTATGAATGGGAATCCACTGAATCCGCCGCCGCGATGATTAAGAATTTTTTTCGAGCGTTCTTCTGGGCCGTGCTCGTCGCCTCGATCGCCGCCTGGCTCTTTTTCGGTTACGTGGTCGCCTCCACCCGCGAAGCGATCTTAGTAGAAGACCGGCACTATGGCCTGGATCCCGATATCATCGCGCCCGGCGAAGCGCGCTTTCTGGCCAGCCGCATCTACCCCGGCCGGGTGATTCTGCATCGCGTCGACGTGGGGCCCCGCGTATTGCGCATCCGCCACAAGAAAGGCCTCGCGGAAAGCGAAATGCTGGGGCTGGACGACTCGTTTTATGTGCAGACCGAACTGCGACTGGAGTACGAGCTGGACGCCGCCCGGCTGCCCTCGCTCTTTCAACGTCTGGAAGAACCCGACTGGGAGCGACTGGACGATTATCTCGCGGATCGATTGAAATTTTTTCTGAATCGCAAGCTCGGTGAAGTCTATGAAGAAAACCAGGACCTGACCCGGCTGGAAACCACGCTCTATGAATATATCCAGGGCGCCGCGCTCGCGGAGCTCAACGGCGAATTCGAAAGCGAGGGCGTGCGATTTCGAAACGTATTGCCTTCGCGGTTGTACGTTCCCGACCCGGCGCTCTATCGGGCCATACTCGCGGACGAAGAGTTGATCCTTTCGCAGAAACGCGAACGCCTGCGAATCGTCGACGACGCCCAGGCGCGCCAGCAGGCCGAGAAGATTCACGACGAAGCCTATTTCGCGCGGCTCGAACGCATCGGACAGCTGATCCGCCGTTACCCGCAATTGAAAGACTATCTGGCCGTCGATCGGCTCAGCGAAAACGTCGAAGTAATGGTCGTGCCCTCGGATCGCTGGTTTCCGACTGAAGCAGAAGCCCGTCGGCTCTCCGGAAACAAAGCCACGACCCGGAGCGACGATCAGCGACGACGCACCGAACCCCTGCCGATCGCTCCGGCCCGTCAGGCGCCGCCGCCGGCAGCGGGCGGCAATCGCTTTCGCGATCTGACCCCTCCTTGAATATTTTCGTATTCGCGGAAGTGTTTCGAATTCATCCGAAATCATCCGAACAACTCTGAAATATAGCGTATTATCTGGAACGAATTGATGGCCAAAAAGAAAGCAAAGAAATCCGACAAGAAGTCCGGCAAGAAATCCAAAAAAGATTCGAAGGCCGCGAGCAAAAAGCAAAAAGACAAACTGAAAAAATCGAAAGGCTCGAAAAACGCGAACGGTCCGGTCGTGTTGATTATGGCCGGCGGTAAAGGCGAACGCTTCTGGCCCAGGTCCCGCATCAGTCATCCCAAGCAGCTGCAGAAAGTCTATTCTTCGCGGACTCTATTAGAAGAGACGATTGTCCGGGCCCGCACCGTAACTGACGATTCTCGCATCTTTATTGGCTGTAACGCCGAACTCAAAAAAGCGATTCTGAAAACTCACAAGGGGATTAAATCTTCGCAGTTCGTCGTCGAACCGGAAGGCCGCAACACCGCGCCGATTATCGCCCTGGCCGCTCTGCAATTCGAAAAGAAATTCCCCGGCGCGACGCATATCGTGCTTTCCGCGGATCATTTTATTACGCCGCTTGCGGCTTTCGAGAGCACGCTGCGCAAAGCCATGGAAACCGCGACGAGCGGAGAGGGCTGGTTGGTTACCCTCGGCGTGCGTCCCAATCGTCCAGAGACGGGCTACGGCTATATCGCCGCCGGCGAGATGCTTCCGGAGCAGGGCGGCGGCGCCCACGCCATCGAGTCTTTCGTGGAAAAACCCGACGAGCAGCGCGCCCGGGACTATCTCGGTCGCGGGAATTATTACTGGAATTCCGGCATCTTCATCTGGTCCGGTCCGCGCATTGTCGAAGAATTTCGCAAGCACGCGCCCGACGTCATCGGCCCTCTTGAGAACGACGGGGTCTACGGCTCGTCGAAAAAGCTGGCGCAGGTCTTTCCGCAGATTCCGGACCGTCCCGTGGACATCGCGATCATGGAAAAGTCCGAACGCATCGCCATGATTCCCGCCGAATTCGCCTGGGACGACGTGGGCTCCTGGCTGTCACTGCGACGCATCGCGGAGCCCGACGCCGACGGCAATCTGACGATTTCGACCGGCAAAGCCGCGGGTATCGCCGCGATGGACAGCCGGGACAATTTGATCGTGACCGACAAGAAGCTCGTGGCGCTCCTGGGCGTGGAAAACGTGGTGCTGGTCGAAGAGAAGGATCTGCTCTTTCTTGCCCGGGCGGACCGAATCGGACAGATCAAAGAATTCATCGGAACATTTAAGGCAAATCCGACTTTACAGAAATTCCTCAAATAGGACCCTGGCCTTTCCCAGTGAAATCAGGTAAGGTGTAGATGCCGTCCGGTAAAAAACGTAAAAGAAGAAAGATTCGCACCCACAAGCGCAAGAAGAAGCGCAAAGCGGATCGTCACAAGAAGAAGTAACGCTTCCCGGCCGCCACCCGGCGTCGGGCCCGCTTTCGCGGCCGAACCTTCCTCATTTCGCCGTGCGAAATTCGCGCGACCCGTTGGATTCCCCGCTCTTATTCCAGGCCCAATCGGCCGAAAATAATAGCAATGTTTTTCTCCGGCGGAGCCAAAGATCCATCCGGTAACCCGGCGGGGCCGTCCTCGGTCGTCGACAACGCCCAATCCAATCGCATTCTGTTGATTCTGGCCGGCGTGCTGGTGCTTCTGATCTTCATGGATTTTCAGGCGCGCCGACACTACAGCGCGCTGGCCGAAGCCGTCGGCACCAGCCAGGCCGGCGCCGCTCGCGAACGCCTTGAGCAGGCCGCAAATTCGTTAGGCGAACCCATTCAGATCCAGGCGGAAGCTCTGCTGGGCGCCGCCGACGACCAGCGGGTCGAAATCATCGAAGACGTGCGCTCGTCCGCCGAAGACGCCGTCGCCTCCGGCCGCGAAAGCATCGGCGAAGCGCTCAACGAAACTCTTGAAGAGGCGTTGAGCGAAGACAATCTGCGGGAGGTCGCCGGTGAGGCCGCCGGTCTGGCGCGCACTGCCGGCGAAAGCGCCGCCGACCTCGCCCGGTCGCGGAACTTAAATCCCGGCGAAGCGCCTGCAATGAATCCGGTCGCGGACCGCAGAGCCGCCGCGACCGTGCAGCCGCCGGAACAGATCTATTTGTATTTCATTCGTTTTCGTAATTCGCGATCGGAGCTCGTGCGCGTAAGCCGTCCCGCGAATTCCTTCGCTCTCGCGGCGGACGGCGCTCTGAATCTCGAAGAATTGCTCGCCGGTCTCAAGCGCGGTCCGACCCCGCACGAAACCGGATTGATCAATACCTTCGATCGCCGCATTGCGATCAAATCCGCGCGCCTGAATCGCGACAACGGCCTGCTCGAATTAGACGTGAGCGAAAGCATCGGCCGCCTGGGCAAACACGTGATTCGCGATCGCCTGGATCAGCTGGCCTTTACTCTGACGCAGTTTTCTGAAATCGGCGGCGTGCGTCTGCGGGTCGACGGCAAACCGGTGCGCACGATCGGCAGCCAGGGTTTCGCGGTTCCGTCGATACTGCGACCGTCGAATCGCATCTATCACAACTACGAGTGATGGGATGCCCGTCTATTCAGGCATATACGAAGACCGCGCCGGCCGGGAAGATATTCATTTCGCAAGCGACGGTCACGAACTGCGAACGACCGTGCGCGGCGTCGACTTCGCGGGCGGAAGCTTCGACGGCCTGTCGGCCGGCGATCCGCAAGCGGCCCGGGCACAGGGCCTGGCCCTGAACGGCGACGAACTCTGCGATTGTACGATCCATTGCGCGATCCCGGTGGCGGTCGGACGCGATCATCCGGATCTGGAAGACATCGCGGCTGTTCTACAGGCCGCAACGACGCTCGGCAAACCGGCTGCGCACGGCGGCATCGATCGACTGCGACTCGAACTCATATTGCGATATGACGATCCCGCCGGGACCGCGTTCGCACGCAAAGCGCGGTGTGACGGCGATTTCGAAGAAGCTCTCGAATCCCTTCGAAAAAAAATGCCCACTGGATATTTTCTGCGTATCTGTTATAACTGCGATCTTTCCGATTATTTCTACGCCGGGCGGGGGAGTTTCGGTGAACTGATATGTTTCCGGAATCGCGCGACGGAATATTTACGCGTCACCGATAAACTCAGCTATATGAATCTTTTCGACGGTCGGCACCACGAATTCGTCCAGGAGACCCATCTCTGTTCGCAATATAAACGGCGCCAGCCCGATCGCGGCTATCGCGGCTGAAGCTTGCACGAAATCCGCATCGCGTCAATCGCGCCAGGCGTAGAATACCATCGACGAGGTGAGGGCGTACTCGCCCAGATGCAGCATGCCTTTCCAGTGATACCAGGCAATGCGCAGCCAGCGCAGATAATCCCGGGCACTCTTGAAGTCGCCGCGCGATTTTTTGAGTTTAGGCAGGAGACCGAAGTCCACCGGACGATAGATCTTAGCGCGCGAAAAACCGAATTCCGCGAAGAGCCGTCGCAGATTGTCGCTCGAATAATAATAGAAGTGGCCCGGCAAATAATAGTGATAGTCGCGACCGGCGGATTGCGCCTGGCGCCCCCGAAAATTCGCGGTTTGAATTACGACCAGTCCGCCCGGGCGCACGCTTTCGCGCAGCGCCTGCATGGCCAGCCGAGGATGGGTGAGGTGTTCGAAGACTTCGATCATGGTCAGGACGTCGACGCTCGCCGGCTCGATGACGCCGGGCCGCAATTCGCCGACCTGCACGTCCAGGCCTCTGGACCGAGCGTCTGCAGCCGCGTAGTCGGATACGTCCAGACCACGCGCGCGATAACCGGCAGCGCCCGCCGCTTCCACGAAGCCGCCGAAGGCCGCGCCCACGTCCAGGAAATCCGCCGGCGGCGCAACATAACGCGCGATATTCTTGAGCCGCGCGTCCAGCACGTAACGATCGAAGCGGCGTTTTTCGCGTTCGTCGCGATAGGAGTATTCGGCCCGACCGGTGTAATAGTCTTCGTCGTACAATTGCGACGGGTCTTCGGGAATTTCCGCCTGCATTTGCAGCGCGCAGTCGGGGCAGCGTAATATATCGAAAGGCTGTGCGAAACGATCGATGGTATACAGAAAGCGCGGCGTGCCCGTGCAGATCGGGCAGGGCCTGGCCTTGCCGGCTACTCCGTGCGCGGCCGTCTCCCGATCCGCTTTCACGCCGGCCCCCGCTGTGCGCGAAAGATCCAGTGGCATACGCGTTGGTCCAAAGCACCCACCGGACTGCGTTCGGCGTAGCCCAGCTCTACCGAATCAAATGCGTTTGCGAGCAGTTCGCGCGCCTGGCTTTCGTCGAAGAGGTGAATGTCGGCGCCCTGCATATCGGCGTTGCTCTGAAAATGCGTATCGCCCCGGGCGCGGAGAGTGCCCAGACATTCGCCGCCGGGCGCGAGCACTCGCGCGATTTCCGCCAGCATGGCCTGCGAAAGCCGATGCGAGTTATAGTGTAACACGCCCCAGCACACCACGACCCGGCAATGTCCGTCGCTCAGCGGCAGGCGAAAGTCCTCGGGGGTGGTTTCGGACGGGATCGCGAAGAGTTGCGCCGCGGGGACGAGCTGCGCGCTGATGGCCAGCGAAGCCTCGCTCGTGTCGCAGCCGGCTATCGGCGCGAAGCCGAATTCGTCGAGTAATTTGAGATGGCGTCCGCTGCCACAGCCCAGGTCGAGTGCCGCGCCCGCTCCGCTTTGCGTGTTACGGTCGGCGGTCAGACGGGCCAGCAGGCGCACCAGGTTTTCGTCGGGATAGCTCTGCCGCGATTTCTTGCGTTGGTAGTGGCGTTCCCAGGCGGCGCGGGTCGCGCCGGATTTTTCGATCGTCGCGTCGTCCGAGACATCAGTGGGCTGCTGTTGCGGGTCGTGTTCGTTCATTCGTAGAATACCGTGGACTGGATTTCGCGTACCAGGCGGTCGGCTCGATCGCGCAGCGCGCTCGTGTCGGCCTGGGGGGGAGATTCACTGTGCGGATCGTGCGCGGGCAGGCGAGCGGCGAGCGCGAAGACCGCCAGCCGATCCGGATTGCCGCCTTCGAGGGAGAGCGTCGCACCCGCCGCCTTCAAGAGCTTTGCGTATAAGAGGCCGGGCGCCTTACGCAGTTCGTCCGGCAGTGCGATTGATTTTAATACGCCCGTCGCCTGGGGCACGAAACGAATCGCGACCTGTCGCCGCGGATTGTCGAGCGCCGCGGCGAAGGGCTCCGTGCGAAAGACGCCGCCGGTTAAGAGACGTACCAGCTCTTCGAAATAATCGACGCCCTGCAGACCGTCTGAAGATGCGCGCGGCCGATCCGGCTGTTGACCGGTGAGCGGATCCGCAGGAATTTCGTCGCCCAGCATGGCCGGCACCAGCACGTCCGCCAGATATTCGCCGCCGATTTCGGGGGCGCATTCGACCAGCAGCGCTTCGCGAGGGCTGGCTGGTCCGGGCGTCGCTCTTTCGCGCAGGATAAACTCGGCGACGATCGGTCCACTGCGCAGGCCGGTCGCGTCGACGATGGTCTGCATGTGGTCGTCGATGGTCGCGCGTTCTTGTGTGGAAACCAGCGCCGGAAAGTCGTGACCTAATTCGATGAAGAGCGGCGGCCCTTGCGAAACCCGTTTGTCGCTCAGGCAGACGGGCGCATAACGACCGTCCTGGACGATGCCCAGCACTGTAACCTCCTGGCCGGGAACGAGCGCCTCCACCAGCAGTTCGCCGCGGTCGCGCAGATGAATCTGCAAAAAACGACCCCGTTCGACTTCGTCGGTCAGCAGTCGCAGTCCCAGCTTGCCGTGACCCGTGGCCGGCCGGACCAGCAGGGTTTCGCCGAATGTGCGCAATGCTTCGCGTTCGACCAGGGTGCCGTAGGCGAAGACCGGCGGAATCGGAATCCCGGCCCGCGCGAGCAGCGTTTTCAGGCGACGTTTGTTTTGAAATTTTCGCAGTACGCCTGGATCGTTCCCGGGCGTTTCATAACGGCGGGCCAGAATGGCGGCGGTGAGGCCGGCCCGACCGAAGGAACGGCAGGCGACGCCGGCGATGGGCAGAGGGGTCAGGTTTTCGCGCAGCATCTCCAGAATGCGCCGGGTGCGTACAATGCTGCACTGCAGCTGCACGGCGGCGCGCTCGAAGCCCGGCGCCTTCAGATCGCGGTCGACCGCTACTACCGGAAAACCAAGGCGGCGGGCCGCGGCGATCACCGGGACCTGGTGGCGACCGGCCCCCAGCGATAGAAAATACCCCCGGGGCGCTTCGGGCGGTCCCCCCTCCGGGGCGATACTGGCGAAATCCTGCATGAACAAAAACGAATCGGAACGCGAAACGGTGAAATCACCGGCCGGATCGCTCTATTATTTTCGGACGCTTCCGATTCCGGAAGCGGGAAAAGATCATCTTTTTATCGAAATAGCCGATACGAAAAACATATGTTACGCGGAATGTACATCGGCTCCACCGGGATGATCATGAATCAGAACCGGATGGACGTCATCGCCAATAACCTGGCCAACGTCGACAAGACCGCCTTCAAAGCCGACGAGGCGATCTACAAGAGTTTCCCGGAGATGCTGATCCATCGCACCCGGGAAGACGGACAGGGACACGTGCCCATGGGCTCGTTCGACCTGGCGCCGATGGCGGGTAAGCTCGGTATGGGCGTCGAGTTTAACGAGAGCCACACCCGCTTCGAGAGCGGTCCGGCGAAACGCACGCAAAATCCCACTGACATCATGCTCGACGACCAGGCCGGCGAGCGTCCCGCGTTTTTCGTCGTCATGACCGAAAAGGGCGAACGTTTGAGCCGCGCCGGAAATTTTATCATCGATCGCGAAGGCCGACTCGCGACTCCGAACGGATTTCCGTTGATGGGCGAAAACGGTCCGATCCAGGTCGCCCCGCACAATTTCATGATCCGCGAAAACGGCGAAGTCTGGATCAACGGACGCATCGGTAACGAACCGGAGGCCGGCGCGAGCCGCGAATCGAATACTTTCGAAGAGCCGGTGCTGCTGGACCGCATCAAAATGCGCACGGTCGAATTTCCCCGCGAATTAAAAAAAGAGGGTGATAGCTTTTATTTTACGACGCCCGAGTCGGGTCCGATGCGGACTTTCCAGGACGTGGGCGAACCCGAGCCGACGATATTGCAGGGCTATCTCGAAGGCTCGAATGTCAACGTTGTGCGCGCTATGGTCGATATGATCGAAGTGCAGCGCCAGTACGAAGCGAACCAGAAAAGCGTGACCACCCACGATCAATTGCTGGGTCGCCTGATCAACGATGTCGCGCGCTGAGCCTGGACGCGATTCTCGCGAGGCGCAACGGCCCTCGACCGTTCGTAACTAACGCGGTGACGCTCGCTTCGAAATCTACTTGCCGGCCCCCGGGCTTTTCCGAAACAGTACAGACGATTCGCGTGCTTCCGTAACAAGCCGCGGGGGGCGCCCAATCCGTGGATGCAATCGTCGAATTTCTGATCAAGCTCCTGTCGCAGTTTCAGTCGCCGACTCTGGCCTTTCTACTCGGCGGCATGGTCGTCGCCGCGTTCAAAAGCAAGCTGCAGATCCCCCAGCCGATCTACCAGTTTATCACCTTCATGCTGCTGATGCGGATCGGACTGAACGGGGGCATGAAGATCCGTGATTCTAATTTCATCGAAATGATTCCGATGATCGTGGCCGCGGTCGTTCTGGGAATCGGGATGGTGTTTCTGGGGCGGGTCGTCCTGGCCGCTCTGCCGGGTGTAAAAACCGAAGACGGCATTGCCACGGCCGGGCTGTTCGGAGCGGTCAGCGCTTCGACCTTCGCGGCGGCGACGGTGAGCCTCGAAGAAAGCGGCCTGGAATATGAAGGGTGGGCCGCCGCTCTCTATCCGTTTATGGACATTCCCGCTCTGGTGACCGCCATTGTGCTCGCGAATCTTTCGCATGCCCGGCGAAACAAGGATCGCGACGAAGCCGGCGAAGTTCAAGATGATACCGACGATAGCGATGCCGTTCGCATCTGGCCGGTCGTCAAACAGAGCCTGCGCAGTTCCGCCCTCTCGGCGCTGCTACTGGGGATGGCCCTGGGGATTCTGAGCAATCCGGAAACGGTCTTTCAGGGCTTCTACGATCCGCTCTTTCGCGGCCTGCTTTCGGTTTTGATGTTGATCATGGGCATCGAGGCGTACGAACGATTGAGCGAATTGCGCAAAGTCGCTCACTGGTTCGCGATCTACGCCGCCGTGGCCCCGGTGGTGCATGGGCTGCTGGCCTTCGGTCTGGGGTCGCTGGCGCATATTTTCTTCGGATTCAGTCCCGGCGGGATTGTGCTCTTCGCGATTCTGGCGGCTTCGAATTCCGATGTGTCCGGTCCGCCGACTCTACGGGCCGGAATTCCCGCCGCCAATCCGTCCGCTTATATCGGCGCGTCGACCAGTGTGGGGACCCCGGTGGCGATCGCCTTTTGCATCCCGTTTTTTATCGGACTGGCTGAAGCCCTGTTTTGAGATTTCGCGGAAGTCAGGGTTTCTGAAATTTCTGGGGGCGCAGGATTTCCACGTCCAGAGCGTAGGTGATGCCGGAATAGTTTTCGAAGTACTTTCGCGCGACCCGACGGGCGATTTCGTCCGCGATGTCGGTTCCGCTGACGATCGCTTCGATCTTTACGTTGGCCGTCGCGTCGGACGAGACGTGGTTATCGGAACGTACGCCGCGGCTGCCTTTGCCGCTCGCCGCCGTGATCGTATAGCCGGTCCCGCCGCAGTTCTCGATAATTTCGGTGACGCCCTCGGCGATGACCTTCTCGGTAATGATTACGATTTTTTTAGCTTTCTGTTCCATAATGATCGGTCGTGCGGGCTATGATTTGTCGAAGTCTGGTTTTCTGGCAAGAGGGATTGAGTTTCTTTCGCATGTTTGAGCAACGGCCGGCCTGCTTCGGAGGCCCGCGAAACCGTCGGCCGGGACGCATTGCCGCTTGACCGGCTCGCGGGCTCCCGGACTCTCACTATCGGAGGCCGACCATCGCACTCATACCGTCTACCGTTCTAAACAACAACGTCGCTATTCCGCGGCTCGGGCTGGGCGTATACGAAATTCCGCCCGGACCGCCGACCGAAGCCGCGGTGCTCTGGGCGCTCGACGCCGGCTATCGCCATATCGACACGGCCAGCGTGTACGGCAACGAAGCCGACGTGGGCCGCGCCATTCGAAAAAGCGGAATCCCGCGCGAAGAGATCTTCGTCACGACGAAACTGTGGAACGCGGACCAGGGATTTCGCGAAGCCCGGGCGGCCTGCCGGCAGAGCCTGGAACAGCTGGAACTGGAGTACGTCGATCTGTATCTGATTCACTGGCCGGTCGCGGAAACGCGACGCGAATCCTGGCGCGCGCTTGAATCTCTGCATGCCGAGAAACTGGCCCGGGCCGTGGGCGTTTCGAATTTTCTCGTGCGCCATTTAGAAGATCTGCTGGAGCACGCCGAAATCGTACCCGCGGTCAACCAGGTCGAGTACCATCCCTTCGGTTTCGATCCCGACCTGCGCGATTTTTGCCGATTGCAGGGCATCGCGATCGAAGCCTATTCGCCGCTGGCTCGTGCGAAGCGTCTGGACGATCCCGTCGTTTTGCAGCTCGCCGAAGCGCATGAAAAAAGCGCCGCGCAAATCCTGCTGCGCTGGTCGCTGCAGCACGGCAATATTGTTTTGCCCAAGTCCGTGCGCCGGGAACGCATCGAAGCCAACGCAGAGATCTTTGATTTCGAACTGAACGCGGACGAAATGGAACGCCTGGACGCTCTCAACGAAAACCTGCATACTTGCTGGGATCCGGAGAACGCCCGCTGAGTTCGCGGCAGTTCACGAGCCTCGCCGCTTCGGCCGCGAATCCTTGAGACTCATTCCCGCGAGCAGCGTCTTCAGCACCGCCTTTAGAGCCGGGACGCGATCTTCAAGTATGCGGTCCAGAACGAGCCGCGGATGATGGAAAGCCATAGTGCCCTCGAAAAGAATCAGCGCTCCGCGGGACGCGGTGCGGCACCGGAGATAGCCCTCGGCCATGCCGTCGGCAACAATCCGCTCAAGCTGCGCGAAAGAGGTTTCGAGATGCGCCAGAACGAAGGGCCGCGCTTTTTCGGCGGCCATGTCGAAAGCCCTGTACAGTTCGGGATCCAGAGAGACCTTTTCACGTTTCAGGCGGTGTAATGTGAGAAACCATTCGTTCAGCCGTACCTGCGCCGTCTTTTTTTCCTTCTCAGCGATTCGCCCCAGCTCCGCCTCGACGCGATGTAGCCAGCGTTCGGAGATTGCATCGAGCAGGGATTCCTTATCGCGGAAGTGTTTATACAGTGCCGCGTGACTTAGCTCAAGACGCCGTGCCACGTCGGTCAATCGGAGGCGCCCGGCGCCAACGCGACGAATTTCCTCTTCGGCGACGTCGAGAGCCCGGGCATGAAGTTCTGCGGCTGTGAGTCCGGTGCGCGGCACTGTAATATGCGATTCAGTTCAGGTCACGACGAACCCCATCTGAGGTTCCGGATAACGATCCCCGATAATACTACCGTCTGCGAAGCTCTCTTCCAGGCGGTGGAGTTCCGTCGGAGACAGGGAGAGTTGAAGCGCTCGGAGGTTTTCGTCGAGTCGTGTGCGTTTCGTCGTTCCGATCAGAGGAAAAATGTCCTCCCCCTGATGCAGGACCCAGCTCAAAGCGACCTGGCCAGGCGTGCAAGCTCTTTCCCGGGCCAGCTTTTCAAGCACTGCGACACGACGGCGGTTGGCTGCGAAGTTCTCGCCTATGAAGCGGGGCAGATGCGCACGAAAGTCCGCGGCCTCGAATCGCGCCGGCAGACCTCCCGACAATAATCCCCGCGATTGCACGCCGTAGGCCACAACCGCTACACCCAGTTCTCTGGCGGTTGAAAGCAATTCGCGTTCAATGATTCTTGTCGCCAGCGAATACTCGACTTCGATCGCCGTGACCGGGTGAATCGCGTGAGCCCGTCGTAGCTGATCGGCGGAAGCTTCTGAAAGACCCAGATAACGAACGTGCCCGGCTTCGATCAATTCTTTGACGGCACCGATGGTGTCTTCCAGCGGCACATCGGGAGTAAGGCGGGCCGGTTGGTATAGATCAATCACATCAGTGCCCAGTCGAATCAGGGAATAAGCGGCGAAATTTTTTACGGCGGCCGGGCGACCGTCGAATCCCAGAAATTCGCCGCGCGGGCTGCGGAGCGCGCCGAATTTCACGCTTATCAGCGGCCGTTCCGCGATTTGTTCATTTCGAAGAGCTTCGCGGATGAGCAGCTCATTATGGCCCGCTCCGTAAAAATCGCCGGTATTCAGCATGCTCACGCCTGCTTGCAGCGCCGCTTGAATGACCTTTAGACTTTCCGCGACGTCGCGACTCGTCTTCGACCCATAAAAATCCGACATACCCATGCAACCCAGGCCCACGGCCGAAACCGTCGGACCGTTCGATCCCATTTTGCGTTTTTCGATCTTGTAACTCATTCTTGTGTCCCCTTATCCTGAAAGTTTCAAGTAACAAAATATGAAACTTGACACTTTTGTCATCAGGTGGGCCGCGTCGTGATCGTCAAGTCAAAACCAGTTCCCGTTGTAATTCAGCGTAATTCCATTGACCGGCTCGCGAAAGCCAATAGCCTCGCCGCCTATGAGTCACACCGCGCTAATCACCGGAGCGAGCACCGGCATCGGATATGAACTGGCGAAGCTATGCGCCGCCGACGGCCTGGATTTAGTACTCGTCGCCCGCAGCCAGAAGCGCCTGGAGGAGGTCGCCGCGGAGCTGCAAGCCGCGCATGGCGTTCAGTGCCAGGTAATCGCGGCCGATCTGAGTCAGGCGTCGGCCGCCGGCGATATCAAACAGAAGCTGGGCGCGAACCGCAGCGTCGATATCCTGATTAACAATGCCGGCTTCGGCACCAGCGGCAAATTCTCTGAGCTTCCCCTCGAAGGCGAAATCGACATGATCGAAGTCAACGTGACTTCGCTGGTGCGCCTCACGCATATGCTCTTACCGGGAATGATCGCGAAAAAGGCCGGTCGGATTATGAACGTGGCTTCGACCGCGGGCTTTCAGCCCGGACCGCTGATGGCGAACTACTATGCCAGCAAAGCCTACGTTTTGAGTTTTTCCGAAGCGCTGGCCGAAGAAGTCCGCAAGGACGGCGTGACGGTGACCGCGTTTTGTCCGGGAGCGACCGAAACTCCCTTCTTCGATCGCGCAAAGATGGACAACGTGCGACTGCGCAAAGGCGGCTTAAACGCGATCATGCGCGCCGACAAAGCCGCCCGAATCGGCTATCGAGCGATGCTGCGGGGCAGGGTCATCGTCATTCCCGGCCTGATGAATCGCTTCATGGCCTTCTCCGTCCGCCTGACTCCGCGTGCAATCATTCGGAAGATCACCGGTTACCTGAACGGCCAGGCTTCCTGAGTGGCCAGGAATTCGCAGTTTATTCACGGTTTATCCCTCCGATAAACAGGTTGACATTTGTGCGGCGCATATCAAATTGGTGATATTGTGCCAATATTGGACTCAAATACGCGTTCTCATGTGCAGCGCAACGAGCCTGTCGGGGCCTATGCTGCCGGCTCGGGGATGGAAGCGATCGGCGCCGCGATTCCTGCCGGCAAGACGATCCGCCTGATTGCTCCGGTGCTGAACGACTCGCTCTCCCAGCGCATGTCGACGGTCCTGAAGTCGCTCCTGGCTCACTATGACCGTCCGGAGCTGGAAGACTGCCTGCATTCCTGTCTGGTCGAGCTGGCCACGAACGCGTCCCGTGCGAATATGAAACACGCATTCTTTCTGGATCGCGGATTCGACTGGGATGAACCCGGCGAGTACGCCCGCGGCCTGGCTGAATTTCGCGCGATTCGCGAGCATGCCGGCTGGCATCGCAGTCTGCGCGGCCGGGTGAAAGAACTGGGCCTGTTTCTGGAGATCGTGTTTCGTCACTCGACGGACGGTCTGCGCATTGAAGTGATCAATAACCTGGCGCTGCTGCCGCAGGACGAACAGCGGATTCGCGAAAAATTGGGCCGCGCCATGCGTACGGCGGACATCTTTGAATTTTTCACCGAACACGGCGACGATACCGAAGGCCAGGGCCTCGGGTTCGCCATGAATGTTCTGTTCCTGCGTTCCGAGAATATCGATCCGTCGCTGCTGCGCATCGGTTCGACCGCGGGACGCACGGTCGCGCGGATTGAAGTTCCGCTTTCAACCGGTTTCGTAACCTTACGTTCTGTAGGTCCGGCCGGGGGCCCCGATCATTCCGCGGCCCCGGTTTCCGCATAAAGTCTGCCACAGGTCGGCGCGCGGGCACTTGCTCCGCCCACTCTTCGTTCGAAGTGCGTTGTGTACTCGACCGCTGCTCCGTCCAGAGCGGTGCTCCGACTCTTCGATAGATAGGCATCTTTGCAGATGGTTCGCACGACGGGCTCGATCGTACTCAGGCCCCGCTTCTGAACAGAACGTTCGTTCTGGTTTTGGTCGTGGTTTGTCGGGCCGTAGGCGATTTCGTAAAGCCCAAAGAGTTTCCAGCCACCCACGTGATGAATCAAAAGGTCCACGGCCGTGCCCGCTTCTTCCGGGGCCGCCGTCGCGCGCAGATTCGCAAGCAGCCGGTCGAATTCTTCCCGGGACGTATAACTTTCTTCGATGGCGTTCGAAAGATACACGACCCGAATCGTCGTTTCGCCCGAATCCAGGCGTCCGTGGGCTTCGTAGGCGCCCGCGTGTAGCGTGCTCAGATTGAGTCGTACACGCCCGGGGCTGGCCGGCCGCGCCTCCAGAGCGCCGCGAAATTTCGGTAAGACCCGCCGGCAGTACTCGTGCTGAATCGGGCGGCACAGATGCCGCACAGCCGCGGGGCGGGGAGTCAGCGGTCGTTCATGCAGCGCCGGAAACTGCAACTGGATGCCGGACAGGTCGCGGTCGACCGCCCTCGCGTCGGCGAAGGCGCCGCTGCGAGCCCGCCGCAGGATTTCGTTATGCAGGTCTAAAATCCGCCAGTTTATATCGAGCATTGTGAGGCGCCGGCAATTGAGGGTGGTATGCATGATATATGGCTGCAGCAATCCCACGCTGTAGCAGTCGAAGCGCGCGTTCGGATACAACCGGCGTACCAGCTCGAAATCGCGGTCGGGTCGCAGGTCATTCATCTCAAAAAAATTTCGACAGCCCGCCCGCAGACTGTACAGGCTGTCCCGACGGCGGTTGCGTGTATAGGCGTCCCGGCTTGCGCTCGTGAGCAGCGCGAGATCCTGGTCCTGAAAGCCGCCTCCGGAGAGGAGCGTCCGGCAGTATGCGTCGCTCTGGGCATTCAGGCGATCGAAGGCCTGATCGATTGCGGCGGCGTCCGTCAGGCGCGCGACGGTGGAATCTGCAGCGAAAACCGCGAAGTCCTGGCGATGGCGATTGGACACGACCAGCTGAAAGGGCGCGTCGGCCGGCGCCAGCCCGGAGATCGGCAGCCAGTCTCCGGTTATATGAAACGCGGCGCAGGCGCTCTGGGATAGCAGCCAGATCGCGGCGAACGCCGTCGAAAGCAATCGGGAAGAACGCCAGTGAGTCGTATAGCTTCGAATCAATGCGCACACCAATCCGTTCTGTGGGAGCCGCGTGCTTCGTCGATCGCTTTCAGATCGAGAGGCAGTCGTGGGCGCAATCGGGGCGCTGCAGTCTCGCGGGCCGCGGCAGGGCGCCGCTATTCTGGAAGCTATCGCGCCCTGTACCGGGGTGCGGCGCTGCTGGCCGGGCTGTTCTGGATGGGGACAGCCTGCGACCTGGCGGGGGAAAGCGAAGCCGATTTCATTCGGCGATTGCCGGTCGTCGACCTGCACAACGATCGTTCGTTTTTTCTAACGGCGCGGGGCGTGCCCTGGCGTCGTTGCGAAGACGTTCAGATTTGCGCCGATAACTACGGTCGCGCCCAGTACTTTTTCGCGCTGTTTCGGCCGCCGCCGCCCTATCGAGCCGGTCGCTTTGGACTTTCGTCGGCGCAGGCCCGGCGATTGGTCGGCATGAGTCATTATGCTTATCTCAAGACAGCGATCGCTGATCTACGGGCACAGACCGGCATTCCGATTACTCGCGACGCACGCGACCTGGGCGGCAATCAGAGTCGCATCTTCCTGGGCATTGAAGGCGCCTTTCTCCTGGACCGCCGCCCACCGGGTGCCGCTGCGTCAGGCGGCGTCCGCGCGGCCGGGGCGCCAGAGGCTCCTGCCAACGCGAAGCTCGAGCGCATGCTGCTGGAACTCAAAGCGGAGGGGCTGTCCTACCTCGGGCTGACCTGGAGCAATCCCAATGCTTTTGCGGGAGTGGCCGGCGATAAGCGAGGGCTGAGTGCGAGCGGTCGGGCGCTGCTGGCACTGGTGCGCAAACACGGTATCGCTCTGGATCTTTCGCATAGTTCGGATCAGACCGTACGCGATGTTTTTAAGCTGAGTCGCGGCGAGCTGCCGCTCTTCTTTTCGCATTCATCGGTACGCGCGCTGTGCGACCATCCCCGCAATCTGAGTGACGAGCTGCTGGAACTGGTCCGTGCCAGCGGTGGAGTGGTGGGCATCAATTTTCATGCCGCCTATATCAGCTGCGGCGGTCCGGCGGAGCGCGCCGACGTGCGGCGACACGTGCAGTACATCGTCGAGCGTTTCGGTTATCGACACGTGGCCCTTGGCGGGGACTTCGACGGCCTGATTCAGCTTCCGGAGGGGCTGGGAGGCCCGCCGGATCTGTACGCGCTGGCCCGCGATCTGCGCGCCGCCGGCCTGAGCCGGAATCAAATCGAAGCGATCTTTTTTCGAAACGTACGGCGGGTTCTCACTGAAGTTCAAAAATCCCGCTGAGAGGCGGCTACCCCTTCCAGTGGATCCGGAATACGCTGCCCCCGCCGCTACACTTCCAGGCCTTCCCAGTCGCGGGTTTTGAATTTCAGCGCGAAGACGACCGCGAGCAGTACCAGCCAGGCGAGAATCCCGGCCCAGAGTCCGGCCGCCCCACCGCCGAAATATACGCCTACGACGTACGCGACCGGCAGCATCACGAGAAACGACAGGCTCATGTAGACCACCAGTACCCAGTAGACCATGCCAGCGCTACGCAGGGCCGCAGCGAGCACCATCTGTACGCCGTCAGCGGCCTGTACGACTGAGATCAAAAACAGGGCTGGCAGCGCTTCTGCGACAATGCGCGCGTCGTCGGTGAATACGCCCAGCAGGGGGCGGGCAAATAGCAGGAAGCCGACGCCCATGCCGCCCATCAGCAGGGCCGCATACAGGGCCGCGCGAATCGTGCCCTGCCGCGCTTCGCGATATTTTCCGGCGGCAACGGCCTGTCCGAGAATCGTCGTTGCGGCCAGGGAGAAGCCGAAGCCGGGCATAAAGGCAATGCTCAAAATCGACACGATAATGCCGCTGGCGGCCACGGCGGTAGTGCTGACCAGCCCCGCGATCATGAAAAAGAGCACGAACGAGACGTTCATCAGCAGATTATCGATCGCGGGCGCAAAGCCCACGTAGCTGACTTCCCGCACCGAATGTGCGTCTATTTTCCAGCCGATTCCTCGAAAAAAGGCGCGGAACTCGTTTCGGAAGAGAAACACAACTCCTACTATAATACCAGGGATGGCGGCGAGGCTGGAAGCCATGGCCGCCCCGTCGGCTCCGTATGCCGGAGCTCCCAGATTACCGTAAATCAGGACCCAGTTCAAAAAGATGTTAGTACTCATCGTCGCCAGCGCCGAAAAGAGGCCGATTTCCGTGCGACCGATGCCGTCGAAGAAGGCTCGCAGGACAAAGCTGAGAAAATAGCCCAGAACGCCCAGAAAACGGATCTGTAGAAAGCTTTCGGCGGTCGCTGAAAAGGGTCGGCCGTGACTTAAAATGCGAATCAAAGCTTCCGCCGAATACCACCCGATCACTGTCGCGATGATTCCCAGTGCCAGAACAATGTATAGAGTTGAAATCAATACGCGACCGGCCGCTGCTGAATCATGTTCTCCGAAGCGTCGGGCTGTAATGATTTGAACGCCGACGGTGCCGCCGAGAAAAAAGGACAGGTAGGTCCAGAAGACTGTGCCGCCAAGACTCACCGCGGCCAGCGGATCTTCTCCCAGACGACCGACCATAACGGTGTCGCTGATCATCACCGCAGTGTGCGTGATCATCGCGAGCGTGACCGGCAGCGAGATGCGCCAGATGCGGCGATTGAGTGGCCCGAGCGCGAACCAGCGGCGTGTATTCGAAAAATTCAGCATGATCAAACTGACCATGCACGCGTGCACGACGGCTGTGTCGATCAGTTCGTCCAGGTTTTGTTGCGCCGCGCTTCGTCTTTGCAAGCGGAAGCAAAAACAGCGGACGAAGCTGCGTTATGGTGCAAAAAGGCTGCAAATTCAGTCGAAATAAGGCATTTTAGAGTCTCGTTGCGCGCGTGCGGTGTTGAAAGAGCGCGACCGGATGCGCCGCGAAGCCCGGGCGTCGTTTTTGATTCGCATGCGGACGAGCGGCGCGCTCCGGCATTGCGTCGCCGCGAAGTTTTTTGCGAAAAGAAATCGAAGCGGACTGTTATTGAAGCAGACATGACCGCGTCTGACGTGCGCTTGCAAGCTGCGTTGTTTGTTTTGCGCGACGCTTTACGGTCTTTAATTCTTTCGCAAGCGTGCGAATCGAAACGCACTTCCCGAAACCCGGAATTTTGTTTTTTAAAATTTTTGTTGTAAAAAAAACGGGCATTTAGGAAGATTATGTCTAATAGTGATTTCAGGCGTTTTCGAATCTATAAACGCGATTCATTGAGTCGCGCAGGAGAATCGAAAGGCTCTTCGGAGCGACGCCCGAAAGAAAAGGATAGGTTTTCCTTACAGTCATTGATCAGGAAAACAGGTGTAAAGCATGGCCAAGAAGAAAGCAAAGAAGAAGGTTGCCAAAAAGAAAAAGGTAGCCAAGAAAAAGAAGAAGGTTGCTAAAAAGAAAAAGAAAGTAACCAAAAAGAAAGCCAAGAAGAAGGTCAAAAAGAAGGCCAAGAAAAAGGCTAAAAAGAAAGTAGCCAAGAAAAAGGCTAAGAAGAAGGCCAAAAAGAAGGCTAAAAAAAAAGTAGCAAAAAAAAAGGCTAAAAAGAAGGCCAAAAAGAAAACCGTGAAAAAGACTGCTAAAAGATCAGAGCCCGCAGGCTCACTGCTCTTCTAACAGTAGAATCGGTGCTGATTGTGCCTTGCGGGTGTTGAAAAGGTATTTCAAAGCTTTCTTCGGGCCTGCTTCCCTCATCGGGCGGCGGGCTCTGTTGGAATGCCTTTGGGTGTCTTTTCGCACCCCGCATTTCTTGTCCGGTCGCCTGTAGCGCTACAGCCGGGCAAAGCGGGCTTAAAAGCCTGCCGCTTTTTGCGTTCAGTCCCATTAGGGGGGCTGACGCTGTTCAGTGGAGCTTTGGCCGCTGAATACACCACTATCCCTTGATCGAAGTGCAGGCTTTCGGAATACACACTGTATTCCGGGCCTGCGTTTTCGTATTTCTCCTGTCTGTTCTGTCCTCGCTATCTATGAAGAAACTCTTCATTCGGTTGTTCGGCGCGCTCCCGGCAGCTTTGCGGTCCGGGATCTTTCTATGGATGTGTATCGCTCCTGTGGCCTGCACGCCGGAAGCTCCTCAGCCCGTTGCGGGCGAGTGGGAACGCATTTTTTCGATCACCCCGCCCGAGCTGATGCGCTATGGTCGCGCATATACCGTTGACACCCTGTATTTTCGACGGATTGATTCCGCCGCCGGGACCAGCGGCCCCGACCGAACGGGTTCAGCCAAAGCGATCCCGGGCATGCGCGCTGGCCTGCTTGAATTCAGTCGTGGACAGACGCCCGACGGCCTGCAAGCCGAGCAACGCGGTTTTCTCTATAATACTACGGATGCCTTCCGTTTACTTCGGGACGAGGGACTGTATACCAATCGCGAAACCAATCTGCGTGCTCCGGCGGACTCGGCGCGCTTTCGCTTTTCGGGCCAGCCTGCCAGTGGCTTTCTGCTTCAGGATCGGGACGGACTGTATACCATGGTGGCGCCGCCGCTGACCCTCGTGCGCGATCGACAGCTGGGCCTGGCGCGTTATGAAGTGTATGCGGGCCGGGTCGAGCTACGGGGCGCAAGCGGCCCGACGGCCCCGGCGATGCTGGTCTTTCAGCGACTGTATCTTCCCGCGGCCAACCCCTTTGACGAAAACGCGCGTCGCCTCTGGGCTTCCCGGGCCCGGCTCTGGCTCACCGTTCAGGACGAGGAGGGCGCGTACGGCGGCGATATCTTCTTCGCCCGTGAAGGCGGTTCTGTTTTGAAGCCCCTGTTTGCCGCGGGCGACGATTCTGCCGAAAGCTTCGCGTTTCTCATGCGGCCCGCCGGCTCGTCGAACTCCGACGCGCAGCTGGAAGTCTTTTCTGCCGCGATGAGTCTGGAGTCGGCGGAGAGCGGAGCGCAGTTTCGCGGCTCCTTCGCTTTAGAGGCTTCCGGCGAATCCCGCGAAACCGGGGCGGTTGACCGGGCGACCCGCTGTGAATTTCGCTTGAGCGCACTGCACACGGCGGAATTATTTTCGATTTCACGGGCCGCGTCTCGAGCGGCGGCCATGCGCGGCGAATATGAGTGTCCCCGGCGCGATTATCGCCTGCAGGGCATGCTGCGGGTCTGGCCGGAAGAGGACGAGGAATGAGCACGGGCGATGAACATGAATCTGCCGGCGAACAAACGCGCGAAGAGTCCGCAGAGATGGGCCGGCCGCCGATTGATTTACAGAAGCGGCGTCTGGCCCGGGAACTGGAAGGAGAACTCGGCGGACTCTTCGGCATCGAGCTACCGGATATCGAATCGGCGATCCAGCGGCTCTATGAAGATTTCGCCACCGGGCAGTACGACGAGCGGGCGCGCCTGCGCCGTCTGCCGGAGCCGCTGCACGCGGTGATCCAGAGCCTGGATCGCATCTATGAAATCGCTCGGCTGGAATCCGAAGCGGAGCTCGAAGCGTTCCGCGATTCACCGCAGGCGGACCAGGCCGGGGATGATCCGGCGAATCTCGCGCCGATCATCGAGTTGGTCGAAAACTACCTGGAACGCTTGAAAAAGCTCCCGGGTGGTTCGCGGGAATTATGATTCCTTTGAAAATATTTGTAAATCGGCGTAAGCGCTTTGCGAATCGCGGGGCCTGAGAGCCGCGATTTTGCGAACCTTCGAGTGTTGAGAACGGTCTTTTGAAAAGTACAGGGAGGTACTTTCATGATCACCCGTTATCGCAAACGTTATCGTAAAATGGGACGCTGGATCCGCCGGGGATCGCTGGCGACGGCGGCCCTGCTGTTCGCGGCGCTGCTATTCGTGCTGGGTTTCGTGCTGTTACAGAGCCTGGAGGGACTGGTGCGCAATCCGGTACCGATCGTGGCGCTGCTTTCGGTGTCGGTGCTGGTTACGCCGTTTCTCGTGGCCGGGATCGTGGAGTCGATCCTGACCCGGGTGCTCCACTGGCGCTTCCGACGTTATCGTCCGCACGTGGCCCGGGCGGGCGGCTGAGAAACGCCTGTATTGTATTCTGGAGCGCAGCGTCGATCGCTTCGCCCGGGGTGCCTGGGGACGATAGCCTGCGGATGATAGAATGCGACTATTTTCCGTTCAGGGACCAATCGTAGGTCAGGTATTTGATCCGCAGGCTGTCGCGATCGGCGCGCAACTGCTCCTGAACTTCGGGCGCGAAATAGGGCAGTAATACGTCGACCAGCTCGCCGTCGCTGTTTTGCAAAAAGTCGTCTTCGAACCAGCTGAAGATGCTGGAGACGAAGAGCTTTTTATTCGCCGGATCGTAGTAGTTCAACGAACGGTTCGCCAGCCAGGTGCGCATCTGGTCGTCCAGCTGTTCGGACAGGCGGCCGGCCTCATAGGCCTCGGAACGCAGCGGCGGACAGCTCACCGCGGCGCAGACGAAGGCGGCGTGGTGGCGATAGTCTTTGTAGATCGGCCGCAGGATGGAGTGTTCGACGTGGTCGAGGGTGTACAGCTTCCCGTTGTAGAGGGGAAACTCCCAGTTCTGCCAGATCGTTTCGGCGAACAGCACGCCCAGATATACGCTGCCGAAGAGATGCAGTTCGCTGATACTTTCGAGCGGCATATTCTCGGTGATCAGCTTCAGTGTATAGGCGTTGTAGACGTTCAGCCAGTAGGCCACCCGCTCGTCGTCCGTCGCCAGTTTCTGAGGATTCGTAGCGGCGAGCTGTGCCAGATAGCGATCCAGGCGGGGGTCGGTTTTCAGCGCGGTATAATTTACGTTCCCGTCAACGACGTGTTCCCGCAGGATTTCAGTGTACAGCGCGTGTCGATCTTCGGCGGCGACCAGGCCGGGAGCGCCAGTCACACACAGGGCGCATAGCGCGAGCAGCGCACCGGCGAGATGCGGTATACGGAGCGGGACGATAGATTTTGAGAACATAATGCCAGATTAGTCGCCCGAATCCAATGGGAGTTACAAAAAAACGGATGCGGTCCGGCCGGACCCATGCTATCATTTGACAACTATGTCATACATGGCTGTAGGATCCAGGCAGATACTCTTCGCGGACGCGGCGGTGCCCGCAGCCCCGCGCGACGACGTGCGGGAAGTCGCGAATCTCAGCGACAATACGACCGCCGAGGCCAGCCGTCCGGCGCCGGCGCCCGAAATCGATGCTTCGCCGGGAGTGGCGAGCGATAGCGGATCGCGGGTGGACGTTCAGGCCTGAAAGATCTGTTGCGCATGCGTCCTGCGTTGTTCCGCGCGCTGCCGGCCCTGTTACTGGCGGCGGCGCTTTCCAATTGCGCTCCAGCTGACCATCGCCACTCCCGGGCCAGCGACGTGAATTCTGCCGGCACACCCGTGACGGCCCCGATTCGTCTGGCCACGGGCTGGGAATACGCGCCCGCGCCTTCCCGCTTTGCTCCGGTCAGCGCGGCCTACCAGCCGGTTCCGGACGACGATTTGATTCACCTCGCGCGCCTGGTTCCGGGAGGCGAAGGCTGGTTGGAGTTACGCAATCAATTTACTGCGCCGCCCGAGTTGCTCACAGGCGATCTGTCGCTTTTGGCCGGGCGCATTATCTGGAACGACGTAGTCTATCTGAACGAAGAATATCTGGGCGGCCTGGAACAGTTTTCGGATTCGGGATCGTCCACGAAAGCCGAACGCCTGGACGGTGGGCTGGAGCCCAATCACTGGAACCGTGTGCGTTTGTATCGCATACCGCAGTCCAGTCTCGTGGGCGGCGAAGCGGCGAATGTTCTCAACATTCGAGTTTATGTGAACGCGGAGGGTTCGCTGACCGAGATTCCACAGATCGGTCCGACCCGCGAGCTGGCCCGGCAGGCGCGCCGGGATTCCTTTTTCGGCGTAGACATGCACGTCATCGTGTCTTCGATCCTGCTCGTATTCGCGATCTACCATTTGTTCATATTCTTCAAGCGCCGCAGCGATTTCGAGAATCTGTATTACGCGCTCTTTCTAATTGGCTTCGCCGTTTACGAAGTGAATTTCTTTTCGCATCTGCTGGGTTTTCTGGAAGCCGTGCCTTATCTTCATCTGCAGTTAGGCGTCTGGTTCGTCATGCACGCCACTGTATACGCCGGCGCTTTGTTTGTTCTGAAAATCGTACGCGAACGGCCGGGCTGGTTGACGCACGCGGTCTTCGCTTTGATTCTAATCGGGCCGGTCCTGACGCTGCCGTTCTATCGCGAGTACGCCGATTTCTACGCCTATCGCAGTTTCTATCTGATCAGCGTCGTGTTCTTCATGGGCGCATCGATCTTTCTGTCGATTCGCGGCATGTTGCGCAAAATTCCCGAAGCGCGTTCGCTGGCCTTCGGACTCGCGCTGCTCTTTTTGCCGATTCTACACGATATCGCCGCGGAGATGCTCAAGCTGGACGTGGAGGTATTCCTGACCGCCTACGGCTTTCCGCTGTTTCTGGGCAGCATGGCCTTCGCGCTGGCGAATAAATTCGTTAACCTGCACAACGAGGTCGAAGATCTGAACGCCGGGCTGGAGTTAAGGGTCGAAGAACGCACCCGGGAACTGAACGAGTCGCTGACTCATACGCGCGAGTTGAAGGAGCGCCAGGACGGCGACTATTTTCTGACCAGTCTGCTCTTAAATCCGCTGGGGGTGAATTACGCCCGCAGCGAAACCTTCGCGGTCGAATTTTTCGTACGCCAGAAGAAACGATTTCAGTTTCGCAAATACGAACGCGATCTGGGCGGTGATTTATGCGCGGCGCATACGATCCACCTGGACGGGCAGCCCCATACGGTTTTCTTAAACGCCGACGCGATGGGCAAGTCCATGCAGGGAGCGGGCGGGGCGCTCGTGCTCGGATCGGTCTTTCAGAGCATCATCGAACGGGTGCAGATGAACCCGGCCGAACAGCGTCGCACGCCGGAAGCCTGGCTCAAAAACGCCTTCGTCGAATTGCACAAAGTTTTCGTGAGTTTCGACGGCAGCATGTTGATTTCGATGGTCATGGGGCTCGCGGAGGATCGTACGGGAACCGTCTATTATGTGAACGCGGAGCACCCGGAGCCCGTACTCTATCGCCGGGGGCAGGCTTCGTTTTTGGGAAGCGACGTCTTATATCGCAAGCTGGGCACGACCGGAGTCGAGAGTATGGTGTCGATTCAGGTCTTTCGCATGCTACCCGGGGATACGCTGATCTTCGGTTCGGACGGCAAAGACGACGTGCGCTTTCCCGGCACGGGCGAAGGCGAGCAGGCCGGCGAAGTGAACGAGGATGAGACCCGCATCCTCGCATGGATCGAACGTTTCGCCGCCGATCCGGAAGCGATCTACGAGGCCATTGCGGCCGAGAGCGAAATCATTGACGACTTCAGCGTACTCCGACTGCGGTATCGGCCGGACGCACTCGCGCCGTCAGCGGAAAATGCGGCCGGGGAAGAGCCGGGCCTGGCTGCAGCCCTGCTTGCGGTCCGATCGCAGATCAAAAACGGAGAGCACGAAGCGGCGCTCGCGGATCTGCAGGCGCTGCGGAACTCGCTCCAGGCGTCGCCGCCGGAATATCTACGGCTATTGATCCACTGTCTGATGGAAAGCGGGCGGCTTACAGAAGCCGCCGTCCAGGTGCGGAGCTATCTCGAACAGGCTCCGGAAGACAATGAAATGCTGTACGCCGCGTCCGTGATTCATCGGCGAGCGGATGAAAGCGGCCGCGCGATCGAGCTCGGCGAACGACTGCGTCTGCGGGTCCGCGAAGATACACGCAATCTGATCCATCTGGCACGGCTGCACCATGGCGCCGGCGATAGCGTTCGGGCCCGCTTTCTACTGGAGGAAGTTTTACACATCGACCCGCAGCACGCCCGCGCCCGCGAAAGTCTGTCGCGCCTGTCGCGTAATTCGTAGAGCGGATGCGCGTTTGAGCGCGAAGCGAATGTACGCCTCCCCGGTCGTCGCGGCGATTCGCGCGGTCTGCTCGCTCAACCTTCGATCGTGACTTCGTAGCCGTTGTGCTTGCGCATATTGATTACGCGATTGTCGTCCAGAATCAGGTACTGGCCCTTGATCCCCATCAGTTTGCCGCTGATCTCCGGCTCTTTATCGAACCCGATCGACTTGACTTTCGTGGGATATTCGAGCACCGGAAATTTGAGTTTGGTCTGCGTATCGCTTTTAACCGCGTAGGTTTGCAAATCTTCCGGCAGGGCGGCGAGCATTTCCTTTTTGATCTGTTTCAAATTCACGTCGTCCGGAAATTCGTTTTTGAGCATCTTGCGCCAGTCCGTACGATCTTTAAGGTGCTTTTTCAGGGCGACCTCGATCAGGCCCGCCGTATAGCGATTCGGGGTGCGGGCCAGTTGAATCGCCAGGTGCGCCCCCTGATCCACCCAGCGGGTCGGCACCTGGGTCTTACGGGTGATGCCGACCTTTACATCGCTCGATACGGCCAGATACACCACATGATCCTGGAGGCAGTGGCCTTGCGACCATTCCATATCGCGGGATTCGCCCTCGTGCGCTCGGCAGAGTTCCGGGCGCAGAATGCATTCGCTGGCTTCCGGGGCGTTTTGAAAACAGGGATAACAGAAACCCTGGCCGAAAGACTTTTTCGTAACCCGGTTGCATTTGATACAGTTGATCTTGCCTGTATGACTCAGCTTGATTTTTTTGCCGATGCGCTCGGCGATCGGAAAGAGCTTCTTTTGATCCGGCTTCGCATACACCGGCAGGTGGTACATAACAGGCTGCGCGCCTTTCGGAACCTCGCTTTCCATCTTACGAATATTTCCGGTGAGTTTCATCGCTGTCTACAGGCGACGGCGCCCGCGGGATCGTCTACCAGTATTCGCGCGCGCGGCGATCGGTCGCGACTGGTCTGCCTGCGTTCGGACGGCGAGCGGCCAGGACGCAGGAACCCCGGCCGCGGTTGCTGGCGGCTCACCTGGCGATCGCCTGCTGGCTTTTCCGAAACTAACAGCCGGAGCCGAAACATTTGCTTGCCAGCGGACGGGGTGCCGACACCCTGAGTCGACATATGGCGGACAAATTTCAAATCCGGCACTCAATCGAGAAAGGAGTTCCCGTGGTGCATCTGGCCGGCGAGATTACCTCCGAAGCCGAAGACGCGCTCCTGGATTGTTATAATGCTCTGCCGGAAGAGAAACTGGCTCATGTGGTGCTCGATTTTCTGGAAACCCGTTATATCAACAGCTCCGGTATCGCCATTCTGATTCAGCTGATCACCCGCGCCTCGGACCAGAAGCGGAAGATCGAGTTTTCGAGCCTCAGCCCGCATTTTCGCAAAGTCATGGATATCGTCGGTCTGACCGATTTCGTGCAGATCCACGACACTCTGGCCGACGCGCTCGATTGAGACCAACCGGCCTGTCCGGGCTGGAGGTGAGCGCCGAGTCCCGGCCCTTCCGCCGTTCGACAGGGGCTGCCCGGGCACAGACTCCCGCCTGGCTTGCGCTGCGCTTTTCTCCAACTGCCCCGAATTCCCTAATGCAGTCCGGGCTTTTGCCCGAATTTGTAGGGAAGCGATGTCGATCGTACCAAAATTTCCTCTATCTCGCCCCCTCGGTCTCGGTCTCGCGCTCGTCCTGGCCTATCTGGGGCCGGCAGAAGCTCTGCGTTCAGCACTGGCGGGGCGCCCGGCCGGCGGCGCGCTCGGGGCGCAGTCCGCCGTGGCCCGGGCGTTGCCGGATCCGTACTATCCGCAATTGCCGCCGGGCGGTCTGAAACTGAACTATTATTATAATCGCAGCGGACGCTGGGTGAAATTCTCCGACTGGATTCCCTATCAGCAAAAGAAATGGGCGCCGACCCATTTAGAGGATTTTTACGAGCTCTACGGTCTGCCGCATCATTATAAAACCGCCGAGGTCAAAGAGAGCATCTATTTTCTCGTACAGGCTTTGACCCATCGTTTTCGTCACCCGCGCAACGCGTTGTGTAAGATCGAAAACGAACGCCAGTATCATAAGTACCGGCTCTTGATGTTCATGCAGATTAACCTGCTGATCATGCGCATGTTTCTGCGATTGGGTTCGCTTTACGACAAACGGCATCTGTACTTTCACGATCTGGATTTCGCCGACGACCTGGAGATATCGTTTCTGGTCGCCCGCACATACTACCATACCGCGCGCATCTACTGGAAGCAGGCCGTGGGGTACGCGGAGCAGGCCAACGAATATCGCTTCGACCTGGATTTACCGACGATCGAATCGTACCGCTTTAATATCATGAACGGTAAGCTGAATTTCGACCGGATTATCGACCGCCACATCTATCAGGTGGAAGCGAAGCTCGAAACGACCGCCGCCTTCCTGGACGAAGAAGGCCGGCCCCGGCCGGTCAAAGAGGCCATGCAAAAAGATCTGGAAAGCATGTACGATGAGCAGTTTACTCCGGCGCCTTTGGGTCCGCCGGTGCTCGACCCGGAGTGGAAAGAGACTCCGCTCTTCGACGACGTGATTGAAGGTCCGATGCGCGGCCCGGGTCCGCCTCAATGAACTCAGCCAGGCGTTCTCCATTCGGGCGAACCGTGCGCCGGTGCGTCCCGCGATTTCCGTCTCAATCCGGCTGGAGCGCGGGGTTGCAACTCTCCGGCTGCGCGCTCTTGATTTTCGTTCTGCTCTTTTCCGCATCGCCCGGGCAGGCGCAGCGTCCGGAAACGGCGCCCCCCCGGGGCGAACTCATTCACGATTTCGTCGGCGAGTACGAGTCTTTCGTCCTGCGTCATGGTCGCGGCGGTCCCGTGCGCGACGTCCGGGACAGTTCGGCGATCGAGCAGGCCTGGTCGCTCTTTCCGCATCCCGCGCCGCTGTACGATGACGCCGCACCCATCGCTCCCGGCGACCCGGTGTATAACGAGGCCTTGTTTCGGCGGGCGGTGTCATATTATCAGCGCGCGCGCGAAGAGCTCGCCGATTTTCGCGGCGAATTGCAGCGCATCGGCGCTCTGCGCGAAGACGTGCGCGATCCGCTGTGGTGGAAGTGGCTGGACCAGGACGACCGCTACGATCGAGTCGAACGCCGGATTCGGGATCGCTACGGCCTGCGGCTGATCAATTATTTTCGCGAGACTTTCGCCACGCTGGATCGCATCGACCAGGTGGCGTTGCGACGTAGCCCGCGAGTACTCGAATTGCGCAAACGCAGTTACCGACTATACGCGGTGAACCAGGTAGCCCTCGGTAATTTCACCCAGGCGCTGAAAATTCTGGAACGATTCGCCGGGCTGCCCGGAGTCCAGAATGAATGGCCGCTCTATTATTATCTGAGCCTGTGTTATGGCTCCGAGTTCCGGCGGGCCCGTCTCAATCGCGGCGTTTCGGAGTATACCCTGCGCGAACTACGCCGTCGCAAGAATCTGCATCGGCTGCGGGCCGTTGAACTGAAATTCGGCCGCGGCTCGAAAGAGTTCCGGGAGACATTCGATGCAGTGCGATTAGAAGAACTGGGCGGGCCGCGCGGCTCGTCCTGAACTCAGGACGTCCGCGCGAATCGTTGTTAAGCGACGCGCCACAATTTGCTTCGGGAAGCGGATTCGTAACGCGGCCGACGCTTCAGCCCGCCGCTTCCGCCGGGTCGTCGCCCTGATCTTTTTTCCAGAGCTTGCCCAGCACGATCCAGAGCGATCCCAATGTCACCAGCACGACGGCGGTAATCTGACTCTGGGTAAAGCCGTACCAATGCCAGTTTCGAAAATACTCCGCGCCCGGGTGTTGTGCGAAACGATCATTATGGTGTAAGAGATCGATGATCTGGCCGTCCTGCTCGAAGCTCGGAGGATCGAAGACCGGAATGACCGCGTCGTTAATACGCAAGAACTCCACAGAGAAACGCGCAAGACCATTCACCACTAAGAAGATCGCCACCATCATACCCGGGCGGAATTTCTGATGGCGGACCCACAGCATTAAAAACGCGAAGAGGCCGAGGGACATCGTTGATTCCATGAGCGGCGTATTCCATACGCGCACGCCCGCCGAGCACATATAAGGCAGCCACCAGGCGTTCGGATCGCTGCAGGCGCCGTCGGCCGGTCCGTAGACCATCGTGAACAGGGGTATCGCCAGGGACGCGCCGTGGCCGTAGCATCCGTCGCCGCTGATCATGCAACCCATCCGACCGATGGCGTAGCCCAGGGCCAGCGAAGGCATGAACGCGTCGCCGTACTTCCAGATCGAATAGCCGCGCGAGCGCAAATAGATATAGATCGAACTGAACGAAAAGATGAAACCCCCGTAAAAGACGAGACCGCCGCCCTGCAGCAGATTGGACCAGAGCCCCTCGATGCCCGGCGTATTCGGAAAACGTCCTTTCATGCCTTCGAACGTAAAGAATACGTAATAGAAAGTATCCCAGAAGCCGTCGTGTACGACCCAGATCTTGTGCCAGATCTCGAAAACAAAAAAGATCTTCGAACCCACGATCGCGCCGACCACCGCCAGCAGCAGTGACCAATCGGCGGCTTCCGGGTCGAGACCGCGCCGGCGCAGTTCGCGCGGCGAAAGATACGAAGCGACCAGAAACGCGATCATCAACATTATGCTGTAGGTCGAGATGCCGGTCTTGCCCAGCAGCGTAAAGCCGCCGGGAAATGGAATTTCACTGATCATATTGTCTAACTCGAATTCGTTTGATATTTATATTTACGAAGATAAATGCGATTTCAGCCCCGGCGCAGCGCTTCGATTTCCTCGACGGATTTCGGGATGTCCGCGGTCAATACCACCGGGGTATTTCCCTGAACCAGAACGTCGTCTTCGATGCGCACGCCGATACCGGCGAAGCGTTCCGGAGTGTGTTCGCCGTCCGGCGCGAAATAGAGTCCGGGCTCCACCGTGCAGACCATGCCGTCCGCGAGTTTGCGCGGCTCGTCGGCGGAATGGTCGTGGTACGAACCCACGTCGTGTACGTCCATCCCCAGATAGTGGCCGGTCTTGTGCATATAGAAATGCTGATAGCTTTTGTCCGCCAGGCGTTCGTCGACGCCGCCGGAGAGCACGCCCAGATCGATGAGGCTCTGAGTTAAATCCCGCACGGTTCCGTCGTGCACCGCCTGCATGGATACGCCCGCCACCGTACGTTCGATGGCGCGTTCCTGAGCGTGCAGCACCGCCTGGTAGACGTCGCGTTGTTCGGGGGTGTAGCTTTCGCTTACGGGAAAGGTTCGGGTTACGTCGGCGTTCAGATAGCCTTTATCGGCTCCGGCGTCGACCAGGACCAGGTCGCCGGCCTGCATCTTACGATCGTTTTCGATATGATGCAGCACGCAGGCGTTCGCTCCGGAAGCTACAATTGACGGATAGGCTTCGCCGCCGCCGCCCCGGCGAAACTCGTATTGTAAGAGCGCTTCCAGTTCGTACTCGAACATGCCCGGCCGGGTTTTTTCCAGCAGCGCCTGATGGCCGTTCGCGGTGAGGCGGGCGCATTCGCGCAGCACCTCCACTTCATGCGCGTCTTTGATCAAACGCAGCTCGTGCAGAATCAGCGCCGGATTGACGACGGTGCCGGGCCCGTAGTCGCCGGATCGGGCGCGCTGCATGGTCTCCGCGGCGCGTCCGAGAATCTTCGCGTCGCGCTGCGGCCGGTCGCTTTCGCCGAAGCGATAATAGAGCGTGGATTTGTTTTTCAGGAGTTCGCCCAGGTCCGATTCAAATGCGGCGATGGGTTTCGCTTCGTCGACGCCCAGAGTCGCCGGTGCGTCTTCGACTCCCAGACGCGGACCGTCCCAGGTCTCGCGGCTGCGATCGCGTTCGCGTAAGTACAGCCGGCTGCCGGCGGCGGTCAGAGCGAGCACGCACTCTTCTTCGCCGAAACCGGTCAGGTAAAAGAAGTCCGAGTCCTGGCGAAAGCGATAGTGCACGTCGTTGCTTTTGGTTCGCACGGGGGCGCTGAAGATCAGCGCCACGCCGTCCGGCGCCATCGCTGATTGAAAACGTTTGCGGCGTTCGGCAAACGCGGCGGGGAGTACGCTGCCGTCCCCGGAGGATGCGGTCTGTGCTGCGGTGGGGCTGTTCATAATCGATAATCGCCTGCGAAGCGGAAGAAAGGCTTCGATGATAAGATCCAGTACAATAAGACGCGCGGGTGGGGAACCGCGTTACGATTGCGGTTTCCGATCCGGGTCTGTTTTCTCGCCCCCGGTCGTCAGTTCCACAAAATAATTATAAATGCGATGGCTTCCCAGAACAATCACCGCCCGGCATTCCGAAGCCGGAAGCGCCGGTGAATCCGGTGCTTCCAGCGCTTCGGGCAGTACGCGCAGGCCTTCGACGCCGGCGCTTTCCAGATCGTCGGGCGGCGTCGCCAGCTCGCCCCCGAAGAGCAGCCTGGCCGTCCGGCAGCCCGCCGCCCTGGCCGCCGCCAGGCACTCCAGAGGATCGCGATCTTTCAGGACCCCGAGCCGCAGCTCGCAGGAATCGAAGCCCGGGAAATCCGGCCGCGCCGCGATATCGGAGAGGGCCCGGCTGATCGACGCCGGGTTGTGGGCCACATCGAAATAGACCGGAAGATTCGGCGCCGAATGCGAATGAGCCAGGCGCCGGACTTCGAGCCGTCCGGGCGGGGGCGGAATGTCCGTTTGCCTTTCGGCGTTCGCGAGCCGGCCGGACTCTCTCAGGATGAAGCGGGCGAAGGCCAGGTTTTCCTGGAGATAGTCGGCGAAGCTGTCCGGCGGTCGCCAGGCGTGGATCTGCACGTCGGCGGAGAGTCGGCGAATTTCGTTCTCGATTTCGATGTCTGTGAGCAGAGCCTGAGGGCCGTAAAAAACGCGGCGGCACTCCGGCGAGATCATGCCCAGCTTTTCGCGCAGAATCGCTTGCGGGGTTTCGCCCAGAATCTGCGTGTGCTCCAGGTCGATGCGGGTGAGCACCACCGTTTGCGCCCGGGCCAGGCGCGTGGCGTCGAAGCGCCCGCCCAATCCGGCTTCGAAGATCTGCACCGGACAGCCCGGATCCTGAAAGAGCTCGAAGGCGAGCAGGGTGAGTATTTCAAAATAGCTGAAGCTTTCGTACAGCTCGGGATCGTCGAGCCTGGTCCGCAGCCTTTCCAGTCCCGCGAGCGCGGCCCGAGCGGCGACCGGCTCGCGGTTTATCCGGATGCGTTCGAGTACGCTGCTCAGATGCGGCGAAGTGTAGAGACCGACGGGGGATGGCGCATGCGTTTCGGCGAGCGCCGATAAGTACCAGGCGGTCGAGCCCTTGCCGTTACTGCCGACAACGCTCAGTCGTTCGCCCCGGAGCTGCGGCCAGAGCTTGCGCGAAAGCGCAAACAGCGATTCGCGGGAAGCTTCGAGCCGGCGACGATCGAATTTCCGCGACCGCTCGGGATTGATCCGCGCGTTTAAGTCGGCGCTGAGAGCGGCGAAGGCGCCGGACGCGAATTCGGAAGAGTCTGGAGCGAATCGATCGTTCATGCTCGGGTGGGCGGGATCAATCGCCGGTCGCGCGTTTGCGCAGGGCCGCGAGCAGTTCTTTTTCCATCAGGTTTTCCGGCGCTCGCTCGCCGGTGAAGTGTTCGAACTGAATCACAGCCTGATAGAGCAGCATCAAATAGCCGGGCACGGTTTTCGCGCCGACCGCCGTTGCGTGCTTCAGCAAAGGCGTGCGCATGGGATTATAGACGATGTCGAAAACGTGGTGATACTCTCGCACGAAATTCCCGGGCAGGGGCAGCCCCTGGGCGGCGCCCTGCATGCCCAGCGGCGTGGTGTGAATGATGATGTCGATGTCTTCCGGCTGGAGATCTTTATAGCCGGCGATCGCCGCCGCTTCTTGCGAGTCGTGCGACTGATTCGCGGCGCTTCGATCTTTCGCGCGTCGATTCGCGCCGCTGTTTGCGCTCGCTCCGGACTTTGTTTTCGAATGGACGGCCGCCGCTTCTTCGACTCCGCGGATCATTGTCGAGCGTCGACCGTGAACGCTTTTCAGCTGATTGACGAATGCGCGAACTTTCTTCGCATTGCGACCGGCTACCGCCAGCATGGCGGGGTGTTCGTCGAGCAGGAGCGCGTGCGCGATGGCCGTCGCTGAACCGCCGTAGCCCAGCAACAAAAATCGGCGGCCGCGCAAATCCGGGCAGTGCTGTTTGAGGGCTCGCACGGCGCCAGGGCCGTCAGTATTGTACGCTTTGAGATAATCCGTTTCGGGGTCGCGGATCAGCGTATTCGCGGCGCCGCAGTACTCGGTCAGGTCGTCCCAGTCGTCCGCGATCTTCGCCGCCCATGCTTTGTGCGGAATGGTAACCGAAAGGCCGTCGAGGCCCAACGCGATGATGCCTTTCTTGAGCGCGGCGCCGGCCTGGGTCACGTCGAAGGGCACGTAGACCGCGTTGATTTTTTTGGACGCGAAGGCCGCGTTGTGAATCAGCGGGCTCAGGGAGTGTCCGGTGGGATGGCCGAGGATGCCGAAGAGTCGGGTATTTCCGTTGATCTGAACCATAGCGTGGAGAGGGCGTCTACCGGAAGCGAACCGCGACCTGGCGCGGCGTGTAAATCGTTATTTACGAATCGCGCCGACTCCGGCGCACCAGGCGAAGACTGACGATTGCGACGAGGGCGCGAAAAGCCAGGATAATTGGTTGTATTCCCGGCTGCCTGCCATTTCCTGGACCGCAGGCGATATGGTTACACATTTTGTTCCTGTAGATGCTCTTGCCTATGTTCTGACCGGGCTCGTCGCGGCCTGGTTCTATTATCATTATATGCGGCGCGAGCTACTGGGGGGCTTCTGGGGCGCCGTCGTAATCGGCGTGATCGGGGCGGTCATGGTGCACTCGGTGCTTTCGCTGTTCAACAACTGGTTCGCGCGACTGCTCAACTGGTTGATGAAACCGGAACTCGGCGGCTTTCACGTGCGCGTGAATATGCTGGCCGCGATGGCCGGAGCTTTCCTCTTCGTCTTCATCCTCAACCGGATCAATCATGACAAGGAGCGGCGATAGCCGCTCTCTCGTCGGCTTCGCCGACACTACGTGAAACGGCGATAGCCGTTCCTCAGACCGCGCTTGCGGCCCTTCAATAATCGCCGCCAGGCGCACTCTCTCGTCGGCTTCGTTTTCTCCGGACTTTCTGGCCACGGATTTCACGGATGACACGGATTTGGTATCCGGGCTCTGCGGATTCGCAAATCAAACTGAACAATCGTCGGGGAAAGGTCCGGCTGATGGGTCTCTGGATCTTTAACTCTCTATCCGTGCCATCGGTGTCATCCGTGGCCGAATCCTCAGTCCCTGGCGGGGGGGATCAGCGGCGTCACGTTCGAAGGCGCATCCCCGGCGCCGGCCGCGCCAGGATTTGCGCCATCGCCATCAAGGGAGACGATCCGCGGGCGCGGATTGGAGTCCTTTTCCAGCTCTTCGATGCGCACAATCGCCTGCATGGGGATATAGAGGCGTTTCGTATCCTGAAACTCCTGGCGCAGGGATTCTTCGGTCGGATCGACCAGGATTTTGGAGGTCTCCCCGAATACGAGCTCCTCGACTTCGACGAAGCCCAGCAGATTGCCCTGCAGCACGGCCCGGGCGTAGATCTGGTAAGATTTGCCCTGGTTTACAAAGATTACTCGATAGAGACTCTTGCTCATATTGCCCCTGGCGGCGACCGCCGGGGAAACGGAATCCCGCCCCTCCGGTACGTCAAGTTACGGGTAAAAATCTCGTTAGAAACTCTCATCTTTTCGTCGAAATTCCCGATTGTATCTATAGAACGGCCCTGTAGCGCCAGTGCGCGCCACGGCCCAGGAGAACGCAGATGCCGGCACCGCCCGTAATGGACCTCGGATCAGGAATGGATACTCAGGGCACCATCGAGAAATTGATGAAGCTCGAACGGATCCCGCTGCAGCGTATGCAGCAGGAAAACGGCCTGCGTGAAATCCAGATTCGGGCCTACGAAGAGGTGCGCAAACGCACCCGGGACCTGGCCGACAAGAGCCGCAAGCTCTACTCGATTACCGGCGCCTTCTCCGATCGCAGCGTGGTCTCAAGCGACGCCGGCGCGATTACCGGACAGGCTTCGCCTTCCGCCGACGCGGGCGAGCAGCAGGTAGAGGTCCTGCAGCTGGCTTCGAATCATCAGATTCACTCCGACCCGGTGTTGGTCGACGACGCGCTGCCCGCCGGAAAGTTTACGGTTACCGCCGGCGGTAAAGAACGCACAATCGCGTTCAAAGGCGGCAAGGTCCGGCGTCTGCTCGAGCAGCTGAAGCGCGACGGCGAGCAGCTCTTCGACGTAACCGGCGTAAATACCGACGCATCGCATTTATTGATCAGCCTGCGTTCAAAGCACAGCGGCGAAAACGGCCGTATGCAGTTCCAGGATCCCGACGGTCTGCTCGGCAAGATCGGTCTCGTGCAGCCCGGCACTGTCGATACGAGCCCGGAGAAAATCGTCTGGCGTCGCGGCGAACTTGATGATTACAAACGCGCGGGCGAAGCGGCGACCCCCGGCGAGGCGGTGCAATACCGCCTGTTGTCCGCAGGGCGCGGTATCGAGCTGGAAGGCGAAGGCGCCGTTCTGTTAAAAGACAAGAATCTACAGCCGGGCGAACTGAGCCTGAAGCTACGAGCTCTGGAAGCGGCTCCCGCTCCCGAAAAAATCGAAGACGCGGTCGCGCCTGAACAAGCTGCCGGCGCCGACGAAAGCGCCGAAAAAGAGCCGGCTGCCGGCGAAACCCAAAACCAGGCAGCGGAAAAAAAAGCCGCTGAACAGGAGCAGGAGCGCGAAACCGCGGCCGTCGGTCCCGCCATCTCGCTGAAGATCGGCGACGTCGAACTAAAGGGCCAGCATCTCGAACGCCGCCGCGTACTGTCCGAAGAAGACGCGCGCGCCGTCGCGGCGGAAGGCGATGAAGCCGAACAGTCCACCGGGAATCCGGCCGCTTCCGAAGATGAGAAAAAGAAAGCCGGGGCGGCGGACGACCAGGAGCTTGCAAAATTTCTGAAGGTCGGCATCGGTATCGTTACGAAAGCGGGCCAGGGGGCTACGAATACCAAAGAAGTCGTGCGCGAAATCGAAGTCGGGCAGCCGGCTTCCGAAATCAAACTCAACCTGGCCGCCCTGGGCGGCGGCGCCGAAATCGAGGGCCTGTATTTTTTTCAGCCCGACGGCGGCAAGAGCCGCGTGGCCGACCTGATCATGCAACCGGCCGCGAAGGCGGAAAAGCAATTACTGCCCGTGCACGAAACGAGCGCCGCCCGGGACGCCGTAATGAAGGTCAACGGGGTCGAAGTTCGCCGCTCCGAAAATAAGGCGATCACCGACGTCATCCAGGGGTTGAGCCTCGATCTAAACCGCCCGACCCAGGGCCCGGTTACGGTGAGCATCAGCACGAATACCGACGAGATTTCCGGACAGATCCAGGAATGGGTCGCGTCCTACAACGAGCTGATGCTCTTTTTGCGCGAGAATTCAAATACCGACGGCGAGAAATTTATCCCGCCGGCACCGGGCGAAGACGATCGCAATCGGCCTTCTCCGGCGGAACGGCAGGGCATCTTCGCCAGCGACAGCACCGTTCGCCAGTTGATCGCCACGATTCGTTCGCAGGCGGCCCAGGCCTATCCGTCCACCTCGAAGCCGGCCTACCGAGTGCTGGCGGACATCGGCATTTCGACGGGCGGCGTCGGCGCGAAATGGGAAGATGTGCAGTACGGTTTTCTGCAAATCGAAGAAGACAAGCTCGGCAAAGCGCTGCGGGCCAATCCGGAAGCGGTGCGCGAGCTCTTCGCTTCCGATACGAACGAGGACAGCGTGCCCGACAACGGCATGGCCGTGAGTCTCGAGCAGAGCCTGCGACCCTACAACCGGACCTCCGGCGGCCTGATCGCCGCGCGGATCAGCATGCTCAAAGATCAGATTTCGTCCAATAAAGAGGAGATGTTTCGCAAGGAACGCAGCATCGAAAACAAGCAGCAGAACCTGCGCGAGCGCTTCGGCCGCATGGAGCAGGCCGTCCAGCGCAACCGCTCGATGGGCGAGTATCTCAAGAGCAACGGGCCCCGCTAGGACGAGCGGTGCGCGCGCTGTCCGATACTACGAAAATACTCAGGGCCGGCGCGATTTCGGCCGATGAGTGTGACATAAGAGTACACAGACTTCCGGCCCCGCAATCCCTGCGCGGACCGGAGGGGAGCTTTAGCGATGCAGATCTACGTAAACGAACAAGAACTCGACGCGGAACTGACCGGAGAACAGAACCTGGCTCAGATTTACAACGCCGTCAGCGAATGGATCGCGGGGCACAACCGCTATATTCTCTCCATGCGCGTCGACTCCGAGGACGTATCGCTTTCCGGTCTTGATGACATCGGGATGGAGTCGGTCGGTCGGGTGGACTTTTACGTCGGTGACGAACTGGACATGGTGCTCACGACTCTGGGCGAACTGGATCGTTATGTCGATCAGATCGGCTCGACGCTGTACGAAAGCGAAGGCGTGGGCGAAAGCGATATCCTCAACTTAAACGAAGGCATGCAGTGGATCCGCCAGATCCTCTCGTCTTTTTCTTCGATTATGAATCTGGATCTCGGTTCGATGAGCGTGCTCGTTCCGGGCAGCGCCGGCTCCGAAGCCATCGATCGCATTCTCGAACGGCTGGACAAACGCATTCAGAACTTCGTACATCAAAACGGCCGCGAAGCGATCGAAGACTTTCTCGAAGACCTGCGCAGCTTTAAGTTCTTCGTGATGAAGCTGGAGCTGCAGCTGCGCACGATGAACGCGCGCACCGACGAGCTGGTCGATTTGATCGAGCGCTTTGAAAAAGAAATCCCCGAGCTGACGAAGGGCATCGTTTCGATAAACGAAGGCTTCAATTCCGGCAAAGACCTTTCGGCGCTCGAAACTCTCGATCGCATTACCGAGCGACTGAATGAGTATATTTCCGCGCTCTTCGCGCTGGATTACCAGTTGCGCCGCGCGGGGGAAGACTCCCCCGAAGGTGCGCGCAGCCTGAAAGATATTCAGATCGGCGAGGTAAGCTTCCACGCCGTCGCCACGGATCTTACCGGCATGCTCAAAGAACTCTCGGGCGCGCTCGAAGAGAACGACATCGTCGCCGCCGGCGATATTCTCGAATACGAGCTGACTGAAAAGCTGGGCCTGTTGCAGCCGTATCTGACGGAAATTCGTCAATTAGTGCTTGCCATACGAGCCTGAATTAAAGATGCCGTGGCGTGCCCCTCCTGCCACGGCTGCTCAAAACATTTTATCGAACCGGCCTGAATTGTCTGCCGGTCGTCGCGGCCTCTGCCCGTCAGGACGCGAGCGTACTTTCCGACGATCTGGAGCTGGTCGGTTTCGCGCTGCGTTCCGAGCTGGACCAGTTTATGGCCGACCTCGACCGGGCCCGGGGAGACTTCGACGAGATCCCCCCGGAGATACTGGTTCGTGACCGGGTTCCCTCCGAGGCCATGCCCGGATTGCAAAACCGCGCGGAAATCCCGGTCATCGATCTGCGCGGCGAGCAGCTCGCCAACTGGAGCGAAGCTGGCTTTTTGAAAGCGCTGGCCGCCTTTCGGGAGAGCCGGGGAGTGCCGGCCCCGGAAGATGCGAAGGCCACATCGGCGGGCGGTCGCCGGGCGCTGGCGGACGGCCGTGGCGCTCGCAACGCTCCCATGACCTTCACCGCCCGCGCCGATGCCGGCGGAAAAGCGGCCGGGCGAGGCGCAGCCGATTCCTCCGAGTCTTTTGAAACCATCAGGGGCTCCGGGGACGGGTCCGGAGCGTCCGGGGCGAATCGCTGGCTTGGTGAGATTCTGCTCGCTGCTATGCCGTACGCGCTCTTCGCGACCGATCTGCAGGGCAATACGCTTTTTTATAATAGCCGCTTCGAAGAAGCCATACTTACCAAACGCGTACTCAAGAATTCCATTCGTCTGGCGGAGACTTTTCTTTTAGAGCTTACCCGCACGCTGCTTGCCCGCTCCTTCGAAGAGGATCCGCTGCGCAAACAGCGCAACGCCCTGACCACGTACCACGAAGACCTGGATGTACGGGTGCGCGTTCAGAACCTGGAGCAGGACGGTCGCATTCAGGGCTACCTGTATATTTTCCTCGAACCGGGGGCCGGTGAATTATTTCACGACTTGGCGGATCGCATCGGCCGCGGGCAGGGGCTCGAAGACGTGATGGATGACGTCGAAGGCCGCTTTATCTATCTGATGCTCGAGCGTCACGGGCAAAACGTTTCGCATACTGCCCGGGCGCTGAAGATCAAACGTTCCACCCTGCAAAACAAAATCAAACGCCTGCGGCTGGACGAGCGCTACAACCGCCGGATCGAAGGCCCCGTGCGCCGCCATCGCAGAACCGTGGCCGAAATTCTGGCGGCCCGCGCGCGGGAAGAGCAGGCCGGGGAAACGGCGGCGGCCGCAACTCGCCGCGCGAAGGGGACCGCAAAAAAGGCGGCGAAGTCAGGCTCCAAAAAAACCGCAAAATCCGCAAAATCGAACAGCGCGAAAAAAAGCGTCTCGAAGAAAACGGCCGCCGGGAAAGCGACCGCCAGGCCGGCTGCGAAAAAGAAAACCGCCGTCAAAAAGACCTCCACCCCGAAGAGCCCGCGCAAACAGGCGTCGGCCGCTACGCGCTCCGGTAAAAAAGCAACGGCGAGCAAGACCAGGACCGCCGGCAAAAAAGCCGCGAATAAGAAAGCCGCGAACAAAAAATCCGCGAAAAAGAAGAAATAGATCTCGAAACCGCCGCCGGATCGAATCGGCGCGAGAGATTGCTTATGCGCCGGCGATCAGGCGCGACCGCTCTTGATGCCGGATTGGGTACTGCTTTTTTTTGTCAGATAGTCGTTCAGAATCGCGGCGAGTTTGCGCTGCCGTTCGAATTCGAATTTTTCGTTTTCGCCGGCCCCGGTTTTCCCGGTCGCTTTCGCGCTGAGCAAACGGCCCACCAGATCGCGCACCCGTCCCAGATACACCGGCAGCGAAGCGTCGTCCGCGAAGAGCACGATGCTTCCGCGGGTGATGCGGCTCGGTTCTGTAAGGTCCGCCGGCAGCAGTTGAAAGCCGTGACCGCGCAGCAGTCGCGCGAATTCGCCGGCCTTCAGTTCGGGAAAACTGCGATGCAGGCCGCCGATGGTCGCGATGCGACCTTCCGTAAAGTACTCGTCTTCCAGTAGATTCGAGAGCTGTACCTTGAACTGTTCGAAGCTGGCGGCTTTTCGGCGCGGGTTTTCCGCTCGCCCGCCCGGAGAGTCGGCCTGGCTTTCGAGCGGAGTCGCCCGCGATTGTCGCAGGCGATTTTTTGCGCCGAGCTCCGCCTGTTGGGAGGCGATGCGTGACCGGCTCATTTCTTCCGGAATACGGTGCAGGAACGACGGCAAAAATAAGAGCCAGCGAACCGGAGCGGGAATGGTCTCGCGGGTCGCGCGGCGAATCAACTGGGCCCGGAGCCGCTTGCGCGCGGGCGATTCCATCAAGAGCTCGAAGTGCTCGTTTTGCTCCAGCAGCTTTGCGATCGCCTGTAGTTTCCAGCCTTCGCAGCTTAAATCCCGGGCGACGCCTTCCAGCAAAGCCCCGAGATGTTCGGGCCGCCGCGAGCAAAACAAAAAGCAGGTGCCGCTCTCGGTTTCCCAGCGTTCGGAAATCAGAGCGGGGTGATGGCGCAATAGCGGCCAGATCGCCGGATGCACTTCGGACCGGGAGCGCATCGTGAAAAAACGAATGCGTCCGGTCCAGTCGGACCCGTCCTTCTGGAGGCCGCGTAAGAAATCCGCCACAAAGCGAGCGCAGTATTCCTGCCACTCCCGCTTTTGTAGCTCGGTGGCGCGAGAGCGCAGGGCCAGAATCATGCGCGCCGCGAGTTCCAGACCGGGTTCCTGCGGGTCGGCGGCGGCGTGCACGGCGGTCGCCCGCCGGATATCGTAGTCGAGCACCGGACCGGAATAGGGTTTGCGCGCGTAGCTCTGTTCTTCCCGGAGTATCGCTTCGATCTTTGTCGCGAATTCGGAATCGCGCCGCGCGATGCGGTCCGCGTGCTTCTGCAAGTAGCCCGCACAAACGCGAAAACACGACAGGGTATGCGCCTCGCCCAGAGGAACGAAACGATCGCCGGGCAATAGGACCGCCGCGGATTTAGCGCCGAGTTCGTCGCGAATGCGGCGAATGAATTCCTGCACGAGCCACTCGTCCGGAGCGAGCCCGCTGCGATCACTCTTCCGAAACGCCTGCAGCGTGCGCCCGGGCGAGAATACCACCGGCGTCTCGTCCGCGCCGCTTTTCGCTTCGAGCAAGTGGAGAATCGCGTCGGCGGGGGCTTCGAGCGCCGACAGCCAGGCCAGGATCGTATTGATCGAAGCCTGCACCAGCTCGCCGAATATTTCGTAGAGCAATTCTAACGGCTCCGGTCGCGCTACGAGATAACGCACGGGCTCCAGGCCGCCGCGAGCTTCCGCCGCGTACCGGTACGCGGGGTATACGAAGATGTGACCCGCGTCGCGCAGCTCCTGTAAGAGCACGCGATAGTCGAGCGAGCGCAGCGCGGCAGAATCCAGATCGAAGTCTTCGATGGAAGCGAGGCCGGTCGAGGTGATATTGCCCGGTCGCGTGCGCTCTTGAATATACTCCAGCGCGAGTTTGCGCGGACGATCGAGCAGCGCCGTCGGCTGCACCCTGGGATTGCTTTCGCCGACAGCCGGGTCGAAGCCGAGCAATTGTTCCAGAAATCGATTCGATAGCGCGCTGGATTCCACTGTTTCGTACCCGCTCGACGCTTAACACACGCGCGAGCAGGAGGCAATCATAGAATCTTACCTTTTGTTCAGAGAATATTAAAAATCGATTGGATTTGTCGCAATAATGCAAATACTGAACGGCATCGCCTCAGCCGCGTGCATTCGGCTTCCGGTACGGATGGATCGTACAGTCCTGAAGCGGCGTCGCCCGGCAGGCCAAAAAGACGCCGCGCGCGATTTCGTCCGCGTCCAGCGCGCCCTCGTAATGACTCGCCCGTTCGATAGCTCCGGAAACCAGCATCGACTTGCAGCGCTGGCAGTCGCCGAGCTTACAGAGGTGCGGATACTCCACGCCGCGTTTCAAGAGAGCGTCGAGCAGCATGCTGCCTTCGCGGACTACTTCTGTTTGCAGAACCGCGCAGGCCGCCGACGATTCCGGTGGCCGCACCACGGTAATCCGATGGCGACGCGGTCTCCAGAGCGACCGGAGTTTTCTGCGCCAGAACATACGGTCTTGATCGTCCCCCCGGGCGGATGATCAATTCAAAAAGTGCTATGCAATGAAATTTCGTCTGCTACAAACCGGTGGCGAATCATTCGATTTCCGGGGGGATGCATGAATCAACGGATCTTATTGGGGCTGGCGGTCGCCGCGATTGCGGTTTTATTAGTTGTACTTTTTTATGTTCTGGGGGACGGAGGCTCCGGGCCGAATGACCGCGATATTATTTCTTCGCCCACGGATCCATCGCAGGAGACTCCGCAACTTCCGGGCCAGGATTCAGGCGACGGCGGCTCGGTGTTTGTACCGCCGAACGATCCGGTGGAACGCCTGGAGCGCTATCGTAAGTGGGCGGTCTTTCCGCCGTTCAGCAGGCCGCTCCACGCCGGACAGCTGGATTTGCTGGAACCCTTTAACGCGGCGCGTCCGGCTGTGGGCGTCGTGCGTGAGCCGGCGAAGGACTGCACCACCGGCGCCGACGGCCGGCGGAACTGCGCCCAGGCCGCGCAGCTCAGCGACGTCGCCTGCGAGATGACCCCGGAAAGCGGAATCTCCGTGGGCCGCGGCGATTTTCGCATTCGGGTGAGCTGCGTCGACCCACGCGGCGAACGCCTGAAGCTGGACGATCTACAGGCGAAGGTGTATCGCAAGCTCTTTCGCAAAACCTACGGCAGCCTGCCGCCGATCAGCATCAACGACCAGGGGGAAGCCGGCGACGAGCAGGCCGGGGACGGAGTGTATACGATCGCCGTGCGGCCCGGCGCTCAGGACTGGGGCCACATGTTTGTGGAAATTGACGCGCAGGTGGGGGATTTCAAACACAACCAGCGCGCCGGCTGGTACAGCACTCCGCATACGGTCGCGACAATCGCCGCAGACGGGGTGCGCGATTCGATTCAGGACGGCCATTTGAAAATCAGCGTGCCGCTCAATGTACAGAAGCCGGGGTACTACGAAGTCCAGGCGAATCTGCAGGAGCAGGGCGGGGACCAGCGTCTGATCGCCAGCACGACGTGGGAAGGTGATCTGGAAGCGGGTCGCCAGAGCGTCGACTTGATCTTCTGGGGCAAGATCCTGAATGACGCCGGAGTGGACGGTCCGTATATCGTACGCAATCTGCGAGCGAAGCGCAATAACAGCCCCGTAACTCCATCGATGATTCAGCAATCGCGCAAAACCGGCAAAGCGATTCCGGCGGTGACGCACAGCGAACCCATGTGGGAGTACGTCGCGTTACCGCCGAACGACGTGGTCACCGCGGTATACTCGGCCTCGCAATTCTCCACGGCGGAATGGAATTCCGAAGAAAAGGCGGCGCGTCTGAAATTTCTGGAATCGCAAATTCGTTGAGTCGTAAGCGCGCCTGCGCGCAAAGCTTTGACTGTCCCGGCGTGCAGGCGGGCGCCGTTCGCGAACGGCGTTAGCTATCGTGCGTCGCTAACCAAAGTTTTACAGGATTCGATCGTCTGCGCCCGGCTTTTTTCTTGCGATCGGCACTGCTGTATGATAGTTTTTACTAAATAAAAAAACTATATCAGGAGTGTACCATGCAGAATCACATCCGTACGGCTCTCGTGGCCGGTCTGTCTTCTGTTCTGATACTGGGCCTTGCGTCCGAAATCCAGGCGAATAAAACGCCGCCCCCGCCGCCGACTTCCAGTCCGTCGAACGTATACAATCTGCTCGTTCACGGCCGTAGCGGCGACAATCACTGCGTTCCCGTTACGGGCGTAAACACCGCCAACTACGATAAAGACGGCTACTGGGACGGCGCGGATCTGTCCGGCCTGAACAACGTGCGCTACATCGGCTTTGACGGCACCCGCAACGGCGGCGCCTACAGCTGGGAATACTGCGGCGCGCAGCGTCAACTGCACGATGCGGTCCAGACCTTTTGCACCGGCGCGAATAGCTGTAATATCTATACGCATTCCACCGGCGGTCTCGTCGCGGCGTACTATTTCTACAATAGCGGCAGCGCCGGCACCAACATTCTCGACGTTCGCCTCATGGCCAACGCGTCCGGCGGCTCCGAGCTGGCCGATTTTTCTTCGAGCTATCTGAGCTGGTTGGGATTCGATACCCTGGGCGGCGAGCTGGACGAGTCGGTCAGCACTTCCGGCGCGCGTTCCTGGAATCACAACAATACCGGCGGCCTGGTGATGGATCTGACTTCCGGCGAGTCTTCGGACTATCTGGGCGTTACGAGTCCGCTGTTGCCCGGCGAAGACGACGGCGTGCTGGCGAACCATACGCTCTGCGGCGTAAACTCTGTGACCACGGTGGACCGCTCCTGCCCGAACGGCAGCGGTACCTTCAGCGAATCTTACAGCTGTGGATTCCTGTGGCTTTCCACCTGTAACAGAACGCACTACCGCTGGTCCAATTACAACACGGTGCTGATGCGTTCCGGCGATACCCACAGCGACGCAAAAAACCACTACCGTTAAGAGGAGCGTCATGCGGCCGCGCTGTGCATGACCGCGTCGATCATGAACAGCGCACCGCGGATTTGTATTTTGTTTCGCACACTCGGGTTTCACGGTTCTCAGGCTGAGCCGCGAATCCCGTACTCGCGGGAAGGGAGCGATGGATCATCGACTCTTCTCGCGACTCTCTGACTCGTATCCCGAGGAAGAGTCGCGTGCATTCTCCGTCCCGTCCAGACGTCTGTGGATGACGGAATGGGCCGGCGCGCGATTCGATGTTTTTAGCCGGAGCGCAACCCGCTCCGGCTTTTTTGTGCCTTTATGATCGCATTCAAGGGGGCCTCTGAATTTCTGCGAGTCGGCGTCTGGCGTGCGGAAATCGGCTGACGTCGCTTCGGGGCCTGCTATACCGGTTCCCATGCATTCGCCGCGACCTTTCCATCAGAGTTCGCCCGGACCCGCCCGGCGGGGATCACGCGCCGCAGCCGCTTGCGTTCGCATCGCCGTCGCGGCACTCGTCACAGTATTGTCGCTGCCGGCGATGGCGTGTCGGGTTTTCTTTTCGCGTCCGGCCGAGAGCTGGCTTACGCCCGCCTGGCTGGATGCGCGGCGAGTCGTCGAAGTCCAACTGCGCTACGACACGCGCGTCGCCTGGAATCCGCTGAACCAGTCGGCGGTCAGCTCGAATTACGAAAGCCGCATGTATTTGCAGGCCGTCCGTCCGGCCGCCGCGACTTCGGCGTCGCAATCGACACAGACACCGGCCGTCGAATTCGCGCGCTACAACGGCTGGACGCTCAATGGTTCGGTGTATGCATTCGGCGATTGCGTGCTGGCCATTCGCGGAACGGAAGAATCCCGCAATCGTCCCGGCGGTCCGGAGCGCGAAGTACTCTGCTGGCCGCTACCACTCGCGGCGAATTCGGGAACGGGCGAAGCGATGTTAGCGGGCGAGGCTCAGACCGCCGAAGAGTCGGTGCCCGTGCTGAAACCGGCGGCTGGAGAATTCCTGCTGGCAGCCATTCCCGCTCCGCGGCCTGCCGGCTCTGCCTCCGGTAGCGGCGCATTGCTTGCGGTCTTTCTGACCCGCTCCACGCTCGACGACCGACGCGAAGAGCTGTTGCTGGACGTGTATCGCCTGGCGCAATCTCCGAGCGAAGATCCGGATCGCACCGCGCAAAGCGCTGATCGCCCGGTCGACGCGCCGCGCTTTGAAAAATTGAGCCGCAGGACGATCCCCTGGGGCGGCGACCCCGGAATGCCCGACGTGGCCTGGTCGCGCGACGGCCGCCGGATTTTTATCAAACGCCTGGCGGACGTGGTCGAGACCACCGGCGATCCGGGGGCGCAGGCTCCGGATCCGCCCGTCGAGTCGCAGTCCGGCGGTGTGGGCTATCGCGTGGCTCCCCGTTTTCCGCGCTGCTTTCGCGGAACGGATTCAGGAGCGGCGGTTTCGCCGGACGGTTGGTATTATGTTCCCGTGCCGGCGGGATCGCAGTCCGTTACTGATGAAACAAGCGCCGGAGAGCCGGGCGCAAACGGCGCCACGGTCGCCGATTCCGATTCGGATCCTGTTCGCGGATTTCGACTGGAGCCGGCGCCGGGCTGGCGCAGTTTCGAGAATACGGATTTGATCACGGAGTTTCGTCGGATCGGCTATGGGTGTCAATGAGCAGGAAGGTCGGGGCGACGAAGCAGCCGGGACGCCGGAAAGCCGCCCACTGCCATCGCCGAATCTAAAACCGGCGCCGCCCTGGGACTTCGGTCTGGAACATCGCTATGATCCGCCGCTGGTCATTCCCCTGGAGCGTCCGCTGGTCGCCGGGGATGCGGTCGCCTTCACGACTCGCCTGCCGCACCCGCCCAATGGCGACCGGGAGGACCAGGCCTTCTTTTACCGTCTCGAAAGCGGCGAGATCGTGGGGTACTTCAATCGCTGCACGCATATCACGATTCCGCTCGATTACGACGACGGAAAATTCCTGGATGGGCAGGGGTACATCATGTGCCGGGTCCACGGCGCGCGCTATGAACTGGAAAGTGGAATGCGTTGCGCCGGTCCGGCCCGCACCCATTTGACCCGCATTCTGCTCGAAGAGGTCGAGTCCGCGCTGCACATTCTCGGCTGGCAAAAAGTGCGCTGATGGCGACCGGCTTTCCTGACTTTGTGCGCTGAAAGCTGCGCTTTGCTTCGTCGAATCTTTCGAATAGTTAATTATGCTTGTTCTATCAGAGCAGGCGATCACACTACCGCCGCAGGAGAAGAAGCCCGTATGGACACGACGACGCTGTCGGTATTATCCGGTGAAAATGTGACCCTTCTGGAAGAGCTCTATGAGCGCTATACCAGAGACCCTGCCTCCGTCGACGAACAGTGGGCCCGCTATTTTCGCGAACTCGATAACGGGCGCGTCCCGCACAGCGGAAACGGGAATGTGTCCGGTGCCTTCTCTGCCGCGGCCGCTGCCCCCGGGGCGAGCGGTGGTGCGGACCGGGCCGAAACGGCTTTGCGCAATCTGATCGCGGCCTACCGGCGTTTCGGACATCTCGGGGCGGATCTGGATCCCCTCGGGCTGCGCGAACAGAACCGCGATTTGCTCGATCCCGCCTTTCACGGCTTCGCCCCCGCGGACCTCGATCGGCAGTTCGAATCCGGATTGCCGGCGCTGGGTCGCGCGAAGTTGCGCGATATCATAGCCTGGTTTGAACGCAGCTACTGCGCGCAGATCGGCGTGGAACACTCCTATATCCGCAATCGCGAAGAACGCGAATGGCTCGAAGCCGCTATGGAGTCGACCGAAAATTCCACGCCGCTTGCGACCGGCGTAAAGCTGCGTCTCTTCGAGAAGTTGTTCCAGGCCGAGTACTTTGAAAAATTTCTGGCCCAGAAATACGTGGGCAAGAAGCGCTTCTCGATCGAAGGCGCCGAGTCTTTGATTCCCCTGCTCGACACGGTCATCGAAGAAGCCGGCCGCCAGTCGGTCGAAGGCATCGTCATCGGGATGGCGCATCGCGGCCGCCTGAACGTGCTCGTGAATATTATGGAGAAACCCGCGGGGGTGATCTTCGCGGAATTCGAAGAGAACTACGATCCGGGCACTCTGGATTACGCCGACGTTAAATATCATCTCGGTCATAGCTACGCGCGTATGACTCGCAGCCAGCGCGAAGTCTATCTTTCGTTAGCTTTCAATCCCAGTCACTTAGAGGCGGCCAATCCGCTCGTTATGGGTTCCGTACGCGCCCGCCAGAAACTGCGGGAAGACGATCGCCGCTCCAAAATGATGCCGCTTCTGATCCACGGCGACGCCGCCTTCATGGGGCAGGGCGTCGTGGCCGAGTGTCTGAACCTCTGCAATCTGGACGGCTATCGCGTCGGCGGAACTTTTCATATCATTTGCAATAATCAGATCGGCTTTACGACGCTGCCGCCGGAATCGCGTTCCACCGAGTACGCTTCCGATCTGGCGAAGGCTTTTCAGATTCCGATCTTTCACGTGAACGCCGACGATCCGGAAGCGGTCTACCGTTCGGTGCTGCTGGCCATGGAGTATCGCCGGCGATTTCAAAAGGACGTAATCATCGACCTGATCGCTTACCGGCGACTGGGGCACAACGAAACCGACGAACCGGCTTTCACTCAGCCGCTGATGTACAGCCGGATCAAAAAACACCCCACGACTGCAACGCTCTACCAGAAGAAGCTGAACGGCGACCCGGATGTGACCGGCGACGATCTGGAGTTTATCATCAACGGATCCAAAGCCGGCCTGGCCGCGTCTTTCGATCGGGCGAAAGAAAACAACGTTACGATGAAAGCCGAAACGATGGGGGGCCGCTGGGCCGATTTTTCGATGGAAGCCCTCGATTCGGAGCCGCAGACGAAGCTGCTGGCCGAGCAACTCGACCGGGTCTACACGGCGTTGACGGAATACCCGGCGGAGTTTACGCCGCATCCCAAGCTGAAACGGCTGATCGACAATCGCAAGAAGATGTGGAGCGGCGAAATTGCCATCGACTGGGGCTTCGCCGAGGCGCTCGCCTTCGGTTCGATTCTCGAGAATGGATACGATATTCGGCTGAGCGGCCAGGACGCGAAACGCGGAACCTTTTCGCACCGTCACTGCGCTCTCAACGACGTAAACAACGGCTCGGAGTATATTCCCCTGAACGCGATTTCCGACGGACAGGGCGACTTCGAAGTCGTGAATTCGCCGCTGTCCGAATACGCGGTGCTCGGCTTCGAATTCGGTTATTCCCTGGCCGATCCGAAGGCCCTGGTCATCTGGGAGGCCCAGTTCGGCGATTTCGCCAATAGCGCCCAAATCATGATCGATCAATTCATCACCAGCTCCGAAGCGAAGTGGCGGCGGATGAGCGGACTGGTGATGCTGTTGCCGCATGGTTACGAAGGGCAGGGCCCCGAACATTCCAGCGCCCGGTTGGAAAGGTTTCTGCAGATGTGTTCCCAGGAAAATATCCAGGTGTGCAATTGTACCACTCCGGCGCAATTCTTTCATTTGCTCCGGCGCCAGCATCTGCGCCGCTTTCGCAAACCGCTGGTCGTAATGTCGCCGAAGAGTCTCTTACGGCTGCCTGAGGCCGGCTCGTCCTTCGCAGATCTGGGCAAAGGCGTTTTCCGCGAAGTCCTGCATGACCGGGACGCGAATCAGAATGCGGCGAAGCTCCGGCGCGTCCTCTTCTGCTCGGGTAAAGTCTATTACGACTTAAAAAAACGTCGCGACGAAACTCAGACGGACGCGGCGATCGTGCGGGTCGAACAGCTCTATCCCTTTCCCGAGAAGGATATTCGCAACGCGCTGGGCAAGTACGGAGCCGCCACCGAGTTCGTCTGGGTCCAGGAAGAACCGGAAAACCAGGGCGCGTACTATTATATCAAGGACCGCCTGAGCGCGTGTTTGCCGGAAGGGCGCAGTCTGCAGCGGGTCTGTCGCCCGGAGTCGGCCAGCCCCGCGGCCGGCCTGATGACCGTGCACAAACGCGAACTGGAAGAGCTGCTGACGAGCGCCGTCGCGCCCGCCTGATTATTCCTGTGTTTCGTCGTCGCGGGCCGCTGCTTCCATGTGCACTCCGGCGGCGCCGTGTTGATAGACCAGTTCGCCTCCCAGACGCGCCGTATGCACGCAGGCGATCAGCGCGAGCAACTGCACGCCCAGGGTAATGCGACGCCACAGTCGAGCGCTCGCCCCGGGTTTCCAGGCGATCAGCGCCGCGAAGAGGCCGGCGGCGCTCGCGAGCAGCAGAAGCCCCGCCGCGTTTTCGTGCGCGTCGATCGCCGCCAGATTTTCGGCGCGATCCGCGAAGGCCGCATTCGCTTTCATCAGATCGGCGTCCTGTTCTCCGCTGACCATCGTGCCGTAGATCAAGGCCGTTTGCAGAAACATCCAGATCACGACCAGGCTCCAACGGCGCCGGGCGTACTCCTGCGCCGTTTTGTGAGCCTCGCTCTCCGCTTCCGAATCTCCGGCAGAATTCGCCTGGAGGAGTCGCCCGACCCTGGCGATTTCCAGGGCGATGTAGGCCGCGAAGATCGGCGCGAATAATACCAGGGCGATGGGCAGGTGAACCAGGGCGGGATGCAGCGGCAGTGTGTCCATAAATCAATTGACAGGCAGCGCGCCCGGGGACTCCTTAAAGGACTCTTTAATTCCGGGCAGGACCTGAACTATGTTGCGTTCCCATCATTCTGTGACAACCGCGCTTTTATCGCTGGTATTCTTTTTGGCGTCCACGCCGCTCCTGGGGGCGGAGGCAGCCGTCCAGACTTCGATTCAAGAGCTGGAGTCCAGCGACCCGGCCGTGCAGATGCAGGCCTGCCGGGCCCTCGGTGCCGCGAAGTCGAAAGAGGCGGTGGCTCCCCTGGTGAGCCTGCTCGATGAAACGACCGATTACCGGGTGGCGGCGACCGCCGCGGCCGCTCTGGGAGCGATCGGCGAAAAGGGCGTCGCGACGACCGCCTTGTTACGCGCCGCCACGGAAAACGAATCGAATTCAGTGAAGTACGCGGCGTTTCTTTCCCTGGCCGCGATTGGTGATGAACATCATCAACAGAATGTGCTCGATGCGGCCACCGCCGCCGAAGACTCCGGCGATCCGCTGCTGAGCGATCTGGTCGCGAAACTGCGCCCGTTGCTCGCGGAATGATCCGGGGATAAACGCGTCGACCTCCGTTCGGCGACGCGTCCTGGTTTGCCTGGTTTGTCTGGCTTAAACTGCAGGCGGGAACGATGCTGAGTCGCGAAGAACTGACCCGTTATTCTCGTAATATCTTTCTCGAGCAGATCGGGCGGGCGGGGCAGGAACGACTGAAAGCTTCCCGGGTCTTCGTCATCGGGGCGGGGGGCCTGGGTTCGCCGGTCCTGCTCTATCTGGCTGCGGCCGGGGTCGGCCACATCGCCTGCATCGACGGCGATCATCTTGAGCTGACCAATCTACAGCGGCAGGTGCTCTACGGTACAGCGGAAGTCGGTCAGCCAAAAGCCACGGCCGCCGCGGCGCGAGTGGCGGCGCTCAATCCGGAGATCGAAATTCAACCGATTGTCGGGCGGTTCACGCCCGCGAACGCGGCCGGCTATCTTCGTGGCTACGACCTTTTGATTGAAACCTCGGATAATTTCCCGACGAAATTTCTGGCGAACGACGCGGCGGTGCTGGCCGGCATCCCGCTGATTACGGGCGGCATTCTGCGTTTCGATGGGCAGGTGCTTGCTGTGCGTCCCCGGAAGACCGCCTGCTATCGTTGCATATTCGAGCGTCCGCCGCCGGCCGATGCCGTGCCAAATTGCGCGCAGGCCGGGGTTCTGGGAGCGATTGCGGGGGTCGTTGGGTCGCTGCAGGCCGCCTGGGCCCTCAAGCTGCTGACGGGGGCCGGAAGCGATCCCGCCGGGCAGCTGTGCGTGCTGGATTTGCTGGATACGGGCCTGCGCCGGATTCCGGTAGCCCCCGCGGAAGCCTGCCCGGTGTGCGGGCCGCGGGCAGAAATTTTTTCGCTCGAACAGAAAAATTATGACGAAACCGGCCACTGAAATTTTTGTGACCAGATTATCGAAACTTAACCGCAGATCTCAGCGCCGCTTTCGGAATATCGATACAGATCGATCTCGACGAGGCGGAACTGGCGGGGTAGCAGGCGCTTATGGCACAGATGGAACACCGGGTGGACGAACTCAAGGACGATATGGATGATGACGTAAACGACGACTGGTCGGCCGAAGAGGATCTGGAAGGCGTCAGCTACGTCTGCGAAGACTGCGACTATCGCTGGGAAGAATCCGGTATGGACGAAGTCGAAGGCAATATCGTCTGCCCGATGTGCGGCAGCATCAACGTAACTCAGTTATAGTCTATATGGACCAGGTCGCAGATTGATACCGATTCGGCTGACACTCCTCCTGATTTTCTTTATCGTGCTGATGTTGCTGGTTCTGGGCAACCCGGTGCCGGTGCAGCTGAATTTTCTGTTTTATTCCGAGCGCTTCGAGCTGTATAAAGTCATTATCGGCTCGATGCTGCTGGGCGTCCTGGGGACCCTGATTTACACCAGCCAGGTGCGCAATCTGCGGCGCAATCGCGATCGCCAGCACATAGACGAATACCGTCGCCGCGGTTAAATTGGAATCTCTTCGCATTCAAAAGGGCCGCCTGCGCGGCCGAAAAATCAAACCGCCGCCGCCGGTGTCGGGCAACAGTCATCTCACGCTCAACCTGGTGAAAGAAGCGATCTTTCAGGTTCTGGAAGGTCGCCTGGGGCCGGAGCTCGAAAACTACGCTTTCTTTGATCTCTGTGCCGGCTCCGGCCAGATGGCCTTCGAAGCCTTCAGCCGTGGTTTCGCCGCGGTACATCTGGCCGAGGTCGACGGCGGCCGGCTGGCGCATTTAATTTCCGAGGCGAAGCGCGGCGAATTCGACGTTCGCATCCATCGTCGCGATTTTCGCCGCATGGCGCCGTTAATCTTTCGTCATCCCCGGAGTGTCGTGTTTCTGGATCCTCCGTATTCTTTCTGGAAAGGGAACGGGGGCGAATCGGACGCTGTAGATCGACTCGTACACAATCTGGCGAATCCCTCCGAGGAATCCCGGGCGCTGCTCGACGAATATCGCGCGCGGGTGAAAGCTTCGATCTCTGGTTCATCGTACACGGTCCCGGCGAATACAATCCGCCTGCGAGCGCGGCGACCACACCCGGCGAATCTCCGCTGTACATCGCCGAGCACGAACGCCGCGACTACCGCAAGCAGCGTATCAGCATATTGCATTTTGCATTGAGTTGACAGCCAGGAGGCAGGAAAAATCGTGGCTGGCTGGTGCCCCCCTTATGACTTTCGTCTCCGACATTCTTCTCTATAGTATATTCACCGTCTATTTGCTGGACGTGCTGCTGCTCTTCGCCTTCGGCCTGCACGCCTTTTTGATGATCTACCTTTCGCGCAAGAATCCGGAGCGTTGCGTATCCGGCGCCGACGGCACTCCGGCGTTCGATCTGAAAAAGACCCCGGCCCGTTCGATTCCGCAGGTGACCGTCCAGCTGCCCATCTATAATGAGTTCTACGTCGTCGATCGTTTGATCGAAGCCGCCATTGAAATCGAGTGGCCCAAAAACAAACTCGAAATTCAAGTCCTCGACGACTCGACCGACGAAACCCGCGAAAAAGCCCAGGGGATCTGCACCCGTTATCGCAAGCTCGGCTATAATATTCAGCACATTCATCGCACGGACCGCGTGGGCCACAAAGCCGGCGCGCTCAAGGCGGGTCTGGCTCAGGCGAAAGGCGAATTCATCGCCATCTTCGACGCGGATTTTCTGCCGGCGAAAGAGTTTCTCGTGAAAACGATTCCGTATTTCGAAGACGGGGAAGTCGGCATGGTGCAAACCCGCTGGGGGCATATCAATACCGACTATTCGGTGCTGACCCGGGCCCAGTCCATGGGCATCGACGGCCACTTCATGATCGAACAGACCGCACGCAACGCCGCCGGGCTCTGGATGAATTTTAACGGTACGGGCGGCGTCTGGCGCCGGCGCTGCATCGTCGAGGCGGGCAACTGGCAGGCCGACACGCTGACCGAAGACTTCGATCTATCGTATCGCGCGGCGCTGGCCGGCTGGAAGTTCCGTTATTTCAAGGACGTATCGAATCCAGGCGAATTGCCGCCGACCGTGCAGGGTTTTAAGTCACAGCAGTTTCGCTGGTGCAAAGGTTCGATTCAAACGGCGATCAAACTGCTGCCGCGCATTTTCCAGGCGAATATCCCGCTCAAAATCAAAGCCGAAGCGCTCGTTCATCTGCTCAGCTATACCATGCACCCGCTCATGATCCTGAATATGCTGTTTGCGCTGCCGCTGCTGATGGTCGGTAGCTGGACCAGCTATGCGCTGACCGATCTGCCGATCACGATCGTCCTGGGCATCGCCGCGGTGATGAGCATCGGAACTCTGGGCCCGATTATTTTTTACGTCGTCTCGCAAAAGGATCTGTATCCCGACTGGAAGAGCCGCATTCGCTGGCTTCCGTTTTTGATTATGATCGGCACGGGCATCGCAGTTTCGAATACGCGCGCCTGGTTCGAAGCCCTGCTGGGCGTCAAATCGCCGTTCAAACGTACGCCCAAGCTCCGCATTGAATCGAAGTCGGACAGCGTTACGCAACGCAATAAATATCGCCAGCCCCTGGATCCTCTGGTGCCGCTGGAATTTCTGATGGGCTTCTATTGCCTGACCTGCGTATACTTTTCGGTGCAGCTCAATTTTACGATGCTGGCTCCGCTGATGGTGCTGTACGGCGCGGGTTTCTTTTATGTGGCGCTGCTTTCCCTGCGGGAAGCCTTCGGAGCCGGACATGCGGAGAGCGGCTCCGCGTCGGCCGCCGAAGTCGCGCCGCCGGCCAGCGCTCCCGGCCTCGCATCTCAAAAGTCGGCCGCCTGAGTCGTGCCCCCCGCGCACGCCAGCTGGCCGATTCTCGCATTCGGTCCCGGTCGAGCGCAACTCTTCGAAGCGGATCGCGTTCTGGAATACGCCGGCCCGATCGGTTTTACGCCGCGCGAAAGCCTGCTGGAAGAATTGGATGCGTCCATCACGGAGCGATCCACCGAATCCATGGAAGTTTCGCGAGGATCCCGGCCACAGGTCGCCGATCGTCTAAAACGAATTTTCTGGGAACCCGCGGATCGTGAGCTGCGCGATTTTCTGCGGGCCTGTGGTCAGCGCGCTCGGGCGATGGGCGGCCTGCGGCTGGTATCCCGCGAATCGTATTCGCCTCCGGTGGAGTCGCTGGCAGTCGACGGCGAATGGTCGCGGGATTTTCCGATCCTGCGAATGCACGCGCAGGACGCGAGCCTGGCTGCGACCTCGTCTGAAGCTTCGCGGAATATTTCGCTGGAAGCGGCCGGTGCTGGCGGTTCCGCGGAAGACGAGTCGTCGGAATGGCCACAGAAGAGACGCGCGCTGCGCAAGCTGGTATGGTTCAATCCAGCGGGGGAAGTCGCGCTTCCGGCCGCCCGCCGCGAAGCCGAAGCGATCTTCGCAATCATGCAGGAATATGACGGCCCCGCGCGCTTCGTCGGCCGGACGCTCGGCGATCATGAATGGTACGAGCTGTACGATTCGCACGACCTGGTTTTCTATTACGGGCACGGCCAATCGGTCGCCGGCCATCCTGTCATCGACACCAAAAACGGCCGGGCCCCGTTCTTCGCCCCGACCGGCGCGGGGCCGTCGAATAACAGCGGGCGTTGCCTGGTTTTCGCCGCCTGTCTGGCGGGCGGCGAGCAGACCTATTTTCGCAATCAGAGCGGTGCGATCCTGTATCCCGTCTGTCGCCTGGCGGACCGGCCTTCCGCGTTCCTGGCGGATTTTTCTCGGAGCCTGCTCGCAGGTCGGCCAGCGCCGCTGGCGGTGCACGCGGCGGCCCGGGCTGATGCGGATCGCGGCGACGTGCGTCGCTTCATCTTTCGCCTGCAGGGCGCCGGCGATTTCGGCTGACCCTCGAGCGCGTACGTTGATCAGGAAGCGCCCGGGGCTGATGCTGCAGGCGCCGGGTTGGATGATGTTGACAACCAATCTACGCCTGGTAGAGTCTGGCCCATGGCGTCCCAATCCTTCTTCGATGACTCCGTTCAGATTCGGGACGCGGCCCAGCAGAAACGCAAAAAGGCCCGCACAGGAGTGAATATCCCTGCGGAGTTCGTGCTGAAGGGGCAGTCGCAGCCCGTCGAGTGCACCGTCACCGACCTGGGAACCGGGGGGCTGTCGATCAACACCCGCTCCACCATGTATACGGGCGATCAGATCGAGGTGCGACTTCGCCTGGGCAATCAGGCGCTGGCGGTGCCGTGCTCGGTCGTTCGCGTTTCGGGCAAATCCATCGGGCTCCAATTCGATCGCATTCCGGAAGAGCAGATGGAGTACATCCAGAACTATATTCACACCACCTTCTTCGAGAAGAAAGACCCCAATCAGAAAAAACCTTGATCGGGCGCGGGACATAAAAATTATAGCTAAACTGGCACCTTTTTTGCTTCCCGCCCCGGCGGAGCAGGGTGCCTCCAGTAATTCAGGAGTAATCGATGCCTGCAGGTGAAAAAGTTTACTGCGCCAACTGCGCTCACTGTATCGTCGTTCGCCAGTACGAAGCGGAACACGACAAATACATTCTCAGAGTGCGGTGTAATAAGAAGAAGTGGTCGAAGCGTTCCGGCGAAGAGAAGCTCTATAAGTACTTCACCGTCGCCCGACGGATGCAGCCGAACTGCGAAGACTACCAGGAAATGGGCGATCTCTTGCCTTATATCAAAAACCTGAAAAAAGAACTGCCGATCAAAGACGAGATCTACATCGTAAAGAAACCCGTACGATCTTCCTGAGCCGTTGGCCGTCTCCCTTCTCAGAAATATCCGAACAGGCGCGAGTCGGCCGTATCTTTCGCTTCCGAATCTGAGCGCGCCTGTTTCTGTTTTTTCCGGTGCCTCCGTTCCAGGGCGGCTGAAAATCGCCGCCTCGGAACCCGAGACCGGTTTCGCATTTCAACCGCCGCCGGACGCCGAGCTTCCGCGACGCGTACAGGCCGGCGAGGCGATTGCATCTGATCCCGCCGGTTTTCCGCTGCTGGCGCCGGTGCCCGGCATCATCGACTACGACGCCGCTTCCGGCGTCTTTACTCTCAAGACCGAAGGGGCCGTGCGTTTCGGGGTTTCCGATCCCGGCGCTGAATCCGGCGACGGTCCCCTCGCGGACCTCAATCAGCTATCGGACCCCGGTGAGCTGCGTCAGCGCTTTCTGGAATCATTACGCGAATCAGGCGTGCCTTCGCTTGAGTTTCGCGGAATTTCGCTGAGCGCGTTTTTCGAACAGGCTTTGAAAGCCGTGTCGCCGCGAGTTGTTATCGCCCGCCGCGACGGGGAAGGCGGGATCGACTGGACTCGTTATTTCGCCGCCCGCGAAGCGCAATTGAAGGCCCTTGTTGAATTCCTGACCCGGCTACACCCGCAGCTGAGCTGCCAGGTGGCGCCGCGCGGATCGTCCGGCCCGGAGTACTACGGCGAAACGCTGCCCGAAGTTCTGATCGATCGGGTCGGCGCGAAGGCGCGGCATTCTAAGCTTGAGCCGACCCGCAGCCTTGCGGAGCAGGGGGTGGTCTTTCTCGGGCCGGCGACCCTCGTCGCACTTCTGGACTGGCTGTTTGAAGGCCGGTCTTTTACGGATCGCTTGACCGTGTTGCGCGATGCGAACGGGAAGCACAGCCAGCTCTTTCGCCTGATCAACGGCTATGATTTGCAACTGCTCTTTCAGGAAAAGCTCCCGGAAGGCCAGCGCTCGTCGCAAAAGCCGCGCCTGGTGGTAAAAGGCAACCTGATTCAAAACCCGCCCGCGGTTCTGGATAGGGAGAGTCCGCGGCACCAGAATATTTTCGCGCCGGTGAGCCTGCATATTCTCAGCCGCGACCCGCATCCGACGCGTGCCGCGGCTCTGCCCTGCACGGCCTGCATGGCCTGTCAACAGGCCTGCCCGGTGGATGCACGGCCGTTCTCGTTGCTGGAAAAGCATCGCGTTCAGGAGTTTCGCGCCGATCGTTGTCTGGAGTGCGGGCTCTGTGATTTCGTTTGTGAAAGCGGGATTCCACTGAGCGCGACCATTGCGGAGCTGAGGGCGGCGGCGCAGTTGCCGGCCCGGAATGTCTGCTGAGCCTTCTATAACATGAGTAATCCGGACGCCGCCAGTTCTGAATCTGATCCCGCGCTTTCGACCGCGAAGATACTTCGGGGCTTCGGCGCGCTGCGTTTCTGGATGCGGACCCTGATCTGGCCCGCCGTGGCGCCGCTGCTGGTGCTGGCCGGAATCGGATTCGAAGCCCACGGCCGCCCGGTGGGAGAGAGCCCGGCTGGCGACGGATATGGCATCGTCCTTCTCTGGCTGCTCGGGCTTGTGGCCGGTATTTCCGGTTTGCGCTGGCTCCTGGAAGGCCGCGGCCGTGGAACTCCAGCGCAGTCGTCCGCAAAGCCTGCGGGAAGCGCGGGTGCCGCGCAGCTGGCCGGTCTGTATCGCACCGGCCGGGTCGTCTTTCTTGCCGGTCAGCTGCTCTTTCTGACGCTTCTCATACCGGCGGATGCCGCCGCGGTGCGGTACTGGGCGCTCGCGGTCAGCGCGGCCTTCGCTCTATTGCTCTTGCTGGATGCTCCGGAAGAATTTCATCCCGGCGCTCTGGCCCTCGTTTTTGTGGGCCTCAGCACCCTGGTCTGGCCCCTCGAAATCTTTACGGCGGCGGCCGCCCCGGCACCGGGTGAAATGGCGGCGTGCCTGCCGGCTGGTTTGAATCTGTACGGCGGCTGTCTGGCCGCCGAGCGGGCGCCCGCGGTCCTGGCGCTGCACGTGGTGCTGGCCCTGCTGTTGCATTTTCGGCGATACGCTCCCGCGTTGTTGGTACTGCTCGGGCTCTCCATCGCCGTCAGCCTGCTGGGGGCCACCGGACCCGGCCGCGATTCATTGATTGCGCTCTTCGCCCTGATTTTGTTTTTCCCGTCGCGTCCGTATCTGGCCGCGTCGGCCGTCTTCGCGCGCGGCGGTTTCTGGCTGCTGGGAATCGTCGGCTTTGTGCTGGCGGCGGACGGCGCGTCCGGAACAGCCGCTGTGTTGTTTCCAGCCTGCCTGGCGGGGCTCCTGTTCAGCGAGGGACTGGCCGTCGCTCTGCGAAGATTGGGGCTGCACTTATAGTTGCGTCGGGCGCGGCTCCGAAATTCATGGTGTACTGAAATGGATGTGCAGGATATCATCCCCGAAGACCGGTTGCTGATTCTCGACCAGGTCTTTGACGATAAGATGCAGCTGATCGAATCCCTGTTCGATCGCTGCATTGAAAACACACCCCTCACCGAACATCGTCACAGCATCTGGAGTACGCTGAAGGAACGGGAGCTATCCATGTCCACCGGCATTGGCGTGGGTGTGGCTATTCCGCATTGCAGTTCCGAATACGTTCCGGACGTGGTCGGGATTGCGGGCATTCTGAAGCACGGCGTCGATTTTCAGGCTGTGGATGAAATCCCCGTGCAGATCGTCGTTTTGCTCTTGATGCCGAAAAAGAAATTCGAAAAACACATCAAGGTGCTGGCCGCCATCGCGAAGCTGTTTAACAACGAGCAGGTCCGCGTGGATATTCTGAAGGCGACGACGCCGGCGGAAGCCTTTCAGGTCATCGACGCCGAAGCGCCGAAGACATAAGCCGTCCGGCGAAGCCGCTCTTCGCTTCGAATTCGCAAAGCCCGGGCTGTTTGAAAAGCGGCGGCCGTGATCGTTTACTGGAATCCGCTCAGACGCTTTTGGAAACGCCGTCGATGATGCCGTACTCGACGCCTTCGTCCGCGTTCAGGTAATAGTCGCGATCGGTATCGTGCTCGATTTGTTCCAGAGTTTTGCCGGTCGCTTCGGAGATGATGCGATTCAGCTCGTCGCGAATCTTGCGAATCTCTTCGGCCTGGATTTTGATGTCGATTGCCGGGGCCACGATCTGGCCCGAAATCAACGGCTGGTGAATCATGATGCGGGCGTGCGGCCAGGCGAAACGTTTGCCTTTTGCGCCGCCGCAGAGCAGTAGCGCGCCCATGCTGGCCGCCAGTCCCATGCATACGGTCGAGACGTCCGAAGAAATCATCTGCATGGTGTCGTAGATGGCCATGCCGGAGGTGATCACTCCGCCGGGGCTGTTGATGTAGAGCGTGATGTCTTTGCCCGGATCTTCCGCTTCCAGGTAGAGCATACGTTCGACGATATAGCGCGCCGATTTGTCTTCGACGGCGCCCCAGAGGTAAATCTTGCGCTGTTCGAGCAGCTTCTCTTCGATCTTCGCCGCGATCGGGTTGGGCTTTTCGTCGGTCTTCTTGTCGCCGTCGTCCATGCGGATATCGGTGGTCGCGTGCGTGTCGCCGCCGATCAATTGGGTGTGCAGCGGATTCAAAGAGTCTGAGTTCATACGGGTAAGCTAAGCAGGGGCGGGTCGGCCGTCAACGACGATCCGGGCACGGAGCGGCGTGCGCTGGTTCCGCACATAAATATCCGTGAAATCCGTGCCATCCGTGGCCGGCTTTTGGGTCCTGGCGCTTGCACCAATCTGTTTTTTGCCACGGATGGCACAGATGGCACGGATCTGAATGACCTCGAATCAACCGAGCGCAGTATGCGCTCGAATTAGCTGGAGCGCATTATGCGCTCGAATTAGCCGGAGTGCAGTATGCGCTCCAGGCGACTGATTCCGTAGTAGCCCAGAATCGCCAGGAAAAACATGCCGGTCAGGAAGAGGGCCCGGGCTTCCACGATCGAGAGCGACCCGCCGGCAGCCGCCTGTCCCGCCCGCTCCCCGCCGGGCCCGGCGGTCTTACCGGAGTCATCCTCAAATTTGAGGATCGTCGCCGTGCCGCTGATTTCGGATCCGACCGCCGGGCTTTCGCCTCCCGGGCCGGCGTCTTCGGGGGCGCGCTCTTTCAGACGTGCGTACTGTTTGCTGAGGTTCTGGTTTTCTTTTTCCAGACCCCGGATCGCGGCCCGGGTTTCGGCGAGCCGCGTCTCGGCCATCGTCTGCATGAGATATCCCTGATCTCCGAAAACCAGCACGTATCCCGAAAGGGTCGCGCCGGCTACCAGCAGGAGAAAGAGATATCGTGATTTCATGACAGATTGAAAAAGGCGGCCCGGCCAGGATAACGGGCCGTTTCCCCGAGATCCTCTTCGATACGCAGCAGTTCGTTGTACTTGGCGACGCGATCCGAACGAGAGAGCGAGCCCGTTTTGATCTGTCCGGCGTTGGTCGCCACCGCGATATGCGCGATGGTGCTGTCTTCGGTCTCGCCGGAACGGTGGCTGATGACGGAAGTGTAGCGTGCGCGGCCGGCCATTTGCACCGCATCTAGAGTTTCGGTCAATGAGCCGATCTGGTTGACCTTAATCAGAATCGAATTGGCGATGTTTTGTTCGATGGCCTGGCTCAGACGTTTCGTATTGGTGACCAGCAGGTCGTCGCCGACCAGCTGAACCTTCTTGCCGAGCCGGTCGGTCAGCTTCTTCCAGCCGTCCCAATCGTTTTCGTCCAGGCCGTCTTCGATCGTGATGATCGGATATTTCGCACACAGCTCGTCGTAGAAGTCGATCATCTCGTCGGCGGATTTCGTCGCGTTTTCCGCTTCGAGTTTGTAGCTGTTCGAAGATTTATCGTAGAACTCGGAGCTTGCCACGTCGAGACCCAGCAGGACCTCTTCGCCGGGCTTGTAACCGGCCTGCTCGATAGCCTGCACGATCACGTCGAGGGCTTCGGCGTTGCTTTTCAGGTCGGGAGCGAAGCCGCCCTCGTCGCCGACCGCCGTGGACAGGCCCCGGTCATGCAGGAGCTTCTTCAGAGCGTGGAAGATTTCGGTACCGGCGCGCAGCGCCTCCGAGAAGGTCGGGAAGCCGGCGGGTACGATCATGAATTCCTGGAAGTCGACGTTGTTGTCGGCGTGGCTACCGCCGTTGATGATGTTCATCATCGGCACCGGCAGTTCGAAGGCGTTCGAGCCACCGAGATAACGATAGAGCGGGAGGCCGGCGGACGCGGCGGCGGCGTGGGCCATCGCCAGGCTCACACCCAGAATGGCATTGGCGCCAACTTTGCCTTTATTCGGAGTGCCGTCGATGGCCAGCATCAACTGATCGTTTTCGCGCTGCCGAAAGACGTTTTTGCCGACCAGGGCCGGGGCGATCATGGTGTGTACGTTTTCGACGGCCTTCTGTACGCCTTTACCGAGGTAGCGTTTCGCGTCGCCGTCGCGCAATTCGATGGCTTCATGTTCGCCGGTGCTGGCGCCGGAAGGGACCGCGGCGCGGCCGACGGAGCCGTCTTCCAGATAAACGTCGACTTCGACTGTGGGGTTGCCCCGGGAGTCCAGGATCTCGCGGGCTTTGATTTCGGATATACTGATTTCGTCGCTGATGTTGAGCATGATCAGGACAGATCATTCCGCCTGTTTTCGCGGTAAAGTAGAAAAGGAAACCGAAATTTGATTGATAAATCGAGGGCGATGCGTAGTTTAGAAAGCATAAGCCCGGCGATTTCCAATGACCTCTACTTTCACTTCCACGCAGACTTCCGGCTCCCCTCAGACGCCGACCCCGACGATCGAAGAGTTGAACACTGTTGAAACCAGCGTGGATACCTGGGAGTACTTCATCGACGTCAGCATGGAATCGAATTTCTACAAGCTGGCCCGGGAACACACCCGGGACGTGGAGCTGGCCGCTTCGCTGACGCTGCTGCGCAGCTATATCAGCACGTTCACGCGCGAAGAGCAGAACCGCATCGAAGGCGACGTTGAGGAATTCTACCGGTATGCGAAGGGCTTTATTAAAGAGCTCGCGCCGTATCGTTACAAGAAAGAGGGCTACAATACCGCCGTGCGCGCCGCTTTCATCGGCAAGATTCGCACGCTGCTTGCATCCCAGAAGGACGCGGACGGCAAAATCGTAAACGCAGACAAATACGTCTTTATTCGCACGCTCGTGAAATTCTGCTCTTCGCTCGGCTACATCCTGAACGTGCACGATAAGTACAAGCAATTCCTGTTTCGGGACCTGCCGCAGCTGCAAAGCGGGAAATAGGCCCCATGCGTCAGGCGCGGGGCTTCTCTGGCGCCGCGCTTTTCACCGATTCCAGGAATCACTCTCGAGCAACACGATCGCTTTCGTGGGACGCCGTGTTGTTCGAGTCGCCGCGCTTCAGATAATGCCGAAGGCTTTCAACTGGCGGTACATAATTTCGATCGAGACCATGACGATGCTCGCCAGCGGGATCGCCACAACCATGCCGATCACTCCGAAGTATTGTTGCATGGTGATGACCGCCATGATGGCGATCAGCGGATGCAATTCGACGGAACGCGCGAGAATTACCGGCTGGATCAGCGCGTTGTCGATCAGCTGAGCGAAGCCGATTACCAGCAAGGTCGGCAATATCAGATTTGCGCCGCCCGCGCCCCCGCTTTCCAGCAGGGCGATGGCCAGTGCGGGGATCGCGCCGAGAGCCGGGCCCAGGTAGGGGATGATATTCACCGTCGCCGCGACCAGGCCGATCACCGGCCAGTAGGGCAGGCCGATCAAATAGAAGCCGGAGCTGAAAACCGTCCAGAGAATCACGAACTGGATCGACAGCCCTTTAATGTAGGCGATGATGCTCTCGTAGATATTATAAACGAGCAGGATGACCATCTCGAAATAACGATTCGGTACCATATACATCAGGCGATGAAAGATCTCGTGACCCTGCCAGAGAAAGACGATGGTGATGATCGGCGTTACGAATAGATAGGTCACGAAATTGCCGAGGAAGCTCAGATCCCGGGGCAACATAGCGCCGAGTCGGGCGGTGACCGCGGGGATGGCGGTCTCCGGATTGAGACTTGCGGTCACCCGCTCCGGCAGTACGCCGCTCAGCTGCGTCTGCAATCCGGCGAGGGCCTGGCCGGCGCGCTGCTGCAAAACGGCCTGTTCCGACGCGAGGCCGCGCACTTCTCCGAGGAGCAGCGGCAAAAACAGATTCGTCGCGAGAATGACGACGGCGATCATCGCCAGCAATACGAATAGCACTGCGAAAAAGCGCGGGATGCCGATGCCCTCTAAAAAATCCGCAGCGGGGGTCAGGGCCAGCGCGATCAGAAAAGCGATGCCGATTGGAATCGCCAGGGTCGTAACTCCCGCGACGATAAACGCGATAAACGCGACCAGCAGCGCCAGGAAAAAGAGCTGGACCAGGAAATTCGCGATGTCGCCGCGAATGCGGGTGCGCTTGAGTTTGTTCGTTTCGGCTCGCATCAATCCGGCAGCCCCGGACCTGGATTATAGAGCCCGCCCTCCGGCTGGCGGCTTACGGTTTGCTGCAGCTGTTCCAGTTCGTCGTTCGTATTGATCAAGCGGCGGGCTGTGAGCCGCGCCATATTCATAATGATCAAGCTGCCGAGGCGGGGATTGCGCTGCATCAGACTCAGCAAATCCGGGCGAAAGAAACCCATTACGCGGGAATAGCCGCGCGATGCGGCGGAAGCCGTGCGGGGCAGGTCTTCCAGCAGCGCCAGTTCGCCCAGAAAATCGCCGGGACCCAGCACTGTGAACTGGCGATGGTAGTCGCCGGCTTCCAGTCGATAGATTTCCACCTGGCCCTCAAGGACTATATAGAGACCCACGCCTGGTTCTCCGTAGCGAAAGATGTGTTCGTTCTCTTTATAATACCGAAGGTGGCACATCTCGCGGATCTGGCGCAGTCCCCGGTCAGGGATGCCTTCGAACACCGGGCAGGTGCGCAGGAATTCCATGATCTCTTCTTCCGGCGCCTTGCGGAAGATGCGCAGGCTCTCCCAGAGTGTCGTACGGCTCATATACTGCTCAATATCGACCGGGCGCGGGGGCGGAAATCAGTGCCTGACAGGCCTTTTTGGACCCTGCCGGCCTTTTTTAATAGACGCACCGCCCCGCCGTAGAATAGAGGTTGCGGGGATCGTGGTGGTTCGCCCGGCGGCTCGCCCCCGAGTCGACCATCTCGTGCCGCAGATAGTACGGGATGTAGCGCAGGGGTAGCGCATCTGCTTTGGGAGCAGAGGGTCGTTGGTTCGAATCCAATCATCCCGAAGGTCCGGGTGCCAGTAGCTCAGCTGGATAGAGCAGCTGCCTTCTAAGCAGCGGGTCGGGGGTTCGACTCCCTCCTGGCGCACACTCCGCGCCGGTGAGGCTCTCTCGATGGCGCCCGGGTGAGCCGATTCGTGCAGTGCGTGAATCGGCAGGAAGGAACGTATATCATCGCCCGGTGATGTACGGATTGATACGGCGGGTGTAGCTCAGTGGTAGAGCGCCAGATTGTGGCTCTGGATGTCGGGGGTTCAATTCCCCTCACTCGCCCCATCTTTTCTTTTCTCTGGAAATCAGCGGAGACCTGAGCCCCGCATTCTTCTTCTAACATTCATGTCCGTTGTGCATCCGCACTGTTGATCCTGCGCCTCAATGCACCGGGCCAAAGTAGAGCGGGACTTCAAACGGATCGTAGTCATAGTCTCGCGCGGGGACAAGGCGCACGCGCGGCGATTTCACAGTCAGGCGCTCTCCGGAGGCCGTGTCCACCGCGACGCGCGGCTGAATTTCCACCCAGTCTACGCCGGCGTAAGTGCGGCTTCGAAAGGGCAATTCGAGCAATGCGTGCGGCGCGATTTCATAGCTTGCTTTCAGCTCTTCGCCGTAATCCGGACTATACGACGCGTAGTCGGCGAAGCTGGCAGTGCCCCCCGAATGGATGACACTAAAGCTGATGCCGTCGGGCAAAAGCCGGTTGCCGTCCGAGAAGCTCGCCTCTAAACCGCTCGTTATCAGCCGAACGACCGATCCGTCGGGTGCGACGGATCGTAAGTCCAGACGGACGGCGAGGAGGATCGATTCGGAGTCCAGCAGCGGTGCGTCGTTGGGGAGCACCGGGAACAAACAGGGACCGACGGCTACGATGCGCGTGCCGCCGCGCGCATAGATCTGAAACTCCCCGCCCGGCTGGCCGGAGACCCGGGCGCAGGATACTGTGCAGTCCGGGGAATCCCGGTCTATACAGGGCCGCGGGCAACCTGAAAGAGAACGGTGTCGCCACTCCGCTTTCAGATAGTTGGTCGCGCTGACGGTCGAGCATGCCAGAGCGGGCGCCCCGCAGATCGCGACGAACAGCAGAGCTGCACTGATCTGCGCCGGGCGACGACGGTGGTTTCGCGCGCAGAGTGGACGCGCTCCGAAAGCTGCGCCGCGGCGCTTCGTTGTTCGCAAGAATCGTCGCGAAAGAAGTCGCACAGGAAGCGTCATTTTTAAGAAGCCTTTTGGCGATGGATTCTGATTCACCGTTTTGTTGGACGAACGATCATTGCTTTTGCCTGCGTTTCTTCGAAAGGGGGCGCGAAGATCTGCAGGCGGCACGCGCGGATTTCCACGTGCAAGCGACATCCGGAGGGGGGAGCAGAGGACCGGGAGTTCGGGCCAGGCTTTCTCGTAGACCTCGGCGTAGCCGGGGCAGGAGGGTGAGCCGGCGGCCGCAGGCCAGGCCGGAGCGGTCCGCGGTGGGCGCAGTCCGGCGCGGGCCCGGGCCGGCGAGAGGGGGAGACTTCCCCCGCAAAGCGCATCGCGCGGGTGACACTTCTTCTTTTTTTTACTCGACCCGCGACCCGACCTCAAATTCCTTTTCTGTTTGACTGGCGGACCGGGTTGGAAAATCCTGCAATCTCTGTCCGCCATTTCAGTCACGCGAGCGTGGTGGAACTGGTAGACACGCCAGATTTAGGTTCTGGTGCCGAAAGGTGTGGGGGTTCAAGTCCCTTCGCTCGCACAACGCGGGAATAGCTCAGTGGTAGAGCACCTCCTTGCCAAGGAGGGGGTCGCGGGTTCAAATCCCGTTTCCCGCTCAGTAAATATTTCTAATGGTATCGTACCCGCCTTTGTTCTGGAAGGCGGGTATTTTATTGCCCGTGCAGGATGATCACGATTATGGATTTTAAGGTCAAGAAGCTCACCGAGGTTACGGCGGAGGTTACGCTCAAGTCGACCGCCGAAGAAGTGGAGGCCGCGTTTCAGCGCGCCTATAAAAAGGCGCAGGGCAAGATAAAATTACCCGGCTTTCGCGCCGGCAAAGTTCCGCTGGCCATGGTCGAAAAACACCTCGGCGACAGCGTGGCCGAAGACGCCGCCCGCGAATTGATCGCGCAGGCTTTCGAGGACGTCGTCGAAGAACTGGACCCGGCGCCGATCAGCGTGCCCCGTTTCGAGATCGAGAGCTTCGAGCGCGGCAAAGGCGCTACGTTTAAAGGCGCCTACGACAGTATGCCGAAGGTCAAACTCGGCAAATACAAGAAGATCAAAGTCACCGAAGACGTGGGCAAGATCAGCGACGCGAATATCCAGGCTGAGCTGGTGCGCGTGCAAAAGGAACGTTCTACCCTCAAAACCCGCATGGAAAGCGACGGCGCCGAGAACGACGATTTCGTGACCGCCATCATCGACGTGAAAGAAGCGGAGGGGGGCAAGAGCCTGTTTCATAACGAAAATTTTCGCTTTCAGCTGGGCGCGGGCCAGAGTCTGCCCGGTCTCGATGAGCAGGTCGTCGGCATGAAGTACGACGAGTCGAAGAATTTCGAGCTGCAGATGGAAGAGTCCTTCCCCGATCCGAATTTCGCGGGCAAAAAGATCAGCGTGGATTTGAAGATCAAAGACTGCCAGTTCGCGGAGCTGCCGGAGCTCAACGACGAATTCGCCAAAGACATGGGCGAATTTGAGACGCTCGCCGAATACAAAGATTCCGTGCGCAAGACGCTCGAAGAGCAGGCGAAGACCGGCCTGAAACAAAAGGCCATGAACGAAATTCTCGGCCAGATCGTCGAAGGCTCCAAGATTCACGTACCGGATTCGGTGGTCGAGAATGAAGTCAAACAGCGCTTCGAGCAGATCAAGCAGCGCATGGGCAATCAGGATCTGGATATGGATGGTCTGGCGCAGCTTTCCGGCATGGGGCGCGACAAACTGGAAGCAGACCTGAAAGAGTCCGCTCTCAAGGGGATTCACGATCGCCTGGTGCTGCGCGAGGTGACCGAAACGGAAACCATCGAAGTGTCCGACGCGGATGTAAGCGAAGAGATCGAGAAGACCTACGGCCAGTTCCTGCCTCCGGAACAAATGAAAGATATCCTGAAAAACGAGAATATCGCCGATGACGTGCGCGGTCGTTTGCTCTACGTCAAAAGCCTGGAGTGGATCTACGAAAACGCCGACGTGCGCAAGGGCAAAGAGGTCCCCCTGGACGCCCTGAAAGAGCAGGGCATTCTGAACTGAGATCGGGCGTCTGCTGGACGCGGCGCCGCGCCGACCGTTTCAGGGCGCCGTTCAGCCGCTGGCAGGCCGTTCCGAGAGCCGCTTTGCCCGGGGTTTGCGTCGTCCTCCGGCAGACCCACCCGCCTCGCCGCGGTGTACGAAATTCGGGGCCGGCCCATTCGCGGGAAATATATCTGATTCTTGACAGACCGCCAGAATCGTATTTTTCTGGTGTGGATTCGGGGAATTTCGGGGTCATCCACGACTGCGGGCCGTATTCTGGAAGAACGGGTCCCGCCCGAAGCGGACGGCAGCCGGTCCACCGCGACGGATTCAGGCCCGAATATTTACGAATTCTTTTTAAGGAAGCTCCAGGAAATTTATATGGCGATAGTACCCACAATCTGGGAACAAACCGGCCGCGGCGAGCGCGGTTACGATATTTACTCCCGTCTGCTGAAAGATCGGATTATCTTTCTCGGATACCCGATCGACGATGTTTACGCGAATCTTGTGATCGCGCAGATGCTGTTTCTGGATGCGGACGATCCGGATAAAGACATCTATCTGTACATCAATAGCCCCGGCGGTTATGTGACCGACGGCCTGGCGATCTACGATACGATGCAGTATATCCGTTCCGACATTCGCACGGTCTGCATCGGGCAGGCGGCCAATATCGCGTCGCTCCTGCTGGCGGCCGGCGCGAAAGGCAAGCGTTCCGCACTGCCGAACGCGCGAGTGATGATGCACCAGCCTGTGGGCGGCGTGCAGGGCCAGTCCCGCGATATTGAGATCCAGGCGAAAGAGATTCTGGGCATCAAAGAAAAACTGAACCGCATCTACGGCGAACACACGAATAAGCCGCTCGAGCAGATCGAGAAAGATATCGATCGTTTGTTTTATATGTCGGCGAACGACGCGCGCGAATACGGTATCATCGATAACGTCATCGACAATACCCGGTCGGACGGCGGCGAAGGCTGAAGCGAAAGGCGAACGCCGGCGATATTGGAAGCCGGCGCTTCGATGAAAGGATAGGAACGCACATGGCAGTACGAAAGAAAGGCGGGGATCGCGAAAAGCTCCATTGCTCGTTTTGCGGCAAAGAGCAGGACGCGGTGCGTCGTCTCGTCGCCGGCCCGGGCGTTTATATCTGCGATGAGTGCATCGAACTCTGTAATGAAATCATCGCCGAGGAAACCGATCAGGAAACCGGCGGCGTGCTGCAGGGCGAGCTACCGAAACCCGTCGAGATCAAAGCGATCCTGGATCAGTACGTCATCGGCCAGGATCGCGCGAAAAAGGCGTTGTCGGTGGCGGTCTACAACCACTACAAACGGATTAATCAGAATCAGAAGAAAGGCGAAATCGAACTCGATAAGTCGAATATTCTGATGATCGGCCCGACCGGTTCGGGCAAGACTCTGCTGGCGCAAACCCTGGCGCGACTGCTGAAAGTTCCGTTTGCGATCGTGGATGCGACGGCGCTCACCGAAGCCGGTTACGTCGGCGAAGATGTCGAAAATATTCTTTTGCGGCTGATTCAAAACGCGGACAACGATATCAAGAAAGCCGAGATCGGCATCATCTACATTGACGAGATCGACAAGATTTCGCGTAAAACCGACAACCCTTCGATTACTCGCGATGTGTCCGGCGAGGGCGTACAGCAGGCGCTGCTGAAAATTATTGAAGGCACGGTCGCCAACGTTCCGCCGCAAGGCGGTCGCAAGCATCCCCACCAGGATTTTATTTCGCTCGATACGAAGAACGTTCTATTTATGTGCGGCGGCGCTTTCGTCGGTCTGGATAAGATCGTAGAAAACCGACTGGGTCGCCGCGAAATTGGCTTCGGTCGCAAGCCGGGCGACGCCGAAGAAATTCGCCTGAGCAAACAGCGTCGTCGCGAAGTGCTCGCGCGGGTCATCCCCGACGATTTAATGAAATACGGTTTGATCCCCGAATTCGTGGGTCGCCTGCCGATACTGGCGGGTCTGGACGACCTGGACGTCGACACCCTCAAAACGATCTTTACCGAGCCGAAGAACTCGATTCTCAAGCAGTATCAGCGCATATTTGAGCTGGAAGACGTGAAGCTCAAATTCACCGACGACGCGATTATCAAAATCGCCGAGATGGCGATTGAGCGTGAGGCGGGAGCCCGCGGACTGCGCAGCATCGTAGAAAGCGTGATGATGGAATTGATGTATACGATTCCTTCGCGCGACGACGTCGAAGAAGTGGTGATTACTCCGGGCGTGATCGAAAACAACGATCAGCCGGTCTTCGTTATGAAGAAAGAATCGGGTAAAAAAGAAGGCGGCAAGTCTTCGCAGAAAGAAAACGCCAAAGCCGCTGGCGAGAAAAAAGAAAAGCTCGCCTGAAGCGCGGCCAGGCAGCGGCCTGGACCCTACCCTATAGCCCGCTCCCACCCCCTTGTGGGTGGATCCTTGTTATCTGGAGGTGGGCCGGAGTACCCTGCCGGGCCAGGGCGAGAAACGCGGCAACATACCACAAAAATCCGCATCGCACCAGCAGAAAATGTCGCACCCCCATGGTATGATACAATGGGGGAGCTATATCATCCGGAGTCCCGCCGGCTCCGCACGCCGTTTTCAGCGCGATTCTGCTCTATTTGGTAGCTGGCAGCGTATCGATTCGATAGGAATCCGGCCGGCGAAAAGTCTTCGCAGTGAGTTTTACGAAACGGATATCGGACAGGGTCGCCTGTCCGATGGGCTCGCCGGAAATTCCGCGTTCTGCGCTCCAATTATAGAATTTCCAGTCGGTCGCGAATTGCACTCCCTGCACCCGGACATATTTTGAATAGACGATCGAATGCGGCTTCTTTTCGCCTTCCGCCGCGGACCGTCCGTACGTCACAATATAACCAACCGTATTCAGCAGGTCGGTCGTCGGATCCTTATAAAGGAGATACCAGTCGTCCGGAGTATCCCCGATGTCTTCCGCGAAGCGCAAACGCGCGGTCGGCATTTCACGTCCGTCAGTAGTGCGGCTCGATTCGATTTCCAAAAACGTGCCGGGGTCGTTGAGCTTAAACGGAAGTTCGACGAAGTACGGCCAGGTCAATAACTCAAAACGCGGTTTCGGCGCCGGATGGTTTTCAGGCGATATCAATGCATCCTCTCCATCAAAGAGCATGACGGTTCCGTCGCGAAAATCGATGCGCGAACGGTCCCCGTTGGTTTCGAAGATCATCGTTCCGACGACCCGGTCCTGGCCGCCGAATTGCAGATTCAGGTCGAGGGCAACCGCTTCGCGTTTGAGATACGCGGATTTACCGGTCGCCCGCTCGATAGATTCGATGAAGGCGCGCCCCGGATCTGGTGCGCAAGCGGATAACAGCAGGGCGACCAAAAACGGCGCCGCAATATACAAGCGGCGGATTAAGTGAAGCATACGGCCTTTAGAGACCAAAGAGGGCGCGGGGTTACGACTGTTTCCGGCGGCCGCACCGCCGGGTTCGCCGCGGTCGGACGGCACCCCCGGCCTCATTCATGACCATTGTCCGCCCGGTTCGAGCTACGTGAAATCCGACTTATATCGCCTTCAATCAGCGGACGCGGAGACCCGGCGGAAAAAACAAAATCAAGGGCCGGAATATAGGACCCCAGCACGCCAAAGCTCAGGCCGATCGTGACCGCCAGGCCGTAACCGGAGAACGGACTTTCATAATCGAAGATATTCATGGAGAACAGGCTGCCGAAGCCCAGCAATTCGCCTGTGAAGATCACCAGGAACGCCAGGAGTAAAGGACAGAGGCCCCAGCTCACGCAACGAGCGGCGGCCTGAAGCGCCCCCCGCCAGGCGCGCCGAAACAATCGCGGAGCGACGGCCACTCCGATGATCGCGCTCCAGAAATACCAATGAAAAGCGATGTCGGGCATGGGCATATTTCCGCACGTATCGGAAAAAAGGTCAAGACCGTTCACGCCGTCCGCGTTCGATCAGCCAGACCACGCCGATCGAAAGTACATACAGCAGCGCAAGCAGCGTTCCCACTCCCAGCATACTCCACGGATCCGGCGGAGTGATGATCGCGGAAGATATGTAGATGATCACCAACGCGAAGCGCCAGGTCCGCTTGTGCCAGGCGACCGTCAAAATACCGAAAGCCCCGAGCGCGATCAGCACGATCGGCAGCTGAAAGGCGAGCCCCGTCGCCAGGTGCAGCGCGAAGAGAAAGCCGTAATAGCGTTCCACGCTCAGAATCGGATCCACGCCGTCCATCTGCATGCCCACGAAAAAGAACCGCAGCGAAAGCGGCACAATATACAGCCAGCAGACCGCGATGCCCGTCCAGAAGAGCAACGCCGACGCGGCTACGGCCAGGTGGCCATAGAGCGCCGTGCGTCTGCTGACCGCGGGGGTGACGAACCCCCACAATATATATACAAGCGCGGGAAATCCGACGATCACCGCGGCCAGCACGCTGACTTTGATGAAGATCTCCATGGGGCCGTAGACGTTTTGCAGAATGAGATTCTGATCCGTCAGAGCGGCGTAGGGCATCACCAGATAATCATGCAGGGTGCCGCTGAAAAAACCGGCGACTCCGGCCAGGCCGGCAATCACACCGATCATCCAGAAGATGCGGACCCGCAGCTCTTCGAGATGGTCGCCGACCGACATATAGGCGTCTCGATCTTCCTGTTCCTGTTCGTACGGATCCGGCAGGTGATCGTAGCCGGGCTGTTCGTATTCCTGGTCGTCGTGAGCCTGGTGATTCTCGCCACCGTGGGCAAGTGCCGAATCGGCGTGGGCGTCCGGGGACTCACCGGGGCGCCGCGCGTCAAGATCGGGATCCTGCGGCCACTGATCCGGCGGGGCGGAGGGGGCGGATTGGGTATCCGGACGATCGGTCCGAAACCGGCCGGTTGGAACGACCCGGGGCAGAGCTTTTTTGCGGGTCGCCTGCTTGCGGGTAGATTTTTTGCCGGCTGCCCGGCCGGCGGTTTTTTTCTTTTTCCGGCCGGCCCCGGTCGCGGCGGCTTTCTTACGGCTGACGGCGGTCTTTTTCTTACGCGCCCGGCTGGCTCCGGAGGCGGCCGCTCTGGCGGCGCTCGTCTTCCGCTTCTTGCCCGCGGGGGCTGTAGATTTTTTGCGTCCTGGCTTGCGTGAGGCTGCCATGGGTTCTTGAAGCGACCTTCAGGTCACGATCAGGCCTTGCGCGTCTTTTTCTTTTTCGAGGCGGAACGGGTCCGGGGTTTCACGCTTTCTGTGGGTTCGGACGGTTCTTCAATTTCATGGCGCACGTCGGTGATTTCCTTCTCGGTGCCGCTCATCGTGCGTTTGAATTCGCGCAGACCGGTACCCAGATCGCGGGCCAGCTGCGGGATTTTTTTTCCGCCGAACAGCAGCAACACGAGAACGACGATTCCTGCGATTTCCAGAGGTCCTAAGCTCATAATTTCACCTGCCCGGCGTTACGGCGATCCGCCGAAAAACTGAAGTCCGGCCCGGCCCGTGGCTGAAACCCGGGGTCTTCGGCGCCGATACTGAAAGCAGGCAACCCCGCTTCGGCCGCAGCAGGTGACAGTATTTCGGCGAGCAGGGGAGAACGCCACCACGAATTGCTCCGGAAAGCCGCGCGAACCGGGACCGGGGCGGGAATTCGCGCAGGCGAAGCACAAAAGATAACGCTTTCCTTCGTCCAATTCAGGGAGCGGCGGAGTGATCCGCTGGATCGAAGCATATGGCTGTCAGCAAAGAGCAGAAATATCTCTATAACGAAAGATCAAAGGTATACAAAAGTCAGGCCGAAGATCTGAAAAAAGAAATTGCGACCGTCAAGGGCGCCGGCCGCCGGAGCGCGAAGCTCGATCCGTACTTTCAGGTAAAGGCCGGCATTCTGGGGATTCAGCGGGCCAATACTCTCGTTCAGATGTCGCGCCTGTCGCAGCAGATTCAGAATATTAAAAACGACAGCCTGCTGAACGAAGCGCGTAAGGAACTGTCGAGCCGGATGACCGATCTGCTGAAGATTGTCGGCGAAGACCTGGATGGGACTCTGACCGAGAATCTGGAGCGCCTGGAGGGGTTGTCTGAAATGACGCCCGCTCAGAAACTGCATCTGATGACCGGCTTCAAGAAGGCCGTCGAAAACGTCCGGCATGCCATGGGCGAGACTTCGAAGTGGCGCTGGTTCTTTCCGGATATGTATCTGAAGCTGGTGACCCTGTCCCGCAACCTGCTGGACTTCAAGCGTTATGAGCGCACGAAGGATCCGAACGACGAGAACTACCGGCCGCTGCAGGAATACATGCGCTTCATGATGGACGAAAGCCAGAACGCCGCCCAGGAATATCGCAGCAAATTCGAGCTGAGCACGAAAGAAGTGGCGGATTTGCAGGTGATCGAGAAGATCTTCGAAATGCAAAAAAAGGTCTACGGCTTCACCGGCCAGAAGGACGATCTCCAGCGGGCCTCGATCGCATTGGACAATAATAAGGAAAAAATTGAAGCGATCATGTCTGAAAAAAAGGGCGGCAAAAAGAAGAAGGGTTGACGCTCGCCGGGCGACGTCGCTATACTTCTTTTAGCTTCCTGCCCCGGAAGATGATTGCGAGGACTCAATGGCGGTTAAAACATTCACCGATTCCAGCTACGATCAGGATACGTCCAGCGGCGTTGTGCTGGTCGATTTCTGGGCCGAGTGGTGCGGTCCGTGCCGAATGGTCGCCCCGATTGTCGAAGAGCTTTCCGGGGAATTGCCCGACGTCACCTTCGCCAAGCTGAACGTCGACGAGAATCAGCAGGTCGCGCAGAAACTCGGCATTACCTCAATTCCCACGCTGCTGCTCTACAAAGACGGCGAGGTCGTGGATCGGATCGTCGGCCTGCAGCCGAAACCGAAACTAAAGAGCTTCATCGAAAAGCACACCTGATACCGGGGACGGTCGACCGTATCCGGCCTTCCAGAAGCGATTGAATCCGGGCAGCCTGGCCCGGAAACGTTCCGGAGTTCCCGTCCCCCCCTGATACTGAGCCCTCTGCTCCCGTCCACTTCGGGGCCACGCGTTTTTTCCTTTTGTTTTTACATTCCCTGGAGAGTGTGGGCTTCCTGTCAGGAATCCGGAATGACTCAGCCGCTATGGAAATTTCGATCGGAGCGTCGGTCGGCCTGAAATGCCTGTAACCGAGGTACAGCTTTCGGCACCTTTTACTCGCCTGCCGCGGGGTGGAATCCTGGTCGAAACCTCGGTGGGTTACGTCCAGTTCGGCGCGCCGCCGGAAACAATCAAAGACACGATGCTGCTGCCCCGCAGCGCTCCGCAGATATTTGTTCTGCCCAATCACTTCTTTCATGTCGAGAAGGGAATCTCGGTGGCGGAGCTTGAATTTCCGATCTATTACAACCACTTCCTGCGACAGAAAAAAACCTATATCGTTTGTACCCGCGAACAGCGGGAACAGCTGATGATTGTGTTAAAGGAGTCAGTCTTCGGTCCCGAGATCATCGATCTGAGATCGGAATACATTGACGGCGAAAACAGCGTCGGATTTCCGAATATGGTCGCCGAAGTAGAGCACTTCCGCGGCAATCGCCAGCTCGATGATCTGGTGAAATTCGTAATCTTTCGCGACGACCAGGTTCAGATCAACAACGTTCAGATCAGTAAACTGGCGAACGGGAACTTCGAGCTGCGGGATACCGACTGGGACCAGTCTACGGAGATTCCGGGCACCGTGGATTTTAATATCATTTACGATACCGGCACCCGTCTTCCGCATACGTACAATCCACCGCTCCTGGGTATTACCTGCCTGGGTCCCAGTCACGGATTCGATCCTGAGGAAAATACCTCGGGTTTCCTGCTGTGGATCAATCACCAGGGGCTGATGGTCGATCCGCCCGTGAATTCGACGGAGTGGCTGCGCCAGTCGAATATCAATCCCAAGCTGATCAATTCCATCATTCTCACCCATTGCCATGCCGATCATGACGCGGGCACTTTTCAGAAGATATTAGAAGAAGGCAAGATCACGATCTATTCGACCGAAACGGTCATGCATTCCTTCGTCCGCAAGTACCACGGCCTGACACGGATTCCGGTCAAAGAACTCTTCTCGCTCTTCGACTTTGTACCGGTCGTAATCGGAAGAACCTATATCATCAACGGGGCCGAGTTTCGTTTCAGCTATGCGCTGCACTCTATACCAAGTCTGAGTTTCGAGTTTTTCTTTCAGGATCAATCGTTCATCTACTCTTCCGATCACCTCAACGATCCCGAGCGCTTCAAAGAATTGCTCGATATGGGTATACTGACCGAAACCCGTTACCAGGATCTGCTGGATTTTCCCTGGCATCACAAGATTATTTACCACGAGGCGGGGATCCCGCCGCTGCATACGCGCATCGCTTATCTGAGTACGCTGCCGGAAGAAGTCCAGAAACGCATTACGCTTTATCATATCGCCAAAAAAGATATGCCCCCCGATTCGCATATGACCCTGGCGCGTTTTGGAATCGAAAACACGCTGTATCCGGAAACCTCGCAGCCCAAACACGAAACCGAATATCGTATGCTTGACGCGCTCGCGAATGTCGACATCTTCCGCGATTTCCCGATATCCAAGGCCCGCGAGTTTTTGAGCATTGTCGAACATGAAAGCTTCGGCCGCGGATCGCGCATCATCGAAAAGAACAGCCCGGGCGATAAATTTTTTATCATTCTGCACGGCAACGTTCGCGTGGAAGGAATGGACCGTCATGACGAATCCGAAAGCGATTCGAAACGATTCGGATCGTACGAGTACTTTGGCGAAGCATCGCTGCTGAACGACCAGCCTCGCGGCGCGGACGTCTTCGCGGAGACTGAAGTCGAGGCGCTGACCATTGAGAAATCGAAGTTTTTGAATTTCATCAAAGGCTCGGGCCTGAATCAAAAATTTCTGACTCTGAACGAAATTCGTAAAACCGGCAGCTGGGAAACTCTGGCGAAGTCGCGTTTCTTTCGCTCGACCACCTCTTCGCAAAGAACGCAGCTTGAGCTGATCATGCGTTTGTTACGGCTGCGCGCCGGCGATTTGATGATTCGCCAGGGGCTGACTTTCGATCACGCCTACATCATCAAGAAAGGTGCGGTGCACGTCCTGACCCACGGCCGTCTGATTGAAGAGCTGGGACCGGGAGATTTTTGCGGAGAGATATTCAAACTTCAGAAGAACGCACCGGCGAGTTTCGATTTTAAGGCGACCTCGAATCTGGAGGTCTTTGCGATCGAACGCCAGGACCTGATTGCGTATATCACCGAGAATCCCGGCGTGTATATGCGATTGAATTACGTCTACGGCCGCTGAATCCGATTCCGGAAAAAGCATAAGCGCAGGTTCCCGCCCGTCAATTCGATCCAATCATAATCATCCAGACCGCTTCGGCAACCGTCGTAACGAAAAAGGCCAGCGCAAAAAATGCGCCCAGGGGTGCAGGTGCCCGGCGATCGCGCTGGATCACAAAAATGTACACCAGGCTCCCGGCGGCGGCCAGCTGAAACATCAGGAGGGACCAGGGATAGCCGGCATGCAACGCGAGAATACCGCCAAGTACCACGTCACCGAAACCCAGGCCGCGCATTCGGCTGAGAAAAAACAGCGCCAGAAAAACCAGAAGCGCGACGGCGCAAACCAGAGCGTGCTGCGTCATCGCCTCAGGCGAACGATTTGTTTTCTCCCAGGTCGCCGCCACGGACCACAACACCAGAAACAGCGCGTTTTCGTGGTCGAGTAAGAACAGCTCCCAGTCGGTCGCAAGCGCGATATACAAATGACCGCACAGTAACACCGTAAACAGGGTCCCCGCCGGATGCATACCGGAGGCCAGCAGCAACGGCAAGAGGATCGCCGGAAAGATTTCGCCCAGCAGTGTCAGCCGTCCGATCGGCCGGCCGCAACTCCGGCAGCGGCCGCGCGCCAGCAGATAACCTGCAATCGGCGCGAGTTCCAGGCCGCGAATGCGATGGCCGCAGTGAAAGCAATGCGAAGCTTCGAAGAAGATGCGTCGCCAGCGGCCGCCCGGCAGTTTACGCCCCGGGCCGTAAAAGAAATAGAGGATGCGCGAAGCGAGGGCGGTATAAAAGCTTCCCAGAATCAGACCCAGAATCGCGGCGATTCCGTAGACGAAGGCCGCGGGCAGGGGATAGTCGGGAACGATTTCGATCATGATTCGCGGACCGCAATGCGATCGGCTGACAGGCGATCAATCGCCGATCAATTCCAGTAGCGCGTCCATGCCGCGTTCCAGAGTCGCACGATCGGTCGCATAAGAAATTCGCACACGATTCTGCTGGCGCGAAAAGATGCGCCCCGGAACCACCAGTAGTTCCTTTTCACGAATCGCGCGCTCGACAAAATCACGATCGTTTCCCGGGATGCGCGCGAAGATATAAAACGCTCCTGCCGGGTAAGTGAATTCAAGCGTGCCGCTCAGGCGTTCCAGGCAGTAGTCCCGGTTTTGTTTGTATTCGGCGACGTACGGCGACATATCGATGTCCAGCGCCGCTATGCCCGCCCATTGCACGGGCGCCGGCGCGCAAACGACTGTATATTGCTGGAGCGTCGTCATCGCTTTGATTACGGCTTCGGGGCCCGTAGCGGCCGAGAGGCGCAGGCCGGTCATGCTATAGGATTTCGAATAACCCATGAAGGTCACGGTGTTCGGGTAGATCGCGGCGGCGCTCTGAAAGCGACCTTCATAGTCGAAGAGTTCGTAGATTTCATCGGCGACCAGCAGCGCACCCTGTTCGTCGGCGAGCCCGGCCAGCAATTGCAGCTGTTCGGTCGACATGATATGGCCGGACGGATTGGAAGGCGTGCAGAGAATGATCAGTTTGAGTGGCTTGCGGGAGCGATCCTTCGCTGCGGCTTCGCGCTCGCCTTCGCGATAGGCGTCGATATCTGCGGCGCTGAAATCTTCGGGAATGTATTCAATGTCAGCGCCTAAAAACTCCAGGAGGCTGCGATAGATCAAAAAGGCCGGGTCGGTCAACAATACCCGATCACCGCGATCGATTGTGGCCAGAAAGAGCAACTGGATTAGCGACGATACGCCCGAGCTGATCAGAATGCGATCGGGATGGGCTGCAAAGCCGTTCACTTCCTGAAACTTTCGCGCAAGACGCTCCCGTAGCTCTACAATGCCCTGCGTCTGGGTATAGGCGGTCTGGCCCCTCGCCAGGGCTTCGTCGATTGCGCTGCGAATCTCCCCGGGCGCAGCGAAATGAGGCTGGCCGATCGAGAGATTGATCGGGTTCTTAAGCGTCGCGGCCAGCGCAAACATCCGCCGGATTTCGGAGGTGTCGATGCGGCTCATGCGCTCCGACGCGAGGTTCCGGGAGAAGCGGTCATCGGTCAGGGGCGCGGCGGTGTTCATGCGCGATGATGGCTGTGGACATGCGTATATCGTAAAGTCAATTCCATATTGCAGCCGCAGCCCTGGCCCCCGGCCGCGAATCCACCCACCCCCTGTGGGAGGAACTCGTATTCTGGCGGTGGGTCGGAGTACCGGCCGGGCCGGACGGGTGGGGAGCGGAGCCTTTAACACAAAAATCGGCCGCCGGCAAGCCGAAAATGTCACACCCACCCGCTATGATACACCGGGCAAGTCTGTCCAGCGGCCCCGATTGGCTCGTCGACGGCCAATTGTTCCCGGTTTATATATTGACTCACCGGTCAATATGAATCATTCAGGCTCATGCAGACGACGAATATTGCCGGAATCGACATGCCCCTCTATAATGAGGATCCAGGCTGGATTCCGGAGACCCGGCTCGTATTGACGCCCACCACCCGGCGGAATCTCCAGAAAATCCTGCATCCGCTCAAACAGGGCTACAATCTGCTGCTGGTCGGGGACGCCGGAGTCGGCAAAAACGCACTTATCTACTATATTAACCAGCTCCGCAGTCACCCCACCATTCGCTACAGCTTCAACGAAGACACGCTGCCGGAAGATCTGGTGGGTGCCTACCGTATCGATCCGGCCACCCATAACTTCGTCTGGTCGGACGGGCCTCTGGCTTACGCCATGCGTCGCGGCGGCACCTTCGTCGCCGATGAGATGAACCTTTCACCGCCGGAAGTTCTAAAACGCTTTTACTCGGTCTTTACGGACCGGCGGCTGCAACTGCTCGAAGGCGATTCCTCGGAAATCGTCGCTGGCCCGGGCTTCAATTTTGTGGCCACGCAGAATCCCGCCGAAGGCTTCGAAGGCCGCAAGAATCTGCCGCGCGAGATTCAGAAGTATTTCGCGACCGTTTATGTCGATCCCTATCCGCATGACGAGCTGGTTGAGATTCTGAGCGGGCTGCATCCCGAACTCAGCCGCGATTTGATCGACGCCCTGGTTCGGGCGAATGACGGCGTGGAGCGCCTGCTGGTGGATCGCAAGGTCGGATCCAAGGATCTGGAGCGCTACCATTTCAATATTCGCAACCTGGGTCGTCTGGCCGGCCGTCTGGGATCGGCCTCGGATTTGAGCGCCGCGTCCCGCCTGGCCGTCGAAGAACTCACCGATATCTATATCCGCCCTTTTCGGACCGAAGAAGACCAGCGGCTCGTGTTCGACGCGATCCAGGGAACGCTGGCGCCGGCGCAGGCTGAAAGCGCTTCGTCTGAATCGGCGGAGGGTGGCCAGGCTCAGACGAGCGCGGCCGTTCAACCCGCTCCCATCGTGCCCTGGCCGGAAAAATTCGAAACGATCGCCGACCACGGCGCGATCGGCGACGAAATCGATATTCATATCAATTCACGCGAAGGCAAGGTTCAAATTGGACGCGCTTTACTCGAATGCGAAGGCGCGAGCGACGAGCTGGCCTTTCGCAGCCGTGTAAACGCCGCTTTCGAAGAGTTTCCGCCGGTGCGGGCGAGTCGTCCGGTGCTTGAAGCGATCGCGCGAGCGCTGCAGATGAGCGAAAACGTTTTGCTGGAATGCGAAGCCGACGTGGAACCGGAAGATTACGTGCATTTCTTTGCGGACCTGCTCGGCCGTCGCATGGTGGTTATTACGCTTTCGCGCGGCATGCACACCGCCGACATTCTGGGCGGTCTCAAACCGAACTCGGAAGCGCAGGCCGGCGCGAACGGAAAAAGTGCGGCGACGGACGCCGTCCGCTGGGTGGACGGCCCGCTGACTGCTGCGGTGCGCAACGGCGATTTGATCCTGTTAAAAGGCCTGGAGGCCGCCGGACCGGAGCTGGTCGAAAAGCTGAATATGCTTTTAGATGATGCGCGGGCTCTCGCACTGCCGCCGGAGTCGGGCGAAACCGATCCCATCTATCTGCAGCCGGGAGCGCGGATTTTCGCGCAAAAATTCTTTCGCCTGCAAAGAAGTACACCCTCGATAAGCCGGGCCTTCCGCAATCGATTCTCGGCGATGGTCGTGCCGCCGCTTTCGGACGATGACAGCCTCAAAGAAATTGTGGCGAGTCGCCTGGGACTCGGCGACGAAGAAGCGGACGAAGCGAAGATTCGCGACGTGGTGCGGGCTATGGTCAATTTTCATTCGGCCATTCGTGAGCGATCCGACAAACGCGAAATCGGTTCGGGTAATCTGCAGCCCTATCAATTCGGGCTGACCAACCTGCGCCGCTGGTGCGAGCACGTGCGCGACGGCCTCGATCGCTCGCTTGAGAACGAGTCCGGGCCGGCAGCGGCCAATCAGGAAGATGATCGCCGGTTGCTGCACGATTATCTGCTGCGCGGCGCGGGTGTGGCCTATATCAACGAGATCTCGGATCCGCTCGAACGCGAACGCATCGCGAAGATGCTCGAAAGCCTGCTCGCGGGATTGCCGCTGGAAGATCTGCTTGAAGAATTTCGCAAGCTGAGCCTAAAAAAAAAACTAAACGAGAATCGTAACGGCCAGAAGAAGATCTGGTGGGACCAGGAAGAACACTGGCGGGAAGCCAATACCGGCAAATTTAAGCCGAAGATGATGGGCCAGGATCTCAAGAAAGGGATCAATATCGATACGCCCGAAACCGGAGGCAATACCAAAGAGGGCGAGGACGCCTGGTACGGTTCCGACACCCAGGGCAATCAGGGGCAGGGTGAACCCGGAGCGGGCGGCGGTTCCTGGGGTTATCGCACCGAAGAACTTTACAAAGAATTCCTGAAAAAACGCCGGGCGCTCTGGGAATACAACATCGGAGTCACGCTCGAAGATTTCAAAGAGATCTTCGAAGGCGAAATCAATCGGGTCACGATCGATTTCGATCGCCTGCTCGATCCGCAGATCGACATCAACCGGCGGTATATGTCGCACGGATCCCGGGTCGACGCCCGTCGCTATCTTTCGTACCTCGCGGGGCGGGGCGACGGCCGGGTATTCGATAAGACCACCGTCACCGTCGACGAAGACCGCTTGAAAGGCGTCGAGATCATCTTTGCCGTAAACAAAGGCCGCCGGATTTTTAACTTCGAATATTCGATCGCCACCCTCGTCGCGATTATGAGCTGCTCGATTATTCTTGAGAACCACCGCCTGCCTTTCGGCGTCGCGGGTTATTCCGATCTGACCAATATGAAAAAGGCGATCGATCTGAACTGGTTTCGAAATCTGAATGACGAGTCCGGCTCCGAATCAGTACGGGAAGAGGAGCTGTTCTACGGCATGGCCCGGGACTGGCACGGCGATACGGTCGCCGAAGCGCAGGTGCTCGAAGAACTGGCCGGCGCCTTTACGCCCGAAGCGCGCACGCGCATCATCGTAATGATCTCCGACTTTCGCGGCGCGCGCGGCAAGGTCACCATGCAAAAAGATATGGAAAGCGACGATACGGCGCGTCTGAAACAAACGGCGCTTGATCTGACGAAACGCGGCATTGTGCTGCTCGGCGTCGGAGTCGGGGCGCGTACGATTTCGGACTATATCTTTCCGGAGTCGGTGCAGGTCGGCGGCGAAAACTTCGCGAATCTACCGGCGCTGATGGCGGGGCGGGTGACGGACCTGGTGCACAAACATCACAACGCGGCCCAGCTCTGAAATCACTAACAATCAATTAGCGTGGATTTATGACGAACAACGAATCACCTACCGGCGAAAGCGTCCGCACCTGGGCCGATTATGTGACCCTGCGGGGCGAGGGCGATGATCGCGCCTTTGTTCATCCCGCGGGAGTCGTCGAGGGCCAGGTGGAGATCGGAGAGGGCAGCTCGATCTGGGCGGGGGCCGTATTGCGGGGCGACCTGAATACGATTCGTCTGGGGCGCTTCGTTAACATCCAGGACAATACGACTCTGCACGTGGATTCGAAGAGCCCGATGACGATCGGCGATTATACGCTGGTCGGCCACAACGTGATGCTGCACGGCTGTACAATCGGCCGGGGTTGTATGATCGGCATCGGCAGCATCGTACTGGACAAAGCGGTCATCGGCGACGGGGCGATGGTTACGGCGGGTTGCATGATTCGTGGCGGCAAAAAGATCCCGCCCCGGGCCCTGGTCGTACAGAAAGACGGCGAGACCCGGGTCATCGAACACGGCGCGAAGACCGACTACGCCGTGGCGGGGAGTCTGGAATACGCGGAGCTCGCGCGGCGCTACCGGGCCGGCATAGTTCAGCCTTTCGATCGCGACGAAGAGCTGGCGTTCTTGAATCGCGCGCGCGATATCATTCGCGAAGAAAAGATCTGAATATAGCAGGCCGAATGGGAAGCGCATCCGCTCTACTGAAATCGTCGGTACACATAGCGGATTTCGTCGCCAGCCCGGCTTTTCGTCGCCGGCCCTCGACCGGCGACGGAAAGCGCTTCGCTACTCGAATTCGAACGGGCAGTCGTTCATTTGTCGCAGATGCTCTCTCGGAGAATCGCAGCCTCCTTGCGGATTGCCGTAATAGACGCTGATGCCTTTCGTGCGACTCAGAATCTTGCGCCGTCCGGGATCGCCGTCCACGGGTACGGAATAATTCACTCGCAGTGTATAATTCGCATATGGCACATCGCCTCGTTTGTACAGGCGAACCGTAATGCGGTTGCCGGAGTGACTGACCGCTGCGTCGATGCGACTCGACAGACTCACGCCCGAGATTTGGACTGAACCGAGTTTCGTCGCCAGGCGCGGTGAGAAGGTGTAAGTCAGAGTTTTCTGCGTCTCCGATCCCGAAGCGAAACTCACGCTGCTCGGCCCGCTCAGGCTGGCCTGAGTATTCCAGTTGATGCCGGTCATGCGGGGGCCGGTGGGGCCACTGTCCGCCCGAATGCTGGTAATGACTTTTTTGGTGCCCCAGGCTCCGCGATATTTAATCCACTCATTGCCAGGAGTCATGTGCCGGGAATTTCCGACGTTCACCAGACGATTTCCGCTCGCGCAATTGATCACCTTGATTCCGCGGGGATCTCTTTTCGTTTCATCGTTTGCGAAGACAAGCCCGCCCGCCAGAACGCGCCAATGGCTGCCTTCATCCGGGTAGCTTGCGTGGGAGTATCGCGCGCTGTACACGTCGGGCCGGAAACCGCCTACAAGATTTAGCTTCGAATGGTTTGCTGCGTAGCTCTTGGGATGGCCGTGGCTCGCGTAATCGACGGAGTGCACGCTTTCATCCGCCTTGATATTCACTTTGATATGTTCCCAGTCTCCCTGGTGCTGTCCCCCCTTCACCTGGCCGACCACCGTCGTCGCGACCGGCACGGCGGGATTGTAAGTATAAAACCACCAGTATTCGATCTGGTACTTGATCTGCGAATTCGAGCTCGCGCTGAGGCCGACCCGCGCGTAACACTTCGCCGCGTTTAGATTGCCCGGATACAGTCGTTCCGCCACGCGCAGATAAAATCGTTTATTTTCCGGGTAATCCCGGCTGGAGTAGTAGCGCGTGCTCGTGGATTTGCAGAACAGTCCCCCTTTGCCGCGGGTGGTTTGCTCGCCCATATTCTTCGCCGTCATGTCGCCCCAGTCGAGCACCAGGTTGTCTTTGCACAGATTATCCGAGTTGTGTTTCATCTGTGCGCCACCCATTCGCAGCATCCAGTCCACCGAAGCGGGCACCGAGGTCTCCGAAGGATGCACGTACAGCGTTGGCGCGTACTTGCGCATCAGCCGGTCTTCTTTCGCGTCGTCGATCATGTCCTGATCGTAGTCGACGCCCGAGGCGGTCGCGGCTTTCAGCAGCAGCGCGCTGAGGGCGCTGGTTTCGTTTGTGATGAAGCCGAGCAAGCCGGCCTCCGAATCGTCGGTTCCGGCGGCGCACTGGATGCCAAGGGCGCAGGCCAGGGCCAGGTACAACGGCGCGGATCGCGCTCTGTTCGAACGGAATCGGGAGTTTCGCATTTGATATCACCTTCCTGTTTTTTGAAAAGGTGATTGCAAGCTCCGTGCCACTCCAGGCAGAGCGGGGTGGATGCGGATTCCGGCGCTCTCAGTCCCGGATCAGGCGCTGAATTCGGCTCGTAGCGGCGTCGGAGCTGTGCCGATATTTCGTCTACGACGAGCCGTCGTCGTCATTATGAACCCGGGATAGCCGCGATCGAATGGAATCCCGCTTTATTACGGGCTTAAGCGTCGGCCAGATACTGTTTCTGGAATTCGTCCGGGGTCATGACCTTAAAGAAATTGTCCAATTTGGCCAGCTTGAACACGTTCAGGATCATCGGTTTCAGGCCGAATAGGATCATCTCGCCGCCGTAGTTGCGGGTTTTGTTCAGGCCCTTGATCAGCGACCCCATGCCGGAACTGTCGATGAAATTCAGACCGGTCATATCCATCCCGACTCGCGGCGGCTGATTCTCGATCATCCCTGAGAAGGACTTTTCGAAAGTCTGGGTCTGCTCGATATCGAATTTTCCTTCGAGTTTGATGATCAAAAGGTCGGGCTTTTCGGTCTTTGTGATATCCACGGGCCAATTAGACCTCATTCAAAGCTTTCGTCAATCATTACCCGGCAAATATTCGTTCGTTTCCACTCAGCGAACGAGCGTACGAATGATTTCGAATTCGACGCCCGCTTCTTTGGTGTTCAGCCACACCTGCTGTTTGCCGGACAGGGCCACAAGCAACGCCTCCTGCCCGAGACCTCCGTCAGTTTCAATAAATCCCCGGCTGTAATAACGGCGCCCGAAAAAGCGCGCGGCGATGGCGTAATCGCGATTGATGCGATAGTCGACGCCCAATCGTAAAAAGAAGCCGTCGCCGGCCCCCTGTCGGATGCGAAAATTTATGGCGCGCTGAATATGATGGTCCCGGGAGCGATTGTATCCGGAATTGATCATGAACAGCGCGTCGTAGCTGAAAGCCCCGCTGGTATAACGATAGCCGGCGCCGACCGGAAATTCCAGCACTGCGTCCGCGAGGCTGTTGCCGATACCGATCGGTCCGAGAAAGAGGCCGTTCGTCGTGCGAATATATTGAATGGCGTCATATACGTAGTACTTTGCGTACGAATAGCGCAGCGCGCCGCCCAGATACAAGCCCGCGTTTTCGCGTTCTCCGGGCGCGCGAAACAATTGAAACGGAAAGACGCGAATCAGAGCTTCCGCGTCGTAGCGCGAAAGCGAAGTCCGCGCGCGTGCGTCGGCGAAATTCTGATTGCCCGCGATGGTATAGGCCGAGTCCCGGAAGCGCCACTGACCGGTGTCGAAGCCGTTCGAACTCTGAGTCGAAGTCTGGTCGAGCGTGAAGTCCTCGTTGCGCGAACCGCCCGGATCGATGTAGTAGCCGGTCGTCGTAAATCGCAGATGCGCTTCAACCGGCGAGCGGATGAATGCCAGCCCCAGCCCCGCGTAGTTGTGGTTGCGCGGATAGGTCAGTCGCGAACCGCCCGCGAAGCCGGTGATATCCGGAGTCCGGGTCCCGGTTTCGAATATCTGTTCGCCCTGATTGCGTCCAAAAATCAGCGAGGCCTGGATTTCGGTGTCCGCTGCGACGGCCGTCGGGCTGAGAGCGGCCAGCGTGCCGAGCAGACTGCGGGCCAGCCAGCGGCCGCCCGGCAGCGATCCGTTCAAGCTGCGACGAGCAGGCGCATCGCGGCGTCCGGCCGACCTGGCAGTGAATTTGCAATGCGCCGCCCGCGTCACGGAAGCGTCGTTCAATTGCCGCTCCGGGAGGGACGGGATGCGGGGAGCGGATCTAAAAAAGTATCGCTGAATTCACAGGCGAAAAAAGTCTGTCTTTGTCCCATCCTGGAGTTAAGCGTTCCCCCGGCTCGCGCGGGAAGCAACCACATTCAGATGATTGCATATCTGAAATCGAATTTTTTCACTCTGAGTTTACTCTGCGCGGTAATCGCGTTTATCGTGTATCAGCGCTTGCCGGTCTACCTCGACACCCGGCCCCTGGTGTCGCAGCCGGCGCCCGATTTTTATCTGCCCACTCTCGCTGACGATGGCCGACCGGTGCGCCTGTCCGACTATCGCGGCAAAAAGGTTCTGCTGAATTTCTGGGCCACCTGGTGCGGCCCGTGCGTGCGTGAAGTGCCCGACCTGGCGGAGGTTCACGCCGAGCTGGGCGCGGCCGGCGCGAATTTTGAGATGCTGTCGATTACCGCGGACGATCCGGCCACCGTGCGGCGCTTCGCGCGCGAACACGATATTCGTTATCCGATCGTTTTCGATCCGCGCGGTGAAGCGCACGAGCTCTACAAAGTGAGTCTCTTTCCAACTATGGTCTGGATCGACGAAGAGGGCCGCGTGGAAAGCTTCAGTCATGGCATGGACTATATCCTGAAATATAAAATTCGCCACTGGGTGACCGGCGGCATCTTCGAGGCGGCCCCATGAGTTCCACGAGTAGCAGGAGCAGCACGAGTACGGGCGCGAAAGGCTACGGTGCGCTGGAGCACAAAGGCAAGATCGCGGTGCTCGACTTCGGCGGCCAGTACGCGCATCTGATCGCGTCGCGCATTCGCCGGCTGGGGGCCTACTCCGAAATTCGCGCCTGCGACGATCTGGATGCGGAAACCGCGCGTCGGGAGTATGCGGGTATTATTTATTCCGGCGGGCCGGCATCGGTGTATGAAGCGGGCGCGCCTCGCTGCGACCCGGCGCTGGTCGACGCCGGTCTGCCGGTGCTGGGAATCTGCTACGGCCATCAATTGCTCATGCAACAAACCGGCGGGCAGGTGGAGACCAGCAGCAGTCAGGAATTCGGTCCCGCGCGTCTGGAACTGGTGCGCCCGGCAGGCTTATTTGAAGGTGAGCCGGCCGGCGAAACGCAGGGACAATCGGAAGACAGCACGGTCTGGATGAGTCACGGCGACGAGGTATCCGCGCTACCCGCGGGTTTCGAAATTCTCGCGCGTACGCCGGATTGCGAACACGCGGCGGTAGGTGATCTGAATCGCAAGCTCTTCGGTTTGCAATTCCATCCCGAAGTGACGAATACGGTACGCGGCGACGCCTATCTACGAAATTTTATAAAACTCTGCGGTCTGGAAAACACCTGGAGTCTGGACGATTTTCTGGAACAGGAAATCCAGCGGCTGCGCGAAACGGTCGGCGACAAAAAGATCTTCTTTTTGATTTCGGGCGGCGTGGACTCGACCGTCGCCTTCGCTTTGCTCGCGCGGGCGTTGCCCGCCGAACATTTACTGGGCCTTTTCGTCGATACCGGTTTCATGCGGGATCGTGAAGGGGCCGAAGTCGCGGAAGCGCTGCGCCAGGTGGGCGTCAATCTGCACGTGAGCGAAGCCGGCGATCTGTATTTTTCGAAGCTGGATAGAGTCTATGATCCCGAAGAGAAACGGCGCATTATCGGCGAGTTGTTCATCGAAGTCCAGGGCCAGGAAGTGCCCCGGCTCGGCTTGAACGCGGAAGAGTGGTATCTCGGGCAGGGCACTATCTATCCGGATACCATCGAGTCGGGTTCAACGAAGCACAGCCATAAGATCAAGACGCACCACAACCGGGTGCCGGCGGTCGAAGAATTGATTCGCCTGGGCCGCGTGGTCGAACCCATTCGCGATCTGTACAAAGACGAAGTGCGGCAACTCGGCCGTCTTCTGGGCTTGCCGGCGACGATCGTCGAACGCCATCCTTTTCCGGGACCCGGTCTCGCGGTGCGCTGTTTGTGTCTGGAGTCGGAACCCGACAGCGTGAGCGCGGACGAAGCGGCCGCCGCGCGTTTACTCGGTGGCGAAGCCGCATCGACGAATGGGGACGGGGACGCGGACGCTGGTGCTGACGTTCAGGGCGAAATCGCGAAGCTATTAAAAGATCTACAGCTGACGGGGCGGGTGCTTCCGGTGCGTTCGGTGGGCGTGCAGGGCGATCAACGCAGCTACGCGCGCTGCGCTGGCCTCTTCGCCCAAAACGGAAACGATCCGCTGCTCGCGCTGCAGGCGGGCGGAGACGGGGGCGAATCCGGCGAATGGTCGGCGATTCTCGAGCTCGCGCGACTGGTGCCGAATCAGTACCGGGCGCTCAACCGTATGCTGCTGTGCACCGGCTGGCGCGATTCGGATTCGCAGGCGAAAGGCGTCGGTCCCGGTGTGCTGGAAATCGCGGCGCGCTTTCCCGTGCATTTGAGTCCCGACCGAATCGAGCTGCTGCGCAAAGCCGATCGCATTGTGCATGATTTTCAGCTGGAAAAAAAGATCTACGACGAAATCTGGCAATTCCCGGTCGTGCTCGTGCCCGCCGGATTGGCGTCAGCGGCTTCCAGGGACTCGAACGGGGACTCGAAGGGCGAGTCGATCATTCTGCGCCCGATTGTCTCGACCGACGCCATGACGGCTTCGGTCTATCGCATGGCTCCGGAACATCTGCGCGAACTGAGCGACCGCATTCTCGAATTGCCGGGTTGCGATTTTGTTTTTTACGATCTGACCAGCAAACCGCCGGGCACGATCGAGTGGGAATAAGACCCGGCTGCGCGCGTCCCGACGCGAACCGGACTGCCGCGCATCGCGTACTGAATACATACAGGATGGATCATCAATGAGCGAACGACCTTTTAGAATTCTGGGACTGCAGCAAATCGCTGTGGGCGGTACCGACAAAAGCGCGCTGGCGCAGCTGTGGGTGGAGATCTTCGGCCTGGCGGTAGCCGGCACTTACAAAAGCGAAAAAGAGAACGTCGACGAAGACATCCTGCGTCTCGGATCCGGTCCGCACGCGGTCGAGGTCGATATCATGCAACCCATCGACCCGGAGAAGAGCCCGAAAGTGCATACTCCCCCGCTGAACCACATCGGACTGTGGGTGGATGATCTGGCGAAAGCCGTCGAATATCTGACGTCGAAAGGCGTGCGTTTTACTCCAGGCGGCATTCGCAAAGGCGCTTCCGGTTTCGACGTGACCTTTATTCACCCGAAGGGCAACGATGAATTCCCGCTGAGCGGGCAGGGCGTTCTGATCGAATTGGTCCAGGCGCCGGAAGACGTGGTCGCCGCGCATAATTGAAGCGCGTACCTGCGCGAAAGTTTTATTTGCTCAGGTACTCCGCGGTTTCCTGCAAGATGAGCGGGCTCGCTTTGCATCATATCGCAATCGCCGCTCGCCAGCCGGCGAAGCTGGCCGCCTTTTACGAATCGCTCTTCGATTTTGAGCGCGTTTTGGGCAAGCGCATCTCGTCGGGTTCGGTCTGGCTGCGGATGGCCTTGCCGGCGCGGGGCGCTGACGAAAGCGAGCCTGCGGCGACCGCTCCAATTTTGATGTTCGAACAGGCGGACGATTCGATTTCAAAAACGCCGCCCGGACAATCGAAAGCAGGCGATGGAGAGGCGACTGCTTTCGTCGCGGAATTTGCGGCGAAAGCTCCCGGGCTGCACCTGTTAGCCTTTCGCATTGTTCCAGAGAGTCGCGCCGCCTGGGTCGGCAAGCTTCGCGCGGCGGGCGTCGCGATTGAAAACGAAAGCCCGCACACGATTTATTTCCGGGATCCGGAAGGCAATCGTGTCGGGCTTTCCCACTATCCGCTCGGTATCGATTGAGAAACCGGGCGATCTTGAATCTGAGCCGGACTCAGGCCAGATCGAAACGATCCAGGTTCATGACCTTTGCCCAGGCTCGAACGAAATCGGCGACGAAGGTCTTCTGCGAATCCGCGCACGCGTAGACTTCCGCCAGAGCGCGCAGCTGCGAATTCGAACCGAAGATCAGATCGACCCGCGTCGCCGTCCAACGGATTTTCCCGGTCTTGCGATCCCGCCCTTCAAACAGCTGGTCGTCGTCCGAAAGCGCGCGCCAGGTCGTCGATAGATCGAGCAGGTTCACGAAGAAATCGTTCGTCAGCGCGCCCGGGCGATCGGTGAAGACGCCGTGCTTTTCGTCCGGAACGTTCGTCTCGAGTACCCGCAATCCGCCCACGAGCGCGGTCATCTCCGGCGCTGTCAGAGTCAGAAGCTGCGCGCGATCGACGAGCAGCTCTTCAGAGGACACCGCGTACTGCGCTTTCGCGTAATTACGAAAACCGTCCGCGATCGGCTCAAGCACCGCGAAGGATTCGACGTCGGTCTGCGCCTGGCTGGCGTCGACCCGGCCCGGGGAAAACGGTACGTTTACGTTGTAGCCGGCCGCCTTCGCCGCCTGCTCGACGCCCGCGTTGCCGCCGATGACGATCAGGTCCGCCAGGGACAGATGACGATCAGAATGGTCTTTATTGAAAGCCTCCTGAACCGTTTCCAGAGTTTCCAGTACGCGGGCGAGTGCAGCCGGCCGATTCACCTCCCAGTCCTTCTGGGGGGCGAGGCGAATGCGAGCGCCGTTCGCCCCGCCGCGCATGTCCGATCCGCGATAGGTCGACGCCGAAGCCCAGGCCGTCGACACGAGTTGCGAAACCGAAAGCCCCGTGTCCGCGACGCGCTTTTTGATTTCGGCGACGTCGTCCGCGGTAAGCGGCGTGTTCTTTTGCGGAGCCGGCAGCGGATCCTGCCAGAGCAGTTCTTCGGCCGGAGCTTCTTTACCGAGATAGCGCGCTCGCGGTCCCATGTCGCGATGCGTCAGCTTGAACCAGGCGCGGGCGAAGGCGTCGGCGAAAGCCGCCGGGTTTTCGTGAAAGCGCCGTGAAATTTTCTCGTAGACCGGATCCATGCGCAGCGCCATGTCGGCGGTCGTCATCATAATCGGAACCCGCTTACCGGAGCCGTCGACCTCCGGGGCCATGTCCTTTTCCGCGAGATTTTTCGGCGCCCACTGATGCGCGCCCGCCGGGCTTTTGCTCAATTCCCATTCGTAACCGAAGAGCACGTCGAAATAACCGTTGTCCCACTGGATCGGATTCGCGGTCCACGCGCCTTCGATGCCGCTGGTAATGGTATCGACGCCTTTGCCGCTCTTGTAATTGCTCTTCCAGCCCTGGGCCTGCTCGGCGATGCCCGCCGCTTCCGGCTCGCGGCCCACATGATCTTCGGGGCCGGCGCCGTGCGCCTTACCGAAAGTGTGGCCGCCCGCGACCAGGGCGACGGTCTCCTCGTCGTTCATGGCCATGCGTGCGAAGGTTTCGCGGATGTCGACGGCCGAGGCGAGCGGATCGGGATTGCCGTTCGGCCCCTGGGGGTTCACGTAGATCAAACCCATTTGCACGGCGGCGAGCGGACGTTCGAGATCGCGGTTGCCGTTGCTGTTATCGTAGCGTTTGTCTCCGAGCCATTCGCTTTCGGTGCCCCAGTAGATATCTTCTTCCGGCTCCCAGATATCCGCGCGGCCTCCCGCGAATCCGAAAGTCTTGAAGCCCATCGATTCCAGCGCGCAGTTGCCCGCGAGAATCATCAGGTCGGCCCACGAAATTTTTTTGCCGTACTTCTGTTTGATCGGCCAGAGCAGCAGCCGCGCTTTGTCCAGATTCGCGTTGTCCGGCCAGCTGTTTAACGGAGCGAAGCGTTGCGAGCCCGTGCCTCCGCCGCCGCGACCGTCCGCCGTGCGATAGGTGCCGGCGCTGTGCCAGGCCATGCGGATAAATAGCGGCCCGTAATGTCCGTAGTCCGCCGGCCACCAGTCCTGCGAGTCGGTCATGAGCGCGTACAAATCCTTCTTCACAGCGTCCAGGTCGAGGCTCTGGAATTCCGCGGCGTAATCAAACGAGCCGCTCATGGGATTCGACTTTTCCGAATGCTGGTGCAAAATTTTCAGGTTCAGCTGATTCGGCCACCAGTCGCGATTATTCGCGCCGCCGCCGGCGGCGTGATGAAACGGGCACCCGCCCGCGGATTTTGATTGTGATTGTGACATTGTTTTGCTCCTCGCCTGCCAGGCTTCCGTTGGTTTTCGCGCGCTTTCGCGTACGCGATATCCAATGCTATCGTTTCGCGAACAAAGACGCCACGAAATATCGTGATGCGGTGTGCAGGCGCAGATTTGCCTTTTCGCGAGCTCGGTTCGTAATCTGGCGTTATTCGCCGAATGCAGACGGAATTCGCGTCAGCGATAAGCCTGGACTATCGCGCGATAGGGAGAAAATATAGCGGCATTCTTTCGCCTCGGATTTCACTGATGTCACGGATCCGGAGAGGCCATCCGTTCGAATTACAATTAAGAGGAATAAGGCCCGTGAAATGCCGGGCGCGGAAACACCGGAAAAGAGGGAAGCTTCAGCTGGTACCCGGGGCGGGGCTTGAACCCGCACGGCGCAAGGCCCCAGGATTTTAAGTCCTGTATGTCTACCAATTCCATCACCCGGGCAGGCGATGCGCTGAGTTCAGTCAGAACAAGTCAGAGAAATGAGGCGTCGGCCGGAATCGAACCGGCGATAAGGCTTTTGCAGAGCCCTGCCTTACCACTTGGCCACGACGCCCTTTTCTGATCTAAACCAGAGGGACAGGCTTTCAAAAAGCCAGGGGCCGTCAATTCGCTTTAGATCAGAAATGGGCGTCAAGCAGCGATTTCAGTTCTGCAGCCGTGTGTACGGGCAATTCGCAGCTGAGATTGCGACATACGTAGATCGTCGGCTTTTGCTCGTCCGATCCCACAGCCGTGCGTTCCGCCAGGAGCGGCACGGTTTTCCCCGCCTCGCTCGCTCCAGCCGCGCTGGTGACCGCCGTAATGGTTTCGCCCGAGAGGCGGCTGAGAACGTCCTGGGCGGCGGACAGGGGGGAATCGGGGTCGCTTGCACCCGACAGGCCGGTGGGAGCGACGATGGCGATTTCGGCCGGCGGTTGCAGATAGGCCATCAACGCCACGCCCAGGTACGAATGGCTCGCGCCCTGTTCGCTCATGGCGGTCTTGCAGTAGCGGAAGACGCCTTCCGCCAGACCGCGATTTTCCGCCGGCTCCTCGCCGTAGAGCGCCAGGGTCAAAAACAGTCGCGCGGCCGCGGCGTTCCCGGACGGCTCCACGCCATCGTAGGTTTCGATGACCCGCACGATCAGGTCCGCTGAATCGGCGCGGGTTTCGAAGAAGGCGCCGCTGCCTTTTGGGTCGGCGAAGCTGGCTTTGATTTGCGCGGCCAGATCCCGGGCCCGGGCGAAATCCGCCGGGTCGTGACCGGCGCGATACAGATCCAGGTGCGCGTTCGCGAGCAGGGCGTAGTCCGGCAGGGTGGCGGCGATTCCCGCTTCGCCCTCCCGGTAGCGGCGATAGAGCGAGCCGTCCGGCGCGTGCATGGTATCGCGAATAAAATCGGCGGCCCGCCGCGCGCGATCATAAAGGCCGCGGTCCGCGAAGGCCGTGGCTGCCTGGGCCAGGGCCGAGATATACAGCGCGTTCCAGGAAGTCAGGATCTTATCGTCGCGCAGCGGGCGAACGCGCTTCGAGCGCCGGGCGAGCAGGGCCATGCGCGCTTTCGTAAGCAGCGCTTCCCATTCGTCGGCGTTTTTGCCGCAGCCGGCCAGAAAACGATCGCGGGGCAGGCGTTCGTTCAGAATGATTTTGCCTTCGAAATTCCCGCGAACGCTCACGTCCCAGAACTCGACCAGCAGCTTACGGTCTGCGACTGCGATGCCGGCTTCCTCAAAGACCTCCTCGATTTCGGGCGCGGTCCAGACGTAAAATTTGCCTTCTTCGCCTTCGCTGTCGGCGTCTTCTGCGGAATAGAAAGCGCCTTCGGGCGCGGTCATATCTCGATCGATATATTCGCACAGATCAAGAGCCCAGGTTTTGTAGCGCGGATTCCGGGTTATACGATAACATTCGACCAGCGCCCGCAAAAAGAGGGCGTTATCATAGAGCATCTTTTCGAAGTGGGGCACCAGCCAGTCGTGATCCGTAGAGTACCGGGAAAGCCCGCCGCCGATCTGGTCGTAAATGCCGCCGCGCTTCATTTGATCGAGGGTTTCTTCGACCATCGTCAGCGCCTGGGCTGCCTCAGGATTGCGTCGGTAATATTCGAGCAAATAGACCAGGCCCATCGAGGGCGGAAATTTATTCGCGCCGTTGCCCGCGAAGCCGCCGCGGTATACATCGAACATGCGCTCGTATTGCTGGAAGGTTCCGTCCAGAACCGCCGCATCGGGCAGTCCCTGATCGGCGGGTGTATCGCCCTGCTGTAGAAAGGCGTGCAGGGTGCCGGCGGATTCGGTCAGTTTCTCCCGATTATTATGCCAGAGCTGATTGATGTTTGTCAGGACGTCGCTGAACGAAGGGCGCCCGTAGGCCGCCTGAGGCGGAAAATATGTGCCGCCGGTGATCGGCAGCAGTTCCGGAGTGAGAAACATATTGAGCGGCCAGCCGCCCTGCTGGCCGGTCGCGTGCAGCGCCTTCATATAGATCTGGTCGACGTCGGGACGTTCTTCCCGATCGACCTTAATGGACACGTAGCTTTCGTTTAAGACGGCGGCGGTTGCTTCGTTTTCGAAGGACTCGCGCTCCATTACGTGGCACCAGTGGCAGGTCGCGTAACCGATGCTGAGTAAGATCAGCTTATCTTCGCTGCGGGCTTTCTCGAAGGCTTCCGGCCCCCAGGGGTACCAGTCGACCGGGTTGTGCGCGTGCTGCAGGAGATAGGGGCTCTTCTCCTGCGCTAAACGATTCGTAAATTTTGGCGGGCTTTGCTGCTCGGACATCCGTCAAGATAACGAGTGGCGGCCGGGCCGGCAAGCATCTGAGTCGTAACTGATTCAGTGCTCCGGTTACGACTCAGGCGGGCGTCGCGACTTAAAGATTGTCGCGGTTGAGGACGAGCTTCGCGTCCGCCAGGGATTGAGCGGGACGCGCTTGTTCTTCGATGATCAGAGAGCTGGACTGGCCTTCGCGCAGAATCTCCGGCTCATTGGGAACGACGCGTAAGAACACGTCGATGACTAGAAAGAACATCAGGATCGCGAAGATCACGATCGGATAGATCAGGCCGAAACCCCAGGTGAGCCAGCCCTCGTACTTCATGTGCATGAAAACCATGATCACGAGCATCGCTTTTACCGTCGCGATGAGCATGGCCACGGTGATATTCGCGGCAAAACCCAGTCCGGTGATCCCGCCCCAGTCCACGAAGGACGCGGCGACGGTGATGACCGTCAGCACGAGCAGAGCGGCTCCCGTTAAGAGATAAGTCTTTCGCGGTACGATGTGTCCGCGGCTTTCCTGATCAGGTATATGCATAGATTCGAGTCCGTATAAATTTCAGATAAATTTCAGAGCGCTTCTGGAATGCAAAGGCTCTCCGCTACCGCACCAGATAGAACAGCGGAAACAGATAAATCCAGATCAAGTCCACGAGGTGCCAGTAGAGCGTCCCGTTTTCGATCGGCGTATAATACCAGTGCGAATAACGCCCCTGTATATTCTTATACAGCAGAATTCCGATGATCGTCATGCCGATCAGGACGTGCAGTCCATGAATGGCGGTCATAACGAAATAGTAGGTAAAGAACAGGTTGATGCCCTTTACCATGTCGTCGGCCGCTTTGCCGACCAGACCTTCGCGCTCGACGTAATCGCTGACTTTGATGTAGGCCTTATCGGCTGCGCTCGGATCGACGATCTGCTCGGCGTTGCCGGGAAAGATGTTGTGTTCGAATTTGCCGCTGTACTCGAAGTACTTTACGACCAAAAACCCACTGGCGAAGACCAGAGTGGCCGCCAGAAAGATATTCGTGAGCTTCTTTTTACCGCGCTGAACCGAGTCGAGGGCGAGCACGGCCGTGAGCGAACTGAGAATCAGAATGATGGTGTTGACGCCGCCCATTACCGGATCGAGCGAAAAGTGGGCCAGTTTGAACTCTTCCACGAATTTCCCGTGGAAGATGGCGAAACCGGCGAAGAGTACGCCGAATAACAGGAGTTCCGTGGCCAGAAAGAGCCACATTCCCATCTTCGCGCCTTCGTAGCCGCCCAGTTCTTCGTGAACCGGATGCTGTTCCCGTATTGCGTGTGCGTCAGCCATAGTTTCAGTATTCCGTCGATGTTAAGATTGCGATCGTGATAATATAAAATTCGGTGTAGATTCGAGGTCGTAAGACAGTCGCCGGCGCAAATTTTTGAGAGCGTTCGTCGGCGCACTGCATAAAAGCAACGTCGCCGATTTTCGCTCTCAGTATTCGCGCTGGCAACTATAGAGCGAGGCGGCCGATCAGCCGGCCTCCCTCTGCGGCGCCGTGCCCGTATCGTCGTGCTTATCGGTGCCGTAGTCGTAAACGCCCGTCGCCGGGAAAGTCGGCGTTTCCGCGAAGTTGTACTTGTGCGGCGGCAGAGTCGCCTGCCATTCCACGCCCCGCGATTTGAAGGGGTTCGCCTCGGCTTTCTTACCGCGGAAGGCGGCATACATGAGGTGACCCATAATCAGAGCGTAAGAACCGCCGTTGATCCAGGAGCCAAACGTGGAAATCATATGCCAGGTCTGGAACTGGGGCAAATAGTCGTAGTACCGTCGCGGCATACCTTCCATACCGAGAAAGAACTGCGGGAAAAATGTCAGGTTAAAGCCGATGAAGAGCAAGAGCCAGCCCCAGAAGGCGACTTTGCGGTTGTACATCCGGCCGGTCATCAGGGGGAACCAGTAGTGCAGGCCCGCGAAGAGCGCGATCACCGTTCCGCCCTGCATCGTGTAGTGGAAGTGCGCTACAACGAAGTAGGTGTCGTGCAGAAAGATGTCGGTTTCGAGAACCGCCAGGTGCGTTCCGGTCAGACCGGCGATCGAGAACATGAAGATGAACCCGAGCGCATATAGCATCGGAATATTAAAGTGTATCGAACCGCGCCAGAGCGTCGAGATCCAGTTGAAGATCTTGATAGCGGTCGGAACGGCCACGAAGAAAGTTAAGAACGAGAAGACCCAGCGAGCCCAATCGGACATGCCGCTCACGAACATGTGGTGGCCCCAGACGATGAAGCTCACCAGCGCGATGGCCAGCGAAGAGTAGGCGATCGCCTTGTAACCGAAGATCGGGCGACGCGCGAAGACCGGCAGAATCTCGGAGATAATGCCGAAGCCCGGCAGAATCATGATATAGACGACCGGATGCGAATAGAACCAGAAGAACTGCTCAAATAGAATCGGATCCCCGCCTTTCGCCGGGTTAAAGATGCCGATGTCGAGCACCCGCTCCAGAATCAGCATGACCAGGGTCATGCCGACGATGGGCGTCGCCAGAACCTGAATGATCGACGTGGCGTAGATGCCCCAGACCATCAGCGGCAGCTTATCCCAGGTGAGACCCGGGCAACGCATGCGATGCACGGTCACGATGAAGTTGAAGCCGGTCATAATGGAAGAGAAACCCATTACGAAAGCGCCCAGGGTCAGCCAGATCACCAGGCTGTTGGAAGTCATCGAGTAGGGCGCGTAGAAGGTCCAGCCGGTGTCGGCGGGAGACAGCAGCGAAAACAGAGCGATGAGCGCTCCGATCATATATACGTAAAAACTGGCGAGGTTGATGCGCGGAAAGGCGACGTCTTTTGCTCCGATCAGGAGCGGCAACAGGAAGTTGCCGAGCGTCGAAGGAATCCCCGGCACGATAAACAGAAAGACCATGATCGCGCCGTGCATCGTCATGAGCACGTTGTAGGAATGAGCGCCGACGATGGTCTTGCCGGGAGCGATCAGTTCGAGTCGAACAAGTAACGCCGAGACGCCCGCGATCACGAAGAAGGTCAGAATCGTGTAGAGGAACATGATCCCGATCTTTTTGTGGTCGGTGGTGGTCGCCCAGCCCCAGAATCCCCGGTCGGCGCGTAAAAAATTTGCTTCTTCTGCGTGTGCTGCCATAGTATTTGCGTCTCCGCTGCCTTATGCGACCGAAATATCGGCGCGATCCGTCTGATTGCTCAGAGCGTTTTCATGTACTCGATTACCGATTGAATCTCGGAATCGCTCAGATTTTGAACCGGCATCGCCGCGGGATAACCCTCTACGATTTGCTGGTTCGGATAGAGAATAGAACTGCGCAGATAGTTTTCGTCCGCTTCGGCGTTCGTGCCGTCCGCGAAAACCCGGTTTGCGCCATACAGTCCCTGAAACGAAGGGCCGACGATGCGGCTGCCGTCGAGGGAGTGACAGCTGACGCAGTTGCCGGTGTAAATCGCTTCGCCTTTTTCGACGCTGATGTCGCCGGCTTCGCGTTCGATGCTCGCGATCTTCGCGCGAAAGTCTTCCGGCGCCATGACGACCGCGTGACCGATCATATAGCTGTGGTCTTTGCCGCAGTATTCGGTGCAGTAGATATCGTAACGGGCGTGCGGCTTGCCGGTGACGAGACCCTTTTCGCCTTCGTCGTCCAGAACGGCCTTCGCCAGCTGGATGCCGCCTTCTTTAATCAGGGGAGTAAAAGTTACGTAGGTGAAGATATTCGGCGTAACGTCTTCTTTCACGCGAAACGCCGGAACGAAGAAGGAGTGCAGGACGTCCTGGGATTTCATCACCAGTTTGACCGCCTGGCCTTCTTGTAAATACAGAGTGTTGTAGGTCTTGATCAGGGTGGCTTTGTCGGTGTCGGTGCGCAGCTCCGCGGGATAGGTGTACTCCCAGGCCCATTGCTTTCCGGATACCGAGATGATCATCGCATCGTCCGGCACGGTGCGCATATTGATGAAACCGACGAGGCCCCATACGTAGAGTACGACGAAGACGATGGACGGGATGACGGTCCACACGATCTCGACGGTCGTGCTGTGCGCGATGCTGGAGGTCTTGTCGTTCGGACCCCGGCGTCGATAGGCGATGATGAAATATACGAGAACTGCGTTGACCACCAGGAATGCGCCGATGGTGAGAACGTTGATCCAGAACATGAGCAGGTCATGGTGTGGAGCGTTAAGAGATGCGCCTTCTATATACATGTAGAGATTACCCTGCCAGCAATGAATAATTCGGAGCTGATTGGCTCAAGCTTTTTCCTTTTTACGAAGCAAAAATATTAGTCCTAAGATGAAAAACAACGTCAAGACGCCTCCGGCGCGCACGAAGACCCAGACCGCCGGGGTGTATTTGCCCTCTTGCTGATCGTAGCGAAAACAGTAGAGGAAGATGCGCTCCACGGTGTTGCCGATCTTGCCGTACGAAGACTCGATCAGCGAAAGTCGAAAGGTCCCGGGCTGAAAATTTACGCCGTAGAGGTAGCGCGTGATTTTTCCGTCCGGCGAAAGCATGACGATCACCGCCGAGTGGCTGTAGTCGACGTCGCCGTCCGGGCGATAGCGATAGCCGAGGGCGTCCATCAATCGCGAAACCTCGCCGGGCCGCTCGGGATCGGCGGTCAAAAAGCGCCAGGCTTCGCTCTGGATCGGCGGCTGAAAACCGTCGCGGTAACGCTGGCCTTTTTTGCGGGCGAGCTCCGGCGTATCCTCGGGGCGAAAGCTCACCGAAATGATCGAATAGTCGCGCCCGGGCGTGAGCCCACGGGAGTCCTGCACCTCAGCCGCTGCCTTTTGTACGGCGTTGAAGATGTAGGTGCACAGGCGCGGGCAGGTATAATAAGAAGGGATTATGATGACCGGTTTTTGAGAACCCGTCTCGAAAAGCTCGCCCAACCGCACAGACTGGCCGCTTTCGTCCCGAAGTTGCACGTCCATCGGAATGAATTCGCCCAGCCGTTCCTCCTGCTCCAGGTTCTCCGGCTCCCGGGTGGGTTCGGCGGCGAGCGGCAGCGGAGCGGCCAGGCCGATTGTGACGAATGTCATAATGCAGGCCCGGAAGATCGCGAGGGGCCGTGTTGTCGTGCGACGTGAGCCCCGTCCCATGCCGGACCGATGGGCTCCGGATGCGGATGGAGGAAGAATTGGCTGCATTTTTTGTTGTTTCCCGATAGACTCAGTCTAATAATATCTGCCTGAGTCTGCACCGATCATTTTGCCAGGGGCCGGCTTTAACAGGAGTTTTTTAATATGAAAATCGATCTCGTACAATCTTCCCCCGCAGCGCCGCGCGCCTGGTTCGCGGCCGCAGCCCGGATGCTGCTGATCGTGGCGGTCGTCGTTCTGAGCGGCGCGGTCGCCTGTGCGTCCGGCGAAAAAGCCGAGGGCGAAGGCACGAATGAGAACGGATCCGGCGAAGAAGCGATGGAACGCGGCGAGGCCGCGGTCGACGGCAAAGGCTGCGTCATCGGCGATTGCGAAAACGGTTCGGGCACCTTCGTGTATGAAAACGGCGATCGTTACGTCGGCGCATTTAAGAACGGCGAGCGCGACGGAAAAGGTACTTTCGAATATGCGAACGGCGACCGCTTCGTGGGCGGCTACGCGGCCGGCGTGCGTGACGGCGAAGGCACTTACGAGTTTAAAAACGGCGATCGCTACGTAGGTATGTTTCGCAACGGATTGCGCGCCGGTAAAGGTGTCTATACTTTCGGCAAGGGCGGCGTCTTTCGCGGCGATTTCGTCGAAGACGGCGACAAAGGCGAAGGCACCCTGGTTCAGGGCGAAACCCCCTTCGAGTGCGATTTGCGCAACAAAGGTCTGTACTGCGAAGCCGCGCCCGAAGGCAAGGTGATCAAAGAGGCCGTCGACGATTCCGGACTTTCCGGAGAGAATCAATAAGACCAGCGCGCCCGGTGCGAAGCGACATTCCCGCTCCGCTTCGCCCGGCGTCGCCAGGATCTCAACCGATCTAAACCATGTCCGACACAGCAGGGTCGCCGCCAGCCGCGCGCGAGATTCGCGTCGATCTGCCCCATTTCAAATTGAGCGGTCTGGAATGGCCGGCCGCGGACGGCAGCAACGAGCATCGTCTGCCGATTCTGGCGCTGCACGGCTGGCTGGACAACGCGGCCAGCTTTCGAGCGCTGGTCCCGCTGCTGCCCGGAGACCGGCGGATCGTTGCGCTGGATCTTCCGGGCCACGGCTTGTCCAGTCATCGCCCCCAGGGAGCCTATTCTTATTTTCTCGACTATGTTCCGGTCGTCTTTGATGTCGCGGACGCTCTCGGCTGGGACCGCTTTATTCTCATCGGCCACAGCATGGGCGCCGGCATCGGTACTCTGGCCGCGGGTACCTTTCCCGAACGCATCGCACGGCTGGTGTTGATCGACGGGATGGGGCCGCTGACGGAAGCGGATGACGGCGCTCCCGCCCGCTTTCGCAGCTTTTTGCAATCGGTCCAGCGCGCGCAGAAAAACGCCGCGCGGGCGCAAAAGGCTTACGCGGACTCAAACACGGATTCGAAACAGGATCCGGCTGCCGGGGATGAATCAGCGGTCGATGGACCCGCTTCCCCTGTGAATGCGGTCGTTGCGAACACCGGCGGCGGCAGCGTGTACGCCAGCCAGGAGCACGCCGTGCGTGCGCGCAAGCTCGTCGGTGGATTGAGCGATGCGTCGGCCCGCCTGTTGGTGGAACGCAATTTAATGCAGCGCCTGGATGCAGCCGGCCGACCCGACGGCTTTATCTGGCGTACGGACGCTCGCCTGAAGTTGCCGTCGCCCATGCGCCTGACTGAAAAGCAGGTGCGCGCTTTTCTGAGCGAGATCGAAGCGCGAACCCTGATGATCGCCGCCAGCGATTCGGAGTTCGCGGCGTATGAGAATCTGATCCAGGCCCGGGCCGCCTCGATTCGAAATTTGAACACGATCAAACTGACCGGCGGCCATCATCTGCACATGGAAAAACCGGAGCCGGTCGCGCAGGCGATCACGGAATTTCTGGCTCTCGAATAAAGAGCCGGTCGGGCCGGAACGATCGACCCCGGTAATCCTGCTGACGATAATCGATTCAGCGGCGCTCAGTACAGGCAGACGCCCACTGAACCCGGCCGGCAGATGATGCCGTTCACCCAGCGAGCGCCGCTCAGCCGCGCGGATTTGTATTTCATGCCGGCGATATTCGCGCCCAGCAGATCCGCGCCTTCCAAATTCGCGGACTCCATATTCGCTCCCCGTAGATCCGTCCAGCGGAGATTTGCGTCCGTAAGAACGGCGCTTCGCAAATTCGCGTAACGGAAATTCGCGCGCGGCGCGATCAGATCGGGAGCGTTCAAGCGCTGCATGCTCGCGTATTCCAGAATCGTCTGGGTCATATTTGCATTACCCGCGCGGGCGTCGTCGAAGATGGCCCTTCTCATGCTGGCCTGTTCGAAACGCGCGTAGCTCAGGCGGGCGAGCGTGAAATCTGTGATATTGTTCGCGTCGAATCGGCCGCCGACCGCCTCGCGAAAATCCGCACGATCCAGAGTGGCGCCGTTGAAATCAGCGCCGATCAGGTTGGCTTCGGCCAGAAACGCGCCCGTCATCGTCGTGCTTCGAAAATTCGCAAGGCGCAGCCAGGCGTCCGTGAAGTCCGCGAAAATCAGCGTGGCGCCGAAAAAGTCCACCCCGTAAAGATAGCCGGAGGCGAATTTCGCCAGCGAAAGATTGGAGTTGTAAAACGAGCTGCCCTGGACGGCGCTGCGGTTGTTGAAATCGGCTCCGATCAGCGAGCAGTTTTCGGCGGCGAAGAGCGTGTTAGTGCTCATGAAGCCCAGGATTTCGCCGTAGTCGCAGCTGCGTTCCTGAGCCTGCAGCGGATTCGCCCCCGCGGCCACGGTCAGCGCGCCGATCGCCAGGGCAAAGGTGATTCGTTTCGGATCTAAGAGTGATTGCATAGGACCCTTCCTTTAAGAAATTTTGAGAAGATCTTAAGGGAAGAGACCGGTTCATGGAATAGGATGATTATCCTATAGGGGAATGTGCTGACCGCCGAATTCGCGGCGGAGCAATCGCAATTCGCAGGCTGTCGCGCGTCCGGCCTTATCTTAAGCCGATAGAGCTTCGTGCGCGTAGTCCAGAGATTGGCCCGATTCCAGAACGGCGCAGCGGACGCCGAGTCTTTCGACTTCCGCTTTGAACCAGCCCGCGTCGGCAGGATTCCCCCTGCGTCGAAAGAGCACGCCGCAGTCGTAGTGGCAGGGGATGACCAGGCGGGGAGCGATCATCTCCACCGCCTGCAATGCTTCGCGTTCGTTCATGGTGTTGCCTGCATGGGTGCCGCCGATCGGGATCATCAGAACGTCCGGTTCCAGGCGTCCCCACTCCGGCAGCAACATGGTATCGCCGAGATTCGCCAGCCGGACGCCGTCGACTTCCAGAACGAAACCCGTGCAGCCCACAGCGAAGGCTTCGCCAGGCGTCTTTTTAAAGGTTTTACGAATCAAGCCGCCGAACAGTGAGATCGTCAGGTCGCCGTGAACCGCCGGAATCGCCTGCACGCCAAGCCCGTTCACTTCTATGCGCTCGCCCGGGTTCATGGGGTAGACCCGTTCCGCTTTCAATCCATACTGGAAATTCTTCGCTCGCGGCGAAACCATGTACTGTTCGCCGTCACGAATGTCGACGAGCTCCGAACCGCAGATAATCGGCGCGCCGGACGCCTGCGCGACGCGGTCCACGTGCCAGTAATGATCCGGATCGCCGTGTGTGATGACGATGTGCGTGGCGTCCGGCCATTCCTCACGCGGAATGACCGGGCCCAATCCGAAGAGATACAGGCTCGCGCCGGGATCCACGAGGACCTTGTGTCGTGATGATTGGATCACGAATCCGTTGTAACCATAGTAGGTGATCTGCATTCTGTACGCCTCCGGGGGTGGCGGACGGGAATCGCCGCACTGCTCTGGCCTTCAGGATAAGGCGAATCCGGAAAGCGCAGTATGATGGAACGCAGAATTCGCGTGTGAGCAAACGCAGCCCGGCGGCTTCTAATACATGCCGTTCTGATTCTTTGACTGCGCCGGAATTTTTTGAATCGCGTCCCAGTGTTCGCAGATCTTACCGCTCGTTTCGAATCGAAAGAAGTCCATTGTTACGTATTCTTCGCCGCCCGGCCAGGTCTGGTAGGTATGCAGCGCGACCAGATCGCCTTCGGCGATACAGCGTACGAACTCAATCGACTTCTCGGGATACTCTCGCTGCATGCGTTCGAAGTATTCGATGAAACCCTGCAGGCCGTCGGCCACGTCGGGGTTGTGCTGAATATAGGTGTCGCCCACGTAGCGCGCCACCGCTCCGGCGGGGTCGCCCGAATAGGCCTCGCGATAAAAGGCGATCGCGTTTTGTTTATTCGCTTCGATATTCATGGTTTTCTCCGGCGAAGTATTTCGGGGAGTGTACGCCGATCCCGGCGATTTGAAAAGGTGATCCCCGCACCCGAAATGGTGAATCTCGAACCCCGCGAATTCGGCGGAGTCGCGGAGAAAGCTGCGAGCCGGCTGGCTCAATGTCGTCGACGCTCATTTCGTTCCAGGCTTCGTCGAAACTGAGCGGGAGTCGCGCCGGAGTGGCGCTTGAAGTACTTGATAAAATTTGTGGCTTCGTCGAAGCCCAGGCTCGCCGCGAGTTCTTCCACGCTATCGTCGCCGGTCGCCAGCAGGCGTTTTGCTTCCAGCAGCACGTAGCGATCGATCGCTTCGCGAGCGGTGAGACCGCAAACCGCTTTGCAGATCGTATTCAGGTGCTTGTAGCTCAGCTGCAACTTCCCGGCGTACTCCGCGGCACTGCGGGTTTCGCGAAAACAGTTGCGGATCAGAGCGAAGAAACGGCTGAAAAGGGCGGCGTGTTTCGACGCGTGCGCGGCGACCGGAGCCGCGTTTCGCAGGCGGCAAATCTGCAATAACAAATAATCCAGAAGCACCCGCAGAATATCCGCCCGCTCGAAAGGATTCGCATCGTTCCACTCGTCGCCGAGCAGCTCGATGCTGCGGTGCAATCGCCTGTCGCTTTTGATTACGGGCGGGATTTCCGTCAGCGGATAGAGTAGATTCAACAGCACGGCGTTCGAAAGCGAAGCCTTGCGAAATAGAAAATCTTCGGTGAACAAAATCAGCACGCCGTCGTAGTCGCCGCGTTCACTGAAGCGCTGCATACGATCGTTGGCGATGAAGACCAGGTCGCCGCGCTCGATCGCGTGGTCTACGGATTCAATCGTGTGAACTCCGGCGCCCCGATCGACGTAGATCAGACCGCAAAAATCGATGCGATGCGTTCGGGTGGGGTCGTGATCGGGTGCGGCGTTGGCGATGATTGTGCTAACCCGGGTGACTTCGAAACCCAGGGGCTGTCGCTCTACAAAAGGGACGAGCGGGACTTTTTTAGCGGAGCCGGTTTGCACAGCCTGGATTCCAGAAGAGAAACTGAATTCGATGCAAGGCTTCCGCCCCGATGATACAATATTGCCGCGTGGCAATCCCGGCCATGATCGTATATTTCGAGAACGGACGCAAGAATTAGACGCTGGACGATAGCGGCGGCGCGGCCTGGCGTCGAATTTTGCCTGTGACTATCCGATTCGCTCTGCGATCGTGGCCCCGTGACATTCGAAGGTGGCAAAGAGAACCCTGGAACGGGGCGGAAAACCGTCCTGCGGCGATTGACAACCATCATCGTGCTTGTCCTGGGCATCCTGGCAGTGGTTCCGGTTTTCGCCTGGTGGGGCCAGGCGGTGCTCTATCCGCCGGAGATTGACTGGATGGAACCGGTCATACTGATGCAGGGCAGTTCGGTCGCCGCAGGAGAAAATATATTCGCAGTGCGGGAAGGCCGTTTCGTCGCGTCCGTGTACGGGCCGCTCTTTTATCAACTGGCAGGCCTTGCCGCCGGGCTTACGCCCTATTCGTACGCGGGCCTGCGGGCCTTTTCGCTGCTGGCGTTGTTCATCATGCTGGCATGCGCCTTGTGGATCGGGCGGCAGGCGGGCGGAAGCTGGCTGGCCGGCTGCCTGGCGATGCTGCTGGTGCCGCTGTCCGTCAGCCTGGCCAAATTCGGTCCCACGGCGAAGCCGGATGCCGTCGGGCTTGCGCTGACCGCCATTGGCCTGGCGCTTGCGCAAAGGCCGGATTCAAAACGGCTGCTTGGCGCGGCCGCCCTGGCCTTTGCGGCATCGCTGTTTATCAAACAATCATTTTTAGCGGCGCCGCTTGCCGTCGCCGTGACCCTGTCAGGCCGGAGTCGACTGGTATTCGCGGGCGTACTGGTCGCGAGTGTGGCTGCGGGCCTGGGTCTGGCCTTCGCGTTCTATGGGCAGGATTTTTTCGTGCATCAGATTCAGTACAATCGGGTCGGTTATGATTGGGAACGCGCGCTCTTCGTGGAAATTCCTCGATACGTCGAACCGAATTGGCCGCATTTGGTTCTGGGTATCGCGGGCGTCGTCCTGACCCGATCCCGGCTGCTGGGCGCGTACCTGGCGATGACGTTTGTCGGCCTCCTGATTATGGGCAAGGCCGGCGCAAATGTTAACCACTGGCATGAATCCAATTTCGCGGCCGCCCTGGCAGGCGGACCCTTTCTGGCGTACTGTCTGCGATGGCCGGCGAAACGCGAACTCGAAGCCACCGTCGGCCTGCTGCTGTTCTGCGCCATGACCACCGTTAAGCCTTCATGGGTTCCAGCTTCCGAGGACCTGTCGCTTTCTGTCGAGAACGACCGCAACGCGCAGGCCGCGATTCGCCGACTGCTCCGGCCGGATTCAAGATCGACGCTTGTCTTCGCGGCCGTCCCGGGCGCGGTGGCGAGGATTCCAGGAGTTCAGCTGCCCATCGCGGACGCCTTTACGTACAAAGAGATGCTGGCGTCCGGCGCGCTGCCCGGGCGCTTATTTTTCGATGCGGTGCGGGACAGGCAATTCAGTTATATTCTGCTGAATCATTCGGAGACGATTCGATTTCGCATGAGTCCCCGGCAATTGGATGCGATCCGGGAGAACTATGTGCCGTACGTCGACCTGCCCGGTACGCTGTTTTCCGAAGGCGGCATTCGCGTCTGGCGGCCGATGGCTCCGGCGCCTTGAAAGATGCTGCAGGAAAGCCGCGCCCCGGGCATCCCGGAAGGCGAGGGCGCCCATGAATTCTATTGGAAAAGCTGTACTGTTGTTCGTGGCCGGCGCCCTGTTCGTTTCGAGTTATTTCGCGTGCGATGCCTGGGAGCGGAGTCCTGGAACAGGCGCATCGAAATGCCCGACGAACAGTCTGCGGGTGGATTTCGCGTCGCGGAAGCCGGTCGCGGAAACTGGCCGCACGGGCCGCGCATTGTCGCCATAACCCTGACGCGAAAGCTCTGCGAATGCCAGGTGCGTCGCCTGTACTATTCCCCGGGGGCCCCTGGAATCCCCGGAGTCCATAAGGACCAGAAAGAGCTGCGCATTCTGGAAACGATCGCGTGTCGCGAGCGCGCGAAAAAATAGCGTGGAGCCTCCAAGCGGATTCGAACCGCTGACCCCTTCATTACGAGTGAAGTGCTCTACCAGCTGAGCTATGGAGGCGTTTTCGTCTGAAATACTATTCGTGATTCGAAGCGAATCACGCGGCCGAAAACCACGGCTGATATGTATTCAGCAAAAAAGGTCGCTTTCCCGGCAATCAAAAAAGAAAAGGAGCCGCCCCTTTGGAAGGGCCGTTTTCCGGACAGGCGACGTCAATACGTGGGGGTCATGGAATATAGCTCGCACTGAAGCTTCCGTTCAAATTCGCGCAGGCCGCCGCCGCGCTCGCCGCGGTATAAGTCGGGGAATAGTAGACGTCCTCCGCGCGGCTCTCCAGTCCGGAGCTCTGCGTGCAACTGCCGACCGAAACGTTTTGCGTACACTTCGACGTCTGAACGGTGCAGTTCGCATCGCTCTGGCAATTCGCGTCCGTGGAGCTGAAATCCAGCAGCGGAATCTTGTAATTGTTGCGGCAATAACCGAGGGCGGTCTGATAATTGTAGGCCTGATAAAAGACAGGCCGCGCGATCTGCCCCAGCACGATTTGCAGGGCCAGGCCTTCCGGGGTGCTCGGATCCCCGAACACCTGTTGATCCGATTCCGGATTTTCGCACGCCGCCAGCAGGCCGAGCGTAACGAGGCTGATCGTCAGGAGTATTTTGAATTTTCGAATTGGCTTCATGATCGTATGCCCCGCTTTTAATAGAGAAAGCTGATGCCGGCGCGGACGCCGGCCGCCCCCAGCGTTGGGGCGGTCGTTCTGCGTTCTGTGAGGTCGCCTTCGAAGACCGGCGCGATGGAAAAGCTGACCGGAGTCTCGGCCCGGGCGGCGCCCGGGCCCAGGAGCGCGTCGACGACGTTGTAGATCCAGAAGGCCGCGGTCAGCCCCAGGATATTTCGATAATCCCTTTCCTGGCGGGCCGCGTTCTCGCGGAGCGGATCGGAGATCGCCCGGGTGATGAGATAGCCGGTTTCGTCGCTATAACCGCTCAGTTTGGCGATGCCGCCGAAGATCAGATTGTCCCCGATGGAGCTTTCGTACGCCTGGCGGGCGCGACGTACTTTATAGCTCTGCAATCCCGACGCGATCACCAGCGCGCCGGCGGTCCCGGCGATTATCGAAGCCTTCAACGCCTGGTCGCTGTAGAACTGGCCCCACCCGGGTAACACCAGGGAACGTAAAGCCCGGCCGGCCGGGGTCGTCGGGCGCTGGCTGTGTGGACCGCTCCAGCTCCCCAGGTTGAATTCGCTGGCGCTCAAGTACGAGGCGAAACCGTCGGCCAGCAGCGCCAGCGCGAGCATTCCGTAAGCCTGTCGCTTCAGGCGGCTGAATTCGCGCTCCTGTTTTGAAAACGGCGGTAGATCGGCGGCCTGCGCTCTCATCAAACGCCGTCGTGTAATCCCGCCGCGCATATCCGTGATCTGATTGCTCAAACCGCCGTTCAAATATAGAAGCGCCGGACCGCTGATCGCCGGAATCAATACGCCGTCCTGCGTAAGATCGTACAGCGCGAGACCGCCGGCGAGCGTATCGTAGCGATTCCAGACGTGAGCGTCGCGGGTCGCGGTGGCGAAGTCGAGCGCGTTGACCAGCAGAGCGGCCTCAAGTACGCTGAATGCAATCGCGCCCCCGGTCGATCCTGTGCGATAGAGGCCGCTGTACACCGGGAGCAATCCCAGCGCGAGGTTGCCGAAAGGATGTACGCGTTCCGCATCCGGTCGGGGTCGCCAGGTGTCGCCCTTCGTCGAAGCCCGGGCCACGCGATCGCGCTCCTCCTGATCGACGTCGGCGGTCGGAGCGGTAGCGGAATTGTTTTGGTTCGTGACGGGCGTTTGCGGCGTCGGCCTTCGCGGAGCCGGAGCCGGTCGCGCCCGACGAACTGTTCCGGCGCGAACCGGGCCCATTTGAACCCGGGCCAGCTGGCGGGCGGGAAGCGTTTCCAGCCTGCCGTCGGGATGGCGAACGCGTACGCCGCCCGAACGGATTTCCACCTGGACGTTGGAAATTGTGCGCCCGTTCTTCAAATACACCGTGTCGGCGGCCAGGGGCGACGCGACGCCCGCCACAATCGTCGTCGCCGCGAAACAAGCCCAGGTAATGTGATACTTCATCTTCATTTTCGTTTTCTCTGTTCGGACCTACGTGGAAACGCAAGCGCCTCAGGGAGTGCCCAGCGTAACGGCCATGTCCGTCACGTTCGCGCTGTAGGTGATCTGGAACACATAGTCTCCCGCCACCGTCACGCTGCAGCTGGCGGTATTCGCGTCGCCGGCGCAGCCCGTGAGCCGGGTGGTGACCGTCGGAGTGTTCACTGCCGTGCAGTCGTCGCCGGAGTACAGCTGGACTTCGGCAGCGGTCATATCCGCGGAGATCGAGGCGAGGGTGAAGACGTCGGTGAGTGTCATCGAAGAGGTCGCAAAACTGATCTGCGTATTGTTCGCCGCGGTCGTCGCCGGATTGGTCGTGAAGCTCATGAGCTGTCCTGCTGCGGTTCCGTTGATCGTTCGCAAAACCTGGTTGCACGCCGCCTGGGAAGGCGTGGCGCTGTTGGCCGCGGCCAGACCCGCGATCAATAAGAGAGCCGCGTCTTCGTCTTCGCTTTCAATGCATCCGCATAAAAAACTCAGGCACGCAAGCATCGTGATAGACAGCGCGCTTCGTGCGCGCCGTCGGAGGCGCCGGGATGGTTGGTAATACGTAAGAATCTGTTTCGTCATCAGGCCGCGAAGTGAGTCCGCGAATCGAAGCCTGTCAATGAAATCCGCCCGGGCCGCCCCGCGATGAACGCCAGGTGCATCATTGCGGCGCGAACGGCATCGGAATAATCGCTCGACACGACCGCGGGACCGGGATGAATCTTCCCGAACAACCGAGGTCTGCCGATCGTGACATTCGCCGGTACCACCAATAAGAACCTGAACTCTACTTTATTTATGATCGCCGCGTTCGCATCTGCAGTTGCGCTCGCAGTTTTCGCCGGCGGCTGTCGGTTGGCCGCTTCCGCATCGCCCGCGCCCCGGGCCGTCGGCGGCGTGCTGGATCTTTCCGGGTGGGATTTCGATCGAAGCGGACCGGTGGAATTGAACGGCGAATGGTCGTTCTACTGGAAGCGGCTGATTCCGCCCGATGCGATCGACGGCTTCGCGGACGATGCGCCCGTCGCGACTTTACCTGCCGCCTGGAATGATTTCGAAATCGACGATCACGGCGGCGCGCGGGCCGGACCGATCGGTTACGCAACGTTTCGACTGCGTCTGATTCTGCCGCCGCGCCCGGAGCGCGCTCCCGGCCGGTTGCGCCTGCGCATTCCCGAGATCGGCAGCGCCTACCGGCTGTACGCCGACGGGGAACGAATCGCCGGCGCCGGCGTCGTCTCCCCGGAGCGGGGGGCGTCCCGGGGCGAATGGACGATTGGCTACGCGGAGTTCGCCTGGCGTCCCCGGGTGGACCTGGTGCTTCAGATTTCCAATCATCGCTTTCGATCGGGCGGCCTCTGGCGGCCGATTCAATTGGGGACGCAGCCGGACATGAACGCGCGCGAGATGCGCGCGAGGGCGGTGGAGGCTTTTCTAATCGGCGCCTTTTTGATCATCGGGCTGAATCATTTGACGATTTTCGTGGGCCGGCGCGGTTTTCGGGCGACCCTGTATTTCGGCGTACTCTGTTTGATCCTGACTCTTCAGGTGACGCTCTCGGGGGAACATATGCTCGCCGGTCTTTGGCCGGGCATCTCCTATCGAGCGCATCATACGCTTTTGTTTCTGACGATCTTCTGCGCGATTCCCGTGTTCGCGTTATTTGAATACCACGTATTTCCCGCGCATTTTCATCCCCGGGCGCTGCGGGCGATTTTGATCTGTTCGGCGCTGTTTTGCGGCCTGGCTCTGGTGTTGCCGACATTGTGGCTGACCGGGATGCACGTCTTATATAAATCTTTCGCGGTGCTGGCGGAACTTTATATGATCGTCGTCGTGTGGCTCGCGCTGCGTGCCGGCGATCACAGCGCCCGCTTTTTTCTCGCGGGTCTTCTGCTCCTGATCCCGTTTACGATGGTCGACGTGCTGCTTTTAAGTTCCGCGGGTTTCCAGAACAGCTATCTGGTCTTCTGGGGTTTTTTCGTTTTTCTGTTGCTGCAGTCGATTATGCTTTCGCGACGTTTTACGACCGCGCTCGCGATGGCCGAACAAAAAGAGGCGGCGGAACTCAGGCTGACGCAGAGCGAACTGGAATACAGCCGGGCCACCGTCGCGCTGGAAAAGATTCGATTCGAACGACTCAAAAGCATCATTCAACCGCACTATTTGCTGAATTCGCTTACGGCCCTCCTGCACTGGGTCCGAAAGAATCCGGCTCAGGCCGAGGATATCGTGCGGGATCTCGCCGCCGAGTTTCAGAAAGTGCATCTGTCTTCGCAGCGCGATTTCGTGTCCGTTTCCGAAGAAATAGAGCTATGCGCGGCTCACGTGCGCATCATGGAGATTCGCTATGACCGGCCGATACGATTCGAGGCGCGCGATCTGGATCCCGAAGCGCAAATTCCGCCGCTGATCATTCATACCCTCGTGGAGAACGCGTTCTTTCACCAAACCGTGCGTGAAATTCGAATCGAGTCAATCGCGCCGGGCCACTTCGTGGTGGCGATTGAAGGGGCGGTGCGTCCCGAGCGTAAAGGGCTTGGTATCGGACTGGACTATATCGAAGCGCGATTGCGGACCGCGTACGGCGACGCCTGGGAGCTGAAGGACCGGGCGACGCCGGACGGCTGGGCGACGGAGATTCGCGTGGCGCAAGATTAATTGCGGATCAAGGCAGGCGAAGGTGATCACACGATTGGCGTGCTGAGATGCGAAGCGGCGCCCGATCGGCCCGGGATTTCGAATCGGCGTCTCCGTGCTCGGGCGGAACTGTTCGGCGTCTCTGTGGCTGCGGGGGGCGCCAGGGCCGCGCTAAAGGCCGAGGGCTTCGCGAATTTCGCGATAGTGGCTGCGGCCGACCGGCAGGGTTTCTCCGTTCGAAAGCTTCGCCGCGTAACGACCGCCGGATTCGGCCTGCAATTCCTCGACGTGACTCAGGTTGACGAGGAACGATTTATGCGCCTGGCGAAACTGTCCGGGCAGGCCTTTCAGGATTTCGGCCAGGCTCTGCCGCGAACGATAGCTTTTATCCCGGCATACGTAGACCGCGTAATTGTCTTTGCGTTCAATGTAGATCACGTCGGGAATCTTCAATAAACGCAGTTCGGACTTAGATTGCACTCCGATCATTCGAACGCTGTTGCTTTCCAGATTTCGAATCTTCGTCATCGCCCGCTCCAGAGCACTCGCGTTCGCGGGTTTGGGGATGAAATCGACCACGCCGTATTCGAATGCCTTCAGGGCTTGATCGATATGCCCGGAAACGATGACCGTGTGAAACGCGCGCTGTTTGAGCCGGTCGAGAATCGCGAAGCCCGACGCGTCGCGCAGATCCAGATCGAGAAAGAGCAGGTCCGTTTCGAATCTGGCGAGATGTTCCGCTGCCGTTTCGACGTCTTCGAATGCGTCCAGCCGTCGCGGCTCCGGCAACTGAGTCTCCAGCAGGGATCGCAGTTGCGCCAGGGCCGGCTCTTCGTCTTCGACAATTACAATCCGCATACGGCGGGATACAATGACGCGGCTCGATCAGCGGTCATCCCATTTTCCGGTGTCGTTCGCGGCGCAATGATGCATTTGAACGCTCGTCGAGGCGGGGTTCGAAACAATGTTTTGACGCGCTCATGGGAAAGCCATAGCCGGGGTTATGAAAACATCTTTAGCATTTGGCGATAAAAGCCTGCGATATCTGGTCGGTGTTGTGGCCCTGCAGTTTTTCTTGAGCTGCGGCGGCGAGACGACGGACAATTCCGACGGACTCTTCTTGAGCGCGCTGGCTCTCAATCAGTCTTCCGCGTCGAGCGCCGCGTCCGCGTGCACTGTCGCCACCTGTACTGAAATCGTCTTCTGGTCCGAAAACAAAACGGCCGGCAATCTACGCGGCGCCAGCGCGACGGCGCGGGCCGGGGCGGACGCGGTGTGCACCGGAAACGCCGGCGGCAATAAGCCGGCGAACGTCAACGATAGCAACGTCCACGCCGTAATTTCAATTTCGGCCGCGGATTCGATCGCCGCCATGCCGACGACGCATAGTTTTTCCGCGAATTTGCCGGTCAAAAACGTCGCGGGAACGGCGACTCTCGGCACGAACTGGGCCGACCTTTTGGATGGCAACATTGCAATGACCCTGGATGCTGCCGGAGTTCTGATGGGAAGCAAGGGTACCAACCCCTGGTGGTCCGGCAGCAATGCCAGCGGTAATTTTGATGCGACGAACAACTGCAGCGGCTGGACCAATGGAACAGTCGGCGCGAGTGGGATGCCAGGTGCCCCGGACACCAATGGGCCCGGGTGGCTCGTACTCACCCCGGCGAACTGCGCCAATCTGCTCCACATCTTGTGTATGGCGGCTCGTTAATCCAGATGATGCGCATCGGAATCGCGGCGCTCTTCGCCCTCAGCGGGTTTTCCGCTCTGATCTACCAGGTCGCCTGGCAGCGCAAACTCTATACGATTTTCGGCGTTACTTCTGAAGCGAGCGCCGTGATCGTCGCGTGCTTTATGCTGGGCACGGGCTGCGGAGCGCTCGCCGGCGGCGCTTTATCCAGAAGCGACCGCGTATCCCTGCTGCGGAGCTTCGCCTGGATCGAATTTTCGATCGGCGTCTGCGCGTTGATCAGCTTACCGGCTCTGGCGGCGATTGACGCCCTGTACCTGAAATGGAATCACAGGGCGGCGGCGTTCGGATTGATCGGCGTGTTTCTGCTGATCCCGACGCTTTTTATGGGCGCCTCTCTGCCGGTGCTCGTTCAGTTTTTGCGCAGTACGAATCGACTGGCCGAATCGGTTCAGCTCCTGTACGCGGCCAACAGCTTCGGAGCCGGAGCGGCGTGTCTGATCACCGTCCTCGTTTTGTTCGAGCTCTTCGGCCTGAGCGGGAGCATACAGACGGCGGCGGCGATCAATCTATTTGTGGGGATGGTCATATGGACACTGGACCGGCGTCACGCCGCAATCTCGCATTCATAATCACGGTCGCATTTCTGAATGGATTCGTATCGCTTGCGTACGAAATCATCTGGTTGCGTGCATTCGGGATCGCTTTTAAGGGGCGCGCCGGAACCTTCGGCCTGGTCGTCGGCTCGTATTTGCTCGGCCTGACGGTCGCGACGCTCCTCTTATTCTGGTTCACCCGCAGGCACAGCTGCGACTACCGGCGGCTGACCGCCTGGATGTTGTTTATTTCCGCCGTTGTCGCCTACCTGGTCGTTCCGGCCCTCGCCGGACTGATGTCGGTGTTCTGGCATATGCAGGCGATCGGCCTTGGTTTCGTCTTTTGCGGCGCCTTCGCACTGGGCGCGATCTTTCCTCTGGTTTCGGGATCTCTGAAGACGGAAATTCGCAACACCGGACGCGCTTTCAGCCTGGTGTATCTGGCGAGTATAACGGGCGGAACTCTGGGCTCATTGCTGGTCGCTTTCGTGTTGTTCGATGCGTTTGGCCTGACGGACCTTTCGCTCTATCTGGCAATGCCGGGTTTTTTTCTTGCGGGTTTAATTTTCGCGCAGCAGAGACTGGCGATCGGCGCCGCGGCCTGTGGCTGCGGCTTAATATCGTTGCTACTGGTTCACGATGGATTGCATGAAAACGTTTATCGCAAATTAATCTTTCAGCCGCACTACGCGGCGGTTCCGCCCTTCGCCCGAATACTGGAAAATCGGCACGGCGTAATTACGGTCGAACAGGACGGCACCGTTCGCCAGAACGGAGTCTACGATACGATGAACCTGGTCGCACCGCAGTTCAACAAATCGGAAATTCGATACGCCTACGCTCTGGGGCTGATTCAACCCCGGGCCAGGCGCGTACTCCATATCGGACTGGCGACCGGCGCCTGGGCTCAGGTGATCGCAAATCTTCCGGGAGTCGAAGAGTTGACCTGCGTCGAAATCAACCCGGCGTATCTGGATCTGATTCGAGAATACCCGGAGGTGAAATCGATCCTGAACAATCCCCGGATAAACATTGTGATCGACGACGGACGCCAGTGGCTCCGGAAAAATCGATCGGCCCGGTTCGATCTTATCGTATTGAATTCCACGTTCCACTGGCGTGAACAAGCGACGCACCTTTTGTCGCGGGAGTTCATGCGTCTGCTCAAGAGACGCCTCGCGCCGGGTGGCATTGTGTTCCTCAATACGACCCGTTCGTATTCCAGCTATCTGACCGTGAAATCGGAATTCAAGCACGTCCTGGCGGGCGAGATCTATATCGCGGCTTCGGACGCCCCGATCGTTCCGGATCGCGCACGCTTCGCGACCGCGCTCCGGGAGATGCGGATCGACGGCCGGAAAGTCTTTTCGCTTCTGGAAAAACACAATGTGTCGGAAGCGGCCGACGAAGAACGCTTCGTATTTCGTCATCTCGTCGACATTCCGCTGGGGCCGTACACAAGACAGGCGTCCCGGCATTCCAATTGCGGGCTGATCACCGACGACAATATGCGAACGGAGTTCAGCTCTCTGCGATCGGAAACTGATTGTTTGTGAAAAGAAATCGAATCCGCGCAAAAAAAGTCGGCGCCAATTTCTTATAACAAAAAAGGCGACGACAGTAGTCTGTCGTCGCCTCTTGAGCGAGAAATATTTGCGCCGGCGGTCGCCGCGGGGCTCAGTGCGTCGCGCCAGCGGTCGCCGCCGGTGCGAAGCCGTCGGCTTTCAGCGCGCCGTCGCCGCCTTTCATGCCGGCCGCGACGATCTCGGCGACGTCCAGAACCTTGACGTTGTCCTGGAGGCCCATGGTCTTCACGCCGTCGGTCATCATCACATTACAGAAGGGACAGGCAGTAGCGATCAGATCCGCGCCGGTGTCGACGAGCTGACCGGTGCGTTTCTCGTTCACGCGTTCGTATTCCTCTTCCATCCACATCTGCGCGCCGCCGGCGCCGCAGCACAGGCTGGTTTTGTGGTGATCGACGGCTTCGGAAACGTCGACGCCGATCGCTTCGCGAATCAGTTTGCGCGGTTCGTCGTAGACTTCGTTGTAGCGGCCCAGGTAGCACGAATCGTGGTAGGTCGGGCGGCGATCGGACATCTTCGCGACTTCCGCCGGATCCATTTCGATTTTCTTTTCGTGCAGCAGGCTCTCGATATAGTCGGAGTGGTGCTCGACTTCGTAGTGACCGCCCATCTGCGGGTACTCGTTTTTGAGAGTGTTGTAGCAGTGCGGGCAGGCCGTAACGATTTTCTTCACGTTGTAGTTGTTCAACGTTTCGATATTCGTCTGTGCGAGAGTTTGATACAGGTATTCGTTGCCGCCACGGCGCGCGCTGTCGCCGGTGCAGTTTTCTTCGGTGCCCAGGATCGCGAAATTCACGTCCGCCTGCTGCATGATCTTCACGAAGCTGCGGGCGATGGTTTTGTTGCGATCGTCAAAAGAAGCAGCGCAGCCCACCCAGTAGAGCACGTCGACGTTCGAATCTTCGGCCATCGTTTTTACGCCGAGATCTTCGCACCAGTCGCCGCGGGTGTGCGCGCCCATGCCCCAGGGATTGGACTGGTTTTCCATGTTCTGCATGGCGGTTTGCAGCTGCGCCGGCATGCGCGCTTCAACCAGCGTCAGGTTACGGCGCATTTCCAGAATGGCTTCCAGCTGATTGTTGCCCACCGGGCACTGATCGACGCAGGCGTAGCAGCTGGTGCAGCTCCACAGCTCTTCGTCGGTGATATAGGGATCGCCGATGACCGGGGATGCGGCGTGCGTGCCGTCTTCGGCTTTGCCGGCCCACAGACTGTCCCAGTGGTCGAGAGTCGCGTGCTTGACGTCGACCATGATCTTTTTCGGGTCCAGCGGTTTGCCGGTTTGATTGGCCGGGCAGGCGACCGTACAGCGTCCGCACTCAATGCAGGAGAGACCGTCCATCATCGAAGACCAGGGCAGCTCGCTGACATTGCCCGCGCCCCAGACCGCGTCTTCGGCTTCCAGATCCTTCATGGTCATCTGGCCGGCCGGAGTCGACTTCACCATAAAGAAGTTCATCGGCGCGAAGATCAAATGCGAGTGCTTGGACTGCGGCACGACGATCATGAAAACATAAACGGTTCCGAGGTGCACCCACCAGGTGAAATCGCGCACCGCGGTCGCGGTTACGTCGTCGTTCATGCCCATGCCCTGCAGGACGTAGAGCACTGCGTTGTTGATCCAGATGGCGTGCGCGCCGTCTTCGAGAAAACGCTGCGCCGCGGCTCCGACCAGAGTCGAAGTCATGAGCGTGCCGATCAAGAGCAGGACGATCGCGCTTTGCGTCGACGGAATATCGAGGCCTTTCGCGCGGCGAACCCAGCGACGATAGGCGAAATAACCAAGGCCCGAGAGGACGAAGAGCGAGAAATACTGAATAAAAGCTTCGTAGAGCGGCGTGCCGGATCCGATCAGGACCGCGAAGATCGCGCCGAAGAGCGCCAGGGAAATACCCAGCGCGACCCACTGCAGCAGGGGGTTGGTGAAGAAATTGTTCTGCTTGCGAAAGCGCAGGCTGGAGAAGAAGCCGATGACCAGCGCGATGCCGGCGACCAGTCCCGCGACGGCGACGGCGGCCTGGATACCGGTGAGGCTCAGACCCAACCAGGTGAAATCGGTCAGGTAAAAAGTATAGGGATTGATGCCGTTGACTTTGAACAGGGCCCAGGCGTTGCCGGCGATCATCTGGCTGGTCGTGTGCACCAGGTAGGCGATGAAACCGTAAAAGATAAACGCGTGCATGATGCCGCGCACCGGGTGCTTGAACAGCTTGTACTGGAAGATTACGTTCAGCAGGAACGAGCGAATGCGCGCTTCCCAGCCGGCCAGACCCTCGACGGGCTGGACTTTCGTCATCATCATGACACGAACGCCGACGGCGTAGACGAAGAACACGTTCGCGATTCCGAAAAAGGTAAGGTGAAAGATATTAGTCAGCAGATCAGCCGTGGCGGGCATACTTCATTTCTCCTGGATCGTAGAGCGAAGGCCGCGCCGTCATGCAGGGGACGCGGTTTCCGATGCAACGTTTCGTGAATTCTGATCCACGTCCAGAAAAAAGCTGTCCCTCTGGTTCGCGCGAATATTTTTTACTGTCATGGCCTTATTCGCTCCCCACGCTTCCGACGCGATCCTCGAAAAGGCTCTCGCCGGCGATCGGATCACACCGGCGGAGGCCCTGACCCTGTACAACGAAGGCGATTTCCTGAAGATCATGGGAGTCGCCAGGGAATTGAGAAACCGTCGCAATAACCCGAAGCTCGTCACGTACACCATGTTCCGGGTGGTGAACTACACGAACTTCTGTAATATCGACTGCAATTTCTGTAGTTTTATGGAAAGTTACGGCTCCGACCGCGGCTACGTGCTGACCGCCGACCAGGTCGTCGAGAAAATGCAGGAAGCCGTGGCAATGGGCGCCGATCAGATGTTCCTGCAGGGCGGCGTCTATACCAGCCTGGGCCTGGACTACTACCTCGACATTATTCGCGCGGTCAAAGAGCGGGTGGGCCAGCACGTGCACATTCGCGCCTTTTCGCCGGTCGAGTTGCTCAGCCTGGAAGAGACCACCGGCAAACCCCTGCGCGAAGTGCTGCGCGAATTGAAAGCGGCCGGCATGGATTCAGTCCCCGGTGCCGGCGCGGAGATCCTGACCGATCGCATGCGCGCGATTCTATCGGAAAAAAAATCAGGCGTCGACGGCTGGGTACGGGCCATGGAAACCTGCCACGAAGAAGGATTGCCCGGCAGCGCGAACGTCGTCTTTGGTTCCGAAGAAACCCGCGACGAAGTCATCGAGCATCTACGGGTCGTGCGCGATCTGCAGGATCGCACGGGCGGCTTCAAATCCTTTATCCCCTGGACCTTTCAGCCGCAGACGAAGAAATTCAAAGTGCGCAGCGTCGGCACGCCGGAATTCCTGAAGGTCCTGGGAATCTGCCGCATCTTTTTCGACAACATCGATCACATCGAAACTTCGCTGATGGTCCTCGGACAGGGCGTCGGTTCGATCGCGCTCAACGGCGGAGCGGACGATATCTCCAGCATAGTAATAGAAGAAAACGTATTGCGCAGCTATGGCGTGAAGTCTGAAGAGAAGGCCCGGGATTTTATCCGCGACAGCGGATTCGAACCGGCCCGCCGTAATCTGGTCTACGAAATCCAGGAAGGTCCGGCCACCGCCGCCGCGGCGGTCTGATCCAGGCGCCGATCTGCGCGACCGTACAACCTGATATGGCATACTGGCTGATTAAAAGCGAACCTTACGAATACTCATTCGACCAACTGCTTGCGGACGGCTCCACCCGGTGGGACGGCATCCGCAACTATATGGCCCGCAACAATCTGCGAGCAATGAAGAAGGGCGACACACTGCTGTTTTATCATTCCGTGAAGGGCCTGGAAATCGTCGGTACGGCGAAAGTTTCCAAAACCGCCTATCCGGATCCGACTGTCGATCCGAAAGCGAAGCAGCAGGATTGGTCCGCCGTCGACGTCGTGCCCGGCAAGCGCCTCAAACGACCGATCAGTCTGAAAGAGGTCAAGGCGGATCCGCTGCTCTCGAAAAGCGCGCTGGTGAAGTACTCGCGGCTTTCGGTTGCGCCGTTTACGAAAGAGGAATACCAGCGCGTGGTCGAGCTTTCGAAGCAGAAAGCGGAGTAGGCGATCCGGTTCTCCGTTTGACTTTGCCTCCGATCGCCTGCCAATGCTGCCCCAAATCGAAATCGCGCTCCACCTGTTTCACTTCGGCCTGGTAGTCCTGATCTGGCTCGTGCAACTGGTGATCTACCCTTCGCTGAAGTACGTCGATCCGACACAGTTCGTCGACTGGCACCGCGTGTATACCGAGCGGGTGTCGCTGGTCGTCATTCCGTTAATGCTCGGACAGCTCGGCCTGTCGGTCGCACGTCTGGCCCTGGAATGGTTGCACGGCGACGGAATGACGCTACCGTCCTTTCTGGTGTTGCTGCTGGTCGTCGGCTGCTGGGCGGCGACGTTTTTGATTTCGGTGCCGATTCACGCGGAGCTCCAGGAGCGCGGTCGGGTGCAGTCAGTCGTGGAGCAACTGGTGGTCACCAACTGGATTCGCACGGGACTCTGGAGCGCCGTCTGTCTGCTGGATTTCGTGTACTGAATATGCGCGGCGTGGGAACAGAGCGTTCCCGGGTGACCTGAACCTGCTTCGCCCCTCAGACGCCCACATCGGCTTTCACGATCACCGTGCCCGCTTCTTCGTAAATCTCAATCGTTGCGTAGGGTCCGCTGGCTTCTTCGATTCGCACTTTCTGAATTTCGCCGCCGGATTTTTCGACGCTTACGCTCCATTCGATGCGTTCCGAGACTTCGTCAATGCCCGAGCCGGTCACCGGAGGCCAGTCGTATTCCCGGTTAATCGAGAATCGGGCAAAGACCCCACAATCCCGCGCGGTCTCAAAGGCCGTGCGTAAATCCGTGCCCGGCGGAAAATCGTACTGCGAAGTGCCGCCTTCGTAGTACTGGTCCGTTACGATGCGCGCGCCGTTTGAATAGACGATCACCGTGCGGGAGTGCTCCAGCTCCGTTCCCTCAGGCCCGCCGGGATTGGTGGTCTCTTCCGAAACGGGCCGGCCCCACAGGTCTTCCAGGCCGGCGCATGCGGCGCCGACTGTTTCGGAGGATTCGCCTGGAAGCGGTTCGGAGCCGGGGTAGTCTTCGAGGGGATTCAGGAAACCGCCGAAGACCCAGCCGTCCTGATTTTCGAAGCGCACGCGCGTCCATTCGCCCTGGCGGCCCGCCACTTCGATCGTTTCTGATTGTCGTTCGAGAATCTCGACGATCGTCCCGTCGGGAATCGTGAGGATGCGTTGCGCTTGCAGGTCCGGTGATACACGCATGCGGAGTCCGCCCTGCGCGACGATCTGAGCCTGTTCGGGATTCTTATCGCCGCAGAAGCTCGTCGGACCCAGGAGGCAAATAGCGGCGAGTAGAGTCAGTGGGAGGCGGATTCGTCCGGGCAAACGATGGGCGCGCATAAAGGATCGTCCTGTTAGAGCAAGATCGCCGGTGGGCCGGCCGGCTGATGATAGCCGAAAGGGGCGCGGCTGGCAACTGGAATTCGCGCGATCCGCCTGATCGGATCCCGCCGGCAGCCCTGAGATTAGATCGTAATCACTGTTTTACCCCGCGTATGTCCCGCGCAAAGATATTCGAATGCCTCGGCCGCCCGTTCGAGCGGGAAGCTACGGTCGATGGCCGGTCGAATTTCATTGCGACTCATCATTTCGCCAAGAGTATTGAGCAGCTCCGGCGACGACTCCGAAGCGAGACTCAGAACCGATGGGCCGCCGAACAATCGCGATCGCAGGCCGTGCCACATGGCCGCGAAGGGCGCGTTCGTTGAGCCGCCGATCATTATATATGTGCCATTTGCTTTCGCCGCGCGCACGGCTTCGCGCACCGGTCGAAAACAGGCGGCGTCGAATACCAGATCCCATTTGCGATCCTGCTGCGTATAATCGTCCCGCGTATAGTCGATGACATCTGCAGCGCCCAGCGCCCGGACGAAATCCTGTTTCCCGGTCGAACAAACCGCCGTGACCTCCGCGCCGCGCGCTCTGGCGATTTGCACGGCGAAGCTGCCCACGCCGCCCGTCGCGCCGTTGACCAGCACGCTCTGGCCGGCGGTCAGGCCGGCCTTCATCAATCCGGCCAGAGCCGTAGAGCCGGAGATGCCGACTGATGCGGCGGCGGCGAAGTCGACGTTGTCCGGTTTGGTCTCGAGTTTGCTTTCAGGTACGCGACAGTACGCCGCGAGCGCTCCGCCGTAGTCCGTAAAGCCGTCGCGTCCGCCGAAGACCGCGTCGCCGGGACGGAAGCGGCGTACGTTTTTACCGACCGTCGTCACGATTCCGGATAGATCGCCGCCGGGGATCGGTTCTTTCGGTCGCCGCAGTCCCATCATCAATCTGATCGGAAAGGGTTCGCCTTTCAATATAAAACAATCGCCCGCGTGCAGCGCCGCGGCGTGGACTTCCACGAGAACATCGTCGTCGCCCGGAATCGGGCGGGGGACTTCGCTCAGGTTCAGGACCTCCGGGCCGCCGTATCCATTCGCGGTGATCGCCCGGATCGTCGAAAGCTCTTGTTCTGCATGCATTTGATTTGTATTGTGCCGCGCCGCGTTGGCGTTAGCGGGACGCGCCCATCGCTTTCACCCGTTCGTAGCAATGGCAGTCGATCGTATGGTCGTTGACCATGCCGACCGCCTGCATGAAGGCGTAAACGATGGTGGGGCCCACGAATTTAAAACCCCGCTTTTTCAGATCTTTCGACATCGCTTCCGCTTCGGGCGTCTTGACCGGAACCTGCTTCAGGGTTTTCCAGCGGTTCTGGATGGGTTTGCCGCCCACGAACGCCCAGAGGTAGTCGCTGAACGATCCGAGTTCTTCGCGCAGCTTCAAATACGCCTGCGCGTTCGTAATAAAGGCGTTCACTTTCAGCCGATTGCGCACAATGCCTTCGTCCTTCAGCAGGGCTTCGACTTTGCGCTGAGTATAACGAGCCATCTTGTGTGGATCGAAATCGTCGAAAGCCCGACGATACCCGTCGCGTTTTTGTAATATTACGAGCCAGCTCAGGCCGGCCTGTGCGCCGTCGAGCAGGAGTTTTTCGAAGAGCGCCTGGTCTTCGTATTCAGGAACGCCCCATTCGTTGTCATGATAGTCTACATACAGCGCGTTGTCCGCGTTCACCCATTCGCAGCGTTTCGGAGCAGATTTGTCTTTCGCCGGCGATTTTGCTTTTGCTGCGGACGCAGCTGCATTTGGTTTTCGGGGAGCCGCCGCCTTCGCGCCGCCCTTCGCCGGGTTCTTTTTTGCAGACTGCTTCTGCTTCGCGGTCTGCCTCGAATTGGCTGATTTCTTTTTCGTAGTACTGGATTTCATGCGTCGATTGAACAGGCGAGAATCTTGCTGATCTGATTGAGCGAGCGGCCGCTTTCGTTTTGCCACTGCAGAAAGGCGGCCTGGGCGGCGCGCAGATCTTTCTGGGAAGTCGGCGCCTTCGAAATCAGCTTCTGATGAATCAGGGCGGCGACCACGTCGTTCGAAAATAGAAAGGTGTCTTTGCCCATAAATCGCAGCAGATACATGCCGCTATTGCCGCCCAGACGGTCGCCGTGTTTTTTCAAGTGCTGCCAGAGGCCGATCGGATCGTCAGCGGGCCAGTCGCCGACGAATTTACCGAAGCCGCCGTGGGCCTTTGCGGTCTCCAGTACGAAGACCGCGTTCGCCCGCACGGAATAGATTTTAGCTCGGTTGCGAATGATGCGCGCGTCGGCCGCCAGATCGTCCAGAGCTTCATCCGACATGCGCGCGACCTTCGCCGGCGCAAATTTCAGAAAGGCCCGCTCGAATTCCGGCCACTTGTCCTCGACGACCTTCCAGACGAAACCGGCTCGAAAGATGCACTTCGCCATTTCTGAGAGATAGCGGTCGTCCGGTATCGCCGCGAGTTTCGCCGGCTTGAGGGGCGGGGTCAGGTCGCTCTTCAGCTTTTTTTCGAAGGCGGCGGGTCCGCCGTGGCGTTTTGCGGCGCGGGCGAAGATCTTTTCAAATGATTCCAGTTTCGCGGTGGATTTGATTTGACTCATGACGGTGTAAGCGCTCCCGGTGCTGCGAGAGATCAATAAGTGAATTGCGTTTTGCAAGTCAAGCGCTTCTGCGGATCAGGGCGCGGTCGCAAAGCGGAGCGCTGATCAGAGTTCGGGCCGGTCTTCGCCCGGTCATGCTGCGCTCCGGCGCGTCGTTCGGTGAACACAAAAAAACCGCGCTCCTCTGATGGAGCGCGGTTCTTGTTTCTGGTCGCCTTCGCGATCCCCGCGGCTGTTTTTCAACAGCCTCCGGTCGTTTCAGCGGCTGGCCGATGACGTTGCCGGCGGTTCGATGGTCTTGATCAGCTCCAGATCGGCGCGTTTGAAGATCTGGATCGTCGTGCTTTCGCCGGAGCGCGGCTTGCCGGTCAGATAGATCTTTTCTTTATAGAAAGTGATATCTGAGTGCAGATTCACCGGCACCGAGCTGGCCGCGTCGAGAGTCAGGTCGGTGTTAAAGCGCGCCAGATAGTGCTCCCCGTCTTTTTCCATGATCGCGTAGATCTTTTCGTCTTTGTTGATCATGGGAGTGTTCCAGAATACTCGCTCTTTGGATTCGGTTTTCTTATCCAGGTTCTCGGTATCGAGCAGCACCAGACGGTGTTCGCTGGGATCGTCGATTTCGCCGATATAACCCGTGACCAGAATGCCCGCGCCATCAATCACCTGGAATTCACGGCTGCAAATCTTCGAGTAGCTGCTGCGCTGCAGAGCGTCGTCTTTCGCGGCGTCGATGTACCACAATTCGTTTTGATAGTGGCCCTGAGAAGTGTAGCGCAGAACTCGCATAAAGAGAATCTTGTCTTCGATTACGTTCTCGGAGATCTCTTCTTTTTCTTCCTGCTGTTTTTTCAGCTCTTCGTTCTCTTTTTGCAGCTCTTCAACTTTCTGAGCGTTGGTGTTGTCGCCCGTATTGTCGCCGGTCTGATTGTTCGTATTGTCAGCGGTGTTGTTATTCGCCTGCTCTTGCTGCTCGGCGATTTCCTGCTGCTGCTCTTTTACCTCTTCCTGCTTCTGGACGTTTTCTTGTTGCTGCTGCTGGTTCTCTTCGATTTTGGTGGCGACTTCTTCCGCCTGTTCTTCGATCTTCTTAACTTCTTCTTCGGCCTTCTTTACATCGGCCGGATCGGCGTTCGGGTCATTGCGCAATTCTTCGAGGCGTTTGCCCGTATCAGTGCGTGAGTCTTCCGTTTCATCCTGCTCGCGCTTCAGTTCATCCTCTTGCTTCTTGAGGTTTTCCTGCTCTTTTTTGAGCTCTTCCGTTTTGTCCGCGAGCTTTTCCTGTTCCTCGCGGTTGCGCTCTTCCTGAATCTTTTTCAGGCGGTCGATTTCGGCCTGGTCGGCGTCTTTCGTTTCTTCATTGATTTCTTTGTTGTTCAGGTCGGTTTCGCCCGGCCGCACGGCGCTCAGGCGAATCGGAATAATCATCTGGGTATTGCCGGACCAGTTGCGGTAGCTGCGATCGATGCCCAGTTTCTGTGTATCGATGTTCTCGGCGACCGCCGGAATGTATTTGTCGGACAGCAGCTTTTCATTGCGACGATTATTCGCGTTGTAGTAGAGCACGAAACGGCTGATCGCGGTCGCGTCGGCTTCGCTGTATTCGAAAGCCTTCATCAGATAGCCGGTGATGACGCGCTGGATCCGGTTGATGTGGCCGATATTGGCGTTCGCTTCGATCGTTACGACGTCCGCGCCGTAGCCCTGCGCGTTGCGGTCGAAGATGCGTTTGATGCTGATGCCGTCGTTGCTGGCTTCTTTATTCGCGACCACCTGATCCGCCAGCGTCGATCCCGAGGCGATTTCCTGACGACGCGCCGCTTCGCTGAAGGGCCGATTGTTACGGTTGATGAAATTCACCCGGGGCGAACGAATTTCTTCGCGATCCAGGCCGGGATTGCCGGTGGGCGCCGTCGTATCGCCGCCCGCGCCGGTACCGTCCTGAGACAGGAGGGCGCTCCCGGGCAGTCCCGCGATTAAAATAGATACCGCCAGGATTCCGGCGAACCGAAAGAGCCTGCGCGTAGGAGTGATTTGAGTCCGTTTGAAGTTCATGCTGCTACCTTGATGTATTGCCTGTGGCCAGTATATACAGGATCGGCCCGTGTCCCGTCAAATTGTATTCGTGAGTCGCGGAATTCTATGGAAAATTCGACGGATTTCGCAAAAAGGGCGAAGCGCCGGAAGCCGCCCGCGCTTACGCGTAGCTTACAAATGAAAAGTCCTTGCTGCTACAGGCCGTAATTCGGACATAATCCGGTCAGCTGTTCTCATTGATTGCGCGTCCGGGGGATTCTCGCGCGCATTAGCTCTCGCTCTGTCTGTAACGTGAAGGAACTCCTCAAGGCGTACGCCGCAACCAGCCTCCCGCCGATTCTGGAAGTAATCGAGCAGTCCCAATCCGTGGGCGGAGTCTTACCCGCATCCGCGTCCTTTTTCGCCTGCGCGCTCTATTCCCGCGGCCATGATGATACGTCGCCGAAACGGAAAGGGGCTGGTGCATCCGCATCCGACCCTGGACGTTCGCTGATCATCGTCACCGCCAGCAATCAGGAAGCCGAGAGTCTGGCCGCGGAGAGCTTGCTGTATTTGCCGGCGAAAGCCATCGCCTATTTCCCAGGCTACGAGAGTATTCCGTACGAATACTCGGGAGCGGGCGCTGATCTGGGACTGCAGCGCATTCGCGTACTCAGCCGCCTCCTGAACGGCGAATGCATGCTGATCTACGCTTCGATCGATTCGTTGCTACGCCGCATCCCGCAGCCGGAGCGGCTGAAAGCGCTTTCGCTGGAGCTGTCGGTCGACGATGAACGCGAACCGCGCGAGTTGATGCGGCGCCTGATCGCCATGGGATATCAGCGCGAAGAGCGCGTCGAAGGGCCCGGGCAGTTCGCATTAAAGGGGTCGGTCCTGGATCTCTATCCCGTGAATCTCGACCAGCCCGTGCGCCTGGATTATTTCGACGATTTTATCGAGACCATTCGCGAATTCGACGCCGACACGCAGTTGGGCGCAAAGAAAATCAAAAGCGTCGCGGTGCTGCCCGCCGGCGAGGTCGTACTGGATTCGACGGAGAGTTCGGCTCTGCGTGCGCGGGTGGCCGAACTGAGCGCGACGGGCCAGACCCCGGAAGGGCCGTTGGCCGTACCTGGCTGGGCCGCGGCGGACGCCGGGCAGGCGGCCGGTCGAGTCGATCCGGATTCGGATCCGAATGCTCAGGGCGGCGGCGCCCTTTCGCAGTTTCACCATCCCGGAGTAGAAGAACTCTTCGCGGCGGTGCTTCCAGCGGGAAGCATTCTGGACGCCTTCGAAACTCCGCCCACCGTTATGATGTATCCCGCGCCGAAAGTGCGCGAAGCCGCCGCGCGCATTCGACGCGAGTTTCATTCGTTGCATCAGCGCGAAAGCACGCAACGCGTTTGCCTGCCGCCGAATGAATTGCTGACCGATTTTCCGGATGATTTTCCAGCTGTCGAGTTGCATGAACTGGCTCGCTCGGAAATCGCCTCGGCCGACGAAAACACGGCCAGCGAAGCGGGCGGACGCGCGACGAACGACGGGTCTGCGGGCGAGGGCCATGCAGGTGATGCAGGCGAAGAGGAAACGCAGGCCGCTCCTGCCGCGGTTTCCGGACCGACGCCGGGCACCCGCGAAGCGACCGGCTTCGGCGGTCGCATTTCGGAAGTGCGAGAACGCATTCGCGAACTGATCGACGGCGGGGCGAAGATCTGCATCACCTCGCCGTACAGCGCTCAGATGCGGCGCATCGCCGGGATCTTCCGGCAAGAACCCGGCCTGGACGTGCGGGTACACGAAGATCCCCGGGACGACGGCGGCGAAAGCGCGCTGCCGGGCGAGCGGCGCAAGCTGGCGCGGGGCGAAGCCGCCGTGGTTTTTGAAACGAGCGGCCCGGCCGGAAAGGGCGGCAAATCCGCCTCGAATTCTAAAAAATCCGGGAAGCAGACGAAAAACACGCTGCACATTCTGCGGGCCGCGCAGCAGCAGGGCTTTCACGTTCCGGAGCTCGATTTTTACGTCCTGACCGACGCGGAAATCTTCGGTCGCAGTTATAAGCGCCGCAGTCGATTCAAGAAACTCGGCACGGTGCCGATCGAAAGCTTTCTGGATTTAAAAGAAGGCGATCACGTCGTGCACGTCACGCACGGCGTCGGCAAATTCGTGAAGCTGGAAAAAGTCCGGGCCGCCGGTCGCGAACGCGATTTTCTCGTGCTGGAATACGCCGATGCGGATAAGCTCTTTGTACCGCTCGACCAGATCTCAATGGTCCAGCGCTATATCGCGCCGACGGACAAACCGCGCCTGGATCATCTGGGCAAGGCTTCGTTCAAAAAGATTCGCGAGCGGGTCGAACAGAAGGTCGAAGAATTCGCGGGCGAGCTGGTGAAGCTCTATGCGGTTCGCATGAGCAAACGCGGTTTTCAGTATCCGCCGGATACGGTCTGGCAGGAGGAATTCGAAGCCGAATTTCCATACGAAGAAACCCCCGATCAAATTACGGCGATCGAAGCGGTCAAACGCGATATGGAAGCGCCCCAGCCCATGGACCGGCTGATCTGCGGCGACGTGGGCTACGGCAAAACCGAGGTCGCCATTCGCGCCGCCTTTAAGGCGGTGATGGCCGGCCGGCAGGTCGCGATTATCGCGCCGACGACGATTCTCGCGCTTCAGCACTTTCGCAATATCCGCGAACGTTATCGCAATTATCCCATCAGCATCGACTGGATTTCGCGCTTTCGCAGCCGGGCGGAAACCAAAGAGGTCAAACAGAAGCTGCTGAAAGGCGAGCTCGATCTGGTAGTCGGCACTCACGGTCTGCTTTCAAAAGACGTGCACATTAAAAATCTCGGATTATTGATCGTCGATGAAGAACAGCGCTTCGGAGTCTCGCACAAAGAAGCGATCAAAAAGATGCGCAATCTGGTCGACGTGCTCACGCTCTCCGCGACGCCGATTCCGCGGACCCTGCATATGTCGCTCGTCGGCATTCGAGAAATCTCGGTGATTCAAACTCCGCCCCGGGATCGACTGCCGGTCGAAACCCACGTGATGGAAAACAGCGACTCCATTATCCGCGAAGCGATCAGTCGCGAATTAAAGCGCGACGGGCAGGTCTTCTTTTTACACAATCGAATCGAAACCATCGAAAGCCTGGCGCTGCGGGTGCAGGAGCTGCTGCCTGAAGTGCGCATCGCCGTCTTGCATGGACAGATGCTGGAAGAAGAGATCGAAGATATTCTCCTGCAATTCATGGAGCGCAAATTCGATCTCCTGATCACTACGGCGATCATCGAAAACGGCATCGACATGCCGAACGTCAACACGCTGCTGGTCGACCGCGCGGAAATGTTCGGTCTTTCGCAGCTCTATCAGATTCGCGGCCGGGTGGGGCGCGCGGGTCGCCAGGCATACGCCTATATGCTGTATGAGCCGGCGCGGGTGTTGACTGAAACGGCGCAGAAGCGTTTGAACACTATTCTCGAGTACCAGGAGCTTGGTTCCGGTTTCAAGGTCGCCATGCGCGATCTCGAAATTCGCGGGGCCGGCAACGTCATCGGCAAAGAGCAGTCCGGCCAGATCATGGATGTCGGCTACGAATTGTATGTCAAGCTGCTGGAAGACGCGATCAAACGGGTGCAGGGCGAAAGCGAACAGAACGGCGCGGCGTCCCGCGTCGAAGTGCGCTCGACCATCAATCTGAATACGGATTTTTATTTACCCGCCGAGTACATTCCCGATACGCGGCAGCGCATTGAGTTTTACAAACGCTTCGAAGCGGCGCGTGACGAACAGGAAGTCGACGCAGTCAGTTCTGAAATGGAAAACCGTTTCGGTCGCCTGCCGGAGGCCGCGGAGGTCTTCGTGCAGGTCGAAAAAATTCGCGCGCTCGCCTCGAATATCGGATTCGAAGAGGTGTACCAGGACGACGCCGGACGCATTCGCATGCGGACCGGAGAGCATTTGCTGGTTCCTCCCCAGCATATCGTCGAATGTCTGAAAAAGATCCGTGGGCTTTCGGTACAGCCGGGTTTGCCCAATACCCTGCATTGGACGCCGGAGGCCCGTCGCGGTCCGACGGTGCTTTCGGGCGTGAGCGACGCGGATCAGTCCGTGGACCTGGAAGAGGTAATCGCAGTGCTGCGACGCATCGCCGGGCCGGCCGTCGAGCGTCGGGCGCGGGAAGCTCAGTCCGCCACCGGTTCGGCGGTTTAACACTTGCCGCCCTATCGGCCCCGGCGAATGTGGGCGCTTGAGGAAGCCCATGAAATCGCAATTGCTGAAAAAATCCTGCGCCCGAGTCGCCGTATGTGGCGGACTGGTATTCGCCGTCCTGTCCTGCGAGCAGGGAGAGGTGATCGAAAAGATCGGAAACCAATCCGTAACGACCGCCGAATTCGAAGAGCATTATAACACCTCCGTCGAAATCGCCACGCGGATTTCCAACGCGGAAAAAGATACCTTATACAAGCTGGTTTGCAATCCTTCTCTGGCGCCGAACGCGCAGTACCAGGATATGGCCATCCAACTGCAGCCCCGTCAGAATTATCAGCAGTTTCGCGATTCGCGTATCGTGGAGATTGTGGCTGAAGAAGAGGGCTTTCTGAATCGCCCCATCGTCCAGCAGATTCTCGAGCACACGAAGCGCACGACCATTGCGCAGTTATATCTGCACGAGCGCGTCTGGGAACGCATTAAGATCTCGGAAGAAGACAAAGAGCAGGCCTGTCAGGAGCTGCGCAAAAAGGATCCCGCGCGAGTGGGACCGCTGCCGTTGGACGACTGTTTGAAAGTCGCGGAAGGCATGCTGAAGAGCCAGAAATATCGCCGGGAAGTCCCGGAGGTCTACAACGAGATCAAAGAAAAAGTAAAGATCACGAAGAACGAAGAATTTGATCGGGACGAATTTCTGAACGACGGTCTGGAGCTCTACAAAACGATCAAAGCGGAAGGCGGCTGCGCCGACAGCGCGGCTCCGGCTGAGGTCGACGAAAGCAAGCCGGCTGTGAAGACTCCGGCACCGGTGCCTGGATTCTGATTCCAGCTCGATTTCGCTTTTGAGTCGGAAAACGCTCGTCCTCGCGACGGGCGTTTTTTGTGTACGATCCGGTGTCCGGCTTGAATCATGCATTCATAACCAGAACGAACGTTCTGTTTTCTGGTTTCTGTTTTTTTGCGGGCGGCACCGCCGCGGGGGATCGTCAAACCCCGCAAACGAACAGAACGTTCGTTCTGGTTTGCCCGGTTGAATGAGGCGGCGCTATCAGAGCACCAGGTTCAGACAGTGGCTGCGCGTGCCGTAGCGATTGGAACTCATATTCGAATAGCAGTCCGCATCGCGAAATCGCCCCAATCCCATCAGCGTGCGTCGGGCCAGGCCGCGAAAGTCTTCTTCGCGAAAATCGCGCCGGCGTGAAAGCAGGGCCAGTTGCCGCACTTCATCGTGAGCCAGTCCGTAGTATTGCGCGGCTCCGTCTTTGCGGCCGATCTGTTCCAGCTCCGTCGCCCTCGCCAGATATAGCCGCGCCAGTTCCATGCGCGCGTCGAACTCCGTCGCGTACGAGCCGCTCGCAATCGTGAAGTGTTGAATGGCCGCGGCCCGGTGCGCTTCCGCCGCATCGCCCGCGGCCCGGCGCGCCGCCATCAGTCGCACCAACCCCGCGTCCCGATTCAGCGCTGGAGCGTCCGTGGTCGGCGAAACCTGCAACAGCTTCGCGTAGATCGAGAGAGCTTCCGTCGGCGCGACGCAGGCCAGGCGCAGGTCCGCGGCCCCGGCCGGCAGGTCCTGTTCGCCGCCGCCCATGCGCCCATCGCAGGCGGTGGGATCGGCCGGGTCGACCGGGGGGCCTCCCAGATACAAGCGCAGCGAGCGAATGTACTCCGGAACGCCGGTCAGCTTTTCCAGGATCATACGTTCGCGTTCGGTCGGACCCAGATCGGCGAGCGTGGGTGCGGGGCCGGCATTTTCGCGCGACGTTCGGCCGCCGGTCAGCTGCAGCCAGGCGCGGTCTTCCTGAAAGCGCGCGTAGTCGCCGTAAGCGAGCATTGCCACTTCCGGCCGGCAGGCGGCCCGGGCCAGCTCCGCTACCAGGTCCGGAACCAGAGTCGTTTCGAGAGTGGGCTCGCCCTGATCCGCTCCGGTGATCTCATAGGCGAACTGCATCGCGCTGACCGCGTCGCGCAGAGCGCTCAACACCGCGTCGATATTCTGGCTCCAGTAGAGATCCGGTTCTACCGGAGTCCTGCCGTCGTCGGTTTGCACCTGCCAGGCGTCGAGCTTCTCCAGCCAGTGCGGTCGAAAGTCTTCCGGGGAGCCCGTGTAGCGTAACGGCAAAAATTCCGTGCAGGTCCGCGCCATGAGATCGAGTCGTACAGGCTCCACCCGCTCGCGGGCCTCGTTGATATAACCCAGGGCTTCCATCGGATCCTGGCGGCCGGGATCGGGCAGGCTCACCGTGATGCGCACAAGCCAGGCCAGCATTTTGTGGCTGTTCTGGAATAGAAAATAGCCGGCTCCCAGCCAGACGCAGGACAGGATCAGGAGCGGCCATTTGTGCTTCAGAATCTGTCGAAATATCAGCCGGAGCATTGTCTTGATTATCGGCACAAATGCCGCTGCAGCGAACGCTCGCACGGCCCGCCGGCGCCCGAAACCGCGTTCAAAAAAGACTGGCAAGCGGGCCCGCCGCCGGCGATACGGGAACCATGCCTACATCCAAACAGAAAGACGTAAAAAACAAGCATCGCAAAGCGATTGAGCGAGAAAAACGTAAGAAGCGCGAATCCCTGGCGAAGAAAAAATCCGGCTGATCTTCTGGCTTCGCTGGACCTGCATTTGAATCTGCGGAGTTTTTTGAAAGCTGGCTCGCCGGGCGGATTGGTGATCGTCATCCTGTTGGCCGGCGGCTTCGCGGTTTACGGCGGCCCGGCCCAGCAGCCTGCCGGGGAGCCCAACCACAGTCTCGCGCACGGGCCGGCCGAGCGTCTGGCGCTCGCGGGCACCGCCTTTCCGGGCGCCGCCGACTCGCCCCGCATCGAAGAGCTTCCGGTCCTCCCGGAACTCAGCGAGCATCCTGAGATTCGCCTGCGCGAGGCCTTTCGCGCCGAAATCGCCGGCGACAATAAACGCGCGCTGGCGGCTTATGAAGCCTTCTTCGCGGAAGGCGAAGACAGCGCCCACGCGCGCGCCGCCTACGGACGCCTGCTGGCCGTCAATCGCCGTAGTGACGACGCATTGCGCGAACTGGACCGCGCGATCGAACTCGCGCCTGAGGCGAACGAGTACGCGATCTTAAAAGGCGAAGTTCTGCGCCGGGCCGGCCGCGACGAAGCCGCGCTTGAATTTTTGAACGACGCCCGTTTTCAATACGAAGACGATCCCGGCATCGAATTCCTGTTGGGTGAATTGCAATACGACGCGCGCAATTATCCGGCCGCGATGCAACATCACAAGCGCACGCTCGTGCATCTGAAGCTGGCCGCCGGCCGCGCCGCAACCTATCGCAGTATCAGCCTCTGGCGGCTGGCGGATTTGAGCCTGCGTGATAATCGTCTGGAGGCCGCGGGCGAGTACCTGGTTCGCTATCTACGCCACAATCCACGGCGGCACTATCCGCGTTTTATCCTGGCCGATCGGGTCTATTATCGAATGGGCCGCTATGAAGACGCCCGCCGTGAGCTCGAATCGTTGTTGCGCAACGATCTGGCGGAACTGGCCAGCCAGAGCGTCGACGTGGCGCGGGCTTACGGGTTGTTATGCCGCGTATATTTTTTGTTTCGCGACGTGCGATTCCTGGCGGCGCTCAATCAAAACGCCGCCTTTAACGAAAAGCAACAGCCGGGCATCGTCGAACGCGCTCTGGCCCTCGCGCATCGCGGGGCGGAGCGCGAAGCCCTGCAACTGCTACTGCCCATCGTAAAGCGCCAGGAAGATACTGTTTTTATCCCGTGGGTGGCGATTCTGCGCATCGTGCGGGATTCCGGACGGCCCGGATTGTACGCCGACCAGTTGACGCATGTTGCGGCCATCGCCGTATCCTTCGGCCGCCACCGCATGGCCCTGGACTGGCTGAAGCAGGCCCGCGAAATCAAAGCGCAACACCCCGACGCGTCGGTAAGCGAAACCCGGATCAACCAGGTCTTCGCTTCGCACTACGAAGCGATGGGCCAGAACTATCGCGCCTCGCTCTTTCTCCAGCGCGCGCTGCGCGCGGCCACCCCCGCGGTTGAGAGCCGGGATGGAGAGGAAAGGGCGGACTCGAAGGCGGGCGACGACGACCCAGCGCCAGGCGAATCGGTGGTGAAAAAATCGGAGCTGAAAAAATCGGCGGCCCCGGCCGGAGCGACGACGGAATTTGAAGAGGATCCCGCGGACGTGATCGCGCGGCTCAAGTTGACCCGGGCGTCGATTCTTTCGAAATCCGGGGTCGCGCGCTATGATCAGGCGCTTGCCATCGCTCGCTCGGCCGGCGAAACCGCTCTATCGTACGCGACCCGCGGCGAGATCGAATACAGCCGCGGAGATCTGGCGGCGGCCGAGACGGCGTACGATCGCGCGATTGAACTGGTTCCTCAGGAGGCGGCGGAGCGCCAGCAGGACCCGCGCGTACGCGAAGTACTGGGCATCGGCCGCCGGAGTCGATCGCGCTATCTATTTATGCGCGCGGTCGTCCGCTATGAACGCGAGAATAGCGCCGGCGCCATCACCGATCTGGAGCAGTCGCTCGAATTGAACTCGAAGTTCGCGCCAGGCGCCAATTTCCTCGCGTATTTGTACGCCCGCGAAAACCGCCGGCTGCTTACGGCTCTGCGCCTGGTCGACGAGGCGATCGAAAGCGATCCGATCAACGGCCATTACGTCGACACGCTGGCCTGGATCCATTATCGTCGCGGCGACTTCGTCCGCGCGCGTTACCATTCAGCTTTCGCCGTGCGCGTGCTGGAATTCGAAGCCAGCGCATCGGAAGCGTTGGCGTTCCAGGGCGTCGAACCGGAAATGCTGTCTCATCTCGGGGACATACTCAGCGCTCTTTCGCGTCCGGACCAGGCCCGGAGTCAGTACCGCCGCGCGCGAACGCTCTTACGGCAGCGCAGCGAAACGCAGGCCCCCGGCCGTCGCTTCGGTGTGCACGAACGCCGCTTGCTGGAAGCGCTCGAACAAAAATTAGAAAACACAAAAGGAAACTAATCAGCGAAAACCGGGCCGCAGCGACCGCCGGCCGGAGAACATTTTATCCACGAATGCAGTCCAATAGTCATCTCCGTTTTGAAGTGAAATAAACCCTAATGATTCAATCCGAAAATCCATCCAATAAAGACCAGGCGTTGCGCGCGACGGCGCGCGCCTTTGCGCTGGTCGTCGCGGCGGCGATCTTCGTCGCCTGTGAAACGACCGGCGACACCCGGCCCACGCCGGATTTGACCGATGACGCGAGCGTGGAACTGGCGGAAGTTCGCAAACTGTACGCAGCACCGGATTGCTATCTGGCCACGTTTTCGATCAAAGGCCGCGCCGCCGGCCAGCAGGAGCAGGAGGCCCGCGGCGTGATTCGCGCCGACAACCTGAACCAGCGCCTGCTGTTGATATTTAAAGATCCCTTTCTGGGAATTACGTTATCGCGGGTCGTGATCAAAAACGGCGTGGTGCTTTTGAGTAATCCGCGCACCGATCTGCAGCGCATCCCGCTACGCCAGTTTCAAATGCAGGGCCTGGGGAACAACGGCATCCAGCTTCCATTCGAAGTATTTCAGGATTTGCTGTTCGCACGCCTGCCGGACGAATTATTCAGCGAGCAGGCGACCCGCACGCTCGAATCGACCCGCCTGAACGTCGATCTGGATCGATCTCCGGAACGCTTCCAGTATCAGTTCGTGGAACGCCGGCTTCGGGAAATTCGTTACGAACGCGCGCCGGTCGATGTGCAGGTCAAACTGGAAGGCACGTACGGTAAGACCGTCTTTCCCGCGCGCATCAATCTACAGGCTTTGTCGCCTGGTAACGATCGCATGCAGATTCGTTTCCTGAGCATCAACCCCGGCGCGGTCTGTCGGGACGCCCAGTTCTCCGATCGTTGAGCGGAGCGTCTCATCTTTCGCGCGGCGCTGTGCCGAGTCCGAGCAGGGCCCAGTACAGAGTCGCCACCTCGTCGTCCTGAAAATAACACTGCGCGATCCCGGCCGCGAAGAATCCAAGCGTTCCGAGTAAGAGCCAGTCGTCGCGCACGGTCGCCAGGCGCGTCGGCAGCCCGGCCCTGCGAAGCTCGCCGGGATCATCGGACTCGAATAGACGGCGCACGGTGAAAAACGCAAGAATCAGAAAGAGCAGAGCCGCCGGAAGCCCGCCGGTCGCGGCCAGATGTAAAAGATCATTGTGGGCGTGGCCGCGCGGCGTGTTGCGAAAGAAATACAGCGTCTCTGGATTTTCGTGTACGAAGTCTTCGCGCCACGCGAGTCCGGCGCGTTCAAAATTGCCCGGACCCGCGCCCAGCACCGGATTCTGCAGCGCGAGTTCCCCCGCCACGGTCCACAGTATCGGTCGCGCGAAGTCGGTATGGCGCTGCACGCGGGCCAGCAGTCGATTGCTTTGCAGGCGGCCGGCATCCGAGGCGAAGTACAGGACGCTACCAGCGCCCGCGATTACCAGCACGAATCCCGCCGCAAGCATTCGACGGCCATTCCCCTGTCGCGCAAGAAGCTTCCTGATGGAAAAACTCGACGCGGAAACTGTGGCCGACTGGTTGTCGGACGCCTGGTTTTGCAAGAGAACGAGCTGCCGCAACCACAGATAGCCGCCGAAAGCCGCGGTTACCGCCGCGCCCGCCAGGATCGAACGGGTGCCGTTGACCAACAAAAGCAATACGCCGATCCCGACCGCCGCCGCCCAGAGCGCTCGCCGCGGCATCGGAGTTGCGGCCGGCAGAAATGCGCGTCCGGCCGCCCAGGGGAGCATCAGCATCAAGAGGCCGGCGAAAGTCAGTCGGGTATTCATAAAGCCGATGGGCCGATAGAGCGTCCAGTCGCCCAGCCGGGTGTACGGATGTTGCGGGCGATTTTTCGCGCTCGCGATTAACTCCGCGGCTTCGGCCCCCGGCATCAGTTGAGCGATGTGATGCGGGACCAGCCGGGCCAGGCGAAATTCCGAGAACATGGCGACGAAGCCGCCCAATATCAGCAGCGCGAAGGCCGCCGTCAATCCGCCGAATAGAATGCGCCGGTGTGCGCTGCTCTGGCGGGCGTGAACGCATACCAGCAGGCCGAAAAGCAAAAGCGGTACGTCGCCCCATTCACCGCGAGCGCCCCGTCGAATGGCGTCCGCGAAGGCGCTCATTCCGCCTGCGGGCGCGGTTCCCGGCGAGGACCGCGCGTCCGGGACCAGAATACCCGTCGCGCCCAGGGCGTCGATCGCGCCGTGCACGAGTCCGCTCAAGAGCAACCAGGCGAAGAGCGCCCCGCCGATCAGCCAGACCGCCGGCAGGCTTCGCAAAGATGGCAGCCCGCGATTCACAACGGATGTCTGCCGGGCCCGCCATCGCCCGGCGAACAGGGCGGCCGCATACGAAACGAAGGCAAGGGCGATGAGAATCTGCGTGCCGCTGATCGACAGCGTCATGGCAGGGAAGGCCAGCGCCGCTGAGTGCACGGACAGAAGGAGCAGCCGATCCGCAATACCGGACCCGGACGGCGGCTGGCGATTAGAAGCCGAGGTCGTCATCCGGTACATCGCCGGAGCTGTCCGGTTGTTCAATCGGACGCTCCGCAATAAAACGAATGTCCCGGCTGAGCTTGGTGCGCAACTCCGCGAGGAGCGCGTTCCGGTTCTTTTCGAGAGTTTCGGCGAGCACCGCTTCGTAGCCGGCGTGCAATTCGCTCAGGGTCAGCGAACGGTCGTATGGTTCCGCGCTCTCCGAAGTCTCGAGCTGCGCCTGGTAGATTAAACCGGAATCGGCGCTGTAGAGATTCAGCACGAGCACGCTTTTCACCACCGCCGGCCGTGACACGATCTTCGACACGGAGTGATCCAGCAGCGCCGTCACGAAATAACGCGCTCCCAGAGCGCGGCTCGTTCGCAGCATCAGCTCCTCTTCTTCGGCGTTCGTGATGATGGGCAGGCGCGCAGTGTTCAGGAAGAATTTCTTGCCCAGCGGGAAACGGCCTTCCTGGTACAGCGCGTGATCGAGAACGCGATTGCGTTCCACCGGCTGCATCTGGAGTTCGGTTTCCATTAGATCCTGAACGCCGCGATACAGCTCGCGATAATCGTCGTTGTCGTTGCGGGCGATCCAGTTCAGACCGTTGCTGTTGGCGTAGGCTACTTTACGCACGATCATGCTGAAGAGCGCGGCTGTGGCGTCTTTCTGAATGCCCGGTTTCCCGCTGCCGACGACCTTACCGGTATAGAGCTCCGGCGTGCAGCCGGCGAGACAGAAAGCGAGCGCCGCCGCGCAGGCGAAGCCTTTCGCCCGCGGTTTATGATCGGGTTTGCCCTGAGTCATATCGATTTGCTCCATATTCATCCGTGAATCGCCGCCCGTGCGCACGCCTCAGTTGATCGTGAAAGATATCGTCGTATCCCATACGATATCTTTCGCTTCGCCGTTCACCACGTACGGCCGGCCTTCGACCCGGGTCTTATTCAACAGCACGTTGCGTATCGAACGGATGAACTCCGTACGAAACGGCTCGTGCCCGCCGCCCTGGCTGCGAATATTGCGCACGCGTACGTCGCGCACCCGGCCATTTTTATCGATGTAAACCCGCACCGCCGCTGTAACCCGTCCCAGATTCGCGCGCCGCGCCGGGTCCGGATAGTCTTCGTCACCGGTACGCGCGTCCAGGAAGATGCTGTAGCGCTGGTTGATGTCGAGGGTTGGATCGACCGCGTTCGCCCAGTTGATCTTTTCTTCTTCGAGTAGCTTGTCGACTTCTACTATTTCATCGGAAAGATCTTTGGATTCGGGAGTGACCACGTCTTCGACTTCGTTGTATTCGACGAAAGTCATCTCCGTACTGACGCTCAAATCCACATTCTCCGGTTCGCCCGTAGGCCAGAGCCACATGCCCAGCTGAAATATAATCAGCATGATCAACTGCAGCAAGAAACCGACCGGCAACCACTCGCGCAGTCCCCAGCGTTCGGTCCGCTCCAGCCAGTGGCTGTAGCTCAGAAGGGCGGCGCTCATATGCCACCTCCCGAGCCGTCGCCGCCGGCCGGGTCCGCGGATCGCGCGTCTTCGGGAATTCCGGCGCCTTCCGGGCGCGTTGTGATTACGAGGTTGCGAACCCCGGCTTCTTTCAGGGATTCGATGATCGCGTTCATATTGCGATACGGTAGATCCCGTTCAATATTCAAATAAACCCGCACCGCCGCCGGCGCGAAGGCCGCACGCTCCTGGACCTGACGGGCCAGCTCCGGAAGCGGGACGGCCTTATTGAAAAAGTACGCCCGGTTCGAATCGGCCATCTCGCGATCGAGATAGATGATCAGGGGGTAGGGCGAATTCATGCCCCGTCCCGCCAGCTCGGGAATCTCTACGTTTCTCGGCTTCTGATCGGTGACCATGGTCGTGGCCATATAAAAGATCAAAAGCAGAAAAGCGATATCGCCCATTGCCGCGATGGGAATCGGCGGGGCTTTGCGTTTTTTCTTTAACTGTCGCATAATCCGCCTCCTCTCATCGTTTTGCGCCCGCGCTTTTGGGATCCATACCGATCGAAACGCGGACGATTTGTAAATCCTGTAACAGTTTTACGATTTCCGGAATAGCCCTGGACGGGGCCTCGGCGTGCGCCCTGACAACCACGACCAGTTCGGAATTCGCCTTGAATTGTTCTGCGACCAGCTCTCCGAGTTCGGGCAATTCGTACGGAGTGCCTTCGTGCGAAAATGCTCCGTCCGGGGCGATGCCGATCTTGAAGACGTTTTCTTTTAAGATCTGCATGGGCGGGGCGTCTTTGACCGGCAGGGGCATTTGCACCCCGCGCAGTTCTAAGAGCGCGCTCGCTGCCAGAAAGAATACGATCAACAGAAACGCGATATCGGAAGTGCTGGCGAGCGGAATGTCTTCGACTTCCCGGCTCTTCCGTTTTACTCGAAACGCCATAGCGTTCGCACCGCCGTTACTGCAGCTCGCCGGATACGGCGGATGCGGATCGTTCTACTTCCATCGTAAAATTATCGATGTAGTAGATGAACAGGTTGTGCACGAGATAGGTCGGAATCGCGACCAGCAGTCCCGCGGCGGTCGTAATCAGCGCCTCTTCAACACCGCCGGCCAGATCCTGGGCGGTCGGGGCGGCTTTGTTTACGAACTGCAAGAAGCTCGCGCGCATACCCACGACCGTTCCAAAGAATCCAAGCAGCGGAGCCAGGTTGCCCAGGTTCGCGAGCAGGTTCAGGCCGCGTTCCAGTTTACCGGTCTCGACGATCGCCGCGCCTTCGATTTCTTTTTCCAGTCGCTCGACGCCTTTCTCGCGTTTGCGAATGCCGGCCATCAGAATGCGCGAAATTAAAAGCTCATCGTCTTTGATTTCTTTTTCAAGCGCGTCCAGCCCGCCTTCGGAAATGGCGGTCGTAATGCGTTCGTAGTATCCGCGGGTTTCGATCTGCTGATTGCGGAAATAGAAAAAGCGTTCCAGAGCGAAGGCCACGATGATCGTGGAGATGATCGCCAGGCCGACCATGGTCAGGCCGCCTTTATAGATGACCGCGAAAACGGATTCTTCGCTGCTGTCTTCGGGCTCCGCGGCGTCCGCCCCGGCATCGGTTTCGTCGGCTGCATCGCCCTCGGCGGCTTCGGCCCCCTCCGGGCTTTCTGTCGACTCTTCGGTCGCCTCTGTCGTTTCCGATTGTTCCTGGGCGGCCGGCTGCGGCCCCTGGGCCCAGAGCCCGGTCGGATTTTGAAAGGCGCCGGCCGCCAGAACGATCGCTGTCGTCAGCAGGATCGCCGCGCGCCGCGGACGGCGGAAATAAGCTGCAGCGGATGCAATCAGATCAATGGTAGTATGCACTCGTTTTCTCCAGGTGATTGGGGTAATAACTGTGACCTGGTCATGGACAGCGATTCGATATGGACTCTGTTTCGTAGCCAGATGTGTTGGATTGGAAGAAGGTTTGTATATTTTTAAACGATCGCGTGAATTTTTCGACTTTCGGTCGCCTTAAAACGGCTTTCCGCAAGACAAATTCACCGCGCGCCGGCCGTACTGTTTTTGACGGCGTTCCTACCAGAGCGCGAGTTCAGGGCTTTGTGTAAAGAAAATAAAGGGTGGCTCATCGGCCACCACGCCCTTACTGTAGCTTTACCGGAGCATTATGTGATCGTAAACGGAAAAGACGTCGCTCTGAGGGAATTAAAGGCAGCCAGTCCGCAGGCCTTGATCGAGTACTTTGAGCTGGATCCGCGCGCCGTCGCACTGGAGCGGAATGGTTCGATTCTCCCCAGAGCCGACTGGGATGGCCAGGAGCTCTCCGATGCGGATCGAATTGAAATCATTCGTTTCGTGGGCGGCGGCTGAGCCCTCCCACGGTATGCCTACGTGAAAATGCAGCCTGCAGCCTCCAGCCCCGCTCAACAGAAGACGCTTCGATTTCCCGGACGCGGTGTGTACCCGCTGCTGGATCTGGATACCTGTCGCAGGCGAGGGCTGAAGCCGCAGGCATTGCTGCAGAGCTGGCGCGGCACCGGAGTGGTCAGCTACTACCAGTGGCGGGCCAAAGGCGTGTCCACCGGGGAGTACTTACAGCAGGCGCGCGAGTTGCGGAGTCTGGCCCCGACGATGCCGATCTTCGCCAACGATCATGCCGCTCCCTTCCTCGGCGGACAACCCGGTTCGGTTGCGGTTACCGAAGCGCTGGATCTATTTGCGGGGCTGCACCTCGGCCAGGAGGATCTGGCAGCGCTCAGCCGGAACGAGCGGGCGAGACTCGTAGAGCTGCGTCGGAGTCGCCCGGGGTTTGTGCTGGGCCTTTCGACTCATAGCGCCGATCAACTGGCGGCGGCCCTGCGCTTCGACCAGGACTCGGGTTTCGCGGACATCCCGACTGCGAAGCACAGGGAGCGCTCCCCGATCTGGAGTTATCTGGCGCTGGGCCCCTGTTTTCCGACCGGCTCGAAACCCACGGGCCGGGATCCGGTTCTATCACCGGCCGAATTTCACCAGGCAATTGAGACCCTGGTCCACGGTCTGAATGCCCTGGATCTGCCGGAACCCTTTCCGCTGGTCTTGATCGGCGGCATCCAGAGCACTAATATAGAAGAACTCCTGCAGCGATTCGCGCAGGTTGAGGGCCACCGGCGGGTACAACCGGTTGTCGCCGGGATTGAGTGGACCCTGGACGGAACGCATATTTCGGAACTGGCAGGCAAAATTCAAACTTACAGTAGTTGACGCCCCGAGGGGACATAATATCATACATCTATTGTGATAGGGGAACTCGTATTGAGCGGCCAATCGGCGAAAGAAGACCGGGACTATATTCTCGAATATAAGTCCATGGACCTGAGCAACCTGAGGCGGGAAGAGCTTCTGGATGTGCCGGTGGATAATGTCTCCCGCGACGAAGCCGTCGCGGCGATTCTCGATTTAATCGAGAAGAAAAACGGCCCGCATCACATCCTGTTTCTGGACCCGCTGAAACTGATGCGCCTGCGTCGCAGCAAGAAGCTGGGATTCATTTCCGACCAGGCGCGTATGATTCTGGCGGATGGCGGCGGTCTGGAATGGGCGGCCCGGAAACTGGGCGTGGGTCTGAAAGAGCGCATTCCCATGATCGCGATGGTTATGGATCTCGTGCGCCTGGCGGCCAAAAAAGATCTCACGATCTACCTTCTCGGATCGCGCATGGAAGTCCTGGAGCGGGTCTTCTTTAATTTACAGCGTAGCTTTCCCGGGGTGCGCATTATCGGTCGCCAGGAAGGTTATTTCAATAAGGACCGCGAAGTGCTGGTCAAAGAAGCGCTGCGCAAGTCTTCCCCCGATCTGATCTTTCTCGGGCTGGGATTTCCCTTACAGGAAGTCTGGATGCGCGACAACTGGCAATATCTCTCGAACGCCGTTGTCATTGGCGTGGACGGTTCCTTCGACGTGCTCTCCGGCAAACAAAAGAAGGCCCCCGATGGCATTCAACTGGCCGGCTTCGCCTGGCTCTGGCGTACCTTGACCCGGCCGTTTTTGGTCGACCGTCTCTTTGCAACGCTCGCGTTTTATACCCTGGTCCTCTGGCGCGCTTTCCGAAAGAAGAAGTGAACTACTGTAACCGCGCTCTCGCAGGTCTGCGACCTGCTGTAGCGCGCTTTCCGCAAGAAGAAGTAATCTACTGTAACCGCGCTCTCGCAGGTCTGCGACCTGCTGTAGCGCGCTTTCCGCAAGAAGAAGTAATCTACTGTAACCGCGCTCTCGCAGGTCTGCGACCTGCTGTAGCGCGCTTTCCGCAAAAAGAAGTAATCTACTGTAACCGCGCTCTCGCAGGTCTGTGACCTGCTGTAGCGCGATCCTATTTTCTGACCAGATCTCTCAGCGCCCGCCGCAGATTCTGTAACACCGACTCCATCGTTTGTTTCTGAAACAGGGTTCGCATATAAGCGATCTCCACTCGCAGACATTCGTCTAACAACGCGCCGTACACGTAGATCAGATGCCGCGGTCGATTGCGGCCGTCGTAGATCGGCCCGCGGGGTTCGGGAGCCACCGCGTGCGGTTGAATCGCGGATCGAATATGCTCGAATAGATTTCCGTGATAGAGCAGCTTGATCTCCGGTTGTCCCGCGGCTTCCATTCTCCGCCGCAATTCGGGGTCTGCACTCATATAACGCATTACTCCGTAGCCCGCGCGATCCGTGGGAACGGCTGCCATGCGGTCCTGAACCTTCGCCAGGGTTTGATCGATAGCGTCGCCGCGCTCCAGGCTGAGTGGGAACATGGAGCTGCACCAGGTGAGCAGTCGGCCGGCCTCGACCGCGCCGCCGTCGCGTCCGTGATGTTCGCAGCTCACGGCCAGCTTTGAATTACCGGACCACTGCGTGAAGGACTGCACCACAGCGGCGAGCAGCAGAGTTTCCAGGCCTGTGCCGCGCTGGTCGGCCAGGGATAGCAGTCTTTCGGTCGTTTTTGCATCCAGTAGCGTCTCTACGCTCTGCCGTTCGCCTTCCTGGATCATCTGGACTTCGCGCAGAGCGCCGTGATTATAGTCCCGCGGCAATTTGGTGATATCCGTCGGAATCAGAGCCTCCCAGACCGCGGCATTCGCGCTGAGTTCCGGGGAGTCGGCATGCCGGGCGAGCGCCCGGGTATAATCGCCGAGCGCCGGTCCCGGAGCGCCTGGCGGCAGTTCGCGATCGTGGCGTAACGATTCATAGATTGCCAGGAATTCACGAAAGAAGAGGGCGATCCCGAATCCGTCGGCGATCACGTGATGCAGGACCAGCAGCAGGCGACCCTGTTCGCGGGCCGCGCCCCTGAGATACGCGACGCGAAACACCGGCCCGGCCGCCAGATCAAGGCCGGCGTTATCATTTGCCACGATCCTGGAAATTTCGCCGGACCTTTCCGGCCCCGGCGCGGCGTTCAGCTGGACCGTGCGAAAAGGAACGGAAACCATCGGAAGAACGCGCTGAACCCGGTCGCCGCGCGAATTCAATGCGAAGCGAACCCGCAACGATTCGTGGCGACGAATCATTTCATCTGTAGCGCGCTCAAGAATCGCCGGGTCCGCGTCGCCCGGAAATGTAATCAAGCCCGAGACGTTCCAGTGATCGGGGACGGGGTTGGCCTGTTCGAAAAACCAGCGTTGGACCGGCAGCAGAGGCAGGTCGATTGCGGCATCGCGAAGCGCGTCGCGCGGGGCGGCGTCGCCTCGATCTATGTCAATCGTATGCTCCGTTTCCCCGGATAGAAAAGCTGCCATATCTCGAATGCCTGCACCGCGAAACATGCGGGCCACAGGAACCGGAATCTGAAACTCGCCTTCGATGAGGTTCTTGAGCTCCACCGCCATCAGCGAATCGAGCCCCATCTGATTGAGCGGACGCTCCGGATCGACTTCGTGCTTGCCGAGCCGCAGCACGCGCGCGGTATGCTCGCGCAAATAGTCTTCCAGAATTTCCCGCTGCTTTGCGACGGGGCTTGCGCGAAAGCGGGCCTGCCAGTTTTGGTGTTCCTGTCCGGATTGCGTTTTCATCTGCTGCGACATGCGCAGGACGCGCGTTAAAAGCGGGCTGCGTTCCGCCGCGGGATGATAGGTCCGAAATTTTTTCCAGTCCACATCGAGGACCAGCCAGTGGGCGGAGAATCCCGGCGAGCCCAGGGCGCGTTGCAGGCTCTGCATTCCGTATTCCGGATCCAGGGCGCTGATGCCCAGGCGTTCCAGGTGAGCCGTAAGGCGCGCGCCGCCGGCGGAACGCGCGAATCCCATATCGCGCCATGGACCCCAGCCGATGGACACGGCCGGCAGATCGAGTCGCCGTCGAAATTGGGCGAAGGCGTCGAGAAAGGCGTTGGCGGCGGAATAGCTGCCCTGGCCGGGGCGGGCCAGAACGGCGCTCGCGGACGAATAGCTCACGAAGAAGTCAAGACCTTCCGAAAAGACTCGATGCAAATGGAACGCGCCCAGGACTTTCGGCGCGAGCACCCGGAGCATCGACTCCTGATCGAGTTGATGCAATAAAAGATCTTCGTGCACGCCCGCCGCATGTACGATGCCGCGAATGGCCGGCAGGCCGCGCCGCTTGCGATCGACGGCGAGCTTCCTCAGCGCGTCGCCATCGGCGACGTCGCACGCCGCCGTGACTATGATGCCGGGATGCTTGCGCATGAGATCTTCGAGGGAATTTCTCGTAGCCGTGCGACTCAGGACCACGATGTGCCGCGCGCCGAGCGCAATCAAATGTTCGATGGTCAGGCGGCCCAGGTCCCCGGAGCCCCCGGTCACGAGATAGGCCCCGTCCGGCCGAATGATCTGCGCCGCTTCGCCCGAACCGGCCGCGTTCGATTCGGCCCCTTCATCGGGAATCAATCGCGGCACGTAGCGCACGCCCGCGCGATAGGCCAGCTCTTGCGCGCCTTCATTCGCGGAGTCCGCGTATTGCAGCTCCGCCAGCAGCCGTTCCGCGAAGGCCGCCGGTTCGGCCTCCGGATCCATGTCCAACAGGGCCCCCGCCCGCCCGGGCTCCTCTTCGCGCAGGCTGCGCCCGAGACCCCACAGCAGGGCTCCCAGGGGCAGGTCCGCGCCGCGTTCGTTCATACGCGGGTCGGGATTGATCGCTTCTGACTGGCGGGCCTGTTGAACCTCGTCGCCGGAAGGGCCGGCGCATCCGCGGGTCACCAGCCATAGACGCGCCCGCGTTTTCTGAAAGAGACTCAGAAAATCGCGGCACAGTCGCTCCATTTCACTTCCGGGGTTCCCCATATGGTCTGCAGGCTGCGGCGCGATGTAAACGATCTGTGCATCGTCATCGTCGCTGGAGCCGGCAGCGTTGCGGGACTCGAGCGAATTCAGCGCCTCCATAGAACTGACGATCGTGAGCTCAAGACTGCTGCGTTTCGCCGCCGCGCGCAGGGCCGGCGCCAGGGCTTCGTCTTCGCAAATAATACGAAAGGCGGCTCCTGAGTCCGCCGCCCCGCCGGCGGGCAAGGGTTGGGCGACCCAGCGCAGATGATAGTGCATCGGCGCGTTGACTGGAGCCGATTCTATTCGATGCCCGGCATGGGTCGTTAGGTCGCGTCCGGGGCTCAACTGCCGGAGATTATCGATTAAAAGATCCGCTTCGGGGGCCAGCGCGTCTTTGCGCAGAGTCAAGAGCACGTAGCTCAAGAAGCCGCGGCTCAAGGCGGTGCCCAGATTGCGATACGACACCAGGTAGTCGCGAACGGTCTGGCTCAGCTCGATTTCGCCCCCCAGTTCCTCGACGTCCTGCTCGAAGTTCGGAGCGTACAGGAAATTGGAGATGGCCGCGCTGATATCCTGGCTGACGGAAATTCGGAATTGGTGGCGCGCGAGAACGCCGGCCCAGTCGGCGACGGTCGCGCTGTACGACGCGGTGGAATCGATTTGAATTTCACTCAGCGAATGTGAAATGAAATCCGCGAGCAGACAGTAGCCGCCGTTTACCAGATGTTTGCTCAAATTCGAAAAGAGCGCGTCCTTATCCTGAATATGACCGGCCACTTCGAATCCAAAGGCGACGTCGTACATGCCCGGGAAGGGGTCGCGAGAGCTGTCCATTTGAAAGATGCGGACCCGATCCTGAACTCCGCGTCGGTGGCTCTGTTCGATGCCCCGTGCGCGCTGCCGGGCGGACAGGGTGAAGCCGTCGCAGCGAATGTCACGGTGCTTTTCCGCCAGAACGCTCAAATCCGTCCCGTGGCCGCAGCCGAAGTCGAGCACCCGGCGCGCTTTCGTGAAGTCGACGTGGGCCAGCAATTTATCGCGGAGCGCCAGCTGAGAATTTCTGAGGGCTTCGAATTGATCGGGATAGCGATGCGGAAAGGCGAAGGCCCGGATCCAGGAAAAGTCTTCGCGCACTCGTTCGAAGGGGCCGAAGGTCAGGTAGGCCGATCCGTCGGGACTGGCGGCGGCCAGCGCGTCATAGAATCGCGATACCGGAGACTCTGTTTCGTCAGTCTCCAGCGCCGCGGTCTGTGCCCCGTTGATTTGTACCGGGCCCGGATGGGGGCGCAGATGATCGAGCATATGCAGCCAGTACCGCTTGCGCTCAAAGGGATAGGGCGGCAGCCGGAGCTGTCGACCGGCCCGGGGATACAGCCGCGAAAAATTCCGCCACGTTCCCTGAACGTACATCGCGCCCAGTGCTTCCCGCAGCATTTCACCCGGACAGCGATCGCGATGCAACGCGCTGACGGCGATCGCCGATGCGCCGCGTGCGTCGGATTGGAGTGCGTGGGTCCGAAGCGTTTCGCGAATGGCGGGCAGTAAATTCGGATGAGGGCTCATCTCGACAAAGCAGCGGAGCCCGTGCTCCCGCGCCGTTTGCAGCGCCGGATAAAAACGAACGGGCTGCCTTAGATTCTCCGCCCAGTATTCCGGTCCGAGAACCCGGTCTTCGGGAATACGTTCTCCGGTGACCGTTGAAAACATGGGCAGCCGCGGCGTCGCGAAACGCATGCTGTCGGTCGCCGTTTCGCCGCCGCTCAGACTTTCGAGAAAGGGCCCGATCAGCGGTTCCATGCGCGGGCTGTGCGAAGCGAAGCTCACCGATTCCAATGGTCGCGCGAATACGTCCGCGGTTTCGTACGCGGTAATCAGGCGATCGACGGCGTCGGCTTCTCCGGAGACGACGACCGAAGACGGCGCGAGCACCGCCGCGATCGAAATATCGCTCCGGGCGTGCAGGCGGGTGCGCACCTGGTCTTCCGCAAGGGCGATCAAGGCCATGCGACCCGTGGTCTGTTCCACCAGGCGACCGCGATGATAGAGGATCCGGATGGCCGTATTTAAATCCAGAGCGCCCGCGGTGCAGGCCGCCGCGACTTCGCCCATGCTGTGGCCGAGCACCGCGTCGGGACGCACGCCGCGCTCGGCCCAGAGCGCGACCAGCGCCATCTGAATCGCGAAGAGGGCCGGCTGCATATAGCGCGCCTGATTCAGGACGGACGATTCACCGCCTTCTAATTCATCCAGCAGATCGACGTCAGTGAGTTCGCGCAGGGCATCAGCGCAACGCGCGAGCTCCCGGGCGAAAGCCGGTTCGTTTGCATATTGCCTGGCGGGCAGGGGCCAGAATTTTGCTCCCTGTCCGGCGAAGACAAATACGGTTCCCGGCCCGGCGCGGTCTCCGGCGGGCGCTTCGTCGTGGATCAGGCCGGGAATCTCCGTGGCGCCCGTTGCGAAGGTTGAAAGCTTTTCCCGCAGATCGCTGACTGATGAGGCCTGCACGGCGAGCCGATGGGCCTGATCGATTTTCTGTTTGGTCGCGCAGGTGTACGCCAGGTCATACAAATTGACGTCGCCGGATTTCGTTTCGTGATTCCCCAGCCAGTCCGCGAGCTGTTTGCTTTTGCGCCGCAGGCCGGACGCCGTAAAGCCCGCCAGTGGAATCAACAGCGCCGGCGATGCTTCGCCGCGGGCGGCCGTCTGTGCGGACGCGTCAGAGCTTTCCGGAAATGTTTCAACCGAAGGCGCTTCTTCAAGAATCACATGGGCGTTGGTTCCGCCGAAGCCGAAACCGCTCACGCCCACCCGCCGCGGGCGACCGTTCGCGGGGAAGGCTTCGTCCGCCGTCTGGACGCGCAGAGCGAGCGCTTCGAAATCGATTTCAGAATTGGGCGTTTCGAAATGCAGGGAAGGCACGAGCCGTTTGTGATGCAACATGAGCGCGGCCTTGATCACCCCGGCGACGCCGGCGGCCGCCTCGAGATGGCCGAGATTACTTTTGACCGAGCCAATCGAACAGACCTCGCCCGGGGCGCGGCCGGCGCCGTAAACCTGTCCCAGCGCGCCGGCTTCCACGGGATCTCCGAGGGCGGTTCCCGTGCCGTGCGCTTCGACGTAATCGATCGTTGTGGGTGCGATATTCGCTCGACGACACGCATCGCGCAGCATGGCCTGCTGGGCCAGTCCGTTCGGAGCCGTAAGCCCGAAGCTGCGTCCGTCCTGGTTCACGGCGCTGCCGGCGACTACGCCGTACACCGCCGCGTTCGTGCGCCGCGCTTCGCTCAGGCGTTGCAGACACAGAACGCCGACGCCTTCGCCCCGCACGATTCCGTCGGCCCGTGCATCGAAAGGCCGGCAGCGTCCCGCGGGCGAAAGCACGCCCAGGCGCTCAAAACCGGCCATGACTTCCGAAGTCAAAAGCAGATTCGCACCGCCGGCAATGCATAGATCCAGTTCCGGATTGCGTCGCAGCTCTTCGCACGCGAGATGTAGAGCGACCAGGGAAGAAGAGCAGGCCGTGTCGACGCTCATACTCGGTCCGTTGAATCCGAAGATGTACGAAAGACGATTCGCGGCGAGCGATAGCGCTCCGCCGGTGTGTGTGCGGGCGTCCACCAGGCTTTCATGGCTCAATTGCCTGAGGGCGTACTCGCTGCCCGATATACCGACGTAGACTCCGGTGCGTTTCGCGGCGGCGAAGGGATCGAAGCCCGCGTCTTCCAGGGCTTCATAGGTCGTCTCGATCAGCAGCCGTTGTTGGGGATCCATGCGTTCTGCTTCGCGCGGGGAGATGCCGAAGACCGCCGGATCGAAATCGGCGATTTCGTCGAGAAACCCGCCCCGGGGAAGGCGTTCCGGATCGCCGTCGAACCAGCGATGATCGGGAACGCTCTGAACGCAGTCGCGGCCTTCGCGCAATACCTTCCAGAACGAAGCCGTGTCGACCGCGCCGCCCGGAAAACGACAACCGATCCCGACGATCGCGATTTGTTCCCCTGCGATGTTTTCTTGCGTGACTGTTTTCGCGACGTCGTCGCTTGCAGGGGCAGGGGCCGCCGCATCCGCCGCCAGATACTCCGCCAGCTCGTCGATCGTATTGTAGTCAAAAACGACGGCCGGGGGAATCGTTCGCTCCAACCAGGTTTCGAGCCGATTGACCAGCTGGACGGCAAGCACCGATGTGAGACCGAGATACGAAAAGGGTCGGTTCGTTTCAATGTCGTCCGGCCGGCTCCTGGTCGCGCCAGCGATTTCGTTAATGAGCCGGTTTCGAATTTCGAGAAAGCCGCGGGACGCATCGGTTTTTGATTTGTTGCGCCCGGGGCGCGCGTACGAATCCGGCCCGGACTCGGCGGGATTATCTTCAGAATGATCGTCGCGAAAGACGACGGCCAGTTCGCCGGCCGCCAGTTTCTGCGAACAGGAGCGCCGGCGAACTTTACCGCTGGTCGTCCGGGGTACCGCGCCGAATTTCACCAGTACGACCGCGGCCGGATGCAGTTCGTGTGCTTCGGCCAGCGCGCCTCGAATCGCTCGCACGATTTCCGGACCCTGTTCGGGCCGAAAGCGGCGATGCACCTCCTGAACGACGATCACCCCGTTTCCTGAAGCCTGCGCTGGATTCGTTGCAGCTGCGCCGGCGTCCTGCGCGAAGGCCGCGCCGGTACCGGCGTGCGTCAGAGCATGGGCCTGCTTCGCGCAGAGCTCCAGATCCTGGGGGTAGATATTGCGCCCGTTGACGATGATCAGATCTTTCAACCGGCCGGTAATATAGAGTTCACCCGCGTGAAAGAAACCCAGATCGCCGCTGCGCAAAAAGCCGCCGCCTTCACCCGGCAATTGCAGGCCGAAGACTGCACGGTTCAGTTCGCCTTTGTTCCAGTAGCCGGGCGAAACGGATTCGCTCTGAATCCAGAGCTCCCCGACATTTCCGTCCGGCACCGGCTGCAGACTGTCCGGATCCACGATGCGTACCACGGCTTCGCCCCGGGGGATCCCGCAGCTGACCAGGTTCACGGCGCTGTCCTTTCGCGGCAGGGCTCGATTCTCGGTCAGGCCCTCGCGATCGAAGGCCGTAATCGTGCAACCTTCGCCCGCCCCGGCCGTCGCGACCATCAGAGTCGACTCCGCCAGACCGTAGCAGGGCGCCATGACCCGCGCTCCGAATCCGGCAGGCGCGAAGAGCCGCTCGAATTCTTGCAGGGTGCCGGCCCGCAGCGGTTCCGCGCCGTTATAGGCGATGCGCCAGCTGGATAGATCGAGTTCGGAACGTTCGCGTTCGCCGATGGCTTCGATGCAGAGTTCATACGCAAAATTCGGCCCGCCTGAAGTGGTGGATCGATAGCGGGAGACGGCGCGCAGCCAGCGAATCGGTTTCTGTAAGACGGTCACGGGCGGGAGCACGACGCACTCGCAGCCGACGTACAGGGTAAACAAGAGGTTTCCGATCAGCCCCAGATCGTGGAAGAAGGGCAACCAGCTCAGTTTGCGATCTTCGCGGGTTTCGCCGGTGGCGCGATTCAGGCCGGCGAGATTGGCGTACAGATTCCCATGGGTCAGAATCACCCCTTTGGGTTCCGCCGTGGATCCGGAGGTGTATTGCAAGAACGCCGGTCGCTCCGCCGGTTGATGCTCCCGCCGGAAGAGCTCTGGATCGAATGCATCGTGTTCATCCGTGAAAATGCAGGCGACGGAACCCAGCTCAGGGAATTGCTGCGACAGACCCAGCATGCGTTCGCCCGTAGCCCGCTCCATGATCGCGAGCTTCGGTTCACAGTCCTGGATAATGGCCCGGATTCGGTTCAGGTTCGTGTCCGGTCGCCCTTTATGAATGCGCGGTGGGTGGGCCGGCACGGCGATCAGTCCAGCATACAAACAACCCAGAAACGCCGAAAGAAAGGGTAGCTCGCCGGGCAAAGCAAGTAACACGCGGTCGCCCGGCAACGCCCCGCGTTCTCGCAGAATCAGAGCGAAGCGGCGCGCCTCCCGGTCCAGTTGTCGAAAGTTACGGAAGTCGGTTTCGTCTTCCCCGTTCGCGAGGAAGGTCAGCAGGCGCTGGTCGGGAATGGATTCAAGGTTACGGTATACGGCCGCCAGAAAAGACTCGGGCTCGGTGGAATGTACGGTCATTGAAGCGAGACAGTAAACCTTTACCGGTCTGCTCACTACCTGCTGGATCCAGTGCGAAGTTTTTATTCAGAATCAGGCCAGAGTTTTAGGTGAGTTTTCGCTTGCCGACTCTCCCGGTTGGAATTCCCGTGAAGCCGTATGCGGTCCGGACGCACGCTCATTTCGATACTTGTATTTTTAGTAGTATCGGAAACGCTGAACGCGGTGCCTGTTCAAGATCTGGATGGTGAGCTGGCGGCGCTCAGTCTCGATTCCGGGCTGGAAATCTACGAAGATCCGGACGCTTCCGCCGGGCTCGCGGACGTACTGCGCGATTCCGACGGCTGGCGCCTGAATCGCGAGACCATTCCCGCATTTGGATATACCCGTTCCGCCTTCTGGCTGCGTTTCACGGTACGCAATGACGCGAGCGTCGCCGCCCGACCTCTGTTGCTTCTGGATAACGAGTATCTGGATCGCATCGATCTGTACGAACTCAATCCTGAGAGTATGCAAGACCCGCCTCTGCGGGAGCGGGTGAGCGGTCGGAACTTTCCATTTTCCACCCGCGAATACAAGAACACCGGATATGCGTTTCTTCTGGATTTTCCGCCGCAGACTGCAAAGACGATCGTACTCCGGATCGTTTCGCAGAATACGCTGAGCATTCCGTTATCCGTGGTGCACGCGGAGCGGCATCGCGAGATGGTTTTGTTCCGACAGGTGCGGGTCGGTTTTTACGCCGGCCTGGTTTTATTCTGGTTCTTATTGAACATGATCTTCTATTTCGCGTTTCGCGATAAGAATTTTCTATATTACTGCTTCTATCTGGCCTGCACGGTTCCCATTCAATTCGCTCTCCAGGGTGTCCTGTTCCAGTATTTGTGGCCGGACTGGCCGGTGTGGAACTCTCATTTCAACACCATCGCCGCGACGGTGGGCTTCATGAGCGGAATCGTGTTCTGCAGGCAGTTTCTGAATCTGCGACTGCACGCGCCAGGACTGGACGCCTGGTTTACCCGCGGATTGATTCTGGTCAGCCTGGCGCCGCTGTTGCTGCTGATCAGCGTGCCGCTCGCGGAAGCGTACGTGGGCGGCGTGACTCTCCCGATCGCGGTCGCCCTGGGTTTGCTGGCCGGTTGGAAGCTGTTTTTGAAAGGATATCGTCCCGCGCGATTCTATCTGCTCGCCTGGAAGCTGTTTTTTATTGCGGGAATTATATACACGCTGCAGGTATTCGCGATTCTTCCGCCGCGCTTATTCGGCCTGTACATGATCGACTACGTCTTTCTGGGACAGTTCGCCGAGATACTCCTGTTTCCCCTGGCGATCGGCGATCGGATTCGAACCAAGCTACATGAAAACCGGGACGCCGGCATCGAAGAACCGCGAGCCCAGATGTCCCGGCTGCTGCGTCTGGATCTGAAAATGGTCGCCGAGAAGCTGCGGCATGCCATGCAGGAAGCCCGCGTGTATCGCTCGAATTTGACATTGCGAAAACTGGCGGTGCACGTCGGAATTTCCGAAAAGGATCTTTCGGAATATCTGAACCGGGAACTGAATCAGAGCTTTTATGAATATCTGCATGAGTACCGGATTCGCGAGGCCCGCGAGTTGCTGATTCAGTACCCGGATCGCAAGATTATCGAGATCGCGTACGACGTCGGTTATAACAACCTTTCGACTTTCAATCGATCGTTCCTGATGCAGACCGGGCATACGCCGCGGGATTTTCGCCGGGCTCAAGTGGACAGCGCTTCGTCCGGCTCTGGAATACCCGCAAGCGACCCTTCCTGATCGAGCGCCGGTTTACGAGCTTCGCCTTTACGCAGTGGTCATTGATTCAACGCAGGTCCGCGCAGACGGGAAGCGCTTGCTCAAGCCCGCGCTCCCCGCGTGTTTCCGGTCCTCAGGGGCCGTCGTAGATCCATTGAATCGTCGCTGTATGACCGCTGGAGCACGCCTGGGCCGCATCGACGAAGCTTTCTCCCAGATCGTCCTGGCGATCCTGGATGCACTGTTCAAAGCCTTCCTCGTAGGCGTATATGGGCGACGGATTGCCGGCCATCAGGGCGCGCACCGTCGCGGTTGCCTGAGTCGGATTGACCCATGGGTTGCTGCCGTCCATCGTCCAGCGTCCCCATGTCGCCGGATTCGCGTTGTTTGAAATCTGAGCGGAGATCTGCCAGGAATGCAAATCCGGAGCGCTTAGCGGATTGATATGGTTGTTACTGCTGACCGCCGATGCTATATCCTCCCAGACCATCGTCTGTTGATTAAAGGCCTGCACCGTAACGGTCTGATTTGGCTCGAACATGTATCCTGAAAAAGTGAACTGACGGTGAACATAGCCGCCATCGCTCCAGTAAAATGTTTGATTGTTGAGCGGAGCGATCATGCAACTGATCCCGACCGACAACAGGCACGCTGCCAGAATGATTTTTTTCATTTTTCCTCCGGGTCTGAAGGAGCCTGGATTTTTGAACACTCTCCAGAGGCCCGTAACTTATGTTACGATTGCCTTATGGATGTGTAAGGTGGTCGGGCCGGGACCGGCCCGGCGCGTCTTAGTTAGAACTGATCGGTTTCTTCTTGGAGCAGGCGCCAGGCCGGCGCAATTTGGCTGGTTGAATCTCCTGCGGAGGCAGCCCGCATCTCCGACGGAGATGCCAGGCTCGCAGGTCTTGCAGACCTGCTGTTTAAATCTCTTCGCGGAGATTGTGCAGGACCGGCGGGACCCAGTCGTCGATCAGAGGTTCGCGCACTTCGCCGGCGGCGCCGTATTTGAATGCGAGCTGCACATTTGTACGGGCGATTTCGTTATCGAGCGACATCTTGCGCGCCGATTCGATGGCGTTGTAATAATAACGCAGCGCGTTTTGTTCCAGTTCGCGCAGATCCTGTTCGGCTCCGCCGCGCGCTTTGAGTTCGACGTACTCTTTCTCGTAGACCGCGCCAATATTGTTATAGATCGCGGCGAGACTCAAGAAAATATAACGTTGCTCGTCGTTTTGCTGGTCGGGGCGCTCGATCTCGTTCGCCCGGCGTTCGAAGTCGCTTTCAAGTTTCAAATAATTGCCGAGCGCCGCCCGGGGCTGATCGGTATAAAAGTACGAATTGCCCCGCGCGATTAAGAGCACCGGATCGGAGTTACTGTAGACCGGATCGACCGACTCCCACTGGCGCAGCGCCGTTTCGAAATCGCCGCTCACATAATCGATCCAGCCGGTCCAGTAGGTTAGATGCGCGCGCGCGTCCTGGCCCTGCAGATCTTCTGTCAGGGCTCGCGTAAAATACTCGCGGGCCCGCAGGAGTTCCCGCCGGCGGTTCTGGTTTTCGACGGTTTCCGCCCCGCGACCGCGGTCGGGATAGATGCGGGTATCCGGAAAGCCGATGCGCGCTTCGCTCGAAAAACCGGCGTTGCGCAAAAAGATCAACGATCCCAGGTTATAAAAGATGCGGCCGTAGTCGCCGGCCAGCAGGGTTTCATCTTCGGGGCGATTGCCGGCGGTGCTCTGGAAACGCGCATAGATTCGCGCGGCTTCTTCGAAGTAGGGGGCCGCCCGGTCGAAATCGCGCAGATCTTTGTAGTATTCGCCGATGGCGTTCACCGCCAGATAGTGACGTTTGTCGAAATTGTGCGCGTTCTGGAACTGCTTGAGCGCGCGCAGGGATTCTTTCTGACGCATGAGAAAGCGCCCGCGCTGGTAAAAGGCTTCTCCGTAGCGGCTGCCGACGATGGTTTCGCCGTCGCGCTCTTCTTCTTTCTGAAATACGAGTTCGAGCAGATGCGCGGCGTTGTCTTTGATGTTCAGGCCGGAGAGGGCGTCGACCGGATCGACCTGGTATTGAATGCGCAGCTCGTCTTCGTCTATGTCGATATAAAAGCCTGCGAGCTTGGTGGTCAGATAGATGGGCAGGTCTTCTTCTAAGCCCAGCTTCCGGATTTCGCGGTGTTTGGCCAGGACAAGCCTGGGATCGCCTTTGGCTTTGTACAATTCGATGTACGTATTCAGCAGGCCCGCGTGGCCTTTGATTTCCATCGGCGATTTTTCGATGATCTTTTCGTACTCGCGGGCCGCGGCGGCGTAGTTGCCCTGGTTGTAATAGATCTGGCCGATGCCCGCGATCGCTTCGACGTCGTCCGGGCGATTCATCAGAGTCAGAATCAGGCGATAGTAGTCGATGGCCAGCGCGTCGTTTTTATAGCGTTCCCCGTCCGCGCTTTCGAGAAAATTGCGCGCCTTATTCGAATGAAAGCGCGCCAGATTCATGAGCGTTGTCCGGCGTAACTCCTGATCGCGCAGGCGGTCGACGATATAGGCGCCGGGCGCTTCCACCTGACGCCGCACGTCGTCGCGATCGGTCAAAATGGCTTTGCGTCCGGCTTCGCGCGCTTCATCTTCGGGCCAGGGGAGGCCGGGAATCATGCGAATCAGAGGGGCGCGTCGTTCCGGAAAACTCCAGGCGCTCGCCGCCCGCTCCGTTCCGTAGTCCGGGCTGACCCGACCGTACAGTTTTTCAAAAGCGTCATCGTAAAAGCCGGCGTTCATATAAGCGATGCCGTAGCGATTCAGGTACTCTGAATCGTACACGCCGCCGGCCGCTTCGCGCGCGCCTTCGAAGCGCTCTTCGGCGAGCTTTTTGAGCTCCAGCCGTTCGCCGACGTCCACGGTCTTGCGCGCCTGGTAGAGCGCTTCGAGTCCCGAGTCGTAGCGGCCTTTGATACTCAGCCAGTTGTAGATCAAAACGGAGCCGATGAGAGTTCCAACGGCGAAGACCGCCGCCGCTCCCAGCAGAGCCAGCCAGCGATTGCGCGCCCGCCGCCGGGCGATCTCGTCCGGGCTCATCTGGTCGGCGTAGATAATTTGAACGCCGTCTTTGGTAACCTGTGAAGGCGTCGTGTCCGGGCGGTAGCCCAGGCGCGCGTCGATGAAATCCGCGATCTGATCCGGCTCGGCCTGATCGATGATCATATTCATCAGCAGGCGCTGGTCCGGCTGCGAAATCTTCTCGTTAACTACAATGTCGATGACCGACTTTTTGACCCCGGGGGGATAGTCGGTGAGGGCCGTGCGGATATTGGCCAGGTCTTCATCGGTAAACTCGTCGCCGATGCCGCTTTCCATTTGAGCGGCTTCCGACATCGCGTCCAGGTCGCTCATGTCGAGAGTCAATTCGCCGCCGGGATCCGCTGTTAGATCGGCGGGCACGCTCAAATCGGCGCCCAGGTCTCCGCCCAATTCGCCGCCCAGGTCCAGGCCGCCGCCCAAATCGCCGAGATCGCCGGCGTCGCCCAGATCCCCGCCGGGCTCGCCACCGGACAGTTCCAGGTCGCCGGCATCGCCGAAATCCGTGGCACCGGCGTCGCCAAAATCGTCGCCTCCGCCGCCCGCATCCGGGGCGCCGAAGTCCCCGAGATCGCCGCCCAGATCACCCAGGTCGCCGCCCAAATCGCCCAGATCGCCGCCGAGATCCCCGGCGCCGCCCGCGTCGAATTCGCCGGCACCCGCACTATCGCCCGGGGCGCCGAAGTCCCCGAGGTCACCCAGGTCTCCGAAGTCCGCCGCTCCCGCATCGCCGCCGCCCGCATCCAGCGGATCTGCGGTTACGGTCAGGCCGGAGTCGTCGCCGAAATCAGCGCCCGCGTCTCCGGTGTCGAAATCGAGCGAAGTATCGCCCGCGTCGCTCGCATCTGCCGGCAGGCCGAAGTCCGAATCGCCGCCGTCCAGTAAGTCGCCCAGGTCGCCCAGGGCGTCCGCGTCTCCGCCTGCGTCCAGATCGGCAGGTGAATCAAAATCGGCGACGCCCGGATCCGCTGCATCCGCCGCCGCGTCTTCTAAGCCGGTGCCGGTCGCCGGTTGATCGAGATCCAGATTGGCGATGTCTTCGAGGTCGAGTCCTTCGTCGAGTCCGTCGCTGACTTCACCGACGTCGGCCGGGGCGCCCGTGTCGAGGGCGTCGCCCAGATCTCCGAGTCCGCCCAGGTCTCCCAAATCGCCTGCGTCTTCGGACGGTGTGCCCAAATCGCCGAGATCAAAATCGCCGCCGGGTTCGGCTCCCGTTGATTCATCGCTCAGGGAGTCGAGACCGAAATCACCGGCATCTGCAGCGGGCGGTGTTTCGCCCGCGTCGCCCGGGATTCCCAGATCCCCCAGGTCGCCCAGATCTCCCAGGTCGCCCGCATCCGCAACGGGAGGTGTATCGCCTGCGTCTCCGGGGATTCCCAGGTCCCCCAGATCGCCCAAATCGCCGAGGTCGCCGGGTGCGCCCGCGGGATCGCTTCCAGCGTCGGGAGTGGGGCCGAAATCGAATTCGTCGGGATCGGGCGCATCGCCCGCTGCGGGGCTGTCGCTCAGGAGATCTTCCAGACCTCCGAGATCCGCGGCGCCGGTATCTCCGGCCTCCAATGCATCGCCGCTTTCACCGGCACCCGGGTCAGCCAGGCCTTCCAGGCCGCTCAGGTCCGGGCCATCCCCGCCTTCCGGGGCGGCGGGTTCGGCGGATTCGTCAAGAGGCGGGGGGACGAATTCGGGTTCTTCCGGTTCCGGGGCGAATTCCGCCATATCGGAATTGAATTGTTCGAGCATGGGCTCGAAGACGCCGGTGTCCGGAGATTCGTTCAGCGGGCCCAGGAGTTCCTGGACCTGTTCGAGTTCTTCTGGTGTGAGTTCTTGCCCTTCGGCCATAAGTTTTCGGAATTTTCGCGAATCCGCTTAAAATGTGTCAGAGACTTCGTTGAAATTATCGACACAGTAGAAGAGATGCACGTCGATCATTTCTTTTTTCGGACACATTTTGCGACTCCCGCTCGCATTCGCCGCCGATTTTCGCGCGGATTGCTCGCGGTCGCGGGACTGCTTTTTTTGATTTTGCCTCCGGGGCTCACGGCCCAGGGCGACGGCTTCGTCGACGATTGGGTGGGCGGCTACAATTCGGTGGAGGCCGGACTGGAAGACGCTCTGGATACCGGTCGTCGCAAGCGCGCATACAGTCTGCATAATATCGAAACCCTCCGACGGGCCGTACGGCCCCGCTACGTTCGCATCGTCAACTCGCGGCACTACGCCGGAGGCGGCGGCGAATATCTGCAGAAGGGGATTCTGTTTACTTTCGCGAGCTACCGTTCTCGTAAAGTCTATTTGTCCGGCGATTTTAACAACTGGGGCCTGATTCCGATGCGGCGCAATCGCATGGGTGTCTTCTATCACGTGCTGCCGGTGCGCGAAATCGAGCTGGGCGAGCGCATCGAGCGCTATCAATACAAATTCCAGATCGACGGCATCTGGACTCACGATCCCTCGCACCCCAATCGCCGGGAAGACGGACTGGGCGGCTACGTCTCGGAGTATCTACTGGACGACGTCGACGTGGATCGGCAGATCAGCGTGCGGGTGCTCAAAGAGCGCGAACCCAATGCAGAACGGCTGGTCGAATTCGCCATCTATCTGCCCGGAGTCGAAAACCTGTCGCTGGTCGGCGATTTCAACAACTGGAATCCCGAGCACGATCTGATGCGCAAAGGCCGGGACGGCGTATTTCGTCTGCGCCTGCGCCTGCGTCCCGGCGAATATGTTTACAAGTACGTCGCCGACGGCAAATGGATGCTCGACAAATTCAACGAAAACGCGCGCTATCACCAGGGCATCGACGAGCTCTGTTCGTACCTGGACCTGAAGTGATTGACGGCCGGGCGGGTTCCGGCCAGGCTTTCGCGTGCGCATCGCCAGACGCCACTGCCTCGTTCTGATTTCTACCGCGCTGCTGTTTTTCTCGCAGCTCCCGGCGCAACCCGTCGATTCCGCGCCGTCCGACGCAGCTCGTTACGAACTGCCGGAGCTTGAGTTTATCCATCCGCTCGAAGGACCGGTGCACGTCAGCGGCAGTTTCGGTGAATACCGTCGCTTCAGCCGCTATCATCACGGTCTCGACTACAAAACGTTTAATCGCAACGGGCTGACCGTTCGCACGCCGCTCGCCGGAGTCGTGGAGCGTATTCACGTTTCGAAACGCGGTTACGGCAACGCGCTCTTTCTGGCGAGTCCCGGGGGAGTGCGCACGACCTACGCGCACCTCAACGATTTCCTCTGTCCGGGCGCGGCGGGCACCGCCCGTTCCGACCTGGAGCAGCTCCGGCGGGCGGTCGAATTCTTAACATATCATCGCGGTGTCTTTGTGAAGATCCCGCCCTGGTTTCGCTTTCAATCCGGCGAATGCATCGCCCGGAGCGGCGAATCGGGCTCCGGGGCGCCGCATCTGCATTTCGAAGTCCAGAGAAACGGCCGATACGTCGACCCGCTGAATCTGCGTGGGATGCGAATTCCCGACACGAGCGCGCCGACGATGCTGAATCTGTACGTCGAAGATGCGCGGGGCGTGCAGCGCCTGCCGCTGCGTGTACGGCAAAACACCGGTGATCATTCGCGCCGAAAAGCGAAGCCGAATTCAGATCAGCCGCAGGTCGATCAAGAGCCGGTCGCCCCCGGGGCCGGAGCGGACGCCGCCGCCGCGATTTCCGCAGCCGGGCCGGACGCACCGCGCAAGATTCACTACGAAGTGGATCCGGAGGCTCGCCTCGACTGGAAGCCGACCGGCCGGGTGCGGTATTTGATCGGCGCTTACGATACCCAGGCCGCGCGCAATCGCAACGGAGTGGGGGTGCTGAGCCTCTCGGTCGGGGGCCGGAAATCCTTTCAGCGTGAACTCGACGTCATTTTGCAGCGGGATCTGGCTCGTTCGAGCAGCGTCTATCATACCGCGCGGACCGTCATCGGCCGCGAATACGTCTACCTGCTGTACGGCGGCGCGGGGGCCGGCCAGCGTTCGCCGACCTTCGTGCATGCGGCCGGTGCCGCCATTCGCGTCGTGCTGGGCGATGCCACCGGCAATCAGGCCATCCTGGAAATGGCCGGGCCCGCCGACATCCCGCTTATGTCTGAATCGGAAGTTGCAGCTTCGCAGTCCGCGGAAGCCAGCGGTGCGCTGCAGCGCATTCCGGTCGGCGGGACCACGGTGCTGCGTCGCCAGAGCGCACACGCCGGCATGGAAATTCGATTTGTACCGCGCAGCCTGCACGAAGACGGCGAGGCCCGCCTGTGGGTCGGCCAGAGTCTTTCGGGCGCCGCTCGTAAAAACGTACGCATTCCGCCCGAGCTGGCGGAGCGTCCGGGAGTGAGCGCGGCCGTCGACCCGGCGATGGCACAGGGTGAACCGGATGATGTGCAGGATTCGGGAGCCGGCCGGGCGGCAAGATCGCCGACGTTTCAACTCGAAGGTTCCGTGTTTACGCTCAACGGTCGCGATTTGTTTTACCGCAGCGGCGCGCGGGCCGAAGCCTGGTTTGATAATGTGAGCGAAGACGCGGAGGGCAGCGTCGCACTGTATACGTATCATAAGACCGTGGGCCGCTGGCTGCTGGTCGCCTATCCCTATCGCGAAGAGAACGGTCGTAGCTACTATCGCTTTCCCTTTCGTTATGAAGACGGGAGTCTGGCGCAACTGCGCGATCTGAGTCCGCCGCGGATTTTACAACCGTCGCTCTGGGCCCCGCCGACCCAGTTCGACGAGACCCGCCCGGAGATCGTGCGCGAATTCATGGTCATCGATCGCGGGAGCGGATTCAGTAAAGCCGACACCGAGGTGCTGATCGACGGCCGCCCGGCGCCCTTCGCCTGGATTCCCGATCGCGCGGCGTTGCAACTGCGACTGCCGCTGGCTCTGGTTCCAGAACGCGGTCTGATGATCTCGATTCGCGCCGCGGACCACAGCGGCAATCGCTCGGCCTGGTTATTTGATTTTCTAGAAGCGCCTGCGCTTCGCACAGAGTAGGCGCCTGCGCTTCGCACAGAGTAAGCGCCTGCGCTTCGTACAGAGTGAGCGCCCGGGTTTCGACGGTGTTAAGAAGACGCCACGGATTGCACGGATGACACGGATTTTTTGTGAGGCAGACGTTTGGGGTCTATCGAAGTGCGATTTTCTTATTTCCCCATGACAGGAATCGTTCGTCGAGCCTGAAAGCAGACCTGATCTTCATCCGTGGCATCCGTGGCATCCGTGGCCAAAAACATTTCCGCGCAACCCGCGACCACAGGTTCCCTGCGCCATCCGTGGCTCAACCGGTCTCGGGCTCGCGCCAGACGTCGTTGGCTTTCAGTAGATTGACCAGCTCCTCGTCGGCGATATTCGACGGAATATTCGCTTTGACGATCTCTTTGCCTTTGTAGAGATGAATGTGGCCGGGCGCCGCGCCCACGTAGCCGAAATCGGCGTCGGCCATTTCGCCAGGGCCGTTTACGATGCAGCCCATCACGGCGATCTTCACGCCTTTCAGGTGTCCGGTTTTCGCTTTGATCCGGGCCGTAGTCGTCTGTAAATCAAAGAGGGTGCGCCCGCAGGACGGGCAGGAGATAAACTCGGTTTTGGAAAGCCGGAGCCGTACCCCCTGCAAAAGATCGAGGGACAGCTTGAGCAGATCCGCCGAGTCGTCAGGCGAAATGCCCGCCGTCGCGCCGGAATCGTGGGCGGGAGTCGGAAGCAGGATCGCGTCGCCGATGCCGTCGAGCAGCAGGCCGCCCGCGTGGATCGCCGAATTATACAGTACGTCTGCCAGACCGCTCTGGAAATCTGCGCCGGGCTGTAAGAGCAGTGGCGGCAGCTGGCGTTTGCCGTCTTTGTGCAACTGTGCGAAGACGGCGACCAGCGCCCGGCAGGCCCGGGTCGTTTCGCCCGGGCACTCAATCGAAAACACGAGCCGGGGATCGCCGACGATTTCGGCCGGCGCGTTTTGAAAGAATTTATCGAGCTGCGCAATATTGCCAAGCGAATCGAGCTCAATATGTACGAACAACGCCGCCGGTTGCTGCGAATTCGGACGGCTTGCGAGTGCGGCCAGGCCGGCTGCTATGAGCCGGGCTCCGTCGCTCGCGCCTTTGTTCGAATCGAATGCGATGCGCAAGCGCAGGCCCGCCGTCGCGGGATGCCGCACGATATCGCTCAGGTCGGAAGCTTTGTTTGCGCTCTCGGCGTTCAGCTCATAAATCAAAGGGAGCTCTGCGTTTTCCAATTCCGGATTCGAACGAACGCGCTGCCAGTCTGCAATCGGCAGCGCGAAAGCGTCCGCGCCCTGAGCGCTGTATTCGCTCAGCCGGGCGGCGAAAGCGGAGGCGCTTTCGTTCGTGTGAGAATCAAACGCGACCGGCAGAATAATACGATGCTGGTGCTTCGAGCCGAGATAGCAGGCGCCGGCCTGCACGGCTTCGGAGAGAAAACGGGTATAGACGTACGGATTGACGCTTTCACGGAAGCGCTGCTGCAGAATCTCGCGTACGGAAACGTTCTCTGAAGAATGCTCAAACTCTTCTCGGGACGTCGTCGATTCGGAACGGGTTGGCGCGACGTTGTTTGACTCCGTGCCAGGAAAGTCAAGAGGGCGAAGATTGTACGGCGCGGCGATGCGGCGGGCGGCCGGGATTTCGTGAACCGCGTCTTCGGTCAGCGATACGCGAATGGTATCCCCCAGGCCGTCGTCGAGCAGGCTGCCGATGCCGACCGCCGATTTAATGCGGCCGTCCTGGCCGTCGCCGGCTTCGGTTACGCCCAGGTGCAACGGGTAGTCGAAGCCCTCCAGATAGAAACGTTCGATCAAGAGGCGATAGGCCTGCACCATGACCTGGGGATTCGATGCTTTCATCGAAACGACGATGTTATGAAAGTCCTCTTCGCGCGCGAAGCGAATGAATTCAAGAGCGGACTCGACCATGCCCAGCGGCGTATCGCCGAAGCGGTTCATAATACGATCCGAAAGGGAGCCGTGATTGGTGCCGATGCGCATGGCGCGGCCGAGTTCTTTTGCGCGCAACAAAAGCGGGCGAAAGGTTTCGCGCACCCGGCCGAGTTCGTCTTCGTATTCGGCGTCGGAGTACTCGATCGTTTTGAATTTCTTTTTGTCCGCGAAATTGCCCGGGTTGATGCGGACTTTCTCGACATATTCGACGGCGATCAGCGCCGCCTTCGGCGAAAAGTGAATGTCGGCGACCAGTGGAAAATCGTAGCCGCGATCGAGCAGGGCCGCTTTGATGTGTCGCAGGTTTTCGGCGTCTTTCGGGCCGGGCGCGGTAATGCGAACGATTTCGCTGCCGGCTTCATATAGCTCGATCGCTTCGCGCACCGTCGCGTCGGTGTCCATCGTATCCGAAATGGTCATGGACTGCAGGCGAATCGGGTTTGCCCCGCCGACTCCGACCTGGCCCACGCGCACTTCCCGGCTCCCGAAGCGGCGATACTCAAACGGGGAAGCCGCCAGATAACGTTCGTGGCGGTCCGCGGCCGAAGAGAAGGGGCCGTCAGCGGCGGCGGTCTTTGCGGAGGCGCTGCTCATTCATCCATTCAGGACGGACCGGGGGGCCCGGACAACCAGAATCCGCCGCGGGAGCGCACGGGCCGGAAGCACTCAAATGACTTGAGATTTCTGCCCTGGACGCCAATGCTTGTCTCATGATCGATTCTTCTTCCGCTGCAGTCGCAGTCGCCCGCGATGGTAACAAGAAAAACCAGGGGGACAACCCGGGACTTGCGCCCTTCGATATTTCCGACTATCAGGGCGTGGCGGGCTATAATTTTTACAAAGAGGACGCGCTCTTGCGTCGCTTTGTCGCACAGTTCGGACCGGACAGCGCGGCCCAGCACGATTATCGCCGGGCCTTAGAAGAGCATTTGCTGGAATTCGGAGAGCTGGCCGGCGGCGTTCTGAACGAGCTGACCATCGCCGCGCACAAAGAAGGCAAATACGGTGAAGTCGTGCAGTACGACGCCACGGGCAACCGCATCGACGAGGTGCGCTACTGTCACGAGCAGGAAGAGGTGCGTCGCATCTGTTTTGAGCAGGGCCTCGTGAACCTGAACTATCACGAAGACTGGCCGCATGAATTCAGCATGCTGCACCGCATGGCGCTGGCCTATATCGCCAACCAGAACGGGGAGGGCGGGATCACCTGTCCGCTGGCCATGACCGACGGTATGATTCGCGTACTCGAAGCCCTGGGCACGCCCGAACAAAAAGAACGTTATCTTCCGCTGGTCGCCGGTCAGGGCAGCGACTCGCATTTCATGGCCGGCCAGTACGTGACCGAGCGAGTCGGCGGATCGAATGTGGGCCAGAACCGTACAGTGGCACGCAAAGTCGGCGACGGGAAATGGATCTTAAACGGGGAAAAGTGGTTCTGCTCGAATCCGGGCGATCTGTGGGTGACCACCGCGCGCATTCTCGGCTCCGACGGCGAGCCGACGAATAGCATCGGCATGTTTCTCGTGCCGCGCGTCAAACGCGACGGCGAGCTGAATGGTTGCCGCATCTTACGCAAAAAAGATATCATCGGTTCGCGCGGCAAAATCACCGTCGAAACCGTGTACGAAGATCTGGAAGCCGAAGAGCTGGGGCGTCCGGCCCACGGTCTGGCCAATATGATCAAATACGTGATCAATACCTCGCGCATTCACGTGTCGGTCGCCGCCGCCGGCATGAGTCGTCGCGCGTTTTTAGAGGGGCGGGCCTACGTTCAGGCACGCGAAGCCTACGGCAAAAAAGTCGTCGAGTATCCGACCGTACTGCGTACGCTTGCGGAGATGCAGATTCTGCATTCGAGTATGGTCTGGTGCAATTTCCGAAACTATCTGTGGTCGGATGCGGGTCACGCCGCCTCACAATTGATTACGCCGCTGTTGAAATACGTCTCGACGGTGCACGCCACCTGGATTACGCATGAGGCGATGATGCTGCACGGCGGCAACGGTATCCTCGGCGATTTCAGCGTGTTACCCCGCTTGCACAACGACGCGATCATCAACGAGACCTGGGAAGGCACTCATAATATCATCGGCGAACACGTACTGAAGGCTTTCGCCCGCCCAAGGGTCCGTGCCGCCTTCTTCGAATTGATCGAAGAGAATCTGAGAATCTACGAAGCTTCCGGTGTCGAACTCCCCTACGTGAAAAAGATGCAGCAACAAACCCGTCGCATTCTCGCCGACTGCGAAGACCACGGTTCCGAATGGGCCGATATGAATCGTCTGTCGGTTTGCGATGCCCTCTACCACTGTCTGGCGTTGTCCGAGTGGATGCGCCAGGCTGCGGACGACGAGGAGTTAATCGTCGGTTTCGCACGCGGACTCGCGGAAATCGTGGAGCGCGGTCGTCTGGGACCGACGCGTCCCCACGGCGTATTTTCGGATCGGGGTTTAATGGAAGCGCTTGTCGCTTACTAGTTTGGGGCGCTTGTCGCTTGCTGGCTTCGAGGCGCTTGTCGCTTTTAAAGCGCCGCTTACATCTGAATCATCGGACGTGCTGGTCTCGTCACGCGACGCCGCACGTGTGACAAACAGGCCGGTGATTTTTTGAAACCGCGAAGGGAACTTCGCGTCATAAGCGGCAAGGCGGCCACGCGCCCGCCAGATCCATTTTATGAGCAACAGCAAACGACCCTATTATTACGACGCCGCGGACCTCGCGCGCTTTACCGAGATCAAACGGGTGAATCCCGAACTCGGTAAATCCTATTTCGACTATTACGGCAAGGCCATGGGGCCGGGCGCGCTCACCGAGCGCGAAAAGTCTCTAATCGCTCTGGCGGTTTCGCACGCCCTGAAATGTCCGTACTGCATCGACGCCTACAGCCAGGCCTGCCTGGAAAAAGGCGCAGACGAAGAGCAAATGAACGAAGCCGTGCACGTCGCCGCGGCCATGTCCGCGGGCATTACTCTGGTGCACGGCGTACAGATGATGAATAAAGTGGATGACCTTTCGATATGACGATGCCTGTAACCGAACAGCTGGAGCGCCTGGCCGCCTTTAGCGGCGGCGATTTCGCGAGCGATGTCGCCGCGCCGCTGGAAGCCGCGACGCTGACGACTTTTCAGATCAACGTGGGCAAAGTCTGCAACCAGGCCTGTCGTCACTGTCACGTAGACGCCGGTCCCAATCGCACCGAAACGATGTCGCGCGAAATCGCCGAGGCGTGCCTGGCGGTGATCCGCTCCACACCGGAAATTCAAACGGTAGATATTACCGGCGGCGCCCCGGAGATGAATCCGGTCTTTCGCCATCTCGTCGAAGAATCCCGGAAGGCGGGCAAACACGTCATCGATCGCTGCAATCTGACCATTCTCTCGGTACCGGGCTACGAAGACCTGGCGGATTTCCTGGCGGCGCATCAGGTCGAAGTCATCGCTTCGCTGCCGCATTTCGCCGCTTCGCGTACGGACCAGCAGCGTGGTCGGGGCGTATTCGACGCTTCGATTATTGGACTGCAGAAGCTGAACGCGCTGGGCTACGGCGACCGCTTGCCGCTGCATCTCGTATACAATCCGACCGGGACCTTTCTTTCGAGCGGCCAGGCGCAGCTGGAACAGGAATTCAAACGCAATTTGAGCGAACGCTTTGATATTCGCTTTAACAATCTGTTTTGTATCAACAACCTGCCGGTGAGCCGCTTTTTAGAAGCGCTGGTGCGGGCCGGTAAATTCGATGAATACATGGACACGCTGCACAGCGCGTTCAATCCCGCGACGATCGATGGGCTGATGTGCCGCCACCAGGTTTCGGTCGGCTACGACGGTCAGCTATACGACTGCGATTTCAACCAGATGCTTGAGATTCCCGCGGCCATCGGCCACATCAACGATTTCGACGGGGAAAGCTTCCGTACGCGCCGCATCAAAACCGCGAACCACTGCTACGGTTGTACGGCGGGCGCGGGTTCCAGCTGCGGCGGTGAGATCGCCTGAATCGGATCTGCCGGGCTTGGGCCGGGTGACCCCGATTCGTCACGAATCCTGCGCGCCGGCTCTATTTCCAGAGCACGGCCTGGACGCTGTCTAACGGCAGCGGGCCGAGCTGGCGCGAATCCAGTCCGCGCGGTCGATTGTCCGCCAGCACGTAGATCTGTCCATCCGGCACGATCACCGGTCCCGCAAAATCGCGACGCACGCTGCCGGAGCGCAAGGCAGCGCCTGGATATTTGAGTTCGGCCAGCAGCCGGCGTTCCCAATCCGCTTCAATGGGTTTATTGTCCACATACAGGCGGCGGGCGTGGATCTGGACCTGCTCGCCGGGCAGGCCGACGATGCGCCGGATCATGAACTGATCCGGATTCTCAGGATGGGGCAGGAGGACCACGTCGCCGCGCTCAAGCTCCGCGGGGTCGAAGATCTGCAGAAAGTAGGGACTGCTGCCGGCAGGGTAGGTCGGCTCCATGTCCGGAGACGTGATGCTGAGCGGAAATACCAGCAGGGCGTGCACGGCGAGTCGTACCAGCAGGGCCAGGGCCAGTCCGATCAGAGCGCCCTGGACCCAGTGGCTCCGGTTGGCGCCCGCTTTCCGGTCGGGCACAAGGTCGCGGTCTCTGCGAATCACGCGTTAGCGGCCTGTGACGGCGGCTTTTCGTCAAGCAGCTTCGGCCCTACCCGGGCCGGCGGAACCGCATTGCGGGCCTGATTTCCCGAAATTTGAGTCGATTCAGCAGCCTGGCCTGAAAATCTGGTATTTCGTGTCGGATTATCTCTTTATTGATCGCCAGCACCAGCTGGACCTCGCCCTCACTTCCCTCGAGGGCGTGCAGTGTATGGGAGTCGACACCGAGTCCTCCGGCTACTATACCTATTTCTCCGAGCTGTGCCTCATTCAAATCAGCGCCGGCGAACAGCACTATATCATCGATACCCTGGCGGGTTTGAATCTGGACGGGCTGGGGCCGCTATTCGCGGATCCGGGCATCACGAAAATCTTTCACGCCGCCGGCTCCGACATCGCTGAACTCAAGCGCGATCTGAAATTCGAATTTGCGAACGTCTTCGACACGATGATCGCCTGTCGTATGCTCGGTCACGCTTCGTGTTCTCTGCTCAGTCTGGTGAAGCACTACAAGAATATCGAGCTTGAGAAAAAAGAGCAGAAGTCGAACTGGAAGAAACGCCCGCTGACCCGTTCGCAGCTCGACTATGCGAACCTGGATACGGTGTATCTGGAAGAACTCATGCGTACGATGTCGGCCGAGCTGGAAGAGCTGGGCCTGACTGCCGAAATTCGAGAAGAATTCGAATGGATCGCCGGGCGGGTCGGCCAACCCGCCGAAGAGAGCGGGGAGCGCGAGCTGGATCCAAACAGCTGGCTGCGTATTCGCGGAGCGGCGGACCTTTCGCCGAACGATCGGGCGATCGTCAAAGCCCTGTATGAAATTCGGGACCAGCGCGCCCGCAAAGAGAATCTGGCCGCCTTTCGTCTGGTAACCAACGACGCCCTGTTGCGCTTGCTGCGCCGCCGTCCGAAGAGCGCTCGCGAATTGGAGCAGGCCCGGGCGATCAACCCGGTCATGTTGCGTAAGGACGGCGAACGCCTGCTCGAAGCCCTGCGGTCCACCGCGGAGATTTCCGACGACGAGCTGCCCCGGCCTTCCGGTGAAGATAATCCCGAACTCCGGGCCCTCGTGCGACGTCTGAAACGCTGGCGGAGCCGCGTGGCGGAATACCGGGGGATGGATCCTTCGATGATCGTCACGAATAAAGCGCTGTTTCAACTCGCCGAAGCGAAGCCGCGGGATTTATCTGAACTACAGAAGCTGCAGCTCTTGACCGACTGGAAGCTGCGCAATTACGGCGAGCATCTGCTGGGCATCGTGCATGGCACGTATAACGGCCAGCTGCCTGAAGATTTGCCGCGATTGCCTGCCGCGGTCCGGGAAGCGAAAACCGGCGCTCGCTCCTGAGAGCGGGCGCTGAGAGAACGCGCGAAAATGCGCGGCAATGCACAGCCTGGCAAAAAAAGCCGAAAATGCCAAAAGTACTTTAAAAGCGACGGGGCGCCCGCTGGACTGTTGTATTGATACAGCTTGCGCACAACCGGCGCCGCCGAATTTTTCAGGAAAACGAACCATGTCCCGAGAATTTAAGATTTCACGACTGACTCTGATCAACATCGTCCTGACGACCCTGCTTCTGGGAACCTTCTTGAGTCCCATCTTCTACGGCGGTTTCAAAGGCGCATTTCTGAACGAGAGTACTCCCGAAGCCGAACCGCTCACCGAATCCGAGCAGAGTGCGGCTCTGGCCTTGCAGCGTTCGTTTCAGAATATTTATAAGAAGGCTTCGCCCTCGGTCGTTTTTATCAAAACCAATGTACTGGTCCGGTCCGGCTACTGGCTCGACATCCAGCGCGGCCAGGAGCAGGCGGGCTCCGGCTTTATCATCGATAAAGAGGGTTTCATCGTCACAAACAGCCACGTCGTGGCCGGCGCGCGTAAGATCGAAGTGATCTTTCACGACAACCGGGTGGCGACCGCCAAACTGGTCGGCCGCGACGAAGCGAGCGACGTGGCTCTGATTCAGGTCACGGACACCGAGGGGCTGGTTCCCGCGACCCTGGGCGATTCGGACGAGGTCGAAGTCGGGCAGCTCGCTTTCGCCCTCGGTGCGCCCTTCGGACTGGACCGCACGTTTACGGTCGGCAGCATCTCGGCCAAGCAGCGTAGCATTGATAACTCGCGCTATTCGCGTATTCAAACGGACGCGTCGATCAACCCTGGCAACTCGGGCGGTCCCCTGCTGAACGTCTTCGGCGAAGTGGTCGGCATCAACCAGTCGATCTTTTCAACCAGCGGCGGCAACGTGGGCATCGGCTTCGCGATTCCGATCAACGAAGCGCGCAGCGTCATCTCGCAACTGAAAACCGAAAAGCGGGTGATCGGTAAGCCGACCCTGGGCGTGCAGATCGGCGTGCCGGCGGATACTCTCCGACAGGATCTGGGCCTCGGCGAAAAACAGGGCGTGGTGGTCATCCACGTGCTGCCCGGCTCGGCAGCTCAGGACGCGGGCCTGAAAGAGTACGACTTCGTCGTGCAGGCCAACGGCAAACCCGTGACCGAACCCAAAGATTTGATCGCGCAGGTGCAGGAAGTCGGCGTCGGCGGTTCGCTCAAGCTCAAGATCATTCGCAACGGCAAAGAACTGGATCTAACGGCGAAGGTCGGCGAAACCCTGTCGGAATAGTTGGCGTTTGCATGGAACATGAGCGATCGGCCCTGAGAGGGGCCGTCGCGCGGCCAGTCGAAATCGTTTGACCGCTGCCGGGTCGAAGCGTAGACCGCTTTGCTGTGTACATCCTGGGCGTCGACATCGGAAATACGAATACCGTATTCGGACTCTTCAACGATACCCGGGATCTGGAGATCCTGCACGACTGGCGGACCGTAACCCGCCGCGATCGCACTTCGGACGAGCTGGGCATCTATCTGCTGGGCTTTCTGGAATTCGCCGGCATCGAACCGGCCTCGATTTCCACGGTGGTCTATAGTTCGGTCGTGCCTTCGTTCAGTCCGATCGTCGAACACATGATCCGGCACTATTTTCGCACCGAACCCCTGCGGGTCGATCACAGCCGTCGCCTGCCCATTCGCCTGCGTTATCCTCAGCCACAGGAAATCGGCGCGGACCGCCTGGTCAATGCCTCAGCAGCCGCTCACATTTACGGCGGCAATATCATCTGCGTGGACCTGGGCACTGCGACGACCTTCAGCGTGATTCGGGACGGAGAATTCATCGGCGGAAGCATCGCCCCGGGCCTGAAGATCTCGATCGAAACCCTCAGCAATCGCACGGCCCAGCTGCCGCCCATCGAATTCAAACGACCGCCGGGCGGCGTGGTCGGCGAGTCGACCGTGCAGGCCCTGCAGAGCGGCTTCTTTTTCGGCTGGTTGGGAATGCTGCGCGAGATCATCCAGACGATTCGCGCTGAGCGACCGGATCTGGAGTACCAGGTCGTGGCTACCGGCGGGCTTTCGTCGCTCTTTCAGTCCGAAGCCGAGGGGCTGCTCGATCACGTGGATCCGCTGCTTACACTGAAGGGCCTCAAGATCATCTACCAGTTTCAGCAATAAGGGTGATCCGGACCGGAAGGCCTGAACGGAACAGGGCGCAATCGCGCCGACAGACCGGCGCCGGCCAATGCGCCGCCGGGCCGAGCAGCCCGGAAAAAGGGTTAACACCAAAGCCGGGTTTTGAATCCTGTCATTCGCATCCCGCAGTCGGAGACCCGGACCCTGGCCTATCATCTTGTAAATTGGGGTATGACCCTGGCGCTTATTCTGTATCTCGCCGGATATTATTTCCGGCGGCGGGATCTGAATAAACATCGCATTCTGATGGCGGCCGGGGTGGCGACTACCGTGGCCGCGGCGGTGGCGTTGATCGCGTCGGTGCATCTGCTGCACGGCGGAGATCGCCAGGCGGCGGGCTTTCTGACCGCGCCGGGCGTGGAGGAGTGGGTGATTCTCACGCATCGAATCGTCGCCAGCTTCAGTTTCGCCGCGATGTTCGTAATGGTCTGGTCGGGCGTTACGCGCCGCCGCAGGATTCATGTACTGACCGCCCGATTCTTCTTGCCGTCATTTATTCTCGTTTATCTTTCAGGACTCGTCATCTTTACGAACTGATCCGCGCGATTGATTTATTGCGACCGCGGAGTCGGAGCATCTTCGGAGCAGAACCTTATGGCCAAATCGAAAACAAGCGCTGCGAAAACTCGCAAACAAAATTACAGCGATGCGGAAATCGCCGAAGAGGCGCGCGGCATTCGTCAGATGATCGTGCGCATGGTGCACGCCGCGAAGTCGGGCCATCCCGGCGGCTCGCTGGGCCTCGCCGATATTTTCGCGGCGCTGTACTTCGACGTGCTGCGCTATGATCCCAAAAAACCGACCTGGCCCGAACGCGATCGCCTCTTACTTTCGAACGGGCACGTTTCGCCGATTCGCTACGCGGCCATGCACGCCGCGGGTTTTTTCGGCAAGCAGGATCTCTTGAGCTTTCGCCAGCTGGGTTCGCCGTTTCAGGGGCATCCTTCTACGCGTTATTTGCCGGAAGTCGAAAACGCGAGCGGCTCTTTAGGGCAGGGCCTCTCCGCGGCGACGGGCCTGGCATTAGGCGCGCGTCATCAGAATAAAAAATACCGCGTCTTCTGCTGCATCTCCGACGGGGAATGCGGCGAAGGCATGACCTGGGAGGCGGCGACCTCCGCCGTTCATCACAAAGCCCCGGTGATCGCCTTTATGGATTTTAACGGCATTCAAATCGACGGTAAAACCAAAGACGTTTGCGACCTGGGCGATCTGGGTGCGAAATTCGCGAGCTTCGGCTGGAAGGTCACGAGCGCGGACGGCCACGACATTGGAGCCATTCGCAAAGCATTTCACGACGCCGTCGCCGTCCTCGAAGAGAATCCCGACGCGGGACCGCAGATGATCGTCTTTCATACGATACTCGGCAAAGGGGTTTCCTACATGGAAGATCAGCCTGGCTGGCACGGGAAAGCGCCGAACGACGAGCAGGCCGCTCAGGCGCTGAAAGAACTGGGGGCGTGAGCCCTTCGGTTCAGGTGAATCATTCCGCTGAGCGAGTCACCTGAGCCGATGTCTGTGCGGCGAATGAGTTGCAGTGTATGAGCCCGGGCGACGCTTTGAATTCTGACTCTCCCCGCAGGGCCGCGCTCTGGTTCTATCTGGCCGTCGCCTTCGCGGTGATGGCTCTGATCTTCGCGGCGCCCGTTCTCGAGCAGCGTCCGCTGCTCGTCGCCGGCTGGTTGCTCGCAACGCATCTGGCCTGGCTCCTGTCGCTTGCGTGGGGCGCGCGCGGCGGCTTTCGATGGTCCGCGTTGATGTTTCGCGCTTCGCCTGCGCCGCGTTCCGGCTTTGCAGGCAGCGCATGGCCGCTCGCCCTTTTCGCTGTGGCTATCGGCGTCGCCTGCGTCTTCGCGCCGGTTTATTTTTCCGACGACAGCATTCGTCACATTCACGACGGCTTTTATTTGCTGCAGGGCGTCGACGTGTATTCGACGCCGCCCGAAGCGCTGCCGCCCTTTCTCGATCGCCTGCCGAATCATCCGGACGTGGGAACCATCTATCTGCCCTTCACCCAACTGCAGGCCTACGCGGGCGCGGCGCTGCATGCACGTTATGGGTTTCTGGGTGTATACTACGCCCTGTGTTGCGCGGCGATCTTCGCGATCTGGCACAACCTCGACGGCGAGCGCGAACGCGTGCCGCTGCTCTTATTCTGGCTTTCGCCCGCCTTTTTGATTCCGTTGTCCGCACGGCATGCCGACGTGCAGGGCTTGCTCTTCGTAGTTCTGGCTCTGGTTCTATTGCGCACTCCGCCTTCGGCTGATCGCACGCGGTCGCAGAATGCTGATTCGCGTCCGGTCGGAACAGAATCGGTCTCAAGCGCGCCCGAAGGGCGAAGGCCGTGGGCCAGGATCCTTCGGGCGGCCTGCGCGGGCCTGGTGCTCAGCGCGGCCGCCGGCTTAAAGCCGGAGGGCCTGATCTGGGCCGGCACCGTCGGTCTGTACCTTGTGGCCCGCCGCTTATTCGGTCGGGGATCAGCGCTCGCGATCGGGGCCTTCCTGTTGGGCGGCGTTCTGGGGGCGGCGCTTCAACTGGCCTTTGCGCGCTTCGTGCTATTCGCGGAGCCGGAAGCCTGGCGGAGTTTTATGAGTACGGTCGCATTGTTTACGCAATGGTTCGCCGCGTACAATCCCGTTCTGGAACTGCGTGAATGGCTCTATCCGGACGTGAGCCGTCCGGCGCTGCTGGCCGCGTACCGGCGCGAAATCTTTTTACTGGGAACGCTCTGGCTGTTCCTGCCGTTCTTTCGCGGCAGTTCGTTTTCCGTACCGTTGCGCGGGCCCGCGGTCGAAGACTTGCGTATGTTCGTCGGACGTCTGCTGGTGGCTGCGCTTGCCGCTTCGATTCTGTCTAAGGGCGTCTGGCACCCGTGGTACTTTTTGTGGCTGCTGCCGGCTCTGTGGCTGACGGCCCGGAGAATGGCCGCCGTTTTTCTGGGGGGAGCGCTGCCCCTGTTTTATTTGCCGGTGGTTTATTTGCGCGCTTCCGGGGAATGGTGGATGCCGATTTTTTACGCGGCGATATTGATATACACCGCGTTGTTTTTTGGTTACCAGTTTTTTCGTGTAAAGCGCGCGATAGTGGAGCGGTCTGCGATTCAAGAGCGTGCGGCCGGACCCCTGTAGACCCCGGATGCGGGCGTCAGGGTCAAATTTTGGCCGGGTTCTTGTTGACAAAATGCCTCGAACTACATTCCTTTCTGGTATGGGGCCGGATGAGGCGCGTAAATCTGAACAACCCTCGGACCGCAGTCAGGAGATCGATTTTCTGCTGAGCTGCCTGGTCGATACAGAAGGTCCCGAGTCCCGTCAGGTCGTGCTGGAGCGTCTGCTCGAACTGGTTCCGATCGGGCATCATCCTTCGTTGTATATCGAATCCGTTTCCGATCCGCGTTCGCGTATGGTTCTGCGGGATCGCTATCAGCGCTTTCTCAACGAGCTCAAGCTTCGTCACGATCTAAAAAAGCTGATGGAAGCCGGGCCGGGCGGCGAGCTGGATCTGGAACTCGGATCGTTTTTGATTTCGCGACTGGGCGACGAGCAATCGATTACACCGGAAGATTTCGCGGCCGAGCTGGATCGCATCGCCATGCCGCTGCGAAACCTTTTGAACGTGATTCCGGATCACGAATACGAAGAGCGCATCGGCGCGTTTCGTCGCTATCTATTTTCAGAGAAAGGCTTTCGCGGAAACACCGAAAACTATTACGATCCCCGGAATTCGTTTCTGACTCAGGTCCTCGAATCGCGAGCCGGCATTCCCGTTTCACTTTCGGTGCTGTGCCTGCTGATCGCGCGTCGAGTCGGCCTGCCCCTGCAGGGCGTGAATCTGCCCGGGCATTTCATTTTGAAATACCAGGCCGGCGATTATCTGATTTACATGGATCCGTTCAACGACGGTAATCTGCTGAGCGAAGAAGACTGTTTGAATTTTCTCGTACGCCAGGGGCTTGAACCCACGGTGGTCTATCTCGCCCGGGCCAGTTCGCTGACCATCTTAAAGCGAATGTATCGCAATCTTATCAACTATCATTCCGCGATCGGTAACGTGCGCATGGAAAAAATTCTGCGCCAGCACTTCTCGATCCTGGAAAACCATTCCATTCGCTCGTAATATGCCGGGGCCAATCAGCAGGGCGGTTCTCGTCAATCGATTCAATACGAAATTGGGCCGCATCATCGGCGGGCCCGAGCTGCCGATTTTAAAGAAGATCAAGCAATTCGTAATCAAGAGCGGCGGCAAACGTATTCGGCCGATTACACATTATTACTTCGGCGGAATTCTGAATTACGGCGGTCGCGAATGGGAAGACATCGGCGCGATCGGCGAATTGATTCACGCCGCGAGCCTGCTGCACGACGATGTGGTCGACGAGTCGAATATGCGCCGCGGCAAGCCGTCGGTAAACGCGCTGCACGGCAATAAAACAGCCGTGCTTTCCGGCGACTATCTGCTGGCCTGCGGCCTCGATCATCTGCGAACGCTCGAACGCTCCACGGATTTGCTCGGGGTTTTCACCCGCGTGATTCGCATGCTGTCGGTGGGCGAGCTGCTGCAGATGGAGTGGGAGCGTGAATTCAAGCTGGCGCCCAGGATTTACGATCGCATCATTCTGGGAAAAACCGGATCGCTCTTCGGCGCGATGACCGAAGCCGCTTATGTACTGGCGACCCCCGCGGATCGCGAAGTCGATACCGAAGAGGCGCTGCGTTATCGTGAATTCGGTGAGCGCATGGGCCGGCTCTTCCAGGTGCGCGACGACTATCTCGACTATTTCGGCGACGCGCGCTCGAACGGCAAAGAACTCTACCAGGATTTCAGGCGAGGGTTGATCACCCACCCGATCATCAAGCTCCGCTCGCTGGTCGACGCGCGGGGCCGCCGGACTCTGGCGGCGCTCTGGAAAGACGACGAGCTGCGGTCGGCACCCGAAGGGCTGGAGCGTTTCCTGACGATCTCCCGGGCCAGCGATATCCAGACCAGGCTGGCTCGCGAAATCGAAGAAGAGGTGCACGCTCTCATGCACTTCGTCCGGAGCCATCCCGACTCCGAATACCGCGAAAAGATTCTCGAGCACCTGACGACTCTGCTCGTGCCGCAGTTGGTCTGAGCCTTGCAGAAATAGGAAAACGAAGGGCCTCCGATCGCGCGCAACCGGGTGCGCGCATTATCGACACTGGTGCTGGCCGATCGGCCGATTCTCTGCTTTACATTGAATGTACGGCAAAAAACGCTGTCGTGTGACGTTCCGGCGCTGGGGCAAATATTTTCTGGGGTTCACGTGCCTGGGGCTTGCGGTTTTCGCGGGTCTGGAGATCAGCCTGCGCCTGTTTCAGCCGTCGTCTCTGGATTATTACCGCAAGCTCAAGCTGCTGCACGTATATCACCCCGAATATCTGGTCGGACTTGCGCCCGGCGCTGACTATTTTCTGCGGCACAACAACGGGCTCTGGGAAGGTCGCTTTACGATCAACGAACTGGGCTATCGCGGGAGCGTGCCGCCGAAAGCCGGTGAAGCAGTGCTGGGCTGCCTGGGCGACAGCCTGGTGATGGGCTTCGGCGTTTCGGATGAAGACACTTTCTGTCGTCGACTCGACGGAATCGAGCTTTCGGGCAGACGCTTTCGGACGCAAAATCTCGGCGTCGACGCTTTCGGTTCGCAGGGCTATGCGGGTCGCCTGGACGAAGCGCTCGACAAATCGAAGCTGCCCGGTCTGGAGACGGTGCTGCTTTTCATTTCGCCGAACGATTTTACTCTGCCGCAGGAATTGCGCGACCGGGGCATCATCTCCGACGACGAAACCGACCAACTGCGCGAATCCAATCCCGGCTTCAAGCAGGCCTTTCGCCTGCAATTCAGTTTGACGCGCTATTCCTTCGCGCTGCACGCCGCGTCGGTCGCGCGCCACCAATTGCGAATTCGTCGTGCGTCTTTGCAAAAGAATATGCGCCGCGAGCTGGTGGAGTCGGGTTTGCTGGCGTATGATCCGCAAATCGACGGCGCGATTCCGGCCGATCATCTCGGCTTTCGAAATTATTTGCGGCGCAGCTTTTACCAACCCGGCGCTCCGCCCGTGTGTGAAACGCGCGATCCGGACTCTATCGGCGAAGCGCCTGCGAAAGGTCCGCGCGCCGCGCCGATCGCGATCCCGCACGCGTGTCCGACGCCGGTTCCATCTCAGGTGCGCTGCGAAGCGCGTCCGCCGGCCGCGGGTGAATTGACGGTGCTGCCCGAAATTACCCGACGCGCGTACGATCGCATGATCGCGAATTCGCGCGCAGCCGGGGTGCGACTGATCGTCGTCTTTTTACCGGTGCAAATGGAGACATTGCACTGCGAATTGAACGGTACCTACTCGCGCTTTTTCAATCATGCGCTGCGCGCGGGAGCTTATTTTCGGGAACGGGGCATCGAAACCGTCGACCTGCGCCGCTATATCCCCGAAATGTGCGGCGCCGAGCTGAGAAATCCGGACGGCGATCTGCTGAAATACTCGCGGGTCACGGACTATATCATTCAGGGCGACGGGCATCTGACGGTGGCCGGCAACCGCTGGGCCGCAGATGGAATTCGGCGCGAACTGAAAAAACTGGCCGGTGCGGATGCTTTTTAATTCGCTCCACTATTTTCTTTTCGCACCGGCCGTAATCGCGATCTATTTCGCACTTCCGTCCCGGCCGCAAAAGCTGTGGTTGCTTTTCGTAAGCTTCTATTTTTACGCGGTCTTTCGCATTCCCTTTACGGCGCTATTACTATTTTCGATCGCCGTCACGCACATCTCGGTCGCGGGCATGCGTCGTTTCGCCGCCGATCCCGACGATGCCGGCGATTCGCCGGGCCGCGCGCGGATTCGTAAGGCCTTTCTATGGCTCGCCGTCATCGGCAACGCATCGTTGCTCTATTTCTTTAAGTTCATCGATTTCAGCTTTACGGTCTTCAATCAACTGCTGCAACTCGCTCCCTGCGATCCGCTCTACGCCCATCCAACGGGCGTCGTGCTGCCAATGGGCATTTCGTTTTTTACGCTGCAGGCCATCGGCTACGCGGTGGACGTCTATCGCGGAACGATACCTGCGGGCCGGGTCTACAGCTTCGCTCTGTTCTTGAGCTTCTTTCCACAGTTGGTGGCCGGACCGATCATGCGGGCGAAGGATCTCCTGCACCAATTCGAACAGGAGCATCGCTTTACCTACGAAAATCTGCGGGCGGGCATGGGACTCATCGCTCTGGGCTTATTTAAGAAGTCGATGATGGCCGATCCGGCGGGGGAGGTCGTAGATCGGGTGTACGCCGATCCCGGGGCCTACGGCTGGGAGGCGATCTGGCTGGCGGCGATGCTGCACGCGCTGCAGATCTACGGCGATTTCTCCGGCTATTCGGACATTGCGATCGGCACCGGCCGCATCATGGGCTTTCGCATTCCGATCAATTTCAATCGTCCCTTTCTCGCCGTCGATATGACCGACCTCTGGCGTCGCTGGCATATTTCGTTATCGTCATGGCTGCGTGACTACGTCTATATTCCGCTGGGCGGCGGGCGGGTTTCGCGTGTGCGCACCTATGTGAACGTGTTCATCACCATGTTCGTGAGCGGCATCTGGCACGGAGCGGGCCTGAATTTCGTCATCTGGGGCGTCTTTCACGCCCTGATCGTCGTACTCGAGCGTTTCGTCTTCTCGTTCGAGCGTATCGGCGAGTGGTATCGCGAGCGGGTGCCGCGGATTTTGAAGATCGTATACAGTTTTTCGTTTTTTTCGTTCCCGCTGCTCTTCTTTCGCGCGCGGGCCGTGCCTGAAATCGGCGATGCGGCCGACGTGGGCTTTTATATGTCCGGTCGCCTGCTGGGTCTGGCCGACGGAGCGGGAATTACAGTGCCTCTGAGCCTGGTGTTGATCATTGTACTTTTGATGGGCTCCGAAATTCTAAACGAACGCCGCGAGAAATTCTTCGAACCGCTACTGCGCCGCGAAGGGATTTTCTGGACCCTGGTCGGAGTGATTGTCGCCTACTGCCTGCTGCTCTACAGCGTAACCGACAGCGCGCCTTTCGTGTACTTTCAGTTTTAGCCCGGGAGTGAGCCACGGATTGCACGGATGTCACGGATTTTTGACCGCATAGTGTGAAGATCGCTACATGGCTGCCGTTGAATTGCTGCGGCTTTGAGTACGATATTGCTGCGCATCGGTCTAAATGGAAGGCCCCTTCGGTGTAATCCGTGTCATCCGTGGCCAGTACATGAGCGGCAATCCCTGGCTGCGTACGTAAACAATGCCGCTCTCTGAGCGGCAAACCGTAGCGTCTTGTGCATAAACAATGCCGCTCCCCGAGCGGCACTCCAATCGTCCGTGCATAAAAAATGCCGCCCAGAAAATCCGGGCGGCATTCGGGTCCGGAAACGAGCAATCGCTTCCGAACCGGGATATCCTATCTCGAAATCTGAATTACAGCTTCGGGATGTTTTTCGTAGCTTCGCTTGCTGCTTTGTCAGCGCCGTCTTTGACTGCTTTCGCAGCTTCGTTAACAGCTTCTTTCGCAGCGCCTTCAACGGCTGCTTTCGCTTCGTCAACGGCTTGCTCTGCTTGACCTTCCAGAGAGGTGTCTTCCGGGGGAGCTTCTTCGCTTCCGCCGGGGCACAGCAGGGTGGTAAATGAGAGAGCAGCAATAAGCATCAGGAGTAGACTTTTTTTCATGATCCTGGAGCCTCCACAATGGTTTCGGAAAATTTTTCACAAAGTGTGTTTTCTGCGTCGCTCTTCAACCAAAATTTTTGTAACCTTTCCTTTTTTCGCCTGGGGACCGTAAAAAATTCTCGAAAAATGTGAACCTATTCGGAAGTGGAGGTTCACTCGAAAGATTAGTCAATGTGGACCGTAGGTTGCAAACCCGAACGTTCCAGAACGACCTCCGCCAGTTTTTCGTGAATTCCCAGCGGCGGCGTTACGCGAAATTCCACTCCCGGATAATCAGATTTCGCCCCTTCCACAATCCGTGGAATGTCCTCTGTTGCGTGGCGCCCCGCCGAAAGCATGTAAGGGTGTATGATTATTTCTGCCGCGCCGTCATCGACGCAGCGCGCGATGCCGGTCGGGATATTCGGCGGGGCCAGCTCCATGTGGGCGGTGTGGATGATCAAATCCGGGGCCAGCCGTCGCAAAAAATCCGCGATCGATTCGATGGATTCATTCGCGGCGTCGACCCGGGATCCGTGGTCTACCAGCAGCAGGGCTTTTTTTCTGTTCATCATAGTGGCGGTATCTCGCAGTTCAAAAATTCAATAGGCTCGCCGGTCCCAGCCCTGGTTGGGGCTCGGGTCCGCCACGCATTCGCCGGTGAATGCGTAGTTCTTGCTCAGCGGCAGCAGTTTACGGCCCGTGATTCGAAAGCCGTACAGGCGGCCGGCTTCCAGGCTGCAGGCTCCGGCGCCCCCGGTTCGATTGGCGGTTTTCACGAACCAGATCACGTAGTCGCCGGGCTCAAGATAGAGCTCGTCCACCGCTCGCTTCACCTCTTTGTGGTGGTTCGGATCATTGGGATCCTGCAGCCAGAACTGCAGGCCCTGTTCGCGAACCAGAGCGATTGTATGTCCCTGCCGCTGGCCGTCATAGTTCTTGTAGTGGCTCAGGCAGGCCGGCAGCAGGCCGAGCAGGCCGCACAGCAGCATATATTTCAGTGCATCGCGCATAAAGCAGCCGGTTGATCTCATTGAATATTAGTCAAGCAGGGGCCTAACGCCCAGGTGAAAGAGTCGCTGGGCTCCAGGTCCGGGATGCCCGTCTTGCGGTAAGTAGAGATCGTTGCGGGCGCCGTTTCGCTCAAATAGCATCTGTAGATCGAGCACCTGCACCGTGGGAAATTCGCGGGCCAGCGCGATCATGGGAGCTTTGAGCGGGTCCGGAGCCGGGAGCGGTCGGCCGTTTCGCCGATCCACGTCCGGATAGACCAGGAAGAGGAAGGGCCGGCCGTTCTGCGACGCGTCCCGGGCGCCCAGCTCGAAGATCGCGCGGGCGCAGGCGTACGTGGGATGCTCCGGGTCCGCCGGTGCTCGCGGTGTGACGGCGAGCGGTGCCGCCAGCATCGGGTCGGAGCTTTTGTGACCGGCGATCGCCGTCGCGAAGAGCAGCCGCAAAGCATCCGGCAGCGCGAGGCGGCGGGTCAGCCAGACGCGCAGGCGAAAGGCCAGCCTGCGCAGGGCCGAGGAGCGGCGCCCCAGATCGCGCGGATCGTCCGCATAGTCCGAGGGATTGAAGATCCAGATCGTGTGGCCCGGCGATCGTGAACCCCGGGGATCGCCAGCACCTCTGCGCGCTTGCGGATGGCGCGCCAGGTCCAGGGCCGCGCGATAGCGGCTGTGAATCCCGCAGGCTCCCAATGAGTCCACGCCCAGATTGCGCACTCGTTTTTGCGGCAAAGACCGCGCCAGGCGATACGCCAGCGTGTCCTGATCGTCGTTGCCGAATCCCATGGCGATCGAGTCGCCAAGCAGCCAGATTTCGCCGGCCGTGCTCGTATGATTTCGCGTGTCGGAAGCCGTCTGTGCCGGGGGGCTGCGTTCGCCGCGTTCGTCGGTCGTCACCCGATAGCGAAATCCCGCGGGATGCAAGAACTCCAGGCTTTTGTTCGGACAGAGCACGAGATACTCCCCCGCGGCGTCGAGACAGTGCAGTTCGCGTTCCGCCAGGCGAAAGCGCAGTTCCGGTCCGGCACACGTCCGCGCGAAACCTTCGGCGACAGCGAAGAGCAGTACGAACGCCGTCGCGGTGATGATCGCAGGCCGCCCGCGAGCGATTTTGAATTGCCAGGCGATCAGTTTGCCTCAGGCGCCGTCCGCATCTTGTGGAGGCGATGTGGACGAGGCGTTGTGTTGTTCTTGCAGACGGGCGCTCGCGGACGCCAGGGCGAAGCCGACCAGCGCCCAGAAAGGCAGGAGCACTTCGTCGTCCTGGAAATAACACTGAAACAGGCCCGCGCCCAGAATCGCCACCGGGCCCCACTTCCAGAAATTCGGATCGGGTCCGACCGGCCGCAGAATATGCCTCATATAAAAGAAGAAGAACGCCAGGTAACACAGCAGGGCCGGCGCCCCCGCGATCGTCAAAAAGTGCAGCATGTCGTTGTGAGCGTGTCCGCGCTGCGCCAGTTCATAGGCTACCCAGAGATGCGGCTGCGCCTGACCGTATTCAACGACGTTCTGAATGATCGACGGCTCGAAATTTCCGGGGCCCACGCCGAAGACCGGGTTTTGGCCCGAGAGCTGTAGAGCGCCCTGCCACACCAGGGTGCGCTGAAAATCCGTGTGCTTTTCGCGCCCGAAGAGCGCCCCCACGATCTGTTCGAAGCGGCTATGCACGCTCGCAGACACTCGATCCAGCACCACCAGCGACAGAATCCCCAGCAAAATCACAGGCAAGAGCCGCAGCAGGCGGCGCTGCCAGCCCGTGCGCGCCAGCACGTAAAAGCCGACGCCGTTTGCCAGCAGCATTCCGAAGATGGCGGAGCGTCCGTTGTTTAAGATAAAAATGATCGAGGCGAGGGCCAGCGCGAGCGGCCAGATCCAGTCCCGGGCCGGTGCGGAGCGCAACGAAACCCACAGGCCCCGGAGACCGTTGCCCTCGCTGCGCCGGGCTTTCGGATCCAGCGGGCCGAGCAGCAGGGTCAGGCTGCGAAACACCAGCACGGGAAAGAGCATCATCAGAATGCCGCCGTAGGTCAGGTGGGTATTCATCAGACCGATGGGCATGTACAGGTGCAGCGGATTTTCCGAAGCCCCGAAGAGCGATCCGACGTGGTGCTGGTAGCGCGCGTTCGGTCCGGGCTCCCAGCCGTGCGTGAGATGATAGGGAATCTTCTGCAGGCGATAGATGCTGAAGATGCTGATCAGCCCCGCGATGAGCATGATCCCCAGGGCGATCAGAAACAGGCGTTCCAGTCGCCGCCGATTCTCCGGACTGTGGGCGTAGGCCGCGGTCCAGAAGGCCATTCCGACCAGAAAGAAGTCTTTCACTTCGCTACGATAACCGCGACCGAAGAACAACAGAAAATTGTCCGACTCAAACGCATTTATTAGAAGAGACACGATTTCCACCCCGTAGATCAGGGCGGCGAAGATCAAAGCGGGGTGGCGCACCAGCGGGAGGCGCAGGGCATCGCTGTCACTCAGGCCGGGCGTGGCAGTCTCGGTCGCGGGGCCCGATTTTCGCTTACCCAGCGCCCAGAGCAGCCAGCCAAGCAGCGCGAGCACCAGCCCGCCCTGGGAGAGGCTGACCGAAATCGGGAAGGTCAGGATGGCGGTGGCTCCGCCGAAAACGCTCAGGCGGTAGGCCATCAGGCGGGCCCGGGAAGGGGCGGCGGAATGGGAAGCGGGAGGGGCGGTGTCGTTCATGAGCCTGCGGTGTATTCTGGGGGGCGCCCTGCGGGGTGCAACCGGAATGTCCGGAGGCTGCTGAAAAACAGCCTTTAATGATCCGGCATCCAGCGTCCGTCGGCGTCGATCGGCGGGCCCAAAAAGATCCTGTACTTTTGACGGCTTTTTTTCGAATGGTGACATAATGTTTTAAGCCATTTCGGATTCGGGCCGAAATTCCCAGTAGAGGAATCCGCAGCGATATGTCACTCTTCAATAATACCGGAACGATGCGCACCCTGGCGATGCTTGAGCAGGGCCTGGATGCGGCGACCATGCGGCGCAAAGTCATCGCCAACAACATCGCCAACGTCGACGTGCCTCACTTCAAACGTTCGGAGGTCGTCTTCGAAGCCGAACTGAAGCGCGCGGTCGACCACGAGAAGTACGTAAAGGCCGACCCGATGCCCATGCGGACGACGCACCACGCGCATTTTCAAACGCGGCGTCACGAGAGCTTCCGCGACGTGCAGCCCCGCAGTCATATGGACTACCTCTCCACGATGCGTAACGACGGCAACAACGTGGATATGGAAGACGAGGTGGCGAAGCTTACACGGAACCAGCTACAGTATTCGCTGATGGTCGACCGCTTCGGCGGCACCTACCGCCTGATGAATTCGCTCATCCGCCTGGCCTGACACGGACGAACCAGGCGCATTCGTAAAACAGGCTACAAAGCAGTACAGGGAAGAGCACAGAGAGAAGCACTATGGGAATGTTTGATGCAATTAACGTGGCCTCGACCGGACTTTCGGCGCAGCGCCTGCGTCTGGACGTGATTTCGAATAATATCGCGAATGCGACCACGACCCGCAACGCCCAGGGCGACGGCCCTTTTCGCCGCGACCGGGTGGTGATGACTCCGATCAATCTGCGCAACGTCTGGCGGTCGCCGGTCTATCCCCGAGGCCTGGAAACCGGCATGGGCCGCGGCGTGAAAGTCGAGCGCGTCGAAAAGGATCCCGGCGATCTGCGGCTGGTCTACGATCCCGGTCATCCCGACGCGATCGCCGTGGGGCCGAAGAAGGGTTACGTCGAATACCCCAACGTCAACATTGTCGAAGAAATTACGGATATGATCGCGGCTTCGCGCTCGTATGAAGCCAACGCTCAGGTGATTACGGGCACCAAACAGATGTTCAACAAGACTCTGGAAATCGGCCGGGCTTAATCGCATAATTCACTGACTACATAAAACAACTACACGAATCAGGACAACCAGTATGGATATTTTCAGCGCGAAAGGCGTAAGCTTTCCCAACGCTTACCCGAAAGTCATCGGCTCTCAGGCCCGGGTCGATCTGCCCATGCAGACCAGCGACGCGCGGCATATGCAGCCCTCGTCCGCTCCGACCGATCCGGAACGAGTGACCGAAGGTTTCGCCGCGGCGCTCGGCGAAGCACTGGGCCGGGTCGAAACTCTCGACGTGAATTCCCAGAAGCTGACCGCCCGCGCCGTGTACGAACCGGATTCGGTCGAAGCCCATGAAGTGGTGCTGGCGGCCGAGAAGGCTCGCTTCGCCTTGAATCTCACGAAAACCGTAACCGACGGTTTGATCCGCGGCTACCAGAGTCTCACGAATCCGCGCTGATTGATTCCGGCCTGAGTCCGGCGCAGCGCGGGAGGCGGCCAGGCCTTCATTCTTCTGGATCTTTTTGCAGTTGAAAGACGCGCCGGGTTTCCGGCGCGGACAGCACGCTGCGAATGCGATCGACCAGCTCCGGCTTTCGATAGTAGGGATGCTCGCGAAAGAGCGGGGCGTAGTCGTTTTCGTAGAGCCGATGAAAGCTTTCCGATTTCGCGCCGGCCTGCGATTTCAGCGCCTGCAAATGAGTTCCGGTGAATTTGATCTGATTCGGATCGACCCAGCCGGCCTTGATAAATCCGGCGGTTTTTTTCTCGCAGCGACAGGGATTCGCCTTGTTCAGGAGCCCGCATTTATCGTTCATAAACGCGCTCAGATCGCGCCGGGCCCGTTCCAGGCGTTTGCGAAAAGCCGCGGCGCTGATGCCGAGAATTTCGCCGCCTACCTGCGAAGGCGCTTCCATGATTTCGCCGATCAAATAGCTGAGCCGCTGCCGGCGGTCCAGACACAAGAGCATTCCCAGCATACAGCCCAGCTTCGCCTCTTCGATCAGTAGCCGCCGCTCGGGTTCGCTTGCGCCTGGAGTTTCAAGAGCCTGCAGGGGAACCTGGTCCAGGTCGCGGCCGTAGTCCGTGAAATTGTGAATTACGCTCTCCAGCTTGCCCCGCTTCGCGTCCAGGAAGGTATTCGCAACGATGCGATAGGCCCAGGTGCGAAACGCGGAGCGGCCTTCGAACTGGCCGATGCGCGTCACAATTTTGATCAGAGCCTCCTGCGCGAGATCACCGGCGTCGACGGGATTCAACATAAAGCGCAGCGACAGATTGTAGATCCAATCGTGGTGCTTTTGCACAAGCTCTTCAAGTGCGGCCGCGTCTCCGTCCCGCGCCAGTAGCGCGAGACGGGTGTCAGATTGAGTTTCGAAAGACTCGTCGTCGTTCGTGAAGGGATTCGGCGGAACCTCTGGATTCCGGGCGTCGTCAGTGGCGGTCATTTCGGAGTGACTCCCGATATCTGCGACTCAACGGCGGACACCGCGCCTTCGTTTGGTCCCGGGTCTTTTATGAAGACCGCGAATACCTTGCTTTCGTCGATGCCTTCGAAGAAGGGTTTGAGTTCGGGATCAGCCATCATTGCCGCGCCGGTATCCTGCCAGGCCTGGATGCTTTCCCAGCCCAACAGGTCTCCGAAGCCATCCTCCGCTTGTTTGTGATCTGCGTCAAACAGCCGTCGCATACGCGTTCCCCCCACCAGGCCTTCCCGACCCGGCAGCTTACTCTCGTAGAGCAGGGTATGGGTCGGGGTGAAAGCGTCCGGATCGTGTACGCTGTACGCTGCGATCTCGATAATCCGGGAATCCCGCAAAACTCGTTCCAGATTCGCGGCGTCCTTGTAGGCGCGATAGTGAGTGAAGTGGCGGATATCGCTGATCGCGCTAACGAAAGGACGGTAAGCAGGATTGCTTTCCACTTTTTCGGCGGCAGCCCGGGCCGCTTCAATCGACTCCCACGCGAGTACATCGGCGAACAGCAATTCGGGCTGACCGGATCCGTGCGCCTCCTCCACGCCGGGAGCGGCTTTCAGCGGGTGCCACCACAGAAAGCCCGGCTCTGAAGCCAGTCGTTTGCGAGTCTCCGCCCGAATGGATATGTATTCTGTCGGGGAATGCACGCGGTACACCGCTATTTCGAGGATCGCCGTATCGCTCGGCGCGCAACCCGCAAGGCCGGCCAGGGCCGCCACCGCGGCGAGCCTCGCCGCTTTTGCAGGCATCAGAGCTTGCGACTTATGTGAAGATGCAGAATCGCCAGCGTCATTTGTTCTACTCATTTGTTCAGTACTCCTGTGAACAGGCGCCGATTAAGATCGGCGCGAATTTCGAACTTGGACGGCGCCTGGAGCGGACTGTGACTGCGACTTGAGTCTTTTTTATATATGAGACATAAAAAAAACTTGTACTTTTGCCTGGTGACCCCAGGGTACGGAAAACCAGCCAATACGCGCGAAACCGGAAAGAGCCATGCCAGAATTTCTTACAAATATACTAAGCCAGGTCCAGGGCCTCTGGGGCAAACTGGACAATACCAAAAAGATCACCCTGGGCGCGGTGCTCGGCGCGATCGTCATCGCCTTCGTGGCCATGGCCTCGTTTTCTTCGCAGCCGGCGCGCATTCCGCTCTACGAAGACCTGAACCAGTCGGATTTCGCGGCGGTGACCCAGGCGCTCGAAGCGATGGGCTACGGCTACTCGGCCTCCGGCGGCGCGAACGTCTACGTCGAGCCCGCCGACCGCGATCAGATCATCACCCGCCTGGCCCAGGACAACCTGATTCCGGCCGGAGTCGAGGGTTACGAGATCTTCGACATGTCGCGCTGGGACGAAACCACCTTCGATAAAAACGTTAAGTTGCACCGTGCGATCAAAGGCAGTCTGGAAAAGATGCTCATGACCCTCGACTTCGTAAAACGCGCGACGGTGAATCTCGCCATTCCGGAACGCAATAATTTCCTGACCGACGACGAGCCGGTCAAAGCCTCAGTGGTAATCACGCTCCGCCCCGGCGTCGACAATCCCTCGCGTCGCCAGGTGATGGGCATCAAGAACCTGATCTTTCGTTCGGTGCCCAGATTAGCCCGCGAGAACATCAGCATCAGTGATGAGCAGGGCAAGGAATTCGTCGAACCGGACGAAATCGACGACGCTCAGCGCGAACTGGAATTGGTTGAACGTAAAAAAGATTTCGAAGAACGCGAGCGTCGTCGCTGGCGCGAAGAGATTCGGGGTCGCCTGCACGATTTTTATCCCGAAGATCGCATTTCGATCATTCGCGTCGCCTTTACCGTGAATTGGGACGAAGTCGAAGAAAAGCAAACCCTGGTTTCGCCGGTCGAAGAGACGGCGGAAGATCCGAATACTCCGTATCCCGACCGCAAGATCATGCCCAACGGCACGCTGGTCGTTTCGGAGAATTCTCGGCAGGAACGCTTTAAGGGCAACGGCTTCACTCCCGGCGGCCCGACCGGCACCGAGCAGCAACTGCCGCCCGGCTATCGCGATCTGGATTATCAGCGTTCGGAGTACGGCAACAACGACGTCATCCGCAACTACGCATTTAATCAAACCGAAAAAGAAATCAAACGCCAGCCCTGGGAAGAACGTTCGCGTTCGATTGCGCTGGCGGTCGACGGGATCTGGACGAAGAAGGGCGAAGAAGAGCTGCCCAGCGGCGACTGGCGTTATATTCGTGAATACACCGAGCCGGCCCCGGAAGAATTGCGCAAGCTGGAGCGTCTGCTGAAAGCTTCGCTTCTGTTTAATAGCGCCCGCGGCGACCAGATCGAGGTGCAGGCGTTACAGAAAGACCGCCGCGCCGAATTCGAAGCGGAAGACGCCGCGCTCAGCCAGCGCAAATTTATCCAGCGTCTGTTCGTCGTCTCGGCGGTCGCGCTGGCGGTATTCCTGCTCGTGTTCTTACTCTATCGAGCGATCAAAAAAGAAATCGCCCGTCGCCGTCGCCTGCGCGAAGAAGAACTCGCCGCCCAGCAGCAGCTGATGCGCGAAGCCGCGCTGCGGGTCGCCGACGAAGGCGCCGCCGAGGTCGAGCTCTCGGTGGATGAAAAGGCAAGGCGCGAGATGCTCGAAAACGCCATGAACCTGGCCCGTGAAAAGCCGGACCAGGTGGCGAAGCTGATCCGCACCTGGCTTTCTTCGGACGAGGCCTGATCGGCGTATAAACAAAACAAGAGTCTCAATAGAATACGGCTTTCCGATGTGCACCTGAACCTGGCAGGGCGGAGCGTTTTGCTCCGCCCTTTTTTGTTGGCGGGCTACATGAATTTTGATTTGAAGCTGAGCATTCGTGAATGGATGCAGCCCGCGGAGCCGACACAGTTAATCAGTCACCAGCGCGGATCGCGTTGGGTCTGCCTGCGTTCCCAGACGCGCCGATCCAGACGAAAAACGAAACAATCGTCACCGTCAAAGGACCGCCGCTCGAGAAATCGAAATCCGAGCCGCCGGTAAAAGCGATGGGCGCGTTCATTCGAAGCCAGCGGATCGATCAGGATCGCCTCGACCGAATCTTCAGCAAAAGCCGCGTCGATCGCCAGAGACATCATCTGTGTGCCGTAATCCCGTCCCAAATACTCCTTTTCGCCAATCCATATATCCATCGCTCGCAGATTCGGCGGGATGTCGGCGCCCCAGTACTGCGTCCGTTCGCGGGCGGGATCGACGACCTGCATGCAGCCGATCGGGCGACCGTCGACTTCGGCGATAAAATAGGCGCTGGCCGGATCGCCGTGGCCGAGCTCGGCGGCCCAGTCCATGTCGCCAAAGGCCTGGGCGGCCTCTGGGTCGTCGCTGGTTGCGGCGATGACGTGAGGTTCCCTGTCCCAGCGCTCGAGCAGGGTTGCATCAGTGGGGATGGCCGGTCGGAGTTTCAGGGGCATCGGATGTCCGCGATAGATATCGTTCGCCCAAAAGGTGTCAAGTCATCGCGCCGCAGACGGCCGGATTTGACGGGCCGCGTATACTTCCCCAATGATAGCATAGCATGCCCCTGTGACTGGTTTTGCTTGTCGGACGGATTTTTTCGTGCTATGATTTTCAGGTCGACCGAGTGCACCGCCTGCCGCAGGGCGGGTACTTCGGCCCACCTCCGAATACCTTAGATCCACCCACAAGGGGGCGGGTGCGCGCCGGGGCTTGCTTTTCGCTCTACCGAAAGCCCGATTCAACCGATAAAATACGACAGGGCCCCGGGCAGCTCGCCATTCACCGGCAAAAGTGCTTGTCAGGCCCCCGGCACGCGCCAGAATCCAGGAAACCGGGCGAATATGCTCCAGTCGAAAAAACAACAGCTCTCAGGCCGCCAGAAGGCCGCCATCTTTCTGATCACCCTCGGTCCCGAGATCGCCTCGGAGATCTTCAAGCACCTGCGCGAGGACGAGGTCGAGACGCTTACTTTCGAAATGGCGCGGGTCGACAAGATCACGCCCGAAGACAAAGAGCAGGTCCTGGTCGAGTTCAACGAACTCATGATGGCCCAGGAGTTTATCACCACCGGTGGTATCGACTACGCCCGGGAAGTTCTGGAACGCGCCCTTGGTACGCAAAAGGCGATCGATATTATCAACCGCCTGACTTCGTCGCTCCAGGTTCGGCCTTTCGACTTTATTCGCCGCACCGACCCACAGCATCTCTTAAACTTTATCCAGAACGAGCACCCGCAGACCATCGCTCTGATTCTGTGTTATCTGGAACCCGCGAAGGCGGCGTTGATTCTTTCCAGTCTGCCGCACCAGATTCAGGCGGACGTCGCCAAGCGCATCGCCACGATGGAGCGAGTATCGCCGGACGTTCTGCGCGAAGTCGAACGCGTACTTGAGCGCAAGCTCTCGACCCTCGCGAGCGAAGACTATACGACCGCGGGTGGTATCGACGCGGTGGTTGAAGTCTTGAACCTGGTAGACCGCGGAACGGAGAAGACGATTATCGAGGCTCTCGAAGAAGAGGACCCCGAACTCGCCGAAGAGATCAAAAAGAAGATGTTCGTCTTCGAAGATATCGTCCTGCTCGACGACCGCGCGATCCAGCGGGTTTTGCGCGAAGTCGACAACCAGGAACTCGCGAAGGCGCTCAAGTCAGTCGACGCGGAAGTTCAGGAAAAGATCTTCAAGAATATGTCCAAACGCGCGGCGGCGCTGCTGCGCGAAGATATGGACTTCATGGGCCCCGTACGATTGAAAGACGTCGAAGACTGCCAGCAAAAGATTGTGAATATCATCCGCAAGTTGGAAGACGCGGGCGAAATCGTTGTCGCCCGTCACGGCGAAGAAGAGCTGGTGGTCTAAACCGCGACCGGGTTTGACTGCTTGCGAGCTACGACAATCTACACGCCTCGAATTGCTCATTCCGATTCGCGAACCTCGCAGTTCTGGCGGAATTTGCAAAATTAGTAAATAATGAATTCTTTCATTTGCTCGCGCGGACGGCTCAAATAGAAATACCTACCGGCTTCCGGAACACCCTGCTTCTTGTTTCGTAAATCGGCGCTTGTGAGCGTATCCCACGGAAACAGGTGAATCCGTTCCAGCTGATAGTCTTCGCGGAGAACGACAAAGGCCAGATGAGTGGGCTCTTCGGCCTCTGAACCGGAGCGAGGCATGAGGCTGCTTCGACGCCAGGACGAAGTCCCTGGTTTTCGTCGCCGGGCTTTTATAGAGATTCTGCGCGGGGGCACGTCGGTTATGACATCGTATGACGCGTTTTCCAGCGGCGTCAGTTGGCCCCGGAGCTGCACCGCGACGGCGAGCTCTCCGAGCCAGGCCGTGATTTCATTACTCTTCAAGGCTCTGCCGCCACACTGTTTCGTGGCCTCCAACTTCGTTTTCAGCCGCGATTCAGCGTCCACCCTCTCTTTCAAATAGTCCGTAATCGGATTGTACAGGTCTGCGAGCGTTTTGAGGTCTGTTTTCATTGATGTCCCAGTGAGTGTTTCCTGTATCGTACCGAATCAGAGCGTTGCTGTCAATTGTTGAACGATTCGGCTACCGGGCCCCCCGTTTCAGCAAAAGAGCCGTTACGCCAAACCCATTTTCGCCGACACTTAAACGGCTCGCCAGCCTGGAACTAATCGTAAAAACTGGACTTCGGCTTTCGCAACGCTCCTGGAAACGAATGATAGTCGACGGCCGAAGAAATAATCCATGAATACGAAAAACTACTATCGCATTATGCCGGGCAGAGGCAGCGCATATGCCGACGAGTGCCGGAAGAATGGATTTGTCGGCGTAGATTTCGGTATCCATCAGGATCTTTCTGGTGAACTGGATGATGACTGGCGTCCATTCAATAAGAGATTCATTCCAGTGTATTTAAGGCTGCGGCCCGAAAAGTCAAAGATTGCAGCCGGGCTGGCCTGTGGCTCTATTTGGACGGTATCGAAGGGAATGCAGATCGGAGACGTAGTGCTTTCTCCGGATGGTTCTGGGAAGTACCTCACCGGCGAAGTGACCGGCGAGTACCACTATCGGCCGGGCGAGATATTGCCGCATCGCAGAGCCGTACGATGGTTCGACGCCACGATTGAGCGTTCAGCAATGAGCCAGGAGCTGCGCAATTCCGCAGGCGGCCCGGGCACGCATTCCAGAATTAGCCAATATGCAGATGAGATCGAAGCCTTATTGAAAGGGAATCGGCATTCGCCGCTGAGCGCCACGGATGATACTATCGAAGATGTCGCCGTCTTTGCGCTCGAAAAGCATCTGGAAGACTTTTTGGTTAAGAACTGGAGCCAGACCGAGCTGGGAAAAAACTATTCGGTATTCGAGGAAGACGGTGAACTCGTCGGCCAGCAGTATCCCACCGACACGGGACCGATGGACATTCTGGCGATCAGCAAAGACCGTTCAGAACTTCTGGTTGTTGAGCTTAAAAAGGGCCGAGCCAGCGATCATGTGGTGGGGCAGGTGCAACGGTATATGGGTTACGCGCAGCAGGAACTGGCCGAATCGGGACAATCTGTAAAAGGCCTGATCATCGCCCTCGAAGACGATATTCGGATCAGGCGGGCGCTTGCAGTCACGCAAAACATAGAGTTTTATACATATCAACTCAGCTTCAGGCTCGAGCGGGTACTCTGAGTTTCGTTGCGCATTCGCAGGTCCGTCGCGGCCTCACCATTCCCGTTCCCCCTCTCACTCCTCTCCAAATACCATCCCCATAAAGCGCTCCCGATCTTTTCGCGTCATCTTTCGAAACGTGCGAAACTCCGCGTGTTCGTCGGCCCGCGTCGGATCAATCGCAATGCCCCACATCGGCAGCGCGCTGTCGGGCAGCATGCTATAACGAATGTCGCCGAGTATTTGCGGGCGATCCGGATGGATCCCAATATAGCCGTCCGAGAACACGCGAAAGCGTTCGATGTCCCGGGCGAGGGCCGAGCCGCCGGGGATATCGATCACCTTGCCGGGTGATGCCGCGGCGGTCGGCGGTTCGCTTGTCCGGGCGTCGCGCGATACGACCGCAGGAAATAACGGTACCGATTCGCCCTGGTAGATCCGTGGCCCGGTGAGCAGACCCACGCGAATCGCATCCACGTAGATTCGATCGTCCGCGATGTAGACTGATCGCCAGACGATCGTATTCGCAAACGACGGCTTTGTCAGAATCCGCGCGGGGTGTCTTTCGCCCGGGAGCTCCACTTCGCGGCTTCGTTGCGCTGGATGGGCGAGCCGGGTTTGGCCCGCGTGCGCCGCGATGGGATGTCCGCGAGACTGCGCGAGTTCCCGGGCCGCATCCAGCGCGCGCGACTGCTGTGAAAACGCGAAAGCGAGATAGAGCGCGCCGATGACGAGGCCGGCGCGGGCGAATGCGGCCCGGCGCCCATAGATAGCCGCGGCCAGCCCGAATAGAAGCGCACCGGTAAAAATCGGATCGATCACCGACACGAGGTTCCAGGCGATTCTCGCGTCCGAGAACGGCCAGAGCAAATGCGTGCCGTAGCTGGTACAGGCGTCCAGCAGACCGCTCAGCATATAACCCAGCAGGCTATAGCGATAGAGTCGGGCGAAACTCAGTCGTTGTTTCAAAAACGGACGCAGTCCCAGCGCCGCGATGAGAGCGCCTATCGGAATAAAAATCAATGCGTGGGTGAAGTGGCGGTGATAGTCCAGATTCAGCAACGGATCTTCGGCGGACTGGATTAGAATATCAGCGTCGGCCAGCATGCCGGCCGCGAAACCGATCGCGGCGGCGACGCGGCTCTCTTCGCGGGGAGCTCCCGCCTGTGCGACGGTCGCCCCCAGAATCCCCTGCGTGAGAATGTCCATAGCTGGTCGCAGCTTTTCGCGAGGCGGATATTCACGAAAGCGGGAAATTGCCCTGCATGATTTATGTTATAGAAAAAATCCGCGTGCGGTCTTAGTCTGATGCTATGATATTTCCGACTCGTCCGCAATCCGCGAAACCAGGGCGCGTTCTTTTGAGCGCGGCCTGTGCCGTCTTCGTCTCCGTCTTTTTATCCAACGCCTGTTCTTCGCCGGCTCCGGATTACGCGGCGATGGAAGCGTTGCCGATCAAGAACCTGAATCGACCGGAGCCGAATATTTTGACGGCCGGGCAGCCCACCCCGGCCGAGTTGGAGGCGCTTGCGAAAGTCGGACTGAAGCACGTCGTCAATTTACGGCCGCAGGCCGAGCAGGCGGATTTCGACCAGGCGGCTTTCGTTGAGAACCTGGGGCTGCGCTATCATGCGATTCCCGTTGACGGTCCGGCGGGGCTGACGACCGAAAACGCGGCGAGATTGGCGAAGGTTCTGGAAGCCATCGGTGATGAGCCGGCGCTGGTACATTGTTCCAGCAGCAATCGGGTCGGGGGCTTAATCGCGATTCAGGAATTTCGCAGCGCGGACGCCGATATCGAAGCGGCTATCGAACGCGGACGGGCCTGGGGACTCAAGCGCCTGGAATTGCTGGTGCGCGAGCAACTGGCCGCAAATACGACTTCGGCGTCGCCTGCGAATTAAATCGCGGCGTTCGTCTGGCCTCGCCATTGTCCGGCACATCCCGGCGCGATGGATTTCTTTCAGGCGCGCAGATACGCACGCGCTCTGCGGATAAAGCGGAAAGCGCCGGCGCTGCCGACAGCGATACCGAACCAGATCAGCCCTTCATCTGGATGATCGTGTCCCGGGAGCAGCACGGCAGCGAAGGCATTCATCGCGAGCAGAACTCCGCCGGCCCCGATGCCGATCGCCAGCAGTCGCCTCGTATTGGGCGTTGACTCGTCGCTTAAAAACAGCGCCGCGAATGCGACGACCAGAACCGGACTGAAAGCGAAGGCGAAGGCCGCGATTTTGCTCAAATGCACCGTCAGTTGATCAAAGACGAACAGAGGGCCGCCGACTGCGGCTGCCAGAGCCGTCATTTTTATCGCCAGCACGTTCATATCGCCGCGAATGCCCGGATCATGATTGGTGATCGTTTCGCTCAATCTCCGGCGCGGCTGAGCCACCAGTCGTCGGCGGCCTTGATATTTCGCTTTCGATCCGGGACCCAGCTATCCGTTAAGACTTCTTGCGTGTTCATTAAGTAGAGGCGATCGTCTACAATTTCCCAGGCGGTCGGATCGACATCCACCCTCACGCCCCAGGCCATGCCGTACGCGCAATAGCCGCCGTAGGCGGGCATATACTTTTCGGGATTTTGCGCGAACAGCTCTTTGTGTTCGGCGTTCGCGAAGAGCCAGCGCGCTCCGGCGTGGTTCAGGCTATGAAGCGCATCGCCCGGAACGGCGTCATCCATCGTAAAATAGGCCACGGGATCGTAGCCGTGAATGGCCACTCCGCTTTCGCCGACGTTGGCCCCGTCGATGTCTACCAGCGCGCAGGCCGAAACGCAAAACAGCAGGGCCACGCCAGGGAGCGCGCTCAGGGCGCGCCATGCAGTCAAAGACGGTCTCGAAAGCATCGCGGCGCAGTTTGCACGATCCTGCAGACTGTGCCAGCGATTTTTTCGACCCTGCGCGCGAGCAGACGGCCTTATTTGACCTGAACGGAACCGTTGCTTTTAATGACGATGCGCGCCCGGTCCGGCACAGTGTAGCTTACGCCGTTGATCTTCACTTCGCAGTCTGACGAGCTGGAGCTGTGCAGGGTGTAGGTTGAAGTCGAGCTGGAGCGAAACACAACTTCTTTCGTACTGCCCGAACAGCGCGCTTTCGCCTTGACGTCCTTTGAGCTACGATTCTCGACGCGTACGCTGTGGGCGAACACCGAGCCGGCGAACGCGAAGAAGAGCAGTAACGAGATTGCGATTTTTTTCATACTGAATACCTCTGGTAATGTTCGATCCCCGGGGTGTCCGCGATCCCGGGCCGGTACGCCAGCGGAATTTAGCGGCTGAGGTTCCCAGAACGGGTAGGTTTCGGCGACCGTGTCTATCGCTTTCGCTTTTGCTGTCTTCTGGAACGCGATCACTCGCGGATGCGCAGCTCGGTCATTTGACCGTTGAGCGTGGTGCGTTTGACTCCCAATAGTTCCGCCGCGCGGGTTTTATTGCCCCGGGCTTTCCGCAGGGCCGCGAGTATCAGCGAGCGTCGATATTGATTTACCAACAGGCGGTAGTTACCGGCCAAAAGCGGCGGTTCCGCCGGCAGCGTGCCGGTCCCGCCGCGATTGCCGCGATCGCGCAGCCGCCCCGCGCGCAGCGATTCCGGAAAATCTTCTTCGCCGAGGATGGGCCCGGCTTCGGCGGCGCACACCCGGGTCAGTACGTTCTCGAGCTCGCGAATATTCCCCGGCCAGTCGTGTTTTAACAGCAAGCTCAGTGCGCCGCCGTCCAGGCTCCGCGCCGCCGTGCCCAGTTCGTCGGCCAGGCGACTCATGATCGCAGCGGCGATCGGCGCGATGTCTTCGGGGCGTTCGCGCAGAGGCGGTACCTGAATCGGAAAAACGTTGATGCGATAAAACAAATCCTGCCGAAAGCTGCCCGCGCGAATCATCGCTTCAAGGTCGCAGTTGGTCGCGAATACGAATCGGCAGCCGGCGGTGCGGACTGCATTCGAACCGATCGGACTATAGCTGCGTTCCTGGAGCAGGCGCAGCATCTTCGCCTGCATATCGAGCGGCATCTCCCCGATTTCGTCGAAGAACAGCGTACCGTCGCCGGCATCCGCGATTTTACCGGGACGATTCTCGCGGGCGTCGGTGAAGGCCCCGCGGATATGGCCGAAGATATCCGACTCCCAGAGTCCGGCGGGCATGGCCGCGCAGTTCACGGCGACGAAGGGCCGGTCGGCGTTCTGCGACTCATCGCCGCCCTCCAGATCCATTTGATGAATGCTGCGGGCGATGAGTTCTTTGCCGGTTCCGGTTTCGCCCAGAATCAAAACGGCCTGCTTCGCGGCCGCCTGCGCGTGCCGGCAGGACTGGAGCACCGCCTGCATCGCGGCGCTGCTGTAGACCAGCCGGCGCTCGCCCAGGGCGAATTCACTCACGCCGCGGCTGGCGATGGCCTCCGACAGGCGCTCCATACCCGCTTCGACCTGTACCGCGCGGGCTTTCATATCGTCGTAGTGGCGCCAGTTGCGCATGAGAACCCCGGCTGCTGTGCGAATGGCGTCCAGGATCTCGAGATCCTCTCGATAAAAAAGCCCGGCCTTTTTTAAGATCAAATAACCGCAGATCTCGCGATTGCTGACCATGGGCGCGAGGGCAACGAAGTCTTCGTCGCGCGCGAGCATCGCCAGATCATTCTGCAGTGCGCGGCCCAATCGCGGCAGCCGGGTGAGCAGATGCGCGACACTGCTGCCGTTCGGGCGTTTGACGCGTGTGGAGTCGCCGGCCTGCGCTCCGTCGGGCTTCACGCCGGCTTTCGCATTCAATCGATTCGTTTGCGGGTAGTAGGCAACGGCTGCGGCCAGATCGCCCGCATCGCTTTCGGGATCCGCGTCTTCTTCCAGCAGAAAGATACGATCAAAATCCGCGAGGGCGAATTCGGGCAGCCGGCGTCCTTCGACTCGCTGGAAATTTCGCAATCGGCCCGGGGCGGGCCCGGTGGTTCCCTGACGTACAATCAGGCTTTCGCCGTCGGGTCGGCGGGCGCAGATCGCCCCGGCCGGCAACTGCAGTTTTTCCAGGGCGATGTCGAGGATTTCGCCTAACAAATCTTCGAAGCGCAGATAACGTACGTCGAAGAGCCGGCCTGACAGCATTTCGACGAGTACTCGATCGCGGCCTGGGCGATTGTGATGCAACAGCGTTTCCAGGCGCGGGCGTACAAGTCGGTAATACGCGATTCCCAGAAAGAACGCGAGAAAGCCCGCCGCGAAGGCGTTCAACACAGTGCTCGCGTAGGCGAAAGCCGAAAGACCGATCGCGGCGCCGACGAAGACATGTATGACGTACCGAATGGCGAGAGTCTTCAGATCCTCCAAATGGTGAAAGCTGATGCCGTAGAGAATCGAAGAGACCAGCACCACGCAGCTGACCGGTCCCAGAAAATTGAATTCGTACACGCCGAATTGTACGGCCACATACGATACCAGCAGCGCGAGCCCCATATTCACGAGCGCGGCCACTGCGAAGATATAGGCGTTGCGGCGGCTGCGTCGATCGTGGCTGCGCGCCCGCCAGAGCAGTACGAACAGGCCCAGAAAAATCGTCGCAATCCCCCAGGCGGGCAGCAGCGAAAAGAGCGGTCCAGGATCGCCGGCTTTGACGCCGTCGACGACCCGCCGATCGACGATCCAGAGCGGCGTAAAAACGATGACGCTCAGCGGTGCCGCGCCGGCGAGAACTGCGCTCAGGCGAATCCAGAAACCCCGGGTGACCGGCCCGCGAGGATAATGTTCGCAAAACAGATAGATCGAAAAGATCTGCAGCAGGATCATATTGCCGGTAATGCCGCCGTGTACCGGGGAAATAGTATCGAAGGCGACCGCCAGCACGAAACCCAGGCCGTCGGAGATCAACCAGCCCAGCTCCGCCACAAAAATCGCGACCAGGGCGTAGTCGGTTTTGGTACGCCTGGCTTTGCGCAGCGTGGCGACCAATAAAAATACGACGATGCCCGCGGCCAGGCCGTCGATGAAAATCACATAGTACAGGTTCATGAGCTCTTTCGCATGCACCCTGACTCCGGGCCCGGAGTCAGGATGTGTCGGTGTTTATTCGGAACAAGGTAATTGCGCGGCCGCCGCCGCTGACAGAATTATTTACCAGACCGTTCCGATTCCCGTGCCGCTGGAGCGGCCTGCGCGAAAGTGATCGAATTTCTGTAAAAAGAATGTATAGGCGTCGTTGAAGTGCGAGCGCCAGGTATCGCGGCCGATCTGCTCGTGGGTCAGATTCACCCATTTCTGGCGATACCAGCTCAGATCGCAATTCACACTGAAACGACACTCGCGCGCTCGATAGGTATAGCCGTGAACGCTGTCGAGTTTGAAACGCTGTCCGCCCACGATCTGGAAGATCGCGAGTTTGTTGCGGTATGCGAATTGTCGGTGCAAATCCGAGATCATGCCGTCATATTTATGATTCAGCGGATTGTCGGAAAGCTGGTAGTTGCCGGGCATTCCCATATCGTGGCCGGGTCGAAATGTACTGTCCATATTCTGGAGGATCAGCGGCACGTTGCGAAAAGATGCATCGTTTTTGAAGCGTCGGGCCAGGCGCGCCGTCAGAGCGCCGCCGCGGCTGGATCCCGCCAGGTAGATGGTCTTCAGATTCCGGCTATTTACGTTGTCGCGAATCCAGTCATAGAACGCGTTCTCTTTGCGTTGCTTGTCCCGGGTACTTGCTTCATAGTTGAAATCCGAATTGAATACCGCCGCGAAGAGCGTATTCGAAGCGGGCATGCGTCCGCTGCGATAGATGCGCAAAAAGAGACTGCGCGAATCGAGGGTCCGCTTGCAGTCATTGCCGCAGCGTTTGCGCCATTTATCCGGCTGGCCGGTGAGGCCGTTCGCCTGGCTGCCGGTGAAGTCGCCGAAGAGCGACTGCTGCCCGGCGATAAAGATCGCCACGTGCTGCACGTTCTGACGACAGGGCTGCGATTGAACGGCGATGTACGTATCGGAGCGATCGCTGAAGCCGACCCCGTTGCGTTTCCACTGGGGAAAGCTCTTCTTGTTGCCCTGCACTTCGCGGACTTTGATCCGGTTGCGGGAGATTTCTCCGTTGATATATCCTCCGCAGCGGCCGTTCAGGGCCTGGAAGCGCGCGATCGCGTTGTTGTCTACGTTCCCCGCGAGCGCCGGCAACAGCGCGGTCGCCTCGCCGGGCGCCAGGCCCGCGTCGCCTGGATCGCCTGGGTCACATTGTAAAAAGATGGCCGCCGCTACCGCGAGTCCGCAGAGGACGCGGCCAGCCGGCCGATTTCTATCTGTTTTCACTTGAGCTACTCCGTATGTATGTGTATTGATTCGCCGACATGAGGACATCGCATCGGTCGAGTTCCGGAGCTAATTGCAATTCACGTGCCAGATCAGCCGCAGCATCAGATTGCACTGCATTTACCAGAAAACCCACGCGAAACGCCGCTGAGCCGCGGTCGGCGTATGCCCCGGCGATTCTAGCGCCGCCGAAGATGACCGAAATCCGTCACCGTGACCCCCGACGGTCGGCATCCGACCGTCAGGAGGGGCTTTTCTGCATGACGTTCTATGCGAACGGGCTAAACGGACCTATGGCTTCCCGACCGAACTCCGCTATTCGCGTACTATTATTACCGGCCCTGGGCACCGACGCGTTTCTGTATGCGCCGCTGCTGGCGGCACTTGCCGCTCCCGAAAGCGAAGCGGTTGCGGCAGTCGAAGACCCCGCGACCTGGCGACCGCCCGCGAATACAAGCGAACTGCGTTACGGAAAAAACAAACCCGGCGAATCGCTGCGGGACTACGTGCGCCGGCAATTTCGCGAGCAGTTTCCAGGGGCGGCCGGGGAACAGTCGGAAAGCGTTCACAGCTTCGATCTGGTCATCGGCACTTCGCTGGGCGGCATGGCGGCTCAGGAGCTGATCGCTTGCGGGCTGCTAAAGACCGAAGCGCTGGTGTTGATCAGCACCTGTTTCTCAGGGCGGGATATGACCTGGCCGGTGCGCCTGGTCTCGCCCGTGTTTTATCTTTTGCCGTATTTGCCGCGCGGCTTTCGGTGCCTCTTGCGGAATATAGTGGCCTGGCTCTTTCCCCGGGTGCGCCGGCGAATTCCGAACGGGGCGGGTGTCACCGCCATGATCCGGCGGGCTGATCCGGATCTGCTCTTCGCTTCGGGAAGGATGATCGCGCGCTGGCGTTCGCGGGAAAGACCGGTGCCGCTCGCTGCGGGGCTTGTGGCCCGAACCCTGCACATTCAGGGGCGACGGGATCCGGTGTTATCGTATCGCCGGATTCGTCTGCAGCGCGAACCGGAAGTGACCGTCGCGACGGGCGATCATATTATGATATTGAATCGCGCGTCGGAGTTGGCCGGATATATTCGGGACGCGAGTTTTTATGCCAGGCCACGGCAGAAGTCGCGTGAGTATCAGCAATAGTATGGCCCGGAGCAGCCGCCTGCGCAATCGGAGCGCAACGCAGGGCGGGACCCGCGGTGATCACTGGTCGGACCACAGGATTTCGATTTCGTATTCCCCGCCGGAGCCGTCGGTCGCCCCGGCCGCTTCGGTTTTGATCGTAACGGAGTCCGGTAAATCTACGCGATGACCGCCCAGACGAAAGCGGCCCTTTTCGACGGCGTCCGCGAGCCGGCGCAGGCGCTGAGCCGCGGCTTTGCGGCCGATGACGAATTTTCCTTCGAATAATTTGAGTTCTTTTTTCATGCTCAGGCCTCCGGCTGGCCGGTGAGAGTGACTGTCTTTTTCCAGGAGATGGGCCAGCTCAACTCGACTTCGATTTCATGGTGTACGCCCGCGTTGTCCTGGACTTCTTCCAGTTCGATCTTCAGCTTGAATTCCGCGGGCAGCCGAAGCGCATCCTGGCCGCAGGGCAGAGATCCCGCTTCGACCTGTTCGGCCAGCGTTCGCAGAGCCGCGGCCGCTGCCGCGGGGGAATCCCGGACTTCCGACTCAAAATTTGTTTCTGATGACATAGCGAGAGAGTCAGTAGCGGCCTCAATGGCCTGTCAAGCGGAAGAATCGGAACGCCCGGATTGCGGGGCCTTATTCGGAAGCCGGCGGTTTTTTGGTTCCGGCGGCCGCCGCCACATGATTAAAGACGAACATGGCGTCGCGGGAAATTTCCGCCAGGCAGCGATCGTAAGCGGCTGCAACTTCCGGGCTGTTATCGTAGGCTTTGGGATCCTGATAGGGCAGGCTGATCCGCGCGTCCGCGCCGGGCACGATCGGGCAGCCCGCGTCGGCTTCGCTGCAGGTCATCACCGCGATAAATTCCGCGGCGGGGTTTGCGGGGTCGTTCACTAACTTCGAAAAAAGAACGATTTTGTCGCCGCCGGCCGTCGGCGCGACCAGGTAGCCGCCGGCAGGAGCGTCGGCCGGTTTCACGACGAAACCCGCGCGTTCAAGCGCCTGCATCGCCTGCGGGTGCGGCGCGGTGACTTCGGTGCCGCCGGAGAAGCTGGTCAGCGGCGCGACCCCGTAGTATGTAGCTGCGGCCGCCGCGGCCGCCTGGGACATCTGCGACCTGCGAGAGTTGTGGGTGCAGACGAATAGCAGCTGTACGGCTGATCTTCGCTGCGGCCGGGCGAGCCGCTCGGCGATCGCGTCCGCGAGTCGTAGCAGCGTTGCCTGACGATCCGTGCCGCTATCGCTTGTTTTTGAGGCGTCCGCGTTGGCTTCGTCCTCGTTGGCTTCCAGGGCCCGGGCTTCCAGATAGTTTTGTAAGCGGGTATGCATATTCATTGTCCGTCTAAGCGCCGCCGCGCAGATAAGCCTGAATCGCCGGCAACACGAGTTCCGGCGATTCCTCTTGCGGGGTGTGACCTGTGCCGACGAAAATCTTCAGCTCGGAGCGGGGTAGGTCTTCGTGCAGCCGCCGCGCGTTCGAGACGGGGATCCAGGTATCTTCCGCCCCCCATAGAATGAGCGCCGGAATTTGAATTGTCGGCAGCCCGGCGGCCAGATCTCCGCCGAAGTCATCGCTGCGTAACAACGAAAGCGCGGCCCGACTTCCGCCCTCGGTGCGCAGCGGTGCGTAGTACGCGTCGACGTCCGCGTCGCTCACTTTGCTGTGATCGTAGTAGGCGTCCTGCAGCATGGCGCGTACGCGCCCAGGACTGTTGAAATTCGACAGGAATTCGCCGACGCAGGGTTTCGCCGCCAGCGACAACAAAAGCGGTCGCCCGGCCGAACCGCGGGGGTAGGCCGCGGCGTCGATCAGGATCATCTTCTCGACCCGTTCGGGCGCGGCGAGCGCCGTGTGCAGACTGATCTTGCCGCCCATGGAGTTGCCCACGAAGACTGCGCGTTTGATCTGCAGTTCGTCCAGTAGCGCCAGCACCTGACGCGAGAAGAGGTCCATCGAATACTCGATGTCGGGTTTGTCGGAAAATCCGAAGCCCAGTAGATCGACGGCGATCACCCGGTGGCGTTCCGCCAGCGGCTCGATCAAATGGCGCCAGGTGTAGGTCGAGGAACCGAAGCCGTGGATCAGCAGGATCGCCGGCCGGCCCGCTGCACCCTGGTCCAGATAGTAGCTCCGGTGCCCGTTCCATTCGAAGAATTTTCCATTTTCGGCGAAGCGGCTGCCGCGCTGGATTTCCGCGACCGGTACGCTCGAGCAGGCCGCGGCTGCGGTTCCCACCGATACAAATAAAATCGTCAGCAACGATCGATACAGCCGTGCGGCCAGTCCGCCCGCGCCGCGGTTCCAATGCTTCATGGGATGCATGGCGCTCAGGGCGGCACGCGCCCGGCCTCCTGTCGAGAATAAAGCCGGCAATTTGGACCCCAAAACGTTCCGAATCGCCATGTTCATGTCACACCAGCGAAGTCGACCGGGCTGTGAAGAACGGACGGCATCGCGATTGACGTCTCGTCACCTGGAGTTAGGTCTACCGCCAGTTATGAAAATCGGCATCGGCCTAAAGCTGAATCTTGTGATCCTGGGCGGCTTATTGCTGCTGGCGACCGTGGCCGGCGGCGCCTTCTACTGGCGTTATACGGCGCAATTGCTATCTTCCCTGCAACTGCGGCTGAAGACCGCAGCGGCGTCTACGAACGCGATCATGCGGGTGGAGCGCATTCGTTCTCTGGGCGAGGGCGACAATCAAACCGGGGAATACCTCGAAGAGTACAAGCGGCTCGCCTATCTACAGCAAGAATTCGATCTGGCGTATTTGTATGTACTGCGCGCCGAAGACGACGGTAGCTGGCTTTTCGTTTATGATTCGGACGACGATCCCCGCACGGTTGAAGAGGACGACAACTACTATCTGGAATACACTGAAGATCCCCCCGAAGTCGAACAGGCCTTTCGAGAACAACGCGCGATCTTCGCGGAGGAATACACCGATCAATGGGGTACCTTTCGCTCCGTCTTTCTGCCGATCCCGGATCCGGAAAACGCTGAGCGTCCCGTCGCCGTCATCGGAGCGGACGTCGAAGTTTCGTATATCAACGCTCTGAAACGCCGCGCGCTGATGGTCGGCGCCGCGACCCTGGTGCTAGCGCTCCTGGTCAGCGTCGGCACATATTTCCTGATTCGCCGACTGCTCGTATTGCCGCTGCGCCAGCTGCAGCGGAGTGCGGCGGAAATTGCGGGGGGCAAGCTGAACGTACGCCTCGACGTACGGCAGGACGATGAAATCGGCGATCTCGCCGCGAGCTTCGCCACGATGAGCAAGAATCTCAACGAAGTCGTACAACACACCCAGGCCATGGCAGGAAATGTGGGCGCTTCGAGTCGGCAACTGAGCGTTGGCCAGTCCCGCATGCAGTCGGCCGCGTCGGAACAGGCGTCGTCGGTCAACCAGGTGACCGTCTCGCTCGAACGTATGCTGGGATTAATCGAGCGCAGCGGCGCGAATGCGAATCGTACGGAAGGCATTGCGAAAGAAGTAGCCGATGCGGCCCGGGAGGGGGGCTCCGCCGTGCAGGCCGCGGTCCAGGCCATCCAGACGGTGTTTGAGAATACCGCTCTGGTCGAAGAAATCGCGGGTCGCACCCGGCATCTGTCATTGAACGCGGGCATCGAGGCCGCCCGGGCCGGCCAGGCCGGCGCCGGTTTCGCGGTCGTCGCTGAAGAGATTCGCAAGCTGGCCGACCAGAGTCGCCAGTCCGCGGCGCGCATCAGCGAGATTTCGCGTACCGGAGTCGAGCTGGTGGAACGCGCAGGCGCGATGATCGAAGATCTGGTGCCGAAGATCTTGAATACGGCCGAACTCGTGCATCAAATCGCTGCGGGCGGCGGTGAGCAGCAAAAAGCCGCCGCGGAGATCCATTCGGCCATCGCGAGTCTGGAAGAGGCCATTCGCCACAACAACGATTTCGCCGGGGAGCTCGGCGGCACGGTTCAGCAGCTCAACGGACAGGCCGATCAACTGAGCGCCAGCCTGGCGTATTTCACCGCAGGCGACCGCTGAAATTTGCCGGCAATTTCAGCGGAATTTTGCTGGATGGAAAAGGGCTCCTGTCAGAGAAGTAGATATTATGAAAAGCTATTTGATGGTATTCGGCGGAGTCTTTGGCGCGATTATCGCCCTGGGTTTCGCGGCTCCCGTGGTGGTCGGCCTCGCGGCGGCGATCGGCATCGGCCAGGGCGTGGGCTTCGGCCATTATTTCGCGATTTTCTTTTTGGGACTGGCGGCTCTGGGGCTCGCGGGCGCGCCGTTCTTCGCCATCATGAACTATCTTGAGCCGGAAAATCCGCTGCAGATGCCGTCAGCGATTGTTTGCATTGCGGCGGGCGCGATCGTCATTCTGGCGGCCATCATCAGCATGTTCTACGGCTTCAGCCTGATGCAGCTCGTCGCCGTACTGGCGGGCGCGCTGGTCGTCGTCAGCGGCCTGCTGCAGGGTGAGATCATCGACATGGAGGCCTGACCCGGCCCCGTTTTTCGCGATAGGCGCAGCGAACGGACGGACTGGCAGCGATGCAGATCAAGCTCTGGGGTGTACGGGGATCCTTACCCACTCCGATGGATCGGGACGAGGTGCGTTCCAAGCTCGTGAGTGCACTGGAGTACGCCCGCGGAGCCTGGCGCGAGGCGCCCGGGCGTGAAATTCACGAACTCATCGATTCGATGCATCCCGGTCAGAAGTCGATCATCGGCGGCGAGACCACCTGCGTTGAAGTGCGTCACGGCCAGGTCGAGCTGATCTTCGATATGGGCACCGGCGCCCGGCGGCTGGGCGCCGACATGATGGCGCGCGGTCACAAGGGCGATATTAACGTACTGTTCACCCACACGCACTGGGATCATATCCAGGGCTGGCTCGAGTTTTTGCCGGCCTATCAGCCGGAGAATACGGTTCATTTCTACTCCTGTCTCGAAGACTTAGAAGAACGTTTGAGCCGCCAGCAGCATGCCGAGCACTCCAGGTTGCGCTTCTCCGAATTGCCCTGCAAAAAGGTTTTTCATTATATTCCGCCAGGCGAAGCCTTCGACGTCGGCGACTGCCATATTACGACGCAGCCGCTGATCCATCCCGGCGGATCGATTTCGTACAAAGTCGAAGCCGGCGGCAAAACCTTCGTCTTCGCGACCGATACCGAATTTTACGGCCCTGAAATTCACGAGCGGATGAAAGAGTACGATCGTTTCTTTCACGGAGCGGATCTACTGGTAATGGACGCTCAGTATTCATTAGAAGAAGCGGAACAGCGCAAAGGCTGGGGACACACCGCCATGACCATCGCGGTGGACTGCAGTCTGTACTGGAAAGTCAAAGAGCTCGTACTGACGCACCACGAACCGGCGCACACCGATGAAAATATCTGGAAGCTCTTCGACGAAGCCTCCGAGTACCTCGGCGAATTCGCGCAGCAGCAGGATCAAGACCGATCCCTGAAGATCTACACGGCCAAAGAGGGCGATACTTATTCGCTGGAGTGAGGGTCCTGGCGCACGCGGAGAAAGCGTGGACCAGGACCCTCACTCCAGCTCCATAGTAGCAGGATCAGCCCTGCGTGCGCACGCCGGCCTCTTCCAACTCAAAAAGCTGGCCGGGGGGTGCGCGGAACGCGCTTTTTCCGCGCACGCCGGCCTCTTCCAACCCAAAAAGCCGCATGGGGGGACCCGGCAGGCGCTCTCCCGTGCCCGCCGGGTCCCCCCATGCGGCGCCTAGAAATTCAGTTCGGCGCCGGGGTAGGCCAGTTCCTGGATATCCGAGACGATCAGCAAATTATCGAAGAGCAGGGCGACGTCGCCGGGCTGGCTTTTCGGATGCGATTTGATTACAAAGCCAAGAAACTCGTGGCGATAGCGGCGTTCCAGATTGCGCCCCCGGCGATACAATTCCGGAGGCAGCTGCACTTCCAGTCGTCGCCAGCCGTGCCACAATAGCGGCCCGAGCGGCGCGCGAACTTCGCGGCCGTCGGCGTTGCGAAAGAGCAGGCTCAGGCTGTGCCGATACATTCGGCTGTGGACCCAGAGCGAGGCGCGATACAGCTGACCGCGTACGATGACCGGCTCTGCAGCCTCCAGGCGATAGGACTGCCGCCCCGGAATTTCGAACGAAGTGTGCACGAAAAGCGAACGTTCGAAGCGCAATGGATCGGGGCCGGTGTTTCCGTCGGGCGATCGCAGGCGCGATCGGATCACTTCCGCTTCGCGCCGGAAGGCGGGCTGGTCGGGCGTCTTGAACAAGAAGCGCACGTCGGATAGCATCGTCGAATTGCCGCGAGGCCGGTAGGGGCGCTGTTCTTCGAATAGATCCGTCGGCCACAGGCGATAGCGCCCGCCGGTCGTTTCGATCAGGCGGTCCAGCACTTCCACCTGGCCCGCTGCGTCGTACGGCGCCGGGTATTCGCGCGCCTGCAAGGTTCCAAAGAGCAGTGCCGAACAGACCAGCAGAGCCGGGAGAACCTTGCGCCATGGATTGTGCTCGAGCCTTCGCATCCTGTAATGAACTACGGCAAAACCGGAGCCAGCCATGAGCCAATTGCCGGCTAATCCCGCCGGCGTCGCGGGCTGCGGGCGGCTTTTTTCTTTCTCTGGCCGGGTTTGCGTCCGGGATCCGTTCCACGTCGCCGTCGGCCCGAGTCTGCGTTCTGCGACCAGGGCGATGCAGCGCGCTTACGCTCGCTCGATGATGTCGACGACTCCGGCGGCGAAAGCCTGGCACCGCCTTTCTCAAAGAGGGCGAAGAGATCGCCCGCAGCGCTCAGAGCCCGTATGAATTCGGCGCTCGCGAATTCGACTCCCGGTCCCGGCCGATCGTGGGCTTCGACGAGTTCGTCCCCGAGCTGAAAACGAATCGCGGCGGCGTGCAGATAAGCGCGGTCTTCCGCCCGGGCCAGATCGTAGCGCGCGTACAGGCCGTCTCCGAGCACCGGGGCTCCCAGGCTTTTGAGCGCGACTCGCAGTTGGTGAGTGCGGCCCGTTTTCGGCTGCAGTATGTAGAGTCGCAACCCCGGTCGTCGGCCGGGCAGGCTGAAGCTGATGAATCGGGTGATGGCGGGGTTCTTTTGTTCCCGGGTCAGAATCCAGGCGCCGCCCCGACCGCGTTCCATATCGCCGACGATTTTGCCCTGTTTCTTTTTGGGGCTGCGATCGCTCAAGGCCACGTAGATCTTCCGCACCCGACCGTGGCGAAATTCGTTGCCGAGCAGATTCGCGTTTTCGCGACCCCGGGCGAAGACCAGCAGGCCCGAGGTGATGCGGTCCAGGCGATGCACGGGATACAGGCGCGGACCGGCGGGAATCTCGCCGGCCGCTTCCATCTCCCGCACCAACTGGAGCACTCCCGGATCTCCCGGCTTGCCCGTGCGGGCGTACTCGTCGGAGTCGACCCGTTCGGAGTGAAACGCGATGCCGGGATCTTTATGGACAATCAAATAGCGCTGAGTATTTTTAACGACTCGAATCGAAGACATGTCAGGAAGGGCCGAACCCCATGTGTGATACCTTTGTAGCGACGGGCGATATTACCGCAAGCGGCAACGTAATCTTCGGTAAAAATTCCGATCGGGAACCGAATGAAGCGCAGGCCATAGAGCGCGTGCCGCCCCGTGAGCACGATTTGACCCGGGTTCCGGAGCTTCAGGCGACGTACATTTCCGTACCCCAGGTCCGCGAAAGCTATGAGGCGCTGCTTTCGCGCCCCTTCCAGATGTGGGGCGCGGAGATGGGCGCGAATCAATTCGGCCTGGCGATCGGCAACGAAGCGCTCTTCACCCGCGTTCCCATGCGCCGGCGCGGCAATGAGGGCTTGACCGGCATGGACCTCGTACGGCTGGCGCTCGAACGCTGTCGCACGGCCGAACAGGCGCTGGAGTTGATCACCGATATGATCGCGCGCTACTCCCAGAACGCTTGCGGAGGTTATACGGATCGTTCGTTTTATTACCATAACGGTTTTATACTGGCCGACCCGGGTGGAGCAATCGTTCTGGAAACCGCCGGAGAGCATTGGGCGGCCGAACGGGTGAAAGGCTTTCGGTCGATCTCGAACGGAATCACCATCGAAAGCGAATACGATTTTTCCAGCCCGCGACTGATCGAGCACGCCCGCGAGCAGGGCTGGCTGCGTCCCGGACGCGACTTCAGTTTTCGTGCCTGTTATGCAGCGCCGTTCATGACCTATTTCAGCCGCAGTCGCTACCGCCAGGCGCGCAGTGCGCGATTGGGCGCCGCCTGCGGGGCCGCCCTCAGCGTGTCGCAGGCGATGAATATACTGCGTGATCACGGCCTTCAGAGTCCCGATCCGCGGCCGAATGCTTTGCAACAAATCGGAGACAGGCCGGGCCCGGCTGTAACGGCATCCGGCTTTCGCGGCGATCGCGCCAGCATGCGATCCCTGTGCGTGCACGCCAGCGGACTGCTCGCGCCCAGTCAGACGACCGCTTCGATGGTGGCGGAACTGAGAGTTTCGAAAGGCGATGGACCGCTTCGACCATCCACGATCTGGCTGACCGGAACCGCGGCCCCGTGTCTCGCTACATTTAAGCCGTGTTTCGCTACCGGAGAAAAAACGACAGAGCATCTCACAGCGACTGATTTTTCGCCGCCGGGCGCACGCGCGGACGATTCTCTGTGGTGGCGGCACGAAAGAGTGCATCGCGCGGCGCTCTTCGACTACCCGGGCGTCGCGGAGGCCGGGCTCGCGGAGCGCGATACCCTGGAGCAGGATTTCATCCGGGCCGAAGCCGCGCTCTTCGCCGACCTGGATCCAGCGCCGGGTGACCGGCGCGAGGTTTTTCAGGAATTCTCGCGGGAGTGTTTCGCGCGGGCCGATGCAGCGTTGGATGCCTGGTCGGGACGCATCCGCCGCGGTTCATCGGCAAACCTTTTGCGAGCGCTACGCTCGCCGCGGTACTGGTGGTACCGGCGGCGACTCAATCGCGCGGTCGGCCTTTAGGCTGCGAGTCAGGCGCCGCGGATGCTTTTCCGTTCGCAGAGCGGATCCGCGATTCGCGTTCTCTTAGAGTTCGTTGGCCTTCAGCTTCTCGCGCATGATCTTCAGCTCGTACTTCTGAGTCAGCTCGCCCTGGACTTTCATCTGCGATTCCTGCCGCTGGCTGCTTTCCAGGCCGGCCTTAATCGATTCGCGCGCCTGAGCCAGACTCTGGCCTTTAAAGCGATTCTGACGGCCGATGTTGTACTGCTCGGCGATCTGGGCTTCGCTGACTTCCACCGGAGGCTGATTCTTGCTGTAGTACGCTGAAGCCAGGGCTTCGTTCAAACGCAGCTTCATCATAAACTCGTAGTCGTCATTGCCTTTAACGTCTTCGAAGTCGGCTTCGCCATTTAAGAGCGCCATGGGCACGATCAACGAATTGAGGATTTGCAGTTTTTCTGTCAGCGGCACGGCGGCGGCCGCCGGACCCAGCTCTTTGTTCAGATCGGCGTAGGTGTATGTGCTGGCGCTCTCGCCTTCGCCCATTGTAAATAGAGCGATGCCGTCCGTGTAGGCGTCTTCCGGCGGTTCGCCCTGGACGCGCGAGGGCGGCAGCAGCTCCAGTTTTTTCTCTTCGCGTAGATCGTTCAGCTGGTTGGTGAGTATGCCGTTTGTTTCGGTGCGCTTAAGTCGGTCGGTTTGTTGCTTCGATAGATTCTCAATCGCGGCGTCGTCCATGATGATTTGCTGAAAGACGGGCGCGTCGCGTTCGGCTTCCGGCAACTGACCGCGGCGGTTTTTCGCGATGCGCATGGTGCGTTCGTGATAGTTTTTGAAGATGCCGTCCAGATCGTCCAGGCTGCGTTCATAGTCGCGGTATTTGCGGATCAGCCAGATTGCTTCCGGACTTTTGACCTGGATAAAAACGCCCTCTTCAGCTTCTTTCAGAGGATCGGTCAGGAAGCTCAGGGGATTCGGTCGGCAGCTGGTGCAGTGGGGGTCCAGAAATCCGCCCAGCCACTTGTAGCGCTGGTGTTCGGTGCGCTGATAGATCAGGTCTTCGAGTTCGGCGGGCTGGTCTTTAAGTTCATTCAACTTCTGGATCAGCTCGGCGGCTTCCGCTTCGCGGGCCGCGCTGTCGTCCGTTTCCGCGCCGCTCTTGCGAACCGGCAAATAGACGAATTGCATCTCGATAAAGCGCAACTCGATTTCGTCGGCGTTATCGCGCAGATAGGTGTTATAAGCGAAGAGATGCGATTGGGTCTCCTGCATGGCCACGCGGTTTTTGACTTCATCGCTGGAATCGAGGCCCTGTTCGGTGGCTTCGAGCGCGGCGACTTTCATTAAAGCGTAATTCGTGATCAGCTGATTTTGTTGATCGATCGTGGCCTGGGATTGGGCTTCGGGGCCGTAAATCATCGAGAACATATCGCGCACTTCGCCGCGAGTGACTTCGCCGCCCTTGTAAGTGGCCAGAACTTCACCGGCCCCGCCGCAGGCCGTGGTGAAGGCGAGCAGCGCCGCGCAGGCGAAGAGACCGTGGCGGACCGCTTTAGTACGTGCGCCGTGCTGTTCTTCAAAAGACTTCGTGGCGCGGGTCGCGTGCGAAATCGTTGGATTGAATATCATGTTCTGGATCATAGCTGTGATTGTTCCGCAGGATGGTTGGAGTGGCGAAGCGAATCGCGTCGCCTGAAAACGCGCCGCGTCTCTGACAGAACGCCGGCGGCGCGCAATGCGGGAAACCCTTTTTTGAAAGCGAGGGGATTATTTCTGGACGAAGGTGAAGTTGAAGCTTTCGTCCGCGGGAGCGTCGCCGTCTTTCGCGCGCTTACCGCTTTTCGCGCCGTCCGATCGGGCGGGAGCGGCGTCATCGGCTTTGCTTTTAGAAGCGCGCCCTCCGGTCGCACCGGTCGCAGAGGCAGCCCCGGCGGCTTTCGTGTCGCGGGCTGTTCCTGCCGTTCCAGTCGTGCCTTTCGAAGCTTTTGATTTGCCGGCGGAGGGCACGATGATTTCTGGAGCGCGGCCGCTCCGCTCTTCGGGCTCGGGAGCCCGGGCGATCGCAGGCGTGGCGCGACCGGCGGACTGCGCCTGAACCGTCAGCGATTCCGGCGGATTGTGAATGACCTGGGTCAGAATCTTCGCCTGCAGTTCCCGCAGTCGGACCGTTTCATCCTGGAGCGAGGTACGCAGCCGACTGGTGTATTCCCGGTCGTCCTGCAGTGTGGAGCGCAGTGCGGAGATTTCGCTCAGATCGCGCTCGATGCGATTCATGCGGTTCAGGAGGTGGATCGCTCGAAGTTTCACAGAAGAAGCAGGCGCCGTTTCGGAAGGTCTGTCAAGCGCAATTTCCGGGGCCGGATCTTCTGAAATCGCCGGGTTTATGCTTTCAGTGAGAGGCCCCGTCCGTGATCCTGCACTATCCCGATGTCGCAAACCGCTGATCAAGGAAACAATCGAAAAACCAACCGGAACGCTCCATGGATTCGCGTTGAGCCCGCCCGCACCCCTGCCGGCGATTTTAATCTGGCCCGCAAAATCTATCACACCGCCGGGTTGATCATTCCCCTGGCGCTGTACTTCGATATCTTTGGGTTTATGCGGCCGGAGCGCGCGGTCTTCACGCGCGAAGTATGCCTGATCCTGCTGGTCATCGCGATCGCTCTGATGTTTACCCTGGATACGCTGCGCTTCAGCAACGAACGCCTGAACACGGTCTTCATGCGGCTGCTGGGGCCTCTGCTCAAAGAAGAAGAGAGCAAACGTTATAACGCCACGATCGCCTATTTTCTGGCGTGCCTCCTGCTCATGCTGGTGTTCTCGGATATCGTCGTCGTCTTCGCCTGCATTTACCTCATGATCGGCGATCCGTGGGCGGCTTATATCGGCGGATATCGCGGTCGGGTGCGTTTCTGGAACGGCAAATCCCTGGAAGGTCTGCTGGCGTTCATCGTCGTCGGTTTTCTGGCGTGCCTGCTGTTTTTATTTTTGCACCAGCATCTGCAGGGAGCCGGAGCGCCTTTCGCGCTGCGCGACGCGGCCGGGGATCTGCGGCTCGCGGTGCCGCTGGTGATTCTGGCGGGGGTAACGCTGGCGGCTCTGGCGGAATTCTTTTCGGTGATCGCGCTGCGCGGTCTATTCGACGACAATCTGATCGTGCCCCTTTGCGGGGCGCTCGGAATTCTGATCGCGGCCTGGTTTACAACTGCGGTACAGGATGACGAAATCTATTTTTCCGCATCAAGGCTCTTCGCCGCGCTTTAGGAGTTCCTGTTCTCTTTTAGAACTCTCTCGTATTGTATGGCTATGATTTCGCGTATCACCGGCCGGCTTCGGATTCTCGACCGTTATATCGGCGGCGAATTTATCAAATCGTTCGCCTTCGCGCTGCTCGCGTTCAGTTTGATCTGGATTCTCTACGAGTCCTTCGACAAGAGCAAGATCGACAGCGACCAGCCGCAGATCCATTTGTATCTTTATTTGCTGCTGATCATTCCCGGCGTAGTGGTGAAGATTCTGCCGGCCGCGTTGATGTTCGGCGTTTGCTTCACGGTAGCGCAGTTTACCGTTTCGCGGGAGATGGTCGCCGTCTTCAGCGCGGGGGGATCTTTTTATCGAGCGATCGCGCCGCTCCTGATCGTCAGTTTGTTCACCAGCCTGCTGCTATTTGTTTTCAACGACTTCCTGGTAACGCCGGCGAACCAGATGGCCAACGAGCAGGAGGACATTCTAAAGAAGGGCACCCGGCAGGCGACTGTGAAGAATCTGGTGTTCCAAAAAAACCTGCGCGGCCGCGAGGGGTATTATTTCGTTTATTTTTTCGACGCTGAGAAACAGGAAATTATCGGCGGTTTCAACTATATGAGCGTCGGCAGCGCGGGCCGGCCGCGGCGCATGCTGCAGGCGAATAAGGCCGTGTATCGTCCGGATACGAAGGACTGGGTGCTGCATATAGGGCGCGAAGTGCGCTTCGGCGAAAACATGCGCGTCGACAGCGTGGAGAATTTCGCCGAACGCGAGGTGCGTTTCCCGGACGAGATCGATTTTTTCGCGAGCTCCGGTCGCAACCCGAACGAGATGAACGTCTTCCAGCTGTCGGGAGAAATCGATCGACTGGGAACGCTCGGATTCGATACCGTTCCTTACGAAGTCCAGATGCATTCGAATCTCTCGTTTCCTTTAATGTGCATCATTCTGACCATCGTCGGTTCGATCGCCGGCCATACCGGCAGTCTGCGTTCCGGCGGCCCGTTGATTCGCGCCATTCTGATTTCGACGATCACCATGTTCGTGTACTATCTGACCTTCAGCTTAACCGAGAGTATGGGCCGCAAAGGAGTCGTGCATCCGGCGCTCGCCAGCTGGGGACCGACCGGCATCTTTATGGGACTCGCCGGGCTGATGATCTGGCGCTTTCGCCGCTGAATCGCATTACGAATTTTAATACCGCATGTCCGCATCCCGCAAGCCCACACAAGAAATTGTCGACGATTTCGAAACCCGCGCGCGAAACGCGCCGGAGGTGTACCGCTTTTTCAACGATCCACGGGGTTTCGCAATCTATCTGGACGGGGCCTGGGCGGGCGAAGGCCTGCAGGCGCTCCCGGAGTGGCCGCCCGAAACCGCGATGAGCGTCTGGCTAAGCTGCGATCCGGAAACCGCCGGCCTGAGTTTGCGGCTGCGCTCGCACGCGCGGGGCGCCGGGGTCGGAGCCGGGCGCATATTCGCGGGCCTGCTTCGCTGGTTTCGCAACGGCCGGGCGCCGGGCGCTCCCGGATTTCAGACCGCTCTGGAATTTCAGCTGGATCCGAAAAAGACCGACGCGGGTGTTGTTTCGGAGGAGAGCAGTTTCGGACCGGACTATGCTCGACTGCGGGAAGAGGACTGGGAGCTGACCGTGCAGGTGCTCGAGAATATTCGAGCCCATGTCCAGCTGCGGCGGCTCGGCGGCACAGCACCGATCTATTTTTCCGGCGTACTGAAAAAGCAGCGCTGAAACTCCGGCCGGCGCAGGCGTTGTTTCTGGCTCTGTTACTGTTTCTGGTTCAGTCGGTTTGCGGCAATGTGTCCAGGTCTTCAGGCGCGAGCAGTTCGTACTGCAGCTTCTCGAATACCTGGCGTGCGGTGATCCAGTTCAGGCAGGCCAGGTCGCCGCGAAAGCAGGGGCGTTTGCCGGTGATCGAACAGGGCCGGCAGTCCAGGTCTGCAGGCGGAACCTGAATCACCGTCTCGGGGTCGGCGCCGTAGGGGCCGAAGCCGGAAAAAGGATGGGTCGCGCCCCAGATCGAAAGAACGCGTTTGCCCAGCAACGCGGCCAGGTGCATATTAAAGCCGTCCATGGCGATCATAACGTCCATGCGCAAAATCAACGCGATTTCTCCGTCCAGGGAAAGCTCTCCCGCCACCAGCACGGTGTTGTCGAATTGTTCGTGCAGGCCACGCAGTTTCCGAATTTCATCTTCGCCGCCGCCGAATAAGAATACGCGCGCATCTAAGTTACGCTGAATTAAACTCAGCAACTCGTGGGTATGCACCGCCGGCCAGGTCTTTTGCTGGTAACTCGCAAAAGGAGCGATGCCGATCCAGGGCTGGCCTTTCTTCGCGGGGATTTCATTGCCCAAAAGAAAGTCTTTGGCGAGCGCCCGGGCCCCGGTATCCGGATTGATCCAGGGACCCTGATCGGGCATCGCCGAAATGCCGGCGCGTTCGAATACATGCATATAGCGTTCGACCATATGCGGCAGCGGCTCCAGGACTTTGTTACGCCGACGAATATGCAGGCGCTTTTCGCGCTGGCCTTTTACGATGCGCGCGAATCGCAGACTGGTCAGGAGCCAGAACAAAAACCGCAGAATGCGCGAGCGATAGGTGCTCTGCAAATCTACGCCGTGATTGTACGGCCCCAGCTTGCGCAGCTGACGGTACAGACGATACAAACCGTACAGCCCACGGTATTCATAGTCGAAATCCACGCCGATGACTTCGACGCCGGGGATATTAAAAAAGAAGGGTTCGAAGGCCTTGCGCGTCACCAGGGTGATGCTGATGGCGGAGTACTTGCGGGCCAGGGCGTGCAGAACGGGCGCGAGCAGAGCCACGTCGCCCATATTGCCGAATCGCAGAACCAGAAAGCGCATGCTTTGAAATTCGGGCGGTCCGCGTTATTTCTTTTTGCGGCCGTAGAGTACCGGGTTCAGCTTTTCATCGTTGTACATTTTCATCTGGCGATAGACTTTCATATAGCGCGAACCGTTCTGGAAATCTTCAACCAGTTCGTCGAGGCAGCGAGCCAGGTCCGTCTGCTGTTCCAGCAAAATCGCCAGTTTGCTTTCGCTATTCGCTTTGTGGGCCGCGTCGACGTCGGTGCGTTCAGTCTGCTCTCGCCAGTGATACACTTTCAGGGCCAGAATGGACATGCGGTCGATGAGCCAGGCGGGGGTCTCCGAATTCTGGCGTGCGCCGGCTTTGCGCGGCAAATCGCCGTACTCGCTCAGAAACCAATCGTCGATCAGTTCGACCGTATCCGTACGGACCTGGTTCGAGCTGTCGATGCGGCGCTTCAGGTTCAATACTTCGGGGCCGCTCAGGTCCGGGCTGCGGATCTCGTCTTCGAAATGCCACTGCACAGTATCCACCCAGTTTTTATGATAGAGCAGATGTTCGATGGAGCCTTCGGGGTGAGGATTCTTCTCGGGGGCGTCGATGTGGTTCGGAATATGATAATCCGCGATCGCTTGCTCGAAGACCTGATTGCACAGACCGCTGGTGATTGCTGACTTTTGGCTCATCGGATTCAGGATTCTGTAACATCGTTCCGGCAACAACCACAAAATACGCGCTGTGCCCATTGAAAGGGCGTGTCCAGGGAAGATGGCACGATAATTGCTTCTTACCCACGCAGTTAATACTATGAGCAGTACCAGCAAATCCATCTATTCCCGGGCCCGCGGGGATGAAAAGCACCAGCGGCTCGATATTACGATCCAGGAAGAGGGTTCCGCCGGGCTGCGGATGAAAGTCGACGCGGAAATGAACGAGGTCGGCATCCTCTTTCGGCTCTGCGCGGTGCTATACAGCTATCACTGGAATATTCAGGGCGCGCGGATCTATACCCCGGGCCCGAACGCGATCAGCGACGAATTTCATATCGTTACCGCCGGTGACCAGCCGACGGCAATGAACGAAGTTTCCATGCGCGGTCTGATCGACGATCTGGAGCGGCTGCTCTTCGGCGGTGTTTCCGTGCTGGAATACCTGACCGAACGCGAAGCCCGCGTCCCGGCCCGGGATCACAATCCGGGGACCGGCGGCGACGTCCAGCTTCTGAATCAGGACAATCAGAGCGTCATCGAGGTCACAGCCAGCGATCGTCCGGGCCTGCTGCTATCGCTTTCCCAGGCTTTCTACCTGATGGATATCAACATATTCGAAGGAGAAATCACCACTCAGGCCGATGGAGCGGTCTGGAATCGCTTCGTAGTGGATCCCGGCGACAAACGCTTTCAAAGCCCGGAGTTTCGGCGCCGTCTCAGGGAAGAGCTGAAAGTCCTGTTCTGAATCGACCTATCCGGGCTTCTGGCTATTCCAGTTCGCGGCTGCGGTCGGCGGCGGCCACGACCGCGCCCATCACGGTTCCGTGAAATCCGCCGTCTTCTAAAACGGCCAGGCCGGCGATCGTCGTTCCGCCGGGGCTGGTCACCTGATTGCGCAGCGTTGCGGGATGCTCCCCGGTCTTGCGCAGCAATTCAGCCGTGCCCAACACGGTTTCCCGGGCCAGGTCAAGCGCAGTTGCGAAGGGCAGGCCCGCCTGGACTCCACCCTCGGCCAGGGCGTGAACCATCGCCAGGACGTAGGCCGGGCCGGAGCCCGAAAGGCCCGTCACCGCGTGCATCAGGTCCTCGGACTTGACTCGCACGACCGAGCCGATCGCCGAAAAAATCGCTTCAGAAAGCGAAAAAAATTCATCGTCTTCGCAGAAGATCCCGCTCGCGCCGTGGCCGGCCAGAGCTGAAATATTGGGCATTACGCGTGATATTTGTGGATTCTGCCCTTTCTGGTCGTGCGGGAAAAAGCTCTGGAGCCGCTCCGTACTCAGTCCCGCGGCGATCGAGATGTACTTTCGCCGGCCGTTGAGACTCGCCACAGCCTGCTGCATATCACCAGGTTTGACCGCGAGGATCAGCACGTCGCTGGACTCCTCCAGCCCGGCCGCCGACCCCGCCAGCTGCAGCCCGTCTACGTCCCCGGCAGTTTCCCCGGAGACTCCGGCCGCATCGAAAGCGCTGAGCGTCAATTCCGCGGAGCTGTAGCGACCCCGCAATCCGCGGGCCAGGGCCTGGCCCATCTTGCCGAAGCCCAGAAAGCCGAGCCGCAGCCCCGCTTTGAGCGCTGGCGCTGCGCCGCCATTGTTCTGGCTGGATGACGGGGATGATGTGGATGCGGGATCTGGCATGCGGTATTCCGTTTCGCGGGAGCGTCCGGCAGCATCCGGTCGTCGGGCCGGCCGGGCAATTGAAAATCAGCGACGAAAATGAATTGAAATTCCGTCGAACCGCGCTATACTTGGGACCATGGGAACTGCAAGCACCGCGTCTGATGCCTCAACCAACACCGCCGGTACGGAACCGATCACGACCTATCGCGATTTTTATCCGTTCTATCTGCGGGAGCACTCCGATCCGCTGAATCGGGTTCTGCACTATATCGGAACGACCCTGGTGTTCGGCGTCGTCGCTATGAGCGTTTATTTACAGAACTACTGGCTGCTGTTTTTGATGCCGGTTATGGGTTACGGTTTCGCGTGGGTCGGTCATTTCTTCGTCGAACACAATCGGCCGGCCACCTTCACTTATCCGCTCTGGTCGCTCATCTCCGACTACAAGATGTACTTTCGTTTTCTCACGGGCCAGCTTGGCAAAGATCTGGCGCAGGCCGGCGTAAAATAAACGGCGCGGACGAAGAAGATCACGCGCAGATCGAACTCGAGCAGGCTCTGGACCCGGAGCTGGAGGCGGTCTTTCGCCGGCTGTGTACTGAAGTCCGCCTGGAAATCGACGAGCGGCGTCGCAGTCTGACTGGCCTGGCTCTGGTGGAAGCGACCGGTGCGGAGCTCGCGCCGAATTATGCCGCTGCCCTGCTGCAACGGATCCAGGGCAGCCGGGACGCGGGCGAGCTGGACCAGCACGCCTATGAGTATTGCCTGGCAGCCGCCGGGGAGATCTTCGAATTGGAGATGATCTTTTTCGACAGTCACTTCGGCGCGATGATTGAATCCGCCGATCGCTCTGAAATTTCATAAGGCGTCAAGCCAGGAAGCTCTGCTCTCCGGTCGGCCTTAAGATCAAAATGAGGCCGATTAAGATTCGTTTCGCCTGAGATAATCGCCGTGCGCAACCCATCGCGCGTCTCGCAGGGGATGATTATAGATATAGATCCAGGCGTTCACGGCGTCGTTGAATTCTCCGGTTGGCCGCTGCAGGCGCACCGATCGCACCACGCGCAAATATTCGGTGGGCTCCGCGAAACCGGGTCCGCATTCTTCATAGGCGTCGAGTCGTTCGAAGAGCAGGTCTTCGTCCCCGACGATTTCGTACAATTCACCGTACACCAATTCCGAAGGCTGGTCCGTATCGATGACGCCCGGGTAGGCGCCCAGATCATACAGACGGCCCTGAAATACTGCGGGCCCCAGATCGCGAGCGTGCCGGCGAATGGTTTCGTTTAATGGATGGCGAACGTCGGCGCGCAGCGTGCCGTACACAAATAGCAGATCCGGCGGTATCATTCCACGCTGGTCTGCAGGGCGCTCTGGCGCCGGTGCCGTTCCAGGGCTAATTCAATCAGGCGATCGAGCAGTTGCGCCAGAGGTCGGCCGCTTTCTTCCCAGAGCTTGGGGTACATGCTGATGCCGGTGAAACCCGGTATGGTATTCACTTCGTTGATGTAGATTTCGCCGCTGTTCAGCAGGAACATATCGACGCGGCTCATGCCTTCCAGGCACAGGGTTTCGTACGTCCGAATTGAAAGCGCCTGGACCCGCTGGATTTCGTCCGGGGTGAGCTTCGCGGGAATTTCCAGCGCCGCGCCTTTTTCGTCCAGGTATTTGGCCTCGTAGCTGTAAAAGCCGTCTTTGGGTACGATTTCGCCGGGCACGGAAGCTTCAGGCTCTTCGTTGCCCAGTACCGCGCATTCGATTTCGCGGCCGACGATATTCTCTTCGATTAAGATCTTATTGTCGTACTTTAAGGCTTCGTGCGCTGCCGCCGCGAGATCTTCGGCGCGCTGGACCCGGGAGATGCCGACCGACGACCCCATATTCGCCGGCTTCACATACAGCGGCAATCCGAGTTCGTCGACGATCGATTGCGTTTCCGACGAAGATCCGCCTGCCGATTTTTGTGAGGTTTCGGACGAATCGCCGAAAGCAGAACGCGCGGTACGGCGTGAATAGACGCGGAAGCGGGCGTTGGGAATGCCGGCGTCCCGCAGCAGGCGCTTCATTACATCTTTGTCCATGCCGACCGTGGAACCCAGCGGATCCGGGCCGACGTACGGTACGCCCAGCAGTTTTAAGAGACCCTGTACGCTTCCGTCTTCGCCATAGGTTCCGTGCAGCACCGGAAAGATAACGTCGACCGCGAGCGCCCGGGCGGCGTCCTGAGAATTCGAGCCCGCCGGGCTATCGAGAGCGCCGCTCTTTCCGATCGCCGGGCGCAGGGCCGTGTCGCTCTGGCCGGGGCTCAGGGCCAGTTCCTGGCCCGAAGCCGCGTTTAGTACGGGCAGCGCGTGGGCGGGGTCGGGCGAATCGATCAGCAGCTCGGAAGCTTTCCCGGCGGTCAGCCAGCGTCCGTCGCGATCGATGCCGATCGGAACGACTTCGTACTTCGCCGGGTCGAGGCCGGCGATGACGTTACGGGCGGAGACCAGCGAGATTTCGTGTTCCGCCGATCGGCCACCGAATAAGACGCCGACTTTGATTCTGGATTGGCTCATATCATTTCAGGAAACGGCGGCGGGCGTCGTTCTATATTCACTCAGGAACGCCGCCTGCGCCTGATCGAACGAGGACGCATGCCGTTCAATATAGGCGCGGGCGCCGCCGTGTTCGCTGTTCAGGCGACGCAGGCCCACCCGGCCGTATTCGTCCCGGACCCACTTTTCAAAATAAAAGATTTCTTTTTCGCTCATCGAGCGCCGCGGCTCGTCGCCCCGCGACGCGGCCATATTGCGGCTCACCTCGTCCAGGCCCAAGCCGGTGATCGCGCTGGTTTTGATGATCGAAACCCGATCTTCTTCGCCGGGCCGCACGAAACTCAACGCGGCTTTGAGCGCATAATAGCTTTGCTGTGCCGCCTCAACCGCGTCGGATTTGTTTAACACGAAGACGTCGGGAATTTCCATGATGCCGGCCTTCATGAACTGAATGCCGTCGCCGCCGAGCGGTTGCAGTACGAGATAGATGCGATCCGCCACGTACTGGATTTCAATTTCGTTCTGACCGATGCCCACGGTTTCAATCAGCACGAAGTCGAAGAGATAGTACAGCAGACGCGCGACCTGAAAGGTACTGCGACTGACCCCGCCCAGCTCGCGGTCCGACGCCTGGCTGCGAAAGAACAGTCGCTTTTCGTCGAGCGCGAAATTTACGCGGGTCCGGTCGCCGAGTATGGCGCCGCCGGAAACTTCACTCGAAGGGTCGATGGCGAGCACCGCCACGTTGAAGCCCGCTGCGCCGGTCTTTTGCGCTGACGTTTGAGCGCCGGGCGCCTCAGGCGAAAGCCGCACCAGGCGGTTGGCAATTTCGCCGATGAGGGTCGATTTTCCCGCGCCCGGGGTGCCGGTCATGCCGATGAAGCGCCCGCGCTTTGAATCGGGACGCTCCGCGAGTTCGCGCAGAATCTCTCCGCGCCGGTTTGCGGACTCCGGACGACGATCCTCGAAAACCGAAATCAATTTGCCGATCGAGTACTTATCGCCGGCCAGGGCTTTGGTTACGAGTTCCCGCATCGCCTAACTGACAGTCGCGGTTTCTTTTTTCTCGACCACGTCCATGATGCGTTCCATAATATCGATCAGACTGTAGTCGGTCGGCGTGAAGATCGCCCGAATGCCTTTGGCGGTCAGCGCTTCGAAATCGTCCTGGGGAATAATGCCCCCGAAAACGACGGGGATGTCGTCGCCAGCGCCGGATTCCCGCAGTTTGCTCATCAGTTGTTCCGCCAGCTCGACGTGCGAGCCGCTTAATATCGAAACGCCGATCACGTCCGCATTTTCTTCGACTGCCGACTGCACGATCTCTTCCGGAGTCAGACGGATGCCGGAATAGATGACGTCGAATCCCGTATGCCGCGCAGCGACCGCGATGACTTCCGCGCCGTTCGAGTGGCCGTCGAGCCCCGGCTTGCCCACGACGATGCGCGGGCGATGGCCGCTCGCGTCTGCGAAACCGTCGATGCGTTTGCGCAGGGCCTGCACCCGATCGTCTTCCAGACCCAGACGCTGGCCTTCAATACCGGTCACCGGACGATACTCGCCGAAGACTTCGCGTAGCACGTCGGCCCATTCGCCCGTGGTCACGCGGGCCAGGGCGCATTCGATCGAAGGCTCCATCATATTGTCGCCGTTCTTCGCCGCTTCGCGCAGCTTCGCGAGAGCCGCGTCGGCCCGCGCCTGATCGCGCTTTTGTTTCGTGGCTTCTAAGCTGCGTAGAGTTTCTTTCGCCGCTTCATCGTCGATCTTGAAGATGCCGCCGTCTTCGCCTTTTAAGAGCGGGGAGGGCAGGCCTTCGGTCCAGCGGTTTAAGCCGACCACGGTTTGTTCGCCGGTATTGATGCGGCTCATGCGTTCGGACATGGATTTGACCAGGCCGGATTTCATATAACCCGATTCGATGGCGGCCTGTACGCCGCCCATATTCAGGATCTTGTCGATCTCTTCGCGCGCGCCCCGTTTGAGTTCGCCTACTTTTGATTCAATTACCGGACTGCCGTCAAAAAGGTCGGGATATTCGAGTAGATCGGTTTCGTAAGCGAGAATCTGTTGCAGGCGCAACGACCACTGCTGATCCCAGGGGCGTGGCAGGGAAAGCGCCTCGTTCCAGGCCGGCAACTGCAGCGCGCGACAGCGGGCTTTGCGGCTCAGCGTGACGCCCAGGGTCTCGAGCAGAATGCGCCAGGCGTTATTCTCCGGCTGCGCTTCGGTCAGGCCCAGGCTGTTAACCTGCACGCCGTAGCGAAAGCGACGATATTTCGGATTCTGAACGCCGTAGCGATCGCGGGTGATCTCTTCCCAGAGTTCGGTGAAGGCCCGCATCTTACACATCTCTTCGACGAAACGAATGCCGGCGTTCACAAAGAATGAAATACGGCCGACGATCTTCTCGAATTCCTCGCCCTGGATTTTGCCCCGTTCGCGAATCAGATCCAGAATGCCGATGGCGTTCGCCAGAGCGTACGCGAGTTCCTGGGCCGGGGTTGCGCCCGCCTCTTGCAAATGATACGAACAGATATTCGAAGCGTTCCAGCTGGGAATATTCTCCAGGCAGTACTCGTACATCTCGGCGATGATGCGCATGCTGGCCTTGGGCGGAAAGATATAGGTGCCGCGGGCCAGGTACTCTTTTACGATATCGTTTTGCGTGGTGCCGTTGAGTTTTTGTTCATCTTCGCCGCGTTCGCGGACCAGCGCGACATACAATGCGAGCAGCCACATCGACGTGCCGTTGATGGTCATCGAAGTGTTCATCTGTTCGAGCGGAATCTGATCGAACAGAATATGAAAATCGTCCAGGCTGTTGACGGGCACGCCGACCTTGCCGACTTCCGGCCGCGCCAGAGAGTGGTCGGAGGAATAGCCGCACTGGGTGGCCAGGTCGAAGGCGATCGAGAGGCCGGTCTGGCCTTTGGCCAGGTTGCCGCGATAGAGTTCGTTCGACGCGCGCGGATTTGAATGCCCCGCATAGGTTCGAAAAATCCACGGTCGGTCGGTGGTTTCCTCGCCCTCTTTGCCGTAGATTTTGTGGTCCAATTTACCGTTTTCGCCGCTCATCCTCTACTCCTGGCTCTATCCGGCCCCGCTCGCCGGAAAGCGGGCGGGGGCTTAAGACCATATTTTCGGCTGGTGCGGAATTTTATAGCTTTTTTGCGCTGCTGATGTCTTTCAGATTCTTGTGCCACTCGCGATCGAAGAAATCGTCCGGGTTCGAAATGGCCTCTCCGTCGGTGACCGCGCCGAATTCCGCCGATCCGACCAGCCGCGCGTATTTGGCCGCTACGCCCCGATCATAATTGGCCGCACGGGGCTGCCATTCCTTCGAACGGGCCACCAGCTCGTCGATAGTCAGATGCACGTCCAGACCGTTGGAGTGCGCGTCAATAGTGATGATATCGCCTTCGCGAATCAGCGCGATCGGCCCGCCGACCGCCGCCTCGGGCGCCACGTGACCCACGACCATCCCGTAGGTTCCGCCGGAAAAGCGACCGTCCGTGATCAGCCCGACCGAATCGCCCAGGCCCTTGCCGATCAAAGCCGAAGTCGGTGAAAGCATTTCGCGCATGCCCGGTCCGCCGCGGGGGCCTTCGTAACGAATCACGAGAATATCGCCGGCCTGGATTTTGTCCGCGAGAATGGCGTCCATACACTCGGTTTCCGAGTCGAATACCCGCGCCGGGCCGGTAATCGCGGGGTTCTTCACCCCGGAGATTTTCGCCACCGCGCCGCCCGGCGCGATATTGCCGCGCAGAACCACCAGGTGTCCCCGGCTGTACATTGGTTTGTCGAGGGGATAGATCAGATCCTGGTTTTCAGGAACGCTGCCTGGAATATTCGCCAGGTTTTCGGCTACCGTTAAACCGGTGACGGTCATGCAGTCGCCGTGCAGATGGCCGGCTTCGAGCAGCATCTTCATGACGCGCGGAACGCCGCCCTGAGCGTGCAGATCGACGGCCAGATATTTCCCGGAAGGTTTCATGTCGGCGATGTGCGGAATCTTTTTGGCGATGACTTCGAAATCGTCGAGGGACAGCTCCACGTTCATGCTGTGGGCGATCGCCAGCAAATGCAGAACCGCGTTGGTTGATCCTCCCAGGGACATCACGACCATGATCGCGTTTTCGAAGGCTTTGCGGGTCATAATCTGCGCGGGGCGTAAGTCTTTTTTGATCAAACTTACCAGGGTGCGCCCCGCGTTCGACGTACAGTCGGCGATTTCCTGGTCGGGGCTCGCCATGGTCGAAGAACCGGGCAGGGCCATGCCCAGCGCTTCGATGGCGCTCGACATGGTATTGGCGGTGTACATGCCGCCGCAACTTCCGGAGCCGGGACAGGCGTGGGTTTCGATGGCGCGAAATTCGTCACGATCGATTTTGCCGCCGTTGAATTCGCCGACCGCTTCGAAAACTGAAACCACGTTCAGGTCGCGGCCATTATGCTTGCCGGGTTTAATCGTGCCGCCGTAAACGAAGATCGACGGAATATTCAAACGCGCGATCGCGATCATGGCGCCCGGCATATTCTTATCGCAGCCGCCGAGAGCCAGCAGGCCGTCCATGCTCTGGCCGCGGCAGACCGTTTCGATCGAGTCGGCGATCACGTCGCGGCTCATCAATGAGAACTTCATGCCTTCGGTGCCCATCGAGATTCCGTCGGAGATCGTAATCGTTCCGAAGGTCTGGGGCATGCCGCCGCTTTCGCGTACGCCGTCGGAGGCCGCGTCTTCCAGTCGACGCAGGCCGGAGTTGCAGGGCGTGATCGTGCTGTGACCGCTGGCCACGCCGATGATCGGCTTCTTGAAATCGTCGTCGCCGAAACCGACGGCGCGCAGCATCGCCCGGTTCGGAGCCCGGCGGTCGCCTTCGGTGATGTTTTTACTGTTCCAGTTGTTCGCGGTCATTGCAGCAGCTTCGGCGGACCGCGCGCCCGGTCAAGTCACATCCGGTCAGCGGGCCCGCGTGCGCCGCTTTACTGAACACGTGTCATATCCAGAGCTTTTTCCGCTGACTCCGGGTTCGGAGAGGGAGCGCTTCGCGTGACTGCAATCGCGAACTACGACTGTCAGAATGTGCTCAGCTGCAGCAGAGTATCCAGGCGAATCAGAAGCCCGTTTAAGGGCCCGCCGCCATAGGGCGTCAGCGGTCGCGAGCCGTACGCCGCGTTGGACCGATTGGCGAGCAGGAGCCCTCCTTCGCAGGTTTCCAGAATGCCCAACAGACCGGCGGTCGCGGCGACCGTGCCGAAGAACAGCGGCGCTCCCAGAGCGCCGTCCGGGCTGACTCCGAGCAGCGCGCTGTGGTTCGCGCCTCCACCGTTATGCACGAAAGGGGAGATGGGGGTACCGAATGTCGCGTCGCTGGAGCCGCCCACCCAGACGCCGCCGGTACGCGATGCGCCGATCACGTCCAGGTTGTCCGCTCCCGCGCCGCCGGCGAATGTCTGCCAGAGCAGGGCGCCGGCCGAAGTGTATCGGGAAATTACCATGTCCGATGTGCCGCCGCTAAAGGGTGCAAGTGGAGCGCCGTAGCTTACCGGCGAAGAATTGCCGACAATGATCGAGCCGTCGCTCAGTACCGCGCCGCCGTTGAAGACCTGCGAATTCGTGGCTTCCCCCTGAAACGTATGAAACAGATAAGCGCCGTCGGCGTTGAGTTTTACCAGGAGACCGTCGGGGGCCGCGCCGCCGGAGAAGTTCACGATCGTATTCGGATAGGCGCCCGAAAGCGCGCCGTTCGCATCGCCGAAGGCGAAGAGTTCATCTGTAGAGCTTACGGCCAGTCCCCGAAAGATCGTCGTTGCGGCGCTACCGAAAAAGGAATGGCTGACGGCGTTGCCGTTCGCATCCAGGCGCTGGACAAAACCGGCGTCCGCCCCCGGGTTTGGATGTGGGAGCAGAATCGTGCCCGCCGCGCCGAGGGCCGGGTTTTGCATTTGTCCCACCAGCCAGAAGCCGCCGTCGGAACGCCGGGCGATGCCGGCCCCCTGGTCGTTGCCCGCGGTTCCCTGAAAGGTGTTCCAGGCGATATGACCGTTCGGAGTTATCCGGGCGATCAGGAGATCGTTGCCGCCCTGGTAGGCGTTGATCGGAGCGCCAAAGCCGGCCGAGACGTTGCCGAGAAAGGTTACGCCTTCTTCGCCGACAGCCAGAGAGGTGCCTCCGCCGCCGCCCGTGCGGCCCAGGTAGCTTCCCCACAGGATGCTTCCATCGATGTTCAGCCGCAGCAGAAAATTGTTGAGGTTGCCGGGGACGCCGTCGAAGGCGCGGATGGGGTTGCTGATGAAATCGTCCGCGGCGATGCCCGCCACGTAATATCCGCCCACGCCGTCCGGGATCGCGTTCACCACAGTGGTGCTGTTCGCCGCTCCACCCAGGAAAGTATGCCAGGACGTCGTTGCCGGGCAGTCGCTGATTTGCCAGAGCAGATAGCGGCCGTCGCACACCAGATCGCCCTTCGCGCAGTCCGCTCGCACGCAGCCGGTGGAAGAAATCGTCGGGAGCGCCAGGGCGATCGAGAGCAGTACGGCCCTGAAGAGTTGCGCTCGCCGAAGACTATGGGGAGCGCGAGCAGATACGCGGGAGGGAGCCAGGCGACGACGGTTCCATGAATAGTGCATACAACGAGCTGACCAGCCAGGATCGGGTACGCCACAAAAAAAGGCCGTAGTTTCGCGCCGCAGATTTGTGAGCGAGCCGTTAGAATCGGCTGGCGACGCTATTCCCCCACGATGCTGCTTTGCTCTACGTGACGCCAGTCCGGATCGGGTTCGGGCGCGTCGCCGTTGATCAAGACCGCGAGCGGTTCCCCGTCCGGCAATTCCTGCGACGAGATCCATTCCAGAAAGTGTCCGTCAGTATGATACGAATTGCCGAAACCCGCCAGCACGTATACATGCTCGGTCTCTTCGCGCTCGCGAATGTCCGCGAGCACGCGCTGGACTCGTTCGGTTTTGCCCGGGCCGTAATTGAAAGGCGCTTTAATGCGATCGCTCAAAAATTCCCCGTCCAGCTCCAGCTCGACGCCGGTGATCCACTCATCGGGTATGTCCAGCGACGCAGCGGCGCCTTTTACGAAGAAGGATGGGCTTGCGGACACCACGTGGGTTTGCACGCCGTTGTGTTGCAGCACGCGAATCATATCCAGGGAGGAGCGATAATAATAATCCGCCAGCCGCGATTCGAAGTGTTCGCGTACCAGCGCTTCGAATTCAGCCGGGCGGGCGCCGGCGAAGACCTGCGCGATATAGGCGTAGGCTTCGGCGTGGCCGGCCGTGCGTTCCAGGCGTTCGTAGTCGGCCCGGTAGCGCGCGAAGCCGTCTTCGCCCAGATAAGCCGGCGCGATGCCCGCTTCAATCGCCAGCTGCTGCAGGCCTTTGTAAACTACTGCGCCGCTTTCGGAGTCCTGAAGGCCGTCGGTGATGTCGCCGTGAATGATGGTGCCGTCGAAGTCCCAGAAGGTTACGAAGATACATTTGTTTTCGGCGCAGGGGTGGCTGCCCTGCCGCGAAAAATTATCGATGTACAGTCGCGTTTGCTCGATGTGATCGAGAATTTCTTTGGCGTGAGCTTCGTCGGTGGTCATAGCGGGTCTGCATCCAATCAAACATGCGAGTGCGAATGCCGCGGTAAAGGCAACGCGCAGGCCGGCCTGCCCGATTGCCCCGCCGCCGGTCGATGGGATGGATTGTATATTGAGTGCGTTCGAGTCCATTACAGATACACCGGGTATCTGCTGCGAAGCCGACCCGGCGTCAAATCAAAAGTGGCGCTGCATCGTTATTGCTGGGCGCCCGCTTCGTTTTGCGATTCGCCGAGTTCCCGTAACTCGTCGGCGTAGCCGCCGCTGAGAATCGGAAAGCGATACCAGGTGCGCGGATCCAGGTTTTCGTCGTCGAGATGAAAGGCAGGTGCATAACGTTCGCGCTTCCACTGATTGCGCGACCAGAGCTCGAAGAAGCGTTTGATGTATTGGCGCAGGGTTTCGTCCTGTGGGCCGCCGGCTCCGGCGCGCGTGTTTAAGATTTCGAAGACTTCGGCCGGCGGCTTGCGATCACGAATGGCCAGCTTTTCGATTTCATCGAGCAGCGCGTACGGCATGAGATCGCTTTCGTCGGTTTGCTTCTGTTCGAGCGGCCGCAGTTCCGCCGTGGGCGCCTGGGCGTTGATCAGCGCCAGCTCCGGAACGGGCCCGAGCAGTGGATCGCCTTCGCTTTCCATGAACCGCAGCCAGTGCTGCACGAAGGCCTTGTCGACTCCGGCGATGGGTGCCAGGCCGCCGCTGGTATCGCCGTCCATAGTGCTATAACCCACGGCCGCTTCGCTGCGATTGCTGGTGGTGATCAACAGGCTGCCGGTTGTATTGGCGAGCATCCAGGCCATGGGCGAACGAACGCGGGCCTGGATATTCTGCAGGGCGAGGTCGTCGCGTTGCCAGTCGAGTTCGTGGCCGAGTACCGTTTGCATGCGCTCGCGGTAGCCGTCCATCAGCTCCTGGACTTCGACTTCGGAGTGCGAGCTGCCGCTTGCGCGCGCCACGGCCGCCGCGGCTTCGCGGGTGGTCGCGCTGCTCTGCGCCGTACCCTGATACAGCGTATGCAAAATACGTTTCGAAATCTGGGCCACCGCGCTTTCCAGCGCGTCTTCCAGCTGAAGTTCGGACCACAACTCCGATCGGCCGAGACGCCCCAGAGCTTCGCGGGCCCCCAGCTCGTGCACGGCCCCGGCCACCATACGGTGCACCAGCAGCGTGCAGGTCGCGGAGTCCGCCCCGCCGGACAGCGAAACCACGTAGCCTTTGCTGTGCGATTTGCGTAGATAATCGAAGAGTCCGAGTGTTACGGCATACAAAAATTGCAGCTCTTTGGAAGGCGCGGTCGGGCCCTTAAAGCTGCTGCGGGGCAGATGCGCGGACGCATCCGGCTGCGGGGATTCGCGGTCGCCGGATTCAGTGCGAAAGCCGATGCCCCGTGTCGTTTCGCCGGCGCCGCGAGCCAGGAAGTCTGCGGAATCCGCAGAATCATCGAGACGCACGATGGGGTTTTTGTGTTCCATCTCCGCTTCGGAAAATTCCTGATGCAGATGCGAGTAGAAGCGCGAGCGATGCACCCGGCTGCGATTGAGATCGATAGGGACTTCGTTGGTGATATGATCGCCGAAGGAAAAACCGCCGTTTTCGAGCAGCAATTCTCCGCCGGCCGCCACCACGCTGTGGCCGTCGTAGATCATCCGGCCGGCTTCGCAGCCCAGTAGATTCACCTGAGCGTAAATTACGCCCAATACCCGCGACGACTCCAGCGCGATTTGCCGGCGGACCTGGTACTTATCGAAAGCGAAATGCGATGCGTTCGGATTCAAGATAATCTCGACGCCGCGTTTCAGGTGCAATAGAGCCGGTCGGCGCGCGACCCAGGCGTCTTCGCAGATTTCCACGGCGATCCGCACTCCGCGGTGTTCGATTAAGAGCGGCCCGAACGGGATCTCTTCGCCGGTGGCCTCCGTCGACCCCGTGCGGTGGTCGTCGCGGTAGCTCTGGCGCTCGATTTCGCGGCTGGCGACGAACCAGCGCGGTTCGTAGTGTACTCCGTCGCCGGCGAGATTGCGTTTGGGAACCAGCGCCCGCACGCGACCATCGCGCAGAAACGCCGTACAGTTATAGATACGATCATCCCGTCGCACCGGCAGGCCGACGGCGACCAGGGTGCCCGGCAGCTTTTTGTCCGCGCTTTTCGCCAGCAGACGCAGGCTGTCGTACGCCCGACGCGCCACGTCCGCGGAATGGAACGCGTCTTCGCAGCCGTAACCGGAAACGCACAGTTCGGGAAAGAGCACCAGATCCGGCTGCACGGCGAAGTCGTCGAAAGCGGCCTCGATGCGCGCCCGATTCCCGGACCAGTCCAGAGGCGTCTGGTTGATCGCGACGGTTGCCAGGCGAAAGGCGGAGGCGGACATAGGACCGGACTACACGGCGGCCGCGCAGCGCGCCAGCAGAGATTTGAGGATCGCATGGCCGTCGCTCTTATCGGGCGTATCGGAGCCTGCGCTGGAATAGTTCGTGGTCACGGGGTCGGTCGCGCGTTCCGGGTGGGGCATCATACCCAGCACGCGGCCGGATTCGTCGCTCACGCCGGCGATGTCGGCCACGGATCCGTTGGGATTGTCGATATAGCGAAACGCGATTTGTTCGCGGTCCTGCATGGCTTTGAGCACGTCCGGAGCGACCCGGTAGTTTCCGTCGCTGTGCGAAACTGGAATGCGGTAAACACGGTCTGTGGGGCCCTCGTTTTTCAGATCGGCGGCGAAGGGGTTCTCCGGATTAAAACGCAGTTCCACGTCTTTGCAGATATGTTTGAGACTTTGATTGCGAATCAGCGCGCCTGGCAACAGGCCGGCTTCGCATAAAATCTGAAAGCCATTGCAGATACCCAGCGCCGCGCCGCCGCGTTTGACGTGTTCGCCGAGATCACGCATGGCCGGCGCGACCCGGGCGATGGCTCCTGCGCGCAGATAATCGCCGTAGGAAAAGCCCCCCGGCACCACCAACAGATCGAAGCTGCCCTCGATGGCGTCGCGATGCCAGAGCATCTGTACGTCAGCGTGAAAGAATTTCGCGAGCACGTACTGCATATCCCGATCGCAATTCGAACCGGGAAAGGTGATGATACCGGCGCGCATGATCAGCCGGCCTCCAGCTCAAAATCAAAGGTTTCGATGACCGGATTGGCCAGCAGCTTTTCGCAGTAAACCTGGACCTGCTTTTCGGCGGCGCTTTTGTCCTTTTCGTCGATCCGGACCTCGATATATTTACCCACCCGGACGTCGGCGACCTCTTTGTGATCCAGATTGTGCAGAGCGTGGATGACCGCCTGTCCCTGGGGATCGAGGATGGATTCTTTCAATTTGATATATACGCGGGCAAGATACATGGGCATGCACATATTTTTCCCGCCCGGGAGCCGGGCAATTCTATTTCGCGGCCCCGCTTCCGGGAATCCGGGGCTAATCTGCGGGAGGGCGGCCGGCCGATGATAGAAACTATGAGCTGCTCGTTCCTTATTTCCCGGCCCTGCGCTACGCTCGCGGTAGCTGTGCTGCTGGCCGCGGCCTCTCTGAGCTGTGCGCCCGCCGGAGCCGCCGAACCCCACAATCGTTTTATTGACTCCGGCGATGGAACGGTCGTCGATCAATCCACCGGGCTGCGCTGGCAAAAGTGCAGCTTCGGTCAGACCTATACTGGCGGCCTCTGCTCGGGCACTGCCATCCGGATTCGCTGGCACGATGCGGTCCGGCGCTGTCGGGATGCCGGGGAGGCAAACTCCACGGCCGGCGGTTCCCGGCGAACCCCTGGCGAACGGTCTCTGTCCGGGGACCGGGCGGGTATGGACAGCGAGCTGCCCCCCGGGGACTGGCGCTTGCCGGTGCGGGCCGATCTGGAAAGCCTGCTGATCTACCGGCCGGACGGCGTGCGGCCCTTCATCGATCTGGATTTTTTTCCGTCATCGTATCCGCTGCGCTACTGGTCGGGCACGTCTCAGATCGACGAGCAGGGCACCTCAGGCGTCGTCGTGAACTTTCTGGAAGGGACCGTGTACACCGAGCGCGCGGGCGTCGGCGACTCCGACGGCAAGAATTACGTGCGCTGCGTCGACACCGGCCGCCGGCCAGCCGCCAAAAACTCGTCTTTCATCGAACGCAAATAGCCGACGTCGCCGGTCAGGCGATAGAGCTGGGCGCTGCCTTCGTAGATGCGCAGAAAGCGCACGGCCACACGTTCGGGCGTTTCGCCATCGTGCGAAGCGGCGCTTGCTGCGGATCGCTTCCGACTCGCCGGATGCTTCGGGGCGCTCCTGCGTACGAAATCGGCGAGCAGGGCCAGCCAGCTATCCACAATCGATTTCAGCAGCGCGGCCTGCCGTTCGTCGGGCTCCGGAATCTGTCCGCGAAAATTCGCGAGCGGGCAACCGAAGAAACGCTTCTGACGCACTTCGCGCAGCGTCAGATTGACCCATGCCTGCGCGAAGTCTTCGAGCGATGCACTGCGTTCGATCAGTCGGGCCAGAAAAGCGCGGAAGTACTCTCCGCGCATTTCCAGATAGGCGAGCGCGAGATCTTCTTTGGTTTCGAAATACCGGTAGAAACTCGCCTTGTGGGTGCCCGATTCGGCGATGATTTGATTGATGCCGGTTACGCCGTAGCCCTGGCGATAAAACAACTCCGCTGCGGTTTCGAGGAGCCGTTCCCGGGGTGTCGGGCCCCGGGTGGATGTTCGTTTTTGCGATGGCATAGGCGGCCGGACCGTCGGCACTCTGAATTGAATAGACAAATATGTCTACTGGTTTCAGCTGGGAGTATGCAGCTATATATTCACCCCAACTCTACGTACAGTCGTCGCGTGACGATCGCGGCTCACGAAAAAGGTATCTACGACGAACACATCGCGCCGGGTCTTCAGATCGTGGCCATGGAAAAACTGGCGCATCGAAAAAAAGAGTACCTGGCGGTCAATCCGTACGGGCGGGTTCCGGCGTTGCGTCTGGACGAGCAGCGCATCTTGTTTGAATCCAACGTAATTCTGGAGTATCTCGAAGAGGTCTTTCCCGAGCGAGCGCTGTTGCCCGCCGACGCCTACGAACGCGCCGACGTACGCCGGCATATGCTGCTTGCGGATATCGAATTCGCGCGTCACATGGGTACAATAATCTTTCCGAAACGTTATTTGCCCGAAGCGAAGTGGAAGCGCGACGATATGGCGGCCGCCGCGAAAATGATCAAACGCCACTTCAAACAATTAAGCCTGGAACTGGGCGAAGGCCCGTTCCTCTGCGGGGATCAATTGACGCTCGCGGACGTCAGCTACGCTCCGTTCCTGCAATTTCGCGAGATGATTGAAATCGAGATTCCGGAAAATATTGAAGCCTGGTCGGTGCGCCTGCTGGAACGCGACAGCGCGAAGGCGACGGTTCCTTCGCAATAAAGCGATTCAGGTGTCTTGAAAGTCGGGTTGGCAGTCGGTACCATGGATTGCCAGCCTGCGACACCAGGCGAATCGCTTCAAAATTGATTCAAAAATGTCTTTATAATCCGTTTGTTACAGCCTGAATCCATATCATGACGCGTCTAATCAGGACGATAATCAATAAGTCATACAGTACCCGGAGGACTTATATGGAGCAGGCGCATCTTTCCGATCAGTTTTCGGACGAAGACCACTGGAGTTTGACCTTTCGCAGCCACGTGCTGGGCCTTGAAGAATTCCTGGCCGCGAATTTGAAACCCCGCTGGCGGGACCGCATTCCCGGCGAGCAGACGGTCTATCTGGCCGGTATGATCGCGCGCGAACTGGACCGTGGCTATCGTGCGCAAATTCAGGAATACCTGGTCGAGGATCCGGAGGAAATCGATCGCGTCGTTCGCCGCCACGCTCTGTGTCTCGGACAAAATGCGCCGGTCGTTACGCTTTCGCGAATCAACGCGGAGCATTCGACTCTGCAAATCGCGATCGAAAACGCGGGGCAGGCGAGCCGCGTATTTTTGCTCAGGCTGCCGGCCCGTTATTTCGGCATCGCTTCGGCGTACTCCCTGCAGGCCGGCAAGCCGGACCTGGCGCGCACCTTCGATTTTTTTCGCAATCATCTCGCGGTAATCGTGGACGTGCTGGCCGGCTATCTGGACAGTCTGGAGTGGATCGAGACCAGTGATACAGTCGATGCCACCCAAAACGCCGCGGACTTCGGAGCCCCGGGCGATTCCAGACGGCGCGCTTGCGTTCCGCCCCGGGTCGCTCCCGAAGAGCTGGAGAAATCGGCGGCCTGGCGACGCTTCGGATCTGATACAAACGATACGAATCGACGCAAAGACTTCTGGGAAGCCGCGCGCCTGAATCCGAACCGCAAGAATCGCCTCTCCGGAATGGAGTTCCGCGCGATGCTGGACTATACGAATCCGAATTGAAGTGTCGGTGCCCGCAGCTTATGCCGGTATGCTCAGCCCTTTTCGATGCGCGGACGCGGACCGCGGCGAATCGGTTTCTGATCGGAGATGATGAGATCCGATTCAATAAACTCGTCGCGAATCAGCGGAAAATAGATGCGACCCTCGGCCCGTCCGCGGGTAAAGACCGGCGCCCCCAGTCGGTGCTCGCGAAAATAGAATTCGAACCAGAACGATTTGAGTCCGATCTGCAAACGCGCGTAGCTGCCTTTCAGATATTTTAACTCGAGACTGTCGACGGCGAAGTACAGGTCGCCGCGAAAATGGCGTAAAGTATTCGCACGCGGAATCACCTGCAGGCGATAACAGGGCGTGCCATCGATGGATACCGGTCCCAGCAGGCGAAAACGATAGTTGTGTTCGGCGTGCTCGTCAAAGAGCGGGAGCGGCGGTTCAAACTCATGATAACCGAATTCCGACGGCGGCAATTCGCGCCCGTCTTTATTATAGCTCAACACCGTAACCTCGGCCTTGCGATCGTAATAATCCACGCGGTCAGCCGTCAGGCGAATCGTATTCTTGAGCGCGTTCGTCGTGCCGTCGTAAACTCTTACGACCGACCGACGTCGCGCCGCGATACCCGCGAAATCATCGTGCACCCTTCGGCCGCGGATTTGAATGCGGCGCAGGATCCCGGCCTTCGTAGCCGAATCGAGTGCGTTAACGCCGGAGTCCGCCGTTTCGCCGCTGGCCGGCGCGAAACCGGCGGGCAGCGCGAACGCCAGGGGCAATGAGAGCAGCGCGCAAAAACGCGCCGCGCGGCGAAAGCGGCGAAGCATGTACAAACGAATTTCCAGAAGCGCGTACGAACTCAAACCATTTTTGGGACGGGCACGGCCAAAAAGCGGTCGTAGCCGAATGGATATTCAGTCCGCGGCGCCGAAATCCAGACGCACTCCGTTTTTTCTCAGTAGTTCGTCGATGGGTTCGCGCGTGTAGTCTTTCGCCGGGTAATCGGAATGGCGGACACGGCCGTCCCACACGATGATGTCGAGATCGATGGTGCGGGGTCCCGATTTGATTGGACCTTTCACCCGGCCCAATCTCTTTTCGAGCTCTTTTAAGTACGCGTTAAAGCTCTCGTAATCCAGATTCGTTTCGATCCAGAAGGCCCCGTTCAGAAAATCCGGCTGGTCCTGGAAACCGTCCGGGGCGGTTTGAATAAACCGCGAACGGTCGAGCAGGGCGTGCTCGTTGGCCAGAATCTCCGCGGCGCGTTCGACATTCGTTTCCGGCTCGATATTCGAACCGACCGACAGGAACGCGCGATGCGTATTATTCGAGGGGGAACTCATGGGTCAATCTGCGGTCGTTTTCAGTCGCCGGGATAACTGGCGGCGTTGCGTCCGGTTTCGCCCAGAGACTCGCCGCCGTCTATAAACAGAATCTGGCCGCTGACGAAGCCGTTTTCGAGCACAAAGCGCATCACCTGCTGAATTTCTTCGACTTCCCCTTTACGGCCGACGGGAATCGCCTGCTCCCGCCAGCGAATGTACTCCGGAGTGCGTTCGCCAGCCGGCAGCACTACGCCGGGAGCCACGCCGTTCACGCGAATATCCGGCGCGAATTCGGCCGCGGCGATGCGGGTCAGGTCCGCCAGAGCTTTTTTCGAAAGCAGGTACGCGGCGTATTGATACTGGTGAAAGGCGATCTTATTATCGATGATGTTTACGATATTGCCGCCGCCGACCGCGGCCGCGTACGCGCGCGATAAAAGCAGGGGCGCGCGAAAATTTACGGCGAATTGTTTATCCAGCAATGCCGCGTCGGTCTCTGCGAGCGTCGCCTGGTCATAGACCGACGCGCTGTTGACGAGCACGTTCAGCCCCGGAAAGCGAGCGCGCACTCCGGCGATCAGGCCGGAAAAATCCGCGGCCGAATCTGAAAAATCGCAGGCGAAGATTTCGCAGTCCGCTCCCGCCGCCCGCAATTCGTCGGCCGTCCGGCGGGCCGCTTCGTCCGAGGAGTTGTAATGCACCGCCAGGTCGTATCCGTCGCGGGCGAGACCGAGTGCAATGGCCCGGCCGAGACGGATCGCTCCGCCGGTCACCAGTGCGGCGGGACGTTGCTTTGCATCTTGCATCTATCTGGTCGGTCCTTTTATTCGCAATCCAACTTCGCCGCTTCGCCGCATCGCCGTTCCGGGCCGCAGTCTTTTCAATCGTTATACCCGAAGCGCCGGGCGAGCAGCAGCTTCAACCCGGACATTTTTTCCTGCATGGCTTCGCGGCCAAGACGAATATATTCGCGGGTTTGAGAAAAGTCGGTCAGGGCGTAGCGACCCACGTCGGGCCGGATTTCCAGGTCGCTGTACTCGAGGTGGCGCGAGGTGGTCTGGTGCATCATCACTTCCACGCTGCGCAGGAGATTCGAAGTCACGGAGCCGGGATCGAATTCCGTCTGTTCGGGCGCCGGGCTGATATTGACTCCGAGGATTGCGCCGGCGTCGTAGTGTTTGAGCATCGAGGCGGGTACGTTGTTCGCGAGCGCGCAGTCGGCCAGCTGCATTCCGTCGTGCTCCACCAATGGCAAAAATCCGGGAATCGCCTGCGACGCAAGAGCGGCCGCCTTGAGCGTGGTGCCGCGAATGACCACATCGCGTCCACGTTTCAGGTCGACCGCGCCGGGCAACACGGGGCGCAGCGCGTCATAGGTCCGCCGTTTGCCCAGATAGCTTTCCAGAAAACGTTCGCCGTGTTTGCCGCGAGCGACCGAACCCCGCAAAGGCAGAGTCCACTGCGGAAATTTCCATCGCGGGCTGAGCACCGCCTCTGCATAGATTTTCTCGATTTCGGCGGCGCTGTGACCCGCAGCCCACAGGGCGGCGATGACCGAGCCCGAACTGCTGCTTGAGAGTACATGCACGGGAATGCCTTCTTCTTCCAGGACCTGCAGTACGCCGATGTGGGCCGCGCATTTCGCGCCGCCCCCGCCCAGAGCCAGTCCCAGCTCCTGTCCGAACAAGGCGGCGGCCAGTCCTGCGGCGGCGATCGATAGATGCTCCGGCTGCGCGTGAAATAGAATCGGCGCGACGTGGGTTTCCGGCACTTCGCGACTGAGCCGCCGAAAGTCCGTCGCGTTGCGTTGTTCGTCGTTGTGGTCGAGCAAATACACCCGCACGCGATCGGGACCGTCCGGGGCGATGAGTTCCGTCAGCAGATCGGCGCGGGGATTTGTCATATCGGTGAGCACGATGCTGCGATCGCTGTTGCGAATCAATTCGCGTTGAAACGCCGCGGCGGCCGCGTTCAAGGCGTCTTCGCCCGCACTGTCATTCGGCCCGCCGGACAGGCCCGGCGAAGGTCGAAACGAAAAGGCGAGGATCTGTTCGATATGCCGTTCTTCGGTCTGCAGCCAGCTCATCAGTCGAATCAGCGCTTCGGGCGCGTCGCTGCGACTGGCGGCCGGCGGTAATTCCAGCGCAAAGATACGACCGTCGGTGAGCTCCGGTGCCGGTCCGTTTTCAGAAACACTTTCGGAATTACTTGCGGAAATGTTTTCTGAAACGCTTTCGGAAACGACCGGGGCCAGGTGTTCGGCTTCGATCAGATCCGGCAGCTCCAATTCGGGAGCGTCGTACAAGACCTGCAGATCGCCGCGCCGTCCTGGAAGCTCGTATACCGCTTTGATCAGGGCCAGCACCAGCGCCCGTAGTTGCCCGGGTTGCGCTTCGAGATCCAGAATGATTGTGCGTAAATTAGCGCGCGGTTCGCCGCGCGCATCGGGATCGCCGAGGCGTTCCACCACGCCTTCGAATTGCTCCCAGACGGCGCGCGCGACGGACAGCGCGAGATCCGGATGGCGTTCCAGGATTTCATGAAAACTCTGCGATTTCAAACGCCAGACGCGACTCGGGCTGCGGGCCGTAACGGTGTCGGTGCGCGCCGGCACGCCCGTAAGCGCGCTCCAGCCGCAAGCGTCGCCCTTGCGCACGTCCCCCAGATCGATGTTCTTTCCCGAATGGAGGGCGGTCACTCGCAGCAGTCCGTAATCGACGACGTACAGCGAATCTGCTCGTTCGCCCTGTCGATAGATCACTCGTCCGGACCGTGCGTTTTCCGGCCGACAGTGGGTCGCAATCTCCGCTAAGAGCTCCGGCGCGAGCCCCTGAAAGGGCGGCAGCTCGCCGAGGAGTCGCACGAGTGCATCGCGGTCTTCGCGCTTCTGGCGATCGTCGGGATGTGCGTCTGGATTACCGTTTGAAATATCGTTTCGGGAGCCCATCGTGTTCGCACTAAATCATCTTACGCACATACTGGCGAAAGGTTTCGTAAGAGATGTCGGTGGCCTGCGAGACTGCATTGTGTTCAGCGTCCGCCGACCGTACGATATAGTCGCAGCTCTCGGGATTGGCGGCGGATCCGATGCGAATCCCGAGCTTTGCCAGTTGCCGCAGTTCATCAGAGTTTGGCTCCGGCGCGTCCAGCAGCAGGCGCAACACGCGCTGTTCGACGGCCGCACGGACGATCGCGTGCAGGCTTTGGTCCTCGAACAATTGCGCGAGCTCTGATTTCGCAAAACAAATCTGAACGGGTTCGAGCATCTCAGGCTTCTCCCACGCCAATTTCAGAAGCCTTCGGCGGATTGGCCAGCGCGCGTCCAATGCGGTCTTCGATTTCGCGGTACAGGCCGATTGTGCGTTCGATGACTTCCGGCGGCAGTTTTGGCGCCGGAGGCTGCTTGTTCCAGTTCAGGGTCTCCAGATAATCGCGAATGTACTGTTTATCGAAACCAGGCGGACTGCCGCCGATCGAATAAGCGCGGGCGTCCCAGTAGCGGCTGGAATCCGGAGTTAGAGCTTCGTCGATTAATACAATCTCATCGTCGATTAAGCCGAATTCAAATTTCGTATCGCAGAGCAGGATATCCTCCGCGGCCATCAGTTCGCGCGCGTATTCGTAAATCGCCAGAGATATACGCTCCAGACGATCAGTCAGCTCCGCCCCGATGGCCGTGCGCATGGTTTCGACGGTGACGTTTTCGTCGTGATCGCCCAGCTCCGCCTTCGTCGCGGGCGTAAAGATGGGGCGGGGCAATTGCTCGGCCTGGCGCAGTCCCGGGGGCAGGCCGTGGCCGCAGATCGCGCCGGTCTTTTGATAATCTTTCCAGCCGGAACCGGCCAGATAGCCGCGGACCACGCATTCAAAGTCGACCCGTTGCGTCCGGCGCACGTGAACCGCTCGACCGCGAAAGGCTTCGTGGTTGCGAAAGGGCTCGGGAAATTGCGAAACGTCGTCGCTCAATAGTTGATCAGAAAATGAAAGCGATTGCATGAGCCCCGAAGATCGTAAGGCGCGAAACCAATCAGAAGAGATCGCGTTGAGTACGCGTCCTTTGTCCGGAATGCTTTCGTCAAAGACCACGTCGAAGGCGGAGATGCGGTCCGAGGCCACGATAATCATCGACGCGTCGTCGACGGCGTACAGGTCGCGGACTTTGCCGCGATAAAATGCTTCGGGAATGGCGGGGGATGAGTCGGTCATAATCAGATCATAAAACGCTTTAATGGATGTGTCTGCGGCTTTAGAAACTCCCGGCGCGTGCGATTCACCCGGCGGGCCGTCGCCAGCGCGCTGTACGTCGCTTGCGGGTCGCCCCGGTCGCCGGCGGCCATGGTGCCCGGGCATTCCGTAATGACGTCTTCGAAATCTCCGCGGCTGGCGAAGGTCGAAGGCCAGAAGGGGTATGTGCTGCACTGGAGCGGGCGCACCGGATAGATCCTGCAGCGATTGTGTTCGTCCAGGAAATAGCAGGCGCCGCCCGTGCGATGCACGGCGTACCCGTTCTCTTCGCGCTGAATGAGCCGCTCGTGTAGAGCGTTGCGTTCTTCGGCCGTGCGCAGCTTGAGGTGCCGGTAGATCGCTTTCAGGTCGGCCTTCGTAAAATAGACGCTGCCAGGGCCTTTGCAGCAGTTCCCGCAGCCCGTGCAGCGAAAGCGAAACTGCTTTTCGCCCACGATTTGTTCGACGGAGCTTGCGGGCAGTCGCTCGAAAACGTCGGTCGTGAATTCGGAGAATTCGCTGGAGTCGTGCACGAATTCATCAGCTTCGAAGCTGCGCGTCGCGACAAGCCTTTTCACGACGCGCGGCTCCCCCGGATCGACTGACTGCCCGGGCCGCTTTTTTTGCGGATTTAGCTCGATTTGGCTTATGGAATCCCTGGTTTTGGGCGACCCTTTCAAAGATGAACCATTTTCGTGGAATTCCGGGGCTCTTGCGCCCGAATAGCGAACAGTCTGCTCCCGATCAAATCGGTGCGGGCGGCGGCCTGCTGGCGTCCAAGCCAGGCGGGCCGGGAAATTTGAACAGCCCCTTCGGGTCGGCTGCATCGGTCGGCGGCTCCGGATTTCTGACGCATCTCCAATCTCACCAGCAGTCCGGTCTTCAGAGTCCGGCCGTGCCGCCGCACGATCAGCAGTCCACTGCGCGTGAGCGCTTCGCTCCGGCCGCTGACCGCCGCGAGGCGGATTCGATTGCTGCCGCCAATCGCGAGCGCGATGCGCAATCGGCCGATCGCCGTGCCGCCGAAGCCGCGGCGCGCGACACATCTGCGCAGCGAGACGCCGAGCGCGCCGCGAAAAGCGTCCGGGAGCGCGACGATGCAGCCGACCGGAAGGCCGAAAAGCCGGCGCCTGAATCCGGTAAAAAAGGCGAAGTCGATGCGAAAGCGCAATCGGGCGATCGCCGCGATGCGAGCAAAACCGGCGAAAACACAGAAGAGAATACTCGTACGAACGAAGCGCAGCGCTCGGACGAAAAGCGCCGGGCCGCAGGCGAAGAGTCGGAGCTACGGGCCGAAACGCGACAGGCTGCCGGCGAAAGCCCCATGGATGCGGCGATCGCTGAACTCAGCGCGAATCTGAAATCAGTTCTATTATCGAAAGGCTCAGCAAAGGGCGAGGGCGAAGGCGCCGCGATATTAAAAGACGGAGTGGGATCGAAATCCGGCGCGGAATCGGCGAAAGCGCAGGCGGGCGATGCTCAAAAAACGGCGCCGGCGGACGGCGCTGAAGCCGCGGAACTCAAAAAATTCGCCGAGCGCGTCGCTGCGGCCAGAGCCGATTTAAAACAGGCGTCCGCAGGCGAAACAACCGATCAGCGGGCCGAGGCCTCCACCTCGAATAACACCGGCGGCGGCAAAGAGGCGGCGAAAGTCGATGCGGCCAGCGGCGGCCTGCGAGTCGAACTCGACAGCGCGAAGTGGCAGCTGAACGGCCGGGTGTACGGCGAACGGGGCGGCCAGGAAAATATCGAAAGCAAAGTCGCGGGACTGATGGACCGCTACGTACGAAAGAACGGCGGAGCGAACGGAAAGGACTCCGGCTCGCAAAATAAAAACGAATCCGGCGGCGATCAGCAGCGCGGCGATTCTCGAAACTTCGCGAATCGTTTGAGTGATCTGCAACTGGCCGGCACCGGCGACGTGCGCGACGCGAATCAGGCCCAGTCTCTGGAACAGGCCCGATTGCAAAAGATGGATCAGGCGGAACTCGCACGCGAGAACCGGCGCCTGTTCAACGAGCTGGTCGAAAAAGCCCGGGTGAATGTACAGAGCAACGGCAACTCAACTGCCAGCATTAAAATGAATCCCGCGGCGTTGGGCCGCATGACGCTCAATTTAGAAGTGCACCAGAATCAGGTGCACGCCCGCATCCTCGTCGATTCGGACGTCGCCAAACGGGTTCTGATGGACGAGATGGATCATCTGCGGGCTGAGCTGGGCCGGCAGGGAATCACGGTCGAAAGCCTGAGCATTCGTGTGCGCGAAGCGGCGAATATGTCCTTTATGCAAAATAGCGACGGCGCCGAACACTCCGCACTGGATCAACAGGCGGCCGGCGGCGAAGAAAGCGGCGATGACAGCGCGCCGAATAGCGAAGCGCGCCAGAACGGCGACGAACAGAGTCTGCGTTCGTCCGGCGACGAAGCGGGCCGGCAGTACGATCGAGACGCCGGCGCGCTGGCCGCCGAATCCCCATCGCGCCGCGAACTGAGCGCCGTGAACATCAGCATTTAATACCCGGCCGGCGCTCGCTGAGTGCGCGGCCTTTCAGAGAGTCATTCAGAGGAAAAACACATGCCACAGCCCACTGCACTCAGCAACGAACAGGCCAAACAGGGCTATCTCAGCCAGGACCGGCAGGTCAATATTCGTAAGAATCTCGAGGAGCAGGAGAAGGTTAAAGCCGGCGGCCTCGAAGACATCGAGATTCGCAAAACCGCCAAACAACTGGGCAAAGACGATTTTCTCCAGCTGTTGATCACGCAACTGAGCTACCAGGATCCGACCGCGCCGATGAAAGATCAGCAGTTCATCGCCCAGATGGCGCAGTTTTCTTCGCTCGAACAAATGCAGAATATGGCGAGCGCGGTAGACAAGATGGCGGACCGTCAGGGCCAGGCCATGATCGGCAAATTCATCGTCGGTAAAGACTTCGTCTCGGGTGAACAGATCTCGGGCGTGGCCGGCGCCTTCTTCTTCGACGACGCGGGCGACGCGTTCCTGAAAGTCGGCGGTCGCGTCGTATCGGTCAACGACATCGTTCTGGTCGGGGACGCTTCGCAATTCAAAGCCGAGTACGGCGGCACGGCGCCAGCTCCGGGCTCTGCCTCAAGGCGGGCCCCGCAGCCCGCCGACGCGAGCCTCGGACATATTCAAAAGGCCGGTCCGCAGGATCCCGGGGCCGGTAAAGCGCCGGAAATCCCGCCGGCGGCGACGGGACCCACGCCGAATCAGCGGCGAGCGGCCGCGTCGTACGAGTCGAATGCCAACGTCCGCGCCGAGCGTCCGGCGCATTCAGGGGCGGTCCAGGACGCCGCCGTGACTGCGGGTACGACTCCGAAGGCAGAAGGGCGATCTCCGGAGCAACTGAACCGCGACGCCGCGGTCCAGACCGGCGCGCCCGCGCAGCCCGTTTCCGAAGAGCGCCGATCCGGACGGTCCATTTCGCGATAAAAAATATCGCGTTTCGGGCGAGTTGGAGTCAAGCATTTGGAAATTATCCCGAACTTAATATTATCACTACTGACCTGGTTCCTATACATACAATTCTTGAACCAGTTATGATTCACACGCTTACACGGATTTCACATCAGAATTCAATCACAGATAGAAGGCAACAGGGGAATTTAAGCTTATGATGCGATCGCTGTATTCGGGCGTTTCCGGTCTCAAGAACCACCAGACTCGAATGGACGTAATTGGAAACAACGTTTCCAATGTGAACACCCACGGTTTCAAAATGGAACGCGTGACCTTTATGGATATGATCAGCCAGGAAATGGCCGGCGCATCCGAACCGCGCGAAAATATCGGCGGCATCAATCCCCAGCAGGTCGGCCTCGGCATGATGGTCGCGTCGATCGACAAAATCATGACTCAGGGTTCGCTGCAGACGACCGGCAAAAACACCGATGTGGCGGTTTCCGGCGACGGCTTCTTTATCATTAAAGACGGCGACAAAGAGTTTTATACGCGCGCCGGCCAGTTCAGCCTGGACCGCGACGGCTTTTATGTGCATCCCGGCACCGGCCTGCGAGTGCAGGGCTGGAACGCCCGCGACGACGAGAGCGGCAATAAATTCATCAACTCCAGCGCGAGTTTAGAAAGCATCCAGATCCCGATCTATTCGAAGAAGCCCGCGAAGGCGACCAGCGAAATCGTTTACGAATCGAATTTGAATCAGTCGGTCGAAGCGGTGCCGGTCGACGCGACCGAAGAAGACATTCAGAAATTTTTGACGGGCCCGCTGGGTGAACGTCGCGGTCACGTGACGACGATCAACGTCTACGATCCGCAGGGCAACACCCGCGAATTGCGCATGGAGATGTGGAAAGTCGGCGAAAACCGCTGGCGCGTGCGCGCGAATATGGACGACGCGACTGAAGTTTCTGCGAATGTGATCGGAGCGGGCGGCCAGGATACGGCGATCGGCGGCTCGAATACTTTCGAGATGGGTTTTACTTCCGATGGGCGCCTGATTAACGTAAGCGACGGCGTGGACACGCTCAACAGCGGCGATCTAAACGTGCAGCTTTCGTTTCGCATCGCCGGTAATCCCGAAGCGCAGACCGTCAGCCTGAATATGGGCGAAGCCGGTGTGATGAAGGGCGTCACGCAATTCGCTTCGGATTTTACCACCCGCGCGAAATCCCAGGACGGCTATCCCATGGGTTATCTGGAAAGTTTCGCCATCGATAACACCGGTACGATCACCGGCACCTATTCCAACGGCGTGAAAGAACCGCTGGCGCGCATTGCGCTCGCGAATTTCACCAACCCCGGCGGTTTGACTAAAGTCGGCGAAACGAAATTCAGCTACTCGATCAACTCCGGCGACCCGATCATCGGCGAAGCCGGCATCGCCGGTCGCGGTAAAGTGAATGCCGGGCTTCTGGAAATGTCTAATGTGGACCTCGCAGAGCAGTTCACGGATATGATCGTGACCCAGCGCGGCTTTCAGGCGAATTCGCGCACAATTACGACCAGCGATCAGATGATTCAGGAAGTTCTGGGACTGAAACGGTAATAGTACTCAGTTCTGAATAAAGCCCTGCCGCACGCAATCGCGCGGAACGGCAGTCGAAACCCCGGCCTGGAGGTCGGGGTTTTTTATTCCCCGCTAAAAAACGTTTGAAGCCTGGTCGGGATTGGGACACAACTTCTGCATGCAGGGTTACACCCTCGAAGAATTGCTGCATCAGAGTTCCCGCTTCTCTTTGTACCGGGCCCGGACGAAGGCGCATTCACCGGGGAGCCCCGACTCGCGCCGCGTGATATTGAAAATCCTGCACGCCGATCTTCCGGAGCCGGCGGACCTGGCGCGGTTGCGTTATGAAATGGAGCACACGCCGGCGTCGGTGGACGCGCGGGAAGTCGTGGAGGTGAGGGAACTGACTCAACGCGGCGGCGTATTAGTGCTCGCGGATCCCGGCGGCGAATTGCTCAAGTCCGCGCTGCACCGCCCGGCGTCGATACATGAGCGCCTGGCGCTGGCCATGGCGGTTGCGCGCAGCGTAGGAGCGATTCATCGGCGTGACGTCGTTCATAAGAATCTGAATCCGTACACGATTTTCGCCGTGGCCGGGGAACGTTCGCCGGAACCCGACGAAGCTTCCGCCGCAAAGCGAAATGATTGGCGCGCTTTTTTAACCGGCTTCGAATTCAGCGCCCGGCTCTCGCGACAGGGCAGCGAAACGCTTGTGCCGGACCAACTGCGCGGCGCGCCCGCCTATATTTCGCCGGAGCAAACCGGACGTATGAACCAGTCCGTGGATCAACGCAGTGATCTGTACAGCCTGGGCGTCTTATTATACGAGATTTTCGCAGGGCGCCATCCCTTTCCCGGAGTACGTGACACTCTTGACTGGGTTCATTGCCATATCGCAAGGGAACCGGCGCCGCTCAGCTCGCACCGTGACGGAACGCCGGTCCCGGAGCCGTTGCCCGGAATCGTCGCGCGGCTGCTCGCGAAATCCCCCGGAGAACGTTACCAGAGCGCGAGGGGAGTGCTGGCAGATCTGGAGTACTGCGGCGATATCGTAGGCGACGCGGAGAAGGTTCCGGACGCGGAGGCGCTTGCATCATTAAAAAGCTTTGTGCCAGGTGCCAGGGATCGTCCTGAACGATTACAGCTTTCCCAGAATCTGTACGGCCGGACCTTCGAGCTCGACCAACTGCTGGACGATTTCGCGGCCGTCGCGGCCGGGGGGCGCCGCCTGGTTTTCGTTACGGGCGCTTCGGGAACCGGCAAATCGGCGCTGATCGAAGAGCTGCATCGACCAGTGCTCAGTCAGTCGGGCGCGCTGATCACCGGCAAGTACGAACAATTCGAGCGCGGCGTGCCCTACAGCGCTTTCATCCAGGCTTTTGGTCAGATCGTGCGGCGAATCCTTGGCGAAGACGCGACCGCCCTGAAGTACTGGCGCAGTCGGATCCTCGCGGCGGTGCGAACGAACGCGCGGGTGCTTCTGCCGGTATTGCCGGATCTCGCCGTTTTGCTGGGACCGCAGCCGGATGTGCAGGAGCTCTCCCCGGCGGAAGCGCGCAATCGCTTTCATAACGTGTTCGGCGAATTCGTCGCGGCCTTCGCGGGCTTGCATCATCCGCTGGTGATCTTTCTCGACGATTTGCAATGGGCCGATCCGGCTTCGCTCGATTTTATGCAGTCTCTCGTGCGGGACCGCGAGATTCCCTATTTGCAGCTGATTGGATCTTATCGCGATACGCGCCGCGAGTCTGACGATCCGCTCGACCGCATGCTGGACGCGATCCAGGCGCGACCCGAGTCCGCGGCGCAGGTTCGCACCATCGCGCTCCAGAATTTTCAAATTGGCGACGTGCTGCAGTTGATCGCGGATTCGCTCGATCACCCTCCGGCCGCGGTCCGACGCCTGGCGGCGCTTGTGCACGATCGGACCCTGGGGAATCCCTTCTTCGTGCGCCAGTTTCTCTTCGAACTGTACGAATCGCAGCGTCTCTATTTTGATTTTCAGGCCGATGAATGGCGCTTCGATCTGCAGGCGATCGAGAGCGTGCCCGTTACCCGCAATGCCGCGGATTTTATGGCGCGCAAGATTGAACGGCTTTCGTATTCGGCGACGCGCTGCCTGCAGGCCGCGGCCTGCCTGGGCCGCGAATTCACCTGGGAAATCCTCAACTGCGTACTGGAAGATCCGGAGCTGAACTCGTGGGTGGATCGGGCGAATCTGGACGTCGCCGTGGGCATGGCGGAAGCACTCCATGAAGGGCTGGTGCTGACGACTGCTGGAAGCGTGGGGGTCGTACTCCAGCCCGAGTTTCGGTTTTTACACGACCGGGTGCAGCAGGCCGCGTACTCGCTGGTCCGGCCAGGCGACCGTGCGCGCATCCATTTCGCCGCCGCTCGTTGTCTGCTGCCCGAATTGAAAACCCTCGCTGCGAACTCCGGTGCGGACGAAGCCATCCATCGGCGTGAGCCATCCGCGGAGCGCGACGCCGACCAGTCGCCTTCGGAAGCGGAAAGCAATCCCGGCGATGAGCGTCTTTTCGAAATCGTCGGTCATTTGCGCGCCGGCCGCTCCGCTGCTCCGGGCGATTGGAAGGCTCGCATTGATGCCGGGTTGGCCGTGCGGCTGAATCTGACGGCTGCGCGGCGCGCTCGGCTGAGTGGGGCGGTGTCCGAGGCGCTGGAATTTATTCGATCGGCGCGCGAATGGCAGGAATTCGCCGGCCGCGACGCTCCGCTGTCTGCGGAGCTAAGATCCGACGTGGCCTTCGAAGCGATTCAGTGCGAATACCTGAACGGCAATCACGAAATCGCCAGCGGGATCTACGCCGCCGCGTATGAACAAGCTGCCGACGATCTGGATCGCGTTCGTCTGACGATCGTCATGGTTACGCTCGATACGAATTTGGGGCGGCTCGATGTCGCGATAGAGCGCGGCCTGCGCGTCCTGCGGCGCATGCGCTTTCCGATTCCGGCGGCACCAGGAGTCGGGCGGGTCCTCTGGGAGGTTCTGCGAGTGCGCCGCCTCCTGGGGGCGTCGGGCGGCGTGCGCGTGCATGAACTGGCCGATCGAGACGAGATGCACGACGTGCGCCGGCGTGCGCAGATCGATCTGTTGATGAGTCTTACTGCGGCCGCGTTTTTTAAGAATCAAAACCTGTTTGCGATTATAACTTTACGCATGGTTGAGCTGTCTTTACGCTTCGGCAATGCGCCGTATTCGTCGTATGGCTATTGTACGTACGGTGTGCTGCTGCAGAGCGCCTTCGGCGCATCGCTGCGAGCCGCGGAATTTGCGCGACTCGGCCTGCGCCTGAACGAGCGCTTCGAAGTCAGCGCGCTGAAATGCAAGCTGCGCGTAATCTATGGAGCCTTTATCAATCATTGGGTGGACGATATTCGCGCGAGTGAATCGTATCTATCGGAAGCGTACGCGGAGGGGCTGGAACACGGCGACCTGGTGTACGCGGGTTATGCGCTCGCCAACCGGATCTTCTTATTCTTCGTAAGCGGCGGTCCCCTGGCGGAAGCCGACGAATTCGCCAGCGGGTCATTGAGCTTCGCCCGTCGCACCGGCGACCGAGATGTCGAAGGCGATTTTCTGGTCAGCCTGCAGGCTTCGCGCAATTTACGCGGCGAAACCCGCTCGCGCGATTCATTTAGCGCCGGCGATTACGACGAGGAGGAACACATCCGGCGCATGCGTGACGGCAATCCCATTACGTTTTTCTTTTATTATCTGCTCCGCATTCGCAACCAGTTGATCCATCGTGAATTCGACGGCCTGCGGCTGCGACTGCGGGAAGCGCGGGCTTTACTGGAGCCGGCGCGTCCGTTGGTACTCGGCCCCGAATTCATTTATCTCGGCGGATTAAGCGAAGCGCTGTGCGAAGACGCGCCACGCTGGTTGCGTCGACGCCGCTTGAAATCGGCGATTCGGAAATTCGAAGCCTGGGCCCGGCAGAGTCCGCTGAGTTTCGAGGCGCGCCTGCTGCATCTAAAAGCGGAGTACGCGCGAATGTCCGCCGATCTCAAGACCGCCGCTCGTCTGTACGGCGCGGCCATCGACGAAGCTCTCGAACGAAACAATCTGAACGTCGCATCACTCGCCTCCGAACAGGCCGGCCGTTATTTCGAGAGCCTGGGAATGCGCGACGCCTCCCGGATCTATCTCGGACGGGCGCTGCAGTTCTATCAATATCGTGGTGTGTCCACCAGGGTCGCGGCGCTCAAATCGGAATTCGCCTTTCTGTTCGAAAGCGGCGGGGAGCTTCGCGCCGGGGATGCTTTCGGCCAGCCCGCCGCGGGACCTTCGGCGACGGGCGTTCACGCGGGGCAGACGACGGCCGTAACCTCTTCCGGCGCCCTCGACGTGCAGAGCATCACCCGCGCATCGCGCATGATCTCGCAAGAAATCGTCGTGGGGCGCCTGCTTGAGAAAATTATGGATCTGCTTTTGAAAGAGGCGGGGGCCAATCGCGGCGCCCTGATCCGACGCGCGGCGTACTCCGGCGCGGATGGTGACGGCGAAGAACAGGACAGTTCTTATATGATCGTGGCGAGCGGAGCGCCGGATGGGGTGACTGTATACCCCGCCGGGCCGGCTGGAGCGCGGGAACGAGCGGCGCTGACCAGCAAGCAGTTGCCACGGAGCATGGTGCAATACGTGATTCGCACCGGCGAGTCGATCATTCTAAACGACGTCGAGCGGGATCGCGTCTATCGAGAAGACGATTATATTCGCCGGGAGAAACCTCGTTCGCTTTTGTGCATGCCGATTCGGGCTCGCGGCGAGCTCACGGGCGTTTTGTATCTCGAAAACGATCTGGTGGCCGGCGCCTTCACCGAGGAACGGCTGGAGGTGCTGGGAATTCTTTCGGCGCAGGCGGCCGTATCGCTTGAAAACGCGATTCTGTACGATGATCTGGAGCAACGCGTTGTGGAACGTACGGCGGAATTGGAAGCCACCCTCGAACGAGTGCAGGAACTGAAAGTCGCGCAGGATTGCGATTATTATTTGACCGCGCTTTTGATTCAGCCGCTGGCCGCCACCGCCGTATCGAGCGCGACGATTCAAATTCATAGTCTGGTCCGGCAGCTGAAGCGTTTTCAGTATAAGAAGTGGAGCGAACAAATCGGCGGCGACATCAACGTGGCTCGCAGCGTGCAGCTCCAGGGACGTTCCTGCACAGTCTTCTTTCAGGGCGACGCGATGGGCAAATCTTTACAGGGCGCCGGGGGCGCGCTGGTCTTCGGCGCGGTGGTAGAATCTCTGATCGCCGGCACCGAAGTGAACGTCGAAACCGCGGCCCTCGCGCCCGACGTCTGGTTGATGCGCAGCTTTCAGGAACTGCACCGGGTATTCGAAAGCTTTCATGGTTATATGCTAATGTCGGTGATGCTCGGTATCATCGAAGACGACAGCGGCCGCATTCATATGATCAACGGGGATCACCCGCCGGCGGTACTCTTTCGCGACGGCCGCGCGTCTTTTCTCGACCGGGTGCCGATCACCCACAAGCTCGGCGCGCACTGGTACCGGCGCGACGTCGCCCATCATGAATTCCAGCTACAGCCCGGCGATGTGGTCGTGATCGGCTCCGACGGTCGCGACGACCTGCTGATGAAAACGGAAAGCGACGGCGAGGTGATCATGAATGAAGACCCCAATCTGTTTTTGCGCAGTGTGGAAGCCAGTCGCGGAGATATCCAGGCGATATACGAGGCGATCCAGAGTACCGGCGAAATCAAAGACGATCTTTCACTGATGAGCGTCGCCTACAGGCATACGGCAGATGCAGGATCGACAGACCGAAACGCGAGCCGCGCGATTTCGCGCCAGATTTGATTGTGCTCCGGTTTCGCGCTGGAAGACGGGGAAGCGGCGAAGGCTCCAGTTTCGCGAAATACGAGCAGGCCGAAAAAAACCCGGTCCAGATTCGGACCGGGTTTCGTTTCAGCGTATGCGGTTTTTGAAATACGCGCTCAGACTTTCGGGCCGTGCGCCGTGAAGTCGAATTCATGCGACCCATCGACGTACTGCTTGAAGTTGTCGACAAACATGCCGGCGAGCTTCTTCGCCTGCGCGTCGTACTCTTCGCGGCTGGACCAGGAGGCCCAGGGGTGCAGCAGGTCGGACTTCACGTCGCCCATTGAATTCGGAATGCTGAGATTCAGAATTTCGTTGGTGGTATAGTCTTCGTGATCCAGCGTGCCGTCGAAGATGCCGTCGATGATCGAGCGGGTCAGCTTGATTTTCATCCGACTGCCCACGCCGTACGGTCCGCCGGCCCAGCCCGTGTTCACCAGATAGGCTTTCACGTTGTGCTGTTTCATTTTTTGGCCCAGCAGCGCCGCATATTTCGTCGGATGCAGGGTCATGAAAGCCGCGCCGAAGCAGGCCGAAAAGGTGGCGGTCGGTTCGGTGACGCCGCGCTCGGTGCCCGCTACTTTAGCGGTGTAGCCGGAGAGGAAGTGATACATCGCCTGCTCGGGCGACAGACGCGCAACCGCGGGCAGAACGCCGAACGCATCGCAGGTCAGGAAGATGATGTTTTCGGGATGACCGGCCACTCCGCTTTCGATCCGGTTCGGAATATGGTGAATCGGATAGCTTACACGGGTGTTTTCGGTTTTTTCGGAAGAAGAATAATCGACGGTGTTGTCGCTGTTCAGCTTCACATTCTCCAGCAGCGCGTCGCGTTTGATCGCGTTGTAGATCAGCGGCTCGTCGTCGGGATTCAGGTTGATCGCTTTCGCGTAGCAACCGCCTTCTAAATTCCAGATGCCTTCGTCGTCCCAGCCGTGCTCGTCGTCGCCGATCAGCGGACGTTTGGGGTCGGTCGAAAGGGTGGTTTTACCCGTGCCGGACAGGCCGAAGAAGAGCGCAGAGTCGCCGCGCTCTTTGCCGACGTTCGCGGAGCAGTGCATCGTCAGAATGCCTTCGAGTGGCTTGTAGTAGTTCATTACGGAGAAGATGCCTTTCTTCATTTCCCCGCCGTATTCGGTGCCGCCGATGATCGCAATGCGCTTCGCCAGATCGAAGAGCACGAAGACGTCAGAATTCAGGCCGTGTTTTTCGTAGTCCGGATTTTTCAAACCGGAGGCGTTTAAGATCGTAAAAGTCGGCTCGAAGTTTTCGAGCTCGGATTCGGTGGGCTCGATAAACATATTCGTGCAGAAGTGGTGTTGCCAGGCGCGTTCGGTAACCACTCGCAGGCTCATCCGGGTGCTCTTGCGCGCGCCCGCGAAGCCGTCGAAGACGTACAGTTCTTTGCCGGAGAGATATTCTTTCACGCGGCCGTGCAGTTCGTCGAAAACTTCCTGGGAGCAGGGCTGGTTGATCTTTCCCCACCACAGATTGTCTTTGCTGCCCGGCTCTTCGACGAGGAATTTATCTTTCGGCGAACGTCCCGTGAAAATGCCGGTGTCGACGGTCATCGCGCCCTGCGCGGTTTCGGTCGTTTCGCCTTTCTTTTGTTCGTGTTGAAAGATGTCGTCGTAACTGAGATTGCGATAGATTGCAGGCGTATTTTCAATGCCGGGAATCTTTTCCATCTGGGTCTTCATGTATTACCTCGATTCTGACTTGAGACGACGGACCACGGCGCGTTGCTCGATCATACGGCGCCGGAATCCGCATTCAGCTGCAGATAGCTCCGAAAAAAAGCAAAATATTGAAAATGGCCGCTGTGTCAACTGAATTGCAGCGAACGGTTCGCTCTGTCACAGCTTAGCGGCTCAGAGATCCGCCGACCGGCAGAATCGCGAAGCGCTCCCGCGCGAGGCCGCGGGATGCGATCATGCGTTCCAGTTCCCGGGGGGGCTCGTGAATGGCTTCATCCGCCAGATCGAAGGTGCCCCAGTGAATGGCGAGCATCCGCTCCGCGCCGAGATCCAGGAAGGACTCGATGGCCTCGGCGGGATCAATGTGAACCGGCTGCATAAACCAGCGCGGTAGATAGGCGCCGATGGGCAGCAGGGCCTGGTCGATCGGGCCGATTACCTCGCGGATTTCTTTGAAGTGCGGTCCATAGCCGGTATCCCCGGCAAAGAAGATCGAGGCGCGGCTGCGGGATATTTCCCGGGAGGGCGTAATCGCCCAGCTGGCCCACAGCGTCTGGTCGCGGTCGAAAAGCCCGCGTCCCGAGAAGTGTCGGGCCGGGAGGCAGTGAAAGGTGAGCTCGCCATGCTGCAGGTATTGCCACCAATCCAGCTCGCAGACCCGGGCGATCCCCAGATCCTCGAGAATGGCGCCCACTCCCAGGGGTACGAACCACCACGGCCGAAAGCGCCGCTCCAGTTCGCGAATGGCTTCCGCGTCCAGATGATCGTAGTGGTCGTGCGAAATCAGGACGCTGTCCACCCGGGGCAGCTCTTCAATTTCGATGGGATTTTCGGTGAGCCGGCGAACTCCCGCGAAGCGAGTGGGGCCGATGGTTTTGCTGAACACCGGGTCCGTAAGTACCAGTTGATTGCCGATGCGAATCAGGGTGCTGGCGTGTCCCAGCCAGTACGTTTGCGGATGGCGCGGGGCCGGCCCGGCCAGATCGGCTGGGTTGATTTTCTGGATCGGAGTCGGATCGAAGCCCTGCAGGGAACGCAGCGCCCGGCCAAGGATCCAGCCGGCCGCCTTTAGCGCCGGCGGGTTGCGCGGCTCCAGTTGCGGATAGTTTCGAAACCCGCCGCCGGGCGCGTGATGGCCGGAGTTGTAGCGGGAGTGATTCTGGATATGATTCTTGGGATCGATTGCGAGTGCGTTCATCGGCATGCTACGGTGATATACAGTTTATAACAGATCAGGGTGACAGAATCCCGGCGTTTTTTCAGCTTTATTGTGCGCTGCGTCTTTTGACGAGTATTCAATACGAAAAAATACGGCCTTCAGGACCGAATTCTGGCAGATTTTGTGCGCTGCATAAAAATGCGATCTTGTTTTGCTTTGCTCACACCTTTTTTATGTCTTATCAGACGGGAAACTCCGGCTTGTGTTAACAAAAAACTAATGATTTTGATGTTTTTTTGACCCGGTTTCCGCCGCTCGTCCGGGTGGTTTTCGCATGTTTCACGCGTCCCGGGCCAGCAATCCGACATAATCCAGCAGAGATCCGAACAGCGGTCTCGATGCGCGGGGCGTTATCGGCTGGATTTCAAGGGCTTTTTCGGAGTCGATAGTGTCTGCGAATCAATCGGAAGGGGGACATAACGGATTTCCCGTGAAACGTCCGGTTTATTTGCCACGGATTTCACTGATGGCACGGATGGGGTGGGTGCACGAAGAGAGGGATGCGCTGGGGCCCGCCGACCCTCTCTCCGAAAGGTTCAAATGGGATCAGGCTGCGCTTTAACGCCTGTGCTCAGCGCCGGGAAAGATCCGTGACATCCGTGCCATCCGTGGCCAACCGGGAGTGCGGTCGTTGCGGGCCCGCTGGAATCTGGCCGTCTTGCTCAGCGGGTACCCGCGAGCCGGCTGCATAGCAAACACGACGGATTTCCTGTGAAACGCCCGATTTAATTGCCACGGATTTCACTGATGGCACGGATGCCGTGGATGGATGAAGCGAGGGATGCGCTGGGGCCCGTCGCACTATTCTCAGAAAGGCGTAAACCAGCGGAAGCCAGGAATATTAAGGCTGTGCTCAGCGCTCGGAAAGATCCGTGCCATCCGTGCAATCCGTGGCTGACCAGGAGCGCGGCCGTCGTGGGACCCGAGAAGGATGAAAGGTCCTGCTCAACGCAGATCCGCGAGGTAAGCCGATCTGCTCAGCGCAGATCCGCGAACTAAGTCGATCTGCTTAGCGCAGATCCGCGAACTAAGTCGACCTGCTTAGCGCAGGTCGACTTGCACAACATCAAATACGTTTTCGAGTTGTGAGACTTTCTCGAGGGCCTCTTTGCTCATCAGGTCGTCGATGGTTACGACGCAATAAGCGGTGCCGCCTTTCGAATCCCGGCTGAGTTCTAAGTGCGCGATGTTCACGTCGCTTTCGCCGAGGGCCATACCGATGTGACCGACCATGCGGGGCATATCGCGGTTTTTGAGGACGAGCACGATGCCTTCCGGTTTGAACTCGAGCGGCAGCCCGAACATCGAAAAAACCATGGCTTCGCCTTTCATGGCGGTCATTTCCAGTTCTGTTTTGTCGCCCTTCGCCGAAGTAAAGGTGACGCGTACGAAACTGGAAAAGCCTTTCACTTCGGCGGTCTTGTGTTCGTTCACTTCGATGCCGCGATCTTTGCCGAGGACCGGTGCGTTCACCACGTTCACCTCGTCGCCGAGCGCCAGGCTGAGAGCGCCGGTTAGAATCGAAGTGGTGACGGGCTGCGTCATGTACTTCGAAATCTCTCCGCAGTAGTCGATGCGAATAGACGCCGGATCGCCCTGCAGCATATGCCCGAGCAATTTGCCGATGGGCTGGCCGCCGGCGAAGTAGGGCTTGAGGAAGTCCATCGAATCGGGATCGACGGTCGGAAAGTTGAGAGCGTTGCGTGCGACGCCCAGCTTGAAATAATCGATCAATTCGTCGATCGTCTCCATGGCGACGGCGAACTCCGCGTCGCCGGTTGAAGCGCCCAGGTGCGGAGTGAGAATGGCGTTGTCGAATTTGATCAGCGGATGATTCGGATCGAGAGGTTCCTTCCCGAAGACGTCGAGCGCCACCCCGCCGATCTGACCGGACTCCAGGCCCTCGACCAGAGCGTCTTCGTTATAAATGCCGCCGCGAGCGCAGTTGACCAGGCGCACGCCTTTCTTGAGATCTTTCAGATTGTCTTTGTTGACCAGGTCGCGGGTCGTATCGGTCAGCGGGGTGTGCACCGTGATAAAATCAGACTGCTTGATGATTTCTTCTTTCGAAACGATGTCGATTTCCAGGCTCGCCAGATTCGATGCCTGAATATACGGATCGAATCCGATCACATTCATGCGCAGGCCCTTCGCGCGTTTAACGACTTCTTTGCCGATGCGACCCAGACCGACTACGCCCAGGGTTTTGCCCGTAAGCTCGATGCCTTTGAATTTGCTTTTCTCCCACTTGCCGCCGTGCATCGATTCGTTGGCCTGCGGCGTCTTGCGCGCGGAAGCGAAGATCAGCGCCAGTGCCTGCTCGGCGGTCGAGACGGTGTTACCGCCCGGCGCGTTCATGACGATGACGCCGCGACGCGAAGCTTCGGGAATATTGATATTATCTACGCCGACGCCGGCGCGAATGATAATCTTCAGGTTTTCGGCTTTCGCGAGCACCTCTTCGTCGACTTTCGTGGCCGAGCGAATAATAAGACCGTGGGCGTTGCCGATGATATCGAGCAGTTGTTCGCGCGAGTGGCCGCCTTCATAGACCACCTCTAAGTTGCTTTCTGATTTCAGACGCGCGATGCCTTCGGCGTCGAATTTATCAGAGACCACGATCGTATGTTTCATATATGCCAGAATTTCCCGAGAGCACCCGCTGGCAAGTGGAACACGCGGCGAGCCCTCGCACCCGCGGCGCGGGGATTCGGCCGGCTATCGGGATTGAGCCGGCCGCTTCGCGTTTGATTTACGGGCCGGAATAAGCGAACGATGATTCAGGCGGAGCCGCGACGATCGCCGCGACGGAATTCCGGATCGACCAGATTGTCCGGACGCCGCAGACCCGGCTCGCGCGTACCCAGCAGTCGTCGCCAGAATCCGCGGCTGCGGCCGGCGCTGAATTTTCCGCGCGCTTCGTGACCGGAGAGTTCGCCGGATTCTTCGAGGGTGTCGCGAATAAACGATTCTATATAACGAAAGACCCGGGCCCTGGCGCGCACGTGCGTCAGCAGCGTGTGCATGGTCGACAGGTCCGGCGGAAGTATGAACATAAAGGCGCGCTTTTCGCGGCTCTGGATATGGTTGTGAATATAGATCTGGTTTTCCGGCGAGACAGTGCGATCGTTCGCGGCGATGATCGAACAGTACGGAACGGAAATGCGGCCCAGGCCCCGACGCACTTCGCGCAGTGCCAGCTTAAAGCTGTGCAGGGCTTCGATCGAAACTTCGCGCGCGTAGCCGACCCAGGGACTCAGTTTTTCGGTGCCGCGCGGTCGGTCCCCCATGGGCATGATCGGTTTGAGATGACGCAGAATCCCGCTGACCGCCGTGCCCGGCTGGTGCATGATGAAGCGTCCGTTAAAGAAGCCGTTGAAAAAAACCGGCGAAGAGATCGTGATGATGCCGGCGGGCCGAAAGGTGTGTGCGTTGCGGGCGGCCACCCGCAGGCAAACCGTACCGCCCATCGAAAAGCCGACCAAAAAGATCTTTCGATATCTGGAACGCTCCGCCAGATAGTGAGTCTCCACGAAGTCGACGAGATGATAGAAGCGGCTCTTCGCCATATCTTCGATGCGCGTGCCGTGACCCGGCAGCAGTACCCCGATGGCGGTATGCCCCAGGCTGTGAATGAATTCGCCGAGTGGTTTTACGTTGAACGGGCTGCCGCGAAAGCCGTGGCAGATCAAAAACGCAATGCCGGAATCGCCCTCGAAGCGCCACGGCTCGGCGCCGGGCATGATCTGGGCCGGAGTCGGTTCCGGGGGCGGCGGCAGTCGTTTCTCGGGCAGGCCGAAATGTCCCAGGGCCGCCAGTAAGAGCAGCAATATGCAGACGAACCAGAAGGCAGACATGAATCAGGGGGAGTGAGTCGCGATCCCGGCCCGGAGGCAATCACAAAACGCCGCTCTCCAGGCCTGGTCTGGCCGGATTGCCATTGACAGCCGGCGGGCGCAGGCGACGCTGATCGGTGCTATGGCCGAGTATACCAGGCGCGTTCAGATTCTCCTGACCGACGAGCAGCACGAATTCCTGACCGGGCTGGCCGATCGGCGTCGGAGGTCTGTCGGCGACCTGGTACGGAGCGCCTTTGAAGAAGTCTATCGTCCAGCGGCTTCGATTCGAGAGTTCCAGTCGCTCCGCGTTCTGGAACAGCACCTATATATAGAAGAAACCCCCGCAGACATATTCCGGGCTCTGGCGGCTCCGCGCTTTTCATGAATGCTCCGGACCCCGTGCGCGTCTATCTGGATCCCGCGTGTCTGTTGCTGCTGGCGACCGATCAGCCCCCGGGTGCGGCCCTCAATCAGCGCCTACAGCGTCATGTGCAGGCCGAAGGCCAGATCTATACCAGCGCCGCGGCGCTCGAAACCGTGCAGCAGTTTTTCCTCGAACGCCGGGACGCTGCAAGCCTGCGCGAGTTCTGGAACGGGCTGGACGGCCTCTTTCGCGAGATTCTCCCGTTGCGGGGCGAAGATCTGGGCCGGGCGCTGGACGTGCTGGAATACTCGCGATCAGCAGTGGCCGAATCGGGGGTTGCGCGGGCCGGGCTGACTTCCGGCCAGGCGCTGCACGCGGCGATCGCGCTGAATCACGAAATCGAATGGATGGCCGATCCCGAAAATTGCTATGGCGCCGTTCCGGGTATAAAAGCATTTGAATTCTGACCCGGCCGGCGCAGAGTACGGGCATGTCGACCGCTTCCACAAACCCCGTCGTTCCTCAAGAATCCGCCTCTGCCGCGTCTATGCCGTCCGCCGATCAGGTGGCCGCGCTCACTGACGACGAGCGCAGCATACGCGATTTAGTCGCTTCGATTTCCGACGGCGAACTGGCGCCCATTGCCGATCGCCTGGATCGTAACGAAGAATTTGCGGCCGACGTTTTCGGCAAGCTGGGCGAGGCGGGCCTGTTGGGGATCATTATTCCCGAAGAGTACGGCGGCGCGGGCGCGTCGTTTCTTTCGGGCGTACTCGTCATGGAAGAGCTGGCCCGCAATTGCGGAGGGACGGCTCTGAGCTTCGGAGCGCATGCGTTTATAGGCGCCTATAATATCTACAAGGCTGCGAGCGAAGAGCAGCGCCAGCGGTTCTTGCCGGACCTGTGCACGGGCAAAAAGCTGGCGGCCTGGGCGCTGACTGAACCGGGCAACGGTTCCGACGCGATGAATCTGCAAACCCGCGCGGTGAAAAAAGGCGACCGGTATATTTTAAACGGCAGCAAGACCTTTATTACGAACGGCAGCGTTGCGGATACGATTATGGTCATGGCCCGCACGGGTCCGGCCGACAGCGCGCATAAGGGCATCTCGGCGTTCATCGTGGAACGCGGCTTCGCGGGATTCTCAAGCGGCCAGCCCATGGAAAAGATGGGCATGCGGGCGAGTCCCACGAGCGAGCTCTTTTTCGAAGACTGCGAGGTACCCGCGGAGAATCTGCTCGGGGAAGAAGGGCAGGGCGGCTATCTGGCGCTGCAGGGCCTCGATATGGAACGCACGCTTTTTTCCGGCCTGCCCATCGGCCTGATCCAGGGCGCGCTGAATATCGCCCTGAAATACACGAGCGAGCGTTCGCAGTTCGGAAAGAAGATCGGCGGCTTTCAGCTCGTGCAGGCGATGGTCGCCGACATCAGTATGCAGCTCTACATTTGCCGACTGCTGGCCTACGACGCGGCCCGTAAGCTGGAAGCCGGGCAGAATGTGACTCTGGGCGCTTCGTACAGCAAGCTCTTCGCCAGCGAGTCCTGCGTAAAAGCGACCCTCGATGCGATTCAGCTCCTGGGCGGCTACGGCTATATTCGCGAGTACGGGGTGGAGCGATTCATGCGCGACGCGAAGCTGATCGAAATCGGCGGCGGGACCTCACAGATCCAGCGCCTGATCATCGCGCGGGAAGTCTATCGGCAGGCCGGTCTCGATCTGCGCTGATGGCGGGCGTCGGTTTTTTTGCTGTTACTAATTGATTTTTCTGTTTAAAAATAAATGAACCCCGATCGTATCGCCAGGCTTGCAGAACTCAAAAAAATCGCCCGGGACATGGGCGGGGCGAAAGCCCTCGAAAAACAAAAGCAGCGCGGAAGACTGAATGTACGCGAACGGCTGGCGCTGCTCTTTGATTCCGATAGTTTTTTTGAAATCGGCCTGCACGCCGATCACGCCGGAGTCGCCCGGGATTTGAAAGACCGCTCCGCGCCCGCGGACGGCGTGGTCACGGGCTGGGGCCGAATCGACGGCCGCGACGTACTGGTGATCGCTTACGATTTTACGGTGCTGGCCGGAACCATGGGGCGCACCGGCGAAGCGAAGTGCGCGAAAGTACGCGAACTCGCGGCGAAACATAAGCGCCCGGTGGTCTGGCTGATCGACTCCGGCGGGGCCAGGGTGCAGGAGATGGGCGGCAGCTTCTTCGCGTCGACCGGCTATCTGTTTCGCGAGCAGGTTACCCTGTCCGGAGTCGTGCCCCAGGTGAGCGTGGTCTTGGGACCCGGGGCCGCGGGGACCGCCTATGTGCCGGCGCTTGCGGACTGCGTGATTATGGTTCGGGAGCAGGGCACTCTGGCGCTGGGCGGTCCGCCGCTGGTGAAAGCAGTCTTAAACGAAACCGTCAGCGAACAGGATCTGGGCGGAGCCGACGTGCATCTCACCCGTTCGGGGGTCGCGCATATCGGCGCCGATTCCGATGAAGAGGCACTCGCCCTGTGTCGCCGCTATTTATCGTATTTTCCTTCGCATTGCGAGGAGGCTCCACCTCTGACGCAGCCGAAGGCGCCTGGCGATTCCGCGGCAGAGTCCGCGGCCGAATACAGCGGTCGCGCGGACGATGCGCTACTGAGCATTGTGCCGGACGATCCTGGCCGCCCCTTCGATATGCAGGGCGTGATCGATTTACTGGTCGATGCGGGCGAAAGCCTGGGCTATATGTCGCGCTTCGGCGGGAGCGTCATTACCTGCTTCGCGCGGGTCGGTGGCTATCCCGTGGGCGTGGTCGCGAGCCAGAGCGCGCACCTCGGCGGCGTGCTCGAAAACGACGCCTCGGATAAAGCCGCGCGTTTCGTTTCGATCTGTGACGCCTTCGGCCTGCCGCTGGTTTTCTTACAGGACGTGCCGGGCTTTCTCGTCGGCAGCCGCGTCGAGCGGGCGGGAATCATTCGTCACGGGGCCAGTTTGCTGTTCGCCGTCAGCCGCGCCACCGTGCCAAAGCTGACCTTTATCGTACGCAAAGCCTATGGTGCGGGGTACTTCGTCATGTGCGGCCGGGCGTTTGAGCCGGACTATCTCGCCGCCTGGCCCACGGCCGAGATAGCGCTGATGGGCGCGGAAGGCGCGGTGAATATTATGTACGGCAATCAGCTGGCGAAACTGCCGCCGGAAGAAGCGGCCGCGAAACGCGCCGAACTGGAATCCGCCTACCGTTCGGAAGTGACACCCGAGCGGGCCGCGGCGCTCTTCGGCGTCGACGACATCATTGATCCCCGCGATACCCCCGCCATTATCAAACGCGTACTCGACTTAACTTTCGATAATAAAGAGGTGTTGCGACCGGCACGCAAGCACGGCATCTTTCCGGTCTGAAGTGGGCTTCGAAATTACCTGGCGATCAATCCAGTATCGACAGGATTTGTTCCAGCGCCGTCATGGTCTTTTTTTGAGCGGGTTTTGTTTTGCCAACTACTCGTAGTCCCTGCATCAACATATACAAGAGTCCGGCAATGGCCCGCAGATCTTTCCCCGGGGGGATTTCGCCGGAGTCCACGCCTCGTTGGAGCAATTCGTAGAAATCCTGCTCCGTATTCTTTTTGTGTAACGCGAGCTTTTTCAGAAGTTCCGCATCGTCGGGCAATAATTCCGTCGTGGTATTCGCGATGAAACAGCCTTTGCAATCCGGATCCGCGCAATCGTCTTCGACGATTTTCTGAAACACCGCGCGCAGGGCGGGCCGGACTCTATCCTGCGTTTTCAAGAAGCCCCGCAATCCGTCGCGATTCGACTGACGATACAGGTCCAGCGCGCGATCGAAGAGCTGTTTTTTTCCTCCGAAAGTATCGTACAGGCTGCCGCGGCTGATGCCCAGTTCATTCACCAGATCCTGGACCGAGGTATGGTGATACCCCTGTTTCCAGAACAAGAGCATCGCCTTTCGCATGACCTCCGCCTGGTCGAATTGCTTTTCACTGGGCACGGCTGAGAATTTTGATCCCCGCCGTGCTTCGCAAGCGATTTCAGGAAAGCGATTGCAGTCGGTCGGTTTTGAAATAGACGAACAGACTGATCAAGATCGCTAAGGCGCAAATCCAGGTCATCTGCGGGCCGGGCGGCAGAGCGAGTCCCGGCAAATCGATATATATGAAATAACCCATATCCAGCAAGCCGCCGGTCGCTGCAGTAATCAAAACCGCCAGGGCGTTTCTACGCCAGATGAAGATTCCCCCGACAAAAGTGACGATGCCGGCCCAGAGCAGGTTCCAGCCGTGCTGTTTCAGGATTGCCGACACGGATTCCGGATACTCCTGCTGCAGCGTCGACGCCTCGACGGCGCTCGTAATCCCGTGAATGGCCGCTGGCGTGTCGCCCTGTAGAATCTGTCCGATTGTCATGACTCCGGCGAAGATGTGCACAAGCCCCCAGATAAACCAGAGAATCGCCGCGAAACGAAGTGCGAATAGAAATGCTTTCATTGAAACCCCTTGTTTGGAACGATCGTTCCAAACAAGGGGTTTGTAAAGCAGAAAAATCAAAACGGAAATGCGGCCGGTCCGAAGAGGTCCGGGACAGGCGGCCGGGGCCGGGTCTATTTCACTTCGCAGAGAATCTTATAATTCGCCGCGTCGCAGCTGGAGGTGGTGCCTCCGACCTTACAGCCGCAGGCTTCGGCTTTCTTGCGCTTATCCCAGTTGTCTTTGCCTTCGAATTTGACGTAGGTGAAGGGTTTCCCCTGGCAGATATAGCAACCGTCGTTTTGAGCGAGCAGCGGGGCGGGCACGGAAAAGACGAGCAGCCAGCCGGCGGCTCCCAGGACGAGCAGGGCCGTCACCACCAGGCCGGAGAGGGAGCGCGGGGTGCCGCTGCGCAGACGATTTTTGGAGAAGATCGAGTGAGAATTCATGGTGTTTCGAGTGCCGGTCATGCTGTCCGGCCGCTTCCGAATCAGAGGGGACACGCGGCGACTGTCCAGCATTATTGGTCGCGGTGGCCGGTCTGTGAGTTCAATAAAATCGCCAGGCGCGGGGCCCGGGCCGGAATCGGTCCCCGAATCGCGGTGGATCCGAATATTCCAGGGCCAGGACGTGCGGGAAAGAATTGACGGTCGTGCCACGAGCAAAACTCTGGCCGGGAAACGTGTGGAATGGTAAAATATTCCATCAGTTTTGTACTGCTGGTCCTCTTTTTGGGACTCATGATCGGTACGGTTGCGGGATCGCTGCTGGAGCAGATCTTCGGACTGGGCTTTTTGAATCTGCCCCTGTTCGGCGACGAACCTCTGACTTTGATTAAGGACTTTTATTTTATCACAAAATTGGAGATACAGCTAACGCCGGGCGGGCTGCTGGGATTCGCAGTCGCCGCGTACGTGCTCTATCGCAAGGGACGAAGTTAAAGATGTCGACTATTTCCATGAAAAACCTGCTCGAAGCGGGCGTACACTTCGGTCATCAGACCCGCAAGTGGAACCCGAAGATGGCTCCGTACATCTTCACCGCGCGGAACGGGATTCACATCATCGATCTGCAAAAGACCGTACAGATGGCCAAACTGGCCTATGTGGCTCTGCGCGAGTATTCGCATCGCGGCGAAAAGATTCTGTTTGTCGGAACCAAGAAGCAGGCACGCACCGCCATTGAACGCGAAGCGCAGCGTTGCGGGATGTTCTATATTAACAATCGCTGGCCGGGCGGTCTTCTGACCAACTGGGCGACCGTGAAAAAATCCACCGCGCGTATGAAGCGCCTTGAGGCGATGGAAGAGAGCGGCAGCTTCGACCAGGAAGCGCGGACGAAAAAAGAAGCGCTCGAGCTGCAGCGCGAATTGGACAAGCTGCGCAAGAACCTGGGCGGGATCAAGGACATGCAGACGATTCCCGAAATCATGTTTGTCATCGATCCTTCGAAAGAAAGCATCGCCATTCAGGAAGCCCGCAAGATGGGCATCAAGATCTTCGCGGTCGTCGATTCGAATTGCAACCCCGACCTGATCGACTATCCGATTCCGGGCAATGACGACGCCATTCGCGCCATTTCGCTTTTCCTGCAGACCATGGCCGACGCCGTGATCGAAGGCACCCAGGGCATCTCTTCGGGCGCCGAGTTTACGGACGACGACGCTTCGATGGACGCTGAAGAGATTCAAAAAGCCGACGCGCGTTACAAAGGTGAATACGACGAAACCGGCGAATTCATCATGGACGAAGCGAACGCCGCGGCAACGGCCGCCGCTGCGGACGCGGAAGCGAGCGCCGGAGACACGCCCGCCGCCCCGACGCCGGAAGCCGGCGCCTGAAAACCCCGGGGGCCTCGAAACAGTCGCTCGCGTACGCCGGTACTGCCGGGATTGAAAAACGTGAACGATTGCCGGGGCTCTGGTCCGGATTACTGAAATTCATTCGATAAGGTACCCCAGAGAATTATGGCTGACGTAAGCACTGACGATATCAAAAAACTCCGCGAGATGAGCGGCGCGGGCATGATGGACTGCAAAAAAGCCCTCGTGGAAACGAAAGGCGATTTGGAAAAAGCGGCCGAGAGCCTGCGCAAGAAAGGTCTGGCGAAAGCGGTTAAACGCATGGATCGCGACACTGCGGTCGGGCGCGTTTTTTCTTATATACATGCCGGCGGCAGCATCGGCGTCCTCGTTCAGATCAACTGCGAAACGGACTTCGTCGCCAAAAACGACGACTTCGAGACCCTCGGCAAAGACATCGCCATGCAGATCGCCGCGGCCAACCCGCTGGCGCTGACTTCCGACGAGCTCCCGCAAGAAGAGCTGAAGAAAGAAGAAGCGGTTTATCGCGAGCAGCTCGCCAAAGAAGGCAAAGACGAAAAGACCATCGAGAAGATCATTCCGGGCAAATTGAAAAAATACGCCTCCGAAGTCTGTCTGCTCGAACAGGCCTATATCAAAGATCCCAAGATGACCATGCAGGATCTGGTGAAACAGTACATCGCGAAATTCGGCGAGAATATCACCGTCGCGCGATTCTCCCGCTACCAGGTAGGCTGAGCCGATTCCGGTTGTGATGGATCCTATGAGCGCTTCGAACGACAGAGGATTTCCTTACAAACGGGTTTTATTAAAACTCTCCGGCGAAGCTTTCGGCAAAACCGGAATCGATTACAGCAAAGTCGCGGTCATCGCCGAGCAGATCAAGCTGTGCCAGGAGCACGGCATCAGTCTGGCGGTGGTGATCGGCGGCGGCAATATCCTGCGCGGGCAGACGACCGCCGAGCACGGCATGGAACGCACCACGGCCGACTATATGGGTATGCTGGCCACGGTGATCAACGCTCTGGCTCTCCAGGAAGGCTGCGAAAAAGTCGGCCTGCATACGCGGGTACAAAGCGCGATCGAAATGAAAAACATCGCCGAGAGCTATATTCGGCGGCGGGCCATGCGTCATCTCGAGAAAAACCGTATCGTGATTTTCGCGGCGGGCACCGGCAATCCGTACTTTACGACCGACACGACCGCGGCTTTGCGCGCAGTGGAGAGCGGCTGCGAAGTCATTCTCAAAGCCACCAAAGTGGACGGCGTATTCGACGCGGATCCGAATAAGGATTCGAACGCGAAGCTCTTCGATCAGATCTCATACATGGAAGCGATTCAGCGCGGACTCAAAGTAATGGATACGACCGCCCTCACGCTCTGTATGGAAAACGATATGCCGATTATCGTTTTCGATATTTTCAAGCAGGACAATCTGAAGAAACTGATCACCGGCAGCCGCATCGGAACTTATATCGCTGCGGACTGCGAACTGAAATTCGCCTGAGGCCGTTCGCTCCAGGCCTTCGCAAACCTTCGATTCGGAACGAAATATGTCAGACACGGAACAAAGCGCGGACGAGATTCTGTTAGAAGCGGAAGACCGCATGGAGAAAAGCCTGGAAGCGCTCAAGCGCGATCTGGCCAATATCCGCTCAACCCGGGCCACGCCGTCCATGCTCGATCAAATCAGCGTCGAATACTACGGTGCGATGACTCCGCTGAATCAGATGGCGACCATTCAGGCTCCGGAGCCGCGCATGCTGCTGATATCGCCGTTCGATAAGGGTTCGATGGGCGATATCGAAAAAGCCATATTGAAAAGCGATCTGGGTCTCACGCCCCAAAACGACGGGACGGCGATTCGCCTGTTTTTGCCTGAGCTGTCGATGGAGCGTCGTCAGGAGCTGGTCAAGCAGGTCCAGAAACGCATGGAAGACGCGCGGGTGGCCGTGCGCAATATCCGCCGCGATACGAACGAAGAGCTGAAGAAGCTCAAAACCGCCGGCGTATCCGAAGACGAAATCAAAGGCGCGCAGGATGAAGTGCAGAAGCTGACCGACGCCTGTATCAAAAAGGGCGAAGAGCAGGCCGCTCAGAAAGAGGAAAGCATTCTTTCCGTTTGAGGCAGGCTCGCGCGACTCCATGCCCGCCCGCCGATCATCCATTTCCGCAGCCCGTCGTGTGCAACAGGCGGTTGATCCCGGTGTGCACTCTAAATTGCTGGCCAGGGTCGATTCCGAAACGCTCCCGCAGCACATCGCCATCATTCTTGACGGCAACGGGCGCTGGGCCAAATCCCGCGGTCTAAGCCGCTCCGAGGGCCATCGCGCCGGCGGGGAGAACCTAACCCGACAGATCGATTTTTTTATCGAGCTGGGTGTGCCGGTCGTTTCGCTCTACGCCTTTTCGACGGAAAACTGGAAACGGCCGACCCGCGAGGTCAATGCGATCTGGAAATTATTCAACGAATTCTTCGACCGGCATCTCGCGCACTGCGTTGAGAAAGAGATCCGCGTTCATGCGTCCGGCAATCTTGGCAAGCTTCCCGGGCCCAGCCGGCGTCAGATCCAGAAGGCCGTGGAAAAGACCGCCGGGTTTTCGCGGCTCACCGCGAATTTTTGCGTCAACTACGGTTCCCACGAAGAAATCCTGCAGGCCGCGACGGCCGTACTGAAAGAACGCCTGGCCCTGCAGGCGGCGGGGCACAAACGTAAAGCCACTGCTGCGATCGGGCAGGCGGAATTCGAACGCCACCTGTATACGCACCCCTTGCCGCCGGTGGACCTCCTGATTCGTCCGGGAGGGGAAAGCCGGATCTCGAATTTCCTGCTCTGGCAGTGCGCATACTCCGAAATATACGTGACGGATACCCTCTGGCCCGATTTTAATGAGGAAAATCTGATCGAAGCCATCGAGTGGTTCCAGGGGCGACACCGTCGTTTCGGCGGGTTATAGGGGACGCGGATTTCCGGCGCCTGAAGGCACGAAAACTTATGAACGAAACAGCCAAACGAATTCTCTCCGGAATCACGATCGGCGGCCTGGCCTGCGGCGCGCTGTACAGCGACGTCTTCAACTGGATCCTGCTCTTCGCGCTGCTGTTTTTATTTTCGCAGATGGGACTGTACGAGTTCTATCATCTCACGGATCGCGGAATCGACGGGCGCCCCTTTCGTAAACTCGGCGCTTTTTTCGCGGGCCTGATCGTCGTGGGATATTACGCGCAATTTCTCGCAATGAAGACCGCGGCCGGCGGCGGATATGAGCCGGACGCTTTTGCTTCCGGATTGATGGCCTGGTTTTATCCGAACGGGAACAATCTGGCGCCGACGTTTCTGTTTATATTTTTAATCTTCGCAAGCGTACTCCAGATTCTTACCCGGCCCCTCGACGGTACGATCTACAATCTGGCGGTCAGCGTCGGCGGCGTGGTCTATACGACGCTGGGAGTATGCCACGGTATGCTCCTGATGGGACTTGAGCACGGTCTCTTCTATCTGGTGCTCTTCGCATTGCTGCCGATCTCGACGGATACGGGTGCCTATTTCGCCGGCCGCTGGTTCGGCCGCCACAACGCAGGCCTTAAAGTTTCTCCGAAGAAAACCTACGAAGGTTACGCCGGCGGTATCGTGATGGCGGTACTGGTAGGCATCGGCTTTTTGTACGGCTGGAACGCCTACGCGCCCGGCGCGCTTGCGGGGGTGCCGATGCATCCGGTCGAGGTGGGAGTGCTCTCGTTCGTCATCGCCTTCGTTTCCATCTTCGGGGATCTGGCCGAAAGCGCGCTGAAGCGCGATGCGAAAATCAAAGATTCGGCTTCGACGATCCCCGGACACGGCGGCATGCTCGATCTCGCGGACGCGATCTATTTCAGTTTGCCGATCGGCTATTTCTATCTTACGTACAAATCCATGCTCGGCTTCGGGCTCTGAGGCGGACGGGGCATCAGGCGTGATTTCGAAAATGATTTCGGGGCGCTGCTGTGAACTTTTAAACGCGGGGGCGGCCCGGCGCACGAAAAGCGTCGTCGTTCTTGGGGCCTCCGGTTCGGTCGGCGGTTCCACGCTTGAATTTCTCCAGGCCGCTCCGGAGAGCGAAATCGAACTGGCGGCCGTCAGCGTGCACGGCTCCGTTTCGCGGCTGCGCGAAATCCTGAATGATTTTCCGCGCACGAAATTCGCGACGATTACTTCGGAAAGCGCCTTCGATGCACACTCGGCCGCCTTGCGCCGGGAGCATCCCGGTTGCGTATTCTTTCGCGGCTCGGACGGCGCGCTTTCTATGATCGAAGCGGCTGTCGCTGCGGGTGCGGACACTGTGCTGACGGCGGTGGTGGGCGCGGCCGGCATTCAGGCGACGATGCTCGCGCTGCGGCTGGGCGTTAAAATCGCGCTCGCGAATAAAGAGACCATGGTCACCGCCGGCCCGGCGATTCGGGCGCTGCTGGAGGAGCGGCATCGCGCGACCGCCGCCGCTTCAATCGCGGACCAGGCGCCGGTCATTTTGCCGGTCGACTCGGAACACAACGCGATCTTTCAGGTGATTTACGGTCTGCGTCCGGATCATCTGCGCCGGGTGATCCTGACCGCCTCGGGGGGACCCTTTCGCGACTGGCCGCTGGCCGATATCGGGAATGTATCGCGCGAGCAGGTTCTGAACCATCCCACCTGGAGCATGGGGCCCAAGATCACCGTCGACTCGGCGGGCATGATCAATAAGGGGCTGGAGCTGATCGAAGCGCATTTTCTGTTCTCAATCGACTACGCGCAACTGGACGTTCTGATTCACAAGGACAGCTACGTGCATGGTATGGCCGAAACCCGCGACGGGGGCTATCTGCTATGCGCTTCGCGGCCGCATATGGTCTTTCCGATCGCGCACGCGCTTCTGTATCCGGATCCGGTGCCGTCGCCGCATGGCATGGCTACAGCGCCGCCGCAGTGGCCGGAGCTGGCCTTCGCGGAAGTCGAGCCGGTCCGCTATCCCGGTTACGCGCTCTGTCGCGCCGCGGGCGAAGCGGGCGGTACGGCGCCGGCCGTGTTGAACGCCGCGAACGAAGAGGCCGTGCGCCTCTTTCTGGACGACGTCATTGGTTTTACCGGAATTCCGGCCCTGATCGACGCCGTTCTGAATCGCATGCCCCTCAATTCCGGGACGGATCTGGAAATTTTTCTGGAAGCGGACCGGGCGGCCCGGGAACTTGCCCGTGAGACGGCGCGAAAAATGGGGCCGGCGCTGCATTGATTGCGGAGTTTGTGTCGCTCCCGTCTCGATCCCCAGGTTAATTAAGTCTTATGATCATCTTTATTCTCGGCGGGGCCCTGATGCTCGGGGTCTGCATTATCATTCACGAGCTGGGTCATCTGCTGGGCGGCAAGCTGGTCGGCGTCAAGGCCGAGATCTTCTCGGTCGGCTATGGCCGCGGAATCTGGAAGAAGAAGATCGGCGAGACCACCTGGCAGGTGACCGCCATTCCGCTTGGCGGCTACGTAAAGTTTTACGGCGCCGAGGATTTCGAACAAACCGAGAAGGTGCCCGGGGGACTCTTCAGCGTGGGACCGCTCAAGCGGATGATTCCGATTCTGGGCGGACCGCTCGCGAATCTCGTGCTGGGGCTTGCTATCTTTTTGATGCTGCACGTCTTTTCGGGGCCGCTCGCGCCCCGCGTGTATCTGCATGAAACCCTCGGCGAAAAATCTCCGGCCTATGCCGGCGGATTGCGCAACGGCGACCTGGTGCAATCGATCAACGGCGAAGCGGTCGGCGATTTTCACGACATGGTCAAGCTGATCGTACTTTCGGAAGGTCGGCCGTTAAACTTCGAAGTGGAGCGGGGCGACGAAGTCAAAGCGCTGACGGTCACGCCGGTCGTAAACTCGTCGGGCACTTCTGAAATCGGCGTGCGGATGCCCGGCGAAATGTACTTAATGGTGAGCTATCCGTTTTACCAGGTGCTCTCATACAATTTTACTTCGATCTTCGGCGACACGACTCCGCCGCGCGAGCTGCGGGCCTATCCGTATCTGCGCGACGGCGATCGCATTCTGGAAGTAGAAGACCAGCCCATTCACAGCGTGCGCGATTTGCAGCGCGTGCTGGGCGCCAATCACGGCGAAACCGTCACGGTTACCGTCGATCGTGAAACGCTGCCCTGGCTCGCGCCCTGGCCTTCGCACCGCGCGCAGGTCGAGATACCTTCGGCGGCCGAACATATCGTGCACATTCGGGAAGTATTTGATCGTAAGTACGGTCGCCAGGTCGGCGATCAGATTCTGGTTTCGGTCAGCCCCGAACATCAAAAGCGCCTTTCTGAGATTCGCATTGACGGGCAGGCTCCGGGGTCTTTCGAACGGATGGCGGAACGCTTCCCGAAAGCGACCCCGGTCGCCATGAAAGTCGGCGACCGCGAATATCGTGCGAAGCTGGAAACGGAAAAGATCGGAACCCTGGGCTTCGTCTCCGCGGCGAGCATTCGCGGCGATTATTTGCAAAATCACGATACGGTTTTCGGCGTACTCGGCGCGGCCTACAATGATACGATCAAGAACGTCATGATTTACCCCGCGTTCTTCGCCGGCCTGTTCTCCGGGCGGATATCGTTTATCGATAACGCGGCGGGGCCGGTGCGCATCTTCGGCGCGGCGGGCACGTTGATCAAATCCGATTATCAGAATTACCTGCAGCTCTTCGCCGCGATTTCGATCGCGTTGTTTATCATGAACCTGATCCCGTTCCCGATCGTCGACGGCGGACACATCGTCTTTTATCTCTACGAGGCGATCGCCGGCAAGCCGGTGTCGCCCGCAGTGCTTGAGTCGATCTACAAGGTCGCCTTTTCGATGCTGATGTTTCTCGGGCTGTGGATCATGTACCGCGATATCATCTGGATCATCGGGCTCTGATTCGCCGACCAAATACACAAGCACTATATGTTAGCATCTCGTTCTTTAATCGCAACTCTGCGGGACGATCCCGGCGACGCAGTCGTGGCTTCCCATCGCCTGATGATTCGAGCGGGTCTCGTACGCAAACTCGGCGCGGGTCTCTATCATCTGCTGCCATTGGGGCTGCGCGTATTCCGCAAAATCGAAACCGTAATCCGCGAAGAGATGAACGCCGCGGGCGCGCTTGAGTTTCAACTGCCGATTCTGACGCCCGCCGAATTCTGGGAACAATCCGGTCGCCTGGATAAGATGGGCAAAGAGATGATGCGGGTCAAAGACCGCCACGAGGTCTGGAACGTGCTCGGCCCGACTCACGAAGAAGCATTCACAGGCCTCGTCAGCGATCTGATCAAATCGTACCGCGATCTGCCGCTCAACGTATATCAAATCCACACGAAATTCCGCGACGAGATCCGACCCCGTTTCGGCGTAATTCGTTCGCGCGAATTTTGCATGAAAGACGCCTACTCATTCGACCTGGACGAAGCGGGGCTCGAAGTTACGTACCAGAAGATGCGGGTGGCCTATCGCCGGATTTTCGCCCGCCTGGGATTGGAAACAATTCCGGTCGAAGCCGATTCGGGCGCGATGGGCGGCACGGGTTCCGAGGAATTCATGGTGCCTTCGGAAATCGGCGAAGAGACCTTGTTGATTTCCGAAGCGGGCGGCTACCGCTCGAATCAGGAGAAGACCCCGGTGAGCTACGGGAACGTCGCCGAATTCGCCGATGCGAACCAGGCCGCGAAACCGACGCAAGACCTGGCCGGGCTCGAACGACTGCACACGCCGGGTCTCAAGACTATCGCCGACGTGGCGAAGCTGCTAAAAGTGCCGGAGACCTCCATTCTCAAAACTGTTCTGTATTACGCGGGTCAGCAAGCCGTGGCCGTTTGCCTGCGCGGCGACCGCGAGATCAACGAAATCAAACTCGCCAACCATCTCGGCGGCGTGACTCCCGTGCCGGCCACCCCGGAACAGATTCAATCGCTGGGATCAGTGATGGGATTCATCGGCCCGCTGGGGCTTTCGAAAGACGTGCGTATCCTCTGGGATCAATCGCTGACTGCCGGCGGTCCGGAGTGGATCATCGGCGCAAATGAAGCGGAGTATCACTGCGGCGGCTGCGTGCTGGATCCCGCGCGCGAAAGCGTGGATCTGGCGCTCGCCCGGGCTGGCGATCCGAGCCCGGCCGGCGACGGCGAGCTCAAAGAAATGAAGGGCATCGAAGTCGGGCACATCTTCAAGCTGGGGAAAAAATATACGGAAGCCTTCAAGGTCTCCGTGCAGGGCGAAGACGGAAAACCCGTGACCCCGGTGATGGGCACCTACGGCGTGGGCGTAAACCGGACGATGGCGACCATCATCGAGCAGTGGCACGACGATAAGGGCGTGCGCTGGCCGATCAGCGCCGCGCCGTACGAAGTCGCGCTGGTGAGCATCGCCAAAGGCGACGAAGAACTCGCGAAGGCCCGCGAGTTTTACGAGGCGCTGGTGACGGCCGGCTGCGACGTGCTCTGGGACGATCGCAGCGCGCGCCCGGGCGTGAAATTCGCTGATGCGGAATTGATCGGCTATCCGATTCGCCTGACCATGGGCAAAAGCTATTTTCAGGACGGCGAACTGGAAGTCGTACGCCGGTCAAACGGCGAACAGCTGAAGTGGAGCGGCGACGTGGCCGCGCTGGTCGAATCTGTGTTAAAGCTCAGGTCGGAGCTGTATGCGGAGCTCGAATCCGCGGCGGAAGCGCAGGGGGCGTCGCCCGTATCCGCTTCTAAATAAAGCCGACGCCCGACGGCGAGGAAAGAGTATCGATGAGTCTATCTACCAGTTCGGAAACTCACAGCGCGAGCGCTGGTACATCAACGGGAGTGGATCGCCCCGGTTATTTCGGGGAATTCGGCGGTGCCTACGCGCCTGAAGTACTGATGGGAGCGCTCGCCGAAGTCGAAGCGGTGTACGAGCGTCTAAAAACAGACGCGGCCTTTCAGGAGCGCCTGCAATTGCTTTCGCGCGAATACGCCGGCCGGCCTTCGCATATGACTTTCGCACCGCGCTTGACGGAAGCCTGGGGCGGCGCCGAGATCTGGCTCAAGCGCGAAGATCTGAACCACACCGGTTCGCATAAAATCAACAACGCCCTCGGCCAGGCGCTTTTGACCGAGGCCATGGGCAAAAAACGCATTATCGCCGAGACCGGAGCGGGGCAACACGGGGTCGCCTCGGCGACCGTGGCGGCGCGTTTCGGGCTGGAGTGCACCGTCTACATGGGTGAAGAGGACGTGCGGCGCCAGAAGCTCAACGTATTTCGCATGGAGTTGCTGGGCGCGAAAGTCGTTCCGGTAACTTCCGGCACGGGCACCTTAAAGGACGCGACGAACGAGGCCATGCGCGACTGGTCCAAAAACGTCGACACCACGCACTATATCATCGGCTCCGCCATCGGACCGCATCCTTTTCCGACCATCGTGCGCGATTTTCAGGCGGTGATCGGCCGCGAAGCCCGCGCGCAAATGCTCGAGCGGGCGGGGGCGCTGCCGGACGCAGTCGTCGCCTGCGTGGGCGGCGGCTCAAACGCGATCGGCATCTTTCACGGATTTTTAGACGACGAGTCCGTGAAAATCTACGGAGCGGAAGCCGGCGGCCGGGGCGACCAGCCCGGGGACAACGGCGCAAGCATTACGTTCGGCCAGGTGGGTTTCTTTCACGGCACGAAATCGCTCTATATTCAAAACGGCAGCGGACAGATCGAAGACGTGCACAGCGTTTCGGCGGGTCTCGACTATCCCGGCATCGGTCCGGAGCACGCCCATCTGGCGGTCACCGGCCGCGTGGACTATCGGCGGGTGCAGGATGACGCGGCGCTGGAAAGCTTTCAGGAAATCTGTAAGCTCGAAGGTATTATCCCGGCGCTCGAATCTTCGCACAGCTTTGTGCTCGCGAAGCAGCTCGCGCGCGAACTGGGTAAAGGCAAACGGGTGCTCGTCTGCCTTTCCGGTCGCGGCGACAAAGACGTCGTCGAGGTCGCGCAGCTGCTGGGCCGTGAAGGCTTCTGAGGCGACTCCGTCACCCTCAATCTAAAGGAACTCCGTAAGACATTTGAGCGCAAAAACGAAACTGAATGAATACATCACCGGTCGGGCCGGAAAGCAATCGGTGTATATGCCCTATCTGACGATCGGCGATCCGTCGTACGAAAAGACGGTAGAATACGCCCTGGGCATGATCGACGCCGGCGCGGATCTGCTGGAAATCGGGATTCCGTTTTCGGATCCGACCGCCGACGGTCCGGTGATCCAGGCGGCCATGGTGCGCTCGCTCGAGCAAAGCAAATTCTCGATGCACCGGGTTTTCGAAGCCGTCGAAGAGATTCATCGGGCGCGGCCCGACGTTCCGCTGGTTTTTTTGAGCTATATGAATCCGATCCTGAATGGATTCGCGGAGAATCTGGAATACGGCCGGGCGGATCTGAGCAAACCCGCCGGCGAGCGGCTGGTCTACGACGCGACCCGGGCGATCGATACCTTTCTCCAGCGCTGTCAGCAGGCGGGAGTCCGCGGCCTTGTGATTCCCGATCTGCCGTTTGATTCTCCTGAGTCGGAGATTCTGCGGGCGCGAGGCGCGGAACTCGATGTCGATCAGATTCTGCTGGTCGCGCCGAATACGACCGACCGTCGGCTCGAAGGCATTTGCAAAGCCGCGGGCGGTTTCATCTACTACGTCACCAGCATGGGTGTGACCGGAATGCGCGCGGAGCTTCCGCCGGATCTACAGGAGCGCATTGCTCTGGTGAAGGAAAAGTCGGGTTTGCCGGTTTTCGCCGGTTTCGGCTTCAGCGAACCCGCCCAGGCCCGGGCTCTCAGCGGACAGGTCGACGGCATTATCGTCGGCAGCCTGAATCATCGGATCATCGCCGAGCACGGTCTGGACTCCGGACCACCGCTCTTAGAAATCACCCGGGGTTTCGTCGAAGCCTGCCATGCAGGCTGAGTACCCTCCGGCCTGCCACGCAGGCTGAGCCAGGCACAGCGGCCGCTCGCGAGCGACACCCGGGTCGAGTGCGCAAAACACCCCGGAAAACCCTTTTTCGGGAAAAATTGTTGTAAAACAGAGTCCCGCCCGGAACCCTCTTGATTATGCGGAAGATTCTCGCCTACGTTCTCATCGCGACTTCGATTACACTGCTGGTCGTCGTTCCCGTCGTATTTGCGTTTAATATCGCCCTGGGTCCGGATTACTACTCCACCGACCTGAATCGGCTCCTGATCGGAATCTTCCAGGACTACTATTTTACGATCTTTCTGGGCGCCCTGATGGTCGGCCTCTATCTGCTGCTGCACGATGCGACCGCCGGCGGCGCGAAGACGGTCCAAACGGCGGACTACGTCTGGATGGGAGTGGGACTGGTCGCGTTCATCATTCACGTGCTGGCGTACGCGTCGACGAAAGAACTCGACTCGATCTTCTATCAACTGTATCCCTTTCTCCCTTTTCTGGATTTCAGCGACTTAAACATCATTCCGAATCAGTCCGTCGGCGTCGCCGGCCCGGGCCTGCATAAATTCACGCTCTGGATCAGTTTCTTCGTAATTCTGCTCTCGATCATTTCCATGTTCGGGACTTTCGAGCGCATGGGCTTCGATAAAAAGAAATTCGGTGCGCTGTTGATCAATACCCTGATCGCTCTGGTCCTCGCGCTTTCGCTGATCGAAGTGCCCGTCGTTCATATCCTCGAAGAATTCTTCGTGAGCTATCGTTACCAGACGACCCGCAACTACGCCGGTTCGACGAACGCGGCGGGCGAACCGTACTGTCCCGCGCCGGATTATAAAAAAGCAGTCTTCGAAGCGCACGCCGCCGAGGCGGAAAAGCTCGACGGCCAGATCATGCTGGTGCCGCGCTTCCCGACGCCTCCCGGAGTCCGGGACGATATTGAAATCATCGGCATCATGGACCGCGATATCGAAGAGAGCCAGGGCAAGTGGCCGCTGGACTGGGGCATCTACGCCGACGTGGCCACGCGTCTCGGCGCGGCTGAAGAAAGCGTGCTTCTGTTTGACATCAGCTTTCTCGATAACAAAGGCATTTTCGGCGGCGACAATTGCGGCACGACGATGGATTGTCGCGCGCGGGCGGGACAGCCGCTCCGCCGGCAGGTCGACGTGCTCGCGGAAGCCGTGGGCCGGAGCCCTCAGCGGATCGTCGCTGACTACCCGATTGAAGTCACGACCGAATCGCTGGATAAGCTGGTCGAGATCGACGACCGCCTGAACGTGCTGCGCGAAAAATCCGGTCTGATCAACGTCAAACACGGCGACTATCTGGACTACTGGGCGATTCTGCCGAAGCCTCCGGTGGCGAGCATCGGTCGCGGTCTGGACGGCATCGGTTTCGCGAACGTATACATCGATCCCGTTACGAAAATCAATCGTAAGGTCCCGTTGGTGATTCGCGTCCCAAAATTGGAGCGTATGACTTCCGAGGATTTTCAACCGGTGATCGACGACGATTTTCTGCCCGGCGTCGCCTTGTCGATGGCGATCGCCTATTATGGCGTCGATCCCGTGAAAGACGTCGAGGTCGACGTGCTCGGCGGCTATGTGAAAATCAAAAACATCCCCGAGAAGTCCGAAGAGAAATTCAATTTCGAAACCAACCAGCTGGAAGTGGTCGATATTATGGCCGTGCCGAACGCGGACCGCACGGTAACCATCCCCATGGACAACCAGGGGCTGATGAATATCAATTTTCGCGGCGGCCTGTTCTGTTTTCCGTACCAGGAGATCTATCCGGTCGCGCGGCGTAAGTCGCCCGAAGATGTGGGGCAGGAGTTTCGCAAGAAGATCGCGCTGGTCGCCATGTACTACGCCACCGGCGTTTCGACCGCCGCGGACGCGCACCTCAGCCCGTACGGGACTATGGCGGGCATCGAGCACCAGGCCTACGCAATCAATACGATCTTAAACCAGGACTTCGCGCACGACGTGCCGCCCATTGTGGATTTCATGATTCTGCTGGTGATCGCGCTTTTGACCGGGGTCTTCCAACCCCGCGTCGCGACCTGGATGAGCAGTTTACTCACGGCTCTGATCGCGAGCGCGTACGTCGTCTTCGCGCTTTATGTGACCTTCGGTCTTTACAGCTACGTGCACGTGCTGCCGACCGTACTTGTCGAACAGGTGCTCGTGCTGCTCGCATTTATTCTCTTCCGGGCTCTGGCGGAAGAGGAGAACGTGAAATTCATTCGCAATACCTTCTCGAAATTCGTAGCCCAGGACGTCGTCGACGAACTTCTGGAAAATCCGGAATCGATGAATCTGGGCGGTTCGAAAAAAGAGATTACGGTCTTCTTCTCGGACGTGCGCGGTTTTACGACACTGTCGGAGCGGCTCAGCGCGGAAGAACTGGTAAGCGTGTTGAACCAGTATCTGTCCGAGATGACGAACCTGATTATTCAGTATCGCGGCACGGTCGATAAGTACATGGGCGACGCGATCATGGCCTTCTGGGGCGCTCCGGCGGAAAATCCCGAACACGCCTATTATACGTGTGTGGCGGCCATCGGTCAGTATCAGAAGCTGACTGAATTGCGTGACGAGTGGAAGTCGAAAGGCGGCGAAGACATCGACATCGGCATCGGTATCAACACCGGTATGGCGGTCGTCGGCAATATGGGATCGAGCGCCCGCATGGACTTTACGGTCATGGGCGATACGATCAACCTGGGTTCGCGTTTGGAAGGCATCACGAAAACCTACGGCGTGAAGATCGTGATTTCCGAATTTACATACGAACGCGTCAAAGAGAAGGTCTGGGCCCGGGAGCTTGATCTGGTGCGGGTGAAAGGTAAAACGGAACCGGTGCGCATCTACGAATTGATGGGACTGAAAGACGAGACAGATCTGGAGAAATTCAAGACCGGCAAAATCGCCGCAGCCACGGTTTGATTTCTGCGGACAATCGGCCGGCTCCTGCTTTTCTTGAAGAAGGGGAGCAGGCGGGCACGCTTATGAACCAGTATTCGCTACTCAAAACAATCGACAGTCCGCGCGATCTGCGCAAGTTGCGCGAAGATCAGCTCCCGCAGGTATGCACCGAGCTGCGTGAATACATCATCGACACCCTCTCGGAAGTGGGCGGGCACTTCGCTTCCAATCTGGGCGCGATCGAATTGACAGTCGCTCTGCACTACGTACTGGAAACTCCGGAAGACAAATTGATCTGGGACGTCGGTCACCAGATCTATCCGCACAAGATTCTGACCGGTCGCCGCGAACGGTTGAAGAGCGTGCGGCGCAAAGGCGGGCTTTCGGGTTTTCCCAAGCGCGACGAATCCGAATACGATCTCTATAATACCGGCCACGCGGGCACTTCCATTTCGCAGGTATTGGGCGAAGCCATGGCCCGGGACGTGCTGCACAAAGACCACCGGGTCGCCTGTGTGATCGGCGACGCGTCGATGGCGGCCGGAATGGCTTTCGAAGCCTTAAACCACGGCGGTCACGTCGGAACGGATTGTCTCGTCGTCTTGAACGACAACGACATGTCGATTTCGCACAATGTGGGCGCGCTGAACCAGTACTTAAACAGCATTATCACCTCGTCGATTTGGAATCGCTCGCGCAGACTGTGGTATACTTTGCTCATGTGGCTGCCGGTGATCGGTCCGGCCATGCGCAGCTTTTCGCGGCGTGTGGAAAAATCGTTTAAGGATCTGCTGACTCCCGGCGGATTTTTCGCAGATCTCGGTTTTCGGTACGTCGGGCCGGTCGACGGTCATGATGTACGCGATCTCGTAAAGACCCTGCGCAAAGTCGTGGCTATGAAAGGCCCGATCCTGCTCCACGCCTATACCCAGAAGGGTAAGGGCTACGAACCGGCCGAAAACAATCCCATTCGCTATCACAGCGTCAGCGTATTCAATCGTAAAGACGGCAGTTTTGCGGGCACCAAAGATCCGCAGGCCGCCGACCGGGTCAGCTTCTCCGAAGTCGTCGGACAGACCTTGCTGGAACTCGCCGAAAAAAACGAAAAGGTCGTGGCGATCACCCCCGCCATGATCGAAGGCTCGGGACTGCGACCGCTGTACAACAAAATGCCGGAGCGGGTCTACGATGTCGGCATCGCCGAGCAGCACTCGATGGCCTTCGCGGGCGGTCTCGCTTCGGGCGGAGTCGTGCCCTATCTCTGCATTTATTCCACTTTCTTAAACCGCGCCCTCGATCAGCTGATCGAAGATGTGGCCCTCATGAATTTTCCGGTGCGTATGGTCGTCGACCGGGCCGGCTGCGTCGGTCCCGACGGCGAAACTCACCAGGGTCTGTACGATATCGGCATGCTGCTGGCCTGCCCGAATATCGAAGTCTACGCTCCGGCGACCGGCGGCGAGCTCAAAGCGATGCTGCAATATATGGAGAGCTACGAGGATCATCCGATCGCCGTGCGTTTCCCGAAGGCCGCCTGCGAACGCAGCAGTCTGGAACCGGAAAATCTGCCGGACGTGAGTTCAATCCGACCGGTAATCTCTGGGCAGGGCAAAGACCTGGCGATCGTTACCGTGGGCGTGATGTGGGACATGGGCCTGGCTCTGGAAAAAGAGATTCGCAACAGTCACGGCATTCTTTCCACGGTCGTCGGACTGCGCTGGATTCGTCCCCTGGATCTGGAGGCGCTCTCGGAAGCCCTCGGCGAATGCGAGCACTTCATCATTATCGAAGACAGCTACATCTTTTCGAGCGCCGCGGCTTATATCCGCCAGTTACTGCCGGAAGCGATCAACGCCCGGCATCTCAAAACCTTCGCTTTTCCGGAAGAAAGCATCGAACACGGCGGCCGCGACGAGGTTCTCGCGGATTTCGGCATCTCCGTGCCCGCGATCAGCGAATATCTGCGCGAACACGCCGCCTACCGCGGAAAAGTTTTCTCCTACACGGCCAATCCTTCCGAAATTTAACCCTACAGGGTTCGCCGGGCCGCCCAATTCCGATGGGAGCGGTACCACAAACACGAGCGAACCCCGGAGGGAATTATGAATCCGGACGCACGGATCTTTCATCAGGAAGGCATGAGCGACGCTATCGTCGGCAATTACGACGCCGCCGAATTTTATATTCTGAAGTCGCTCGAAATCGAACCGTCCGTGCCGGGTTACGCGACTCTGGGCTGGCTCTACAGCTGCGTACAGCGGCGCGACGAAGACGCGCTACGCTGCTTTCGCAAGGCGATTCGCCTGAACCCGGACAACGGCGATCTGTACAACGATTGCGGGGCCGTGCTCTTACGTATGGGCAAGCTCCAGGAATCGGTGAAGTGGTTCTTGCGCGCTCTGAAATCCCCGGACGGTGCGAAGCAGCACCTGGCCTTGTTCAATCTGGCAATCGTCTACCGCCGCTGGAATCGCCCCGAACGCAGCCGCCGTTATCTCAACCTGGCGGTGAAACTGCGTCCCGATTTCGAGCGGGCCCGCGCTTTACTTGCAGAAATTCGCACGGAATCCCAGACCGTGAATTGATGTCCGCTGATTCCCTGATCGTCGCCGCGGCGGAGTATCTGCTCCTGGCTGCGGCGCTCTTCATTCTGCCCGTCGCTCTCTTTCTGCGTTCCCTGCGGACTCTGGCCTTGCTTGCAGCTCTGGCTTTCGCCGCGTCTCTGTTTCTGCTGGGAGCGAATTATTTCTGGCCGCCGGTGCTTATCGTCGCGCTCTGGGCGTGCTGGCTGCTCTATCGTCGCGGTCGTCTGTTCGCGTTCGTCCAGGAGGACCAGGCCGCTCTATTGAACCAGGGGCCGGTGTCGTCAGGCAGCTTGCGGGCCGCATTTCTGGCCGCAGCGACGGCGTTATTGGTCGCGGTTCTGATCGGAGGCTGGCTGTTCGTGTTTTTGCCGCAGCTGACCCGGGTCGTGCCGATTCTGCCCGCCGACAGTCCCGCCGATGTGCTGACCGCGAGCCGCATCGCCCTGGATTTTCAAACGAATGCGACGGCTTTGCTCTTCGCCGCGCCCTGGCTGGCAATGATGGTGGTCGGCGCCGTGCGGCGTCGCGTTCGGGACTGAGTGGAGCGCTGAGAGAATTCGAGTTCACAGATGATGGAAGGTTTTTTTGATCCAGCGGTGCTTTTGAGTCTGGCCACGGCGATCTACGCCGGCGCTTTCTGGCTCTGGTTCGTTTCGCAAAACGCCCCGCGTGCGATTCTGACGCTCGCTTCGGGCTGTGCCCTCGCGCATCTAACCCTGATGCGTTATCACAGTCTGCTCAATTCCCCGTCGCTGCATCTGCTGCTGGCGCTATTCTGGCTCGTGCCGCTCGCGCTGTTCGGCCTGCGTCACGTAGACCCGAGCAGCGGGAATTCCGGCCCGGCGGGGAAGGGCGTCGATACGGACGATCTCGTCGGAGGGAGGCGCAGCACGATCGCGTTTGCGTTGGTTCTATCGTATGCGGCATTTTTCTCGGTCATATATTTCAGCGAAATCACGTCGGATCTGCTTTTCGTACTCTTGTTCCAGCCCGGACTCATGCTCAGTGCGCTCTATCTGTTACAAAGGCCGCGCCGCGACAGTGCGCTGATTTTCACAGCTCTGGCCTGTTTCTGGGCGCTGCTCTGGTTTCTCGCTTATGCGCCGCTTGCTCCGGCGCCGGACGCTCCGGGCGGCGAAGCCTATCGGAATCCGCTGCAAATGTGGCCGCGCGAGCGCGGCTACCTGGCGTTATTCTGGGCCGCATCGGCGCTGCCGATTCTGCGCGACGCCCTCGACCGCCCGCGCATCATGGTCTGGGGCGCGCTGGTTCTGTTCGGCGCTCTCATCCAGCACCGGATGGGAGCGCTGCCGGTCTTTCTGACGGCGACCGCGGTCGGGGCGGTGTTGATTGGCGCTGCGACCTGGCTGCGCGGCGATTCGCAATCCCGGCCCTGAACGCGAGACAATGGCGGTGGATGATCCGGAAATCCTCGAAGTCTTTCGCGCGGAATCGACCGCGCTGGGCGCTCATCTGCCGGGCTATACCCATCGCCCGCAGCAGGAGCGCATGGCTCGCGCCGCCGCCGCCGCATTTGACCGCGCCGAAGCGAGCGGGCAGCCGCAGTGTCTCCTGGTCGAAGCCGGCACCGGAGTCGGAAAAACTCTGGCCTATTTGTTGCCGCTGCTGGAACGAGCGTTGCGCGAAAACACCCGCGTAGTTGTCTCGACCGAAACGAAGTCGCTGCAGAGCCAGTTGCTGGAAAAGGATCTGCCGATCGCGGAGAAATTGCTCGGCCGACGAATCAAAAGCGAAATCTGTCTGGGCGCCTCGAACTATGTTTGCAAACGCAAGCTCAGCCGCGTGATGGCGGAGGGCAGCTTCGGACCGGAGATGGCCGGGCACACCGATGCGTTTCTGGACTGGGAATCAGCGACGCAAAGCGGCGTGCGTTCGGCCTACGAAGGCTACGCTTCCCCGTCTTTCTGGCGCAGCGTCACCCGGGATCCCGAGGACTGCCTGGGCTCCCGCTGTCCGAACTACGATATCTCGTACTATTTTCTGGCCCGTGAGGAATGGCGCGCGGCGCAACTGCTGATCGTAAATCACAGTCTGCTGGCCAGCCACTTCGCCTTAGACGGGCGTTTTTTGCCCGAGTTTTCGCATCTTGTTATCGATGAGGCCCATCGTTTTCCTGAAATCTTTCACGGCGCTTTTCAAAACGAACTGAGCTTCGCCGAGATGCAGAGCCTGACCACCGAAGTCGGCCGCCGCGGCGTCGACAACAGCGGTCTCTTCGAAGGCTTTCGCAATCGACTGCCCGAGCTTGTACCGCTCGCGCGCGGCAGTCACGCTCGTCGCCAGACCGCGCTCGAATTCGCGGAAGCGAGCGCGTTCCGCGGGGGTGTCGTGCGCGCCGAGCAGGTTGTTAAGCTGCAATTAGAAGAAATTAAAGCCCAGCAGGAGCTGGGTTTCGGCGAAGACGGCGGCGAATCATCAGGCGAGCAGCGGCTCCAGCAGAGCGTGGAGTTCATTGAATTACAGTCGATGGGGCAACGCCTGGGACGGCTGCGAAGCTTACTCGACGCGCTGATCAACGGCGCCGGCCGCGATGCGGTCTTCTGGATCAGCCGGGACGCCGCTCCCAGGTCCGAGGCCGGAGCCGGGAAATCACCTCCCGGGGCGGGCGGCGAGGGCGAAGCGACGCCGGCTTCCGGCTATCGTTTGCATCTGGCGCCGCTCTATACCGGCCGCCTCTTTCAGGAGGCTTTCTTTCCACGAGAGATGCGCGCGACGATCTTTACTTCCGCGACGCTCGCCACCCGGGCCGCGGGTTCGGGCGGCAATTCGGAAGGCTTTCGTTATTTCGCCGGCGAGATCGGCCTGGTTGCGGATGGCGCCCAACGCGGCTCCGCTGCGCAGGGCGTGGGATCGACGTCTGATCGCCGTTCGGGCCCCGCCGGCGAAGACACTCCCGCTCCCGCACGAATGGATGCCGAAACAGCGCCGCTGCCGATCCCGGAAACTCTGCAGCTTGATTCGCCCTTCGATTACCCGTCTCGCGCGCTTCTGTATTTGCCCCAGGGCATGCCGGATCCGTCGCGCGAAGAGCAGGCCTTTCACGAAGCGGCGGCCCGCGAAATCGAACGACTCCTGATCCTGAGTCGCGGGGGCGCCTTCGTACTCTTCACTTCCGGTCGCTCGCTGCGGGCCGTGCAGTCGTACTTCCGCGGAGTCGAGCGGCGTTACGCCGGGGAAGCCGGAGACGAAGCCGCCTTTGAAATTTTCAGTCAGCTCGACCACGGCCCGGTTGGAGCCCTGGCCCGCTTTCGGGACCATCGCAGGGGTGTACTGTTCGGGCTCGCCACCTTCTGGCAGGGCATCGATGTGCCCGGCGACGCTCTGCGTTCCGTGATTCTGGTGCGCCTGCCGTTTCGGGTGCCGGACGAGCCGCTGCTGGCCGCGCGCCTGGATCGAGAAAAAGAGGAGGGCCGGGACGCGTTCAATGGTCTGCAGCTGCCCGCGGCGACTCTGAGCATGAAGCAGGGTTTCGGTCGCCTGATCCGGCGGGCGGCGGACCGGGGCATGGTCGCGATCCTGGATCCACGGGTGCAGACCAAAGGCTACGGCAAGAAGATTCTTGCGGTGTTGCCGCCCGCGCGCCGGCTGCGCTCGTTTCCCGAAGTCGCCGAAGCCTTCCGGCGACTGTTCGTGCAGGAGTCGCGGACGTCCTGATTTCCCGCGTTTGGAGTTCCTCCGATCCTGCCGATACAGGAACTATGCGAGCGAATTCGGGGATGATCAAGCGGGCAGGGCGCCGGCCTGGAACGGAATACCGCCGCCGCCTGGCGCTCGCCATTTGCGGGTTACTGGTGCTGGCGGGCGCCGCCAGCCTGTTCGCGCGCGATCGCACTCTGTTTTTTCGTACCCCCGATTATCATTTTATTCAGAAGCTCGACGCGCATTCCTCCGTGGACTGGACCGGCGGTTATGTTTTCGCCCGCTCGCGGGTCCGCCTGCCGCGTATTGTGTACGATCCGACGCATGCGGATTTCGGCGGGCCGGACACCGCCACTTCGATCAGCGATGCGCGCGCCACCGCTCGCAATCGGGCCACCGAACTGGCGGGCCTGCGCTTGATGAATTCGGTTACCGCGCTGCGTCTGGATTCGCGCTTCACGCTGCTGGAAAAGATGCGCGCGGACGCGGCTCTGCGCGAAAGCCTCGGCAGTCTCGCGTCCCGCTTTATTACGAAGTCGCGCAATACCGGCGAGGGTTACGTCTCGGTCGAGCTGGCCATGCCCTTTCTCGGACGCGACGGCCTCTACAGCATGCTCGGCCGCAGCTACTACGGCACGCAGCGTCCGCCGGAAGTGGTCTCCCAGGACAGCGTCGTCGATCAGATCAGCGGGCTGGTCGTGGACCTGCGCGAGTACCCGGAGTTTCGTCCGAGTCTTGAGCCGCGCATTTTTACAGATCGCGGGCGATTGATCTTCGGTCCGGAGATGGCCGGGCGCACCTGTCTGCGCCTGGGGCTCGTCGCCTATTACGCTTCCGCCGAGCAGGCCCGTCGAGATCGCCGGGTCGGCGGGCAACCGTACTATACGTACGCCGCCGGCGTGCTCGGCTCAGGGCGCAGCGATATATATCTGGACGCGGAAGACGCGGAACGCATTCTCGGACACCGATCCGGTCGCGTCGCGCTCAGCCGCTGCAGCGTGGTCTTCGTATTGAAGCAGGCCGACCGCCAGTCCAACAATCGATGACATACGCATGAAAGAAGTCCTGAGCCGCTTTTCCGGTTCGCATATCCTGGTCGTCGGCGACTATATGGTCGACGAATATATCAAAGGCAACGTCGAACGCATCTCCCCCGAGGCGCCGGTGCCGGTCGTCGTGGAACGCGAAGTGCGCACGGTGCCAGGCGGTGCGGGGAACGTAGTGCGCAATCTGCGCGCTCTGGGCGCCCGGGTGTCGGTCGCGGGTGTGGTCGGCGAAGACGAAGCCGCTGGCATTCTGCGTCGAGATTTTGAAGAGCTGGGCCTCTCCGCCGAAGATTGCGCGGGTTTTATTCCGGTGGCCGGGCGGCCCACGACTCGCAAGACCCGCATTATGGCCGGGCAGCAACAAATTGTGCGGCTCGACCGCGAAAGCGAAGAGGCATTGCCGCCCCCCGATCGCGCGCGTATACTCGCTGCCATCGAAGCGGCGGCGCCGCAGGTCCAGGCGATCATTCTTTCCGACTACGATAAAGGCGTGATTCTCCCCGACGTGATTCAGAAGACCGTCGAGCTCTCGCGCGAACACGGTTGCTTCGTCGCGGTCGATCCGCAGGTTACGCACTTCCAGGATTATAAAGACGTGGGCGTACTCACCCCCAATCATCACGAGGCGGGGCGGCATCTGAAGCGCAAGCTGGTCGATGACGAGGCGGTACGCGCGGGAGGCTTCGAGATTCTGGAAAGCCTGCGAGCGCAAATGCTGCTGATTACGCGCGGGGAGAAAGGCATCACTTTATTTCAGGCCGGTCAGCCAGCGGCCGAAAATTTTCCGACCATGGCCCGCGAGGTCTTCGACGTCACGGGTGCGGGGGATACGGTGATCTCGGTATTCACTCTGGCGATTGCCGCGGGCGCGAGCGCCCAGGACGCCGTCCGCCTCAGTAATCTCGCCGCGGGTCTGGTGGTCGCTCATCTGGGCGCGGCCACGGTCACGGTCCCGGAGCTGGAGGCCGCCGTGGCTGGACAGCAAGCTTCCGCTTCGGGCGCTTAGGCCACGCCTGGCCGCTTGCCACCCGCCGGAAAAGATTCAATATGAGTTCGCACTACGAAAGCCTGGGCGAAAAATTTCGCCGCGATCGCCTTGAGCTCGCGGCGCATCTGCACGGTCCGGCCTTCGTCGGCAAAACCATCGTCTTCACGAACGGCGTCTTTGATCTATTGCACAGCGGTCACGTAAGCTATTTAAACCGCGCCCGTGATCTTGGAGACCTGTTGGTGATGGGCGTGAATTCAGACGCTTCCGTGCGCCGCCTGAACAAAGGGCCCGAACGACCGCTCAACCGGCTCGAAGACCGCATGCTGGTGCTGGCGGGGCTGGCCTGCGTGGACTATCTCGTGGGTTTCGAAGAGGATACCCCGATCGAGACTCTGGAAATTCTGCGACCACAGATTCATTGCAAAGGCGGCGACTATCGTCCGGAAGATCTACCGGAAACGCCCACGGTCGAGGCCGGCGGCGGTCGCGTGGTCGTGCTGCCGTTCGTGCCCGGCTATTCGACCACCGGCATCGTCAAACGCATGCGGCAGTAGGCGGCCGGTGATTCGGGGTCGGCCGTACCGGTTTTTCGAAATCCGACCCAATAAGACATAAAAAAAACTTCCGAACCAAAGCGACCTGGCGATTTTGGGCCATGCCCGATAGCAAAGAACCCCGACAGGCGAAGTCGGAGAAGAAAGCGACCGCCAGATCGACCAGTACTTCGAAAGGCGAGGGCAAAGCGACGGATCCTCAGACTCGCTATATATTCGTAACGGGCGGTGTTTGCTCCTCGCTCGGCAAAGGCGTCACCGTGGCGGCGCTGGGCTGCCTGCTCGAAAGCCGGGGCTACCGGGTTACGCTCCAGAAGATGGATCCCTATATCAACGTGGATCCCGGCACGATGAGCCCTTTTCAGCACGGCGAGGTCTACGTGACCGACGATGGCGCCGAAACCGACCTGGACCTGGGATACTACGAACGTTTTACGGCCAATACGAAGCTCACGCAACTGAACTCGGTTTCTACGGGACAGATCTATAACGCCGTAATTCAGCGTGAACGGCGCGGCGACTATCTCGGGCGCACGGTGCAGGTGATCCCGCATATCACCAACGAAATCAAAGAGCGCATGACCAAGCTCACTCGCGACGAGGAGCTGGACTTCGTGATCGTCGAGATCGGCGGCACGGTCGGCGACATCGAGGGCATTCCGTTTTTAGAAGCGATTCGCCAGATGCGTCGTGAACGCGGACGCGAAGGAGTATGCTTCGTACATCTAACGCTCGTGCCGACGATTACCGTGGCGGGAGAGGCGAAGACCAAACCGACCCAGCACAGCGTGAAAGAACTACTTCAGTATGGCATTCAGCCGGACGTGCTGGTGTGCCGTTTGAATCGGGGCATGTCGAAAGACATGAAAGAAAAGCTTTCGATGTTTTGTAACGTGCCGGAAGCGAATATCATTTCGGCGACGGATATCTCTTCGAGCATCTACGAGATTCCGCAGATGTATCGCGAAGAGGCCATCGATCAGGTGGTGCTCGACCACTTCGGTATCGAGCAGCCGAAGCGGTTGAATTTCAAACGCTGGAGCGATATCTTAGAAGTTATCAAGAATCCGCGCAAGACCGTGCGCATCGCCGTGTGCGGCAAGTACATCGCTTTGCAAGATGCCTATCGTTCGATTTACGAGGCCCTGATGCACGGCGGCATCGCCAATCAGGTCGACGTGGAATTTGTGAAAGTCGATCCGGAAGAGCTGGAAGAAGAGGGAGTCGGCTCGCGTTTTTCGGGCGTGCACGGCATTCTCGTACCGGGCGGCTTCGGCAGCCGCGGCATTGAAGGCAAGTTGATCTCGATTCAGTACGCACGCACGAAAAAAATTCCGTTTTTCGGCATCTGCCTGGGCATGCAGTGCGCGATCATCGAATTCGCGCGCAACGTACTGGGATTAGAGGACGCGAACTCCAGCGAATTCGATCCGGCTTCCGAGCACCCGGTGATTTCACTGCTCGAAGAACAGCACGGTCTCGAACAAAAAGGTGGCACCATGCGATTGGGCGGCTATCCCTGCCTGGTTAACGAAGGCACGCTTGCGCATAAACTGTACAAAGAAAAACGCATTCGGGAACGGCATCGCCATCGCTTCGAATTCACGCTGCGTTACAAAGAGGCGATGGAAAAAAACGGGATGATCTTCTCCGGCATGAGCCCGGACCGTCAGTTAGTCGAAATCACGGAGTTGAAAAACCACCCCTGGTTCATCGGCTGCCAGTTCCACCCCGAGTTTCAGTCCAAGCCGATCCAGGCGCATCCACTTTTCGCCGGCTTCGTGGCGGCGGCGGCGAAGCTCGCGAAATAGAAGCGTGCTGGCGGGTCGCTCCGGAGCATACCTGGTCGGGTCTGATTCAGGCTGCGATCTGGTCCGCTACGTTGCTTTTTGGCCACGGATTTCACGGATGCCACGGATGGGGTGCTTTGCAGGTGCAACCCGGGCTCGACCGTCGAACAATTACGCGACACTGTGCCTGGCATTCCCAGACCATTGAGATCCCCAATGCACATCCGTGTCATCAGTGCCATCCGTGGCCAGGCTTGATCTGGATAAGCTCGGACCCGGGTCCCGGTTTACATTCGTGCAATTCATGCCTGGCCAGCATGCTACCCCAATAGGTGGCCACGGCTGATTTTTATGCCTCGCCGGTGCGAAAAAATCACTAAAAACTAAAAAAAAATGGGTTTGATCGAAAAAATCTGCGGGCTGGAATAAGACTTGCTCTGGCGACCACGTTCGAATATACTGAATCTCACAGGCGCTGCGGTGTTTCCTCTGGCGGGACCAGCTCCAGGGATGTCATAGATTATGATTCAAGAACGTGAATTTCTGAACGGCCACCGGATCGGCGGCGAGCATCCGTTTTTTCTTATCGCGGGGCCCTGCGTGATCGAGAGCCGCGATATGCTCGCCCGGGTCTGCGAACGCATGCTGGAAGTCACGAACGAACTCGGCATCCTCTATATATTTAAGAGCAGCTTCGACAAAGCCAACCGCTCCTCCTCGGATTCGCGCCGCGGTCCCGGCATCGACGAGGGCCTGGCGGATTTGCGTTATATCAAAGAAAGCTTCGGCGTGCCCCTGCTGACGGATCTGCACGAAACCGGCCAGGTTTCCGCGGTCGCGGATGTCGTGGATGTTCTGCAAATCCCGGCCTTTCTCTGTCGCCAGACGGATCTGGTGAACGCCTGCGCTGCCACCGGCCGCTGGGTGAATGTGAAGAAAGGCCAATTCCTGGCGCCGGCGGACGCGGGCAGCATCGTCGAAAAGATCCAGGCCCAGGGTTCTGAAAAATACCTGATCACCGAGCGCGGTACCTCGTTCGGTTATAATAACCTGGTCTTCGATCCCCGATCCAATGAAATCCTGCATTCGATGGATATTCCGGTCGTAATGGACGGCACCCACAGCACTCAGCTGCCTGGCGGCGGCAAGACCAGCGGCGGTAATCGCCAGTACGTGCCGCTATTGACCCGCACCGCGGTGGCCGCCGGAATCGAAGGCCTGTTCATGGAAGTGCATCCAAAGCCCGAAGAAGCCTGGTCGGATGCGAGCAATCAGTACTGGCTGGATCAGGCCCCCGGGCTGTTGCGCAAACTATATCGCCTGGATCGCTTCGTAAAATCGGAAGTATTGCCGGAGCAGGCCGCGAGTCTCGCCCGTCCAGTCGCGGAGGGTTGAGCAGCTGTTTTTTCCGCGCAAAGCCGGCGGATGTATGGCACGCCTCAGCGACTTGAAAAGCCGCAAGGTTCGGCTTCCGAAACGTACGAATCAAATGGGAGCCGCACTGCTGGCCGTTTTGATGAGCGCCTGCCCTGAGAGTTATCGCGTAATCGACGAAGAGGTGCGCGAAACCGATGCGGGAATTCGAATCAAAGACTTTCGCCGCGAATCCGTACTGACCGACGGCAGCAAACAATGGTTCGTCGAAGCCGACGAAGCCTTTATCTATCAAAAGGGCAATCAGCCCGAACGCATCGTCGCCTATAAATTCCGTTTCGAGCAGTACGACGCCGAGGGCAATCTAACGGACGTTATGACCGCCGACCGCGGCGAAATCGATCAGGACGACGAGATGTTTTATCTGTCGGGCAACGTCTATTTCAAAGGCCAGGATAAATCCCGCATCGTGCGGGCGGAAGAAGTCGAGTACGATCGCATCGACGAAATCTTAACTTCCGAAAAACCGATCACAATTATCGAAGAGGGACTGACCACCCGCTGCACTCGCGGCGCGGAAGTGGACTACGCCAATAACCGCCAGGTCTGCAAAGGGCCGGTGGTGATTTCGGTCAGTGAATCCGGTTCCGACCAGTCGGCGGGGGATCTGTTCCAGTGATGCTTTCGCGAAGCGCCATCTTCGCGGCGGCCCGTGGCCGCGTATTTGCGCCGGCGATTCTTTGCGCGGGCGCGCTGGTGTTCAGCAACGCCTGCATGTCTTCGGGCGTACGGCCGGGCCCCTATCCCGACGACGGGCGGCCCCTCGAGGAAGAGGCGGTCGACGTCGCGATTCAGGATGGCGAAAACGCGGGCCCGGGAATGAGTGATGACGGAATCGATACTCCCCCGACAGATTCAGAGCAGGTCGTTCGCAGCACGAAGCCGGATAAAAAAGGACGCAGGGTCAGCACTTCGTTCAGCGGCTACGAATTGATTCGCGAAGTCATTGAAGACGAGCTGGGAATTAAGACTGTCCGAATTACGATTCGCGGCAACGCGACGATCCGCCACGAAAACGTCCTGATTACCGCCAATCGCATGGTCATTGAAGACGGCACCCGGGGGAAGCTGCAGGGCGCCGTGCGAATTTACGATCGGTCGAGCGGACTGCGGGTCTACGCCGCCCGGGCCGATTACGACCGCGACGAACAGATGGTCGAATTGAGCGGGAGTCCGTATCTGACCGTGCGCCAGGGGCGTAACAAGCCGACCCTCGTGACCTGCACTAAAATCAGCCGGGACTTAGAAGCGAAAGAATCGGTGCTCGACGGCGACGTGCGCATACACCACGACGCCTGGAGCATTCTGGGCGATCGCGGCGTATACTATGACGACGAGAATCGCGTGGAATTGACATCGAATCCGTTTTTGTTCGGACGCGATCAGTTCTTATCGGGCGATCGATTGATATACGAAGTCGAAGACCGGCGCGTTCTGCTGGACGGTCGGATCGCGTTTCTGTCGCGTCAGGCGACCGGTCCGGCCGGGATCGGCGGCGCGGCGAATCAGGCCGACGGCGAGGGAGGATCGTCCGCCCCGCTTGCACCGGTCGGCCTGGAAGAGTACGCGCGACGTGGCGGCGGCGTACCTGTGCTGAACGAAAATGGCGAAGTCATCGTCCGGGAAGATCCGCAGTCGGAACTCGCGGAAAGCGACGCGGAGGAAGCGGAAGCCGCTCCCGTGACGGCGCTTACGGCGGATCGCATCATTCATAGCTTCCCGGCGGACGAAGAGGCGACCACCGAAGTCGAAGGCGAGGTGCTGATGACCCGCGGCGCGGCTCTGGAAGTGCGCACGCCGTCCATGATCGCCTTAGGCCGCGACTTTCACACCATCCATACGGAAGCGGGCGTGGAGATGCGCGACCGGAGCCAGGACATGTTCGTGCGCGCCGGGGTCATGGACTATCAGCGCGATGAAGAACTCCTGCGACTGGAAGGCGATCCTGAAATTGAATTCTACAAAAAGGGCACGGACGACATCGAAGCGACTCTCCGGGGCGCGGTGATTCAGCGCGACTTCGCCGCCGAGAATACCTCCGCCTGGGGCGGCGTCGAAATCGAACGCGAGAATTTTCTGGCGACGGGCGAAATCGCGACCTTTTATGAAGATGCGGATGTGATCGTGCTGGAAGGCGATCCCGGCTTGAAAGACGGCGCCAGTTCGGTGCGCTGCGAGAAAATTTTGTTTTACCCGGAAAAAAATCGTATACTTTTGTATAATCGCATTAGAGGGTATCTGGGAGGCGACTCTTAGTGAACGCCGCGAAAAAAAAGACAAAAAAGACTTCGCAAAGCGCAAAGACGTCGCGGGCGAGCACGGCCACTTCAAGCAGCCGCGCCGCTTCTCGAAGTCGGTCGCGAAACGGATCGAACTCCGCCGACCGGACGCAGGATCTTCAGTCAGAAACGGCTTTCGATCCATTCGAATCTTCCCGCCTGCGAACGCTGCGCGGCGAAAACCTGGTTAAGATTTATAACAAGAAGACTGTCGTGGACGGCGTGAGCTTCGAAGTCCGTCAGCGTGAAATCGTGGGATTGCTCGGTCCGAACGGCGCCGGCAAGACCACTTCGTTTTATATGGCCGTCGGCCTGGTCACTCCGGATCGCGGCGAGGTCTATATCGATCGCGACAATATCACGGCCTTGCCCATGTATCGAAAGGCGCGCCTCGGCATCGGTTATCTGCCGCAGGAAGCGTCGGTCTTTCGCAAGTTAACCGTGGCTCAAAATATCGAAGCGGTGCTGGAAATGCAGAAGCTGCCGCGTCCCGAAATCGTGCGCAAGCGCGATATGCTGGTGGACGAATTGCATTTGAATCGCGTCGTGAACCAAAAAGGTTTTACGCTTTCCGGGGGCGAACGGCGACGCTGCGAAATCGCGCGGGCGCTGGCGACGGAACCCGATTTTATATTACTCGATGAACCTTTCGCCGGCGTGGATCCGATCGCTGTGAAAGACATCCAGGAACTGGTGGCGCATCTGCGCGACCGCGGACTGGGTATATTGATTACGGACCACAATGTACGCGAAACTCTGAAGATCACCGATCGTTCGTATATCATGTACGCCGGCCAAATCTTGCGGGCCGGGAGTCCGGAAGAACTGGTAAACGACGAAGAGATTCGGCGCAAATACCTCGGGGAGGACTTCCGCCTCTAGATTTCCGGCACCTCCCGGAGCGCGGCTCAGCGGGAAGGCGGGAATCGAATCGCGAAAACAGTCATTATGGCGCTCAGTCAGAACCTCGTTCAAAAACAAACCCAGCGCCTGGTGATTACCCAGGATCTGCGGCAGTCGATTGAGCTCTTACCGCTTTCAAATCTGGAGCTGTCCGAACGCATTCAGCAGGAGATTCTCGAGAACCCGCTTCTGGAGGACCGTGGCGAAGGCGGCGAAGGCGAAGGCGAAAGCCCTTCGAGCCAGGCCGACCGCGATTTGCCGGTCGCCCCGGAACCCGCCCGCGAACCGGCTCCGGAAGACCGTGAGGCCGACGACGGCTGGCGATCCGGACGGGAAGAATTTCGCGAGTACTCCGGGGATCGAGCCGGCAGCGCGGAGCGCACCGAACAGAAGCACCAGTTTCTGCAGAACGCCGTGCGCTCCACCGAGTCTCTGGCGGACCATCTGCTCTGGCAATTACGCATGTCGGACCTTTCGCCGGAACAGGTCACGGCGGGCGAAGTGTTGATCTCCGCGATTGACGATCGTGGTTTTTTAACTCAGCCTTTACCCGAGCTGATTGAAGGCACCGGCGTAACGCTCGCGGACGCGGAGCTGGCTTTACAACAGCTGTACGCGCTCGATCCGATCGGCTGCGGCGCGCGGGATATCGGCGAGTCCCTGTTAATACAGGCGCGGCTCCTGCGACCGGACGATGAGATTACGGCGCGGCTGTTGAAAGAGCACTTCGAAGATCTCGAAAAATTCGATTATAAAAAAATCGAAAAGATGACTTCGTACAATCGCGATCAAATTGAATCGAGCCTGCAATTCGTACGAACCCTGGAACCGTATCCCGCGACGCTGTACGCACCGCGCATTCCCGAATACATCGTGCCCGACGTGATCGTCGTCGAGATCGACGGTGAATTCCAGATTCTGATCAACGATGACTGGTTGCCGGCGCTGGGCATCAACGAAGAATACCGCAATATGCTCAAGACCCAGGGACGCGGCAGCGACGATCGAGAATACCTGCAGACCAAATTGACGTCGGCTCAATGGTTGATGAAAAGCATTCGTCAGCGTCGTCAGACCCTGAGTCGCGTGATGAAATCCATTCTGGAATTCCAGGAAGATTTTTTTCGCAAAGGCCACGGCCATCTCAAGCCGCTGACCCTGCGCATGGTCGCCGAAAAAGTCGAGCTGCATGAATCGACCGTATCGCGAATTACGACGAACAAGTACGCGCAGACGCGCTGGGGAGTTTTCGAACTAAAATATTTCTTTTCCAGTTCGTTGCGCAGCACCGGGGGTTCGGGGGATACGCACTCCGCCCGGAGCATTCAGGACCGCATTCGCCAGCTGGTCGACGAAGAAGACGACGACCATCCGCTGTCGGACCAGGAGATCATGGAGCGCATCAAAGGCGAGGGCGTACAGATCGCGCGACGCACGGTCGCGAAATATCGTAAGATTCTCAAAATACTTCCGGCCGATCGCCGCAAAAAACTCAAGAAATTGAACGCGCGCAGTGAGGGATCCTGAGGCGCCTTCCGGGCACTATGAAATAGCTCAGTCGGCCGGGAGATCGAAAAGATTGACACGGTCGAAACGTTTAATATCACCGAAATAAGGATTTTCAAAGAGGCAGATATGAATATTACCTATTATTTCCAGAATCTCGAGGCGTCAGACGCGATCAAAGAATACTGCGCAAAAAAAATTGAAAAGCTTTCTTCTCATTTTCATACACTGACTTCGGCGGACGTTCGCTGCAAAGTCGAGAAAATCAACCAGGTCGTGGAAATCGCGATCAACGCGGACAACCATCAGTTTATCGCTTCCGAAAAACACGAGGATATGTACGCGGCGATCGACCTGGTCGAAGAGAAGCTCGAAAAACAGGTCCGCCGGCACAAAGAAAAAGTCCTGGATAAAAAACATCGCCCGAAGGTTTAGTCGCCGCGCCGCGGGCCCGCGCGCGATTGAATTGAAACAATCATTCTTGTAGTATGAGCTATATCGAAGCCGGCCAGTTGCTCGAAAAACACGTCGAGCTTGAGCTAACGCTGGAGGCCGGTCAGGGCGGCATCGGCCGGCATCTCGTGTCGATCGACGTGAACCGGCCGGGTCTGGCCCTCGCGGGCTTTTATCGCAATTTCGCTCAGGATCGCATCCAGGTTTTCGGCCGCGGCGAAACCGCCTATCTGGAAGACTGTACGGCGGCGGACCGCGAACGAATCATCGCCGAGTTTTTTCGTTATCCCCATCCAGGTTTGGTCTTCACCCACGGCAATCAGCCGCCGCCGGAGTTTCTTGAAGCGGCCGAGTCCACAAATACCCCGCTGATGACCACGAATCTCAGCACGCACAATTTCATCGTGCTCTTTACTCAGTACATGAGCGAAGAGCTCGCGCCGAGCACCAGTCTGCACGGGGTCTTGATCGACGTCTTCGGCGTGGGCATTCTATTGATGGGTTCGAGCGGCATCGGTAAATCGGAGACGGCGCTGGAATTGGTGGAACGCCACCATCGCCTGGTCGCCGACGATATCGTGCATATCCGCTGCGTCGGCGAAACCGAGCTCGTCGGCCGCGCAAGCGAAGTCATTGAGCACCATATGGAGTTGCGCGGCGTCGGCATCATCAATGTCAAAGATCTCTTCGGCGTCGGCGCGATTCTCGGCCGCTGCAAAATCGACCTGGTCATTCGCATGGAAGACTGGGATCAGAAAAAAGACTACGATCGCCTGGGCATCGAAGAAGAAACCGTCGACATACTGGGCGTCCAGGTGCCGCGGATTTTGCTGCCGGTCCGCCCGGGCCGCAACGTTCCGATCCTGATCGAGACCGCCGCCATGAACCACCGTTCGAAGCGCATGGGTTATCACGCGGCCCGGGAACTTTCGAATCGGATTAACGCGCAGATCCTGAAAAAAAACGCGCGCAAGGCTCCCGGCGACTCAGGCGGTTGGCCTGCGGCGCCGGAAGATGCGTCGGGTGTTTCGAGTCCGTCCGAATCAATTCCATCATCCGGGGATTCCGCCTGATGAAATCAACCGAAATCACTATCACCCACGCCGAGGGCGTACACGCCAGACCCGCTTCGGTGTTTGTACGCGAAGCCGCGAAATTCAAATCGGAGGTCACCCTGACTTCCGACGGCACGACAGTGAACGGCAAGAGCATTATGGGGCTCTTGATGCTCGCGTTATGCAACGGAGCGCAGGTGGTATTGAATACGGAAGGCCCCGACGAAGAAGACGCCGCGACGAAACTCGCCGAAATTCTTTCGGGAAAATTTTGAATTTCAGCAAACGCCTGCACGGTCGGAGCGTCCCTGCCGCTGATCCCCGCGCGGGCAATGCCACGCTGACGTCGCCCCTTTTGAACGAGGTTTGATCGCTTATGTCTGAGTCCGTCGCCAATTCTGCGCCCTGGCAAAAAGAGGAACGCAAGATCTATCTGCGCGATATCTTCTTTTTGTTTTTGATCGTAATTCTGAGCATTCTCGTGTCGGAGCAGTGGCTGCTCGCGGAGGATGCGCGTCCGGTCGATCGCATCTTCACGTATCTTTTGCTTTTTATTCCCGTGGGTACGCTGAATTTAATCGCGCACTATTATTATCGCAATCGGCGCATTCGCCAGACCGGCAATCTGCGGTCGAGTCTGCGCTATCGATTGAGCCTCGCCTTTATGCTGATCGCGCTGATTCCTTCGATCCCGATCTTTTTGATTTCCGCGAATAACGTGGAGACGGTCACCGAAAGTCTGTTTAACGTCGAGGTCGCCGACGCGATGGACTCGGCCAATGCGACAATCCGCTACTATGAACGCGAAATCGCCGGACGTTTCTACGAAGATCTGGTCGCGGCGGGTCCGGCGCTTGCGAAGCGCAGCGTCGATCCCGCGGGGGATATCGAACGAATCTTTGCGAAGCAGGTGTTGATTCCAGGCCGGGATTTCGCGGGCGTCTTCGCCGAAGGCGAGTTTCGTTTCGCGTCGACGGACATCTTCGAACAGGGCCAGAAGCTGCCGGTCTTTATCGAAGCGACCGAAGAATTCGGCTACAGGGCTCCCTTCGCCGAGGCGACCCTGCGGGGCAGCGACTATATCTTCTATCGCTTCCCGGCCAGAGTTCCGGCGGCAGTCGATGGTCAGCTGGTCGCCGGCCCCGCAACGGACGGTTTTTTGATTCTGGGCCGCAAGCTGCATCCGGGCCTGGAAGACCATATGCGCAATTATCAGCGAGTGTACGAAAGCTTTCGTGACGAAGGATTCTGGAAACAGGAAGTGCCCCAAACTCTGCGATTGGGACTGGCCTTGCTGTATATCTTTATGGTCTGCGCGGCGCTCGTGATCTCGCTTATAATCGCGCGGCAGATATCGCTGCCGATCGTATCGCTTGCGGCGGCGACCCGGGCGGTTACCGACGGCGATCTGGATACGCGCCTGGACGTGCGCGCCTCCGGAGAACTGGGGATATTGATCGAAAGCTTTAATCAGATGACCCAGGAGCTGCGCAGTTTACGCGAGCGTTTATTGCACAGCCAGCGCCTTGCGGCCTGGCAGGAAGTCGCCCGCCGGCTCGCGCATGAAATCAAGAACCCGCTCACGCCGATTCAGCTCTCCGCCGACCGCATGATCCGCCGGCTGGATCATCCCGAAAAAGGACATCTGCATGAAGTCGTGCGCAGTGGTTGCCGCACGATCATCCAACAGGTGGAAGTCTTAAAAGAACTGGTGCACGAGTTCGCGAATTTCGCGCGACTGCCGAAGGCGCGCATGCAGTCGGGCAGTCTGGACGCGATCGTTTCTGAAGCCGTGAACGGCTTTCAGGCGGTCGTTCCCGGGATTCCGATTGAAATGCGTTTGGCGGGGAACCTGCCGGAGATTCCACTGGACAAAACGATCATCATCGGTATGACCAACAACCTTGTGAAAAACGGCGTCGAAGCGATCGCCGCGCAGCCGCCGGACCAGCGGCGCACGCCGCCGAGAGTCGTGCTTTCGACCGCCCTGGTGCGCCAGGGAATTCGTAAATTCGTGCGCCTGCGCGTCGAAGACACGGGGCCGGGGATCGACGAGGGTCTCAAGGACCGCGTTTTCGAGCCTTATTTTACAACGAAAGGCCGGACGGGCAGCGGCCTGGGACTCTCGCTGGTCGAGCGGGCGGCGCTCGAACACGACGCGCGATTGGAAGTCGGGCGATCGCCCCTGGGGGGCGCGGAGTTTACGATTTTGTTTCGCATTAGAGAAGCGTCCCGACCACAAAAGATTCTGTGAGCATTCTGTGAAGATATTCATCGTCGACGACGACAAAAGCATCCGCTCGACTTTGCGCGACGTGCTGGAAGACGAAGACTTCGAAGTGGAAGACTTCGCCACGGGCCGTAATATGTTAAAGGCGCTCGCCAGAGCCCGGCCCGCGCTGGTCTTGCTGGACGTCTGGCTCGGCAAAGAAGACGGAATCGACGTCCTCGAGAAAATCAAAGAAACTTACCCGGCGCTGCCGGTCGTAATGATCTCCGGACACGGCACCATCGAGCAGGCGGTCGCCGCCACCAAGATCGGCGCCGTGGACTTTCTTGAAAAACCGCTCTCGCTCGAAACGGTGCTCGCGCGCATCAACCAGGTGCTCGAAATCGAAAAAAATAAAAACGGCAAAAGCGAGCCGCCGCCGGATCTGGAATTCGACGACATCATCGGCAATTCCGAAGAGATCATCGAAGTCAAGCGCGCCATCGCTCAGGCCGCCCGCACGAACGCTCGCGTGTTTATTTACGGCGAAAACGGCACGGGCAAAGAACTGGTCGCCCACGCGATTTACAAGAATTCGCGCCGCAAATCCGAAGCTTTCGTCGAAGTCAACTGCGCGGCCATCCCCGCCGATTTGATTGAAAGCGAATTGTTCGGACACGAGAAGGGCGCCTTCACCGGTGCGACCGAGATGCGCATCGGTAAATTCGAGCAGGCTCACGGGGCGACGCTCTTCCTCGACGAAATCTGCGATATGTCGCTGGCGACCCAGGCGCGGGTGCTTCGCGCTTTGCAGGAACAGCGCTTCGCACGGGTCGGCGGCACCGAGAATATCGAGGTGGACGTGCGCATTATCGCGGCCACGAATATATCGCCGCAGGAGGCCATCGAAGAGGGCCGCTTTCGCGAGGACCTGTACTATCGCCTGAACGTGATTCCAATTACGATTCCGCCCTTGCGCGAACGACGCAAAGACATTCCGCTGATCCTGGATCATTTATTGCGCACCTTCGCCGCCGAAAACCAGATGGAGATCAAAAAATTTACGCCGGGCGCCTTAGAAGCGCTGGTCGACTACCCCTGGCCTGGCAATGTGCGTGAACTCAAAAACGTCGTCGAACGCCTGAGTATCATGACCGCTGAAGACGAGATTACCGAAGAGGTCGTTACCCATCATCTCAGCGATTCGCGCAATCTGCCGTCCCAGGCGGAGAACGTACGGCTCACCGGGGACCTGCGCAAGGCCCGCGAAAATTTCGAACGCGCTTATATCATTGAAGCCCTGCGCAAACACGAAAAGAACGTCAGCCGGGCGGCGCGTTTTCTGGGCATCGAACGCACGAATTTACATCGAAAAATGAAAAGCCTGGGAATCGAACACGATGAGATTTAGTATATTAACGCAAGCGTGCGGACGCTGAAGGCGCGAGGCCACCACTGGAAACGAACGCGAATACGGAAACTGCCCCGGCGCCTCCTGTGAGCGGTGCGGACCTCGGGCGACTGGTGCGCGATTTCGGCCTGGCGCTCGAAGGCGAACCCTACGCCCTGATTCCGAATTTCGAGGCGGAGCCCCCACCGGATTCCGTGCAGTTGGTCTATCATCCGCCGACTCCCGCTCCGGGCGCCGGGGCCGCAGCGGCCCCCGGAGCCGGCCCGATTCCGGGAGTGGCCGGCGCAGGCGGCATGCCGGGCGTCGCTCCCGGGCAGGCGTCCGGGGAGCTGCCCGCGAATTTTCGCTGCAACCTGTGCCCCGATCGCATGTATCCCGTGCGTCGCTTCGAGCGCGAAGGACGTCGGCCGATTCTCGTGCTCTATCATAGCGGGTCGTACGGCCGGGGCCCGGCCAGGCTGGACCGCAGTCGCGAAACGATCTTCGGCAGCCCCGAAGAGGACGATCTTTTTAGCCGCATGCTCGGGGCGGTCGATCTCAGTCCGGATGATTTGTTTTTCCAGGAGTACCCGGCCTGTCATTTCAACGCGGTGCGCAGTACGCCAGACGACTGGCAGACCCGCGGCGAACACTGCCTGAGCCATGTGCGCGACACGGTTCTGCGCCATAAGATCGAGCTTTTGATTTTGACCGGCCCTGCGGCCGTGATTCTGCTGGGCGAAGAGCGCGCCCGGCAGCTCTCCGCAGACTGCGGCCAGGCGCAAATCCCCGCGGGCGATCGCGAACTGCCGGCGCTGGTGATGCGCAGCCCGGCGGCCCTGATCGCTCTCGAAAACAAACGCAAGCGCCTGCAATCCCGCGGCGAAGCGGAGGCCGCGAAGCAGGCGGTCGAAGAGGAAAAGCGCGTCAAAAAGCAGGTGGTGGCGGCGCTGAAGGCGGCCGTGCCCGGCTGATCAGTAAGCTTTCATGTTCGATCTTTACGCCGACGTCGCCCTGCGCCTCCCGCTCGCGGAGTGTTTTACCTATCGGGTTCCGGCTGAATTAGAAGGCGCGATCGCGGCGGGGATGCGGGTGCAGGTCAGCCTGCGCAATGCGATCGAAGAGGGCCTTGTGGTGCGCCTGCATCGGCACGAACCTGATTTCGAAACGCTGCCCGTTCAGAAGTTGATTGATGTGCAAGAGCCGGTGCTGAACGCCGAGCAACTGCGCCTGGCCGCCTGGATGGCCGACTATTATCTGGCCGGTCCCGGGGAGTGCCTGTTCAAAATGTTTCCCCCGGGCAAACGCAATCCGCCGCGCCTGCCGGAATCGAAGCGTCGCGCCGCCGGGGATGTGGCGGGATTTGCGCCGGCCCACGCCCTAAACGCGGCCCAGCAGGCGGTGTATGACGCGATCCTGGCGGATTTCGAAATCGTGAGCGAGTCGGCTTCGTCCGGTGAGACATCAGGCTCGCCTGGAAAACCACGCACGCATGTCGTGCACGGCATCACCGGCTCGGGCAAAACCGAAGTGTATATTCACACCCTGCTGGAAGCCCTGCGTCGCGGGCGGGGCGCGCTCTTGCTGGTGCCGGAGATTTCGCTTACTGTACAGCTGATCGGGCGACTGCAGTCGGTCTTCGCCGACGAACTCGCGCTTTTGCATTCGGCCTTGAGCGGCGGCGATCGGCGCAGCGCTTATATGCACGTGCTGCGCGGCGACAAACGCATCGCCGTCGGCACTCGCTCGGCGGTCTTCGCGCCGGTCAAGAATCCCGGGGTGATCATCCTCGATGAAGAACATGACGGTTCTTATAAAGAACACAGCGCGCCGCGCTATGACGCCCGACAGATCGCGCATAAGCGGGCCGCCGATCACGGAGCGCTGCTCGTGCTGGGATCGGCCACGCCCCGCATTGAAACCGCGTACGCCGCCCGGGTGATGCAAAAACAGACGGGCTTCGTATATCATACGCTGGGCGAGCGCGCGACGGGAGCGGAGCTGCCGCCGGTCCGCCGGGTGAAAGCCGCGTCAATGCAGACTCCGATCACGGGCGAGCTGTTGCACGAAATCGATCAGAACTTAAAGCGGGGTCAGCAGAGTATTCTATTGCTGAACCGGCGCGGTTACAATCCGTTCGTGTATTGTTCGAATTGCGAAACGACCCAGAGCTGTCCCAATTGTTCGGTCGCTCTGAATTTGCACAAAGACCGGCGGCTGGTCTGTCACTATTGCGCTTACAGCCGGCCCTTTGACGGCGTGTGCACAAACTGCTCCGGTCCGGCGAAACCCGTCGGCAGCGGAACGCAGAAGCTCGAAGAATACCTGTTGAATCTCTTTCCTGAGGCGCGACTCGAACGTCTGGATACCGACGCTGCGTCAAAACGCAATACCGTGCGGGACTGTATCGCACGCCTGATCGCCGGGGAAATCGACATTCTGCTCGGCACCCAGATGATCGCCAAAGGCCTGGACGCGCCCGGCGTGACTCTCGTGGGCGTGTTGCAGGCGGACCACGGTCTGGCCATGCCGGATTTTCGTTCGGCGGAGCGGACCTTCGCGCTTTTGACCCAGGTGGCGGGCCGGGCGGGGCGGGGTGCGCTTGAGGGCCGGGTGATCTTCGAGTGTTTGAATCCCGAAAACCCGGTAATCGTGAACGCCGCCCGTCAGGAGTACGAAGCCTTTTATCGCGAAGAGATCACACAGCGTCACGACGCGGTCTATCCGCCGTTCTGTCGGGTGATACGTTTGCTGTATCGCAGCGAAGACGAAGACCGCGCCCGCACTGCCATCGATCGCCTGCACCGCCGGCTGCAACAGCACCTGAGCCAGCGACCCGCGCAGGCGGCCGGAGTCCTTTCCGGGCAGGGCGTACGCAGCGGTGCCGGCGGGCAGCCCGGGGAGGCGAGCGTCCAGGAGCTTGCGACGATTCTCGGTCCGGCGCCGGCGCCGCTGGAAAAGCTACACAATCAGTACCGCTATCATTTAATTATAAAAACCCTGCATATGAAGCGAGTGCGCGAGACCCTGTCAGAGCTGCTGGCGGCGAACGAAGATCGGGACCGCGGCCGGGATCGGCTGCATCTGGAAATCGACTTCGATCCGGTCGATCTGCTGTGACAGATCGCGGAGCCCTGGACGGCCGCGAGCCGAGGGGTCCGGTCGCTATGATTTTTTCGGCTCTGTCAAAATTGCCTTTTAGACATAATGCCCGCTGGAATTCTGGTCTTGCAACATTCCCTGGAGCAACTGCATGTCCCTGATCGCCAACAATCCTTCCCGTAACCCGCTGGAGAGTACGGACCGCTACGAACGCCGTCACATTGGACCCGGAGCGGCCGACGTCGACGCCATGCTCGCGGCCATCGGGGTCGAAAGCATCGAAGCCCTGATCGAGCAAACCGTTCCCGCATCCATTCGCACGGATAGCGAGCTCAAGCTGGACCCGGCCCTGAGCGAACAGGACTATCTGAAGTCCGTCGCGGACATCGCCGATCAGAACAAAATCTTTCGCAGCTATCTGGGTCTGGGCTATTCCGATTGTATTACGCCGTCGGTGATCCTGCGCAATGTTTTCGAGAACCCGGGCTGGTATACGCAGTACACGCCGTACCAGGCCGAGATCTCACAGGGACGATTGGAAGCGCTGCTGAATTTTCAAACGATGGTCATGGATCTGACCGGGATGGAAATCGCGAACGCGTCGCTGCTCGACGAAAGCACAGCCGCCGCCGAGGCCATGGCCATGCTGCACCGTCTGCGGTCTCCGGGCCGCCGCCAGGCGAATACCTTCTTTGTAGATCAAAACAGTCTGCCCCAGACCATCGAAGTCGTGCAGGCCCGGGCCGAACCTCTTGGCATTCAGGTCGAGCTGGGCGATCCCGCTTCGGCCGCGGCCTCAGGCGACGATGTCTACGCGGTCTTGATTCAGTATCCCGACCAGTACGGCGCAGTGCGGGATCCGGGCGCGACCGCCGCGACCCTGCGCGAAAAAGAGATTCGGGTGGTCTTCGCCGCGGATCTGATGTCCTTATGTTTATTAAAAGCGCCGGGCGAATTCGGTGCTGACGTCGTAGTCGGCAACAGCCAGCGATTCGGCGTGCCCATGGGGTACGGCGGACCGCACGCCGCATTTTTTGCGACCCGCGATGAATTCAAGCGCAGCATGCCCGGTCGTCTCATCGGCGTATCGGTCGATCGTCACAACCGGCCCGCCTATCGTCTGGCTTTGCAAACCCGCGAGCAGCACATTCGCCGCGAAAAAGCCACGTCGAATATCTGCACCGCCCAGGCGCTGCTGGCGATCATGGCTTCGATGTACGCGGTCTATCACGGGCCGGACGGACTCAAGGCCATCGCCGAGCGCATTCATCTGGCGGCGCGCAGCCTGGAGGAGAGTCTGGCGAAACTCGGACTCAAACAGATGAATCCGGCCTATTTCGATACGCTGCGTTTCGCGGTCGATCCGCAACAGAGTGCCGCGATTCAAAAAGAAGCTCTGGCGGCCGGCATCAATCTGCGCTATATTCAAGCGGGCGGCGAATCCGGAATCGTCGTCGCGCTGGATGAGGCGGTCACCGCCCAGGAGCTGGCCGATCTGGTCGCCGTATTCGCGCGGGGTGTCGGCAGCGGCGAATCCAGCTCCCGGCTGAAAGCCATGCAAGATCTGGCGGTAGGCGTGTATGAAAAGTACACCGGCGGCATCGAAAGCCGCATTCCGGCCGGCGTCGCCCGTACGACTCCCTATCTGGAGCATCCCGTCTTTCACGAGCATCGCTCGGAAACGCGCATGATGCGCTATATCCGCTCGCTCGAACACAAGGATCTCGCTTTGAATACCGCCATGATCCCGCTGGGTTCGTGTACGATGAAATTGAACGCGGCCACGACCATGATCCCGGTTTCCTGGCCGGCCTTCGGGCGTATTCATCCGTTTGTACCGCTCGATCAGGTGGCCGGCTACCGGCGGGTATTTACTGAACTCGAAAACGATCTTTCTGAAATCACCGGCTTCGCCGCGACCTCGCTGCAACCGAACTCCGGCGCCCAGGGCGAATACGCCGGCCTGATGGTCATTCGCGCGTATCAGAAAGCGCAGGGCCAGGGCGGGCGCGATGTCGCTTTGATCCCGACTTCGGCGCACGGTACCAACCCCGCCAGCGCGACGATGGCCGGATTAAACGTGGTGCTGGTCAAATGCGACGATCAGGGTAACATCGACGTACCCGATCTCAAAGCGAAGGCAGCGCAACACGCCGATCGCCTGTGCTGCCTGATGATCACCTATCCGTCGACCCACGGCGTATTCGAAGAGACCATCGAAGAAATCTGCCGCGAAATTCACGAGCAGGGCGGCCAGGTCTATATGGACGGCGCGAATATGAACGCGCAGGTCGGTATCACGAGCCCCGGTCGCATCGGCGCGGACGTTTGCCATCTGAATCTGCACAAGACCTTCAGCATTCCACATGGCGGCGGCGGGCCCGGCATGGGGCCGATCTGCGTGGCCAAACACCTGGCGCCGTTTTTGCCGGGCCATGGTCTCGCGCAAGAATTGGGAACGAACGCCTCGATTCCGGCCATCGCCGGCGCGCCTTACGGCAGCGCGAGTATCCTGTTGATCTCGTATGCTTATATCAAAATGCTCGGCAAACGCGGCGTGCTCGAGGCGACCAAATACGCGATCTTAAACGCGAACTATCTGAAGACGAAACTCGAAGGCGCGTATGACGTGCTGTATACCGGCAAGAACGGGCGCGTCGCCCACGAGATGATTCTCGACATTCGCCCGTTCAAGAAACTCGCGGGCATCGAAGTTGAAGATGTGGCCAAGCGCCTGATCGACTACGGCTTCCACGCGCCGACCATGAGCTGGCCCGTGCCCGGCACGCTGATGGTCGAGCCGACCGAAAGCGAACCGAAAGAAGAGCTGGATCGTTTCATTGAGGCGATGCTGAAGATTCGCGAGGAGATCCAGGCCATCGCCGACGGCCAGGCCGACCAGGCGGACAACGTACTGAAGAACGCGCCGCATACCGCGCTGGAAGTTTCCGGAGATAGCTGGGAGCACGCCTATTCGCGCAGCGACGCGGCTTATCCGGTTGCTGTGTTGCGCGAACAGAAATTCTGGGCGCCGGTCGGTCGCATCGACAACGCCTACGGCGATCGCAATTTGATGTGTTCGTGCCCGCCGCTCGACGCTTACGCGGAAAGCGAAGAACCCGCGCAGGCGGAACTGGCCGCGCGCTGATTCGCGCGGATCGGTTCAATTCGAATCGCCTTGCTTTGACTGGAATACAGCGTCGGAGCCGCTGCTTTGCGAGCTCGGACTTCAGCCTCAGTTCAGGGACTGGCCGCCGTCGGTTTCCGGCGGCTGCAGTCCGCGGTCTTTCACGATCTTGAGTAAATCGATCTGTTTGCGGTACATGTCCTGCACTCCCGCCAGCAGATCGGGCAGGGTTTCGAGTTCCAGCAGCTGTTGCTTTTGGTGCTGCGGCACGTGCAGCAGGTACGAGGCCGCGTAGCTCAGCGCCCGCGCGTCGCGGGGCAAGCGCGAATAGTCGAGGGTTTCGGAGGCCTCGGAATCACCTGCTTCCGACTGGCGGCTCAACAATTCCACGTATTCCTGGATCAACGGTAAGATGCCCTGGGCCTGGCGATTCTCCGCGTCGGAGGACTCGTTATCTTCGCCGTCGATGAAGCGTACCTCGCCCTGAAGATAGGGGGCCCCCTCGCGATCCAGGGACAAGATCTCGAAGCGCCTGGTTCCGATCGCTACGAGATTCATGCGACCTTCGGGCAGCGACTGGACTTTCAGAATTTGGGCGCTGGTGCCGTGGCTATGGGTGCGGGCGATGGGGCCGAGCGCTTCGCGGCCCTCTTCGATCAGCACCACGCCGAATTCCTGGTCCTGATCCAGGCAAAACTGCATCATGCTTTTATAACGTTCTTCGAAGATGTGCAGCTGGATCGGCACGCCCGGAAAGAGCACCGAACCCAGCGGGAATAGCGGCAGCCTGGTCGTCGCTTCTTTCATCTCGATTAGAATAAGCATTCGCTCGCTCGCCGACCATCCGGCCACAGCGGGAACTTTCGGATTGACGCGAAGCCTGCCCGCCATCGACTATCCGGGCCTATGCGTCTGGGGTATATGGGCAGTCCGTGGATATCCGCCCGCCTGCTGGAGGCGCTACTCGCCCGCTCTGCCCACGACGTGGCCTTCGTCGTGTCGAATCCGGACAGCCCCCGGGGACGCAGCTCGCGCCCGCAGCCGACCGAAGTTTCCGCCCTGGCCCTGGATCGCGGGCTTCCGCTGTATCGGCCGGCCACTCTGAAGAACGGGGCTATCACATCGGAACTGGCGGAGCACAAGGTCGATTTGATCGTGGTCTTCGCCTACGGGCGGCTCTTGCCGGCCGACGTCTTTGAACTTCCGCCGGCCGGCACCATCAATCTGCACGCGTCGCTGTTGCCGCTCCTGCGCGGGGCCTCGCCCATTCAGTCGGCGGTGCTGGAAGGCTTTCGCGAGACCGGCTGGTCGATTCAGTTTATCGCGGAAGGGATGGATACCGGCGACGTGCTTTCCGAAGTGCGCCTGCCGGTTGATCCCGACGAAAATGCGGGAGAACTCACCGAACGATTGCTGCCTGCGGGCATTCAGCTGATGCTGGAGACTCTCGAGCGCATCGCGGCCGAACTCGCGGCCGGCCGGGACGTGCGCGCTCTCGGGACACCACAGGTCGAAGCGGAGGCGACCCACTGCCGCAAAATCACGACTGAGATGTCGCGCATTGATTGGAACCGCCCCGCTTTAGACATTCATAATACGGTGCGGGCTTTTAATCCCCGGCCGATCGCTCGCAGCGTCTTTCGCGAAGACGGCGGCGCGCTGAAAATTCATCGCACCCGGGTGCCGGACCCGGAAACCCTGAAGAGGGCGATGGATTATCATAGCGGCGAGGCGCTCCCTGCCGGCCAACTCGCGGAGACCGAAGCCGGGAGCCTGCTGGCGGTGCGGCTGCCGGCGCCGGATTCGGACGCGCTCCGGCCGGGCCTGCTGGTTGCGACCGGGCGGGGCTGGCTGGAGATCCTGGAACTCCAGCCGGAGAACAGAAAGAAATTGACCGTGCAGGATTTTTTAAACGGTTACCGTAAGCAGGGCCCGGTTCTGCTGGGAAGTACAACGAAATGAGTGAAAAACCCCAATACCAGTTTCTGACGGGCCTGGCCCGCTTCGTATTCTACGCCGTATTGACCCTGGCGATTTTCTTCGGCGCCGCGGTCGTCATCTTCATTTTGCGCGGATCAAGTACGGAAACCAACGCCATGCCGGATGTGACCGGCAAGTACTACGTCGATGTGCACGAGGATTTGAACGGCCGTCTTCAACTTCGGGTGCGCCTGAAGAAACGGGCCTTCAACGATCGCGCGGCCGGACTGGTGCTCTACCAGAGCATCGCCCCGGGCTCTCTCGTGCAGCCTCGCGAAAAAATAGAACTGATTGTAAACCAGCCGGATCCGCTGCTCAAAATGCCGGATCTGATGCGCGCTTCGATTCAGAATGCCAGGTCGTCCATCTCCCGACTGGCGGGTGATGAGCGGGTCTACGCGTTGACCATGGCCGCTGTCAGTGAAATCGAAACCGACGAAGCGCCCGCCGGGACCGTGCTTGCTCAGTTTCCGCCGGCCGGCCAGAGCGTGACGCCGGGAGAAAGCGTCTATCTGCTCGTGGCGAAAGAGGCCCGGCAGGTGCCTGTCGCCGCCGCTGGCCGGCAAACGGCGCCGATCAGCCCGGAAGAAGCCAACGGGTGGGCCGGTCAGAACGTGACCATCCTGGGAGAGTATTTGAGCCGCCGCGGGATCGACTATCGCCTGGGGGAGATCAAACCGCCGCCGTCCGCCGCGGAGAACGGGCAGGTCTTTTCGGTAGCAGGGCCGGGAGCCGCCGGCTCCGGCGCGCCGCTGCAGCTGAATGTCTATCTCGATCGTCCGGACGAACGGTACGGCAGCGGCTATGAATTGATCGAAGTCGATCTCGACGAACCGGGCAGCTGTCGCGGGGAAGTGCAGAATCTGGCCCGTACCGAAACGGGCGAGCTGCCGTTGCCTCGCCGGATCTTCGCGACCGAAGCCCATGGAGACGATGAAACCGTGAGCGTGATTCTGTATCGCACGGGAGAAAACGAGGTCCGCTTCTTCTGCGGCGAAGAGCTGGTTTACGAGCGTACGTTGCGTCCCGAGTATCCGGGCTGATGCCGCTCCTGTGGATTATTTGCAGGCCTGGCGTCAGAATTCCTTGACCCGGGCTCAAGCCTGAATTGACTGGTCGGATCGTGGTTCGTATAAGATTACAAAGACTGGGTTCGACCCATCGCCCCTTTTATCGTATTGTGGCGGCCAATTCCACCGCTCCGCGGGACGGTCGTTTCATTGAAATTCTCGGCACCTATGACCCGGTGAAAGTCGCCGCGGATAACGTGACTCTGAAAGAAGAGCGCATCAAGCACTGGCTCGGCCACGGCGCCCAGCCTTCCGATTCAGTTCGTTCGATTCTGGAAAAAAAGGGCCTGCTCGCGGCAGCGAAATAACGCAGCGACGGTCCGGACTCCGGCGCAGGTCGTTTGCTCAGCGGCGCGACAGGCTCCCAACCGAACAGGCAACAGGAAGCAAACGTGACGGAAGCAATGCATTCGACGGAGCTCGTAGAATACATCGTTCACAGTCTGGTTGAAAATCCGGACGAAGTGCAAATCAACACGATTCCCGGAACCGAAGAGACGATCATCGAACTGCGCGTCGCCGAATCCGACGTCGGCAAAGTCATCGGTAAAAACGGCAGCGTCGCCCGGGCGCTGCGCACTCTGCTATCGGCCCTGGGCTCCCGGGACGACAAAACCTATTCTCTCGAAATCATCGACTGATCTCAGCGCCGTGCAACCGCAACAATTGATCGCCGTTGCGCGCGTGACCGGCACCGTATTCAACAAAAGCGTTCGCTATAATGTAACGATCGGCGGCGACGGTCTCGCCGATTTGAAGCCGCCGCTTTCGGTCTGGCTGCATCGCCCGACGTATCGCGGTAACGATCTAAAAAAGATCTTAAATTCCGTAAACCCGCATCCGCGAGAAGACGGACTCTTCGCCGCGGCCGAATTGACCTGGCGCAAGATCGGCGTGAATCGCAAGGCTCAGGTGAACCTGAAAGTCGGCGCGGATTTTTCCGACTGGGGCCCTGAAGGCGTCGGCGATCTGCGGGGTTGGTGGCTGTGCGTCGAACGCGAGCAACTGGCCGCTTCCGGCGAAGTTTACGTGTTTCAGCTGCTGGGCCTGGCCGTGCACCGGATGGATGAGCAGGGCGGGCGAGAAGCGGAAGCGGTGGGTACGGTTACCGGCTACGTAGAAACCGGCGCCCACGGAATCCTGGAGACCAGGACAGTGGCATCGTTTGAGAAGCTGGCCGGGGCGGGAGCCGAATCGGAGCGCCCCTCCGAAGCGGAAGACGGTGACGCGGGTGAGGGGCAGACCGGCGAAGTCGAAGTCCTGGTGCCGCTGGTTCCCGAATATACCGAGCTGGACCTTGACCAGGGACGGGTGTATGTTCGCGGTTATGACGATTTGATCGTATGACCGTTCTGGTGGTTTATGCAGATTCAGATCCTCACGCTTTTTCCCGAAAGATACCACGCTTATGTCGAATCAGGCTTGCCAGGGAAAGCCCACGCTCGGAACTTGTTCCAATTGCATCCTGTGCAGCTCCGGGACTTTGCGGATCCGGAGCGAAAAGGGCGCGTGGACGATATGCCGTACGGCGGCGGACCGGGCATGGTGCTCCAGCCGGGGCCGATTGATCGCGGTTTGCAGTCCATGCCGGAGAAATCTCCGGTCGTGTTGATGACTCCGCGCGGCGAGTTGCTCGGGCAGCGTCGAGTGCGGGAGTTTGCGGGGATGCAGGGGCTGACCATCGTTTGCGGCTACTATGAAGGCGTGGACGAGCGGGTCGCGGAGCACCTGGTGGATTATCAGATATCCATCGGTGAGTTCGTGCTCGGGTCGGGAGATCTGGCGGCCCTGTGTTTGATCGAAGCGGTTACGCGCCTGCTGCCCGGTTATATGGGCAGCGCCGATAGCCATCGCGTTGAGAGTTACGAGAACGCGGAAGCTGAGGGAGCGGACGGGGCGAAGATCGAAAGCTGGCGGGAATATCCCCAGTATACGCGACCCGCGGTGTATCGCGGGTGGAGCGTGCCTGATATATTATTAGCAGGGCATCATAAGAAGATTGCCGATTGGCGGCGGGAACAAAGCCGCCGGACAACAGAAATACGGAAGGGCGACAAAAATGTCGGAAGAAACTGAAGTACAAGAAGAAAACGAAAGCGCAGCTGCGGCCCCCGCGAAACTGTCTTATCTACCGCTGAACGGCGGCAAGGTCGCCACCGTAATGAACGTGGACGAGCAGATCAAAGAGCGCCCGTCCTTTTCCGCCGGCGATACGGTCAAAGTCCACTATCGCATTAAAGAAGGCGATAAAGAGCGCGTTCAGGTCTACGAAGGCACGGTCATCGCCATGCGCGGTTCCGGATTGGACAAGACCTTCGTCGTGCGTCGCGTTTCGCATGAAATCGGCGTGGAGCGGATCTTTCCGTTTCACTCCCCGGCGATTCAGAAAATCGAAACGACCCGTCGCGGTCGCGTTCGTCGCGCGAAGCTGTTCTATCTGCGCCACAAGTCGGGTAAAGAAGGCCGCATCAAAGAAGTCTTCGATGCCGAGCGTTTCGAAGCGAATAAAAAGAATCGCAAAGAACGCAAGCGTCGCAAAAAACCCGAAGCTAAAGCGGCTCCTGTCAGTGCACCGGCCGCCGCGGCTCCCGCAGAAGCGCCGGCCGCCGCCGCTCCTGAGGCAAGCGCTCCGACTCCCGCGGCCGAATAAGCCGCGGGTTTTGGGCGGGCTTTCTGAGTGAGCCCTGTATCGCAGAAATCCAGTTCGCGGGCTCCCGCGAATTTTGAAGATTTCGAACGCCGCTTCCTCGATTCGGTCGGGGGGCCGATAGCCGGTATAGACGAAGCCGGGCGGGGTCCGCTCGCGGGCCCGGTCTCGGTCGGCATCGCGGTCTTTTCTCCGGAGATCTTCTCGCCGCAGTTTTACGCGGGCGCCGGCCCCGACCGGGAGCGCTTTGCCGGTCTCGACGATTCGAAGAAAGTCAAACCCGATCTGCGGGATACGCTGTTCGAAGATGTGCGCGAACACGCGCGCTTTTCGGCCGCGGTTCATATCTCCAGCAAACTCGTCGACGGCATGCGCATCAGCGGCGCGCTGGAATTCGCCATGCTGCGCGCCGTGGCCAGGGCGGATCAGGCCGGGCATCGACCGCGGGTTCTGCTGATCGACGGTAATTACAAACTACCGGAACTTCAGAAGCGTTATCCGGACATTCGAATCGAATGCGTGGTGAAGGGCGATTCGCGGGTCTTCAGCATCGCCGCGGCGTCGATTCTGGCGAAGGTCAGCCGGGACCGGCGCATGTCGCGCTATGAAAAACTGTTTCCCGGCTACGAACTCGAAAAGCATAAAGGCTATGGAACGGCGGTGCACCGGGCGCGCATTCGGGAGCTCGGGCCCTGTCCCATCCATCGGCGCAGCTACTCCTGGTGACACCCTGCAGGGCATTGGCAACAATCTGAAACAGCTGCGGCGCCCGGAGCAATCTTCTGGAAATCAGCGGCGTGAAACTCAATCCGGTGCGGCTGACGAAGCCCGCCCTCGAATTGATCCGCAGCATGGTCGGGCGCGAAATCCGCGCAACGGTCGTGAACTCGAACGGCGGCATGCTACTCCTGCGTTCGGGAGGTACGCTGATTGAAGCGCGCGGCACGGGCGCTCCACTGAAGACCGGCCAGCAGCTCTTCTTAAAAATCGAACAACCCGCCACCGGCAGCTATCGTCTGGTTGTGCTCGATCCGGGCACCAGCGCGATCAGCGGCGGGAGTCTGGCCGCGCAGCTCGCGCAGGCGCTGCCTCCGGGCCCGCTGCAGCAACTGTTCGGTGCGTTTTTGCGGCACTATGCGCTCCACCGCCAACCTGGCGGCGCGAGTGGCACCCGAAGCGGAGAATCGGGCCGCGGGGTTCCGGCCGCCCCGGTATCTGGCAATCCCGGCGTCGGCGGCGGGACGGCACCCGGCGCGCACGATGGGGCGACGGCAGGCAGCGTGGTCCAGCGTATGCTGGACGCCATGCAGGGGCTCGCAGCTCGGGTGGCGGAACTCGACCAGGGGGCTCTGGCACAGCTCATGCAAAGCCTGGCCCGCAGCGACGCGGGCGGGCAGGCACCGGACTTCTGGCTGGCTCAGGGCTGGGCGGGCGATTCGGGAGCGGAGGCCGCTGAAGACGACGCCGCTGATACAGCCGAAGAGTCCGTCGCCGTATTGGGGCGCCTGGCGGAACCGCCGTATTATTTTCTCAGCGATTTTCAGTTCGCCGCGACCGGACGGATCAGCGTGCTTTTGCTTTCCGCCGACCAGGACTTTCGCCGCATATCATTGTATCTGCATCCGGAGCGGGCCGCGACCGCAGCCTGGCTGGAGGCCGAAAGCGGGCGGCTCCGGCGTCAGATCGGCGACGCCGTGCAGTGGGAGCGCCTGGAAATCATCGGCCCCCGCGAACTGCGGCCCGAAGGCGGCGGCGGCATCCTGAATCTACAGGGTTGAGCGCCGAACCGGGGCCTTCCTCAAGAAATACTGCTAAATTTGCTCCGACTGTTGAAAATGATTGGTTTTTTTGATCGATGATTCCCGCAATGCATATAGATTCGTCCTATGAATCGAATGGTTCTAAAATGAAAAACAGGCGAGCGGGCGCATTGCGCTTTCGATCCGACGAAGACCGCGCTCCCCGGCTCGTCGCTAAAGGGAGCGGAGGCCTGGCCGAACGGATGATCGCCGTGGCCAGGGAAAGCGGGACGCCGGTCGTCGAAGATCCCGGACTCTGCGCCGCGGTGTCGGAACTGCCGGTCGGCCGGGAAGTCCCCGAAAACCTGTATCGGGTGATGGCGGGCTTGTTCGCGCTGGTGTACGATCTGAACCAGCGCGGCGCGACGGAGCCCGCGGAGTAGGACGAACGCTGCGACGAGATCGCTCTGGCGGCGCGAGCAGTAGACTGAATTTATGAAGAAGATTAAGGTGACGGAGCTTAAACCGGGAATGGTATTCGACCAACCCGTGTACATCGATCCGACCAACGTGCTGGTGCAGGCCCGCCAGGAAATTCTGGGCAAAGATATCGAACGCCTGGTGAAATGGGGCATTCTGGAAGTCGAAACCAACGGTCAGATCGTGAGCGAGCAGAAAGACGAGGAAGCGGACGCTGCGAGTGCCGGAGCGCCTGCGGCCCCCGCCGCTGCCGCACCTGCGGCTGCCACTCCGGCCGCGTCCGCGGCTCCGTCCGGCGGCGCTTCCGGGGGAGGCGCCGCGTCCGGCGACGCGGATATCAAAGCGATCGCCGCGGACTATGAAGTGCTGCGCAAGTACAAACGCAATTTCCGCAACCTGGTCGTCGAAACCGGCGAAGTGCTCCAGGCGAATATCCAGGCTCTCGTCGATAACAAGAATTTTGACAACCGGGCCGTGATCAACGTGGCCTCGCGCATGGTCGAGGAGCTTACCACCAAGAAGCTGCTCTTGATTGCGCTGCGGGGCCTGCGCTACGGCGGTAACTGGACGATCTACCATTCGATTCACGCCGCGTCATACGGCATCGTCCTGGGCCACACCATGAACTATTCGCGGCCCCGGCTGCAGGACCTGGCTTTCGCCATGCTGCTGATGGACGCCGGTATGCACAAGCTGCCCGGACACATCCGCGAAAAAGCGGCGGAGCTGACGGACACCGAGCGCACGACCGTAAAAACCCATCCGTTGATCGGCTACAAGATGCTGACCGAAGTCGGCAAGGTCAAAGCGAGTCTCGCGACCATCGCGCTGCAGCACCACGAGGCTTTCGACGGCAGCGGTTATCCGCAGGGATTGAAAGGCGGTCAGATCGAAGAGCTGACCCGCATCGCCGCGATCAGCGACAACTACACCGCCATGATCGAAGGCCGTCCGTACCGTAAGGCGATCCTGCCGTACGACGCCATGAAGAATCTCCTCTCCGTGCAGATGGCGCGATTCGATCCGAAGATTTTACGTACTTTTCTCGGACGCATTTCGATTTATCCGCTGGGTTCGCTCGTGCAGCTCAGTAACCAGCAGGTCGGCATGGTCGTCGGCTGCCGTCCGGACAAGCCGCTCCGCCCGATCCTGCGTTTGATGCGCGACGAAAACAGTCTGCCATTGAACGGTCTGGCCTTCGTCGATCTGATTAAACAAACCGACGTGTATATCGTCAAGGCGCTTGAGGCCCACGCCGCCGGCATCGATCTGGATTCGGAAGTTTGAACCCGGTCCGTCGCCGGGCGGAGTTTCGAAGCCGCAATGCGTTACGGTCGCCATGATCCATCGCAGCCGCGCGGACAGCGGCGATTTCGCCATCCCGCCGAAGCCCGGGGTCTTGCGTTTCTTGAAGCGCGCGGTCATCTCTTGCTGCGCCACAACTTTCATCTGCGCTTCGGCGAAATCGATCTGATCACCAGCGATCCCGGGGACGCTTTTCGCCTGCACGCGGTCGAAGTGAAAGCCTGGCGGAGCACGGCTGCTGCGGAACCATTCGTGCATCCACTGGAGACGCTCAACGCACGCAAGCGAGCGAAGATGCGCCGGGTGATGCAGGCCTTTCGCCTGCAGGCCGATCGCGTGGTGAGCTTTTCCGTGGCCAGCGAACGCGCCATGAATTCGCAGTCGGCGGGGAGGGACCGGCCGCCGCCACAGATCGTCGACGAACCGGCCTGGATTCTGGCCGGGGCGGGCTGTCCGGTGAGCATCATGGATCTCGACGTGAGTTTCGATTTACTCTGGATTCGCGGGCCGGCTCCCGACGATTGCGAATATTTTCCGGATCTGTTCTAAAGTCCCGGCGACAGCGATCATCGGCGTTGCGGCGGATCTTACGTCGCCTTAGTATCTTTATGTCGCCTGCGTTTCGCGCGTGCGCCGTTGGGCGGGACGAAAATAGTCCCGCCGGGTTCTGTTTTTCCGCGTCGAATACGAATTATCGTACCGAAGATTTTGGTCCTGACCGATTTTTCATTTGAGGTTGCGAGGGATTTCGCCCGTGCGGCGCGCGATAGCGAATCGCCGGGGGAGCGTGCATAAGGATATGCGCGAAAACGCCGCGCCGCCTCTATTCCACGGATGGATAATTTTGTTACAGGGATGTAACCATGAGAACACTACTTGAAGAAGACCTGGCTCTGGAGAGCCCCGGGTATGGACCTGACCCGGTATTGATGAAGAAAAAAGGCCAGCCGAATCTTTCGCGCGATATAACGGATTTCAAGAAGAAGATCCGCGATAAGAAGTATATGGACCACGCGATCAATCGCATCGCAATGGAGCTCATGCACTTTCTGGCTCGCTGAGCCCTGGCCGCGAATTATAAAAATCTTTTAGAAAAATACACGCAATGCATTTCTTCCGGAACGGCCCTCTATCCTTCGTTCAGGACCAGTAACGGTCCAGGCAGCGATAATAGAGGGCCTCCTGTAGATCCGTCGCCCGGATCTCAGCCGAATCCTCCAGATCCGCGATCGTTCGCGCGACTCTGCGAATCCCCGCCAGCGAGCGATGACTGTGTCGCTTCGACTGGACGAATTCCCGCCACTCAGCCCGGCTCTCTTCGAGCGTGAAAGGTACATACCGCTCCAGTTCCGCCGCGGGAATCTCTCCGTTCCAGGCGATAGCCGTCCCGACGAAACGAGCGCGTTGCCTGAAGCGGGCGGCCCGCACGGAGCGCTGGAGTTCGTCCCCGGCGATGCGCTCGTCGCCTTCGGAAGCTCCTTCCACGCGCACTTCCAGATCGATGCGATCGCGAAGCGGGCCCAGAATGCGGTTCATATACTGGCGGATTTCATAGGGCCCGCACTCGCAGCGACCCAGGCGCTGCCGGCCGCAGGGGCAGGGGTTGGTCGTCGCGACCAGCAGGAAGCGCGCCGGGAAACACGCGCTTTCGCGGCCCCTGCTCAGTCGCACCGTGGCGTTTTCCAGCGGTTCGCGCAGGCTCTGTAGAGTATCGCGCGAAAATTCGGCCAGTTCATCCAGTAACAACACGCCGTGGTGGGCCCGGGTGATTTCGCCCGGCGCGAGCGGCGCGCCGCCCCCGATCATGGCGCTGCGGGTGCAGGAATGGTGCGGGGCGCGAACCGGCCGCGCGATTTCCACCAGACCGTCCGGCGACGCGGCCTCGGGCCGGCTTTCGCCGCCGATCAAAATTTCGAGGCATTCGTTTTCGTCAGGGGGCGCGAGTAAGGGCGCGAGTTGTCGGGCCATACTGCTCTTACCGGTGCCGGGCGGTCCGATCAGAATGAGCGAGTGCCAGCCGGCCGCGGCGATGGCCAGCGCGCGCCTTGCGCCGGGATCGAGCTCCAGTTGATCGAGCAGCGGCGAAAGCGGAGGAGCCACTCCCCGGAGACGCAGCCGGACCGGGTCCGCCGATGGCCGGCCTTTCGCCTCCGGCGGTCTCTCCGCGCGGCGGGTTCCGGCGGCCGCGCTGGTCTTCAGACTTACACCTGGCTCAGAAGCTGCGCCGGACATCAGTTCCGCCAGCGACTCCACGCCCACCACTCCGATCCCCCGGATCAGGCGGGCTTCGGAGAGCTGGGAGGCCGGCACGATTGCGCGGCGAAAGCCCAGGCGTCGGCTTTCGCGCAATAGCGCCGGCAGGCGCGGGACCGGCAATAGCCGGCCGTCCAGCGAGAGTTCGCCCAGATAGACCGTGTCGCCGTTCGGCGCTTCAGCGCGCGCCGGTTGTTGATCCGCGGGATCCAGACCGGCGCTCCCGGCAAGCTCTGCGGCGGCAGCGAAGGCTTGCAGTATGCTGACGGCGATCGACAGATCAAGATAGGCGCCGCTCTTGCGCAGGTCGACGGGCGCCAGGTTGACCTGAATATTCGCGCCGGAACGCAGGCCGGGGGCGTCGCAGCTCAAAAGCGCGCTGCGAATACGGTCGCCGATTTCGCGTGCGGGACTCAGGCCGCTGATTTGAAAGACAGGCAGCCCGCGGCGAATCATCGCCTCGGTGGTGATCGCGACGGCCTGAAAGGGATTGATCAGATACAGGGCGGGCAACGCGGCGTAACGCTCGCGCGGCGGCGTTGATCGAGACGAAGCAGAAATGAAATTCGCAGACGACTGATTCATACCCGCGATACGCAATTGAAACGCGCGGCGTTCCGCTTTTTCTTGCCGTACGGCGTGCCGCGGAGGACTTTGCATTCGTGTCGCTCTTTCAATCCAGCCGGTCCGGCCATCTTATGTTCCATTTACGGTTTCGGTCACTCTCGTCATCGCGGCCGTGGCGAAGAGCAGGGCGGGGCGCGCTTGCGTCGACGCGTGTGCGTTTGCCTGGAGTTCCGGCGCTGCTTGCGGCTTTGCTTGCGCTTTCGACCGCCGCCTGCGGTTCGGCGCTTTTGCGCGAAGCGGACGTCGTCGACTTAAACGATCGCTACCGGGACCGGGTCTTTGTCACCAACCGCGATCTGGAGCCCACATTCAGCACAACCGTCAGCGACGCGGAACCGGAAGTGATCTATCCGGCGGGCACGCGCGTGAAGATCTGGGTGGAAAGCGATGAGGACTGGATTCGGGTCCGGGCCACGCCGCTCGAAGAAAAGCGCGAGCACAATCCCGGCAAAGTGGTGATCTATATTTTTCGCGATTTTTTGAAAGAAGACGGGGAGTCCGAAGAGGTACAGGATCGCTATCCGCTGTCCCGACTTGAGGCCGAAATCGCCGAAATTCTGACGGAAGTCGGTGGTTGATTCCGGTAGATATTGTAGATTTGAGGGTCAAGGGGTCGATAATACCGGTATGCTGGCAGGCGCACACATGAAGAACAACGCAATTCTATCGCGGGGAGCGATTCTGGCGGCGATCTGCGGCCTCATCGCCGTCTTTGCCGCGTCGCCGCTGCAATCCGAGCGGAATCTCTACAGCCGGCCCGCTGTCGCGCCGCCGCCGGAGGCCCGTTCCGGATTCGATCAGAAGACCGAGGGCGACGAAATCGATCGCGAGATCGAGCAGTACTTTTCGGGCGTTCGGAGCGACGAAAAAAACACCGACATTGACGAACAGAAGCTGGAGCAACTCTTCGGTCCCGCCACGGCCATCGACGAAGCCGAACACAGCCACGCCGCGGACGGCGGCGAAAGCGGCAGCTTCAGTTTCGCCAACTCCGGCAAGTCCGACGGCAACGGCGTCGCCGCCCACAAAGTCAAAAAAGGCGAAACCATCTGGAGTATCAGTCGCCGTTATGGCATGAAGCCCGCACAGGTCGTGCAGCACAATCCGGAGCTCAAGAGTCGTCCGCTGTACATCGGCGAAGAAATCTTAATCGTACGCGAAGCGAAAAAAGGGCCGGTCAAAGCCAAAAAAAAGACCCGCGTCGTATATCACAAAGTCAAGAAAGGCGATACGCTTTCGCACGTCGCCCGTCGCCACCGAGTTTCCGTCGGCAATCTCAAGAAATGGAATCGCCTGAACAAAAGCGGCGTCATTAAAATCGGCCAGCGACTGAAAATCTATAAGAAGGGCGGACGCTCCGGTCCGCCTCCGGGCTACGTCTACGGCAAATTCTTCGACTGGCCGCTGCGGGGCGTCATCACCTCCGGCTACGGCCGTAGATCGAATCCCTTCGTGGGCGCCCGTCGCCAGTACCATCGCGGCATTGATATCGGCGCGAAAATGGGCACGCCGATTCGCGCGGCTCGCGACGGAGTGGTGATCATGTCGCGGCGCATGGGCGGCTACGGCAATTGTATCTTCGTCCGTCACTCGAACGGCTATGTTTCCGTCTACGCGCACAACATGGTGAACAAAGTCCGGGTGGGGCAGGTTGTGAAGCGCGGCGCTATAATCGGTAAGGTCGGTCGCACCGGTTCGGCGACCGGGCCGCATCTGCATTTTGAGGTTCGCCGCTGGAAAAAACCGATCAATCCGCTGAGCGCGCTGAATATGAAAGAATTGATTCCGAAAAAAGTAGCCGCCCGCTGACGAACCCGGCATCCGCGCCCTTCGTCAGAATACAAAGCGATGTCTGAGTACGTTCTCAAACTCCAGAAGAATATCTTCGCGATTACCCTGGTCACCTCCGTGCTCCTGGGTATTTCCGTCGCGTACCTGGGTGCGGTGGTCCTGCGCTTCTGGCTGACCTCCAATCAGAAAGAACTGAATCTGCAACCCCGCGCGCAGCAGCGGCCGGCGCAGGAAACCGTCTATCGCGGCGAAGAGGAGTTTCTGGGAATCGTTACCGGTAATTTTATTCGCGACGCGGGCTCCGCTCCCGAAGGCGATCCGTCCGCCGCGGCGGCCGTGCAGGCGGCCGGCGAAATCGAGCTGATGGGCGTTCTGTACGCGACTCCCGCCAGATTCGCCCAGGCTCTGATCAAAGAGAAGGACGCGCCGAGCGCCGAGTCCTACGGCATCGGCAAGACCGTCGCCGGCTATCGAATCGTCTGGATCCATACAAACGCCATCACTGTGGACGTGGGGGGCAATCGCTTCAAGATCAAGGTCGGCGAAAAATCCGGAGACGCCGCCACGACTCCGCCGCCGACCGCCGCCGGCCCCGCGTCAGCGGGTAGTCAGCAGATCACCCTCAAACGGGATCGGCTCCAGCAGTTGATGAAAAAGCCGGATGAAATCTATAAAAACAAGTTTTCGCCGGCCATCGTAAACGGCAAAATCGCGGGCTGGAAGCTGATCTACGTGCCGAACGACAATTTTCTGTATCAGCTGGGCGCCCGCAGCGGCGATATTCTGCGCCGATTCAACGGCGAACCGCTGGAAAGCCAGGAAAAGATGATCCAGATGTGGCAGAATTTGCAGTCCAGCAACAAGGTCACCGTGGATATCGAGCGGGGTGGAAAAATTTTCACCTACGACATCCTGATTCAATAAAAAAGCGCGCATTCGCATTCGATTCTCAAGGGTCCCGGTTCCGATAACGTGTACTGGATATCTTTCCGTACGCAGTAATTATGAATCGAATCTCCGGTAAGCTCCGAATCGCGATCATCGCTCTACTGATCGGGGGGGTGTTTTTATATCATCCCGACCCGGGATTGCGCGCGCAGCCCGAGCTGAAGGGCTCATTTCAGCCTGAGTTCAAAGACGTCGAGATCCGCGACTTTCTGAAGACGATGGCGCAAATCACGCGCCGCAATATCCTGATCGACGACGCGATCAAAGGCAAAATCACCGTCGTCAGCCATCGCCGCATCCCCCGGGCGAACGCTCTGGATTTTCTCAAGCAGGTGCTCGAAGTCAAAGGCTTCGCCGTTATCGACGAAAACGGGTTTCTGAAAGTCGTGCCCTTCGACCGGGGTAAAGATTCCTCACTGCCGGAAGCGGAGGCGACCGGCGCGACCCGGGCGGGCATCGTTTCGCGCGTGCTCAAGATGCCGGGCGGGGTTAACGTAAACGAAATCGCGAACGTGCTGCGCCAGATCGCGGGCAAAAATACCACGGTCGTTCCTTATCTTCCGAGCAATACCATCGTCGTGACCGGATATGCGACCAACGTGCGGCGGGCCGAGGCGATTACCAACGAATTGATGGCTCAGATGACCGGTCCCAGCGGATCGCCGGTCACGAGCACCGACTCGGTGCATATCTATCGCGCGAAGCATATTACCGCCGAGAGCCTGGCGCAGGTGCTCGTGCGTCTCGATAATCCGCAGATTATTACGACGCCCGCGCCGACGACCGGAGCGAACGGCGCCCAGCCGGGGCAACCCGCCGCGCCGCAGCCCGCGGCAATCGTTTCGAATCAGCCCGCCGGTAAGATCAAAGCAGTCGCGCACAAAGAGAGTAATTCGATCGTCGTAACCGCGAACCCCGGCGAGTGGAACGAAATCCTGCAGATCATTCAGCGCCTCGATCAGCTGCGGCAGCAGATTTTATTGGAAGTTTTGATCGCCGAAGTCACCAGCTCCAAGCTGAACGATTTCGGCATTGACTGGCGCTACCAGGGCAACGACGGCCCCGCGGGTCAGTTTAACACGGGGCTGGCGGCCGAGGGCGGACTGGTCGACGCCGAGACCGGAAATATCTCCGGCAACAATACGCTCAATGGTTTCAGTCTGGGATTCCTCGAACAAAACGGCGAGTTGCTGGGTATCTTAAACGCGAATATCAATAATCGGAATTTCAACGTACTTTCGAGTCCGCAGGTGCTGACCCTCGACAACCAGGAAGCCGAGATCAATGTGGGTCAGGACGTGCCGGTACGAACCCAGGAGCGAAACTCGGGCGGCGGTAACGCCGAGGCGACGGTCAACTCGTTCGAATACCGGCCGGCGGGAATCAAACTCAAATTCACCCCGTACGTGAACGCCGACGAACGCATCGGCATCGATCTATTCAGCGAGATTACGACGATCGAAGGCGGGCAGACGGCCGCGACCAACCCGACGTTTAACAAACGTAATATCAAGACTTTCGTTAATGTGAATAACAAACAGACCATCGTGATCGGCGGTCTGGTCTTTACCGAGAAGCTGCAGGCAGTGGCCAAAGTGCCGCTACTGGGCGATATCCCGCTGCTCGGCCATCTCTTTCGCCGCACGACGCATAACGTACGCCGGACGAATTTGATGCTCTTTATCACACCGCATATTCTGTCGAACGCTCGCGCCGCCGACGGTATTACGAAATACAAGCGGCGGGAACAGCTGAAGGCCCAGCGCGAACGTCACAATGACGTCATTCTGTGGCCGGAAGAACCGATCGAAACCGATCGCGACGATACCTTCGAGAAATTCGACCAGGGCCTGGACTGAAGCGATGAAGCGCGGGAATTCGCACGCGAATTCGGCTTGCGTGCATCGGAGCCGTACGGCGTAGTATATACGAGCGCAGAACTATGAGAAAGCAACTGGGTGAATTGCTCTTAGAGGACGGCATCATCGGCCGGGAAGAGCTGCAAGAAGCGCTCAAGATTCAGAAAAAATCCAGTCTCAAGCTGGGCCAGATTCTGATCAAAAAAGGCCTGGTCGACGAAGAGCAGCTTACGAAGATTCTCGCGCGGCAATTCGGCTTCTCTTTTCAGTCGCGGCTGAGCTTCAAGTACGACGACAGCTTCACCCGGATCCCCGTAAACTTAATCCATCGCTCGCGGCTCGTGCCGGTCGCCCGTGCGGGCAAGACCGTCACCGTCGCTGTCGCCGATCCGACCGACCTGCATCCCATGGACGACCTGCGCGCGTCGCTTTCGGATATGCGCGTGAAATTCGTGCTCAGCCCCGAAACCGAAGTGATGCGGGTCATTCACGGCAGCTTCGACCAGGCGGCCGCCGCCGCCCGCGAGGTAATGGACGGCATTCAGGAAGAAGAGTACAGCGAATTCGCCGAACTCTCCGAAGACACGATGGACATGGCCAATGAGGCCCCCATCATTCGCATGGTCAACGCGATCCTGACCCAGGGCACTCAGGAGCGCGCCTCGGATATTCACATCGAGCCATATGATAAGGCCGTCGAAGTCCGCTATCGCATCGACGGTATTCTGCACAAACGGCTTTCGCCGCCGAAGATGATTCACGCGGGTCTCGTCAGTCGTATCAAAATTATGGCGAATCTGAACATCGCCGAGAACCGGCTTCCTCAAGATGGCCGCATTCAGATCAAAGTCGCCGGCAACGAAGTCGACATTCGCGTTTCGACGATTCCCACCCGCTACGGCGAACGGGTGGTCATGCGTCTCTTAAACAAAAGCGATGTACGCTACAGCATGGAGACCATGGGATTCACCCCGGATCTGGAAAAGAGCCTGCGCAAAGTGATCTCCGAGCCGGACGGGATCTTTCTGGTAACGGGACCCACGGGTTCCGGTAAGTCGACGACCCTGTATGCGGTGCTCTCCGAGCTGAACCAGGAAGAACGCAATATCTTAACGGCTGAAGATCCGGTCGAATACGAAATCGAAGGCATCGGTCAGATGCAGATGCAGGAGAAGATCGGCCTGACCTTCGCGACCGCGCTGCGGGCCATGCTGCGCCAGGATCCCGACGTGATTATGGTCGGTGAGGTTCGTGACCAGGAAACCGCGCGCATCGCGATCCAGTCGGCGCTGACCGGTCACCTCGTACTTTCGACGCTGCATACGAACGACTGCCCGTCGGCCGTCACCCGTTTGATGGATATGGGCATCGAACCCTATTTGATTACGTCGACGGTCCAGGCGGTGCTCGCCCAGCGCCTGGTGAGGGTGATCTGTCCCAAGTGTAAGACCCCCTTCAAACCCACGCCTGCCGAGCTGAACGATATTGGCCTCAAACCGGCGCAGCTCAAAGGCGGAAAGCTCTTTCGCGGCAAGGGCTGCGAGCACTGCGCGGGAACCGGCTATCGCGGTCGGGCGGGCATCTATTCGTTCATGCACATGGACACCGAAGTCCAGCGGGCCGTTCTGCGCGGCGACGACGCGGACCGCATCGGCCAGGTCGCCCGCAAAGACTCTCCGCACAAGATGTTGACGCTGCTGGAATACGGACGCATTAAGGTACTCCAGGGCGTGACCACCATCGAAGAGATTCTGCGGGTCACCTGAGATTTCGCATGCCGATTTTCCGCTACGTAGCACTCAACCGCAAAGGCAAAGAAGAGAAGGGCATCATCGACGCGCCGGGCGCGGCGACCGCCCGGAAGAACCTGCGCCTGAAAGGGCTGTACGTTCGCACGCTGACCCAGGATCGCGAAAAAAAAGAACGCGAGCTCTTTCCGTTTTTAACGAAGCTGCTCTATCGCGTTCCGCGCAAAGAGGTGGGTTTATTCGTGCGTCAGCTGGGTACGCTGCTCGACGCGGGCCTGCCTCTCGACCGATCTCTGGCGAGCATCAGCGAGACGGTCGAAAACGAGTACCTCAAAAAAGCGATTATCGAAATTCGCGCGGGCATCGTCGAAGGCGAAACGCTGTCCGACGCTATGAAAAAACACCCGGCGATCTTTCCGCCGGTCTACCATCATCTCGTGGCGGTCGGCGAAAAAACCGGCGCCTACGAGCAGGCCCTGCTGCGCCTGGCCGACTTAGAAGACGCCAACCAGGAGCTGCAAAACAAGGTTCTGACCGCCGCCTTTTATCCGCTGATCATGTTGTTCTTACTCGGCGGTATTATGCTGTTTATGCTCGGGGTGGTTTTTCCGAAGATCCAGGCGCTCTTCGCCCAGGTCAAAGCGGAGTTGCCCTTTATCACCAAGCTCGTAATCGGCATGTCCAATTTCGTCGCCTCGGGCAAGATCCTGATTCTGGTCGCGGTCATCGTCGTTCTGTATTTGCTCTTTCATCGCTGGAAGAGCAGTCCGGAGGGACGCGTGATCTGGGAAGGCTTTCTGATGAAGGTCCCCATGATCGGCAGCATTTCCAAAAAAGTGTTGCTGGCGCGCTTCACGCGCAACCTGGGCGTGATGCTCGAAAATCGGGTTCCGTTGATCGCGGCGCTGCAGGTGGTTTCGAAAGTCGTGAACCACGGCATCTTCTCGACTGAAATCAGTCTGGCGATCGATAAGATCAAAGAGGGCACGAAGATCTCCGACGCCTTCCGACAATCGGCGATCGTAAATCAGATGACACTGGGTATGCTCAGCGCCGGGGAGCTTTCAGATACCGTGCCGCAGATGGTAACGAAGATCGCCGACGTACTGGACAACGAACTGGATTCGAGCATCCAGCGACTGTCGCTCTTATTGGAACCGATAATGATCGTCGTTATGGGCGGCGTCATCGTGTTGATTATGGTCGCGATCCTGTTGCCGATGTACAATCTTACCAAACAGCTGCAGATGTGATGCGTTCGCCGGTCGCGCGCATTCTCAAGCGGCTGATTCCGCGAAACTGGCTCTATCGCCTGCGAGTGTGGAAGCTGCGTCGGACCCTGCGGGCGTCGGTATCGGAAACCGCCAACGGTCATACTGAAACGCAAGAGCCAGCGGGCGTCGCATCGCATTCATCCGGCAGCGGCGCGCCTGCGAGCGAAGCCGCGTCCGCAAACGATACGCCGCCGTCGACTGACATAGCGGCGCTGCGCTTTTCGCCGCAGGAGCCCGCCACAGCGGCGGACGTCGTCGCCTGCTATCGCCTCTTTCTGGGTCGCGCTCCGGATCCGGAAGGACAGGCCGCCTATACCGACGCGATCGAGCGCGGCGGTCTCGATCTGGCGGGCCTGGTCGAGTCGTTCGCGCGTTCCGCGGAGTTTCGTGAGCGACGGGCGGCGGCCGAAACTCCGGGCGAGTATGCAATTGTCGATCTGGAATTGTTTCGCATGTACGTATTGCCCGGGGACTGGTCGGTTAGCCAGAGTATTATCGCGACCGGCGCGATGGAACCCCATGTGACCGCGGCCCTCAAAGAGCAGCTCAAACCCGGGATGCACTTCGTCGACGTGGGCGCGAATATCGGCTATTTTACGATGCTCGGCGCCCGGCTGGTCGGCGCGCGGGGCTGTGTTACAGCCTTCGAAGCGGCGCCCCGGAATTGTTCGCTGATCTATGCGAGCGCGGAGCTGAACGGCTTTCGTAATATTCGTATCGAAGCGCAAATCGTGGCGGAAGCGGCCGGTCCCTATCTGTATCAGAGCTCCGGATCGAACGGCCGTATCGTGCCTTTACAGACGGTCCTGAATTCCGGGGCGATCGATTCGGCGAAAGCCGCAAGCGGTCATAGTCTGCAGGGCGATTTCATGTGGGCCGGAACTCTGGCGGAGGCGCTGGCGGGCGAAACACGCGTCGACGTGGTCAAGATCGATATCGAAGGCGCCGAGTATCGCGCGATTTTGGGCGCCGGCGAACTGCTGCGAAAAGCGCGCCCGGTTCTGCTGACCGAATTTTCGCCGCCTCAGCTGAGTTCGGTTTCGGGCGTCGATCCGCTTCGCTATCTGGAATTGATTCGCGAGGCGGGTTACGAATTCACGGTACTGGGCGAAGACGGCGCGCGCATCGATTGCGGGGCGTCCGGTGAGCGCGTTCTCGAGTGCTACGTGCGGTCCGCGAAGGGCCTGCTGGACCTCTTGTGCCGCCCGCGTTGAGCGAAATCCAGATCGGGAGCGCCTGCCCGGGGGGCCGCTCTGGCCGGCCACGTATAACTTGACGAAAGAGTCCTGGATATTGTAGTGTGCTCGAAATCGCAATCTTTCAGACAGGTAACCTCATGCTTTCATCTTATTTTTCCCGCATCCAGAAGCTTCGTGAAGTGATGAAATCGCGCTACTCCGCGAGCGCCGTGGCTTCCCTTGATTCCCGCGATGTCCTCGATGCCTCCGGCGCCGGAGTCGGTCGTCGCGCTCGTTTGCTGGCCGCGGTGCAGACCGGAACGGCAGGCTCCGGGAGCCTGCTGCGGCGGGGACTGACGCTCGTGGAACTGGCGATTGTAATTCTGGTGTTGGGCGTCATCATGACGATTGTCATCGCCAACCTGGATCTGGGTATCATCGACGACGCCAAAAAACTGCAGGTGAAAAACGCCGCGAAGACCCTGGAGTTTACGATGCGCCGTTATGAAATGGACAGCGCCGCTCTGACCGACGGCACCCGTCTGGGCGTGCTGGCGCAGAAAAACCCGAATAATCCCGGCTGGCGCCCGGTCGACGAAAGCCTGGTCATGGACCCCTGGGGCGAAGAATATTTCATTTGCCTGGATGATTTGAGCCAGAAGCAGATTTGCACGTACGGCGCGGATCGGCAGCCCGGCGGAGCCGGTGAAGCGCAGGACTTCTTTTTGACCGACAAGACCAGCTGGCCCTCCTGGCTGAGCGGCAAAGGTCCGGATCAATAAATCTTTCGGCCGGCGTCTCGTGAATGTGACGCCGCCGATTTGCCGATAGCAGTCGGGCCTGTCGTACGCGAAGCGTCCGGGCTTCGTTCATGGCAGGCCAGGACAGTCCGCTCATGTCTGTGCCCGGTAGCGCCGAAAAACATTGCGATTCGTTTCGCCGGATGTCTCGCCGTCGGCCTCTCGCGCGGGCGGGCGGGGCGCCGCTTGCATTACGCGCCGGTTTGACGCTGGTCGAACAGGTCATCGTTCTGTTGGTGCTCGGGATATTGCTGGTGATCTTTATTCCATTGCTCAGCGAATTCACCTTTCTGCAATCTTCCGAAGACCAGGCCGGCAATCTGGCCCGGCATCTGACGGCCGCCCGGAACACGGCGATTAAAGCCAATCGGTTGGTTTATTTCGAGTTCGATCTGGACGAAGATAGCTATAACGCTTATACCTATGACCGGGAATCGAGCGAATTGAAAAAGGAGCCGTTGATCGACGAAACTCCGGCGCGCCTGGTCGCCATCGCTTCGGCGAATGGAAAGAAGATCACCGAGGGCAAAGTGACGTTAAAGATGCAGCCCTCGGGTGTGGCGGAAGAACTGGCCATCTATCTGGGTTCCAGCGAAAGCGAGATCTATGCGACCATGCTCTTCAGTCGCTATACCGGCGAGGCGCGGGTCGAAACCGAAGAGGTACTCGTGGATCTAAAGAAACCAGAATGGCGTCACGAGCCGGAATAGAATAAACCGGCGGCGAAGTGGCGCGCGCAGAGTATGCACTCCCGTAACTCCAGAGATCCCCGGCGGCGAATGCGCCGGCTGCTGCGTCGGTTCCGAAACCGAGCGCGCCACTGGCAGCGCCGGGCCGGCTTCACCCTCGTCGAGATGGCCCTGGCCCTGGCGATCGCGTCGTCCTTTCTCGTCTTTTTGACCGCCAATGTATCCGAAGGCATTCAGATGCAGCTGGAGGCCGATCGTATGACGGTCGCCGTCGCCATCGCCCAGGCGAAACTCTCGCAATTGCGCAACAATCCCAATCTGAGCCCCGTCGACCAGGAAGGCGAACTGACCGACGCGGGCATGTACAGCGGATATAAATTTCGCATCAAAGTCACCGAACAGGATCTGGACCTGGCCGAGATCCAGGAGTCGGGGAAAATTAAATCGCCGTCGCTCGGGGATCAGCTTCCCGCGGGCGTTCAAAATCAGGCCGGCAACCAGGAGTCGCTGGGAACCTCCACATCGACCCAGACCGGCGGCAAGATTCCGACTCTGCGCATCCTCGTGGCGATCGAATACCCGGTGGGCAACGGCTTTCGGGAATTTCGCGTCGAAACCATGCAGGCCCAGCGCCGGCCTTCTCAGGGCTCGGGCGGCGGAGCCAGCTCGGGAGGCTCGTTTTGAAGGCGGTTCGCATTCGTCGCCGGGCGGAACGGCTCCTGGGTTTCGAAATTCGTGACGAGCGTCGTCGTCGCCGGATTCGAAAGCGCCGCCCGGCCCGCCCGAATAGTCGCGCCGGTTTTACGGTGGCGGAACTGGTCATCGTCGTATTGCTGATCGGATTTTTGTTTTCGATGATGTTCGGCGTCATCTTCGGGCTGACCCAGGTGACGACCCTGTCTTCGCCGTCGAGCGTCGCCAAGGCGTCGGGATTTCTCGCGCTTGAGAATATCCGATCGAGCATCGATCAGACCTTTTTCCAGCGGGATATCAAACGTCTGATCTTTCTTGGAAAAAAACAGGGTTCCGGCGACCGGCGGCGGGACCAATTGACCTTCGCCGCGGTGCATCCGAACTCCGACAGCCTGGGCGTGCCGGCCGTGCGCGAGGTTTCGTTTTACCTGGATGAAGAGGAGACCGACGAACTTCAGGATGTAAAAACCTACGTTCTAATTCGTCGCGAAGACGAAATGGTCGACGATAAACCGGGCGAAGGCGGCAATCATTACCCGCTCGTGCGCGGAGTGCTTTCGCTGAAAATGCGCTATAGCCTGAACGGCAAAGACTGGAAAGACGATTGGGACAGCACCCGACTCCGACGTATGCCGCGCATGGTGCAAATTCAACTGCGCATGCAGGCGGGGAACAAGAGCATTCGTTTTGAAACTATGGCCCAGCCGGGGCTTTATATTCGCTGAGCCGCTTTTGTCGGCCGGCATCCGTGCGACCGGGGCGCATACACATCGCTATCTATGAAAGTAAATCGAAACATACTGCGACCGGGACCTGTGAAAGGCAGGCCCGCTAAAGCGCGTCCGGTCGGCAGCCAGGCGGCGCGCCGCCGGGGCCGGCCGGGACTCGCCACGAAGCACGTATCGCGGCGGGGGGCGATCGTCTTGCTTTCGATCTTCATGATCGGGGTTTCGTCGCTCTTGATTTCGTCCCAGTTTTTAGAAGACGTTACCGATCACTATCTCGCGGTGCGGGCCCAGGCCGACGGCTTTCGTTCGCGGGAGCTTGCCATCGCCGGTTTTCAGGCCAGCATCACGGCGCTCAAGACGATTCCGGAAGACTTCTTGTATCAGAAAGGCGTCATTCTCAAGAGCGGCAATCAGCCCGACATTGAGCTGGCGAAGGACTGCCTCGATGAAGAAGAAACCGACTGTTATTATTTTATGGTCGGCTTTCGCCTGCAGCCCGAAGACGGCAAGCTCAACCTGAACAATCTCGTGCGTTACGACGACCAGCCGAACGAAAACTATCGGCAGGTTGTGCGGCGACTCTTTCGCTCGCTGAAAATCGACGGCGAAAACAGCGATCCGATTGTGGACTGGATCGACGAAAATGAATTCTCGGAAACCGCCGGCGCGGAAGACGATTATTATAAAGGCCTCGAGCCGCCGCGCAAAGCGAAGAATTTCCGGCTGTTTTCGCTTTCGGAGATTCCACAAATCAAAGGCTTCGATCACGATATGCTCTATCGCTCGCGGGCGCCGGAAGACTGGGAGGAAGAGCAGGCAGAGCTCGCGTTTCAAACCGACGACGAAAAGAATCTGATTCAACCCGAGGACTGGATTCTGGCGAACAATGTGACAGCCTTCATGCCGTTCACGGAGACCGCCGAAGAAAAGGTCAATATCAACGCGGCGCGCTATTTTACCCTGCTGAGCCTGTCGGACGCCATGACCCGGGAGGCGGTGCTGGCCCTGTTCAAGCTGCGCCGCCAGAGCCAGGGTTATATCAAGAATATCAGCGAATTGCGCGAATTGCCTGAATTTCAGGTTCCGGGAGCGCTGCCCGACGTGACCCTGTATCAAGAACTGGCCGGCACGGGCGGGGAGGTCTCCGGGATGATCAAGACCGAAGGGGAATATTATCGCGTGGTGGGAGTGGGGACGGTCATCCGCCAGTCCGATAATAATGAACAGAGTACGCGCGCCGTTCGGCTGGTCTGGGGGATCTGGGACAAAACGAACCGGCGTCTGATCTATTACTCGGAGGGTTGAGACGCTTTGGTGCTATTTTCCGAAAAATATCTGGTGATCGACTACGGCAGCACGCATATCAAGGGCGCGCTGCTGCAGAGCGGGGGACCCGGCGGTTTTAAGATTCTCCGGCTGGAAAGTCTGCCGATCGTCAGCCTGCCCCAGGCCGCTCCGGTTCCCGCCGGCACATCCGCCCCGGAATCGTCCGGATCCGGAGAAGCCCCGGTAGGCGAATTGGAGGAATACGAATACAATCTGATTCGTTATGTACAGTCCTTCTTCCCGGAAGAACAGAATTTCCTTTTGAATTTACCCGTCGACCGGCTGTACGTGCGGGACGTGACCGTGCCGACCACGAACCCCAAACAGATGGGGGAGATCATCCCGTTCGAAGTCGAAGCGCTTTTGCCCGTCGCCTTAGAAGAAGCGGAAGTCATTGGTCAGCCCTGGGAATCCCGCGAAGAGGATTCGAGCGTCATTACATTCACCGCCCGTCACGAAAGCCTGGAAGCCGCCGTGCGGCCCGTGTTGCGCGGCGATACGTCCATTCGCATGCTTTCCGTGGACGCCGTGGGTCTCGCCGGTCTCGTGCGCATGTTGCCCGCCGAGCAGTGGAAGAATCAGAGCGTGGGACAGATCGACGTGGGCGGTCGCTATACGATTTTCAACGTGGTGCGCGACGGTAAGCTGGTGTTCTCCCGGCAATTGCCGTACGGCGGTCAGGATATCACGGATCTGATCGCCGAAAAGCTGGGGCTTTCGACCGAAGAGGCCGAACGAAAAAAGATCGAGCTTGAACTGAACCTCGGCTATGACAGCAAACGGGCCGCGAAACCCGATGTGTTTTTTCGCCGTAATCGCATCGAACCCAAAGCCTACGAAGCGCTGGTCGCCGCCTGTCGTCGCGGCTTCGACGAGCTGACCGAGGAGATCGAGCGTTCGGTGCTCGCCTTGCCCTGCGAAACGCCGGCCACCTTTTATGTGAGCGGCGGCGCCGCGCTGATGGGCGGCGTGCGTGAATTTTTAGAGGATAGCCTGGAGCGGCGGGTCATTCATTATCCCCTGGGACTGAGTTCCGGCCAGGACATGAGTCTCTGGGCGACCGCGATCGGCACCGCAGAGCACTATCGCGCGAAGCCCGTCGACCGGCTGGACTTTCTGGAAAGCCCCTTCGGCGCGACCCTGCGCGGCGGGAGCTTCAACCTTGGCATTTTTTCGACGCCCATTCTTTTCGTTTCCGCATCGGTGATTATATTTTTGATCTCGCTTTTGATGAGCATCTGGCAGGACCGCCGCGAAATCGCGAAGTACGAACAGCAGGTCATTAAAATCGCCGAACAGATTCCGGGCCTGGGCCGCAAAGGCAGCGTCGAAGAGTACGTGGCCGCGGCCCGTCGTATGTGCCAGGAACGACTGCTCTCGACGGAAGGGCAGGGCGGCGCACGCGTTCTGGATATTCTGAAGTCGCTCACGGACCTTACGCCGTCGCGCTCGGAACTTGATTTTCGTTTTTCGTCGTTTCAATACGACGACAAAGCCGTGCAGGTCATCGCGCAATTCGCCGGCGCCAACCAGGCGCAGAGCCTGAACAGCGCGGCCCAGCTCGAAGAAAAATACAAAACGAGTCCGCTCTTTTCCAACGTGGAAGTCCTGCGCCGCAATATTCTACCGGACAAGCGTTCCGTGCGCATGACCTTCAAACTGACTCTGAAGCGGGAGACCGCTTCGACTTCGGTGAGGTGCCGCTGAGATGCTGGATAAACTCGAACCCCGCGAACGGGTGCTGCTTGTCGTCGGCGCGGTGTTGATCGCGGTGGCGCTGCTCTTCGTCTTCGGCCGCACGGTCAGCCGGATGCGTGACCGGGTCAGCGAAGACGTGGCCGCGCGCCGGGCCGCCGTCCAGCAGATGGTGCGCCTGCGCGACAATATCAATGGACTGAAAGCGCCGACCACGCCGCCGAATCGCAGTCAGTTCGTGGCGAATGTGAACAATCTGCTTTCGCAGTACGGGCTGAACGCGTCGGCCTTTAACGAAAAGCAGCAGTCGGCTCCCGGCCGCACGATCTATGTGATCAGCATGACCCTGCGCTCGGTCAGCCTGGAGGCGCTGCTCAAATATCTACACGCGGTCGAGTACGGCCGGCGGGTGCCCGCCTCCGTCGAGAATATTCGCATCAATCGCGCGGTGTCCGGCAAAGAGGTGTACGATATCAATCTGACGCTGTCGCTGTCGGTACCCAATCAGAAATAAACGCGGAAACGCGCGCATCATTTCGTAACAATATATGGCTTCGAAAAACAAATCACGAATCGCGGACCTTGACGAGGCGGACGCCGGAATGTCGGGCTTCGACGCGGACGATGCGGCGCTCGCCGATCTGGAAGGCCTGCCCGAAGATGAGGATCTCGAATCCGCGGGCGCGGACCCGACGGGCCTGCCCGAGGACGAGGATCTCGACGCGCTCGACGAGGAATTCGAAGAGAGCCGTCTGAGCGGCAGACAGAAGCTATTCGTATTCTTAACCGCGGCCGTGAGCTTTCTGGTATTCACGATCGTTTTTTTCCCGCTCGAAGAATTGATTCGCTATCAACTGCGTTCGTTCGAAAAGCAACTGGCGATCGATTTCGCGACCCTCGATCTGAATGTCTTCGGCGACGATGTCGTCGGCGGATTCAGCGCGCAGCTGCCCGACAACAGCGGCGGCTTCAGCGCCGAAACGATCAAATCGGAATTATCCTGGGTGGATCTGGCGGCGGCCAGCCCGAAGGGGCTTGTGCAGTTCGAGGACTCCGAATTGCACATGCAGGGCTTCGCATTTGATGCGGCGACCATGGATCTCACCCTCGACATAGACGACGCAAACAAGATTCTCACGACTTCGCAGGGCAGCATCCAGCTTCTGGCCGGCGGTGTGAAATTCACGCAGCTGCCGCTGGATGGTCTGCCCATCCCGATCAGTCTGGACGAACTGAACGTGCGGCGGCTGAATCTCATGCTGAATTTTTCGAACGGCGGCGTGGACTTTCAGGATTCGAGTCTGATCAGCGATCTTTTCACGGCGCGGCTCACCGGAACGGGACGTATCGGTGGAAATCTGGGCGCGACCGCGCTGCAGGCGACGCTCTGCTTGAAACCCGTCGACGATCTGGAGAACAAAAACCCCGAGCTATTTACGGTGTACATCATGGGCGGCGGGGCCGCTGGCGGAGAACTGTGTGCGGATATCACCGGCACCGTGAGTCGCCCCCAGATGAATATCCAGCGCAGCAATTCTTTCGATTTTTCGAATCCCTCTGGCCCGGAAACCGAAGGACAAACGGACGGACAGACGGATGCAGGCGAGTCGCCGGAGGCTGTCCCGGAGTCGACGCCGGAGGACGGATGATGACTTCGAGTCGCGGCCGCAAGCTCAGGGAGCGGGTGCGTGCAATGGCCGGGGTGCCGATCGCCCGCGGGGCCCTTATGTTCTCGATCGGCTCGGTCGCGATTGCTTTTGCGACCGCCTTCGCCGCAACGATACCAATCTCCGTCGCAATTCTACTGGCGCCGGGCGAGCCGCTGAACGCGGAGATGCGTCCATATATTCCGCCGCCTGCGAGCGTGCGGTCCCGGTCGGAGGGTGCGGACGGGCGAAACGAAGCCGGCGATGCGAAGCGGGACCCGGAACGCGATCGTCAAAGCCAACCCGATCAGCCGCGAGTCGTGCATGCGTTTCCCATCGCGGAGTTTCTGGCGTTTCTGAACTACAAGGACGAACAGCTCGAAATCCTCAGCCGGAGCGAAGAGCCCGAATATGACGGCGTGGTCCTCGGGCGACTCAAGCGGCGGCTGGCCGCGGTCGTCGGTCCGGATCGACGCTATCGCTTCGATCGCAGTTGCCCGCTGGTCTTCGATCCCGTCGCGCGCGAAGACGGAGCGGCGTACGTGCGCCTCCTGATTGGTTGTCTGCCTGCACATCATCGCGATGCCTTCGCGATTCGTCTATATCGCGGTAACGCGCTGACCGGGGTTCGCTTCGCGTCGTACGAACTGTTGCGCGCGCAGCAAAGCCGCCGTGAATTCATCGGCGAGTTGCTCCTGGCCGCCGTCGATCTGCGCGAGGGCTTCGTTCCCCTCTGGCGCTGGCAGGGCCAGGCCGCGCTATCTTATTCCAACGCACTGCTGGAAACCCTGCGAGCCCGCTATCCGCTCGAAAATGAAGCGCGCCTGCTTGCGCCCCGGACGCTCAGCGCGAATACAGCGACTCTGTTACGACGTTTCGCCGCGCTGGCGGAGGACGCGGCTTATGTGCGCGAGCGCGATCTGGCCGCCGATTTTCGGGTGCTCTATCCGGGCGGCAGCTGGTTTGAGTTTCGCCGGAGTTGCCCGCTGCTGGTAGAGGAATCGCTGCGGCGCGAGCCGGCCACTGAGCTCTATCGTTTGCAGTTGCGCATCAGCTGTCTGCAGGATTCGCCGCGTCTGCGTTCCATTCAATTACTGCTTCCCGGCCATGCTCTGCACGAAGCGGGCGCTGTGGCGAGGCTGCTCGAAACGGAAGACGCCGGCGCTCGATCCGGGCTCGCGCCAGGCGACCGCATTCACGCCCGGCTGAAATTTCGTACACTTTCCAGCGAGAATACGCGGGCGGGCCTTCAATTCTTGCTGGTCTGGGACACGATAAGAGATATACGGGCGGATCTGCCGCTCGTTCCACCGAAATCATGATGAAGTCTCTCCGAAATTCGCCGCGCTCCGCTTCGAAACTGGACCCTATGGCTTTGCGTCGGGGTCGGTTCGCTCTGGCACCGTTTGCGTACGCGGTCCGTACGGCTGCGCTGGTCGGGGCGCTCTGGCTGGCGTTTGATGCAGGCGGGGGCGCCTGGCGCTCGGATTCTGCGGGCGCGCTCTTCGCGCAGTCGCCCCCGAAGACCGAAAACAGGGCCCAAAAGAACACGAAAGAGCAAAACGAAAAGGCCGCCCGAAATTCCGCGCGGGCTCCTGTCGAACGGCTCGTTCGTATTCGGGTCGTCGTGAACCTGTATCATCCTTTGCGGCCCTACGCCGCGCCGGAGATTCGCGAGTGGGTCGGCAGCGGCGTCTGGCTCGGCGACGGACAGATCCTGACCGATTTGCGGCTGGTGCGCTTCGCGAGCGTGATTGAATACTGGAAGCCGGGCGCGGATCCGAATCAATCACGACCGACGCCGGCGTCGATCCTGCACCGCGGGCACGACTGCGGGCTGGCCGTGATCGGAGACCGCGACGGGCCCGCCGGAGCTAAATTGCCGGCCGGGGCCATCGAGGTGTTTTCTTCGCAGGCCGCGACGGTCGGACAGGAGCTCAAAGTTTTCGGCTTCGCATCGGATGCGGGGGGCGCGGAGCGTTCCGGCTATCGCGCGCGCGGTATGCTCGTGCGTTCGTTTGATCCGTCCGGAAAGATCGCCGACAGCGATATTGATCGCCACGCTCTCTATCGCGTTGAGGCGCGGGGCGACGCGGCCGCGCTCGATCGAGGATACAGCGGCGGCCCGGCGGTCACTGCAGCCGGCGGCATTATTGGCGTTTATATTCGCGGCCCGAAAGCGGGGGATCGGCCGTACGTACTCGCGGCCGGGACGGTCCGGGCGTTTCTGGGAGACCTGGCGAAAGACGGTCGCTATGACGGATTTCCGCGCACAGGCCTGCATTTCGAAAGTCTGGCCTCGCCGGCGGCGCAGCGTTATCTGGGACTCGAGCGCGCGAAACTCAAGAACGGCGTCCTGGTCCGGCGCGTGGATTTTCAGTCCGCGGCCTGGTCGAAAGTCCGCCCGGGGGACGTGCTGCTGGAGGCGAACGGTCGGCCGATTGATTTCGCCGGTCGGGTCGCTGTAGCAGAGGGCAAAGCGTCTGTCGATTTTTCGAGCTGGCTGCGTTCCTTGCCGCGCGCGCCGCTCAAGCTGAAACTTCTGCGTAATGGCGATCCCGGGAAAAGCTTCGAGGCGACACTCGATCTGCGGTCTGGCGCTCCGGCTTCGCCCGGACCCGGCCGCGCGCGCCTGCTGGATCAGCCGCCGTACTTTATGGGCGCCGGTCTGGTGTTTCAGGAACTGGAATACGATCTGGTGCACGCGCTTCCGGGCGCGGATCAAGGGCGGACGCCCCGCGATGACGCGGAAATTCTGCATCGCTATTTTAATTATTACACCGATCGCCTGGGCGAGCAGGTCGATCGCGACGTGGTGTTGACGGCCCGTCTGCCGGACCCGGTCAACGCCGACGCGGATCGTTTCGTCAACGGGATCGTGCGCTCGGTGAACGGGCGCCGGATTCGCAATATCAAAGACTTCGCCGCGGAGTGGGGCTATACCCGCGAAGCGTACGTGGTGGTGGAATTCTTAAATCGCGATGAGCCGTTGATCCTCGATTTCGAGGCGACGCGCAAAGCCGAAGAGCGCATTCGCACTCGTTATCGCGTCCAGGAGAACGGCCGTGTCCGCTGAACGAAGAAGCACAGAGCGCACCGGACGCAAATTCGCGCGGGCGATTTCCGTTTCGCTCCTGTTCTTATGGTCGGCGGGATCTCCGGCGGCGGCCCCGGACCTGGATCCGGTGCGGCAGACCCTGGAGCTGCGCACAGCGCGTCGCGCGATTCCCCACAGTCGCCCCTGGCAGATCACGAACGTGGAGCGCAGCCTGCGTCCGGCCGTGCCCCTGGGCGACGGCGTCTTCTTGAGTTTCGAGCCGGCTATGGCTGACGCAATCGGCAGCACTCTGCGTTTTCCCGGCGATTTAGAAATTAGCGCTCAGCTCGTGCATCGCGATGCGCTGCTGGGCCTGAGCCTGGTGCGCATCGATCGACAGGGCGACGAGGCCCGGGGATGGCGTCCGCCGCCGCGTGTGCGTTTCGCGGATTCTCTGGACCTGCGGGCGCGCGGGCAGGCGCTGCAGCTCGTCGGCTATGGCAGTCGGAGCGACCGGCGCGGTCTGCGGGGGCAAACGGTCTTTCTGGAGGGCATGCGCGCCGGCTCGCTTCCCGTCGAATTCAGCCGGGCGGGCAGGCAGGCGCGGGCTCTGCCTTTGATGCAGTTCAGCGGCGGGGCTTCCGGAATTCATCCCGGCGATCTGCTGTTCGCGAAGCGCGGATCGCGCTGGAGCCTGGCCGGCATCGTCGTTCGCTTCGACGCGAAAGAACGGATCGGTCAGGCGCTCCCCGCGCCGTTGATTTCGGGTTATATTCAGTTGGCGCTCAAAGCCGCGACGGCGCGCGAAAAGCGAATCGCCGCCGGGAAAAATGGCCCGGCCGCTTCGGCCGACGACGTTAGCGGGCCATCATCTTCAGTGATCAGCGATCCAGGTTTTCGCACGCGGCCGATCGCGAGCCAGAGCGCGCGGGCGTACTACGGTCTGCGTCCCGGAGAAGAAGGAGCGCTGCTTGTGACCCGGGTCCTGCCGGAACTACACGCCCTTCGGGATCGGGTGCGGCCCGGCGACGTGATTCTCGGCGCGAACGGGCAAAAGCTGGGGCCCGGCGGTACGCTGCTGGATGCGCGCTACGGCCCGCTGCCCCTGACGGCGCTCCTGGGTTTTCGCAAGGGCCGTCCGCTGCCTGCGCCGATCGAAATCCGTCTCGACATCGCCCGGGAGCGCGAACGGCGCACGGTCAGCATTCAATTGCAACCGCAGAGCCTGGAGTACCTGCGTGTGCCGGCTTATTTTGAACGGCCGGCGTACCTCATTGCCGGGGGGCTGGTGCTGGTCGAATTGAGTGAGCGGTATTTGAATGAACGCGTGCCGGCCCAATCGGATCCGGCGGCCGCGCCGCGGCTGAGGTTCCTGGCCGACCCGCGACGCCTGCCGGCGAACAGGGATCAATCACGCTTCGTCGTACTGGATCGGATTTTACCGGTACCTTTCAACGAGGCCTATCGCGCGACAATCGCCGGGCGACCGCTCTTGCTTCTGAGTTTGAACGGGGTGGCCGTGCGCAGTCTGTCGCATCTGCATGGCATGATGGCGGAGCATCTGAGCGCCGGTCGCGATCTGGCCTTCGCTTTCGAAGGCGGACGGCTGCTGGTCCTGCCCGGCCAGGATCAGGGCGCGGCTCTGAAGGCGGCGGACGCGACGGTCCGCGCGCGCCACGGGATTCCGTATCTGCAGGCCAACCTGGATTCGCCGCCAAATAGCCGTTGACGCGCGGGTCAATTCGCGGACGTTGACATATTCTTTCCGGTCCTTTCTTCCGGGCCGACTATTCTCCATCCGTCTCCCCGTGCGCGATCATGGCTTCCAAAAAAGAAAAAAGCGCGGCTCGCAAAGGGCCGCCGGTGATCGAAAATCGGCAGGCGCGCTACAACTACGCGATCGAAGAAACCTTCGAAGCGGGCATTGAGCTGCGGGGCACTGAAGTCAAAAGCCTGCGGCAGGGGCAGGCGACCTTGAGCGACGCCTACGCCGTCCCCAAAAACGGCGAAATGTTTTTATTGAATCTGCACATTAAACCGTACGAAAACGGCGGCGCCTTCAATCATGAAGAAACCCGCACGCGCAAGCTGCTCTTGAAGTCCTCCGAGATCAGCAAACTCACCGGCAAAATCCGCGAGAAGCGTCTGACCTTCGTGCCGCTGAAGATGTACTTTAACGACCGGGGCCGGGTGAAAGTGCTGCTGGGACTCGGCAAAGGCAAGAAGCTCGTCGACAAACGCGAAAGCGAAAAGAAGGCGCAGGCCGACCGCGATATGGCGCGTGCCCTGCGCGACGCGGGGCAGTGATTATGAAACGGACGAGTATTTCCAGATTGCCGCGAGTGGCCCTGGTCGGCCGCCGCAACGTCGGCAAATCGACGCTATTAAACGCGCTCTACGGCCGGCGTCGCGCGATCACCGACGCGTACGCCGGGCTCACCCGCGACGTGCTCGAAGTGGAAATCGATCGGGGCGGCTATCGTTTTATCTTGTGTGATACTCCCGGCCTCGATATCGACCAGCCGGACCAGCTGGAAGGCGAGGCGATCGAACGGGCTCGTCGCTTTATTGATACAGTCGACCTGATTCTTTTTTTACTGGAAGCGCCCGCACCGGAAGCCTTCGATCATGAGTTTCTCGCTTTCGTTCGTAAGACGAAAGATCACACTCCGGTCGTGTACGCGATTAACAAGGTCGATGGCCAGGAAAAATCCGCGGACGTGCTGCCCGAGTTTTACGCCGCGGGTTTAACCGATCCCCTGCCGGTGTCGGCGAAGGGCCGCTGGAATCTGAACGCGCTGCTCTCGCGCCTGGCCGACGAGCTTCCGGCGCTGCGGCGAAAAAACCAGGCCAATAATTCAGAACCAGAAGCGGAAACGCAAAGCGATTCGCAGGCAGGTGATGCGGATATCGCGGACGAATTGTTCATGCCGGAATCCGAAACGACGGACGAAGCTGGCGACGAATTCAACGGCGGCGATTTCCGCGACGATCCGGACGACGCGGACGACGCGGAAGCAGGACTGGAAGTGATCTGGGATCCCGCGCTCGAAAAGCAAGCGGATAGCTTTGCCGCCGAGATTTCGCGCGAAGGTCCCGATGATGCGGCGCCCGGCCGTCGACGCAAGGGGCGCCCGTCCGAAGCGGGAGCCGGACCGACTCGCCCACGGATCGCCAAGACCGGGCGGGAAATCGATGCGCCGGCCCTGCACGGCCTGGAAGATTCCACGGTCATCTCCGATTCCCAGGGGGCCGAAACGCGCATCGCGATCGTGGGGCGTCCGAATGCGGGCAAGTCTTCGCTTCTGAACCGCCTGGCGGGCCGCGAAGTTTCGCTGGTTTCGGACATCCCCGGCACGACTCGCGATACCGTCGACACGGTCTTTCGTTTTCAAGAACAGGACATCCGGGTGATCGATACCGCGGGCATGCGCCGGCAGGCCCGCCTGCTGGCCTCTCCGGATCGCGTGGACTATTATTCCGTCACCCGTACGCGCCGCGCGATTCGCGACGCGCGAGTGGTGATTCATATGATCGACGCCACGGCGGGCGTAACCGATTTCGACAAAAAGATCTCCGCGATGATCAAAGAATTCGGCCGGCCGGTGGTGGTGGCGGTCAATAAATGGGACGCCATTCCGGACAAAGACCAGCATACCATGCGCGATTTCACCGACCGTATGGAGTTTTTGTTCCCGCATCTGCGCAATATCCCGATCGTGTTTTGTTCGGCGCTCGTCGGCCAGCGCGTGAATAAGCTGATCGAAGTTTGCCTGGATCTGGATCGTCGGATGCGGACGCGGGTCGCCACGGGCGCTTTGAATTCTAAAATCGAAAAATGGATGCGCCGGGCGCCGGGCAGCGCGCGAAACCTGAAAATATTTTATGTTTCGCAAGTCGACGCGGAGCCGCCGGTTTTTGTATTCTTCGTGAATCGGAAGAAAGTATTCACCGGGGCGCTCGTGTCTTATTTCGAAAACCTGCTGCGTCGCGAATACAAGCTGGAGGGTATCCCCCTGCGGATATTCGTACGCGAAAAAGGGGCGGAGGCCTCGTAATCATGTTGCTCGCGATTCTCGCCGTATCGGCTTTCCTGTTGGGCGCCGTCCCGTTTCCGTACATTATCGCGCGGCTGGTCGCCGGCATCGATATTCGCGAGCATGGTTCGGGTAATCCCGGCGCTTCGAACGTTTTTCGAGTGGTGGGCGCCCCCGCCGGGATTGTTACCTTCGTACTGGACTGCGCGAAGGCGGTGCTCGCGGTCCAACTGGCGGTCTGGTTCTTGCCGGCGTACGCTCTCGACATGGAACAGCTGATCTGGTTTAAGATCGGTCTGGGAGTGCTTGCCGTCTGCGGTCACGTGTGGAGTCCCTTTCTGGGCGGCCGCGGGGGTAAAGGCGTGGCCACGGTCATCGGCGTATTCTGGGTCATCTTTCCGATGGGGCTTTTGACCGGCGCGCTCTGCGGTTTTGCGGTGATAGCGGTCTATCGTTTCTTTTCGCTGGGCAGTCTGGTGGGCGTTTGCGCGCTGCCGGTCGCCTATTTCTTATTGAAAGAGCAGCCCTGGCATCCCGCCAGTCTGCCGATATTGTATCTGAGCCTGGTCGCGGCGCTGCTCGTACTTTTGCGCCACACGGATAATATCAAACGTTTGCTTTCCGGCCGCGAACATGCTATGATGCAGTCATGAGAATCGACGAGATTTCGGAACTCGGCAAAGGCGAACTCACGCCCGAAGAGAAAGTCTTCGTGGCCGAAGAATTTCTCGATACCTATGATCCCGGCGACCCACGCGACATCTATCGCTGGCTGTGGGAAGGGGAGTTCGGTCCCGGCTCGCATATTCGCGAACACACTCTGGAACAACTGGCCCAGGACATTCGGCGCGCGCGCATTCATCGCAGTCAGGACAAGCAACCGGTGTGCGAAAACCTGGGACTGGCGAACGTCTTCGTGAAAGTCAATCTGGTGCCTTTCGCCGATACCGGCTGCCCGCTAAAACGCCTGGTGATGATCGAGGAGCGCATCAAAGACGTCCGGCCGGATCCACTGCGCTTCAAGAAGGACTGGGCCTTTATCAAAACCGAGCTGGTGCCGGGAATGCGTGTGACGACGGAACGCATGAACGCTTTCGAACAGGAGATTCCCTTTCACATGGCGCCGGAAGTCGAATTCTCAAACGAGTGGTACGACGCTTACGGTCTCGGCTATCGGGTCGTGCCGCGAAATGTTTTTTTCCAGTACTTTCCGGAATACACTCTCGATATCGGCGGGCCGCGGAACGAACCGTATAAGTGGAATCCCGACTTCGAACTCGAGCAGGAATAGCGGCTCGTTTCAGGATTCCGGACGCCGGCGTTCCAGGCCTTCCAGCAACAACTCCCTGGTATTGCGGGCCGGGTCGGTCAGCACCAGATCCAGCAAATAGCGCAGGTTTTCGCCGATCGCGGGCCCGCTCATCCCGATTTTCATGAGGTCTCCGCCGTTGACGGCAAGATCGCGCACGACCAGAGGTTGGTTTTTCAGTATATCGCGCAGCTCCGCAAGAGACAGCTCGCCGGTCGGATACTCCGCGAGCTGATCCAGAAATTCGAGAGCGTCTTCGCCCGTAGCGTAGGCGCTTTTCAGTCCGGAGAGCCAGACGCGCGCTGTGCGCCGTGAATCCCGCGGCGAAGCTGCACCAGTCGCCGCCCCCGGATCATCGCAGTAGTCGAAGTATCTTTGAAACCATTCGATATCGCGGGCGTGTTTGTTGGAAAATTTTAGCTTTCGGGCCAGGTTTCGGGCGCGGTCGCCCGTATAATTGAGCTCCCGCCACCAGAGGGCCATGCGCATGACCGCGCCGGCGGGAGCCAGGCGATCGAGCGACCGGCAGACGGCATCGGAGCTTGCGGCGGGGCGATCCGGGAAAAACAAATAGAGCAGCTCGCTTTCTTCTAAGCGACGGATCATGCGCGAAACCGCCGGCGCGCGAAAGCCTTTCCAGAGTTCTTCCGAGAAGCGTTCGACCGCGACCCGGGCGGTGCGCTCCTGGATTGTGCGATTGCGGAGAGCCATTTCGGTTTTGGCTTCCAGGTCGAATTCGAGCGTCGCGGCGAAGCGGCAGGCGCGAATGGTCCGCAGGCCGTCTTCGTGAAAACGTTCTTCGGGGCTCCCGATCGTGCGCAGCAGGCCGTTTTGCAGATCTTCCAGGCCGTCGAATAAATCGACCACTTCGCCGGTGCCCGGGTCGCAGGCGATAGCGTTGACCGTGAAATCCCGACGACTCAAATCATCAGCCAGGGTTTCGGCGAATTCGACGCGGTCGGGGTGTCGGGCGTCGCTGTAGTCGCTTTCCGCGCGATAGGTTGTGACCTCGAAGCTCTCGCTTTGAATACCGTCTTCGCCGGAGCGGGGTTTTTGATCCGGCAGGAGAACGGTAATCGTGCCGTGCTGCAACCCGGTCGGGATCGTCCGGCGAAAGAGGCGCACGACTGTTTCCGGGCGCGCGTTCGTCGTTAGATCGATATCGCCCGCCGGTCTGCCGAGCAACAGATCGCGCACCGCGCCGCCTACCAGATAACATTCGAAGCCGGCATCTTTGAGCTTTCGATACGCAAAGTCGATATTCCGGCGGGTGGCGGGCGATAGGGCCGCGAGCAGATCGGGCTGCGAAGAGGAAGCGCTCATATTTCGATCGCGGAAGCGCTTTAGAGGTAGGCGCGGCGGGCTTTGACCTGGATCAGCTCGTCGGTTTTGGTATTCATCGCCGTGAGCGATCCGCCGAACACGCAACCGGTGTCCAGTCCGACCGATTTCTGGCCCACGATCGGATCGTCCTGCGCCGCGGTGCCGAGTACGTAGCGCGAGGGCGTATGTCCGTAAAAGACGCGCTTGCCGTCCCAGCGGTGCTCGTTGCGAATCCACTCTTCGCGAATCCAGATCAGGTCTTCCGGATCCTGCTCCGCGACGGCCGCGGAAGCGTCTTTACCGCGACCGACCCGCACACCGGCGTGGACCGCGATGCATTCGTCGTCTTCGTAGTAGAGTCCAAGATTCTCGTAGAAATCCCGATGGCGTTTGGGATAGCTTTCGTAGGGATCCTCTTCGGTCAAACCGTACGAACGCAAGGTCGCGGGGCCGCCGTTGCCCCAGAAGGTCCACGCCAGGCCTTCCCGGCTTTCCGGATCCCGGTAGTAGGCGAGCATCATATCCTCGTGATTCCCTTTGAGAAAGACCGAACGATGCTCTTCTTCGATCACTCGATCCACGACGCCCGCGGAGGCGGGCCCCCGATCGATATAGTCGCCGATAAAGAGCAGTGGGTCTTTGCCCGGGATCAGGTCCAGGAGCTCTTCGAGCTCGTCCAGGCAACCATGAATGTCTCCGATGACCCACATTGGAATCGTATCTGTGTTTCGCAGCCGGCGGGCCACAGAGACCGCGCGCCGGTGACTATTACTGTGAATCTACGGCTGGAACCCGCTTCAATCTAATTTTTCAGGGAAAAAAATATTTTGCCGCCTGCGGTCCTTGCGGGAGTTTGACCATCTCTTACGGAATAGATAACTAATTGTAATTGATCGCGGCGGGGCCAGGGCTCCGGGCGAATACGCGCGGCGAGCCGCAGCGGGTGTTCGAAAGCCGGATCGAATACGAGGAAACAACGAATCGATGAAACTACACGAATACCAGGCAAAGGAAATCCTGCGCAAACATGGTGTCAACGCCCCGGAAGGCAAGGTCGTATCAAGCGCCGGCGAAATCGGCGCGGCCTATGACGCGCTCGGCGCTCCCGCGATCGTCGCGGTTAAGAGCCAGATTCATGCGGGCGGTCGCGGTAAAGGTACGCTGTACGACGGCGAAGATCCGGGCGCGGCGAAGGTCGTTCAAGAAGGCGGCGTCAAGATCGCCAAAACGAAAGACGAAGCCGTGACCTACGGCTCGAATATGATCGGCAATTATCTCAACACGATTCAGACCGGCGGCAAAGCGAAGCAGGTCCTGAAAGTGTATCTGGAAAAAGGCACGAATATCCAGAAAGAATTCTATCTGAGTATTCTACTCGATCGCGCGATTCAAAAGCCGATCATCATGGTTTCTACCGAAGGCGGCATGGACATTGAAGAGGTCGCTGAAAAGACTCCCGAAAAAATTCTGAAAGTCGCCATCGAAGCGGGCCTCGGCCTGCAGCCCTGGCAGGCCCGCCAGATTCTGTTTAACCTGGGCGTGCCCAAAGAGACGATGAAGCAGGGCACGCAGTTCCTGATGAAACTCTGGTCCACCTACATCGCCGAAGACGCGAATATGTTAGAGGTGAACCCGCTGGTGCTGAACGCGGACAACGAGCTGATCGCTCTCGACTGCAAGATGGCCATCGACGATAACGCGCTGTATCGCCATCCCGACACCGCGGAGATGCACGACAAAACCGAAGAGGATCCCCTCGAAGTCAAGGCGGCTGAATTTAATCTGAACTATGTCAAGCTCGACGGCAACGTGGGCTGCATGGTCAACGGCGCGGGCCTGGCCATGGCCACGATGGATATCGTAAAAATCGCGGGATCCGAACCGGCCAATTTCCTGGACGTCGGTGGCGGGGCGAACGCGCAGACCGTGGCGAACGGCTTTCGCATTATCCTGGGCGATCCGAATGTAAAGTCGATCTTCGTAAACATTTTCGGCGGCATCGTGCAGTGCGACCGGGTCGCCAACGGTATCGTCGAAGCGGCCAAAGAAGTCCAGATCGGGGTGCCCCTGATCGTTCGCCTGCAGGGCACGAACGCGGAGAAAGCGCGCGAAATTCTGAAGAACTCCGGTCTGACGATCACCGTCGCGGATACCCTGCAGGATGGCGCGGACCGCGTGCGCGAGGCGATGTCCTGAGATTTCTGCGCACAGCGGGAATTGAACGAAATAATACTGGAGATTGATGAATGGCAGTTCTTGTAGATGAAAACACACGCGTGGTAGTGCAGGGCATTACCGGCAAAGAAGGCGGCTTCCACGCCTCACAGATGATCGAATACGGCACGAAGGTCGTGGCCGGCGTGACCCCGGGCAAAGGCGGTCAAAAAAGCGAGCACGGCGTGCCCGTCTTTAATACCGTCGCCGAAGCGATCGAAAAAGAAGGCGCGAACGCCGCCGTAATTTTCGTGCCGCCGCCGTTCGCGGCCGATGCGATCCTGGAATGCGTATCGACCGATATCCCTCTGGCGATCTGTATCACGGAAGGTATTCCTGAAGCGGATATGGCCCGCGCGATTCCCACCATTCGCGCCTCGGCGACCCGGCTGATCGGCCCCAACTGTCCCGGCGTGATCAGCCCGGGCAAATGTAAGATCGGCATCATGCCTGGCTTCATTCACAAACCCGGCACGATTGGTCTGGTTTCGCGTTCCGGCACCCTGACGTACGAAGCAGTGAGCCAGTTGACCCAGCACGGTCTCGGCCAGACCACGGCGATCGGCATCGGCGGCGACCCCTTTATCGGCACGCGCCACAAAGACGCGGTCGAGTTGCTGAACTCGGACCCGGAATGCGAAGGCATCGTTATGATCGGCGAGATCGGCGGCACCGACGAAGAGGACTGTGCGGCCTGGATCAAAGAGAACGTCAAGAAACCGGTCGTCGGTTTTATCGCGGGTCAGACCGCGCCTCCGGGCAAACGCATGGGCCACGCCGGCGCGATCATCTCCGGCGGTCAGGGCACCGCGCAGGGTAAAATGGACGCCATGAAGGCGGCCGGTATCGTTGTGGCGGAAAGCCCGGCGGAGATCGGCAAGAAGATGCGAGAATTGATCAGTTGATCGGCTGATCCATTCGACGAGTACGCGGCGGCCGTGCGATCGAGTAGCGCGCAGCCGCCCGCGTGAAAACCGGCTATTGGGGCTTTGCACCCTTCAAGAATAGCCGGTTTTTTTATTGCCCGCGCGAGATTCGAGAGCGATCGTCCAACGATCCGCCTTTTCGGCAGCGATTCTTAAATGCGGCGCAGCGAATTCTTAAAGCGTCTGTCCGCCGCGGCAACCCTGCTAAACGGGAGCGCCGCGGCGTCGGCACTGATCGGTTCCTTTACAGGATCCGCTTCGACAGGCGTGGGCTCCACGCTGGAGGCGGCGCCCATCTCCGGAGCGCGCCCGCAGCTCAGCCGCGTGATCCCCGCGTCCGGTGAACGCATTCCCGCCGTCGGTATGGGCACCTATATTAGCTTTGACCTTCGCTCCGCCGATTCCGACCGACTGCAGTCATTGCGCGAAGTACTGCGAATCTTCCACGCTTCGGGCGGTCGTTTGGTCGACAGCTCGCCCATGTACGGAGCCGCGGAGCGGGTATTCGGTCGCCTGAGTTCCGAGCTGAAAATCAACTCCGATAGCTTTATCGCCACGAAGGTCTGGACGCGCGGCGCAGAGGCCGGCCGCGAGCAGATGAATGCCAGTATGCGCAAACTCGGTCGTGAAAACATCGAGTTGATGCAAATTCACAACCTGGTGGACTGGCGAACGCATTCGAAAACGCTGCGCCGCTGGCGCGAAGCTGGGCGCTTTCGTTATATCGGTGTCACGCACTATACGCCCTCCGCATTCGGCGAACTGGAGCGCGTCCTGAAACAAGAACGCTTCGATTTCGTGCAGCTGCCGTACTCGATCGCGACCCGCGCGGCGGAAAAGCGTCTGCTGCCGTACTGTCAGGATCGAGGCGTCGGCGTTATTATAAACCGCCCGTATGAAGGCGGCGATCTCTTTCGTGCGGTGCGCGGTCGACGCCTGCCGGAATTCGCGCGCGAGCTGGAGTGCGAGAGCTTCGGACAGCTGTTTCTGAAATTCCTGCTTTCGCATCCCGCGGTCACCTGCGTAATCCCCGCCACGTCAAAGCCGCGACACATGCGCGACAATATGGGCGCCGGTCGCGGGCCGCTGCCGGATACGAAGCAGCGCGAGCGCATCGCGCGGCTGCTGGCGGGGCATTCCTCTTGACAGGCCCTGCGCGCGAGGTCCGGCTGAGCGGACTATGAGTGAATCAGGGACAAATCCGCTGCGCTTCGGTGTATTCGGAGCGGGCAGCATCGGTTGCTATCTGGGCGCGAATCTGGCGGCGGCCGGGCTGCCGGCGGTGCTCCTGGGGCGACCGGCGCTCGGCGAAGAGATTCGCCAGCATGGTTTACGGATCACCGATTTGAATGGCCGGGATTTTCGCGTGCAGCCGGGCGAGTTTTTGAAATATACAACCGAGGCCGCGGATCTGAAAGACTGCGCCGTGATTCTGGTCACGACCAAGTCAAGCGACAGCGAAGCGGCCGCCCGGAGTCTTGCGGCTGCGGGCCTGCGTCCCGATGCGACCGTCATCAGTTTTCAAAACGGAGTGAGCAACGCCCGGGTCTTGCGTTCGATCTTAAACGCCGACGATACGGGCGGCCCGCGGGTGCTGGCGGGCATGGTGCCCTATAACGTCGTGCGCAATCCGCAGGCGCATTTTCATTGCGGCACGACCGGCAAGCTGATGTTCGAAGCGGCGGCTCGCTCTTCGCACCCGGGGGCGATTGCAACGAATGCGCTGGCGGAAACGATGAGTGCCGCCGGACTTGCCGCGGAAACGCATGCGGATTTGCCGGGTGTGCTCTGGGGTAAACTGATCTTTAACTTAAACAACGCCGTGAACGCCCTTGCGGGAGTGCCTTTACGCGAAGAGCTTTCGCAACGCAACTATCGCAAGATCGTAGCGGCGAGTATTCGCGAAGCGCTGCTGGTGATGCGCCTGGGAGGCGTCAAAGCGCGCGCCGCCGGCCGCATGATTCCCGGGATCGCGCCTGCAATTCTCGGACTGCCGGACTGGCTTTTTTTTCGCGTGGCCGCTCCTATGGTTAAAATCGATCCGGAAGCGCGCTCTTCGATGTGGGAAGATCTGAACCGCGGGCGTAAGACCGAGATAGATTTTATCACCGGCGAGATCGTACGGCTGGCGGAAGCGGCCGGCGTTCCGGAGCGGGCGCCGATCGCCCGGGCCACGGTGCGCCTGATTCACGCGGCCGAGGAGGCGGGTCGGGGTTCGCCGGGCATGTCCGCGGCTCAGCTGGCACAGGAGCTTGGAATTAAACTATGATCAAACAATTCAAGAGCATGATCCACACTCTGGATCCCCGGCAGATGTCGCCGGCCGTGCGTCAGATTCTTAACCAGGAGGAGCGCAACGGCCGCCGCATCGCCAATCGCATTCGGTACGCTTTTTTCTTTATGCTGGCCTTCGTCGCTCTCGCGGTTCGGGATTCCACCGACGGCGTGCTGATCAATTATCTTATGCTCGGCGTTTATCTCACCGTGACCGTGGCGCATACGCTGATCATATCACACTCCGGGTCGCTGATCCTGCAGCGCATCGCGCAGTACGTGGCATTGATCGTGGACTACGGCGTATTCCTGGTTCTGCTGCTTTATTATACCCTGAACACGAGCCCCGACAATTTCAGTTTCGCGACGAAGAATCCGATTTTCTATTTTTTCTTTCTACCGCTCGCCCTCTCCATTCTTTTATTCCGGCTGCGGCCGGTACTCGTTGGAATCGCGGTCATTCTCGCGATCTACGGAACCCTGGTTACGCACATTCTCTTATCGGAAGTTCCGCACACCCAGGACTGGGCCGAATACACGCTCGGCCCGGCGGTGATCGTGGCGGACCTGTTGACCAGTCGGGTCGCCGTGATTCTGGGAATCGGCCTGGTGTTCATCTATTCGATCTATCGGGCGGTGTTGATGGTGCAGCGGATCGCGGCCATCGAAGCCCAGAAGACGAGCCTCGCGCGTTATTTCAGTCCCGAAGTCGTCGACGAGATTACGACCAGCCCGGACGTGCTGCGCAAAGGCGGTCGCCAGCCGGTGACGGTATTGTTCACTGATATCCGTGATTTCACGCGCATGTCGGAGGGCATGGACGCGGAAGATCTGGCGGAATTTCTGAGCGAATTTCGCGGACGGATGAGCGCCGCCATATTCGAATGCGGCGGGACGCTCGACAAATTTATCGGCGACGCGATTATGGCGACCTTCGGCACGCCGCGCCCCAGCCCGATCGCCGGGCAGGACGCCGCGAACGCCTTACGCGCGGCCCGGGGGATGCTCGCCGCTCTGGAAAGCTTTAATCGCGAACGCGAAGCGCGGGGGCAGGCGCCGGTGCACATCGGCATCGGCCTGCATGCAGGGGAGGCCTTCGCGGGCAACGTCGGCACGGCGGAGCGCCTGGAGTTTACGGTGATCGGGGACGCGGTCAACACGGCGTCCCGCATCGAATCGCTCTGCAAGAAGCTGAACGCGGCGCTTTTGATTTCGGATAGCGTCTTCGAACAGGCCGGACGGCCTGCGGATGCGGAGAAGATGCCGCGCGTGCGGGTCAAAGGCAAAGAGGAGCCGCTGCAGGTCTATCGGGTCGCCCGACTCGATGCGGAGAAGCCGGACGCCTGGAAAAAACAAACGGCTTAGCTGAGCATTCGCCGGCGCGAATTCATCTACTGCGCATTCGCTGCAATAGTACTTCGCCCTGGTTACCGCCAGGGCTCAGGCCACACTTTCCCGGGCTTTGCGGCGGCGCTTGAGCATGAAGGCGAAGTGGCGATAAAAGGGCAAGAGGGGTTCGGGGATGATTTCCACGGTCACCGCTCCGCCGCGAGAACGGATCTGTTGCACGACTTCGAAGGGCAGGTCGAATTCCACCTGACCGGCGAATTGCCGCAGACGCCGGCAGATTTCCCGATCGATTACATCCTCGGACATCTTTTCCATTTCGGTGCAGAGCCACAACAGATTCGTGCGTTCCACGGACTGCTGCATGTCGCGCCGGCTTTCGCGAAAGTCGCCGTAATCGCGGCTGCCGTTCCGATGTTTGTTACGTGCAAGAGTTACGGTTCCCATCAGTAACTCCTCGGACCGAAATTAGATTTTCCGGATAAAAAAATGATTTCGCCGCGCGGCGTTTCGGGCCCTCTTAACCCCGTGCAGGTCCACCAGATTTACACCGCCAGCAAATTGCGCAATTTCACCTATGTGATTCACTCCGCGGATGGGGAGCGCGTCTACTGCATCGATCCCTACGATGCGGAGCAGGTGGCGCGTTTTCTCGAGTCCCGGGGTCTGAAGCTCAGCCACATCATCAATACTCACGAGCACCACGACCATATCAACGGCAACCCGGGCCTGCTGGAACGTTACCCCGACGTGGAGGTCTGCGCTCACGAAGTGATCGGCGGGATGATTCCCGGATTTCGCCGGGGAGTGGCGGCCGGCGATCGGCTGGAAATCGAGCGGGGCGGCCGGGACGGGGCCGCGGTTTATCTGGAAGCCCTCGATACGCCCGGTCACAGTCGGGCTCACGTTTGTCTGCTGTTGCGCGACCTGCGCTCCGAAACGCAGGGTGATGCGCGCACCGCGCCGACCGCTATCTTCACCGGCGACATCCTGTTTAACGCCGGGGTCGGGCGCTGCAATATCGGCGGCACGCCGGAAGCCCTGTATGAGACCATTCGCGATCAGTTTCAGATCCTGGCCGACAGCGTGCGGGTCTATCCCGGCCATGAGTACATGGGCAATAATCTGCGATTCACGCTGGAATACGAACCGCAAAACCAGGCGGCCCGGCGGTTGCTCGCCGAATACGAACGCGAAATCGCGCAGGGCCGCTATATCGTTTCGGATCTGGGACTGGAGCGGGCGATGAATACCTTTCTACGCCTGGACTCGCCGGATCTCCGCTCCGAGCTGGCGAAGCGTTTTGAAAAGATCGATGCGGACGCGGACGAACGTTCGATCTTTTTGCAGCTGCGCCGATTGCGTGATCAGTGGTGAGTCGTGAGCTCAGGCGCCGCGGTGTTCATCGCCGGGGTCCGAGGCCTGGTCGCCGAAAAACTCGCGATACAATCGATACGCGCCCAGGCCCGCCGGCAGAGCCCAGAACAGCACACCCAGCAGAGCGAGCCACTGTGGATTTTCCCAGAAAATATCGAAGAGGCTGACCCGCCGATCCCGGGCGGCGTTGCGGGCTCCGTGCCGGATGTCGCCGGCCAGACCGCTCATACGCACGAGAAAGCAATCGCATTCCGCAGGGTCCGCGAGTTTCGCGCTTTCGATCTGAAAATCGCGTAGATTCGCCAGACTCAGAAACTCGCCGCTTTCGATTTTTTGATCGGGCAGGTGGTCGTAATCGACGTACCGCAGACGTCCTTCGCCGCTCAGCGTCGACCGGAAACGATTTTCGCGCGCCGCGAATTCAAGAAACTCCACCGAAGAAATTGCCAGCCCCGAGCTGGCGAATGCGAAGGCGTTCGGGGCGATCGGTTCGACGCTGAGATTCATGGCTGCGTCGGCGGCCGAACGAATACGGGCGGCCGGGCTTTCGGCGCGAAAACGTACGCGAAATAAGCGCTGATCCGTTGCTTCCATTTCCGGCGACTGCAATCCGACCGAATAGCTTTCCAGCGACAACCATTCGCCCGGCGTCCCGCTCACGCGGATTTCGGCCGGGCGCTCTTCCAGCTGCAGAGTGAAGCTGCCCGCTCGCGTTGCGATCGACATTCGAACGCCGGGAGCGGCGTTCAGCGATACGTCGGGAGCGGATTCCGGAGCCGCCTGCGCGCTGGCGGCCAGATCCACAATCGGGGGAATGCCAGGTACGCCGCCGACCAGCACCAGCGGCGAATCGTTCGGCGCGCCGAATTCGCGCCAGCCGCCGCTGCTCTGGCCGTCAGGGCTTATATTCGCGGCGCTCTGCACGTCCACGGAGTCGAAGGCGAAGTCCTGAAAATTTTCAACGCTCAGGCTGCGTATGCGGGCCTGCACGATTTCGTTCGGTCGATCGCCGGAGCCGCCTTCGTTTCCGGCGGTCCTGAGCGTCAGGCCTGTCGCGCGCACTTCTAACTGCACGCGGGTATCGAGTCGCCACTGCATAGCGAGACCGACGGCGAGCACGAGCAGAACCGCCGGAACCAGCAATAGCGCCAGATTTATTCGGGAGAGAGCTTTCAAACTAGGGATCCAATTTCGGCTGATGATAAAAATCGACGCTGGTGCGCAAGCGAGCGTTATTCGATTTCGCGTAGCCGTCTACGAGCAGACGATATTTGCCGGCGGCGACGTCCTCCGCGGGCCAGCGCAAAATAAAACTGCGTCCTCCGCGCGTCAATCGCCCCGGTCCTCTGAACACGGCTTCGCGCGCCGGTGGGCGATAGATGGCGAAGCCGCGAATGCGGGCGTCCTGCCCGGTGACCAGGCCGAAGCGGTACCCGGTGATGCTCCGGGGCGGTTTGCCCGTGTACAGCACCGCCGGTGCGACCGTTTCGGCGGGACCCGACAGCGGAGCGGCTTCTGCTTTCAGGCGGACCAGCGCGCCCAGTTCGGGGAGCTTGAGTCCCAGAGGCCGGACCACGTCCGCAACCGGCCAGGCGAATTCGTTCTGAAAGCCCGCCCGCCAGGGGCGCTCGGGCCGAATCCCGTCCATCCAGTAATATTTACGATAGTTGATTTCGCGAACGACGATCGCTACGGGTGATGCTTCGGGCAGATAGAAACGCAGGCGAAATTGTCGCGCGTCCGGCTCGGGCGAGCGGTCATGTTCGGCGACCACCGAGATCAGTTCCAGATCATAACCCGAAACCGGTCGGGGCAGGACGCCTTCTTTGCGGTTGCCGCGCGCCTGGTATTCCAGTCCGCTTTCGGCCTGCAGTCCGTCAAAAAAGTGTCCGGCGAATTGCGGCAAAATCGCGAAGCTCACAAACGCCGCCAGCGCCGCCAGACTTCCGGTTGTGAATAGAATGCGGCTCAAAGGCCGGGCCGCGCGATCGCTGCTTCGCGCGTTCGCCTGTTGAATTTCCGGTCGACTGCTTCGTACCGGCGTTTGCCGTTGAGCTTTCATGGTTTTATTTACCACCTCTGGAGTTGTCGGTTAATCGGGCGCGCAGTACCCAGAAATTCTGCAGACCGCCGGCCAGAACGAATTCGCGATCGTTCGCCCGCGCGAAGCTGTGGATGATGCCTGGTCTTCGTAGAGTCCGGCTCCACAGTAGATCGCCGTATGCGTCCAGTCGCGCCAGGGCCGCACCGCGGTAAACATAGGTTTCAGATCCAAGCCGATACGAGCTGGTGCCCTGGACTATGATATGACCGTCCCCGAGTTCCTGGATCTCCCCGCAGTGATTCCACTGTTCGCCGCCCAAACGATGTTTTCGGTCCCAGATCAGCCGCGTGTCGGCGTTCATGCGCAGGATCCAGGCGTCGTCTCCGGTCCGCTTGATTTCTCCGTTAACCCGGGAGCGTTCAATCCGGGAGCCGCACGCGATCCATCCGCCGTCTGAGGTCGCAGTGAGGGAATAAAGTTCGTTTTGATGCGCATCTCCCAGATATTGACTTTTCAAAACCCTGGCGTTCGCATCCAGCCGCCAGATCGCCCCCTGGTCGATGGTTTTTGCGAACATCTTCAAGTATCGGCGCGAACCCACGGCGACGAATCCGCTTTCCGTCGGCGCGAAATCGCTAAAGAAGATTGGGTGCTCGCCGTCGTTTACCCGTAGATCCCGGAGCATGGAACCGCGCGCGTCGATTTCCAGAATGCGTCCTCCCGAAATTACGGAACCGGCGATCCCCGCATTGCCGAGCACCACGATTTTCTTGCGGGCTGTACGGCGTATTCTATGGGTCGAGCTCCAGGTTTTCGTCGGGTATTCTTTCCACCAGTTCAAGCGACCGGCGGCGCTCAGACGGGCGACGAAAGCGGTCCAGGTATCCGCATCCGGGGAAACCGATCCGCAGATATAGATTTCGCCGGAAGCGCCCTCGGCGAGATCGCTTACGCGGATGAATCGCTTTTTTCCGATTGGCCGGTCGTAAAGCACGCGGCCGTTCTTCGAGAACCGTACGATCCGTGCGGCGCGGACTTCGTAGTCATAAGGTCCGGTAGTGCCGGCCACAAGCCATTCGCCGTTTTGTGTCCGGCGGACGGCGGTTGCGACGCCCTTATGCGGCCCTTTATTCGGCCGCTGAAAGACCGCCAGGTCGCCGTCCATGAATTCCGTCAGGCTGATGGACTGTTGTGTAATAAAGGGCGGAGCCGCCAGTCGCCAGCCTGCGAGTATTTCGCGGACGCGATTCGAAGCGAGCGCGAAGGCGAAGGGCGGTTGAGTGCTGCCGATTACGCCAACGACGGTGCCCGCGCGATTTAAGAGCGGGCCGCCGGAGTTGCCGCTGCGAATTTCGCTCTTGAATTTGATTTGATTCTTGAGTTTCGCCAGACTGTCCGGAATCGCGATGCCCGGAGTATGTCGCCAGCCGTCGCCCGCGGCGGCGGGAAAACCGATCGTATGTACGCTTTCTTCTGGAAGCAGTTCGTGCAGGCTTCCGATGGGCAGCACGGGCGCGTCCGGCGCGTTCTGGACTAATATCACCGCGAGGCCGTTGGGGTCATCGCCCTGCATGCGCAGGACTTCGCCGGCGAAGGGAGCGTTCGGGCGCGATTGAAATAGAACTTCGATGCGTTCCGCGCCGGCGACGACGTGAGTCACCGTGAGAATGAAGGCGCGGTTCTCCGCCAGGTCCCGCTTAAATATGAATCCGGTTCCCGTTTGCCATGATTCGCCTCCGTCCGGATCAAAATCGGCGGAAACGGCGGTGCGTACGCGTACGACGCCGGGTTCCCGTTTCTGGATCGACTCCGGCTCCGCCGGCGATTGCGACCAGCCCGCTCCATTCCGGGCCAGGAGCAGGGCCAGCAAGGACAGGCAGGTCGTAATCCGAAGCGCGCGGAGTCTTCCTCGCATCATAGGGGACGATTTTCCCCGTCGGACCGGGGGAGTCAAACATCCCGCGAGGGGCGATTAGTCCGGATCGCTCGCCGGGAAGCAGACCGGGAAGAATATGCAGCGTCGTGCGCTGCGATTTCAGAATTTTACGGAAGCGCTTCGGACCTAAATCCAGCCGGGTTGGCCTGGTTCGTCGCGTTCGGTGTCGGCGGAGTCGTCGCCGGCTTTCTTGTTCGTGTCGTCGGGTTGCGCCTGGATGACCCGGGCTTTCAGACCGCGAACCTCTTCTAATAGGCGGGTCGGACTGAACTCCAGATTTTCGCCTACCACGGTCATGCCTTCCGCGATCAGTTCGAGCAGCCCCAGAATTAAGTCTTTGCTGGCGAACATCGGCGCGGGACCGCTGGCGGCGTAGCCGATGCGATAGCAATCCGGCAGCACTTCGATGCCGAAGGTTTCGGCCTGCCACAGAAGCTCTTCGGGCGGTTCGAAAGCGGTGGCTGCCCCGGATGACTCGCCCGCCGCACCCGCCGGGCCTTCCAGGCCGACCAGCAACTCAACCAGCTCCGGAAGTTCCGGCAACCAGCTCGACATGATCAGATCGCAGAGAAAACGAAAGCGATTCTTTTCGGAGTGGATCAGCAGAATCGTGCTTTTATATTTTTCCGGCAAGTCCTTCGCACCGAGAATATCGCCGCGATTGTCGTGGATGCTGAAATAGGTGCCGCGAATCAGGCGGACGTCGAGCTGGGAGCGTTCTGAGAATTCGTGCTCCAGATCGGCCTTGCTGATCGGAAAGCGGCGCTCGGCGCGCTGCATGGCTTCTCTTTCCCACTCGTCGAGTTCGCTGTCGTCCATAATATCCAATTCTCCTGAAGTTTCTCCGGCTATAGTTTTTGGCCACAGATGACACGGATGGAAGAATCGACCCCTGTCGGCGACGTAGCTGCGCTAATGCCGCTAAGAAGTCTTAACTCATGATTATACAAAAATGACTTCGCACCCGCCGCGCCAAAAAACATCCGTAGCATCCGTGCAATCCGTGGCTTCCTGGCTGCCTGCTTCAGTACTGGCAGAGTTCGCAGGTCCCTGCGGGACCTGCTTTAGTTGCTCTGCCTCTGGCAGAGTTGCGCATTGAAGCTTCGCTCCAATGCTAGTGCTCAAACTCCAGTTTGCCGTCTTTTTCGCGCACGATGACCAGGCCGCCTTTAGTCAGGCCGCCGAAGAGAATCTCCGAGGAGAGGGCGTGACTGATTTCGGTTTCGATGAGCCGCCGAATCGGCCGCGCGCCGAAACGGTCGTCGAAGCCGGTGTTGATCAAATATTTGCGTGCGCTATCTTCCAGACGCAGCTTGATCTTTTTGGCTTTGAGACGTTCTTCCAGTTCGCCGACCATCTTGTCGACGATGCGGCCCACGTGTTCGTCGCCCAGACGATTGAATTGCACGATGGCGGTCAGGCGATTGCGAAATTCGGGAGTGAAGGCGTTCTCGACCGCTTTCAGGTTGCGATTCGTATGAATGTCTTCGCCGAAGCCTATCGACCGGCGCGACGCTTCCTGGGCGCCGGTATTCGTGGTCATGATCAGAACCACCTGACGGAAATCGGATTTACGGCCGTTGTTGTCGGTCAGTGTGGCGTAGTCCATCACCTGTAAGAGGATATTGTACAGGTCTTCGTGCGCCTTTTCGATTTCGTCAAGCAGTAGCACCGCGTGGGGATTGCGATGAATCGCTTCGGTCAACTGGCCGCCCTGATCGAATCCGACGTATCCGGGCGGCGAACCGATCAGCCGCGAAATCGTGTGCTTCTCCATGTACTCCGACATATCGAAGCGGATAAACTCCACGCCCAGTCGTTCGGCGAGTTGTTTGGCCAGCTCGGTTTTACCGACGCCGGTCGGACCGGCGAAGAGAAAGCTGCCCACCGGTTTGTCCGCTTCGCCCAGGCCCGCCCGCGAAAGCTGAATGGCGCGCACGACCTGGGAGACGGCTTCATCCTGGCCGTAGATCGAGCTTTTTAGCTCTTCTTCGATATTCTGCAGTTTCTTGCGATCGTCCGTGCGGACTGTTTTCGTGGGTACCCGGGCGATGCGCGAAACAAGCGCTTCGATGTCTTTGACCGTAACCTTCGGGCGGTCTTCCGGGGCGATGGCGTTCGCTTTTTGGTCTGTAACCGCCGCCGTTTCGTCTTCGGAGGAGCGGCCCGCGTCGCGCTGTTCCTGTTCTTCCAGCTTGCCCTCTATTCCGGAGCCGGCCTGATCGCCGGCTTTTTCGCTATCTGACATATCGGCGTCGCTGCCCCCGGCATCCGACTGACCGGGCAGCGGCGGCGGCTCCGGCATGCGATTGGCGGGCAGGTTGTGGCGCAGCTTCACTTCGGCGCCGGCTTCGTCGAGAATGTCGATCGCCTTATCCGGCAGAAAACGGTCCGTAATATGCCGCGACGAAAGCTCGACCGACGCTTTGATGGCGCCGGGGCTGTAGCTCACGTTGTGATAGTCTTCGTAGTGTTTCTTGAGGCCCTCGAGTATTTGCACGCACTCGCTTTCGGTCGGCTCACGTACCTCGATTTTCTGAAAGCGGCGCGAGAGCGCGTGGTCTTTCTCGAAGATGGTGCGATACTCCTTGTAGGTAGTGGTGCCGATGCAGGAGATTTCGCCGTTCGCGAGCGCCGGCTTGATCATATTCGAAGCGTCCAGGGCGCCGCCGGATACCGCTCCCGCTCCGATGATCGTATGGATTTCATCCACGAATAGTACGGAGTCCGGATTTTTCTTCAGCATCTCGACGACCGCTTTCAGGCGCTCTTCGAATTCGCCCCGGTACTTCGTGCCCGCGAGCAGGCCGCCCATATCCAGCGCGAAGATTGTACGATTTTTCAGAGCTTCGGGCACCTCGCCCGCGATGATGCGCAGCGCGAGCCCTTCGACGATCGCAGTCTTGCCGACTCCCGCGTCGCCCACGAAGATCGGATTGTTTTTGCGCCGGCGCGCGAGAATGTGGATGGTCCGTTCGAGTTCGGTCGAGCGGCCGATCATCGGATCGATTTTGCCCGCGGCGGCTTTGTCGTTCAGATTTACGCAGAAGCGCGCCAGCGGATCGCCTTTTTGATCCGGGCGCTGGCCGCCGCCTCTGATTTCGTCTTCGTCCGAGTCGTCGTCTTCGTTTTTACTGTCGCCGCCGGCCATGCTGTAGGTCGGATCGACTTTCGAAATTCCGTGCGAAACGAAGCGCACGACGTCCAGCCGGCTCACGTTGTGTTTATCGAGAAAATAAACGGCGTGGCTTTCCTTTTCGCGAAAGATCGCGGCGAGCACATTGGCGCTCGTAACTTCTTCTTTGCCCGACGATTGCACGTGGGCGATGGCGATTTGCAACACATACTGAAAACCCATCGTGTACTGCGGTTCGTAGTCTTTGTCGGGCTCCGAGAGCGCTTCGATTTCGTCTTCGAGGAACTGCTTTACTTCCTGGCCCAGCTCGTTGATATCCGCGCCGCAGTGCAACATGACGTCGCAGGCGGTTTTATCGAAAGTCAGGGCGTAGAGCAGGTGTTCGAGGGTTACGAATTCGTGTTTGCGCCGTTTCGCTTCTTCATAGGCCCGCTGCAGAGTTCGCTGTAATTCGTCGTTGAGTGTCATTCGTCGTCACCGTCCTCTACTTCCATCACGCACTGCAGCGGATGTTCGTTCTGTTCCGCCAGGCTGTGTACCTGTTGTACCTTCGTGCGGGCCACGTCGTGGGTGAAGACGCCCACCACGCTCCGGCCTTTGTGGTGGACTTCCAGCATCAGCCGGGTGGCGTCCTCCATGCCTTTGTGAAAAATCTTCTGTAGCACCCAGACGACGAAATCCATCGGCGTGTAATCGTCGTTGAGCATCACGACCCGGTACATGCTGGGGCGCTTCGTTTTCTGCCGCCGTTCGGTCAACAGCTGGGTATCGCCGTCGTCGCCGTCGATATCCCATGCGTCGTCCTGCCCCGGGCCGAAGCCGGGGCGAAATCTATCCTGATCGCTGCCTGCCATAGTCGTGCTTGCCGTTTCGAGTTCGTCCGAAGCGGGCTCTGGTCCGGTCCCTGGAATCATGTTCGACTCTCCGTTTCCCGGCCGCTTTCTCGTTCGCGCAGATGCTTCAGAGGCGACTGCGCGTTGTACTCCTGAATACTCTGATGCACGTAGCCGCGTTCTGTTTCCAGAAACTGCTGGATCGCGCGCTGGCCTTCGGGGTGACTCATCCAGTGGGAGCTGTAGCAGGGCCGGGTTTCAAAACCCCGCAGAAATTTATGCTCCCCCTGGGCGCCCGCTTCGAATACCTTTACGCCGTGCTCGATGGCGTAGTCAATCAATTGATAATAGCACAATTCGAAGTGCAGGCAGGAGTAATCGCCGTCGGTCCCCCAGTAGCGTCCGTATAGTTTGTCGCCCCCGTGAAAATTGAGGGTCGCGGCTATCACGCGTTCCTCGCGCAGGGCCAGGGCCATTACAATGCGATGGCGAAATCGCTCCAGAATCAGCTGAAACCAGCGATGATTCAGGTACGGCTGGCCCCATTTGCGATTGCCCGTGTCCATATAGAAGGCGTACATCGCTTCCATCATTTCCGGGGCGATGTCGTCGCCGGTGACGATGCGAATTTCGATGCCCTGTTCGGCCACGCTCCGACGCTCTTTGCGCAACTGCTTGCGTTTCTGGCTGCGCAGATCGCCCAGGAAATCGTCGAAGCTGCTGTAGCCCCGGTTGAACCAGTGGAACTGCATCGAAACCCGGGTCAAAAAGCCCCGATCACGCAGCAGCTCCTCTTCGCGATCGCTCACAAATAAGAGGTGCAGCGAGGAGAGCCCGGCCTCTTCGACGCTTCGCTGGAGGGCGTCGATCAGCTGCCCGGCCACTGCTTCGAAATCGTAGTCGGGATGCACCAGCAGGCGCTGCCCGTTGGTCGGCGTGAAGGGCACGGCCACCAGCCCTTTGGGATAATAGCGCAAACCGGAGCGCATATAGGCGTCGGCCCAGGCATGGTCGAAGATGTATTCGCCGTACGAATCGAATTTGAAGTACAGTGCGACCGCGCCTACCAGCTGACGATTCGCTGCGGCCGGATCATAGAGCGCAATATAGCGGGGGTGCCAGCTCGTATCTGAGCCCACGCACCCGGATTCTTCGAGGGTCTGCAGAAATTCGTATTCGAAAAACGGGTTATCGGCCGGAACCAGGGCGTTCCAGTCCGCTTTCTGCAGCTGGCTGAGATCCGAGTAGACCTCTTCTTCGTACTGGCTTCGATCCGGCATTTTGTATGGCTAAAATAACGACTCCGTGTCGGTCTGACCATGCATGATCGACCCTGAGCCCACGAGAATCTTCGGCTACGGTTCTTTACTGTGGAATCCCGGCTTCGATTACGAGCAAAAAACGCCGGCCCGCCTGGACGGCCACCATCGCGCGTTCTGCCGGCTTTCGGTGCGACACCGCGGGACTCCGGAAAAACCGGGGATGGTCGTCGGCCTGAAACCCGGGGGCAGCTGCGTCGGAGTCTGCTTCACAGTATCGCCCGCCAGCCGGGCCGGGGTGCTCGCCTATCTCGACGAGCGGGAAGGGGCCGGCTATCGACGGGCACGGGTACAGGTGCGCATGCAGTCGGATTCCGGGCCGGCCGGGGAATCGCTGGTCGAAGCCTATACCTATTTGCCGGAAGAGGGCCACCCGACCTATGCTCCCGACCTGAGCGAAGATGAAACCGTCGCTTTGATTCGCGACGGCGTCGGACAGAGCGGTCGGGCCCGCGATTATTTGAAAGAGCTGGTGGAACAGCTGCGCCGCCTGCAAATCCAGGAGCCGGATTTCGAACGGATGTGGCGCCGGCTGAGCGCGTCGTAAAACGCGCCGCTTCGGCGATAGTAGGGTGTCCAGGTGAAAGCCGCGCGGCTTGACAGCGCGAAACAGCATGATTGCATCGCCACATGCCGGAAGACTCCGACCTGAATTTCGATTACGACTGCGTGGTGATCGGCTCGGGATTCGGCGGCAGCGTCGCAGCGCTGCGTCTGAGCGAAAAAGGTTATAAAGTGGCCGTGTTGGAACAGGGCCGGCGCGTGAGCGATGAGCGTATGCGCAAAGCGGGCCGCAGCGCTCGCTGGTTGCTCTGGAAACCCGGCCTGGGCTTAAACGGCTTCTTCAGCCAGGATATTTTTCGACATGCCATCATCGTCGGAGGAGTCGGTGTCGGCGGCGGCAGCCTGGTCTACGCGTCGGTCCTGCTTGAGCCGAAGGCGGCCTTTTATCAGGACCCCGCCTGGAACGACCTGGGCGTGGACTGGCAATCGGAACTTGCTCCGTTTTATATCAACGCCCGGGCGATGCTGGGCGCGACGCCCAATCCCTACTCCGGCGAGATGGACGAATATTTGCGGCGTACGGCCGCGGCCATGGGCGCCGAAGACAGTTATGGAACGGTTACCCAGGGCATCTATTTCGGGACGGAAGGCGAAACCCGCCCGGATCCGTTTTTCGGCGGGCGGGGGCCCGAGCGCACGGGTTGCATTCAGTGCGGCGCCTGCCTGACCGGCTGTCCGCACAACGCCAAGAATACCCTCGATAAAAACTATCTGTATCTGGCGGAACGGCTCGGCTGCGAAATTCTGCCTGCGCGCCGCGCCGAATGGATCAGCGCCGGTGAACCGGAAGAGGGCGGTGGTTATCGCATCGCCGTGCGTGATATGAGCGCCGGGCTATTCGGTAAGGCCGGCGGCTTGCGCAAGCCGCGCATTTTGCGAGCCCGTTCTGTGTTCGTGGCGGCCGGCGTGCTGGGAACCCTGCGGCTGCTCTTTCGTTCGCGGGAGATGGCCCGGACGCGAGCGGCCGGCGGCCTGCCGGAGCTTTCGCTGCGGCTCGGGGATGTGGTGCGCACGAATAGCGAGGCGGTGGTCGCATCGCTCTCCCGCGATCCGAAAATCGATCTGACCCGGGGCACGGCGATCTCTTCGCATTTTTATCCGAATGAATACACGCACATTACCCAGAATCGTTTTCCCGAGGGTTATAGTTTTTTCAAGTACTACTGCGGTCCGCTCATCGATGGGCAGCGGCCGGGCCTGCGCCGGTTGAAAACGCTCTTCGCGTATCTACGTCGACCCCTGCATTCGACCGCAAGCCTGCGGGCGCGCCATTGGTTCAAACGAATCAGCGCGCTGACAGTTATGCAGAACCTCGACAATCAACTGCGTTTCGTTTACCGCCGGCCTTTGCTAAGCCGGCTCGGCGCTTTCGGGGCGCGGCTCTTCGGCGGCGACCTGGCTTCGCGCGACGCGCCCGGTCATGATCGGGCGCCGACGTATCTTCCCGAAGCAAACGAAGCCGCCCGCCAGTTCGCGCGGCATTCCGACGGAATTCCGACGAATGTCGTTCTCGAAACCCTGGGAAATATTTCCAGTACCGCCCATATTCTGGGCGGCTGCCCGATGGGCCGCTCGGCCGACGAAGGAGTGATCGATGTGAATCACCAGGTGCACGGGTATCCCGGCCTCTACGTCGTCGACGGGGCGGCCGTTTCGGCGAATGTGGGCGTGAATCCTTCGCTGACGATCACCGCCCTGGCCGAGCGTTGTTTGAGCCGGATTCCGGAGCGCCGGCCCAATCGCGCCTGATACGCCGGAGCTCCGGCCTGGCCGGACTGAATTCAGGCGAATACATGCGAAAATCAGGCGAAAGCCGCCGCTCGAAAGCGTCGCAATCAGCGCTGCATGCGGGCCAGGCTTCCGTCTCCCGCTTCGACTATACGCGTTCCACCACGAGGGCGATGCCCTGACCCCCGCCGATGCACAGGCTGGCCACGCCGTACTTTCCGCCTCGCCGCTGCAGTTCTTTGCATAACGTAAGCAATACCCGATTTCCGGAGGCGCCGAGGGGATGTCCGATGGCGATCGCCCCGCCGTTTACATTCGTTTTTTCGCGATCAAGGCCCAGTACCTTTTCGACCGCCAGATATTGCGCGGCGAAGGCTTCATTGACTTCGACTAAGTCCATATCTTTCAGAGTTAAGCCGGCCATCTCCAGCGCCTTTGGAATTGCGAACGCCGGGCCGATGCCCATCTGATCGGGCGCGCAGCCGACGACGCCGTAGCCCAGGATTTTCGCCAGCGCCGGGCGACCGCTTTTTTTGACCGCGGCTTCCGAAGCGATCAGGGTGGCTGAAGCCCCGTCGTTGATACCCGATGCGTTGCCGGCCGTGACGCTGCCGTCTTTTTGAAAGGCGGGCCTGAGTTTCGCAAGCCCCGCCGCGCCGGCTGCGCCCCGGATAAACTCGTCGTGTTCGACGACCGTGTCACCTTTGCGGCCGGGAATCGTAATCGGCATGATTTCTTCGGCCAGCCGACCGGCGTCGCGCGCGCTTTCGGCGGCCGCCTGGGAGCGCGAGGCGAATTCATCCTGAGCGTCGCGCGAAATATCGTGCGCCTGCGCCAGATTCTCGGCGGTGCAGCCCATCGGTAAGTCCACGTGCGAGTCGGTCAGCCCGTTTAAGAGCATGTCTTCGAGATTGCCGTTGCCCAGCCGGTTGCCCCAGCGCGCGCCCGTGGCGATATAAGGCGCCTGGCTCATACTCTCGACCCCGCCTGCCAGGGCCAGATCGAAGCGGCCGAGGGCGATGCCCTGCGCGGCCTGGACGACCGCTTCCATGCCGGAGCCGCACAGCCGGTTCAGAGTCAGGGCGGGGGTTTCGACCGGCAGGCCGGTTTTGAGCGCGATGTGCCGCGCCAGATAGATCGAGCTGGAGTCGGCGGGGATGACGTTGCCGAAAAAGACCTCTTGAACGTCGGCGGCCGAAACGCCGGATTGTTTGAGCAGTCCTTCGCTGACCAGGCGCCCCAGTTCAGTCGGATGCAGCGACTGCAGACCGCCTCCGAAGTTGCCGAAGGGGCTGCGAATACCATCGAGAATAAAAGCTGATTGCATGCCGGAAGCAGGTCCGCCACCGGGCGCGCCGGTCAAGTATCAAAATCCTGCGGCGAGGCGAGAGGCCGTCCGGGTCGCGCGCCGGTTGGATCCCCTTCGTAAATCACCGGCGTGCCGTTAACCAACACGTATTCGATCCCGGCGGGATAGGCCGGCCTCAGATAAGTCGCGCGATCGGCGACCTGTTCCGGATCAAAGACCGTGATGTCCGCCCGCGCGCCGATTTTTAATACGCCGCGATCATGCAGGCCCAGGATCTGCGCGGGTAAGGCGCTCATCTTTCGAATGGCTTCGCCCATGCTCAGAACGCCGCGGTCGCGCACATAAGTTCCCAGCACCCGCGGAAAGCTTCCGAAATTTCGTGGATGCGCGCGTCCGGCTCCGCGCAGGCTCAAAGCGGCCCCGTCCGAGGCGATCGCCGTATAGGGATAACGCAGCAGCTTTACGAGATTTTCTTCGCTCATCGCGAAGCCGACCATCGTGCCGCCCCCGTTGTGCGCGCGCACGATATCGCATAATAAATCGAAAGGGTCGCGCCCGAGGCCCCGGGCCAGATCGCCCAGCCGTTTGCCGGAATAGCCTGCGTACGCTCCGCGCACGTCCGAGAGCATTACCGCGTTATAAGAACCCAGCGAGTCGATCTTACGTTGCACGGCCGCTCGCGCTTCGCGGCGCGTATTCGATTCAGCCAACCGCGCAGCTCCCGCGGCGTTGCCGCCCTGACGCAATCCCAGCGGAAAGAGATTCATGAGGCCGTTGTTGTACGCCAGATAGGGATAGCGGTCGCAGGTGATGCGGGTCCGCCAGCCGCGGGCCTGGTCCATCATGCGCAGCATCGCGCCCAGCTTGTTCCAGTTGCGGCGACCCTGCGCTTTGATATGGCTCACGTGCAGCGCCGCGCCGGCGTTTTGCGCGATCTGAATCGCTTCGCGCAGCGCCGGTAGAACCCGATCATCTTCGTTGCGCATATGCGTGACGTAGAGTTTCGCTTCGCGCGCGAGCGCCGTTAATTCGCGACCGGTCGCGTAGGCCCCGGGAATATATTCCAGGCCCGCGGAAAGATAACGCGCGCCCTGGTCGTGGGCTTTGCGTAAGGCGCGCAGGGCTTCGTCGAGTTCCCAATCGGAAAGCGGCCGCGTGTTCAATTCGGCGACGTACTTACGCAGCGTGCTCGCGCCGACCAGGCTTACCACGTTGACCGGCGCGCCGGCTTCGCGCAGCGCTTCGAAATAGCCGGCGAAATCGCGCCAGGGTTCGCGCAGGCCGTAGTTGCGCAACGCGGCCCGCCACTGTTCGGATCGCATCCAGCCGATGGGCGCCATGGAATTGCCGTCCTGACCGACGACCTCGGTGGTTACGCCCTGGCGAATTTTGGAGTCAGCCGATAAATTCGCGAGCACCGTCAAATCGGAGTGGCTGTGCAGATCGATAAAGCCGGGACAAACGATTTTCCCGCGCGCCTCCAGTGACAGCGTCGCCGATTTATTCGACAGATCGCCGATGGCGGCGATGCGGTCGCCGACGATGCCGACATCGACGCGCAGGCCTTCCGAACCGGAGCCCAGTCCATCGAAGACCGTGCCGCCGCGAATCACCACGTCGAAGTCGCCCGGTATCAGGCGGCGCATGAAACCGCAGCCCGCACTGTTCATCGCCAGTCCGCCCAGAGCGGCGGTCGCGCGCAAAAATTCGGATCGTCGCAGTTTTCGGGGTCCGGGCATCGCTGTACTGGAAATCGCGCGCCGGCCTGCGGGCAAACATTTTCCGGATTGACCGGCGCCGCGCTTCGCCACAGCCTCCTGGATTGAAATGTATCGCAGGTGCGAGAGGCGAAACGAACGATGAGCGAAACCAATTCCGGAAATGCAAAACTGGCGGCCGCCTTTGAAAGATTCGACGCGGCCAACGCGGAAGATCCGAATCAAACGCAACTACCCGATGGAGGGAGCGTTCCCAAAGAGCTGATTTACGGTCAGCGCATGACCGAGGAGCTGCAGCGTTTCGCTCCGGAGGCTCCCGAGCCCGTGCACCTGGCGGCGCGGTGCCAGCACATCCGGCGCTGGCGCATTCCCCGCAAAGACTACCCCATGGATCGGGCCGGCTATTTCAAGTGGCGGACCACTCTGTACAAATTTCATGCGGAGCAGGCCGGGGAGATTCTGCGCGAGGTCGGCTACGACGACGCCACGATCGAGCGGGTCGGGTTTCTGCTTCAGAAGAAGCGCCTGCAGAGCGACGCGGACACCCAGACGCTCGAAGACGTGATCTGTCTGACTTTTTTGCGCTACTATTTCGCGGAATTCGCGGCTCAGCATCCCGAGGAGAAGGTCGTCGACATCGTTCAGAAAACCTGGAAGAAGATGTCGGAAGCGGGGCACGCGGCCGCGCTGAAACTGGATCTTTCGGCGGAGTCGCTGCGCCTGGTGCAGCTCGCCCTCGCCTGAGGCGCGACGAATTCGCCCGGTTTTTTTCTGCCAGAATCTCAAAAAAAATCGTACAATTCTGATACACTTTGCTCCCCGCCGGTGATCTTCCAGTAGCGTCCGTACAAACACTTATATATAAAGGACGCCGTATTGGGTTCGCAATTGCCGTATGCCTCTCGTTAACAGACAAACCACAACTCCGATCGCGAGAGCAATGGCCCTTCAAGTAAAGGAAGTAGTTTCATGCGAGCATCGAATTCAGGATCGCGGCGGGCGATTCAGGTAACCCCTGTACTTTATGGCGTAACCACAGTATTAGTAAAGAAACTGGCCGGATTTATTCCGCGCAAACGGCGACGCCCCGCCGATCGGAGCAGGTGCAGTCTGGCGGTTCTGCTCGTGTTCGCATTGCTGGCGCCCTCCGGCGTCCTCTTTGCCCCACCGGTCCCGGTTCCCAATCTGAGCACTCCGGGCTTTCAGTCCTCGGACCTGGATCCGTACTTCCGAACGGCCGCGTCCGAGCTGAGCGAATCTCAATGGCTGGCGTCGGTGAATGACGGTCGGACCGTTGTAACCGCGGATTGGGAAACCCAGGTCGACGATGAAATCGAACGCCTCGTTCAGCAGGCGAAGACCGATTACCCCGCCATGACCGCTCAGGAAGAGCAGGATCTGCGCGACGCGTTGGTCGCTCAGAAGCAGAGCGCGAAGACTTCGTGGGAAGCGTCCGCCGATCTGGAAATCGAGCGTCAGCACGAAACCTATATAACCGAGCTGGTCGATCAACAGATCCGCGAACTGCCCGTAACGCTGCAGAGCACCGATACGACCGGCCTGGATTCCTATTTGCAGCGCGCCGCCACGGACGCCTACACACTCACCGACTGGGAGCGCATTGTCGATGAAGGTTCGTTTCAGGTCTCCAGCGCCTGGGAGGCCATCGCAATTCCGGCCCTGCAGCAGGCGGCTTCCGATCAGACCGATCAGGCCGTGACTGATGGAACGATCACCAGCACCGAAGCGCAGGATCTGTACGAAGCCGAATTACTTGCGATGCTGTCCGAAGACGCGGTTGAAATCTTTCGCGCCGCGCTCTCGGATCGCATTCATCCCGAGCTGCGAACTTTCGTCGCCGCTCTGGGACGGGAAACGGATGCGACGATCACTCTGGACGCATTTGAAGCCGCGGATCTCGCTCCGTATCTCGCCGGCGCGCAGACCAGCGCGACCGAAGAAGAATGGCAGAGCGCGGTGGCAAGCGGCCGCGACTATGTACACACCAGCTGGACGGTCGACGCCACGTACGAACGCGATATGATCATCGCCGGGATGGTCGGCGATTCCGGCCTCAGCGGCAGCGACGCCGCGGTCTACGCGAATTTCCTGGCGACCGAGCTGGACGCTCAAATCCAGGTCGAAAGCATCGCCTGGCTGGCCGCCGCCGACCAGGCGATCGCCGCGGAATTCGCGAATTACCAGGCGAATGTCGGCGCTCTCGAATTAACGACGCCTTCTTTCGACGTCGACGTCTATAGTACGATTTACGAAGCCGCGTCTTTCGCTCCCGGCGAAGCCGCCTGGGAAGCGACAGTCCAGGCCGGTCGCGCGGACGCGCGGGCCGTCTGGGAAGCGGACGTGCTGCAGCGCATGGACACGATCGTCGCGGACGCCGCGGCCGGCGGCATGTCCACCGGCCAGCAAAACCAGCTGCGCACGGATCTGGAAAACGCGCGGGATGTGGCCCTCGCGGACTGGGACGCCGCCGCCGACGCGGCCGACGCCGCGCAGCACGAAGTCTTTTTGTTGAACCTGCTCGCGCAGCAGAGCACGCCGCCGCTGCCGGATCTGGCGGCCTTTGACCCGGCGAGCCTGGACCCCTATATCGCCGCGGCGAATGACGCGACCAGCTCGCCGTCCGTATGGCAGACTATGGTCGAAGACGGCATCCAGCAGCTCTTTGACGCCTGGCGTCCCGCCGCGGACCCGACGATCGATACGGCCGCCGCGAACGCGGTCAGCCTCGCGGTCGCGAACGGTCTGATTCACAGCGCGCGCGCTCAGGAACTGGCCGCCGGTATACTCCAGCAGGACATGCAAAACGACGCGTACGACGCGTACGTGAACGCGGCGCTGGCGTACATGGCCGACGCTTTCGTCAATAAAGTGGACGACGTGTTTAACGGGATCACGCCGCCGGCCCTCGACGCGAATGTCATGGGCTTCGATCCGAATCTGATGTCTCCGGTATTCACCGGAGCCCTGACCGCGGCGAATCTGTACGATTGGTCCCTGTTGGTCGACAACGGTAAAAACGCGAAGCGTCAGGAGTATTTTAACACAGTTTCGGCGCACCTCGAAGCGACAGTCGAAAGCGCCGTGGCAAGTTCGGGTTTGACCGGTTCGGACGCTTCGGTCTATCGCAGTTATATTCAGCACAGCCTGGCGACCGAAGCCCAGGCGGCCCTGCAGGTCTGGGAGGCGGACGCGAACGCGCTGATTCTTGAGCGCCGCACCCAGTTCCTGGAATCCCAGACGCCGCAGGTTGCGACCGTCAACGAAAGCGGAGCGCCGACGATCGATATCGCGCCGCTGTCTACGGCCGCCTTTCAGGCCGCGCCGCTCCTGAACCTCTTTCACCAGGCCCGCAACGCTGTGAATGTCGCTCAGTGGGAAGCATATGTGCTGGGCGGTCTCAACAATGTGGCCGCGGCCTGGAATACTCAAACGGACGCGACGATTGACGCGCTGGTCACCCAGTACACGGACGGCGTAACCGACGATACCTTCGAGACGATTACCGTCGACGGGGTCCAGGAAGGGCAGGGCGTAAAAGTCAACAGCCTGCTCGCCTATGAAAACTACGTTCGCAATTTTCTGGAAGATCAGAAGCGTCTGCAATTCGCCGCCTGGGTGAAGCAGGCGGAGCAAACCATTCAACTCGGCCGCGACGCTTATTTAACCGAATTGAGCGCCGCGTCCGTCGCCACCCAGCAGGAAAGCAACGCTGCCGCCGGCGAAATCACCGCCGAGACCACCGACGGGGTGCAGACCGAAGCCGAACTGGCCGGCTCCGAAGTTCAGGGCGAACCCAAAACGCTGCAGGAAGAAGCCCGCGATTATATCCATCGCATTCGCCGCCAGCTGCAGCTCGACGAAATGAGCTGGCGTTCGGACTGGCGGGATCGCCGCGACACGGGCGTGAATCAGTACAGCCGTTCGCTCGCGTTACTGGAGCAGAACCGCGCCGAGTATCTGAACGCCATGCAACAGGCGGATCTCACCTGGCAGACCAACCTGGCGATGATGGAGCAATTCGAAGGCAATGTGCGCAACGGTCTGGCGACGGTGACGGGCCAGCTACAGCATATGCTGGCCCAGAATCCCATGTTCCACACCGACGCGAATTGTAGCGCGGATCGCAAGAGCAACTGCGTGCTTTCACCGACTTCGGGCCAGGGCATCGCGCTCAATGCGGCAGGGTCTGCGTTAAAGGAAAAACTCGATACTCTCGAAGCGCGCCTGGCCGCCGGCGAACCGCTGTCGGCCGTGGTCGGTGAAATCCAGCTCGCGCTTGAAGACATGAAAACCCACGCCGAAAGCCGTAAGACTTTCTGGGCCAGTCGCATTGAAGGCGACGACGAATGGGCGAAACGTTTCGATTGGGGCCGCTACCAGGAACCCGGCAGCAAAGGCAAATACAGCGGCGGCGTGGCGGGACTTGACGAAGTCCGTCAGCGCGGTGCGCTCTTTAACGAGGGCGGAGTCTCCGCGGGCGCCCTCGATACCAAAATCGTCTACAAGTGGACGACGTACGAAACGGTAAACACCGGCTTCTTCGGTAGTACCGAAGTGCCGACGGAACACTCCAAGGTCCTCGGCGACCTGAAAAACGATCCTTCCACCTGGGATCTGACCGATGAAAACGGCCAGCCGATCAACGTGGACATGGCCGCGCTCGAGGAACATCGCCAGATGGCCCTCGCGATCGACAATGTGCGCAATGATAACCGCGCCGGGATGGCGGATTTCATCGAAAACGAAACCGCGGAGCAACGGTTAGTAATTCAAAATACCGCGACCGGCGATCTCTGCGGTTCGGGCACCACCGCGTCCTCCAGTTCGTATACGAACGTCGAAGAGTGTTATTCGCGGGTGGGCGACCAGGCTTTCATCTATTACGGCCAGGGCGGCAAACACGGTGGATATACCGGCTGGGCTCCCGTACGCGACATTCATCTGAATCTTGACTATCGCTGGTACGATGTTAACGCCGAAGCAAACTGGAAAGTCTGGGACGAGGCGCTGGCGAGCGTCGAGGCTATGGCCAATCACTGGACCAACGAAGTCCTGCCGGACGTGCAGGCCTGGGAAGAGCAGGTGGCCGACTATCGCGCCGGCTATGAACAGTGGCAACTGGACGCGGGCGTACAGATGCAGCAGTATCACGAGGCCTATCTGACCGGCCGCGATCAACTGCTGATGGGGCGCAATCGCTTCATCTACGAAATGGACGAAGAGTGGCGCGACGGCCGCTCGCAATTCGAGCAGGCCTATCAGACGGTCGACCGCATCGAAGTGGACTGGGTCGAAACCGTGGCCGAATTGCGCGCCGCGGGCGAAGACGTCGACGCGGATATGGTTGAAGACCTGCAGGCCCGCCTGGACGCGGTGGTCGAAGCGATCGATATCGAAAAAACGGAGATACCGGACGTCGCGGCCGAGCTGGACGCGGTGATCGAAACTTTGCCGGTGCTCGAAGAAGAATTTCTGCTGCAGTTCCAGCAGGGCGTTCCGGATCCGAATCTAATCGCCGGGGTCGTCGAAGAATTTCAGAAAACCGCGACCGGTATGATGAATTTCGCCGTGCTGCACGCGACCGGCGATCGGCTGGAAGAAGCGCGCCAGGCGTACATCGATCGCATGAAAGAAATTCTGGAATCGATCGAACCGCCGGAGCAGGGAGATCTGCCGGCGCTGCCGTTTACGAAATACGAAGTCGTCGTGAACGAAGACGGTTCCATCGACGGCAAACGCACGATCTACGACGGCACGGCCCGGCAGATCGACAAGGGTAAGGGCGGCTACGCCATGAAACCCGAAAACTATCTGCCGAATATGATGGTCCAGGACATTCACCTCCAGGCGCCCGAATCCGGGGCCTTACCGGACATCGGCGATATCTTCGAAACCGATATCGGCGAAGTAATGGGCGCGGTTTCGGAAGCCCTGGGCAATCAGGGCGGCGCGCTGGGCGACAGCTCACGCTTCGCGGTGGTCGAAAGCCAGATCTCCGATCAGATGGAAGTCGCTTCGCGCAACGTCGAACAGTACTTCAGCGATATGCAGGCGAATATCGCCTGGGAACAGAACGCCAAAGAATCCGACAGTTCGGTGATCAACGCCATTACGACCGTACTCTCGGTCGTCGCGCCGTTCTGTCCTCCCTGCGCGGTCGCGCTGGTCGCGGTCAGTGCGGTGAAAGGTTTTCAGGAAGGGGGTATTCTGGGCGCGCTTACGAGCGTGGCGGGATCGGCGCTCTCGGCGTTGGGGCCGGTGCCCGGTCTGCAGCTCGATCTGGCGTATACCTATGATGAAGGCTTTTCCGGCGGCATCAGCTATGGCGCTCAGGGCGGCGCTTTTTCAGCGGGTCTGAGTTTCGGCGAAGGCGGTTTGACCGCGAACGCGGGCGTGAATGTCGGCGGCTTCGATCTCGGCGCATCGTACGGCGCGGATGGATTCGGGGCGAATGTGGGTTATTCGAAGGGCGGGCTGGACCTCGGCTTCAATTATAACAACGGCCAATTCGGGGCGGACGTGGGCTATTCAAAAGGCAACGTCGACCTGGGCCTCAGTTACGCTGACGGGCAATTCGGCGGGGACTTCGGTTATTCGAACGGAGTCTACGACGCCGGGCTCAGTTTCGCCGACGGGCAATTCGGCGCGGACCTCGGCTACACGCAGGGGGACTACGATCTGGGCCTCAGCTTCGCGGACGGTCAGTTCGGCGGCGACTTCGGTTATACGAAAGGTCCGTACGATCTGGGTCTGAGTTTCGCGGACGGCCAGTTCGGGGGTGATTTCGGTTATACGAAAGGTCCGTACGATCTGGGTCTGAGCTTCGCGGACGGCCAATTCGGCGGCGATCTGAACTACACGAAAGGCAATTACGACGTGGGCTTGAGTTTGCTCGACGGCCAGCTCGGCGGTAACCTCAACTACGCCAAAGGGGATAACAGCCTGGGTCTGAATTTTGCGGACGGTCAGCTCAGCGGCGATCTGAATTATTCGAAGAACGGCCTGGATCTGGGGTTGAACTACGATTCGACGAACGGCTTCAGCGGCGCCGTCGACTACGAGCTGGGCAAATACGGCAGCACCGGCATCGCCTTCGGTCCGGACGGAGTGGAATACGATCGCCTCTATAAAGATCTGAACGCCGGCGCGATTCAGGAAGACGGAATGAAATTTCTGAACGAGAAGCTCGGCATTCCCAAAGCCGCGATCTACGGCGCGGGCGCTGTGGGCGTTGTGGCCTATTGCTCGAGCAGCGAGAAAGTCAAGACCGAGTGCATCGAAAAGCTGCGCGACGCGGCCGGTAACAAAGCCGCGGACTGGCTGTCCGAGGAACTTTCGAAGGTTCCCAATACGTCCGTCAACATCGATTACGAAGACGGTAAATTCACAGTCGACGCGAAGACCAAACAGCGAGTCAAAGACGGCGAAATCGATCTGGCGTATAACTCCGAAACCGGCTTCAGCGGCGCCATTAATTACGACCTGGGTCGCTACGGTCACACGGGCATCGCCTACGGTCCGGACGGATGGCAGACGGATCTGCTCTACAAAGATCTGAATCTGGACAATATCAAAGACGACGCTTTGAAATACGTCACCGAGGACCTGGGGATACCGAAGAACGCGCTCTACGGGGCGGGCGCAGCCGGCGTGATCGCGTATTGCGTTTCGAGCGACGCCAATAAGGCGAAGTGTCTCGACAAACTCAAAGACAACGGCGACAAGATTGCGGAGGCGCTGGCGAAAGAAATATCGAAACGCACGGACTCGGAGCTCAGCCTGGCCTACAACAACGGCGATATCACCGCGGACTTCCATAAGGACTTCGCCGACGGCAAAGGCAGCCTGGATCTGTCGTACAGCAAAGAAGCTGGCTTCGGCGGCGCGGTCGACTACGACGCGGGCAAGTGGGGCCGCACGGGCATCGCCTGGGGTCCGGACGGCCTGGACTACGATAAGCTCTACGAGAACCTGAACCACGACAATATCAAAGACGCGGCGCTGGGTTATCTCACGAAGGATCTCGGCATTCCGAAGGCCGCGCTCTATGGCGCGGGCGCTGTGGGGGTCATCGGCTATTGCGCTTCCTCAAAGGCCATGCAGGAGAAATGCATCGAGAAATTGAAAACCGAGGGCGGTCCCAAAGCGGCCGAGTGGTTGAGCAAAGAACTCTCGGATCGCATCCCGCACACGGACGTGGACATTCAATACGAAGACGGCAAGCTGAACTGGAACGCGATTGCGAATATGGAAGGCAAACTCGGCACGACCAGACTGGAACTGGTCAACGGCAAGCTGACCAACGCCGGATTCAGCAGCGCGCAAGAGGGCCTTCTGGATGTGAGCTACAATTCAGAAACCGGATTCAGCGGCGCGGCCAGCCTGGACCTGGGCGAGTACGGAACGACCGGTCTGGCATACGGCCCGGACGGCTTCGATACCGAGCGTCTGTATAAAGATCTGAACCAGGGTAAGATCAAAGACGCGGCTCTGAGCTACATTACCAAAGACCTGGGTATTCCCAAAGGCGTGGTATACGGCGCCGGGGCCGCGGGAGTGATTGCCTATTGTTCTTCCAGCCAGTCGGTGATGGATAAGTGCATCACCAAATTGAAAGAGAAGGGCGGTCCGAAAGCGGCGGAGTTCCTGACGAAGGAACTGAGCAACCGTCTGCCGGGCACGGACGTCGACGTACAATACGTGGACGGCCGCTTCGACTGGAAGGCGTCCACAGACCTCAAAGGCAAGCACGGCGCGCTGACCCTCGATATCGAGAACGGCAAGCTGAATCAGGCCGGCTATACCGGTCAGAAGGGGCCGGTAGGGCTCGAGCTCGCTTACGATAGCCAGAATGGTTTCGGCGGGGCCGCAACCGTGGATCTCGGGAAATTCGGTACGACCGCCCTGGCATACGGGCCGGAGGGATTCGATACGGAGCGTCTGTATAAGGACCTGAACACGGGCAATATCAAAGACGCGGCGATGTCCTATATAACGAAGGACCTGGGAATCCCGAAAGGCGTCGTCTACGGAGCGGGAGCCGCGGGCGTGGTCGCCTACTGCGCCCAGAGCAAAGCGATCAGCAAGAAGTGCATCGACACTCTGAAAACGAAGGGCGGTCCTAAAGCGGCCGAATTCCTCTCGAAGGAATTGTCCGGTCGAATTCCGCATACTGACGTCGACGTGCAGTACATCGACGGCCGCTTCGACTGGAAGTCCTCTTCGCTGATCGAAGGCAAATACGGGACCACGAAGCTGGAATTAGAAAACGGCGACGTGAAAGAGCTTGATTTCCAGGGCAACCCCCCGGAAATCAAGAAGGCTATTTCGAATCTGGCGAGCCGCTCGAAGGCGCTGCAGGACGTCGTCGGTTCGATGGCCGCCGAGAACGGTGCGGCCGCGGCGCCCATGCTCAATCGAGCCCTGGCCGGCGTGAAGGCGAAAGACCTCTCGGATCAAGAAATCGTAGAGCGTGCCTTCGCCGAACGTTCCAGAGCGCATGGAGCCTTGAGTCGAAGCTCGGGCGCGGTCAAGTCCCAGATGCAGGCGCGGCTCCTGAAAGAAAAAGAGAAGGCACTCAGTAGACTATGACGCAGATCGAAAACTCAGCAATTACGCCACGTTCCCTGTCCGGGGGCGTGGCGTTTTTCGCCTGCGTATGCGTCTTTGTCGCCTGCTCGGGCGCGGCTTCGAACGACCCGCAGGGCAGTCCCGGGTATGAAGCCTGCATCAAAGCCTCTTCCGGCGATCTGGCGGTCATGCGCGACTGCGGCGCTGCCGAGCAGGAGCAATGGGACCAGAAGCGCGCCGCGGTATACGAGCGAATGCTGGCGTCCGCAGAACTGGACGCTACCGCGAAAAATAGACTGCAGGCGGTGCAGGCCGCCTGGGATCAATTTCAGCGTCTGAACTGCTGGTTCGAGTGCCGGGGATTTCCGGAGTGCGGGACGGCCGAGCGGCTGGCCATGGCCGAGTGCAGCTGGCAGATGTCCCGAGAGCGATTTCTGGATCTGGAACGCCTCGAATCCCTGTACACCTCCCGGGAATAACGCAGCCGGGCTCGCTTGCTTCTATTTCGGTCTGGCTACTGGACCGTCGGCTGGTTCTGCGGTCTCAATCCCTACTATCTCGATCGGAATAGTAGAAAAAGAGTGGACGCCGCGCCGGCTGATGCACTTCTATGCTCAATGACGGTCTGCGATTCCGGCCTTCGAAAAATTGAAACGGCACCCGGGTCGCTGCACTCCCAACAAAAAACCCTGGCCGCCGCGAAGGTAACGGGGCCTGTGACAGATAGACGCGTAGTCGGTAATCCGCAAAGAGGTAGTTTTAATATATGAAAGCAAGCAACGCACTGTGGACGGATAAGCTCAAAGAAAAGATGCCCGAGGACCTGGCCCGGGAGATCGATATCTTCGAAACCGAAATCGACCTGCGCATGCAGGATAAGATCGACGAGAAGCTCTTCGCCGAAACCCGACTGCGGCGCGGAGCTTACGGCCAGCGCTACGACAACGGTCAGCGCCACGACGGCAAGCAGACCCGCAAGCTTGAGTTTCCCGCGGGCGAATTGACCAAAGGACCCACGACGGCCTGGGACGCCCCCGGGATGATGCGCATTAAGATTCCTTTCGGTGGTATGAGCGCCGAGCAACTGGAAGTGATGGCCGAACTCGCTGAAGAATACTCCGACGGCATCGGTCATGTGACGACCCGCCAGGATTTCCAACTGCATTTTATCCATATCGAAGATACACCGGCGCTGAGCCGTCGACTGGCGGCGGTCGGCATTACGACCCGCGAAGCCTGCGGCAACTCCGTGCGCAATGTCACCGCCTGTCCGATCGCCGGTTGCTGCCGCGAAGAGACCTTCGATGTTACGCCGTACGCGAAGGCGCTTACGTACTTTCTGCTCGGCCATCACGACGTGCAGGATTTCGGTCGCAAATTCAAGATCGCCTTTTCCGGTTGTAAAAACAACGGTTGTGGTCTGACCGGCCTGCACGACCTGGGTTTGATTGCAAAAACGCGTCAGACCGCGGACGGCAAGACCGAGCGCGGCTTCGAGTTTTATGTAGGCGGCGGTCTGGGTGCCGTGCCGCATCAGGCTGCTTTGATATTCGATTTCCTGCCCGAAGCCGAACTGCTTCCGATGTCTCAGGCCGTTTCGCGGGTGTTCTCGCGTCTCGGCGAAAAGAAAAACCGGGCCCGGGCCCGCGTGAAATTCGTCGTCGCGAAACTGGGCGTCGAAGAATTTCGCAAAGAAGTCGAGAAAGAACGCGAAACTCTGCCGGAAGATCCGCGCTGGACCGCGTTTCTCGAAGATCTGGACGGGACGTACAGCGAAGCGCCGCTCAAAGATCCCGGCAGCCTGAACGGTCACCGCCCCTCGGGCTTCGAAGAATTCTATCGCGACAACGTTTATAAACAAAAACAGGAAGGCTACGCGGTCGTTACGATTAAGCTGCCCTTAGGCGATATTACCGGCGGGCAGCTGCGTGCCGTCGCGGACATCGCGCGCAAATATATCAAAGACACGGTCCGAACCACCGTCGAACAGAATCTGGTACTGCGCTGGGTATCCGAAAGCGATCTGCCCGCGCTGTATGAGGAGCTGGCCAGAGTCGGACTGGCGGAAGCCGGCGCGGAAGGCATTACGGATCTCGTCGCCTGTCCCGGCACAGATACTTGCAAACTGGGTATCTCCGCGAGCCGCGGACTCGCCGGCGAATTGCGCAAACGTTTTCTTACCGGTGATATCGTCGTAGACGAAGTGATCCGCGGACTGCGCATTAAAATGAGCGGCTGTTTTAATTCGTGCAGCCAGCACCACGTGGCCGATCTGGGCTTTTACGGCGTCGCCCGCAAATCCGGCACGCATACCGTTCCGCATTTCCAGGTCGTACTCGGCGGTCAGTGGGACAACAACGCCGGTTCCTACGGCCTGCCGATTCTGGCGGTACCTTCGAAGCGCATACCCGACGTCGTCAAACGCATGGCCGCGCGTTATCGCGACGAACGCGCGGATCAATCGGAGCCCTTTAAGGATTTCATTCACCGCATCGGCAAAGTCGAGATCAAAAAAATGCTGACGGACCTCACGGAGATTCCGGAGTACGAAAGCGATAAGACGCTCTTCAGCGACTGGCGCGATCCCCGCGAATATACGACGGGCGATATGGGCATCGGCGAGTGCGCCGGCGAAGTGGTCGCCCGCATTGATATGGATCTCGGCGCGGCGGAACGCGAAGTCTTCGAAGCGCAGATCTTATTGGATCAGGGCGACGTGCAGGCCGCGGGCGAAGGCGCCTATATGGCGATGGTCCACGCGGCGAAGGGTCTCGTGAAATTGAGCTATCTCGATATCCCCGAAGATCCGGAGCTGATCGTAAAAGAATTTCGCAAGCGGCTCTACGATACCGAAGCGTTCTTCGATCCGTACGCCGGCGGCAAATTCGCGAATTATCTCTTCGCGGCCCACGAAAAGGCGCCCGAGACTTTCACGAAAGAGAGCGCGCACCATCGCATTGAAGAAGCGAGCCTCTTCGTCGAAGCCTCCCACAGCTGCAGCGTGCGCATGGGCGATAAACTCACCACGCTCATGGGCGCGGCGACTTAAGCGAACGAGCATTTATCTCAGGACCATACAGTGGAAATACAACACGTTAACGTAAAAATCTATTCGAGCACCCCTGACGCGGTTTCGCTCGACGAAGCGATTCTAATCTTTCACCGCTGGATTCGCGACGACGTCGCCGAAGAGCTGTTGATCGACGTGGCGGATTATTCGCACGTGCCGGCGGGGCCGGGCGTACTTTTGATCGGTCACCAGGCGGCTTATAGTCTGGAAGAGGGCGAAGAAGAACGGCCGGGATTGCTGTACAACGCGAAGACGAAACGCGACGGCTCGAATACCGATCGCATAGTGCACGCATTGCGTCAGGCGATCAAAGCCTGCGCCGTTCTGGAGGGCGAAAGCATCTGGAGCAAGCCGGTCAAATTCAACGCCGGCGACATTGCCGTGATCATTAACGATCGCGCGCTCGCACCGAATTCGCCGGAGACCTTCGCCGCACTAAAAGACGAGCTGGCCGGGGCCGTGAAGGCGGTCTTCGGCGATAGCGCCGACTTTGAGCTGAGCTATGAGCAGGGCGACGCGCGTCGTCGCTTCCAGGTTTCGCTTAAAAGCAAATCCGCAATCGCCCCCGCTGATCTGGCCGCCGCCGCGGGTTGATTAAGCGCGACGCGTTGCAAAGGGACCGCGGATCGCCAGGGTCAGACCGTCCGCCTGCAGATTGACAAATAAAGTCTGACCGCCCGGGGAAAAGACCGCGCCGGCGAATTCGGACCGGCTGCCGACATTGTGCGCCAGCCGGTAGATCCCTCCCGCCGGAGTAACGCCCAGGAGATAGTTGTCCAGCCGGCGATTGTCTTCGCATACCAGCAAATCGCCGTTTGGCGCGAAGCTGATATTGTCCGGCATATCCATCACCGCGGATTCGTCCGGCTCCAGAAACAATTCCAATTCCTGCGTCGCAGGAAAATACCGCCAGATTTGCCCGCGACCGTTCGGACCGCCCGTGGTCGCGGTAAAATAGACCGCCGCTTTGCCGTAATACATGCCTTCGCCGCGCGCGAAACGCGCCGCTCCCAGAGCGTGCCCCCGATAACGCAAATCGTCGTCGGGCGCTTCAGCCTGATCCAGATTCAGCCAGCGGACCGGCAGGCGAACGCCCGGCCGCAGCCGGTCGCGTGCCTCGCCCGCGCGGTTTGATGTATTTAAGCCGGGCGCGTTTTGAATCGCAAGCGCCTGCAGACTGCCGCCGTCCGCGAGGCGCCCGGGCGTATCCGGAACAAAACGATAGATCAACCCATCGGGTCGATCTTCCGTCTGGTAGACGATGCCCGAGGCCGGATCCAGGGCCACCGCTTCGCGCCGAAAGCGACCCATCGCGCGCAGCGGTCGGGCGGCCTGCAGTTCGATAATTTCAGAAGCGCGCACTTCGAAAGCGTAGCCGTGATCTTGTGCATAACCGTCGTTGGTCTGGGAGCTCGCACCGCGCTCGACGCTTTCTTCGCAGCTGATCCAGGCGCCCTCTGGAGTCGGCCCGCCCGAACAATTGCGGACGGTGCCGGCCAGACTCAGCCACTCCGCGTCAACTCGCCCCTGGTCTTCGTCGAAGAGCAGACTGGTAACGCCGCCGGGCGCTGGCGGCCCGTTCGGCTGGCCAGCATCGTAGAACAGTTCCCGTTCGTTTGCCGATATGCCGGAATTGAAATTCAGCGCTGCATCGTTTTGCCACCAGCTATGTTCCAGTTCGTGGTTACGCAACAGCAACGTTCGTCCGTTAGAAGCGGGGAAAGCCCCCATCGCGTCCGGCATCCGGGGCACGAAACGTTGGTCCGCCATTCGCGTGCCGCTGCGAGAAATCACGGAATACGAAAATCCGGCCGGTAAATCCAGCAGGCCGCGTGGATCGGCCTTGAGCGGTCCGTAGCCGGATGCGAGTCGGCCGGGCGGGACCGCGCCGCGACCGCATTTCAGATAGGCGCCCAGCGCCGCCCCGCTGAAGGCGGCGGCGGTCCAGGCGGCGCGTTTCAGGAAAGCCTTGCGGGACAGCGAGTGCATGGGATCGGCTGCGATAACTGGAGCGAGCGTTCGCCGCGATTGTCTTTTACAACTGGCGGAGATGCGTCGGGGCGGATGCCGCGTTTTTTGCTTGATACCACGTGACATAACGGGAACAACTCCGCTATGCAATATTCACAGGAATTGGAAAAAATCGCCCGGGACCTGGCGGGCGGCGACCGCGGCATTCTCGCGGCGGACGAGAGCACCGGCACCATCGGCAAACGCCTGGCCGGCATCGACGTCGAAAACACGGAAGAGCATCGCCGGGCGTACCGCGATCTACTGTTTTCGGCGCCGGAAATTTCGAAGTACGTCAGCGGCGTGATTATGTACGACGAGACGATTCGGCAAAAGACCGCGGCCGGCGTTCTCTTTCCGGAGTTTATGCGCCAGAACAATATGATTCCCGGCATCAAAGTCGATACGGGCGCGAAAGATCTCGTCGCTTCCGACGGCGAAAAGATCACCGAAGGTCTCGACGGTCTGCGCGATCGCCTGGCCGATTATTATAAGCTCGGCGCGCGCTTCGCGAAGTGGCGCGCCGTCATTGAAATTGACGCGGTCCGGCCGAGCGAGTACGCCTTAAAGACCAACGCGCACGCTCTCGCCCGTTATGCGGCCCTCTGTCAGGAAGCGGGCATCGTACCGATTGTCGAACCGGAAGTGCTGATGGACGGCGATCACGATATCGCGCGCTGCTTCGCGGTCACCGAACACACGCTGCACACGGTCTTCAGCGCTCTGTACGATCAGGAAGTCGTACTCGAGAACATTCTGCTGAAACCGAATATGGTCATCTCCGGCAAAAAGTGCGCGCGCCAGGCCGGTGTGGAAGAAGTCGCGACTGAAACTCTGCGCTGCCTGCGTCGCACCGTACCCGCTGCCGTTCCAGGCATCGTCTTTTTATCCGGCGGCCAGTCCAACGAAGTGGCCACCGCGCATCTGAATGCAATGAACGCCCAGGGCCCGCTGCCCTGGCTCCTGAGCTTTTCGTACGGCCGCGCGCTCCAGGCGCCGGCGTTGCAGGCGTGGCGCGGCAAAGACCAGCAGGTCGCCGCCGCGCAGAGCGCCCTCGTACTGCGTGCGCGTCTGAACAGCGCCGCGTGTTCCGGTTCCTACAAACCGGAGATGGAAAAAGCTTCTTAATCGAAGCGGGATTTCGGGCTGACCTGAAATCGGCAGACGGGGATTGCAGGGGGCGGGCGCAGCGCGCTTTAACCGACGCGGCCGCTGGCCACGTTTTCGCGTACGAGAATGAAACCGAAGATCATACGATCGATCGAACGATCCAGGATCAGCCGTTCGCGCTGGTCCAGTACGCCGTCGGAAAGTGACTGCCCCAGAAATTTGATCAGGGCCGGTAAACGTTCTTTTCGCAGCCGGGCGAGCCACAGGCGAAAGGCGTTCGTGCTGAGTTGCTGATAGCGGCCCAGTCTCCCCTGGCCCTGCCAGATGCCGCCCCGTACATTAATCAGCATACGAAAGCTGTAGCGTGGATGAGTGGCAGTCAGATCCAGGCGCGCGTCAAGCACGCTGCGCAATTTTACGAAGTGGTTGAGTCCGTGGTCCAGAGCGCCGATTAATTCGAAGCGCTCCACGCCCACCAGTTGACCGTCGTCGCCCGTCAGCGAGCTGTACAGCGCCTGGATGTGGTTTACACTGAGAATGCTTTTACGCAGCCAGAAGGATGTTGCGAGCTTATCGTACGCGCCGGCCTGATCGGATACGCCCCGGGCGGCGTCTTCGGCGTGACGCGGGTCCTCGTCGGGATACTGGGGCACTGCGCCGCGAATTCGAAGCGCGCCTTCCTCGTTGATTTCCTGAGTATTGCCGGAGTTCATGGCTGTGATTCGGCCGCACTCAGACTGTCGCTGAACGGCCTCGTGCGCAAGTAAAAATATGCCGCCAGACAACCACCACCGCGCCGATTCTCCCGGTTCCGACTCCGGGCATTCCGCATCCGCGGGCGCCACCTCTGGTTTCGGCGCAGGGTTTTCACAGTACGGCGAACGCTTTCGCACCGACTCCGGCATTCTGGAGCTGATGCAGGACCTTGACCTGGCGTTGAACGCGCCGACCGCATCGACAGCCGGCGCCGAACGCAAACCCGGAGAATACCTGATGCTCGGCGGCGGCAATCCCGCGCGGATTCCGGAAGTCCAGGCGTTGCTGCGCGACGCCATGGGAGAGCTGATGGCGGACGGCGATCGATTCGATCGCATGCTCGGCAACTACGATCATCCCCAGGGCAGTACCGAGTTTCGCACGGCCGTCGCGGATCTGCTGCGCCGCCACTGTGGCTGGCAGATAGATGCGGAACACATCGCGCTGACCAACGGCAGTCAGAGCGCCTTCTATCAATTGTTTAATTTATTGGGAGGGCGAAACGCGTCCGGCCGGCTGCGCCGCATTCTGCTGCCGCTCGTTCCGGAATATATCGGCTACGGAGATACGGGTATTCCGGCGGATCTCTTTGAATCGCTGGCGCCGCTGGTTCAAATCGACGACGACGGAGATGATCATCGCGCATTCAAATATCGCCTGGACTTTCCGGCTCTCGAACGCCGTCTGGCTTCCGCCAGGACCGGGGGGGATCTTGCAGCACTGTGCGTTTCGCGGCCGACGAATCCGACCGGCAACGTGCTGTCGGACGCGGAGCTCGCCCGACTCTCCGAATTGGCCCAGGGAGCGGGCGTGCCGCTGATTGTCGACTGCGCCTACGGGCTGCCTTTTCCCGGTATCGATTTTACCGAAAGCCGGCCGTTCTGGAACCAGAATACAATTGTCATATTAAGCCTGTCGAAATTCGGCATGCCGGGAGTGCGCACCGGGATCGTGGTGGCCAGGCCGGAGATCGTTGCGGGCGTGCGACGCATGAACGCCGTCATGAATCTGGCCTCCGGCGGAGTCGGGCCGGCGCTCGCCCTCGACATGATTCGCTCCGGCGAAATATTGCGGGTCAGTCAGGAATTGATCGCGCCGTTTTATCGCAAAAAGTCCCGGCTGGCCGTTGCGCGCTTTCATGAACATTTCGCGGAGCTACCGGAGTGTCGCGTGCATCGCAACGAAGGCGCTTTCTTTTTGTGGCTCTGGTTCGCGGGCCTGCCGATTGGAACCGACGAGCTCTATCGACGGCTGAAAGAGCGAAGCGTGCTCGTCGTACCGGGCCAGTACTATTTTCCGGGCTGGTCGGCAGCTGCAGTGGATTCGCGGGCGCAGCCGGCCGCGGCTCCGGGCGTATCCGGGCGGCATTCGAACGAGTGCATTCGCGTGAGCGTGGCCCAGGACGAGGCCACAGTCTCCGAAGGTCTGCGCCGCATCGCGCAGGAAGTGCGCGCCGCCTGGGGCCGGGGCCCTTGAGTCGGAAGCTGCGCGGTTTGCCGATGCGCGCGGGATCCGCCCGTCGGCTCTAAACTTTCACTGAGTTCATATTTTCCGAATTGACCCTCCGCTTCGAGAGCTTCTGCTGGTGGTGTGCTGCGTCGCATTTCGGATTCCCTGGCCCGGACCCGGACTCTATCCCGGGACGTGGCGGCCGGACTGGTCATCACCATGGCGCTGGTGCTCGGAGCGGTCGGTTTTTTTATCTATACGGTCGGCGTGCGTGAAGCTGAAAACACCCTGCGCTACCAGGGCGAAGACACGCTGACGGATTTAACCACGCTGCTGGTTCCGTATCTGCAGGCCGACGATCTGCGGGGGGCCCGGGGCGTGGTCAGCGCCTTTTTGCAGGCCGGACGCTTGCTCGACATTCGCGTTCTGGACGGTGACGGGCGCATCCTCATCGGCGGTTCGCGCAGTCATGATCCGCAGGCGATTATCGAACTCTCAGGGGATCTGCGCATCGAAGAAGGGCGATCGGGGCGTCTGCTGGTTACCCTGTCGCGCGAGCAGGTCGTCGCCCGGAAGCGTCGCATTCTCTATACGATTATCGTCGTTTCGGGCTTCGTCGTGCTTTCGATTATTTTTTCGACGCGTATTTTGTTGCGGCGTTTTTTGCGCACACCGCTCGAAGACCTGCGCCGGGGCATTCAGCGTATTTCCGCCGGAGAGTACGGTCGGGTGCTGCCGCCGGTGCGCCAGCAGGATATCCAGCGCATCGTTCAGAGCGTAAACCAGATGGGACACTCCATCGATCGCCGCGATCAGTCCATCAAACGTTACGCCACCGAACTCGAGAATTCGAACGACCAGCTCGAACGTCGCGTGCTGGATTTGAATCTGGCGCGTTTACGAATCGAAAACTCGGAGAAGAAGTACAAACACCTCGTGGAGAGTTCCCAGGAGCTGGTGTTCTCCCTCGACGAAAACGGAGTCTTTTTGACGATGAACCGGGCCGTGCAAACGCATCTGGGCCTGCGCCCGGATCGCATCAAGGGTACGCGTTTCGAAGACCATCTCTACAGCTTCGACGAAAAATCCGCCTTCCTTTCACGGGACCGTTTTCGCGAGCGACTCGAAGAGCTCTTGAGTACGAAGAAGGCCGTCAATTTTCAGACCGCCCTGGCCACCGTTCGCGACGAGCCGCGCGAGCTGGACGTGCGTCTGGAGTACATTCCTGTGGGCGACGAGCGGGCTCTGGCCCAAAATGCCTCGGTCGACTCTTCGGTCGACGTTTCGGTGGATACCCGAGACGGCTCTTCGCCTGAAGCTGCGGCGGACGCTTCATCCGAAATCGTGCGGCCGCTGGCGGGAATCGAAAACTCCGGCCGCAATTTCGTGATATTCGGCAAGGCCGCCAGCGTTTCCGAGGACGTGCTGCTCGGGCATCTCGTGCATGAAACGCGCCGTTACGAGATCGGAAATTATTTAACCATCGCCGATCAACTGGCGAGTACAATCACGGCCGCCGCCGCTCGATTTTTCGACGAAGACGCGACCATCGGTATTCGTATCGGTCTGCGCGAAATCCTGATCAACTCAATCGAACACGGCAACCTGGCGGTCAGCTTCGAGGAAAAGAGCCGGACTCTCGAAGACGGCAGCTATCTGGACCTGATCAAAGATCGACAGCGCGATCCGCGCTATCGCGACCGTACCCTCGGCGTATTGTATTCGCTGCGCGGCGGACCCGGCGGGCGAGTGCTCTTCGCGATTCAGGATCAGGGAGCGGGTTTCGATCATCGCTCCGCCTTCGCGCGGCAGCCGGTCGGCACGGATCTCTTTCATGGTCGGGGCATCGCCATTGCGCGCCGCTTCTTCGATATCGTTCGCTATAATGACGCGGGCAATCGAGTGCTCTTAATCAAGCGCATCGCGCCCGGCGCCGGAAAATAGATCGTCGCGATCGCCCCTGGCCAGGGGAACAACCGGCGACCCTTCCGGTCCCGCGAGACTATAGCCTGGCGCGTCGACCGGCGGCGCACTGGAATTCGTGGAATCGGCGGCCGAAGCCGTTTCGAGCGTCGGCTCTTGCAGAAGCAGCTGCGCGAGCGACCCCATCGCCAGCGGACTGAGCCGGGCGGGCACATCGCGTTCGGGCAAGATCAGGGCAAGCGTGTGTTCGTCGTAGACGGTCAGCGCTGCGGCGGGGGCGTTCAGGCTTTCGCGGGAGTCGAGCCGCAATTCCAGAATCAGCTCTTCGCGCCCGTCGGCGCCGGGCACGGCCGTCACCAGCAGGCTCTCGACGAAAACCGGAAAACCGTCGATGCGGTCGAGATACGCGTGTTCGAGCAGCTCGCCGAAACGATTCGCGATATAATAGCCGCCGTCCGGATCGCGGCGCAGGTTCTTTTTGAAATAGGCGAGCACGTCCGGATTAACGATCTGGTTGGGGCCGTACCACCAGAGATCGCGTTCGTCGACGTGAATCCCCGGTTGCGTGCGGCGGGCCTGGGGCTCCGTCGTTTCGGGGATATCGCTCTGGTTCATGGACGGGGGTTCGTTCGTCATCTGGTTTCGGTCGGGGCAGGATCGGTCGCTTCGCCGCGCAGATAATTGAAGAGCACCAGGGTCAGGACGCCGGTCTGCAATTCCACCTGACCGGTTTCGATCGACTGTGAGTAGCGCCCGTCGGTCGGACTGCCGGTGAGCAGCGAACTGCTGTAGCGCCCGCGACGCACGAGCCAGAGCCCTTCGGCGCCGCGTTCGCGCGCCTGATTTTTTAAAAAGCGGCGGAAATTCCGGCTTTCGAGGTCCGCGGACGCGTCTTTGATCACCAGATGCCCGAGTCGTTCGTACGGCCGTCGCGGCGCGCTCGTGCGAATTTCAACTTCGTCGATGTCCGCCCGTCGGAGACTCGGATATTCGGTGACCGGATAAAACTCGACCGAATAGCAGGCCGGGAGCAGAGCTAAAATAATCGTCGTCGTCGCGAGTCTGGAAAGGAAATGTACTTTCATTCCTGAATGTGACCTGAATTTTGTAATCGCATGAGCGATGAGTCGCAAAAAGAGCAGGGCGCCCGGACTGCCCGTCGCGAATCGGACGACGGCGGACAGGGCAGCGGCGAAACGCTGAAAGCTCTGGTTCCGCTTTTGACCGATCTGATCCCGCTCTTTCTCGACAAATGGTCCGAAGTCCACCACCGGCCGACAGTCCACGATCTGCAAGATCGCCAGTCGCGCATGGGGCGGCGCATCAAAAAAATCGCGGGTCAGCTCGGCTGGCACCGGATCTTTTTCGCCGGACTCTTGATCTGGAATATTATTTTAACAGCGCTGTATGTGATCAAGTAAACAAATGGCGCCAGCGATATTGGAAAGGCGAAAATACCTGATTCGATCGATTTCGAGCTGACGGGGTATGGAAAAGGAAGAGCAGAAAAAAGATAACCCCCTGAGAATCGGCGTCTGTAATCTGGACGAACTCGAAGAGAAAGTGAAGGCTTTTCGGGTCATGAACCAGTCGGCCCTCAAGAAGCGCTATATTCTGTCCCGAGAAGTGATCACTGCGCCGGGCGGCCAGGTTGTTTTGCAAAAAAGCGCCGAGGTCGACATTTCGCGCGCGAAGCTGCTGCGCCGGCACTTTTCGAACGAAGACTCCTTCAAGACCTTCCAGCCCGATGAAGGCATCGTCATTATTTCGGATATGTCCAGTCCCGAAGGCATTTCGCTTTCGATGGATATTGTCACCCAGATCATGAATATCGGCGGCGGGGCCTATGAGGGTTTCATCGATCGCGTCGACAGCTTTACCGACTTTTTGAATCTCCTGAAGAAGGCGCTGTTTCCGAAGCTGCTGATCATCGGCTATATTCCCCCGGACCGGCTGGAAATGGAAAAAGTGAATTTCGTTCGGGCGAAGCGGGTCGACCACTATATTCGGGCGATCGAGCTGACTCACAGCACGATGAAACCGCAGCCCTATTTTCCGAAGATCAAACAGGTGCACATCGACACCAGCGACCCGAAAAGCTGGGGCCGCTTCATCATCGAAATCGTGCGCGAATACACCAAACCCTATTTCATCGAAGATTTTTGAAGTGCCACGGATGGCACGGATTTCACTGATGAGAGCCTATCCGTGGCATCCGTGTAATCCGTGGCCAAAATCCACCGGTGGTCAGAAGCCCGGCAGCAGAAGAATGAACTGGCCGGTCTTCGAATTCAGAGCGGAGCTCCCCTTTTTTGGCATAACGCGCAAATGGACTGTCATGATCTGCTCAAGGATCCGCTATTTACACCGATGAAAAACATATGTCCGTATTCCGCTCTGCACGTCGAATCCTCACGCCCGTACTCGCTCTTTCGCTTTCTGTTAGCCTGCCGCTCTCCGCTTCCGGAGGCCGCAGCGCCGAGGCTGACGCGCTCTACGAGGCTTCCCTGAAGCAGGACGACGTGCGGGCGATCCGGACTCTACTGCGTGCGCAGAAGTCGGCGCCCCGGGACGAGCGCATCAGCTATCGCATCGGTTTTTTGTTTCACAAGATGAACCGGCGGCTGGAAGCCCGCGAAGCCTACGAAAAAACCATCGCCCTCGACGGCTGTCATACGCGGGCCTTAAACAACGTCGGCAATATCTTAAAAGACCAGGGGCTGCAGGACGAAGCGGTCGCGAGCTACGCGAAAGCCATCGAGTGCGATCCGCAATTCACGGTGGCCCACTACAATCTCGCGAATCTGTTTCGCAAGCAGAAGCGCTATCCGCGGGCGATCGAACATTACGAAGCGGCGCTGCGTACTACGCCAAACCACTATCGCAGTCATCATAATCTGGGTCTGATCTTTTTACGCATGGCCCAGCGAGCGCCGGAAGCGAGCGAAAATCGCGAGCAGTATTCGGAGCGGGCTCGTTCGCATTTCAGCCGCGCCTGCGAACTGAATCCGCGCGATCCGCTGAATTTTTATAATCGCGGCCGGCTCTTCGAAATGCACGACGATCGCCCGCGGGCGGTGTCGGATTACAAGCGGGCTCTGCATCTGCTCAAAAGCAACTCGGCCTTTAAGAATCGGCTACGCAAACGCATTCAGGTGTTACAGGTGCCGCGCGGCTGAAACGCGCCAATATCAGAATCGCCTGGCGATAAACTGACGGCGACCGTTTTGCCCGGTGCGCGCGCTCAGACTTTATAAAATTCTACGTTTTCCTGAAGCTCCGGCGGCATCGCGTCGCCGTACTTGCGATAGCGGTTTTCAAGCTCTTTCAGCTTGCGATTGCGGATATTCTTGAAGCGCGTGTGGATATCGATGAAGGCCGGCTGCGTTGAGATATTCTCGCGAATGGCGGTGGCGAACGGCACGTGGCGGTACATGATGCTGCGCACGACCTTGTTCATTTTCAGTACGCCTTCCGATTCGAATTTGATCCAGGTGATATAATCGTTCGTAAAGCGGTCGCGATCGCTGCGAAAACGTTTGAATTCGGCCGCGAGCTTTTCTTTGACTTCGGAGCTGAGGTCGCGATTCTTTTTGAAGAACTGCACGTAGTCGGTATAGTCCGCGGTGATCGAAGATTGCGAAACGTTGTTCCAGTCCGCGCCCATGATCGTCTTGGTCAGCTCCCAGCGGAACGCGGCCACCGCTTCCAGCACCAGCGTAAAGAGATCGGCGGTCGCGAAGACCGGCACGACCAGGCGCCCGGTTGAAGATTTATTGCGGGTCGAAACATCCTGCCACATCATCACTTTTGTACCGATGCTGGGCACGATGATGAAATTGGGAATCACCTGGTTTTGCACGAACTCTTTGATGATATTGCGTTCTTCGTCGTTGATAATGACTTCGCGATGAAACGCGGAGAAGTCGATCGATAGTACACGGTCGATCTCGGCGCCCAGCCGTTCGGCGGTTACGAAGCTGCGTTCGAGCGGCATGGTGATCTGATAACGGGTCAGAATCGGAAAAGCGGTCGTCGGCGTGCCGCTGGTCAGGCGCGTATTCACTTCTAAGAAATTCTGAATTTCGTAATGAATGCGTTTGTCAGTGGTATTGTATTCTTCGGGCAGATCGCTCTCGCGTTTCCAGCCCATATTTTTATTGTCGTTTTTGAGTTTCTCGAAATAGGTCATGCCCATCTCGTCGACGGAGCAGGGCTCGCCTTTGTCGCCGACTTTTTGCAGCCAGTCGACGACGTTCACAATGGGATGCGCGGAACGCGTATTGTCTTCGGCGTTATAGAGGAAACCCAGGTGTTCGTCATCGAGCAGTTCTTCGTCGAAAAAACCGAAGCGCAGCATCAAGCGCACGGCTGTGGGCACATTGCCGCGGGATTCCTGAAATTTGAAATAGGCCTTCTCGTACGCTTTCCAGTAGGTCTGGCCGATCTGCCGGCGGAGTTTGCGGGGGTCTCCGCCGGAATCCATGGGATTCTGGATGGTCTTGAATTTCTTGATCAGGCCGACGATGGCTTTGGTGTCCTCGGCGGGCATCTGCAAGAAGCTCATGATTTTGCCGGCCGAGCCGGCGAGGTCTTTGCGAATGGCCTCGATGTCGGCGCCGACCGACTCGACGTGGGCCTGGGTCTCTTCGACCTGCTTGACCTCTTCGTTCGAAGAAAGAAAGGTCTGGATCCGTCCGATGGCCGGGGAGGGGTTCGGGAAGTTGATACCCTGCAGCTGCTGATAATTCTTGAGCAGCGACTCCGCGTTCTGGTGCACGAATTTCAGAATTGTAGTGAATTCGGCGATCGGAACGCTCGTGAATCCGGAGCTCAAGAGATCGGACAGCAAAAAGAATTTTTCGGCGTAGCAATAATCGCCGACGACGATCGACTCCATCGCCACGTCGATGCCTTCGTGCAGACCGTAGATCTCCTGTACGCCGCCGTCGATGATTTTGTTCAACTTCGTGCACAGGCCTTCGAGCACTTTGATGTCGGCTTTGTAGACCGCGCCCTGGATATTAACCGGCAGCGCCAGCAGGCGTCTGAGAAAATTGAACTCTTCGACATCGAAGCGGGATTCAAATTCGTAAGATTTCTTTAGAATGCTGCTGTGGTCGCCCTGCAGCCAGATCTGGGTGACCGGTTCCGGCAGTTGACCGCCGCTCTGTTGAAATTCGGCGACGACCACCCGCGCCGCGGATACGACCGGATCGATTACGTCGCCGACCGCCGGACCGCCTTCGCCCTCCGGTTCAGGCGGCGGCTCGAAGGGCTGAGCGTTGCATTTATAGTACGCGATCGCCAGGTTATCGATCAATTTGGAAACGCCGCCGAGAAAATTCGAGAGCCCCTTGACCGAGTGCTGAATGGCCATCGCTTCGTTCAGCATCGACCTGACGGCCATCATGCCGACGTTCAGCTTGCCCAGGATCATTTTCGAGAATTCGCCGCGGACCGGAAAGGCGCTGATTACGCAGTCGGTGGCGGTAATATAATGTACTTTGTGCTGCGCGCCCGAAAGCAGCGCGCCGAAACCGATCACGCTGTTCGGCCCCAGGCGATACATGCGGCGTTTGCCCTGTTTGTAGAGACGGTTTAAGGCGATTACCTCGCCTTTATGTAAGATGGTCAGGAGGCCCGCGGGGGTGCCCGCTTCAAAGAGGACGGTTCCGGCGGGAATTTGCGCCTGCTGGAGCGGTTTCGATGTATCTAATGCCATAGGGCGGAAGCCTCTGCTTTATTCCGCTTTCGCGCGATATTGGTAAAGTAAAAATTCACGGCCGGCCTTGATCAAGAGCCCGGCGGCTTCCAGGGAGCGGCGCCCCGGGGGCCGAAGAGCGCCGTACCCACCCGGATCATCGTGGCGCCTTCCGCGACCGCAAGCTCCCAGTCGCCTGACATGCCCATGCTGAGTTCGCCGTCCGGCAGCAGCAGGTCGCGCAGTTCGCGCAGGCGATGAAAGACTTCGCGGGTGGCCTCCGCGTCCTGGCTCTGCGGACCCATCGTCATAAAGCCGCGGAAGCGGAGCGCCTCGCTTTCCGGGAAGGCGTTCAGATTCCGCAATTGGTCTTCCGGCATACCGCCGGCCTTGCTGGCTTCCCCGGTCAGCGCCACCTGAATGAGATAGTTGATGCTCTGACCGGAAGGCAGCTTGCGGTCGGCGGCTTTCTGCAGCGCCTCAAGCGGGCTGGAAGGGCCGACCGCGGATACGCCGTGCACCCAGTCGAAGAGTCCGGGAATCTGGCGGGCGCTGCCGGACTGCAGCGGACCAATGTGATGATAGATCAGGGGGGTAGCCCGGTCGCCGGCGTCGGATGGTGATTCGGCAGGGGCGCCGGCGGCGGTATCGGTCCCCCCCAGAGCTCTGGCGACCAGCGGAAATTTATCGCGGGCTTCGTTCTGGCGATTCTCGCCGAAGTCCGTCAGGCCCGCCCGGTACAATTCGACGATGCGTTCCGGGCCGTGAGTTTTACTGACGCCGATGATGCGCACGTCCGGACGACCCATGGCGCGCAGTTGGTCGCGCAGGGCGGTCACTCTGTCGCGCGCGGGCGCGGAAGCCTGATCGGGGGGGAGGGTCAATCCGAACTGCGGGTGAGGTGCGCGACCCGGGCCGGGTCCAGATTTCGCAGTCCGCCTTCCTGCATCAGGCGAGCGGCCGAATCCGGGCCGGCGGCTGAGTCCAGCGGCGCATCGAAGTTCAGGGCGTAGAGGTTTTCCATTTCTACCTGCACGCTTTTCAGCGAACGGATCAGCTTTTCGAGGGCGCCGCTTACGTCTTTTTGCAGGCCCTCAAGATTCGGCTTCGGATCCGTACCGGCCTGGATCTCTGGAAAGAGGGCCTCGTCGCCGAATTTCAACTCCGGTCCGATCTGATCCGGATTCTGGTTCAGATAGGTCGAGCGAGCCTGCTCCCGGGAATACTGATGCTGGATCGTGCTCAGATTCGCCTGCAGCTTCAGCAGGCGCGATTCGAGGGCGCTCTGGTTCAGCCCTTCGGCTTTGGTCCGGGAGGCGGCGGCTTCGCCGGCGCCCGTGCCTGCGGGCCGCTGGTCTTTATGGCGCTCTTTGAGAATATTCTCTGCACTGTTGAGTAGTAATTTTCCGGATACCTGCATGGTCTTACCCTGCTTACACGATTTATGTCTCACTGATTCGCGCAAGCAGAATCGGTCGAGTCAAGGTCCGCGTCCTTTTGTATATCGGAGCGAATCCTCGAAAGAAACAGTATTTTTCCGTGAATTTCCCCTTTTTTTGCCGGCCTGGAGCCACCAAAAAGGCTTTACAGTGCCCGGGTCCGGGGGAGACATATTCCCGGATTATGGATCGCGCGCGCCTCGTTACAGCTCTGGCTCTCATGTTCAGCATGCTGGCCGTCATACTCAGTTTTGTGAATATCGGGGTGTCGAGTTCCGACAGTCCCTTCACCAGCACCACCGAGAGCTTTTTGACTTCCGGTCGCGCCGGCATCGCTCTAATCGAAATCAACGGGCCCATCCAGGACGGCTACTATCCCGGAGGGGCCGATAAGATCGTCGAGCAGCTCGGGCAGGCCGAGTCGAACGCGGCGGTGCGCGCCGTGCTATTGAGCATCAACAGTCCCGGTGGGGCGGTGGGCGCGACAAAGAAGATCTACGACCGGGTCATGCAGGTGCGTCTGGTCAAGCCGGTTGTGGCGGTCGTCACCGACATCGCCGCGAGCGGCGGGTATTATATCGCCAGCGCCTGCGATCAGATCTTCGCCTACGAAGGCAGCATCCTCGGTTCGATCGGCGTGATCAGCCTGCGACCGAATATCTCCGGATTATTGAACCAGTACGGAGTGCGCATCGAGGCGATCAAGGCGGGCCGCTTCAAAGACATGAGCTACCCGTTTCGCGAATTGACCGCGGACGAACGGCGCATGTACGATCGTCTGCTCGGTGATTCGTATCAGCAGTTCTTAGAAGACGTATCGAAAGGGCGCAAGAAGGCCAAAGACGATGTCGCCAAATGGGGCGAGGGCCGCATCTTTTCCGGTCGCGAAGCCCGTTCGCAGCAGATGATCGACGAAATCGGCGGACGCGAAGAAGCCGTAACTGCAATTAAAATTCTATTAAAGACCGATCAGGATTTGCCCCTCTTAAGAGCCCCGAAGACGCTCTTAGAGGAGCTCTTCGCTGAAACCGGCGTGAGCTTCGGTGGCGCGTCCGGCTCAACTGAGGCGACGCGCTATCGCATGCTGCTGCAAAGCCCGGTGCTGTATCTGTACCCCGGCGGGCCGGGATTCGCTCTGGATCTCCTGAATGTGGGGCCCGGGGGAGAGGGGCGCTGAAGGCGCGGAGTCTTTAAGGTGCGCGAATTTATACTCAGCTTTCTGAATCTCTGTCATCTGACCCTGCAAGCTCCGGACGAACTGCCGACGGCTATCGCGCGCGTTCCGCGGCCGGCCGTGCATCTGGGGCTTACACTTTTTATGTGCGGCCTGAGTACGGCGGTCGCCGGCTATTTGATTCGCGATTATTACGACTCGGGATACGCGGCTTATATCCTGGGACTAACCGCGGTGAACGCGGGCATCGGCTTCTTGTGGAGTTTGTTGCTGGCCTGTCTGGTCGACGCCTTCGTCGCGCTTGCGCATCCCCAGCGGGCCGGTAAGACCTGGCAAACCGCGGGCATTCTCGTAATGTCGACGCTGCCGAATCTATTTTCTGTGGCGATCGCCGTGCCCGCGCGCTTGCTTTCAAATCCGGAGTTGCTGGTCGCGCCGTTGCAGCTGGCACTCTTCGCCTGGTCGATCTATATTGCGCTGCGTGGGATCGTCTTTCAGTACGAAATCAGCGTGCGCGCCGCGGTTTCGGTCTATCTCCGTTCGCTGGCTCTGGTGCTGTTCTTTCCGCTCCTGTTTTTTCTGTTCATCGTACTGGAAGTGGCCGGGAAGATCGCCTGATGGCCGGCGGCGATACAACGAAGCGGCGCATCCTGCTCGCCAACGACGACGGCTACGACGCCGTCGGTCTACGGGTGCTGGAACCGGTGCTCGCGGAATTCGGCGAAGTCTGGGTGGTCGCTCCCGATCGCGAGCGGAGCGCGACATCGAACGCCATGTCGATTCGCGAAGAGCTCACGCTGGAACAGGTCGGCCAGCGGCGCTTCAGTTTGACCGGTTATCCCGCGGACTGCGTTAACGTAGGGCTGCACTCGAAACTCTTTCCGGATTTCGATTTGATCGTCTCGGGCATCAACCACGGACCGAATCTGGGGGACGATGTGCACTACAGCGGCACGGTCGCGGCCGCCCGCCAGGCCGCTGTGCATTCCATGCCGGGGATCGCCGTCAGTTACGGCGATTATCTGCCGAATGAAACGCAATTGCAGCGCGCCGCCCAATGGCTGGGCGTCTGGCTGCGCGAGCATCTGCAGGAACTCGCCATCGGCATCGTTTATAATATCAATTATCCGCGCGAAGCAGAGCTTCAAGCGGGCGGGGCGGATATTGAGAGTTCACTGCCAGGAGTGCGCTATACCTATCAGGGCAAACGGACCTATCACGACGACTATCACGTCACCGCCGCCGACGGAGCCGCCGAAACGCGGCCCTTCGACGGTGCGGCAGGCGATGCAGAGCATGAGCTTCCGGAAAGCCGGGAATGGCGCGTGCGCATTAAGGAGACCGAATTCGGTCATGTGAAGTCGGATCACTCCGACAGCGAGGCGGTTCTGGCCGGTTGCGTTTCGATTACGCCGCTCAGCACTTTTACCACCGACCGCCGGGAATTACGCAAATGGTTTCACAAAACTCGAATCAAACAGACGAAGGGGACCTGAACGCGGCGGCGGGCGAGTCGCTCGACCCGGCCGATGAGTCGCGCCTGGCCGAGCGGCGCCTGCTCGAGCGCATTCTGGGCCTCAAACAAATCCTGAAAGACGGTCTGGGCGGCCCGATCGAATTGCACGAGCTGGGTATCTGCTATTTTTCCCTGCGGAATTTTCGCCAGTCTTCGAAATACTTAAACGAGTTGATCGAATCCTACGGCGACTACGTGGAGATCGCTGCAGTGATGGCGCTGCAGGTTCTGTGTCTGATCGAAGACGAAGAATTCGCCGCCGCCGAAGAAATTCTCGGAGAACGTCTGGCGAAATTCAACGCGGATGTGCGGCTGCTTTCGATGCAGGCGCATGTTTATGAAAAGACGGGCCGGCAATCCGAAAGCATTGCGGTGCACCGTCGCATCTTAGAACTCGATCCGGAAAATATCAACAGTCTGAATTCCCTCGGCTATTTGCTCGCGCTGCACGGGCAGAGTCCGGCCGAACGGGACGAAGCCTTTGACTGTCTTAAGCGGGTGATTCAAAAAAAACCGGACCACCCCGCGTATCTGGATAGCTTCGGCGTCTTTCTGGCGAAACAGGGCGACGGGCCCCGGGCCCGCAAAGCGCTGTTGAAAGCCCTGCAGCGCGCTCCCGAAAACCAGGAGATATTGCAGCATATCCAGGATTATCTGGATTGATCTGGCCACGGATTGCACGGATGTCACGGATCTGTTTCATTTTTTGAATCAAAAGAGATTGGTGGGAGTGACGATTCAAACATCCCACGCCAGACTGCGCGCGGATTCGAAATCCGATAGATTCATCCGTGAAATCAGTGCCATCCGTGGCTGCTTTCGTACGCAGCTTGCTTACCACCGCGCAGCCCGTGTATCCGTGGCGCTTCCGGCAATTTCCGGCCGGGTCAGGAAAAAATCTGTTGTAAGCCGAACGATCGAATTGCATAAGCGGTCAGGGCCGGAGCAACCGGTCGGAGGTAGAATTCGAATGCAATTATTTTCAAAATCGAAGAGATGGCTCAGCAGCCTGCTGATTGCGGCGGTCATGGTTCCCGCTCTGCCGAATTGTTTCGGCGGCTTCGTCTTAACCAGCAAGTGGCACGGTTTTATTAAAGGCATCAATAACAAGTGGCTGCGCTGGATCGTCTTCTTTATCACCGCTTTCGTTTACGGCATCGCTATCTTCGTGGACGCGATTCTGTTTAACTCGATCGAATTCTGGAGCGGTTCGAATCCCATGGCCATGTCGGACTTCGACGAAGAGGGCCGTCTGGTGAAAACTCTGGAGGCGGACGGTGAGAAGGTCAGCTTCACGTACCGCAACTACGGCGCCCAGCTGCGCATCGATATGTGGAAAGACGGCCGCTATAAGGGGAACATGGTGCTCCTGAAAAACGAGCCTGGTCAATTCTATACGGAACAGGACGGCCAGCTCGCTCCGATGCAAATCAGCGAAGAGCAATTGGATACCGGCCGTCTGGTGCGCGTGCAGGCGGGGGATCTCGTCGTGCAACGCAAGCTTGGTTTGATCGAATATTACGCATTGCGCGAACGCGCCGAACGAGCCGTGCGCGGTCCGAATGCTTTCGATTCAACGCTGGTCGCCGGAGAGCCCGCGGCCGCGGCGAAGTTCTGATTTAAAACATAAGCCTGCGGTATTGAAAACCGGCGTTGGGATCTCAGATCCAGCGCCGGTTTTTTTATGCCACGGATGCCACGGATGCCACGGATTTTAGGGCGCGTTGTGCGAATTAAGTTCTGCTCTGAGATGCGGAAACGGCGTGCCTGCGGCGGATCTATCAGGTCGGCCCGAGAACGACTCCTCGTCTGCCTGCGGCCGACCTATCAGGTTGGGCTATGCACGACCGCCAGAATCGGCTCTGCCGATTTAAGCGGTCGGCCCGTGGACGACTTATTAAGTCGGCCCGTGGACGACCTGTAGCGCGTTGACGTCGAATTCTTTCTGACTGCGAGCCTTGAGGCCGTTGACCAGCGACAGGGTGCCGGCGGTCGTTGTGACCACCATCACCCGGCGGCGGGTCGCTTCCTGGCGAATCAGGAATGCGTCGTCGCGGGTTTTGCGCGAGTCCGGAATGTTGATGATGATGCTCAGGTTGCCTTCGCGCACTTCGTCGACCGGATTGGGATGTCGATTTTCGCGCAGCTTCGGCAGGACCGTAAAGTCGTTGATTCCCTCTTTCTTCAGGTGTTCGGCGGTGCCTTCGGTGCAATAGAGCTTATATCCGAGCTCAATCAGATCGCGCGCGCAGCCCGCAAGCTGCGCTTTCGCCTGATCGGTGACGCTGAAAAACACGCCGCCGGTTTCCGGGATTTTATCGCCGGTTCCCACGAGCGCTTTGATATAGGCTTCTCCGGTCGATGCGGCGAGGCCCATAACTTCGCCGGTCGATTTCATTTCCGGGCCGAGGATAATATCCGCGCCGGGAAAGCGGGAGAAGGGCAGCACCGCTTCTTTGACTGAAATATATTCGGAGTCCAGGCGAAAGCGATCGGCCGGTATATTCAGATCTTTGATCTTCTGGCCCCACATGACCCGGGTGGCCATCTTCGCGATCGGCACGCCGATTGACTTACTGACGAACGGCACCGTGCGGCTCGCCCGCGGATTCACTTCGATGACGTATAATTCGCCGCGTTGAATGGCGAACTGAATATTCAATAGGCCGACCACGTTCAGTTCGAGCGCGATGCGGGTCGTAGCGTCTTTGATGGTCTCGACCATCTCCGGCGCGATGCCGACCGGCGGTAAAACGCAGGCCGAGTCGCCGGAGTGTACTCCCGCTTCTTCGATGTGCTCCATGATGCCGGCCACGAAAACGTCGGTGCCGTCGGCCAGCGCGTCCACGTCCATCTCGACGGCTTCTTCTAAGAAACGATCGATCAGAATCGGATGCTCCGGGCTGATGTCGGCAGCCATCTTCATGAAATCGCGTAATTCGTCGCGATCGTGTACGAGGGCCATAGCCCGGCCGCCAAGCACGTAGCTCGGACGCACGAGGCAGGGATAGCCGATGCGCAGAACGATATCTTCGGCTTCTTCGTAGGTATAGGCCGTGCCGTTCGGAGGCTGTTTGAGTCCCAGCTTGTTCAGCATTTCGCTGAAGCGGTCGCGGTCTTCGGCGCGGTCGATGGCGTCGGGAGATGTGCCCAGAATCGGAATGCCGGCGTCCTGTAGGCCGTGCGCGAGTTTGAGCGGGGTCTGACCGCCGAAGCTCAGAATAACGCCGTCGGGTTTTTCATTTTCGCAGATATGCAAAACGTCTTCGAGAGTGAGCGGTTCGAAGTATAATTTGCTGGAAGTATCGTAGTCGGTCGAAACCGTTTCCGGGTTCGAGTTAACCATGATCGATTCGACGCCCATATCCTGCAGAGCGAACGACGCGTGACAGCAGCAGTAGTCGAATTCAATGCCCTGGCCGATGCGGTTCGGACCCCCGCCGAGAATCATAACTTTTTTGTTATTCGTAACGCGGCTTTCGTCTTCGTCTTCATAGCTGGAATAGAGATAGGGCGTATAGGCTTCGAATTCGCCGCCGCAGGTATCGACGGTTTTATATACCGGCTTTCCGCCGGCCGCACCTGAGTCGGTTTCGGATTTGCGTTCCGCGGCGATTTTTTTCTCCGCCTCGGCGAGCATCTGAATCAGCTTTTTGCGCCGATCGTGAACCGGCTCGGAATCGTTCGCGACGATCGCTTCGATTTGATCGGCCAATGTCAGATACGCCAGCTGGCGATCGGAAAAACCGGCCTGCTTCATGACGCGCATGCTGGTCGGGTCGGTCGGGCATCCGGCTTCGCGGAATTTTTGCTCCAGATGGACGATGTCCAGAAACTGATGCAAAAACCAGGGATCGATGGCGGAGAGTTCGTGGACCCGCTCGACCGTAAAACCGCTCGACGGATCCTGAACGCCCGCCACGAGCGCGGTCTTGACGTCGAAGATGCGACCCGGATTCGGACGTTCCAGGCTCTTCGCCAGGGTATCGTAGAAATGCGCCTTGCTCTTATTTTTCAGAGCCTGGTGATCGAATAATTCCTGTAAAAAGCCGTCAGAGCCGAAGCCCATGCGCGAAACTTCGAGCGAACGGCAGGCCTTCTGAAAGCTCTCTTTGAAGGTGCGGCCGATACTCATGGTTTCGCCGACGGACTTCATCATACTGCCCAGGGTGTCCGAAGAACCCGGGAATTTTTCGAAGGTGAAACGGGGCATCTTCGTGACCACGTAGTCGATGGTCGGCTCGAAGCTGGCCGGCGTTTCGCGGGTGATATCATTTTTGATTTCGTCGAGGGTATAGCCGATGGCCAGCAGGGCGGCGATTTTGGCGATGGGAAAGCCCGTGGCCTTACTGGCGAGCGCCGAACTGCGCGAAACCCGCGGGTTCATTTCGATGACGATCATGCGGCCGTCTTTGGGATCGACCGCGAACTGCACGTTCGAACCTCCGGTCTCCACGCCGATTTCGCGAATGATCGCGAGCGCCGCGTCGCGCATTTCTTGATATTGCCTGTCCGTAAGCGTCTGCTGGGGGGCGACGGTAATCGAATCGCCGGTGTGCACACCCATGGGATCCAGGTTTTCGATCGAACAGATGATGACGACGTTGTCCGCCGTATCGCGCATTACCTCTAATTCGTATTCTTTCCAGCCGAGCAGGCTTTCTTCGAGCAGGATCTGGTGCGTCGGCGAAAGCATAAGGCCGTTCGTTACGATGCGTTCAAAATCTTCTTCGGTAAAGGCGATGCCGCCGCCGGTGCCGCCGAGAGTGAAGGACGGGCGGCAGATCATGGGCAGGCCGTTGGTCTTTTTGAATTCCAGGGCCTGTTCGTAGGTATTGCAGAGCGCGGACGCCGGCATATTCATGCCGATGTCCAGCATGGCTTCTTTGAATTCTTCGCGGCTTTCGGCCTTGCGAATGGCGGCGATATTCGCGCCGATGAGTTTCACGCCCGATTTTTCGAGATAACCCTGCTCATGCAGATCCATCATCAGGTTCAGAGCCGTCTGTCCGCCGACTGTGGGCAGAATCGCGTCGGGTTTTTCTTTTTCGATAACGCGAATCAGGGTCTCGGGAGTCAGCGGTTCGATGTAGGTCGCGTCCGCCATTTCGGGATCGGTCATAATGGTGGCGGGATTGGAGTTCACCAGAATGGTGCGGTAGCCCTCTGCGCGCAGCGCCTTACAGGCCTGGGTGCCGCTATAGTCGAATTCACAGGCCTGACCGATGACGATCGGGCCGCTGCCGGGAATGAGAATGCTTTTGATGTCAGTGCGTTTGGGCATGGTTGCCGGTTAAGATTTTTCAAACCCGGAGGCTGTCCAGTGATTTGACCCGCGGAAGCTCTATTTCGATGCCCGGAAAAGAGGCACTGCCAACGTCGCCGCCGTTTCGACGGATCCGCAGCGGCCAGGCCGGGATTTCCAGCGCCCGCGTTTTGCGCTATGTGATTTCGCAGGGCAGCGTTGTTTCGAAAAGCTTCCGCGTCTCAGGAAAAACTTGACGCACGCGTCACTTTTTTTATAACATGCCGGAGAGGTGCTTTTATGAACCAGAGCAAGCGAAATCCCAGCGTGGTGATTGTCGGCGCGGGAATGACCGGAATCTTAATGGCCATTCGCATGCGGGAGGCCGGCATTCAGGACGTCGTGATCCTCGAGAAGAAGGATCGCATCGGCGGAACCTGGCGGGAGAACACCTATCCTGGTATCGCCTGCGACGTGCCCGCGCATTATTACACCTATCGCTTTCAGCCGAATCCAGGCTGGAGCCATTTCTTCGCGCCCGGAGACGAGATTCAGGGGTACTTCGAAGGCGTCGTGGCCGATCACGGCCTGCGCGATATCATCCATATGAACGAAGCGGTCACCGCCGCCACGTACGGGAAAGACGGCAAGTGGACCGTCAAGACCAGTCGTCGCAAAACCTACGTCGCCGATTTCTTTATCGCGGCCACCGGCATCCTGCACCATCCCGCCTGGCCGGATATCAAAGGTCTGCAGAGCTTCGGCGGCGATTTGTTCCATACCGCGGAGTGGAATCATAACGTGCCGTTCGGCCCCGGCGTGCGCGTCGGCGTGATCGGCAACGGTTCGACGGCGGCACAGTGCGTACCGGAGCTGGTGAATACCGGCGCGGATGTTTCGGTCTTCATGCGGACGCCGCAGTGGATCGCCTGGGTTCCGGATTTCGCTTACCCGCGCTGGTTGCTGGGCCTCTTTCAGAAATCGCGCACGCTGGTCGCGCTGCAGCGCTGGATCGGCCGGCGCATGATGGTCTTTTTTAACGCCGCCACAGCGGGGGTTCAGCCCTACCGCCTGATGGTCGAGTGGATTTGCAAGCTCAGCCTGCGTTTCGGCGTCAAAGACCGCGAGCTGCGCGAACGGCTGCGGCCTGACTATCGCGTGGGGTGCAAGCGAGTCGTAATCAACGGAACCTTTTACGAAGCTCTGCAAAAGCCGAACGCGTACGTGGTTCAGGACGGCATCGATCGCGTCACGAAGAAAGGCGTCGTGACGAAAGACGGCCAGCTGCACGAGCTCGACGTGCTGATCTGTTCGACCGGCTTTCATCCTTTTTATTTTATGCGACCCATGAACCTGAAAGGGCGCGGTGGATTGCCCGTGAACACCGCCTGGAAAAACCGCATCGACGTTTACAATTCGGTGTTGTGTCCGGGCTTCCCGAATATGATCCTCATGCTCGGTCCTTATACCCCCGTGAGCAATTTTTCGGTGATTGCCATGTCCGAATGCCAGGCGGACTATATTATGCAGCTTGTCGAAATGTGGCGCGAAGAACGCTTCGACGTGATGGAACCGAAACCCGAAGCCGTGGAACGCTTTCGCGCGAAAGTACGCAAGGGCCTCGAAGGCTCGGCGTGGGCCAGCGGGTGCAGCAGCTGGTATTTGAGCGATTCCGGCGAACCGCAGGTCTGGCCCTTCACCTGGCGCAAATACGAAGAGGAACTCGCGCGTCCGGAGCTCGACGATCTAATTCTCGAGCGACTGGACCCGGGCAAAGCGGCGAGAGCGAACGGCCGATCGAAGCCGAAATCCGCGCCGCGCAAAAAGGCAGCCGCCGGGACCAGGAAGAAGCCGGCCGCGAAAAAGAAAAAGCTGGCTGGCGCGCGCCGCTGAATGGCGCGGGTGTGATCTAGAGCTCTCTGGTTTATGGCTGTGATTTTTTGGCCACGGGTTGCACAGATGCCACGGATTTTTGGGTCTGTTGCGGCGCGGGTTTTGAGTATTAGCTGACCTGAGCTGATATTGCAGCGCCCATAACTGCGTAGGACATTCAGCTAAGAGTATAAAGCTCAATCCGTGGAATCCGTGTCATCCGTGGCTAATCAGACCCTTATGAGCCCAGTGTCCCATCGGCGTTACCCGTCGTCGCTCCATTCTCAGAACGTCGACGCGGTGACTGACTTGCTGTGGTAATCCCGACAGCGACGCGTATTGAAATCGAGTGAACAGACGAACGGCTGCGGATCGATTCGCTTTGAGGTGCCACTCCAGATTTCGTAGTGCAGGTGCGTGCCCGTCGCGCGCCCCGTGCGGCCCATCGTCCCGATGCGCTGATTGCGAAAGACCGTTTCCCCCTGACGCACATCGATCCGGTTCAGATGCGCGAACATGGAATACAGCCCGAATTTGTGGGCGATGACGACCGCCCGCCCGTAGCCGTTGCGCATATTGTATACGCGATAGACTTGGCCGGGGCCCGTGGCGTGGATCGGCGTACCGATCGGGCCTGCGGTGTCGAAGCCGGTATGAAATTCGAAGCCGACCCGGGTGACCGGATTCACGCGCACGCCGTATGCACTGGTGTCGCGCAATCCGCCGAAGCTGCGAAAGGGACGACCCATAGGCATTTCGGAATAGACGCCGAGTCCGTCTTCGATGGATTCCTGTAGCGCGCTGAGCAAAGGCTGCTTTGCGTCCAGGATATAGTTCAGACTCTTGAGGGCGTACACCGGAGGCAGATAGTCGGTCTGCGGACCGGTGCCGGGATTGTTACGCAGGGTTTCGCTTTCGAGACGGAGCCGTGCAATACGATCGGCGTCGCCCTCGTCAGGCAAAATGCTGCGTTCGTATTCCGGAATCCCCAGAGCGGTGGAGATTTGCGCCAAGCGCTCGGAAAGCTCGTAGCGCACCGCGCGAATTTCTCCGGCGTTTTGATTCACCGTGAGAGCCGAGCGGAAATTCGTTCCGTACAGGGTTTGCAGCCGGTTGATTTCGCGTTGGTGCAGTTGTTTTAGATAAATGCCGTAGAACGCCAGAAACACGGCGAGAATCAGGATGCTGACCAGGAACAGAATCATGAACCAGTTCAGCTGCAGACTGAACATCTTCTCCTGACCGTGCGGAATCAGCATGATTGTCAGGCGTTCTTCGCCTTTCTTGCGCAGGCGCAGTTTCAGCTCCTCGAAGAGCTCCTGGGATTTTTCGTAAAGCGACATCGTGCGAATAGGCCGGCAGACGAGGGATTCCGCACAGGCTTTCGGGGCGATTTGGGCTGTCAAATGCTATATTTTGATTTACCGGAGGCCCGCCGCGCATGGTACGGTCGGGGGCCATGAGCGAGAACCAGCAGGCCGGGAAGCAGGCCGCCCCGAAGAAAAAAGTCGAGAAACAAGCCGGGAAAAGCGCCGCCCCAAAAGCGGATCAGAGCGCGGATACTTCGGATCTGTTCGAGAACCGGCTGCGCAAGCTGGAAGCTCTGCAGGCCGCCGGCCAGGATCCTTTTCAGCAGGATTTTCATCCCGAAGATCAGGCCGGAGAGCTCGTCGCCCTCGACCAATCCACCTTCAGCGAAGAGCGCCAGTTTCGCCTGGCGGGCCGCGTACGCTCGAAGCGTCTGATGGGCAAGGCCGCATTTCTCGATCTGGAGGACTTCAGCGGTCGGCTGCAATTGTACGGGAATAAGAAAGAGCTCGCCGAAAGCTTCGATTTGCTGACCGGCCTCGATCTGGGCGACATTATAGGCGTGACCGGCTTTCTGTTCGTCACGAAGACCGGCCAGACCACGCTGCATCTCAAGACGATCAGCCTGCTTGCGAAAAGCCTGCGCCCGCTGCCGGTCGTAAAAGAGGACGCGGAAGGCAATGTCTACGACACCTTCGCCGACCGCGAGCAACGCTATCGCATGCGTTACGTCGATCTGATCGTAAATCCAGACGTGCGCGAAACCTTCGTAATGCGTTCGCGCATCGTCTCGGAAATTCGCAACACGCTGATCGAGCGGGGATACCTCGAAGTCGAAACGCCCATGCTGCAGCCGATCCCCGGGGGCGCTTCGGCCAGGCCGTTTATCACGCATCACAATACGCTCGACATGGAGTTGTATCTGCGCATCGCGCCGGAGCTCTATCTCAAGCGACTGATCGTCGGCGGCTTTCCGAAAGTATTCGAAATCAATCGGAATTTTCGCAATGAAGGCATCAGCATTAAGCACAACCCCGAGTTCACGATGCTGGAACTCTACGAAGCGTACGGCAACATGGACACGATGCTCGAGTTGTGCGAAGAGCTGATCGCGGGTACGGCCAACAAGATTCTCGGCGGCTATAAATTGCCGTATGGCGATTTCGGCGAAATCGATCTGACGCCGCCCTGGGAACGACTGCCGTATCTCGACGCGATCGAAAAATTTTCGGGGGTGCGCATCGCCGCGGATATGTCGCTCGACGACGCGCGTGCGGCGGCCGCCGGGGCCGGCCTTCCGAAAGACATTCTCGATGATTGCGCGAATATCTGGAAAGTCGCGGAAGCTTTGTTCGACGAAAAAGTCGAAGCGCAGTTGATTCAGCCCGTATTTATCACCGATTTTCCGCTGGCGCTGTCGCCGCTCGCCAAGGCCTATCCGGATCGTCCGGATATCACCCGGCGCTTCGAGCCCTACATCGTCGGTCGCGAAATCGGAAACGCTTTTAGCGAGCTCAACGACCCCATCGATCAGAAGCGCCGCTTCGAAGACCAGGTGCGAGAGCGCGAAGCCGGCGAAGGGGACGGCGGCTATATGGATCACGACTATATCCGTGCGCTTGAGTACGGCATGCCGCCGACCGGCGGCATGGGCATCGGCATCGATCGCATGGTGATGTTGCTCACGAACAGCCCGTCGATCCGCGATACGATTTTGTTTCCGCAGCTGCGCCGCGAAAGCTGAGCGATCGAGCGGGCGTCTGCGTTGCGCCTCCGTTTGTTTGTTGTGTAACCGCTTTACGGTTTCGCAGCGCCGTCGGTAAGAATTTGCAATCGGCACGAATTTCTCATGGGCCGAGCTGAAAACGCGTTCGGTCCGATTTGACAGATCGCTCTGCTGAGCGCGAACTCTTGTCGGGATTCGAACTTTCGCTCGCCCCCGCATGGAATTCGTATGTCAGAGTCAAGATCGCAGAGTCAGCAAAGCCAGAGCACGGGCGCCATCCAGCGCCAGAATACCGGGGGCGAGAAACAATCGTCGGGAATGGACCGCAACGCTCTCGAAAGCGGCGGTCCGGCTCTGGAGTATCTCGGGCATATTCAGCGAGTACTCGGCAATGCCGGCGTCGGGTCGCTCTGGCGGAGCGGAACCCTGCAGCGCCAGCTTGGAATCCAGCGGCAATTGACGGTCGGCGCGGCCGACGATCCGCTGGAACGCGAAGCCGACGAGGCCGCGCGGCGCGTTATGACGATGCCGAATCCGGTCGTTGCGGCCGAAGACGAGACCGTGCAGATGCAGCGGTCGCCTTTGCAGATTTCGCGTCCGGGCGACGGAAGCGAAGAAGAACTCCAGTATAAACTAAGGCGTGCGTGCGCCGCCTGCGAAAGTGAAGAGCAGATGCAGAAATCGCCCGCGGTTTCGCGCATGAGCGACGACGAAGAGCTGCAGCAAAAACGCCTGCAGCGCGAAGCGGACGCCTCAAGCAGCGCAGGCGGTCCGGTCGGGCCTGATCTCGCGAATCGGATCGGCGCGCTGCGCGGCGGCGCCGGTCAGGCCTTACCCGAATCGGAACGCAGCTTTTTTGAACCGCGTTTCAATCAGGACTTCAGCAATATTCGCATTCATACCGGAGCGGAAGCCGCGTCGGTCGCCCGGGATATAAACGCGCGGGCCTTTACGATCGGCCGGGACGTGGTCTTCGGCGCGGGCGAGTATCGTCCCGGTACGGACGAAGGCCGGCGATTGATGGCGCATGAGCTGACCCATACCGTGCAGCAGGGAGCGACCGCTTCTAAGGTCGCGGCGAAAGCGGTTGTGCGACGCGAAGCGTTGCCGGTCATAAGGCGTCAGGATCGCCCCGGCGTTCGAACGCGTCAGGTGCGCATTCTGAGCGGAAGCGATCGGGCCACGGCCGGTCAGGTGCGAGTACTCGATTCCGAGGGCGTTTACAGCCAGACCGTCGCGATCAAAAACGGTATGGCCCGGGTCGAAGCGGCGCCGGGCGATTCGCTGGTTATTCTGGCGAATTTTGGGGTCGGTCTGTACGGCAAGACTGTCGAAGTCGGCGCTGCTGATGCGTTCAGCGTTCAAATTGAACGAGCGGATTTGGGACCGCAGGCTGTAAAGCCGGTGAGTATTTCGATTGATGAGTCAAAAGCGGCGGTTAATGGCGAAGCCTATGCCGGGCAGGATTTGGTGAAGTTACTGTTTGAAAATAGAGGTCAGATTGTTTCGCTTGGTGAGGGCGGCACACTGACGATGAACTTCGATCCGCCGATCGCTTATCAGAGCGGCGTCCAGACGCTCAGCTTTTTGAACTATAAGCCGGGTGAAGATTACGAAATTACGCTGGCGAATAGCACGAGCGGTGCGGATTTGAAGATGGGCGAAGGCAGCAGTTTTTCGAGTCCGAAGGGGAGCGACCCGCAAAACAGGGAGGTCTCAGGCCGCTACGGTCAGAAGCCCCGCTATTTCCGCCAGATCATCATCAAAGATCTCGTGAAAGCGAAGCACGCAGATCACCCGGATTATCCAGGCCTGGACTTAAAGAATATGACTGCCGGGACCAGCGGTCGCATCGACGCGATTACGATTCTGATGGATATGAGCGGCAGTATGTTGCGGGGCGAGGTCGCGGGCGATGAGACTGTATCGGGAGTAGAAGCTCAGACGGAAGGGATGCGCGGCGATCCCGGTCCCCGGAGAAGTGGACTGTATCAGCTCGCGTCGGATGCGGTCCGAAAAGATCTGCTCCCACGCGGCGATCTGGGGATTCCCGTGAATTTTTACGGCTTCTTTTTCGACGCGGGCAAGAAGCAGGCCATGCTGGATTCGCGTTTCCCGAACGTCGCGAAAGGCGACGAGGATCCGCGATCGCATCCTGATTTCCCCATTGGCTCCACTGCGCAGGCTCGCTTTGCCGCTCTATATGAAACCTGTAAATCAAGGTCGGTGAAGGACTTCACTCCCCTGAATAGCGCTTTCGAGGCGGCTTTTAAGAAAGTTCGGGCGGATTCTTCCGACGCAATGAACCACCTGTTCGTCGTTGTAACCGACGGGGTCGGCTCCAGTGGAGGCGAGATCAACGGGCAGTCTGTTGCCCTGAACGAAACCCTGGCGGATTTGGAGCAGCAAAGCAAGGATCTGTCCTTCGGCGGAAACAGGCGTGGCTTTCTCGAATTGATCGGTTTCAAGATTCCGCGCGAAGAACGGGCCAGCGTATTAAGCTTTGCTTTACCCGGCTGGACCACGTCGACCTATGACGCCCGGAATCTGTCTGATCTTCGGGCGATGCTGACAGGTATTCGAAAAAAATACGGCATTAAAGAAAGCTCCGGCGGCGTGGCTCCGGAATTCGATTATTTGGACCGCAAGCGCGGTAGAAATTCCGGGACCGCCAGCCTTTGCGATATGCTGGACGAAAGGTTTCCGAGTAATCCCGAACAGGAACCGGCCGGCAAGAAGCAGCAAACCATCCGTCCCAGTCGGATCCCCGGAGCGGCCTCCCGCAATCTCGCAATCGGTCCTCGAACAGCTCCCGAAGGCCAGCGAATGCTGGTTTCGTAGGCCGGGCCGCACCGGCTGCCGCTTCCAGTCGAAAAAATTCGCGGCTGCATTCTCGAATAAAATATTGCCAAAAAATTATACGCGTATAAATAATGGCGCATGAGTCAGTCAAATGATCCCCATACCAGTTCCAGGCCCATCGTGGACGTGGCCATTCTCGGGGCGGGCATTGCCGGTCTCACTGCGGCCTATCGCCTGGTGCAGGCCGGCAAATCCGTGCTCGTGCTCGAAGGCCGAGATCGGGTGGGGGGCCGTACTCTCGAAGGCCGGCTGCTGGGTCAGCCATTTGATCTGGGCGGGCAGTGGGTCGGGCCCGACCAGACGCGGGTCATGGCCCTCTTAAAAGAACTGGAGCTCAAAACATTTCCGCAGTATCTGCAGGGGCTTTCCCTGCTCGAATTACAGGGTAAGATCACCCGATACCGGGGCGTGATTCCGCGGCTTTCGATCTTTACGCTGCTGGCGCTGGATCGTACGATCAAACGCATCAATCGACTGGCGGGCCTGGTGGATCCCGTTCGGCCCTGGGACGCTCCGGACGCCCGGCAACTGGATCTTGTTTCGGTCGAAAGCTGGTTGCGCAGTCATGTGTCGTCAGAGAAGGCCCGCGCGATGGTGCGAATTCTCGTACGGGCCGTGCTTTCCGCGGAGGCTTCGGAAGTCTCCATGCAATTCTTTCTTACGTACATTCGCAGCGCCGGTAGTCTGGAAACGCTGACCGATGTCGAAGGCGCGGCGCAGCAGGATCGCATCGCGGGCGGCGCGTTTCAAATCGCCCGTCGTCTCGCGGATCGCGTGGGGGCGGAACGCATTCGTCTGAATTCGCCCGCGCGCCGGGTCGAGCAGAGCGCGGAAGGCGTACGCGTAATCACGCCCGCGGGTGCGATCGAAGCGCGCTACGCCGTGCTCGCCATGTCACCGAATCTGACGTTGAATATCGATTTCGCGCCGGAACGACCGGTACTCTACGACGCCCTGGCCCGGCGGATGCCGATGGGCTCGGTAACCAAGGCGTTGATCGCGTACGAAACTCCTTTCTGGCGTGCGAAGGGGCTGGCGGGATTGGCGGCGAGTGATCGCGGACCGTTCGGACCGGTCTTTGACGCCGGTCTGCCCGACGATCCGCGTGGATATATCGTCGGTTTTCTCGAAGGCGACGAAGGCCGCCGCTTCGCTTTGCGCGATGAAGCCGGTCGGCGCGCCGCGATCCTGAAAAATTTGAGCGAGTGGTTCGGACCGGAAGCCGCCGATGCGATCGGTTATATTGAAAAAGACTGGAGCGTCGACCCCTGGAGCGGTGGATGTTATACCGGCTTCATGACTCCTGGCACGATGACGACCTTCGGCGCCCAATTGCGCGAACCCTTTGGCCGGATTCATCGAGCCGGAACAGAAAGCGCCGTGCGCTGGCAGGGGTATTTCGACGGGGCCGTCGAGTCCGGCGAGCGGGTCTGTGCCGAGATTCTCGCCCGGTATGCTTGAATTTTTAATTCGCTCGCGGGCTATGCGGGCTCTGTCGCGCGTCGCGAGGCGGGTCGTGCGAAGCGGCGCATCAAGCGGGCGGAGCGCGCAGCGAGGCACAAAACAGCTCAATGGAATGGCCGGCGACGGAGCCCGTCCGCTCCGGGCGGGCGGCGTCCTGCCAGGGAAACTCCGGAATCGTGACCAGCGAGTGCGCCAGGCCGTGTATTAAAACGATGAGGCTTTGCAGAGTGAGTTCCAGATCAAGCGGCCGGAACTCGCCGCTTTCGACGCCCGCCACGAGAATGCGACGCGGAAAGTCCAGGCGTTCCAGTAAAACGGGTGTGTTCGCAAACAACGCTTCATCGTCCACTTCGGTGCGGTCTTCGTACAGGTAAATCATGCGATAGCGATCGGGATGGTCCAGCCAGTAGCGCACGGCGGCGGTCAGATACGCTTTCAGGCGAGCGGCGGCCCCCCGCCGGCGTCCGACAGCCGCTTCGCACTGCGAAAAAAAATCCTCGAATATATCGGCCCAGATATGTCGCAGCAGCGCTCGCTTGTGCGGAAAGAATTGATAGAACATCATCGGCGAAAATCCGACGACGTCCATCAGCCGGCGAATGCTGACGCTATCGAAACCCTCTTCGGTGAACAGCCGGCGGGCCGTGGCGATGATCTGCTCTCGCTTCGATTCGATTTCGCCCGCGCTCCGGCGCGGGCGTCCTGTGCTGCGCGAGGATTTCACCGTTTCAGCAGCGCGCTGTTTCCCCGAATCGATCAACTCAAAAAAGAAATCATTCGAAAATAATCATCGCCCGCGCCGTGCAGTCTATTTCGAAAATAGATAATGGGTTACTTCCCACTCTTTGCCTTTTTTCGCGCCGAAAAGTTCCGCGCAGGCCATGAAAAAGATCCGCCAGTAGGCCCACCACTTCGTGGCCTGGTCCGCACCGTAAACTTCCGCGAAGATCTGCATGATGGTCTCGCGATTCGCGTCCATATTATCGAGCCAGGCTTCGGAGGTGCGCTCGTAGTGAAAGCCGTCGACGACCCACATATTTTCGATCTGCAGGGGCGGCGCGAAATGCAAATACAGGTGGCGCGACGGCATAATTCCGCCGGTGAAAAAATAGCGACCCATCCAGTCCGAAGGGCCTTCGCTTTCGAAGAGATAGGCCAGCTCTTTATGATTAAAGACGTGTATGAAGAGTTTGCCTTTGGGGGCCAGCCAGCCGCGGACTTTCGCGAATAACGCGTCGTAGTTGCGCATGTGTTCGAACATCTCGACTGAAACAATGCGCTGAAATTTTTTCTGAATCTTAAAGGCGTTCATGTCGGCCGTAATCACTTTGACGTTCTTTAATCCGCGCTCTTTCAGGCGCTTTTCGATAAACAGGCGCTGGGGTTTGCTGTTTGAAACCGCCGTGATCTTGCTTTTTGGAAAATTCTCCGCCATAAACAGAGTCAGCGAGCCCCAGCCGCAACCCAACTCCAGAATCGACTGGCCGTTCGCCAGTTCCGCGCGATCGCAGGTCAATTCCAGCATGCGGCGTTCCGCGTCGTCGAGATTCCCGATATTCGGCTCCCAGTAGCAGGAGCTGTACTTCAGATGTTTGCCGAGCACCAATTCAAAGAAGGGCGGCGGCACTTCGTAATGTTGTTCGTTGGCTTCGGCGGTATGCAGAGCGATCGGGCTTTCGCGCAGCTCTTTGATCAGTTCCATCTGGCGGCGATGCTGCTCTTCGCCCGTGAGAGCCGCGTGTTCCCGCAGACGCGCGGCGTTCAGGCGGCGAATGCCGGCCCGAATTACAAAGTCGGGCAAAAGATTTTTTTCGAGTAGTGAATCAAGCAGTGAATCAGACATCAGGGCTTACCATTTTACACTTACGTGCGTTCATTCCTTTGTGTTTCGATTGTGGGCGCGAATCTTCGCGCGATTCCCGTGTGAAATAAATAAGCTGGCCTTCGCCTGGCAATGTTTTAGTTTGCAGTATGTCAATAAAATCCTCCCGATTGCCGTTTCGCACGAAAATCGGCTACGGCGCCGCCGAGCTCGGCATTACATCGGTTGAAATTCTCTTACAGGTATACCTGCTTAAATTTTACAATGTAATCTTCGGGCTGGACGAAATCTACACGGGGCTGGCGCTGGCGATCGCCATCGTCTGGGACGCGGTGAGTGATCCTCTGATGGGCGCGCTTTCGGATCGCACCCGCAGCCGCTTCGGCCGGCGACGGGTCTATTTGATTCCAGGAGCGGTCGCCCTGGCCTTCGCATTCTTTTTGATCTATAATCCGCCGGCGGTCGACAGCCAGCTTTATAAATTCCTCTATTTACTGTTCACCTACCTGCTGGTCAACACCGCGATGACCGTCATCGGCGTGCCGCACATGGCGCTCGGCGGCGATTTGACTTTCGACCGCGACGAACGCACCGAGGTCTACGGCGGGCGTTTGCTCTTCGGAACCATCGGCCTGCTGCTGGGAACGGTGCTGCCCATATTGATTCTGGGCGGTCTCGGCGAAGAGACGCCCGAGAACGTGGAACGATCGCGCAATCTCGCGAGTTTGTATCTGGCCATACCCATTATCGGGACAGCCCTGCTTTCGTTCTGGGCGACGGCGGGGCACGGCCGGGGCCCTGCTCTTGAGGAAGAAGAGCCGCTCGACCCGGCGCACTTTTTTCGCTCGCTGGGAGCGGTGATCGCCAATCCGTATTTCTTTCCGTTGTTTATAGCCTTCCTGGTCGCAAGCGTCGGCCGGGCGCTGAATGCGGCCATCGCGCTCTATTACTACGAATACCGGCTGGAGCTTCCGGAAAGCGAAGTGGGGGTCAAAGTCCTGCTGCCGTTCTTCGGTTTTATCATTTTGTCGATTCCGATCTGGGTGTGGGTCTCCAAACACCTTGGGAAAAAATGGCCGGCCTTCGTCGGCGTTTTCGGGCTCGGACTGATGACCTGCCTGACCTATCCCTTTTTCCCGCCGGGGGAGACCACCGGACCGCTGATCGCGGCATTTATCGGCGGTATTCTCGGCGGCGCCCTGATCCTGCTGGATTCTCTGGTCGCGGATATGGTCGACTACGACGAGCTCAAGACCGGCGAGAATCGAGAGGGGCTCTATTTCGGCGCCTGGCGGATGGGCACCAAGCTCGCGCGGGCCTTCGGCATCCTGGTAACCGCCGTGGCGCTGGGCGTCATCGGTTTCGATCAGGAGGCGACCAGGCAGTCCGGGGAGGCAATTTACGGCCTCGGGGTGCTTTTCGGGCCGATCGTCGGCGGCTTCTTCATAGTGGGAGCGTTGATCTTCACGCTCATGCCCCTCACAGACGCCCGGCACAAGCGGATTCAGTCGCTGCTGCGTCGCAAAAAGGGAGAAGGCTAGTCTCCTGGCTCCGGAGGAACCCGCTGTCCGGTTCAATTCAAGCATGTCTTGATTTTTGGTCCTAAGTTTCGTTAAAACCATTGGACGAAACGTATGTCAATGCTTTGTGTATAAACGATGGACAGGTGAGCCAGGCGGCGCGCGGACTCAGACCTCGAGCCGACGTACGATCCGCACAGGCAGGAGACCGACATGAAATTTCTGATCAAAGACCTCAGCCGGATGACCAGCTTTTCCCCTGCGAGAATTCGAAAGTGGCAGGAACGTTATCGAATCTTTAATCCGACTCAGGGCAGTAACGGATACTGGTATTACAGCAACGAAGACTATCTTGTGTTGCGCAGCATTCAGCAGCGCCTGGCCATGGGGCAGAAGCTCAATCTGGTGATGGGGCTGGGGCGCGATTTCCTTCTCGCAAATCTGATCAATGACGAGTTCACCCAAACCGAGTGGAAGCTCATTCAGTTTATCAAAGACTCGAATTACGAAATGCTGGAGAACCATCTCTTCGTAGAACGCAAATCGAAGACCTACGGTTCATGGGTGCGCGGCACGCTTGGTCCGCTCCTGACTATGGTGGGTCGCGCCTGGGAGACCGGCTTTGTCAGCATCGCCGAAGAGCATGCGCTGAGCCGCTGGTTTCACGGTTTCGTACTGCAGAGTTTAAAAGCTTATCCCGCGCCAAGCGCTATCGACTGGTTGGTGGTAACCTATCCGGGCGATCCGCATGAACTCGGTGCGTTATTGCACTACGCGATTCTGCGCAGTCGCGGAAAGAAAGTTCGCTTCGCGGGCGATCTACCGCGCGAAGAACTGATTCGTGAAATCCGCAGCAACGAGTATCAGCGAGTTTCTATTTCGGTCGTATTGCCGCAGGGGCGTGAAAAGCTCGAACAATTACGCGAAGAACTCATCGCCGTTGCTCCCGGTTTACAGGTGTATTTCGGCGGCGGGGCGGTAGGCGTTTCGGATAAACATGAATTGAAAGCCGCGAACAAGTCGTTGGACGGTCAGGAAGACGAAGACGACGCTTCGTCGCTGGCGAATTAAAGGAATTATCGTTCGCGAAAAAAAATGCACCCGGAGTAAGGCGAATTTTGTAAGCTGTGCGAAGTTGATATAACGGCGAAGCTCTGATAAGCGATTCAGAGCTTCGCCTCAATCAAAACGAATACAGAAAGAAGGACGCACCGGAATCATGAACAAGCTGGCAATCGTAGGAAGCGGAATCTCGGCCCTCGGCGCCGCTTACTATCTGCGGGATCAATACGATATTACAATCTTCGAAGCGGGCTCATATGTCGGCGGCCACACCAACACCGTCACCGTCGACGATCAGGGTTCACCGCTGCCGGTCGATACCGGATTCATCGTTTACAACGAAACCACCTATCCCAATCTCACGCGTCTGTTCGCCGAATTAAACGTCGCCACCCACGAAAGCGACATGTCTTTCGGCATGCACAATTTGAACAGCGGCCTGCAGTACAGCGGGCAAAGCTACAGCACGCTGTTCGCGCAGCGAAAAAATATATTCAGCCCGCGTCACTGGCGCTTCCTGATGCAGGCGAGTCGTTTCAACGAAACGGCGCCCCGGCATCTCGAAGAGGGCAAAGCCGATATTCCGCTGGGGCAGTACCTCGAAGAGCAGGGCTACGACGAGCACTTCATCTACAATTTTATCGTGCCGATGGGTTCGGCGGTCTGGTCGACGCCCATCGATAAGATGCTGGATTTTACAGCTGCCGCGCTGATTCGTTTTTTTCGTAACCATGGCTTTCTGGGAATGCATACGCAGCTGCAGTGGCGCACGGTCACCGGCGGTTCGCGAAGCTACGTGCAAAAAATTCTGGGCGCCACGGACCTGGACGTGCGCTTAAATGAAGCCGTTCGTAATGTGCGGCGCCAGCCTCAGGGCGGCGTGCGACTGGCGACGGATCGCGACAGCTACGAATTCGACCAGGTGATCATCGCCGCGCACGCGGATCAGGCTCTGGCGATGCTCGACGAACCCACGTCGCTCGAACAGGAGCTGTTGCCGAATTTTCGTTATGAGCGGAACCGCGCGGTTCTGCATACGGACGCGGCGGTCCTGCCGCCCCTGAAACGCGTCTGGTCCTCCTGGAACTACAAATCGCAAGTCGATGAGAACAGCGGGCGGGTGGATTCCGCCACGGTCTACTGGATGAACCGACTGCAGAATTTACCCACGAATAACGATTATTTCGTGTCGATTAACGATTTCGAAAATATCCAGCCGGAAAAGACCATCCGCGCGATCGACTATCAGCATCCGCTTTTCGATTCCACGGCCATTCGCCTGCAGCCCCGTCTACCGGAGCTCAACGAACAGGGGCCGATCTATTTCGCCGGCAGTTATTTTCGCTACGGATTCCATGAAGACGGACTGATCTCCGGACTGGGCGTCGTAAAGAGACTGAGTCGTGAACGCTTTGAACTCCTCGCTGTATGAGTGCCGGGTCTTCCACCGGCGATATATACGAAACGCGACCCGGTTTCGTTACCGGATCTTCATGGCGCTGCTGGATCTTGACGAACTCCCGGAGATGAATCGCCGCTTGAGCTGGTTCGGCTGGAATCGATTCCGCCCGCTCTCGTTTTACGACGCCGACCATTTTCGCTGGCTTGCGGAAAAATCAAAAGCGGATTCGGCGCCCGATGATCGCACCGGCGACTCCGCCGTTGATAACTTCCATCGCGCCGCTGCGGCGGACCCGGATGATGCGTCCGTCAGCGAGACGCGTCCAGGCCTGACGCGGCGACGGGTCGAGGCCTATCTGCGCGAAGCGGGAGTATCCTATGTTCCGGCCCGGATCATGCTGCTCACGAATCTACGCGTGCTGGGTTACGTCTTTAATCCGGTCAGCTTCTTTTATTGTTATGACGACGAAGGCCGGCTGCGGCATATTCTGGCGGAAGTCAACAATACCTACCTCGAACAAAAACCCTTTTTGGTCCCCGTGGATTCACAGGCCCGGGATACCGAAGAACGAGTGCTCAAGAATTTTTACGTATCGCCGTTTATCGCGCATGACACGGACTTCTATTTTCGTTTTCGCGAGCCGGGCGAACTTGTAAATATCCGCATCGATTCGCTACGTTCGCGTCATCGCGTACTCAAAGCGATTCTACACGGGCGCCGACGCACGCTTTCGAACGGCGCCCTGATTAAGATGTTCTTTTTATATCCGCTGGTCAGTCTGAAGATTATCGGAGCAATTCACTGGCAGGCGCTCAAGCTGTTTGTGAACAAAGTTTACGTGCACGACAAAGCGGAAACCGATAAAAAAATAGAGCGTTTGAAAAAAGAACGCGAAGCGGTCCACATAGGATAGTACCTTTCGACCGTAAGCAATGGGAGTTTCTTGATACATGAATACAGCATTCGAAAAAGAAATCGCGGAGCAATCGGTCGAAACGGATAACGCGGAAGAGAATAATTCGCGGAGCATCGATGAATCATCCGGCTCTATCGGAACTTTGAACCGCATTTGCAAAGCGGCCTTCTTTCGCGCGCTGCGCTCGAACCGGGTCGGCGCTCTACAGCTCGTTCTACCGGACGGAGAGGTGCATCGCCTCGGCGAAGCCGGTCCGGGTGAAGATACCGCGATCCTGCACGTCAAAGACTGGGATTTCTTTCGCCGCGCCGTACTCTACGGGGATATCGGCTTCGGCGAATCGTACATGGCCGATGAGTGGGATTCGCCGGATATTCGCGGGATGCTGCAATGGTTTATGCAAAACGCCCGCAATACGCCAACCTTTTCGGGGGCAATAGCCAAACGTCTGCTCTTCGCTCCTCTGGAGATAATCGACCGGGTGGGCTATCTATTGCGTCCGAATACGAAACGCATGTCCCGCAAGAATATCTCCGAGCACTACGACCTCTCGAATGAATTCTTCAGTCTGTGGCTGGACGAAACCATGGCTTATTCCAGCGGGATTTTTCCGCGTCCGGACGCCAGTCTGCACGAGGCGCAGCTCGAAAAATTCGAGCGCATGGCTGAAAAACTGCAGCTGAGCCCGGACGATCATATGCTGGAGATTGGTTGCGGTTGGGGCGGCTTCGCGGTCTTCGCGGCGCGCAAGTACGGCTGTCGGGTGACCGGCATCACGATTTCGCAGGAACAATACGATGTGGCGGTCCAGCGGGCGAAAGCTGAAGGCGTCGACCATCTCGTGAATATCGTATTTCGCGACTACCGCGATGTGGAAGGCTCTTTCGACAAGATCGTCTCGATTGAAATGGTCGAAGCGCTGGGCTATCGTTATTTCGACACCTTTTTCAAGCGCTGCAGCGAGCTCCTGAAACAGGACGGGATCATGGTGATTCAGTGCATCACCTTTCCGGATCCCTACTACGCCACCTATCTGAAGTCGACGGATTTCACGAAGAAACACATCTTCCCGGGTTCGCTGCTGCTTTCGATGCGTGAGATTCTACAATCGTTGCATCGCACCGGCGATCTGGTGATCTATCAGTCCGAAAGCATCGGTCAACACTACGCTGCCACCCTGCGGGAGTGGCGCCTGAATTTCGAACGCCGGCTGGAAGATGTGCGGGCGCTGGGTTTCGACGATGTGTTCATTCGCAAATGGCGCTACTATCTGATGTTTTGCGAAACTGGTTTTGCGAACAACTATATCAACGATTTGCAGATTCAGTTCGCCCGGCCGCAATCACGAGCGCTCAGAAATTATTTGCCCGGCCTCAAACGAGTGGGTTAATTAATAATTATTGAAGTAGAGGAACGCGAGCGCCGTCCGGAATCCGCGTGGCGGCGCGGGAGAAAACAAGATGAAACTAAAACGAATCATAATTGCCGTTCTGTTCGCCGGCGCGGCGACGGTTCTGGTTCCGGTCGCAACCGGAGATAGCAGCGTCGGTACGCTATATGCCGAAGCCGGCAAACAGTCCGAAGTGCACTACTTTCGCGGCAACGCCGTAGATCTCAATACCGGAAAATTTCTGTATTCTGAGAACCACGCCGAATACCGTTCGAGCGGCAAACACACGCATTCGATCGTGACCTATCGCGACAAACAGGGTAAGGTTTTCGCCCGTAAACGCATCAGCTTTACGAAGAATACGAACCGGCCCGACTTTCGCATGGAGGATCTGCGCGATGGTTATCTGGAAGGCGCGACCAGCCTAGGCTCCGGGCGTCATCAGTTTTTCAAGCGCAGCGGCAAGGACGAAGAGCTGCAAAAAGAAGTCGTAACGATGGCTTCACCCGGCGTGATCGACGGGGGCTTCGACTATTACGTGCGCGAAAATTTCGACGCCCTGGCGGCCGGTCAGGCCCGCACGGTGAACTTCGGCGTTTCGGCGCGCTTCACCTATTTCAGTTTCGTAATTTCGAAAGTGCGGGATACGAAAGTCCGGGGCCGCGACGCCGTGCGCTTCAAGCTCGCGCCCCAGAATTTTATTCTGCGCCAGTTGATCGATCCGCTGTATATCACTTATGATCGCGAAGCCAGACGTTTGCTGGAATACAGCGGCTACACGAATATCGACGACGGCACGGACAGCGGTCGCAATTTCGAAGCGCGCATCGTCTTCAACTACCCGCAAAAATAGAAGCAAGATTGCGTCGCGCGGTCTTCCGCGAAAAACTCGCAGCCGGTTTCGACGGTTGCGGGTTTTTTGGCGGGGTTGCGCCCGCGCCGATGGGTATGCGCTGCTTACTGCGCATGGACCAGAAACCAGGTCGGGCCGTCTTCCGGATCCTGAAACGAACGTTCTGTCTGGAATCCAGCCCGCAGCGAGGCGTCGTTGTCTTTCGCGACGCACAAACCCGCGATCGCCCCACCAATCGATTACGTGGGGGCGCTTAAGCCAATTTAGCAGCAGGGCCCGATCCTCGTTGGGATCGATGGTCCGTAAGCTGTAGTCTTTCACCGAACAAGTCCGCTTGCCCCGCACGGCTAACGTCGTACTCCCTCTCTGCCTGCTTCGCAGTCAGAGCTCGCAACTTCGCTTTGCGAAGTTGCTTAGCCCGTCAGGTTGTAAACCTGCCAGGCTGGACATCTACAGCGGAGCTGTAGATGTATCAGCTACATCCAGTGGTTCCGCCGCAGGAGAGGCATTTCAGGCAGGCGCCGTTGCGGACCAGAGTGAACTGACCGCACTCGGGGCAGGGATCGCCTTCATAACCTTTCATCTTCGCCGCGGCGATGTCGTCTTCCTGGCTGCTGACTGCCACCCCCGGGTCGGCAACGCCGACGACCTGGGCCGCGGGCGCCTGCGCGCTTGCACTGCTTACGGAAGTTACGGCCAGGTCGTCCGATCCGCCAGTCGGCTGGGAATCGGGCATCCAGGAGAGGCGGCCTTCCGCCGTGCGCTGGCCGGTTCCGGCTGCGGTCCCGGTATCCGTTTCATTACCCGCGATTTGCGCCGCTGCGATTTTCTGGTCCATTTCCTGCTCGGAACCCAACGCCGCGTCAGGAGCGACTGAGCGCTGAGCACCGGTGTACGCCTGGTCGGATACCGGGCGATTGGGCCCCGTGCTTTCCTGCTGGCCGGCCACGCTGCCGTCGCCTTTGCCCAGAGTATCACCGCGTAGATCTTCGGGTTGCACCTGGGCCAGGTCATTGCGGCCCAGATAGGTAATCGCCAGTTCGCGGAATACATAGTCGATGATCGAAGTCGACATCTTGATGTGCGGATTGCCCATCACCATGCCGTTCGGTTCGAAACGGGTGAAGCAGAACGCGTCCACGAATTCTTCGAGCGGTACGCCGTACTGCAGGCCCAGCGAAATGGCGATGGCGAACGAGTTCATCAACGAACGGAAAGCCGCGCCTTCTTTGTGCATATCCAGAAAGAGTTCGCCCAGTCGGCCGTCTTCGTATTCGCCGGTGCGCAGATAGATTTTGTGTCCGCCGACCGACGCCTTCTGCGTATAACCCGCGCGACGATCGGGCAGGCGCAGGCGCTTGGCCATATAACGATAGACCACTTTTTCGACGGTCTTTTCGAAAGATTCGCCCGTCGCGGGAGCTTCCGCCAGTTTTTCTGCCACGGCCGAAGTCACAGCTGAAGAGATAGAGGCCTCTTCCGCCGCATCTTCTTCGTCTTCGTCAACCTGAATATTGAGCGGCTGCGAAAGCTTGGACCCGTCGCGATAGAGCGCCACTGCCTTGTTCATGGACTTCCAGGACAGGCTATAGGCTTCTTCGACTTCGGCGATCGTCGCCTCGGCGGGCATATTGATCGTCTTTGAAATCGCGCCGGACAGAAAGGGCTGCGCCGCGGCCATCATCAGGATGTGCGAGTTCCACTTAAGGAAGCGCTGGCCGTAGCGGCCGCATTTGTTCGCGCAGTCGAAGATCGGATAGTGTTCCGTTTTCAGATGCGGCGCGCCTTCGACGGTCATCGTGCCGCAGACATAATCGCCCGCCGCGCGGACCTCGTCTTTGGTAAATCCCAGGTGCTCGAGCAGATTGAATTCGAACGAATCGATTTCGTCGCCCAGGCCCAGGTCGTTACGCAAAAAGTCTTCGCCCAGAGTGAATTTGTTGAATACGAAATTCAAATCGAAGGCGCTGGCCATGCCGCTTTCGAGCTTCTCCAGAATCTCCGGAGTGAAACCTTTCGCCGCGAGGCTTTCGTGGTTGATCGCGGGCGCGCCCTTGAGGGTGCCGTGACCGACCGCGAAATTTACAATCGCGTCGATTTGTTCGTCGGAATAACCCAGCTTCTTCAGAGCCGGCGGAATCGATTGATTGATGATCTTGAAATAACCGCCGCCGGCCAGCTTCTTGAATTTTACTAACGCGAAATCCGGTTCGATGCCGGTCGTATCGCAGTCCATGACCAGACCGATGGTGCCGGTGGGCGCGATTACGGTGACCTGCGCGTTGCGATAGCCGAACTCTTCGCCCATTTTGAGCGCGCGGTCGGATTCTTCGCGGGCCGCCTGCAAAAGATACGCGGGGCACAGGCTTTCGTCGATGCCCATCGGGGTTACGGTCAGGCCTTCGTATTCCGCAGCGTCCGCGCTATAAGCCGCCCGACGATGATTGCGTACGACCCGCAGCATATTCTCTTTGTTTCGTTCGTAGCCCGGGAAGGCGCCCATACGCTCGGCCATCTCGGCGCTGGTCGCGTAGCTATTCATGTGCATGATCGACGTGAGCGCGCCGCAGATCGCGCGGCCTTCGTCGGAGTCGTAGGGAATGCCGAGGACCATGAGGAGCGAGCCCAGGTTGGCGTAGCCAAGACCCAGCGTGCGAAATTCATACGAGAGCTTCGCGATTTGCGGGGAGGGGAACTGCGCCATGACGACCGAGATTTCGAGTACGATCGTGAGAATGCGAGTCGTGTGGCGATAGGCCAGATCGTCGAATTCCGAAGTTTCCGGATTCAGAAATTTCAGCAGGTTCATCGACGCCAGGTTGCAGGCCGTATCGTCGAGAAACATATACTCGGAGCAGGGGTTCGAAGCGTTGATGCGGCCGTCGGCAGGGCAGGTGTGCCACTCGTTGATGGTCGTATCGAACTGCACTCCGGGATCCGCCGAGGACCAGGCCGCGTGGGCGATTTGCTCCCATAGATCGCGGGCTTTGAGGGTGCGGCTGGGCTGCGCGTCGCGGTTTTCGTTTTCCGCGTCTTCCAGCTCGGTGCGCCAGTAGAGGTTCCAGTCGCCGTCGGTCGCGACCGCGTCCATGAATTCGTTGGTAATGCGAACGGAGTTGTTGGAGTTTTGCCCGGATACCGTCTGATAGGCCTTCGACTGCCAGTCGGTGGTCATCTCTTCGAACAAGATTGAGGTATGCCCCTGCTTCGCGAGTTCCAGACAGCGAAAGATATAATTATCGGGAATCATTACCCGGCGGGCTTCTTTGACCGCAGCTTTCAGCTCGGGGTTCTTGTTGATTTCGAATTTCGTTTCGGGGTCGTCGCTCGCATGCACGGCCTTCATGATCGAGTTCAGGTGCAGGTTCGCCAGTTTGGAGCCCGCGACCAGGGCCACGACCTTCTGTTCTTCGACCGACTTCCAGTTGATAAATTCTTCGATGTCGGGATGGTCCATATCCAGACAGACCATCTTCGCCGCACGGCGGGTCGTGCCGCCGGATTTGATCGCGCCGGCCGCCCGGTCGCCGATCTTTAAGAAGCTCATTAAGCCGGAGCTTTTGCCGCCGCCGGACAGCGGTTCGCCTTCGCCGCGCAGATTGGCGAAGTTGGTGCCGGTGCCGGAGCCGTACTTAAACAGACGCGCTTCGCGAACCCACAGGTCCATAATGCCGCCGTCGTTGACCAGGTCGTCCTGGATCGATTGAATAAAACAGGCGTGGGGCTGCGGATGTTCGTAAGCCGAAGAAGAGCGCGTCAGGCTGTGCGTGACCGGATCCACGTAGTAGTGGCCCTGGCCGGGGCGATCGATGCCGTAGGCCCAGTTGAGGCCGGTGTTGAACCACTGCGGGCTGTTCGGAGCCGCGGTCTGGCTGGCCAGTACATAGAGCAGTTCGTCGTAGAATGCGCGCGCGTCTTCTTCGCCGCTGAAATAATTGTTCTTATAACCCCAATAGGTCCAGCAGCCGGCCAGGCGATGAAAGACCTGCTTCGCGGATACTTCGCCGACGTAGCGATCGTCGGGCGGTAGCTGAGCCAGCGCTTCTTCATCCGGCACCTGACGATAGAGCCAGCGGGGGATGCCGTCTTCAGGCAGGTCCTTCGTGACCGCGGGCAGGCCGGCTTTGCGGAAGTACTTCTGGGCCAGGATGTCGACGGCCATTTGCGACCACTCAACAGGCGCCTCGACGTCGGGCGCTTCGAAGACGACCGTGCCGTCCGGGTTTACAATCTTACTGGTGCGGGTGCCCCAATTAAAGAGATCCCAGACCGCGGTCCGTTCGTGGGTCGGGCGACTGTAGTCGATGTCACCGCTGTTTGCCGATTTTGTATGATACCTGTTGATGCGCATGTGCCTTGCTCCGATTCGTCGTTCCTGGGTCGCCGGCTTCTAAGAATATTTTCAGACAGAATTTTCAGAATCGATCTGCAGATATTCTCAGAAACCCACACCGTGCCCGCAAAGTCAACTACCTAACAAATGATAAGTTCGAGATTCGCTGTCCGATGCATGGACTCCATGGTCCAATTCCCGGGCGCAGAGAGCGCGAATCTCGAATCCTCACCTGATTCTGGTCCGATTTTGGCGGACCTTTTTATATTAGAAGGGGATATCGGGTGACGCGCGCTGCTTTCGCCGGCCGCTCCAGAGCGAGGCAAAATTATGTCACATCACGACCCGAATGAGCCGGCGGAATCATTTGCGGTCAACAAATTTCTGCCGCCCAAACGGGCCATATTTGCGCTGCCTGGATCGCAGTTTTAACTTCTGCCGTGACCCTGGACATCCGCGCGGATATCTCGAATCCCTCCCGCAACCCCCGTACCTCCGGGAGCTTATGTCTCATAAGCGGGGGGAGAGGAATGACCACTGACCGGGTCACTGTCAATTCAAAATGACTAAAATGATTCCCGATCCAATCTTTTTTTTGCCCAATTTTTCGGCAGGGGGATTGTCCACGCGCATTCCCACAATGGCCGCTTTCTGTGCGCAAAATATGCACGACGAGTGCCCGCGGATTCCACATCGGGGCCGGGCGCACCCTGCGAGCCGCTCAGCGCCGCGTACGATTCGGGGCGTAGGTCTCGACCAGATCGCGTTCCACGTTGCGCTGAATCGCGGCGTACTCCGGAGAGTCTTTGCCGTAGGCGAGCAGCGCGTACTTCATGAGATGCGTGTTCTTCTTGCTCTTGAAGTCGCGGCTGCCGGGGCGATCCTGCATGCGTTCGGACAGGACTTCCTGGTGACGGTAGCAGGCGGCGAGCAGGCGATGCGCTTCTGCTTCTTCCTGATGCTGCGGGCGCATCTTCAAATAGGCCTCTAAGATTTCGACGCAGTACTGCAGGTTGCGCGACTTAAATTGCTGCTTCACGTACTGGCGATATACTTTCGCTTTCAAATCCAGATACGGATCTGAAGCGAGCACCGAGGGATTCTGAATGCTGTCGAGCAGCTGGATCGATTTCACCAGGCGGCCGATGGCCTGTGCGCGATGGCGGGCCCGGGCGCTTTCCATATGTCGTTCGATGCGTTCGTCCAGTTCGTCTGCGCGCCACTCTTCGCCGCCGGTGATCTTACGGGCGGAGCGTTTTTCTTTTTCGGCCAGAGCCGCGACTTCGCCGGCCCGGAGCGTGTGCAGCGCTTCGCGGTACTGCCGGCGCGCGGACTCCATGCGTTTGAGCGAGCTTTCGCTGGAAACGTCGTCCAGAATCTTGAGCTCGGGAAACATCGGCGATATGTCTTCGTCGAGCCACTTGCCGTCCTGGTTGGTATTCTCTTCGTTAATGCCGGAGCTTTCGCTTTCGCCGGCGAAGGCGTTGTCGAGAAAGGTGTCGGGCTTTTTATCAAAGCCGTCTGAGCTGCCGAAGAAATAACCTTCTTCCTGAGCAGAGCCCACGGCCGCGGACTCGCTGCTGCCTGCGCCCGTAGCCTGCGCGAGGGTCGGTATCACCCGCACGCGGCCCGGGTCTTCCATACCGGTGCTGACCGCGGTTTCGGTTTCGGCGCGCAGCTCCGCCGACGGCGACAGGAGAAGGGCGGCGAAAAAAGCCGGGGTCAGAAAAAAGAAAGCGGCGGGAATCGGCCGGCCTGCGAGTATGCACCTGGTCATACTATTGCTTCGGCAGAATGGCGAGAGGTGTTAATAGACGTGTTTTTGATTCAGCCCAAAACCCGGCGGGAAATAACGTGAACCAGGAACCGGATGCGGCCGTCCTGGCCGACCAGGACGGGCCGCTCGCGTACAGCGCCCGGGGGCGCCTGGAATTCGATGGCATTCCCATCGAAGAGCTGGCCCGGCAGTACGGCACGCCGCTCTTCGTATACTCCGCCGATTTCGTCCAGGCACGGCTCGCGGAATTTCGGGCCGGGGTCGGCTCGCGCAAGCATCTCATCTGCTACGCCATGAAGGCCAATTCGAATCTCGCGCTGCTGCGTTTGATGAACGGGGCCGGAGTCGGCGCGGATATCGTCAGCGGCGGCGAGCTCTATCGCGCGGTGATGGCGGGTATTCCGCCGGAACGCATTGTATTCGCGGGGGTCGGTAAGACGGCCACCGAGATCGATGAAGCCCTGACCGCTGGCATTCACATGTTCAGTGTCGAATCCGAAGCGGAGCTCCGGGAAATCTCGCGCATCGCCGCGGAAACGGGCCGGGAGGCGCCGATCAGCATCCGGGTGAATCCGGACGTGGACGCCGCCACCCACCCGTACATTTCGACCGGTCTGAAAGAAAATAAATTCGGCGTTTCGCACGAAGAGGTGCTCGCGCTCTACGATCTGGTGCGAGAGCTGCCGGGCACCGTCGCCCGGGGGATCGGCTTTCACATCGGCTCGCAATTATTGGGTCTGGACGGCTATCGCGACGCGGCGGCCCGGGTGCGGGGCCTGCTGGTCGAATTGCGGGAGCGGGGTTTCAGCATCGACAGTCTGGACGTCGGCGGCGGCCTGGGCATTCGGTACGACGCCGAGGATCCGCCCGGCATGGGCGAATACGCGCGCACCATGTTCGAAGCCTTTCCCGAGGCGGATTTTCCGGATCTGACGTTGGTCTTCGAGCCGGGCCGCTCGCTGGTGGGCAACGCGGGGGTGCTTTTGACCCGGGTGCTCTACGGCAAAGGTACGGAAGCCAAACACTTCGAAATCGTCGACGCGGCCATGAACGATTTGATCCGGCCCGCCCTGTACAGCGCCTTTCATCAGGTGTGGCCGGATCGTCAGGAACGTCTCCAGCGTTTTCGCGATGCGGATCTGGTGGGGCCGATTTGCGAGAGCGGCGACTTCCTGGCGCGGGGGCGGCGTCTGCCGGCTTTCGAGCAGGGGGATCTGGCGGCTCTGGCTTCCGCCGGCGCCTACGGCTTCGTCATGTCTTCGAACTACAACTCGCGCCCGCGGGCCGCCGAGGTATTGGTCGAGGGCGGTCAGGCCCGGATCATCCGCGAGCGGGAAAGCTACGCGGATCTGATCCGCGGCGAAGGCTGAGTCGCGCGGGCCGGGGCAACGCAAGAATCGGCGCCAGGTCGGCGAATTCGACTCGAATCGCTATAATATTGACTGGTTTTCGCCCTGGAACCGGCCGATACTACTCGTAGTATGTGGCTCAGGCGGATGCAATATAAGATACGATCGGTTTCGTTCCTGGCGGCGGCCTGCGCCGCGCTGCTTGCCATCGGCGCGCCGTTGAATTCATTGGGAGCCGAAAGCCTCGATCACGTCAATATGGGCGTTTTGATCGAGCGCAATCAGAGCGACCTGCGCTTTCTCGATACCTGCATCAGCAATCTACCCCTGAACGACGGGGAGGGCAATCCGGACGCGTTGCGGGCGCAGGTCATCGACCTGTTTCGTGAGGCGATCCAGCACGACTATCATGCGAATCTGTGGTACATGCAGGGCAAGTATTCCGCCGCGCACAAGGAGATGCAGAAGTCTCAGAATTTTCTGCAGCAGGCTTACGAAAAAGTCCTGCGCCGCTACAACGATACGACCATGGCGCTTTTGGACGCGGCGGCCCCGATCACCCTGCGGACCCGCGACGCTTCGGCCGGACATCTCCTGCGCAGCGCGTTTCGCGATCTGACCCACGCCCGGAATTTTCACATGCGCGGTTATAATATCAACCCGCGTTATCATACCAATCAATTGCACTATTTTCGCAGCGGCATTGAGCGAGCCCGGCGCGCGCGCAAGTACGGACTGCTGGCCATGATCGAAGCGCGCCTGCCTCTGGAAGAGCGCGATCAATACCAGTTGATCACCTACGACGATATTCGCAGCGGCGCGCGCAAAGACGATCCGAAGATGAACGATTACAATCGCGTCGAGACGACTTTGCGCAATATGATCAGCCGTCGCCTGATCCCCGCGGAAGTCGGCACCCGCAATCTGCCGGTCCCCGTTCGCCTGCATCTGCTTGAGATTCACCAGGACAGCCACGGCCGGCTGATCGAAAACCGCGTTTCGGTATGGGTCAGCGAATCCGATCAACTCGACCTGAGCCGATTCTATTCCGACTATTCGCTGCCGAAACGCAATCTGGAAAACCGCAACGAAGTCCCCGCCGAAGACAGCGATCCCGTCGAATTCGAAGACGGCAGCACGCCCGATCCCTCGGTGGAAACGGAAGATGCGCCGGCCACCGGGGCGAACGAGAATCCCGGTCCGCAGACGAAGGCCCCGGCCGCGTCTCCAGCGCCGTCGCTTTCGGAAAACGATCCGGGCGCCGGGCGTTTCGAATTCGCCGCCGATGCGACCGCTGTAACAGAGGCGCCCGAAGCGATACGCACGACAGAAGCGATAAACATAACAGATACGAGCGAGGCGACCAGAGCCGGCGAAGACGAAGAGGATTCGTACTTCTAAGACGATGGCGTGTCGTTGGGCTGCGCGTCCATATTGAGAATCACGTTTCCGGTCTTCTGGCCCAGCTCAACGTATTCATAGGCCTCGACGACTTGCTCAAGCGGATATTCCCGATCGATGAGTGGACGGAACTTCCCGTCTTCGATTAGTTTTTTGATCAGCCTCTGGGTTCGCGGAATATCTTCCGGGAAGGGAAAGATGGTCTTTGTATTGCCGAACAGGGGCTGCAGCGCGCCCGTAACATACGGCAGATACATATTCTGCGCCAGGAAACCCATCTCGGACGACATGTAGACGCCGCCGGGTTTGAGCAGACGCTGGCATCGAAAAAAAGAACTCTTGCCGACCGCGTCGAAGACCAGATCGTACTTTTGCTCGTCCCGGGTGAAGTCCGTCCGCGTATAATCGATGACCCGATCCGCGCCGATCGAACGAATCAGCTCCAGGTTTTTGGTCGCGCAGACCGCCGTCGTTTTGATCCCGAAATGTCGGAGAAGCTGGACCGCGGCTGAACCGATGGCTCCGGAGGCGCCGTTCACCAGCGCGGTCTGGACCGGCGGCGATGCGAATTTCTTTATGAAGTTATAGGCGTAATGCGCGCCTTCCAGACTCGCCGCGGCCGCCTGATACGACAATCCGGCCGGCATGGTCTCGATCTTCGCCGCCGCGACGGTGAGAAACCTGGCGTGCGATTGCAGTCCCAGGTCGTCGAATCCAAAGACTCGATCGCCGACCTTGAAGTCGGCGACGCCGCCGCCGGTTTCGATGACTTCTCCCGCGAAATCCGTTCCAGGAATTTGGCGGGTGGGACGTACGAGTCCCGTGAACAGGCGCATGAAAGCCGGTTTCGCTCTGATGGTTGCGCAATCCGTACGGTTGACCGTGGCCGCGTGGACTCGAATCAGAACCTCATCGTCCCCCGGCTGCGGAGTTTCGATTCTCTTAACACGAAGATTCGTGGGGGGACCGTAATTCTCGTATACAGCTGCCAGCATGAAGGTGATGATAGGGACGGCGATGCGCGGCGGAAATCCGATCCGCTTCGTCGCGACCTTCGATCCCGCGAGTCGGTCTCGAACTATTTCTTCGGGTCCTGCGCTTCTCCCGGTTTGTTTGTTCCCCGTTCGAGCGGGCGGCCCAGCAGCATGCCGAGACCCTGCTCGACGATGGTCGAACTGTTTTTGGCCATATTGCGGGCGGTCTGTTCGATGATATCGCCGCTGGCTACCGAGCTCAGCGCCTCTTTGAAACCTTCGCGCACTTCTTCGCGAAACTCGGGCATCATTTCGGTGCCGGCTTCGAGTACTCCTTCGCGCAGCTTTTCTTTGATGGTGTCGCTGAGTTCGTCGAGTTCTTCGTAGATTTCGCGATACAGCTGTTTCTTTAAGAATGCCGCGAACATGGCGTAACCGATGCCCAACGTCAGCAAAGACGAAAGCACGGCGGTGACGACCGCGGGAATCAGGGCGGGGTATACGGTTTCCATGACACTCACTCTCCGGAGAGAGATTCCAGCCCATCCAGCAGGTTCGTCAAAGTGTTTTTTTGATCTTCTTCGTCGGTCTCCCCGGTTTCCCGGATCATCCAGTCGATCGCGCCCTGGGGCAATTCGTCCCAGAAACGCGACAGCTCGACCAGCTGGGTTTCACCGAATTTGCGCCGGGACTGGGCGGCCGATAAAAACAGTTCCCGGCGGGCCCGGGTGATGCCCACATAGTACAGGCGGCGTTCTTCACAGAGCGCTTCGTCGCCGTAGCCGTTCTCCTGGCTTTCTTCGAGGCTGCGCAGCGACGGAAACAGGCCCTCTTCCAGGCCGGTCAAAAATACGACCGGAAATTCCAGGCCTTTGGATACGTGCAATGTCAGCAGCTGCACGCGACCGCGCTGTTCGTCTTCGTCGGGGTCCTGGTCCTGGGCCATCAGGCTGATGCGCGCCAGAAAATCGAAGATGGTGGGCGGCACCGATTCGTCCCAGTTGTCTTCCATGTATGAAAGCATGTTGACGAGCTCCGACAGATTGAACATGCGCGCCTTGACCACATTGTCGTTGTCTGCTTCGCGGCGAAACTCCGCTTCGAAATTCAATTCGCGGATCAATTCTAAGAGCACCGACGACAGACGGGTCGCGCGGCTGAACTTTGAACGATAATTCGCGAGCAGCTCGAGAAATTCGTACAGGGTCGCGACCACGTCGGCGCGCACGCCCGGAATCATTCCCGGGGTTTCGCTCATGAGTTCCAGAACGGTATAGACGTCCGGTCGATGCTCTTCGTCCTGTTCGAGAATGTACTGGCTGATTTTTGCGAGGGTGCCTTCGCCCACGCCGCGCCGGGGCCGATTGATAATGCGCATGAGCGCGGTTTCGTCGCGTGGATTCGCCAGTACCCGCAGATACGAAATCATATCGCGTACTTCGCGGCGGTCGAAGAATTTATAGCCGCCGACCACGTGGTGCGGAATATTGCGATTGCGCAATTCCTGTTCGAAGGCCCGCGACTGAAAATTCGTGCGAAATAAAATCGCGAAATCGCCAGGCATCTGGTTTTCGGTCAGGACCCGGCGTTTGATTTCGTCCGCTATGATTTCCGCTTCGCGCACTTCGTCGGCGCCGATAATGCCGCGAATCATTTCGCCGGGTCCGGCGATCGGCCGCAGCTTTTTGCCGGTCCGTTTGGGATTGTTACGAATCACGGCGTTCGCCGCGTCCAGGATGCGCGCGGTGGAACGATAATTGGTCTCTAATCGTACGACTTTCGCGCCCGGAAAATGTTTTTCGAATCCGAGAATGATATTCACGTCCGCCCCGCGCCAGCCGTAAATCGACTGGTCGTCGTCGCCGACCACGCAGAGTTGCTTTTCCGCGCCCACGAGTTGCCGCAATAGATTGTACTGGGCCGGGTTCGTGTCCTGGAATTCATCGACCAGAAAATGACGCCACCGCCGGCGATATTTCGCGAGAATCTCGGGCTCGCGTCGGAAGATTTCCTGGGGCAATAAAATCAGGTCGTCGAAATCGACGCCGTTGACCCCGTGTACGTTTTTATGATAACGCCGATAGATTTCGCCGAAGAGTTCGGACCCGGCTTCGAATCCGCGCTGCTCGGCGAAATGTTCCGGTTCGAGGCCGGAGTTTTTGCACAACGAGATCAGCGAGATCACGCCGGAGTCCCGGGCGTCCGCCGGGTCGAGTTTCAGACCGCGATAGATATCCGCCAGAACGCTTTCCTGATCTTCTTTCGCCAGAATCGAAAACGGGTAACGATAACCCGGCAGGCATTCGATTTCTTTTTGTAAGATGCGGTTGCCGAGCGAGTGAAAGGTCGACACGACCATACCCCGGGTTTCTTTGCGACCGAGCATGCCCCCGAGCCGGCTCTTCATTTCCCGGGCGCTTTTATTCGTGAACGTGACCGCCACGATCGAACCGGGTGCCATGCCCTGTTTCAGCATCTGGCGGATGCGATGGGTGATTACCATCGTTTTTCCGGAACCCGCCCCGGCCAGGATCAGCACGGGGCCGTGAATTTGCATCACCGCCGCGGCCTGTTCCGGATTCATCTTCGGGAGCGGAGCGCGCTTTTTGGCGGTCTTTCCGGAGGGACGCTTCGCTTTGCCCGATCTGCCGCGGGTGGTGCCGGATCCCGACCCCGAACTGCCGGATGCGCCCGCGGCGCCGGACGGATTTGTGGAAGGGGCTCCCATCTGCAGGGAGACATAATTTGGCCCGGGGATGCGGGTCAACTCCGATGTGCGGCGTCTGCCCCGGTCCGGACAGTGCGCTGGCTTTCAGCGGCGGACGACCGCAGTGGCTCGCACGACCCGTCCATTCTGGTTTCGAATTTCCAGGAGTAGCGGGCCGTCCGCTGAGAAGCGCGCCAGACCGAAATTCAGCCCGCCGTACAACGGTCCCTCTCGAAAACGATTGGATTCGCTCCAATCGGGCGGAACACTGTGAGTCATGCCGCTGGCCGTAATCTCCACCAGATCCAGTCCGCCGCGAGTTCGCATTCGCGAAATCTCGGCCAGATGCCGATCGCCGGATACAAGCACCAGGCCCCGCGGTCGTGTCGTTTCCAGCATTCGAATGAGTCGCTCGCGGGCCGCCGGAAAACGCGCCCAGGCTTCGTAGGCATGTTCGTCCGGCAGAATCTGAATGCTCGAAACCAGCCAGAACCAGCGCGCCGGACTGTCCGTCAGTTGCCGCTCCAACCACCGCCACTGCTGCGGACCCAACACGTCGCTTTGCGGTCCCGGGTCGTCGCGATGATAGCGGGTGTCAAGCAGCACGATGCGCAGTGGCCCGCCGGGCGTTTTGTAATCATACGCGGCGTAGGCTCCGGACTGCGTGCGTCGCGGGCTGTCCGCCGGCTCGTCCAGAAAATCGAGCAGGGCGGCCTGCGCTGCTTCGCGCAATGGGAAATCCCGGCCCGCGTTGTTCTGGCCGTAGTCATGATCATCGTAAATTCCCAGGATGCGCGCTTGCCCCTGCAGCGCCGCGTAACCGGGAATCTTTTTTTGAAGGGCGTAGTGGCCGCGCAGATCCAGGACGGTCGCGACGCGCGGGAGCCCGAAGCGATAGCGCACCTGTCCAGGCAGCGGCGGAAAATTTGCGATGTCGGCGTACACGATATCGCCGGTCCAGAGAAATACGTCGGGGCGCAGCCTCGCGATCGCCGGCCAGAGCGGCTGGTCGGCGAAGACGTCATTGCAGGAGCCGAAAGCGATGGATGTGATCAGCTCCGCTTGCGGCGCGCCGGGCGGTTTCGATTTCAATTCTAGCCCGGCCAGTTCCTGGACGGAACGCAATGCTGAAAGCGTATCGTCACAGTTCGCCGTCGTCAGCAGCAGCACGAACAGGAGGGGGCTGCAGCTTCGCGAATATCGAGAGCGCCGGGCGGCGGCATTCGCGAAATCCGGGCGGGTGCGTCGCATACCGCGCAGTTTTCGAGACTGTGATATCGCTAAAAGCGAAAAATATATAAGCGCCTTCAAGAACGGCCCGGTAAGAGTGTTTCGCGATTCCTTTAGCGATTGCGTGCGGCCGGAGAGAACTCGCTTGCGTTCTGATCGGGCGCGCTGGATGAGGTGGATCAGGCCGGATGTCGCAGAACCATCGACAGACAAACGATCCCGCGCAGCTGAAGCGAGTCATCGAGCGCGTGTTTATTTCCGTGCCGGTGCGACTGCGGGACCGCAGCGGCGAGACCGACGCGAAGATTCTGCGCTACCACGAACCCATTCTGGAGATTCTGTCGCCGGCGGTCGACGGCGAAGCCCGGGTGCGCCTCCTGAGCGTGGAGCATGGCGAGCATTTGCTCCTACTGGAATGCGGCGTCTTAAAGCGGAACGATTCCTCTGAATATCTCAAGCCAGTCCGGCTGCATATTCGCGCGAAACAGCGGGCCGAAACCCGCACGAAAATCGATCACGGCGCCTCCACCGAGCCCTTCATAACCGGCTGCATTCCCGTCGCCAGCATTCCGACCCAGCTGGCTTCGCTGGACGCCCGCCGGGACGCCATCATTCGCGTTTACAGCATGGCCCTGCGCGAAAAATTTCCGGACGGCGCGGAGGTGAAGGTCCTGCTGCGCAGATCCAATCGCCTGGACCATCGTATGCGGCCCATGCTCACTCTACAGAAGCCGATTTACGCGCCGGATCGTTTCGAAGAATCGCAGTGGATGCGCGAAGGCATGGAAGATTTCGTACCCTTCGGCGAATACCGCAAAATCCGCACCTATCAGGATATTCCGCGGTCCTACGTCTCCGAAGTCGCCGAGCCGCTCTGGTTTCGGGGCCAGTATCTGTACGGCTATTTGCAGGTCATCAGCAAGGAAATGATGGACCGGGAAATGTACGATGGCATAAACAACCTGGCGCGCAAGCTGGAGCTGGATCTAGAGGGCTACGAATGTTTGCCGCGCAACAAAACCCGATGCGAAGTCGAAGATTTGAGTCCTTCCGGCGTGGGCTTTTTAGTTCCGCGCAGCAGTCCGCACGTGAAGGCGTTTATGCCTGGCGAAGCGATCTTCTTTTCCCTGTGTCTGCCCGAGCACGAGCCTTTGGAATTGGGCGGGATCATTCAGAACGTGCGCAATCAGGAAAACGGCTTTCGCTTCGGCGTGGAAATCGCACGGATGAGCCCCGAAGAATCGCAGATCCTCGAAGCCTATCTGAACGCCTGACGATCGAGTCGGCACCCGGTCGCGCTTTGAATGCGAATTCGTGCGCGCCGCGACCAGTCGGGTTCGGGAGTCCGCGAGCGTGAAAATCGAACAAATGACCGCCGCCGTATACGAGCATATCGTAGACGAGTTGCCGGATTACTGGGGCGACAATCGCACCCGGGGTTTGCACCATCCCATGTTCGTACACGAGTTTCGCGAAACCGCCTTTGTGATTCGCATCGGTCAGGTGGCGGCCGCCTATTTGCTGGGTTTTATAGCCCGCGAAAACCGCTATGGTTATATTCACCTGGCGGCCGTGCGCGGTTCGCATCGCCGGCGGGGCATGGGGCGGGCGCTCTATCAGAATTTTTTCGATTATTGCCGGGCGCGGGACGTGCGCCTGGTGAAAGCGATTACCCGACCCGAGAATCATTTCTCGATTCAATTTCACAAACGCATGGGCTTTCGGCTCTTCGGCGAAACCATCGAGCACGGCGTGCCGGTGATCAAGAACTACTCGGGCCACCGCGAAGATCGCGTGGTGATGTTTCGGCGGCTCGGCGAGCCGGCCGGCCCGCCGCCCGAAGCGGACTGAGCTCCAGCGTCGGCCGTCGCGGATTCAGACCGGACACAATGTTTCGCCGCCCGCGCGCTTTCGTTTTTATTCGGGAGGCAACAACATGCCGGCGGCTACGGTGCCGTTCGTGCCTTCGTCGATCAGGATAAAGGAACCCGTGCGGCGGTTTTTGCGATAGTCGTCGAAGAAGATCGGATCGGCGGTTTTGATGGTCACTTCGCCCAGATCGTTGAGTTTGAGCTGGTCGGCGTCTTCGGTTTCCAGGCTTTCGATGTCGATGCGATTGTGAATCGCCTGGACCAGGGCCTTCGTGCGATGAATCGTATGCTGTAGAATAAATTTGCCGCGGGGCGCGAGCGCTTCGTCGGTCATCCAGCAGAGCTTTGCGCGGAATTCTTTCGCTTCGCGCGGCGGATTGGAAATCGGCGCGAGCATACTGCCGCGGCTGACGTCCACTTCGTCGTTCAGGCGAATGGTCACGGCCATCGGCGCGAAGGCCGACTCCAGTTCGCCGTCGAAGGTATCGATGCTTTTGATCGCCGTTTTCACTCCCGACGGAAAGACCTGAACCTCGTCGCCTTTGCGAAAGACCCCCGAGGCGATGCGCCCGGCGAAGCCCCGATAGTCGGGGTGCTCGGCGCTCTGGGGCCGCACCACGTACTGCACGGGAAAACGCGGGTCTTCTAAGTTTTCTTCGTGGCCCAGCTCGATGGTTTCTAATAATTCGAGTACGGTCGGGCCCGTGTAAAAGTCCATATTCTTCGATCGATGCACGATGTTGTCGCCGTCCAGAGCGCTGATCGGAATACAGTGCGCGTCGCGAAACCCCAGCTGTTCGGCGAGGGCGGTGTATTCTTTCTGAATGCGCTCGAAGACTTCGCTCGAATAGTCGACCAGATCCATCTTGTTGATGCACAGTACGACGTGGGGGATCCCCAGCAGCGCTGTAATATAGCTGTGCCGCCGGGTTTGTTCGATGATGCCTTTGCGCGCGTCCACTAAGAGCATCGCCATATTCGCGGTCGAGGCGCCCGTGACCATATTGCGGGTGTACTGGGTATGACCGGGAGTGTCCGCGATAATGAATTTGCGTTTGTCCGTATCAAAGTACTTATAAGCGACGTCGATCGTGATGCCCTGTTCGCGTTCGGATTTCAGGCCGTCGGTCAGGAGCGCCAGATTGACCCGTTCGTCGCCGTTGCGTTCGCTGGTCTTCTGGATCGCCTCAAGCAGGTCGACCTGCACGGCTTCGCTGTCGTAGAGCAGCCGGCCGATTAAGGTGCTCTTGCCGTCGTCCACGCTGCCGCAGGTTAAGATACGCAGTAGTTCCATTGCTTTCGTTGTTCCTGAAATATATCGAATCGCTTGCGATCCTCAAAAATATCCGGATCGCTTACGGTCCTCAGAAGTATCCGGACCGTTTACGGTCCTCAAAAATACCCGGATCGCTTACGATCCTCCATGGCCGACTCGCTGCGTTTGTCGTCCAGGCGGGCGCCGCGTTCGGTGATTCCGCTGTTTAAGATTTCGTCGATGATATCGCCGATGTTTTCCGCGCGGCTTTCGACCGCCGCCGTGCAGCTCATATCGCCCACTGTGCGAAAGCGTACGTCGGTCGAGGCCGGCACATCGCGATCGTCCATATAGATATAGTCGGAGACCGGAAAGATCTGCCCTTCGCGTTCGATCACCTCGCGCCGGTGCGAAAAATACAGCGAAGGCACGGCGATATTTTCGCGTTCGATATAACGCCAGACGTCAAGTTCGGTCCAGTTCGAGAGCGGAAAGATCCGCACGTTTTCACCTTTGTGAATTTTGCCGTTAAAAATATTCCAGAGTTCCGGGCGCTGCAGCTTCGGGTCCCACTGGCCGAATTCGTCGCGTACCGAAAAGAAGCGTTCTTTGGCCCGGGCCTTTTCCTCGTCGCGGCGGGCTCCGCCCATGCACGCGTCGAACTGGTTCTCCTCGATCGCTTCTAAGAGGGTCGTGGTCTGGAGGGCGTTGCGGCTGGCGAAGCGGCCGGTCTCTTCTTTGACCGTGCCCCGATCGATCGAATCCTGGACGTAGTGTACGATCAGGCGGGCGCCGACCTCTTTGACCAGATTGTCCCGGAACTCCAGCGCCTCCGGAAAATTGTGACCCGTGTCGATGTGCACGAGCGGGAATGGCAGCGGAGCCGGCCAGAAGGCCTTGCGGGCCAGATGCACCATGGTGATGGAATCTTTTCCGCCCGAAAAAAGCATGGCCGGCCGGTCGAACTGGGCCGCCGCCTCCCGGATGATGTAAATTCCTTCGGCTTCGAGCAGATCCAGGTGACTGAGAGTATGAGTGGACGCGCTGGGGTTGGACATCTTGCTACCTGTGAGAGTACACCAGGCTCCGGCCCGGGGGGTGCCTGGTCAATTTAATTTCTTAGTATTCCGATAGATTAAGTAGGAATTGATTTGATTTCCAGCTCCGGTCGCCGAAATATGGAAAAATTCCAGCCAAACTGCAGCTGTCGACTCTTTATGAACGCCACCGAGTCCCTATCTGAACCCCGCGAACCGCGAGACGCTGAAACCGAGGCCTTTATCGCCGCGCGCCGGGCTCCCAGTATGCCCCCTGTGGGCTGGGCCGCCTCGCAGGCCGCCGCAGGATCAACATCATCATCCGGCGCCGCTGGCGAGGGCGCTTCGGGCTTTTCCGTCGGCTCGACCGAAAGCGGTGATTCCCAGGAGGAACACAAATCAGCCGCGGAGGCCCTGCGCGCGCCCGGCGTCGAAGTCGAAGAGGAGCACTATCGGAGCGTGCTCAAAGCGATTTCCTGGCGGGTGACCGGCACGCTCGATACCATGCTGATTTCGTATCTCGTAACGGGTAACCTGGCGGCGGCCGCATCGATCGGCTTTCTCGAGGTTTTTACGAAGATGGCATTGTACTACGGCCACGAGCGGATCTGGAGTCGCCTCAAATTCGGCCGCAAAGTCAAAGAGATCCCGCCGCCGGATTATCAAATTTAGTTTTCTCAATTCAAACGGGCGAGGCGGCGCCACGTCGCAATTCGCCGGGAGTACCATTATGACCGCAGCCAGCATTACCGCCGATTCGATCGCCGCAATCAACGCCCAGCTCGAAGGCCGCAGCCCGCAGGAAATTCTCGCGTGGGCCTACGAGAAATTCGACGTCGATAAGATTTCGCTGGCCTGCAGTCTGGGCGCGGAAGACGTCGCGCTGCTCGATATGCTGGCGAAAATCAAACCGGGTGCGCGGGCTTTCGTGCTCGATACCGGCCGACTGCACGAAGAAACCTACGAAACTCTGATGATGGTGCGCGGTCGATTCGATTTGCGCATCGACGTCCTGTTTCCGCAGGCCGAGGCGGTGCAATCGCTCATGAACGCGAAGGGACCGTATTCATTTTACGATTCGATTGAAAACCGCAAAGAGTGCTGCCACATTCGCAAAGTGGAGCCGCTCGGTCGGGCGCTCGCGGGGCTCGACGCCTGGATTACGGGCATGCGTCGCGCGCAGAGCGTGACTCGCGCCGATACGCCGCTGGTCGAAATAGACGAAGCTCACGGCGGCATCGTAAAGATCAATCCGCTCGCCGCAATGAGCGAAGACGAACTCAATCAATACAACCGCGACCAGAAAGTGCCGCTGAATCCGTTGCACGCGAAAGGTTTTCCCAGTATCGGCTGCGCGCCGTGCACCCGCGCCATTCAGGCGGGCGAAGATATTCGCGCCGGGCGCTGGTGGTGGGAATCGCCGGACAACAAAGAGTGCGGGCTGCACGTTGGCGGGGATTCGAAATAATCAGACGTCTTTGATTTGAAAGCGACCCGTGATCGGATCAAAATAGACGACGTGTTTGCCGGAGCCGGGCTGCGGCGCTTCGTCGTGCGAAGTTCCGGGCGACGATGAACCCGGAGGCGAACCTTCGTCGGGAATCGGATTGATCACTTTCTCGCCGCCGGCGCGACCAAAATCGCCGCCGCGAAATCCACTGCCGGGGTCTCCGGGACGTCCGCCGCGCTGTTGCTGCCGCACACCGCGCATCATCTGTTCCATCATGCGCAGGATGGCTTCCTCCTGCTGCCGACCCCGGGGACCCGCGCCGCCCGGACCGGGACCGCCCGCTCCGCCGAAGCCTCCACCACCCGGACCGCGTCCGCCGAAGATGCCGCCGAAGGGCGAAGGCCGGTCCGCGGGCCCCGGTCCCTGACCGGCCCGGTACATGCGCTCCCGCGTGTCACTCGCCGAAAGGGCGAAGCGGGTATACAGATAGCCGCCCAGCAGACCGCCGAGATGACCGAGGTGTGAGATCATTTCCATGCGGCCGGTGTATTCCAGAAGCAGCGATCCCAGTCCGATCAAGAGCGCCGCGGTGCGCGCCCGCACGGGAAAGATGAAAAATAGCAGCATCGAATTCGGACTCAGTACGGCGATCGCGCCCAGCAAACCCAGTACCGCGCCGGACGCGCCGATGGTCGGTCGGGTCGCCGTCGGATCCGCGGCCAGCACCAGGAGCGTGCCGGCGAAACCGGAGATCATATACAGCCAGAGATAGCGATTGGAGCCGATCCCGCGCTCGAGCATGCTGCCGATGCTCCACACTCCCAGCATATTCGCGAAGATGTGCAGCAGCGATCCGTGCAAAAACATACTGGTCAACGGCTGCCAGAACGCGCCCTGCCAGAAAGCCGCCGGCGACAGGCCGAAGGTATTGATCAGCCCGACGAAGGCCGCTTCGCCCCCGACGAGGGGGGAGATCCAGTTGATCGCGATATAAACTGCGACGTTGATCGTCAGCAGCACTCGCGTGACAGGTGGCATACTGGAAAAGGGCATATGCGAATCGGGCGCAAGTTCTGTGCCCTCTGCCAACTTACCTGGCGGGCCCTCTGCTGACCACTGAAATGGAATCGGGTGACAGAATGATCTCAGACTGCCAGATTGTCAGAAATGAGTCTCAAGCTATTCTGGAACACCTATATCGATTCGGTCGGGCGGCGCGGCGATGCGTCCCGTTCCCTTGAGGCTCTGCGTGAACCCGACGCGGCGCTCGGTCGGGTCGGACTGCTGGCGAATCAGACGGCATTCAGCTACGTGCAGGGCGAGTACCTGTTCCAGGCCCTGGCGCGGGTCGGCCGGCTGCATCGCGTGTTTTTACCGGAGCACGGCCTCTTCGCGGAGCTGCAGGATCAGATCGCTCTGGACTCGGGGGCGGTCTACGAGCAGCTGGCGCCCGGGGTGGAATTCGTTTCGCTGTATGGCAGCCAGGAGGAGACGCTGTTCGTGCGACCGGAACTGCTTGCGGATCTGGATACGCTGATCGTCGACCTGCAGGATGTGGGCAGCCGCTATTATACTTTCGCCACGACCGTCAGCTATATCTTCGACGTCCTGAAAGCGACTGGATCGAGTCTGCGTGTGCTGGTGATCGAGCGCGGAAATCCGGCCGGTCGTTTTATTGAGGGCACGGCCCTGCCGTCCGAATACCAGAGCTTCGTCGGCCGGCCGGGCCTGCCGCATCGCCACGGCCTGAGCCTCGGCGAATTGTGTCGCTATTATATAGAAGAAACCGGAGCCCGGGTCGAGCTGGAGATCGTCGGCGACGCGGAAGGCGGCCGAGCTTTCCAGATCGAATCGCGGATCCTGTCGGAGCTTTCGCTCTGGGCGATACCTCCTTCGCCGAATATGCCGGGGCCGCTGACACCGCTGGTCTACAGCGGACAGTGTTTGCTGGAAGGCACGAACCTGAACGAAGGGCGGGGCACCACGCGCCCGTTTGAATTTTTCGGGGCGCCGTACATGCGCTGGATCTGGGACGCTCCGGCCGTTCGCGATCGGCCCAATCAATCGGGCTGCGTGCTGCGCCCGCTGCAATATATTCCGACCTTTCACAAATTCGCCGGCGAAAGCTGTCACGGCTTTCAACTGCATGTGGCTCCTGATCGAGACTATCATTCACTGGCGCATACTCTGAAGTTGCTGCGCTGGATCCAGGAATACTCGGCCGACGCTTTCGCCTGGCGCACCGAAGCGTACGAATTTCGCTCCGATCGGCCGGCTATCGAGATTCTCGCCGGGGACCCGCTGCTTCTGGACTATCTGCGCGGAACAGGGGGCGCGCGTTTCGCCGACATACGCGATGCGCTTGCGGAGGGCGAAGCCGCCTGGAATCGGCGGGCCGCGTCCGTGCTTTCCCCGGGCGCGTCTTTGCGTCGCGTACCACTCGATGCCGCCGAGGACTATCTATAAAGGATTGCGGCGTGCGAAATCCTGGAAATCTATCGCCGCCTTCTACGCGAATTGATATGCTTTTCACATGCTTTTTGCGTTTGACCCGTACAACCTGCTGGCGACCGCGTTGTTTACGATAGCTCTGCAGGCTTTTTTCTTTTCGCTGGCGACAATTTTCAAGACCGATAAATTCACCGACATCACCTACAGCGTGAATTTCGTTTTGCTGGCCTTGGGACTGTGGGCCGTCGCCGATGGAGTCGCGGATTACGACCGGGCTTTCCTGTTAACGGCCGTGATCGTCGTTTGGGGGCTCAGGCTCGGCGCGTATCTTTTAACCCGTATTCTGAAAATTAAAAAAGACGATCGCTTCGACAATATGCGCGAAGGCTTTGTCAGTTTCCTGAAATTCTGGATTTTCCAGGCCGCGGTCGTGTGGGTGGCGATGTTGCCGGCGACGCTGGCGATCAGCGTACCGAAAGCGCTGCAACCCGGATTGGGCTGGCTTGATTATCTCGGCCTGGGTCTGTGGGTGTTCGGTTTCGTCGTGGAGACCGTGGCCGATCATCAAAAGTACGTATTCAAGAATGATCCCGCGAATCAGGGCCAGTGGATTCAGAGCGGTCTCTGGAAATATTCGCGCCATCCCAATTATTTCGGGGAAACCCTGGTATGGTGGGGCGTATATCTGATGGCACTGCCGGCGTTACTGGCTGCCGGCACCGCGGCTTATTGGTTGATTCCCGTGGCGGCGCTCGGTCCGATCGGTATCACCTGGATTTTGCTGTCGGTAAGCGGCATTCCGCTTTTGGAAGAGAAGGCCGACGAACGCTACGGCGATCGAGCGGATTACCAGGAATACAAACGCAAGACCAGCGTGTTCTTTCTCTGGTTTCGTTCAGCCTGAACACCCCGTTGATCCGCGCGACAACACTCTATTCGTCGTCCGCGTATTCGTCGCGGCCCCGTGCCGCGCGTTCTTCAAGTTCAGGTCGATCCGTGCGCACGATCTGCTCCTGGCGCAGACGATCGTGCACGCGGAGCTGTTCGTGCATGCGATAAGCTTCGCGCGCCGCCCGCGCTCGTGCGGCCCGGCGACGATCCATATCATCGGCTGACGCTGCGCCTGGCGATTTCAGCAGCGTCGCGAACGCGCCTCGCTCGCTGCCGGCATAGCGGCCCCGTGTGCGATAGGCGAAGGGCAGCTCCGGTACAGCAAAGCCGCGATCATCGCGCGATGCCGCGTAGCGCAGGACGTAGTTTCGATCTTCCGCAAGCAGCGGAAACAACACGATGCCGCGAATTTCGCCGCCGGGGTCCAGGCGGCCGCGACCTGACTCCGCCCGCGATAGATCGTCGATTGCCTGATCGCGAAGCTTCGCGCGCTGGCTTCGTTCCGCCTCCGAAACCGTGTCGTCGGTCCGGGCGGTGTTGTAGTTCGCGTACCAATCGGGCAGTGGCTGTGAGAAACGATGCACCTCGTTTTGCACGAACGCGAAATCGATGGCGGCCAGCGCTCCGATCGCGCGGCCGGCGTACTGCTGCCGAAACTCTGCGGCATAAATCGGACGCACAGCTTCGACCGAAAGCGGAGCGCGCGAATCTACAACGCCGCCGGCATTCGCGGCCGGAGAGTCGCCTGTCGCGTCTGTATCGCGCGACGGATGGATTCTGAAGCGTTGGAAATCGACGGACGCGGGGGCGTTTCCGTAGTGAAAGACCGTGATTTCAATCGCCGTGAGATCCGGCGCGCGTCGGGCGGCCGGGAAGGTCGGAGCCGCGGTGGTCGCGCGCGACTGCACGGCGGGGGCGCCGCTGTTCAGCCAGCGCGCGCGGTCGAGCAGGCGCTGCGAATCCAGGAATTCAAAACGAAATTCAAAATTCGCGTGGCGTAGGTATACAGCTTCGGGATGAAAGCGTCGTTCCAGAATCGCCGGCGGCGAATAGCAGGACCCCATCAGGACCGCCACGCTCAGGGCGGCGCCGAAGGATCGCGGCTCAATCGTCGGTTTTGAGAATCGCAAGAAAGGCCTCCTGCGGAATATCCACGTTGCCGATTTGCTTCATCTTTTTTTTGCCCTCTTTCTGTTTCTCAAGGAGCTTGCGCTTTCGCGATATATCGCCGCCGTAGCACTTGGCGGTTACGTTCTTGCGCAGGGCCGAGATATTTTCACGGGCCACTACTTTGGCTCCGATCGCCGCCTGCAGCGGGATCTGGAACTGGTGACGCGGGATCATCTCTTTGAGTTTTTCCACGAGGGTGCGGCCCCGGCTTTCGGCGCGGGTACGATGCACGATCATGGCCAGGGCGTCGACGGGATGCGCATTCACGAGAATGTCGACTTTCACCAGGGTGCTTTCGCGGTAGCCGATGATTTCGTAGTCCAGGGATGCGTAGCCTTTCGACAGGGATTTGAGTTTGTCGTAGAATTCGAAGATCAGTTCGGCCAGGGGCAGCAAATAGACGAGCTGGATCTTGCCGTCGTCCATATAGATCATATTTTCCTGAACGCCCCGCTTCTCCTGGGTCAGCGTCAGGATATTGCCCAGGTAGTCGGGTGGGGTCATGATATTCGCGCGGACATAGGGCTCTTCCATTTTTTCGATGGTATTGCCCGCCGGCCATTTCGAGGGATTGTCGATTTCAATCGTCTGGCCTTTGACCGTGGTCACGCGGTATTTTACGGTGGGGGCGGTCGAAAGCAGGGCCAGGTTGAATTCCCGGGTCAGGCGTTCCTGCACGATTTCCAGATGCAGGAGGCCCAGGTAGCCGACGCGAAAACCGAAACCCAGCGCCGGACTCGACTCGGGTTCGAACATCAGGGCCGCGTCGTTCAGCTTCAGCTTCTGAATGGCGTCTTTCAACGGCTCGTAGTCCTCCCCGTTGACCGGAAAGAGGCCCGCAAAGACCATCGGCTTGACTTCCTGGTATCCCGGCAGGGCTTCGGTGGCCGCCCGGTCGGCCGTGGTAACCGTATCACCAACAGGGGTGTCTTCGACTGATTTAATGCCGGCGATGATATAGCCGACTTCTCCGGCAACCAGCCGGTCGGTCGGCTGATTCGTTAACGTCGTAACCCCCAGCTCGGTCACGCCGAATTCGTTGCCGGTGCTCATAATGCGAATGCGTTCGCCCTTTTTCAAAGCGCCGTCGAAGATGCGCACTTTCATGACCGCGCCGGTATAAGCGTCGTAATACGAATCGTGGATCAGCGCGCGCAGGGGGCCGTTCAATTCGCCGGCCGGAGCGGGGATCTGTTCGGCGATCGCCTCTAAAATCGCTTCGACGTTTTCGCCGGTCTTGCCCGAAACGGGAATCGCCAGCTCCGGATCCAGTCCCAGGGTATTCTCGATGAGCTTCAGGGTACGCGGAATATCCGAAGCGGGCAGATCGATCTTGTTAATTACGGGAATGATCGCCAGATCGGCTTCCATGGCCAGATAGAGATTGGCCAGGGTCTGGGCTTCGACGCCCTGGGTCGCGTCCACCAGCAAGAGAACGCCTTCGCAGGCCGCCAGTGAGCGTGAGACTTCGTAAGTGAAATCCACGTGGCCGGGGGTATCGAGCAGATTGTAAATATAGTCTTTGCCGGTCGCGTTGGAGTGATAGTTGAAGGTTACGGAATTGGATTTGATCGTGATGCCGCGCTCCCGCTCAATGTCCATCGTATCGAGAATCTGGTCGCGTTTGGTCCGATTGTTGGTGACCTCGGCGATTTCCAGCAGCCGATCGGCCAGGGTGCTCTTGCCATGGTCGATGTGCGCGATAATGCCGAAGTTGCGAATCGCAGGGCGCTTGTCGGGGATGCCGGAACTCATGAGTCTGTCCAGACAATCCGAATGGCCCCGGGAATCAACTGCTTTGCGCGACCTGACGCCGGTTTTATATTTTGTGCTCGCGATTCTGTGCGAATATTTTTTTTGGGTTGGAGAAGTCGTGCGCGGAATTCGGAGCCGGGTTGGATTCTGCGTAGCGGAGCGGTGTCGGCTCTGGATTGAATTCTACGAGTGCAGTGAATTCAGCGAGTTCACCGGAGCAGCTCGTCTTCCGTTCCCGGTATCTCGAACCGACTTCGACTTCAGCTTCCGATTCACAGAATAGATGCCGTCGCCTCCCAATAAACTGAAAGCCCGGTCCCGGCTCGGCAAATATCGCATCGAATGCATGCTGGCGGAAGGCGGCTTCGCCCGCGTGTACCGCGCCCGGGATACCATCGAAGGCATTCAGGTGGCGCTCAAGATTCCGCATCAGAACGTCATGACGCCGCGGGCCCTTGAGTTTTTTCGCAAAGAGGCGCGGGTCAGCGCCGGGCTGGATCATCCCAATATTCTGCCGATTAAAAACGCCGCGGTGGTGGACGGGCGCTTCGTGATCGCGCTGCCCCTGGGCGAACAGTCCCTGCACGATCGCCTGAAAACCAGGCTTTCGATCAAAACGGCGCTTTCGTACGCCGAGCAGATCCTGGAGGGGCTGGCGGCGGCGCATGCGCACAACATCGTGCACTGCGATATCAAACCGGAAAATATCGTACTCTTCCCGGGCAACCGGGTGCGCATCACCGACTTCGGAATCGCCCGGGTGGCGCGCAAGACCATGCAGGTTTCCGGTTCCGGAACCCTGGGTTATATGCCTCCCGAGCAGGCGATGGGCCGCGCTTCGTTCGCATCAGACGTATTTTCGGCCGGGCTGGTGCTGTGGCGCATGTTTTCGGGCAAGCTGCCAGAGTGGCCCTTTCGCGCGCCGTTGGCCGGCCATGAGCGTTTGCGCAAACTCTTCCGTCCGGCGTTCGTGGACTGGCTCTCTCGGGCCGTCGATCCGGAGCCGGACTATCGTTATCGGGACGCCGGGCAGATGCTGCGTGCTTTTCAGCGGATTAAATCGAAGGCGCTGCGCACCCCTGGAACCCGCCAGCGTAAGAAGCGGGCTTCAAAAAACGGCGACGATCTGCGCAAGCTGCGACTGAAGCTCTTTTTGCGTGAACACGGCCGGAAGCTCCAGGCGCGGCACGAATGCCCGGCCTGCCACGGGCCTGTCTCCGAGCATATGCAGGCCTGCCCGTGGTGCGGGAAGTCTCAGGCGAAATTCAAAAGCGAAACGAAATTTCCCTACCAGTGTCCACGCTGCAATCGGGGCATGAAAGCCGACTGGCGCTTTTGCCCCTGGTGTTACGGCGCCGCGGTCGGCGAAAAAAGCGAGCGCGAGTATCCGGATGTGCGCTACGTTACCCGTTGCACGAATCGCGCCTGCGGCAAAGGCCTCATGCAGTACATGCGCTATTGTCCGTGGTGCAATCGCAAAGTGAAGCAGAAGTGGAAGATCGTCGATCACCACGAACGTTGTCCTTCGTGCGGGTGGGGCGTGCTCAAGGCCTACTGGAGCCACTGCCCGTGGTGCAAGACGGGCCTGCACAAAACCAAAAAATAGACCGGGCGCAACCGCTGCACAGACCGCGCGCGCCCGGACGGCGCGTCGCAAGCCCGGCGATGAACGACCGCAGCCGTCTCAGCTATCAGGACGTAGCGCGTTTTTCGGTCACGACCGCCGCCGGCAGGCCGCGAGCCGCGGGTTCATCATGAGCGGGTTGGAGACCGAATAGGGCCAGCAGCTTTTCCATGCCGCGAAAGAAGCGGGTCCATTCAAGGACCGGGTTCATCCAGCCGCACGAGATGCAATAGTTCGTATCGAAGGGTTTGGTATGATGCAGCTGATGGTGTTCCGGATTCAGAATCAGGTGGTGCTTTTGCAGCCAGCGCACGATTCCCGGCAGCTCCGCCTGGGGTGCATGCGACCATTTGTGCACCTGGTTGGCCAGGCAGCTGAAGATGCCCGTAAAGACCATCAGGGTCGCCGCAATCGGCAGGACCGTATCGCCGGGTTCGCACAACATCAGCGCGATCAAAAACGGAGTCACCAGAACCACCCCGAGCAGAAATGAATTTCCGTTGGTGTGAGCGAAGTCGTGGCTGCAGATCTTCTCGGGCAGCACATGATGTTCCCGAAAGGGCTGGATGATCGCCTGCCCGAGCAGGGGGGTGTCTTCGCTGCCGTAGGTGTCGCAGAACCAGTGCACCATGCCCGTCAGCCAGTCGCCGGCCAGCCAGCCGATCAAAAACAAGAGCGCGATGCTCCAGGTGAGACCCGCGGCGAACAGCAGGGAAATCGCGTAGTATAGAAAGATCGCGAACAGGATGGGAAAGGTGTAAATCGAGGCGGTTTCGATCAGTTTATGAATCGAGATATTATGTTCCGTTTGGTCGGCGGTAGCTGCATTGGGTTTCATAAGGACTTCTCAGAATAAGACGACAAAATTACCAATTTCATTATTTTGTCACTTGTTTTTCAAAACAGTTGTCCCGTCCCACTCGATGCGGTCTCCGGCCGCCTCCAGTTTACGACAGCGCTGGATGTACAGGCGGGCGGCCCGGTCCTCGGGGTCGCTGCGATAGACTTCGGTAAATACGGCCGCGGACTCCGCGAAGCTGCCCGCCAGATACAAATCCAGGCCCTCCGCGAAGCGCTCCGCGGTGCGCTGGCGTAGCTCGCGTTGCGCTTCCGGGAGCGCGTCCAGCAATTCGTACAGATCGATGATCTCCTGTTTGCCTTTGACCCGCACCCGGTCCAGACGCCGGAAGACGTATTTCTTTTGAGGCGTGGTCCCCTCCAGCGTCTGGATCGTGGCGTCGCCTGTGAGAATCGCCGCGCCGTACATGCGGGTCAGCCCTTCGATGCGCGCGGCCAGATTGACCGCGTCCGAGATTACCGTGCCTTCCATGCGCTCGTTTTCGCCGATGGTGCCGAGCATCAGACGGCCGTGGTTCACCCCCACGCCGATTTCGATCGCCTGCATATCGTGTTTCGCGCGCCGGAGATTCCATTCGTTGAGCGCGGACTGCATGGCGAGCGCCGCCGCAAAGGCGTCGTCGGCCGAGCCCGGAAAGAGGGCCATGATCGCGTCGCCGATATATTTATCGATAAAGCCGCGGTGTTCGCGAATCACCGGGCCCATGCGCCGCAGATACGAATTGATAAAAGCGAAATTTTCTTTCGGCGTCATCTGTTCGGAGAGCTCGGTGAACGCCCGGATATCCGAAAAGAGTACGGTCATCTCTTTTTGCACCTGATCGCCCAGGCTCACGTCGACGATCGATCCGCGGTCGAGCATCTCCAGCAATTCAAACGGAACGAAGCGCCGGGACGCCGCATTGAACTCCGCGAGTCGCTCGTTTAAGTCTTCGGTTTCGTCGTGCAGACGCACAAAGCGATTCGCCAGCACGAGCGCCATGCTGATAACGAAGAGCACGAAACCGTACGTCAAGAGCGGCGGGAGATTGATGATCGCCCGGCCGCTGAGAATATCCAGGATCAAGGCGACGAGCAACAGGCCGGTGCTGGCGAGCATGATCCAGGCGTCCCGATTCCCGAGCCAGGCTTCGCGGACGAGGATAAACAATATCGCGACGACATAGAGCAGCCAGCCCGGCTGTACGATCGTATTCACGGTCCACTGCCAGACTTCGGTCGATTCGGAAACGAGCACGATGCCGACGCCCGTCAACGGAATCAGATGCACGAGTAACGCGATGCGGTCCCAGAGCTTTTCGATGCGGGCCGGCAGGGTATAGAACTCGCGCAGAAATAGATAAAAAAGCGGTACCGTCACGAAGACGGCGATGGTCTGGATGCGTTTGAGGGTGTACAGCTCGTAGCCCAGAATGTACTTAAACTGGGTGCCCAGCAAGCTGTAGATCACGAGCGAAAGCAAGAACAGCGCGAAAAATAGATTTTCGCGGTCGTGACGGCGTCGCAGATAGAATAACAAAAAGTACAGGCCGAAGGTCAGATAGGCGATCAGCGCGAAGGCCTGGTACGTATTCTCCAGATAGAACGCGCGCCAGACCGCGTCTGCCGAACCCAGTTCCAGCCGACCGCGATAGAGGCCGTACTCTTTCTCAAAATAGGGCTGCACTTGAATATGCAACACATTCGGGCCCTGGCGCAGGATTCCGGGCGGAATCTGGTAGATGCGTACGCGGTCGTAGGCCTGGGCCCGATCGGCGTCCCAGACGCCGGTTGCGCCAATGGCCACGCCGTTTAAATACGTGCGATCGCGATCGCTGATCTGGCCCAGCCGCAATGCCATCGGGGAATCCGGCGTTGTTTGTAACTCAAAACGCGTGCGATACCAGAGCGAGCGATCCGGGGCGGCCCCGGCGTCCACGCCCTCCAAAAAGAGATCCGCCGGCACCGTCACAGTCCGCCGCGCCGGAGCGGCGGCGGAGAGATCTCCGGCAGGATTCGAGAATCCGGGCTCCAGAATCTCCCAGACGGCTCCCGCGCCGCTTCCGAGCAGCAGCGAACCCGGCAGCGCGTTCGCATCTAACTGAGCATTCGCTTTCAACTGCGCGTTCGCTTCAGGAGCTTCGTCGCCCGACTCGGGATTCTGTGCGAAGAGCGGCAGTGCGACCGCACCGGCGAGTATCGTCGTATACAGGAGCGCGCGCTTCACGGAGCGGCCCCATTCGCCTGTGCCTGCGATACGCGACCGGCCGAACCCGCGTTTACACTGCCGGCCGGATCCGCCAGGAATTCCAGAATCGGCGGGAGCACCGGCGACGGATCGGCGTCGAACTCCAGAACCAGATCCGCGTGGTTCAGTTCGGGCAGTTCGTCAAAGCGCACTCCGGGACTGCGTCCGGATGCTCGCGCCGCGAATTCCGCTGCCTGGGTTTTCAAAAAGGCATAGTCGTTTTCGCCGGTTATCACGAGCAGCGGGGTGGATTTTGCATTCGCAGTCCAGCGCAGACCCGGCGACCAGCGTTTCAGTTCGGCGGCCGTCGCAGCGGCGCCGAACACCGGTTCGGTGACCCGTTTATTAAAATCCGCCGGTTGTGCGTCGCGCATGTGGGCAATATCGAGCACGGGCGCAAGGGCGACCACTCCCCCCAGCGGAACTTCCGGGGTTTCGAGAGCGGCCATGCAGACCAGGTGGCCTCCCGCGGAGTGGCCCATCAAAAACAGGCGGTCGCCGGCCACGTTCCAGGTATCGAGCCGGTCGCCGGCCCACCGCAGAGCGCTCTGCACGTCCGCCAGCTGATCAGCAATCGCCGCTTCCGGACTGATGCGATAACTCAGCACCGCTGTCGCATACCCTGCGCGCGCGAGTCCGTAACCTATATTCCAGTACAGGCCGGTGACGGGCCGCATATAGCGACGATCCTGATTGGTCCAGAAGCCGCCGTGCACGAAGAGCACGAGTCCGCGCGGGGCGTTTTCCGCGCCCGGCAAAAATAGATCCAGCTCATGACGCGGGTTTTTGGATTCCGGGCGATAGCTCAAATTGGTCTGGATGCTGGTATCGCCGGCCAGCGCGCGAATCGGCTGCAGCAGATTGCGCACGGGCATGCAGCCGGCGGGAAAGGCGGCCAGCAAGAGGCCCAGAATCCAGCCGGACGCTTTGAGGCGCGGAGCTGCGGATTTGCGAATACGGGACGAAGGGGACAGTGACACGCTGGTACTACGGTTTTGTGGGCCGGCCGGTTTGCGATTTTTCGAATTCATGGATTTTGCGGGCTCAGGTGAACAAGCGCCTGGCGATGATATTGCGCTGGATCTGGTTGCTGCCCTCGACGATCTGGGTGGCCTTCGCGTCGCGCAGCAGTTTCTCGACCGGATATTCGCGCATATAACCGTAGCCGCCGAGAATCTGTACGGCGTCGGTGGCCAGTCGCATGGCGGTGTCGCTGGCAAACAGCTTCGCGCGGCTGGCTTCCCGGGAAAACGGCTGGCCCTGGTCTTTGCGGCCGGCGGCTTCGAGTACCAATAAACGCGCCGCCGCGAGTTGCGTGTCCATATCGGCCAGCATCCACTGCAGTCCCTGGAAATCACCGATGGGTCGGCCGAAGGCTTCCCGACTTTTAGAATACTCCAGACTTTCGGCGAGCGCCCGCCGGCCGATGCCGACCGCGGTCGCGGCGATTGTGATCCGACCCGAGTCGAGGGCCTGCATGGCGATCGAGAAACCGTCGCCGGTGTTGCCGATCAGGTTCTCCGCCGGCACCCGCACGTCTTCGAAGATCAGCGACGAGAGCGGACTCGAACGCCAGCCCAGTTTTTTTTCCTGGGCGCCCGCGCTCAGCCCGGCCGCGTCGCCGGGGACGTAGAAACAGGAGATGGTTTTATGATTGGGCGCGTCCGCCTGTTCCGGCGCTGCCGTGCGGGCCAGCACCAGATAGCAATCGGCGTATCCGCCGTGAGTGATGAATTGCTTACCGCCGTTTAGAATGTACTCGTCGCCGGATTTGCGGGCGCTTGTGCGCAGGGCCGCAGCGTCGGAGCCGCAGTGAGCTTCCGTGAGGGCGAAGGCTCCGAGATGCTCGCCCCGCGCCATCGGCGAAAGCCATTTCGCGCGCTGTTCGGGGCTGCCGAATTTTTCCAGGATGATCTGTCCCAGTCCGTTGACGGCGATGGTCACCGCGAAAGCCGAGCTGGCGGTGGCGAGCTCTTCCAGAATCAGAGCGTAGATACCGTATCCCAGGCCCATGCCGTCGCAGTCCTCCGGTGCGACGATCGAGGTTAAACCCAGCGCGCCCGCGCGAGTGAAAAGGCTGCGGTCGAAAGTCTCGCTGGCGTCGCCCTGGATTTCCGCGGGCTCCACGTCGCTTTTTGCGAAATCGCCGGCCAGTTGGAGGAGCTCCCGGTATTCTTCGAATCCGGCAGGAATTTCAAATGCGGCGGTGGAATTGGCGATCATAGTACAGGCACAGCTTCCGCGTTTCCCGCAGCTTTGCAAGTGCGAATCCTTCTTCGAGGTCCTGGCCGGCGAATCACTTGCCGCACGCGAGCCCTGCGCGATTGCTGCAGCATGCCGACCGATTCCAGCTTTCAGTTCCAGACCGCCGGACGCATTCATTTCGGTCCCGGCGCCGCCGCGCGATTACCGGAAATCTTGAGCGATCGCCGACTGCAGGCGAAGGCGACTCCCGGAGCTGCCGATCCGACCGCCGGGTCCAGGGTGCTCTTCGTCTGCGGTCGAAATCCCGAGCGCACGGCTCCGCTCCGCCGGTCGCTCGCCGGACAGGGTTTCGAGTGCGACATTGTATCGATCGGCGGCGAACCGTCCATTGAAGACGCGCAACGCGGCGTGGCCCGGGCGCGGGAATTCGGCGCGGGTATGGTCCTGGCGGTCGGCGGCGGCAGCGTTCTGGACGCGGGTAAGGCGATCGCGGCGCTGAGCGCCAATCCGGGAGAACCGCTGGACTATCTCGAGGTGGTCGGGGCGGGGCGTCCTTTGCAGAACCCGGGCCTGCCCGTCATCGCCGTTCCGACCACCGCCGGAACCGGATCCGAAGTGACCCGCAACGCGGTGCTGGGCGCCAAAAATGAGCGCGTCAAAGTCAGCATGCGCGGCGAAGAGCTGTTGCCCTATGCGGCCGTTGTGGATCCGGAACTGACGTTGAGCTGTCCGCCCGCCGTTACCGCGGATTGCGGTCTGGACGCGCTGACCCAGGTGATTGAACCGTTCGTTTCAAATAAGGCGAATCCGCTGACCGACGGGCTGGCCCGGGAAGGCGTACGGCGCAGCGCGCGCAGTCTGCGGCGTTCCTGCGAAGAGCCGGGCGATCTGGCCGCGCGCACGGATCTGTGTTTTACCAGCCTCGCCGGCGGACTGGCCCTCGCGAATTCGGGGCTGGGTGCCGTGCATGGTTTCGCGGGCCCCCTGGGCGGCATGTTTCCTATTCCGCACGGCGCGGTTTGCGCGCGTCTTCTGCCGATCGTCATCGAAGCGAATGTGACGGCTCTGCGCGCCGACGAGTCCGGTGCACGGCTTTCGGTCGCCGAGCGGAGCGAGTATCTGCGGCGCTATCGGGAGGTCGCGGTATTGCTCACCGGCCGAGCGGACGCTTCGATCGAAGCGGGTGTCGAATGGTTGCGCCGACTGTGTACGGACCTGGGAATCAAAGGGCTGCGCGAATTCGGCGTCGGCCAGCCGGATATGGCGGCGATCGTCTCTAAATCGAAGCGATCGAGCAGCATGCGCGGGAACTGCCTGGAGCTGAACGACTCGGAATTGACGGAGATACTGGAGCGCGCGCTCTAAATGATTCCACTTTCGCGGGCTCCGATTTTTTGGCGCAGGCTCCGGTTTCGGCTTGCCGATCATTAGTTATGATTATTTAGTACCTGTAGGGTTGCGAAACTCATGGAGCAGGTATTTCCTTCACTGATGAACGTATTGCAGGGCCTCGCCACAGGCGCTGAAAGCCTGCAGCGATCGCCGTTTCCCGCCAGCCCCGGCGTTCCGCACGATCTGATCCTGGGATTTGAACGGGCCCGCAAGCAGGCGGAAGCCGCGCACGGTTCCGGCTGGACCGCCGAGCAAAAACGGGTCATCGCGTCGATCGACACGGCGCTGCGTCTGGCTTCGGGAGCTTCGAATGCGGCGGTATGGTCGCAGCCGGTCGGAGCGAGAGGCCGCGGCGAGCGGTCTGGATACGCGGCCGGGCCGGGTGCCGGCGGCCCTATGGCACTGACGGATGCGTATGATCCTTTTTGGACGCGGATTTACGAGCTGGCGCGCATTGCGCTGGGAGCGTTCGGCTGGCCACTGAAAGTGGAAAGCGCTGATCGCGAGCGCGTGTGTCGCTAAAGTGGGCCTCGTCGCGCTGCGCTTCGCCGCGAGTATTCACTCCCGCTTACGGATCCAGGACGCGAACCAGACTGCTGAAGTCCAGGCGTTCCAGCGCGGGCAGATAGACTTCGATGGCCTCGTTGCGCAGCCGTTCGGCGTAGCTCTGGCGAAAGAAGTGTTCGCCTTCCAGAATCACGTAGTTGAGTATGAAAAAGCGATAAGCCTCTTTTAAGAACAACAGGTCCGCCTCGGTCAGCGGGCGGATCGCGTGGTAGGCTTTCAGGAAGATGTGAAAGCGTTCTTCCAAAAGCGGATTCGCCAGGTAGCTGAAGTCGGTGCGGTCGCCGATCTTACTGGCGACCCGGGCGCAGAAATAAAAATCCAGGACGGCCGGTTCGATGCGAAACCAGTCGTAGTCCCAGCGACTGAACAATTCGAAATCATCGACCTGTTGATCGATGGGTTCTTCGTACTGCCCCGCGAAATTCACCGAAAAATTTCCCAGATTCCAGTCGATCAATACCGGAATCTTTTGCCGGTAGCTGTAGCGAATACGGTCGAGGGTACTCAGAAAGCTTTCGCAGTGCTCTTCGAGAATGCGCAGCGCCCGCGGCCGGAGATGAAAGATCTTCGTTGAGTATTTTAAGCGCACGAGCTCCAGCAGGTGGATGATATCGGATTTGATGGATTTGGAAGTCAGCGGAATGCGCTGGACGAATTGTTCGCATTGCCGGTGAAATTCCGCCAGCCGCCGGCCCAGCGTCGCGATCTGACCCGGTCGCAGGATGCGCGGCAAAAAATGACGGGTGGGCACGTCCTGGTAAAAAATCGCCCATACGCGATCGTTATAGTACGTATAGATGCGATCGTCTTTCAGTAAAGCGTCCGCGAGCAGATGCGAGTAGCGGGTTTCGGCCAGAAGAGCGTTGAGCAGATGCAATCGATCGTGGTCTTCGCGAAACAGGTAGTAACTGCCGTACGACGAAACCTTGGCGATGATCGTACTGCGGTCGGACAATTCCAGGCGAAACACCTGATTGGTCGAAACCCGGGCGCTGACCTCGACGATGCCGGAAATCGTTCGTGCGTCGCCGTAGTTTTCCCACGCCGCATACAGTGTCTGCGAAATTCGATCCACCGGCGTTCCGTACTCAATCGGAATGCTGCGGTTGCCCGGAAGCTTCGTCCACCATATTTTCGCGGGGCAGGCCCCGCATGTACTGCTGCACAACACGCAGCAGATGTTCTTTGCGAACAGGTTTACTCACGTGATCGTCACAGCCGGCGAGAACCGTTCGATCCCGATCTTCGCCGGAAGCGTATGCGGTCAACGCCACGATCGGCGTCCTGTGGAGGCTCTGTTCCCGCTCCCATTCGCGGATTTTGCGCGTCGCGGTAAGGCCGTCCATGCCCGGCATTTGAATATCCATAAACACGAGATCGTAGGCCTCCCGTTGAAATTTCATCAGGGCTTCGGCCCCGTCTTCGGCGAGCTCGAGAGTATAGGGCGTTTTTTTGAGATAAGCCTGGATCAACATCTGATTGTCTTCCTGATCCTCGACCAGCAGGATGCGGCCGCTCGCGGTGACCGTCGCCGGCGATTCGAATCGATGTTCCGTGGACGGGCTCCGATCGCTGCTCGCCGGCAGCTCGTGGACCGCGGGCAGCGGCAGCTGAAAATAGAAAGCCGAGCCGCGGCCGGGTTCGCTCTCGAGCCAGATGCGTCCCTGTTGTTTTTCGATGATGACTCTCGAAATCGAAAGACCCAGTCCGGTACCGCCGTGCCGCCGGCTGATCGTGCCGTCCACCTGCCGAAATTTTTCGAAGACCGCGGAGTGATCGGCGGGCGCGATGCCGATGCCCGTATCGCGTACGCAGAATTCAAGCGGCGTGCTGTCCGGCGCCGCGGCATCGCCGGCGAGGCGGACGCTCAAATCGATGCGGCCCATCTCGGTGAATTTTACGGCATTGCCGAGTAGATTGATCAAAACCTGCCGGAGTCGGCCCGGATCGCCGCGAACGAATCGCGGTACGTCGCTTTCGACGACGGCGTCCAGGGCCAGGCCTTTGCCGGCGGCGCTGATGCGAATGATTTCGACGGTTTCCTGAATCAGTTCCGACAAATCGAAGACTGAATCCTGAAAATCCACCTGATCGGAATCGGCCCGGGATAGATCCAGAATATCGTTGATCAGAGTCAGGAGCACCTGGCCGGCGTTGCGAAATATGCGCACGTACTGGTTTTGTTCGCCGGAGAGTTTCGTTTCCAGCAGGAGATCGGCCATGCCGATGATTGCGTTCATGGGCGTGCGAATTTCGTGGCTCATATTCGCGAGGAACTCCGATTTGGAACGGCTGGCGGCCAGAGCCGTATCGCGGGCGGCGCGCAGTTCGGTCGTGCGTTCGGCGACTTTCGCTTCGAGATCCTGCTGGCTGATCTCGGCGGTATAAAAGGCACGCGAAAAGCGGGTGGAGAGTACGAAAGTCACGCACAGGAAAAAAAAGATCACGCCCACCGGTCCGACGAAGCCCATGCGAATCAATTCGTTGGCCGTCGCCAGGTCCAGCAAGAGTGTGACCGTCAGTCCGACCGCTCCGGCCAGGAACACGGTCGAGCCGTCGCGTTCGTTCCAGCGCGCGCGAACGAGAACATAGACCATGTACAGCGCGACCCAGGCGGTGATCAGACTGGCCACCGGTAAACTATAGACCGCCAGTCTGAGCGGTAAGATTAAAAAAACGAGAGTTAAGGCTCCGGAGGCGACCAAACAATACCGCAACCAGGCGACGCGGCATTCATGCGGAAAGACCGAACGCAATAACGCGATAAATACCGGCAGGCTGAGAAACCAGGTATAGTAGGTCCAGCCCAACACCATCTCCACCGGCAGTTCCGGCCAGGCTCGCAGGACCATACGTTCGCCCGTGATCGCGAAACGCGCGGCCGTCAGTAATGCGAGCAGGGCGAAATATACGGGCGCCCGATCTCGCCGCCGGACGGAAACGAGCAACAGATGATAGACGGCCATGAATACCAGGCCGCCCAGAACGAAGACTTCAAAATTCAGACGCCCCCGTTCCAGCTCGCGTACGGCCTGCGCCGAGCCGAAATAGATCGGGAAGCGCAGGCCGCCCAGGCGATGATGAAAATTCGAAACGTGCAGCAACAATTCGACCGACGGCGTGCGGGCCGGCAAAATGAATTCGGTGGTGCCCGGTCGCCAGCCGGCCCGGGTGGTCGCCGCCGTCGTGCCGGCTTCGCCGGCGGCGCTCAGGAGCTGACCGTTCGCGTAGAGGCGGCTGGCCATATAGATGCCGTTGACCATCACGGCAAGGACCCGGTCGTGGTTTGCCGGGGGCATCTCGATCTGCAGGCGGTAGCTGCCGAAGCCCGGGCCGGGCAGCGGGGCCTTTCCAACGCCCGGGATCTGGCCGTTCCAGGGAGCGGGCGCTTCGATATACGCGCTTTCGGTCGCATCACCGGCCGCCGCTGCGCGAAACGCGCCTGAGAAAAACTCCCATTCTCCGGCGAGCGGCATGGCCGACTGCAAATCGCCCGTCTTCAGTTCCAGGCGACCCTGGACCGCGACCGGTTGGGTCGCGCTATCAGACGAGCAGGCGGCGGCCGCAGCGGAGATTCCCAGTAACGCAGCGAATGCCAGCGCCCATGTACGGGAGCCCCCGGATCGGGATGGGGCGCTGATCAATGCTCCGCTCCTTTGCCCGCAGCTTCCCCGTCGTCGGGATCGGGGGTGGCGGTGACTGTTGTACCTGAAGTCGAGGCGGGCTGGCGGCCCCGCCTGAGTCGCAGGTAGTTGCGCTGGATTAAAACGGCCAGCATGATCGCCAGCGCGAGCAGCAGGGTTGTCGCGACGAAGGGTACGAGAATCGCAAGCAGCGAGAAAAAGAGCGCGGCAATCGCTTCGAAAGTCGCCACGATGAAATTGCCGAAGCCGCCCGTGACCCCGGTCGATACGGCGCGCACCGCGACGGTCAAAAGCTGGATGATCGCGGCCGTTCCGCCGCCGCCGATCGCCGCCAGCACCCAGCCGACGGTCGGCGATTGGTCTGCGATCAGAGGAATATCGAAAAACTGCGAAGCGGCGACCAAAGTGCCGGCGATCACCGCCAGCGGGGTGGCGAGCGCGTCGAGCAGATTGTCAAGCCAGGGGATATAATAGGCGCCCACTTCGAGCAAGGTTGCGATCCCCAGCACGAGCGTGGCTTCGGGCGCCGCGAGCCAGGCGAAGCTTTCCGCCAGCGGAATCCAGTCCAGTTGGGCTCCAATGCTCAAGAACAGGGGCGGCACGAAGATGCGCATGCCGCAGACCGCGCTCAAAACGATTCCCAGGAGCACGGCCGTAAACAGTTCCATGAGCGCTTTGAATCTTCCCTGTAGTCGCTTGCCTGCGCGCCACCGCCGGTCTGTTTATAGCCCGAGCTCCGCGCGGCTCACCGCGATCAGCGCGGTTTCCTCAAGGCTACCGAGAAAGAGCATGTCGGCGGTCGCATACACCGACGTGTTCACATGAAACTCAGTATCCGGGTCCTGGAGATTGTGTACGACGGCGCCGTTGGGATCAACTGCGATGATATGCAGATACGGCGCCGCTTTCGGTCGCAGAAATCCGGGCAGGCGCTGCACGAGCTTGCGCAGACCGGGACTGTTCGACAGGTCGTCGAGAGCGGCGCTGCGGGGCGAGGCCAGAGCAATCCAGAATAAATCTGCGCTGCGATCGCGTTCGATATTATCCGGAAAGCCCGGCAAATTGCTCAGCCACTCCTCCGGCTCCTGATCGGCGACCGCCCGCGGGCCCTGCAGCCAGTAACGCAAGACCCGATAGCTTCCGGTTTCGTTGATCAGGACGAAGCTTTCGTCGCGGGCGAGGGCCACGCCGTTCGCGAAATTCAACCCTTCGAGCAGTACCGTCGTTTCGCCTGAAGCCGGGTCGTAAACGAGCAGTCGACCGTGGCCGCCGTGTTCGAGAAGGTCCAGCAGGCTGGCGGGACCCACGCCGCCGTATTCAGCCGCGCTGAATTTTGTGCTCGCGTCCGAAAAAAAAATGCGTCCGTCCCGCGCGATGTCCAGATCGTCGGCGAAACCGATTGGAACTCCGGCGGCGCTGTTTGTAAGTACCGTAACTTCGCCTGCCGGGTCGACCTGCAGTAGTCCGCGCAAACCGTCCGCGACGATCAGATTACCTGCGGCGTCGAAGTCGATGCCCAGCGGATGGCCGCCGGTATTCGCAACGACCTCCGGCTCGCCCGCCAGGCGTCCTTCGTGGGGCGCAGCGAAACGCAGAATCTGACCGCCGGCGGTGCCGGTATACACGCGGCCGTCCGCGTCGACGGCGATGTCTTCCGGTCCCGCAACATCCGCGGCCGAACCGGCCGCCAGAAGCGACGTCGCCTCAAGGCCGGCCAGCCGCTTGTTCGGCGCGAAATCGCCGGTATATCCAGCGTTCGGCGGCGCCTGCCAGGCCAGGGGCTCTACCGGCACGGGCCAGAAAGCCAGATAGAGGGTCAGCGCTGCGAAGACTCCCAGCGCGATTCGAATTTTGTTACTGCCCGGCATTCCACGGTGATCTGCTCCGGGTTGTCATCGGGCAAGATTTTTTCTCGGATTTTTGCGTGTTATTTCACGGTGGATGCCGCACAAATCAGTATCGCGCGAAAGCAGCCTACCGGTTTGTAACGCCTGCGCACAGGAGCGTTCGGAAGCTTTGCAAAAAAGAAATTCTATGGACGTTCCGCCTTCGCTTCGTCATATGCTTTCATGCGAAACGAATATGCATCGCGTCGAGGTCGAAGCGTTTTCTTTTGGGGCGCGCGAACCGTATGGAGAGTCGTCGCGATCGGGTGTTTGCTGTCGGTGTTCGGCTGTGTCGGCGATTCCGACGGGGTGGTCGTCGTCGACGAATGGGAGTATCGCGTCGGCTTTGAAGAAGCGTACCTGCGCGAATACCGGCCGGCGGATTGGAAGAAGACGGGGATTCCCATCAATTTCACCGCGCTGCCCGAATTCGAAGGCTACACCGGTTGGATAACCCTGCGCCTGGAGATTCCGCCGCATCTGAATCAATATCTAATCGGCGGTCAGCCCCTGGCGATCAACGCCGGTCGCCTGCTTGACGTGGCGTATGTGTATATTAACGGCGAGCTCTTCGGTCAGCTCGGTTCCGCGGAGCCGTACCGCGCAGCGGCCATGCGGCCCTTTCTACGCGATATTCCGTTTCACCGTCTGAACCTGGCGGACGATCGCCCGAATGTGCTCTTTATCGCGCTCTATAATACGGGCAAATATCCGCTGGAGATCATGGACGAGATGGACATCGGGTTATCGGACCGGGTCTTTCGCCGGCATCTCTATGACGAGATCACCAGCTTCGGATTTCTCATGCTGTATCTGGCGTCCGGACTCTATCATTTGCTTTTGTTTTTGCGCCGCCCTCGCGACCGTTATAATAAGTTCTTCGCCCTGTTTGCGGTTCTGCTGAGCATGTACTGGTTCGTGGCCAATACCACGACTCGCGATTATTTTTTCGCGGACTACGTCCTGGTGCATCGCAAGCTCGAACATATGATTCTATTCACGTTGCCGCCTTTGTTCGTGAATTTTATGACGCAGTTCTTTCACGGCCGATACACTCGCCTGGGCCAGGTCTACGGCCTGCTGAGCCTCTGGGCGGTCGTGTTGACCGGCTTCGGCAGCCTGGAGTTGATGCGGTATTGTCGCGACGCGTTCTATGTGTTCTTGCTGCTGTACTTTGGATACGTTTTCTTTTATATTGCGCGCGAAATGGCGCGCAAGAATCGCGACGCGTACTATTTGATTCTGGGCATTCTGCTGTTGTTCGGGTCGGTCGTACACGATACCCTGGCCTCGGAAGACGTGATCCATTCCGGGCGGATCGCCAACTACAGCTTCCTGGTTTTCGTCGGAGGGCTGGCGGGTATCATGGCCAATCGTTTCATGGAAATCACCGATCGGGTCGAAGAGCTGAACGTACATCTGGAACAGGAAGTCGAAGACCGCACCCGGGAGCTGCAGCATTCCCTGCAGGAAGTGCGCCGCCTGAAAGAACACCAGGACGGCGATTATTTTCTGACGTCGCTGTTATTGAATCCACTGGCCGGAGATTTCAGCCGCGGCGAAACCGTCGAGGTCGATCTCTTAACCCGCCAGAATAAGAAGTTTCGCTTTCGTAAATGGGATTCGGAAATCGGCGGCGACATTTCGGTGGCCGACACCATTCGCCTGCGCGACCGCGAGTATACGGTCTTTATCAACGCGGACGCCATGGGCAAATCCATGCAGGGCGCGGGCGGCGCGCTTGTGCTGGGAACGGTCTTTCGTTCTGTGCTCACCCGGACCTACGAACGCGACGCCATGCGCGCGAAATCTCCGGAGGTCTGGCTGCGCGACTGCGCCTTCGAGCTACAGAACGTCTTTGCGAGTTTTAATGGCAGTATGTTGATTTCCATCGTGCTGGGGCTGGTGGACAATCGCAACGGCCTGGTGCTCTTTCTGAACGCGGAGCATCCCTGGGTCGTGCTCTATCGCGGGGGCAGGGCCCGTTTTCTCGACGAGGAGCTGTATCTGCGCAAAGTGGGCGTTCCCGGATTGCAGGAAAGTTTTCGCCTGCACACCTTTCAGATGCAGCCAGGCGATATGATTCTGGCGGGCTCGGACGGTCGCGACGATATTCTGCTCGGCACGCTCGAAGACAGCGGCAATCGCCGAATCAACGAAGACGAAACCGAATTTTTAAGGCGGGTCGAAGAAGGCCGCGGCGAACTGGCGGCCATCGAGCGCGGCCTGCTCGCGGCGGGCAGCCTGACCGACGATCTATCGTTATTGCGACTGGTATATCGCCCGGGGGAAACGCCGGGTTCCGAAGATCCCGCCCGCCCCGGAGTTCCGACGGTCGCGGAACAGCCGGCGGAGCTGCGCGATCACATTCGCCTGGCGATCAAAGAACGCCGCTCGAAAGATGTGGGCGTCCTCTGCGGCGAAGCGCTGAACCTGGAGTGCGGCGATGAAGAGCTGATGTATCTGGTCGGATACGGCTATAAGCTGACAGGCAAATTCGCGGAGGCCCTGGACGCGGCCGTCCGTTTGCGGCTGCGGAATCCCGCGCATCTCAAAAACGCGGTGAATCTCGTGGATCTGTACCGGCTGAAGCAGGATTACGGGACGGCCCGCGTCGCTCTGGGAGAGCTGAAGGCGCTGGATCCCGACCACAGCGCGATCGCGCGTCTGGAAGAGCTCCTGGCCCGCGGGGAGTGAAACGGGGAAAGCTATGCGGCCGCCGGTTTTATATTGACCCCTGGCCGGAGCGCGGGGAGCATCCCGGCGTGGCGCCCGGGAATTTTGCAGACTTGGTACAGCTGATTCTGCGCTATTTCGAGCGCAGCTCGGGCGAAGCCGCAGAGGCCGGCGAACCCTTCGAACGCCCGGCGGACGAAGAGCCTCTGCTGCTGGAATATACCGGCGTCGTTGGAGTCTCCGGCGACCGCAGCGGCTGTATCTATTATACCTGTCCGGAGGCGATGCTCCAGCTGCTGGCAGCGGAGTTTCTGGGAGGAACGCCGCCGAGCGGCAGCGTCGCCCGGGAAATGGTCGGCGAAATCGCGAATATAATCGGGGGCAACGCCCAGCAGCATTTAGGCGGCGGTTTCGTAATTTCCGCTCCCATTATGTTAGAAGGCAAACCGCGCAATATTCGCCTGCCGATCTACGAGGCTGCCAGCGTGATCCCCATCGACTGGAAATCGTATCGATCGTACGCGGTATTCGGTTTGCGGGACTGATTGTCCTGACGCGTTTCGCAGGCGTACTGTCCCGGCGTTTGAGTGTATCAAGTCGCGGTGAGTTTTTCAATGCGTCCGAGCAGGCGTCCGCCGAAGCCTTCGCTTTCGAATAATTTCGCCAGGCCGTTCGTATCCGGCCCGCGGTACTTCAACTGGCGGACTGCGGGCACTGAGTCTCCAGGCTGGCGCAGACCGCTGACGGCGATGCGGGTCACGGCCAGGCAGGTTCGGGCCAGCTCCGCGTTCTCGCGCAGGGTCGCGACGATGCGCGCCGCGCCGCGAATCTCGCGGTCGGCGGCGATTTCATCCGTGCGTTTCAGGATGTCCCCGACGCCGCCGAATTTGCGAATCAGCGTCGCGGCGGTTTTCTGGCCGATGCCGGGCAGGCCGGGGATATTGTCGACCGCGTCGCCGGCCAGAGCCAGCAGGTCCGCGATGTGCTCGGGCGGTACGCCGAAGTGTTCGGCGATGCCGGCCGAATCAAAGCGCCGTTCCCGGGCGTAGTCCCAGAGTACATCGGACGGTCCCAGTAGCTGCGCGAGATCCTTGTCGGAACTGACGATCACCCGCCGTCCGAATTTCGCGCGGTGGCGATGCATGCACGCGCCGATCAGGTCGTCGGCTTCATAACGCGGGTGCGCGTAGTCGCCCGCCCCGAGCAATCGGCTGATTTGCCTGCAGAGTTTGAGCTGCCGCTCGAGATCGGGCGGGGGCAGGTCCCGATTGGTTTTATACGGCGGGTAGATTTCGTTGCGAAACGAGGTATTCAGACTTTCGTCGAAGAAGGCGGCGAGATATTCGGGCCGCGCTTCCTGAATGAGCTTGATCATGAAGTCGGTGAAACCGTAGACGGCGTTGACGGGCCGGCCTTGCTCATCGCGAATTGAATCGGGCATGCTGAAGTACGCGCGAAAGATATAGATGCTGGAATCGACGCAATAGAGTTCTGGCAGGTCCGCGGCGGTCGCTTTAGCGGCGGATTTTTTTGCGGCGCGTTTCTTCGGACTGCCGGCGGGCTTTTTGCCTTTTCTCGCGGGCCTCGCGGTTGTTTTTACGCCGCCGCGGGATTGCTTTTTTTTCTGTGAAGATTTCGCCATAGGTCTGCGGGCGCCGCTGTATTGCTCAGCGCGCGTCCGATAGATCCGGAATCGGCAGAGCGTCGATATAATCCAGAGTCGCCAGGGCCAGCGGTTTCAGTCCGTGAAACCAGTCGTCGCCGGCATCCGCCGTGCCCGTCGCCCAGGAGCCGTAGTCGGGAACCTGCGCGATCACCTGACGATCGAGCGCAATGCGAATGTCGCTGCGAATCAACTGCTGATGATAGTCTTTCGCGAAGAAGTCGAAACGATTCGTCTGATCCATATCGACCATCTGCAGCCGGGTGTCGATCATGCGGAGCTTGCCGAATTTCACCGCGCCCTGGTAGATATAGAGCCCGCTCTTCGAATCGGCTTCGGGCAGCGGCGGGAAGGCGATGCGGCGGGAGTCGGCGAAGCGCATTCGCAGATGATCCGGCTCCAGTGCGATTTGGGCCAGATTGCCGCGAAAGCTCGGCGCGGGAAAGAGGCGATAGGGGTCGACGATCATACGGTTGCCCGTGAGTTGCAGCGGACTGTCTTTGGGGACCGGAACCAGGGCCTCTAAGTCCAGGCCGATGGAACTCAACAGATCACCCGCGAAGGGCATACCGAGCGCCGTGACGCCTTCCGAATCGATATAGAGCACATTCTTTTCTTCGTCGAGTTTCAGGTCGGCGATCATTTCGAAGCCCAGCCAGAAAACGAAGCTGAGTTCGCCCTGGATGACGAGCTTGCGGCCGGCGCTGCCGCCGACTTCCCGGGACGCCGCGATCTTGAGATTGCGCAGCGGACTGCCGGAATAGCTGAAAACGATTTCATTTAAGATGAACTGCAGGGTGGGCAGGGCGAGCTCCGCTTCGCCGTTGAGCAGTTCCAGGCGATAGCCGTTGACATTGTCGAAATCGACGACCGTGTTCGGCGGAATTGGAATCGCCACCAGACTGAGCTCGTCGGTTTCGACGAACAGATCTTTGCTCCAGAAGAAGCGAACGTTATTCAGATCCAAATAGGCGCGTCCGGCGCCGCCTGCGGACGCGGCCCCGGTGGCCTTCGCCTGCGTTTCGTTGTCGGCGGCTTCCGCGACGGGATGCAACAGCCCGGGCAGATAGCGCAGGCCCAGGAAAATATTCCCGAGCAGCGAGACGATCAACAGGGTGTAAATTACGGCGCGCACGGGTGTTTGAATACCCGGCCCGGGGAATCTGACAAGCGAAAAGCTTCGCTATTTCAGAAAGATCATTTGAATCGCACCTAATAAAACGCACCTGATGAATGGCACTCGGGGAGACCCGCCTGCGAATTATCGGAAGTGGGTCGGTTCGGGGAAGTCCAGACGAAAGGGATTTACGCCGACGCCGGTATTCCAGCCGCCCGCTTTGCTCACGTCGGGAAAATATGTCTCATCCACCCGAAGCTTCGCCAGGCGGGCGATGCGTCCTTTGCCTTTGCCCTGGAGGGGTGTGCGAATATAGCTTTCCGGTCCTTTCTGCAGCATCACGAACGGAACCAGTTGCGAAAGCACCGGAAACGAAAAAAACTTGCGGGTCAGGTCGAGCGAAAAGAAGGTCGTGCCCTTCGTGCGCACTTCGACGTGGGTCGAATCTCCGTCGCTTTGCCAGTCGAAATCGGCGAGTTCTTTGGGTACGGCCCAATTGCGAATGCCTTCGCGAACGGACAGCTGCGACGATACGTAAATCTTCGTGACCCGCTTGTACAATTTGCCCCGGTACTCGAAATTGCCCGGCATATACAGCAATTCGAAATAGGGGCCCACGTTCGAGCTCGTATAGTTAACGAGCATCCAGGTGCCCAGTCCGCCGCGATATACTTCGCGGTCCTCTTCAGCAATAAAACCGTGTTCGAGATTGTACTCGCGGTTCGCGAAAACCGGGAAGATAAAACCTTCCCCCGCCAGGTCCCATGGCGGCGGATAGTGCAGGGATTCGTCGTAGACGGCCGCCGGGGCGCTGTCCGGCGCAGTACTACTGCTATTACTAATCGAAGAAGAAGTGCGGTTCATAGAGATGGCTCCTGAAATTCGAATCCGCAATCGCGAGAGCCGTGCTCGCGGCCGGCCCACGGGCGATGCGGACCCGGACAGCCAAACGCTTATTTTATCCGCTGGCAAATAAAATAAGCGCCGGAACCAGTCTGCTTGGACATAAAACCAGCCTACTGCATATTCTTGATGCGGTCCAATTCGCTCTGCGCTCCGCCCTGGGCGTCTTTGACGCCGCCTTCCCCGCGAATGGCGTCCTTTTGAGCTTCGAATTCGTCGCGCATGCGGCTCTTTTCGGAATCCATCATCTCGCGATTTTTTTCGCGTTGTTCTTCGACCGCTTCGCGAATCTCAGCTTTCGCCTCTTCGAAACTCTGCAGAATGCTTTCGATTTGCTCGAGACCCTGGGCGTCCATATAGTCCAGGCCGTCGCTCATTTCTTCCAGCTCCGCGCGGTCGTCGTCGTTCAGTTCATCGACGTCGCCTTCTTCGGGCGCTTCGGTGTCTTCGGTGACCTCGATCTTATTGCCTTCGTCGACTTCCTGCCCGTTCGTAATCGCTTCGAGATCTTCGTCGAGCGTATCGTAGGGATCATCGATGGGTTCTTCGTCGCCCGGCTGCTCCGGCGTCGGGGGGCCGTCAATATCGCGGGTGGTGGGCGCCGACGGGATTTCATCGTCGTCGCTGACCAGCACGGTGCCTTCCTGAACGAGGACTTCGCCGGCCGGTCCGTCCTGCTTGACCAGAAATTCCGTTCCGCGCACCGAGGCGACCAGGGTCGGAGTGCGAATGACGACCCGTGAGCCTGCGTTCAGCTTTTGCTTGCGGGTCATCAGGCGGCCCTGTTTCAGATCCATCAGGACCTGACCGTAGTTTTCGCCTCCCAGGATTTTACCGCGCGAAAGCCGGACGTTTGAATTCGCTCCGAGCCGCATCACGAGACCGGTGGGAAATTGCAGGTCCACGCGCGAATTCGCGCCGGTGCGTACCGCGTCGCCTTCCAGCAGCAGGCCTTCCGGTTTGAATTTCATGCTTTCTTCGAACGCGTACGGCTGACCATTCGCCGGAAGCAGCGTCACCTGACCGCGGGAATTGACGAGCGCCGCCCCCGGAAAGGCTTTTTTTCCACCGCAAAATGCGAGACTGAACGCCAGCAGCGCCATCAGGGCGACGAGACCGGCGCGACGCGAAGATAAAGAATGAAAACCAGCAGACTGCATGCGACCTTTATAAAGAGTCCGGCCGGCGATTCAAGTAATTCTTCGTCAGCGCTCGTGCGATCATGCGCGAAGGGGTGCGCATGGCTCCGTATTTTTACCCGGGAACGGAAAAACCGGTCGACGATATCGCCGGTCCCGACATTCGGGAGATATGCTCGAAACATCGCTCACCTTGCCCTGCGGCGCAGTCCTGAAAAATCGACTGGCGAAGGCCGCGATGACCGAACGGATCGCCCGCGCCGATCACAATCCCAACGAGTTGCATGTGCGGCTGTACGAAAGCTGGGCCGACCAGGCGGGGCTGCTGATCAGCGGCAATATTATCGTCGGTCGCAGAAGCCTGGAGTCCGCGGGCAACGTCGTCGTGGAAGACGAACGCGCGCTCGAAGATTTGCGACGCTGGACCGCCGCCGCCTGCGCCGGGGGCGCGCACTTCTGGGCGCAGCTTTCGCATCCGGGACGCCAGACCTCCCGGCTGGTCAACAACAGTCCTGTATCGGCTTCGAACGTCGGTCTCTCCGATTGGAAGTTGTACGCCCGGCCGCGACCGTTGCTCGAAGCGGAGATCGAAAGCCTGATCGCGGCTTTCGTGCGCACCGCGGAGATTTGTAAACGCGCCGGGTTCACGGGAGTCCAGATTCATGCGGCCCACGGTTATCTGCTCAGTCAATTTCTGTCGCCGCTCACGAATTTACGCGACGACCGCTGGGGCGGTTCCCTCGAAAATCGCGCACGCTTGCTCTTAACGATCGTCCGGGCCGTACGCGAGGCGGTCGGCGCGGAATTCCCGATCGCGGTGAAACTCAACTCGGCCGATTTTCAGCGCGGCGGTTTCAGCGAAGACGATTCCCTGGCGGTGATCGCTATGCTGGAGGGCGAAGGCGTGGACCTGATCGAAATTTCCGGCGGCAACTACGAAAGCCCGAGTATGATGGATCTTAACGTCAAAGAAAGCACGCGCAAACGCGAAGCCTATTTCATCGACTTCGCCCGTCGGGTACGCGAACACTCGAAGCTGCCCTTGATGATCACCGGGGGTTTTCGTAATCGCGCGTTCGTCGAAGCCACCCTGAAGAATCGAGAAGCCGATGTGATCGGTATGGCGCGTCCCTTTCTCGTGGATCCGGCTTTCGGTCGCAGCTTTCTGAGCGGCGAATTGCAGGCGGTCGAATTGCCGCGCTTTCGCGTGGGGAAAGCCCTGAGTCTGATGAGCGAAGGCGGTTATTATAATTTTCAGCTCGCGCGCCTGGCCCGCGGGCGCAGCCCCCGGCTCGACATTGGACCGTATCGCGCGGCGGCTCACATTCTGTGGCATGAAACGAAAAAGTCGATCGCCCATCGCCTGAAATCGCGCAACTGATCCTGGCCGGGAAATTCCAGTATCCGATTCACCCGCGCTTCGTTAGTTTCAATGCAGACCTGAGACCGACTGTGTCGCAGTACCTGCGACATGCGTCCTGGAATGCAGTATGCGAAGCAGACGATGGATACCCGCAGTCGCTCTTTTTGTAGCAGGTCTATGCGGAGCCTGCCGGTCTACAACGGATGCGACTGCGACAGCTTCATCGAAGCCGGCGATCCTGGCGCAAGCACTCGAAATCGTCAGCCAGCCCTGGCATAATACCCAACATCATCTTCCGGCCGGCGAGGGTTTCCGTAATATCTGGACGCCCGTATATGAAGCCTCCGCCCTGCGATCCTTCGGCTGGATCGCGAGTCGGCCTTTCACAGTATGGCGCGACTACAGCGGCATTCCGCGCGAAGCGATCGATGCAGAGCGACTGCGGACCGAACTCCGGACGAATCCGCCGCGTCGCTTTCGCGCTCACTGGATCGGTCAATCCACCGCTCTGATCGAGTTTCACGGTCGCACGATTTTGACCGATCCGATCTTCGCCGCGCGTTCCAGTCCCGTGAGTTTCGCCGGCCCGGCGCGCCTGGCCAGGCTCCCGCTGCAACTCGCGGAGTTACCGCCGATTGACGTCATCGTGATTTCGCACACCCACTACGATCATCTGGACATTGAAAGCCTGCTGGAACTGGATCGTCGTTACCAGCCGCTCTTCGCCGTGCCCCTGGGAGTCAAAACGATTCTGAGTCGGGCCGGCTTGCGCAATATCGTGGAACTGGACTGGCACCAGTCCGTCGATTTGCCGACGCGCCTCGCCGATCCGGCCGGGAACGGAGATCCTTTGCGCATCCATTGTACTCCCGCGCGACACTTTTCGAATCGCGGACTCACCGACCGTAACGAAACGCTCTGGGCGGGCTGGATGTTCGAACGGCCGGCTCGCGACCAGCGCATCTTCTTCGCGGGGGATACGGGTTACAGCCCTCATTTCAAAGAAATTCGCGAACGCCTGGGCGCGCCGACCCTGGCGATTTTGCCGATCGGCGCGTATTTACCGCGCTGGTTTATGCGCGAAGTGCACGTGGACCCGGAAGAGGCGGTGCGGGCCTTCGTCGATCTGGACGCCGAACACTTTCTGGCCATGCACTGGGGCACCTTCGATCTGGCCGACGAGCCGATTCTGGAGCCGATCGATGCGACCCGCAACGCCGCCCGGCGGCTGGGGTTGCCTGCGGATCGCGTTCATATTCTGCCGATCGGCGGTCAGATCGCGGATTGAATCGCGCCGGCGGTGATTCCGACGGACGCGCAAGCGCGAATGCGCGGACGCACCTATCCGCGACTCAGTCGGAGTGTTTCCAGCATTTGCCGGGTGGATGCGCCCGCGGAAAGATCTCTTTTTTGGTATGCGGACACTGCGCCGCGGCTTTCGCGCCGGTCTTCGTGCACACGCGATGATAGACGCCGTGCGGATCGAAACGAAATTTGCCGGGCGCTCGATTGCCCATGCCCGACGCGATAATACGCGCCCATAAGGGGCCGGCCACCGCGGATCCTGTCGCGCGCCCCATGCTGTTTGTGGGTTGATCGTAACCGACCCACACCGCCGCCGAAACTCCCGGCAGAACTCCGACGAACCAGGCGTCGCGATGGTGATTGGAGGTTCCGGTTTTACCCAGAGTGAAGCGGCTCCAATAACCGGCGCCGCCTTTGCGGGCGGAATCGCGCAGCAGACTCGCCATTACGTGGGCGACGTCCCCGGAAAGCACGCGGCGTTTTTCCGGAATCCTGAGATTGAACTCGTCCGGCGCCGAGTCCGTACCGCGGGCGAAGAGCACTGTGCCGTCGTGGGCGACGACTCGTTCTATTAGATAGGGCCGGCGAACGACGCCATTATTGCCGAAAGCGGTGTAGGCCGACGCCATCTCGAGCGGGCTCATTTCAAGACTGCCGATGGCCACTGTCAGGTCACGACGAAAGCGCTTGCGAAAAACATTTTCGTCCGGGAAAAAGAATTTCTGAAACTGCAGGGCGAGCCGGCTCATCCCCGTACGTTGCGCGAGCTGGATCGTCGGAATATTTAACGATTTCTGCAAAGCGAAGCGCACCGAAACTTTGCCGTGATAATCGTCTTTGTAATTGCGCGGCTTCCACTCCGGGTCCTCTTCCGGGCCGGGGCCGTCTTCCGGAAAGGGTTTGTCGTGAAAGACCGACGCGGGCGATGCCCGGCCGCTTTCGATCGCCGCGGAGTATACGATCGGTTTAATGGCGCTGCCGGTCTGGCGGCGCATGGCGATGGCGTGATTCAGCTGATTGCCCGCGCGAAAGCCCGCGCCGCCCTGCATAAACAAAACGGCGCCCGTCGCGGGCGCGACTCCGATTGCAGCGGCCTGCAGGCGCGGCGTATCGCTGCGGGGCGCGGGCAGGCCCAGTACCTGTAGCCCCAGACGGGCGTCTTCGTATTCCCGGGCCAGGCGATCCCGCAGGCCGCGTCGACGAACCGGTTTCCCGTCGACGATCTCATAGGGCGGATAGCGCGGATTCACTTCGCCGATGTACAGCGGTGTTTCGCGGGTCGCGGCTTTTTGCAGAGCCGGATCGATGCTGGTATGAACGGTGACTCCCGTTCGAAATAATTCAGCGATATGCGCGGCGCTGAAGTCGGACAGGGGCCGGGCGCGTTGCGTGCGTGACGCACGCCGCCGTAATGGCGCACGGTCCAGCTTCGCGCTGCTCGCGCTTTCGTCATCACTCGCGGAGAATATGCCGGCCGCGGCGGCCGCGAGTCCGCCCGTCGCTGTTTCCGCGTTGGCGGCCGATTGGTCGGCTGTGCGTTTAGCGGTATTTCTGGCCATCATCCGTAGGGCCAGCCGGACATATTCGGCGACATAGGGCGCGTGGTTCGTGCGGCTGGCGAAGACGCTCTGATTGGGGCTCAGATCCTGCGCGCCCGCGAACAATAGATTCTTTTGATGGCGGTAACGATCGGCGGGGATGCGCGGGAAATCTTCGCGCACCATGCGGCTGTACAGGAGATCCATGCGCTGTTCCAGGCGCGCCGGATTGCGCAGCGGGCTGAATTCGGCAGGCGCGGGCAAAACGGTGACGAGCATCAGCTCTTCGGCGAAATTCAGTTCGTTGAGCGGCCGCTGAAAAAAGAAGGCGGCGGCGACCTGCATGCCGTAGGCTCCGTGGCCCATATAGACATGGTTCACGTACGCCGTGAGTATTTCGTTTTTCGTCAGCCGCGATTCCAGCTGGCGGCAGAGCACCGCCTCCTGAAATTTGCGGGTCAAACTGCGGCTGCGATTGCGCAGCGCCATGCGCGCGACCTGCTGGGTGATCGTCGATCCCCCTTCGACGTAGCGTCCCGCCGCCAGATTGCGAAAGAAAGCCCGCACGATCGCCAGGGGGCGAATGCCGCCGTGTTCATAAAAGCTTTCGTCTTCCACGAAGAGCAGCTTGCGTTTGAGCGAATCCGGAAACCCGGCCTCGCCGGCGGCGATGCGGCTATTGCTGGTCTTGCGCGCGAAGAGTTCCGCCAGCTGTCCGCCGTCTCGATCGAGCACGCGATTGGGCTGCACGGGTTGGAGCCTGGCTTCGAATACTTCCATCGATTCCGACAGAGCCAGCCGGGGAAAGGCAAACGATGCACCGATGTAGACGGCCAGCAAGACAAGCGGCGCCGCGAGATAGGCTCCGGCCAGAACCGGCCCCGGCAGTCGCTGCGGCCAGAGCAGTGCTCGCAGAGCGGCCGTCCTGGCGGCCAGCGCGGCCAACAAGCGGCCGGGACTCCAGCGATTGCCCGGCGAGTTCAGAAGCGCATCCGGCTGCGCCGAATCCGCTGCGGCCCTTGAGCCGGCGGAATCGCCCGGGCGATAGCCGGACCGGAATGCGTCGGCGATCGAGTCGCCGACGTCCCGCAGGCGTTCGATCGTCAGAGCGGGAAAGAGGCGTGAATTGCGCAAGCGGCGCCGCAGAGCGGGGCCGAAATCGCCGCGCCGGACGACGATCGTGCGCCGAATGCGTCTGCCGGCGAGCAACACGCTGCGCGCATAGACCTGCAGCGCGGCCAGCACGGCGGCGCCGCGGACCCGGGTCCATTTTACGCCGGCTATTGTTGTTTCTCCCGCAAGGCGAGCGACCGCTGCGAGCGCAGTCCGAATGCTCTGTACGGCGCGGCTGCCGGTGGTTCGAATCGCATCCTGTCCGGAACGCAGGCCTGCGGCCATGGCGCCGGTGCTTTCGAGAAAAACCGAAGCGATGCGATAACGTAAAAGATAGAGTTGCGAAACCCAGGCGCCGGCGTACCCGCGCAGGCGAGAGCCGCGTGGGAGCTGGTGTTCTTTCGCGGACGGCGTCTTCGCCGCTGTATCCGAATCCGCCGCCGACGATGCTTGCGGTTGTGACGAAGCGCTGGCCGCTATGCTGTCAGCCGGCGACCTTTCGGGCAACGCGGGGTCGTTCGCGGCGGCGGTGCTTTTCGCCGGTCCGGTGGAAATTTCGAGGGGCGGCGGCGGTTCCGGCGTGGGGTCGACGTAGTCCACGCCCGGTTTCAAATCGTACTCGCGAATGGGACGCGAAAGCAGGCGTTTGCGTTTGAGCTTTGCGAGCCCGCCATCCCGGTTGTCGAGCCAGACGGGGGTGCGACAATCCGGGCAGCGGATCTTCATCAGCTCGGCCTGGGTTGGTTTGATCAGCAGGCGGAAGGTCAGTTCGCACTCGCGACAGGTATGGGTGAAGAATTTTGTCGAAGACATATACCGGTCAGCAGCAGGGACAGTGATATCAGCAGGGGGCGTATATTGACAAGCAGCAATCGCGCGGACCGGGTCGCCCGCATTTGATAAGACGAAGCACGCCGCGTTTTCCCGACCGCTAACGGCCGAAAAATGCGTTTGACCCGCTCCCCGAAAGACAGACGGATATATCCATTCATGAGTCACAGCGAAGAGAGCCGCCGCGCGCCGCAGCCAGCCGAATCAGGCGAGGACCCCGGACACGCGGTGTTGCCCGGTCCGCACGAATCCGCGTCGGTCGGCTTCTGGTTCGCCTTCGCGCCGGTGTTATGTCTGATCGTACTGCTGGTCGGCAGCGTCTGGGTCTTCGGCGACGATGCGACGGGGGGACCGAGCCAGGTCGCGCTGATGCTGGCCGGATTCGTCGCCGCCGGCTTCGCCTTGAAAAGCGGCACGAGCTGGTCGCGCCTGGAAGCGCAGGTGCTGCGCAGTACCGGTTACGTCACCCAGGCGATTTTGATTTTGTTACTGGTCGGCGGATTGATCGGCACCTGGATTCTGGGCGGCATCGTGCCGACGCTCATCGTGTGGGGTCTGCGTTTGCTTTCGCCGGAGCTCTTTCTGGCCGCGGCCGTCGTGATCAGCGCGCTGGTGTCGCTCGCCACGGGCAGCTCCTGGTCGACCGCGGGCACCCTGGGATTGGCATTGATCGGCATCGGCAATACGATGCAGATCGATCCGGCGATGAGCGCGGGAGCCGTGATCTCCGGCGCGTACTTTGGCGATAAGATGTCGCCATTTTCGGAAACGACGAACCTGGCGTCCTCGATGGTCGGCGTGGATCTCTTCACGCATATCCGGCACATGCTGTACACGACTGTGCCCGGTATCCTTATAACGCTTTTGATTTTTTTTGTGATCGGCCTGGCGGGCGACACGGCGGTCGGCTACGACCCCGCGCGCATCGACGTGGTGATCTCCGGCATCGAAAGTGTTTTCGATACTTCGCCGGTGATGTTTCTGCCCCCGCTGATTCTCTTCGTACTGGTTGCGCGCCGCATGCCCGCGATTCCCGCACTTATGGTGGGCCTGCTGCTCGGAGTTTTATTCGCGCTTTTGTTTCAACCCGAAGCGCTGCGCGGCTTTGAACCGGCGGGCGCGGCGGCGTCCGATTCTGGTTTTCTGACAGCTGCCATCCGCGCCGCGGGGCACGCAGCGGCTACGGGTTACGTCTCCAGCAGCGGAGTGCCGGAAGTCGACGATTTGCTTTCGCGCGGGGGTATGTCCAGTATGCTCACCACGATCTGGCTGATTCTGGCGGCGATGTTTTTCAGCGGGATCATGGAAGGCAGCGGATTTCTGCAACGCATCGCTGCGGGCATTCTGCGTTTCGCGCGCGGGGCCGGTCACCTGATCGCGGCGAGCCTGGGCACGTCGTTCTTTCTGAATTTCACGGCTTCGGATCAGTATCTGTCTCTGGTCGTCACCGGGCGCATGTACAAAGACGCGTTCAGCCGGGAGGGCTTAGAACACAAAAATCTGAGCCGGGCCTTAGAAGACTCCGGGACGCTGACCTCGGCGCTGGTTCCCTGGAATACCTGCGGCGCGTTCATGGCGTCGACTCTGGGAGTCGCGACGTTATCCTATTTGCCGTACGCCTTTTTGAACTGGACCGTTCCCCTGATTTCCCTCGCGTACGGCTACGCCGGCTTCAGCATTGCGCGCCGTCGAATTCAAGAGCAAGCCCCGGAGTGACCGACCGCCGGGCATATGCTAATTTCCCGTTGATTCGCCACGAGTCAGGAGGAAATGATGTTACAGGTGAAAGCGAAGAGCCGAAACGAAAGCAGGGCGAGCCGTACCCTGGCCGACCCCCGTTGGGCCAGAGTCGTCGCCCGGGATCCGGAAGCCGACGGGCAGTTTTATTATTCGGTCAGGACGACCGGCGTCTATTGCCGACCGTCCTGCGGGGCCCGCCGCGCTCGACCGGAAAACGTCGATTTTCATGCGAGCCCGGCCGCCGCGGAGGCCGCCGGCTTTCGTCCCTGCAAACGCTGCCGTCCGTCCGGACCGCCGGCCGCCTCGACCGAAGCGCGCCAGGCGCAGATGATCGCGCGCGCCGTTCAGCTGCTTGAAACTTCGGAAGAGGCGCCGGATCTCAAGAGTCTGGCGGAAGCGGCGGGCGTGAGCCCCTATCATTTTCATCGCGTGTTTAAGGCGCGCACGGGATTGACCCCGGCGGCGTACGCCCGGGCGCACCGAGCGCAGCGCATGGAGCAGGCGCTCGCCGGCCAGCAAAGCGTCACCGACGCGATCTTCGAAGCGGGCTACGGGTCCAGCAGTCGCTTTTACGAGCAGTCGAATGCGCGGCTCGGCATGACCCCCGGAAAATATCGCGAAGGCGGTCCGGGCGCTGAGATTCGTTTCGCCATCGGCGCCTGTTCCCTGGGAGCCGTGCTCGTCGCGTGCAGTCAACGGGGCGTTTGCGCGATCTTACTCGGCGACGATCCCGAAGAGCTGGCGCTCGATTTACAAAAACGTTTCTCGCAGGCCGCCAGGTTGATCGGCGATGATCCTGCTTTCGCGAAGTTGGTGGCGAAGATCGTCGGATACATCGAAGACCCGAACCGCAGTCTCGACCCGAAGATCGCCCTGGATGTGCGCGGCACCGCGTTTCAGCAGCGCGTCTGGGCGGCGCTCCAGGAGATTCCCCCCGGCGAAACCCGCAGCTATTCCGAGCTGGCCGCGCAGATCGGCACGCCCGGCGGCGCCCGGGCGGTGGCGAGAGCCTGCGCCGCGAATCATCTGGCGGTGGCCGTACCCTGCCATCGTGTGATTCAGCGCGACGGCGGTCTTTCCGGCTATCGTTGGGGCGTCGAACGCAAGCGTACGCTGCTGGAGCGCGAAAGTCCGGCCGGATCTCAAACGAGCGCGCGCCGCACTCCCATGCGCACTCCTTTGAGAAAAACAAAACGAGGCGCTCGATGAAGGCGGTTCGCCGCGAACAAGCCGCGTTTTCGGCGGAATTGAACGAACGCGGCTTCGCTCTGCTGGATCAGTTGCTGGCTCCAGAAGAGTGCGACGAGCTGACCGAAGCCTTCGAGCAGGATGCGCTCTTTCGCAGTCGAATCGACATGAGTCGTTATAATTTCGGCAGCGGCGAGTATCGTTATTTCGCCTATCCGCTGCCGGAACGCATCGCGCAACTGCGTTCACGCCTGTATTCCCAGCTGGTCGCGACGGCGAATGACTGGCGCCAGGCGCTCGCGCGGCCCGGCCAGGACGCAGCCGATTTCCCGGCGAAACACGAAAGCTATCTTGCGAGCTGTCACGCGGCCGGTCAGACGCGACCGACGCCTTTGCTCCTGCGATATCGAGCAGGCGATTACAACCGCCTGCACCAGGATCTGTACGGCGCGCACGTCTTTCCCATTCAGGTGGCGATCCTGCTATCGGAACCCGGGCGGGACTTTCAGGGCGGCGAATTCGTGCTGACCCGGCAGCGGCCGCGCATGCAGTCGCAGGCGGATGTCGTGCCGCTGCGTCGAGGGCAGGGTGTGGCCTTCGCCGTGAACCAGTTTCCGGTTCCGGGTCGTCGGGGCCTGAGTCGCGCGGTTATGCGGCACGGGGTCAGCCGCGTGCATGCCGGAGAGCGCCATGTGCTGGGGATGATCTTTCATGACGCTGCCGGGTGAGGGAGATGAAAGCTCCGAAGCGGCGCCGGCTAATCTCGATCTCTTCGCCGCGGCGCATATTCCGGCCAGCGACGAGGGCGAGCGCGAAGAGCTCGGACCCGGCGCCTGGATTCTGCGGGGTTTCGCGGCAGCGCGCGCGCCGGAGTTCTTGCGCGAAATCGCGCTCGTTCAAAAGCAGGCGCCGCCGCGGCGAATGCTGACGCCCGGCGGTCGCACGATGTCGGTCGCCATCACCAACTGCGGCCGCCTGGGTTGGGTTACGGATCGCAAAGGATATCGCTATACACGCGAGGATCCGGATAGCGGTCGTCCCTGGCCGCCGATGCCGGATGCCTGGCCGGGCTTCGCGCGCGATGCGGCCGCCGCGGCGGGTTATGCGGCCTTCGCGCCGGACGCCTGTTTGATCAATCGCTACAGTCCCGGCACGCGCATGGCCCTGCACCAGGACCGCGACGAGCGGGACTTCGCCGCACCGATCGTTTCGGTTTCGCTGGGACTGCCGATTGTATTTCAATTCGGCGGTCAGGAACGCGCCGATCCGGTGACGCGGGCGAAATTAATGCACGGGGACGTGGTCGTCTGGGGCGGTCCCAGCCGCCTGAATTTTCATGGAGTTTCGCCGCTGACAGCGGGCACGCATCCATTGACCGGCGGCGTGCGTTTTAATCTAACCTTTCGCCGGGCCGGCTGAAGCCGCCCGCGAATTCACGAAGCGTTCGGAACAGACCGGCGCAGATGAACGCCCCTCGGGCCTCAGGCGCTCTTTTTGCCCGCGGCCAGCAGCACGCCGACTCCGGCCAGGGCGGAGATCAACGATCCGCAGAGAATGCCGAGTTTGGCGGATTCCAGTAGACTGGCTTCGGTAAAGGCCAGGTTGCCGATAAAGAGCGACATTGTGAAGCCGACGCCGGCCAGCAGGCCCGCTCCGAGAATGTGGATATAGCTGACGCCCACGGGCAAAGTCGCGATTCCACTCTTCACGGCCAGCCAGGTGCACAATACGATCCCCACCGGTTTGCCCAGGAAGAGGCCCGCCAGAACGCCCACGAATACGGGATCGGTCATGCTCAGACCGCCACCGCCGAGGGCCACGCCCGCGTTTGCCAGAGCGAAGATCGGCATAATCATGAAGCTTACGAAAGGCAAAAGCGCATGCTCGATTTTCTCCAGCGGAGTTTCGATTTCATCCGCGGTTTCGCGCATGTGGTGCAGAGCCGCCTGGCGCTGCGGATTTTTCAGAATGTGCGTGCCCGGCTCGCCGTTTTCGCGCCATTCTTTCACATAGTCCGACATCTTTTTTGCGAAACCGTCCGTATCGATTTTCGTGCGCACGGGAATCACGAAGGCCAGCAGCACGCCCGCGATGGTCGCGTGCACGCCGGATTTCAGGAAGAAGAACCAGACGATGATACCGGGCAGAATGAATACCCAGACCTTGCGAATGCCGAGCTTCGCGATGCCCGCGAGCACCGCCAGAATGGCCAGGGCCGAAGCGAGCGCGGCTATATCCAGCTGCGCCGTATAGAAGATGGCGATCACCATGATGGCGCCCAGGTCGTCGGCGATGGCCAGAGCGGTCAAAAAGATGCGCAGCGCCGCGGGCGCGCGGGTGCCGAGCAGCGCGAGAATTCCCAGCGAAAAGGCGATGTCGGTCGCCATCGGAATGCCCCAGCCGGAAGAGCCGGGACCGCCCGCGTTGAACGCCACATAAAAGAGAGCCGGCACCACCATGCCGCCGACCGCCGCCGCGATGGGCAGGCTGGCCTTGCGCAGCGATGATAATTCCCCGACCATGATCTCGCGTTTGATCTCAAGGCCCACGACCAGAAAGAAGATCGCCATGAGCAGGTCGTTGATCCACAGAATCAGCGGCTTGGAGAGGGCGGCGTCGCCGATACCGATGGTGAATTTGGTTTCAGTCCAGAGCGCGAAATAAGAACCGCCGAACGAAGAATTCGCCCACAGGATTGCGGCGATGGCCATAATCAAAAGCAGTACACCCCCGGCGGATTCTTTATTAATGAACCGATCGATTCCCGAAGATTGCGTGCTGCCTGCCATATAGATACTGCGTCCGTTTTAGAGTCAGACTATAGATAATCTTTATCCGGAATATCGCCCACACAATTCAGCGGAAAAGCGTGATCTTTCGCCTGCGTGTTGGCAGGGCTTCCGGCGGCGCCGGGTCGACGTTTTTCGAAGTAAATTCTTCTATAATAGAGCACTGATCAGCGGTCCGGGAAGCCCTCAAGCATTGCGCTTTTCCAGACGCATCGGCATACCGTCCGCGAGATCCAGAGTCGAGCCGGTGGCGAAGCGCGTGACGTGGTCGGGGCGATGCGAAAGGCGATAGTTCTTGAGCACGGCGCCGAGAATCATCGGGCCTTCCAGCATGGCGAGATTCTTGCCGATGCACACCCGTGGCCCGCCCACAAACGGAACATAGGCAAAGCGATGGCGCCCCGCGATATTTTCGGGCAGAAAGCGATTCGGGTCGAAGCGCAGGGGGTCGTTCCAGTAGCGCGGCGAACGGTGCACGCCCCAGATGGAAATCAAAATCACCGCGCCCGCCGGCAGCACGTACGGTCCGAAGCGCGCGTCCTCGATGGGCGTGCGGTTGACCATATAGGCCGGCGGATACAGGCGCATCGCTTCTTGAAAGGCGCGGGTCACGCCGCTCAGCCCCTGGGTCTCCTCCGCCGTGGGAATTGCCTGAGAAATATTGCGATCCACTTCGTCTTCGAGCTGGCCGCGAATCTCCGGATGTTCCGAAAGCAGGCGCAGGGTCATCGTCATGGCGATCGAAGTCGTATCGTAGCCGGCGAAAAAGATCGTCATCAGCTCGTCGCGGATATTCTCGTTGCTCATGCGCTCGCCGCTTTCTTCGTCCCGGGCGTCGATCAGCATCGACAATAGATCCTGTTTGTCCGCCGTGCCTTCCCGGCGGCGGCCGTCGATCAGCTCGTCGAGCAGCGCCTTGAGGCTCTGCATCGCAGACCGGGCAGCCGGTTGCAGTATAAAGGCAAGCGGCAGCGGCAGAGGCATCGCCGAAAAAAAGCGCCGAATACAGAAAGCCGAGAGTGTATTGAAATTTCGAAAGAGTTCGTCGGCATGTTGGACGCCGTCCCCGGAAAAGAGGCTGCGCAGAATGACCCGCAGGGTGATGCGTTTCATTTCGGCGCGAAGATCCAGCTCAGTGAGCCCGCGCCGCTCCCAGTCCAGAACCACGTCGTTGATCGCCGACTCGATATGCTGCGCGAAGCCGGTCACGGCGGCTGGCGAAAAAAACGGGTTCATCAGTCGTCGTTGCCGCTTCCAGTGACTGCCGGTGCTGAGCACAAGGCCGCGTCCCAGGAGCGGCGTGAAGCGATCGTTCTGTACGCCTTTCGTAAAGATTCGCTCCGATTCCACCAGCAGATGCTGAATCAAATCGGCATCGGTCGCCAGATAGATCTTCGCGCCGGGTATGGGAATGCGCACCAGACCGCCGTATTCGGCGCTGAGTCGATCGGAGAGGCCCAGAACATCCCGCTGCATCTCAAGCGCGTAGCCGAGGGGAAAGCGACCGGGAGGAGCGGGGATCGGCAGCGGATCCCCTACCGGGGTGGTGAGTTCTAATGGATCGAGAGGCCTTCCGGACATGGCGCCCTCCGAGGCAACCTTAACTTACGCCCATCGTTTGTTTCGAAAAGCCCGGGGCAAGTCAAATTTGCGAGCTGCAGCGGCGCCGATCAGATCAGCGATCCCTTCAAGCGTACTTGAACTGCCGCACGATTTCCTCCAGTCCGCGCGCCGAGTTCACGAGATCCGCAGAGAGGTGGCCCAGACCCTCGATGCCTTCGTTCAGGCGCTGGCTTTCTTCGGAAACCTGCGTGACAGTGCGGGTGATCTCGCGCGTCGCGGAGAGCTGCTCCTGCAGCGTATCGCTGATGCGCACCGCCTTCGCTTCGACCTGACGCGATTTTTCTGAAATCGTGCTCACTCCGCTGTGCTGGACTTTGACCAGGGATTTCGTGCGGGCCATGGACTCGTTAATGCTCACAGTTCCGGACATTACGGTCGTGAAGCTTTCGGCCAGCAGGCTGACCTGGTCGACACCGTCGCGGATCGTGCCCTGGGCCCGGCGGACGTGTTCTTCGATTTCTTTCAGGCTCGTATCGGTCTGGTTCGCGAGTTTGGATACTTCGTCGGCGACCACCGCGAAACCGCGTCCGGCGTCCCCTGCCCGGGCGGCTTCGATCGACGCGTTCAACGATAAGAGCGAGGTCTTCTCCGAAATCGCTTTGATCAATTCGACCATCTCGAAAATTTTATCCGAGCTGCCGCTGATTTCTCCCATTAAATCGACGGTAGGCTGTACGGTCTCGCGGCCGGTCCGCGCTTCGCCGGCCGCGGCGTCGGTTAGATCGCCGACGGCGGAGAAGGCTTCGCTCAATTGTTGAATACTGGCGTCGAGGTCTGCCGCGCTGGCCCGCACTGCGCCGGCCTGCTCTTCGCTCTCTCGAATGGCGGTCGCGACATTTTCAATGGCCGCGTTCAGCTCTTCGACGACCGCCGCGCTCTCTTCGGAAGAGGAGGACAGCGTATGCGCGGAATCCTGAAAGCCGCCCGAGGATTGCTCCAGGCGTTCCGCCGAATCGGTGAGCAGCTTCGCATTCTGGGCGACCCGTCCGATCATGCCCGCGAGCTTTTCCAGAAAGGCATTGATCAGCTGCGAGAGTTCGGCGATTTCATCTTTCGAATCGATCGGAATGCGCAGGGTCAGATCGCCGTCGCCTTCGGTGATGTCGTTCATTCGTTGCACTGCTTTGTTGAGCGATTGCAAAGTCCCGCGATTGATCAGCGAACTGAACGTGAAAATCAGGATCGTGACCAGCGCGGTCGTGCCGATCATCAGTCCGATGATGACGTTCACGGTTTTCTCGACTGGAGCTTCGAATTGCTCCGAATTACGCACGAAATCGGTCCGGGCTTTCGCGAGCGCTACCAGCAAAGCCTCCTGGTCGATCTGGCCTTTTTTGTAGGCCTCGATCTGATTCAGCGCCTCGTCGCCGGAGCGCTCGTCGTCCACGCATAGCGACACGACGTGATAGGTGTCGATCGCATGCAATACGAGTCGATCAAGCATCGTAACTTCACGCAGGCAGGCGATGGGTTGTTCGCGGACCAGTCGCACGGCTTCCGCCACCGAATCGATCGAGCCGCTGCCCGACCGATAGGCGGCCAGGCTCTGATCGAGCTCTGCATTGTATTTCAGGTGCAGAAAATTGTACTGGTGAAAGCGCGCGCCCTTGGCGACCTGCAACAAACCGAAGATCGCTGTGCCCGCCAGGAGCACGATCAAAGCCAGAATAATCTGATTTTTGCGGCGTATAGTCATTTGCTTAGTATGACGGGAGACTCCCGGGATTGTCGACAATATTAATGAATATTTAGTTTTCCTTTCGTTAAATTAACAAACGATGTGTTTCAGTTTGTATTTTTTGTATTTACGCGGTCGCGCCGGTCTGCGTTTCGTTTGGAGAGTCCTTTCCTTCCGGCGGCGGACTGGAAATCTGCGGGAGTATTGCGTTTGTTTTATATATCCGTGCCGGACGATTTTCGTTTCGAGCACAGCCTGGCGTTTCTACGGAGATCCTCCGCGGAAGTACTGCATCGGTGTACAGATCAGAGCGTTCGCAAGGCGCTGCGCTTCGGCGATCGGACGGTGCTCTTCGAGATTCGCGGTCCGGAATCCGGCTCAAGCGGAATTCCCGTGCGGGTCCTGATCGGCCGGGAAAGCCACCGTCTACGGACGGCGCTCGCCGATTACATTCGCCGCTGGTTCGATCTGGACCGGGACCTGAAACCCTTTCTCAGGCTGGGCCGTCGGGACCGGCTGCTCGGCGATTTAATCCGAAGCTATCGGGGCTATCGTATGGTCACTGTGCCGGACCTCTTCGAATGTCTGGTATGGGCGGTGATCGGTCAGCAGATTAACCTGAGTTTCGCCTATCGATTGAAACAGCGCTTTGTCGAACGTTACGGTGAAGCGCTGGAATACAAGGGCGAGTCGTACTATCTGTTTCCGACTCCGGAGATCGTCGCGAAAATCCGCCCGGCGAGTTTGCGCGCGCTGCAGTTTTCCCGCCAGAAAATCGATTACACCCGCAATATCGCGCGGGCTTTCGTGAGCGGCGAAATCGACGCCGATCGACTCAGCGCTGCGCCCTTCGAAGAGGCGCATGCGGCGCTGACCGCAATCAAGGGCGTCGGCAACTGGACCGCGAACTATGCATTAATGCGCAGCCTCGGGCGGCCCGAAGGTTTTCCGCGCGAAGACGTCGGCATTCACAACGCGCTGCGAGCCCGCCTGGGATTGGACCGCAAACCGACGCTCGCGGAAGTGGACGCGATCTTCGCGAAGTACCGCGGTCAGGAAGCCTATGCGAGTTTGTATTTGTGGAAGAGCCTGGGGGAGACCTGAGCGCGTAAGTCGCTATCGATTGCTCATGGAAGTGAGCCGAGTCTTTGCGCTGTGGCATGGATGCCGCCAGATATTCTGGAAAAGCGGAGAGCGGGGAAGGCAATCCCTCATGCTTCGCTCGCATCGCACACGGATGTGCGATGAGTCTGTCCGCTGAGCCAGGGATGGCGTTGCGCACAGACCGAAGCGTGTCGAAAAACGTTTCGGGGTAGACGGGACTTGAACCCGCGACCTCCGGTGTGACAGACCGGCACTCTAACCAGCTGAGCTACTACCCCAACAACGACGGCGGACCGTCATTCAGAAAGGCAATAATTTCCCGCCCCGCTTTTTGGTCAAATCATTCACCGGGTTTGCCCTGTGACGCCATTCAAAAAATTTTTTCCACTCCGGCCGACCGGCCGCGCGATAAATCCGCGCCGCGGCAATCAGTTGCGGCAGGCTGAACAGGAACCCCGGGCCCGGGACCAGAGCCGCGATGGCCGCCGCCCGCAGCCAGCCGCGGCTGATCAGCATATGCGAAAGGAAAACGCTCAGCGCGATATAAAATGAATGCATGCACGCATACCAGCTATAGAGCACGACGGGCATAATGGGGGTCGGCTGGTCGGCAAGTACCGGCAGCCAGGCCGGGGGGCGCACGCTTACGTAAAAGACCGCGCAGGCCCAAACAGTTCCCGCGGCGGCCATCCATAACAGCCGGCGGACGGCGCGACGATAGGCGGGGGCGAGCAGCGCGGGATGTTCGTCGATGCTTTCCATTGTACAATGTCTGGCGTCCGTTCGCCGAACGATTCGATCGATTTATGAATCGACAGCGCGGCCCCGCTGGAATTAAGAAGCCCGTGTGAGCTTATTGCGCGGATTCCAGGCCGCGGTCCGAAAGCTGAGCGGTCGGACCCGGCTGAGTATAGCGCTCTCCGGGGGCGGCTGCAAAGCCTTTTTTGCGCTGGGCGTCGGTCACGTTCTGCTGCACGCGGGTCTGCCGGTGCGCCGCATATCTGGAACGTCGGCGGGTTCGGCGATGGCGATGTGTTTGCTGAGCGATTCCGCGGAGGAATCAGTGCGCTATTTTTGCGCGATCACCCGGCGTAACTCCGCGAATTTCCACTGGAGCCGCCTGTTCAGCGGCAGGCGGCCCTGGCCGCACGAGCGCATGTATCGCAGTACGATTACCAGCTATACGGACATCGACATGATTCGCCGGTCTTCGCTGGAATTGGCGGTGAATGCGCTTCGGGTCCCGCCCGCCTACCGTGGGATGGCCAATTACTGGCAGCGCTATCATCTGATGGGCCGCATCATCGCCGCTTATAAACGGGAGAACCAGTACGCCGCTCAGGGCATCTATCGTCCGCTCATGCGCGCGATTGCGAATGAGGTCGGTCTGACGGAACATATTTTTACAAAGGCCGATCTGGACGATGATCGCCGGGCCGCCGATATCGTGCTGGCGGCGAGTTCGATCTGGCCGCTCTTGCGATTTCAGGAAATGGAGGACGGCGAACTTTATCTGGACGGCGGCATCACGAATAATTTGCCGATCAGCAGTCTGCCGCGCGAAGATCTGATCGTGGCCGTGCACTACGACGATCGCCGCATGACGCGCTATTTCTACGAACAGAGCGGCGACGACGTCGGTCGCAATATTCACTATATCGCGCCGGATCGCGAGTTGCCCATCGAAGCCTTTGACTATGCCAACGCCGACGGCGTGCGCACGGCCTATGAAATCGGACTGCGCTGCGGGGAAGCGCATCTGCCGCGCATCGAAGCGCTGTTGCGACGCGGCGCCTGACGCGGCTGCCCGGGACTCAGCCTTTCAGGCTGGCGAGTTTCTCGTCGATCAAACGGTTCACCTCATCCGCCGGTGCCTGCCCGCGCGAGGATTTCATTACCTGGCCGACCAGGAAGCCTTTGACGCGGTCGTTGCCGTCGAGAATCTTTTGAACCGGGTCCGGGTTGTCCGCGAAAACCTTATCGATCATGCCCGGCAGATCCGACGAATCGACGGGCTTGTAGCCGTACTTTTCGATGACCGCTTCGGGATCCAGGTCTTCAGAATACATGTGTTCGAAGATCTGCTTGGCGATGCGGCCGGTGATTTTGCCGTCGTTGAGCAGGGCGATCATGCGACCCAGGCGCGGGGCGGTGGCTTTGAATTCAGCCAACTGCCAGTCGTTTTTGTTTAAGACGCCCAGCACTTCGTCTTTCACCCAGTTCGAAGCCTTTTTCGGGTCGCCGGAGATTTTGGCCACCTCTTCGAAATAATCCGAGGTTTCGCGTTCGCGCGAGAGCACGTCTGCGTCGTACGGCGGCAGGTCAAATTGATCGGCGTAACGTGCGCGTTTGGCCGCGGGCAGCTCGGGCATGGCCTGCCCGATTTCCTGGATGAATTCGTCGGCGATATAAAACGGCGGCAGATCCGGTTCCGGAAAATAGCGATAGTCGTCCGCGTCTTCTTTGGTGCGCATCACGCGGGTTTCGCGGCGGTCGGCGTCCCAGAGGGCGGTCGCCTGAATGATTTTCCCTCCGCCTTCAATGACCGAAATCTGCCGGGCGATTTCGTAGTCGATGGCGGCGCGCACGGCCTTAAACGAGTTCAGATTCTTGATTTCCACGCGCGTGCCGAAGGGCGCGTCGGGGCCTTTGCGCACCGACACGTTCGCGTCGCATCGCAGGCTGCCTTCTTCCATATTGCCGTCGGTCACGGCGATGGCGCGCAGGATACTGCGCAGCGTCTGCAGATAGTGATAGGCGTCTTCGGATGAGCGGAGATCGGGTTCGGATACGATTTCGAGCAGCGGCACGCCGGCCCGGTTCAGATCGACGAAAGACTGCGCTTCGCCGCCGCTGTAGCTGTGCAGCAGCTTGCCGGCGTCCTCTTCCATGTGAATGCGATGAATGCGAATGGTCGTGCTTTCGGGCGCGTCTTTTTTACGAAAGACGATGCGACCGTCCGTGGCGTACGGCATATCGAATTGCGAGATCTGATAACCCTTCGGCAGGTCGGGATAAAAATAATGTTTGCGATCGAATTTCGTAATGTTATGAACCTTGCACTCCAGGGCCAGGCCCGCCATGATGGCCAGGCGCAGCACGTCTTCGTTCAGCACGGGCAAAACGCCGGGCAGCCCCAGAGTCACGGGACCGGCCTGGGTATTCGCCGGAGCTCCGTATTCGTAAGGGTCGGGAGAAAAGATTTTCGAGCGGGTTTTGAGCTGACAGTGAACTTCGAGTCCAATTACAGGTTCGTAGGCGGCGTCGGTTTGCATAATCTGTAATCCGGGATATTTGCCCCGCGGCGCATCGACAAGCAGGAAAATGAACTCACGGCCAGGCATTATCGCGATCGCGAATCAGAAAGGCGGAGTGGGAAAAACCACGACCGCTATCAACCTGGCCGCCGGCCTGGTGCGGGCCGGCCGCCGCGTGCTGCTGGTCGATCTGGACGCCCAGGCCAATACCAGCTCGATTTTTCTCGAGACCGGGGGGGAGCGCCCCGCGGATGACGCGTCGGTGTACGCCGTATTCAAGGATCTCCGCCTGGCCCGCGAAATCGCCCGGGACACCCGTCTGGCCGGTCTGCAAATTTTGCCTGCGGTCGTTCAGCTCGCGGACGTCGAGACTCTGCTTTCGGGCGCGGTGGATGGTTTCTTTCGCTTAAAAGACTCACTGGATTCGCTGCAGGCGGGCGACGCACCGGACGCGATCATCATCGATTGTCCGCCGAACCTGGGGCTCTTGACCGTGAACGCCTTCGTGGCCGCAACGCATTTGATTGTGCCGCTGCAGACCGCGCGCTTTTCCCTGGACGGCCTGAAAACGATTCTCGACACCGCGTCCACGGTCCAGAAGCGCTTTAATGCTGATCTAAAAATTCCCGGCGCGCTGATTACGATGTACAATCCGCGTACGGCGATTTCCCATGCGATCGCCGAGCCGATCGAAGAGTACATTCACGTTTTCGAAACGAAGATCAGCCGTACGGTCGCGATTGAAGAATCGCATCTGATGAGTCAGACTATATTTGAATACCAGCCGCGTTCGAAAGCGGCTTTAGAATACGAAAGCTTTACGCGGGAGGTGCTCGGTGGCGTCCTCGAAAAAGAATAAACTGGGCAAGCTCAAACAGGCGGCCCGCGAACATCTCGACGAAACGATCGGCGAGGGTTCGGGAGCTTCAGCAGAACGTCCGCAATCCGACATGCGCGATTTTATGGAAAGCATGCCGGGACGCGAAAAAAGCGCATCTGAAACGAGTGCATCTAAAACCAGCGCGGCCGGCCCCGGAGAGCGGGCGACGCCGTCTGATTCTTCGGCGGACTCACCTGAGACCGGAGCTGAGTCCGCGCCGGCGAACGAGGATTCCGCGGCCCCCGGATCGGCTGGCGAAACCAGGTCAACGCATCCCGCAGAGCAAGTTCCTGAAGAGACCGTGGTCGAAGTCGAATCCGATCTGCCGGTGCCGACAGAGGACGCTGAAACCCCGCCAGAGTCCGCGTCCGAAATTGAGTTGCCGAATGGGGGGCAAACGGCAGCCTACGCAGGAAGGGCTGCAGCCAGGCCCGAGAGACCCAAATCCATGCCCAAAACACGTGATTCTATTTATAACGTAAGCAGCGATATTCGCCTCGAAGATTATACCGAAGGCAGCAGCGGTTCGGGCGGCGGCGGTCGCATGGGGACCATCGCCAAAATCGGCGGCGTGCTGTTACTGCTGGGGCTTTTGGGCTGGGGCGGTCAGCAATTTCTGCTGTGGCTCGACGCGCCGGTCTATCGGGTAACCGTCGCCAACGAATTGATCGACGATACAAACGCGGCCAGTCTGGCGGCAGCGCCGGCCATCGTACTCAGTTCCAGCGCGCCCGTGCACATTCGCTTCGACTGGGAAGAGGGCGATCTGGCTACGGACTTTTTGCGGATTGAGATTCTGCACGCCGCGGGCGGTCAGGTCGAAGCGGCCCAGGAGCGCCGTCCGCCGTTGACGGCGAATTATGTGTACTTCATGGGCCCCCTGGATCCGGGCAGCTATCGCATTCGCGTACTCGATCGCGAAAGCTCGCTTTTGGTCGAACGCGATTTTCGTGTGAATTGATATGTCTCACTGGCTGCCAGTCCGCTGCGCCACGCTTGCATTCTGCGTGAGCTTCTTCGCCTGCGATCGCCTTTCGCAACCCCCGCGTCCGGCCCCGGTTCCCGAAGGCGCCGTTCGCAATCGCGATATCAATCTGTGGATGTACCGTGCGCCGGACGACGCCTTTCGCATGTACTACGCGACTGGTAAATTGGCCCGCAGCGGTCGGATGCAGTCCGGCAAGAATCTGCGCACCGGCGACTGGCAGAGCTTCGCGGCGGATGGGGAGCGTGTGACTTCGGACGGCGCCTACTTAAATGACTGGCGCGATGGGCTCTGGCGCTACTTCGACGACCAGGAGCAGCTGTACCTGACCGTCGAATACAAGCCGGAGCCGAAGCGCTTTTTCGGTTTCCTGAATGTCACCGACTACGGCAACGAGAACGGTCCCTTTGAACGCTATTTCCCGGACGGGACCCTGGAAGAGCGGGGGATATTCTGGTCCGGCTATTATCACGGGCCGATCGTGCGTTATCATCGCAATGGGAACAAGGCCTTCGAAGGCCGCTACGAAAAAGACAACCCGGTCGGACTCTGGCGCTACTATTATCCGGAAGGCAATCTGGAGCGCGAAGAGAGCTACCGCGACGGCCGGCTGCACGGGACGCTGCGCAATTATTATTCCGACGGCAGTCTCTATCACGAGACGGTCTTCGAGGAAGGCCGGGAAGTCGGCCCGAAGCGGGTCTATCCGCTCCCGACCGCACTCGCCTCTCCGCCGTCCGCGGACCCGTCTGTAGACCAATGATGTTCGTCTGGCTCGCGCGGCTGGCGCTCTGGGGCTACGGCCTGGCAACTCAGGCGGCGCTTGCAATTCTGCATTTTGTCGTTTCTGTGCCTTATCCGGGCCTAATGCTCCTGCCGATACCAGTACTGGCGCCGTATCCGCTCTACGCCGGAAGATTTCCAGGACTCTGGCGTGTGTATCTGTGCTTGCAATTGCTCGGAATCACGGTTCAGATGACCGGGCGCGTCGTATTGGATCTATGGGTTCCCGTTCGAATATAAACAAGTCCGTCTCCGCGAAACGGGGAAACGCCCGCCCGGCTCGTTCCGGAGCGCGCCCGCGCCGCACGGTGCTGATGATCTATCGCGAAAACGATAGCGCCGGTCGCGTTCTGCGGCTGGAGCTGCCGCGAATCTCCGCGGTCGGAGCCATGGTCTACGGGACTATTGCCGCGGGCGTGTTGCTCTGCGGCCTGCTCATTCATACGATCGCCTTCGCGGATTCGAGCGATTTTCTGGCGGGCGATGCGATGGCCGGCGGCGGTCCGGAAGCCGGCAAGCTTCTGCTCGCATCCGCGCTGGAATCGCGCGCGAAACTGGAGCGCCTGCAGGAGCTACACGAAGCGATCAACGCGCGATTGTTCATCGGCCCCGAAGTCAATGCGGGCTGGTTCACGCTGCCGCAGCTCATGCCGCATGAATCCGCGGCGGCCGGCTCCGGGGGAGCGCATGCGACCGGGGCGGACGCCTTATTCCCGGGCGCCGGCTTCGCGTCAGCGCCGGGCGGAGCAGCTTCGCTGAACGGGAGCGAAGCTGCTAACGCACGCCGGCTTTCGCCCGCACATCTGCACCGAAGGCTCGCGGGGCTGGACCAACTATTCCAGCAAAATAAGAATTACGTGCAGGTCTACGGCGGCTATCTGCGGGGAGTGCCGCATCGCTGGCCGGTAGTCTACGGCCCGCGCAAAATCAATTCGAATTTCGGCTATCGTGCGAATCCGTTTTATAATCGGGGCCAGGGCGGCGGCGGCGCGCGTAAGCTCCATCGCGGCGTGGACCTGAAGGGCAAACGCGGCGATCTGGTCGTGGCGGCGGCCGAAGGCGTGGTACTCGAAGCGCGCAAATCCAGTCGGGGTTACGGCAATCGCGTGCGCATCTTTCATCCCTCGGGATACGTCACTCTGTACGCGCATCTCAGCGCGATCTACGTAAAGCGCGACCAGTACATTCGCCCCGGCGATCGGGTGGGGGCCGTCGGGTCGACCGGCCACAGTACCGGTCCGCATCTGCATTATGAAGTGCATCGCCAGGGGAAAGCGATCAACCCGGCCGAGTTTATCGCGGAAGAATAGGCGGGTCGGGACGAAGCGAACCGCTTAAATGAATCCGATAAGGCGGATCTGCGCGCAATGCGTCTTCGAGTGAAAATTGCAGCGGGCCTCTTGTGCCCGGGAATATTCGCGTGCGCCAGCGTCGCGCTGCCCGCCGAAAGCATCGATCTGGAACGCGGCGCCGGAGTTTATGCGCCGGGGCTGCACGCTTCGGCCTTCGTCGACCGACGGGGGGACTTTTCGTACGAGCTGCGCGATGATCCTCGATTCCGGAAGGCCTTCCGGCCCGTAGACAAGTCCATTCCGAATTTCGGCTTTCAGGACGCTGACATCTGGCTGCGATTTCAGGTGCGGAATCCTTTTTCGGAGCCGCAACGCATGCTGCTCGAAATCATGCCCAATCTTGAAGCGGTCGAAGTTTTTTCCAGCGCGTCCGACCGGCGGTTGCGGGCGGGCCGGGGCGTTTCTTCGAGTGAATTCGCGCGAATTCATCGCAATCACGTCTTCCCGCTGGAATTCCCTGCGCATTCCGAGCATACGATCTATTTGCGCGTGCGTTCGCGCAGTCCGATATTTATGGAGCTGAAACTGTGGACCCCCGAGGCCCATCGCGCACGGGATTACGACGAACACCTCTTCTTCGGTGCGTTTTTCGGCATCATTGCGGTCGTTGTTCTGTACAATGTCTTTTTTTTCGCGGCGGTGCGCGAACGGGCGTACCTCTACTACGTGCTTCACGGTCTGGCGATCGGTCTGGTTTTCGCCAGCGCTCATGGTTTCGCGCGACAATATCTCTGGCCGGAAAGCCCGGTCTGGAACGTGCGCTCCATGCCAGTCCTGGCGGACGCTGCGCTCTTATTCGGCCTGCTGTTCACGCAGAGTTTTTTAAATCTGCCCCGGTCCATGCCGCGGCTGAATGCAATCCTGAGTGCGACGATCGCCTGTACCACCGTCATCGTCGCTTTGGGCTTTCTGGGGGAGTGGTCCGCCTTGTGGCTGGCGCTTTTGACTCTGAACTGTGTCGCCTTTCCGCTGATCCTGATCGCGGGGGTGACCAGTCTGTTGCGGGGGAACCGGGCGGCGCGTTTCTTCGTGGCCGGCTGGAGCGTCTGGATTTTCGCGCTGGTACTGGAAAACCTGATGGCCGGCGGCGTGCTCGCCTTCGATACATTCGCGCTTTCGTATCTACAGTTGCCGGCCGCGAGCGCCGTCGAGATGTTGCTGCTATCAATGGCGCTCGCGGATCGGTATCGCATCCTGCGGGTCGACAGGGAGCGCCTGCGATCGCGCGCTCTGCGAAACCGTCTCTATTTTCACCGAGCGGCGACTCGCTCCCGTCGCCTGGAGCGGGAATTACTTAAGAAAACAATCCAGCCGCACTTCCTGATGAATTCTCTGTCCGCCGCCCAGGGCTGGCTCAGACGCAATCCCCGGCGGGCGGACCGGCTGATCCAGGCGCTGGCCAGCGAATTGCGTCTGATCCTGGACAACAGCAGGAGTCGAAGCGTTCCGCTTGCGACCGAGATCGATGTGTGCCGGGCTCATTTGCGGGTCATGGGTTACCGAATGATCCAGCGCTTTCGCATGCGAGTGCGGGGGATTACGGGCGACGAAGCGGTCCCGCCGCTGATCTTTCACACGCTGCTGGAAAACGCGTTCACCCACCTCAACGGTCCGGACGTGCGCCTGGAATTTCTTTTAGAAAAAAGCAGAGCAGAGCCTGGAGGCAGCCTGTATCGCTTCATCAGCATAGCCGGCGCCCCTGTCGGGCGACCGCAGCCGCATGCGCTGCCGGCGCTTTCCGCGGAAGGGCTGCAGCGCAGAGAGGGCACCGGCATGCGCTATATTCGCGCGCGACTGGAGGAAATGTGCCCTGGTCGCTGGCGGTTGAACTACGGCGCGAGGCCTGACGGTTTTCAGGTGGAGATCTGGATTCCGGATGCGTCCGAAGCTCGCGGTCTCGGGCAGAAGGCTCGCGGAGATTCGAGATGAGAGTCTTAATCGTGGATGACGAACCGATACTCGCGGAGACCCTGCGGGATATCGTCAGGCAGTGCGCCGGGCCGCGTTTGACTTCGGTGACGGTCCGACACAGCATCGAAGCCTCGCGCTGCCATCTCTGGGAAGAAGCGATCGACCTTCTGTTCCTGGACTTGAACCTGTTCGGCGAAGACGGCTTTCGTCTGCTGCATGAGGCGACGGCCGGTGCTTTTCAAACCATCGTGGTTTCCGCGCATTCGGATCGAGCCGTGGAAGCCTTCGCGTACGGCGTCCTGGATTTTATCCCCAAGCCGGCCAGCGTCGCGCGTGTGCGCTCCGCCCTGGAGCGATTCGCGGGGACCCGGGAACGGCGTCGTGAAGATCTGAAGTTCTTGAGCAGCGCCCGGGAGGGGGCGGTGGAACTGGTTCCGATCGCTGAAATCCTGCGGCTCGAAGCGGACGGCAAACGATCCCGGGCCGTGCGGCGAGACGGATCGATTGCGAGCATCGCGCGTTCCCTGGGGGAGCTGGCGGACGCGCTGTCGGCCGCCTTCGTTCGAATTCATAAATCGCATATCGTAAACCTGGACGCGGTCGCCTCCCTGGAACGATCCCCCGGCAGTCGCTATCATCTGACCCTCCGCAACGGCGAACGCCTGCCGGTCGGCCGGACCTTCTATCCGGATCTGAATTCACGGCTGGCCTGAGTCGTTCGTTCCGTATGCGAGCGTTTGGTTCCGGGATGCTTGCAGTGCGCTGATTGCGCGTATAGTCTACGCGCTATTATGAAAAAGATAATTGCGCTGATCTTAGTGGCCGGGGGGATTGCGGGTTGTGCCGCGAATTCCGGGGAGTCATCGAGCGGGGTAGGACCGGTCGAATCGCTGATTGCCGGGATATTCGGCAACGGCCTGTATAGCGTAAATCATCTGGAAGTCGCCCGTTACGAAATGCGCGAGATGACCGCCCGCGGTTATCCCGCGACGCTTTCCATTTTTGATCCCGCGGCCCTACCTGCCGTGGCGCGCAAGCATCCGCGAATGCCGACCGATTCCTCTGATGTGATCGGCCTGGCCGCGTGCATTTACACGGGCGAGCTGAATGGCCGACCGTGCGGTGATGAATATGAATTACGGAACGGTCGCAGAATCCGCCTGGTCGACGATGCCGAGAACGTCGCCACCGAGCTGCTGTTTCTGGGGTTGCGCAATCCGCGCATTGAAGATCCGGTGCGCGAGCAGGTCGATCGCCTGATCGCCGCGGAATTGCCGAACAAACCCTCGTTTTATGCGCCATTTTCGCCGAGCCGCACCGGCAGCGGGTTGCCGCAAGCGAGCCGGGCGCTCTACTCCATGGCGTCTGGCGCCTCCGGGTCTCAGTGGCCGTCGGTGGGCCCCTGCGATGAATACGTCGAATACGACGCCTCGCCGCAATTCCAGATTCGCTACTGCATGACCGACAAATTCTGGATTTCCTATTATTACGGGCCGGGTCTGGCTTACCCGGACTCGGCCATACTGAGTGACGATGTTATATTTCAACTTGCGGCGGACCTGGAAGTCGCCTGGAACACGTACGAAGCGGAATTCGGAACCGCGTATTTGCCGGAGCTGTACGAAATGGTTCCAGGGTATCAGCTGCTACAGCTGGATTTTCTGAAGCTCAGCAAAAACAGCGCGTCGACCGTAAACGGCGTTACGAATTCCGCCTGGCAGTACATCGCATTGAATCCGCATCGCTGGAACGAGGTCCCGGGGATTCGCAAGCCGACTTCGGCGCACGAATTGTTTCATCGCGTACAGTACCGGTATGGATACTCCGTGAATCCGACCTACGATAGCGCGCATTGGTTCGTGGAAGGCACGGCGGCCCTGGCCGAGGCTCTGGTGTGGAATCAAACTTCATCGGGATATAAATACACCTGGCTGTACGAGCATCCGATCGCGGATTTGTTTTTTTCCGACGAGGTGCATCCCTGGAGCAAGTACGCGCCGGCCGCTGCGAATTTCTGGTACTTCTGGGAAGGCTCCCCCGGAGCGACCGCTGATTTGTTTTCGAAGTACGAAACCAGCGGGAGCATAACCCAGTCCGTCGACGAGGTTCTGTACGATCGTTTCGGCGCGGCCGGTGTGTTTAATAATCTCGAAGACTACCTGGCGCTCTGGCGACGCGACAAGATCCTGGGAACGAGGGCTCCCGTGGGCGTCCTGGATGAAAACGGGCAGGCGGTGAGCCCGCTCAACGTTGAATTGCGCCGGACGAAGCACTTCGCGCCGGGCGGCGACTCGCAATGGAACGGAGTCCTGTCGATGTGGGCGAATGGTACCTCGTATGCCATGCTGTACGTTGATCCGCTGTTAAAAAGCGGCGCGCAGTCTTTGCGTTTGGTCTTCGCGCCTCACGAGCCAGGGGTGCCCATGCAATACCAGATAGTCTTCGCGAAGTGTACCAACGGTCTCGTTGCATGCGGAATCGCCGACCAGGGCTGGCTGGAGTCGAACGTCGACCGCTCCGATTACCAGGTGATTCGCACGATCTACCCGTTTTTCGCGGAACACACCTGGGAGTACTTTGTCCCGCTCGATTCCGCCGAGCTCGAGTGGGATCTGATCTATCTCGTCATGGGCAACCGTCTGGCGACCGGCGGAGAGGAATATATCAATGTCCAGGCGGAACTGTGGGATAACCCATGAACCCCGTCGGGATTTCGCAGATGCCACCGATCCCCCTTTCGCGAAAGCACGGCCATATCCGTGTCATCAGTGTAATCCGTGGCCAAAAGCGGCTGGCGGATCCGCGACCAGGTCCACTAACGCATCACCCGTTCGACGACTTCGAGAATCTGATCCGCGCTTAAATCTTTCATGCAACGAAAGTGTTCGAGTGGACATTGCTTCGCCCCGTGGGTTCCGCACGGCCGGCATTCCAGTTCCTCTAACTGAGCGACATCCGAGCGTTTGGCGATGGGCGCGTAGCCGAGCGCCGGAACGGTCGGCCCGAAAATCGCGACGACCGGAATCTGCGCCGCGCAGCCGAAGTGCACCGGCGCCGAGTCGTTCGAAACGAGCAAGAGGCTCTTTTCCATGAGAGCATAAAGGCCCGGCAGCGAGGTCTCGCCGCAGATATTGTGCACTTTGCCGCGCCGTTCCCAGTCGGGATGGGAGAGCTTGAGAAAACGCAGTGTTTCGTCGGCGATTTCGCGGTCCGCTTTTGAACCGATCAGCAGCACCGGCTTGTGATAGCGTTCGGCAAGTTTTACAATCAATTCGGCGAAACCCCACGGCGTCCAGCGCTTGGTCGGCCAGACGCTGGACGGGCCGATGAGAATCGGACGGACCGCGTCCAGGCGGGCCAGGAGGGTCCGGGCGTCGTTTTTTGCCTGGTCGTCGACGTGGATTTCCAGCTGGCGGGATGCGCGTTCCGCAAGGCCCGGGTCGCACCCGGGTGCCGCTTGCTCCAAAAAAAGCAGCAGCCTTTCGATTTCCGGCTGGTTTTCTGGTCGATGCAGGCGACGGTGGTAGGCCGGCCGGGCGAGGCCCGCATTTGCGTAACCCACGCGGTGCGGGATTCCGGAGGCCAGCGCCAGAAAGCCGGTGCGGTGTGATTTGTGCGGACTCAGGAGCAGGTCGAATTTTGCGGCCCGGATCTGGCGGATCATGCGCAGCATGCCGAAGAGTCCGCGGTGCGCGCCTTTTTTGTCGATGACCAACAACTCGTCGACGGCCGGATTGTTCTGTAGAATAGAACGGGCTTCGGGCTTGACCATGACGGTCAGGCGCGCGTCCGGAAAAGTCTTGCGAAAGGCGGCGATCATGGGCGTGGTTAAGACCACGTCGCCGATGAATGCGGTTTGAATCAAAAGAGCGTTACGGAATTTTGAAAGCATTGTTGAATCGAGTGCGCGGTCGTCCGAATGATACCGGCGCCGCGCCGCAGAATGCCACGACATCCGGGTCCGGGCCAGCCGTCCATACGGATCTCAGTTTCTGGCGCCGGCTCGAATTCGCTCCGCGCATACTGGGCGGTCGGCGCTTCGGACCCACGGTGATGGATCGTTATATCCTGGCCGAGATCTTCCAGCCGTTCTTCGTCTCGTTGCTTTTTTTCACCAGTCTCTTCGTTTCCATCGCACTCAAAGATGTAATCGGCGACCTGCTCGGTAAAGGCGTCGACCCCGTGCGCATCTTTAAGTTTCTATTTGATCTGCTTTTTGAAAAAATGAGCCTCACTCTGCCGGTGGCGTGCCTCTTCTCCGGAATTCTGGCGGCGGGCCGCCTCTCCGGCGACAGCGAAATCACGGCCCTGCGCGCGGCGGGCATCAGCTTTGCCCGCATGTATCGCGTCTTTTTGTTCGCGGGCCTGCTGTCCATGCTCGTGATGGCTTATCTGATATTCTTTATCAGCCCCTCGAGCGCCCGGGACCGCGAGGACTTCGAGAACTGGCTGAAGAATTATCACAGTCTTACGATGGTTTCGACCGGTCGCTTTATGGGTCGGGGCGGATTCGACGGCGTGAGTTCCAAAGGCCAGGACATCTACGCCGAAAGCCGCACGGGCAATATCTTAAATCACGTGCAGATCCGCGAGTGGAACAATTCGGTGGATCTCGCGAACAGCCCGACCGTCGCCGTCGGCGACAACGTGCGTATTCCGATCGGCAACGGCTTTATCACCCAGGTGATTCACGCGAAATCCGGCGAATTGCTCAGCCGGGTGCGCGAAGACGGCACCGAAGAAAAGCTGATTCGATTGACCGAAGGTTTTACGATCGAACTCGACGACGAAGAGAAAGCCTACCAGATCACCGACTTCGCCGGCGGCAGTATGGACTACGTGATTCCCGCGCCGCCCGGCCAGTTGGGGCGCCTGGACGTAAAACCGGACAATCGCACATTCGCGGAACTCTTCGATTTTCTCGACCGACTGGAAAACGGCGGCATTGAAATCACGCCCATGACCATTCTCGGCAGCATGGCCAATCTGCAGGGCATGCGCGATTACGGCGGCCTCGTCGGCGAAGCGAGCGACGAAGAACTCGAAGGCATGATGAATCAAAAGATCCTGCTACCGTCGATCCAGCAGATGGAGATGATGGCTTTGCAGATGCAGTTCGCCGCCGGCCAGTACGCGCGCACCGGCGAGATGCCGCAGATCGCCGGTATGGAAAATTTCGGCGCACTATTGCAGACCGGCGAGGGCAACCCGACCAGCCAGATCATGATGCTGTCGGTCATGCTGCAGAACCTGATCAAAGACGCCAAAAAGACCGGCATCAAATATCGTTTTGAAATTCATCGGCGGATTGCGACGCCGATCGGTTGCCTGCTGTTCTTTTTCGTATCGTTTCCGCTGGGTCTGGTAGTCAAACGTTCCGGCAAAGGCATGAGCTTTACGCTGGCGCTGGGAGTTTTCGCGGGCTATTATATCGTGACCATGGTCGGCACCTCTCAGGCGACCCAGGGCAAATTGGATCCCGGGGTGGCGGCCTGGTTGCCGAACGTGATCCTGCTCTTTTTCGGATTCTATTTGATGTCCAGCCGGACCGACGGCTTTAAGCCACTCGCCTTTCTCACCCGCCCGGTCGGCCGACTGCTCGCGCGTTTGTGGACTCCGATCGAACCCTATGCGCGGCCCTTCTTGAACCGATTGCACGCCGCGCTTGCCTGGCTGAGTGCGACCGCTCCGGTCCGTCTCGCGGTGCGTCTGGTGCGGGCCGTCGCTCTGGCGCTGCGGTGGACCGGCGGGGCGCTACGCCGGCTGCGCGATCGCATTCGTCCGCCGGAGAAAATCGCGCCGCCCGCCGACCATCGTTAACGACTCACCACCTGCATTGCGGTCGCGCCGCGTGCACGAGCGAATCGTTTCGGGACCCGAAATATTATTGGACAGAGGGTCCTGATTTTTTCATCGTCGCTTTGGGTGTAAGTTTGCATGCAGACATCGCGTATCTTTCATATTTCCGACGGCCGCCAGTTTCCGCTGTTGTTCACCGAAAAGGGTCCGTTCCGGATGGAGGTGATCGAAGCGCACCTGGAAGATCTCAACGGAATCCAGCCGGGCGCGCAGGCCCCGTTCCACGTTTTTTTGATTCAGGGCGAAAGCGGCAAATGTCAGCATTTGATCGAAAAACTGCGCGAAGCGCGACATCTTGATGATTTTCCCAAAGTCATCGTTTTGCCGGAAATCGAATACGGGCGGCTGATCAAAGAAATCGCCCTGATTCCGCGCGCGGTCGTTCTGGACGATCAGGTGCGCCCGCGGCACCTCAAGGCGATGCTGGAGCAAGTCCTGCAGCAGGAATACTACCGGCAACTGGTGTATCGCGTGTCGCGGGAGTCCCGAGAACGGGTCTCCGCATTCGAAAACCTGCTGGATATGGCCCGCAAAGAAGTCCAGTCCTCGAAAGAGGAGAGCGCCGCTTTCCAGGCTCTGCTGGAATACGAAGGCAAACTACGCCAGTTCGACCAGAGCATGCTCGAGGCCATGGAAGAGGCCAGTTCGATGAAGAGCCAGGAGTTGCTGGCCATGAAAAGCCAGCTGGAAGCCACCGAAAAACTGAGCGACTATCGTTCCCTGGAACTGAAAGAAGCACGGGCGACCCTGACGGCCGCCGAGGCCGCTCTGGATATGAGCCGCAAAGAGAATATCGAACGCGAGCGCATCATTCTGGCCATGGATCAACTGCGCAACTATACGGATAAAGAGCTGATGGAGCTCTTTCAGGAAAACCAGAGCCTGCGCGAAAAGCTCGGCATGCCCCCCCGGGATACTTGAGTCGCCCGAGCGACCGAATAAGGTTCTTGCCAGACCGCCCGGGCTTCCTGTATTATGTCACATTCCCGGCATGTCACCGCATCCGACACCAGGATCGCCGCCCGATCGATTGCGGCGGTCCATTTTCCAGCCGCCGCCCGGCGAATCCGGCCTGAATATCGGGGCGGAGCGGGGGCCGTCAGGCGCCGGCGCGCCTGGTAACTCCGGCCGCCGACGCCTGGGCGTGCTGCTGCTCGCGGCGATGATCCTCGGCGCCGGCGGGCTGGCCGCGCAGGATATTCCGCGTTTTCGGATCAAAGAAGAGCGTGCGCGCGAGTACTTTCAGAAAGGCCTGACCTTCTATAATTCGCGGCTGTACGTCGCGGCCCGGGAGTTCTTCTACAAATCCCTCGACGTGCAGCCGTACTTTCATCTCGCCCGGCGCTATCTCGGCGACTCTTATTATTACTCCGGCGATTGGAACGGGGCGCTGGAGCAGTGGGAGTTTCTGGATAACGTTTCCGACGGCGCCTATCCGCTGGTTCGTCAGCGGAGCGAGCTCCTGCGCTTTTATCTGAATCGCTATCGCAATCCCGGCGATTATGTTTATTTGCGATCGGTGACGCCCGCAAGCTTTCCGGCGGTGGGGCTCAGGCGCCCGGTCGACGTCGGCGTGGACCCGACGAATCGCACCTTTATCCTCTCGTATGAAAGCGCGAATTTGTTGCGGGTCGGGCCCGCGGGCGAACTGGAAAACGAATTCTCCGGGGGATGGTTGAACGGCTTTTCCGGTCCGTCGGGACTGTGGGTGGACACGGACCGGCTCTACGTCAGCGACTATTCGGCGGACCGGGTGCGGGTGCTGGATGCCGGCGGCGGGTCGCTGCTTGAGTTCGGAGGTTCCGGTTCGGGCGACGGGCAGTTCTACGGCCCGACCGGAGTGGTCGCGTCGAAAGAGGCGGTGTACGTCGTCGACTCGGGCAATCATCGGGTTCAGAAATTCGCGCCCGACGGCCGCTTTCTCTTCGCATTCGGAGCGGACGATCGCGGCCGCGCGCTGCAATATCCCGCAGGCATCGCCATCGATCGTGGTCGCGGTGGGGGCGGCGATGCGGAGAGCGAATCGGTTTACGTGGCCGACCGCGACGACCGCCGGATTTTACGTTACGACCAGGACGGCAACTATCTCGACGATATTCGATTTGAATCACTGCGCCGTCCGCGGGGTCTCGACATTCGCGGCGATCGCCTGCTGGTGGCCGATGAAGAAAGCGGCGTCTGGTTTTACGATTTGCGCAAGCGCAGCTGGAGCGCATTGCCGGCTCTGCGCGATGAAGAGGATCGGCCCGTGCGTCTGGCGCGACCCTTCGCCGCGCGTATGGACGCCTACGGTACGATTCACGTGGCCGACTATGGATTGAACCAGGTGTTGACGCTGGTTCCGCGCGGCCTGCGCATCGCCAACCTGGACATGCGTATTCAGCGCGTGGACGTGAGCGACTTCCCGAATGTGGCGGTATTTTTGACTTTGAAGAATCGCCTGGGCGATCCGCTGCGGGGGCTCGCGCGCAGCGACTTCGTCTTGAATGAAAACGATCGCCGCATGGGCGGCATTCGCGTCGACAACACGCGGCCCTACAACCGACGCACGAGTCTGGTCATCACCAAAGAGAATACGGATTTCTTCGCGGAAAATTTCGCGGCGTATCTGCCGGTGGCTCTGCGCGGTCTGCTGGGCCCCCTGCGGACCGCCGATCGCCTGCGGATCGTGCGGGTGGGCGAGCAGGTGCGCGACGTTTACGAAGGCCTGGAGCGCCGGCGCATCCGGCAGGTATTGACCGAAGGCGAACGCACGCAGGAACCGAATCTGGGTAAGGGCCTGTATGAATCGCTCACGCATCAGGTCTCGGAGCTCGGGCCGCGGGCGGTCGTCTTACTGGTATCCGGCAAGAGCTATCCATCCGCCTACAGCCAGTACAGCCTGCAGAAGATTACGCAGTACGCGCGGGCGAACGAAATACAAATCGACGTGATCTCTTTCGAAGGCGACGAAGATCCGGAGCTGCGACGAGAGCTGCGCGAAAGCTATATGCGATTGGCGGCCGACACCGGCGGCGTTTATTATCGCGGCTTCGACGAAACGGCGCTGGCCAATGTCTATGAAACCATTCGAGCCCGCAAAGATCAACGCTACGTCCTGACCTACAGCTCGGCTCTGAGCCGGGAACTGAGCGGCCGCTACGTGGATCTGAACGTGCAGGTGCGATATCTCGGAACCGCGGGCCTGGCGGACGCCGGCTTTTTTATTCCGGAGTAAGGCGCGGCACGACCGCACCGGTACACGCTTATGAAAATGCGCAGTTTGCAAATACCGTTTCGGCTGTCTCCGGCCCGGCTGGCGCTCGGCGTATTGCTCGGGGCAGGTGGTGTTTCGGGACTCCTGAATCCGGGAAACGCCGCGCACGGATTGCGCGCCGAAACCAGTCAGCGCAACGCGCTCTATTATCTGCGCGAAGGCGAGCGGCACATGGCGGCCCGGGACTATCGGGCCGCCGCTCATAGCTTTCGGCTGGCCATCAAAAAGAATTCGGGCCACGCCCGGGCGCATCTCGGAGCGGCGGGCGCTTATTACGAAATGAGCGAACTGGACCGGGCTCGCGCCCACTACGAACGGGTGCTGGAGCTGGACGCGAAGAGTCTGCCGGCGCGCATCGGTCTGGGGCTCAGTCTGGTCCGTCTGGGGCAACTGGTGCGAGCGGGCGAAATCCTGCAGCAGGTGCGGGCGCAGGAGCCCGGCAACGTCGCCAATAACCACGCCCTGGGATTGCTGTATCACCGGCAGGGACATCTCCGCCTGTCCGAAGCGTATTATAAAAAGGCGATTCGGGTGCAGCCTTCGCACGTGGATTCGCTGGTCGGCCTCGCGCGCTTGCAGGCCGATCAGAATCGTCCACAGGCTTCCGAAGAGTATCTGCGTCAGGCCCGCCAGATCGACCCCGGGGAGCCGGATATCTATCTGGCGCGCGGTCAGATAGAATTGGGGCGGGCCTTTCAGGAAAACGATTCGCAGTTGCGGACCCGCGCTCTGGAAAACGCATACCGGGCTTTGAGCACCGCGCATGGTCTGTCTCCGGACGATGTGCGGATTGAGCAGAATCTGGTCCGCATCGATCTGTATCGCAATCGCCCGGCGGCCGCCCTGGAGCGGGCGGAGTCGATCGTGGGTCGCTATCCGCGGAACGCGCAGTTGCTCTATATGATGGCGACCGTGCAACTGCGCGGCAATGCTTCCGGCGAGCCGGCCAGGGTGCGCGGCGGCGTCGATCGGATGCGCCGCGCCCTGAGCTTGAATCCCGGCGACTCGATGGTTCGCTTCGGCCTGGAGGAAGTGGTGCTCGACAACGCCAATTTATTTCCGGCGAGCGGCGCGCAGCGCCGAAATCTGGCGGCCTATCATTTCGAACGCGGTCGCTACTACGCCTCCGCCCAGCGTCGGGAAGTCGCGGACTTTCATATCCGGCGCACCCTGCGATTGTATCCCTTTCATCAGCCCGCGCTGCGAATGGAGCTGGAACGGTATCGGCGCAGCGGCGACTACGAGAAGTTTATCGCGGTGCTGCGCCGTCTGCTGCGAGCGGATCCCGAAAACCTCAAGCTGCGCAATCGCCTGGAGCGCGCGTTGCGCGAAAAAAACAAAACTCTGGCCTATCGCGCCGGCCTCTTTCACGAGGCTTCGAATCGCGAGCAGGCCAATTACCGGCGCACGCCGTTGCGGGTATTTGTATTCGACCTCCGGCCGGCCGCCGCCTTTCCGGAGTATCCCGATGGACCGGATCGGCTTGCGCGAGCCCTGTCGTTCGCCCTGGAACGCGAAGGTTCGGTGCGGGCCGTACAGCCGGCCCTGCGAACGGCGGTCCTGCGGCGGGTGCGAGAGCTGAGCGCGAACCCCGCACGCTATTCCTACGGGGTCTACTATCGGCCGGAGTATATCAATCTGATTGAAGACGCGCAGAAAAGCCTGGGCGAATTCGAGGACGATGTGACGCATGTCGTTTCCGGGACCTACCGCAAATCGGGCGACGACCTCTCGCTCGAATATGAAGTCATCGAAAAGAAGACCGGTTCGGTCGCCGGCCGTTTTCGGAATTTCAGCTCGGGTCGCGACGCGGTCAGTTTGCTGGCCACCCGCGCTTCCATCCAGATCACGAAGCTGCTCGGCGCCCGCGGGCGCGTGATCCGCGTGCGTCCCAATCAGATCTATGTGAACCTGGGGGCGGTCGACGGCATCCGCAAAGGCGCGCTGCTGAGCATTCAACGCCAGGGCGCGTCGCGCGGCGCCTGTCGCGTAACCGAAGTCTCCTCTTATATCGCGCTCTGCCGGCCGACTCAGGCCGGAGCCTGGGATCGCATGGATCCAGGCGACACGGTGTTACCCGCCTCGAAATAGTGGGCCTGCGAAAGCACTCCGTTCGGGCAGATCGCTCTATATCGCCCGGCATGCGCCGGACCGTCGGCCCGTTTTAATTCAGGTGTTCATCCAGAAAGGCGCGCACTTCCGTTAGTCGGAGCGTATACGGAATCCCGGGCAACAGGCGCTGCGTTTCATTTTCGAGATAGGCCAGGACCGGCCTGTCATAACGCAAACACAGCTCGAGTTCGCTGCGCGTTCCCGGTCCGCCGGGCAGGGCGATCACGACGGTCGAAGTCAGCACGTTGATATGATTGCGCGAAAGCGGATCGGTGCCGCGTTCGCCGCTGTAGGGCAGGTGCGTGGCGATGGGCAGCTCTACAAACGCGTTCGCTCCGCTGGCTTCGCTTTTGATGACGCCCAGCACGAGCCCCCGGCTTTCGGGCGCTCTGTGTTGCACGAACGACCGCGAAACCGAAAGCATCACGCCGTCCCCGCCGCCGGTCAGCAGATGCACGTCGCGCGTTGCGAGCTCGGCTCCCAGTGCTTCGGCCAGATGATTGTATTCCGATTGTCCGGAGCCCATCACGCCGACGATCGGCAGACGTGAGACTTGCGGGGCGGCGAAGGGATCAGCTGAGGGCATGCGGAAAGGACTGCATGTTTTGATGGGTGCGCTCAATATTCGCGATCGACGGTCACATCAAAAACGACTTCGGTGATATTGCCGCTGTGGTCTTCGGCGCGGACGACGAGCTCGTTGCGGCCGTTCTGGAATTCGAGACCGTTCAGCTTGTACAGATTGTACTGAAAGACCTGGTCGAATACCTGGCCGCCTTCCAGGCGCCAGTCGCCGTCTTTGTATGTGACACTGCTGAAATTGTAACCGGTCGCCGGTGCGCCGTTCAATCGCCAGCTCAGGCGATAGACGCCGCGCCGCGTATACGGCTCGAGCCCCGGATCGATGATATTCAGGAGGATTGGATAACGCCGGGTCAAACGAATGCGTTCGGATCGCGAATGCGAAACGAGAGTGCGGCCGTTCGGCGTGATGATATTGATCTGACCGACGATCGGCGCGTTTTCGTCCGCCGCCGGGGGCAGTACATACAGCGGGTTCAGAATTTTACGGCCGTTTTCGGCTGTGATAAAAAAGTGCAGGTGCGGGCCGCCGGAGTGGCCCGTATTACCCGCACGACCGATGGGCGATCCGGGTTTGACCTGGCCTCGACGCACGATACTGCCGTCGGACTGCAGGTGATAGTACCCGCTGTACCAGCCGCGTCCGTGGTACAGGTATACGAAATTACCCGGTCCCTGTTCCGGGACGAAGGGATCATCTGCGGGGGTGCGACTGTAGAGAATAAAACCGGGCGCGACCGGGTGCACCGGGTCCCCCGAGGCGGCGATGTCCAGGCCGTTATGAAAATGATCCACCCGCGATTCGCCGAACGTCGACGTCAGTCCGCGCAGGCGGGGATATTCGCCTTTGACGATGGGCCAGGAGAATTCCGGTCGTTCGCCGGGAGCCTGGGCATGCAGGGCGGGGCGGCTTGCTTCGCTCAACAGCAGAAATCCGTCCGGAGCGGCGGCGAGCGCGATAAAGGCCAGCGCCCACAGGCGCGTCAGGCGCATTTCGCGCCGGCTGGCGGGCAAAAAAAGTCCTGGACAGAGCTGTTGAAACATCGTTTTTATGATTTCGGACGCGCAGCGGTGGGCAACCGTTTTTCGCTCTCCTGTGATTCGCCGGGGGCCGGGAACGCCTCGTATTTTTTCGCACGAAAGATTCGGCCCGTGTCGCGTTAACGGGCCTTCGCGCCGGTTTCGCTTCCCTGAATCATGACCCCCGCAAATCAACAGCAGCAGGATGAAAAGCCGGTCATCGAGAACACTCCTGAAGTGCTCGAGATGGTGCGGCTGTGCGGCGAGGGCGACCGCCCGGCGCTGAAATCCTTCTTTGATCGCTTCTCCGAAGACATTTACAATTTCCCCTTAAAAGTATTTCATCTAGATCAGGACGCGGCTTCTGATTTTTATCTCTACGCCTTTGAGCGATTGAAAGACGGCGGTCGATTTCGTTCCTTTCAGGGGCGGTCGACGTTTCGCACCTGGTTCTACACCGTTCTGCGAAATCTGGTCATCGACTGGATGCGTACGATCCGCGAAGTCGACACGGTGAATGTGACCCGCACTGACGAAAAAGGCAACGAATTCCGGCTGATAGAAAATACGCCGGATCCGCGCAGCATGAGCGGCGACGATCATAATTTGATCTATGCGTTTAAGAATCAACTGTCCGGGCTGCCTGTCGATTTACGGCTGATCTTCAAGCTTTCGTACGTCTATTACCTGGATATTTCGCCCGACGAGATGGCCTATCTGGAAGAAAAATCCGGAAAAACCCAGGGTGAGCTCTTGCGCATGCTGGCCGATCTGAAGCATCGACTGTCCGAGAAGGAACTGAAGAATCTGGGCTCGGAAGACAAGATCACATCGCTTTATCTGGCGATCCTGGATTTGAAGGTCAAACGGGAGAAGCTGCTGGCGGCTGCGGCGCAGCCCGGCGGCGAACCGCCGGACCCGGCCGAAATGGAACGCATCGACCGGGCCATCGAAAAGAAGTATCAGCAGCGTGAAAAGCTGCTAGTGAAAAAGAGCCGCGGGCATTTTATCGTGCGTACGCCGTACAAGCATATTGCGGGGCTTCTGCAGATTCCGGAAGGCAGCGTTTCCGTGCAGATGATGCGCGTACTGGAGCGAATTCGATCGATGTCCGGGCAGAGCTGATGCGGCCCGACGCCGCGATTTACATCAGATCCTGGTGAGTATTAGCCCGTAAACCGTGAGAAAAATGCCTGAATTTACAGGAAAAACTGAATAAAAATCAAACAATTGGATTTTTTTCAATACTTCCGCGCGTCTCATATGCCAACCTCTGGAAGATAGCAGGACCATGAACGAATCCACCATCACAGACGATTTTCTGAGAAACCCCGGCTCCATTTACGAAGCTCCGGATAAGCTGAGCCCCGAGGCCCGGCGAGAGCTTTTCGAGCTGGAAGAGGCGCTGGCGGCGACGTTGCTCTTCGAACCGCTACAGGGAACGCAGCCCGGCGACGAAGAACGCATCGCGAGCCTGGTCGACGGCCTGCTGAATTCCACATCCGGCGACGAGTCGCTTTCGGCGGAGGATCGGGCGCTGGTGGCCCGGGCCTATCTGGACGCGCGCACCATGCGCGATGCCTCTACCCAGGCCGAAGCGGTTCCGGAAGTCCTGAAGATGGTCCTCGAGCGTTCTCTGAGCGCCCCCGAACCGGCCCGCGCTAAGGGCGAAGACGCCGTACCTGCCATCGTACTTCAAATTCGCGACGGTCTCCAGGTCATCAAATCGGCCTTCCAGGGGCTGCAGCTCCAGAACGAAGCGATTGTCGCTACTCGCAGCGCGGTGGCCGCTCCCGAAGCGCGTCGCTCGCATGTCGAACTGCGCCAGCAGGTCGACGGCCGGGAGCTGGAGTATCAGATTCTCAGCGAATCCGACACCGCGATTACCCTGGTCGTTCGAGTCTTGAACGGCGGAAGTCTGAATAAGATTCGCGTCGTGCTGCGCCAGGCGGGCCGCATGCTCGATTCTCGTTCGCCGGATGCGAGCGGCCAGGTCAGCTTCGAACATCTCGCGGCGGGTTCCTACGAGCTGGAATTCACGGGCGCTTTGCGCCACAACTGCCCCATCCTGATCCAGGACTGAATAGACGGTCGCACAGCGACGGCGCTCCGAAGCGATATCGCTGTCACAAGCGGCCACCGTCACAGTCGTGCGTCAGCCTGATACGGGTCCATAGACAGCGCAAAGCTCTTCCGGATCCTCGTTTCTACACGACTGGTTGAACCTCTATCCCTTTGCAGTTTCCCGAATATTCTGAGCGGTAACCGCGCGGGCGGCATCTGCTTGACGCCCTGGCTCGGTTTGTCATTGGTAACTTGAATATTACCAAAAAACGGATTCTCCGGATGATTCCGGAATCCGCCAGGAGAAACAGCTATGGCCTCAAAAGAATTCAGCGCATCAGCTACCATCAACGCTCCCGCCGCCCGCATCTGGGAAATCCTGACCGACGCCGCGGCCTATCCGGAGTGGGATCCGTTCTGCGAAAAGATCGATGGGCGCATTGCAAAAGGAGAGACTATTCGGGCGTTTACGAAGCTCAGCCCGGGACGGGCTTTCCCGGTCAAAGTGGCCGGTTTCGAGCCCGGCGAGCGAATGCTCTGGACCGGGGGCATGCCGTTCGGGCTTTTCCGGGGAGAGCGCAGCTTCGTGCTTTCGCCGGCCGGCAAAGCCACCCGCTTCGAGTTACGCGAGGTGTTTTCGGGACCGCTGTTATTTCTGGTGGGCCGCAGCATTCCCGACATGACCGAGGCCTTTGAGCAATTCGCAGCTGGTTTGAAGAAGCGCGCCGAGTCCGGCGCCTGAACTCAGGCGACCGTCTCCCTCCGGCTCGGGTCTGAGCGCACGCAGCCAGGCCAGGCAACTACACTCGAAGTGCGCGTACTCAGCTGACCGGTGCGGGAGCGGGACCCGGCACTCCGCCAGGATTGGGCAGCAGCATACCGGTCTTGCGCGGGGCTTCGTACATTGTCGAAATGCGGTCTCCCACGGAAACATAGACGCCCTGTACGTGGGCCAGCCGTGCCAGCCGATCACGCAGCTCCTGCGTATAGTTTACGTTGAAGCTGTGGTGCGCCCGGATCACCATATTGCCGCCGGCGCTATCGGACTTTTTCGCAATGTGTTCGTCCGGCGCTGCGTTCGCCGATTGCACCGGCCGGGCCGCCGGTCGCTCGAGATGAAAATAGACGCCCAGATTGCCGCGCGCTCCGCGCAGGATCGTCTGCAGCTGAGTGAGCGCCGCCGGATCCAGGCCGTTCGAGCTCAGCTTCAGGTGCAGGGATTTCTCCTGTTTCTCTTCCAGCACCTCGTGATTGAGCGGATCGAAAGAGTTGATAATCAAAGACGGGGTGCCGGTGTCTTCGCGTTTTTCAAGATTCGCTTTGATATAAAGCGGCGTATCTTTGACCAGGTTTTGCTTCAGTCGATCGAAAGCCGCCGGAAAGATGACCGCCTCGATCCCGCCGGTCATATCTTCTAAATTCACGCGGCACATTTCTTTGCCGGTTCGCGTCAGCCGTATAGAATAATCGGTAATGACCGCTGCGATTTCGATTTTCGCGCCGCTCGCCATTTCGCCGAGGGCTTCAAGCGGTACGGCGCGAATGCGTCTCAGGACCCGTTCGAATTTTCCGAGCGGATGCCCGCTGAAATAAAAGCCCAGGACTTCTTTTTCGTGTTTTAAGAGATCGCCGCTTTCGAATTCCGCGACGCCTTCGCCTTTGGGAATCGGTTCGCTGGTCGCATCGCCGCCGGACATCATTTCGCCGAAGAGCGAAGACTGGCCGGATTCTTTGTCCGCCTGGAATTGCTGGCCGTGGCTGAAGGCGATTTCGATGCTTTCGACGATGGCCTTACGGGTATAACCCAGGCTGTCGAAGGCGCCGGCGTAGGTCATGGCCTCGACGGCGCGTTTGTTGCACTGGCGCAGATCCACGTTTTCCATGAACTGAAAGAGCGAGGTGTACTTGCCGCCGGCGACTTCCGCGCGGTTTTCCACGATCGAATCGACGGCCTGGCCGCCCACGTTTTTGACCGCTCCGAGTCCGAAACGGATCACGCCTTCTTTTTCGTAAGAGAACGAGTTTTGCGATTCGTTGATATCCGGCCCGAGGATCTGAATGCCCATGGCGCGGCAATCGTTGATATACGGTACGAGCCGCTCGGTCTTGTCCTTTTCGGAGTTGAGCACAGCGCGCATATAATCGGTCGGGAAATTGGCTTTGAGATAAGCCGTCTGATATACGATATAGGCGTACGCGGCGGAGTGGCTTTTGTTAAAACCATAGCTCGCGAATTGAGCCATCTGATCGTAGAGATCGGCGGCGAACCCTGGATCGTATTCCTGGGCCTTCGCTCCGTCGATGAATTTGACCCGCATTGCGGCCATCTTGTCGTGGATCTTTTTACCCATCGCCTTTCGCAGGGCGTCGGCTTCGGCCGGGGAAAATCCGCCGATGATGCGCGAAATCTGCATCACCTGTTCCTGATAGACGATCACCCCGTAGGTGTCGCTCAGTACCGGCTCCAGATTCTTGTGAGGATAGACGACTTTTTCGCGGCCTTTTTTCCGGTTGATAAACGAGTCGGCCATCCCCGCCTGCAGCGGGCCGGGGCGAAAGAGCGCGATCAAAGCGACGATATCTTCGAAGCGTTCGGGCTTCAGCCGCAGTACGAATTCGCGCATCCCCGGGCTGGATTCCAATTGAAAGACGCCCTTCACATCGCCGCGCTGTAGCAAACTGTAGGCCTTCGGATCGCGATCGGGCAATTCGTTTAAGTCGATCTCCGGGCCGCCGCGCTCTTTGATGCCTTCCAGGCAGTAGGCGATGACCGTCAGGTTTCGCAGGCCCAGAAAGTCCATTTTGACCAGGCCCACGTCGGTGAGCGCGTTCATGTCGAATTGACACACCGCGATCCGCTCGTTGCCGGAGCCTTTCTCGGCGCTTTTATTCGCGACCGTCGCCAGCGGCACGAGCTCTTCCAGCGGATCGGGCGCGATGACCACGCCCGCCGCGTGCACGCCGGTATGGCGCACATTGCCTTCTAAGGTTCGGGCCACCGTGAATAATTTCTTCTGGATCTCGCCGCGTTCGGAATAGCTGCGCAACTCGCTCGAGGCTTTGACCGCCTCATCGATCGAGATATTGAGCACGTCCGGAAACATTTTCGAGATTCCGTTGGCCTCGTCGAAAGGAATATTCAGAACCCGCGCCACGTCTTTCAAACATGCTTTCGCGGCCATCGTTCCGTACGTGATGATCATGCCGACTTTGTCCGCGCCGTACTTGTCGCGGACGTAGTTGATCACCTCTTCGCGGCGATCCGCACAGAAGTCGACGTCGATATCCGGCATTTCGTTCCGGTCGGGGTTCAGAAATCGCTCGAAGAGCAGGCCGAAGCGCAGGGGTTCGATGTCGGTGATGCCGAGGCTGTAAGCGACGATACTGCCCGCAGCCGAGCCGCGTCCCGGTCCCACGGGAATGCCCTGGCGTTTGGCCCAGTTGATGAAGTCCTGGACGATTAAAAAATAACCGGCGAAGTCCATCTTCGTGATCACGCCGTACTCGAATTCAAAACGTTCGCGGATTTTTTCGTCGATTTTACCGTAGCGCTCAATCAGCCCCTGTTCGCACAGCTTGTACATGTGTGTATTCAGGGTTTCGCCTTCGGGCACTTCGAATTTCGGCAGGAGCGGGTTGCCGAAATCGAAGTTGAGATCGACCATGTCGGCGATGCGGCTCGTGTTATAGAAGGCTTCCGGCGCCTCGGGAAAGAGCATTCTCATTTCCGCCGGCGACTTCACGTAAAACTCCGGATTGAAACCGAAATGCAGCGGATCTTCGATTGTCTTCTTTTGATTGATACGTAATAAAATGTCCTGGGCGAATTGATCTTCGCGGGTCAGAAAGTGCGAATCGTTGGTGAGGGCCATCGCGATATTATTGCGTTTGGCCATTTCAATGTGGGCCTTCGCGACCTGCAGTTCTTCCGGCAGGCCGTGATTCTGAATTTCCAGAAAGAAACGGTCTTTGCCGAAGATATCCTGCAGTTTGCCGGACAGCGCCAGGGCCTCGTCGTCTTTGCCGGCCATCACTTTGCGCTGGACTTCGCCGCCCAGGCAAGCGGTCAAACAGACCAGGCCGTCGGAGTGGTCGGCTAAAAGCTCATAGTCAATGCGCGGTTTGCGGTAGAAACCTTCGGTGTACGAGCGGCTCGCGAGCTTGATCAGATTTGAATAGCCGGTTTTATTCTGAGCCAGAATAACCAGATGATAGTTGTTGCCGTCGGCCAGTTTTTCGAGCACGCGCTTTTCACGGCGATCGCCGGGAGCGACATAGAATTCCAGGCCGATGATCGGCTTTACGTTCTCTTTTACGGCGGCTTTGTAGAATTCGACCGCGCCGAACATATTGCCGTGATCGGTCATGGCCACGGAGTCCATGCCCAGCTCTTTGACTTTCTTCATTAAAGACGGGATGCGAATGGCCCCGTCGAGCAGGCTGTAGGAAGTATGCAGGTGCAGGTGGGCGAAGCGGTTGTCCGCGTCGGGTCGGGGTTTCGCTTCGGCGTCGGCCCGCTCGTTGCCGAGCCGCTCGGCGGTCTTCGGGTCCAGTTCCGGCTCGGCTGTCGCAGCTTCCGGGGCGGGCGCGGCGCCGCCTGGAGCCGACGGCGATGGGGAATGGGGCCCTGCAGCGCCGCCTGTCTCAAGATCGTTGACAATAGAGCTTTGCTGCTTAGAATGCGTTTCCATAATCCCTGCCGAATCCCGCTAAATCCATGTGGACGAATCAGACCGAATCTTACCCTTGTGGCATGTCGCTCATATTGCGACATAATCCCCGGTCCATTCTGAGACAGGATTGCAGCACTGGTTGGGACTGGCAAGCATTGCACCCCTGAGAGAATCCGTTTTCGGTCGATTCCCTGGCAAATTTTTCCTGAAATTTTTCCCGAATTCCACATGCAAGCATCCCGCGCAAATCAGGATCTTCCCGCGAACGGGGGGAGCCATTCCGTACTCCGGATTTCGGAGGCGGCGCTCAAGCTCCAGGTTCCCCGTCATTATATCGATTACTGGCGGAAAACCGGCCTCCTGGGCGCTTCGGGCAGCCTGGATTTTCAGGATCTACTCAAGATTCGTTTTCTGGCCTCGTGCCGGCGCCAGGGTGTGTCGCTACAGCGCATGCGGCGCCTGATTCGGGAATGCGAAGCCAGCGCCGTCGAGGACTGGTACAACCAGTTGATCGTGTACGGCAATCTCGAGGGCGTGCTTCTGACCCGGACGGGGGGCGAGCTGGCTCATCCCGACACCGGGCAAATGTTTTTCAGCTACGATGAGAGCGGCGACAGTGGCGAGTCGGAGGGCGTCGCTTCCGGGGGCGGTGAAGCGGCGGTCGTGGATCTGGAATCGCGTTCCCGCGCCCGAAAGCAGGGCGGGGAAGCCGGCGGCGAAGAGGACGTGAGCGGCCGCTGGACCGACGGGCGCGGCGATCCGGGTTTGGCCGGACTGGAAGAAGACTATCTGCAGATGCTGGCGACAGGCGATTTTCGCAAAATCAGCCGGGTGTTGGACGAGATCATTCGTGTGCAGCCGGACCACGTGGCCGCGCTGATCGAATTCGGCAACCTGTGCTATGAACACGAGAAGCTCGACGACGCCCTGCGGTATTATGAACGCGCGGTCGAGCTGCAGCCGGACTGCGTGGAAGCGCTCTACAACGTTGCGAATATACACTTCAAGGGCAAGCGCTACGCTGCGGCGATCCGTTATTTCCAGCAGTGCATCGAACTTGATCCGGAGTTTCCGGAAGCCTACTATAATCTCGGGCTTCTGTACTACGCCCTGCGCTATTTTGATCAGGGCATCGACTGTATGCTCAGCTACGCCGACCTGGATCCGGACTCGGTGTGGGCCGATCAGGCCCGTCAGCTGGTGGAAGATATGCAGGGCCGCCGCGGAGAGAGCGCCAGTTCTAATTTGAGTTTGTTCGAGTAGGCGGCTCGCAAACTACCGCCGGCGGCTGGTTTGCGTGCAACTCATAGGCGGCGGATTGTGCCAACGGGTTCGGACCGAATCGCGACTTCAACCGCTCGGAATCCGTACAAGCGCGAATTGACGGTGATTCGAGACCTGAGTGTATCCGAAATCTCATGGCTCGAATCCGGAAAAACTGATTCCTGGCCGGGCTGCAATCGTCTAATATATTGAAGAGATTTTACTCGCCATCGATTGCCGCTTTCGAATTCTGGCTGCCGGCAATCCGGTCCATGATCTAAAATGGAAGTCGAAGAAAAACAGTTTCTGGAGCACACGGCCAGCGTCTTCCATGAGATCAGTCTCCTGGAGATTCGCAAATCCTATCGTTTGCTGTCCGGCCTGTCTCCGGATCTGATCGAGAACTTCGTGCAGAAGTACTCCGACTTCGCGATCTTTTTGCTGAATATTCTCGATCAGCAGCGTTCGACCGAGTTGCTCGGAAAACTGACCGATTCCGCGCTGGTGTATATCGTCGAAGAGGAGCTGCGGACCCTGCTGATCCGCGAAGTCGGGAATATCGCGCGAGTGGGCGGCGATTTCGGTGCTTTCAGCCTCTTTCTGGAACTCTGCGATCGCCCGGTTGAATCGGAGGCAGTTCCCGATTTCGTCGGCGGCGTGCTGCAGACCGGCGTGCAATTGCGTGCGGCCGCCAATCGTACGCATTTCGCGGCGCTCGACGCGGTCGCCGATGAGCGTCGCGAAGAGGTGTTGAGATTGATATACGCCCGCAATGTATATGTGGGCGTAGGCGCGATGATCTACGCTTCCGATCGCGTGCTGGCTTCGGGCCTCGACTATCTGGCCATGAATCGGCCGCCGCTTCTCAGCCTGGTGCCGCCGGATTGGTTGTTGATCCGTTTTCGCATCGGACACCACGGCCCCTTTCTCAGAGCGGGCGTCTTTGAGCACCTGCCCCCTGCGATTCAGGAGCGACTGGAAAGCTTCAGCGCTTTCCTCAAGCGTCACAACGACGCCGTCGTTCGTATTCAGCAGGCCCGCATGGCCGAACCGGACCCGGCGAAGGCCCGCCACGCGCTGGTGGATTTAATCTACGGACTGATCCAAAAAGCGGAGCCGGAGCAGGTCGATATGCTGCTGCAGAATTTCGAGCAGGACGGTTATATCAACGCTGCCGATCGGGAACTGATTCGCACCGTCGCCACGCGCTCCTGAGCTCTGTTGATCAGCGGTAGCGGGCTGTGCCCGCTTTTGTTCATTTCGCCATGCGCGCCTGCGCGCGGTTAATAAGCAGTAGCGGGCTTCGCCCGCTTTTGTTCATTTCGCCATGCGCGCCTGCGCCCGGAGCCAGAGCGGTAGCGGGCTTCGCCCGCTTTTGTTCATTTCGCTATGCGCGCCAGCGCGCATAGCTCAGGCTCATGCCGCGAAGAAGTCGGCTTTGATGATTTCTTCTAAGTGAACGCTCGCCGCGACGCCTTCGCGGCCGTTCTTAATGATTACATCGCCTTCCATTGTGCGATTCTTGTCGAGTTCGACCAGGGTTCCGTCTTTTAGATGCAGGATAATGTCGATTCCACGAAAATCGATGTATTGCTGCAGTTGTCTCTTGAAGTCGTCCGTGGTCAGTTGCATTTCGGTAGCTCTCCGTGTAATTCTATTTCGCCGCCGCAGCCGGTGCGCGGCGGATTATGTCTGATTTGTTTAACGGTACAAACGGGACGCAGGTACAGTACTTTTTCTTAAATTGCGAAAAAATATAATCTAAGGACTTTATGTACTTTTAAATGGTACAAGGTACCATCTGTTAAGTACCCCGGGCTGTTGAAAAACAGCTACAGGGCGGCCCGGGTTTTTGGCGCGGCCTGCAAGCGCCGGATGCTCCGGGCGCAGATGGCCGGGGGAAGGGGATTGACAGGCGAGGCGGCTGCCGAAATGTGGGCATTAGACAGAGTATGTACGGGCGACCGGGAGCGAACGGCTTCCGAAAGACAACGAAGCCCGCTTGCTCCGTCTATGAGGAGTGCAGATACACAGCAATGATAGGCGTGAACTTAAAAGAAGGCGAGTCCATCGAGGCCGCGCTCAAGCGTTTCAAGCGCGAGTGCGTAAATGCGGGCATCCAGTCCGAAATCAAGCGCAGAGAGTTCTTCGAAAAACCCTCTGACCGGCGCAAACGCAAGCGGGACGCGGCGTTCCGGAAACGGGAAAAGAAGCGCCTGATGCTGCTCCGCAAAGAAAGCCGCCAGAACTGAGCGGTTTTCTTTGAGCCGAATCCGGTGCGCGGGGCTCTTCCGCGTCTATACGGGGACTGGAATCTGCTAAATCCAGCGCGAGTTCCTGTCCTGTGAGCCCTCGGGCCGTCGTCGGGTCGGCAACTCCCGGAAAATCCCTGAATTCCTCTCAATAATACTATGGCGAAACTGCTGGATCAAATCCAGGCCGACCTCAAAGCGGCCATGAAGGCCCGCTCCGAAATCGAGCTGGGAACTCTGCGACTCCTGAAATCGGACGTGCAGTACGAAATGACCCGCGACGGTTCGGACGATCTGCCGGACGAGCAGGTCGAGGCCATCATTCGCCGCAACATTAAGAAACGCAAGGACTCGATCGAGCAGTATCGCAAGGCCGGCCGCGAAGAATCCGCCGCGGCGGAACAGGCCGAGCTGGAAGTGCTGGAAAAGTACCTGCCGCCGGCGGTCGGGGACGATGAGATCCAGAAAGTCATCGACGAAGTCTGTGCAAAAGTCAATCCCACCGGCCCTGGCGATATGGGCAAAGTCATGGGCCCGGTGATGGGCCGATTTAAGGGCCAGAATATCGATGGCGCCCGGGTCAAAGAGCTGGTCCAGGCCCGCATTGCCGGCGGTTGATCGCCGGAACGTTCGCCGGCCGGGTCGTCGGCCGACACAATCGTGCGTGCATGCTTATCCACGTTTTCCCTCCGGTCCCGGGCGGCTTTCGGCTTGCCCGTAATTCACCAGACATAATCCTGCCGGTTTATGTCGCCTGCCGATCCGGCGTTTTCTGAAAACGAAACCGCTCCGGCCGGCGATCGCGGGCGCGCCGACCAATGGGGTCGCGCGGCGTCCGGCGGTGAATCATGAGTTCGCGGGATTACAAAGAGCAGGTACTGGCTGCCGTGCCGATCGAATCGTACATCGGTCGCTACGTGCCCCTGAAGCGTGCCGGCAAGCGGCTGACCGGGCTGTGTCCCTTTCATAGCGAAAAGACGCCTTCGTTTAGCGTTACTCCGGAGAAAGGTCTCTTCTATTGTTTCGGCTGTGGCAAAGGCGGAGACCTGCTGCGCTTCGTGATGGACTACGAAGCGCTGAGCTTCCCGGAAGCCCTGGAAACTCTCGGGCGTTTCGCCGGTATCGAAAAACCAAAGAATTTTTCCGGTCGCAAGAACGATCCACGCGAGCGCCTGTACGATTTGAACGAACGGGTCGCGCGCAGCTTCGCGCAGTATCTGCAGTCGGCCGAAGGTCGCGGGCAGTCGGAGTATCTGCAGTCGCGGGGATTGCACCGGGAAACCCTCGAAGCCTTCGGCCTGGGCGGCAGTCCGGATTCCTGGGAGTGGCTGCGCCAGAAATACGTCGATCACGAAAAAGATCTGGTGCATCTGGGCCTGCTCAAAGCGGGCCGTCAGGAAGACCGTCCGCCGTACGATTTCTTTCGCAACCGGGTTATCTTTCCCATTCGCGACGGCGGCGGTCGCTACGTCGCGTTCGGCGGGCGGGCCATGCCTGGAGCCGAGAAGCAGGCCAAGTACATCAACAGTCCCGAGTCGAGCGTCTTTCACAAGAGTTCTGTGCTGTACGGACTCTACCAGGGTTTGAGCGAGATCCGTTCCAGAGGCGAATGCTTTCTGGTGGAAGGATATATGGACGTCATCGGTCTGCACCAGGCCGGTTATCGCACCGCCTGCGCTCCGCTCGGCACGGCGCTCACGCCTGAACATCTCAAACTCATTGCGCGTTATACTTCCAATCTGACCTGCATTTTCGACGGCGATCGAGCGGGGCGCGCCGCGGCGTTGAAATTCGCGCGACTGTCGCTGGAACACGGCGGTCTCGTGCCGCGGGTGATTTTGTTACCGGCCGGTCGCGATCCCTTTGATCTGGCACTGGAGTTGCCGGCGCCGCAACTGGAAGAATTGCTGGGCCCGGACCTGCGCATTCCCGCGGAGCGCTTCTATTTGCTTGAAGTTATGTTTCCCGGCCGTTTCGCGGAACAGGCGCTTTCGGCGATGAAACCCGCGGCCGATGCGGCGGCTGGTGGCGGCGTCGGGGGTGATACGGAGCCGGGCGAAGAGCTGTCAGGAAACCAGGCGGAGCCCGGCGCCCGGGATTACGCCTTGCTGGCGCGCGAGTACTATGCCGGTCGCCTGACTCATGCGTTGCCCCGGGGCACGGAGAAGCGACCCGGACTCGATCGACTATTCGCAGAGCTGGCAGAGCTGCATCGCGATTCCGATCGGCTATTGCTGCTTGAAGAGGCCGCGCATCTCCTGGGTCTGAACGCGACCGAGGTTCGTCGAGAATGGCAGCAAAGTCGGCACGCCGCTGCGGCGCGGTACCAGCGCTCACGCCCATCCCGTCCGGCACCGGCGGCCCGGGGCGAAGCAGTCCGCGAAGCTCAGCAGACGCGCCAACCGGAACGTGCCGGTGTGCATCCGCCGGAAGATCCTGAAGGCCCCGTGGTGGCCAACGAACCCATGGACTTCGGCCCGGACATTCCGGATTTCGATGGCGGAGCGGATCCGGCGGATATTGTTTCCGCTCCTCCGGGCGACCCGACTCACCGCCGGCGCATCGCCTGCGAGCGGGCCCTGATGATCGAGCTCTTCCTGGCTCCGGCCATGGTCGGAGCCTATCAGGCGGGAATCGCCGGCCTGGAATTCGCGGATCCGCAGGCGGAGTTTTTCTGGCGCTACCTGGAAACGCGCTATCTGACCGGAAATATCTGGACGCTCGACGATCTGAGCCGTTTCGAGCTGCCCGAGGAAACCATGCAGATCTTCAGCGCTCAGATTCTGCAGCGCCTGGAGGGAGGTCTCGGAACTCCGCAGCCGAAGCCGGATGAGGGGGGCGAAGTCTCCGCTCTGGATGAGGAAGAGCTCCGGGCCGCCGAACGGCTGCAGTTGACGGTCATCAACGACCTGCTGCTGGAGCTGCGCATTCTGGATTTGAAAAAAAAGATAGCGGATACAGGCAGCCGCTACGTTGTGGCCGATTCGGTCGATCAGTCGTATCTTATACAGGAAAGCGGTCGACTGGTAAAAGAACTAAAAGAGCTGGAGCTACAGCGACGGAAATCAGGGCAGGCGGTGTCCTGAGACCATGTATTTTTGTGAAAACCATCCCGATTAATGCGTTCCGCCGGTTGCTTTTGCCCGGTCGGGAAACGATAATAACAGGGAATCAATACCAATTTTAAGAAGCACGAGCCCTTCCCGGGACGCAGGCCGACGGATCCAACGCGAATCAGCGTGGTTCGGGCCGCAGCGTGGTCGGGACGGGCTTTACTGGCCTTGTTCGCCTGGCGAATAAATTTCAGGCCACTCAGGAGTTTGCGGCGATGGCGATGGAGGACCTGCCAGAGATTCAGAAGATCATCTCAATCGGAAAGGCGAATGGAGAGATCACTTTTGATGAAATCAATGAGTACCTCCCCGAAAAGATCGTAAACTCCGAGCGGATTGAAGACGTCTTCACGCTCTTAAACCAGCTCGGAATCGAGGTGGTCGAGGAATACAGCTCAAAGACTGTCGAAGAGAGTCCGGCCCCCGTCAAAAAAGAGGCGAAGGCCGCCACCCGTAAGAAGAAGGATTCGGGATCCGGAACCATTTCCGACGACCCGATTCGTCTGTATCTGAAAGAGATCGGCAAGGTCTCTTTGATTTCCGGCGACAAAGAAGTCTTTCTCGCCAAGCGCATCGAAAACGGTGAGAATATCATCGAGGAAACGATTCTTGAGTCGTCGCTTCTGCGCGCCAATTTCTTCAAGCTGACCCCCAAGATTCGGGCGCGCAAGATTCGCATTTCGGACGTGGTGCGCATTAACAAGGCTTACTATTTAAGCCAGGCCGAACTCGAAAAACTCGAGAAGAATTTCTTCGAGCGCATGGAAGTCATCGCCGCCGAAGAAAAGAAACTCGGCGAAGCCTCCGCGCGCCTGCGCAAGTACGTCGAGGGCTCCAAGAAGTGGCGCGAATACAAAGTCAAAGCCGACGAAGCCCGCGGCGTGATCAACGCGGCTGTGCGCGAAGTCGGCGTTTCGCAAAAAGAAATTCAGCGCATCTCCCAGAAGATCAAATCGATGGTCTTCCGGATCAAAGAGATCCAGCGTCACTTCCTGGGAATCAAAGCGCGTTATAGCCGCGACATCAAAGAAATCAAAGCATTCAACCGCTTTATCGAAAAGAATGAAAACCTCGAGGAAATCGAGAAAGAGATGGGCTGCGACATCGAAGAGGTGCGCGAAGTCATCAAAGACATTCGAAATAACGAACGCAAGCTCCGTCGCATGGAGCAGGAAGCGGGCAGCCCGATCGCCGATATCCTGCGCTGGGGCGAGTCGCTGAACAAAGGCGAACGCGAAATCGCTCAGGCCAAAAAAGAGCTGATCAAGGCGAACCTGCGCCTGGTGGTCTCGATTGCGAAACGGTACGCCAACCGCGGGATGCACTTCTTCGATTTGATTCAGGAAGGCAATATCGGTCTGATCAAAGCGGTCGACAAATTTGAGTACAAGAAAGGATATAAATTTTCTACGTATGCGACCTGGTGGATTCGCCAGGCGATCACCCGCGCGATTTCCGACCAGGCCCGCACCATCCGCATCCCCGTTCATATGATCGAGCAGATCAACAAGGTCGTGCGTGAAACCAGACTCTTCTTACAGGAGACGGGCCGCGAGCCGAACAATGACGAGATCGCCGAGCGCCTGGGCTGGCCCGTGCTGCGGGTGAAGGCCGTGAAGAACGTCGCCCGCGAACCGATCTCACTCGAAGTGCCGGTGGGCTCGGAAGAGGATTCGGAGCTGGGTGATTTTATCCCGGATACCGAAGTCGAATCGCCGGTCAACGCGACTGCGCATCGACTGCTTTCGGAACAGATCAAAACGGTTCTGAATACGCTGCCGGCCCGCGAGCAGAAGGTATTAAGAATGCGTTTCGGCCTGGACGACGGTTATTCGCACACCCTCGAGGAAGTCGGTTACGTCTTCCAGGTCACCCGGGAACGGATTCGCCAGATTGAAGCCAAGGCCCTGCGCCGCTTGCGTCACCCTTCGCGCAGCCGCAAGCTGAAAGACTACATCGACTGATATCCGGCCGGCGCTTCTTCGCCGCCAGGCGCGGAGGCGTTCGAATATTTCGGCGCCTCAGCCGCGCGGCATGTCCCATTCCCTATGGCTCGTATAGAAATCGATCTGCCCGCTGCGTTCGCTTTTCGCGCGGAGATTCCCGTACGGATTGACGATGTGAATTTCGGCGGCCATCTCGGCCACGACTCGGTGGTTTCGCTTATGCACGAAGCCCGCGCGCGCTTCTTCGCAGCACAGGGCTTTTCCGAACTCGACGTTGACGGCGCGGGCATCATCATGGCCGATCTGGCGGTGCAGTATTTGAGCGAAGCCTTTCACGGCGATCTGCTCACGATCGATATCGCCGCGCGCGATTTTAGTTCGAAAGGCTGCGATTTGATCTATGCGATCCGGGCCGGCGAACGCGAAGTCGCCCGCGCGAAAACCGGTATCGTCTTCTTCGATTACGCGGCGCGCACGCCGGTCGAAATCCCGGCGAAGTTCCGCGTGCTCTTTGACTGAGTCGTCGGGGCCGTTTGTTTGCCACGGATTTCACGGATGGCACGGATTTTACCCGGGCATCAGGTGTGATTCTCACGGCAAGCGGGCGCGCTGTGATTGACCGGCGTAGATTGAGCTCGAAGCGCATCATTAACTGATTTCTGATCTTCGCATCATCCGCATCATCCGCATCATCCGCATCATCCGCATCATCCGCATCATCCGTGGCATCCGTGGCATCCGTGGCATCCGTGGCATCCGTGGCATCCGTGGCATCCGTGGCATCCGTGGCCAATTTTTTCAGCCCGGGCTGCGCGCAATATCTTGCGATTTTCAGGTCCCGGAAATCCGCTGTCGTATGCCGCAACCCATTCGCTATGAGTTCTCGATTCCGATTCGCGTCGCCTGGGGCGATATGGACGCCCTGCGTCATGTAAACAACGTCAGCTACACTCGCTATTTTGAAACGGCGCGCGCCGAATTCTTTATCCATCTGCGCGAACGCTTTGGTCACAAACCGCGCGAAAATCAGATCCTGATCCTGACGAAGCTGGATTTTAATTATCGCGGCCAGGTTTTTTTCCCGGCGACCCTCGACGTCACCTGTGGTATTCCGAAATTGACCGGGCGCACGCTGCTTTTGGGATGTTCGATGTGGAATGAAGCCGGCCAGTGCGTTGCCGACGGCGTGAGCCACCACATGTGGGTGGACACGGAGTCGAGCAAAGCGATTCGCATGCCCGCCGAATTCGAGCCGGTGTACGCGGCCTATCGCAAGGGCGAGCTGCGTTGACGATGCGGACCGGCGCCGGCATCCGCGCCCGGCAGGATCAGCGATCCGCATCCGCAGCTCTGTAGACTCAAGGCTTAAAATCGCCGCCGCTTGAGCCGGGGCCCGGTGCGAGCTCTTCGGGCGCGATTCGGTCGAAGGCCGCGCTCTCTATGACGATGTCGTGAAAGCTTGCGGCATCCAATTCGTCTCCGACGATGTCTTCCGGTGCCGCGAGCGTAATCGTTTGCCGAAACGCCAGCTGCACGCCGTCGACGCTTCGAAAGTCGCGGTAGTGCATGGTCGCCGCCATGAAACCGCCGGCCTCGCGCGCGGTGTATCGCAGCTTGCGAACGAGACCTTCTTCCCGATCCAGCCAGATCACGTACTGATCGTGTTCCGCGTTCGGTTCGCGCTGGCCCCAGGTTGCGTACACGAGGTCGTAAGTAATTCCGTCGTGTTCAATTTCGCCGGCCGCTTCGATAATGGGCGCCGCCTGCAGGCGAAAGGGCGCTTCGAAGAAATACTGCAGACCCGGTAATATGAAGCGGGTCTGGTCGTCCGGAGCGAATACGGCTTCGGCTTCCGGGTCGGCCGTCGATTGCGTATAGGTCTTCCAGTCCTGAACGCCGAGCACCGCGCCGGCGTCCGGGCCGTCCAGCAGCGTGAGCCGCGAAGTGAACCCCCCCAGGAGCAATTCATGGCGATAGCGTACGGGGTTCGCGCTCCAGGGATTCGACGTCGTGCCAAGCAGGCCGCTGTAAGAATCACGCACTTCCAGAGAGGCGGTCCGGTATGTGCCCCAGGCGAGAATTCCGGCCGCGCGTTGACTGGCCTGCAATAGAGCGATACCGCTTTCGCGGGCCGCTTCGCCCGGATCGCCTTCGCGGAGCTTCTCCGGGCGGACGTCCGCCAGACAGGCGGTATACGAAATTGCGATGCAGATCAGCGCGAGAGTCGTCGCGGCGTAGCGCGCGATCTTCGCGAAGCACACCGCATTCGGGTAGTCTCGTAACTGGTCTCGAAACAAAAACGAAATTCGTTGTATGATCATCGGACAAGTCTGGTCAGGCCCGGCCACCTTCAAGCAAAACCCGTTCTTCGCGATTGGAATCAAAGCCGCGATCGGCGTATTTTGAAGAAATACTCATCACGCGCCCGCCCGGTTTGTATGTTTTTCCAGTTCTTCGATCAGCAGATTCAGCCCCGGCCGGTGGTGCCGGCGATACGAAAAATAGAATTTGCGTTCGGCGATCAGCTCTTCGAAGGGCAGGGTGCGCAGCTTATTCGTTAAACAGAACTCCGAAATAAAGCCGATACCGAGCCCCGCCTCAATGCTGCGAATCACGCCCTGCAGGCTGCGCAGTTCCATCGCGATTTGCGGAACGAATTTCGGCTTCAACGACCGGAGCTTTTTTTCGACGACCCGCCGGACCGCCGATGCCGGATGAAAGAATACAAAGTCTTCGCCGTCCAGGTCTCGCAGGGTGAGCTTTTTTTTCCGGGAGAAGAGGGCGTGATTCTTCGCCGCCACCGGGATGATGCGATCAGTGAGGTAGGGCTTTTGAATCAAAGCGCTTTCGGAGACTTCCCCTGTCAGAAATCCCAGGTCGGCGTCGCCCCGTAGCAGGGCTTCGCGCGTTTCCTGAGCGTCGCCTTCCGAAACGCGAAAGACCAACTGGGGATATTTTTTACGGATCTTCTTTAACACGTCTGGCAATATATAGGCCGCGACTGTGCCGCCGGTACTCAGCGAGTATTCGCCCGCGAGTTCACGATCGGGATGCTTGAGGGCGTCATTCAATTCCAGCCATAGATCGTTGATCCGCACGGCGTAATCCAGAAAGACCTCCCCGGCGGGAGTGAGGCGAATTTCGCGGCCGCCGCGTTCGAGCAGGGCCTGGCCGGTTTCGCGTTCGAGTAGCGCCATCTGCCGTGACAGAGCCGGCTGGGTCAGACCCATTCCGGCGGCGGCCCGCACGAAGGATCCGGCTCGATGAATTTCGAGAAAATAGCGCAGCTGTCGGAATTCCATAACCTATAACTAAATGTAATCGGTTTGATAACAACAATTTATTTGCATTATGATCCGGAATACGATAGATTCTCAGAGTCGCCGGAGCTTTCTTTGTGAATGAGCAGGTCGGGCCGCGATTGAAAATTCGGCGGATCGGAAACGGCGCGGCACGACGCAATAGGACGCTATGCAACAGGACGCTATGCAACAGGACGCAATTATGAAACAAACCATGTACGACAAAATCTGGGACGCGCATCTCGTGCACGATGACGGTAAGAGCGCTTCCATTCTGTATATTGACCGTCATCTCGTACACGAGGTGACTTCGCCCCAGGCTTTCGAAGGCCTCCGTATGGCCGGTCGAAAAGTGCGCCGCCCGGAGCTGACGTTCGCGACGATGGATCACAATGTCTCGACCCGTTCCCGGGACTGGGGCGCGGCCGGCGAAATTTCCAAAAAACAGATGGAAGCTCTTGATGCGAATTGCAAAGAATTCGGCATTCGCCTCTTCGATCTGGACCATCCCGATCAGGGCATCGTGCACGTCATCGGTCCGGAGATGGGCATCACGCTGCCCGGTTCGACGATCGTCTGCGGCGATTCACATACCAGTACGCACGGGGCTTTCGGCGCGCTGGCCCACGGCATCGGGACCAGCGAAGTCGAACACGTGCTGGCCACGCAGACTCTGCAGCAGTTCAAGTCGAAGAATATGCTCGTGAAAGTGAACGGCAAGGTCGGCCGCGGCGTAACCGCGAAAGATATCATTCTTGCGATCATCGGCAAGATCGGCACGAACGGCGGTCAGGGTTACGTAATCGAATACGCCGGCGAAGCGATTCGCGACCTCTCAATGGAAGGCCGGATGACCGTCTGTAATATGAGCATCGAAGCGGGGGCTCGCGCCGGCTTGATCGCCCCGGACGAGAAAACCTTTGAGTATCTCGAAGGCCGCGATTTCGCTCCGAAAGGCGCGGACCGGGATAGAGCGGTGGCCTACTGGAAGACGCTCACGACTGACGAAGGCGCGCATTTCGATCACGTCGTCGAATTAGACGCGGCCGAAATCGAACCGCAGATCACCTGGGGCACGAACCCCGGTCAGGTGATTCCGGTCAGCGCGCCGGTCCCGGGGCCCGCGGATTTCGCGGACAGCGTGGCGAAAGAATCAGCCGAACGGGCGCTTGCTTATATGGGGCTCAGCGCCGGTACCCCGATCAGCCAGGTCGAAATCGATACGGTCTTTATCGGCAGCTGCACGAATTCGCGCATGGAAGACCTGCGGCGCGCGGCGGAGCTTGCGAAAGGCAAGAAAGTCAAAAGCGGCATTCGTGCGATGGTGGTACCGGGCTCCGGCCGGGTGAAACGCCAGGCGGAATCGGAAGGCCTGCACGAAATCTTTACGAACGCAGGTTTCGAATGGCGCATGGCGGGTTGCTCGATGTGTCTGGCCATGAATGACGATAACCTGAAAGAAGGCGAGCGCTGCGCTTCGACTTCCAATCGCAACTTCGAAGGCCGGCAGGGCCGGGGCGGTCGCACGCATCTCGTCAGTCCGGAAATGGCGGTCGCCGCGGCGATCGAAGGTCGCTTCGTCGACGTACGCGGCTGGGATTAAACCCGCCGCGAGGTGGCGCCAGACTGCGGGCGAATGAATGGGAGCCCTTGTCTGGCACCACCCCGCGGCTCGTGGACGGCAGGTGGGAAGATACTGAATTACAAACAGGAGCTGAGCTGCAGCGCTGGCAGGATGTCGGCGTTGGTGCAAAACTATAATTATGGAAGCATTGAAAAAACACACTGGAATGGCGGCGGCGCTGGATCGCTCGGACGTCGACACCGATCAGATAATCCCGAAACAGTTCTTGAAAAAGATTGAGCGCACCGGCTTCGGCGTGCATCTCTTTCATGACTGGCGCTTTCTCGATGACGACGGTAAACAGCCGGATCCCGCGTTCGAGCTGAACGCGGAGCGCTATAAGAGCGGCCCCAGCGTGCTCGTCGCCGGCGAAAACTTCGGCTGCGGCTCGAGCCGCGAGCACGCGCCCTGGGCCCTGAACGACTACGGCTTCGTGATCATCATTGCACCGTCCTACGCGGACATCTTCTATTCGAATTGCTTTAAGAACGGCATGCTGCCGGTTAAGCTTTCCCGGGAAGAGGTAAGCGAGATCATGCAATGGGTGCAGGCCAACGAAGGCGCGGAGATTACCGCCGATCTCGAAAAGCAGGTCGTGATCGCGGCGGGTAAAGAATATAAATTCGAAGTCGACCCCTTTCGTCGGGATTGCCTGCTGAACGGCTGGGACGATATCGGGCTCACGCTGAAAAACGAAGCCTCGATATCCAGCTTCGAAGAGAAACATAAAGCGAACCATTCGTACTACGCGACCGTCTGAGAGAATCATGATGGCATTTACGAAAACGAGAGTTCGCCGGAACGGCGCGACCGTCGCATATGTCTGGCTGTTCTGCGCTGTACTGGCCTTCGTCGCGGGTTGTCAGAAGGCGGAGATCCGCGAAGCCGTGCCGACCGGCGTCGAAACCGTCGAACTGGAAGACGGCCGCACTCAGTATCTTTCGACCGCACGGGCGTCGGACGCCGCCATCGATTCCGGCAATTACGTCAAAAAACAGAACACCAGCTGCGGTGCGGCCCGTCTGCAACTGGAGAATGAATATCGTCGGCGCGGTCTGGGCGCCGTAGACTATTCGACCGCCGAGTTTTTCATGATCTACGAGGCGGAGTACTGCCGCATCAGCATTATCCGTTGACCGGGATTGGTCCCGGCCGTATACCGTCCCTGATATGGCGGAACCGGTAATACTCGACGGCAAAAAACTCGCGGGAGAAATCCGCGCGGATCTGAAAGAGCGCGTGGCGAAACTTACGCGCCAGCCTGTGCTGGCCACAATTCTGGTCGGCTCGGACCCCGCCTCGGCCACGTACGTGAAGATGAAGGGCAAGGCCTGCGAATCGATCGGTATGGCCTCCCGGCGCATCGAGCTGCCGGCGTCGACCCAGACCGCCGCGCTCTTGCGAATCATCGACGAATTGAATCAGGACCCGGACGTGCACGGCATTCTGCTGCAGCATCCCGTGCCGGACGACGTCGACGAACGCGCCGCTTTCGATCGCATCGCCGCGGAAAAAGACGTGGACGGAGTGACCACTCTGGGTTTCGGCAAGATCAGTTTCGGTCTGGACGCGTACGCGAGCTGCACCCCGGCCGGAATGATTCGCCTGATGGACGAATACGAAATCCCGATCGAAGGCAAGCACGCCGTGGTCGTCGGCCGTTCGCCCATCCTCGGCAAACCCATGGCGCTGCTATTGCTGGAACGTAATGCGACCGTCACGATCTGCCATTCGCGTACGAAAGATCTGGAAGCGCATCTGGCGACGGCGGACATCGTCGTGGCCGCGGTGGGCAAACCGAATTTCATTAAGGGCGACGGACTGAAAGACGGCGTCGTCGTTATGGACGCCGGCTACAACGAAGGCAACGTCGGCGACGCCGAATACGATTCATGTTATAAGAAAGCGAGCCATATTACGCCCGTGCCCGGCGGCGTGGGCCCGATGACCATCGCGATGCTGCTCGCGCACACCGTGCAGGCGGCCGAAAAAGCCGCAGGCTGATTTCTCCTACGGCCCCCGGCCCAGAAGATGGGCCTGGCCTCGGGCGCAGGACCGTCGCGTTCGCCCCGGACGCCTGATTGTCCCGCCCTCTCAGCGCCGGGCCTTTTTCCGCAAATGATACGTTAGCGCGAGCGTGAAGAATTCGCGCAGCTCCGGTTTCGGCAGGCTTCCTTTCAGCGACACGCGCACGCAGCGAGTGCCTTCGAATATCAGGGGCTCGACGCGGCCGTTGTTCGCCGAATGATCGGCTGGGGCATTCGTCCGGGCGCGTTCTTTTTGTCTGCGGCGAAATCCGGAAACCAGATTCGTCTGACAGTGTACGTAGATGCCGCAGGCGCCGTCGGGCGAAACAGCATCCGGCGCGATATAGTCCAGACGCACAGTCGTGCCGCTCTTCGTCTGCGGCGTTAAGTACGACGCCTGCCCCCATTTGAGCGTCTCTTCGATCTCGCCGATTTCGGAGCTCGCCCTGGCGGTGGCGAAGATCAATTCGCGCAGGGCCAGCAGGCGCTTCTGAATCGCCGGTGGATGGCTCTGAAAGACGGCGGCGATTTCGATCCCGGGGAAGGGATTGCGGAGTTGTCGATTCCTGGAGCTCAATGGACGTCGCTAAAAAAAAGTTTCGGGCCGGGCCCGCGCGGAGTTCGATTCGCAGACTGGCGGAATCGCGCTGGTTGCCAACAAAAAAGGCGATCCCGATAATCGGGACCGCCTTCGCGATTCTTACGAAGGCAGCGTTCGCCTGCGAGGCGGCGCTGCTTCGCCTGGTCTTAAATCAACCGGCTTTCGGCGCCCAGGAGGCGCAGTAGCCTTCTGCAGCCACCGGTCCGGGAAAGAGCTGGCAACCGCCGCAGGCCGAGCCGCCCGCGGGCTGCTTGTAGAGCTGGCAGTTGTCGCAACGCTTCGCCGCGTCCGCGGTTTTGGGCACGTACTTCAGGTTTTTCACCATCGTATCGCGCTGCTGCTTTTCGGCGGCGGAAAGCGCTGATACGTCTTCGCATGCGCTCGCCGCGGCGCTTGCGCCCGCATCGGCGGCCGCGTCTTCTTCCGGACGACGGCCGCAATAGCCGAGCACGGAAGTCGCGCCGATTCCCATCACGCCGGCCAGCGCCGTGCGTTTCAAGAATTCCTTCCGGGATTGTTGAGTATTGCTGTCTTGTTTCAAGGGATCTACCTCTACTTGATTCGCATCGATTTCTTGATTCCTGTCAATGCGTTGATGATTCAAGATCGGGGAAGTGGAGCAGTCAGCTACCAGATAAATCCGGCGCGGCCACAAACAGTTGAATTTGAGATTCAGTCTAAGGGAATCGTGTCGCAGGACAAACTCGTCGTCTTCGCGCTGGTTCATCGCCTCGCAGGAGAGACCTGATCAGGATCATTCCCTGCATGAACTAAATCATAAAGCCATTGCTGGTCAGGATTCGCTTTCTTAATGCAGCAGTTTTACCGGGACTGGCGATTCATCAGACGATCGATGAGTATTCCCGCCGCGACGCCGGCGTTCAGCGATTCGGTTTTACCGCGCAGAGGAATCGATAAGATAAAATCGCTTTCATTTAAGACGAGCGGCTTAACGCCTTCGCCTTCATTGCCGATGATCAGCGCGATTTCGTCGGCCGGGGGCAGATCCATTCCGCGATCGTGCTTCGGATCGTCGACGGCGCCTGCGTGGCCTTTGTTCGTCGCAGCGGCCGGATCGGCGGCCGCGCAGATCCAGTAGCGGCGGGATTTCAGATATTCGACCAGTCGATGCAGATTCGTCTGCTGAAAGACCGGCAGTCGGAGACTCGCGCCGCTGGATACGCGATGAGCCGTGTCCGAGAGCGGCGCACCCTGACCGGTCAAAAACACGGCTCGCGCCCCCAGAGCTTCGGCGCTTCGCAATATGCTGCCCAGGTTCTGCGGGTCCTGAATGCGATCGAGCAAAACTAAAAGCCCGGCAGGTTCGCGCACGAAGTTCTTCCAGTCGAGGTCCCGGGCTTTGTTTTCCGGGCCGGAACCCGGGCGAAAGCGCAGAACCACGCCCTGGTGGTGCAGGTCCGGATATTCCTGATCGAGCAGGCGTCGGGGGCGCTCTTCGAATGGCACTTCCGGTAGCTTGCGTAACAGTTCTTCGCGCAGTTTCTTCGGCAGGCTTTCCCCGAGCAGTATCGACTCGACGTTCGTGATTCGCGTCGCGTCAGTGTCGGACAGGGAATCCAGATAGGCCTGCACGGGCCGGCGGCCATAGAGCAGGCCGCGATCCGATTCGGACGGGCCTTTCGCGCGTGTTCGCTCCGGTCGTCGGGAACGTTTTTTGCGGCCGCCCGCCGGGGTTTTCTCGGGCCTGTCGCTCATCAGGCGCGTTCCCAGGTGGTTTCGCCCCCGGAGCCGTCTTTGAGAACGATGCCCTCGGCTTTCAGCTCGTCGCGAATCCGATCGGCCTCTGCGAAGTCCTTGCGGGCTTTGGCTGCTTTGCGATCCGCAATCGCCGCTGCAATGCGGTCCGCCAGATCCCCGTCGCCGCCCGCCGCCGCTTCCGATTCTGCCTGGTCTGAGAAATCGAAAACGTTGAGCACCTGGTTCGCGCGGGCGATAAAGAGCAGAGCGTCCCGGGCGAATGCCTGTCCGTCCTCAGCATCGCGCTGCTCGAGTTCCTGATTCACGTCGCGGCACAGATCAAAGAGCGCCGCGAAGGCCTTCGCGATATTCAGGTCGTCGTCAAGCGCGCGCACGAAATTCGCGCGGGCCCGGCGAATCGCCTGATCCAGAGCGTCGGCGGGAATCTTTGCGGGATCCTCCGGGTCCACGTTCGGGGCGAGCGCGTGAGCATCGGGCGCGGTCAGGGCTGCGGCCAGATCGGCGGCCTGCCAGCCGGCGTGGTTTTTCAGTCGATCGATAGTGTTTTGCAGGCGTTTGAGCGAACTCTCCGCTCCGACGATCGCCGTGAACGAGAAGTTGAGCTTCTGGCGATAGTGCGTGCCGATCAGGACATAACGCAGGCAGCGCGCGAGCATACCGCGGTCATAGAGTTTCAGCAGGGCTTCCGGCGCGCCTTTTTCGACCAGCGCCTCCAGCCGCTCTCGATCTGAAAAATCGCGCAGCATAAAGAAATTACCCGCGGACTTGGCCATTTTCTGGCCGTCGACCAGCAGGTGTTCGTTGTGCAGCCAGAGGCCGACGAAATTGTCGTGGGGATGCGCGCAGGCGCTCTGGGCGATTTCGTTTTCGTGGTGCGGAAACAAAAGATCGATGCCGCCGGTGTGAATGTCGACGCCGGCCGGGCCGTAGATTTCGCGGATCATGGCCGAGCATTCGAGGTGCCAGCCCGGCCGGCCGCGGCCGTAGGGCGAATCCCAGGCTTCTTCATCATCGTGCTGCGGGGCTTTCCACAGGGCGAAATCACGGGCGTTCTCTTTGTCGTATTCGTCGGCGGCGAATCGTCCGTCGGCGGCCGTGCGCAGTTGCTCCGGATCGATGCCGGAGAGTTCGCCGTACTTCGGAAACGAAGCCAGGCGAAAATAGACGTTGCCGTCCTGGACGTAGGTGTGACCGCCGCGATCGAGGGCCTGGATCATTTCCAGCATGGCGGGAATATGGCGGGTCGCCCGGGGGCGGTGTTCCACGCCTTCGATGCCCAGGAACTCCAGGTCTTCGAGATAGGCCGTAATAAAAGGGGCGGTCAGCTCTTCGATTTTGCGGCCGGATTCCCGGGCGGAGTTGATGATCTTGTCATCGACGTCGGTGATATTCGTCGTCTGGACCAGGCCATAGCCGCGAAATTTTAGATAACGCCGGAGCAAATCCACGAAAGCGTAGGCGCGAAAATTTCCCAGGTGATTGAAATTGTATACGGTCGGGCCGCAGTTGTACATGGTCACCGCGCGTGGGTCGACCGGCGCGAAGGCTTCTTTTCGGCCGCTGAGAGAGTTGTGAAATTGTAGAGGCATGGAGTATCGCTGTTATTGCGGGTAGAGCGTATAAGTCGTTTTATAGTGCATATAATTCTGGAAGGTTACGCGGCAATAATTTCTGGGTTCTTCGATGGGCAAATTCTCGAGAAAGAAATAGAAATCGTCTTTGTAGTAGCGCTTCTTCCATTTGCGCAGATTCCCCGGGCCGCCGTTATAGGCGATCGAAGCCCAGCGAAAATCGCCCTGGGTGCGCACGAGATCCGCGAAGAATTTCGCACCCATGTTGATATTCGTGTCCGGATCCATCAGATTGGGATTGCGAATCTTCATCTTGCCGGCGAGCCAGGTGCCGGTACGCGGCATGATTTGCATCAAACCGCGGGCTCCGGAGCGGCTGACGGCCTGCTCGCGAAACATACTCTCCTGGCGCATGAGCGCGTACACCATCGCCGAATCAATTTTGTACTGATCGGCGTAGCGTTTGACCTGTCCGTAATACGGGCGGGGATAGAGCGCTTTCAATAGGCCGGCGGGCATGGAAAAGGGGTCTTCGGGCACACCGGCGTCGCGCATAAACTGGCGCGTAAAATAAACGGACATATGCAGCCAGCCCGCTTCGTAGCCCAGATAGGCTTCCCGGGCCAGCTGTTCGCGGCGCGAAGCGCGGCCGTCGTAGCGATGATCGAAGAAACTCGCGCCCAGCGCTCGTTCGCCCAGGCGATAGAGCTGCTGCAGATCTTCCGGCGAACGAAAGCGGCCGGAGCTGAAATCCTTCCAGAGCCTGAGCGCCTTCGGGTCCATATAGCGGGTCAGATCGCGGTGCTTTAAGTACTGCACGGCCGCGTCGTTGCCGCCGTGGCGCGCGACCCATCGGAGATAGTCCTGACGTCCGCCGATGCGATTCCAGTCCCGGGCGAAATCCGCGCGGTCGTTTTTGGCGCCGGGGCGGATAAAATCCTCCCAGAAAGCGCCCGCATAAAACGAACCCGGGGCCATCGAATAAAAATCGCGTTTGAGATCCCGCTGACCGCTTGCGTTTTTCTTTTCCAGATAGTAGCGCTTCAGCCAGTACACGAAGCGGCCGTTGCCGGTCTGCGGATTGAGCTGCTGCCTCGCCGCGTTCCAGTAGCTTTCCGGCGCCCAGCGAATCTTCGAAGCATTGTCGCCGATCAGAACCTCGATCATGCGATCGGCCATACTGAAGTGCGCGTGATAGCGCTTTTGATAGGCGAGAATTTCGTTGAAATATACTTTGCGGTTGCCGCGCTTTTCGAGCAGTTCGATGCGATTGCGCCACAGCGTCGAATTCTGGGGCAGCACGTGTTTGAAATCGGCCAGCAATCGCAGCGCCGCCCCGTCCTGCTTCTTGCGACGCAGGCGCACGGTCCAGTCGAGTAACACCGTCGGAGTATGCGAAAGATAGGTGTAGGCCGCCCGCGAAAGACCTGGCAGCGCGCCGGCCTGTCCCGACTCGATCAAAAACAGGCCGTCGCCGCGCACGCGGTCGGCGGTCGTCGTGCGCGTGATAAACGCGGCCGAAAGCGATTTTCGCAGCGCGGCGATTTCGCCTTTCGAAGCGTAGCCCGCGAAGGCCGTCAGATTGCGGGCGACTTTCTTTTTCGGAAACGAGGCGCGAAAGTGTCCGGGGTAATTCCGCCGTACGTCCTGAGCGATGGCCCGTTCAAGCCACACGACCCGCGTACCACGCATGGCCTGGATATAATAATCGAGCGCCCGGGCCTTCTGGCCGGCTTTGAAAAAACTGCGCGCGCGCCAGAGGCTGGCCTGCGGTCCGGTGAGGGCGCCGTAAGTTTTGCGACCGGCCAGCTCGACCGCTTCGCTCACGCGGCCGTTCTGCAGATAGAATTGCAGTCGATCCGAAAGCAGGTTTTCGCTCAGCGGATCCGCCACGCTCAAATCCGCGCGCAGGAGCAACGCCGCCTTGAGCGAGAGCAGGCCGAGCTTCTCGGCGTACTTTGACGCGCGCCAGAGCGCCAGGCGCTGAATCAATGACGCCTTCGATTCGCGTGGCACACCCTTCAGACAGGCCGCGAAACCCGCACCGCTTTTCGCGTCGCAGGCGATGCCGGCTGCCTGCCAGAAGGCGCGAAAGGCCGCAGCCTGGTTTTTCGAAAACTGGCCGCGGCGCAGAGCTTCTTGCTGGATCAGGGCCTGTCCGAGCGCATAATATTCGATCGGCGAGCGCGGCTTGCGGCGGCTGAAATAGCGTGCGACGTCCTCGTGGCGTTCGGCGCGCAACAGCGAATATACATCCCGTCCGTCGGCGGCGTCGGCCGATACGGGAAACGGCCAGCCGCCGGCCAGGAGCAGGGTCAGAAGCAACGGGCCGCCCGCGAGAACCGCGGACGATCGGGAACGGCGGAAAAGGGGCTTGCAGAGAGCGAAAAAATAAGACATAATCACAGCTGAATTTATAAGAAAGTCGCGGCAGAGCGGGAAATTTGTAAAACACATTCTGCCGGTTATTCGATAATAATATCGAACGCTCATGATCGCAGGAATTTCGAAAAATACGCCCGCCGGCAAAAATCCTTCAAAGCCCGGGATGGCAGCCGGTTCGACCCCGGAACAGCCGCATCATCCGCCGCCCGGCCCGCGACCGCACCGCACGTTGCACCTGGCGCCCGAACAGGGTCGCTACGAACAGAGTTACCAGCACTATCGGACGCGCTTTCTGGAACAGTTGGGCGGGCTGACTCACAACGAGCTGCGAATGGAACGCATCTTTCGACCCGGAGTCGACGGTCGCCCCGTGCAGGATCCGACCGGCGCCGTGTTCTGGCGCGGACGTTTCGTGCTGCACCCCGCCGCCGATCAGAAGGCCCATGAAATCCTGCCGGAGCTGTATCGCAGTTTTCTGCGGCGGCCGCGGGAGGTGCTCGCGGCGCCGTCCTACTGGAGCGCTTCGGACGCCCACGTCGTGGCGGCGCTCCTGCACTACGCCTGTTGGACCGGCCGGCCGCTGTGGATCTACAGCGTGGCGGCCCTGCTGCACGATGTGGGCGGCGGCGAACGAGAAGAATTCAGCGCCGTATTCGAACTGGCCACCCTGAACGCCGCGGCCGAATCCGTCACCGGTCCCGGCACGCCCAATCCGCGCTGCGATTTCTATCTGCGGTTGGTCGCACGACCGGAGCCGTACTTCGCCTATTGTCTTGAACTGCTGCGCGGCCGGACGGTCAGCGTCGATTCGCCGACCGAGCAGGGCGACCGGCCGGACCAGGTTTCCGCCGGCCAGTCGGCGCCGCCCTCCGTTAAACGTTTACTGTGGGCGGAAGCGGCCGCCACCGCTGACGTTGCGACCGAACAGTATTTGCTGCGGCGCATGACCAAAAATCCACCCGTAGACGAGGACGATCTGCTCGATCTGTATCGATCGCTGGCCATGCGCGGCAAACTTTATCGTGCGGCGCGTCTGCTATTGCGGCACAATCGCGTATTCGGCGAAAAGGCCTTTGCAGCGCGACTGTTGCTGCGCCTCTATTTACACAACGGCAAATACCTGCACTTTCTGCGGCGACTGCGCGCGCTTGAGGAATGGCCTGGCCGCCGCACGTACTACGAAGCCCTGTACTGCATTCATCGCCTGGGGCTGCAGGATGACGAAGAAGGACTCATGACCCGCATGACCGCGGGTAAGAGCGAACTGAAACTGCCGCCCGACGAAGCCCGTTATCGCATGCGCAATGCTCTGGACGTCGCCCTTAGCGGACATCCCGCCGTGCTCGGCGCGAGTCGGGAAGAGTGGGGCGACCTTGTTGAAAATCATTATCTGCTCGAAGCGGCGACCCGGGCGCGTGGCCGCCTCGACGGTCCGCTGATTCGCGAGCGTTATCGTTTGTTTCAGGAAATCGTCACGAATCTTGCGCCGGATTCCTGGCAGGACCCCGCGGCGGATCTAACGGATTCACCGCGCAATCTGGAGCGCGCGGATTTCTATTTTCGAACGCTGCAGTGGACTTTTGAACAGTATCGGGATCGCGAAGAACTCGAAGCGCTGTGGCCGACGCTGCGCCGCCTGGCCGGCGAAAATATGGCGCTAAGGCTCTTTTTCGGCGTCCTGCATTTTGAACGCGACGAGATCGAACTCGCCCGCCGCCTGCTGGAAGGATTCGCGGGCTTTCATCCCGCTCTGCTGCACGCGCGCGGCGAACTGGCCATGCTGTCCGATGATTTCGCCGCCGCCGAACGCATCTATCGACGGCTGCTGGATTTCTTTCCGGATTCGGCCACGCTGCTATTCAACCTGGCGTTGATTCTGGAGCGGGCGCGGCGCCTGGACGAAGCGCTCAATCTCTTTCGGCGCGTTCTGGAACTGGATCCACGGAATCAGGAAGCGTACGAAAAGATCCAGCTATTAAGCGCCTGATGCGCGGGGTGATGATGATCGAGCGGCCCCGGCAAAAAACACTTGTCAGACCGCTCTGGAAAGGTGAGGTACGGCGTGGCCCATAAAATTTCCGACCAGCATCGCGAGGAAGTTCAGAAGATCCTGAAGTACCTCAAGAACATGGAAGGCATCGTGCGAACGTCTTCCAATCCGGAGCAAAAGGCCCGGGTGCAAAAGGAACTCGCGAAGCAGCGCAGCCGTCTTGCGGCGATCGTACCCGGTCTGGACGCAACCCGCATGAACCACACCCAGATCGTGGCGGCGCTTGAGATGGGCGGCGAATCCGGCGGTCAGACGGCCGGCGCGAGCCCAAGCGGCGGCGCGGTGCGCTCCTCGAGCGCCAGCGATTCATACAGCGTTCTGAATAAATTTCCGATCGAGAAGGCCAGTCCCAATAGCGGCGATCCGGACGTGAATTTCCTGGCGGCCATCTTCACGGCCATCCAGAAAGAATACTGGCCGGCCATCTCTGAACAGCACTGCCAGCTCGACTTTTCCCGCGGCGCGGAACGCGGCGCGCTGCGCACCCAGCTCGACAACGTGCTGCGTAATATGAAAGTCCTGCTGGAAACGATCGAAGAGTACGCCGCCGCCGAACAGCAGGATTTTCGCGAGCAGTTGCTCAAGATGAAAAATCGCCAGACGCGGGCCTTCATCTTCGACGCTAACGACATGTTGCGCAAGATCCGGGACTATATGGAACCGCTGCTCGAAGACATCGAAACCGGCGGGGGGATTATTACCAACAAGACCGAGACCCTGCGCTTCAACGCCCGCTACGAGGACGCTACCGTGCTGGAGGGTGCCGCGGTTGCCGACGGCGTGCAGGAATTCGCCCGCTTCGTCCAGGAGGCGATTCAGCACCTGAATCTGCCGTCGCTCAAGAAGAAGGAGCCCCACGAGCGCGCTTGAGGGCGCGATACGCGATTCCGGGCGACAGGCGCCGGAGGGAGCGCGGGCCGCGGAAAAAACAGTTTCAGACTCAGGCCCGGCCGGAAATTCTGCCGGGAGACGGTAAAAGGCACAACGTATATGGCACTGGTAAAAGCAGCATCCGAAGTCACAAACTCGACGATTGGCGAGAACTCCTATTTCAGCGGACGGTTTTTCATTAATGGTTCGCTGAAGATCGACGGTAAATTCGAAGGCAAATCGCTGCAGGCCGACCAGCTCTATATCGGCGTAACCGGTCGGGTGCGCACGAACGTGGTCGCCAGCTCAGTTATTGTCGAAGGCATTATTATGGGCAACATCACCGCCCGCAACCGGGTCATGCTGCTGCCCACCGCTCGTATTCTGGGCGACATCTCGACGCCGGAGCTGATCATTCAAAACGGCGTGATCCTCGAAGGTCGCTGTATGATCAGCCACGATCTCAAGCACTCCGCTCGCCAGTACATCGAGGGCGAGTATTCTCGCGATAATCTGTCGCTTGAAAAACTCTTTGGAACCCGCCAGAAAGCATCCTGATTCGAGGCATCCTGATTCGGAGCATCCTGGTCCGGCCGGTCACGACTCCGACGCGAACGCGCCCATCCTGCTGACCGGCGGCGACCCTGCAGGTGTCGCGCCGGAAACCCTGCTGGCACTGGTCGAAGACATCGCCCGGGCGACGGGGCATGCCGATTCGACGTCTGTCCCCCGGAGCTATACCCGCTTTCCCATCATCTATTTCGCGACCGCGGGCGACGCTCATATCCGCGCTTTCGCCGCCCGCTGCGCCGCCTGCAGCGTGGAACCCCGGGTGCTCACGACTTCGCCTGCGATGGCCCCGCCGGAGCTTGCAGCGCAGGCGGAGGTCTCGATCGTCGACGTGCGCGCGCTCCAGCCATCGCCGGAAGATCGCGACTACGAGCCGCAAGCCGGCCGGCCCGATGCCACCGGAGGCCGCCTGGCGTTCGCGGCTCTGAAAGCCGCCTGCGATTTCGCGACGACTCGCCCGGCGGCGGGCATCGTGACCGCGCCCCTGTCGAAGGAGTGGGTGGCTCGCGGCGGTCAGCCCGATTTCCGCGGGCACACGGAGTATCTGGCGGAGCGTTTCGAGCGCGATGTTTTAATGCTGATGCACGGCCGGGGATTTTCCGTAATTCCGCTGACGGTCCACATCGCGCTGACCGACGTATCGCGGGCGCTGCGACGGCGCCTGAGCGATTCCGGGTTGCCGGCCTTACTGGAGGCGGTGATGCGCCGGAGGGCCTACGCCGGACAGCGGATGGCCCTGTGCGGTCTGAACCCGCACTGCGGCGACGGCGGACTCTTCGGCACGGAAGACCAGGAATTCATCGGCGATTGGGCGCAGTCCATGCGCGCTCGCGGGATTCCGCTGGACGGGCCTTTGCCCGCCGATACTCTGTTTACCGACGACGTTCGCAGCAAGTATCGTTTGATTCTGAGCTGCTATCACGACCAGGGTTTGATCCCGTTCAAGGCGCTGGAAGGCCACGCTGGCATCAACGCGACGATCGGTCTGCCGATCCCGCGCACGAGCCCCGATCATGGCACGGCCTTCAATATAGCAGGTCGGGGGACGGCGCGGGCGGATAGTTTACGTGCCGCCCTGGGCGCGATAACCAACGGCGAATTGACAGGCTGAGCTGATGCAAATGACTCACTGGATTGCTCCTCTCTTTGCGCTCTGGGCGCTCGCATTGGTGATGGTGCTCGTGCGCCGGAGCATTCCGCTGGTCTGGCGGCTGAGCGCGCTCTTCGTTTTCGTCTTCTATGCAGCGTGGTATACACCCGAGTTATTCGGGCCGATTGCGAGCGAGTGGCTGGAGCGACCCGTCGCGCAGGCAGCACTCTTTTTGGTCGCACTGATTCGAATTTTGCCGGTGATCCTGCTCTTCGCCTGGCCGGCGCTGCTCTTTCTGGCCAGCCGCGAACGCACGGCGGAAGCGGCCGGGCGGCATCTGCGAACACTGACGGTGCTCACATTGTTTTACTGGGTATTCTGGCTGTCGGCCTACGCACGCGGCGTGGATTTGAGCGCCGACGGTTTAGAACGCGAAATGCACGAGCTCCTGGAGCTGCCGGCGGCCGTGGAGCGCGAAATTCAGGAACTGGATCTGCCGGAACTCCCCGAGCCGCCCTCGGGCGACAACTGAGGCTCATTCAACAGCGCGCCGATTCGGGCGTGCGCCACTGCGAACCCCACAGCCAGCCCAAAGGCCGCGAGCAGCACATAAACAACCGGCACCGCCGCCAGTTTCATGGCCGCGGGTATGAGCATCAGTGCGTTGAAGCCGCCGTACAGACTCACGACTCGCGCGGCGCTCCAGCCCCTTTGAAAGAGGATCTGATACATGTGTTCGCGATGCGCGCGCAGGACGTTTTGTCCGCGGCGCAATCGGCGCAGGAGCGTCAGGCCCGGATCCAGTAGAAACGGCATCCAGAGCAGAGTCATCAACAACAGATCGGCGCCGGTGGGTGCAGCTTCCATGAGAGTCAGGTGCATCGAGATTTCGGCCGGCAGCGATTCGGCGTTCCAGGGAAAGATCAACGCCAGAAAACCCAGGAGAAAGCCCAGAAAATGCGAGCCGATGTCGCCCATAAAGATCCGGGCCGGCGGCAGGTTCCACACCAGGAAACCCAGCAGGCCCGCCGCCAGGGCGAAGAGCAGCACAGCCAGGGTCTGGTAGGCGAAGGCGGCCCCGGGGCCCGGGTTGAGCGCACCCGCGACCGAATCCGGAGCGGCCGGCGGTCCCGGGTCGGCCAGACTGGCGGGGATGTCGAGCCAGAGCGCGGCCCCGAAGACCAGCGCTATAAACCAGGCCTGGATCGTGGCCAGCCCGTCCATGCCATCCATGAAATTAAAGAAATTTATACACATTAAGATCCAGAAGACCTGGATCAGTAGCACCGGCCAGCCCTGCAGCTCAAGAATGCCGAAGAGGTTGATGCGATCGGGCGCTCCGAGGGCGCAGACCAATAGCGCGACGGCGAATTCGAAAGTCAGGCGAGTCAGGGCGGGGAGGGCGAACGCGTCGTCCATCAGGCCGAGTCCCGTAATCAGTACGCTGCCGATGAGTACGGCGTACATCGTAAGGCTTCGCGCGCCCGGATACAGAATCAGGATGATGATGAAGAACGCCAGAAAGGTCAGGCTGAATGAAAGTCCGCCGCCGCGGGGCATGGTCCGCTGATGCAGCGAGCGCTGATTGGGCACGTCGGGTAAGAAATTCGGCACCAGAATCAAATAACCCGCGATCACCAGACTGATCACGAAAGAGAGCACGACCAGCAGGATTTGAAAGGTGGACGACATGGTGCGCGGTCAAAGTGTAGACAAATTCGGTGCTTTCAAGAATTTGTTAGCACAGGCGGAAATGCTTATGACCATTGATTTCCACGGAGTTTATACGGCAATCATCACCCCGTTTCAGAACGAAGGCCGCAGCATCGACTACGGCGCCTATCGTGAATTGATCGAACGGCAGGTCGCCGCGGGAGTCTCCGGCATCGTTCCCTGCGGGACCACCGGCGAGTCGCCGACGCTCACCCATCCCGAGCACCGGGAACTGATTCGCAAAACGGTCGAACTGGTCGCCGGCCGGACGCTGGTTGTCGCCGGGACCGGCTCGAATTCCACCGCGGAGGCCATCGCGCTGACCGAAGAAGCGTGCGGGGACGGAGCCGACGCCGTCATGCTGGTCAATCCCTATTACAATAAACCTTCCCAGGAAGGTCTCTATCGTCATTTTAAGACTGTTGCGGAAGCATCAAAAAAGCCGGTCGTGCTCTACAATATCAAAGGCCGTACCGCGATCAATCTGGAAGTCGATTCGCTCGTGCGCCTGCTGGACGTTCCGAATATCGCGGCGGTGAAGGAAGCCAGCGGCGACCCCGGCCAGATGGCGCGGGTGCAGCGGGCCTGTGGCGATCGTCTGGCGATGCTTTCCGGCGACGACAATATCACGCCGGCGCTGATGGGACTGGGCGGTCGCGGGGTGATTTCGGTCGCTTCGAATATCTACCCCAAACGACTGGTGCGTATGGTGAACCATTATCTGGCCGGCGATTTCGGGGCCGGGAATTCTGTCTTTTACGAGTTGCTGGATTTTATGAACGCGCTCTTCTGGGATTCGAATCCGGGGCCGGTCAAAGCGGCCGCCGCAATTCTGGGGTATGCGTCGGCGTCCGTCCGGTTGCCGCTCGTGCAATTTGAAGGTCCGCAGCGCGACGAGCTGGGGCGGCTGATCGAAGAGCTCGGCGAAGACCGCTAAATTGTATATTCAGAAAGCCTGCGGTTCCGAGTTGGGGATCGCCGGCGTCGCCGCGAAGTGTACGGGCGGAACCGGGTCACCGTGGCTTTCGACTCGAGCCGGAACAGCTGGATAGAATGAACGAAACATCATCGAACAAAACAGTCTCTTTCGCCATGCTGGGCGCCGGAGGCCGCATGGGCCGCGCCATCATAGGCCTGGTGCCGACGGTCGGCGCCGGCCGGATTCAACTGAGTGGCGCGCTGGAGCGGCCGGGTTCCTCACAGCTGGGCGTCGATGCGGGCGAGCTGGCAGGCTGGCAGGATGCGGCGGGCGGCGCCCGGAAAGCGGGCGTGCTCCTGACGGATCGACCGGAGGAAGCGCTCGCGGGCGCCGACGTGGCCATCGACTTCACGGCGCCGGGCACGACCCTCGAGGTCGCCGATATTTGCGCGCAGCGCGGAGTCGCGCTCCTGGTGGGCACTACCGGTTTCACTGACGATGAAAGGCGGCGTCTTGCAGCATACGCGGATCGCATCCCGCTTTTGATCGCGCCCAACATGTCGCTGGGCGTGAATCTCCTCTTCTATCTCAGTGGAGTTGCCGCGCGGGGACTTGGCGGTTTCGAAGCGGAGATCACTGAAATCCATCATCACCATAAGAAAGACGCGCCGTCCGGGACCGCGCAGCGACTCAAAGAAGTCGTATTAGAAAACCAGAACCTGGACGAATCGAACGTGGTATACGGCCGTCAGGGCATCGGCGATCCGCGGCCGGCGACCGAGGTCGGCGTGCACGCCCTGCGCGGGGGCGACGTGGTCGGCGAACACACGGTCTTCTTTTTCGGCGACGGCGAACGCATCGAATTGACCCATCGCGCGACGTCTCGCTCGACCTTCGCCTCGGGCGCGCTGGCTGCGGCGCAATTTCTGGCCGGGCGGGCGCCCGGCGAATACTCCATGAACGACGTACTGCAGATTCGCGGATGATCGACTTTTTCGAAAACAGAAGCTGGTTCGATGTTCTGATCATCGCGGTGGATATCGCCGCGGTGGCCTATATTACGTATCGCGCGTTCATTCTATTGAATCGTACGCGCGCCTTTCAGTTGCTGCTGGGAGTGGCGCTGATTCTGGGCGTCAACGTAATCGCCCGCTATTTTAATCTGCGCACGCTCGCCTGGATCATCGAAAACGCGACCGCGTATCTGGTCTTCGCGCTGATCGTGCTCCTGCAACAGGAACTGAAGCGCCTGGTCTCCGAAATCGGTCAGATGCGCATCTTCCGGTATTTTAATCGCAACCCCGAAGTTCCGCTCGAAGCGATCGCGGAAGCCGTAAAGACGATGGCGTCCGCGCGCATCGGTTCGATCATCATCATCGTTAAGACCATTCGTCCCGACACGATCATCGAGCGGGCCGTGGCTGTGGACGGTGCGGTTTCGGCGGAATTGCTTCAGACCATCTTTCACAAGGATACGCCGCTGCACGACGGGGCGGTGTTTATCGAAGGCAATCGGGTCGTCGCCGCGTCCTGCTATCTACCGCTTTCGGATTCACGAGCTCTCAAACGAACGCACGGTGCCCGGCACCGGGCGGGTATGGGTATCTCCGAAGAGTCCGACGGCGTGGTGCTGGTGACCTCCGAAGAGACCGGCAAAATCAGCGTAATGTACAACGGCGAATTAAAGGTGCCGGTCCGACCCGCGGAGCTGGTGCCGCTCGTCGAGTATTTGTTGAATGACCCGGCGCCGAAGCTGCTGGAAGCGCCGCCCGAAGGCGGCCGCGACGGCGATAGACCGGAAAAGGAGCGAGGCGATAAAGGCGAACGCAAGTCGCGCGGCCAGGTGAAAGGCGAAGACGGGAAATCTTCAAAATCGGGGTCGGCTAAAGGCGAGGAGTCGCCGTCGAAATGAATCGATTGCTCAAAAACTGGAGATTGAAAACCGGCAGTCTGGCGATCGCCGTCTTTTTGGCGATCTATGTGCAGTACAGCCACAACGTGAGCCGGACTGTTAACGTGCGCGTGGCTGATATTCCGCTTCCGGAAGACCTCTTGCTGGCGGCACGGGTGCCTTCGTTTCTCGAGGTTACCTTCTACGGCTCGCGCGATCTGATCGATCTGGAGCCGTCCGAGTTTCGCATCGTATTGAAAAAATCGAATCCGCGGGCCGGTGAAAACGATTATCGCGCCGAGTTGACTCCGGATCTACCCGAGAATATTACCGCCACCTATACGGACCGCCTGAAAGTATATCTGGATCGCGCCGATTCGCGCATGCTGCCCGTGATTCCGGCACTCGATTTAACGCTCAAAGGCGAACTGCAGCTGGGTTACGTCGCAACCGAGCCCCCCGCGATTCGCATTCGTGGACCGTTTCAGAACCTGTCGACGATGGATCGCCTGGGGACCGAGTCGATTCGCATGCAGAGCAGCATCGCCCGCCAGGAGTCCGCCGCGAAAATCCCCGTCGCCGGCTTGCCGGACCTGGTCGAAGTGCCCACCGGGCAGACCGATTCGGTGAATGTGAGCGTGCGTTTGCTCCAATCCGACTGGCGCGATCAGGACGACCTGACGTTGATCGAAGACGTGCCGGTGCGTTGTTTTAATGAGATCCGTGGACTGGAAATGAAGGTCGTGGGCGACGAGACGGTGGATATATTTATCGCCCGGGAGCCGCCGGGTCTCGCAAGGGATCAGTTGCGCGCTTTCGTTTTCTGTCCGGTGTACTACGACGAGGATCAGGCGGCGGTCAAACCTTCGTTCTTAATCAAGAATCTTCCGGTGTTTATCAACGATCGGCTCCGCCGCAGCAATCTCGATATCCTGAATGTGAGTCCCGCGCGCGTCGACCTGCAGTTTGAAAAGGCGGAGGTGCGCGTTCCGACTGAAGAGACCCAGGGATTTAAGGAACACGTGCTGCCATGATTTTGGGAATGGGAACGGACATCGTCGAGAACGATCGGATTCGCGAGGTATACGAAAAGCACGGCCGCCGGTTTTTGAATCGAATCTTCACCGAAGAAGAGATACAGTACAGTCTTTCGCATGAGGATCCGGTTCCGTATCTTTCCGCGCGCTTCGCGGTGAAAGAGGCGCTGGTCAAAGCTCTGAGTCTGCCCGGCGGCGCCGGCTTAAGCTGGCGCGACGTCGAAGTCGCAGGCAAGATTTTCGGAAAAAAGGAATTGGTGCTGCACAACAAAGCCCGCGACATCGCAGCCGAAAAAGGCGCCAATCGCTATCACATTTCGCTTTCGCACAGCCGCAATATGAGTCTGGCGGTCGTGATTCTCGAGAAAGTGTAAGCCCCCTGTCCAGGTACACCTCGCCCGCCCCCGTGGGGGGATTGGAGGCGGGTCTGCCTCGATTGTTTCAATTTCTCGTGGAGCGCGGCGTGGCGAAGCGACCGGCGATCCTATCACAAAAAATGCCCGGCGGCAAGCGAAACCTGTCACAGGGGTCGGCTATACTATAATGGGGAAGGCCGGCCCGGCTGACTCACGGATCGCCCCGTCCCCCGCCGACTTCGCGGAACTCCAGCGGCATGCCCAGAAATTTCTTGAGCGCGTCGGAGCGGGCTTCGGCGGCCCAGCGTTCCAGCGAGAGGTCCCGCGGCCGGCGGGGAAAATCGCGGCGGGCCTGCAGTCCCAGTACGAGCGTCCCGTTTTCGCGGTCGATCGTCAGATCCGCGACCGACTGTTTATTGCCACGATCGAGCCCGACTGCGATGCGCAGAATCGCGCTGAACAGTTGAATGCGTTCCTGCAGTTCCGGCGCGAGAATCGCGAAGTCCGTATGTTTCCGCGAAGGCAGGGCCTTGCGATGGTACCGGGCTGTAAGCGCGATGACTTCGATCTCGTCGCGGGTGAATCCGAGCAGGGCGTCCGTATTCTTGATAATATAGTAGCTGTGTTTGTGATGTCCGGAGTGCGCGATCTGCAGGCCCACATTGTGCAAGACTCCCGCGACCTCAAGCAGCAGGCTGTCGTTTAATTCGAGGGCGTCCGCCTGTACGACGCCCAGCAGCGCCAGTCCATCGAGGATGCGCACCGCCAGATTCGCAGTATGCCAGGCACTGCGGTTTTCCGGCGTATCGCGCCCGAGCAGATGATCGGCGAGCTGGCGCACGGAGTTGCGACGAATATCCGGCGCGACCGTTCGTCCGCCGCTGCGTCTTGCAACCGTATCGGCTACCACGCCTTCGCGCAGCGCGTACGGCGAGATTAACATTTCGCGAATGTCGAGCAGGTCGAAAATTTCCTGCAAGAGAATCGCCCCGCCCACGATGATATCCGCTCGCTTATCGTCGAGCCCTGGCAGTTTCGCCCGGCGATGATGGGTCGGCACCTCCACGATTTTTTCGACCACCCGATCCAGACCGGCGCGACTCAGGCGCAGGTCGGCCTTATCGTCGGGAAAGAGATAGCCGTCCGGGTTTTCGCCGGAACCGGCCCCGGTTTCGGGTGCGAGCATCGCCGCCATCGCGGCCAGGGTTTCGGCGGTTCCGGAGCTGCCGACCGCGGTTTCGAAACCGATGTGGTGTAAATCCTCGACGACGCCGGAGAGATCCACGCGAATCATATTGCGGCATTTTTCGACGTCGGCCGCCTTTAAGGGTTCTTCAGCAAAAAACCGGTCTTTCAAACGAATGGCGCCCAGCTTGCGCGAAACCGCGTAGTCCGGCTGGCCGGCGGTGCCGATCAGGATTTCCGTCGAGCCCCCGCCGATGTCCACAATCAGGATTTTTTTTTCATAGAGCGGCAGCGCCTGCAAGATACCCAGATAAATCAGGCGGGCCTCTTCGGTGCCCTGGATGACTTCGATATCCAGACCGAGTTTTTTTCGCACGAGCGCCAGGAAATCGTTTTTGTTCCGGGCTTCGCGTACGGCCGACGTGGCCACCGCGCGAATGCGAGCGTCGTGGCTGCGGGCGATGCGCACGAAACGATCGAGGGTGTCCAGACCTCGCTCCATGGCGTCGTCGGCGATTAAGCCCAGGTCGCCGCCTCCGCTGCCCAGGCGCACCGCTTCTTTTTCGTCGGCGATGGTTTCCGTTTTCCCGTTTTCGAGAACCCGCACCACGACCAGATGAAACGAGTTGGTGCCGAGGTCGATGGCCGCCAGCTTTTCGGAATTCACAGGCGCACGCCCTCCAGCTCCAGGATCTTGAGCGCGTTCGAACTCGTCACCGGTCCGGCTTTCAGGCGATAATCAAAGCTCATACTCTTGCCGGCCTCCGCGTTTTCGTCGATGATTTCCTGAAAATGGTAGCAGACCACGTTCTCGTGCTTCTGAGTCATTTCGATCAAATCCAGATCGTGAGTGGCGACCAGCGCCAGAGCCGGACTTGAGCGCATGTGTTCGAGTATGCCTGAAGAGGCGATGAATCGTTCCCGGGCGTTCGTGCCCCGCAGCATTTCGTCGATCAGGAAAAGCGAAGGCGGCCGGGTTTCGTCCTGACGGCTCTGCAGCTGTTGGATGCGCTTGACCTCCGCGTAAAACAGCGAAAGCGATCGCGATAGATCGTCGCGCTGATTCATCGAAGTCATCAACCGCACGGGCCGAAACTGAAAACGACGGGCCGGAACCGGAGCGCCGATCATGGCGAAGACCAGCGAAGTCCCGATCGTTCGCAGAAAGGTGGACTTTCCGGACATATTGGAACCGGTAATCAACCAGAGCTTCCGCCGCGCTTCGATCAGGACGTCGTTCGAGACGCGCTCGGCGGCCGATAACAGGGGATGATGCAGGGCCTCGGCCTTCAAATGAATGCCCGCCTTCGCATCGGCATCGCCGCCTTCGGACGCCGGCCCGTCGTGATTCTCCACTTCCAGATTTTCGGGAACGCACAGATGCTCTTCGGTATCCACTGCTGATGCGAACGACAGCAACGCGTCCAGTTCCGCCAGATCGGCGAACCACTCTGTGAAAGGTTCCCGGCTGCGACGCTGCCATTCCCCGAGCGCCGATACGACATGCGCTTCATACAAAAAGAATACGCCCGCCAGGCCGTGCAGCAAGGGATTGCGGCGAAAGCTGAAATAACCCGCGAGCGATGCCAGCCGCTGGATTTCGCGAGCGGGGGTCGGCGCGAGCACCGAAAGCCGTCCGAGATGTTCCGATTCCTGCGCGCCCGGCAGCCCGGCCGCGACGCGAAAGAGCGCCTCGAATCCGGACAGCTGATCTACGATCTTCGCGTGCGGCAGGGCCAGCGCGCGATGGCGGAAATGCATAAAAAAGAAGAGTAAAATCTGCACCGGCAGCGTGAGCAAAAAGTAAGCGCGACTCCACTGCATCTCAAACGCGATATACGAACCGAGTGTGATCGCCGGCAGGATCCAGGCGAGCCAGACCAGCACACGCGAAATCCGCGCGTCGGGCAGCTTTTGAATCCCCTGGATCCAGTCCGGCGCGAACAGGCTACGGTAGCTTTCCGCCAGCGGACGGCCGGCGCGGCGCCAGCGCTGACGGAAGACGGGCCTGCGTCCAAGCGCGGCGATCGCCCGCGCGCGTTCGGCGTGTGCGCCGGGATTCAGAGCCACCGGGTCCGGCTGCGAGGTTAAGAGTTCCACTTTGCGCGCTCGACCCACCGGCGTCGCAGTCCGGTCCAGGAATTGAAAAACCGAGAAGCGACCGAAGAGACTCAAATCGTCGGCATACGGATGTTCGCGCGCGACTTCGGGGGCTTCATCACCCGACGGCAGGCGCTCCCACCAGTGATCTTCGCTGCGAACGCGGTCTTCTTCGTAATTAGCCTGCTGGCCCGCGGCTAATTTCGCCGCGTTCTGCAGCCGATCGTAGCGTCGATAAACGAAGGCGAATGCCAGCAGAAAGGGAACGCCCGTAAAGATCGCTCCGGCGGAACTTACGACGTTCGATCCCGCGTACAGGAGCAGCAGCGGTACGAGGATAGCGCCCGAAAACAGCGCCAGGCGCAGAAGCGAAACGCGCCCCAGTCGGATCTTCTGCCTGGTAATTCGCAGATGGAGGCGCGCGGAACCCCGTTCGTGACGAGGGCGCGGCGGCCTGGATTGTTGCATAGTGATTCTCAGCCTCTGTTCCACTTCCGTGAACCCCGCGATTCTTGCACGAAACATTTCATGCGTGCGCGGGCTTCAGGATTTACGCATTCTGATGGAACTGCCAGAAACCGCAAACGAATATGAGCCTGAGCGAAGCGCCGTGTGGAAAAAGTCTTGCTGGCTGACCCGCCGCCGCCCATAAGGAACCGTGCAAAGCGGTAGACCAGCAACCACGCATCTTCAGGCGGCTCGTTTGGCGGCCAGACTGAAGCATAAAAATTTTCCGGAAGCGTTGGAAGTGGAAGTCGTCGAAATCGAAAGCCGCTTTATTAAGCTGGAGCTTCCGCCGCGAAGCGAGCTTCCCCTTGAGGGCGATACGGTCGAGATCGAATTTCTCCTGGGCGGCAATCACTTCCGCTTCGCCGCCGTCGTTTCGCGCGCCGGCGACGGCGGTCAGCTATTGCTGGATAAACCCGAGACAATCGAAAAGACCCGCATCCGAAATTCTTCGCGTACGGACACGCACACGCCCGTACATTTTACCATCTGGACCGAAGTGGGCCGCTACCAGGGCGAATTGCTCGATATCAGCGAAGACGGTTTGCGCATGCTGGCCTATCATCGTCTGCAGAGTCTGGACCTGATTAACGTGGACCTGTTCCTGGCGAACGCCGAGCCGGGCCTGCGCATCAACGCCCAGGCGACGGTGGTCTGGTGCAATTCCGTCGAAGACGGCAAAAACCTGTTCGAGGCCGGCGTCCAGTTTCAAACTCTGCCCGAGTCGGTGCGCGAACGGCTTTCCGACTACGCGCGTTCCGCGCGCATTCCGGGCGTCGGCGAATAAGCCGAATGCCGCAATAGCAGCTGACCCGTGGACGTCGCCGCGCAGAACTCCGAGGATCGCCTGGACGACCAGCAGGGCGAGCTTACGAAAGAACGGATCCGCGAACTGGCCCTGAATCACGAGTACGATCTGGCGGGTTTCGCGTCGTTGGGCCTGGCCCCTGCCGATCGCGAAAATCTGGAACGTTTCGCGGCGGACGGATACGCGGCCGGTATGAGCTGGTTCGCCGAGCATCTTGAATTGCGTCAGAATCCGGCGGAGCTGTTCCCCGGCGGCGAAAGCGCGCTCGTGCTGGGCGTCTACTACCGCGATCTGGAGATGGAATCCGCGCTTGAATCGGCGTCCAGGAAAGTGTCGCGCTACGCGGGCGGACGCGATTATCATCGCTTGCTTCGCAAAAAAGGCAAACGATTGCTGGCGGCTCTGCGCGAACTCCAGCCGCAATTAAACGGCCGCATCGTCGTGGACTCGGCGCCGGTGCCCGAAAAAATTTTAGGGCGCATGGCGGGCCTGGGCTGGCAGGGGAAACACACGAACCTGATTCATCCTGAGCTGGGTTCCTATTTCTTTCTGAGCGTTCTGCTCTTAGATCAGGAGTTCGCGCCGGATGGGCCGTTGCCCGATCTGTGCGGGGAATGCCGGCTGTGTCTGGACGCCTGTCCCACCGGCGCGCTCTTCGACGACTACCGGCTGGACGCCGGCCGCTGCATTTCGTACTTAACGATCGAACGAGACGAAGAGCTGCCGATCGAGAGCGCGCTCGCGTCCGCGGTGGTGACTCCGAACGAAGACCAAAACGCCGGCGCGGATTTCGAAGGCTGGGTCTTCGGTTGCGATATCTGTCAGGAGGTCTGTCCGTACAACCGCAATCGCCGGGTGCGCGAACGCACGACCCGCGAACCCGGCTTTCGCCTGCGCGATTCCGTGCGCGAGTTTATGCACCAGCCGCACTACGGTCCGAATGCGCGAGATAATTCAGAATCCGGAGAATACGATCGAACTTCCAGCGAAGCGCTTCTGCAGGGCAGCCCGCTCGGCCGGGCCGGTATGCGGAAGCTGCTTCAGAACACAGACTATGTCCGAAAGTCTCGCGATTAATCTCAAAGCGCTGCACGCCTGGTACGCGAAATCGCATCGCGATCTACCGTTTCGCAAAACGCGCGATCCGTATCTGATCTGGGTTTCGGAGGTGATGCTGCAGCAAACCCGGGTCGCGGCGATGCTGCCCAAATACATTGAATTCACCCGGCGCTTTCCGGACCTCAGCAGCCTGGCCGCGGCCCCGGAAACGGATGTGCTGGCCGCCTGGCAGGGGCTGGGCTATTATTCGCGCGCGCGCAATCTACGCAAAGGCGCGCAGCACGTACTGACCGAACACGACGGGAGATTTCCGTCCTCGCTTCAGCTGGCGCTGAAGATTCCGGGGGTCGGACCGTACACCGCCGCAGCGATACTGTCGATCGCACTCGACCAGGCGACCGCAGTGCTCGATGGCAACGTAAAGCGCGTATTACACCGCTTGCTCGGGCTGCCCGCCGGCGATAGATCCAGGACGTCGGCGAAGCGGGAGGTCAGCGACGCGCAGTACGCATCTCACGCCGATCGGCTCATGCGGTCGCGCGGCAAACAGGTCAGCCCCGGCGACCACAACCAGGCGATGATGGAGCTGGGCGCCACGATCTGCGTCCCCGGCCGGCCGGACTGCGCGCGCTGTCCACTGCGCGAACAGTGCGCAAGCTTTGCGCGCGATCCATCCGGCGAGTACGCGGCGAGCCTGCCGCCGAAAAAAGCGAAGCCGAAAATCATCGAGCTCCAGCTGGACGCGCATTTGATCTATAACCGGCGGCGCGATAAGCTGCTCCTGGCCCGGGAAGCGTCGTCGCGTTTTTTTCGCGCGCTCTGGTTTTTCCCGTATCAGTTTTCCGGCCAGGTGTACTTCGACCCGGTCGCGTCGCCGGGGCTCGCCTGGCTTTTTGAACAGGACGGGTATGCAGAGCGGCGGGTCTTCGCGAAGGGCTTTCGACACAGCATCACGCATCATCGGATCGCCGGTCGTGTGGTCGAGGGGCGCTTTTCGGGCGGGGAACGCCGGGCTCTGGACGGACTCAAAGACGCGGCGACCGGTCAGGGCGGAGGGCCAGAGGTCGAGTGGCGGTGGGTGCCGCTTCCCGAGCTGCACGAATTTGTGGTCAGCAGCCTGGCCCGGAAAATCGAAACGATTGTCACGAACGAGGCGACCGAAACCGACGGGCTGTTTTAGAGAGGCGTGCCTGCCTCTGCTGGTTGCCGCTCACAGGCGCGTTGCCGCTCTCAGACCGCCGGAGCGGATCTCAGACCGCCGGAGCGGATCTCAGACCGCCGGAGCGGATCTCAGACCGCCGGAGCGGTCTGGAGATGGTTCGTGATGCCGGCGGCGTGCATCTTGACTTTCACTTCGCACAGATAGTCAATGCATTCCGCCTGGGTTTTCGCCTGCACCTCGTTTTTGCCCCAGACGTAAATGCCGTGGTTTAATACGGCGACCGCGGGGCTTTTCGGAAATTGTTCGATGGCCGCTCGCAGCGAATCGGTCAGCTCGCATTCGCGGGGCGTGTTGTCGATTACGGGCAGCACGAAGGTGTCGTAATAGCCGTGGCCCGCGACGCCCTTCAGCATTTCGAGTTGCGTGAATTCCAGAGTGGAGATAAAGCCCGACTGGCGCTCCGCGAGCATGGTTGCGAGCACCACGTTGACGGAATGGGAATGCAGAACGGCGCCTGCATCACGCAGATCATAAGCGGATTGAAAGAGCGGGGCGCACTCGCTCAGTTTGAGGGTGGGGTTGGCCGCCTGTTCGAGGATTTCGCCCTGGCCGTCCAGGACGAAGACGTCTTCCGGGCGGATCTTTTCTTTTTCGACGCCGCTCGGCGCCATATAGATGCGGTCTCCGCGCTTAATAGAAATGCCGCCGCCGGTGCCGCTGACCCAGCCGAGCCCGTAAAAATTCTGACACATGGTCGAGATCGTTTCGCGGATGTTTTCAGTTTGGGACATGGCGGGTTGGCTCCGTTGAGTCAGGAATTGCTGGCTGCTAAAAGTCGGTCTGGAACACCACACCGCTGTTCTTTTCAATATAGTCCAGATGAAAAAAAGCGTCGCGTATATCCTGGTGGAAACGCCGCTCCTGAAAGGCGTTGTAGCGGTGGGCGGTCTGGTAGGCCCCGCTCACATTCGCCAGATAAAAGACCAGGCCGATGACTCCGAAGATGCCCGAGCCGATATGCGGACTGTCCGAACGATTCTCCAGGTCGTACATGATCGCCGCGGAGCCGAGGAACATCGTATTAAAGAAGAAAGCGGTGACGCCGTCTACGGTGTGGCCCGCGTAGACCTGCCCGGCGCCCGGCAGCAGGGTCGAGAAACCGGCGGCCAGCCAGGCGTTTTTGCGATCCAGGGATTCGTATGCGTCGAGGCTGGTCAGCAGGCGGCCGCTCATCACCCGGACCTGATCGTCGACCGCCTCTCGCTGGAGATTGGAGTAGTACGAGCGCACCCGTTCGTATTCGCCGGATTCCAGGTAAACAGTGCCGCCGAGCAGGCGGGCCTGGTCTTTCTGAGAGTCGGAAAAATCTGCGCCGTCCAGAATGCGGCTCTGTGCGGTCAGCCCCTGGAAAGCCCAGCCGCTGCGAAACGCCGCGAACATGCCCAGATACAGGTGACGGAAATCCTTCCGGTCATTCAGATACCGCAGGCTCTCGCGAAACTTGTGCTCGCGCATGAGGCTCAACCCGAGCTTGGAGCGCAGTTCCAGTGAAGATCGGACCTTCGGATCGGCCGGATTCGCGGTCTTCGTTGCGTCGTTCGGCAGCTCAGGCAGCCGCCGCAACCCGCGCTCGTATTCGACGCGGGCCAGGTCGAATTTTTCCCGGCGATAATAATAGTCTCCCAGGTTGTCGCCGCCCGGCGCGCTGGCGTTGCGCTGAACGGAGGCCGGCGGCTGCGCGTGCAGCGGCGCGCCGCCCGCCAGCCCCGCCGCGACGATCGCCGTGAGCGACCAGCACAGGGTGACGGCGATCGCCTGGGTGAAAGCGCCAGTGCCAGGCCCCGTGTCATCGTTCGTATCGCCGGCGTCGCGGGCGCTCCGGCCTTCTTCGCCGAACAGAGTCTTAATAATGCGATCGCGGTCGGCGTCGCGCAGGCGTACGAATTCCACCTGTACCCGGCGGCCTGCGTCCTGCATCACGATGATTCGCGCGGGACAGCGCACGGTATTACGCGAGTCCAGTTCAAGCGCCAGATCGAAAACGTCGCCAGGCCGCGAATCGGCAGTCGGGAGCGCGGAGTTCAATTCCAGTAAAGCGCCGCCGCCGCTCAGGTTCAGGGTGTAGCCCTGCGAATTGCCGAAGCGCGCAGGGAAGCGAGTATCGCGGCGAAAATGGCGACGGTTTTGTCGCCGACGAACGCGGCCCTGGTTGTGGGCCAGCACCGCGCGTGAGGCGTCGGCCTCGCCGGACTGCGAATCCACGGCGATAATTTGCGTCGCGAACGTATAGTGGCCTTCGCGCCGGCGGAAGCTGAGCTCTATCGTGCGGCGCGATTTCCAGTTCGGCGGAAGCGGGCGCAGGACCGCGACATCCAGGTGGCCGGGATGCACTTCGCGTACGCGAAAGAGCGCCGATTCATCGTCCGCGTCCGCGTCCGGTCGACTGCGATCGGAATCATTACGATTTTCCTGAACGTCCGCGTCTTCGGCGTTCGACGCGGCGAAGAGTAGAGTGTCTGGCGGCAGGTCGGCGGTCGAGCGTACGATGCGTCCGCTGGAGCGGGCTTTGAATCCGAGACGTACGCCAAGGGCGGTAAAGGGGCGGGCCTGAATTGCCGCTTCCGATTCGCGGTACTCGCTGTGTAATAATGCGTCGAGCGCCGCCTGAAAAACTTCTCGTTCGCGAAGCAGGGTGTGCAATTCTTCTTCCGGCCGCGGCAGGTATTCGGCGAGTCGCCGCAAGAGCGCGCGATCCCCAGGCGGCAGGCGCAGTTCGTGGCACGCTTCGACGAAGCGGCTCTCGCTGTGCGCGACGCGGCTCTCGCGACGGCGGGTCTGAATGCGGCGATACAGGAAGGCGTATGCGAAGATCACGGCGAACAGGGCGCTCAGCTGCAGAGCCAGTTCGAGGGGCGACGGCGGAACGAAACCCGTCGAAATGTGGTGCATGAATTGGTCGACGCGCTCTTGATTCCAGTTCCAGTTCATCTCGCTTCCGCGGAATCGAAGCCACCGGCTGTCGCAACCCGCTGCGGCACCCTGAATCGATCCAGTCACTGCATGCTCTGGCCTGCGGCGCGAACGTCCACCGCGAAAAATCAATTGTCAGCCACCGCGCCGCGCGCAGGATCCGCGTATGTCGCCGATGGTGCCCTCTATTTCGAAGCGCTCCGGCGCGTTCGCCCACCATCGGCCGGTCGCCGCGTTCTATCTGACGATCCTGTTTTCAGCGTTTATGGTCGTTTGCGGATCGTCCTGCGCAAGCGCTGCCGAACGCACTGCTGGATCTGATGCGCCTGAAAACCAGGCAGCGTCTGAGGCCGAAGAACGCTTCTATATGAAGCCCTTTCACGCGATCATCCGCCAGCACCAGGAGGTCGGCACGCATATCGATGGGCCGCGTTGTCCCATGTATCCCAGCTGCTCCGCCTACGCGAATCGCATCATTCGGGAAGAAGGGGTTTCCGGACTGCTGCTCTTCATCGATCGGCTGTTCTATCGCGAGTTCGGCCGGCTTTCGGATCGTTATATGCTGGCGCCCCGCCGCCTGAGCAAGAGTCCCCGCTACTACGATCCGGTCAGCGATGTAATACCCCGACTCAAGCCCGACGGCGAGGAGGAGTCCGCACCAGGCCGCCGGCCGTCGTTCTTTCGGGAAGACTTTCGACAGTAGTCCCGATCGGCCAGAAAGCGCGCCTCGCGGCATACCGCCGGATCGGCGGCCGGCTTTCGTACTTGCCATGGCGACATAAGCCGGTAATATTCGTACATGCTGGCCGAACAACACCGGAGCGCGCGTCCGGAAACGTTATCCCCCGGAACGGCCGCCGTTCCGCCGCAACTGCGGCGGATTATCGCGCATCCCGACTACTCGGCCGCGCGCCAGGATCCCCATTTTTTCGATGCCGGGCCGGCCTGCTTTCATTCGCCGCTGTTGATTCCGGGTATGGAAGCGGCGGTGAAAATACTGCGGGAAGTCGTGAGCGAGCAGGGCCGCATCCTCGTGCTGGGCGACCGGGATGTGGACGGCGTGTCGTCGACGGCGCTGCTCGGGAACTTTTTACGAGAACGCCATGAGAAATCCGGTGGGGCCCTGGAGCTGGTGGTTTCCGATGACGGCGACGATTACGGGCTATCCGGGGAGCTCTACGACCGTATTCGCGAAGGCGATGCGAGCCTGGTCATTTTACTCGATATGGGTTCGTCCCATGGGCCCGAGGTCAATGAGCTGCTCGAACGGGGCAAGCGGGTCATCATTCTCGATCATCACCAGCTGCACGATCGCATTCCCGACGCCGCGCTGCCCGGTCTGGCTTTCGTAAACCCCATGCGCGACGAAGAGGTCGTCTGCGCTCTCGAACACGACGGCAAGATCGCAACGGTCGGCCTGGTCTTTAAGCTGCTCCTGGCGTACGGCCTCTCCTTTACAAAAGAATGGACCCGGGCGTTCTACTGGCTCGACGCGGCTACGGCCGCCGACGCGCAATTTGCGCAGGCTGCTGAAGCCGACGAATCAAGCGGTCCGCTTTCCGCCTATCGCTGCGGTTGTTATCTGGGCCGCTTCGAAAGCCTGGCGGCCGCGCGCGCGGCGCACCCCGAGCTGGAGTGGTGTTCGCTTGCGGAGACCTATCGTCTGCATCCGGCCGAAAAGCCATTTTTTGCGGCGCCTGCCGATGCTGCTTCGAATGCGGACTCGAAAGCGCCGCCGGTCGCGGCAGCCGGCAGTCCCGCGCTGACCGCCGGCAAGATCGTACTGGCGCATATGATTCGCAGCCGGCCGCGGCTGCTCGAGTTCGTTCAGCGCAGCGCGGATCTCGCGGCGGTGGGCATCATCACGGACATGGTGCCGCTGGTCGGCGAAAACCGGGCGCTGGTGCGACTGGGGATCGGACAGTCCGGCTTTGACCGGCGTGGCGAGCGGCCCTACAGTCCCGGTTACGAAGCTCTGATCGGCGCTCTCGGCCTCCCCGGGGATCGCATCGTCAGCCGGGATTTGAGCTGGTCTATCGGACCGGCTCTCAACGCGGCCGGGCGCATGGGCAATACCCGACTGGCTCTGAGCCTCCTGACCAGCGAAGACGCGGGCGAAGCGAAGCGGCTTGCGAAAGACCTGGTCAAACTCAACGAAGAGCGCAAGAAACGCACTGCCCGTAACGAAGGCGTCGTCGCTCGACACTTCGCCGAGAACCCGGCATTGTTAGAAGAAGCGATTCTATTCTGTTACCATGAAGAGCTGGAACCCGGAGTTTCGGGTATCGTCGCGACCCGCCTGGTCGAACGCTACGGCAAGCCGGTGGTGTACATCAATCAGGACGGCAAACACGCCAAGGGTTCGGCGCGGACCTGCGATGGACTGAACGTGCTGAAGCTGCTCGATACGGCGGCGGATCTTTTCGTGCAATTCGGCGGTCACCCCGAGGCAGCCGGCTTTTCGATTCACTACGATCGCATTCCCGATCTGGAGCGCCGGCTCCAGTCTGCCGCGCCTGAAGTGCTCGCGGAACAGGCCGCCGCGAACGCGGCAGCCGGAGCGGGCGCTCCGGGCGGCGCGCCGGAGGGTTATCATCTGGAGTTGAAGCCGGCCGAGCTGAGTTACGATTTGCTGCGCGAAATTGAAATGCTCGAACCCTTCGGCTCCGGCAACCCGGAGCCGGTGTTTCGCATTCGATCGGTTCGACCGACCCGGATCAAATATATGACCGACGGGCTGCATGCTCGCTTCGCCCTGCGCGGCGCGCCGGCCTATGTCGACTGCGTGGCCTGGCGTCAGGGCCGGGTCATCGCCCGGGGGGAAGAGCAGAAGACCGCTTTTGATCTGTACGGCAGCCTGGAAATGAGCTATTTTGCGGGTCGCAGTCGCCTGCAGTTTCGCGTGGAGCGCATGCTGGACAGCGCGGCCGCCGCGTCTCTGCAATCGGACGGCGACCAGAGCGAAGGCGAGCTCGTATTCTGATGCGCTCTGCGGGAAATCGTAAATTCGGAAAAACTCTCGCGGCTCTGGTTTCGGTCCTGGCGGCGATTCCGTTGCTGCTGGCCCTGATCGGGCTGGGGTCCTCTCCGGAATTGCGGGTGAAGCCGGGCTACGAACGCGAATTCCTGGAGATCGAAGGCGGCCGGCTGGGTTACTATCAAACCGGCAGCGGGCCCGACGTGGTGTTGCTGCACGGCGCGATCGGCTCGGTCGAGGACTGGACGCCGCTGATGCAGGCGCTGGCCGCCTCGCATCGGCTGACGGTACTCGATCGCCCCGGATTTTTTCAGAGCGAGCCCGCATCGGCCCGGGATCTGACTCTGGCCGGCAACGCCGACATCGCGGCCGCGGCAATCCGCGTGCTGAAACTGGATCGGCCGCTCCTGGTCGGGCATTCCCACGGGGGATCGATCGCGCTCGTATTCGCGGTCCGTCATCCCGATCTGATCCAGGCGCTTGTTACGCTCGATACCTCCGGTCCGGCCGCCTATCGCCCGGGCTGGAACGATCGCCTGCTGGCGCTGCCGCTGGTCGGCCGGGGACTGGCGGTCGTCGTGGGCGGCCTCGTCGGGCCGGATATGATTCGCCGGTCGCTGGAAAAGGCGCTCGCTCCCCGACTCACGGATATGCCGCAGGGATTTTTGCCGTTCCGCATGAAGCTGTGGTCGCATCCGAATCATCTGACCGCCTTCGCGCACCAGAATCTGGTCGCCCCGCGTGAATTCGATCAATACGCCGGCGACTTTCAAGAAGGGCGCCGCAAATTGCCTCTGGCGATGGCTTATTGTGAACGAGAGGCGGAACCCGCGGCCGTCGCGATTCGCCGCGCCTTCGCGCAGAAGCTGAATCCGGATCGCCTGCTGCGTCTGGAAGACTGCAGCCACTACGTGCAGTACACGAATGCCGCGGAAATCGCCGCATTGATTCGCTCGCTGTAGCGCTAACGTGAAGCGACCGACTCTTTGCGTCTTTCTGGTTCCCGGACAGTGAGTGATTCGTCCGGGTTCAACGCCCCGGCGGCGGGGTCTACTGCCGGCTTCTGAGGCGCCGGCCAAGCCAGATTGTGATCAGCCAGGCGGCGAGCGCGCCGAGGGACAGAGCGAAGAGCACTGGCATCGGCGACGGCGCATCGTGATCGTGAGTCAAGAGCGCCAGCTGTACGACCCGCAGGCCGAGCGCGATCGCCGCACAGAGGATGTGCCATCCGAGGGCTGGAAAAAATTTCGAATGCGAATGGCCCGCGTCTTGCGGGCGGTCTGAATCTGAACGGCGAAGACCGCCCTGGGGAAGCGCACAGCTCGAAAGAATGAGCGCGCCGCTCAGCGCCGTTGTAAAACCGCTCAGCAGCGCCGCGACCGCGATCAGTTTGCCGAAAGCGGGATTCAGAGCGTGACCGGAGAGGCCGGTTTCGCGCAGAACAAAGAGGAGCGTTTCGAGCGCGGCCAGCCAGAAAGCGGCCCACGCGAAACCGTTGTGATGCCGTCCGCTTATAGATGAGACTCGCTTCGGATTTAAACGGCTCAGCGCAGCCTCGCTGTCGCAGGTCGCGTCAGGCCGTTCGCGAAACCGCGAAGGCAGACGGGCTTTGGTCGGCCTTACTTACTGGGGAACGTCAGCGTCTTGCTGGATGGAACCGTTCTTCGACGATAGATAGAACATGATTTTCCAGGCGTCGGAGTCGGTGATATTCGCGCCGCCTTTCGCCGGCATGATCTGACCGGATTGCGATTTGCCCGCGCCGATGCCGTTTACGATGCTCTTGTAGATCGCCTTTTCATTGTTACCGTGCCACCATTCGGCGTCGACCAGGTTCGGTCCGACCAGACCTTCCAGATTCGCGCCGTGGCAGGCCACGCAGGCCTGCCCGTAGAGCGCTTCGCCTTCGGAAATCACGTCGCCGGTGCGCGCGGGTACGACCGCCACAGTCGGAATGACGTACGCCTGCAGGCGCGGTTTTTCGGCCAGGAATCCATGTTTGAACGTCGAGTAGAGGCCGCCGGCGACCAGTGCGCCGAAGAAGATAAACAGCAGCCAGTTCGGTACGCCGTGTTCAGTGGAATTGTTACTCATATAATTCGTCTCGGTGTCTTGAAATTGATTGGCGTTCGCGGGAACGGGCAATCAGTTGCGCGATCTCTTAAATCAATATAACGAAATCCCCGACTTACTGAAAATAATTTCCGGTAAACTGCGACTGCTTGCGGCCGAGTGTCAAAAGATACTCTACGAGCGCATCGCCGCGGGTCTGACCGTCGAGCTGCTCGAATACGCTTCTCTGATACGAATCCGAAAGCGGAGCCCGGGCATTCATCATCATGCGCACGCGCCAGCCGAGAAAGAGCGGGGACATACCCGCTTCGCTCGAAAATAGATGAGCGAAGCGATGGTGGCCGGCCCGCAGGCTGTCGGTCTTCGTGCTCTTCAGCAGACCTTCCAGATCCGCGCGGTTCAGTTTTCCGACGACGCGCGAAAGGTCGGGACCTTTGCGTTCGCTACCGCGCAGCGAAGGCGACTCGAAATGATACTCCATCATATTCGGGAGCGGATAATAACCGTAGGCTTCCTGATTCGCGAAGCGTGCGACTTCCCAGTCCAGGCTGCGCAGGTTTTGCGAATGGCAGTACTGACAGCCTTCCTGCATATAGACTTCCTGGCCTTTCATGGCCAGAGGCGATTCCGGCGACAGCTTCGCCATCGCGCCGTGGGTCGGCAGCACTTCGAAGTGCGCGTGAACCGCGAAGATGCCCAGGATAGCGGTCGCGCCGATTACGGCGCCGGCCAGCTTCAGCGGGTCCGCCAGCAGACCCTGCAGGGATTTCGTAAATTTGTTCTCGTTTTCGCTCATATAATTACGCCAGAAATACGTCAGTTGTGTTCTTGCGGCCGATCAATACTCAGTGCGCGCCGTGTCCGGCCGGAGCGGGGACGGGCGTTTCGATTCTATTTTTGTTAATCAAATCCGGCTCGCTGTAGCCTTCCGTGCCGGCTCCGGCGATGTGTAGAAAGAAGCCGAAGCTCACGATCACGGTTCCGATTGTGATCAAAAGCACTCCGATGAAATGCAGCGAACGCAGGCTCAGGAGAAACTGCATGGCTTCGCCCGCGCCCTGGTACAGAGTGCCGGCGAAGATGACTTCGTTCCAGCTTGCCGCCACGACTGAGGTTACGCCGTTTTCGACCGCGGTTTCGCTTTGCACGAGGCCCTGCACGAAACCCTGGGAGAGATCGCCGATGAAAATCAAAAGCGCGCCCAGCCCGAGAGTCATCGCGGCGATGCCTGCTGTGCGACTGCTCATCGTACGATTCGTGACTTTCTGAGCGATGATCAGGGCGGCGCCGATCGCGATCGGCAGTCCATAGGTCAGACCGTCACGGCCGAGATCTCGCAGGTTCAGGCCGGTGTAGGCGAAGTGGGCCTGCATGAAAATAGGGCTCATGATTATTCGCAACACTGCGGTCGCCATCAGAAAGAAGAGACCGTAGCGCAAGAGGAGGCCGATCGAATCGGAAGCGTAGTGCTTGCCCGAGCGGCTGATCGTGTACTGCGCGTTCAGTCCACCGGCCAGAATTGCGGCGCCGAGCGCAATGGCGGTAAAGACTCCCTGAGTCTGCAGAAAGGCCGGAGCCGCGGAAAGCGCGAGACCGGCGGCGCCCGCGAAGGGAATCATCACCAGCATGCCGAAGACCGTAAAGGCCGCCATACTCTGGCTGTAGAGCGGGGTCTTATAATAAGACGGGATAAAGAAATAGAGCATCGTAAACAGCGGGAACAGGACGAAATAGCCCAGCACGCCAGTGCGATAGAATTCCTGGATCGCCGCGTCTTCCATGCCGCGAAACATCGGAACCTGGGTCAACGGACCGGTGGGCAGGCCAATATTTCCGAGCAGGTATACGATCAGACCGCCCGCCGCGGCGACGATCGAGTAGGTCGCGGCCATATCGCTTTTACCGCTGGCCTTGAGCGCCGTGATCGCCGTCGCCAGAAAAAGCACCAGCGAAAGCACAAGCAGATTGTCCGAGATCCAGGTCATCTCGCCGTATTCGCGACCCGCGTTGTAGCCGGCCAGAATAGTGATGACGCCCAAAAGCAGCGCTGTCTGGTGCAGCTTGAAGCCGGCCCAGGCTGCGAGCGCCAGCTTCGGGTTTTCGCCCGTAACGCTTTTCAGGATATGATAGGCCGCGGCGAAAAAGAACGAAAGCAGCGATCCGAAAATCAAGCTGAGCGTAAACAGCGGTCGCGCGTAGCCGTAGTCCAGAGCGGGCGGCAGATCCAGGATCAGAAAGAACTGTATCTGATTGAGGCTCGCCAGCAGTACGGCGGCGATGGCCCAGGTGAAACCCGCGATCAGATACGTCCGAATCGTGAACTCGATATCGCTGACCATCGTGATGAGATTTTTAATCGCTTCCATAGTAGTTCGTTCTATAAAGTCCGTTTTAGTATTCGCTCGTTCTTAGCTTGCTGTTTTACTTCGGGACGGATTCAGCGACCCGCCAGATTTTGGACATAAGACAGCAAATCCTGCCACTCGTCGTCTGACAGGTGGCTGAAAGACCGCATATTCAGTCCTTCGGCGGAAGCCTGTTCGTGCGCGGCTTTGAATGCGCCGACGCCGCCCAGGGCCGCGCTGTTCTGAAAATCCGGTGTGGAGAGATAGACTCCGCACTGGCGCTTACGTTCCGGACCGCATTCGATCAGACCGAAACGCTGGCTGGAGGCCATGCCTTCGCCGTAGAGTCCGTGGCAGCCCGCGCAGTTGTTTTCATATTCCGTGTGGCCGGTAGCGCCCGGATCGCGGCGGGCGATGCGGGCTTCGTCGACCGGGCTCGCCGCGCGGTCTTCCGCAACGCTGGTAAGTTTGAGCAGCTCGTCCAGCTTCGGAGTTTGCGGGCGGTCTTCGATCTTTTTGTAGCCCATGACCCAGCGGCGGTTGTTTGCGTAGGCTTCGCGAATTTCCGCGTCGGCCGCAGCCAGCGCCGCCGAGTGTTTGTGCGCGTCGGAGCCGGTCGGTTTGGTCGTCAGAGAATAGAGGAAATGCGCCATGGCCCAGCGGCCGCGGTCCGTATAACTCTGGTTGCTGTGGGTCGGCAGCTTCTCGGTGCCCATCGTTATGACTTTGAAATAGTCCAGCGGAGTCTTCGCGGGATCGATGGTCGTACCCTGAAAGCCGGGCATTTCGAGGCCCGTTTCGTTTTTAGTCGCCGTCGCGTCCGGCCCCATGCCGTCGAAAGCGACGCCGTGGCATTTCGCGCAGCCCGCCTGAGCATAGTACACGGAACCCTGGAAGATCACTTCGCGATCGGATTCGTAAACCGGTGTCGCAGTCAGCGGATCCGGCGCCGTATGTCCTTTGATCGCGCCCACGCGATCGCAGGCGACGGTTGCGGCCAGGGTCAGCATAGCAACGCAGAGCGCTGCGAGCCGGGTTTGCCGGTGGGCGACATTAGAGGAGGTGGAATTGGAATGTTGCATCGTCAGATTTCTCGATCTTTTCCTGATTGCTTGCTGAATTAAAATGAATCTCTACTGAATAAACTCGTAAGTCTTCACTGATGAAAGTGCAGACACTCCTCGAGGCGCGGATCCTTGACCGGAATCAACGATTGGCGCTCCAGGCTTTTGCCGACGACCAGGATAAAGCTGCCGGCCACGAACATCAGCGGGCCGATTTCCCAGAAGAAAGGCGTGAATTTTTTGCTGAGCGTCGGGTAGGCGACCCAGTACATATCCAGCACCTGGCCGAAGATGATGAAGACCGAGAGGCCCATCATGAAATTCCAGTTACGCTTCCACTCGCGCTTGCAGAGCAGAAAGAACGGAATAACGAAGCGGGAAAAAACCAGCAGCACCGTAATCGCATACCAGGCGTTGCCGAAGAGGCCGCCGTCGGTGCGATAATAAAAGAAGGTCGTTACTTCCGGAATGTGTCCGTACCAGATCAGGAGGTACTGGCTGACCGCCATATAGGCCCAGAAGATCGTATGCCCGAAGAGGTATTTGCTCAAGTCGTGCAGATGGTTTTCGTTAAAGGTGTCGCCATAGTAACCTGATTTTTTCAGGAAACCGGTCCACAGGATCAGCGAAGCGTAGAGGGTCAGCGCCATGCCGGCGAAGATATAGATGCCCCACAGAGTCGAGAACCAGTGCGGCTCCAGGCTCATGCTGATGTCCCAGGAGTTGAAAGAATAAGTCAGACCGAAAACCACGAGGAACCCGGCGGCGAGTTTCGCTCCGGCTTTCGTGTGACTCATTTTACCGTCGGAGTCCTGGGCGGTGGAGTGCTTCCAGAAAAAGAATCCGAAGGCGAACCATACGACCAGCCAGATCAGGTTGCGACCGATAAAGAACGGCGCGTTCAGCCAGGCCTCTTTGTGTTTTACCAGCAGGTCCGACTCGGGCGCGTGCACCCAGTGGTGAAATACGTCGCCGAAACCGAAGGCGAAGATGATCGCCATCAAAGCCAGAACGACGGGTAAATACCAGAAGTAGTTTTCCGCGAGCCGGCGCACCGATACGCTCCAGGCGGCACCCGAGAGCACGTTGATCGCTACGAAGAAGATCCCGCCCAGCGAAAGGGGCAGTGCGACCAGTAACGCCAGGTGCAGAGAATAGAAGAAGTGCATGAGCTTCGAATGGTGATGCGCTCCTTCTTTTTCGGCTTTTTTGTCCGCTCCGGCGTGATCGCCGTCGGCTTTCGCAGCATCGCCAGCGGTTTCCGCCACCTGAGCGCTATGCGCGGCCGAATCGTCGTGATGATCATCGCCCGCCAGGCTGAATCCCAGATGAAGGAAGGTGATTATAAGACCGACCCCCATCAGCGCCAGGCAGATGGTTTGCAGTTTTTTCGGAAACTGAAACTTGAGTTTTGATTCGTCGGGAAGACTGACCATGTTTACACCAAAATTAATTCGTTCGTTTAATTAGTAAATCTTGCGTTTGTTTTCGCTGCGTTCTCTAAATACGCGTCCGGGGAAGCATTTCGCCGACGCGCTCCGATTAATTAGTACCCGGATCCTGTTTGCGCTTTTCCTGAAGCAGGCGCACATAATGGATGATCGCCCAGCGATCTTCGGGACTGATCTGCGCCGCGTAGGGATACATACGCGCGCGGCCCATCGTGATAATATGAAAGATTTCACCGTCTTTCCAGTTCGTGATCGTGGGGCTCACGACCGCGGGAATGTCGGGGAAGCGGGGGGTCACCGGTCCGTCGCCCAGGCCGGTGTAGCCGTGGCATACGGCACAATAGGCGTTGTATTCTTTTTGACCGCGGGCCAGAACCGCCTTCGTTTTCGGCAGCGGGTTCTTCAGCTCCGCACCGGCCGCCGCGAATTCGCCCGCTTCGTACGGATACGGCTCGTAATTGCGGGGCACACTGCCTTCCGGCGGAGTGCGATAGGCGCCCGCACCGGTCCACATTTCGCTGTTGTCCATACCCTTCGTCCAGCCGTCGCCTTTGGCGGCTGCCAGAGTGGTATAGTCTTCTTCCTGGCTCTCGACCGCGTGGTTGTCATGCATGTCCAGAAACCAGTGCATACCCGACAGGTTGCCGCTGTAATTACAGGCGGGCAGGCCGAGCAGGAGCGCCGCGGCGAAACCGAGAGCCATCCCCTTCGGAAATGCGGTTTGTTTGAATTCGTTCATCATATCAGAAATCTCAGTATGTTGCTGCCTTGATTGAGAAGCTGGCGGTTCGGGCCTTAGCCGGCCGCCGGCCCTGCGCCTTCTGGAGCGGGCGCACCGCCGCCTCCGGCTGGAGACTGCTCGTCGCCGTCGACTTTTGTGATTTCCGCCGCTCCCAGTTCTTTCATGAAAGCCGCGACGCCCTCTTCGCTGTAGTTCGCCGAATCCGCCGGAATCCACAGACAGAATTTGTCGTTGGTGATTTCGGGATGCAGCGGCTTGCGGAAAGGATTGTACATGCCCGCCAGCAGAATCAAACCGGCCACCGTCGAGTGACCGCCCAGCAGTACGGTCAATTCAAAGAGAATCGGAACCATGGCCGGCCAGGCGAAGGTCGGCTTGCCGCCGATGTTCAGCGGATAAGAACGGATATTCGGGAATCCGTCGAAATAAGGAAAAATGCGCGGCAGCACCTGTTCGTGTACGATCAGCTGCAGACCGAAGGCGATCGCGAGGCCGGTCAGGCCGGCGAAGAAGGTGATCCACGGAATTTTCGAGCGCTTGAGGCCCATGTCGAATTCCAGGCCGTGCACCGGGAAAGGCGTCAGACAATCGAAATTCGTATAACCTTTCGCATGCGTCGCTTTCGCCGCCTTGCTGATTTTTTCGGGCGTGTCGAAGAGGCCGTAGATGCCCTTCGTCGTTTCACGATAGGTATATTCGAAGGCCTTGTTCAGACCCGCGGTAAGCGCTTTGCCGGGCGCTTCGAAGAAGGCGTCCACCTTCGGCGCGAGATCTTCTAAGAATTTATCCAGTTTCTCTTTCATACAATCGATACCGTATAACCGTTTACCCGAATCGCCGGGATCAGTGACCGTAACCTTTCGCCGCGTCCTTGGATTTCATCACCATCTTGATTTCCGTCATCGCAATCGTCGGTAAAAAGCGACAGAAGAGCAGGAACAGGGTGAAGAAGAGACCGAACGAGCCGAGCATAATGCCGTAGTCGTGGATGGTCATCACGTATTCGTCCCAGCTGGAGGGCAGAAAGTCGCGATGCAGCGAGGTGACGACGATCACATAGCGCTCGAACCACATACCGATGTTTACGAAAATTGAAACGATCCAGAGCACCATCGGGTTCGTGCGCAGTTTTTTGAACCAGAAGATCTGCGGACTGATCACATTACACGAGATCATGATCCAGTAGCTCCACCAGTAGGGGCCGAAGGCGCGGTTGATAAAGACGAAGGCTTCCGCCTCGGTGCCAGAATACCAGGCCACGAAGAATTCGGTCGCGTAGGCGAGACCGACGATCATGCCCGTGAGCGTTACGACCTTGGCCATATTCTCAAGGTGTTTGATCGTGATATAATCTTTCAGATTAAAGAGCTCGCGCATGATGATCAGAAGCGTGAGCACCATACCGAAGCCGGAGAAGATTGCGCCCGCGACGAAGTAGGGCGGAAAGATCGTCGTGTGCCAGCCTGGAATCACGGAGGTCGCGAAGTCGAAGGAAACGATGGAGTGGACCGAAAGAACCAGCGGCGTCGAAAGGCCCGCCAGAATCATGGCGGTGGCTTCGTAGTGCGACCAGCTGCGCGCGCTGCCGACCCAGCCCAGAGACAGAATCGAGTAGGCGTTCTTGCGGAATTTACTCCAGAAATCCGAAGCTTTGATGCGGTCGCGAACGGCCGCCAGGTCAGGCACGAGTCCCAGATACCAGAACACGAGCGAAATCGTTAAGTAAGTAGAAATAGCGAAAAGGTCCCAGAGCAGCGGCGAACGGAAATTCGGCCACAGGGTGCCGCGTTCGTTCGGCAGCGGCGGGAACCAGAGCAGAACCAGCCAGGGGCGACCGACGTGAATGATCGGAAAGATACCCGCGCAGGCGACCGCGAAGATTGTCATGGCCTCGGCGGAACGGTTGATGGCCGTGCGCCACTGCTGACGGAAGATGTACAGAACGGCGGAAATGAGCGTACCGGCGTGACCGATCCCGATCCAGAAGACGAACGTAATAATGAACGAACCCCAGCTGACCGGCACGTTTACGCCGACGATGCCCATACCGGTCGCGATCAGATAGCCGATCTCGACGAAGAGCAGGGTCAGAAGCACCAGTGAAATGGCGAAGGCTCCCCACCAGAGTTTGGTGGGGAAGGTATCCATGGGGCGAACGATGTCGTCGTTAACGTCCCCGTAAACCTTGCCGCCCTCTACGAGCGGCGGGCTCATTTCGTTGAGTTCTTCCTCGGTATACGTTGCCTGTGCCATAAGTGCTGTTTCTCGTTTAGAATCTTTCAGTCTGAATTATGCGCGCCGTTCTCAGGCCTTGCTGTTGTTGCGCACGCGGGCCAGATAGGTGATCGACGGCTTGACCGCCAGAAAATCGAGCACCTGATAGGTGCGCTTCGCTTCGGTCTTCTTCGCCAGACTGACCGCGCTTTTCGGATCGTTAATATTGCCGAAGAGGATGGCGCCGGAGGGGCAGACTTCCTGGCAGGCCGTCTGGAACGAACCGTCCGCGACGTATTTGTCGCCGCGCGCCCGGCTTTCCTGGCGGGCGACCGCGATCCGCTGGATACAGAAGGTGCATTTCTCCATGACGCCGCGGGTACGCACGGTTACGTCCGGGTTCATGGCGAGCTGCTGCGGATCGCGCAGGCTGCGTTGCAGGCCTTCCATGTAGTTCCAGTTTTCATACCAGTTAAAGCGGCGAACTTTGTACGGGCAGTTGTTCGCGCAATAGCGGGTGCCCACGCAGCGGTTGTAGGTCATCACATTCAGACCTTCGCTGTTGTGAGTCGTGGCCGTTACCGGGCACACGTTTTCGCAGGGCGCGTTTTCGCATTGCTGACACAGCATGGGCTGGTGCGAAACCAGCGGCTGGTCTTCTTCGCCGGAAAAATAACGGTCGATGCGCATCCAGTGCATCTCGCGGCCTTTCGATACCTGATCGCGGCCGACCATCGGGATATTGTTTTCGCTGTTGCACGAAGTGACGCAGGCGCCGCAGCCCGTGCAATTATTCAGGTCGATGGTCATGTGCCAGCGATTGGACTTATAGTCCCAGGGCTTCATCAGGCCTTTGCCTTCGGGATAAACCACGCCCGGGGGATCCAGTTCGTACTTGCCGGTCTTAAATTCGGTGAAATTCGTTTCGCGAACAATCGGACGTTCGAAGCGTTCGCCGGTCGTCCAGTTCGCGGCCGTATACTGACTGGAGCCGTTGTAGGGCACGTCGTGGACTTTGTCCGGAGTAAAGGGCGCGTTATAGTCGTCCTGGTCGTTATAACCTTTGCGATAGATGGTTTGCGTGCTCGCCAGCATATAGCGATCGCCGGTCTTCGCGAGTTCGACCGTCTGGCCCGCGAAGGCGAAGCTGTCGGAGCCGGTTTCGACTAACGCGACTGCGTTCTGGCCCACGCCATCGCCGGTTTTGCCGGCCGCGGTACGTCCGTAGCCGAGGGCGATACAGGCCGCTTCGGGATGCAGACCGGGCTGCAGGTGTACGGGCAAACGCAGGGTTGCGCCGCCGGCGGTCTTGACGTCGACCATCGCGCCCTGCTTCAATTTCAGGCGGCGAGCGGTGGCCGGTAAAATCGCGACGTAGTTGTCCCAGACGATCTTCGTGACCGGTTCGGGCAATTCCTGGCGATAGGCGTTATTCGCGCCGGTGCCGTCGAGCACCTGAACGTTATAGTACAGACCGAGCACCAGCTTCTTCGAATCCGCAGCGCTCGCTTCGCCGCTGAAGCCGGGCAGTTTCGCGACCGACGCCGCGCGGAAATTGCGAGCCGGGCGGGCCGCTTTGAGCGCGGAACGGCCGGGCGCGTAATAGCCGGCCTGGAGAGCCGATACCCAGAATTTCCGAAAGTTTTTGCCGCCGGCCAGTTTGCGCCAGTTGGCTTTTACATAGTCGTGAAACGAAGACTGGCCGCCGAGGCTGCCGCCCGCCAGTTGAATGAGGCGGTCTTCAAAAGAGAGCGTGTTATACAGCGGGCGAATCACCGGCTGGCGAATGCCGTGTACGCCGGCGATCAATTCGCTGTCGCCCCAGGACTCGAGATAGTGGCTGACCGGCAGAGCCGCGTCCGAAAGCAAAGCGCTTTCGTCCAGCCTATCGCTGAGAGCGAGCACGTAGTCGGCTTTTTCGAGCGCCGCCTGCGCGTTGGCGCTGGCCGGGAGATGGTACACCGGGTTGGCGCCCGCGATGATGACCGTCTTGTAACGGGTTCCGATTTCGCCGAGCACCGCCTGAATGTCGCGGTCGGACTGGCCGGCCGAAATGCCGAGGGGTTGGCCGTGCGCGACAGTCTTGCCGTCGTTATCGAGGATCGAGTTCAGCAGGTTGATTGCGATTTGCCCCGCGGCGTTCGCGCCGGTGGCGGCCAGCGGCGAACCGCCGATGACCAGGCTCTTGCCGCGCGCGGCCCACAGCTCTTCGGCGACGCTGGCGACAACCTGCTCGAAGAAACCTTTGCGATACAGGCCGCTTTCGTGTTTGAGCGCGCTGGTGATGGCTTCCGGGCGATATTGACGGAGCAGGCCGGTGACCTGGCCGTTGCCCGATAGATTGCTGCGGCGCTGTTCAACGACCAGATACGAAGCGATGGCCAGTGCGATCAGCGCCTGGTCGCCGGGGCGAATGCCGTGCCGTTCGTCGGCGTTGGAGCCCGTCAGGGTAAACATGGATTCAAACGCGATGAGACGATTGAGCTTTTTCTTATTCTTGCGCAGGTCGCGATTCTTCGCGAAGGCCGACGTAAAGAAAGCCGGCTGGATCATCGTGCCCAGAAAATCGCCGTCGATCGAAACGATCAGCTCGGCGCGATCGAAACGATAAGAGGGCACCAATTCCTGGCCGTAGCTTTCGCGCTGGCCTTCCGCGATCTGGCGCATGGTCGGATCGGCGCGATACTCGACGTGACGCCCGCCGGGGTACTTGCGCAGGAAATCCTGAACCAGCGCGCGACTGGAGGGGCCGTCGATCGGGCCGGTAAACAGAACGTAGTCGCCCTCCGCGAGTTTTTCAGCGGCAGCAGATGTGATTTCGGAATCGGAAGAATTCTTTTTGCGACGCTTGCCGCTCTTGGTCGTTTCGAATACGACCGGTTTACGCAGGCGGTCCGGATCGTAGAGATCCATGATCGATGCTACTTCGGAAGCAGTTACGCCGCCGCCGGTCAACGGATGGTCCGGGTTGCCCGCGATTTTAATCGGCCGACCGTCGCGGGTGCGAACGATCAAACCGGTGCCGTTCGGGCTGGTCGTAGAATAGAAAGTCGGCAGACCCGGCATGACTTCCGGCGGACGTTTGACCGCGGGAACGATCTGTTCGGTCGGGCGACGGCAGGCGGCGGTGGCCATGACCGCGGAGGCGCCCATAAACTTCAGAAAATCGCGGCGTGAGGTTCCCTGGGAGCTAGCGCTATCGCGCATTTCTTTTTCGCTCTGAGCGAATTCGGGGCGGTTCCAGTCGGTCAGGCCGAGGTCTTGTTTTTCCTCTAAGGACTGCCAGTACTTCCGGGTTTTCTGATTCGGTTCCGTTTTATTCATAATCGCGATGCCGTGTGTGTTTGGGGATCGATCTTCTGAGTATCTCTGTTGTGATTTCGTTGTTCGTCGTTTCGTTTGCTATTCGGCGCGGGTCGGTTTCAGATCCGTGCGCTTTCACCGCCGCGAGCATTGTTCTTGAACTGAATGCCCGCCCGCGTGGAAGCCTTTGCAAAGCTTGCGGCGGTCGGATACGGGTTGTTTGTGTTGCACTTTCATCGTCCCGATTATCCCGCCCAGGCCTCGTTCTCTCAATAATGGCAGGTGCCGCAGTCGGCCAGGCGAACCGAAACGTTGCCGCCCGGGGCGTCGGGCTGCGTTTCGGCGACGTAGTCGCGGTGACAGTTCACGCACCAGCCCATGTTAAAGGCGGAAGTGACTTCGACTTTGCCTTCGACCTCGCGCATGTCGCCGTGACAGTCCGCGCAGTCGATACCTTTCGCGATGTGCGGCTTATGACTGAAGCGCGCGTGATCGGGAAGATCGTGCACTTTGTTCCAGCGGAGCGGAATGCCCTGCTGATAAGTCGTGCGAAGGTACTGGATATATTTGCTATCCGACGCAACGTGCTGGTGACACTTCATGCAGGTCGCCGTATCGGGCACCGTCGCGTGCGCGCTCTTTTCAACGCCGGCATGACAGAACTGACAGTCCATGTTCATTTCACCTGCGTGAATCTTATGGCTGAAAGGAATTGGTTGGTCCGGTGCGTATCCTGTATACTTGGGTGGGACGACCCAGATCCAGTAAATCAATCCGAGTGGCACGATTGCCAGGATGATTTTAGCGCTATGCTTCTTGAGAACAGTTATAAATGACGCCATCGCTTTAATGACTCAATCATGTTATCCACGTTTTAGCGCAATGATTTTGCGGTTGCGGCGAGTCTTTTTTTATACTATGTCACGCTTTCGCGGAAAACTTCGTACATCCTGTTGCGCGGCACCGGAGCGCGCTGTAGTTCTGGTAGTTTACTGCGATTTATCATGTTCTCGCGCGCGAAGATCCCGAGGAGCGCGAAACATTCGCGCGCACCTGGTGTGCGGTCGGAAGATTTTGCAGGCCACTGTCATTGTGACATTAATGATCCGCTCGATCGCGCGCGCAGCGCCCCGTAGCCCGCGGCGACGCCTGGCGCGCGGCTTGCAACAGGGTGGTGAACAAAGCATCGCCGATGCTTTCGGCGCGCAGACTGCAACGCCCGGATTTCTTCAATAATAGAGGGCCAAAATGCAGTCTCCCGGAACTGCGATGTTGCCGAAATAGCATCAGGACCGCGTGCGAAAGCGTCGCCCGGGATGCTTAAATGAGAGCGATTCTCAAAAAGCGAAAGGATAAGATATTATGCGATTGGATAAACTCACGCAAAAGGCAAGCGAAGCGCTCAATCAAGCGCAGCTCCAGGCATCCGAGCAGGGGCATCCCGAGCTGACGCCGGAACATCTGCTGCTTGAAGTGTTTCGCCAGAAGGACGGCATCGGGCCTATGCTGCTGGACCGGATCGGAATCGGCGAATCCGCGGTGATTCAGCTGGTCGAGTCCGCGGTCACGAAGCTCCCGCGGGTCGACGGCGATCAAGAGGTGCGTCCCTCGCAGAAGCTTGTGCGCATGCTCGGCCAGGCGGAAGCGCTGATGGGCAAGCGGGGCGATCAGTATCTGTCGACCGAACATTTAATTCTGGCCTATCTGGCTGATAAAAATCAAAGCCTGGCCGGCGAATTAATTCGCATGGGCCTCACCCCGGAGCAACTCGAACAGGCAATTCATGATCTGCGGGCCGGACAACCCATCAACAGCGAGAACCCCGAAGGCACAATGGACGCGCTTGAGAAGTACGCCCTGAATCTGAACGAGGCCGCCCGCAAAGGCAAGCTCGATCCGGTCATCGGCCGCGACGAAGAGATTCGGCGGATCATGCAGGTGCTGAGCCGCCGCTCGAAAAACAATCCGATCCTGATCGGCGAACCGGGCGTGGGTAAGACCGCCATCGTCGAAGGACTGGCGGGCAAAATCGTGGCCGGCGAAGTTCCGGACGGTCTCTTGCAAAAAGAAATTTATACTCTGGATCTGGGGTCGATGATCGCGGGGGCGAAGTATCGCGGCGAATTCGAAGACCGTTTCAAAGCGGTCCTGACGGAAGTCCAGAATTCGGACGGCCGCATTGTGCTCTTCATCGATGAGCTGCATACCCTGGTCGGCGCTGGAGCTTCGGAAGGCAGCCTGGACGCCTCGAATATGATCAAGCCGGCCCTGGCTCGCGGCGAGCTGCGTTGTATCGGCGCGACCACGCTGAAAGAGTATCAGAAGTACATCGAAAAAGACCAGGCTCTCGAACGCCGCTTCCAGCCGGTTTACGTCAACGAACCGACCGTCGACGAATCGGTGATGATTTTGCGCGGCTTGAAAGACCGCTACGAATTGCATCACGGTATCAAAATCACCGACGGCGCGGTAGTCGGCGCGGCCAAGCTTTCGGACCGGTACATCACGGATCGATTCTTGCCCGACAAGGCTGTCGACCTGATCGACGAAGCCTGCTCGAAAATGCGCATCGAACTGGATTCGCTGCCCGAAGAGCTGGACCAGATTTCCAAGGATATCCAGGCACTTAAGATTCAGCGCGAAGCTCTTAAGATGGAAAAAGACAAGGCTTCGCAGGAGCGCCTGGCGACGGTCGAACGCACGCTGGCGGATCTGGAAGAGGATCTCGCCCAGAAGAAAGGCATCTGGGAATCCGAGCGCGGCGAAGTCGACCGGCTGAAAGTTCTACGCGAACAACTCGACGCTCTGAAAGTCCAGGAGAAAGAACTCGAACGCCTGGGCGATTTTAACAAAGTCGCCGAAATTCGCTACGGGCAAATCGTCGCGCTCGAAAAAGAGATGGCGGGCCTCGAAGCTTCGATCGCCGAACGCGAAAGCCAGTATCTCAAAGAAGAAGTCACGTACGAGGATATCGCGAATATCGTCGCGCGCTGGACGGGGATTCCCGTATCGAAGATGATGCAGGGCGAACGCGAGCGTTTACTGAATATGTTCGACACGCTCAAGGACCGGGTCGTCGGCCAGGACCCCGCTCTCGAAAGCATGGTCGAAGCGATCCAGCGCAGTCGCTCGGGTCTTTCGGATCCCAATCGACCGGTGGGCGTCTTTCTCTTTCTGGGACCGACCGGGGTCGGTAAAACCGAAACCGCCCGGGCGCTCTCGCAGTTTCTCTTCGACGACGAAGCCGCCATGGTGCGCATCGATATGTCCGAATATATGGAAAAACACGCGGTCGCCCGCTTGATCGGCGCGCCTCCGGGCTACGTCGGTCACGAAGAGGGCGGCCAGCTGACCGAAGCGGTTCGACGCCGGCCCTATCAGGTGATTCTTTTTGACGAAGTCGAAAAGGCGCACCCCGAGGTCTTCAACGTCTTTTTGCAGATCTTCGACGATGGTCGTCTGACCGATACCAAAGGCCGCACGGTCGACTTCAAGAATACGATTATCATTATGACGTCGAATATCGGCAGTCATCATCTGATGAACGACGAGGCGACCGGCGAAGAGAAAGAACGTCTGGTTCGCGAGGATCTGCATCGCCAGTTCAAGCCGGAGTTTTTGAATCGTCTGGACGAGGTGATCTTCTTCGAGCCGATCGGAATGGAGTCGCTGCTGCAGATCGTCGGCATTCAGGTCGAGCTTTTGCTGGCGCGCGCCCGCGAACAGGGCCTGCACGTAAAAGTTCCGGAGAAGATCTTAAAGTCTTTCGCCGAACAGGGCTACGATCCCCAATTCGGGGCGCGCCCGCTCAAACGGGTCATTCAGCATCAGCTGGGCAATCTGCTCAGCCGGGTGATCCTGAAAGGCGAATACGACAGCGAAAAAGAATATACGCTGGTGGTCGACGCGGACAAACTCAAGCTGAAAGGCTGAAAGGCAGCAGGCGCCAGTCGTCGGACGTATGTTGACGCTCGCGGGAGGGCCGAAGCCCGGCCTTCATTTGCTTTCCCGCCACACGCTTTCTCCGGAGCGATTGATATAGGCGAGACGACCTTTGTTCTTGACGGACGCCAGGCCGCCCTGGAACGCGAGAGCGGTCTCGAATTGAAAGGGGATCACGGGCTCTCCGGTCGGGTCGATATAACCGTACAGTTTGCGCGACGCCGGGGTGCGCACGCAGGCGCGATCTTCGGAGAAGGCGCCGGAATCCGAAAATCGTGGGGGAATGCTCCATTCCCCCTTTTGATCAACGTAACCGATCAATTGAGTCTCGCCGTCCAGCATGTCGGCGAGTCCCCCGGCAAATCGGGTGAGCAATTGGGATGTCCGGTCGAAGGCCAGATAGTCGTCGCGATCGATAAAGAAATAATCCAGCAGGCTGGCCTGATCGCGAACCATCGCGAGTCCCTCGGAAAAGGCCGTACCATCGGTGAACTGGGGCTCCAGTACGGTTTCGCCGTTTCGATCAATAAAACCCAGATTGGGGCCGTATTCGTCTTCGGCGAAAGGGACCAACGCCAGACCCTCCGAGAAGCGGTTTTGTAGATGCGAAAGCGGGCCGAGGCGTTCGGCGCTATAGCGAAACGGAATGATTTCCGTGCCGTCTGGCTGGATGAACGCCCACAGCCCGTCGCGGACGACCAGCGCGCGCTCTTCCGAAAACGGATAGAGCTGTTCATAATCGGTGGCCGAAACGATGTTGCCCTCATGATCGATGAAGGCCGGCCGGTTATCGCTCGTATAGATCAGCGAACGACCGTCGCGAAAAAAATACGACCCGCCGAAAATCGATTTTTGGTGCCCGAAGAACTGAGGTTCAATCGCCCACTCGCCGGACTCGTCGATGAAACCGGAGAGTGTTTTTCCGCCGGTTTCAATCGAAGCCCAGGCGCGGCCTTCCGCGAAATCGTTCGCGCTTTCGAATCGCGGGGAAATGACGACCTGGCCCGTCGCATCGATAAAACCCGTTTTGCCTTTCTCCCGGATCTTAAACAAATTCATCTGTATCGCTCCGTTAACCGGAGCAATATGCAGTTTCGCCGCGGGACGGCCAACCAAAAATCGTGCCTTCTGCATTGCGACGGCCGGCGGAATCGCGCACTGGAAACCCGAGCTGACTGATGGACGAATCACAATTCCAGCGAGCGCTGGCTTTCGCCAGGGCACACCCGACTTCGCATGCGCAATTCGATCAGGCGTGCGTTTCGATCGGCCGACGCGAAGAGCTCTCCGCAGACGAACACGCGGAACTTGCGCGTTACCTGCAGGCCCTCGGCCCCTGGCGCAAAGGCCCTTTTGAAATTTTCGGGCAGCGCATCGACGCGAACTGGAAGTGCGATCTGAAATGGGATCGCGTTTTGAGTTTCGCGGCGCCGCTGCAAGATCGCGCGGTATGCGACGTGGGCACCGGCAACGGTTATTATCTCTTTCGTATGGCGGACCAGCGGCCCGCGTCGGTTCTCGGGCTCGATCCGACGAGCGCGTTCGGGCAATGTTTCGAATTTCTGAACGCCTTTCATCCGGCGCCGGCGCTCGAGTTTATCCCGGCCGGTTTCGATTTGCTGGCGGGCGCGGAATACGCGAAACGCTTCGATACCATCTTCTGTCTGGGCATCGTCTATCATCATACGGACCCGATTCAGCTATTGAGGATATTGTACCAGGCGCTGCGTCCGGGCGGCGAGCTCGTGCTGGAGAGTCTGGCGCTGCCCGCTTCCGTTTCGCACTTCCCGGTGGCATTGATCCCGGCGAAGGGCCGCTACGCGGGCGGCGGAGGCAACTGGCACGTTCCGAATGCGCTCTGTCTGGAGCAGTGGTTGCGGCGGTCGGGCTTTCGGGATGTCGCATCGCGCGGCGAATATGAGTTCGTGAACGAGCAGGTGCGGACCGCCGAATTGCCGGGTCTTGCGGACGCTCTCGATCCGGAGAACCCGGGGCGGACCGTCGAAGGCTATCCCGCGCCGGTGCGGGCCTATTTCAGCGCCCGGCGTTAGTTCCAGATCAAAATATACTAAGAATGCCTGATTGACTGAAGCGAACGCGGGCACTCGACGCAGATCGAATTGTCCGGGATTCAGCCCGGCTTGCCGTCGACGCGCGGGCGAGCGAGTATCGGCAGATAGACCACGGCCAGTATCAGGAAGGCGAGAGTCCATGCCAGGCCGGAGATGAAAATCAAGAGGGAGTAGAGCGCATGCGGATTCGCAAACCAGGCGTGCAGGAACGGCGGACCGGCCACGCGCAGGAGGGCCGCCAGGATCATCAGTGCGTAGCCGAACGCGACGACCGGCGCAGCTTGAATCGGGCGTCCCGTGTGCCCGAGCGCGACTCGCGAAATCATGCCGTAAATAAAGAGTCCCATGGAGCCGGCGGTGAAGGCGTGCAGAGCGACGCTGCGCAGGTTCCAATCGGTGACCATGAGTCCGTTCAGACCGTTCAGGGCGAAGCCGACCGGAATCCAGGCGTAGGCGAGATGGACGATCCACAAAATCGGCCGGCCGCGACTCGCGATACTTCGCCAGCCGGACAGCCGCAGCGCATGGGCCGCGCAGGCGAGTAGCGCAACGGCCACCGTGAGAGCACGCAAGCCTGGCGTGATCCCGCCCATAGCGAGAGCTGCGAGCGCGTCGCCGGGCATCAGTCGCGCGAAATCCAGCGCGGCGAAAAGCAGTGTGATCGGCAGAACCGTGCTTTCTATGATCGGATGTCGGCGGACTCGAACGCCGCTTTCGCTTAGAGCGCTCTCCGTGAAAAATGGAATCACCCGACCGCCGATGACCGTAAGATAGGCGACGATCGTGTGGACCGCCAGCGAGTGCGAAGCGGCGAACCAGCCGGCGATCCGGCCGTGTAGTTCCAGATGAAAGAGCAGATTCGCCGCGAATAACAATGCGAAAAATACGAAGAAGATCCAGTGCTTACGCTGATCCCGCGCCCCGAGATACGGCCAGAGCGCAACGGCGAGAGCCGGAAAGAAGATCAGATCCGCACTGGTATAAGCGAGCAGCCCGCCCTCCGGCATAATTGCGAATCCGCGCGGGAGCAGCCACAATGCGAACAGGCCGGCCAGCGGCAGGCCGTGGACTCCGCGCCGGCCGGTCCAGTTCTGGCTGGCCGTCAAGAGAAAGCCCGCGATGACCGCCGCGACGAAGCCGTAAATCATTTCGTGGGCGTGCCAGAGCACGATCGCGACTCCGGCGGGCGGCGGATTTATCAGGCCGGCGAAGCTCAGGGTCCATAGCGGAATCATGGCCAGCCCCGCCGCGACGGCTCCCGAGAAAAACGGTCGAAATCCCAGAGCGAAGAGAGGGTGTGTTAGGGGATTCATAAATTTTCTTGAGTTTTTGCGTGGAATCGAGAATATTTGTTTATAAAAACAATCAAGTAAACGTCCACTGAAAGGGCGTTGCGGCCAGTTCGGCCGAAGGATTCGTTCATGGCAAGTTATGATTTCAGCAAAATTGATATTATCGGCGCTGCCCTGCAGAGCTTCTTCGGCGGGCTCGGCAGCTTCCAATCGATCGCCGATCGAATCCTGAGCGAACTGCAGTATGGATCGCAGCGCGAGGATGGGACCTATTATTTCGAGCCCGAGCGCTGGTATCCCGCCGGCCCGAATATCCGCATGTTCCAAATCCTGAAAGAGAAAGTCGGCGCCAATACCCTCCGGCAGGCCGGGCGCAGCGTGCCCGAAAACGCGATCTTTCCGCCTGATATCGACACGATTCAGAAAGGCCTGGCCGGTATCGACGTGGCCTATCATCTCAATCACGGCCAGAACGGTAAGCCGCTCATGAACCCGGAGACCGGCGAAATGCAAGACGTCATCGGGCACTACCGTCTGGAAGAGGTCCCCGGCAAGAACGAAGCGCGAATCATCAGCGATACGCCGTATCCCAGCGAATTCGACGAAGGGATCGTTGCGGCGATGGCTCGTCGCTTTGAGCCGGGCGCGCGAGTCACGCTCGACGAATCGCAGCCCAGCCGGCTGAACGGCGCCGACACCTGCACCTATCTCGTTCGCTGGTGATCGCCGGGGCCGGCATGGTGCCGACGCCCGCGTAATAATTGTTGCTCCGAAACGGCGCGTTCCAGGACTGTACCTGCGTGCTGGAGTTTTCCAATTTCTATAAATTTACCCCGCTGCCCGACCCGCAGGCGACGGGCGACCGCTGGCACGCCCGGGCGCGTTCCCTGAGTTTGCGTGGTACGCTGCTTCTGGCCGGAGAAGGCGCGAATATATCCGTGGCCGGCGAGCCCGAGAAAGTCGACGCGTTCACCCGCGAACTCGTCGCCGAACTGCATGTCGACCCGGCTTCCGTAAAACGTATGCCGGTCGAGGAGATGCCCTTTCAGCGCATGCTTTTGAAAGTCAAACCCGAGATCGTGACGACCGGCTGGTCGGCCGACTGGAACAAAAACGAAGGCTCGTTCGTTTCGCCGGATGAATTTCATCGAATGGTGGCCGAAGACCCGGATGTGGTCCTGGTCGACACCCGCAATGTTTACGAAACCCGGGTCGGCAGTTTTAAGAACGCGATCTTGCTCCCGCTGGAAGGTTTTCGCCAGCTGCCCGAGTATCTGCCGGAGTTCGAGAAGCTCCGAGACAAGAAAGTCGTCACGTTTTGTACCGGCGGCATTCGTTGCGAAAAGGCCGTGCCGATGCTGAAAGACGCCGGCTTCGACAACGTCTATCAGCTGGAAGGCGGCATTCTCGCGTATCTGGAAAAATATCCCGACGGCCACTGGGACGGCGAGTGTTTCGTCTTCGACGAGCGCTGCACCGTCACCAGCGATTTGAAACGCGGCAGCTATCAGTTATGCGAAAACTGCGGGCAGCCGTTTCGCGACGGCGCCTGCGTGAGCTGCGCCGAATAGATTTGTGGCGCCGGCGTGATCTGCGATCACACGCTGACTTCGTAATCGCGCAACGCCGTTTCGAGGGTGGTCTTTTTGTCCGTCGACTCTTTGCGTTTGCCGATAATCAGCGCCGCCGGCGTGCCGTAAGTGCCGGCCGGAAATTCTTTCATGCGGGTGCCGGGGATGACGACTGAGCCAGCGGGGATCCGGCCCTTCGTGATCACTTCGCTGGAACCGGTCACGTCGATGATCGGAGTCGATGCGGTAATCACAACGTTGGCGCCGAGCACCGCGCCTTCTTCGACCATGACGCCTTCGACGACGATCGCGCGCGATCCGAGAAAGGCGTTGTCTTCAATAATAACGGGCGCGCCCTGGGGCGGTTCCAGTACGCCGCCGATGCCGACGCCGCCGGAGAGATGCACGTTTTTACCGATCTGCGCGCAGCTGCCGACCGTGGCCCAGGTGTCGACCATCGAGCCGCTGCTTACATAGGCGCCGATATTTACATACGACGGCATCATGATCGCGCCGGGCTCGACGAATGCTCCGTAGCGACACACCGCCGGGGGCACGACCCGTACGCCGCGGGAATCGTGGTCCGTGCGGGCGTCGATCTTATCATACCACGCCAGATCGCCGGAATCGTAGCGGCGCATTTCGCTCACGCCGAAATACAGAAGAATGGCTTTTTTGGCCCAGGCGTTGACTTTCCAATCGCCGGGTGCGTTTTGTTCGGCCACGCGGACCTTGCCGTCGTTTAAGAGGGCGACCGCTTCTTTCACGGCGTCTTTATTCGCGCTTTCTTTTAATAGGTCGCGATTGTCGAAGATCGCTTCGATTTTGCTGGCTAATTCAGTGTACATTCGTTCTTTGCTCGTTCGTAATTTTTTGGATGAATTTGATTTCGCTTGATTGCCCGCGTTCGCGATTCATTTCGCGGCCGGCCGCGGATTCTGGAGATAAAATTCGATGCCGGCCTGTAGCCCTCGGGCATGCTGTTGCCAGACCGCATCGGGTTCCTGGCCGCGCAGAATTTCGAGCGTGATCGTCGGAATCGCGCGTTCCCAGCCGGTGAATGTGCCGAGGCTCCCCGGCGTGGGATAGCCGATGTCGCCTTTGGGCGGCAGACGATTGTGAACGCTCATGGCCTGCGCGAGATCTTCGCAGTCTCCGTTAAAATTGATCATAGCGTTTTCGTACGAGTGCATCGAAAAAATCGCGGCGGGCTGGATCGCATCGACCAGCTTGAGAGTCAGCTCCGATTCCGGTTCGCTGCCGGCGCTCTGGCCGGGATAATAACGCACGTTTTTGAATTCTCCGATCCAGTCCTTTGTGGGCAGATTGCGATTCAGGTCGACGTTGCGGCCGTTCGTACGCCGGAGATTCGCGCAGCCGTCCGGATTCATGCGGGGAACGACGTAGAGCGTGATCCCTTCGTTGAGTTTGATTTCGCCGGACTGCAGCGCTTCCTGAAAACGCTCTACTAAAAGAAAGCCTTCGCTCTCGTCGCCGTGCACGCCGCCGAAAAGCAGAACGGGCAGCGCACCCGCGCCGTACGTCGAAAGAGAGATTTCACGGCCGTCAATGCTCGCACCGATTATGCTGGTTTCGCCTGATTTGGGTAGATTCATACATTTGTGCCGATCCCGTAGTATTGCATGCCGATTTTCTGCATGGCGGAGCGTTCGTGTACGTTGCGCCCGTCGAAAAGCAGCGGTTCTTTGAGCTCGCTCTTAATGCGATCGAAATCGGGTTCGGCGTACATCGGCCATTCAGTCAAAAGTAGAAGCGCGTCGGCATCTTTTAAGGCGGAGTACATGTCGGTGTATTCGATCGTGTCCCCGAAGACGACGCGGGCGGTTTCTTCCGCCACCGGATCGCTCGCCTGGATCTTCGCGCCTTTTGAAACGAGATGCTTCAGGATCGTAATCGACGGCGCTTCGCGCATATCGTCGGTTCCCGGCTTAAAGGCCAGTCCCCAGACCGCGAAGGTTTTACCGGAAAAATCAGTGGTGCCGTAGTGTTTTTCGAGCATGCGCAGCATGCGTTCTTTCTGGCGGTCGTTCGTCTGTTCGATTTCGTTCAAGAGGGGCGCGTCGTAACCCGCGTCGCCGGCGATCTGAGTCAAGGCGCGTACGTCTTTTGGAAAACACGAGCCGCCGTAGCCGATGCCGGCGTACAGAAATTTGCGACCGATGCGGCTGTCGGTGCCGAGCCCGTGGCGCACGTCTTCATAGTTCGCGCCCAGTACGTCGCATAGATTCGCGATTTCATTGGCGAACGAAATTTTCATGGCCAGGAAGGCGTTGCAGGCGTACTTCGCGAGTTCCGCGGAGCGGATATTCATCGTTAAGATCGGATTGTCGGTCTCTTTGACGAATGCTCCATAGAGTTCCTGCATGGCCTGCGCCGCGCGTTCGGACGCCGCGCCGATGACGACTCGCTCCGGGTTCATAAAATCGTCGATGGCCCGACCTTCGCGCAGAAACTCGGGATTCGAAACCACGTCGAATTCGTGCTGCGCATGGGCTGCGACGGCTTCTCTGACGCGGTCCGCGGTTCCCACGGGCACCGTGCTTTTATTCACGATGATTTTGTAGCCGTTCATGTGGCGGCCGACGTCTTCGGCCACTTTCAGGACCCCGCGCAGGTCCGGGCGGCCGTCGCCTCCGTCCGGGGTGCCCACGGCGATAAAAATGATCAAACTGTTCTGAACGGCCTGGGCGAGATCGGTCGTGAAATGCAGCCGGCCGCGTTCATGATTGCGCAGCACCATCTCCTGCAGGCCGGGCTCGTAGATCGGCATCACGCCGGCCTTTAGCTTTTCAATCTTGGCGCTGTCAATGTCCACACAGTGGACTTGATTTCCGTATTCGGCAAAGCATGTGCCGGCGACCAGGCCCACGTAGCCGGTCCCCACAACAGTCAATTTCATAGCGAGCCATGCTCTGGAAACGGAACTGAGTGTCAAGCCGGCCGGGCAGGGCCTGGAGCGGCCCGGGTGCCCGGATTCTTACGATACAATGGCACCCGCGTGGCGGTGGAGTGGCAGGCGGTTTCAGCTGCGGCCGCCACTTCGCCGGCTGCGGATTCAGCCTTCGGCGAGCAGTCGCTTGATATCGCCCGCGTTGCCGGCGGCCGGTCGGAGTTCCAGATACTGTTTCAGATGTTTGCGCGCAACGGCGCGATCGCCGCCGTGCTGCCAGAGTAACAATCCGAGTTGCTCGTGAGCGCCGGGGTGATTGGGCTGCGTCGCAAGCAACGATCGATAGGTCGAGACTGCGGCCGGGATCTCGCGGGTGTCGCGAAACGAAAGCGCCAGATTCAGATAGGCGTCCGCGCGGCCGGGCTTGAGCTGAATGGCGCGCTGATAGGCCTGGCGGGCCGACTCGTGCTCGCCCAGTTTACGATACAGATTGCCCGCGTTAAATTGCAGGCGATAGTCGCGCGAATTGCTGCGCGTCGCGCGTTGCATGACGGCGATCGCGTCGAGCTTGCGACCCTGCTTCAGATAGAGCGGAATCAATTCGATTGCGGCGTCGGCGTGGCCGGATTTGAGATTCAGAGCCCGTTCGAGGGCGGCGATGGCCGGCGCGCTTGCGCCGCTCTGCTTTTGCAGCCGCCCGATGGCGTAAAACAAATCCGGATCCCGATCGTTGATTTTACGGGCCTCGTTATAGGCCTGGAGTGCGCGGCGCTGGTCGCCTTTGCGGCTGTACAGTACGCCGGTATTGAAATGCGCCTGAAAGTGTTTGGGTTCGATCTGCACCGTGCGAGCGAATGAGTTGATGGCCGGCTGGATTTCGCCGCGCTTTGTGTGAATCTCGCCTTTTTGATAGTGCAGGGCCGCTCGTTTGGGGTGGCTTTTCGTATAACGATCCAGCACCTGCAGCGCGCCTTTCGTATCGTTTTTTTGTTTTAACAAAATCGCCAGGTTGAGCGCCGCCTGCCAGCGTCCGGGATCGCGACGTAAAAGCTCGCGATATGTACGCACGGCGGCCGACGTCTGTTTGCTCTTCGTCTGGCTGAGCGCCAGGTTGTAGCGGGCGGTATGCAGATCCGGTTTGGCTTTCAGCGCGTTTTGAAAGGACTTCGCCGCGTCGCCGTAGCGCCGGTAGCGATAGTTCAATTCTCCGAGATGATAGTGCGGGCGATAGTCTTTGGGCGCCAGTCGAATCGCCTGGTCGTACGCTTCACCGGCGGCATCCCGGCGTCCGAGCTGCGCATAGGTCCGGCCGGCCAGATAGCGGGCTTCGGCGTCTTTGGGCGCAAGATCCGCGGCGCGATTGAATTCGGTCAATGCGAGAGCGTACTTCTGTTTTAAGTACAATTCGCGGCCTTTCTGTTTCAGCTTCGCCGCGTCCGCCTGCGAAGCGCCTGGCGAAGACGAACCGTATAGATTCGAAAGGGCGGCGGTGACCGGACGGCCCTGAGCGTCGGTCGTTTGCACGAGCACGGAGTCGTTTGCTTCGCCGTTCCCGGAAGCTGTTGCCCCGTCGGTTGAATCTCCGGGATTTCCGTCCGGCCCGCCGGCAATGACGATCGCGCCGTCTTCGCCGACCGCCATCTGAATATCCTGGGAAGGCCGGGTCGCCAGATACTTTTTGCGCAGGGCGGCGTTGTTTGTATCGTAGCCGAGCGCCGCGCGATAGCTCTGGTGCGCGCGCTCGCGCTGACCGTTGGCGGCGTAGAGATCGCCCAGTGCGGCGTGCACGGCGGCGTTGCGCGGATCGAGTCTCGCGGCTTTTTCATAGGCGGCGATCGCGGACCGGGTGGCCCGGTCGGCGGCGCGGGTCTGGCCGCGGGAGCGCAGAGCCGCCGCGCGTTTTGCATGGGCCGCTCCCAGAGCCGCCTGGATCCGGGGATCGTTGCGATCGAGCCGGGCCGCTGTTTCGAAGGCGGCGATGGCGCGCTCGGTCTGTCCCTGCTCGAGAAAATAGCGGCCCAGGTTCAACTGGGCGCTCGCCTGGTTTTGAGCGTCGCTCTGTTTCACGCCATCGGCCAGCACTCGCGCCGCCCCTTCCGCATCGCCGCGTTCCTGCAGGATCCCCGCCCGCAGAGCGTAGGACTCCGCATCGCCCGGCTCGACGCGCCCCGCGGTTTCGTATTCGTTCAGGGCGGCGATGGGCCGGCCCTCAGTATAGCGCACATCCCCCCTGCGGTTAAAAGCGGGCGCACGGTCGGGATTCATCGTGCTCGCCGCGCTGGCGCTTTGCCAGGCCTCATCCAGGCGTCCGGCGTCGAGCTGTAGCTCGGACAGTCGCACCATCAACGCGTAACGCTGTTCGGGGATCAGGTCGGGCATTGCGAGCGCGCGTTCCAGCGCTTCGATCGCAGATTGATGATCGCCGCGCAGTTTGTACAGGCTGGCGAGATCCATCCAGTCGTACACATCGTCGCCGTTGCGCGCGAGCCGTTCTTTGAGAGCGTCGATTTCCAGCGCGAGCGCGTCGGCCGGGAATTCCACGTCGCCGCTGCGCTGTCCGTCGCTCTGCAGCAGGTTAAGCGAGACCACGCCGATCAGAACGACCAGCACGGCGATGGCCGCGTCCAGAAATATGTTTTTGATTTTTAGATTCATGCGATTGCTTTCCGATGGTTAGAGATCGTCGATGTTGATAATTTCTTCGCCGGTGTTGTCCGACTTTTCGTTTTCATCGCGGCCCGGCTGATAGGGCACGCGGGTGTCCGCGCCGTCGGCGGATTCTGGCAATTGCGGTTCGCCGTCTTCCTTCGAGAAATCCGGAATCTCATACGCGGGATCGCGCAGGATCTCGATGGCCCGGGCGATGGCCGGGGCCTGCGGATCTTGCGGCGCGAGTAACAGATATTTTTCCCAGTGGTCGATGGTTTGTTGTTTATCGCGCTTGAGGCGATAGCTGACGAAGCCCAGATAAAAGCGGCTGACCACAAAGTCCGGCTTGAGTTTCAGCGCGCGCTCGAAGGCCTGCTCGGCGCCGTCCGCGTCCGATCTGAGATAGGCCACCTGGCCCAGGCGAAACCATTCCTGTTCGGGATGCGCCGAGAGTTCACGTGCGATCTGCAGGTGCTCCTCCGCCAGATCCAGTTCGCGTCGTTTCAGATAAATATCTCCGGCGTAGCGATAGGCGAGGGCGTGCTCCGGTTCGCGTTCGATGACCAGCTGAAACAATTTCAGCGCGATATGGTGTCGCTCACGATAATAATGCTCTTCGGCCCGCACAAGCAGCGCCCGGGTTTCGGGATCGGTGATCGGCCGCTCAAGATCAAAATCTTGCGGGGCTTTCGAGTTTTCCGCGCTTGTCGCGTCCGCCTGTTTCCCGCTGACATCGCTTTCGCTTTCGGTTGCCCCCCGGCTTAAGGCCTCCGCTTTTTGCGTTTTCGCCTCGCCTGCGCTCGATGGCGTCGCGTCTTGCGTGGTCCGGGAGGACGCGGACTGCGGCTTCAGGCCGCCCGGCTGGCTTTGTGCGAAGGCGCCGGCCGGCAGCAGGATCGCGAGCAGGGCCGCCGCGCAGGCGCACGGCAGGGCTCGCAGGCCCCGCGTCGGCCGGCGTACGCGAAATCTGACAGACACACGCGCCATCACTGTTTTATCGGACGGTTGTCGGCCCGCATTAATATGAAGAAAGCCGATTGTTTCGGGCTATTTTTCGGCCGCGAATTCGAAAAAGCGCCCGCCTTATGTTAAGCGGTGAATGTTTCGCAAGCCGCGAAAGGCGGCCGAATTCGCGCTCCAGAAACTATTTGACTGAAATGGAAAGTGCGTTCAGGAATGGACAGGCTGTCGAGGAATCCGCCAACTGCGGTGCACGCCGCAATCTGCTTTGCAGATTGCTCGCAAAACGGCCCTGCGGGCCTGCGCACCTCAGTTGACGGTCGATCAGCCTGCCCCAGAGGCTGTTGAAACAGCCTCTGGAATTCCACCGGATGAGCGCACTTAAAACGGCACCCCAAACCGAACGAAAAGACAAATTCGTTGAACTGCCCACCCGGATGATTTTGACCGGCGCGGGCCTGAGTTTATTTCAGAAATCCGGCACCCCGGTCAAGCGTGTCCTGAATCGCGACGGGATTCAACGCGAGGGTCTCGAATCGGCGCGCTTCAACGCCGGCACCATTCAGAAGATGGTGATGAATTCGTATATCGAAGAGATCTTCGCCCCGGTGCCGGATCTGCTCAGCCGACGTTATCACGTCATCAGCACGAATAACCTGATCGTCTACGCCATCCTGTATAAAAAGCTCAGTCCGTCGCTGGCCACAACCATGTTCGAAACGAACGTGGTGCGCGAATTCAATCGTAAGAACCCGAAGAACTCGATCGTGGATTTAAAACAGATCCCGACTCAGACCGCGGAAGCCCTGAAAAAGGCGAAGGCCGAACACTTCGTCAAACTGGAAGCGGAACTGCAAAAAGGCGTTTCCGATTTGATCATGAGCAACGCTTCGCTGAGCGACGAAGACCGACAGAGCATGGTGCTCAGTCTGCCGAAATTCCTGGCCTGGATCGATACGCGCATCTGGTACCTGTATTACGTAATTTATATGGCGGGATACCGCGAGTCGATGTTTCGCGTATTTACAAAAATGCTCGCGCAGTACCTCGACCACACCCGCATCGCGACGCATCTGAGTAATCTTTTGATGGAGTTCGTGCAAAACGCGGAGAAGGCGCACTTCGAACGCATCATCGTCAAGAACGGATACGCGCCGCGCGATCAGGTCGATAAATTTCTACGCGACCGCGAAAACCGGCAGCTGGTCATCACGACCGCCGCGAAATCCCGGACCAACCTGGATCTCTCCTGGAATATGAATCCGGAGCGTATGTCGGTCGGGCAACAATATCGCATTCAAATCAGCATTTCGAATTACGGCATCATCGACGACCGGGTCCGCGGGGATCTCGCCAAAAAGATGAAGACCAATACGGACGGCATCAAGATCTCGGATTTCTATACCGGCGGCGCAGACGACGAAGATAAACTGGGCGCGGGACTGGGTCTGTTATACAATTCGTATCTGGAAGATATCTGCAAGAACGAAGGCATTCAGTATCGTTGCAATATCTATCCGGAACCCGCGAAAGAAAAGACGACCGTGCGAATTGAGATTTCGCTCTGACATTGCTCTGCGGGAATTTCGCAGGAGAGATTTCGTTATTGAATCTCAGATCTTATAGCGAGTCTGCCAGCGGCAATAGCTCGAAGCCCTGCAAAAATACGATATTGTAGGCGGTTAACACGATCGCCACGCCGAAGATTACGCACACCAGAGTGATCACCGCGAAGATGAAGAGCGTATTGCTCAACATGCGAAAGCCGAGAAACGAGATCGCCGAAAGCACCGACACGGAATCCGTGGCGTTGCGATCCTTTTGCGAACGCGCGACTTTCAGATAGGCCTGCACGTAAAAATAGCCGAGCACCAGCAGGCCGAGAATCAACAGGCCCGCGAAAAATCCAGGAAAGCTCAGCTGGAGTTTGTAGATCGGAAAGAGCAGCAAATTCGCAACGATTAAACCGACCACCATGATCGCGCCGATTTCGAGGGTCGGTTTCAGAAAGCGGGCCCGACGCGGAGCGCCCGCGGGAGCCGGCAGGCGACGCATATGCCCCATGAAATTCGTTTCGGTCAAAAGCAATCGGCCGTGGGGCGGCAGCAGTTTTTGCAAGAGCAATCCCGCGCCCAGGACGATCAGCAGTGAATTGATCGCGGCTGTAATCAACGGCGCGGTTTTGTTTTCGTAGAGGGCCATCGCGCTGCGGCTGCCGGTGATCAGGTCAAACGAGAGCATCAGAACGGAAACCAGTATTACGATCGTCGACATGGGCCGGTAGAACCAGTGCCGGCGCGAAAACGCGGCCAGACACAGCAGGATCTGAGCGCACCAGAAGGCGTTGACGCCCAGCTGCACGGCTTCCGTCGTAAATGAGCGCGCGATCTGACGCAGCAGATCTTCGGGGCGCGAATCGCTTTCCAGCAGCGGATCGTCGAAGACCGCGTACATCCGGCGTTCCACCAGCACCCGCTCGACCAGCCCGGGCACGCGTTTGAATACGATGCGCGATTTCGCGGCTTCGAGCTCCGCGCGGCGCTGCGCCATCGGATCCGCTTCGCGCGCCTCTTCGTCGGAGAGAATCCCATCGGGGCTCTGTTCGCGCAGCCCCTCTTCGAACGCTTCCCGGGCCGCTTCCCGCGGCTCCAGCTCCGGGTCTCCCGCGCCTTCGAGCAGCAGCATATTCGTGTCGTCGAGCTGACGCAGCTCTTCGGCTTCGTCGGGGGTCAGGCCGACGTGCAGCGCCGGGACTCCCGTCAGAAACGAGAGGAAATAGACGAAATAAAGCAGAATGACGATGACGTTCAGGCGATCCATAACGGGAGCCTTACCGATCGCCTTTGAGACCGCAGGCTGTCCAGCCAAAAGCATATTGACCGCCAGGCCGCCGGGGCTCCCTGTGGCTGCAAACAAGCGCATGTTTCTTCGCCACCTCTTCCTCGAATTGTTTATTGCGCTGCGGTACCTCCGCGGCCAGGGCCGGACCGTCATCTTTAATCTGGGGACCCGGCTTTCGTTCTTTTTCATGGCCCTGATGGTCTACATCATGGTGCTCGTGCTCTGCGTTTTCACGGGCTTTCAGAAAGAGGTTCATAACAGCCTCTGGAATTCGGGTTATCACGTGGTGGTCAGCCGGCAGCCCGCGGGCCTGCCCATGCGCAATTACAAACAAATTGTCGAAGGCGTGGCGAACGATGCGAAGCTCGAAGGCCTGACCCGTTCCGTTTTTCCCAGCGTGCAGCTGAACGCCCTTCTGGAAATTGACAATCGCTTCGAAGGCAAAGGCGTGCGGGCGATCCCGGCGACCGATGAAGAGTTGCGCACCGGCAAACTCAAAGACTATCCCAGGCTCGTTCATTACAACCGCGACTATCTGCGCAATTTCAACGACGGCAACTACGTGCTGGTAGGCCGCGAACTCGCCCGTTATTTCGGCTGGCGGGTCGGGCATCGCATTCGCTTATTCGTGCCGCGGGGCGGGGTGCTCACCCGGGGCATACAGGTGCGCGAAGCGGAGTTTACGATCGCCGGCTTCTTTCGCACGGGCTTTTATGAATTCGACATGAATCTGCTGTTCGTTTCGTTGCCGAGCGCGCAGCGCGTCCTGCAGCTGGGCGACCAGGCGAGCGAGGTGATCGTACAGCTCAACGACCTTTCGCAGCTCGAACGGGTCGAGCGCCTCGTCCGCGACGGGCTGCCCAAGCCGCGCTTCGACTACAGCATTCGTACGATCAAACAGGAGAAAGGCAATTTCATCGCTGCCTTAGAGCTGGAAAAAACCCTGATGATGATCATTCTCAGCCTGCTGATTCTCGCGGGGGTGGCGGGCATCTGGGTTACCGTCCATCTGCTGGTCAAATCCAAAACCCGCAGCATCGGCATGCTCCGGGCCATGGGGCTGCCGAACGGGTCGATCACGATTATCTTCACGGCGCACTCCATGCTGATCGGTTTTCTGGCGACGGCGGTCGGCGGTTCGATCGGTATCTTCGTGGCGAACCGGCTCGAAGCGATCCTGGAATTGATCGAAGATTTTCGCGACGCCATGTGCGAGTGGATATTCGGAGCGTGCAGCCTGCGCCCGCTGATCCCCAGCAATATTTATTATTTCGATCATCTGCCGGTCGAAGCCGATCCCAACGTAATCTTCGGCGTGGCCGTGGTTACGCTGATACTCTCAGGCCTGGCCGGGTACTTTCCTTCGCGTCGCGCGGCCGAAGTCGATCCGGTGCAGGTGATCCGCAATGAATGATATGAAATGACGTTATGACGGAAGCCGAAAACAAAAAAAACGGAAACGGCAAAAACGATCTGACGACCCCCGGCGACGGCGGGATCGAAATTCGGGGCCTGATCAAAGAATTTCGCGGCGAACGCGAAACCATCCAGGTGTTGCGCGATCTGGATTTGATCGTGCCTCCGGGCAGCATCGCTTCGGTCGAAGGCGCAAGCGGCGCGGGCAAGAGCACTCTGCTCAATATCATCGGAACCATCGATCATCCGTCGGCGGGTATGGTGCGCCTGGATTCGCAGGACGTTACGGGTATGACCGAACGCGAAAAAGAATCGTTTCGCGCGCATCGTCTGGGATTCATCTTTCAGCATCACTATTTGCTTCCCGACTTTACGGTGCTCGAGAACGCGATGATGCCGCTCTTGATCCAGCGCAAACCCGCGGGCCCCGGTCGGGCCGACGCGATCAAATATCTGGAGATGGTCGGGCTCGGCGAACGCCTGCACCACTATCCCACTCAGATTTCCGGCGGCGAAATGGCGCGGGCCGGCGTGGCCCGGGCGCTGGTCGGCGGCAAACGTCTGATTCTGGCCGACGAACCTTCCGGGAATCTGGATAAACAGAATTCGGATCGGCTGGCCGATTTGCTCTGGCGATTGCAGTCCGAACTCAAATTCACGCTCCTGATCGTAACCCACGATATGGAGCTCGCTTCGCGGGTGCCCGTGCGTTATCGTTTGATTGATGGCGCGCTCCAGTCCATTTAAGCGATCTCCGATTTTCGGTCGCCCGATGTCAAACGGCGCGCTTGCGTGCGCCCGAGTATCATGAACTGTACATTCTGTGGAAAAAGCCTCAGCGTGCATCTCCTGGATCCGGGCGAAGGCGGCTGGCAGGACCGGCTCTACTGCAGCGCCTGCCGATCGTTTCAACACGTGCCTGGCGACGCAGCCTGTCCGTACTGCGCGAGCACCTATCGTAATTTTCTGGCGACCGGCCGCCTGGGCTGTGCACACTGCTACGACGAATTCGCGGCCGACCTGGAGCCCCTGATCGAAAAGTACCAGGCCGGTCGGACGCCGGGTGCCTCTGTGGACGCCGGCCGGGCGCACCGCTACGTACCGGACCGCCTGGCGCAAACCCGCAGCCAGGAAATCGTCCGGCTGGTCCTGGCCGCAGGAGCCAGACCGGACTCTGACCTGGGTCACCAGTCGTCGGAGAGTGCCGCCGAATTTGTCGAAAGCTATCTGAGCGATTCGCAGAACGGCCGCGACCCGGGCCAGAGACGCGGGCTGTTGCGGTGGCGAGTGCGGGTCGCACGCAATATCGCCGGATTGCCGTATCGACTTACGACCGGGCAGCAGGCGATGCTGGAGCGGATGCTGCTTTCCGGGGGCTCGAGCCTGGCCGCGCACCTGCCGGGCGGGCTCGGCCCGGTGCTGCGAGGATCGCAATTGGCGGAGCTGCAGGCTGTCGGGGTGCTGCCGGCGGGCGCCCGGGCGGCAGCATTTCGGGGGCCCTCACCGGCCGGACCGGCGGGCGCGGATTTCTGGGCCTATACCGGCGACGAAGACCATCTCCGCCTGCAGTGGCGCGGCCGCCCGGAGCCGGCGGATGAGTCCACGGAAGCGGCTCTCGCCGGCCGTTTCGACGCTATTTTTCAGCAAATCGAGCGGCTGGACGAATTATTTGCATTTCAGTATCACTCTGAATACGGATTTTTAACCGCCTGTCCGGGGATCGGGGGAGCGGGAATTCGCGTATCTTTCCTGCTGGAAGCGGGCCATCTCATGGCGGCCGGAATCTGGGACGAATACCGGCGCCGGCTGCTGGAAAGCGGCTTGGAGCTGCGCGGTGAACGGGGTGAAGACGGCGCGTTATCAGAAAATACGCCGAATGCCGCGAATTCGAGCGGCCTGGTACAGATCTCGAATCGCTTCTGGCCGGTCGACGTGGACGCGCGCGCAGCCGTGCTTCGGCTGCTCACCATCGTGCGCCGCATCGCCGCAGCCGATTTTCAGGAACGCGGCCGCGGTCTCTGATTTTTTCAGGAACCGGTCGCAAAAACGGAAAAAAAACCGATAATTCACATAGAGATTGATACCCCTCATAGCAATCTCCGTCCAATAGAGAAAAGATCGTGACAATGCCCGGGGGGCTTCTTTTCCTGTTAGCAGGGCGATTCAGGCGGTTTTAGAGGGATACGCGAGAGCGCGGCCCTGACACAGAGAGATATGACAACCCCCTGCAGGGCGGACCGGGAGGCTGGAGACCTATATGTTCGATTTTACCAAAAGAGCCAAGCGTGTAATTAACGAGTACGCCCAGCAAGAGGCGAAACGACTCGGACACGATATGATTGGCCCGGAGCACATCCTGTTGGGTTTGCTGCGTGAAGAGGATTCGGTTGCGATCAAGATTCTCAAGAATCTGAACATCGATCTGGGCGAGCTCAAAAAAGAAGTCGAGCGTCGTTCCAAGCAGGGCGGCAGCACGCTCCTGATCGATATTTCCCCCAACCCGGACAAATATCAAAAAATCATCGACTACTCGAAAGAAGAAGCGAAGCGCCTCAAACACAACTACGTCGGGACCGAGCACATCCTGCTCGCACTCCTGCGCGATAACAACAACGTTGCGGGCGCGGCCCTCGCGAATTTCAGCGTCAACTACTCCGTAATCAAAGGCGAGATTCTGCGCATTCTCGGCGTCGCCACCTCCGGTTCGGGATCGTCCAGCCGCCAGGGCAGCCCCGAAAAATCGCGCACTCCGACCCTCGACGAATTCGCCCGCGACCTCACGCAATTGTCCCGCGACAAGAAACTGGATCCGGTCATCGGCCGCGACCAGGAAATCCAGCGCCTGATTCAGGTGCTGTGTCGCAAAACGAAAAACAATCCGGTGCTGATCGGCGAAGCCGGCGTCGGCAAGACCGCGATCGTGGAAGGCCTGGCGGACCGCATCGTCAGTCACGACGTCCCGGATCTCTTATTCGAAAAGCGTGTGATCGCGCTCGATCTGGCATCGCTCGTCGCGGGTACGAAATACCGCGGCGAGTTCGAAGATCGCCTGAAGAAGATCATGCGCGAGATTCAGAACTCGACGAATATCATCGTCTTTATCGACGAATTGCATACGTTGATCGGCGCGGGCGCGGCGGAAGGCGCGATCGACGCCGCTAATATGCTCAAGCCCGCTCTCGCCCGCGGCGAGATCCAGTGCGTGGGCGCCACGACCCTGACCGAATTTCGTAAGTACATCGAAAAAGACTCGGCCCTTGAGCGTCGCTTTCAATCGATCCTGGTAAAAGAACCGTCGAGCGACGACACGATCCTGATTCTCAAAGGCCTGAAAAAAGCCTTCGAAGCGCACCACAAAGTCCACTATTCGGACGACGCGCTTGAGCTTTCGGTGAAGCTCGCGGAACGTTATATCAACGACCGTTATCTGCCGGACAAAGCCATCGACGTGATCGACGAAGCCGGTTCGCGTGCGCGCCTGTCCAACTCTTCGCGCCCCGAAGAGATCGTCGCTCTCGAAGAGGAGATCAAAGAGCTCGTTCAGAAAAAGGACGATATGGTCAAAGCGCAAGAGTATGAAAAGGCCGCTCAAATCCGCGACGCCATTAACCTGAAAAAAGAAGTACTCGAAGAGCGCATCAACCAGTGGCAGGAGCGCATCGCCGATTTCTCCGTCGACATCAGTCCCGAAGACATCTACGCGGTGATCAGTCTGTGGACCGGCATTCCGCTCGAAAAAATCGAAGAAGGCGAATCCACCAAGCTGTTGCGCATGGAAGAGGAGCTCGCCCGTCGCGTGGTCGCGCAGACCGAAGCGGTGCAGCACGTGAGCCGCGCCGTGCGTCGCGCGCGCACTGGCTTTAAGGACGCCAAGAAACCTTCGGGATCGTTCATCTTTCTCGGCCCCACCGGCGTCGGTAAAACCGAACTCGCTCGCGCTCTGGCTGATTTTCTCTTCGGGGACGAAAAGAAATTATTCCGCCTGGATATGTCCGAGTACATGGAGCCGCATTCGATCTCCAAATTGATCGGTTCGCCTCCGGGTTACGTCGGCTACGACGACGCGGGCCAGTTGAGCGAATTCGTGCGGCGCAATCCGTATTCGGTCGTGCTATTCGATGAAGTCGAAAAGGCGCACCCGGACATTTTCAATCTGCTGCTGCAGATTCTGGACGAAGGTCAGCTGACCGACACCCACGGTCGCAAGGTCGATTTTTCGGAAACGATCATTATCATGACGTCGAACCTGGGCGCCCGCGAAATGCAGAAGGGCGGCAAGCTCGGTTTCGCCGAAGACGATAAACGTCGCGAAGAGCTGAAAAAAGACCGCGTGATGGAAGAGCTGAAGAAGCATTTCAATCCGGAGTTCTTGAATCGGATCGACGAGATCATCACCTTTCACACGCTCACGAAAGAGCATATTCGCCAGATCATCGATATCATGCTGGATCGCATGAACGTGCAACTGCTCGAGAAAAAGATCCTGCTGTCCATGAACGACGAGGCCAAAGACCACGTCGCGGATCTGGGTTACGACGAGAAGTACGGCGCGCGCCCGCTGCGTCGGACGCTGCAGCGCGAAGTCGAAGACTATATGGCCAATCGCATGCTCGAGGGCGCGTACAAAGAGCCCACCGAGATTCTGGTTTCGGTTCGCGTGAACGAAGACCAGCGCAAGAAGCTCGACTACGAAGAAAAGGAGTGGCCCGGTTTTGAAACCATTCGCCGGGCGCGCGAAGCCGACATCCAGGCCAAAGAAGAAGATTTGAACCGCCGCCGCAGCGGAGCCGGCGGACCGGCGGCCGGCGCCCGGGGGGCGGACGAGTCGGAAGGCGACGATTCAGCGACCGCCGAGACTTCCGCGAATACCGGACAGGCGAGTTAGCCCGTGGAATGGGAATCAGCAGGAGCGTGGGTGGTGTATGCGGTCTTACCGGCCGCATCGCTGGTCATCGTACTCCTGCTGGTTCAACGCCGTTTCGCGCGCAATTCGCTGGTGCGCTCCGAGATCGTCCGGCTGACCCCGTTCTTTCATCCCGACCACCCCGTTCGGGCGGAGTGGCTGAAATGCGACTATACCTTCCAGGTACGCGGCGACGTCTTTCACGGAAACTGCCTGGTGCCGCTGCACGTTTTTCTGCCGCGGCCGGAGCAGGTCGCCATCTGGATGGACAGCCGTCTGAATATGCCGGTACTCTTTCACGAAGGCCAGCGCCTGGTCGGGAACGAACCCATCGAGCACTATCTGCTCGGGCACCGCGATAGCATTCGCATTCGCTACCGAACCCGCAATCCCATGCACAATATGCCGCTCGAGTCGGATATTCTACCCAAAAAAGTGGTCGAAAATAAATCCACCGGTACTTGACTGGCTTCTAATATGAAGCCCGCTCTCCTGACACCAGCACTCCTGCGCATTTTCGCTCCGGCCGCTTCGCCGGTCGTCGCCGTTCTGCTGGGGATCACGGCCTTTACGAGCGTCGCGGCGCTCGCCCCGCGCTACGACGAAGCTCTGAAGCTCTTTCACGGGGGCAAATACTCCGAATCCCTCGACGTGATCCGCGCGGTTTTCGACGACCATCGCGGAGCGGTGGAACTGCGCTTGCTGGCGGCGCAAAACTATATGCATCTCGGCGAATACGAAAACGCCCGCGCGCATATGACCTACTGCCTCAAAGAGAATAATAAACGTCTTGAGTGCTACGCCACCCTGTCTTCGATCTATCGCGCCGAAAAGCGCTACGACAACGCCATCAAGACCGCCAGGAGCGGAATCGGCCGGGTCGGCGAATCGGTTCCGCTGCGGCTGGAGCTCGCATCGGCCTATTACGCGAAGGCCAACTACGGCGCTTCGCGCGCTCATCTGGAAAAGGTGCTGCAGAGCGATCCCAATAATTTCACGGCGATTTATATGGACGGCCTGATCTTCCTCAAGCAGTCCAAATTCGCCAACGCCGAGTTTCGCCTCCGCCACGCCCTGGATATTAAACCGAAGACTTCGATCGACCTTTTGCATCTGTACATCAATCTGGGCTTCGCCATTGAACGCGAAGGGGACCGGTTGGTTTCCGCCGGCGATCGCGCGGGCGGCATTCGGCGCTACAGCGAAGCCGCCCGGCATTATAACTACGCTCTGCGCATCGACGCGAATCACCCCGTCGCGCGCGAAAGCCGCGAGCGCATGAATACGAAGCAGGTGCAGTGAGGCCCGCGCGCCGCGCACTCAGGGACGTATGAGCTTTCGCCCGACAATCGCTACCCCCACGTCCGCCGAATCGCCGACGCAAGCAGCAGAGGCGGGTCCGGAGAAGCTAAAGGTCTCGATCCAGACGCTTGGCTGTCGCCTGAACCAATACGAATCCGACGGCATCATGAATCGCTTCGTCGAAAGCGGGCGCTATCAGGCGCTGGAACAAAGCGCTGTGCGCGGTTCTGAAAACCAGGGGCCGGACATCGCCATTATCAATACCTGCACGGTCACCGACCAGGCGGACTCTCGCAATCGTAACGCGATCAAGGCCGCGCTGAAAAAGAATCCGAATTGTCGGGTGATCGTCACGGGTTGTTTCGCGCAAACCGATCCTGAAAAGCTGCGGGAAATGCCGGGCGTAAAGCTGGTGGTGGGCAACGATCGCAAGCCCGCGCTTTTCGAAATGATCGACGAGCTGGTGCGCCGCGAAGCATCAGCAGCCGCCCGGGCGGAAGCCCTCGCCGAAGCCGACAGAATTCACGAGCCGCGCTATCACGCCGAACCCGAGCATTTTCGCAATCACGCGATCAACGGTCAGTACGGTCTACGACCGGTGCTGGAACAGCCTTTCGCGTACGGCGACGTGGTGCCTTTCGGACATACCCGCGCCTATATGAAAATCCAGGACGGCTGCGATCGCCGCTGCACGTACTGCAAGATTCCAATGGCGCGCGGGCGGGGCGTTTCGCGTCCTCTGGCGGATATTCTCGAACACGTGCGTCGCCTGGACGACGCGGGCGTGCCCGAGATCGTGCTGACCGGCGTAAACCTGGGATGGTACCGGGATCACGCCGCTCCGGACGGCGCCGGCCGCCCCACGCGCTTCGCGGGATTGATTGAAAAGATTCTGGAGACTCTGCGTTACGGGCGCCTGCGTCTGTCGAGCATCGAGCCCTGCGACGTCGACGCGGCGCTTGGCGAGCTGAGCCTGCATCCGCGATTTTGCGATTTTATTCACGTGCCGCTGCAGAGCGGTTCCGAACGCATTCTCAAAGCGATGCGCCGGACCTATAGTCCCTATAGTTTTCTCAAGCGCGTCGAAAAGCTACGCTCCATCAATCCATCGCTCTTCTGGGGTACGGATCTGATCGTCGGTTTTCCAGGCGAAAGCGAAGCGGATTTCGCCGACAGTCTGCGGGTCTGTGAGGACGCGGGCATGGCCAATATCCACGGCTTTCGTTATTCTCCCCGGGCCGGCACGCCCGCCTCTTCGTTTGCCGATCGCGTGGCGCACGACGTAGTTCGCGAACGCATGCAGCGGCTGCAGACCGCGAAGGCGACAGGCTACCAGCGATACGCGCGCAGTCGGGTGAACGACGAGCGCGCGGGCGTGGTCGAAAAGATCTTCGCCGCGGGATCTCCGGAATCGCAGTCGCCGGGCACGGCCGGCCGCTGCGGGGAAGCCTTAACCGACAATTATTTGCGGGTACGTTTCGCGCTGCCCGCTGCGGGCCTTTCAGCGGAAGCGCAGGGCGTTGAAAAAGGACGGCTGGTTCGGCTGCGCATCGCCGGACTGACTGCTGAGCCGGGCGCCGGTCCGCATGCGAATTCGAGTGTAAATTCCGATGCCGTGGTTACGGGCGAATTCCTCGACTGCGTGGCGGTGCCCGACAGGCGGGCGTCTGCCGGCGGCAATGCCTGAAATCATCGGAAGCCTGACGCTCGTGCTCGCCACGAACGCGCTGGGCATGTTCAGTCCTGGCCCCGACATGCTGCTTCTGACCCGCAATAGCGCGGGCAGGGCCGCCGCTCCGGCCTACGCAACGGTCTTTGGAATCACCACCGGCATCGCATTGCATGTCTCGCTTTCGGTGGCCGGCATCAGCGGCCTCCTGCTGCAGAACCCGGCGGTCTTTCGCGGCTTTTTGCTGTTGGCCGGGCTGTATCTCTTACATCTCGGGCTGAACGGACTGCGCGGGCTGTACGCCGGCCGGGTCGCCGCGAGTCGCGAAAGCCAGCAGTCGAACCGTCACGGAGACGAGGATGGAAACGCCAGTGCCGGGCGCGACCGCGGGGTAAGGGCCGCGTACTTCGAAGGCTTGCTCTGTAATGTGCTGAACGTGAAGGCCGCGGCGTTCTTCGTCAGCCTCTTCGGGCTTTTGATCGGCCCGGAAACCACGCTGAACTGGCGCATCGCGGTCGGAGTCCTGTGTGTCTGCGAGTGTTTGTTGCTCTGGTCGCTCTTCGTCTGGCTGCTGCGCCGGGCCAAACGCAGGGCGCCTTCCGACGAGCTGGGGCGCTGGGCGAGCACGGCTTTCAGCGGACTTTTAATCATCGCCGGAGGCGCGCTCTTGCTGGAAGCGCTCGGCGTCTTCGCGAAATAGTTTTCACGCAAGAATCGTCGTGAATTCATTTTCGCCAGGCGGCCCGGCCGCGATCAGTCGAATTCGACGTAGTTGTAGCGGTCGTCGGTGTTGCGGGCTTCTTCGCCTTTCGTGATTTCCATCGCGTAGAAATATTTTCCGCCCCGCAGAGTGCTGCTGATATTGTAACCCGCGTCTTCGACGAAAAACATCATGCGATCCTTCGAGATCTTCTGGCCGATTTCGGGGCCGTAAGGCGCTTCGGTCTTCTCCCAGTCGACGATGATCATGCGGCCGTCGTTCTTCATGCTGCGTCCGATGCCGCGAATCGCCAGCGCCGGATCCGCGAAGGTCGACATAACGCATGAACAAAAGATGGCGTCCATTTCCGGAATCCAGTCCGGCAGGAGCGGATGTTCGGTGCGTTCGTTGTAAAACGGTGTGAGTCGCTCCAGCTCCTCTTTGATCTTCACCTGGAGGACGTAATCGATCAGATCTTCCTGGCACTCCGCCCCCCAGATGCGGCAGTCCGCGTCGATGTGCTTGTAGAAAGCGGACAGGAAATAACCGTTGCCCATGCCGAAATCCAGCAGTTCTTTGATGCCGCCCCAGCGGAGCTGAGAGAGGATGCGTTCGGCCGGGAACATTTCGCGGCGTTCTCTTGAGAGCAGGAAATTGTGGAATTCCGGTTCTTCGTAGTAGGCCAGGCCGCGCATATTTTCTATTCACCGGTGAGGTGTGGAATGCGAATCGCCGGATCGGACCGAAACGATTTGCGTCTCCGGAAAGCTCGATCGGCCCGCCTGGATTCTACGTCCAATAAGAGGGGCGGCAGGCGGGCTGCAAATTCAAGGCGCACCCGCGCTGAATTTTGGCCCTCCGGATTCCGATAAAGACTTACAGGGCGAAGCGGGATTATGTCAATTCCTTTCATATATATGCGGCGGTTGTCGGTCATGACGCTGCTCGCGTGCCTTTCCATGTCGATTGGGGGGATTCGACCCGCGCAAGCCCAGGACGCGGCCGCGACTGACGCGGGGAAAAACAGCGGCGGCATTCCCGGCGTCGACGCGACGCCGGCCGCGAGTTATCCCGAGGACGATCCGCGCCGGAACGCGGCTGCGGGCAACCAGAGCCCGACCGAGAGCGGATCGCAGGTGGCCACGAACGCCGCCGCTTCCGATCAAAAGCAGCAGCAGGAAACGCCGGCCTCTGATCAGAGTCAGAACCAGAGCCAGAAGCAGGCCCGGGCCGCCGACCAGGGGGATCCGGACAACGCGGAACTGCGCAGTCGTTTTCCGCTGATCCGCAATCTGCGTGTCGAGCCGGATCGTGAGTTTCCGCACAGCTTTCGCATTCGCTGGGACGTGGACCCGCAAAACGATACCGCGATTTACGTCGGACGCTATGTACGCCCGCTGGCCACCCGTGAATTGATTCTGGAAGCGGAGAATCTAACATCGCCGCCGCTCGGGCCCCGCAGTACGAGCTACGTCGATCGAAATATTCCGGACGGCGCCTACTACTACGTCGTCGTCACCACCTTTGAAATGAGCAAACGCAATACCGTCGTATTGCAGCCCAACGTAAATTATACGACGACCGCTTCGGTGATCTTTCGCGAAGGCCGCGACGGACCGGGCCCGCAAACGGATCAAGAAAATAATGGCGGCGAAAGCAGCAAAGGCAACGCGCTGGAAGTCACGAATCTATTCGCGGTCAACTCCGGCGAGAGCGTAAAGCTGAGCTGGCGACCGCCCGATCGCAGCGACGTGCGTTATAATGTCTATCGCAGCGAACAGCCGCTCGATTCTCCGGCGGCGCTGCGGTCCGCTACCCGCCTGGCGGTCGTGGAAGGCCGTCAGTACATTTATGAAGACCGCAATCCCGTCGCCGACCGCCAGGTCTTTTACGGGGTCTCGGTCACCGACCCGGCCACGAATCGCGAAGAGCAGAAGCTGTACGCGAATCGGTCTTTCGTCGCGCATACCTACCGAAAACAGCGAGAAGAGGAGTCCGGAAACGACGAATCGAAGCTGGCTCTGCCGGACGCGCTGACGGTTTTTCTGGCCGGCAAAGACACCGTACGACTCCTGTGGGTGAATCCTGAAACGAATGCGCCGCGCGACTATCGAGTCTATCGCGCCACCCGACCGATCAACAGCGTCGGGGCTCTCGGCCAGGCCGCTTTCATCGGAAGCGTACGCGGTTCCAGCAGCGGCTATCGCGACGAAGGGCTTCGGCCGGGCACCTACTATTACGCGGTTCTACCGCGGGACGCGCGCGGTCGCGAGATTCGCAGCTTCGTCGAAGGCCGAACCTTCACCGGCTTCGCCGTCAATATCAACGAAGGTCGCGCGCAGCCGGAACCCGATCGCACGGATGACGGATCGAACAACGGGGATCTCGAGCTGAGTGAAGAACAGCGCGAATCTCTGAAGGAACCGGTGATCGAGTACCTGCAGGCCCGGGGCGGTCAGGACGCGGTCGACTTAAATTGGAGCGTCGCCCGCTCCGATCTCGGAAGCTTTCAAATTCTATTGTTTCGCAGCGATAAACCCATGCGCAGTCTGAAGCAGATTCGCGAGTGGGGCGTGCGCGCCGCCACCCTGCCGGGGGATCAGCGGGCTTATACCGACGCGGGGCTCGACGCGGGCCGCTATTTTTACGCCGCAGTGCTGGACTTTTCAGATCACGTCCAGGAGAGCATGCTCGCCGGCCGGAACTATCTGGCCTTTCCCATCGAAGTCGGCGGCCGCGATAGCGGTGACACGACTACAAACGAAGACGACCGCCGTCTCCGTCCGGATTTCGACGATCCGAATTTCGATGGATCGCTTTATGAACTCAATCGCGTGCTGGCGCTGACCTATCACAAACAGCGTTACGGCGAAGCCATTCGGCGCATCGCACCGTTTCTGAATTCAAGCCAGATCGCGACGCACGTGCGGGCGAAGGCGCTCCTGTATACGGGGCTCTCGCTCTATCATACGCGTCAGTACCGCACGAGTCTGGACTATTTTTTACAGGACGCGGTTCGCGAATTCTATCCCGAACGCGCGGATTTCTGGTACAATCGCTCTATCAAAAGGTTACGTTAAGGTGAATATGAATCGGCTACAGATTGTTACGCTGGTGATCGGCCTGCTGTTATTCGGCGGCGGGCTGGCGGTGCTCTTCGCGGCGGGATCGAATCCCGGATTCTTTACGGGGTCCGGCAATCCAGAGGCGCGCGAAGAGCGGGCTTATACATCGCTGCGGGAAGCCGACGAATATCTCCGGCAGAATTCGCGCGAAGCGGCGCGCTCCGCTTCCGTAATCTTCAACCGGGTCCTGGCGCAGAATTTGAGCCCCCGACTGAACGAACTGTCGGCCTACGGGCTCGCGGTTTCGCTCGAGAAACTGGACGATCGGGCGGCGGCCATCGAATACTATCGTGAACTAAAAAAACGCGGCGTGACCGACGAAAGCCTGCGAGATCGCGTCGATTATTCCCTGGGAAAATTGATGCTCTATATTGATCACGAAGAGGAGGGCAGCGCCTTATTGAAGCCGCTGCTCGCCAAAACTCAGGATCGCGTACTGAAATCGAAGATTCACGAAGCCTTCGGGAATTTCGCCATGGCCCGCGGTCAGCGCCAGCGCGCCGAAGCGAATTTTCGCATCGCCGTGAAATACGATCCGGAGAACCTTGCGGCGGAACGCGGCCGGGCGGCGGCCTTGAAAGGCCAGGGCCGCGCCTGGGAAGCCTACAAACACTACGACGATTATCTGATTACGACCGGCAATCTGGATCCCAAAGACAGCCGGCGATTGGCGCGCGATCTGGAAACCGACGTATACGAACGCGGCCTGAGCGCTTATCGCGCGAAACGTTATAGCGAAGCGATCGGCTATTTAAACCGCGCGTTGCGTAATAGCGACGGTGTCGTGCGTTCGGAAAAGACGCTCTTCTGGCTCGGCGAAAGCTACGCGGCGGCGGGCAAGACCGACTCCGCGATTCGCTGCTACGATCGCGTTCTGAAGAACGCCGACGCCGGTTTCGATCAGGCCGCGCTGGTGAAAAAAGGAATTCTACTCGAAAAAAACGGGCGCCTGGAAGAGGCCGGCTCGGTGTTTCAGCGCGCGATCGAAGACTATCCCGGAGGGGCTTATACCGGTCGCGCGCAGGAGTGGCGCGAAGAGGTGCTCGCCCAGTTGCGCGAAAAAGCCGTGATTGAAAACCTGGAGCTCGATCGCCGCGATCGCGACGCGCGAAACGGCGCCGGCGATTCTTCTTCCGGGAAGCGCGGGAGCGGCGATTCGGAGTCCGGGCGGCCTACCGCCGACGGTTTGCCCTGAATCGTTTCCGGCCTTCAGTCAGCCGCCAGCGGCGCGCGGATCCGGATTCTCTCCAGGGCCGGGGAGCGGAATCTCAAGCCCGAGTTTTTCGTAGATGATGGGCACGATATCCATCAGACTGTGAATGCGGCCCGCAATGCGGCTGGAATCCTGGCCAAAGACGAAGGTCGGAACGGGATTGCCGGTGTGCGTTTTGGTGGAAAGATCTTCCATATTGCCGTGATCGGAGGTGACCAGCAGCAACTCTTCGGCGGGATCGATCGCCGCGCAAATACCGGCCAGGAATTCCTCGAGAGTCTCGATCGTCCAGCGGGCCAGTTCGAAATCCTGGTCGTGCCCGGCTTTGTCCGTCAAAAAGAATTCATAGATCGACAGATCGTAGTCGCGCGACATGCGCACCAGGTCGCGGCCGCGCTCGCGCGCCGATACCAGCGGGAAGCGCTCCGCCAGCTGCGGGTAGAGATGGTGCATGATGCGATGGGTCACGTCCATGTAGACGGCTTCCCCGCGCGCGAGATCCTCCATCGTCTTGAAGGGCTGTCCGGAAACGCGCTGGAGATGGCTGGACGCGCTCATCAAACGGGGGCGATCCGCAATGCGCTGGATGTACTCGCCGGTATAAGCGTTCAGCAGGGTCGCCGCCCGGCCGTTCTGGACCAGGGTTTTCAGCACCGAATATTCTTCGAGGACTCGAATCAGCGTCGGCCCTGGAAATCCGGTCTTGTGTCGGCCCATGGCCCGGACCCCATTGGTTCCGGTCCAGAGAGTGGTCTGCCCGGATGCCGATTGGGGCAGGCCTGGAAAGCCCAGCGCCGCGTCGGTTTCGGCGACCTGCCAGGCTTCCGGGACGGAAACCGATGGAGAAATGCCTGACAGAGCCGATAAATAAGAGGTGGCGTAGCGCCGAAATGGATTAGTATCGGGGTCGTTTTGTCCGAAACCGATGCCGTCGATAAAAAGGTAGATAATGCGCAAAACTCTGTACACAATAGCCAGATCCTGGCGGGGCGTCCATGTCTAATTCAACCAGATCCAGAACACCGCAGCGATCGGTGCGCTTTTTGCGCATGCCCGACGCCGTCCTGAATTCCGTAACCCAGCCGGACCGCCGGCCTTCGGCGGAGGCTTTACAGCGCGCTCTGCACAGTCTCGGGGGGGCGCGCCCGGACGTTGCTGCTGCTCCGGGATCGCCCGCCGCGCCGCCGCTGCGCGATCGCATTTTCAGCGGCGAGCTGCGCGACGTAACCGGTGCGGTCATTCAGCACGGTCCAGGTCGAAGCGGTCGAGCGCCATCGCCCGCCGCGAAAACCGGCACGCCGCACTCCAGAGGCCCGGCGCCTCTCAAGCCGCCCCCGCGCGAAGCGAAGCCCTGGCTGAAAGCCGACGCCGCGCATGCGAAGCGGGTCGAACCAAAGCATCTGCCGGACAATGCGCCGCGCCCCTGGCTGAAGGGCGCACCGGAGCAGGAAACCGGCTCAGCCGATACCGCGGCGACAGAGACGCAGGCTCCGCTCTCGAATCCAGAAGTCGTGATCATGGACGCGGCCGAACTGAGCGATTCCCCCGACGCGCTGCGCGGACACGACGCGGGCGTGGAATGGCTGATTGTCGACGAAACGATCCGCGCCGCTCCCGAGGACGCTGACGCCGAATCCGCGACCGCAGTTCAGGCAACGGCGGCCCGGGCTTCCGTTGCCGCAAATATTACAGAAGAGCCCGCGACGAAAGACTCCACCGGGGTCGCTGCAGAAGCGCCGCCGGCAAGCAGCGTTGCGGCAACGACACGCGGGGATCAAAGTGCGGCCCCCGCCGCCGCAAGCGATCTTGAATCGCAGCCGATCCCGGCACCCGCAGCCGAAGCTGCTGCTGAACCTGTCGTTGGTGGAACTCTTAGCCGGCCGATGGAACCGACGCCCGTAGAAGCAGCTGGCGTAGAAGCAGCTCCCGCGGCGGACCTCGCTCCGCAAACGGACGCGGCCGGGTCGATGGAAACCGTGCCGGCCCGCGATCCCGCGATTGCCGACGCCGCCCATCCTGAATCGAAAACAGAAACGGAAACGCAATCGGCCGACCGGACAGAGATTGACGCGGTCGTCTATGCGGCCGCCGAACCGCTTTTCGCTGATCCATACAGCGAACCTTTCGTCGAACTGCCGGACTTTCCCGAAGCCCGGCCGATTGTGGATCTGCCGGAAGAGATCGAGCAAGAACGCATTGTGATTCCGCCGGATGAAGTCGAACCCGAGCGAATTGTGGACGTGCCGGATGAGGCGCTTGCCGTTCTATTTGAAGAACTGGAAGCCCGCGATGAACAGTACGTTCCCGGCCTGATCTTCGAATACGAGTACGAGTACGTCGATGGCGCCGGCGACGAAACCGCGCCCGGGTCGCCGGCGGAAAGCCGCCGTGCCGAAAATCCGGAGCCGGAAGCGCCGCCCGTCGTACGGAAAACAACTGAACCGTCCGCGGAGTCCGAAGGGACCGCGGCGACCGCAGCGACTCCGATCGTCGCCGCACCGCTGGTCGCGACCGCGGCGGCTGTCGTCGCGGAAACGCCTGCATCTGCGGAAATTTCACAAACCGCCAGGACCCCGGAGTCGCGGGAAGCTGGAGTGAAACCAACGGTTCAGGCCGTTCCGATTGCGCCGGTGGAAAGCCAGACGGCACCGGTCGCCCCCGACCAGGTGGATCTGGACAGCGGCGAAGCGGACGAACTCAAGCAGGAGCTGTACGCCGAGATTGCCGCCGACGTCGGTCCGGAGCTGTCGACGGCGGCGGTAGTTGCGCCTGCGCCTGCGCCTGTTTTCACGGCTGAATCCGCGCCTGTTCCTGAACCGCAATCGCCGGAGCCCTCGGACGGAGGCTTTGAATTTGAAGAGGACATCGACGCGAAGATCGAAGCCGAGCTGGAAGCGGAACTCGGAGCCGGCCTGAGCGCGGATGCGGCCGAAGCGGATACCGCCGCCTCCGGACGTAAGACCGTAAACGTGGAGCAGGCACCGGCCGCCGGCGGAGCGCCCCCGGTAGCTCCGGCTGTAGATTCCGGCGGCGATGCCCTCGATGAGGTGTTGCTCGATGACGCCGAGCTGGCGGATCACATTCTGGAGCCGGCTCCCGTCGTTGTCGAAAAGCTCGCGCCGGCGGAACGCCATCGACTGCATGACCGCCTGGAACGCGCCTGGCAGGCCACGCCGCCACCGATTGCGGTCAGCGAGTCCGCATTGCTGGAGCATCTGCGCCGACTGCATACCGTGCCGCAGCCGGAGGCCGCTCACTTCGATGGGCTTCTGGAATTCTTATTGGAGAAGACCCGAGCGGACGCCCTGGCGATACTCCTGCTCGATACGGCGCAGATGGTTTATCGCCCGCTGCTCTCGAGCGGACTGGATCAGCGCACAGCCACGAATTTCTATCTCGGACTGGACGACGCTTTCCTGGCGGGTCCGCCCGCATTCCAGGTGTTACGCAAGAGCGATCATCCCTCCGCGATGTCGCATTTCAAGAAACGTTTCGCGAGCGAATTTTTTCACCGCATGGATGGGATTTATCTCATCGCGCTGCAGCCCCTCGGGGTTCCAGGCTTTCTGGCGCTCGTGTACGAAGATCTGGAGCTCCTGACCGAACACGCACTGGAGTCGATGCTGCCGCCGATTTTGACGGATGTGCTGCCGGCGCTACAGCGGTACGCGACAGGAGTTTACGAAAGCGAACGAGCCGGCGGCGACGAAGACAGTCTCGGTTTCGAAGATACCAGTATCGTCGATCAGATCTATCGTCTGCTCAAAGAAGTTTCGCGCGGCGGTCGGGAGCCCATTGAAGTCCTGCACCTGAGCTTTCCGGAACTATTGCAGAAAGAACCGTACTGGCGCGTGCGATTGCACGAGGCCGCGGCGTGCTTGCTTAAGCGACTGCACCCGGACGAACGCCTGATCGAAGCGACTCCGGAGCGAATCACCCTGATTCTAAAAAGCACTCCGGCGACCGCTCTGGTCACTGTTATGCAGGATTTCGCGGCCGAACACGCGATGGAGTTGCGCCACCGGAGTTTGCGGTATCCCGATCACAGCCGTAATTTCTTTAACTATATCGCGCCAGGAATCTGAGCCATGCCGCGCCGGCTGCGATTCTGGATATCGGCCGGGCTGCTGTGCCTGGTTCTCACCGGCGGGCATTCCACGCTCGCAGGCCGGGATCAGGACCGGGCCGCGGCACTGAGTGCGAAAAGCGAGGCGCTGCTGCGCGAGGGGCGCACCGACGAGAGCCTGCCGTATCTCCGGCGGCTGCTGGAGCTGCAGCCCCACAACGACAACGCGCGCTACGCCCTGGGGCTGGCGCTGCTCTTTCCCGACGCGGAGCAATCCGGCGGACAGACTCGCGAGCGTTTGCTCGAAAGTGTGCGGCTGCTTGCGGAATGCGCCCGCCGCGCCCGGGGAGTTTCGGAATCCGGGGCATTCGTGGCCGGCAGGCTCTTCTATCTTGCCGTGGGCCACTGGCGCCTTGGAAATGCAGAGCAGGCTCTGGGGCTGTTCGAGCAGGTTTATCTGGCGGATTTCACCCGGAACGACGCCATCTACAATCGCTTCGCGATTTTCGAAGAATTGGGCCGCACAGCGGAGGCCCGCCTTGAGCTCCAGCGTTATCTTGAGCTGAAACCTTCCTCAGAGCGACTCCAGCCTGAATAGCAGGGATTTTCACTTGACGTCTGATGGGGGCAGCAGTACATTTGCATCAGTGTTAGCAGTCGAGCACCAAGAGTGCTAATTTTTGAAACAAAAACGCTTCAGCCGGCGTCTAATAGACATAATCGCTGGCAGAAGGGGTGATCGACTGCTAATAGTTACGCGGAGGACGCGACCGGGACGCCGGGCGCGGGTCCCAGAGTCCCGGAAACAGCAGGGATTCCAGAATACAGATGGCGGGCAGGAAACGCACAAAGCAGCACTCCGACGGTTTCGACGAAACGGAGATCAGCGAGCGCCAGGCCGACATTCTGAAGATGGTGGTCGGTGGCTATATCGAGCAGGCCCAACCGATCAGTAGCTTCTATATAATAGAGAACTACGAGGTCGGAGTGAGTTCGGCTACCGTGCGATCGGTATTCGCGGCGCTTGAGCGCAATGGCTTTCTGTATTCGCCGCATCGCAGTTCCGGCCGGGTGCCGACCGAAAAGGCCTACCGCTTTTTCGTGCAGAATCTGGATCGGGTGGGCGTCGGGCTGATCGACGAGGATCAGCGCAAAGTCCAGTCGGAGTATCTGAAGCATCAGTTTCGCATGCCGGAAATTCTGGATGTGACCAGCAAAGTGCTCTCGATGCTGACCAGTTACGCGGCGGTGGTCCTGAGTCCGGAGCCGGAACAGGCGGTCCTGAAGCACATCGAATTGATCGATATGGGTCAGGACGAAGTGCTGGTGATACTGGTGACCCGTTCGGGCGCCGTGTATTCCCGGTCGGTGTTCCTGGAGAATCGCATACCAGGCGACACGCTGCGGCAAATTTCGCGGCGATTGAACGAACGTTTTAAGGGCATGGACCTGGCGGAAATGCGATCGCATCTGCACGGGCTGGAAAGCGCGGAACCGGCGCAACTGTCCGGGGACGGTCCGGCAGGCGATCAATTGTATCTGCCGATGATCGCACGCACGATCGCGGATAATTTCGATCCGGTGCGCGAAAAGGAGACCGTGTATACCGCGGGTCTCGATCAGCTGTATTCGCAGCTGGCCGCTTCCGGCCGCGGGCCGAAGCGACTGAACGAACTCGGCGAGCTATTCGACTCGCACGATTTCTTACGGGGTATATTTAAGAAGGCCACGAGCCTGGACGACATCGACATTATGATTCAGGGCGATGTGGATGAACGTTTCGACGGCCTGTCGATCATTTCGGCCAGCTATAAAATGGGCGAAAAGAATATCGGCAGCCTGGGAGTCGTGGGTCCCAATCGCATGGATTATGTGCGGGTGATGGGCACGGTGGAGTATATTCGCCGGCTGATCTCGAATATGATCACGCGCATCAGTAACTAACTGTGGTCGCCGGCAGGCGACGGCGAAAACGAAACGAAATAGAATTATTGCGAAGAGTACGAACGCCGAATTTCAGGATACGGAAATTATGGAAGTAACGGAAGAAAACACACATTCTGAGCCGGCGCCTTCGGGCGCGGCCGAACAAAATTCGCCAGGAGCTGGCGAACAGCACGGCGGAACCCCCGAGGGCGTGGACGTGGCGGATGGTCACAAAGCCGTCGGCGAAGAGGCACAATCGAGCGCAGCCGGTGAAAACACGGCTGAAGAGAACGCCGCTCCGGAACAAGGGGCGGGCGCGGAAACGGCTCCACCCGAAAGCGATCTGGAGCGGGCCGAGCGCGAAATCACCGAACTCAAAGACAGCTGGAACCGGGAGCGGGCGGACTTTGCGAATTTTCGCAAGCGCACGATTCAGGAACGCGCCCGCGCCCAGGGCGAAGCGGTCGCGAAATTTACGCGCGAGCTGCTGGACGTAATGGATAACCTGGACCGGGTGTTGAGCATCGAAAGCGACAATGCCGAGGTGCAGAATTTCGTAACCGGCGTCGAAATGATTCGCTCCAGTTTCGTGGGAGTCTTTCAGAATCACAATATTCGCGTATCGAATCCTTTGAACGAGGCCTTCGATCCGATGTCCATGGAAGCCATCGCCCGCGAAGAGCGGCCCGACCTGAGCGCCGACACGGTACTGGAAGTCTATCAATCGGGCTACACGATCGATCTGGGTCATGGCGAAATGCAAACGCTGCGGCCGGCCCGGGTCAAAGTCGGCGTCGCCGCTAAAGCGGGGAGCGCGGAAAAATCGGGCGGGGACAGCGACGCCGGAGAGGCGAACGAGTAATCATACACAAGAAGCCGGAAAGGCTCTGACCAGGAATCAACGAAATTTCGCATAGCGCACAATAGAGGACAAGAACATGGCAAAAGAAAAAATTATCGGCATCGACCTGGGCACGACGAATTCGTGCGTCGCAGTCATGGAAGGCGGCGAGCCGGTCGTAATTCAAAACGCGGAAGGCACGCGCACGACGCCTTCGATCGTCGGCTACGCGGACGGCAACAAACTCGTCGGCCAGATCGCCAAAAACCAGGCTATTACGAATCCGACGAACACGGTTCGTTCGATCAAACGTTTCATGGGTCTGCGCTTCTCCGAGGCGGATAAAGAAATGGGCAAAGTGCCCTACAAAGTCGTACGTTCCGGCTCCGACGGTCTGAAAGTCGAAACCGACGACGGCAGCTTCACGCCGCAGGAAGTCTCGGCGGTCACTCTGCAAAAGATGAAGCAGACCGCGGAAGACTATCTCGGCCACTCCGTAACCAAAGCGGTTGTGACGGTGCCCGCCTATTTTAACGACGAGCAGCGTCAGGCGACCAAGGACGCGGGACGTATCGCCGGCCTGGAAGTCGAGCGGATCATCAACGAACCGACCGCGGCCGCGCTGGCTTACGGTCTGGATCGCAAGCAACAAAACAGCAAGATCGTCGTTTACGATCTCGGCGGCGGTACCTTCGACGTATCGATCCTGGAGCTGGGAGACGGCGTCTTTGAAGTAAAGTCCACGAACGGCGACACCCATCTGGGCGGCGACGATTTCGATCAGGCGATCATGGACTGGATGGTCGAAGAGTACAAAAAAGAATCCGGCATCGACGTGGGCAAAGACCGCATGGCCCTGCAGCGCCTCAAAGAGGCCGCTGAGAAAGCCAAGATCGAACTGTCCGGAACCGCGAATTCGCAGATCAATATTCCGTTTATCACGGCGGACGCGAGCGGTCCCAAGCACCTGAATATGAGCCTGTCCCGGGCGAAATTCGATCAGCTGACCCAGAGCCTGGTCGAGCGCACGCGCATTCCTTGCGAAAGCGCGCTCAAAGACGCGGGGCTGTCGGCCAGCGAAATCGACGAAGTGATTCTCGTCGGCGGTTCGACCCGCATTCCCGCGGTTCAGGAATTGGTCAAAAAGGTCTTCGATAAAGAACCCAATCGTTCCGTGAACCCGGACGAAGTGGTGGCCATCGGCGCCGCCATCCAGGGCGGCGTGCTCGCCGGCGAAGTCAGCGACGTTTTGCTGCTCGACGTAACTCCGCTCAGCCTGGGTATCGAAACCCTGGGCGGCGTCTTCACGAAATTGATCGAGCGCAATACGACGATCCCGACCCGCAAGTCGCAGATCTTCTCGACTGCGGCCGATAACCAGACCGCGGTTTCCGTACACGTCATGCAGGGCGAACGCGAAATGTCCCGCGACAACCGGACGCTTGCCCGCTTCGACCTGGTGGGCATCGCATCCGCGCCGCGGGGCGTTCCGCAAATCGAAGTGACCTTCGATATCGATGCGAACGGCATCGTGCACGTGTCGGCGAAAGACACCGGCACCGGCAAAGAGCAGAAGATTCGCATCGAATCTTCGAGCGGGCTTTCGGAAGAAGAGATCAATAAAATGGTCAAAGACGCCGAAGAGAACGCGGCGAAGGACGCTGAAGAACGCGAATCGGCCGAAGCGCGCAACGAAGCGGACAGCCTGACCTATACGCTCGAAAAGGCGCTGGCCGACGCGGGCGACAAGGCTGAAGCGGCCGACCGCGAAAAGGCGGAGGACGTGATCAAGCGCACTCGCGAGGCATTGGAGTCGGGCGACAAAGAGCGCATTACGGCGGCGCGCGACGAGATTCGCACCGTCGCCATGGAGCTCGGCCAGAAGCTCGCCGCGGCGGCCGGTCCGCAAGCGGGAGCCGAAGGCGCTCCGGATATGGGCGGCGCCGGGCCGGAAGCCGGCGCAGGTCCGGAAGCACCGGGCCAGGAAGCTCCCGGAGGCGAGAAGGTCGTCGATGCCGACTACACCGTAGTCGAAGACGACAAAAAATAAGAATCGCGCGACGCGCCTGCCTGCGGGTCGGCGAGGCGAATCGACTTCGATGATTTCGATTCGCCTCGACCGGCTCGCGCCAGAGTCAGGCGCAATTCCGCGGTGGATGGATTTATAGATGGCTGATCGAGATTATTACGAAGTACTGGGCGTCGCAAAAGGCGCGTCCAAAGAAGATATCAAGAAAGGCTATCGCAAGATGGCCATCAAATATCATCCGGACAAGAACCGGGGCGACACGGCGGCCGAAGAGAAATTCAAAGAGGCCACGGAAGCCTACGAAGTACTTTCCGACGACCAGAAACGACAGATGTACGATCAGTTCGGCAAGGCCGGCGTCGGGCAGGGAATGGGCGGCGGTCCCGGCGGCTTCGGCCAGCGGGCCTATACCGACTTCTCCGATATCTTCGGGGATCTGGGCGACGTTTTCTCCGAGTTCTTCGGCGGTAATTTCGGCGGTGGCGGTTTCGGCGGCGGTCGACGCGGCGGCGCGCGGCGTGGTTCCGATCTGCGCTATAACCTGGAGCTTTCGCTGGAAGACGCGGCGCTGGGCAAAGAGGTCAAACTCGAAATCCCGAAGCAGGACACCTGCGAAGTCTGCGATGGCACCGGCGCAAAGAAAGGCTCTTCGCCGGTCACCTGCGAAACCTGCGGCGGAATCGGTCAGGTCCGACGGACCCAGGGTTTCTTTTCGGTGACCACCACCTGTCCGAGCTGCCAGGGGCGCGGACAGATCATTAAAGATCCCTGCGAAGCCTGCAACGGCTCGGGCGTTACTGAAAAACGACGGACTCTGCATATTAAGATTCCCGCAGGCGTCGAATCCGGCAGTCGGTTGAAAGTGGCGTCGGAAGGCGAGGCGGGACCCAACGGTGGCCCACACGGCGATCTGTACGTAGTGACGCACATCAAAGGCCATGAAGTATTCGAGCGCCAGGGCAACGATCTTGTGGTCCAGGCCAACCTGCCGGTTACGACCGGTTTGCTCGGCGGCGAAATTGAAGTGCCGACCATCGACGGCAAAAAGGTGCGGATGAAAATTCCCGCTGGAACTGAATCGGGACAGATCTTTCGGCTGAAAGGCAAAGGCATGCCTTATATGGGCGGCTACGGCAAAGGCGATCAGCATGTGCTGATCAACCTGAAGATTCCGAAAAATCTGAGTAAGAAAGCGAAGCAACTGATCGCCGATCTACAGGACGAGCTGGGCGAAGGCAACGGAGCCGGCGCGGCCGAGTACTCGCGCGTTTCGGCCGGTTATCAATAAAACCGGTCGTGTGATTCCGGCGGGAGAGACCGCCGGTTTGCCCCGCAACCAGCGGCCTTTTTCCCTTTACAAACCAGGACCTTCTCCGCACCTTCCATCGGGAATTTCATCACATGAGTAAAGTTAAAGTCGGTCTCGTCGGTACCGGCCATATGGGCCAGTATCACGTCAATATCGCAGCCGGATTGCCGGAATACGAAGTCGTAGGAATCTATGACGCCGACCCGGCGCGCGCGGCTGAAATCGGCGAACGCTTCAGTGTTCCGCCGATCGATTCATTCGACGAGCTGGTGGACCAGTCCGAAGCGATCGTCATCGCCGTACCCACGGTGCTGCACTACAAGATGGCGCTGCAGGCGCTGCAGGCCGGCCGGCACGTTCTCGTCGAAAAACCCATGACCGAAACGGTCGCCCAGGCCCGGGAATTGGTCGAGCTGGCCGAGACCAAAGGACTGACCTTCCAGGTCGGCCACGTCGAACGCTTCAACGGCGCGGTGCTCGAACTCAACAAAATCGTTGAGGAGCCCTTGCTGGTCGAATCGCGCCGGCTCGCTCCATTTAATCCGCGTATCTCCGACGTGGGCGTAGTTCTGGATCTTATGATCCATGATATCGATATTATTCTCAACATGGTGAACAAGGAAGTCGTTTCGGTTCACGGACGCGGGAATCGAGCGCTCAGCGATCATGAAGACATCGCCGTCGCCACGATTTTATTCGAAGGCGGCTGCGTGGCGAATTTGATCGCCAGCCGGGCCACCCAGGCGAAGATCCGGCGCCTGAATATCACTCAGGAAAACGCCTATATCGTTCTGGATTTCGCGACCCAGGACATCGACATTCATCGCCGCGCTTCGAGCGCGTACCTGATGACCCGCGAAGAGCTGAAGTACAAACAAGAGGCCTTTGTTGAAAAGATCGCCGTGCACCGCGACAATCCGCTGCGCCAGGAGCACCAGCATTTCGTCGCCTGTATTCGCGGCGCGAGCGAACCAGTAGTCGGCTATCAGGAAGAGTTAAGAACTCTGGAAATCGCGAGCAAGATTCTCAGCGATATCAAAGAGACGATTCAGGTTCCGTCGTAAAGGCCGGAATCAGGGGGCCGTTGATGCTGGATTCATTCCTGAGCTTCGCCCCCGGACAGCTCTGACAGGATCGCGTTCAACTGAAGCTCCAGCGCTTTCGCGTCGATCTGCGCCTGGAGCGCGCTCAAATTTTCGCGCATGCGGCCGCGTTCGTCCGGCGTAAATCGATTGTGCCATTGCCTCACTACCGCGCCCGCCAGTTCCACCCGCGCCTCTGAGGCGCGATCGGCCAGGTTTGTGCGGCCTTCTTCGCGGGCGAGTTTGCCGATTTCTTTCAGGCTTTCGTCCGCGCCCGAATAGATCTGCAGGGCTTCGTCCGGCCGGCGGACTCCGGCGCTGCGTTCGACGCCGACCGTCGCGATCGTCTCGATGGCCTGGCCGGCCACGTCGTCGCTGACTTTGACCGCCCGCCCGCCGACTTCGCCCAGGCTGCGCAGAGCCTGCAGCGCGGCGCTCGTCGGCGTATTCTCGAGCGCGGATTTCTGCATGTCCAATATCAGCTCTTTGCTGTAGCTGACGAATTTTTCGCGGGCGGTGCGGGTCGTGCTTTCCCGCAGGGCGCCGATCACCTGGTCGGCCTGGTCCGCGCGAATATTGACCAGCTCTTCCGAACGTCGCACGCTGCCCGTCGGTAATTCGCGCTCACGCAGCTCAGCTTTCAGGCGCGCGTTTTCGCGGGTCAAATCGGCGGTCGAGTTTTCGGCCTGCTCGAGATTCAGCGCCCGCGACTGGCTTTCATTGAGATATTGCAAAACCGAATTAAACGAGAAACCGAAGACCATGGCGATTACGACCGCCTTGGGAATATCTTCGGGTTTGTTGCCGGTGATATAGAAGACTCCAACCAGCGCTGTAAACCCCCCCAGCATCAGAACCGCGGGCAGGATGATCACCCAGCGCCAGAGGAAATCAGGCGCGGGTACCGTCGTGGACAGATAGGCGTCGTACAGCATATAGAACCAGTAGGTCAGTCCGCCGGCGCTGCCGAAGAGGAAGATCAAAAGCAGACTGCGCCAGTCCACGTCGCTCAGTAGCTGTTTCAGTCGTTCGTTCATTCCGGTCGCTCCCTTTGCGCGGCGAACCGCCGAAGGGGCGGCCGTAACCCTTTGAAATTAAGGTGGCGGAAAATGGCGACAATCCGGTTTGTGGAAGCCTGATGTCCGCCGGACTGAAAAATATCGATTCCGGAAACACTCTTTCCGATTCGGCCGCCGCCGTTGTTTCCCCGACAACGCTGACCCGCCTGTACGTCGAAACTTACGGCTGTCAGATGAACGAATATGACTCCGGCCTGGTGCGTTCGATTCTGGGAGAGGCGGGCTACGACCGGGCGGAGACACCCGAAGACGCGGGTGTGATTCTCCTGAACACCTGCGCGATTCGCGAAAAAGCCCACGAAAAAGTTTATAACCGACTCCACGCTCTCGGTCATCTCAAACGCAAAGATCCGCGCACCGTCATCGGCATTCTCGGTTGCATGGCGCAAAATCTGGGGGACGATCTCTTCGCCCAGGGCCTGCCGGTGGATTTCGTAATGGGGCCGGATAATTATCGCGAGCTGCCGGAGATCGTTTCGCGCATTCGAGCCGGCCAGGAAAGCAATCTTAATATTACGCAACTATCGCGCACTGAAACCTACGAAGAGATCGAGCCCAATGTGGTCTCCGGCAAACTGGCGTTTGTCACCATCATGCGTGGCTGCGACAATTTTTGTTCGTTCTGCGTTGTGCCGTACACCCGCGGCCGGGAACGCAGCCGTTCTCCGGAGTCGATCGTCGCCGAAATCAATCAGCTGGCCCTGGGCGCCGGCGTTCGGGAAGTGACGCTGCTCGGTCAGAACGTAAATTCGTATCGCCACCCCACGGACGGCGATTCCGATTTTCGTTTTCGGCATCTCATCAAGCGGATTCTGAAGGAAACCGATATCGCGCGTATTCGCTTCACTTCCCCGCATCCGCACGATTTTCCCGAAGACCTGCTGGATTTGATGGCGGCCGAGGAACGTTTTTGCAGTCAGATTCATCTGCCGGTTCAGGCCGGGGCGACCAGCACGCTGGAACGAATGAAGCGCGACTACAGCCGCGAAGAGTTCCTGACCCTGGTCGATAAGATTCGCACGCGGATGCCGGAGGTCGGATTGACCACCGACGTAATCGTCGGTTTCAGCGGCGAAAGCGACGCCGAATTCGAAGAAACGCTTTCGCTGATGCGGGCCGTGCGATTCGACATGGCCTTCATGTTTCACTACTCCGAGCGGTCGCAGACCTACGCGCACAAACGTATGCCTGACGACGTTCCGCACGCAGTCAAACTGGAGCGCCTGCGCCGGCTGATCGAATTGCAGACCGAAATTGCGCGCGAAAAAAACGCCGCGTTGATCGGACGCACATTTGAAGTGCTGGTCGAAGGCCGCAGCAAACGTTCGGCAGTGGAGTTGATGGGACGCTCGGCCTCCGGAAAAACGATTATCTTTCCGGCGCCCGGACTGAACGGCGTGGAGGCCAGTGAAGCGAAGCTCGATCTGGACTCGCTGCTCGGAAAGTTGATCTCCGTTAAGGTCACCGAAAGTACGCCGGCGACATTGCGCGGCGTTGCGGTGTGAAGCGCGATCGTTCGTTTCGCGACGAATGAATTGGCCACGGATTTCACGGATGGCACGGATGGGTTTACAGTCAAAATCAGGCATCGGTTATTAGTGTTGGGTATAGCCTTCTTGAGAGATTCATTGAAAAATCCCCGGTGACTCGACGCTTAAAATACCATCCCATCGAACGCCGGAAGTCTGAAATCAATGCGACACACAATCCGTGACATCCGTGCAATCCGTGGCCAATAAAAATCGATGACATCAATCATTCCCCCAGAATCTCAAAAGCCGCTGTGGCCTGTCGTCCGAACGCTGATCTCAATCACCATCTTGCTCTTGATCCTGCTTTTTGGAATCGCCACCTGCGCGCCGCTGCCGGGCGAAGATCCGGGCGCCGTTGCCAATGGCGAAACAGAATACCCTGATCTCTTTCGCATCGAATGCGTGGGCCGTCCGCAGGGCTGCGACTGCCCCCTCGGCGATCCGCGCCTGACTCGCGTGCCGGCGGGAGAGCGTCCTCCGCAAACGGTCGTTTATCATGCTGAAGCGGCGACGGGCCTGCGCGACAACGGAGTCTATCGCGAAGTGCGATTGGACGGCGATCGGCAATGCTGGTATAAAAAGAGCGCGCTGCGTCCCATGCAGTACGCGAAAGTCCCGTTGTCGCCGCTGCGCGATTCTCTCGATCATACGCCGCTGCCGCTCAAGCGCCTGGCGCCGAATTTCGGCGCCGCGCATACCGAAAAAAAACGTCGGAAATCGCTCGGACCCTATTGGGCGACCTACTATCATCTCGCGGTCGAAGACTACCATCCCGGCAAGATCGTACCCGTGCTGGACCGCTCGGGCCGCAAGCTCTCCAGCGCTTCCGAGGCCTTTCTCAAGCAGGTCACCTGGCAGGGCAGCGGCATCGCTTCGAACGGGCTGCGCCTGCATTATACCGGTACGAAGATGCGCTTTAACACGTATGCGAAAGACATGTGGGGCCACGGCGCGGGTTACGGCTACCGGGTCTTTCCCTATCGCACGATTGCGCTGCATTTTCGCGGCCTCTGCCGACGGCTGATGCCCGGTCGTAAATGCGGCAAAAAAGACGTGATCGGCACCCTGGTATGGATTCGCGAAGTCGCCGAAAAACGCATCCGCATGCCGGGCGGCAGCATTCATGACGGCTATTTCTGCGCGACGGATACCGGCTCGCCGAATTATATCAAAGACGATCGCATCGATATTTTCGTGGGGGTTCACGGCGGCGGCAATCCCTATCTGCCGCCGGCCCGCCGGCCGAATGCGCTGATTGACGGGGGAATACAGAACCTGGTGCCCTCCGACTGGCGTCTGTGGCGTACGCCCGACCAGCGTGTCTGGTGCGATGCGAATCGTTTGCCATCCAACCTGGACCGACCGGCACCCAGCGACTGCGTGACCGACTACCACGTCGTCGCCCGCGCGAAGGCGTTGCATATGGAAGCCGTGCTGGATGACCGCGGTCGACCGCTGCGTTGCGCGAAACGTCCCTGAAGCCCGGAAAGTTACAGACTGGCAGGAATCCTTTCGAAAATCCTGTCAAAACTATGGTGGCTTCCTCTGAAACGGGTAACTCGCGGGTTGTTCTGGGTCTGACTCTCCGGCTGGAATTCTTCGCCGCGCTGGTCCCGATCCCATTCGGCATGTATCTGTTGTTCGTGGGCGCGGGCATGAGTCTGGAACGTTCGTTATTCGTGAATGGAATCGCGTCGCTGGTGCTGGTGCTCGCGATTTCGAGCAGCATTCTATTGCGCATCTTTCTTTTGCGGCCGTACGTCGAATATATCCGCTCGGCCGGCGAAGTCGAAGAGCTGAGCGTCGAGCGAGCGCGATTGATCAAGGAGCGGCTGCTGCGGCTGCCTCAGGTTGAGTCGATCGCGGTCGGCCTGCGCTGGCTCCTGGGCACGCTCCTGGCGTATTCGATCGTCTATCTGCTCACGGGGGTCGAAACCCGTGAACTCGTAGCTTCGCTGATCGGGCTGCCGATCGTCATTCCGGTGACGATGGCCGGTTATTTCTTTATGACCGAAAACTATTTCGCGTCCGCTCTGGAACGCCCGGAACTGGCGGCCGCGCGGGTATCGCGCAATGCAGTGCGCAGCATCGGTTTCGCCATGCGCTTCGTGGGTACGTCGACTGCGCTCGTCATCCTGCCGCTCGGAGTCTTTTCGTTTCTATTGATGCTGATCGTGCAGGGCTATGCGCGTTCGGAGAACGTGGCCTATCACATCGTGGGGCTAACGGCGCTCTTCGTGCTGGCCATCGCCATCGTATCTTATAGCGCCGCGAGCGCCTTCCAGCGCAGCGTGAACCATCTCAAACGGGCCGCGCGCGCGATGGCCCGCGGTCGCTTTCAAAAAACCGTGCCGCAGTTGCAGGCGGACGAAATCGGCGACGTCAGCCGCTATTTTCAAAGGGTGGCTCACTCCGTGGCCCTGGCGGTCCGCTCGATTCACGAAGAAACCGGCGACCTGGTGATGGATTCGCGCAAGCTGGCGAAAAGCGGAGACGCCTTAAACAACAGCACCCAGGAGCAGGCGACTTCCGCGGAAGAAATCTCGGCGGCGCTCGAAGAGCTGGCGGCCTCGGGCGATGTGCTCGCGGCTAACGCGGCCCGCCAGACCGAAGAGGCGCAGACGGCCGACCAGGGCGTACAGACCCTGCACACGAAGCTGGAATCGATCAACTCTATGGCCGAACGGCTCGCGACCAGTTCCGGAAATACGTACGACCAGGCGATTTCCGGGGCGGAGCGGGTCCATGCGACTGTCAAGAGCATGGACCAGATCAGCGACGGCACGAACCGCATGGCGGAAGCGATGAAGCTGATCAACGAAGTCGCCGACCGCGTGAATTTGCTTTCGTTGAATGCGTCGATCGAAGCGGCCCGGGCCGGCGAATACGGCCGCGGTTTCGCGGTCGTGGCTCAGGAAATTTCGCGCCTGGCGGATCAGACCCGTCAGCACGGCAGTACCATTCTGGAGCTCGTCAATCAGGCGGTCGAACGCGTCGCCGAAGGTACTCAGGCCATGCACGCGACATCCGAAACTTTTGATCAGATTACGAAGTCGGCCGGCGAAAACCGGCGACTGATGCAGACCGTGCGCGAACAGATCGAAGAACAGTTTTCGACCAGTCTGGAACTGCGCAAAAGCATCGCCACGGTCCAGGAGATGTCGCGCGAAACTTCGACGTCCCTGGCGGAGCAGGGGCGCACGAATAAAGAGCTCACGGAAGGACTGCAGCGCATCAGCGAAGCCACGTCGATCATTTCCGAAGCCGTTGAAGACGTGGCCCAGCTCGCCCGGGACCTGAGCAGTCGCGCGGATCGCCTGGCGCAGCGCGCGCGTTTCTTCGAACTGGGCGATGCACAGACCGAAGAGACCGAGCCGGAATCGGATTTGCATTCAGGTTCGGATACGGATTAACCCGTCATGCCGGCGTAATAGCGCAGCGTCGGCTCTTCGATAACGCGCACCTGGCCGCGACCCGACTCGACCAGTCCGCGTTTCTTCAGCACTTTCAGGCCGTCGCGTATAATGCGATCCGGATTGCGCGAAGAGAGATTCTTACGCCGGTTCGCGTCCACGTACTGGCCGATCCGGCTCTCGACTTCCTCCAGGGAAATGATGCGGGGAGCGTTCTCGTCTGCGGGGCTCGCCGAATCCGCCTGAGACGCGGCGGCCTCGCACAACACCCGCGCAATCACGTGATTGGGCATGACCCGCAGCTGGCGGTCCCAGGCGGAAATAATGTCGTTGCCAACGGCGAGCGCCGGTTCTTCCGCCAGGATATGATTCGATACGCGAATCGGCGCGCACAGATCGACGTGCACCCGGGTGCGGCCGCGTAAAAAATTGAGCCAGTGAGTGCTTTCGGAAACTCCCGCGAATTCGCGGTCTTCCGGAACGTTTTCATAAGACACCGCCACCGGCACGACCAGGATTTCGCTGCCCGAGTTGCGGTACGCGTCGATCGCGGTCGAAAGCAGGCCCGTTTTGAGCGGGGCGATGCCGCCGGTGCGACTGCGGGTACCTTCGGGATAGACGAGCGAAGGGATGCCGATTTCAAGCATCATCGTGGCGTAGCGGCTGAGACATTCGAGATATAGAATATTGCGCGTACGCTGCCGATCGACGGCGTAGGCGCCGAGCGATTTCAGGATCCACTTCCAGAAGGGACCGGTCATCAGGTTACTGCCCGCGGCGTAGCGCGGCACCGGCAGACCCGCGCCGTAGAGACCGAAGGCCACTTCGATCGAGTCGAGATGCGAGCGATGGGTCGGCGCGTATAAAATATTATAGCGCCCCGCCAGGTTACGAACAGTTTCGATTTCGCCGCCCAGATGCGGAATGCCCGAGCCGCGCCGCAGGCCGCCGAGTACGGTGCGCAGCGGTCCGATGGTATGAATCAGGGCGCCGCGCACTCCCGGGCGAAAGCGGTCGGAAATCTCTTCGACGTAGAATTCGATCAGTTCTTCGATGTGTTCGCGAATCTCGTCGGCGTTCGAAGAGACGATGTCTTTCCAGACCGACAATTCCCGGGGCAGCTCTTCCTGCTCCCGGCTGTTACCGCTTTCTTTCGCCGTGTTCAGACGACTGCTGAGCGATTTTACGATCATCTGCGCCTGACGATGAATGCGGTCCTGCATACCACGCGCGCTCAGCACGGAATGCGCCGTGCGGCGCTCAATAATTTCTTTAAATTTATGGCCGGCGGTGTTCCCCGGTTCAGTCCGCTTGCCCGGCGATTCATCTTCCGACTCTTCGGCGGATTCCGCGATCGGATCCCGGGCGATCAACTGCAGCAACGCCGCCGGTTTTTTGCGCCGGGTTAAGATATCGTACAGAGTCGAGTAAACAGGCAGATCCAGACCGAGTTCTTCGCCGATTTCCAGGATGGGTGCAAGGGCGAAGGCGCCTTCGACCAGCTCCTGATTTTCCAGAACTTCCTGTTCGATAAAACGTTGCGGATGCAAAAATAATTCGATGCGCTCGAAGAAGCCGGGATCGTTTTCGTGAGTGAACGATCGACGCATAAACTGCATACCGTAGCTGCGATTGCGACTGGCGGCGCTGGTCGAAGTCGTCACGACGTCGGCCAGGCCGGAGATTCCGAGCAGCGTCGCGGCGTCCGCTCCCAGATTCATGGCCAGCTGGAATAACTCGAGATAACCGCGACTCAATAACACGCCCTGGACATTCGACCCGGCCCCCGGCAGAATCTCCGCCATACCGCAGGCGATGGCGATCGGATTCTTTAATGCCCCGGCCAGCTCGACGCCCAGCACGTCGCGGCTGTCGCTCAGCACGACGAAGGGCCCCGCCAGATTCGCATGCAGATATTCGACTGCGTCCAGGCGCGTCGTGCCCACGTTGAAATACGAGTACCGGCCGCGCAGCAATTCCGCGAGCAAACTCGGACCGTTCACCGCGGCGACGGCCAGATCCTGAAAGCCGGCCTCGGCGCCCAGGCGCTCGATGTACTGCGCAAAAGTGTACAGACCGGTGCGTCGCCGGGTCGCGCGGGCGAGCAGGCCCTTCGTGAAGACGACGATTAGATGCGATTCGGCCGGATCCAGGTGTCGGATCAGGCGGGCGACGGTATCCTCTACCTGGCGCGACGCGACCGCCAGGTAGATCACCCAGGGGCCGCTCTTTTCGAAGGGAGCGTAATCCGTAATGATTTCGATCGACTCATGCAGTCGAAAGGAATCGTCGCCGATCAGGGCCCGGCGTTCCCGCCGCAGTTCCTCGGCCTCGCGCGGATCGGCATGGTAGAGGTTTACCGGTGCTTCGCGATTCTCGGTTCGGCCGTCGGCTACAAGCCGGCTCAATAATAAGCCGAAGGGGCCGCCGCCGAGCACCGCCACATTGCCAGCACCGTATCGACTCATGCGCGATCTTATAACATTTGAAGGGCCGGTGGCAATGATCTTACTCATATACATCCGCAGGAGACCGGATCCGGGCAAATTACCGGCAAAAGCGGACTTCTCGCGCTTGACGCTCCGGTCGGCGACGCCGAAATTCTAAAGCAGGAGTGCACCTCCATAGCAACATGAAAAACCTCCTTCCCCGCTTCATTCAATCTCAACTCTTATCACGAAATCCGGGCCAGCCGGCGACCGGCGTTCTGCAGGCCCACAGCATGTTCGTCGATATCTCCGGTTTTACGCCGATGACCGAAGAGCTCATGCGCGAAGGCCGGGAAGAGGGCGCCGAGATTCTGTCGGGCGAAATCAATCGCCTCTTCGGCCTATTGATCGAAGCCGTGCACAACCGCGGGGGCATGATCACGGGCTTCGCCGGTGACGCCTTTACTGCGCTCTTTCTGGCGGAAAGCCCGTTGCAGGCCGCGGAAGCCGCGCGCGAAGTGCAGGCGGTCTTCGCCCGGGCCGGGCGCGCGCAGACCCGCTTCGGCGATTTCGAGCTTTCCGTGAAGGTCGGTCTGTCCTCCGGTCAGGTGGAGTGGGGCATCGTCGGCAATCTCGAGGCAGGGGACGGAGGCGACCCGCCGGCCGGGTCAGTCGTCATTGACGGAGCCGCCAACCGGCTGGCCTGGTACTTTCGCGGGCCGGCCATCGACGGCTGCGCGGCTTCCGAACACCACTGCGAGCGCGGCGAGATCGTTCTGGATCAGAGCTTTCTCCAGCGCTTCGCCGAAGGCGAGGCGCCCGCGGTCGAAGCGATTGCGCTGCAAGAAGAGAATGCGACCGCTGTAGACGCCGCTGAGCGGTATTATAAATTGCAGGCCATCGCCGGCGAAACGTCGGGAGGCGTGGCGGCCGCGCTGTCCTTTTTGCACCGGACGGAGGACGCCGAAGGAATTCGCCGCGAAGTGGCCGACCGTTTTTTTCCGAATAGCATTCTGGACTACGCCGCGGCCGGGGAATTTCGCAGCATCGCCAGCGTCTTCGTGTCGTTCGTGCCGCCCGAAACGCACGCGGCCCTCGACGAATTCGCGACGACCGTGCAGATCTGCGCGTCCCGCTACGACGGTTATCTGAACGCGCTCGATTTCGGAGATAAGGGCGGTACGATCCTGCTGGTCTTCGGAGCGCCGGTTTCGCACGAAGACGATCCGTCGCGAGCGGCCGATTTCGCCCTGGAATTGCAGGAGATGTTCGGCGAACGAGTGCGCATCGGTTTGACGACCGGCACGGCTTTTGCGGGTATCGTCGGCTCGGAGCTGCGCTGCACATATACGGTCAACGGCGACGTTGTGAATCTTTCCGCGCGCGTGATGATGTCGGCGGCTTCCGGCGAAGTCTGGTTGTCCGAAGGCGCGCGTTCATTGTTGAGCGAAGAGTACGCGGTGGAAAGCCGCGGCGCGCATACGTTTAAAGGAAAATCCGAAGCCGTGGAAATTTTCGCGCTCACGGGCAAAGGCGAACGCAGCTTCGCGGCCTTCGAGGAAATCGCTTTCGTGGGCCGGGAGGAGGCTCTGGCGAGCCTGGCCGAACAGCTGGCCGTTCAGCGCGCCGGGCGCTTCGGCGGGTTGACTCGCATCCTCGGCGAAGCCGGAAGCGGTAAATCGCGCCTGTTACATGAATTGTATCGGCGCCACGGAGACGACGTCGATTTTCTTTTCGCTCACGCCGACGGTATTCTGCGGCGCAGTATGAATCCTTTCGTGGCCTTCTTCATCGCCCACTTCGGCGCGCGTGCGTTGAACGATCGCCGGGAACGCCGCGCGGCGGTCGAACACGGTCTCGGCGAGTTGATCGCGCAGGTGAAAGCGCGCGTCGCAGGCGAAGCCGGGATTCGTGGGACGGCGGATCACATCGTCGCCGAGCTGGAACGCACTGGTTCGATGTTTTGCGCCATGGTCGACGCGGATACCGCGGATACGCTGTACGAACGGCTGGACGCTCAGGGCCGCTACGAGAATACTTTGATCGCCGTTAAGAGCTGGTTCCACGCCCGGGCGCTCGTGCGGCCGACCGTGCTCGTGCTCGAAAATCTGCACTGGCTGGACGCCGACTCCCGCGCGATTCTCGAAGACGTGCTGCGGCATGTCGACGCCGAACACATGGGCCTGGGTTTGATCCTGTCCAGCCGCTACAATGACGACGGCAGCCGCCCGGCTTTGAATATCGCATCGCCGGAAACCGACTCCGATGGGCGCGAGATCCTGGCCCGCGATCTGGAATTGACGGGCCTGGCGCCGGAAGCGGTGCGCACCATCGCCGCTGCCCGCTTGCCGGCCGCTCCCGGAACGGGCTTACTGGAATTCATTCAAGAACGCACCGGCGGCAATCCCTTTTACGTCGAGCAGTTTTGCGCGTATCTCACACACCAGCGTCTCGTTACTCCGGACCCGGACACCGGCGAATTGCAACTGAGCTCGGAGGCCAGCGATTTGCCTGCGAGTATCAACGCGCTGGTCGTTTCGCGCATCGACCGTCTGTCGCCGGAACTCAAGAACGCGGTGCAGGCCGCGGCCGTGCTGGGTCTGAATTTCGACGTGGCGGTGCTCGCGCATCTGCTGGGTCTGGCCGCCGCTGACGCTCCCGAAGTGGAAGCGCTGCTCGCCGAAGGCGAGCGCGAACAGATCTGGAGCGCCCTGAAGACGGAAACGAAGACCGAGAAGAATAACGAAAGCGAAAGCGATTCGCGCTCGTTTCAAAACGCGTTGCTCCAGGCCGCCGCTTACGATATGCAGTTGCGCGATCGCTTGAGGGCCTTGCACGAATCGGCCGCCGAATTCCTGGTCGGCCGTTACGGCGAAAAAGAAATTCACGCGGCGGACATCGCCTATCATTTCGGCCGCGGGGAAAACGTCGACCAGGCGCGGCGTTATTATGCGCTGGCGGCGGAGTACGCCCACGCCAACTACAAAACCGAAAAAGCCTTCGAATTCTACGATCGACTGGAAACGTACGCGCGCGACGACGCGGAGCGACTGGACGTAATGATGCGCCGCTCGAAGCTGCTGGAATTGCTGGGGCTCTGGCCGGAAACGACGGAGCTTTTGCAAAAGGCGCTCGGCATCGCGGAGGGCGGCGCGGATCGCAAAATGGTCGGCCGCCTGAAAACGAATCTGGGCGAGATCCATCAGAAGCAGGGAGATTCCGAGCAGGCCTCCGCGCTCCTGCAGGAAGCGGTCCAGATCGCGACGGAGGTCGACGACGTTGCGGGGTTGGGCGAAGCCCACAGCGTTCTGGGGCGGACCTACTGGAGTCTCGGCCAGTACGATCACGCTCTGGAATGTTACGCCGAAGGCAAGGCCGCGAAAGAGTCGAGCGGCGATCGGCGCGGCTACGCTCTGAATCTGTATTATACCGGCGTAGTCCATCGCGATCGCAACGAGTACGAACGGGCCATGGAAAACTACCGCGAGTCGCTGCGTATTTTCGAAGAAGAACTCGGCGACCGGCGGTACGCGACCTACCCGATGTACGACATCGCCGTGATCTATCAGTACCAGGGTCGGCTGGGCGAAGCCCGCGAATTCTTTCAGCGCACTCACGATTTATACGAAGAGATGGGTTATCGCAGCGGCATTTCCGCTTCGCTTCTCAATCTGGGAGTGATCGAAAGCCGCCGCGGAGAGTACGGCCGGGCCCTCGAACTCTATCGTGAATCGCTCGATCACGCCGAAGATCTGGGCGAACAGCTCGCGGTGGCGTACGCGCACTTCAGCATCGGCACGGCTCACTATCAGCAGCAGGAATACGACGCGACTATTCGCTGGTTCGAGAAAGCATTCGTCGTCATGAAATCGATCGGAGCAAAGGGCTATTACGGTTATGTTTTCGCCTATTTAACGTGTACTTTCGCGCGCCAGGGACAGGTCGCGAAGGCGCTGAACGCCGGGCTCCAGCACTTAAAGAATATGAAGGGACTCGGCGGTTCGGACGTCGAAAACGGGCGCACGCATCTGGGCATCGCCCTGGCTCTGGCGCACGCGGCCGATAAGCTCGGTCCGAAAGCGCAGCAACTGCTGGATCAGATCGGCGGGCTGACCGGACTGCCCCCGCGGCCCGAGGCGTACTTCGAATTCGCGGTCGAGTCCGCGCGGAAAGCGGCTTATGTTATGACATTGGTTCCGGCCCTCCGTGAATATGGTGTTTTTCTGGCCGGGAAATCCGGCCGGGCTCCCTGGTTCGCGGAGCGGGCCGCCGAATGTCTGCGCGAAGCTCATCAACTGGCGACGGAGGCGGGGTTGAGCGGCGAGCTGGCGCGGGTGGCAGCCGACGCGGAGCGCCTGGGGGTTTCCCCGGGCGTCGCCTGATCGGCCAGCTTAGAGAGAATCTGGTAATCCGTTCGAAGGGGCCGATGGGTCCGAAAGCTCTGCTTTGAATTGACACGTCCTGTTTGCGACTTACAATTTCTGTGACCCTGCTCTGCGCCTCCGGCGCCTGTGGGGCGATTGGATTGTATGCGAGCATCCTTCGTGCGCCTGTCTATTAACGTTCGCACCCTGTCGCGGCGGATTCTTCAGGGGCTGGCCGCCAATTTCGCGCGCAGCGTTCAGGAATTTGAACCCAATTTCCGCTGGATGGGAAGCCTCGGCGCTTTCTGTTTCATATTTTACTGGGCGATCTGGAAGTACTGTTTCGTGCAGCCCTACGAAAACCTGGGGCTGCGGCTGCTGGGAGCGCTGCTGGCCGGCGGTCTGGCGTTGAGCGATCGGTGGCCGATTCGTTTGCGCGAACGCTGGCTGAATTTGTACGCCGGCCTGACTCTGATCTACGTATTTCCGTTCTTTTTTACCTATATGCTCCTGCAGAATCAGGGAAGCGCGGTCTGGGTTATGTCGACCCTGGTCGCCTGCTTTCTTACGATCCTGCTGGTGGACGTCTGGAATTTGATCTGTATCCAGTTACTGGGCGCCGGGCTCGCGATCGGCGTCTATGCGGCGACCGCGTCTCCGGAGCAATTCGCAGCCGCGGAACTGCATCCCCGCGAGCTTTTGTTGTTCATCTTTTTGTTCGTAATGGGCAGCGCTTTCAATCTGCGCGCGGAAATCATGCGGCGCGAAAAGAGCAGGGCGATGATGTTGATGGGCGCTCAAATGGCCCACGAGCTTCGCACCCCATTGGCCGGAATCAAAATCGGTCTGGCGGGACTCTCGCGACTGCTGGATGAGCACTACCGGCCGCGCCAGGAAGCGCCGCGTCTGGATGCGACGCGGATGGCACAGATGCGCATGCTCAAACGCCAGATCGTCGACCAGGCGGACCACGCGGGAACGCTGATCGATATGTTGCTCCTGAACGCGAATCGCGAAAAGAGCGGGTCCGCAGGGCGCGGCGTCGAGGCAATGCCGCCGCTGCTCGTCCAGGAATTGCTGGAAACAACAATCGCGAATTATCCGTTTGTTTCGGCGGGCGAACGCGAGCTGGTGCAAATCCGCGGGGACTTTCGTTTTTATATTCGAGGGCAGCGAGATCTGCTGATCTGCGTCTTTTATAACCTGCTGAAGAACGCGATCTACGCCGTCCATCGCGCGGGACGCCAGGGGGCCGGCCTGATTGAATTCGTGGCTCACAGCGGCGTTTCGGCCGGTCAGGCGCGCATCCTGGTCCGGGACGCCGGCGAGGGCATCGCGCCAGGCGATCTTCCGCGAATCTTCGATCAGTTTTATACCACCAAACCCGGCTGCGCCGGAATTGGCGTTGGTCTCTGGAATACGCGGCAAATTCTAAGCGATCACGACGGCGAAATCACGGTTCGTTCGCAGCCGGGGAGCTTCACCGAATTCGAGCTCCGCTTTCCGGCCCTGCTCGCTGCCAGCGGCGACCCCGGGACACCGGGAGATCGAAGCGACGCTCAGGCGACCCACGGGTCGGGCCAATCGGCGGGGCGGACCGTAGCCCGCACGCTGGACAGCGCGTGACAGATCCGGGCCAGATCCCCTGCTTCGAGACCCGCATGGACCGATAGCCGGAGTAGCGTGCGCTCCGGCGGGGTGGTCGGTTTTACGAAGACGGCCGCGAAGACGTCGAAGGCTTCCAGACTGTCGCGCAACAGCACAGTATTCTCTTCCGAACCGGCGATCAGCGCGATGATCGGAGAGCTGCTGATCGCGGCGCACTCGTAGCCCTCGAGGATTAGATGATTGCGCAGGGTCGCGCTGTTCGCGTGCACCCGCCGGCGTCGCCAGTCTTCGCCCTGGATCACGTCGAGAGTGGCCGCGAGCCGCGCGAAATCGTGCGGTTCGAGCATGGTCGAAAAGATCGCCGGGCGGGACTCCCACGGAAAGTACGAAAGCACTCGCTTCGGACCGCAGATCAGCCCGGCCCGGGACGCGAAAGCTTTCGCCAGGCTCGCCGTGATAAAATCGACCTGCGCCGTCAGACCGAGTTCCGCGACAAGTCCCGCGCCGCCGGGACCATAGTTTCCCAGAGAATGCGATTCGTCGACGACCAGGGTACAATCGTGCCGGGCGGCCACCGCGGCGATCTCGCGTAACGGCGCCACGGTGCCGATGGACGAATACAGCGCGTCGATGATCACCGTGCCCGGTCCAAAGCGACGAATGCGTTCTTCGAGATGTTCGGGACGATTGTGTAAAAACATCCGCGCCCTGGCTCCGGCGCTGTGGGCGCCTTCCCACAGCGACATATGCGCGAAGCGGTCGAGATAGACCGGCCGCCGCCGGTCGGCGATCGCCTGGATCAGCCCGACGTTGGCCGCATAACCTGACTGACAGAGTACGGCGGCTTCCGTACCGGTCCAGTCCGCGAAGCGTCGTTGCAGACGCGTACAGGGGCCGTCGACTTCATTTAAGAACACCGCCGACATCTGCGGGCCGCTGCCGGACCGACGCAGTTCGCGGACCTGGGCTTCGATGATGGCGGGGTGTCGCGCCAGATGGAGATAGTCGTTGCCGTTTAAGAGCAGCGCGCCGGGTCCAGGGATGCGGCCGTTGAATACGTTTTTGCCGCCATGGCGATCTATACGCTGCTGATGAAAACGATCGACTCGCTCCTGTAAAAAGCCCGGCAGCATACTTATAGTATCCTGTTGCTTTCTATAATTATATTTAAGAAGGGGCAACCATAAAATCTACGCAGTTCTGCGTAAGCGAAATTGTCGATGTTCGTTGTGATTCCTGGTCTGCACTTTGCACGCTGGAATCATTCCAGGCGAACACGCGTGAGATGCATGCGGCTCGTGCCCGGGCGGGTAAAGATGAATGCCATTCGCTTTATATAAAATTGCAAAATTCTGCCCAAAGCTTTGACGAAAAAATAGAATCGCAGCCGGACAATAGTGTTGAAGTCTGCTGCTTCACAGGCGCGCTGTCCGTATGCGAACGCGACAGGTGCTCGTCATCGGCGGAGCCGGCTGGATCGGGTCCGCGATCTGCAGCGAATTGGTTCGCAATCCCGAACTAAAAGTGCTCGGGGCTCACCGCAGAACGCCGCTGCGCGAAGCTCTGATCGCGGCAGGCGTGCAGGCTGTCCCTCTGGATCTCGGTGATCTCGAACGAGTACGAATCCAATGCCGGTCGGCGCATACCGTGATCTATGCGGCATCCGCCGGCGGAGAGAGCGGGCTGCGCGCGCTGCGCGCCGTGGCGGAAGAGCTGCAATCGTCGCAGACTCTGATTTACATCAGCGGCTCTTCGATTTACGGCGAAACGCCGGACGGTCCCGCGCGGGAGGACGAGGCTCCAAACGCGCGCTCCCCCGAATGGCTGGCCGATATGGAGCGCAGCGCGCTCGGGCTTCCGGAATCGCGCGCCGGACGCCGGGTCATACTGCGAGCGGCCGCGATTTTGCACGGCGACGGAGGCGGCGCGACGCCCCGCTTCTTAATCGAGCGGGCGCTGGAAACACAATCGGCCGAGTATCTGAACGACGGCGGACAACGGTGGTCCTGTGGACACGTCGCGGATCTCGCGGCCTTCGCCGCGCGCACGACCGTCGACTCCGGAATTCAGGGCGTTTTTAACGTCGCCGATGAAACCGTCGAATTAGGCGCGGTCGCCGCGGCGCTCGCCGGGCGTCTGGAATTGCGACTGGGAGCCGTAAGCATCGATCGGTCCACCGCACTTGATCGATGGGGGCCCGGTTGGACGCAGATGCTGTCCGGCAGTCTCGAAATCGATACGCGCGCCGCGCGGTCCGTTGGTTGGGCTCCTGCACACCCGCGCTTTCTTGACGAGTTGCGCCGTAAGGGTCGGGGAATCGTCGCGAATCCATAGCTTTCAGTTCAGAATGGCGGGAGATATACGCTACTATGTCGCAATTGAAAAATCAGAACGTCGTTATCGTGGGTGCTTCGTCCGGCATCGGCCGGGCCCTGGCGGAAAGCTGTCTCGAAGCCGGCGCGTCCGTGCGAATGGTCAGCCGTTCGCTCGAAAAATTGCAGCGAGCCAGCGCGGAGTACACAGGCGATTTTTCGTTGCATAGTATGGATATGCTGGATGCTTCCTCAGTCGCGTCCACATTCGCGGACTTCGGCGCCTTCGATCATCTCGTGATAACCGCGGTGGCCGACGAAACGAAACTCTTCGCGCCGATCCAGAAAATGGAACTCGAAACCGCCCGGCGCGGCATGCAAAAATTCTGGGGTGCGTTCCATTGTTGCCAGGCCGCAGCCGAACGAATTTCGAAATCGGGTTCGATCACATTGACTTCGAGCGTCGCGATCTATCGGCCTTCGAATAACGGAGCCGCGGTAATGACCGCCGCCAGCGGGGCGGTCGCCGCCTTCGGCAAAGCGCTGGCTGTGGAGCTGGCTCCGATCCGCGTGAACATCATCGCGCCGGGGGTAGTTGAGACGGGAGTCTGGGACGCCGAACAGGCGCAGGGGCTGAGATCATGGGCGGAGGAGCAACTGCCGGTACGCCACCTCGGCCAGGCGCCGGAGCTGGCTCAGGCCTATCACGCGCTGATGATCAACGATTATATTACAGGCAGCGTTTTAACGGTCGACGGCGGCCTGAGCCTGGTCTAACGCCCGCCAGGATTTTAGTTGTGAATGCCGCGCATGAGCGCGAAGCGAATCAGCCCGGCCTTGCGATTGATGCCCAGCTTCTGCTTAATGTGTTCGACGTGTTTATTAACGGTGGTATGGCTGATGCCCAGTTCCGCGCCGATCCGCTTGCTGGTATAACCGCGGGCGACACAGTGCAGTACTTCCTGCTCGCGACCCGACAACAGGGCCAGTGAGTCGTCATCGGGTCGCGCGGCCGGCGGGTTCTGATTGGCGAGCGCGCCGCATGTCGACTGGCCGGGACGTTCGCCGGAGAAACCAGTGGAAATCGCGATCTCTCCGGAAAGCACTTTGCGCACCGCGCCCAGGATGATGCCCTCGGCTTCTTCTTTGATTACGTAACCGCGGGCCCCCAGGTTCAACGCCCGGGCGATGGTTTCCTGGTTTTTGTGTACGGTCAGCACCAGCACCGCCACCCCGGGATGCTCCTGGCGAATGAGACTGAGCGTGCTCAGACCGCCGTCGAGAGCCGGCATGGTAAGGTCCAGGATCACCAGATCGCAGCTGCGATCCGCGAGGATTTCGAGGAGGCGCGGCCCGTTTTCCGCCTCGCCGATGACCCGCAGGTCGGGCTCCGATTCGAGCAGAATTCGCAAACCGCTGCGAATCAGAAAATGATCGTCCGCAATGACAATGTGGCTCTGCATGGCTGCCCAATAGTATCCGCAGTTTTCAAAAGAGTGTAAATATATTAATTTTTAAAAGGCCGAAACCGGGAAAAAAGCGGGCAATGAGATTCAATTTGCGGCCGATATTATGAATGATATGCAATCCGTGACTCCATTCGGGCGCCGAACTGGATTTCAAAATCTTCTGATTCTGCTGGGTTTGTTCCTGCTGGTCGCGCACTTCTCGCCGGCCGCCGCGGAAACCCGGCGGGATATGCGCGGCGACGAAAGCATCGACTACTGGAGTCGCTACGGCCAGGTGAATCTGGAATTCGAGCGGGTCCAGTTTCGGGCCGGAGAGGATATCCCCCTGAAATTCCGGGTTCGCAACGCCGGCTACCAGGTCATTCGCATCTATCCGTCCAGCCGGCCGATCAGCACCTATCGTTTTCTGGTCACCGACCGCAAAGGCCGCGAAATTCCGGTCCGTTTCAATTCCCGCAGCTACAACGCCCGCGAGCACGGCACCCGGACGGTCGTCGATTTCCAGGGCGATCTGACCAAAGAGGTGATTCTGCATCCCGGCGAAACCTTCGAGAAGACCTTTTATCTGAACGATTTTTACGAGCTGACCCCCGGCTCCGAATACCGGGTTTCGGCCTATTTCTTCCCCGACCAGCGCTTCGAGTATTTCGTGCGTTCAGGCGACACCGGCCGCATTCGCATCGACGCGCGCAAAACCGCGCCGGCTCCGCTCCTGCGCGACGACGAGCCGGGTTCGAACGGCGGCCGGCCCCGGATCAGTCCGGAAGAGACGATCTTTCTATTTCTCAGCGCGGAAATGCGGCAAAACTGGAAAAACTATTTGAAATATCTGGAACTGCCGCGGTACATTACTGCCTACGACCGTTACGCTTCCCGCTACGTGCAGAGCGGCAGTCAGGACCGCGCGGAAATATTACGCGAATTCGCCACCTATCTGACCGGCAACCCCGCCGACCGCCTGGTGCGCTTCAAAGTCACCGGCGTGGAGCCCGAGCGGGACGCCGCCGGACGGGCGCTGCCGGACGGACGGGCTTTCGTGAAGGTTCTGGGAGTGCGCGACAGCGACGGCTTTGTTTTACAGTATGAATACACCTATACGCTCGAACCGGGACGCGACGAAAATCGTGGATTCTGGAAGATCGTCTACGTCGAGGCTCGATTGATCCGGTGAGTCGGGCCGGCCTGTAACGCCGCAATCGAATAGAAATACGAACGCGAAGCAGATGAAATAAGCGCACGCGCAGATAAACAGAACGGAAACACGCAATGACCGAAATTTTATCCCAGGACGAAATCGACGCGCTATTGTCCGCCATCTCTTCGGGCGAAGTCGACCCCGACGATTATACCGCGGTCGGCGAACAGAAGAAAGTTAAGATCTACGACTTTCGCCGTCCGGATAAATTCTCGAAGGACCAGATTCGCACGCTGCAGATGATGCACGAAACCTTCGCGCGTCTGACGACCACAGCGCTCTCCGCGCAGCTGCGCGCGCTCGTGTCGGTGCACGTGGGCTCGGTCGACCAGCTAACGTACGAAGAATTTATCCGTTCGATTCCGAACCCGACGACTCTGGCCGTGATTAACATGGATCCGCTGCGGGGTTCGGCGGTTCTCGAAATCGATCCCAGCATTACATTTACGATTATCGATCGCCTCTTCGGCGGTCCGGGCGAGCCGACCAAGATCACCCGGGAACTTTCCGATATCGAGATGTCGGTCATGGAAGGCATCATCGTTCGGATTCTGGGGAACTTACGGGAAGCCTGGTCGACGGTAATCGACTTACGCCCCCGCCTGGGCAATATCGAAACCAATCCTCAGTTTGCGCAGATCGTACCGCCGAACGATATGGTGGTATTGATTACGCTCGAAACGAAAGTGGGCGACGTGGAAGGCATGACCAACCTCTGTATCCCCTATATCACGATCGAACCGATCATCTCCAAGCTTTCGGCGCAGTACTGGTATTCATCAATTCGCCGCGGCGAAGCGGACGAGAATAAGGCGATCATTCAGGAACGTCTGGACCAGGTTACGATTCCCCTGCGTTGCGACGTCGGCGAAACGGAACTCCCGCTCTCCGATATTCTTTCGCTGAATATGGGCGACGTGATCAAACTGGGTCAGACCCATATCAAGTCGGATATGACCGTCAAAGTCGGCGATCGCCAGAAATTCAAGTGCCGCCCCGGCAAGATCGGCAGCCGGCTCTGCATTCAGATCGGCGATACCATCGACGATATCCCCGACGAACTGCTCGGCTCTACGAAGAACGAAGAAGAGATCTGAGCCGCGCTCAGCCCTGAAAGGCCTGCGGGTGCTGCTTCCCGCTATCCGCAATTTCGTCCCAGCCGGCCTTCGAATCGACCCAGATGTGATGCGCGATTTTCAGATTGCGATCAGCCGGGGCTGGAATTAAACCCGCGGGCACGTACAGATGGGCCGGGTCGTTCCTGCCGGGCAGGGCCGATCCGCAGATTTTACAGAACGACGACTGCCAGTCGCCGACGGGTTTCGTCCAGGTCGTGACTTGATCCGCGCCCCGCGTCCAGGCGAAGGCGTCGTCGGGGACAATCACGACTGTCGCGCCGTGAGTCCCGCTGAAACGTCTGCAGATCGAACAATGGCAGACGAAAATCTCAGTGATGTCGGCGCGAATCTCAAATTCGACCGCGCCGCAGTTGCAGCTCGCTCTAATCATTGTAACTGCCTCATTGCTTTCCTCTACAGGGACGACTACAGGGACGACTATAGATACGACACCTCAGCGGATCTCCTCCCAGTCCAGGTAGATCAGCCGGCCGCAGTCGCGCTCCGGGAAACTCTTCGTAAAACGGACGCCCAGCACTTCCCGGTACACCGTCGTAAGCGCGGTCATCCATTCCTGCGCGTCGTAACCTACGTAGATATAGTGAAAGCGATAGAGGTCCCCGCGTGCGGCGTCGATATAAAAACGCTGCCGCACGCCGCGGGCGTATGCGTCGAAGCCCTGCGCGAGCGTGCGATATTTACGATTGCGGTTGGGCGCCGGACGATACTGCGGTAAGCCGTTCGGCATCTTCGCGTTCTGCCAGTGATAGGCCATCGGGCTATTAAACCAGCGCGGAAAGCTGACCGTGCCCATGCCGCTTTCGGCGCGCATGATGCCGGTTAAAAACAGCGGATGCACGCGATAGCGCAGCGAGGCGTCAGTAATCAGATCGGCCAGAGCCCGGGGAGTCAGCTTTTGCTGGGCGTCTACGCGCCTGCGAAAATATACGCTCTCGTTGAAATAGTCCGCCAGATAGTCGGCCAGGCGTCGGCGAAAATCGTCGCCGAAAGCACGCGCGTCGATCGGCAGCTGTCTGCGCAGGGCGTCGGTCTCCCGGGGCGGAGCGCTTTGAACCCGTGCGCGACACAGGGGCGGCAGGGGCAGGTTTTCGTCCGCGGAGCGTGGCGATATATGGCGCGGGTGGCGCGCTTCGGGGGCGATGCGCGCGGGACGCTGCTGCTTCAGACGGTGGACCGTTTCCGCCGGCAGCATACAGCGAAAGCCCACGTCGAAATGATAGGCCCCGGGAGCGCTGAAACTGCGTCGTCGAGTGCGCAGGTCTTCCGGGCGAAAGCTGCCCCAACTGCCGCCGCGCATGCTCTTAACGAAGCGCTCCGGATCGGAAGGTCCGCGTGGATTCGTCGCGTCGGCATTTTCGTACGCGTTCGCGGCGTACCAATCGTCGCTCCATTCCCAGATGTTGCCGACCATGCCGTAAAGTCCGTATTCATTGCGATGCTGATCGCGCACTTTCGAAAGCCGCCACCAGCGACCGCGCGGGACGCCGCGGCCTTCGTCGTAATTCGCCAGACGGCGGTCAAATGCGTCGCCCCAGGGATACACGCTCGCCGGGCTTCCGTCATCGCTTCGTGTGCGGCCTCCAGCGGCGTATTCGTATTCGGCTTCGGTCGGCAAACGAAAACCCGCGGCGTCCTCGGATCGTTCCCAGATGGGATAGCCGTACGGATCGCGGTCGCCGGTGTCGGTGTAGGCAGCCTCGAGTCCGAGTCCTGCGCTGCGCCAGTTGCAATAGCAGGCTGCCTCGTACCAGTTGAGACCGGTCACCGGCTGCTCGGGTTTATTGTAGATCGGGTAGTCCCAGTGATGATTGCGTTTTTCGCCGGCCGCGCGCACATAAGGAGCGAAGTCCCGATATGTGACCGGGGTTTCGTCCAGATAAAATGAAGATACCCCGACGCGGCGGCCGGGATATTCGTCCGGCCGATGCGCTTCGTGTACGCCGCCGGTGTCCGCTGTCGCCTGTGATAAACCGGAGCCGCGGCGCGCCCCGCGCGCGAACCAGCCGCCGGAAACGAAACGCATCGTCTTATTCGCGCCGTCCAGCGGAACAATCGCAGCGTCGAGTTCGCCGTCGAATTCCGTAACGACCGGCACCGCGCAGGATCCCATCCAGCCAGCCAGCGCGATCGTCATTGCCAGGCACACTCGACTCATACGAGCGCCATTTTCTGGCCCTCGTGAAAACGCGCATCCGCAATCGCTGCGACCGGCGCTCGCTTTCGGGCGAAGCGCTTCAATTCTTTATTTCCAGCGGCTCCACCAGCAACATCATACCGCGCGCGGCAACGACTCGTACCTCGCGGTCCGCCGGGACTTCGGCTGGCGACGCGGACGATTCGGAAACCGCGACGCACTCGGCCTGCCACAGCTCCCCGCGCACCCGCACAAAACCCTGCGGATTGAGTTCGCGAGTCGTCGTGCCGATCGCCCCGACGAGCCCCGCGGGTCCCCGGTCGCCTGGAGGGGGCGGTTCGAAGGCGCTCTTTACGAACGGATACATCACCGCGTCTTTAATCAACCAGGCAACCAAGATCCCCGCCGCCAGCGGGACGCCCAGCCATTCGAATTGCACGGCGGCCGCCAGTGCGAGGCCCAGAATCGTTAAGCCGGGGATTTGCAGCAACGAGTAGTAGAGCAGGGTTTTGTTCATGAGCAGATGAGAAAGAACGGACGCGAGCGCAAAATAGAGCTGTGTGCAGTCGCAACCTCAGGCGAGAAAGATGACCAGGCCGGCCAGCACGCCGCCGAAAAATCGAACGATGGCGGGCGTTTCGCCCTGGTCCTGGCCATGCTCTCCAGCGTTGCGACCGGAATCCAGATGTATGCGGGCCAGCAGAAAACGCAGTCCAATGTACAATAAAAAGAATCCAACGACTGCCAGTACCATCGTGCCCGGCTGCTGGCTGCCCCGGTTCACCAGCAGGCAGCCCGGGGCGCCCGCCAGAGCGAGCGGGAACCACGCCCAGCGCAGCGATCGCAGCAGGCACCCGGGTGGTGGGGCCGTGCGCCTGGTGCGGGCGGCGGTCGCGGTGCTATATTGACAGGGAGCCGGGGCCGGCGAGACTGGCCCGGAATCCTGATCGGCTTGCGAGAGATGCTTTATGGCCCGCGAATTTGACATACCGCTGTTCTATCGTTCCCCAATTATCGCGACGATCAAAGCCGCGCGACGAAGCGATGACCGTTATAAGAAGGATATGAGCCCTTCGATTCTGGATCTGGGACGGATTCGTTTCAAACTGGCCCGCCACTTCGGTTTCTGCTACGGAGTCGAAAACGCGATCGAAATCGCTTACCGGGCGATCGAAGAGAACCCCGACCGGCGCGTCTTCCTGCTCAGCGAAATGATTCATAACCCGCACGTCAATCAGGATCTGATCGAGCGGGGCGTACGTTTTATTATGCAAACCGACGGAACCTCGCTCGTTCCGCTTTCGGAACTGCGTCCGGACGACGTGGTCATCGTGCCCGCATTCGGCACCACGGTCGAATTATTCGCTCAGCTGCGCGACCAGGGCATCAATCCGCAAACGTACAATACCACCTGTCCCTTCGTGGAGAAAGTCTGGAACCGGTCGGCGCAGCTCGGCCGCCAGGGATACGCGGTAATCATTCATGGCCGCGATACGCACGAAGAAACTCGCGCGACCTATAGCCACGCCCGCCAGGACGCGCCTTCGCTGATCATTCGCGACATGGCCGAGGCGGAAGTCCTCGCGGCGTTCATTCGCGGCGAAAAAGATTTCGCACGTTTCGACGAGTATTTCGCCGGCCGCTATTCGGACGATTTTCGTCCCACCGAGCACCTGCAACGCATCGGCGTGGTGAATCAAACGACCATGCTCGCGACAGAAACTCAGTCGATCAGCAATCTGCTCAAGAGCGCGATTGCCGATCGTTTCGGCCCGGAGCGTCTAAAAGAACACTTCGCAGATACGCGCGATACTCTGTGTTACGCGACTCAGGAAAATCAAAACGCGACGATGGGCTTGCTCGACTCGAACGGCGATCTGGCCCTGGTCGTCGGCGGCTACAACTCTTCGAATACTTCGCACCTGGTCGAACTGCTCGAAGAACGCATGCCGACTTATTATATCAAAGACGCGGACGAAATCCTCGACGATCGCCGGATTCGTCATCTCGATCTGCACGCTGGAGTGCGCACGACCGAAGACTGGCTGCCCGATTTGACGCGACCGACCGCGCCGCTTGAGATTCTGGTCACCTCCGGAGCAAGCTGCCCGGACGCGCTCGTCGATCAGGTTCTCCTGCGAGTAGCGGAACTATGCGGCGTCACCGACCGCATCGAAGACGCCCTGGCGCCCTTTCAATCGCGTGCGCGAACTTCGACTGGAGAAGAGACGCCTTGAATCAGAATGAATCGGTTCCCGCGTTAGAAATTCGCGGACTCACCAAGACGTACGCGGCCGGACGCAAAGGCGAAGGCCGGGCCGTCGAGGCCCTGAAGGGCGTAGACTTATGCGTTCAGCAGGGCGATTTTTTCGGGCTGCTCGGCCCAAACGGAGCGGGTAAGACGACGATCATCGGCATCATCAGCAGTCTGGTGAACAAAAGCGGCGGCAGCATCCGCGTCTTCGAGCACAACATCGATGTCGATCCTTATAACGCCCGCGCGAACCTGGGAGTGGTGCCCCAGGAAATCAATTTTAATATATTCGAATCGGTACAACAGATCGTGGTCAACCAGGCCGGCTTTTACGGAATCCCGCGCCAGGCCGCCATCGAAGCCGCGCAGCCGGTGCTGCAGCAATTGGGCCTGTGGGACAAGCGCGACGAAGCCGCCGGGCGGCTCTCGGGCGGCATGAAACGCCGGCTGATGATCGCCCGGGCCTTAATGCACAATCCGCGACTGTTAATCCTGGACGAGCCGACGGCCGGCGTCGACATCGAATTGCGTCGCTCGATGTGGGACTTCTTGCGCGAATTGAACGCCCGGGGCACGACCATTATCCTGACCACGCACTATCTGGAAGAGGCGGAAGCCCTGTGCCGCAACATCGCCATCATCGACCACGGAAAAATCGTGCAGAATACCGGCACCCGCGAACTCCTTGATCAGCTCGACGTCGAAGCCTTTTTATTCGACCTGGCCGAAGATCGCAACGAAGCGCCGGCCCTCGAAGGTTTCACGGCCCGGCTGAATGAACCGGCCTGCCTGGAAGTCGAGATCAAACGGGGCCAGGACGTCAATTCGCTCTTCGCCGAATTCAACCGCCTCGGGGTCGGGATCAAAAGCATGCGTGGAAAGGCCAATCGTCTGGAGGAATTATTCGTGCGGCTGGTCGAGTCCTCCGAAAAATCCGAAACGAATCAAACGCAAAGCGCGCAGAATACGAACAACCCGGCCCGGCGGCAGAGCTCATGAATCCACTGAACCAGATGCACCCCGCCCGCAGCGCGAATTTTCAGACCGCGCGGGTGGCGCTGAAGACCCTTGTTACCAAAGAGGTGACCCGCATTCTGCGCATCTGGGTGCAGACCCTGATCCCGCCGATGATCACGATGTCGCTGTACTTTTTGATTTTCGGGCGACTGGTAGGGGCGCGCATCGGCGAAGTGCAGGGTTTTTCGTACATGGAATTCATCGTTCCTGGCTTGATTCTCATGTCGGTGATTACGAATTCCTATTCGAACGTGGTCTCATCTTTTTTCGGTGCGCGCTTCGGTAAGAGCATTGAAGAGCTGCTGGTGGCGCCGGTGCCCAATAGCGTAATCATCTTCGGCTACGCGGCCGGAGGGATGGTTCGGGGTCTATTGGTCGGGTTTCTGGTCGCCGTGGTTTCGGTATTCTTTTCGGGAGTGCTGATTCACAATCCCTTCGTGCTGGTCGGGACGGTGCTTTTAACTTCGGCGATCTTCACCCAGGCCGGTTTCTTAAACGCGATCTTCGCGCGGAAATTCGACGACGTTTCGATTGTGCCGACTTTCATTTTAACGCCGCTGACCTACCTGGGCGGCATCTTCTATTCCGTGGAAATGTTACCGGAACCCTTTTATACGATCTCGCTCTTTAACCCGATTCTGTACATGATTAACGCATGTCGTTACGGCTTCCTGGGCGTATCGGACATACCCGTGTATTTGAGTTTCGCGGGGGGCGGCGTGTTTCTGGTCGCGTTGTTCTGTACGAACCTGTTCATCCTGAATCGCGGTTACGGCATTCGCACGTGAGCGGAGCGGGTCATCGCCCCCGGCTCGTGATCCTGGACCGCGACGGCGTCGTGAACGAGGACAGCGACGCGTATATCAAATCGCCCGAAGAGTTTCGGCCGTACGACGCAAGTCTCCATGCGATCGTTCGCTTAAAACGCGCGGGCAAGCTTGTGGCGATCGCCACGAATCAGTCCGGCATCGCCCGCGGTTATTTTGACGAAGCAACGCTGCACGCGATGCATGCGAAGCTCGTCCGCCTCCTGGACGCAAGCGCGGGCGCCTCGTCCGATTGGATTGACTATCTGCGCTATTGTCCGCACGGTCCGGACGACGGCTGCGATTGTCGCAAACCACGGCCGGGCATGCTTCTGCAAATACTGGAAGAGTCGCAGCTCGCCCCGGAAGAGGCGCTGTTCGTTGGGGATTCGCTTTCGGATTTGCAAGCGGCTCAAGCGGCGGGAGTCCCTGCGCGTCTGGTTCGGACCGGCAAGGGCGAGCGGAGCCTGGCCCGGCGCGATGAGTCGCCCGAATCGCGTGCTTTGCTCGAAAGCGTTCCGGTTTTCGCGGATCTCCCGGCTGCGGTGGCCGACCTCGTATCGATCTCCCTGGACGATGATTAAGAAATCCGGACCGTGCGGATTGAATTGACAGCGCTTCGGCGAACTGAGTATTTGCGTATGCGCGCGGTATTGCGCGACCGCCGGGCGCCGTTTCAATCTTCGATATTCAGCTCTTTGATCTGATAGCGCAGACGATTGCGTTTCATGCCCAGGAGCTCCGCGGCGCGGGTTTTGTTTCCGCCGGAGCGGTGCAGCGCTTCTTCGATCAGCCGCTTCGAAAAACCTTTTACAACCAGGTCGAAGTTTTGATCCGGCGGCAGAAAAGGCGCGTCCGGCCCTGAGTTTGCCGCCACCGCGGAGGCGTTCGCACGCAGATCGCCGTGCCCCGCCATGGCAGACGATCGTTCGATAGCCGTTCCGGGAGCCGCTGTTCCCTCTGCGAAATGCGCGCCCGGATAATTCGACGGCCGCGCGGAGCGGGCGACCGCAGGCGGCAGATCAGCCGCCTTCAGGAAACCCTGCGAGCTGACCGCCAGGCTGCGCATGAGTGTATTTTCCAGTTCGCGAATATTGCCGGGCCAGCGATACGCGACGATCGCGTTCATGGCGGCGGGATCGGTTTGGACCGCATCCATGCCGGCTTCGTCGCAGATGGTTTTCAGAATGTGATCCGCGAGGACGGGAATGTCGGCGCGGCGATCCCGCAGCGGAGGGATATTCACCTGGAATACGTTGATGCGATAGTACAGATCTTCGCGGAATCCGCCGGCTTCCGCCATCTGCAGCAGGTCGCGGTTGGTCGCGAATAGAAAGCGACAGCGCGCCGGCTTCGATTCGTCGCCGCCCACGGGATGATAGACCCGCTCCTGTAAAAGCCGGAGCAGCTTCGCCTGCATCTCCAGCGGCATTTCGCCGATTTCATCGAAGAAGAGCGTTCCGTTTTCAGCTTCGGCGACCCGCCCGGAGCGGTCGCTGCGCGCGTCGGTGAAGGCGCCGCGCACGTGGCCGAAGATTTCGGACTCCCAGAGGCTGCCTGGAATGGCCGCGCAATTCACGGCGACGAAAGGCCGTTCGGCCCGCGGGCCGGCCTGGTGAATTAATCGGGCGATCAATTCTTTGCCGGTTCCGGTTTCTCCGGTGACCAGCACCGGCCGGTCGAAGGTCGCGAAGCGGTCGGCCTGTTTGATCACTTCGCGCATGGCGCCGCTCGCGTACAGCAGGCTGCGGTCGCCGACCTCGCGCAGAATCGTTTCGCCGCCGCCGTGGGAAGAAACGATTCGCTCGACCTCTTCGATATGCTCGCTGTACTCATAAAAGCGACTTTTCGCTTCTTTCAGGAGGCCCATCATACGCGCGAAAGTTCGCGAAAGCAGGGCCAGTTCGTCTTCGGCCGTTCCGGCGCCGGAATTCTGTCCGTGTTCTGGTTCGGCCTGTTCTAAGAGTCCGAGCAATTGCTGCATGGGCCTGGTCACGGTCGCACGAAAGAACAGCGGAAAGACCAGCAGCATAAAGGCGACGACCAGCAGTATCGCGTAACAATAGGTACGCGCAATCTTGTGCAGATGGTTGCGATAGGCCCGATAGTCGAAGCCGACTTCGAAAACCGCGTCGACGTCGCCCGGCAGGACGGCGCTATAGTCACTCTGAAAGGCGACGTAGATCTGATCGCCCAGCTGGCGATAGCGCCGATCGAAGGTGAGCGGCGCGCCGTCGGCCTCCGGCGGGCGGGCGGGGTATTTTAATTCAGTTTCGTCATCGAGGGAATACAATAGCGTCGCGCTGCCGTCCGGCTGGATACGCGCGATATAGCGGACCGCTCCGGGGTGGCGGTGCCCGCTCGCGTCGCGTCCCAATCGTTCGGGTGCGTTGATCGGGCGTCCATTCGCACCGCGCTGAATCGCCAGTCGCAGATCCGACTTACGTTCGCGATCGTACTCGTACTCGGCCTGAATGGTCTGGTGCAGTCCCAGACTCGAAATCACGACCATCACCGTAACCAGGCTGATACCCACGAGCTTCGCCACAAAACTGGACGGCTCGCTCGACAGATTCAGATAGAGCAGGGCGTAACTGAAAAAAAGCAGGAGTAGCAGCATGTTCATGCCGATGGCGATCGCGTCGTCCCCTTCCGGAATGATTTCGAATCGCTGCAGTAGAACGACGGCGTTTGACAAAAGCTCAAATACGGTCAACACCACGAAACCCAGCGCGCCGTAGTGCACGCCTCCGCCGGCGAAGCTCTGGCGCAGGAGCACGACCAGACCCCAGGCGAAAATCAAAAAGGCGACGACCGGCACGCTCGTCGAAACGAAAGGCGCCCCGTAGAACTGGCTTTCGAAATAGAAAGTACTGGTGAGGCCGGAGCGGACCACATACTCGAGCCAGGCCGCACTCGAAAGCACCACGGTGACCCAGAGCGCGACCCGCTCCTCGCGCGGAAAGGTGTTTCCCGGCAGGAAATATGCGAAGCGCGTCTTGAAGATCAGGGCGAAGCCGATTCCGGAAACCAGATACCAGCCCCAGCGGCCGGCCGGATCGAAGACCGAATAGGCGTAGAGATGTCCGAAATTGAACAGGGTCAGACCGACGAAATAGCCTGCCAGTAAATAGGTGCGGATCGTCTTGCCTCGCAAACTCAGCAGGTAGACGCCGATGATCAGCGTGAGCAGCGTTGGAGCCAGCCGACCCATCGAGTTTACGGTAAAATAAACGGATTCCACTGCCAGATTTTTGCCACTGCACGATTTTTTGCCGCCAAAAATCTGGCGATTCTGGCTTTTTTTCGTTGTACGAACCCCTTCGAGAGCAGTGGCAGACGAAGCTTGTGTATCAAACTATCAGTCGGGCAGTTCCTGGCGGCTTCACAGAAGCGGCTGTATAAAGGAACAAAGCCGAAATGGAGCTCATTTTAGTGAAAACCGGTACGGACGGCCCCTCTGTGAGCAGGCGTGATCAGAAAAAAGGCAGAATTTCCGTTCATCGGGCACGGCGGTTGCAAAGTGAGCCGGCAACAGAGCAACGCGTGCAGGCGGTCGCGGGTGGCTTTTACACAGATACATAAACCGCTGAATACAATTAGGAAGAGTGAAAACATGAAGAAGCTGGGATTGATTCTAATCTCAGCGGCTCTGATGGTGGGGTCAACCGCCGCTCTCAGTGCCGCAGACTATACGATTTTTATCCACGGCCGCTCCGGCAGCAACCACTGTGGAACCGGCACCTCGGATGTGAACAACTACTGGGGGAACTCCAAGAATATCAATACTTCGAACACGAAGTACTTCATTGGCTACGACGGGTCTTCCGATCCCCGCACCTACGGCAGCTGCCGGGCGCAGTCCAATATCAACAGCGTGCTCAACGCTCGCTGCACCGGCTCGAACAACTGCAAAGTAATCTGCCACAGCGCGGGTTGCTACGCGATGGAATATTTCCTGGATAAAACCTCCACGAACTACAACATCGATATGGTAATGGCTTCTTCCAGCGCAGCCGGCGGTTCCGAACTGGCCGACCTGGCGTTCTGGGCGAGCGGAGGAATGGACAACGCGCTGAAAGTGAACAACGCTCGTGGTTCTTATAACCACAACGACATGAAAGGCGTCGGCATCTACGCTCTGGCCGGCTATCGCGGCGTATGGTACGCATCCTGGCGTCTGCCGGGCTCTGATGACGGTGCGGTCGCACTGCACAGCACCTGTGGTCACAGCTCGACCGGCAGCCGTAGCCGTTGCGATCAGTCTTCGCGTTACAGCAGCCACTTCTGGCTGCCGGGCACGAACAGCAGCAGCAAGTACAGCTCCAGCCGGAAGGCATACAATATGACCCACACCGGCACGGGCAGCAACTCCATCAACACGGCGATGCGCCTGGAGTATACCGACTGATCGACAGCGATCGAATGTAGAGTAACAGGGATCGGGCGCGCTGTACGGCGAATCCGATCCCGAATCAGCCGCTCCTGACCGGCTTACAGAGCGCGAATTTTTTTCAGGCTTCGATGCAGACCTCGCCTGCCGGCGAAACCGCACTTGTGAATTTATTCGCATTGGACCTCTTGAAACGCGTTCTGTAATCCGGTCAGGGGCGGCTGAGATTCCATCCCCCCGCAGATTCCGACTTCGCCGCGCCAATTGCTTGTCGCCGGGCGGCCCTGTTCCAGCATAGCGCGCTATATGGCGCAAATGGAACCCCTGAGCTTCGTCACCGAAGACCTGCCCGGCATCGGCGGTACTCTGAAAGAGGACGCTTCGCATTTTATCGTCGAAGAGATTCCGCTGTATACGGCGAGCGGATCCGGGGAACACATCTATCTTACGCTTACCCGCGAGAATCGCGAAACCCGCGCGCTCATTCGCGACATGACGCGCCTCTTTCATCTGCGCGAAGCGGATATCGGCACCGCCGGCCTGAAAGACCGCAACGCTCGCAGCACTCAGACCTTCTCATTGCATCTGCACAAGCAGGACCCCGAAGAGGTCGCCCGGCGGGTCGAAAGCGAATTGGGCGTTCAGGTGCTGAACGCAAGCCGGCACGGCAACAAATTGCGCACGGGCCACCTGGCCGGCAATCGCTTCGAAATCCTGGTCGCCGATCCCCATCCGGACGCCCTGAACTTCGCCGCCCAGAAGTGGAAAGCACTCCAGAGCCAGGCCGTGCCGAATTATTACGGCGAACAGCGCTTCGGTCGCGAAGGCGATAACGCCGCGCGTGGTCGCGCAATCCTGCTCGGCGAAAACCGCGATCGGCCAGGCAAGTGGCTCAAACGCTTTTTGCTTTCCGCGTACCAGTCGGAGCTTTTTAATCAATGGCTCGCCCGGCGAATCCAGCGCGGCGAGTTTATGCAGCTTTTGACCGGCGATGTGGCCCGCAAGCGGGAGTCCGGCGGAATCTTCGTCGTCGAAAACGCCGGGCTGGAGGCGCCCCGGGTGACGGCGGGGGAAATCGATTACACCGGGCCAATTTTCGGCAAAAAGATGACGGCGGCCCGGGAAGACGCAGCGGCGGCGGAGGCCGACATTCTCAGCAGGGCGGGAGTCGAATCCGGAGATTTCGCGCGCGCACGGCTGGACGGCTCGCGTCGCGCCGCGCGCCTCTTCCCGGACGAGCTGGAGTTGAGCTTTGAGCAGGAAGCGGGCGGACTGCGTTTTCGCTTTCGACTGCCGCCAGGCAGCTACGCTACCATCGTGCTGGCCGAATTCCAGGCTTGATTGGGTTCCGGACCCGCCGGGGCTGCGCGAAAATCCGTTGTGTTCTGTAACCGCCGGGGGCAACGGGGTTCTTATGACTATGGCGGAACACAGCGAAGATTGGACGCCCGCGATCGAGGCGAAGCTCCGGGCGGCCCTGGACCCGCGGGAAATCGAAGTTCACAACGACAGCGCGGCCCATGCCGGTCACGCCGGATCGCCGGAGACCGGAAACAGTCATTTTCGGGTGCGCATCGTTTCGTCGCAATTCGAGGGGCTGACCCCGGTGCAGCGGCACCGCCGGGTGTACGAAATCCTCGCCGAAGAGCTCCAATCCGGCGTGCACGCCCTGAGTATCGAAGCCGCGACACCCGCCGGCTGAGCCCGGGGCGAATCGGCCGGCCAGAACGCACAGAACCGGAATTCCGAAAAATTTTTTGGATATTCGCCGCGGGCCTGCTTACATTGTTGGTATCGTATGACACTGGACGAACTAAAGACGCGACTGGAACAGGGGCTTGAGGGCGCGAGCGTGGAAATTCAGGATCCCTACAACGACGGGGTGCATATCAAAGCGATCGTCGTCTATCCGGGCTTCGAGGGCAAGAGTCTGATTCAGCAACACCGCATGGTGTACGATCTGGTGGCGGAGGAATTGAAGGGCGAATTACACGCCCTCGCTCTGGAAACCCGACCCCGGTAGCGGGGCCCCGCGGCGATTCGCTCGCATCGGAAACGCAAATTTATTTTCGAATTATTCAGTACCCGCTCGAAAGCGGACAGCAACTATCTCAAGGTACAGGTGACATGGATCAAGAACTCAAAGACAAAATCGAAAACTCGATTAAATCTAAAAAAGTATTTCTGTTTATGAAGGGAACGCCCGCGCAGCCGATGTGCGGTTTCTCCGCCGGCGTGGTGTCGGTATTGAATCAGCTGGGCGTCGACTACGGCAGCTTCAATATCTTCGACGACGAAAACGTGCGTCAGGGCATCAAAGAATACGCCAACTGGCCGACCATTCCACAGCTGTACATTGACGGCGAATTCGTCGGCGGCCACGATATCGTCGTGCAGATGGCGCAGTCCGGCGATCTTCAAAAACAGGTTTCGGGTTAATACAATGGTAAAAATCTATCAAACACCGTCGTGTCCCTTTTGCATGATGGTGGTGCAGGAAGCCCGCGGTATGGGTTTGAGCGAAGGGCGGGACTACGAACTGATCAATGCGACGCGGGGAACTCCCGGCCGCGAAGAACTGCTGCAACTGGGCGGACGCAACCAGGTTCCGTTTCTGACCGACGGCGACACCTCCATGTACGAAAGCCGCGATATCATTTCCTATCTGCGAAATAAATTCGCGACGGTTTGAAACGTACCTCAAGCGGCAGCTTTCGGTGCGAGTCGCCGTGTTCTGTCCGCGTACGACTGCCGAATCAGACGTCGCCCCGTATCCGCGCGAGGCGACGTCTGATCGTTTCCAAAGCTTAAGAAAATCTCTTTGTATTCTAACGCTCCGATCGTCGGGCGCCCCGTCCCATTCCGTATGAAGATGAATACGAGAATGATAAGACTGACGACCGGTCGCATGATCGTTCGTTATCGCAAATCCCGAGGACTCGACGATGCCGCAGCGCTTTCGCAAGCGGTGTATTCCGTCTGCGGCGTGCGGCTGGAGCCGGAAGCTCTGCGCGATATGGAGCTGGGCCGCCGTGAATTTCCCGTCGACGTCGTGGCGGTGCTGGCGAGTTATTTCGGAGTCACCATCGACGATCTGGTCGGATTCACTCCGCTGCCGACGGCGGTATAATCGGTCGCTCGCCGTGCTTTGAACATCCGGGAATTGAAAGCCGGGCGGTGCGACGCACGCCTGAATGGCCCATGACCTGGTTCGATGAAATTCGAAATCTGCCGGCGAAGATCAGAAGCCCAGCAGATCCAGGATCTTTTCGCCCACTTTACGATTCTCTCCGGCGTACGGGAAATTGTGAATATAGAGAACGGGATTGAAGTTGATTTCCAGAATCGCGTAAGAGTCGTCGGGAATCGGCGCCGCCAGATCCGGAATAATGATGTCCACTCCGCAGATTTGGGCGGACACGCTTGCGGCGGCCCGCACCGCGATATCGCGATAGCCCGCCTGGACCTCGTCGGTGCGATCGAGAGAATCGCCGCCGGTTGAGATATTCGAATTGCGGCGCAGAAAAATCTGTTCGTCCCGGGCCGGTACGCTTTCGGGGGTGAGCCCCTGCGATTTTAGATACGCGAGCTCGGTTTCCGCGAGCTGAATCTTTTCGAGCGGCGTCACGTGCCCCACACCGCGCCGGGGATCCTGATTTTTTTTCGCGACCAGGCCGCGAATATCGCTTGTACCGTCGCCGCTGATATTCGCCGGAACCCGATTCGCCACGGCGACGCATTCGTCGCCGATCACGAGAAAACGATACTCCATGCCCGCGACGAATTCTTCGACGATCACGGAATCGTCGTGAGTGAAAGCCTGCTCGACCGCCGTCGCGTAATCGGCTTCGCCGTGCGTCTGCAAAACGCTGATGCCCGTTCCGAAATTCGTCGTGGTCGGTTTTACGACGATCGCCTGATTGGCGTACCGCGCGTAGTCCGCGATCGCGGCGGGGGCGGCCGTATAGTGGGCGCCGCGCGGCACTCGCAGTCCGATCTCTTCGAGTACGAGCTTGCTCATCTGTTTATCTTCCATGATCAGGAAGGTGATGTAGGAATCCAGCCGGGTCTTGCTCGCTTCTTTGATGTATTCGATTCGCCCCGAATCCGGCGACGTGAGCCGCAGCCAGTGGGCTTTGCGATTCAATACGTCGACTTTGAGCCCCCGGGCCAGCGCATCGCGAATGATGATCTGCGTTGAAATTTCCAGATCTTCATAGCCCGCTAAGATGAACTCGGATGTTTGTTCGGACACTGTCTGCTTCCTGTATATATCTATGGTCTGGCTGTCGCCGAAGGGATTTCGCTCTACGAAGCTAAGGATAAGGCCAGGGCGCCGCCGTTTTATGATCCGGAACAGACCGCAGGCAGTTCGACCGCCGCGCCGCCGGGCGCGCTCTTCGCCGCGCTTTCGATTTCCGCATGACGGACGAAGGATTCACGCGCCGCGGTCTCAAGCTTGCGACGCATGGGCAGTGGCAATGCCGCGGCCTGCAATTCGCCGCGATGGCGCTCCAGTAAGCGCAGCCCGAAATCGATATGCCCTAAACGCTCTGCGCGCATTTCGTGCAGCATGCGGGCGGAAGGCGTACATTCCGCGTCTTCGAATTTCGCGCGCTGGACGTTCAGGCTTTTCTGATAACGCTCGTCGCAGTCGATTTCGCGATCCAGACGCTCAGCCAGCGCCGTCAGGCCTTCAAGCCAGCGGCGGCCGGCGTCGCGGAAATTTTCCGGTCCCGCGCCGCTGCCGGCCAGCTGAAGCCGTAGCGCCGGGTCGCGTCCGCGCCAGGCGACCTGCTTTTGATTGTCTCGCTGCAGGCTGCAGTCTTCGCGCGATAAGGCCGGGCTTTCGCTCAATAGATTTTTCAAAAGCACGAGATGCACGAAAGCCATGCGTTCCTCGGAAACTCCGCCCGGATCGTACGGATCGACGTCCAGGCAGCGAACTTCGAGATAGCGAACGCCGCGGGCTTTGAGCGCGCTCAGCGGCCGTTCGTCGCTCTGAGGCGTTTGTTTGGGGCGAATGACCCCGTAGTGTTCGTTTTCGATTTGCAGCTGAAAGTCGTTGAGCTGTTCGCCGCGTTCGAAATTCCACTGGCTGTAGGCCGGGTTGCGACTGCTCACGGCGCGGCACATGGTTTGAATATAATCATCCAGGCTGTCGTAGGAGATTGCCAGCTCGCACTGATTCGAATTGGTATATCCAATATCGCTCAATCGCAACGAAGTCGCGTGCGGCGCATACAGCGTGCGCGGGTCGAAGTCCATCGCGCTCAGGCGGTCGTCGGGATGCGAAAGAAAGCTCGCGTCCACGGCGGGCGACGCTCCAAAGAGATACATGAGAAAGACGGATTCGCGCTGGAAATTGCGAATCATCGAAAAATAGAGCTCGTTTTGCAGCTCCTGTTCTTGAAAATCCCCGGGTAGCGCGTCGAGCAGGGCGCGAAAGAAACGGCGCGAAAACGAAAAATTAAAATGTACGCCACTGACCGTTTGCATCCGGCGACCGTAGCGCCGACCCAATCCCTGGCGGTAGATGTGTTTCATCCGGCCCAGGTCCGAGTCGCCGTAGCAGGCGATGGGAATATCGTCTTCGCTTTCGGGCAGGGCCGGGGGCATACTGAGCGGCCACAGCCCTTCGCCGGAGGAATCCTCAGAGGAGTGCAGGGCTTCCAGCGCGAAGATCTGCAAATGGCGCAACTCGCGCAGCACTCCGCCGATGGTTCGATAGGGGCTGGTTGTAAATTCGACCTGGGATTCGCTGAAGTCGGTCGTGATGAATTTGCTGGTAAGACTTGAGCCCAGCGCCCTGGGATGACAGCTTTGTGCGAGACGTCCGTCCGCCAGCGCCCGCAGGCTCTCACGTTCCAGCCCGTAGCAGTCGCCGCGATGAATCAGCGTCGGGCTATGCGCGAGAACGGCGCGCCATCGGTCCGCGGCTTCCAGATCAATACTCATCGGATATTTGCTTCGTGTCCTGAGTGTTGCGCCGGATATTCATATATTATAGAAGATACCGGCAGTATCTTCGGCCAGACACTCTTTTTTAACGATACCGCGCTCATTTTTTACGGCTCGCTTGCTTCCGAACCGACCGCCGCATTCAGATCCCCGACCGGCTGCCCGTCGCCGCGAGGATCCGAGACGCCCACGAATCCGGCCGCGTCGGCCCGCACCGCGAAGACTTTGGCCTGCCAGCGGCTGTCGGCCACGTTATGGCCCAGGGCTTCCAGCTCGGTGATGCGCCCCCGACCGGCGGGCGAATCCGCGAAATACAGTTTGTCCGGCAAAAATTGATGGTGAATGCGGCCGCGCGCGACCGACGCGTAGGGATGCAGCCGGAAGTCGATGTCGTTGACGATCGTATGCAAAATCGCGGTGATAATGCGCGACCCGCCGGGGGAACCCAGCACCAGCCGGGGGCGCAGCTCGCCGGGCTGAACGGCTGTCGCCGCCCGGCCGTTCCAGAGCGCCTCGCCTGGTTTGGCGAAAACGATCGTCGGGGACATGCTGGAGAGCGGCGTCTTACCTGGCGCGATCGCGTTTGCTTCGCCTCCGACCAGGCCGTAGGCGTTGGGTTCGTCCGGTGCCGCGCTGAAATCGTCCATGGTATCGTTGAGCACCAGGCCCCAGCCTGGCAACATTACCCGGGCGCCAAAGATCACGTTCACCGACTGCGTCGAAGAAACCGCGTCGCCGCGCGAATCCAGAATCGAAAAATGAGTGGTCTCGCGCGATTCCGGCCGCCGGCCGCCGTTCTGTAATACAAAGGCCTTCGGCGCAGCCGCGCGCACGGCCTTTGGAAATTTGAGAGCTTTGCTTTCGCCGGCTTCGTCCAGGGCGATATCCGCCGCGCGTTCCTGAGTATATGCTTTCGATTTCAAAACATCGGTCGGGACGGGAAAGAACGCGGGATCGCCGCCGAGTTTCGCGCGATCCGCATACCCCCGGCGAAACACCTCCGCCAGGAAATGTTCGTATTGCGCCGGGCGACCGTAAGGGTTGTTTTCATAGTCGCGTTGATACAGCGCGCGCAGCTCGCGGGTTTCGAGCATGCCCAGCATTTCCAGAATGAAGACGCCCGACGAGGGCGGCGGCATGATCGCGATTTTATGGCCGCGGTATTCGCCCCACAGCGGCTCACCCGCACCCACGCGATACGTCGCCAGATCCGCTGCGGTGACGATGCCGCCCGCGTCGCGCATGTACGCCGCCAGATCTTTCGCGATGGCGCCGTTCCGGCTGTGCATGGGCGCCGCCCCACCGCGCGCGATCGCTTCTAATGTCCGGGCCAGGTCGCTCTGCACCAGGATTTCGCCAACCGCCGGGACCCGGCCTCCCGGTAAAAAGACGGCGCTCATCGCGGGGTCTGCCTGAATGGAAGACTGCATGCGAACGATCATCTTGTGCAGGTCTTCGTAGACCGGAAATCCGTCGCGGGCCAGGCTCAAAGCCGGAGCGATTACGTCGGCCAGCGGCAGCGAACCGTGCCGACGATGGACTGCCACCAGGCCGGCGATCATGCCCGGCACGCCGACCGCTCGCGCGCCGTTCAGCGAAGCGCCTTTAATGATCTTGCCGTGCTCGTCGAGGTACATATCGCGATCGGCCGCCGCCGGAGCGCGTTCGCGAAAATCGTAGGCGATGGTCTGTTTGCTTTCGGCCAGATGCACGAGCATAAAGCCGCCGCCGCCGAGACCCGTCGATTGCGGGCGCACAACCGAAACCGCGAAGCTCACGGCGATGGCCGCGTCGACCGCGTTGCCGCCGGCGGCATACATCGCCGCACCGGCCCGGGAAGCTTCAGGTGCGTCGCTCGCGATCATATACTGCTTGCCGCGGCTCCAGTAGCGCTCGGCCCCCGGCGCGAGTTTCGGCGCCCGCAGCTGCGCGCTGGAAATGGGTTCGTAGGCGGTCGTCTCGTTCAACTCGCTTTCGATATCCACCTGCCGATGGCAATGCGCGAAGGCCAGGGGCCAAACGAGAATTATACTCAAAAGGCGACGCTTCGCGAAACGATCGGCAATATGCGCGGAGTCGCGGGAGGCGGGCGGAGCGGACGGACGAGGGTCTTGCGGCATGCAGTCATACTCAATTCGCCGGGTCGAAACCGCAAACGCATTTCAGGCTGCATTGACCGCCTGGCTGAGCTTCGATTACGCCGCGCCGGGCTGTCCAGGCGCGTCCGTGCCGGGGCCGGGCAGGTCGCGGCTAAAGTAGAGCCGCTTGCTTACGGCCGAGCATAAAATAAGTCGTATGAATTTCTTTTTTCTTTTTCGAAATCAAGGTGCCGCGTTTCTGAAATTCGTACCGGTCTTTGAGGTGCACGTAGCTGTACTCCGACACCTGGATCAGGCCTGGTTTACTCAGCGACTCCATACGACTGGCGATGTTTACGGTTTCGCCCCATAGGTCGTAGATGAATTTTTTTGTTCCGATGACGCCGGCCACCACCGGTCCGGTGTTGATCCCGATGCGAATGCGCAAATCCGGCCAGGTCTCTTCGAATTCTTCGACGACCTGCAGCATATCCAGGGCCAGCTCCGCGATCGCGCCGGCGTGATCGTCGCTCTCGATGGGCAAACCCGCTGCGGCCATATACGAATCGCCGATGGTCTTGATTTTTTCGACGCCGTGATCTTCGGCTAACAAATCGAAGCGCGAAAAGAGCGCGTTTAAGAGCTCGACGACTTCTTCGGGCGGCCGGCCTTCGGAAAACCTGGTAAAGCCGACGATATCCGTAAACAACACGGTGACGTTCGCGAAGGCGTCCGCAATCGAACGGTCTTCGGACTTCAGTCGCTCGCAGACAGCCGCGGGCAGAATATTCAACAGCAGGTTTTCCGATTTTTTTTGTTCTTCGCGCACCTCGTCCTGCGAGAACTGAATGGCCATCACCATATCCGCGAAGGCCGCCGATAGGTCTCCGACTTCGTCGCGGGTGCGAAAGACCGGCATATGCACGTCGTAATCGCCTTCGCGGACCTGCAAGGCGACATTGCGTAAATCTTTCAGCGGCCGCGAAATCGTGCGGGCGAGCCAGTAGCTCAGAATCAATCCCAGGCCGATGACGCCGAGCGCGAGCAAGGCCAGGACGCGTAGCTTAAATTCCATCTGACTTAAGACCGCGTCAATCGGATAGTCGACTTCGAGAATGCCGGTGATATCGCCCTTCGAATTTGCGATCGGCGCCAACCCTGAGATCCAGCGGCCGTGGTCGTCGGAGTAGATCCCGGTGCTCGCGACTTCGCCCTGGAGTACCCGTTCGACGACCGCGTGGTTGCGATCCGGTACTCGATACACGTCGCCGATGAACGGAGTTTCGTGCAGCATCACGCAGAATTTCAGTTTTTCTTCGGACAGCGGGCGAAAGGTATAAATCGTTTCGTGGGTCAGGTCGTTGCCGAGCATCACGTCGTTGAGATGCGCTTTGATATTGCGAAAGGCGGGCGTATCGAAATGCTCCGGGCCCGCGATCCGATCGTGTTCGTCGCCGGAAATGCCGAGCGCCGCGGTTACGGCCACGTGCTCCAGCCGCTTGCCCATTTGCTGTTCCAGCAGCGAATAACTATAAAAATAATAGCTTCCGGTCAAGAGCACGGCGATCAGCAGCGAAAGCAAAAACGCGACGCCCATGATTTTTGTAGAAATGGAGATTTTCATGTATACACTCCGGCCGGCATGGTTACAGAAAAGCGTCGCGGAATCGCCGGTACCGGGCTATATATAGCTATTGTTTATGGTTTGTCATTGATTTTCCAGGTCCCGGATCTTTCATACAGCCTGGATAACGCACTGCGCTGAAGCGGCGCTGGCGGGGAAATTTAAGAAAAATGAAGATTGAACACAGCGAAACGGCCACGAAGGGCGCCTTTCACGCGCAAGACGAAACTGGCGAGCGAGTGGGTGAGATGACCTATAGCCGCGCCGGGGAAACGCTGATCATCATAGATCATACGGAGGCCTACCCGGGCCACGAAGGGCAGGGGATCGCGCGCGCACTGGTCGAGGCGGGAGTGGCTTACGCCCGCGAGAAAGACCTCAAGGTATTGCCGCTCTGCCCTTATGCTCTCGCGCAGTTTCGACGCAACGCCGATTACGCGGCCGTCTGGAAAAAAACCGGGGCCTGAAGATGCAGGTAAGCGTAAGCCGGGTCGGCCCGCGCAGGGGTAGTAATACATAGCAACAAATAACTACGCGGGAAAATCGTCTGGCATGATATACAAATCACGTGCACCAGAGCTCCGCCTCATTGACTCGATTCAAAAAACCGGGCTGGCGATTCTGAAGCGCGGTTTTCGGAGTTGACCGGGATGCCTGCGGCCGGCCAGGGTTTTTGCACGGTTCCGGAATCACCCGGCTCACCTGATGAATCCGCGATGCCTGCAGATGACAACGAACAGAACCGCCTGGCCCGCCTGAGATCGTACGGGATCCTGGATACCACGGCCGATCCGGCCTTCGACGATATCGTAAAAATCGCCCGGACCGCGATAGACGCGCCCATCGTATTGATCACCTTCATCGACGAATCGCGGGTCTGGATCAAATCAAAGGTTGGACTGGACGCCGACGAGGTGGCGCGCGACGTCGCGTTTTGCCCGTACACGCTGGAGAACGGCGGTAAGATCTTCGAAGTGTCGGACGCGAAGCTCGACGAACGTTTCGTGCAAAATCCGTTGGTGGTCGGCGAACTAAAGCTTCGTTATTACGCGGGGGCGCCCCTGATGACTCCGGACGGTCTGACCATCGGGACGCTCTGCGTATTCGATCGCAGTCCGCGTAGTCTGGACGAAAATCTGCAGCAGGTGCTCTATGCGCTCGCGCGTCAGGTGATCGCGCAATTAGAACTGCGTCGCAGCGCTTCCATCGAAGAAAAAATCCGGGATGAACTGCGACAGAATATCTTAGAGCTGAGCGAAAGCGACCAGCGGTATCGCTCCCTGGTTTCCGCCCTGGATGTAGGCGTGGTCATGCAGGAGCGCGATGGGCGGATCGTAACGGCGAACGCGAGCGCGGAACGTATTCTGGGGCTGACCTTCGATCAAATGAAAGGGCTTTCATCGATGGATCCGCGCTGGCGATCGGTTCGCGAAGATGGAACTCCGTTCGCCGGCGAAGAGCACCCGGCGATGGTCGCGCTGGCGACCGGACTACCGTGTCGCGACGTGGTGATGGGCGTTCGAAAGCCCGACGCTACCCTGACCTGGATTCTGATTCATTCGCAACCGTTGTTGCACGCGGGCGAAAGCAAACCCTACGCCGTGGTTACATCATTTCAGGACATCACCAGTGCACGCGATTACGAATCCGGCCTGAAAGAGGATCGGGACTCCGCCGACCAGGCCAGTCGCGCGAAGAGCGAATTTCTGGCGACGATGAGTCATGAGATTCGAACGCCGCTCAATTCGATCGTCGGCGTCGCGGCGCTTTTGGAAGAAACCGAACTCGAGAGCGAACAGCAGCGTCTGGTGCAGCTGCTGCGTCGCTCCGGCGATCATCTCCTGGAACTGATCACGGATGTGCTCGATATGACGCGCATCGAAGCCGGCCACGTGGAGCTCGTTCGAGAAATTCTGGATCCCGGCGAATTGCTCCGGCGGGTGGGCGAAATCTACGAAGTTCGCGCGCGGGAAAAGAGTCTCGATTATGAGGTGCGGCTTGCCGATCCAATTCCGTCGCGGTTCGAAGGCGACCCGGGGCGCATTCGCCAGGTTCTGGTGAATCTGATCGGGAACGCCATAAAATTTACGGAACGGGGAGGAGTGAGCGTAGTACTGGAAGCCGATTTCGACTCCGGAAACCTGGTTTTCAGCGTGAGCGATACGGGCATCGGAATCCCCCCGGATAAAATCGAATCCATGTTCGAACCGTTTTCCCAGGCGGACGGCAGCGCCGCGCGCAAAGAGGCCGGAACCGGATTGGGGCTGGCCATTTCGCGCCGACTGGCCGCATTAATGAACGGCAATATTCGCGCGGAGAGCCGGCCAGGGGAGGGCTCGCATTTCTATTTCAGTCTGCCGATTGTCGTTCCCCCGGAAGACGCAGCGACATCCCAAAAACGGGCTTCGCGCGCGGCGGAGCGTGAGCGCGAAGCCGCGGATCCGGGTCGCTCCCGAGAGGACCGCAGCCTGCGCATCCTGGTCGTGGACGATAACTCCGATAATCTGATGCTGGTGGACGCTTTCTTAAAAAAATCGCCGCACACCTGGCAATGCGTGAACAGCGGCGAAGCGGCGATCCAGAAGTTTTCGAAGGAGATCTTCGACGTCGTCCTCATGGACGTTCAGATGCCGGGACTGGACGGATACGAAACGACCCGTCGCCTTCGTTCGCTGGAAGCCGAGCGGCTGAGAGAATCGCGGATTGACGCCGCCGAATCGGGAACGCAACGGGCGCATATATTCGCTCTGACTGCGAACGCTTTTCAAGAAGACATTAAGATGAGTCTGCAGGCCGGCTGCGACGCGCACCTGACCAAGCCGATTACGAAAAAGAGTCTACTCAAGAACCTGAACTCGATCGGCACGATTGGCATCGTGGCAAAATAGTTGCGACTTGTATCGCGTATCCGTCAGAATGGCGATTCCTGGCATCGCCGGGAACGAGGGGCTGAGAATTGCAAGCATTGAATTACCGATTCAGAATGGGAATCGCCGGCGTCTGGGCGGGCGTCGTCACGCTGCTGGTCTTTTTCCTCAGTCTGGTGACCTGGGGGCACACTCTTAGTTCCTGGGTCTACGCGCGTTTGCTGGGAATCGTAGGGATGCGCATTCTCGGTATACGAGTGCAGGTCGCCGGTCGCGAAAACCTTCCGACAGAAGCGTCGGTACTGCTCGTGAATCATCAGTCGAATCTGGACGCCTATTTCCTGGGCGCGATCTATCCCTGGAAGACCGTTATTCTGGCCAAGCGACAGATGCTCAAAGTCCCGCTATTTGGTCTCATCCTGCTTGCGTCCCGAAATATTCTGGTCGACCGGGACGACACTGCGAGCGCGAAAAAGGCGCTCAAAGACTCCACCAGCGCGATCAAAGAAGATAAAAACAATCTCTGGATTTTTCCGGAAGGAACTCGCAGTCGCGGGCGGGGTCTGGGGGAATTCAAGAAAGGGGCATTTGTTATGGCGATCGCCGCGCAGGCTCCCATCGTTTTGATTGTCAATCAGCCCATAGAGCACGTCCTGGATCCGCAGGCGAAACTCCTGAAGGGCGGCGTGCATCACGTCACCATATTACCGGCCATTCCCACGGCCGGTCTGAAATTGCGAGATGCGGATGCGCTGGCTCTCCAGATTCGGCAAAGCTTCGAGCAGGAAATTCAAAAATTTCCATCGGCTTGATTTTTGAGTTCGCTTCGCCAGAGCACTCTTGCCGCGGGAAACGACATGTTCAGAAATATTGCGATCATCGGAAGTTCGGGAGCGATTGGCAGTGCACTGGCGTTGAAAATCATCAGCTCGAATCCAGATGCGATGATCCATACGTTTTCCCGGAAAGCAGAACCGAAAGCCGCCAACGGGATCTCTGTACATCACACAATCGATTATAGCGATGAGACTTCCATTGAGCGCGCTGCATCGATTGCATCAAAGGCGGCACCGCTTGATCTGGTGATTGTGGCCACGGGCATATTGCATGATAGCGGGCTGATGCCGGAAAAATCCCTGCGAGAACTGTCTTTCGACAAATTCCAGCGCTTGTTTGAAGTAAATACAATTCTGCCGGCGATGATCGCGAAACACTTCTTGCCCGTACTGAACAGAAATACGCGGTCGATCTTCGCAGCTCTTTCGGCTCGCGTCGGCAGTATCTCGGATAACAGGCTGGGTGGCTGGTATGCCTATCGCGCATCAAAGGCCGCGCTGAATATGATCATCAAGAACGCGGCGATCGAAGTCGGCAGGCGCAACAAGAATGCGATTATCGTAGGTTTACATCCAGGGACCGTGGCCAGCGATTTATCGAAGCCGTTCCAGGCGAATGTTCCGGATGGCAAACTCTTCACCCCGGAATTCTCAGCCGGAAAACTGCTCGAAGTTCTTGGGCAGCTGACACCGGAAAACACCGGCAGGTGCTTTGCCTGGGATGGGACGGAAGTGGAGCCTTGAGCAGTATAGGACGGGCGGTGATGCAGATGGCTACTTCCGATAATATATGTTATGTCTTATCGGGGAGTGGGCGTTTTTGAGTAAACTGGCTGATTGGTAACACTTTAAACCGGGCTGATAGGTTACACCTGGTTCTCGTTGATTATATGAGCGTCCGGGCACATGGGTAACAGATTTATCCAGGCACATGGGTGACACAGTCTAAATTCAATTTTTTCCGATTATCCAGTGCATGGGTTACACGGCTGTCCAGACACATAGGTAACACGGTTCAGATCGTAATAATCGGCATGGGATTGCGGTAGCGCAAGACCTTTCCAGTGAAGATGTCCAGTACCCCCAGAGCGGCGGTTCCAAAGTGAATTCTGCGGTGACGGTCCGATATGTCTTCCAGACCGACCACTTCGCCTCGCAGCGCTGCAGTTAGATGAACCCGGCATGTAGCGTACAGAATCGTCCCGTCGTCTCGCACGCGCATCGGTTCGATGTTCGTCTGGTATTCCATCTCGGGAATTCGTTCTGGATATTCGCGCTCCGATCGATAGTACACTTCGCCCGGAAATCGATTCTTCAGCGCTTCGTGAGGACGCTCGTGATTGTATTCGTATCGAAACCGGTCGAACGCTTTCTGTTGAGCGTTTACGGAAGATCGCGGCGGCAACGCCGTCGCCTGCTTGAGTGTTAGATGCATTCGCTCGTGACGACCATTCTGATGCGGCTTGCCCGGCTCAATTCGCTCCAGACGAATTCCGAGTTTCAACCACCAAACTGCGAGCTGCGTGAGTCCACCCAGCCCTCTCGCTGCGAAGGGTGCGCCATTATCCGTTCTGAGTGCCACAGGAAGACCGTATTCGCGAAAAATCCGCTCGAACGCCTTCTGAGACTCAGCGACGTTCGTCTTGCGCACAGCGTGACATTCCAGAAGGAATCGGCTGCTCGCATCGCTGATCGTTAATGGATCGCAGCGTTGACCGTTCCCAACCGTAAACCAGCCTTTGAAATCCGCGCACCAGACGTCGTTCGGATTCTCAGCATGCGCCAGGGGAAATTGTTGGTGGTGCTTCGGACTGATCCGTCGGCGTTTGCGCTCGCGGACCAGCCCCTCTCGTTTAAGCAAATTGCCAACTGTGCTTGCGCACGGCCACGACTTGATTTTCGGGTATCGCCCCTGAAGCGAAGCAAGAAGCTTGCGCGGCCCCCAACTCGGGTGGCTCTTTCGGGCGGATAAAATCAGCTCCGCAACTTTCTTCTGAACGGCATTTGGGTGATTTTTGGGCGCACGTGATTGGTCTTTTAACGCATCGAGACCGTTTGATTCATAGCGCTCAACGTATTTGTAGCCGGTCTTTCGGCTGATGCCGAATTCCCGGCAGAGATCGGACATTGTCCAGTCGCCGGACTTCCAGGCGACTATAAACTTCATTCTCTCTTCGTACACATGAGTCTCCTTCCACGGCATCGGAATTTCCTCCCGACGCCAGAATCTGAAGTGTTACCCATGTGCCTGGGCTGTTTTGTAACCTATGTGACCGGTCTGGACCTATAGTCATGGGATTCTTGTATGCAAGCAGTTTTCCGGTGTAGACATCCAGTACGCCCAGGGCTGCTCTTGCGAAGCGTATCCGGCGATGCCGTTCTGAAACTTCTTCCAGAGCCACGTTTTCTCCGCGCAACGATGGAGCCAGAAACACGCGATGCATTCCGTACCTGATGTTGCCTTCGTCTGAGACCCTGAAGGTTTCCATTTGCACGAGCATATTTGGCAAACAAATTATCAGTAGTTTCTAATAGCACACCGAAAGCTTTGTTCCTGGAAGTAGACAACTGTATCATGAATGCGACGTGCGAAGCTTTCGGCCGCACATGCTGAGTTTCTTCGGCCGGATTTTACACTGGACACTGACACCTGCAGGTGACACTTGGCCTAACAAAAATGTAACAAAAAAATCAGGAGATTTGAGCATGCGAAATAAACTTCTCTGGATCGGGGCGCTGGTATCAATACTGACCCTCGCATCTGCCTGCGGGCCTCGCGGTGCATCGGATTTCGATTCACTGTTCCCCATCCTGGCAGAATCTGAATATAACACCAGTAATACGCCTCACGCGGCCGGGGTCTCCGGCTTCGCACGTCTGCGTAATATTTCGCTGTCGGAAGCTGAAGCTCGACTGCAGCGGCATTCTATCGCCGCGGAACTGGCGCAAATCCTGGAAGAGCGCGTCGCCGGGTTATTCGGCGGCCTCTGGATTAGCGAAGATGATAGAATTCAAATTGGAATCGCCGGCTATCGCAATAATGGACAAACGCCGGTGGCCGACAGCGAATTGGACGATGTCCGCCGGCAGATTCTTAAAATTGCGGCGGGTTTCGATGTACAGAATTTCGTCGATATTGTCGAGGTTCGCTATTCCTGGAACGAGCTACAGCTCAGAAATGGTCGCATCTCCCGGCTCATTTTCGACGGGGGTTTCGATTTAACGACCGCCATCCATACGCCGACTAATTCCATCATTGTAAGCACCCCGGAGTACCGTTCCCTTTCCGGCAAGGAGCTGGAGCTGATCGAATCTGCGAAAGCGTCCAGCGGCAGCGTCACTCTCGGGACGTACTCCACACCTTATGTCAAGCGCGATTGCCCGGCGGGAGCCTGCCACCCTCCTTACCCGAACCTCAATCCTCCCCTGCGCGGCGGAGTCAAATTGTTCAAAGCTGCCGGCGCAGCCAATGTTTATGTTCCGAGCTGCACGGCCGGCTTTATTGCAAAAAGCAAAGTCGATCATATTCGGTACGTGATTACCGCCGGCCATTGCGTCAATTCCAAGGGTCAGGCCTGGGCTGCTAAAACTCAAAACGGCTCAATAGAATTTATTGGCAACGTTCACAATTACGTGAACGACGGCAGTGATATGGCGATCATCCAGATCGTGCGCGACACCCTGCCGCCGGATTGGCAGCAAAGCGTTTTCAACTGGGACCCTCGAAAGTGGGTCTACGTAACAGTTTCGGAGGATACAACGCTCGATGCGAGCTATCCGATCCACAGCTTTAACACAAGTGTAATCGGCCAGCGCGTTTGCGTATCAGGTGCCTCCTATAAAGAGAGCAGTTGCGGGTTTGTGACCAAGCTGGGGTTTTCCAGCAATATCGGCACGAATATGGGGGTCGCCAATTTTTGCGGCGTCGGCGGAGATAGCGGCTCGCCGGTTTACTCCTTTCATGTAGCATATGGACTTCAAATCGGTGGCTCTTCGGAGTGCGACTCGGTCTACCAGGGCATTTCGGAAGTTCAGTATCGCATGAACGTGAACGTGGTTTATTGACCTCAGCCATACCTTTTTTGTTTATCGTCCCTCGCTTCCCTGCACATTTCGAATTAACTCACAGGGGTACGCCGCACGGCGAATCGAAAAGGGGAAGCGGGGTACGTGCGTGAGATCTGTTGTTGATGCGGTGGTCCGCACAATTGGCAACATCTCAATGCACGCCGTAAGCTGGATTCTGGCAAGAGCAGGGTCTATGCCGAAGCTCACCACTAGGCGAAGGATTCGGGGCCGAAGGTTATATACTTCCGTACTGAATTCAAATAGGATGCCCTGCCCCAATTTCGCGCACGGACGGAATCAGGCTGGTTGCAAATTCGTTTCGGGGGCCAGATAAAAGCCCCCATCGCGAAGCGAAGTCAGCAGTCTGTGTAGATCGACAGTTGTGGTGTCCTCATTAAGCGGCAGCCCGGCTTCGTCGAGGTGACGAAAGCGTGAAGCGTTTAGGGTTGAAGTCTGTTTACTCAATTCCGATTCTCCTGGTGCAACACTGCTGACGGACATTATGCTGGTCTCCGGTTCTCTAAGAATCCATCTGAGTCCAGGGCTTTATCTCTCTCGCCGACGCAATCTTCTTGAGATTGTGCCGCGCTCTCTGTAATAGAGCCTCGTCGGCAGCCGACGCCAGCGGCACTGTTACCGTTGCGGCGAAGCGTGGTCTTCGCTCACCGTTCGAATAGTCCTGAACCGTCGCAATGTTAAGACTCCCACCGACTTTGTGTATTAGCGACTGTGCAAAGCTCAGGCCAATACACAGATCATGACCCATTAGTTGAAATCGGGGATGATCGTAGCCGCCGATGAATGGCTCGCCAAGGCCGCTTGAAGTCGGACGTTCTATCGCCTGCAGCACAGTAGAACGGGCGTGACAGCAGTTTACAATCTGTACGATCAGGCTCCCATTTCTTAACGAAAAACATACATCGACGTTGGAACCTGCAGGCGAGAATTTAATTGAGTTCAACAACAGTTCTTGAAGAACAGCGTGGAGGATATCCAGGTCTCCGTAAATTGCGCTCGGCTTGAAATCAGCAACGTTGATTCGTTCGGATTCCGGAAGCCCGGCGACAATATTGCGGAATATATAAATCTGCTCTGAATTAGGGATTGCCTGCAGGTCCGGTTCTTTTGAGAGTAAATCCGTAAGCTCGATGATTCGAGAGTACATGCCCCTCTGCTGGGCCTCAAAATGGCTCATCCAATCCAGCATTTCGGCCACGGTTTCGTTGCAGCTGTCAGATAGTTCATTCCTCAGCAGCTCCACAACGGTAACAATTTCCCCGCCGCCATAGTTTAGCATCCTCGTTCGCAGCGCGGAAAAGGCGCGGCCAATCCAGGCTACCTTGTCGTCCAGTTGGCTTTTCTTTCGGTACTGCGCGGCGATCGCCTTCATTTAGACTGCTCCAGAATAACAGGCTATCATATTATACGATCTTATGATAAAAATTAAAAGTACATTAAGCAAACATTCGCAGCTTTTTAACATCCTAACGTAAGGCGAATCATGAGCCACGTATAATGGGCAAAACGAATCAGTGCCAGTCCGGGGCCTGTTTCATAGCTCGGAGCTGAAGGCCGGGAAACGACAGGCTCCCGACGCTTGACAGTCAAGGCATGAATGCGCCTGTTAGAAATCAGTGTGCGGGCATACGTCGCAGAGGATCGAAGAATGCGGGGTCATATATCAATAGTGGATTATGATCAGCAGCGACATGAGCCGGGACTGGCATCCGCGTAGGCTATAGCGTCTCTGCCTCTTCTACAGATTCTGGAGGCAAAGTGATACAGGCTTTCATTGAACTGGAACCGCAGGTGATCAAGTCAGCGTACTTAACGATATCGAAAACCTGCGTCGGAGAAGCGCTGGATCCCACGAATGCAGCGGGCACCAGGAGAACTACTTCCCAACCAATCCCGCCGGGGCGCCGTCTTTGATTCGCGCCTGATCTTTGTTCTCCGGGTCGGACGGCACAATTCGGAGTTGTTGCCCGCGGGCCCGGGGAAGTTCATCGTATTTGCAGCCCAGGATCATGGACGTGGCCAGCCGTCCGGAGAGCCCGCCGCCGAGCACCCCGTGCGAAACCGTGTTATGACCGACCAGGTACAGATTTCGGATTTCAGTATCGATTTCGAAAGCGAAGGGTCCGGTCTGGAAAACCGAGTGTTCCGCTCCATACATGGAACCCCCGGCCGCGGAGATATAATGCTCGTTCGTAAGCGGAGTCGAGGCTTCGCAATGCAGGATGTGTTCGCGGAAGTCCGGGATGATTTTTTCGATCGTATTCAGCACCATATCGACCGCATGTCGCTTCAATTCGTCGTAGGCCGGCGGTCGGTCGCCGAAGCGGCTGTCCGAAAACTCGCTGAAGCTCCGATAGTCCAGCGGAACAAATGCGGATATCATATAACCTTCGGCCTTCTTTTTCACCAACGGGTCCTTGAGCGAATCCGCGGCGAGAAACAGAGCGGGAAAATCTCTTCGCTTTTTCAATATATCGGGATCCAGACAGGCGTAATAGGATCGGTTCCAGTCCGGTTCTTCGCTCCAATAAACGCTGCCGCTATCGAGTCCTAATTTGCGCGGATCTGTCTTGATCACCAGAAACAACAGCACGCAACTGGAGGTGTAGCGGGTCCGACCCACACGCCAGCGTAAAAAGCGACTCAGATGTTCGGGTTTCACCAGCTTTCCGAATGTGACCGGAAGATCGGCGCTGGAGACGATGTCTTTCGCCGTGATTACAGAGCCATCCTCGAGACGAACCCCCGTGGCCCGGCGTTGCCCGCCCCGCCCTTCGATCAAGATTTCCGCGACGGGCGTTTTGACTTTGAGTTCGCCGCCGGCGCTCCGGAAGACTTTTAGAAAGCCGCGCACCATTCCATGCCCGCCTTCGCTCGGATAATATCCGCCTTCGAAAAAATGGGCCGCAACGACAGCCTGCAGAACGCCGCTGATGCGGTCCGGTGGTAGACCGGTTGCCAACACCTGATGAGAAAGAATCCACTTTAAGCGGGGATCGTCCACGAAGGTTGAGATCATGCTTTGAAAAGAGCTCAATCCGAATCGCGCAAGGGTCGGGGCGCGAAACGGTAGAGTCGGCAAATCTTTCAATGTGCGATGCAGATATTCGCAATCCTGCCATTGACGGTTCAGAGTTTCGCAGGTGCGCAGATAAGCGTCGATGCCTTTTTTCTCACGGGGAAAGCGATCGGTGAGCCGGCGCCCCAATTCCGCGCGACCCGCGCTGAATACGAAATGGTCCTCGGGACATAGCGCGTGATCGTAGTTGCGCGGGTTCAGCTCCATGAAGGTGATTTCGTTGGCCACGCCGACGTCTTCGAAGAGTTTTCGCATGCGCTGACCCGGACCCAATTCTCCGGTGTAGTGGATCCCGCCGCAGAAGCGATGCCCTGCAACAGTAATCTGCTGAGACCAGCCGCCTGGATTGTAGTGCCGTTCGAGCAGCAGGACTTTCTGTCCGGCCTGCGTCAGCGAGGTCGCTGTAGTTAAGCCGCTCAACCCCGACCCGATGACAATTGCATCATAGTCCGCGTTTCTCATTGTTGACCTCCGCTAAATGCGATTGCGTAGCTTTTATCGCGATAAGATTTCGTGATACGCCATGCTCTGGATTCTGTTCGCCGGATGTCAACTTCACAGGGGCCGACAATAATATGCTTTATATCAATGTTTGGGGCGCTCTGCGGGACGCCCGCGAATCAGGCCAGAAGGGCAAGAAAGCGTTCGATGTGATAGAACGCGCGATGCGCCGCCGGCGAAATCTTCGGCAGGATCAGATCGAAGGCGTGATCGGTTTTCGCAAAGAAATGTCCCACAACGGGAACGCCGTGGTCGCGGAGTCGCGCGTGCAATTTTTTCACCGACGCCGCGGGAACCAGGATGTCGTGCTCACCCTGTAGCAATAGCGTCGGCGGGCATTTCGCGTGCACATGAGTGATGGGCGAAAACCTGTCGTACCCGGCTTTTATTTCTTCCGGACCGCCCCCGAGCATCGGTCGCAGCATTCCGGGCTCGACGGCCTTATCGAATCCGAGTCGATGAAAATCCGCACCCATTCTGCGCTCAATCCACGGCGGAACTCCGTCTTCTTCTGCGCTCTGTTTTCGGGAGAGCGACGATTTTTCGGTTAAGTGCTGGCAGGTATGATAGTAGACGGACTCCAGGTCGCAGGGTCCGTACAGCGATACGACTCCCCGCACACTCCCGTCGCGCATCGCCAGATCGTCTGGCGCAAAATCCGGATTTCCGGCGGTATACGCGGCAAGCATGGCAATATGAGCTCCAGCGGAGCCGCCGCCAATGACGATTCGCTGCGGATCAACGGCGAATTCTCCGGCATGATCCTTTAACCAGCCAATGGCGTGCTTCGCATCATGCACCATGCCCATCATATCTGATTCCGGAAACAGACGATACGCGACATCCATGATGGTATGTCCCTGAGCGGCGAGGTGACGGAAAAACACGCGGGTACCGTAGTCTTTGTCCAACACAGTCCAGGCGCTTCCATGTAAATACAGGAAGGCGAGTCCGGAGCGCTGCACTCCTTCCGCGGGCGTCCAGATATCGCATACTAGTTCGCGATTGCTTTCGGACAGGGTATGGAAAACCACATTCTGCTGTAGAATCGGATTCGGACATGCCGGCAATGTGAGTCGATAACCCGACTGCAGGGAGTATTCGTTCCCGGCCACCGCGAGCCGACCCTGCCAGCCCGGACCAAAGGCATATTCTAATTCCTGTACACCAGCCCGTGTCCGGGTTACGATGAATATATGCATCAGACAGAGAATAGCGCTCAGGCCGGCGGGCAGTATAATCCATAGGGACTGCAAAGCCCATCCAGCCGCCAGAAGCGATAGACCGACCAGGAACATAAGCGGTGTTATCGCCGAAAAGAATACTTTCATCGCCCAGAGCGCAATCGACGTCGGCTGGCGAAGTCTGACAAAGACCATGGAGGCCAGGCCCAGGTTTCCCAGAGCCAGGATTGCGACGATCAGGGTGATTGCAATTTTCATGTCGATTGAACGCACGGCGTGGCCGTTCTTTCCGCCTGAATGCTATCTGCATACCAGTCGAAAGCGATATGCTTTATGTCATCCTCCCTGCTGCTCCGCTGGCTTGAATATCCGTCGTCTCAGATTTGCTCAATAGTGAGCGGCGAGCAGCTGTAGATTTTTTCTTGCCAGATTAGGACGCGCGTCCTAATCTGGTAGCAACCAGGACACGCGTCCTGGAATCCAGATGGAAATCGAACGAAAGTCGAAAATCTAAAAATAAGGAAACCACGATGACTACCAGCGCCGGGATCTTTGATCCTTTTCAATTAGGAGATTTACAGCTGCCGAATCGAGCCGTCATGGCGCCGATGACCCGCAATCGAGCGGCGCGCGACGGCACGGTTAGCGATATGATGGTATCGTATTACGCCCAACGAGCGGCCGCGGGGCTGATTCTCACCGAATCCGCTCCGATTTCGCCCCGGGCGATCGGCTACCCCTTCACGCCGGGAATCTATACGCGCGCGCAAGCTGAATCGTGGCTGCGTTTGACAGACGCGGTTCACGAACAGGGCGGGCGCATATTCATTCAGTTACAGCACTGCGGTCGCATCTCGCATACAAGTCTGCAGCCGGACAATGCGACGCCCGTGGCCCCTTCCGCGTTGAAGCCCGAAGGCCAGGCGGTCACGTACGAAGGCATGCAGGACTTCGCCCTGCCCCGCGAGCTTGAAACGAACGAGCTTCCGGGCATTGTGGCGGAGTTCCGCAACGCGGCCGCATTGGCCGTCGAAGCCGGCTTCGACGGCGTGGAAGTCCATGGAGGCAACGGCTATCTCGTCGATCAATTCCTGCGAGACGGAACGAACCGCCGCACGGACGCGTACGGCGGCTCTATAGCTAATCGTATGCGTTTGCTGAATGAAATTCTGGACGCCGTCTGCGAAGTGTGGCCTGCGGCGCGGGTCGGCGTTCGGCTCACTCCGGAGAACAGTTTTAATTCAATGTCGGATTCGAATCCGGCCGAGCATTTTTCGTACATTATTCGCGCACTCAGCGAGCGCGGGCTCGCCTTCCTGGACGTGCTGGAAGGCGATATGATGACGAAGTCCCGGGAACTGGATTACGCGAAACTCAAGCGTGAATTCGCGGGGCCGTATATCGCGAACAACGGTTACGACCTGCTGCGCGCGCAGGACTCGCTAAAACGCGGGGACGCCGAGTTAATCGCTTTCGGAGTGCCGTATCTGGCCAATCCGGATTTGATTGACCGTTATCGCCGGGGATTGGCTCTAAATAAGGCGGATCATTCGCGCTTCTACGGCGGGGATGAAACGGGATATACGGATTATCCAGTAGCGGATAGCAGCAAATACTAAGGCACGACAGGACGGCGCATATGAGCGGAAAAATCACGCGGGAAACCATCATCCAGGAAGCCGATCGCTTGTTTTATGAGCAGGGTTTCGAAAACACCTCGTTCGCGAATATCGCCGAAGCCGTGAGCATTTCGCGGGGCAACTTCTATCATCATTTCAAATCGAAAGACGAGATTCTTGATTCGGTGATCGAAGCGCGTCAGAATCGGACCAGGGCGACGCTGGAGCGCTGGGAAGCCGAACAGACGACGCCCCGCGAACGCGTTCGGAGTTTTATCCATATTCTGATCGCCAATCAGAAAAAGATAAAAAAGTACGGCTGCCCCGTCGGAACGCTTTCCGGGGAATTGACCAAACTGAATCATCCGGCGCGATCGGACGCCAACGAACTCTTCGAGATATATCGAAGATGGCTGCGCCGCCAGTTCGAATTGATGGGGCATAAGAAGGACTCGGATCGCCTTTCCATGCACATACTCGGGCGCAGTCAGGGCGTGGCCACTCTGGCCAGCGCGTACCGCGATGAGTCTTTCATCGAATTTGAAGTCCGGCAGATGTGCCAGTGGTTGAAATCTCTCGAGAATTGAGGATTCACCCATTTACCGCACAAATCTGATACGAACCAATGAGGAGGAATAAAAAGATGTTTATAGTATTATTGAAATTCTCGCGCAGGCGTTCACAGGCGCCTGACTATATGAAGGCGCATGGTGACTGGCTGGCCAGAGGTTTCGCCGACGGCGTCTTCTTGCTGAGCGGCAGCCTGCAGGCGGGCCAGGGCGGCGTGATCGTCGCTCATAATGTTCAGGCGGCCGAGTTGGAAAAGCGAATCAATGCGGATCCTTTTGTCGCGCAGGATATCGTTGCTCCGGAAATTCTGGCGGTCGCTCCGTCGCAAGTGGACGCCCGCTTGAACGGCGTATTGCAAGCCAGCGGCGATTGACCCCGGGAATCAAACCATTCACCTCGCTTCTCTTGAATCTTTCTGTCAGTGGCTATAATGGCTGCATACAGAGTCTGAAGATTTCAGTACGCGTTCCACGCCACTGGAATCTTCAGACAAAGCTCAAAAACTGATGCGAACCGATCGCGTTAGAATAGAAAGGAAGATTCAAGTATCATGCGAAGCACACCAATCGTTCTCGAACGACGGCCCTTATCCGTTCCCATTCACACGACAAACCGCGCTCTTATCATCGGCGTCGTTTTCGTCATCGCCGGCAGCCTCGGCGCCGGCGCACTCTCCGCAGAGCCCCGCTATGGCGGCCACTACCGCACCTGGGGTTGCAGCCCTGAAACGGCGGGCAAACGCATTCGTTCGACCAATATCTGGAACGTTCCCGGCGGCTGGTCGCTGCAGCAGGCCTGCGCGGCGCTCGGTCCGCAAACCGTGGCCGGGGAATATTTCGCGAAACCCACGCGCTGCGTAAATCGCGGTACCTGGTATGCGGAATTCGATATCAATGCGCCGGAATGCGGACCGAAGCTCGGCGATTTTCGCAACTGGGGTTGCAGCCCGGATACTCCCGGCAAACGCATTCGGTCGGCGAATATCTACGACGTACCCGGCGGTTGGGGTTTTAACAAGACCTGCGATAGCTTCGGCCCGCGCACCGTGGCCGGCGAATATTTCGAAAAACCCACGCGCTGCGTCAACCGCGGCACCTGGTACGCTGAGTACGATATTACCGATGCGGCCTGCAATCTGAATATGCGCTGGAATAAATCGATCTCCGAGGGCCGCTGTACGAACGGATACCGCGAACACTGGGCGCGGCTGTGGGATACGGGATCGCTCGGCTGGGAAATCGCCTGCGAACGCTGGGCGCCGCCGATCAGCATCAACGGCAAATATTTCGCACATCCCTCGCGCTGCGATCGCAAAGTGGAAGGCATGTACGGCGTATGGCTGGTAAAAGATTCGCAATGCGAAAGCCAGCCCCGCGGTTACGCCCGCGGCGACGAAGACGAGCTGCACTATCAGACGCCGCTATCCGGTTACGCTGATCTGCATACCCATCCCATGGCCTATGTCGGCCAGGGCGGTCTCGTCTCGCACGGCCTGCCCTATGGTCCGCCCCATGAAGCTCTCGCCGACTGTCCGAGCGGGACGGGGCACGAAGTACACAATCATCCGCATACGCGCCTCGAGCAGCTCGTCGGCAGCGATTTCGCGCAACAGATCGCCGGCGCTCTGGGCATCGGCGATCACTATAATCAACGCCGGGGCTGGCCCCATTTCGACTGGCCGCGCTATAATTCTTATACGCACCAGGCCATGTACTGGGAGTGGATCAAACGATCATACGAAGGTGGCATGCGGGTGATGGTGGTACTCGCCATCAACGGTCGTGAAGTCTTCGGCGATACGCGTCATTCGATCCTCGGCGGCGTCAGTCTGCCCGGCCCGGCCCGCGAAAGCGACGCGATCTTTCCGCTCAACGACCACGGCGTGCTGCGCATGCAGTCGAATGAAGTCGAAAAGATGAAACAGTACCTCGACTCTATCGACGAAGGCGATTGGTTCGTCGTCGCGCGGACTCCCGCCGAAGCGCGCCAGGCCGTCGAAGAAGGACGGCTCGCGGTGATCGTCGGCAGTGAAGTCGACTACCTTTTCGATTGCGAAGAGTTGTACGCCTGCTCGAAAGAGGAAATCCGCACTCGCGTCGACGAAATCGAGGCGCTCGGAATTTCGTATATCTTTCCGATCCATCTGAAAACCAACGCATTCGGCGGCGCGGCGATGTACAACGAGCTGGGTTACGGCCAGACCTTCGATTGCCACGAATATCAGAAAGATTGCAACGTGCTTGGTTTAACTGAAGAAGGCGAATTCTTGATGCGCGAATTGATGAGCCGCGGTTTCATCATCGACGTGGGTCATATGTCCGCGCGCGCCACGGAAGCGGCGCTGCAACTGGCTGAAGAACTCGACTACCCCGGCATCGCGCACGGTCATACCGGCGTGCATTCGCTGGCCAAAGACGATCATCGCCACGAAGGCAATATGCGCGATCCGGATTTCAAGCGCATACTAAAACTGGGCGGCATGATCGGCCTGATCGCCAACCAGGGCCAGCGCTATAACCTGGGCGAATGGCGCGGAACGCTCCCGGGCCGCGAAAACGACGAGTACATTCCGCACGCCTGCGGAACAACCAGCAACAGCTGGCTGCAGTCCTATCTGCATATGCTGGAATTGACCCACGCCTTCGACTCTGAGACCGACGGCGACCAGCATCCCGCTCGCGGTCAACTGGCCATCGGCACCGATTTCAACGGCTTTATCAAAATGCCAGGACCGCGCTTCGGCAATGAAGCCTGTCCCGGCGGTAAGTCGCAGATCTCTCAACCCGCTTCGAGCAAAGTGAGCTATCCCTTCTCCGCGGATCCGGCGCTGCGTCCGGTCGCGGCCGCCGGCGACGGATTCTTCGACACCTTTATGTCGCTCTTCACCGGCGGCTCCGGAACCAGCGGACGCCTATTTGAATTGTATAGTTACGGCACGCGCATCTTCGATTTTAATACGATGGGGCTCGCGCACGTGGGCCTGATGCCGGAATTCTTCGAGGATCTACGCCAGCAGGGACTCCGTCGTTCCGAGCTGGAACCGATCATGCGATCGGCCGGCTACTTTGTGGAAATGTGGGAGAACGCGAAGACCCGTTCGCAGAATATTCCCGCGCCCCCGCTCTGAATATCGCATACTTCCGGGCGGTTCGCTCCTGAGCCGCCCGGAAGAGTTTCAGGTGATTTGGACTCTCTGACCGCGGCGCCCGCGCATATATCCATGGGCGTGTGCCGCGGTTTTCTTTTTTTACGGCGGGGTTTCGTGCGCGCTCTCCTGAACGATCTGCACGATGCGCCGGAGAGTCTTCCGGTCTTTGACCGGGATCTTCTCGTAGAGCTGATCGTCCAGAATTCGCAAACGTTCTTCTGTCCGCTCCGCAGAGCGGCGGCCCGCTGCTGACGCTTTGATTTCCATACCGCGTCCGTCCGTCGCTGACCGCGTGCGTACGATGAGCCCGTCGCCTTCCATGCGGCGTAACAAATTGGAAACCGCCGCGTCGTCGATTCCGAGAACTCCCGCGATCGTTGAAACACTGACCGGTTCTTCCTGAAGACACAGACGCATCACGTACATGCGCTGAGCATTGAGCTTCGCGGGAAAGGCCTGCGCGTAAAATTCCTGGATTTCCCGCCAGCCGCGATACAGATTAAAACAGATCAAATCGTCGAACGGGCTGGAGCTCGTAGTCCTGCCATAACGTTTTTGGGCTCGAGAACGCGGCATAGCGGGCATCCCCCTGCGGCGCGTTTAATTCGTCAACGCCTCCAGAACGAATCGGTGCGTCGCCGCGATCATCTCCTCCCGCTGCGACTGATCTACGGCGAATACATTGTAGTGCGTCAGCGTGCGGGCCTCCAGACCGCAAAACCCCAGAGTCCCGCGCTCGATAGCGGTTTGCGGATACTGGTCCGCTTCGAGACTCGCATAAAACTCGGGCGGCGTCCCGGCGGTCTGGATCACGCGCGCCTGCTTGCCTTTTAAGAGGCCGCGCACGCCGTCTGCTTCCGTTACGAAAGCAAAGCCCGACGTAAACACCCGATCGAACCAGCCCTTCAATATCGCCGGGCGATCGAACCAGAAGACGGGATGGTGGATCACGATTAGATCGGCGGCTGCAATCAGCTTCTGCTCATTCTGGACGTCCGCTTTCAGCGGCGCCTGCCCGAGAACCCCTGCCAGATCCTCGCGGGATAAAACGGGATCGAAGTTCTTTTCGTAGAGATCGTTGATGATCAGACTCGCGCCCGTTGCTTCGCTGGCCCGCCTGGTGCTCTCCAGCAGGGCCGCGTTCAGGCTCTCTTCTCCGCGCGGATGGGCGATGACCGCCAGTACGTTTTTTTTCACTGCTATCCTCCGTTGCATTATTTAGTATACATGAATACTAAATAATGCAACGAGCGGCAAGTTTATATTTCGAATTCGACGACGCACTGGAATTCCGGGCGGATTACTCCGCGCGCGCTTTCGTAAATGCTTTGAAAGATTCGTCGCTCAGGTCAGAATCGAATCGAAAAGATAGGTCGGGATAATACCCGTCGACCGAATCTGCATGCGTGCTTTTTCTTTCTGGGTGTTGCCGGAGAGAACGAGAGCCGTATCGACCCCGAACTGATTCGCGCCGAGTATGTCGGTGTGCAGAGTATCGCCCACCATTAGAATTTCGCTCTTTTTCAGATCCGGAATCGCCTTGAGTACGCGATCCTGGGCAAACGAAAAGATCTGTGTATCCGGCTTGCCGAAGCGTATGAAGGTCTTGCCGATAATGCTCTCAAGCATCGTCGCCAGACTTCCGACCGCCACCGCGACTTCGCCGGATTTGACCGGATACGAGGTATCGGTATTCGCGACGATCACCGGAATATTGACTTTGCGCAACAGATTCAAGGTGCGATTCAGATCCTGGTACCAATCAAAACCTTCGTCATCGAGCAGCACCATACAACGAATCTCTTCGGGGTCCTGCACATCCGCCACGGGCACCGCTTCGAGACCCGCCTCTTCGATATAATAGGCCGAAGCCGGCTTGCCGAGATAGGCGACTTTCCCGGAGCGGACTTTGCCCGCCAGGAATTCGCCGGCCAGCATACCCGAGCTGACGATATTTTCGATTTCGAAGAGTTCGCCCAGATCGGGGTGTTTATAATATGCCCGCATAAGCAGCGGCGACTTCGACGCGTCGTTGGTAATTACATAACAATCGATACCCGATTTCTGTAACCGCGCGATCACTCCGGGAACGCCTTCAATGATTCCGCTGGAGTTGCGCAGTACGCCGTACGCGTCGAAGAAGATCGCCCGATAGTTGGGCGCGATTTTTTCAAAAGAGGATTCGCTTTTCATGATTCAATCGAGAGCCGTATGCGCTCGAAACCGGCGACTGTTCGCGGTGCGACGCTTAGAGAACGTAAATGTCGACGATATGTGCGATGACGACGACCGCCGCGCCGATGGCGAAACCGGTCCAGCGCCAGCGGCCTGCGGACCATTCCGCGCCGCCGGAAAATCGACGGACTGCCGCGATCACGAGCATCAGGAGCAGGGTCGCGAGCAGGCCCAGCAAAGCCCCGGTCAGGCCGCCAAGCAGCAATCCCATGAGAGCGCCGCTGCCGCCCGGCCCCGCGGAGTGTATCGCGGCCAGGAGCGAACCAAAGATGGCGCCGCCGGCCAGGCCCGCAAGAACGCTCTGCAAGAATCGAAAAAACATACGACGGGAGAGCATTCGTGCAGGCGCGAAAATGCGCAAGCAAAACCGCCGCGACGGTTCCAGACGGAATCGCGAATCAGAATGCGTGTACGGAACTCGCGCCACTCACGCCCAGGCGGAGATTATCGAGCAGCGCGGTGACGTTGGTCCACAGCCCGCCGCTGGACGATCCGACCACGAACTGCAGGCCGCCTACCGGCGTGCCCACGATGCCGTACGGATCCACGATCTGGCCGGCGCCGTATGTTGCCAGAATCACGGCGGTGGGTCGGGGCGTCCAATTCCAGACCCCGTTCTGACGGGTGAACCAGTAGCCCTGATTCAGCGGATCCCAGGTCTGCCAGGTGTTCATCAGCATGTCGCGGCCGAGGGTGTCTTTATTCTGGGACGCGTCTCGTGAATACACCAGCATCACGTCAGTTGCATCGAAGCTCTGGTTGCCGTCCAGATCGAGAAAGATATTCAGATATGGAATGGTCCAGGGACTCCCGGATTGCTCCATATAAACGTCGTACGTAAAATCCGTGAGAGAGTTCAACGCGACCCCGTTGTAGGCTGTATTAAAGAGGAAGGCCTTACCGCCGTTCGGCGAACCGTCGCCGGCCCCGGTGGCCATTCGCAGCGCGGGCGCTGCATTGCCCAGACCTGTATCGAGCCCTGCGACGCCGGTGTTGGTTGTATAAAAGATCCAGTCTCCAGGGGATGCGGCGCTGCCGGAATCCGGCTCCAGTCCGGTCGTGGCGGGGCCGGCGCCGACCGAAGGCAGAAGCAGCAGTGGAGCGTCACCCCCGTCCGAGTCACAGAGCACTCCGGCCGTACAATAGACCGGCACGCACTGGCTGACTGACCCGGCCCCCAGGGCCAGGCTCAGAACGAACAGCAGCGATGTGAGCCAGTTTTTCCACATAATATACGCGAATTCATCACTCCGGACCGACACGGGGTGATACCTATTGTATCGCATTATATTAGATGAAAATGAATGGGACCTGGAGGGCTTTTTGCCCGTATTACCACTAGAATGTCGCTATCGAAACATTCGAATTCCACGATATGAGTCATAATCCAGTCAAATGGGGCCATTCTCGGCTCCCCGGAGGCCGTCACAATTCTACGCTTAGTGCTTGCCCGCCTGAAAAATCCGGGCATTCTGCTGTTATTAGAGTATCGGCCCCTATGCATCCAGCGCACCGCACAAGAGATTCCAGGCCGATGCTGCGCCGCATCCCAATTGGGCTGGCACTGCTGTTGCTGGCCACGGCCGGACGCTGTTCGACTACGGGAGCCATTAGCACGGATTTGGCCTACGCCGGTGTCTATATGCCCGATACGAGCGCTCTGCGTTCCACAGCGCGCTGCGAAAAGCCGCGCCACCACCGGGTCTTCTACTTCTTTTATGGATCCACCATGATCGATCGCCGCGATCCCGCCCTGCTCTTTCCCGATACCGGGAGCCGCTTCTATCTGATCGAACAGACCAAAACCGCCTCCGACTGGGTCGTTTCCGTCCTGTTCGGAACGCTCTTCACAGTCACGCGCAGCAGTCTGTATATTACCGAATGCGAAATCCCGGATGACAGTGCGGCGATTGCGCCGTTTCGCGCAAGTCCCACAGACGCTTCGATCGACGACGGCGCTCATGAGGGCCAGCCAGCCGCGGCTTCCTCCGAAACCAGGCCCGGGGCACACGAAACCCGACCGGAACGACCGGCCGAAGTTCAGAAACGCATCGACGCGGCCCGCGAGCGCGCCCGGGCCGCCCGGGAACGCGCGGAAAAACTGCGCCGTCAACGGGAGGCTCCATGAACCGCCGGCGGACCGCTCCCGGGCCTGGTCTGCGTCGGGCCAGTCGCGGCGCCCTGCTTCCGGCGCTCATCGTTCTCAGCCTGGTCGCCGACAGCGTATCCTCGCGACCGGTCGAATGCACGCTCGGCGACTGTCAGAACGGCCGCGGCCGGCTTGTGCTTGAGAACCGTTTTGAATATGCCGGCGAATTTCGCGCGGGACTGTTCTCCGGCGAAGGCGAGCTTCGCTTCGCGGACGGCGGGCGTTACCGGGGCGCGTTTCAGAACGACCGCTTTGAAGGCCTGGGCCTGCTGGAGTTCGCGAACGGCGCGCGCTACGCGGGAGAATTCGCGCGAGGACGTTTTTCAGGCGCCGGGACCTATGTGTTCGCGAGCGGCTCCCGGTACGAAGGCGAATTCGCGGACGGTCGAATGCACGGCGCCGGACGCTTCGAAGGCGGCGATGGATCGCTCTATGAAGGCGGCTTTCGCTCCGGTCGCAAGCACGGCCGCGGCGTACTCTATTTGCCGGACGGCGTGCGGCGCGAAGGGCGCTTCGTTCTGGATCGTTTTGCGGGCCCCGCAGGGCGACGCGGCGAGAGCGGGAGCGAGCAACCGTGAGCGCCGACCGACCAGACGCGATCGCGAGTCCGGAAGCCGGCGTCCCCGCTTCCGGTTCCGGGGACAGCCCCGCGAAGCCACCCGACGGCCGATCGAATTCGCGGCTCGCGTTGCGCATCGGCGTTTTTTATACACTGCTTGCGATTACGAATATCATATTTTTTTCGATCATGATCTTCGAAAACCAGACGGACCTGCTGCAGAATAATTTTCGTTATCACAGCGAAAGCATCGTAAGCGAAGTCCCGCAGGAGCTGGCAAACCTGCGCCTGCGTCGCGACAGCGGCGCCGATGACGGCGGAAGCTTCGCGCAACTCAAGCTGAGCCTGGCGCCTTTTGATATTCCCGCCTTCGTGGTTTTCGATCGGGCCGGCGAAATCTGGTACCGCCACCAGGCCGACGCCGATTCCACAGCGGATCCTGCGCAGCTCACCGGAGGGCAAACGGTCGGGCCGCAACTCAAAGCCCGCTCGGAAGAGTTGCTGAATCAGGAGCTGGTCTTTCGTTCGCGCTATTCACTGGTATTAAACGAAGAGGATTTTTCCGTGGATTTATTGTTGCCGCTCCAGGGCGTCGGCGCTTCTGGACCGGAAAAGATTTTTCTGAACGCTTCGCTGAGCGTGAACGATATGCAGTCGCGGCTGAACGCGCTCTATTACCAGGTGGCGATCGCGGTCGTATGGGGCGTCGCCTTTCACGCGCTCTTTGCGTTTTTGTTGTATCGCTGGATCTTTCGACGATTAAACGATCTCAAAGCGGCGAGCCTCGATATGGCGGCCGGCGATCTGGGAGCCCGGGCCGCTTTCGCCGACCAGAGCGACGAGCAAGGCCGGCACGGCGACGAGCTGGACGATCTGGGCGCTTCGTTTAATACGATGGCCGCGAGCATCCAGGAGAAAGTCGAAACCATCAGCGATCAGTTTACGACGATCCGCCGATTGAACGACACCATTCAATTGGAAATGCGCATCGGCAAAGAGGTCCAGGAATCCTTCGGCAACGTCAGCCCGAGCTTCGCGCAATTTCGACCGGCGGTCTTCTATCAACCGCTGCGCGAAGTCAGCGGCGATATCTATAATTTTTATCAATTAACCCGCCGGCCGGAAGGCCCGGACTTTTCGGGCCGGCACGCGCTCTTTTTCGCGGACGCGACGGGCCACGGGGTTTCGGCCGCCCTGATTACCGCCATCGTTGTGCTGTCCCTCGAAGAGCTGCTGCGCGGTGCGGGTCTTTACGAATCGCCGGCGCTGTCCGACATCGGCTCGACGGCTTTGTTTGCCCGGCCGGACCGCGGCCTGGCGCCGGGCGACCCCGAAGAATTCGCGGCCCGGGCCATGACCGACTTAAACCGCATTCTGGCCAGCCGCTTGAACCCCTTCTTTCACGCGACGGCTCTGATCCTGTTTTTCGAAGCCGACGGCGGCCTGGTATTCTCGAATGCGGGACACACCCCCTGCTACGCGGTGCGACCCGCCACCCGCGAAGTCTTCGAACTCGCCGCCCACGGGACGCCCCTGGGAATGGTCGCGGAAATGGAGATCGGCTGCGAACGCGTGGCCACGCGCCCCGGCGACAAACTCCTGATCTATTCGGACGGCTATACCGAGGCGCATGCGGGCTCCGGGGGCGAAGAGTATTCGCGCGAGCGCGCGCTGGAACTCTTCCAGCAGTCCGCGCATCTGCCGCCGGACGAAATTCTGGCCGCGCTCAAGGCGGATCTCTTCGAACATACGCGCGACTTCAACGATGATGTGACCATGCTCGTGCTGGAAATCCCGCCGGCCCCGTCGGGTCCGGACGAGAACAGCCGTGCATAAATACCTGGCGATCATCGTCGCGCTGCTGGTGTTCTTCGCCTTCGCCGCGCAGTCGATCATTGGCGTAAAACTGATTCAGCTGCAGGCGCGCATTCAGCGCGATCGTATTCTGAATCTGGAGCTATCGAGCCAGGCGCTGCAGGCCCGCTCCCGAAGGCTGGCCGCCAGCCGTCGGGATTTTCGTTCGGAGATCCGCCAGTCGGTGATCGAATCGGGGCTCTTAAACAGCGAGCAACCCGAAGCGCTGCATCTGTCCGCGGGCCAGTACGCCGGCCTGGGCGCGATCAACCTGGCGCGTTTACTGGCGCTCAAGCCGGTCCTGCACCTATTCGCGGACTACGAATCCCTGTTACTCTTGCGCTACGCCTTTTATCTGGAGCGCAACCGGCGCTACGCCGCCGCGATCGAGCGCTACCAGGCGCTCGCGACCCGACCGCCCGGCGCGCTGCCCGACGAAATGCGGGCCTTCGTACAACTGCACCTGGCCTATTGCCTGGCGTCGGTCGGCAGTACCGACCGGGCGATCGTTGAACTGCAGGCTGTACAACGAGTGTACGGCGGCACACATTTTTCGCGCGCAGCTTCCATTCTGCTGCACGTACTACAAGACGGCCGTCGACGGTCGACGGCGCTCGCCGCTTCCAAACTGAGCGATCTTGATCGAGCCCGCAGCCTGGTACAGCTCGGCCAGTGCGCAGAAGCCCTGGCGGCTTACGAACGACACCGCGCGCGTTTGAATCAGAACGCGGCGATAGCCGTCCCGTTGAAACCGATGGACGGCTATCATGAAGCGTTGTGTTTCGAAGAGACCGGCCAGATTCGACGGGCGATCGCAGGTTATCAAAACGTAGTGCGCGCGACCCGGGATCGCAGGGCGGCGGTGCTTGCGAACCGCCGGCTGTTGATCGTCGGCAATTTTTACGCGGGCGATGCAGGTGCCTTAACCCGCGCCGCAGCGGACGCTCGACGACTGGGAGACGCCGCGGCCCTTGGCGAAATCAGCAGCGTCGCTCGCGAACAGCAAGCGCCGTTGATTCTGGAAGAACTCCGTCGCCACGCTCTGGATACCGCTCGCGATTCAGATTCCAACAGCGACCCTGAACTCTCCGACTCGACAGCGGAGACCCTTACGGATTTGCACGCGGAAGTGCTTTCTGAAATCGGACCGGTACTTCCGCCTCTGGCCGTGAAATCCGCCGCGCCTGCCGATCGGAATTCCCGCACGGACGCGAACGCAACAGCCGGCGCGAATTCGGATTCATCAGAAGGGGACGCGGCGACGGCGTTGTCCAGAAGCCGCGCCGCCCTGCGCGCGGACGATTTGCTGCTGGCGGAACGTATGAGCGTCGTAACCGGCGGCGCGACCGTGCTCCGCAATCTGCAGGGCCAGCGCATCCGCGCCCGGCGTCTCGAATTTCAGGCCGGCGGGCTGCGGCTGATCGGCGCCGAGAGCGACACCGGATCCGGGCAGCCTGGCTCCGCTGAACTGGAAGACATCCAGGAGATTCGACCGGCGCCGCTCAGTTCCGGCCAGGCCGGCGTGCTGGAAATCGGCCTGGCCGACGGTCGGGTCGTGTACGCCCGAGCCCTCACTCGCAGCGGCGGTGACGCGGCCGGGTTTCGCTGGGTCGAGGCCCGGGACGCCAGCGGGCGTGCGCTCACGCGAATGCCGGCCCTGAGCGCCCTTCGCTGGATCCGAACGCCCTGAGCTGATTGGACGGCAACCTTCTACTTGCCATTTCAAGTCGACTGTCGACACTGGGGCGATCATGTTTCCTGACGATGCGATGTCTTCGAATCCGTACGCGCCCGGCACCAACGCCCAGGGGCTTTCGGCGACGCCGACCGGCCGCTCAGACGAAGCCGGCATCACCTTTCTTTTAACGACCGACGACTATATCGCCTTTCACAATCGAACCTATCGCTGGGGTTATCGTAAATATCTGTGGATCCTGATCGCCGGAGTGCTGGGCCTGCTATGGGCCATGGTCCTGATGACGCCCGCCGACGACTACAGCGGCGAGCCGATCGTGCCTTATCAAACGCTCATTGTTTTGACTTCGATTCTAATCGCCACCCCGCTTTTGAGCCCGCTCTTAATCCGCCGACAGTTGCGGCGGTACTACGAACATATCACGCGCACCATGACGGTCACCGTAAGCCCCCGCGGATTGCGCGTGCACTCCGACGTAAGCGACCTGATGTATCGCTGGCACGGCATTTCTCGGATCACCAGCACGAATCAGCACTATTTTATTCAGATCAATCGCTACCAGAGTTTCATCGTTCCGCGCCGGGCCTTTTCCCGACCCGACGAAGAAGAACACTTTCGCACGCTCCTGGATCGTTATGGCCCCGGTCCCCAAACCACGACCGGCGCGCGCGAAGCGAAATCAGGCGCAGCGCGGGCGAGCGAAGAACACGACGGCCAGCAGTTCGCCGGGCGGGAACCCCGCCCATGATCGAGCCGGGCGACGCTCTGCTCGTGGTGGATTTGCAGAATTATTATCTGGAGCCGGACTCCGATTTCTATCGTTACTCCGAAGCGATCTATCCCGGGGCCATGCGCTATATCGCCGAACGCTGGAGCGGCACAGTGGAACCCGGTGTGCGGCGCCTGCTGACGGCCTTTCGCCGGGCATCGCGGCCGGTGATCTATCTGCGGCTGTGCGGGCGCGACCCGGAACGGCGCGACCTGCATCCATTCTTTCAGGAAAGCTTTCGCGACGGGCGCAGTCGCGGCTTCCCCGGGGTCTACCCCCTCGAAAACGAAGCAGCCGCTCAGAATCCGCCCAGCATTGCGCCGGCGCCCGAAGACGCGGTCTTTCACAAGACGACCTTCAGCGGTTTTCATTCCGGCGGACTGGCGGAACATCTGCGCCGATTGCGCGCGGCGGAAGCTCCCGGCGCGGCGATCGACCGCCTGGTGATCGTGGGCCTCGCCACGAGCCAGTGCGTGGAAACCACCGCCCGCGACGCTTCGGATTTCGCCTATCGCGTCGTATTGATCGAAGACGGCCTGGCGGATTATTCCGAGACAGCGCATATGGCCTCGCTCTTCGCTTCGCAGGCGGTGTGCGGCGGCGATATTCGCAGCGCCGCGGAGTATCTCAGCGAGGAATGACTGATACGCGCGGGCCGCATCAAATCCGGGGAACTGATCGATATCGCGCATCTGACGGACACGGCCAAAAAAAAACCCGCGGACATGATCCGCGAGTTTACTCAAAAAGATAGAATGAGAATCGCCCCGGGCGGTAAAACCCGCGCGTTCTCAAATGCATCCCGTAGGGGAATCGAACCCCTGTTGCTGGAATGAAAATCCAGAGTCCTAACCGCTAGACGAACGGGACGTTTTCTATTCTGTGTATACAAAATTAGAACGACGGTCAGGACCGAAAAAATATTAAAGAGCCGTTTCCGAAGAAACCGATCAGGACTTCCTGAAGCCCCGCCCTTAAAAAACTCGGCCCGCTCGGGAAGAACCACCGAATTTTCAGAGCCTCCCTACAACTCGCAAACCGGGCTGCAGGAAATCCTGACGTAAAAACCTCTTGTTGAGAGGTTTCGAACACCTGATGCTTCGAAAGTCTCAGAGTGTCGACACAATTTGAGGCGTCTGGGACTCGAACCCAGGACCACCTCCTTAAAAGGGAGATGCTCTACCAACTGAGCTAACGCCTCTCAGTCCGCGCCAGATTATTCAGGGCCTGTTCCGGGTCAAGCCGATTTGTCCTTGCCCTGTCCGTTGGACGCGAGGCAGCGTTTTTTTCGATGCTCAACTCGTTCACCAACGCGCTCCACGCCATGGCGCTGATTATCTACACGGCGCTGGTCTACTGGCATATGCAGGCCGGCGATCCACTGTATACGGTCTGGATCTTTTTAACCTTCCTCTTCGTCGCCATTCTGAAAATTCTCGGCATGATCGTGCATCTACCGCAGGTTGACCCTGTACGCGAACGCCACAATTTTTTCTGGATCCTGATTTCGATCGGGCTGATCTTCCTGAATTTCGCGACCTTGCTGGCGATCCACGCCCCGCTGTGGGCGCTGGCGCTGGGCATGGCGATCACCCTCGGCTTCGTGATTCAGTACATTCGCACGCTGCTCAATGCGACCGGCCACTTCGTCTGGATCGCGCTGGCGATGACGCTGATTTATTTGCTGTGTAGCGTTCTGACGACGGGACTCCTGCAGCTCGGCTGGGTCTGCACGCTTCTGTCGCAGGTCATCTGGATCGGACTGGAACGCGTGCCCTGGCTGGAAGAACGCAAGCTGCACAACGACATCTATCATTTCGCGCTGATCGGAAGTACCTATCTGCTGTTCAAATCCATCGAAACCGGGCTCTGGGAAGCGGCGGCCTGATAGCGACGCGCTTTATTGGGCGGGGATCATATCCGCAATCACGTGATTGTTGGCTTCGAATGCGTGGCTCCATTGTCCGGATTCCACGCTGACCGTGCGTAGCACCGATACCGTCGCGGTGCCGCTGAAGACGAAGCCGACGACGATCGTCTCCAGGCCCGACTGAGTGACGCTGATCGCCTGCCAGTTCAGCGAGGCCTGGGTGCAGGCGGGATGCATGCTGTAACCTCCGTTCCAGGTTAGACCGTCGTACGACCAGTCGACGAAGCAATCCGCGTCTGTGCCGGTGGACTGACTTCCGATAGCAATAAAACGCAGGCCGTCATAGACTAACTGCGCCGGCAGTTCCCCTCCGGTGGCATTGCCGAAGATTCCGCTGCCCGTCGTCCAGGCGCCGTCCTGCAATACTTTTGCGATTGGCAGGCCGCCGCCAGTATTGCCGACCGCGACGATGCGGCCATCCGCTCCCTGCACGAGCTGCTCGTACTGCTCGGTTCCGGAACCGGTGGTTGTGAATGCGATATTCACGGGATCGCTCGACGCATAGACCCCGTCTTTACTCGCTGCGTAAAAGACTCCATTCGCGAACAGAAAGCCTTCAATGCCCTGGGTTGTGCCGGCCGCCCGCGACGCCCAGCTGACGCCGTCCGTTGATACGCGCAGCTGCGCCGCCAGGTTTCCCGTACTGGAAGCGACGAAAACCCCGTTTCCGAAAGCCACCGGGCTGAGTCCCGAGCCGGCGGTCGGCGCGCAGTCCAGGGGCGCCCAGTCACGCCCGTTCGCGCTGGTGAGGATGACGCATTGCGTCGTCGGACCGTCGCCGAGTTGATCGCTTCCGGCAGCGATATAGCGACCCAGGCCGGTGGTCACTCCGCCGAGAAATTTACAGCCGTTCGTAAAATACTGACCGGTGCTTACCAGAGCGCCAGGCAGATCCTCGCGGAATGTCCGGCAGGAATCGAAGCTCGAGCCGACGCCGACCAGCGGCTGTCGATAGCTGAGGGCCAGTAAAAAGGGATCGCAGAAAACGCCGTCGTCGCAATCGGTTGAAAATAACGAACAGCCCGGCCCGGTACAAAAGCAAAGCAGAGCGATGAGCAGCCCGCAGTAGAAGCGAAAGCGCAGCCTGGCAGAAACATCCCGGTGCCTGCAGAGTCGACGTCGCATGAGAAAAATGTCCGTGGCGACTCGCCGCGCCGTTCTATTTTTTCGAGAAGGCGCCCGCGGCGCCGGAAAACAGACCCGAGAGTTCCTCTTCGCTGAAGAGATGATTGAGGTTCATGAGGACCACGAACTCCTCGTCGTTTTTGCCGACCCCCGTGACGAATTTACTGGCCGCGGTTTTGAGCGATGGCGGACCCGGATCAATATTCTCCGGCGGAAATCGAACGACGTGCGAAACCTGATCGACCGCCAGGCCGATGCGCCGGCCCTGGATTTCGATTATGATGGCGCGGTCCAGCTCCGGAGCGCCCCCGGATTGATTCGCCGCGTCGCTTTCGCCTGTTCCGGACTTCGCGCCGGCTTCGGACGGGTCTTCGGTTTGAATCGAAAGCTTGAGTTTCAAATCCACGATCGGCAAAACGCGGCCGCGAATATCCATCAAACCCAGGAAGTACTGGCGCGCATGCGGAATGCGGATCAGGTTCTCGACCTTGACGATCTCGGCGACCTGCAGCACGGGTACGCCGTACTCCTCTTCGCCCAGCATGAAGGTCAGGTACTTCTGCTGGATTTCTTCGTGTGCGCGATCGGCGCTCTGAGCCCTCATATACACATCTTATTCGAAAGCCCTGCCGGAATCAACTGCTAATCCGGGCGGAATTCGTTTCGAAAGTATTCATAAATAAACGCCCCACATTCGGTACTGAACCTGAATATAGACCGCCGCCGCGCTCGCCGCAAGCAGCCCCGCCACCTTCGGCAAGAAGGGGTCGCGCTGGCGCCAGACCCAGTCCAGGGCGCCGGAAAACAGCCCGAGCGCGCCCAGATAACCCGCCAGTTCGGTCAGGTTCAGTGCATTTTGCAGATAAGCGTAGTACAACGCCAGGCCCAAACCGAGATCGGTCAGTTCCGCCGGCGCCCGCTGAAAGGCCCGGATGTACCAGGGTTGTTCCAGCAGCTCGCGCGACGCGTCGCGCTTGCGGCGAAAATAGTCGCGAATCCAGCGGCGAATGCTGAACCGCGTGTTGATCGGCAGAACGTCCGATTTGCGCTTCTGGCCTCGCAGAGCCGGCAGTACCGGCTGGGTCGGGAGGCCGTAGTTGCCGCCGATCGACTGCAGAACGGATTCATCGGGAAAGAACTGGAAATAATTCGAAAGGGGCCCCAGCCGCGAGGTCAGGTCGACGGACCGTTTCCCGGCGACCTCCCGTTCCTGTAGAATCGTGCCGCCCTTAAAGAGTGCTACGTATTCGCGGCCGTTTTCCGCCGCCACCCTCAGGCTGACCCGGGTCATGCGGCGGCCGTAATTGAAGTCCACTTCGAGCAGATCGCCTTCGACGGTTTCGGTGTAGTAGTTCCGGGCGAAGCCTTCGTGTTGGGACGGGCGGCTCTTCCAGAGCTGCTGAAGATTGGGGGTATCCGGCAGTGCCAGAGCTGTGGATGGTGCAATCATAAGGGCCTGTTATAATAACGGCCATCCCGGCGATTCCCTTGCGTCATTTTGGGCCGCGCCGGACGCGCTTGCCTGACCGAATTCCGCAGGAGGCGACAGCCGGGCCAGCCGCCAGGTTTTCGGATTGACCCCGGCCCTTTCGCCCGGAATACAAGCGTATGGCGACTTCGGACATCGACACGATCCTGGGCGAAGATATTTCGTTTCGGGGTAAGCTCCAGTTCAAAAAGAACCTGCAGATCAACGGCAAATTTAAGGGCACCATCAGTACGGGTGGGCACCTGATCATCGGCCCGGGAGCGCGGGTCGAAGCCGACATCGAAGCCGGGGACGTCTCGGTGCAGGGCCAGCTGCAGGGCAATGTCACCGCCATGCGTCAGATCGATCTGCTGAAAGACGCCCGTCTGCGAGGCGATTTGCGGACCCCGAATCTGCAGATCGCATCCGGCTCCCGTTTTTCGGGCAACTGCATCATGGACTGATCGGCCGGCCACGGTCGGGCTCTTTTCCAGGGAAATCGACGCCGCGGCGCGAAGTGTTGTGCGAAGCGGCCGGCATTCGAATTTTCGTACACGAAATCGTTCCGTTCACGTCTAAACCTTATCAATCGCACTCTCTCTATGATTATTTTATGAACCGAGGAATCGAAATGAAATTAAATGTACGAACTGCGGGATTGGGCCTGGCGCTGCTGCTGGCGGCGACGGCGACGACAGCCTGCAAGGACGGCCCGTATGTCGAAGTCGACGGCACCAAATATTACGAGTCGGACCTGGAAAAAGCCTCGCCGTCCAGCTACAAGGCCATGCGCGACGAGTACAACCAGCAGCTCATCAACGCTCTGGGCCAGCTGGCTACGGAAAAGTTGATTGAACTCGAGGCGAAGAAGCAGGGGAAATCGAAAGAAGAGTATCTGGCGGAACTGAATAATAAAGTGCAACCGCCGACGGAAGAAGAAAAGCGTGCGATGTACGCCCGCCTGAAAGGCAGCGGCCAGATCACCACGGAGAGTTACGCCCAGGTTTCCGACCGCATCACGCAGTTTATGATGGGCCAGAGCTCGCAACAGGCGCGCCAGACGGAAATCGACCGCCTGAAAAAGGAATACGGCTACAACGTCTACTCCGGTCCGATCGTACGCCAGGAAGTTTCCATTGATGACGATCCGGTGCGTTCGAATCCGGACGGCGAAGTCACGATCATCGAGTTCTCGGATTTCGAGTGCCCGTACTGCACTCGCGTTCAGCAGACAGCTACTCAAATTCGCGAAACCTACGGGGATAAGATCAAGTGGGTCGTAAAAGACTTCCCGCTCAGTTTTCATGAAAAAGCGATGGCCGCCCACGTCGCCGCGAACTGCGTCCTGCTCCAGGACAAAGAGAAGTACTGGCAATTCTTCGACGGTCTGTTCGCGCCGGATCGCGCTCCGAACTACCTGGATCCGGATCAGCTGTCCAGTCTGGCGGCCCGGGTCGGCGCAAATATGCAGGACTACAGCCTGTGTATGTCGAACAGCGCCGCCATGGAAGCGGAAGTGCAGGCGGATATCGCACAGGGCGAAAGCGTGGGCGTGCGCGGCACTCCGGCTTTCTTCATCAACGGCCGCTTCGTTTCGGGCGCTCTGCCCTACGCTGACTTCGACGCGATCATTCAAGAAGAACTGAACTGAGTTCTCCCCGAATCTGATACCGGTCGCTTCTGAGTAATGAGAGGCGACCGATCTCAGTCACTGAAAGCATTGCGAATCGTTCATACACTCTTTCCCCGTGTTGGAACACACCTTCTTTCCGAAATCGCCTTTAAGGCAACGCCCCTTGATTTTGGGTGCAATGCCGCCGGTGCAAACGCCGCTTGAGCATTTCTTACCAACGCCACACTGAACGTCCATTGTGCATTGCTGCTGATTTAACGGACGCATATCTGCGTTCGACGCGGGCGTGAAAGCCAGCAAACCCGGGAATAGAAATAGCGCGACGGCAAAGGTCGCAATTACCGGGATTCGTTTGCTCATTCGAATTCAAGCCTGTAAAAATCGGGAGTAGTGCGATTCCGGCGATAGAGGCCTACCGGTGTATCCCCGTCGAGCGCTGCGGAAAAAGCTGTAGCGGATTCCAGTCGATGCTCGCAGACCAGCAACGCGGACAGGCCTGCTTGCGATCCAGACGCACACCCGCCGCCAGAACCTGGCTGCGCGTGTGAATGCGCCGGCAGACCCGGCAGCGGCAGATCGATTCCGGAGCTTCGCGATTGGCGGCGGGCTCGGCGTCGCGCACGATGTTGTAGGCGTAGGCCATGCTGTTTCATCGACCGCTTTCCGGCAGCGTGCAAGCAGTTTTCCCGGCGAAAAGCCCGGTCTTCCATTTCTGCACCCACCCCCTCGTGGGTGGTTCCGCGATTTGGAGGCGGGCTTCTTCAGTACCTGCGGTCGGCGGTCAGGAGAGCCGGCGATCGTATCACAAAAATATCCGCCGGTCAAGCGGCGGATTTTGTCACACTTGCATGCTATGATACAATCGGGGAATTGTGCGTGCGAACGACGATGCTTCGTTCCAGGCTTGCTGGCCATCGACCGCCGGCTGCAGGCCGGGAGACACAAAAAATCCCCGTCGCGATAAGCTATCGCAGACGGGGATCTTACAGGAAACCGCGGCGTTTATAGAGCGCCTGGCGCCCCGCTTATAAGACGCCTGAGGCCCCGCTCATAAGACGCCAGAGGCGTCTACCGACTTCATCAAATCGCGGACCGCGTCGGCGGACTTGTCGAGAGCCGCTTTTTCGTCCGCGCTGAGATTCACTTCGATGATCTGCTCGACCCCGGTCTCTCCCAGCTTCACCGGGACGCCCATGAAGATGCCCTTCTGGCCGTACTCGCCTTCGCAGAGCACCGCGCACGGAAAGATGCGTTTCTGGTCGCGGATGATCGATTCAGCCATCGCGATCGCGGATGCGCCGGGAGCATAAAACGCCGAGCCGGTTTTCAAAAGATTCACGATTTCGCCGCCGCCGCCCGCGGTGCGCTTGCACATCGCGTCGATGCGTTCCTGGGACAGCCCCGGATACTCCGGCAGCGGGATGCCCGCGATCGTGGAATAACGCGGCAGAGGCACCATCGTATCGCCGTGTCCGCCGAGAACGAAAGCGGTGATATCCTGGACCGATACGCCGGTCTCCATTGAAATAAATGTGCGAAAGCGCGCGGAGTCGAGCACGCCCGCCATACCCATCACGCGGTTCTTCGGGAAGCCGGTGACTTTCTGCATCACGTAGACCATCGCGTCGAGCGGGTTGGTGATGACGATGACGAAGGCGTTCGGCGCGTTGTCGCGAATGCCTTCCGCGACCTGCTTTACGATTTTCGTGTTGGTGCTGACCAGATCATCGCGGCTCATACCGGGCTTACGCGGAATGCCCGCGGTGACGATGCAGATGTCCGCGCCGGCGATGTCTTTGTAATCGTTCGTGCCGGTGATCGTACTGTTGCAACCTTCAACCGGAGTCGCCTCATGAATATCGAGACCCTTCCCCTGAGGAACGCCTTCCATAATGTCGAAGAGAATGACGTCGCCGAGCTCTTTCTGGGCGGCGAGCAGCGCCATAGTTCCGCCGATCTGTCCGGCGCCGATTAATGCGATTTTTTTCCGTGCCATGCTATTGTTTTGCCTCTTAGATATTCTGATCAATCCATGCTGCGTATGTCGGAGCGGCCTGGATTTCACACAGGGGCCGCCGAATTCAAGGCGGCCGAGATGATTGCTTTAAGCTTTCCGGGAGCCGCTCACAGGTCAAGCGACAATCGGGCGGGCCTTGCCTGAGCTGCCGGCGGCCCGGGCGCACCTGGAATCGCCGCCGCGCGGGCGAATCTAAAGCGCGTCGAGCAACGCGGGCACGCTGTCCACCTGCAGGGCCGCGCCTTCCCACTCCGAAGCCTGACCGTGGCCGTACGTCGCGGCGATAAACGGCACCTGATTGGTGACGGCCGCGTCGCGGTCCGAAGTGCGATCGCCCACCAGCACGCATTCCCCGGCGCCCAGGCCGTAGCGTTCCAGTATGAAAGCGACCAGCTGATTTTTGTCGTGAATCGTGCGATTGTCGATCGTCGGGATATCCGCGAAGAGCGCGAAGGTTCCGTTCGCCCGGAGTATGGCTTCGATGTACGGATAGCGCCCGTTGCTCACGCCGAAGAAACGATAGCCGCGACCGTGCAGTTCGTGCAGCGTTGATTTCACTCCGGCATAGTGTTCCCCTTCGCCGGCGTTGATCGCCGTCACCAGGCCGTTTAATATTCCCAGGCTCAAATCGTAGCGCTGGCTGTCCGGCACGTCCGGCGCCAGCTTTTCGAAGATGGTCTTCACGGGTTTGCCGATCTGGGCGACGATCTCTTCTAAAGAAGGCACCCGGGCCGGAACGCCGTGATTCGCGCGGTATTTTTCAAAGGTCGTCTGGTAGATACGATGGATGATCGCTTCGCTTGAAAAAAGCGTGCCGTCCACGTCCCACAGAATGGCCTTGATCTGGCTTTTATTGATTTCGTTTCTATTGAATTCGCTCATGATGATTCGTTGTATCGCTTTTGCGCTGTTCGCCTGTTTCGCTTTCGCGCGATGCGCCTTTTCGGCGGGCCGGCCCTCAGCGGTCCAGTTCGAAGGATTCGATGAACTTTTCGATCACTTCGATATGATCCTTTTCGGGGCTGTCGAATTTCAGACTGGGTTCGTAGAGGTGTTCGTCGAATAGGTGAAAGTCGAATACTTTCAGCTGGAAATCCGGCAGAGTGATGATCAAATTTTCCGTGTGAATGTCGAGGATCAGCTTTTCGCGGATTGCCAGCAATTCGGTAAAACGAATCAACTTGCGAAAGTCCTCGGTAATTTTCAGGAGCACCTTCTTTTTGATCTGACCGAAGCGGCCGATGTCGAATTCGAAATCGTAGCCTGGCGCGAAGGTCCGCCCCATCCAGCCCTGGTCGGCCTGCTTGCCGGCGGTCGCGAATTCTTTGAGATGCTTGCCGACCAGCAAAACCTGCGAGTCCATCGGCATGATCTTGCGCGAAAAGAAATCCCGGCTGGACAGGCGCTGGCGATAGCGCACTCCCATAAAAAACCGAGTCGGCAGGACCAGATCCGGAAGCTCTTCGCGCACCTTCCAGTAATGATAGCGTTCCATCCCCAGACGCGCGAATTTATGATCGACCCGTTCGCGGGCCGTGGCGCCCCGACGACGCTTGAGATGGCGCCACAGCGAGAGCTCTTCAGGTTTCAGGAATTTATCGGGCTCTTCGACGACTTCGCGAAAGGTTGATCCGAAAATCGGATCCGAGCCCAGCACGTCTTTGCCGACCTTGATCACCATCTGCCAGGGAAGGCGATACACGAATTTGTAGGTCCCGCGTCCGATATAAGAGTCGGGCGTAATCGGCATGAAGTCTTCGAGAAACTCGTCCTCGTGGCGATAGCCCATGCGAAAGATGTGGCGAATCGGAAATATACGTTCGTAGATTCGGCGGGGCCAGGCGGACTGACGTAATTTGAAGTCGACCGGCAGCTGTTCGATCGAGGGCGATCGGAGCTGGCGGGCGCGCTCGAAGGCCTGCTCGACCCATTCGTCGGCGCCGACCGTATCGGCCATCGAACGCATGTACTGGCCGGCGGCGGCGCCGCCTTTTTTGACGCTCTTGCGGCTACGCTGCACGCGATCGCGTACGCGTTCGTAAAATTTGCGGAGGCCGCCCTGTTTTTCGCCTCCGCCTCCGCTCGAAGCAGCCGACCCGGGCATCAGCGCGCTCCCCGCGTATCGTTCGCCGGCGCCGGCGATTCATATTCCGCCAGCACTTCCGCGTATATTCGTAAAGTCGCTTCGCAGGTCGCCTGGTGACTGAAGTCCCGGACCCGTTTGCGGTTGTATTCGCCGAAACGCTCACGCAGCTCCGGAGATTCAATCAAGCGCGCGAGGTCCGCCGCCAGTTTGCGCGCATCGCCTACCGGACTCAGAAAGCCGCCCTGATCATCGTCGATCATCTCGGGAATACCGCCGCCGGCCGTCGCGGCCACCGGCAGGCCGAAACCCATCGCATCGAGCACCGCCGTGCCCAGACCTTCTTCTTTCGAACTCATTACAAATATATCGAAGAGCCGGTAGGCGTCGTCAATGCCCTCTCGAAAGCCCGCGAAAAAAACGAGCCGATTCAGCAGGCCCAGCTCCCGGGCCTGCGTTTCGAGGCGCTCGCGCAATTCGCCTTCGCCGAAAATCAGGCAACGAAACGGGACGGCGCCGCTCACGGCGGCCGCTTGCGCCTGGTCTTCGGCGTCCGGCGGCGACGACGGTGTCGCTCCGGGAATGAGCGCCAGAGCGTTCAGCAGAGTCGCCTGGTCCTTGTGATCGACCAGCGCCGCGACATTGCCCAGAACAACGGGTCGTTTTTCGGGCTGCGCTTTCGATTGTGCTTCGTGCAACGGGCCGCCCTCAGCTTTCCCCTGGCTCAGCCCGAATTCAGCGGCCAGCGCGGCCTGGTGTTTGATGCTCGCATATAAGGCCTGGCCGCTGAGCGGCGCGAAGCGTTCCAGGTCAATGCCGCTATAAGCGATGCCGATGCGATCCGCGGGCACGCCGTCCGCGAGCAATACCCGCTTTACGTTTTCCGAGATGGCGATAAAACGCGCGATGCGGGGACTCAGATATTTGCGACGCGAAAGCCAGTTGCGACCGGCCGGAAAATCGACCCGCCGCGAAACCAACAGGCGGCACTGCGGCGTTTGCGCGACGGCCATGAGACCCAGTCCGTGCGCCCGCGAAGTATGCGCGTGCAGCACATTCAGGTTTTCGCGGCGAATAAACTGCCGCAGTCGCCGCACGGCCAGGAGATCCCACTCGCCGCGCATGGCAATGCCGTGAAATGGCAGGCCCGCGGTCCGACAGCGTTTTTCGAGTTCGCTGCCGGGACGGCCGACCACCCACTGGGTCACTCCCCGCTCTTGCAGACCGCGCGCCAGAAACCAGACCTGACGTTCGCCGCCGCGCCAGGTCTTCGCGGTGTTTAAATGCAGGACGCGTGGCGAAATCTCAGGCACAGCCGACCTTCGCTTTCAACCGACAATATTGGCGACGTGGCTCTCGTAAGAGCTCTGCAGACGCGCGCCGTGGATCTGAACGATCTGCGACCCCAGGTAGTTGCCCCAGCGCGCGCACTTCGCATTGTCCATGCCGCGGCTCAGACCGAAGAGCGCGCCGCCCGCGAAAGCGTCGCCCGCGCCGTTCGTATCGACGGCGTTCACCGGAAAGCCGGGTTCGCGGTGCACCGCTTCGCCTTTGTGCTCGCATACATAGGCGCCTTCTTCGCTGCTGGTAACGAATACCAGTTCGCAGAGATCCGCGATCTCTTTAACCACCGCGTCCATGTCCTGCCAGCCCGTGAAATGCTGGGCTTCATCGCGATTACAGAAAACGATATCGCAGTAGTCGCTGACCAGTTTCTTAAAATCGTCTTTAAACCCGTTAACGAGAAACGGATCGGAAAAGGTGAACGCCACGCTCACTCCGTTTTTTTTCGCGGCTTCCATGGCGGCGATGCTCGCTTCGCGGGTCGAATCGCCGGTCCACAGATAACCCTCCACGTAGCAGATCTTACTCTGCTTCAGCAGATCCACGTCGATGTCGGTCGCGCTCAGGCGCGTGGAGACTCCCAGGTGCGTGCACATGGTGCGCTGGGAATCGGGAGTGGTCATTACCACGCAGGTTCCGGTCGGGCCTTCGTTTTCGGAGAGCGGTTTTACGCCGAAACCGATTCCGGCCTTTTCCAGGTCGCGGCGATAGAATTCACCGTTCGCGTCGTTCGCGACTTTGCCCGTATAGAGCGCCTTACCGCCCGAGAGCGCGATATTGTACATCGTGTTGGCCGCGGATCCGCCGGAACGCAGTTCCAGGCTCTGGTTCTGCAAATCGTAGAGCAGTTCGCCCTGGCGATCGCCTTCGACCAGGGTCATTACGCCTTTGGCGACCTGGTGTTTTTCGAGGAATGCGTCTTCCGTAAACGCAAGAGTATCGACGATGGCGTTGCCCACGCCGAATACGTCGTATTTAAGGTTTTGATTTATACTTGCCACCTGTTCACTTTTATAAATCGTACTCTCAGGGCAACCAAAATGACCGGAAAAGGCTCCCCGGCCGCATACTCCGCAAAAAAAATCTGCGCCTGGACCGCGGTAGGTCTGGGAATTCTGATTTTCCATCGACTTCTGTTCATTTTGCTGCACTGGCCGCAAGATCCTCCGGCTCCAGACCTCCTCGCGCTGCTGGATCAATTCTGGTTCGGGATCGCCTACGATTTCGCCACACTGCCCCTGGTCGTACTGCCGTTGGTTCTCGCGCTGCCCCTGTACGCCCTGGGTCGCCCCGGGCTCAATCGTGCGTTGCGCTGGCTGGAATACGCGCAATGGGTGTACCTCTGCGCGTTGAATCTGACTTTGCTGGCGAGCACTTATAATTTCACTTTTAACGACAAACACCTGGGCTGGGAGTTCACGGCCTATATCGTGGATCTGGGCACTCTCCTGGGCGGCATCAGCGAACGTTCCCCTCTGCTGCTCGCAGGCTGGGCGCTGTTATTGCCGGCCCTGATCGGCGGCGGAATCTGGTGGCTGTCAGGGCGTCCTCCAGCGCCTCTGATTTCGAATTCTTACGCGAACGCGCAGGCGTCGCCCGCGGACGAAGAAAGCGCAAGGCGTGGGTCCGGCGGCGGGCGGCTGCTGCCGGGGCTGGCAGGCGGTTATGTGCTGCTGCTGTTATTTCTCGTGCTATCGCTGCGCGGCGGCTTTCAGGAAAGCCCGATCAGATCACCCGACGCGATCCGCTACGGCACGTCGTATTTAAATACGATTCCGCTGAACGGATTGTTCACGATCAGCCGGGACGCGCAGGACAGCAGCGATTTCTTGAAATTCTTTGAACAGGACGAGAACATCGCTTACGTGCAGACGCTGCTCGATGAACCGGCGGCGTTCGTTTCGCCGGAGTATCCGCTCGTGCGCCGGATGCCGTCCCGGTCCACGCTGTTGCCCGGCGGTCAAAAAGCGCCGAACCTGGTTCTGATCATCCTGGAGTCGTTCACGGCGAAATATTTAACCGTGCACGGCGGAAATCCTGAGATCGCGCCCGAATTTGATCGTCTCATGCGAGAAGGACGTTATTACGAACGCTTCATGGCTTCGGGCGGGCGCAGTGCGAACGGCATCTTCTGTATGATGGCCGGACTGCCGGACCGTGCGAATCGCACAATATTGCGCAGCAACGAAAGCTCGAATCGCATGGGCGGCCTGGCGAAATTACTGGGAACGAAAGGCTATCATTCTTTGTTCGTACACGGCGGCGATCTGCGATTCGACAGCATGGACCGTATGCTGCCGCATCTCGGATTCAACGAAGCGTACGGCTGGCGTGAAATGGAAAGCGAAGGACTGGTTTCGGATTCGAGCATCGGCCGCTCCGCCTGGGGTTACCAGGACGGCGACAGCTTTCGCGTACTCGAAAATCGCCTGGACGCCCTGCACGCGCAGGATCCAGAGCGCCCGCTCTTCGCCTCGATCTTTACGCTGAATACGCACCATCCGTTTTTAATTCCCGACCAGAGCTTCGCGCACTTCGACGCGTCGGTCGGCGACCAGCGCGATTTCTTGAACAGCTATCGTTACACCGACCGCATGCTGGGCGAATTCATGCGGGCGATGCGCGAAAAGCCGTACTACAAAGACACGATCTTTATTCTGACGGCCGACCACGCCCACCATCGTGGGCTGAACTATCTCGAAGACCGGCATATTCCGCTTTTGATGTACGCTCCCGGTAAAATCGCGCCGGAACGCATACCGGAACTCGCCAGCCAGCTGGATATTTTGCCGACGATGCTCGGTCTGGCCGGCGGCGACGTGGCATACGCCGCAATGGGCCGCGATCTGCTGGCGGGCTGGAATCCGCGACCGGAACAATCGCGCCCCTTCGCATATTACGCCGGGGGTTCGAATACCGGGGTGATCGGCTGGGTCGAGGACGAATTGTTGCTCATGCAGTGGATCGGCACGCCGCATTTTATCGTGATGACCGCGCGACACCCCGCGGACCAAACTAATCTCTACGAACAAAATCAGGCGCAGGGCGACGCCATGCTCGCCAAAAGCCGCCACTTTCACCAATTCGCGAGACATCTCGAACGCTCGAATCGTATTTTTCCGCCTGCCGGCGCATTATCCGGAGCCGGTGGAGCGCGTTAAAGACCGCCCTGAACAGAACGATGGAAACGCACATCTTCGGAAAATATCGCGACTATAAGCTCGACGCGGACCGCGAAGCCGGCCAGGAGCTCGCCCACTACGTCTACCATCAGCTCAGCCAGTGGCTGGAGCGTGGGCGACCGGAGCCGGAATTCCTGTCGGCCTTCGATAGCTTCTTCAGCAATCTCAATCAACATCAGTTCAATTCGCACGATCTCATCGACCTCGGCTTGATTCACACCGCCGAGGCGATTTCGAGTTATCATGCCGAAGAAGAATCCGAACAGGTCACCCGCTTCTATTTGAGCGAGGCGCGCCTGCCGTTCTTCGCCACGATCGACGAAAACGCCTATCGCATGCTCAAGAATTTCGATTTTTCGGAGATCGATTTTCAGATCTTCGAAATCATCGGGAGCGGCGCGCAGTCCGGCTTCCCCCACGACGCCGCCCAGAACTTTTTAATGGAAAACGAGTGGGTCGATATCTGGATCGTATTGCGTTATCTGGATTCGCTTCCCGACGCCGATCCGGACCTGGAATTGATCGAACGAATGATGACTTCGCGCGAAACGCTGCACGAAAAGCTGATTCTGCTGGCGTATCTGTGCATGATCGACCCGCGTCTGGTAAGCGAAAGCATCGAAGAGCACAACGATCAGGTGCGCTTTAATTTTCCGCGGGACCTGGGCGTCGGCTTACGCTCGCGGGTCTTCGGCATGATTCGCGACTGCATTAAGGACGGCGAACTGGATACGGCCTGGGAGGCCCGCCTCGATCGGCAACAGCCCGAAGGCGGCGGCGCGGCCTTTCGTTCCGAAACGATCTTTTCGCTGCTGGTATTTTTCGAAACCATTCACGCGAGCCTCCTGCCCGGCTGGATTCGCCTCTTAGAAGTGGGCGTCGCCGAAACCTGGACCACGCGCTCCCTCGAAGACAATCAGGAAATCGTATACCAGCCGATCACCGAATTCACGGCCAGCATTCTGGGCCTGCTATCCGACGACGATCTGCGTTTCTTAATGGAAACTTCGCTGATCTTACCGGAATTCTTTCGGCGACTCGCGGATTATAACCCCGAGGCGTTTCAGAGTCTGCTGATGGCCCTCACTCGCGAAGACGAAATCTTTTTGCACGAACTGGAGCTGGCGCTGCCGCGGCTCTTTCCGCATCCGGAAGCCCATGAATTCACCGACGATGAATTCGCCTCAATTGGACGCGGCGGCGACGGTGAATCAAGCGAAAGACCGCTTGCGTCGCGGCCGGATGCGCCGGAAAATCCCGACGCCGCCGGGAATGCGGGCGAAAGCCCGACCGTGTCGGATGATCGCGGTCAACCGCCCGGTGAACGGGGACTGACTCCCGGCGAATTGCGGGCGTCGCGGCTCCGTACCTGCGCGGAAATCCTGGGTTATGAAATCGACATGAGCGGCGACACCGGACCGCGTCTTCAAAAGATGGACGACGATTTCGGCCCCGGTCCCGACGCATCGCTCGATCCGGAGAGGACGGGACTATGAAACCGGGCCTCTTTCAGATTACGCTGAAAGTTTTTTTATGTTCCGCGGATCGTTTTCTGGTGCTGCGTGACTCCGCGGCCGGAGTGGGTGATCTACCCGGCGGGCGTTTCGGACCGGGCGAAATCTATCGCCCCTGGCGGGAATCGGTGGAGCGCGAGCTCAGCGAAGAGCTGGGGGCGACTCTGACGGCCGGCGCGCGAATTGAATCCGAACCGCTCTTTTATTTTCCGCACTTCGTTTCGGAAAGCGGCTACGAAGCTCTGGGCATCGCCTATCGTGCGCAGATCCACAAAGCGGATTTGCAGGACGCCGTTCAGCTTTCGCCGGAGCACGACTGGTTCGAATGGGTTTCGATCGCCGACTACAAGCCGGACACGCTCTTCGTGGACCATTTACTGGAAGCGGTGCGCGAATTTCAGCGCCGTTGCCGCCGCTGATCCGGCCCTGCGATTCTGGACCGGCGCCGTCTATCGACGGAACCGCTCAGAGATCGTCGGCCTGAAAGCCGAGCGCGATCTGACCGGTTCGCGCCATTTCCAGGATGCCGTGTTTTTCCAGCAGGCGAATCGCGCCGCTGATCCGGCGGTTGTTCCCGTTGATTTCGATCAGCATCGATTCTTCGGTGAGCTCAACGACTTTGCCTTCGTAGGCGTCTATGATCGCGATGATTTCCGAGCGGCGCTCGACCGGGGCCTGGACGCGGACCAGCATCAACTCGCGGGTGACCGAACCGTGATACGGCAGCGTCCGCACTTCAAGCACATCGGCCAGCTTCAGCAGCTGTCCCTGAAAACGACGCAGATCGTCGTCGTCCCCTTTCATAACGATCGTCATGCTGGAAACGCGCGGATCCTGGGTGGCCCCCACGGCGATGCTGTCGATATTAAAGGCCCGCCGGGTGAAGAGGCCCGAGACGCTGCTCATCACGCCGGGCTCGTTTTTTACGTAGATCGAAAGGATGTGCTTCACGGTCTGTGCTTGTCTCCGGAAGCCCGTCCCCGGTCAAGCGCGATTGTCGGACCGGGCGTTCCTGCTTGCCGGCATGCGGGCCTTGCGAAAATCATCACTCTCGCGCCGCGCGCTCCGGCGGAAAGGGCGCGGCCACCAGTCCTGCGGAGTCATTATGCCCCTTTTGCGTTTGCTCATATTACCCCTGCGAATCCTGCTGCGGCTGTATTACAGCCTGCGCAATCTGGCCCGCGGCGGCGATGTACTCTTTCACGAGCTACCGGATCGTTTTACGATGCTGCGACCGAGCGGCCTGCTCGCGTACTTCACTCCACGCCAGGAAGCGCACCTCGTGGAATACCAGGCGCTCCTGAAAGTCTTCGCGGAAAGCGATTCGCTATCAACCCTGGTCTATCGGGTGCCGGATGTCGAAGCTTCCTGGGCCGAAGTCGAGCAGCTCGGCCGCGCCCTCGCGCGAATTGGCGAGGCGGGCAAGCAACTGATCGCGTACGCCGAAGGCGGCAATCTGAAAAGTTTGTATCTGATGTCCTTCGCCCGCCGGCGCTACGCCGCGCCACACGCGAATTATATTCTGAACTATCCCGCGACCGAAGGTTATTTTCTGAAGAATACGATCGCGCGTTTCGGCGTTACGGTCGAAACCCATCACGCCGGTAAATTCAAAGCCGAAGGCTTCGAGATGTTCACCCGCACCGGCTATTCTCCGGCGGCGCGCCAGAATCTCAAAGAATTGCTCGGCGATTTTCGCGCGGCTATCGACGCGCGCTTTCGCGCGTGCGACCCGGAAGCCGGCCCGGCCTTCTGTAAACTCGCGCATCGTCAGATCCTGGCGGAAACCGACGAAATCCAGGCCACCGGCTTTTTTCACGCGGCCGTCGGCGCGGCGGTATTCGAAGACTGGATTCGCGCGCACCTCGTCGACGGTCAGGCCGCCGACCCCGAAAGCGCGCCGGACCGTCTGCCGCCGGACGAAATCGACGAAACGGTTCAGCACGCCTTCTCGCCCATCACCGCGGGTGATGGCGCGAAAGCCGCCGATCGGAACGCGCGGACTGCAGCTCCGGCGGCCGACGATACGAAGCAGCGCGACTCTCTGCAGGAGGAAGAGCGAGAACTCCGGCGATTGATCCAACAGGAAGCGAAGGCCCGCAAACGCGTGACGAACGAAGCCGCGCTCTATCATCGCCATCGGCGGCAGCGTTTCTCGCCATTGCGTCTGCGCGGTCTGCGGGCTCTCGCTCTGGTCGCGATGGACGGCCCGATCAGTATGGGGCGGCCCGGCGAAGCGCCCCGGGGCTATGGGATCCCGGCGCTGCCTTTTCGCGAGCTCATGCGCGGCCTGATGGAAAGCCGCGAAGAAGCCGTCTTTTTACATATCAACAGCCCCGGCGGCGGAGCGGACGCGTCGGAATTGCTCTTCGACAGCATCTATCGCCTCTCCAGAGTAAAACCGGTCTTCGCGGTCGTGGGTTCGGTCGCCGCATCGGGCGGATACTATCTGGCCTGCGCCGCGAACCGCATCTACGCATCCCCCCTGAGTTTGCTCGGATCGATCGGGGTCATTCGCATTCGCCCGAATCTCGCCGGTCTGTACAAAAAGCTGGGCGTCAAACGCGAGGCGCTCTTTCGAGATCCCACCCGCGATCTATTTTCGGAAGCGGGTCCTTTGAGTCCCGCGTCCCTGCGCCTGATGAAATCGACGATGCAGTCGACCTATCAGCTGTTCTTAAAGCGAGTCGCCCAGGGCCGCGGTCAGACGATCAAAGCGGTCGGCCGTCAGGCCGAGGGCCGGGTGTTTTCGGGTGAACGCTTTCAGTCCGCGGCCATGATCGACGGCTCGCTGTCGCTGCTCGAAGCGATCGATGACTATCGTCAGGAACTCGGCTATCCCGCCGGGCGGGCCTTTCGCCTGAACTATTATCCCGAAGTGCGCGCGGACCTGCGGAGCCTGGCGGGCATGCGGGGCGGATTGAGCGCCGCCGCGCTGGCCCCGCTTTCGCCGCAATTCGCGCCGGGCGTTCAGAGTCTGCTCGGCGACCTGGAGCTGCTGAATTTGAGCGGCACGCATCAGATTCTGAGCTACGCGCCCTGGCGGCAACTGCTGCGGGACACGTGATTTCGCGCCCGAATTCCTGATGAGCGCCGCGACTCGATTCGCGACCGAAAGCTTCCGATAATTCATGATATCAGAATTGATTTTCTGTTGTCATGTTCGAATTCTGTTCAAACGCTTTCGCCTCCGGGCAGGCCCCGTCTCTGACGGAGTTGCTGGCCTGCCCGCCCCTGCGCGAACTTCTGCTTCGCGGGGCGCTCACGGGCGTCCTGAGCCTCGCGGGATTGTTTAATCTGATTCTATTGTTCGCGAATCCCCGCAATCTCTCGCATCTGATCTTCAGCGCCATCAGCCTGGCCGCGACCCTGGCGGTGATCCTGCCTTATCTAGCCCCGGCGAGCGAATTCAACCCGGTCGAATTTCAGATCTTTCGTGCATGGATCCCCGCTCTGCTCTTCGTCTTCGTTTACGTGCTCTTTCCGGCTCTGCGGCGAGGCCAACGATCCTGGTTGTACAGGATCGCGGTCGCCGCCGGTTTCTATGCTGTTTTGCCGGCGGCGCTGGGACTGATTCTGGGCGGCCTGTCCGGCGTATTCTGGTTCGAGACAGGCGGGGTGCCGTCCATTATGCAAATCGCCGGGCTGGTCTGTACGGTCATGGCCGCCCTGGCCACTGGCTGCATTCTACTGATCGCCGCCTTTGAACGCCGGCAGGGCGCCTTCGTCGCGACGAGCGGCTTCGTGCTGTATACGATCGGCCTGGGCGCGGCGCCGCGCTTCGATTCCGATGCCGAAATCGCGGGGGTGCTCGGCTTCGTGCTGGCGATGGTTTTTCTGATGGGGCCGAACCGATATGAAATGCATCGCCAGTTGCGGCGATCGCGAAACGTGCTGCGCGACGCGAACCGCAAGCTGCGCGAACTGGACGCGTCCAAAAATCGTTATATCGCTTCGAGCGCGCGCGAAATGCAGTCGCCGCTGTCCGCTATGCTCGACCAGTGCCTGCGATTGATTGAAGATCCCGCCTATCGTCAGGGGCCGTCTCAGCTCTCGGCGCTCTCGGCGGTGATGGATATGGCCCGCAGGATGATCGTACGCAACGAACGCGCGGCGGTGCTTTTCGCGGAAGACGACCTGCGTCCGCGGGAATTCGACATCGTGAATTTCCTGGAGCAGCTGGCCGTGATTCTGGAAGAGCAACTGGCCCCTCTGCGCTTCTCGCTCGATATTGCGCCGGACGACCGCGGTCCGCCGTCCTGCGATCTGCGGGTCTTCGCGGATCCCACTCTCATCGAAACCGCATTCATCGAGCTGGCCGAAAACGCCGCCGGCCACGGCGCCGCAGGGCAGGTCCGGATTCGCGTACGCCCGCTGCAGTCGAACCCTGGAACGCGCAGCGCCTTCGACCGAATCGAACTGGCCTTCGTGGAGCCGGCGGCGACCCGTTCTGCGAATGAACTGCGCGAACTGAGCGGAGAATTTCGCCAGGCTTCGTCGGAGACGCCGGGCATCGGCCTGGGTTTGAGCCTGGTCCGTCGCATCGCCGAAAACCACGGTTCGCGTCTCGAGATTCGCGAACAGCTCGAACTCCAGGCGACGAGTCCGGACGAGGGAGCGCAGCCGGCCGGCGAAATAGATGCGAAGCGTACGGGCGTGGAATTCCGTTTCAGCGTGCCCCGGGCCGGCGCGAAAGCCATGCGGGCGCCGGAAGTCGAATGGGGTCTCCGACATCTGCGGCTGCTGCTCGGCCAGGACCGTTTCGAGCAAGCCGAGAAAGAAGCCCGCAAACTGGCCGCCCGTTTTCCGGAAACGCGGAGCGAAGCGGCTCAGCTGCTCGAAGACGCGCGGCCGCGCTGATAAAAGGGATACACGAGCTGGCCCCCGAAATCGTCGGGAAAATCCTTCTCGCGGCCGGGGAAGCCCAGCTTTTCATCGCGTCCGTCGGCCGGCACGCAGGCGGTTCCGAACAGATAGTCCCAGACGCTCAGGCTCAGACCGTAATTGACCCCGTAGCGATGCCCGCCGGGAATTTCGCGGGTATGGTGCCAGATATGCATCTGGGGGTTATTGAAAATATATTTCAACGGACCGAGTTCCAGTTTAAAATTCGAATGGTTCCAGTGGCCGATCACCAGACTCGTAAGATATACTAAAAAAAAATTTATGGGAGCGAAGCCCAGAAGCGCCAGCGGCAAATATTCCAGCACGCGATAGACCACATTCTCCATCCAGTGATAGCGCAGATGCGCGGCGAAGCCCATCTCTTCGACCGAATGGTGCACTTTGTGGAATTCCCAGAGCCAGGGTACGCGATGCAGCGCCCGATGCACCCACCACTGCACGAAATCACGCGCGACAAAGAGAACGAGGATCTGCGCCCAGGCCGGCCAGTGCGCGACCGAAAGCACATGCAGGTCGGCGGAGCTCGAAACGCCCAGACCGCGAAACAATATAAACTCCGCGAGCGCGGAGGCTCCCGCGAAACCAAGCAGCGGAAATACAAACAGATTAAAAAACATATACCAGGCGTCGAGAGCGAAGTCTTTGCGAAAGATCGCCTGTTTTGTACGCCAGGGTTTCCAGATTTCCAGTCCCCAGAAGAAGAGCGACACACCGATCAGCCAGTAGAAATAATTGTCGAAGGCCGGCCGCGCGAGCGCGTTCACGAGTTCAATCGCTTTCGCGTACGTCACGTTCCAGAAAAGATGGCCCGCTTCGAACAGCCACGCGGTTTGCGGTGTATCCATACGATTCAGACGGTGCTACGAAGGCGCGGTTACACGGAGACTCCCGAAACCAGGCTATCGCCGCGTCATTCGACGAGCGAATCGATTTCGATTTTTTCGATGATATCGTTCCCGCTTAAAGTCGGATCGGGCATCGATTCGAAGAGTTTGCGGGCCAGTAAAAAGAAACCCGCGACATAGGGGCGTGTACCTTCGCCGTAGCGGTTCGCATAGCCGCGAATCGTTTGCTCGAGATCCCCGTCCTCGGTGGCGTAGCTATTTGCACCCACGGCGCGCCAGACGAGCAGACCCGTTTCGCAATCGATCAGGCGGGATTCAACTTGCAGTTGCACCGAATTCCCGGCGAGGTCAAGCCGCTGGAACTGACTGAGCAGCACGCCATGCGTGGCTTTGCCGTCGTAGTCGGCCTGACAGATGCGATCGACAGCCGCCCCTGGAAAGGCGCGCTTCGGCGGGCGTTCGGCGATCGTCGTCGCTCCCGGCAGGCCGTCCGGCACATCCGCGAAGGCGTCGGCCGGCAGCGCTTCGCCGCCGAGCACGATGTACTCGTGATGATGACTGATAAACTCGCGCGCCACTCCCTGAAACATTTCGAAGACGGCGGCGTCCGGCGCGGAGCTTACGGCGGGGGCGGCCAGGGTCGCCTGCACGATGCGTTTCACCCGCCGGCCTTCGTCGAATTCATACGAACGCACGATATAGGATTCGCTGACCGTGCAGCTCGCAATTCCGGCGATGAGCGCGAGGCCCGCCAGCGCCCGGGCGAGGGGCCGGAGGCTCGCCGGTCTTTCGGCGGTATGCTTCGTGTATTTCATGCGGACGCTCCTTGTTCGGCGGCGGCGGTTTTCGACACCGGTTCAAAGGCGTAACGTTCACGCAGCCGTTCGAAGTACTCGGGTCGTTTTTCGGCGAAGATGCGCAGAACCGCCGGGAACATAACCAGAGTCATAACCATCATCGAAGTCAGCCCCAGGCAGGCCAGGATGCCCATGGACTGAATTCCGGGATGGCCGGCCAGCGCCAGCGAACCCCAGCCGGCCAGCGAAGTCAGCGACGAAGCCAGCGCGGCGTGGCCGGTATGATACAGAGTGCGAAAGATCGAGCCGGACTCCACGTAACGATAAAAAACGAAGATGCCGTTGTCGATGCCGTAGCCGATTACGATCGGTAATACGCTGACATTGAAATAGTTGAGCTTTACGCCCAGAGCCGACATCAGGCCGACCAGCAGAACGCTTCCCGAGACCAGCGGTAAAAGCACCATCAATGCAGAGATCAGATTGCGAAAACTCGCGTATAAAATCAGCAGCACCAGCACCACCGTGCTGATTAATAAATAGCGCGTCTCTTCGAGTACAATATCAGTAAATCGCGTCACCAGTACGACCGAGCCGGTGCCGTAGGCGGTCAGCTCTTCTTTTTGCAGATCCGCGAGACTTTCATAAGGTCGATTTTTGATCGCGGTCTTCGCCGCCAGTTCGCTCAGGCCGGCCGCCCGTAGTTCCGCCAGACTCGCTTCGTTCGCCTGCGCCAGGATTCCGTTGATCTCCCTCTGCGAAAGCGGAATGATTCGACCGCCTTTGATCTCGACGTCGGCGCGCTTGCGGTCGCCTGCGATGCGTTTGCGATTCGTGCGTTCCCAGGTCGGCAGATGATACGCGAGATTTTGCAGCGACTGGCCGCCCAGCACCGGAAATTCGATTTCACCGACGATTTCGTCCAATTCTTTCAGACCTTCCTGGACGTACAGCCGGCTGACTTCGGGATAGATATAGGTCAGCCAGCCCTTCTCTTCGCTCGAAGGAATATTCAAAAACTGCGACTGCAAATCCTGGGGCACGTCTTTGAGCTCAAAGGGTTTGCGCGCGACCATGCGCTGGTATTCGCCCCAGTAGCGCTGATAAGCCTTCGGAATCAGACTCTTTTGTACGGCCGAACTATCGCGCCGAAAGCGTTGCACCTCTTTGTAATTCGCGCGCTGCTGATGCGCCGGGGGTACGAAGGCGAAAACCGAAAGCACCTGGGCCAGAATCTCATCCTGGGCTTCGGTCAGCGGCTCGAAGTGTTCCCAGAGCGCGCGCACCTCGTCGGTATCTTTCTGAGCGACGACTACGGGCGTACCGACCACGTCGTAACGCAGCGCGATCTCATCCTGTAAAACTTCCGACGGGATATTATAATCCAGCATATTGCGCGCGTCGTTGTCCCATTCGACCCGCGGCACGAAAATCCCCGCGACGACGACCACCACCAGCATCACCGAAAGCGCGACCCGCGAAAGCTTCGGCGCGTCGAATTTCGCATTGAAACGATCTTCGACCGTATGGTCGCGGTCCTTCGCGGCGTATTTTTTCAGCAGATTCGGATAGATCTTAATCGCCAGCGCCAGAATCAGCGGCACGATGAAAAACATACTCAGCGAGGTGATCAGAATGCCGTAGGCCGACATGGTGCCGAGATGGCTGAAGCCTTCGAAATCCGACACGATCAGCGAAATAAACGCGGCGGTCGTGGTCAGCGCCGAATAGGTCGCGGCTTTACCCGTGTGCAGGATCGATTCGACCATGGCCGGGATAAAATCCGGATTCTCGCCGAATTCCTCTTTGAAGCGCCCGATCAAATGAATGCCGAAGTCGATGCCCAATCCGGCGAGAATTCCGCCGAACATCGATGTGACCAGGTTCAGTTCGCCGATCATCAAAAAGGTTAAGCCGAAAGTCAAAACGATCGAATAAATCAGGCCCAGTAACATCGCCACGATCAAAGAGAAGCGGTGAATAAAGGCGATCAGGACCAGCGAGACGCCGATCAGCGCGTACACCAGAGTCGGCGTAATGCTTTTGTTGATCGAATCGTAGGCGTCCACGTAGAGCACGTACGAACCGGTGAAACCCACTTCGATGCCGCGTTCGCCGAAATTCTTCTCGGCGGCGATGCGGCGTACGGTATTGATAAACTCGCGACTCTGGGCGATTTGCTGCAAACTGAACGTGGGTTTCGCCAGCATGGTCAGCATCTTGCGGTCCGGCGAAACGTAGTAGTTGTCGTCGATTTCCTTTTTGCCGACCCGGCGGTATTTATCGACCAGGTCGTCCATGCGCAGCTGATAGGCCGGCTGCCCCAGATCGATAAAAAAGGGATTCGCGCGCTCGATCATATCGTCGCGTTTTTTTCCGAGACGCCGCAAACCTTCGCGCAGGTCGGGGGTGCGCACGAAGAAATGAATGCGCTGCAGGACCGGACTCAGGTCGACCTTGTATTCGGTGTACTGAATCTCGGGCAGGGCCTCTAAAGCCGCGTTCATTTCCTCGACGGCTTTTTTTAATTCGGGAATGTCTTTCTGATTGATGGGCTGAAGCTTTTTGTATTCGGCTTCGGCCTCGGCCAGGAGTTTATCCGCGCGTACGTCGTCGCTCTGGCGCTTCGCGCTCAGCGCTTCGTAAAAGATTTTATCGCCGGCGTCGCGCTCCGCCTTGCGAAAGGTCAGAATCACGAAGCCGGCTCCGCCGATCATGCGTTCGACGCGGCGCGCTTCCTGAACGCTGCGCAAATCGTCCGGCAGCAAATCCAGCTGATTGGAGTTCACCTGCAGCCGGCTGGCGAAGAAAGCTCCGCCCAGAAAGATCGTGAGCGCGATCGCGGCGCTGACCACGGGGCGGTTGAGATAGTAGTTACAAAATCGGACGACGAGGTTGCGCATGAAAAGTCGAGTCGAGAACTGCCTGGATGAGCCTCAGCGACGACTCTTCTCGACGACCTGTTCCATCTGCTTGATCAATCCGGCCACGCCTTTCTGTTTGAGTACGGGCTGGATTTGCTTATCGCGATTGGTTTTCATCGAGGACTTGTTGGACGCGTCCAGAAAATCGGTCACCACGTACTTGCCGTCGTGCTCCGCCAGCACCCAGGTGAATACCAGTTGTTCGGACCCGGAGTACAGCAGACTGGAACGCACGTGCACCGCGTCCCCCTTGACGACCGGCTCATCGTAGCTCAGATCGATGTCCTTAAAATATTTCAACGCCAGGGGGAAAGCCCGCAGTTCGACGTATTCGCCCAGTAATTCTTGAAAGCGGCTGCGCTGCTCGGCCGTCGCCTTTGAATAATAGCTGCCCATTAGATATTCGCTGACCGGAACCAGCCCCACCTGTTTGAGGGCCAGGTCGTTTTTTTCATAACGAATAAAGCCGACCATCTTCTTGACCGCGGCCAGAGCCGCCTTGCCGTCCCCTTCGGCGGCGACGGGGTTCGCGCTGAAGACCAGGCCTGCGATCAAAGCTACGGTGAGTATTCTAAAAATTCGTTTCATAGATTCTGCTCCGCCTTTTCGGACCGTCCCGCCCGGGCGAAGGTTCAGCTTTTTCGGCTGCCGGGCACAGTGCAATCTATTTCAGCACGCTTTCGTGCGCGCTTTCCGGCCGCCGACCGGGTCTCCTGACGAAAAAGCGGGCTTTGCGGCGCGCGGCCTGCGACCGATACTCTAGATAATATGCAGTGTCCTCGATCCCAGACCGCCGGCAGCCAGGCAGGCGTCCCGCCCGTAAGACGGACCGGACAATTCGACCGGTTTTCCGGAGCGACACGCGTACTCGCTCTCGCGGCCGCGACTGCTCTGATTCCGTTGCCGGGCAGCGCGCAGACGCCGGAAGAAAAGCAGCCTGTTCGCACGCCCGCAAAGGCTGCCGAATCGCCGGCGGTCCAACCGGCGCCGGCTTCCCGGAAAGCATCGACCGAGAGGCCGAAACCGCAGAACACCGCGGCGCCGCAGGGTTGTGAGCTTTATCGAAGCATGGCCCGCAGCGCGGTGCCTTCCCGGGAACGCGTATTCGCGCTGCGAGCATTGGAAGGCTGTCCGCGCAACCCGGCCACCGCACGGCTGCTGGAACGGGCTGTAGCCGGCGACGATTATGCCGCCAGGGCCGCGGCCCTCAAGAGCCTGGAAACCCATCTGGACCGCGCCTCGCTGCCGTTTCTCATCGATCTTTATTATGAGAACAGTGAGACCACGGATATCGCCGGCGATCACGGGACCGAAACCCGGATCTTCGAATACCTGAGCAGTCTGGCGAGTCCGCCTGCGCCAGCCGGAGCAAAAAAGGATCAGCCCGGGCTGCGAATGGATCTCGCGCGCGTCTTGCGGCGCGGACTGCACCACGCGAACTCCCGCATACGGCAGGCTGCACTGCGGGGACTGGGTCGCCTGGATCAGAGCCAGGACTGGCCCCTGATCCAACAGGCTCTGCGCGACCCCGCCGGTCCCGGCGAACGCATCGCCGCCCTGCAGGCCGCCCGGCAAATGCAATCCCGGAATAGTATCGCCGCCCTCGCCGCCGCTCGTGCAGCGCTGGGACTGCCGAACGCCTTGAGTTCCACGCCGCTTCCCGGAACGGTCGCTGACTTGCAGGAGCGACCGGAGCCTGGAGTCGAGCAAGCCGCGATCGAACTCCTGGGGAGCCTGAGCGGTCCCCGGGCCTTTGAGAGTCTGCTGGTGTATCGGATTCGGAATGCAGGCGGCCCCAACCAGGCCTTATTACAAAAGACCATCGCCGCGGGCTGGGACCCCAAACGCAGCTATGCGGTCGCGCTGGCCCCGGCCCGGTTGCACACTCTGGCCACCGAACGCAGCGAGATCCGGGGTGTCGTTGCCACGCAAACCATACTTTATATAGAAGAACGCACGAGTTTGGGATATCGATTGCCGCCGGCGCAGAATCAAGCCCGGCCGGAATCCAACTGGTTGCGCGTGCGTACGACCGATGGAATCAGCGGCTGGGTGCACGCATCCCGGGCCCAACGGCTGACCCCGGAGTCCTGAGCCGATTCAGTGGTCAGGCAATCCGGGCATCGCCCGCCCCCCTTGGGGTTCACAGTCTGTCGAAAAAGCCGCAAGCGGCTCTTCGCTGGCCAGCGAACGCGTGTCCCAATTCAGCTCACGGCGGTCGTCGCTTCCGCCGGAACCTGGCCGGCCCGGGCGACGCTCGCATTGCGAATGCGATACAGGCTGGCCCCGGCCTGCGCCGCGCTGTCGAGGTGAAAGGCCGGCGCGTCGGACAACCAGTGAGCGGGCGCATCCGTTCCCAGCCGGTGCACGGCGCGTTCATAAAGCAGGCTGCACATATAGCGCGCGGTCATATCGACCAGGTCCTGGGCGAAACGTTCTCTGAGACCGCCGGGAATATCCCGATAGTGCGGCAGAGCTTCGTCGAGCATACCTCGCAAATCGTTCAGGAATGCACCGGAGCTTCCGGTCGAGTCGCCTGCTCCGGCTTCGCCCAGCTCCTGCCAGATTTCTTCGAAGTACTTTCGTAGAAAGCCATCGGAGGCCATGCCGGCGACAATCGCTCCGCTGGCGATGCCGATGTGCAGCTGGCTGGTGCCTTCGTAAATCGTATTAATGCGCGAATCGCGAAAGAGACGCGCCACGTCGTAGTCCTCGGTATAGCCCGCGCCGCCGTGGACCTGAATGCCGATGGATGCGCACTCCACGCCCTGTTCGGAACAATAGTACTTCGAAAGCGACGTGAACAAAGCCGACAGCGAAAGCCAGGTGCGAATGTTTTCGTTGCGGCGAATCTCGCGATCGCTCTTGCCGTCTTTTTCCAGGCGTATCTGTTCGGGCTGGCTGAGATCCACCGCGCGCGCCGTTTCGAGCGAAAAGAGCCGCATGGCGTTCGTTTCCCGGCGCATGCGATCCAGCATTTCGCCCACGATGGGAATCTCCCGGATGGCCTTGCCGAATTGTTCGCGCTCCCGGGCGTACTTCAACGATTCGTGCAGCGCGCAGGCCGCTCCGCCCGCGCCGCCAGCCGCGCAGCCCAGGCGCATGAAATTGGTCATGCCGATGGTGAATTTCGTCAGACCCTGGCCTTCGGTCCCGATCAATTCGCCGGGCGTATTTTCAAAAACGATTTCGCAGGTCGGCGAGGCGTGAATCCCCATCTTGCGTTCGACACCCGCGACGCTAACGTCTTTGCTCGAAACGAGAAAGGCCGAAAGACCGCGGGCGCCGGGCTGACCGGTGCGGGCCAGGGTGAGCATCACCGCGGGATAGGGTCCCAGGCCGCAGCCCTGGGTGATAAAACGTTTCGTGCCGTTCAAGACGTAGCTGCCGTCGGCCTGCTTCGTGGCGGTGGTGCGAACATTGCTTAAATCCGAACCGAAGTCCGGCTCGGTCAGAGCCATCGCGAAGAGCGTTTCGCCGGCGGCGGCGGGCGCGGCGAAGCGTTCAATCTGTTCGGGAGTACCATAGCGACCCACGATCTGCGCCAGATTCAATAGATTGACGGTCATGCAAAACGATACGTCCGCGCGGCTCATCACCATCGAATAGAACGCCCAGAGCGACGCCGGTAATCCCAGGCCGCCCGCTTCGCGCGGAATGGCGTACGGCATCAGGCCCGTGTCCCGGAATTTTTCGTACAGGCTGACGGCTTCCGGAGCGAAGCGCACGGCTCCGTCGCCGTAACTCACGCCGCTGCGATCCAGTTCGTTCGAAAGCTGCGAAACCTCTTTGCCCCAGAACTCCCCCAGCGCCTCTAATGTGGATTGATAGAGTTCTAAGGCCTCGTCGACGTTGCCGGGGGCCAGTGCGAAACGATCGTCGCCGCTCTCCTGAAAGCGCTTAAAATCAAAAAATTCCGCGCCCTCGTAGGCCGGCACGATTTCGGACCAGTCGACCAATCGATCGAAGATCAGCTTTAAGTCGGAGTCGTCCGAGAAATAATTCTCTGCTATCATTTTACACCTTCTGTGTTTGCGCCGCCGCCGTCACCGGCCGGGCCGCGCCGGGCACACCAATCGAACGGGCCGCCTGGCCGCCCTCGAAGAAGGCCCGCTTCGCATCCACGCCGCGAGCGTCCCGCGCGCCGCCGATCACATGAATTTGTTTTTCAGGATGCCGTTCCCGGTAAGCATCGGCGAGCGTATGTTCGCTGACCTGACCAATACACAGGAGCACGGTGTCGCAATCATAATCGTATTCGGTCCCGTTTTTTTTCAAGAGCCGCAGCTTGCCGTCCGCTCCCATTTCTTTGTAGTCCAGTCCGTGATGAAATTCCACGCCGTTCTCCGCCAGTTCCTGGCGCAGCGCCCAGATGGTCGTCGGACCGAGTCCCGCCCCTGGTTTGCCGGTGCGTTTGAAAACCGCCACGTCACGCGCGGAATGCTGCTTCCGGATAACGGTATCGGTATACGACTCCACGTTGTAGCGGTCGAAATAGCTTTGAATGCTCGCATCGCCTTCGTGGGTCAGCTTGTGAGCGACGTCGATGCCGATCCCGCCGCCGCCCAGCACCGCGACTTTGCGGCCGGGTTCGAAACTCCCGGTGAGATACTCGACGTAGGTGCCGACCGCCAGCTTCGGATTGTCCAGGCCGGGCAAGTGGATCTCCCGCGGCCGCACGCCCGTGGCGAAGATCACCGTGTCAGGATCCAGGCCCTCTAATGTTTCCAGATCGCAGTTCTGGCCCAGACGCACGTCGACGCCCAGCGCGTGCAGTTCATTTTCGAAATAACGTATGGTTTCGCGGAACTCGAATTTACCGGGAATCTCCGCGGCCAGATTCAGTTGCCCGCCCAGGCGGTCAGCGGCTTCGCACAATATCACTTCGTGGCCGCGCACTGCCGCCACCCGCGCCGCTTCGAGTCCGCCTGGCCCCGAGCCGATCACCACGACGCGCCGCGATCCAGCCGGGGCCGGGGTTGCGGCGTACTCGACCTCATTGACCGCTTCCGGATTCACAATGCACGAAGCCACTTTTTCGTATACGCCGTGGTCCAGGCAGGCCTGGTTGCAGGCGATGCAGGTATTCACCCGATGGCTCTGAGCGTCCCGGATTTTGTTTACGATCGACGCGTCCGCCAGGAACGGCCGGGCCATGGAAATAATGTCGGCTTCTTCGCTTTGAAAAATCTTTTGAATGGTCGTCTCTTCGTTGACCCGATTCGACGCGATGATCGGCACGCCGGGCACAGCCCGTTTGATCCGGCCGGCGATCTTCGCCCAGGCGCCGCGCGGCACGAGCTGGCTGATGGTGGGCACGCGACTTTCGTGCCAGCCGATGCCGATATTCAGGGCGGTCGCGCCCCCGTCCCGCAACGCCGCAGCCAGCGCGCACACTTCGTCGAAAGTAGAGCTTTCCGGAATCAAATCGATACCGGACATGCGAACGATCACCGGAAAACCGTCCGGGACATTCGCGCGCACTTCGCGTAAAACTTCGAGCGCCATATTGCGCCGGCGTTCCGCATCGCCGCCGAAGTGATCGTAGCGTTGGTTCGTAACCGGCGAGCAGAACTGATTGATCAGATAGCCTTCGCTGGCCATGATCTCCACGGCCGCAAAGCCGGTATCGACGGCGATCTTCGCGGCGGCGCCGAAATCGCGCACGGTCTGCCAGCACTCTTCGGTGCTCAATTCGCGCGGAGTAAAACGATTGATCGGCGAACGAATGGCCGACGGCGCCACGCAATCGCGATAGAAGGCGTAGCGACCGGCGTGAAAGAGCTGGGCGCACATCACGCCGTCCGGCTGGCCGTACTTCGTGCGGATCAGTTCGTTCATAGAACGGAGCTCGGCGGCGTGATCCGGGTCCTGAATATCGAAAAAGGAATTCGATCCCCGGGCGATGGCGTTGACCCCGATGCCGCCGGTCACGATCAGGCCGACTCCGCCTGCGAATCGCCGGGCGTAAAACGCGGCGAGTCGTTCGGCCACTCCGGTCTGCCCCTCGAGTCCCAGGTGCATCGAACCCATTACGAAGCGGTTCGGCAGGACAAGATCTCCCAGGCGGTATTCCTGAAAGGCCGGGCTGCTTGCTGCGTTATCTGACATACGAAGTCCTCCTGATGTTACCAGTGGAAACTTCGGACTCATAGCGTAAAGATAAAAATCGGCCGATCGCTGTTATCTGACGCTGTTCGAGAATTGCGCGCGCCGGGCGTCAGCGCTGAAAGCGGCGGCGGTACTCCGAGGGCGATAATCCCAAAAGCCCCTTAAAGACTTTGCGAAACGAGGCCAGATTTTCGTATCCGATCTCGTATGCAATGGCGTCGACCGTCGCCGCCGAACGCTCCAATCGATCCCGGGCGTGTTCGATCTTGAGTTTTTGAATATAACGCAGTGGATGGTGCCCGGTCGCCCGGAGGAAACGGCGGGTAAAATGCCGGCGGCTCAGGCCGACATGATCCGCCGCATCGGCGACATTGATCTGCGATCGGATCTGCTTTTGCATATAGTGCTGGGCCTCACGAATGCTGTCGTCGGCATGATTGATGGCGGTCTGAAATTCCACATAGGCCTCGCGCGGCCGATTCAGATCCAGGAGCAGCATGCGCGCCGCCCGGCGAGCCGTGTCAACGCCCATGAATTTCCTGGCGATCGTCAATGCCAGATCTCCGGCGGCCGTTGAGCCGGCGGCGCTGTAGACGCCTTTTTGCGCGACGACCATGTGTTCGGTATCGAGCGCGATTTTCGGGAACAGAGTGCGAAACTGTTCGAAATAACGCCAGTGCGTGGTCGCCCGTCGGCCATCCAGCACGCCAGCGGCCGCCAGCAAAAAGCTCCCCGTACACGAAGAAGCCAGCAACGCTCCGGCTTTCTTTTGCCGCTTGAGAAATCGAAGCGCCTCCGCGTTTGCCTGCAGGACGTCGCGCATATCGCCCCCGAAGGCCGGCACGATCACCAGGTCATATCGAGCCTTCGCGCCGAATCCGCGGTCGACTTGAAACTGAAGGCGATTCACCGTTGCCACCGGTCCCGCGCGCTCGCCCACCAGTGTGATATCGAATCGTCTGTCGGATCCGGCCGTCGAGCGGGCGTCCTGAATGCAGTTGGCCGTAGTCAGAATATCGAGCGGCAATGTCACGCTCGTGGGGATGCAACCCGGCAAAACGATAATGGCGACTTTCACGATCACATTGTCGCTCTTAAAGATTCGGTGACAATCGCAAAAAACGCGCAACTCAGTAATGTCCCGTCTGCCACCCCGCGATGTCGCTTTTGCCACTGGCGCATTTCGTGCAAAAAGCGCAAACTGTGGGCGAAACGCGGGTTTCAACGGACCGCCGTTGCGTAACTCGCGATTGCAACAACCTGGAGACGAATTATGAAATCTTTTTTATTACGTTATGGGCCGGGACTGATAGCGATCGGTTTCGGTCTGATGATGCTCAATTCGGGAGTGAATAAATTCCTCGGATATATGCCGCACCCGCCGCTGGAACCCGCGGCCCGGGCGCTGGTTACGGCCTTCACCGCCGCCGGTTATATGTGGCCAGCGGTCGCTTTGACCGAAATCGTCGGAGGCGTGTTTGTGATCCTCCCGCGCCTGCGCGCCGCCGGCGCCGTTCTGCTCATGCCGATCACGCTGAATGTTTTTCTTCTGGATCTATTTCTCAATCGTAGCATGCTGTGGATCGGAGTCTCGGTGCTGGCTCTGAATCTGGTGGTTCTCGCATCGCAGTATCGCAGGCTGTTGCCGGTGCTGGCAAGCCCGGCGGATCCGGAACGCGTGTAAACAAACTGCAAATCGGCGCTTGCGAACCGACGAGTGGAGTCGCCGCCCCGCCGTCCCCGATTGAGGATGTCGAGGCGGCGGACGGTTTCCAGATCTGAATCTCGACGTCGGTAAGGGGGAAACGCGACGCACGAATGCACCCGGCCGAAACCTTTGTCGGATTTACGAATCAGCGCTTCCGACGGACTACTGCAGGCCCCTGCGGAGTTTTGCCGAGAAAATCACGTCGTCGGAAAAGCTGCAGGACGAGCCGCGTTAGCTGAAAACGCCCGCCCGCTAATACCCCGCGCGATCGAGCGTATCGCTCAGGATCCCGCGCCAGTCGGCGGTCGCGCGCATGCGCGAGAGATTGCCCATCGTGCCGGCCAGCGTGCGATGGATCATGAGAATGTCCGCGGGGAATTCGATCCCCAGCGACTCATACCAGTACTCGCGGGCCAGGCGCCAGACCTCGTCGTTCAGCTCGGGGTTGCTGCCGAATTGAAAGAACGGCGCGCTATCGCGAAAGGGCGCGCGAAAGATTTTCGCATGATCGACGACGAAGCCGTCGCCGAGGGGCCGGCCGTCTTTCATGCCGATGCCTGCTTCGCGCAATAGCGGCGGCACCAGATCCAGTTTTTCTTCAAGCATGGCCCGCGCCGACTGGCCGTAGGCCGCGGCCAGGCCTTCCGGAACTTCTTTCACGCAGCCGAAATCGTACAGAATCATCCGGCCGTCTTCGCGAAAGGCGAAATTTCCGAAATTCGGATCGGCGTGAATAAAGCGATGCACGAACAGATTCTCGAGCATCGTGCGCGCGAGCACTTCCCCCCAGTCATCGCGCTGGCCCTGTGCGACCGAATCCGCGAGCACCGCTTCGCCGCTCAGACCAGGCACGTAGCTCATGGCGAGCACCCGCGGTCCGCTGACTTCGTCGATCACTTCCGGTAAGACGACGCTATGGTTTTCGCTTTGAAAACGCCCCATACGTTTGATGTGCTCCGCTTCGCGTTCGTAATCCAGTTCTTCATGCAGGCGCGCTTCGACTTCGCGCCAGATCTGGTCCATGTTGCGAATGCCGAAGAGCGCGGCGAAAGGCGTGACGATGACTTTCAGATTTTTGATATCGGAGCGGACAATGCGCGGCATATCCGGGTACTGGACTTTCAATACGATGTCGCGGCCGTCGCGCAGGCGCGCGCGATGCACCTGTCCGATCGACGCGCAGGCCAGAGTTTCGCGTTCGATGTCTTCGACCAGTGCAAGGCGATCGCCCAGATCGGCCTGGATCACCGGCTCGATCACCTCGAAGCCCAGCGGACGAGCGTCTTTTTGCAAACGCGATAGGATGCGCGTCACTTCCGGCGGCAGCGCTCCGCTGCCCAGTCCGTCCATGACGCTCAGCATCTGGCCGAATTTCATGGCGGCGCCTTTCATATGACTCAGGCGTTCCACCAGTCGCTCGGCTTCGCGAATATAGATCTCGTTTAAGAAATCGGAACGGGCCAGGTCGTCGATGAACGGCAGCTTGAGCTTGCCGCCCAAAAGCGAGGCGCCCATGCGGGTGGCCAGGCCGCCCAGCTCAAAGGCCCGCCCGAAAGCCGAGGATATCAGATCGTCGTTTTTGTCTTTTTCGCTCATGATCGTATGCGTACAGAATAGCGAATATACGCCGCGACGCAAACACCCGCGTGCGACCTGGATTGTGGTTGCGTCGCAGCTCGCGGCGACACGAATTGCAGTCCGTATGCAGGCCCGCAGATATAAAACAGGAATCTCACACGCGACAGCCGCCATCGCCATCAGCGCCGCGATTCTTCTGGGGACTCTGAATGCTTGCGGTCGTCCTGAATCGGAATCCGTAGCAGATTCCACGACAGACTCCGGCGCCGGCGCTCCGGAAATTCCGGAAATCCGTCTGAGCGGCCCCGCCTTCGGCACGACCTACAATATTCGCATCCGCCTGGATCCGGACGGGCCCGCGGCCCGGCGACTCGAAAGCGAAGTCCCGAACGCGGGCGCGTTGCTGGAACAAGCCGTGCACGCCGAAATCGAACGCACGAACGCGGCCATGTCCAACTGGCACGCCGAAAGCGAGATTTCGCGTTTCAATCAAGGCTCAAACACAATCGCGATGCCGATTTCCGAAGACTTCGCCCGGGTCCTGACCGAAGCCTTTCGCATTCATCGCATCAGCGGCGGCGCCTTCGATCCCGCACGCGATCAGCTTTTCGCCCTGTGGGGCTTCGGCGGCGGCCAGAGTCAGGCCGGACCGGGAAAAGCGCGACCGGCTCCCGACGAAGCGACGATTCAGGCGGTATTACAAACATCGGGCATGCAGCACTTAAGACTGAACGGCCGCCGCTTGCGCAAGACGCGGCCGGAGCTCCAGCTCAATCTGAGCGCCATCGCCAAGGGCTACGCCGTGGACCGGGTCTTCGCCCTGCTTCAAAAGCATCCCCTGTTGAAGGCGGATCAAAGCGCGCCCAAAACACAGGCGCAATCCGGGTCTCAGGCGAAAGGCAAACAGGCCGGTCCCGCGGTCATGGTGGAAATCGGCGGCGAAGTGCGCGTGGGCCGCATCGTCGACGAAAGTCGGCCCTGGCGCCTGGGCGTCGAGCGACCGCAGTACGATGCGGGCGGCGGTCGCTCGATCTACCGGATCGCGGAGCTGGAACACGCGGCCATGGCGACCTCCGGCGACTATCGCAATTATTTTCGCGACGACCAGGACGATACGCTCTACAGTCATATCATGGATCCGCGTTCAGGCCGTCCCACGGCGACCGGCGTGGCCCAGGCGACGGTGATCGGTTCGGATTGTATGACCGCCGACGCGCTGGCCACGACTCTGCTGGTGCTGGGCGAAGACCAGGGGCTGGCCCTGATCGAATCGCAGCCGGAGTACGAAGCGCTGCTTTTGCTGGGCCAGCCGGACGGCAGCTTTCGCGCCGCCCAGAGCTCCGGTATGCAGCGCTGGCTGCGCGCGGAATAAGCGGCCGGCGCGGCGCGGCAGCGTCCTTAAGTCTTCGCGGCGTACTCATGCGTCACGCCGGCCCGCAGGGTTCCCGCGAATTCGCCGGAATCGTACTGCGGCTCTTCGTCGTAATGATAGAGCCACATCTTGCGTTTCAGCGCGTCCGAAAGCTCACGCAGGCCGGAAATATGCGGATGCACACCCGAAGCGAAACCCGTTTCGCAGTCCATGTAGACCACGCTCGCCTGCTCGTAGAAATGGCGAACTTGCGGCGGCATGAAGAGCTGAGTGTCGGTCGGAAAATAAACCCGATCATCGCCCCGCTCAAACATCAGACCGTACGACGGCATCAGATCCCGACCGGCGACCACGTGAGTCGTAACGATCGTATAGTACTTCCAGGCTCCGCCCGCGTCCGGCATGCTGTAGTTCTTGTTGCTTTTCATGCTGCGCGGTTCGAAATACGTGTCGAGCCGTACCTCTTCGACGCCCTGGATCGTGCGCAAACCGGGATTGGCGGCCTCCCAGGATTCGTCCAGCACCGAAACGTGCCCCATCAAATCCGGCTTCATGGTCGCGGGCAGCGTACCGTGTTCGCACAAATAACTCGAAATCGGCGTCTTACCCAGCAGCGCGGCCTTGGCCTTCGTATAGCCGGGATAAAACAGCGTCGAAAGCGCGATGCCTTCGATGCCGCCGATGTGATCGTTGTGGGGGTGCGAAATGTACCAGGCGTCGATGTCGTGCATCCCGAGGCCCACGCCTTCGAGGGAATGGCGGATATCGCCGCCGCAATCGATCACCATGCGAAATACGTCGTCGCGCACTTTACCCGGAGTGTCGAACTCCAGCAGAAAATTCGACTGCCAGCGCGGCAGATAGACCCGACGCAGGGCCGGTTCCAATTCCTTCAGCAGGGCGTTGAGCTTACGACCCGCGACCTTCGAACGCGTGGGGTTGTCTTTTCCGGAATGCTGGTCCGGGGCCCGGGGATTTTCCGGCGGACGGCAGAGCGCCTCCAGCCAGCTGCGGACCTGGTCCGCGGAATACATGTCGGCGTATTCGCCTTTCGCAAAGGCGGAATTCACGCCCAGAGCGGTTACTCGCATATCGTTCCTCCGATAGTCTCGCGTCGTTAAGCCTGTTCCCGACGCGCAAGATTTCGGAACGATTTCGTTTTGAAGCGGGTTTCCGTCGTTCCTATCAGTCGACGAACGAATATTAGTATTTACTATAAAAAAATTAAAAAAAGCGTCGGTAAAGATATACAATTGTGCTTGCGGACGCCGCTTGCACGCGCCGTAGCTCCTAAAAATTCACGCCGACCGAGAATACCCCGCGCCATTTCCGCGGCGGCTCGCTGGTTTTCAAATCGTACGGGGTCGCCCACTCGATCTTCATGACGACGCCTGGAAAAGCGAACCACAACAGATTCTCGAAATGAATGCCCGCTCCGTAGGACAAAAACAAATCCCGGGTCGCCCGATTGCGGCTTTCGTAGGCCTGCCAATCTTCCGGAAAATCGAAAGCGGCGCCGCCGTCGAAAAACAGCACCCCGCGAATCCAGCCCGGCGACCAGTCGAAGGGGAAACCGAATAATAGATATTTGATCAACGAAAAGCGATACTCCAGATTCGCGAAAAAGGCGTAGCGCCCTTCAAATTCCTGAAAGTCGTAACCGCGAATCGTGGCATAACCGCCCAGACGAAAGGGATAGTCGAAGGCGTCGCGACCGCCGGCGCCTCCGGCGAAGGCCCGCGCGGCGAATACCGAATCGTTTTCAAACCAGTGGTGCAGTCGATAGTCGCCCACTAACGTGAAGACTTCGCGCTCGTCGCCGGACGGACGAATCGGAATCGTGTACGCCAGCAAGAAACCCTGGCCGTCGAGCGGGCCGTACGGTCCGTACAGGGTATTGGAATAACGATAGGCGAGACCCGCGCTATAATAACGCGTATCGATATCGTCCTGCTCGCGTTCATCACTTTCGCGCGTGCGAAATAGAATCTCTTCCGTGCCCGCTTCAAGCAACGCCGAGACGCTTGAGAATTTCGAAAGCGGATATTCGACGCCGCCGTAAATGCCCAGACTCTCGCGATCGAGCACGCGAAAATTCGGATCGTATAAGGCGCTGTTTAAGTTCCATTCGAAAAAGCTCGCCACCGGGAAAGCCCGGGATTCCCGAAAGCCGCCGATAAAAAAATCCGGTCGCAGCCTGAGGTACGAATAGCGCAGGTCCAGGGTGTACTCGGGCGGGCTCTCGCCGTAGCCGCCCAGAGCGAGCAACTGGTGATCGCCGGTATCGTCCGCCAGGCGGGCTGCCGCGACGGCGGCCACCCGGGTTTCGCCGTCGCGGTCGGTTCCGCCGCCCACGAATAGATACGGCACCCCGTCAAAGCTCAAGGCGGGTTCGTACTCGCCGGCCGGCGCGTCCAGGGCCGCCGCGAGCGCCGGGGTCACCCGCACTAACGCGATCGGTTCGCTATAGCTCCCCGGATCATACGTGCGCGTGCCGGCATCGGCGACGGCAACTGCAGTAATTTTGCGGGGATCGCCTGGCGACGAATCCGGAGGCTCCGCCTCATCAGTTCGATCGGTCTGGTCCGGCGCGACGCTTCCGGCGGCGTCGATTCCCGGGGGCAGTACTTTCAATTCGAGGGCGCCCTCGGCCCGTTCGGTAAAGACCAGGTACTCTCCGGGCGCAACCGGCGCCGATGCCTGAAGATTCGCGGACGGCGGCGAATCATCGGCGCCCGGCGTCGCCTCATCCGGAACCACAGTGAGCGCCACATGCTCGATACCGGCGACGCTGCGGGTGAGCGCCAGCAGCTCATTTCGTTCGACCGCCGCGGCGTTGGTCGCGTTGCGCTCCGCGCCGTTCAGAACCCGGGCGGGAATCCGGTACATATTGCGCACCCCCGTAAAATTCGAGCTGAAGATCAGATCGCCGTCGATTCCCGACTGTGGATGGCGCGCCTGACCGGGCAAACGCGTGATCTGCTCGGGCCGGCCGATCGCCACGCTGGATGGCGACTCAGCCCCCAGGCGCAGCCGAAAGATATGCCGATCCACTGCATCGCCCGTCCATTGTTCGGCGGCGTCCTCTCGCGCATCACGCCCGGGTTTTTTTATTGGCGCTCCGATGCCGCAATTCGCACTGAAATAGACGCTGCGCCCGTCGCGCGCAAACTGCGCTTCCGTTTCGTAGCAGGCGTCATTCGTAAGACGAACAACGCCCGGGCCCGGATTCGAGGCGGATGCGCGCCAGGCTGCGATATCGAGTAGATACAGATCCGCCTGGCCCGCGCGCACTCCCGTAAACAGAATGCGGCGACCCTGCGGCCCGAAGACGGGAAAGTGAATGGCCGAAAACGCGGGCGCGAAACTCTCGACGATTGCGCCCTCCGCCACTTCGACCAGCAGGAGCGCGGCGCGACCGGATTTGCGACCCGCGACGAGCAGCGTTCGACCGTTCGGCGACCAGCTTAACCGGGTCGTGAGCGGTTGATAATTCTCGTAGTCCGACGATCGCAACGCGCGCAAAAGAATCGTCACGTCGTCGACTGCAGCGCGTTGCACTCCTGGTCCCGGCACAGCCTTGATCGCCAGTGCGGGAAAAGGACCCGCAGCCGTGATATACGCCATCCGCCGGCCGTCGGGGGCGATGACCGGCTGCAAATGAAAGCCCGTCGCGTCGCTGCGATGGTTTTCGGGATGATACCGAAAACTCGCCACCCGCAGTCGCGGATCCAGTGCAGGATCGCCCGCGGCATCGTCGGCTGTATTCCCCCGTCCAAAGGCCTGCAAAGCCGGCGCGTAGCGCGCGTTCAAGTCCGCCGCCGCGGCGAAATCGAATTCTTCCGGGCTCATGCGAAACGCGGACTGAAAGGCCGCCCGCAGATTTCCGGCGGCGGCCGCTTCTTTTAGAAAGAAACCAATGCGCTCTTCGCCGTAACGGCGGGCCATATACCAGAACAGCGCCTGCCCCACTTTATAAACATCGTATCCCCGCACAGAAGCCTGGTTCTGCAGGGCGACGAGCCCGGGCAGGCGTCCGTGCAGCACCAGATCGCGCACGTACGATTCCGCGCCGACGTCCCAGCCCAGGGTGAGATACTCCGCCATGCCTTCCATCATCCACAAAGGATACGCGCCATAAAACGGACCCGGCAGGATATCAAATTGAAACGCGTGTACGATTTCGTGCGCCAGTACGTGACGCAACGCGGCGTAGTCGCCCGTAAACGGAACGACCACCCGCCGCCGCGCAAAGTCGGTGAAGCCGCCGGTGGTTTCACCTGGACTGCGGGCGAAGAAATTTCCCGCCGAAAAATCCTGATGACTCGGAAAGACAAACACCGGAATCACCGCGCTCATGCGATGTCGCAATACGCGAGACAGACGTGCGTGCGCCTGCTCGGCGTAACGGGCCGCGCGTTCCGCCAGGGCGCGCTGATTTCCAGGATAATGGATTCGAAAGTGCAGCGTATCGAGCACCCGCCATTCGCTCGTCGCCTCTTCGTCCGCCGAAGCCGGGGTCATGTCCACCGACGGAATCTTCCAGTGTCCGCCGCCGCCTGGCAGACGTCCGGGGCTCTGGGCGCTCAGTGATGTGGCCGCCAGCATCCACGTCGCCGCGAGTACAGCCAGCCCGCGTTGATTGAACTTGACCCGCCCGGTGGACGGAAATCTGCTGCGAACAGTGGTCGACAAACAGAACAACACTGTAAAACGCAATCGCCGGTGGGGCCTGCGACGATTTCTGCTTTTAGCTGCGGGCTGCCTGGTTCTCATTCTTGCGACGCCCTACGTTCTGGAGCGCTGGCTGGATTCTAATCTGGACTACGAACGCATTCGAACACAAACCGCCGCCGCGGTCCGACAACGAACCGGCCTGGAGTTTACCAGCCAGGGGCTGCGCTTTCATCTGGTCCGCGGTATCGTTTTTAACGGAGTCAGATTTATCGAGCCAAAATCAGGCGCCGATGTCAGACCGGGTTCCGGAAATACTCGAAGCAACGGCGTGGTGCTCGCCCGGACGGAAAACCTCGCGTTGCGTTTTTCCGTCCTGGACTATCTGCGCGGTCTGCCGCCCGTGCACACCATCCAGATGAACTCCGGCCGTGTATTGCCCGGCGACCGCGGCGCCCTCGACTTCTGGCGATTCTTCCAGCGCATATTGCAGGCCTCCAGCCCGACAAAAGCGGCCGCCGCCGATACAGACGCGTCGACGGCTACGGCGGTGACTGCCGACGCGGGCGGTCAGTCTCCGGATAGCCCGCCCGGCGCTGACCCGACCGACCCCGGTCGACTCGACCGATACCTGGCGCCGCGACTGCGCTTCGTCGCCCGGGACATTCAGATTCAGAGCGCCGGAAGTCTGGCCTATGTTTCCGGAGCCGATCGCATTCGCATCGATTTCCAGGCGAGCATGCCCGATCCGGAGCTGGTCGACGACACGGCGGACTTCGAGCTGAGCGTGCGCGTACCGGTCTTCGATCTCGACTCCGGCCCCGGCGACGATGCGCAGGCGGCCGACGGCGCGAGCGGCCCGCTACGCTGCCGCGGTAGCTTTCGTCCGGACGGCAGCGGTCGGCTCTATTTTACTTTTACGGATACGCCGCTGCCCTTTATCGCGCGGATGCTCGAAGGCACGGCGCTTGCGCCGCTCCGCCTGACGACCCGCGAAGCCGGCGCTTCGACGTCCGTTCCCGGACTGCGCATTCAGACCGGCACGCTGACCGGCGACGGCAGCTTTGACGTCTATCCCGGCTCCAGGAGCGGCGCGATCGGCGTAAATTTCGAAGGCCGCTATCGCCGCCTGGGCGCGCGCCTGTACTTCGCGGGCGGACGGCTGCTGGAGTTTCGCGAAAGCGCGGGCAAGCTTGAGTACAACGGCGGCTTCGAGCTGGGCGGCGACAACCGACATTTTCGGGCGCGCGTCACCACAAACGATGCCGGCGGCGGGCTCGCCGCTTCCCTGAATGCGCAGTCGGGTTATAATCTGGAAATCGTGCACCGCGATATTGAAGCCGATCCTCGCGATCGCGCGAACGCGGCGGCCGGCAGCGGCGCCTCGACCGTCGACGAAGATCGTTTCGCGCTCCGGGGTTTTCTGAATCTCAATCAAAACGCGGGACTGGGCGGCTTCGCATCCGGCGGCCGCTTCCAATTCGATCTGGACCTGGATCGCAACGCGCGAAAGCTCCCCCGCCGCTCCCGGGCTCCGCGGGTCTATGAACTGCGCGGATTCGTTGAGGGTCAGGACCTCAGCTTTCGCTTCGCGCGCGACGCCGCAACGAATGAGAACGGCCCGGGCGACCTGATCGAAATGGAAAAGCTGCGCTTCGACTGGGGCCCCCTGCCGGAACGCAATCAGGCCGGCGTTGTCGTTTCGCGCGATAGGTCCGAGCCCGAATTCGCTTTCGAAGCGCGGGGCCGCTTCGCAGAAGGCGATGCCACGCTTTCGGCCCAGGGCCGCCTGGATCTCCAGCCAACCGCGGACGCGAGCCTGCCGCTGCGCCTGGTGTCGGACCTGGAAATCGAAGGCCGGCTCGATCAAGCGCAGGTCGCGCGCGTGCTCGATTTTTTACGTTATCGCTACGCGAATGTGCGGCGTCTGGGGTATGATCCGGAATCCCGGCGGGCCGAGGACGCGGGGCCGCTCTGGCAAAACAAATTCTTCGAATCCGATTTCTATCGCAGCGTGGTCGAGGGTTTGCGGGCCCGGGCGCGCTTTGAAATTCGCGGCGCCAGGCCGACGGGCACCCTGCCGCCCGAGCTCAACCTGGTCGGACGCACCGAAAACGGGTATTTGCGTGTGGAATCCGAGAACGGCTTTAACGGCGGCCAGCCGGACGCGCCGGAGTTTCAGTTGAAGTACGAATCCAATCTGCAGGCGATTCTTCCGCGCCAGGATCTGCAGCTGCGCTTTCGCGTGCCCCGGAATCGACTGGCGTTCGAAAGCTTTACGGCCGACCCGACGCCGCCGGCGAATTTCGACCTGCGCTATTTTATGGGCGGCGAAGGCCTGTTACCCGGCGATCTCATGCAGCGCACGTACAGTCGGCTGGAGCTCGAAGCGAGCGGCGTAAGCCTGGGCCGCAACCGACTGCTCGATATTATGCGTCACGAAGCGGGGCTCTCCGGCGATACCCTGCGACTGGAACGCCTGGACCTGACCCGATCCACCGACGGCGGCGAATCCAGTCTGCGTATTCGCGCAGGCGCGACCGACGTATTGAACGTCGAAGGCAGCGGCGAAAATCTGGCCGGGATCGGCGGCAGCCTGCGGCTGCGCTTTCGCTTTCCGGACAGCCCGGGCGACGATCGCCGCCTGAAATTTCGCATTCGGCCGGACGGCGGCTACGTGCCGGAACTCTAATCGGCCCGGCGCGGCGAATTGCGCATCAAATCCCCGATTCAGATTTTCCCTTTCGCATTCAATCTCTGAACGCCGCTCTAAATATGATTATTCCCGGCCAGTCCGGCGCTAAAGCATTTTACAGAAAAACGATGCTTTTTGCAATATTTTTCGAGTCCACTCGGCCGAGTACCTTGCCAGAAAGCCATTCGCCCGCCATACTGACAGCGTGCGGGATATCGAAGCCCTCATGAAACGAATCGGCGGCTGGCTCAAAGAGCTCCGTCAGCGCAAAGGAGTCTCGCAGGCTCAGCTCAGCGAGCAAATCGCGGCGCGCTACGGTATTCAGCTGGAACCCAGTCGCTATTCGCAAATGGAGCGCGGCCAGGAGGGTCCCCCCACGCTCAAAAGCTTCCTGGCCATGGTCGACTATTTCAACGCGGACCTGACCGGCCTTTTACAGGATGATGACGGCGCCGGTCAGATTACGGGTCTGGAATTCCTGTATCGCAGCCCGGAGCTCGCCGATGAACTCCTGCAGTTTCGCGACAACTGGGGCGAAGGCGCGGCGACGCAATTTCTCATTCAGGTGGTGCGCAGCGCGAACGAAATCAAAGATCTGAACGCCGCGAATCTTCCTCGCCGGCCGCGGGGAGCCAGCACTCGCGCGGCCCGACCGCGCGACTCCGGGGCTAAAACCCGGAGCGTGAAAGGCGAAAGCGATCAGAAAAACAAAAAGCCGCGCGGTTCGAAAACACAGCGCGACAAAAACCGCAAGCGGGAAACTCCGAAACGCAACCCCGGACGTCGCGGTCCGCACGATAAAAGGTAATATGATTCGCTTAAGGCGAAATATATTACAGCCCATCATTGCATTAGCAATAACTTACCACCGGATAACAGTATTAAATCAGACTGCGGTTGATTTAATGATTTTACATTTCTGAGAAAAAAATCATAGGCCCGAAATGAGTTTTCCACTGACCGCTTGCCCTGGGAATTCCGAAGGCCGAGAATGGCTTCATGAGCACGTCTCTGGAGCATATTGTGAAAAAAATTGGCGAACGATTGCGCAACGTACGAGAAACCAGAGGCAAAAATATGACGATCGCGCGCGAGATCCGCGAGCGTTACGGAGTGAAGATCGACCCCAGCTATCTTTCGCGCATGGAGCGCGGCAAAGCGGAAATCCCCCTGCGAACGCTCTTCGCCCTCGCGGACTACTACGAAGTCGAAGTGGCGAGCCTGCTCGATCCCTCCGCCACCGGGGACGCGACCGACATCGAATATATACTGAGCGATCCGGACCTGGTTCGCACGCTGACGCACCTCAAACTGGAACTGGGCGAAACTCTGGCGCGCCATCACATCAAACGTTCGATCGAACAGTTGCTCGAACTGCGCAAGAATACCCGCGACGAATAGCCGTGCCCCGGACTCTCGTAAATCTCCCGGACGCCCGCGCGGGCGAAACGGACCGGCTCAATCCAGGCGTACTCCCTGCCCGCGCAGCTCACGCTGCAACGCCGGAATACTGACATTGGCGGCGCTCACGCCGGACTTCAGCGACACCGCCGCGGCGACCCCCGCCGCCTGGCCGCTTACCGTGCAGCACATCATATTGCGAACGGCAGCGTGCGAAATCGCGTCTCCGGCGATCGACCGGCCGGCCACCAGCAGATTCTCCAATCCCGGCCCCTGCGGCACCAGCGCTCCGAACGGCACGTGAAAATAGCGGCCGGTGGTCGGTAAAATCAATACGCCGTAGCCGTCTATGAATTCGGGAAAGATACCGACGGAGTCGCCGAAGCGCGCCTGGTTGCGTACATCCGTTTCGGTCAATTCGTAACGCCCGCGAATCTTGCGCGTATCGCGAATGCCGAGAGTCATGCCGAAATTTCTCAGCCGCGCGTCTTCGAAACCCGGAGCGAAATGATTGAGCGCGCGAATGGCCTGCATGGCCTGGCGGCGGCCTTCGATTTCGCCGCGGGTCAGATCCCATACGTCGGTGCCGTCGAATTCGTTCATGTGCACCATATTCAAATAGGTGGCCTCGCCGTGCTGGCTGATCGTACTCCAGGTTCCGCCGATGCCTTTCAAGCCCGGTGGAATCACGCCCGCCGCTCGCGCCTGTTCGAACGGCGCTTCTAAATACGGACTGAAGAGCTCGTCTTCTTTGCCGGAGGTTTCCATTTCCCAGTTGCGGCCCCAGTCTTTGTACTTCACCGGATTGGCTTTGACGTACTCCAGAAAGCGCGCCTTATCGACCCCGGCGCAGGAAAACATCACCGTAACCCCGAGCATCTTTTCTTTCGGGGTCTTCACGCATGCGCCGCCGGCGAGGTGCACGAGATCCGCGTCGCCGGTCGCGTCGATGATGCGCTTCGCAAGAATCGCCTGGCGACCGGCTTTGCTCTGAACGATTACGCCGCAAAGGTTTTCCCCCGCGTCGTCGGAGCGAATGACGTCGACCGCGGTCGCGTGCAAAAGCGGCCGGATGCCCGCCTGGGCCACCCAGTCGTCCGCCACGACCTTAAAGAGCTCCGAATGAATCGCCTCGCTACGGGACTGCACTTCGCGATCGGCCGCGCCCTGTTTACGCGCGCGCTCTTCGAATTCGATGCCGATGCCTTCGACGTCGACGGTCTCCCCCTGGCGATACCAGGCGATACCTTCGACCCCAACGTGGGTCAGATTACCGCCGAAGCAACCGTAACGTTCAACCAGCAACACCTGAACGCCCGCGCGAGCCGCGGCCACCGCCGCCGAGAGTCCGCCCGGACCGCTGCCCAGGACCAGCACATCGGTTTCGGCGATGACGGGAGTCATGCGTTCGGGTTCACGGATTTCTTTGTTCATGTAAGATTTCTCTCAGGGTACTGACGACGATCTTTACGGACGGTGCGGTACAAAGCGGCGGTCTGACGAAGCCTGACGCGGCTAAGCGAGCGGCCGGCTGGCGGCGCGGTATTCGCCGTGCATAAACAACCAGGTCGAAACCGCGGCGGTCATACCCACGCCGATCAACAAGCTCATAAAACTATCCCAGCCCCCGGCGCCCGCCGCCAGACGTCCCGCCAGGAAGCCAAACGAAGCGCTGGCGGCGAAGGCGAACATATCGATCAGCGAAACCAGGGTCGCGGAATGCGGACCGCCGAATTCAATCGAAAAGATGCTCATCGGAATATAATAGGCCGGCGCCGTCGAAACTCCGAAAATTACGATCAGCGCAAGCGCCGACCAGAAGCGCGCCGCGTCGGACAAACCCGCGTCGGCGAGATTTTGCAAAACGAAGATGCAGGCCGTGGCCAACAGCAACATCGCCGTAAGCAACACCCGCAGTTCGCGCTTCGAAAAGCGGTCGTACGCCGCGATCGCGAGAACCAGACCCAACAGCGAACCCAGCGGCATCACCGAAGAAGCCATAGCCGCCTGCGATTCGTCCAGCTCGTAGACTTCGAGCAGATACGCGGGTAAAAAATCAAGAAAGGCCATCGCACACGTGAGCATCATCAGCATCAAAACGACCCAGTAGACTCGCGCGCTTTTCGCGAAGGCCAGCAATCCCTGCGGCAGACTCGTTCCGTTCAGCGGGTGGTGTTCGTGTAAGGCGACCGAATTTGCGGTCTCTAAAGCATGCTCCGCGTCGCTCGCCGTCGCCGGGGCGGCGCCGCTCGCAGGTGCCGGGCTGGAAATCAGATCGGGATCCTCCGGCCGTTCTTTGAGAAACAGCTGGCACAAAAGATAGATCACGAGCGCGGTTCCCGTGGAAATAAATGCCACGGTGCGCCAGTGGAATACCGCCAGCAGCGAACCGAAGATCAGGGTGCCGAGAAAGACACTCGCCCGCGAGCTCGTCGACAATATCGCCCAGATGCGGCCGTAGCCCGCGGGATGGATCCAGTTGCCGACCAGCTTGGTCATACCAGGCCAGCCCGAAGACTTCGTCGCGTACGACGCCGCTGAAAAAAGCGTGAAGGCGACAACATTATACGACAACCCGAAGGCCGCGATCAGCAGCGCCGTCAGAAAAATTCCCAAAAGAAAGGTCAGTCGCCCGCCGATGCGATCCGCGGTCGGTCCCCAGATCACTTTGCCGACCATCGCGCCGATGGTGCCGAAAGCCAGAAGATCGCCGGTATCTTTGACCGTAAATCCCAGGCTTTCGTCTTTCAGGAGCGCCGGACTGAGAATGGTGACCATCTGACGGCTGATCATCATCGCCCCGTATCCGGCGTACATGCAGGCGATGATTCTGAGCTGTGCGGCGGTGATAGTCGAGCTCCCGCCGGGAGGGTCGCCGCCGCCCGGGCGAAGTCAAGAATCTTTCGGGCCTGCGGGCGAATGCTGCAAATCGCATGTTTTCCGCGCGCCGAAAGCGCTTGACCGTGGATCGCCGCGAACGCTCACTCACTCTTCGCTCGACTCCTGCGGCCCTTTCTTCTTCGAAGAGAGCCCCGGGAATCGGACGCCGCGGCGGTCGCCATATGCAATTTCGGGACGTATTTCAGGAGCGGGTCTTTAATATCTCCAACACGCTTTCGGTGCTGCGGATTTTATTATTACCCGCGTTCGTTTATTACAGCGCCGTGTACGTGGATGATCCCGCGCGAAACGATCTATTTTATCCGCTGATGACCATCATCGTCGTGGGCAGCCTGTCGGATTTTCTCGACGGCTTTCTGGCGCGACTGCTCAACCAGGAAACCATGCTGGGCCGCTACCTCGACCCGGTGGCCGATAAACTGACCGGCACCGTCGCGCTGATAACACTCGTACTGTACTACAAGCTGCCGGTGTGGGTCTTGATCATTCACCTGGGCCGCGAAATCGGCGGCGTGTGGATGGGCACTTTCCTCTATTTTAAGCGCGATATGCAGGGCAAACCCAATATCTGGGGCAAACTCGGCGTTACGCTTACGGCTCTATTGGTGTTCTGGTACGTGCTGACCCCCCGCCTGGCGGTGCACTTTCCCGGCGATCACTGGTTTCTGCATCCCGAGATCATCGCCTACGCCCTGGTTGTGGTGCTCATCGTCGGCATGGTCAGCTACTGGGTGACCTACTGGAACGTAATCTTTCATGGGTCCGAGCATTCTGAACGCTCCTGAAGATTGTGGATTTGTTTTTTTGCTACGGCTCTTCTGAGATGCGGTGTGCCGCCTGGGGCGCGATCGGTAGCTTCGGCCCGGACGTCGGAGTGGGGAGCGTCCCGGACGAACGATCGGTGCCGCAAAAATTTTCGCGCCTCGCATTCCGGAAATACTTGACGCATTTTAAGCAGTCATTAGAATAGATCCAGTTCGCAAAGCCGGTTTCATCGCCGGCGAGAGCGAATGCCCCGGGGGAACGCCCGGAAAATAGAGAACGGAGCATGAAAATGCTCTTTTTTTTCGCGGATCTGAATAAATTATGTCTCAAATCAGCGGGATCGGGTAAAATCTGTCACACCCATGGGATATGCTGCCCTCATCCTGATCGGCTGACTGGAATCCTGACCAACGGCAGAACGAACTGGAAATACTCTGAAATAACAAGGACTGATACAACATGGCACGAGCAAAAAAGAACGAGTCCAAACTGGAATCACTGAAGGGCGCGCGCGGCGTCAGCCAGGACGCGAAAGAACGCGCGGTAGCGGTCGAAGGCGCCATGGCGCAAATCGAACGCTCTTTCGGTAAGGGCTCGATCATGAAACTGGGCGATCAGACCATCCCCCAGGAAATCGGACACATCCCCACCGGCGCGCTGACTCTGGACTTCGCGCTGGGAATCGGCGGCTTTCCGAAAGGCCGCATCGTCGAAATCTTTGGACCGGAATCCTCCGGTAAAACCACTCTGTGTTTGTCCGCCGTGGCCAACGCTCAGAAAGCCGGCGGCATCGCGGCCTTCGTCGACGCGGAGCACGCTCTTGATCCGTACTTCGCCCGTAAGCTGGGGGTGGACATTGACGACCTGCTGGTCGCCCAGCCGGACAACGGCGAAGAGGCGCTGGAAATCACCGAAAGCCTGGTGCGTTCGAACGCGGTCGACATCATCGTCGTCGACTCGGTCGCGGCGCTCGTTCCGAAGTCCGAACTGGAAGGCAATATGGGCGACGCACAGATGGGCCTGCACGCTCGCCTCATGAGCCAGGCATTACGCAAACTGACCGGCACCATCTCGAAATCGAATACCACCGTGGTCTTCGTAAACCAGATCCGCCATAAAATCGGCGTCATGTTCGGCTCTCCGGAAACCACCACCGGCGGCAACGCGCTCAAATTCTACGCTTCGGTGCGCCTGGACATTCGCCGCATCGAGACCCTGAAAAAAGGCGACGATCCCTTCGGCAACCGGGTGCGCGTAAAGATCGTTAAAAACAAAGTCGCGCCGCCGTTTCGTCAGGCTGAATTCGACATCCTGTTCAACAGCGGCATCAACCACGCCGGCTGTCTGCTCGACATCGCGGTGAACGACGAGCTGATCGATCGCTCGGGCACCTGGTATTCGTACAACGAAAACCGCATCGGCCAGGGACGCGAAAACGCCTGCCAGTTCCTCCGGGACAATCCCGACGTGGCCAACGAGCTGGAAGACGAGCTCCGCCGCCGCCAGGGGGAAGCGCGCAAAGCCATCGCGGAAGCGCATCAGAAAAAGAAAGAGCAGGAAGGCGAGGCCGGCGAAGAAGAGGCCGCCGCTCCTGCCCCCAAAGCAAAGAGCACGCGGGCCAAAAAGACCCCGCCGGCTAACGTCGATCCCGATACCGGCGAAATACTGGAAAGCGAAGCTCAATAGAGCGGAGCTCAGTAGAGCGAGCGGCTCCTTTCAGAAACGCAGTCCAGCATCGATTGCCTCCCTACCAAAAACGACGATCGATGCTGGCGGCGTAGCGCGAACGCCGTCATGGCCGGGTCGAGGAAAGGCCACGGATTTCACGGATGGCACGGATAAGAGCCAGGACTTCTGCATTTTTTGCGGCGCCAGTTTTGCATGAGCGCGGAGCAAATGAATTCTGCCTCTGAGTAATATTCTGATTTCACCCAAACAATCCGTGCCATCCGTGAAATCCGTGGCCTCCGGGCTCCCCTTCTCAAAACCAGAACACCCCCAACCCGGCCGCGAATTCCGTGGCCAGACGGAAGCGGGTTGACGCCCTGACGGCTGACGGTCACTCGCCAGTATATGTCCGCCGTCAATCCAGCCAATACTGCGACCGGGCAGCCGGCCGCGCGTTTTTCTGAAACCGATCGAGTGCCCGTCGCCGTCATCGGGGCCGGCGGTTTTACCGGCCACGAGCTGCTGTCGCTCATGCGCTCGCATCCGCGGCTACGGCCGGTGCATATTACTTCGAACGCCTACGACGGCCGCCGTCTGAGCGAAGTCTTTCCGGACCTCGACGGCGCTTTTGCGGGCGACGCCGCAGCGGCCGGGCTGGTTTTCAGCCGCCACGACGCGGATCTACCCGCGGGCATTCCCGTATTTCTGGCGGTTCCGAACGAAACCTCGCTGGAGCTGGTGCCCAATCTACTCGAGGACGGGCATCCAGTAGTCGACCTCAGCGGAAGCTTCCGCCTGCACGATAACGCGGCCTTCGAAAGCCGCTACAATCTCAAACATACTCCGGCGTCCGCCGACGCCATGCAGAAGGCGGTCTTCGGCATTCCTGAGATTTTCCGCGACCAGATCAGGGGCGCGCAATTCGTCTCCAATCCCGGCTGCTTCCCGACGGGGGCGGTCGCTCCGCTCTGCTTTCTCGGCGATGCGCGCTCCGAGCTGCAGTCGGTGGTCATCGACGCCAAATCGGGCGTTTCGGGCGCGGGCGGGCGCACGGAAGATGGTGGCTTCGTTTTTCATAAAGTGCACGAAAACTTCCGGGCCTACAAAATTCTGGGACACCAGCACCAGCCCGAAATCGAAGAATATGCGGCAGTCGGCCTCCCGGCCGCCCGTGCTGGCGAGGAGTCCGGTCGCACCCGCCTGCCCGTAGTGTTTACTCCGCATCTGCTGCCGCTGTTTCGCGGAATCCTGACGACCATCGTCCTGATCTGGAAAGACACGGCCCCGGCGGACCTGGCCGAACGGCTGCGCGATCGGTGCGCGGACGAACCCTTCGTTCGTTTTCGCGAAACGCCCGAAGCGGTGGAACTCACCCCCGTGCAACACACCAACTACCTGGACATCGGCCTGCGATCGGAAGGCAACACGACGGTGATCGTGACCGCTCTGGATAACCTGGTAAAAGGCGCGGCCGGTCAGGCCATTCAGAATCTGAATCTGATGCTCGGATTCCCGGAGAACGCCGGACTGCCCGCGAAATCCGTATAGCGCCTCCCCAAAGCCGAAGAGCCGTAGTCTCGGCCCTCCAGCGGCGTTCCTGCTTGACCGGGGAGGCCCTCGTGAAAGCATATCCTCGCCTCCGGGAAACGGAACGCGACGAGCATTCGCCGCGGCTCTATTCCGGAAGCTGGTTAGAAACGGGATGTAGCGCAGGGGTAGCGCACTCGTCTGGGGGGCGAGTGGTCGCTGGTTCAAATCCAGTCATCCCGAACAACAGGTTCGCTAGAACCTGTGAGCTCGAACAACACAGCATGACCGGCGAAAGCCGGTCGTGCGAGCAGAGGTTCGATAGAACCTGTGAGCTCGAACAGCAGGCCGTTAGGCCTGCGAGCCCAAACGAACCCGCCGTGTGTCTTTATGATGCGCGGCGGGTTTTTTGTGTCCGCGATGCCGCAACACAGCCCGTCGGCTCTCACCCGAAAGGGCGCAGGGAAAACGAAGCATACACAAAAGAACCCGGCGCCCGCTCTGCAATTACAGAACGAACGCCGGGTTTTCGATTTCGCTTACGCCGCTTTTACGCGGTGGCCATCGCCGGTTCGGCGGACGGCGCCATTTCCAGCTTCACCAGATTGCCGCGAGCGATCGCCAGGCTGTCGATCGCATAGGCCTGCGCCAGCTTTTCGCGGTGCGCGCGGCGGTCGGCGTCTGAAATTCTGCTAATCGACCGCTCGAGCAACATCGTGTTCATGAAGCGCGCCATGATCTCGACGACTTCGAATACGTTGGTTTCGCGCGTTTCGCTGTCTCTCAGGTTCTTGTACGCTTCAATTCCCGTTTCGAGCTCGTCTTTGAGTTTGTTCAGGTTTTCGGAAGGCGTGAACTGAGACATGGTCTGATCGATGTACGCCCGCACCGGACCGGTGGGAGCCATACCCGCGGTCACACCGCCGATCGCGGCGTGCATCTGCAGCTGGGTCGTGCCTTCGTAGATATTCGTGATCCGGGCATCGCGGTAGATGCGAGCCACGTCGTAGTCTTCGGTATAACCGGATCCACCGTGTACCTGCAGTGCGTCGAAGGCGATGCTGTTGCACATTTCGGAAGTATAATACTTCGTCAGCGGAGTCATGAAATTCGCCATCTTCTCCCAGTGGCGAATCTGTTCGTCCTTGCGGATCTCACGATCGCTCACGCCTTCTTTTTCCAGGTGATGCTGGCGCCAGTAGTACAGGTCGATCGTGCGCGCCGCTTCGTAGAGCATGCAGCGCATGGCCGCGGTTTCGCGTTCCATACGATCGAGCATCTTGCGCACGGCCGGAATATTCTCGATCGGGCCGCCGAATTGCTCGCGCTCGGATGCATATTTGCGGGCCTCTTCGTAAGCCGCGGTCGCGATGCCCATCGATTGCGCCGAGATCGACTGGCGGGCCACGTTCATCATGCCCATTGCGTATTTCACCAGACCGAAGCCTTCTTTACCAATGATAGTCGCCGGCGAGTTTTCGTAGACGACTTCGCAGGTCGGGCTGCAGTGCAGACCCATTTTCTTTTCGACTCCGGCGATAAACACGTCTTTGCCTTCGACCAGGAAGAAGGACAGGCCTTTCGCGCCGCTGGTGGAGCTGCCGGTCCGCGCCAGGGTCAGAATCACCGACGGAATCTCGCCCAGGCCGCAGCCGTGGGTAATAAAACGTTTCGCGCCGTTGATCACCCAATTGCCGTTCGCGTCTTTCTCGGCTTTCGTGCGAATATTGGAAAGATCCGATCCATAATTCGGCTCGGTCAGAGCCATGGCGCCGCAGACTTCGCCCGCCGCCATTTTCGGAACCCAGCCTTTGACCATGTCTTCGTCCCCGAAGCGCTCGATGGTCTCCGCCAGGTTTACGCAACCCATGGCGATCGCAAAGGCCCCGTCGCCGCGCGCGATCATTTCCATGTGCATGGACTGAGCAATAGCCGGCATACCCAGGCCGCCGTATTCGCGGCTGATGCCGTACGGCTGAATGCCCGCCTCGCGGGATTTTTCGAAGCACTCGATCAGCGACTCGGGAAATGTGACTTTGCCGTCCGCGTATTTCAGGCCTTCTTTATCCATAGACGCCGCGTGAGCCGCGACCACATTACCGCTGATGTCGCCGGCGGATTCGAAGAACATACGATAGTTCTCGACCGCTTCGGCGGAATTGGAAGGAGCGTAGGCCAGCGTCTCGTCGCCGGTCTCCTGATATTTTTTGTGATCGGTGAAGCCGTGCTCGTAGGCGTTGACGACTTCTTCCCAATCGATAAGCTCTTTAAATTGCAGCTGAAGGTCTTCGTTTTCGTTGAAATAATTGTTTTGAATCACGGGCTACCTCCTCCGTTAACGTCAGGCTTCGGGCGCCCCCTTTTACGTCAAGAATCTTGACTTTTCAATCAATGAACCAGCATACTACAAAACTCATAAAAACAGTGTTAAAAATAGATGATTTGGGGCGAAATTGATCGACAGTCCAGGGACACAAACTTTGATTTTACCACAGCTTTGTACTGGTTCTTCGACCGCTACAACAGCGTAACAAATATGCAATGCAAGCCATTCAGGAGCTATAACTCTTTATGAACCAGATCACCCCCAACCCATCTCATGCACCCCGCAGAGCGGCCCGCATCGCGCGCCTGGCCACGCTATGGGTGCTCGTCGGAGCCTTTGGTTTTGGCAGCCTCAGTTGCGAAAGTCTAACCTGGAAAACCTTCGCGGCGACCGGCATCGGCTGTGCGGCCGGCCTCGGCATCGGCGCGGTTATCGACGAAGCCAATCGCAAAAAGAGCAACAAGGATCGTCGCAAAGACGTCTTCGCGATTTTTAAAAAACGCAAAGCACAGAATAACGGAAAAATCGTGGGCCTGGCCACCGGCTGCCTCGCGGGCCTCGGCGTGGGTCTGTACCTGGACCTGATGCACGACGATATCGAAGGCGAATTCGGTGATCGCGGCATCGAGCTTGAAAAAGTCTCCGCGCCGAACGGCGATACCGAAGAGCTGCTCGTGAAAATGGACGGCGATATTTCTTTCGATACCGGAAGCGCGAATCTGAGCGGCACCGCCGAAAACAACGTCGACACGCTCAGAGAAGCCCTGGCGAAATACCCCGAAACCAAAGTGCGCGTCTGGGGCCACACGGACGGCACCGGCAGCCGCTCGGTAAACGATCGCTTGAGTCTGGCGCGCGCCTCGGAAGTAGCCGGCGAACTGGGCCTCGGTTCCGATCGAGTCAAAGAACGCAAAGGTTGGGCGAACGACCGCCCGCTGCCCGGCACCAACCGCAACGGCGAAGCCCGTTCGAATCGTCGCGTCGAAGTCTTTATTCTGGCCGAAGACTGAGCCCCGATTCCCGAAAGCCCCCTTCGCGATAGTCACCCCGACTACGCGTCGGCGGGCGTGTCGGACGCAGCGGCCCCCGAATCGAGTTCCGATTCCATTTTCGCCGCGGCCTCGCGACGCAGTTCGTCCAGGCGCGCGCGAAAGGCGTCGTTCGGAATCTGACCGGCGCCCTGCACCGATAGCTCGGGCAGGATCCCATCCACGAAGTACATGGCGACTTCGCCTTTGTTCTTGGCCTGAATCTTTCCGCGCGCTTCGCACGCGAAGAAAGCGTCGACGAGTTCGTATGTCGCCTCGGAAATATTGATGCGGCCCACTGCTCCTGACGATTCCATGCGGCTGGCCATATTCACAGTATCGCCCCAGACATCGTAGGCGAATTTTTTAGAACCGACGACCCCTGCGACCAGCGGTCCGGTACTGATGCCGATGCGACAATCCCAGAACTCTTCCCCGCGCAGGGCTCGAAAATCCTTCACCTGCCGCATGAACTCCTGAATCTCCAGGGCCGCGAGCACCGCGTCCACCGCGTTCGTCGCATTCGCCTCCGGAATTCCCCCGGCGCACATAAACGAATCACCAATGGTCTTCAACTTTTCCAGGCCGAAGCGTTCTATGACGCTGTCGAAAAAAGAGAAAGTCGAATCCAGCTGGCGGATCAATTCGGCGGGAGTCATATTCTCGGCGATCTGCGTAAAATTCTCAAAGTCGGTGAAGAGCACCGTTACGCAGTCGTACTGCTGCGGTTTGACGTGGCCTTCTTTTTTCAGTTGATCGGCGACGCCTTCAGGCAGGATATTCAAGAGCAGCCGCTCCGATTCCTTGAAACTTGCGTCCAGGTCCTGATTCAGTCGCTTCAGTTCCATCTGAGTGTTGATCAATTCGCCGTACTGTTTCACCGTGTTTTCATAGGTCGAAAGCAACATATTCAGGATCTGCCGTCGACCGGCGGTGATTTTGTAATCGCGACCGGCGTAGCTCACCTCGACCGCCTCGGCCCGGCCGTGTTCGGAGGGATTGTCCAGGAGCGCGCGCACGCGATACATTAAATACTTTTCATCGTACGGCTTTGTTACGTAGCCGTCAGCGCCCGCTTCCATTCCGCGAATGATGTCCTCCGGCTGCGCGAGCGAAGTGCATAAGATCACGGGAATACCGGCAAGATCCGAATCGGATTTCACCGCCGTGCAAAAATCGAAACCGTTCATGACCGGCATCTCGACGTCGCTGATCACCAGCGCGGGACGAATCTCCCGGACCATGGTCAGCCCCGCCGCGCCGTCTTTGGTCCAGGTTACCTGGTAGCCGTGGTTCTCAAGCGCCCGGCGCAGGATCACCGCCTGCACGGCTGAATCTTCCGCGATGACAATCTGGGTTTGCATCAGGGTTGGCCGTCGTACGCCTTCGTTGATTTATAAATCGCTGCCGGCGATTTCAGATGCCGAACATGCGTTTGATGGTCGGCGCGATCTCCGGCAGGGGCAACACGTGTCCCGCCGCGCCCATGTCGATCGCGGCCCGGGGCATGCCGAAAACCGTCGAGGTACTCTCGTCCTGGGCGATTGTAAAGCCGTCCGCGTCGTGCAGGGCTTTGAGTCCCTCGGCGCCGTCATCGCCCATACCGGTCATCAGAATGCCGATGGCCTGGGATCCGTAGTTTTTCGCGACCGAACGAAAGAGATTCGTCACCGACGGACGAAAGCCGTGAAAATGCTCGGTCGTTTCGCTGCGCAGCTTGCCGTCGGTTCCGATTTCCAGATGGGTATCTTCCTCCGGAAAATATACGTGCCCCGCTTCCGCCATCGTACCCGGTTTCGCAATCTGTACTTTCAGCGCGCACTGCGAATCGAGCCATTCTACCAGACCGCTCAAAAATCCAAGGCTGATATGCTGAACGCATAAAATCGGCGTGGGAAAATCCGCGGGCAGTTCCGAAAGGAGCGCCGAATACGCCTGGGGGCCGCCCGTCGAGGCGCCCAGGGCCACGAGTTTCATTTTTCCGGTAGCGACGCCGGCTTCGGCGACGCCTGTCGCGACGCTTTCGCTGCTGGTCTGGGTCTTATGAAAGACGACCACGCCGCTGACGACGCGAATCTTGTTTACGAGTTCCGTGGTGAAGGCCGCCTCTTCGCTCTGCAGGCCGCCCTTCGGTTTGGGGAATACATCGACGGCGCCCGCGCGCAACAATTCGAATACGTTGCCTTCGTCTTCTTTTTGAACGGCGATGCTGATCACAAGAATCGGGGTCGGAAAACGCTCCATAACGGCGCGGGTCAATTCGAGTCCGTTCATGACCGGCATATTCAGGTCCGTGCAGATTACGTCGGGTTTGAGGGTCGGAATCTTTTCTAACGCCTCTTTTCCGTCGGCCGCGGTATCGACGACTTCGATATCGCCCGCGGTGGCCAGCATGCGTTTGATCAATACCAGAACCAGAGGCGAATCGTCTACCAGCAGGACGCGAATCTTTCCGTTGCTATTACCAGTCATCGTTATAACAATCTCCTGAGGGTATCGAGCAAAATCGCCTGATTAAAACTGCTCTTGGTAATATAAGCGTTCGCGCCCGCTTCCATTCCCCGCCGGCGATGTTCTTCGGTGGACAGAGTCGTCACAAGTACGACCGGCAGCTCGCGAAATTCTTCATGGGTCCGCACTTTCGCCGTGAAAGTGAAGCCGTCCATATTCGGCATTTCGACATCCGATACGATCGCGTCAATCCTTCCGGGGTGCGCGGTTAGCTTTTGGTAGGCTTCCTGGCCGTCCACCGCCACGACCACTTCGAAGCCCGCCCGTTCCAGAATTCGTTTCTCCTGCATACGGGTGGTGATCGAGTCTTCGGCCAGCAGGATCGTCTGTCCGCCGGATTCTTCCCGCTCGGCATCGCGCGGCTCCCGGCTTTCGCCCGCGACGCGGCGCTCCGCTTCGCTGTCCAAAAGATCCCGCGTGTTTAACACGACGCAGACCGTGCCCGACTCCAGGATGGTCATGCCCGCCACGTTGCGAATCCCGTTCAGGATCGCGCCCGGCGGCTTGAATATAATTTCTTGTTCGTCCAACAGATCGTCGACCAGCAGGGCCAGTCGCTTATCGCCGATGCGAATCACGAACGAATGCGCTAATCGCGAACGCTCCCCGCCCGCAGCATCGACCTCCGCTTTTTCCGGCATTTCCAGCAGGCGTGCCAGCCGGGCGATCGATACCAGATCTTCGCCGAGTTTCACCGTGGTGCGGCCTTCCATTGCAAAGATTTCGTCGCGATCGATCATCTGAGTCATTTCGACGAATTCGGTCGGCACGGCGAAGGTCTGTCCGGCGGTTTCGACCAGCAGTACCCGGGTCGTGGTCAACGCAGTCGGCAACAGTACGCGAAAGGTCGTGCCCGCCCCCTGCGTGGACTCGACTTCGATCGAGCCTTTCAGTGATTCCACGTTGGTGCGGACCACATCCATACCGACACCGCGCCCGGAAACGTCGGTGATCATGCTCTTGGTCGAGAAGCCGGGTAAAAAGATCAGTTCGTAAGCCTGCTCGGGCGAAAGCTGCGCGGCCTGCTCCTGGGTGATGACGCCGCGATCTAAAGCAACCTGCGTGATACGCGCCGGATCCAGACCACGGCCGTCGTCCTGAATTTCAACGGCGACGTTGCGACCCTGTTGCCGTCCGCGCAGAATCAATCGCGCCGTGCGCGCTTTGCCGGATCCTTCGCGTTCGGCCGGCGTTTCCAGACCGTGGTCCACCGCGTTTCGCAGAAGATGCATGAGCGGATCTTTCATCTCTTCGACGATGCGTTTGTCCGCCCGGGTTTCGCCGCCTTCGACGATGAATTCGATTTCTTTGCCTTCTTCGCGGGCAAGGTCGCGAACGGTGCGCGGAAACAATCCAAAGAGCGTGGAAAGCGGGAGCATGCGCGCGTCCCGAATATCGTCTTCCAGTCGATCGGCGATCAGCTCAAGCTTGGTCGCGTCCTCCGCGCTTTCCTGCTTGAGTTTGTCGAGCAATCCGCTCAGACGCTCCAGGCGTTCTCGTTCGTCGGTCAGATATTCGCGCAGCCGATCCGTTATGGCCGAGTTCTGAGTATCACCGGCTGCGGCGGAATCGCTTCCGGAATATCGACCGACGCTCGCTTCCAGGTCCGTCAGCAGACGCCGCTGGGCGACGCTCGCGCGGTTCCATTCCTCCCAGAAACCGACGATCTCTTCGATATCGTCCGGACGGCGCCCGACCCGCTGCGCCGCGACCGTAAGCTCGCCTGCCTGGTTTAAGAGCGCATCCAACCGCTCGGTGTTAATGCGAATCGTTTCGATGCGATAATCCCCGGAGCGGGCGGCCGGCGCGTCAGCGCTCTGGCCCCCGGGAGCCGGAGTGCCGGCCACAGCTGCCGGGGTCCCGGTCGGCGGCGTTTGCAGCGCGCCCGATTGCTGCGGGGGCGGTGGTTCCGGAACTGACGCCTCCGCGGCGACCGGGGGCGGCGCAGGTTCTTGATCGGCGGATGAGGTAACGGGTGCGGTCGCGGGTTCCGGTGCCGCCGTTTGGGCGACCGGCGCGGACTGATTCTCAGGCTCCTCAAGCGGGACCGCCGGTTCTGCAGCCGCGCCGGAGGGCGGAGACGCCGGAGGCTGCGTCGCGGGTGCGGCTGATTTGCCGGCCGGTAGCGGCAAGCGTCCGGTCAGCACGTCGCTGACAGCCACCACGTCGACCGCGCCCCCTTCACCGGTGACGGCTTCTTCGACCAGGTCGCGGATTGCGTCGACCGCCAGATAAATCCGGTCGATGGTTTCGGAATCGAGTTGTTTTTCGCCGCGCTTCGCCTGACCCAGCCGATCTTCGAGTAAATGTGAAAGTTGTTCGACGCCTTCGACGCCCAGCATGCGCGACGCGCCCTTCATGCTGTGCGCTTCGCGAAAGACTTCGTCGAGCCGTTCCTGATCGTCCGGTACTTTCTCGAGATGCAGCAAGCCCTCATCGAGCTTCTGCAAATGCTCTTCGCTCTCGATCCGGAAAAGATCGCGGAGTTCGTCGTCCTGAATCATCACGTAGCGTCGTCCGAATCCACGATCAGTTCGATCCTTCTTCCGATCTGCGGCGGCGGAAAAGGCGATCGTAGGCCGTCGCGCCGCCGGTCATCAAGAGCCGTAGTTTTTCCGACGCGGTATTGAGCTGGTGCACGCCCTGTTTGGTCTGCATGGCGCCGGTCGCGCTTTCCCGGGCGCCGGTATTGATCTCGGTCATGGCCTGCACGACTTCGTTCACCGCCGTGGCCTGCTGTTTGACATTCAGGGAGATTTGCCTGGTGTTCTCGACGACCCGGCCCATCTCGGTGGAGACCCGCGTGAAGGCCTGCGCGGCGCGCCCGGCGATCTTTTCGCTGGCGTCCACGCTCTTGGTGCCTTCGTCGGTCGCCATCACCGTGGCGTCGGTGGCGTGCTGAATTTCCGATACCAGATTCTGAATGCGTTCCGCGGATTTCTTACTCTGATCCGCAAGCTTGCGGATTTCGGACGCGACTACCGCGAAACCTTTGCCGTGCTCCCCGGCGCGCACCGCTTCGACCGCAGCGTTCAGTGCGAGCATATTCGTCTGGTTCGCCAGATCGCCCACGAAGCTCGTAATATTTCCGATCTGGTGCGTCTGTTCGCTGAGATGCGAAATCTGTTCGGCGATCGCGCTGACTTTGCCTTTGATCCCGTGCATGCCGCTTTGCATTTCGTCGACCATCGTCTGACCGTCCGAAGCCGCCTGCATGGCCTCCTGAGCGCCACCGGCGACGATCTCCGCCTGACCGGCGGTTTGCTGCGAAGTCGAGCCGAGCTCGGCCATCGTCGACGTCGTCTGATTCACGGAGGCGGATTGCTGTTGCGCGACGCTCTCCTGCTCGTCGACTGTCGCAGCGATTTCGTGCGCGGAGCTGGTCAGGATGCTTACAATCTCGTTGACCGGATCCGAAATGCGACGGGCCAGGAAAAGCGTGCCGCCGATCACTACCGCGAGTATCACCACCGTGAGAATCGCCCAGTTCATGAGCATCCCGTCGAGCACTTCGAAGGCTTCTTCCAGGTCCAGCTCGACGATGAGCGCGTAGTCGTTGTTATCCAGTTTGATTTTTGTATACGCGCTGAAGACGTCCTTGTCGCGATAGTCGCGAATCGTATCGAAACCGGTCTGCCCTGCGAAGGCCTGTTTGACGGCGTCCGTATCGACCCGGTACTTCGGATTCAGCAGCGTTTGCACGCCGTCCTTTAAGAACAGTTTCGAATTGGAACGAAAGAGGCGGTCCTGGCCCACGAGATAGGTCTCGCCGGTGCGGCCCAGCCCCGTGACCCCGTGCATATATTCATCCAGCCCCGACTGCGAGTACTGATAAATCAAGACGCCGCGATTGCGTCCGTTGATAATAATCGGCGTCGCCTTAAAATAAGCGGGGTCGTCGTAGCTGGGAGCATAAGGCTCGAAATCCGTGGCGAAAATCGAGTCCGGCTCGTTCGACAGGCGGGCCTGCCGAAAAACACGCGCGATATGGGTGTCTTTCCATTTACCGCTGAGCAGACTCGTCGCGAAATCCAGCTCTTTAAACACGCTGTAGACGATATATCCGGTTTCCGAATCCACCAGGAATATATCGTAGTATGAATTTTCGTTCAGATACTCGCGATAGTAGCGATGATAGCGGCGATGCACGGCGTTGTAGGCGCCCGCGTCGGGCGCGTTCACCAGCAGATCTTTTTTGCCCTGCTCGTAGCTGTTTTCGGTGATATATACGCGTTGCAGCTTACGCATCGCGCCTTCGCGCCCGCCTTCGTCCCCGGCGACGTCTTCGAAAGCGGCTTTGAATTCTTGCATCGCTTCGATAGTGGCCGGGTTCGAAGCTTCGGTCTTGAGATTCGTACTGACCGAGGCCCACCAGTGCTCCAGTCCGCGCTTTTGCATATCGCGAATATTCGCGAGCCGCTGGCCCTGCTCGTAGCGAATTTCGCTGCGGGCCAGATAATAGCTGGTCGAAACCAGCACCAGAATCCCCAGACTCGACATCGCCGCGTTAAAAGTGATGATGCGCGTCTTAAAGTCGAAGCGCAACATAAAGCGAGTCATTCGTTCAATCATAGCTTTGCTCCAGCGGCGAGCAGGCCGCCTTCGAGAATTACGTCACGCAGGTCCATCAGCGGAGCGAAACGATCGCCGTAGGGCACGGCGCCGCGTAAAAAACGGTGGCCGTTCGCGCTCGCCCCGGACGGGATTTCCTGCAGGCGATCCGCGGGCAAACTCAGGACGTCCAGCACGTCTTCCACGACGATCCCGAGCACCATATCCGCCACCCGAACGATCGCTAGCTTGCTGCCCCGATTGCGCGCCGAAAGGCCCAGATTCAATACGCCGCGAATGTCGACGATGGTCAGAATTTCGCCGCGCAGATTCATGCAGCCCACGATATGCTCCGGCGTGCACGGAATGGCGGTCAGACTCCGGACGTCGGTGAATTCGACGACCAGTTCCAGTTCAATGGCGAAGAGCTCGCGCCCCAGTTCCAGAATCGCCAACTGCAATATATCGCTTGCGTCGCTTTCGTGATCGTCCGCGCTCTGCAGCAAGGTTCGCGCGCGCTTCTGAAAAATTTCGCGTTCTTCGCTCGTAGCTTCCGGACAGAAGACGGGTATTTCGCGCGTCGGTATGCTTTCCAGTTCTCCGTCGCCTTTCAGGCTTTCGTTGACTTCGAGAATTCGTTCGTGCAGCCCCTGCGAATAGTTCAGCAGCTGTTCTTCGTCCAGAATGGTGATCAGTTCGTCGCCCAGGCGGGCCACCCGCGAAATATAGAGCGATGCACGCTCGCCCGCTTCCAGGCCGTACTCCGGCGGCTCGGAAATCTGATCCGCATCGATGGCGCGCACTTCGCGAACCGCGTCCACGATAATGCCGGTCAGACTTTCGCCGCCGGGGGGGCCTTCCGACAGAACGATGACTCGATTGTTCGTTCGATAGCGCTGCGCGCGATAGCCCAGGCGCAAATTGAGATCGATCACCGTAACGATGCGTCCCCGTAAATTAAAGATACCCGGAACGTCGAAAGGCGCCTGAGGGAGCGGCGTCAATTCGGGCAACCAGAGGATTTCAAAAACCCGGTCGACGGGAACGGCGTACGACGCCCCGGCCAGTTCGAACAACAGGCAGGCGCTTGGTTGGCCCTGTGATTCGGAATCCTCGATCATCTTTTATAGTATACCAGCGGCGCCGGAGGCCTGCCGCTCAGGGCAGGCTCGCCTCCACTCTCGCGATCAGATGCGCCGCGGTCTGCCCGTTGTATTCTTCAATTTCGGTTTCCGGCGCCAGCCCCTTGAGGAGGTCCAGGGCTGAACTCAGCATCCGCCGGGCTCGATCGGCGTCGCCCTCCCGGTCGTACAACAGACCCAGCTCCAGATATCCCGGGATGTACTCCGCGTCGACGTAAATTGATCGTTTGAGCAAATCCATGGCCCGCAGCGGATCACCTCCGGCTTCCGAAATCTGGGCCAGCAGGAAATAGCCGCGTACGCCGAAGGGATCCGTTTTCAGAATCTCCTGCAGCAATAACCCGGCCGCTTCGTTTCGCCCCAGATTCGCGTGGGCCCGGGCCAGCAAATAGCCGCTGTCGGCGTCCCCGGGATGTCGCCCACGATACCGGTTCAGCAATTCGACCGCCTGCTCGTAGCGGCCGGCCCGCAGATGTTCCCGGGCTTCGTCCAGGGAGTCCACCCGCGCCGGCTCCAGGCTTTCCGCGGCGTCGTGCTGATGCGACGGGCTGGAGCCGATCCGCGGCTCGCCCGCTTCAGGCGTTAGCGGGGCGGCGGATCCGACTGCATCGGAGACCGCCGCACCCGGAGATTCCGGCGCGGCCGGCGACGGAGCGAGCACATCGAGTTCCGGGGCCGCAGGCGATCGCGCGGGCGGTGCGGGGACGGTCTCTTGCGGAACGCTGCCAGCTTCTAAATTCAAAGCTGCAGCCGTCTTTTCGTAAATGATCGAAGCCGGATGGACCCGGGTAACCAGGCGGGAGGGCCGCGCCTCGGAGAGTTCCCCGTGGCCGGTCACCAGCATACCGCCGACCGTCAGAGTGTTTTCGATACGCCGCACGATTTCGGCGATCACCGGCGCCTTCAAATATATGAAGACATTCCGGCACACGATCAAATCCATATCGCGAATCGCCTGATCTACTTCACGGGCTTCGGGTACTTCGCGTGCTTCGTGTATTTCGTTCGGCACCTGACCGGCCGGTTCTGGAAACGGATCGGCGTGCAAATCATGCACCCGCAATCTCACCATTGATCGGATTTCCGGCAAGACGGTATGGGTGCCTCCCGCGCTCTCGAAGAATCTGGCGCGCCGTTCCGGAGAAACCTGGCGAAAGGACCACTCCGTATAGCGTCCGGTGCGCGCGCGCTTGATTGCATCCGGATTCGGATCCGTTCCCAGAATCAAGAGCCGCCAGTCCTGCAGGTCCGGCAGAAGATCATAGACCAGCGCCGCCAGCGAATACGGTTCTTCGCCGGTCGAACAACCCGCGCTCCAGATTCTCAGGCGTAAATCACCGGACGCCCGGCGCGCCGCGATCAACGCCGGCAAGAGCGTCTTTTGCATCAAATCGATCTGCCCCGTATCCCGGAAGAAATAGCTTTCCCCGGGCACCAGATGCGCCGTCAAATGTTGCCATTCCGCGTCGTCGCGCGGCGCCGCGGCCAGCCGCTGATGATAGGTCGCCGCGTCGGGAATGCCCAGTTCCTGCAGGCGGGCGTCGATGGCGCTTGCGAATTTCTCCCGGTCCCCGGGACGGAAATGAATACCGCTGCGTTCCGCGATCAAGCTCTGCAGCTCTTTCATTTCGTAATCATTCATCGGTCGCAAGATCGCGGGAAACGCCGACGCTCTTCCATATGCTGAGCCGGCGTGAAAACACCTGCTCTTATGATCGGTCTGGAACCGAAGGGAATTTACGCCGCCCGAAGCGACGTTCTGCAAAGTGGAGTCAACCGGCCCGACCGTTTAACATTTTACGCAAGAAGGAGCCGGTGTGGCTGGCTTTGTTTTTGCCGATTTCTTCCGGCGTTCCCTGGGCGACGACCTGGCCGCCGTCCACCCCGCCTTCCGGCCCCAGATCGACGATATGGTCGGCGGTTTTAATAACGTCGAGATTGTGTTCGATGATCACCATCGTATTGCCCCGGTCGACCAAACTGTGCAGAACAGTCAATAGTCGCGCGATGTCTTCAAAATGAAGGCCGGTGGTGGGTTCGTCAAGAATATACAGAGTCCGGCCGGTCCCACGCTTCGATAATTCGGTGGCCAGCTTCACCCGCTGGGCCTCGCCGCCCGAGAGAGTCGTGGCCGCCTGGCCCAGCTTAATATATTCTAAACCGACCTCAGAGAGGGTTTGTAGCTTGCGATGGATGGCCGGAATATTTTCGAAAAAGCGCACCCCGTCTTCGACGGTCATATCCAGCACGTCGTAAATGTTTTTGCCTTTGTACTTCACTTCTAAAGTTTCGCGATTAAAGCGTTTGCCTTTGCAGACTTCGCAGGCCACGAATACGTCCGGCAAGAAGTGCATTTCGATTTTAATGATGCCGGCCCCCTCGCAGTTTTCGCAGCGGCCTCCGGCCACGTTAAAGCTGAAGCGGCCCGGCTTATAGCCGCGCAGTTTGGCCTCCGGCAGCGTGGCGAAGAGATCCCGAATCGGAGTAAAGAGTCCCGTATAAGTCGCCGGGTTCGACCGCGGCGTACGGCCGATGGCTTCCTGGTCGATGGCGATAATGCGATCGATTTCGGAAAGCCCGGTGACCCGGTCGTGTTTACCGGGATGCATGCGACTCAGGCCTAATTGCGTACCGACGGCTTTTAAGAGGATTTCATTGACCAGGGTCGATTTGCCCGAACCCGAAACGCCGGTCACGCAGATCATCTTGCCGAGCGGAAAGTCCACGTCGATGCTCTTGAGATTATTCGCGCGCGCTTTGCGAATACCGACCGTCTTCCCGTTGCCCGGCCGGCGCTCTGCCGGCACGGGTATGCGTTTCGCGCCGGAAAGGTAAGCGCCGGTCAGACTATTCGGTAGCTTCGAGATCTCCGCGGGCGACCCGGCGGCGACAACGTGCCCGCCGTGCACTCCGGCCCCCGGTCCCAGATCCAGCACGTAATCGGCTGCGCGAATCGTATCCTCATCGTGTTCGACGACGATAACCGTATTGCCCATATCGCGCAGGTTGCACAGGGTTTCGAGCAGGCGATCGTTATCGCGCTGATGCAGACCGATCGAAGGTTCGTCCAGAATGTACAGAACCCCCATCAGGGCGCTGCCGATTTGAGTCGCCAGACGAATACGCTGCGCTTCGCCGCCCGAAAGCGTGCCCGCCGCGCGCGATAGAGTGAGATAGCCCACCCCCACATTGTTCAGAAACCCCAGGCGCGTGCGAATCTCTTTCATGACCCGGCCGACGATCTTCGCTTCCTGTTCGGTTAAATCGGCATCTTTAAAAAATATATCCAGATCGCGGACGTTCTGATCGGTGATGTCGGCGATCGACCGACCGTGAAAGAGCACCGCCAGCGATTCGGGCCGCAGCCGTTTCCCGTTGCAGGCCGGGCAGCTCTGCTCGGTCATGTACTTTTCCATCCACAGGCGCACATCGTCGGATTTCGATTCGCGGTAGCGCCGCTGCAGGTTCGGAATCACTCCTTCGAAATGAAAGCTCTCGCCCTGGCGTCCGGGCAGCGAATCCGAGCCGTGCAGAATCAGGTTCTTGATCTTCTGCGGCTGCCGCCCGAAGGGACGGTGCACGTCGAATTCGTATTCATAGGCCAGTTCGTGCAGCGTCTCGGCGTAATAATAGTTTCGCGGACCGCCCCAGGGAGCGATGGCCCCGTCGATAGGACTGAGCCCGGGGTCGGGAACCACCAGGTCTTCGTCGAATTCAAGCAGTACGCCCAGGCCGTCACAGGTTGAACAGGCGCCGTTCGGACTGTTAAACGAGAAACTGCGCGGACTGATTTCCGGTAGCGAAATCCCACAATGGCTGCAGGAAAGCTGCCGCGAAAAGATGTGATCTTTCGAACCGTCGTAGACGAAGGCCACGCCTTCGCCCTGAGTCAGAGCGGTTTCGATCGAATCCGAAAGCCGGCTCTGAATTTCCGGTTTGACGACGATGCGATCGACGACCAGCTCCAGATTGTGACGCTTGTTTTTGGTGAGCTTGATTTCGTCTTCCTGTAGATCCAGAACTTCGCCGTTGATCCGCGCCCGGGTGAATCCGTCCTTGCGCGCGCGTTCGATCACATCTTTGTGTTCGCCCTTTTTGTTTTGAACGAGCGGCGCAAGAATTTGAATGCGTTCGCCTTTCGGAAAGGCCATCACCTGGTCGACGATCTGGTCGATAGAAACTGCGGCGACCGGCCGACCGCAATTCGGACAGTGCGGTTTACCCGCGCGTGCGAAGAGCAGGCGCATATAATCGTAGACTTCGGTGACGGTACCCACAGTCGACCTGGGGTTGCGATGCGTCGTCTTTTGTTCGATCGAGATGGCCGGACTCAGGCCTTCGATCAAATCCACGTCGGGTTTTTCCATCTGCCCCAGAAACTGACGCGCATAAGCCGAAAGACTCTCGACGTAACGCCGCTGGCCTTCCGCGTAAATCGTATCGAAGGCGAGCGAAGATTTACCGGAGCCGGATACGCCGGTGATCACCACCAGTTGATCGCGTGGTATATCGACTGTAATGTTTTTGAGATTGTGTTCCCGGGCGCCCTGGACGTGCAGACAATCGCGGTTGTGACGATGGGCGACAGGCTGCGGGGTTCCCTTCAGGATTTCTTTATGATTTGTGCTCTTTCCGTTCTTCGAATTTTTCGCGTTTTTTGCGGATGTCGATTTCTTCGGTGCTGTCGCTTTCTTTCGGCCGGCCATATCATTCCATTGCCGCCGCGCGACGCATATTGCAGGGGCCGGCGACAGTCTGCTGCTGATAATGTAAGCAAAAGAAAGCCCCGGCGAGCGTCAAGCAGCTCAAGCTTTACAGCCGCCATTTCTGATTGACAGAGCGGTACAGGCCGGCGCTCCTTTCCCGTCCCGATGCCTGCTTCCCCCGGTCGACCTCAAAGCACCCGCGCCGCGGTGCGTTCCAACTCCGTCGACGGGGCCGCCGCGACCACGCTTTCTAAATCGCTGTCAGAACTTGTCATATATGTTGTCGTATGCGTCGCGGTGCTCCTGGCCGGACAGTTCATCGCCGGCCACATTTTGATTCTGGCCGCAAGCGGACCCTTCGGCCTGGAAGCGGAACGCAAAACCGCAATCGCCGACGGCTTCCGCGAATTACTATCGCAGCGCGAAGAGCTACACGCCCGCTATGCCAGCGATTTCGCTCAACGCGACCGGCTCGCAAACGCCTTCGCCCAGGCGACCCCGGGTCCCGCGGTCACTGAAATCTTCACGGCCCGGGAGCCGGACTTAGAACGCTTCGACCTGGTGCTCGCAGTCGACGATAAGAATCGCCTGCTGTACGGCGCAGCGGAACTCCGCGATCGCCGGCTCGAAAGAGAGTTTCTGGAAATCACCGCTCTCAAAGTTCGCGATCTGAAGCCCGAGCGGGAGCCAGGCGACGCACCGCCGCTGCGCGCCGCCACCGGTCCGCTGTACTGGCATTACACAGTCGCGCACGGCGAACACATCTATCTATTGACCCTGGCCGCGGTCGGCGACGACCGGGGCTACCCCATCCAAGAAGGATTTGTACTCTTCGCCGAGCGTCTGGAAACCCTGCTGGCAGAGGCCCGCCGGCAACTCAACCTGAAATCCGCTTCCCTTTCGAGCATGCCCATTGCGACGGCGTACGCGAGCGTGCCGCTGGAAGCATATGTGGGCGCTTCCGGGGACGAAAGCCCTCAATTTTATATCAGCCTGGAACCGCACGATTCACTCGCGGCTCTGGCCAGGCGATTGTTGCACGCCCTGCTGGTCCTTGAAGCTCTGCTGGCCTTCGCCCTGGTTCACTACGGCCTGCCGCATATCTATCGCGAGCCGGGCGACATCCAGCCGGCGCCGCTTCCCGCGAAAAGCGAAACGTCGAAATCCGCTTCGGCTAAACCGAGTTCGAAAGCGAGCACGAAAGCTCCTGCAAAGAAAAGCGAAAAGACCCTGGAAAAAACGCAACAAAAGACCGCAGACAAAGCCGCAGAAAAGGCTCCAGCAAAGACCGCAGAAAAACTAAAAGGCAAAACTCCGCCGGCAAGTACAAAGCAGCCGGACTCCCACACCGATCACGACTCGGATGCGGGGACGCCGCCGCCTGCGCCCGCCACAGATGCGCAGGTCGCGACCCGGGCTGACGAAACCCCGCCGGCCCCGGTTGATCCGATGGCTCCCATTGCTGCAGATCCTGACGACTCGCCGGCGAAATCCGGAATTGCCGGGGAGTCTCCGCTTGAGCAGCCCCCGGCGAATGAAAGCCCCGCCGCCGGTGATTCTGAATCGAAAACGGACGCGGCACCCGACGAGCGCCCGACTTGAGCACCGGTTTCTATATCGCCGCCTTCGCCTGCGCGTCCTGCGCGTGGCTCATTTACTTCGGAAGCCGTTCCGATCATCTACGGCCGGCAACGCTCTGGCTGGTATTCTTCGCGGGTCTCATCTCGGGGCCGCCCGCCGGCTTCGCGTCCGGATTCATCCGTGAAATCGCGTTGGATTTTCCCGCCCATGGATCGTACGCCCGGGGCGGAACTCTGGCCTTCTTCCAGCCGGCCAGCTTTCTGCTCTTTTTTCTCATCGTGGGACCGCTCGAAGAGCTGGCGAAATTCCTGGCGGTCTTTTTTGCGGCTCTGAAGCGACCCGATTTTCGTTCGTCGAACGACGGTATCGTCCTGGGCATCGCCGCCGCGCTGGGCTTCGCCTGCGGCGAGAATATCCTGTATCTGCTGGCGTATGGACCGGAGGCGACCCTGCCCCGCCTGATTCTCGGCAACCTGGGCCACGCGGCCTTCGCCGTCTTCTGGGGTTACGCCCTGGGCGCGGTGCTGCATGAGAACGCGAGCCCGACACTGATCGTCGCGGGGCTGGGCATCGCCGCTCTCTCTCACGGAGCATACAATTATTTACTGGGATTCAGCGCGCCCGGGGCGATGCTCGCCTTCGCGCTCTCGGGAGCGCTGTATGCGTTTATGTTTCGTTTTCTGCGCGGCGAACGCGAACGCAATCGCAAACGCCCCCGCGGGCTCTGAGTTCGCGCAAACTATTTCAAGAACTGGCCCGGCCTGCCAATCCACCGCGCCGCCGGATTAACTGCGACGTACGAAACGCGTGATGACATTCAGTTCTTCCAGGCGAAATACGCGGGCCAGGGCGAAGTACAGTGCGCCGCCGCCCACCACGCCTACCAGCAACATCGCCATCGCGCGATAACGCACCGGCTCGACGCCGCCGATCGACGCCGAGAGCTGATCGCCGAAGGCGTACAGGATTTCGCGGCCGTAGAGATTCAGCCCCAATAGAAAGGCGGCGAAGAGCACCCAGACCGGAAGCGCCTTTTCGAAAAAATTCAAAAGCCGCTTTCCGCTAAAACGCAAATATTTGCGATGAAAGAAGCGGGCCAGAAGAATCGTATACAACGCCGAAGAACACACCGAACTGATGGCGATGCCGCTCTGGTACAGCCCGTGGACGAGCGCCATATTCAGGCCGAAATTGACAATGGCAATCACTCCCAGAAAGCGAACCGGAGTACGTGTATCCTGGTGCGCGAAGTACGCCGAAGTTAAGATGCGATTGATACTGAAAAAAGGAACCCCCAGGCTGTAAAAGATCAGAGCCAGACTCGTCAGCCGGGTCGACTCCGCGTCCCACAGGCCTCCGAAATAAATAAAATTTATAATATCGCGATCCAGGAAGAAGAGCCCCAGGGCCGCGGGCACCGTCAAAAACAGGGCGAAACTGAGCGCGCCTTCCAGTTCCCGGGCGTGTTCGGCGCTCTTCGCGGGAGTGCGATCACTCAGCCCTCGCGAGAGCGCCGGCAGAATGGCCGTCGAAAGCGCTACGCCAATCACCCCGGTCGGCAGCTGAATCAAACGCTGCGAATACCGCAGGGCCGGAATCGCGTCCTGGTCGTCGGGGATAAAAAAACTGGCGATAGCCACATCAGTCAGCTGATTCAATTGAAAGAGTCCCGCCCCGAGCACCGCCGGCGCCATCAGCGAAAATATCTTGCCCAGCGCGGGATCTTTTAAGTCGAGATGCAGTCGCGGCCGCCAGCCGTTGCGAATCACATACGCGCTCTGCAACAAGAGCTGCGAAACCCCGCCGATCACAACGACCACCGCCAGTCGCCTCACGTTTTCGGCCGGCGTAAACAACTCGACGTCCAGTACGAATAGAAAGCCCGCCAGAAAAACCACGTTCAGCAGAATCGGCGAAAGCGCGGGGAACGAAAAATGCTGATGCGAATTCGCCATGCCCGCCAGAATCGCGGTCAACGACGCCGTTAGAATAAAGACGAACATCACCCGCGAGATATCGACCAGCAGCGCCGCCTCTTCGGGACTCTGGTCGAATATTACCGGCAAAACGTACGGGAATGAGAGCACGCCCAGGCAGACGAAAGCCGTTAAGCTCAACGCAAGAAAGCTTAAGATCAATCCCGATACACGCCTCGCTTCGGCTTCGGAACGATCCAACGCCTCCGAGTATACCGGTATAAACGACTGCGCGAGAATGCCGTCCGCCAGCAGATTGCGCAGCATATTCGGCAGGAGATAGGCGATCTCCCACGCGGCGGAGACCGCGCCGGTACCCAGAAAAAACGCCTGGTAGTGATCGCGAATAACGCCCAGCAGGCGCGAGCCGATCGTGAAAACGGAAAGTTTAAGGGAATTACGGGCGGTGCGGCTCACAGCTTTTCATAAAACGAAACGTTGCCGTCGCGTCGTACGTCAAACTCGATCCCGCAGGCCGGGCACATATGCAAGCCGAAATTCACGATTCGCAAATTCAATCCGCATTGTTCGCAGCCCATGACCTTCGCTTCGATCCACGGCTGGCCGCTCTGATCGCCGTCGACGTCGGGCTGGCCGGCTGCGCGCAGACGCTCGAATTCGTCGTCGGCATCCGCGTCTTCCGCCTCCCGGGCCAGTTCGGTTTCCAGCACGGCCTGTTCATATAAGCCGGATGTTCGCGGATTCGTGCTGGATTCCGACCGAAGCGCCCGCTCGGATGCGGTCGGCGCGCCGGCCGACATCAATTCCAGTTCCGACTCGGTCGGCCCGCTGGCGGCCATCACTTCCAGCTCCGACTCGGTCGGCCCGCTCGCGGCCATGACTTCCAGCTCGGATTCCGTCGGGCCGCTCTGGCTCATGATTTCCAATTCGGATTCGGTCGGACCACTGCTCGCCCGCTCGCCTGCCGGCGAACGGCGAAGAGCCGGCGACGCACCCTGGGTTTCAGTCCGGGAAGCTTCCTCACGGGCATGGGCCGTGCCCAGTTCAGAATGCAGCCGACCGCTGCCCTGCCGCTTTTGATAGGAGCGCATGGCGGCACGTGCATTGCGGTGATTGCGATCGGGATGGACCCGGGTGCGCAAGGTCGATTCGCGTTTGATTTCCAGTTTGTCCTGAAAACGGACGAGCGATGATTCCAGGGCGGCGCGGGCATCTTCCAGCTTCGCATAAGCGGGCAGCAATTCGCCCAGGCCGAAGAACTCCAGCAACAGCCGGATCTCTTCCGGTAGTCCCACGAAGACGGCTCCGCCGCCGAGACCGCGCAGCCGGCGCACGAATTTTACCAGACTACCGATGCCCGCGCTGGAAATCGCTTCGAGGTGATTGCCGCGTAGTATAAAAAAACGTTCTCCGCCTCGCAGCAGATCTTCGAAGAAATCGTCGAACTCCCGCGCGCTCAGAGCGTCGATGCGACCTCGCAAATGAATGACGAGAATGCGCGCTTCCGCGCTGCGATCTGTAGCAATATCAAGCACCGCTATTATAATCGGGATCTTTTGCGCGCGGGCGCAGCTTTATTTCTCCGGAAGTTATCGAGCGGGATCGCGTCCATAATGCGCGGCCCGGGACGATACGGAACGTGTCCGCCCGCGGCGGCCGCGGATTCGTACGGATTATGCGCCGCGCGCTCTTCTGCCCGCGTTTGCGTTCGCTGACGGGTTGGAGCCGGAGCGGCCGGCTGGCCGTAGTCGTCGGCGTCGTAGACCACGCCCTGATCGTCGTAATCGTCGATAAATTCTTCGGTTTCGTCGTCGTAGTCTTCCGCGTATTCGCCGGGATGCGCCGGACCACCCTGCTGCGGGCGCTCTTCGCTATAGGCGGCCTGAACGGTTGGAGCCGGAGTCGGGCCCGCCGGACGATCGAAAACGCCGTCTTCCATGGCCGCGGCCGGCCCGGGCAGCGGTGGACGCCGCCGCACACGATTCGCGGGGCGAGTGTTGAGCACGGTATCGCGACGCGGCGAGGCGAGCAGACCCGCCGCTTCCCCCGCCTGGTCATCATCGGCCGGAGTTTCCAGTACGATCGATTTACCCGGAGTTCGCCGGCGCGCGGATCCAGCTCCGGAACGGCGACGACCGCGAACCGGCACATCGTCTTCGCGAAACGAAACGCTCATCAAGAGGATCATAATAAAGCTGATCAGAAAAACGAAAGCCGCGATCATAAGCAGCGTATCCACGCTGAACTGTCGCAGCCCCTGCACGAAACGATTCGTGCTTTTGTGCGTGACGAACATATGCACTGAGCCCGCCGGAAGCTCCTGGTCGACCGGGAAAACGGCTGTGCTGATGCGGGTGCGGGTCGTGATCTTTTCGGGAAAGCGCTCGCTGATGGAGTCGCCGCCGGCCGGCCACAGGGCGCTGATCACGCCGTAGACCGGAATGCCTTCGAATTCTTTCTTCTCGATGGACTCGACCCGGGTCGGCTCGCGCAGCGGAGCGGTGAGCGCGCTCTCGAATTGTTCGTCGCTGAAATCGGCGCTTGCGCCCTCGGCGAGCAACGCGACGTCGTTGTGCGCCATCAAATCGTTCGTGGCGTTCAATAGCAGCAGTTCGTCGACGATGAAATCGCTGTTTTGCTGATTGGACTGCAGCACGACCTGGTGCATCACCGCCGACATTTTCACAGCCATATCGCGATCGAAACGCTCACCGGCCATCGTCGCCAGTGCGTTGGCGATTTCGACGCCCCGGCTCCGGGCGATCTGCTGGCTTTGCCGCACGCCTTCGGCTCCGATCGACAGGATCGCGTAGCTGGAGACGGTGAACAACGCCACCGTGATCATGATCGCCAGAAGCATTCCGATTAAAATACTGCGCGTGATTGCACCCATATCTTTTTCCCGTGTCCCGCCTCCAACCGCGCTGCGGATTCGGACGGGCCTGTACCTGCTGTTAATCATTTTCGGCTACTCAGGCGTGCGGATTCAGATTTCTTGAAATATTTTGTCCGATTTGTCGGCCCCCGGGAGCGGGTCGCAGGAGCTTTCTCCTGAACATCAGATGGCAGAAGTAGTTGTCAGGAGCGCTTGCGCCAGAGACAGGTCTGATGGATGATTCAGGGAGGCGGTTTTTGCAAGCGCCTCTGGATCCCCGTTATTGCGCCCATGTTAAGCCAACGCGAAAGATTCCGCAGCTGGATTCCCCACGGATTCGGCTTCTTAAACCCGGCCGAGACCGCCGTCCAGTTGGAGCTCAAAGATCGACTCCGGCAGAAATTCCAGGCGGCCGGCTATCAGGAAATCGTGCCGCCGATGTTCGATTTCGCCCGGACCTTCTCGCTCACGGCCCGCGGTGGCGCTCAGAGTCCGGTCTTTCAGGTCCGGGCCGGCGAAGGCGAGCTCCTGGCGGTGCGCTCCGATTTGACCGTGCAGGTGATCAAGGCCGTCGCTAACCGCCGCCTGAAACAGGAATTTCCGGCGCGCTATTCGTATATCCAGCCGGTCTTTCAGGATCGCCCCTGGGGTTCGGGCCACAGCCGCGAAATCCTTCAGGCCGGAGTCGAGCTCCTGGGCGACGCAAGCCCCGCGCGCTTCGACGAGATCCTGAACCTGGCCCGGGACTGCGTGGCCGCCTGCGACTGCACTCCGCGGATTCTGTACGGCGACGTGCGCTTTCTTGAACATCTCTTTCAGCAGGTGCCGGAACGCGCGCGGCAGGATCTCTCGCTTGCCTTCCACAACAAAGATACCGCCGGCATTCGTCGCATATCGGAAGAGGCGGGCCTGAGCGCCGACCTGACCCGCATCCTGACCGAGGTCCCGCTGACCTTCGGCGGAACCGAAGCCATGGAGCAGTTGCTGAAGATCTGCGCGGGCCAACCGCAGCTCCTGGCGATTCTGGAAGAAGCCGCCCGGCAGACCGACGTGATTTTCGATTTCAGCCTGGTGCGCGAGTTGTCCTACTATACGGGACCGGTCTTCGAGGCCTATATCGCCGACAGCAACGAAACCGTATTCACGGGCGGAGTCTACGATGAACTGTACGGCGAATTCGCGGGCGAAGCTCGACCGGCCTGCGGTTTCGCGGTGAATCTGTCCACCCTGGTCGAACAGCGGGCCGCAAGCTGATTTGAATCAGCGCCCCGGTGCGAAAAAACGGTCGCGGCCGGCCCTGTACCGACCGTAGTTGAAAGCAAAGCGTACCGGAAAAAATCCCGACAGCAATTTCGAATAGAGAGTTAGTATAATGACCGCAAAACTGGTAGTGGGAACACAATGGGGTGACGAAGGCAAAGCCAAGATCATCGACTATCTGAGCAGCCAGATCGACTATATCGTCCGCTACCAGGGCGGCGCAAACGCCGGACATACCGTGTCGGTGAACGACGAAACTTATATCTTTCATCTGATTCCGAGCGGCATCCTGTATCCCGACACCACCTGCGTCATCGGCAACGGCGTGGCCCTCGACCCGATCTCCTTCATGGAAGAGGTCGAGTACATCAAAGAGCGCGGCATCGACGTTTTCGAACGCACGCTGCTTTCGGACTCCTGCCATATCGTCCTGCCTCTGCATCGCGCAATCGATGCGGCTCGCGAAAACGCCGCCGGAGACAAGCAGATCGGTACGACCAAACGCGGCATCGGAGTCTGTTACGGCGACAAGGTCATGCGCATCGGCCTGCGCCTGGGCGATCTGCTGAACGAAAAGCGACTGCGCGAATGCCTTACCCATTTTCTCGACGTTAAGAACCGCGTGCTGGCCAATATGTATTCCGAACCGGTCGTCGAATTCGAACCGCTGTACAAAAGCCTGCTCGAATTCGGCGAAAAGGTCCGGCCGATCGTACGCAATACTTCGCTCGAACTGAACATGGCGCTCAAGGCCGGCAAGTCGGTCCTGTTAGAAGGCGCTCAGGGCACCGCTCTCGACATCGACTTCGGTACCTATCCCTACGTCACGTCCAGTAACCCGACGACCGGCGGCGCCATCGCCGGCAGCGGTATCTCCTTTCAGTACTTAAACGAAGTCATCGGTATCGCCAAAGCCTATGTGACCCGCGTGGGCGAAGGGCCCTTTCCGACCGAACTGCACGGCGACGAAGCCGAAGAGCTGCGCAAGATCGGCCGCGAATTCGGCGCCACCACCGGCCGGCCGCGGCGCTGCGGCTGGTTCGACGTGGAAGTCCTGCGTCACGCCGCACGGGTCAACGGCCTGACCGGCATCGCACTCACGAAGATCGATATTCTCGCGCACTATGACGAAATCAAAATCGGCACCGGATATATACGAAACGGCGAACGCCTGCCCGCCTTCCCCACCGACGGCGATCTGGAGGGCATCGAGGTCGAATACGAAACGATGCCGGGCTGGAAAGAAGATATCAGCAAAGCCCGTAAGCTCGAAGACCTGCCGAAAAACTGCCGCCAGTACATTGACCGCCTGGAAGAGTTGATCGAAGTGCCGATGAAATTCATCTCCGTAGGCCCCGGCCGCGCGGATACGATTGTTGTAAACTAGCATCGCGAAGCGATGCGCAACTCTGACCCGCAGGGGCAGAGAAAAACTCCGCAGGAGTGCGCAACTCCGCGCGCGCATTTTATTGCCACGGATGCCACGGATGGCACGGATTTGCACGGATCGGCTTATGATCGCTCCGATGCTTTTCGCGTTTTGCGCCTGAAGTAAACTCTTAAACGATTATCTCCGGAGCGCGGTCTACCGGACAAAACCAGGTCCGGTGCACATCCGTGCCATCCGTGGCCAAATCCTAACCGCAAGCAATCACAAGAACGCGTGCATAAAATACTCCACGTTGCCTTTCGCGCCCGGGAGACGCGAAGGCGCCGTGCGCAGCTCACGAAATCCCAGCTCCGGCGCGTAACGTACAACTTCCGCGACGATCGCTTCGCGGCGGGTCGCGTCTCTGAGAATTCCGTTCTCAGTCGCGTCCGGCTCTTCGAATTGCGGCTTTACGAGCAGCAAAATTTCAAGCGGCATATCGCATTCCCCGGCGAATCTCGCGAGCGCGTCGAGGATCCGGCGTATGGAAATAAACGAAAGATCGCCGGTAACGAAGATACCACGCTCCCGGGAATCGTTACGGGCAAGCGCCAGATCGTCCGGCGCAAGCCAGTCCGCGGCCAGATTCCGCGCGTTCCGTTTTTCGAGAGCGACCACCCGCTGGTCTCGACGAACTGCGAAATCCAGGATACCATAGGCGACGTCGATCGCGTAGATGCGGGCGGGGGCGCGCTCCAGCAACACCTGACTGAAACCTCCGTGGGACGCGCCCAGATCGAGACAAATTCGCCCGGCGATATCGGGACCCTTCGCCAGCTTCGCCACGCTTGAGCTATCCGGCCTCGATTCGCGATCTCTGTCTGAAGGCGCGCTCGCGTCGGCAAAAAGATCCTCGAAAGCGCCCAGCAATTTGAGCGCGCCCCGGCTCACGTATTCGCGGCCGGGCAGCACTTCGATTTGAACGTCATCGCGGACCGCTACGCCGCCGCGGGTTTCGCGCACGCCGTCGACCAGCACGCGGCCGGCGAGCACCAGCGCTGCGGCGTTTTCGAATCCGCGCTCCGCAAGCAATTCGGTTAAGGATCGGGTCATAACGCCGGAATCTCAGGTGCCCAATCGTTCCAGATACTTCGCATAAGTCCGTCGGGCCCGCTCATAGACGCCATCAAGGCGAAGAAAACTCTCAATGCGAACGGCCGAGCACGTACGCCGGCAAACGCGCGAACGCGGTCCGAAGCTCCGGCGCGGCTCCCGCCCCGCTTTGAAAGTCCGCGGCCTGGCCTTCCAATTTTTCGCGCAGATGAACGGCGCGGCGCTCGCTTTCCTCGACACCGTACAGCGCCGGGTAGGTCAGCTTTCCAGAGGCCGCGTCCTTGCCGGCGGTTTTGCCGAGGGCCGCGCTATCGCTGCGGACATCCAACAGGTCGTCGGCGATTTGAAAGAGCAGCCCCAGGCCTTCGCCGAATTCGCGCAGTTGCGTGCGCGACGCGGGTGAAGCCGGCCCGCCGAGAATCGCGCCGACTTCGAGACTCGCGCGAATCAGAGCCGCGGTCTTCTTACGATGGATTTCATCGAGTCGACCGCGGGCGTCCGGGATCTCGCGGCCGGCGGCGGCCAGCTCCTCGGTTTCGAGATCGAGGGCCTGGCCGCAGACCATGCGACCCGCGCCTTCCGCCAGCGCGTCGAGTAAATCCGCGAGCAGATCCAGGCGATCCACTTCCCGGGCGGCCCGCCCCAGCAATGCAAAGGCGTGGGAGTTGAGAGCGTCGCCCGCCAGAATCGCAGCCCACTCCGAAAATTTGCGATGGCACGCCGGTCGACCGCGGCGCAAATCGTCGTCGTCCATTGCGGGTAAATCGTCGTGAATCAACGAATAGGTGTGAATGGCTTCGACCGCCGCACCGGCGTAGCAGGCCGCCGCCGTCGCGGTGGAATGTGAGACCGGCGCGTCCGTCGTCGCGTCAGTCGGTAAGCCGACGCCGGCAGCCCAGAGGCAGAGCACCGGCCGGAGCCGTTTGCCCGGAGCGTCCAGGCTGTAGATCATCGGCTCCGCGAGCTGCGGCACGACCGTCTGACGAATGTCGGAGACGACGCGCCGAATCAAGAATTCGTTAAAGAATTCGGCGTAGCGAGCCAGAAGCTGCTGGAGTTCCGGCACGCCGCGGGCCTGCATCAGACCAGTTCCGAATCCTGAAAGTGGAATTTGATCTCACGCTCGGCGCTTTCCGGGGAGTCGGAGCCGTGCACAGCGTTCGCTTCTTTGCTTTCGGCGTAGAGCTTGCGTATCGTTCCTTCGTCGGCCTGGGCCGGATCGGTCGCACCGATCAACGTACGCCATTTCGTAATCGCGCCGTCGGCCTGCAGCGCGGCAACGACCACCGGGCCGGAAGTCATGAAATCGCACAGGCTGCCGAAAAAGGGGCGCTCTTTGTGCTCCGCGTAGAATCCTTCCGCGTCAGCGCGCGAAAGCTGCTTGTATTTCATTCCAAGAATTTTGAAGCCTTCTTTTTCGATGCGGGCGATGATATCGCCGATGTGTTTGTTTTTCACCGCATCGGGCTTAATGATGATGAGAGTTTTTTCCATATTAATGTGGAAGAAAATGAGGCCGGCCGGGCAGTCAATTCAATTCATCGGCGGGGGCTTTTGAATTGTCAGCCGGAGACGAGGGCCGCCCGATCATCGCCCGCCAGAGACTCCCGACCGGGACGGCCTGCCCGGAAAACAGCCGCCGATCCTTGAGCACTACTCCAAAGCCCTGCGTGCGAGCGGACGCCCCGCCCTCCGCATCCGCGGCGCCGATCGCGACCGCGCGCCAGAGTCCGAAGCCGAGCATGGCCACGGCGACGGTCATAAGCGCCAGAGCGGTGTGTCGCTTTACGCGCTCGAAGAGCCGCCCCGCCGGTTCCCACAGCGCGGTCAGCCAGAAGAAAGCGATTCCCAGCGCACCGAAGAGCCCCACGGGATGATGATAGAAGGCATGCAGCGGATCTAAATGCAGCGCGAAATGCACAGCGCGGGTCATGCCGCAGCCAGGACAGGGCCAGCCCGTCAGATTATAAAAAAAGCAAACGGAGAACCCCAGACTGCCGACGGGCAAAAGCCAGGCCAGACCGCCGCCGATGATCGCCAGCCACTGCCAGGTGCGCAGTTCGACCGAAGTCGCGGGCGAAAAGAGCGGTAGCGTCCTCAATTTACGAAACATAAAAGCGGCTCGTCGGAGCGCGAAATAGTCGGCTGGCTTGCCGTAAGCGCGGCCGGGTAGATGATTGCAATCAGCGCCTCATTGCTGCAGCGGTTGAAAGCCGTTTTCGGGACGATAACGCTCGCGCAACGCCGTGTATTTCGCCGGAATATTGCGAATCATCGCCTCTTCTTCCGGAGTGATTTCGCGCACCACTTTCGCGGGGCTGCCCATGGCGACCATGCGCGGGGGAATCTTTTTGCCCGGCGTCAGGAGCGCGCCCGCGGCCAGCAGAGAGTATTCCCCCATTTCGCAGTCGTCCATCACCGTCGCGCCGATGCCCACGAAGGCGTAGTCGCGTAATACACACCCGTGCAGGGTTACGCGATGTCCCAGGGTGCAATTATTTCCGATCACCAGCGGGAATTTGCCGCCGGTCACGTGCAGCATGCTCAGATCCTGGACGTTCGTATTTTCGCCGATCGTAATATAGTGCACGTCCCCGCGCACGACGCAACCGAACCAGATGCCGCTGCCGCTTCCGATTTTCACGTCGCCGATCACCTGCGCGTCGGGTGCCACGAAGACGTCCGGCGCGAGCTGCGGTTTCAATTCGCCGAGTTCATAAATCATATTGCTGGCCCGCCTCCGTCCGCCTGGATTTCACATCTGCGCCCGATTGTTGCAACACGCGCATCTCGCGATCAAACATTAAAGCGAAAATAGATAATATCGCCGTCCTGAACGACGTATTCTTTGCCTTCCAGACGCATCTTGCCGGCGTCCTTCGCAGCGTTCATCGAACCGGCGGCGATAAAATCGTCGTAAGCCGTCACCTCCGCGCGAATAAACCCGCGCTCGATGTCCGTGTGAATTTCGCTCGCCGCTTTCGGCGCAAGACTGCCCGATTGGACGGTCCAGGCGCGCACTTCCTGTTCGCCCGCCGTGAAAAATGTGATCAAATCGAGCAGACGATAGGATTCGAGAATCATTCGATTGAGCCCCGGTTCCGAGAGGCCCATCGTCTCCAGGTATTCGGCCTGCTCCGCCGCCTCGAGCGTGGCGATCTCTTCTTCAATGCGACCGCAAATGCGAACCACCCGCGCCCCTTCTTTCGCCGCGTATTCTTCAACGGCCTTCGTATGATCATTGCCCCCTTCGACGCTCTCCTCGTCCACGTTCGTGACGTACAGCGCCGGGCGAGCCGTGATCATTTGAAAGCGCGCGAGGATTTCGCGTTCTTCGGCGTCCAGGTCCAGGCCGCGAATGGGCAGCTCCTGACCCAGACGGTCCTGCAGCTTCTGGCCCAATTCCATCTGGGTTTTAGATTCTTTGTCCCCGGAGCGGGCTTTTTTCTGAATCTTGTCGAGCTGCTTTTCGAGCGACTCCATGTCGGCCAGAATCAGTTCTAAGTTGATGATGCCGATGTCATCGACGGGACTGACTTTGCCGCGGACATGCACGACGTTCTCGTCGGCGAAGCAGCGCACCACATGCGCTACGGCCTGGGTCTCGCGAATATGCGAAAGGAATTTATTGCCCAGGCCTTCGCCTTTGCTCGCGCCTTCGACCAGCCCGGCGATATCGACGAATTCGGTGTAGGTCGGGACCGTCGCCTTCGGCTGCACGATCTCGGAAATGCGGTCGAGCCGCACGTCGGGCACGTCGACCCGACCCACGTTGGGTTCGATCGTACAGAACGGGTAATTCGCCGATTGCGCCCCCGCTTTCGTGATCGCATTGAAGATGGTGGACTTGCCGACGTTCGGCAGTCCGACTATTCCGCATCTGAGCGCCATAGTTCCCCCGGTGAAATGATTGCCACATACCCATTTTTTGATCGGCGTCTCCCGGGTAGCGAATTTTGCTGGAAAAACCATGTCCGCTCCCGCCCCTGCCGTCGAACCCGATTCCCGGAACCGCACGCTTCGCGACCTGGCCCGCGAACTGCTGGCTGAATTGGGCTTTCTGGCGCTGGCCTATTTTCCGCTGGCGATTGTCGCGCGCAGCGTCGTGCTGTATTTGCACTCCCGGGGCGAGCGGGCGGAAGCGGTGCCCCTGGAATCGGGGCTTTTCGGTCTGCCCGGACTGGCATATTATATAGAAGACATTCAGAGCTATTTCTGGCTGGCCGGACTGTGCCTCGCTCTGGGCCTCTGGATCTCCAGGCGAATTCTGCTGCGCCAGGCTCTGATCGGCGGTCTGCTGTTTGTCGCGCTCGTGCTGTACGTCGCCGGAGTGAATTACTACGCCACGTACGAAGTGCAATTCGGCTGGAATCATATTCTGCGCTGGGAAGGCACCGGCGAGATGCTGAGCTCGATTCGCGCGGAAACCCCGTGGCTGGCGGTCTACGCGGTCCTGGGCGGCATGGTCGCCCTCGTGGGCTGGACCTTCTGGAGCACGCGCTGGCTCAGGCAATTGCGAGCCCGGACGCTGCTTGCGCCGGTCAACTCCGACCAGGCCCACGATGCGGCCCGAACAAACGAGACGCAGGACGTAAACGAGGCGGCGTACGCGCGGCTGCCCTTCTGGCCCGGCGGGATCCGTCTCATGGCGCTCGGTCTGGTGCTGGTGCCCGTGCCCTGGGCCGGCTTCGATTATCAGGCGGGCGCTGACGCCAGCGCGACCGCCGGCCTGAATTTCGAGGCGGCATATCGCCACGAGATTCAGCGCACGCTCTCCACCAACGTACTGAACCAGCTTTTGTTCACAATGGGCCGTACGAAAAGCGACCGCCACGAGCTGATTACTCCCGACGGGAAGCGCTTCGTTTCCAAACGGCCCTTTCGCTTTCGCTTCGAAACCGATTCGCTCGAATGGCTCGCGCAGAATCCCGGGGCCGCAACTTCCGGGAATTCTGCCGACGTCGCACAAGTGCCGGCCGCCGTTCCAGGAGCGCGCGCCCCCGCCGGCCTCATCGCGCCCATAAATTTTCCGGCGCGAGGCAAGCAGTACAATATCGTGCTGTACTTCTTCGAATCGACGGCCGCTCAGTATCTGGAAGAGATCGTCGAAGCGTATCCGGATATTCCGCCGCGCACGATCGAAGCCATGCTGGCCGAAGCCGAAGGGCGCCCGCTGCCGGACGCGCCCGGCGAAACCGGAAGCGAGTCAGACGAGCGCGACGATAGCGAAGACGGCGAAGACGCTTCGAACGCGGCCGACAGCGATGCTGCGCGGACGGAATCGCCGAACGGCAGCAGCGAAGCAAGCGCAGCAGGAGATGGCGGGGAAAAGCCCGAAGCAGACGAAGAGCTTTCGGTCGCGCCGACCTGGGAGCGGCTGGCCGAAAACAGTCTCGTCGCGCTGCAGCATTATGTGCAGGCGCCGCTTTCGATCAATTCCCTCTTCACGATTCTCACTTCCGCCTACGCCCTGCCCGCGGATCGCTGGGCGGCGACCGATTACCCAGACATTCCGCTGCTCAGCCTGCCGGAAATTCTCAAGCAGGCCGGCTATCGCACGGGCATCTTTCACACAGGCACATATCACTACGCGGGCCAGGGGAATTTCTTAAAACATCGCGCCTTCGACGTCATGCACGACGCGAAGCAGCTGCGGGTTCCGCCCTTCACCGAAGAAATCAACTGGGGCATCGACGACCGGGCGCTGATCGAACCTTCGGTGAATTTCGCGCGGACCAGCCGCAGCCAGGGCAAAGCTTTTTTTCTCGTGGCCATGCCCGTGTCGCCGCACCATCCCTACGACGTACCCGAACCGGCTTTCGAAATCTACGACGTCGACCCGGAAAACGACGACTTTCCCGATCGCTGGAAGCGGGCCTTTGCGAAATACAAAAACGCGCTGTACTACTCGGACTACGTGCTCGGCGAATATATCAAAGCCTTCGAAGAGGCCGGGCTAGCCGACGATACGATCTTCATCGTCTTCGCGGATCACGGCGAAGCCTTCGGTCAGCATCGGGGCAACTACAATCATCCCTTCTTCGTCTACGAAGAGAATGTGCACGTGCCGTTTTTAATTTATAATGAGCGGCTCTTTCCGAAGAGCGTCGAGTACCGGCACAACAGTCGCCACACCGATATTCTGCCGACGGTTCTGGACATGCTCGGACTGGCGGACCGACTGGACGAACGCCACGAAGGCCGCTCGCTGCTGGCCGGCGGCTCGCCGCAGATGGCCACCTTCTATACGAGCTGGCGCAACCGCCTGGCGGGAGTACGCGATCAGCGCTATAAATATATCTACAATCTGGAGACCGGCCGCGAAGAGCTGTACGATCTGCGCCGCGATCCCGGAGAATACCGCCAGCTCGAAGACCCGGCCCTGAAGGATCGCTATCGCAATTATATCTTCGAGCTCACGGTCTACCAGCGCAAATACTTCGAGAAGGTCCTGAACCGCGCCATCGACTGGTCGGCGACTCAGGAAAAGGACGAGGGACCGATCGTGCCTAAAAAGAACCCCGCGAAAGACGGCGCTGGCAGCGAAACTCCGACCGGCGGCCCCGAACAGGGCGGCCCTTCGCACGCCGTGCCGTAATTTCCGGGCAGGCTGTCGAAAAACCCGCAAGCTGCCGCGCACGCCGCAGTCTGCTTCGCAGACTGCTCGCAAAACGGCTCTACGAGCCTGTGCACAGCAGCTTGCGGTCGACCAGCCTGCCCTGCGGCTGTTTTTCAACAGCCTCCGGGATTGGCTTGACCGGATTGGCGAATTCGGTCGATATATTCTAACATGAAAGTGAAATTCTGGGGCGTACGGGGTTCGATCGGAACTCCGATCAAGGGAACCGCGGTTCGGGAGAAAGTCCGCAAGATTCTGGCCTACGCCTCTCCGGGGGACGTGCTCGACGAAGCCTCGGTGGACCGCTTTCTGGACTCCCTGCCGTTTTCGCTGCTGCACACCTACGGGGGCAACACGACCTGCCTGGAGCTGCGCACGAAAGACAATGACCTGGTGATCGTCGACGCGGGCACGGGCCTGCGCGATCTCGGGAACAAGATTCTGGTCGAAGACGATTTTCTGCAGGGCCGCGGCGAATGCCACATGATCTTCACGCATAGCCACTGGGACCATATCCAGGGCGTGCCGTTTTTCGGGCCCCTGTACATTCCGGGGAACAAATTTCACATTCACGCGATCTCCGAAGACATCGAAGGCCGCCTGCGCTACCAGCACAGCGAACGCCACTTCCCGGTACCTTTCGACGGCCTACTGGCCAGCAAAGACTTTATCCAGCACCAGGAAAGCGAGACCTGGCAGGTCTACACATTGAATATTACTCAGAAATCGCTGCGGCATCCCGGCGGTTCGTATTCGTATCGCTTCGAAGAGGACGGCAAGGTGCTGATCTTCGGCACCGACGCGGAGTTCAAGCTCGAAGATATGGATTCGATCGACGAATACCTGGAATATTTTAAAGACGCGGATGTACTAATCTTCGATACGCAGTACACCTTCGAAGAGCAGCTCCAGCGCATCGATTGGGGCCACAGCTCCGCCTCGATCGCGACGGATATCGCGCTCAAATCCGGCGTCAAGAAGCTGGTGCTCTTTCATCACGACCCCTCCTACGACGACGAAAAGCTCGATGAAGTCTATTTACGCGCCGTGCGTTACAAAGAGATGATGGATATGCAGAGCGAATCCGACCTGGAAATCGTCATGGCCTACGAAGGCCTTGAGATCGAGCTTTAATTTCGCAGCCCGAGTCGGGTTTTGATTTGCAAGCCATACGACTGCCCGATCGCGGGGATGTCGTGCGCGAAGCCCATAGATTCCGCGTTTCCGGCGGGTTTTTGAAAAAGAACTTGCTACATGTTCTGGAACGTGGCAGTTACGTATTCTATCAGTTTTTTGAGTTTCGGGCATTTCGACATCGGCTCTTAGCTGCCGCCCCCGGCCTCGCTCAACTGAGCAATCAACACCAAAAACTCGACTAAGAGAAGGTTTTTACACATGAGTGAAAAATTGTCTATTCCTGAGATTATTCAGAATGGAATTCAGATCGGCATCAAGTACGTCGTTCCGATTATCGTAAACGCGATTCTGAGCGTGATCTCCATCTGGATTCCCTACCTGAACGGCGGCATCGTTATCGCCTGGATGACCTTTCCGGTAAAAATGGCTCGCGGCGAAACCATCGAAATGACCGAAGTCTGGAAACCCGAGTATCGCAAGAATATGGGCGACGTCTTCATCGCCTTCGCGCTGCTCGTCGCCGCCCTGCTCGGTTCGTACATCATCATCGGCATGGGCGCGGTTCTGATGATGGGCTGGTACATCGCCATGCAACTGGTCGTCGACAAAGGCATGACCGGCCCCGAAGCATTCAAGAAATCCTGGGAAGCGACCTACGGCAACAAGATGACCATCTTCCTGGCGCAGCTGGTATTCTTTATCGGCTTCTTCGTCGTCGCGGCGATTCTGAGCGCGATCGGCAGCATCCACTCCATCGTAGCGCTGCTGACCGGTCTGATCACCCTGGCCCTGGTTCTTGCGTTGTATCCGATTCTCTACGGTATGCACGCTTATATTTACCAGAAGCTCGGCTAATCCATTGACCGCGGATTTCCCCTCCGGCGGAAATCTGTACGGGCGGCGTGCATCCACCTGCGATGCGGCCGCCCGTTTTGTTTTTAAATGCTTCCAGACCCGGCCAGCATCCCTGCGGCAGCGCAGGCCGCCGCCCCTGCACAGGCGCGTCACAGCTGATGGGGAAATCGCTTGCAAGCGCCGCCGGGAGAAATGATTTTGTAGTACATGGGCAATCCGTTTATTATCGCCATCGACCAGGGAACGACCGGCTCGCGTGTCTTTTGTTTCGACGAACAGGGCAAAGTTCTCTCCAGCGCCTATAGAGAATTCACGCAGCACTTTCCCAAACCCGGCTGGGTCGAACACGACGCCAACGAAATCTGGAACGGAGTGCGCGATTTGATCGGCGTCGCCTTAAAGACCGGAAATTTGAATGCGAAGGACGCCGCGGGAATCGGCATCACGAATCAGCGTGAAACCGCGGTCATCTGGGACCGCGCGACGGGCGAACCCATTCACAACGCCATCGTCTGGCAATGCCGACGCACGGCTGGAGCCTGCGATCAGCTCAAAGCCGCGGGCCACGAAGATCTCGTACGCAAAAAGACGGGCCTGGTCATCGACGCCTATTTCTCCGGCACCAAATTCGCCTGGATTCTTGATCACGTTTCCGGAGCGCGGGGGCGCGCCGAAAAGGGCGAGCTGGCGGCCGGCACCATCGATGCCTGGCTCCTGTATAAATTAACCGGCCAGCACGCGACCGATTATACCAACGCCAGCCGGACCATGCTCTACAATATCGAAAGCAAAGCGTGGGACGCCGAGCTCTGCAAATTATTGAATGTACCCCAGGCGATCCTGCCCGAAGTTAAGGCCAGCCGCGCGCGCTACGGCGTAACCCGCGGCGGCGGCGCGTTGCCCGAAGGCATTCCGGTGCTGGCGATGATCGGCGACCAGCAGGCCGCGCTCTTCGGACAGCTGCGGGTCGAAGCCGGTCAGGCCAAGAATACCTACGGCACGGGCTGCTTTTTGTTGTTCAACACCGGCGATCAGTTCTTAATCAGCAAAAACGGGCTGTTAACTACGCTCGCCTGCGACGCCGAAGGTCAGGTTTGCTACAGCCTGGAGGGCGCGGTGTTTATAGGCGGCGCGGTCATTCAATGGCTGCGCGATTTCATGAAATTCTTCGGCGCCGCTCCCGAGTCCGAGCAGATCATCGCCGACATTCGCGACGACCAGGACGAGATCGTATTCGTTCCGGCCTTCGCGGGACTGGGCGCGCCTTACTGGGACCAGCAGGCCCGGGGCGCGATCTTCGGCCTGACCCGTGATACGGATCCGGCGCGCATTACCCGCGCGGCTCTCCAGTCGATCGCGCTGCAGTCCTGCGATCTCGTGCGGGCCATGGAGCAGGATACCGGCGAAACCATGGATCTCCTGCGGGTGGACGGCGGCGCGTCGGCCAATAACTATTTACTGCAATACCAGGCGGATATTCTCGGCACGGCGGTCGTGCGCCCCGGGAACGTCGACACCACGGCCCTCGGCTCGGCTTATCTTGCGGGCATGGAAGCCGGCATCTGGCCGAAGCTGGAAGATCTACAAAAGCTGCAGAGCGATCGCACCCGTTTCGAACCGCAGATGGCGGACGACCGTCGCGATCACGAACTCAAGTACTGGAAAAAGGCCGTCGAACGCGTTCGTGGCTGGGTGGAGTAATCTATATGTCCTGCGCAATAGCAATCGACGCGGTTTATACCGGAGCAATGCTTCCCGGATTCGCGGTCGAAATATTCATCGCGACCGCGGCTTTCCTGTTGATCCGCGGCGGAGCCAGAGCCCTGCGCGGCGCCCTCACAGCAGCGGCGTTAGACTCCTGATTCGCGCTCACGCTGCGCTGATTCGGCCGCCCCGGGAGTCCTGCGCACGAGGGTGACGCAATTCCCCGCTTCGTTGTAGCGCACCCGGTCGAAGAACTGGCGCGCCAGAGCGATGCCCCGGCCGTGGCTGATCTGCAAATCGCCCATCAATTCGTTCGCCTCGCGAAAGACGCGGCGATGGTCGAAGCCCGCGCCTTCGTCGCTCACTCGATAGAGCACCCGGCGCGCGTTCAGCGAATATTCCAGACGCACCCGACGCCCCCGTAAATCCGAGCGGCGCTGGCGTTCTAAGAGCAACTCCAGATAACGACCCTGCTCCTGCGCTTCCGTCTTTTCGTCGAAACTGATGGCGAGATTGCCGTGTTCGATGGCGTTCATGATCATTTCGCGCAACGCGAAGACGATCATTTCGCCTTCCTGCTCGGAAAAATAGCGGCCCAGAAAGACCGTCGCGCGATGATACAGCGCATCCGCTTCGCTCAAAAAATTTCCGATGGTGTAGACGCCCCGTTCATTTACCAGGCCGTCCACGAGCACATTGCGCTCCGGCGGGCCGGCCCGGCCCAATATCAGCGAACGATCCGCGTCCGCATCCGCGACCCGCTCCAGAGTCAGATCCACATCGACAGGCTGTCCGAGACGATTGGCCAGACGCAGCGAACAGCGCGCGGCGCCGCCCTGCTCGAGCTTTTGCAGTTGCGCCTCAAGCAGCGCTTCCTGGTAGCCACGCGAAGCCTCCGAATCCGGCGGCGAATACAACAACGCGGCCAGCGGTCGATCGATGGCCCACTGGGCGCGCATGCCCAGTAACGGCTGGATGGCCGCGTTCACCTGGCGCACGCAACCGCGCGCATCCAGTACGAAGATCAAATCATGCGAGCCTTCGACCAGCTGGCGATAACGTTCCTCCGAGCGAGCGATATCGCGGTGCGCGTCTTCGAGTTCGCCCAGGCTGCGGGCGACGGCGCGCTGCAGATCCTGAATGCGATCCGCGAGGGCCAGGGAAAAGAGCGCCACCTGGCTGAGCGAGCCGGCCGGGAAAGCGTACATCGTAATCCAGTTCGCCGGGGCCCATCCGAAGATGCGCGCGATAAAGAGCGCCCCGCCCGCAAAAAACGCGAGGGCCGCCGCAACATAAATCCGGGCCGGAGCGAATCCGCCGCGCATACTGTGCAATCCAATCAACGGCAGTATGAGACAGATGCCGAAGCCCAGGCTGGCGAGCATGCGCGTTGCGTTTAATGCGACGAACGGCGACGGACGCAATACGACCAACAACCAGAGCACAGCGAGTATCCCCTGCACGGCCATCAGGGCATAATAAATGCGCGGCGAACGCGTTCGAAGCTTCAGGAAACTGGCGGCGAAGATGCAGGCGGTCGAGCCGAAGATCGCCGCGGTGGTCGGGCCGATGAAAGCGTGCAGGGTTGCACGTTCCGGATAATAAAAGTACGCCGCGAATCCGCTCTGCACGAAGAAGTACGCGATATTCGCCACCGTAAAGGCCACATACGGCAGAAACGATGATTCGCGCGTGCGCAGATACACCAGCAGGTTGTAAAGCGCCATGATCCAGAGCACGCCGAAGTAGGCGCCGTACAGTAGATTTTCAATTTCCTGGCGACGCTGGTAGGCCGCGTCGCTCAGGAGCTGCGCCGGCAACCAGAGCGAATCTCCGTTGCGCATGCGAATATAGATACTCGCGCGCCCGGCCGGCAACGCGAGGCGACAGGCCGGGCGGCGGGTCTGCAGCGTGCCGGTTCCCCGGCCGATTTCGCACATCGCGAGCATACGGTCGCGGATCGGAGGACCGGTCGCGGCGGCGGCCGCATCGAAAACGTCGCCGCGAAATAAATATACCCGCAACTCATCGAAGGAATGCGGCATGTACAGCATGCGTTCCTGAACCGCCGCGCTTTCCAATCGCAAGCGGAACCAGAAGGTGCGCGAACTCAGGCCCGGATTGGGATAGGCCTCCTGCGATGCTTGCCAGGCCGGTGCCTGCGCTTCCAGTTCCCGCGGCCCTTCCGAGACCTCACCCCGGGCTTGCGAAACATAATCGAAAAACCGTCCCGGTATAATCGCCTCGACGGCGGAAGAAACCACCAGCAATCGCCCGGAGTCTTCCGGCCTCTCGGGAACAGCGGCCTGATTCGCGAAGTCACACGCTGCGGCGCACACCAGCAAAGATAACAGCGGCGCCAGACGGCCGACAATTTCGCGCATATCCGGGGATCAGCGCGATCTTAAGGAATCGCAAGCAAAAAATAGGTCCGTACAAACTGTTAAAAACTCTTAGTATTCCCGCGCGCGATCCGGGCACGATCGAGCTCCGCGGCCAGGCGTCCCAAAATCTCGAACCAGCCTCCGATATCCGGCTCGCCTGGACCGGAACCGGTGCGCACGATCACAATCCGACGCGCGGGGGACACATAAATGAACTGCCCGTACAGTCCCGCGGCGATGCAATCGCCAATCGGCGCGCCTTCTTCGTCGAGCGGCAACCACCAGGCGTTTTTGTAAGCGTAGCGTCCCGGGGCGAATCGAGCCGCGACCGCCCGAATCAGCTTCGGATCGTCGGCATTCAGGGTCGTCGAAGCGCGCGCCAGGCCGGACGGCAGTACCCGCCGGGATCCCAGCACTCCGTCGTTTTGATAAATCAAACCCAGCCGTAGATAGTCGCGGGCGCGCGCATAAAAACCCGCGTGGGCCAGCTCAACCTGCCGCTCCGCATCGTCCATGAGCCATTGCGCCTCGCCTTCCATGAACCGCGCCCAGACCTGCGTTTCCAGAGTTTCGGCAAGGCTGCGACCGCTGCGTCTTTCCAGCGCCCAGGCCAGGAGCGGCGGATTGTATTCGCTGTAGAGCCAGCGCTGTCCGGGCGGCGCTTCGATTTCCGCGCGAATCAGCGCGGCGCGCAGATCGGTGGAATGATAGCTGCGCACGGAGTCGGACCAGGGCCAGCTCGCCCGTTGGAAACGGATTCCGGAGGTCATATTCAGGAGATCGCGTAAGGGGATCGCGCCTTTGGGGTCGCCACGAAATTGTGGAATATAATCCGCCAGCGGCTGATCCAGATCTTCGACTTCGCCCCGGGCCAGTGCAAGCTGCACCAGCATCGATACCACCGACTTCGAAACGGAAAAGCCGGCCATCAAGCTTTCGCGCGCGGCGCCGTTAAAATATTCTTCGTAAACGAGCGTATTGTCCCGGGCGATCAGCAGCGAACGGGTTTCGTGTTTCGCGGCAAAGCTTTCAAAATTCGCGGCGACCAGGCTGGCGGCCTGGCCGCTCTGAGAGGGCGGCGGGCTCCAGAGCACTGCGTCCGCGGCGATCAATGACTGCATGGGCTGCAGCCGGACCGCGATCCGTTCCGGCCGCGCGGCCGGCGCGATACGCCGGACGGGGAAACGCGTATGGTCCGCGACCGTCGGAAAATTCCAGAAGACGTAGCGGCCGGCCAGCGTGCTCGTGCAGGCGGGCGAAACGAACAGCCAGGCCGGCAAGAGCGCGACGACCGCGATACGCACGCAGCGCCTGGCCAATGGCGTCGCGAAGCGCGGTACACGACGCCAATCAAGCATGAATCGATGCAATCGGAGTGAATTTTGCATAACCAGCGAAGTTCCCGCTTATAGTTGAAAGCGCCCGCCGCCCGCCGCCGCGCTCAATCCTTCGGCCTGCTCGCCCGGCCCTTCGACCGGCAGCAAGACGCGAAAGCTCGTGCCGCGCTCCACTCCCCCGGACGAATCGGATTCGACGTGCGATTGGACTTCGATTTTCCCTTTGTGCTTTTCGATGATCCCCTGCACGATGCCCAGGCCCAGACCGCTGCCTTCTCCCTGATCTTTCGTCGTAAAAAACGGATCCCAGATTTTCGTAAGCACTTCGGGCGCGATCCCGGGACCGTTGTCCTGGATTTCGACGAGCACCGCCGGCCGGCCCCCGGTTTCCGCCACTTCGGTGCGAATGCGAATACGACCGTCGCTCTGATCTTTCATGGCCTGGTAGGCGTTGGTCAAAAGATTGGTCCAGACCTGGTTTAACTCGTCGGGGTTACAGGTAATCTGCGGAATTTGACCGAAGTTACGTTCAATGGCGACTTCGGTTTTCATAACGCTGCTCATAATGATCAGAGTATTCTCGATGCCTTCGTGTACGTCCGCCTGGCTCCAGCCGCCCTGATCCAGATGCGAATAGGATTTCAACGCCCGCACGATGCGCACGATATTGCGAATACCGTTGCGAATATTGCCGAGATTCCGCGCTGTATTGCCGACTTCCTGGGCGAATTTGATTACGAAGCTCACGGCTTCCGGCTCGCTGTCCTTGTTCAGATTGTGCAGCAGCTTCACGACCGAAGCGCGCATGAATCGATCGAGCGAATCCGCCGGTTCCGCGCTCTCTCCAGCCGAAGCGTCCGCCACGGCCGGCGCACCGTTTTCCTCTCCGGGCCGCGGCGCATAAAATCCGTTTTCGACCAGAAAAGTAGCCACGTCCCGGGCGGCCTGCCAGCCCTCCGCTTCGAGCCGGGCGCTCAGTTCCCGCTTGCGTTTGAACGCGTCCCGGGCCGGGCGCGCCTGGCCCGAAGTCAGTTGCGCTCCGATCAAATTCATGAGCCGAAAAAATGTGGGCTGCTTATCCGAAGGCAAGATCTTGCGCAGCTCTTTTAGATTATTCAAGATGTGCCCGAGGTTGCGCTCGATATTGTCGACGCTGCCGTTGATTACGCTGGCCGGCGTATTGATCTCGTGTGCGATGCCCGCGACCATGACACCCAGCATGGCCATCTTCTCCGACTGCACGAGCTGCGATTGGGCGTTTTCGAGTTCGCTCGTGCGTTCGCGGACCTTTTCTTCTAAGTGTTCGAGAATACCTTCGAGACGCGAATACAGAATCGAGTTGGAAAGGGCCATTACCGCCAGCGATCGGACTTCGCCGATCAGCCGCATCACTTCCGGCGACGACAGATCGGCTCCGGTCCGACCGGCGAAGATTACGCCTACCAGGGACTGATTCAATACCAGGGGAATCACCAGCTCGGCCCCGGTCTGCTGAAAGAAGCGTTCGGCGTCCGCCTGCACCGGCCCCAGATCTGCGACCTGGCCCGCATAATAGACCCGGTCGTCGTCGGTCATATGCAACAAAAAGGGATCGTAGATCATAAACTGCCGCGTAACTTCGCTTTGTTGCGGCCATACCGTAAAGGCCCCCTCGTTTTCGCTCCACAGATAGATGCCCTGATGGGCCGCGCCCAGCGTATCCGCCAGAAACTCGACCACGATCTGACAGATTTCCGCCGTGGGGCGCAGCCGGATGAGAGCTTCTTTGAATTGATCGAGATTCATAAGCGGTTTTCTGATTTACAATCCCCGGGCTGTATGCCAGCTAACAACCCTGCGCTCCGGTTTTCGGGCGGCAATCATATCGTGCAAAAAAATTCGTTTTTGTTGTTCCTTTTGAGTATCGCGATCTTCGGGGAGCTGTCGTGCGTCACGGAAGCGCCCCGACGGGCGGTCGTGATCGAAGGCCAGCGCATCTTCGCGCCGCGCGGCTTTCTCGGTCGCTGGATCCGCACCGATCGTCCCGACCAGGGGCTGGCCTTTCAGTTGCCGCCCGGAACGGCCCTCTCGGTCGTGAGTACGGCTCGCGCACCCGAAGCCTACGACATCGTGCGCACGATCGAACGACCGGACGGCATCGTCAGCTTTCGTCTCAAACCCCGGGGCGGCAGCGGACGCGAGATCGAACGCCACTTTCGACTCGGGCCTGCGGTCGGGGATGAACGGAATTCGCGGCCGGCGCTGCTGTACGAAGTCTTTCCGGGCGAAGAGCGCGAAATCGAATACCGCCGCGTAAAATAATGCAAACCGGAATCATCAGTCGGATCTACGGGGCCTATTATCAACTGCGCCCACTGTCGAATCTATCTCGCGAACTGCAGGGGCAATTACGCGGCCGCCTGCGACTGGAAAGTCGCACCGCCGCCGCGCCGAAAAAAACGGGCGCCCGGCGGCGCACCGGCGGGCGGGAAATGCGCGAACGCCATCTCCTGATCGTCGGGGACCACGTACGGTACAGCACTTCCGATTCGAAAGGCCGACGGCGACCACAGCAGAGCGGGCGCGATGCGGCTGATCCGGAGCGTGCCAAAAACTTACCAGAAAACGCATCGGAGGGGCGCGGCGAAACCGTGACCATCGATTCTCTGGTACCCCGGCGCAACGCCGTCTATCGTTCCACGGCCTCGGAGCTGCACGCCCTGGGAGCGAATCTGGATCGGGCGATCGTTTTGATGAGTTTGAACCAGCCTCGCCCGCGCTGGGGGTTTCTCGACCGCTTCCTGGCTTCGTGTCACGCCGGAGGCGTGCCGGCCCGGATCGTCTTCAGCAAACCCGACCTGGTCGAGGAAGCCGAACGCGCAGATCTGGAACGCATGATCGCGCTCTATCGGGACGGACTGGGTTATCCGGTTTCGATTTTGAACCTGGTCGCAGGCGAACCGGCCGACGCGGCGGAAAGCCTTACGGCGACAGTGCAAAACGGCGTGACACTCCTGGCGGGCCACTCGGGAACCGGTAAGTCCACCCTGACCAATCTACTCTTGGGCGGCAGCGTGCAAAAGACCGGCAGCATCAGCGAGGCCAGCGGCAAAGGCCGCCACACGACGACCAACAGCCGGCTCTTGCTTTCTGAGGAACGTTCGATGTTTTTGATCGATACGCCGGGAGTCAAAGAATGGGGCGTGCAACACCTGAGTCCGGCCGAGATCCTGGCTTCGTTTCCGGAAATTGAACCGGCCACCCGCGAATGCCGCTTCGCCGACTGCAGCCACCAGCCCGAGCAGGACGGGTGCGCTGTGCAGGCGTTACTGACCCGCTCCCGGGAACTCTACGCGGAGTACTTCGCGAATTTCGACGAAATCGAGAGCGATCCGACCGTGGCCGTGCCGCCCTATTCGCAGGAGTGCGTGCATCCCGAACGCCTGCGATCCCTGCAGACAATGCTGGACTCGCTGCAGTATTCGCTCAAGATTCGCACGGGGGATTTCATTAAAGCGACCGGCCGGGCGCGAAATGGGCGAATTCGTCCAGGCTGAGCTTTGATTTCAGAATCCCGCTACCCGATATTGATATGGTGTACGCATCTGAAATTCATCGATCGCACCCCCGGCCGGGGCGCCCGGGATCGCTGGCTGCGGCGGGCCTGCTTTTGGCCTGCTTTCTGATTCCGGCCGGTCTGGCAGCCGATTGCCCGAACGCGGTCTGGCGGCCCGGCCAGAGCGAAATCAGTTTGAAAGGCACCTGGCGCTACCAGGCTTCGCCGGGCGCCGGCGGTAATACCGCCGTGGCGGGGCTGGACTATTCCGACGCGGGCTGGGGCAACGCGCAGTTGCCGGGACGCGTCTCGGCGATCGTACCCGCAAATAATCTTGCCGGCGGCGTCTGGACGGTCTGGTATCGCTGCCGGATTACGCTCGACGGTCGACCGCCCCAGGGACTGGCCCTCTATCTGGGAATCGTCGAACACGCGGACGCGGTCTACTTAAACGGAGTCCGGGTCGGCATGACCGGCGAAATCCAGGGCGAAAAAATCGACATTGAAAAGCGGCGGCTGTATCCCCTGCCGGCCCGCTTCTGGCGTCAGGGCGACAACGTCGTGGCCGTTCAGCTCAAGGCCATATCGGCCCGGGCCGGATTTCACGAAGAACCGCGGCTGGTGAACGAACAGGCGCAGCGCCGATCGATCATATTAAGCGACGCGCCGGTGATCGTCGTCTGCAGCATTTATATTCTGGTAGCCGCGTTTTTCGGCGTGTTCTTTTCGTTTTTCTGGAACCAGATCGAGAATTTATTTTTCGCGCTCTTTTCGCTCGGGCTGGGCGTATACAATCTGATTCGCACCTGGCTGCGCTATTCGTACTTCGATTCGTTCGAATTTTCCTACCAGGTCGAGATGACGATTCTCTTCACGTTGCCCGTGCTCTTTCTGGAATTCCTGGTCAATCTGCTGGCGGTGCGCCGGCCGACTCTACAGAAGCTGGTCTATCTCGGCTACGCGGCGCTGCTGGCGGCGACGCTGGTCTTCGGCGCCGCGCCCCGCTGGTGGCTGCCTTTGATTTATACGAATCTGGCGCTGCTGGTGCTGGTCATCGGCCTGGTGTACTGGCACTTTCGCAGCAACTACGCCGAGCAACGCGAAAAGCTGCGGTATCTCTTAATGGGTTTTATTGTCATCTTACCGTTCATGATCAACGACATTCTCGACACCCTCGACGTCATTCAATCGTATCGCGTGGTCGCCTTCGGTTTCGTCATCTTTCTGGGTTTCGCGGCCATGCAGTTGTCCAATTCAATTCTCAGCCTGCACGAGAATATGAAAGAACAGGAGCTGGGTCTGCGCCAGCTTGAAAAGATGAAGACCCGTTCGATCTTTAATATTTCAGCGGAGTTTCAGCGCATTTTGAACGGGTTTCGTGAAGGACTGAACGCCATGCAGAGCGAGGCGCCGGCCAGATCGCCGGCTGCTTCGAAAAAATCGGGCGCGAAAAAGCGAGCGTCCGCAGCATCGGTCAAAAGACGCAGCGGCGCCAATTCTGTCGCCGCCGCCGAACAGGGCATTCGCACATCGGTCATCAATCTGCAAAATATCGTAACCGACAGCAACCTCTTGCACCTGCTCGAATCGGGCGAATACAACGAACGCCGCGTGCGCTTCAGTCTGCGCAAACTCTGCGAAGATATCTTATCCCGCACGCTGCAGGCCACCGGCCAGCCGGGCAAACGTATCACCCAGGACCTGCCGCCGGAAGAAGAAGAATTCACCGGCGATCCCGACTTGATCGGTAGCGCCCTGTATCACCTCGTGGAGAACGGTCTGCTGTACAGCACAGGCAAAGTCGAAGTCGGCGTCGAACATCGCGGCGGCGATCTGCGCATCGTCGTGCGCGACGAAGGCCCGGGCTTGAACGCCGAACAGCAGGAGCTGGTCTTTCAAAAATTCGTGCGCGGCACCGAAGATCCGAATGTCGTGGGCAGCGGCATCGGTTTGACGATCGTGAGTTTGATCGCCGAACACCTCGGCGGCCGGGTCCGGCTCGAAGGCGGGGCCGGTTTCTTTTCCACTTTCGTTTTCAGCGTGCCCGCGGGCAATCGGGAGGCCGCATGAAAGCTCCGGTCCGTAATCTCAGGCCTAAATCAGCGGCGCGCGGGCTGCTCGCTGCGGCCGTGCTGATCGTCCTCGCCTTCCCGGGCGCTTTCGCCCCGCTCTTCGCACAGGCTTCGCAAAACGTGTGGCGCTATGCATTTCTCGACGATCCGTACAACGCACTGCTGGAACAGGACGATTCGTTCTGGAAAACCGTCGAGCTGCCCGCCAATATGAATCAATTCGGCGCCCGGGCCGGCCAGCCGGTCTGGCTGCGCACTCGTGTATTGCTCAATCCTTCGCGGGAAAAAAACTACGCCCTCTATATGGGCGCGATCTACGACCAGGACCGTGTCTATTTTAACGGCGAGCAGATCGGCCGCAACGGCGCGCTGGCCGGAGCCGCCGCGTACGGTCAGGGCGAAATGGACGGCTATGGCCGACCGCGGATCTATCCGATTCCCGACCAGTTGATCCAGGACGGCGAAAACCTGATCGCGATTCGAATCACCGGTCAGTTCTCGAATTCGATCGGCGTGTTGCGGGGACCGGTGCGCGTCCAGCCCCTGGACGAAGCGGAGTGGCATCTGTGGCGCCATCATCTGCGCGGGCTGGTGCTCTCTGCGATTTACGTCGTAATCGGCGTCTTCTTTCTGATCTTAAACCAGCGCCTTCCAGGATTACGCGAATATCGCTGGTTCGGACTTTTCGCCGTGGTTTTCGGACTGCAGCAATTCATGGTAAATGAAATTCGTTTCGCGCTCGCGGATCTGTTTTTGACCTTCAAGTTGCTCGAACAACTCTGTTATCTCGCGATTCCGACGCTCTATTTCTATTTTCACATAAATTTCTTTCGCGTCGAGCAGCTGCATCTCGGCGGAACGCGTAACTACAGTCTGAAAAAAATCGGCGCACTTTATGCCGCCGTCAACGCCCTGACCGCTGTCGCTCTGCTGGTCGTTATGAATCCCGTGATCTGGGACCGTATCATCGGGGTCTGGTTCTGGTTCAATCTTCCGTTCTTTCTGTACTTCGTCGTATTCACATTCGGCCGGGCCGTGGCGACCGGCGAGCGCGACGCGATCATTTTATCGATCGGCACCGCCCTGATGCTGTTGATCACGACGCACTATCACGGCGTGGAGCGCGGCCTCTTCGGCGGCCCTCACTATTTTCGCATCGGCGTCTTGCTGTTTATCCTGGCGCTGGCCTTCGCACTGATTTATCGCCTGATCGAATTGCAGCTCGAAGTCGAAAAACGCAGCCGGCGGCTGGATACAGTTAACGTATTGCGCGATCGCGTCTTCAACTATCTCAATACTTTCGTGCGCAAGCCGACTGAGAATATCAGCGCGGTCGCTGACGAATTGCTGAGCAGCGATTCCACAGCCGGCGCCGCCTCCGCCCGGATTCGGCTGACCAACACCCTGAACGAAGAGATCGATCAGTTGCAGAGCAACCTCGACGATATTCTCGAATTGTCGCGGCTCGAGGTGATCACCCAGCCCGAGTACGTCGAGCAGGTGAATTTTCACGATTTTATTACGGCGGTGATTCCTCAGGGCGTCATCACCCACCATATCAAGGTCAATCCGAGTATCGTGCTCAATACCAGCCTGGAGCTGGTGAATTCGCTCGTCATTCGCCTGATTGATTTTCCGGCCTTTCGAGAATTCAAGCACATCGACTTGATCATCACCTCGGACCTCAAGGCTCACGTGCATTTTCGTTTTCTGATGTTCCATGACAATGTGCGCAAGACGCGACAGCTCTACGAACTTTTGACGGGGCTCAATCCGGAGCGCGGCTATCTGTGGGTCAAATGGGCGATCGTGCGCGAAATCATTCGCATTCTGGACGGCCATCTCGATATCAATATCCTGAATCGGAAATTTCTGCGAATCGACATCGAATTATCCGGCGAAGCCACGAACGAATTGTTACCCGGCCGGCGACGCGCTGCGGAACAGGAAATTACTGTGGAACATCTGCATCCCGAACTGGCGAGCGGCGGCGAATCGCACACCGGCGAAGACGGCGCTCCCGTTCCGCTCGACGCGGGCTCCGAAACGTGGTCTCAAAATCAACAGCAGGGCGCGGCCCCCGCCGTCTCCGCCCGGCCGGTGCCGAAGCTGCACGCGAATATGACCGTCAGCGAGCTGATGGAATATCTCAAGGCGCGCCTTTCCAAACGATCCTGAACCGGGGAAGCGAAGCCGCCCGCCCCAGGGCGGAAAAAAGGATTGCCCCCTGGGGCCATTCCCCGGGACAATTCCGACATGGCGGACCAGACGGCAGAGCTTCAGGCTGACGGCAAAGAGTACACATTGCCCATCTTAGAAGGAACGGACGGGCAGCGTGCGATCGACGCGACCGAATTGAAAGAGAAGACCGGGCTCTATCTGTACGACCCGACCCTGAACAATACCGCGGTGGCTCAGAGCGAGATCACCCGCATCGACGCCGAAAACGGAAAGCTGCTCTATCGCGGATACGACGTCGAGGCCCTGGTCAAAGAATCTAATTTCGTCGAAGTTTCTTATCTGCTGTTCAACGGCGATTTACCCGATCAGTCCGCCTACGACGCCTACTCGCATTCGCTCAGCAACCACTCGATGGTCCACGAGTCGATGCGCAACGTCTTCGACGCGTTTCCGGGCGACGCGCATCCGCTCGCAATTCTCGCGACAATGGTCACGGCCCTCTCGAGCTATTATCCCCAGACCTACGAAGAAAATATGAGAGTGGGCATCGACCTGAAGGCGCGCCTGCTCGCGAAGGTGCGCACCCTCGCCGCCTGGTCTTATAAAAAGTCCATCGGACATCCCGTAATCTATCCCCAGGACGATTTGCCGTACTGCGAGAATCTCTTAAATATGATGTTCGCCGTTCCGGCCGAGCCGTATACCGTGCCCCAGGAAGATGCGCGGGTTCTCAATCAGCTCTTTATTCTCTACAGCGATCACGAACACAACAGCGCCACGTCGACCGTGCGTTTATTGAGCAGCACCCGCGCGAATCTCTTCGTATGCATCAACGCCGGCATCAGCGCTCTGTGGGGCGCGCGCGAAGGCGCTTATTCGGTGCACACCGTGCCGATGCTCGAAACCATGCTCAGCCACAATATGTCGGCCGATCAATTCTTCGCCCGCTTCATCAGCGGCGAGGAGCCCTTCGGTTCGCCGGCCTTCGGTCACAAAAAATATCTGACCGTCGATCCGCGGGCGCGCATCAGCCGTGAATTGTTGCACGCGTACTTAAAAACGAAATCCGGATCCCGGCCGAATCCGCTCATCGAAAAGGGACTGGAAGTCGAAGAGTTCGTCCTGGGGCATCCCTTCTTCAAAGAGATGAAGATCTACCCGAACCTGGATTTCTATTCCGCTCTGATCTTCCTGGCCATGGGCATGCCGCGCAGCATGTTCAACATCATGCGCGTCATCGGCAAGATGGCCGGCTGGCTGGCTCACTGGGAAGAGGAACGCCTGATCACCCGCAAGGCCATGCGGCCCCAGCAGATCTACACCGGCGTGCCCGAACGCGATTACAAAGCCATGTCCGGCCGCTAAGACCTCTATCGCTTCGATATTTCTTCCGGGACCAGCTGTTGCAATGAAGGGAACTGTTCGCGCGATCTCTCTGGGACTGAGCGTACTTTTTGCGCCGATTCTGCCCGGCTCAATCGATGAAGCGCTCCGACCGGCGCTCTCAGCACAGGAAGCCGTCTGGCCGGCGAAGACCTTCTATAAATACGCGACCGTCAAAGGCCGCCGTCTGTTTTATCGCGAAGCGGGCGATCCACAAAAGACCACCATCGTTCTACTTCATGGTTACCCGTCGTCTTCGCACACCTATCGCGAATTGATCCCGCTCCTCTCCGGTCGCTTTCATGTAATCGCGCCGGATCACCCCGGCTCCGGCTACAGCGAAGGCCCCGATCCGGAGAAAACGCGCTACAGCTTCGATCTTCTGGCCGAGCATATCGACGCGCTCCTGAGGCAGCTCAAAGTTCAAAAATTCGTTCTGTATATGCAGGACTTCGGCGCCCCCGTCGGTTTTCGCCTGATGCTGAGGGACCCCGCACGCATCCAGGCGGTTGTCGCGCAAAACGCGAACGCCTACATCGAAGGCATTTCGCGCGGCCGCCTCAAATTTTTCCGCCAGGCGAATCTGGATCGCTCGCCCGAAAATATCGAAAGAGTCTACGGCGCGACGGGACCAGACGCGGTGAAATATAAACAGTACCTGCGCGATGTAAAGAACCGCCCGGAGATCATGAGTCCGGACGCCTGGACCCACGATATTCGATTTCTCAACTCGCGGTCGCAACGCCAAATTCAATTGCAACTCTTTCAGGATTATAAAAGCAATCTGGACGCCTATCCGAAATGGCAGGCCCTGCTCCGCCGGCAGAAATATCCGACCCTGCTGGTGTGGGGCAAACACGATCCGGTGTTTATACCGGCCGGCGCGAAGGCTTATCTAAAAGACGTTCCGGACGCGGAACTGCACTTGCTCGACGCGGGCCACTTCGCCGTCGAAGAGCAGGCCGTCGCGATCGCAAAACACATCGTACGCTTTCTTGATAAGACCCTTCAGCCGCGTTAACAATCAGCGTCATATCGCGTTACAACATCGCCACGGATTGCACCGATGACACGGATGTTTTTCCTGCCGCGTCGATCCGTGTAACCGGTGACATCCGTGGCAAAAAAGGAACACACGGACGCACCAATCGGACCTGCGATCGGCGATCGTTAATCGCCCTTAACCCTTCTTATTTTTCATGCGCCGCCTCCCCGAGGCGGCGATCTTTAGCTCTTCTTCCTGGAACGCCGCCCAACGAACCAGTCGAGGACAGGCTGAATCAATGGAATCCGAACGCGCAACTTCTGCAACGCCAATAGCACAATGCCGGCGGCGGTGGCTTCGTCCAGCCAGCCGATAAACGGAATCGCGTCGGTGGGCTCCGGAAAGAAAATATAGGCGCCGCAGACCACAGCCACGATAATCCACAGCACTTTCGAAACCAGAGTGAGTTCCGGCTCCGGAATTTCCGCGGCACCGTCCTGGCCGTCGCCACCGGGGCCGGCGTTCGGCTCCACAATCTCCGGTTCGATCACATCATGATCAGAATTCATCCGCAATATCTCCTTCGTCTTCGGACTCGTCTTCGGCGTTCCAGCGGCGAATCGCTTCTTCGGTTTGCCTGTAGCTGAACCCGCGGTATTGCAGCGCGTTGCGCATGGTACGCTCGGGATCCTCTTTCGCAAGCGCCGCGCGCTCTTTTTTTTGCATGGCGATCATGGCCGCCTCCAGATAGTCGCTCTCATCGAATTCTTCCAGCACCTCGGTCAGAATCTCCCGCGGGACGGAATATTTCATCAGGTCGTTGCGAATATAGGCCGGACCGTAGCCGCCGTCCAGGCGATGCGTGACGCGATTGCGCACGAAACGATGATCGTCGAGCAGACCGTCCTCGGTCAGGATTTCCAGAACCAGGTCGAAGTCTTCTTCGAAACACAGCGATTTGCGTTTCAGCTGGTCGACGACTTCACCCGACGAGCGTTCCCGGGACGCCAGAAAACGATTCATGGCGGGCAGGACTTTCGCCATCAGATCTTTGCGGCGTTCATCAAATAAGAGACCCATAGTTGTTTCGGCTAAGATTTCCGGCGGGCGGCGGCCGGCTTTTTCTTTTTTAAATGCAAATTCCAGAAATTGTCCGACTTGCGATGCGCCCGGGCCTCGTAGTCGCCTTCGATCAGCACCGTTTCCAGGCCGGCTGCCGCGGCCATCCGCCGGACTTCATCCACGCCGTAGAAACGCTGCACGTGCCGCTCGGTATGCGCCGGCGGATCGCTTTCCCGGGCGCCCTTAGTATAAAACTCCAGATCCGAACGCATCAAGCGGGTTTTCGAATCGTAACGATTTTTCCAGATCAGCGCGCACCCCCGCACACGATGATGCAGCGTTTGATTATCGAAATTATGCACGATATTCGAAAGGCTCACGAGATCCAGGGAATACAATCCGCCAGGCTCCAGTATCCGCGCGGCCTCCATAAAATGGTCCGCCAGTTGCTCCGGCCGGGTCAGATAGTTCAAACTGTCGTGGGTCGATACGAGAAAGGGCTGACTGCGATCCGAGAATTTCAAACGCTCCTCCAGCCGACCGACTTCGAAGCGCGCTCCCGGGACCCGCTGTCGGGCTCGCTCCAGCATCGCTTCCTCACGGTCCATCCCGCACCTCCGCAGATGAGCGGGAATATGGGAGAGGAGCTGTCCCGTCCCGCAGGCCAGATCCGTCACGGCGCTCGGGCTCCTGCGGGTCAGGGAGCGATAGCGACGCAGGAGATAGTCAGCCCAGGCTGCGTACGGCACGTGCTCCATGAATTCGTCGTAAACGGCGGCAAACACCCGGTACGGCCGGGCAAAGCGCTCCGATTCCTCCCCCGCAACAGAGGACGGTCCGGCGAGTCCGGAATCGGACGCCGGCGGGAGCGGGGCCGAAGAGCGTTTTTTGCTTGTCATCTTATCCTTTTAAAAGGAAGGCTGCTACATTTCCTGTAATGCGACATAATCCAGAGGTCTGCCCTTTTCGACGAGGCGGCGATGAGGCGCCCGCCGGAGTCCGTTTCCCGGAGCAGGCACTTCAAGCACCGCGGACCGCTCTGGACGGTGGGGTTCGAGCACAAGGCGGACGAACCCGGCCGCTGCATCAGGTTGCCCTCCCCGGGAATGCCCGGGATGGGAATGCCGCTCCGGAACGACCGGGGTCGCAGAGAGATATGGCATGTATTTAACTCTTATCGCAATCAGTTTTTTGGGGTCAATCGCCTTCACGCTGTTTCTGCGGCGCATGGAACGCCCGGCCGCGAAGGCGACGCATCTCAAACGTCTGGGCGAGCTCCAGGAGCAGAATCTCGAAAATCTGGCCGGCCGGCATCTGCAGTCGATCCAGGATTCCATTCTGGATTACGATATGCTCCTGCGCCAGAGCCACACGGCTCGCGAAGAGCTGAAAGAGGGTCTCAAATCCTACCAGGACAGCATTGAAAGCGTGCACCAGGAGCGCGCGGTAATCGACGATATCTCGCGGGAGCTCGCGGACATCGCCGGCAGCGCCCGCACCGTCGGCGAACAGGTCGAGCGCCTCGACCGCGGGCTCGAACGGCTATCGTACGCCGAAGAAGAAATGAGCGGCATCCAGTCGAATCTGGAACGCCTGACCGCGGAAATCGAGCGGCGCGGCGGCGAATCCGAAGCCGCCCTGGCCGATGTGGTCGCGCGACTCGTACGCGAAACCGAAGAACGCACCCGCGGCCTGACCGAAAACGCCCGCTCCTCGTTTCAGATTCTCCAGGAAGAATACAAAGACCTCGAAACCCGCCTGGACGATCAGAGCCGCGATATGGACATTCTGACCGAGCGGGTCACCCAGATCGGCAACCGCTTCGAAGAGAAGTGGCTCGGCGAAGCCGGCCGCATTGAAGAGCGCACGGGCGAAATCGAACGCCGGTTCACCGACCGCCTTTCGAGTCTGGAGGAAGGTCTGGCGGGCATGCGCAACAAAGCCGTCGAATCCCTGCAGACGGAAATCAAACGCATGCGCGACGAGCTGGAAGATTTTAATCTCGAAGGTATGAGTCGACGCGACGAAATTCTGAACGAAACCCGCCGCATGGCCGAGGGCCTCCAGGATCAGGTACGGACTTTCCAGGAAAACTATCTCGCGGCCGAAAACCGGCTCTTACAGGACGCCGAACACTACAACAAGCAGCTGCGCGAAAAACACGACGAATTTGAGAAGGAATGGCTCGATTCTCAGAGCGGACTCTTGAGCGATTTCGAAAATCGCACGGCGGAGCTGGAAGGCCAGATCGACGGCCTGCGCACCCGCGAAACGACCGAGCTGGGCGAAGAAGCCGGCCGCCTCCGTGAAGATCTGAAAGCCTTCGCCGGCGAAGTGCGCGATCGCATCGATCACCAGGTCGTGCAATCCGAAGAAAAGCTGCGCGAATTCCAGCGCACCGAAGAGCGCGATCTGCAAAACGCCCGCGAAGAATTGGGTCAGCTCAAAGACAATCTGAACCTGCTCTCCCAGGAGATGAAGGCCGGACTGCGTTCCGAAACCGAACACTCGATTACGCTGATCAAAGACGCCCGTAAAAACGAAGAGGAGCACTTCGCGCGGGGTCGCAGCGAACTGGAAGGCTTTCGCAAAGAAATTCAGGAACGCCTGGACCAGGTGGAAGAACAATTCACCGAAGTCTCGAAGATTCGCGCTAAGATGCAGAGCTTCGCCGATGATCTGCAGAACGATCTGGGCGCGACCGCCGACCGTTATCGCGACGAGCTGGGAGACCGGCTGGCCGAAATCGAGAGCGAACAGACCGAAATCCGTTCAGAAGTCGACCGTCTGCTGCAGCAGGCCGCCGCGGAAATGGAAAAACACTCCGCCGAACAGCTCAAGGAAGTCGAGCGCACCCGCGATCGGGTCGAAGAATTCGCCGAACGGGTGCGCAAAGAAATCGGCGAAGCCCGCGACGAGTCGGTCGAAGAACTGGAACGCCGCGCTTCGAAATTCATTACGGAACAGGACGACAAACTCAAGCGACTCTCAGGCGAAATCGACGATAAGATCAATCGCCAGTTGATGGAAATGAGCGACGAAGGCCAGCTGCAGCTTTCCGAACTGGAAAAACGCACCGAGCGGGCCATCGCTTCGTCCGTCGAGCGGGTTGAGCGCGATATCGCAAGCGCCGAACAGAATTTCGAGACCATGCGCAAAGATATCGCCGCGGAAATGCAGCAGGCCCGCGTGATCAAAGACGAGGTTCTGCGCGAAATCGAACGGGATACCGCGCGAATCGACGAGTTCCGCGAACAGCTCACGGTTGTGGACCGCGCCGACGCCTATATCAGCCGCCTGGACGAGACCCTGGGAGTGCTCACCGGACGTCTGGACCTGGCGCAGCAGGAAAACGCGAAGCTCGACGAATACGTACACAATTTCGAAAGCGTTCGGGCCAGCCGCAAAGAAATCGAAAGCGAGCTGCGCCTGTTGGAGAACCAGCGCGAGCGCATGACCGAAACCGAACAACAGCTGTTCAACGTCGAAAAGCAGCTGGAAGAGCTGCATCTTAAATTATCGGGCCTGGACCGCGCCGAAGAGCTGGCCGGAAAAATCGAGAAACGCATCGTGCAGTTCAACGACTTCAAAGACTCCTTCGAAAAATACTTCGGCGAGATGGGCGATCGCCGCAAATTCGTCGAAAGCGCCGTGCATCACATCGAAGCCTCCCGCGATCAGGCCCGCTCCGCGTCGGACACCGCCACGGCCCTGCTCAAGAAAGTGGAGCGGGTCGAGCTGCGCCACGAGCATATGCAGGAAGGCCTCAGCGATCTCGAAAACCGCGCGACCCGCTTGAAGGGCCTGGAATCGGAAATCCAGCGGGTCGAAGCCCGTTTCGAGCAGATGGACGGCCTGCTGATCGATTTAGAGGAAAAGCAGAAGCAGATCAGCGTTATGGCCCGCCGGGTCGAGGAACTGCGGGATGGGGGCGAGGAAACCCGCCAGGAGCTGGCCTCGCTGGTCTCCGAATCCGAGGAAAAAATGGACCGCCTGACGGCCTTCTACGAAACCGTGGACGGACTGCTCGACCAGGCCGATCGTTTTGGCTCGACCGACGACTTGCTGGATGAAAAGCTGACCCCGGTCGGCGGCGGCCGCAGGGGTCGCAAGGCCGCGGCTCAGGGATTGCCCGAGCACAAACGCAACGGCATCCTCAGTCTGCATCTCAATCACAAATGGGACGCGGACCTGATCGCGGAGCGCATGAAAATCGATCCTTCGGTCGTGCGCGCGGTGATCGCCAGCCACAACCAGTGAGAGGACACGCCGGCCAGACGACAGGACACGATCGGTGGGAATAGTAGAACGCAAAGAGCGCGAGAAGGCGGAACGCCGGCGCTCCATCCTGGAAGCGGCCCGCGAGCTGATTCAGGAAAAAACATTCGAAGAGATCACGATGGAGGATCTCGCCAAACGCCTGGAACTCAGCCGCGCGACGCTCTATCTGTACTTCCGCAACAAGAGCGAGATTTACACGACGCTGCTGATTGAAGGTATGCGCGATCTGGAAGGCGGCTACGGCGAAGTGCTCGCCCGGGGCCCGCTGGCGCCGCTCGAAAAGCTTACGGCCTTCGCGTTCGTTTTCTTTCAGTTTTACCAGACCAACCACCACTTCTTCGACCTAATCGTTACCAAACGCGACGAGCTGCGCAAAGATATCGGCGACGAAGTGCTGGCCGATCTGGAAAAGGCCGGCGACTCCGTGATTCGGCCGCTGGTGAATATTATCGAGGAAGGCGCCGAAAAAGGCGAATTTCCCGACGGGCCGCCCGAAAAGATGGCCTGGTTATTGCGGGCCGTCGCGATCGGCTTCGCCGTAGGTATCCGCGAAGGCAAAATCAAATTTCCCGAAGATCTGGCGCTCGCCCAGCAGCTACTGCTCTACGGCCTGAAAGGCCATCGATCGCCCGACGCGGACTGATGGAAAGGCGGGCGACGCAATCGCCGTCTGAGAACGCAATCTTCGACCATCCTCCTCAAGTCTGGACATGACCGCATTCACCACGAGCATCGTAGCCCGAGCCCGCCAGGCCGACCTGGATCCCCAGCGCCACGTGACCAGCCGCACGTACGAACACTTCGCCTACGAAGCGCGCCTCAGGCTGCTCGCGGAGCACGGCTATCCTCTGGAGCGCATCCTCGACGAACAGATTCGTTTTGTACCGCAGTTTGGTTACGTGCGCTTCGTCAACCAGCAGTATCCTGGCAACGATATGCACGTTCCCGCCAGAGCCTATCCCGGGGACAACGGCGCGGTGGTCTGGGATCACTCGCTGACCCAACCCGACGGCGCGGCCATCTGTCGCATTGCTTATGAGCTGCAGAGCGTGCAGGGGCCGGACTCCAGTCCGATCGACCTGTTCGCGGGGGCGCTACCCACTTCCGCGGACATCGATTCGAATCCAGCGGTAAATGATAAGTCGAAGCAGGAGCAGCCAGCGACGGCGCTGCTGCGCGAAGTGCCGGCTTTCAGCGGCGACTGCCGGCGACTGAGTCTCTCGTATCAGTCCCTGATGAGCGATCGTTCGGTGACCGGCGATTACGCCCCCGCGGCGCTCTGGCGCATCTTCGAAGACGGCCGCATATTCTTCGGCGAACGCATCGGCCTGACGCTCGAGCTGATCCAGGAAATGGACACCACGCTCTTTTTCATGGGGGCGAATTTCCGTTTTTTCGAAGTGATTCCGCCGGGAACGCCTCTGGTCATTCATACCTGGCTTGAGCGCACGGACAAGATCCGGGCCTATATGCGCCAGGACGTCACCGACGCCTCCGGCGAGCGGCTGTACATGTCCGCCGAAGAAGAACACCTGATCGTCTCCCTCTCTCGCTCTCGTCCTCGCCGGGCCCCCGCCCGGTTTCACGAAATGTTCCGGGACTACACCGAGTTTCCGGACGGCTGAAGACCCGACCGCCCATCCCACGACACCGTTTCGATCAAAGTCCGCCAGATCCCGGCAGAGTGCCGCCCCACCCCCAACCAGCCCAAAGTGACAAAGCGTCAAAATATTTCACAAAGACAGATTATTCGAATGACACCCCGCGCAAACTATGACACACTGTCACCATTCTTTGCCGGGAGGAACCCATGCACGCGCGCGCCGTCCCCACCACCAGCCCTGCTCCCCACCGCGATCTGCGACCGTTGAAATCGGAGACCTTCGATCTGATTGTGATCGGCGGAGGAATTACCGGCGCGAATGTGCTCCGGGAAGCGAGCCTGCGAGGAATGCACGCGGTTCTCTTCGAACGCGGCGACTACGCGTCCGGCACGACCCAGGCGACCTCCAAGATGATCCACGGCGGATTGCGCTATCTCAAGAACGGCGAAATCGGCCTGGTACGCGAATCGCTGCGCGAGCGACGGACCCTGGCCCGGCTGGCGCCACACGCCCTCCGGCCCGAGACCTTCCTGTTTCCCATCTACGCGAATCGGGGCCCTGGACGACTCACCATGCGGGCGGCCCTGGGAATTTACGATCTCCTGGGCATCGATCGCAACCTGGGTGTGGATCCCGAACACCGCCTGCCCGGCTCGCGGTATCTGGATGCATCGGCGACGCTCGCCGAAGAACCCGGCCTGGATTTCCGAAGGCTCAAAGGTTCGTATCTGTACTGCGACTACGCGAATCTGAATCCGGAGCGGCTGTGTGTGGAAATGATCCTGGCCGCACGCGAACGGGGCGCCGTCGCGCGTAACTACACCGAAGTCCGCCGGCTCAACCGTCGCTCAAACGGCGTCTATGAAGTCCGGGTTCAGGATCGGCGAACGGGCCAGAGCGGGATCGTGAACGCCCGGGCGGTCGTAAACGCCGGCGGGCCCTGGGCCGACTATCTGGAGGGCCTGGCTACGGGGCGGCGTCCATCGTCCGCGAGCGCTTCCGGCAATCTCCGGCGATCCAAGGGGATTCATGTGGTCACCCGCTCCTTCGTGCACAACAAAACGGTCGTGCTGATGAAGCCGGATGGGACGCATTTGTTTATGATTCCATGGCGCGGGCGTACGCTCATCGGGACGACCGACACCGCCTTTGACGAACATCCCGACCGATTGCGAGTAACCAGAGCGGACGTGGCAAAGGTCCTGGGCGACGTGAACGCGCTCTTTCCCGGCGCGAATCTCCAGGCTGAACGAGACGTGGAATATTTCTACGGCGGATTGCGGCCCCTGCTGTCCGGGGAAGCGGGCCAGTCGAGCTATAACGCGTCGCGGCGCGTGGAGATTCTACATCACGGCGAGGACCGCCGGTCGGGCGACGCGCCCGGTCTCGGCGGATTTTTTACAGTGCTCGGCGGCAAATATACGACGAGCCGGAGTCTCGCCGAAAAACTGATCGACCGTGTTTGCGATTTTCTGCCCGGTCGCTTCGGTCCCGGTCGCAGCGCGCAGGTGCCGCTGCCCGCCGGCGAATTTTCCACGCTGACCGAGCTCAGCGAAAACCTGGAACGAAAATATCCCGAAGCGGGCGCCCGAAAGATTCACCTTCTGACCGGCCGCTACGGCGCCCTGGCGGGCAAAGTACTCGAGAGCCGGACGCATGGAAAACGCGCCGCGGCCGCGGCGGGTCAGGTGTACCGGCTCGCCAACGGGGAAGTCTATTATCCCGAGGAGATCGATTATCTCGTGGAATACGAAGACGTGGAGTGTGCGGGCGACCTGTTCTTTCGCCGTTCCGGAATCGGCACGGTCGGTCCGGCGCCCGAAATCGTCGCGCGGCAGGTCGTGGATCGCATGGCGCGCAATTCACGACTGCGCTGGGGCCGACGCGAAAAGCGAGCCGCCCTGCGCGAAATCGACCTGCGTTACCGGCTCGCTCAAAATTGACAGTGCGAGACATCGACGTCGCGCCAGGCCCAGAACGACAGGCCGGAGGTAACGTCGTCTTCGACTTCTAAGAGCGTGAACTTTTTTACGTCCGATCGCAGGCGCGTGAATTCCCAGCGAAATTTCAGATTCGGCTGCTGGCTGAAATTACCGCTTTCACAATTCGGCAGGCCGTGCGCGGAGAGCATACGATAACGACGGCCCTTTTGATCGCGCAATACGGTACCGGGTGGATGGGTGCACGCTCCGCCGACGTCTTTGGTTTTGAAATGAAAGACCGAACGATTTTTAAGATTGCAGACCTGGGTTAGAACGACCCGACCGCCGCCGGCCAGGTAGGCGATGCCCAGCGCGCAGCACGGTCGCTTCTGTGGTTTTTTCTCCGGCTGCGGTTTGGTCACTTTCGCGTAGATCGTCGGTCCGATCAGCGGTTCCTGCGAAAGTCCGGCCGCGAAAACCACAAACACCGCGGCCAGGCCCCAGAGGATCAAGCGTCCAGTCCACAGCCCGCGCCGCCGCGGCTTGCGCGCGCCCTGCCGATCGTAAGAAGTGCGGCTGAAAGGCGCGCGGATAGCTTTGACGTATCGCCCTGGCATTTTCAATCAGACGTCGGCCGCGGGACGAAAGATCGCGATATTCGCCGGGCCCTCGTGAATTCGAATTTCCAGCAGGCGTCCCTCGTCGGCGGTCACGACGTCGTTCAGTCCCCGATAAAACCACCGCGCGATATTCTCCGACGTCGGATTAACGCCCTGAAATTCGGACAGGTCGTTGATGCAGACGTGCTCGATGCGCTCGATCAATTGGTCCAGGCGCTTCCGGGCCGAAAGGAAATCGAAACTGATCCCGTCCGCCCGGGTGCCGCCGCTTTCGTGCGCCAGAAAGACCTCGACCATCCAGCTGTGGCCGTGCATCGGCTCGTCCCGGCCGTCCGGGAAATAATTGTACAGATAGTGGGCCGATTCGAAGCGTCCTTCGATGCGTACCAGAAACTGGCCGGGCGCGTCGGCGAAACCGGCAAGGGCTGAGCCGAGTTCTGGGTGGGCGTCGAGCTCCATATTCATAAGGAGAAAGTCGCGAGTGTCGCCTGGCGTGGCAATGCTCTTTTTTCGACGCACCCGGGTCACCCGAACGCCGGACCGGGCGATCTGATTTTTCTTGACGGAGGGCCCAAATTTGCTTTGATTCGTCTTGAGGAATGATTCGCCCGTAAATGAATTCGCAGCCCGGCCGGCTTGCGTTCGTTTCCCGGCGAACCTCAGGAGAGTCCTATGTCTGAAGCAAATACTCAGGTTCAGCCTGAAGCAAAATTCCGCCCCGACATGACCGTCGGCGACGCCATGAAGGTGCATCCGGAAGCGGCTCTCGTCTTCTCCAGCTATCACCTCGGCGGCTGTTCACACTGCTCGATCAACGAGATGGAGACCATCGAACAGGTCTGTATGGGCTACGGCGTACCGGTCGATCAACTGGTCGATAGCCTGAACAATCTGCTCGAAGACTGATACCGAGCGCACCGTCTTCCGGAATCTGCCGACGCCCTGCGCGGCGGCCCCGACGAGCGGTGCAGATGCCGGAACGAAAGAGCGCCACAAAACAGAAATATTGGTCGGTTCACACGACGTCGCTAAAAGCGACGAAAGCTGTGAAACCAAAAAAGCCGGAGATCTACTCCGGCTTTTTTATTGCTCGTCGGCCGCCCGGCTATTTGCCGGCGTCTCGCACGAGATCTTCCATGAACTGATTCAGCAGCCGCACGCCCCACCCGGTCGCTCCGCGTCCCTGGGAACCCGAGGCCTTTCCGCGCCAGGCGGTGCCGGCGATATCGACATGCGCCCAGGGAATGTCTTCGCGCACGAAGCGCGAAAGAAAGCGCATCGCGGTGACCGTGCCCGCGGCGCGCCCCCCGATATTGCGAATATCCGAGATATCCGATTTCAATACTCCCTGGTAGCTCGACCAGTGCGGCAAACGCCAGATGCGATCCAGGCTCTTGTGCGAAGCGGCCTGAATGCGCGCATATAGATCTTCCGACGGCGACATCACCGCCGCCGCCTCGTGGCCGAGGGCGATGATGCAGGCGCCGGTGAGCGTCGCGAAATCCAGCATGCACAGCGGGTCGAATTGTTCGGAGGCGTACGAAAGCGCGTCGCCCAGAACCAGGCGGCCTTCGGCGTCGGTATTCTGCACTTCGACCGTCAGGCCGTTGTAGGCGGTATACACGTCGCCGGGTTTGATCGCGCGGCCGTCGGGCATATTCTCCGCAATGGCGATCAATCCCGTAACCGGCAGCGGGGATTTCCGCGCGGCCGCAAGGGCCACTGCGTGCAGGACCAGAGCCGAGCCGCACATGTCGAATTTCATCTCGTGCATTTCGCCGGCGGGTTTGATCGAAATCCCGCCGGTATCGAAAGTAATGCCTTTGCCGACCAGCACCAGGGGCCGCTCGGTCGCCCGCTTGCTCTTCGGCGGGGCGTACTCCACCTGAATCATACGGGGCGGAATTTCCGAACCTTTGCCGACGGCGAGAATCCCGCCGCAGCCCATTTTTTCGAGCGCCGGGACGTTCCAGACTTTGATGCCCAGGCCGTAGTCCTTCGCAATCGAGCGGGCGTAGCTTTCATATTGCTCCGGGTTTAAGAAATTGCCGGGCAAACTGGCGATATAACGCGCGCGATTTAACAATTCGCCGACCGCGGCTCCGCGGGACAGCGCCGCGTTCAGCGCGTCCTTTTTCAGGCTCGCGGCCCGCACCAGGGTATCCGTGAGCGCTTGCTTCTCGGCCTTCGCTTTCGCCCCGGTTTTCTTTTTCTTGTTAGCGTTCGCGGCGGCGCCGCTGGCGGAGGCGTCGCTTTTGAGCACCCGCATGCCGACCGCGCCCAACTGCATACAGGCCGCCATCTGACTGACCAGCTCTTCGACCGAATACTCGCTCACGTAGTCGGGCGCGCTGCGGCTTTCGCCGTCGCCTTCGCCGTTTTGCGCATCGCTTTCAGCGGACTTTTTGGCGCTCGATTTCTTCGTCGCCTTTTTGGACTTCGCCGGCGAATTCGAGAAGCGAATCGCGAGCGGATCCGCCTCCGTCGCACGGGCGCTGTACGCGGCTACCGCTTCCGTCAAAGCCGGTGTCACCAGAATTTCGAGTACGACCTCTTTGTAGCGGCCGGCGCGTTCGCCCAGCTGACGAAAGAGCGCCGCACAGGTTTCGGGATGAAAGCGGGCCTGCGCGCCAAGGCCGCCCAAAAGCACGCCGTGCTCGGCCAGATGAATGCTCTGCAAGGTTTCGCCCTTGAAAGCGCCCAGACTGCGGTGCAGATCCAGAATCTTGCGTAACGCCGGAACATCCAGGGCCTTCGCGACATCCGCGGGGGACTGGTCGCTGAACACCGGAGCGATTATGATGCGGTGTTTTTTTGATGTTTGCGAACCGGCGGCTTTGAATTGGAATTTCGTTTCGGGTTGTTGTTTCATGCGCAAGATTGTGTTCTTTTTGTTGTCTGCTAAATTGTGCCGATCGTTTCGGCGGTTTTGATGATTTCGATCGTCTCGAGAGTGTTCGGGCGCCGATTTCAGCGCAGAACTGGCTCCCGTTTGCCGCGGTCTTACAGTGCCTTAATGTCGGCGATAATCTGTTCGACGTGACCGTCTACTTTGACTTTCTCGTAGGCGATCTGAACTTTGAGCTTCGCGTCCAGTACGAAGGTGCTGCGTACGATGCCCATAAAGGTTTTGCCGTACATTTTCTTTTCGCCGTAGGTCCCGAAGGCTTCGGAGACTTCCCGCGATTCATCGGCGATCAGCGGAAAATTCAGCGCCTGTTTCTCGGAGAATTTCTGGTGCGATTTGACGGGATCCAGGGAAACCCCGACCACGCCGTAGCCCATGCGCTTCAGTTTGCTATGATTGTCGCGAAAGCTGCAGGCTTCTCTGGTGCAGCCCGGCGTGCTGTCTTTGGGATAAAAATATACGATCAGTCCTTTCGCGCCCGCGAACGAACTCAGCTTCGCGGCGCTGCCGTCCGTCACTGTAACTTTGTAATCTTTGACTTTCTTTCCCGTGCCGATCATGCTGTCCCGGTCTCTCCTCTGCGCTCGTTCCTTATTTGATACAGGCTTCGCTGCCGGCTGGCCCCTGACCGCAAAGCCGCTTTCGCAGGCGACGGCGAGCGCGGCCCGTCGAATCAGTCTTCGGACTCCCCGTCCTGCTCGACGATCCGCCGGCGGCCGGCGAAACCGGCCTCGTAGCTATGTTCATAGATAATATCTGTTTCGCCGAGTTTCCAGCAATAATATCCGGAGCCGTGATCGAAGTCGACCAGCCACAGCCCCTTGACGTCCGCGCCCAGGCGAATGATCGTTTCGGTCCACTCGCTGACGATGGTTCCGAGCTGATCCTCTTTTTCTTCCTGCAGGTTCTCGGGCAAAATTCCGCCCTCCAGCTCGGCGACCACCTGCGACGCGCTCTCGCAGGCCCGGGCCGTCGCGTCCATGACCCGCGGAAGAATCGCGCGGGCCGCTTCCAGTGTCCAGATCGTGCGGGCCACGCGCCAGACTCCGACTTCCGGCTCCGAGCGAAAGGGGAATTCAGGCCGGGCTCCGCACATTTTCAGAAAAAAATGCTGACTGCCCGGCCGGGTCCCGCATCTCAATCAATACAGGACATAAGCAATGAGCGACAATCTACACGGTAAAATTCATAATGTGGTAATCATCGGCAGCGGCCCGGCCGGCCACACCGCGGCGATCTACGCGGCCCGGGCGAATCTCGCCCCGATCATGTTCGAAGGTTTCATGGCCGGCGGCGTCGCGGCCGGCGGACAGCTGACGACCACGACGGACGTGGAAAATTTTCCCGGCTTCCCGGAGGGCATCGGCGGCCCGGAAATGATGGATCTCTTCCGCAAGCAGTCGACCCGCTTCGGAACGCAGATCTTTACGGAAACCATTTCGAAAGTCGACCTGAGCCAGCGGCCCTTCAAGATCTGGCGGGAAGGCCTGGAAGACGATGAACCGGTGCAAGCGCATACCCTGATCATTGCCACGGGCGCGACGGCCAAACGGCTGCATCTACCGGGCGAGGAATCGTACTGGCAAAAGGGCATCTCGGCCTGCGCGGTCTGCGACGGCGCCCTGCCCATCTTTCGCGACGCGCCGCTCGCGGTGATCGGCGGCGGCGATTCCGCGGCTGAAGAAGCCGGCTATCTGACGAAGTACGGCAGCCGGGTCTATCTGGTCCACCGCCGGGATCAGCTGCGGGCCTCGCAGATCATGCAGCAACGAGTCCTGAATAACCCGAAGATCGAAGTCGTCTGGGACACCCAGCCGCTCGAAGCGCTGGGCGACTCGAATGTGCTGACCAAACTGAAAGTCAAAAACGTCAAAAGCAACGAAGAGCGCGAGCTCGACGTAAGCGGTTTGTTTTACGCGATCGGGCACAAACCGAATACCGAAGCATTCGGGGGGCAGCTCGACCTGGACAGCGACGGCTATATCATAACGCAGCCCGGCACTACGATCACCAGCGTTCCCGGGGTCTTCGCCTCGGGCGACGTTCAGGATAAGAAGTACCGCCAGGCCATTACGGCGGCCGGCAGCGGCTGTATGGCGGCGCTGGACGCGGAGCACTATCTGGCGGCTCAGAATCTGAACTAAGAACCCAGGGCAAAGCGATCGAATGTATGGCGCGCCATTTGGACGTCATACATTTGCGGCCACGAACGAAACGATTTACTATAAACACGCCGCTATTCAGTTGCGTATATGCTAATCCGCCGTTTCGTTCTTGCTCGCCTGCGTGCTGTCTACGAACCCAATAGACCGATTTCCCACACAGGTCCCGCACCGCGCGTGCTATGCATCTCCATCATAGCATTCGCGCTCGGCTGTAGCAGCGCCCAGCAGGAACAGGCAGTCCTGGAGCCGCATTCCGACGCACGGCGCACGGTCGCCCAGGGCACGCTCATCGGCGGGCAGGATCTGTACAACAGCCATTCCTGGCTGGGCATTCCCTATACCCGGCCGCCGGTGGGCAACCTTCGCTGGCGAGCGCCGGCCGCGCCCGAAGCCTGGAGCGGCGAACGACCCGCGACCCGTTTCGGGGCGGCCTGCACCCAGCTTGCGAGTCCGCTCGGCGGCGCCGCCGATCTGCCCATCGGTTCCGTGCGGGGTTCCGAAGATTGCCTGACCCTCAATGTTTACGCGCCGCGCCTGGCCCCGAACGAACTGCCGACCGGCCGGGAGCGATTGCCGGTGGTGCTCTGGATCCACGGCGGCGCGAATCGGGCGGGCAGCGCCGATTTCTATCACGGCGGCAATCTGGCCGCGACTCACAATCTGCTGGTCGTAACCGTCAACTACCGCCTGGGTCCATTCGGCTGGTTTCATTCGCCGGAGCTGGCCCGGGCCGGCGCATCCCGCAAGATGGAAGCGTCCGGCAATTTCGCGCTGCTCGATTTGATCGCGGCGTTGCGCTGGTTGCGCGAAAACGCGGCGGCCTTCGGCGGCGATCCCGGGCGCATCACAATCATGGGCGAATCGGCCGGCGCGAACAACGTCCTGGGATTATTGCTTTCGCCCCGCGCGAAAGGCCTCTTTCACCGCGCAATCATGCAGAGTGCGTTTCCCCGCTTCACGCCCCCCCGCTTTGCTTCCGGATTTATTTCGAGCGCCGGCGAAGGGTCAGCCGCTGAAACGCAAAACAACCAGGCGGACGCATCCGCCGCCGTCGCGCACCCAAACAGCTCCGGCGAAATCATCGCGCGACTGCTGCTGGCCGACGGCAAAGCCCCGAATATCGAGAGCGCCCGGGCGAGCGTACGCAAACTGCCGCCACGCGAACTCGCGGAGTATTTGCGCGCGCAGAGCGCCGAACGTATCATCGACGCCTATCGACAGAATCTGAGCGGCGAAAACGCGCGACAGGCGTACTACGAATTTCCGTCGCTATTCAAAGACGGCCACCTGCTGCCGCAAGGCGATCTCGCCCGGCAATTGCGGGCGGGCGGCTCGGCGGCCACGGTTCCGCTTTTGATCGGCGCGAACCGCGATGAAGATAATCTCTATCTCGCCATCGATGAAAAATTCATGCGACGTTATTTCGGATTGATTCCGAGTATTCCGGAGCCCGAGTTCTACGACGCAATGGGCGATCATCTCAGCGCGTCCTGGCGCATTCTGGGTCTGCATCGCCCGGCCCGCGCCATTCGCGCCGTGAATCCGCGGGTCTTCGCCTATCGTTTCGATTGGGACGAAGAGCCGACGATCTTCGGAACGGATCTGAGCCTGGCCCTGGGCGCCGCTCACGCCTTCGAAGTGCCGTTCGCCTTTGGACACTTTCGACTGGGCGCGGCGGATCGTTATATGTTTACGAACGAAAATTTGCCGGGACGGCTCGAACTCTCCGACGCGATGATGGAGTACTGGGCGCAATTCGCGCGCAACGGTCGGCCTGGCCGCGGCGCTTTCGAACGCGAGATCGAATGGAAGCCGTACGGTCGCGGCGAAGAGCTGATGATTCTGGACACGCAGGCCGGCGGCGGCCGGCGCATGCAGTCGCAGCCCATAAGGCGCGACGATCTCTTGAAGGCGATTGAGTCCGACCCGCGCTTGAAGGCGGATGATCGACGTTGCCAGGTCTTGCGTCGCATGGTTCGTTTCAATCGAATGCTCAAAGATGAAGAGCTAAGAGGCCTGAATTGCCCGTGATTTAATCGAAAGGCTTTCTGCAGCTTCCAGAACGGCCGTCGAGTATTGCGGCTCGCTCGCGCGCGAGATGACGCGCTTCGCACGACTTATCCACCATTAATTGCGTGCGACCCTTCCCGGTACGCTTGCCGTACCGGACGCTTTACGATCCGATGATAAATCCGCTTCGGAAATGTGACATAATATAAATGCCTTCGCAGACTCAAAACTCTTCGACCGACCGGCAGAGCGCGGCCGTCGCTTCGAATTCTGGTTCTTCTACTTCGCTCACCGCCGCGGCGGTCGCTCCAAACGAAAACTCGCAAGCCGCAACGCGACATAATCTCCCGGCCCCTGGCCCGGTGCAGGCTCCCGGCGACGACGGCGATGCTCGCGATATATGCAGAACGAACCGTTCTGCAAATCTTTCGAACGCAGACGCCTGGCAGCTCTGCAAGGCGCAGTTGCACGAAACGGTAATGCCCGCGTTCTTCGCGAAATTCATCGAACCGCTGCGGGTAGCGTACCCCACGAACGACGACGCGCTGCTGACGCTCGCCGCGAGCAATGCGAAACACCGGCAACACGTCGAGCAACGTTATCTATCGCTCATTCGCGAAACCCTGGCCACGATTCCAGGGGCCCCCGACCAGGTTCTGGTCCGGCAGAACGAAGCAGACGGGACGACTCCTGTTCGTCCTTCCGAATTGGCCCTGAAGCCACAACCCCAGGCGCGCCACCGCACGAGTTTTGCGGGGCCGCAGACTTCCGCCTCCCCGGCAGCGGACGCCAGCGATTCGTCCGCAATCCAATCACAATCCGTCGACTCGCCCGCGGTCAGCGGCTTTGCCCTGGCGGGTCATAAAGCGGCGGCGGTCAATCAACGCGAACTGGATCTGCTCTGGCGCGGCGGATGTCCGGCGGGAGTCCTCAGTTTGACCGGGCCCTCCGGCAGCGGCAAGACCGCCATCGCCCGGGCGTACGTCCGCCTGCAGAGCGGCCAGGGGGCGACCACCCGCTATATGAGCGCCGAAGAATTCCTGACCGAATTCAGCCTGGCCGTACGCAAGCGCGAAAATATCGCCTGGCGTGTCGCACTGCGCGCTCATCGCGTGCTGGTTATCGACGACTTTCAATTTATCAAACCGCAGGCGCTCCGCTCGCAGGAAGAGCTGCAGTATCTCGTTGACGAGTTCCAGGAGAACGGCCATCTCCTGATTCTCTGCAGCGACCGCGACGCGGCCGATCAGGGCCTGACCGCCGCGCTTCTCTCGCGCCTGCAGGCCGGGCACCGCATCCAGCTGGCTTACCCCGCCCACGCCGAACGCGAAACGATTCTGGCCGAAGCGGGCCGCGAACTGGATCTCGCCCGTGAACACATCAGCTATCTTGCCGGACGCATCAGCCGCGACATGCGCCAGCTGAAATCCGCGATTCGACGGCTGATCCACGCCCGGGAGCTACAGGGCGCCGACCGCTCCGCCTGGACTTCGACCGAGCTGGATCAGGTCTGCGCCGACCTGTATACCCGGCGTCCGACGGTCTCTCCGGATCAGGTGCGGGCGGCCGTCGCGGAATACTTCCGTCTGACTCCGGAAGCCATTCGCGGTCCGATCCGGGACAAACAACACTCGATGGCTCGCCATTTGACGGCTTATTTGTGCACGGAACACCTGCAGCTGAACCTGAAAGAAACCGCGGGGGTGATCGGCCGGCGGGAACACGGCAGCGTCATCCACGCCCGCAAAAAAATCGAAGAGACCCTCGAGCGGGATCTCTTTTTGCGCAAACAGGTTCAGGAACTGACCGAAAAAATCTTCAGCGGCTGATTTATTTTCGATTCGGGGGTTTACCCCTGGGCGGGTTTGGTCGTCATAGTATATATGGAAAAGAACCGCCGCCTGTCCGCATCGACCTTCGTGAGCCTGTCCCTGGCGGCCGCCCTGCTCCTGTTCGCCTCCAGCACCGCCGCCAGCCAGCCCCAACCGCCCAAAGGCGTGCCTGCCGGAGCGAATTTCCATGCCCGGGGCAAAGTCTGGGTGCTCGAGAAAGGCGGAACTCAGGTGGTCTGGTACCAAAACGGCGTCAAAAAAGCCGAAGGCAAGCTGCGCAAAGGCCAGCGTGAAGGCCAGTGGCAGTTCTGGTTCGAGAACGGTAAAATCAAAGGCGCCGGCGGCTTCGAAGCCAATCGCCGGGAAGGCCCCTGGAAGCTGTATACGAAGGCGGGCGTCTTGCGCTCCGCGGGCGAGTATCGCAAGAATCGCCGCGAGGGTCTCTGGAAATTCTATTACGCCGGCGGCAAAGTCGAATCGGAAGGCAATTACGCGGGCGGCCTGAAGAACGGCGTGTGGACCAGCTACTACGACAACGGCCAGGTCTTCTACAAAGGGAATTATAAAAACGATCTGGCCGACGGCCAGTGGGCGTATTTCTATCGCAACGGCAAACCCTATCAGAAAGGCCAGTTCAAAAAAGACGTACGGGTCGGCGAATGGACGATCTGTATTCAGCCCGGCGGCCCCTGTGGCAAAGAACGCCTGCGCAGCGGCCAGACTCCCCGCACCACCCGCATCGATTTGAATACCATCAACGGCAACGGCCAGCGTCGCTTCAGCGGCCAGGATACGAGCGATCCCAAGGCGCTCCTGGAAAGCCTGGATACCGGCGGCGTACCGGACCGGGTTCCCGACTCGGTCCCGAACGGCAACAACTGGCGCGACTAACGCACAGCCGCGAGCGGGCTCACGCCTGGTTTACGTGAAACCAGGCGAAAATTGGCGTTAATTCAGATATTTGCGGCTGTACGGACGACAGCCATAACTTCGAACCGGGCGGCCATCGCCTTCGAATGTCAGACGCTGCACGAATTGTTGCCCGGATTTCAGGCAACGCTCGCAGATGAACGGCCGCGGCGTAAGATAGCAAAACCGCGGATCGTACAAATCGTACGGGCGGACCACCGCGCCCTCGCCGGCGTTTGTAATAGCCTGCAGCGCCGCTCCCGAAACGGCAAAGCCGTTCACGCCGGACGCGCTTGAGAACGAGAACAAGAATGAAATCGCGAGCAGGCCTCGCACGGTTTTGCGACCGACGCCGGCGGGTTTTTGTTTGCCGGGATTTGCGGGACCAGAGAATCGTCTGATCCAATGGCTTCCGGGGAATTCGCTCATACCAATATTCTCGACACGGATCAGTTTTCCCGTAAGGATTTGGAAACGATTCTCGAAACGGCCCGCCGCATCGAAGAACTGCAGCAGCAGCGCAAAGCCTTCGGAATCTTAGAGGGCCGGGTCCTGGCCTCGCTGTTTTTCGAATCCTCGACTCGCACCCGCCTGAGTTTCGAGACCGCCATGAATCGCCTGGGCGGTCGGGTGGTTTCGACGGTGGGTTTCCAGTTTTCCAGCATATCGAAAGGGGAAACCCTCTACGATACCATGAAAATGGTCGAAGCCTACGCGGATATCGCCGTCATCCGTCACCCGGTCGAAGGTTCCAGCCGCATCGCATCGGCCGCGGTGGACATCCCCGTGATCAACGCCGGGGACGGCACCGGACAGCATCCCACCCAGGCGCTGCTGGATTTGTATACGATCTTTAAGGAACGCGGCGGAGTCGACGGCAAACGGGTGGCCTTCATCGGCGACCTGAAATTCGGCCGGACCATACACAGCCTGATCAAGCTGCTGTTCAATTACGACGTCGAACTCGTGCTGATTTCGCCGGTGGATCTCGCGCTGCCGGAGTCGTATCGGCGCGAAATGAAAAACAGCGGAATGGCCTTCGAGGAAACCGAAGACCTGAAAGCACTCTGGGATTGCGACGTGGCTTATGTGACCCGCATTCAGGAAGAGCGCTTCGTCGATCGCTCGGAATACGAACGACTCAAGAACAGCTATACCGTAAACCGGGCCTTCGTCCAGGCTTCGCGTAAAGACACGCTGATCATGCATCCCCTGCCCCGGGTCAACGAGCTGAGCACCGACGTGGACGATCTGCCGAACGCGGCTTATTTTCGCATGGCCGGCTACGGCGTAACCGTGCGCATGGCGCTCTTAACGCTCTGCATGGGCTGTCGCCTGCCGGACGCGACCTCAATCACCGGCGTGTAGCGCGAGCGCAGGCTTATTGCACGTTTTTGCCGGCGTCTTCGCCCAGCACCCGAATCAGATCTTCCCGGGGAACCGGTTCGCCGCGCTGAATTTTTCGCAGCACTTCCTCGCGCGAAAGCTTGCGTTTGTATACTCCGACCGGCTTCCAGCCCGGCAGAAGCACCACATCGCCCCGACGGACCTTGCCGTTCAGCACCGTGGCCTGGGCGAAATCCGAGCTCAAAGTATGAATCTTCAATCGGCCCGCGTTGCCGGCGTTGTTCCACAGCTCGCGCACGCCGTCCTGCACATGCACGGTCGGACTGAAAGCGATCGACAGGGTTTCGCGGCCGTCTTTGCGCACACCCAGAACCACGGCGACATCCATTTCCGCCGCCTGGGTGGTTTGCCCCCCGGCGACGACGGCGGGCAACAGCCGCCGAAAATGAAAATCGTCGCCCAAAAGATCCCCGCCGTCCTTTTGAAAAGTCAAAAGATCAAGCTCATCGCCGTCGCCGAAATTTCTTTTCAGGGTTTCGGGCTCGAAATCGACCGCCGGCCAGAATTCTTTTTCGTCGGACTCGCTGATATTGTCGCGAAAACCGGATTGGAATTTCGTCTGGATCAACAGCACCTCGGAATCCGAGGTATCGACCACGCCCATGCGCCGGGTGAAGAACATACGTTTGCCGGAGAGCGCCAGGTCGCGCATATAATATTGAAAGATGATGAATTTGTACGGGTACTTGTCTTCGCCCGGACTGCTGACGTAGAGCAGTTGCCCGCGCCCGCTGGCTGTATAATCGTCGTCGACGCTGGCCCACAAACCTTCCACAGGATACACCGGCTCGCCCCGGGGCCGCTCCAGCTGGTAGCCGCAACTGACCCCGGCAAGGAGCGCCAGCAGCGCCGCTGCAATTTGTATCGAAAATCCGGGACTCGCTTTCATAAGAGAAGGCTCTCTGAGCCGGGCCACGCCGCAATCAAAGAAAAAACGACCGCCGGAAAAAGACTTCTATATTGACGCGATCTCATACGTAACATATGCTTACATACATTCTGGAGGTCCCGGGATGGAATGGCACGATAGCGAACCACGCGAAAAGGTCTGGCACCAGCCGCAGGATGCGAGCTTTGAGGAACTCCTGGCGGCGCTCTTCTCGCAGGGAATGCCCGGCCGGGACGTACTCGAATTGAGTCGATCGGTGGCGCGCCTGGCGGGCAGCGAGCGCGGCCTGCTGCATATCAGCCCGGGCGCCCTGACCTCGATCCGCGGAATCGGCAAGGCCCGGGCGGCGACGGTGCTGGCGGCGGTCGAGCTGGCACGCCGGCAAAACGGCGGGCGGCTCAAGAGCGGCAGTCTGATCAATTCCCGCGACCTGGCCTACTGGCTGCTGCATCGCCTGCAGGGCCGCGAGCAGGAGTACTTCTATTTGTTCAGCTTCAATCGCCGCTTCCGGCTGCTGCGCCACCATCAAATGGCCCGGGGCAACGCTGACCAGGTGCAGATCTATATGCGGGACATCGTGCAAATCCTGCTGAACGACCGGGCCAGCTTCGCCATCATCGCCCACAATCATCCCGAGTGCCCGGCTCTGCCGAGTAACGCCGACATGCGGCATATGCGGCGGCTGGAGAAAATCCTGAGAGATATGGGCATCCGTCTGCTCGATCAAATGATCGCCGGCGAAGAAGGCGTCTACTCGGTGCGCCGTGAGCGCTTCGTCTGTCGAACTCGTCCGGGGCAGCACTACAGCGACGAGCACGCCCTGAGCGAGCTGGACCGCAAAATTCAATATGCAAATCCAGAGCATGACGGAGAGCTGGAACCCGTTCTATGAGTTATCAGCAACAGAGTGGAAAATTTTTGGGCTGGGACGGAACACCGCTGTTTTACCAGTGCTGGCTGGCCGACGACCCGGCAGCCGGTCGCAACCTGATCATCCACCACGGCATCGGCGAACACTCCGGGCGCTACCAGCCGGTCGTCGATACCTTCGCGGGCGAAGGCGTGAATATCTTCGCTCTGGACGCCCGGGGCCACGGTCGCAGCCCCGGTAAACGAGGCGATTCTCGCGCTCTCGACGATTTCGTCCCGGACCTGGAGTGCTTCTTCGAATTCCTGAAAACGGAATACCAGGTTCGCAAGCCGATCCTGCTCGGTCACTCTATGGGCGGTATTGTTGCGGTAGGGTTTACGCTCCGCTTTTCAAATCAGTGGCACCTCCGCAGCCTGGTGACCAGCGGCGCGGGTCTCCGCCCGAAGCTCGGGCTTTCTCAGCAAATCAAAGCCAGCGTAGGACGAATGCTGCGGCCTCTGGCCCCGTCCCTGACTGTGCCTATTGGATTGCCGCTGACTCTGTTGAGTCATGACCAGCAGGTAATCAAATCATACGACACGGACCCGCTCAATCATGGGGTCGTCAGCCTGCAGATGGGCGTCGGTCTCATGGACGCGGGCGAAGAACTCATTCGCCAGGCGGAACGCGTTCGCATCCCGGTGCTGGTCATGCACGGCGAAGAAGACGGAATCGCCGATATGACGGGGTCGATCGAGTTTCATCAGCGCTGCTCCTCCCCCGATAAAGAACTGCGGCTCTATCCAGGTCTGTATCACGAGATCTTCAACGAAACGCCGGCGGAACGGGAGCGAGTCCTGGCCGATCTGCATCGCTGGGTGCTGACTCACCTGCCCGAGGAGGCGGCGGCCCCGACTCCGGAAGCGGCCCCACAGGCGGCCGCGGCTGATGCGACATAATTAAGCGATTCGTAGAGAAACCCGGCGGGTTTTCTCGAAAAAGAATTGAATTATTCGAATTATCGGGAAAAATTTTGAAATTCTCGTTGACTGTTTAGGCGTTGCACTAAAATATTGTGCAACGCACAACAAGCCCACTGAATGAGTGATCGAGGAGTCATTGCTCTGCGAACACATCCGGGCCATGTAGACGCAACAACAAGACAAACCAGGAAAAACTCAGAGGAGACCAGACACATCATGGAAAAGATTCTTCACGACGTATTAAATGCCGGGATCGCACTCTTTCGCTCGGGCGAAGACACCCTGAACAACGCTGTAAAGGAAGTTCAGCGCACGTTCGACGAGTTGAAGGAAAAAGGCGCCGCTGATAGCAGCGAAGCGGCTGTTAAGCTGCGCAAGGCTCTGGACGACGTGGTCCAGCAGGCTAACGAACTGTCCGGCAAAGCGGACGCGACCTACAACGACAGCCTCAAGCAGCTGGAAGAGCTGTACGGCAACGTTGTCGAGCAAATCCAGAACATCGTTCCGGAAGATCGGATCACCGAACTCCGCGACAAAATGGACGAGCTCACCAAAGTCATCAAAGAACGCGTCGATGGCATTACCGGTCAGGCTGGCGGCGGCACCACCGCGGGCTGATTCGAAAGCTTTCGCCTGAGGCGGGCCCTGTCCCGACCTCAGACGAAAACGAACCCGGGCGAATTTCGTCCGGGTTTTTTCGTGCCCGCGCTTATGCGGCGGCGATGAATTTCGATAATTATAGCGCCAGGCAGGCGCGAAAGCCTTCGACATATGTCGGAAATCGATAGCGACCGCCCAGGAGCTCCGCCGCGTGCCGGCTGCGAATGATCCGACCGCGCGGCGGTTCCGTGCGCCAGTCCCCGGGAATAGCGAGCGAAAGCTCCTCCTCCAGAAAAGTGAAGACCTCGCGATTCGCAGTCGGGCGTTCGTCGACCGCGTGCACCAGTCGCGCGGCGGCGTCCCCGGGATTCGCGCGCAGACGCTCAGCCATCGCCAGAAAAAGCCGCGCAAGGTCGTGCACGTGAATGCGGGATACGTAAATATTTCCGGAGGCCGTGCGGCGAAAATTGCCTTCCCGAAACTGCAGCGCAATGGATCGACCGGGGCCGTAGATGCCTGTGGACCGTAAAATTCCCGCGCGCGGATACAGTTCGCGGATTCGTTCTTCCAATCGCAGCCGGCGTGCGCCGCGTTCGTTTTCGGGTCCGACTGGCGCGCTCTCATCCAGGGCGGGGGGCTCGTGCTCTGCGTTTCGCCGCGGCGCGCCGGCCGGCCCGGCGCCGGCGCTCTGCGCTCGAACAGCGCCGCGTTCCGAACCCGGAAGCACCGAAGTCGAACTCACGTGGATGTACGGCAGATTCGGATCATGCGCCAGCAACTGCATGACTTCGGCGTGATACGGCGGCTCCTGAATCGCAACGGGCTCTGCGGACGAGCCGGATGCAGCCGCGGGAACTGCGGGAACCGTATCGAGAATCGCGTCGAAGCCTGCGGGAGTTTCGGGAGACGTCGACTGCGGCGGGTATACGCGACGGCCCGCGGCGCTGAGCTCCGCGCTGCGCCGACTCAGAAACCATACCTCATGATCGGGAAAATGATCCGCCAGGTATTCCCCCGTAAAACTCGCGCCCAGCACCAGAATCTTCAAGAATCCCTTCCCCCGCTAAAAATCCGCATTGCGATTCTGACTATACGTGTCTCCGTGTCCGGTAGCGCCATGCGAAAATCCAGAATCGACGCAATTTTGCTGCCGGCCCTGCTCGCCTTCGGTCTGCTGCTGGTCGGGCTGTTACAGTCCACGGCGTATCAGGACGACCTGGCCGGGTACGCCCTCTTTCGCGGTCGCATCGTGCTCTCAAGCGGCGATCTGGTCTACCCCGACGACGATCCGGAATCGAACGGCGCCGCCGCCCGGGTGCTCGACTCGGATCCCGACCGTCCCGCGATTTTGCGTTTTCCGGCTGCGCATCCTCACGGTACCTTTTTGCTGATCGACACGGCGCTGACCCACTCGCCCGCCGGCTCTGATGCGGAACACAGCCACGCTCCGCCGCGGTCTGCGCTCGCGCTGGAAATCTATAACGGCGCCTGTCGAATCTGCGCCCCCGAACGCTTCCGCGCTTACGGACGGATCAAACGCGCGCGAGTCCAATTACTCTATCGCCGCGCGAACAATCCCGACGAAGAATTCGTGATTCCGCAGGCCCGACCGGTCTTTGAACGGATCATCACCCTGCCGGACGAGCCTGGTCCTTTCTCCGTATCACTGCGCGCTCTGCCCCCCGAAGCGCCTTCCCCCGGCTGGCCCGACGGGATGCAGTATATGATTACGCGTCTCGAAATTCTGGAAGTGTATCCCGGGGAAGTTTTTGCCGATCGTTTCGCCCTGGGCGAAATCGTATACGTCGACCGTCCCGCGCCGGATTCGCCGCCGTTTCGCCACCAGCGTCTGTAGTCCGAATGCGTTTCGATGGTTTCGCGCGTGTTTTTCTTTTTTTTTACGTGGCCAGCAAGGCCGATGTCTGGTTTCCGACTGTATGAGCACTTCTTCGAACGCCGAGAATGTAACCACTGGTAACCGCAAAGCTCTGCGCTTTCCCGCCGACTGGATCAAACGCAAAGCCGCGGGCGAAGCTATCAGCGTTTTGACCGCCTACGACGCGACCATGGCTCGCCTGCTTGCGGCCAGCTCCGTCGACGCGCTTTTGATCGGCGATTCTCTGGGCATGGTCGTACAGGGTCAGTCGTCGACGCTGCCGGTCACGCTCGATGAAATCATCTACCATTCGCGCATGGTCCGCCGCGGCGCGCCCGACCACTTTCTAATCGGCGATTTACCCTTCGGTTCGTATCAATGCGGAGTGGAAAGCGGTACGGCCGCCGGAGTTCGTCTCATGAAAGAATCCGGGGTGGACGCGGTGAAGCTCGAAGGCGCCGAAGAGGAGACCCTGGCGATCGTTCGCAAACTCAGCGGCGCCGGCGTTCCCGTAATGGGTCATATCGGACTCACTCCGCAAAGCTATTTGACGATGGGCGGCTTTCGCGCCCAGGGCCGTGACGACGCACGCGCCGCACGGTTGAAGTCGGAAGCGCTCGCTCTTCAAGAGGCCGGGTGCTTCGCGATGGTCTTCGAACTGGTAACCGCGGAGCTCACCCGCGAGATCACCGCCGCGCTGGAGGTGCCGACCATCGGAATCGGTTCGGGGCCCGGAGCGAGCGGTCAGGTGCTGGTGATCAACGATCTGCTGGGATTCGACGATGGCTTCCAGGCCCGCCACGTAAAGCGTTATCTCAGCCTGGGCGCTCAGATCACGCAGGCGGCGTCGGAGTACGATCGTGAAGTCCGGGCCGGCGATTTTCCGGGCGAAGAACACAGCTTTCGCTGAATTGAATGGCGAATGCGGCGCCGGCACAACTCAGATGCTGCCGGATGCAAAGCGATCCCGCTTCAGTATTACGGCCGCCAGTCGTTTTCGTTCCAGATCTGTTCGGTGGAAATCCGATTGCTGTGCTGGTCGTACGATTGCTGCGCGCGTCGTCCCGCGGCGGAATCCTGCGCTTTTTCGATATCCCTGACTGCGGTGCCGCGCTGAATTTCCGTCGTCGAATAGCGGCCGGCCTGTGCATTGTCGTTCCGCGCCGCATCACCGCTCGTTCCCACCGGGGGAAGCTTCGCGCTTAATTGCAGATACATCTGATCGGCCAGATCGAAACCGCCGGAACGCGACATGGACTTCGAATACTCGTCGTAGAGCATATCTTCGAAAATCTGCTGGCGATTGCCGCCGTATAAAAGATCGTTTTCGGGATTCAGATTGCCCCGCATGCTCTTCAGCATCTTCCCGATAAAGATGCCCTGAAAATCCAGAGCGGCGTTATAGAGTCGCTTGCGTTCGGGGTCCGCCGCGATTTCGCTTTGAATATTCGCGGACTGACTCAGGCTCCCGCTCGAAACCCTGCCCGCCAGGCCGGATTGACCCGCGGCGACTCCCGGAAAATAACGCGCGAATTCGGCGGCTTTCGCGGATGCCGCATTCCCTGAACCCGCCGCTGCTAATCCTGCGGCGTTCGGGCTTTGCGCTGCGGCGCGCTTCAGGATTTCCGGAGCCGCGTCCCTTTGCAGATTCGCGGCTCCTCCGGAATTTAATATTCGATCGAGTGGGTTCATAGTCTTCGTGTGCTCTTGCCGTGTATATATGTTCAATCTATCGGCAGAATCGACGGCTTGCTTGCGCGATTCTGGCGCTCAGTTGACGATCAATTCGGCATGCAGGGCGCCGGAATCGCGCAGGGCTTCGAGTATGGCGATGACGTCCTGGACATTCGCGCCCATATCGTTCAGCCCCTGGACGATCTCGCCCACGTCGGAACCCTTGAATTCTTTCGAAACCGGCTTACGTTCGTTCAGTTCTTTTAAGGTGCTCTGGACGTGAATACCCTGGCGGGCGTCCAGCGCGTCTCCGGTGACGATCAGCTCCATGCCGCCCCGCGAAATGGCGACCGGATCGACCCGCACGTCGCCGCCCATGACAATGGTCCCGGTGCGTTCGTTGATTACGACCCGCGCCCGGTAATCCGGCACAATGCGAATCTGTTCCATGCGCGCGATATAATCGACCGCCCCCTGGTTTTCCGGAATCGTGACGACGATCGAGCCGCCTTCAATGGCGATCTTCGCGTCGGGAAAGCTTTCCGCCAGGCGTTTGCTGACGGCGTTCAGAGTCGAAAAATCGAAATGGTTCAAAGATACACGCACCCGCCGCGGCGGTTCGGGCCGGGGCTCCGTCGTGGGCTGGGCGTCGCCGGGCTGGGTTGGTTCCGGTTCCAGAATGCGCGCGGGAACGTCGCGTTCAATGGCCGCGCCGTTTAACACCAGGCCGACCGTGTCGCCGGTGCGATTGAATCCGCCGCGAGCGTAGTTTTTGCCGCCCGTCGTGACGACGCCCTGGGCGACCGCGTAAATGGACTTGTTGCCTGCGTATAAAGGCGTTTGGATCAACACGCCGCCTTCGAGCGATCGGGCGTCGCCGATCGAAGACACGGTCGCATTCACGCGATCTCCGCGCCCCGCGAAGGGCGGCACTTCCGCCGTCACGATGACCGCGGCGATATTCCGCGCGTTTAAGCCGGCCTTGTCCAGATTCTGACCGAGACCGCCCAGCAGATTGCCGATTGATTCCGACGCCAGATGCGATCGCGAATCGCCCGTCCCCGGCAGGCCGACGACCAGGCCGTAACCCAGCAACTGGTTCGTGCGAATGCCGGTGATGCGTGCGAGGTCTTTCAGACGCACGCCCTCGCCTTGATTTCCGGCTGCGTTGATTGCGCCGGGAGCATCATTTGCGTCCGGAGCCTGGGCTCTGCTGATCGAAACCGGCAGCGCGATAAAAACCGCAGTCAACACCATCGCGGCGAATGTCGACGACTGTTTGAATTTTCGCATACAATCCAGCTTGATTCTTCGATTCATTATAGCTTCGCCGATCATGGCGTGTCTCCGCTTTCGCCCAGAATGCGGTTTAAGTATTCCAGGAGCAACTGTTCGCGTTCGCGGTCGCTCAGTTCCGCCGAAGGCTCCGCCGGGTCGCCGGGCTCGAGTCCGGGCACGGTTTTCAGCGGCAAATCCTTATTCTGCGGAATCGGTCCGCCATTAACCAGTACCTGCAAATCCGCGATATCGTTCGAGTGAATTCGACGGCCGGTCTTGATATCATCAACGTGCACTCGGCCGCTGATGCGAATCAGCTGACGGGTACGGCCGTCTTCCTGAGCGACCAGCTTACTACCGGAGAAGACCACGGTATCGTTTTCGACGGCGGCCTGGACAGTCACCGCCATGCGAAATTTCAGGCGGCTGTTCGATTCCAGATCCGCGTTTTTCTTCGTAGTAATGCTCTTCGTGCTGTCCGCCGGCGGCAGTTCGGTGATTCCCTGGTCCGGAACGATTTTAATCACCACGTCTTCGTCGGTGAGATTTTCGTATTCATAGCGGATCTGGACGGGTTCGTCGACTTCCAGCTTGAGAATCGTGCCTTCGCGCAGCTTCTGCTGGGCGCCGTAGGGATTGTGATCCTGCCACAAATCCTGGCCGGCCAGCCCTGCGCCGATCGTCAGCAGCGGAAGCGCCAGGCCCAGACACGCCAGACCAATAGCGATGGGAGCGTTAGTTTTGCGATACATGCTGTCGACCTGCGATTCCTGATCTGGTTGCCGATTCCGGCTGAGTCGGCTTCGTGGTTTTCGTTTGTAATTCAGTGGTCGCGGCGCCTGCGGACTCGAATACGACCGTCGTTTCGTTTACAATGCGCGCCTTCAATCGGCGTTCGGCCTGGTTGCGCTTGCCTTTGCCGGCCGGAAACAGAACGCGCACCGGAATCGATTCGCCGATTTCCCCCGCGGAAAGCGCGATCGAGCGCACACGAAAGACCAGGCCCGGCCGTTGATACACGAGATTCAGGCTCTGTCCCCGGCGCACGGCGGGCATCAATTGAATATTCGAAGTTGTGAAGGCGTCTCCGCTCTGAACCGAAGACATGACCCGGCGGCCGCTGAGGTCGCCGGTCGCGAAACGGATCTCGTCGTTATCGAGCTCCTGAATTTCCATGCGATAATCGGCGGCGCTCAGGCGGTGTCCCACCGGTAGATCCCGGACAGCCACAGCGACCTGTTGCTTTTTCAGAATCGCGACCTGGATCTGATGGCGGGCGAAGACCGTGCGGCCGCGGCTCTCATTTTTAGCGGGCAGCACGTCCAGGGGAATAATGCGTTTGCCGGGAGTCAGGGACGCGCCTCTGGCCGGCAGGCGAAATACCAGCTCAACGCCGGTCGCGGGAACTTTCAGCCGGGTGTTTTCCGCGAGACGCAGAGTCGCGTTCGCGTAGAGTTCCCGGCCGCCGGGCAGCGCCTGCACCTGACGCTGCAACATCGCTTCGAGATCCGCGGCGTTCAGTTCGCGACCCAGGGGAATGATCCAGGTTCCGGAGCCGTAGATCCGCTCCAGATGTTCCGGCCCGTTCTTTCCCAGGCTCTCGCGTAAGGCGGCGGCACCGATATAGCGCGGGCCCCGCAGATCGGAAAAGAGCAGTTTCCCGGAGATCGCCCCGCTCTCGCGTTCGCCTTCGACCCGGGCGATATCGCCCAGGCGCACCGGACCCGCCGGGACCTGCGTTTTGTCCTGCAGATAGAGACTGTAAGAAAAGATCGGGCCGGGCGCGAAAACGATCGTCGCGAGGGCTACAATCAGCCAGCCGGGAATCCGCGAGCGCGAGGCGCTGCGGCGCACGCCTGTCGCGTCGCCGGCGGTCGGGTTCAATGTGATCGCCTCAAAGCTTTGATTTCGCAGCGGCGATACCCCGCGACTCATGCGCACTCCGGGGGGCGCCCAACTGGAAAAATGCCTGGCTTTCATGGGTTATCGTTTCGAACTAATCGCGCTTATCGCCTTCAATGTAATTCCGCTTATCGCCTTCAATGTAATTCCGCTTATCGCCTTCAAACTAATTTCGCTTATCGCTTCATGCCAATCGCGGTACCCAGCATGGAATCGCTGGTCGTGACCGCTTTGGAATTGGACTCGTAAGCCCGCTGGGCGACGATCATATTGACCATTTCCTCGACCAGCTTAACGTTCGAAGTTTCCAGAAAGCCCTGCAGGATCGCGCCCATGCCTTCGAAGCCGGGCGTGCCCTGAATCTCGGGTCCACTCGCAACAGTTTCCTTAAAGAGATTCTTGCCGATGGCTTTGAGTCCGGCCGGATTCACGAAACGATACAGATCAATCTGCCCGATTCTCGTCGGCCGCACGTCGTCGCCAATTTTGACGGTGACTTCGCCGTTTTCAGTGATCTGCAGGCTGTTGTTGATCGCGCCCGGAGGCAGCGTGATCGGGGGTTCGAGCAGATAGCCCTGACTGGTCACGATCTGGCGGCGGCTGTCGATCTTAAAGCTGCCGTCACGCGAATAGCCGAAGCTACCGTCCGGCATCAAAATCTTGAAAAAGCCGACTTCGCTGGTAATCGCCATGTCGAATTTATTGCCGGTCGCCTGCAGGCTGCCCATTTCGAAGAGCTTCTGGGTCGCCGCGACCTTGACGCCGTGGCCCACATAGACCCCGGTCGGGATTTCGCTGACCGCCGTCGCCGGCGTTCCCGCGAGCACCTGGTGCTGATAGATCAAATCCTCGAAATCGGCGCGGTTCTTCTTAAACCCGTAGGTATTTACGTTCGCCAGGTTATTCGAAATCGTATCGATATTAAACTGCTGCGCGACCATTCCGCTCGCGCCGGTCCAGAGGGATCGTAACATAGGTGCTTTTCCTCAATTATATGAGCCGGAATCACCGGCTCATAATCAAGATCGGCAAATCTGGAATTTTAATGAGGCTTTCTGCCGCTCCGGAGAGCGGATTTTCGGCGGGCCGCTGGGCTCTCAGACCAGTTTGCGCGCGACCAGGCAGCGGTTCGTATTCGTGCCCTTGGCGTTGTTCTTTACGTCCCAGCAGTTGGCGAGCTTGGTGAATTCCTGGCTGTTAATAAAGACCTCTTCGGCGACCAGCCGGCCGCCGGACCGCAATTTCAAAGGCAACTGCTTGATCAGCAATTCTTCCAGGTTCAGGAGACTGCCGCCTTTTTGACCGACAGCGACCTCGCCGACTTCGATCACGGCGCGGGCGCCGGGCTTGAGCACGCGGCCCAGGTCGCGCATCACGCCGGTCATAAATTCGACCCACTCCCCCACGTCGGGGGTCATGGTCAGCTCGGGCTCCGCGTCATAGCCCAGAAACCAGGAACGCATCCAGTTGTCGGCGACGTAGTTGACCTTGTCCAGAAAGGGCGGCGAAGTCACGACCAGATCGACCGAATTCGTGCGCACGCCTTTGAGCTTGCGCGCGTCGTTCATGGTATAACGGTTTTTCGCGGCGGCCGGGCGAAAGCCGGCAGGCAGGCCCTGCCCGCCCAGATCGGCCTTCATCTTCTTGATGATGCGGGCCTTGATGCCGCGATATTCCGGAGTCTGTCCACGCCGCAGATTGTTACGCGCCTGGGCTTCCGGCATGATCGAAATTTGCGGAAAGCTGTAGACGGAGAAAAACCCGTCGCTGTGCCCGTGCAGGCGCGACAGCGCGGTCAGACCGATATACTGCAGCGCGGGATCGTCCGCCGCCGCGGGACCGTCCGCGATTTTCGCAAGCAACTGCTCCCTCAGATTCAGAATTTCGTTCAGGGTCTCGGGATGAAAGAACGGCAGCAGCCGTTGCTTTTCGAGCGCGCTCAGGCGAAAACGTTTCGCCTGCAGATCCAGACTTTCGACTCGCTCGATCAGCTCTTCGAGAGCGGGAATCCTGCGACGGGCGCTGGAAAGAAAAATCGAAACCGGATTCAGGTCGTTGTGCACTCCGCGAAAGCCGAGTAAATTCGCCTGGAGCACGGTGGTCCCCCGCCCGCCGAAGGGATCCAGCACCACGCCTTCGTTAATGCGACGATCGAGTAAAAAGCGACGGATAAAAAAATCGGGCAGCTCCGGCTTAAACGAAGCGCGATAGCTGACGGTATAATGCAAAGGATGCATCTGCCGCTGGCGGGCGGTCCACAATTCGCCCACGTAGAAGGGAATCTCAAAACCCGGCACCCGCATGCGGGTCGCGCGATTATCGCCGGAGGGCTTTCGAGATGATTCGCCGGCCGTCGGCACGATTCGCAGCCCTGCTTTCGCAGGCGGGCGTTTCGCGCGGGACGTGGTCTGGGACTTCGATTCGGGTGCGTGAGCAGGCATTCTACCCGGATTTTCGGTACATCCGGGAAGACAGCGGGGAGTTTTTTAGATTATCGCGAAGATCATGGCGGATTCGTTCAGGCGCCCGCCTAAAACAAATCGCGTACGGAATATACGAGAACGACTCAACCCGGACGCCGCATCTTTTCGATGATCGCGTCGAAACTATCCCAGCTCAAATCTACCGGCTGGCCGTCCGGGAGCACGTTATATTGAGAAAAGTCGCTCATGCCCCGGGTTTCGCGCAGCACCTCCTCGTCGATCAGCGCCCGGCCGCTGTAATCGGCGGGCTTCTGTTGAAAGATCGCGACCGTCGCGTCGGCCATAATATCCGCTTTGCGCCAGTCTGCGGGACCGCCCATCTGCCAGTTGATGGTCGCCAGCGATTCGATGAGAGTCTTCGGCCACAGACTGTTGACCGCGATTGGTTCTCCGGCTTTCGAGAGCTCTGACGCCAGCCCGTAGGTCAGGCCTGTCATATTAAATTTCGAATTCATATAAGCGATCTTGCCGCCGATCGCGCTCGTGTCGATGGGGGGACTCATATTGAGGATATGCCCCCACCCGCCCCGGCGCATATGCGGAATCACCAGTCGGGAAAGCAGATACGGGGCCCGATAATTCACCTCATGCACCAGATCGAAGCGTTTCGCCGGGGTATCTTCGATCGGCTGCACCCAGATCGCGCCGGCGTTATTGATTAAACCGTCGATACGCTCGAAGCGGGCCAGGGTGCGCTGGACGAGGTCCTCCAGCTCAGCCTCTTCGCGTACATCGCAGGGCAATCCCAGGGCCTCCCCGCCCGCCGCTTCGATATCCGCGACCGTTTGCTGCACGGTGCCGGGCAATTTGGGGTTCTCGACGGTGCTTTTGGCCGCCACCACGATCCTGGCGCCCTCCTTCGCCAGCGCGAGAGCCGTATAATAACCGATCCCGCGACTCGCGCCGGTGATGATGATCACTCGGTCTGTTAAGGATTCAGTGTTTCGCGTGGTGCTGGCAGTCATATATTAGGAAGCGAAACGAAATTCGCCGCGGTCAAGAGCTTTTCCGACCGGCGATTATTTACGTCCGCGGCCCAAAAAATTTCGCGGCTGGTTTTTTCAACGCACCGATGTTTAATGTGAACGGATTCTGCGTTCGAAACGCTTCGCGGGGCGCGGCCCCACCGGAGCTTTGTTTGAGGTCAAGGGAGGACCAGCAATGATTATCAATCACAACATCAGCGCGATTCATTCCCATCGCAATTTGAAGTGGAATGATTACGACATGATGCGGGATATCGAAAAGCTATCCAGCGGTATGCGCATCAACCGCGCGGGCGACGACGCCGCGGGCCTGGCTGTATCGGAAAAGATGCGCACCCAGGTTCACGGACTGCGTCAGGCCGAGCGAAACGCCGAAGACGGTATCTCGTTCATTCAGACGACCGAAGGTTATCTGACCGAAACGGCGAATATGCTTCAGCGCATCCGCGTGCTCGCGGTGCAATCGGCGAACGGCATCTATACCGCCGAAGACCGCCAGCAAATTCAGGTCGAGATTTCGCAGCTTATCGATGAAATCGATCGCATCGCCAGCCAGGCCGAATTCAACAAAATGAAAATGCTGACCGGCGGCTTCGCGCGACTGAATCCGACCGCTTCAATGTGGTTTCACATCGGCGCGAATATGCACCAGCGCGAACGGGTCTACGTGAATACGATGACCACCGCCGCTCTGGGACTGCGCAACCCGACCGTGTTGACCTTTATTTCGATCAGCACCCCCGACAAAGCGAACTCCGTAATCGGTCTGGCCGACGACGCCCTGCGCCGCGTTTCCAAGCAACGCGCGGATCTCGGCGCTTACCAGAACCGTCTGGAACACGCCGCGAAGGGCCTGATGAACGCCTACGAAAATATCCAGGCGGCCGAATCGCGCATCCGCGACACGGACATGGCCGAGCAGATGACCAGCTTCACCCGCTACCAGATTCTGGTGCAGGCGGCGACGGCGATGGTCGCTCAGTCGAATATGAAAACTCAAACGGTTCTGCAGCTGCTCCGCTAAGCGGCGCAGCATCCAGTTTAAGCGAAAAGCGCAGAATCGTTAAGCGACGCCGGCGTCAGGTCCTCCCTGCGCCGGCTTTTGTTTTACTATACACCTCAGAATGCGAAACCGAATCCGAGCTGCGCGTCGGTCTGTCGCAAATTTCCCCTGAATTCTCCAAATACAGCGTCGCCGCGAATCTCGTGGTTCACCAGGCCGACTTCAGTCACGACAAAAATGGAGTCCGTCAGGAAGAAACGCAGGCCGAGCGCCCCGCCGTATCGCAACACGTCCAGATCGAATTCCTTCGTCTGACCGTATCCGCCGATCAATTTCAGATAAGGATCGAATCGCCCTCCCCCTCCCAGAGGATGCAGAGCGACGTTCAGGTCCGCCGAAGTAATTCGATCGAAATCGTCGCGGTCTATGGGTACAAGCGGAGCCAGCGCTTCGGCGTTGATCAACTGCGGATTCTGTAAGCTTCCCGGGATCGGCAAGAGCCCGAAAGCCAGAGAACCTGGAAAAGGATTCGCATTCTTTACGTCGTACGAATTGTGATTTACGGACAGCCCCGCGCCCAGCCAGTCAAACAGGCCGTACTCAAACGAAAGAGATCCACCTTTCGATTTCAACTCCGGCTCGGGCGCCTGGGAGCGCGACCAGATGCTCAACGCCAGCGCATTGGCGTCGCCGGAAAAGGCCGGCAGGATGCCGAATGCCGGAATCTGGTTTTGATCACGGAAGCTTCTGGCGATGCTTCCACCGAAATCTAATCCGTAGCTTCCACGAATTTCAAAGAGAAAGCGGCCCGCTCCGAATCCCGATTGTTCTCGGGATTGCGCGGAATCCGCCGTACTCGATGATTGCGCAACGTCAATCTCGTCCTCGGCCTCGAGCGTGCCGGCCCCGATAAACAAGGCGACGACGATCAACAGGAAGCCGGCCAGAGATTGCAACGATAGATATTTGTTCTTATCCATCGCTGCACCCGGCACCTTCCGCGCATTTCAATCAAATAGATTCCAGCCCGGGGGCGAAGCGCGCACGGGCACGCAGGTGCATCCCGGCTGCTTTACACTTGCAGCCTGGCATCGTAGTCAGTTCCGTAAGAATTCTGAAACCGAAGACTGGTTTCGCGTTTGACGACGTTCGCAAACATCAAAACGCGAAACCGACGCCGAGCTGCCCGCTCGTTTCGCGCAACGAACCCGAGAATTCGCTGGAACTTTCCAGGAAGCCGACCGAAGTATCGACCTCGCCTGAGATTTCGTTGTTAATCCAGGAGACTTCGCCGACCAGATACACCCAGTCGCTCAGGAAATATCGCGCACCGAGCGCCGCGCCGTAGCGCACCGACGTGAAACCGTCTTCGCGGGTGCGACCATAACCGCCGATCGCTTTTAAGTAGGGATCGATTACACCCGAACCGCCCAGCGGATGCAACGCCAGGGTCGCATCCGCGTGATGGATGGCGTCATAGTCGCCGAAGTCCTGAACGATAAATGGATAGAGCAGCTCGGTCGTCGCCGACGTCGCCTGAGCCCCCGTGAGCTGCGAGATCAGAGCGAAGCTGACTTCCGTGCCGGTCGAAATCACGCGCGCGCTCTTGACGCTCAGACTGGTCGTGCCGAGATCCAGCCCCACTCCCAGCCAGTCCAGCAGTGCGTATTCCACCGCGAGATTGGCGCCGAAGGAACGCAGCCGGGCCTCAGGGGCGGATTGCCGCGTCAAAAAACTGGCGGCGATCAAGCCGGCGTCCCCGGACTGCAGGGCCGCGGGACCGATCGGCAGCGTCGCGTTCTGGTCCTGGAAATTCTTGTAGATGCTTCCGGAAAAGCCGAGCCCAAAATTGGCGCGGCCTTCTATCAAAAAGCGCCCGGCGGCGAAGCCTTCCGGACTCGTTTTGTTGAGTCGGGTAAAGCCGCCCGCCTTACGCGCCTCGTCCGGAGCGTCCTGCTGCGCGAAGAGCGCCGGCGCGGAGAAAAAAACCGCAGCGCCAATCGAAACGCTGAGCAATCGGCGAAATACGAAACGCCGTCCGAGATCATTACAGTTACGATGAATACGCAATATTGACATGCGCCCAGGATGGGAAGCGCATGCGATCTGTCAAGACCGCGACAACGACGGACCGACGGTGACAATTGTCACCGCGGCCTGTCGCACCCTGATCGGGTGGTCGGCGATGTCAGCTTGCTCAACCGGACGCAGCTTTTTCTTTCAGATTCAGTTGCGCGACCGCCAGAAGCGCGATCGGTACGCTGTATGACGAACAGGAGACGTACTGGAGTCCCGCGTTGCGACAGAACTCGATATTCACCGGATCGGCGCCGTGTTCGCCGCACAGACCCAGCTTGATATTCGGCCGCGTAAGCCGTCCGCGTTCGGAACTGATCTTGATCAATTCTTTCACCGGCGCTCCCAGCATCTGGAAGGGGTTCGCCGGCAAAAGATCGTATTCGGTGTAGGCCGGGAAAAACGAATTCGAATCGTCGCGGCTGAGACCGTTGGTGGTTTGCGTCAGATCGTTCGTGCCGTAGCTGAAAAATTCGGCGTAGCGCGCAAGTTCGTCCGAAAGCAGAGCCGCCGCCGGCAGCTCGACCATCGTGCCCGTCTTGTATTCGACTTCTACGCCCTGCGCCGCGAACACCTCTTCGGCCACGTTCGTCACGCCTTTGATATATTTGCCTTCGATACGTTTGCCGTTCCGAATCATATTCAATTCGGAAGGATTCATAATCAGCGGAATCATGATCTCCGGCACGACTTCGGTGCCCTCTTTCTTCAACTGGCAGGCGGCTTCGAGGATGCCCCGCACCTGCATTTCGTAGATTTCCGGATAGGTGATCGCGACACGGCACCCGCGATGGCCGAGCATCGGGTTGAATTCGTGCAGCCGCTCGATCTGCGCTTCGATCGCAGCCTGATCCGGACTGACGCCTTTGGCCCGCAAATATTCGAGATAGTCGGACAACACGTCCGGCGTGCGCGGCAGGAATTCGTGCAGCGGCGCGTCCAGCAGGCGGATCGTCACCGGATACGGAGCCATGGTCTTAAACAACTCGTAGAAATCCTGACGCTGCAGCGGCTGTAGATCGTTCAGGGCTTTCACCCGTTCTTCGGTGTCGCGCGCGAGCACCATTTCCCGAAAGCGATTGATACGATCTTCCGCGAAGAACATATGCTCCGTGCGACACAGGCCGATTCCGTACGCGCCCATCGTCCGCGCGGTTTTCGCGTCGCGGCCGAGGTCAGCGTTCGCCCGGACGACGAAATCGTCGGAGATGTGCTTTTTGATGACTTCGATAAAATCCACCAGGCCGTTCGTCTGGATGTCCGGATTGATCAATTCGGCCTTACCGAGCAGAATCGTCGGCGGCTTGTAAACGGGCACGTCCATAGTGACGTAGTCGCCCTCTTTCACGGTTACGCCGTTCAGCTCGAATTGGTCGGGGCTGATCTTGATCTGATCATTTACAATGGCGACTTTCCCCATCGAACGCGCGACGACCGGCGCATGCGAAGAATAACCGCCTTCAACCGCGATGACCCCCTGCCCGACTTCGATGGCTTTCACGTCTTCGGCGAAGCTCGAGTGCACGACCAGAATCAGGCGGGTGTCTTCGCCTTTCTGCAGCGCGTCGCGGTGCGCTTCCATAAGTTTGTCGGCGGAGAAAAACACGCGACCTACCGCGGCGCCGGGACTGCCCGCGAGACCGCCTTCGACCGCGGTGATGTCAGTGACCGATGCCGGATCGACGATGGGATGCAGAAGAGTGGCAAGCTGGCCCGGGGGAATCTGTTCGACGACCCAGGTGTCCTCGACCGCGCCCTCTTTCATGAGGTCGAGCAGGGTCCGGATATGCGCCTGAGTCGATTTTCGGTCTTCGGGAGTCTGATTGATCAACCAGATCTTACCGCGTTCCACGATGAATTTCACTTCGCGCAGTTCGTGAAATTTTTGTTCGAGCGCCCGGCCGATCTTTTTCAAATCTTCGAGATGCGCGGCGTCGAGGGTCTGAATGTCTTCGCCTTTCTTATCGAGCGTATAGGCTTTCTTGAGGTAGCTGCCCTGCAGCTGATTTTCGCCGCTGATAATATTGCGGGTGTACAACATGCCGACCATGTCTTCGTCGCTCAGATTGCCGAAGACCATGCCCTGGACCATAATCGAAAGATTGTCTTCGACGTCCAGGTCGGGATCATAATAACGTTTGCCCGCTGCTTTCACGATAACGGAGAGCTGTTCCATGGGATCGTCGGGAATACGTTCCGCGCCGACCAGGTTCTTCATCTCCTCGGCGCAGGCTTTCATGCTTTCCGCGCTGCTGCGATCGTACTTTTGCTCGATGGCGTCGAATTGCGAACCTTCGATATCGTAAAGCTTTACGCCAGCCGTGCGCAGCAAATAGCAGTATTCGAACCAGGCGTTTTCTTCGCCGATCATCTTCGCGAAGCCCGGAATCGTCTGCGGGCTGAGGCCGATATTAAAAACCGTCGGATAAATCGGCAGCACCAGGTTCGCGCTACAGACGACTTTGACCAGCAGCGGATTCTCCGAATCGCCGTACTTGCGCCCGATCCCCTCTTCGATCGTCGCAAGGCCGCTGACCGCCGCGGATTTTACGTCCGCGTCCTGAATTCCGGCAACCGCGGTCGAATCGAAGATGAAGCCCGGCACGACCGGCATTTTGAGCTCGGCCAGTTCGAGGGCGCGCTGTCCACGCTTGCCCGACCGCTCCCAGACATCCTCATCCGCGGTGCAACCGGCCTGACTGAAAGTATGGATTTGTGACATATCGACGATTCGCTCCTGAAATCGAAACTTTCGGGGAACCGTGAATATTGTAAACGAATAATTATGATGATCTCCCGCAGGCAGTCCGCACCGCGAAGGCCGGCCGGTCGGTCGGAGACGGCACGTGGGACGGAGCGGGCTTTCGGGCGACGCGGAACGAAGACCGGCGAAGACTTACGATTGCGCGGTAGGCGAAGCGCCAGGCTCGTATAGCGAACAGCAATTACGTCCGCGATGCTTGCAAAGGTACAGCGCCTCGTCCGCGAGTTTCACGAAATCGTCGACTTCGTGAATATGCTCTTTGTGCAGTGGATAACTGGACACGCCGATCGAAATCGTAATATTCGTAAACTCGTTGTCGCCGACCGGGATGGGATGCTTCTCAATATTCTTGCGAATCAATTCGCTGACTTCGAGACCGCGCTCCGGCCCCGATTCGGGCAGAAGTACGCAGAACTCTTCGCCGCCGTAGCGCCCGGCGATATCGTCGCTGCCCAGTTTGTGAACAGTCTCTTTGATCACGCCGGCCAATTCGATCAACGCCTGGTCGCCGCCCTGGTGACCGTAGGTATTGTTCACGTTGCGAAAGAGGTCGATATCCGACATAAGCATCGAAACCGGCTGGCCCGTCGCTTTCGCGCGGCGAAACTCTTCTTGCATACGGGCTTTGAAATAACTTTTGATATAAAGACCGGTTGTGCCGTCGACGGTGGCCATCGTATGCAGGCGGGCGTTTTCGATCGCAACCGCGGCCTGGTTGCCCATCGACTGAAAGATACGCAGATCGTCTTCGTTGAAAAGCTGGCCGCCGACTTTGTTGAGCACCTGCACGGTGCCGATCACCCGGCGACGGGCCCGCAGCGGAACGCACATCATCGTCCGGGTCTCGAAATGCGAAGAATCGTCGGCCTTACGCGAAAAGCGCGGGTCCGCCGAGGCGTCCGCGACCAGCACGGGTTTGCCTTCCTGCGCCACCCAGCCCGAAATGCCCTCGCCCAGCTTCAGGCGAATATTGCGAATCGCTTCGCTCTTTTCACCCTTGATGGTATGAAAATAGAGCTCCTCTTTTTCCTCGTCGACCAGCATCAAACTGGAGGCTTCGGCTTCGCAGAGCTCGCGCGCCTTGGTCATTAAAGAGTCGAGTACCACGTCCAGATCGAGGCTGGAGGATAGGAGCGCGCCGACTTCCAGCACATTGTACAGGCGTTCGTTCTCGGCCTGCAGCCGCGTGATTTCGGGGACCTGATCCGACATGGATTTTCAGAGAAACCGGACGCACGATCCCGGGCAAGGGTTTTTCACGCGGATGGGCCTTGCCCATCCAGGGGGCCGCCAAAGGCGGACCGAGGGCCACAGGCCCCGCAGGCTCGGCGCAAGCAGATCGAAGATCTGCGTGGGGACGAGCGCAAAGGATCGGCACAAGCAGATCGAGGATCTGCGCGGGGACGAGCGCAAGGATACGCCCGTGCCGGGCATTCGAAAAGGGAAAAAAACGAGAAATCTTGAGAATTCCTCTTTAAATCCCGTGGGGCCGGGGACGTAGATAATAGAAATGCACGACAAACTGGACAATTTCACCGCGGACAGTTTGCAGAATTTTATTCGCACCCCGCCCGCTCGCAACAGTATCCTGGACGAAGAAATGGAACTGAACCCCGAGAAAGACGCCGCACGCAAACCGGGATCGGGCATCCCCCGCGCGAAACCTCGCACCGCCCGGGCCGAACGCATCGGCCAGATTCTGGAATCCGCATCGGTCGGCGGCGGACGACCCGCGGGACAGCAACCCCAGCCGACCCGGACCGCGGCTCCGGGTGCGGGTCCGCAGCAGAGCGCGGCCTCGTCCGGCCCCGGCCATCACGATGCGCAGGTTCGCCAGCACATGGGCGAATTGGTGCGCGTCATGCTACAAGAAGGACGCACCGAAGATCTGGCGGTGATTCTGCAGAGTCACCAGAAGTTCATCACTGACGTCCTGCATATGATCCAGCAAGGCCGCTGAATCGTAATCTTCACCGGGCATTCAAATGCGATTGGCAATGTGCCGTGTCGCGACCGGCCTGCAGATCACTTCGTTCGAGCGCTGACCGTGCGGTTCGTTACGGCCAAAAGCCGCTTGAGATCTTTCGTGGCCGCCAGGCGCTTCATCAGCGATTGGCGTTTCTGAATTTCGCCGCGGGTTTCGGCCGAAAGCGCGCCCTCGTTTTCCGCCAGCAGAGTCGAAATCTGTCGGTCGAGAATCATAAACCGGGCCCGATCCTTCCGATAGTGGGTCTGCGCGATCTCCCAGATATATTGCCCGGGCTCGACGGCGGCGCGCCGACCGTCGGGAAGCTGCAGTACATCGTTGGGATAGACAAGATCGGGGTCGCGCAGATTTTCCGCCCGCGCGCCGTTCAGCGGCGCGAAATTATTGCGGCCGGCCAGTAGATTCGCGTAGCCGAGAATTTCTTCGTTCGTGGCTTCAACGGTATCTTCGCCAGGCACCTTCTCGTTGGACTGCAGACCGTTGGGTTCGCTAAGTTCGACGGCCCGGACTTCGGCGGCGCTATCGCCGCGTGCGGAAATCGAACCGCCGCTAAAAGCTGATCCGGTTCGTACGCTGGAAAAAATCAGGGCGCCAATTCCGAGTAAAGCCACCAGGCCCACGACCAGCAGCGCCGCGCGTCCGAGCGCGCCCATTCCGGAAAAACCCGAGAACCCCGAGAAACCCCCGCTTCCACCGCCGGCCCGGGCGGCGCCGTTTTTCGCGCCAGCCGGCTTTGGCTCCCAACTGCGACGTTTGCTCCAGCGACCGCCGGCATGTTCGGCCGCGTCAGCCGCGGCGGCGCTCTGCGAAACGATCCCCAGTGTATTCAAGAGACTGTGAAAACGTTTGCGTTCGCCCAGCAAACGCAGCTTTTCTTCGTAGAGTCGCTCCAGAGTTTCGATGGATGTACGAAAGCCTCCGGTATCGCCGGCTTTGTCGGCGGCCCGGTTCCATTCCCGCAGGCGTTTCGCGTACGCCTTGGGATTCTCTTCGAGAATTTCGAACGGAGGCGGTACCCGCAGTTGCGCCGGGTCGGCCTGGACTCGTTTCACGAATTGAAACGCACGGCGCGGCGAAAACAGAAGGTGGAACTCCACCCCCGATCCCGCGAGCGCCAGCCAGTCGCTGTAGCGGAAACGTTTCGGATTATAACGATCGAGCAGGCGCTCCAGCTGTTTACGCTGCGCCGGCGTATAGTGCTGGCGGTAGGCCGGCAGGAGTTGCAAATACGAAAGCAGCTGGCCCAGGTTGTACAGTTCAACGACATTATCTTTGGGCAACGGCCGCCGACGAAAATCTTCCAGCACCCGGCTCAGATTACCTTCGGTGAAATCCAGCCCCATGTGTAAAAAGATCACATCCCGCGCCAGATCGTGCAGCGGCGTTTCCGCGAAAGCGCCGATCACATTCTCCGCGAGCGCGGCCGGATCTTCGGCCTGCAGAATGCGATACTCGCGCCCGGGAACCAGCGGCGTGACGCCTGCGGCCAGGCGCGCTTTTTCGTAACGCGCCGGCTGAATTTTCCCCGCGGATTGCAGCGTGATCCGTCCCTGGCCCGCGGTCAGTTCGGCGGGATCGTTGATCACCTGGATTTCCAGATCGTGGGGAGCTTTGAGGAAATCGAAAGCCCGGCTGAATTTACCGCCGCCCAGCGGAAACAGAATCTGCACCATGCGATCCGACTGAGGACCGATCCGGCTTGCGAAGAGCCCGTGAGATCCGCCTTTCGAAACGAAATAGCTCGTATCTTTGGCCATCGGCAGCGCACTGGAGTCGCCGAAACCCTGCAGCTTCGCTTCCCGGTAGATTTTCTTTAATAACGTGCTGCGCTCTTCGTCGGCCTGGTAGATGCCGACGGTGCGCTGTTCGGTATTCTTGCGCCGCAGAACTTCGCCGAAACCGGCGGAAAAGGGGCTGTAGCTCACGGCCATGTCCAGCCGATCCGGATCGATGGCGTGCTCGAAGAGCGCGTAGTGCGGGTCCACGCAGGGGTTCAAAAAGAGCCCGCGGCCTTCGAAATTCCAGTAGATCGGCGGGCGATTCGGTCCGGACTGGGCTCCCCGCCCGAGATACATAAAGCTGCGGCCGTCTTCGCATTTGCGATCGCGGCGGCGCAGACTTTTGCTCAAAAGATCGTACTCGCGGTCGATGCTGATTCGACCACGTTGCTGCGCCAGATGATCGTAGGTCTTGCTGTTGCCGACCTGAACGATCGCGTTGCCGGTTTCAAAAAAAGTAATCGTGCTTTTGTCCCGGCCGGCTTCTTCCGGGCGGGCGAGCTTGTAAGGGACGATTTCCACGTGCCGCTCGCCTTCGTCCAGCTCGCGCATACCGGTGAACGCGTAAATCTGAGCGACGCGATCCTTACTGCCGACGTAACGAATGGTTTCTTCGCCTTCGGTCAGGGTCGCGTGCAGCCAGGCCATTTCCAATCCGACATTCAGCGGATCGTTTTCGGTCAGCAGCACGTTTTCAAAGTGGCGCAACAATCCGGTCGGGATGGTTTTACCCGCGCCCACGCGAATGAACGGACGCATATCCTCGAGATGCAATCCCGTGAATACCGCAAAGGTATCCCGGTCGAGCTGGAATACGCGGTCCGTGCCGCGCATTTCGCTGATTTTCTGTGCGCTATTATTTTTCGCCATCGCCGTACTCGAAGACATAGTTGCCCAGTCGGAATTTGTCGCCTTTAGATATCAGATCGTCCTGCTGGCGGGTCATGAATTTGAAGAGCGCGTCGTCTTTACCGCCGGTCTTCAGGAAATCTTCGCCGCCTTTACGAAAGGCTTTGAGCGTGATATTGTGCGGTAAACCGCTCTGGCGCACTTTTAGATCGGCGCCTACTTTCGAGCCCACGGTAATCGCGCTCTTGCCGGTTTTGGAAAGGCTGTAGCTGTTCTTGATCGGCGAACCCACGTCGGCTTCGTAATACTGCAAATCGCCGGATACTTTATGGCGATTCTTCCATTTACGAAACAGCCAGACCAAAAACAGAATACCGAAAATAATCGGCGCGACAATCTTGCCGATCGACTTCAGCTGCTCATACCAGGAGGTGCGATCGATGTCCTCGGCGACTTCCGTAAGGCCGATCTCGTCGGCGGCCGCCTGGGATTCGTCGCCCTCAGTCATCGCGGCGTCGCCGTCGCCGTCGCCGTCGCCCTCGCCTTCGCTCGCAGCCGCATCGCCCCCTGCGCCGTCGCCCGCATTCGCTTGAGCGGTCCCGTCTTTTTCGTTCCCGTCCGCGGCAGTCGCGCGGGGGGTCTTCGGCTTGCGTTCAATGGTTTTGACCGCGGGCGAAAGCTTTTTGAGTTCCGCTTCCAGGTCCGGGTCCTTTAACTTGCCGAGACTCACGTAGTAGATATAAGTGTCGTCGACCTGCCGTTCGCCTTCGGGAGCTTCGATGCTTGAAAGTTGCAGGCGGTTTTTGCGCGCTCCGGGAGGCGGATCGTCTTTGCCATCGGACATGATCACCACGATCACGTTGCGGCCCTTGCCTTCCAGCTCGCGAACTTTTTCGCGCACGGTGGCGACCATCGATTTCATATAAGTGTGCGAACCCCAGGCGTCCAGATTCTGAACCGCGGCCACGACCACAGTGCGATCTTCCGCGGAGTTGATTTCGTAGGTACCGACCTTGCGCGTATCTTTGTCGAAACCCATCAGAGTTACCGTGTCGCCCGGATTCACGGTCTCCATAAAGCTTTCCATGCTCCGGCGCACTTTGTGGATGGTTTTCTCTTTGCCTGCGGACATGGAGCCGGAAGTATCGATGACCAGCAGATAGTCCCGTGCGCCGGACCCGCAGGCGACCAGAGCCGCGAGAGCCAGAGCGGCCAGCACGGGAATATAGCGAGTGCTTCTTTTCATAATGACCTTCCGTATCAAACTGTCGAACCCATATGGCGATTTCGGAACCGCGACTCCGAAACCGCGCGCGAATCAGTATTCGTTGTACTCTTTATTGTTTTTAATATAGTCCCGCAGGTTATAGTTCATTCGGCCGTCGCGATCCAGATACTCCATCAGGAGTACATAAAACCACATCAGACTCTCGTCGCCGGTTTCGACGACTTTATAGCCGCCGGCGATTTCCCAGTCTTTGATGATCAGTCCCTGCCCCAGCACGCAGATCAGATCGACTTCCAGGTTCACCGGGATCTCTTTTTCCTGAGAGATCTCCATTAAAGACTGCTTGTGAAATAGCAGGCTGTGTTCGCTCCCGTACGCAAAGAGCATCGAATACATTGGAATCGGTTCCAGCTCTTCGAATTGCTTTTCGCCGACGTACAGCGATTTGAGCGCCCGGGTCAGACTGGCGTGGGTCCCGAGACCCGCCGCCGTCAGATTCGCTTCGAGCGAAAGAAAACCGTAGAGCGCGTCCGACAGAATATAGCCGCCGGTCAGCTCCAGAACCTTCGGCACCCACTTCTTGTAAATCAACAGGTCGCAGTTGCGGTTCAGCAGGTGCTTTTTGTTTCGCACTTTGCCCGTAGCCAGAGAATAATCCTCGGGCACATGATCTTTCAGGAAAGTGTAGAACTCCTGGTAAATATTTAGATCTTTTTCTTTTTCAGGGAGCTTCACGCCCCGCTTGCCGAGTTTTTTGGCGAGGGCCTTCTCCAGCGCCTGGGACTGTTTTTGAAAGTACTCCGTAAACATATATGGTCAAATCGCCTGTCGGCCTCTCTAGAATAGATTCAGAATTTTGTTCACGTCGTGCTTCATGAAGGTCTCGTAACGCGAAGAAGCGCCTTCGTGCAGGTATTTCTGCAGACGACTCACGCCCTTGATCTGGTAGCCCATCACCTGAAACATAATCAGGCCGCCGTGTTTCACTTTGCCCCACTTAAAGAGCGAGTTCAGATCCTGAATCAATTCGCCTTCGTGATAGACGATGACTTCGTTCGAGGTCTTGGCCTGGTACGACTCGATAATAT